>NZ_CP100475.1:2447500-6559959 GCF_030323245.1 Mesorhizobium sp. C372A | reverse complement strand
CAATCCGCATGCGCTGCAGACGCCGGCTTCGCCCTATCAGATCATGGCCGGCAGCGTGATTGCGGCAAGCCTGATCACCGGCATCAATTCCGACTTGCCCGGCCTCGTCGTCGCGCAGGTTACCGAGAATGTGCGCGACAGCGTCACCGGCAGCATCCTGCTCATCCCGCAGGGCTCACGGCTGTTCGGCACCTACGATAGCGTTGTAGCCTTTGGCCAAAGGCGCGCTCTGTTGGTGTGGCAACGCATTGTGATGCCGGACGGCTCATCGATCGAAATCGACAATCTGCCCGTGACCGACGCGGCCGGCTATGCCGGGCTCGAGGACAAGGTGGATTTCCATACTTGGCAGCTGATCAAGGGCATCGCCGTGGCCACATTGCTGGGGGTTGGTACCGAGTTGACCTTTGGGGAAAACGAAAGCGACTTAGTCAAGGCGATTCGTGAATCCACCCAGCAGAACGTCAGCCAAGCCGGCCAACGGATCACTGAAAAGAACCTGAACGTCCAACCCACGATCACCGTCCGCCCTGGTTGGCCGTTGCGCGTCATCGTGCACAAGGACCTCGTGTTGCGGCCATACACGGGGTGAACAGGAGGACTTCATGGCTAACCTAAAACTCGGAAAACTTCCGGACCGGACACCTTCGAAGATCACCATCACCGTTGCCGCCGACTTGAGCCAAGCACTCAACGACTATGCCGCACTTTACCGTGAGACCTATGGCGAGTCCGAAACGGTGGCGGAACTGATCCCCTTTATGCTGGTCGGGTTCCTGGAAGGCGATCGGGCGTTTGCCAAGGCCAGAAAGGAAGGTCTGCCGGGCGCCGGCGCGTCTGAGAAACCAAGAAGGCAATCATCTTCCACACTGGACAAAGGTTAGCGCTTAGTGTCGTTTTGGAGCAGCTAGGTTCTTGATCCTGACCGCGTTGCCGCCGGTCCCAGCGAGCGTTTCGCACAATTTGAGATCAGGCTTTCGCTTTACGCTTTAGGAAGGTTTCTTGGCCGGAGCGGCCTTCCTTCCCAAACCTAACGATTTTGCCAGCGCTGATCGGGCGGCCGAATAGTTCGGAGCGACCATGGGATAGTCCTTCGCCAGGCACCTTATCTCGGTGTCCACGAAACCGGCAGCAGGCCATGATTTTCTATGCATTTCCCGAGGCGCTACGTGGGGAGTCGCGCAAGACCATGGAGGGATTGGCCGCCGAGGCGACGGAGGATGAACGGGTAGACCATATAGTAGTCTTTGCCCGTTGTACGGACCGCTGGGACGTTCCATACGAAGCAGTGCTTCTGGTTCGTCGTCCCCCAAGGAGACGCGGCAGATAGCGCAAGCGCTTAGCCTAACACCCGATCCTGACGCAACCTCTGCGCCGACAGTCGACGCATTGCCTGGGTCTGCTCTGCTTGCCTCGCTCCCCATTGCCCACCAAACGTGGGGGCAGGTTTCCGCGCGGCTTGCCTAGCGATCGGACTCGGCCGCGAGCTTCCACGCCCCATCGTCCGCCATCTGCTCGGACAGCCGCTGCATCACGCAGATCACTTCGACAAGGCGCACGCCGTCGATCCGGCGCATGTGCATCGTCGGACGCCGGACTGCGATCAGCTTCTGCATGTCATGGTCGAATTCGGTCTTGTCGACGAATACATAGCCGAACACTTCATCCCAGTTTTTCGTGCTCTGGATGATCCCCGACAGTTCACCCAGTTCGGTAAAATTGACTAGCGGTGCGACCGCTTCACCGCGCGCCATCGCCACCTTGCGAATCTCCTTCGCCTTGCCGATCAGGTTCGACGCGCGCAGCTTGAACCAGTCCGGTCCGAAGCGCTCTTCGAGCTTGCGCTCGACATAAGCGCGCAGTTCTTGCTCGAACCGCCCGACCAACACATAGGCATCCTTGCTGGTGCCGCGTGACCGCACGGTCATCGATACTTCGCCAAGCGTCACGACCGCCACGGCATTGGCTTCCGAGCGAAGCCCGACGGTCAGCCCGCTCTCGATCATGATCTCGAGCGCCATGCCAGGCTGGGCGACAACCAGCCCTTCATCGACTTCGGCCTCGCGATACATGCGCTTGCGCACACGCCCGTCGCGCCAGAAATTTTCCGGCAGATCGACGCGCGTGCGCCACTCGCCGAAGAGCGAATGATAGGCGTCGATCTGGAAATGGCTGCGCCGGTCGAATACTTCGCCAATGCCGGCGAGCGCCGACATCTTGAGTTGGGTCGCCGCGAAATCGGCTTCGAACCGGGCGGTCAGCCCAAGCATTGCGCTCATCTTGGCCTGATCGATCGCGGCCGAACCGACGAAGTTCTTAGCGATCGCGTCGCGCATGTCGCCGACAGCCGTGCCAAGGCCCCCGCCGAGCAGCTTGGTGATATCGGGGGTATCGATCCTGCCGAGCGTGCTCGCCCATTGCGAGGTCTTGGCGATGTCACCGAACGGTCCGGCAAGCGAGGCGAATAGCGATTTCTGGACAGCACGCTGCTGCTCTTCGAGCTGCTTGATCGCCGATCCGATGCCGCCGAGCGGTCGCATTGCCTCTTCGAATGTCCGCTGCGCCTGGCTGACGGTGCTCGCCAACAACGGGTCGATCTTGAGCGGCTGCACGCCCTGGATCGCCGCAATCACCTTGGGATCAATCGACGGCATGATTGCGCCGATCAAGGCAAGCTTGGCATGGTCGATTGCCAATGGCTGGATCGCATTGAGTTTCGCGGCCAGCGCCGTGGATGGTTCGAGTAGAGTGCGCATCGCTTCCATGCGCACGATCTCGGCCGCTCCAAAGGCCGGGCTAAGCCCGAGCGCTACCTGCTGCGCAGGCGAATTGGCGTAATCGCGGGCCAGCTTTGCCGCAGGGGAAAAGTAAAGCTCCCGCGCCATTTTGACCGACGGCGATTCCAGATACTCGCGGGCGAGGCGCTCGGTCGCGCGCTCACGCGCGCCGCGTGCGATCTCTTCGGCAGCCGTCAGCGGCTCGCCGCGCGCAATTTTCGAGAGCTTGTCGCCGGGGAGCTTGCCGCTAGCACTGTCGTCGTCATCCATCGCCACCGCCTGTTCGCTCGCACTTCGATCGGCGGCCGCGCGCTGCCTTGTCTATATACATTCGCTCGCGTCCTGTCACACGTCGCCGCGATCAAAAGGTGAGCGCCGGTCTGCTACACGGCCCAACAGCACCCTCTCGAGAAGGGGTACATGCGTCTGTCGAGCGCATCCTGCCCAAAGTTCTAAACCACGCCTGATGGCCGTGCCGAAGTCGGCCTAGCGCCTTCCGAGGAGCCAGCGCAGAACATTCCGGACCCGTTGCCAGAATGTGACGACGTGCATTTTCTCGATATGCTGCTCGTCCCGCGCGCGACTTGCCTGAACCTCGCGGTCGGACATCGGGGGTAGCCAAATGATGCGCCCACCTTCGATCAGATAGTGCGAACGACAGGCGAGCTCCCGGTTGCCGACCGAGGGCGATATTGTGAACGACCTTGCGTTTTGCATGAGCTGCCAACCTGCCGGCTTGATCGGCAGGACGACTCTCGATCCGCATCCGCAGGCGCAAAGGTGAACCGAAGACCGAAACTCATCGCTATAGTAGAATTTACCCGGCGTGACCTCGTCGGGAAATCGCTCGCAGGGAACCAAGTCTAAAGCATCCGTTCGGTGGATCATGCCAGTGTCTCTCGGAAAATCTTCAGGCGGTCCAAATTCATCAGCAAATTATAGCCGGGGTCGGTGTCGGCATAATAACCGAACCTCTTCTTAAACAGCATGACCGCGATGGCGGCATTGAGGGCGTTGAGCTCCGCGATCTGGATGTTCGTTTGATATTCATGGTCGGCGTCGTCGACCATCGGCAGGATGGATGCGGCGAGCACGGCCGATCGGGTGTCGTCGTCGACGAGCGTCGCGCGGACCCTGCCGTTGAGGGGTCCATCGGTTCGCGTCAGTCCCATTCCGACGTCGATGAACGGTTTGCCGAGGCCATTCAGAAGCTCGACGACCTTCGCACGACTGTTGCCCTTGTCGACACAAAGGAAGACGAAGTCGCAGTCCTGAATTGCACCCGGCATGTCTTGGCTCACGCGGATAGCCTGGCCTGTCACGCCCGTTCGAAAACTTGAATATCGCTCGACGTAAAGATCGACCTTGTTCTTTTTGAAATCCTCAAATCGAGTCGTTCCGGGCGATCTGTACGAGTTTTTAACCACGTATTCGTCGTCGTCGAAGAGCTTCAACCCTTTGACCGGGCTCTTTGATAGGAAATCGAGCACATAGGAGCCCGTACCGCCGAGGCCGACGATGCCGACATTTACATGGGAAATCCGGCGATTGAGTTCGTGGAGCTCGGCGTGGGAGGAATGCGTGTCAGGAAAGTTGAAAGGACTTTGGATGTCGGCGCCGAAATCGACGTCGAGAAACAACTGATCCGCTTCCGGAAATTTGTACACCGCCGGCCCCGAGATCACTTGATAATATTGCTCGAATTTCTCGAATAGGGACCCATAGTCGCGCATCTGGCCCGGTGCATTCGCGATCTTATGAGAATAATAATAGCTCGAATAATTATCGTCGAAAATCAGCGTCCTGTTCTCGCCGCCTCCAAGAATGCTGAGGAGCGATTGGCCATCGAGCCCGCACGGATCCTCCCCGAGAAAGTACATCTGGTGATTGGCCGGTATGCCTATCTCTGTTTCATTCGTGAGGTTCAACGGGTCTGCGATAAACCCGCGACGAAGCTCGCCCCGGCAGTTCAGATAAGGAACGGCCATGACGAGATAATTTGCACGAATGGCGAAGTGGCGCCCCTTGACTTCAAGGCGCGCCAGGCTTCCATCAGGAGCGACCAGTGGGGAAGACATCGAAGCGCATATCCTTCTTCACCTTGATGCTCCCACCGAAGGGAAGAACGTCATCCGGCTTGTCGGGATTGGGGCCTCGCTCATAGGTGACTGAGTACCCGCGCACCTCTTCGCCAACAACGCCGTAGGCAATCTTCACCAAGTCGGCATGGGAGATTTCCCCTTTTGACACGTGATGTGGTTGGGTGTTGACGAAAATTTCGACGGTGTCTGCATTGGGATTTGCCATTTTCAATCCTTTCGTATGTGCGCCTGCGAATGTCCGGAGCAAAATCCCTTGGTCCCGGCTCTTCTGCGTGTTATTCCCACTTCTGGGAACGCTGATTCTTATATGGCACGGCGCGAGGTCGAGCGCAAGAATCGTCCCACATTCGGGAACTATTTTGTGCTGGAGTCGCGATTAGCCATGAAGCTGATGGGGATATCGAGGTTGCACGAACTTGCCCGTCGTGCCCGTGACGGCCTTGATGGAGCCGTACAGGCCTTGGTTGCTGAGCTCGAGGCAGGGTCGTGGCGCTCGATGGCTGACATCGCTGAGTTCTACCCGTTAGCCGTCATTGACGGCATCACGGTCCGAATCCAACTCAACGGTGACTATCGGGTCGATCTCCTCGCTGACTGCGGGGCGCAGATGGTTCTCATTGAATATGCGGGCGCGACTAGAGTGGGGCGCGCGCCACAGATAAAACAGGGAGCAAGGTGATATGACGGTTCGACCTATACGCACGAACGAGGACCACCAATCGGCACTCAAGCGTGCCGCGGCGCTGTTCGGGCATAACAGCCCAAAGGATCGCGACGAGCTCGAAGTGCTGCAAGCCGTCATCGAACGATGGGAGCGATCACAGCATCCCGTCGAGGTAGCCACGCCTGCTGAGGCGATCAAGTTTCGCATGGCACAGACAGGACTGTCACAACGTGATCTGATCCCATATCTCGGAAGTAAATCGCGGGTATCCGAGATACTCAACGGCCAGAGACAACCAACGGTTGACCAAATCAGAGCACTGCACCAGCACTTGGGCGTTCCAGTGACTTCGCTGATAGGGTCGTTCAAACACGAGCCTGCTACGGGTAACTCGAGCACCTCAATTGCAGCGGAGGGGAAGCTCCGGAAGCTTGGCGTAATGAAAGAGAAAGAGAATTTTGCTGACTTTCTATCGCGCTCGAAAGCTTCTACTCCGGCAGTCGCTATGTTGCGCAAGACCAGAACTGAAAGAACCAACGCCAAGACGGATTTTTCGGCGCTTGAGGCATGGTGTGCGACCGTCTTGTCGCTTGCAGAAAAGATCTCTATCAAGAAGAATAAGATAAAAGATCCACAGATGTCGGCAAGAAAACTTGCTATGGTTAGCACATTTCCTGACTGGAGTGCTCACGTCGTAACAGAACTTAATCATATGGGGATAATATTTGTAATATTGGAACACCTTCCGGGAACGTTTCTTGACGGCGCGGCGATGTGCCGTGGCGATGGCGTTCCGGTGCTGGCGCTGACCCTTCGCCACGATCGTTTGGACAATTTTTGGTTTACGCTGTTGCATGAATTTGCCCACGTGGTCTGCCACTTGGGTCCTGATCGACAGGTCATTTTGGATGATCTGGATGTGGCGAGTTCGGAAACCATAGAAGCGGAGGCGGACTCGTTTGCGCGCAACGCTCTTATACCTCCTGCCATATGGAAGCGGATCGACAAGGACAGCAGCACTGAGGAAGTATTGGAGGCGGCGCAGAAAGCTGGCGTGCATCCTGCGATCTCCGCCGGCCGCTGGCGGTTCGAGCATTCGGACTATCGTCGCTTTTCCAAGCTGATCGGTCGAGGTGAGGTTAAAACCGCTCTTATGCCGGCCTGAGCCTCAATGTCGCTTTGAGGCGCAAAAGCTGCCAACGCGGTGCCAGTGCCTGCTTTCAGGCAGCGGCAGGCAACGTCGTTGCGGCCAAGACGGCGTCACCAGCGGAATGGCACCTTTCTGCTGGTTCGCACCAGCACCGGACCGTCTGCTCTCGACCCCGAATTCGCCTCAGAATGCGAGGAATTGCGAGAGCGTTTCGCGCGATCCCGGAAAGAGCAATCCCACTTCAATCGCGATTGCCGCGAGGACTTGGAGCAGGAGGATGCGAGCGAGCCTGGAGCGGAACGGCTCCTTGCGCGTCTTGTGCCGGATCGTTTTTTGCGCGATCACAGTTCCGATGCTGCCGCCAATGATGGCGAGTGTAAGAAGCGTCGACTCTGAAATGCGTTGGGAACCGTTCTTGGCCATAGCCTTATCGAACGCCATGAAGGCGTACGCCAGCAAGTTTACCGCGAGAACGTAGCCGATGACCCCGATTGCAAACTGCTCAGGCATGCGCTCCTCACCTTCGGGCCAGTATAACCTAAGCCCGTTAAACCAACGGATGGCAACGGGTCCATCTAAATGGGGTATCTGAAACGTCGTCATGGTGACCCGAAGGGCGACTTTCGCCAACACTATCAGGTTGCGGGAGCTGGTGAAATGATAGCATCTATCTCATCATGCGATGCAATTTCTGTGGATAACGGAACCGAACCACCGGTATGATTTTGGATTGGGTAATTTTGTGGGTACGGATCGATATCCACACTGATATTATCCGATTGAAATCAAATACATAGCTTACAGTTCGATTCCGCTCTGGAACCTTGAACTTCGGTTCCACCTCGTCCACCCGCAGGTATTTGCGCACCGTATTCCGAGACAGGCCCGTCCTACGGCTAATCTCTCGGATCGATAGATGTTCTCGATAATGCCAGCGTCGGATCACGCTCAATAATGCCATGTCGATCACTCCGTAATCCCCGCTGAAAAAACGCAGGGTAAGGGTCAAACATGGGTCAATTCTCGGTGGAAATATCCTGGGTTGCCGGGTCAGTTCTCAGTGGCAATCAACAGGCAAGGACAAATCCTCGATATGGTCTCCATCCGCGAGCGTCCCGCCGAGGCCGAGGATCGCGCCATCCCAGGCCATTGGGAAGGTGATCTGCTCGCTGGCGCAAACGACACCAACATCGTCACCCTCGTCGAACGGCACAGCCGGTTCACGATGCTTGTGAAGTTGGCGAGAAGGGACTCGGCGACCGTGGTGGCCGCTCTCGCGCAGAAGATCGGCTCATTGCCCGAGGAGTTGCGGCGCTCCTTGACCTGGGACCAAGGCAAGGAGATGGCTCGTCACAAGAGCTTCACCGTCGCAACCGATCTACAGGTCTACTTCTGCGATCCGCGCAGTCCTTGGCAGCGCGGCAGCAACGAGAACACCAACGGCCTGCTCAGACAGTAATTCCCAAGAACCACCAACCTATCCCTCGTCTCGCAGGATCAACTCGACGCCGTCGCTCGGAAGCTTAATCAGCGACCTCGAAAAACCCTGGACTTCGAGACCCCGGCCGATAGGTTGCAGAGGGTGTTGCGATGACAAGTTGAACTCACCGCCCAATCTCGGCCGTTCGCTGCACTCCTACTTCATCCTAAGAGCTGCCGTTCGTTCGCGGGCTGCGTTGGACGCGCGCAGAAGCGCATCACCTCGTCAATCTTTGTCCACATAACTTAGGAGCTGGTGTCACGGCGGTAGAGGTTGATACGAATCGCATCACCAAAGAACGTTTCGCCCCAGGACGAAATGATGTTGCGCTCATCGAGCCACTTCACAAATTCAACGTTGATGTCTGTTTTGTCGATCCTCGGGCTATGATAGCCGGTCTTGATCTCGGAGAATGGTTCCGGGAGGGCGGCGAGGATCTCGCGTACATCACCGTCGCCCAAGACTTTCTGGCACTTGTTGAACAATGAAATCTGGACCGGGATCGGTGCCGAGTTCAGGATGACCGCGCGCGCGGCTTCGACACCCAGAGCGCTCACGTCCGCCCCAGTCCTCTCCAAGATCGCGCCCACTTTGCCCGCCCGAGATTGCAGGCCACCGAGCAAGGTGAGATCCATTGACCGGATGATCGCCAGTTTACGGGCGTCACCGATATTCTCGCCTAGGAGCAACTCACGGAAATCGTCTTCGAGGGCGAACGTCGCCTCGTCTTGTAAATATGCATCAATGTTTTCGACCACGAATAGGACTCGGAGGTCAATTTGCTCTCTAAGCGCGTCCACATTCTCTTTCGTAAAATTGACCCTCGCTTTCTCGATCAGTACCCGCAATTTACCAGGGCCAAGATTACTCGGAAATTTAATGAAGGTCCTCGGTAGCCTTTGGACATAGATTCGATACGTTGCGTCTTGCAGGGCGTCGTCGTTGATCAGGAACTGGCGCAGGGCGGCTGCCTTATCGTCGGAGGGAATAGCCTGCTGCGGAAGTGCCGCCAGCGCTGCCTTCGTCTCCAGAAAACCGGTTAAAGTTGCCGCATCGAAGGCCTCGCTGCCCATGAAGGCGAGGCAATTCTCCCAGGAAGGCTCAATTCTGCTCAACTGGAAAACGAGTGAGTGAAAACGGACTGGCACATCGCCGAGGGAAGAGATGGTAGCCGACTGCCTTTCGAGGAACGCACTCAGATCGTCAAAATCGGCATCCTCTCGACCGATAATGGACAGAATGGTGGCCACGCTCTCGCGCGAATTGTCCTCAAGCCGCAGGAGTACGTTCTTGAGATAGTCAACGAAGCCGCGCTCGATCCTTAAACTCAGAACCGCATTACCGATTCCGGTGACCGTCGTGTAATTCCGGGTGCGCAAGGGCTCGAGATCGTCAACTCCTAGAACAGTTTGGAAAATGAACTCTAGGTTCTCAACGGAGAGCGTGTAGGAACCCTCTTCAAAAAGGAAGCGAGCAATTCCAGGAAAACCTTCTATACTTCTGAGGTCTTCCAGCTCGATCCCAAGGGGCTTTAGACGAGACGGGTCGATGTTGGTCCCGAGCGCGAGAATCTGAGCCAGCTTTTCGGAGACGAATGGCGAAATCTCGGGATATGCGGCCGGCAGCGCTTTGAGGGCCGGCTCAGGCAAATGCGCGATTATCTGACCAACATGGGGGAGATGCCCGGGATTGGCAAGGACAGCCGGAATGAAGCCTGGCCACCCGGCTCGCAGTCCTGCAACCAACTTGGGCACTTCTTTTCCCGCTGCGTAGTAACTAGTGAAGAAGGCGCCGCAATCCTCGAAATCAGAAGCCAAATACTCAAACATCTTCGCCCCTTGGTCCGCATACGCGGCGTCGTCACCCAGCAGGCAATCGACGATCTTGACGTTGAGGACGTAGTGCTGACGGAAATCCTCGCCACGCATCGCCGCCACGACTTCCTTCGCATTGTCGATCAGGAAGTTGGGGTCCGGGTTTATGAATCCGCGTATCTGAATGAGAAATTTGTTGTCGTTGGGCGACAGTCGACCCGAATGGAACAGCGATGTATACTGGTAGTAGGTGTCGTCGATATAGCCTTCCATCACTAGAAAGCGAGGCAGCTCGCCATTTTCGCCGAACGCGCCAAAAAGATCGCTCATTTCTTTTACATTCAGTCGAATAACCTCATTGAATTTAGCGGAGCGCAGAGCGGCGATCTTCTCCCGCAGCGCTCGCCGCCTTCTAGAGGTAGAGCTCCTAGCCTCAGCAGTCCGCTGCTCAACCTCTTCCTTGCGCTGCGCAAACGTCCTCAGACTATCGACCTCGGACTGCAAGCTCGAGATGTTGATGGTCTGGTGATACCCGTTGAGATTACGATAGGTAATAGTTTGGCTACTGATGATCTGGTCGAAATTTTCACTTCTCGCGAGTGTGCTAATCTCAATCTGGGTCTGTCCATTCTGACCGATGTGGGACGCCTGAGCAGGTAGTTTCTCAAACAACGCCATCGCATAAATTCGGCGGAGATCGAGCAGATCGGCTGGAATTTGCCGTTCGGCAACGTCGGCCTCATGCTCGATGCGCTCAATAGCGGCCTTATATTCTGCCTCACCGCGAGCGATAAACTCATCATGCTTGCCAAGGATCTGCGCGAGATTGCCCTTGCCACGATGAAGGCTCTCAAAGTCACTCGGGAATACATTCTTATATATCAGAACCGCTAGGAGTTTGTTTGCGTCCAGCACATTGTCGCCATCAGTCTCCAGATTAGCGACATAGATGGCATACTCATTGAAAATGTTTTGTATGAGCCTCAGGTCGTTCAGATATCGCGAAACTTCACGCAGAAACTGGCGATCAAGTCGACTGTCCAGCGAAAGCCGCTTCCCCTGCTCCAGGACTTTATCGATCGACTTCGAGCTGTTGATGACTGGTATGACGGGGATGATGAACTCAAAGAACTTCGTTCTGTCCGTGTTGGCGAACATGTCATCGCGTAATGCGTAAAGGAAGCGTATTGTCCGCTTCACGCCAGCATTCGCATTTACGAGGCTATTTATCTCGCGGAGAGTAATGAATATCTCGGAATTGTTGAACCTGTCGAGATCTTCGATAATGACGAGAACATACTTCGTTGACTGAAAGAAGTATATAATCTCGTCCAAATGCCGATTAAGAATCGATTCTTGGCTGACCGCCACAGGTGTGATCTCAATATCTTTTAGAGAAATACTCTTGAGAGACAGGCCGAAGCTGACCTTGTAGAATTGGTAGACCGTCAGCCAGAGGAACGATGCTCCCACGGCAAACCACAGAAAAGTGGGCCAGTTACTTATCGAAAGAGGCAGGAAGAAGCTGCCATTGATGACGTCATCGCGTTTTTGGAAAAGATGCCAACAGGCCACGACGCCAAGGATCACGTACAGAGAAAGCAAGATCGACCATCTACTGGGCGACCTAATTCGCTTAAATCGCGAGAGCGGCAGCTGGTTCGCATCCGCGCCATAGAGCATCTGTTGAAGGATGCTTCTCTCGATCTCCTGTTTGCTCACAGCGCCACCGGAGGCGGTTGCCTCAGGAAGGAACGCGGCGAGCGATATCTGCAGAATTGGATGCCGGTATTTTTTTAGGAAGGCCCTGATGATGCTGCTTTTTCCCGAGCCATAAGGCCCGGTCAAAGCGATGTTCGAAACTCTGGGATTGCTCGTCGCGTACAGGAGCGCATCGGAATATACTCCTGCCTCGTCTGCCTTCTCGGTTGGCGCAAGATCGATAAACTTTGATTGTACATCGACCGCGTCGTTCGAGCGGCAAAGCAAGTTAAGGATTCTAGCGATGATTTCCCGCAAGCTATTTCGAAGTCCCATAAACAGAAGCGTTAGCGCTTCAACGCTTAGCATGCGCACAAGTATGGCCAAAGCCGATTTAGAACATGGGTGGGGGACGTCCGAATATGAGTGATGTCGGCGATTCCTTCGAGAGCCGAAAAGGCGGACGAGCTGGTCGTCAGTCCGGGTGCAAGCTCAACCTCGTGGTCAAACCAGGGCCAGCTGCCGCTGCCCAACTGATGGATAGATGGTCACGAAACCTGGGTCTATGCGCGGGGCCGGCTGAGGCGAGACCTGCAGTCCGACACCAAGCGGGCGGGATGCCGAACTGACCGCTCATCGCCAAGTCTTACCAAGACCTGACAGTCTGGTCCCGGCCAACAACGTCGTTCCAGTTCTCGACCAGCGCGCGGTCATTCTCGATGGTACCCTGTCGAACGTCTGATCGCACATGCCGATAGTGTTTGCGTGGCGCAATGAGTTATATAAGTTTGTATATGGAGATCGCCCATATGGGAACATATATAGCGAAAATTGATATAGCAGCGCATATTGACACCTGTAATATACGATTCTATATCAAGCTAGATTATACAGAAACCGTATACGCCATGAAGATCAGAACAGCTCGCGACATTGGTATGCTGATCAAGGAGGCCCGCACCCGGCGCGGCCTGTCACAGGCTGCCTTGGCCAAGATGATCAACACCACGCAGACGTGGGTGTCGTGGATCGAGAACGGCAAGCCCAGCGCCGAGATCGGCAACGTGCTGCTGGCGCTGACCACGCTTGGTGTGGAGCTGGACTTTCAGATCCCGCCGGCGCCGACGTCGGCTGCTAATCATCATCATAATGCCGAAGAACGGCATGTCGACGATGACGACGACGAGATTCCCTACAAGCTCTAGGTGACGATGATCATGGTGAACCCGATCGACACCCTCGGCGTCTATATCGCTGGCAGACCAGTTGGGGGGCTCCACCACCTGCAGGGCGGTAAGCTTTCGTTCTCCTACCACGAGGCATGGATGGAGGGCCGGGTGGCGATCCCGCTCTCCCTGTCAATGCCGACGATCACCAGGACATACGAGGGCAAGGTCGTCGAGGCATTCCTCTGGGGCCTGCTGCCGGATAATGAGCAGACCCTCGCCAGATGGGCCCAGAGATTCCAGGTCTCCGCCCGAAACCCGTTTGCCCTGCTCAAGAACGTCGGCCGCGACTGCGCGGGCGCCGTCCAGTTCCTTCCGCGTGACGATCAGGTTTCCCGCGGCGAGAACGTGGAGTTGCTCACCGAGGCGCAGATCGGCGACCGCCTGCGCGACCTGCGCAAGGATGGTGCAGCGACGCGGCGAATCGGCGATCCTGGTCAGTTCAGTCTCGCTGGTGCGCAGGCAAAGACGGCGTTCTATTTCGATAAGGGCAGCAATCGCTGGGGGATCCCTCTAGGCGACACGCCCACGACACACATCTTCAAGCCGCCTTTGCCGCACTTGCACGGGCATACCGAGAACGAGCATTTCTGCCTGCAGCTTGCATCCAAGCTCGGCATGGATGCTGCACATAGCCAGGTTCTCGACTTCGCAGGCGAAAAGGCGATCGTTATCGAGCGCTACGACCGCCGCAACATCGAGGGCAAGACCATCCGCATCCATCAGGAGGACATGTGCCAGGCCCTGTCGGTGATGCCGACGCTCAAGTACGAGAACCAGGGTGGGCCAGGTATCACGACGATCTCCAGAAAGGTGCTGTCGGCCTCCCTCGACCCCGTCCAAGACCGTCAGATCTTCATGGCCGCGAACGTCTTCAACTGGATCATCGCCGGCACGGACGCGCATGCAAAGAACTACTCGATGCTGCTCGGTGCCCAGGGCGAGGCCCGCCTAGCTCCGCTCTACGACATCTCCTCCATTCTGCCGCACCTCGGGGGAGAGATCCAATCTGAGATGCGCGACCTTAAACTGGCGATGAAGATCGACAGAGTCTATCCCATCGAGGAGATCATGCCGCGCCACTGGGGGCGCTGTGCGTCCTCAGCAAAGGTTGGCAGCGAGTACACGGTGCGGACAATCCGCCATCAGCTCGCGGTGATGCCCGACATGGCATCGGAGTGCGCCCAAGAGCTTCGCCAGGAGGGGATCATCCATGAGATCGTTGGTCGCCTCGTCGACGCGATCGCGACGCGCATCAAGGGCTTGTCCCGGATCTATGGAGAGGAAGGTTGTGGAGGTTAAAGTCGGGGGGGGATAGCGGATCCACGGACTAATGCCGGCGAAAGGACGGACCGCACACTGCCCACGGGATTCTCGCTCTAATAGCGCCCCGGCTCCGGGCCGGGTAGATGGCCGGTTTCGGAACCGGCCATCGGCAGCTTGAATGTCGGAAATGGGGTCGGCTGCAGAACGGCAGCTTCCCGCCGAACGCGGTCCAACTTTCTCTCCAGGAAATCTGAAAATGCGGGCCTACGATTTGGCGTTGAGTTGTGGCGTTTTTCGACGGTCAGTATGATTCCGGCGGTTGGAGATTTGTATCGGCGTTTGATGAACGGCCGCTGTTGGGTTCAAAGTGGATGGTCGCGTTGGTGTGTGGACAGCAGGCTTGCGGCGTCCCTCGATTGAGATCACCCGCAGGTTTTTGCTCTTGAGTTCATCCAGATAATCGGCCCACCACTGCATCATCTTGACGCGCTCGTCCCAATGCTCTGCCCGGGCGTAGGCGCGCCGAACGTCGTTGTTCTCAATGTGGGCCAGCTGCCGCTCTATCGCGTCCGGATGCCACTTGCCGCATTCGTTCAGCAGAGTTGATGCCGTTGCTCGAAAACCATGCGCGGTTGCTTCTTCCTTGCCGTAACCCATACGGCGCAGCGCGGCGTTAAGCGTGTTATCGGAAATCGGACGCGAAGCCGATCGAACACTAGGAAACAGCAGCGATCCACCACCAGAGATCTCTCTCAGTGAAGTCAGGACGCTGATCGCCTGCCTTGATAGGGGTATGCGGTGCGGCCGTCGCATTTTCATGCGTGCCTCAGGGATGGTCCATACCGAGCTTTCAAAATCGAACTCTTCCCATTCAGCGGAGCGAAGCTCGCCGGGGCGGGGAAACATCAGCGCCATCAGCTTCAGACCAGCTCGGGTTGTAGGCTGTCCGTCAAATGCATAGATTGCCCTCAGCAAACCGCCCAAGGCCTTCGGATCAGTGATCGCGGCGCGAGGCGTTACAGTCGGACTGATGAGTGCGCCTCTGAGGGCGAAGGTCGGATCTGTCTCGGCGCGTGCCGTCGCGATTGCGTATCGAAACACGCTGCCGATGGTGGAGCGCAGTCGCCTGGCCGACTCGTATCGACCGCGAACCTCGACGCGACGGAGGGCGGTAAGGATGGTGGCCGTATCGATCTCCCGAATGCACTTGTCGCCGATTATCGGATAGGCAAAATCGAGCAGCCATTTGACCTTGCTGATCGTCCGGTCGGCACGTCCCTCCTTCTTTAGCTTGTCGACATATTCGTCCGCGATTGAGCGAAAGGAGTCCTTTGCCGAATCGGCCTTCCGCAAGCTGCGTTCCTTTCCAGGGTCGACGCCAGCTAGCAGGAGCCTTTTAGCATTATCGCGCGCCTCCCGTGCCTCGGCGAGAGAGATAAGGGGATAGCTGCCCAGCGCGAGCAGTTTCTGCTTGCCCTCAAAGCGGTAGGCGAGCCGCCAGAGGCGAGAGCCCGTAGGCTGTACCCACAGCTGCAGCCCGCCCCCGTCAGATAATTTCACG
The DNA here is from genome assembly GCF_030323245.1 of Mesorhizobium sp. C372A. NCBI lineage: Bacteria > Pseudomonadati > Pseudomonadota > Alphaproteobacteria > Hyphomicrobiales > Phyllobacteriaceae > Mesorhizobium > Mesorhizobium sp. C372A. Next base: position 6,544,218 of record NZ_CP100475.1, on the reverse strand, counting down.
AGTTTGGAAGCGGGGCGGGCGCTTCGACATTTCACGTCGGAGAGGGGCATTCGTCAGGTCTCCCTTGGCTGTTTCGATACCATCAGGATGTCGAATACCAACGGAAATACCATCCCCCCGCCTCGTTGGACCAAATGCGCCTGAAGCGTTCCCTGTCCCGCTTAATTGCGTCATGCGACTGCAAAAGATCAACAATTCCAGTCGCTTGCAGAAACTCCAGCGTAGAAACTTCGGCGAAAGGGAGTGTCGGGAGAAGAGCGGATGGTGCCCAGAGGCGGATTCGAACCACCGACACGCGGATTTTCAGTCCGAACATAACCCATGCGACACAAGGCTTTCAGCAGCCTATGTCGCGCCTATGTCGCGTCAAGCCAAGAAGGACCGCTCCGCCGCGGCCATCTCTTCGGCGTCATCACCTCGCGGAAAGAGGTGGCCGTAGACATCGGCCGTCATGGTCACGCTGGAATGCCCCATGCGTTCCTGAATCACTTTCAGCGGCAACCCGAGGCCGCCATCCTGGGGCCGGTTGATGCACCACGAGGCGTAGAAGTGCCGCAGCGCGTGCATGCCGGTGTACTTCGCAGACATGATCGTATTGCCGTCTTTGTCCTGTTTGTCCGTTGCGATGGTGACGCCGGCGGCGAGCTGGACTGGTAAAAGACCGCGGTTGATGATGTTGGCCAGGCTTTCCACGTTGCCGGCGCCGTTGGCGAAGATCAGATGCTCCGGCTTCGCATCCTCTCTGATCGACTTGCCCTCATCGTCCTTGCCAACGACCGGCCGCCTATAGGCAAGCTTCCATTCCTTCAGCGCGTTGACCACCATGGGCGGAATCGGAACCGTGCGCTCGCCAGCTTCCGACTTTGGCTTGCCGATATCGTTAAAGCGATCGGCACGCTGTTGAACGTGGACTTCGCGCTTGTCGAGATCCACGTCTTGCCAGCGCAGGCCACGCAGTTCCGATGCTCTCAGGCCGGCAAAGATGGCGGTAAGCAACAACGGCCTCCACCGGCCAGCCAGGGCGGCCACGATGGCCTTGACCTCCTCGCGTGTCGGAATGTCTGACCCAACCTTCAGGCGGCCCTTCTGGCGCCGCTCGTGGCGCCTGTCCTTGCCCCTCTGCTTCGACCGACTCTTCTCCCGAACAGCGTTACGCGTCACAAGGCCGAGTTCTTGCGCATCTGCCAACAGCGAGCCGAGGCTGACGAGCAACTTGCGCACCATTGCGGACGATCGACCTTTGGCGCGAAGGTCGTCTTCGAAGGCCCTGACAGCCGGCACTGACAGCTTTGAAAGCAGCGTTTCGCCGATAAGTGGAACGATATGAAGATCAAGGTGCTGCCGGTACTGATTTACCGTCGATCGTTCGAGACCGGCAGCTTCGGCGCTGGCGATCCAGAAGGCGCCCGCCTGCTTCACCGTGGCGCTGGCGCTGTCGGCGACGTGGACGCCTTCCCGGACTTCCACCTTGGCCGTTGCCTCGAACTGATCGGCTTCCTTTTTCTTAGAGAACGTCTTGAGCCGGCGCGTGCCCTTCGTGTCGACGTAGTCGACCACCCAGGCTGTTTTCTCCTCACCTTTGCCGGTAGCCCACGTGCGCTTTCGGATGGACATCGATCATTCCCCCTTTGCCGCGTTTCGCTTGCGCATGGCAGCGACGCGGCATCTATCTGAACAGTACTTGGCGTGTGATCGACGGCCAGTCAAAGGCCCTGTCAGGAAAGACTTTCCGCAATGCTCGCACATCGTCAAAGCCGCTCCGGCCTCATGCGCCAATGCGACCTCCATTGCCATGAAACTAGAGAGGGAATCTGGATGCAAGACTAGGCGCAAACCTTCACCGCCGAATTCCTCAAACGCTGGCCGAAGCGAGACTTGATAGCCCTGCTCATTCATGACCTGGTTTGCGTATTCTATTTGGGGGAGCGGAATAAAGCTAAGCGACGGTTCTGTGAGGCTCGCTGACAGCCTGTCTTGCTCGACTTCAACGCCGGTCATTCCAAGCCAGCCCTTGTCCTGCCTAAGGAACCCGAACCGTGACAGAAACGCAACCCGGTCCTCATTAGTCCTGCAGTTGATCAGGTGAAGGACGATCGGATTTTCGAGGTCCGTGACTTCATAGGTCACCGGAATACTTCGAGGCGTCCGTGCCCGAATGGCATCACCGTCAAACGCCAATTCCACACCATCGGCAGGGCGCTCCCATTGCAAGCGGATAGAGATCATTGCGAGCTTTGCCTTGTTACGAAGTTTTCCGAATAATCGTTATATGGGCACTTACCAGTGTTTTCGACGTGGCGCAATTAGGTTCCGTTTGTTACTGTTTTTTTCGAAAATGGCGAACAGAAGGAACCACCATGAACGACAAGTCTGATGCTCCGATCGATCAAAGCCCGAGGTTGTCTATGGCGCCGATGCAATTGCCAGGTCCATCGATGAACCAGACGTTCGCAAAGTTTATCACGCCCTAGAACGCGGCCACATTCCCGGCGCCTTCAAGCGAGGCCGCACCTGGGGCCTGAGCATCCGGGCTTGGCGCCGCGCGGTTCACGGGGATGCTGCGTGATGGCCGAGAACGGCGCCATCGCGAAGGCAGCCCTCTGGTTGGCGACCGGCGATCGCGACAAGAACCGCGCCGCGGTCCCACAGCTGCGGGAGAAATTCGGTCTGAGCGCCGCTGACGCGGTTGCGGCACTTCGCGAATCCCGGCTGATTCTTGCGAGGTCCCTCTGATGAAGGGCAGAGCTGGTTCAGAGCCAAGACACGTCCGCTTGTATGCGTGGATGACGCAGAGCCCGGCTTGGCGCTCGCTCGATGTTTACGAGCGGGCGCTTTACGTCGAGTTCAAGGCGCGCTTTACCGGCGCGAATAATGGCGATATTTCGTTCAGCGGTAAGGAGATGGCCGAAGCTTTGAATTGCAGCAACGTGCCTGCCGATCGAGCTTGCAAACGGCTCGTCGCCCTCGGCTTCGTAAAGCTCGCCAAGAAGGGGCATTTTGATTGGAAGGCGCGGGCTGAAAACCGCACCAGGGCGAGCACCTGGATCCTCACCGAATATTCGCTCGACTACCCTGAGCGCAGCGCCATGCCGGCGACTAAAGAGTTCATGCGGTGGCGCGCAGAAACGATCCCAGCTAGCCCTATCAAGAAAAAAACGCGGGGTGACGAGATCACCCCAGTCGGGCGGCCTGGTCACCCGACTCCGGAAGCGATGGGGTTATCAGATCACCCGAGTCGGGTTACCCCTTCACCTGATAAAGCCCAAAACAGCAACATGAATGGGGTGACCACGTCACCTGCATATACATCTACCACTGAGGGGGCCAACGAGGGCGCTCTGGATCGGTCCGTCGGTGCACAGCAGTACGGGGGAGCCGGCCGTGCGAGAGTCTGATCTCTTCACCTGGACCCCGCCATGTAGGGTGATCGTCTTTCCAATGGTCCGGAGGGTCGGCCGCATCCGCTCAACCGCAGGAAAGATGCTCGCTAAACCGACGCTCCGCGCGGCTCAGTCCTACCGCGACCAGGTGACGGATGCCCTCGTCAAGCAGATGTCCCATGCCGGCATCGGCGAGGCCGAGCGAGATGAGCAACTCTGCGCATTCTGGTCGGCTGTGCAGGGGGAGATCGCCCGGCGGACGTATCATGGTCAGCGTATATGATCTTGGGCGAAGCAGCGCTTGGCTGCCTCACGAAAGCGGTCGAGCACACTCCGGGGCGTCGTCGCTGGCTGAGCATCAGGGCACCCTCCATGACGCGCCGCTGTCGCCGTCGGCCGCTAGAACCTGCGGTGCTCGAGCTTTGCATGCCGCGCTACTGGCCAGAAGGTCGTGAGAAAGGCAGGGATGAGAGATGGATCTGATGCCCCACGTAAGACCAAAATCATCCTCTGCAGACAAGATCCCTTTGCGACTTCAAACGCGTGTGCAAGGGCGCCCGTTTGCCAGGAGTAAATTGGAACGACGCCTCATAACCGTTCTGCGATCCTTCTGCCGGATTGAAGGCTCTTCGATCTCTGCCTTAGTCGCCAGGCAGATTGCAGAAGGCGCTGCAGACCAGGAAGGAACTGCGTCATACGGGTTTCGCTATCAGAGTTCGTTATGCCTGTGCGTTGTAAGAGCTGCTCAGATTTGCACATTATTGCGGGAAAATCAGAGAAAGCCATGGGCGGCGCAGGATCGGGAAATCGGTGGAGAAACGGAGCCCGCCAGAAGTGCGAGGACCTGCTCGATCTCCGCATCTCGGATTTGCGCAAGGGCGGTCTGCTGGCGCCGGGGCGGAAAGGGGAGTTGACCTGGAATGTCGGCGGCCGTCCTAGCGCTTCGATCAGAATTTTCACAGACGAGGACAGTCTGGAGTTGACCTGTCAACGCCGAGGGCCAGCCCAGGAGTGGCGATGCGTGCGCGAAGTGATCGCGCTTGTTTCCACGAGGCAACATTTCGGCGGCGAGCGACGCTGGTTCATTTGCCCGTGCTGCAATCGCAAATGCGCAGTTCTTCACGACGGCACCGGCTTCCGTTGCCGTGTGTGTTTGGACCTCAGTTACCGCTCCCAGAGCGAAGATCCTCGCTTTCGATGCCTCTCCAGCGCCCGGAAATTGCGCCAGCGGCTAGGAGGATCCGCAAACCTCCCGCTCCAACTTTTGGACAAGCCAATTGGAATGCACTGGCGGACATATAAAAGGCTCTACGAAAAGGCAGCAGCACAGGAGCAGGCGACACTGCGCGCTTTCGCGGGGGTCGCTGACAGGCTGGTTGCCGTCAGCCGTAGAGGCCGGCGGACCAGCGCCCGCCGGTAATCTTTTCGTCTTTGGCGCCGTGACTGCTTTGCGCACCACATCGGACGCTCAGCATTTCATCACAGCTGCCTGGAAGCAGACGATAAATATCGAAGTTCGCTGTAGCTAAGGAGCGGTGGGCCAACCCACCGCTCTTAACTTTTCGCGCAAGATGGTGGTACGGCTGCTCCTGTTCAAGGACGCCATGCATGGCGGACTGCTTAGGAGCGCGACTTTGGGGGTATCCCGAACCCGCCGAGCTCTTCAGGGTAACTGACGGCCATCAACCCGGCCTCGGCGTGATCGGCGTAAATTCCATACATCTTGTCGCCATCATAGCGCGCGCGGCGTTTGTAAAGCTCGTTGCCCAGCACAGCGCCGGCAAGTCCATCGAATTTTTGCAGTATCCTTTTCGTCAGGCCGCGCTCGAAAGGTATCCGCTGCCGGAAGGGCGCGCCCCAAGGCGTTTCTTTTGCCAGATCTCGCCATACTGCAAGCGCATCCGATTCAACGCCCACCTGATTTCCCCACGGTTTTCCTCCGGCGAAATGGCGGCAGTAGGCTCCCGAAAACCTGTGCTTTCGGGTTCGCTTCGACATCAGATTCCAGTTGGGGTGCATGGTCTGCCAAGCGCCATCAAACGCGATGTTCATTGCGTTTTGGTCGTTGCACTGGCGCTCAATGGCAACCTGACGGGAGCGCGAAAGCAATCCCTGCTCCCGAACAAGAGGCATGTTGAAGACAACCACGCCTGAGTTGAAGTAAGGAGCACCTGGGCGGAGGCCAAGAGTGCTACGATAGCGCGGTCTGAAATACATGTAGTCGTCGTGCGCGGCGAGAAGCGGAGCGTGCATGTCCTGCCCGGCCAAATCTGCGATGTCACGATTGAAAAGGACATCGCAGTCGGCATAGGCGATCCGGTCGAACGAGTGGAACTGAGGAAGCCGGTCGGCAAAAAGGCGGATGAAAGCGGCCGGGCTGCTCTTCCTAAATTTTGAACCGGCTTCAGCCATAAAAGTGGAGACATCGACTATCTCGACCCCGTCTCCTAACAGCCGATTGCCGACGGACATGTCGGACGAATCAATGCCGCCGAGATGGAACAAAAAACCCGGTGTTCCGCTCGCAGAGACGTCAAGGATTCGACGCATTGCCAAGCAGGCATAGGGAAAATATTCTTTGTCAGCCGCCAGTAGGAAGCAGGAGCGCATCAACGGGCTCCTGAGTGTTGCGCAACGAATTGCTCGATTGGCTGGGTCAGCGATACCACTTCCTGCTTGATCTTGTCGTCGCTCCACTCCCACCACCGTATAGCGAGCATTTTCGCGATGACATCATCTGAGAAACGGTAACGTATCAGCCGGGCGGCATTGCCTGCCACTATGGCATAGGGAGGTACGTCCTTGGTGACGACCGATCCGGCGCCGACAACCGCACCGTCACCGATTGAAACTCCCGGCAGAATGATGGAGCCATGACCTATCCAGACATCGTTCCCTAATATAATGCCGCCCGGACGCCCATTGCCCGTAGGCTCGGGCTGACTCAGCAGTCGGCTGTGGATGGGGAACGATGTCGCGCTGTCGATCGGGTGTTGACCGGAGCACATGAAAAGGACTTGGCCGGCAACAGAGCAAAAGCTTCCGACCTGCAGAGGCGCATCCTTAGTCGGGAACAGTATCTTCCGCCACGTTACACCATAGGTGTGGCGCCCGATGGAAACATGATTCGGGAGCTTGCCCCGAGCATCTTTAAGCCACTTAGTAAATACTGACATGTCATCACCCTACCCGCACGCTGAATAGCGTTTACTGTCTCTCAATACAACCTCAAGAGGCTTTCTCATGGACGTAATTTCACGCGGGCGCTTGCGCTCATCCTTGAAGCGGAAGGGCTTTGGTCGGACAATCCGGACGATCCCGGCGGCGCCACCTCAAAAAAGGCGTGACACTGGCGACCTTTCGCATCGTCATTAAGCTGAAAATTTCCCACCGTTAAATGGGCGATGCCATAGAAAGATCACCCGACAGGCAGGTTGGCTGGAAAAATACCCTTGTTCGTGCCTGAAGGAAAACACTAAAGGAGTTGTCGACAAGGAGGATGGCACATGTCCAAAGCAACTGACTGGCTGCGCAAGCTTGGCCTCCTGAAAGCGCGACAAACATGGCCGAGACACGTAACCGTTGGTTCACAATCTCACAGCAATCTGCGCCCTACTTCCTTTCTCCATTGTACCGAGCAGTCGCCGGTCGAAATCGGCGCCTTTTGTTCGATCGCGCCTGAGGTGCTCTTTGTCTGCCAGGCAAACCACCCGACAGAAACAGCGTCGACCTTCGGTATCCAAGATCGGATTGGGAAAACGAAGTCACTGTACGAGTACTTGCGGACTAAGGGACCGATCATTGTCGGCAATGATGTCTGGATCGGAACAAGGGCTATTATTCTTGCAGGGGTTACGATAGGCGATGGGGCTGTTATTGCTGCCGGCGGTGTAGTGACCAAAGACGTCCCACCATATGCCATCGTAGGGGGGAACCCTGCCAAATTAATCCGCTACCGGTTTTCGGATGAGACGATAGAGGCTATGCGTAATATTAGGTGGTGGGATTGGCCCGTTGGGGTCATCAAGCGACAGAAGGCAGCATTCGAGTTACCTGCTGAGGAATTCGTGAAGCGTTTCGAGGGGGTGATTGTAGATGAAATGCATGGTGATCAACCTTGATCGGTCAACAGACCGCCTTGTCAATATTACGTCCGAGTTCGCCAGGATTGGCGTTTCGTTTCAGCGCATAGCCGCGGTCGACGCGCGCAGCGATCCTGTGAACTTTCCTGCTCTACCCCATCTCACTAAACCAGAAATAGCGTGCTTCCTTAGTCATCGGAAATGCTGGCAGATCATTGCAGGCGGTGCGGATGAGTACGCTGCCATCTTTGAAGACGACGCGGTTTTAACAAATGATGGCGGACAGCTTTTTTCCAATGACCAATGGGTGCCGCGTGACGCCGATATCGTAAAGCTTGAGACGATGTTCGGCCGCGTCAGGCTGGGGCGCATTGTTTCAGTCAGCAACGGTCACGCGGTAGGGCGGCTGGTCGGTGAACATCTCGGGACCGCCGGTTATGTCATTTCTAAGGGCACGGCTCAAAGACTGCTCCACCAGCTAAAGCACCTGAAAGAACCAATTGATCTCACATTGTTCAGCCCAAATTCATGGACTTTCGCGATCAGCAAAATATACCAACTTGTGCCGGCCATGTGTGTTCAGAGCCAGAGGCTTGTTGGAAAGAAAGCTGTCATTACACTGATCCAGGCGGCGCCGCATCGCCCCAAAAATGTGGCAACCAAGATTCGCGGAGAGCTATTGCGATTTTTTGCCCATTGTCGAAATGGCACCTTTTGGGGAACCGAAAAGGTGGATTTGCGCTGGGAAGGTGAGCGGGAGCCCGCCAAATGGTCCAAATAGTGTCTTCTAGCTGCGGCTCAAACGTCGGGCGCGATCAGCGTTACGACAGGGCACGAGTTGCAAGTATCTGCGCGGCGTCCCGCTACAGGTCCGGGGAGACTATTGGCCACAAAGGGATGCCGCATTCGCCAGCTAAAGCGGGTTCGGCCGCAAAGACCTTGCCGGTTCGCCTGGACAGCGCGTTCAAGATACGTCGATCATCGTCGATGTGCAGCCGCTTAGTTATGTGGGCGTCATCGTAGGCATGTCCGTCCTTTGAGAATGAGACCCCGGCCATCACCACGCGGCCCGCGCCCAAGAACAACGACAAGCCAGCTCCAAGGATGCCGTTCGAGATACTGAGCTTGCCGACTTCGAGCGCTGAAGTCGCGTGCGCGGTTTCGAACATTACGCGCTGTCTTTGCCATTCAGTAAGGAGAGTCAATGCCTGCCATTCATAGCCCATCTCGCGCAGAATGCCTTCGAAAACCGAGCGATCCTCTTTCCAATCCGGGACGATAGCGGTCTTTGTCGAGCGGTCGGCCAGCACTTCACGAGCTTTAATGTCCTCAGGCCGGTCATTTCCAATTTGAGGGCGAATTATAGTGAAGTCAGGGACCCCGAAGCCCCAACTTTCGGTCAAGACTTGAGAGGCATTGACGGTCATCAGCGTGAAGCCATCTAACGCTCCGCGAGGCGGGCGGGATCCAGGTGCCGAGCCGACCACCAGGGCGTCTCCTGCAATCGCTGGCAAGTCCAAATCAAGCGAAGCGCTGAACGTCTTTATTATTCGCCACAGGCTGGCCATAGTGTCTACCTGTCGCGCTGTCGCAGAATTTCTTCGACTGTCGCTACATCCGCAGGGGTATCCACTGCGACAGAGTCTGAGGAAACCGGCACCATACGGACATCGAAGCCCAATTCGAGGAAGCGCAAAATCTCGATGTCCTCGATCTCTTCCAAACCAGTCTTTCCCTTGACGCTGCGGTATGCCCCCAACGCTTCGGACGTAAAGGCATAGATGCAGACCTGGCGCCAAGCCTTTTTGAACTCAAAGGACTTGTTGGTCGGGATGGCAGCCCTCGACATGTAGAGCAGACGTCCATCTGGGCGCATCACGACCTTAGGGATTGAAGGGCTGCGGAATCTTTCCTCAGTCTCTATGGGACAAACGCCGTTCAGAACTTCGCCCGGATTAGCCTCTGCGGCATCCAGAATCAGTTGAATGTCGCGAGGGTTGAATAGCGGCTCGTCCCCTTGGACGTTGATATACAGGTCTGCTGCGACACTGTCGGCGACTTCGGCAACGCGGTCGGTGCCCGTTGGGCAATCCGGAGAAGTCATCAGCGTGCGGATACCCACACCTACGCAATGTCGGTAAATGCGCTCGTCATCGGTCGCGACATATATATGTTCAGCAGGAAAGCCCAACGCGCATCGCCGATAGGTTCGCTCGATCATGGGGACGCCAGCTAATTGTATCATGGGTTTGCCTGGCAACCGGCCGGATTGAAAGCGAGCCGGAATTACGATCGCGGCGTTCATTGATTCCCCCAGAACGAGCTTGTCGCGCTAGTCGACCTCTTGTTAACGTTCATTCCCTCGTCTCGACGGTCAGAACACTCCTTAAATCACACCCTCAATTCTTGTGATAGGCGCTGACCCCGGACGTCGACAACGGAAGGTCAGCTTTCTACCCCATTCATCCGGAACCGGACTGTCCGCTTCCGGACCCAAAGTGGTCATGGCTGCACCGCGGCTCTACGCGTTCCTTCAGTGAAATCCAATGATGTCCTGCCGATCCAAACGCCGTCTCTCCAGGTGCCAGGTTGGAGAGGAGAGCACCGCCTACTTGAACAGCCCTCCCGGCGGAATCCATGAATGCGCAATCGACGAATACAGAGTCGAAGGCGTTCCCTGCCCATTGTGGCGCTGGGGGATCCGATCACCATCGGTGACTTAAAAGACCAGTTGATGACAGCTGCCGAGAAGGCCGGCATTGGCGCGACGACATCAACGGCGAGCTTGAAAGCGTCTTCGAATTGCTCGTGGAGGTGATGCGGCGGCGAGAGATGCGCGAGGCTGGGCATTAGCCCGGAGGCTTCTCCCGGGGCTGTGCCGGTCCTGTCCCGTTCCATTGGATGAACCGCGCCTTCTGGCCGGTGATGGTCTCGATCGACTTCAACAGGGGTCCATGGACCTCACGTAGAGCTTGGTAATGCTCCCTGTGGCACGCTAGGAGCGGCCCGACGATGCTCTCGTGCAGCGCTTCGGCTGCCGCAAGGAAGCACTCGAGTTCAGCCCGCGAAAGCTGTTCGGAAGGTTTGGTTCTGGCTATTGGCGATCTCCGGTCATGGGGCTTCGCCGCAACAAGGACTATAATCCGCATATTGTACTTCGCGTACCCAACGTGGTAGGTGAACCGTGACCGGCTCACTTCCACGGCACGCGGAGCACATTGAAATTCGTGAGCGGTCGACCCGAGGCCGTTCGCGAAAGGCGCCTTCTATTGGTGCTGCAAGCCTTCATTGATGACAGCAGGACGGACGGCAAGGTGCTGTTCATGTCCGGCTTCATTTCCAACGTCGAAAGCTGGCTATCTCACTCGGATGAATGGCATGCGCTTCTACAGCGCCTTGAAATGCCTGTTTTCAAAATGTCCAAGCAATGGACTAAGGGCCAATCGGTAGCGACCGAACAAGCAGAATGGTTCTACCGCATTGCAGAGAAGCACGTGCAGGGCTGGTTCGCCGTCGCGATAGACGAAAGACTTTTGGCGAAAGTCGTAGACGATTTCCAGATGCCGGCGTTCCACAAGAATCCTTATTACATGGTTCATTCTCTGGTCATGGATGGCTTGCTCCAAATCCATGACCGGATGGGATTTCTGGATCCGATCGATATAATCTTCGACAAGCAGAGCGGCATTGAAGACGCCATAACTGTCGGGTGGCCAGAGTATCGCGATACTATCCCGGAGGAGTTGCGCGACCGAGTGGGGAGCCTTCCTCGCTTCGAGACAGATGAGGACGAATTACCGTTGCAGGCGGCCGACCTGTCGGCTTGGTGGTTGCGCCGGCTCTGGCTTGAAAAGGGCGGTGCTAAGGGGAATATGAATTATCCCTACCCATGGAAACCAAGGCGCTCTTTCGAGGCCTTTGTGGTCATGGCTGGAGAAGAGACGATAAAGCGTCGTCTATTGGACGTTAAGCGCGAATACATCCGGCAAGTTTGGGAGGCAGACCCAACCGATAGCCACTTCCGCGATACTATTCCTGACGACGCTTGGGACTTCCGTGAGATTCGGACAAAATTGAAGAAATAGCACGCTCGAATGCCTGCCCGCTTTCATCAACGCCTAGCTCCCGTGCGGCTTCCTTTTTGACTAAGCTTTCCGGTCTTTTTTCCGGGCGGCTTTCGGGCGGTATTTGGACGGTCGCCAGACGCCATAGGGTGCCTCACCGCGTAAGAGTTGTTTGATAGGTCAGGCGCTTGCCGACCACATCATCAAGGATGCGACCCGCCCGCGCTTCATCATTCACGCCAAGGGCTACGCGCGAATTATGGCGGAAGTCAAATTCCGCAAGGTAGGGGTGAAGGTGCTTTTCGGCGCAATACTGGTAGGTGCCGCGCATACCGCGCTTGAAGACGCTGAAATACTTTCGATGGGGTTCGAATGGATGACAGCGCCGCCTTCGTAACGGACATACTCGCCGCCAGTGTGCTTGACGCTATCGTGAGCGGCGAAGTGATCCTTCATGCCGTGATAGAGCTTGCTCTCGTCGTGTAGAGGGTGCTTTCGTGGTGGACGTTCTCAGTCGCCAGCGCCGCAACGTTGACCTTGGTCGCCTGCACTACGTGGAAGGTGCGAACATTGCCGCCGCGCTCGACGAGGCCAAGGATGGCGCGCTTGTGTGACGGGCCAGTCTTGCCGCTTTTGGTGAAGGGCCGGCCCTCGGTGGTCACGGTGCGCTTCTCTTTGGTCGGCCCATAGTAGGTCTCGTCGGCCTCTACGATCATGCCGTTGCCGCCGAGCGGGCCAAGCTTGCCGTCGCGCATGGCTTCGCAAATGCGGTCCGAGATGAACCAAGCGGTTTTCAAGGTGACGCCAAGGGTGCGGTGAAGCTGGTTGCTCGAAATGCCGTTCTTGGACGAAGCGATAAGGAAGATCGCCTGTAGCCAATGGTTGAGCTTGACGTGGCTGGCTTCAAAGATGGTGCCGATCTTCACGGTAAAGGGCTTGCGGCACTGGTAGCACTTGTAGGTGCCAATGCGGGTGCTCTTGCCTTCCATCTTCGAAATGCGCTCAAATCCGCCGCAATGCGGGCAAACGGGGCCGTTCGGCCAAATCCTGGCCTCTACAAACTTGTAGGCGGCGGCTTCGTCGTGATAGTGGCGGTCTGAAAGCACCGACATCGGTCTAACTCCTTATGGAATCTGTTCCGATTGTTTGGGTACCTACATGCCGAGTCGGCTGGCAAGCGGGGTCGGTCCGTCGGTCGCCCAGAAGCCGATTCAACCAGCCGCACGGTCTGTTGAGCGGTCTACCCACCAAGCGAACGCTTGGATGCCGCCGATGCACGCGATTATTCCCATCACAAAGCCGGCAGAAAACAACAGCATTCGATCCCCCCATAGCTTCGCCCCTCCAGGGCGTGCTTGAACTGTTATATGAATAAGCGCAAGCGCGCATTCAGGTTCTACCTCACAAGAAGCAGTAGGGCCACGGCGCCAAGCGCGGCCATCACCAAGCACGCAGCCATGTATCACGCTGCCGGTAGCGCCAGACCGCGCTGGCGAGCATCGACGCGGTGATTGCGGCGATGTAGAGCGGGACGAAAGGCACGACCGCTATACAGTCTCCTCGATCGACCACAACCGCGAATCTACATCAGCTTCGATTTCTTTCATGAGAGGTTCGCCGCGATCCTGAAAAGCCCTCGGCCAGTGCGCTGGCGAGGCCTGATATCCTCTCTCTCGTTGAAGACATGCTCGATCAAGGCCTTGTTCAGGATCTGCTCCAGTACCTTGAATTTTTCACGCATTGAGGGGTACTGCTGGAACTCGTTGGTAAAGGCGCCGATGGCGTTGTGAGCCATGACCAGCCGGTTCCACATCTCCGGCAGAACTCCAAACTCACTCTGATGGAGCTTAGTCGCACGATCGAACAAGGTGTTTGATCCGAAAGCGCAGCCGTTCCAATTCCTGCTCTTGGCCACTCTTCAGCGCTTCGAGCTGCTTGTCGAATTTCGACTTCAGCCAAGGCTCGCCGAAGAACCGAAAAATTGCGTAGGCAGCGGCGCGGATGGAGCCACCATATACCAGAACAGACCCGAGAGTTTGCAAAGCAAACTGGTAAATGTGATCGTTCATTCACTTTATTCCTATGGCTGCGTCAGGCCAATTCGGCAGCATGCGCTCGCTATAGGCGCTGTTACCAGTGAGGTGTCGGCGTCAGTGCCCCCCCACTCGTTGCTCGGTTCGGCGGAACAGGCGAAAGGCCGTGCCTGATCCGGCGATCCATTGAGATGCTGGCCAGACGTCCACATGGGCAGGGTCTACCGGACACCCTGTAACAAGCCCTAGCGCCGTCCAATAAGGTTCCTATTGACTTTTGGACGTATCTGACTCAAAAGTTCAGAGGCTATTGGACATGGGGGAGTTGGATGCAGGTCGGCTACGCACGAACCTCAACAGAGGAGCAGGTCGCGGGACTGGAGGCCCAGATACGTGACCTCAAAGCGGCCGGTTGCGAGGAAGTCTTTTCCGAGCAGGTTTCAGCCCTGGGGGATCGGCAGGAGCTTGATCGTACGCTCAAGTTCATGCGCAAGGGCGATACGCTGGTGGTAACCAAAATCGATCGCTTGGCGCGCAATACTCGGACCCTAGGTGATATTGTGGATGGCCTACATGGACGTGGTGTAGGACTGAAGGTCTTACAGTTCGGCAAGGAGACGCTTGACACGACCGGAGCATACGGTCGGCTGATGCTGAACATGTTCGCCGCTTTCGCAGAGTTCGAGCGAGGCCTGATGAAAGAGCGACAGAAGGAAGGCATCGCGAAGGCGAAGGCAGACAAGAAATACAAGGGGCGGAAGCCGACGGCGCGAGCAAAGGCCGGTGAAGCAGTCGTCTTGTACCAGCAACAGAAGTCCGTGTCAGAGATCGCCGCGTCCCTCGGCATCGGTCGGGGGTCAGTATATCGAGCGCTTACGGCTGCTGGCCTCAGGTAGCCCACGGTTGGCCAGTGTGTCGCTGAACTCCCGGGCCTACTCCTAATCCGTCTGCGGATCGACGGCCTCGATCTGGTGCAAGACCTCGTATGGATCAAACCCTACTACCTTCGCCAGATCGAGAAACTCGATGAGATCCACACGACGATCGGCGTTTTCTATGTTGGCAATGAAAGGTTGATGTCGATTGAGAGCTTTGGCGACAGCAGCTTGTGTCAAACCCGCCAGCTTTCGCTTCTCAGTCAGCAGCTCAGCAAGTCGCCGATGACGGTCCGAATGCAGGGTTTTGGCCATCCGCTCGTCGAGTAAATTCCGTTTCGACGTTGCGGTAATCCGAATTTCAGATTATCCAAAAAGTGGATTTTCTTTGCTTGAATTGGATCGGGTACGGCACCAATCCGGGCAAAGGCTTTAGCACTGCACCTACGCAACCCGCTTGGGCTTATGGCGGAGTTGTTCGGCTTTGAGTTGATACGCGGCTTGGGCCCAGTTGGCGCGCCGCCGTTTGACCGCTTCACCAGGAGTACCCGGCAAATGATCATCGATCGGTCAGCCGTAATTCTCGGAGCTGCAATCATCTTCGCGGTTGGGCTGCATCTCTACTTCTCACCCTACCAGCAGTGCGTGCGGGAGGTCTCGGCCGGTGATCGCCTCGAACATGACGTCAGCGTGTCAGGCCCTGCCGAAATCTGTTTGGCGCAGCTGGGTAGGCGATGATCGACTGACCTTTCTTCCAAGATTGATTACGAAATGGGATCGTCATGAAATCTCTGATCATTGCTCCCGCCACCGCAATTCTCGCCGCAATCATCCCCGGGCCAGCATTGGCGGGGTGCGCCAATTAAACGGACGGCTCGCTCGATGTATCAGCGCCCGAGGCAACGATCTCCTTCCGGCGAGTATGTGAAAAAGCCACCGTCGAGTTTGATTGCGCCAACATTCACGGGTCTCAGAAGGGTTACGCTAACGGGTGGCGGGTGTACGTTGACGCCGATCATAAGCCCGCCGTCGTTCATGTCTTCCGGCCCGTGCTCATCCCAAAACCCGACCTGGGCAAAATTACCTGTGAGGGAGACTGCTTCACACTTCCGCAATGATCCGTGCTCGCCGTGATTGTATTTCTGGACCAGTGTCCCTGAGTTGCGGCTTCGCCCGCGCAAGTGTTCAATCGAACAATAGCGGCGATCCTAGATTTAAAGATGAGGGGCTCGGGCCTCGAACCGCGCGAAAGGTGTATGGATGCCCCGCCTGACTCCGCAGCAAAGGATTGCACTGGCTCAGACGCTTGAGGTTCGCGCTGCGACCGGGGAAGGACTGACCCCAGAGAAAAGAATAGAGCTTCGCCGCGCGGCGAAGAACCTGCTCGCGTTGAACGCTATGGAAGAGCGAAGGAACCAGTCGAAGTCCTCGGCTGATGGTCTCGCAAGCATATTCGATCAAGCTGCAGAGCAACGCTGGTCGGAGGACCTGCGCGAGGAGCTCGGCTATCGTCATATGATTCACTTGGCTGACGTGTTCGAGGGTTGGGCTTTCGACAGCCGCATGACGCCTGAATGGACAGCCAAGCTTTCGGGATGGGCAGGGTCAATGCGCACCTTGGCGGAGGAAGTCGGGGCGACATGGGATCCGCCAAGGCCAGCGGGTAAAATCTCCCTTGTCGGATTTATTGGTCGTAGCCTGATGGACGAGTAAGCGGTTAACTGTGACCGGTCGTCGTAGCTCCAGCACCCTCAATGCTTTGGTCGCAGAGGACCTTCCCGATCCGGACACGGTGTTCCTCGAAGTAGGCTGGAAGCTCGTCAAGGCGGTCGGCGTCGACGAGATTATCACCGGCCACGTCGAGATCACGGAGGTGCGCCCCGACAGCCGATCTGCAAAATTGAGACCTTTGGTGGGCGACGAGGCCGGCGATGTCTGCCTTACCGGCCCTGATTCCGATTGGCGGCAAAAAATCCACCCGAATGCGTCATCGAAATCCTGGGAAGGATCAGGCGGCCAACAGCCATCAGCCGCCTATAGAAGCAACTCAGGCCCGCGGCATGCGTGCTTCTGCCTCAGAGACCTCGTTGGTGTTTTGCACAGCCGCGATCCGCCATCCGGCAGGTGATTTGACGGTGACCAGCGAAAGAATTCCTTGACGCGGCGCCCCGATCGCCCCGGACGGATCCAGATGCCCAGTCATCCGCCACCGGACGTGGACCAGGGCAACCTCGGCACCGAGGAATCTAAGCGAGGCGATGTCCCACACGAGAACACTGTTTTTAAGGAAGGTCGCATGCGTATGGGCGTGGGCGGCCTGAATAGCATTGCGGCCGCGCCACCACATTCCAACTACGTTGACGAACTCGGCGTCATCGGCAAAGAGCGTTCCGAACGCCTGCATATCGTGGCGGTTCCAGGCAGTATCGAAACCTTTCACCAACTGGGTAACGGCGACCCGATCGGCGTCAATTGTGGAGGGATCTAGATTTGTAAACATGAGTTTGTTCCTTGGAATGAGCGGGCGCGCTCTCATAGACGCTGGTCGCCTCGTGGATTGGGTTGACGATCGGCAGATAGGATCGTTCACGCAGTGCGGTCGGCAAAGATTGCAGCAATGAGCATGACTTCACCCGCAAAGCTCGCACAAAGCCGAACAAGATGGAGCGTCCACCATTTGTCCCGAATGTTGGCCCAATTGTTGGGAAGCGAGGCCGCTGACCAGTGCATCATCTGCGCGTTGATTGGTTGATTTCCGAATCGCGTGACAAGGCCCGCGATTGCGATGGCGGCAAGCGCGGTCAGATAAAGGCCCAATACAGGCGGCCGGTTCCGGCTGAGAGCCGCAAGAGCTGCCGTCGCCAGCAAACATGCCAGTCCAAGGGCCGGCAGCAGAAGATTTAAGCCACGGATGGCGCCTTGTTGCATCTCGACGAAGGTAGACGCACTGAGAAGGGCAGGATTGTAACCGCGCCAAACGCCGAACACAGCCCCCATCACTAAGGAGATCAGAAGGATTGCGGTAAGTTGCAGGCCGGAAGTCATGAGGTCGGAAGACATTGTAAGCTCCTGATTAATGCGCGGCTTGCGCCGCGCGCCGTATTGATGCACTGTAACTGCATTCAATACACCTGTGGTGCATCTAAATGAATGCTGATGTCAAGCCTCGCCGTAAATACGAGTCCGCTTCACGCCATCGCCAGGCTGAGCAAACCCGTTCGGCGGTCCTCGATGCGGCGTGGAAGTTGTTTGGGCAGAATGGCTGGGAACGAACCACCATCGCGGCAATTGCCCGTGAAGCAGCTGTCTCGAAGGAGACCATTTATGCGGTGTGGGGCGCAAAGACCGCCATCCTCGCCGACCTTGCCAAGCGAGCGGTACGAGGCGCGGCTCCCGAAACTCCACTGCTGGACCAGGATGCGCCAAGGGCGGCAATCGAAGGAGCAACGGCTGCGGAAAAGATCGAGCGGTTCGCAGCGACTGTCACCGAGATCCTGGGTCGCATCGCACCGATAGTGGACGTGGCACGAGCCGCTGCCCAAATAGACGGGGACTCGGCCGTGCTATACAGGTCACTCCACGAAGGCCGGCGCCGCAATCTTAACGTGTTCGCGGCTTCGCTCGCCCCCGATCTGCGAGCCGGCCTATCGGTGTCCGACGCCAACGAAGAGCTTTGGCGTCTCGCAAGCCCCGAGCTCTACCTGCTCCTCATCAAAATCGGCGGGATGACAGCGGATGCCTATGCGGAATGGCTGGCTCAGAGCATCAAGGCACTGGTCCTAGGCCCACATTAGTGCGATCGATGAACGCTTCATAATGGCGCTTCCTGCCTCTGGTGCTGCACCTGTCGCGGTCTTCACATCAGCGAGTTCGGCTACGTTTAGGCGACCTTTCCGCTTCGAGGCCGTCGTGCTCGTGGTGCTGCCCCAGCGCTTTGGCCGGAAGAGCGGCGCTCGAGACATCAACCGCCGCGCTAGTGGATTGACGCTGCTGATTTCGCCTCCTCTCAGAAGGGGAGTGCGGACTCCTGCCGTTGTTAGTGGTGAACGGTGTCGTACTCCCCCAGATCAAGATCGATCTGCCGGCATCTGGGTTCAGGCTCGCGTGGCCGCCTTGACTCCGCAGATTACTTTACCAACTATAGGGCTATGTGCGCCGCTGCCAAAATCCGTCGGGATTTCCTTTTCCGGGTTTGCCCCATAGCGGGATCGTAACCCTCGGCTCGGCTGCCATGCGCGCCCCGAGCCGAGGGGTGAACATGTAAAATCGACATGTGACATTGGCGCAGGGCCGCATCGGCCCTGCAACATCGGCGCGTTCAGGATAGATTTCCGTCGCACTGACAATCGTTGGCGATCCCTTGGCAGGTCCGACGCCAGGCAGAAACATGAGTATTCAAATGCAAGTCACCAAGAAAATCCGGCGCAAGCCGAACATCCGAATCACGCAGTCGGATCACGCACGTTTGTCGGCCCTCGCGAACACCGTTGCCGCACGAACCCCAGAGGCGTCGGATGAGTTGCTCGCCGAACTCGAGCGGGCTCGCATCGTGGCCGATGGCTGGGTCTCCGCCGGCGCGGTCCGGATGGGCTCGACTGTAACGTTCAAGCCCGACACCAGCGATCCGAAAACGGTGACGCTGGTTTTCCCTGGCGATGCGGACATCTCCGAAGGCAAGGTTTCGATACTCACGCCGATCGGCACGGCTCTGATCGGCCTTTCGGCTGGGCAGTCCATCATGTGGACCGCCCGGGACGGGCGTCGGCACGAATTGCTGGTGCTTGAGGTGGGCCAGCCCCCTCCGTCGATGTAGCCGATCGGCGCGCGCCTGCGCCTTCGACCATTGCGGCGGGCTAGACATGGGCGTTTCGATCCGTCTGCTCACTTACGCTGGCAGCCCGGTCGCGGGAGTGTAACCCTGTGCCGGGTGTCCTTGCCCGGCGCAGGGTAGGTTTCCCGCCCGCTCAACTGCTTGACGCCGGATTGTTTCAGAGGCCGGCTGGAAACGTGCCGTGCCCACTTTCGATCGTTGCCAATTGACCACTAAGGACTGCACCATTCTTGAGGTCTTTGCAGGAGCGCCACCACGCCCGCAGTGACGCATTCTCGGATTTACCTGACCGAAAGATTACGAGCGCGGTTGTGACGTTTCGGGAAGACATCCCCGAACGTGGTGACCCTCAGCACCCGCGTCGCCTCTCGGGTAAATGACGGCCCTGCTGAAACCCGTATCGTGGCACATGACGAGATGCGCGGTCTTGTTGGCATGCTTTTCTCGAAGCGCCGCGACAGCAAACACCGCAGCGGTCCGTCGACCAACTGGCTGAAGGCAAAGTGCTATGCGATCGACGAGTTCGATCTGCTCGGCGTCGAGCGTAAAGCGGGCAAGCCGGCCTTCGCTCTGATAGCTGAGCGCGGCACCGGGCGTTATGTAGGAAGCGCATTCGTCACCTTGAACCGGGAAATGCGCGAGAGGCTTCCAGGAGCACTCAGGCACGGCGCCCAAGGGCATCATGAAGCGGCCGGCCACGCAATGGGTAAAGCCGGGCCTCATCTGGACGCGTGAAGCACCTGCGCGGCGAGGATGACCTGCGTCATGCCTCACTGTAGGATTTCCGCGAGGAAGATTGAACGCTATATCGGAGCCATGCCAGCAGCAGATCGCCTTACCGTCCGCTTCGCCTATCAACGCGGCTTTCAGGTCCTCGACGGCAGCGCGATCCTCCAGACGTTCGAGAAGCAGGACGAGGCGTTCAAGTTCGTGCTCGGCCGGGGTGCTCGCGTTTGGCTGGCACGGTCGCGGACCGTCATAGGCCGCATCACTGACGTTGCCTGCTCCCCCTGAGGGCGTTAGTAGCCCGCAACCGGAACATCACATGTGCTGGTGCATTGCTAGTGAACGCCAATTCGACTGGGGCGCAAAATGCATCGCGCGATCACAAATGCATGGGCAATGGTGCGAGAAGCCGTCGTTGGGTTCGTCAACGACAATGCTCTCAGCCATGGCGCGGCGATCGCTTTTTATGCCACAACATCGTTGGCGCCAATTCTGCTCATCGTGGTTGCAATTGCGGGTCTCGCATTCGGTCACGAGGCAGCCCAAGCGGCATTGTCCGCCCAAATCACAGGGATGATGGGTACAGAAAGCGCAAATATCCTGCAAACCGCACTGAAGAGCGCATCCGAAAAGCCATCCGGCGGCACCTGGGCGGCGGTGATTGGCATCATCACCTTGCTTGTGAGCGCTTCCGGGGTCTTCGGCGAAATACAGCAGTCTTTGAACATAATATGGAAGGTCGAAGCGCAGGGCAGTTCGTTGTCGCGCCTGGTGCGCGCACGTGCGGTAAGTCTGGGACTGGTCACCGCACTTGGCTTCATGTTGCTCGTCTCTCTAGTCGCGAGCACGGCGATTTCGGCCCTAGGCAACCTCATCAACGCACAGTTGCCGTTCGGGACACTTGTCCTGGCCGTTATCAACGCGGTCGTTTCTTTTGTCCTCCTCGCAGCTATTTTCGCCGCTATCTTCAAGATATTGCCTGATCGAACCCTGGAATGGCGGGATGTCTGGATTGGCGCTGTTGTAACCGCTGCCCTGTTCACGCTCGGGAAATCGCTTATCGGTTGGTATATAGGCTCCAGCGCGGTCGCGGCCTCATATGGGGCCGCCGGTGGGCTGCTCGTCATCCTGCTGTGGGCCTACTACTCGGCGGAAATTTTTCTTTTTGGTGCGGAAATCACTCGCGCCTATTCCATTCGACACGGCAGCAGGTCCGATCTGGATGCTGTGCTTCACAGCGCTTGACTTGCAACACACGCCACTAATGACCGAATCGACTAGTTTAGGCGCGCGGCGCACCGGCTGGCTGCCTTTGCGACGCTACCCGCATCATCACCCACGTCGGCGCCGACCGCATCACCGAGCAGGGCACGCGAGCTGGATACGGTCGACGCCATATGATGAGTGCACGGGTCGCTGGTGGGTCAAACCATCGCCGTCACAGTTTGAGTTGGTTGGGAAGACGCGGTTCAGCGGCGACGCGGACGGCGCTTGCGTATCGGCTTTGATCTCGCGCGCCTGCCGTCCGGCGCCTTCTTGGCGGCAGCGGAGCGGTACAGGTTCATGAGGTCAATCAGGAGCCGAACAATGGCAATTGCAGTTGCAGCATCGAGCCAGCCCGCAATGCTGTTGAGCATCGGGATTGTTCTCCAAGCTTACGACGTGAAAGCGGTCGGCAGTGCAACTCTTCGCCTAGGCAGGGACTGCCACCTAATCGTTGTGGCACTCAGTTGCCAGCCACCACGACATGAAAAAGGCCTCCGAAGGAGGCCTTTGGATGGTGTGAGCGAGAATCTCCACCTAACAAATTATCCCACATTTTGTGCATGCAGCGCAAGCCGTTCGCTTGACCAAGGCGCGCTTGGCGCCTTGATGCTGCTTGGCAGCGTGACCGTCACCCCGGCTCTTCGGCCGCAGCCGATGGTCGCTGTCGACACTTTCAGCAGCCGCAATGCGATGTCATTGTTGGCGCCGAAAACCACCGCTTCACGCCGCCTCCGCGAAATGGATACTTGCAAGCACCAAGCGCAAGCTCATGAGGCAGAGGGTGTCGGAGCGGGGTCTCATAGTGTGAAACGCCGAACGGATCCCGGGTCCCTGGAAGGGCGGCAGCAAAGGTTAGAGATCCGCACTTCCAGGGAGGCTGGATCAATAGTCGTTGTTGTAGTAGCGATCATCGCAAGGCGCCGTGTAGATCCGGCCGCGGCGGTCCTGGTAGCGGCAAAGCTGTTCGCCGCGGCGCTGCGGCGTGGTCGACTGGCCGATGACGGCGCCGAGCAAGGCGCCGCCGGCGGCACCCACGACCGTGCTTTCGGTGTTGCCGCCCAGTGCCTGGCCGGCGAGGGCGCCGACACCGCCGCCGATGAGCGCGCCGTTGGTTGCCCTCTGCTGCTGTTCGGTCTGGGTCGCGCAGCCTGCCAGGGCGGCACTCATGAGCACGGCGGCAATGGTTTGTCTGATGATCATCTTGGAACTCCTTTGGAGCCCCAAACGCGGATCGGGGCGAATGGTTGCCAGTTGCTGGCGCATTGCGGCCAAACGGCGGCACGCCCGCTCACGAAATGAGACGTGGTTTCTCGGGCCTTGAAGACAATGGTTGCCAAACCGGAAACGGCTTGCGCGGACAGGTCGGTAGCGCCTCGGTTTGAATCCGTTGAGGAGCAGCTAGGCTGGCTCGTCGCGCATCGCCTCTTTCGCGGCGGCGGTCAGGAATCCGGACCGGCTATAGCCATGGCGTTCCGCAGATCGATCTATCTGGTCGAGGACATCTTCGGGAATGGTGACGTTGACGCGCACCACCTTTGTGGTCTCGGCTTTGAGCGCTACCAGGACGGCGACCCGGCTAAGATTGTCATTGTTCGACATGACATCTTCCAGGGATGATGGCTCGGGAACGGCTTCGCCATCCTCGACAAGGCCTTCGAGATGGAAGGCCAGGGCCTCTTCGGCCAGGGCGCGGGCGTCGTCCAGGCTGGTGCCGGCGGTGAACACGCCCGGAAAGTCGGGAAAGGATACGCCGAAGTCGCTGTCCGCTTGCTTTTGGATCAGTCCGATATAGTGGCGCACGGGTCGGTTCCCCCAAGGAGCGGCTTCGAGGCTCGATCAGACTATCGAGCCATTCGACACAAACTGTCGAGGTATTCCTAATGGGACCGTAGGAAGCTGCCTAGTAGGTTTGGCATGCCCCAGGCAGACATTGCCTGGGCAACGGTCGAGAGTGTGGGGAAAGTGCCAAAGTTAGATGGCGGGAACCAGACTGTGCCTAGAGTTCGCGCCGCGCAGTACGTGCGGATGTCGACGGAACACCAGACCTACTCGATCGACAACCAATCGGATGCCATTCGCGACTATGCCGATATCATGGCTTACGACATTGTCGCCACTTACGAGGACCTCGGTCGCAGCGGTTTAAACCTTGGAGGGCGTCCCGGTCTTCAGAAGCTGTTGGCCGATGTCGAAAGTGGGCGAGCCGATTTTGAGACGGTTGTGGTCTATGATGTAAGCCGTTGGGGGCGTTTTCAGAACATTGATGAAAGCGCAGCCTACGAATACCGATGCCAGATGGCCGGCGTGCGTATCGAATTTTGCGCCGAGCAATTCGCAAATGACGGCAGCATCGGGTCAGACGTCCTCAAAGCAATCAAACGGAGCATGGCTGCCGAGCAGAGCAGAATGCTCTCGCAAAAAGTCTTCATCGGCCAGGCGAGGTTGATCCGGCTGGGCTTCCGGCAGGGTGGGAAGGCCGGCTTTGGCCTGCGGCGCCTGCTTGTCGATCAACACGGCCGCTCAAAAGGCATCCTTTCATCCCGCGAATACAAGAGCCAGCAGACGGATCGAATAGTTCTGGTGCTCGGCCCGCCTGACGAGATTGCGACCGTGAAGTGGATCTTCAGTCACTTTGTCAGAACACGCAAGACAGAGCTGGAGATGGCAAGACTGCTCAACAAGCGCGGCGAACTCAGCGATTTGGGGCGACCATGGACGCGGGAATCCGTGCACTCGGTGCTGACCAACGAAAACTACATTGGCAACAGCGTCTGGAACAAGCATTCGGCCCGGCTGAGAAGCCATCAAGTCCGCAATCCCCCGGAACAGTGGGTGCGGGTGGAAAACGTCCTGGAGCCGATCGTGGAACGCAAATTGTTCGACCGCGCGCAGATCGTCCTCAAGACCATCTATCGCCACATGACCAACGACGAGATGCTGGCCGCCCTTAGGGCACTTCTGGCTCGCCGTGGCGCCTTGTCGTTGGCCATGATCGACGCGGATCCCAGGTGCCCGCCGGCCCAACGCTACCAGTGGCGTTTTGGAACCATTGTCAAAGCCTATGAATTGATCGGATACGAGCCATCCAAAAACTACCGCTTCATTGGCGTGAACCGGCGCCTGGAATCAATGAGGCTGCAGGTTATCCGGGATCTTGTGGGCGCGATTAATAGGCAGGGCGGGGTTGCTGCCCATGACATGGCGATGGACCTCCTGCGGATAAACGAGGAGATCACGGTGGCGATTACAATGGGACGATGCAGGGTTTCCGGCTTCGGCTATCCACGCTGGTTTTCGAAGGCCGATAAACGGCCGCTACCCGACATTTTCGTCCTGATCCGTATGAATCCCGGCGACCTGACCATTCGGGACTATTTGATTGCGCCTGCCCATGAGATCGCGGGCAAATCGGAACTGCATGCCATCAATGGGATACCGCTGGACAGCTATATTTTTCCCACGCTCGACCCCATTATCAGGCTGGCAGAGCGAGAGCCTGTCGGGGGGGTGGCTTGGTAGTCAAGCGCTTAGCCAAGGACGCCGCCTACCGTGCGTTGGAAAACGGTGGCGACAGACATGCGAGCAATATTGTTGCTGGCGCATTAGGGTCCAAGAAGAGGCTTCGTTCACACGAATTTTTGGCGACCTACGATACGGAATGCAAACGCATGCGCGATTTCGTCACGCAAGCGACAAAGTCTGAACAGAGCCTGGACCGGATCGTCGCGGCGCTCCACCTGATGATGCGCGACAAGCATTTTGCGCCACACTGGTGTCCGAGGGCCTCGGGACAATGCCAAGGCTACTGGCACATAGGGTGCGTGGCGCGACCGGCGAGCCGCAAATGTTCTGCCCTGCCGGAAAACCCGCTTCCGAGACAGGCGAGAACCGGAAAGCCGTTAACGGGATTTGCCCTGATGTCCTCGACCTGCTTCGCGACGCGCCGGTGAAAACACAAATCTTCGGGTTGCTCCAGAAGGTGCTGCCAGCCAGGCAATTGGAGATTGCCCGGCTGATGGTGGCGATGGACCGGGTCAGGATCACCTACACGAGACTACTCGTCGCTCTGACACCTCAAGCCCTGCTGGCGGAGGGTTTTAATCTCTCAACCATCACCACACAGGCTGAAGACCAGCGCGGCGCGTTGGTGCTCGATGTCGGCGCGCTAAGCCTTGCGGTTCTCAGCGCCGCGGAACAGCATGGTCAGGTCGGCCTGGAGCTTGTCGCAGCCAAACGCTTTTTCGACCGGATGATGGATAATTCCAAAGTGGTGCGGTATCTCGCCCGGAACTTTCCGGGGCATTTTGAAGAGTTTCACAGCTTCTCGATGCCATGCCTCGAACAGGGGCGCTAGATGGTCGGACGTCAACTCCTATAGAAACCGATCGCCGTCACCGGGATGCAAACAACAGAACCAATGTGACTTCTGTCCAGGCCTCGAAAAGCCAAACCCGCCGAGCTTGCCGCAGCCAGAATGCTCGCAAAGCGATTTTCGATCGGCTCTCGGCCGCGCGGGGCCGCTGTCATGCCTTCGGCAAGCCGTGTTGGTTCGTCGCTCATAACGGGTTGATCGGCCCGACCAGGCCGGGATGGTCGTTGGGCAACTTGTTGACGGCGCTCGTATTCACCTCACGCCCAACGCGATTGAACTGCAACTGCCCGTCGATGTCGTGGCTGAGAATGTCCTTAAGGCTGTCCTTGGGCGTCGCCGGGTCCAGCCAGGCGTCATAGTATGCCTGGTCGAGAATGAGAGGCTGTCGATCATGCAGCTGCTTCATCGGTTCTGCGGCAGGCTCTGTGACGATGGTGCAGCTGGTTATGTCGAGGTTGGAATTGTAAGACCAAAGGCCGGCGAACGAGAAGGGCGCGTGGCCTGGCTGGTAGATGTGCCAAGGGTCTTTCTTTCCGTCAGCGGGTGAAACGGTCCATTCATAAAAACCATCGGCAGGGATCAGGCAGCGCTTTGACTTGAAGGCATCGCGGAAGGCGGGCGCCGTATCGATGCCCTCGATCCTCGCATTGAACATCGCCGCCTTGGGCATTTCCTTCGCCCAGAAAGGGACGAGCCACCAACGCCCTTCCCGGAGTCTGTGGCTGCCGTCTTCGCCAGCGGTGACGAATGGAACATCCTGTGTGGGCGCAATGTTGTAGCGCGGCTCGTCGTTGCGGCCGGTTTCCGCCGGCGCAGTCAGGCGGTAGAGCCGGTGGATTTCCGACCACGACAGATATTTGGTGTAGCGTCCGCAGATGGCTCTGCCCCAGTTGCGCAGGAGTTCAGGCACGCTGAGCGGGCCAAGGTCGGAATTCTCCTATATTCGTGGCTGCGCGCCAGACGCCGCGTATCTTGGCGGCGGTGACCGATTGATTGCCTTCGCCAGTACCCTTGCGGAAGGCTCTGGGCGACCGCAGAGTTCCCCTTGGTGTGCGCTGTGGAGCCAAAAAGGGCAAAGTCGACAACGATCATGCAATGTCCCCTCTCACTGCGGACTTAGCAAAGGCTCTCGCAAGGAATGCCGTCCTTGTCGCGGTCGAGCTTGCCGCCCCAAGAGCAGTTGGCCAAATACCAGTTCGCCTCGTTGCATGAGCTGATCTGGGGACAGGTTCGCCGTGGCTGACAAGAATAGCTCTGCGCCACCTGCCCATTACGCATGATGCCGAGTGGTTGTTTTGCTGACGGCCTGGTGGTGCCGTTCGCATGCTCTGCGCGCCAATCCCATGGCGCCTGAAACGCTCCAGCCCACAGACCGACCTTCGCCGCCTGGGCCTTCGCCTGCTGTCTTGCGTAGGCTCCGTGGCTGTAGCGCGGCCAATCTAGTGCCAAGCCCCGCTCGAAGCCAGCTCTGGACGTTGCGACCGTCGGCGCGATCGCAATCCCCAACAAGCCTGCCGTACCGGTCTAGGTTAACAAAGCTGCAATGCAACGGACGCGATGCAGCTAGGAACTCGTCCAAGGCTTGGGCAGCATGGCGCCCGCAGGCGTATTCGAAGCCCTTAGCGTCTTCGCAATATTGCTTACTCTCGGGCGCATCGATGCCGTTGAAGCGGATGCGCTGTCCGTGGATCTCGATCGTGTCGCCGTCGATCAGAGACGCGACACCGGTGATCGGCGCCGGCTTCGAGCCGAACCAATTCGATGCTCTCTGGCAAACTTTCGCTGTGCTGGATGGCGGTTTGCGCGACCAGAGCGCCAGCCGCTACCGCAGTCACCAAAATCAGGCGCCGCGGCACATTCGCCCATCGGTGCGCACGGCTATGCTTGGCACCGGTTCGCTTTCGCCAGCGATCAGATCGATTGTCGTATCGGTATTTGTCCACGCCCTCATCCCCGCAGAGAGGATGCGACTGTTTCAACGAAGAGTCCAGAAGACGAGGCGCGCGGAATGCTAGCCCGGAAGCCGATGCGTGCCGACACCCTCGACTTCGGTCTCGGTTAAGGGGGTTCGATGACCTGTTGGGGTGCATTCGGCTGTCGGGCCTGACCGGCGCGCTCCCGAAGGTGCGTTCAAGCGGGAAAACCGGCCTTTCTGAAGCCTGACGTGAAAAGCTCGAGGTCGACTTGGTGAGCGAACGGGAGACGTGAAATCAGCCGGATAGTCAGGTCGTGTTTCCTCATCAGTGCTTCCTGAACTTCAGCACGCGCCTTCTGCGTCTCGCCCAAATGAGCGTACGCCGCTGCGAGAAAGGCATGAATGAAGAATTGGTCGCCGGCCTTCTGATACGAACCGACGGCCTCCGAGTACCTTCTTAGCAGGAAGAGGGAGCTGCCCTTCACCTCCCAGAACCATATTGGAGGTAACGGGTCGCGCAGCAGCGCAGATTCAAGCACGTTCAGCGCGCTCTCGGCCCGGCCGCCGTAGTTGAGCCAGCTTGCGTAGTCCCCCGCTATGTTCACGTCCAACGGGTTTAATGTGCGCGCTTGCTCGAAATGCACTCCCGCGTCGCTGTGCTGGCGCATGTGCGTAAGCACCAGGCCCATGCTCTGGTGACAGACGCCATCGCTCCTGTCGAGAGCGAGCGCCGTTCGTGCCGAGTCCCAGGCGTTCTGTAGCGTCCGCGGATCGTTGTCGTACCAAAATCTGCCGACGAGCGCCTGCGCGAGGAAGGCGTGGCCTTGAGCGAACGTCGCATCGAGCTCGACACACCGGACGAATAGGGGCTCGGCCATGTCCAGTTCATACCGGTAGAACTGTGCGCGCCCCTGCAGGTAGCAGTCGTATGCATCCCAATCGGCCGGAGGCTTGCGTCTGGTCCTGCTCGTCGAATCGGCCTCCGCTTGGCCTTCGACCATCGAGGCGACGAGAGCCGCAACCTCGTCTTGCAATGCGAAGATGTCGTCGAGGGCCCTGTCGTACCGTTGGGCCCACAGGTGGGTACCGGTGGTAGCGTCAATCAACTGTGTGGTGATCCGAATGCGATCACCGAGCTTTCGTATGCTGCCTTCGACGAGGTAGCGAACTCCGAGTTTGCGATGGACTTCGGCAATGTCCAATGCCGGATAGCGAAACTGAAAAGATGAATTCCGCGCGATGACAAGGAGGGAGCGGAACCTGGCCAGCTCCGTAATTATGTCCTCGGTTATGCCATCGCTGAGATACTGCTGGTCCTGATCGCCGCTCAAATTGGCAAAAGGCAGGACCGCAATCGACGGCTTGCCGGACCCTGGTATCGGTCTGTGGGATGCGCTCGCCACCGGCTCGACAGTCCCGGTGAAGCGGTAGCCGACGCGAGGCACCGTGGCGATCCACTCGCCGCCGTTGTCAGCCGGACCGAGTGCCTTTCTCAGTGTCGCTATTTGGACCGTAAGGTTGCCTTCCTCAACGGCGGTTCCCGGCCAGGCAGCGTCCATCAGTTCGGCCTTGGTCAGGATCTCGCCGGGCCGGGCCGTAAGCGCAGCAAGCAGCGTCAGCCCACGATGCCCAACAACGATCGGGATCTGCTCTTTCAGGAGCGTCCCGATGTCGGGATCGAGTACGAACGGACCAAAAGCGATGCGTGTCCCCTGCATCTGGGCATATTAGACGTTCCGGCGGTTTTCGGAACAGTGTCGGCACCGCTTTAATCCCCGGGCCGCTTTCGAGGCCTATGCCGCCAGCCTTGCTCCGGTCAGTTCTGCGTTCGCCATCTCTGATCAGCGGCGCAGGCCAATACGAACGCGCCTGTCCATCGATCAGAAGATAGCGATCGAGCGCTGGCCGCTGCGCGCGAATGTCCGGAGTGGCTGTCCCGACTGCGGCTAAAGCATTGACATTGTGGGGACGCGGTTTCCTGTATCCGTTCTCAAGATCGCTGATCACGATTTCGCTAAGATTGGCCTTGGCGGCAAGTCGCACACGCGACCAGTTCAGTAGGGCTCGTGCTGCTTTAGATTGATCTGCGGAGGGTACGGTTCGGCTTGTCCATAGACAGTCGAACATTCAGTATCGCTAAAATGTTCCTCTTGACCTTCTGCGATTTCTCTAACGGCGTGAGGCCGGCCTCTCGGATAACGCGGCGGGGTTTTCCAATAATTTTGCGGAACGCTGATCTGCACGCCGCAACGTCTTCTTTTTCGGCTTGGTCTTCTCACCAGATCTGGCCTTTTCGTGGAGATCAACGCGGCTGGAAGCCGACACGTTCCCGAAAATCGCTTGTTCAAGGCCGAGCCGAACGGTCCACGGATGCGGAAAACGCGAAAAGGGCGCGGTTCGTGACGCGCCCTTTATTTGAACAAGCTCAACTGTCGTATCCTACGAGTCTTGCCGACCATACCAGTCGTCGACGTCTCGCCGCACTCGATCCTTCTCAATGCCGTAGCGTTCCTGGATCGTACCTTCGAGCTGATCGCGGTTGCCGGCTATGCGGTCGAGATCATCATCAGTGAGCTTGCCCCATTGCTCTTTGACCTTACCTTTGAATTGCTTCCAATTTCCTTCGACGCGGTTCCAGTCCATGATGGCGATCTCCTTTCGTTGTCCTTTCGAATAACGGTCGTAGTGGCCGTCAGGTTCCGCTGCAGGTAAGCGCGCTTGCTGGTGATTTAGCAATGGAACCTAATGCCAGTCGCCCACTTGTGTGCGCCGGCCCTTTCCGTTTTGGGAACACAGTGGGCCTTTTGCCGTTTGGTGCAATGGAACAGCTTCGCAGCCAGATGCAGGTATTCGCCGATCCGGGCCTGTGGGTCGCCTTGGCGGCAGTGCTGATCCCTTATGGGATTGGTGTCGCACTGCTTCTCTGGGTAGCCGGTTGACGGACCTGCCGGCCGAAAGCTTTTGCGCATGGCAAAACAGCCGGTCGTCACAGGGTGTCTAGGACTTGATGCTTGGGGAAGGCGGTTTCATCATCACGCGCAATTGCATCTGGTCGATTGTTGCGACGATGGCAGCCGCCAGTGCCTCCGCCTCGTCCATGAGCCCGGGCCCATAGAGGCCATTCACCATCTCTTCGCTTGGCAGCACGCCGGGCGGGCAGTGGTCCTCGATTGTGCGCCGGATGAGCGTCCCGGCATTCGGCGGCTTCGATCTTCATAACTCTTCAAACATGCAATTCGTCTAAAATGTTCCGGAACCGATTTCGGGCTCGCGGCTTGAATCGCCGGGTGTGGGTCAGTGCATGCGTTTGAAGTTCATCGAGCCGTTGATGCCGACCTTGGTGGAGAAGCCTCCCGAGGGCGATGGATGGACGCATGAGGTGAAGTTCGACGGCTACCGTTCGCAGATGATCATCGAAGAGGACGGCACGCGGATCTACACCCGACGTGGCCTCGACTGGACAACCAAATACCGCGACATCGTGACGGCAAGCGCGGAGCTCGGCGCCCAGAGCGCCATCGTAGACGGCGAGATCGTCGTCTTGAACGATGCTGGCCTGTCGGACTTCGGCGAACTGCGCAAGGCCATCACACGCCGGCAGCACGACCTCTATTTCGTTGCTTTCGATCTCCTCCACCTCAACGGACACGATCTGCGCGACATGGCCCTGGAGGAACGGCGTGAGATCCTTGAAAGCATGATCCCTGCCGACATCCGCATCCAATTCAGCCAGGCGCTGCCCGGAAACGCTAAAGCCATATTCCACCTGATCGATGAAGCCGGTCTTGAGGGCATGGTATCGAAGCGCCGCGACAGCAAATACCGCAGCGGCCGGTCGACTGCTTGGCTTAAGGTCAAGAGCTACATGGTGGAGGAATTCGACCTGCTCGGCGTCGAGCGTGAGCCGGGCAAGCCAGCCTTCGCGCTGATGGCCGAGCGCGGCACCGGGCGTTATGTCGGCTCGGCCTTCATCACCTTGAACCGCGAAATGCGCCAAAGGCTCTGGACGCGCGTCCAGGAGCACGCTGGGCCGGCGCCGAAAGGAATGAAGCGGCCGGCGACGCAATGGGTCAAGCCGGGG
The DNA here is from genome assembly GCF_030323245.1 of Mesorhizobium sp. C372A. Classification (NCBI taxonomy): domain Bacteria; kingdom Pseudomonadati; phylum Pseudomonadota; class Alphaproteobacteria; order Hyphomicrobiales; family Phyllobacteriaceae; genus Mesorhizobium; species Mesorhizobium sp. C372A. Next base: position 6,512,593 of record NZ_CP100475.1, on the reverse strand, counting down.
CTTGTCGGGCGTGTGAAGCATCTGCGCGGCGAGGAGGATCTGCGGCATGCCTCGCTGCAGGACTTCCGAGAGGAATGAGCAGTAGGCCCAGCGGCTCGGGCGGCGCATGTGAATGCGTGGCTACCGCGAAAGGGGTAGCCTCTCCTTAAGGCCTTCGGGGTTCGTTCCCGGACCGTACAATGGACGTTCTGACGCGGGGGAAGCTCATAAGCGGAACCTAATAAACGTCTGCACGCTAGCCGGCGGCGGCTTCCGGAAAGGAAAGATGGCCGGCGCCGTGGTGGGGTTGATGGGCGTAGCGCCGGCCAATGCGGGGTTGGGGCCCCGCGCAAGTCAAGCTATCCGAGTCGTTTGCGGCGCGAAGCGTGAGAGCCGAGAAGGACTGCTGCTATGGTGAACAGTGGGTTACTATCCACAGACGTTCCCTCGCCGTTGAGCCGGCCCTGTCCCGTTCCACTGGATGAACTCAGCCTTCTTGCCGGTGATCTGCTCAATAGCGCTTGCCAGCGTCATCGAGATCTCCTCCCGTTGCGGCGACCCCTTCAACGGAGATCGCCAGTGCCCCACACCCTCGCCGATGCCTTGGCCGCCTGCGAATCCATCTATGTGAACTGCGGGCACCCATGTGCTGCAAATCGACCAAGCTCGATATCCAGGCGCTGATCGATAGGCTTGGGCCGGATCATGGCGCGATGCATCAGGATCTCGTCGGGCTGTTCGGTTGCTCGGATTGCAAGACCGCAGGCCGCGATCGCCGGCCGGTGTTCTTCACAGTGGTCCCTGACTATGACGGCATCAACGCAAAGCGCAACCGCGAGTGGAAGCCGACGTTCGAACGATAAGGCCGCGGCGCTCCAGATTACTGAGGAAGGCTAACAGCGCATTCTGGGAATTGACCAGCTGCGCGATCCGCTAGTGCCTTGTCTTCCTCCGCCTTGGAGGCGCAAGACCTCGCGAGTTTAACGCCGAAGCCCTTCGCTTCCAGACAGCGAGTAATGTAGCGGTCCCGAAGGCCATCGTTGACATCGTAGGTCGTGCTTGACGCTGGGATATTGACGGCCCCGACACGATTGCACGTCGTCATAGTGCCGTAGGTGTTGCATTGGATCGTTCCTGGGTTGCTATAACCCGGATTGACATCAGTCGCGAGCGATTGCGGAATTTCCTTGAAAGAATCGATCTTGCACTGGTCTTTCGCGGCCTGCGTAGTGTTCAAGTCCACACCAGGTTTGTAAACGATATATGCGGGTGCCGACTGGCAGCCAGTTATAGCCAAAGCTGCCAACAAGTATCGCTTGCGCATTGTGTTTTCCCCCACCCGTCAAGGAACACTTGAACGACAAAAGCTCCGACCGCAAGGCGTGCTCGACGGATTTCCAGTTGAGAATCCAGTGCCATGGGTCAGTCGCCGGCCGGCAGCGTCAGCACCCCGGACGCAAGAACCCCCCAGCAGGAGGCAGGCGGTCATCCCAAGCATGTCGCGCTGCCTATAGCGCCATACCGCGCGGGCGAGCATCGCAGCGGTAATGGCGGCGATATAGTCGGGATGAGGCTCATTTTTCGTCGAGACGTGACTCGTACAGAATGAAATAGCTCTCACCGAGCGGGTCTAACACCAAGCGACCGCTCTTGAGAAAGCTCTGGCCGAATATCGCCTGGTAGGCCCGGCTGCCATCGTCAAGACCGGAAAGAGCGGTCATCTCCACTGTGCCCTGCAAGTCTATTTCTGGGATGTCTATGTGGATGCTAATGGCGATAAAGCGTTTCTTCGCCGTGTACGGTCTTGACGCTGGCTACCGCGCCTGTCCGAGGCGCCGTTAAGGTCTGTACAATGCCAGCATCCAGTAAGATCTCGTCTGCGCCAGTGTCGATCAGCGCCCGTATCTTCCTAAAGGTCGGCGCGAAACCCACAGCTAAGTCGATAACCGGGGACTTCAATGAATCCGGATCATCCTCGAACCCTGGCCTGGTTGCGTAATGCACCGTGAGCCGTCGGCTTGCTCCCCCGGCACTCATCGATTTCCCTTCCGAAACGCCACAAAGCCAAAGAGGACAGCGGCCCCGACGTCGAGCACGGCCCAGAGTTCCCGCGGCAAATAGACTGGCATGAACGGATTGAACACCAGCGCAGCGGCAAAGAGTGCCCAGGCTAGGTTGCGGTTTTCTTGGCCAGTGCGCCAGACCATAGCGCCACAGTAGGCGCCAGCAAAGAAGCCCACAACTCGGAGCAGTTGGTAATAGCCATAAGGCCAGGGCGCAACGGCCAGTAGCATCGCTATGGCAGTCACGCTAGCGATCAGCCGGACAGTTCCGGCAGGCGTCGACAGCATGGTCTTCAGCATTTTAGTGGCAGTGATATTCGCCGGTCTTGTGATTGGTATGGCAACCGTTTTGGTCCGTGCCACCGCTGTGTGCATGGGCGCTGGTCGCGAACGCGATGATTGCAGCCGACAAAGCAGCGACAAATGTTGTTTTCATAATCATTCCCCTCCCAAGTATTTTTTCCAAAAAGCACTATTGCGGCGGCAGTGCAAGGGTAGGACCGCTCATTCGGCTGAACGGGACGGCGTGGGCTTGGCGTGCCAAGCCGGATCTCTTGCTTCGTGCCTCCTCCAGTGCTGCGCTCTGGGGGAGCGCTAGACGGTTTAGTGAACACCCCAAATCGCGGCCATAACGACCAGTACGGTGCCGATCCAGTAGAGACCGCGGAACCACCAAAGGTTTACTCTCTCAGTCAGCGTGACGCCGCTCCAAGTTTGAATTTCCCAACCTTTAAGTGCGAGCGTGGCCCAAAGAAGGATTGCCGTTCCCAAGGAAGCCGCCACAGCCAACGCAAATGATCCCAGATCGAAGAGGAATGCCGTTATCCATCCCATCAACGCGCCGACGACAACGGCAGAGAGTCCCCATGCAGCTGAGTGTCCAAAGGCTTGCCTTACTGCTCGAATGCCAGTGGCGGCCTGTGGTCGCTGCGTATCGCTATCCAGAATGGCGTTATCTTGCCGCTCATGTTCTTCGAATCGCGCAGGCGCAAAAGCAGCAAGCCAACACAATAAGAGAATGCGCCAAGGGGACGCCGGCGTAGGCCTAGTAGATGCCATTGCTGTTAGCCCTTCCGCAACCTCACGCCTGCGCCGCCGCCATTCTCGGGGATGACCTCGACGCCGGCCGCCGTCGCCTACAAGCCTTTGGACACTGCCTACTTTGTCAACCCCAGCGTCTCGGCTAAACCCGCACCCAAGTACGCAATGAGGATCGCGCCCAGTGGTGGGATCGAAGCGAGGACAACAAGCCAGAAGATGGTCCAGAAGATGTGGAAGACCAGCATTCGTTCACCCCTGTTGTTGCGACCGCCAGCTTCGGTCCCGCGCCACTCGAGTTATGCCCATCAGTTCCTTTACACGCAAGGGTCGACGCTAAAGGGGAGTGCTTGACGAAATCCGAAAACACGGGCTCACTAAAATGAGCCTAATCACTCCGATTTAGCGGTAGTCGAATGCGGTCAATCATCTCAACGGTCCTGATTCTTCTAGCTTCCGATGCCGCCATCGCGCAGGAAGCTCCGCTCGAACAGCAGCGATGCTGGCTTGGTGGCATGGGGTACTCCATTGGTTCAACCGTAAGAGCAAATGATGCGGTTATGGTATGTTCGCCGACGTTTGTCTGGCAGAACACCAACACCTCAGCTTCAGGCTGCATCTACAAGGGCGAGTTCTATAGTACGGGCGCGATTGAGGGCGGGAAGGACAGCCCCAAGAATGAGTGCCAACCGGACGGGACTTGGGCTTCCGTTGCGCCCTAGGGTGCGCCTCGTGTTGAATAAGCGGCGACCGAACCCAGATTAATGGTTGCATTCCTGGACGCAAGCTTCGCCCCCACAAGGGCGCGATATCTATTCCGTGATTGCCGGGTGCGGCTTGCCGCTGTCGCGAAGAACCTTCGCCAGTTTCTTGAACAGATGAGGGTTGCCTCTGGCGCTGGAAGCATTTGCGTTCACCGTTGAAAGGCCCTGGCCCTCAATGCTCAGATGGATGTCGCCGGCTTCGATGTCGAACCAGACCCCGATCTTCGGATATACCGTCTTCCCACTGCGCTCACCCATATGCCAAGCCCTCCCGCGGTAAGCATCGCGCAACCCCGAAGCCCACGCAAGGCGGCTCCCTTGGAGCACAAGAGGCGCTAGTCTCGCGGCCTGTCCGGTGGAAGTGGCACCTCAGAAGGAAGGGAAGGATTTGGCGTGCTGGTCTGAGGCTGCGCTTTCGTTGTCTGCGTCGGCGTCGGCGAGACAATTCGTTGCCCTTCCAAAAACAGCATTGTGACATAGCCCGAGATCGAGGCGACGGTTGCCAATAATAATAGCATCAGGGCGGTGGAGAGACCGCGCCGTCTCGGTCGCGAGCTTGGTAGCTGCGCCGCTGCTTCGGTGATCGGGATTATGGGATCATGGCTTCCGGCGCGTTTCCTCGTCAAATTGATATTTGCGCGCACCACGCCAGTTGGCCTGGAACTCTTCTTTTGCCATCGCCCCAACTAGCCGCCGCTGTCTATGCCGCCGCCCTTCTTCAACCTCACGCCAGCGCCGCCGCCATCCTCAGTGGCTCGTGTAGTTGCCGTCAACGACGCCACCGAGGTTCTCGTCAAGGCTTCCCTTTATGATGGCTACGCCCTTGCCATGCGCGTCGGCTGCATCGCAATACGCGGCGATCGCGATGCTCAGTCGCCCATCGTGACCCGCAGCCATCCATCTTTCGGTCGAGACGTGGACGAATATCCCAGGTCCGCTGAAACCGGTAGCATCGCTGCGCCTAATGCGGTCTATCGTGTTATCCCACGAAGCAAGCACGGCTTTCGGGTTGATCTTGGCGCAGCCCTCGTAGACCCCGGCATTGACACCCGAAGATGCGGCGGTGCCCACCGGACTCACGTCTTCAGGGCCCTTGAATATCCAAACAAAGCCGATCACGACGACAGCGACGAGTGCAATTCTTGCTCGTTCGCCCATACTTCCCTCCCGTTCCCCAAGGGTAGCATCGCGCCGGCTGAGTGCGAACGCAAGCCGGCTCTCCGAGGGGAGCCAGGGCTTTAGCGTCCGCGACTTCGAGCCAAACGTCGCGGCCGGGGATGGACCCAGAGTTGAGGACAACAAGATCATACTCGATACCGGTGTTGCCGCCGGTGGGTCTTAACCATCGCCCTGATGAGCGGGCAATACTGTCGACGCCAGAAATGCAGCGACAGTCCAAGGGCGATCACTGTCGCGAATACCCCCGCAACGTTGAGCCAGTCCACGCTGAGCAACCAATAGATGAGATCTTTCACTGCCCCCATCCTCTTTTGTCGCGCCTGCCGACTGTCGCAGGAAAGAACTGGCACCGCAATTTGGCACGGGGGCTTTCCACTTCCGGGTCTTGATCTACTGGAAAAAGGAGATCAGCTTTTGGACCGGGAGGATTCAAAAATGCCCAATGAAATGAAAGTGCTTCTCCGGCAGGACGGGAGCATTCGGAATGATCCTGGTCCGCCGCTCGACAAGCTATACGAGAGTATCACGATCAAAACATCGTCAGTGGAATACGTGTTTAATGGACGAAGCGACACGGCCCGAGGGGCGCTTGACTACATTCGGTTAGCTCACGCCAAACACGGAACCGCGACTTCCAAAGATAAGGCTTGCCATGCTGCGATCAAAGCGGACAAAGGCGCCTTAGCCCACATTGTCTTCAAAAACGGCTAGACGAACGGGCTGCTGCCTCATGTGGGCGGGCTTTAAGTCGCGCCCTAGTGCGCAAATCATTGGCCTACCATCAGCATGCACGCCGCCAACACTTCGCGAACGTCGTTGTATCCGTAACGCACGGTGGAGCAAACGTCGCTGCAACGCACGCTTGGATGTCAACGCGGTGGGATTGGTAGTCTTTGCCCGTTGCAGCACTTGTTCCGACGATCAAGTCGTGGACGAAGCCGACACGGTTCGAAGCTGATGATTCGTTATATTGGTCGCAGGTTGAGGCTAACGTCAGCCCGCCGAAATCGTCGGCGGATGACGGAAGAGATGTGAGAGCTAACAAGCATCCAGCAATTATAACTTTTGGCATTATCGCTTCCCGTGTTTAGGTGGCCCGCGCGGGGAGGCAGCTAGGACTTTTGGTGCACTTGGCAGGGTTCGAACCTGCATCTACCCGGGAGGTCCCGCTCTGTCCTAGATTGAGCTACGAGCGCTAATTTTGGCAGGCTAAAAGAACGGGGTCGTTCGAGCAATTTAGAGATTGGGCTAACCAGCACATGCATTGGACGTAGTGGCAACATGCGATGATGAAGTACACGCTTTCGCCCCGCTGCCTGGTTCTTACATTCTACACCTTTGCGCCTCATCCAATGTCGTCGCCCTGCGGACGCAACTGACAAGCTCGTCGGCGCTGGTTTGTGTACGGCTCAATTGGGAAGATGCAGTCTCGTAGTCGGTCTTCAGATCGTTGAAGGTTGCCAAGAGTGCGTTGAACTTGGTGACCTTGTCATCGATCTCCTCGACTGCCTTATCGAACTGCGACCTGCAGACAAATCCTTTGTAATCGCAGGTGTAGGAATCGAAGCAGACCGAATCCCTAGCTACGCATTGGGCTCCGCTTTTGCAGACGACGGCACCGTAATCTAGGCAAGCCGGCTCGCCGAAAGAGCAAGAGAAAGACTGGCCGGCCGCGGCGGGCAAGGCACAAAGGCAGAGCACCAAGATCGCGAGAAACGGTTTCGGCCAGCCCATGATCGCCTCCCATGCCCAGGCATTGGGTATACTCGCAGGATGGCAGGCCAGCGCAAGTTGCCTCACGGTGGCGGGCTTTTTAGTTGGCGTCTGATGCGGGTCAGCAATTGCGCCCGCCGCTCGCCCAATAGGTACCACGTGCGGTCCGGCGTAAAATTCCGGTTGTGGTCAGAGAGTCTATCCATGTGCTGATCGAACTTATCGCAAGCTTCAAGAAAACTGTCGACCAGGCCAATCACGGGATCCGTAGGAAGCTTCTGGGTCAGCCATTCTTGAATGGTCATGCCTTTTGCTTCAGCCCTTCGTTCTTCGTACCGTCGTTTCGTATCGCCGAGCGAGGCGACCCTCAGCCTAATCTCTTCAGACCGGTCGCCGTAAGTGCGAAGCCGGGCGTTCAGCGGGCGTGCATTGAAGTCGAAGTCTGCTTCGTGTTCAGGCGCCGGGGCGAACACAATGCGGCGCTCGTTCTGAGGCTTTGGCGTGATGTCGACATACTGTCCGGCCCCGTCGAGCCACACAGCGTGAAACTCTGCAGTGAGAAAAACTCCCGGCCACTCCCAGATAATCCAGCCGAAACAGATCCCACCACCGTCGTTGCGGACCTTTTCCAGTACGCCGGTGTTGCAGAACCCATAGAGCCCATATGGATCATCGACGACCGGGACGAAGGCAGGTGCGGATGCCCCGACCAGTGCAGCCAACCGTTCTACCTTGGGGGTGATGGTCGCAGGAGTGGTTTCGCTTACGTCTGTATCGCCTGCAGCGTCACTAAACCGCTTCGCTGAGCGTGGTTTGGCCGCGGCGAAGGAAAGCGTCATAGCGGATCGGCAATGAACCGCAGGAATGCGTCGCCGACGCCGGTGCTCCTCTTGGCGAGGAACACGCCTGATGTTCCCATTGCCATCATACCGCTTGTATCGGCCAAACCCTCGCGGTGCAGGTCGGACAGCACGCGGGTCAGAGCGCCATGCGATATGGCACTCTCGGGCAACGCGGCTTGAAGGACCGACATCTGGGCGCCGGCCATCATCTGGCTTGCCTTCTGCTTCATCTCGGGCGACGACGAGGGATCGGCCAACAGCTTCAGAACTCGCATGTGTGCAGGCGACAACCGTTCGATGTAGCTGAAGAACGTACCTCGGAGAACATCCTCGACCTGGAGCCCGGCGGCAATGTTGAGGACACCGTTGCGGAGCGCTTCGATCTTCTCTTGCTTCGCAGTCCTGACGGCGGCCGTTGTCGCTTCTGCCACGGCTGATATGAAGTCGTCATTTTCGTCCAGCTTCGATGGATCAAAGTCCTGCAGACGATCCTGGAGATCGCGCAGGCCTTCGCCTACTTTGGTGAACCACTGATCCCGCCTTTTCTGTAGCGGAGCGGCGACAAACCTTTCGACGATCAGTCCGATGCCATAGCTGGCGCCAGGAATGAGACTGGCGGACGCAGCCGCGTCGATCGCAGTTCGTGCCACGTGATAGGGGCCGGAGTTTGCATCCTTCTCGGGGTACGCCGGCAGGCGCTCTTTTTCGTCGCTCATTCATTCCCCCCTCATGTCGCATCCATGTCGCACGGACTGGCGGATAGTCGCAGGAAACCGTTGGAAATCAACGGTAGCCAGTTGCAACACGATGCGACATGAAAGACCTGGAGTGGCAAAGTTTCCCACCCCGCAAGCGATTGATTTTGTTGAGGAAAGAGATGGTGCCCAGAGGCGGATTCGAACCACCGACACGCGGATTTTCAGTCCGCTGCTCTACCAACTGAGCTATCTGGGCCTCGCCGGCAAACGAGACATCGCCTGACCGGATTTCAGGAAAGCGCCGTGGCGCACCCCTTGAAAGCGCGTGGGTTATAGCACGGGAATCCGGCCTGTCCAGCGCCTAAGCGCTGATTTTCCGGGGCAATTGTCGCAGACAATACCGACGCCGGCAAAGCAGCAATTGCGTAAGGTCGGCGAAGTGGAATTGCGCGGCCGGCACCGCCCAAACCCTACTTCGGCTCGTCGCTCTCGTCCTCGTCATCCCGCGCGGTGATGACATAGGCGCCCTTCAGCCAGCGGTTGAGGTCGATGTCCTTGCAGCGCTTCGAGCAGAACGGATAGGTCTCGCGCGCCGACGGCTTGCCGCATTCGGGGCAGGGGCGCTTCGGGCGCAGTGGTGTGACCTTATCGTCCAGGCTCATGGCCGCGCGGTATGCCAGCTGGTGTGGACCTTGAAGCCTTCGCCCGAAAGCAGCGCCACCGTCTCGTAGAGCGGCAGGCCGACAATGTTGGTGTAGGAGCCGACCAGCTTGACGACGAACGAACCGGCGAGACCCTGGACGGCATAGCCCCCGGCCTTGCCGCGCCATTCGCCGGAGGCGACATAGGCGTCGATCTCCTCGCGCGGAAGCCGCTTGAAGCGTACCCTGGATTCAACCAGCCTTTGGCGCAGCTTGCCGCCCGGCGTAATCAGGCAGATGCCGGAATAGACCCGGTGCGAACGGCCCGAAAGCAGTCCGAGGCAATTGGCGGCGTCGTCCAGCGTCTCGGCCTTGGGCAGGATGCGGCGTCCGACCGCGACCACCGTATCGGCGGCCAGCACGAAGCTTGGCGCATAATCTTCCTCGCTTTTCAGCGACGCCAGCGCCTTCTCCGCCTTTTCCTTCGACAGCCGCTTGGCCAGCGAGCGCGGATGTTCGGCGCGCAGCGGCGTTTCGTCGACATCGGCCGGCAGCACGCGGCCCGGCTCGATGCCGGCCTGTTGCAACAGTTCGATCCGGCGCGGCGAACCAGAGGCAAGCACGAGCTTCTGCAGGATGCTCATCGCGGTTCGCGCCGGACTGTTACTTGAAACGGTAGGTGATGCGGCCCTTGGTCAGGTCATAGGGCGTCATCTCGACCAGGACCTTGTCGCCGGTCAGCACACGGATGCGGTTCTTGCGCATGCGGCCGGCCGTATGGGCGATGATCTCGTGTTCGTTTTCGAGCTTCACCCGGAACATCGCGTTGGGCAACAATTCCGTCACGACACCCGGAAACTCGAGGACTTCTTCCTTCGGCATTCGATACCTTTGCTTGGATTGCAGTTCCGGCGCCCTGGAGCGCCCAGGCCGGAATTTCGGCGGAACCTATATGATAATCGTGCGCTTGTGAACACGCTTAGATCGCGTCATAAGCGACGCGCTCCAAGCTTTCGTTTTATGCATGTCGTTGTCTCAAAACCGGGACCGCTTTTGAGCGACATGCATCAATCCGCCGCGTTTTTTACCTCCGGAAGCAGAAAACGTCGGCTAATGCGCGCTTTCAGCCGTTCTCTCACGTCGCGATAGCTGGCCATGATCTGCTCGCGCCTGCCGCCGACATCGGTCGGATCCGGCATCGGCCAGTATTCGACGTCGACGGCAAGCGAGCGGGTGAGTTCGAGCGCGGCGTGGTGGGCTTCCGGCGCCAGGGTGACGATCAGGTCGAAATAATCGTCCTCGAGATCGTCCATCGAGCGCGGCTGGCGCTCGCCCAGCGTCAGGCCCTCTTCGGCCAGCACCGCGTCGACGAACGGATCGCGCTCGCCCCTGTGCACGCCGGCAGAGGCGACGAAAGTGGCCGGCGGCAGCATGCGCCGCGCCAGCTGCTCGGCCATCGGCGAGCGCACGGCGTTCATGCCGCACAAGAACAGGATCGAGCGGGGCGCCCCAGTCAGGTCTAACCCCGCCAGTGCAGCACACAGACCAGCGTGAACAGCCGCCGCGCCGTGTCGAAGTCGATGTCGATCTTGCCGGCCAGCCGGTCCATCAACGTCTGCGAGCCTTCATTGTGCAGGCCGCGCCGGCCCATGTCGATCGCCTCGATATGGCTCGGTGTCGAGGAGCGGATGGCGTCGTAATAGCTTTCGCAGATCAGGTAGTAGTCCTTGACGATGCGCCTGAGCGGCGTCAGCGACAGGATATGGGTGACGACATCAGCACCATCCTCGCGGGCGACCGCAAACACCAGCCGGGATTCGGCCAGCGAGAGCTTCAGCCGATAAGGCCCGGCGCCGTCATCATTGACCGGCTGAAAGCTGTTTTCTTCGATCAGGTCGAAGATCGCCACCGCGCGCTCATGTTCGACATCGGGCGTCGAACGGCCGATCGATTCGTCGAGCTCGACATCGATCAGCCTTGCGCGGGTTTGATCGCCGTCCGCCATCGCCGCCTACATGTTCAGCCGGATGGCGACGGAGCGGCCATGCGCGTCGAGGCCTTCCGCCTTGGCCAGCGCAATCGCCGCCGGCGCAAGTGCTCTCAGCTGCTCCGGCCCGAGCTTCAGGATCGAGGTGCGCTTGACGAAATCGAGCACCGACAGGCCCGAAGAGAAGCGCGCCGAACGCGCCGTCGGCAGCACGTGGTTGGAGCCGCCGACATAGTCGCCGATGACTTCGGGCGTATGGCGTCCCAGAAACACAGCACCCGCATTGCGCATCCTGGCCAGGAAGCCTTCGGCATCGTCGATAGCAAGCTCGACATGTTCCGCGGCGATGCGGTCGACCAGCGGCAGCGCGGCCTCGATGGTCTCCACCAGGATCACCGCACCGAAATCGCGCCAGCTGGCAGCCGCCGTCTCGGCGCGCGACAGGTTCTGCAGCTGCCGCTCGACCGCCTGTTCGACGGCCTTGCCGAAGGCCGGATCGTCGGTGATGAGGATCGACTGCGCCGACACGTCGTGCTCGGCCTGCGCCAGAAGATCGGCGGCGATCCAGTCGGGATCGTTGCTGCCGTCGGCCACCACCAGCACTTCAGACGGTCCGGCAATCATGTCGATGCCGACCGTGCCGAACACCTGGCGCTTGGCGGCGGCGACATAGGCATTGCCTGGTCCGACGATCTTGGCGACCGGCCGGATCGTCTGCGTGCCATAGGCAAGGGCGGCAATCGCCTGCGCGCCGCCGACGCGGTAAATCTCCGAAACGCCTGATATATCGGCTGCCACCAGCACCAGCGGATTGATGATGCCGCCCGGCGCCGGCACGACGATGACGATGCGCTCGACGCCCGCCACCCTGGCCGGCACGGCGTTCATCAGTACCGAGCTTGGATAGCTTGCCGTGCCGCCCGGCACATAGAGCCCGACCGCCTCGATCGCCGTCCAGCGCGAACCCAACTCGACCCCGGCGGCATCGGTATAGCGATCGTCCTTGGGCATTTGTCGCTCGTGATGGGATCGGATGCGGTCGCGCGCGAACTTGAGCGCATCGACCGTCTGCGGATCGGCGTCTTTGTAGGCCTGCGCGATGTCGTCCTTCGACACGGCAATGCCGAGGCTATTGAGGTCGGCCTTGTCGAATTTCAGCGTGTAGTCGACCAGGGCAGCGTCGCCCTCGGCACGAACCCGCGCAATGATGGCGCGCACGGCAGTGTCAACGTCTTCCGATACCTCCCGCTTGGTGGTCAGGAAGGCGGCGAAACGCTGCTCGAAACCGGCATCGGACTGGATAAGCGTAATGGCCATCGGCTGCGTCTAGATCGTGATGAGACTTGGTTGAAATCTCATCACGATCTAACCCTTTGTTGGAGCAAGATCTCTGGACAAACGATTCCCGTTTTGTCCAACAAAAACCGGCACCCACTTTTTGGGATCATGCTCTAGACCCTGTGCACCGGACGCGAGGTGGCTTCCCAGGCGCCGCCTATGTCGGCAAGCCGCGCCTCGATGCATTCGACGTCGAGCATGATCGCGCCGCCGCCGGAAAAGACCAATTCGACGATGCCGGCCGGCTTGCTGATTTCGATAAAGCTGATTGCCAGAAGCGACAGCACCTCGGCCGGCCGATCGCGGGCAATGCCGCTGGTCTTGGCGCCGAGCACGCGGTCGAAATGCAACACGGCCTGGCGCCGCTCATTGTGCTGGCTGAACAATCCGGACTTCGCCTCCCAGACGAAGCGTTTCATGGTCAATATGAAACGCTTGGCCGAAGGCAGGTATTCGAGATCCGAGACCTTCATCACGGCGTCCTGGACGTGAGCCGAGACGATGCTCAGATCCTGATCGTCGAGCGCAATGAGTTTGAGGGCTGCCATGCCGAATGCACACCTGAAAGTTGGTTTCAGCCTTCTGTTAGGCGGTCTTTCCGGTCGGTGCAACCGCGACACAAATTCAACCCGAGGCTAGCGCCTCGGGTTTGAAGTGTTGGCGGTGAATGGAGGCAGCACCAGACGCCTGTCTGTCTGAAGCAACTGCCGTGCGGTCAAGCCGAAATCCGCTCGATCACCGCGCCGCAATTGGACAGCTTTTCTTCCAGCCGCTCAAAACCGCGGTCGAGGTGGTAGACGCGGTTGACCGTCGTTTCGCCTTCGGCCGCCAGACCGGCGATGACCAGCGACACCGAGGCGCGCAGATCGGTCGCCATCACGGGCGCGCCCTTCAGCTTGGAGACGCCGTCGACGATCGCCGTTTGGCCGGACAGCGTGATGTGGGCGCCGAGCCGGGCCAGTTCCTGCACATGCATGAAGCGGTTTTCAAAGATGGTCTCGGTGATGCGCGACTTGCCCTTGGCCATGGTCATCAGGCCCATGAACTGCGCCTGCAGATCGGTCGGGAAGGCCGGGAACGGCGCCGTCGTTACGTCGACCGGCGAAATGCCGGCGCCGTTGCGCCGGACGCGAATGCCGGAATTGGTCGGCGTGATCTCGGTACCGGTCTGGGCAATCACATCCAACGCGGTCTGTAGCAGCTCGGGGCGGGCGCCTTCGAGCACGACATCGCCGCCGGTCATGGCCACAGCCATGGCATAGGTGCCCGTCTCGATGCGGTCGGGGATGACGCGCACGCGCGCGCCCGAAAGCGAGTCGACGCCGTCGACGGTGATGGTTGGAGTGCCGGCGCCTGAAATTTTTGCGCCCATGGCGTTGAGGCATTCGGCGAGGTTGACGATCTCGGGCTCGCAGGCGGCGTTTTCCAGCACCGTCTCACCCTTGGCGAGCGCTGCCGCCATCATCAGCACATGGGTGGCACCGACGGAGACTTTCGGGAACACATAGCGATTGCCGACAAGGCGGCCGTTCCTGGTCTTGGCCAGCACATAACCAGTGTCGACATCAATGTCGGCGCCCAGCGCCTGCAAGCCCTCGAGGAACAGGTCGACCGGCCGCGTGCCGATGGCGCAACCGCCGGGAAGCGACACTTTCGCCTCGCCCATGCGGGCCAGCAGCGGGCCGATCACCCAGAACGACGCCCGCATCTTCGACACCAGCTCGTAAGGCGCGGTCGTGTCGACGATGTTGCGGGCCGAGAAGTTGATGGTGCGCGAATAGCCCTCATTCTGCTTCTCGCGGCGGCCGTTGACCGAATAGTCGACGCCGTGATTGCCGAGAATGCGGATCAGCTGCTCGACATCGGCCAGATGCGGCACGTTTTCCAGCGTCAGCGTGTCGTCGGTGAGCAGCGAGGCGATCATCAGCGGCAAAGCGGCATTTTTCGCGCCCGAAATCGGAATGCTTCCGGCGAGCTTGTTGCCGCCGACAATTCTGATGCGATCCATGAGAGAATGTCCCCTCGGCCCGAAAAGCCGGTTTTCGTCAGTTTGCGTATCGGCCCGTCTAGACCATTGGCCGGCTTGGTTCAAGATTCCTGAGCCCGTTGGCCAAGTTGGCCGGCCAGTGTGGCCGATATCGGTCAGTCCTTGTGCATTTTTTCAGCAGCCGCCAGGCCTTCCGGGCGCTGGTCAGCGTCACCGGTGCGCCGCGAACGCGCTTGCGTCTTGCGCTTCATGAGATTGGCGCGCAACTGCTCGGCCAGACGGTCCTTGCGGTTAGTCCCGTCCTTTTTTGTCGGATCAGCCTTTTTCGGTGGATTTATCTTGTCGTCCATCGTTCCGTCCCGCCCGCGACTGGCAGGGCCTGCCGTTCAAGGGATAGCTAGCATTGTGGCGCCGCCATGTCAGCGAAACTTGTCTGGCAAAGCCTTTCACAGACGCCTTGCGCTTGCCGGTTCTATATGGCAGAAGCCCCGCCATCAGCGGCTGCGGTAGCTCAGTGGTAGAGCACTCCCTTGGTAAGGGAGAGGTCGAGAGTTCAATCCTCTCTCGCAGCACCAGTTCATTCCTTTGATTTTAAAAAGATGCAGTCGCGAAGTCGGGGTCTCGTTGCGGACCAAAAAAGCCGGCTGACGCAAAAGTGCCAATCCCGCGCATCCAACCGTGGCCCCCTCGCCCGGAAACATTGAGAGAAAGAGGCTTTACGGGGCCGGACGACTGCTCAACAAGTCCGGACCTGTCAACTCATGAACAGGCCGGACTGGCCGTATCCGGCATGCTGAACACTACCGCTCGCACGCTGAAAGCCAGCCGCCTCGTACGCATATCCACGACAAGAACACAGCTCGCCCAAGGACTTGCCATCGGCCGGCCATCATGATGCCATCTCGCCTGCGGAAGATAGCGTTGGGTTTTGGGGTAGAGAATGCTCTTTGGGCGAACGGCAGGTGCGACAGGGCGCGTGTGCGCGGCAATTGCTGCGGCACTGGCGCTGTGCCTATGCGCGTTTGGCCCCGCTTTGGCTGAAGAGCCGAAGGCGCTGAAAGGCGTCGCGCTCATCATCGGTCAGTCCGACTACCAGCATGTCGGCAAACTGCCCAATCCGGAAAACGACGCCCGCGCCATCGAGGAGATGTTCGACAGGCTCGGCTTCGAGACCAATGTCGCCACCAACCGCGACGCGCGCAAATTGCGGCGCGATCTCGAAGGCTTCGTCGACGATGCCGAGGGCGCCGATGTCGCCATCATCTACTATTCCGGCCACGGCATCGAAGCCGGCGGCGAGAATTATCTAGTCCCTGTCGATGCCGATATCTCGGCGCTCGACAATGCCGGCGAAAAGCTGGTGCCGCTGTCGTCCATCGTCGCCGAACTGAAGGCCAAGGTGCCGGTCACCATCGTTCTGCTGGACGCCTGCCGCAACGATCCGTTCCCGCCGGGCACGCTCCTGAAGCTGGCGCCGGGCGACGAAGGCAAGCCGATCGGCGCCGGCGGTCACGGGGAAACGCGCGGCGTGGTTTCCCTGAAGGGCGGCACCGACGCCAAGGGCTCGGTCGACGGCAGCCTCGGCCAGGTCATCGCCTTTGCCGCCGAGCCCGGCAAGGTTGCGCTGGACGGTCCGGCCGATGGCAACAGCCCCTATGCGGCAGCGATCCTGCGCCACATCGACACGATGGGCGGCGAGGAATTCGGCACCGTTTTGCGCATGATCGGCGAGGAGGTCTATCTCAAGACCAATGGCCAGCAGCGGCCCTGGGTCAATGAGAGCCTGCGCCGGCTGCTCTATTTCGGTACCCCCGCCGAGGCGCCGAAAGGTGATGAGGGCGAAATCCTCAGGGAGCGGCGCCAGCTCCTGCTGACCATCTCGACGCTACCCGAGCCGGAGCGCCGCCAGATCGAAACCATATCGCGTGACGGCAAGGTGCCGATGGATGGGCTCTACGCCATGCTGAAGGCGCTCGGGGTCGACATACCCAAGGATCCGGCTGAGCTCGACAAGCTGCTGCGTGGCCAGACCGAACGGCTGAAACATGTGTTGGCTGAACGCGAGACTTTGAAAAACCCGGACCCCGAAATTGCCAGGCTATCGAAACTCGCCGAACAGGCGGTTCAGGAAGGCGCGCTCGAAGCGGCGCAGAAATTCAACGAGCAGGCCAAGGCCCGCATCGGCGAACTTTCGTCTACGGTCGACCAGGCCGAGGCCGAGCTGAAGGCAAAGCGGCTGGAATTCGCAAAGGTCTTCGCCAGCAGTGCCAGGACTTATGAAATCTCCTTCAACTTCAAGGAGGCGGCGCAGGATTACGCCAAGGCCTTCGAGCAGGCTGCCAAATGGAGCGACGAAGACGCGTTCTACTACAAGGCGGCAGAGGCCAACGCTCTGTCGGAACAAGGGGACTTCTCCGGCGACAATGCGTATCTCGCCCAGGCCCTGACAGCCTATGAACAGGCATTGACCTATGTCACCCGCGAAAAGTTGCCGCTACTTTGGGCGGCCACCCAGAACAATATGGGCGCCACGCTTGCTACGTTGGGCGAACGGGAAGCCGGCCGCGAAAACCTCGACAAGGCAGCTGCCGCCTATGAGCAGGCGCTGACCGTCTATACGCATGACGCCTACCCCGACGACTGGGCATCGACCTATGGCAATCTGGGCACGGTCTACTGGCGGCTCGGCCAGCGCGAGAACGGGACGGCGCTTCTGGAGCGGGCTGTCGCGGCATTCCGCTCGGCGCTCGAGGTGCAGTCGTTGAAGAAACTACCGCTGGAATGGGCGGCGACGCAGAACAATCTCGGCATCGTGCTGTCCGAAATCGGCGACCGCCAGACCACATCGGACAGTTTCCGCGCGGCGATCGAGGCGCATCGTGCGGCATTGACGGAATACAACAGAGAGCGCGTACCGCTCGACTGGGCATTGAGCCAGATCAATCTGGGTGTCGTTCTGGCGAGCCTCGGCGCGCGCGAAAAGGATGTACCGACGCTTGAGCAATCGGTCGCGGCCTTCCAGGCGGCGGCTGAGGAGATGACCAGGGAACGCGCGCCGGCGCAATGGGCGACCATCCAGAACAATTTGAGCACCGCATTCGAGTCGATCGGCGAGATCAACGGCGATATCGCCGCGTTGCAGCGCGCGCGGGAGGCGGCGGAGGCATCGCTTACGGTTTGGACGCGCGAGCACGCCGCGGCGAGCTGGGCCAACGGCCAGCTGACGCTCGGCAACGCCTTGCAGCGCCTCGGCGCCAAGCAGAAGAACAAGGAACTGCTGCTGCAGGCAGCCACCGCGTACCAGGCCGCTCTGTCCGAATATCCGCGTGAGAAACTGCCGCTCGACTGGGCTTCGCTGCAGCAGAATCTGGGATCGGTCAACGACACGCTCGGCGGTCTCGATACGGGAACCGATTACTACATTCAGGCGGTGACCGCGTATCGTCAGGCATGGGAGGTCTATACCGCAACCGCCGCGCCGGGCGAGTTCGCTTCGATTGGTTACAGCCTTGCAGGCACGCTATCGAACTGGGGCGAACGCGCGGGGGACATCTCGACCCTGCGGCAGGCGATCGATGTCTACGGTCAGGTGCTCAGGGTTCGCACCCGCGACAAGGACCCAGCCAATTGGGCCAAGACGGAATTCCGCCTCGGCTGCGCGTTGATGATGTCAGGCAAGCTGGCCTCTGACGATCAACTGCTGCAGCAATCGGTCGACGCGCTGCGGGCGGCGCTCGACGGGCAGACGAAAGGCGGTGATGTCACGGAGATCGGCCAGACGCGGCGCGTGCTCGGCCAGACCCTGTCGATCCTGGGCGACAATACATCCAACCTGGACTTGCTGGCGCAAGCAGCCGACATGCTGGAAGCCGCGCTCCCCGCCTACTCCAAGGACGCCGACCCGGAGGAGTGGGCCAATATCAATTACGACCTCGGCTTTGCCCTCTACAGCCAGGGCCGGATTGGTGGCGACGCCACGTTCTACGCCAAGGCCGTGCAGAGCTTCGAGACGGCAGCGCGGATCTACGACGGTTTTCCCAACCGCATGCAATGGGCGCGCACCAAGGGCGATATCGGCAATGCCTTGCTGATGGCCGCGGACGGCAAGGACGTCGAGTTGCTCACCCGCGCGATTGCCGCCTATGACGCAGCGCTCAGCGTGGTAACGCGCGAGAATGCGCTGGCTGTCTGGGAGAACAATCAGAACAATCTCGCCGGCGGGCTGTCGAGTCTTGGTTACTGGGCGAACGATGTCGGCAAGCTGAAACGAGCCGCTCAGATCTACCGCGACCTCGCCACGGTGCGAACGATCACCCGCGATCCCGATCTCTGGATCACCAACCAGACCAGTCTCGCGCAGACGCTGAGCATGATCGCGGCCCGCGAGCCTTCGGCTGAATTGTACGAGGAGGCGATTGTCGTCAACCGGGCGCTTGCCGAGCAGCTCGGTCGCGACCGCGATCCCGAACGTTGGGCCAATGCGCGCAACGAGATGGGCTATGCCTTGACCATGGCCGGCCGCGCCGAAAACAATGTCGCGCATTTCGAGGAGGCGGTGTTGGTCCTGCGCGAGGCGATCGTGGTGCAAAAGAAGATCAATTCGGTGCCGGCTGTCGCCTTCACGCAGGACAGCCTGTGCGACGTGCTGGTCGATCTGGGCGCCGCCCACAAGGACAAGGCGATGACACAGGAAGCGATCGCCGCATGCCAGGACGCGCTCGTCATCTTCCGTGACAAGAAGATGGACGATCTCGCCGCCGGTTCCGAAAAGAACCTCGCCGAGGCACAGGCGTTGCTGGCCGAGTTGCATTAATCCGAGCCCGCGCTCCCGGATGCGGGCGAATGGTGGGCACGCCAGCGTTCACGCTGTTGCGCAAGCAGATGTCACCGGCTCGCCATGGCATGACAGAGATGCGATGTGGCAGTATCGGCTTGTGCGCCGGTCGCCACCCGTCATTCAGGACGACAGGTAATCATATTCCGTTGGAGCGCCAGATGACCCTATTCACCCGCCGCAGGCTTTTGAAAACGGCCGCGGTTGCCGGCGCTGGCGGGGTTGGCCTTGCAGCGATGGCCAGGCTTGGTGGCTGGGCCGCGGCCGCACCGGAGCCGGTGGTTCTCAAGACGGCAAAGATCCAGGCCAGGTTCATGGATATCGGCCAGACCCGCGATGTGCTGACTTATGGAGAGGCCAAAATGCCGCCGGTGCTCAGGATGAAAAAGGGCGAGCCTTTCGCCGCACGGCTTGTCAACGGCATCGACGATCCGACGACCATCCACTGGCACGGCATTCGCGTTCCAAACAAGATGGACGGTGTTCCTTTCCTGGTTCAGCCTTACGTCTACACCGGCGATCATTTCGACTATGCCTTCACGCCGCCCGACGCCGGCACGTTCTGGTATCACCCGCATTGCAACACGCTGGAGCAGATGGGCCACGGCCTGACCGGCGTGATCGTGGTCGAAAACCCGGGCGATCCGAAATTCGATGCGGAGGCGGTCATCAATCTGCGAGACTGGCGGCTCGGCGACGACGCCCAGTTCATCCAGCAGTTCCGGCCGCGCGATGCCGCGAAAACCGGCACCTATGGCACGGTGCGCACCGCCAACTGGCTCGACCAGCCGCAATTCGACGCGCCGGCCGGCGGGTTGGTGCGGCTGCGGGTCGCCATCACCGATGTCACCCGCATCTACGCCTTTCGCGTCGAGGGTGGGGAGGCCGCGGTCATCGCGCTGGACGGCAATCCGGTGCCGCAGCGTTTTGCGCCCGATGCCTTGCTGCTCGGACCGGGGCAGCGCATGGAGCTCGCCATCCGCATGCCTGACCAGGAGGGCGCGATCGTCAGCCTGGGCGACATCAGGGGCACCAAACCCAAGGTCCTCGCCACCTTGCGCGCTACCGGAAGCTCGCTTAAGCGCGACCTGCGCGACCTCGCACCGCTGGAAGCGAACCCGGTGCCGGAGGTGGATCTCGCCAGCGCGAAACACATCGCGCTCTCGCTCAGCGCCACCGCGGAAAACGTGCCGAGCGACAGCATATGTGGCACGCTCGGCTACTCCTTCTGGGCCATCAACAAGGTGCCGTGGCCGGGCGACACGCCGGACCCGACCGCGCCTTTGGCCGAGCTGAAGCTCGGCCAAAGCTATGTCATCGACCTGGAAAACCTGACGCCGCAATCGCATCCCATGCATCTGCACGGCATGAGCTTCAAGGTGCTGTCGTCTTCGACGCGCCAGGTTCAGCCGGTCATCTCCGACACCTATCTCATGCAGCCCAACGAGAAGGTTCAGCTCGGTTTCGTCGCGGACAATCCCGGCGACTGGCTGCTGCACTGCCACATCATCGAACATCAGAAAACCGGCATGACGAGCTATATCAGGGTGGTTTGACGCCGAGGCGGGTCAATCAGCCTCTACTGGGGTTGGCCTCACCTGCCGGGCCTGTTGCCGGAGAAATTGCCGCCGTCCGCTGGTTTCGTTGGCAAAGCGGGGCCGTTCCCTGCTATTCCCGCCTGCAATCAAGAAGCCGTGGACACGCTTGCATGACCAACGTCGCCCTGACCGGACTGGCCCGCGATCTCGCCAGGCGCGCCGCCGAGGGCCGCCCGGTGCGCATCGGCGTCATCGGCTCCGGCGAAATGGGCACCGACCTGGTCACGCAAGGCATGCTGATGCCCGGTATCGAGATCTGCGCCATCTCGACGCGGCGTCCGCACACGGCGCGCGACGCCATCCGCATCGCCTATGGCGACGAGGCGATGGCGGTCGAGGCCGACATGGGTTCGAAAGTCACCGCGGCGATCGAGGCCGGGAAAATCGCCATCACCTCGAACGAGATGCTGGTCACCAATCCGCTGATCGACGTCGTGATCGACGCCACCGGCAAGCCTGGTGTCGCCGCCGATTTCGACTTGAAGGCGATGGAGCACGGCAAGCACCTGGTGATGATGAATGTCGAGGCCGACGTCACGATCGGCTGCTACCTCAAGCAGCAGGCAGACCGGCTCGGCGTCGTCTATTCGGTCGGGGCCGGCGACGAGCCGTCGAGCTGCATGGAGCTGATCGAGTTTGCCTCCGCGCTCGGCTACACCATCGTCTCGGCTGGCAAGGGCAAGAACAACCCGCTCAACCACGATGCCGTTCCGGATGACTATCGCGAGGAAGCCCTTCGCCGCAACATGAACCCGCGCATGCTGGTCGAGTTCGTCGACGGCTCGAAAACCATGGTCGAGATGTGCGCCATCGCCAACGCCACCGGGCTGGTGCCCGATGTGCCGGGCATGCACGGGCCTAAGGCCGACCGCGACCAGCTGGCCAAGGTGCTGATACCGCGCGCCGATGGCGGCATCCTGTCGAAGAAGGGTGTTGTCGACTACACGATCGGCAAGGGTGTGGCGCCGGGCGTCTTCGTCATCGTCGAGGCGACGCATCCACGCATCGTCGAGCGCATGGACGATCTGCATATCGGCCACGGCCCCTATTACAGCTTCTTCCGGCCCTACCATCTGACCTCGCTGGAAGTGCCGCTGACGGCAGCGCGTATCATGCTCTACGGCCGCCCCGACATGGTGCCGCTGCCGAAGCCGGTGGCCGAGGTCTGCGCGGTCGCCAAGCGCGATCTCGCCATGGGCGAGACCTTCGATGCCATCGGTGAGACCTGCTGCCGCTCCTGGACAATGACCGTCGAAGAGGCCCGCGCCGTCAGCGCCGTCGCGGTCGGCCTGCTCGAAGGCGGCAAGGTGCTGAAGCCGGTCAGGAAGGGCGAGCTCATCACCACCGACAACGCCACACCCGACCGCACGACCAGGCTGTTCGCTTTGCGCAAGCTGCAGGATGAGATGCTGTACGGGAGCTGAGATTGGATGACAGGCCAGTCGGGCTGGCCTTGTCATGACAACTCCCTATGTTGTAGTGGCACCGAACGGAGGCTTCCAGGATGAATCTCCAGATCAGAGACCCGCGCGCCCGTGACCTCGCCCGGCAGCTTGCCGAAAAGCGAAAGATTTCAATGACCGAGGCGGTGATCGAAGCGCTCGAATCCGAGCTTCAGCGCGAACGTGAACGAGTTCCGCTGGCTGAGCGGCTGGCCGCCATATCGAACGATCTGAAGGCCAAGGCGGGAAGCGGCGGCAGGGATTTGACTAAGGATGAGATCGACGAGATGTGGGGACATTCCTGATGTTCATCGAAACCTCGGTGGTGATCGCTGTCCTCGCCGGAGAGGAAGACGCCGCCGATTGGAGTCGCCGGATCGGGCAGGCCTCGATACGGATCACATCTCCGCTGGTCGTGCTCGAAGCGGCGATGCGGCTTTCATCGAAGTTGGTGGTGGAGCCGCTCTTCGCCGAAAAGGCGATAGAGGAGTTCCTGCGTGAGGCCGAGATCGAGGTGGTTCCGATCGAAATCGGTGATGCCAAGCTCGCGATCCAGGCTTTTTCGAACTATGGCAAAGGTCGCGGCCACCCGGCTCAGCTCAATCTCGCTGACTGCCTGTCATATGCCTCGGCAAAAAGCCGTGGGATGCCCTTGCTCTACAAAGGGAAAGACTTTTCCCACACCGATCTGGCCTGATCCTACTCCCCCAGTTCACGGTTCGGCCAGCAGCTTCGTCAGCCGCTCCCGCCCAGCAGGCCAAATGCTGCCGCGGTTGCGCCATGGGGCTTTTGACCTGCTCGCGCAACACGCCTGGTCATTGCGCTCGTGCTGACGGCG
Source organism: Mesorhizobium sp. C372A (assembly GCF_030323245.1). Taxonomy (NCBI): domain Bacteria; kingdom Pseudomonadati; phylum Pseudomonadota; class Alphaproteobacteria; order Hyphomicrobiales; family Phyllobacteriaceae; genus Mesorhizobium; species Mesorhizobium sp. C372A. The sequence continues at coordinate 6,489,652 of NZ_CP100475.1, read as the reverse complement.
CACACCCATCGGCTGCCATTGTATGATCCATTCATACAGTCTGTCTCTTTGATCCGGGTTTTTCAAACGATGCCGAGATGCCAATCTCCGAACGATCAGTTGAACCCCCATTGAGGATTGAAATCTTGCAAACCATTTGGACAAGACGCGAGACGATGAAAACCCTTCTGGCAACGGGCATGGTTGCCATGCTTCAGCCTCTGGCTTTTGCAGCCAGGGCCGCCGCCAAGCTGGAATGGACCTATTTTCAGGCTGACGAGAATGGTTTCCGCCGCACGCCGGTGCTGCTGACCGGGGAAAAAGAAGCCATCCTCCTCGACGGCGGATTTACCCTGTCCGATGGCCGTGCGGTCGCGGATGCGATCAAGGCGACGGGCAAGACTCTGACCACGATCTACGTCAGCTGCAGCGACCCTGACTATTATTTCGGCCTGCGTCCCGTCGCGGATGCATTCCCCGGCGCCAAGATCATCGCAGCCGGCGCAACGGTGGCGGCGATCAAAGCCAATGTTCAAGGCAAGCTCGAGGTCTGGAGCCCGCAGCTCAAGGACAATGGACCGAAGGTCCTGGCGGATGTCGTCATTCCCGAGGCTTCCGATATTACCTCACTTGAAATCGAAGGGAACAAGATCGAGATCGTCACCGTCGCCGATCTGAAAGACCGGCGGTATCTCTGGGTGCCCAGCCTTGAAGCGGTGTTCGGCGGCGTGCTGATCTCGTCCGGCGTACATGTCTGGGTTGCCGACGAGCCAACCGTAGACGACCGCAAGAAATGGATTGCCGCGCTCAACGAAATCGCGTCCCGCAAACCCAACATCGTGGTGCCGTCCCATCAGGTAGCCGGTGCACCGGACGGTCTGGCGGCCGTGGAATTCACCCGCGCCTACCTCGAAGCTTTCAATAAGGAAGCCGAAAAAGCGAAATCCAGCGTCGAGCTGATTGCAGCGATGAAGCGGCGCTATCCCGATCTTCTGGACGTCTCGTCCCTGGAACTGGGCGCAAAGGTCGCCAAGGGTGAGATGAAGTGGGGCTGATACGGCCCCGCGAGCGTCTGGGCTACTTCCCCAATTCCACCGACCGCAGCCGCGCGGCTTCCACCGCCTCGGTCAGCAGCTTCGTCAGCCGGTCCTCGCCCATCAGCACGGCAAGGGCTGCTGCCGTGGTTCCGTTGGGGCTGGTCACCTGCTGGCGCAGGACGCCAGGCTCCTCGCCGCTTTCGGCAGCGAGTGCAGCAGCGCCATAGACGGTCTGCATGGCAAGCAGCCTGGCGGTCTCGGTCGGCAGCCCGGCGTTCTCGGCTGCAACCGTAAGCGCCTCGATGAAATGGAAGATGTAGGCCGGACCGGACCCCGAAACCGCCGTCACCGCGTCCATCAGGCCTTCGTCGTCGACCGTCGTCACCACACCGCTCGCCGACAGCAGCTCGGCAACGAAACGCCTGATGTCGTCGGTCACCAGCGGGTTGGAATAGACCACCATCATGCCCTTGCCGATCGCGGCCGGCGTGTTGGGCATGCAGCGGATAACAGGCGCGAGATGGCCGAGTATGTGCTCGAAGGTGGCGACCGGCGTGCCCGCGGCGATGCTGACGAAGGTGGTCCTGCCGTCGCCGAAGCGCTTGTAGGCGGCGGTGACGTCGCGGATCACCTGCGGCTTGACGGCGATGACGACGAGGTCGGGCTCTGCGTCGGCGGGGATCCCGTTCGCGTCCGCGGCGACACTGCAACCGAGGTGCTCGGCGCGCTTGCGCAATTCGGCAGTGGGCTCGACCACGAACACGGCTTGCGGGGCAAGCTTGCCGGATTTCAGCCAGCCCGCAAGCATGGCGTAACCCATATTGCCGCAACCGGCGAGAACAAGCCTGATCGTCATTGAGAGCCCTCCGAGACAAGGGTTCTCCTTAGACGCTAGCGGGCAGACGGGAAAGCCCCTCAAGGGGTGCTGGATCAGGCCAGCCGGTCAAGGTCGCCGGCGCACCGCGATCGGCCGCAGCGACACTTGCCGCAGGCCAAGCGCGCCGAGCACGAAGAACAGCCACACCGGGTCGCCGCGGTGGAAGAAGAAGCTTTCGAGGAAAGCGTTCAGCGCCGTGAACAGCACCACCATCATGAAGAAGTCACCGAGATAGATGTTCTCCTTGCGCGGCGGGATGCGCATGTAGTCGCGCAGCGGCGCGATCACGAAAGTGTAGACGGCAACGCACAGCGCCGGGATGCCCATCAGCACCGCAATGTCGAGATAGCCGTCATGGCCATGCACGATGGTCCGGATGTCCCAGGCCCGGTCGAAAGGCTGGTCCTGGCTCAGCAGCAGCGGCGTGCCCCAGAAGCTTTCATAGCCGTAGCCGGTCCAGGGCTTCTTCGCCAGCATCTCGCCGGAGAACTCCCACAGCGTCGTGCGCCCGGTATAGGTGAGGTCGGGGAAATAGGTGGCCGCCAGTTCTTTCACCGGGGGGATGAAGACGATGCCTAAGGTACCGATGGCCGTCGCAATGATCGCCAGTGCAAACAGGATCGGCGTGCCGAACCGCATGCCGATCAGGCCCGGCAGCACGACGATCAGGATCGAGAACGGCACTAGGCCGGCCGTCGTCTTGGATCCGGTGTGCAGCATGAAGATCATCGCCGCGCCGAAGATCGCCACGCCCCAGAATTTCTGGCCGCGCCGGAAGAGATAGAGGCCGGCGAAGCTGAAGCAGGCCATGATTGGTCCGGCAATGTTCTTGTGGGCGAACACACCACGCCACAGGCCGGCATGTTCGGGCTCCTGCGAATCGGCCGTATGCAGGGCCTCATGCGGAAAGACGATGAGGCCGATATAGGACAGGCCGATAACGACGATCGCGCAGAATATGATGACTTTCGAAAAACTGTCGGCATCGCGCGGCAGCACCAGGACCGTCGCTATCGTCAGAACGCCAAGCAGCGTGAAGAAGGCCGCGCGCATGGCCGAGGACGGGTCGGTCGCGTTGATGACCGAAAGCATGAAAAAGCCGAGCATCAGAATCCAGGACGGGCTGAGCAGCGAGCGCACCACCTTGGGGTCGGCGAACGTCAGCAGTGAGAAGATCGAAATGGCGCCGAGCGAACTGAAGCCGAGCTGGTTGACGATGTCGCCGCCGTCGCCGGTCAGTTCCGCGCCTGCCGGTTGAAACGGCCGGAACGACACGATGACGACGGCAAACAACAGCGCGGCAATCGCCGTCGCCACGCCGTCGCGGGTGACGATGCCGCCCAGCAGCAGCTCGTCAGTTCTTCTCAGGCTGCCTGTATTGCTCATTGGCGTATCCGAATTCGGCAAGCACGCGGCCGAGCGAGACATAGACGGGGTAAAGCGCCGTCGACAGCGATCCTGTCCGCGCCAATTTGATTGCGCCGCGCACGGGCGAGGCTATCAGCAGCGCCAGGCTTTTTGCAAACACCTTGGCGCCGGCGAATGGCGTGCCGGCGCGCTTCTTCTTTTCGACCAGCGTCGAGATTACACCGTTGCGTAAGGATCGGGCGCGGATCCAGTCAGCCTCGACGCGCCGGGCTGGAACGCCTTCGCGCACCTTTGCCTCGGCGCACCAGCCAAGCACGAAACCTTTCTGCGCCGAGCGGCTGAGGAAGTCGGAATCGCCGCCGCCCATGAAGTTGAACCGCAGGTCGAGGAAGGGTGGCCCCATGATGGTGAGCACATTGCGCCCGACCAGAAGGTTGCCAGAGGAATAGAGTGCGGCCACGCGTCCAGTCTGGCGATAGGGCGGCGCAAACACGGGGTGCTCGGCCCATTTGGCGTGAGCAGGATCGGTAAACACTGGCACTTGCGGGCCACCGACAATGTCGGCGCCAAGCGTCTCCGCCGTCTTGCACATGCGCTCCAGCCAGTCCGCGTCGGCGATCTCGTCATCGTCGATGACCAGCAGGTGGCGGAAATCCGGAAAATGCAGGATCGCCGTCTGCCAGCCGGCATTGTAGGCACTGCAATTGCCCCGCTCGTGCGCGATGATGACCATGCCTTTCATATCGTCGCGTTCGAACAGCGGCACGGCCGCCTTGGCGCCCTCACGCGCCTTGGCTTCGTTTTCGATGACGATGACGGCGAAGCGCCGGCTGGTTTGCTGTGCCTTCAGCGACGCCAGCGTTTCCAGCAGCAGTTGTGGCCGCATGAAGGTCGGCAGCGTGACGACGGCTTCGATCGTCTCTGCGGCGAGCCCCGGAGAGCGTCCCGCAATCGATACCGAACCGTCCGATGGCAAAGGGATCATCCGCTCCAGCCGCATGTTTTAAATCTGGCTTTTTGATAACACCGCGACGATAACGTTTCGTTAATCACCTTTCGCAGCGGCGCCTGCCGGTCCGCGCCTTTCAGCCGTTGCGTCGCATGATTTAATCAAGGGTTCACCCAGCTTTGCTAGTGGCTGACGCTTGGATAGGTGAGATGCATCTGCTGTTCGCCACATCGATCGTGCCCGACGGCGCTCTCGCTTCGGGCTATGAGATCGCCAACGCTGCGATCATCGCCGCCTTGCGGCGCGCCGGCGTGCGCCTCACCGTCATCGGCTTCATCTGGCCGGGCAAGGCGCCCAGCGACCCCGAAAACACCATCGTGCTCGGCGCCGTCGACGTGCGCACGGAAAGCGCCTCGGCGCGGCAGAAGCTCGCCTGGCTTGGCAAGGCGGTGCTGTCAGGGCTCACCTTCGCTTCCGTGAAGCTGCGCGCGGTTTCCGACAGCGAAGTCAGTGCCGCGATCGAGCGCGCCGGTCCCTTCGACGGCTATGTCCTGAATTCGGTGCAGTTCGCCGGCGCCTTTGAAAAACTGTTCGCCGACCGTCCCTCGATTTTCGTCGCCCACAATGTCGAACATGGTTCGGCCAAAGAGAATGCGGCAGCAGCAAACAGTCGCTTCCAGCGCCTGCTGTTTGCCCGCGAGGCCAGGCTGCTCAAGACCATGGAGGAGCGGCTCTGCCGCCGGGCTCGCTTCGTCTTCACGCTGGCCGAGGAAGACCGCGCCGCACTCGGCGTTGCCAGCGACGACCGCTCGGCGGTGCTGCCGCTGGTGACCACTGCCACGGCGCCAAAGCCGGTCAAGCCGCGCCGCATCGATTGCGACGCGGCGCTGATCGGCACTTGGACCTGGCAGCCGAACCGCATCGGCCTCGACTGGTTCCTGGAAAAAGTCGTGCCGCATCTTCGCCGGAGCTTTCGCATCAGGGTCGCCGGCAACATGCCGTCGGATATCACCTCTGCCCATCCCGGTGTCGAATTTGTCGGCCGCGTGTCCGACGCCCAGAATTTCGTGCGCGGCGCCGCCGTCATTCCACTGATCAGCACCACGGGCAGCGGCGTTCAGCTCAAGACCATCGAAACCTTCGAGCTCGGCCTGCCGTCGGTCGCCACCAGCCGTTCGCTGCGCGGCATCGATCATCGCCCGGCAAATTGCTTCGTCACCGACGATCCGGCCGCCTTCGCCGGCGCGCTGGAGGCAGCGGCGGCCGATGTCAAGGATGTCGATGGCAGCGCCTTTCACCGCCGGCAGATCAAGGCACTGGATGCCGCCATCAGGCTCGGCCTGGAAAAGCTCGGGTCGGTGGGGGAGGAGGTGTTTGCATGAACATGCACACCGCCCGCGCCGCCTTCGGGCTCGATACGCTGAAGACGATCCTTGGCATTTCGGTCCTTGCCATCGGCTGGGATGACGCGATCGCGCTGCTCGCTCGTCTGATTGCCGAGCGGCGCTTCACCAAGGTCAGTTTTCTCAACGCTCACAACGCCAACATCGCCTCTACCGATCCGGTCTTTGCCGAGGCGCTCGACGATTTCCTCATCCTGCCTGACGGCGTTGGCGTCGATCTGGCGGCAAAGCTGCTCTACGGCGCGCCGTTCCCGGACAATCTCAACGGCACTGATCTCATTCCGGCCTTTCTGCAGGCATCGGCGAGGCCGCTGACCGTCGGGTTGCTTGGCGCCACCCGCGCCAACGCCGAGGCGGCGTCGGTCAGGCTAGCCGCTCTGGCGGTGCAGCACGAATTCGTCGTCATCCATGACGGCTATTTCTCCCCCGCCGAAGAGCAGGCGATCGTCGATCGCATCGAGGCATTGCGGCCCGACGTGCTGCTTGTGGCCATGGGCGTGCCGCGCCAGGAATTGTGGATCGCCCGTCATATCGATGCCCGCCACTGCACGCTGCCGATCGCCGTCGGCGCGCTGCTCGATTTTCTCTCCGGCACGGTGCCGCGGGCGCCTCTGTGGATGCGCCAGCTGAGGCTCGAATGGTTGTTCCGTCTGTGCATCGAGCCCGGCCGGCTGTGGCGCCGCTACGTCGTCGGCAATCCGGTGTTCCTGCTGCGTGTCGTCAGGCAGAAATTCTCGCGTCGGCCCGAGCCCGCTGGAGAGTTGCGGTGAACAGCCGCGTCGTGCCGAGCCCTGCAGCCGAGACCGGTGCCCTGCCGCAAACGCCGACGGCGGCGGTGGTGACCGCCAGCTATGCGCCGGATTTCGAACGCTGCCGCCTGTTGTGCGAGACCCTCGACCGCCATGTCTCCGGCTTGGCGCATCATTACATTCTGGTCGAGCACCGCGACGTGGCGCTGTTTCGCCAGTTGGAAAACGACCGCCGCAGCGTTGTCGACGAGCGCGACCTGCTGCCGCGCTGGCTGCGTGTGTTCGACGATCCGATGAGCCTCTTTCGCCGTCGCATCTGGCTCAGTCTCAAGACCCAGCCGCTGCGCGGCTGGCATGTGCAGCAGCTGCGCCGCATCGCCATCGCTGCGCATGCTGGAGAAGACGTGCTGGTCTTCTGCGATTCCGACGTCGCCTTCCTCAAGCCATTCGATCTGAGCGCCTTCTGGCGCGACGGCAAGGTGCGGCTGTTCCGGCGCGACGGCGTGCTGTCGAGCGACGGTCACGACGAGCATCGCATCTGGTCGCGCAATGCGGCCTCGGCGATTGGTATCGATGCATCCGAGGTTTCGAACCACGACTATATTTCGACGCTGATCGCCTGGCGCCGTCAGACCGTGACGGCGATGTGCGCCGAGATCGAGAAGGTGCACGCGCGCGGCTGGGTCGAGGTCATCGCTTCAGTGCGCCGGTTCTCCGAATGCATGATCTATGGCCGCTATGTCGACGATGTGCTGGGGGGCGCCGGCCATTTCCACGGCTCGGAGGAATTCTGCCGCGTGCACTGGACCGGGGAGGCGCTGTCGGATGACGAATTCCGCAGCTTCGTCGCCGCTATGGCACCGGGGCAGGTGGCGATCGGCATGCAATCCTTCATCGGCACCGATATCGGCCGCATCCGCCGCCTGATCGGATTGGCTTAGATTGCCTTGGCGGGCTTGCGCAGCGCCGAATAGGTTAGCAGCGCCGAGGCGAGATAGAGCAGCAGGAAGACGACATTGAGCGATACGACAAGCCTGGGCGTGTCGGCAATCGTGGTCAGCACATAGGTCAACAGCACCGCCTTCAGCCCCGCCAGCAGGCCGAGGTTGAGCGCCCTGAGCGCGGTCTGGCCGCGCGCGAACAGCAGCTCGGCCTGGTATTCGACCAGGTTGCGCAGTCCCGGCACGCCGATTGCCAACGCCACCAAGGGCGCCGCCTCGGCGACATTCCGGCCAAGTGCATTGGGGAAGAAATGCAGCACGATGCCGAGTGCGGCCAGTGCCAATGTCGACACCAGGAACACGCCGGCTTCGATACCGCTCTTGACCCGCAGTCGCGACAACAGCTCCGGCGCCCGCATCATCCTCTGCACCAGCATCATCGAGAAGGTGCGGATCGGGATTGCCGTCAGGTCGACCAGCCGCATGATGATGGCATAGATGCCGGCCAGATGCGGCCCGCCGATCGCCAGCACGAGCAGCTTGTCGAATTCCGACTGCAGGTAGAACAGCACTTCGGCTCCTGCAACATAGATCGAATCGGCAAGCCGCCTGAGATAGAGCTCGGTGCGCAGCCTCAGCCGCTGGCGTGGATAATAGAAGCCGAAGGCCAGCAGCAGCGAGGCGGCGTTGGCGCCGATGTAGAACAACGACCAGATCCAGACGCTGTGCTGGCCCGATAGCATGAACAGCACGGCGCCCAGCGCGCGGAACGCCGTGGCCACGATCGACAGCACGGCGGCGCGGCCGAATTTGCCGAGCCCGTTGTTGACGATCAGCACCACCTCGACCGGCCGCCACAAAAGCGCCTCTGCAAAGACGATTGCGGCAAAGACGGCCAGCGGAACGGTGCTGGCGAAGAAGATCAGGTAGACGCCCCAGGAGGCCGCCGCCAGCAGTGGTAAGGACACGGCGCCAAGCAAAAGGAAGCCGGCGGTGAAGGTGCCGATCAGATTGGGGCGGATGGTGGCTGTGCGGTAAAGCGCCGAGATGAAGCCGAAAGCGAGGATGCGCGACAGCATGACGCCGGCCGCCGAGGCGGTGGCGAACATGCCGAACTCGGCAATCGACAGCGTGTTGGCAAGTGCGATGAAATAGGCAAGCGAGAACACCAGCCGCCCGCCGGCGCCGCTGATGGCTGAAAGATAGTCGCGAACCAGCCCCCGTCTTTCGGCGAGGAAGGTGCCGATGCGGGCGAGTGTCCGCCTTTGCGGTATGTCGCTGGCCTGCGTCATATCGAGGAAAGCCGTAAGCCGCAAAGCTTAACGTGCGGTTCTGACGCCATTTTACAGATCCCGGCAATGCGTGGCGAAGCGAGAAACTTTCACTTGCAGACTTAGGAAATTAACCTTTTGTTTCCCATGCCTGTTTAGCGTGACTTAACGATTGGCCGACCGCCGCTCCTGCGCCGTCGAAGGTAAAGTTTCGAGACAATGGTCGACAGGGAAAACCGTGAAGACTGGAGGCGCGAGCGCTCCCTCCTGGCGCTCGGCAAAGCCGTGCGCGGCGATGAGGCGGCGGATGCGTCGGCGGTCTCGATCGGTGACCGGGTGGATCCGTCATGGCGCGAGGACGCCGCCACGCGTCACCGCATAGCCCGCTCGCAACGCGAGGCGCGGTCGAATCCGGCGCCAACGTCACCGCCCGAGCCGCCGCAGTTCCAGGCCGACGGCGAACCCGTTTCGGCCGCCAGCGCGCGTGAGGAGCCTGTTTCCGGCCGGCGTCAGCAGCACGCCGCCTATGAGCTCCGCTCTTTCCACGAGCAGCGACCGGACCGCGACGACGATGACGGGCAGGAATGGAAGCCGCTGATCGATCCGCTCCAGGTCGTCCGCGGCATTAGTCGTTCCAAGTTGCTGATCGTCTCGACTACGATATTGGGCACGGTGCTCGGCGTCGCCGTCGCCGTTTCGACACCGAAGAAATACGAAGCCACCACACAGATGGTCATCGAGCCAGGCGACCTGAAGCTTTCCGACAACGATCTCACCCAACCGGTCGGGCAGCCCGATGCGGCGCTGGCTGTTGTCGAAACCCGCATCAAGATGGTGACATCCGGCAAGGTCCTCGACAAGGTCGTGGCCGATCTCAATCTCGTCGACGATCCGGAATTCAACGGACAGGGCTCTGGCGGCCTTGGCGTCCTGTCGCTCATTCGCTCGATACTGTCGCGCCAGGATGGCCCTGGCGGCGGCGGTGAAGTGCGCCGCCAGGCGCTGGCGGTCGGCAATCTGGCCAAGAGCCTGTCGGTTGAGCGCAGCGGCAAGAGCTTTGTCGTTTCCATCAGCGCCACCACTCAAAGCGCCGACAAATCGGCGAAGATAGCCAATACGACCAGGGACGTTTTCCAGCAGGAGGCGGCCCAATACCAGTTCGGGATGGCCGGGCGCGCGACGGACCAGCTGACGGCCAAGCTCGATGACCTGCGCAAGAATGTCGAGACAGCGGAGCGCAAGGTCGAGGATTTCAGGGCCACGCATGATCTCGTCGACGCGCAGGGCCATCTGATCAGCGACGACCAGATGCTGAAGCTCAACGAGCAGCTCTCAGTCACCCGGGCCCGTACGCTGGAACTCAATGCCCGGGCCGCGTCGGCGCGTTCGCTGGACGTCAATTCGGTCATCAACGGCACCTTGCCGGAAGAAATCAATTCCAACACGATGAGCGAACTGCGCGCGCAATATGCAGTTTTGAAGCAGGAGGCCGACCGCGCCGCCGTGCGTCTGGGACCGCGTCATCCCGAATACCAGGCGCTCAACGCCCAGCTCGACGGCTCGCGCGAGCGCATCGCAGGCGAACTGCGCCGCATCGCCTCGTCGCTGCAGGTCGATTTGAAGCGCTCGGTTCAGCTTGAGCAGGATCTCGCTTCCCGCCTGGCTCAGGCAAAGGTCCAGAGCGGCGACGTCAACAGCGATCTGGTCAGCCTGCGCGAACTGGAGCGTGACGCCACGGCCAAACGCTCCGTCTACGAACAGTACCTTCTGCGCGCCAAGGAGACCGGCGAACAGCAAAACATCAACACCACCAACATCAATCTGATGACCCCCGCGCAACCGCCGCTCGAACCCAACGGACCGTCGCGGGCTGTAATAGCGATGGCCGGCCTGCTGCTCGGGCTTGCTTCGGGCATCGGTGTCGGCGCCATGCGCGGCGCCTTTGCCAGCCTGCGCGGCGCTGCCAATTCGCGTTCGCGCGGCAGAATGGACGAGCGCCCCCCTCCGGTCGAGGACAAGGTCTATCGCGCGCCGCTGCCTGTGGCGCCGCCACCGGCAGCACCTCCGGTGTTGCCGACCGCGGCCGCTCCCGCCCGGAGCCCAGGTCTGTTCGACGGACTGTTCTCGGCGATGCGCAAAGCCGCGCCGGGTAGCGGGACGTCAGGCGAACCCGTCGAGACCTACCGCGCCCAACCAGCCGCCGAATATACAAGGCCGGTGCAGGAGCCTGTGGGCTATCGCCAGCCGGACTTCCGGAACGAGGTTCCGCACGCCAATTCCCCTGCGCAGCAGCCTGGCTACGCGCAGCCTCGTCAGCCGGCTGACTATGCCTATTCGCAGGCTCAGCCGATGCCCGCGGCGTCCGGGCCGTGGTCTTCTCCGCAGCCCGCTGGGGCGGCGCCGGAAGACCAGCAGGCGCAAATCGACGATATCCGCGCCAGCCTGCGCGAATTTCGCGAAGCGGTGCGCGAACTCACCGAAAGCCGTTCGCACCGCCGCTATTTCTGAGCAATTCCAGGAAAAGTGTGAAACGGTTTTCCCGGGAAAAGCGCGTAGCGCGCTTTCCCTTGGGAATTGCGTCAAAACAAGAAATAGAGCGGTTCAGCCTTTCCGTGAAAGGATGAGTCGCTCTGAGCCCGTCAGCACAGAATAAAAGCTGCCGGTTTCGAGTTTACGGCATGTGACGGCGCTTTGACGGGATTGCTTAGGCCAAATTTCGTGACAATGCCGCGCAGCATGGCGCCCAAAAAACGCTGCCGTCGGGCTTTACCCGAATGGGCGGAACGTTTGGAACAACGACATGCACGAAGCAACGTTCAAGGCGCGCGCCGCGCCTTGGCTGGAATGATGTCGAGGATGGTTCATGGCCGAAGTGATTGACGGAAAGATCGTCGCCGCAGACGTGGTTCAGAAGGTCAAGGCCTTGACCGAGGACCTGGTCGCCAAGGGAAAGGCCCAGCCCGGCTTGGCGGTGGTCATCGTCGGCGAGGATCCGGCAAGCCAGGTCTATGTCGCGTCGAAGTCGCGCACCGCCAAGGAATGCGGCTTTCATTCGCTGCAGCACACACTGCCGGCCGACACGTCCGAAGCGGCACTGCTGAAGATCATCGGCGAACTCAACGCCGATCCGGCCATCAACGGCATTCTGGTGCAGCTGCCGCTTCCCGCCCATATCGATGCCGGCAAGATCATCCAGGCCATCGCGCCACAAAAGGATGTCGACGGCTTTCATTTCATCAATGTCGGCAAGCTCGGCACCGGCGAACTCGAAACAGCCTTCGTGCCCTGCACGCCGGCTGGCTCCATGCTTTTGATCGAACGCGTGCGCGGCAAGGATCTTTCCGGCCTCAACGCGGTCGTCGTCGGCCGCTCCAACATCGTCGGCAAGCCGATGGCAAATCTGTTGCTTGCCGCCAACTGCACCGTCACCATTGCCCACAGCCGCACCAAGGATCTGCCGGCGCTGGCCCGCACAGCCGACATTCTGGTTGCCGCCGTCGGCCGGCCCGAAATGATCAAGGGCGACTGGGTCAAACCCGGCGCCACCGTGATCGATGTCGGGATTAACCGCATTGCCGCACCCGAGAAAGGCGAAGGCAAAACCCGCCTCGTCGGCGATGTAGCCTATGCCGAAGCGGCCAAGGCCGCCGGCGCCATCACCCCCGTGCCCGGCGGTGTCGGACCGATGACCATTGCCATGCTGATGGCCAATACGTTAGCCTCAGCCTACCTTGCGGCCGGCTTGAAGCGGCCTTCCTTCTGACCCAGAAAGCAGCTTCTTTGCCGAACCTTACTATTCCCTCTGAACGGCCGGTCGTGGATGATCCCGTTCAAGGGGGCCGGCAATTCGCGTTCCTGCTGGTCGACAAGTTTTCGATGTTTTCGTTGGCAGCGGCGATCGATACCTTCCGCTCGGCCAACCGCCTGCTCGGCCGCGATTTCTATGGCTGGACGACGGTCTCGGCCGACGGCGATCCCGTCATGGCCTCCAACGGCCTGCCGCTCAAGATCGACTATGCCGTCGCCGATTTGCCGCCGGTCGATATCCTGTTCGTGTCGGTGGGCCTGTCGGTCGAGTTCCCCGGCAAGAGCAAGGTGCTGGCGGCGCTGCGCAGCTGGGGCCGGCGCGGCAATGCGCTCGGCGCGCTGTCGGTGGGCTCTTACCTCCTGGCCGAAGCCGGTCAGCTCGAAGGTTATCGCTGCACCATCCATTGGGAAAACCGCGCCGGCTTCGTCGAGCGCTTTCCCGACATCAATTGCACCGGCAACGTCTTCGAGATCGACCGCAAGCGCTACACATGCGCCGGCGGCACCACCTCGATCGACCTGATGCTGGAGATCGTGCGTGGCGACTTCGGCTCGAACCTCGCCAACGGCGTTGCCAACCAGTTCCAGCATGAGCGCATCCGCTCCGCCGGCGACCGCCAGCGCGTCGGGCCGGAGCGCGACCTGACCGGCAAGTCGGAGAAGCTAAGGCGCATCGTCGAACTGATGGCCGACCATCTCGACGAGCCGCTATCAGCCGTGCAGCTTGCCAAATCGGCGGGCCTGTCGGTGCGCCAGGTCGAGCGCTTGTTCCTGCGCCATTTGAGCGTCACGCCCGGTCGTTACTACATGCGGCTCAGGCTTGAGCGGGCGCGCGAACTGCTGCGCCAGACCAACATGCCGATCCTCGACGTGGCCATTGCCACCGGCTTTACCTCGCACTCCTATTTCGCGCAGAGCTATCGGCTGCAGTTCGGCCGTCCGCCTTCCGAAGAGCGGCGCACCACGTACTGACGCGGTGCTGAGCCGGCCTCGGAACAGGCCTCGGCCGGCGCCGATCCTGTTACACGGCAACCGTTCGTAACCCGCTCCGGGGCTTGTGCCCGGACGCGCCGTCAAATAGCTTCCGGCGCGGATCAGAGGGCGGTCTCAAGGAGATTTCCATGGCGGGACTTTTGCGGAGCGTCGCTGCGGCGCTGCTCCTTTTGTCGATGACTTCGCTCGGCTTTGCCGCCAACAAGGTCATCATCATTCTTGACGCTTCGGGCTCGATGTGGGCCCAGATCGACGGCAAGCCGAAGCTCGAGATCGCGCGCGAATCGCTGAGGACCGTGCTGCAGTCGGTCCCGGGCGACGACGAGATCGGCTTCATGGCCTATGGCCACCGCGAAAAGGGCAGCTGCGACGACATCGAACTGATCGTGCCGCCGCAAGCCGGCTCGGCTAGCGCCATTTCGGCCGCTGCCGACAGCCTGAAATTCCTCGGCAAGACGCCGCTGACCGCAGCCGTCAAGCAGGCGGCCGAAGCTCTGAAATACACCGAGGACAAGGCGACCGTGGTCCTCATCACCGATGGGCTTGAAACCTGCGAAGGTGACCCGTGCGCGCTGGGCAAGGAACTGGAGGCCTCAGGCGTCGATTTCACAGTCGACGTCGTCGGCTTCGGCCTGACCGCTGACGAGGGCAAGCAGATCGCCTGCCTTGCCGACAACACCGGCGGCAAATATATCCAGGCCTCGGACGAGAAGGCGCTGCAGGAAGCACTGGTCGAAACCGTCGCCGCGCCGGCTCCGGCACCTGAACCCGCACCGGCGCCAGCCCCAGCTCCAGCCCCTGAACCGGCAAAGCCCGAATTCAATTTCATCCCGAGCGTGGTCATGGCCGAAGGCGGCGATCCGATCACCGACGGCAATGCCTGGGAGGTCTACAAGGCCAAGGCCGATGGCACGCACGGCGAGGCCGTCACCACCCAGTACAACAACTACGAGGCCAATCTCGAGCCGGGCGACTATGTCGTCGTCGCGCGCGCCGACGAAGCTCGGGCGGAACAGAAGGTCAAGATCGAGGCGGGCCAGGTCTACAAGCCGCTCTTCACCTTGAACGCCGGCACCATGCTCATCCATCCGAAGCCAAGCCAGGGCGCCGAGATCAGTGACGAAGCCGATGTCGACTTCGCCTTCCCGGGCGGCAGCACCACCCACTATGGCGACACCAGGATCATCGTGCCGGCTGGTGAGCAGAAGGTGACGGTTGCGATCGGCAGCGGCTCGGTGACCGAGAACATCCAGCTCGCCGCCGGGCAGACTGTGGAAAAAGACATAGTCGTCGGCGTCGGCCATGCCGCCGTCAACGCCTACTACACTGCAGGTGGCGACAAGGCTGACTCCTCGGGCATCAGCGTCCAGATCGTCAAGGCCAAGAAGAAGATCGACGGCTCGCGTGACGATGTCGCCCACTCCTATGGGCCCGACAGCAAATTCTGGCTGGCGCCGGACGACTATGTCGCGGTCACCTCGCTTGAGCTCGCAACCGTCGAGCAGCCTTTCAGCGTCAAGGTTGGCGACGTCAAGGACGTCAAGGTGACGCTCGATGCCGGCGTGCTGGTGATGTCGGCGCCGGGCGCCTATTCGATCGAGGTGCTGTCGTCGAAGAAGGATATCCAGGGCAACCGCAAGGCGCTCGGCCTGAGCTATGGCGACACCTGGCAGCAGACTATCCCGGCCGGCGACTATGTCGTCCTCCGCCACATGTCCGATCAGGGCCATGACAAGGAAATGCCGGTGACGGTCAAGGCCGGCGAACGGAGCGAGATTACGGTTCAGCCGTAATCGCCATCCATCCCTCACCAAAGGGCGGCCTCAAACCGAGCTCGAGCCGCCTTTTTTACAAAATAGGCAATGATGCCTCAGGCCGTGCCGAAAGCACTGGCGCCGTGGTCGGCGCGGCCGACCAGCTGGCGGAAACCGGCGAACAGCTCGCGGCCGAAACCGAACTCGTTGCCGATGAGATCGATGTCGGCCGTGCGGCGCAGCGCGAGCTCGGGCCCCGGCACCAGCACTTCCAGCGTGCCGGCATCGGCGTCGAGCCGGATGATGTCGCCGTCATGGATCCTGGCGATCGGCCCTTCCTCGACCGCTTCCGGCGTTACATGGATCGCCGCCGGCACCTTGCCGGAAGCGCCAGACATGCGCCCGTCCGTGACCAGCGCGACGCGCTGGCCACGATCCTGCAGGATGCCGAGCACGGTGGTCAGCTTGTGCAGTTCCGGCATGCCGTTTGCCTTCGGGCCCTGGAAGCGGATGACGGCGATGAAGTCGCCGGTCAGCGTGCCGGCCTTGAAGGCTTCGTTCAGTCCCTGCTGGCTGTCGAACACCTTGGCCGGCGCCTCGATGACGCGGCGTTCCGGCTTCACGGCGGACGTCTTGATGACGGCGTGGCCGAGATTGCCGGCGAGCACTTTCAGGCCGCCGGTCGGCTGGAAGGCCTTCTTGAACGGCGCCAGCACCTTCTCGTCGCCGCTCTGCAGCGGCGAGGCTTCACGCAGGACGCCGCCATCTTCGCCGAGCCGGGCCTCGACCGCATAGGGCCTCAGGCCTTCGCCCCATACCGTCTGCACATCCTCATGCAGGATGCCTTCGTCGAGCAATTCGCGGATCAGGAAGCCGAGCCCGCCGGCGGCATGGAAATGGTTCACGTCGGCAAGCCCGTTCGGATAGACGCGCGCGAGAAGAGGCACCGCTTCCGACAGGTCGGAAATGTCCTGCCAGGTAAGCGTGATGCCGGCGGCCGCCGCCATGGCGATGAGGTGGATGGTGTGGTTGGTAGAGCCGCCGGTGGCGTGCAGGCCGACGACGCCATTGACGAAAGAGCGCTCGTCGATCATGCGGCCGACCGGCGTGTAGGCGTTGCCGAGCGCGGTGATCTCCAGGGCTCGCCTAGTCGCCTCGCGCGTCAGCGCGTCGCGCAGCGGCGTGCCTGGATTGACGAAGGACGCGCCGGGCGTATGCAGGCCCATGATCTCCATCAGCATCTGGTTGGAATTTGCGGTGCCATAGAAGGTGCAGGTGCCCGGCCCGTGATAGGATTTAGACTCCGCTTCGAGCAGTTCTGCGCGTCCGGCCTTGCCCTCGGCATAGAGCTGGCGAACCTTGGCCTTCTCGTCATTGGGCAGGCCCGTCGTCATCGGCCCGGCCGGCACGAACACCGCCGGCAGATGGCCGAAGGTGAGAGCCGCGATCACAAGCCCCGGTACGATCTTGTCGCAGACGCCGAGATAGACGGCGGCGTCGAACATGTTGTGCGACAGGCCGATCGCCGCGGACATGGCGATCACGTCGCGCGAAAACAGCGAGAGCTCCATGCCGGGCTGTCCCTGGGTCACGCCATCGCACATGGCCGGCACGCCGCCGGCCACCTGCGCGATGCCGCCGACTTCGCGCGCGGCATCCTTGATCAGCGCCGGAAACGTCTCGAACGGCTGATGCGCCGACAGCATGTCATTGTAGGAGGTGATGATGCCGAGGTTCGGCACCTTGTCGGCGCCGAGCGCCAGCTTTTCAGACGGGCTGCAGACGGCAAAGCCATGCGCGAGGTTGCCGCAAGACAGGACGCCCCGGTTGGCGGTGCGGCTGGAGGCCTCGGCGATGCGGCCGAGATAGCGCTCGCGGCCGGCTTTCGAGCGTTGGCGGATGCGTTCCGTGATGGCTTCGATGTCGCGTCTGGCTGTCATGGTCGGTCCTTTCGAGCCCCGGAAGAACGTCCTCCACCGTCTGCCGGGACTGCTTTGCGTGAAATCAGGGTGCCCAGAACACCTCTACCGGGATGGGTGCCGCTTCGAGCACTTTGCGGATGGGCTTTTTCGCACCCGGTCCCATCGCACCGTCGAAGGCGGTGCGCTTGTCCTCGCCTTCTATATGCAGCGCGATGAAGCCGGCGTCGACGATCCGCGCCAGCGGCAGCGTCAACCGGGGTTCGCCGGCGCTTGCCGCGTGAACCGGCAGCACGATCCTTGATGAGGCCGGGTCGAGCAAATCGCCGAGATTCTCGGCGTCGGGAAAGAACGAGGCGGTGTGGCCGTCGCCGCCCATGCCGAGCACGACGACATCGAGGGGCCAGGGCAGAGCCTTCAGCGCCGCATCGTCGGCCGCCGCGGCGGTCTCGATGCTTGCCGCCTCATGGTAGAGCGGCACGAAGTGCGCGGCAGCCGCCTTGTTCTGCAGCAGGTTGGCCGCGACCAGCCCCGCATTCGAGCGCGGCGAGGAGGCCGGCACGAACCGTTCGTCGACCAGCGTCACCGTCACCTTGTTCCAGGCGATCGGAATGGCCGAAAGTGCTGCAAAGAACTTTGCCGGCGTGGTGCCGCCGGAAACGGCAAGCAGGGCCGTGCCGCGCCCGTCGATGGCCTTGGTCAGGCGCGCCGCGACATTGCCGGCAAGGGCTGCCGCCAGATCCTGGCGCCCGGCAAAGCCGTTCCAGTTGTAGACGGGCTCGCTCAATTGCTTTCGTGCCATGTCCGCCCGTCGCGTTCGATCAGCGCAATCGAGGCCGAGGGACCCCATGTGCCGGCCGTATAGCCTTGCGCCTCCTGCCTGGCGCTTTCCCAGGCGTTCTGGATCGGGTCGATCCACTTCCATGCCGCCTCGACTTCGTCGCGGCGCATGAACAGCGTCTGGTTGCCGCGGATAACATCCATGATCAGCCGTTCATAGGCGTCCGGCGCGCGACCGTCGAAAGATGTTGCAAAGCTCATGTCGAGCGGAATCTGGCGCAGCCGCATGCCGCCCGGGCCTGGATCCTTGATCATGATGAACTGCTTGACGCCTTCATCGGGCTGCAGCCGGATCACCAGTTGGTTGGCTGAGATCGGCCCGGCGCTGTCGCCGAAGATCGAATGCGGGATCGGCTTGAACTCGATGACGATTTCCGAAACGCGGGTCGCCAGCCTTTTGCCGGTCCGGAGATAGAACGGCACGCCGGCCCAGCGCCAATTGCCGATCTCGGCCTTGATGGCGACGAAGGTCTCGGTGGAGCTGTCTTTGCCGAGTTCCTCGACATAGCCTTTCACCGCGCCGCCTGCAGAGGCGCCGGCGCGGTACTGCCCGCGCACGGTGTGCTTGGGTGCCTCATTGCCGTTGATGCGCTTCAGCGCCCGCAGCACCTTCAGCTTCTCGTCGCGCACGGCATCGGCATCCATCGACGATGGCGCCTCCATGGCAACCAGGCAGAGCAGCTGCAGCATGTGGTTCTGCACCATGTCGCGCAGCGCGCCGGCCTTGTCGTAGTAGGTGACGCGGTCTTCAAGACCGACGGTCTCGGCCACCGTGATCTGCACATGGTCGATATGGGCAGAATTCCAAAGCGGCTCATAGAGCGCGTTGGCAAAGCGCAGCGCCATCAGATTCTGCACCGTCTCCTTTCCGAGATAGTGGTCGATGCGGAAGATCTGGCTTTCGTGGAAGTCGTCTCCAACCACGTCGTTGAGCTTGCGCGCCGAATCGAGGTCGCGGCCGATCGGCTTCTCCAGCACGATACGTGAATTCGGCGTGATGAGATTGTGGGCTTTCAGCTGGTGCGAGATGTCGCCGAACAGCGCCGGCGCCACCGCCAGATAGAAAGCGCGGATGCGGTCGCTTTCGCCGATCGCCTTTTTCAGCTTGTCGAAGCCGACACCAGTCGTCGCGTCGGCCGATACGTAGGACAGCCGGGCAAGAAATGTCTTGAGTTCCTCGGCGTCGATGTCGGCCGGCTTAACATGCTGGGAAATCGCCTGCTTGGCGAAAGCCTGGAATTCCTCGTCGCTCATCTTGGAGCGCGAGGTGCCGATGATGCGGGTCGGCTCGGAAAACTGGTGGTCGCGCTGGCGGTGGTAGAGCGAGGGCAGCAGCTTGCGTTCCGACAGGTCGCCGGTGCCACCGAAAATGATGAAGTCGAAAGGCTCGACGGGAATGATCTGGCTGGTCATGGTCTGTCCGCTTTGACGCCGCTCGCTGTGACGCGGCAGGATATAATCTAATCGATTTAAACTATCCAGTGCCATGGTGTCACATCGAGGCCAAATCACTGCATATTGATTCGCTCCAAATGTGCCTTGACACTGGCTGCCACCCGGAGGCTTTTCGTCAAGCGATGGTCCGGGGCTTTCGCGCCTGCAACATAAAGCGGGAATGTGACGAAAGCTAATGCGTGTCGCCCAGAAGTGCGAAGCGGCTCTGGGAGACAGACACGCATCAAACAAAAAGGAAAATGCGCTTGCGAGGTGGGTCTTCAATGAGCGGAAAAAGCATGCGTCTGGAAAACAAGGTTGCCGTCATCACGGGTGCTGCGTCAGGTTTCGGCGAAGGCATGGCCAGGCGCTTTGCCGAAGAGGGCGCCAAGGTCGTCGTCGCCGACCTCAACGCCAAGGGCGCGGAGCGCGTTGCAGCAGAGATCGGCCAGGCCGCGATCTGGACCCAGACCGACGTTTCGCAGCGTTCCGAATTCGACGAGATGGTCTATGCCGCAAAAAGCGCCTTCGGCCGCATCGATATCATGGTCAACAATGCCGGCTACACCCATCGCAATGGAGACATGCTCGACGTCGACGAGGCGACCTTCGACCTGATCACTTCAGTCAACATGAAGGCGATCTACCACGCCGCACTTGCCGTGGTGCCGATCATGGAGCGGCAGGGCGGCGGCGTCATCCTGACCACGGCTTCGACCGCCGGTCTGCGGCCGCGGCCGGGGCTCACCTGGTACAATGCCTCGAAGGGCTGGGCGATCACCGCGACCAAGTCGATGGCGGTCGAACTCGCGCCCAAGAACATCCGCGTGAACTGCCTTTGCCCGGTCGCCGGCGAGACCGGCATGCTGGAGAAATTCATGGGCACTGACACGCCGGAGATCCGCGAGAAATTCCGTGCCTCGATACCGCTCGGCCGTCTGTCGACGCCGCTCGATATCGCCAACGCTGCGCTTTGGCTTGCGTCGGACGAAGCCGCCTTCATCACCGGTGTGGCGCTGGAGGTCGACGGCGGCCGCTGCATTTGAGCAATTCGGGAAGTACCTCGCTGTTCGCAATGCATGGCAGACAGAGCAATGTCGGCAAGAGTTCGCATCGGTGCGCCGGCCGGCCGAGGAACGAACAGTTGACGTCGTCACGCCGGACCCCAGTTTGACTTCTCGATCCCCCGAAAGGCATAACGGATCGTGGATAGTGTTGGCGGGTGATGAAGATCAGGCAGCAGAAAAGTCGCTACGATCTGGGATGGCGGCTGCGGCTTTACCTGGCCAGGCGTGCGCGGGCGCGAAGCAAGGCAATTTTCATCGGTGTTACCGGAAGCTCCGGCAAGACGACGGCGGGAAGCCTGCTTGGACACATCCTGGCTGGCCAGGGTTCGGTCCACACACAGGTTCTGGCCAACACTATGAAACTGTTGGTCTCGACCCTATCCAGGCGAATGGGAAAGGGCGGCAAAACCGACTACGTCGTCTTCGAGGCTGCTGCATTCGGCCCGGATACAATGAAGCCCATGGCCGAGTTGCTTCGCCCCGACGTGGCTGTTGTCACAATGGTCCGGCTGGAGCATCGGGCCAGTTTCAAGACTGTGGAAAACGTCGCTCGAGAAAAGAGCGCCCTAGTCGCGGCGCTGGAGCCGGGCGGCTTCGCGATGCTCAATGCCGATGATCCTCTTGTGATGGGCATGGCCTCGGCGAGCTATTGCCGTTCCGTCACATTCGGCACATCGGAGCAGGCGGATTATCGCGTCAGCGATATCGAGGCAGCCTATCCCAAGCCGTTGCGGTTCTCGCTCCACTGGCGCGGCGGTGTGCTCGATATCGAGACGTCGTTCCCCGGCCAGCATTTCTGGCTGCCGACGTCAGCGGCGGTTGCAACCGCTCTTGAACTGGGCGTGCCTGCGCAGATGGTCAAGGACAGAACCGCGACGTTCCAGCCTCTGGAAAATCGCGGCCAGGTGCTCGTCCCCGCGGGCGGCCCCCACTTCATCGTGGATGCCGCAAAGGCGCCCTGGCATTCGCTGAGCCTTGCCTTCGACATGGTAGCCGGATCGACATTCGGGCGAAAACGTATCGTTCTTGGCCAGCTATCGGATTTTTCCGGCTCGAATAACAGATATGCCCAAGCCTACAGCAGCGCGCGCGAGATTGCAGACCAGGTGATTTATGCCGGCGATCATGCCCATCGCTCCAAGGCGAACCAGGCAGATCGCGACAGCGGCCGCTTCATCGAATTGCGCACGGCCAGGGAAGTGTCGGACTACATCGCCCAAACCGCGCAGCGTGACGAGTTGATCCTGCTCAAGAGCTCGTCCAATCTGCACCTCGAGCGTGTCGCTCTTGCCTGGACCCACGACGTCCAGTGCTGGGTTTCGGTATGCGGCAAGACCGAGGGATGCGAGCAATGCGGCCTCTATGAAGTGCCGTTTGAGCAGCACCGTGAGTTTGTGGCGCAGAGAAAATCGAAGCGCCGCAAGCACAGACTGCTGCGGCTCCTCGGCCGCTAGAATCTTTGGCTGAAGCACGCCAGCGCCCGTTTGACTCTGGAACTTGGCACGACGCATATTAGGCTGGGCTAAAAGCTGGCGGGGTGTGAAACTGGAATTGCTGAAAATTCGCAAGGACTTGGGCTGGGCGCTGCGACGGCTGCAGGCGCGCTGGGTGCGGGCGCGTAACAAGGCGACGTTCATCGGCATTACCGGCAGCTCCGGCAAATCCACATCCACCAGCCTGCTTGCACACATACTGGCCGCCCAAGGCAAGGTGCATCTACAGGCCCAGGCCAATACAATGCCTGCGCTCATCCGAACGCTTTACAAGCGCCTGAGGAAGGCCGGCAAAGTCGATTACGTCGTTTTCGAAGCCGGCGCTTCCGACTTCGGCACGATCAGCGCCATGGCGCAGATGCTGAAGCCGAGTGTGGCGGTGGTTACGATGATCCGTCTGGAGCATTTCGGCAAGTTCAAGACTCTGGAAGCTGTGGCGGGAGAGAAGCGGGCGCTGGTCGGGGCACTCCAACCTGATGGACTTGCGGTTCTCAATTGCGATGACCCACTGGTGATCGGCATGGCGTCTGGCGCGAAATGCCGGATTGCGACCTTCGGCCAGTCCGGCGAGGCAGACTACCGCGTGAGTGACGTGCATGCCGCGTATCCGGAATTGCTGCGGTTCACCCTTCATTGGCGCGGTGGCAGCCTGAATATTCAAGCGCCTTTTCCCGGCGAGCAATTCTGGCTGCCGACTGCAGCGGCTGTTGCCGCCGCCTTGGAACTTGGCGTCCCGCCAGAGCAAGTCGTAGCGAGAACGGCATCGTTTGCACCACTGCCCAACCGCTCTACGGTGCAAGAGGTATCCGCGGGTCCGAAATTCCTGGTCGATACGGCCAAAGCGCCCTGGCATTCGCTCAACATTGCCCTGGAGATGATTGCAAAGGCCAAGGGTGCTCGCAAGCGCATTGTGCTGGGGCAGATATCCGACTACGCCGGCTCGTCGAGGAAATACGGCGCCGCCTACAACATCGCGCGCGAAATCGCCGATGAGGTCATTTATACCGGCGACAATGCGCATCGCTCGCGCGCCAGCCAGGCCGACCGCGACAGCGGCCGTTTCATTGAGCTTCGCACTGCCAAGGAAGTTTCGGATCATATCAAACGGACGGCAGTCCCAGGAGAACTGATTCTGCTGAAAAGTTCGTCCAACCTTCATCTGGAAAGGATCGCGCTCGCCTGGACACACGACGTCAAATGCTGGGTCCCGATATGCCGCAAGTCGGAAAGCTGCCAAATGTGCGGCCTCTACGAGGTGCCGTTCGAGGAACACCGGGATTTCCTGGCGAAGCGCAAACTTGCTCGCAGGAGACACCGTTTCAGGTGGTTGCTCGGCGGCTGACCAGATCTGGCGGCTTGCGTCTCAAGCCCCGGTCTTGATGTAGCTCTTGTAGATCCAGCCGCGCTTGCCGTTGTAGACGATCTGGCACCATTTCTTGCAACTCATCACCTGCACCGACGACTTGGCGGGCACGGTCCCCATGGCGGCGGCGTTTTTCTGCGGACCGCTGCGCATTGTCACCGCCCTGAGGATGCGTCCGGTGCCGGCGGCAGCAGCCACCTTCTGTGGCTTGGCCTTGGCCTGGGTATCGTTCGTTGCGGCGGAAGATTGCTCGTCTGGAAGTTGCGGTTTTGGCGTCGGTATGGCGGCGGTTTCCGCGTCGTCGTCATTGGCGGGAGCAGCGACCTTTGACAACTGCGTCGTGGCGTCGCCCTGGGCCGCCGGTTCTTCGAATGCCGCGGCATCGGACGGTTTGGCGGCAGCCTGCTCGGTAGGCGCCTGATCGGATGGCGTCGCGGCAGGGTCGCTGTTGGATTGCGCCGCAGTCCAGCGCGGATCGTTGGCCGACAGCGGCGGCATCGCAGCCCCACCCACAGCGACCGTCGATGAAACCGCGTCGCCCTTGCGCGCGGCTTGTGGCGCCGCTACCGCGGCGGCCGTGGCCGCGACGGGGGCAATCTTGGTCGTCTTGACCGGAAAAGTCGGAACGTTCTGCTGTGTGCTGGCGATCGCTTGCCGGTCGCTGGCCGGCAACGCCAGCCAAAGCGCTATGCCCGCCACGCCAAGCAGCGCTGCGGTGCCGACCGCGGCGATCACCAGATGCGAATTCGTGCGCACCCCCTGCCAGAAGGAGGGCCGCATGTCATAACCGAATTGCATGGCGAACCGCCGACGTTCCGGCGCGCCGAAACTGAAGGGCTCGTTCACTCTTGCCACCTCCAAAAGATGAGCCGGTGTTCTTTCGATCGGCGCCGGCAGCCCGGCATTCGATCGGCATCGGTCCCAACAACAAAGCGGGCAGGCCCGCAGAAATCCCCGTTCAATCGCCCAGAACCGGCATCCTTTGCCCTTGATTGTGGCATCAGTGCGCCCTCAGGGGAATTGTGCGCTCTTGTTAAGGATTCTGCAACGTCTCGCTGCGGCAACCAACAGCTCAATAGAATCGGCTCAGTACCAGCCCCGGCTGATATGAGATACTTTCCCTATATTCGGTCCCTCAGGGCAAACCAGTTCAGTGCGAGGAACAATAATGGCGTTCTAAAGGGCCGGCCACCTGGAAAAGCCGGGATGTTCAGGTCCTCGATCAGCTTCAGTCTGTCGCGGTTGCCGGCGACGGCCTGGGCATAGAGCTTGCCGAAGAAGTTCGACAGCATCACGCCGTGGCCGGAATAGCCTCCGGCCGAGATCACATTGGGCATCACCTCGCGCACGAACGGTTTCCTGGGCATGGTGATGCCGACATAGCCGCCCCAGCCATGGGTGATCTCGACATCGCTCAGTTCCGGATAAAGCTCGGCTATCTGCCGGCGGATATGGACATGGATGTCCTTCGGATCGTTGACGCCATAGACCTCGCGCCCGCCGAACAGCAGCCTTCCATCCCTGGATTTGCGGAAATAACGCACGACGAAACGCGAATCGTCGACCGCCTCGCCGCCCGGCAGCACTTTCGAATCGACGCCCAGCGGCACCGTCGCGCCGATGAAGGAACCGATGGGCATGATGTGCGCGGCACTCACCGGCTCGAGCGTGCCGCCATAGGCATTTACACCGATCAGGCATTTCTGGGCGGTGATGGTTCCTCTCGAAGTCGTCACCCTGACCTTGCCGCCGCTGGAGGTAACACCGGTCGATAGTGTCTGCTCGAACAGGTGCGCGCCGGCCGCTGCCGCCACCTTTGCCGTGCCGATCACCAGCTTCATCGGGTGGATGTGTCCGGTGCCGGTGTCGCGGGTGCCGCCGAAGTAGCGTGTGGAGCCCAGCCGTTCGGCCGTTTCCCTGGCATCCATGAAGGCGATGTGCGGATAATTGAAGCGGCCGGCCATGATCTCGGCATGTGCCTTGTAGTCGTCGAGATAACGCGGCTTGTGCGCCACGGACAACTGGCCCGGCATATAGTCGATGTCGATCTGGTTGACGGCGGCGAATTCGAGCAGGTGCGCTTTCGCCTCTTCGGCAAGGTCGAACAGCGCCTTGGCGCGGGAGAAGCCGTATTCGGCCTCCATCTCTTCGGCCCAGGCGCGCTGGCCCGTGCCTAGCTGGCCGCCATTGCGCCCTGAAGCGCCGTCGCCGAAGCGATGCGCTTCGATCAGAACGACGTCGGCTCCCGCCTTCGCCAAATGAGCGGCCGCCGACAGCCCGGTGAAGCCACCGCCGACGACGACGACGTCGCAGCTGCGGTCGCCGTCCAGGGCAGGGTACTCAGGGCGTGGTCCGGCTGTGTCTTCGTACCAGGAGCGACCGGGGGAGATAGGTGATTGGTAAGGCATGGGGACACCAGCCAATGGTGAATGGTGAATGGTGAATGGTGAATGGCTGCGAGACGCACGACGTCTGCGCTCATCCATCCAATATGAAACTACTCACCATTCACTATTCACCATTCACACGACGAAGTCGCCGCTCACACGTTGAGCAACAGATACTCCCGCTCCCACGGGCTGATCACTTCCATGAAGGTCTCGAACTCCGCCCGCTTGATCGCTGCATAGGTTGCGGCGAAGGACTTGCCCAGAAGAGCGCATAGTTCCTCGTCGCCTTCGAAAAGGTCGACGGCTTCGAGCAGGCCGCGTGGCAGGTCGATCTCATCGGCGTTTGCGGTGGTCAGCACCGGAGGCTCGGCCTTGATCTTGTTGGTGATGCCGATCAGCCCGCAGGCAAGTGAGGCCGCCAGCGCCAGATAGGGGTTGGCGTCGGAAGACGGGATGCGGTTTTCGACACGCCGCGCCGCCGGATCCGAGCGCGGCACGCGGAACGCCGTGGTGCGGTTGTCATAGCCCCATTTGTTGTTGACCGGCGCCGAGGCCGACTGCGTCAGCCGGCGGTAGGAATTGACGTAGGGAGCAAACATCACCAGTGCGTTCGGCACATGCTTCTGCATGCCGCCGATGAAATGGAAGAAGTCGTCGGTTTCCGAGCCGTCCTTCGCCGAAAAGATATTCAGCCCGGTCTTCTTGTCGATGATCGACTGGTGGATGTGCATGGCAGAACCTGGCTGGCCCTGGATCGGCTTGGCCATGAAGGTGGCATAGATCTCATGCTTCAGCGCTGCCTCGCGAATGGTGCGTTTGAACATGAACACCTGATCGGCGAGCTCGACCGGATCGCCGTGACGCAGATTGATCTCGAGCTGGCCGGCGCCTTCCTCGTGGATCAGCGTGTCGATCTCCAGGCCCTGGCTTTCGGAGAAATGGTAGATGTCGTCGATCAGTTCGTCGAACTCGTTGACGCCGGCGATCGAATAGCCGGCTCCGCCGCCGATTGGCCGCCCGGAACGCCCGACTGGTGGCGTCAATGGGTAATCCGGGTCGGGGTTCTTGCGCACCAGGTAGAATTCGATCTCGGGCGCCACCACCGGCTTCAGCCCGCGCTTGTCATAGGCTGCTACCACGCGCTTCAGGACGTTGCGCGGCGTGAACTCGACCGAACGGCCATCCTGATGGACGAGGTCGCAGATGACGGCGGCCGTCGGGTCTTCTTCCCACGGCACGACGGTCAACGTCGACAGATCCGGCATCAGCTTTAGGTCGCCATCATCCTCCGGATAGTGGAAACCGTTGCCATCCTCGGGATAGCCGCCCGAAATCGTCGTCATGAACACTGCCGATGGCAGCGCCAGCGAGGTGTTGGAAGTGAATTTCTTCGACGGCATCATCTTGCCGCGCGCGACGCCAGCCTGATCAGGCGTGATGCATTCTATGTCTTCGATGCCGCGCCATTCCAGCCAGGCGCTGACTTCCTTCCAGTTCTTCACGCCGCGTTGATTTTTCACGAAGGCAGGCGTTCGGACGCGTCCTCCGCGGGTCGACGGACGGACTTCCTTTTTCGCAGGCGGCATCATTCACCAGTTTGGGTTGCAATTATCACAGTATAGCTGTTGCCGGTGATGGAAGGGAAGGGGAGCTGCCTGTCTTCGCCTTCCTGGTTGAAAATCGCGCCACGCAGATTAGGGTCAACCTCCCGCAGATCGAGCAGCAGAAGACACCGTATGCCAGGCAAATTGACCACTATCGGCTTCGACGCCGACGATACCCTATGGCAGAACGAACAGTTCTTCCGCCTGACCGAGAAGCATTTTGCAACCCTGCTCGCCGACCATGGCGAGGCCGAGCACATTTCGGCACGGCTGCTGGAGGCCGAGAAGCGCAACCTTGCCGTCTACGGCTTCGGCATCAAGGGCTTTACCTTGTCGATGATCGAAACGGCGATAGAAGTGACCGATGGCCGTGTGCCGGCCTCGACGATCGCCGAAATCCTTGCCGCCGGCCGCTACATGCTCGGCCATCCTGTCGAGGCGCTGCCGCATGCGCGCGAGACAGTCGAAAAGCTCGCCGGCGCCTACCATCTGGTGCTGATCACCAAGGGCGATCTGTTCGACCAGGAGCGCAAGCTGGCGGCGTCCGGCCTTGGCGACCTGTTCGATGCCGTCGAGATCGTCAGCGACAAGAGCGCCGCCACCTATGCCAGGATCTTTGGCCGTCACGGCAGCCCGCAGACCAGCATGATGGTCGGCAATTCGCTCAAGTCGGACGTGGTGCCGGCCATCGAGGCCGGCAGCTGGGGTGTGTATGTGCCGCACGAGCTGACCTGGGTGCTCGAACACGTCGAGCCGCCGGTCGAGGCACCGCGTTTTCGTCAGCTTGTCGATCTTGGCGAACTGCCGGCTTTGATCGAGAGCATCGGCAAGGAAGGCTGACCGCCCCACACGCGTTCGGGCGGATTGCGATCAGCCGCGCCCGAGACTGATCAGCCGGTCGACCACCGGCTGCAGCCTTTCGGTGGTGATCGGCTTGGTTACCACCACATCGACCACGCTCGACAGACCCAGGCTGTCGGGCGTGCCGGTCTTGGTTGAAAGCAGGATCACCTTGGGGAGCGACCGCCCAGATGTCCGCCGCAAGGCGTCGATGGCCGCCATCAGCGCGCGGCAGTCCTCGTTGTCGGGGCCGCCATCGAGAACGACGGCGCCCGGAATGAGGGTTCGCAATGTCTTGGCCGCCATCTCGGGCGACTCGGAGATCGGCTTCAGTCCGGACTTCTCGACGATCTTCGACACCACCACCCGGTTGATCGGCGATTTTCCAACGACCAGCACGTGGGAGAAATCCGTTGATATCTCGGAGTTCGCGTCCCTGCTTGACGAATTCAGATGTTTGGCGGTGTCGGTCTCGCGGTTCACAGGGCACATGGGCGGGGCGGGCACTCGGCGCTGCTTCAATGCAGGGTTGAAATCCGAGAGCCAATTGGCGTGAGATCGCCCGCCATGTCAAGCTGAAATGACGGACCTGCGAAATATAGCCGGAAATATTAAACCCCGGAGACAAGTTCTGTTTTCGAACTGTAGTTAAGTTCACGCTCAAAAGCGAAAGTCACCCGCGCTGAAAACTCGCGGGTGACGTTGAAATCGGCCAGTGAGCGGCGGGGCCCATAGGTTCCACAAGCACAAAGCTTCCGTAAGGGAAGATCAGCCGTGACTCTTCTGCGTGACGATCACCGGGATCAGCAGGTCGCCCCAATTGCCGTCGCCGCCATGATGCCGGGCCGAGCGCACCAGTTCCACCGAGACGCCGGCCTCGACTGCCTTCATCACCGATTGATTGAGCCTGTGCAGGTCGTTGGCCAGCATGCGGATGGTCGCCTGTTGGTCGACACTCATCGTTGTGGACTGCTCTTCTGCACGTTCCTTGACGCGGCTTATGGATGCCATTTTCTTCTCCCTTGCCCTTCGGGCGTTTCCTCTGTTGGTTATGTCGATCGGTTCATTCCGCTGCCGGCTTGAACTGGACGTGCTCGGTCGATTCATGCATGGCGGTGGTCGACGACTGGCCGCCGCTGATTGCCATCGACACGGCGTCGAAATAGCCGGTGCCGACCTCGCGCTGGTGCTTGGTCGCGGTGTAGCCGTGGACTTCGGCCGCGAACTCGGCTTCCTGCAACTCGGAATAGGCGGCCATCTGCCGCGCCTTGTAGCCGCGGGCCAGCTCGAACATGCCGAAATTGAGCTGGTGGAACCCGGCCAATGTGATGAACTGGAACTTGTAGCCCATGGCGCCGAGCTCGCGCTGGAACTTGGCGATCGTCGCGTCGTCGAGGTTCTTCTTCCAGTTGAACGACGGCGAGCAATTATAGGCGAGCAGCTTGCCCGGATGATGCCTGCGCACGCCTTCGGCGAATTTCTTGGCCTGCGCCAGATCGGGCTTGGATGTTTCGCACCAGATCAGGTCGGCATGCGGCGCATAGGCAATGGCGCGCGCGATGCACGGTTCGATGCCGTTCCTGACCTGGTAGAAGCCTTCAACCGTGCGGCCGGCATCGTAGTCGACGAAAGGCTGGTCGCGCTCGTCAATGTCGGAGGTCAGAAGCTTTGCCGCTTCCGCATCGGTGCGTGCCACGACTAGCGTCGGCGTGCCCATCACGTCGGCCGCCAGACGCGCCGCGTTGAGGTTGCGGATATGCGCGGCGGTCGGGATCAGCACTTTGCCGCCGAGATGGCCGCACTTCTTCTCAGAGGCCAGCTGGTCCTCATAGTGGACGCCGGCAGCGCCGGCCTCGATGAACGCCTTCATGATCTCGAAGGCGTTGAGCGGTCCGCCGAAGCCGGCCTCGGCATCGGCGACGATCGGCGCGAACCAGGTGTCGACCGACAGGCCGTTGCCTTCCGAGGTCTCGATCTGATCGGCGCGCTGCAGCGTGCGGTTGATGCGCTTGACCAGTTCGGGCGCCGCATTGGCGGGATAGAGCGACTGGTCCGGATACATGGCCGACGCGGTGTTGGCGTCGGCGGCGACTTGCCAGCCCGAGAGATAGATTGCCTTCAGCCCGGCACGCACCTGCTGCATCGCCTGGTTGCCCGACATGGCGCCGAGTGCATTGACGAAGTCTTCCTCGTGGATGAGCTTCCACAGCCGGTTGGCGCCCATTTCGGCAAGACTCTGGCGTATCTGGACCGACCCGCGCAGCCGCTTCACATCGTCCGGCGAATAGGCTCGTTCGATGCTGTCGAAGCGGCCTTCGGGTGCGGATGGGACAAGATTGTAAAAATCAGTCATTGGTCACTCCAGATCAATCCGATGCCAGTGTCTTGAAACGCCGCGCCCTGGGATAGTGTGCGTCGTCTGTGTGTGACATCATTTACATTGCGCCGCGACGAGAGCGAGGGAAACCGCTATTTCTGGTAGAAAATAAGAGAAAACCTGTGTTGTGTTTGACTGCTTATCGCTGTAAATCTGTCATGATTGTAAAAGATGGTGCGCCGTTCATCGCTCGCAAGTCGTGTAAATTCCTGTCAAGGAAAGCCGATGGCCGACCAGAAGATATTCGCCGGGCCGCGCATCCGCCGCATCCGCATCGCCAGAGGCCTGACCCAGACGGCGATGGCCGAGGGGCTCGGCATCTCGCCGTCCTATCTCAACCTGATCGAGCGCAACCAGCGGCCGCTGACGGTGCAACTGATCCTGAAGCTGGCCTCTGTCTACAAGGTCGACCCGCATGAATTGCAGGGTGAGGCGAGAGGGTCGATCTCGGCCTTGAAGGAAGTGTTCGGCGACCCGCTGCTTGCCGGTGAGCTGCCGGGCGACCAGGAACTGATCGAACTGGCCGAGGCAGCCCCCAACGCATCGGCTGCGATGATAAAACTGTTTCGCGCTTACCGCGAGCAGGCCGAGCGGCTGTCCGATCTCAACGAGCTTCTGGCGCGCGAGGGCCGCGCCACGGCGCTGTCCGGTGCGCGGCTGCCGATCGACGAAGTGCACGAGATTTTCGAGCGCCGGCCGAACCATTTTGCAGCACTGGAGGAAGAGGCCGAGGCCTTCACCTCGGTGCTCGACCCCGGCGACGATCTGTTCGGCGCGCTGAAGGCGTGGCTGAAGCGCGAGTATGGCATCGTCGTCAAGGTGCTGCCGGTCGCCACCATGCCGAACTGGCGCCGCCGTTATGACCGTCATTCGCAGCGTCTTTTTCTATCGGAGCGGCTGTCGCCGTTCGACCAGTTGCGCGAAGTCGCCATGGAGGCCTGCCTGATCCGCATGACGGTCGCGATCGCCGGCGAAATTCAGGCGCTGAAGCTCGGTACGGACGAAGCCCGCCGGCTCGCCCGCTTCGAGTTCGGCCGCTACGCCGCCAATGCCTTGATGATGCCCTATCAGGCCTTTCATGCCGCCGCCGTGCGGGCTCGTTACGATATCGATGTGCTGCGCTCGCGTTTCGGCGTCTCCTTCGAACAGGCGGCGAACCGCCTGACCATGCTGCAGCGTCCTGGCTTGTCCGGGGTCCCGTTCTTCATGCTCGAGGTCGACAATGCCGGCAACCGCTTCCGCAAGGCCGGCGGCCAGGGCTTTCCGCAAAGCCGCTTTGGCGGCGGCTGCCCGAAACTGCCGGTCCATGCCGCTTTCGCTTCGCCTGGCCAAATCCTGGTGGAGGCGGTGGAAATGCCCGACGGCGCCGAGTTCCTCTGCATCGCACGCACGCTCGAAGGGCCGCAGGGTTCGTTCTCCGAGCGTCCGCGCCGCACCGCGCTGCTGTTGGGCTGCGATATCGGCTTTCGCGACGAGATCGTCTATGGCGCCGGGCTGCTGGCAAAGGCCGGACAGGGCGCCGCCACGCCGGTCGGTCCCGCTTGCCGGCTGTGCGAACGCATCGGCTGCCTCGCCCGCGCCGAGCCGCCGGTGACCCGTCCGCTGGGCCTGGACGAGATGGCGACGGGCCTGAGCGCCTTCGATTTCCAGTGATGCTTCTCGGGCAGGAGGTCGCGGAAGACCGCAGCTGTTTGCGCTAAGCAATAGAGCGCGGCCCGAACCATCGCCGAACCAAATATTGATTAAGCATCGGCGCTGCGCTATCGAAGGTGAGCTGCAGGGCAGCCAAGGGGGGACGGCTTATGAACAGGAAAGCTTTGTGGCTTGGCGTGGCGCTTGCCCTTTTGGCGGGGCCTGTTCTGGCAGAAAAATCCTCGGAATTCTTCAAGGACTATCAACAGTATAGTGACGACGGCAAGGCATTCCTGGACAAAATCGATCCAAAGACCGGCGCGGTCGACCTTCCCGAAGGCATCCATCTCGATCTCAAGGACAAGTTCTATTTTCTGGGCAAGAAGGACGCGACGTCCGTCCTGACCGAGGCCTGGGGCAATCCGCCTGATACCGCGTCCGAAGCAATCGGCATGATCTTCCCGGCCAAGTACGAGCCCATCGCCGGCAACGGTTGGGGCATCGAATTGCGCTATGAAAAGATCGGCCATGTCGATGACGCCGACGCCGCATCCATCGACTACACCGAATTGCTGAGCAGCATGCAGGCGGACACATTGTCGGCCAACGATCAGCGGGTGAAGGACGGCTTTCCCCCGATCAAGCTGATCGGCTGGGCCTCGCCGCCGGTCTATGATTTCGTCCACAAGCGGCTGCACTGGGCCAAGGAACTGCAGTTCGGAGACGATACCGTCCACACGCTCAATTACGACGTCCGTTTCCTCGGCCGGGAAGGCGTCTTCGTGATGAGCTACATCGCTACGGTCGAACAATTGCCGGAGATCAAGCAGAGCCTGGACGAAGTGCTGGGCGTGGCGGACTTCAACACCGGCAAGAAATACACCGATTTTCTGCCAGGCACCGACACGGTCGCCGCGGTTGGCATTGGCGGCCTCATCGCCGGAAAACTCGCGGCAAAGGCCGGCCTGATTGCAGTCGCGCTCATCGCCCTGAAAAAGTTCGGCATTCTGCTGCTGGTACCGTTGGCCGGTCTCTGGCGCTTTATCCGCGGCAACAAGGGCATGTCCTAGAAACGGCGGTGTTTGCCCGTATGGCTGCCGGTTGGCGGTGCGCCAAAGGGAATGCCGGGCTGGGTCACGTCCGGCGGTAGCCTATGCGCTAGGCGAATACGGCACGTTTCTGTCGTCCATTGTGCATCATGCCACCCCGAGATAGCCGACAGTCGCACCCCATGACCGATACCGCATCTTCTCCAATCGCCGCACCGCCGATCGTCTCGCCGCGCGAAGAGCGGGTCGGCTTGCTGCTGGTGTTCCTGTCGGCGCTGATGTGGAGCTTTGGCGGCACCATCGCCCGCTTCATCGACACCGCTGACAGTTGGACGGTGGTGTTCTGGCGCTCGCTGTGGGCGGCTGTGTTCCTGATTTGCTTCATGGCCTGGCGCGACGGCTGGCGCGGCATGTTGCGGCTGTTTCGCGACATGGGCCTGCCCGGCCTTGCCGTGGCCGTCTGTTTCGCCACGGCGTCGACGTGCTTCGTTGTCGCGCTCGCCTACACCACCGTTGCCAATATCCTGTTGATGCAGGCCGGTGTGCCGCTGCTGGCGGCATTGCTTGCCTGGGTGCTGTTTCGCGAACGCGTCGCCGTCGCGACCTGGGTGGCGATCGCCGCCGTCATCGCCGGCGTCGCCATCATGGTGTCGGAATCGCTCGACGGCGCCGTATCGCCCATCGGCGACGGGCTGTCGCTGCTGATCGCCGTCATGTTCTCGATCGCCACCGTCATCACCCGGCGCTTCGCCCATGTGCGCATGACGCCGGCGACGTGCCTCGGCACGATGCTGGCAGCGGCTTTCGCCGCATCGCAAGCCACGCAGTTTGCCACGTCGACCCACGACATGGCTTTCCTGTTTGCCTTCGGCGTCATCAATCTCGGCCTGGGCCTTGCCTTCTTCGCCACCGGCGCGAGGCTGGTTCCGGCGGCGATCGCAGCACTCCTCGGCACGTTCGAGCCGATCCTCGGACCGATCTGGGTCTGGCTCGTTCATGGCGAGGTGCCCTCGGTGCGCACCATCATCGGCGGCGCGGTGGTGGTCGCCGCGCTGCTCGTCCATATCGCGCTTGAATTCAAGCGCCAGGCGAGGCCTGCACGGCCGGGGACCACTGGCCTGCCATCCCCTAATTGACCCGCCTTTCCCTTGGTTGAGCCCGTCTTCCCTAATTACGCCCGTCTTTCCCCAATTAGCGAAGCCGCACGCCCTATTGACCGAGCTTCCCCGCGCGGGCCATTGACAACCTTGCTGCGGCACGGGCAGGCTGGGGCACGGCAACAACAAGACAGGCTTATCTTGCCAAGTGTCCCCGCCGGTCGGACCAAGACCGGACCACAGCGTCGTATCCCTGCCAGCGCCGCGGCGAAAGCCTCTGACGGCGTCAGCGCGCCCGCCATGCGGGCACACAGAGCCATCATCTGCCGCTCGTCGAACCGCCCGGACGGCGCTGGCAGTTCATGCTTGTGGCTGCCCGGAAAGCTCAATACTCTGAAGCAAATGCCCAATCGCGCTCGAACAGCGACGACTTGGCGAAGGAACACTCATCAAAGGAGAACAGCATGATCCGCAAAGCGCTCTGGCTTTCGGCAACCTCGGCATTTCTGACGCTTTTCGCCGTTGGCGGCCATGCCGAGGATCGCGTCGTCAACGTCTTCAACTGGTCGGATTACATCGACAGTTCGATCATCGACGACTTCACTAAGGAGACCGGCATCAAGGTCGTCTACGACACCTTCGATTCCAATGAAATCCTCGAAACCAAGCTGCTTGCCGGCGGCAGCGGCTATGACGTCGTCGTGCCCAGCGGCAACTTCCTGGCCCGCCAGATCCAGGCCGGCGTGTTCCAGAAGCTCGACAAGTCGAAGCTGCCCAACATTTCCAACATGTGGGACACGGTTTCGGAGCGCACCGCCAAATACGATCCGGGCAACGAATATTCGATCAACTACATGTGGGGCACGGTCGGCATCGGCTACAACATCAAGAAGGTGCAGGCTGCACTCGGCACCGACAAGATCGACAGCTGGGATATTTTCTTCAATCCCGACAGCCTGGCCAAGCTGAAGGATTGCGGCGTCTATGTGCTGGACTCGCCGGCCGACATCATCCCAGCGGCGCTCAAATATCTCGGCCTCGATCCGAACAGCACCTCACCTGACGACATCGCAAAGGCCGAGGAGACGTTGCTGAAGGTGCGGCCGTATATCCGCAAATTCCATTCGTCCGAATACATCAACGCGCTCGCCAACGGCGACATCTGCCTGGCGGTCGGCTGGTCGGGTGACGTCTTCCAGGCACGCAACCGCGGGGTCGAGGCCAAGCAAGGCGTCGAGATCGGCTATTCCGTGCCCAAGGAAGGCGCCCAGATGTGGTTCGACCAGATGGCGATTCCCGCCGATGCGCCGCATGCCGCCGAGGCACTCGAATTTCTCAACTACATGATGAAGCCGGAAGTGATCGCCAAGTCGTCCAACTATGTGCTGTATGCCAACGGCAACAAGGCTTCGCAGCAGTTCGTCGACAAGGCGCTGCTGGATGATCCGGCGGTCTATCCGGACGCCGAGACCTTGAAAAAGCTCTATACGGTCCAGCCCTACGATCCCAAGACCCAGCGCCTGATCACGCGCAGCTGGACCAAGATCGTCACCGGCCAGTAAGCAATGCGACATGGTCCCGGCAGCCACCTGCCGGGACCATTCTTCTCTGGGGCAAGAAGCAAAAAAATAGGACGGAGTGGGACATGAAATCGCTTGGCAGCATCCGCAGGGATTTCGCGCCATGGAACGACCCGAACGCCAAGCCATATATCCAATTCGAGAACGTCACCAAGAAGTTCGGTGACTTCACCGCCGTCAACAATCTGTCGCTGACCATTTTCGAGCGCGAGTTCTTCGCCCTGCTCGGCGCGTCGGGCTGCGGAAAGTCGACGTTGCTGCGGATGCTTGCCGGCTTCGAGGAGCCCACCGCCGGCCGTATCCTTCTCGACGGCCAGGACTTGCGCGGCATCCCGCCCTACCGCCGCCCGGTCAACATGATGTTCCAGTCCTATGCGCTGTTCCCGCATATGAGCGTGGAAAAGAACATTGCCTTCGGCCTCAAGCAGGAAGGCATGCCGGGACCGGATATCGAAAAGCGCGTCGCCGAGATGCTGAAGCTGGTGAAGCTAGAGCAGTTCGCCAAGCGCAAGCCGCACCAATTGTCGGGCGGCCAGCGCCAGCGCGTCGCGCTCGCCCGCTCGGTTGCCAAGCGGCCAAAAGTCTTGCTGCTCGATGAGCCGCTCGGCGCGCTCGACAAGAAGCTGCGCGAGGAAACGCAGTTCGAGCTGATGGACCTGCAGCAAAATCTCGGCCTTACCTTCGTCGTCGTCACCCACGACCAGGAAGAGGCGATGACCATGGCCGACCGCATCGCCATCATCGACAAGGGCGAGGTGATGCAGGTGGCGACGCCGGCGGAAGTCTATGAGGCGCCGAGCTCACGCTTCGTTGCCCACTTCGTCGGCAATGTGAACATGTTCGAAGGCAAGGTCGCCGAGCGTGCGGCAAACACCACGCGCATTACCGGCGCGACAGGGGCCCAGATCGTCGTCGAAAACAGCACCGATACAAAGGCCGGTTCCGACATCGTCTTCGCCATCAGGCCGGAGAAGATCAAGGTGTCGTCGAAGAAACCGGCCGACGCAGTCAATGCGCTTGAGGGCGAGGTCTACGACGTTGCCTATCTCGGCGACATGACCGTCTACCACATCCGGCTGGATGACGGCCAGATCATCAGGGCAAGCGCGCTCAACGCGGCGCGAGTCACCGAGGACCCGCTGACCTGGAACGACCGCGCCTGGGTCTCCTTCCGGCCGGATGCCGGCGTCGTGCTGACACGGTAGGGGGCGGCCATGTCCAACATCGCCATCACCGGCACCGGCCCATCGACAGCGGCCAAACCGTTTCTGACACGGCTCGGCGCCGGCTTCGTCAGCCGGCTCGTCATCATCGTGCCTTATCTCTGGCTGCTGTTCTTCTTCTTCATCCCGTTCATCATCGTCTTCAAGATTTCGCTGTCGCAGTCGGCGATCGCCATGCCGCCCTACACGCCGGCGCTCGATTTCAGGGACGGCATGTCCGGGTTCTTTGTCCGCTTCCGCGAACTCAGCTTCGACAATTATGTCTGGCTAACGCAGGACGCGCTCTACTTCAAAGCCTACGTGACCAGCGTTATCATCGCTGCAGTCTCGACGATCCTGACCTTGCTCGTCGGCTTCCCGATCGCCTACGGCATGGCCCGCGCGCCGGCGACGATCCGTCCGACCTTGCTGATGCTGGTGATCCTGCCGTTCTGGACGTCGTTCCTGATCCGCGTCTATGCCTGGATCGGCATCCTCAAGCCCGAGGGTCTGCTCAATCAGCTGCTGTTGTCGCTGCACATCATCAATCAGCCACTGATCATCCTCAACACTTACACGGCGATCTTCATCGGCATCGTCTATTCCTACCTGCCATTCATGGTGCTGCCGCTCTATTCCTCGCTGGAAAAGATGGATTATTCGCTGATCGAGGCGGCAAAGGATCTCGGCTGCCCGCCGACATCAGCCTTCTGGAAGATCACCTTCCCGCTGTCGCTGCCCGGGGTCATCGCCGGCTGCCTGCTGGTGTTCATTCCAGCGGTTGGCGAGTTCGTCATTCCCGATCTGCTCGGCGGCTCGCAGACGCTGATGATCGGCAAGACCTTGTGGAATGAATTCTTCGCCAACCGTGACTGGCCGGTGTCGTCGGCCGTCGCTGTCATCCTGCTGCTGCTCCTGATCGTGCCGATCATGCTCTTCCAGCAGGCCCAGGCACGCGCCCAGGAGCAGGACAAATGAACGCCACCTGGAGCCGCTTCAACGTCACCTCGGTCGTGCTGGGCTTTGCCT
Source organism: Mesorhizobium sp. C372A (assembly GCF_030323245.1). Taxonomy (NCBI): domain Bacteria; kingdom Pseudomonadati; phylum Pseudomonadota; class Alphaproteobacteria; order Hyphomicrobiales; family Phyllobacteriaceae; genus Mesorhizobium; species Mesorhizobium sp. C372A. Next base: position 6,451,608 of record NZ_CP100475.1, on the reverse strand, counting down.
TTCTCTATCTGCCGATCGTGCTGCTCATCGTCTTCTCCTTCAACGAGTCGAAGCTGGTCACCGTCTGGGGCGGCTTCTCGACCAAATGGTATGCCTCGCTGTTCCACAATCAGGGGCTGATGGACGCCACCTGGGTGACCGCGCGTGTGGGTGTCATCTCCGCCACTGTGGCAACCGTGCTCGGCACGCTGGCGGCACTGACCTTGACCCGCTACACCCGCTTCCGCGGCCGCATCCTGTTTTCCGGCATGGTGTTTGCGCCGCTGGTCATGCCGGAAGTCATCACCGGCCTGTCGCTGCTGCTGCTGTTCGTTGCCGTCGGTCTCGACCGTGGCTTCCTGACCGTGACGCTTGCTCACATCACCTTGACCATGTGCTTCGTGGCCGTCGTCGTGCAGTCGCGCCTGGTGTCGTTCGATCGTTCGCTGGAAGAAGCTGCCTTGGACCTCGGCGCAACGCCGGTAAAGACCTTCTTTCAGATCACGCTGCCGGTCATCATGCCGGCCATCGTCTCCGGCTGGATGCTGGCCTTCACCCTGTCGCTTGACGATCTGGTCATCGCCTCCTTCACCTCCGGGCCTGGCGCCACCACGCTGCCGATGAAGATCTACAGCCAGGTGCGGCTCGGCGTGACGCCGGAAATCAACGCCGCCTGCACCATCCTGATCGCCGTCGTGGCGGTAGGCGTCATCATCGCTTCGGTCGCCAACAAGCGGCGTGAGGTGCAGCGCCAGCTCGACGAACAGGCCGCGCAGCGCGGTTGATTGCGTCAAACGAGGGATAGGGCGGTTCCGGTAAGGGACCGCCTATTCGCCTGAGACGCCGCGGCTGATCGGCGAGATGAACGGCGTGCTCCAGGTGCCGCCGACGAAGAATGACGACTGGTTGGATCCCTGCTGGCCATTGACCGGTGCCGCTGCCGGGTCGGCCTGGGTGACACCCCCCGAAAGCGCCAGCCCGCGTCCGCCGTAAGAGGCGATGCCGGACAGCCAGACCTTGTATTTCGCCGAATTGGCCTCGGCCTTGTCCAGCCTTGCCACACCCTTCGAGATGGTGGCCTTGAGCTCGGCGCCGTCCATCGGCAGTGTCCCGTCCGAGACGTCGTCGAGCGCGAAGAAGCCGCCCTGTTCCGTGTGCTTCAGAAATGCCGGCAAATTGAGCCCGCTCAGCGCGCCAGGCCCGAACGTCGCAGAGACCGAGCCGTCCGCGTTCTCGAAGATCGAGTCCCAGGATTTGCCCGGCCCTTTGAGAATGACCGAGACAGTGCCGGTGCTGGCCGGCACCAGCCGCGTCATTCCGGCCGCGGTGCCGAAAGCGGCGCCGTCAATGTCGGAGGCGAGCAGCCGGATCTCGACCTGCGAGCCCTCCGGTTTGCGGTCGAAACGCAGGCTACTTTGCACGTTGCCGCCAAAGGCCGACGCATCGGAGATATCGAAGACGGCAAGCCCGTTCTTCACCTGCGCCGTGGCGGCGACGTCGGCAAGCTGGATTGCGCCGGCCGAGGCATGCGCCGCTGACAGCCTCAGATCGAGATTGATCCGGTCGGCGAAGCTGGTGTCGATTTCGCCGGGACCGGTCTCGCCGGTCGGCGCCAGCGGCGTGAAGGCCGAAAACAGCGACCTGAGGTCGAGCGTATCGAAGGCGAGTGTGCCTGATATCACCGGCAAGGCGTCGCCGAACGAAAAATCCAGCGCCCCCATTCCCGGGTTGTTGTCGAGCGTCACCGCGGTGTTTTCGAATTTGACGCGGCCGGCGGTCGCCGTGATCTTGCTCGAAATCGAGACCGAACCGATCGCCGTACCAGGAGCAATGCCGGCCTGCGACCATTCCAGCACGCGCCGCAGCGAGGGCGCGGCGAATTTCGCCTGGCCATCGAAATAGGCGTTTTGCGACATGCTGGCCGTGCCGTCGAACGAGAAGCTGGCCGGCGCTGCCTTGAACGAAAACGTGACCGGTGCGGCGCCGCCGGCAAACAGCACCAGCGGCTTGGGCGAGGCGGCATCGACGGTGACGCTCTCGCCGCGCCAGATTCCGGTCGCCGACAAGGTCGCGTTGCTGTTCATCGCTGCCCAGCTCGCCTGGCCGGACAGGCTGGTCAGCAATTCGACGTCCTTGCCGCCGACGGAGGCGACCATGCGGCCGTCCCTGAATTCCACGGTGCCGAACGGATCGGCGGGCAGCTTGCTCAGATCCGGCTTCGTCGGATCGGCGTTGACCACGCCGCGCGCCGTGTCGATGGAGCGGGTGATGCGTCCGCCCGTTGGTATGGCGGGCAGGAATATGCCGTTTGCGGCGCGCTGGACCCGGATCGTCGGCCGCACCAGCCGCGCCGTCGAAAACACCACATCGCCCTGCAGCGCCGCCATGGCCGAAAGGTCGACCTCGACCCGTTCGGCCTCGATCACCGGCGGCGCGTCGGTCTCGGTCCACTGCGACAGCGTGACGTCGCTCAATATGGCGCGGAACTTCGGCCACACCTCGATGCGCGGCGAACCGGCGATGGTGACCCTGAAACCGCTCCACGCGCTCATTTCCCAGGCGATGCGATCGCGCACGATCCGGGTCGAGGCAAACAGCGGCAGAGCGGCGACGACCAGCGCGATGACGAGCACGGCAACGCCGATCGCCCATATTCCGCGCCGGATCAAAGGTGATGGCATATTGCCCCGGTTGCTTTCATTCCGATAAAAATCGCCTGACGGGTGTAACCGTCAGTTGTCACCACGCCTTCCAGTCGTCACTACGACTTAGGGCTGAGGCATTTCAAGTCTTTATGGCCCGGCGATGGCAATTGCGCACATATGGCCGAGTTTAGCGGAACAAAATCTTGCTCTGCCGCACGGTGGTAGGCATAAGCGATGCAGCTTCAGCCTGCTACGAGGCGCGGCGTTTTTGGGGCAGCGGCGCCTGTAAAGCTGAGGCTAGTGCATGTCGCCCGGAAGAGTGCAGCGGTTCCGGGACAACGACGTGCATCAAAACAAAAGCATATCTATCTTGCGACGCGACGGGCTTCAAGGAGGATCGATCATGGCTGCCGAAGCACCGCTCTGGACCCCGACGCAAGACCAGATCGACGCAGCACCACTGACCGCGTTCATGAAGGCAGCAGCGGCCAAAAGCGGCACATCCTTCGCTTCCTACGCCGAACTGCACCGCTGGTCGGTCGAGGATCGCGAAGGCTTCTGGAGCCTGCTGTGGGACTTTTGCGGCATTGTCGGCGACAAAGGGACCGATGGGACGGTGCTCGTCGATGGCGACAAGATGCCCGGCGCATCGTTCTTTCCCGATGCGACGCTGAACTTCGCCGAGAACCTGCTGAAGAAGACCGGTTCCGGTGACGCGATCGTCTTTCGCGGCGAGGACAAGATCGAGCGGCGGCTGTCGTGGAGCGAACTGCACCAGCTGACCTCGCGCTTTCAGCAGCTTTTCCTGTCGCTCAAGGTGAAAAAGGGCGACCGCATCGCGGCGATGATGCCCAACATGCCGGAAACCGTCGCCGCCATGCTGGCGGCCGCCTCCATCGGCGCGGTCTGGTCGTCCTGTTCCCCCGATTTCGGCGAGCAGGGCGTGCTCGACCGTTTCGGCCAGATCGAGCCGGTCATATTCATTGCGCCGGACGGCTATTGGTACAATGGCAAGGCAATCGAGGTAGCCGACAAGATCGCTGCCGTTGCGGCGAAGCTCGAAACCGTCCGCAAGGTCGTGATCGTCGACTATCTCGGTACCTCGCGCGATATCGCAGCGATCATCGACAAGGCCGTGGCGCTCGAAGAGGCGCTGTTACCCTTTACCGCCAAAGCGGTCACGTTCGAGCGGCTGCCGTTCGCGCATCCGCTCTACATCCTGTTTTCGTCAGGTACCACCGGCATTCCCAAATGCATCGTCCATTCGGCCGGCGGCACGCTGGTCCAGCACGTCAAGGAACACCGGCTGCATGCCGGGCTCGTCGAAGGCGACCGCTTCTTCTACTTCACCACCTGCGGCTGGATGATGTGGAACTGGCTGGTGTCGGGCCTGGCCTCGGGCGCCACGCTGCTGCTCTATGACGGCTCACCCTTCCACCCCGACGGCAATGTGCTGTTCAGCTTCGCCGATGCCGAGAAGATGACCTTTTTCGGCACCTCAGCCAAATTCATCGATTCCGTGCGCAAGGCCGGGCTCAAGCCTATCCGCAGCCATGATCTGTCGAGTGTGCGGGCGATTTCCTCGACCGGCTCACCGTTGTCGCCGGAGGATTTCCGCTTCGTCTTTGACGGCATCAAGAAGGACGTACATCTGGCCTCGGTTTCCGGCGGCACCGACATCGTCTCCTGTTTCGTGCTCGGCGTACCGACGCAACCGGTCTGGACCGGCGAGATCCAGGGTCCCGGCCTCGGCCTTGCTGTCGATGTATGGGACGATGACGGCAAGCCGATCCGCGAGCAAAAGGGTGAGCTGGTTTGCACCAAGGCGTTTCCGTCGATGCCGATCGGCTTCTGGAACGATCCTGAGGGCAAGAAATACCATGCGGCCTATTTCGAGCGCTTCGACAATGTCTGGTGCCACGGCGACTTCGCCGAATGGACCGCGCATGGCGGCATGATCATCCACGGCCGTTCCGACGCGACGCTCAATCCGGGCGGTGTGCGCATCGGCACGGCGGAGATCTACAATCAGGTCGAACAGATGCCGGAAATCCTTGAGGCGCTGTGCATCGGCCAGGATTTCGACAATGACGTGCGCGTCGTGCTGTTCGTGCGGCTGGCCGCCGGCGTGACGCTGGACGAGGATCTGGAAAAGCGCATTCGTTCCAAGATCCGCAGCGGCGCCAGCCCGCGCCACGTGCCGGCAAGGATCGTCGCCGTCAGCGACATTCCGCGCACCAAATCGGGCAAGATCACCGAGCTTGCAGTGCGCGACGTGGTGCATGGCCGCGCCATCAAGAACAAGGAAGCGTTGGCCAATCCAGAGGCGCTGGAGCTGTTCAGGAACCTGCCGCAGCTGGCTGAGTGACGCGGCCGGGATGGTTAACCAGATATGTCGGTCGAATTTACCTAGATTTCATGAGTGGTACACATTCGTAAATTTTTTGGACGGCCGGTAAGGAGTTGTTAAGGCCCGGCGTCGATAGTCGCACGTAACTTGAGGGAGAAATCCCGTTCCTCGTCCCCTGAGGATCAGATTCGCTCAAGCCCCCGTTGTGACAGCAAATCCCATTTAAGGCGTCCTGTTGGACGCCTTTTCTTTGTCCGGGATTCTCGCCCGGAAATCGCCGGCCTATTCGGCCAGCACCCGCGTCGACGGGAAGGCGACCTCGACCAGCGTCCCTTCGCCCGGCGTCGAGGTGATGGTGAAGCGGGCGCGGTTGGCTTCCACCATCGCCTTGGTCAGCGGCAGGCCGAGACCGGTGCCGTCGCCACGCCCGCGCTTCAGCGCATTGATCTGCTTGAACGGCTTCAGCGCCTGCTCGATCTCGGCATGGCTCATGCCAATGCCGGTATCGCGCACCCGCATGACAACGTCGCCGGAGGTTTCATAGGCGGTCGACACGATCACCTGTCCGCCGGCTTGCGTATAGCGAATGGCATTGGACAGGATGTTGAGCGCGATCTGGCGCACGCTTCTGAGGTCGGCGACGACTTCCGGCAGTCGCGAGGCGAAGCTGGAGCGAATGATGACACGCTCGCGGTTGGCCTGCGGCTGCATCATCGCCACCGTCTCGGCCAGCGTATCGTTGAGCGACACCGCCTCGTAGTCCATTTCCTGCTGGCCGGCCTCGATCTTCGAAATGTCGAGGAGGTCATTGACGAGATCGAGCACATGGTTGCCCGAGCGGTTGATGTCTCTGAGATAGTCGCGGTAGCGGTCATTGGCTACCGGGCCGAACTTCTCGTCCACCATCAGCTCGGAAAAGCCGATAATGGCGTTGAGCGGCGTGCGGATCTCGTGGCTGATGCGGGCGAGGAAATCGGTCTTCTGCGAGGAGGCGCGCTCGGCCACCGCGCGCGCCTGGGTCAGATCCTCTTCGGCCCGCTTCCACTGCGTGATGTCGCGCACCACGGCGCAGAAGCCGCTGTCATTGGGCAGCCTGCCGATGGTCATGAACAGCGGGATGAAGCGCCCTTGCGCCTCGCGCCCGATCACCTCGCGGCCATCGTTCATCACACTCGCCACGCCGGGCTCGGACAGGCCGTTCAGATAGTCGCGCGCCGCGCGCTGGCTTTCGATGGCAAACAGCGAGGCGAACGGTTTACCGGTGACGTCGTCGCTGTCGAAGCCGAACAGCGCCTCGGCCGGCCGGCTGATCGAGCGGATGTCGCCGTCGCGGCCGATCAACACCACACCATCGGTCGCGGTGTCGATGATGGTGCGCATCTCGGCAATGCGCGCTTTGAGTTCGGAGACATCGGGCTGCGTCTGCTCCTCGGCTGCGAGATGCGCAACCATCGGCGGCTCGTTATCGCCGGTACGTCGCACCACCAGCATCAGCGCCTTGCCGGCGCGCCACGGCACCGAACGCAAAATGGCTTCGATCGGAAATTCCTGGCCCTCGCGCGTCTTCAGTTTGAGTGTGTGGTCGCTTTCGCCGGCCATTTCTGAATAGGGATCGGCAAACAGCGCGTCGAGCCCGCCGGCGTCGCTCAGGTCCTCAAGCGTGTCATAGCCGGTCAGGCCGAGGAATTCCTCATTGGCGTAATGAAGCTCGTCGCCCGAATGGATGAGCAGCGGCACCGGCAGCTTGCCGAGGATCGACGTGTCAGGGGCCTTGTGTTCATCTCCGGCCGAGAATGCCGAAGGCATGAACCCCTCAAGCTTGAGCGGCGGCACTTTCAGGCGCTGTGGTTCTGCCGGCACTGTGTCCGCATCGCCGGCCTTGTCCCCGTCTTCCACGGCGGAATCGGTCGCCTCGTCGGACGGCGCCCAATCCTCATTGTCCTCGGCATCGCGGAAGTCGGCCGACGTCATGCTGTCGTCTTCACCGGCATTGGCCGGCGTCTCGGCAACAACCGGCTGTGGCTCTGCGGCCTCGACGATCTCTTGGGCTTGCGTATCATCCGGTTCGGAAGCCGGCGCAAGTTCGTCGTTGGACGACGTTGCTTCCGTACTGTCTTCGGTGACGGAGCCTGGTTCGGGATCGGCATAGTCGAGCAGGGAGCGCGACACTGTCGGCGCCTTCGCCTCGCCTGCTTCGCTGTCCGCAAGGCCGTCGTCCGGCTGCTCGCCGTCAAGCCGCGTCAGGTCCTTTTCGTCCTCGGCATCGCTTTCCGGCGGTTCGGCCTCAGCCGTTTCGCTTTCGGGTGCGGCTGCCGATGGTTCAGCCACGGCAGCCGGGCCGGCTTCGTCCGGACTCGAGACCTCGGCGGGTTGTCGGGCTGGCGCGGCTGTTTCAGGCTGGTCCGCCTCGACATGATCCGGCTTGGGCTCATCTGCCTTGGCCTGGTCTGGCGTTACCTGATCCGGATTGGCCGGTTCGGCCTGCTTGGCAGTCTCCGGCTGCTCCGGCGGGGGATTGTCCTTCTTCAGCCGCTCGCCGATTTCGCGGAAAGCGCTGCGCTCCAGCGTCGACAGGCCCCTCTCGCTTGTCGGCTGCTTGTCGTTGGCGGGCTGCCGATGCTCGGCCAGCCGGATGACCTTGTCGGCAAAACGACGTTCCTGCTTCGGCACGATGGTCAGTGCCGGCACTTCGCCCTCGAACGGATCGGCCGCCTTGGGAGCTTCCGCCACGGGCTGTTCCGGGGCCGGCTCGGCTGCTGCCGGTGGCGCGCCATTGGGGACCAGCGCCATGCCGATTGCTTCCGGATCGACCACCGCATCGCCGGCGCGGGCGACGCCGAAACCACGAAAACCTTCGAAGGCGCGGCTGCGGCCATAGACAGGCAGTGCTGCCAGATCGACCGGTATCTTCAGGTCGGAGCCGGCAACCGGCCACAGTACCGAGCGGCCCGACCAGGTGTCGCGCCGTTCAAGCAGGCCCGCGATCTCGCCCGAGGCGTCGAGGCCGAAAATTGTCGCGACGTCCTTGAAGCGGCGGCCGATCACGTCGGCGGCGGCTTTGCCGACAATGTCGCCGAATTCCGGCGACAGCGCGCTGAACTTGCCGTCGGCGTCGGTGCGCCAGACGAAGCGCAGCGGCGGCGCCGAGCGGTCGACCTCACGTTTGGCGGGAGGCGTAGCCGGTGGGGCTGCGTCAGACGGCAGGGCGGGCGCAGCGGCACTGCTGTCCAACTGCGCACTCTCGGCCGGGGAAACAGAGTCCGGCTCGGCCTGCGCCGGGCTGTCCGGCTCGCCCGCCTGCGGCTCTTCACCGGCATGGAAGTACCAATGATCATGTTGCGCCGGCGCGCTGTCATTCGCCGCCTGCTCGCGGCCGGTCGTCTGCTCGCGATGGTCCGCCTTTGTATCGGTTGACGCCGAAGCATCATGCTCGGTGGCAGCCGGACCTGTCTCCCCGACATCAGGCGCGGCCGCGAGTGGAGCGCCCTGATTCCCGCTTGCGGTGGGGTGGTCAGCCACCGCATCCACCGTTACCGCGTTCTCCGCGGCGGCTTGCGCCGGGCCATCGTCGACCTGCGCTGCAGCAGGTTCGGCATCCAGCTCGCCGACAGGATTTTCCTCGCCGAGCTGATCCTCGTCGATGACCACCAGCAGATGCCTGGACTCGGTCAGGCGCGCGAAGCCGGCCGGATAGGACGTGGCGCCGCCGGGGACCAGCCGCTTGACGATGCGGTCGTCCTGGCTCGCCACGTCGGCGACAAGCGCGGCCAGCGTCTCAGGCCGGATGGCGAGCGCGCCAAAGCCATCCGAAGCCGCCTCGACAGTGCCGGCGGCGTCGACAAAGGCGATGAAATGGCCGTCTTCGGTAAAGCCGCTGATGGCGCGGGCCGCAATGTCGGCAGCACTGCGCGAGCCGGCCTGCGCTGCCGGCACCACCAGCATAATGGCGCTTTCGCCGTCCGGCATAGTCACCGCACTGGCCAGGAAGCCGACGGCGCGGCTGGTGATGCCGGTCGCCAGCCGTACCGTAATGGCGCGGTCGCTGCCGATCTGCGGGAAGCCCGCGGTCGCCATGATCTGACGCCTGGCGATCAGCGGCAGCTGTGCCGAGGCGCCGATGATGGCCTCGATATCGGGATAGCCGAACACCGCAGCGCCCGGGCCGTTCGCCCAGATCACCTGTTCGAGGTCGGCCGACAGAATCGCGATCGCGTCGCCGGCGGCGAAGCGCTGGCGAACCGCATCGAGCACGGCGACATCGAGGAAAGAGTAGTTCTCGGAAGGCATGCGCTTGGCGGACCCTTTCGGTGAAACCTCTTGGCGAACCCCTCTTGGCGAACCTACAAGGCGGGCAATTTGCAGTTAACGCTTTGTTAATAAAAGCCCGCGCGGCGAAGGTCCACAAGCCATGGCGGGAAGCAGGTGGAATCTCTGGCCACTTGGTTAACAGCCCCTCGGAATGCCCTTGGGTAACCTCTTGGGGTAACGCATGGGAAGAAATTATGGTGCACTGCAACAAAGATATTGCATCGCACAAAAAAACCGCTATATTGCCATCATACATGAACGAGACGGCTTTTTGTCAAAGCCGCTACCCCGAAAGGATGGAAAATGACCAAGGCCAAGACCGCTGAGACCATCGAAAACGTCGAATTCCCGAGCTTCGACGCTTCCAAGGCAACCGACCAGATCCGCGCTTTCGCCGAAAAGGGCGTCGAGCAGTCGAAGGAAGCCTACTCCAAGCTGAAGACCGGCGCCGAAGAGACCCAGAAAGTCCTGGAATCGACCTTCGAGACTGCCAAGACCGTTTCCAGCGACCTGTCGCTCAAGACCATCGCCGCTCTGCGCGCCAATGCCGAAGCCGGCTTCTCGCATCTCGAGGCCCTCATCGGCGCCAAGTCGCTGTCGGAAGTGGTCGAACTGCAGACCGCCTTCCTGCGCAAGCGCGTCGAGACCACGGTCGAGCAGGCCAAGGACTTCCAGGCTGTTGCTTCGAAGGCTGCCGAAGACGTCTCCAAGCCGGTCAAGACCGCTTTCGAGAAGGCCCTGAAGGACATCAAGGCCGCCTAATAATTGCGCACAACTCTGCGATGCATCAAAACGTCGCATTTCGTCAGACAAATAGGTGTGCGATAGAGTTGTCCAAATGAATACCCGGCGAGTGGAACCTCCTCCCTCTGCTCTCCGGGGTGACCAGCCAGCACCTCCTCCCGCTGGCTCGTAACAGGAAAAGGCCGGCACCTCCTCCCGCCGGCCTTTTTCTTTTGCCGAAGAAACCGGCGCCTGTTGGCGGAACCGGCTTTGCCTTATCAAAGGCCTTGAATTAGTCTCTGATAGACCGTATTGGACGCATCGCCGAACGACAGAGCGGATCTCGGAGAATGAATTTTCACCACGATCTGGCTCAGGCGAACGTGCCGTTGTAGCTCAGATGGTTAGAGCGCCGGATTGTGGATCCGGAGGTCGCTGGTTCGATCCCAGCCAACGGTACCACCGAATTTCCCGCTAAAGTATTGATTGCCGATCCCGACGATCCACGAGAGATCAAGACCTGTATGGCCCTGTCGGCAGGGCAGGAAGACCCTGACTGCGCACACACACCGCGGTGCGGATACCCGCGCCGCAGCTTAGGTTTCATTTTACTCCAGCGGTTCGTCGGTCGGCCGAGGCGTCGTGCCTGCCTGACGAGGACGGCCGGCATTGCGATTTGCAATGCGGCTGTCGAGTGGCGATCTGGACGCTTGCTGGGCGCCAGCGGTCTTGGGTGCCGTCGGCTTGGCGCCGGAATCGCTGTCTTCAGCATCGCGACGGGGATGTGGCAAACCGGCGGCCTCAGGCGATCTGACCGGAGGTGTCGCGGCCGGGTTTGTCGATACGGGTTTGTCCTTGGCCATTTTCAACTCTCGCCTTTTCAGCATGCAGACGGCCGGACAACAAAGTCGGGCCATTGGACAGAACGGTCAGCCGTGCGGGCGCATCACGACTTTGATGCAGCCGTCCTCCTTGTCGCGGAAGGTTTTGTAAGTTCGGGCCCGGCCTTGAGGCCAGCGCGATGGAATGACGGGTCGATATCGCCGTTCTGAACTTTCTGCAGCGATGTCGCGTTCATCCTGGATCGTCGGATCGGCCACCTGTTCGCAACGTATGTCGCCTTTGCCGTGCCATGTGAGGGCCTTCATGTGCTGTTCCTTGACGACAAGCCCTGCGAGCCCGAACTTGGCTTGATGTGAAATGTTCCCGCTTCCAACGAGCATCCGGCCTCAACCCTTGGCGGCCGAGCCGGGTTCGGCCATGCCGCAATGCTGCTCGGCCAGGGTGCCGGCCGGCGTGCCATGCGCCGCTGCAACCTGCAGCTTGTTTTTCCAGCCGCTGATCGCCTGCTGCCACGACCGCATCCCTGATCGCTTCGCAGGGCAGAGGTTTGGCGCAAGCGCAGGATCTGCTATCGCGCCAGCATCGCGGCGACAACGAACACGACGGCGGCAACGACGACAAGCGCGACAATGGCCAGCACCGGGCCGTTTTTACTCGGGGCCGGGGCTCGCTCGTCGTCCGGCCGCCGCATCGCATTGGCGAAGCTTGCTTGATTAGCGAAAGCCGGCGTGCCCGTCGCTGCGGGAACCGGCACGGCGCAGGTGTCTGCTGCTTCGGCATCGGTTTCCATAGGCGCCGCCGCCGGGTCGAATCCCGGCGTCTTGTCCTCTGTCACCCCAGACTGGATATCGCCTCTGTCTTCGGCCGGGTTACGTTCGACGTTCATGATGATGCTCCTGCCGCTGGCCCGGGCTTCCCCAACCGCGAGCGGATCAGGATGTTCCATCGGGCGGAATCGCCGACAACGAGGAGCAAATTCAGATAGCCTTCAAACAGATGTCCCTGGTGGCAACGCGGGCCTTGCAACCGGTCAGCACCGGATTGGTGGTCTCGTTGTAGCCGGCCATGGTCGGCGACGCGGCAAATTCGGCAAAGTTCCAGTCTGGCTCGCAATGCTCGCTTACGCACACCGCCGCTGGTTGACCTTGAACTGGCTCGTTCCAGCCACTCCAAACCAAATTGCCCGTCCGGATCGCGGCGGCGCGCTGTTTGTATTCCGTGGGAACATCAACAGCGCCAGCGAGTTCGGTATGTGCAGCGAGTTCCCTGTTCGCCGCATGGCCAACATCCGGAGCTCTTGACTGCCCGCGTCTTCGCTCCTGGAGCGCGGGCCACTCCTCTTAGCCCAAGGTTGCGATCATGAGCAGAAACATTCCGGAAAAGCGGGCCAGGCAGGGTGGCTTGGGGCGACCGGTCCTTGGCGTGCTCTTGGCAGGCCTTGTCTTGGCGCTCGTTGCCTGGGGGATCGCTGAAATCTATGGCGAGCAGGCTAAGACACCGGCGACACAACAAAACAGCCGGGTTCCATCGCCAGATACTTACAGCCCAAATCCTGGCCAAACGGACCCTGCAAACTCCAAGGCCGATGATGTGAATGGCGAACCGGTGGACCGAAATCCCAAGCTCGACAAGGATCCCACGCCGCGATCAAGCACTGGCGGGGATCAGCCAGGAACGCCGCCAACTCAACCTGCTTCGCCATAGCGTTCGCACTAGTTGATAAACACAATTCAAACAGATGCGGAAATGTGGAGCGGCGATTTCAGCCAATTTCAAGAGCCGGGTCTGTCAATAATCGCCGGCGCTCTCTGATAGCTGGGGAGCCACAAAACCTCCGCTGATTCTTACCGCTTGCTGGATGGCACTGGCGGCTCCAGACCGACTGCGCGCTGTGTCACGCCGGCAGACCTTTGCACCTCTGGGCGCTTTTGAACTTGCAAGTCGATGGAATCAGGCAAGCTGGGTGTAGATGATGCAGTCGTCATCTTATCGAGGTCCGGCAGCAACACCATCTTTGCGTAGCGTGGAGGAACCAGATGGCCTCCGAAAACAGCGAATATCCCGCACACGAATAAAGCGAGAAGCAGGGCAGTAAGCACATCTGTGAAAATTTCGACAAATCTCATGTGCTCGCTCCGCGCGTAAGGATCCCGCCGCGCTCTCGACAGTAAGAGCGGCGGGATCCTCAACCGGCGATGAAGGGACTTTGATCGACGGTCTTCTCCTAATGTGGCTTCCGGTTGCGTGTTCCCTGGTTCGGACCTTATCCACCGACTGTGGGACTAAGGTCCGGAACCTAAATGGAACCCATGGGGAAGAGCGGAATCCATGTGCCTTTAAGAGGCTTCAACCTGAGGGCACGACGGCTGATCGTCAGCCTCCCGCCAGAGACAGTCCACGGGCGCGCTCGCGCAGCAACGCAAGCAGTTCGTCGCGCCGTGGCTCCGGCGTGTCGACGGGTAACACCAAACACAAGGTCCTTTTGATGGCGCCGTGGCCGTCACGGATGGGGGCCGCCATGCACCAGGTGAAACGGTCGGCCAAGGCTGTGGTCTCGCTGAAACCCTGCCGGTGGGCCAAGGCAACATCGGCAAAGAATTCGGCTGGTGCAATGATGCGGCCGTCGGGAAGCCTGTAGTCGCCAGATGGGATGAAATCCCTCAACTCTTGCTCGTTCATATGGCCGAGGAGCAGCCGTCCGGATGCCGTCCATGGGATCGGCACCTCAACCCCAACATCGCTTGAGATCCGGAACGGGCCTGGGGAATCTCGGCAGTCAAGAACGACGTATTTGTTGCCACGCAGGCCGCATAGCTGGACCGTCTCGCCTGTCTCGGCGGCCAACTTATCCAAGGTCTCGATGATGCGACGGTAATGGGCATTGTGATGTGAGTAGGCCCAGCCGAACAGATGCATGGCGCGTCCGAAATAGACGTAACCTTCACCGCCGACGTTTTCGAGCATTTCGGCGTCGAGCAGGCTGTTGACGATCTCGTAGGTGGTCGAACGCGGCGCGCCGATCATTTTGGCGATGTCGCCGACGCGCATTGGCGCGCGGTGCCGCAGCAACGCCTCGAGCAGCATGATGACGCGGTCAATGCCGCGTCGTCGTTCGCCGTTGCGCGGCTCCGCGCCGGCTTCCTTCCCGATCGCATCGTTAGTGCCCTCGCTCATGACCCTCCGCCAAAATCATTTCGGTTCTCGTCTCAGGGCGCTTGAAAGATGTCAAGGCTCGGACTAGCATCCAGTTTGTCCGATATACAGACACATTGTCTGAAATACCAGACAAACTAACGAGCCTGACGCAGACAAATCCCGAGGCGACACACGGTTTCCAAGATCCGGCGACCGACGGGTTTCCTCGCCCTTGTTCTGCACGTCGAGGCCACAACCTCTGAAGGGAACAGTCATGATGAAATCACCGTTTTTCGCATCCGCCAGCGCGCTTTGCCTCGGTCTCGTGCTGAGCTTTGGCGCCGGCTCGGCAGCCAATGCCGCCGCCAACTGCATCAAGGGCGACCGCAAGGCGCCGTACACGATCGGCTGGGCCAACATCTATTCCGTGCCGACCTGGATGAAGCAGACCCAAGGCACGATCGAAGCCGAAGTCGAGACCCTGAAGAAGCAGGGACTGGTCGACAAGCTCGTCGTCACCGACGCTCAGGGCGATGCCAACGTCCAGATCCAGCAGATCCAGTCGATGATCGATTCCGATGTCGACGCCATCATCCTGATCGCCGGTTCGTCGACCGCACCTGCACGCGTTCTGGCCGATGCCTGCGCCAAGGGCATCGCCATCATCAACTTCGACAGCCTCGTCGATACCGACAAGGTCACCGCCAAGGTCAATACCGATTCTTCGCAGTGGGGCGACCAGGCGGCCAAGTTCCTGATCGACGCTATCGGCGGCAAGGGCAAGATTCTCATCCTCAACGGCCCGGCCGGGGTTTCGGTCAGCGATGATAGGCGCAAAGGCGCCGACGCTGAGCTCAAGGCCCATCCCGACGTGACGGTGCTTGCCGAGACCAACACGCCCTACAACGTCGCGCCGGCACAGGAAGCCGTCACCAGCCTCCTCTTCGCCAACCCCGAGATCGACGGCATCCTGTCGCTCGGCGGCGCTCTGTCGGCAGGCGCCGTGCTGGCCCTCGACAAGCAGGGCCGTGAACAGGTGCCGATCACCGGTGAGAACGCCCGGCAGTTTTTGGAACTCTGGAAAGAAAAGGGCTTGAAGAGCTGGGCGACGATGCAGCCGAACTGGCTCGGCGCCTTCGCCACCTACACTGCCGTCCAGGCGCTGGAAGGCAAGGATGTGCCGGCTTTCGTCAAGATTCCGCTGCCGGTAATCGACAATTCCAACATCGACGAATACCTCGCCCGGGCCAAGGACTTCCCGGCTGACGGCTACATCTTTTCTCCTTACGATGAGGAGCTGTTCAAGAAGCTGCTGGCTCAGAAATAAGCCTGAAGGGTTGTAGCGTTGACAACCATGGCTCCGCTGCTCGCGGCGCGGGGTGTGTCGAAGTCCTTCTTCGGCAACCCCGTCCTGCGCGACGTTTCAATCGCTCTCCAGCCGGGCCGCGTGCATGCGCTGCTCGGCGAGAACGGCGCCGGAAAGTCGACCTTGATCAACCTTTTGTCCGGCGCCTTGAGACCGGATGGCGGGACGATCGAGGTCGATGGACGCGCGGTCTCACGCATGACGCCGGCTGTTGCGCGGCAGGCCGGCATCGCCGTCGTCCAGCAGGAACTCAGCCTGACGGCCAGTCTTTCCATCGCCGAAAATATTGGTCTCGGCGCCTATCCCAAACGGTTCGGCCTGATTGACTACCGCGAACTCGCTGCGCGGGCGAGGACCGCATGCGAACTTGTCGGGCTGCACGAGCCGCTGTCGACGCCGGTCGGGCATCTGTCGCTCGGCCGCCGCCAAATGGTGGAGATCGCCAAGGCGCTCTACCGCCGGCCGCGCGTGCTCATTCTCGACGAACCGACATCGTCGCTATCGGCAACCGAAACCAAAATCCTCACCGATCTGCTGCAGCGGTTGCGCGGCGAAGGCATCGCCATTCTCTACATCTCGCACCGACTGAACGAAGTCATGGCGCTGTGCCAGCACGTCACCGTTCTGAAGGACGGCACCTGCACGGCCGACCGCACCCTGGAAGGCACCGACGCCGCCGGGTTGGTTCGGCTGATGGTCGGCCGCGATCCCGGTGATCTTTTTCCGCAATGGCAGCCTTCCAGTTTGCCTGCCGACGCTATCTCTGTCCGAAATCTTTCGGCCGGCCTGATGCGCGACGTCGATCTGGATATCAAAACGGGCGAAGTGCTTGGCATTGGCGGCCTGGTCGGGCAAGGGCAGGAAGATCTGCTGCTCGGTCTCTACGGCGCCATTCCGGCACGGACGGCGTCGGCGACCGTCAACGGCGCCTCCGGCCTGCCCGGCGGCGTGCCGAAAGCCAACGCGCTGGGGCTGGCCTATGTGCCCGCGGATCGCAAGCGCGAGGGCCTGCACCTGATCCATCCCATCATCACCAACATGATGCTGCCCGCCTTTGCCAGGCTGCCGGCGCTGAAGCTGCGCAGCCGCCGCGCAGAGCGCGAGACGGCCAAAAGCCTTGCCGCCCAACTCGGCATCAAGGGTCACCTCGGGCGGGCGGCGCAGGCTCTATCGGGCGGCAACCAGCAGAAGGTGGCGCTGGCGAAATGGATGCCGCACGACCCGCTGGTGCTTCTGCTCAACGATCCGACGCGCGGCGTCGACGTCGAAACAAAACGTGAGATCTACATGATGCTTCGCAATTTCGCCGCCGCCGGCAAGGCGGTCGTGCTGCTCAGTTCCGACACGCCCGAACTCGTGCACCTTTGCGACCGTGTAGCCATCGTCCGCGAAGGCCGCATCGTCGCCATGCTGGCGCGTGGAGCGCTGAGCGAGGAAGCCATCGTCTCCGCGGCGATGGGCGCCGAACAGCGGAAGGTTGCGGCATGAAAGGATCTTCCTCCGCCCGGCAGACCGATGCGCTCTACTGGCCGGTGCAGATGCGTCGCAATGTCGGCGTGCGCAGCCTGTTTGCCGTCGTCCTGGTGTTTCTCATCGCCTATGGCGTCCTCTTTCCGGGCCTGTTCACGGCGTCCGGCTTCGCCAAATTCACGCAGAGCTGGTTTCCATTGGCGCTGGTCGCCATGGCGCAGGCGATCCTGATGCTCACCGGCGGCATCAGCCTAGCCATCGGCGCGACGGTCAGCTTGGGCGCGGTCATCGCCGCGACGACGATGGCCGGGCCGCTGGGCGTCGCCGGGGGCACTGCCGCAGTGGCGCTGACGGGCCTCGGCATCGGGGCGGCGACCGGCTTCATCGTGGTACGGCTTCGCCTGCCGGCGATCGTGGTGACGCTTGCCGGGTCGTTCATCATCGGCGGCGCCGCACTGCTGACCCTGCCGCGGCCCGGCGGCGCAATCCCGGCGTGGCTGTCCGACCTGCTTGCCGGCAACACACCGGCGGCATTCGTGCTGCTGGTGGTCATCATTCTCCTGTGGAAGCTCTATCTCGCCACGCCGCTTGGCTTGAGCCTCTATGCCGCCGGCGAGAATCCGGTCGGCGCCTATCGCTCCGGCGTGCCGGTCGACGGCGCGCGCATTGCGGCCTATGCGATCAGCGGTCTGCTCTCCACTGGCGGCGGCTTGTTCGTCGCCGCACAGACCGGTTCGGGCGACCCGGTCATCGGCGCCGCCTTTACCCTGAACTCGATTGCCGCTGCGGTGCTCGGCGGCATCGGCTTCCTCGGCGGCCAGGGCACGATGCGCGGCGCGCTTGCCGGCAGCCTGCTGCTCAGCCTGATGATCAGCGTCATGTTCTTCCTCGGCTTCACGCCGGTCGCACAATATGTGGCCCAGGGCCTGATCATCATCGGCGCGGTCGCCATCCCGCAATTCCGCAAGGCACAGCAATGACAGCATGGAATGACAGCGCGGGCGGCAAACGCGCCCTGACGGTCCTGCGCAGCCGGCCGTTTCTCACCGTTGCCATCGTTGCCGCGGTCTGGATCGTGGCGAGCTTCGTTTCGCGCGGCTTCGGCGCTTATGGCCATCTGCGCTATCTGGTGGAGCTCGGCGCCGTCATCGGCCTGGTTGCCGCGGGCCAGACTTTTGTGGTGATCGCCGGCGGCATCGACCTTTCCGTCGCGGCCATCGTCACGGTCAGCGCCGTCAGCCTGCCGCTGCTGTCGTGGCAGGTGGATCCGACCGGCATCACCGCCATTCTTGCCGTTCTGGTGCTGACCACGGCAATCGGCCTGGTCAACGGGCTCGGCGTCGCTTTGCTGCGCGTCCACCCGATGATCATGACATTGGCCATGGCGACATTCTTGCAGGGTCTGTTGATCATCATCGCCGGCGGCAGCGCCGTGACCGCCGAGAACCCGCTGGTCCACTGGCTCGGCAATGGCCGGCCGGCCGGCATTCCCGCTGGCGTATTGTTGTGGGTGGTCGTCTCGGTGATCGTGCTGACCACGATGCATGCGACATCGCTCGGCGCCCGGATTTTCGCCATGGGCGCCAACCCACTTGCCGCGGCATTGTCCGGTGTTCCGGTCACGTCCACGACGCTTGCGGTCTACGGCATCAGCGGCTTCTGCTCGGGACTTGCCGGCGTGCTCGTGTTGGGCATGAACGGACAGGGCTATGTCGGCATCGGCGATCCCTATCTGCTCGCCTCGATTGCCGCTGTGGTCCTCGGAGGCACCTCGATCCTCGGCGGGCTTGGCACCTATGCCGGCACCATCCCCGGCGCCATCCTGCTGGTCACCATCACCGCGCTGATCACCGTCGTCAACGCATCGCCCGGCTGGCGCAGCATCCTGTTCGGCTCGCTGATCCTCGGCCTGCTGCTGCTCTCAGGCCGGGAGCAGGCGCGCCGATGACACATCGTCGAGCCGATAGATGCGCCTTGCGTTGCCGAAGAACAGCGCCGTCTGCTCGTCGGCGGAAAAGTCCGCTGTGATGGTTTTGAAGCCGTCATATATGTCATCGAACGAGGCATGCAGGCCGGCGACCGGAAAGTCGCTGCCGAACATGGCGCGACCGGTGCCGAAACAATCGATGCAATGCAGGACGACGGGCTTCAGGCTGTCGAGCGTCCAGTCATGATCGTAGGCGACCAGATCCGATATTTTGATGGCGACGTTGTCGCATTGCGACAGAAGCCGCAGCCCGTCGCGCCATCTCTGCATGCCGTCGGCGTCGCGGTCGATCGGACTGCCGCAATGGTTGAGCACGAATTGCTGATCGGGGAAGGCAGCCGCAAGGCGAGCCGCGCCGGCGAGCTGGCGCGGAAACACCATCAGGTCGAAGGCCAGCCGATGCTGGCCAAGCAAGGCAAGCCCGGCACGCCAGGCCGGCTCCTCCATGATGCCGTCACGGGTCGCAAAACGGCGGGCAGGGTCGGGATCCCAGCTCAATATGTCGCGCACGCCGACGACACGCTCGAACGCGGCTTGCGCTTCGATCAGCGCCGGCGCCTGGCGATCGGCGAGCGGCACGTGAACGACATAGCGAGCGGCGACGCCGCGCGATTTGTCGAGTGTTTCAAGCCAGCGCGTTTCTCCGATGCAGTCGCCACTCGCCCAGCCGGCTTCGACATGGATGGTGGCGAGGACTTTATGCCCTATGGCATCGCGCGCATAATCCCCAGGCAGATAGTTCCGCCGCAAGGGGCCAAGCTCGCCCAGGCCGCCGCGCTCGCCGGCCGTGGCGGCGAGCCAGGGATGCCGTCCCAGGCTGAGATCCCAAAGATGATGATGGGCGTCGATGATCGGTCCGGCGTAAGGTTCTGGCACGTATCTCTCTCAGGCTGTGACCGGCGATCGATCTGGCTTCGTTGCGACGGTGAAAGGGTTAGCATCGGATGACTGAAAACTCACCGGTTCCAGCCCTTTCGGTGCACGAAAATTTTCGGCTCGACGACCGCATCCGCGGCGTGCCTCCCGGCACAACCGGGCTTGACAGCAGCCTTGTCGCGGCCGAGCGCTGGCATCCCGCGGATGGACGCATGGCGCTTCCGGTGCTGACCCTCGACGAGGCGGCCTTCTCCGCCAATCGCGACCTGTTCCTGCGCTATGCGCGCGAACACAATGTTGAGATCGCTCCGCATGCCAAGACGCCGATGGCGCCCGACCTTGCCCGGTCGCTGGTCGAGGCCGGCGCATGGGGCACGACGGTCGCCGACATCAGGCAAGCGACAGTGATGCTGAAGGCCGGCTTGACACGGCTGATCATCGCCAATGAGGTTGGCGGAGCCGGCGGCGCCAACCGGCTGGCCGTGCTTGCTGGTGCCTGGCCGGATGCCGAGCTCTATGTCTTTGCCGACTCGGTCGACGCCGTGAACGCGCTTTCCGAGGCTTGGCGCGCCAATGCGGCACTGCCGCCTTTGCATGTGCTGGTCGAACTTGGTGCGGGCAGGGCGGGCGCCCGCACCACCGCGCAAGCCGAGGCCATCGCCGATGCGATCACGGCTGCCGGCGGGCGGCTGCTGATCGCCGGCGTTGCGACCTATGAAGGGGCGGCGGCGCAACCCGAGCCCGGTCGCACCGATGAGGTGATATCCGGCCTGCTGGCAATGACCGCCGACATGTTCCTGCGGCTGCGTGCCCGCGTCGGCGGCGACGCACCGCTGATCGTCACAGCCGGCGGCTCCGCCTTCTTCGACCAGGTGGTCGCGGCGCTTGCACCCCTCGTTTCCAGCGACGGCAACGCAACGCTGGTGCTGCGCAGCGGCGCCATCTTCTTCCACGACCACGGCACCTATGACCGTTCGCTCGGCGCCCTCGATACCCGCAAGGGTTTTGCCATAGGCGGCATCAGCGCTTCGGCGCGGCATTCCTTTCGCCCTGCGCTACGCCTTTGGGCCGAAGTGCTGTCGCGTCCGGAGCCGGGCCTTGTCATCTGCGGCATGGGCATGCGCGACGTGTCGTTCGACCAGGGCTTTCCAACGCCGCTCACCGTCTTTCGTGCCTGCAAGCCGCTGCCGATGCCGGCGGCGCGCGCCGAGGTGGTCAAGCTCAACGACCAGCATTCCTTCCTGTCGATTGCACCCAGCGACGACGTGGCCGTCGGCGACGTCGTCGAATTCGGCATCTCGCATCCCTGCACCTGCCTCGACCGTTATCGCGTGATCTTCGGCGTCGACGCGACCGGCCACGTCCGCCACGCTTTCCCCACCTGGTTCGGCTGACCAGATCCCCCAAAAAGAGAACCTCGAAAGGATCCGATATGATCAAGTATTTTCAGTCCGGCTCGCGCATGTCGCAGGCAGTCGTCTATGGCGGCCTCGTTCACATAGCCGGCCAGGTGGCCAACGATCGCAAGGCCGGCATCGAAGGCCAGACCAGCGACGTGCTGGCCAAAGTCGAGGCGCTGCTGGTCGAGGCCGGCAGCAGCAAGTCGAAGCTGGTGGCGGTCAGCATCTTCCTGCCGCAGATCGGTGATTTCGAGGCCATGAACAGCATCTACGATGCCTGGATCGATCCTGCCCGCCTGCCGGCGCGGGCCTGCGTCGAGGCGCGCCTTGCCGACCCTGATCTGCGCATCGAAATCACCGCGGTCGCGGCGGTCTGACCATGCACACCGGCCTCGCCCACACGCTCGATTTCGACCGCGACGGCAAGACGCTCAGCCATCTAAGCATTCCGTTCTCGATCGATCGCTCGCCCTACTTTCAGGTCAAGGTGCCGATCTGCCTAATCCGCAACGGCGACGGCCCCACACTGCTTTTGATGGCCGGCAATCACGGCGACGAATATGAGGGCGAGCTGTCGCTGGCAAAACTGGTGCGCCGGCTCGATCCGAAGCGCATCAAGGGCCGCATCACCATCATGCCGATGGCCAACGCCCCTGCGGTGATGGCCGCCAAGCGCTGCTCGCCGCTCGACGGCGGCAATCTCAACCGAGCCTTTCCCGGCGATCCCTCGGGAACGCCGACAAGCCGGCTCGCCAATTTCCTTGAGACGGAGCTGTTCCCCCGTCACGACGTCGTCTTCGATATCCATTCGGGCGGCACGTCGATGGAGCATCTGCCGACCGCGCTGGTCGAACGCAACGCCGATCCCGAGCGCCACCGGCGTGGCGTCGAGCTGATGCGCAAGCTCGGCATGCCCTACGGCTTTATCGCTGATAACGGCCAGGCCTCGCCAACCTCGATGGGCGCAGCGCGCCGCGCCGGCGCCGTCGGCGTCAGCGGTGAGTTCGGCGGCGGTGGCACCGCAACGGTCGATTCGATGGCGATCACGGCCCGCGCACTCGACCGTCTGATGATAGCAATGGGTGTGGTCGGCGCGCCGGTTCTTGGCGCTGGCGAAAAGCCTTCAGCGCCGACAAGGCTGCTGTCCCTGTCCAGGCACAGCCAGGGCCTCTATGCCACCCGCCGCGGCTGGTTCGAGCCCGCCGCCAGGCTCGGCGACAGTGTCACTTCAGGACAATTGGCCGGCTGGTACCACGATCTCGAGCGGCTCGATGTTGCCGAGGAGGCCCTGCATTTCGCCGAAAGCGGCTTGGTGCTGTCGCGCCGGCTGCACACGATGTGTGAGGCGGGCGACTGCCTAATGCAGGTCGCAGAGCCGGTCGACGGCTGAGCCAAAGGCAGAGGATATTCCATGCAGCAACTGTCCATGTGGACCTATCCCTGGGACATCCAGGATCTCGGCCTGGAGACGGTCGAACGTGATCTTGTCGGGCGCGCCGGGCTCAACATGATCAGCCTGGCGACATCCTATCATGCCGGGCGCTTCCTGCAGCCGCGCAGTCCGCGCCGCAAGGCCTATTTCCCTGAGGACGGCACCATCTATTTCAAGCCGACCGCTGCGCGCTGGGGAAGTCTAGCCATCCAACCCAAGGTGGCTGACGTGATCACCGAGGGCGGCGATGTGCTCGGTCAGCTCATCCGCCGTCGCGACGCGGGCGGGCTAGGCGTTTCGTGCTGGACGGTCTGCCTGCACAACACCCGCCTGGGCATGCTGCATCCGCAGGCCGTCACCCGCAACGCCTTCGGCGACGCCAACTACTACAATCTCTGCCCGTCCCATCCCGATGCGCGCGCCTATGTCCGCGCGCTGATCGCCGACATCTCGCACAGCTATCGGCCGGACCGGATAGAACTTGAAAGCCCGTCCTTCATGGGCTTTGCCCATGAATACCATCACGAGAAGGACGGTGTCGGGCTGACGCCGGAAGACGATTTTCTTTTGTCTCTGTGCTTCTGTCCGTCCTGCGTCGCCCGTGCGGCAAAAGCCGGCATCGATGCCGAGGCGGCGCGTAAGCTCACCAGGCAATGGATCGTCGAGACCTGCGAGCGTGCGGTGCCTGAGCGGCGCTTTCCCGATTTCCCCGCCTGCGGCCTCGACGCCTTTGCGCCGTGGCCGGAGCTCCATGCCTATCTCTTGTGGCGATTCGAGCCAGTGACCAGCCTGGTCGCCGAACTGCGCGAGGTAGCCGATCCCACGACGCGGGTCGTCATTATCGATCTGAAAGACGGCTGGCTTGGCGGTTGCGATCTGGCAGCGCTGGGCAAGGTCTGCGACGGGGCGATCCTGTGCGCCTACGACATGCAGGCCGGCGATGTCGCCAGCCTGATGGCGGCCGGCCGTGTGGCACTGGGCGCGGACAAATTCCTCGGCGCCGGCTACCGGCTGTTCTATCCGGAAATGGCCCGCCCCGACATCCTCGCGGCCAAGGTGAAGCCGGCGCTGGCGCCCGGTGTGGACGGCGTCAATTTCTACAATTACGGCCTCATTCCAGCCGCGCGGCTCGACTGGATCCGCGCTGTTCGGCAGTCTTGAGCCAGCCGGCCAATGCTCGTGGCCACGAGGCGTTGAGGCCGGATTCGGGCGCGAGCGCTGCCGGGTTAATCAAATCAGCGAAACCTGAAGCCATCCATGGTGTAATCCGGGTAGGCGTCCATCGTGTCTAATAGGTCGAACAGGTCAGGTGTGTCCGCCAATATTCCTGACAGAACCAGCACCGTGGCCACGCCGGCAGCAAGTCCGCCGGCGATGTCGTGTTCGACGCTGTCGCCGACGCAGACCACAGTGCTGCGGTCTGGATTGCCTGCCACCGCTAGCGCAGCGCCGAATATAGTGGGGTAAGGCTTGCCGATACGCGTGACGCTACCACCGAGGTCCTCGTAGAGATCCGCCAGCCGGCCGGCGCCGAAGCGCGGCCCCACTGCCGTTAGCATGATCTTGTCAGGGTTGGTGCAAAAGCATGGCACCTGCCGCACCGCAGCCGGCGCAAGAAGCCGGCGATAGTGCTCAAGATCGTAGCGGTCGCCCTCGCTGGCCGAAATCAGCACCAGCCCGGCATCGTCACCGTCCTTGGTCAATGCGAACGGCAGACCTTCGATCGCCGAGCGGTCATCGTCGCGGCTTATCAACAGGCATTTCGTGTTTGGCAGTAGCTTTCCGGATACCGCCATGTCGTGGAAGAACTCCCACGCGACCTCGCCGGAAGAAACAAAATGGTCCCAGCTTCCCGGTTCGAAGCCGAGCTTTAGCAGCCGGCTCTCGTTGGGCCCCGCCCGCTTGCCGGAGTTCGAGATCAGCACAATGGTCTTGCCGGCGCGCTTCAGCGCCGACAGTGCTTCCACCGCCCCTGGATAGGGGCTGGTGCCGTCATGCAGCACGCCGAACTGATCGAGCAGGAAAACATCATAGCGCTCGGCCAGCTGGTTGACGCCGTTGAGGTGTTCGACTGTTTTCGCGCTCATAGAAGCCCCGCCGCGCTTGCGCCCGTCAGCGCCAGCCGCGCTGTGCCGGCGGCGGCTTCGTCCGAAAGTGCCGGCAGGAAATCAACACCAAGTCTGCGCTGCCGGATCGCCGTCCAGGCGGCATTCGCCGCACCGCCGCCGACGCTTCTGACCGACGTCAGCTGCGGAGCGCCGAGCTCGGCGAGCCTGTCATAGCCGAGCGCCTCGATCGCGGCGATACCCTCCAACATGGCTTTCAGATAGTCGGCGTCCTCCACCGGTCGCGGCACAAGACGCGGCGGCAGTGCCGGATCGGCGATCGGAAAGCGTTCGCCTGCAGTGGCAAGAGGATAGTAGTCGAGGCCGGTCTCGGTCATCGGGTCGATCGCCATGCTCAGCTCGACGATGCGCGCCAGAGGGAAATGCTGTGTCAGCACCTTGCCGCCGGAGTTCGATGCGCCGCCCGCCAGCCAGACATCTCCAAGCCGATGGCTGTAGATGCCGAAGCGTGGCGCCGAGATAGGCCGGTCGGACAGGATCTTGACGGTCAACGACGACCCCAGCGCGGTGACGCCGTCGCCTATTGCCGCGGCACCTGTCGCCAGGAACGAGGCGCAGCCATCGGTCGTTCCGGCGACGACGGCGATTTCGCGCGGTAAGCCGAACATATCCGCGGCATCCGCGGTGAGCTTGCCGACGACATCGCCCGGCCTGGCGATACCGGGCAGCAACTCCATGCGCATTTCGGTGGCCGCAATCCAGTCCGGCCAGCAGCGGGCCGTGATGTCGTAACCGGTTTTCAAGGCATTGTTCTCGTCGCTGACATCGAAGCGACCGGAGAATTGTCCCGCGATCCAGTCCGCCTGATGCAGCACCGCGGCAACACCGGGCGTGCGCTGGAACCAGAGCGCCTTGGCGAGACCGGACGTCGCCCCAAGTGCGGCACTGGTCGCTGGGGCTTCGCGAGCGATCGCGACCAGAATGGCGTTGTCGGCGACCGTATCGTTGTACATCAGCGGCTCGGCCAGCGGCCGCCCGGCGCCGTCGACCGGCAGCAACGTACCTGAAGTGCCGTCAACAGCGATCGACCGGACCGCTGTTCGGTCGATGCCCGAAAGCAGTTCCGCCAGCGCTGCGCCGACCGCTGACCACCACACTGCAGGGTCGCGGGCATTCCGGCCAAACAACTCGAGCGAAACGGCGGAACGCGCGGCAATGGAAAAATCTGGACGCATGGCGACCGCGCGCGCGCCGGACGTGCCGATGTCGATGCCTATGGCAAGCGGCGTGTCAGCGGCTGGCGGCATTGAGTTTCTGGCGATACTTCTCGGCGTCCCAGTTGACCAGTTCATCGTTCTCCGCGGCGGTGAGGTAGTTCAGCCGCGCTGCAATGTCGATGCGTGCCGTCACGTCGGCAAGGCAGCGTTGCATGGCGTCGGCGCCCGCACTGGCATCGCCGCGCATCAGCACGCCCAGCCCGGGAAACAGGATCGCCACGGGGTTTGCACCGCACCGCTCGATGACGCGCGGCACATCCTCACCGGGCTTTGCCACCACCGACCCCCGACCCAGAAAGATGACGTGATCGGGGTAGAGGCTGCCCCCGGACGCCATGCGGCGGCTTTCGGGATCGATGGCGACCGCGTGCGCCTCGATTTCCGCCGGCAGCCTGTAACCGGTTTTCCCGGCCAGCGCCGCCAATCCCGCAACATCCGGTTCCGCCACTTGGCGCGCCGGCCGCGCCAGAAGCAGCGTGACGCGGCGCAGCAGCACTTCGGCCTCGGCGACGGTATCGGCCGCGACGACCAGCCCGTGATTGGCAAGGATCAGCACGTCGACCCCAGCCTGAAGCCGCTCGGCAATACCCTGGGCAAGCGGCAGGCCTGGCCGGAAATAAGGAACATACGCCCATTTGAGACCATCAAGGCGTCTGGCGGCTTCCACCTCGCAATTGGCCTGTACCGCCAGCGAAATGGTTTCGACGCAATGGACATGCAGGACGACGCGCTGCGGCATCAGCGCGTGAACGGTGGTTTCAATCGAAGGGCGCAGGCGCCGGGCGTTGAGCGTCTCGATGGCGAAGATCTGCGGCTGGTCGGCGGCGCTGTCGCGCTGTTCGACAGCCCTGAGCAGCGGCGCCATGGCCACCGGCACCATGATATCTTCGGAGAGCGCATCCTTCAGCCATGTGCCGGAAGCCTTGATCCACAGCGTGTCGCCGGCTTTCAGCGAGGTGTTGCCGCCGGCGGCCTGGGTCAGGTTTGGGCTGCGCCCGATGCTGGCCGAAAGCGCCCGCAAGGCAGCCATTTCCTGCGCATCCGCATAGGTCGCCATGGCGCATTTCCTCTATCAGCCCCGCCAGCCTCGCAGCTTCGGATACCCGTCGTGGGATGTTGATGTGTATCGCAGATGCGAGCGACTTACGTCAATAGTGATCTAATGTCATCAAAAGTTCTTGCAATCGGAAAGATGTTGAGTAAGTTACGTCAAATGCCGTGGCAAAAACGGCTTCCGGGAGGAAAACGATTGAGCGACTCCGGCCGCCAGCGTCAGATCGTCGAGTTGCTGCGGGATCGTCCCTTCGCGTCGGTGCGCGAACTGCAGGAGCAGCTCGGCGTGTCGGCGGCGACGGTGCGGCGCGACATCGACAAGATCGACGAGGCCGGTGAAGCACGGAAGGTCTATGGCGGCATCTCGGCGCTCGACGGCGCTTCACAGGCGGGTGTTGCCTATGCCAGACCCTATGACGAGAACCGCGACCTCGCGGTCGAGGCCAAGCGGCAGATCGCCGCTCTCGCGGCCACGATGGTGCGCGACGGCGATGCGGTCATCGTGCATGGCGGTTCGACCTGCTTCCACCTTGGGGTCAAGCTGGCTGAGCGCAGCATCCGTCTCTATACCAATTCGATGCCGCTCGCGGCCTATCTGAGCGACCACGGCCATTGCAGCCTGACCGTTGCCGGCGGCGATCTGCATCGTGAGCCGGGCATCATCCATTCACCGACCCAGGCGGAGCCGTTCTACGCATCGAAGTTCTTTCTCGGCGCGCAAGGCCTTGGCCAGGAGGGCGTGCTGGAATCGCACCCGCTGCTGGTCCGCTCCATCGCCGATCTCAGCCTGTGTGCCGACCAGATCGTGGTGCTGGCCGACAGCCGCAAACTGTCGATCCACGCCCGTAACATCGCGCTGCCCTTGTCGCGCATCGGCACGCTGGTGACCGATGACGGCCTGTCCGACGTCGACGCGCGCATGCTGGAAGACGCGGGCGTCATGGTGCGCGTCGCCTCGGCTTCGGGAGCCATCCAGTGAAGATGGCCGTCCTCGATTTCGGCAAGACCAATTCGAAGCTGTTCGTCTTCGCTCAGGACGGGCGCATCGTCGACGAGCGCCGGACCCGGCCGAACTGGATGCGCAAAGATGGCTTCAGCGTGCTTGATGAGGCAGCACTTCACGATTGGGCGGTTCGCGCCGTAAGCGAGGCCGCCGACATCCATGGCGTAGAGGGCGTGATGGTGTCGGGCCATGGCTGCACCTTTGCCCTGGTCGACGAGGCGGCGCTGACGCATCCGATACTCGATTACGAGCAAGAGCCGCCGGCTGATATTGCCGCGCAAATTGATCGCCTCGTTCCGGATTTCACCGAGACCTTCTCGCCGCGATTGCCGCTCGGCTTCAACTACGGTCGCCACATGCTGTGGCTACAGGCGGTGCAACCCGGTGCATTCACGGCCGCGAAATCGATCCTCGGCTATCCACAATACTGGAGCTGGCGGTTTGGCGGCCGGGCGGTCTCGGAAGTGTCCTATCTCGGCTGCCACTCGCATTTATGGGCGCCGCGCAAGCGCGACTTCAGTTCGCTGGTCGACATTGAGGGCTGGCGCGACCGGATGCCCGCTTTCGAGCGGGCGGGCTCGGTTGTCGGCGAGCAACGCCTCGGCGATACGAAGCGGCGGATCGCCATCCACAATGGTGTCCATGACAGCAATGCCGCGCTCCATGCCTATCGCCGGCAGGAGCTTGGCCCGGTCACCGTCGTCTCGACCGGCACCTGGGTGGTCGTGCTTAATCCGGATTGCCTGCTCGACGCGCTCGATGGCCAGCGCGACATGCTGGTCAATGTCGATGTCGACGGCGGCCCTGTGCCGACCATCCGCTTTATGGGCGGGCGCGAATTCGCCACGATCAGCGACGGCTGGCAAGGCGCGATCGCGCCGGCGACAGTGCAGCGGGTGATCAACGCCGGCAGCATGGCGCTGCCGAGCTTCGCGCCGGGCGGCCCAATGCCCGGCCGCGCCGGCAAATTGGTCGGCCGCATGCCAAGCGCCGAGGAACGCGCAGCCGTGGCGCTGCTCTACGTCGCGCTGATGGTCGACCTCTGCCTCGACCAGATCCATTCGGACAACACCGTGATCGTCGATGGCGGACTGAACGCTGGCGGCCTGCTCGCCGGGCTAGTGGCGCAACTGCGTCCCAGCCAGGCCTTCCTGCAAGGGGCCACACTGGAGGGCAGCGCCACCGGGGCGGCGGCGCTGGCCTTCGAGACCGTCGGCCGCGAATTTGCCGCGGAAGTGCCGGAGCCCGTGCGTGCCGCAAGCTTCACCGGACTTGCCCGATATCGCGACACATGGCGTGGCCTCATCGGCGAGCAGGGCATCCCCCGCGCGGCAGCGGGAGGCGCACGGTGATTGTCGCTGCTCAGGCCGAAGTCACGCGCCAGCCAGTGCTGGAAATGCGGCACATCTCGAAGACGTTCGGGCCAGTCCGCGCCTTGCAGGACGTGTCGCTGACCGTCCATGCCGGCGAAGTCCATGCGCTGATGGGTGAAAACGGTGCTGGCAAGTCGACTTTGATGAAGGTGCTGTCCGGCGCCTATCGGCCTGATGCCGGCGGCGAGATACTGATCGACGGCGTGCCGGTCGCCACCGGCGACCCGATCAAGGCGCGGGCTCACGGCATTGCGGTTATCTATCAGGAACTGTCGCTGGCGCCCAACCTGACGGTCGCGCAGAACATCTTCCTCGGCAATGAGCCGAGGCGTTTCGGCATCGTCGACCGCGACCAATGCTACCGGCGCAGCAATGAGATCATCAAGCGTCTCGGCGTGTCCTTCTCCGCACGGGCTCAGGTTTCCAGCCTGTCGCTCGGCGAGCGTCAGCTGGTCGAAATCGCCCGCGCGCTTTCGACCAGCGCGCGCATCATCGTCATGGACGAGCCAACCACCTCGCTGACCTCGCGCGAGACCGACCGTCTCTTCGAGGTCATCGCGACGCTGAAGTCGCAAGGCATCGCCATCATCTACATCAGCCACCGCATGGAAGAGGTCTACCAGTTGGCCGACCGTGTCAGCGTGCTGCGCGACAGCGGCTATGTCGGCACACTCGAGCGTGCCGAGCTGAACGCCTCGCGCCTCGTCTCGATGATGGTTGGCCGCGACCTGTCCGCTTTTTACAGGAAGGATCATCGCCCGCCGGACAACAAGCGCGCGGTCGCCTTGTCGGTGCGCGGCATGGCGGACGGCAATCTCCTGAAGAACTGCTCCTTCGAACTGTACAAGGGCGAGGTGCTGGCTCTGGCTGGCCTTGTCGGCTCGGGCCGCACCGAACTCGCGCGACTGATCTTCGGTGCCGACAGACGCATCGCCGGCACGCTGGAACTCGACGGCAAGCCCGTAACCATCGGCTCGCCAAGCGAGGCACTGAATGCCGGCATCGCCTATCTCACCGAGGACCGCAAGGAGCTCGGCCTCTTTCTCGACATGTCGATCTCCGACAACATCAGCATGGGCGTGCTGGCCAGGGATGCGCGGCCCGGCGGCTTGCGCGATTTCAAAGCCGCCGAGAGACGTGCTGCCACTGCCGTTTCGGATCTCTCCATCCGCACCAGGTCGGTGCAGGCCAATGCCGGTTCGCTGTCGGGCGGCAACCAGCAGAAAGTGTTGCTTGCCCGCCTGCTCGAGACCGAGCCGCAAGTGGTCATCCTGGATGAACCGACGCGCGGCGTCGATGTCGGAGCGAAGTCGGAAATCTACCGGCTGATCGACAATCTCGCCAAAAAGGGCATCGCCATCCTGGTGATCTCCAGCGAACTGCCGGAGGTGATCGGCGTTGCCGACCGCGTGCTGGTAATGCGCGACGGCACGATTGCCGGCGAGGTTACGGCGTCCAAAGACCAGCCGCTGCGCCAGGAAGCAATCATGGAACTTGCAACGGGAGCGGCCAAGGGATGACCGACAAGGCGACCGAGATCAGTGGCCAGGTTGTCCGCAGGAGCCGGCGGTTGCGCACCGCCTTCGCCGCCCTTGGAATGCTGCCGATCCTGATCCTGCTGGCGGTCGGCTTTCAGTTGATGAACGCGCGCTTCTTCACCCAGACCAATTTGCTGATCGTCATGCAGCAATCGTCGATCAACATCGTGCTGGCAGCGGGCATGACCTTCGTCATCCTGACCGGCGGGATCGACCTGTCCGTTGGCTCGATACTTGCCGCCTCGGCGATGGTGGCGGTGATGGTGTCGCTGGTGCCTGATTGGGGACTGCTGGGCGTGCCGGCGGCCATTCTCGTCGGCCTCGGCTTCGGCGTCATCAACGGGCTGCTGATCGCCTATATCAGACTGCCGCCCTTCATCGTCACGCTGGGGTCGCTGACCGCTGTGCGCGGCGTCGCCCGCCTGCTCGGCCAGGACACCACGGTGTTCAACTCGGACCTGCCGTTCGACTTCATCGGCAACGGTACGCTGTTCGGCGTTCCCTGGCTGGTCATCATCGCCTTGTCGGTCGTGGTGCTGTCCTGGCTGGTGCTCAAGCGCACCGTGCTCGGCACCTGGATCTATGCCGTCGGCGGCAATGCCGAAGCGGCGCGGCTGACCGGCATCAAGGTGCCGCTGGTGCTGCTCTTTGTCTATGGCGTTTCCGGCCTGCTGGCCGGCCTTGGCGGCGCCATGTCAGCGGCCCGGCTTTATGCGGCCAACGGGCTGCAACTCGGCCAGTCCTACGAGTTGGATGCCATCGCCGCGGTCATTCTCGGCGGCACCAGCTTCGTCGGCGGCGTCGGCTCGATCTGGGGCACGCTGATCGGCGGCCTGATCATAGCGGTGCTCTCCAATGGGCTTATCTTGGCCGGTGTCTCGGACATCTGGCAGTACATCATCAAGGGATTGGTCATCATCGTGGCAGTCGCCCTCGACCGCTACAGGCTCCAGGCAGGAGCGAGAACGTGATTGACCTTGGTCGCCGGCGTAAACGACCGGTTTGTGTAACGCACCGTGAGAGGCGCGGGGCAATTGGAGGAAAGCAATGAAGACCATCGCTAAACTGCTCTGCGGCGTCGCACTCGCGGCTGCCGCCATCGCGCCCGCATCGGCCAAGGACCTCAACAAGGTCGGCATCTCGGTCGGCCTGCTCGGCAACCCCTTCTTCGTCGCCACCATCAAGGGCATCGAGGACGCGGCCAAGAAGATCAACCCGAAGGTCGAGGTGACGTCAGTGTCGGCCGACTACGACCTCAACAAGCAGGTCTCTCAGGTCGATTCCTTCATCGCCGCCGGCGTCGACGTCATCATGCTCAATGCGGTCGACGCCAAGGCGATCGGCCCGGCGGTGAAGAAGGCGCAAGCAGCGGGCATCGTCGTTGCCGCCTTCGACGTTTCGGCGCCAGGCGCCGACGTCACCGTCATGACCAACAACGTCAAGGCCGGCGAAGAGGCCTGCCAGTATCTGGTCGACCACACCGGCGGCAAGGGCGACTACGTTATCCTCAACGGCCCGGCGTCGTCGTCGATCCTGGAGCGGGTGAAGGGCTGCAAGGACGTCCTTGCAAAACACCCCGACATCAAGATCCTCTCCGACGACCAGAATGCCGAAGGCTCGCGCGACGGCGGCCTGAAGGTCTTCCAGTCGCTGCTCACCCGCTTCGACAAGATCGATGCGGTGTTTGCCATCAACGATCCGACGGCGATCGGCGCCCAGCTTGCGGCCAAGCAGCTCAATCGCTCGGAGTTCATCTTCACCGCAGTGGATGGCGCTCCCGATATCGAGAAGGAACTCGCTTCCGGCACCTCGTTGATCAAGGCCTCGGCTTCGCAGGATCCCTACGTGATGGCTGGCCAGTCGCTGACGATGGCGGCTGAGCTGCTTGCCGGCAAGAAGCCGGCGGAGCCGACCGTGCTGCTCGACCCGAAGCTGATCACGGCCGAGAACCTGAAAGACTACAAGGGCTGGACCGCAGCCCGCTAAGCCTCCCAAGGCCGATGCGGCCGGGGCAACCCGGCCGCATCTCAATTCCAGAAACGGGAGACGATCATGTCGCGCATCGGTATTCATTCCTTCGTCTGGTCGGCGAGCTCGGCGCAAGGCGACCTCGAACGCACGCTGGCCAACACCAGAGAGGCCGGCTTCGACCTGATCGAGTTCTCCTATCTTGACCCGGCCAATGTCGACGTTGGCGGGTTGGCCAGGCGCATCGCCGACCTCAAGCTCGGCGTCGCGATCAGCATCGGCCTGCCGGCCGACGGCGACATTTCGAGTGCCGACAAGGCGGTTGCCGCGCGCGGCGTCGAGATCCTCAACGAGACGATCGCGCTCACCCGCGATCTCGGCGGCCAGAAGATTGGCGGCATCCTCAGCACCAGCCACGGCTTGCAGACGCAGGCGCCGACGCGCGATCAGTGGAACCGCAGCGCGGGGACACTTGCGAAGGTTGCGGAGACGGCCAAGGCCGCCGGCGTCACGCTCAATCTGGAGATCGTCAACCGCTTCGAAAGCAATCTGCTCAACACCGCTTCACAAGGCCTGGCCTTCATCGCGGACACCGGCTCCGACAACATCTTCCTGCATCTCGATACCTTCCACATGAACATCGAGGAGGCCGATGTCGGACTGGCTATCCGCCATGCCGCTGACAAGATCGGCTATGTCCATATCGGCGAGAGCCATCGCGGTTTCCTCGGCACCGGCAATATCGACTTTGCCGCCATCTTCGATGCGCTGACCGCAATCGGCTATAGGGACGACCTCAGCTTTGAATCCTTCTCGTCGAAGATCGTCGACGAGAACCTCTCACGGAAGACCGCGATCTGGCGCAATCTGTGGGCCGACAATATGGAACTGGCCCGGCATGCGCGCGCCTTCATCTCAATCGGGCTGGAGACGGCGCAGCGCAAGGCAGAGCTTGTCGCATCGAGACATCGTCCTTAGCAGGAGCGCGCTGCCAAAGCGCCAATGTTGTCGTTCATCCGGCCCGCGCGTTACGTGCAAGGAATCGACGTCGGAGGCGCTGAGTGTGGCGGAGGCAGTCGAGCGGGGTGACGCTGACGAGAGCTTTCTGATTTTGGCTCACGAAACGCAATAAAATCAACATCTTCATACGCCCTCCGGGGCCATCCGATCTCCATACTGGACGGGGATGACGTTTGACACAGCGCGGCGGAAGGAAGCAGGATGGCTGATAGAGTCGACATCGCATAATGATGTCACTATATAGCGGCGGCTTCGACCGTGTAGCTGTGGCTGTGTACCACGAAGCAGCAGAAAATGTGTTACGCGTTGTGATCCCTATTGTGATACAAATCGGCCGTCGACAGCAGGAAAAGATCGTAAGAACAACAGCATAGAGCCGAAGCCGATCCCGGCCAACGTACCACTCTATCAAACAATCAGAACGTGCTCATTGAACCCTTCCCTTCATTCGGCTCTTCGGACCTCCGACAAGATCAACTTGCCGGGCGAAGCCGACTCGGTTCGAATGGCAGCATGCATCCTTTACCGGGTGCGGACGTTTACGGTTACCAACCGGCATAGCCGCCAGGGAAAAGCAGTATGAGTGAACATGCGATCGAGTTCTTGCGCGGATGGATCGGTGAAAAGGTCCACTGCCAGCACTCGCCGGTAAAGATCGAGAAGCAGGCCGAGACCCTCGCCAAGGAGTGCGCGGCCAAGGCCGCTGAGGTCGGCATTCCGCTGGAAGATATCCAGGAAGAAGTCGGCGACATCCAGGAACTGATCGCATCGCGGCTCGAAGAGGCGGCCGAGGCCGACCAGAGCAACGCGGCCAAGCCGTGACGCAACAGGCCTGGCGCCGCCAGGCCTTGTCCTCTATCCAAATCGATCTTTCAGCCAGGCCTTCGGCAGCGCCGGCACGAAATTGCCGTCGCGTCCGCTCATATCCTCATTGGCGACCATTGCATTGAGAATCGCCTCCTCTACGCCTTGCGCCACCGCATCGAAGAACGGATCGATATCGACGTCCGGGATGTAAGCGACGTTTGCGGTTCGTCCCGATGGTGCAAGTGCTGCTTGCGGATTGGCGGTGGTGAAGGCCAGAAAAATGTCGCCCGAACTGTGGTAGCCGAAGCCGCCTGTCATGGCGATGCCGAGCGGCACGCGCTTTGCCAGCCGCTTCATCTGGTGCGGCAGAAATGGCGCATCGGTGGCGACGATGGCGATGATCGAGCCCTTTTCGGCACGCGGCGTGCCTTCGCGCATCGCCGGCTCTACCAGATCAGGCCCGACGCGGGCGCCGCGCAGTGTGAAATTGCGCCGCTTGCCGAAATTCGCCTGCACGAATACGCCGACCGTATGCCTGATGCCCTGCCACTCGACGATGCGCGATGCCGTGCCCGAGCCGGCCTTGAAGCCAAAGGCAATCATGCCGGTGCCGCCGCCGACACTGCCTTCCTCGATCGCTCCACCGGCGGCACCGTCGAGCGCGGCTTCGACATCTTCGAAGCCGACGTGATGACCGTTGATGTCGTTGAGGAAACCATCATAGGTCTCCGCCGCAACCGGCAGGCCCCAGCCGCTGTCGAGCGCCGGCGGCAGCACGCGTTGCATCCAACGCAGCGTGCCGTCGCGGGTAACGCCGCAGGAATGCGTGTTGGTGATCGTGACCGGCAGGTTGAAGGCGCCGACTTCCTCGATAATGTGCGACCCCGTCAACTCGCCATTGCCGTTCTGGCTGAAGACACCGGCAAACACCGGCGTGGCGAGCTCAGCCAACGGCCGCGGCAGGATGGCGGTGACGCCGGTGCGCACCGGCCCCGTGCCAACCTCGAGCAGACCCTCGCCGGAAATCAGCGTCGCATAGCCGACCGATACGCCGGGCACATCGGTGATGGCGTTGAAGCCGCCCGGCGTGCCCTCGAAGGCAATGCCGAAAGCACGGGCGCGCGGCTTGCCCGCCGGCGTTTGAAGATGCGGGTCATGTCCGGTCATGCGGTCCTCTAAAAAAGCGAGCCCTGATTGCCCGGTTCTTTCGGTTTGCTGGCCGCCGGCTTTGCGGCGGGTTTGCTGGCGGGCGGCGTGGCCGCTGGTTTGGCAACGGCCTGCACCCGCTCGGCGTCGCCGGTCGCGACCGCATTTACGATGCCGTCGGCGAACTCCAGCTGCAGGCCAGCGCCCGGCGTCACATCAACTGCCAGTTTGATCACCGCGCCGTCGGCATCCTTGACCAGCGCGAAGCCGCGGGCCAGCACAGCCTTGTGCGACAGCGTTGCCATCAGCCTCTCGGATTGGACAATGCGGCCGCGCAGTCGCTCCAGCCTGAGCAGTACCGCTTGCGTGCCGCGTCTCGTCAAAGCTGTCAGCAGATCCCTCTGCACGGTTTGCCGCCGTGCCGTTGGCTCGATCGTAATGCGGCCTTGCAGCAAAGCCAGTTGCTGCCTGTGCCGTTGCAGGGATGCTTTTGCGCATTTTGGCAGTTGATCCGCTGCGCGATTGAGTTCCGCGCGCCGGGCTCTCGCCAATGCGCGCAGCGCCCCCTGGGCGCGCAAAAGGTTGCGGTCGTTGGTTCGTCGCGCCTCGGCAATCCGCCGCGACAGCGTTGCCGGAGTGAGCTTCACGGCGAAGAACCGAGCTCGCTTTCTTTCGGTGGAGACCATCAGCCCCCGGCTAAGCCGGCTGGCCGCCTCGTCCAGCCGCCGTCGCGGCAGCGCCAGCAACTGGTCGGGTGAGGGCAGTGCCCGGGCCGCCGCACGCGAGGCCTGCCGCTTGCGTTCGAAATTGCGCAAGGTGGCTGCTTTGAGACGTGCGCCAAGACTGGCTAGTGTCGCTTCGAGGTCCGCTTTCACCGGCACCGCGATCTCCGCCGCACCTGTCGGCGTCGGTGCGCGCATGTCGGCGACGAGGTCGATCAAGGTCCAGTCGGTCTCGTGCCCGACGGCCGAAATCACCGGAATGCGCGAGGCGGCGACGGCGCGCGCCAGCCCTTCATCGTTGAACCCCCAGAGGTCCTCGAGGCTGCCGCCGCCGCGCGCCACGATCAGAAGGTCGGGCTGGGCAATCGCGCCATCCCAGGCCAGCGCGTTGAAGCCGTTGACGGCGGCCGTCACTTCCGCCCCCGCCGTCTCGCCCTGGACTCTTACCGGCCAGACCAGCACATGCAGAGGAAAGCGGTCCTTGATGCGATGGATGATGTCACGGATCACCGATCCGGTCGGCGAGGTGACGACGCCGATGGTGCGCGGCATGAACGGCAGCCGCCGCTTGCGGCCGGCATCGAAAAGTCCTTCGGCCTGCAGTCGCCGCTTGCGCTCTTCCAAAAGCGCCATCAGCGCCCCGGCGCCGGCGGGTTCTAGATTGTCGATGACGATCTGGTAGTTGGATTTGCCGGGATAGGTGGTGAGTTTGCCGGTGGCGATCACCTCCATCCCCTCTTCGGGACGGAATTTCAGCCGGCTCATCGTGCCTTTCCAGACCACGGCATCGAGCCGCGCGCGGTCGTCCTTCAGGGTGAAATAGGCATGGCCGGAAGAGTGCGGCCCGCGATAGCCGGAAATTTCGCCGCGCACCCGCACATGGCCGAAGACATCCTCGACCGTGCGCTTCAGCGCGCCGGAAATCTCGCTCACCGTGTATTCGGTGGCATTGGTTCGTGATTCGGATTCTGCGTCGCTCATCGGCCGATTGAGCGGCTGTTGTCGCTCCGCGTCAAGATTCCATAACTTGATCTTAAGCCTGGCCTGATTGACTCTGGGCCAAGGAGGACGCATGAGCGCCCGCAAACAACGCAGCCCGTTGACGTTCCAGGTCACCCTGACGGTGCTGACGCTTGCCGTTTTTGCACTGGCCATCGTTGTCGGCTTCGGCCTTTACGCCACCATGCAGGCCGACCGGGTCTCGCTCGAGCGGGAGAAGGTTTTCCTTGCCAACGGCCTGCAGGACCAGATCGCCGCGGTAAAGCGCGAGCAGGAAAGCGTCGCCGTCTGGGATGATTCCGTTATAAACGCCAAGGCCGGCAACCAGACCTGGATGGCCGAGAATTTCAGCGTCTGGATGTACTCGT
Organism: Mesorhizobium sp. C372A; assembly: GCF_030323245.1. Classification (NCBI taxonomy): domain Bacteria; kingdom Pseudomonadati; phylum Pseudomonadota; class Alphaproteobacteria; order Hyphomicrobiales; family Phyllobacteriaceae; genus Mesorhizobium; species Mesorhizobium sp. C372A. Next base: position 6,413,754 of record NZ_CP100475.1, on the reverse strand, counting down.
ATTACGGCCACAACCGGGTCTATGTGCTGGACAACGCCAACCGGCCGGTCCACGCCATGCGCGAAGGCAAGGTCGTGTCGCCTGCCGTCTTTGGCGAGGACGAACCCGCTTTGCGGCCGACCATCGCCAGGTTGCGCCAGATGATGAGCAAGGACGCAAGCCAGGCCGGCGCAAAATTCGTTGCCGACGATCTGGTCTCGCTTGGCGGTCAGCCTGCCATACTCAGCGTCATGCCTCTGGTGCCGAGTTCGGATCGCGTCACCCAGGCATCCGGCAGCGAATATCTGCATGTCTCCATAGTGTTCATCAACGACGCGGTGATCGGCAAGATCGCGCAGAAATATCTGCTGGCGGGGGCGCATCTCCTGCCGATGGCTCAGCCGCTTGGCTCGGCTGCCATTCCGCTTATCGACAAACAGGGTGTCATCCTCGGCTATATTGCCTGGGACCAGGAACGGCCCGGCCTGACGCTGGTGGGCAAGGCCAGCCCGGCCCTGGCTCTGGCCGCGCTGGTTGCGGCGAGCGTGCTCGCCTTTCTGCTCCGGCGTCTGCGCCGTGCGTCATCGGCGCTGCAGACCAGCCAGGCCCAGGCGCAATATCTCGCCTTTCACGACACGCTCACCGGCCTGCCCAACCGGGCACTGTTCGAGGACAGGCTGCGGCGTGCCTTGCTTACCTCCGGCAATGAAAGCAAGGTCGCGCTGCTTTATCTCGATCTAGATCGCTTCAAGCATGTCAACGACACGCTTGGTCACCCGGCAGGCGACGAACTCGTGCGCCAGACGGCGGCCAGGCTTCAGCATACGGTTCGCGACGTCGACACGGTGGCAAGACTGGGTGGCGACGAATTCGCGGTGATCCTGATCGATGTCCGCGACGTAAGGAACGCCGAGGATATTTCCGAGAGGGTGCTGCAGAAACTGCAGGAGCCGTTCAAGCTGATGGACGATCAGGTCTTTATCAGCGCCAGCATCGGCATAGCCTTGTCGACAGGCCCTGATGCCGACGCAGACGATCTGCTGCGCAAGGCCGACATCGCGCTCTACGAAGCCAAGAAGAACGGCCGTGGCCGCTACCAGGTCTTCGCCGGCGACATGGACGACCTTTTGCTGCGCAAGCGCAAGGTCGAGAGCGAGCTGCGCAGCGCGCTGAATGGCGGCACCGGTATCAAGCTCGCCTACCAGCCGGTCTTTGCCAGCGACGGCAAGACCATTGTCGGCGCCGAGGCGCTGATCCGCTGGGCGCATGAGGTCCATGGCGCACTGCCGGCGGCGCAGTTCATCGCCATCGCCGAGGAACGCGGCATGATCGGGCAGCTCGGCGCATGGGCCCTGCTGGAAGCCTGCCGCTTCGCCGTGAAGACCAAACTGCCGTGGCTCGCCGTCAATGTCTCGCCGCTGCAATTGCGCGACGCCGGCTTTGCCGAAGAGGTTGCCTCGATCCTCGCCGAAACCGGACTGGCGCCGAAGCGCCTGCAGCTCGAAATCACCGAAAACGTTCTCCTGGAAAACAACGACACCACCAGAGCGGCTCTGGCAGCCTTGCGCCAGTCGGGCGTCGGCATTGTGCTCGACGATTTCGGCACCGGCTATTCGTCGCTGAGCTATCTGCGCCGCCATGCCATCGACAAGCTCAAGATCGACCGCTCCTTCGTGCGGCTTCTCGACGGCGACGGCAATTCGGGCGCCATCGTCAAGGCGCTGATCGATCTCGCCGGCGCGCTCAAGGTCGAGGTCACCGCCGAGGGCGTAGAGACCGAGGTGCAAAAGGCGCTGCTGGTCGCCATGGGCTGCCAGCAGCTGCAGGGCTACCTCTTGTCGCCGCCGCTGGAGCCGGCGCAATTGGTGGCGCTGCCCGGCCTGTCGTCGGCCAACGCAACGACGGAGGCGGCAGCGTCGGCCTGATCGTTCCTACCAGCCAGGCAGGATCTGGTTCGGCTTGCTCCGCTTCATCTTGGCGAAGGCGAGCGAGGCGAAATCGAAGCTTCCCGTTTCTTCGCCGAGCGGCACGGAAATATTGTCGAGGCTTTCCGAGATGTGTCGGGCCAGAGCGTCGACGATTTCGGGACGCGAGGTCTGGCCGCGCATGATGCCGATGCGGCAGTCGGGCAGGGCGCCAAAACCGTCGGCTTCGCCCAGCACTCGCATGCCGGGCCGCAGCGCGCATTCCGGCAGCACCGAGATCGCCAGCCCCGACAGCACCGCGGCGGTGATGACGGTGGCCGAGAAGCTGGTGAACAGGATTCGATAGTCGCGGTTTTGCCGGTCGAGCACATCGACGGCGGCGCGCCGCCAGATGCAGTTCGGCCGGCCGAAGGCCATCGGCAGCACTTCCTGTTCGTGCGTGGCATGGTTGGCCGAGGTCACCCATAGCAGCGGCTCGCGCCGCACCACTTCCGACTGGCCGCGCGTATCGTTGTGCGTCACCAGCGCAAGATCGAGATTGCCGCGCTTGATATGCTCGACCAAGCCTGGCGTAGGCTCGCAGATGACGGTCAGTTCGACGCGCGGGTTTGACCGTGTGAAGCGTGCCATGATTTCGGGCAGGAACCGGTCGGCATAGTCGTCGGGGGTGCCGATGCGGATGGTGCCTTCGAGCCGCTGGTCATCGAAGGCGGCCAGCGTTTCGCGGTTGAGATAGAGCAGGCGGCGCGCGTAGGAGAGCAGCTTGTCGCCTTCCTCGGTCAGCCTGTTGGTGCGGCCGTCCTTTTCGAACAGCGGCTTGCCGATCCGCTCTTCCAGCCGGCGCATCTGCATCGACACCGCCGATTGCGTGCGCAGCACTTCCTCGGCCGCGCGGGTAAAGCTGCCGGTATCGGCAATCGAGATGAAGGTCTGCAACTGGTCGAGATCGAGTGGCGCTTTCATCGGTCCAATCCATCAGTAGCGTTGATGCTAAAGATTAGAAACATTCGTTGGATTAATCAATCGGTGCGTGGCAAATTCACATTGTCCACATGAAGGCATGTGAATCGAGACCGGAACGGCCGCTGTCCCCAGCGCCGATCGCCTGGTCTTGTCCAGTTCGAGTCTGAAGGAGACCGACATGACCACGTTTGATTTCGCCACCGCGACCTCGCGCATCACCTCGCGTCCGGCCGTTGCGACGCGCGTGGCCAACACCCTTCTCAATGCCTACCAGGCCTGGAAAAATCGCCGGGCCTTCTATCGCCTCGGCGAGATGTCGGACGCCGAACTCGCCGATATCGGCCTGACGCGCGCGGATCTCCATGTCGCCATCGATGTGCCGTTCGGCGCCGATCCGACCGTGAAGCTGCGTGCGATTGCGAGCGATCGCGCCGATACAATCGAAGATCTCGCCCGCCAGATAGCGTGATATCGGGCGCATTGTTTCGGTTGCCGTGAACCTTTCTCAGGCTCGCTACGACCAACGAGTATAGCAGGCTCCCCACTCCCTGCCGGTTCCCCGCCGGCCAGCCTGCACACTGGCCCGGTCCTCCTCCAGGACCGGGCTTTTCTTTTAAAGCTCCGTCGTCATCGTGCGGTCTGCGCCGCGTCGCTTCGTTCCTTGCTCCGAAGCCGCGAAGGTCAGCGCCCAACTACCGCCAACTACCGCCGGTCCATGTCCCGCTTGAACTGGTCGAAGATCGTTTCCACGCCCTTCTGATAGTCGTCGCGCTGCTGGGCGCCGGTCTCGAACATCTTGCCGAAAATATCGTCGAACGGATTGCGTGGCCTGCCGCTCGGATTGGCCTGCGGTTGCGGCGCCTGGCGCTCCTGCGGTGCCTGTCGCGGCTGGGGTGCTTGCGGCTGCTGCGGCGCCGGCTGCCCACCGGGCAGGCCGAAGCCGCCACCACCGCCTTGCCGCATCATCTCTTCAAAAATCTTGCCCAGCGGGTTGTCGCCGTAAGGGCTCTGCGTCTGTTGCGGCTGTGTTGGCTGCTGCGGCCGGCCCTGCGGTTGCTGTGCCGCGCCACCGCCGAACATATCCTGCAGCACCTTGCCCAGCGGATTGTCGCCATATGGGTTGGGCGCCTGTTGCGGCTGGCTTTGCGGCTGTTGGGCGCCGCCGCCGAACATGTCCTGCAGCACTTTGCCCAGCGGGTTCTCACCGTAAGGATTGGGTGCTGGCTGCGGCGCAGGCTGTGCCCCGCCGCCCGCCTGCCGCATCATCTGTTCGATGATCTCGCCGAGCGGATTGCTGCCGCCGCCGCCGAAGCCACCGGCGGCCTGCATCTGACCCCCGGTCAACTGGTTTGTCGTCTGCTTGAACAATCCGCCCATCACCATCGAAGCGATGGCCGGCAGCATCTGCTGCAGGATCTGCTGGCTGACGCCGGTCGCCTGCGCGGCCTGGCTGGCCACCGCGCGCGACAGCTCCTTCGAGCCGAACAGATGACCCAGAATGCCATTGCCCTCATTGACGCCTTGCGGTGAGAAAGCCCTGGTCGCGTCCTCGAAGTATTTGGCGTGCTGGCCGCTCGCCATCGCCGTCATGAAGGCGCCTAGCCCATAGGGATCGGCGGTGTTGCGTTGCAGCCCTTGCGAGAAGGCCGGCAGCAGAGCGGCGACAGCCGCCTGCGTCTGCTGCATGGAAAGCCCGTACTGCTGGGCAAGCGCCTGCATGCCGTTGCCGTTCTGCGCCTGCGCCAATATGTCGAACAAGGTAGGCATCGGTTTCTCCTCCGGGAAATCCTCGAGGGAGAACCTAGTTCGTTTCGATGTTCGATTGAAGCGGCTTTTGCCGCTGCTCAAGGCGCGACGCTAATACGCATATTCCATGAACACCGGCTCGATCGAGCCGCCCCAGCGCGTGTGGTAGGCCGACAGCATTTCCTCGGCACTGGTGGTACCGCGCGCCACGACTTCGTCCAGCGTGTTGAGGAACGAGGTCTCGTCATAGCCGTCGCGGTTCTTCCTGCCGCGATTTTTCAGCCCAAGGCGCGAAATCGTCATTACATCGCGGCCGATCTCACGCAGCGTCGTGTTGCGGAACGGCGCGGAAATGCCTTGTTCCGGCACCGCATTGCGCATCGCCAGCGTTTCTTCATAGGTCCAGCTCGAAGTCAGCGCCTCGGCGGCGTCGAGCGCGGCCTCGTCATAGAGCAGCCCGACCCAGAAGGCCGGCAGCGCGCAGATGCGGCGCCACGGCCCGCCATCGGCGCCGCGCATTTCGAGGAAGCGCTTCAGCCTGACGTCAGGGAACAGGGTCGACAGATGGTTCGCCCAGTCGCCCATGGTGGGCAGTCCGTCCGGTACTTCATTGCGGGCAACGCCGGCCATGAACTGGCGGAAGGTGATGTGCGTCATGTCGTGATAGTGGCCGTCGCGGATGACGAAATACATCGGCACGTCGAGCGCCCATTCGACATAGTCGGCAAAGCCGAACTCGGGCGAGAAGCAGAATTCGAGCAGGCCCGAGCGCTGGTTGTCGGTGTCGCGCCAGATGTCGCCGCGCCAGCTCTGCAGTCCGTTCGGCCGGCTGTCGGTGAAGGGCGAGTTGGCAAACAGCGCCGTCGACAGTGGCTGCAGCTTCAGCGACACCTGCATCTTGCGGCGCATGTCGGCTTCGCTTTCGAAGTCGAGGTTCACCTGGATGGTGCAGGTGCGATACATCATGTCGAGACCCTTGGTGCCGACCTTGGGCATGTAGCGGGTCATGATTTCGTAGCGCGATTTCGGCATTTTCGGCGTCTCGGCCAGCGACCATTTCGGGCTGCCGCCGAGGCCGAGAAAGCGGATGCCCATCGGCTCGGCGATCTCGCGTACCTGCGCCAGATGCGCATTGCCCTCGCGACAGGTCTGGTGGATCGTTTCCAGCGGCGCGCCCGACAGCTCGAACTGGCCGCCCGGCTCGAGCGAGATCGCGCCCTGGCCGGTCGGCTCGACCAGGCCGATGATGCGGCCGTCATCGATGATCGGGTCCCAGCCGAGCTTTTGCTGCATGCCTTCGAGGATGGCGCGGATGCCGCGCTCGCCGCCATAAGGCACCGGCGCGTTGCCGTCGACATAGAAGGGGAACTTCTCGTGCTCGGTCCCGATGCGCCACTTGTCGCGCGGCTTGTTGCCTTCGGCCAGATGCTCGACCAGTTCGTCGATGTCTTCGATTGGCCGGAAATCGGTTGTGTCGCGCGCCATGGGGCCCCCTCTGCGGCTCTCGGAGCCCGCCGGCGCTAAATGGACGAAATGTCAGCAGCCGATCAAGCGAAAAATCCTGAGCCACAGGTCACAGGAATTGATCTTTACGCTTCTTACCAGTCTCCGACCGTCGCCTGCATCACCGCAAGCGCCGCTACAGCTGCTGTGTCAGCGCGCAGGATGCGCGGTCCGAGCGGGATGGCAGTGACGAAGGGGAGCGCCCGCAGCATCTTGCGTTCGTCGTCGGAAAAGCCGCCTTCCGGTCCGACCAGCAGCGCCAGCTTCTTCTCCGGCACCGCCTGCAATGCCGGCAGCGGGTTGTTGGTCGAGGCGTCCTCGTCGCAGAAGATCAGTCGCCGCTCCTTGTCCCAGCCGGAGAGCAGACGCTCGAATTTCTCGGCTTCTCGCACTTCCGGCACCGCCAGTATGCCGCATTGCTCGGCCGCCTCGACGACATTGGCGCGCAGCCGGTCGATGGAGGGTTTTGCCAATTGCGTGTGCTGGGTGATCACCGGCTGCAGGATGCCGGCGCCCATCTCCACCGCCTTCTGCACGAGATAGTCGAGCCGCCCCTGCTTCAGCGGCGCGAAGCAATAAACTAGATCGGGCAAAGGCGGTTGCGGCCGCTGTTGGCTGAGCACTCTCAGCCGCACCGCCTTCTTCGACTTCGAAGCGATCGCCGCCGACCACTCGCCGTCGCGGCCGTTGAAGACCAGAATCTCGGCGCCTTCGCCGAGCCGCAGCACATGCATGAGGTAATGGCTCTGCTGCTGGCCGGCATCGAATTCGATGCCTGCCGCGAGGTCGTCCGGCACGAACAGCCGCTGCATCTTGTAATTGGCGCGCATCGCCGAGGAATGGGCGAGGCGGTGCCTGGCGTCAAGTCTCGGCGGAACGATGCCACACCGGTTCAAAACCGTGCCGCAGCACCGAAACGGTCGTGGCCGGTGTGAGCAGGCGCAGCGACCGGCCGGCAAGGCTGTCGAAGGCCGCCGCATCGCCATAGCCTGCGAACGACCAGGGCAGCGCGTTGCCGCCGCGCAGCGCATAGGCCGAGCCGCCATCCGCGATCATCGCTCCGTCCGGCAATTCGGCAAGCTCTCCCATGGTGACATCAGGTGGCTTGCCGCCGGAAGCCAGCCGCTCCTTGTGCAGCCGCTTGTCCACCATTGGCGCGCGCGGTTCGTTTACACCGAAGACTTTGCCGAAACGCCCGACAAAATCCGTGGCTCGCTCACGCCGGCAATAGAAACAGGGACGGTGCCCGGCGGCCAGCGCCGTCACCTCGTCGAGGAAGAACAACTCGGTCCAGCCGGCCCTGCCGCCCGGCCGATTCCTGCCCATCGGCTCGCGCCGCACATTGCGGAATTGGCGGACGCAGATGATCCAGGCCGGCAAGGCCCAACGCTTTTTCAGCAGCGTCTTGGTCTCAGGATCGTGGATGATGCCGCGATTGCCGGTGAACAGGCCGCGCTCGGATATGGCATGGATGGCGCCGAACGGATCGACCCGGTTCTGCAGTGGCATAGCTCTCTCCCGAATACGCATCTTGGCTGCAATGCTGGCGACATGATATCGCTCGTCGCGTCATTTCATGTCAGCAGGGTTTTGCGATGCGGGTGCTGGTGGTCCAGAACTACGACAACACCGGCCTTGGCCAGGTTGGTGCCGCGCTCGCCGAAGCCGGCGCCGATCTCGACCTGCGCCGGCCCTACAAGGGCGATGCGCTGCCGGACGACGCGACCGGACACGATGCCATGGTGATGCTGGGCGGCGGCCAGAATGCGCTGGCCGACGATGACTACCCGTATTTCCCGGTGCTGCTCGAACTGACCCGCGATTTCGCCGCCAAGGATCGCTCGGTTCTCGGTATCTGCCTGGGCAGCCAGTTGGTTGCCCGCTCTTTCGGCGGTGAGAACCAGATCGGCGGCGCCTCGGAATTCGGCTGGCACAAGGTATCGCTGACGCCGGACGCCAGAACCGATCCGGTGCTTGGCGCACTTCCCCAGGATTTCCCCATCTTCGAATGGCACGACGACACTTTCGCGCTGCCGTCAAATGCGGTGCGGCTTGCCGGCAGCGAAATTGCCGAGAACCAGGCGTTCCGTATCGGCCGCGCCGTCTACGGCTTCCAGTTCCATTTCGAGGCCGACCAGCCGATGGTGAGGGACTGGAGCACATCCTTCGCGCCGCTGATTGCCGATCGCCATCCCGACTGGCAGGATCGCCTCGACAGCGAAATGGCACGCAACGGCCCCGAGGCCGACGCCGCGGGCTTGGCCATTGCCCGCGCCTGGGTGGCGACGATCTGAGACTGGCCGCGCGCAGTCAGCAATTCCAGGAAAAGTGTGAAGCGGTTTTCCGTCCGGAATTGCGTCAGATAAAAAGATAGAGCGGTTCGCCGTAGCGGCGAACCGCTCTATCCGTTGCATAATTGGCACGCGGCGGGGAATCTGCCGGGGACAACTTCTTTCGTCCTTGGTTTGTGGCCGAACGCTATCCTACAAGGCGCGCGCTATGCAACGGCAATGCAACCGCGATGAACCTTCTGTGTGATCCGCGCGACACACCGCCGATACAGAATCGACCTACAAACGCGAAATCGTCGAAACTTTGAGACGAATTCTCGGTTTCAACCCATTGGTAACCGCCTCGTGCCCAGATGCAGGAAGCTCAACTAGAGATGACGTCCGTGAAAGCAGCGCTTCTGTCCTTTGTCATGCTGTCTGCCATCGTTTTGTGCGGTCTCGGCATTTATTCCGCCGATGCAGCCAACAACCATCAGGCCGTCGACGGCTACGGCGTCACCGCCGCGCTTCGCTAAAACGCTTTTCCCTGCACAGTCAGGATACGCTTGTCCGCGCCGTCCACGGCGAGCGCGCTGAGCATGCCTGACTGCCAGGCGAGTGTGTCGACATTGACGCGGTTCGGCATCACCTCCGCCTGCGGCACCGGTGTGTGGCCGTGCACGATCACCTTCGGGTAAAGCCCTGGATGGTTGTGGAAGACGTCGCGGATCCAGACCAGATCCTGCGGGCTCTGGCTCGCCAGCGGCACGTCAGGCCTGACGCCGGCATGGCATAAGAAGAAATCACCTGATATCAGTGACAATTGCAGCGACCGCAGGAAGTCGACATGGGCTTGCGGTACAGCATTGACCAGTGCCTGGTGTCCCCGCCGTAACGCCTCGGCCTTGCCGAACCAGCTTGCGTGTCCCGCTAAGTCGACACCATAGGATTGTGCCGTCTGCACGCCGCCATAACGGATGAACAGCCCTTCCGGGTCAGGCTCGTCGAGAAAGTCGAGGAAGCCGATATCGTGGTTGCCGGCGAGCATCAGATGCCGCGGATCGCGTTTCTGTGCCTCGATCAGGAAGTCTATGACGCCCTTGGACTCTGGTCCGCGGTCGACATAGTCGCCGAGGTGGATGACGCGCCAATCGCTGGTCGGCTTGTATTCGAGTTCGCTCTCGATGCGGCGATGCATGGCGGCGAGCAGATCGAGCCGGCCATGCACGTCGCCGATCGCATAGAGGCGCATGCCATCGGGTGCGCGCGCGTCGAGGTAGTGGATGCCGGTCTCGGTCAAGGCGGCTTCGTCTCCGTGATCCAGCGAGGCTAGGGTCTAATCGGTGAACAAGACCCTAGCGCCGCAACTGGTCCTTGCCCATGTCGGTCACCAGCCGCTTGCCGCACAGTGCCAGCGTGATGTCCATCTCCTTGCGGATGATGTCCAGCGCCAGGGTCACGCCTTGCTTGCCCATGGCGCCCAATCCGTACAGGAACGGGCGGCCGATATAGGTGCCCTTGGCGCCGAGGCAAAGCGCCTTCAGCACGTCCTGGCCCGAGCGGATGCCGCCGTCCATATGCACCTCGATCCTGTCGCCGACGGCATCGGCGATCTCTTCCAGCGCCATGATTGACGACGATGCGCCGTCGAGCTGGCGCCCGCCATGGTTGGAAACGATGATGGCGTCGGCGCCGGTCTCGACCGCCATCAGCGCGTCCTCCTTGTCGAGAATGCCTTTCAGGATCAGCTTGCCGCCCCAACGTTCCTTGATCCAGGCGACATCCTTCCACGACAGATGCGGGTCGAACTGCTCCGTCGTCCACGATGCCAGCGAAGCGACGTCGCCGACGCCCTTGGCATGGCCGACAATGTTGCGGAAGGTGCGGCGCTTGGTGCCGGCAATGCCCATCAGCCAGCGTGGCCGCATGGCGATGTTGGCAATGTTGGCCAGCGTCATCTTGGGCGGCGCCGACAGCCCGTTGCGGACATCCTTGTGGCGCTGCCCCAAGATCTGCAGGTCGAGCGTCAACACCAGCGCCGAGCATTTTGCAGCCTTCGCCCTGTCGATCAGGTCGAGCACGAAATCCTTGTCGCGAAGCACGTAGAGCTGGAACCAGAACGGCTTCTTGGTCACCGACGCGACATCCTCGATCGAGCAGATGCTCATCGTCGACAGCGTGAACGGCACGCCGAATTCCTCTGCCGCCTGCGCGGCCAGCATCTCGCCATCGGCATGCTGCATGCCGGTCATTCCAGTTGGGGCAAGCGCCACCGGCATCGCCACTTTCTCGCCGATCATGGTCGATTCCAGCGAGCGGTTGCTCATGTCGACCAGTACGCGCTGACGGAATTTTATCTTCTGGAAGTCCTCTTCGTTGGCGCGGTAGGTGCTTTCGGTCCAGGCGCCGGAATCGGCATAGTCGAAGAACATCTTCGGCACCCGCCGGCGCGCCAGGTCCTTGAGATCGGCAATGGTGAGGATGTCGCTCATGGTGGTTCCTCGTTAGCCAGTCGTCTTGAAGCCGTCGTCGGCGTCGGAGCGCTGCTTAAGCCTGAGCCGCGACACGCGCTGCCAGTCGCCGCTGCGTTCGGCCTCGAGCATCGAGCGCTCGACATAGGAGATATGGTCCATCGCCGCCTGGCGGGCAGCTGAGGGATCGCCGGCCTTCACGGCTTTGTAGATCGCGCCGTGCTGGGCCAGCAGCGCCTCGCGCGCTCCGGGCACGCTGAACACCAGAAGCCGGTTCTGGAACACGCCTTCAGACAGCAGCCGGTAGCAGGAGCGCAGCGTGTGCAAGAGGATGATGTTGTGCGCGCATTCGCACACAGCATGGTGGAACTCGACGTCGATTTCCGCCTCGTCGTCGAAATCGCCGGTGCGGTGCGCCTCGTCCATGCGCGCCATGATGCGGTCGAGCAGCGCAATGTCGTCCGCTGTCGCGCGCCGCGCCGCATATTCGGCCGCAACACCTTCGATCTCGCGGCGGTATTCCAGATAGTCGGTCACCGCCTTGCGGTGCATCGAGATAAGGTCGGTCACCGGCTTGGTGAACAACTGGCCGATGACGTCGGCGACATGGGTGCCGCCGCCGGCCTTGGTGATCAGCAGCCCGCGCCCTTCCAGCGCCTTCAGCGCATCGCGCAGGATCGGCCGCGACACGTCGAACTGGCGCGCCAGCTCGCGCTCGCCCGGCAGCCGGTCGCCGGTGCGCAGCACGCCTTCAAGGATCAGGCTTTCGATCTGCTGCACCACCTCGTCGGCGGTGCGCGAATGCTCGATCCTGGAGAAAATATCGCTCAACGGGGGCCTGGGAAATTGAACCGGCGTCGCGCAAGATAAAGCCAGCGTCGCCAACTGGTCAAATTATTTATCCAATTTGCCCAATCGGGTCGGTCTGCGCGTCGCGCCGGCAGGACCTACGATGCTAGACTTTGGTGTTTACGCGCCTCATGGATTGCCTTTAGAGGACGCCATCACACGAAGGGTCGAGAACAGGGGGACCACCGTGTCGGACGAGACGTCCAACCTCGAATTCCAGCCGCGCGCCCAGGGCAGCGTGATGGGCTTTCCCGCGCATGAGGGACGGCCTGGCGCGCTTGGCGAGGTCCATGCCCGGCCGCATCCGCTGATCGAGAAGCCGCGCGTGCTTGTGCAACTCGCCTTCATGACCGAGGGCGGCTCCGGCGTCGACATGGCCGTGCTCTCCGAACTGTCGCGGCGCCTCGGCATCGCGGCGCCCGACCGTCATGCCCGCCACCACGCCATGAAGTGGGGCAAGGGCACGCTGCGCTGGGAGCGGCATACGGAATTTTCGACCTATCTGTGGGAAGGGCCGCTGGCCGAAAGCAGCAGGGCGCAGGAGGATTCTCCTTTCGGCAACGGCTTCTCGCCGCCGGGAACGGTGATCTCAGGTATAAGGCTGGAGATCCGCAAATGGACGCCGGTAAGCGAGAAGCTGATTGCGGCCTTCGACCCGACGAGCCTCTGCTATTCGCTGGTCGAGCGCGGCAATGCGGCCATAGTCACCGATTTCCGCCAGGACGGCGACGGCCTGACCCGCATCCTGGTGCTTGATCGCGGCCTGACGCCGGCGCGGACCGGCGCGCTGTCGCAGCGGCTGATCGACGTCGAGACGTATCGCACGCTTGCCATGCTCGGCCTGCCGCTGGCGCTGACCCTGTCGGGCCGCGCCCGCCGCATCGAGGACCGGCTGGCGCAGACCACGCTGGAAATGAAGGTCGCTGAAACCCGCGACAGCCAGACGCTGCTCGCCGACCTGACCGAGCTTGCCGCTGAACTCGAGGCTGATGCCGCCTCCAGCCTCTATCGCTTCGGCGCCAGCCGCGCCTATGACGGCATCGTTGTCGAGCGGCTGGAAGCGCTGGACGAAGAAGCCGTGCCCGGCTACGACACTTGGGGCGGCTTCCTGCAGCGGCGGGTGGCACCCGCCATGCGCACCTGCCGTTCGGTCGAGGAGCGCCAGGCCAACCTGTCGCGAAAACTGACCCGCGCCACCACGCTGCTGCGCACGTGGGTCGATGTCGAGGTCGAGAAGCAGAACCGCGATCTGCTGGCGTCGATGAACAACCGCGCCCGGCTGCAACTGCGGTTGCAGCAGACGGTGGAAGGCCTGTCGGTGGCAGCAGTGTCCTACTATGTCGTCGGCCTGATCTCCTATCTCGCCAAGGGCGCATCGATCTTCGGCCATGCCATTGCGCCCGAAGTCGTCACCGCCGCCTCGGTGCCGGTCGCCATCGTGCTGGTCTGGTGGGGGGTGCGGCGAGTGAGGCGGATGCACTCCGAGCCGGCGAAACATCCGGGGGAGTAGGAGCGCACTTTACCCTCCCCCTTGTGGGGAGGGTCGATCCGCATAGCGGATCGGGGTGGGGGTGCTCGTAAAGAGCTTTCGTCGCGCGGACCCCCACCCCGCTCACTGCGTTCGCGACCCTCCCCACAAGGGGGAGGGTGAATAGCGGCAGATTGCCGCTGCGGAAGGCTGGCAGTACGCTCTTTGCCCGACGCGGTGTTTGCAACATCCGAATGTAACTGGTAAAAGATTTTTACCAGCCAAGTGGAGGACGCCGCCGATGTCCGGCCTTGTCATGCCCAAGCCAGACGACGCCACGATGCGAAGGCGGGCGGAGATCGTCGCCGATATGCGCATCATCGTGCCGGGCGAGGGCGTCGTCGACGCCACCAACGAAATGCGCGCCTTCGAAAGCGACGGTCTCACCGCCTACCGGCAATTGCCGCTGGTCGTGGTGCTGCCGGAAACGGTGGCGCAGGTGTCGCGGGTGCTGAAATACTGCAACGACCGCAACATCCGTGTCGTGCCGCGCGGCTCCGGAACCTCGTTGTCGGGCGGCGCGCTGCCGCTCGAGGATGCCGTGCTGCTGGTCATGAGCCGCTTCAACCGCATCCTTGCCATCGACTATCCCGACCGCATCGTCGTCGCTCAGCCAGGCGTTACCAATCTTGGCATCACCATTGCCGTCGAGCAGGAGGGCTTTTACTACGCCCCTGACCCATCCTCCCAGATCGCGTGCTCGATCGGCGGCAATGTCGCGGAAAATTCCGGCGGCGTGCACTGCCTGAAATACGGCCTGACCGCCAACAATGTGCTCGGCATCGAGATGGTGCTGATGAACGGCGAGGTGGTGCGCCTGGGCGGCAATCATCTGGACTCGGAAGGCTATGATCTCCTCGGCGTCATGACGGGGTCCGAAGGCCTGCTCGGCGTCGTCACCGAGGTCACCGTGCGCATCCTGAAAAAGCCGGAGACGGCCCGCGCTCTGCTGATCGGCTTTCCGACCAGCGAGCAGGGCGGCCAATGCGTCGCCGACATCATCGGCGCCGGCATTATCCCTGGCGGCATGGAGATGATGGACCGGCCGGCGATCCATGCCGCGGAAGATTTCGTCCATGCCGGCTACCCCCTTGATGTCGAGGCGCTGCTGATCGTCGAACTCGACGGGCCGGGCGTCGAGGTCGATCACCTGATCGGTCTCGTCGAAGCGATCGCCTATAGGAACGGCTCCACCACCTGTCGCATCTCGCAATCCGAACAGGAGCGGCTGAGTTTCTGGGCCGGCCGCAAGGCGGCCTTCCCGGCGGTCGGCCGCATCTCGCCCGACTATTACTGCATGGATGGCACCATCCCGCGCAAGGAATTGCCGCGTGTGCTCGCCGGCATGCGCGAACTGTCGGAGAAATACGGCCTTGGCGTCGCCAATGTCTTCCACGCCGGCGACGGCAATCTGCATCCGCTGATCCTCTACGACGCCAACGTGCCGGGCGAACTCGACAAGGCGGAAAGTTTTGGCGCCGACATCTTGCGGCTCTGCGTCAAGGTCGGCGGCGTCTTGACCGGCGAGCACGGCGTCGGCGTCGAGAAGCGCGACTTGATGCCTGAAATGTTCGACCAGATCGACCTCGATCAGCAAATGCGCGTCAAATGCGCCTTCGACCCCAATCATTTGCTCAACCCCGGCAAGGTGTTTCCACAACTGCGCCGCTGCGCGGAGCTTGGGCGCATGCACGTGCATCGCGGCCAGCTGGCGTTTCCGGACATTCCGAGGTTTTGATGGGGGCGGAATGTCTCACGTCGGCGATCCTTCGCGCCCCCCTCTGTCCTGCCGGACATCTCCCCCACAAGGGGGGAGATCACCAGTCATCTCTGCCTTCGCCAATCTTCGACGTTGCTAGAGAAGCGCGGTCGCCAAAGCTGCTAATCTCCCCCCAAGTGGGGGAGATGTCCGGCAGGACAGAGGGGGGCGCGAAGGAACTCGACCCATCTTCGCCATGACGACCTTCACCCCCACCACATCGGCCGAGATCCTCTCCACCGTCCAATGGGCGGCGGCGGAAGAGTCACCTTTGGAAATCATCGGCCACGGCTCCAAGCGCGGCATCGGCCGGCCACAGCAGAGCGAACACACGCTCGATCTTTCGAAGCTCACCGGCGTCACGCTCTACGAGCCGGCCGAGTTGGTACTGTCGGCCAAGGCCGGCACGCCGCTTTCCGAGATCGAAAACCTGCTCGCCGAAAGCGGCCAGCAACTCGCCTTCGAACCGATGGATTACGGTCCTTTACTCGGCGGCGAGCCCGGCAAGGGCACGATCGGCAGCGTGCTCGCCGCGAACCTGTCCGGCCCGCGCCGGCTGAAGGCGGGGGGTGCACGAGACCATATTCTGGGAATCAATGCGGTTGCCGGACGCGGCGAGGCCTTCAAGTCCGGCGGCCGCGTCGTCAAGAATGTCACCGGCTACGATCTGTCGAAGCTGATGGCCAACAGCTGGGGCACGCTGGCCGTGTTCACCGATGTCACCTTCAAGGTGCTGCCGGCGGCCGAGACCGAGGTGACGCTTGCCATGCGCGGCCTACTCGACGATGCCGCCTCTGCCGCCATGGCGCTGGCGCTCGGCTCCAGCGCCGAAGTGTCGAGCGCGGCC
Organism: Mesorhizobium sp. C372A; assembly: GCF_030323245.1. Lineage (NCBI taxonomy): Bacteria > Pseudomonadati > Pseudomonadota > Alphaproteobacteria > Hyphomicrobiales > Phyllobacteriaceae > Mesorhizobium > Mesorhizobium sp. C372A. The sequence goes on along the minus strand of NZ_CP100475.1, from coordinate 6,397,914 downwards.
CATCTGCCCGAACGCATCGCCGCGCGCGTTGCCGGGGGCAGTCTAGGCACTGACGCTGCAACGCTGCTGCGCGTCGAAGGGTTTGGCCCATCGGTCGCCTATCGCATCGAGGCACTGAAGACCCTGCTGAAAAATGCCGGCCCGCTGCAGGAGATCGCAGGCGAGACATCGCATACCCTCTGGCGTGACATAAGGGACTGCACGCCATTCGCCGACCGTAGCGAAAAGCCGGTCTGGCGCGTCTCCATGGCGCCGTCTCAGGCCCATCAGATGGTGCTGACGCTGCGCATGCAGATCGGTGTCAGCGCCTTCTACGACTGGCAGGGCGGGCTGGTCTGGCTGCGCATGGAGCAGGGCGATCCCGAGGCCGCCCTGCTGCGCGGGCTGATCAGAAAGCATCGCGGCGGCCACGCGACGCTGGTGCGCGCCACCCCTTCGTATCGCGCCGCCGTTCCGGTGTTCGAGCCGCAGGCGCCGCATCTGGCCGCACTGTCGGCGCGCATGAAGGCCGAGTTCGATCCTAAGACCATCCTGAACCCAGGCCGCATGGCCCAAGGCTAAGATAATGCAAACCAACTTCTCCCTTGCCCAGCTTGCTGATCCGCATGTCGCGGAATCGGAGAAGATCCTGCGCAAATGCGTGCATTGCGGCTTCTGCACCGCCACTTGCCCGACCTATGTGACATTGGGCAACGAGCTGGATTCGCCACGCGGGCGGATCTATCTCATCAAGGACATGCTGGAGAACGGCCGCCCGGCCGACAAGGAGATCGTCACCCATATCGACCGCTGCCTGTCCTGCCTCGCCTGCATGACGACCTGCCCGTCGGGCGTCAATTACATGCACTTGGTCGACCATGCCCGCGCCCATATCGAGGAAACTTACAAGCGGCCGCTGCTCGACCGGCTCACCCGCGCCATGCTGGCCTTCGTGCTGCCCTATCCCGCGCGCTTTCGCGCCGCGCTGAAATTGGCGAGACTCGGCAAGCCATTCATTCGTCTGTTCGAAAAGGTGTCGGCCCTGAAGCCGCTCAGCGCGATGCTGAAGCTGGCACCGGCCTCGATCCCGACGGTCTCGCCAATGGCCTCTTCCGGCATTCATGCCGGGCAGGGGACGAAGAGAGGCCGCGTCGCCATCCTCACCGGCTGCGCCCAATCGGTACTCGACCCCGCCATCAACGAGACGACGATTGCATTGCTGACCAGGCTTGGCGTCGAGGTCGTGGTGCCGCAGGGCGAAGCCTGCTGTGGCGCGGTTGTCCATCATATGGGCCGCGAGGCAGCAGCCCTTGCCTCGGCCCGGCAGAATGTCGATGCGTGGACGCGTGCCATCGACCAGGGCGGGCTCGATGCCATCGTCATCACCGCGTCCGGCTGCGGCACAACGATCAAGGACTACGGCTTCATGCTGCGCCTCGATCCGGCCTATGCCGACAAGGCCGCGCGGGTCTCGGCGCTGGCCAGGGACATTACCGAATATCTCGCAAGCCTCGACCTGCCCGAGTCGGTGCGCAAACCCGGCACCGTCGTCGCCTATCACTCCGCCTGCTCGATGCAGCACGGTCAGAAGATCATCCGCCAGCCGAAGGAATTGCTGTCCAAGGCGGGCTTCGTCGTGCGCGAACCGCGCGAGGGGCATCTGTGCTGCGGCTCCGCCGGCACCTACAACATCCTGCAGCCGGAGATTTCCGCAAGGTTGCGTGACCGCAAGGTGAAGAACATCGAGGCGACCGACGCCGAAATCGTCGCCACCGGCAACATCGGCTGCATCACCCAGATCGCTTCCGCCGCGAAGCTGCCGGTGGTGCACACGATCAAGCTGCTCGACTGGGCCTATGGTGGTCCGAAGCCGGAGGGCGTCTCCGAAGGAAACCTGGTCGCCGCCGAGTAAGCAGCTATTCCGCTGCCAGCCGGTCCACCACGCCATACGTCGCCTGGTAGCGCGCGCGCTGGCGGCTGAGCGCGACCATTGTGTTGCGCAAGAGGATCGCCACAGTGATCGGGCCGACGCCGCCCGGCACCGGCGTGATCCAGGACGCGACTTCCTTCACGCTCTCGGTGTCGACGTCGCCGACGATGCGGCTCGTGCCGTCCGGGCCGATCTCGGAATTGATGCCGATGTCGATGACGGCCGCACCGGGCTTCACCATGTCGGCCTTGATCAGCCGCGGCTTGCCGACGGCGACGAACAGCGCATCGGCGCGGCGCGCATGTGCCGCCACCGAGCGCGTCATGTGATGGCACACCGTCACCGTTGCGCCTTCGCTCATCAGCAGGAAGGCAATCGGCTTGCCGACGATCTCGGAATGGCCGACGACGACGACTTCGAGCCCCTTGAGGTCGAGGCCGGTTTCCTTGAGCAGCTCGACCGAGGCCGCAGCCGTGCAAGGCGCGAGGTCGAGCTGGTTGTAGACGATATTGCCGATCGACGCCGGATGCATGCCCTCGACGTCCTTCAGTGGATGCACCGCCGCTTGCAGCGTCTTGATCGGGATATGCGCCGGCACCGGCCGCTGGATGATGATGCCGGTGACGCGCGGGTCGGCGTTCAGGCCGTGGATCGCCGCCTCGAGTTCGCCGGCGCTGATGTCGGCGGGGAACCGCCGCTCCTCGAAACCGATGCCGGCAAGCGCGGCCTTGGCGCGCTGGTTGCGCACATAGACATCGACGGCAGCGGTATCGCCGACGGTGATCGACACCAGCTTGGGCGGAAAACCTTCGGCGGTGGCGATGGCGGCATCCTCGCGCACGGATGCCATGATGCGCTGGGCGACCGGGCCGCCCCGGAGATAGCGGCTATCGTCTGGCGGAGACATGGCTGAACCTTTGCAGCGAGTTTGGCGCAGGGGAGTTTGGCCGTCCCTATAGCAGGGGAAATGCGGCAAGGCAGCGTGAAAGCGAACCGTCATCCCCCTGGCGCGACGTTCTGGCGCAGCCTGGCTCAGCTATAGCCGCAAAGAGAAAGGGCAGCGCGGTTTCCCGGGCTGCCCTTTCCTGACTGGCCGCATCCCCACACGGCCCGTCCCCCGTAAACTCTTCCCGATCCCTGAAGGTCTAGCCTTCTGAACCAGATGATTCGGTAGCCGACTATATCACGACCACGGTCGTTCCAACATTGACCCTCTCGTAAAGGTCAACCACGTCCTCGTTGCGCATGCGGATACAGCCGGAAGATACCGAGCCGCCGATGGTCCATGGCTGGTTGGTGCCGTGGATGCGGTATTCCGTCGTGCCGAGATAGAGCGCGCGGGCGCCGAGCGGATTCTCTTCGCCACCGGCCAGATAGGTCGGGAGGTAGCGGCCCCTGGCAGCCTCGCGCTTGATCATCTCCGCTGGCGGGCGCCAGTCCGGCCAGACGCGCTTGTTGGTGATCTTGTGCGTGCCAGACCATTCGAACCCAGGCTTGCCGGTGCCGACGCCATAGCGCCGCGCCTTGCCGTTCTTCTCGACCAGGAACAGGAAGTTCTGCGTCGTATCGATGACGATCGTGCCCGGCTTCTGCGGGCCGTCATAGGCGACTTCCTGCGGCAGATAGAGCGGATTGATCTGCGGCCGCATCACCACGCGCTTGGCCGGCGCCTGCACGGAAGCAGTGCGCACCCGATCGGGTCGCGCTGGCTGCGCATAGCGAAGGCGTGGCTGCTGCTGCACGAACTGGCGGCTCTGCCGCACGATGCCGGGCGCGCGGCCAAGCTGCAGCACCCAGGGCGCGGAAAGGTCGGGGCTCACCATCACCGGCGGCCTGTCGGCATAGCGGTCGTTGGCGGCAGACGAGGTGACGCCGGCGGCCAGAATGGCCACGGCGCCGAGCACGGAACGCAAAAAGATCTTCATCGGAACGCACCTTGATCGTCGAACGGACGGAGGCGGAACTTGCCCCCGGTTGCGCGATCCTTGGCGCGAAGCCACAACCGAAACATGAATCGGAATGCGTAAAATGCCGCTTTGTCAGTAAACCTTTTGGTGTGGTTACCGCCGGGTTCAGGAATCTGGTAAAGCCGCGGTAAATGCAGCGCGAAAGCGCGTTAACGGATGGATTGGCCATGGCGCAAGACAACACCGGACTGCTTACCGGCTCCGACGGGATCACGCGCTGCTTCTGGCACGGCAATCTGCCGGACTATCTGCACTACCACGACCATGAATGGGGCCGGCCGGTCGCCGACGACCGCAGGCTGTTCGAAAAGATCTGCCTCGAAGGCTTTCAGTCCGGCCTGTCCTGGCTGACCATTCTGCGCAAGCGCGAGAATTTCCGCGAGGCCTTCGCCGGTTTCGACTTCGACAAGGTCGCTGCCTTCACCGACGAGGATGTCGAGCGCCTGGTCGCCAATGCCGGCATCATCCGCCACCGCGGCAAGATCGTCTCGACCATCAACAACGCCAAACGGGCGTGCGAAATGGTCGACGAGTTCGGCTCGCTGGCCGCTTGGTTCTGGAAGTTCGAGCCGGGGCCGAAGGAGCGGCCGGCGGTGGTGGACATGGCGCATCTACGCGCCAACCCGACGACAGGGGTCTCGATCAGGATTTCGAAGGAGTTGAAAAAGCGCGGCTGGACCTTTGTCGGCCCGACGACGGTCTACGCCTTCATGCAGGCGATGGGTCTGGTCAACGACCATCTCGAAGGCTGCGTGTGCCGGGAGCAGGTGGAGAAGGAACGCAAGGCCTTTAAGAGGCCGAAGTAGGGCGCTGTCCCCCTACCTCCCCCTTGTGGGGAGGTCGCGCCGAAGGCGCGGGTGGGGGTATCTTGGCGCCGCACCCCCACCCCGACGCTACGTCGACCCTCCCCAAAAGGGGGAGGGTAAGGAACTCACGTCCCGCTGGCGCCCGTCAGAAAAAGCCCGGCGACAATCGCCGCCAGTGCCGCAAAGGCCGGATAAATCACCAGCAATCCAGTCATCAGCGCCTCGCGCACGGTGGAGCCCTTGCGCTCGTCGGCAGTGACCTCAAACGGACCGGGGCTCGCCGTCACCTGCGCACGGCTCTCGGCCGGCCGCAGCCGGACTTCATACGAGCCCTCGTCTCCAATATCGAATTTGCGTTCCGCCGTGGTCATGGGCCCACCCCCTTGTTTCGGCGCGCTTATCGGCTCTGATTGTGTCGGCACGATGCCGCGCCGATGGCGGAATTGTTTCCTTTTGGTGCGTTTTGTTTCGAATGAGAAGGAAAGAGCGCAAACCCTTGCCGCACCAAGCCGCTTCGGTTAGGACACGCCGACTCCAAATAAGTTATCGATTACTTAGCGAAAAGACCCATCCCATGGCCGACAAATCGGAAAAGACGAAAGCGCGGCTGCCGCGCGGCTTTGCCGACCGCAGCGCCGACGATATCCGCGCCGTCGAGAAGATGATGGCGACGATCCGTTCGGTCTATGAGCTCTACGGTTTCGAGCCGGCCGACCAGCCGCTGATCGAATACACCGATGCGCTGGGCAAGTTCCTGCCCGACCAGGACCGGCCTAATGAGGGCGTATTTTCTTTCCAGGACGATGATGAGCAGTGGCTGTCGCTGCGCTACGACCTGACCGCGCCGACGGCGCGCTACGTCGCCGAGAATTTTGAGAAGCTGCCGAAACCCTATCGCAGCTACCGCTCCGGCTGGGTGTTCCGCAACGAAAAGCCCGGCCCGGGCCGCTTCCGCCAGTTCATGCAGTTCGACGCCGACACGATCGGTACGCCGGGCGTCGCAGCCGACGCCGAGATGGCCATGATGATGGCCGACGTGATGGAAGCGCTTGGCATCAAGCGTGGCGACTACGTCATCCGGGTCAACAACCGCAAGGTGCTGGATGGCGTGCTGGAGGCGATCGGCCTTGGCGGTGACAACAATGCCGGCCGCCGGCTGACCGTGCTGCGCGCCATCGACAAGCTGGACAAGCTCGGGCCGGAAGGCGTGAAGCTTCTGCTTGGGCCGGGCCGATGGGATGGCGGCAAGGAAGGCGAGGGCGACTTCGCCAAGGGCGCTGGTTTGGACGACGGGCAAGCTGAAGCAGTTCTCCTCGCCACGGCAAGGAACGCACAGGTCGACCAGGTTTCCATAGTGAGCTCGAACCCGACTTACCAAGAAGGCGTCGGCGAGCTCGCGACGATTGAAGCCCTGGTCAGGGCGGCCGGATATGGCGAAGATCGCATCGCCATGGACCGCTCCGTCGTTCGTGGCCTCGAATACTACACCGGCCCGGTTTTCGAGGCCGAGCTTCTGGCCGAAATCCCCAACGAAGACGGCCAGATCGTGCGCTTCGGTTCGGTCGGTGGTGGCGGCCGCTATGACGGGCTGGTCTCGCGCTTCCGTGGCGAGCCGGTGCCGGCGACCGGCTTTTCGATCGGCGTCTCCCGCCTGATGACGGCGCTGAAGAACCTCGGCAAGCTGGACACCACCGATGTCATCGCGCCGGTCGTCGTGCTGGTGATGGACAAGGATACGGAAAGCCTCGGTCGCTACCAGAAGATGGTGGCCGATCTGCGCGCGGCCGGCATCCGCTCCGAAATGTATCTCGGCGGCGCCGGCATGAAGGCGCAGCTGAAATATGCCGACCGCCGCGGCAGCCCGGTCGCCGTTATCCAGGGCGGCGACGAGCGCGCCAAGGGCGAGCTGCAGATCAAGGATCTGATCGAAGGCGCGCGCATGTCCGCTGAAATCGCCGACAACGCCGAATGGCGCGCCGCAAGACCGGCACAGGTCACGGTGCCGGAGGCTGAGCTGGTCGCCGAGGTGAAGAAGATTTTGGCTGCGCAGGCCGCTGACCGTGCGAAGGGTGGCGCTTGAACGCCCCCCTCTGGCCTGCCGGCCATCTCCCCCTCAAGGGGGGAGATTGGATGTTGCGTAGGCTTTCGCCAATCTCCGCCGGTGAAGAAGAGGCGCTGCGCCGCAAGCTGCCAATCTCCCCCCTTGAGGGGGAGATGGCCGGCAGGCCAGAGGGGGGTGCCTCGCGCCGCCCATGACCTCCCGCCCCGCAATCGCGACGGAAATCACCAAGCTCTTCGCCACCCGCAACACCCATGCGGTCGAGGTCGCGGTGCTGCAGCCGGCCGACCCATTCCTCGATATGGCCGGCGAGGATCTGCGCCGCCGCATCTTTCTCACGGAAAGCGAGACCGGCAAGACGCTGTGTCTGCGGCCCGAATTCACCATCCCCGTCTGCCTCGACCACATCGCCTCGCAGGCCGGCACGCCGCGCCGCTATTCCTATCTCGGCGAAGTGTTCCGCCAGCGCCGCGAGGGCGGCAACGAGTTCTTTCAGGCCGGCATCGAGGATCTCGGCGACCGCGACATGGCTGAGGCCGATGCCCGTTCGCTGGCTGATGCGCATGCGCTGCTTGAGCTGGTTCTGCCGGCGCAACCTCTGGCGATCACGCTCGGCGACCAGACCATCTTCGAGGCGGTGCTGGCGGCCCTCGGCCTGCCGCGCGGCTGGCGCATGCGACTTGCGCGCGCCTTCGGTTCGGCGCCGATGCTGCAGGCAGCGTTGTCCGATCTCGCCAACCCGCCACGCAACGGTCAGCTTGACGGCGAAGTCGCGGCCCTTGTCCTAGATGGCGATCTCGAAGCGCTTTCCGCCCACATTGCCGGCGGCATGGAAGAGGCCGGCCTGCTGGCATCCGGCGGACGCGCGCCGGTCGACATTGCCCGACGGCTGATCGAAAAGGGCGAACTGCGCAGCGTGCGGCTGTCGAACGAGGCCTTTGCAGCACTCAGGGATTTTCTCGCCATCGACGTGCCGCTCGACGGCGCCAGCGCTGCGCTCGAAAGCTTTGCGGCCTCTGCCGGGCTTTCGCTGGGCGCGGCGCTGGAAAAATTCGCCGCCCGCGCCAAGGCCATCGAGGCGCATGGCCTGCCGACCAGGACAATCCGCTACGACGCCGCCTTTGGCCGTCCGCTGGATTATTACACCGGCATCGTCTTCGAGATCGCGGCTGAGAACGGCGAGCGGCCGTTGGCCGGCGGCGGCCGTTACGACCGGCTGCTCACGCTGCTCGGCGCCAAGACGCCGATCCCCGGCGTCGGCTTTTCCGTCTGGCTCGACCGCATCGAAGCGCTGCGGGGGGAGCCCAAATGATCACGCTGGCGATCCCGTCGAAAGGCCGGCTCAAGGAGCAGGCGCTGGAGGTTCTGGCCAGAGCCGGGCTTGCCGTCAGCCTGCCCGGTGACGAGCGCCAGTACCGCGCCCGCATCGACAATGCCGAAGGTATCGAGGTGGCGTTTCTGTCGGCGTCCGAAATTGCCGGCGAGATCGGCCAAGGTTCGGTCGACCTCGGCATTACCGGCGAGGATCTGCTGCGCGAAAACCTCGCCGACTGGGAGGCGCGCGCCGAAATCGTCGCTCGCCTCGGCTTCGGCCACGCCGATGTCGTGGTCGCGGTGCCCGGCATTTGGCTCGACGTCGATACTATGGCCGATCTCGACGATGTCGCCGCCGATTTCCGCCAGCGCCACGGCAGGCGGCTGAGGATCGCAACCAAATACTGGCGGCTCACGCAGCAGTTCTTCTCGCAAAAGCACGGCATCCAGGTCTACCGCATCGTCGAAAGCCTCGGCGCCACCGAAGGCGCGCCGGCGGCAGGCCTTGCCGATGTCATCGTCGACATCACCACCACCGGCTCGACCCTGCGCGCCAACCATCTCAAGGTGCTGGCCGATGGGGTTGTGCTGAAGTCGCAGGCCTGCCTCGTGGCTGCCCGGAAAGATCGTGCTGCTGCGGATGAGGCGCTAGTGCGGGAAATAGCCGCGAAGATGAGCGCGCTCCCTCCCCCTTGAGGGGAGGGAGGACAGCCGCCAAAGGCGGATGGACGGGTGGGGTCGCTCCGGCAGTGCTCGACGCGAGACGACCCAAGCCGGGTCGACCGTGAGCAAGGAAGTCGAGCACTTCGCCGAGGGTCCCACCCGCCTCGCTTCGCGAGGCACCCTCCCCGCGAGGGGGAGGGGAACCGCCTCTACTTTCCACCATCCAATCAGGCTGATAGGCTCGCCATATCCCGGGAGGAAACGGCGATGGCGATCAATCTCGACGAGCTTAAGAACGCCACCAATCTGCGCGGGCGCGGCAGGGCTTTCATCGCTCCGCTCGACGGCCGGGCACATGTGTCGGGCGACCGTTCGGTGCCGCTGCTCGACAAGACGATCCCTCAGCTTTTCTCCGGCACGGTCAGCAAATACGCCACGCAGGATGCTGCCGTCTTCGTCGGCCAGGACAAGCGCTTCACCTGGAGCGAACTGTCGGACACGGTCGATACGCTCGCCGCCGGCTTCCTGGCGCTCGGCCTCGAAAAAGGCGACCGTGTCGGCATCTGGTCGCCCAACCGCTGGGAATGGCTGGTCACCCAATTCGCCACCGCTCGCATCGGCCTGATCCTGGTCAACATCAACCCGGCCTACCGGCTGACGGAGCTCGAGTATGCCCTCAACAAGGTCGGCTGCAAGGCGCTGGTCACCGCCGCCAGTTTCAAGACCTCCGACTATCTCGGCATGATCGAGACGCTGGCGCCGGAGCTCGCCAAGGCCACCCCCGGCAAGCTCAAGGCGCAGAAATTGCCGACGCTGAAGATTGTCATCCGCATGGGCGATGACAACTCGCCCGGCATGTTCAATTTCGCCGATGTGCTGTCGATGGCCGGCCGCGACGAGCATGACAGCCTCGACCGCATCTCCGAAGGGCTGAAGCCGGGCGAACCCATCAACATCCAGTTCACTTCGGGCACGACGGGCGCGCCCAAGGGCGCGACGCTGACCCACACCAACATCGTCAACAACGGCAATTTCGTCACCGCGGCAACCAAGCTCACCGTCGACGACCGGCTCTGCATCCCGGTGCCGCTCTACCACTGCTTCGGCATGTCGATGGGCACGATGGGCTGCGTCACCAAGGGCGCGACGATGGTCTTTCCGGGCGAGGGTTTTGACGCGGGCGCCACACTGAAAGCGGTGGCGCAGGAACGCTGCACCGGCCTCTACGGTGTTCCCACAATGTTCGTCGCCATGCTCGACCACACCGACTTCGCCGGCTTCGATCTCTCCAGCCTGCGCACCGGCATCATGGCGGGCTCGCCATGCCCGATCGAGGTGATGAAGAAGGTGGTGTCGCTGATGCATATGGAAGAGGTGACCATCGCCTATGGCATGACCGAGACCAGCCCGGTGTCGTTCCAGAGCAGCGTTGACGACCCGCTGGAAAAGCGCGTCTCCACGGTCGGCCGCATCCACCCGCATGTCGAGGTCAAGGCCATCGACGCCGATGGCGCCACCGTCGCAATCGGCACGCCCGGGGAGCTTTGCACACGCGGCTATTCCGTGATGAAGGGTTATTGGGACGACGCGGAAAAAACCCGCGAGGCGATCGACGCCGATGGCTGGATGCACACCGGCGACCTCGCCACCATAGATGCCGAGGGCTATTGCAACATTGTCGGCCGGGTCAAGGACATGGTTATCCGCGGCGGCGAAAACGTCTATCCCAGAGAGGTCGAGGAATTCCTCTACCGCCATCCCAAGGTCAAGGAGGTGCAGGTGTTCGGTATTCCCGACGCCAAATATGGCGAGGAGCTGTGCGCCTGGATCGTGCTGAAGCCCAACCAGATCGCCACCGAGCAGGAGATCAAGAATTTCTGCGCCGGCCAGATCGCCCACTACAAAATCCCCCGCTACATCCGCTTCCGCACCGAACTGCCGATGACGGTGACGGGAAAACCGCAGAAGTTTCTGATGCGCGAGGCGATGGTGGAGGAACTGGGGCTGGTGGTGCAGAAGACGGCTTGAGGGTTGAACGCCGGGGGACGGGACTGCCCGGCTTCGAAACGACACTGGGGTGCTCGACAGGCTTCCGCAAGGTTCGCCGAACGCATTGGGGCTTGAATGACTGGTTTCGCACGATCAGCGACTTCCTATGCGATGCCTTTGGCCGCGCTGGCACTGGCCGTTGCGGTCAGAGCCAGCGGGCTACCGGTGGACGAAGGTTCGCCGAGCGTCAGGATTCTCGTCGGAGCGCTCTCGAGTGCGATCATGTTCATCACTATTTTCGTGGTGCTCGATCACGCCGAGGCGGTGGCCCACCGTGTGGGGGAACCCTACGGCACATTGGTGCTGACTTTTGCCGTAACGGCAATCGAGGTGTCGATCATCGTTTCCATGATGCTGCATGGAGAGAACAACCCCACGCTTGCACGTGAGTCCGTCTTCTCGACGGTGATGATTGCCTCCACCGGCGTTGTGGGGACGTGTCTCACGTTTGGCGGCTGGCGTCATCGCAAGCAGGCAATTGTCCGGCAAGGGACAAGCGCATATCTGGCGGTTCTGGCCGCACTGACCGTCATGACGCTTATCCTGCCGACCTACACGCGGACCACCGATCCCGGCACATTTTCGGCAGCTCAGCTTGGCCTTGTGAGCGTACTTTCCGTGCTGCTCTATGCAAGTTTTGTGTTCGCGCAAACCGTCCGGCACCGGGACGACTTCATCGAAGGACTGGCACACGACCTTTCGGCGCGAACCGCCCCTCACAAAAGCATCTATTCCAGCGCTCTGCTCCTGGCAATCGGACTGATCGGAATTGTCATGCTCGCCGAGCAGGTTGCCGCAAGTGTTGAAAATGCGCTCGTTGCTTACCAGGTGACCCAGGCTGACAGCATTGTGGGGGCAATGATCGCGGGTCTGGTTTTGATGCCGGAAGCCATTTCGGCGGTTCGCGCTTCACTCAACAATGAGCTGCAGCGCGGCCTGAATGTCGCAATGGGTTCGGCTTGCGCCACGATTGGTTTGACGATACCTGCGGTCGCAGCAGCCAGCCTGCTTACGGGACGAGGGTTGACCCTGGGGCTCCCGGAAGCTGACGCAGTACTTTTGGTTTTAGCGCTTTTCATATGCGGCGTAAGCTTTAGCAACGAAAGGACGACCTTCCTGACCGGAATCGTGCATGCCGTTGTATTTTTTACGTATGTTTTTCTGGTATTTATCCCTTGAGGCTTTGGTGCGGTCTGGCGACCAGCCATCAATGCGGGTATTCGCGAACGCGCCTGATTTGAGTTTCTTTTCGGGGTTCCCAAGGCGACATCCAAGACCCAAACGACTCACACCCCCAGCACCGCCGCATCCAACCCCCGAATGATCTTCGCCAACTCGACGCATTCATCATGCCGCACCTTGTTGCGGCGCCAGGCGAGGCAGATCGTGCGTTGCGGCATTGGCTCCTGGAACGGCACGATCTTGAGGTCCGGCATGGCGCTGGCCGGCCTTGCCGCCATTTCGGGGATGAGCGTGACGCCGAGACCATGCGCCACCATCTGCAGCAGCGTCGTCAGGCTGGTGGCGCCGTAGCTTGCCATCGCTACGGGACGCACGCTGCCGCACAGGGCCAGCGCCTGTTCGCGCAGGCAGTGGCCTTCCTCCAAAAGCATCAACCGCTCCAGCGCCGGGCTTTCCGGCGGCACCGGTGGCGAGGCGAAGGCTGGATCTCCGGCTGGCACGGCGAGGAAGAAGCGGTCGGCGAACAGTTCCTCGGTGACCAGGCCCGGCTGCTCGAGCGGCAGCGCGGCGATGAAGGCGTCGAGCCGTCCGGTTGCCGTGTCCTCGACCAGTGATGCCGTCACTGCTTCGCGCAGTTCGAGCTGCAGGGACGGAAAATGCCGCTTCAGCTCCGGGAGCACATGCGGCAAAAGATACGGCGCCACGGTCGGGATGATGCCCAGCCGGAAGCGGCCTTCCATGGCCGGGCGGCCGCGCCGGGCCGTCGTCTCGACATCACTGATGTCGCGCAGGATGCGCTCGATGCGTGGCAGCAGCGCTTGCGCCTCTTCCGTCATCCGCACCGTCTTGCCGCCGCGCTCGAACAGCCGGCAGTTCAGCCTTTGCTCCATCTCGGCGATTTGCGCGGACAGCGCCGGCTGGCTGACGCCGGCGAGTTTTGCGGCGCGGCCGAAATGCAGCGTTTGCGCCAAAGCCTCGAAATATTGCATCTGCCGCACGGTCAAGCCAATCATAAGGAAAGCCTATCGCAACAAACAGGAAAGGCAATTTGTTTTTATCGAAGAGACGGCTTAGTCTGGAACCATTCCAGAGTGGCGCGGCTCCCGGCCGGCCCGGAAAAAACAACACATAAATCAGCAATTCGGAGGCCAAGATGGACGCGATGACCGACGACAACAGCGCCGGCAAATGCCCGGTCGCGCATGGAACCTCCGCCAGGACCAACCGCGACTGGTGGCCGAACCAGCTCGACATCGGCGTTCTCCACCAGCAGTCGAGCCTTTCGGACCCGATGGGCGAAGCTTTCGACTACGCCGCGGAGTTCAAGACGCTCGACCTCGACGCGGTGATCGAGGATTTGCACAAGGTGATGACGGATTCGCAGGATTGGTGGCCGGCCGATTTCGGCCATTACGGGCCGCTGTTCATCCGCATGGCCTGGCACAGCGCCGGCACCTATCGCATCGGCGACGGCCGGGGTGGCGCCGGTGCGGGCCAGCAGCGTTTCGCGCCGCTGAACAGCTGGCCGGACAACGCCAATCTCGACAAGGCGCGCCGGCTTTTGTGGCCGGTCAAGCAGAAATACGGCCGCAAGATCTCCTGGGCCGACCTGTTGATTCTCACCGGCAACGTCGCGCTGGAATCGATGGGCTTCAAGACCTTTGGCTTCGCCGGTGGCCGCGCCGATGTCTGGGAGCCCGAGCAGGATGTCGACTGGGGTTCGGAAACCAAGTGGCTCGACGACAAGCGCTATTCCGGCGACCGTGAGTTGCACGGCCATCTCGGCGCGGTGCAGATGGGCCTGATCTACGTCAACCCGGAAGGGCCGAACGGCAAGCCGGATCCGCTGGCCTCGGCCCGCGACATCCGCGAGACCTTCGGACGCATGGCAATGAACGATGAGGAAACCGTGGCGCTGATCGCCGGCGGCCACACCTTCGGCAAGACCCATGGCGCCGGTGATGCAACACTGGTCGGCGCCGAGCCGGAAGGCGCGGGCATCGAGGCGCAGGGCCTCGGCTGGTCGAGCAAGCATGCCACCGGCATTGCCGGCGATGCGATCACGTCCGGCCTCGAAGTTACCTGGACGACGACGCCGACCAAGTGGAGCAACAACTTCTTCGACAATCTCTTCAACTTCGAATGGGAGCTGACCAAGAGCCCGGCCGGGGCCCATCAGTGGACGCCGAAGGGCGGCTCTGGCGCGGTTACGGTGCCGGACGCGCACAATCCCTCGAAGCGTCATGCGCCGGCAATGCTGACCACCGACCTCGCGCTGCGGGCCGACCCGGCCTATGAGAAGATCTCGCGCCGCTTCCATGAGCATCCGGAGCAGTTCGCCGATGCCTTCGCCCGTGCCTGGTACAAGCTCACCCATCGCGACATGGGGCCGGTCGTGCGGTATCTCGGCCCGTTGGTACCGAAGGAAGAGCTGATCTGGCAGGATCCGGTTCCGGCCGTCGACCATGAGCTGGTCAGCGACCAGGACATCGCATTGCTGAAGGCCAAGATCCTGGCTTCGGGCCTCAGCGTTTCGCAATTGGTCTCGACCGCCTGGGCATCGGCCTCGACCTTCCGCAACTCCGACAAGCGCGGCGGCGCCAATGGCGCGCGCATTCGCCTGGCGCCGCAGAAGGACTGGGAGGTCAACCAGCCTGTCGAACTGGCTACCGTGCTGGCGAAGCTCGAAGCCATCCAGAACGAGTTCAACGCAGGCGGCAAGAAGGTCTCGCTGGCCGACCTCATCGTGCTCGGCGGCGTCGCCGCGGTCGAGAAAGCCGCAACGGATGGCGGCAATCCGGTGAAGGTTCCCTTCACGCCCGGCCGCACCGACGCCTCGCAGGCGCAGACCGACGTCCATTCCTTTGCGGCGCTCGAGCCGAAAATTGACGGCTTCCGCAACTATGTCAGGGGCAAACCGCCGATGTCGGTCGAAGCCATGCTGGTCGACCGGGCGCAACTGCTCAACCTGGCGGCGCCGGAGATGACGGTGCTGGTTGGTGGCCTGCGCGTGCTCGGCGCCAACACCGGCGGCTCGAAGCATGGTGTGTTGACCGACAGGCCGGGCACGCTGACGAACGACTTCTTCGTCAACCTGCTCTCGATGAGCACCATCTGGGATCCGGCCTCCGAGCCGGGCTCGCATGAGGTCTATGAAGCACGCGACCGCAAGACCAGGGCAGTCAGGTGGACCGCCACACGCGCCGACCTGATCTTCGGCTCGCATGCGCAGCTGCGCGCGCTGGCCGAGGTCTACGGGTCGGCGGATGCCGGGCAGAATTTCGTTGGCGATTTCGTCAAGGCGTGGACCAAGGTGATGAACGCCGACCGTTTCGACATCGCTGCCTGATACAACCTCCCAAACGAAGGGCGCGGGCCGAGGCCCGCGCCCTTCGTTTTCGCAGGCTTCGAAATCAGTCCTTTTCGAAGATGCGTGCCTTGGCGACGACGCCAGCGATTGCGCCGCCGATCAGCGGCGCAACGATGAACAGCCAGAGCTGGCTGAGGGCTGCGCCGCCGGTAAACAGCGCCGGGCCGATCGAACGCGCCGGATTGAGCGAGGTGCCGGTCACCGGGATCATTGCGAAGTGCAGTCCGGCCAGCGTCAGGCCGATGACCAGGCCGGCGAACGCCGTCGAGTGCTTCTCGGCGGTGACGCCAAGGATGACGGTGACGAAGGTGAAGGTGCCGATCAGCTCCCATAGGAAGGCCGAACTCGTCCCCCATTTCGCCACGTCCCAGCCATTGGCGCCGAAACCGGTGGTGTGCCCGCCGGTCTGGCCGGAGACGATGATCCACAGCGCCAGCGAGGCCAGAATGGCGCCGATGATCTGCGCGATCCAGTAAGGAATGACATCCTTGGCCGGCAGCCGGCCGGCAAGGAAGACGCCGAGCGTGACGGCCGGGTTGAGATGTGCGCCTGAGATGGGACCCACCGCGTAAGCCGCCGCAATCAGGCCGATGCCGAACGCCAGGCCGATGGCTTCCTGGCCCAGCGGCAAGTCGGCGAGAAAGCCACCCGTCGCCACCGACGCCGTGCCGATAAACACCAATAGAAATGTCCCTAGAACTTCCGCAAGATACGTTTTCATTGCCCTCTCCTCGTATCGATCCGTCGGTCCGCTTTTCCGCGCCGCGAATCATGGCGCAAAGAGTATTCCCAACGCAAAAGCTTGGAAAGCAGAGCAATTGCGCCACAGATCGTGCTTACGGCGGCCAGTTACCAACATTAGAGACCTTGCATATATTTGAGATTTGTTATCGCCGGCGTGCAGACATTTGCCGGCGGGGAAAATCGTCGGCCGCGAGCGGAAGGCCTCGTCGCCGCGAAATTCAAGCGGGGTTCAATCTCGACGCGAAACGCTCTAAGAGCAGGCCGAAAGATACTGTGCTCGATAGATGGAATGACGAATGCGACTGGGCGGACGGCTGGCGGCAGCCATTGAAGTGCTGGACGACATTGGCCGGCGCCACCGGCCGGTGGCCGATGCGCTGAAAGATTGGGGCCTGTCGCATCGCTTTGCGGGCGGCGGCGACCGCGCGGCGATCGGCAACATCGTCTACGACGCGCTGCGCCACAAACGTTCCGCCGGCTGGCTTTTGGGTGAAGACACGCCCCGCGCCATCGGCTTCGGCGCGCTGCTCATCGAATGGGGCCAGACGCCGCAGTCGCTCAACGATGCGCTCGAGGGCGACAAGTTCGCGCCACCGTTGCTCAGCGCCGCCGAGTTGCAGGCGCTGGCCGAGCGCCGGCCTGAAGACGCGCCGGAGGCAGTGCGGGCGGACGTACCCGACTGGTGCGCGCCGTTGTTCGAACGAGCCTTTGGCGCAGACTGGGTTGCGGAAGGGGCGGCTTTGGCGACCCGCCCGCCGCTCGACATCAGGGTCAACACGCTGCAGTCCGACCGCGCCAAAGTGCTGGCGGAACTCGCCGACACCGGCGCCAAGGCAGCTGCTATTGCGCCGCAAGGCATTCGCATCCCGCCCATCGACGGCGACGGCCGGCACCCCAACGTACAGGCCGAGCCGGCTTTCCAAAAGGGCTGGTTCGAGGTTCAGGACGAGGGTTCGCAGATCGTTGCAACCCTTGCCGGCGCGCAAGCCGGGATGCAGGTGCTCGATTTCTGCGCCGGCGCCGGCGGCAAGACGCTGGCGCTATCTGCGGCGATGGCCAACAAAGGTCAGGTCTTCGCCCATGATGCCGAAAAGGCGCGGCTGGCGCCGATCTTCGACCGCATCCGCCGTTCGGAAAACCGCAACGTCCAGGTTGTCACCAAGCCGGCTGAGCTCAGCCCCCTCGCAGGCCACATGG
The DNA here is from genome assembly GCF_030323245.1 of Mesorhizobium sp. C372A. Lineage (NCBI taxonomy): Bacteria > Pseudomonadati > Pseudomonadota > Alphaproteobacteria > Hyphomicrobiales > Phyllobacteriaceae > Mesorhizobium > Mesorhizobium sp. C372A. Next base: position 6,380,654 of record NZ_CP100475.1, on the reverse strand, counting down.
ACATTGTGCTGGTCGATGCGCCCTGCACCGGCAGCGGCACCTGGCGGCGCCGTCCAGACGCCAAATGGCGGCTGACGCAAAGACAGCTCGATGCCCGCAAGGGCGAGCAGTCGGCGATCCTCGATGCGGCGAATGCCTATGTCAAACCGGGCGGCCTGCTGGTCTACATCACCTGTTCGGTGTTCGACGAGGAGAATGGCGAGCAGGTCGCCGCCTTTCGCGAACGGCACAAGGGCTTCGTTCCGGTCGATCATCGCGCGCTCTGGGATGTCAGCTTCCCCGGTCACGCAGCGGCCGCCCGGATCGACAAGACAAGCGATATCTCGCTGTCGCCGGCGCTCAGCGGCACCGACGGGTTCTATTTCTGTGCGCTGCGTCGGGCGAATTGACGCTGCGATTGACAGGCTGACATAGCGCCAGTTGCAGATGCGCGGGGTCGGCCGCCAGACGGGGTAGAATTCTTGCAAAGATATGTGTCGCTTCTGCTTTTCCTCATTCTGGTGTTCGGCGGCGGCCTGTTGATCGGCTATGCGACGCTGCCGGGTGAATGGTATGCCTCGCTCGCCAAGCCGCCCTTCAATCCGCCCAACTGGGTCTTCGCGCCCGCCTGGACGCTCCTTTATGTCCTGATCGCCGTAGCCGGCTGGCGGACATGGGAGCGGGAACGAGCAGGCGCCGCGATGAAGATCTGGGCCCTCCAGCTTGTTCTGAACTTCGCGTGGTCGCCGACTTTCTTCGGCGCAAAACTGATGGGGCCGGCATTGGTCGTGATCCTGGCTCTTCTCGCCAGCATTGCGCTGTTCATCGCCACGGTGTGGAACCGCGACCGGGTTTCCGGCTGGCTGTTTGCGCCCTATGCCCTATGGGTGGCCTTCGCCACCTTGCTCAACGCGTCGCTGCTCCTGTTGAACTGAGTGCTTTGCTGCAGTGCAGCAAAAGCATTTGCGTGGCGTTCAGGCGTCTGCGATAAGCTTTGCAGATAAATCAGGGCGATGGCCATGGCAGCAAAGATCGTACCCGCACCCGATTATGAGGACCGCGTCAGGGCGTCGTTCGCCCGCCAGCAGGCGATGGCGACCATTGGCGCCGAGCTGACCCTTGTGACGCCGGGCCTCATCGAGATCGAAATGCCCTATTCCCAGGCACTGACCCAGCAGCACGGTTTCCTCCATGCCGGGGTGATTTCGACGGCGCTGGACTCGGCCTGCGGCTATGCCGCGTTCTCGCTGATGCCGGAAAATTCCGGCGTGCTGACCATCGAATTCAAGGTCAACCTCCTGGCGCCCGGCCGGGGCGAACGCTTCCTGTTCCGCGGCTCGGTGACCAAACCCGGCCGCACCATCATTGTCGCCGATGGCCAGGCGTACGCCTTTGCCGCCGATGGCGAGGCCAAGCTGATCGCGACCATGACCGGCACAATGATGACGGTGGTTGGCCGTGACGGGATAGCGGGATGAGGAGTGGTCCGTGTAACGGACGAAAAGCCCCCAAATTGGCTTTTCGAGCGACCCGGAGCCATAGCGACGGGCCGGCAGGCGACGAGAGCACCGCCCTTTCTGTTCCGCAGCCGAGGGAGTCGAATTCATGACCGGCAAAGTGTCGCGAATTGGCGGCAAGGACGTTCTTTTCGTCATGGCGGCGCAGGCCGAGTACGGTCCGCATCTGCAAAAACTGTTCACGCCCCTGATGACGGGCGTCGGCCCGGTAGAGGCAGGTGTGCGGCTCGGCGCCGAACTGTCATGGCTGAAATCCGAGCAGGCGTTGCCCGATCTCGTCGTCTCGCTCGGCTCCGCCGGCAGCCGCACACTGGAGCAGACGGAAATCTACCAGGCGGTCTCGGTCAGCTATCGCGACATCGACGCTTCGCCGCTGGGCTTCGAGAAAGGGGTTACGCCGTTTCTCGACCTGCCGGTGACAGTGCCGCTGCCGTTCAGGATACCGGGCATTAAAGAAGCCAGCCTGTCGACCGGCGGCGCCATCATCACGGGCGCCGCCTACGACGCCATCGCCGCCGATATGGTCGACATGGAAACCTTCGCCTGCCTGCGCGCCTGCCAACTGTTCGCCGTCCCTCTGATCGGCCTGCGCGGCATATCCGACGGCGCTGCCGACCTCAGGCATGTCGGCGACTGGACCGAATACCTCCATGTCATCGACGAGAAGCTGGCCGATGCGGTCATGCGCCTCGAACAGGCCATCGGCTCCGGCACGCTACACAAGGAGCAGCCTGGGCAAGAGTCGGCGCCGCTCTGAAAGTCGGGTTGCGCACCCCATTGCGCCGACTCGTTTCTTTCTCTAAAGGCTCGCCATGACGACAGCCAATCATCCCGATACAGTCCTGATTGTCGATTTCGGCAGCCAGTTTACGCAGCTCATCGCCCGCCGCATCCGCGAGGCTGGCGTGTTTTCCGAGATCGTGCCGTTCCAATCGGCCGAAGCTGCCTTCAAGCGCATCAATCCGAAAGCCGTGATCCTGTCGGGCGGTCCCGCCTCGACATCGGACATCGGCAGCCCGCGCGCGCCGCAGATCGTCTTCGATGCCGGCGTGCCGGTGCTCGGTATCTGCTACGGCCAGATGGCCATGTGCGTGCAGATGGGCGGCGTCGCCGAAAGCTCTAACCATCGCGAATTCGGCCGCGCCTTCGTCGAGATCGAAAAGGACAGCCCGCTGTTCGAAGGCCTGTGGGCGCCCGGCCAGCGTCACCAGGTGTGGATGAGCCATGGCGACCGCGTCATCTCGCTGCCCAAGGGGTTCGAAGTCTTCGGCAAGTCGGAAGGCTCGCCCTTCGCCATCTTCGGCAATGTCGCGCGCAAGATGTACGGCATCATGTTCCATCCGGAGGTGGTGCATACGCCGGATGGCGCCAGGCTGCTCCGGAACTTCGTCCACAACATCGCCGGCATCGAAGGCGACTGGACGATGCGAGCCTATCGCGAGCATGCGGTCGAAACCATTCGCAAGCAGGTCGGCAAGGGCAAGGTCATCTGCGCGTTGTCGGGTGGCGTGGATTCCTCGGTCGCCGCACTTTTGATCCACGAAGCGGTCGGCGACCAGCTGACCTGCATCCTCGTCGACCATGGCCTGATGCGCAAGGACGAGGCCGCCGGCGTGGTGGCGATGTTCCGCCAGCACTACAATCTGCCGCTGATCCTGGTCGACGCGTCGGAAAAATTCATCTCGGCGCTGGAAGGCGAGTCCGACCCCGAGAAGAAGCGCAAGACCATCGGCCGGCTGTTCATCGAAGTGTTCGAGGAAGAGGCCAAGAAACTCGGCGGCGCCGATTTCCTGGCGCAAGGCACGCTCTATCCCGACGTCATCGAGAGCGTCTCCTTCACCGGCGGCCCGTCGGTGACCATCAAGTCGCACCACAATGTCGGCGGCCTGCCGGCGCGCATGAACATGCAGCTGGTCGAGCCGCTGCGCGAACTGTTCAAGGACGAGGTGAGGGCACTGGGCAAGGAACTCGGCCTGCCCGAAAGTTTTATTGGCCGCCATCCGTTCCCCGGACCAGGCCTTGCCATCCGCTGCCCCGGCGGTATCACCCGCGAAAAGCTCGAAATCCTGCGCGAGGCCGACGCCATCTATCTCGACGAGATCCGCAAGGCCGGCCTCTACGACGCCATCTGGCAGGCTTTCGCCGTGCTGCTTCCGGTGCAGACCGTCGGTGTGATGGGCGACGGCCGCACCTACGAATTCGTCTGCGCCCTGCGCGCCGTGACGTCCGTCGACGGCATGACCGCCGACTTCTACCACTACGACATGGCTTTCCTCGGCGCGGCGGCCACCCGCATCATCAACGAAGTCCGCGGCATCAACCGCGTCGTCTACGACGTGACGTCAAAGCCGCCAGGCACCATCGAGTGGGAATGATTCAGGCCCACTCAAACGCCGCCGAAAACACGCCATTGTACGCCACAACCATTTGATAACACGTATAAATCCATTCGGAGACAATCAGCGACAATCGGTGCGGAGATTGGATTTGACGGACCGGCTGACGGACCTTCCGCAAATTGCTAGCTCAGATTTTTCGAAGTACCGTCAGATCCAATGAGGCTCTGACGGTGTTTTTTGATGCCTTAAGGCACTGGAGATAAAACGAATGTTCTGCCGAAGAGCCTCGAAATTGTACTGACGGTACTTTTCAGGAGGTACCGGGGAATGCTGACGGACGTCGCCCTTAAAGCCCTGAACCAAAAGAGAAATCTACAAGATTGCGGACCGTGACGGCATGTATGTTCGCGTCATGCCTAGTGGCGCGATCTCCTTTCGGCTGGATTACAGGCTCAACGGAGGCCGCGAGACGGTCTATCTTGGCAGGTATGGACGGGACGGAATCTCGCTTGCCTCAGCCGGGAGAAGTGTCTCGACGCGAAGCGCGCTATTGGCGAGTGACGGTCGCCGGCGATAGAAAAGCAGCGCGACAAGCGCCGAGTTGTCACCCCGGTCTCCGGCCGACTTCAGCGCCGAAATGGCTACCAAACCAAAGCGATGCCCGGGCCTTCAAGGCCTCTTCTTATTCCGGCCAAGCCGGCCCGGAGCGCCGCATTCACTCACATCCCTTGAACCTGAGTGCAGAGTTGCCGCATCGAAGCCATTTGAGCAGCCGAGTTCGCGCCCGAACCCGTGCTGGTGCTGGCGGTCGTATCGCCAGCTGTATTCGAGGATCCCGACGTGCCGGGGGTTGTACCCGAACCAGTGCTGTTGCTGGCCGTGGTGTTACTGCCGGTCGAACCAGAGCTGCCTGAAGTGCCGGTGGCTGTGCCAGAGCCGGTGCCGATACTCGCCGTTGTATCACTGCCGGTCGAAGCCGAGCTACCTGACGTGCCGGTCATTGTGCCAGAGCCAGTGCCGTTACTGGCCGTCATCCTCGAGCAGTCGGAGCGAACCTGTGCCTGCTGTTCAGAGCTCAGGGACGACCAGTTCTTGCGGATCTCATCCTGCGACAGAAGTCTTCCCGAATTGGCGTCGCTGAAGAATGAGCCGGAGAGCTTGCTGTCCCAGCCGCTCGGGATACCGCTTTGGCCGGAGCCGGACGTAGAGCTCATACTGGACCCGGCCGATGAGCCGGACGTTCCGTTCGTGCCGCTGGATGTTCCCGACGACTGCGCCAAGGCCGCGGTGGCGAGACAGAGAGAGATCGCTGTAGCTGTCAAAATCTTACGTTTCATGTGAGTCTCCTTTGGGGTTCGACGCCGTTGCGGCGTCGAATCCTAATCCCGAGGAAAGGCACTTGTTCCTGTAAAGAGTGGAATTCGATGTCATGATCCTTGTGCACCAGCCTTGGCCTCGAATGCGATGCCGGAGCGCTTCAACGACGACTGACGCCTCAGGCGAGAGCTGTCCGCTACTGGGTGTTAGAGGCGATATGCGGAACGCTTCCCGAATAGTTGGGTGCCACCATCGGGTAATTGCGAGGCAGGTTCCATTTGGTTCGGTAATCGTCCGGATTCATGCCCAGTCGGCCAAGGTGCGAACTGCGTCGGGTCTCGGTTAGAGACAGGAGGGTGGCCTTTGCCGCGGCGTATAGCTCGACATGCGGAGCTCGTCTCGACCGCGCACACTCAATATGTTTTACGATGACGCCCCCAGATGTCATATGAGCGAATGCCTTTCCGGCGAAATAAATTGCTCCCAGCAGGTCGACGCTCAGCACCTTCAGCCAGCCCGCTCTAGTGAATGCCTCAATGGTTAAAGATTATCAGGCCGGCGCGTTGTTGACGATTATTACCAACCTGCCGAACGCGTGAGCGCAAGTCGACAGCACCGTGATAGCGGCCTCCCCGGCGCGCCCCTTGTCGAACCGATGCGCGCCTTCTCGACCTTGCCTCCACCCACGTCGGCTCACCCGTGCACCTTCGGTGCCCAACCGCATGGCGATGGCCAGTCCAATGCCGCTTGCAGCACCGGTTACAATGCAGTCTTGTTATCCAGGCGCATCGGGTTCGACCTCTTTCTGGGGAGCAGCAAGTGGTTCAGTCCAGCCTTCAGCGACCCGATCCACGCTCAGCAGGCTGCGCGCATAATCCTGTTGCGCGCGAACAATGGCATCGTCTTGCTGTGAGGGAAGAAAGACCGGCAAAGCAAGGCAGACACTTTGTGTGGCCAACAGCTTGTTCCAGTTCGCGATCAGCGCCTTGAAAGCGCGCCCCACCGCCCTCGGATTTCGGTCGAGGTCATAGAGGCCGAGCGGATTGATCCGTCCGTTGTTCTCCCGAAGCGCACTGTCCCAGTCCACCTGATCCGTCAGCGAGTACCAGGTGAAGCCTACGATGGGGATGCCATCGTTGCGGATCCGCAGCACGTTGGCCCACTCTTTCCACAGCCAATAGACGGCCTCGTCTCCATTGGGGCCTTCGCTGATGTTGGTCTCCGTATGCATTACGGGAAGCCGGTAGCGGTTGAAGTACTGCCGCGTGATCTCGTCATAGCCAAACACCTCGCCGGACCCGGACGTCGTTCCGTCTGCCCAAACCCGATGTTCGTTGGTCTGGTAATAGTCGGTGCCCATCACGCAATGCCTGCGCAGATGGCTTTCCAGGAAGAAACTGTATTCTTCGGCCGTCATCCCGTTTTCGAGAAGATAGCGATAGGTGTGCGCGTCGACGTCATGACCGTAGTTGAGGTCAAGCGACAGGAAACGCTCGCTGTTGAACCGTTCCGCTCTGCCGACCGCCTCGGGAGAATCGGCGTGGAAGTATTCCGAGGATTCGCTCTGAATGAAGATGGCGTCCGGCCGCACCTCGAGAATCGCCCGCATGGCAAGCACGTTCGCCTTCACGATGTGCTTGAGGGCGGTGACGAAGGCAGTGTCGCTGCTCAGTTGTTCGTTCCACCATCCCCAGCGGGCCGAAAAGGTGGCGCAGATGAACATCTCATTTATTGGGGTGAAGAGCTGGATCCACGGATAGCGCATCGCGAAATCCCTGGCGTAGTGCTCGAATAGTGTCGGAAAGTCCGGGTTCTGGAAGTTGCCAATCCAGTCCGGCACGCCAAAGTGGCAAAGGTCGACGATCGGAAGAATGTCTTTCGCCTTCAGGTCCGCGAAGGTCTCATCGGCGAATGCCCAATCGTACCGTCCGTCACCCAGCCACGTTTTGTGGATGGGCGGTCCGTAGCGGAGGAAATGCACCCCGAGATCCTGGACCAGTTCGAAGTCGGTACGCCATCGTTCGTAGAAGCGGCATTTTTCCATTTCGTCGACGCGCTCCCGGCCTTGTCGAATGGTGGGGGTGCTGTTCTCGATGCCGGTGGCAAACATGAACGTGAACATTGATGGTCCTTAGCCAAGGCGGAGATGCCCGCGCTTGGTCAAACGTTCAGTGCTCGACGCAGTTCCTGCAAGACTGCTTGTCAAGTTCGGTGGGCGCCTGACAACCACGTGCCTGAAATTGGCGGAATTCTATCCCACGGTTCAAGCGAGCAGCTTGCGCCGAACATGGTCGGACTATGCTGGACGGAGATGTCGGCTTCGGGCCAGCCCAGTTGGCGTCAAACGGGTCTTTGCGAGTTAAGGCGGTATGGTAGTTATCCACGTTTGCAAACTGCAAACGGACGTTCCGCTGCCGGCCCCATTTGAGCCATTCACTGGGAGGCAGACCCGCGGTACATCACCGATATTCTCGAAGCCAAGTCCTTTGGTTCGACAGAGAGATATGGACCGGCGACCATCCGCTGTATTGATCTCCTGTAGAAAACAGTGACCCTCAAGACTAGCATTTGTCAATGCGTTACGAAGCTGTTCGCCCAATTGATTCAAGAAGCTGATCCAGCCACTCGCTGACCGCATTTATCTTCTGCCGAACGGCAGCAACGCGCCTGAATCCTGCCTCCAGATCAATGTTCGCGTACGCAAAAACGGCCGCTCGCGAACATACATTGACAGGTCCAGTTCCGGATAATAAGTTCGGTCATAGAACGAATTAACCGGAGTTCAATGTGACTGACCTGCCGCGCATATCCCGTCAGTTCTCACAGCGCTCCGTGATGGAAGCGATCGTCCAGGGCGGGCCGATCTCCCGCGCCTCGATCGCCAAGCTGACGGGCCTGTCGAAGCAGACCATCTCCGAAATCATGCGCGGGCTCGAGCAGGAGGGCTGGGTCCAGGAAACCGGCCGCACCAGCGGCCATGTCGGGCGCACCGCCGTCACCTACGAACTGGTCCACGACGCAGCCTATATAATCGCCGTCGACCTTGGCGGCACCAAGGTGCGGGTCGCGCTGACCGACCTTGCCTGTCAGATCTTTGCCGAAGCCGCCACACCGACCGATCCGCGTGGCGGCCAGTTCGTCGTCGATCAGATTGCAGCGCTGGCCTTCGATGCCGCGGCCAGACAGCACGTCGCGCGCAAGAAGATACGCCTGGCCGTCATCGGCGCGCCTGGCGCTCCTGACCCGGCCACCGGCCGCATTCTAATGGCGCCGAACATTGCCGGCTTCGACACAATGAATGTGCTGGATGCCTTTGAAGAAGCGCTCGGCGTCGCGGTGATGATCGAGAACGACGTCAATCTCGCGGTGCTTGGCGAGAACTGGCTCGGCCAAGGCCAGGGCATCGACAATCTCGCCTACATCGCGCTCGGCACCGGCATCGGCAGCGGGCTGATGCTGGGCGGTCATCTGGTGCGGGGTGCTGGGCACGCCGCCGGCGAGATCGGTTTCATGCCGATCGGGGCCGATCCCTTCGCCGAGGAATCACTGCGCACCGGCGCATTCGAACGCGCGGTGGCCACCCACGCCATGACCGATCGCTACCACGCCCTCGCCGGCAGGCAGGTCTCCGTGCCGGCAATATTCGAGAATGCCGCGCGTGGCGACAAGGACGCGCTCACCGTGCTCGACGAAACTGCCCGCCATCTGGCGCAAGGCGTTGCGGCAATCGCGGCGATCGCCAATCCAGAAAAGTTTATCCTCGGCGGCTCGATTGGGTTGCGGCCCGAAATCCTGTCCAGGGTGCAGGCGCTTCTGCCGCTATGCTTCCCCTATCCGGTCAGGGTCGAGGCGAGCGAACTCGGCGCACGCGCAGCCCTCATCGGCGCGGCGGCAATCGGCCTTGGCCAGTTGCACAACACGCTGTTCGGCGTCGACGCGCCTGATGGCCGGATTTCGCTGCCGCCTGCCCAGGCCGCCGCCCTGAAGGAGGCCGCGATATGACTCACGATATTGCCGCCCGCCTGCAGGCAGCGCTCGACCGCGACGACGCACTAACGCTGTTTCGCCGCGCCATCGGCCGAGAGAGCATCACCGGCAACGAAGCCAACTTCGTCGACTTCCTAGAAGCCAGGATGCGCGACCTTGACCTCAGCGGCCTGACCAGGACGGAATTCCTTCCCGGGCGGCCCAACATCTGGGGCGAGCGCAAGGGGGCCGACCAGGGAAAGCGCCTGCTGTTCATCGGCCATACCGACACCGTCCATGTCGACGGCTGGCGCGAGCATTGGGCAGGCACCGAGCGTGAGGATCCGTTCGCCGCCCCGATCATTGATGGTGCTGTCTGGGGCCGAGGCTCCGGCGACCTCAAGGCCGGCATCATTGCTTCGCTTGCGGCACTCGCGCTGCTCGACAAGGCCGGCGTTCGCCTCAAGGGCGACGTCGCCTTTGCCTTCGTCGGCGACGAGGAGAGCGGCCAGCCCGGCACCGGCATTTCAGCCGGGATCAAGCACTTCGTCGGACGCATCGAGACCGGCGAGGTCACAGCACCCGATTTCAGCGTCTATGTCGAGCCGACCCGCCTGGCCGTCTATGCGGCGCAGATCGGCTTCTTCATCACCGATATCTCGATTACCGGCAAATCTGCCTATTTCGGTGTGCCAGAACTCGGCAAGGATGCGCTCCGTGCAAGCCATGCCGCGATGACGGCGCTTTGGAAGCATTCGGATGAGGTCGCCGCGCGCGCCGAGCACAAACTGGTCGGGCGCGGCTTCCTGCTTATCACCGGGCTTGCCGGCGGCGGCTACATTGCCGTTCCCGAGCGCTGCACGCTCTCGCTGATCCGCAAGCTGTTGCCTGGCGAAGACCTCGACACCGCCGCTGCCGAGATCGAGGCTGCCGTGCGCGGCGCGATCGCCGATCCGGATATTTCGGTAGAGTTCGCCTACCCCGCCGGCCGCGACCACAGGCTGGGCGGCACCGCTGCCGAGATCGGCGAAACGCGGGCGGAAGTCGCCATGCTGTCCGACGCGATGGCTGGCGCAATGAGCGGACGCGGCGTCATCGAGGGCGCACCGTTCTGGTCGGAGTCCCCCTTCATCATCAATCAGCTCGGTATTCCTGCCGTCTATTGCGCGCCCGGCGACATCAGGAATTGCCACACATTCGAGGAGCACGTGGATGTCGAGGAATATTTCGCCGGCATAGTCGGCTTCGCCGCCTTCATGGCCCGCTACTGTGGCGTGGCCGACTGAACCACCAACGAAGCAAAATGGGAGAACTGACATGTCGATGAAGACACTGATCGCCGCCGCCTTTGCCGGCGGATTGATGCTTGCCGCCGACCCAGCTTTCGCACAGACGGTCGGCCCGCAGGGCGAGAGCGCCACGCCAAGTGCAGACGTGATCCTAAGCGATGCCGACATCGCCGCGCTCAAGGACAAGGGCTACAAGGCTGCCTTGCTCTGGCACACCTCGTCCGATTTCACCAATGCGGTAACCGCCGGCGCCACCGACGAATTCGCCCGCGCCGGCGTCACCATTGCGGTCAAAACGGATGCCCAGTTCGACTCCGCCCGCCAGCGCAGCGACATCGAGACGGCGTTGGCCGCCAAGCCCAACGTCATCTTGGCGCTGCCGCTCGACCCGGTCACCTCGGCAGAAGCCTTCCGCCAGGCGGTCAAGGACGGCACCAAGCTGGTGTTCCTGTCCAACTTGCCCAAGGGCTACAAGCAGGGCACCGATTACGCTTCGATCGTGACTGACGATCTATTCCAGATGGGCAAGCAGGCTGCGGACGCGATGGCCAAGGCGATCGGCGGCAAGGGCAAGGTCGGCTACATTTTCCACGACGCTGCCTACTACGTCACCAACCAGCGCGACCAAGCCTTCAAGACCACCATCGAGAAGGTGTATCCCGACATCAAGATCGTCGCCGAACAGGGCATATCCGACCCGGCCCGCGCCGAGGAACTGGCCAACGCGATGCTTTTGCAGCATCCCGATCTCGACGGCATCTACGTGACCTGGGCCGAGCCGGCCGACGGCGTGCTGTCGGCGCTACGCGGCGCCGGCAACGCCAGGACCAAGATCGTCACGCTCGACCTCGCCGAGCCGGTCGCGCTCGACATGGTCAAGGGCGGCAATGTCGCAGCCCTCGTCGCCGACAAGGCCTATGAACTCGGCCGCGCCATGGCTGCTTCCGGCATGAAGTCGCTGCTTGGCCAGCCGACACCAGCCTTCGTCGTCGCCCCGGCCCTGACCGTCACCAAGGAGAATGTCGCGCAGGGCTGGAAGGACTCGCTCAACCGCGACGCGCCGCAGCCGGTGCTCGACGCGTTCAAGTAAGGCTCTCGCTCCGGCGCGGCCCGCCGCACCGGAGCTTTTCTTCGACAACAAAAAGGGGAATCGGGACATGCGCATAGCATCTGCAATCATAACGACGGTGGCGAGCCTGCTAGCCATGCACGCCTTCGCCGCCGAAGGCGTCACCACAGGACCGAATGGTGAAAAGCCGGTGCCGGCGAGCAGTCTTACGCTGACGCCAGCCGAAGAGCAGCAGATCAAGGACGGCAAGTTCACCGCCGCCCTCGTCTGGCACGAGATGAGCGAATACACCAACGCCGTCAATGCCGGCGCCCATGACGAATTCAAGCGCCTCGGCATCGAGGTGGTGGCGCAGACCGATGCCGGTTTCGACGCCGCGCGACAGAAGGCCGATATCGAGACGGTGATGGCCAAAAAGCCGTCGATCATCCTGTCGCTTCCCGTCGATCCGGCGACTGCAGCTTCGGTCTACGATCCGGCACGACAGGCCGGCGTCAAGCTCGGCTTCGTCGACAATTCCCCGGCCGGCTACAAGCAGGGCAGGGACTATGTCACCATCGTCTCCGACGATCTCTTTCAGATGGGCAACAAGGCCGGCATCGCCATGGCCGAGGCGCTCGGCAAGAAAGGCAAGGTCGGCTACATCTTCCACGATGCCGACTTCTACGTCACCAACCAGCGCGACCAGGCCTTCAAGAAGACCATCGAGCAGGACTATCCCGATATGAAGATCGAGGCCGAGGCCGGCATGGCCGACCCGGCGCGCAGCGAAGACATCGCCCAGGCGATGATCACCCAGCATCCGGACCTGGACGGCATCTATGTCACCTGGGCCGAACCGGCGCTGAGCGTGCTTTCGGCCTTGCGCGGTGCCGGCAACACGCACACCAAGATTGTCACGCTCGACCTCAATGAGCCTGCCGCGCTCGACATGGTCAAGGGCGGCAACATCGCGGCCCTCGTCGCCGACGAGGCCTACAGCATTGGCGTGACGCTGGCGCGCGCCTCGGCAGGTTCTCTGGTCGGCAAGAAGGCCGAACCATTCTATGCCGTAGATTCCATCGCCGTCACCAAGGACACGGTGAAGGACGGTTGGAAGAAGTCCCTCAACAGGGACGTACCGGCGGCTATCGCGGACGCGGTGAAATAGGCTCGAGGCGAAGCGCTCACCACCGGAGGAATAAAATGTCCAGTGCCAACACCAGCGCCGGTAGCAGCTTCGCCAGCCGCTTCAATCTGCAGCAATATGTCGTCTACCTCGGTTTCCTGGCGATCTTCCTGTTCTTCGCCATTGTGCTGAGGGACAGCGGCTTCCTCACCGTCCGAAACTTATCGAACATCGTGTTGCAGACGACGCCGGTGACGATCATGGCCATCGGCCTGGTCTTCGTCATGTCGGCCGGCGAAATAGATTTGTCGATCGGCTCGATCGTGGCGGTGGCGGCCCTTGCAGCCGCCGTCACCATCAACGCGTACGGCATGCCGGCAGGGATAGTCGCCGGCCTCGGCGCCGGCCTGCTGATCGGCGTCATCAACGGCGTGCTGGTGGCGTATGTCAGGCTGCCCTCCTTCCTGGTGACGCTGGCGACGCTCGGCCTGTTCGCCGGCGTTTCGCGTTCGATGACAGACCTTCGCTCGATCTCGGTGACCAACGAAGCGTTCACCGGCTTCTTCGGTTCCGGCTCGCTGCTCGGTGTCCCCTCACTCGTCTGGTGGTCGGTGATTGCCGTGGCCATCGGCCACCTGGTGTTCCGCGAAACCCGTTTCGGCGCGCATGTGCTGGCGACCGGCGACAATGCCCGCGCCGCAAGCGTATCGGGCATCAGCGTGCCCAGGATCAGGCTCGCCGTGCTGACCATCAGCGGCGGGCTCGCCGGTCTTGCCGGCTTGCTCTATGCCGGTCGCCTGCAGGCGGCGAAATATACTCTCGGCGAAACCGACCTGATGACGGTCATCGCCGCCGTCATCGTCGGCGGCACGCTGCTCAATGGCGGCAAGGGCTCCGTGGTCGGCGCGCTGGTCGGCTCGTTGATGATGGGCATGCTCAACAACGGCCTGATCCTGATGGGCCTGTCGGTCTCCGACCAGATGATCGTGCGCGGCCTCATCATCCTGACCGCAGTCGCCGTGTCGCTGCGCGAAAAGAACCGCTGAAGGAAGCCATCCATGTTTCTCGACATTTTGCGCCGCCGCAACCCCGCCTTCATCGAATCAGCTATCCGGTTGCACCAGCAAGGTAAGCTGCCGGCCAATGCTTATGTGCTCGATCTCGACACGGTTGAGGCCAATGCGTGGGTTCTCAAGAGCGAGGCCAACCGCAACGGCCTGAAGATCTTCGCCATGACCAAGCAGGTCGGCCGCTCCTCGTCGTTCTGCCGGGCTGTGATGCGCGGCGGCATTGACCGCGCGGTCGCCGTCGACATGGCTTGCGCCCGCGCCACCCACAAGGCAGGCATGAAGCTTGGCCATCTCGGCCATCTCCAGCAGGTCGCAAAATTCGAAGCGGCGGCTGCGGCGAAAACCTTCAAGCCGGACTACTGGACCGTGTTCAATGATACCAAGGCTGGGGAAGCGGCAACAGGCGCCAAGGCGGCCGGCTATGTGCAGCATCTGCTGGCCCGCATCGCCGCCGAAGGCGATATCTTCTATCGCGGCCATGAAGGCGGTTTCAATGCCGCCGACATTATCGATGTCGCCGACCGGCTGGATGCCGTCGAAGGCGGCCGTTTCGCCGGCATCACCACTTTCCCTGCTCTGCTGTTCGACCATGCTTCGCGAAAAGTGCTGCCGACCCCCAATCTGGCGACGCTCGCGAAAGCTGCGGAAGCGCTGGCTAAGGCAGGCCGCAAGGACATTGAGATCAACGCGCCGGGCACCACGTCGAGCGTTATGCTGGCGGCACTCGCCGAGGCCGGCGCGACGCAGTGCGAGCCCGGCAATGGACTACATGGCACCACCGCGCTGCATGTCATGGAAGATTTGCCGGAGCTGCCGGCGGTGCTCTATCTCGCCGAGGTCTCGCATCTCTCCGGCGGCAAGGCCTATTGCCTTGGCGGCGGCTTCTACATCGATCCGATCTTCCCCGACTACGACGTCAAGGCGATCGTCTCGGCTGAACCGACAACGGCAGGCTCGGCACTGCGCAGCGTCGAGGTGCCGCCGCCCTCGGCGATCGACTATTACGCCATGATCGATGCCGCCGGCGCGAACGCGCCGAAGCCTGGCGACAGCGCCGTGTTCGGCTTCCGTGGCCAGGCCTTCGTCACCCGCGCCCATATTGTCGGCGTGTCGGGCATTTCGACGGACAATCCGAAAGTGGAAACCATCGAGAACGGCTTCGGTGAACCCTATGCCTGGCCAGTCTAGGAGAAACACATGACGGTGAGCGCGCCCATCCTTCAGCTGCACGACATTCGCAAGAATTTCGGCGGCATCACCGCGATCGAGAGTTTTTCGCTCGAGGTTTTCCCGGGCGAGATCGTTGCACTCGTCGGCGACAACGGCGCCGGAAAGTCGACGCTGGTCAAGATCGTCTCGGGGGTCCACCCGCCCTCGTCCGGCACCATCGTCATCGAAGGAAAACCGGTGACGATGTCGAATGCCACCATGGGGCGCGCGCACGGCATCGAGGTCGTCTACCAGGACCTGGCGCTGGCCGACCAGCAGACGGTCTACATGAACATGTTCCTCGGCCGCGAGCCGCTGAACCGCCTCGGTTTGCTCGACCGCCGCCGCATGATCGACGAGACCGAGAAACTGGTGAAGGAACTGGACGTGCGCATCCCCTCCGCCCACGCCACTATCCGCGATCTCTCCGGCGGCCAGCGCCAGGGCGTTGCGATCGCGCGCGCCACGCATTGGGCAAGCAAGCTGATCCTGCTGGATGAGCCGACGGCGGCGCTGGGCGTTGCCGAAACCGCCCGGGTGGAGGCTATCGTCCAGTCGCTGAAGCAGCGCAATGTCGGCATCCTGATCATCAGCCACAGCCTCGACCAGGTCTTCAAGCTCTCCGACCGCATCTGTGTTCTCAGGCGTGGCAAGCAGATTGGAATTCGCGAGACCGCGAAGACCGATAAGAACGAGATCATTGCCATGATCACCGGCCTGCAGCAGCAATAGCAGGAACCTCTCTGAGAGCCCCCGCCCGAGATCCGGATGTTGTCGGCAATCACGCGATCGATCAGCTTGTGCCGCGTGGTGATCGCCATCGGCCCGTCCTGGTCGTAGCTGCCTTGCCACTCCGGATGCGGCGCCAGCAGCGCTGGCACATACATCGTGTCGGCCGAAATCATGCGCTGTTCCTTGCCGTAGTTTGCGAGGTAGACCGAGTGGCCGGGCGTGTGGCCGGCGCAGCGATGATCTGGAAGCCGGGCGCGACTTCGGCGCCGTCATGGATGCTGCTGGAGCTGCTGCGTCTGGTGAAGTTGCCTGCATCGCCTGAATTTCTCCAGGCGTATCCGCACCAGCTTTCTGGCGGCCAACAGCAGCGCGTTGGCACCGCTATCCCAGTCTCGATTTGATAGGACCTATGCAATGTATGGCGGCGCCGACATCACCGTGCCGCCCGGCGGCGTCAAGCTGTCCGGCTTCGGTCGCGACAAGTCGCTGCATGCGCTGGACAGATACACCCTCTCAAAACAGCCTGGATTTCTCTCGGCTGACCGTTTCTCGCTAAGCGCTGCCGAGGATGAAATCGGCGCAGCGGTCGGCGATCATGATCACCGGCGCGTTGGTGTTGCCGCTGATGAGACGCGGCATGATCGAGGCGTCGCTGATGCGTAGGCGCGGCACGCCGCGCACGCGCAATTGCGGGTCGACCACCGCCTGGTCATCGCTACCCATCCGGCAGGTGCCGCAGGGGTGATAGACCGTCTTGGCATGTTCGAGGATGTGGTCTGTTATGGATTGATCGGAAAGGTCGGCGGCCCCGCCCGGCGACAGCTCCTCGGCGATCACCGCCTGCAGGGCCGGCTGACGCAGGATGGTGCGGGCGATCTTCATGCCGGCGAGCAGCAGGGCAACACCAAGATGCGACGGCAGGCTTTCCCTACGAAACCCGCTTCGAGGATCTGGAATATCTCACCACCGGTCGCACCGATCTGGTTTCGGTTCTTACCAACAATGCCTACCTCCATTCCCATTCCTCATTCTTTTGTCTTCCTGCTTGTCCTGGCGGCGGTGATGTTGGTCGTTCTGCACCGTACCGCCTTCGGACTATACCTCTACGCCGTCGGCAAAAATGAAGAGGCCGCGCGGTTTTCGGGAATCCGTACCGGCCGGGTTATCATCTGCGCCTATGTGATCTGCGCCGGGCTGACGGCGCTGTCATCCATCTTTCTCGCAATGTACACACGCTCGATCCTGCCTAGCTCGCACGGCAATTTCTACGAGCTCTACGCGATCGCCGCCGCCGTCCTTGGAGGGTTCTCGTTGCGGGGCGGGGAAGGCTCAATCATTGGTGTGGTGCTTGGAACGATCTTGCTGCAGGTGCTTCAGAACCTTGTCAATCTTCTAGGCATTCCCTCCTCACTCAACTTTGCCGTGAGTGGATCGGTGATCCAGATCGGGGTACTGGCCGACCAGGAATACACAGAGTTTCGAAAGCGCCGCGAATTGATGCGGGGCCGGCTCGCAACCGCCGAAGGTAGGCTGTGATGCCCGAGCCGGTGAAATAGGTTGTTCACGGCAGTTGCGATCGCCGACCGGTTGGCTGCTTGCGCCCGGGGGCAGCCGAAGGCCGGGATCTAAAACGCCGCAATATTGCCTCTCGAGCGGCTCCTGCTTCGAAGGCAGTCGCCGCAATGTCGATGCAGTCGGCTCATGATGTGCCGAGTTTCGATCTCGCATGGCGATGTAACTTATGCGATCAGCCCGTACTGCCGTGCCTTGTTGCGCAAGAACGGCAGACCGTTGCCCATTACAACCGCTTCACTCTCGGCCACCGGACGCCACACGCTGAGGCCAAAGGCCAGACGCGGATCCATGTTGATGAAGCTCTCCATCGCGAGCCCGCCCTTGAAGCGGATCGCGGCCAGCGTTGCGAACGTCTCATCCCAATTGCAATTGCCCTCGCCTGGGGTGCCGCGATCAGACTCGGAGAGATGGATATATTTGAGGTAATCGCGGGCGGTGATAATGCCGTTGCCCATGCCCTTTTCCTCGATATTCATGTGGTAGGTATCAAGGTGCACGAACATATTGTCGGCGCCCACTCGTTCGATCAAAGCCACCGCCTGAGCCGCGGTGTTGATGATGTGGTTCTCGTAGCGGTTCACGGCTTCGACACCGAGTTCGATGCCGCGAGACTTGGCTTGCGCGGCGGCGGACGTCATCACTTTCGCAATGTTATCAAGTTCGTCCTGCGTAGGTGGCACGCCAGTACGCTCGCCGATGCCGCCATAGATTACGCCGCACAGCGCCTGGGCTCCGATGTCGGCCGTCTTGTCGATAGCCACCTTGAGAAAGTCAATCGCTTCCTGTGGGTGGCGCGATGCCCAAGCATGTTCGGGCAACCCTAGCGAGCACACCGCCTGCATGCCATTTGCCGCCAGCAGCTTGCGGGTGTGATCGGCATCGCAAGAAAATGGATCGGCCAGCGAAATTTCAATGAAATCGAGATCGTATTTTTTCACCGCCGCTACAGTGTGCTCGGCGCCCTCTACGGACCAACCACTCGTCCACATGCTCGTATGAACGCCAAAACCCTTCATCGTGTTATCCTCATGAAATTGAGCTGCCCGGCAGCCCACCGCAAGATCATGACGCCGATCAGCATGATGCCCCAAATGGCTGTGGCCAGGTGCTGGCTGGCGCCCAAGAGATTCAGTCCCGAAGAAAGCAACTGCAAAACGATGAGGGCTAGGAAGACCGAAACGACCTTGCCGAAGCCGCCAAACGGATTCACCCCGCCCAAGAAGCAGGCAAGCACCGTAATCAGCACATAGGACTCGCCATGGCCGACACGGACGGAATTGAATCGTGCCATCATGATAATGCCGGCCAACGCACACATGGCGCCAGACAGCGCGTAGATCAGAATGATCACGCGTCGCGTCGAGATGCCGGAATAGCGCGTCGCCTCGATGTTGGAGCCGACCATATAGTTGGAAAAGCCAAGCCTGGTTCGGGTCATCAAGACATGCCAGACGATGACTGCGCCGAGCAGTATCAGCAGCGGGACAGGAATGCCGACGATGCTGCCGTGACCCAGGGGCTGGATGAATTCGGGAAAGCCCGAAATATCGGCGCCGCGGGTCAGAAACTCGCCAAGGCCGCGCAGGAAAATCATCACCGAGAGCGAAACGAGGATGGGGTGCGCGCCGGTATAGGCTATCACCGGGCCCATGACCAAGCCGCTTGCCGTGCCAACGCCGACCGCAAGAACGGAACCGAGTAGAAAGGCATAGATGCTTGCGTCCGGTCCTCCGTTGGCCTGAAGAACCCAGGCGAGCGTGAGGCCACAGAGATTGGCCGTGAACGTCACGGCGAGATTGATGCCGCCCGAGATGATCGGCATCAACATCGCGAGCGTAAGCAGTCCAAGTTCAGGCAACTGGAAGGCCACCGATTCAAAGGTAGCTTTGGACAGGAATCGCGGCGAGAGAGATCCGAAGAATGCAATCACCAAAATCAATGCCAGCAAAAGTCCGATATTCTCGGCGCCCAACGTGCCGGCAAGACGGCGCAAGAATTCGTGCCGTAGCGCTCCAGTTTCGAGCACGCGCTGCGTCATGTACCCATCCTCTGCCGCAAGCCCGCGAGGATATGCCCGAGCGGCGCGTTGGACAGCGTGATGGCAATCAAGATGATCGCCCCGACGATCATCTTGAAAGCATAGGGAGAGATGCCGAGGAGGTTCAGCCCGTTTTGCGTCACCGACACAAGAAACACGCCAAGGATGCAACCGAGCACGGTGCCGCGCCCGCCACCCAGTCTGGCACCGCCAAGGACTACCGCTGCCAGCACGTCCAGCTCGCGCCCCACCAATGCGTTGGGCACGACTTCCTGGGAATAGTGCACCTGCACAAGTCCCGCGATCCCGGCCATCAAACCAAGCCAGCCGAAGGCAATGAAGTGCATCGCCGCGATGTTGATACCGAGGCGACGGGCGCCCTCCGGGTTGTCGCCAAAAGCGTATAGCTGCCGTCCCGTGGTGGTATACCGGATAAGCCCCCAGGTGGCGGCGACGCAGACCGCCATGATCGCAACCGGCAGTGTTAGCTCGGCCCAATTGCCATTCGCCTGTTTGAACTCGAAAAGCACAGTGCGATGCGTCCACCATGCAGGCAGATTGTAGATCGATACACCGTGCGTGAAGAACATCAGCAGGCCGAAAAAAATATTGAAGGTGGCGATGGTGACAACGATTGAAATGATCTGGAAATAGTAGATGAGGCCGGCGTTCACCGCACCCAGGGTGATCCCGACAATTGCCGCCAAGGTGAGGCCGATGAACCAATCACCACCTCCCATTTGGGCTAGAGCCAGCGCCACGACGTATTGAACCACTGACGCGGCCACAGCGAAGGAGATGTCGATGCCTCCCGCGATCAACACCACCAGCAGCCCAACCGCGAAGATCAGATTTGTCGAGCTTGTGTTGAGCAGGTTGAAGAGATTGGCAATGGTGAAGAATTTGTCGCTCGCAACCGAGAGACCTGCGCTCATGATGAGAAGAACCACAACGAGCCATGTCTCGGTGGGATGAGCCCGGAAGAGCTTGCCGCGGTTACGCATAGACGGCAGCTTCCAGGTCACCGAGCGGGATGGCGTGCGGATCGTATTCGGCGACTATCTTGCCCGCAGCCATATGAAGGATACGATCGGCGTTGAAATAGACCTCCGGCACTTCATCGGATATCAGCAGAATCGCCAGGCCTTCGGCAGCGAGCTTGGCGACAATCTCGAAGATGCCGGCCCGCGCGCCAACGTCCACCCCCACGGTTGGCGAATCAAGAATGATCAGTTTCAGGCCGACCGCCAGCCATTTGGCGATGGCCACCCTTTGCTGGTTGCCGCCCGAGAGCGTGGAAATCGCATCGGTCTGCCGCCCGACTTTTATCGCCAATTCCTCGATCCAATGATTGACGAGCGCGTCCTTCTTCTCCGAGGAGATCAGCCCTCGATCAAGGATCTTGTCGAGCACCGGGATAACGGCGTTGTCGGCGATGGACTGAGCTTGTATGAGACCAAGGGACAAGCGGTCTTCGGAGAGATATCCAATACCCGCGCGGATTGCGTCGCGGTTGGAGTTCAGATGAAGAACCGTCCCGTTGAGTGCGATGCTGCCGCCGTCTGGGCGCAGCATGCCGAAAATAGAAAGCGCGAGTTCTGTGCGACCGGCGCCGAGTAGCCCGGTCAGGCCAAGCGTTTCACCTCGCCGTATTGTCAGCGAAACGTCGTCATAGTCGCCTGCGCGGGTCAATCGATCGATCTTCAACACGACGGGTGATCCACTAAGGTTTCTCGTGCTCACGGTTTGGTCGAAAGTCTTGCCGGTCATTAGTTCGGTGAGGCGTGATTGGGTCATTCCGGCGGTCGGGAACACTCCAACGACCTTACCGTCGCGCAGAACGGTGACGCGACTTGAGATCTCCAGAACTTCTGCAAGGCGATGGCTGACGAAGACGATGGCCATGCCTTCATTCGAGAGTGTTCGAACGATCGCGAGCAACCGGTCTGTTTCCGATTGAGTAAGCGACGATGTGGGCTCGTCCATGAAAATAACCTTCGCATCGCCGGCGAGCGCCCGGGCGATGGCGACGATCTGACGTTGGGCGATTGCAAAGCTACGCAGAGGCGCGTCGACATCGAGGGCGGCGCCAAGCCGCGCCAACAGCCCTCGCGCCACCTCGCGAATGCGCGAATGATCGACGAGCCGAGGCATGTTGCCGAGGACAGTTCTGATCCCGATATTTTCCGCGACTGTCATTTCAGGAAACAGTGCGAGGTCCTGCCAGATGACTTCCACCCCGGCGCTGCGCGCCGCAGCCGGCGACATGATGTCGACAGACTTTCCGGCGATCGACATGTTTGCGCCGGCTAGCGGCTGACAAACGCCGGTGATTACCTTGATCAGGGTGCTCTTGCCGCTGCCGTTCTCACCGGCGATGCATTGCACTTCACCCGGGAGAACCTCGAAGGCGACATCCTGGAGGGCTCTAACGCCACCAAATGTGACGCTTATGTTGCTAAACGACAGAACCGATGGGAGGTCCTGCGTCGTAGACGCGACGAGGTTCACGGCGGGCCCTTCTGAAATGACAAGGATGGGGCGTGCCGGGATTGATTTGCCACCCCGGCACGCCAGCCATGGTCCGCCATCTAAAGCCCTAGGGCTGCAAGACCATCGACCGTTTCGACCGTGATAGGCTGCACAGCGTCCACGATGATGGTGCCGGTTTTGAAGTCAGGGTGAACGACACCCAGACCTTCGATCGTCATGCCGTCGGTAATTTCACCACCGCCCGCCAGAAAATCAGCCATCGTTACGAATACTTTGCCCGCTTCCAGAGGATTCCACATATAGCCGCCGTCAATAATGCCGGATTTGAGCATTGCGCTGCCTTGGCTAGGCGAGAATGAACCGACAAGAACCACCTTGTCACCAAGCTTCTGCTCCTCGATCGCGCGTCCGGCGCCGATCGGTCCCTGACTGCCGAACGTCAGGAAGCCGCCGAGGTCAGGATTGGCGGCAAGCACATCCAGAGCCGTCTTTCGGCTGTCATCGGCGCTCTCGGCGACGCCATATCTGTCGCCAACCATCTGCATGTGGGGAAAGTTCTTCTTCAGGTAGGCGATTGCAGCATCGGCCCAGGCATTGTGTGCGGGCACAGTAAGAGAACCTACGTACACAACGTACTTGCCTTTGCCGCCCATTTTCTCGGCAAATAGCTTGGCATGGGCCTCACCGAAACCAACGGCCGAGACCATTTCGAAGTCCCAATCAGCGTTCACCTGGTCTGGCGATTCATGGGTTATGACCTTGATGCCCGTGTCGCGCGCCTTTTTTAGAACCGGCTCGAGAACGTTTGCATCATTCGGCACGACGCCAATTACGCTGACGCCCTGAGCTATCAGGTCTTCGATCGCGCGGACCTGAAGTGCCGGGTCGGCGCTGGTCGGCCCGACCATGAAGCCGTCGTCGCCAAGCTCTTTCGACTTTTCCTTTATTCCCGTTTCCATGGCATTGAACCAGGGAATGCCGCCGATCTTCACGACAACTCCAACCTTGACGTCCTTTGCCAGCGCAGCATTCATTGTGGCGACCGAAAGGGCTGCGCCGAACGCTGCCGCGAGTATAGTTTTTGCTAACATTTAATTCCTCCCTAATTGACGAGTTTTTCAGTTGCCTATTGCCCATGTCGGCTTTGTTTGGCCCACCCCTTTGTGCCCGACGGCATTGACGCACTCGGCGCCGCATTCCTCCCAGAACGCGCCATAAAAGACTTTGAATGCCGGCCGGTCAAGGTGCTAAATAGATTTAGCAAGGCGGTCACGCCACCAGCGTCTAAAAACATTTCTCGATTGATGTAAACGATCCGCCCCTCGCACTCAGGCTGCACCCGTAGAACGACATGCGATCGCCCGCGAGCCTTGGGTGGAGGCGGTGCTACCCAGATCCGAGGTGCTGATGAACGGAGTTGAACTTCTGCAACGATGTCTCGTGACAAAGAATTGCTAGTGGTCGATGCTCGATTTGGATGCCGAATCCCAATCTTCTTGGGCGCCGTCATGCTCTCCGGTTCGCCCAAAGCTGGTCGGTACGGTCACCAGCGGAAAGTGGTCTATCGAATAATTCTCGAGAAGCGAAAATCCTTCAGCAATCATCACCTCGACATTCTGTCGGACCATGGTCACATCGAAGGGCAAATGCGCCGCGAATGGATCCCAGTCGAAGCTTCCGACAACAACCCGTCCAAGCTCACTTGAGGCTAGTGTCGAAGTGAACCGCAATGTTCCTTCAAGAGCGGTCACGCCGTTGACGAACATACCTGAGGGCAGATGCCCAAGCTGAGCGTATCGTGCAGCGAGAGACCGAGCAGCGTTGGTCGGTGCGTATCCGCAGCAGTCAATCGTGCCCGGGCCCGTAACAATCCCATGCGCTGCCAGCGCATCGTGAAAACCCAGCAAACGGCTACGTGTTGCGTCATCATCGCTGACCCCGCCAAAGAAGAAGAGATCTTCGGTGGAGCCCCCTCGTTCTTTCAATTTCTGAACAATGATCTCTGTGAGCGCCTTGGCGCCCCCGTAGTTGTCAGAAACAACTGAGGGAGCCCGGCGGCCTGGCAGATCGATGTTGATGCACCGGACGCCCGCTGCCCGGCACAGATCATTCAGCGGATCGGGGTCACGAACGCCCGCAAGGAAGAGAAATTCCACCTGCTGAGCCAGCAGGGTTTCCGTCACACTCAACTCGTTATCAGGATTGCGATGGGTGCTGACGACGATCGGGCACAAGCGGTGGACGCGGGATTCCGCTTCAAAGGCTTCGGCCAATCCGGCGAAGAAGCGATTGCGGTAATGTGGCAAGATCATTCCAGCGAGTCCGGATCGGGAAAGCCGCAATCCTCGTGCCTTGAGGTTGACAGCATAGCCAAGCCGCTCAGCCCAATCGAGGATGGTCGCTGCGGTTTCCGCCTTGATCCGGTGCTGTTGCCACGAGCCATTGAGGACGAGACTGACGGCGGTCGGGGACGACTTTGCCGCCACCGCGATATCATAAATCGTTGACTTGCGTCGGACAGACTTTCTCGCCATTGGTGACGCTCCCGCTGGGAGATGCAGTAGACGCTAGTGCGGGGTCAAGGCAACATCTCTAAATTGCGTCAAACGGTTTGGAGGAGCGACCCCACGGAAGGACGCGGCGTCTCGTGCCTCCGGTCCGGTCTCCCTGATTGTCTCGATCGTTGCAATGACAGCGCCAGGGAAATCGGCAGATTTGGGATTTTCCCTGAAGCTTCGTTCAGCGTCACTGGAGACACCAACCCCAGTGTTTCGGCTTTGGTCTCCCCGATGATCAATCACCTTGCAAAGGTCGACGAGAAGTTTCGATCAGTTTGGAGCCCACCGTTGGCGATGGTCGGGCGCACGCGTCACGATCGAGTCCTCCGTTTTAATAGCGGGAAGATGAAAGCTTTGGGTTTCTGAGTCTCTATCTGGCCCCAAAAGGGTGCTGCCGGATGCGCCTCGTCTCCGGGCGTTGTTTGCGTACTTGGCCGAGGTGCCCTTGCTTGGCAAGTTCCTTCCGCGACAAGGGTCTGCTCGACAGCATTTTCGTCGCTATTGCCAATGCGGAGCCCCGGAGGATCAAAACCGGTTAGCAGCATGATGCCGACGGTTCAGAGCAAGCGACTCAGATTCCCGATTTGCTCAGAGTCTCCCAGCCTATGGCTCTCCGTGCAGCGGGCCTTGAGCGTCTGGCTCGACCTTTTTGAAAGCTCGCCTCCAATCGCTGGACGAGTTTGGCGGCAAGGCTAGTCGTCTCCATCGGTGTTATGATCGATGCCAGGGAGGCCGCCTGGACCATGGCGTGAACTCATTGCCGTATGCTGGCAGTGCAAGGCAATGAACTGACTGCACAACATGTAGGTGCATTCGTGGATCAAATTTCCAGATAGCCAAACAGCGCGCGTATCTCGATTAGGTGGCAAGGAGTTGCGAAAGCTATGTTCGCAGTTTGAGAATCGTCCGATATGCCGCACAACGATGCCGGCAAGACGAGCCGAGGATGATCTGACGCAATGTTCAGATCCAAGAAGGACGGTTACCTGTGGCCCAGAAAGGAATCACACTAAAGGACGTTGCCGCAGCGGCTAAGGTGTCGCGCGCCACGGCCGCCCGGGCGCTCAACAGCTATGGTTACGTTGGCGACGAGACGGCGCTCCGCGTGGTTGAGGCAGCCGAAAGGCTGGGCTATCGGGCCAACCTCGTCGCGCAGGCGCTGCGCAGCGGACAATTGCCGATCATAGGCTTCGTGCCCGGCGATATCCAGAATCCGTTCTTCGCCCGAATCGCGCACGACATAGAGGTGGAACTGCGCAAGCACCGCCACAATCTTCTGATTGCCAGCAGCGAGGAGAATGTAGAACAGGAGAAAGAACTGCTTGAGAGCCTTCGCTCGCTCAGCATTCGCGGCTTCATCCTTGCCCCAACGTCTGCAACCGACAGCCACCATATCGTGCAACTGGCCCGCGAAGGCGCACCGATCGTGCTCATCGACCGCGTGGTAAAGGACCTGCAATGCGACAGCGTCGTCGTCGACAACGAGGGCGGGGCACGCGAGGCAGTGGACTATCTGGTTGGCAACGGTCACCACCGGATCGGTCTTTTGCGCGACGAGTCACGCATCTTTACGGCACAGGAACGCTTGGCTGGCTACCAAAACTCGCTCCACTCGCATGGGATCGCAATCGATGAAGCGCTCATCGGCGTATCGCGCTCGACCGTCGAGCACGCCATCGAAGCCACGATCCGCCTGTTCAGCCGGCGCAATCGCCCGACCGCACTGTTCACGGTGGACAGCCTCATGACGCAAGGCGCGCTTCTTGGCCTGCGTTCAATGGGGCTCTCGATTCCGCATGATGTGTCGGTGGTTGGCTTCGATGACTTCAACCTCGCCACGTTCACCGATCCGCAGATAACGGTCGTGGCGCAACCCATCTCCGAGATCGGACCGCTCGCCGCCAGATATCTGCTGGAGCGGCTTGCCGGCAAAAAGGTTGCACCGCGCCGTACCCGATTTCAGACCCGCTTGATCGTACGCGGATCGGTTGCCCGGCGCGCTGTGCGCTAAAGAGCAAACCCCTCGATTTCGGAGAATTTCGTCTAAAGGACTTGCCATTGGCGAAATTGCGTGCCCATTATTGCTTGTGAGATCGATCTCACATCGGAAAAACGAGCTAGACGGCCCACCGACGCCTAAGGCGGGCTAGAGGCCTGTCACATGCGAAATACAAGGAAAACGTCATGCTGAACTTCGATAGGGACCGCTTCGTGAAGATCCAAAGCGGGGCCGTCGCCGTCGCAGGTGAGGTTCGCTCACTCATGCGCACACTGCTGGCAGATGGCGTCGAGCGGCTGTTTTTCATGGGCACCGGCGGCGTGCAGCTTCTAACCTTGCCCGCGATCGAGTTGGCGCAGCGCTGTTCTACCTTCCCGGTGAGCGGTGCCTATCCGGCGCAGGTCGTGATCGATCCGCCCGCCGGTCTCGACAGCAAGGACGTGGTGGTCATCCCGTCCTTGTCGGGCACGACCAAGGAAGGCGTCGAGCTCATGGCCTTTCTGAAAAAACGTGGTGTGCGCACGATTTCGCTCACCGGCCATTCGGATACGCCAATCGCACGGGAGGCTGACCACAATTTCACGAACTTCGCCGAAGACGACACCTCGTCGGAATCCTTCTACCTGCAGACGCTGCTGATCGTCCTGGCCCTGCTGGAAGAGCGCGGCGAATATGATGATTTTGATGGCACTGTCGCCGAACTCAAACTGCTGCCGGATCTGCTTGCCGACGCCAAGGCTGCCTTTGAGGATAGGGCGGCCGAACTGGCCCATACAATCAAGGACGATACCTATCACATCTTCACCGGCGCCGGCTCGGTGTGGCCGGAGGCACACTATTACGGCATGTGCATCCTCGAAGAGATGCAGTGGATTCGCACCCGCCCGGTGCACGCCGCCGACTTCTTCCACGGTACGCTCGAGTTGGTCGAGCCGGGCGTCAGCGTTTTCGTGTTCAAGGGCGAAGATGCCCTTCGGCCCCTGGCCGACCGGGTCGAGAACTTCGCCAGGCGCTACACGGACCGCGTTCGCACGCTGGACGCGGCCTCGGTCAAGTTGCCGGGCATCTCCGCAAAGGTCCGCGGCATGATCTCGCCGGTTCTGCTCGCCACCTTGCTCGAGCGGCTGAGCGCCCATCTCGAGGTGCTGCGCAACCACCCGCTGACCACCCGTCGCTACTACAAACGCGTGGAATATTGATCCCCTCTTACCTCTGAAGGAGCTATCCATGAAACGTTCGCTGCAAGTCGTGGCGGTCACGGTGGCCGCGGTATCATCATTGGGGTTGTCGATAAGCGGCAGTTCCGCCGCTTCGCCGGCTGTCACGGCCGACCCAAACGCCAAGGTGGAATACACCGGCACGCTTTCGGTCCTGACCAAGTTCGGGCTGCAACAGCTGTCGCCCTATTTCGTCAACCTGGCACAGGCCTATGAGAAGCTCCATCCGGATGTGAAGGTCGAACTTATCCAGGAGAGCGACGACAGCGTGAAGGGCAAGACCAAGACGCTGGTCGCTTCCAACTCGCTGCCCGATATCTATTTCTCCTGGACAGGCAGCTGGGGTGGCAATTTCGTGCGCGGCAATCGCGCCGTTGATCTCACGCCCGTCATTGCTGCCGATACCGAGTGGGGCAAGTCGCTGTCTCCAGCCGCCGTCAAGGCGTTCCAGTACAACGGCAAGTTCTATGGCATTCCGCTTTACCAGGATGCCAAGTTCATGGGCTACAACAAGCAGATCTTCGCCAAGCTCAGCCTCAAGGCACCCGCCACTTTCGAGGACTTGCTGACCAGCTGCGACGCCATCCGCAAATCCGGCGTGACACCGATCTCCTTCGGCAACAAGGAGGCTTGGCCGGCGATCCACTTTGCAGGCCAGCTGCTCGCCTACAACGTGCCGCAGGCAACGCTGGAACGCGACTTCGATCCGGCCACCGCCCAATACAGCGATCCAGGCTATGTCGCAGCACTCAAGCAGTTCAGCCAGCTTGTCGAGCGCTGCACCGATGGCGCCGGCGTCAACGGCACATCCTATGCCTCGGCTCTCCAGGCCTTCACCAACGCCCAGTCGGCCATGTACTACCAGGAAATCATCGAGTTCGATCAGGCCGCCACGCCGGAGTCGGCGTTAAAGCCCGCCGATTTCGGATTCTTCCGGCTGCCGGTGCCCGCCGGCGCCAAGGGTGACGCCAAGTCGATCGAGGGCGCGCCGGAGGGCTACATGATCAATGCGGCATCGAAGAACATCCCGCTGGCGATCGATTTCATGAAGTTCGTGACCTCGAAGGAAAATGCGCAGGTCTTGTCTGCGCCATCCTATGGCCAGCCGAGCGCCACCATCGGCGGCGCCTCGGAATCGAACATGAGCGCGGCTGTGGTCGATGGCCTCAAGGATATCAACGCCGCCTCATACCTCATGCCCTGGCTGGATACGGCCAACCCACCGCGCGTCGCCGCCGTCTGGCTGTCCAGCCTGCAGGCGCTGGCGGGCGGCTCGATGACGCCCGAGCAAGTGATGGACGAGGTGCGCAAAGCCGCATCCGCGGCCAAATAAAGCAGGCGAGCATGGCAAGGGCCTCGGACACAGTGGACAGCGGCGCCGACATCGGCGTCGCCAGGCCGCAACGGCCAAAGAGCCGGCGGGCCTGCTTCGCCAACCTGTTGTCGTTGCGATGGGCGGCGATCGCGCTCATCCTCATCGGCTGGTTCGTCTATTATCCGATCGTCGACAATTTCATCGTCAGCACCACCGACCAGGACATCTACACCGGCGAGGTCACCAATGTCGGCCTCGCCAACTACGACCGGCTGCTGCATGACCCGGTCGTGCTGCTGGCGCTGTGGAACAACTGCCTCTACGCTCTCATCTCCGTCATCTTCCAGGTCTTCGGCGCGTTCCTGCTGGCGGCCATTATCGAGGACCTGAAAAGCGAAAGCTGGCGCCGGCTGTGGCGCGCCGTCTATTTCGTGCCGTCGGCAATCTCGATCACGGTGACCGGCCTGCTGTTTTATTTCATCTACCAGCCGCAGATCGGCTTGCTGGATGCCGCGCTCAGCCGTGTTGGACTGAGCCAGCTCGTCATGCCTTGGCTCGGCAATGAGCACACCGCCATCTATGCCATCATCGCCATGAGCCAATGGCAGGGTTTTGGCTATTCGACGCTGCTGTTCGCCATCGCCATCCAGAAGATCCCGCGCGACCTCTACGATGCCGCAACGATCGACGGCGCGGGTCCTCTTCGCCGCCTGTGGAGCATCACCTTTCCGCTGACCCGGGAAATGACGGGGTTGATGATCATCGTCACCATCACGGGCGCGTTCCAGGTGTTCAACGAGGTCATGGTGATGACCGCAGGCGGGCCCAACAACAGCAGCCAGGTGCTGGGCACGTGGCTCTACCAGAAGGCCTTCATCGAGGACAATTTCGGCTATGGCGCGGCGATCGCCGCCGTCATCTTCATGTTGACCATGCTCACAGGTGCGGCACAGCTCTGGTACACCAAGCGCCGCCGGGTGCAGCTATGAGTGCGATGGTCGCAGCCGGTCGCAGCCGGCACGTCAATGTGTGGTCGGTCATCGCCAGGACGTTGCTCTATTCATTCCTGGTCTGCCTTGGTGTCGTCGTCATCTATCCGCTGATCTGGATGGCGCTGAGCGGCTTCAAGGACAATGCGCAGATCTTCGGCGATCCCTTCGCCCTGCCCACCCATTGGTCGTGGAACAATTACGTGCAAGCGTGGAACCAGGGCGTGCGTGGCTACGTGACAGTCTCGGTGCTGGTGACCGTCGCTTCGGCCATATGCACCGTGCTGATCAGCGCCTGGACGGCTTTCGGCCTGACCCGCACCAAGATGCCGGCAAAGCCGCTGGTTATCGCCATCGTTCTGGGCGGCTTGATGCTGAGCCCCACGGTGGCGATCATTCCACTGGTGAAGATGTTGCAGGCGCTCGGTCTCTACAACACCTACTGGGCGCTGATCATTCTCTACACGGCGTTCCGTGTGCCGTTCACCACCTTCCTCATCCGCGCCTACATGCTGGATCTGCCTGAAGACACCGACGAGGCGGCGACGATGGATGGCGCCAGCGAGGGTCAGATCTTCTGGCGCATCACCTTGCCGCTGTGCCGGCCGATCATCATTTCCTGCGTCATCCTGCACGTCCTGTTCGCCTGGAACGAATATCTCTTCGCCATGATCTTCACGAGCGGCTCGGATGTGCAGACGCTGCCGGTCGGACTGACGTCGATCATGGCAACCCACGGGACCAACTATGCCGTGGTGTTCGCGGCCATGACGATCTCGGCGCTGCCTATCGTGATCGTGTTCTTTGGCGCGCAACGCTACTTCATCCGTGGCTTGGCCGAAGGCATCGGCAAATAACAATTCCCGAAAGGAGCCTTCATGCCGCAGCTCGCTGCTCATCAGCTGATCGGAGCCAATTTCAGCTTCCAGCACTTCCCCTTCGATGAGGTCGCCAGGACGATCCGAGGCTTTGGCCTGCGCGAGATCGAGCTGTGGGGGATTGCCCAGCATCTGGACCTGTTCCACGCCACGGACGCACGTGTCGAATCCGTTCGCCGGGTACTCGCCGACAACGAGCTGTCGGCCTGGTGCTTTACGCCTGAGCAGGTGTTGTATCCAATCAACATTGCCTCCGGCGACGCCGCACTGCGCCAGGACAGCATCGAGCGGTTTTGGCGTGCAGCCGACATCTGCGCGGCGCTTGGCGCCCGCTATCTCTTCCTGACGCCCGGCCGGGGCTACGAGAGCGAACCCCGGCAACCGGCATGGGACCGCGCGGTCGGTTCGATCGGCGAGATCGCCCGGCGCGCCGCCGCAAACGGGGTGCGCTGCCTGCTCGAGCCGTTGCAGCGGTTCGAGAGCAACCTCGTCAATAATGCGGCAGGCCTGCGCCAAATGCTGGATGAGGTGGGCGCCGGCAATATCGATATCGTGCTCGACACTGTCGCCATGGCCACGGCCGGCGACACCGTGGCCGGCTATGTCGACCTGTTCGGCTCGCGGCTGGCGCATGTTCATCTGGTCGACGGCACGCCAGGCGGGCATCTGGTGTGGGGGGAGGGCACGCTGCCGCTCGACCACTATGTCAGCGAACTCGCGCGCCTCGGCTATGCCGGTAAGTTCACCTTCGAGCCGTTCGGCAACGGCTCCTACGCGCTCGATCCGGTAAAAGCCTGGACACGCTGCCTTGGCGCCATCGCGCCGTATATCGATCGCGCAACGGTGCCGGCATGAGGTCGAAAAAGCTTATCGCGGTCGGGGACAATTGCCTTGATGCCTATTTGACCAACAACTTGATGACGGTGGGCGGCAATGCCTTGAATGTCGCGGCGCAATGGCGGCGCAACGGCTGGTCCGCGCGCTATTTCGGCGCCGTCGGGAACGATCCCGAAGGCGACGTGGTGCTTGCCGAACTGCAAGGTGCCGGCCTATCTCCGGACGACGTCGAACGGCGTCCCGGCGATACGGCCGTCACCTTGCTGCGCGATGAATCCGGCGACCGGAAGTTCCTGCACGAATCCTTCGGTGTGGGCGAAAACTACATGCCGGCGCCCGCGCATTATGCGGTCATCGCCGCGGCCGACTGGGTGCATCTCGGCACCAACGCCAACAAGCACCTTGTTCAACGATTGGTGGCGGACCATGTGCCGTTCAGCATCGATCTATCGACCGCCCATATGGCGCTGCCGCTCGACGGTGTCCCGCTTTTGTTTGCGTCCGGACCGGACGATGTCGATGTTCCCATCGAGCCATCGCTGGGCGCGCTCAGGGCGGCCGGCGCAAGGCAGGTAGTTTTGACCTGTGGTCGACGCGGCTCCTACTTCGACGATGGCACGAATGTCGTGCATGCGCCGGCGACGCTTGTCGATGTCGTGGATACGTGTGGCGCCGGCGACAGTTTCATTGCCACTTTCCTCGCCGGCTTCCATTTCGGCGGCCTCGGCGCCCTGGAGGCATTGCACAGGGCGTCGATCGCGGCGGCGCAGACCTGCACCCATCTTGGCGGGTTTCCCCAGAGACCGCGTCCGATACCCGATTGGCTGCCAGCCAAATATGCCAGCTTCATTGTCGATGCGCAGGGAGCCCAAGCGTGAGTACAATTCGTTTGCGGCAGCCTGCGGTCGCGCTTGCATCTGACCGGTCGTTTTGGCTGCAGGACATTGCCGCCGCCCCTGCGACCGAGCCATTGCGAGGCGACGAGCGCGCCGACGTGGTGATCGTCGGTGGCGGCTATACCGGTCTGTGGACGGCGCTGCGGATCCTTGAACTTGCGCCGCAAACGCGGGTGGTGATCCTTGAAGCCGATCTGTGCGGATCGGGGGCCTCGGGGCGCAACGGCGGTCAGGTCCATTCATGGTTCGCCGAAATCGACCAGATCAGTGCGGTCGTCGGTCTCGAGGAAGCGCGCCTGCTGTGCGCCGACACGGTGGCATCGATCGCGGAGCTGAAGACGCTGCAGCAAAACGGCACCATAGACATGGACCTGAGGCTGGACGGATGGTTGTGGACAGCAAGCTCCATTGCGCAGGAAGGCGCCTGGGAGACCGCCGTGGCCTTGACGGCGGTTGTTGGAGAAAACCGTTTCAGCCCGCTGACAGCCGAGGACATTCAACGCCGCACCGGTTCATCGGCCTCCTATGTCGGCGTCGTCGAGACCACTGCCGGCACGGTCCATCCCGCCAAACTTGCCATCGGATTGCGCAAGCTGGCACTGGCACGCGGCGTCATCATCCATGAGCGCAGCCCGGTCCTCGCCATCGAACCCGGCATGACATGCACGGTGCGCACGGCGCATGGCGCGGTACGGGCTGACAAAATCGTGCTTGCCGCCAACGCCTGGCTTTCCGCGCTGCCGGAACTGCGGCGACATCTTTATGTCGTCGGCAGCGAGGTGATTGCCACTGCCGCCGTTCCCGAACTGCTCGACAGCATCGGCTGGCGCGACGGTGCCTCGATCTGCGATTCCCAGGCCCAGGTGCTCTACTACCAGCGCACCATCGGGGGCAGGGTGGTCTTCGGTCGTGGCAGCGGCAACGTCGCCTTCAGTGGAAATTTCGGCGCAAGCTTCAACCGCAGCCCGGAGCACGGCCGCGACAATATGCGAGAGCTGCATCGGGTCTACCCGTCGCTGCGCGGTGTGGCGATCGAATATGACTGGTCGGGGCCGATCGACTGCGTGCCTGAACACGTTCCTGTCTTCGACCACCTGCGCGATTATCCCAATATCTTCTACGGCATGGGATTTAACGGCACCGGCATCGCGCAGACGCCGATAGCCGGACGCATTCTGGCGAGCCTGGTGCTCGAGCGAAAGGATCGCTGGAGCGAAAGCGGTCTGGTCGGCATCGAGCGGCGCATGTCGCTGCCGCCCGAGCCTTTGCGTTATCTCGGCGCCAGACTTGTCCGCGCCGCGGTGCGCCGCAAGAACGAGGCCGAGATCCGCAACCGCAAGGCCGGCAGGATCAGCAGTCTTTTGGCGGCCCTGAAGCCAGGCAGGCGCAAGAAGTAGCCGGGCATCTGGCTCATCGTCACGCTCTTCAAACCATGAGCCGGCACGTGCCGTCCCGATGACGGTGGACGTGGCATTGCGATCAGGGTGCTTGCTGGGTTGATCGACGTACATTCTTAAAGCGGAGTGCGTCGACCTTGTTCTAACGTATTCATGTGGGCCGTACCGCCGTCACACCTATGCTTGGCGCACTTGCGGCTTTCCATCCGAGGGCGGGCCAACGGATCCGCGTGCAATGATGGCGGTCGGCAAAACGAGCTTTTCCGCCGGGCGGGAATCTCCCTTCAATCGCCGGATGAGCAATTCCGCGACGCTCTTGCCAAGCGCGTAGACGGGCTGGTCGATAACGGTGATGGGCGGCGTGGTGACGCTCGTCCAGTCCGCATCATGGAAAGTGATGAGCGAAATGTCGTCGGGAACCCGCAGGCCGCGCTCGCGGGTCACCTTGAAGATCTCCAGCGCAATGACGCTGTCGGAGGCGAGGATCGCCGTCGGCCGATCCGGCGCCGACAGCATCTCGCCGGCAACCCTGCGCGTTTCGGTGGGGCTTGTCGCGCCAAGGCGAACAAAGCGTTCTGGCCGATCAAGTCCGGCCTCTCGGCACACGGTGAGGAAACCGTCGATGCGCTCACGGACCGACGAGGTGTAGATCTGCCCGAGATCGCGGTACTCGTGCCCTTCGGCGTCGACCGCGGTCACATAGGCGATGTTGCGGTGGCCGGCATCGGCTAGAAAGCGGGTCGCCAGCATGGCGATGCCGCGATCGTCGGTCGTGACCGTATCGACATCCAGATCTGCCAGCGCCCTATCCAGCAGGGCAAGCGGTCGGCCCGAACGGTGGATATCGCGCAGGTGCGCGATGTCGCGCGATTCCGACGGCGTGACGATCAGCCCGTCGACGCGCTTGCCGATGAGCAGTTTCACGGCCGCCTTTTCCGCCTCGATCTTCTCGCCGGAATTGGCCAGGATGACGTTGAACCCGGCTGCCTTTGCCGCGTCGCTGATGCCGCGTACCGCGAGGCTGAAGAACGGGTTCTCGATGTCGCCGACAACCACGCCGATGATGCCGGAGCGGCCGGTCGTCATGCTGCGGGCGAGCTCGTTCGCACGATAGTCCAAGGCCTTGGCCGCGGCCATGACTTCCGCGCGGATCATGTCGCTGACGACGCCGTATCCGCCGAGCACGCGCGCGGCTGTCGCTTTCGAAACATTGGCCGCGCGGGCGACGTCGCTGACCGTTATCGACGGGGTCTTGGGGGCGGTTCTTTTCATCGGATGACGACTACAAGAGTTGTTGACGGGAGGTCAACGTGGCGATAACGATTAACAAAGAGACCGGTCTCACGCAATATGAGACCGGTCTCTTTGAAAGGAGTGGAGCCGAGAGGCGTGACGGACCGTGATTTCGGCAAGGGCATGTCGGCGCGCCAGATGGCGGCTCGACGGAAATACCAAGAAGAACAGACCTTCAGAGTGGAGAAAGACATGAGCAGGAAAGAAATTCTCAAGTCGTTGATGTGCCCGGTCAGAACCGGCGCAATGGCTCTTATGGCGATGTGCGTCGGCGCTGGGCTGGTTTCAGGAGCGGCCGCCGCGGATGACAATCCCTATGGCCTCATTGATGCGAAGGTCATCAGCGTCGGAACCATGGGCGATGCCAAACCCTACGCTTTCACCCAGGCCGATGGGTCGTTCACCGGCTTCGACATCGAATTGTTCCGCAACGTGGCGAGCCGCCTTGGATTCAAGCCCGACCAGGTGATCTTCACCGGCCAGGAATTCTCGGCGCTTATGCCTTCGGTTGCAAACGAGCGCTTCGATGTCGCGGTCGCGGCAATCGGCACGACGGAAGCACGCAAGAAGACCGTCGACTTTTCCGACGGGTATATCGCAGGCTATCTCTCCGTGCTTACCGCCGACAAGGCGATCACGTCGGCGGACGGGCTCAAGGGCAAACGTCTCGGCGTCGTGCAAGGCACGCTCCAGGAAATCTACGCGGCGAAGAATTTTGTCGGAACCGATCTCGTCAAATTCCCCGACAACAACTCCGCCGTTTCGGCGCTTAACAACGGAACCGTGGATGCCCACTTCCTCGATTACGAGGCTGCCAAGGACTATGGCGTTCGCTATCCGAACCTGAAGATCGCGGTCAATATTCCTTCCTTTGACGCGCCGGCCGGCTTCGTCCTGCGCAAGGGCAACGACAAGCTCCGCAATGCGCTGAACACCGCCCTTCACGCGGCCATGCAGGACGGCACCTGGAAAACGCTTTATGAAAAGTGGTTCCCCGGCTCGCCGATGCCCGACCAGTATCTTCCCAAGAAGTAGACCGTACCCGGCCGCTGGCTCTCATGCCGGCGGCCGGATTACGCCGCCGTCCTTGATGCGGACGATGTGAATAGCGCAACCGAAAGGGGGGCGAATGAACTGGCTCGAAAACCTGCGGCGCAGTTTCCTCGACTGGCAGGCCATGGCGGACGTGCTGCCCAGCATGATCACCATCGGATTGAAGAACACGTTGATCCTCGCCGCCGCGTCGAC
This sequence comes from Mesorhizobium sp. C372A, assembly GCF_030323245.1. Classification (NCBI taxonomy): domain Bacteria; kingdom Pseudomonadati; phylum Pseudomonadota; class Alphaproteobacteria; order Hyphomicrobiales; family Phyllobacteriaceae; genus Mesorhizobium; species Mesorhizobium sp. C372A. The sequence continues at coordinate 6,344,326 of NZ_CP100475.1, read as the reverse complement.
GGTGCTGGGTGTCATCCTCGGCATGATCCTGGCGGTCATGGGCATCTCGCAATCGCGCTGGCTGCGCATTCCGGCGCGGGTCTACACGGATATATTCCGTGGGCTGCCGGCGATCGTCACCATCCTGCTGATAGGCCAGGGCTTTGCCCGCATCGGCCGTGAAATCTTCGGCCCTTCGCCCTTTCCGCTCGGCATTCTTGCGCTGAGCCTGATCGCCGGCGCCTATATCGGCGAAATCTTCCGCTCGGGCATCCAGAGCGTCGAGCGCGGGCAGATGGAGGCCTGCAGGGCGCTCAGCATGAGCTACGGCCAAGGCATGCGCCTGATCGTGATCCCGCAAGGCATCCGCCGCGTCTTGCCGGCCCTCGTCAACCAGTTCATCGGCAACGTCAAGGATTCAAGCCTTGTCTACTTCCTCGGTCTGCTCGCCTCGGAGCGCGAGATCTTCCGTGTCGGTCAGGACCAGGCAGTGGTCACCGGAAATCTCTCGCCATTGCTTCTGGCCGGCGTGTTCTATCTCGTCATCACCGTGCCGTTGACCCATGTGGTCAACTACATCGACAACTCGCTGCGGGTCGGAAAGCAAAAGGCAGGCCTCGTCATCAGCGGCCTGGCCGAAGTGAGCGAACTGGAGGGCGCCACCGGCAGTGCACTTTCGGAGGCCGGCTCTGATGCCCGCTCAGCGCTGCCCCGCTTCAAGGGCGGCAGTCTCGCCATTACCGATCTCGACATGGCCTATGGCGACCTCGATGTTCTCAAAGGCGTCAGCCTGGCAGTCAAGCCTGGCACGGTCACATGCGTGATCGGCCCATCAGGTTCGGGCAAGTCGACCCTGCTGCGCTGCCTCAACCGCCTGGTCGAGCCCAAGGGCGGTGAGGTGTTGCTCGATGGTGCGAGCATCCTGGCGATGAAGCCTGAAAAACTGCGCCGGCGTGTCGGCATGGTTTTCCAGCAGTTCAATCTGTTTCCCGACCACACCGCGCTCGAAAACGTCATGCTGTCGCTGACCAAGGTAAAGGGGCTCCCTGTACAGGAAGCTGAGCGCATCGCCGAGGCGCGCCTTGCCGACGTCGGGCTTGCGACCCGCAAACACCATCGTCCAGGGAGCCTTTCCGGTGGCCAGCAGCAGCGTGTGGCAATCGCTCGTGCATTGGCGATGGACCCGGAGGTCATCTTGTTCGATGAGGTAACGAGCGCACTCGATCCAGAACTGGTGAAGGGTGTGCTCAACCTCATGGCGGATCTCGGCCGGCGCGGCATGACAATGGTCGTGGTGACGCATGAAATGGGCTTCGCCCGCAAGGTCGCCGATCAGGTCGTCTTCATGGATGAAGGCCGCATCATCGAGGCCGGCACGCCTGCCGCGATTTTCGACACGCCGAAAAGCCCGCGTCTGAAGCACTTCCTTGCCGAAGTGCTTTGATCACGCATGAGCCCTTCAAGACGGCCGCCCAAACCAACCTCCACCAGTGAAAGATATCTCATGGCTGCATCACATCAGGTTTCCAAGGTCGTTGTTGTCGGCGGCGGCATTTTTGGCGTCTCCTCGGCCGTTCATCTTGCAAGGCTCGGCATCGAGACCGTGCTGGTCAATGATGGACCGCTCGCCAAGGGAGCTTCCGGCCGCTCGCTCGCCTGGATCAATTCGGCGCGCAGGCGCTCGGCTGAATATCATCGCCTGCGCATGATCGGTATCGACCGCTACCGCAGTTTGTCGGCGCGATGCCCGGATGCCGCCTGGCTGCGTTTCGACGGTGGCCTGACGTGGGATGCGGACGATGCCTCAAACGAGATCGCCGATGTCTTCGCTCACGAAAAACGTCTCGGCTATGATGCGCAGCATCTGTCCGCGGACGCCATAAGGTTGGTCACGCCGGGTGTCTGCGCAAGCGCTGTCACGCCTCAAGGCGCGATCTTCAACGCGGGCGAGGGCTGGGTCGACCTGCCGTCGCTGATCGAAATATTGATCGCGGAATTCGTGGAGCGGGGCGGCCAGGTGGTCACCGAGGCCGGAAGCGCTACCGTCACCGTCGCCAACGGCCGCGCCACCGGCGTCACCACCACCAGCGGGATCAGCTTCGCCGCCAACGCGGTGCTTCTGGCGACCGGTGCGGATGTGCCGCGAATGGTCGCCGTGGCCGGTCAGCGTATTGCCGATGGGACACCAATCGCGCTGCTGGTCAGGACCAAGCCAGTCGACTTGCCTCTACGCGCCGTGCTCAACACGCCGCGCGTCGCCATCCGGCCGACGCCTGATGGCGCCCTCGCGCTCGATTCTGCCTGGTCGGAAGAAGAGGTGGTAGTCAATCCGGACGGGACTTATCGCGTAAAAGCATCGACCATCCAAGGGCTTCTCGACGAAGCGTCGAATGTTCTCGACGGTCATCCGAAATTGGAATTGGAGAGCTACGGTGTCGGGCCCAAGCCGATCCCCGGAGACGGCGAGCCGGTCTTCGGCCAGTTGCGGGAGATCGAGGGGTATTACGTCGCCTTCAGCCACAGCGGCGCAACACTTGGCTTGATTGCCGGCGAACTGCTTGCAACCGAGATCGCCACCGGAACAGAGCACCCACTCCTTGCAAGCTTTCGACCGTCTCGATTTTCACTTTAGCCTGCCAATTCGCCTCGGAATGGGATGTAATGTGGCATGCTTGGAGTTTCGCTAGCCGAGACGGCGGCCGCCTGGCCGCTTACGCGCACCTGACAAGCGAATATGTTCCGGAACATTTTCTCCACGTTGAAGTTGGACAGCGCCAGGACCGTCGTTCGTCCAAGCTCAACCAGCGCTGAGAAATTCCATGACCAACCAACACCCCAAGACTAAACAGCCCACGGACAAGGATCTGCGAGACAACCCGGGAATCGGCACCTCGAAGGGCGCGGTCAAGGGCGGCGATATGCTCGACGAGAGCGATGCTCTCGATGGGGACAATACGTTCGAAGGCGATGTCGAGAACGACGTCACGCCTCAGGGCGGCATCAACCCTGACCAGACCGGACGCACGAACAAGTAGGAGGCACCTTGCCATGGCCGGCCGGAAGACCCACGAGCAGCAGCTGCGCATCATCGAAAAGCGCGAGAACTCCAGCAATGCCGGCGACGATTTCAATGCCGAGGATGAGCTGAAGAGATCCAAGCAGGAGCGCGAGGCGCGGCAAGACGGCGCCAATCTACGCGACGAGGGCGTGGAATTGACCGACAAGGACGATCGCCAGATGATCCGCGGCGAAAACCAGGAGAGCGAGCACCACAAGCGCAGGCAGGACGACTAAGCCTGCCGTCTTTTTAAAGCTATCGAGGAGCCATGCCAGACTACCGGCACGCCAGGCACCGCATGGTCGAAGCGCACATCGCCCGCCGCGGTGTGCGCGACGAACGAGTCCTTTCGCCACTGAGGCGGAATCCCGCGCGGGAAATTCGTCTGCGAAGACGCGACCTGAACATCGGCCAGCTCTGCCGCGAGCGCTTTTGGCGATCAGGCAGCCTCGGCCACTACGTGCAATCCTCGGCCTCGCAACAGTTCGATGCCTTCGTCTGGTTCGATCGCACCTCGCCTGTTCAGCCGCTGACTGCCGAACACGCCTCATCGAGTGGTAATACCTGACACGTTTCCCTTGGACACCTGAGTAGGCGGCCTTGCCTTCGGGCACGGAACATCTCACCGACTTTCTGGTTAGGCAGGCCGGATGAAGGGAGCTTTGCGCATGGCCACTAATTTGGAAGACGGCAAGACCGCTCAATCTTCCGACGAGTTGCATGGCGGCAATCGCGGCGGCAACAAAGACCAGCGTAAGACTGACAAGACCGCGAACAAGAGCAGCCAGGCGGCGGGATCCGCATCGCGGTAGGACTGAGACATGCCGACCGCCGCGGACATCCTCATCGAGACGCTGATCGACTGGAACGTCGATATCATCTTTGGCCTGCCGGGCGATGGCATCAATGGCATCATGGAGGCGCTGCGCAGGCGGCAGGACCGTATCCGCTTCATTCAGGTGCGGCACGAGGAATCCGCGGCGTTCATGGCGTGCGCCTACTCAAAATGGACAGGCAAGCTCGGTGTCTGCCTCGCAACTTCCGGCCCTGGCGGCACACACCTCCTGACGGGACTCTACGATGCCAAGCTCGACCAAGCGCCGGTGCTCGCCATTACTGGCATGCAGTTCCACGACCTCATCGAGACCTTCACCCAGCAGGATGTCGACTTGACGCGCGTCTTCAGCGATGTCGCCGTCTTCAACGCGCAGGTCTCCGACGCGGCGCATATGGAAAGCCTGGCCGGTCTCGCCTGCAGGTCGGCGCTGGCACGTCGCGGTGTTGCGCATCTCTCGATCGCCAGCGATGTGCAGGAGCACACGCTTGACCAGGCCAAGCGCTCGAAGCGCAACAAACCGTCGCATACGCCGGATCGTTGGTTCGAAGGAAGCAGGCTTCCCGACGAAGAACAACTTGCGAAAGCCGCCGAGTTCCTGAACGGCGCGACGAAGGTCGCGATCCTCGCCGGTCGGGGCGCGCTTGGTGCCAGGCACGAGTTGGAAGAGACGGCGGAGCTGCTTGGTGCCCCCGTCGCAAAGGCCTTACTCGGTAAGGCTGCCTTGCCCGACGATCACCCGCTGACGACTGGCGGCATCGGAATTCTCGGGACGCTGCCGTCGCAGGAAATCATGGAGGAATGTGACGCGCTGCTCGTCGTCGGCTCGACCTTTCCCTACATCGAATACTACCCGAAGCCGGGACAGGCGCGCGGGGTGCAGATCGAGCGCGACCCGCAGCGCATCGGCCTGCGCTATCCCGTTGAGGCAGGCCTTGCCGGCGATGCCGCCGTGACGCTGCGATTGCTGAACAAGCGCCTGAAGCGCAAGGATGATCGCAGCTTCCTCGAGAAGGCGCAGGCGGGCATGCGACGCTGGCGCGAGATGATGGCGCAGTCGGAGCAAAAGGCCGCCACTTCGCTCAAGCCCCAGGTGGTTACACGCGCATTTGGGAAACGGTTGCCCGATGATGCGATCCTGGTTGCCGATTCCGGCCAGAACACCGAGATGGCGGCCCGCCATATCGAGCTGCGTGACGGGCAGGCCTTCGGCGTCTCGGGCGCGCTGGCCTCGATGGCATGCGGACTGCCCTACGCGATCGCCGCGGGCCTGGCCTTTCCCGGCCGGCCGGTCTTTGCGGTCGTCGGCGACGGCGGTCTCGCGATGCAGCTCGGAGAGTTCTCGACGGCAGTTCGGTACCGGGTCCCACTCAAGGTGCTCGTGCTCAAGAACGGCATGCTCAATCAGATCGCCTGGGAGCAGATGATGTTCCTCGGTAACCCGCAATTCGCCTGCGAACTCCAGCCCATCGACTTCGCCATGGCCGCCGAAGCCATGGGCGGCATTGGCTACAGCGTCTCTCGCTCCGAGGAGGTGGAAGGCGTTCTCGACGCTGCCCTGGCTGCTGAGGGTCCGGTGGTCATCGAGGCCGTGGTCGACCCGTACGAACCGATGATGCCACCGAAGATGCCGCCGGATTATGCGAAAAATTTCCGCAAGGCGCTACCGGATACCCCCGGACGCGCGGAAATCGAGGCGAATGTGGCGCAAGAGCCGCTGAGGTCGATGATTACCGCTGGCGAGAAAGAATGACGAGCCACGCAAGAAGGAGCACGAGTTGAAGAAGACGGACAGCGGCACCGCAAATCGCGGTTCGCCGGACCTCATGGGCGGCGACCAAGCGTGCGAGTCCGAGGAATGGGGCGGTGGCTCGAAAGCCGCCAAGGGACCGATCACGGAACCGGATCGACACAACCGCAACTCCAGCCAAAAAAGGAGCTGACATGCAGGATGCCCAGCAGAAATATCCTCGGCCGCCGCTTCCCGAACAGCAGCAGGACATGCCCGGCTACACCGACGAGATGGATCCACGGCCCGACCACGGAGAGGAGAGCTATCGCGGCAGCGGTAAGCTGACGGACCGCGTCGCGCTGATCACCGGCGCGGACTCGGGCATCGGCCGGGCGGTGGCTATCGCGTTTGCACGCGAAGGCGCCGACGTCATGATCTCCTATCTTGAAGAGGACGAAGATGCGCAGGAGACGGCGCGCTTGGTCGAGGAAGCGGGGCGCAAGGCGGTGCTCGCACCCGGCGACATCTCGGACGAAATCTTCGCGCGGTCGCTTGTGCAGCGAGCTATCGATGAATGCGGGCGCCTGGACATCCTCGTCAACAATGCAGCCCACCAGGCGTCGTTCGAGAAGCTGGAGGACATCAGCGCGGAGGAATGGGATCTCACCTTTCGCACCAATGTCTATGCGATGTTCTATCTGTCCCAGGAAGCAGTGAAGCACATGGAACCCGGCTCGACCATCATCAACACATCCTCAATCAACGCGACCAGTCCCTCGCCGGCACTGCTTGCCTACGCCACTACCAAAGGAGCGATCGCCAACTTCACCGCCGGACTTGCAGGACTGGTAGCTGAACGCGGCATTCGGGTAAACGCGGTCGCTCCCGGGCCGATTTGGACGCCGCTGATCCCGTCGACAATGCCCTCTGAGAAGGTCAAGGAGTTCGGGAAGAACACACCGCTCAAGCGTCCCGGGCAACCGGCAGAGCTTGCAGCGACCTATGTGCTGCTTGCCTCGGAAGGATCGAGCTACACCACCGGCGCACTCTACGAGGTCACCGGTGGACGGCCGATGCTTTGAGCGAGCGTACCTGCCAGCTCCACGGCGCCCACTCCCGGTAGCACACCGACATGTGGCGAGGCTCATGCGCGATCAGGATCGCGGACAACCGCCACGTCCGCAAACTGGTCGAGGCGGATGCCGAAGCCTCCCACCAGACCCTGAACCGGAGGTTGGTAGACGGGAAGCTGACTTCACTCCGGGTTCAACCGGAGCGTCAGCTTCCGGAGAGGGGCAAACGCTGGGTGAATGTCCCCGATAGGCGCATTGCAGCCATGCCGCCGTCGCGTTGTGAGACTGATTTGGCGACCAGCAAAACAGTAGCCTCTACGACTCGTCCCTCTCATCGCGCAAATTAGACACAACGCGGCGGTTCTGCGACCTGCAGGCGGAGTCGGGGCAGTCGCGGACGAGCCTGTCCTTGCCGTAGCCCTTGGCCCACATGCGGTTCCGGTCTATGCCGCCGGCGGCGAGGTAGTCCATCACCGCATCGGCGCGCTGCTGTGACAGCGCCGTTTCACTTGCGCCGGGATCGTCGGCGAAACCCTGCAGCTTGAGCAGCCAGCGCGGATGCTTTGTCAACCAGGCGATCTGGGTGTCGAGGGTGGCCTTGGCGACAGAATCGAGCGCGGCCGAACCTTTCGTGAAGTAGGTGCGGCGGCCGACATTGAGGATAAAATCCTCCTCGCTGCCCGGCTGCACGTTCTGGAAGCCGGCAATCTCGGCGTTGGTGACGTCAGGCGTCGACGGGGCCAGCGTGTTGCTGGTCGAGCAGGATGCGGCCAGAACCAGCAGGCCGGCGGCGAGCAGCCGGCGCGTGTTTTCAATCATGCGGTTCATGATGCGCCAATCATTCGACAGTGGTGGAAGCGGGCGCCTGGTCGGCGATGTGCGGCAGGACCTCCACCGCGGTGCCGATCGGGCACCGCTGGTAGAGGTCGATGATGTCTTCGGGGAACATGCGGATGCAGCCGCTGGAAGCGTCGGTGCCGATGCTCCACGGCTCGAGCGTGCCATGCAGGCGGTAGCCGATGTCGGCGCCGTCGCGGTACAGATAGAGCGCGCGCGGCCCGAGCGGATTGTTGGACGCGCCGCCTGCGATCATGGGCGGCAGGTCCGGTTTGCGCTCACGCATTTCGGGGGGCGGGACCCATTGCGGCCACAGCGCGCGGCGATCGATCGTCGCGCGGCCGTACCATTTGAAGCCTTCCTTGCCGACGCCGACGCCGTAGCGGATGGCAGTCTTGTTTTCCATGATGAGGTAGAGGAAGTGGTGGCGGGTATCGACCACGACGGTGCCGACCGGCTCGCTGCTGAAATACTTGACGATCTGGCGATGCCATCTCTTGTCGATCTTGGCGAAGTTGGTCTTGCGATAGACGAAATCGTTATCGCTTGCGGTACCGGCGAAAAAGGATTTTGCCGCCGCGGCTTGAACAATATTGCCGGTTCCACCTACCGCGACCAGCGCCAGACCGCCGAGCACGACACCCCTGCGTGATAAAACCATCGGCAATCCCCCATGCCTTAAGCCTGGCGAACCATAGTTGAGAATGATTTCGGCTCAAAGTGGAAAAATGCTGCAGTGGGTGGGCCGCAAGCGGTCTGTCCTCTTGACGGCAAAATAGCGGCTGCCCGCCGGCTCACGCCGGCGGGTTTTTTTGGGCGGACGGGAACATGCTCGCTCCAAGGGTGTTCTGTCACACCCGGCTCGTTCTTCATCGGTCGTGCCGGTGACCAAGATGTCCCCTCATTCATCATGGTCGGCCCGCGCAGCCTTGACCGCACGCGCGGGCCATCCCATCACAAGGCCCGCTGGCTCAAGCTGGCGGGTTTTTCCGCGTCCATGCGCCGACACTCATCTTCGCATGCCTGTCACAACGAGCCAGGCGGATTCCAGTATCCGCACGCGGCGAGGAGGACTTGCGACATGCCCGCTGCGGGATTTTCGCGATGAGTCTACCTAGCTCCTGCTGAACGCCATGGCTGACCACCGGGCGCGTTTGGACGACCTTCCAGTCGAAAAGCCCGCGGCAATCGCACCTTAGGCGAAGAGGCTTTGCTTTGTTGATGCAGTTATCATCGCATCAATCATGGGTAGCAGCGCGGTGTTGCGTGTTGTTGGAGAGATGGGGTTTCCCGAAAAGAATGAGCATGCGCAGACAAAAGAGGCGAGCAGGATGGCCGTGAGTACATCTGCGAATACCTATTGCTCTCATATGTGCTCGCTCCTCGGAAGGCGATCCCGCCACCCTCTCGACAGTGAAGATGGCGGGATCTCAACCGGCGACAAGGGACTTCGATCGACGGTCGGTTTCCAATTCGGCTTCCGGCTGCGTGTTGCGCCGTTCGGGCTTCTTCCAACCGCAATCAGACGCAAGTCCTGTCCCATAAGACTGATGGCCAAATTCGGAACATCCGCTGAAGCATTGCGTTCGGCAGCGTGAAACCCCAAGGCAAAGGATGACTAGTCATGTCGAATTGCGAGACTGCAAAATCACACTCGTTAGGAAATCGCGTGGCTGATCTCACAGCCAAGATGCGTGAAGCGCAGATTGACGCGGGTGAAATGATGGCCTTCCACAAGGTTGCAACTATGTTGGAGGACAGCCAAGGACGTATCAATGGCGACGACTTGATCGCCGCATCCTTCGTTCTGCTGGAAGACCGAGCGCCCGAGTGACCCTGCGTTGGTCGGCTTCGATCGTTCCTCGATCAGCAATGCGAAGCCTTTTTTGTCACGGCTGGCGTCTCGCGGGACTGCGGGAATAGCTCAAGCCTAGAGGGTGCTGACTAGGGCCGCCGGGCGCCTAACAGCCAAGAGACACCGCTTCGGGATCGGCCGCCACGCGCCCGCTTTGTCCGAGGGAGGGCATTCCCTTTGAAGACAGCTACGGCGTGTCCTCGCTATCAGTGCCACGCATGCTGGAGCCATGCATGAAGGACTGGATCTCGTCCGCATCGATCTTGCCATCACCATTCTCGTCAATGCTACTGAACATCCTGCCCACCGCGCGTTGAACCTCGTCCTCGGACACCGATCCGTCGCCATCGGTGTCCAACAGCCCGAACATCAGTCGCATGCCGGCACCGCGCATCATCTGATGATGCCAGCGTCCAGCCATTCTGTGTCCACGATCGCGGTCACCGTGGTTCTGCCAACGGTCGCCATCTTCATCGTGGCGGTCAGCATCCTCGTTGCGATCGCCTTGATAGTTGCGACTATCTTCCTGGCGGAAACCCTCTTCGGAACCGCGATCCTGCTGCAGTCGCTCACGGACAGCTTGCTCAACCATCTGGCGGATCATTTCGCGTGTTGGTCCATCCGCTTGTCCGGTCGCATCCGGCAACTGTCCGGCGGCCGGCGGTTCGGTTGCCGGAGCGGGTGCAGGTGTCGAGGGTGATGGTGTTCCGCTTGTCTGGGCGAGCGCGGGGGAGGTCAGGGCAATGAAAACGGCGGCCGCGGCCGTCTTGCTGTGTGGAAATCTCATGGCATGCTCCATCAGTGCTTTCGCTTGGAAAGCCAAACTGGAGCTCGATCTGATTGTTCCCCGAAGGGGATCAGGTCACGGCGAAGTTACAGGGCATGCCCCCCGTCTGAGGTAGATCAGGGTCTTCGTCAGGGAATAATTTCGGCTCTTCTTCCCTAGGCACAAGAGGAAGCCGGCGCCCATTTTTGCGGGCAATGAACGTTGGACATTCGGCCTCGCCAATTTTCTGCCAGTCGATCATACCGACGCACCAATTCCCTCTGCGTCCTCTCCTTTCGTGGGACGGAAGCCGTTTCGACCGCACGCCGTCAATCGCGAATCCCGCGTCCATATGCTGCGCGGCCATGATGCATATTTTTTATGTCACGGACCTCTGTCCGTCTGGACACCATGTTAGCCAGCGCTAAATCAGAGCAATGCGACGCCTCCTGCTGGGACTTACAGTTTTTCTCTTTTGGACCACGTTGCTTCAGGCCGAGGCGTGGCAGCCCTTCGGCGTCCGACAGCTTGGCTTTAGTTTCGATATTCCTCCGAATTTCGTCCTGACCCAGAATTCGGAGCAGGGCGCGGCTTTTCAGGGCCCAAGAGACGCGTTTCTGGTCGTTTGGGGCGCGCGACTGGGCAAAGCAAGTTTTCGCGCCGAGATCGAACATCGCATGATCGAGGACGAAAAGGCCGGTTGGCGACTGACCTATCGGCGCCTAGCCCCGAAATGGGCCAGCTACTCCGGGGTCAAGAATGGCGAGATTCGCTACGTCCGTGCAATTATGGTTTGCAACCGGCGTGCCGCGCTTTTCACAATGAATTATCGGAAATCCGAAAAGAAACCGTATGACCCTGTTGTTGTGCGCATGGTCCGGTCCCTGAGAGCGGAAGGATGTTAGCCAGCAAAGAGCGAGGTTGCCGTACTGTGTTTCCCTCGGCTAAGGGCCAGTGGTCAACCCGGCTCCCCAATAGCCTCGCCCAGTCACATGAAAGCAGGCACCGGCAGATATACGGCCGAACGTTCTCACGCTGGCTCAGCCGCTCAAAGCCCATCACCGAAAAGCCGCTTAGTGCGGTCGCCAGCTAGAGCTACCACTGAGCCATTCCCGCTGCGGCTGGGTAGCGCCTCAGTTCCGTACGCGTTCATACCAAGAACGGGCGGGGCGAACGTCCTGATAGAGCTACGGCTGTAGAAGCGCGCCGCCAAACTGCGCCCACAAGCGCTCGCACTCTCTCGCCCTTAGGCTCGGGGTACCGGGCGCGCCATAGAAGACCATGGCGCCGCGAATGTCGTATCCAAGCACCGAGGCGTTGGCCACGAACTGGATGGCTCTTCCCAAGCTGGTGATGCCGATGTCGACCTCAGCTTTGTTGGTGAGGTCGACCACGCCTACTATTTCCGCATTGGCGCTCCTGCCCGCCAAAACGGCCGTCGACATCGCATCATGCACGGCAAGAAGCATTTCGGTGAGTTGCCCGGTGGAAGGGCTCTACAAACGCTTAAACGTCAGGTTTGTTCCCAACTGGCCTTGGCGGCTTTCCGACGACCAAGAATGCGACTGCGATTACACTCAATAGAATCACTGCGAACAGGATTGCCATGATTTCCGCGCACTGTATCGGATCACTCCGCGGCGAAGAAAACCCCGCAACATATCTCAGATAGCGGCGGGTGTTCGGCTGTAAGAACCAAACTGGGTCCCGCGGCCTCTCATGTGCGCGTAGTTGACATCGTCTGCTGGACCGAACGGTCAAGCCGAAGAGCCCAGTTCCTCTCAGCATCGAGCAGTTCATTCTGCTCAATCAAGCCATTCATAAACAGCCTGAGTATATGGGCAGCTATGCGCTCTCCGTTCTGCGAAGCAAGAGGTAGGGCGCGCTCTTTGCAGACCGTGTGACAAACCTGGGCGAGCATCTCAATCTCGCTTGGCCCCAAAAACCGACCCGGATACAACATACCGTTTTCCTGTTGGAGAGTTGGAATGGCTATCCATTACGCAGGGTCACCGGCAGCCACAATCAACTATGATAGTGAGATGTCGAGTCCCGGTGGAAAAAACAGTGAGGTCCCAAAAGTGGTCGCGCTTGTCTCCGATTGACAGATGCCTCGACGCTACACCGACCAGCGCTACCGCACCCGCTTCATCGACGCGGCTTTGCAAAGGCCTATGACCAGTTCGCTACCAGCTGCCGGACCGCCCAGGCGAGCATGCCGCCGGCCCTCCCGAAGCGCGATGTGGATGAGGCAGCCTTTTCCGTATACATCCAGTTGTTACGTTGCGCATCTGCTTCGGTTCGAAAACTCGCCGCGGGCCTGGCGTGCTCGCGTGTCCGGGCCGAAACAGCCCACATGTTGATAACGACATCGATGAGGCTGCCGCCGACCTCGTTGGCATAGGATGCTTCCCGGCATGGGCATCGACCAATGCCCCGGGCCGACCAGCACGAACCTGCGGGGGCTTTCCCGGAACAAAGCGTCGACGATCCGGTTCGGCAGGAAGCGGCCAAAATTCATGCCATCGGAGATGCCGAGGCAGATGACAGATGAAAGGGAAGCTGAAGATGACGAAGTCTCGCGACCGCACCGTTCCCGGCGACGGCAAGATCGAAACCGGCCCGAACACATCTCCGCAACAGGATCCGGCAGAGGGGTCGCGCGAGACAATCGATCGCGAACTCGAGCGGACAGACGACGATAATAATTCCGACGAAGCGGAACGCTTGCGCCGAGACCTGCGGAAAGGGGTGGCGGAAGAGACCGAGCTTCCCGAACGCGGCTCGGCCTGAGGATCGCCGGAACCTTGCCAAGGCAAGAGACATGGAAGGCTCGACGCCGGTCGGATCGCTGCTTGCTTCGTGCCTTTAACGCACCGGCCACACAACCCATGCGCGGCGGTGACCCAGGAGACGGCGAGAACGGCCGCGCGACGGTCCACTCTGTTCCAGCAAACTCGGCTCGCCGAGAGCTACCACCTCTGGCGTTAGGGCCTGACGAGATGCCACCTGTCCAGGTCGCATGGCGCCAGGGGTTCGGCAATCTCTATCAGGCTGCGCCGGCCTCCTGGCTGCGCTGCGAGCGGGCACGGTCGCGGGCTGCGGCAGTGCCTCCGGGAAAGCCGCTTCGATCGCTGTAGTCGCGTGGCTTGGTCCCGCTCCGAGAGTGGCGCGCGGTCACGCTTTTCGCAGCGATGATGTCGAGCAATGTGATGCCGGCGACCATGGCAAGCGCAAGGCCTACATTATCGCGCTTTGGGTTGCCAGGCCGATACGCTGTCAGCAATGTCGCGATATCCAGGCCGTCGCCGGCCACCCGGCTCCACAGCCCAGCTTGCTTGTCCACTGAAAGCGAGAGTATGCCGCTGCTTATTTCCCGCGCCCCATAAGCGCGGATCAGATCTTCCTTGCCGCGCATGCCGAGCGCGCCGGCAATCCGCTCGGCGCCAACCAGCTCGGCGACGCCAAGCGCGATGCTGAACCAGCCGAGCTTGCGGGCAAGGCCATCGGATGCCCCGACCGCACTCTGCCCAGTCTTCAGCACTTTGGGATCGCCAGGCGATCGGGTGATGTTGGTAAGTTTGGCAATCACGTTCATGACGATTTCCCTACGGTTTCAATACAACCTTGATGCAGCTGTCCTGCTTGTCGCGAAACACCTTGTACATCTCGGGTCCCTGCTCGAGCCCCACGGTATGGGTGATGACGAAGGATGGGTCGATCTGGCCATCTTCGATGCGGCGCAACAGATCCTCGGTCCAACGGTTGACATGGGTCTGCCCCATTCGGAAGGTGAGCCCCTTGTTCATTGCCTGTCCCATCGGAATCTTGTCGACCAGCCCGCTGTAGACGCCGGGGATCGAGATCACGCCGGCCGGCCGGCAGACATAGATCATCTCACGCAGAACGTGCGGTCGATCATTTTCCATCAGCATCAACTGCTTTGCGCGATCGTAGACGGTATCGGGCTGGGCCAGCGAGACGTGGCTTTCCATGCCGACGCAATCGATGCACTTCTCCGGGCCCTTTCCGCCGGTGAGTTCCCGCAGTCGTTCGACGACACTTTCCTCGGCGAAATTGATGGCGATGGCGCCGCCGGCCGCGGCCATGGAAAGCCGTTCCGGCAGGCAATCGATCGCCACCACCTGTTTCGCGCCGAGCAGCAGGGCGCTGCGTATGGCCATCTGCCCGACTGGGCCGCAGCCCCACACCGCAACCGTATCGTTGGGCTCAATGTCGCACTGTGCCGCCGCCTGCCATCCGGTAGGAAAAATATCGCCGAGGAAGAGAACCTGCTCGTCGGTAAGGCTGTCAGGCACCTTTACGTGCGTGGCATCGGCGAACGGCACACGCATGTATTCCGCCTGTCCCCCGGGATAGCCGCCGGTCAAATGAGTGTAGCCGAACAGACCCGCGGTGGTGTGCCCGAACACCTTGTCACCGAGATTCTTCTTGCGGTTTGTGCGTTCGCAAACCGAAAAGTTCTGTCGCTTGCACTGGTCGCACTCACCGCAGATTATGGTGAACGGCACGACGATGCGGTCTCCCTCCTTCAGAGCGCCGTTGACGCCCTTGCCGACCTCGACGACCTCTCCCATCATCTCGTGGCCCATGATGTCGCCGGGCAGCATGGCTGGCACATAGTTGTGGTAGAGGTGAAGGTCGGAGCCGCATATCGCACAACTCGTCACCTTGATGATCGCGTCACGTTCATCCTCAATTCCCGGGTCCGAAACCTGATCGCAGCGTATGTCTTCCTTGCCGTGCCAGACCAACGCTCGCATAGCTTGCTCCTATTTTCGCAAGATCTGTGGGTAGGGACCTCGCGCCTGTCCTAAGCGGGCCGATGCCTGGTTGGATCGACTGTGCCGCTGCTTGTCGAACCACAGGGGCGGACCGATGTTCCGGGAGCTCGAGAGAATTTTTGGGCCATTCCAGACCTGCACCTTGGAAGGATCTGTCGCGGGCACCAGCGGCCTTCCCAGGCGCGTCGGGGCACGAACCGCTGGAGCCCGAGCCACGAATGGACGTACTCAAGTGTACCAAAGAAGGTTCCGTCCGCAGGTGTCCTTCGCGGCGGCTGACACCCCATCTGCTCGATTCTCGCGGGCCATAACCGGCATTCTCTTCCTCGCCCGCACAGGGTCGGCCGAAGCAGCGCTGTGACCGGAGCAGGTAGGAGATGCCGCTCACCGGCGGGCGCGCAGTCCGACCCCGACGCGATCGACATGAGGTGGATGGGCGCCATCGCGACGGCGGCTCTAGCGGAGTATTTCGCAGAAATACAATGATTAGCGGGCAGGGCAGAGTGCTAGCCGTGCGCAGCGATGAACATGGCGACGGCCGACCGGCAATAGGATTCGATTTCGTTGTCGTCCGCCGCTCTCGCCTGATCGAAGCGTGCGATAATCAAAAGATCGGATCCTTTGAAAAGCGCGGCAAACAAGCGGGCGGACCGGAGAGGATCGGGCACGTTCAGAACCGCCTTCGCGTGCAACTGACGCAACAGGACCTCGATTTGGGCGATGACATGGGCGGGGCCGGCTTCGAAATGGAGCTTGCTTAACGACCTTGGATTCGTCTGGTCGGCCATGACCATGGCTTCGAAACTGCGGACGTCTGATCTCAACAGCGTGCGAAGCAGGGACGATCCCACCGCCATGAGCTGATCTTCGACCGAACCGCCGACGCCTTCAAGAAGGGCCTGTGGCGCAAACAACTGATGGCAGCCGGCCGCCATCGCCGCGCTGAACAGCGCCTCCTTGTTCTCGAAGTGCCGATAGATGCTGAGTTTGGATATCTTCGCCCGCTGGGCGACCTTGTCCAATGTGGTCGCTTGAAAACCCAATTCCACAAAGAGTTCGGACGCAGCGTCGAGTATCGTTTGGCCAAGCGCCTCGTTGGCGGGCCGGCCGCGCCGGCCCTGGCTATTTTCGGTCACGACAATTCCAGTCCTTGACAGTATCCTAATTCTTGGATTACGATACCATGTAGTTTCTGAAATGCGCAAGCCGATGGGTAGGTTTCAACCAGGTCCAACCAGCCCCTCATCCACAACACGGAGCCCATTATGGATGACGTCATCATCATCGGCGGCAGCTTTGCCGGTCTCGCCGGTGCCCTGCAACTCGGCCGTGCCCGCCGTAAGGTCACCGTTCTCGATACCGGCCTGCCGCGCAACCGCTTCGCCGGCCACTCGCATGGCCTGCTCGGCCACGATCACAAGCCACCGCTGGACATCCTGGCCGAGGCGCGGCGGCAGCTGGCGCGCTATCCCACGATCAAGCTGGTCAATGCCCGGGCCGACAGCCTGTCCGGCGCCATCGACGATTTCTCCGTCCTCACTGGCGATGGCGGAAGCCTCGGCGCGCGCCGCCTGATCCTGAGCTATGGCGTCGCCGACCAGATGCCTGATGTTCCGGGCTTTGCCGAAGGTTGGGGCACGTCCATCGTGCCCTGCCCCTATTGCGACGGCTTTGAAGTCGCCGGCCAGCATTGGGGCCTCGTCTGGTCCGGCCCACAGTCGATGAATCAGGTCAGGCTGTTCCACGATTGGACCGACAGGTTGACGGTCTTTGCCGATGGTCACGACATTCCGCCCGATATCCGGGCCGGTCTGGCGCGCCGCAACATACCTGTCGTCGACGGCCGGATCAGCGAGATCGCCCATCACGGGGGGCATAACGCCACCGTCAAGCTCGATACCGGCCCCAAGGTCGCGGTCGACATCCTGTTCGCGCATCCGCGCAACAAGCCGTCCGCAAGCCTGCATGAATCACTGGGCCTCGCCACGGTCGATACGCCCTCGGCGTAATCCTCAAGGTCGACGAGCGCCGCGAAACCAGCATGCCCGGCATCTACGCCGCGGGCGACCTCGCCAACCCCCTCACGCCGCCATCGGTCACCCTGGCAATATCGCACGGCGCGATGGCGGGCATCTTCGCCCAGCAGTCGATGCTGGTGTGAGAGCGCAGATTCCCTTCTCCGGGGTGCCGCGGGCTATCGTATTCTGAAGGTTGCGGGCCGGTGTTGCGGAACGTCGGCCCGCTCTCCCCTGAGGGGCGTCTTTGGCCGGCCAGCCTTGAGAACTCAACTGGGCTGCCTGCATGACGGCGATCGCCGACATCGGTTATCAAGCTCAATCACGCTGGAAAGCATGAACCACGTCGACGTCGACATCGCCGGCGGGCTTACGGTATGGGGACCGGTGGCGGAAGATTCGCCACCGCGGTCGGCACCTCGATGCTGCGACGCTACTGCGAAGAACGGTCGCGCCCAGCAGCGCTTCTGGCGGAAGTCTCAGGCGGCCACGACGCGGGCCAGCAGTGACGCGGCCTCGGTACCAGCCAAGCCAAGGTCACGGACGCTGCTCATGTGATTGGCCCCACCAAGGGTGATGCGCGAAACAGTCAGTCCCTGTGTGTCAAGGTGGTCCGTGAAGAGTGCGGCCTGGCTGTGGAACGGCGACGTTTCATCGGCGCCGACCGAGATATCTACGCCCACGGATGGATCGAAACTGTGGTCGATCGGCGAGAATCGGCGGGCCTCCTCGTCGGTGATCGCGATCTCGGCGCCAAGGAACGACATCTGCAATGGCTTCAGGTCGTAAAGGCCGCCAAGCAGCAGCGCAGCTTTGATGCCGGAAGGCCGCTCGTCACCGTCGAAAAGCATTGTTGCCAGATGGGCACCGGCGGAATGACCGCTAACGGTCAGCAGGCCGGGATTGCCGCCATGGTGTGCGATATTGTCAAATACCCATCGCTTGGCGCGGCGCACCTGGTCGACGATCCTGGCCATCCGGACGGTAGGCATCAGCGCGTAGTCGACAATGACCGCGATCGCACCTGCGTTCGTAACGGTCTCGGCGACGTAGGAATAGTCGCGCTTGGAGAACATGCGCCAATAGCCCCCGTGGATGAACATGTGCACCGGCAGGCGGTCCCGTTTGCCCTCGGGAAAGAACAGATCCATGGTTTCGGTGGCGTCAGCCCCGTAGGCGACATCGGCGACCATGGGAACGTTCGCCCTGGTCTCCTCGCTTCTGCGAACGATCTCGGCGACGATGTCGTCGAACTCGACCACATGATCGCGAATGCGAAACGGATCTTTGGCGGGATGTCCGCTCACAGGGTCACGGCGATGTACTTCGCCTCCATGAACTCGGCAACGCCATGCTTCTGGCCACCTTCGCGGCCCAGCCCGCTCTGCTTGACACCTCCGAAAGGCGCCGCCGGATCCGACATCAGGCCGCGGTTGAGCGCGATCATGCCGGACTCGATCTTCGATGCCACGCGCATCCCCCAGGCCAGGTCGCGCGTATAGATGTAGGCAGCGAGACCGTATTCGGTGTCATTGGCTTTGGCGATGACATCCGCCTCGCTGTCGAAGCGCATGATCGGCGCCACCGGACCGAATATCTCCTCGTGGAGCATGGCGGCGTCGGCCGGCACGTCCTTGAGCACCGTTGGCGGATAGAAAAAGCCTCTGCCTTCAGATACGCCGCCGCCACACAGGATTTTGGCGCCGCGGGCAACGGCGTCCTGCACAAGCCGGTCGATCTTGTGCACAGCCTTCCTGGTGATCATCGGCCCGCATTCTGTGTCTGAGTCTGTGCCCGGGCCCAGGTTGAGTGCCGCCATGCGTTTGGTCAAGCCTTCCGCGAAAGCATCATGGATGCCGGCCTGGACGTAAAGCCGGTTGGCGGCCGTGCAGGCTTCGCCGGCGTTGCGCATCTTGGCAACCATCGCACCGTCGAGGGCTGCTTCCAGGTCGGCGTCGTCGAAGACGATGAAGGGTGCGTTGCCGCCAAGCTCCATGGAACAGGAAATGACGTGCTTTGCGGCTTCGGCCAGCAGCACGCGCCCGACGCCGGTCGAGCCGGTGAAGGACAGCTTTCGCACGCGCGGATCGGCCAGCATGGCCGCCGTCACCGGTCCGGGGGTCGAGGTCGTCAGGACGTTGACGACGCCGGGCGGCACGCCGGCTTCCTCGTAGAGCGCCGCAAGCGCATAGGCCGTCAGCGGTGTCTCGCTGGCGGGCTTCAGGACCACCGTACAGCCGGCCGCCAGCGCCGGAGCGATTTTACGTGTCGCCATGGCGGCTGGGAAATTCCATGGTGTGATGAGCACGCAAATGCCGATGGGCTGGTAGTCGACAATGATCCGGTTCGCGCCCGAGGGCGCAAGGCCGAACTCGCCGTTGATGCGGACCGCTTCCTCGGCGTTCCAGCGAAAGAACTCCGCCGCATAGGCGACTTCGCCGCGCGCATCGCGCAGCGCCTTGCCGTTCTCCAGCGAGATCAGCGCGGCCAACGTCTCCGCCCGTTCCGTCATCAGTTCGAAGCAGCGTCGCAGGATTTCCGATCGCCTGCGTGGCGGGGTCTCGCGCCAGCCGGCCGCCGCCTTCGCGGCCGCGTCGACGGCGGAGGTGGCGTCGGCGAGCGTGGCGTCGGGAACCGCAGCGATCACGGCTTCGGTCGAGGGATCGACCACTTCGATCACGCGACCCTCCGATGAAGGCCGCCAGCGTCCGCCAATGTAGAGACCGTGCGAGACCGTGGCGTAGTCGAACATATCTTGATCCTCGTCGGATATGCCTGCGGCAATGTTCATTGGATGAACTCCTGGTCGGTCACATCATGGTGGCGGACATGTCGCCGTCATAGGCAGCCCTGACCAGCTGTCGCATCGCGGCAAGGTCGAACGGGCGGGGATTGTTCTTGATCAACCGGTCGATGCCCAGCGCCTGCTCAGCCGTCCAGTCGATCTTGTCTTCGGGAAGACCCAGTTCGGCCAATGTCGGTGTGATGCCGATGGCGCCAAACAGCCGGCTCACCTCACGGATGGTGGCGTGCGCCAAGGCATCGGCGCCGCCGCCCTGAAGGGAAAGGCCAAGAGCAGTGCCGACTTCCGCAATCTCCGCGGCTGCTGCGGCCAGATTGTAGGTCATCACATAGGGCAGCATGGTGGCCACTCCCAGGCCATGCGGGGTGTGGGTAAGCGCGCCGACGGGATACTGCACCGCATGGGCGGCGGCCGTTCCCGCCGTACCGAAGGCGCAACCGGCGGCCAGCGCTCCCATCATGACGTCGGCTCGCGCATCCTCGTCCGATCCGTCGCGATATGCCTTTTCGAGACTGCGGCCGAGCAGCCTGATGGCCAGAAGCGCGAAATGGTCGGTCAGAGCGCTCTTGCCGATGAACACGTGCTGTTGCGGCAAATGAGGGTCCGCGCCGCGTTTGGCCGCTGTGAAGGCCTCGATTGCGTGCGTCAGCGCGTCGGCGCCGGCGATCGCCGTCAAGGACGGTGGACAGGTCACCGTCAGATCCGGATCGCAAAGCGCCACTGCTGCGATGAGATGCGGACTGGCGATACCCACTTTCAGCGTCCGATCCGGGTCGGAGATCACGGCGACGGGGGTCACCTCGGAGCCTGTTCCAGCCGTCGTCGGCACTGCGATCACCGGAAGGGTAGGGCCGGGTACCTTGAACTCGCCATAGTAGTCCTCGAGCTTGCCGCCATGGCTGAGCAGAAGTGCAGCGCATTTGGCCATATCGAGGCAGCTGCCGCCCCCGATGCCGATCACCATGTCCGGCTTGAAATCTTTCGCTTGCGCAATGCAGGCGGCGACGCTGTCGCGCGGCACATCCGGCAGCGTTCGGTCGAAGACCAACGTCTCGATCGCCGCGTTGTGCAAGCCAGCGAGAATCTCGGCGAACTGCGACGTCGCCGCGAAGCGCTCATCGGTACAGACGAACGCGCGGCGCCCATATTTGGCGGCGATGGCAGGCAGGACATGGCGCTGGCCTTTGCCGAACAGAATCTCGCTCGGCAGGCGCGCCGCTGCAAACAAGCTCATGCACAAGATCCTGCGAAGACGGGTTGGAAGCCGACAGGCTTGGCTTCGTGCCAGAGGCCGACCTCGGCGCTGCAGGTCATGATCATGCGATGTCCTCTAATAAAATCGTATAGGATATAGGATTGAGTTTCGCGGAGCATCGTGTTAGTGGGTGGTTCTGTCAAGAGGCAAACGATGCAGAACACGGACCTGACGGTTGACAATGAAGCCCGTGCCAGGGGTCGTATCCAGCGCGCCAACAGTCTGGCCGGCGACGTTTACGAAGCAATCTTCGCGCAGCTCATGTCCTTGAGGATTGCTCCGGGATCGCGCATCACCGTCGACAATCTCGTCAAGGAATTCAACGTCTCACATACCCCCATTCGTGAAGCGCTTGGCAGGCTGGAGGGGGAAGGGCTGGTTCTGAAAACCCACCTGATCGGCTATCGCGCCGCCCCACAAATCACCCGCCGGCGCTTCGACGAACTTTACGAGCTGCGTCTATTGCTTGAACCTGCCGCCGCGGCCAAAGCCACCGCAACAATGGACGGCGAGCGCCTTGCCGCGCTGCAGGAGGCGGCTGGCGTCATGGCCCGACGGGTGGGGAAAGACGAACGCCTGCGCTATTCGAACTTCGCCCGTCAGGATGCGATCTTCCACGACAAGATCGTCGAGTTCGCCCAAAACGAACTCATTCGCGAGACACTGAATCACCAGCATACCCACTTCCATATCTTCCGGCTGATGTATCACTCCAGGGTGACCGAAGAGGCGCTCGACGAGCACGAGGCTATTCTCGCTGCCTTTGCCGCGGGCGATCCGGACGCCGCCGAAAAAGGCATGCGTGCGCACATCGAAAATTCGCGGGACAGGCTCCTGCCTGCGTTCGAGTAGCCTGGCGATGCTGCTTGCCCGAGGCACCCTCAAGCGCGGCGCGCCGCTGTTCGCCCAGCCTGCCGCCTACGAATTCTACTCCCCGTTCTGAGCCGATTTCGATACCGGGAAGGAGGCGCGCAGTGCACCTCCCCCTGAAACAAGCCGAGAGGAAAAGACATGCCAGCCAAAAAAATCCTGATGCTGACCGGTGATTTCACCGAGGAGTATGAAATCTTCGTCTATCAGCAGGCGATGGAAGCGGTGGGACACACCGTTCATGTCGTGTGCCCCGACAAAAGCGCCGGAGACATGATCAAGACGTCGCTGCACGATTTCGAGGGCGATCAGACCTACACCGAAAAGCCCGGCCACAATGCGCTGATCAACAAGACCTTCGCCGACGCCGAGAGGCAGCTAAGCCAGTACGACGCTGTCTATTGCGCCGGCGGTCGTGGCCCCGAATACATCCGCACCGACAAGCGGATACAAGCGATGGTGCGCCATTTCCACGAGGCAAAAAAGCCGATCTTCACGATCTGCCATGGCGTCCAGATTCTGATCGCGGTGGACGGCGTCGTGCGCGGCAAGAAGGTGGCGGCGCTCGCCGCTTGCGAGCCGGAGGTGACGCTTGCCGGCGGCACTTATATCGATTTGTCTCCCACCGACGCCTATGTCGATGGGACCATGGTTTCAGCCAAAGGCTGGACCGCGCTTGCGGCATTCATCCGTGAATGCCTGAAGGTGCTGGGAACGGAAATCCACCATTCTTGAACCGTTTGTCCCGGCGCATCCTGAGGGGATGCGCCGGCTCCCTAAACGGCGCGGCGACTTCCGTCATTTCATCAGGTTCAGATCAGGAACCTGCGGCAGGTGTGCTCCAGAACCTGTGGCCATCATCACCTCGGACGCCTTCAAGGCGCTGCCGCATCGCGTGCGTGCACAGCGCGCCATCCTCGTTGACCTTTCCCAGCTTGACGGGTCCGAACCCGAGTTGGTGGACTCAATGGGGCGGTCGACATGAAGTCGGCGCCCGGGAGCTGTCAGGGCTTCACGAACCGGAACGCGAAGCGATCGGTCTCGCCCTTGATCGATGGATCGAACACCTTGATCGAGTGCGGGTCATCCCTATTCAAGAGCACGGTGCCTTCCGCGTCCAGTACGAAGCCGGCCGCCTCCACCTCCTCGCGGACGAATGCAGGGTCGATCCGATGCAGCGACTGGGTGTCGCTCGTGCCCGACCCAGCTGCGGCGGCGTGATCGACGATGACGTAGGACCCACCGGGTTTCAGCCGCTTGTAGACAGCTCGATTGAAGTCGGCCGCCGTCGCACCCTTCTTCTGGATCAAGGCGGTGTGAAGATCGTGGTAGAACAGGTGCAACCACACGACATCGGCTGGCTGCGTAATCTCCGGCATCGCCACGAGGTCCGCCGAGACGGCTTCGACGTTCTCTCGGCCCGGCTCCTTCGCGAGCGTCCGCATGAGGCCGACCGGATCGTTCTTGAGGTGGGCGACTTCGGCCGGCACAAAGCTGTAGACCCGCCCCTCTGATCCGACGATGTCGGAGAAGAGGCGCGTCCAGTCTCCGTCGCCAGGGTAGACTTCGATCACGGTGGAGCCCGCCTCGATTCGTGCGAACCGGATTAACTCGGATACCTTGGATTGGTCGTACATCGAAATCTCCTTAGGAGTGGATATTCTTCTCGGTGCACATAGTGATTTCTCCATTTGCTCGGATCGGATCGCGCTTGATCCGATCCGAGCTCCGATCGCCTGCGTCGTCTCTTTGCGGGTGTGGACGTCGTGCTCGTCAGTCGAACTTGACCAAGTCCTTAAAGATCAGATGACCCCAGCTGTCTCCGCGCGCCTGGACCAGCAGGCCACCTTCCGACACCCCGCCAAGCTTGATCGGCGCGAAACCGAGATTTTCCGCAAGCTCCCCAATCTGTGTTGCGGCAGCGTCATCGTCGCTTGCCAGGAACACGACCCTCCGGCCACCATGTACGGCCGGATCCTGATCAAGCACCGGGGCGACCAGATGGTTGAAGCCCTTGACCAGTTTTGCGCCAGAGAAGGCCTGCGCGATGAACTTGGAAGAAGGTTGTCCTCCCAGTTCCTCAGGGGGCACGCCATAGGCATTGGTCACATCGATGATCGTCTTCCCCTGCCATGTGGGAAGCGCCTTCGCGACATTCGGGTGCGCCTCGAAGCGGACAGCCAAAAAGATGATGTCCGCCTTGATGGCTTCCGCCAGTTTTTTGGGGATGATCGTGGGTCCGATCGCGGCCGCATCGGCGGCAAAGCTTTCCGGGTCGCGTGTGGTTGCAACGGAAACTTCGATGCCGTTTCGGGCAAACGCCTTGGCAAGGGCTTGTCCGATATTGCCGAATCCTACGATTGCATAGTTCATAGTACTTCTCCGATCTGGTGCTAATGCCGGGGTCAGACTTGCGCCATGCCTCCGTCGACGGCGAGATCCACGCCGGTGACGAAAGAACTTTCATCGGAGGCGAGGAACGTTACGGCAGCCGCGATTTCCTCTGGTTTGCCCCTGCGACCCATTGGGATCTGTGACGCAAACTGGGCGGCCGCTTGCTCGGCTTGCTCAGGGGTAAGGCCAGTCGTTGTCTCCAAGGCCGGCGTCTCGATTGGTCCCGGACTCATTGCATTGACGCGGATTTTGCGGTCTTTGAATTCCAGTGTCCAAGCGCGCGCGAAGTTGCGTACAGCCGCCTTCCTCGCGGCGTAGGTACTAAACCCTGGAAGCCCCAACACGTTCGACACTGAAGAATTCAGGATTATCGAACCGCCGTCTTTGAACAGGGGAAGGGCCTTCTGCACCGTAAAGAACAGACCCTTCACGTTCACATCGAAGGTCTGATCAAAATGTGCCTCGGTAGCGACGGCGAGCGGTGCGATCGTCCCCGCGCCGGCGTTGGCGAAGAGAATGTCGATATGACCATGTTTCACCTTCACGACGGCATAGAGGCGATCCAGATCTTCCAGGAGCGACACGTCACCCACGACCGTCGTAACGTTTTTCATGATGAAGGCTGCGGCCTCCTTCAACTCCTTCTCTCTTCGCCCGGTAATCACGACGTGCGCTCCTTCTTCTACGAAGCGCTTGGCTGTGGCCAATCCGATCCCGCTGCTTCCGCCCGTGATGACTGCGATCTTGCCTTCGAGTTTTTTCATAATTCTTTGTCTTTCGTTGCGCGCGGCCCAGGTACGGACCGCGCTGGGGGTCAGAGTTGAGCCAGGCCGCCGTCGACGGCGACTTCGCTGGCGGTCATGAAGCTGCTGTCCGGCGACGCGAGAAAGGCGGCCACGGCCCCGATCTCCGCCGGATTGGCCATGCGCTGGAGCGGAGTCATCGCGCCGTAGGCCTTCTGGCCTTCCTCGCCCAACGCCTCCTTCGCGAGTTCGGTCGCCGTCGCCCCGGGCGACAACACGTTTACCCGGATGCCGGTGCCCTTCAGGTCCTCCGCCCAGGTCCGCGCCAGGTTGCGCACTGCCGCCTTGCTCGCGCTATAGGCAGTGAACCCCGGAGCGCCCGTGGTGCCGGCGCTCGAGCCGGTCAGGATGATCGAACCGCCCTGGCTCATCAGCGGCAGCGCCTTCTGGACCGTGAAGATCGTACCCTTCACATTAGTGTCGAAGGTTTCGTCAATGTGCCTGGCGGTGATCTGCCCGAGCGGAAGCGGACTTCCCGCCCCGGCATTGGCGAAGACGATATCCAGGCTTCCGCGCTCGGCCTTCACCGCAGCGTAGAGTCGGTCGAGGTCGGCCTCATCCGAGACCGAGCCCTTAACCGCGCGGGCACTAGGCCCAAGGTCAGCCACGGCGGCGTTGAGCGCTTCCTGCCGGCGGCCGAAGATGAAGACGAAGGCGCCCTCCTCGATAAAGCGCTTGGCTGCGGCGCGACCGATGCCCGTAGCGCCGCCAGTTATTACAGCGGTCTTTCCATTCAGTCTGTTCATGTCATGCATCCTTCGTTTCGCCGTCTCGTATCTTTGGCTGTACGGGAAAGTCCCGCGAGAGCCTCAAGATGGGTTCGCCGAAGTCGGGCGGTGAGTGCGCAATCGCGCACATCGCTGGTGCGAAAACGATCCAGCTAGATGATTGAACGCCGCGGCGACCGCACGAACTACGGCTGATCGTGTTAGTATGGGCTTTGCAAGCCGCACTTCGCTGCGCAGGAATGCACCATGATCGACTGGGATGACGTTCGCTACTTTCTTGCCGCCGCGCGCGTAGGCTCGGTGCGTGCTGCCGCCGCACACCTCGGTGTGAACCACTCGACCGTGCTGCGGCGCATCGCTCAGCTCGAGGAACGCCTCGGGGCGCAGATGTTCGAAAAGCTGCCTTCCGGCTACCGCTTGACGGCTGCGGGCGAGGAGGTCCTCGATCTCGCGACCCAGATGGAAGCGTCGTCGCACCAACTGGAGACGCGAGTCTTCGGTCGTGACCAGAGCGCGCGCGGGCTTTTGCGGGTGACGCTTCCACCGTTCCTCGCCACACACCTGCTCATGCCGGATCTCGCCGACTTCGCGCGTTTGCATCGCGACATCGAGATGGAAATCTTGTCGTCCGGTGAGCTGGCAAATCTGACCAACCGAGAGGCCGACGTCGCGATCCGCATTGTCGCCGACCGCAAGACCCTGCCGCTCAATCTTCACGGCCTGAAGGGACCGGAGCTGTTCAGCGGCGTCTACATGTCTCGCGATCGACTAGCCGCGTGGCGTGCGGGCACGCCTGATCCCATCCGGTGGATAGGCATAGACAATCATGGAATTCCGGACTGGGCGCGCGAGGGAGAAGTTCACGTCACGGGAGTACCGTTCAGGACACCTGACGCCGAGACGCAGATCATCGCGGCGCACCAAGGGATTGGGATAACGAAACTGCCGTGCTTCGTCGGAGATGCCGACCCCCTGCTGGTGAGGGTGCCGGGGATCGACGTGCCCATGCATGGGACACTGTGGCTTCTCACGCAAGGCGAGACACGCAAGACGAAGCGGGTGCGGCTCTTCACCGAGTTCGTATCCCGCAGGCTCGCCGCGTACGCTCCGCTTCTCTCGGGGCTGTCCATATCGCGCGACTGACGCCCGCAGGTCGGCCGGCAACGCTTCCCGCAATCCGGGTGGAAGCCGAGCTGCGATCGCTTGAAGCGGCGTGTTCAATCCGCGAATCCAGTGGGAGTAGGGAAACGGCGGCAGTAGCGTAGAGGTACCAGCCTAAGCTCGACCTCCTCCGACACCATGATCACAACGATGCCACCGTCTTCAGCGCGCCATCGAGCATGTCCCCTTTCTCGTCTTTCAGCGCAGCTTCGCGCAACCGCCTGATCCAGTCGGCAGCGTCATCGCGGCCCTTGACCAGATCGAGCGCCGACAGCACGCGATCGAATTTGGACTGGGCGCGGAGGTGGGTGTCGCTGTAGCCCTTGATCAGCCGGCGGCAGTTCAGGATTTCGACGGCGAGCGCGTAGTCCTGAGGCGCGTGGCTGAGCGCCAGCGCATACCAGCGCTCCAGATGCGCCGTCTCGACCTTGTGGCGCAACAGGCGCCGCCGCCAGCGGCGCAGGCCTCCGATGAACCAGAGGACCGCAAAGCCGGCAAAGCTGTCGGTGCGAATGCGCCGGCCATGGTTGATGCGACGATCAAGGAAAGCAGCGAGTTTCGGCCGGTTCTCAATGTAGCTGCCCAACCCCGCCGGCAAAGTGCCGCAGAACTCCTCGATGCGCGGATGGAAATACTCGGTTACCTGCAGGATCGAGCCGTTCTTGACGCCGACCTCGCGGCGCACGCGCTGGTCGCGGGTCGAGCGAGTCTTGAGATCGGCGACGCGGATCATGTCGTCATAGCACAGCGCGTTGGCCAGATGCTTGGCGGCGGCGATGGACAATGCATGGGCGTGGCCGGGATCATCAAGCGCAACGGCCTTGTCCAACCGGTCGAGATACTCGCCGCCATAGGAGATGTCCTGATAGTCGACGACCTTTCTCAGCGCCCGGAGCGCCATGTCGCGCACCGCCGCGGGCATCAGGTCGATGCGGGCGGCCAGTGCCTGCCAACCCTGCAGCAGGTTCTGCGGACCGCTCACGCGCCCTGCACCCGGAGCGGGGTCGACCGTGGCCGGTTCTGCCGGCTCTGGCGCGGGGACGGTCGTACCGCGCGCGCGGTCGTAGGCGACGGCGAAGGCAGCGAGGCTGGCTTTCGCGCCCCGGCCGCCGGCGCCGATCGCTTGCTCATAGCTTTCACGCCTGAACGGCAATGCGTCGGAGCCTGCCAGCGCGCCAAGGAGGCTGGCGGAAATCATCGAGCCATTATCGGCGGCGATCTTTTCCATGTCGAAGGCGATGAAGCGTTTCGATGCAGCTTCCGCCGTCGCGTGTACCTTCGAAGACGAGGCCCGGCCGTCACCCGGCTCGATCTTTTCCGACACCGCGGCGATACGGTGCGAGGAGGTGATCAGCGTGGTGCGATCGGGCGTGACGAAGCCCCTGATGATGGCGCGGCCGGCTTCCATCAGCTCGGCGGCGATCAATATGTCGACGTCGCCTTGCGAAGGCGAAAGGGCAAAGACCGGCAGCCGGCCGGTGTCGCGGGCCATCTCGACGTAATAGATCGTAGCGCCGGTGCGCTGGGCGACGCCGGCGACGGAGGTCGATTGCGCGACGTAACCATTGCGCTCGGCGACATCGGTGATCCAGTCGGCGAGCACGCCGCCGCCCTGGCCACCGACCGCGAGCAAAGCGAGTTTGATCACCGGCTCGGTATCGGCGGCACCGGATTTCGGGCGCAAGGGCGAAGCCTGGTCAAGCATCGGCGAACGTCAACCTACGGCTCTCGCGGCGGCGCTGCATCAGGCCGATCACGGCGCGGCGAGCGCTTTCCAGGAAACGGTCCCAGCGGCCCGGATTGTGCACGACATCGGCGCGGTAGAAGGATGGGCACAGCACGGCGGCGTCCGCCACCTCCCCGCAATTGCCGCAGCCGACGCAGCTCTGGTCGATCGATGCCACCGGATCGTCACGCAAGGGATCGTCGAGCGATTTCACCGACAGCGACGGGCAGCCGGACAGCCGCATGCAGGCGTGGTCGCCGGTGCAGATGTCCTCGTCGACGCCGAATTTCGGCTTGACGACACGGGTCCCTCCCTTGATCGCCTTGTCGACCAGCGGCTTTTCGCGACGCTGGCGGTTGAGCATGCATTCGGAAGAGGCGACGATGACCTTTGGTCCCTTTTCCTCCGTCGTCAGCGCCTCGCGCAGCGTGTCCTGCATCTTGCCGACATCGTAGGTGCGGTCGATGTGGCGCAGCCATTTGACGCCCATGCCCTTCACCGCTTCGGTGATCGGATGCTTGGTCGACTTGGTCTTGTTGCCCGCGCGCGACGACAATATGTCCTGCCCGCCTGTCGCGGCGGAGTAAAAGTTGTCGACGATGACGATGACGCCGTCGTTCTTGTTGAACACCGCGTTGCCGATCGAGGAGGTCAGGCCGTTGTGCCAGAAGCCGCCATCGCCGACGAAAGAGATCGACCGCCGTTTGGCGTCGGGCGAATTGAAGGCCGAAGCCGATGCCGGCCCCAGCCCGTAGCCCATGGTGGTGGCGCCGAGCTCGAAAGGCGGCATGATCGAGAACAAATGGCAGCCGATGTCGGATGCGATGTGGTGGTTCCCGAGTTCCTGCTCGACCAGCTTTGTCGCGGCAAAAATCGGCCGCTCCGGGCAACCGATGCAGAAGCCTGGCGGACGTCCCGGCACGACGTTGATCAGGTCCGCGGCGTCAACGCCGTCGCCGACCTTGTTGGGCGCGCGCACCTCACCCGGCAAGAGATGCGGGGCCTCGGCGCGCAGGAAGGCGCCGATGCCGTCCAGCATGACCTGGCCGGTATATTCGCCGGCCATCGGCAGATACTCCTTGCCGACCAGCCTGGTGCCGCGCCCGGCCTTGTGCAGCATGGCGGCAAAGGCCTGCTCGATGTAGTTGGGCTGGCCCTCCTCGACCACGAGCACCGCCTGCTTGCCTTCGCAGAAGGTGAGGAACTCGTCATCGATCAGGGGATAGACGGCGTTGAGAACGTAGAGCGGCACATCCGTCTCGCCATAGGTGTCGGCAAGGCCGAGCCGCTGCAAGGCGCGGATGACCGAATTGTACATGCCGCCCTGCATGACGATGCCGACCGAGCCATGGTCCGAACCGAAGAATTCGTTGATCTTGTTCTTGGCGATGAACTCCACCGCCGCCGGCCAGCGCTTCTGCACCTTCTCCTTCTCGTGCAGGAAGGAGGCGGGCGGCAACACGATGCGGCCGGTGTCGCGGCGCGGCGCGTCGAGCGCATCGGCCACCGTCATCGGCGGGCGCTTGTTGTCCTTGGCTATGAAGTGGCCGTGGACGTGGCAGCAGCGGATGCGCACCTGCAGCATCACCGGCGTATTGGACGCTTCGGACAGCTCGAAGCCATCCTCGACCGCCTTGACGATCGAAGGCAGGTTCGGGCGCGGGTCGAGCAGCCAGACCTGGCTTTTCATGGCGAAGGCATGGCTGCGCTCCTGCATGATCGAGGAACCCTCGCCATAATCCTCGCCGACGATGATCAGCGCGCCGCCGGTAACGCCACCGGAGGCAAGGTTGGCGAGCGCGTCGGACGCGACATTGGTGCCGACAGTCGACTTGAAGGTCGCCGCGCCACGGATGGGGTAATGCACCGAGGCAGCGAGCATGGCGGTGGCGGTGGCTTCCGAGGCGCTCGCCTCGAAATGCACCCCGAGTTCGCCCAGAATGTCCTGTGCGTCGGCCAGCACGTCCATCAGATGGCTGATCGGCGCGCCCTGGTATCCGCCGACATAGCCGACGCCGCATTGCAGCAGCGCCTTGGTGATGGCGAGAATGCCTTCGCCCGCAAATTCCTCGCCGGCGCCGAGCCTGAGTTTTTCGACTTCCTTGGCAAAAGACCGTTCGGCCATTTTTCCAACCTTCCGTTGCCGGCGGTGCGGCCGGCGCCTAACGTCTAGATGTCGTGCTTGCGAATGTTCTTCAGCATCTTCTGCAATGTGGCGATCAGCGCCGTGTATTCGGCGTCGTCGACATCGTCGAACATCGCCTCGAACGCGTCATGCATGGCCGGCCAGGCGCGCGCGAACTCGGCGCGGCCCTCGTCGGTCAGGAAGACATGGCGGATGCGGCTGTCGGTAACGCCCTGCTCGCGCCGCACGAAGCCTTGCCCCTCCAGCGTGTCGAGCGTGCGGCTCAAGGTCGACTGCTCGATGACGGTGTAGACCGAGAGGTCGTTGACGGTGACGCCGTCGGTGACCGACAGCACGGCCAGCGTGCGGACCTGCGGAATGGTCAGGCCCTGCTTGCGGAAATCGTCGCGCAAGGTGGCGTTGTAGCGCCCCATGATGCGGTTCATCAGATAGGGCGCGAATTGCTGCAGGCCGATCTGGCCAAGCGTCGAAATGCGCTGGCGCTTTTCCGGAACCTTCTGCTCCATCAAAGCCTCCCCGCCAGCAGAAAGCCGGAACCGCCACCGAGGCCCGCGCCCGGATGGGTGGACGCGCCGATGTGATAGAGGTTCTTGATGCCGGTCTGATGGTTGCGGCTGGTCTTGAACGGCCGCCACAGGAACGACTGGTCGATGGTCGAGGACCCGCCATAGGGGTCGCCGCCGACCAGATTGATATTCATCGCTTCGAGATCGGCCGGCGAATAGGCGCGCCGCGCAATCACGCTGTCCTTGAAACCATCGATGTGGTTGGCCAGGATGGCTTCGGCACGATCAGCATAGGCTTCGCGCAACGCCTCGGTCCATTGCCCGTCGGTGGGTGCCTGGAGCGTGCCGGCAGCATCGCCCTTGATGTGACGGGGCGCCTCGGGAAGTTGCAGCCACAGTATTGCTTTGCCAGGCGGGCAGCGCGATGGGTCGAGCGCATGTGGCTGGCCGACACAGATGGTCGGCACTTCGGGCAGCATGCCCCGCGCCGCCTCGTTGCAGGCTTTCGAGACGCCATCGAGCCCCGGCGTCAGGTGCAACAATGCCACCTGGTCCAGGCCATCACCGCGCCATGCCGGCGGCTTGTTCAGCGCATAGTGAATCTGGAAATTGCCTTTGCCGTAGCGGTATTTCTGTGTCGCTTCGACATCGGCCTTGGGAGCCTCGCTGCCGAGCAACCGGTGGTAAAGCTGCGTCGGCGTGACCGAACAGATGACGCTCTTGTTTGCTGTAATCGTTTCGCCCGAGGCGAGCCGTACGCCGGTCGCGCGGCCACCGCTCTGGACGATCGAGGCGACATCGGCGCCGGTGCGGATGTCGCCACCACGTTCCCTTATCAGAGCTTCGAAGGCAGTGAGCAGGGTCTTCGCCCCACCCTTGACGATCGGCGCCCCGGCCGCTTCCAGCGCGAAGGCAATGACCTTGGCGATCTGCCCTGAGAAGGCATCTTCCGGTCCGAGCCCGGCGTGCAGCACCCAGGGCGCCCACAGCGCGCGGATTGTCTCGGACCGATAGGTGCTTTCCAGCCAGCTGCGCGCCGGCACCAGTGCCTCACCCAGAAAAGCGGCAAGCCCGCGCGGGCCTCGCCGCCAGGCATCGCCGGCCAACAGCTTGGCTGTCGGATAAGACCACAGGCTGCCGCCGAGCAGGCCGAACAGCAGGCCGGCATTGCGCTCGATGCTGCCGACATCGTCGGCGTGCCGGTCGCCATCGCCGGGGGCGATCGCATTGATTGCAGCGACGTTGGCGGCGCGGTCGGTGGTGAGCACGGCATGGCTGCCGTCCGGCCGCAGCACGCCGGTTGGCGTGCCGGTGTGACAGAACTCCAGCCCGTGCCGCGCGAGATCGCCGCCCAACGCCGCAAAGGCCGGCGAGGTGATGAACAGCACGAAGGTGGTCGCCATCACGTCATGGATGAAGCCGGGCGCGGTGATCTCCTCGGTACGCAAGCAGCCGCCGATGCGGTCGTTGCGCTCGAGGACGAGCACCTTCGCGCCCTTGCCGCCAAGCATCGCCGCGCAGACCAGCGCGTTGATGCCGCTGCCGACGATGATGTGATCCGGCTGGCTCACCTCAGCGTGCTTTCTCAGCCTTTCGACACCAGTGCCAGCGCGCGGATCGGGCTGCCGGTGCCATGTTCGATCTTGAGCGGTGCGGCGATCAGGATGGCGCCTTTTGGCGGCAACTGGTCGAGGTTGCAGAGGCTGGCAAGGCCATAGCGGTTGGCCTTGTGCATCAGCGTGTGCGCCGGGAATGGCGGCTCCATGCCGCCGGCCTTGCCGGCATCGGTGCCGATCGTCTCCGAGCCCCAGCCCTTGATATCCTTGCTGATCAGGAATTGGATGGCTTCGGCCGTCGGACCTGGCGTGTGCGGGCCGGTCTCGTTGGCGTTGAGGAACTCGGCTTCCGAGCCGTTGCGCTTGTACCAGTCGGTGCGCATCACCACCCATTCGCCGGCATTGATCGTGCCATGCTTGGCTTCCCATGCCTTGATGTGGTCGACGGTGAGCAGGAAATCGTGGTCGGCGGCTGCTTCCTTCGAGCAGTCGATGACGTTGACCGGGCCGACGAAATTCTCCGCCGGAATGGTGTCGGTGGCGCCGTCCGGATAGTCCTTACCGCTGATCCAGTGCTGCGGCGCATCGAAATGCGTGCCCGAATGCTCGCCGAGCTTCAGCCAGTTCCATGCCCACCACGGACCGTTCTTGTCGTAGCGGGAGATGTTGTGGATCTCGACCTTCGGCGTGTCGACGGCAAGCTCCGGCGGCAGCTTGATCAGCGGCGTGTCGGGTCCGAGCGGCGCAGAGAGGTCGACCACCTTGATGGCGCCTGAAAGCAGTTGGCCGGCGACTTCGCCGAGGAGTTTTTGCGTGTCCATGGTCTGAAGTTCCCTCTTGTCGGTGATGATCAAGGCTCGTCTCGGCCCTTAATATCCTACTAGACGAAAACATATGCATCTGCAATTATCTTTAAGCATAAAGGAAATGGGAACGGGGCGTGAGCGAGTTCGACGCCATCTTTGTCGGGGCGGGCCACAACAGTCTGGCATGCGCTGCGCATCTGGCACTCAAGGGCTGGAAAACCGGGCTTTTCGAGCGCAGTGCAGCAATCGGCGGCGCCGTCCAGACACACGAATATACGCTTCCCGGCTTCCGCCACGATTTCGGTGCGATGAATCTGAGCCTGTTCGCCGGCTCCGCCTTCCACCGGAAATATGCAAATGAATTGAAAGCGCAGGGTTTGGCGTTCGCGCCGGTCGCCGACTGTTTCGCCAGCGCCTTTCCGGACGGACGCTGGTTTGGCGTCAGCAATGACCTGGAAAAGACTGCCAGCCGCATGGCCGCATTCTCCGCTGCCGATGCCGCGACATGGCGCAGACTGGTCGCTGCCTTCCCGGCAGAGGCCGAGCATCTGTTCCGGCTGCTGGGCTCGCCGATGAGTGCCCGCGCGCTTGCCGGCACCGCCTGGAACCTGTGGCGCAAGAAGGGCATGTCAGGCGCATTCGACACCGCTCGGCTTTTGCTGTCATCGCCGCGCGCCTGGCTGGAGGAAAATTTCGAGTCCGCTCATGTGCGGGCAACGCTTGCCACCTGGGGCATGCATCTCGACTTTGCACCCGACATCGCCGGCGGCGCCGTGTTCCCCTATCTGGAATCCATGGCCAACCAGACCTTTGGCATGGTGCTAGGCAAGGGCGGCGCCGACACGATCATCCGGGCGCTGGCAGGTATGGTCACCTCGGCGGGCGGCAAGATCGTCACAGGGACAGAGGTTGCCGAAATCACCGTTTCCGCCGGCAAGGCGACCGGCGTGCGGCTTGCGTCCGGTGAGACGCATACGGTAACGAAGGCGGTCATTGCCGGCGTCGCGCCCAGGGCGCTGACCGGCAAGTTGCTGCCCAACGGTTCCGGCGACACCGGCTTCGACACGGCTATGCAGAAGTTCCGGCACGCGCCGGGCACGATGATGATCCATCTGGCGCTCGACGACCTGCCGGACTGGCGCGCCGGGGCCGAGCTGCGGCAGTTCGCCTATGTGCAT
The DNA here is from genome assembly GCF_030323245.1 of Mesorhizobium sp. C372A. Classification (NCBI taxonomy): domain Bacteria; kingdom Pseudomonadati; phylum Pseudomonadota; class Alphaproteobacteria; order Hyphomicrobiales; family Phyllobacteriaceae; genus Mesorhizobium; species Mesorhizobium sp. C372A. Next base: position 6,309,439 of record NZ_CP100475.1, on the reverse strand, counting down.
CTGTCGCCCTCGCTCGACGCGATGTCGCGCACCTATCAGCAGGCGATGGCGGGCATGCTGCCGGACGAACCGGTGCTGGTCGTCGGCCAGCCGACAGCGGTCGATCCGTCACGCGCGCCGCAGGGCAAGCATGTGCTGTGGGTGCAGGTGCGCATGCTGCCCGCCGAAATCCTGGGCGATGCGGCCGGCAAGATCGCGCCCGCGCATTGGGATCAGGTCAAGGACGTCTACGCCGAGCGCGTGCTCGACATCATCGAGACCTACGCGCCCGGCCTGCGTACAAAAATCCTCGGCCGCGCGGTGTTCTCACCCATCGACCTCGAGCGCGAGAATCCCAATCTCGTCGGCGGCGACCAGGTCTGCGGCAGCCACCATCTGGCACAGAATTTCCTGTTCCGCCCGGCGCGCGGTTATGCCGGCTGGAACACGCCGGTCGGCAATCTGCATCTCATAGGCGCCGCGACATGGCCCGGCGCCGGCACCGGCGCGGCCTCCGGCTTCATGCTCGCGCAACAGCTTGGCGGGAGGTAGCTCGCAAGATTTCATGAAGGCGACGAGAGGCAAGGCGCTGCTGCCCACGAAGCCCGGATCGATAAACTGATAGTGCCGCGCAAAGACAACAAAACCAACAAGGGGAACGACCATGACAATCAACAGACGAGAATTGCTGGGATACAGTGCCGCGGCACTTGGGGTGGCGGCGATCGGCCTGCCTGAGATCGCCAAGGCGGCAGCGGGCGAGCTGACCATCGCCTATAACGTCAACCTGCCGTCCTGGGATCCGACCACCGGACCTTCGGCGGTCAACCCGACGATCCAGGGTCTCTACCAGTCGGTGTTCGACCAGTTCATTCCGCAAAAGCCGGACCTGTCCTTTGCGCCTGGCCTGCTCACCGAATGGGGCTGGAACGAGGATCGCACCAAGGTGACGATGACGGTGCGCGAAGGCGTGACCTGGCATGACGGCTCGCCCTTCACGCCCGAGGACGTGGTCTGGTCGCTGCAGCGGGCGGGCGACGAAAAGACCGGCAATCCGATCCAGTTCGTCTGGAAGAACGTCAACAATTTCAAGATCGACGGCAACAAGATCACCGGCGACGTCGTGCAGTTCGATCCGGTCTATTTCAAATGGATGTCGTTCCTGACCGGCTACATCCTGCCGAAGGCCTACTACGAGAAGGTTGGCGCGGAAGGTTTCGAGAAGGCGCCGATCGGCACCGGCCCGTACATGGTGGAAAAATTCGAGCGAAATGCTTTCCTCCGACTGAAGGCCAACCCGCACTATTGGGGCGACAAGCCGGCCTTCGAGAATGTGACGATCAAGTTCGTCACCGACGCGGCGAGCCGCGTTGCCGAGATCGAATCCGGTTCCTCGCAGGTGACGCTGGAGGTCCCCTATGAAGAGTATGACCGGCTGATCGCCAAGGACGGGCTTGCCGGCTCGTGCAAGCCCGTTTCCGACATCGGCATGATCTTCTTCAATGACATCGAAGCGATGCTGGACAAGAACGTCCGCCAGGCCGCTGTCATGGCTGTGGACAAGGAGCTTCTGGTCAAACGGCTGCTGCGCGGCTATGGCCAACCGATCGCTACGCTGGAGACCCCGGAGTACACGGCCTTCGATGCGTCGATCAAGGTCGAGCACAATCCGGAAAAGGCCAAGGAGCTGCTCGCGGCTTCCGGCTATTCGCCGGAAAAACCGGTCAAGTTCACCATCCAGACGACCAAGGGCTTCAAGCCCAAGGATTATGAGATGATCCAGGCGATCGTCGGCATGTGGCGCAAGGTCGGCATCGAGGCGACGATCGAGGTCTACGAGATCGCCAAGCACTATGAACTGCGCGCCGCCGACAAGCTGGCGCCGGCCGCCTTCTACAATTGGGGCAACGCCATCGGCGACCCGACGACGTCGACGGGTTTTGCCATGTATGGGCCGAGCCCGCACTCGGTGTGGGACAGCCAGGACCTGATCGACATGATCAATCCGCTCTGGGGCGAGAAGGACGAGGCCAAGCGCATCGCCGGCTGGAAGGCTGTCGACAAGTATATCGCCGAGCAGGCCTATGTGCTGCCGCTGATTCAGTATGCGCAACCTATCGTGCATGCCAAGGGCGTCAACGTGGTGCAGCATGTGTCCGGCGCGCTGCTGCCGGCGCTGATGACCCCGGCCTGATATCGGCTTGTGGGCGCCACCCTTCGCTGAGCGGCCCCCTCATCCGGCCCTTCGGGCCACCTTCTCCCCGCTGGGGAGAAGAGACCAGCTCAGCTGTCCGTGACCTCTTCTCCCCTCGGGGAGAAGGTGGCCGCGAAGCGGACGAATGAGGGGGCTCTTCGTTAGAAACGCACTGGGCCAACACCAGAATGCTCCTGCAACGATTCCTGATCCGTCTGCTGACGATGCTGATCACGCTGTTCGGCGTGGCTGTCGTCGTCTTCGTCGTGATCCGCGTCGCGCCTGGTGACCCGATCGCCATGATGCTGCCCCCCGGTGCGACAGATGCCGACATCGACCGGCTGCGTGCACTCTACGGGCTCGACAAGACCATCGTGCAGCAATTCTTCATCTGGCTGTCCGGCGTCGTCAGGGGCGATTTCGGCACCTCGATTTCGCTCAGGCAAGATGTGCTCAGCCTCGTCTTCAACCGCTTGCCGGCAACGCTGGAACTCGCCATCGTCGCGCTGATCATGGCGGTTGGGCTCGGCGGCACGACGGCGATCCTCGGCGCCCGCGAACGTGGCACGGCGGTCGAAGCCGGCATCGATATCGCCAGCGGTGGCGCCCTTTCCATTCCCGATTTCCTGTGGGGCCTCGTGCTGATCCTTTTGTTTGGCGTGCTGGTGCCGATCTTCGACATTTCCGGCCGCGTGTCGCCGCAGCTCGACCTGCCCTTCGTCACCCAGTTCTATATCTTCGAGAGCTTGCTTCGGCTGCGCCTCGACCTGACCTGGGATCTCCTGAAGCACATGCTGATGCCGGCTGTGGCGCTGGCGCTGCCGCTGGCCGCAATCATCGCGCAGTTGCTGAAACAGTCGCTGAAGGAAGTGCTGGACCTCGACTATGTCGTGCTGGCGCGGGTGAAGGGGTTTTCGGAAACGCAGGTTATCCTGCGCGAGGCGCTGAAGAACGCTGCCTTGCCGACACTGACTCTCGTCGGCGTCCAGTTCACCTTCCTCATCGGCGGCACGGTCATCGTCGAGCGGCTGTTTTCCTACGAAGGGCTCGGTAACATGGCGATCGATGCCGTCATCAACCGCGACCTGCCGCTGATCCAAGGCATCGTGCTGGTGTTCGCGCTGCTGTTCGTGCTGATCAATCTTGGCGTCGACATGATGTACGCGCTGCTCAATCCGAGGCTGCGCCATGGATGAGGCACGCATCGCCCGGCGCGCACTCGGCCCGAGGCTGTGGCTGGCCGGCGGCTGGCTGCTGCTGGCGCTGCTGGCCGCGATCTTCGCGCCGCTGGTCGCACCGCAGGACCCGCTGGCGCAAGACCTGATGCTGGAACGGCTGCCGCCATTCTGGATGAGTGGTGCGGAATCCGGCTATTGGCTGGGCACCGACAGCCTCGGCCGCGATCTCCTCTCCCGGCTGATCTTCGGCGGCCGTATCGCCTTCATCGTCGCTTTCGCGGCGGCGATCGCCGCCTGCCTTGTCGGCTCGACGCTCGGACTGGTCGCCGGCTATTTCGGCGGCTGGGCCGACCGCATCATTTCACGCATCGTCGACGTCTGGATGGCATTCCCGCCGGTGCTGTTCGCCATCCTGCTGGTCGCGGTGCTCGGCACCGGCCTCAGTTCCGTCATCCTCGCCATCGTCACAATCGACTGGACGCGCTTCTGCCGGGTGATCCGCGCCGAAGCGATGGGCCAGTCGCGCATGGACTATGTCGAGAACGCCCGCATCGCCGGCTATGGCCGCATCGGCATCATGCTGCGCGAGGTGCTGCCCAATGTGGTGCCGTCGATCGTGGCACTGCTGTCGCTGGAGATGGGCATCGCCGTCATCGTCGAGGCCATCCTGTCCTTCGTCAATCTGTCGATCTCGACCGACGATCCGACCTGGGGCGGCATCATCGCCGAGGGCCGGCTGTCGATCCATCAGGCCTGGTGGGTGCTGGTGTTTCCGCTTGTCACGCTGATCCTCACCGTGCTGTCGTTCAGCCAGTTCGGTGAGGCGCTGAAGACACGCTTCGATCCGGTGCTGCGATGAGCGCTTGCCTGGATATTGCCAATCTGAGCGCCGTGCTGCCGAACGGCCAGCGCGTGCTGCGGTCGGTGTCGCTCTCCGTGCAGCCGGGTGAGGTGCGTGCTCTTGTTGGCGAGAGCGGCGCCGGCAAGACGATGATCGGCAAGGCGGTGCTCGGTGTGCTGCCGTCAAGCGTGCGCATCGTCGAAGGCGCCATGCAGCTCGAAGGCGAAGACCTCGGCAGGCTGCAGCCCAAGGCAAGGCGCACGCTGATCGGCGCTCGCACGGCGCTGATCCCGCAAGATCCGTTGACTGCGCTCAACCCGTCGCGCCGCATCGGTCCGCAGATGACTGACCGGCTGGTGCGCATTCTCGGCTGGAACGGTGACAAGGCGGACAAGCGTATCCGGCAATTGCTGGATGAGGTGCAGATCCGCGATCCCGACCGGGTGCTGAAATGCTATCCGCACGAGCTGTCCGGCGGCATGCGCCAGCGCGTGCTGATCGCCGCCGCCTTCGCCGCCGAGCCACGGCTGATCGTGGCCGACGAGCCGACAACCGCGCTCGACGTTACCGTGCAAAAGCAGATCCTGCGACTGATCGCCGAGCTGCAGCGCGAGCATGGCACCGCGATCCTGTTCGTCACCCACGATCTCGGCGTCGTTGCAAAGATCAGCCAGCAAGTGTCTGTGCTCTACGCCGGAAAGGTGGTGGAAGAGGCTGACACAGCCGCTCTCTTCGCCGCGCCTGAGCATCCCTATACGCGGGCATTGATGGCCGCTACGCCGCGCTACACGGATCCCTTTGCCTCGCTGAAGCCGGTGGATGAGACGGTGCTGGCAGGACTCGCTGCGGAGATCGCCGCCTCCGACCAGGCGTGGAGGCGGCCGCATGGTTGAGCCGCTGTTTTCCGTGCGCGGGCTGAAGGTGGCGCTGCCCGACATGACCCGCAAGCCGCTGATCGGCCGCGCGCCGCTGGCCGAGATTTTGAAAGGCCTGGACTTCGATTTGCCGAGGGGTTCGGTGACCGGCATCGTCGGTGAATCCGGGTCCGGAAAATCGACGCTCGGCCGCACGCTTGTCAGACTTCTGGAGCCGAGCGTCGGCAGCATCCATTTCGAGGGCCGCGATATCGCCCATCTGCCGGATGCAGAGCTGCGACCTCTGCGCCGCGACCTGCAGATGATCTTCCAGGACCCGATGTCGTCGCTCAACCCGCGTCGCACCATCGCCCGCATCATTGCCGCGCCGCTCAAGCAGAATGGGCTTGGCGACAGGCTTAGGGAACGCGTCGCCGAGGCATTGCATCGCGTCGGCCTGCCGCAAAGCTTCGCTAGTCGCTATCGTCATGAACTGTCGGGCGGGCAGCGCCAGCGCGTCGGAATTGCGCGCGCGTTGGCGCTTTCGCCGAAATTCGTGCTGGCCGACGAGATCGTCTCCGGCCTCGACGTATCGACGCAGGCGCAGATCCTCACCCTTTTGGAGAGACTGGCCGCGGAGATGGGGCTGACGGTCGCCTTCATCAGCCACGACCTGTCGGTCATCCGGCGGCTCTGCCAACAGGTGATCGTCATGCGCGAGGGCAGGATCGTCGAGGCGAGCGCCACCGATGCGCTGTTCGACAATCCCAGGGAGACCTACACGCGCGACCTGCTTGCCGCCATCCCACTGCCTGAGATCGACGCGGACTGGTTGCGGCCAGCAACGAAAGCGCCGGCATAGGACTGTTCACCCACCACGCCGAACAGCGGGCTTCGGACGTGCATGAGGGCAAAATCAGCCCGCGAACGGAGGGTAATATGAATTACGCAGCCCGCGGCACGATGCTTGCCGCGATCCTGTTCTGCTCGATGGGAACGGCTTCGGCCGATGCGATCCCCGGCATGCGCGGCCACGACCACACCGGCATCACGGTGCCCGACATGAAGCAGGCAGTCGACTTCTTCACCGAAGTCGTCGGCTGCAAGAAGGCGATGTCGTTCGGTCCGTTCGCCGATGACAAGGGCACCTTCATGCAGGATCTTCTGGGCGTCGATCCGAAGGCTGTCATCGAGCAGGTCACCATGGTGCGTTGCGGTTATGGATCGAACATCGAGCTGTTCAAGTACACCGCGCCTGACCAGAAGGATTTGACTCCGAAGAACAGCGATATCGGCGGCTTCCACATTGCCATGTATGTCGATGATGTCGCCGCGGCGAAAGCCTATCTCGACGGCAAGGGGGTGAAGACGCGGATGGGTCCGCTGCCGGTCAAGGAAGGTCCGGCGGCCGGCCAGACCATTCTCTATTTCCAGGCGCCATGGGGATTGCAACTGGAGGCGATCAGCTATCCCGATGGGATGGCCTATGAGAAGGGTGCCGAGACTGTGCTGTGGAGCCCGAAGAACCCGGACAAGTGATTTCCAGAGCGCGCTTGCGGGGCCAGCCCGCAGGCGCGCCACCCGTGTCCAGCAATCGTTCCAACATGAAACTTTAAGCTTGAAATATTTTATCTCCGGCGCGATACTTGATATGCAGCAAGCGAAGAGGAGATCGCACGGATGAAGGTTGCGGTTCTCGGTGGCGGACCAGCCGGCCTCTACTTTGCCATTTCAATGAAGCTGCGGGACGCCGCCCACGAGATCACGGTGTTCGAGCGCAATCGCGCCGACGATACGTTCGGCTGGGGCGTCGTGCTGTCGGCCGAAACACTCGACAACCTTGCCAAAAACGACCCGGTCAGCGCTGTCTGGATCAAGAAGCATTTCGCCTATTGGGACGACATCGCCGTCATCCATGACGGCGTGCGCACGGTCTCGTCGGGCCACGGTTTCTGTGGCATCGGCCGCAAGCGGCTTCTGGTCCTGCTGCAGCGACGCGCGCGCGAACTTGGCGTGAGGCTAATGTTCGAGAGCGATATCGCCGACCCTCAGCCCTATATGGAGACGCATGATCTGGTCGTCGCCGCCGATGGGCTGAACTCAAGGGCGCGCAACACCTTCGTCGAAGTCTTCAAGCCCGACATCGACACCCGCAAATGCAAATTCGTCTGGCTCGGCACCAACCAGAAATTCGACGACGCCTTCACCTTCATCTTCGAGAAGACCGAGCATGGCTGGGTGTGGGCGCACGCCTATCAATTCGACAGCGAGACAGCGACCTTCATTGTCGAGTGCAGCGAACAGACCTGGGCTGCCTTCGGCTTCGGCGCCATGTCGCAGCAGGAATCCATCGCCGTCTGCGAGCGCATCTTTGAGAAACATCTCGGCGCCCACGCGCTGATGACCAATGCCAATCACATCAGAGGTTCGGCCTGGATCAATTTCCCGCGCGTGCTGTGCGAACGCTGGTCCTACAAGAACCTGGCTCTGATGGGCGACGCGGCGGCCTCGGCACATTTCTCGATCGGCTCCGGGACCAAGCTCGCATTGGAAAGCGCGGTGGCGCTGGCCGAATATGTCAAAACCGAACCGGACCTCGACGCCGCCTTCCGCAAGTATGAGGATGCGCGCCGCACCGAGGTGCTGAAGCTGCAGTCGGCGGCGCGCAATTCGCTGGAGTGGTTCGAGGAGGTCGAGCGCTATCTCGGCCTCGATCCGGTGCAGTTCAATTATTCGCTGCTGACCCGCTCGCAGCGCATCAGCCACGAGAATTTGCGGCTGCGCGATGCCAAATGGCTTGAGAGCGCCGAGGAATGGTTCCAGCACCAGGCAGGGGCAGGCGGCAACAGGCAGCGCCGGGCGCCGATGTTCGCGCCGTTCAAGCTGCGCGACATGCAGCTCAACAACCGCATCGTCGTTTCGCCGATGGCGCAGTACAAGGCCGTCGACGGCTGCCCGACCGACTGGCATTTCGCCCACTATGCCGAGCGTGCGAAGGGCGGCGCCGGGCTTGTCTATATCGAGATGACCTGCGTCAGCCCGGAAGGACGCATCACGCCCGGCTGTCCCGGTTTCTATGCGCCGGAACATGAGGTGGCGTGGAAGCGGCTTGTCGATTTCGTCCACGCCGAGACCGAGGCGAAAATCTGCGCGCAGATTGGCCATTCCGGGGCCAAGGGCTCGACCCGTGTCGGCTGGGAGGGCACCGACGTGCCGCTCGCCTCGGGCAATTGGCCGGTCATGGCGGCCTCGGCGATTGCATGGTCGCCTGAGAATCAGGTGCCGAAAGCCATGGACCGCGCCGACATGGACGAGGTGCGTGACCAGTTCGTCGCGTCCACCGAGATGGCAGATCGCTGCGGTTTCGACATGCTCGAGATCCATGCCGCGCATGGCTATTTGCTGTCGTCCTTCATCACGCCGGTCACCAACCAGCGCACGGATGAGTATGGCGGTTCGCGGGAAAATCGCATGCGCTATCCCCTGGAAATCTTCCATGCGGTGCGCGCCGCCTGGCCGACGCGAAAGCCGATCTCGGTGCGCATTTCGGCCAATGATTGGGTCGGCATCGAAGGTGTGACGCCGGCCGATGCGGTGGAGATCGCGCGGATGCTGCACGAAGCCGGCGTCGACATATGCGACGTCTCGGCAGGCCAGACCTCGATTGCCGCCAAGCCTGTCTATGGCCGAATGTTCCAGACGCCGTTCTCGGACCGCATCCGCAACGAGGTCGGCATGGCGACGATGGCGGTCGGCAACATCTACGAGCCGGATCATGTCAATTCGATCCTGATGGCCGGCCGCGCCGACCTGGTGGCCCTGGCACGGCCGCATCTCGCCGATCCCTACTGGACGCTGCATGCGGCCGTGACGCTCGGTGATCGTGGTGTCAAATGGCCGGATCCCTATCTGCCCGGACGCGACCAGATCTACCGGCTGGCCGAGCGCGATGCGGCGGCGGGGCTGAAAGTATGACGACGGCCTGGGCGATTTCAGGCAAACATGCGCTGGTCACTGGCGGCGGCTCCGGCGTCGGCCGGGCCATCGCGCTCGTGCTGGCCGAGGTCGGCATAGAGGTGACCATATGCGGGAGGCGCGACGCCGAGCTTGCCAAGTTGGCCGGCGAGAACGACCGCATCCACGCCATGTCAGCCGATGTCACCGACGAGGCGGCGATGATTTCGCTCTACGCGCAAGCGGAAGCCGTGCGCGGCCCGTTCGACATCGTCGTCGCCAATGCCGGCATGGCCGGCAGCACGCCGACGCACAGGACCTCGCTTGCCGACTGGCAGCGGACGCTCGACGTCAATCTGACCGGCGCCTTCCTGACGGTGAAGCCGGCGCTGGCCGGCATGGCCGCGCGCAAGGCGGGCCGGATCGTCTTCGTCGCCTCGACCGCAGGGCTGAAAGGCTACGCCTATGTCGCGCCCTACGTGGCGGCCAAGCATGGGGTGGTCGGGCTGATGCGGGCACTGGCGGCCGAGACGGCGAAATCCGGCGTGACCGTCAACGCCGTTTGCCCGGGCTTCGTAGAGACCGACATGCTGGCGGAATCCATTCAGCGCGTCGTCGAAAAGACCGGCCGCTCAGTCGAGCAGGCGCGGGCGAGCCTTGCCTCGACCAACCCGCAAGGCCGTTTCATCCAGCCGCAGGAAGTTGCCGCGACGGTGCTCTGGCTGTGCGGCGATGCGGCTGCGTCGATTACCGGACAAGCGATTTCGATCTCAGGAGGCGAAACATGGTAGCCGGCCCATTGCCCGCGCCGTCGGGACCCGGCAAGGACCGGCTGCGTCTCTGGATCAGGCTGCTGCGCGCCTCGCGCACGATCGAGGCCGAGCTGCGCGAGCGCCTGAAGAAGGAATTCGATACGACACTGCCGCGTTTCGACGTCATGGCCGCCCTCTACCGCGCGCCGGAAGGCATGCTGATGAGCGATCTGTCGCGCTTCCTGCTGGTATCCAACGGCAATGTCACCGGCATTGTCGACCGGCTGGTTTCGGAAGGGGTGGTCGCGCGCGCGCGCCGCAATGGCGATCGCCGCACATCCATGGTGCGACTGACCGACGAGGGTTCCAAATCTTTTGCCGCAATGGCCGCGGCGCATGAGGGTTGGATCGGAGAATTGCTGGCCAAGGTCAGCGAGGAGGATGCGCGCCGGCTGACCGGCATGCTGACCTCGTTCCGCAGCAACTGGGAGGGACGCGAATGAGTTCGATGGCCGGCCTCAAGCCGAAGCACTTCCTTTGGGAAGTCGAAGACAGGATCGCCAAGGTGCGGCTCGACCGGCCGGAGCGCAAGAATCCGCTGACCTTCGACAGCTATGCGGAACTGCGCGACACGTTCCGCGATCTCGTCTATGCCGACGACGTCGACGCCGTGGTGTTCCTGCCCAATGGCGGCAATTTCTCCTCGGGCGGCGATGTCCACGACATTATCGGCCCCTTGGTCAAGATGGACATGAAGGAATTGCTCGCCTTCACCCGCATGACCGGCGATTTCGTCAAGGCGATGCTCAATTGCGGCAAGCCGATCATCGCGGCGGTCGACGGGGTCGCGGTCGGCGCCGGCGCCATCATCGCCATGAGCGCCGACATCCGCATCGCCACGCCGGAGGCCAAGACCGCTTTCCTGTTCACCCGCGTCGGGCTTGCCGGCTGCGATATGGGCGCGTGCGCGATCCTGCCGCGCATCATCGGCCAGGGCCGTGCCGCCGAATTGCTCTACACCGGCCGCACGATGACGGCGGCGGAAGGCGAGCGCTGGGGCTTCTACAACAGGCTTGTCGATGCCGCAGTGCTCGAGGCCGACGGGCTCGAGATGGCGGCGCGCATCGTCTCGGGTCCGACCTTCGCGCACGGCATCACCAAGACACAGCTCAACCAGGAATGGTCGATGGGCCTCGACCAGGCGATCGAAGCAGAAGCGCAGGCGCAGGCGATCTGCATGCAGACGCGTGACTTCGAGCGCGCCTACAGGGCCTTCGTGGCCAAGGAAAAACCGGTGTTCGAGGGCAATTGATGGCAGACAGGAGTTTCCTCCGCTGGCCGTTTTTCGAAGACCGGCATCGCGAACTCGCCGAACGCCTTGATGCCTGGTGCGCCAGGAACCTGCCCGTCGATCACCATGACGTCGATGCCGCCTGCCGCGAACTGGTGGCCAAACTTGGCCGCGACGGCTGGCTGAAGCCGACGGCGCTCGATACCGACAATCCGGGACCGCTCGATGTCCGCACCTTGTGCATCACGCGCGAGACGTTGGCGCGCCATGACGGGCTGGCCGACTTTGCCTTCGCCATGCAGGGGCTCGGCACCGGCGCGCTTAGCCTGTTCGGCACGACCGACCAGCAGCAATGGCTGGCAAAGACCAGGGCCGGCAAGACAATCTCGGCTTTCGCGCTGTCGGAGCCACGCTCGGGGTCGGATGTCGCCAACACCGAAATGACGGCGAGCCGCGATGGCGACTTCTATATCCTCAGCGGAGAGAAAACCTGGATTTCCAATGGCGGCATCGCCGATCTCTACGTCGTCTTTGCCCGCACCGGCGAGGCGCCGGGCGCCAAGGGACTTTCCGCCTTTCTCGTGCCCGCCGACGCCAAGGGGCTTGGCATCGCCGAGCGCCTTGAGGTGATCGCGCCGCATCCGCTGGCGCGGCTTTCCTTCGATCAGGTCCGGGTGCCGGCTTCGGCGCTGATCGGCAAGCCAGGCGACGGCTTCCGCATCGCCATGTCGGTGCTGGACGTGTTCCGCTCGACGGTCGGCGCGGCGGCACTCGGCTTTGCCCGCCGGGCGCTGGACGAAAGCATCAGCAGGGTGGCCGAGCGCAAACTTTTCGGCGCTCCGATGGCAGAGCTGCAGATGGTGCAAGGCCATATCGCCGACATGGCGCTGGACGTCGATGCGGCGGCGCTGCTGGTCTACCGCGCTGCCTGGACCAAGGACATGGGCGCCGGGCGGGTCACCCGCGAGGCGGCGATGGCCAAGCTGTTCGCCACCGACAAGGCGCAAGAGGTGATCGACAAGGCTGTGCAGCTGCATGGCGGCGATGGTGTCCGCAAAGGCCACATCGTCGAGAGCCTGTATCGCGAAATCCGCGCGCTGCGCATTTATGAGGGCGCTTCCGACGTGCAGAAGGTGGTGATCGCACGGCAGGTGATGGGCGCGGCCTGACGGCGATGTATTTGATTTGAGATTGATCTTTAAGAATACCGGGGAGGCTTGAAAATGCACCAGATCCTGCAGCCGGAGGGCTGGGCGAAACCGGTCGGCTACGCCAACGGCATTGCTGCGCGCGGCAGGCTCGTCTTCGTGGGCGGACAGGTCGGCTGGAACGGGCAGTGCCAGTTCGAGACCGACGATTTCGCCGGCCAGGTGCGGCAGACGCTGCAAAACATCGTCGCCGTGCTGGCGGAAGCCGGCGCGGAGCCACGGCACATCACCGCGATGACCTGGTATTTCACCGACAAGGCCGAATATCTCGGCAATCTCAAGGGTATAGGCGAAGCCTATCGCGAGGTGATCGGCCGGCATTTTCCGGCGATGGCCGCCATGCAGGTGGTGGCGCTGGTGGAAGATCGCGCCAAAATCGAGATTCAGGCCACCGCCGTTATTCCGGATTAACGAATTCGTTATTCTCTGATTGATCAGCAGCGCAGCCCCACCCGCTTCAGCAGCGGCAACACATGGTCGCAGAAATAGGGCAATTCCTGGGTGTAGTTGACGAACGACAGCGCGATGCCCTGGTAGCCATGCCCGGCTATTGCCGCCATCTCGGCGGCAATCGTCTCTGGCGTTCCAACCAGCGGGTAGGTGCCGGCGCCGCCGGCGAAACGCTGCCGGTAGCGGTCATAGGCATGCGAGTCATGCGACTGCGAGAACTCCTTCTTGCCTGCCATATGAGCATCGACCGCATCGTGGTCGGCCAGATCGACGGCATAGCGCGTGTAGTAGGCCTGCGCCTCTTCCACGGTTGGACGGCAGACGACATGCGCCGCCGTGTAGACGCCGACGTTGCGGCCAACCTTGTCGGCCCGTTCGCTGATGTCTGCGACATGCTTGCCGGCGTCGCTCATTTCCGCAAAGGTCGTGAACAGATAATCGCATCGGGCGGCGGCGAAATCGCGGCCGGGGCCACCGAAAGCCGCGTTCATCGTCACCGGTCGCGGCTGCTGCACGCTGGCCGGCCGGCTCACCGCCTCTTTGAGGCGATAGTAGGTGCCCTCGTAGTCCAGAGGCTGGTCCGAGGCGTAAAGCTTTTCCAGGATTTCGATCCATTCGGCGGCCTGGTCGTAGCCCTTTTCGACCAGCGGCGTGCCGAACATGCCGAATTCCTTCGGGTTCCAACCGCAGACGATGTTGAGACCGGCGCGGCCATAGCTGATATGGTCGACAGTTGCCAGCGCCTTGGCGGCATAGAGCGGATGCACCAGCGGCACATGCACGGTCATGAACAGGCCGATCTGCTCGGTGGCCACCGCCAGCGCTGCCGCCCAGGTGAAGGTCTCAAACGACCATTCGCGCACCTTGTTGCGGCCGCCAAAGCCACGCCAGCGCGCGATCGGCAGCATAAATTCCAGCCCGGCGCGGTCGGCGATCTGGGCCGCCGTCAGATTGTCCTGCCAGCTTGCCGTCCAGCGTTCCGGCACATCGGTGATGGCCAGACCGCCATCGGCATTGGTCGAAAAGACGCCGAGCTTCAGTTTGTTCGAGCCGTGCAGGGGATGCGTTTTGATCATCATGGGAACTCGTGGCGGGAGACCGACACGCTAGGCCCGCGCAAAGATATTTCAAGCCTGAAATAGCTTCGCCTCGCCGCCGATTGCGGATATGAATTTGGAGGGGAAAAAGGGGATGAATATGAGCGCGTTCCGTCAGAAGTGCATCGGCAAGACCAATCTCGTCGGCTCCTTCGCCGCTATTCCCCATCCCGTCGCCGTCGAAGTGATGGCGCTCGCCGGCCTCGACTTCCTCTGCATCGACTGGGAACATGCCCAGATCGCGCGCGACACGATCGAAACCATGGTGCGCGCGGCCGACGTGCATCGCGTGCCGGCCATGGTGCGTGTTCCCGGTCATGCGCCGGAAGCTATCCAGGCGGCGCTCGACAGCGGCGCACAAGGCGTGCTCGTGCCGCGCGTCTCGACCGCTGCTCAGGCCGAGGCGGCGGTGAAAGCCTCGCGCTATCCGCCGCTGGGCGAGCGCGGCGTCGGGCCTGGCCGCGCGGCCGGCTATGGCTATCGCATCCCCGAATATCTGGCCGCGGCCAATGACAGGATCGTCGTCGCGGTCCAGGTCGAGACATCGGAGGGGCTGGCCAACATCGAGGCGATCGCTGCCGTCGACGGTGTCGATGTGGTCTTCGTCGGCCCCGGCGATCTCTCCGTGTCGATCGATGCGATCGGGCCGAAAGGCGTGGACAAGCTCAATAAGGCGATCACAAGGATCATCCGCGCGACTGTCGCGCACGGCAGGACGTCGGGCATATTTTGCGCCAGCCCACAGACGATCAGCCAGTGGGCCGCTATCGGCGCGAGCTTCTTCGTCCTGGCCAGCGATACGATGTTTCTTGGCGCCGGCGCTGCGGCCAACTGCACCGCTGCGCGCGCCGTGCTGGGGTGAGACGGGCCGGATCGGGCAAAAACTTTTTAAGCTTAAAACTTTTTCCTTGAAAAGCGCAGCACATTGGATAGCATCCAAACTCGATGGCGACTGTCGTGCCGGTGGGGCTTGCCGGGCAGTCCGTCGCGGTGCTCCGGGTGGGAGGGGTTTCAGTCCTTGTCGTTCATACTGCCCCAGTCATCGTCCAGCGCGCGTTATGCTTTCGACGGCGTACGTGCCCAGATCCGTGACCTGCACACCGAAAACATTGCCAACCTTGCCGTGCGCGCCCGAGAACTGGGCGACGTGATCGCGCTCTGGTACGGCGAAGGCGACATGGTGACGCCCGCTTTCATCCGCGACGCGGCGAAGGCCGCCTTCGATGAAGGCCAGACGTTCTACGTCCCTAACATGCGTGGGCACCCCCTACTGAACGAGGCGCTGTCGGAATACCAAACGCGCATTCACGGCCGGACGATCCCGATTGCGCGCACCACGGTCACGCCCGGCGGCATGCAGGCGCTGTACCTGGCGCTGGAACTGCTGGTCGATACCGGCAGCAACGTCGTCTATGTCGCGCCGCAATGGCCCAACATCCACAACGCCATCCATCTGATCGGCGGCGAGCCAAGGCCGTTTTCGCTCGACTTCAAGGGCGACTGGCATCTCGATCTCGACCGGCTGTTCGCCACTTGCTATGCGCGCACACGCGCGATCTTCCTGTCGACGCCGTCCAACCCGACCGGCTGGACCGCGTCGCGCGAGGAGATGCAGGCGCTGCTCGACTTCAGCCGGCGCACCGGCATCTGGATCATCTCCGACGAGGTCTATGGCCGGCTCTATTTCGACGGCAATGTTGCTCCTTCCATCCTGCAGATCGCCGAGGATGGCGACCGGGTGCTGTCGGTCAACAGTTTTTCGAAGGCGTGGGCGATGACCGGCTGGCGCATCGGCTGGCTGACGCATCCGTCGGGGGTGGCCGACCAGCTTGGCGCCATGACGCAGTACATCAACAGCGGCACCGCCGCGCCTATCCAGGCAGGCGCTGTCGCCGCCATCCGCCAAGGCGAGCCGCTGGTCGAGGAGATCAGGCAGCGGATCAAAACCGGCCTCGACCTTGCCTATGACAGGCTGGCCCAGATTCCCGGCATCATCCTGCCGACGAAACCGCGCGGAGGCATGTATGCCTTCTTTGCCATGGACGGCGAAAGCGACGCCCGGCAGGCCTGCGCCAGGATACTGGAGACGGCGCGCGTCGGGCTGGCTCCCGGCCACCTCTTTGGAAATTCGGCAGCGGCCTTCCTGCGGATGTGCGTGTGCCGTGAACGCGACCAGATAGCGACCGCGCTCGAGCGCATGGTCGCCGCCATGAATTGACGCCCCGCTGGGAGGTGGGACGGCAACAAACCGTGCGGGAGCAAACCCGCCCGATCACAACCAGAGGGAACACAAAATGAGCTTCACTCGTCGCAACCTGCTTCTTCTCGCCGCCACGATCGGCATCGCTGCCGGCCCGGCCACCGCCTTTGCCGCCGATGTGCTCAATGTCGGCGCCTACCCGACCAATCCGCCCTTCGAATACAAGAACGAGAGCGGCACGTTCGAGGGCTTTGAAGTCGACATCGTCAACGAAGCGGCCAAGCGTGCCGGCATGACCACCGACATTGCCGACCTCGGCTTCCAGGCGCTGTTCGCGGCTGTCAGTTCCAACCGCATCGATGTCGCGATCTCCTCGATCACCATCACGCCGGAGCGACTGAAAACGCTGTCCTTCACCCAGCCCTATTATGACTCCGACATGGGCATTGCGACGAAGACCGATAGCGCTGTTAACACCGAGGCCGACCTCAAGGGCAAGATCGTCGGCGTGCTTTCAGGCTCGACCGGCGAGACCTGGGTCAAGGCGCATCAGGAGGCTGACGGCTACAGCGACGTGAAGGGCTATGACACGCAGCAGAACCTGCTGCTCGACCTCAGCGCGGGCCGCGTGGACGCCGCCGTCAGCGATATTCCGGGCATGGAATACTCCTTCACCAAGATGAAGGACCTCAAGGTCAAGCAGCGCATCAAGACCGGCGAACAGTACGGCCTGATGATGAGCAAGGACCATCCGCTGCTCGGCAAGCTGAACGACGCGCTGACCGCGATGAAGAAGGACGGAACGCTGGCCGCGATCCACAAGAAGTGGTTCGGCAGCGACGCGCCAGCCGATTCCTCGACGGTCAAGGAAATGCCGCTGCCCAAGGCCTGACCGGCAATGCACTTAAATCGTGCCGGCTCCCAGGCCGGCACGATTCATTTCACGCTCCGGCGCCTGCTGCCACACGGATAGCCTCATCGGAGGCAAGGTCGATTGGTTTTAGCTTGAGCATCCTTTGCTCTGGGGTTCGGGAACGCTCCCATGTCGCTGATCGACACCTTCTTCAATCCTGACGTGATCATGTCCAGCCTGCCGGCGCTGTTGCGTGGCTTCCTGAACACGCTGCTGCTCGGCATTTTGAGTATCGGCATCGGCATTCCCATTGGCCTGGGGATCAGCCTGTTGCGGCTCTATGCGCCGAAGCCGCTGCGCTGGCTGGCGGTCGGCTACACCGACATCTTCCGTGCCCTGCCGGTGCTGGTGGTGCTGATCCTGATCTATTATGCGCTGCCCTTCCTCGGCATCCGTCTGTCGTCCTGGGCCTCCGCCGTGACGGCGTTCGCCATCATCATGTCGGCCTATTCAGCAGAAGTGTTCCGCTCCGGCATCGAGAGCATTCCGAAAGGCCAATTCGAGGCAGCACAGGCGCTCGGCCTGCCTTTCCTTTTGACCTTGCGCAAGGTGGTGCTGCCGCAGGCGATCCGCGTCGTCATCCCGCCGATGACCAGCAATTGCGTCTCGATGTTCAAGGACACGTCGCTCGCTTCCACCGTTGCGCTGCCTGAACTGTTGAAGGAAGCGACCAACGCGCAATCGCTCTATGCCAATCCCTCGCCGCTGATCGGCGCCGCTTTGGTCTATCTCATCTTCCTCTGGCCCATGGTCCGCCTCGTCAGCCTGCTCGAAGACCGCTTCAAGACCGAGAAGACGCGCTGACCTCATCAACCGTCCCGCTTCCCAAGCCATTCGCAGGAGATACAGTTGAGCAATTCCCAAGCCGCCGGCGGCTTTCCGGTCGACACCATCCGCGCCATGTTTCCGGCCTTGCAGCGCGCCGGTGATTTCATCTTCATGGACAACGCCGCCGGCGCGCAGATCCCGCAGAGCGTGCTCGACGCGGTGACCAATCACCTGGTCTCGCACAATGTGCAGCGTGGTGGTCGCTATGGGCGCTCGGTCACGGTCGACCAATCGGTTGCGGATGCTCGGACGAGCGTGGCCTTGCTGATCAACGCCTACAGTCCGTCGGAAATCTGCTTCGGCATGAACGCCACCTCGTTCATTCGCCTGGTCAGCCTCGGCATCGGCCAGATGCTGGCCAAGGACACAGAGCGCGACGAGATCGTCATCACCGATATGGACCACGACGCCAACATCGCCACGTGGCTGGCGCTGGAGCCCGCCGGAGCCAAGTTCAAATGGTGGCGCATGCGCGAGGACGGCAACCTGCATGTCGACGACCTCAAGCCGCTGGTTTCCGATCGCACCCGTCTCGTCGCCTGCACGGTGACCGCGCATTCGATCGGCTCGATCGTCGAAGTCGCTTCGGTGGCCGCGATCGCGCATGCGGCCGGCGCCGAAGTGTTCCTTGACTGCGTGCATTACGGACCGCACGGGCTGATCGACGTGCAGGCCTGGGACTGTGATTATCTCGTCTGCTCCGGCTACAAGAATTTCTCGCCGCATATGGGCTTTCTGTGGGGCCGCTTCGAAACGCTGAAGCGGCTGCCGACCTTCCGCGAGGATTTCATCCCCGACGAGCCGCCTTACAAGGTCGAGGCAGGCACCTTCATCTACGAGAACGTCTCGGGCATGGATGCCGCAGTGCAGTACCTGGAACTGATCGGCCGCAATCTGGCGCCCTCCAACAACCGCTCGCGGCGCGACAACATCGTTGCCGGCATGGGCGCCATCCGCGATTACGAAGTGCTCCTGGCGCGTGAGATGCTCGCCGTGCTCAAGGGATGCAATGCCACGATCTACGGCGTCGCCGAGGAAGCCCGCATCAACGAACGCGTGCCGACATTCTGCTTCAACATCGGCAAGCTGTCGCCGCAGCGGATCGTCGAGGAAATGGCTGACATGCAGATCGGCATCCGCGACGGCCATATGTATGCGCCCCGGCTGATGAAGCGTCTCAACCTGTCGATGGACAGCGGCGCCATCCGCGCCTCGCTGGTCCATTACAACACGGTCGACGAGGTCAGGCGTTTCGGCGAGGCACTGCGCGCCGTCATCGCAAGGCTGTCGTAGCTGGTCCTTAAACCTCTCCGGCGCGGAACATCGGCCCGCCCTTGTGGGCCGGGAAGCCATAGCCGTTGATCATCACCAGATCGATGTCGGAGGCACGCGCCGCGATGCCTTCGGCGAGTAATGCCTTGCCCTCGTCGGCCATTGCCGCCAGCAAGCGCGTGACGATCTCATCGGGCGAAAAGCGGCGCGGCACGATGTCCTTGGCCGCCCGAACGGCCTCGATCAGCGCGGCCACTTGCGGGTCGCTCCTGCGCTCGCCGTCGGAATAATCGTACCAGCCGCGCCCGGTCTTGCGGCCGAAGCGGCCGGCCTCGCACAGCCGGTCGGCGATCTCGACATAACGTGCTTGCGGATCGCGCATCGCCGCCTGTCGCTTGCGCCGCGCCCAGGCTATCTCCAGCCCAGCCATGTCGTTGACCGCGAAGATCCCCATCGGGAAGCCCCAGGCCTCCAGCGCGGCATCCACCTCTTCCGGTGCTGCGCCATCCTCCACCATGAACTCCGCCTCGCGGCGGTAGGCCGAATAGAGGCGGTTGCCGATGAAACCCTCGGTAACGCCGCACACGACAGGCAGCTTGCCGAGCTTCCTGACGAACGCGATAGCCGAGGCGAGCACATCGGGCGCCGTCGCCGCGCAATCCACCACTTCGGTGAGCCGCATGACGTTGGCCGGGGAGAAAAAATGCAGGCCGGCGATCCGTTCGGGCCGGGCGGTTGCCGAGGCGATCTCGTCGGGGTTGAGGTAGCTGGTGTTGGTCGCCAGTATGGCGTCGGGGCGGACGATACGATCAAGCTTCCGGAAGAGTTCGGTTTTTACCGCGAGATCGTCGAACACTGCCTCGATGACCAGATCGGCCTGCACCAGCCTGCCGGCGTCACTGGCCGCTTCAAACCGGCTCAGCGCCTCCCTGCGGGCATGATCGGTGAGTCGGCCGGATTGGACCGACTTGTCGAGAAGGCCGGCGATCCGCTCGTATCCTTTTGCCGCGGCGTCGTCGTTCTGCTCGATGCCGATTACGCGATAGCCGGCATTCAAGGCCGAGACCGCGATGCCTGCACCCATCAGGCCGGTTCCGACGATACCGACGGTCTCGACCTTGCGAGGCGTGATACCCTCCAGCCTGTCGACTTTGCTGGCTTGCCTCTCGGCAAAGAAGACGTGGCGCAACGCTGCCGCCTCGCGAGAATCCCGGAGGCGCAGGAAGGTCGCGCGTTCGTGCACAAGACCGTCCTCAAGTCTGGCCGTGGACGCGGCCCGGACCAGTCTCACGGCCTCTGCAGGCGCGATCTGTCCACGGCTGCGGGAAAGCACCTTTCTTGCGGCTGCCGCGTCGGCCTCAGGTTGCGAGCGCGGGACGGAAAGCGCACCCGTGCGCCGCAGCGGTTGGCCAACGAGACGGCGGGCGACATCGAGCGCGCCTTCGGGAAGATCGTCCGCAATGGTATCGATCAGACCGAGAGCGAGAGCTTCGTCGGCATTTGCGGGCCGACCCGTGCCGATCAGGTCAATTGCGGCGACCGTGCCGATGAGGCGGGGCAGGCGTTGGGTTCCGCCGGCCCCGGGCACTAACCCGAGCTTGACCTCGGGCAGGCCGAAGCTGGCCGCCTTGCTGGCCACCCGGTAGTGGCAGGCCAGCGCAATCTCGCAGCCGCCGCCGAGCGCCGCGCCGCCTACTGCCGCGACGATCGGTTTGGCGAAGCTCTCCATCGCTTCGATCACGTCAGGCAGTGTGGGCCCGATAGCGGGCTTGCCGAATTCCTTGATATCGGCGCCACCGATGAAGGTGCGCCCAATGGCGGTCAGCACCACGGCAGACACTTCATCCGACGCCGCACGCCCAAGCGCAGCCATCAGTCCGGCCCTGACATGGAGGGACAGCGCGTTGACCGGCGGATTTTCGATCGTGACGATGAGAACGCCATCGACGATCTTGCCTGTGACACTCTCGGAAAATCGTGCTGTGTTCATGGAGTTTTATTCCGGAACAACGGCAAATCTTCCTCCTCCTTCTGCTCTCCGCCAAATGCCGGTGTCCCGGCTCGGACGGATGAAGCGCCATGGATCTTCAAAATAATTTCAAGCTTAAAATAATTAGAATTCGAAAAACTTCAAGCCTACCGGAGTCGACTGCAAAAGGCGTCGCTACCACGACGGTGATCGGTCAGACTTGACGGTTGCACTGCGGTGCCGGGTCAAGGCGAGTTTGTGGAAACCTTCGGCAGCAGGGCTTTGAAATAGTCGATCGTCTGTTGCAGCCCGGCTTCTAAAGTCACCGTCGGCTCCCAGCCGACAAGCCTTTTGGCAAGGGTGATATCGGGCTGGCGGTGCCGCGGATCGTCTTGCGGAAGATCGCGGTAAATTATATCCGAACCTGATCCGGTCATCTGCGTCGTCAGTTCGGCCAAGCGCCTGATCGTTACTTCCCTTGGATTGCCGATGTTTACTGGACCGGTCACCTCCGGCCCCGTATCCATGAGGCGCAGCATGCCGCTCACCAGGTCGTCGACGTAGCAAAACGACCTTGTCTGTGAGCCGTCGCCGAAAATGGTTATCGGTTCACCACGAAGCGCCTGCACGATGAAATTTGAGACAACCCTGCCGTCTGCCGGGTGCATGCGCGGCCCGAACGTATTGAAAATCCGCGCGACCTTGACCCACAAGCCATGTTGTCGGTGATAGTCGAAGAACAGCGTTTCGGCGCAGCGTTTGCCTTCATCGTAGCATGAGCGCGGCCCGATCGGGTTTACATTGCCCCAGTAACTCTCGGGCTGCGGATGCACAGACGCGTCACCATAGACCTCACTGGTGGAGGCCTGAAAGACTTTGCATTTCAGCCGCTTTGCCAATCCAAGAACATTGATGGCGCCGTGCACGGCGGTCTTGATCGTCTGAACCGGGTCGTACTGGTAGTGAACAGGCGAGGCCGGACACGCCAGGTTGTAAATCTCATCGACTTCGACGTAGAGCGGAAAGGTCACGTCATGGCGCATGAATTCGAAGCGGGGATGCTTGGCCAAATGGTCGATATTGCGCTTTGATCCGGTGAAAAGGTTGTCGACACACAAGATTTCGTCGCCTCGTTCCAACAGGCGGTCAATAAGATGCGAGCCGATAAACCCTGCGCCCCCGGTAACGAGAATGCGTCTGCGGCTGTCATAGAGTCTGGCCAATTTCTGCTCCCAGGCAAATGCTGATCGACCAGATATCGGTCGCCACACGCAGGATACGACGTGTCCGCAGCCAATGCACAAGGACCAAACTGAAATTTCGCAGATCCGCTCGGTGCCGATGCGAATTCCGATCCCGGCATTTGGTTTGATCAGAAGGCACGATTGAGGCCGATAGTGGCCTATGGATTGGCAGCAGAGAATATCAGCCCTGTCGTCAGGGCCGCCGCTGCGTAGATGGCCGGCAGAACCTGACGGTTCACCCCAATCCGCAGCAGAGAGTGGCTCGAAACCCGGTCCTGCTGGATTTTATCCACAACATCGATGGCATCGGCGGATGGCAACATGAAAATGGCAACGACCATTTTTCGTGAGACATTCCTCTTCGCGATAGAGCATCGTTGAATTGGCCAACAGCCTGCCATACAAGCACGTCGGCTCAACAGGTGGCTCGAGGAACCCCACGGATGTCCGAACGCATTGCAGTTATCGGCCTGGGTTATGTCGGCCTGCCGGTAGCCATTGCCTTTGGGAAGGTTTTCCCCGGCACCATAGCTTTTGACATCAGCGAGCGTCGGATCGGGGAATTGCGTGGCGGCGTCGATCGTACGGGGGAAGTTGACGCAACGGCGCTCAAGGAGACCTCGATAGGGCTGACCACCGACCGGGAGATGTTGAAAGGCGCTACTTTCTTCATCGTCGCCGTGCCAACCCCTATCGACGCAAATCGCGCTCCCGATCTAGCTTCTTTGAAACTGGCGTCCGAACTCGTCGGCGAGGCGGTGAGCAAAGGCGCCGTCGTCGTTTTTGAGTCGACAGTCTATCCAGGTGTGACCGAAGATTTCTGTGGGCCGATCATCGAGCAGGTTTCCGGCCTGCGACATCCCCGCGACTTTGCCCTCGGCTATTCGCCCGAACGCGCCAACCCCGGCGATCGGGAACACTCGCTGCAAAAGATCGTCAAAGTCGTCTCCGGCGAGAATAACGAGACGCTGGAGCGCGTCGCGAACGTTTATGGCCGTATCATCGATGCCGGCGTCTACCGCGCCCCGTCGATCAAGGTGGCCGAGGCAGCGAAGGTTATCGAGAACACCCAGCGCGATCTGAACATCGCGCTGATGAACGAACTGGCAATGATCTTCGAGCGGCTCGATATCCGGACGCAGGATGTTCTTGATGCTGCGTCGACGAAATGGAACTTCCTTCCCTTCAAACCGGGGTTCGTCGGCGGCCACTGCATCAGCGTCGATCCATATTATTTGACCGCCAAGGCCGAGGCCGAAGGTTACCATCCGCAGATCATCCTCGCCGGACGTCGCATCAATGACGGCATGGGGGCCTTCGTCGCCCAGCAGGTTGTCAAACGGCTGATTGGTTCTGACACGCCCGTCAAAGGGGCTTCTGTCGGCATTCTCGGGCTGACATTCAAGGAGGACGTGCCGGATTTGCGCAACAGCCGCGTTTTCGACATGGTCAAGGAACTAAGGCAGTTCGGAATTGTCCCCAAAGTCCATGATCCCCTTGCCGATGTCGAAACCGCTCGGCGTGATCACGGCGAAACAATCCTGCCGCTCGATGAGATAAACGATTTGCAGGCGCTTGTTCTGGCGGTGCCTCACAGGCAATATCTCACCAACGAAAGAGCGCGTCTTTTTCAAATGATCAGGCCGGGGGGGACACTGTTCGATGTCAAGTCGGCCATCAAGCCCAATGAAGTTCCCGACAACATAAAATACTGGAGCTTGTAAAGCTCGCCTGAAATTAACGCTAGGATATGCAGTGACATCAAGCAGGCCGATACTGATCACCGGCGCAGCCGGGTTCATAGGGTTTCATCTTTGCCTGAGGCTGCTTGCCGAAGGAGGCCAGGTTATCGGCCTCGACTCCATGAACGAGTATTATGACGTCAGCCTGAAGCAGGCTCGTCTCGAGCGGCTGAAAGCGTTTTCGAATTTTTGTTTCGAGCATGCCGATCTCACGGAGCGGGACCGTATTTCGGAGCTCTTCCTTTCGGCCGCGCCGGAGGTTGTCGTCAATCTCGCGGCGCAAGCCGGCGTACGCTATTCGATCAGCAATCCGCACGCCTATGTGGAAAGCAACCTCAGCGGCTTTGTCAACATCCTGGAAGGATGCCGGCAGGCGTCCGTCGGCCATCTGGTCTATGCATCGTCGAGTTCGATTTATGGCGGCAGCACCCGCATGCCGTTTTCCGTGCACGATCCGGCGGACCATCCGCTCAGCCTTTACGCCGCAAGCAAGAAGGCGAACGAGCTGATGGCGCACACATACAGCCATCTGTTTGGACTGCCGACCACCGGGCTGCGTTTTTTCACCGTCTATGGTCCGTGGGGGCGGCCGGACATGGCGCTGTTCATCTTCGCCAAGGCTATCCTCGCCGGCGAGCCGATCGAGGTCTTCAACTATGGCAACATGCAGCGGGATTTCACCTATATCGACGACATTGTCGAAGGTATTATCCGCGTCATGCAGCAACCCGCGACACCCAATCCTGAGTGGAAAAGTGTCGCGCCAGACCCAGCGACCAGCAACGCCCCGTTCAGGATTCACAACATCGGCGGCAATTCGCCCGTTCAACTGAACCGATTGATCGAGGTGCTCGAAGACGCGCTGGGACGCAAGGCAAACCGCAACCTCAGGCCACTTCAGCCAGGCGACGTTCCGGCAACTTTCGCCAATGTCAGCTCGCTCGAGGAGGCGACCGGCTTCAAGCCCAAAATCCCGATCGAAATAGGGGTTCCGCGCTTTGTCGAATGGTACCGGGAGTTCTACCGAGCATGATCGGACGCTTCGCCACCTGGAGGCGGCTGGCTCCTGACCAGCCATGGCTGGCGCATGCCGCTCGGAAAACTCAATAAGCCGCAGCCGAACTGGGTGTCGCCTGAAGGCGGTCAATATCTTTCCGGGGCGGCGCACCGAACAGGCGACGATATTCTCGGCTGAACTGCGAAGGGCTGTCATAGCCCACCGCGAACCCGGCCGTGCCTGCGTTTGCGCCGCCGGCAAGCATAATCCTTCGCGCCTCCTGCAGGCGCAGCTGCTTCTGGTATTCGAGCGGGGTCATGCGCGTAATCGCCTTGAAATGGGCATGAAGGGACGACGCGCTCATGCCTGATGCCGCCGCAATCTCTTCGATGCGCAGTTGTGCCTGGAAATGATTGCGGATCGTGGCGATGGCGCGGCTGACCTGGTTCAGGTGGCTGTCCACCGACGCCATCTGGCGAAGCGTGTCACCGTGCGGTCCGGTGAGGAGCCGGTAAAGGATTTCGCGTTCGATCAGCGGCGCCAGCACGGTGATGCTCTCGGGGCGATCGAGCAGCCTGACAAGCCGACAGGCGGCATCGATCAGGTCGGGGTCACTTGGATAGGCAGCTAACACCGGCAGATCCCTGCTGGGGGATGCACGTCCTTCTTTCACAAGCAGTTCGGCCAGCGCGGTGGAATCAAAATCTATCTTGCAACAGAGGTAGGGCGCCGCCGGGCTCGCCTCCAACACATGCCCGACCAGCGGCAGGTCGACCGAGACGAGCAGGTAGCTCGATGCGTCATAGACCACGCTCTGGTCGGCCAGCGAGACGCGCTTCGATCCTTGGGCGATTATGCAAAGCGACGCCTCGTAGACCGCAGGCACGGGTGCACTGGGCTGGTTGGCGCGAATGAGCGACAGCCGCGGCACCGCAGTGCCGGCCATGCCAGATTTCGGCGCAAAGCGGGTGATCAGCTCGGCGAGTTCATTGATTTTCTCCATGCCGCATAAATCTTCATGGCGCGAAATGTTGCAAGGCATTTCGAGTTCATTTCGAGGATCGTGCAAACTCTTTGGACGATCACGCTACCGCCCTTTGCCGGTTCGCCGCCATCTATCTCCCCGTCACCGCAGCGAAAAAGGAACGATCATGACGGGACTTAAAGACAAGGTTGTACTCATCACCGGCGCCTCCAGCGGCATCGGCGAAGCGACGGTTCGGGAACTTGCCGGTGCCGGCGCCAGACTGTTCATCGGGGCCCGCCGCACCGAGCGGCTCAAGGCGCTGGCCGCAGAAATAGGCAAAGGCGTCGCGTGGCGCGAACTCGACGTGACTGACGCGGCGAATTTCGACGCCTTTGCCGATGCCGCTCATGCCGAATTCGGGCAGATCGATGTGCTGGTCAACAATGCCGGCGTCATGCCGCTGTCGCCGCTTGCCGCGCTGAAGCGCGATGAGTGGTCTCGCATGATCAATGTCAACATCGGCGGCGTGCTGAACGGGATCGCCGCGGTGCTGCCGCGCTTCGTCGCCCAGAAGAATGGGCATATCGTCAATGTCGCCTCGGTCGGCGCGCATATCGTGCTGCCCACCGCGGCGGTCTATTGCGGCACGAAATATGCCGTCTGGGCAATCACCGAGGGGCTGCGGCAGGAGCATGACGACATCCGCGCCACGATCATCTCCCCCGGAGTGACCGCAACCGAACTAGGCGACGATATCAGCGATCCTCAGGTCGCCACGGCTCTGAAAGAATGGCGGCAGAAGTCGCTCACACCGGACGCCATTGCACGGGCGATCCGTTTTGCGCTTGATCAACCCGATGGCGTCGACGTCAACGAAGTGATCGTGCGGCCAACCGCTGCCAATATGTAGAACTTGCTGCCGGATGCCGGCTTTCGGCGAGCTAGGGCGCTCTCCGAGATCGGCAAACGGCCCACCACTTAATGCACCCGCCCTCAGCCTCTGGCGCAACTCCCGCGGGCCACATCGTACCGGCTCTCGAACGCGCGCGAAAAATGCGCACTCGAATTGAACCCGCAAGCAAAGGCGATTTCCGAGATCGTGGGCGACGCTCGGGCGGGCGACAACAATTCTTCCTTGCTGCGCTCCAGCCGCCTGTCCCAGACGAAGCGTTCCGGTCTCGCGGCAAGGCCGGTGCGCCGCTGGGAACCCGCTAATCATCTCCCCTGCGACGGTAGAGATGTCAGGCTTCGCCGGCCAGGCGCGCTGAAATCAGCCGCGCCGCCTGGATCACCGCTTCGCCCTGGCTGGCTGCCATGCTGTCATCGGCGCGTGACACAGGCGAGGCCACCGCCAGAGTGCCTAAAGGACGGCCATCGGAGCCGAGGATTGCCGCGGCTATGCTGTGGACGCCTTCTTCATAGCCTTGGGAGCTCGAGGAATAGCCGCGCTTGGCGGCAAGCCGGATCGCCTTCATCAGCCTGTCGGGCTGCGTCACCGTGTGTGGCGTGAAGGTCGGCAACGGCTTGTCGACATAGGCCTCGGCCGCTTCCTGAGGCGAAGCGGCGAGAAAGGCGATGCCGGAGGCGGTGCCGTGCAAGGGCAGCACCTGGCCGACATCGACATTGACCCGGTTGGCCTTTGCCGAGAGTTCGACGTGGACGGTCAGCAGTGCGCCGGCGCTGAATTCCGACAGATGCACCGTTTCGCCTGTTTCCAGCGCCAGCTCGCGAACCATAGGTGCTGCCACGCGCACGAAGGGAAAATGCGCGTCGCGAAAGCGGGCCAGCCGCGACAGGCCGGCGCCGAGCCGGTAGCGGCGGCTTGCCGGCTCTTGTTCGATCAGGCGGTGGTCGGCCAGCGCCATCAGCAGGCGCCGCGCCGTCGCCTTGTCGAGGCCGGTTTTGCGGGCGAGCTCGGACAGGCCGATCTCCGGTTCGCCGAGCGTGAACTGCTCCAACAGCGATATCGCTTTGCCGACTGTGCTCATCGTGCATCCTCAAGATACTTCGCATGGGACGGAAGCCAATCCACCTTGCAGTCCGCTCATAGCACATAAAATTGTGGTTCAAATAACGAACCGTTTGGAAGCGACAAAAAACCAGCAAGTTTCGCGGCGACATCAATCTCGATGCGCCGCGCCGTGCGCGGGGTGATGCTGCGCGGCAACACCTATCAACAGGTGGATCAACTCGGCGGCGCCGTGCCTGGCCGGCGTGTCGGCCCAAACGCCTGATCCTGGCCGGCGCGGAAGCTTCAACTCTGCCCCAGCTGCGCGCGGCGCCAGGCGGCGGGCGCCTGGCCAACCCGCTCCCGGAAGAAGCGTGAGAAATAGGCCGGATCTTCGAAGCCGATTTCGTAGGCGATGTCCTCGACGGTGCGCACGGTGAACAGCAGCAACCGCTTGGCCTCCAGCAACCGTCGCTCGCCCATGAGCCGCTTGACGCCGCTGCCAAGCACCGTATGGGCGGCCTTGTCGAGAAGATGCGGTGTCGTGGCCAGCGCCCCGACGTAGCGGTCGACGGGCCAGTTGTCGCGGAAATGCGCATCGACCAGACGGCGCAAGCCGCGCGCCAATGCAGCATCGGAAGAACCGGTGGCATCCATTACCTCGGGACCAAGGCGCGCGATGTGCGAGAGCGCGACGGCGATCAGCGCCGGCAGGGTCTTGTCACTGCCGGCCTGCGCCTCGGCATATTCGGCGGCGATCATCTCCAGCACCGCCGCCAGCCTTTTCCACGCGACGTGCTGAGGAAGGCTATCGGCAAAGACCGGCCGGTCCAATGGCAGCAGGCTGTGAGCGGCTATTGCCGCAAGCGCATCATCGGCGACCGAAACGACGATGGCGTCGGTGCCGGGCCCGATCGAGAAGCCATGCACGATGGTGCTCGGCACGAAGCTGACGGCCGGTGCCGAAAAGTCCCAGGATTGGTCTTCGATGCGGTAGGTGCCGGAGCCGCTGGTCCAGTAGGTGATCTGGCCCATTTGCGGATGCTTGTGCGCGGCAACCTGGCCGAGATGAATGTTGCTGCGCGCAAGCACCGTCTCGACATGCAGGAAGCCGACATCAAGCGGCCGCACCGGCTCGCCATAGACAAAGAAATCAGGAATGGAATTGAGGCTCATGGCGCCGGAAAAAGTCCAATCGGTTTTGCCGTTACGTCCTAACCGATCCTTGCCAGGAGCGCTAGAGTTGATGCCATAAGTGGAGGAACATCATGCGATCGGAAGACTTTCGTGCCGACAATGGGCGCCCGTTCACCGGGGCCGAGTATCTGGAGAGCTTGCGCGACGGCCGCGAGGTCTACATCAACGGCGAGCGCATCGCCGATGTCACCACCCATCCGGCGATGCGCAATTCGGCGCGGTCGCTGGCGCGCCTCTATGATGCGCTGCACGATCCCAAGCGGCAGGGCACGCTGACCTCGCCTACCGATACCGGTTCGGGCGGCTACACCCACAAATATTTCCGCGTCGCCAAATCCTCCGGCGAACTCGCGGCCCAGCAGACCGCGATCGCCGAGTGGTCACGCATGTCCTATGGCTGGATGGGCCGCACGCCCGATTACAAGGCGGCACTGATGAACACGCTCGGCGCCAATGCCGACTGGTACGGCCCGTTCAAGGACAATGCGCTCGCCTGGCACAAGCGTGCGCAGGAAGCCGTGCTGTTCATGAACCACGCCATCGTCAACCCGCCGATCGACCGCCACAAGCCGGCCGAACAGGTGAAGGATGTCTTCGTCCACATCACCAAGGAGACCGACGCCGGCATCTATGTCTCCGGCGCCAAGGTGGTGGCGACGTCCTCGGCGCTGACCCACTACAATTTCCTGGCGCAGAGTTCGGCGACGGTCACCGAAGATCCGTCGCTGTCGGTCATGTTCATCGTGCCGATGAATGCGCCGGGGGTAAAGATGTTCTGCCGCGTCTCCTATGAGCAGACGGCCAACACGGCGGCGGCTCCGTTCGACTATCCGTTGTCGTCGCGCTTCGACGAGAACGATGCCATCCTGGTGCTCGACAATGTCTTCATCCCCTGGGAGGACGTGCTGGTGCTGCGCGAGGCGCAGAAAATCCTGTCCTTCCATCCGGCTTCGGGCTTCATGCATGGCTATTGCTTCCAGGGCTGCACACGCTTTGCCGTCAAGCTCGACTTCCTCGCCGGCCTGCTGGCAAAGGCGCTGCGCGCCACCGGCGGCGATGCCTTCCGCGGCAACCAGGCGGCGCTGGGCGAGGTCATCGCGCTCAGGCACATGTTCTGGAGCTTTTCCAACGCCATGGCCTACAATCCGATCCCCTGGGCGAATGGCGCTGTCCTGCCCAACCTGGAAGCAGCCCTTGCCTACCGGACTTTCATGTCGGAAGCCTATCCGCGCGTCATCGACACGGTGCGCCGGGTGATCGCCTCCGGCTTGATCTACCTGCCGTCATCGGTGCGCGACTTCAACAATCCCGAGATCGACAAATACCTCGCGCAGTATGTGCGCGGTTCCAACGACATGGGCCATGTCGAGCGCATCAAGATCATGAAACTGTTGTGGGACGCGACCGGCACCGAGTTCGGCGGCCGCCACGCGCTCTACGAACTCAACTATGCCGGTGCGCCGGAAGAGGTGCGGCTGCAGGTGCTGAAGGGCGCCGAACGCGGCGGCCGGCTGAAGGCCATGGAAGAACTGGTCGATACCTGCATGGCCGACTATGACGAGAATGGCTGGACGGGAGATACCTGGCTCAATCCGCTCGCTTCATCGGCGGGGTGATGTCAGATGGCCACGCAGATTTCGAAGGCCGATTTCCGCGACGCCATGGCAAGGGTCTGCGCGCCGGTCAACATCGTCACGACAGATGGCCCGGCCGGGCGCGGCGGCTTCACCGCCACCGCCATGTGCAGTGTGTCGGACGAACCTCCGACACTGCTGGTGTGCATGAACGGCCGCTCGACGCAGGCCGCCATGTTCCTCGCCAACCGGCGCTTCTGCGTCAACGTGCTGACGCATGACCATATGCACCTAGCCGGCAAGTTCGCCGACGCGACCAGGGACATGGAGGCACGCTATTCGGCGGCGCGCTGGCAAACGCTGGCCTCAGGCACGCCGGCGCTGTCCGATGCGATCGTCAATTTCGATTGCGAGATCGAGGATGTGCACATCGTCGGCACGCATAATGTCATGATCGGCCGCGTTATCGATGTCAGGCACGGCAGCGGCGGCTCGGCCTTGCTCTATGTCGACCGCAATTACACGCAGCCGACGCGGCTTGGCAGCTTTGGCGGCTGAGCCGCAGCAATCAGCTCTCGCCGGCGATCAGGCTCTCCAGCAGATCGAGCAATTGCTCGAGCCTCTCATGTCCGAAGCGCTGTTCGATGTCGCGGTAGATGACGAGGCGTTCCGGCGACAAGGCATCGATAAGGGCGGAGCCCGCCGGGGCGATCGTCAGAACGACACGGCGGCCATCGCCTTCCGCCTTGTTGCGGGTGATGAATTTTCGGCCCTCGAGCGTCTTGATGATGCGTGTCAGGCTGGGCGGCAGCACCGAAGCGCGATCGGCAAGTTCCGTCGCCTCGACAGGGCCGGCCTCGCTCAGAACGCGCAGCACACGCCATTGCTGTTCGGTCACGTCATGCGCCGCCAGCATAGGGCGAAACCGCGCCATCACCACTTCGCGGGCATGGAGCAGCGCCATCGGCAGAGAACGACGGGTGTTTTCAGGCAGCAAGAAGCAGCGTCCCCAATGATGCGGGCGGTCGGCGGGACCGCACGCCAAAACCTGACCTTTCCATCCCGTATCGTCGCCTCAACTTGGATGCAAGGCTTGACTTCAGTGATGCTGCATGTAATTAACGCGTTAACTACAACAGTGGAACAATCCGGGGCGAGACGCGGTGCCTCACTTTTCCATCGAGTATTCGGCCAACCTCGATGCCAAGGTCGACATGAGCGAATTGTGCGCGCTGGTGTTGCGCACCGTGCTCGGCACCGGGCTGTTTGAAACCGGCGCGGTGCGGGTGCGGGCCTTCCGTGCGGAAGCCTATGCCATCGCCGACAGCCTGCCGGAAAACGCTTTCCTCGACATGTCGTTTCGCATTGGAACCGGGCGCAGCGCCCAGGACAAGAAACGAACCGGGGAGGCGGTCTTCGCCGCGGTGAGCGAATACCTTGGCCCCCTGTTCGAGACCCCGCATTTCGCTCTTTCCCTGGAGATCAGGGAGATCGACCCGGTACTGAGCTGGAAGAAAAACGCAATCCATCCGCGACTGCGCGGCAAGTGACGGAAGCTGATATGTCCGACCTCGAAGGCAATCTGAAAAAGGCCGAGGCCTATCTGGCCCGTTTCAAGCGCGACGGCGTGCTGAACCAGATCGGCGGCGAAGCGGTGCCGGCGGTGGATGGCTCGACCTTCGAGAGCATGTCGCCGGTCGATCTCAAGCCGCTGGCCAAGGTCGCGCGTGGCAGTGCCGCCGATATCGACCGCGCCGCCAAGGCGGCAAAGGCGGCGTTCCCGGCCTGGGCCGCCATGCCGGGCGACGGGCGCAAGAAGCTGCTGCACAAGATAGCCGATGCGATCGAAGCGCGCGCCGAGGAGATCGCCTTCGTCGAGTGCATGGACACCGGCCAGGCGCTGAAATTCATGGCCAAGGCCGCGCTGCGCGGCGCCGAGAATTTCCGCTTCTTCGCCGACCGCGCGCCGGAAGCGCGCGACGGCGAGACGCTGCGCACGACAGGCCAGGTCAACATCACCACGCGCGTGCCGATCGGCCCGGTCGGCATCATCACGCCGTGGAACACGCCGTTCATGCTGTCGACATGGAAGATCGCGCCGGCGCTGGCGGCAGGCTGCACCGTCGTCCACAAGCCGGCCGAATTTTCGCCGCTGACCGCTCGCCTGCTGGTCGAGATCGCCGAGGAGGCCGGCCTGCCGAAAGGCGTGTGGAACCTGGTCAACGGCCTCGGCGAGCACGCCGGCAAGGCGCTGACCGAGCACCCTGACATCAAGGCGATCGGTTTTGTCGGTGAGAGCCGCACCGGCTCGATGATCATGAAACAGGGCGCCGATACGCTGAAGCGCGTGCATTTCGAACTGGGCGGGAAGAACCCGGTGATCGTCTTCGCCGACGCCGATCTCGAACGTGCGGCGGATGCGGCCGTGTTCATGATCTACTCGCTCAACGGCGAACGCTGCACCTCATCGTCGCGGCTGCTGGTCGAAGCCTCGGTCTACGACACATTCACGGATCTGGTCGCGGAGAAGGCAAAGCGCATCAAGGTTGGCCATCCGCTCGATCCCAAAACGGTGGTCGGTCCGCTGATCCATCCGGTGCACGAGGAAAAGGTGCTGTCCTATATCGAGATCGGCAAATCGGAAGGTGCGGTGGTAGCCGCCGGCGGCGGCAAGTTCGCCGGTCCGGGCGGTGGCTGCTATGTCAGCCCGACGCTGTTTACCGGCGCCACCAACAGGATGCGCATTGCCCAGGAAGAGATTTTCGGGCCGGTGCTGACTGCCATTTCCTTCAAGGACGAGGCCGAAGCGCTGGCGCTGGCCAACGACACCCAATACGGCCTGACCGGCTATCTCTGGACGTCGGATGTTACCCGCGCCTTCCGCTTCACCGATGCGCTGGACGCCGGCATGATCTGGGTCAATTCGGAGAATGTGCGGCATTTGCCGACGCCGTTTGGCGGCGTCAAGAATTCCGGCATCGGCCGCGACGGCGGCGACCATTCCTTCGATTTCTACATGGAGACGAAGAACATCGCCTTCGCCACTTCAGCGCACGCGATCCAGAAACTCGGCGGCTGACCGGAGGACATCGGATGCCACTGCCCAAACCAAACCTCTATCCCGCCTTCAACATCGTGCGCCTCAGCCATGTCGAACTGGCGGTCACCGACCTTGCGAAATCCCGCGCCTTCTATGTCGACACGCTCGGCCTGCAGGTTACCGACGAGACATCGGAAGCCATCTATCTAAGGGCGTTGGAAGAGCGCGGACACCACTGCATCGTGCTGAAGAAGGCCGGCAGCGCCGAAGCCCGCGATCTCGGCTTCAAGGTTTTTTCGGATGAGGATCTCGACAAGGCCGAGCATTTCTTCAAGGCAAAAGGCCTGCCGGTCGAGTGGGTCGAGCGACCGTACCAGTCGCGCACCTTCCGCACCCGCGACCCGCACGGCATTCCGCTCGAGTTCTTTGCCCAAATGGAAAGGCTGCCGCCGATTCATCAGAAATATGCGCTCTACAAGGGCGTGAAGCCGCTGCGCATCGACCACTTCAACTGCTTCTCGCCCAATGTCGACGAGTCCGTCGCCTTCTACAACGAGCTTGGCTTCCGCGTCACCGAATACACCGAGGATGCCAGTAGCGGAAAGCTGTGGGCGGCCTGGACGCACCGCAAGGGCGGTGTCCACGACATCGCCTTCACCAACGGTGTGGGTCCGCGCCTGCATCACGTCGCCTTCTGGGTGCCGACACCGCTCAACATCATCGACCTGCTCGATCTGATGGCGACGACCGGTTACCTCGCAAACATCGAGCGCGGCCCAGGCCGGCATGGCATTTCCAACGCCTTCTTCCTTTATGTCCGCGACCCGGACAATCACCGCATCGAGATCTATTGCTCGGACTACCAGACGGTCGATCCGGATCTGGAGCCGATCAAATGGGACCTCAAGGACCCGCAGCGCCAGACGCTATGGGGCGCGCCGGCGCCGAAAAGCTGGTTCGAGGAGGGCAGCACCTTTGCCGGCGCGGCCGCACGCCAACCGGATTTGACGGCGTCGCCGATCATCGCACCGTGACCACAGACGCGAACCTGACGGAGACCGGGATGACTGCACATGGGCGGCTCGCCACCTTCACCGTCGGCGGCAAGACGCGCTATGGCGTGGTCACAGATAAGGGCGTCGTCGACCTGTCGGCGCGGCACAGCCAGTGGCCGACGCTGCGCGAAGTGATCGAGGCCGGCGTGCTACGGCGGCTGGCGGAAGAGGCCGAAGCCTACGCCGTCGATTTTCCAGTCGGCGCCATCGCTTATGAAATCCCTGTGCCGTCGCCGGAAAAGATCATCTGCGTCGGCGTCAACTACCCGGACCGCAACGAAGAGTACAAAGACGGCCAGGCCGCGCCTTCGAACCCGTCGCTGTTCATCCGCTTCCCCCGCTCCTTCGTCGGCCACAACGCGCCGCTGGTGCGGCCGCCGGAATCGCCGCAGCTGGACTATGAGGGCGAGATCGTCATCGTCATCGGCAAGGGTGGACGACGCATCGCCGAGAGGGATGCGCTTGACCATATCGCGGCACTATCCCTGTGCAACGAAGGCACCATTCGCGATTGGGTACGGCACGCCAAGTTCAACGTCACGCAGGGCAAGAATTTCGACCGCACCGGCTCGCTCGGTCCGTGGCTGGTGCCGTTCACCGACGAGGCGCAGATTGCCGACATCGCGCTGACCACCCGCGTCAAT
Organism: Mesorhizobium sp. C372A; assembly: GCF_030323245.1. NCBI lineage: Bacteria > Pseudomonadati > Pseudomonadota > Alphaproteobacteria > Hyphomicrobiales > Phyllobacteriaceae > Mesorhizobium > Mesorhizobium sp. C372A. The sequence continues at coordinate 6,274,051 of NZ_CP100475.1, read as the reverse complement.
GGCGAATTGCGCCAGCAGGACCGCACCAGCCGGATGATCTTCTCGTTCCGCAAGATCATCGCCTATGTCTCCACCTTCACCACGCTGGTGCCAGGCGATATCATCGTCACCGGTACGCCGACCGGCGCCGGCGCCCGCTTCGACCCGCCGATCTGGCTGAAGCCGGGCGACGTGATCGAAGTCGAAGGCGACGGCATCGGCGTGCTCCGCAACGGCGTCGTCGACGAGACAGCATCGTGACCCCCGAGCAAGTTGAAGATGCCGCGGCAAGGCTGTTCGAAGCCGAGCGTTCGCGCCGCCAGATCCGTCTGCTCAGCCTCGATTTTCCCGACGCGACGATGGAGGATGCCTATCGCGTCCAGGCAGCGCTGGTGAAACGCAAGACCGATGCCGGGCTGACCCCGAAGGGCTGGAAGATCGGCCTGACATCGAAGGCGATGCAATATGCGCTCGCCATCGACACGCCGGATTCGGGCGTGCTGTTCGACGACATGTTCTTCAACGACGGCGCGACGATACCCGTCGGCCGCTTCATCCAGCCGCGCGTCGAGGCCGAGATAGCCTTCGTCATGAAGGCGCCGCTGAAGGGTCCAGGCGTGACCATCTTCGACGTGCTCAACGCCACCGATTATATCACGCCGGGGCTCGAAATCCTCGACACGCGCATCGAACGCGTCAATGCCGAGACAAAGAAGGCGCGCACTTTCTTCGATACGATTTCCGACAACGCCGCCAATGCCGGCATTGTCATCGGCGGCCGGCCGCAACGACCCGATGAAGCCGATATGCGCTGGATCGGCGCCATCGTCTCGCGCAATGCGGAGGTCGAGGAGACCGGGCTTGGCGCCGGCGTGCTCAACCATCCCGCGATGGGCATTGCCTGGCTGGCGGACAGGCTCGCCCGCTACGGCATGTCCATCGCGGCCGGCGAGGTGGTGCTGTCCGGATCGTTCGTGCGCCCGGTCGAGGCGCGGCCCGGCGATACGATCGTCGCCGACTTCGGCAGCTCGGGAACGGTCAGCATCCATTTCGCCAAGAGCTGACGGCTCTCATCGGCTCGTCAGTTGGGCTGTTCGCCGCGCAAGTAGTCAATCACCACATCGGCTGCGATGGTCGACATGCGCAAGCCGACATCCCTGGTGATGTCGCCTTCGACGCGGCTTTGCACCCAGCCAAGGAACGCGAAGGCACGCAAGGCGGCGAATAGAGGCAATGCGGCGATGTCCTGCGGGGTCAGCGCACGCTCTTGCTGGTAGCCGTCAAGCAAAGCGGTTTCGATCAGCGGGTAGATCGCCTCCTCGCGGTTCTGGTAGAGGGCGACGGCAAGGTCGTACATGTGCCAGCCATGGCCGCAATCGTCGAAGTCGATGATGCGTACGGCACGGTCATGGATGAGCACGTTCTCGCGCACCAGATCGGCGTGGATGATGCCGAAATTGCGCGCGCTGCGCTCATGTTCCGACAGCGCCTTCACTGCGTTGTCGCGCGCCTGCAAGACCAGCGCGCGGCGAGGACCATCGAGAAAGGGCGAGGTCTCGAACCGGCCCCAGACCGGGTTCGCCCCGAAGAAGCCGTCGAAGTCCCAGGCATGGCGCGCGAAGCCCGCGGGCGGCGTCCAGGAGGCAGTGACATTGTGCATATGGGCAATGGTCCGCCCGATCGCCGTGAAGATCTGGACCGACTGGTCGGGCGTGTAGACCAGTGGCACGCCGCGTGCGCCCACGGCGCGGCCCTCCAGCCAGCTCAGGCAATCGGCCTGCCGGGGCTGCTCCGAGGTGGCCGTGCTGACAAGCACGAACGGATCGCCGGCCTGTGTTGCGACGCAAGACGGCGTGGCTACGCCGGCGGATTGCAGGAAGCCCATCCATTGCAGTTCCGAACGCAGCGCGGCGTCCGTGTGGTAGCCGAGCCGGTGGATGCGCATGGCTGCCGGCTGGCCATCCGGCAGCCGCACGCGGAAGACGGCGTTCTCGCGGTGCTTCAGAAGTTCCGGCTCAAAATTGCGGACGCCCCAATGTTCGAGCGCACGCCTGGCAAGCTCCGTGACATCGGCGGCCGTTTCGGGCTCGGATTGGGTGGAAACAGAATTCACGCCGGCACTCCGCCGACTTCGCCCAGCACCTCGTCCAGCAGGCCGATCAGGAACTCGGCATTGTCGCGCGAGAACGGCATGGGCGGGCGGATCTTGAGCACATTGCCGTGGATGCCGGTCTTGCCCATCAGCACGCCGCGATGGCGCATGCGATTGGCGACCTGCTCGGCAATGTCGGGCGCCGGTTCGCGCGTGTCGCGGTCGTGGACCAGCTCGGCGCCGAAGAACAGTCCGGCCCCCCTGACCTCGCCTATGCACTCATGCCGATCGGCCAGCGGGCGCAGCAGGCCAAGCGCATAGGCGCCGACGTCTTGCGCGTTGGCGACAAGGTTTTCCTGTTCGATGACGTCGAGGACGGCATTGGCGACTGCGCAGGAGACCGGGTTGCCGCCAAAGGTGTTGAAGTAGCGGAAAGCGTCGCGGAAGGTCGCCAGTATCTCCTTGGTGGTGACCACGGCCGCGATCGGATGGCCATTGCCCATCGGCTTGCCCATGGTGACGATGTCGGGGACGAAGCCGGCGCGCTGATGGCCCCAGAAATGGCTGCCGGTGCGGCCGAAGCCGGGCTGCACTTCGTCGGCGATGACCAGACCACCGGCTTCGCGCACGGCCCCCAAGGCGTCGTCGAAAAATCCGGTGGGCAGAGCCGGGAAACCTTCATTGGCGAGCAGCGGACACAAGATGATGCCAGACAGGCCAATGCCATCCTGTGCCAGCGAGGCGATCGCTTGACGCACGGCGTCGCCAAAGGCCTTGCCATTGGCCATCGCATCGGGATGGCGATAGCTGTCGGGGGCCGGCACCAGCCTGACATGGGGGGCGCGGCCGCGGATCGGAGGCATGCGCGTGCTCAGCTGCGAAACCGCCGTCGTGTTGCCATGATAGGTGGCGTCGGTGGCGATGATGCCCATATTGCCGGAGGCGGCCTGCGCCATGCGCAGCGCGATGTCGTTGGCCTCGCTGCCGGTGCAGGTCAGGATTGCGGTGGCGAGGCTTGCATTGAAGGTCGCCGTCAGCCGCTCGACATAGTCGAGAATTGCGGTGTGCAGATAGCGTGTGTGGGTGTTGAGCAGGCTTGCCTGACGGCACAAGGCCTCGACCACATGCGGGTGGCAATGGCCGATATGGGCGACGTTGTTGTAGGCATCGAGATACTTGCGGCCGTGGGCATCGTAGAGCCAGACGCCTTCGCCGCGCACCAGGTGCACGGGCTCGTCGTAGAACAATTGCGATTTGGCGCCGAGCAGGCGGGCACGCCGCTTGACGAGCGCTTCCTCGCTCGGGTTCTTCTCAGATTGGGTCATTGCGTACCAAACTCCATTGCGTCAGCGGGTCTATCAGGCCCTCGACAGACCTGCATCGATGGCCTCGCCGATCTTTGCCACGTCGGCGGCGCCGATGATCAGCGGCGGCGACAGGATGATGTTGTTGCCGGACACGCGCAGCATGACGCCGGCGTCATAAGTGGCTTCCGAAACCACGGCCATGGTCTTCTTGTCCACCGGCTTTTTCGTCGTGCGATCGGAGACCAGCTCTAGCGCAGCCATCAGGCCCTTGTACCTGATGTCGCCGACGATCGCGTGCTTGGCTTTTAGCCCCTCCAGCGTCGCCGCGAGCTCGATGCCGCGCGCGGCTGCGTTCTCGTCCAGGCGAAGCCGCTTGGTCTCGGCAAGTGCAGCCAGCCCTGCCGCGCAGCCGACAGGATGGCCGGAATAGGTATAGCCATGACCGATCGCCCCGAAGCTGGTCTTGTCGGCCTCGAAGACGTCGGCCACCTTGGCGCCGATCAAGGTGGCGCCGAGCGGGAAATAGCCCGAGGTGATCGCCTTGGCGATGGTCATAAAATCCGGCTTCACGCCGGATAGCCGCGAACCCGACCAGGCGCCGGTGCGACCGAAGCCCGTGACCACCTCGTCGGCGATCAGCAGGATTTCGTGGCGGTCGCATATCTCGCGGACCAGCGGCATGAAGCTGTCATGCGGAACGATGACGCCGCCGGCGCCGAGAACCGGCTCCATGATGAAGGCGGCAATGGTGTCGCCGCCCTGGAAGGCGATCTCGTCCTCCAGCGCTTTGGCGCACAGTTTGGCCAGCCGCGCCGGATCGGTCTCATCGAACGGATTGCGGAAGGTCCAGGGTGCGGGAATGTGGAAGACGCCGGGCATAAGCGGCTCATAGTTGCGGCGGAAATTGGCGTTGCCGTTGACTGACGCGCCACCGAAATGGGTACCGTGATAGCCCTTCTTCAGCGCGAGGAATTTTGTCCGGTCGCCCTGGCCGCGGATCTTCCAGTATTGGCGGGCGAGCCGCAGTGCGGTTTCGACCGAATCCGAGCCGCCCGAGGTGAAGAAGGTCCGCACCATGCCTTCCGGTTCGAACCATTCGCTGAGTTCGTAAGCGAGCTCGATCGACGGGCCGGTCGACGTGCCGCGAAACCCGGAATAGTAGGGCAGGGCGCTGAGCTGGTCGGCGATGGCCTTCTTGATGGGGTCGCAGGAGTAGCCGAGATTGACGTTCCACAGGCCGCCAACCGCATCGAGCACGGTGTTGCCGTCGATGTCTGTGACCATCACGCCTTCGCCTTTCATGATCACCTTTGGCGGGTTGGCCCGCATCTCGGCCGGGTGTGCCATCGGATGCCAGATCGGCTTGGCGTTTTTCTCGGTGAGGAAATTGATGTCGCGCATCGCAAGGCTCCGCAAATGTCTCAGGAGATGAGGTCGAAATGGCCGAGGGCCTCGGCATAGGAAAGTGCCGGTCGCGCGACGTCGAAATGAACCGTGCGCATGCCGGCGGCACGGCCGCCATCGACATTGCGCTGCTGGTCGTCAACGAACACACAGGCGCCGGAAGGCAGGCCAAGCGCCTCGGTCACCAAGGCATAGGCGCGCGGATCGGGCTTGAGGATGCCGGTATAAGTGGCGTCGACGATGGTGTCGAACAGCTCGAGCAGCGGCAGCCGCTGACGGAAGCCGGCGCCATAGAACAGATCTAGCTCGTTGGACACGATCGCCAGGCGAAATCCCGCCGCATGCACGGTCCGGATTGCGCGGACGGCTTCGGGCCGCACGATCTTTTCCGGCTCGGCTCCGCGTGCGCGCTGGACGAATGTCTCCATCGCCTGCCAGTCCTCGCCGACGAGCCGGCCGACTTCGCTGGTGCGGGTGCGCCAATAATCGCGCTCGCTGATCTCGTCGGCCTGCATTGAGCGCCACAGCGGATCTGAATCCGGGTCGAACGGCCCGTACCATTGCAGCGTTCCCGGCGCGAGGCCGAGCGCCTGTTCGGTCAAGGCATGGGTCTCGAAAAGGGTCCGGGTGACGACGCCGCCGAAATCGAGGACGAGCGCCTGGGCAGGAACAGCGCTCACGCAGCCACTCCCTTGGCCGGCATGCCGCGCGGGATGATGCCTTCCTCGACCCAGCGGTCGAAGATTTCGAGCGCCTTGCCGACGAACTCGTCGCTGTTAATGTGGGCGTCGATCTCGTGGAACTCGACGCCGGCGGGAATGGTCTTGCGCATCTCATCGGTGAACGCCGCGAGGGCTTCGGGTTCGTACAGCGGCTCGCCCTGCGCATCCCATTCCTGGATGCCGCCGGAGGGCAGGATGAAAGCGGAGCGCCCCTTCGACGCACCGAGCTTGGCGGCGATGGTCCTGGCGACTTCACGGCGGTCGGCGGCATCGACGGTGATCGAGCCGATCAACCTGTTATGAGCATGGAATGGCCGCTGCGCGAACTTTGTCGGCAGCGCCTGCCAGGTCGGCAAATCGACCATGTCCACGGCGCCAGGGGCTGCGATCTGCGGAATGCCGCGGGCGCCGGCATTCTCGAGCCGGTCGGCGCCGGAGCTGACGACCGAGCCGGCAAGATGATTGGTGATCTCCTGCAGGCTGAAGTCGAACACCGCGCAGAAATGGTCCTGGCTGGCGATCGATTCGAAGGCCCGGCCGCCCATCCCGGTGGTGTGAAAGACCGCGACATCATAGCCGCGCTGCTCCAACGCCGGCTTCAGCGTCTTCATATAGCGCAGGCAACTGCTGCCCAGCGAAGTCATGCCGATGGTCGGTCCGACCGCCGGGGCCGAAGCACGGGATGCAAGCACGATCCTCGCCGCACCGACGACCGCGCCGCAGGCCTGGGAAAGGACCAGCTTGCAGATGGTGTTGAGGCCGTAGAGCCCGCCTGCCCACAGGATCATCATCAGGTCGGGCGCGACACGCTCGGGCGGAATGAGATGCGAGTAGGCGATGGTCGAGACGACGAATTTCGGCACGCCGAGCGGCAGGCACAGCGCGACATCGAGCGCCAAATCGGTTCCCATCGAACCACCGATGGCGATGAAAGCGTCGATCTCGCCGCGCTGGTGAAGTTGGCGCACCAGCTGAACGGCGCCGACGGCCATCAATGTCATGGCGGTGTTTTCATCGCCGCTCGAGACGATTTCGGCCATCGTCACGCCAGCGGCCCGCGCAACGGCATGCTTGTCGTGATCGGGACTATAGGCGGGGGCGCCCAGCACGCTGACATCCATCATCACGGCGCGGCCACTGGATGCCTCGATACACGCTTTCATGAACAGCAGTTCGTCGGTCTTGGTGTCGCCCGTGCCGATGACCAGGATGCGGGGCGTCGCCATATCTGCAGACATCAGGCCTGCCTCCTCAGGGTTTGCAGGTTTTCGCCATTGAGGCGCATCGAAATCTCCCGTGCCGCGGTCACAACCGCAAGCCCTCGTTCCACGATCGCAGCCGGTGTCGTCCTGGCCTTCGGGGCTGCCACCGCAATTGTCCCCAGCGCAAGTCCGTCGGCGGCGCGGATTGCAGCCGCGACGCCGATCACGCCGTCCTCATGGCCCTGGTCGCAGATCGAATAGCCGCGGTCGCGCGCCTCGCCGATCGACTTTGAAATGGCGGCCGGCTCGACGAGGGTATGATCGGTGAAGGCCTCAAGCGAACCTGTCAGGCATGCTTTCACGGTCGCGTTGTCGGCGAAGGCGAGATAGGCGATGCCGGAGGCGGTGGAATGCAGCGGCAGAAGCTGGCCGACATCGATGTTCACCCGGTTTGCCCAACTTGAATGCTCGACATGGACGGTGATCAGCCTGTCGACGCCGAATTCCGACAGATGCACCGTCTCGGTTGTCGAACCCGCCAAATCCTGCGCCACGGGAATTGCCGTTTGCAGGAACGGGAAGCAGGCTTCGCGGATACGCGCCAGCCGCGACAGGCCGGCGCCGAGGCGATAGTGCCGCGTGCCGGCATCCTGCTCGACGAAGCCATGGCCGCCCAGCGCCATCAGCAGCCGCCGCGTCGTCGCCTTGTCCAAGGCGCACCGCCGCGCGAGATCGGAAAGTCCGAGCTCGGGCTCGTCCGCCGTGAACAGCTCCAGAAGTGAAATCGCCTTGCCGACCGTACCCATCCAGCCTCCCGCTCGGATAGAAACTTAATGTGTGAATTAACTTGACAGGCATCCGCATTCTTTGCAAGTCTATATTCAAAATAAGGGTTCAAATAATGAACCGATGGCATTCAGGGAGCAGGCCGAGCGGCCGCGAACCCACGGGTTCGTAAAACTGGAGGGACAAATGTCAGCAGTTTCGGAACAGGCGCCCGCCAACAGGCTGCGCAAGAACAGTCTTGGCGTCGGCGCTATCACCTTCATGGTGATTTCGGCGGCGGCGCCGCTCACCGCGGTCGCCGGCGGCACGCCGCTCGGCATGCTTATGGGCAATGGGGCGGGCTTTGCCGGAACCTATCTTATCGTGACCGTGTTGCTGCTGCTGTTTGCGGTCGGCTACGTCGCCATGTCGCGCCATGTCGGCAATGCCGGCGCCTTCTATGCCTATGCCGCGCGCGGGCTCGGCGGTTTTGCCGGCGGCGCAACCGCAATCATCGCGATCCTGTCCTACAACGCCATGCAGATCGGGGTCATGGGCCTGCTGGGGGCCGCGACCGCCGGCCTGTTCGCCGGCTGGGGCATCGACCTGCCCTGGTGGGTGTGGAGCTTCATCGCCGTTGCCATCGTCGCGGTGTTGGGCTACCGCCAGGTCGACCTCTCGGCCAAGATCCTGACGGTGCTGGTGCTGTGCGAATACATCGTGGTGCTGGTGTTAGACCTCGCCATCCTCAAGACCGGTGGCGACAGCGGCCTCTCGGCGGCGCCGTTCAGCTGGAGCCAGATCGTCAGCGGCTCGCCCGCCATCGCCATCCTGTTCTGTTTCGCCGCCTTCATCGGTTTCGAGGCGACGACGATCTACGCCGAGGAAGCCCGCGACCCCAAGGTGACCATTCCGCGCGCCACCTATTTCTCCGTGCTGCTGATCGGCGTCTTCTACATGGTCACGGCCTGGCTGATGGCGGTCGGCGCCGGCGTCGACAAATTGTTGCCGGCACTGCAGGCGCTTCAGGATCCGACGACTTTCCTGTTCGGCCTGTCCGACCGCTACGCCGGAACCATGCTGTCGCACGCCATGGGCATCCTGTTCGTGTCGAGCCTGTTTGCCGGCGTGCTGGCGTTCCACAACGCGGTTGCCCGCTACATCTACGTCTCGGGCCGCGAGAAGCTGTTGCCTGAAGCGATCGGCGTGACGCATTCAGTGCACCAGAGCCCGCATGTCGCTTCCGTCATCCAGAGCGTGTTGGCAGCGATCGTCATCGGACTGTTCGCGATACTCGGCCTCGATCCGGTTCTGGCGCTGTTTTCCTGGCTGACCAATGTCGCGACGCTGGGAGTCATCGTCATGATGGCGGTGGCCTCGCTCGCCGTGGTGATGTACTTCCGCGCCAACCCGTCGACGCAGGAGAATGCGCTGAAGACCACCATCCTGCCTGGGCTGGCCTTCATCGCTTTCGTCGTCATCATCTACCTGATCGTCATTAATTTCGGTGGCCTGTCGGGCGCCAGCGGCTTCCTCGGCGCGTTGCTGCCGGGGTTGGTGCTGATTGCCGCGGTGGTCGGCCTGCTGCTTGCCGGTGCGTTGAAGAGCCGGGATCCGGTTGCCTTCGAAAATCTCGGCGTGCCGCTGAAGGACTAGGACAAAGGACAAGGGGGTAGCGCGTTCGGCGCCGCCCCTTTCCATCGCAAGGGAGTAACGGCGTTGAGCTTTGCCGAGAGCATCACCGTTGAGGCGCTGGAAGCCGATCCGTATCCGATCTATGCGAAACTGCGGCGCAGCGCGCCTGTCGCTTTCGTGCCGGCGGTCAATCTCTGGTTCGTCACCCGCTGGAAGGACGTCGAGACCGTCGCAAAGTCACCCGACATCTTCTCCGCCGTCGTCGGTACGTCTCCGGTCGAACGCTCGTTCGGCAAGCCGACCATCATGACCACCGACGGCGAAACGCATAGACAGCTGCGCCAAGGCGTCGATCCGAAATACCGGCCGCGCACCGTCGCCGCCTATGCCGGCGATCTCGTACGGTCGATTGCCGAACCTTTTCTCGACCGGATCGCCGAACAAGGCTCCGCCGAGCTGATGGCGGATTATTTCGAGCCGGTGTCGACGCTCAGCCTGGCGCGCTCGCTTGGCCTTGCCGACATCGACATGCCGACGCTGCGCCGCTGGTTCTATGGCCTTGCGCAGGGCGCCATCAATTTCGAGAACGACCCGAAGCGGCAAGAGATCGCCGACGCGATCAGCGCCGAGGTCGGCGCAGCCATCCGGCCGACTCTGGATAGACTTGCGCGCGCCCCCGACGGCTCGGCGCTGTCGCATATGCTGCATGACGGCATGCCGGAAGGCACGACGCGGCCGATCGATTTCTTGATGCCGAGCATCAAGGTCATTCTGCTTGGCGGCATGCAGGAGCCCGGACATGGTGCCGGTTCGATCCTCGCCGGCCTGCTTGCGCATGCCGAACAATTGCGGCAGGTGCTCGCCGATCCCGAGACCTTTGTGCCCAGGGCTGTCGATGAAGGCTTGCGCTGGGTGGCGCCGATCGGAACCCAGACGCGGCAGACGACGCAGGCGGTCGAGCTTGGCGGCGTAACCATCCCTGCCGGCGCCGCGGTCGCTGCACTTGTCTCCTCGGCAAGCCGCGACGAGAGCCGCTTTGCCGATCCAGACCGCTTCGACATCAACCGCAGGGAAGGCAATCATGCCGCCTTCGGCTTTGGTCATCATTTCTGTTCGGGCCGGTTTTTCGCGCGCGAGCAGATGTGCCTTGCGTTAAGGCTGCTGCTCCTGCGCTTCCCCGATCTCAGCTTGGTGCCAGGCAAGGTGCCGGTGTTTCGCGGCTGGGAATTCCGCGCGCCAACCACGTTGTATGTTTCCCTGGGAGTCCGCCACCAATGATCAGCCAGAATGCCATCGACGCGCTGCGCAAGACGGAGATCGGCGAGCGGGGCTTGTTTATTGACGGCGTACAGGCCGTAGCGACGAGCGGCGCGACGCTGGCGGTGATTTCGCCGATCGACGGCCGCCCTTTTGCCAGCATCGCTGAAGGCAATGCCGCTGACATCGATCGCGCGGTCCGATCGGCGCGAAAAGCATTCGAGAAGGGTTCATGGTCGCGCGCCGCCCCTGCCTTTCGCAAGAAGGTGCTGACGAAATTTGCCGAGCTGATCGAAAAACATGTCGATGAGCTGGCCGTGCTTGGCGTGCGCGACAACGGCACCGAGATCGGCATGGCCTACAAGGCCGAGCCGCTGTCGGCGGCCGGCACCATCCGCTACTACGCCGAGGCGATCGACAAGGTCTATGGCGAGATCGCGCCGACGGCCGACAATGTGCTCGGGCTGATCCACAGGGAGCCACTCGGTGTCGTCGGCGTCATCGTGCCGTGGAACTTCCCGCTGATGATCGGTGCCTGGAAGATTGCGCCCGCACTGGCCACCGGCAACAGCGTCGTCGTCAAGCCGCCGGAGATCGCCTCGCTGACCTTGCTGCGGCTGGCCGAACTCGCAAGCGAGGCTGGACTTCCCGAAGGCGTGTTCAACGTCGTTACCGGTCATGGTGCTGTCGCCGGCGAAGCGCTTGGCCTCCATATGGATGTCGACGCCATCGCCTTTACCGGATCGGGGCCGGTCGGCCGGCGGCTGCTCGAATACTCCGCCCGTTCCAATTTGAAGCGGGTCTTCCTCGAGCTTGGCGGCAAGTCGCCCAACATCGTCTTTGCCGACGCTCCGGACCTGAAGCAGGCGGCGGTCGTCTCGGCTAACGGCATCTTTCGCAATTCAGGCCAGGTCTGCGTGGCGGGCTCGCGTCTGCTCGTCCAGTCGTCGGTCTATGATCTTTTCATGGACGAACTTGTCTCGGCAACCACGCGGCTCAAGGTCGGCGACCCGCTCGATCTCGCCAGCGATATCGGTGCGGTATCGAGCGCCGAACAGCTGGACAAGAATCTCGGCTTCGTCGCCATGGCGCAAGCCGAAGGCGCCCGTCTCGTCGCCGGTGGCGAACGGATACTGACCGAGACCGGCGGCAGCTACATGGCGCCGACGATCTTCGAGAACGTGACGCAAGAGATGCAGTTGGCGCGCGAGGAGGTGTTCGGACCGGTGCTCGGCGTGATGCGCTTCGAGACCGAGGAGGAGGCGGTGCATCTGGCCAACTCCACTGTCTACGGACTTGCCTCGGCGGTGTGGACCGCCAATCTTTCCACGGCCCATCGCATGGTGCGCGCCATCAACGCCGGTGTCGTCCACGTCAACACCTATGGCGGAGCCGATATCACCGTGCCGCTTGGCGGCGTCAAACAGTCCGGTTTCGGCCGTGACAAGTCGCTGCATGCGCTGGAGAAATTTGTCGACCTCAAGACCGCCTGGATTGCGCTCTGAGCCTCGCGGAAAGGCCAGCATATCTGCTCTTTTCGTCAAGCTTGGCCTCAGAACGCCACGCTGGTGCTGGTTGGCGGCGATCAGGTCGTCGCTATCGGCAGCTCGACTAGCGTGGTGTCGCGGGTCCAGGCTTTGCGCGGAAAGCCGTGTTGCGACCGGCGGGTATCACAGCGTCCTACTCCGTTGTGCCGGCTTTTTTTCTGCGCCGATTGGTGTGCGACTGGGCGACGGCCATTCGTAATTCAGGTGTGACCTCCAAACGCGCATTCTCTGTCCCATGCGGGTCTTGCAGCCCCTGGACGTGGACGGTCGGGAATGGGAGCTCGATGCCCTGCTCCTTGAAGGCCTGGCGGAGGCGCAAAAAGAACCTGCCTTTCATGCTGAAGGCGCCTCCAGGTCTGGTCGTGACCTTGACCCTCAAGACGATGCCGTACTCGCCGAACTCCTGCACCCCCTGCATCTTGATCGGTTCGATCACCCAGTGTTTGAACTCCGGATCTTCCGCCAGTTCCAGGCCAATTCGCTTGATCAGTTTGCGAGCAAAGTCGATATCGGTGTCATAGCCAACGGTGATGTTGAATTTGTCGGTGACCCAGTCACGGCTCTGGTTCTGCACGGCGCCGAGTTCGCCGAAAGGTATCGTGAACAGCGGACCACGATGGTGGCGCAGCTTCACCGAGCGCAGCGAAAAGCTCTCCACCGTACCCCTGTAGCTGCCCGATGAAATGTATTCGCCGACACGGAAAGCATCGTCGAGCAGATAAAACACGCCAGAAATCACGTCCTTGACGATGGTTTGCGCGCCAAAACCCACGGCGACGCCGACGACGCCGGCGCCGGCGATCAGCGGGCCGATCTGGATGCCGATCGAAGCGAGCATCATCAGCACCGCCATCACGATGATCACTGCTAGCAGAATGTTCTGGATGATCGGCAACAGCGTGTGCAGCCGCGCCTGATGCGGATCGAGGGTGAGGATGTCTTCTTCGCTCACCACCGCTTGCGGTATCGCGACGCCCAGCTTTCGTTCGATCAAGGCTTTGATGATCGACCAGCCGAAATCGGCAGCAAGGGCAATGACCACGACGTTGATCAAGCCGCGCAATATGAGCATGGTGGTCGTATCGCTGCCGCGCATGGATTGCATGTCCAGGCCCAGTACGCGTGCGAGAAGGTAAGCCGCCGCGAGGATGAAAATCATCCGGATACCGCGATCGATGACAGCGATCGTCACCGCCGGGATCGTCGGCCGGCCGGCATCTTCCGAACCGGGCCGCAGGACGAAATTAACCCCGCGCTCTGTCAGCACAATTGCCAAAGGCAGGAAGAATGCGGTGAAGGTAAACCAGAAGAATGTGTAGAGGCCGGCAATGCGTTCGAGGAACAGAACGACGAAGTAAGCCGTCAACAACCATGTCACTGACGTGTGACCGCTGTGGCGCGCGCCGTCTCGCTGCGTTCTTGGCCGACGCCAAATGGCCAGCAGGAAGAGCAACAGCAGGATGAAATCGGCGCCCACCGACAGGACCATCATTCCGTCCTGGTCTATGCCGAGACCCGGCAAGAGGACAAACGCGGCGGCGAAGAAGGCGAAAACGCCGACGATCCGGGGCAGCCAATAAGCCCAATGGTCAGCAGCTCCGTTGGTGATCGGCAGGGCACGAACCTCGATGGCGTGCTCGACCTCCATGAAAGAAGGGACGAGCGTGGCCATCACGTATAGGCGCACAGCCCACGTAAAGACCGCAGCCATCAGAAATGTCAGCACAATCTCGCGGATGAGCGCTGGCCAGTCGAACAGCATGAACGCACCGGCGCTGCCCAGCGCGAACGAGCCGATCATCATGCTGGAATAAAGCGTGCGGCCGCCGATCTTCTTGGCCCGCCCGATGGGCGTATCTCTGGGTTGCGCGATGATCCAAAGACGAAATGGACGGGTGAGCTTGTATATTGCCCAGGTGAGCGCCAGGCCGGCAGCGATAAAGATCGCAATCAGCACCAATATGCTGACGGGGCCCTTGCTGGACATATCGTCCATTGTCTGGGCCCGGACGCGCGCGAACTGGCCTGGCAGTGTGGGCACGGTTCGCACGATTTTCTCGATGTGATGCTTGATCCGATCGAGCGTCGAGGATGCCATTGTATTCATCTGGCTCGGTGCGGCCACGGCGTCGGCCGGCGGAGCGCCAGCCGCAGCAGGCGCTTCCGTTGATCCAGCGGCCGGATTTCGTTGCTCGGCCACCCAGGCCTTCACCGACGGATCGTCGAGAAGCTCGAACAGCTGTTTGACCTTGTCGGGCGCGACGGCGGCCGGTGACTGCGCCTGTGCCGGGCCAGCCAGCAGGAGGGCGATCCCAAGGACGAACGGCCCGGCAATCAGGGCAAACTTCGTCGTCAGGCCTCCGAGACGCCGTGCCGGGCGCGCCAGCTTGCTGGCTCCCAATCGTCGATTCATGAGCAGCATCGTGCGGTAACCTTCCGGTCAGATCGGCGAGCAAGGACAGCTATGTCCGTCGTTGCCCCCACCTTTAACAAGCCGATGTTGCGGTGCAAGTCTCATCGCACCTAGACCGTTGGGTAGGGCACCAGGCGACCGGCAAGGCTGTCATCACCAGTGCCAGCGTTGCGCTGCATTCCTTGTCCCGACCACCTAGACCGGGTCGTTGTCGGTCGGGGGTTGCTCCGCGGCGGGAGCCTGTGACCATGCCGCATTGCACAATTTTGCGACCTTGCCCACAATGCACGCATGGTCCGCAGCTCACTCGCCGTCCTGGTCATCGACGAAAACCGTATCCGCGCCGCGATCATCGAGGCAGGTTTGCGCGAGGCCGGCCATGAGCGGGTCACCGTCATCCACGACGTGACCGGCATTGCGCGGCGCATCGCCGAGATCGAGCCGGACGTCATCGTCATCGATCTGGAAAACCCGAACCGCGACATGCTGGAAAACATGTTCCAGCTGTCGCGTGCGGTGAAGCGGCCGATCGCCATGTTCGTCGACCGATCGGACCAGGCATCGATCGAAGCGGCGGTCGATGCCGGCGTTTCGGCCTATGTGGTCGACGGCCTCAGGCAAGAGCGCGTCAAGCCGATCCTGGACATGGCGGTCAGCCGCTTCAACGCTTTCTCGCGCATGGCGCGCGAGCTGGAAGAGGTTCGAGGGGAGCTTGAGAGCCGCAAGGTGATCGACCGTGCCAAGGGCATCCTGATGAAGTCGCGCGGCCTGACCGAAGAGGCCGCCTACACGCTGCTGCGCAAGACGGCGATGAACCAGAACCGCAAGATCGGCGACATTGCCCAGAGCCTGGTGACTGCCGCCGGGCTGCTCGGGCCGTCGGAGGACGAATGAGCATGAGCGCCGAGCACCAGATCACCGCCGGCTTCATGCCGCTCTTCGACAGTGCCGTGCTGGTTGCGGCGGGTGAGCTTGGATTTGCCGCACGCGAGGGCATCGATCTCACACTGCACCGCGAGACCTCCTGGGCCAACATCCGCGACCGCATCGCCATCGGCCATTTCCACCTGGCGCACATGCTGGGGCCGATGCCGCTCGCCTGCAATCTCGGGCTGACGCCGCTTGCTTCCGAGACCATCGTGCCGTTTTCGCTCGGGCTTGGCGGCAATTGCGTCACCATCTCCAACGCTGTCTGGGAAGGCATGGCGGCACACGGCGCCATACCCGATCTCGAGCCCGCGCGCGCGGGCGCAGCCCTCGGTGCCTTCATTCGCGACCGCGCCGGGGCTGGCGGCGATCCGCTGCGCTTTGCCGTGGTGCACCCGCATTCGGGGCATAATTACGAACTGCGCTACTGGCTTGCCGGGTGCGGCATCGATCCGGAGCGCGAGATCGAGATCGTCATCGTGCCACCGCCCTTCATGGCCGATGCGCTGGTCGCCGGGCGGATCGACGGCTACTGCGTCGGCGAGCCCTGGAACAGCGCCTCGGTCGCCGCCGGCACCGGCCATATCGTCACCATCAAGGCGCTGCTGTGGCGCAACAGTCCGGAGAAGGTGATCGGCGTGCGCAAGGCCTGGTCGCAGGAGAACCCGGTCGCGCTGGCAGCATTGCTGCGCGCGCTGCATCATTCGGCGCGCTGGTGCCAGGATCCGGGCAACCACGCCGAACTGGCAGGTGTGATGGCTCAAGCTGGCTTCCTCGGCCTGCCACCAGCTGTCCAGATGCCGATCCTGACCGGCCATCTTGAACTGGGCGGCGGCGCCGAACTGGATGTCGACGACTTCTTCCTGCCCTTCGACAAGGCGGCGAACTTTCCGTGGAAGAGCCATGCGCTGTGGTTCTATACGCAGATGGTGCGCTGGGGGCATGTCGAGCACACGCCGGAAAACCTTGCTATCGCCCGTGACTGCTACCGTCCGGACCTCTACCGCTCGGCGCTAAAGCCGCTTGGCGTTGCACTTCCCGGCGCCAATGCGAAGGTCGAGGGCGCGCTTAAGGTCGCCACGGCTGTCGGTGCGACTGGGGCAGGCTTGGTGCTTGGGCCGGACGGCTTCTTCGACGGTCAGACCTTCGACCCCGACGACATCGACGGCTATATAGCGCGCCAGAAAGTCGCTCGCGCGGAAGCCTGATCATTCTCGCGCCATTCTTGTGCATTGCACAAAAAATGTGCGTGCGATTGCTGTAATGAACAATCTTTGACCTGCTTGCGATGTCGCCTCGCGTGCCGGCGTCTGGCGCGTAATGTTGATTTCATTTAGGTTTTTCGTTTCACTCAGAACTGGCACGGTTCCTGCTTTGAATTAGCCAGACCCTTCGCGGGTCACGGAACAGGCGTCCAATGGCGGGCGCCACAGGCAAAGCTGCCGCTCAGGTCAACGACGCGATCCCGGATGTACGGACGCGCGAGGCCTGGACGGCGGCTTTTTTGTTTTGGGCCACTCGACGAAGCGTTCAACCGGAGATCACGATGAAAGAAAAAATAGGGAAATGGATCGGGACGGGAACATCGCTCAAGGATGTGACGCGCCGCGATTTTCTTGTCAGCAGCGCCATGACGGCCGGCCTGTTCGTGGCGGCCCGCAAGCTCTTCCCCTCGGGCGCCTATGCCGCCACGACCGCTCCGGAGGTCACCGGCGCCAAGCTCGGCTTCATCGCTTTGACCGACGCGGCGCCGCTGATGATCGCCAAGGAGAAGGGGCTGTTCGCCAAGTTCGGCATGCCCGACGTCGAGGTGATCAAGCAGGCCTCCTGGGGCGCGACGCGCGACAATCTGATGCTCGGCGGCGAAGCCAACGGCATCGACGGCGCTCACATCCTGACGCCGCTGCCCTATCTCATGCACACCGGCAAGGTGACGCAGAACAACCAGCCGATGCCGATGGCTATCGTGGCGCGGCTCAACTACGACTGCCAGGGCATTTCGGTTGCGCAGGAATACGCCGGCACCGGTGTCGGCCTCGACGCCTCCAAGCTGAAGGACGCCTTCGCCGCCAAGAAGGCGGCCGGCAAGGAAATCAAGGCCGCCATGACGTTCCCGGGCGGCACGCATGATTTGTGGCTGCGCTATTGGCTGGCCGCCGGCGGCATCGATCCCGACAAGGACGTCTCGACCATCGTCGTGCCGCCGCCGCAGATGGTCGCCAACATGAAAGTCGGCAACATGGACGTGTTCTGCGTTGGCGAACCGTGGAACGAACAGCTCGTCCACCAGGGCGTTGGTTTCACCGCCGCCACCACCGGCGAACTGTGGAAGGGTCATCCCGAAAAGGCGCTCGGCCTCCGCGCCGAATTCATCGACAAATACCCGAACGCCACCAAGGCGATCGTGATGGCCGTCATGGAGGCCCAGCAATGGTGTGAGGCCACGGAGAACAAGGACGAGATGGCCGCCATCATCGGCAAGCGGCAATGGATGAACGTGCCTGTCGCCGACATTATCGGCCGCCTCAAGGGCGACATCAACTACGGCAATGGCCGCGTGGCCACCGGCACTGACCTCTACATGAAATTCTGGAAGGGTGGCGTCTCCTATCCCTACAAGAGCCACGACAGCTGGTTCCTCGCCGAAAACATCCGTTGGGGAAAATTCGCGCCGACCACCGACATCAAGACGCTGGTCGATCAGGTCAATCGCGAGGATATCTGGCGCGAGGCGGCGAAGGATCTCGGCGTTGCCGCAGCCGATATTCCGGCCTCGTCGTCGCGTGGCGTCGAGACATTCTTCGACGGCAAGATTTTCGACCCGGCCAACCCGTCGGCCTATCTCGACAGCCTGAAGATCAAGGCATCGGCTTGACCGGCGCAAACGGCGCGTTGCGCCGTTTGTCGCCCCCAGCGCAACGGCGCTTCGCCGCTTGTCGCCCGCATCGACCCCGGAGTTATACTCAGACATGTCCATCCAAGCCATTGAGGAAACCACGGTGAAGGCGTTCCCCGCGAAGCCTGCCGCGGTCATCGCTTTCACCGCCAAAGCGCGGCGCCGCTTCGACCCGATCGCGATCGCCGGCAGGCTGGCCACCGCCCTGGTGCCGCCGGTCATCGTTATCGCCTTCATGCTGGTCGTGTGGCAGATCGCCTGCTCGTCGCCGACCGCCAGCCTGCCGCCGCCCAGCCAGGTGTGGAACGAGGCCTATGACCTGATCGCGCATCCGTTCTTCAACAACGGCCCGCAGGATATCGGCCTTGCGTGGCGGGTGCTGATCTCTCTGCAGCGCGTCGCCATCGGCTTCGGCCTGGCGGCGATCGTCGGCGTCGCGCTCGGCGCCCTGGTCGGCCAGTCGATCTGGGCCATGCGTGGCCTCGATCCGGTGTTCCAGATACTGCGCACCGTGCCGCCGCTGGCCTGGTTGCCGCTGTCGCTGGCTGCTTTCCGCGATTCCAGCCCGTCGGCGCTGTTCGTTATCTTCATCACCTCGATCTGGCCGATCATCATCAACACCGCCGTCGGCGTGCGAAACATTCCGGAAGACTACCGCAACGTCTCACGCATCTTGCGGCTCAACCAGTTCGAATTCTTCGTCAAGATCATGGTTCCGGCCGCCGCACCCTACATCTTCACCGGCCTCAGAATCGGCATCGGCCTGTCCTGGCTCGCCATCGTCGCCGCCGAAATGCTGACCGGCGGCGTCGGCATCGGCTTCTTCATCTGGGACGCCTGGAACTCGTCGCGGCTGCCCGACATCATCGTCGCGCTCGCCTATATCGGCGTCACCGGTTTCTGCCTCGACCGCCTGGTCGCTGCGGTCGGCGCTTTCGTCACCCGCGGCACAACGGCAAAGTGAGGAGAGGGCGATGACGGCCTATCTGAAGCTCGACCATATCGACAAATCCTTTGCCCGCGGCGGTCAGGTCAGCGAGGTGCTCAAGGACATCAGGCTGACCATCGACAAGGGCGAATTCGTCTCCATCATCGGCCATTCCGGCTGTGGCAAGTCGACCTTGCTCAATCTGATCGCCGGGCTGACCAAGGTTTCCGCCGGCGCCGTGCTGCTTGAAAACAAGGAGGTCGACAGCCCCGGACCCGAGCGCGCCGTGGTGTTCCAGAACCACAGCCTGCTGCCATGGCTCACCGTCTACGAAAACATCAGCCTGGCGGTGTCGAAAGTCTTTGGTCGTTCCAAGAGCAGGACCGAACGGCATGACTGGATCATGCGCAATCTTGATCTCGTGCAGATGGCCCATGCCAAGGACAAGCGGCCGGCCGAAATATCGGGCGGCATGAAGCAGCGCGTCGGCATTGCCCGGGCGCTTGCCATGGAGCCGAAGATCCTGTTGCTCGACGAGCCGTTCGGTGCACTCGACGCGCTGACGCGCGCCCATCTTCAGGACGCGGTCATGGACATCCATTCCAGGCTCGGCTCGACGACGATCATGATCACCCACGATGTCGACGAGGCGGTATTGTTGTCCGATCGCATCGTCATGATGACCAACGGTCCGGCGGCGACCATCGGCGAGGTGCTTGCGGTGCCGCTGGCACGGCCGCGTCGCCGCGTCGAACTCTCTTCCGACCGCACCTTTTTGCGCTGCCGCGAAGCGGTGCTGAAGTTCCTCTATGAACGTCATCGCTTCGTCGAAGCCGCGGAGTAACGCCATGACCGAAAAGCTCGTCATCATCGGCAACGGCATGGCCCCTGGGCGCATGCTGGAGCATCTGCTCGAACAGGCGCCGGGCCGCTACACCGTGACCATCTTCAACGCCGAGCCGCGGGTGAACTACGACCGCATCATGCTGTCGCCGGTTCTCTCCGGCGAAAAGGCCTATGAGGAAATCATCATCCACGGCGACGGCTGGTACATCGCCAACAACATCACCCTCTACAAGGGTCACAAGATCGTCGCCATCGACCGGGCGGCCAAGACCGTCACCTCCGACCACGGCGTCACCGAGCCTTACGACAAGCTCGTCATCGCCACCGGATCAGTGCCTTTCATCATTCCGGTGCCCGGTCACGATCTGCCGGGCGTGCTGACCTATCGCGACCTCGACGATGTTCAGGCCATGATGCTTGCCGCCCAGTCGCGCGCCAAGGCCGTGGTCATCGGCGGCGGCCTGCTCGGGCTGGAGGCGGCAGCAGGTTTGAACGCCCAAGGCATGGACGTCACCGTGCTGCATGTCATGCCGACATTGATGGAGCGTCAGCTCGATCCAGCCGCCGGCTATCTCCTGCAGCGCGCGGTGGAACAGCGCGGCATCAAGGTCATCACCAAGGCCAACACCCAGGCGATCACCGGCAACGGCAAGGTCGGGCAGGTGGAGCTTGCCGACGGCACCATCATCCCGGCAACGCTGGTGGTGATGGCGGTCGGCATCCGGCCGAATGCGGCGCTGGCCAAGGAGGCCGGCATAGCCGTCAATCGTGGTATTGTCGTCGATGCCGGCATGCGCAGCAACGACCCCGACGTCTACGCGCTCGGCGAATGCGCCGAGGTCAACGGCCAGGTCTACGGGCTGGTCGCGCCGCTCTACGAGATGGCGCGCGTTGCCGCGAACCAGTTGGCCGGCAACGAGGCAGCGGCCTTCGTCCACATGGACACGCCGACCAAGCTCAAGGTCACCGGCATCGACCTGTTCTCGCTTGGCGACTTCGCCGAAGGCGAGGACCGCCAGGAGATCGTGCTGCGCGATGCCGCCGCCGGCGTCTACAAGCGCCTTGTGCTCAAGGACGACCGCATCATCGGCACCGTGCTTTATGGCGAGACGGCGGATGGGGCCTGGTTCAACGATCTCAAGAAGAAGCAGACCGACATATCGGAGATGCGCGACACGCTCATCTTCGGCCAGTCCTACCAGGGGGGTGCCCCGCTGGACCCTATGGCGGCCGTTGCAGCCTTGCCGGATGATGCGGAAATCTGCGGCTGCAACGGCGTTTGCAAGGGAAAGATCACCGGCGCGATCACGGCCAAGGGCCTGGCTTCGCTCGACGACGTGCGCGCCCACACCAAGGCATCGGCTTCCTGCGGTTCGTGCACCGGGCTGGTCGAGAAGCTGATGGTGCTGACCATCGGCGACAAATACAACCCGGCCGCCGTGCAACCGATGTGCGGCTGCACCACGCTCGGCCATGACGAGGTGCGCCGGCTGATCATCGCCAAGAGCCTGAAGACCATTCCCGCCGTCATGCAGGAGCTGGAATGGACGACCTCCTGCGGCTGCGCAAAATGTCGGCCGGCGCTCAACTACTACCTCGTCTGCGACTGGCCGAACGATTACGCCGACGACTATCAGTCGCGCTTCATCAACGAACGCGTCCACGCCAACATCCAGAAGGACGGCACCTATTCGGTGGTGCCGCGCATGTGGGGCGGCGTCACCAACGCCGCCGAACTGCGCGCCATCGCCGACGTCGTCGACAAGTTCGAGATACCGATGGTCAAGGTCACCGGCGGCCAGCGCATCGACATGCTGGGCATCCGCAAGGAGGATCTGCCGGCGGTGTGGGCCGATCTCGGCCAGGCCGGCTTCGTCTCAGGCCATGCTTACGCCAAGGGCCTGCGCACGGTGAAGACCTGTGTCGGCTCCGACTGGTGCCGCTTCGGCACGCAGGATTCGACCGGCCTCGGCATTCGCATCGAGAAATTCATGTGGGGCTCGTGGACCCCGGCCAAGGTCAAAATGGCGGTGTCGGGCTGTCCGCGCAACTGCGCCGAGGCGACCTGCAAGGATGTCGGCGTGATCTGTGTCGACAGTGGCTACGAGATCCATTTCGCCGGCGCCGCCGGCCTCGACATCAAGGGCACCGAAGTGCTTGGCCTGGTCAAGACCGAGGACGAGGCGCTGGAGCATATCGTGGCGCTGACGCAGATGTATCGCGAGCAGGGCCGCTATCTCGAGCGCATCTACAAATGGGCCAAGCGCATCGGCATCCCCGAGATCAAGCGCCAGATCATGGACGACGGTGCAAAGCGCAAGGCCTATTACGAGCGCTTCGTCTTCAGCCAGAAATTCGCCCAGGTCGACCCGTGGTCGGAACGCGTCTCCGGCAAGGACAAGCACGAGTTCCGGCCAATGGCTTCTGTCGGGTTTGCGCAGGCGGCGGAGTGATCAAAATGGACTGGATATCGATCGGCTCACTCTCCGACATCCCGCGGCGTGGCGCGCGCTGCGTCGACACACCCGAGGGCAAGATCGCCGTCTTCCGCACGCAGGACGATCAGGTCTATGCCATCGACGATCATTGCCCGCACAGAGGTGGGCCGCTGAGCCAAGGCATCGTCCACGGCACCGCCGTCACCTGTCCCTTGCACAATTGGGTCATCTCGCTGGAGACGGGCAAGGCGCTCGGCGCCGACGAGGGCGCCGTGCGCACCATTCCTGTGCGGATCGAGGGCGAGCTCCTGTTCATTGCGCTGAAAGCGCTGGCCAGCCGCGCGGCCTGAAGCATGGAACTGGGCGAAGCGCGCGAGGTGAGGACCACCTGCCCCTATTGCGGGGTGGGTTGCGGCGTGCTGGCGAAAGTCGCCGCGGACGGTGAAGTCAGCGTCCGCGGCGACCCCGACCATCCAGCGAACTTCGGCCGGCTCTGCTCCAAGGGCTCGGCCCTGGCCGAAACCATCGACCTCGACGGCAGGCTGCTCTACCCCGAAATCCACGGTCGCCGTGCCGGCTGGGACGAGGCGCTCGACCGCGTCGCTTCGACCTTTTCGCAAACCATCGCCGAGCACGGTCCTGACTCCGTCGCCTTCTATGTCTCCGGCCAGTTGCTGACCGAAGACTACTATGTCGCCAACAAGCTGATGAAGGGCTTCATCGGCTCGGCCAACATCGACACCAATTCGCGGCTATGCATGGCCTCCTCGGTTGCCGGCCACCGCCGCGCCTTCGGCTCCGACACCGTGCCCGGCACCTACGAGGATCTCGAGCTCGCCGACCTGATCGTGCTGGTCGGCTCCAATCTCGCCTGGTGCCATCCCGTGCTCTTCCAGCGCATCGCGGCGGCCCGGGAAAAACGACCGGAGATGAAGGTCGTGCTGGTCGACCCGCGCCGCACCATGACCGCTGATATCGCCGACATTCACCTGGCGATCGCGCCGGATGGCGACGTTGCTTTGTTCACTGGTCTGCTCGCCTGGCTCGGCCAGCACAACGCACTCGACCGCGGCTATGTGACCGCACACACGACCGGCTTCGGCCAAGCTCTCTTCGCCGCATCGGCGCTCGACCTTGCCGGCATTGCCGCCGCCACCGGCCTGAGCGAGGACGAGCTCACCCGCTTCTACAACCTGTTCGCCGCGACTGCGAAAACCGTCACTGTCTACAGCCAGGGAGTGAACCAGTCGTCTTCGGGCACCGACAAGGTCAACGCCATCATCAACTGCCATCTCGCCACCGGCCGCATCGGCAAACCTGGGGCAGGACCGTTTTCAGTGACCGGCCAGCCCAACGCCATGGGCGGCCGCGAGGTCGGCGGCATGGCCAATATGCTGGCCGCCCATATGGAGATCGAAAACCCCGAGCACCGTGACCGCGTGCAGCGTTTCTGGAATGCGCCGGCCGTCGCCCCAAAGCCCGGTCTGAAGGCGGTCGAGATGTTTCAGGCGATCGCCGCCGGCCGCATCAAGGCATTGTGGATCATGGCCACCAACCCGGTCGACTCGATGCCGGATGCCGATGCCGTCGAGGCGGCGATCAAGGCCTGCCCGTTTGTCGTGGTTTCGGATGTGCTGGCGAGCACGGACACCGTGCGTCACGCCCATGTGCGGCTACCCGCCGCCGCCTGGGGCGAGAAGGACGGCACCGTGACCAATTCAGAGCGCCGCATCTCGCGCCAGCGCAGCTTTCTTGCGGTGCCCGGCGAGGCGCGGCCGGATTGGCAGATCATTGCCGAGGTGGGCAAGCGGATGGGGTTTGGCGAGGCGTTTGCGCATGTGACGCCGGCGGAGGTTTTCGCCGAACACGCCGCGCTGTCGGGTTTCGAGAATGACGGCGCGCGGGATTTCGATATCGGCGCTTATGGTGCGATCGATGCCGACGCCTATGAAGAATTGGCTCCGTTCCAGTGGCCGGCGCCGAGCACAGCCACCCCCTCTGGCCTGCCGGCCATCTCCCCCGCAAGGGGGGAGATCAGCCGTCGCCTCGGCCTTCGCCAATTACCAACGATGCAGAAGATATGCCGGCGTCAAAGCTGCCAATCTCCCCCCTTGCGGGGGAGATGTCCGGCAGGACAGAGGGGGGTGTTCAAGCGGGACTTGACCCTTCCAACACCCGCTTCTTCGCCAACGGCAATTTCTACAATCCCGACCGCAAGGCCCGCTTCATCGCCATTCGTCCCATCGTCGAGACACGCACCAGCCCGGACTATCCGCTGATCCTCAACACCGGCCGCGTTCGCGACCATTGGCACACAATGACCCGCACCGGCAAAAGCCCACGTCTCTCCCAGCACATGGCCGAGCCCTTCGTCGAGATCCACCCGGCGGATGCCACGCATCACGGCATTGGCGACGCCGACATCGTGCGCGTCTCCAGCCCGCGCGGCGATGTGCTGGTGCGCGCGCTGGTGACGGCACGCCAGCGCCAGGGGAGCGTGTTTGCGCCGATGCACTGGACTGACCAGTTTTCGGCAAAAGGCCGGCTCGACACGCTGACCGCGCCTCTGACCGATCCGGTTTCCGGTCAGCCTGCGCTGAAACATGTCGGCGCCCGCATCGAGAAGTTCGCCGCGAGAGCCTTCGGCTTCGCCGTGGTGCGCCGCAAGCCGGTGGCGGTCGCAGCAGATTACTGGGCCGTGGCCAAATGCAAGGGCGGCTGGCGGGTGGAGCTTGCCTTTGCTGACGACGACATCGACTGGGCTGGTTTTGCTGGTTCGCTTTTCGATGTTCCCGTAGCCGATACGCTCGCTTATCACGACCGCGATACCGGCCAGCATCGTATTGCTGCCTTCGACGACCAGCACCTCGCCGGGGCTTTGTTTATCGCGTCGGGACCGGTGGCGGTTTCGCGGGGTTGGGCGGCACAGCAACTCCAGGAGGTTCACACCAGCCAGCGCGAACGCTTCAGGATCGTCGCCGGTCGCGCCGGCGCCGATCGGCCCGATTCGGGCGCGACCGTCTGCTCCTGTTTCAGCGTCGGGGTCAACCAGATCGCGGCGGCAGTGGCAGCCGGGTGCGCGACAGTCGAAGCCATAGGCGGCGCCCTGAAGGCCGGCACCAATTGCGGCTCCTGCCGGTCCGAGATCCGGGCGGTCATCCAGGCCAATCGGGTTCAGGCTGCGGAGTAGATGCGGCTGGATGGGGAGGGGATCTGAAGATACCCTCTTGGGCACCAAGGCCATCGATTGCGGAAGGTGGTGGCGGTCCTTTTCGGGCCACTATGAGCGCGCCGGCAGGGGGATCACCTGGCTTGGCTGTCTAATCCAGCCGGTCGCGCAGGATGCTCCAGGGGAGCAGCATATTCGGTGCATAGCGCACGAGGTTGTGCAGCGGGATCGGCGCTGGCGGTGCGAAGGGGAGCGGCAGAAATCGGGCGTCCGTTCCGCTCGCCCAGTCCGCCAGCACTTTGCCCATTGCCGTGGTCATGGCGATGCCGCGACCGTTGCAGGCGAAGCCGGCGATCAGGCCCGGGCCGAGGTCGATGAGACGCGGCAGGAAATCCGGCACCACCGCCGCCACGCCTGTCCAGCTGTAGGCAAGCGGCGGCAGGTCAGGCAAATCGAGATGCCTGGCGAGCCGTCGCCAAATCGTTTGCGGCATGCGCGTCTCAGCGCCGGCTCCGACGACATGCATGCCGCCGCTGATCAGCCGGTTCTGGCCATCGAAGCGGCACGTGAACAGGTTGCGCCTGGTGTCGCCAACGCCCTGGCCGCCGGGCAGCAGGCGCGCGCGTATGGCGCGCGGCAGCGGCGCAGTGGCGATCTGGAAGACTTTCAGCGGGATATAGGTCCGCGCCAGTGTCCGGTTCAGTGCCCCGCCATAGGCGTTGGTGGCGATCACCACCTTGCCCGCACGCACGGCGCCGGATGCGGTCGTCAAGGTCCAGCCATCCGCAGCGCGGTCGATGGAAGCGACGCGCGTCTGCTCGAAGATCCGCGCGCCGGCTTTTTCGGCGGCATCGGCCAGGCCGCGCGCATACTCGACCGGATTGAGGACGCCGCCCGAGTTATCCATCCAACCGCCGGCGTAGCCGCCGATACCGGTGAGCGTCGTGACCGCCTTGGCATCGAGCGTTACGGTCGGCCTGCCCCGCGCCGCCCATTGCTCGGCGCGCGATCGCGTCTTTTCCAGCGCGGCGGACGAATGCGCCGGCTGGATCCAACCATTCTGCACAGCGTCGCATTCGATGCCATGCCGCTTGATCAGGCCGAAGACCAGGTCAGCGCTTCCCGCGGCGAAATCGATCAGCCTCCCGCCGCGCTCGGGTCCGAGTTCGGTGATGATGTCGTCTGGATCCCGCTTGGCGAAGTTCGGAACGACGAAGCCGGCATTCCGGCCGGTCGCACCCCAAGCGATGAATTCGGCTTCGAGGACCGCGACCGAAAGCCCTTTCTCAGAGGCATGCAATGCCGTCGACAGGCCGGAAAAGCCGCCGCCCACAATCGCGAGATCGACGTCGAGTCCGCCTTGCAGCGCGCCCCGGTCGCGGCGGTTGCGGCTGACGGCATGCCAGAGCGAAACGCCATACGCTTGCTGCCGGATCATGGCATTCATGATCCGGCCTCGTTCTCGTTGGCCGCCGCCTTTGTCTGTGTGCCGGGCTTCGGTCGGCGCGGCCGGTCGCCGAACAATCCGTTAGGCCGGATCAGCAGGATGACGCAGAGCATGACGCCGATGGCGACGATCTGCAGTGAGGCCGCGCGTGCCTGCTGCTCGGGCGCAAACAGCACGCTGGTCAGCGTGCCCGACCCCGCCCATATCGCCCAGACCAGGATGCTGCCGGCAACGGCGCCGGCATTGCTGCCCGAGCCGCCGACGATCAGCATCACCCAGACCTGGAAGGTCAGGATCGGCAGATAGTTATCGGGCGCGATGAAGCCGGTGAAATGCGCCTGCAAAGCGCCGGCCAGCGCCATGATAGCGCCGCCGACGGCGAAGGCCTGGACGCGGTAGAAGCGCGCGCTCTTGCCCAGCGAAATCGCCGCTCGCTCGTCCTCGCGCAGCGCCTTGAGCACGCGGCCCCAGGGGCTGCGCGACAGGTGCTCCAGAGCGAGATAGGCGATCAGCGTCACAGCCGAAACGACGGCGAGGTTCGACAGGTTGAACAGCAGCGGCGTTTCGGCAAGGCCGCCGAACGGGCGCGGGATGAAACCGATGCCGAACGGGCCGCCGGTGAGTTTCTGCGCGTTGAGCGCGACCAGCTGCACGACGACGGCGACGCCGAAGGTGGTGATCGCCAGGTAGTCGGATCGCAGACGCAGCGTGGCCATGCCGGTAAGTGCTGCGGCGATACCGCCGACGACCATGGCGCCCGCCCAGCCGACCAGGATCGGCAGACCGAAGCCGCCGAAGCGCGCGGCATCGTCCGGGGTCGTCAGCAGCGCCGATGTATAGGCGCCGATGGCGACGAATCCGGCAAGGCCGACATTGAAAAGGCCAGTCAGCCCCCACTGCAGATTGAGCCCCAGTGTGACCAGCGAAAAGATCAGTGCGGTGGTCAGGAAGAAGGCGCCGTAGCCGAGCAGGTCCATCAGCGTTCCCTCACACCAAACAGGCCGATCGGCCGAACGAACAGCACCGCCATCAGGATGATGAAGGAGATTGCGGCGCGCCATTCGGCGCCGATCAGCTGCACCGCACCGGCTTCGGCAAGACCGATGATCAAGCCGCCGAGCACGGCGCCCGGAATGCTGCCGATGCCGCCGAGGATGGCTGCTGCAAACATCGGCAGCAGCATGTCGAAGCCCATGAACGGGCGGATCTGCACCAGAATGCCGATCATCACGCCGGCCACGCAGGCCAGCGCCCCGCCGATGATCCAGGTGACACGCACAACGGAGGCAACGTCGATACCGACGATGCGGGCCAGCGCTGCATTCTGGCTCAGCGCCTGCATGGAGCGGCCGGTCTGCGTGCGTGTCATCAACAGATGCACGCCGAGCACCAGCACGGCGGTCAGCAGCAGAAGCGCGATCTGATCGGGCGTGATGCGGATGCCGAAGCCGACCGGCATGGCGATCTGGATCGCGCGGCTGAAATAGGTCGGCCGTGAGCTGAAGGTGAATTCGAGCAGGCTGCGCAGCGCCATCGAGGCGCCGAAGCTCGCCATCACCACGATGATGGCTTGCCCCTGCGAGCGCAGCCGCGAAAACAGCACCTTGTCGAGCAACAGCGCCAGCAGGGCAGTGAAAATCATGCCGACAACCAGCGCAACCAGCAGCGGCCAGCCGAAGGACAGCGGTCCAATGGGCGCCACCTTGCCGAACATCGCGCCGATGGTGCTGACGACGGCGAGCGTCGCATAGGTGCCCCAGGCCATGAAGTCGCCATGGGCGAAGTTCGAGAAGCGCAGGATCGAATAGGTGAGCGTCACGCCAATGGCGCCGAGGCCGATCATCGAACCGGTCAGCAACCCATCGACGACAAATTGCAGGCTCATGCCGCGCCTCCCTTGCCGGCGTGAGGGCGTTGGCCGAGATAGAGTTCGGCGACGACAGGATCGTTCCACAATTCGGACGCCACACCCTCGTGCCGGTCCTTGCCTTCGACCAGCACATAGGCGCGGTCGCCGATGGCCAGCGCTGCCTTGGCGTTCTGTTCGACCAGCAGGATGGTGACGCCGGACCTGCGGATGCCGGCCAGCATCTCGAACACCATCGATACGAATTTCGGCGACAGGCCGGCCGACGGCTCGTCGAGCAGCAGCACCTTGGGATGGACGATCAGCGCACGTGCGACGGCGAGCATCTGCCGCTGTCCGCCCGACAGATTGCCGGCGGCGGTGCGGCGCTGGCGGACGAGGTCGGGGAAGGCCGCATACATTTCCTCGATGCGGGCAGGGATTTCGCGTCGCTCGAGGATGCCGCAGGCGACCTTCAGATTGTCCTCGACCGACATCAGCGGGAAGATGTTCTCCGTCTGCGGTACGAAGGCCAGGCCGAGCCGAACCATGGTGTGCGCGGGAGCGGCGGTAATGTCCTTGCCGTCCAGAAATACGGTGCCGCCGGTGATCGGGACAAGGCCGGCGATCGCCTTGATGAAGCTCGACTTGCCGGCGCCGTTGGGACCGAGCACGACGACGATCTCGCCCTTGCCGACGGTGATCGAGGCGCCGCGCACGATCGGCACGCCAAGCTCATAGCCGGCTTCGAGGTTGCGCACGTCGACGACCGTCTCACTCATGCTGGGCTCCGAGATAGGCCTCGATGACGCGCGGGTCGCGGGCGACCTCTTCCGCAGTGCCTTTGCTGAGCAACTGGCCGCTCGCCATGACCAGCACGCGGTGGCAGAGCCGCGTCACCATGTCGATATTGTGCTCGATCAGCAGGAAGGTGATGCCGCGCGCGTTGATGTCGCGGATACGGTCGATGATGATCTCGAGCAGCGTCGCGTTGACGCCGGCCGCCGGTTCGTCGAGCAGGATGATCGCCGGATCGGCCATCATGACGCGGGCGAGTTCGAGCAGCTTGCGCTGGCCGCCGGAAAGCACGCGTGCCGGCTCGTGCGCGAGATGGGTGAGAGTGACCAACTCCAGCAGCTCGAGCGCCTTTGTCCTGGCAGCCCTTTCTTGTGCTGCGACCCGCCAAGGCGTGACGAAGTTGGCGAGCAATTTTTCGCCGGCTTGGCCCTGTGCCGCCAGCATGATGTTTTCGATCAACGTCAGATTGGGCAGGGGGCGTGGGATCTGGAAGGTGCGTCCAAGACCACGGCCGATACGCAGATGAGCGGCTTCGCCGGAGACGCGCGTGCCATTGAGCAGGATATCGCCGCTGGTTGGCAATATGCTGCCCGCCAACAGATCGAACATCGTCGTCTTGCCGGCGCCATTCGGCCCGATCAGGCCGAGGATTTCGCCCGCTTTGACATCAAACGAGACATCGTTGACGGCGACAAGGCCGCCAAAACGCCTGACGACGTTTCGTGCCGTCAGAACCGGCGCACGGGTCTCCTGCCGTTGGCGCTCCGCTGCATCGCTCATCAAACCCTCTGGCCGAAGACGATCGTTGTCGCCTCCTGATTTTTGATTTGTGATCACACTTGCTTTGATCACGATATTCGGCTTTAATTTCATTCGCAAGCCGAAAACGGGGCAAATGCCGGTAATGCAGAAGGCTGCCATCGAAAAGAACAACGAGACGATCGCAGCCCAGCTTACGCCGGTCGGCCGCGAGACCGTGCAGGATCGCGTCTATTCCGAGCTGCGCCGTGCCCTGATCGGTGGCCTTTTCGAGCCGAACCAGGTGCTGACCATCCGCGGTCTTGCCGATGCGCTGGTCACCTCGACCATGCCGGTACGCGAAGCGCTCGGCCGGCTGATCACGGAAAAGGCGCTGGAGGCGCTGCCCAACCGCTCGGTGCGCGTGCCGCCGATCACGCTGGAGCGCATCGACGACCTCCTGCGCGCCCGCTCACTCATCGAAGGCGAAGCGATCGCGCTTGCCGCCACGCGTATGAGCCCGCGCCAGATCGCATCGATCGAAGCCATGCTGGGCGAGTGGGACGAGATGCGGGCCCTGAAGCACAAGAAGGATATCGATCGCGAAGCGACGCTCAACCAGAGCTTCCATTTTGAGATCTACCGCTGCTGCGGCTCGGCTGTGCTGATCCCGATGATCGAAAGCCTCTGGCTTCAATCGGGTCCCTGCATCCGCGTCGCCATCTATGCCTTCTCCGAGGCAGGCGAGGTTGATACCGCCCACTATCATCGTCGAATTGTCGCGGCACTTGCCAAACAGGATGCGCAAGCGGCGCGCGAGGCGCTGGTAGCCGACATCAGCCGCCCCTTCGCCTTCCTGCGCGACAAACTTCAATCGGCGAAGGACTGACATGCCCAAGCCCGCCATCGGCATCACAGAACCACGCTCGAAGCTTTCCGTGACGGCGCTGCTATTGCCCGAAAAGGCGCCGGAGAATGCCGCCTTCCTGCTGGCGTATCTGGCGCAGCCACGCATCATCCCAGGCATCCATGCGATGTGGACAGGACCGGAAATCTCGTGCCCGGTTCCGTCAGCCGATCTCCACGGCCAGGCCTATGCCCAGTCTTTGCCACCGGAGAATGCAACGCTGACGCCGCAGCCCGGCGATATCGTGCTGTCCTATGTGCCGCCACGCGTGTGGGGCGGCAATCCCAATGCCATCTTCGATATCGGCCTGTACTACGGGCAGGGGGCGCGGCTGCTGTTCCCGATCGGCTGGCTGGCCGGCAGCGTGGTCGCGCAAGTGCTTGCCGGAGAGCGCGATCAGTTTGCCGCCGCCTGCGGCGTCATCCGCCGCAACGGCGCCTGTGACATCACCTTCAGCCTGGTGGAGGCCTGAATGGCCGACGACAGTTTCGAACTCTTCGATCTGCGCGTCGAAGCGGTCATCCCCGAGGGCAAGCCGGTCTATTGCGGCGCCAGGGCCGGCGACTATTTCGAACTCAAGGGCGAAATGCTCTCGCTGCCGGCAGGGCAGGGTTTTTCGATCTATTCGATCTCGGCCGTGTTGCCGCTCCTGGCGGCAAAGCAGCGCCCGACGCATGCAAATGACTGGATGACCTCGGATGCCGAGATCGCCTGTCCCGATCCCAATTGCGCCAGCCGGCTCCGCATCGTCAGGCTTGCCAAGCGGCGGTTCAGCCATGCCGAAACCACGGCCGTGCCGCTGCCGAAGGAGACCGACAAGGGATGACCGCCAGGACCATCGAACTCAGCCCCGGCTATGGGATCTCGCGAGTCATCCGCGGTGGCTGGCAGCTGGCCGGCGGGCATGGCGCCGTCGACCGCAGCCAGGCGGTGACCGACCTCATCGCCACTTTCGATGCCGGCATCTGGACCTATGACTGCGCCGACATCTACACCGGCGTCGAGGAACTGATCGGCGCCGCGCGCCTGCGGCTGGCCGGCGAGCGCGGTCTCGATGTCGCGGCCAGGATGAAGGTGCACACCAAGCTGGTGCCGGACCTCGAACGACTGGCAGGCATCAGCCGCGACTACATCAGGGGCATCGTCGATCAGTCGCTTCGCAGGCTCAAGACCGAGCGGATCGACCTCGTGCAGTTTCACTGGTGGGATTATGACCAGCCTCGTTACGTCGAGGCGATGGGTTGGCTCGACGAGCTTCGGCTGGAAGGCAAGGTGCGCAATCTCGGCACCACCAATTTCGATACGCCGAGGCTAGCCGAAATCCTCTCCGCGGGCATCCCGCTGGTCAGCCAGCAACTGCAATATTCAGTGCTCGACCAGCGGCCGGCAAACAGCCTTGCGGGCCTTGCCGCTAAGAACGGTGTCCGCTTCCTCTGCTACGGCTCGGTGGCGGGCGGCTTCCTCAGCGACAAATGGCTTGGCGTGGCCGAGCCCTCCACGCCGCTCGAAAACCGCTCGCTGGTCAAATACAAGCTGATCATCGACGACTTCGGCGGCTGGGAGCTGTTCCAGTCCCTGCTCAAGGCGCTGAAAGCGGTCGGCGATCGCCACGGCGTCGACATTGCCACCATCGCCTCGGCATGGGTGCTCGAGCAGCCGCAGGTCGCGGCCGTCATTGTGGGTGCGCGCAACCAGGCACATGCGCTGGCCAATACGAAAATCATGGACGTCGCGCTCGACGCCGACGATCGCGCGCGGATTGCTGCCGCCATCGCACAAGGCACCGGCCTCGCGGGCGATGTCTACGCGCTGGAGCGCGACCGTCATGGCCGCCACGGCTCGATCATGCATTACAACCTCAATGCGGGGAAGAAATGAGCGGAGAGCCTTCCCTTTTTTCGCGTGCCAGCGCTGAAATCATCGACCTGCATCGCTTCTTCGTCGACTGGTTTGTCGCCGCGCGAGCCGACGCTGTGGAGTTCGGCCGCTTCGAGGCTGTCATGGGCGAAGGCCTCACCATGGTGGCGCCGAATGGCCAGATCCTCGATCGCGACGCGGTCGTAGATCATGTCCGGACAAGCCGCGCCACTTGCGACGACGGTTTTGCCATATCGATCGAGGACATCAGGCCGGGTTGGCAGGACGCGGACACGATCGTCATCTTCTACATCGAGGCGCAACTGCGCGCCGGCAAACACAGTCGCCGGCAGTCCAGTGCGGTCTTCACCACCAGTTCATCGGCACCAAACGGCGTCGAATGGCGGCATCTGCATGAGACCTGGCTGCAGGCGCCGGAAGGCTGAACAGGCAAAAGTTCAAACAAGAAAAGGGGAACGGCAATGAAGAAGACGATACTTCAAATCACCACAGCACTGGCTCTCGTGACGATGGCCGGCGCCGCACACGCAGCGGACTGCAAGATCACCGTCGGCCTGGTCATGGAGCTCACCGGCCCGGCCGGCGAATACGGCCAGGCCGGCGCGAAGTCCGTCGAAATGGCCTTCCGCGACATCAATGAAGCCGGTGGCGTACGCGGCTGCGATCTCGCAACCGACACGCGCGACAGCCAGAGCCAGGGCAATATCGCGGTCGATGCCGCGACCCAGCTGGTACAGGTCAAGAAGGTGCCGGTGATCATCGGCGGCATCATCTCCTCGGTGTCGATCCCGATTTTGACCTCGGTCACCGGGCCGGCCAAGATCGTGCAGGTGTCGCCGGCTTCGTCCTCGCCGACGCTGACCGCCCTTGGCCGCGACGGCAAGACCAACGGCATCTTCTTCCGCACCATCACGTCGGATGCGCTGCAAGGCGTGGCCGCCGCCAAATACGCCATCGACAAGGGCTTCAAGAAACTGTCGATCATCCATGTCAACAACGACTTCGGCGTCAACATGGTGGCCGAATTCTCGCGTGCCTACAAAGCGCTCGGCGGCACCATCGTCTCCGACACGCCCTATAATGAAAAGCAGTCGAGCTATGCTTCGGAAGTGACGGCGGCGATGGGAGGCGAGCCGGACGGACTCTACCTCGTCAGCACGCCGGTCGACGGCGCAACGGTCGCCCGCACCTGGATATCGCAGGGCGGCGTGCAGAAATTCCTGCTCAATGACGGCATGAACAGCCCGGACTTCATCGAATCCGTCGGCGCCGATTATCTGAAGGATGCCTATGGTACCTCTTCCGGCACCAGCCCGACGGCATCCACCGACTATTTCCTGAAAAACTACAAGGAGTTTTCGGGCATCGAACCGTCGAACCCGGCAGCCGACCGTTCCTATGATGCCGGCGCCATTGTCGGTCTCGCCATTGCCATTGCCGGCTCCGAGGATCCAGCCAAGATCAAGGATGCCATGTACAAGGCGGTCGATCCTGCCGGCACACCGATCTATGCCGGCAAGGACGAGTTCGCCAAGGCGCTCGGCCTGATCAAGGACGGCAGGCCGATCCGCTATGAAGGCGTCATCGGTCCGGTCAGCTTCGACAAATATGGCGACATCACCGGTCCGTTCCGGCTGTGGAAGATCGTCGACGGCAAGGTGACGACCGACGGTGAAATGACAACCGACGACGTCAACGCGCTGCAGGCGAAATTGCAGTAGGCGCCGGTACATTGTCCGGCGCGATCTCCGTTCGAGCTCTGGGAGATCGACGCCGGACAAGCAGTCCAACATCGGCGCTAGTTACGCGGTCAAGCGCGAAATCAGCCGGGTCAATATAACGACAGGCGGCTGGCCGGGCATGAAGACCTGCGGATTGGAGAGGGCGCCGACGATATGACCCACATAGTCTGATTTGTCGTAGCCGATTGACGATATCGGGTAGGCGTCGAAATTGGTCAGGGACACATTGTCGAAGCCATAGAGGCGGAAGCGGCTGGGCCGGTTGTCGGGGAAATCCGCCCGGCAGACATCCAGAACACCCATGGCCATCGCGTCGGACGTACAAAAGACCGCATCGGGACAGCCGCGTCCCGTCAGGCCGGCGGCTGCCGCATAGCCCGACTCGTAGGAATAGTCTCCCTGGACCGTCTGCAGCAGTTCAATTCCATGATGCCGGAACGCTTCGAGGTAGTGGCCGATGCGCAGCTGTTCGACCCGCGAGGACGAACGGCCGGTCAGCAGGCTGGCCGTGCGCGCGCGCTTGGCCGCCGCATCCGCCACGGCCTCGGCGATGCCGACGCCTTCATCGGGAATGACGGTGGGTGACAGATCGTCATGCAGTCCGTTCAGCATGATGACCAGGTCCGAGCGAAACATGCGCCGCACCGTCGCTGCATCGGCAAAGTCGGAGAACACCACGGCGGCATCGACATGATAGGCAACGCCGTTGCGCAGAAAATCCTCGACCCCTTCCGCCGAGCCGATGCGGATGAGGATGACCTGCTTGCCGATCGACTGGATTGCGTCGAGCAGACGGTCGAACAGGTCGAGATCTGAAAGGTCGTGAATGTGGTTGACCACGACGGCAACCAGATTGACGGTCTTGGTGGTCAGGCTTTGCGCCAGGAGATTGGGTTTGTAGCCGAGCTGCGCGGCGGCCTGCACGACACGTTCGCGTTTGTCCGCCGAGACCGGTCGCGGTCCGCTCGACAGCGCACGGCTCGCCGCGGCACGCGACACGCCTGCCAGCCGCGCGACATCGGCGATCGTTGCGACGGCGCCTCGAGTGTGCGCCGATCGGTTGCCGGTAGTGGGTGTCACCACAGCGGGTTGAGCGCCGGCGGGTTGGAGCCCGGCCCCCACCACTTCTTGTAGGTCGCCTCGTAGGTGCCCGACTGGATGAAGTCGGACACGAACATGTCGAGCCAGCGGACGAATTCGGGATCGCCCTTGGCGACCGCGATGCCGATCGGATCGTTGGAATAGAGGCCAGGCAGCGTCACCAGGCTCGGTGTCTTGGTTGCGAGGTAATCGAGCAGTGAGGAATCCTCGATCGCCGCATCGACGCGCTTCTGTTGCAGCTGCAGAACCCCGTCGGGCGCGAACTGGTCGACATAAACGAGCTCTGCGTCCGGCACGGCTGCCTTGAGGAAGGTTTCGCCCGTGGTGCCGCGGCCGACGACAACCTTCTTGCCGGCGAGCCCCTTGAGGTCGGTTATCCCGGCATCCTTCTGGACGATGACGCGCAGCCCGGCCCGGTTGTAGGGGATGGTGAAGTTGACGGTCTTGGCCCGCTCGAGCGTTGCCGAGGTGTTTGCGACCGCGACATCGATCTGTCCCGACACCAGCATGGAAATACGCGCATCGCCCGAGACGTCGACGAACTCGACCGGCACGCCGAGCTTTTGCGCCAGCAGCGTCGCGACATCGACATCGTAGCCGACAGGGTTGTTTTGTGCATCCCGAAAGCCGATCGGCTCGCCGCCGAGCGATACGCCGATGCGAATGGTGCCGCGTGAGCGGATGTCGTCAATCATGCCGGCAAGGGCTGGAAATGCCGAACCGGCCACGATGGCCAGCGCGGCGAAGGCACGCACTACGGTTTTCATGGTTCCTCTCCTTATTTTCTAGTGACGCGTTTTGCTGCCCGCAATTCGGGTGCGGGCATGGAATCCTTCCAGAGCCAGTAGCGGACCTCGCCCTCGCATCTGAAATTCACCACCTCGTGGTTCTGCTCGGCGTCGACGGCGTGGATGACCACTCCGGCCAGGAAGCCGGTGTCGAGTTCAGCCAGTTCCTCGACCGCCAGCGCGACCGCATCCGACAGGGATCGGCCAAGCTTCATGGCCAGCACGACGGTCCGTGCGGTGGCGCAGCGCATCGTCATCTCGCCGGTATGGGTGCACGCCGCCGCGCCATAGCGGCTGTCGGCGTAAAAGCCTGCGCCGGGAATGGGAGAATCGCCGAGCCGGCCCGGATATTTCCACGCCCAGCCCGAGGTCGAACTCGCGGCATGGACGCCGCGCCGCGCATCCGCCGACAGGAAGACGGTGGTGTCGCGGACCCGCTCGGGATCGGTGATAGTACGGCTGAGCGGCGCCAGATCGATATCGGGGAATTTCGCCAGCTGTTGCGGTGTGAGTTCCTGTTGCAGCCGCTCCCACCAGACGCGCTTGCTGTCCTCGAACAAGACTTCGTCTTCGGCAAAACCGATTTCGCTGGCAAAGCGCCGCGCCCCTTCGCCGGTCAGCATCACATGCGGCAGGCGCTTCATCACCTGCTGGGCCAGGGCAGCGACCGCCAAGGTCCTTGGCACAGCGCCGACTGAACCGACCTCTCTTGTATTGCCATCCATGACGCCGGCGTCGAACTCCATCTCGCCCAGCATGTTCGGCCAGCCGCCATAGCCGACGCTGCGAACCTTGACCTCTTTCTCCACCATGCCGATGCCGGCAACCATCGCGTCCAGGCTGACGGCGCCATCGCGCAGCATTTGCACCGAGGTCTCGAATCCCGGCCATGCTTCGTTGTTGGCTAACAGCAGCATTCCTAGTCCTTGCGCATCCTGGAGAGAAACTGCGCAACCCGCGGCTGCGCCCGGCCGCCGTCCGCGGCGAAGAAACGATCCGTCGGCAGATCGACCACCAGCCTGCCCTTGTCGAGGAAGACGATGCGGTTGGAAATCTCGCGCGCGAATTCGATCTCGTGGGTGACGAACAGCATGGTCGTGCCTTGCGCGGCGAGATTAGCCAGGATGGCCAGCACCTCGGCCGTCATTTCCGGGTCGAGCGCACTGGTCACTTCATCGAGCAGCAGATAGCGCGGCTGCATGGCGAGCGCCCGGCAGATGCCGACACGCTGGCGCTGCCCGCCCGACAACTGCGCCGGGTAGGCGTTGGCCCGATCGGCAAGGCCGACGGACTCGAGCAGCTTGCGCGCCAGCGCCTCGGCCTCAGGGCGCGGCATCTTCAGCACCTCGATCGGGGCGAGCGTAATGTTCTGAAGCGCGCTCATATGCGGATAGAGGTTGAACAGCTGGAAAACGGTGCCTGAGCGCTTGCGCGCCTCGGCCAGCTCCTTCGGCTTGCTGACATCGAAATCGTCGACCGTGATGCGGCCCGACTTCAGCTTTTCGAGGCCGTTGATGCAACGGATCAATGTCGACTTGCCGGACCCTGACGACCCGAGGATCGAGACCACTTCGCCGGGCGCGATCGTCAGGTCGACGCCGTCCAGCACAGTGACCTCGCCGAACGCTTTGTGCACGTTTTCGATCTTGAGCATGTTAAAGCCCCCGCCAGGCGCTGTGCGCCCGCAGGCGGTTTTCAAGACGCTCGCCAAGCAGGGCGACCAGCTTTGCCGCGCCATAGTAGAGCAGTCCGACGACGGTCCAGACCACGAACGGCTTCAAGGTCCGCATGTTGAGGATGTGGCCGATCTTGGTCAGGTCGACGACGCCGATGACAGAAATCAGCGACGTCACCTGAAGCTGGTTGACCAGCAGCGCGACGAGCGGGCCGACCGCGAAGGCGGCAGCCTGGGGCGAAACGATATGGCGCAGGACCTGCCACCGGGTCAGGCCGAAGACACGCGCGGCCTCGACCTGCTCGCGTTCGATCGACTCGACCGCCGAGACCGCGATGACATAGACGAATGCCGCGGTGTTCGCCGACAGAGTGATGGTCGCTGCGGTGACCGGCGTCACCCTTATATGCAGCAGCGCCGGCAGGCCGAAGAACACCAGGAACAGCTGCACCAGCACCGGCGAGTTCTTCAACAGCTCCGACAGGAAGGTGACGATCTGGGCCAGAACCGGCACAGGGTAGAACCGCACCAGCGCCCAGCTCAGGCCAATCAGCAGTCCGATCAGCGACGTGATGAGAAACAGCGCGACGTTGGTGCCGAGACCTTGCGCCAGCAGGATCAGGTCGTAGGAGGTGAAGTCGCTGAACCGCATCAGTCGACCGCCTCCATCATGTCCCGATTGAGATGGCGGTGGAGCAGGGTGACGCCCAGCGAGACCAGATAGGTCAGGGCCGCATAGGCACAGAGCAGCACCATATAGACCTCGAAGGGCCGATAGGTCTGCGAGACCACGATCTGGGCTGAGCCGGTGAGCTCGTTGAGCGTGATGGTCGAGAGGATCGAGGACGTAAGGATCATGTTGATGAGCACGGATCCGAGCGGTCGCACGGAGGTGCGCAGCGCAATCGGCAGCACGATGCGGGTGAAGATCTTGCGCCTGGACAGGCCGCTCACTTCAGCGGCGTCGATGATGCCCTGGTCGATGGCGAGGATGCCGGCGCGAATGATGTCGGAGGCATAGGCGCCGCCGGCAATCGAAAGCGCCACGACGCCGGTGGTGAAGGCATCGATGTAAATGCCGAGCTCGGGCAGGCCGTAATAGAAGAAGAACAGCTGGACGATGAACGGCACATTGCGGAAGAGATCGACATAGACGAAGGCGATCCGTCGAAGCAGTGCCGAGGCGGAGGTGCGTGCGATCGCCACCAACGCGCCCATGAAGACGCTTCCTACCAGCGACAGCGCGCAAGCCGCGGCCGTGAGTTCGGCGCCGCGCGCCAGAAAACCCAGATGCGGGAGCAGAGTGGACAGATCGAAATGCACCGGCGGTCCCCAGTGAAACCGGTTTCACTCTTTTGGCTTTCGCCTCGTCTGTCAAGATGCAGGGTCTGGTTGCCGGCCTGTGGATTGCATTCGTTGCGATGATTCCGGTTCGCCTCATGCGCGCTATGTCTCAAGCGCCGACAATTCGCCGCCGGCTTTCAACTCGACGACGCCGCCTATGCCAGCCGCGCGTCGCTGCGATGGCGGCTGGGGCGGCGCCCTCGGTTTTGCCGATCCCGGCGCCGGTGTCGGATTCGGCTACGTCACCAACCGCATGCTGGGTTTCGACGACTCCACGCCGCAAGGTGTTGATGATGCCGTTTACGACGAGCTCTGACGTAGGGGCGTTATGTGCGGATATTCGGGTTCCACATGGCGTCCGGCACGATCACCAGCTTGCCGACGAAGTCCTTGGCAATAAAGTCTGCCTGCGCCTTGTGAAAATCGGAGAGCCTGTAGACGCCGCCGACCAGCGGCCGGATTTTCTTCGCTTCGATGTATCCAATGATGCGGCGGAAGTCGGCGCGCGTGCCCTGGCTCGATCCGTGCAGTTG
Organism: Mesorhizobium sp. C372A; assembly: GCF_030323245.1. Classification (NCBI taxonomy): domain Bacteria; kingdom Pseudomonadati; phylum Pseudomonadota; class Alphaproteobacteria; order Hyphomicrobiales; family Phyllobacteriaceae; genus Mesorhizobium; species Mesorhizobium sp. C372A. Next base: position 6,233,727 of record NZ_CP100475.1, on the reverse strand, counting down.
CAGCTGCTTGAGATACATGGTCCTGAGATCGAGCTGCACGACCGGGCCGGCGATGGCGCCGGCGGTGGTGTACCGGCCTTCAGGTCGCAGGATGCGCAGCAGGTCGTTGAAGATCGCGCCGCCGACGAGATCGGCGACCACATCGATCGGCTGGTCGCCAGTGGCTTCATTCACGGCGGCGGGAAGATCGGCAACCCCACGGGTAATGACCGCTTCGGCGCCGATGTCGCGCACCGCCTGCTCCTTGCCCTTGCCGACGACCGCATAGGGAATGGCGCCGCGCGCCCGCGCCAGCTGCACGATGCCGGAACCGACGCCGCCCGAGGCGCCGGTGACCAGCACGCGTTCGCCGGCTTTCAGCCCGGCGCGCTCCAGCATCTGTTCGCCGGTGAGGTAGGCGCAGCAGAAGGTGGCGAGTTCGACGTCGCTCATGTCAGTATCGACGAAATGCGCATTCTCGCCCGGCACCGTCTGGTACTCGGCGTACCCGCCGTCGCGACCGTGGCCCATATAGTCAATGTCGGCGAGGGAATCGTCGTCGCGGTTGTAGATCGAAAAATCGACCATTACCCGTTCGCCGATACGGCCCGGGGAAACGCCTTCGCCGACGGCAGCGATGGTGCCGACCGTGTCGGTGCCCTGGATGCGCGGGAAGGTAAGCGTGTTGCCTTGCCGCCGCCACGTCGACACGGCGGCAGCGTCCTCCTCCGTGCCATAGGCGCCCTGGCGTACCCAGACATCGGTGTTGTTCATACCGCAAGCGCTGACCTTAACCAGCACCTCGCCGGCGGCAGGCACAGGCACTTTCACATCGCTGCGATAGACGAGCTTTTCCGGTCCGCCATGCCCGGTGAGCAGCACGGCGGCCATGGTGGCGGGGAGGGTCTTGGTCATGGCATTCATGGGTCGATCTCAGAGATTGGAAAACACGCTGTTGACGGCATCGGCGGTTTTCGAAACGACGATGTCGGCTTCCTCACGCGTCAGGCAGAGCGGCGGCGCGAAGCCTAGTATGTCGCCCTGCGGCATGGCGCGGCCGATGACGCCGCTGGCGGCAAGTGCTGTCGCCACTTGCGGCCCGATCTTGAGCGAGGCGTCGAAGAACACCCGGTCGTCCTTGTCGGCGACAAATTCGACCGCCGCCAGCATGCCATCGCCGCGCACGTCGCCGACGTGTCTGTGCCCGCCGACAGCCTTGGTCAGTTCGGCGCGGAAATAAGCGCCGGTCTCACCGGCGTTCGTCACCAGGTCCAGTTCGTCGATCAGTTCGAGATTGGCGACACCTGCGGCGACGCAGATCGGATGCGCGGCATAGGTCCAGCCATGGCCGAGCGAACCGAGCTTGTCGGAGCCCTGCACCAGCACCTGCCACATCTTGTCGGCAACGATGACGCCCGACAGCGGCGCGTAGGCCGAGGTCAGCCCCTTGGCGATGGTGATGAGGTCTGGCTTGATGCCGTAATGGTCGGAGCCGAACATGGTGCCCAGACGGCCGAAGCCCGTCACCACCTCGTCGGCGACCAGCAGCACGTCATACTTCTTCAGCACCGCCTGGATCTTCTCCCAGTAGCCGGCCGGCGGCGGCACGATGCCGCCAGTACCGAGGATCGGCTCGCCGATGAAGGCGGCGACGGTTTCGGGACCTTCGGCCAGGATCATCTCTTCCAGTCTGTCGGCGCAATGCTGCGAGAACTGCTCCTCGCTCATCGAGCGGTCGGCGCGGCGGAAATAGTAGGGCGCTTCGGTGTGCAGGACCGGCGCGCGCGGCAGGTCGAAGGCGTTATGGAACAGGTCGAGCCCGGTCAGTGATCCCGTCATCACGCCCGAACCGTGATAGCCGCGCCAGCGCGAGATGATCTTCTTCTTCTCCGGCCGCCCAAGCACGTTGTTGTAGTACCAGATCAGCTTGATGTTGGTCTCGTTGGCATCCGAACCCGAGAGGCCGAAATAGACCCTCGACATGCCCTTCGGCGCGCGGTCGATGATCATCTTGGCCAGCGTGATCGAGGCCTCGGTCCCGTGGCCGACATAGGCGTGGTAGTAGGCGAGGTTCTTCGCCTGGGTGGCGATCGCGTCGGCGATCTTCTGGCGGCCATAGCCGACATTGACGCAATAGAGACCGGCAAAGGCATCGATGCTCTTCCTGCCATTGTTGTCCCAGACGGTGACGCCTTCGCCGCCGGCCATGATGCGGGTCGGCGATTCACCCCGCGCATGCGTGCCCATATGGGTCGAAGGATGGAAGAAGTGGTCGCGATCCCAGGCATTGAGTTCGTTGGATTGGTCGAGCATTTTTTGACTCCTTGAGAGATGGCCGGACGGACTTATGCGACGTCCAGGCAGAGGTACTTCAGATCGGCGAAAGCTTCGAGCCCATGGCGCGAGCCTTCGCGGCCGATGCCGGATTGCTTGACGCCGCCGAATGGGATCGGCGCGCCGGTGATCTTGACGCGGTTGATAGCGACCATGCCGTAGTCGAGCGCGCGGCCCAGGCGCTGCTGGCGGGCGCCGTTCTCGGTAACGACATAGGCAACCAGGCCATATTCTGTGGCGTTGGCACGGGCGATCACTTCGTCCTCACTGTCGAACGGCGTGACGGCGGCGACCGGCCCAAAGGTCTCCTCGCGCATGATCAGCGCTTCGTCGCTGACATCGGCCAGCAGCGTCGGCTGGTAGAACAGCGGCCCGGCCTGATGCCGCTTGCCGCCGGTGAGACAGCGCGCGCCACGAGCGATGGCATGGGCGACCTGCTCTTCGACCCTTGCGACGGCACGCTCATGCATCAGCGGCCCGATGTCGATCTTGTCGGTAAGGCCGTTGCCGGTGCGCAGCGCCTCGATACGCCTGGCAAAAGCGGCGCAGAAGCGATCGTAGATCGGGCGCTGGACATAGATGCGGTTGGCGGCGAGGCAGTCCTGGCCGGAGGTGGCGAATTTGGCATCGATGGCGATGCTCACCGCCTTGTCCAGATCGGTATCGGCAAAGACGATCAGCGGCGCGTGGCCCCCAAGCTCCATCACCAGCCGCTTCATCGTCGGCGCGCTTTGCGCCGCGATCAGCCGGCCGATCTCGGTCGAGCCGGTGAAGCTTATGGCGCGAACGCGCGGGTCTTCGCACATGCGGCCGACGATGGTTGCAGCCTTTCCGGTGATGACGTTGAAGACACCGGCGGGGATGCCGGCGCGCTCGCCAAGTTCCGCCAGCGCCAGCGCCGACAGCGGCGTCTCGGATGAAGGATGCGCGACGATGGTGCAGCCGGCGGCAAGGGCGGCCGCCGCCTTGCGGGTCAGCATCGCCGCCGGAAAATTCCAGGGCGTGACGACGCCGACAACGCCGAGCGGCTCTCGTCGCACCATCATTTCCGCTTTGGGCAGATGGCTGGTGACGCTCTCGGCGTTGAGGCGCTTTGCCTCTTCGGCATACCACTCGACGAAGGAGGCGGCGTAGTCGATTTCGCCAAACGATTCCTGCAGCGGCTTGCCCTGTTCCAGTGTCATCAGCAGGGCCAGATCATCCTTGGCTGCAACGATCAGCTCGAACCATTTTCGCAGAATTCTGGACCGCTCCTGCGGCAGCAGTGACCGCCAAGCCGGGAAGGCACGCGCGGCGGCACCGATTGCCCTTGTCGTTTGCTGCGCATCGAGCGCGGCGACAAACGCGACCGTCGCGCCTGTGGCCGGATCGGTGACTTCAAAGCTTTCGGCCGCTTCGCTCGCGGTCCAATGCCCATCGACATAGGCAAGCTCGCGCAGCAGCCGGCGGTCGGAGAGGCGGTCGAGCGCCTCATGGCGATGCGAGCGGGCAAAATGCGCGGACATGGTCGAGGCCTCCCGGTTCGGACGATGCGGGAAGACTATCCGTCACATGCAGACAGAGAGACTGTTTCGACGCCCTGAAGGAGAGAGACTCTCTCTATTGTGCCGTCCCGACAGACATTCTCTCCGGGCTTATGCCGACGCCGGCAGCAGATCGGCTATCGGCAGCACGATTTCGTCCTTCACCGTCTTGGTGACGATGTAGGTGAAGTAGCGGTCGATGCCGATCTCGCGCTCCAGCAGGTCGTCGACCAGCCGCTGATAGGCGTCGATGTCGCGCGTCATCACCTTGACCACATAGTCGACGCCGCCGCCCACCGACCAGCAGGCGACGATTTCGGGGATGTCGCGGATGACGCGTTCGAAGCGGTCGAAATCGGCCTGGCGATGGCTGGCCAGCGTCACCTCCATCAACACGGTGGCGACCGGCGCCACCACGCGCATGGCGATCCTGGCGTGGTAGCCCGAGACGATGCCTGCCTTCTCCAGCTTGCGCAGCCGCATCCAGCACGGCGTCGGCGACAGCCCGACCTGTTCGGCCAGCGCCAGCTTGGTGATGCGCCCGTCGCGCTGGATGGCGTCGAGTATCCTGAGGTCGACCGCGTCGAGTTTCGATGTCATCGGCGTCCGCTTTTTGTCGGCATCACCATGACGGCGCATTATTTCGATTGTCAATTGCACTGATTTCGATCTCTATTAAGTCATGACATTATGGCAACCCGACCCTGCGCTCATCCGCCGGCCAGCCTATCAAACGCTGGCCGACCAGTTCGCCCGCGCCATTCATGACGGGCGGCTGGCCAACGGCGCGCGGCTTCCAACGCATCGAAGGCTGGCAGACGATTTAAAACTGTCGGTGCAGACGGTCAGCCGCGCCTACGAAGAACTGATCCGGCGCGGCCTGATTTCGGGCGAGATCGGCCGTGGCAGCTTTGTCCAGACGCAGCGCCGCGACCCGGAGCCGCCCTATCTGCCGGAGCGCCTCGGCGAGGTCATCGATCTGTCAATCCTGAAGCCGGTCTGCGAGCCGATGCATTTGGAGCGGCTGAAGCAGGCGCTGGGCTGGCTGGCCGAAAACCTGCCATCCAGTTCGGCGTTGTCGTTCCGGCCCAACATGGTGTTCCCGCGTCACCGCGCGGTGGCTGTCGAATGGCTGAAACTGTGTGGGCTCGACACCTCCGCACAGAATATCAGCCTGACCAATGGCGCGACCGCCGGGATGACCGTGGCGCTGATGAGCGTTGCGCCGCCGGGATCGACTGTCGCCACCGAGGCTATCGGCCACCACACGCTGGTGCCGCTGGCGCGCTATCTCGGCTTCAACCTGGAAGGCCTGCCGATCGACGGCAATGGCCTGATCCCGGAGGCGTTGAACGAGGTCTGCCGGCTCACCGACATTCGCGCGGTATTCGTGCAACCGTCGGTGATCAACCCGACGGCGACGCTGATGGACGCTCGGCGGCGCGAAGAGATCGCCGCGGTCGCGCGCAAGCACGACATCGCCATCATCGAGAACGATGTGCTGGGTCCGCTGGTCGAGGACCGGCCGCCGCCGGTCGCCGCCTTTGCGCCGGAGCGCACGCTCTACGTCACTTCCTTCACCAAGATCACCGTACCTGGCCTGCGCATCGGCTATCTCGCGGCGCCCGACCGCTATGTCGCCGCCGTTGCCAACCGGCATCTGGTGTCGAACTGGATGGCGACGCCGCTGGTGGCCGAGATCGCCACCAAATGGGTGACCGACGGCACGGCGATGGAACTCGTTCGCTGGCAGCGCGCGGCATTGCGCCGCCGCCAGGACATCGCAGCCGAGGTGCTGGGCGGGGTTGGTTATCGCGCCAGGCGCGACGGGCTGCATGTCTGGTTGCAACTGCCCGCGGACCGTGCCGAGGAAAGCTTCGTCGCCCAGGCCCGCCTGCAAGGCGTGGCGATCGCGCCCGGCACCTCTTTTCGCATTTCGGATGCGCCTTGGCATCCGGCGGTGCGCATCTCGCTAGGCTCGACCACCGAGGGGGAACTGCGCGCCGGCTTAGGCGTTGTCACCAAGCTGCTGCTTGGCGATCCGGAGCATCTGTTGCTCGCAATCTAAGCGGGAATTGCTCTGGAATCACTCAGTGCCGGAAATATTGTCATGATTTTATTTTCCCAATTGACATGATTTGGCGCGTTCCGCATCGTTAAGGGCACAGGCTTCTCCAGCAGGGGAAATTCATTTGTCCTCACCCATCATCAAGGTCGACGCCATTTCGAAGAGCTTCGGCTCGTTCAAGGTACTGGACGGCCTGTCGATGCAGGTCATGCCCGGCGAGAAGCTGGCGCTGATCGGCCCGTCCGGCTCGGGCAAGACGACGATCCTGCGCATCCTGATGACGCTGGAGAAGATCGACGCCGGCCATATCCAGATCGATGGCGAGCAGCTCTACCACATGGAGCGCAACGGCCAGCTGCTGCCCGCCGACGAGCGGCACCTGACCAAGATGCGGCAGAAGATCGGCATGGTCTTCCAGCTGTTCAATCTGTTTCCGCACAAATGCGTCATGGATAACGTCACGCTGGCGCCGATGCTGACCAAGGGCACGCCTCGCGCCGCCGCTGAAAAGCGGGCCATGGAACTGCTCGACATGGTCGGCATGGCCGACAAGGCGAAGTCGATGCCGGCGCAGCTGTCCGGCGGCCAGAAGCAGCGCGTGGCGATTGCCCGTGCGCTGGCATTGTCGCCGAAGATCATGCTGTTCGACGAGGTGACGTCGGCCCTCGATCCGGAGCTGGTCGAGGAGGTGATGAATGTCATGCGCAAGCTCGCCGCAGAGACCGACATGACCATGCTGCTGGTCACCCACGAGATGGGCTTTGCCCACGACTTCGCCGACCGCGTGCTGTTCTTCGACCGCGGCAAGATCGTCGAAGAGGGCAAACCAGACGAGATTTTCCGCCATCCAAAGCAGGAGCGCACGCAAGGCTTCCTGAAGAAGATCATCGCGGCCGGACATCGTGTCTGACCGCTTTGCGGGGCGGAAGACCGCCCCAGACAAAACCAAGAAGACAACAAGGAGTTGGGAACAATGAAGAAACTTGGCATTCTGGCCGGTGTCGCCGGTCTCGCACTGACGGTGGTGCTCGCCGCGTCGGGCACCGGTTCGGCCGATGACGGCAAGCTCGAGCAATTGAAGGCGCAGGGCTTTGCCCGCGTCGCCATCGCCAACGAGCCGCCCTACACTGCGGTCGCCGCCGACGGCAAAGTTTCAGGTGCGGCGCCGGACGTGGCCCGCGAGGTCTTCAAGCGTCTTGGCGTTGGCGACATCGTCGCTTCGATCTCAGAATATGGCGCGATGATCCCGGGCCTGCAGGCCGGCCGCTTCGACGTCGTCACCGCCGGCCTGTTCATGAAGCCTGAGCGCTGCGCGGCGGTGGTCTATTCGGAACCTGTGCTGTGCGACGCCGAGGCGATGCTGGTCAAGAAGGGCAATCCGAAGGGCTTCAAGAGCTACGAGGATGTCGCCAAGGACACGTCGGCCACCATCGGCGCGCCGGGCGGCGGCACCGAGGAGAAGCTGGCGCTCAACGCCGGCGTGCCGCGCGAGCGCGTCATCGTCGTGCCGGACGGCCAGAGCGGCCTGAAGATGCTGCAGGACGGTCGCATCGATGCCTATTCGCTTCCCGTCCTGTCGATCAACGACCTCGTCAAGAAAGCCAACGATCCGAACCTCGAAGTCATCGCCCCGGTGGTCGGCGCGCCGGTCTATTGCGACGGCGCCGCCTTCAAGAAAGGCGATGAGGCCCTGCGCGATGCCTTCGATGTCGAGCTCGCCAAGCTGAAGAAATCCGGCGAGTTCGCCAAGATCATCGAGCCCTACGGCTTCTCGGCCGCAGCCGCGATGTCGACCACGCGGGACAAGCTCTGCGCGGCGAAATAGCGCCGTTTTTGCCTTCTCCCTGTTCACGGGGAGAAGGTGGCCCGAAGGGCCGGATGAGGGGCGGCGCCAGGTTCTGAGAATTTAGCGCTGCCCCTCATCTGCCTGCCCGTCCTCCGCAGCAGCTGCGCTGCAGCTTCGGAGGGTGGACTGGCATCTTCTCTCCGTGAACGGGGAGAAGGAAGCTAACCGCCAACGTTGGAACCCGAATGACCCAGTGGTCCGGCTACCTCGGCCTGATATTGCAGGGAGCGCTTGTCACCATCGAGCTGACGCTGATGGGGTCGGTGCTCGCCCTGATCATGGCCTTCCTCGCCGGCATGGGCCGCGTGTCGCGCTTCTTTGCGCTGCGCTGGCTGGCCACCGCCTATATAGAATTCTTCCGCGGCACCTCGATCTTCGTGCAGCTGTTTTTTGCCTATTTCGTGTTGCCGTTGATCGGCCTCGAACTGACCCCGCTGCAGGCGGGTGTGCTGGCGCTGGGCCTCAATGTCGGCGCCTATGCGGCCGAGGTGGTACGCGGCGCCATCCAGTCGGTCGGCCGCGAACAATATGAAGCCTGCATCGCGCTCAACCTCGGCCGCTGGCAAGGCATGCGCCACGTCATCCTGCCGCAGGCGCTACTGGTCATGCTGCCGACCTTCGGCAACAATGCCATCGAACTGCTCAAGGCGACCTCCGTCGTGTCGCTGATCTCGCTCGCCGATCTCACCTTTCAGGCGCAGGTCGTGCGCTCGCAGACCGGCAACACGCTGGCGCCGTTCACCACCATCCTGATCATCTATTTCGCCCTGGCGCTGATCATCTCCTGGGGCGTGCGTTCTCTGGAACGCCGCATGGCGCGCGGCCTCGACGGGGTGCGCGTCTGATGGCCAATGCCCTTCTGATAAATTGGGCTTCCTGATGGATTGGGATTGGAACTTCGTTTGGGAAATCCTGCCAACGCTGATCCAGGGCGTGAAGATCACCATCCTGGCGACGCTGCTCGGCTCGGTGCTGGCCGCGATTGTGGGTCTGGGCATCGCGCTGGCGCGACGCTCGCCCAACAAGGTGCTGTCGCGCAGCATCGGCTGGGCGGCCGAATTCATCCGCGGCACGCCACTTCTGGTGCAACTTTATTTCATCTTCTATGTCCTGCCGGATTTCGGCATCCTGTTGCCGCCGCTGGTCGCCGGCGTCATCGGGCTCGGCCTGCACTACGGCACCTACACGGCGGAAGTCTATCGCGCCGGCATCGACAACGTGCCGCGCGGCCAGTGGGAGGCGGCCAAGGCCTGCAATCTGAGCGCCACGCAGACCTGGACCAACATCATCATTCCGCAAGCGATCCCACCGATGATCCCGGCGCTGGCCAATTATTTCATCGCCATGTTCAAGGAGACACCGCTGCTATCGGCAATCACCGTGCTGGAGCTGATGAACCAGGCAAAGAGCGTCGCCAACACCTACTACCGCTACATCGAACCGATCACGCTGGTCGGCGCTTTCTTCCTCGTCATCAGCCTCTTCTCGGTCGTGCTGCTGCGCTGGCTGGAACATCGCTACGGCAAGATCGAAAGGTAATTCTCAAGATGAAACCGCTGCCCGAAATCAGGCTGATGCCGACAAGGCCGGCGCTCGATGCGCGCCCGCTGGAAAAGCGCGTCGGCCTGATCATCCTTGCCACCGACCACACCAGCGAACCGGATTTCCGCCGCATGGTGGCGAGCGAGCGGGTCGGCGTCTATGTCGCGCGCATTCCCTACAAGAATCCGACGACGCCGGAAAACCTTCGCAAGATGCAGCCCGAGCTGGCGGCGGGTGCGGCGTTGATCCTGCCCGACGAAAACCTCGACGCGATCTGCTACTCCTGCACCTCGGCCTCGGTAGTGATTGGCGACGCTGAAATCGAGGCCGCGATCCAGTCTGCCAAATCAGGGGTTCCTGTGGTCACGCCGCCCATGGCAGGCGTCCGCGGGCTGAAGGCGCTGGGTGCCAAGAAGATCAGCATCCTCACCCCTTACACGGTAGAAACCTCCAGACCGATGGCGACGTATTTCGCCGAGCGCGGCTTTGAGATCGTCAGCTTCACCTGCCTCGGCTTCGAGGACGATCGCGAGATGGCGCGCATTGCGCCGGCAGCGATCGCCGACCTGGCTCGTGAGGCGACGAATGCGCAGGCCGATGCACTGTTCGTGTCCTGCACCGCATTGCGCGGAGCGCTCGCGGTTCCCGGGATGGAACAGGCGATCGACCGCCCGGTCGTCACCAGCAATCAGGCCAGCGCCTGGAATTGTTTGCGGTTGTGTGGCGACGGGACGTCGCATCCCGAATTTGGCCGTCTGATGACGCTGCCTTTGCCGCGCGATTGACGATCATGACGACAGTCACCCTTAACGATATTCGTGCCGCCCGGGAGCGAATTGCCGGCAAAATCGAACGCACGCCGACAGGGTTATCTCACAGCCTTTCCGAACGACTGGGCATCCCCGTCCACCTCAAGCTTGAACACCGCCAGACCACCGGCAGCTTCAAGCTGCGCGGCGCCTCGAATGCCATTGCTTCGCTGAGCGCCGAGGAGAAGGCGCGCGGCGTGGTCGCGGCGTCGACCGGCAATCATGGCCGTGCGCTGGCCCATGCCGCGAAGCTCGAAGGCATGCGTGCGGTGATCTGCATGTCGCGACTGGTGCCGGGCAACAAGCTCGACGAAATCCGTCGGCTTGGCGCGGATGTCCGCATCATCGGCAACAGTCAGGACGAGGCGCAGCAGGAGGTCGAACGGCTGGTGGCGCAGGAGGGACTGGTGATGCTGCCGCCCTTCGACCACCCGGCCATCATCGCCGGGCAAGGCACGCTCGGACTGGAGATGATCGAGCAGGTCCCGGATGCCGCTCTCGTCCTGGTGCAACTCTCCGGTGGTGGACTCGCCTCGGGCATCGCCGCCGCCGTCAAGGGCGTCAGCCCCGGGACAAAAATCATCGGCGTTTCGATGGCGCGTGGTGCTGCGATGAAGGCGAGCCTGGATGCCGGTCGCCCGGTCGAGGTGGAAGAACTGCCGACGCTGGCGGATTCGCTCGGCGGCGGCATCGGTCTCGGCAACCGGCTGACCTTCGCCATGTGCCGCGATCTGCTCGACGACGTCATCCTGCTCAGCGAGGACGAGATCGCCGCCGGCATCCGCCATGCCTATGAACAGGAGCGCGAGATCGTCGAAGGCGCCGGCGCGGTCGGCATCGCCGCGCTGCTTGCCGGGAAGGTCAAGGCGACCGGGCCGGTGGTCGTTCTTCTCTCGGGCCGCAATATCGACATGAACACGCATCGCAAGATCGTCTGCGGTGACGCAATCGCGGAGCGCGCGGCATGAAAACTCTCCCACGCCGAATTCCCGCCCACCCCCCTCTGTCCTGCCGGACATCTCCCCCGCAAGGGGGGAGATCGGCAGCTTCGATGCGGTCGCTGTTCTTGCTGCGCTGGAGATTGGCGAAGGCAGGAGTGCAGTCCAATCTCCCCCCTTGCGGGGGAGATGGCCGGCAGGACAGAGGGGGGTGTGAAGGAACACTATCCTTCGCAGTGCGCGCCTTCGCGGAGCGCATCGCATGAGCCGGATGACGATCCTCACCGAGAAGGAACTGCGCACAATCGTGCCGCTCGATCTCGACGCGGTCGCCTGCGTCGAAAACGCTTTCCGCGCGCTCGCCACATTGCCGGTGGCGATGCCGCCGATCCTGCGGTTGGACATTCACGAGCAGCGCGGCGAGGTCGATGTGAAGTCGGCCTATGTGCCTGGAATAGACGGTTTCGCCGTTAAGATAAGCTCCGGCTTCTTCGACAATCCGAAGCTCGGTCTGCCCAGCGGGGGCGGCATGATGGTGTTGCTCTCGGCAAGAACCGGTGTGGTCGAGGCGCTGCTGCTGGACAATGGCTATCTCACAGATGTCCGCACCGCTGCTGCCGGCGCCGTCGCGGCGAAGCATCTGTCGCGGCCGGATTCGTCCGTCGCCGCAATCTTCGGCGCCGGCGTGCAAGCCGGGCTGCAACTCGAAGCGCTCATGTTGGTGCGGCCGATCGCCGAGGCACGCATCTGGGCGCGCGATGCGGTCAAGGCGGAGACGGCCGCAGGCGCGCTGCGCGAAAAGCTCGGCATTCTCGTGCGCGCCGAGCCGGATGCAGCCAAAGCAACCATCGGCGCCGACATCATCGTCACCACCACGCCGTCGACCGAGCCGCTGATCAAGGCCGGCTTTGTCGTTGCCGGGCAGCACATCACCGCCATGGGCTCGGATGCCGAACACAAGAACGAGATCGCGCCGGCGATCCTGCGCATGGCGGATCTCTATGTCGCCGACAGCGCCAAGCAGACACGGCGTCTGGGAGAACTGCATCACGCCATCGCATCGGGCGTGATGGGAGCCGATGCCGCGGTCACCGAACTCGGCCAGATCATCGCCGGCGAACGGCACGGAAGGCGCTCACCCAGCGACATCACCATCGCCGACCTCACCGGCACCGGCGTGCAGGATACGGCGATCGCCACGCTCGCTCGCAACCGGGCGCGGGCGGCCAATGCCGGAACCATTTTTGAAAGCTGATGCTGGCCAAAGCGTGATCCGGAAGTGGAACCCGGTTTTTCCCAGAGATCACGTTCAAACAAGAACGACGAGCCTGTTTCCAACAAAGTTGAAACAGGCTCCAGGCCCAACAAACGAGGACCAAGAACAATGCAGCCGAACCTAAAATTCTCGCGTGGCGAATTTGCGGATCGCCTCGCCAAGACGCGAAAAGCCATGGAGGGGAAAGGCGTCGATCTGCTTGTTATCAGCGACCCATCCAACATGGCCTGGCTGACCGGCTATGATGGCTGGTCGTTCTATGTGCATCAGGCGGTGATCGTGCCACCATCGGGCGAGCCGGTCTGGTACGGTCGCGGCCAGGATGCCAATGGCGCCAAGCGCACCGCCTATCTCGCGCATGACAACATCGTCGGCTATGCCGACCACTACGTGCAGTCGACCGAGCGCCACCCGATGGATTTTTTGGCCAGAGTGCTCAGTGATCGCGGCTGGGGCAAGCTGACCATCGGCGTCGAGATGGACAATTACTGGTTCTCGGCTGCCGCCTTCGCCGCGTTGCAGAAGCACCTGCCCAACGCCCGCTTCGTCGACGCGACAGCGCTGGTCAATTGGCAGCGCGCGGTGAAGAGCCCGACTGAAATCGACTATATGCGCAAGGCGGCCCGCATCGTCGAAGCCATGCACCAGCGCATCGTCGACAAGATCCAGGTCGGCATGCGCAAATGCGATCTGGTCGCCGAGATCTACGATGCCGGCACGCGCGGTGTCGATGGCGTCGGCGGCGACTATCCGGCGATCGTGCCGCTGCTGCCGTCGGGCGCCGACGCCTCGGCGCCGCATCTCACCTGGGACGACCAGCCGATGAAGTCGGGCGAGGGCACCTTCTTCGAGATCGCCGGCTGCTACAACCGCTACCATTGCCCGCTGTCGCGCACCGTCTTTCTCGGCAAGCCGACACAGGAATTCCTCGATGCCGAGAAGGCGACACTGGAAGGCATGGAGGCGGGGCTGGCGGCGGCAAAGCCCGGCAATGCCTGTGAGGACATCGCCAACGCCTTTTTCGCCGTGTTGAAGAAATATGGCATCGTCAAGGACAACCGCACCGGCTATTCCATCGGCCTATCCTATCCGCCGGATTGGGGCGAACGCACCATGAGCCTGCGCCCCGGCGACCGCACCGAACTCAAGCCCGGCATGACCTTCCATTTCATGACCGGCCTGTGGCTGGAGACGATGGGACTGGAAATCACCGAATCCATCCTGATCACCGAAACCGGTGTAGAGTGCCTCGCCAATGTACCGCGCAAACTGGTGGTGAAGAATTGAGCCCGATGCCTAGCCTCCGCCCATCTCCGATCGCGCCGACCGTCGATTTCGACAAGGACGGCGTGCAACATGGTTTCCTGCGCCTGCCCTACAGCCGCGACGACTCGGCCTGGGGCTCGGTGATGATCCCGATCTGCGTCATCCGCAACGGCAAGGGGCCGGCCGCGCTGCTCACCGGCGGCAACCATGGCGACGAGTATGAGGGGCCGCTGGCGCTCTACGATCTTGCCCGCACGCTCGATCCCAAACAGGTCAGCGGCACGGTGATCATTGTGCCGGCGATGAACTATCCGGCCTTCCGCGCCGGCACGCGGACGTCGCCGATCGACAAGGGCAATATGAACCGCAGCTTTCCCGGCCGCCCCGACGGCACGGTGACCGAGAAGATCGCCGACTACTTTCAACGCGAACTGCTGCCGCGCGCCGACCTCGTCTTCGATTTCCACTCCGGCGGCAGGACGCTGGATTTCGTGCCCTTCTGTGCCGCGCACACGGTGCCCGACAAGGCACTGGAGCAGAAAGCCTTCGACGCGGTCGCCGCATTCGCGGCTCCGTTCTCCATGCGCATGATCGAGATCGACTCCGTCGGCATGTACGACACGGCGGCGGAGGAAATGGGCAAGGTCTTCGTCAGCACCGAGCTTGGCGGCGGCGGCACCTCGCGCGCACAGACGGTGCGGATTGCGCGGCGCGGCATCAGCAATGTGCTGCGTCATGCCGGCATTGTCGCCGGTGCAGTAGAGAAGAGCCCGACGCAGTGGCTCGACATGCCGTCGGGCGATTGCTTCTCCTTCGCCGAGGACGACGGCATGATCGAAACCATGGTCGATCTCGGCGAGCCTGTGAAAGAAGGCTCGGTGCTGGGGCGCATCCATTCCACCGGCCGCACCGGCATCGCTCCGCAGGAAATCCGGGCAAAAATGTCCGGCATTCTGGCCGCGCGGCATTTCCCCGGCCTGGTCAAAGCCGGTGACTGCGCCGCCGTCCTGGCCGTTGTGGTTTCATCGTGATTTCGCAGAGTACGCCGCGCGAATATCAGTCGGTCTGGATCCAGACCGACTTGGTCTCCAGATACTCGTGCAGATGTTCGATGCCGCCCTCGCGGCCATAACCCGACATCTTCATGCCGCCGAACGGCACCGCCGGGTCGATGGCATGGTACATGTTGACCCAGACCGAGCCGGCCTTGACCCGGCGCGCAAGCTTGTGCGCGGTGCCCAGATGCGTGGTGAAGATGCCGGCGGCCAGGCCATAGGGCGTCGCATTGGCACGCGCCACCGCTTCGTCGAGCGTGTCGAAGGGCATCGCCGAAATGACCGGGCCGAAAATCTCCTCGCGCGCGATGGTCATCTGGTCCGACACGGCGCCGAAGACCGTCGGCGCAATGAAGTTGCCGCCATCGTAGAGCTCGCCGGTCAGCCGCGAGCCACCGGCGACCAGTTCGGCGCCTTCGTCGCTGCCGGCCCTGATATAGCCCTCCACCTTGCCTGCCTGCCTGGCATTGATGAGCGGTCCGATTTCCGTCTCTGCCTCGATGCCATGGCCGATCCGCAGTCTGCCCGCGAAATCGGCGAGCCGGCGGACGAACTCGTCATGGATTTCGCGCGCCACGAACAGCCGCGAGCCGGCAATGCAGATCTGGCCCGAATGCACGAACACCGCCATCGCCGCGATCGGAACAGCCTTGTCGATGTCGGCGTCGCGGCAGACGATGATCGGCGACTTGCCGCCGAGCTCCAGTGAAACGCGTTTGAGGTTGGCCACGGCTGCCCGCGCGATGGCCTGGCCGGTCAGCGTCGATCCGGTGAAAACGATCTTGTTGACGTCTGGATGTTCGGCGAGCCGCGCACCGGCTTCGGCCCCGGTGCCGGTGACGACGTTGACGACGCCGTCGGGCACGCCGGATTCCTGCATCAGTTGCGCGATCAGCAGCGGCGTCAGCGACGCATCCTCGGACGGTTTCAGCACGATGGTGCAGCCTGTCGCCAGCGCCGGCGCGATCTTCCAGATCGAGGCGGCGGTCGGCGCGTTCCAGGGAATGATCGCACCAACGACGCCCACCGGCTCGCGCCGGGTGAAGGTGACGATCTCGCCGGGAATCGAATTGTCGATCGTCTCGCCATGCAGCGCCGTCGCCATGCCGGCATAGAAGCGCAGCATGCCGATGACGCGGCGCCGGTTGGCGAGCGTGCGCGTGATCGGCAGTCCCATATCGAGCGTGTCGGAAACGCTGAGCTCTTCCCAATGCGTCTCGAACAGATCGGCGATCCTGAGCAGCACGCACTGCCGCTCGTAGGGCGAGAATTTGGACCATGGGCCTTCGAAGGCCGCGCGCGCGGCGGCCACCGCCGAGTCGATATCGGCAGCCCCGCCGCGCGGCACTGTCGCCAGCACCTCGCCTGTTGCCGGATTGAGTGCCTGCATGCCCTGGCCGGACTGCGCCGCGACCCACTTGCCGCCAATGAACATCGGTCGGAATTCGCCATGGTACAACGCCGTGGCCTTCGCCTTCGGGTCGAAGTTCAGCGTCATCTTTTCCTCCTCGCAATTCCGTGGCGACTATTACTCCCGCCGCCGGCCTCAAACAAGGAAAGCTAAAGGGCGCTCAGATAATCAGGTTGTGCGGACTGCCCGATCACGCCAGCCGCTAGAGCGTGATCCAGAAAAGTGGGAAACGGTTTTCGGAAAAGATCATGCTTCGACAAACGGCATCTAGAAAATCATCCGGCATCTAGAAAAATCATCGCGAGTTGTCGGAGCGCGTCGAAAGCTCAACGAGGCAAGCCGATCATTGCCCACGGCGACCGCGATGCCGGCATTGCAGACGAGAGCGCAACAGGTAGTCGCCCGCCGCCACCCAGCGCTCACCCGCGGCCGGATCGATCGTTGGCCGTTCCAGCCGGCTTCACCGTGACAGAGGTTTCGCGCGCCGCTTCGCTGCAATCGCTGTTGGATGACTGCTCGCGGAAGCAAGATCGGTCAGTGGCCTCGCGACTTGCAAACACTGGCAGATTGAGCCGCAACCGACGGTGCCTGCATCGATCGAGCACGCCGGTCCGTCACTCCGGAAGTCCGGCCTTTCGGAAGCCATCGACGAAATGGTCGAGCGTGGCAGTGTCGCGGAACGGCTCCGTCTCGACCCAGTGGCGGGTGGTGAAATGTGGGTTCGCGACAAGGAACAGGTCGACCTCGGCGCGCGCCTCATCGATCCGGCCAAGTTGCGCAAGGCTTGCCGCAAGGAAACGGCGCGAGCTTGTCCGATACGTCTCGTCCCGGCGCGTCGTCTCGACCGCGGCTTCATAGTCGCGCGCCGCATATTGCGCCTGGCCGAGCGTCAGGTAGTACCAGCTTGCCGGAAACGGGTTCAGCCGGAACGCCTTGCTGATATAGTCGAGGCCGTCCTCGACGCGCCCGGCCAGGACCGCGATGTCGGACAATGTCGCCCAGGCATCGGCCTCGTTCGGGTCGAGTTCGAACGCCTTGGCAAATCCCACATCCGCTTCGTCGAATCTGCGCTCATAGGCAAGCAGGTTAGCAAGCACCCAGTGGCAGCCGGCATCGTTGGGATCGATCGCCACAGCCTTGCGCGCCAGTTCCAGGGCAAGGCCGCGGGCAGGCTCAATGGGCTCTCCCCAATGCACCCATCCCATCCAGTGGTTCATGGCAAGCCAGCGATAGGCTTCGGCATAGTCCGGATCGAGCGCAAGCGCGCGCGTCAGCAACAGATGCGCTTCGCGCGCCGTCTCCGGCGAGACGTCGATCAGGTTGCGGGCTCGCACGCACAGATCGTAGGCCTCGAGATTTTGGGGCCGGTTGCGCGGCAGCGGCGCGCGCAGCCGGCCAAGCAGCGCCTCGACGATCTTAGCCGTCACCTCGTCCTGAACGGCAAAAATATCTTCCAGGCCGCGATCGAAGCGGTCTGCCCACAAATGCTCGCCGCTCAGCGCGTCGACCAGCTGGGCGTTGATGCGCACGCGCCCGGCGGCGCGTCTGGCGCTGCCCTCCAAGAGATAGCGCACGCCAAGTTCCCTGGCGACCTCGCGCACATCCACCGCCTTGCCCTTGTAGGCAAAGGTCGAGTTGCGCGCGATGACGAACAGGCCGCCAATCCTCGACAGGTCGGTGATCAGGTCTTCGGTCAACCCGTCGGCGAAGGCTTCCTGCTCGGGGTCGTTGCTGAAATTGGCAAAGGGCAGCACGGCTATCGACGGTTTGGCGGGCAGCGGCAAAGCCTGTCGCTTCTCGTCGCCGAGCTGTTCGATGGCGCCGGCGAAGCGATAGCCGACGCGCGGAACGGTCGATATCCATTCTCCGCCGTTCGTGGCCGGACCCAGCAGCTTGCGCAATTGTGCAATCTGGACGGTGAGGTTGCCTTCCTCAACGGCGGTGCCTGGCCATGCCGCATCCATCAACTCGGCCTTGGCCACGATCTCGCCGGGCCGGGCGACGAGCGCCGCCAGCAGCTGCAGTCCGCGGTGGCCGGCGGCTACGGGAACTTGGTCCCGAAGGAGCGTTCCCGCACCCGGATCAAGCACGAACGGACCAAAGGCAAAGCGCGATCCCTGCATAACGCGCATCTATAGAGCAATTCCAGGAAAGGTGTGAAGGCGGTTTTCCCACGGGAAAGCGCGGAGCGCTTCACGGACGTATGGCGTCAAAACAAAGAGTTGAGCGCCTCGTCGTTTCCATGAAACGGCGAGGTGCTCTAGCCAGTTTGGAACTTTTGAGAACTATTTGGCTGCGCTTAATTACGGCGCCGTCCGCATGCGGCAGAATTCAACCTCTTTCAAGCCGAGGGCTGTCGCCCCTCAAACCGAATGGAGGTTGCCATGAACGATACCCTTGCTTCTGCTCGTGCAGCCTTGCCGGAAAAGGCGGTGTCATCGGGCCGGCGTCCGACGGGCCCGCGGGGCATGATCGCGGCCTGGCGCGAGCGGATACGCTTTCGCTGGGACCTCAAGCAGATGGCGGAGACCAATCCGCACCTGATCGACGATATCGGTCTGACCAGACGCCAGGTCGAGGCCGAAATCGTCAAACGCTTCTGGCAAGTGTGAGCTGATGTCGCGGATAAGACCCGCCCGCCTGTTTGGGCGTACCGCGGCGTTTTGCCGGCATTTGCACTTGCCGGAACGTGCCGATCCTGCTTCGAAGTCGGCATGAGCGCCGAAGACGCGACGTCACCGCCGGAGAACCACATCGCATGGGCCGCGATGGCCGGCATCATCGCGACAGTTACGGTGTTCGCCATAGCACAGGGGCTGACGTATCCGCTGCTCAGCTTCATCCTGGAACGGCAAGGGACGACACCGGGCCTTATCGGCCTCTCGGCCGCGATGACGCCTCTGGGTTTCATTATATCGTCGCTCTTCACGCCGGCGCTGGTCCGGCGGGTGGGCGCGGCGCGCTTTGCGGTTGTGTGTTCGATCCTGGCAGCAACCGTCCTGATCGCGATTGCCTGGACGCAGGATGTATGGGCCTGGATGCCGTTGCGCTTCCTGCTCGGCTTCTTTGCCAATCCGCTTTACGTGATCAGTGAAACCTGGCTGGTCTCGATCACACCCGCCGCACGCCGAGGCCGCATCATGGGCCTATACTCCTCCATCGTTTCCGCCGGCTTTGGCCTCGGCCCGCTGTCGCTAGGCTTGGTCGGCACGCAAGGATGGCCACCCTTCATCATCGGCAGCGCGGCCTTCCTTGTCTGCGGCCTGATCGTGCTTGCCGTCGCGCCACGCCTGCCCGACATGCCGCGTGAGGGCGAAGCGGTGTCGGTCGGCGGCTTCTTCGCGCTGGCGCCGCTGCTCTTGTTCGCAGTCTTCACGGCTGCCGCCTTCGAGCAAGTCCTGCTTTCGCTGTTCGCGGTCTATGGTGCCGCGCTCGGCAGCACTGAGCAGCGCATCGCTTCGCTCATCACCTGTTTCATCGCCGGCAATGCCGTGCTGCAGGTCGTGCTTGGGCGCGCCGCCGAACGGTTTGGCTCGAAGCCGATGATGCTGTTCTGTGTCCTGGCTTGCCTGGCCGGTTGTTTTCTGTTGCCGTTGCTCTTCGCTACATGGCTTGTCTGGCCGCTCTTCTTCGTCTGGGGCGGGGTCTCGTTCGGGATCTACACGCTGTCGCTGATCCAGCTCGGCGAGCGTTTCACCGGTCAAGCCTTGATCGCCGGCAATGCCGCCTTCGCGTTCGTATGGGGGGTAGGCGGCATCGTCGGCTCACCCGTGGCCGGGCTGGCGATGCAACTGACCGGACATCAGGGACTGCCATTGTCGCTTGGCCTGCTGTGCTGCGTGCTGGTGGTGTTTCTGCTGGCGGAGTTACGGCGGGTTGACCGCGTTCAGGCGTAAGGCGTGCCTGCCATTGCGGCCTTCAGGCCGATGCTGCCCTTGACCCGCCTCGTCGCCGTCCTGGGTTTCTCGAAGCGTCCGATCCGCCTCGATGAACGCCACGGCCGCCAGGCGGGTGTCGGGGTCTGCAGCTTACGCCCGCCGCCTTCGGATAGTGCCACCATTAGGATATCCCAGCTCGTCGCGTTCGCTCTCGCTCGCGCCGACGCCGGCCCAGTCCGGACCAGCAATGTCTTCAGCTGCCATGTCTTCAAACCTCGATGTCAGGCGAAAACGCGGCCGCCGTAGAAACTCGGCGGCCGCCAATGGCGACGCTATATTCGCCCGAGAACAACCAGAATGATCACGATGATCAGCACCAGCCCGAGGCCACCGCCGCCATAGTAACCAGTGCCGTAGAACGGGCCGCCGCCGAGGCCGCTGAAGCCGCCGAGCAACGCGATGATCAGGATGATAATAAGAATGGTACCCAGGCCCATATGCCGTCTCCTTCGCTGCCGCGCCGTTCACGGCGCGGCTCGAAGAACTAAACTCCCAGCAAGCCTTCCTGTTCCCCGGCGATTTTCATCCGACGGCTAAGGAACGAAAGCCATCATGACGGCGTTTGCTGAGGTTCAGGCGCAAGCTGCGCGTGCATCGCGCGCCAGGCGGCGCGTAGAATTCAGAATTTACGCGGGATTGCCCTTTAGGCGGCCGGCCGCTCCTCCACCTGAACGCGCGGCAGGCGTGACGCCGGGCTTACGCTGGAAGGCGAGCTGAAACGTGTCGTCATCTGAAGCCGAATTGGTCGACGACGAGTTTTGGCCCCGCACCATTCCCAGTCGAGCTGAACCGGCAGCAGCTCACGTCGCCTTGCCGGCCGGCGCGCCTATGTCTTCCTCGGCAATATCGTCGAACGATGCGTAGTTCATGTTGTAGAGCCTGGCATAGAGGCCCTTGGCCGCCATCAGCTGCTCGTGATTTCCGCTCTCGACGATCTCGCCGTTCTGTAAGACGATGATGCGGTCGGCGCCGCGTATGGTCGCCAGCCGGTGCGCGATGACCAGCCCGGTGCGGCCTTCCAGCAGCGTGACCAGTGCCTTCTGGATCAGCATCTCGGTGTAGGAATCGATGCTCGCCGTCGCCTCGTCCAGCACCAGGATTTTCGCATCCGCCACCAGTGCGCGTGCAAAGCTGATCAGCTGGCGCTGGCCGAGGGACAGATTGCCGCCGCGCTGTTCGAGCTCGGTGTCGTAGCCGTCAGGCAAATGCTCGATGAAGTCGTGCGCGCCAACGGCTTGCGCGGCGCGCACAACCTCTTCGCTGGTAGCCGATGTCTTGTGGTAGCGGATGTTCTCCAGCACCGTGCCGGAAAACAGGAACGGCTCCTGCAGCACCATCGCCACCTGATCGCCGAGCGAATCCTGCGTCACGTCGCGCACATCGTGGCCGCCGACCCGCACCTCGCCCGACCAGACATCATAGAAGCGGTGCACCAGCGCCATGCAGCTCGACTTGCCCGAACCGGTGGGGCCGACAAGCGCAACCGTCTCGCCCGGATTGACGCGGAAGGAGATGTTTTTCAGCACCGGCTGGTTCTGCCGGTAGCCGAAGGTGACGTTCCTGAACTCGACCGAACCGTCCATGTCGCGCGTCAGCGTCACCGCGCCCTGTCTGTCGCTGACGTCGACCGGTACGTCGAGCACTTCGGAGATGCGTTGGCCCGACGCCATGGCGCGCTGCATGACCGAGTACTGCATGGTGAGCGAGCGGATCGGGTCGAAGAAGCGCTGGATATAGAACAGGAACGCCACCATGACGCCGATGTCGAGGCTGTGCGACAGCACCATCGAGCCGCCGACGACGATCACGGTTGCCATCGCAATGCCGGTCAGCGTGTCGACGATCGGCACCATCACCTGCGCATATTTGGCCGAGGTCAGGTGAGCCCTGAGATTGGCCAGCACCTTCTCGTCATAAAGGTCGAAATTGACGTGCTGGCGCTCCAGGCTCTGCACCGTGCGAACGCCATGGATGCCTTCGGCCAGCGCGCCATTGGCGATCGAGTTGGTCTCATGCGCGGCCATGAAGGCGATCTTGGCGCGCGGCAGCCAGAACAGGCGCACGATGAACAACGCCGGCATGGTCGACAGCGTCAGCAGACCGAGCCGGAAATCGAGCCACAACAGAACGCTGACGATGCCGAACAGCAGCACGATGTCGCCCACCGACATCACCGAGGTCTCGAGGAATTCCTGCATGGAATTGACGTCGCCCTGCAGGCGCGACATCAGCCGGCCCACCTCGGTCTTGTCCATGAAGCTCAGCGAGACGCGCTGCAGATGGCTGAACATGGCGCGGCGCAAATCCGACAGCACATTCTCGGCCACCTTGCCGACGACGCTTTCCTGGACATAGCTGGCGGCATAGTTGATCAGGATGATCAGGGCGAAGGCACCGATCGCCCAGTTCATGACGGAGCTGTCGGCCTTGCCCGCCGCCATGCCGTGGTCGATGGCGTAACGGATGACCAGCGGGATCGCCAATTGCGTCAGAGTGAACACCAAAACGGCGGCCACCGAGATGAAGATCCGGCCCTGGTACGGTCTCACGAAGCTCCAGATGCGGCGCACGATGCGCGGATCGTAGACCTTGCCGAAGACCTCTTCCTCGTCGCGGTGCGAACCGACGACGGCCCTGGTGGGCCGCCGGCTGGTGTCTTCTTTTTCGTCGTGACCCGGTGTCGACATTATGCGGCTCCCACCGCCACCGGCAAATCGTCGTCCGGCCGCAGCTGCAGGTCGTAAAGCGCGCGGTAGCGACCACCCAGCGCCAGCAATTCCTGGTGCGTGCCGCGCTCGGCGATGCGGCCATTCTCGATGAACAGGATCTGGTCGGCATGCATCAGCGAACTCAGCCGGTGCGAGATGATCAGCGTCACGCGGTCCTTGGCGAAGCGCTTCATCGCGGTGCGGATTCGCTGCTCGGTGCCGGCGTCGACAGCCGCGGTGGAATCGTCGAAGACCAGCACCGAAGGCCGCAGCATCAGGGTGCGGGCGATGGTCAGGCGCTGCCGCTGGCCCCCGGAAAGCGATGACCCGCGCTCGCCCACGACCGTGGTGTAGCCGGCCGGAAGCCCGATGATGTAATTGTGCAGCTGGGCGTATTCAGCCGCCTGCCCGATGCGGGTCTCGCGCGCCCAGGGATTTCCATAGGCGATGTTGTTTTCGATCGAGGTGGTGAACAGGAAAGCGTCCTGCTGCACGACGCCGACCGCCTTGCGCAGCGATTGCAGCGTGACCTCGCGTATATCCTGCCCGTCGATGGTGATCGCGCCTGACCTCACATCGTAGAAGCGCGGGATCAGATGCGCGATGGTCGACTTGCCGCTGCCCGGCGGGCCGACAATGCCGACGGTCTCGCCGGACCTGGCCTCGAAGGAAATGCCCGACAGCGCCGGCCGGCCGCCGGCGCCCGCGTAGCGGAAGCCGACATTGTCGAAGCGCAGCAAGCCTTCGGTGACCACGAGATCCTTGGCATCAGGCGCATCCTCGATGTCAAGTTCGGCGTCAAGCAGTTCGAACAGCCTTGTGCCGCAGGTCGAGGCGCGGGCGAACGAGTTGACCATCAGCCCGAGCTGGCGCACCGGCATCTGCAGGATGGTCATGAAGGTGAGGAACTGCGCCAGCGTGCCGACGCTGATCTGGCCCGCGATCACCTTCTGGCCACCGAACCACAGCACCAGGCCCATGGCCGCCAGGAAGGAAAAATTCATGGCGCTGGTGTTAGAGACGCGGATGTCGACGCGCTGGTCGGCAAGCTCCAGCGCCGACTTCTTGGCGCGGTCGAATTTTTCCAGCTCATGCCGCTGCGCCGCAAAGGCGCGCACGACGCGGATTCCGCCGAGGTTCTCGTCCATCACCCGGCTCAGCACTGACAGCCGCTCCTGCAGCGTCAGCCAGGTGCTGCGCAGCCTGAGCTGTGTGACCGAGGAGCGCCAGGCGACGAACGGCACGAAACTCAGACTGAGCAGCCCGAGCTCGAGATCGGTGCTGATCAGGAGATAGGAGCCGACGCCGATCAGCACGCCGAGCAGCACCACGCGCAATATGCCGGTGGAAAAGAACATGCGCACGCCGTCGAGGTCGAGCAGGCCAAGCGTAATCAGGTCGCCGGTATGCACCCGGTCATGGAAGGAGAAGCTCAGCCGCTGGATCTTCTCGTAGAAGGCCAGGCGCAGCTCATAGCCGGTGCGGTGGCCAACGGCCTCGCCATAATAATTCTGCGCCATGGTGAAGAGGCCGCGCAGAATGCTGACGACGAGCAAGGTGATCGCCGTCGTCCACAGCGCCTGCTCAGCCGCCGCGCCGCCGCCTCCAGCCATCACGCCTTGCGCCTGGTCGATGGCGTGGCCGAGCAGGCGCGGGATGAACAGCTGCAGCGTCGCGGCAATGAAGGTCGAGGCGATGGTGATCGCAACTTGCCAAGGATGGCGCAGCGTCATGCGCACGATGCGCAGCAGCGTGCTGAGGCCCTTGCCCCAGGACGCCTCCGCCACATGGGCAAACGATTTGCCGCGCTTCGCCGCGCCGCTGGTTGCGTCCCTTGCCAAGGAATATCCAATCCGGTCCGGACATTAGCCCAGACGAATGAAGAAGACTCAGTTTCAGATGCCGCGATGGTACGCCTCCATTTTGACCGTTCAAGGGCCAATGGCGGCATCGCACTGTGCCTGAAAGGGGCTGATCGTCCGCGACCGCTTAAGCCCGTGTCGGCGTTAGAGGCGGCAGGCTCGTCACTTTAGGCCGATTGAAAAGATGCGAGCATGTGGGTTGCGCCAACCGCCATCATGCGTGACCTCGGCCAATGTGATCGGCTGCGGGACCGAGCGCAGTGAGCAGCGCCTTGCCGCTTTCCAGCGTCGCATTCTCATGCGGCGCGCGCAGGTTGAGCCAGCGTTTGTCGCCGGAGCGCACCGCCAGCACGGCCTTCATTGCCGGGATCAGGCCTGCATCCTGGATCACCTTGCGGAACGCCCTGATCGCGGCGTCCGCTTCCGTGACGTCTTGGCCAGCGATCGTCGCGTCGTAGAGGGCGCGGATGGCCGCAGCGTTGAGATTGACGGTCGCGGAGATACAGCCCGCAGCACCACTGGCGAGCCCCTTGGTCAGTTGCGCCTCCGAGCTGGGGAACACCGCGACGTCGGGTGCGGCGGCAATCACCGCCGCCGTGTTGTTCCAGTCGCCGGCGCTATCCTTGTAGGCGACGACCGTCTCTGGAAACGCCGCGCTCAACCGGGCGGTCAGGGCAGGGCTTACCGGCACGCCGGAGTTCTGCGGGATGTGGTAGAGGATCATCTTCAGCGCCGGGTTGGCCACCCTTTCGATCAGCTCGCTGTAGTAGCGCGCCTGGCCATCGTCCCCGGCGGCCGTGTAGAAGAACGATGGCAGCACCATCACGGCGGCGCAGCCGAGGCCGACCGCGTGCTTCGACAGTTCGACGGTTTCGGGCAGTGCGGTGACGCCGGTGCCGGGCATCATGCGCCCCGGCGAAATGCCTGATGCAACCAGCCATTCCAGCGCCTGCATGCGCTCGTCGAGCGAGAGCGACAGTGCCTCGCCCGTGGTGCCGAACGGCGACAGCAAATGGGCGCCCTGGCCCAGCACCCATTTGGCATGTGAGATCCACAAGTCACGGGCAATGCGGCCATCGTTCTCGAACGGCGTCAGGATCGGGGCGATGGTTCCTTGCGGGCGGGGCATGTCGGTCCTTCCATCGGTGCTGGAAATCAGCTTGGCATAGAGCATACGTACGATGCGATCTGCCAGAGGCGATCTCTTGGGCCACCGCGCCGGCCGTGGGAAAACTTGCGGGTCATTGCCGCGAAATTCTGGCCCTTCGGTCTGCCGCAACCAGATGACGCCGGCGTCAATGGGTTGCAAATGGACCGGGGTTGCAAATGGACCAGGGTTGCAAGTGGACCAGCCAAGCCCGAAATGTCGAACAGAGACAGATCCGGAAACGGCATGCACCCACGATTGCTCAAGACCTTCCTCGCCGTGGCGCGGCACCGTAATATCACCCGCGCAGCGCGGGAGGTTCATCTGGCGCAGTCGAGCGTCAGCGACCAGATCCAGTCGCTGGAAAGCGAACTTGGCGTCGTCCTCTTCATCCGCTCGCGCCACGGCCTCGACCTGACGACGGCCGGCGACGCGCTGAAACCCTATGCGGAAGAGATTCTGCAACTGGCGGAGGAGGCGCGTATTGCCGTCGAGGCAACGACGGGAATGACCGCCGGAACGGTTACGGTCGGCGCGCTGGAGACGATTGCCACTGTCAAACTTCCGCAATGGCTGGCGGCCTTTCGAGGCGACCACCCGGAGATCGGTCTGCGGCTGAAAATCGCCGGCAGCGACGCCCTGCTGCGCCAGCTCGAAGAGAGCGAGATCGACGTCGCCTTCTGTTTCGACAAGAGCGGTCTGGACGAACGCTTGGCCAGGCGCACGATATCGGCCGAGCCGCTGGTCCTTGTCGCCTCGCCCGAAGATGCGGCCGCATCGCGACAGAACGACCTGGCCGCGCTCGCCGCGATGCGTTTCGTGGTGACGGAAACCGGATGCGTCTACCGGCATCTGTTCGACACTGCCTTTGCCGAGATGGCAGCGCCAGAACTTGCCGCCGAAGCGGGCAGCATCGGCGCCATTGCGGGCTTGGTGGCGACTGGTGTCGGCATGGGCCTGGTGCCGCGGCTGGCCGTTGCCGACGCGCTCGATCGCGGCGAGATCGTCGAATTGCCGTGGCCGGGGTCGGCCCGCACGGCGTCGCTGGTCATGGTCTGGCGCCGCCGGCGGGTTCAGCCGCCGGCGCTGAAACTGCTGCTGGCGGCCGCGGCCAGGAATTTCGCTGCGCTCAGATCAGCCGATGACCGCCCTCGACATGCAGAACCGTCCCTGTCGTAAAACCGTTGCCCATCAGAAAGGCGATGGCATCGGCAATGTCGTCCGGCTGTCCGACGCGGCCGACCGGCAGGCGCCTGGCCATTGCATCGAGCGTCTCGTCCTTCTTGTCGCCGGCCACAAAACTCCAGATCGGCGTGTCGACCCAGCCCGGCGAGACGGCGTTGACACGGACCGGCGCCAGCTCGACCGCCAGCGCCCGCACCAACCCTTCCAGCGCAGCGTTGACAGCGGCAACGACCGAGCCGCGCGCCGCCGGCCGGTAGGCGGCAATGCCTGAGGTGAAGGTGATGGAGCCGTTGGCCGAAAGCTGCGGCGCGCCATGCTTGGCGAGCAGCAGCGGCCCGTAGAATTTGCTTTCGACGACCCGCTGCGCCGCCTTCAGGTCGACTGAAGGCAATAGCTCATAGGCGCCTTCGATGTCGGCGGCGGTGCTGACAATATGGTCGAGCCGGCCAATTCGCTTGAACAGGTCAGCGACCTGATCCTCCCTGGCGATATCGGCCGCGACGGCGCTCAAAGCGGAAGGGTTCTGCAGCGCCTCGCCGGCACGCTTGAGCCTGGCTTCACTGCGGCTGACGATGATGACTTCGGCGCCTGAGTCCAGGCACCGCCTTGCCAACGCCAGCCCCATTCCGGAGCTGCCGCCAATGATAGCGATTTTCGATTTTGCGATGTCTGCCATGTTTCCGTTCCTGTCCTGAACCGCTCCGGCGAGAGTCGCAGACCGGCGGCAGGAGTGGAAACGGAAGAAAGCGATAGTGCCATCGGAGGCTCCGATGGCACTATCGTCGATAGGAACCGACGCGGGCCGCTCCGTCGAGTGCCCGCCTGTCAATGAAGTGCGCTCAGTAGCCGACCGTAAAGCGCTGCTTGATATGCGCCGGCTTTTCGATCTCGTCAGCCATGACGATGGCGTAGTCCTCGAAGGAAATGCTGCTGCCCTTGTCGGACGTCAGCAGCGTGTCCTTGCCGATGCGGTATTTGCCGGTCCGCTCGCCGGCGACGAACAGCGCCGAAGGCGACAGCAAGGTCCAGTCGAGATCGTCGACCGTCCGCAGCGTGTCGAGGAAGTCGGCGCCCTTCTGCGCCTCGGCCTTGTAGATATCAGGGAAGGTCGGCGTGTCGACCAGGCGCTTGCCGGGCGCAACCTCAAGGCTGCCGGCGCCGCCGACGACGAGGTAGCGTTTGACGCCGGAAGCACGCACGGCTGCGATGAGCGTATCGGGATCGCTGTCGAGGAAATGAACCGAGGAGATCACCGCGTCATGACCCTTGATCAGGGCGGCAAGGCCATCCTTGTCGAAGACGTCGCCCTTCTTGGCAGTCACGCCCGGAAGTGCCGCGATCTTGTCTGGATGCCGGGCAATGGCGGTGATGCTGTGCCCGCGATCGGAGAGTTCCTTAAGCAGGCGGGAGCCGACCTGGCCGGACGCGCCGATAAGTGCGATTTTCATGGGGATTTTCCTTTCGTCTGGGGAGAATTTCATCTGGGGAGAATTTCTGGGATTACGCCGCCTCGATGTGAGCGACGAGATTGTCGTAGCTGCCGAACAGCGCGTTGGCGCCGATCAGGCGCGGCGCCGTTTGGCCGATCACCGCCAGCGCGGGAACGCCATTGGCATGCAGCCGTTGGAACAACATCCGCCCGCGGCTGACCAGGTCGTGATGCTTCGCCAGAAACGGCTGCGTCGGCGCTTTCAAGAGCTTTGCCGCGTCGCTCATGCCGGCGTCGGTCAGTACCGCGGCGACGCCGTCAACCGTCACAATATCGCGGCCGTCGACATAGCGCGCATGCTGGATCGCCTTCAGTGCCGCAAGTTCCTGGCGCCAGTCGTCCAGCCCGGCGGCGTTGATGCCCATGGTGGCAGCGGAAGAATCGAGCAAGGTGCCGCTGACATTGAGCACATTGTCGAGATAGGCCTGGCTGAAGCGCTGTCCGCTCAGCCGCGCGATGCGCTGGTCATTGTCCCAGGCGTGGGCGGCAAAACCTGTATCCAGCGGCCGCGCGCCGGCACCGGAGAAAAGCCCCACCGGCAGCAGTTGGAGCGCGGTCCCGCCGGCGGCCAGTCGATCAAGCATCGGCGTGGCGCCATAGCACCAACCGCAGAGCGGGTCGAAAAGATAGGTTAGGGTTGCATTGGTCATGGCGGCCTCATTCTGTTGCCCGATAGATGACAGCTGGACCGCTTGCGAAAAATAGCGATCAATCATACAAACTGTCTGATAAAATCAGACAATGAGTGGCCTGTGACCGAACTCCTCAATCTCAATCGGCTCGTCTACTTCGCCACCGTGGTGGAGACCGGCTCGTTCACGGCCGCTGCCGACCGTCTCGATGTTGCCAAGGCTGTGGTCAGCCATCAGGTCGGCAAGCTCGAAGAAGAGCTTGGCGCCACGCTGTTGCGGCGCACGACCCGGCGCGTGACGGCGACCGAAGAGGGTCGTCTGTTCTATGACCGGACCGCGATCATCCTGCGCGAGGCGGAGGCAGCCTATGGCGACATTTCGCAGCGAGCGGCGCAGCCGACGGGGACGCTGCGGCTGACGGCGCCGCTCGATTATGGCGAGAAGGTCGTGGCGCCGACCATCGCCGCCTACATCAGAAAATACCCGAAAATGCGGGTCGAGACGATCTTCGACGATGCGGTCAGCAACCTGGTCGACGAGCAGATCGATCTTGGCATCCGCGTCGGCTGGCTTGCCGATTCCAGCAATCTGGCGCGGCGGCTGGGCAGCCTGCAGCAATTCGTCGTCGCCAGCCCGGAACTGGCCGCCAGGCTGCCTGGGGAAGCCAGCCCCAGGCAGGCGAAGTCGCTGCCCTGGGTCGGCAACGCCCAGTTGCGCGGGGTCGGCCAATGGCTGTTCTCGAGGGGCACGGAAACGGTGCTGGCCGAACTCAACCCCGTCGTCAGCTGCGACAAGACACCAGGCGTGCTGTCCTGCGTGCTGGCCGGCATCGGCCTCGGCATCTTTCCGGATTACAGTGTCGCCGACGACATTGCGCGCGGCCGGCTGGTGCGGGTGTTCGCGGACTGGACCTTGCCGTCCGGTGGCATCCATGCCGTCTTCCCGCCGGCGCGCTTCAGGCCGGCCAAGGTGCGCGCTTTCGTCGACCTCCTGGTTGCAGCCGAACGGCGGCGCGCGCGCAGTGCGGGCTGATTTCGGCACCGGCGGCAATGCCGGCGAGGGAACCTTTGTTCGGCAGGCGCTTTTGGATATGCTGCGATTCCGAACCGTCAGAAGGGGTACTGCCGATGACCACCAAGATCTTTGCGACCTGCATGCTCGCTCTCGCTGTCGGCTGCAGCCTGTCCACAGCGGCTGTCGCCAAGGACAAGCATCGCCATCGTCAGCCAGAACCCGAACGCTACGTCCCCGCCCATCGCGACATCATCTACGCCCTGTTCGGCGGCCCGCGCTACTATGACAAAATGCTGATCACCACGGCGGCCGGCCCGTGCTCTTACGACCGGGTCGGGCCGGACGCGAATGCGCTGAACAAGGTCAACGATCACCATTGCGGAAAGTAGATTGGTCCCAACGGCGGGGTTGTCCTGCGTCGCAGGTTTTACCGGCTGACGGCCGCCGCGAACTCGATAGAGACAGTCGATGACCGCTGATAAGAAATGGTCTCCGTCCGAAAAGAAAGTCGCCCGCACTGCCTATGACACAGCGTTGAAGGTGGCGCTCGACAAGACACTGGCTGAACTCAAGAGCAGGGCCCACGTTGCGGCAACGCCTTCCGAAATGTGGGATGTCGAAGACTTTCTGCGGCAGCAGCGACGGAAGATCGACCAGATGTTCGACTATCGCTATTCACAGCTAATACAGGTCTTCGCCAATCTCATCCGGCAAGGCTATCTCGAGGAGAGTCTCCTTGTTGGCTTGTCGGAAGACAAGCGGCAAACGATCCGAAAATACGCCAGCTGGAATCGCGAAGGGTAGGGGTCCTCTTCGGGGACCTTGGCGCTGCATTCAAAACTGGACCATTCACCATCTTCGCGCGCGCCGCGCAGCTCGAGTTCAGCCATGGCGTGCCTCCGTGGCATCGGCGGTCGCGCCTCTGTCCTTGTCGTCCTGCGCCATCGCCAGCGGCGCACCCGGTTCGCCTTCCCACAGGATCAGGCTGGCGGCGCCGATCAGCCCGGCGCGGTCGCCGAGTTCAGCCTGCACGATCGGCACGTCGCGATAGGCCGGCATCGCCCGCTGCTGGATGACCGCTCTGATCGACGGTGCGAGAAGGTCGAACCCGTTGGAAACGCCGCCTCCCATGACAATCAGATCGGGCGAATAGAGATGAAGCAGGTTGGTGAAGCCGATGCCCAGCCATTGTGCTTCCGCCTCGATCAGGTCGAGAGCGTTGGCGTCGCCGGCCTTGGCAGCCTCTACGACATGCCTGGCCGAGACGTCACCGTCATTTGACAGCCGTCGTAAGAGCGAGCCGTCGCCCGGCGCGGTCAGTCGCGTGGCGCGGCGGCCGAGCGCGGTTCCGGAGGCAACGGCCTCGAAGCAGCCGATGGCGCCGCAAAAGCAGCGGTCGCCTTCACCGGTGATGGTCATGTGGCCGATCTCGGCCGCCAGTCCGCGCCTGCCGTGATAGATGTGGCCATCGGCGACGACGCCGCCGCCAATGCCGGTCGATACGGTCACGAACACCAGCGATCCGCTGCCGCGTCCGGCGCCAAAACGCCATTCGCCGAGCGCCGCCGCATTGGCGTCATTCTCCAGCCGCACCGGCAAGCCGAAATGCTGCCCCAGAATGTCGATCAGCGGCACGTCGTGCCAGCCGGCCAGCGTCGGCGGCGCAATCACGATCCCCGCCTTGGGGTCGAGCGGTCCCGGTGCTCCGACGCCGATGCCGGCGACCTTTGCCTGCGGGTGTTCCCTAAGCAGCGTGCCTGCCAGAGCGACGATCTGGCCGATCACCGCCTCCGATCCCGCACCGGCAAGCGTCGGCGCTGAAGCATGGGCGACGATATTGCCATCGCTTTCGACCAGCGCACCGCGCAGCGCCGTGCCGCCGAGATCGAAGGCGAGCGCAATCTTGTTCATCAGGCGGCGACCTCCAGTCCGTGCAGCCAGGCCATGCGCCGGGCAAGGTCGGGATCGCCGAAGGCCAGCGAGCCCAGCACCACGGTCTGCGCACCTGCGGCGCGCAGCAAAGGCACTGTCTCATGGCGGATGCCGCCATCGGCGGCGAGCACGATGTCGGCCTCGCGGCCGGCTTTGCGCATCAGCGCGCGCGCCTCGATCAGGCGCGGACACGCTTGATCGGACAGGCTCTGGCCCTTGACGCCGATGGAAGTGCCGAGCAGCGTCACGAACGCCACTTCCGGCAGGAAGGGCGTGACGGCCGCGACCGGTGTTTCCAGCCGCAGCACCACGCCGGCCTCGGCCCCGAGTTCACGCGCCAGCCGCACGGCCCGCAGACCGGTCTCGCCGTTTTCGGCATGCACGCTGATCAGGTCGGCGCCGGCCTCGATGAACTGGCGCGTCTGTTCCTCGACGATCTCGGCTTCGACCATCAAATGGACATGGATAGGCTTCGCGGTGAGCTTGGCGATGCGCGCCACCAGGTCCGGGAAGAACAGAAAGCCAGGGGTGAATCGGGCGTCGGCGACGTCGATATGATGAACATCGGCATGGGTCTCGATGCGCTTCAAATCGCGCTCCATATTGGCGAGGTCGGCCGACCACAGCGAAAACTCGCCGATAAGCCGGTTGCGCGGCAGGGCGGCAAATGCGGCGGGGCCGGACAGGGGCTTGTTCGTCGTCATCGTCTCAGGCTCCGTAGCCGCGCATTGTCTGGCGGTTGGTTTTGACGGCGCCGGCAGGGTCGGCGGCGGCCGTTTCGGACTCTTCCTCCAGCACCAGCCAGCCGTTAAAATTGGGTGCAGCACCAGCGATCTCGATCACCTTCGCCGTGTCACAGACGCCCTGGCCGAGCATCGCCCAGGTTCCATTCGCGTCGACATCCTTCAGATGCACATAGCGGATGCGGTCGCGATAAGTGGTGAGCGTATCCGCCCAGTCCTGGCCACCGCGCAAGATGTGGCCGGTGTCGGGCACCCAGCCGACCAGCGAGGCGTCGAGCAGCCCGAAGATGCGGTCGTAGTCGGCGCGGTCGAACAGCAGCGTGTTGTGATGCGAGCTTGGATGCACCGCGACCTGGACGCCGGCCTCGCGCCCGAGCTCGCCGGCTTTGTTGTAGACCTCGGCGGCGATGGCAAACTTGTGGTCGCGCGGCCCGTCGGAAACGATCGTGGCCGAGCCCATCGACACCAGCGCGCCGGGAAAGGCGGCGGCGAAGTCGATCCAGCGTTTGGCGGTATCGAGGTCGGCGCCGATCTCATCCCTAAGCGTGAAACCGCTCTTCGAGCCGAAGGCGAAGGAGACGAGCGTCAGCCCGGATGACTTCAGCGCGGCGGCGAACTCCGTTGGCTTGCCGGCATAGCGGCCGATCATCGTGTCGGTGATCTCGATGCCGGCATAGCCGCCATCGGCGATCGCCTTGAGCAGATCGTCCGGGCCGCCGGCGAAGCGGTCGCCCAGCATTTCCCAGGTAAAGGTCTGGCAGCCGACTTTCAGGTCTTTCACGGTCATCCTTTCATTCCTTGATTCCACCTCGTTGGAGGGACATCCTACTTGACCGACCCTGCGGTCATGCCGGCGAGGAAGAATCTCTGGGCAACCAGGTAGATGACCAGGAGCGGCAGCGAGCCGAGCACGCTCATCGCCATCATCTGGTTCCATTCGAAGGCGTGTTGTCCCATCAACAGCTGGATGCCGATCGGGACGGTGCGCATGGACGTTGACTTCGTCAGCGTCAGCGCAAAGAGAAATTCGTTCCAGCACAACAGGAAGGTGTAGACCGACGTCGCCACGATACCGGGCAGTGAAATCGGCACGATCACCCGCCACAGCGCGGTCCAACTGGTGCCGCCGTCGACAGCCACCGCTTCATCGAGGTCGCGGGGCAAGGTGTTCAGATATCCCGTCATCAGCAGGATCGCATAGGGCAGCGTAAACACCAGATAGGTCAGGATCAGCGCGACATAGGTGTCGAAGATGCCATACGAGACGACAAGCCCGAAAAAGGGGATCAAAAGCGTGATCGGCGGGATCGTCTGCGTGCTGATGATGAGAGTGTTGAGGCTGCCCTTGCCGCGGAAATTGAAACGGCTGAACCCATAGGCCGCCAGCAAGGCGATCAGCACCGTCAGCACGGTCACCGCTCCGGCCACGAAGTAGCTGTTGAAGAAGAAGCGCAGCTTTACCGGGTCGCCCAGGATGGCCGCATACGCTTCCAGCGTGAAGGCCTTCGGCAGGACGGTTGGTGGCAGGGCAAAGATTTCGGTGTTCGACTTGAACGAGCTGCTCAGCATCCAGTAGATCGGGAAGGCCGCGAAAAAGAGCCCTGCGGCAAGCGCGACATGGAGCGCGGCGGTGATCAGCCTGTCTTTGGGCGTGTGCATTTTCCTCATGTGACTACCGAGCCTTTTGATAGCGGATGTAGAACAGCGTCAGGCCGAGAGAGATCAGCAGGATGACCACGGCGCTCGCCGAGGCCTGCGACAGGTTGTAGCTCGAAAACGCCAGCTTGTACGTGTAGGTGCTGAGGACCTCGGTCGAGTAGATCGGACCGCCACCCGTCGTTATCCAGATCAATGGAAAGACCTGCATGGTCCAGATGAAGTCGAGCAGCGAGATGCTGATGATGATCGGCATCAGCTGCGGAATGGTGATGAAGATCAGCTTCTGGTAGGCCTTCGCGCCGTCGATATCGGCGGCCTCGTAGAAATCCTTGGGAATGCCCTGCAAGCCTGCGAGCAGGCTGACCATGAAAAGCGGGTAGCCCGCCCAGATATTGGCGAAGGTGACGGCGTGCAGCGCGGTCGCGGGCGAGGAAAACCACTCGACCTTGGAACCGATGATGCCGATCTGCATGAGAACACTGTTCACGACACCATTCGGCTCAAGCAGAAGGCGCCAGATCACCGCGATAATCACCGCGGTGAACAGCCAGGGCAGTATGTACAGCACGCGCAGGATGTTGCGCAGCGTCGGATTGATGCGGTCGCTGTTCAGCATGAGTGCGAAGAGCATGCCGATGGTCATATGGAAGACGACACTCATGCAGGTGAAGTAGAGCGTGTGCCACAGCGAGGCCCAGAACACCGGATCGGCAAAGATCGCCTGGTAGTGTTTCAATCCGGCAAAGGACGGGTCGCGACGCAGCACCGCGCTGTTCTGGAACGAATATCCAATCACCGTCACCATCGGCAGCAGCATCAGAAGGCCGATCATGAGGAGCGAGGGTGACAGATAGAGATAGGGTGCGACCGCTCGTTTCAGTCGATCGTGGGAGCGCTTCTGCCCGGTCATGTGCCACCCCTGGGGTATGCCTTCAAGAGGAAGGTGCGCTTCGCAAACAGGTCCATCTCAAATTGCCGATCCGTTGTTGACGGGTGGCCTGGCCGAGGCCGGGCCACCCGGCGGAAGATAGCAAACGGGAACAGGCAGCTCAGAATTTCTCCACCCAGCCCTTTTGAGCGTTGGCTGCGGCTTGTTCCGGAGACTGCTCGCCGGCGAGCATCTTCTGGGCTTCCACATCGAACTTAGTCATCAGGTCTTCGGCCACCGGCAGCCCCGTGAACTCGTTGGCGAGATAGCCGGTCTTGAAGATTTCGAAAGCCTTGGCGAAAGCCTTGTCCGAGGTCACGAAATCGGGCTTGGCGTTGACGTTGCCCGGGAAGGCGTTTGCAAGCGACACGAGCTTGGCATTCACCTTTTCACTCATCAGATATTGGACGAGCTTCCAGGCTTCATCCTGATGTTTCGAGGCGGCGGAGATGCCGATGCCCCAGGAGGCATAGGGAAGGCCGCGCTTGCCGTTGTAGTCCGCCACGACCGGGACCGGGATGAGGTCGAAGTTCAGCTTGGGATTGCGTTTGCGGATGAGATTCACATGCGCGAGCGAGTCGATCATCATTCCGACCCGATCGTTGACGAATTCCTCGACCTTTTCCTGCTCGGTCTTGGTGGCAATGCCGGGCGAGATGACGCCGGCGTCGTTCAGCGATTTGACGAAAGTGAGCATATCGACGACCGGCTTGCCCTCGAGAGCCGGCTTGCCTTCAACCATCATCGATTGACCCGAGGCCCAGACCCACGACATCAGGTCGTTCTGGACACCGGACGGCGTTTGCAGCGACAGGGGCAGCACCCAGCCATACTGGTTCTTGTCGGCATGGGTCATCTTCTTGGCGGCTTCGAGAAACTCCGCGCGGGTCGACGGCAGCTTGGTGACGCCTGCCTGGGCGGCGAGGTCCAGATTGACGAAGACCGGATAGACGAACGAAGCCACGGGAAACATCACCGCCTTGCCGTCCACCTTGATGATATCCGCGACCTGGGTCTTGTCAAACCCGCTCGCATCCATCATCGGGTTCATGTCGGCCAGCGCACCCTGCGCGTTCAGAATGTTCACCCAGGCGCCGTCGAGACCGACGACGTCGCTGAGCGTTCCGGTTGCGGCGCCGACCGAGATCTGGTCTCGCGTAGTCGCATAGGGACCGCTGACCAGCGTCACCTTGATGCCGGGGTTTGCAGCCTCGAAGTCGTTCATGATTGCCCTGAGCGATCCCGCCGGCAATTCGGGCTCCCACCATTGGGTGAATTCCAGCGTCGTGTCCGCCATGGCGCCGGTTGCACCAAGCAACCATGCGGCCGCGGCTATTTTCAGCATCGCGGGTCGTATCCGAAACATCATTTTCTCCTCCTTCTTCAAGGTCGGCCGCACAATGCGGACGATCGTCTGTTCATTCAGAAGCCTTCTTGTATCTTCCGCAGGCACCTCGCTCCCGCCCGCGGTCTTCCGCAGATCTTCAGATCGCCAGATGCGTTTCGGGATCGAAGAAATGGAACTTGGCATCATCCACGGCCAACCGGATTTCCGAGCCGGAGCGGACGGCGCTGATCGGCTCGAACCTCGCCACCGCGTTCGACGCCAGGCCGAAATCGTCCACCGCATCCGGATCGCCGGAGTCCACCCGGACCGCGTCGATGTTCATGTGGACGATCTGTTCGGAGCCGAGTTCCTCGATCGAGGTCACCCTGGCCGGTATCGTCTGATACTTGCGACCGGATTCAAGGCTGCTGTCATAAAGATCCTCCGGTCTGATCCCGAACACGACCTTGCGCCCCGCATACGACCTCAAGGCCGGCCTGCGCACGAAGGCTGCATCCTGCAGCCGGACGGCGAAGTCGCGAAAAGCGAGCTCGCCGCCCTTCAGGGTCGCCTCGAAAAGGTTCATCGAAGGAGAGCCGATGAAGCCGGCAACGAAGGCGTTAACCGGCGATTCATAGAGCCTCTTGGGTGTGTCGACCTGCTGCAGCACACCGCCTTTCAACACCGCGACTCTGTCGCCCATCGTCATCGCTTCGATCTGATCGTGGGTCACGTAAATGGTCGTGACGCCGAGCTGCTTTTGCAGGCTGGTGATTTCGGCGCGCATTTGCACACGCAGTTTCGCATCCAGATTGGAAAGCGGCTCGTCCATGAGAAAGGCGGCCGGCTCGCGCACCATGGCGCGGCCCATGGCAACCCGTTGACGCTGCCCGCCTGACAGGTTCGCGGGTTTGCTGTCCAGCAAAGACGTCAGCTGAAGAGTTTTGGCGATCTCGTCCACGCGCTTCTTGCGCTCGGCCTTCGGCTTGCCTGCCAGCCGCATCGAAAAGGCGATGTTTTCGGATACCGTCATATGCGGGTAGAGCGCGTAGCTCTGGAACACCATCGCGATGTCGCGGTCCTTGGGCGGCATGTCGACGACGTCGACCCCGCCGATCCGAAGGCTGCCGCTGGTGATGTCTTCCAACCCCGCGATCATTCGCAACGCCGTGGATTTGCCGCAGCCGGAAGGCCCGACGAGGATCAAGAACTCGCCGTCCTTGACCGACAGGTTCAACTGGTCGATTGCGCGAAAACTGTTCCCGTAGGTTTTGCAGATCTTCTCAAGAATGACTTCTGCCATATTCCTGCCTCCACAAGTATAAGCCCTGATTTTTATGATTCTCCTGGGCTTGTGTTCGCCTGCGAAATGTTTCGTCGGATCGTTTCAGGTCATACTCCAGCATCCACATGCGCATTTTTCAGGTCGACTGCTGACGGCGCGTTCGCCGATGCCAGGAGTTGCGTGACCTGGTCCTCGGTCGGAAGCGCCTCGCGCCCGCCACGCCCCGTTATCGAAACGGCCGCCGCCGCGGCCGCGAATGCGATCCGGCCCGCGGTGTCGGCTCCGCGCGTCAACGCATGGGCATAGGCGCCATGAAAGCAGTCACCCGCGCCCGTGGAGTCGACGACCGCAACCCGGTGCGGGGGCAGGTGCCAGAGACCTGTCTCTTCACGGCCGCGATAGTACACACCCCTGCCTCCATCGGTCAGAACCACGGCGGATCGCGATGGCAACCACAAGGCATCGAGCATCTCGGCAGGCGATCGGCGCCCCGTGGCAGTCCGTGCAAAGCTAAGTGGAAGAATGAGATGGTCGCAGAGCGCGATCAGCCGTTCCGTGGCGGGACCGCTGCTCCATTCGATGTCGCCCAGGATCGCAAGGCCGAGATCGCGAGCCCGAGCCACGACATCCAGCGACCCGGTCGCATAGCTATCGACGATCAGGACGGTCGCGCGGCTGAGGATATCGTCCGGAAAGTCCGGAGCGGTGCCCAGCATCGCATCGTCGTCATACGCGATGAACCGTTCCCCATCCGAGCCGACGGTGATCCGCGAGTGCACCGGGCGCGCGTCGGGATGGCGCGGCGCGAATGCGGTTTCGATACCGCTCGCCACGAGATCGAGCAGAACGGCGTCGTCCGCGGCACTGGCCAGCCATCCGACGAAACCGGCGGTTCCGCCGAGCCGCGCGACGGCGGCAAGCGCCGTCGCGACATTTCCCCCGAAAGCGCGGGTACTTTGCAGAACCTTACCCTTGCCCGCCGACAATGGCTGATCGACGTAGACGATGTCGTCTATCGCAATAGCGCCGAAGCCGAGGGTGGCGGGGATGGTGGGCATCGTTCAGGCGCCCGCCTTCGCCAAGGCGTCTTGCGCCGAAAGGCCGTCATGGATGACGCCGCGAAAGGCAAGCGCTGCCTTCTCCGGATCGCCGTGCCCCCAGAGATTGCGGCCTACCACGGCGCCGCGCGCGCCGGCACGGATGGCGTCCGCCGTCTGCTGAAGCGCGCCGAGCAGCGTATCGGTCTTTGGCCCCCCCGCGATGACAACCGGCACCGGGCAGGTCCGGACGGTCTCTTTGAATGACTCGAAATCCCCGGTGTAGCCGATCTTGATCACGTCGACGCCGGACTCGTAGCCGATGCGCGCCGCGTAGGCGATCTCGTCGGGGGTGAAGACGATTTTTGCCCCATCGGTGAAGTCGCGAGGGTAGATATGCGCCACCACGGGCATGCCGTAGCGGGCTGCTGCATTCACCGAATCGGTCAGCCAGCGTATGTATTTGCCCTCCGTCGCGCCGCGCACCGGAATGGCCACGGCCAACGCATCGGCGCCCGCCCGCACCGCATCCTCGGGCGTCGCGATCAACTCGCTGATGCGATCGTCCGCAGTGAAGCAGCCCGCCTGAATCACCAGGGAAGCTTTGCCCGCATATTGCGGCCACAGATGGCGCGCGGTGCCAGGCTGGATGCTGACGTAGTCGGGTTTGCCCGCCATGACGCGTGCGAGCGCACCCGGCAGGTCGGCAAGGCCGCCTTTGCGCACGTCGCCATAGCCGACGAAGTGGTCGACCGCGCCGCCAAAAAGGTTCCCCGATGGATGCGAGAAGAGGCGCGCGAGACGCACCTTGGTTCCTAGGCTCATGAGTCCAAAATTCCCTGATCGGTTGATTTAAAAAAGCTCAATCCAGTGTTTCCGAAAGAAAAAGGAAAAACAATCTTTCGAAAGCTTTCGAATCTGCATATTTCCGGTAAGGTGAGCCGAGGCCGGCGCGATTGCTCGGCGCAGGCAAGGGCCGGGCAATGTTGTCGGAGCAGAGACGCCAATCGATCCTGGGCGAGGTGCAACGCAGCGGACAGGTTCGCATCAAGGACCTGTCGGACGGGTTTGGCGTGTCGGAGGTAACGGTGCGCTCCGACCTCGAAATACTGGACCGCAAGGGACTGCTGACCAAGACCCGTGGAGGAGCGGTGACCCGGACTACCGATTCGACGACGGCCGCGTTCGCCCGCCGGATGCAAACGAACCTCGACGCAAAGAAGCGCATCGCCCGGGCGGCGCTGGACCTGTTCGAGGACAACCAATCGGTCATCTTCGACGGTGGCTCGACCTTGATGCAGCTTGCCATGCAGTTACCGCCGCTCAGCAATGTCGTGGTCGCGGCCACGGCCATGAATATCGTGCAGCATCTTATGCATCGTCCCGGGCTCGACGTTCATATGATCGGCGGCCGGGTCTATCCCGACACGGTGAGCACGCTGATCACCGATGCCGATACGGCTCTCGGCGGCCTGGTAGCGCACCAGGTCTTTGTTGGGGCGCATGCGATAGACTCGTCACTGGATGTGGTCGACGTGAACGAAGACATGGCGCGGACGAAGCGAAACCTCGTTCGCATGGCCCGGCGCGTTGTCTTGCTCGCCGATTCGAGCAAATGGGGCGTCAGCGGGACGTCCAAGGCATTTTCGCTGTCGGCCGTCGATGTGGTGATCACCGACGATGGCCTGCCCGGTCCAATACGCGGTGAGCTTGATAGGGTCGGGGCCAAGGTGATCTATGCCTGAAGCCGTCCCGGTCTCTGATGCGCGACGGAAGACGCGCATGACCCACGGGCTTCGCAGCGGCCGTCGGCCGTTTTTCATGCCGGTCATGTTCTCCTCCTCGCGCTGGCGGCCTCCCAATGCGCGCCAGAATTATCATAAGCTCTATAAAAATCTTACGCGCGTCAACATTTAAAATCCTGTATAGCGGATTGCGGGGGGGCGTGGGAACTGCAACGGTTCGTGCAGCATGCCCTTGGCTTCGGAGGAAAGCTGGAAATGCACGGAAAGTCAGAGACAAAGCTCGGCATCGGTGTCATCGGCTGCGGCAACATCTCGATGACCTATCTGCGCAATGCAGCTCTCTTCGGTGGTGTCGAGCTACGCGCCTGCGCCGACATTTCCGCTGACATGGCCGAGCTGCGCGCCAGCGAATACGGCATCCGAGCGATTGGCGTCGACACGCTGCTCGCCGACCCCGACATCGACCTCGTGCTGAACCTGACCATCCCGGCGGCGCATTTCGACATTTCGTTGTCAGCGCTCTCGGCGGGCAAGCATGTCTTCACCGAAAAGCCGCTGGCAACCTCTGCCGCCGACGGCCGCCGGCTTGTCGCCGAGGCGGCCAAGCGCGGCCTGCTGATCGGCTCGGCGCCGGACACATTCCTGGGTGCAGCCGGCCGCCGCGCGCGCCGGCTGATGGATGCCGGCGCCATCGGCAAGCCGGTGACCGGCACCGCTTTCATGATGGGGCGCGGCATGGAGCATTGGCATCCCAATCCGCAATTCTATTATCAGCCCGGCGGCGGTCCGGTGTTCGACATGGGTCCCTATTACCTGACCGTGCTGGTCAATCTGCTCGGGCCGGTCGAGCGCGTCATGGCGATGGCGACGCGCGGCCAGGAGGAGAGGCTGATCACGGCCGACGGGCCGTTCAAGAACACGACATTCAAGGTCGGCACGCCGACCAACATAATGTCGCTGCTCGAATTCCGCTCGGGCGCCACCGTCACCTTCGGCGCCTCATGGGATGTGTTCAAACACTCCAACCATCCGATCGAACTGCACGGGACCGAAGGCTCGCTCAGGCTGCCCGATCCCGACACGTTCGGCGGCACGGTCTCGCTGTCGGAACGTGGCGCCGACTGGGCCGATTTCGCCAGCGAGAGCGAACTCTACGGCGCCCGCAACTGGCCCTATGCGGCGCCCGACCGCGCCAATTACCGCATGCTCGGCGTCGCCGATCTGGCGCGCGCGCTAGCCACGGGCAGAAAGCCGCGCGCCTCCGGTGAGCTGGCGCTGCATGTGCTTGAGATCATGGAGGCGATCCTGGCTTCGGGCGAAAGCCGTGGCTCGGTTGCCGTCAACGGCACGGTCGACCAGCCGCCGCTGCTTGGCGAAGACGAAGCCGCAACCCTGCTTGCCTGACGGGAGATTCGTCCGTGACATCGCCACCGTCCCCGTCGACACTCGATCCGGAGGCCCGGCATGTGCTCGAGCTCGGCAGCCAGGCCGGCGCGCCGCCGTTCGAAACGGGAACGCCTGAGCAGGCGCGCCGTGCCTACAATGAAGGCTTCCCGACCCTGCAAGGCGAGCGCGAGCTGGTCGCGTCGATCAGCGAGCGCATCATTGCAGGACCCGGCGGTCCGCTGAGGCTCAGGATCTATCGCGGGCAGGGCGCGCCTTCGGCAGGCGCTCCGGCGCTGCTCTATCTCCATGGCGGCGGCTGGGTGATCGGCAATCTCGACTCGCATGACGAGATCTGCCGCTGGTTCGCCAACGAGGCAGTCGCTGTCGTCGTTTCCGTCGACTACCGGCTGGCGCCGGAACACAAGTTCCCGGCGGCAATAGAGGATTGCCGAGCGGCACTTGGTTACATGCAAAGCGCCGCGGACGAGCTCGGCATCGAGGCTGCCCGCATTGCGGTTGCCGGCGACAGCGCCGGCGGCAATCTCGCTACGGTGCTCGGCCTGCTCACGCGGGGGGACAAAAATCCGCCGGCAGCGCAGCTGCTGTTTTATCCCAACACCGATGCCGGGCAGACGACGGACAGCTATCGCCGCTTCGCCATAGGCTTTGGCCTGACCGCCTCGACCATGGCCTGGTTCCGCGACCATTATATCCGCAATGCCGCCGACATCGGCGACTGGCGTACCTCACCGCTGAAGGCGGAAAGCCTCGCCGGTGCGCCGCCCACCTTCATCGCCATCGCCGGTCACGACATCCTCGCCGACGAAGGCGAGGCCTATGCCAGGCGTCTGCAGCAGGCCGGCGTGCCGGTCGTGCTGGAACACTGGCCCGGTCAGATCCACGGCTTCGTCTCGATGGGCCGTCACGGCCCGGCAGCGAGACAGGCGGTTGCCGCCGCCATTGCCGCGTGGCGAAGCTTCGATCCTGCCTTTGGAAAGGCTCAAGCGGACTGACGCATCACCAGGGCGGCGTCGAGGCTGACCTTCGGCGCGACGTTTGCCCTATCCTCGTTGAGCAAAGCGAGCAGTGTCTCGACGCTGCGCCCCGCCATGGCGGCAAAATCCTGCGCGATGGTGGTCAGTGCGGGGCAGGTGTAGCGGCTCAGCGGATGGTCGTCATGGGCGGCGATACGCAGGTCGCAATCGGCCTTGCGGCCGATCTTCAGCCCTTTCGCGAAGGCTGCCGCCATCACGCCGAAGGCCAGGCGGTCATTCGCACACAGTATGGTCTTGCCGGGCAGACCCCCGGTCTTGCCGGGCAGACCCCCGGTCTTGCCGGGCAGGCCTCTGGTCTTGCCCGGCAGGCCGCTGGCCCCGAGCATCTGTTCCATCTGCTCGTAGCCGATGCGCTCGAAATCCCATGTGTAGTCTCGGGTGTCGCCGATAACCACCGGCTCCTGGCCAAGCTGACGCATCGCGGCGACGTAACTGTTCAGGCGCTCCGGCGAATTGTGATTGACATGCGGGATGTCGAAATAGATCGGGGCGTCGCCGGAGCGGCAGAGATAGTCGACGATGGTCGAGACACTCTGGGCATTGTTGTTGCCGACAAAGGGCGTGCCGCCTTCGAGATAGGTATCGAAATAGACGACCGGCATTGTCTGAGTCAGCTTCTCCAGCGTGCGCCGGTCCGAGCGCAAGCCGAGCGGCGCGATCAGCGCGCCCGAAACTTTCAGCGACAGGATGGTACGTGTCGCCTCCATTTCGAGCTCGGTCGAGCCATGCGAGGAGATGACGATCGGCCAGTAGCCCTCGTCGCGCAGCCGAAGTTCGATGCGGCTGACCATTTCGGAATAGAAGGGGTCGGTGACCGTCGGTACGACAATGCCGATGGCGCGGGTGCGCTTGCGGTTGAGGTTGCGGGCAAACAGATTGGGCTGGTAGTCGGATGAGCGCAACGCCTCTTCGATGCGCTTGCGCGTTGCCGGCTTGACGCTGGTCGGATCGTCGAAATATTTCGACAGCGTCGGCCTGGAGACGCCGCAGGAGCGGGCGAAATCCTCCATCGTCTTGTGCGTCATCGGCATTCAATCCCTCGTCTGGCACGCGCCAGAACCTCGGTCATCCCTTGACGCTGCCCAGGGTCCTGCAGCCGGCGCGTCCGCCACGCAACGGCAGACGAAATTTACAGGAAACGTCAGTGGGTTCAACGCGCAATGACAGATTATACCGTGCGTAAATTTGTTCAATTGACGCGAAAATTGTCGCGCATCAAAGTCTCGGTCACAAAGAGCGCTGAAACAGTCCAGGCACCATGACACAACAGATCGATCGGCTTCTTTCCCAGCTTTATCGTCGGCTCGATGCCGCCGCGGTTGTGATCGGCGATGCTATCGATCCGCGCTACAGCGACGACCTCTCCGGCAAGGGCGGCGGCCAGCCCGAACT
Organism: Mesorhizobium sp. C372A; assembly: GCF_030323245.1. Classification (NCBI taxonomy): domain Bacteria; kingdom Pseudomonadati; phylum Pseudomonadota; class Alphaproteobacteria; order Hyphomicrobiales; family Phyllobacteriaceae; genus Mesorhizobium; species Mesorhizobium sp. C372A. The sequence goes on along the minus strand of NZ_CP100475.1, from coordinate 6,189,216 downwards.
GGTCTTGCGTCCGCGCAACGCCGCCGACGTCGCCGAAATCCTGCGCCTATGCAGTGGTATCGGCCAGAAGCTGGTCGTCCATGGTGGCCGCACCGGGCTGGCAGGCGGCGCGCGCGTGCAGCCGGGCGAAGCGGTGCTGTCGCTGGAGCACATGACCGCGGTCGGAGCGCCCGACCGCGCCGCGGCAACCATCATCGCAGAGGCCGGCGCGCCGCTGCAAATGGTGCAGGAAGCGGCCGATGCAGCCGGCCTGATGTTCGGCGTCGATATCGGCGCGCGCGGCACGGCGACGGTCGGCGGCAACATCGCCACGAATGCCGGCGGCATTCGCGTGCTGCGCTACGGCATGTACCGCGACCAGGTGCTGGGGCTGGAGGCCGTGCTTGCCGACGGCTCGATCCTGACTTCGTTGCGTGGCCTGGCCAAGGACAATTCGGGATACGATCTCAACCAGCTTTTCATTGGCAGCGAAGGCACGCTGGGCGTGGTTACTCGCGCCTGCCTGCGGCTGCATCCCAAGCCCGCCACCGAGGTTGCCGCCTTTTGCGCCCTTGGCTCGCTGGAGGCGGCCATTGCGCTGCTCGACCTGCTCAAGCAGCGGCTCGGGCCCTTGCTTTCGGCCTATGAGGTAAACTTCTCGCCGCTCTACGGCGCCATGATTGCCGGCATGGCCGCGCCGGCGCCGCTGCCTGCCGGCGCGCCGGTTTATGTTTTGGCCGAGATCCAGGGCAACCAGGCCGAGCTGGACGGCGAGCGTTTCGCTTCGGTGCTGATGCAGGCGGTCGAGGACGGCATCGTCGCCGACGTGGTCGTCTCGCAGTCGCCGCGCGAATTCCGTGCGCTATGGGATGTGCGCGAAGAGGCCAACCGCTTCCTGTTTGCGATCGAGGGCATGATCGGCGTCGACATCAGCATCCCGTTGGCGGCCATGGCGGATTTCCTGCGCAACGCCGAAGCCGCGATCCACGCCGTCGACAGCAGCGCCGAGATCTACGTCTTCGGCCATCTCGGCGACGGCAATCTGCACTATCAGGTCGACACCACGGAACCGGCGGCCGCCTATGAGATTATCTATCGCGGCGTGGCGGCATGCGGTGGCGCCGTCTCGGCCGAGCACGGCATCGGCCTCGACAAGAAGAAATGGCTGAACCTCGTGCGCAGCGACGCCGAGATATCGGCCATGCGCCGGCTGAAGGCGGCGTTCGATCCGCACAACATCCTCAATCCCGGGCGGATTTTCGATATCGTTCGATCGCCAGGAGGGATCTAACTTGCAGCTGGCGAGAGCAGCGCGTGGAAGTCGACCGTTCTCATCTGCTCGATGCCGTCCAGAGTCATATTTCCCGCGACATAGACGATGATCGCCAGACCGAGCCAGCCGATCCAGCGATACCTGGCAAGCAGCGCCGCCACCAGCGTCGAGGCGACCGCCATCAGAACCACCGACAGGATGAGACCGAACACCAGCGCATTCATGTCGTGGGCGGCGGCGCCCGCCACGGCCAGCACATTGTCCAGCGACATCGAGACATCGGCGACGACGATCTGCAGGATCGCGGTGCGCAGCGCCTTGGCCGGCCGCGCCGTCGCAAGTGCTGCGGCTTCAGTGTCGACGTCCTCGCCGTCGCCGGCCGAGCGCAACTCCTGGAACATGTTCCAGCACACCCAGAACAAAAGCATGCCGCCGACCAGCATGATCCCAGGAATTTCCAGCAGCTGCACCGCGATCACCGCAAAGACGATGCGGATCACCGCCGCCGCGGCAATGCCGGCGATGATCGCCTTCTGCCGCAACGCCTTGGCGAGGCCTGCGGCCGCCATGCCGATCACCACGACATTGTCGCCAGACAGCACAAGGTTGATGGTGATGACTTCCAGATAGGCGGCGACAGTCGTCTGGTCGAAACTCATAGAGCGGTCTCCCCGGAAGGCTCCGGCTGGTTGCGGGCGCATCGGACCGATGTCTGCGCAAACGCGAAGACAGCCGATTTGAGTGCAGCCCGGCATTGAAACAAGACGCCAGCGCGGCCAATCGGTCCTCATCCACGGAATTCATCGCCGGGTCGTGATTTCCGACCAGAAATGCCCGTCCCAGAATGCCCATCATGGAAGGGAAGACAAAAGCGTTCCGCTTGCCTATCAATATTGCCGACCAAAGGAGAGACGAGCATGAGCAAGACGGCACTGATTTTCTGGGGCGGATGGGAGGGTCACACGCCGGCCCGCAGCGCCGCTGTCGTCAGCGAGATATTGACCGGGCATGGCTTCGAGGTGCGGACAGAAGAGGGCACATCCGCGCTCGCCGATCCGCAGCTCCCGGTCATCGATCTGATCGTGCCGGTGATCACCATGTCGACGATCGAGAAACCGGAGCTGCAAAACCTCACCGCCGCCGTCAGCGGCGGAACCGGCCTTGCCGGCTTCCACGGCACAATGGGCGACAGTTTTCGCAACGAGCCGAACTATCAGTTCATGACCGGCGGCCAATGGGTCGCGCACCCCGGCGACATCATCGACTACCGTGTCGACATCATCAGCGACGATCCGATCGTCAGGGGTATCGAGGGTTTCGCCTACCATTCCGAGCAGTATTACATGCATGTCGACCCGAGCAACGAGGTGCTGGCGACGACGACGTTCAGCGGTGAGCATCTCGACTTCATCGACGGCGTCGTCATGCCCGTGGTCTGGAAGCGCCGCTACGGCAAGGGCCGCGTCTTCTTCAGCGCGCTCGGCCACACGGCGGATGAGTTTTCCGTGCCGCAAATGCGCACCATCTTCGAGCGCGGGGCGTTGTGGGCCAGCCGGTAACCGGGGCCTGTCCGAGCAAGCAACGGCGATATCACGCCTCCGCTACTCGCTAAGCCGCGGCTAACGCTCTATGCTGGCTGAGGTCACGGCGTTCGACCGCCGTCATCGCAACTGAAATGTGTTGTCACGGGGGACATGCATGTTCGGGGTCGTCGGATTAGTAAGGCATGGAAAGTCGTCGCAGCGCTGGCGTCCGCCCGCTCTGGTGGTCGTGGTGTTCGGTCTGTTGCTGCTTGCGCCGCAGGCGGCCAACGCGCAGCTGAACTGGACGCTCGATCCGGCGAATTCGACACTCACCTATCAATCGGTGAAGAAGAACACCATTGTCGAAACCAACAAGATCAGGAACCTCTCGGGCACGCTGACATCGGATGGCGCCGCCAAGGTCACGTTCGACCTCAACTCGGTCGACACCGGTATCGACCTTCGCAATGTCCGCATGCGCTTCCTGTTCTTCGAAACCTTCAAATTCCCGACGGCGGAAGTGACGGCGAAAGTCGATCCCGCCGCTTTTGCCGATCTCGCCACCAAACGGCGCATGAGCGCGCATATCCCGTTTCGCCTGAGCCTGCACGGCGTCGACAAGGACCTTGAGGCCAATGTCGTGGTCACTATGATCACCGACAGCATGGTGTCGATCGCCTCGGAGGCGCCGGTCGCCGTGCATGTCGAGGATTTCGGCCTGTTGCCCAACATCGAAAAACTCCAGCAGGCGGCCAATGTCAGCAGCATCGTCCCGACGGCTTCGGTGTCGTTCGACTTCGTCTTCGCCGCTGATGGCGCCAAGCCTGCGGCCACGCCTGCCGTCGCGGCCGCAGCCCCAGCCGATGCCGGGCCGGTCGCCACAGATGCAGGCAAGACGTCCTTCAGCGACGATGAATGCCTGAACAGGTTCGAGGTGCTGTCGCGCACCGGCGCCGTCTATTTTCGCCCAGCCAGCGCTCGGCTCGATGAAAAGAGCCGCCTGCTGCTGGCCGAGGTGGTCGGCGTCGTCGGCAAATGTCCGAAACTGAAGGTCGAGGTTTCGGGCCATACCGATTCCGACGGCTCGCCGACGGCCAACAAGAACCTGTCGGAACGGCGCGCCAAGGCGGTCGCCGACGCGATCATCGCTGCGGGCATTCCATCGGCGCAGATCACGGCTTCCGGCTATGGCGAGGAAAAGCCGGTGGCGCCGAACGATACGCCGAAGAACAAGGCGCTGAACCGGCGGATCGAGTTCTCCGCCACGCCGCTCTCCAACTGAGCCGGTCCTTAACTGAGAAGGCCCGTCAACCGAAAAGGAATCCGGTGCGTTTGGACATGATTGCAAGTTGCGGCAACTTCATGCGCGGCATCGGCCTCGCCGTGCTGGCGCTTGCGTTGACCATGACCATTACCATGACCGCGGCCAGTGCCGAACGCCGCATCGCCCTGGTGCTCGGCAATTCCCATTACCGGAACGCGCCGGTGCTGCCCAATCCGGTGAACGATGCGCAGGCAATGTCCGATCGCCTGAAGGGGCTGGGCTTCGAAATCGTCTCCGGCCTCGATCTCACCAAGGCGCAGACGCAGGAAAAGATCGCGCAATTCGCGCGGCAGGTGCGTGGCGCCGATATCGCGCTGTTCTTCTATGCCGGTCATGGCCTGCAGGTCTCGGGCAGGAATTACCTGCTGCCTGTCGATGCGGCGCTGGAGGACGAGACCTCGCTCGACTTCGAAGCCGTGCAGGTGGACTTCATCCTGCGGCAGATGTCGCGCGAGACCAGCATCAGGCTGGTGTTCCTCGACGCCTGCCGCGACAACCCGCTCGCCGATGTGCTTGCCAAGGAGACTGGCGGCGACAGCACGGCAAGCAGCGGCCTTGCCGAAATACCGATCGAGAATGGCGGCGCCGGCACGCTGGTCGCCTTCGCTGCCAGTCCCAACCAGCTCGCCTATGACGGACCGGGCGAGCACTCGCCATTTTCGGCGGCGCTGCTTGCCCATATCGGCGAGGTCAACGTCTCGATCACCGAAGCGATGAACCGGGTTACGTCGGATGTGTTCAAGGCCACAGCCGGACGCCAGCGGCCCTGGATCAACGTTTCGCTGACCACCGATGTCGTGCTTCACAAGGTCGATCTCAAGGCGCCGCTGATCGTCGGCGATTCCGGCCCGGCTGCGCCCGAAGGCGATACGCAGGCGCGCACCGGCGCGGCCGCCAATCCGCCGGGTACGGACGCCGGCGAGCAGGCGCTGGAACAGCTGCGTGAGGAAATTCCGAAGCTGGGCTCGGACGCGCCAATCCTTTTCGATGTTCCGGTCAATTTCGGCGACCCGGCGATCGACGGCAAGAGCATCGCCCAACTCATCCAGGGCAAGCCGCACTTCAGTCCGGTCGAGGGCCTGGAAAAGTCCGTCTGGGACAACCAGTGCAGCAACTGTCATCAATGGACCGAGGAGCGGCTGTGCGACCAGGCCAAGACCTACGTCACCAATGATGCCTCGGTGTTGCGCCTGCAACACCCGCTGGGCACGCGCTTCAAGGTGGCACTCGGCAAATGGGCGCAAAACGGCTGCAAATGAGACCGCCAACAATGGGTTGGATCAGATTTCAATGAAATCTCATCACGATCCAGAGCAATCAGGCTCGGCGCAGCGCCTCGGTTTCGGCCAGATGGATGCCCATCTCGACAAAGGCGGTGAGCACGGAGAAACGGTCCGCCACCGCAACCCGCGCCAGTCCGGCCAGTATGCCGGCATTGACGGCATGCGCAGCCGGCAGCGGCCGCAGCCTCGACCCGTTGGTCTGCGGCGTCAGGCCATTGATGTGCCGTTGCGCCGCTAGCGCGATCCAGCCGGCAGGCGTGTGCTGCTGCGTCATCGCCGCCCCGGCGACAGCCTCCCGGCGGGTTGCATTGTTGGGGTCGCCGACCCACTCCTGGATCAGTGTCAGCGTTGCGAGGTCCTGCTCTTCGAGCAGCTCGGTCAGATGCCCCAGGCACTCATGGCCCCACCAGATTGCGGCCCGGTCAGGCAGGAGATAGGCGCAAAAGGTAATCGCTTCCTCGGGGATGCGCCCGGCCATCAGCCGGCGGCAGAACTCGAGCGAGGGTTGGTCGGTCGGAACGGCCGTCATGTCCCGGGCGACAGCCGTGTTCGCGGCGAAGAGATCGCGTGCGGTCTGGAATCGAAGCCCGTTGACCATCGCTGCTGTTATCCTCCCCCAGCCCTCACTCAACCCGCCTGCGAGGCGCGGGTCAAGTCTGTCGACCACCACATGTCCATGACGTTGTTCACAGACAAACGCCTCACGGTTTGGTATATTCCACAGCCGACCGTGATCTCGACAGATCATTGTCGAACAGGAAGAGTTGGCCCGGATCCATGGATCGGGCCTGAGTGAAAATCGGATGCTCGAAACGGGAGTAACCGTTATGCAGCGGCACATTTCAGTCTTGGCATTGGCGACCGTGCTTTTCTCGACTCACGTCTATGCCGACCCACTTCAGAAATCGGAAGACATTGTGAAGTTCTTTGCCGGCACGATCGATCACGGCGCGGCACGCGGGATTTGTGTCGGCACCGAGGACGAGTGCAAGAGCAAGACCGGCCAGAAAGAAAAGCCTCCGGAGAAGACCGGCCTCGATATGCTGATCAATTTCAGCCTGGATTCGTCCGAGCTCGACGCCAAGGCGCGCAGCGAACTCGACGAATTCGCCAAGGCGCTGAAGGACGATCGGCTGAGCAAGCTGTCCTTCGTCGTCGAAGGCTATACCGACGCATCCGGCTCGGCGACCTACAATGAGGGGCTGTCGCAGCGCAGGGCGCAGTCGGTGACGGCCTTCCTCGAATCCAACGGCATCGAAGCCACCCGCATCAAGGCGGTCGGTCTCGGCGAGGCCAATCCACGCAACCCCGACCCCTACGATCCCGTCAATCGCCGGGTCGAGATGCGGATCAAGGCGCAGTAGCGTCGCCGGCTGCGTTTTCCGGCCATCAACGCCGCGCGTCCAACGGACACGCGGCGTTTTTGTCGTTCGATGTGATCGATCAGTTCTTGAGCACGCCGCCGACCGCTACGCCGGTGCCGAAGATCAGCGCCTTGGTCAGGAAATCATTGTTGTCCCGCGGCGGCGGCTCATCCTCGCGCACGACCTCCCGGTTGCGCCTTTTCTGCACGAACTGCTGTTGTCGGCGCGGCTTCTGGGCGTACTGCTTCTTGCGTGGCTTTTCCGCCACCGGCTTCAGCGTGCGGGCCTTCTGCACCATCTGTTTTTTCGGCTTGTCCACGCCGGTCTGGTCGGCCTCATGCTTGGCACGCACGGCCTCCATCATCGGATCCGTCTGGATAACCAGGAATGCCAGTTGCTCGCGCGTCAGGAAGGTGGTCGGAGGCAGCCCGTTCCCCTCTTGCCAGTCGCCGATCGCTTGCCGGGTCTTGGCGCCGATATTGCCGTCAACGCGGCCAAGCTCGTTGCCCAGCGCCTCGACGCGCAATTGCAGGTCGATGCGGCCCTGGCGATCGAGACCGATCGCGTTCTCCGTCGCCTCGGTGCCCAGCACCTTCTTCATGTCGTCCGAAATGCCGACCGAGGTGCGCACGGCAGAACCCGAGTTCGCTTCGTCGGCATCGAGCGCTGCCACCTGCCGTTCCTGGGCTTTCGGATCGTTCAGCGCATCGATGTTGAGCCGCGCCACCGTGGCGAAGCGGCCATTCGGGAACTGTTCGAGATAGGCTTCGTAGAATGGCGCGGTGTTGCGCTTCGAGGCCTCGTCCCAAAGCCGCTGCTCGACTTCCCACGAAGGCGGTTCGCTGGTGACGAGAGCAGGAGCGGGCGCTGCCGCGGCGTTCGCGTCATCGGCGGCCGGTTTTACCATCGGTGCGGCTTCGGCGGCCGGTTTGCCAAGGAAGACCTCGCGGCCCAGCGATGCGTTGTGCCATGGCCGCTGGCGGCCTTGCGTGGTCTCGGCCACTTCGCCGCGCACCCGCGTCAGCGCACTCTGGATCTCGACGCCGGGTTCGGTCAGGTGCCTGGCGAGCGCGGTCGAGTAGGGGCTGTCGACGCCGTTGCCGTCAAAGGCGATGGCGCCCGGGTCGGTGGCATAGGCAATCAGGATGCCGCCGGTGCCGACGCCCTCTGATTTAGGGTCGATCGGCGCCAGGCCGGTGCCCAGCGCGGTGGAGCGGGTCTTCGGCATCGCGGCCGCCAGTGTGCGTGCCAGCGGATTGTCGCGGCAGGCATCGAGGATGATGACGCCGACCGCCGGGTCGGGCGGCAGTGCGGCCATGAAGTCGTCGATCTGGACGGTGCGGGTCTTGAGATAGGCAGGTGACGTCAGTTCGGCGTCGACCGGGATCAAAAAGTTCTTGCCGTCGACCTGCATGCCGTGGCCGGCATAGAAAATGACGGCGAGGTCGGCATCGTAGGACTGCTCGGTGAATTTGCTGATCAGGCTGTGCATGCCGGCATTGTCCTGGTCGACGCCCTCGATCACCTCGAAGCCGGCATTGCGCAGCGTCGATGCGATGAGATGCGCGTCATTGGCCGGATTGGGCAACTCGACGGCATGGACGTATTTGCTGTTGCCGATGACCAGCGCGACGCGTTTGACGCCACCGGCATCCGGCGCCGCCGCCTGGACGGTGCCAAGCGCGGTCAGCACTAACAGAACAATTCCGCTCAAAAGGACGGCAAACGCTTTCATGGGATCGGCCCTCCGCCCCAATGGGGCGCGTTATTGATGGCTGCGCATGCTAAATTTCACCAGCGACTGTATCGCTTCTGCCAAAATGGCTGTTGGGCGTATGTGATCCCAGCCACAGTTTTGGTTCACAAGGACCCAAAAACCTTCCCAAATATCCGCAAACATACCATTCGCCGGCCTCAAAACCAATCGGCTTGGCGAAAACCGGGGCAAACTGCCCGCTCTAGCCCGGCTCGAGCGCATTTTGGGTCGAGCCGACCAGTGCCGTTATCGCCTGCTTGTATTTTTCGAACTCCGGCGATGTCTGGCGGACTTCCGTCGTCTGCTGGCCCGCATCGGTGGTGGCGGGCGTCGGCAATTTGCGGCCCATCTTCCGTTCCGCCCAGTCGACGACGTAGCTGGCGGTCTTGCCGGCAAGAAACGGGTTGGCCTGGATAACGGACGAGCCGAGCACGGCGCTCAACTGCGCCGATCCCGGCGACGCCAGCACCTGATGGGCGCCTTCCATGCCGAGGAAATGGCAGAGATAGAGCCGGCCGGCGGTGATCTGGTGGCCACGCGCCTTGAGATAGGCTTCGCCCTCGCGCGCCAGATTGCGCACCATCTCACGCGAGATGGTAGCGTCGTAGCGCAAAGCGAGCAGGTCTGCGGTCGACAGCGAGCGCGCCAGTTCGGGACGATAGGTGTTCATCATCCGGATCCAGGTCTTGGATATGAACTGGCCGGCGCCTGTCGCCGAAGACAGCGGGTTCTTGGCCCGCGCGCTACCGCCCGATTCGACGTGGACGATACGGTCGGTCAGCGTTTCGACGGCGGGATCGCTGGAAGTGACGGCGATTGCAGCGGTCACTGTTCCGAGCGGATCGATCGCCTGACCGCTTTGATAGAGTTCGAAATGCAAATGTGGCCCGGTCGACAGGCCGGTGGTGCCGATATAGCCGATGATGTCGCCGGCCTTCACCTTGGTGCCGACACCGCTGGCAATGGCGAATTTCGACATATGCGCGTAGCGCGTCTCGCGGCCGCCGCCATGGGCGATCTTGACCACATTGCCGTAGCCGCCGCCGTCGCCCTGGAAGATGATCTCGCCGTCGAAGGCTGCTGCGATCGGGGTCCCCACGGGTGCTGCCCAGTCGACGCCCTTGTGGATGCGAACAACGCCCAGGATCGGATGCTTGCGCGGCCCGAAGGTCGACGTCATGACACCGTTGACCGGCGTCACCATGCCGTTAGCCACCGTCAGCGAGCGCACCTGGTCATCGCCCGAGACGCAGGAAAACTGGCCGTCGCCCTGCTGGAAAACGAAACAATCCAAGCTCTTTTGCGTGCCTTGTATACCGACATAGAGCACCCGTCCGTCGGTCTCGTTCTTGCCGCGCGGCGTCTGCGAATAGATCAGCACAAGGCGCTGGTCCTCGCTGGCGAAAGCATCCAGATCCTGTCCGCGCGACAGATACATAATGGCTTCGCCGATGATGCCGCTCGGCACATTGTTGCGGGCCGCCGTCGAATAGATCGCGTCGAGCAGGCGGTATTGCCGTTTCTGCGTGCCTTCGGTCTCGGCGCCCGAATAATTGAACAGGTCCTCGCGCACCCACGGGTCGACGCCCGACACGAAGGCACCGGCCGCGTTGCGTGTCAGCGTGCCGACAAAGACGTTCCTGGCGTAGATCGAGACCTGCATCAGCGACATCGTCGTGGTCTCGCGCGTCGGCCTAAAGCCGCGCATCGCCACGACATAACCAGGCTGCAGGCCGTTCTTGTCGAACAGCGCCTTCAGCGCCTCGCCGGCAAGCTTTGCGTCGTCGGCGGAAAAATGCGCATCGAGCGCCACGCTGTCCAGGCTGCGGTCATTGAGGATTTTCACGAAAATGTCCTGGGTCGCCTCGAAGCGCTGGTATTCCGAGCTGACGTTGGCAACGCTGGTGTTGTTTTCGACCGCTGTCTTCTGAAAGGCGGGGAGTGCTGCTTCGCCCTCATCGATGGTCTCGCCCCAGCCGGCCTCGGGGTCATCGGCCGCCGTCGATGCACCCGGAGCGACCTGCGGGTCAGGAGCTGGGCCGGAGGCCGCCGGAGCCCCGTCCGCGCCGGGCGATGGCTTCAGATCGTTCTGCAGGTCATTCTGCGGATCGCCGGTTTCGGCGGGTGGCGCGACCGCGGTCTTCCGCTGCGCCTGGAAGAAGGCGAAATCCTCCTGCGTCGAGGGGATCGTCGTCATGAATTTTTCGCTGGCGCTCAGCATCACGTCGGAGAGAACCATGATCTGAGGGGAGATGCCGGCCTGGTCGAGCTCCGTCGGGCGCGGCATCCCGCGGCTCTTGGCGGCGCCCGCCTCCGGCGCCAGTGTGATCCACATCGGGTCGCCGGCAAGGTCGATGATGGCCGGCACGTAGACCGATGCGTCGGCCGGCACGTCGTCCGAGCCTTCGACGGCGTGCAGTTCCTCGTCTTCGTCGCCGAACGACCAGTAGTCGGCGGTAAGATAAAAGCCGGTGGCAATCGCGGCGAGGACGATTGTCGCCAGGCCAGCCGCCAGCCCGATCCAGATCCTGCGCCTGCGCAGCGCGGCGCGCGCCTGCTTCTTTGCCTTGAAGCTGGTGTCGATGCTGTGCGTCACGGTGCGCTTCCGGTCAGGAAGAAGGTCCAGCGCACCTGTTCCTGCGTGTCGACTTCGAGAAACTTCGCCGCGATATGGCCGCGCTGCCAGCATTCATCGATGCCGCGGATCGAGAACCGCCGCCGCTCGATGCACATGTCGGTGGAGCCTGCCAGGATGGCGTGGCCGAAGACATCCGTCGCGTAGATGTAGATGTAGCGGTTGGTCAGCTCCTCGCGAATGACGTTGACGCATTGATTGGCGCCGATGGTCCACCAGCCATCGGTCTGGTCGGCATCGTCGACCTTCTGACCGACGGCAAGATTGACGACGTCGAGCGTCCGGTTGCAGACGGTGAATTCGGCGCGCGCCTGCCCGGTGGAAAGAAGCGCCAGCAATAGCGTCGCGACCGCGCTCGCGGAGAGCTTCACCCGCACGTTCCGGGCAAGCAGGACGGGATCACGGCGACGGCGTTGCATCGGCGTCGGTGCTACCCGCCGAGGCGGAAATATTTGGCGGTCGCCGAAAATGCCGAACTCCTGGCGCCGATCTCGTCGAGTATCCTGGGCAACAGCACCGAGGCCGGCGTCGGCGTTGTGAAGTCCGCCGCCTTTATGTCCTGCGGCCCGGTGATCACCATGATGATCTGCGGCAACGCCTTGCCTGCCGCCTTGTCGGCGGCGCCGAGCCCGATCGGGATCGAGAAGATCGCCTTGTCGGCTTGTACGACAACATGATCGTCGAGGTTGAAGGCGATGCCCCTGTGGTCGATCAGGAACACGCTCGACACCAGCCCGCCATGCGTCATCAGCGTGCCGTCGATCGGCGAGCCGTCCGGCACCGATGTCTGGTCGAGGACAAGCTGCGGCCTGTCGGCCGTGCTCGCGCCCATGAAACGCAGGAAGCCGGTGATCCCGCATTGCGGGGGCTGGATAAGGCGGACGCTGATATCCGGCTCGACATGGAACTTCGCCTGGAATTCCCCAAGCAACTGTTCGAAGGGTGGCACCGACGTGCCGAAGCCCTCGATCGCGACACCCTTGTCGGCGGCCGACGTCACCGTCGCAAAAAAACAATCACCACCATTGAAGGCGCGTACCCAGGTGACCCGCTCCGCGGCCGCATCGGCCGGTGGCGGCACCTCCGGCTTGGGCACGTTCATGGCAATGTCGGGCTCTGCCGGCTTGTCGGCCTGCTCACCGCTGGCGATATCGGGCTGGCTCGGCTTAGGCTCCGCGGTCGGTTCAGGCGCCCGCGCCTTGGGCTCGGGCGCTTGAGCGGTGGGTTCCGGCGTCGGTGCTGTGGGTTTGGGGGCCTCGGCCGTCGGTTCAGGTGTTTGCGTGGCTGGCGCTGTCGCCTTGGGCTCTACCGGCGGACTGACAGGCTCGGGGTTCTTCGCGGCATCGGGCTTCGACGGGCCGGATGGCGGTTGCAGCGCAACGGTCTTGTCGGTTGGTTCGGCCGGCTGCGGGGCCGTAGCGCTCGACGCGACTGGCGGCGTCGGCTGCGGCTCGACCGGCGCTTTGGCCTGATCTTCAGCCGCAGTCTCCGCTGGTTGCGGCTTTGGCACCGTCTTCTCGACCGGCGCAGTGGCCGGAGCGGGCTTGTCAGCGACGATCGGCTTTGTCAGTTCGGGTTGGAGCGGCTTGCCGGTGTCGGTGAGGCGAGGCCGGTCTCCGAATCCCACGATACCCGATGCATAGAGCCCTCCAAGCGATACCATGACCACCGCCGCCAGCACCGCGATCGTCAGATTTCTGCCTGTAGTAGCACGCTTCGGCGGTGTGCTTGCTCGCTTGGGAGTTTCAGCAGCCGGTTTCGGCTGCGACAGGTGCGCCGGGCGCACGTGCGGCACGAAAGACGGCTCCGCCGTGCCGCTTGGCGGGGCCGAACCGAAGCCTTGGGCCGGCGAGTCCCCGACCTTCGAGACAGGCCCTGCGGTCTGCCCGGTTCGCGGCAGACCGGGCCGGGGCGCGAGCGATGCCGGCGGCAAGGTCGCGTCGCTGTCGTCGCGCGTCAACCGGGCGATTTCGGCCATGCTGGCCGGTCGATCATCCGGGTCAGGCTGCAGCATCGCTTCGACAATGTCCCTGAAATCGGCATCGATGCCGGAGAGATCAGGGACGGTCCGCCGTTTTTCGACGATCTCGTATTGCGAGCCGCCCATATCGATCGGCTTGCCGCGCAGCGCCGCCGCCAGCACCAGCCCCAGGCTGTAGATGTCGGACTGTTCGCTGACCTCGCCGCCATAGAGCCCGAGCTGCTCGGGGGAGACGTAATTGTATTTTCCGGCAAACTTGCCGCCGATCAGCGTCTCGCCACCGACCGCGGCCGATCGCGCAATGCCGAAATCGATGATCTTTGCCCGCTCGACCCGGCCGCCCGGCAGGATGATGTTGTCGGGCGACAGATCGCGGTGGATGGCGCCGGCCTGGTGCACGGCGCTCAGGCCCGAGGCCAGCCGGTGGCACAGTTTGCGCACATCCGGAGTCGCCATCGCCCCGCCGCGCATGACGTCGTACAGCGACTGGCCGTCGACGAATTCCATCGCCAGATAGGGCCGCCCGATGCCGGGATCTATGGTGAAGACGTGGTAGCGCACGACCGCGTCATGCGACAGATGGTTGAGGATCGAGGCTTCCTTGCGAAACAGCGACAGGATCGTCTGATCGCGGGCGAATTCCGGCAGCACGATCTTGATCGCGACATGATCGCCGGTCTGGATGTTGTGGCCGCGATAGACTTCGCCCATGCCGCCCGACGCGATGCGTTCGTCGAGCTCGTAGATGCCGCTGAGCTGCGTGCCGACGCTGGTATCCGCCATGTTGGGCAATAGCCGGGTCTTGTCGTCGGAGCTCATCGGTCGTGGCCTCCTGCTCGGGACAGGCCATTGCCTTTGTCTCTGATCTTGACCAGAACGATGGTGACGTTGTCGGTGCCGCCGCGCTCAAGCACCATGGAAAGCAGCTTTTCGCAGGCAGCCTGCGGCGCTGCCGAGAGCACTGCTGCCGCAATTTCCGCGTCGCTGACATGCGCCGTCAGCCCGTCCGTGCTGAGGATGAAGATGTCGCCGGCAAGGGTCTCTCCCTGCTGGAAGTCGATGGCGATTTCGTCGTTGACGCCGATGGCGCGGGTGATGACGTTGCGGCGCGGCCAGTTCTCCGCTTCGGCTGCGCTGATCGCGCCGCTGTCGAGCAGTTCCTGCACCTCGGTGTGGTCGCGCGAAATCTGCGAGATCGCGGCGTTGCGCACGAGATAGACGCGGCTGTCGCCCGACCACAGGCAGGCGAACCTGCCGTCCATGGCCAGCAGTGCGGCAACGGTGGAGCCGATGGTCACGCCGCGTGAGCGCGAAATCCGGCGAATCTCGGCATGCGCCCGGTTCAGCCGATCCTCAAAGCGGGCGCGCAGATCCGGCGCCGAACTGGCGATGCCGATCGTCGCCAGATGCTCGACAATGCTTGCCGAAGCGACTTCTCCGGCCTCGTGCCCGCCCATGCCGTCGGCCACCACCCAGAGGCCGATCTGCGGCTCGACCAGAAAGCTGTCCTCATTGTGGTCGCGCACGCAGCCCTTGTGGCTCACGCCGTAGCTCTCAAAGGCGGCATCGTTCACTGGCCTACGCTCCGCAACGCCTTGGCTGACGTGCCTGGCCAGTCTGCCACAGCCCCATTCATTAGAGTATCGAAATCTAAGCCGCTGATGACGGACGGTGTGGTGCCGCCGCTGTCTCTGCGTCCTGCAATCTTTGGTCCTGCCATGCAATTCCCCATCAGAAAGCCTTCGGACAGCTGAATGCGGAGAGCGCCGGCAGCGTGAACGGATTACCGTCCTCCCCGGTCTTGATCGTGTAGGCGACATCGCGCCCGCCGATGAGGAAATGCGCTTCGAGACTGTCGCCATTGGCGGTGACCTGCCCCTTGTCCAGCAATCGTTTCAACGCCCAGGGACCGTCGAACTTGATTGCGGACTCGCGGCCGGGCAGCTCCGGCGTCAGGCTGAGACTGGCCGAACCGGTCTTGCCCGGCCACGGAATCAGGCCCGGCGTGTTGCCGGCTTGGGTGGCCTGCAGCACCTGGCCGTCGATATTGAGCAGCGCCATGTCGGCATCGCCATGCAGCGACAGCGGCGTGAAGGTGATGTTGATCGACGGCACCGGCCCGCCGAGCGGAAAGAAAGCCGCGCGGATTTGTGCCGCGAGCTGAAAGTTCTTCAGCGTCGATTTCGCCAGATTGCGGCCGAACCTGGTGTCCTGTTTCCAGTCCCAGTCCTGGCCGCTCATGTCGACCAGCGACGCCAGGTTCTGCGCGAAAAACCGGTCGAGAACCCCGCCCGGAGAAAACAATCTGGCAAAATCCGCCATGGCGACATCGTCGGTGCCGGCGGGGGCGAATGGAAAGCGCCCGGCAATCACCTCTTCGCACGGACGGCCGACGGTCTCCTCCAGCATCTCGTTGAGACGTGTGGTCGATGTTTCGGCGACGGTGCCCTCGAAATCGTCCGCCGCCGCGCTCACCATCCTGGCCAGCGCCTTCGGCAGCCGCGAAGCATTGGCGCGCAACGTCGAGATCTGCAGCTGCAGATTGGCGTTGGCCTGGTCCGTCTGGGCGGGGACATCGGCGGCCAGCCGCACGCTCTGATAGATTTCGCGGAAATTCTGGGTGAGAGCGTCGAGCGGCCGCTGCCCCGGCGCCCCGGCCACCAAAGCCTGGAAAGACCGGAACTGGGCTTCGATGTTGGCGCCGGGATCCTGGTTCTGCGTACTGACAAAGGCGGCCCCGGCCCTGCTCTGCGATTTGCGCGCTGCAAGCTCGATGCCGATGCGGGCGAGGCCCTTGGCGCGTGCCGCGATTTCCTGGCCGCTGTCTTGAGACGGCGCAGCCGGATTGCGCTCTTGCGTCAAAGCTGTTTCGCGCGCGATCGCCTCGAACAGCTGCATCAGCGGCGAACTCGGTGATCCCGCTGCGGACAGCGCCAGATATTGCGGTTTGTCGGCGGCCATTGCCTTGAACTTCAACCTGTCGAGCACCTCGTTCCACGCCGCCGCAAAGCCCTTGCCATAGCGATCGAGCAGCTCCGGGCCGAGCTTGAGCAATTCCTGGTCGAAACCGCCTTGCTCGCCGCTCGAGCCGATCACCCATTGATCGTCGACCAGCGCCTGCGCGCTCCTGGCAAGTTGCGCCAGATAGAAGTCGAAGCCGGCATGGGTGTAGAGACCGGGGACGCGAAGGCCGGCGAGATCGTTTCCGTCATTGCGCTCGAACAGCATCGGCGCCTCCGCGCCGGCTTGCGATGACACCGAAAAATCGTCCAGCGCCGCCGCATAGGTGGCCGACTGGATGAGCGCGGTGGCGCGATCGGCAAGGCTCATGCGGCCGAGCGAGCGCTGGGCGGATTCGACCAGCGCGCGGTTGAGTTCGAACGAGGGATCCTGGTCATCGTCGAGCGCCAGCATGGCGCGCAAATGCTTCTCCAGTTGCGCCCGGCCGTCGCGATTGTGGGCGCCGGGATAGCGGTTCTGTTCCCAGTCCCGCTTCAGCCAGGTGACGACCAGCTCGTCATCCACTTTCGGCGCCTTGCCGCCCAGCATCAGGTAAATCTTCAACGGCTCGTACAGCGCCATCGGATCGGCCATCCTGGCCTCGATCGTGCGTTCGAGCTGGAACAGCAGGCGCGAGCGGAACATCCGCTCCAGCCCTTGCCGGTAGGCAGTCTCGGAAGCCGAAAGGATACGCTCACGCTGGCTGAGGCCGAACGTCGCCGTGGCCGGGGTGGGCTGGTCTCTCGTATCGTAGCCGGCCGGCAGGCCGCGCAGCGCATCGAGCGCGCCGATGACGGTTTCGAGGTCGGCATCCAACACCGTCGTGCTGGCCAGCAGCGGCGCGGCTGTCGCGCGGTATTGGCCTGCCGCCTGGCCGGTCGCGGCGACCAGCGATTTGTTGGTCGTAAAGCTCAGGCCGAGAACGCCAAGCGCGGCGATCGCTATGGCCGTGATCGCTGTCAGGCCGGCGTAGCGGGCGATCGCAACGCGCCTGTCGGCCGCCCTGTCATAGGACACCCAGCCGGACTCGGCGAAAATGACGCGGCTCAACAGATCGTGCAGGAAGAAGCTTTTGCCGGTGCCGGAAAGATGCGCCTGGGCATTCCTGCCGAAACTGCGGCCTATGCTGCCCAGCAACTGGTCGATCGGCGTGCCTTCCTGCGTGCCGGAAGAAAAATACAGGCCGCGCAGGGGGGCGTTCAGCTGCTTGCGCGTCGGCTCGAAAACGCCCTCGAGGAAATTCACGATCCGGCCTTTCAGCGCACCGAGCTGCGCGGCGAAGCCGAAAATGGCGATGCGCGCGACCGGATCGGTCTCCGCCTGCAGCCGCTCGCTCATCTCTTCGGTCAGGCGCTTCACCAGCGCGTCGAATTCGGCTGGCGCTTCTGCGACCATGTTCAGGCCGCGCTCGGCGGTCTGGAAGGTCGCGCCCCACACCTTGCGCCGGCGTGCTTCGTCGAAACCGCCGAAATATTCCATGAATCCGGAGACCAGGTCGGCCTTGGTGAACAGCACGTAGACGGGAAAGCGGACCTTCAGGACCTCGTGGATTTCCTGCAGGCGGCTGCGGATCTCGGCGACACGGGCCGCCTGCTCTCCGTCCGCCATCAGATCGGCAAGGCTGATCGCCAGGATGACGCCATTGATCGGCTGACGCCTCCGGTGCCGCTTGAGCAGCGACAGGAACGCCAGCCAGCTTTTGCTGTCGGTCCGTGCATGGGAATCCTGCGTCGTGTAGCGCCCGGCCGTGTCGATCAGCACCGCCTCGTCGGTGAACCACCAGTCGCAATTGCGCGTACCGCCGACACCCGCCACCGGCTGCGCCTGGCCCGACCCGGCAAGCGGAAAGTTCAGGCCGGAATTGACCAGCGCGGTGGTCTTGCCGGCGCCCGGCGGGCCGATGACGATGTACCAGGGCACGTCGTAGAGGAAGTTGCGCTTGCCGCTCGATTGCCTGAGCGTCGCGACCGCTTCGTTCATGCGAGCTTCCAGCACCTTTGCATCGCTGCCGTCATCCTCGGCGCTGGCCATGGCGGCCTCCAGCGCCTTCTGCGCCTTGCGCCTGCGCCAGAACCGGATTGCATAGATGATCGCCACCGTTCCGACGACGATGCCGATGATCGCTGCCCGCAGCCAGATGGGATCCAACGGCCGGGCGCCGGCAAAGCGGATTAACGGGCCGGCGTACCAGACCGCGGCTGCAAAGCCGGCGAGCGCGAGCGCGCTGAAGATGCGCAGCAGCCAGCCGGTCACAGCATCTCCTCCCGCGGGATCATTACATCGACACGGCGGTTTTTGGCGCGGCCCTCCGGCGTTGCATTGTCGGCGATGGGCTCGTCCTCGCCCTTGCCCTCGACCTTTGTCCGCGACGGATCGCTGAAATGCGCTGCGATCATCTTTTCCACCGACTGGGCACGTGCGACGGAGAGGTCGAAATTCGATTTGAAGGCGCTGGTCTTCTTCGGTTTGACGTTGTCGGTGTGGCCGACGATCCGGATCGGCCCGCGCTCCGCATCGAGAGCCGCCGCGATGCTGGCGGCCACCGGCTCGAACTCCGGTTTGACCTCGGCTCGTCCCGACTGGAACAGCAGGGCGTTGCTGATTTCCACGATGATGAAATCACCCTTGGTGCCGACGCTGACGCCGCCGGCTTCGATCTCCTTGGCCAAGGCAGTGCGGATGCGATCGACCTGCGCAATCGTCGTTGGCGCTGCGACGACCTTCACCTCCTCGGTCAGCGGGACGAAGCCGGTGCGCTCGATGGTGACCGGCGTCGCCGGATTGAGCGCCAGCAACTCGCCGGCAATAGCCTCGCCATCATTGGTGATGAGGACCCGCAGCGTGAAAAAGGCTGCGGTCAGGCCTGCTGCGGTTGCAGCGGCTATGGCCCAGAGCGGAACCCGCCTGGAGCCTTGCGCCGATGTGACCGACAAGCCTTGCCAGCGCGGCGAGATGTCGTCGTCACCGAGGACGCGGAAATAGGCTGATGTCTCGTAGACGTCGCGGCGGACCCGTTCGAGGCTCTCGCGCGGCTGGCCGCGATACTGGCCTTCGAAGCCAAGCGACAGGCAGACATGCATCAGCTCGATGAGATTGCGATGTGGTTCCGGCGTCGCCAGCACCGTGTTCAGCGCCTGGAAAAAACCGGCGCCGGTGGGTTTGACCTGGAAGAAGCGCTGCAGCATGGCCTGCTGCGCCCAAGCATCCCGGCTGGAACCGGGCAGATTGGCGACGATATCGTCGGCGGTTTCGCAAAGCACATAGCTGGCGATTCGCGCATCCTCTTCCGAGGTATCGGTCCTGGCGATCTTGCGGTCGAAATCCTCGATCAGGCCGGCGACATGCTGCGCCAGCTTCTCGGCCGGTCTTTCGACAGCCATCAGCCGCAGATGCCCAAGCAGCATCAGCAAGGGCGCCGCGGCAGCGACGATCGGGTTGGCCGCGCCATAATCGACGGCATCGCTGGCGCCGAGCAGCGCATCCCATGGCGTTTTCCCCGCCGTCCCGGCTGAGCCGTGAACGGGCGGATCGGCCGGCGCGTTGGCGAAGGGCGTTCCCTGATAGATCACCGTCCCCGTGACGTCGGACGGCGGCTGGCGGCCGGCGTTGGGATCGAAAACCGTGGGTTCCGGGACGCTGGCAGGGGCGATCACCGTACTGCCGGGGGCCGGCGCATCGCGGGCGAGAACCGTCTTTTGCTTGCGGCCGGGATTGGGGCGGCTGGGGCGGATGACGGTTTTGCCGGTCGGATCGAAAGGATCATCCTTCGAGCTCATCGCCGATCCCTGCCTCTACGCCCGCGCGCCGCGACGCACAGCGCCATGTCCGCGCAAACGCGGACCGCAGGACGCTATCTCGCCGTGACATGACATGTGCCGCAGACCCCCGAGGTCGACCAACCGTACCCGCGTGCTCAATCGTCGTATGTGATCGTAGTCTCAGAAGGTTGCGATGGAAACCCGGCGCAATTTTGGTGGCCGGCCCGTGCTCGGGTCGCTTCACGGTGTCTTCAGCGGTGCGCGGGCTTAGCCCTTGCCGGTCTTCTGTTTGGCGGCCTTGGCATAGGCTTCACTGAAATAGGTGAGGAATATGTCCAGCATGCCGTTCTCGTGCGCTTCCTCCTTGGCCCGCCAGGTCGCGACCAGCGCGTCCCAGGCGCGCGTCTTCTTCGAGGCAAAGGAGGATGGCGGCAGTTTTTTCGCAATCGCCTCGGGCGACAGATCGTCAAGCAACCGCGACAGCGCTGCCTGCATGGCGGCGAAGGTGGCGAATTCATGTGTTTTGAGGTCGTGGAAAGCGTCTTCGATGCTGTGCCTGGCATCGAGATAGCCGGCCCTGCGCCGCGCGAACATGATGTCGAGGATTTCGTCTGTCCCGGGCACGAACTTCAGCGGATTGTTGTCGGCGGCGTTGATCATGGTTCGATCGCTGGTCTTGGCCAGGACTTTTGCAGCGGCGCGCGCCTTCAGCAGCAACACCAGCTCGTCGACGACGATGCGCAGCACCGCGCCGATCTCGCCGGCCACCTTCTGCGGTTGGCGCAGCAGGAGCACTTCCGGCGGGATGCCGGCGCCGGCGGCAATCGCGCGCAGGATCTCGTCGGCTTGCTGCGGCCGGCTGGAGACCGAAGCGGGCGGCGCGGTCAGTGGCCGTGGCGAAGCGGCATGGTCTGGAAAGGATCCGGCAACGGGCATCTGCCGTTGCGTCGAGCCGTGGCCACCGAAGGCTGGGTTCCCGTCATCGATCGACACCGAGACGATATAGCGGCCGATCCGGAGCCGGTCGCCTTGCGCAAGCCGGTGCGGGCCGGTCAGGCGCTGGCTCGAGCCGTTGACGAAAGTTCCGTTGCGCGAGACGTCGTAGAGAAAGAAGGCGCCGCCTTCGTAGCGGATTTCGCAGTGCCGGCCGGAGATGAATTTGTCCGGATCTGGCAAGGTCCAGGCGCAGTTCTCCCGCCCGATCTCGAAGCCGCGATCGCGCGATGCGTAGCCGGGCGGCAGCCCGGCAGGCAGGACATCGACATTGCTGATCTGCAGACTGATGAACATGCGCTATGGACCGTCGACCGCTGCCGTTTCCATTGATCCGATGTGCCACAGTCTAGCAGCTTGCGGGCACAGCGGGAGAGCGGCGTTTCACACTGGCGAAAGCGGCGCAACAGCAACGGCCTGCCGCTTGTCCTCTTTGGTCTGCCATAGAACATGTGGTAGGCTCAACATGGCTTGGGTGGCAAGTTGCGAAATATCCCTGAACGTGAGGTCGTTAACACAAGAAGGGCTTCGAACCTGCCACACTAGCGCTCAGGAGGGGCACGACCCATGCCGAGTGAACAACGCGCCGCGCTTGTGCAGACGCCGGTCGGCGCCGAACTGTTGACTTTCACGCATCTCGTCGGCCGCGACGAGATCAGCCGCTGCCTTGCCTACACCGTTGGATTTGTTTCGACCAATGCCGATATCGACCCGCTGAAGATGCTGGGCGGCGCCGTTTCGATCGAAGGCGAGGCCGACCCCAAGCGCTGGTTCAGCGGCCTCATCGCCGAGTTTCGCCTTACCCGCATCGAAGATCGGCTGGCTCACTACGAGGCGGTCGTCAGGCCGTGGTTGTGGTTCCTAGGAAATACCACCGACTGCCGCATTTTCCAGGACAAGACCGCCGTCGAGATCGTGGAGGAGATTTTCTCCAAATATGGCGGCATCGCCAAGTTCGAGAAGCGCCTGCAGGGCTCCTATCCGCCGCGCGAATATTGCGTGCAATATGACGAGAGCGACCTCGATTTCGTGCAGCGGCTGCTCGAGCACGAAGGCATAATGTACTTCTTCGAGCATGCCGAGGGCGAGCACACGCTGATCCTGGCCGACGCCATGAGCAAGCTGAAGCCGGCGCCGGGCTATGAGACGGTGCTATATCAGTTCGAAGGGCAGGGCTCGCGCCGCGACGTCGAGTACATCACCGACTGGATTCCAGGCAGCGCGGTGCGCCCCGGCGCCTATGCCCACACCGACTATGACTTCGAAAAACCCGCCGCCGACCTGATGGCGAAGTCGGCGCAGCCCTTCGGCCACAAGCAGGCGGCCGGCGAGAACTATCGCCATCCCGGTGCGCATCTCGAAGTCGGCCGCGGCGACAGCCTGGCGACGATCAGGCGCGAGGAGATCCAAGCGCCGCACATGCGCATCGCCGCCGTCGGCACGGTGCGGGGCCTGTTCTCAGGCTGCACCTTCAAGCTCGACGGCTTTCCGCGCGACGACCAGAACAAGGACTATCTGGTTGTCAGCGCCGAATACCGGCTGTTCGATCCGGGTTACCGCGCCGGCGTCGACACCGATGGCGAGAATTTCAAGGTCGTGCTCGGCCTGGCGCCGACTTCAGTTGCTTATCGGCCGCCGCGCATCACGCCAAGGCCGATCATGCGCGGGCCGCAGACGGCGACCGTGGTCGGTCCGTCCGGCGAGGAGATCTTCACCGACAAATATGCCAGGGTGAAGGTGCAGTTCCACTGGGACCGCCTCGGCAAGAAGGACCAGAAGAGCTCCTGCTTCGTGCGTGTGTCGCAGACCTGGGCCGGCAGCGGCTGGGGCTTCATCCAGATCCCGCGCATCGGCCAGGAAGTGATCGTCGATTTCATCGAAGGCAATCCCGACCTGCCGATCATCACCGGCAGGGTCTACAACGCCTCGCAGATGCCGCCCTACGGACTGCCCGGCAACGCCACGCAGTCGGGCTGGAAGTCCAACTCGTCGAAGGGCGGTGGCGGCTACAACGAACTGATGTTCGAAGACAAGGCCGGCTCGGAGCTGGTCAACTTCCAGGCGCAGAAGGACCACCACCTTCTGATCAAGCACGACCGCAACAAGACGGTGCAGCACGACCAGTCCGACCGCATCGACCACGACGCCAAGCACTCCGTCGGCCACAACCTCGACGAGGACGTCGGCAACAACAAGACGGTCAAGGTCGGCGTCGACCAGACGACCAATATCGGGTCGAACGACACTGAGACGGTGGGCAAGAACCGCTCACTGACGGTGGGGGTCGATGAGACGATCAACATCGGCTCGAACTCCACGGAGACCATAGGTGCCAACCACACCCAGACGGTTGCAATCGTCCAGACGGTGACCGTTGGCGCGGCCCGGGTCGATTCGGTCGGAGCATCCGAGACCCGAACTGTGGGCGGTCCGCAGACGAACACGATCGGTGCGACGCGGTCGGTCACCGTAGGTGCTGCGCAGAGCCACGATATCGGCGCGGCTGATAGCTGGAACATCGCGGCGGCGCAAAGCGTCAATGTTGGCGCCGATCAGAGTTTCACCATCGGCGGGGCACAGTCGTCGCAGATCGGCAAGGGCAGGTCGGCAAAAATCGCTGCGGACGACGCAACCGATGTCGGCGGCGGGCACGCGCTCAAGGTCGGCAAAGGCAGCGGAATCCAGATAGCCGAAGACAGTGTGATCAAGGTCGGCAAGAATCTGATGATCGAGGCGGCCGACTCGATCACGCTCAAATGCGGTTCGGCCTCGATCACGATGAAAAAGGATGGCACCATTGTCGCTGATGGGAAGGATATTACCCTCAAGGGCAGCGGCAAGATCACCGTCAAGGCCGACGGCGAGGTGATCGTCAAGGGCAGCACGATCAACAACAATTGAGGGCATCATCATGGAAGTGCTGGAGCGTATCGACGGCGTCGTGATCGGCCTGCTGATCGGCTTCCAAGGCGGGGCGCCGCTGGTTGTCTTCGTCGGCAATCCGCGCGAGACCGCGATAGCGGCGCGCAGCCTGACGGAGCTGGACGTTTCGGCCGTCGGATCCGAACTGGCTTTGCTCTTCGAGGGCGGCGACCCGGCGCGGCCGCTGGTGGTCGGGCGCATCGTCGATCCTGCGCCCCGCGGCAGGAGCCTCGAAGTCGTCCGCGACGGCGAACGTGTCGTCATCAACGGCGATGAGCGCATTGAACTGCGCTGCGGCCTGGCATCGATCATTCTGGAGAAGAATGGACGCGTGACCATTCGTGGCACCCAGTTGACCAGCCAGGCCAGTGGCACCAACCGCATCCGCGGCGGGGCCGTGCATCTTAACTGAGGCATTGCCGATGCACAGCATCGCGACCATTGCGGCGATCGTGGACCAACACGCCGAGGACGCGGCGTTCCTGTGGCTTCGACGTCGTCTGGAGATCGACGGTCCAATCCTCGACGAGACCGATATCGGCCGCATCGACCAGCGTCTCGAAGCCAATCTCGAAGGGCTCATGGCAGCCGGCAAGGCCGGTTGGGAAGCTGCTCAAGCGCGCTTCGCCGACTACGCCGAACCGGGCGAGATTTTCGTGCTTGGCACTCTGGCAATGCGTTGGAGCGATGCCAAATTGGTGACCTCTGCAATCGACGCGGGCGCAAGCCTAGGTGACGCCGGCATATCGAGCCTGTCTGCCGCGATCGCGCGCACGCCGGGCGAAAACCTGCGCCCGTTCGTGGCGCAGTGGCTGGACACGCGCGACGCGCGGCTGCGCTGTCTTGGGCTATCTGCGCTCTGGCATCATCGCGTCGATCCGGGACAGCGCCTGCATGATCTGGCCAGCCATTCCAATGCGAACGTGCGTTGGCGCGCCGTCCGGCTCGCCGGCGTGCTCAGGCGGCGCGACCTGCTTCCGGAAGTCCTGGCTGGGCTTGACGGCGAGACAACGAAAGAACGTCTTGCGGCCGCCTTCGCTGCTTGCCTGCTTGGCGAGGCTCGGTCCGCGCACTCGGTGATCGACAAGATCGTGCTGACGGAGACGGACCATGCGCAGGCGGCGATCGAGTTGCGCCTGCTGACGACGCCGCCGAAGGCCGGCAAGGCCTGGCTGCAATCACGTCTCGGACAGCCTGTCTTGCGCATCGCGGCCACGGCATCGATCGGGCTGCTCGGCGACCAAGCGGTGGTGCCGTGGCTGATCGAGAAGATGCGCGAGCCGGAACTGGCATCCGCAGCGGGTGCAGCACTTCGCGATCTGTTCGAGGTGGACTTCGGCGACACCGACCTTTTCGTTGCCGATCCAGCTGTTCTTGGCGAGGGCTTTGCCCAACTCGACGACAGCTCGCTGCCGGCCGCCGATCGCGTCGAAGCATGGTGGGACGAAGGGCGCGGCGGGCGCAACCATCGTCTGTTCCGTTCGATGCGCAGGCTCAGGGTGGATGCGTTGCGCGCGGCGATCGCCACGCCCGAGGCGCCGCTGGCAGACTGGCGCAGGACACGCAAGTTCCCGGCGTGGATGTGATCGCTTTCGCCGAGGGAAGGCTTGTCCCTCCGTTCAGCGTTGGCGGAGGTCGGTAAGCGCGATCGCCGACCGGTTGCCACCCTCGGATGCAAGCTCGCAGGCTGCGACGCGGCCCGGCGCGTAACCGCTTATAAAACTGTCGGCCGCCAGCATCAGAACAAGTGCCGCACTAGCGGCTCCAATGTCGCCGACCGTCATCGCAGGGTAGGCTGTCGGGAATATCTCGCGGTGCGTGCGGTAGAAGCGCGAGCGACCGACCAGTTGTTCGAGCCCGCTGTACCGTTCCCCGTTTCCATTGCTGACAAGGAACTCGATATCGGGTTCCTTGGGTCCGGACCCGCTGAAGGCAGCAAGCAGCGAAGCCACCATCGCACGGCCTTGACTCTGGCGTTCGGAAAGAACGCTGTCGATCTCTTGAGCCAGGCCCGCCCCGCAAATCATTGCAGCCGGCCCGCTCCCCGGCGCTCGCGTCAGGCGCACGAAGACAGCGCCCTCGCCAGGGACTGCCCCTTGAGCATTGTTTTCGGATTTCAGACGATTGGCTCGCATCAAGCGCGCAATGTCGGTCCCGTTGACGAGGCTGTCCACACCACCCAGCAGCACCTGCGCGACGGTCCCGGATTCTAGCATGTCGCCGGCATAGTCGAGCAGTCCGGCGCTGGCTGCGGCACCGCCGTCAAATACGCGCGAGCCGGCATTGAAGCGCAGGCCGCATCGCTCGAAAATGGCATTCAAAAGGCGCCCCCGCTCGACCTCTTCATACGCCGGATGGTCGCGGAAACTCTCCGGCAGCGCGAGCAGAACAGCGGTCTGGTCCGGCGTTGCCTTGTTGTCGAGCATCGCCTCCTTGAGAGCGCGGGCGCCCATGCTGGCGAGCCATACCCGGTCATTGCGTCGCAGGCCCGCCTTGGCTGGAATGCGTGCCACGATCTGTGTGGTGGGAAACGGCTCTGAAAGAGGCACCTCCTGAAATGCTGACAGGTTGGCGCGAATGGCTGAGATGGTCTGGCGCGCGTTCAATCCAGCAGGCGTGACGGCGCCACCAACCGAGATGTAGAGCGGCCGCTTCACGGCTGCCACGCCGAGCGATCGCGCAGGGCCCCGTCGCCGCCGAGAAGATTGAGATAGAGTTTTCGCTTGCGGCGCGCATTGATCCAAACAGGAGAAATGTGGCCGAAGGCGATTTCCCGCAGCGCCGGCACGTTGCGCCGGATTACCACTGCCAAACGAGCCTTAAGGGTCACGCGCTTCAAGTCAGGCTCGATGAGCACGGTGTCAGGCTTGAACGCGTTTTCTTCTACACGATCGTCATAAATGAGCCGAAGCGGGGCCGTGATGCGCGGCAGGCGGAAATCCCATCTGCCCGAAGCCGTCATGCCGATCACCGTGATATCCTCGCCGTTGCCGATGCCGGCCATCTGCTGATCGGCTGGGGCGCACATATAATGCCGCGTGTCGAAGTCTTTGGGAGCGAGCGGCCATTGGGATTCGAGCCAAGCCTTGTCGTAGGTTCCGGCGAAAGCCAGGCGCGGTTGCCAGCCCCGGCCAATCGTCCCGAATCCCGCCGGCCTCAGGGATTCCCCAGGTCGGGCTTGCGCTTCGCCCGGATACATGACGTTGGGCGCCTCGGTTCTGACCGCAGGATCTGCAGACCGGGCGTTATGGTACCCCACGCCGACTGGGTTGCGCTGGTCCGTGCGCAAGTCTTCCAAAGTGCCGCCATAGGTGCGTTCATAGACGATCGGCATGGTCCGGAAAGGCGCCGGTGCGCTGTAGCCGCCGGAGTCGTAGATCCGGTCCCCGACGACCTGCATTACCTTGCGGATCGAGTTACCGACACGCAGGCCAACCTGCATCTCGCGTACCGGCCTTCCATCCGGCGCGTGCGCGACGCCATTCACGATCACCTCGGCGCCAGGCTTGACGGGCGCGATGTCCGCTTCGTAGCGGGTCGATGAAAGGGCCGGATCGCCAAAAGGCTCATCGCCAAAGATCACCGGCACCTGTTCGGCCGCTGGCTGGAATTCCTTTCCTTCATCCGTCGCCGTGAAACTTGCCGATAGCATGACAATCAGAGTTTCTTGGCCGTCAGCATTCAATTGGACGTGCGTCGCGGCGGCGAAGGGTGTCCTGTTTTCCAGCCAGACATCGAAGGCCATCGTTCAGCACCACCGGCCGTTTTCATCAAGCCCGATCGGCCAATAGGGCATGGCCGTCAGCAGTTCTACATATTCCTTGTTGCCTTCATCGACGACCCATTGCAGCAGGAACACCTCAGGCGCGAGGCGGTCGGCCGCGGGCAGCGTTTCCCCCACCGCAACGCATCGCAGCCAGTATTCCCGCACGAGCCACACCACCGCCGGATGATTCGCCGGGCCGGCCGCTGCATCATCCAGCTGGGCCGTGATCGCTTGATTGACGGTCAGGCCGCCATCGACCAGTTCGTCGAGGCCAGCTTCCCAGATCTCGGAAGCCACCTCGAACGTCTCCTGCAAGTCAGCGAGGTAGGCCTTGAACAGGGACCTATAGGCAGCAGAGGCCTCGCGGCGCGAAAGGCGGATTCCATGATCGGGACCGACAACGTCCTGGGGTGCGTTGAGAAGCCGGTTCAGGCCGAGTTCGACACTATGATCAATCCGCATTGCCATCTTCTTCTAGCCTCAGCACATTTCGAGAGATGGATCCTCGCCGATCGGGACATAGACGAAGTACTTGAAGTACTTGAATAGTTCCGTGTCGTATTCGGACATCATTTCGACCAGCAGCAGATTGGGCGGCACGGGACCGCTGGCGTCCGCTTCGTCGCCATCCTCACCCCAGTTCGATTCATCGTCCTCGTCGTCATCATCGGTCTGTCGGGCGTACCGTTCAAGGTTCAGGCCGTGAACCTTGAAGTAGTGCTTGCGGTAGATCGCCAGAATCCGTGGATGGGCCACCAGCCCGGCGGGCCAATGCAGATTGGCTATGTTCTCACCGGAGGCGTTCAGGCGCTGCTGCAGTGCGCCCCACCATTCCTCGATCGCCGGCATGACGGCGTGGAGCTCTGCGGTCCACGCATCGATTATCGCCGTATAGTCAGCGTCGAGATCGGCAAAACCCGTTGCACTCATCGCCTAGATCCCCCGAGCGTTCATGAACTTCCTAATCGCCTTGTTGTCCACCTTCGACTGCCGGCCCGGCTGGCTGTTGCTGTGGCTGGAGCAATGCGGCCTGACGTAAAGCGCTTTCATCGCATCCTTGAAGCCTTGTGGGACGATCTCTATATTGCATCCACCCGCGTACCACGCTGCCTTCTGCGTCGGCTGGTGATCGGCGATCAGCGGGGCTTCCTTCCCCGAAATTTGCCGGTTGACCTTGGCCTCCAGTCGCTTGATCGCGGTCTTGTTCTTGCCGGTCGTGCGTTTCTTCAACCTGTCAAGGTTACGTTTGCATTCCCAGCATGGCCGGTTCTGAACCTTGGCTTTCTGCGGGCCTGTTGGCTGGGTGTAATGATCGTCGTAGCAATAATCGGTCGTGCATTTCTTCTTCTCTTTCACCAGAAGAGCATTGCGGAAGTTGACCAAGGCGGCGGTATCGATGGTGTTCGGGAGTGGACTTGCCGTGTTCTGCTCCATGGTGTCGCCATGGCGGCAGACACCCTTACCCTCCACCTTGACGACGAACGACCAGAGCTTGAACACTCCCTTGCCCTTGATCTTGTGCGTTATGACCCCCGCGCCGAGGCCTTGGGTGGCCGGCTCGTTGCCGGTGCTGGTCGCAACCTCCGACGAGCTTTCGAGCGCGGTCGGATTGCCTTCGATCTTTACGCTCTTACTGCCTTTGGTGAGATCGCTGGAAGACAGCATGTTGACGTATGGAACCGGAACCGGGCCTGCCGGCGGGGAAGGCGGGCTCAAGCACACATCTCCCGGCGCCACGCCCTTGCCGCCGCTTCCTTTGTGGAAGAAGCCCATGCCTTCAGCAAAGACTGTGCTGCCCATCAGAGCTATTCCGTCTCAGGGCGCGGGGCGCGCATTTTCGGCAGGGCGTTGGCCGCCAGGTCGTGAATATCCGAGAACGCGAACTCATGCACCGACCAGTCGTCGAGCCAGAAGCCAATCCGGTTCGGATCGCCATGGCTGTTGCTGGGCGCGGCAAGGTTGGCCAAGCCTTCGGCTATCCAGGACTGCGTCCTCTGCAATTCGACCGCTTCATCAACGATTGACGCAACGCCGTCGAACCATGCATCGTCAGGTGCCGGTGTAGCCCCAATCCCGATGATCGCGAACGGATAGCGGCGTCCCACGCGGTCCTCGCTCATGCGCCATGCGCCGGCACAGGGCCGGTCGCCGAAAATGCCGCTCCTGACGATGAAGCGCCAAACACGCGAATCCAATTCCCCCTCGTCTGGCCTCTCGCGCAACTCCATCGACATCCAGCGGTCCCAGCGGTCGATGAAGGTCCGCGGCAGGTTTACGGCAACGAAATCTCCGGTCGCCGGAATCTTGCCGAAGAAGCCGATGTTCAGATCTGCGGCGGACATGAGAATTTCTTGAACATCTGGAGGTTGTAGGGATTTTCGACGCTCGCCGCCTTGAGCTTGAAATCGGCGTACATGCCTTTCGTCCCCAGCCGCAGGCTGTAGACATCGGACAGCGACGTCCCGGTGAAGCGGCCGCCGCGCAGCATCCTCAGCCACGCCCAGCTTCCCGTCTCGTTGAGCATGATTTCGGGCGAGCCGTCGATCGGCTGGAAGGCGAGCGAGATAACGCCGGTGCCGTCCTTGCCGGGCCAGGTCATCGGCTGCGGCCGCGTCGCATTGTTGAAATAGACCAGGTTCTGGCCATCGAGGTTGAGCGTGACGCGGGTCACGTTGGGCGACAGGTCGGTCGGCTCGAGCGTGAAGGCCATCACCGGGCCCTGACCGCCGGGAAAGAGATCGTCGCGGATGCGCCGCGCCTGCTCGAAGGCGGCGAGCGCCGATGGGTCGAGGCCGAAATCGGCACGCCATTTCCAAGGCTGCGCCGAGGTGTCGACATAGCCGATCAGATGGTCGTTGATGAAGCCGTCGATCATCCCTGCCGGTCCGAACAGGCGGGCGAAGTCGCGCACGTTGACGTCGACGGCACTGTCGGGGCTGAACGGATAGCGGTCGTTGAGCGCGGCCTGGCAGAAGGGCAGGATGTCGGCGCGCCAGATGGCGTTGAGCTCGGAAGCGACGGCCTTCTGCGTCAACCCGCTGGTGTCGCCGGCAATGCCGCTCAGCCAGGTGTTCACGGGGTCGGGCAGGATCTGTGCCTGGCGGGCGACGGCGCCGGTCAGTTCGGCCAGCCCGCCCTGTTTCTTGATCGCGTCCTGCGGGTCGGGATTGGCGGTCACCGTCTGCAGCACATTGGACAGCGCCGTCAGCGCAACGACCGCGGCATCGAGCGCCGGCGGCTGGCCGTCGACCTCGGCAATCGTGCTCTTGAGCGGCTTGAAGTGCTCGGCCACCAGCGTGCCGGTCAGGTCGACTTCGCTCGCCGAGCCTGCGCGCGGCAACAGCTTGGCGCCGGTCTTGACGATCTTGCCCAGCTTGCCGAGTTTGCCCAGTAGTTTCGAGCCGCCCTTCGCCGCCGCCTTGTCGTCGGTCGGCGCCTCGTCCGAGCGGGTGAGGTCGACCTCCTGGACCACCGCCGTCAACAGCCGCTTGAGCGCGGAATCGGCGCTGGAAAGGTCCTTCAGATTCTCGCTGGCAATGTTGAGGTCGCTGAGCGGCGCCAGCCGCATGTCGCGCAAAAAACTGTCCCACTGCGCGATGTAATCGTCATAGTAGAGCTTCAGGATATCTTCCGATAGCGCCGACACCGACGTCTCGGAATTTTCCGAGCAGCCGCCGGCAAACACGGCGCGGTCGAGTGCCGCCTGGGCGGCGACATCCTCGACCCGGTCGAGGATCGCATCGTGGAAGCCGTCATAGGTGAAGGCGCCTGATATGCCGACGCGCAGCGTCTTGTCGGAGCGTCGCGAAAACACCTTGGCGCCGTTCGGCCCGGCGAAATTGGCGGGGATCCATTCCTTCAATCCGGCCACCGCCGGATCGGCCAGCAATTGCTTGTAGGCCCGCGCCGGCAGCGAGATCGTGCAGACCGTTTTCAGCGCTTCGGCGACCAGCGCCTGGTCGGGCGCGATGTAGCTGTCGTCGACCGCCATGCGGCGGATCGCTGCCAGCTGGTGTTCTTCCGCATCGGCTGTCGGGAAGGGCGCGGCCGGCGCGAATTCGGGCAGGTCGTTCACCCACCAATTCTCGACGAAGTCGGAGTCCATCTGAGACAGACCGGTCATCATGCGGTAGGTCTTGAGCGCCCCCAGCATGAAGTCCGGATCGCGGATCTGCCGCCACATGGTCGCTTCGAGCAACGCCACCATCCGCGGCTCCAGCACGTTGCGCAGAGCGTGGTCATAGGTGTCGGTCTGCGCCCGCATCATCTCGGCCGAAGCCGATGGTCCGAGCAGGTCCTGTGCCTTGTTCGGAGGCGCAGTCCTGGCATTGGCGACTTCGTCCATGGCGGTCAGGGCAACGTCCATAGCCGGCTGCAGCACCGAGGCGGGCGTCGCGGCGGTCGACGTCAGCGGCGCCTGCAGTGCTTCGAACTGGCCGGCTTGCGCGGCGATGGCGTTGCGGTTGTCGTAGTAGGACCAGGTGAACAGGCCGCCGGCGAGTATGGCCGCAGCCGCGCAGGCAGCGGCGGCACCGCGCCAGATCCAGCTGCGGCGGCGCTGCGCCAGCGGATCGAAGGTGCCGAGCCCGGCCTCCTTGAAGATCACCTCGGTCAAAAGGTTTTTGAGGAAGAAGCTGCGCTTCTCGAAGCGCTGCGCCGGCATCGTGCGTCGTGCCGGCAGCCCGAAGGAGGAGGCCAGCGCTGCGGTCAGCCGATCGATCGGCGCGCCTTCCTGGGTGGCCGAGGTCAGATAGAGGCCGCGCAGCCAGGCTGCCTCCTCGTAGCGGCTCTCGCCGAACATCGCCTCGACCAGCACCTGGATCGGCTCGGACAGGCTTTGCAGCTGTGCGGGAAAGCGGAAGATCTCGGCCCGTTCGGCCAGCTTGTCCTCATCCTCCAGCCGTGGCACCAGCCGCTTTTCCAGCTCCCTCGACAGCGTCGTGACTTCACCCGCGATCGCCTTGGCATCGACGCGCGCGTCGAGCGGGAAGGTCGTCCCCCATACCTGTTCGCGCGCCGCCGTCGACAGGCCGCCGAAGAAAGCCTCGAAGCCTCTGATCAGATCGGCCTTGGTCAGCATGAGATAGACCGGCAAGCGGATTTCCAGCCGCTCTTCGAGCTCGGCCAAGCGCCTGCGGATCTTGCGGCCATGCGCCTTGACGGCTTCGTCGCCCTCGGACAGCGCGTCGATCCCAAGCGCAACGATGACGCCGTTGAGCGCACGACGGCCACGATGCTTCTTCAACAGATCGAGGAAGCCCAGCCATTCCACGGCGTCGACATCGGGCTGGCTTTCCTGCTGGACATAGCGGCCAGCGGTGTCGATCATCACTGCGTTTTCGGAGAAGAACCAGTCGCAGTTACGGGTACCGCCGATGCCCTGCAGATCGTCGGTCAGGTCGATGGGAAAGTTGAGGCCGGATTGGCGCAAGGCCGTCGTCTTGCCGGTCGCCGGCGGGCCGACGATCACATACCACGGCATCTCGCGCAGGAACTTGCGGCCGCCGAGCTTGCGGCGCTTCAACTCGACCATGACGTCCTGGAACTTGGCGCCGACCGCGGCGACGTTTTCCTCGCCCGGGCTGAGCCGCTTTTCCTCGACCGGGGCGGAAATCTCGGCGACGAACATGCGGTTGGCGCGGATCGCGCGGCGCTGCGCGACGATCAGCCAGATCAGCCAGAAGATCACCAGAAGAGCGATGATGACGATGCGCACCGTCTCCGACGCCATCGGCACATAGTCGCCGACCCGTACGATCGGGCCGAATACCCAGATGATCAGCGACAGCAGCGCCAGGCCGATGAGCGTCCACAGGAAACGCGAAGTCAGGACCGCCCAGAGGAAGCGCAGGATGAACATGTCACAGCCTCTTTTCGACCAGCACTTCGACGCGGCGGTTCAAGGCCCGGCCTTCGCGTGTGCCGTCGTCGGCCACCGGATCGGTGGCGGCCCGGCCTTCGGAGCGCACGCGCTCCTTCGGCACGCCGTTCTGAATCAGGATATCGGCAATTTCCGCGGCGCGGGCTTCCGACAGCCGCTGGTTGGTGGACAGTGGGTTGGTCTTTTGCAAGGGAACGCCGTCGGTGTGGCCGACCACGGTGATATCGCCGATCAGCTCCTGGTTCTCGAGGATCACCTTGGCGACCGAGGCGATGAGCGGATCGAAGCCGTCTGTCAGCTGCGCGCGCGACGACTGGAAGAGTTCGGGATTGGAGGCCTGGATGACCAGCCGCGCCAGCGACACGCTCTCCGTGCCGCTCAGCGCTCTCTTGAGCTCGTCGGGTGCTGCCGCCTGGAATTCCGGCAGCAGCGCGAAATCCACCGCCACCGGCGGCGGCGCGTCGACCTTCGGCGAAGCGCGGGTGACATCCGTACGCGTCGGCGGCGGCAAGGCGCGAACCAGCGCCGAAAGCTCGACCGCCTGGCTGCTCAGGCTCATCGACAGGCCGATATGGATGGCGGTGGCGATCACCGCCGCCGCCGCAACCATCACCCAGATCGGCACGATGAAGCGCTGCGGTTCGTCGGAGGCGATCACGCCCTTCCAGTTGGGCGACAGCGGTGCGCCTTCGGCGTCGCTGTCGCGCAGGAAACGCGCTGCAGCCACCCGCACCGCATTGAGCGAACGGTCGCCGGAGCGGCCCGGCACGCGATATTTGCCGCGGAAGCCGAGCGCCATGCAATGATATTGCAACTCCAGCATTTCGCGGTCGCGATTGGGATGGCGTTCAAGCTCTTCGAGCCGGGCGAAGAACTGCGCGCCGGCATCGACGTCGCCGCGCAGCATCACCACCAGCGGCTGGCGTGGCCATGCGCTGGCTCCGCCCCACGGCGTATTCAGCGCCAGATCATCGAGCAACGCAGCCACCAGCCATGCCGCCTGGTCGGCGCGCTCGAGCGAGGAGCCCTGCGCCATGGTGGCGTCGCGGCAGCGCACAAGTTCGTCGAGCAGCCTGGTGCGCAGGGCTTCCGGGTTCTCCGGCGGCTGCGCGTTTTCCAGTTCGGGTGCAAATTCCAGCAGCGGCGAGAACGCGTTGACGAGCACGTTCGGATGCGCGCGCGCGGAGCGTTTCGCGGTCACCCCTGACGCCGGCAGCGGCATGGCGCGCGGCGTTGGCGCTCCGCTCAGCCGAATGCGCGTCCGCTCCCGATCCTCGGACAGTCCGAATGGATCGTCCCTGCTCATCATCTCACCTGTTGACCGAGTAGCAGTCGACCTGCGGTTCGCTGGGCAGCACGCCCGAAACGCCGATCACGAAACCGGGCGCTTCGAGCAGCGAGGCCCAGTGCTCGCTTTTCTGGTCGAGTTCGAGGCACAGCCGGTCGCCGTCATAGGGAATTTCGCGCGGTTGCGAATGCAGGGGCTTCAGCGGAATGCCGGGCAGGCGTGATTTCCACAGCCCTTCGAATTCGCTGGCCGAGCCGACGGTCGCCTGGTTGACGAAAATCTTGCGCAAGGCATCCTCCGACAGTTCGGAGCCGATCCGCACCACGATGCGGCTCGCCACCAGAAGTTTCGGGTTGTCGATGCGGATCTTCCACACATTGGTGGCATGGCGCATGACCGGCAGGGCGCGCGATTTCGGCTCGATGTAGCGCAGGCTGAGGATCAGCGAACGCAGCGCATCGGCCAGCGCCGAATAGGCGGGTCCGGGCGCCATGTGGTCGTAGACAGGCAGTTCGCCGAGCCGCCTTGCGCTCGAGCCATAGGTCGCCAT
Source organism: Mesorhizobium sp. C372A (assembly GCF_030323245.1). Lineage (NCBI taxonomy): Bacteria > Pseudomonadati > Pseudomonadota > Alphaproteobacteria > Hyphomicrobiales > Phyllobacteriaceae > Mesorhizobium > Mesorhizobium sp. C372A. The sequence goes on along the minus strand of NZ_CP100475.1, from coordinate 6,153,940 downwards.
CGAGCCGGCTAAGCCAGCCAGCTCCATATAGACCTCGGCTGGATGGAAGACATCCTGCGCCAGCATGTGCGCCAGCCGCGGCCGCGCGGCGTTGACCAAATTGAGGATCAGAAGATCCTCGACGCTGCGCCCGGGGCCGCCCAGCACCATCTTGCCATGCGCCTCGGCGATCTGGTCGACGCCGGTGACCACTTCCTGCAGCAGCCGGCTGTACCAGGACGCCGCGCCGATGACCAAGGTCGGCGGCAGGAAGGTGTCGTCCAGGGCCACGCCGCCATCGGCGCGCACGCCCTTGAGTTCGGCCACCGGCAGCGCGGTGTAGCCGCCGACGGCCGTGCCCGGCGCCAGCAACAGCGCCTGCGGCCGTGCGATCTCGATTTCCTCGGGATCGGAGCCGCCATGCACGGCGTCGCGCACCGACACGATCCGGCCGCGATAGCGCGCGCCGGACGGCTCGGCGTGAGCGGGGTCGAAGCCGACGCCGCCTGGCGGCTCGAGCGGCAGCGCTATCAGCACCGGTCCAGCGCCCATCTCCGGCGTCACGGCCAGCGGCCGCGGCGCATCCATCGTCTCGGGGATCGCGAACGGCGTCCCGTCTGGAAAGATGCCGCGTGCCGAGAGCACCGAGATCTGGCCGGCATCGAGCTGTGCCTGATCGAGCGTCAGCGTTCGAAAGCCGAACGTATGCAGATGCCCGGCCTGCAAGGCGCCGCGCACCGTCGCTTCGAAGAAGCGGTCCTGTTGCTGGAAATGCTGGGTGCGGAGGAACAGTCCCTCCGACCACAGCACCCTGTTTGCATCGCTCATGCCGGCACTCTCAGCTTCCTGCTCATCATGTTGCGCGGCTTGCGGACTTTTGCCGCCAATGCATGTCGCTCAAAAGTGGTCACGGTTTTGAGAGAACGATGCATAAAAACAAAGACCTAAAGCGCGTCGCCTGGATCCGTTCAAACGCGACGCGCTTTAGGCGGAAATCCCGCCGCTGCCGAGCTTCACATTGACCGTGAACTTCGATCCCGGCGAAACCGATTTGGTCGTGCGCCAGTTGCGTCCGCCGGGTTCCCTGATCAGCGCGACGAAGCCGAGTGCTGCCACTTCTGGCTCGACCGTGATGGTCTTCGATGCGGTCTTGCCGGGTCCGACGGAAACCGTGTCGGAGCCGATGAGATCGCCGCCAAGTGCCGCGCCGGCACCGCCCTGCAGGGCAAAATAATCGGCCGAATTGAAGGCGCCGGTGCTCTTCAGCCGTAAGACCATTACCGTTACCGGCCTGTCGCCGCCGCCCGGTCCCGGGTTCATGCCGGCCCCACCGGCAAGATTCACTGTGATGACGGATGGTTTGGGCGGGCCGCTCTGACAAGCCGTCAGCAGTCCCGTCGCCCCGATGGCAAGGATAAATTCGCGTCTGTCGATCATGTCTCAGTCCTCCTCATATGCATCACGAAAATCAGCGCCGATCTCGCCCAGAAAACGCGTCTCGGCGCTGTGAGCGATTTCACGGTGGCGTTTCTGGTACAATTCCCAGAGCTTGGCGCCGCGCCCGCCGGTCAGCAGATTGCCGATCGCCGAACTCGACTTCAATTCCTGCTCGATCGCCGCCGGATCGAAGCGGTCGATCATGCGCTTGAGCGCGCCTTGCACGCCGCGCCAGGCACGAACGTGGTGCTGCGCCAGATCGCGCACCGCGTCCTTGATCGCCGCTTCGGCGCCGAGGAAACCGGGGCTGCGCTCGGCCAGCATGGTCACCAGAGCATCGTCGACCGAAGGCAGGAATTTGAGCGGGTTGACCTCGAACGCGCCAACCACGGTCTGGGCGACGCGGGCGTTGCCCTTCTCTTCGGCGCGCTTGCGCAAAAGCTGCATCAACCCTTCCATCATCAGCCGGTATTCGCGGCCGAACTTCTCCATGTCGGCCACCGGATCGCTGCCGGGAAAATCGGCCTCGTCCATGCCCATGCCGCGCAGGAAAGCGGCGCGCAATTCCGCGTCCGCCTGTCCGGCCGATGGCCGCGCCGCAGCTTGCCGGACAGGCGCGCGTGGTGGCGGTGGAGGCGGGGCTGGCGGTGGCCGCTGTGGCGATGGCTCGGCAGCGCGGACCGGCAGATCCCAGGGCGCCGGGGCAGGCGAGGGCGCATCCACTGCGCCGCCATCCGTCACGCCGGCGTCGAGGCTGGTGGACTCGGCAGGGCCGAAACCAAACCCGTCATCGAAGGCCGGCGGCTTCTCAGGATTGGATCTGCTAGGCTCTCTCGACAGCGGCGCGGAGTCGAGGCCGAAGGGGTCGTCGAACAGCGGCTTGCCGCCGCTTTTGCCGGGGGCGGTCTCGGGCGCAGGCGTCGCCACAGGGTCGAGGCTGAATGGATCATCGAACGCCTGCGAGCTGCGTTCATCTGCACGCGCGAATGCGCCGGGCACCGGCTTTTCGAATGGATCGGGCAGGTTGGCAGGGCGTGGCCGTCCCGGCTCTTCTTCCGTGGTGGACGAAAAGAAATCGTCGCCGCCGAGGCTGACCGGCGCCCGCGACGCCGCCGGCTTACTGGCAGGCGCTGAAGGCCTGGAGGCCGGCGCCTCGGTCTTCGCCGTCTGCAAATCGACCCACACCACATAGTCGCCCAGTCGCAGTCGCATGCCGCTTTGCAGGCGCGCGGTATTTCCCGCGCCGAGCGGGCTGGCGGCATCGTCGATGAACAACCCACTGCTGGAGGTATCGGTGACGAAATAGCCGCCCTGCTTGCTGGTGATCTTGCAGTGGGCGCGCGAGACGAACATGTCGGGATCGTTAATCTGCCAGTCGGCGTCGGCGCTGCGGCCGATTACCAGCTCGCCCTCGTCCAGCCGCGCCTGCCGCGTGACTTGCGCGCGTGGTCCCTGTTCGAGAGTCAGAAGCAGGCTCATGCCGCCACCTCTTCCCGCCAGCCGACGATGGTCCGCAACCGCATGTCGTCGGCGTCCCCCTTTTCGACCGGTCGCGCCAGCCAGGTGGTGCGGGCAAGCTGGACGGTGCCGAGCTTCGCCGGCGGCACTGCCTTTGCCGCAAGCACGATCCTGAGATCGACATCGATGGTCTCGCCGATCAGGTCGCGCACCGCCTGCTTCAACAGCTTCAGCCGCTCACCGCCCGGCAGGAAGGCCTTGTAATCGATATAGCTGAGCGCGCCGATGCGCAGCTCGATGCGGCTCTGCCGGCTGAAGCTGCGCGGGCCGATGGTGGCGCTGCGGCCGAGCGTGGCATAGCTGCCGGCAAGCCGCGTCTGCAGCGCCTTGGGGATGGTCATCCAGGCCGCGACGAACTCCTTCAGCACCACCGGCACTTTGAAGGCTTCGGCCAGGAACAGCGTCAGTCGCTCGGGGCCGTCGACTTGGGCAGCGAGCGAGGCGGCCTGGCGAAGTTTTACTGTATCGAGTTCGGCATCCTGCGTGCCCGGCAGCCCGATGCCGGCCATCGCTTCCAGCATGGAACGGACGCGGCCGCCGACACCGCGTTCGACCTGCACAGCCGGATGCGCATCCGCCCAGGCCCGATAGTAGAGCGCGATCATCCTGTGCTGCAGGATATTGACAAAATCGACGAAGGTCGTGTCGCTCGTCTGCCGCGCCTCGGCGCCGGCATACCAGCGTTGCGACAGGCGATCGAGCACCCAGCGCGTCAGATGCAGTGGCATCGGCCCTTCGGGTCCGAGCAGGCCGAGATTGTTGACCGTGACGCGTGCCGGCGACTTGTCCGTCGGCTCGCGGAAATCCACCACGTCCTGCACTGCGAAGGACAGCCGCACATTCTGGCCGAGCCTTGCCGGCTCGCGGTCCGGCCGGCCGGAATGGCCGAACAGGCCGCCTTGCCGTTCGAGCCGGCGCAGCAGTTCGAAAAAGTCGAAACTCTCGGACAGGGTTGCGGCTCGCTCTAGATCAGGTAGCGATTGCCGGGCGTCATCGGCCATGGCACATCCTCCTGTTTCTGGAGCAACCGCGTGCGCGTGCGCACGAACCCGTTAATGCCGGCATGGCGGGCAAACAGCCGCGACAGCAGGCCCGACAGCAGCAGAGTGCTCTGTCCCGCCAGCACCGACTGGTCGACATGCAGCGTCACTTCCGTGCCGCGGCCGAAGCACATCGGCCCTTCGATCGCCAGCCTTTCGATCACCGCGCGCGAGTCGATGCGCACGATCGAGCGCACATTGCGGGCGAGCCCGGGGTCGCCGCGCTCGGCATAGAGATCGAGCAGCGCGTGCAGCGGATCGACGCCGCGGCCTTCCTTGGCCAGGCTGAGGAAGTTGAGCGCCAGCTGTGACACCAGTCGCCAGGCCAGGTCGTCGGCGCGCGACTCGCCGTCGGCGCCGGTCGGCAGCGCTGCCGGGATCGCCGGCTGCGGCGAACGCAATGCGCCGAGCAGCCGGACCGTCTCCACAGGGTCGCCGGCTTCCAGCGTCAGGGTCGGCGTGTCGTCGAGGATGGCCAGGTCGCGATTGGTGCAAAGCGCCATGATATCGACGCGCTTGAGCGGCCTGTTGGCCTGGCTGTGGACCGGGCGCGAGATCGCCAGGAAGACGTCGTCCCCGGCATAGGAGGTGCGGGTCACCCCCTGGCGCCGCTCGTCCTCGGTTGGCCGGCGCGGCCGCCGCTCGGTCGAATAGACCCAGCCGCTGCCGCGGTTTTGCCCGAGGCTGAACAGCTCCGGTATCTCGGCATCGGGCCCCTCGGCATCGGCGTCCTCGACGCGGATGACCCGGTAGATTTCAAAGTCGCGCGCCCGCGTACGGTCGGCATGCAACACCTGCCGCGTCTTGCGCTGGTCGAGCTCGATGACGTTGCACTCGCGCTCGAAGAGATTGATGATCGGCGTCGCGAACAGATCAAAATCCGCCGGCGTCAGGTCGGCGAGCTCGGGCACGGGACGCCTGAACAAAAAGACGATTTCGAGCCCGGCCTGGCATTTACGCACGACCGGCAGCAAGCCGGTGACGCGCGCATAATGGAAGCGCTCGGGCATCATGAAATATTCGCGCAGCAGGCGGTAGCCTTCGAAGGTCGGCCGCGTGCGCGGCATCAGCGCCTCGGCATCGGCAATGCCGACCATCTCCGGCGGCGGTAGCGGCGACAATGGATTGGTCTTGCCTTCCGGTCGAGCGCCGACACCAGAGCAGACTCCGAAGATGGCGTCGAAGATCAGCGGCGCCTTGGTGCGGTTGGCGAAATAGAAGTCGAGCCGGTCGAGCGCCAGTTCGTCGAGCTTGCCTTTGCCGGTCCGCGCCAGCGTGATGCGAAGTGCCGCTTCGCCGGCCTTGCCGGCGATCGGGCCGATGCCGGCGGCGGCAAGCGCGCTGCGGTCCTGGAAATAGCCGACCGAACTGATCGCGATCGGAAACAGCGTCATGTCCTGCGCGGTGGTGAAGGTGCAGCGTGTCGACAGGCCAGCCTGCAGGCTGGAGACCAGCCGCGTGCCGCGCTTGACGACGTGGCCGGCAAGCATTGTCTGCACCTGCTGGCCGGGCTTCAGCACCACCATGGCGGTTGCCGGCACCGGCGTGACGAGATCGGGATAAAGCACGTCGAGGATGCTGCGCGAAAACCGCGAGCGCTCGGCATCCACCTTCAGGCGCGTGCGCGCGGCGAGGAAGGCGACGCCGTCGAGCAGCCGCTCGACATAGGGGTCGGGACACGGCACCGTATCCAGCGACAAATTGCGGGCAACCGCCGGATGCATGTCGGCGAACTCCGCCGCCAGCCCGCGTATGTGGGACAGTTCCTCCTCGTAATATTCTACGAAGACCCGGTCCATCTCTCAGGCTTCCCTGAACTCGGTGCGCGCCAGTCCGTTGTCGAGATTGATCGTCGTGCGCAGGCGCATGCGCTCGGGCGTCGGCGTCATGATCAGCACGGCGTCGATCTCGATCTTCAGGCCGGTCTTGTCGCCCAGGTTGACCGTGACTTTCGTCGCGCTCTCCTTCAGCCGCGGCTCGAATGCGGCGAGCACGGCGCGGATCTCGCGTGCCAGAACATCGCGATCGAAGTCGCGCGACGACCGGCCGGAGAAGGACGGCACGCCATAATTGACAACGCTGCGGCGCACCTCCGGAAAGTCGGCCAGCGATGTCGGACTGTCGGTCATCTGCTCGGCCTCGAGATCGGATAGCAGCGGCGCGGATTCGAAACGCTCGGTGTTGAACAGCGCCTCGATGTCGCGCCGCACGGCCTCGCGCAGCACATCGGGCGACACCACGATGCCTCGGCTTTCAAGCTCTCCACGGTGCCGGTTCTGAAACGCCAGCCGGTGCAGCCGGCGCTTCTGATCGGGGTTCAATGCGTCATCGGCGTCGATGCGCCTCGGTCCGTCTGCCAGCAGCTCGTCCAGGCGCTCTGCGCCAAGCTCCTCCTGCAGAGCCTGCCTGAGCCCGTCTATCTCCGAGCTCAGGCCCGGCAGATCGTTGACGAGGCGGTCCCACAGCGAAGGCTGTACCGCCTCGCGCTTGGCCCGTGAACCGCCCGCCTGTACCTTGTCGGCGGCAGGGCGCTTTGCTCGCCCCTCACTTGCCGACATAGACATCCATTTCGGCTTCGTCATTGTCGTCATAGACGAACTTGATCTTCTTGTAGGCGAAGGAGACTTCCTCCTGGATCAGGTCGGCTTCATCATCGGCCTGCGACATGTCGTATTCCATGATCGAGGCGTCGGTCAGGGTAACGACCAGATAGTCCTTGCTCTCGCCGTCGATGGTCCGCCGCGCGGAGAATTTGACCTCGTCCAGCGCCTTGTTTTCGAACAGGGCCTTGGCCAGATAGGGTGAGGCCTTGTCATAGTGCTTGGTGAACTTGATCATGCCCATCGACACGCGGCCTCGGCGCGAGAGGGAATTGGGGTCGTAGGGCGCGACCATCTTGTAATCGACGCCATGGATTTCGATCTCGTCGTCATGGCCGTCGCGTGTGCTAGGCCCCTTGATATCCGGAACTTTCAGAAAACCGTCGATCTTCATTGTGGGCATTTTCGTTCTCCACCGCTTTCAAACAAAGGTTTGGTTGCTGCAATCAGGTCTTCACGGACGGCAATTCCGACACCAGCCTGAGCGAGGCGTTGATGCCCTCCAGCTGGTAGTGCGGGCGCAGATAGAAGCGGGCGTTGTAGTAGCCCGGCCGGCCCTCCACGCTGTCGACCTGCACCTCGGCGGCGGCAAGCGGACGCTTGGCGCGTGCCTTGTCGTCGGCGAAGGCCGGGTTGGCCAGCACGTACCGGTTGATCCATTCGGTCAACCAGATCTGCATGTCGGTGCGTTCCTTGAACGAGCCGACCTTGTCGCGCGCAATCGCCTTGAGGTAGTGGGCGAAGCGCGAGACCGGGAACAGATAGGGCAGGTTGGCGGAGAGCCGCTCGTTGGACTGGGCGTCGGGGTCGACCAGGCGGCCCGCCCGCGTCTCATCGTCCTGCAGCGAATGGGCGCCGATGAAGGCCGCGAGATCGGTGTTCTTGCGGTGCAGGATCGGCATCAGCCCGAGCTTGGCCAGTTCCGCCTCGCGCCGGTCGTCGATGGCGACTTCCGTCGGGCATTTCATCGCGATCGAGCCGTCATCAGTCGGGAAGGAGTGCACCGGCAGGTTAAGCACAGTGCCGCCATTTTCGACGCCGCGGATCTGGGTGCCCCAGCCATAGAGCTTGTGGCTGCGGTTGATGTTGACGCCCATCGGGAAGGCAGCGTTCATCCAGACATATTTGTTGTGATCGCCCTGCACTTCCTCCTCGAAGGAGAAGCCCTTGACCGGGACTGTCTCCGAGCCGTAGGGCAGCCGCGCCAGCACGCGCGGCATGGTCAGCCCGATATAGCGCGCATCCTCGCTCTCGCGCAGCGATTGCCACGAGGCGTAGGCCGGGTTGGAGACGATCTGCTGCAGGTCCTGCGGGTTGGGCAGTTCCTGCCAGCTGTCCATGCGGAACAGCCGTGGCGAGGCGGCGGCGATGAATGGCGTGTGCGCCGAGGCGCAGATGCCGGAGATGTTGCGCAACAGGCCGACGTCGCGCGGGTGGTTGGAGAACTCGTAGGCGCCGATGACGCAGCCGATCGGTTCGCCGCCGAGCATCGAATACTCGTCGGTGTAGACCTTCTTGAAGATCGGGCTCTGGTCCCACATCTGGCCTTCATAGTCTTCGAGCGTATCGGCCAGCTGCTCCTTGGAAATGTTCATCACCCGGATCTTCAGCTTCTGATCCGTCTCGGTGTTGTTGATGAGGTACCAGAGGCCGCGCCAGGTGCCTTCCATCTGCCGCACTTCCGGCGCGTGCAGGATTTCGTTGACCTGGGTCGTCAGCATCTTGTCGATGCCGGCGATCAACGACTTGATCGACTTGATCGAGTTGGACGAAATCGTCGTCGTCTCGGAGCGCGACTGCGCCGCCAGAGCCAGGTTGCGAACCAGCTGCTGCAGCTTCTCGCTGTCGTCCTTCTTGACCTTGAAGTCCTTCTCTAAGAGCTGGCTGAATTCGCCGAGATCGACGGCCTCGGCCTCGGCGACGGATGCTGCGGTCTTTTGCTGTTCGGCCATGATCTATTCCTCACCCTTGTCGTCGGACAGCGCCTGGGCGGCGATCTGGCCAAGCAGCGGCTGGTTGTTCAGCAATTGGGCGATGCGCTTTTCGGCATCGACGCGGCCGTCCATGAAGCCGAGCAGCTCCTCGAGCTGGCGCCGCATCTTGAGGATCTCGGCCAGTTGCGGGACCTGTTCGGCGATCTTGTCGGGGGCGAAATCGCCCATCTTGGTGAAGGTCAGGTCGAGCGCCAGTTCTTCGTCGCGCTCCTGTCCCTCGGCCTGCGGCAGCGTGTTCTTCACCCGCGCCTTGACCCTGGGTCCCAGCGCTTCCATGAATTTGGGGAAGCGGTTGGCATCGGTCTCGACAAAGGAACGGTCGAGCACCGTCTTGGACGCTTCCCTGGTCTGCGATGCGCCCGACAGGTCGGCCATCACGCCCATGACGAACGGCAGTTCGATCGTCGTCGGGCTGCCGTAGGTTTCGACATCGTAGGCGATCTGCACGCGCGGGGCGCGATTTCGCTCGATGACCTTCGCTTTGCTTTCGGCTGGCATGTGTTGCTACCTTTCATCCTTCTGGGCAGTCTTCTTGGCGTCGGGAACGCCGGCGAGCAGCCGGAATTCCTTGAGCCCCGACGGGGCGAGGTCTTCCATCAGTTCAACGAAATCCATGTGCACCATCCTGCGCACCCGGCGGGCGAGATGCGGGATCGGACTCGACGGCTCGGTGCGGTCGTAGAACGCGACCACAAGGTCGAGGCACTTCACCACATCGTCGCGCGAGGAAATCCTGTCCGGGAGCCCCGCACCGGTCTCCGCGTAGCTTGCCATCATCTCGGCTCCATGACCGTTTCTGACCGGCGCGGCCGGGCTTGCCGGGGGAGCAGCCGGGCTGGCAGCCCCCTTCGTCGCTGCCTCTTCCGTGGTCTCGACCGCCGTGTTGCGTTCCAGCGTCGTCAGCACGCGCTGCAAAAATCGTTTCAGGTCCGGGACGGCAGCCCCGTTGCTGTCAAGACGGGCATTCAGGGCCGTATCGACCGCGTCGAGCGCCTCGATCGCTGCGTGCGCCCCGGCGATGAGCGCTGTCATCTGTTCACCGGCCTGGTCCTGATGGGCGGCACAACCGCTGCCCACCCGGTTCAGGAGCTGTCCGTGCGCGCTGACCAGCGCTGCCTTCTCCGTGGCATTCAATCCCGACGCCGCTTCCTGAAGCATGACGCGATCGTCGAGCGCACCCTGTTCGAGATCGCGTCCGCTGATCGGCCCGATGGGACGCGGCGCGAAGAAGACCATTTGCCTGAGGTTCGCCAGCAGGCCTTCCTGGCCGTTCTGCAGGTCGGCGAGCGCGTTGAGGCGGCGCAAGGCGGCCTCGCGTGGTTGGGGGCTGGCCCGCAGCGCCGGGTGCATCGTCTCCCAATGCGTCTCGAAGGTCCTTGCAATCAGGGTCAGGCCCTGTGCCAGTCCGGCCAATCCCTCTTCATTGGCCAGCGCCCGGGCGACAATGACAAGCAGGCGCAGGTCGCGGCCATGCGAACGCAACTCCTCGGCCTTGCCGAGCACGGCAGGCCAGTCGACCGGAATGGTCGATTGCGCGGCTGGCTTGTTGCGCCCGTCATGGACGACCTTGACCTGCGGCTCCGTGAGCCGCTCCAGCTCATGAAAAGCCGGATCGTTGCGCAAGTCTTCGCCTGACGGATTTTCACCGTCCAGCGGAGCAAGCCAGAGTGCGAGATCGATCACAGATACCCCCGGCGACCGGCTCTAAAACCGTACGTGACCTAACGTTAGCACACGGTTGCATATTCCCACAATTCGCCATCCGCTCAAAAGTTAACGAGCGCTAATGAATGTCGGTGCAACTGCGTCTCGGATGGCGCAATTCATGGCGTGCTTGGCCAACCTCGTATGTGAAGCGCATCGCATAGGATTAGAAAAAATCGTGGTTGTCTGCATTTGGCGGCGCGGGACTCTCCACAAAGGGAAAAGGCCGGCTGCATCAAGCGCTTTGTCAAGCGGCTGCTTATGTGGCAGGCTGTCGACGGGGCAGATTGCAGGAGCACGTTCGATGGAACAGCGCCGGTCGTCGCAGGGGTTCAAACGCAAGGAACTGGTTGGCAAGCTTAATCCGGTCTGCCTGCGCGCCTTCAAGGCCGCCGCCGACAGCGCCAAGCTGCGCGGCAATCCTTACGTCGAACTCGTCCATTTCATAGAACAACTGGTGCTGTCCGAGCGTTCGGATGTGCAGATGATCATTGCCGATGCCGGCGTCGATGCCAGCCGGCTTACCAGCGAAATGACCCGCGCCGTCGACAAGCTGCCCTACGGCGCCACCTCGATCGAGGAATTTTCCGACCACATTTTCCACGCCATCCAGGAGGCCTGGAACCTGGCGACGCTGGAATTTGGCATGGAGGAGGTCCGCAGCGCCCATATCGTGCTCGCCTGCCTGAAGACGCCGGTGCTGGAAGGCCTGATGGCGAAGATCAGCGGCGAATTCGACAAGATCGACGCCGACGGGGTCATCGCCCGCTTTGCCGAGGTGGTGGAGGGCTCGCTCGAAGCCGGCGCCATGGCAGCAGTGGCTCCCACCGCGGAGGCGCCGCGGCGCGCTCCGGGCGGGGATTCGGCGCTGGCCAAATACGCCACCGACCTCACCCAGCGCGCCCATGACGGCAAGATCGACCCGGTCGTCGGCCGCGACCCGGAGATCCGGCAGATCATCGATATCCTGATGCGCCGCCGGCAGAACAACCCGATCCTGACCGGCGAGGCCGGTGTCGGCAAGACCGCGGTGGTCGAGGGCTTTGCCCTGCGCATCGCCCAGGGCGACGTGCCGCCGCCGCTGCAAGGCATCAGCGTGCGCATGCTCGACGTCGGCCTGATGCAGGCCGGCGCCAGCGTCAAGGGCGAGTTCGAGAAGCGCCTGAAGGCGGTGATCGACGAGGTGCAATCCTCCGAAACGCCGGTCATCCTATTCATCGACGAGGCGCACACGCTGATCGGCGCCGGCGGTGCGGCGGGAACCGGCGATGCCGCCAATCTCTTGAAGCCGGCGCTGGCGCGCGGCGAACTGCGCACCATCGCGGCAACGACCTGGGCCGAGTACAAGCAGCACATCGAAAAGGACCCGGCGCTGACCCGCCGTTTCCAGGTGGTCAAGATCGACGAGCCGTCGGAAGCGGTCGCCGTGCTCATGCTGCGCGGTGTAGCCGGCGTGCTCGAACAGCATCACGAAGTGCAGATCCTGGACGAGGCGATCGAGGCGGCGGTCGGCCTGTCGCATCGCTACATCCCGGCGCGGCAATTGCCCGACAAGGCGGTCAGCCTGCTCGACACCGCTTGCGCCAGGGTCGCGATCTCGCAGCATGCGACGCCGGCCGAAGTAGAGGATATTTTGCGGCGCCGCCAGGCGCTGGAAGTCGAAAGCGGCATCATCGGCCGCGAGGCAGCGATCGGCATCGAAGTAACTGACCGGCAGGCGCGGGTCGAGGCCGGGCTCACTGAGACGGGGACCATGCTCGCCGCCGCCGAGGAGCGCTGGGAGCGCGAAAAGGCGCTGGTTGCCGAGATCCTCGAACTGCGCGCGCGGCTGCGCGGCGACGGCGTCCCGCTCGATGCGGTGGCGACAGCTGAGGCCGATGCCGAACCGGCAGCGCCGGACGAAGAAAAGACCAAGGTGCCCAAGGCCGAGACGCCCAAGGCCGAAACGTCCGAGACCGAAGCGCCGGCGGCCGAAGCTGCGCCGTCAGATCCTGTCGCCGATCTGGCGCGGCTGCGTGAACTCATGGCCGAGCTTGCCACCGCGCAAGGCGAGACGCCGCTGATCCTGCCGTCGGTCGACCGCAATGCGGTCGCTGCCGTGGTCCAGGACTGGACCGGCATCCCGACGGGACGGATGCTGTCCAGCCAGACCGAAAAGGCGCTCAAGCTGGCCACCACGCTGTCCGAACGTGTCGTCGGCCAGGATCACGCCATGGAGATGATTGCCAAGCGCGTGCAGACCAGCCGCGCCGGGCTCGGAGCGCCGGAAAAGCCGGTCGGCGTGTTCCTGCTCTGCGGCCCCTCAGGTGTCGGCAAGACCGAGACGGCCCTGGCGCTGGCCGAGACGCTCTATGGCGGCGAGCAGAACCTGATCTCGATCAACATGTCCGAATTCCAGGAGGCGCACACCGTCTCGACGCTCAAGGGCGCACCGCCCGGCTATGTCGGCTACGGCAAGGGTGGCATTCTCACCGAGGCCGTGCGCCGAAAACCCTATTCGGTGATCCTGCTCGACGAGGTCGAGAAGGCCCATCCCGACGTCCACGAGATCTTTTTCCAGGTCTTCGACAAGGGCATGATGGATGACAGCGAGGGAAGGCGCATCGACTTCAAGAACACGCTGATCCTGCTGACGTCCAATGTCGGCTCCGAAGTCATCATGGAGCGGACCGGCAACGGCACGGTGAGGGCAGGGCTCGACGGCCTCGATGCTGCACTGCGCGCTCCACTGCTGAAGGTGTTTCCAGCGGCCTTCCTCGGCCGCGTCGTGACCATCCCTTACTATCCGCTCTCGGATTCGATGATCGAGGCCATCACCCGCCATCAGTTCGGCAAGATCGCGCGGCGGCTGCGCGCCAGCCACGACGCCGAACTGGTGATCGGCGACGGCGTCATGGCGCTGGTCAAGGCGCGCTGCACCGAAATCGAGTCTGGTGGCCGCATGATCGACGCCATCCTCACCAACACGCTGTTGCCGGAACTCAGCCGCGGCGTGCTGAACCGGTCGCTCGACGGCGAGAAGATGACCAAGGTGACCGTCAGCGCTTCCACTGACGGGTTTGCCTATTCGTTCGAATAGTCAGGCCTGACTGCTCGGCTCCGTCTCGGCGCGGATCAGCTTTATGTCGGCGCCGGCTGCCCAGGCGCCGATATCCTCGCGCCGCAACGCCGCCGCCATCATGTCGGGAAACAGGTCCGGCGTGCAGGCGAAGACCGGTATGCCAAGTGCCGCGACCGAAGCCGACATCGCCTGATCATAGCCCGGCCGGCCCTGATCGGTCAGCGCCAACAGCACGATGACATTGACGCCGGACCGGACCAGCGCCGCAAGCCGCCGCAGCAAGTCCTGGCCGTTGCCGCCCTCATAGAGGTCGGTGATCAGCACGAAGTGGGATTTGGTCGGCCGCTCGATGCGGTCGGCGCAATAGGCGACCGCCTGGTTGATGTCGGTGCCGCCGCCGAGCTGCACGCCAAACAGCACCTCGACCGGGTCGCTGAGCTCTTCGGTCAGGTCGACGATGGCCGTGTCGAAACAGACCAGCTTGGTGCGCACGACCGGCAGCGACGCCATCACCGCGGCGAAAATCGAGGCGTAGATCACCGAGCTCGCCATCGAGCCGGACTGGTCGACGCACAGCACCACTTCGTCGAGATCGACCAGCCGGCGTTGCTTGCGCATGAAGCCGACCAGTTTTTCCGGCACGACGGTTTTGTGCTCAGGCTGGTAGTGGCGAAGATTGGCCGAGATGGTGCGCGGCCAGTCGATGTCGCGTTGGCGCGGCCGGTTGGTGCGTCGCGACTTGTCGAGCGCGCCACGGATCGCCTCGGCGGTCTTCTGCTCCAGCCGCTGCATCAGCTTGGCAACGATGTCGGCGATAATGGTGCGGGCGATGTCCTTGGTCTTGGCCGGCATCACCGAACGCAGCGAGATCAGGTCGGCGACGAGGTTGACGTCGGCCTCGATCGCCTTGAGGAATTCCGGCTCCATCAGCATCTGCTTCAGGTTCAGCCGCTCAAAGGCATCCTTCTGGACGATCTGGACCACCTGGGCGGGAAAGAAGGAGCGGATATCGCCCATCCATTGCGCCACGCGTGGCGCCGAGCGGCCGAGCCCGCCGCGCCGCTTGCGCGGGTCGGCATCGGCATTGGCGCCGTCGCCGTAAAGCGCATCGAGCGCCGAAGACAGTTTTTTGTCATCACTGGAAAGGGCGGAGGAAGCCTCGTCATCGGCGCCGATCGCCAGCCGCCAGCGGCGCTCGCGCCCGCTATCGGAGGATGCTGGGCCGGGTTCGGGCACTTCGGCTTCGTCATCCATTGTCACACTCCGCCCGCCAGCAATGGCCCAAGCCGCTCCAGGTGACGGCGCCAGCCCTCGCCGCCATCCGGCGCCGGCGTCAGGCCGGCCGGCAACCTTGCGGTGCGGCCGAGCACGGCCTCGATCAACCGCCGCCGCTCCATCGAGTCCAGATTGGAGAAGACGCGGCGCAGCAATGGCAGATGCGCGATGAAAGCGTCCTCGTCGAGCGATTTCAGCCACCCATCGACGGCGCCGCGCAGGCCCTCGTCGTAGATCAGCCGCTGGCCGGCAGTGCTGAAGAAACCTTCGAAGAACCCCGCTGCCTGGGCGACCGGCGTCCCCGGCGACAGCCTGCGTCCGAGCAGCCCGGCGGCGTCCTCTGCCGACAGTTGGCCGGCTTCATAGAGCAGATGCGCGGCGCAGCCGGCGAGCAGCGCCGTCGAGCCCGGACCTTCCAGCACGCCGGTCAGGCCGTTGCGCCATGCATCGAGCACGCCTTCGCCGGGCTCGACCAGCCGGATGGCCGTGTCGGCCTTGCGCACAGCACCGACCAGCGTGGTGGCGGCCTGCTCGTCCAGGTCGCGCACCGCATAGGGCAGCGCGATCGCGCCTTCGACGATCAACCGTTCCAACAAACCGGACAGCCGGTTAGTTTCGGTCTTGCGCGCCTCGCCGTAACGGATGATGTCGGCAAGCGGCGGCATCGAGGCCAGCATCTCCAGGCATTCGCTGCTGTGCGCTGCGCGCGCCTCCAACGCTACAAGGCCGGCGCTCGCGGCCTCCGACAGATCCGCGGTAATGGCGCTCTGGACAAGGGCGGCAAGCGTGTCGAGGCTCGCGGCCGCACCGAGCATCTGGATCAGGCGGCCATTGGCGGCCTTTTCGATAGTCGGGCCGTAGATCAGGTTCTCGACCAGGCGCACGGCATATTCCGGCTCCCAGGCCAGCGTCCATTTTTCGCGAAAGGTGCCGCGGCTGCGGCCGGCGTCGGCCAGCCTGCCCCATTGCACGCCAAGCACGTTCAGCCGGTGCAGCAATGTCGAACGAAACAGTCCGCTTTCGCTGCGCAGATCGACCGACAGCTCGCGTTCCAGCGCCTCCGGCTTCAGCCGCGCCGCCTTCTGGTTGCGCTGCAGGTCCTCGATCAGCGGCGCCAGCGGCGTGTCGGGCGGAATCTCGCCGACATCCGCGCCCAAAAGCAGCTCGGCCTCGACCAGCGCCCACAGCACCGCTTCGCCGTTGAACAGCGCCGCGATCGCGGCATCGCGCAATTCCTCGAAGCCGGGCTTCGGCCGCTCGCGAATGGCAGCCAGTGTGCGCGCAAGCCGCTCGGCCTCGATCAGCGACGCGGTCGACACCAGATGGCCCTTCGCCCGCAGCACCGCCGCGATCGTCGCCAGCCACAGCGTCGCGGCGTCGCGCCGCCCTCGTGTGAGCCACAGATGTTTGCACCAGCCGGGCGCGACGACGCCAGCGCCATAACCATAGCCCAGCGCAAGACGCGGCCCGGTCCATGGCGCCCATGTCATGATGCTTTTGCGCCGGGCAATTCCCTTGATCAGCGCCTGGTCGTTCTTCTGCGTGTGCGCGGCCTGCAGGGCCGGCACATGCCATGCGCCGCAGACGACGGCGATCGGTCCGGCGAATTCCTTGCGCGCGGCGGCGATTTCCAATCGCATATGCGCTTCACGCTTGGCCTCGAACGGCGCGATCGCACCTTCGCCGTCGCGCAGCGTCGTCATCGCATCGGTGATGGCAGCGAAGATTGGACCCGGCTGCGGATTCTGCTCGATAATGTCGGCCCACCAGCTTTCGCCATCTTCATAGCCGGCGGCCGCAGCCAGCGTGCCGATCGGGTCGCGATGCGATGCGGGCTCGCCATCCTCACCGGTTTCGTCCTTGGGTTCGGGCTTGTCGGCGTCAGCCGTTTTGTCGGTGTCGTCGGTTGCCGGTGCCGCGAACCGTGCCGATGACGGCAGGTCGATGAACCGCAATGCCGCCTTGTTCTCCACCGCCCACACCGCCGCCTGGTATTCCGGCGAGAACTCGGCGAATGGCCAGAAACTTGTCGCGGCCGGGTCGTCCTCGGGGTAGCAGAGCAGCGCCACCGGCGGCTGCATCTGCGGGCGCGCCAGCAATGGCAGCAGGGCGGACGCGTCGCTCGGCCCTTCGATCAGCACCGCGACCGGCTGCAAGTCCCGCAGCGCCTGCACCAGGCTGTCGGCGGAGCCCGGCCCGTGATGGCGGATGCCGAAATAGGCGACGTCGCTCATGACCTCAGATCGCTGCGTTCAGCGCCGCGTAATAGCCGGCATAGTCCGGCCGCTTCTTGAGCACCGTTTCGAGATATTCCTCCAGCACCACCTTGTCCTGCACCGGGTCCTTGACGATCGCTCCGACAAGGCTGGCGGCGAGGCCTTCGGCGCCGAGTTTGCCGCTGTCGAACCACGCCGCCTGGCTGAGGCCGCCGACCATGGTGGCGATCGCCTCGGCGGTCGACAATGAACCCGAAGGCGTCTTCAGCGTCACCTTGCCGTCAGCGGTTGCGCCCGAGCGCAGCTCGCGGAAAATGGTCAGCACGCGCGCAATCTCCTCGCCGACATTTTTCGGCACCGGCAGGTCGAGGCCGCCGGCCATCTCGTCGACCCGCTTGGAGACGATCGCCACCTCTTCCGCCATGTCCTCGGGCAGCGGCAGCACCACCACATTGAAGCGGCGTTTCAGCGCCGAGGACAGCTCGTTGACGCCCTTGTCGCGGTTGTTTGCGGTGGCGATGATGTTGAAGCCGCGCTGGGCATAGAGCGACGTGTTGAGTTCCGGGATCGGCATCATCTTTTCCGACAGCACGGTGATCAGCGTATCCTGTACATCGGAGCCCATGCGCGTCAACTCTTCCAGGCGGCATAGCTTGCCGCTCTCCATGGCGCGGTAGAGCGGCGTCGGCACCAGCGCCTCCTGGCTCGGCCCTTTGGCCAAAAGCTGCGCATAGTTCCAGCCGTAGCGGACCTGGTTCTCGTCGGTACCGGCCGTGCACTGCACGATCAGCGTGGAATTGCCCATGATGGCGGCGGCGAGATGTTCCGACACCCAGGATTTTGCGGTGCCGGGAACACCGAGCAGCAGCAGCGCGCGGTCCGTGGCGAGTGTCGCCACCGCCGTTTCCATCAGCCGGCGGCGGCCGATATATTTTGGCGATATCACGGTGCCGTCGCTTGCCTTGCCGCCGAGCAGGTAGGTCAGAACGGCCTTTGGCGACAGGCTCCATCCCGCAGGTTTTTGCTTGTCGTCATTGCGCGCCAGCGCCTGCAGTTCAGCGGCATAGGCCTGCTCGACGGGGAGGCGGATGGCTGCGTTCATGGTGCTGTTCTCCGGATTGTCATGGGTTGGTTCCCGTCAGGGCCGCGTTGAGGCGCAGGAAAGCGAGCGAGGCTGCCGCCGGCGGCATGCCGGCCGCAACGACATGCTCGATCAATTTTTCCGCTGTCGCCGCAGTGGCCAGAAAGCCCAAAGTTTCCAACAGGTCGTCGACGGTTCGCTTCATCGCGTCATCATTGCCGGCGACAGCCGAACGCAACACCGCCAAGCTCTGGCCGTTCGTCAGGTCGGGCCAATCCAGCCAGTTGGCTTCGAAGCCCTCGGCAAGGGTGAGCGTGCTAACATACTGCGGCGTATCTTTCAGGATCAGTCTGACCAGGACACGCTTCCTGCGGCTATCCAGGCGCGGTGTCAGGTGCAGCACGAACAGTGCCGGCTTGCCACCCTCGGCGATCAGCGTGTCGGCCATCTGCGTTACTGCAGCGTCGCTGCCCGACGCTGCGACCATTCGTGAGATCTGGATGTCCGCATTGTTGTCGGCACCGAACTGCCAGGCTGCAATGAAATCGGGTTCGCTGACCCCAAATCGGGAAGCAAGGTCGACCAGATTGCAGGTCTCGAACAGTTCGGCGCGGCGCTTTTCCTGCGCCGGCGATTTGAGCTTTGCCGGCGTGTAGGTGGTGCGGCGGCGGATAAAGCCGGATTTGCCTTCTGCGATGAAGGCGGCAAGTTCGGCAACGGGATCGTCGGCACCGCCACCAACACGACCGTGCTCGCCCAACCTCGCCAGCAGCCGGCTCGCCAGTTCCTGCACCTTGCCGGAGCGGTCAGTGGCCAGGCTTTTCAGGAACGGCGCGTCCTCAGGCGTCAGGCCGAAATGCATGAGTTCGATCAGTGCCAGCCGGACTTCCGCCGGCTCGCCGGGCGCCTTCGCTTCCATCAGGCTGCGGGCCGTGGCCGGATCGCGACGGCGCATCTCGGTCAACGCGATACGGCGCGCGGCGGGGTAAAAGTCATCCCAGTTCTGCACCGTCAGTTGCTCCTGCGGCGCAATCTTCAGCCCCTCGACGCTGGCCTGCCAGTCGATCCACGGCGCATAGATGTCAGGGCTGTTCTGGTCTGATGCCGACGGCATCCAGTCCATCGGATGCAGCACGTAGCCACGGCCGGCGACGAGCGTCGCCACGCGCGCCTTGCGCCGCGCATCGACGGTGTTCTTCAAGGCAGCCCGCAACAGCGGCCGCAACCGCTCCGGCAGCAGCGGCAGGCCAAGCCTCGGCAGCGGCGGGCGCCGCTTCAGCGACTTCGGCGCGGCTGGCCTTAAGCCCACATCGAGCGCCTGCGCGGCGATGGCCAGCAACAGCCGCTCCCGTTCGTCCGGGCTTGCGCCGCCGGCGATTTCCTTCCACGCGGCTGGCGCCAGATCGAACGCAGTTCCGCCGGTGATCCAGCAGTCGCGCATCGTCGCCAGGCCGGTTTGCTCGAGCTCGTTCATGACAGATCGAGCCTCCCGAAGCCGCTTTGCGCGGCGAGCAGATCGAGCCGCGCGCCGTTCCACAGGGCTGCCGTTGCCGAAAGGTCGAGACCGAGCACGGTTTGATCGACGGTTCCGGCGACAGGCAGGGCGATCCCTTGCGGGTCGTGCGCCGCTTGCCACCAGGCGGTGCCGCGCTCATCGAGCAGGATCGCGCCGGCAGGCAGCATCAGCGGGCTATCGGTCGACCAGGGTGCTGCGTCCTGGTGCGCCGCATGCGCCGCCAGCGGATCCTTGACAATGCCGAGGCCGAAATCCGGCCAGGCGCCCGACACGACATCGCCCTTGCGCTCCGCCACCAAGGCCCGCAGTGGCTGGCGCGACGGGTAGAATACCAGGCGGGCGTGGAACCGGTCACCGGGCGTGAACGCCGCCGAGCGGCGGCCGGCCGAAGCCGGAAAGAAATCGAGCAGCAGCGCAAACTGCGGCGTCGGGCTTTTCAGATCGAGCAGCCAGGTCGAATGGCTGACGAGACCGTCGCGGCGGGTCTCGATCTTCTCGCCGACGACCTCCCAATGGCTGTCGACCTGCTTCGCGTCGGGACTGGACAGAACCTGGTCGCGGGTTTCGGACGCCGACACCAGTCGCTTCAGCTCGGGATCGTCGGGCGCCGAGCGCCAGGCTTTGGTCAGCAGCACCAGCTTGCCGAGTTCGCGGATCGCCGCGTCCGGCCGTTCCTCGCTGCGCAGCGCCATTAGCCGGGCCGGGATTTCGTCGATGCGTCCCGCAAGCGCCGTTGCTTTCATGTCGACCAGCCTGGCGGCAATGCGGCGGCAGCGCTCGCTGCTGGCGTCGGCAAAGGCGGAAAGGCCGAGCCGCAGCTGGTCGGCAATCCACTGATCGAGTTCGTCCAGCGCGCCTGCCACCGCGGTGCGCGTATCTTCCGCCCGCTTGCGCTGCGCCGTCTCGCGGCGCTCCGTCGCGGCGGCGTCATCGACGGTGCTTTCCTCTGCCTGCGAGGCCTCGCCAATGCTCTTGCCAGACGCGCCCCTGCCAGACTTTGCGTCGACCGGCGGGGGCGCACTCTTCCTGCGCCGGCCAAGCCAGTCATTGACCCATTCCGGCGTTGTTTCGGCTGATGTGAAGCTGGCCGGCGCCGTGGCGGCGATCCACATCAGCGCCAGCGTGTGCTTGCAGGGAAATTTTCGCGACGGGCAGGTGCATTTGTAGCCGTGGTCGCCGGTGTCGACGACGGTGCGATAGGGGTTGGATCCCGAGCCCTGGCATTCGCCCCAGATCAGCGCCTGCTGCTCGTTCTTCTCCAGCCGCGGCCAGTTCGAGCGCTTGGTGAGCTTCGAGGCGGCGCTTAGCGACGCCTGATCGGGGGCCAGCGCCTCGATGGTTTTCAGTTCGAATTCCAAGCCGCGCCTCTCGTCACCCCAAATCAATGCCTGGCATCAATATAGGGTGCCGTTTGTGAAGGATTGTTGTGGCCCCGGCAAGACGAAGATTGCGCAGATCAGTACAACGGCGTGGCCATATGCCGGGGCGTCGGCCATTGCGCCGTGATCTCGGGCTGCACCGGGCGCTCGAGATAAGTCGACAGCACGACATAGCTTCGCGTCGAGGTGACGCCGGGCGTTTCGTAGAGACGCGCCAGCAGGCCTTCGAGCGCCCTGGTGTCCTCGGTGCGGACCTTGAGAAGCATGCAGGTGTCGCCGGCCACCGAATGGATTTCCTCGACCTCAGGATATTGGGAGACGGCCATCAGCTCCGGTGTCTTGCCCCAGCCCTTGGTATCGATATGCACGAAGGTGAGCAGCGGCTTTTTCACCGCCTTCGGGTCGATGATCACAGCCGTGCCGCGGATGGCGCCGCTGCGCCGCAGGCGCTTGACCCGCTCATGCGCCGCCGGCGGCGACAGGCAGACGCGTTCGCCAAGTTCGGCGTAGCTGATCGTCGCATCCTCGACCAGCACGCCTAATATTTTTCGGTCGATTGCGTCGAGCTCTCGGGGAGCTACCTTGTTCTGCAGAACCCCATCTGTTTCTTCATCCATATCGAAATTCCTTGTTGTCGCGGAATTCAGTTCGGCCATTATGACCCGATGACGAACGCGCATCAAGCTGCAACGCTCCATCAGCCGATCCCGGCGCTGGCCTATCTCCTGACCGGCTGCATCGCCGTCATCGGCTCGAACTCGCTGGTCCTGGGTCCAATTGCTCCGGCAGTCGCCGCATCCTTCGGCACCAGCGTGCCGGCGGTGATTGCCGCGTCGGCCGCCTTCGGCCTCGGCACTTCGGCCAGCGCGTTGTTCCTCGCCCGCTATATCGACGGCGTCGGCGCCCGCCGCATGCTGCAGGGCGCGCTGCTTCTTCTGGCCGTCGGGCTTCTCGCCAGCGCGCTGGCGCCGACGGTGATCATGCTGGTCGCGGCCCAGGCCGTCGCCGGCATCGCCGCCGGCGTCGCCATGCCGGCCATCTATGCCAGTGCAGCGGCAATTGCGCCGCCCGGCCGCGAAAGCGGCACGATCGGCGTCGTGCTGACCGGCTGGACGGTCTCCATGGTGGCCGGCGTGTCGCTGTCGGCCGTGCTTGCCGATCTCGTGCACTGGCGCGCCGTCTTCGCCGCCGTCGCGGTGCTTTCCGCCATTGCGCTTGCTGCCTTGTCGATGACCTCGCTCAGCGACGTCAGGAAGAGCGGCCCGGCACCGTCGCCGTTCGTTGCGCTGGCCATTCCGGGGATCGTGCCGCTGCTCATCGCCTGCACCGCCTTCATGACCGCTTTTTACGGCGTCTACGGCTATCTCGGCGATCATCTGCACCAGGATCTGGGCGAGCCCGTCAGCGCCAATGCGCTGGCCGCGCTCGCCTATGGCGCCGGCTTCGGCGCCGCGGCCTTCCTCGACGGCGTCATCGACCGCATCGGCGCGCGGCGCGTCATGCCCTTCGCCTATCTGCTGGTCGCCGTCGTCTATGTCGCCATCGCGCTCGCAAGCAGCAATTTCGTGCTGATCCTGGCTATGATCGCCATATGGGGCCTTGCCAATCATTTCGGCCTGAACGTGCTGGTGATGCGCCTTACCGCGCTCGATCCGTCGCGCCGTGGCACCATCATGGGCCTGAACAGTTCGGTCACCTACCTCGCCGTCTTCATCGGCACCACCAGCTTCGGGCCGCTTTATTCATCGTTCGGCTTTGCCATCTGCGCGATCGTCGCCGCCGTGCTGATGCTGGTTGCGGCAGCAGCGGGTCATGGCGGTCGCCTCCGCCCATCAAGCCGTAAAGCTTGCGTCCTCATCCCGTCCTTCGCTAGAGCTTGGCTTGCCATGCGAGCCCCGCCCGGATGAAGACGACGCTTGAAACCACTGCCGACCCCTCGTCAGACGACCTCGCCTTCCTGGCCGAGCGGCTGACGGCGTTCAATGACGGCGATGTCGGCCCCTCCGGCCGCAAGCCGATCGCGGTCTTCGTTCGTGGCGAGCACGGCGCTGTCGTCGCCGGCATTTCGGGATACACCGCCTGGGGCTGGCTCTATGTGCAATGGCTGTGGGTCGACGAACGCCTGCGCGGCCAGCATATGGCCGGCGACATGCTGGACGCTGCCGAGCGCGAAGCAGTCGCCCGGGGCTGCCAGAACGCCTGGATCGACACGTTCAATCCGACAGCGGCCAAAGTCTATGAGCGGCAAGGCTACCGGCGTTTCGGCGAGCTGCCTGACTTTCCCATCGGCCGCAGCCGCATCTTCCTGCAGAAGAAGCTCTAACCTGCCAGCCGCCCGCCTTGCATCGGCCGCGGCACGCCGGTGGTGCTGGGAAAGCTGATCGGCAGGCCGCGCAGCACGCGCACGGCAAGGAAGGCAAAGCATTCGGCCTCCACCGCATCGCCTTTCCAGCCCAGTGTCTCGGCCTGCACAACCTCGACGTTGGCGCGCCTCGCCAGCATCGCCATCATCGTCGGGTTGCGGCGGCCGCCGCCACTGACCGCCAGCCGCTTCGGCCGGCGCGGCAACAAATCGAGCGCCTTGCCGACGGCCGAGACGGTGAAGGCCGTCAGCGTCGCCGCCCCATCCTCTGCGCCGAGGCCGTCGGCCATGGCGGCGCCGAAGTCGAAACGGTCGAGCGATTTCGGATAGGGCTTGGTCAGATACGGATGCTGGAGCAATTTGGCCAGCCGCACTTCATCGACGGTGCCGGCCGCGCCCAGTGCGCCGTCGCGGTCCATCTCGCCGAGGCCGTTTGCCTTGATGAAATCGTTGAGCGGCGCGTTGGCCGGGCCAGTGTCGAAGGCGACGATGTTGTCCTTGCCGTCCCACCAAGTGACGTTGCCGACACCGCCGAGATTGAGCACAGCGGTGTCCCCGCTGGCGTCGGCTTCCCTCAAAAGCGCCGCGTGGTAGGCAGCCGCCAGTGGTGCGCCCTGGCCGCCAGCGCGCACATCGTCCGAGCGGAAATCATAGGCGACCTTGGCGCCCAAAATGGAATGCATCAGCGCGCCATCGCCCAACTGGCGCGTATCGCCGCGCCGCCCGGGTTGCGGGGCACGATGCAGCACGGTTTGGCCGTGAAAACCGACCACGCCGATATCGCCCATGGTCAGGCCGTAGCTTTCGACAAGGTCCTTCACCGCCGCCGACTGCGCCCGCGTCAGCGCCTCCTCGGCTTCGGCAAAGATCGCCGGCTCCGGCCCGTCGAAATTCCACACCCGGGCCTGACGCAGCGTCTCCTCCAGCAAGGCACGGATCGCTGCGGGGTAGGGGGCCAGCGTATAGGTGCCGAAATCGGCGATCCGCTCGCCATCGGTCTTGATCAGCGCCACGTCGATATTGCCGTCAAGCACGGTGCCGGTCATCAGGCCGACGGCCCAGATTGGTTCCACGGTCGACTCCCTTGCGACACCGTTTGCGATTCCAACG
The DNA here is from genome assembly GCF_030323245.1 of Mesorhizobium sp. C372A. Classification (NCBI taxonomy): domain Bacteria; kingdom Pseudomonadati; phylum Pseudomonadota; class Alphaproteobacteria; order Hyphomicrobiales; family Phyllobacteriaceae; genus Mesorhizobium; species Mesorhizobium sp. C372A. Next base: position 6,129,668 of record NZ_CP100475.1, on the reverse strand, counting down.
CAATCACCTGTCGGACGGATTGTCTCGCCAGGCAAGACCCTGGCCGCGGTCGATTGCTCCGAACCTGCCGGCAGGGTTTTTCACCGAACAGCGAAAATCGAGCAACGCCGTTCTTGCGTCTCGCCGCTCAAGACGCCAGCTATGAGACGAACACGTCATCGCCAAGGAGAAACGACATGGCATCCGAAGTCGCAGTGATCGCCGGCGCGGGTGCGGGCCTGAGCGCCTCTTTGGCACGCCTTCTCACCACGGAAGGCTATGGTGTGGTGCTGGCCGCCCGCAACACGGCCAAACTCGCGGCGCTGGTCGGGGAAACCGGCGCGCTGGCCGTCGAAACCGACGTCGCCGATCCGGCCTCCGTCGCCGGCCTGTTTGACGCCGCCGACAAGCAAGGCCCGCTGGCCCTTGCCGTCTTCAATGCCAGCGGCCGCACGCGCGGCCCGATCGCCGAGGTCGATCCCGATGCGGTCAAACAAGCCTTGCTTGTCGGCGCCTATGGCGGCTTCCTGGTCGGCCAGCAAGCGGCGCGGCGGCTGCTTGCGCGCGGCTCCGGTTCGATTCTTTTCACCGGCGCCTCCGCCAGCATCAAGGGCTTTCCCAACTCCGCCGGCTTTGCCATGCCGAAATTCGGCCTGCGCGGTCTGGCTCAGTCGATGGCGCGCGAACTCTTCCCGAAGAACATCCATGTCGCCCATTTCATTATCGACGGCCAGATCGAGCCGGTCGGGACGAAGCCCGAGCGACCGGACAGCCAGCTGTCGCCCGATGCGATCGCGCAGACCTATCTCGCGACCCATCGCCAGCATCGCAGCGCCTGGAGCTTCGAGGTCGAGCTGCGGCCCTTTGTCGAGACATTCTGACCGGTCCGGCGTGACCGTTCTCGCAATTGCGAAATCTTTGAGAGAATATTCCCGGCTTCGTGTTTGAGAAGAAATGCGGTTCTTTGATCCGGCAAGCAGCATTGCCGATGATGTCGTCAAGGCTTGGTATTCCACCTCGCCGCAATGACTTCAGGATTACGAGGGATCGACAATGTCCGAACGCGGAAACGCTTCCAGCTCTCTTCTTTTTTCAGCCATCAGCCGGCGAGCTGCCCTTGCGGCACTTTTTGCCTCGGCCGTCACGCTTGCCGGTCTGGCTCAGCCGACGCCGTCCTTCGCCGAGGACAAGAAGTCTATCAAGGTCGGCATCATCAGCGGCGAGGATGAGGATGTCTGGCGCGTCGTCGTCGCCCAGGCCGCCGAAAAAGGCCTGACCGTCGAGACCGTGGTGTTCAACGACTACACCCAGCCCAACGAGGCGCTCGAGCGCGGCGAGATCGACGCCAACGCCTTCCAGCACCAGCCCTATCTCGACAACCAGATCAAGACCCAAGGGTACCACATCGTGCGCGTCGGCTACACCGGCGTCTGGCCGATCGGCCTCTACTCCAAGAAATACACCAAGGTTGCCGACCTGCCCGAAGGCGCCGTCATCGGCTTGCCCAACGACCCCTCGAATGAGGGCCGCGCGTTGCGCGTTCTGCAGAAGGAAGGCGTGATCAAGCTGAAGGACGGCACCGGCATCCTGGCGACCACCGCCGACATTGCCGAGAACCCGAAGAAGGTCGTCATCAAGGAACTGGATGCCGGCATTGTCGGGCGCTCGGTCGAGGATCTCGACGCGGCTGTCGTCAACACCGACTGGGCGCTGAAGAGCGGTCTCGGCCCGGACAACCGCATCGCCCAGGAGCCAGTGGCCGACAACCCCTACCGCAACTTCATCGCCGTGAAATCCGGCAACGAGAACGAGGCGTGGGTGAAGACGCTGGTCGCGTCCTACCAGAACGAGGCGGTCAAGGCCGAGTTCGACAAGGTCTACAAGGGCACCGGGATCAGCGCCTATTGATTGGCGCCTGGTTGTCAGGAGCAGGCGGCCCGCTGTTGAGCGGGCCGCTGTCGCATTTGTCGAGCGTTGAAACGGACAGTGAGATGAACCAGCACGTCACGGCCGAGGCATCCGGTCCGGTCAATATATCGGCCGGGCAAGAAGATGTCGTACGCCTGGTCGACCTCAAGCGCCGCTTTGGCGCGACGCCTGCGCTCGACGGCGTCTCGCTGACGGTGAAGAAGGGCGAGATCCTCGGCATCATCGGCCGCAGCGGCGCCGGCAAGTCGACGCTGATCCGCTGCCTCAACGGGCTGGAGCGGCCGGACTCCGGCGACGTCTTCATCGAGGGCCGCGAGATCGGCCGGCTCGGCGAGCGTGAATTGCAGCCGCTGCGGCGTCGCATCGGCATGATCTTCCAGCACTTCAATCTGCTGTCGGCCAAGACCGTGGAGGACAATGTCGCGCTGCCGCTGAAGATCGAGGGCCGCCCAAAGGCCGAACGGCTGGCGCGCGCCGCCGAATTGCTCGACCTCGTCGGCCTGTCGGAGAAGGCGAAGGCCTATCCGTCCTCGCTGTCGGGCGGCCAGAAGCAGCGCGTCGGCATCGCCAGGGCGCTGGCCGCGCGGCCGGCGCTGCTGCTGTCCGACGAGGCGACCTCAGCGCTCGATCCGGAGACGACGCGCTCCATCCTGGCCTTGCTGAAAGACATCAACCGGCAGCTCGGCCTCACCATCCTGCTTATCACCCACGAGATGGAGGTGATCCGCTCGATCGCCGACCGCGTCGCGGTGATCGATGCCGGGCGCATCGTCGAACAAGGCCCGGTGTGGTCGGTCTTTGCCGAGCCGCGTTCCGAAATCACCAGGAGCCTGCTCGGCGGCATCCGCCCGCAACTGCCGGCCGAGATTGCCGGCCGGCTTGCTTCCGGAGGCGGCGCCGAGCTCATCCTCAGGGTCGACGTCGCAGGTGAGGCCGCGCGCGGTCCGCTGCTGTCCGATCTTGCGGTGGCCGTGCCGGGGCCTTTCCGCCTCGTCCATGGTGGCATCGACCATGTCCAGCAGCAGCCGGTCGGCACGCTGTTCCTTGCGGTCGCGGGCAACGATCCGAAACATCTGTCCAAAGTAATCGCATTCCTGAAGGCCCGCGACGCACGGGTGGAGGTGCTTGGCCATGTCGCCGGTTCTGTTTGAACTTCTGCTGCGCTCGATCTGGGAGACGGTCCTGATGACGGCGGCATCGGGCCTCATCTCGCTCGTCTTCGGGCTGCCGCTCGGCCTGGCATTGATTGCCACCGAGCGCGGCGGCATTGCCGAAAGCCTGTGGGTGAACCGCGCGCTCGGCGCCGTCATCAACGGCTTCCGCTCGGTGCCTTTCATCATCCTTCTGGTGGCGCTGATCCCGGTGACGCGGCTGATCGTCGGCACCTCGATCGGCACCTGGGCGGCGATCGTGCCGTTGTCGATTGCGGCGACGCCCTACTATGCCCGCATCGCCGAAGTGTCGCTGCGCGAGGTCGATCGCGGCCTGATCGAGGCGGCGCGCGCCATGGGCGGCAACCGCTGGACCATCATCCGCGAGGTGCTGGTGCCCGAAGCATTGCCCGGCATCGTCGCCGGTTTCACGGTGACGCTGGTAACGCTGATCGGCGCCTCGGCCATGGCCGGCGCCATCGGTGCCGGCGGGCTTGGCGACCTCGCCATCCGCTACGGCTACCAGCGTTTTGAGACCAGCGTCATGGTCGCCGTGGTCATTGTGCTGATCATCCTCGTTTGCGGCATCCAGTGGGTCGGTGACCGGCTGGTCGCCAGGCTGGACCGGCGCGGATGAGCGCCACGAACGTTATTTGCCGGCAGGCTGCCAAACGCAGCGCCGGCTTTCTCTATCGGCGCCGAGATTGGATTGCGCGTTGCTTTGATCGGACCGGCCTGCGTGCCACCGTGACAGCGGAACAAGGAGCTTGACCATGCCCAGGATCGTACCCGTGCTTGATCTCGGCCGTCTCGAACAGGGCGCTTCCGAGCGGCGAACGTTTCTCTTCGACCTGCGCACGGCCGCGCGCGATGTCGGCTTCTTCTATTTGACCGGCCACGGCATATCGGCTGCGGATACCGCAGAAGTGCTCGACGCCTCGCGCCGGTTCTTTGCCTTGCCGGAAGCCGACAAACTGGCGATCGAAATGGTGAAGTCCTCGCAGTTCCGCGGCTATACGCGCGCCGGCGGCGAGCTGACCAAAGGCAAGGCCGACTGGCGCGAACAGCTCGACATCGGCGTCGAACGCCCGGCCATCGAACAAGGCCCCGGCGTGCCCGCCTGGACGCGGCTGCAAGGGCCCAACCAGTGGCCGGCCACGCTGCCCGAGCTGAAGCCGGCGCTACTCGCATGGCAGGCCAAGGCGACGGCGGTGGCGATCCGGCTGCTCCGGGCCTTCGCTTTGTCGCTCGATCAGGCCGAGGACGCCTTCGATCCCGTCTACCGGGCCGAGCCCAACCATCGCATGAAGATCGTGCGCTACCCCGGCCGCGACGCCACCGGCGACAACCAAGGCGTCGGCGCGCACAAGGATGGCGGTTTCCTGACGCTTCTGTTGCAGGACGAGAGCAAGGGGCTGCAGGTCGAATATGACGGTGCCTGGGTCGACGTCGATCCGCTGCCCGACACGCTGGTGATCAACATCGGCGAACTGCTCGAGCTGGCCTCCAACGGGTATCTGAGAGCAACGGTCCACCGCGTGGTAACGCCACCGGCCGGTGTCGAGCGGATTTCGGTGCCCTTCTTCTTCAGCGCCCGGCTCGACGCCACGATCCCGCTGCTCAACCTGCCCGAGGAACTGGCGGCCGAGGCGCGGGGTCCGGCCAGCGATCCCGACAATCCGCTGTTTCGCAATGTCGGTACCAATGTGCTGAAGAGCCGCCTGCGCTCGCATCCCGACGTGGCGCGCCGGCACTACGCCGATCTCCTGGAAACCGGCGCTCAGCCGGCTGAAATCTTGGAAGACAAGAACGAAATTTCCGCATCCCGCATTGTTTTAGAAAGCCGTTCGTCGCCAACCGCAGCGAATGCGCGCATATAGGAATTATCGTTCGGCGGTTTCCTCCCATTCCACCGAACGGTGTTCCCCTCTGAAGGTTCTTGACCTTCTTTTGGCCGGGCTGCTTTCGCGCCCGGCCTTTTTTATGTCAATAGCTCTTCTTTCTTCCCCACAAGGGGAGAAGGAAGAGGCGCCAGGGGACTTCACCCAAACTTCGGATCAAGGCTGCCCGACTTGTAGCGCTTGGCCATCTCAGCTACCGGCAGCGGCTTGATCTTCTGGGCATTGCCGGCGGTGCCGAACTGCTCGAAGCGCTCCTTGCACAGTTTGCGCATCGCGGCCATGGCCGGCGTCAGGTATTTGCGCGGATCGAACTCGCTCGGGTTTTCGGTCAGCACCTTGCGGATGGCGCCGGTCAGCGCCATGCGGTTGTCGGTGTCGATGTTGATCTTGCGCACGCCGTGCTTGATGCCGCGCTGGATCTCTTCCACCGGCACGCCCCAGGTCGGCTTCATCTGGCCGCCATATCTATTGATGATTTCCTGCAGGTCCTCGGGCACCGAGGACGAGCCGTGCATGACCAGATGCATGTTGGGCAGGCGGCGGTGGATTTCCTCGATGACGTTCATCGCCAGCACCGCGCCGTCCGGCTTGCGTGAGAATTTGTAGGCGCCGTGGCTGGTGCCCATGGCGACAGCCAGCGCATCGACATGGGTGTCCTTGACGAACTCGACCGCCTGTTCCGGATCGGTCAAGAGCTGGTCGTGGCTGATGGCGCCTTCGACGCCGTGGCCGTCTTCCTGCTCGCCGCCGCCGCTCTCAAGCGAACCGAGCACACCGATCTCGCCTTCCACCGACACGCCGCCCCAATGCGCCATGTCGACGACGCGCCGGGTGATGCCGGAATTGTAGGCATAGTCGGCCGGCGTCTTGCCGTCCTCTTTCAGCGAGCCGTCCATCATCACCGAGGTGAAGCCGTACTGGATGGCGGTGACGCAGGTGGCTTCGTTGTTGCCATGGTCGAGATGCATGCAGACCGGGATGTCGGGGTGGATTTCGACCAGCGCGTCGATCAGCTTGGCCAGCACCACATCATTGGCGTAGGCGCGGGCGCCGCGGCTGGCCTGCAGGATGACCGGCGACTTGGTCTCCTCGGCCGCCTCCATGATGGCGAGGCCCTGTTCCATATTGTTCATGTTGAAGGCGGGTACGCCGTAGCCGTATTCGGCGGCGTGGTCGAGCAATTGTCTCAGTGTTATGCGAGCCACCCAATAGTCTCCCGTATCTGGTTTCAAGCGCAACGTCGCGGGCCGGCCGGTTGCCGGCCTAGATGCTTCTGGCCGGATTTCGCCAGAACCGCAACCGTCAGCCGCCATCGAGGCCGCAATTCTTGTTGCAGGGGCAAAATCCGGTAGCCAGCCGGTGAGGCGCCAATCTCCCCCTTGAGGGCCCGTTGCGTTATAGGCTTTGGGCGTGGAGAGAGACGGCAAGGGCTGCGAGGTGGTTTCCGGCGCTGGTTTGTGGCCAGATGGGGGTAGGAGTTGGCGTATTCGGCGGATTTCGGGCGCAGTGCGACCCTAGATCAGGTCGCCAGCGTCACCCAGCGACGCATGTTGAAGGCCATGGCGGCGATGAGAACCTGTCCTGCCGCCTTGGCCAGACCGCGATAGCGGATGGCGCAAAGTCGCATGCGGTTCTTCAAGGTGGCGAAGGTCGTCTCGACGGCAAAATGTTGCCGGGCGATCAGTTGGTTGAACTGCTTCAGGCGCGCCGGCAGGCGCGGATGATGCTTGTTGGCCCGCCGCATCAGCCGCGGCTTGATCCCGCGCTGCCTCAGCGACAGCTCGCGCGCCTTGGTGTGATAGGCCGCATCCGCCAGCACCGCGCCTTCGTCGCCACAGATCAGATGATCCGCCTCGACCGTGTCGTTGACGTTGGCTGCTGTCGTCCTCACCCGGCGGATCAGACCAGAACCCTGGTCGACGCCGACATGGGCCTTGTAGCCGTAGGAGGAGCCAGGCTTGCCCTGCCGGCGTGTAAAGCCGGCATCGGGATCGCCGGCATCGCCCGCTTCGTGCGCGGCCCCACTGGGCGGCCGTGCCGCCGCCGTCTCGATCACCGTGGCATCGAGCATCGTGCCGCGCCGCAGGATCAGCCCGGCCTTGTCCAGTTGATGGTCCAGTTCGCCAAACAGCTTCTCCAGAAGCCCGGCCTCCACGAGAAGATTGCGAAAGCGGTTGAGCGTGGTGTGGTCGGGCACCGTCTCCTCGAGCGTCAGTCCAACGAAGCGGCGGAACGACAGCCGATCGGCGAGCGCCTCCTCCAGTTCGTTGTCCGACAGCCCATACAAGGATTGCAGCAGAAGCGCCTTGAACATCACCAGCGAATTGTACGCAGGCCGCCCCGGCCCAGTTGGCGAGCGCAGCCGCGCCAGGATCTTCTCGAAGCGATACCACTTCACCAGCGACGACAGCCGGTCCAGTCGTCCGCTCCGACCAAGACCCTGCGGCAGCAGAGCCTCTACAAAACTGAACTGACCGCTCGGCTTTGTCGTCATCGCAAAATCCCCGTTTCAAAAACAGGGAATCACATCCACCCAATTTTGCAACAGTCCCCTTGAGGGGGAGATGGCCGGCAGGCCAGAGGGGGTCGGTTCGACTGGAGCGCTAGCGTCATCTGTCGGTGCTGGGAGGTCGCGTCAGGACGCGCCGACCCCCTCTGTCGCCTTTGGCGACATCTCCCCCTCAAGGGGGGAGATTATCCGCGTTCGGGGAACATCGCCTTCAACCCTTCGCGCGAAGCCTTGGCCACACCGCGCTCGGTGATCAGCCCCGTCACCAGCCGTGCCGGCGTCACGTCAAATGCCGGATTTGCCGCCGGCGTCGCTTCGGGCGAAACCCGAACCTGCGCGATCTTGCCGTCCGCCGTCTTGCCCCAGACCAGCGACACCTCGTCACCGGAGCGTTCCTCGATCGGGATTTCGGTGAGGCCATCACCCACCGTCCAGTCGATGGTCGGCGAGGGCAGAGCGACGTAGAAGGGCACCTCATTATCGGAGGCGGCGAGCGCCTTGAGATAGGTGCCGATCTTGTTGCAGACGTCGCCATTGGCCGTGGTGCGGTCGGTGCCCACGATCACCATGTCGACCGCGCCACGCTGCATCAGATGGCCGCCGGCATTGTCGACGATCAGCGTGTGCGGCACGCCGTGGCCGGCCATCTCCCAGGCGGTCAGCTGGGCGCCCTGGTTGCGCGGGCGCGTCTCGTCGACATAGACATGGACCGGAATGCCGGCCTCGATGGCGAGATAGATCGGCGACGTGGCGGTGCCGTAATCGACCGTCGCCAGCCAACCGGCGTTGCAATGGGTGAGGATGTTGACCGGCTCGCCCGGCTTCTTGCGTGCCGCGATCTCCTTGATGATGGCAAGCCCGTTCTCGCCGATGGCGCGATTGAGATCGACATCCTCGTCGGCGATTTCGGCAGCGCGCTTATAGGCCGCCTCCGCGCGCTGTCCCAATACGATCGGCTTGAGGAACCGCCGCATCTCGTCCAGCGCCCAGCGTAGATTGATCGCAGTCGGCCGCGTCTTGTGCAGCGTCTCCCAGACCGCGTCGAGCGCTTCGTCAGACGGATCGTCCGCCATCTGGATGGCGACGCCGTAGGCCGCGGTGACGCCGATCAGCGGCGCGCCACGAACCCACATGTCACGGATCGCGGTGGCGATGCCGGCAACGCTCCCGATCGTCTCGACCCGGAACTCGTGCGGCAGCCAGCGCTGGTCGATGATCTCGACCGAACGCTGGTCGTCGCTCAGCCAGATGGTGCGGTAGTGGCGCTCGCCGACGTTCAAATCCTGCTCTCCCGTTCGATCAAAGCGGCCAGATTATTGACCTCGTCCATGCCGTGAATCTGGCGCCGGTTGACGGCGATGTGACGGCCGAATTTCAGCGCCTTGGCCTCGCAGGAGGCTCGCAGATCCTCGTCCTCGATGGTCTCGAAATCGGCATTGTGGGCGAGGCCGAGGATGCGCCGGTGCACCTCGATGCCGGCAAAGCCCAAGAGGTCGGTCCAGATCTGGTGCAGCACATGGTCGAGCGCCTGCTCCGAGGCGAGAATGTCGCCCTGATCCTCGAACAGGCTCTTCTGGTAAAGCATGCCGGTGCGCTCGGTGCGCCATAGATGCGAGAACTCGGCGCGGAACACCGTCCAGGTGTCGTTGGTCACCCCGAGCAGATAGGCACGCATGGCGTCACGCTTGCCCTTCTGTTCATGGCCGCGCTGCGAGAAGTAGGACATCCAAAAATTGGCGAGCAGCATGCCGACGTCGAAGGCCATCGGACCGTAGAAGGCGAATTCCGGATCGATCATCCGCGTCTCGGTGTCGGTGACCATGATCGAGCCCGAATGCAGGTCGCCATGCAGCAGCGTCTCGGCATTGGCGGCGAAGATATGCTTCAGCCGCTGCGCTTCGACCTTGAGGTCGCGGTCGGCACGCAGTTCGGCAACCAGACCGTCGAGCTGCGGCGAGGTGTGCCGGTTCAGCTTGGCGTCGAAATAGGGATCGGAAAACACCAGGTCTTCGGTGATGCCGCAGAGTTCGACATTGTCGGCAAACAGCGCCAGGTCGGCCTTGCGGTCCTTGGTCGGCATGGAGAGATCAGAGCCGCAGAACAAAGTGCGGGCCATGAACAGGCCGATGTCGCGGGCGATATTTGGCAACTCGCGGCCGTCGATCAGGGCACGGCGCAGGATGATGTGCGGCGGCGCCAGATATTCCATGATGATCAGCGCCTGGGCTTCGTCGAAATGGAGGATCGCCGGCACCGAACCCGGCGCGCGCGCCTCTTGCCGCGTCAGCGCGTGATATTCGAAGAAGGAACGTTTCAAGGGCAGCGGCCAGCTGTCGCCGACGAGGCGAACATAGGGCAGGGCTTGCTTGACGACCGCCGCACCCGAGCCGCCTTCGACGATGAAGACGAGGTTCAGATTGCCGTCGCCGACCTCGCGCACCTTCCAAGGGCCCTTGCCGATTTTGGCGCACAGCGCTTCGTTCGTACCGAGGCGCGTTGCAAGCGTCTCCACCGACAGTGCTTCAAACGGCAATTTCGCAGTCATTCCTCACCCTCCCGCTTGCTCGCTCCAATCATAGTGGAGCGATGGCGGTGAGGCCAAGCTAGGAAGCTGACTGGCAATTGTCAATCGAGTTGACAATTGATGACGTAGCCCATAGCGTCATCGTCAGGGAGGAACGAATGGGCAATGATGCCGTGTTCCGAGTGGACGGGCTGAGGAAATCCTTCGGCCATATCGAGGTGCTTGGCGGCGTCTCGCTCGAATTGCATGCCGGTGAGATCACTGTGCTGATGGGCGCCAATGGCGCCGGCAAGTCCACCCTCGTCAAAATCATCAGCGGCGTCTACGACCATGACGGCGGCATCATGCACCTCGCTGGCGGCAACTTTGCGCCGAACACGCCGGCAGAGGCGATCCGCGCCGGTGTCGTTACCGTGCACCAAAACATCAATGACGGCGTCGTCGCCGATCTCGATGTCGCCACCAATCTGACGCTCGACCGGCTGAGCGGCAAGGGCGCGCCGCTGCTGTTCAACCCCGGCCGGGTGCGCCGCGAAGCCAAAGCGGTGGCCGACCGCATGGGGCTCGCCATCGACCTCAAGGCCCGCATCAGCGACCTGTCGCTGGCCGATCGCCAGATGGTGGCCATCGCGCGCGCCATGGCGCACCAGCCGAAAGTGCTGATCCTCGACGAGCCGACCTCGTCGCTGTCCAGCGCCGAGGCCGACCGGCTGTTTGCGCTGCTCGACCGCTTGCGCGAGCAGGGCGTCGCCATCCTCTACATCTCGCATCGCATGTCGGATATCAGGCGGCTGGCCGACCGCATCGTCTCGATGCGCGATGGCGTCATCTCAGGCGTCTTCGATAGCAAGCCTCTCGACTATGAGGGCGCCGTTAACGCCATGCTCGGCCGCAAGATCCATCTTGACCGCATCGAAGCCAGGAGTTCTGCCGAGCCGATCCTGACCGTCGTTGCCTTCCGCATCGCCCCTGGTGCCCGGCCATTCTCGCTGACTCTCGGCGACGGCGAGGTCGTTGCCATTACCGGCCTCGTCGGCGTCGGCAAGACAGCGCTCGCCGAGACGCTGTTCGGCCTGCGCAAGCCGCTGTCCGGTACGATGACTTTATATGGCAAGCCCTATGCGCCTGGGTCGACGGGCGAAGCCATCGCCGCCGGCGTATTTCTGGTCGCCAAGGACCGTGGCGAAAACGGCATCGTCGGCGGCTTCAACATCCAGGAAAACATCAGCCTGCCCTTCCACAAGCGCATGTCGCGCTTTTCAGTTCTCAAACGCGGCCTTGAACGCACTATTGCCCGCCGGCAGATCGAGGATCTCGGCATCGTCTGCCGCTCGGAGAAGGGCGACATGACCACTCTGTCGGGCGGCAACCAGCAGAAGGTGATGGTGGCCCGCTGGATGGCGCAGGACGCCCGATTGTTCATTCTCGACGAACCGTTCCAGGGCGTCGATATCTCCGCCAGGCGCGACATCGCCGCCAAGCTGAGGGCCAGCGCCAATGGCCGCGCCACGCTGCTGTTCGTCACCGAACTCGACGAGGCACTGGAGACGGCCGATCGCATATTGGTGATGTCCGAGCAGACCATCGTCGGCGAACACCGCAACGCCGATGTCGATCTCGACCGTCTGCTGGCCGAAGTCGCGGGCGGGCCGTTGCACAGTGCGGCCTGAGCCACGATGATTGAAGAACTGAGGGTTGGAATGGAGTGCACGGGTTTGAGTTGGGTATTGACGGCGGGCGCTGAATGATGCTGCGCGATTACGCTATCCGCTACGGGTTCATCGTGCTTCTGTTCGGGCTGATCGCGTATTTCGCCATCGCCGCCGACGGGTTCGTCTCGCCGCAAAGTGCCGTCTTCATTTTCCAGTCGGTCGCCATCACCGGCGTGCTGGCGCTGGGCGTCACCGCCACACTGGTTGTCGGCGGCTTCGATCTCTCGATCGGCTCGGTTGCCACATCGGCCATGATGGCGGCTGCCTATGTCATGGTGGTGCTGGAGCAGAACGTTGTCGTCGCTGTCCTCATCTGCCTGCTCATCGGCGCCCTTGTCGGCCTCATCAATGGCTGGCTGATCGTCTATATGCGCGTGCCCGATCTGCTGGCGACGCTCGGCATGATGTTCCTGCTCGTCGGCCTCCAGCGCATCCCGACTGAAGGACGCTCCATCGCCACCGGTATGACAATGCCGGACGGCTCGGTCGCCAACGGCAAATTCTCCGACGCCTTCCTGGCGCTCGGCCGCCACCGCTTCGACTTCTTCATCCCGAACCTCATTCCGGTCTCGGTGGTCGTGCTGATCGTGCTCGCCGTGCTGATCTGGTTCTTCCTCGAATACACACGCTTCGGCCGCATGATGTATGCGGTGGGCAGCAATGAACGGGCCGCCGAACTCGCCGGCGCGCCTGTCAAGGCATACAAAATCTGGGCCTACGTCATTTCAGGAGTTTTTGCCTCGATCGGCGGGATTTTGCTGGCCGCACGGCTTGGACGCGGTGACATCGCGTCGGGTAATAATCTGCTGCTCGATGCGGTTGCCGCGGCGCTGATCGGCTACGCGGTGCTCGGCGCCGCCAAGCCGAACGCCTTCGGCACCGCCATCGGCGCGCTGTTCGTCGGCATCCTGCTGCAAGGCCTGACGATGATGAACGCGCCTTACTACACGCAGGATTTCGTCAAGGGCGTGGTTCTCGTCGTCGCCCTTGTCTTTACCTTCGCCCTTTCCGGCCGGGGCAGGAGATAGAATGGCTGCCGGGACAGTTTTGGGTTCAACAAACGGAGGAAAGAACGTGAACATCACAAGACGACTTTTGGGGAAGGTCGCGCTCGGATTGGCCGGCGCAACAATGCTGATGCAGGTCCCGGCCTTTGCCGCCGACAAGCCGGCGCCGTTCGACAAGCCCGGCGTCAAGATCGCGCTGGTGCGCTATCTCTCGACCGGCGATTTCTTCCAGGCCTATCTCTCGGGCGTCGAGTCCCAGTCCAAGGCGCTCGGCATCGATCTGCGCGTGCTCGACAGCCGCCAGGACGCCGCCCTTCAATCCGACATGGTCGACCAGGCCATCGCACTCGGCGTGCAGGGCATCATCATCCAGCACGGGCTGACGGAATCGATGAAGGACGCCGCCCAGCGCGCGGTCGATGCCGGCATCAAGGTCGTCGCCTTCGACGTCAATGTCGAAAACCCCAAGATCCCGCAGATCGAACAGTCCGACAAGGACCTTGCGCGCCTGGCGCTCGAGCAGGCGGTCAAGGACAATGGCGAGAGCTGGAACGCCGGCTATGTCTATGTCGCTGGCATCGCGCCGCTCGACCGCCGCAACGAGACCTGGGTCGACGTGAAGAAGAAACATGCCGGCATCAAGGAAGTCGCGATGTTCGGCACGCTCGACAACCCGATCGCCAACTCGGTCGCCAACCAGGCGCGGTCGGTGCTGCAGGCGCATCCCGACATCAATGTGATGTTCGCGCCCTATGACGAGTTCGCCAAGGGTGTGAAGATCGCCGTCGACGAGGCGGGGCTGAACAAGAAGATCAAGATCTACTCCGCCGACATCTCTACCTCGGACATCGCGGCCATGCGCGAGACCGACAGCGCCTGGGCCGCCACCGCCGCCACCAACCCTGCCGTCGTCGGCCAGGTCTCGGTGCGCGCGCTGGCGCAGCTGCTCGCCGGTGAAGATCCCGGCCACAACGTCATCGTGCCGCCGACGCTGATCACCCAGAAGGACCTGATCGACAAGGACATCAAGAACATGGAGGACCTGTCGGCCAAGCTGCCGCAATTCGCCCATGCCGATGTCGCCATGCCGGCCTGGATGCCGAACCCGAACGCGAAGTAGGATCGGTCGTCTGATAGATGCGAAGGGCGGCATGGGCCGCTCTTTTCATATTGATCGTAAGCCTGCCGGCCTACAACCAATGGTCTGGATCGCGCATCCCGTGGACAATCGCCACAGACACCATCGGGCTGCGGCTCGTAGATGATGATATAACGGCCTTCGACGAGCACGCGGGCCGTTGCGCTTAACTCGGGCCGTGCGCTGCCCATCTTGGGGTGCTGCGCCGCCAGCTCCAGTCTTTCGAAAATGCGCATCAACAGTCTGTCTGCTGCCTTTTCATTGTCGGCGGCGATGGTGTGCCAGATGTCTCGCAAATCCTGCGAAGCGCGCGGTGTGAGCCGATGGCTAGCCACGGGCGCGGCGTTCTGCCTTCAGGCTGCGAATGAACTCGGTGTGGTCGACAGCCACTGGCTTGCCGCTGCCCATCCCGTCGGCATAGGCCCGCTTCAAGTGCTGGAGTTCGAGCGTGCGCAATTCCTCGCGCTGCTCCCATAAGCGCAGGGCGTCGCGGACAATCTCGCTGTTGGAAGCATAACCGCCACCTTCGATAGCGCTTTGCAGGCGAGCTATCTGCTGCGCGGTAAGGGATATGGTGAGGGTGCGCATAGGTTCGTTTTTCATACCCACATTATAATGCAGCCAACAAGATCTAACAATATCTGTTAGGAATATGCCCCTGCATCATGACCGCCCGACGCGCACCAGCCACCGCGCCGTCCTCGCCATGCAGGCGTGCAGCACCGGAACACCATATTCGATGGCAGGCAGGTCATGCGGCGCCCTTGGCGGGATCGCCAGCATCCGCCATGCCCGCCCGGCGGCAGGCAAAGCTGCGTCCCATCAGACGGTGTCGCCAGCGCGCCGTCCTTGAAATCGCTTAGCAGCCATTGGCCTTCGCGGGTGACGAAGGTGGGAACGGAGTCGTATTTCGCCGATCCAGAGTACGCATGACATGGTTGCCGAAAGCAGCGAAACCTCATGCTCGGCGGAGCGCCCGCCGAACAGCACGCCGACACGAAGTCTCTTCGCAGCCATCGACAACTCCACCAAGGATCAGGGTCGGAGCTCGCATGCGAAACACAAGGCGCGCCCTAAAGTGGTCGAGCAATAGGCCAAGGATTGGAGTGGATTTTGACCAGTTCGAGCAGTTTTTCAGCACGACCTGCAAAAGCAGTTCTCCGCCTGGAGTCCTTCAGGTGGGAGAGCGGTTCGTCGTTTTGGTGAACGATGAACCGCTCCAGGTCTATGTCTAGCGCAGCGCTGCGGCGATGTTGCCACCGTCGACCGTCGTCACATCGGCGGTGGTGCGTTCGGCCAATGCTTGGTGCAGGAAGGCCTGCGCCACGTCTTCTGCCGTCACCTCCTGTCCGAGCAGATTGCCCGACATGTATTCCTTCTCCGACACGCCGCGCGCGCCGGAACGGCTGGCGATCATGGCGTCGGTCAACAGGCCGGAGCGGATGCGGTCGGCGTTGACCGCATTGGAGCGGATGCCGTGCGCGCCGTAGTCGAGCGCATATTGCCGGGACAGGAATAGCGTCGCCGCCTTCGGCACACCATAGGCGCCGAATTTCGGACCCGGGTTGACCGCCTGCTTGGAGGTGTTGAACAACAACACACCGCCGGTGCCCTGTTCCAGCATGATGCGCACCGCGTTCTGCGCCGCCGACTGGTGGGCGAAGAAGTTGAGCTCGAAACTCTTGCGCAGCAGGGCATCGTCGAGCTCGCCGATGCGGCCTTCCCAGGCGGCACCGGCGTTGGAGACCAGAATGTCGACGCCGCCATAGACAGCGACAGCTTTGTCGAAGGCGGCGCGCAGCTCGGCCGGGTTGGTGATGTCGGCGCCGACGCCGATCGAATTGTTGCCGGCTGCCTTTGCCGCCTCGGCCGCCCTGGCCGCATCGAGATCGACGACGACGGCATGCGCGCCATTGGCGGCGAACAGTTTTGCCGTCGCAGCACCGATCGCGCCGGCGCCGCCAGTGATCAGCACCACCTGGCCGGTCAGCGGCTTCGGCTTGTTGGAGGCGAGCTTGGCCTGCTCAAGCGACCAGTACTCCAGCGGGAAGAGGTCGGCCTTCGATAGAGGATGGAAGCTGCCGACGGCCTCGGCGCCGCGCACCGCCTCGATCCACATCTCGCCGACATCAGATGCGATCTTCGCATCCTTCAGCGTGCGGCCATGGCCGAACATGCCGAGGCCCGGCACCAGCGTCAGCCGCGGCATCGGGTCGAGCATGGTGCGCTGGACGTCGTCCAGCGCATCGTTGGTTTCGAAATAGGCGCGATAGTCGTTGGCGAAGGCGTCGACATGGCTCTTGATGACGGCCTTGTAGTCGCCAATCTTGTCGGCGTCTGGCGCCGGAACCGCCATCGGTCCGGTCTTGATGCGGATCGACAGGTCGGGCGTCGACACGCCGCGTCCGGCATAGTCTGCAATGCCGGCCGAATTGATGAAATCGACAATGGCATCCGAGGTGCGGAAGTCGCTGATCATGCGGTCGAAGCGGCCTTCGCCACGCGCCACCGCCACCGCGCCACGCAGCATCGGCGCGATCGCTGCCGGCGTTGCGAGCTTGGCCGGCAGTGCGGCTTTCGCTGCCTTCGGCTTGCCGTTCTTCGCCACATAGTCTTCGGCCACGTTCACATAATGGATCATGCGGTCATAGGCCTGCTTCGCAGCGTCGCCGAAGGTGAAGATGCCATGCTTGTCGAGGATCAGGCCTTCGACGCTGGGGTCGGCGTCGTAGACATCGGCGGCCACCTTGGCGAGGTCGAAGCCCGGCTTGATGTAGGGCACGTACCCCATCTTGTCGCCGAACACGGTCTTGATCAGCGGCTTGCTGTCCGCCTGGTCGACGATGGCGAGGATCGCGGTCGAATGCGTGTGGTCGACGAATTTATGCGGCAGGAAGGCGTGCAGCAGCGTCTCGACCGATGGATTGGGGGAGGCGGGGTCGATGAGGTTCGCCCGCTGCAGCGCCACCATGTCCTCGTCGGCGAGGCTGGCCAGCGCACGCGCCTTCAGCAGCGCGCCGAGCTTGACCGCCGGCAGGCCTTGCGGCTCGATCACACCCATGTCCCAGCCGCTGCCCTTGACGCACAGCACATCCCATTCGTCGCCGACGAGATCGGTGGCCTTGGTCTTGCAGGAGGTGTTGCCGCCGCCATGCAGCACCAGCCGCGGCTCGCCGCCGAGCAGCCGGGTCGTGTAGACGCGCAGCGCGAGGTCGCGGGCAACGCCCTTTTTCGCATAGTCGGCAACCAGTCTTTCCGCGTCGCCGTCATTCCAAAGGTTCTTCATGTCGCTATGTCCGCTTTGCTGTCTTTGATGTTGCTGTGAACAGGAGTGCCGCGACGCCTTGATGACAATGCGCCTGCTGCTGGGATTTCGTTGGTCAGGAAGCCTTTTTTGCCCCCGCACTGGCTCCGGCATGGTCGAGCAGCCGCCGCGCCATGCTGGCGCCGACGACGAGATGCGTGCAGAGTCCGCCGGCGAGCGCGGCGAGCAGCGGTTCGAACTTGCTGTCTTCCTGCACCACCATCAGCCGCTTTTCGATCTGGCGCAGTGACGACAGCGAGGCCGAGATGACGCGGCGGTTGTAGCTGCAGTCGAGCGCCTTGCCGGTGGCATCGATGATCTGGCCGGCAACGACGCCGGCGGCGCCCGCTTCGCGCAACAGCCCCATCTCGCCGGGGCTGAGCGCGCCGCATTTGACGACATGGCTGTCGGCGTCGACGGTGCCGACCGAATAGAGCGCCAGATCGCAGTTGGCAATATCGGCCAGTTGTTCGCGGATCACCGGTTCGGCGCGCAGCCCATGCGCCAGCAATTCTGTCGTCAGCACCAGCGGCGCGTAGAAATTGAGGCCCTTGGCGTTGAGCCGCCGGGCGATCTCCATCGTGCACTGGTCGGGACGGTAGGAGTAGGGCGCGCCGAGATTGCCGCAGAGCTGCACAACGGTGACGTCCTGCAGGTCGGCATAGGACATGACGTCGGCGATAGTGTAGACGGTGCGGCCCCAGGCGACGCCGATCCGGTCGCCCTTCTTGACCAGTTCGAGAAAGACGCCCGCCGCCAGCACCGCAACGTCCGTCGAAGGGTCGACGACATAGGCATTCTCCGGCGCGATCCACACCGCATCAAGCTTGAGCGCGTCCTCGAGCTGGCGTGCCAATACGTCGTCGGTGAACAGCTGCGTCGAGGTCGAGATGTTGACGATGCCGGTCTCGCGCGCCTTGCGCAAATACATGGCGACCGAGGCGCGGGAGATGTTAAGCTGGCTGGCGACCTGGTCCTGGCGCAGGCCATGGGCATAATAGAGCCATGCGGCCTTGTGGATAAGCTGTTCTGCCGGTCGGATCGCCATGCCGTCTCCTCGGCTGACATTATTCACGGCTCTCGACAAAAGTCAAATTGGCGTGGGTACACGATACCTTTTTGGCCATCGAATCTGGACGATCATTGCGCCAAATGTGCCCGGTCGGGAATCGCCGATGGTGACGTGGCGGGAACCTGTGGTTAGAAGTTCTCAACAATGAAAATTCGGGGAGCACGGGATGGGCAGTCCCTACGAGCAGGATCTCGGCAAGAACGCCGCCAACCATCAGCCGCTGACGCCGCTCACCTATCTGGAGCGGGCGGCAAGCACCTATCCCGATCATGTCGCCATCATCCATGGCAGCCAGCGCATCACCTATCGCACCTTCTGGCAGCGCTCGCTGAAGCTCGCCTCGGCGCTGTCGAAGCGCGGCATCGGCAAGGGCGATACCGTCACGGTGATGCTGTCGAACACGCCGCCGATGCTGGAGGCGCATTTCGGCGTGCCGATGGCCAAAGCGGTGCTGCATTCGCTCAACACAAGGCTCGATGCCGCCGTCATCGCGTTCCAGCTCGACCATGCCGAGACCAAGGTGCTCATCGTCGACCGCGAATTCGCTGCTGTCGTCAAACAGGCACTGGCACTGGCCAAGGTGAAGCCGCTGGTCATCGACTATGACGATCCCGACTATGCCAGCGATGCACCCTATCCGAAGGGCGAGCGCATCGGCGCGATCGACTATGAGGGGTTCGTCGCCGGCGGTGACGAGGGCTACGCCTGGTCGATGCCCGACGACGAATGGGACGCCATCTCGCTCAACTACACCTCGGGCACCACCGGTAACCCGAAGGGCGTCGTCTACCACCATCGCGGCGCTGCCCTGATGGCCTACACCAATACCATCCATGCCGGCATGGCCAAGCACGCCGTCTATCTGTGGACGCTGCCGATGTTCCACTGCAATGGCTGGTGCTTCCCGTGGACGCTGGCCGTCCAGGCCGGCACCCATGTCTGCCTGCGCTGGGTGCGGTCGAAGCCGATCTACGATGCCATCGCCGACCACGGCGTCACCCATCTGTGCGGTGCGCCGGTCGTCATGTCGGTGCTGATCAACGCCAGGGACGAAGACAAGCGGACGTTCTCCCAGACGGTGACCTTCAATACGGCGGCAGCACCTCCGCCGGAAGCGGTGCTGTCGGGCATGGCCGATGCCGGCTTTGCCGTCACCCATCTCTACGGGCTGACCGAGACCTATGGCCCGGCGGTCGTCAACGAATGGCACGACGCGTGGGACGATCTAGACAAGGGATCGAAGGCGCAGAAGAAGGCAAGGCAGGGCGTGCGCTATGCCGCACTCGAAGGCCTGACCGTGATGGACCCGGGGACGATGCAGAAGACGCCGGCCGACGGCGAGACGATCGGTGAGGTCATGTTTCGCGGCAACATCGTCATGAAGGGCTATCTGAAGAACAGGAAGGCGACCGAAGAGGCCTTTGCCGGCGGCTGGTTCCACTCCGGCGACCTCGGCGTCATGCATCCCGACGGCTACATCCAGCTCAAGGACCGCTCCAAGGACATCATCATCTCCGGCGGCGAGAACATTTCATCGATCGAGGTCGAGGAAGCCCTCTACAAACACCCGTCCGTGGCGTCCTGCGGCGTCGTCGCCAAGGCAGACGACAAATGGGGCGAGGTGCCGGTCGCCTATGTCGAGCTGAAGCCCGGCAAGGTGGCAAGCGAGGCCGAGATCATCGAACACTGCCGCGCGCTGCTCGCCCGCTTCAAGGTGCCGAAGGCGGTGATTTTTGCCGAGATCCCGAAGACATCGACGGGGAAGATCCAGAAGTTTCAGCTGCGGGAAATGGCGAAGGGATCTTAGTTCCAGAGCGCAACGGCACGCGCAAGGTCGAGTTCGCGCACACCCTCTGTCACCAAATTATACGCGTACGTCGAATTCGCATTGACACTTCCCTCTTTTCGATTTACGACTGACGAAAGTTGAAATTCGTCACTCATAAATCGACAGAGAGCCATGTCCGAAGCCGCCAGCATAATGGCCGACTCCACCCGCCAGGAGAATGTCACCCGCATTCTCGACTGTGCCGAACGCCTGTTCCGGCACTATGGTTACGGCAAGACCAATGTCGCCGACATCGCCCGCGAACTCGGCATGTCGCCGGCCAATATCTACCGTTTCTTCGCCTCCAAGGTCGAAATCCACCAGGCCGTCTGCGGCCGCATGCTCCTCGCCAGCTACAACATGGCCTACGAGATTTCCCGGTTGCCGATCAGCGCCGAGGAGCGGCTGCGCCGCTACGTGCATGCGCAGTACAAGATGACGCTGGAAGTCATGCTCGACGACCAGAAGGTCCACGAAATGGTCATCGTCGCGCTCGAGCGCGACTGGGGCGTCATCGACAAGCATATCGACAGCATTCACGACCTGTTTGCCGAGGTCATCCGCGAGGGCATCGAGGCCGGCGAGTTTGCCGACCAGGATCCGGTCATCGCATCGCGCTGCTTCGGCGCCGCCACCGTCATTCTGTGCCACCCGCAAATGGTGGCGCAGTGCCTTGCCAAGACCAATCGGGCGATGCCCGACGATCTCATCGATTACGCGATCAAGGCTCTGAAGTAATAGCCGCCGCCCGCCGGGCGCCGGTGTCGACCGTTCATCTCCAGTCGGGAGTACGAAAGTGTCTTTGTCCAGTTCCATCATCCGCAAGCTGCCGGTCGCCGGCCTGATCGTCGCCACGCTCGGGCTCGCCGCCTGCAGCCAGGAGAAGACCGAGGTCCAGGACATCATCCGTCCGGTCAAGGTGGTCGAGATCGGCCAGGCCGAAAAGAGTCGCGAACTCACCTATTCCGGCTCGGTGCGAGCCCGTACCGAAATGAACCTCGGCTTTCGCATCTCGGGCAAGGTCACTGAGCGTCTGGTCGACATCGGCCAGCATGTGACGACAGGCGATGTGCTAGCCCGTATCGATCCCACGGACTATGAGTTGTCGGTCAAGAGCGCCAAGGCCAGCCTCGACGCCGCCGAGCGGCAGGTCGAGACGGTCGATCTGTCCCGCAAGCGCGCCGAACAGCTTTTTGCCAAGAACTTCACCTCCAAGTCGCAGCTCGAACAGGCGACGCTGAGCTACAACCAGGCGGTAGCGACGCGCGATGCCGCCCGCTCTACCCTTGCCCAGGCGCAGAACCAGGTCGTCTACACCGATCTCAAGGCGAGCGAGAACGGCATCGTCACGGCGGTCTCGGCCGATGTCGGCCAGGTGGTCGGCGCCGGAACGCCTGTGATGACCGTTGCCGTCGACGGCGAAAAGGAAGTGCTGATCGCGGTTCCCGAAATGGACATCGCCGCCTTCAAGCCGGGAAAGGACGTCAAGGCCAGCTTCTGGTCCGATGACGCGCTGGCGCTCTCCGGCAAAGTGCGTGAAGTCGCCGGCAGCGCCGACCAGCAGTCGCGCACCTTTGCCGTCCGCGTCTCGCTGCCCGACGACCCGCGCGTGCTGCTCGGCATGACCGCCAACATCGAGGCCTCGGTGGCCAAGAAGCAGGAGATGGTGTCGATCCCGCTCAGCGCGATTGCGGAAAAGGATGGTCGCAAGATTGTCTGGACCGTCGACCGCGCCGGCGAGACGGTGCACGAGCGCCTGGTCAAGGTTGCGGAGTTCACCGCCGACGGCGTCAGCGTCGCCGACGGGCTCAAGCCGGGGGATGTCGTCGTTGCCGCCGGCACCCAGTTCATGACCGAGAATCTCAAGGTCAAGCTGACCGGCGATGCGGTCCAGGCCGCCTCTGCGGAAGGCGATGCCGCAAAGGCCCTGCGCTGACCGCAGGCATGAAGCCGGCTTGATCGTCGCTTCGGCGAAAGGGCTGGGCAAGCGAATTCAGGGTTTCCGGGCGGCGAGCGCCCGATGGTCGAGACGCCAAGATCGAGTTCCTCCGCATCGATCCGCGCGTCCCACCGCGATGAGTGTCTCTCCGCTCGGAAAGCCTCGCCGCCCGGAAGCCAGCATCGGAATATCCTAGCTGCATGCAAAGCGTATGCGCGCACGATCAACGAATTGGACTGACGCCGATGACCGCCACCGACAGCACTGAAAAGCAGCCTTTCAATCTTTCGCGCTGGGCCATCGGCCATCCCTCGATCGCGCGCTTCCTGTTCGGTCTGATCATCATTGCCGGCGCGCTCGGCCTGATGCGCATGGGCCAGAAGGAAGACCCCGATTTCACCTTCCGCGTCATGGTCGTCCAGGCGATCTGGCCGGGCTCCTCGATCCAGGAGATGGAAGACCAGGTCGTCAACAAGATCGAGCGCAAGCTGCAAGAAACGCCGCACCTCGACTTCGTCCGTTCCTACACCCGCGCCGGCAGCGCCATCATCACCGTCCAGATCAAGGGCGACACCAATGCAGAGGAGGTGAAGGACGCCTTCTACCAGGTGCGCAAGAAGGTTGGCGACATCTCCGGCGACCTGCCGCAAGGCCTGCTCGGGCCCTATTTCAACGACGAGTTCGGCGACACCTTCATCACCCTGCACTCGATCGGCGGCGACGGCTACAGCTATCCGGAGCTGAAGAAATTCGCCACCCAGGCTCGCGACATGCTGCTGACGACGCCGGGCGTCGAGAAGGCCGTCATCATCGGCGACCAGCCGGAGAAGCTTTATATCGACGTCTCGTCCAAGGCCCTGGCCGAACGCGGCCTGACGCTGACCGACCTGCAGAACGCCATCAAGGGCCAGAACAATGTCGATCCGGCGGGCTCCGTCGACACCGGCCTGCGCTCGGTGCGCATCTCGGTCGAGGGCGATGTCACCAGGGCTGCCGACATCAGGGAATTGCGCCTGCGCGCCGGTGGTCAGGTGACACGTCTTGGCGACATCGCCACCGTGAGTTCCGGTCTCGAAGATCCCTATCAGCGCAAGTACCGCTTCAACGGCCACGAAAGCGTCCAGGTCGGCGTCGTCATGGCCAAGGGTTTTAACGTCAGGGACGTCGGCACGGATGTCGAGGCGACCTACAAGCGCTTTGAGGAAGCGCTGCCCTACGGCGTTGCGGTTGACCAGATCTCCAACCAGCCCGAGGTTGTCAAGGACGCCGTCAACGAGTTCATGGAGGCGCTCGGCGAGGCGCTGCTGATCGTGCTTGCTGTCTCGCTGCTGTCGATCGGCTGGCGTTCCGGCCTGGTCATCGCCATTGCCATTCCGCTGGTGCTGGCCGCCACCTTCGCCATCATGTACGAGCTCGGCATCGATCTGCAGCGCATTTCGCTCGGCGCCCTGATCATCGCGCTCGGGCTGTTGGTCGACGACGCCATGATCGTCGTCGAGATGATGGAGCGCAAGCTGGAGGAGGGGCTGGTCAAGATCGAGGCGGCGAGCTTCGCCTATTCCTCGACCGCCTTCCCGATGCTGAGCGGCACGCTGATCACCATAGCCGGCTTCATCCCGGTCGGCTTCGCCGCCTCGACCGCAGGCGAATATGTGCGCACGCTGTTCTATGTGGTCGGCATCGCGCTGGTCGTGTCGTGGTTCGTCGCCGTCTATTTCACGCCGTGGCTGGGCTACATGATCCTCAAGCAGCGCAAACACGCCGGCAACCATCATGACGCCTTCGACACCGGCTTCTACCGGCGGCTGCGCGCCACGGTCGGCTGGGCGGTGCGCCACCGCATCATCGTTCTGGTGATGACGCTGGTCACCTTCGCCACCAGCCTGTGGGCGTTCCAGTTCATCCCACAAAACTTCTTCCCGCAATCCTCGCGGCCGGAAATCCTCGTCGATCTCTGGTTGCCTGAGGGAACCTCGATCAAGGAGGTCGAGACGCAGGCCAAAGCGCTGGAAGCCCGGATGATGGACGACAAGGACAAGCGCTTCATCGCCACCTATATCGGCGAAGGCGCGCCGCGCTTCTTCCTGCCGCTCGACCAGCAATTGCGCAATCCGAACTATGCGCAGCTTCTGGTGATGGCCAATGACGAGCCGGCACGTGAGCGGCTGATCCTCAAGCTGCGCTCAGTCCTGGCGCAGGATTTCCCTTCGATCCGCTCCAAGGTCGACCGTCTGTTCCTCGGCCCGCCGACCGGCTGGCCGGTGCAGATGCGCATCATGGGTCCGGACCGCCAGGAGGTGCGCCGCATAGCTGACCAGGTGAAGGCGAAATTCGCCGAAAATCCGCTCCTCGGCGCCGTCCATGACGACTGGCTGGAGCCGGTACCGGCGATGAAGCTGGTCATCGACCAGGACCGCGCCCGTGCGCTTGGCGTCACCTCGCAGCGCATCCGCCAGATGCTGCAGGCAGCGATGTCCGGCGCGCCGCTCGATGACTTCCGTGATGGCGAGGAGACGGTTTCCATCGTCGCCCGCGAACCGGACGCCAGCCGCAGCCTGCTGTCCTCGGTCGACTCGGTCTATATCCCGACCGATTTCGGCGGCTTCGTGCCGCTGTCGCAGGTGGCCAAGGTGGTGCCGGTGCTCGAGCAGGGCGTCGAATGGCGGCGCGACCGCCTGCCGACCATCTCGGTGCGCGCCACGCTGCCGGATGGCGTGCAGTCGAACGACGTCGTCACCAAGCTCTACAATGACATGCAGGGCATGCGCGCCGGCCTGGCGCCCGGCTACAAGATCGAGATCCAGGGCGGTGCGGAAGATTCCGCCGAAAGCCAGGCCTCGATTGCCGCCAAGGCGCCGATCATGCTGGCCGTCATCGTCGTGCTCCTGATGATCCAGCTGCAGCATTTCGGCAAGGCGATGCTCGTGCTGGCCACCGGTCCGCTCGGCATCATCGGTGCGGCGGCGGCTCTGTTGATCAGCGGCGCGCCGTTCGGCTTCGTCGCCATCCTTGGTGTCATCGCGCTGCTCGGAATCATCATGCGCAACTCGATCATCCTGGTCGACCAGATCGATCAGGACATCGCCAGGGGGATGGACCGATCGGAGGCCATCATCGGCTCGGCCGTGCGCCGTTTCCGGCCGATCGTGCTGACGGCGATGACGGCGGTGCTGGCGCTGATCCCGATCTCGCGTGCGGTGTTCTGGGGACCGCTCGCCTACGCCATGATGGGCGGCATCCTCGTCGCCACCGTACTCACCATCCTGGTGCTGCCGGCAGGCTACGCGCTGTTCTTCGGCCGCGAGCCGAAGAAAGGCAGGAAGCCGGCTGATGAGGCCGTGCAGGACAATGACAGGCCGCCACTGGCGCTGGCCGCCGAGTAGGCGCTGCTGGGGCACAGGATCTTCCTTGGAAAATGCTGGAACGCCGTACGCTTGACGTGCGGCGTTCTGGCTTTCTCCTTGCCGGTGGCACCGAGCACCCAGGCAAGTATCTCAACACCAGGCGGGTTCATCAAAATAGGTTGAACGGCCACCTGTATGAAAATGCTTCGCGGCGCCGGTTTTGCAAAACAGAATTCCTTCCCAGGACGGCAAAGCCGTCCGATCCTGCTTACATATCGGAGCGGCAACCCTCGTTCGCATCAGGTGATCATCCCATGGTAGACAATAAGCAATTGCGGCTCGGCGCCTTCATGCGTCCGGTCAGTCTTCACACCGGGGCCTGGCGCTATCCCGGCTCATATCCCGATGCCAACTTCAACTTCGCCCATCTGAAGCGCTTTGCGCAGACGCTTGAGGCGGCGAAGTTCGACGCCTTCTTCATGGCCGACCATCTGGCCGTTCTCAACATGCCGATCGAGGCGCTACGGCGCAGCCACACGGTGACCTCGTTCGAGCCGTTCACGCTGCTGTCGGCGCTCGCCGCCGTCACTGATCATATCGGCCTTGTCGCCACCGCATCGACGACCTTCGACGCGCCCTATCACATTGCCCGTCGCTTCGCCTCGCTCGACCATATCAGCGGCGGCCGCGCCGGCTGGAACATCGTCACCACATCCAATCCCGACGCCGCGCTGAACTTCGGCCTCGACGAGCATGTCGAGCACGACGAGCGCTATCACAATGCGCGGGAATTCTACGATGTGGTGACCGGCCTCTGGGACAGCTTTGCCGACGACGCCTTCATCCGCGACGCCGAGAGCGGGCTCTATTTCGATCCCGCGAAGCTGCATGTGCTCGACCATAAGGGCGAGCATCTCTCGGTGCGCGGCCCGCTCAACATTGCGCGGCCGGTGCAGGGCTGGCCGGTCATCGTCCAGGCCGGCGCATCTGAGGCCGGGCGGCAGCTGGCAGCCGAAACGGCGGAGGTGATCTTCGCCGCCCATTCCGATCTGGCGTCCGGGCAGCGCTTCTTTGCCGATGTCAAAAGCCGGGCCGAGAAGCTCGGCCGTTCGCGCGACGACATCAAGATCCTGCCCGGCGCCTTCGTCATCGTCGGCGACAGCGTCGAGGAAGCACAGGCCAAACGCGCCAAGCTCGACAGCCTGGTCTATTACGAGAGCGGCATTGCCTCGCTGTCGATCGCGCTGGGGCACGACGCATCCGGCTTCGATCCCGACGCGCCCTTGCCCGAAATCCCCGAGACCAATGCCTCCAAGAGCGGCCGTGAGCGCGTCATCGAGCTGGCGCGCCGAGAGACTTTGACCGTCCGCCAGCTGGCGCAGCGGCTCGGCGGCTATTCCGGCCTTGCTTTCGTCGGCACGCCGAAAACCATCGCCGATTCGATGGAGGAATGGCTGTTTGCCGAAGGGTCAGACGGCTTCAACGTCATGTTCCCCTATCTGCCAGCCGGGCTCGACGACTTCGCCGAGAAGGTGGTGCCCGAGCTGCAGCGGCGAAAGCTCTTCCGGCGCGAGTATGAGGGCACCACCTTGCGCGAGAATCTCGGCCTGAAGCGTCCGCCGAACCGGTTCTTCGAAGGCTCCGAAGCGGTCATCCGCAAGGCCGGCTGACGTCTGCCACAAAAAGAAACGGGCGCGCCGAAGCGCGCCCATTCTTTTCAAGCCATCACTTTCAGATGACGAAGTACCAGTTGGCGAGCAGCATCACCACCAGGCCGGCGACCAGCGTCAGGTAGGGCAGCATGCCTGCCTTTTTGACCGAGAGGTCTGCGCCCGCCATGCCGAGGTCGGCCAGCATGTGGTCGGGGAACTTGCCCTTGTCCTGGACGTAGTGCCGGTAGCAGAACACCGGGATGATCAAGGCGGCTGTGATCAGGCCGGCCCAGAGCGCCATCGGGTTCCACACCTTGGCGCCGGCGCCCATGAAGATGGCGTTTACATAGGCGAAGATGGCGCCGAGGCCGAGCAGCCAGCTCGGCGCCTTCCAAGGCCGGTTGATGTGGCCGTTGTCGATGCGGTGGATCCAGCCGGCATTGAGGTTGAGGAAGTTGAAGATGATGTAGCCGCAGTTCGACACGGCGAGGATGAAGAAGAAGCTCGTCGCGTCGGCCGAGGCGATGGCCAGCACGATCAGGTTGAAGACGAGATCGGTCCACATGGCGCGCGTCGGCGCGCCATGCTCGTTGACGTGGCTGAGATAGCGCGGCAGCCAGCCATCGACCGAGCCCTGGTAGAGCGTGCGCGACGAGCCGGCCATTGCCGTCATGATGCACAGCACCAGCGCCAGGATCATCAGCATCACCAAGAGGCTGTGGATCAATGCGCCACCCCCGACCATGCCGGCCAGTGCATCGGCAACACCGGAGCCGTCGACGATCGGCGTCGCCAGCATGCCGTTGAGGCCCAACACGCCCTGGAAGGTGAAGGGCACCAGGATGAACAGAAGCATGCAGAGCAGGCCGGAATAGAAGATCGCCTTGAACGTGTCGGTGCCGGGGTTCTTGAACTCCGATGTGTAGCAGACGGCGGTCTCGAAGCCGTAGGTCGACCACGCCGCGATGAACATGCCGCCTAGAACCAGCGTCCAGCCGGCAATGTTCCACGAGCCGGGCTCCGGCGCGTAAGCCGCCGCCAGCGGCACCAGCGGCGAAAAGTTCGCCCAGTTGATCTGGCCGGTGACGATCGGCACGACACCGACGATCAGCATCGGGATGATGACCAGGAGGCCGATATACTTCTGCACATTGGCGGTGCCGAGAATGCCGCGATGCTGGATCGAGAAGATGATCAGCATCAGCACCGCGCCGATGAAGAAAGTGGCATTGAGGGTGAAGGAGACAGGACCTAGCGTGTGGCTGAACAGCGTCCAGTTGCGGATGGCCGGCGTGGCCGCCGCGGTCACCGCGGCGATGGCGTCGGCAGGCACCGTTCCGGCATGCGCCGCGATATAGGCGACGACGTCCGGCGACGCCTCGGTGAACAGCGGCACCGGCGCCAGCGCGTTGAGAATATAGGCGGCGGCGATCGAGCAGCCCAGCGACAGCACCGGCGACCAGGCGAACCAGTTGCACCACACCGACAGCGGCGCGATGAACTTGGAATAACGCAGCCAGGCGGTGGCGCCGTAGATCGAGGCGCCGCCCGACTTGTTCGGGAACAGGCCGGCGATCTCGGCATAGGTGAAGGATTGCAGGAAGCCCATGATCATGGAAGCGATCCAGATCCCGAAGGCCAGCGTTCCCGTCGTTCCGGCAATGCCGCCGATCGAAAACAGGACAAGGGCAGGAACGCCGCTCGCCACCCAGAAGGCGCCGCGCCAGTCGATGTTGCGGAGCAGCTTGCCTTCAGCGGGCTGCTCCAGGGCAGTGGTAATCGTGCTCATCTGTCTGAATTCCCCATTTTGTGTTCCCGGCCGGTGATGCCTCGGCTTCGCGAAGCTTGTTCCCCGGTACATGACCGCACGACTCCAGTGTTTCCACTCAGTCGTATTTTTTTCTTAACAGTGAAGATTGATCCGGCGCGCTTTCACGTCAAGTGATTTGTGGCGTCGTGCACATCACGGTTGCGAAACGCTCGCTTTGTCCTTCTCCCCTTGTGGGGTGAGAAGCGGTCCGCGGTAGCGGACGGAAAGCCAATTGCTTTCGAGCTTCGAACGCCCTGAGCCTGCGAAGGGCCGGGGGTGCAACCCTCAGGATCGCGGCCTGGTCTTTTGCGGATCGTAGTGGGCGAAGGCCACGACGCGCGCCGGCAGCCGCTTGGCATGACCGTCGAGCTTGCCGATCTCCACCTCTGTGCCGATTGCCGCGTGGGTGACGTCAAGCCTCGCCAGAGCGATGTTTTTGTTCAGCACCGGCGAGCGCATGCCCGAGGTGACGACACCGATCTGGGCGCGGCCGATATGGACGCAATCCCCATGGCCGACGGCGACATTGCTGTCGATGTCGAGGCCAACGAGCTTGTGCTGCGGATGTTCCTTGCGCCTTATCAGAGCCTCGCGGCCGATGAAATCGTCGGTCTTGGCCTTCAACGGTACGGTGAAGCCAATGCCCGCCTCGAACGGGTCGGTCTGGTCGGAGAATTCGTAACCGGCGAAGATCAGCCCGGCTTCGATGCGCACCATGTCGAGTGCCTGCAGGCCCATCGGCTTCAGCCCGTGCGGCTGGCCGGCCTCCCAGATGGCATCGAACACTTTTTCGGCGTCGCGTGGGTGGCACCAGATTTCGTAGCCGAGCTCGCCGGTATAACCGGTGCGCGACACCACGACCGGAATGCCATTGCCGCCGCCGATGCGCGCGACAGCGAAGCGGAACCATTCGAGTTCGTCGATCGACGGTTGCAGCGGCGAGGTCCAGACCACCTCTCGCAAAATGTCACGGCTCTTCGGCCCTTGGACAGCGACATTGTGCATCTGATCGGTGGAGGAACGCACCAGCACGTTGAGGCCAAGCTTTTTCGCGGTGTCGCGCAGCCATTCGCCGGACAGGTCGTCGCCGCCGACCCAGCGGAAATTGTCCTTGCCGAGCCGCAGCAGCGTCCCGTCGTCGATCATTCCGCCATGCTCGTAGCACATGGCGGAATAGACGACCTGGCCGACGCCGAGCTTCTTGACGTCGCGGGTCAGCGTGTATTGCAGCAGCGCTTCGGAATCGGGACCGGTGACCTCGAACTTGCGCAGCGGCGACAGGTCCATGATCACCGCGTCCTGCCGGCAGGCCCAGTACTCGGCGATCGGCCCCTCTTTGGCGAAAGAATTGGCCAGCCAATAACCCCGGTATTCCACGAAGTTGCGGGTGTGCTTGGCGAAGCTGGAATGGAAGGCGGTCTCGCGGGTCATTTTCGGTTCCGAATCGGGCGTCATGCGTCTGGCGATCGCTCGCGAGAATTTGTGTTGGCCGGAATAGGTTCGCACATGGATGTCGGTCGGGTTCCAGCCATTGGCCGGTGTCGTGTCGTCGGGACAGGCGGAGGAGACGCAGACAATGTCGGTGAGCGCCCTGAGCAGGACATAGTCACCCGCCCGCGACCACGGCTCGTCCGACACCATCACGCCATGGGCGTCGATCTCCGTGTTGAAGAAGAAGTTGATCGCCATCCAGCCGGCGCGGGGCGTCACGCCCTTGTCGGCCAGCGCGCGATTGAAGTTCTCCGAGCAGTTGGTGTGGCCGGGATAGCCGATGTCATCGTAATATTTGGCGGCACACGCCAGCGCGAATGCGTCGTGTCGCCCGCATGTGTCCTGGATAACCTCGACCAGCGGCTCCATGTCCTGGTCGTAATATTTCGAATGCAGGCCCGGCATCGGGTAGCTCGACCCCATCAGCGTGCGCGTGGTCGTTACGTCGAGCGGATGGTCCAGCCCCTTGTCCAGCTTGCGCGCCGAGAAGCACTGGAAATCGGTGCACTGGCGGCCGTCGACATCGATGATCTGCAGGTAGTCGCCCGCCTTGACGAAATAGGATTCGGCTGTCGCCGAATGGACGCGCAGATCGAGCACCGGATCGGCAAGCGGATCGGCCAGCTGCGACTTTGTCTTCAGGCGCACGGTGGCGCGGCGCACCATGACGGTGAGCGGCGTTGCCGTATCATGGCTGTCGACGAGCATCGGCCCGCCGGGTGCGGCAATCAGCATCGCGCCGTCGCGCCTGACCGTGAATGCCTGCTCGGTGCCGGCAGGCGTTGCGCCGCCGAACACACGCACCGCCTTGGGCTCGTCGAGCTGCACCTGGCGGCGCTCAAGGCCACGACGGACGGAAGCCAGGCTGTCATCGCCCTCGGCCAGAAGCGCCTTGATCCCGGCGGCATTGCTGTTGGACTTTTCGCCGAGGATGGAAGGATCGGTGGCGCCGGTCCTGTCCCAGGCCAGCAACTCGCAAGCCTGCCCGCCCTCGACATTGCGCACGGTGAACGTATCGCCGGCCTCGACCTCGATCAGCACCGCGCCATTGCCCTGGATCGTATACCGCTCCATGCCCGGCGGCAGCGCGATCTGTCCGGGCCTCACGACGAGGCTCGGCCGCGGCGGCCCAGCTGTCACTGAAGGGTAGGGCGACTGGCTCATCTCAGCCTTGCGGTTAGAGAAACATGTTTGCCTGTGTGTAAAATTATTTTAGCAGCAAGAATAGCAGCGCGGTTGGGTTTGGCAAGGTGGAGGTGGCGTTCTCGACGCGGTCGCTGCAGGTTAGACCCTTCCAATCAAACCCATCTTCCGAACGCCAGCGCCGCCCCTCATCTGGCTGCCGCCATCTTCTCCTCGTAAACGGGGCGAAGGATGCTGTCGTCGCCGGTTTCGCCAATCGCCAGCGTTGCAGGACGAGCGCCGAGGCTGCGACCAGCTTCTTTCTCCCCGTCACTATACGGGGAGAAATGCCCGGCAGGGCAATGAGGGGCGGCGCCAACATCTGAAACTATCGAGCTAAAGCTCCTCGGAATGCCCGATAGCCACACCATACTCCGCAGCCGAATCCAACATCGTGTGCCACAGACTTTCGGCAAACGTCGCAAACACCAGGAGGTTGAACACCGCCTGCCCATCCGCCTGGTCACCACCACGCCAGAGCGTGACGCTGGTGTGATC
Organism: Mesorhizobium sp. C372A; assembly: GCF_030323245.1. NCBI lineage: Bacteria > Pseudomonadati > Pseudomonadota > Alphaproteobacteria > Hyphomicrobiales > Phyllobacteriaceae > Mesorhizobium > Mesorhizobium sp. C372A. Next base: position 6,097,698 of record NZ_CP100475.1, on the reverse strand, counting down.
CATCGAAGTCGCGGCAGCAGCGCCAACCGGAAACGCATCGGGATGCAAATCAATCGACAACAGTTTCGCCAGCATGGCGCGCGCCTTGGGGCCGCAGACGCTGATCAGCACGCGGGCATGCGATTGGTCGGATAGTGAGGCGGAAGATGCAAAGGTCTGAGCGAGCACCTCAGTCCTGCCACCCTTCGACAGGACAAAAAACTGATCCGGTCCCGACCAGATCAGCGTCGCATCCGCGGTGCCAACCGCCTTCGGCGTTTCCGGAGCCGCGACGCCGAAACGAGCGTTCGCGGCCTCGGCCAAATCACCCGCCTTGCCGCGCCGTGCCATCACCTGGACGAGGTCGAAATTGCGGATCTCGGTCAACGACACACCGGCATCGCCTTGCACGCCGTAAGCGCCAGGAGCGAGCGCGCGCTCGAGCGGGCTACGAACATCCCAGGAAAAATCAGCCACGCTGGCGCCCTCCATCGGGATCGTAGAAGACGGGGTTGCAGAGCTCGACATCATAGTCTTCACCGCGCAGCGGATCATGCGCATGGACGATCTCGCCGATGCGTTCGCGGCCGCGCTCGACAAGGCCGAGACCGATCCACTGGTCGAGCGTCGGCGAGAAGCAGACCGAGGTGACGTAGCCTTGGTCGTTATCAGGCCCGGGCGTCTGGCCCTTCGGGATGATGTGCGCGCCGGAGCGCAGGCGGCGCGCCTTGTCGATCGGCTTGATGCCGACCACGACCTGCCGGTCCGGCGCCACCAGCGCCTCGCGGCCGGCCATGACGCGACCGATGAAATCCTTCTTGGTCGACATCATCTTGCCGAGGCCGAGATCGGCGGCGGTCGTCGTGCCGCTCAGTTCCGGTCCGGCGACATGGCCCTTTTCAACGCGCATGACGCCGAGGGCTTCTGTGCCATACGGCGTCACGCCGAACGGTTTTCCCGCCAGCATCAAATTGCGTGCCATCGCTTCACCGTAACGCGCCGGCACCGAAATCTCGAACGCCATCTCGCCGGAGAAGGAGATGCGGAACAGCCGCGCCTTGATGCCGCCGCGCAAAGCGACTTCGCGCACGCCCATGAATGGAAAACCTTCGTTCGAAAGGTCCTCGGCAGGGTCGACGATTTCCTTCAACAGGTCTCGCGTCCTTGGCCCGGCAATCGAGAATTGCGCCCACTGGTCGGAGACCGAGGTCAGTTGCATGTCGAGTTCGGGGAATAGCACCTGCCGGCAGAATTCGAGATGCTGCATCACCAGCCCGGCCTTCGCCGTGGTCGTGGTGAGGAAATAATGGTCATCGGCCAGCCGCGAGGTCGTGCCGTCATCATAGACGAGGCCGTCCTCGCGCAGCATCAGCCCGTAGCGGGCTTTTCCCACGGCAAGGTTTGAGAAGGTGTTGATGTAGACGCGGTCGAGGAAGGCGCCGGCATCGGGGCCGTGCACATCGATCTTGCCCAGCGTCGACACATCGCAGAAGCCGACGCCGCCGCGCACCGCCTTGACCTCGCGGGTGACCGATTCCAGCCAGTCTTTCTCGCCGGCGCGCGGATACCATTGCGCGCGCTTCCACAGGCCGGTGTCGACAAAGATCGCGCCCTGTTCGGCCGCCCAGTGATGCGACGGCGTCAGCCGCGTCGCATGGAAATTTTCGTCGCGATGGTGGCCGGCAAAAGCGCCGATGGCGACCGGCACGTAGGGCGGGCGATAGATGGTCGTGCCGGTCTCGGGAATGGATTTGCCCGACACCGCCGCCATGATGGCGAGGCCGGCGACATTGGACGTCTTGCCCTGGTCGGTCGCCATGCCGAGCGTGGTGTAGCGCTTCAGATGCTCGACCGATTCAAAGCCTTCGCGCTGCGCCAGCTCGATGTCGGATGCGGTGACATCATGCTGCTGGTCGACGAAAGCCTTGCCTTTGCCGGCGACGTGCCAGAGAGGCGTCAGCGAGAAGGCCTCGTCGCTGGCGGTCGGCGGTGATCCAGCGCTGCCCGACCGCCCCGCTTCGCGTGCGGCCGCCGCACCAGCTTCAAAACCTTCACGCAGGCAGGCGCCGAGGCCAAAGGCACCGTTGGCGGCACCTGCCGCGACCATACCGGGCGGCGCGCCGTCCGGCACGAAGGCGGCGATGTCGTCTCGCCATTTCGGCCGGCCGCGATGGTAAGAGGTGAGCCCGACCGCCGGATTCCAGCCGCCGGAAACGGCAAGCCCGTCGGCCTCGACCTCGGCGCGCGCGCCGCCGGTCAGCGACACCGCTATTTTTCTTACGCCGTCCTTGCCGCCGTCGACGCCGCTGACCGAACCATGCAGCACGGTGAAGCCGTTCCTGGAAGCGAGAGAACGATGGGCAGGCGTGACGTCAGCCCGCGCGTCGATCACCGCCGCGATCTGCAGCCCGGCGCCGAGTGCCGTCTCGACCGTGCGCCAGCCATCCTCATTGTTGGTGAACAGCGCGATCCGCTTTGCCGGCGTCGCCGCATAACGTGTGACGTAGGTGCGGATGGCGGACGCCATCATCACGCCGGGCGTGTCATTGCCGGCAAAGACGATGGGACGCTCAATCGCGCCGGCGGCGACGACGCAGCGCTTGGCCACGGTGCGCCACAGGCGCTGGCGCACCTGATGCTCGGGCGGCACCGGCAGATGATCGTTGACCCGCTCGATCGCGCCATAGGTACCGCCGTCATAGACGCCGAACAGGGTCGTGCGGGTCATGATGCGGACATCCGGCATCGAGCTGAGCTCGGCCAGTGTGCGCGACAGCCACTCCGCGGCCGGCAGACCGTCGATCGTGCCGCCATCCGACAACAGACGGCCGCCGGGCGCAAAATCTTCTTCGCACAGGATGACGCGCGCACCGCTGCGGCCTGCAGCGAGTGCGGCGGCGAGACCGGCCGGACCAGAGCCGGCGATCACCACATCGCAATGCGCCCAGGCCTTGTCGTAGTGATCCGGATCGGGGGTGACCGCCGCGCGACCCAGACCCGCGGCGCGTCGGATCGCCGGCTCGTAGACCATTTCCCAGAATTTTGCCGGCCACATGAAGGTTTTGTAGTAGAAGCCGGCGACGAAGATCGGTGCGAACAGCTGGTTCACCGACATCACATCGTGGCGCAGCGACGGCCAGCGGTTCTGGCTGGCCGCTTCGAGGCCTTCATAGAGTTCGGCCGTCGTGGCCTTGGTGTTGGCCTCGCGCCGTGCGCCGGTGCGCAGTTCGACCAGCGCGTTGGGTTCTTCCGAGCCCGCAGTCAGAATGCCGCGCGGACGATGGTATTTGAACGAGCGGCCGACCAGCTTGACGCCATTGGCGACCAGCGCCGACGCCAGCGTGTCGCCCTGGAAGCCGGAGAGGCTCTTGCCATCGAAGCGGAAGTTGAGCGGCGCCGAGCGGTCGATGAGACCGCCGGATGTGAGACGATGGGATTGGCTGGAACTCACGATGGCCGGCCTCTCATCGATCCAATGCCAGGCGGGACCGTCGCGCTCTTCACCCTCCCCCTTGTGGGGGGGGTCGCTGCGCAGCAGCGGGGTGGGGGTGCGGCACCGACCCCCACCCGGACCTGCGGTCCGACCTCCCCACAAGGGGGAGGTAGGGGGCTGGCGCTTTTCGCGACGGCTGTGGTCTCGACAGAATAGCTCATGTCTCCACCTGGCTCGCACCAGCCCCCGCCGCCGGTTCCACCGCCGAGATCTCGTGCGTCAGCGTGTTGCGGGTGACCTTCAGCCAGGCCCGGCAGCCACCGCCGTGATACCAGTTCTCTGCCATCACGCCGGCGATGTTGTCGCGCAGATAGACATAGTCGTAGACGGCATCTTCGCCGGCATCCGCCGCCGGCCGTACAGGCTTGGCATCGCCGAGATAGCTGAACTCGCCGAGTTCGCGTTCGCCGCAGAAAGGACAGGTGATACGCATCTTGTTCCGGCCGCCTCAATGCAGGTTCGGTTGGGCGCCTTGGCCCTTTTCGTCGATCATGGCGCCGCGCTGGAAGCGGTCGAGCCGAAACAGCGCCGCCTCCTTGTGCGTTTCGTCACGCGCCAGAAGATGGGCAAAGACGAAGCCGGAACCGGGCGTCGCCTTGAAGCCGCCATAACACCAGCCGGCGTTGAGGTAGAGCCCGTCGACCGGTGTCTTGTCGATGATCGGCGAGCCATCCATCGACATGTCCATGATACCGCCCCACTGGCGCAGAAGCCGCACGCGGCCGATCATCGGGATCAGCGCCATGCCGCCTTCGCAGACATCTTCCATGACAGGCAAATTGCCGCGCTGGGCGTAGGAATTGTAGCCATCGATGTCGCCGCCGAAGACCAGCCCGCCCTTGTCCGACTGGCTGACATAGAAATGCCCGGCGCCGAAGGTCATGACGCCGGGGATGAGCGGCTTGATCGCCTCCGAGACGAAAGCTTGCAGCACATGGCTTTCGATCGGCAGGCGCATGCCCGCCATCGCTGCGACACGCGACGATGACCCGGCGACTGCCATGCCGACCTTGCCGGCGCCGATCTTGCCGCGCGACGTCTCGACGCCAGTCACCTTGCCGTTGCCGTCCCGGACAAAGCCGGTGACCTCGCAGTTCTGGATGATGTCGACGCCGAGTTCGCTCGCCGCATGGGCATAGCCCCAGACCACCGCGTCATGCCGCGCGGTGCCGCCGCGGCGCTGCAGGAGGCCGCCCTGCACGGGAAAGCGCGCATGGTCGAAATTCAGGAACGGCAGCATCTTCTTCAGCGCCGCCTGGTCGAGCAGTTCGGCATCGATGCCATTGATGCGCATGGTGTTGCCGCGCCGCGCATAAGCGTCGCGCTGCGCATCGGAATGATAGAGGTTGAGGACGCCGCGCTGGCTGACCATGGCGTTATAGTTGAGGTCCTGCTCCATCCGCTCCCAAAGCTTCATCGAAAGCTCGTAGAAGCCGGTATTGCCGGGCAGGCCGTAATTGGAACGGATGATGGTGGTGTTGCGGCCGGCATTGCCGGAGCCGATCCAGCCCTTTTCCAGCACGGCGACGTTTCTGATGCCGAACTCGCTGGCGAGGAACCAGGCGGTGGCGAGCCCATGGCCGCCGCCGCCGATGATCACAACATCGTAGTGGTCCTTGGGCGCCGCATCGCGCCAGGTGCGCTGCCAGTTCTTGTGGCCGGAAAGGGCAGCACGGGCGAGCGAGAAGATCGAATATTTCATCAGGTCATTCCGAGGTCGCTCGCACCGCTAGGACGATTATATGTCCAGCGTGTGGTCGCGCTCCCATTGCGTGAAGTGCGAAGCATAGGAATTCCATTCCTGTTGCTTCAGCTTTAGATAAGCCGACGAGAATTCCTCACCCAGCGCCGCCTTGAGCGATTTGTCCTTGTCGTATTCGCGAAGCGCGTCGAGCAGGTTGAGCGGCAGCTTCGGCGCGCCCTTCACAGTGTGACCGTTCTGGTACATGTCGATGTCGTAGCGCTTGCCGGGATCGGCCTTGGAGCGGATGCCGTCGAGACCGGCGGCAATGATGACGGCCTGCAGCAGATAAGGGTTTGCGGCGCCGTCCGGCAACCGCAGCTCGAAGCGGCCGGGGCCGGGCACGCGCACCATGTGAGTGCGGTTGTTTCCGGTCCAGGTCACCGTGTTCGGCGCCCAGGTGGCGCCCGAAATGGTGCGCGGCGCGTTGATGCGTTTGTAGGAGTTCACCGTCGGGTTGGTGATGGCGGCCAGCGCCGAGGCATGTTTCATGATGCCGCCGAGGAAATTCTTGCCCTTGGCCGACAGGCCGAGTTCCATCGCGTTATCGGCAAAGACGTTGACCTTGCCGGCCTTGTCCCAGACCGAAATATGGGCGTGGCAGCCATTGCCGGTCAGGCCCTGGAAAGGCTTTGGCATGAAGGTCGCGCGCAGGCCGTGTTTCTCGGCCACCGACTTGACCATGAACTTGAAGAAGGAGTGCTTGTCGGCGGTGGCGAGCACATCGTCGAAAGCCCAGTTCATCTCGAACTGGCCGTTGGCGTCCTCATGGTCGTTCTGGTAGGGGCTCCAGCCCAGCGCCAACATGTGGTCGCAAATCTCGGCGATGACATCGTAGCGGCGCATCACCGCTTGCTGGTCGTAGCAGGGTTTTGAAGCCGTGTCGTATTTGTCGGAGATGACGCTGCCGTCCGGCGAGATCAGGAAGAACTCTGCCTCGACGCCAGTCTTGACATGCATGCCGTCAGTGGCGGCTTCCGCGATCAGCCGGCGCAGCGTGTTGCGCGGCGCCTGCTCGACTTCCTTGTCGTCCATGATGCAGTTGGCGGCGACCCAGGCGACATCGGGCTTCCACGGCAGCTGGATCACCGAATCCGGATCCGGCACCGCCAGCATATCAGGATGCGCCGGCGTGAGGTCGAGCCAGGTGGCGAAACCGGCGAAGCCGGCGCCGTCCTTCTGCATGTCGGCGATCGCCTGCGCCGGCACCAGCTTGGCGCGCTGGCCGCCGAACAGGTCGGTGTAGGAAATCATGAAATATTTGACGCCGTTCTCTTTGGCGAATGCGGCGAGATCGTTCCCCATTATAGTTCCTCGCTTATTTTGATGTGTTTTTTAGAAGCCGTTTTTCCCCGGTATCCAGTTGGTGCCGGCCAGCGGCACGCCAGCCATGGCGGCGGCTTCGATGGTGAGGGCTACGAGATCCTCGGGCTCGAGATTGTGCAGGCTGTTCTTGCCGCAGGCACGCGCAATGGTCTGCGCCTCCAGCGTTATCACCTTGAGGTAGTTCGCCAGCCGCCGTCCGGCGGCGATCGGATCGACCCGCTTCATCAGTTCGGGGTCCTGCGTGGTGATGCCCGCGGGGTCGCGACCCTCGTGCCAGTCGTCATAGGCGCCGGCGGTGGTGCCGAGCGCATTGTATTCGGCCTCCCAGCGCGGGTCGTTGTCGCCGAGCGCGACGAGCGCTGCCGTGCCGATCGACACCGCGTCGACGCCGAGCGCCAGCGCCTTGGCGACGTCGGCGCCATTGCGGATGCCGCCCGACACGATCAGCTGCACCTTGCGGTGCATGCCGAGATCCTGCAGCGCCTGCACCGCCGGCCTGATGCAGGCAAGCGTCGGCTGGCCGACATTTTCGATGAATACTTCCTGGGTGGCCGCCGTGCCGCCCTGCATGCCGTCGACGACGACGACATCGGCGCCGGCCTTCACCGCAAGTGCTGTGTCGTAATAGGGGCGGGCGCCGCCGACCTTGACGTAGATCGGCTTTTCCCAGTCGGTGATCTCGCGCAGCTCGAGGATCTTGATCTCGAGATCGTCCGGCCCGGTCCAGTCGGGATGGCGTGAGGCCGAGCGCTGGTCGATGCCCTTCGGCAGCGTGCGCATTTCGGCGACGCGGTCGGAAATCTTTTGTCCCAACAGCATGCCGCCGCCGCCGGGCTTGGCGCCCTGGCCGACAACGACTTCGATGGCGTCGGCACGGCGCAAATCCCTGGGGTTCATGCCGTAGCGTGACGGCAGGTACTGGTAGACCAGTTGCTTGGAATGGCCGCGCTCTTCCTCGGTCATGCCGCCGTCGCCCGTGGTGGTCGACGTGCCTGAGAGCGTAGCGCCACGGCCGAGCGCTTCCTTGGCCGGGCCGGACAGCGACCCGAAGCTCATGCCGGCAACGGTGATCGGGATTTTCAGCTCGATCGGCTTCTTGGCATAGCGCGAGCCCAGCACGACCGACGTGTCGCACCGCTCGCGATAGCCTTCCAGCGGATAGCGCGAGATCGAGGCGCCGAGGAACAAAAGGTCGTCGAAATGCGGCAGCTTGCGCTTGGCCCCGGCGCCCCTGATGTCATAGATGCCGGTCGCCGCGGCGCGGCGGATTTCGGAAAGCGTGTAGTCGTCGAAGGTCGCGGATTTGCGCGGCGTCGTCGGCGGGTTCTTGTAGGTCATGCTGCCTCAATACGCGTCGGCGTTGTCGATATTGAAATTGTAGAGCGTGCGCGCCGAGCCGTAGCGCTTGAATTCCGACGGCTTGACGCCGGTGACGCCGGCGCGGTCGAGCAGTCCCTGCAGCAGTTCGATATGCTCGGGCCGCATCTCCTTGGCGATGCAGTCGGCGCCCAGGCTTTCGACCTTGCCGCGCACGAACAGCCGCGCTTCGTAGATGGAATCGCCAAGTGCGTCGCCGGCATCGCCCAGCACCACCAGATTGCCGGACTGCGCCATGAAGGCCGACATGTGGCCGATATTGCCGTGCACGACGATGTCGATGCCCTTCATCGAGATGCCGCAGCGCGACGAGGCGTTGCCCTCGATGACGAGCAGCCCGCCCTTGCCGGTGGCGCCGGCATACTGGCTGGCGTCGCCCTTGATGACGATCGAGCCCGACATCATGTTTTCGCCGACGCCAGGTCCGGCCGAGCCGTGCACGGTGATGGCAGCGCCGTCATTCATCCCGGCGCAGTAGTAGCCGACGCTGCCGCGCACATCGATGCTGACAGGCTGGTCGACGCCGACCGCAACCGAATGGCTGCCCTTCGGGTGCAGCACTTCCCACGCCGTTTCGTTGGAGCCGGGCGTCAGATTGTGAAGCGCCTGGTTGAGCTCGCGCAGCGACGACACATCAAGATCGAAGACCCGGGACGCCTGGTCTTGCGCCGCCTTCGAAAGTTTGGTTGCCGGCATGGGCTCAATGCTCCCAGAAATAGACGGTTGCGGGTTCCGGCTCCCAGACCCTCGCATTGTCTATGCCGGGCAGCTTGGTCAGCGCCCGATATTCCGAGCCAAAGGCGACATACTGGTCGGTCTCGGCCATGACGGCGGGCTTGCAGGCGATCGGATCGCGCACCACGCCGAAACCGTTCTTGGTGCCGACGACGAAGGTGAAGAAGCCGTCGAGGTCGGACAGCGTGCCTTCCAGCGCCTCGCCGAGGTTCTTGCCATGCGCCATCTGCGAGGAGAGATAGGCGGCGGCGACCTCGGTGTCGTTCTCGGTCTCGAATTTCATGCCCTCCCGCACCAGCTCACGCCGCACATTGTTGTGGTTGGACAGCGAGCCATTGTGCACCAGGCACTGGTCGGCGCCGGTCGAGAACGGATGCGCGCCCATAGTGGTGACGGCCGATTCCGTCGCCATGCGGGTATGGCCGATGCCATGCGTGCCGGTCATCGAGCGGACGTCGAAGCGGTCGACGACCGCTTCCGGCAGACCGACTTCCTTGTAGATTTCCACCGCTTCGCCGGCGCCCATGATGCGCACGTCGGGGCGGATTGACTGCAGCGCTTCGCGCGCGGCATCGACCTTGTCGGGCGCGGTTCTCAACACTGCATGGGTGGACTTCACCGCTATGCTCACCGGCGCGCCGATGGCCTTCGCGAGTTCGGCGTCGAGGCCGCGGAAATCGCGCTCGGGCTTCGCGGACTGGATGGTGATCTTGGCTTCATTCCTGGAAGGCGCGCCATAGATGGCAATGCCGGCGCTGTCGGGGCCGCGGTCGCTGAGCGATATCAGCATCTGCGACAGCATCGAGCCGAGCTGCGGCTCAAGCGACTTGTCTTTCAGAAAAAGTCCGACGATTCCACACATGTCAGCCTCCCGACGTTACCACTAGACGATGATGTATCGAATGCGTCGTGCGAATTCAATCGTATGAAAAAAATATTCCTGTAGTTACGTATCCGGCTCGATGCGGCCTTGTGAACTATCGCCGCCGTCGCGGGCGCTGTGAATCCATGTGGCGGTGCGGATGCGGGCTATTCTGTAGGCATCGAGGATCGACAGCGCATAGATCAGGAAGCCGCCGGCGTGGCGGCCGACGAAGCTGGCATCGGCCGGCGCGATCTTGGCCGTCACCCAGGCGAGGATCACCATGAAGAACAGGAACTGCAGGCCGCGCACGGGCACGCCCAGAATGACGTGGCCGCTGGCCGGTAAGACGATGGCAGCGCCGAGCACCAGATACGGGTTTGTCGGTGCGGGTGCGCTCATGCGACCTGCCTTTCCTGTCGGTTGATGGCATCGCGCAGCACTGAGGCCGAGGTCAGCAGTCTCTCGACCAGCGTTGGATCCAGCCTTGCGCCGCCGAATGCGGCCTGCCGGAACACGCCGTAGCGCGCCCGCTCGGCCTCGGCCAGCAGCCAGACGATGCGCACGCCGTCCGGGGTGATCAAGAGTTCCTTGGCGCGGCCTTCGGCAAAGATGTCGAGATGGCTGGCGATCAGGTTCTGCGGAAAGCGCGCCGCCCTGAGGTCGGTTCGCAGCACGGCTTCAGCCGGAAATCCCGGAGCCTTCGGCAGCGTATGCTGAAGATGATCGAAATTGGAGAAGGTCGTCGGCGAGCCCGGTCGCATCATCATGTCGAAGGTCGCCGGCACCGCAACCGGCTCTGTGATCGTGACACTCAACCATCGCGCCGGCAGCTTTCGCGTTGCCAGCGTGTCGACGATGGTGCGCAGCTGCACGCGCTGTCCGTTCCATGTGCCGGCCCAGGTGACAACGCCGGCTGTGCCATCGGAGACATCAACGGCATCTGTGATGACGGTCCGGATGCTGGCTGCCTCGGCTGCAAGATCAGCCTTGGCCTTTTTGCGGCTGGCGCGCGTATGCCAGGCGAGGTGCAGGACGAGAGCCACGGCGACCGCCCCGGCCAGCAATGCTGTCGTCACGTCAGACACCTCGTCACGCCATGCCCGCCCAGACCGGCAGGCCCTCTCCTGTCAATAGCCCTGCGGCTTCGGCCACGGCATGGTGAACTGGTCGCCGCGGCGCACATAGCGGTAACGGTAGAAGTGGAACCACAGCGAGATCAGGAAGTAGAAGGCGACCATGGCGATCAGCTGCGTGCCGTAGCCGAGGAAGATCGCAAAGAAGGTCACCACGCAGAGGCAAAACAGCACGATCGCCGGGATCGGGTGGAACGGGTGCGTATAGCCGCGGCGGATCGTGCCCAGCGGCCACTTTTTGCGGAACATCATGATGTTTATGCTCATGAAGGTGTATTGCAGCACGCCCGACAGGATTGAGAAGGTGATCGCCTGGTTGAGGTCGGCGATGAAGGCGAAGGCGAGCGCGATCGGCAACAGGAACAGGATCGAGCGATAGGGCGTGCGGTATTTCGGGTGCACGGCCGAGAACCATGTCGGCAGATAGCGGTCGCGTCCAAGCGAGAACCACGCGCGGGCCGCATCGTTGATACAGCCATTGGCCGACGCCAGTGCCGCGAGCAGCGTGGCGACGAACAACAGGTTTTCCAGCAGCGGGCTGCCGGTCAGCTTGCCGGCGTCCCACAAGGGATAATAGGTGATACCGAGGTACTCCCAGGGCATCAGCGAGGCGCAGACATACCAGGTCATGGCGGCGGCGATCAAAAGCGTGATCATGCCGGCCATGGTGCCGTAAGGCAGCGAACGCGCCGGCGAGCGCACTTCCTCGGCGGCCTGCGTGGTGCCTTCGATGCCGAGATAGTACCAGATGCCGAACTGGAAGGCCGCGATGACGCCGATCCAGCCATAGGGCAGCGCATTGCCGGGGGTGACCAGTTCGTTGAGCTTCAGCACAGCACCCTGCGTCCAGGGGCTGACCGAGAAGAACAGGATAACGATCGAGACATAGGCTATCGCCGTGATGACGAAGTTGACGTTGAGCGTCATCAGCACGCCGCGATAGTTCAGCCATGCCAGCACGACGATGGTGGCGGCAATGAAGGAGTTGTGGGTGAGCCCTTCGACGCCGGCCTTGGCGACGATGGTGTCGCCGAGCAGGATGGCGTCCGAAACCTCCAGCATGGTGTAGGCAAAGACCAGGAACAGCGCGACGTTGAAGGCCATCAGCGGCCCGACAATGTGCTTGGCCTGCGCGTATTGGCCGCCGGCGGCGGCAACCGTCGATGTCACCTCGGAGTCGATCATGGCGACCGAAGTATACAAGAGCCCGACCACCCAGCAGACGATCAGCGCCGCCAGTGCGCCGCCCTTGTCGGCCGAGAAATTCCAGCCGGTGAATTCGCCGACCAGCACGATGCCGACGCCAAGCGCCCAGACATGGGCCGGGCCGAGCACGCGTAGCAGTGAAACCCTGTCGCCGTGTATTGCCGGTTCAAGCGTGATCGTCATTGTTCAATCCCCACTCAGATCCGGTGTTTTTCGGAAGCGGCTTCAAGCTCGCCTTCGCGCGAGGAAGTCAGCACCTCCTCGGAATAGGTCGTGTCGATCTTGAACCAGTCGTAGAGCATCCACAGCGCAAGCACGACCGAGATGCCCCACGATGCGTAAGAGAGTGCGACCCACATGAGCGTGCTTCCCCAAAATCTCTGGCGTTACTTGTCGTCGAACTTTTCGTTGATGACGTCGCGATATTCGCGGTCGGAGGCGCGGAACAGGAAGACGAAATAGCCGATCAGCACCGCCGCCATGATGATCAGCGTCGGCCAGTCGATGATGTAGTGGAAGCGGTTCTGGATGATGTCGTGCGCGGTCTCCGGCGTATAGCCGAGCTTTTCCCAGATCGAGGCCATGGTCGGGTTCTGTCCCAACGCTTCCCACGTTTTGGCATCGAGCGCGTCGATGGATTTCGCCGCACCCGCCAGGCCGAGTTTCAATGGCAGCCACAGCGCCACGAAAATGGCGACCACGACGACCACGATATCGAAAATCTGCCCGGCCTTGCCTTGTTCCGGCGGCGTGTAGCGCGACATGACTTCTACCCCTCAGGACGTTCTGTTTTCAGGACTTGCGGTTGCGGGCCGCGTCGGCGTTCTTGATGTCGAGACCGTAGATGAAGTCCTTGTCTTCCTTGTAGTGATTGACCATCGCCAGGATGGCGGCCGTATTGAAGATCAGCACGGCGGCGGCAGCGATGGCGACGACGATCTTGATCCCGGTGTCCGGGATGTAGGGCCATGTCATGACGAGCACGAAGAGGATCGTCGCCCAAAGGCAGATGATCAGGAGCGCGGACCCGCGCAGGTCGGAACGGTACAGCGCTTCGATGCGCTGCTGCAGGTCTGACATCGGTTTCCCCTTTTCCAGCGCCCGACCCCGAATTGGCCGCCCGCTGCCCTCTTTCAACAGAGTGAAATTTTTTTCATAAATTCGGGCCGAATCCAGCAATTGTCAAGCCGATTTTACGTTGGGTTAACCGTTTGTCCCCAGCCGCGAATTTTGCCTGACAATGAAATTATTTGCTTCCGGGTATTGCGGCATCAGGACGTTTGCGATCAATATTCGACCAAATGCTCCCGCCTCCGCGCAGGGAGCCGGGAACACAATAGAATTTTCGAACGGAGGATTTGCGGATGACGGCATCCTGGAGATTTTCGACCCTGGCGGATCGCCATCGCGCGTTAGGCTCGAAGCTCGAAGACTGGAGCGGCATGGGCACCGCCTGGACCTACGACAAGGACGCCGACGAGGAATACACCGCCATCCGCACCAGGGCCGGGCTGATGGATGTGTCGGGCCTGAAGAAGGTTCACATCACCGGGCCGCACGCCTCACACCTCATCGACCTGGCAACGACGCGCGACGTGGAGAAGATCTATCCCGGCAAGTCGGCCTATGCCTGCATGCTGAACGAGGCCGGCAAATTCACCGACGACTGCATCCTCTACCGCACCGGGCCGAACGCCTGGATGGTGGTGCACGGCTCCGGCACCGGCCATGAGGAATTGCAGCGCGCTTCCGTCGGCCGCGACGTATCGCTGCGCTTCGACGACAATCTGCACGATCTGTCGCTGCAGGGGCCGACCGCGGTCGACTATCTCTCAAAGCATGTGCCGGGCATTCGCGACCTCAACTATTTCCATCATATGCAGACGCAGCTGTTCGGCTTTCCCGTCATGATCTCGCGCACCGGCTATACCGGCGAGCGCGGCTACGAGATATTCTGCCGCGGCCAGGACGCCGGCACGATCTGGGACAGGATCCTCGACGAGGGCAAGAGCGCCGGCATCATTCCGTGCCGCTTCACCACGCTCGATATGCTGCGCGTCGAAAGTTATTTGCTGTTTTATCCCTATGACAACTCGCAGAAATATCCGTTCGAGAACGAAGGCCCCGGCGACACGCTGTGGGAGCTCGGCCTCGACTTCACCGTCAGCCCCGGCAAGACCGGCTTTCGTGGCGCCGAAGAGCATTACCGCCTCAAGGGCAAGGAGCGCTTCAAGATCTACGGCGTGCTGCTCGACGGCAAGCAACCCGCGGATGAGGGCGCGCCGGTCTATCGCGACGGCAAAAAGGTCGGCGTGGTCACCTGCGCCATGTATTCGCCGCTGGTCGAGAAATCGATGGGAATCGCCCGCCTCGACGTCGACTGCGCGGTCAAGGACACCAGGCTCGAGATCCGCAACAAGAGCGGTTCGATCAGGGCGACGGCGCAGCCTCTGCCCTTCGACGATCCCAAAAAAACCAAGCGCACGGCGAAAGGCTGAGGCACAATCGACAGCGAGGGTTTCGAGGTACGAAGTAGAGAATGGCAGCCAAAACGATCATCAGCCGGCCCATTTACGGAACCCTGTCCCCGCAGCCCGGCAAGCATCATCTTTTCGTGGCGGATGCGGAAGGCGCGCTGGCGATCGTCGATATGGCAAGGACGTCGCCCCCCGGCTTCTTCGACGGCGCCGAAATCGACTTCATTCCCGGGGCCGACGGCAAGCACGTTGCCGCTCTTGAGGCACTGAAGTCCGCGCAGTTTCATGTCGCGCCAACCTTCGCCAGCCTGCTGCCCCGGCTGAAGCAGACGCTTGCCAACGCGCATATGGGCCTGCGCCTCTATCTCGCCGGCACCGAAGGGCTGATCGGCCAGGCAATGCAGGTGGCGCTCGAAGCCGGCATCGATCATACCTCCATGCAGACCGAGCATCGCGGCTCATTGGCGCGGCGCATGCAGTGCGTGCATTGCAAAGGCATCACCGAAAATGTGACGACGCAGCCGGCCACCTGCGCGCATTGCGGCCTGCTGCTTCTGGTGCGCGATCATTATTCGCGACGGCTGGCAGCATTCCAGGGCGTCTGCATAAATGCCGAGGATCGCTCGGAGATTCCTCCCATGGAGGAGGTCTTCCCATGAGCACCGGCACCACCAAGCTCGATGTCGTCGTCAGCGACGTCGTCCCGGTCAACGAACTGGTGACGCGCTTCCATTTCCGCCGCCGTGACGGTGAGCTTTTGCCGACCTTTTCCGGCGGCGCCCATGTCGTGGTCGAGATGCGCGATGGCGACCGCACAAGGCTCAATCCCTATTCGCTGATGGGATCGCCGCTCGACACCCGCGAATACACCATCTCGGTGCGCCGCGACGATGTCGGCCGCGGCGGCTCGTTGTTCATGCACCGGAGCGTCAACCCCGGCCTGGAGATGGTGGTCAGCTACCCCGTCAATCTGTTCTCGCTCGACCTCAGGGCCAAGAAGCATCTGATGCTTGCCGGCGGCATCGGTATCACGCCGTTCATGGCGCAGACCTCGCAGCTCGCCGGGTCCGGCGGCAATTTCGAGCTGCACTACACCTGCCGCACCGCCTCGCTCGGCACCTATGCCGATGTGCTGCAGGAGCGCTATGGCCGTCGCGTCCGGCTCTATCAGGACGACCGCGACGAGCGCATCGAACTCGACCGTCTCTTGTCCTCGCAGCCGCTCGGCACCCATCTCTATGTCTGCGGCCCGACCGGCATGATCAACTGGGTGCGCGAGCGCGCTGCGGCTCTCGGCTGGCCGGCGGAGACCGTGCACTACGAGCATTTCGCGGCACCCCAGCCCGGCCTGCCGTTCGACGTCACACTTGCCGTCAGCGGCAAGACCATCCGCGTCGGCGAGCAGCAGAGCCTGCTCGAAGCGATCGAGGCCGCCGGCGTCGATCCGCCCTATCTCTGCCGCGGCGGTGTCTGCGGCCAGTGCGAGACCAACGTCATCTCGCATGACGGCAAGTTCATCCACAACGACCACTGGCTGAGTGAGGAAGACCACCGTTCCGGCTGCAAGATCATGCCGTGCGTGTCGCGCTTCGAAGGCAAGTCGCTGGTCCTGGAAAGATAGGAGGCGAGCTTGGGCATCACCTTTCGCAAGGAAACGTTTCGCGACGATTTCACCTTCAACAACAGCCCGGAGCACATCAGGCGGTTTCCGTTTCCGTTCCACGAAGACGCCTACATGTACGCGGTCAACATCGAGCCGCATGTCGTCGGTCCCAAGGGCAGCGTGCTGGAAAACCTGATAGACGTCGACGAGCACTATGTCGCCGAGATGCAGGACCGCGCTTTGGTGCTGGCCGAGGATCCGCTGCGCTGCCAGTCGCTGCCGCATATGACGCTGGCCGGCTGGGACCTGCTCGAACTTTTGATGGAGCAACAGGCACTTGGCTATCCCGAGCATTTCACCCTGACCCGCGACGGCGACCGCTGGCGCTGGATCAACCGACCGCTCGGCATCGACGACACCTTCACCTTCGGCGACACCTCGACACTGCCTTACGGGCCGATGGAGTACATCACCCGCCAGAGCCAGGGCGATTTCTGCATCCTCGATCAGCGCGACGGCAATCTGTGGATGGACGCCGGCATGGTCACCACCCAGGCCGACTGGTCGCTCGATTTCGACATCGGCATGAATTTCTTCGAATGGCACGCGCCGGTGCCGCTGGCGCATGAGAAGGGGATTTTCGTCAGGGCGCTGAAGTTCCTCACCAACATCCAGCAGGGCAAGCCGGCGCGGCGTCTCAACTGGACGATGACCATCAACCCGCGCCTCGACACCAGCCCGGAGAATTACCACAAATGGGGCCCGGACCGCGCGACGGTGACGCCCGAAAATGTCGGCGACAAGGTGCATCTGCGCGTCGAACTGCAAAGCTTCTGGCGGCTGCCGCGCTCGAACGGCATCGTCTTCCCGATCCGCTGCTATCTCATCAAGATGGACGAACTGGTGACACAGCCGAAATGGGCAAGACGACTGCACCGGGTGATCCGGGATTTGCCGGAAGAGCTGGCCACCTACAAGGGCCTGACGCGGTATCGGCCGACATTGGTGGAATGGCTGTCGAAGCTGGATGATGGCAGTGCGACGTCACCGGGGTTCGGGCCGGACTAAAGATGCCCACAAAGCTGCTGATCTCCCCCCAAGAGGGGGAGATGCCCGGCAGGGCAGAGGGGGGCGCCGTAGAGTGCCGGCCCTTGCCCAATGTCCATCCCAGCGCTTCGGCGAAGCTCACGGCGCGCCGCTCAGCCCAGCCACAATCACGACATGCTGGCAGACATTGTCGATATCGCGAATGACATCGTCGTTCCAGAAGCGCAGGACCGTCCAGCCCAGAGCTTCAAACTTGGCGGTTCTTGCGGCGTCCGATTCCGACGTTTCGGCTTGGCCATGCTGGGAACCATCAAGCTCGATGATCAGCTTTTTGTCCGGGCACGCAAAATCGACGATATGGCCATCGATAGGCATCTGGCGCCGAAACTTCAGTCCCATCAGCCTGTGTGCCCTGATCTCGTTCCAAAGCTTGAGTTCGGCATCGGTCATCACCTTGCGCATCCTGCGGGCATTGCGGCGGTTGTTGGCGGAAACCAGATTATGCGTCATCGCGGTTCGCCCCCCTCTGTCCTGCCGGACATCTCCCCCTCAAGTGGGGAGATCGGATGTCACGTCGGCTTTCGCCGATCGCCGATGTTGCAAAGGGGGGGCCGTCGCGGAACTACTGATCTCCGCACGAGAGGATCAAGGGAAGATCGAACTCCTACCCCGCGCTCTGCGGATAGCAAATGATCGACAGATACCGCATCGGAAGTTTCGTCAGTTGCTCCGGCCCGTGCGGCGCGTCGGCGTCGAAGAACAGGCTGTCGCCCGGCTTCATCGGATAGAGGTTGCTGCCGTGCCGGTACACCACCTCGCCCTCCAGCATATAGAGGAATTCCATGCCCTCATGCTGGAAGGTCGGGAACACATCCGAATCCTCGGTCAGCGTAATCAGATAGGGCTCGACGACGACGCCGCTGGTGTTGGAGCCGATATGGCCGAGCAGATTGTATTGATGGCCGGCGCGGGTGCCGCGGCGTTCGACATCTAGCCCTTCGCCGGCCTTGACGAAGACGGCGCTGCGCTCTTCCTCGAATCGGCGGAAGAAGGCGGTGACGGGAACGCCGAGCGCCCTCGACAGCGCCTGCAGTGTGGTCAGCGACGGCGAGGTGATGCCGTTCTCGATCTTCGACAGCATGCCCAGCGAAATATCGGTGGCGACGGCGAGATCGGCGACGGTGATGCCGAGCTTCTTGCGGAAGGCGCGCACCTCGCGCCCGATCGCCACCTCCAGCACTTTTTCGCGGGTGTCGCGAATGGCATGCGGGTTCTGCGTCAGCGGCGCGCGGATGGTCTTCCCGTCCACGGATGCCTTCGCCGGTGGCTTTGCCCTTGTCGAAGCAGTCTTGGAGTCGGAACTTGTCTTCGCCATCTCGCCCCCGAATCCCCATGATTATTTCACTCCAGGTGAAGATATTCGGTGCCGATACAGAAACGCAACCGCGCAGCAAGCCCGTTAAGTCGAATGGTGTCCGCACCGGATTTGCGCCGTCATCCGTTTCCGGAAATCCTCTGGGGCGAAACGCGGTTTCTCCACAAGGCCTGTTGACAGCATCCAAGAGGCAATTACTGTCCTGTGAGTGAAATTTGTTTCGTAAGAGCAATTCCAAAAATCGAATGACACCGGGAGGCCTGCCATGAAAACGCGCGTTGCCGTCATTGGAGCGGGGCCATCCGGTCTGGCCCAGCTCAGGGCCTTCAAGTCGGCTGCCGACAAGGGCGCCGAGATACCCGAAATCGTCTGCTTCGAAAAGCAGTCCGACTGGGGCGGCCTGTGGAACTACACCTGGCGCACCGGCCTCGACGAGCACGGCGATCCCGTCCACGGCTCGATGTACCGCTACCTCTGGTCGAACGGACCGAAGGAGTGCCTGGAATTCGCCGACTACACGTTCGAGGAGCATTTCGGCCGCCCGATCGGATCCTACCCGCCGCGCGCGGTGCTGTGGGATTACATCAAGGGTCGCGTCGAGAAATCAGGCCTGCGCGAATGGGTACGCTTCAACAGCCCGGTGCGCATGGTGACTTTCTCCGACGAGACGAGGAAATTCACCGTCACCGCGCATGACCGCACCAACGACGTCACCTACTCCGAGGAGTTCGACAATGTCGTCGTCGCCTCAGGGCATTTTTCCGTTCCCAACGTTCCCTATTTCGAAGGCTTTTCGACATTCAACGGCCGCATCCTGCACAGCCATGATTTTCGCGACGCCATGGAGTTCAAGGGCAAGGACATACTGATCATCGGCCGCTCCTATTCTGCCGAGGACATCGGCTCGCAATGCTACAAATACGGCGCCAGATCTATCACCTCCAGCTACCGCTCCAAGCCGATGGGGTTCAAATGGCCGGAGAACTGGAAGGAAGTGCCGCTGCTGCAGAAGGTCGTCGGCAAGACGGCGCACTTCAAGGATGGCACCACCAAGGACGTCGACGCCATCATCCTGTGCACCGGCTATCTGCATTCCTTCCCGTTCCTCACGGAAGAGCTGAAGCTGAAGACCGCCAACCGCATGTGGCCGGACGGGCTCTATGAGGGCGTCGTGTGGGAGAAGAACCCGAAACTGTCCTATATCGGCATGCAGGACCAGTTCTACACTTTCAACATGTTCGACGCCCAGGCCTGGTTCGCCCGTGACGTCATCATGGGCCGCATCAAGCTGCCGTCGGGACAGGCGATGGCCGAGCACGGCGCCAAGTGGCGGGCACGCGAAGAGACGCTGGAAGACGCCGAGCAGATGATCTGGTTCCAGGGCGACTACACCAAGGAACTGATGGACCAGACCGACTATCCCGGCTTCGACGTCGAGGCGGTCAACCAGACCTTCATGGAATGGGAGCACCACAAGGCGGAAGACATTATGAGCTTTCGCGACCACGCCTACCGCTCGCTGATGACCGGCACCATGGCGCCATTGCACCATACGCCCTGGCTGCAGGCGCTGGACGACTCGATGGAAAGCTATCTCCAGGTGAAGGGCGTGGCGGCGGAATAGGTCGGCGTGATGCAAAACAATGCGCCGGCACCGGCCCAGTTTCAATTCAGAGGGTAGTCGGGAGCCGCATCGGTCTCCGTCACCTTGACCCACACCAATTCGCTATAATAGGCACCCTCCGGGCCGGTGCCGTACATAGACAGCCTGTCAGCCATCAGCAGATGTGTCATGTCGTTGAGTGCCCGGCCGGTCGGCTCCTCGGGCCAGGCGAAGACGCCGTCGGTTTTGGCGCCGAACCTCACATCGGTGCATCCGAAATCGATCTCGACCTTCCACGACAGCAACGGCCTGATATCGCTGAGCGGCGGGCGCGGCGGATCGGGCTGCTCGAAGTGATGGTCGACCGAGACTCTCGTCGGCACTGCCGGCGTGATGCCTTTGGCTTTGAAGGAGGCGATGGCGTCGTCGCCAAATCGTGCGAGCAGGCCAGCGTGCCATAACCGGTAGGTCGCGCGGAAAAAGCCGCTGACCCGGATAGATTTGCCATCGTTGTTGAAGACGTTCACAGCGGCGTAGAAACGGCGCAGTCGTGGCGCCAGCGCCCGCCAGTCGCATTCGGCCGGTGTCCCCGGCGTCGCGATGAAATCGTCAAGCAGATCGCTGCCGCGCACATTGGCGTTCAGCACCGTGCAATCCTCACCATGGATATGCCAGTGCCGCCGGAGCTCGGCTGCTGCGATGCCAGGCTTGCGCAGCTCTTCCACCGAGGCGCGAACCCGAGCAATCGCGTAGGACGTAGCCGCATCCAACGTCTCAAACCCCGAAACCACATGCTCGCCGGTTTTGGCCATGTCGAAGACGACGACAGTAAAAGGCGGTTTGCGCTGATCGGGCATTCGGCAGCAAGCTCAGGCTGGTCGAGGATGAAGCAGCTTTCCGCGCGAAAATGCGTCAAAGTCAAGAGCTGGAGCGCGGCCTGCCATTTCCAGAAGAGGCGAACTCCAGAAGAGGCGAAACCGTCTATCCGAGCCGTGCTTGAGCTTTCGCGGCTCAGGGGTCGAAGACCGACCGCGATGATGTCGATGGCAGGTTGTTGCCAGCCCGCGACAATGCCGCGACTTTGGACAGTGCGACCAACACTTCCTGGCCGAGATCGCGTGTGCCGGCCACGGGGCAGGTGATGATCATCACTTCAATCCAGCGGATAGTCGGGAGGCGCCTCCGTCTCGGTCACCTTGGCGGTTAGTATCTCGCAGTCGTTTGCCCAGTCGGGGCCATCGCCGCGCATGGCCATCATGTCGGCCATCAGCAGGAACTGCATGGTTCTGAGCGCCCAGTCGGTGGGCTCTTGCGGCCAGGCGAAGATTCCGGCGGCGTCGCCGCCGAACTTCACGTCATGGCAGACAAAACCGACCTCGACCTTCCAGGATCGCAGCGTCACGCCTGGCGGCGGGTAGGGCGGGTCGGGAAGCTCGAAGTAATTGGCGACCATGAGCTTCGTCGGCTCCGCCGGCTCGATCCCCTTGGCCTTGAAGGCGGCAATGGCGTCGTCGCCAAAGCGCTCGAGGAGGCCGTCTCGCGTCAGCCTGTAGGTCGAGCGAAAGAAGCCGCCCGCCCAGACGGATTCGTTGTTGCCGTTGGAGATCAGCAGCGAGGCGCGGAAGCGGCGCAGCCTTGGCGCGAGAACTTGCCAGTTGCATTCGGCCGGCATCGACGGCGTCGCAATGAAATCGTCGAGTAGATCGCTGCCGCGCACTCCGGCGTTCAGCACCGAACAGTCTTCGCCATAGAGGTGCCAGAGCTGGCGAAGCTCAGCAGTGGCGATGCCGGGCTTGCGCAACTCCTCCACCGAGGCGCGAACCCGCGCAATGGCGTAGGACGTCGCCGCCTCCAGCGTCTCAAACCCCGAAACTACGTGCTCCCCGTCCGGCTCGCCGGTCTTGGCCATGTCGAAGACGAGTACGGCAAAAGGCGGTTCGCCGGGATTGGACATTCAACAATTATCCTAGTCTTGCCCGCGCCTTCGCCGTCCAGGCATTGAACAGCCGGTCTGCGACGATGCCGATGAAAGCGATGGCGAGACCCGCGACAATGCCGCGTCCGGAATCGGCCTTGGACAGCGCGATGAAGACTTCCTGGCCGAGGTCGCGTGTGCCGACCATGGCGCAGATGATGATCATCGCCAGCGCCATCAGGATCGTCTGGTTGACGCCCAGCATGATTTCGGGAAGCGCCAGCGGCAATTGCACGCGAAAGAAGGTCTGGCGCGGCGTGCAGCCGGAAACCTTCGCCGCCTCGATCAGCGCCGGCGGCACTTGCCGGATGCCGTGATTGGTGTAGCGGATCGCTGGCACCACGGCGAACGCGACCGTTGCGATCATGGCGGTGACGTCGCCGACCCGGAACAGCATCACCACGGGAATGATGAAGCAGAAGGACGGCAGCACCTGCAGCGTGTCGATGATGGGCGTGACGATCTTTTCGAAGCGGTCGCTGCGGGCGGCCGCGAGACCGATCGGAATGCCGATCAGGCAGGCGATGAAGGCCGAGATGCCGCAGAGATAGACTGTGGCCATAGTCTTTTCCCAAAGGCCGGTGACGGCGCAGAAGGCGGTCAGCGCCGCGACAAGGGCGGCCAAACGCAGGCCACTGAGCTGATAGCCGGCGAGGCCGAGCAGGGCCACCGCGCCGAGCCACGGAAAGCCTTCGCAGAAGGCGCGCAGCGGGTTCAGTACATTGAGGATGAGCGCCACGCGAAACGCTTCGATCACGTCGAAGAAGTTGATCGTCACCCAGCTCACCGCCGCCTTCCACAGTGGCGCGGTGGTGAAGGTGATCTCCTTCGGCACCGCTGCGAAGGCCGGTACGAACAGGCCGAGCAGCGTCGTCACGACCAGGATGGCGATGGCCAGCGACAGATTGGGATAGCGCCGCCAAACGCTCTGGTTCGCCTGCCGTTGAACGTGGCCTTTTGCCTGCTTATGCGCGATCGCCTGGCTCAGCCGGTCGAGCGCGATTGCGAGCGCCACAATGGCGAGCCCGGCTTCCATCGCTTCGCCGACCTTCAGCGCACGCAGCGCCAGCAGCACATCATAGCCGAGGCCGCCGGCGCCGATCATCGAGGCGATGATCACCATGTTCAGCGCCAGCATGATCACCTGGTTGACGCCGATCATCAGTGTCGGCCGCGCCGACGGCAGCTGCACGCGCCACAATTTCTGCCGCGCCGTGCAGCCGGCCATCTCTGAGAAATCGTCGATCTCGGAGGGCACCCGCGACAGACCCAGCATCGTTGCCCGCACCATGGGCGGCGTGGCGAAGATGGCGGTGGCGATCATCGCCGAGACCGGGCTGTTGCCGAACAGGAGCAGCATCGGGATGAGATAGGCGAAGGTCGGGATGGTCTGCATCAAATCGAGGGCAGGGGAGATGATCAGCCGCTCGGCCCATGGCTTGCGCCACGCCCAGATGCCGGCGAACAGGCCGGTGACGATGCAGAACGGCACCGCGATGGAAATCAGTGCCAGTGTCAGCATGGCGCTGGTCCACTGGCCGAACAGCGCGGTGTAGAGGAAGCAGCCGCCGACCAGCATGCCGAGTTTTCTACCGCCCACGGCGTGCCCGGCGATGAAGGCGGCTACGCAGACGCCGATCCAGGACAGGCGCGGCAGGACATAGGCATCGGCACCGTGACCAATCTTGAAATTCTTGGCCAGCAGGTCGAGCGCGAAATCGAGGGGAACGCCGAGCACCGCGGTGATCGAGCGGGTCAGCCAGGACAAGTTCGACTTGATCCAGCGCATCAGCGCACTGACCCAGTCGGCGACCGGGATAACCGCCTCGGCCGGATAGTCGACCGCCCATGGCAGCCTCTCCTGCAGCAGGAATACCACCAGCACGGCGGCCAGCGCCAGCGCCCAGACCAGCAGCCAGCGCTGAACCGGCGGCCTCGATTGGCTGGCGCTTGCCGTGACCGTCATGCGCCAGCTCTTTGCTTGTCGATGCCGGCCAGCAGTCCGATCACGGCTTGCGGCGTCACCTCGCCGATCGGCTTGCCGCTGCCGTTGACCACCGCGAACGGTTTTCCCGAAGCGACGATGCTGGCCGAGAAGCTGGCGATCCTGGCGTCGGGCGAAACCGTGCCGCCATGTTCGGCGCCATCGCAGGCACGCATCAGGCTGCGCGCCGAAATCACCTTGGCGCGGTCGACGTCTCTAGTGAACTCGGCGACATAGTCGGTCGCCGGGTTGACAACCAGCTGTTCCGGCGTGCCGATCTGGATGACCTCGCCATCCTTCATGATGGCGATGCGGTCGGCGAGCCTGATCGCCTCGTCGAAATCATGGGTGATGAAGACGATGGTCTTGTGCAGCATGGTCTGCAGCCGCATCAGCTCGTCCTGCATCTCGCGGCGGATCAGCGGGTCGAGCGCCGAGAACGGCTCGTCGAGGAACCAGATCTCCGGCTTGGTCGCGAGGCTGCGGGCAATGCCGACGCGCTGCTGCTGGCCGCCGGAGAGTTCGCGCGGATAGAAATGCTCGCGGCCGCGTAAGCCCACGAGATCGATCACCTCCCGCGCTCTCGCTTCGCGCGTCGGTCGGTCCTGGCCCTGGATGCTCAGGGGAAAGGCAATGTTGTCGAGCACGTTAAGATGCGGCAGCAGCGCAAAATTCTGGAACACCATACCCATGCGATGACGCCGCAGTTCGATCAGCGCCGCATCGGAAATCTTGAGCAGGTCGTTGCCTTCGAATTCGACCTTGCCGTGGGTCGGCTCGACCAGCCGCGACATGCAGCGCACCAGCGTCGACTTGCCGGAGCCGGATAGCCCCATGATGATGAAGATCTCGCCCTGGCGTATTTCGAGATCGACGGCGCGCACCGCACCCACCAGTCCTGCGGCAGCGACATCGGCCATGCTGGCCTTGCCGTCACGCTCGCGGATGAAGCTGGCCGCGTTCCATCCGAACAGTTTCCAGACATTGCGGCAAGCAAGCTTTATCGGCCGCGCATCCTTTGGCGTGCCAACTGCCTGCGGTTCAGTCGCTTCCGTCATCCAATGGTCCTTCTGGAAAATGGAGATAAGACCCGGCCGCTAGGCCGGGTCCGGCTTCCAGTCAGGCGATCACTGCGCCCAGGCTTTCCAGTCGGCTTCGTGGGCAGCGATCCAGGCGGCGGCAACGTCTTCCGACGTCTTGCCGCCAAGATCGATCTCGCCGCTCATCTTGTTGAGCTCATCGGTGTCGATCGTGTAGGCCTTGGTCACCTTGTAGGCGATCGGCCATTTGTCCTTCATGCCGGACCAGGAGTATTTCCAGATCTCGCCATGCGGTTTGCCGCAATCGTATTTGGCATCCGGGTTGGTGCCCCATTTCGGGTCGGTGTAGCACTCGGGCGTATACTCCGGGAATTCGACCCACTCGCCCTTGTACTTGGCCGGCGCCCAATGCGGCGAATAGATCCACAGCATGATCGGCGCCTTGCGCTGATAGGCCGAGTCCAACTCGGCGAACATCGCCGCGTCGGTGCCGGCATGGATGACGGTGAAGGGCAGCTTCAGCGCCTCGACGCGCTCGTCGTCAAAGCCTTCCCAGGTTACCGGGCCGCCGAGATAGCGGCCCTTCGGCGCCGTCTCCGCTGTCGAGAACGCCTCGGCGCATTTCGGGTCCTTCAGCGCTTCCCAATTGGGCAGGCCGGGGCATTTCTCCTTCATATATTCGGGAAACCACCATTCCTCCTTGGCCTTCGGCCCGAGCTTGCCGAGCCGCTCGGTCTGGCCGGTGGCGTCTGAAGCCTTCATCGCCTCGCCGGCCGTCGTGTCCCAGAACTCCAGGCCGACATCGAGGTCGCCATTGGTGAGGCCGGTGGTCAGGCTGGAGAGGTAGTCGGCGGTCGGATATTCGACGGTATAGCCGAGCTTTTCGAGGATACCGCCAAGGATCTTGGCGTTGAGGTTGACGCTGGTCCAGTCGAACAGCGCGATCTTGATCGGGTCGTTGGATTCAGGTGCTGCTGCGTGGACCGGTGATGTAAGCGCACTTGCGGTGGCAAGCGCCAAGGCTCCCATTGATAGGTTCGAAATCACACTGCGAAATGACATGCTTGTTCTCCTGTCAAACCATGTGGAAATTTCTTGATCGTTCCCTTCTTGCGTCTTTTCTTGATTGTGTTGGAAAGGGGGGGTCGTTACGCAAGCTCGTTCGCACCAAGCCAGTGCCGCGGCCGCAACTTGCGCAGGCGAAATGGTTGCTCGACTTGGTGTTTATGTGATGCCGGGCGGGCCCGCGTCATGGCATCGGATGGATTGCTGCGTGAGCAATCGTCAACAGATCGATCGCCGCTCCAGCGGCGCTCTCAGACGTGCGAGCCATCAAGGTCCCATGATCTCGGCCGGCGAGCCCCGTCCTCGCCAAGGCCGTTTCATGGGATGAAATTATATATACCAACGTTCATGCGGCGCAACGGCTGATGCCCTGTGCTGCGCCGAATTTCAGACTGGTCGATTGCCAACCGCCGGAGCGGACTTCACGACATGATCAGGCCGCCATCGACATTGATGGTCTGGCCGGTGATGTAGGTGGCGTCGTTGCTGGCGAGAAAGCTCACCAGGCCGGAAACATCCTCGCCGCTGCCGGCGCGGCCCATCGGGATGTTCTTCACCCATTCGGCCATCAGCTCGCCGGGCTTGTAGTCGCCCATCAGCTTGCCCCACGCCGCGTCATTATAGGCCCACATGTCCGTGTCGATGATGCCGGGGCAGATGGCGTTGACGGTGATCTTTTCCTTGGCCACTTCCTTGGCCAGGCTCTGGGTGATGCCGACGACGCCGAACTTCGACGCCGCGTAGTGCGGTGTGTAGATGAAACCCTGCCGCGCCTGGCCCGATGCCGTGTTGATCAGCCGGCCGCCATCGCCATGCTTGCGGATGCGGGCGATCGCTTCCTGACAGCACAGGAACACGCCCTTTGTGTTGACCGCCATCACCTTGTCCCACTCGGCTTCGGTCATCGCCTCGATCCGGGCGATGGTGATGACGCCGGCATTCTGCACCGAAATGTCGACGCGGCCGAATTCCTTCTCGGCGAGGTCGTAAAGCGCGGTGACCTCATCCTTCTTGGTAACGTCCATGCGCATCGACGCGACCTTGGCGCCTTCCGCTTTCAGGCCGGCGGCGACGTCCTCGACGCGGGTATCGATGGCGCTGACCACGACCGCCGCACCTTCTTCGGCAAAGCGCTTCGCCATCGCCGCGCCGATGCCGCCGCTCGCGCCGGTGATGACCGCAGTCTTGCCTTCAAAACGCTTCTGCACTTTTCTTCTCCTACCAGCAGACAAAGCCGCCATCGACGATCAGGTCGATGCCGGTGACGTAACTCGCGGCGCGGCTGGCCAAGAACACGGTCGGCCCGACCATCTCTTCCGGCGTCGCCATGCGGCCCATTGGTGTGTCGCGCTCGAATATCTTGATCTGTTCGGCGACCTCAGGCCGTTTGTTCATCGGCGTCAGCGTGTAGCCGGGGCTCACCACATTGACGCGCAGGCCGCGATCGGCCCATTCCATGGCGAGGCTCTTCGACATATGGATAACGGCCGCCTTCGACGAATTGTAATGCGCCTGGGTCAGGCCGCGATTGACGATCGAACCCGACATGGAGGCGATGTTGATGATCGAGCCCTTGCGTCGTGAAAGCATGGCGCGCGCTTCGGCCTGGCAGGACAGGAACACGCCGCTGACATTGACGTCGTAGATTTTCTGCCACGTCTCCAGCGGCAGCGTCTCGGCCGGCTCGGCCCCGGCGATGCCGGCATTGTTGACGGCGATGGTCAACGCGCCGAGTTCGTTCTCGGTGCGCTCGATCGCTGACGCGAGATCGGCCTCCGACGTCACCGTGCCGGTCAGCACCAGCGCCTTGCGGCCAAGTGCCGAAATCTTGTGCGCCGTCTCGTCCAGCCCGCCCTTGGAGGTGTGGCCGAAACAGACGACATCGGCGCCGGCTTCGGCCAATCCAATGGCGATCGCTTGCCCGATGCCGCTGCCGGCGCCTGTTACCAGCGCTACGTCGCCGCTGAGATCGAATAGTTTCATGTTGTTCCCCCTCCTGAAATGAAGGGGCGCCAGTCTTTGCTGGCGCCCCGCGCGGTCCGGTCCTTGGGAGGATACCACCTGCTGCGCTTTGTTCCGACTCCTGTCCTCAGCTCGTGGCGAGTTCCATCACCGCGACATTGCTGGCCTCGCTGCGGCCGAGAATGCCGCGCTGGCGGCCGCGGCTCAGCACCAGCACCCGGTGCGACAGACCCAGCACCTCCTCGAGGTCGGAGCTCACCACCACCACCGCCATGCCGGAACGGGCGAGGTCGGCGATGACGTCGTAGATCGCTGCGCGCGCACCGACATCGATACCGCGCGTCGGCTCATCGAGGATGAACACCTTCGGCGGGCGTGACACCCATTTGGCGATGATCACCTTCTGCTGGTTGCCGCCGGAAAGCTTGCTGACCGCCTGGCCAGGTTTGCCCTTGACCCCGAGCCTTGCGATGCCGGCTTCGGCGAATTTCTGCACCGCTTTCGGAAACACCCAGCCCTTCGGCGCGACATGGTCGAAATTGCCGAACGCCAAATTCTCGCCGATGGTCTGGTCGAGCACGACGCCTTGCGCCTTGCGGTCTTCCGGCACCAGCACGACGCCGGCCTTGATGGCTGCCGCCGGCCCGCTGAGATGCACCGGTTTGCCGGCAACGCGCACCGAGCCCGACGAGATCGGATCGGCGCCGGCGATCGCCCGCACCAGTTCGGTGCGGCCGGCGCCGATCAACCCGGCAATGCCGAGGATCTCGCCTGCTTTGACCGAGAAGGAAACGTTGTTGAAACTTTTCTCCGGCGAAGACAGGTTGTCGACCTCGAGCAGCGTCTCCTCGCGCGGTGGCGACAGATGCGGGAACATCCGCTCGACCGAGCGGCCGACCATCTGCTCCACCACTGTGCGCACGGGAATATCGGCGCGCTCGTGGCGGGCGACGATGCGTCCGTCGCGCATCACAACCACGCGGTCGGCAATCTGCGCGATCTCGTCGAGACGATGGCTGATGTAGATGAAGGACATGCCCTCCGCCTTGAGCTTGCGGATCTGCTGGAACAAAAGCTCCGTTTCCTCGCCGCCGAGCGCTGCGGTGGGTTCGTCGAAGATCAGCAATTCGGCATTGAGCGTCAACGCCTTGGCGATCTCGACCTGTTGCTGGGCGGCGATGCGCAGTGTGCCCACCTTGCGCTCGGGCGAGACGTCGAGGCCAAGCCGCTTCAACTGCGCCGAGGCCTTGGCGTTCATCGCTGCGCGGTCGATGCGACCGCCGCGCATCGGCAGGCGCCCGACATAGACGTTTTCCGCCACCGACAGATCCGGCAGCAGCTTCAGTTCCTGATGGATCATGCCCACACCGGCATCGATTGCCGCGGCGGGCGAGGCGGGGGAATAGGGCTTCCCCCGCCAGATGATGGTGCCCGCGTCGGGCCGGGTCGAGCCGGCGATGATATTGGACACCGTCGACTTGCCGGCGCCGTTTTCGCCGAGCAGCGCCACAACCTCGCCCGGCCGCACCTCAAAGCTTGCATCGGCCAGGACCTGGACCGGTCCGTAGCTCTTGCAAAGGCCGTTGACGAAGAGCCCGTTGTGCGGGCTTTCGCTGTGGCGAGGATCAGGAGACATCGTGGCGCTCTCTTAAGCGGTGCCGGTCGTTACGGATGCTTGGCGATGAACTGCTCGACATTGTCCTTGGTGGTCAGCGTCGCATCCTGCAGCTGTTCGGCCGGAACGCTTTCGCCGGCCACCAGCTTGATCGCCGCATCGACGGCGAGCCGGCCCATGCCTTGCGTCTGCTGCGTCGCGGTGACGTCGAACACGCCGTCCTTCAGCGCCTTGAGTGCGGCCACGTCGCCATCGAAGCCGGCAACCCAGACCTTGTGGCCGGGATTGGCGACCTTGACCGCCTGTGCCGCACCCAGCGCCAGCGCATCGGCCTGGCCGATGACGATGGAGACATCGGGATGCGACTGCAGCAGGTCCTGCGTCAGCTTGAAGCCTTCGTCCTGGTGCCAGCCTTCGCTCCACAATTCGCCGACCACCTTGATATCGGGATAGGCCTTGAGCGCTTCGCCGCAGCCCTTCGAGCGATCCACTTCCGGCGTCGTGCCCTTCTGGCCGTGGATGATGATCAGTTCGCCTTTGCCGCCGGCCTGCTTGGCGATGTAGTCGCACACCGCCTGCGCCGAGGCGACGCTGTTGGTGGCGATGAAGGTGTCGCCGGGCGCGCCGTCTGCGTTGCGGTCGACATTGACCACCGGAATGCCGGCGGCCTTGGCGGTCTTGGTCGGCACGGTGGCGGCTGTGGCGCCGGCCGGAATGTAGATCAGCGCGTCGATGTTCTGCGTGATCAGATCCTGCACCTGGCTGACCTGGGTCGCTGAATCGCCCTTGGCGTCGACGGTGACGATCTCGATGCCCTTCTCCTTGCCGTAGGCTTCGACCGACTGCTTGATCTGGTTGAAGAAGTCGGCCTGCAAATTGGCCACCGCGAGGCCGAGTTTCTTGGCCTCCTTGGCCGAGGCCATGTCGGTCAGCCCGAGCATAGGAATGATGGCGGCAGCGGCAAGCAGCAATGAACGTTTGGTCAGCATGTGTTTCCTCCGTTGATAGTCAAACTGTCCCGCCAGCGCATCGCGCCCCTTGGAACATCCCAGTTTCGGATCGACCGATCCGTCTATCGCCCGGACGCTCCGGGCGAATTCTCAATTGTGCCCCGTTCTCTATCGCGCCCTGCGCCGCCAGGTATCGCTGGCGACCGCCAGCGCGATCACCACGCCGATCACCACCTGCTGGATGAAGGGCGAGACGCCGAGCAGATTGAGCCCGTTGCGCAGCACGCCGATGATGAGCACGCCGACCGCGGTGCCGCCGATCGAGCCGATGCCGCCCGACAGGCTGGCGCCGCCGATCACCACCGCCGCGATGGTGTCGAGCTCATAGCCCAGGCCGGAACTCGGCTGCACCGAATCCAGCCGCGCGGCGAGCACGATGCCGGCAAGACCCGCAAGCACGGCGCAGATGGCATAGACCCAGTTGGTCAGCGACTTCACCGGAATGCCGGAGAGCCGCGCCACCTCGGCGCTGCCGCCGATGGCGTAAAGGCTGCGGCCGGTGGCGCGGTAGTTGAGGAAGATGGCGAAGACGATCGCCAGCACCATCATCACCCCGACTGTGACCGACAGGAAGCCGAAATGGCGGATGATCGACAGGCTGGTGAACCAGTCGGGAAAGCCGACGATCTGCGAACCGTCGGTGATCATGTTGGCAAGACCGCGCGCCACCGACATCATCGCCAGCGTCGCAATGAACGGCGGCAGCCGGGTGACGGTCACCAGCAGGCCGGACACCAGTCCGCAAAGGCCGGCGACGACCAGTGCTGCGACGACGCCGGCCGCAAGGCCGAGATTGAGATAGTCGGGGTGGGAGACAAAGCCCATCACCATGGCGGCCAGCGCCAGCACCGAGCCGACCGAGAGATCGATGCCGCCGATCAGGATCACCAGCGTCATCCCGATTGCCATGATGCCGAGCACCGTGATCTGGTCAAGTACGTTGAGGATGTTGCGCACGGTGAGGAACGTGTCGGTGGTCAGCGTCAGCGCCAGGCAAAGCAGCAGCAGCCCGATCAGCGGCCCCATGGTTCCGGCAAACAGCGCCGAAAGCTTCGCGGCCGTCGCACCTTGAGCGCCGGGCGCGGCTTTCAACTCGCCAGCCTTCGACTCGCTTGCATCATTACTCACGGCCACTTCGTCTCCTCCGTCAGCGAAACGACGATGGCCTGCCGTCCGCTCTTGTTCACCAGGCACCTCCCTGTGAACAATTTATCTTTGATATGCAATTTTGTTCAGCTAAACTGTTCATTAGAAAATTGTCAAGAGCCGTTGCGCCATTCGGCGAAGGTTTGCGCCACCGGGCGGTTTGTCCTAGGGAAGGCCAGGGGGCGGCGCTTTGCGGAAAAGATTTCCGAAATCTGCCGCGGGAGAGCACGAGCATGGCGACCGTCGAAAATGAGAAGGCCTCGCGCTTCCCCGATGCCGAGCTCAAGGCCCGGGCCGCCTGGCATTACTATGTCGAAGGTCTGACGCAAGAGCGCATTTCCGAGATCCTCGGCGTCGGCCGCATCAAGGTGCACCGCATTCTCTCCGCTGCGCGAGAGGAGGGCATCGTGCAGTTCCGCATTCGCGACAGTGTCGTCGAATGCGTGCAGCTCGAGGAGAGCCTGAAGCAGCGTTTCGGGCTCAGCCAGGCGGTCGTGGTGCCATCAGCCGCTGATCGCAGCAACGCGCCGCTGATGATCGGCCACGCGGCTGCCGCCTATCTCGCCGACAATGTGAATGCCGGCGACGTCATTGCGCTGGGCTGGGGCCGCACGCTGAAATTCGCCATCAACGAATTGCCGAGGCGGCCGATCGCCAGGACGACGGTCGTCTCGATGCTCGGCGGCCTCACCCATGCGCAGCCGCTCAACCCGACCGAAAGCGCCTGGGAGTTCGCCGAAAAGATCGGCGCTGAATGTTTCCTGCTGCCGGTGCCGGTCTATGCCGACAAGCCGGAACAGCGCGATGCCTTCATGAGCCAGCGCAGCGTCCAGGATGTCGTCTTCCGCGCGCGCCGCGCCAACATCGCCGTGCTCAGCGTCGGCTCGTTTTCCAAGGACAGCCCGATCGCCAATTACGGCTTCATCAAGCCGAGCGAACTTGAGGAACTGCAGGCCGCCGGCGCGGTCGGAGACCTCTTGTGCCATTTCATCGACGCCGAGGGCCACCCGGTCGACCATGAGGTCAACCGCCGCGTCTGCGCCTATCCGCTGCAGGATTTGTCCGATATTCCGAGCATCATACTGGTTTCAGGTGGTCAGGAGAAGGTCGCTGTGATGCGCGCGGCGCTGGCCAACACCAGGATTTCGGTGCTGATCACCGATGAGGATGCGGCCAAAGGCCTGCTCAATCGTTGAGCGCTGTCCGGCGTCGGTCAGAATTCGCAGGGCTCCGGACGACTGTCGTCCGACCAGTCGGCCAGTGCGATCGGCACGAATTTTCCCGCGACCGGTTTGCCGTCGTCCAGGTCCTTTGAGGCAACGCCTCTGCCGGTGAGAAAATTGATGTCGCAGCCGCCCAGCGTCGTCTCGACCGAGCCGTCGGCTTTCTGCACATTCCAGTCCCAGTCGCGACTGTAGCCGGCGACAAGGAATTTACCGCCGCGCCAGACGATGGTCAGCGTTGTATCCCATGATTTGTTGGCGCCGCAGCCGAAGCACGAGGTGACGACAAGCGATCCCTTGCCCTTGCTTTCGAGCCCGAGAATACGGTCCTGCGTCAGCGCCTTCTTGACGAAGTCAGGCTTGCGCGAAGGATCGAGCTTTCCTTCGCCGGCAGCCAGATGGATCGAGAGATCCGCCAGCCCGCTGTCGGAATCCGCCGCGATCGCGGCCCGATCCATCCTGCCGTCATTGTCCATGTCGAGCGTGACCTCGAAGGGCGGCTCGTCCTGCGCACGCGCCGTCATTGGAGCTGCCGCAAGCGCGACAATCCAGGGCAGGGCGGCAAGGTGAAATACTGCTTTCATTAGCCCGATGAGTCTAGCATTGGCCGGGCAGGACGCAAAATCGGCAAGCTGGGCAGGTTGGGCATGGGAGCCTCACGCAGGCAAGCTGCGCTTGAACTCAGATCGCACCGAGCCGCGCGTGGATGTCGCGTGTCGCGTGATAGAGGTCGCGGTAGATCGCCTTGCGCGCCCGGTAAGCCGGCACCAGCGTCATGTCAGGATCGACACGCCTGGCCGGCGCCGCCGCGATTGCCTTGGCGGCGTCTTCCGCCGAGGCGAACCAGCCGATCGCCGAAGCCGCCAGCATCGCCGCGCCAAGGGCCGCCGCCTCGTTGACCGGCGACACGAACAGCGGCCGCTCCAGCACGCTGGCCATGATCTTCATCAGCAGCGCCGAATTGGTGCCGCCGCCGGCGGCAATCATCTCTCCCGGCTTGCCGCCGCTTTCGGCCTCCATCGCCTCGCTGGCGATGGCCTGCTCCAAAGCGATGCCTTCCAGCGTGGCGCGGAAGAGATGCCTGGGCTCATGGTCGAGCGACAGGCCAACAACGGCGCCGCGCGCCGCGCCATCCCAATAGGGGCTCATGACGCCGGCCCAATAGGGCATGACCAAAAGACCGTCGCTGCCGGCCGCAACATCGACCGCACCCTTCTCCAGTTCTGCCGCGGAAGACGCGCCGGTGGTGCGCACGATCCAGTCGACCAGTTGCATGCCCGAGCGCAGCACGGTTTCCAGCATGAAGCCCGAACCGGTGGGCGAGACCAGCGTGCGAAACGCGTCCGATGTGGTGACCGTGCCGGAATAGCAGCCGCTGACGACGCCGGAGCCGAGCGAGAGATAGCTCTTGCGGGCACCATAGACGCCCATGCCGAGACCCATGGCCTGGCCATCGCCGGCGCCGGCGACAATTGGCGTGCCCGCTTTGAGGCCAGTCAGCTGGGCAATGCTTTCGGCAAGGCCGCCGCAGATTTCGCCTGGGCCGATCAGCGCCGGCAACTGCCGTGGCTGCAGCCCTGCAGCCGCCACAAGCTCAGCGTGCCATTCGCCTGTCGCGACATCGAGCAAGCCGAGCGGGTCGGCACTTGCCGTGCTGGTTACCAGCCGTGCGGTCAGCCGGTGAACGAAGAAGCCATGAACATCGACCAGGGCGGCGGCGTTGGCCAGCACCTGCGGCTGGTGTTCCGCCAGCCAGGCGATGGCATAGAGCGCCGGCGTCGGATCCGGCGGCTTGCCGCTCCAGTCGCGGATCGTCTCGCGGCCAAGCTCGGCCGACAGCTTGGCGACTTGAGGCCGGGCGCGCTCGTCAAGCCACAGGATCGCCGGGATGAGCGGCGTGCCGGCCTGATCGATCAGGGTGAAGGTCTCGCGCTGATGGGCTATGGCAATTGCCGCCACGCGCGCGGCGCCGACCTTGTCGGCGACCTGCTTCAGCGCACTGATGAGGGCTGCCCACCAATGTTCGGCATCCTGCTCGAAATGGCCGGGCTTCGGATTGGCCAGCGGATAGGCCTCGCGCGCCTGGAACAGCTCCGCGCCGTCGCGGGTGAAGGCGATTGCCTTCACCGCCGTCGTCGAGGCATCGATCCCGATAACGACATCGTCCATCACAGGGAGATCCCGAAGGTTCAGGCGGCGTTGGTCACAAACTGTCCGTCCGACTGGTCGAGACGGCGGCGGATCTGCGTTATCACCATCGAATCGTCGGGTACACAATTTTCATAGGTGAGGAAGTCGCCGGTCTTGACCGGCTTGACCACCTTGGCGCGTTCGGCAATCCCGAGCGGCAGCGCGCCCTTGGCGCGGGCGTCCTCCCAGGTCATGGCGAAGCCGCGATAGTCGTTCTCGCCGATCATGCCGAGCGATTGGCCCGCGCCGAGATCGCTCTTGGCCACCGCCACCGCTTCGGCCACCGGGTGGTCGAGCGGCTCCATGTCGGCGCGTTTGTAGACCACGGCGCGCGCCGCCGACAGTGGCACTTCAAGGCTTGTCAGGTGATAGGGACGGTAGATCGTGAAATAGGGGCCCTTGCCGACCTTGAGGTCGACCATGCGCTCCAGCACGCGCGGATGCCTCGTTTCGATGATGCAGAACACGCCGGGCGCCACGCCCTTGCCGATGGAATAGTCGACCACGCCCTTGCGATGCAGCACGCCGCCATCCTCGCGCGGGCAAAGCACGCTGGCCAGTTCCTCCAGCGTCGCCGTCGGGCCGTGCATGCCCGGCACGTCGGGCACCAGCCCGGTGGCGTTGGCGATAGCCACCATCTCGATCGCCGTCTTGGAACCGTCGACGAACTCGACCAGCATGCGCGCATTCATGTTGCGCTCGGCCGCTTCCTTCTCGTAGTCGGCGGGCATGGCGTCGATCTTGAGCGGGTTGTTTTTGCCCTTGCCGGCGGCGATGATGTTGAAGCCGAGGCTCTTGGCGAAGCCGATGATCTCCAGCGTGCAGGCGGGTTCGTCGCCGGCCGCACCGGTGTAGACCACGCCGGCCTTGCGCGCTTCCTCCTTGAGGAAGCGGCCGATCGTAATGTCCGCCTCGACATTGAGCATAACGATGTGCTTGCCGTTCTTCATCACTTCGAGCGCAAACAGCGTGCCGATGTTGGGATTGCCTGTCGCGTCGATGATGACATCAATGCGGCCGGCCGCGGCCAGCGCATGCAGATCTTCGGTGACAGCGATCTTGCCGGCCTCGATGGCGCGGTCGATGGCAGAGGCGTTCGCAGCCTGGACGATGCCGGAGCGGTCATGGCCGGCGAGCAGTGCGGCATCGATCGCCGCTTGCGGCCGCACCTCGGAAATGGCACCGATCCGCATGCCCGGCATCAGCGCCACCTGGACGACGATGTCGGTGCCCATCTGCCCGGCGCCGGCGAGTCCGATGGTGATAGGCCCTTGGGCTTCAGCGCGCTGCAGAAGTTCCGCTGCAAATTGCGGATGGGCCATATCGCTTCCTCCAGTCATGACGCGCCGCAGCGTCAAATCATCATTTTGAACATTCCTATTTCCATTTGAAAAATATTTCAACCCGCAAATCGGAGAATGGCTGCAGGGCCAAACCTCCCACGGAGGATTCGTCGGGTGACAGCTTCATGCTGGGCTTGATCTCAGCCGATCTCTAGGAAAGGCTTGCCGAGCAGGTCGGGCACGACATCGACGCCGAGGCCGGGCCCGTCGGGAATGCCCATGTGGCTGCCGGTGACCGGTGGCGCGTTGGAGGCCGTGCGCACCGTCACCCACTCATGGAAGGCGATGGCGTGCAGCCGGCGTTCTTCCGGCGTCGACAGCGACAGATGTGCCATCGCCGCCGTGTCGATCTCGGCGCCGCCCGTATCCTCGACGGTGATCATGAAACCGAGATCGACGGCGACGTCGCGGATTTGCCTTGTCCTGGTTACGCCGCCAAGCCGCGAGATCTTCAGCGTCAGCCCGTCGGCGGCGCCCAGGCGGTGGATTTCCAGCATCGCCTCGAGCGAGATGACGCTCTCGTCCAGCACCATCGGCTTGTCGAGCATGCGGCGCACCGACATGTTCTCCTCAATCGACGTGCAGGGCTGCTCGAACGTGTAGTCGATGCCGCGCGTGGCGTCGGCGAACTGCCGCGCCTGGTAGGGTGTCCAGCCGGCATTGGCGTCGCAGAAAATCACCGTGCCTTTCGGCACGGCCGAAGCGACTGCGCTCACCCGCTCGATGTCTTCATGCACATTGCCGCCGACCTTGACCTGCAGCCGGCGGCAGCCTTCCGCGATGATCCTTTTGGCCAGTGCCGCCATCTGGTCGAGCGTGCCGTGGGTGACGACGCGGTAGGTCTCCGCCATGTCGCTCTCGCGGCCGCCAAGCATGGTCACAAGCGGCACGTCGGCGGCGCGGGCGGCCAGATCCCAGCAGGCCATGTCGAGCGCCGACTTGATGTAGGGATGGCCCTTGAACACCGTATCCATCAGCCGTCCGATGCCGGCGAGAGCACGCGGGTCCTGGCCGATCAGGTGCGGCGCGATCTCGACCACGCCCGCGCGCGTTCCCGCCGGAAACGCGGCCGAATAGAAATTGCCGAGCGGCGCCATCTCGCCCCAGCCGGTCACGCCGCTGTCGGAGGTGATGGCGACGATCACCGCGTCGAAACAGTCGGCCACACGCCCCTTGGACATGCGGTAAGGCCCGTCCACGAAGGGCTGCACGACGCGATAGGCCTTGATGGATTTGATCTGCACTTGTCTGTCCGTTGTCTCTAGGTGTTGAGGAGGGTCAGCCCTTCGATGTTCCGCTGCTCGAGGCCACGCGCATAGGCAAGCAGCTCTTCGAAATCGAGGTCGATATGCTCGCGCGCATGGCGCTGGGCAGCGCGCATGTCGGCGCCCTTCAAGAACCGCACATAGGTCTCGTGGAGATCTTCGGCCGGCACCGGCTCGTTGCGGGCCCGCTGGTGCAGGGCAAAATACATCTGCAGCCGGCTGGTCAGCCGCTGCCAGGTTTCCAGCAGCACCGAATTGTCGGCCCATTCATAGATCAGCCCGTGCAATTGCAGCGCGGCTTCGATCTGGCGGGTGGTGTCGCGCGCGCGCGTTGCCTGCTTCACCGCTTCGTGGCGGCGGTCGAGTTCATCGAAGAAGCGCTGGTCGCGCAGCTTCCATGTCCGCTCCATGGCGAATTCATCGAGCACCTTGTTCAGCGAGTAGGCGTCGTCAATGTCCTTGGCGGTGACATCGATGACGAAGGTGCCGGCATAGGGAATGCTGGTCAGGATGCCTTCCTGCACCAGCTCGCGCATAGCTTCGCGCAAAGGCGCGCGGCTGACCCGCATCTGCTCAGCGATCCTCAGCTCGCTCAGCTTTTGGCCGGGTTCCAGCTGGCCGATCAGGATCGCCCGCCGCAACAGCGCAACGATCTCGGCTCGGCGTGTCGTATCCGCGATCGGATTGAAGTCCAGCTTGGCCATTCCGTCACTCCAGTGAGAGCCGGAAACAGACAAGCAGATTGTCGACAATCCTACAATATGTCTATTCCGGATTCTTGTGCCTTGCGGTTACTCCAAAAACGGCGTGCGGCGCTCCATAAAAAAACGGCGCCCTCGGCGTGGAAGCCGAAGGCGCCGCAGGACCGGGGCTGATGGGGGTTATCAGCTGGCCGGTTTCTCCTGGGGCAACGGCGAGATCGGCATTCCTGGTCCGATCTTCTGCAGATTGCCCGTTATCACCTGGTCGCCTTCGGCAACGCCGCTGAGGACCGCCACAAGGTCGCCGCTGGTCGCGCCAAGCGAGACGATGCGCTGGTCGACCGTGTTGCCCTTGCCGACGACATAGACATATTTGCCGAGCTGGCTCGAACCCAGCGCCACCTGCGGCACCATCAGCGCGTCGGGCAGCTGCTTGATGTGCAGCCGCACGCGGACATACTGGCCCGGCAGCAGCGAGAACTTCGCATTGCCAATGGTGGCGCGCGCCGTAATCGTGCCGGTCGAGTGGTCGACCGTGTTGTCGATGAAGGTGAGTTCGCCCTTCTGGCTGGCTTCGGTCTCGCCGGGCAGCAGCACCTCGACCTCGATCGGGCCGGCGGCGCGGGCCTGTTCGATTTCGGCCAGGTCCGTCTCGCTCGGATTGAAGGTGACGTAGATCGGGTCGAGCTGCACCAGCGTGTTCAGCACCGTGCCGGCGACGCTGACCAGCGTGCCGACCGAAGCCTGGTTGCGGCCGACGCGGCCGGCAAACGGAGCGTGGATTTCGGCGTAGCTCAAATTGAGCTCGGCCGTGCGCACCGCCGCCTGGTTGACGGCAAGCGACGCTTCGGCCTGGCGCAAGGTGCTCGTACGCTGGTCGAACCCATCCTTGGCCAGATAGCCGCTCTTGGCGAGTTCGGAGCCGCGGCCGAGATTGGAGCGCGCATAGTCGAGGCTCGCCTGGTCGCGCTGCACTTCGGCCTTGGCCTGGTCGAGAGCCGCCTTGAAGTCGTCAGGCGAGATCTTGTAGAGCAGATCACCCTGGCGCACATCCGCGCCGTCCTTAGCCGTCTGCTCCTGCAGATAGCCGGGCACGCGGGCCTGCAAGGTGACGCTGCGGATCGCCTCGATGCGGGCGGCGTAGTCAAGGTAGATCGGGATCGTCTTCTTGACCACGCTCGTCACCGGCACCGGCATGACGAATGCCGCAGGTGCTGCCGTCGCTGCCGCCGTGCCGGCATTGAGGCTGAGATTGCCCATGTCGAGGAAGTGGACGCTTGCCACCGAGATCGCTCCCAGGGCGACGGCCGTT
Source organism: Mesorhizobium sp. C372A (assembly GCF_030323245.1). Taxonomy (NCBI): domain Bacteria; kingdom Pseudomonadati; phylum Pseudomonadota; class Alphaproteobacteria; order Hyphomicrobiales; family Phyllobacteriaceae; genus Mesorhizobium; species Mesorhizobium sp. C372A. The sequence goes on along the minus strand of NZ_CP100475.1, from coordinate 6,057,907 downwards.
CCCAAAGCTATTTTCCATTTACGCATTTTGGTCTCCAATTCTATTCGGCTGCTTCGGCCAGGCGCATCGGCGCTGGTTCGGCAGTCGGTTCATTATTGTCCTGGTCATGAGCGGCGTTCGGTTCGCTGCGCACGCGGCCTTCGCGCAGCTGCTCGATGACCGCGTAGAAGACCGGCACGAACACCAGCGACAGGATGGTCGCCGCGACCATGCCGCCAAACACGGTGGTGCCGATCGACTGCCGGCTTGCCGCACCCGCACCCGTCGCAAACATCAGCGGCAGCACGCCGAGGATGAAGGCGAAGGCCGTCATCAGGATCGGCCGCAGCCTCAGCCGCGCGGCTTCCATCGCCGCGTCGACAATGCTCAAGCCTTCCTCGCGCCGCCGCCTTGCAAACTCGACGATCAGGATCGCGTTCTTGGCGGCGAGGCCGATCAGCATGACGAAGCCGATCTGCGAGTAGACGTCGATCTGCATGCCGCGCAGGAACAGGGCTGCGAAGGCGCCGAACAGGGCCAGTGGCACCGCCAGCAGCACCATGAACGGCATCGCCCAGCTCTCATACTGCATCGCCAGGATCAGGAAGACGAAGACGATGGCGAGGCCGAAGACGACCGACGCGATCGATCCTGCCTTGAGCTCCTGGAAGGTGATGCCGGTCCATTCGAAACCGAAATCCCTGGGCAAAGCGGTGGCGGCGGCCCGTTCCATCGCGGCAACCGCCTGGCCCGACGAGAAGCCGGGGGCTGCGCCGCCATTGATCGTGGCCGAGGCGTTGTTGTTGTAGTGCGGCACGGTTTCCGGGCCGACGAACGGCACCAGTTTGCCCAGTGTGCTCAGCGGCACCATGCCGCCGGAGGCGTTGCGCACATAGAGCCGCGAAAGGTCGCCTGCGTCGGCACGTGCATCCTTGTCGGCCTGGATGGTCACCCGGAAGGTGCGGCCGAACAGGTTGAAGTCGTTGACGTAGAGCGAGCCGAGATAGATCTGCAGCGTGTTGAAGACGTCGGGCAGGTTGAGGCCGAGCAGTTTGGCCTTGCTGCGGTCGAGGTCGTAGTTGAACTGCGGCGTCGAGGTCGAGAACGGCGAGAACAGCTGCTGCGGGTTGATTTCCGGCTGCTTGCGCGCCTCGGCGATCACGGCTTGCGTCGCGTCGTTGAGGGCTGAACTGCCTCGCCCGGTGAGGTCCTCGACGACGAATTCGAAGCCGCCCGTGGTGCCGATACCCGGGATCGAAGGCGGATCGAAGGACAGCGCGAAGGCTTCCGGAATCTGCATCAGCTTGCCGCGCACGTCGGCGACGAGCTTCGACGCGCTCTGGTCGGGGCCGCGCTCTTCCCACGGCTTCAGGATGGCGAACTCGACAGCCGAGTTCGACTGCGCCGCACTGGTCAGGAAGTTCAGGCCGCTGATCGAACCGACAATCTCGACTCCGGGCGTAGCTTGGAGGATGTCGCGCGCCTTCTGCGCCACCGCATCGGTGCGTTCCAGCGAGGCGCCGTCAGGCAGCTGGATGACGACGAAGAAGTAACCCTGGTCCTCGACCGGAAGGAAGGTCGAGGGCAACTTCTGCCAGACGAAGTAGGTGGCCACCAGGCCGGCCGCGAACAGGCCGAGCATGATCCAGCGCAGCCGGATGAGGATACGCACGCCGTGCGCATAGGCATGCGACAGTCTGTCGAAGCCCGTGTTGAACCAGCGGAACGGGGCGAACTGCGTCTCGCCGCGATGGCGCAGGAAGGCGGCGCTCAGCGCCGGGCTGAGCGTCAGCGAGTTGAAGGCGGATATGCCGACCGAAATCGCCACCGTCAGCGCGAACTGATTGTAGAGCTTGCCGGAGACGCCGGGAATGAAGGCAACGGGCACGAAGACGGCCATCAGCACTGCGGTGGTGGCGATGATCGGTCCGGTGACCTCGGCCATCGCGGCCTTGGTCGCCGCCAGCGGTTTGAGGCCCGCCTCCAATTGTCGCTCGACATTTTCGACCACCACGATGGCGTCGTCGACGACGAGGCCGATGGCCAGCACCATGCCGAGCAGGGAGAGCATGTTGAGCGAGAAGCCCATCATTTCCATGACCACCATCGTCGCCACCAGCGACACCGGAATGGCGATGGTCGGGATGATCGTCGTGCGCCAGCTCTGCAGGAAGATGAACACCACGGCCACGACCAGCACCAGCGCTTCGCCAAGCGTGATCAGCACGTCATGCATCGATGCCGACACGAAGCGCGTGGTGTCGTAGTGCATGGCGTAGCTGACGCCCTTGGGAAAACGGGCCGACAGTTCCTGCATCTTGTCCTTGACGTGCTGCTGCAGATCGAGCGCGTTGGAACCCGGCATCTGGTAGACGGCGAGCACCACCGTCGGGTCCTTGCCGAAGAAGGCCGACGACGAATATTGCAGCGCGCCGAGTTCGATGCGGGCGACGTCGCGGAGCCGCACCAGCGAGCCGGTGCCGGTGTTGGCGCGCACGACGATGTCGCCGAACTCCTTGGGGTCGCTCAGGCGGCCGACGGCGTTGACCTGCATCTCGAAGGCGGTGCCGGCGGGCGCCGGCGACTGGCCGATCTTGCCGGCGGCCACCTGGACGTTCTGTTCCGAGATGGCATTCTGGACGTCGACGGCGGTGATGCCAAGATTGGCGAGCTTGTCCGGGTCGAGCCAGACGCGCATCGAGTAGCGGCGCTCGCCGAATATCTGGACGTCGCCGACGCCAGGCAGCCGCTTCAGCGGATCGACGACCTGCAGATAGGCGAGGTTGCTCAGCGCCACCGGATCGACCGAACTGTCGGGCGAGGTCAGGTTGACGATGAGGACGAAATTTGGGTTCTGCTTCTTGATCGTCACGCCGCCCTGGTTGACGATCGCCGGCAGCGAGGAGGCCGCTTGCGAGACGCGGTTCTGGACGTCGACGGCCGCGGTACTCAAGGAATAGCCGACATCGAAGGTGATGGTGATGGTCGAGGAGCCGTCATTGGAGCTCGACGACGACATGTAGGTCATGCCTTCGACGCCGTTGATCTGCTGCTCCAGCGGCGTCGTCACCGTATCGGCGACCACTTGCGCGCTGGCGCCCGGATAATGGGCGCTGACCACGACCTGCGGCGGCGTGATGTCGGGAAACTGCGAAACCGGCAAAAGGAAATAACAAATCGTCCCGGCGAGCACCATGATGATGGCGATGGCCGAGGCGAAGATCGGACGATGGATGAAAAAGTTTACCACGACACGCAAACCTCTTTAGAAGAACCGGCCTCTTTAAAAGAATGGGCAGACCGGGACAGCCGCCTGCTGCGCACCGAACCCGGGTCCTGCAAAAAATACGAAGACGGCGCCGCGCCGCTGAGGCCCTGCTCATCGGCAACGGTCCTCAGCATCGCTTCGAAGGCGCGCGGGTTGACGCGGTCCGCTTTCATCACCAGCCGGATCATCGGATCCCGGATGGCTTCATCGATGGTCAAATCCTTGCGCTGCGACATTGGAGCGTCTCCATTCCAGCGGCCCGCATCGGACGATCGCGAACCGGTTTTCATCTCTTCACCGGCCGGAGCCGCATGACCTGCAATTTTCACCCCGTGTGATCTGGCAGGACCAGTTCACGGCCTTGTTATTGACGGAAGGCCACATAGGTGTTACCAGTAAGTAACATTCGGATAGTTACAGACCGGTAACACCCTAGTCAAGAGGTGAACCGAATTTTTAGGGAGACAAGGAGACTGCGATGGCAGACGGCATTACCGATCGTGTGCGCCCCCGGGATCGAATCCTGGAGACGGCGCAGGACATGTTTCACAAGCATGGCATCAAGGGCGTCGGTGTCGACGCCATCACGGAAGCCGCCGGCACCAACAAGATGACGCTCTACCGTCATTTTGAGTCCAAGGACGAACTGATCGTCCAGTGCCTGCGCGCGTCGGCGGCTAAAGGGGCCGCGATGTGGGACCAATTCGAGGCGGAGCATCCCGGCGACAAGCTCGCCCAGTTGCATGCCTGGATTCGCATGGCCGCTGCTTGCCTGGCGGCTGACGGTCGCGGCTGCGACATGGCCAATGCCGCCGCCGAATTGACCGAGCCGGACCATCCCGCCAGGAGCGTGATCAAGGAGCTCAAGAGCGCTCAGCGCGATCGCCTCGTTGCGCTGTGCCGGGATGCGGGCATCGGTCAGGCCGAGCTTCTGGCCGATACGCTGTCGCTGCTGTTCGAAGGGGCGCGCGTCAGCGTGCAGACCATGGGCTGCCAGGGCCCCAGCACGCAGTTCGTGCGCATGGCTGAAGGCCTGATCAGCTCTTTCAGGGCGCGCTGAATTCCAGCTTTCGGAGTTGAGGAGTCCCCATCATCCGGCGGGGCTTTTGGCTATTCTCCGAACTTGCCCGTCAACTTTAATTTAGATTCATTTGAGAATGAAAAAAGCCCGCTGCCGGGAGGAGGTGGCAGCGGGCTCGATTTCGAGCGAGATGCGGGAGGAGGTGCACCGCGCTCAGCGTCGGCATCGCATCTGGGAGGAGTAGATGGCCGACACCCAGATGAGTACGGGTTGCCCAATGATTCGGCAACAATGAAAGTTGCATGGCTGCTGTGCAGATTTGCGGCATCTACCCCGACTTGTCGTACAAATCGGAGAAACCGCCACGGCGCGACTTCACTGCACCGGCACGTTTTCCTTGAAGATCAGCCGTGGCTCGATGAACTTCTTCGTCAGGTAGGGCGCGGCGGACGCGATCGAGCCGAGCAGGCGGATCACAGATTGCTCCGCGATCAGCCGCGCATTCTGGTCGATGACGACATCGGCGAGGTCGTCGACGAGATAGCCGCGCGTTTCCTTGGTCAGGTCGTGGCAGATGAAGACCGGCTTCTTCTTTGGCTTGGCCTCGAGCAGCGCTCTCGCCACACCTGAGCGCCCGGCCCCGACGCAATAGATGCCGAGCAGTTCCGGCTCGTTGTGCAGCGCCTGCATCGTTGCTGTGTAGCTGCCTTCGGGTTCGTCATTGATCTCGACCGCACTCGAGACCGTGAGATTGGGGAATTCCTCTGTCAGCACCGACCGAAAACCCATTTCGCGCTCCTCGTGCCCGCGATAGGAACGCGAGCCGACGACCATCGCCAGATGACCCTGGCGGCCGTTGAGGAAGCGCCCCATCAACAGCGCCGCCGTGCGTCCGGCAACCCGGTTGTCGATGCCGACATAGGCCGAACGCGGGGCGGCTGGAACGTCGGAGACCAGGGTGACAAGGCGGATGCCTGCCTCGACCACATCGCGCAATATGTTGCGCGTTCGCGGATGATCGACGGCAATGACGCCGACGCCATTGGCCTTCAGCGACAGATTTTCAACCGCCGCCTGCAGCGCTGCCGGCGAGATGCCGCCGAGATTGTGGATCCGGCACGAGGCGACCAGCGGCAGGCGTCCCGCATAGTCCTCGATGTGCCCGGCGAGGTCGATCATGAAACCGTTGGCGCCGATCGGCAGGAAGAATTCAAGATGCGCCGGCCGCGACGGCAGCGTCACCTGATCGACCACCGGCAAATAGCCGAGCTGCTTGGCCGCCTCCATCACCCGTTGGCGGTTGGCGGCGCTCGCGCCGGCCCGGTTGTTCAGAACCCGGTCGACGGTCGCGGTCGACAGGCCGCAGCTCCTGGCTATGTCGGCAACGGTGGCTTTCATGGCTGCAGTCATAGAGCATGATCCCGAAAAGTGGGAACCGGTTTTCTCGGACAAACGGGAACCGTTTTGTCAAAAGGTCATGCTCTACAACGAGTTAGAGCGGATGCGTTTCCGTGCCAGACGGCGCGAAGACGGTTCAGCCGTGCGATGGCCCGCCTTCGATGATGGCGTCGCGGATCTCCTTGTCCGACATCCCGGTGATGATGCGTTCGACCTCGGCCACGCTGGTCTTCTTCGGGTCGATGTCGTCGGCCACCACCTTGCCCCGGCGCATGACGACGATGCGGTCAACCACCTGGAAGACATGGTGGATGTTGTGGGCGATGAAGATGCAGGAATGCCCGGAATCGCGCGCGTTGCGCACGAAGCTCAGCACGCCTTGCGTCTCGGCGACGCCGAGATTGTTGGTCGGCTCGTCGAGGATGATCAGGTCGCTGTCGAAGTGCATGGCGCGCGCGATGGCGACGGCCTGCCGCTCGCCGCCGGACAGGGAGCCGATCGGCGTCGTCGGCGGGATGTTCTTGGAGATGCCGACCTGTTTCAACAGGTCGCGGGCGACATTGTTCATCGCCTCCTGGTCCATGCGGTTCAAAAAGCGCGGCGGTTTGATCGGCTCGCGGCCGAGGAACAGGTTGCGCGCGATCGACAGCTGCGTCACCAGTGCCGAATCCTGGTAGATCGTCTCGATGCCGTGCGCGATGGCGTCGCTGGTGCTGCGCAGATTGACCTTCTTGCCGCGGATGAAAATGTCGCCGCTGGTCAGCGGCACCGCCCCCGACAACACCTTGATCAGCGTCGATTTGCCGGCGCCATTGTCGCCGAGCAGGCCGACGATCTCCCTTTCGTTGACATGAAAATTGGCGTCTTCGAGCGCCTGCACGCGCCCGTAGGACTTTTTGATGTTGGACATGCGGATGAGCGGTTCAGCCATGGTTCTAGGTCCCTGCCTGATGCCGGCGTTCCAGCCATGAGTGCAGCGCCATCATGCCGAGGATGATGGCGCCGATGAAGATGTTGTAGGCCAGCCCGGGCACGCCGATCAGCACGATGCCGTTGCGCATGACGCGCAGGATGAGGATGCCGAGCACGGTGCCGATGATGGTGCCGCGCCCACCGGTCAGCGCCGTGCCGCCGATCACCACCATGGCGATGACTTCGAGCTCGTAGCCGGTGCCGCTGTTGGGGTTGGCGGCCGACGTGCGCAGCGACGAGATGACGCCGGCAAGCGAAGCCATCACCGACGACAGCACGAACAGGCCGATCTTGACGCCGCTGACGTTGACGCCGCGCGCCCTTGCGGCGCCTGGATTGCCGCCGGCTGCCTGGATCCAGTTGCCGGTCCGGCTTTGCGTCAGCACGTAGCCCAGCGCGATGGCCGCCGCGATGAACCAGAAGAGCGACATGTAGATGCGGAACGGGCCGATGAAGAAATCACCGACCAGCGCTTCGGCCAGCCAGCTGCCCTCGGCGCTCCACGTCCGCTGCGGAAAGCCGTCAGTGACGAACAGCGCGGTGCCGCGCACCACCAGCAGCATGCCGAGCGTCACCAGGAAGGATGGGATTTTCAGCTGCGTGACGAACCAGCCATTGACCAGGCCGATGAAGGCCGCGATCAGCAGCGCGGCGAGGAAGCCGACCTCCAGCGAGGTCAGGCCGCTGTTGAACAGCGTCCACATCAGCACCGGCGAAAAGCCGAACAGCGAGCCGACCGACAGATCGAATTCACCCGACGTCATCAACAGCGTCATCGCCAGCGCGATCAGCCCGAGCTCGACGGTGAAGGCCAGCGTGTTGGAGATGTTCTGCGGCGACAGGAAATCGTGGTTGATGCTCCAGAACACCGCGATTTCGACGATGAGCAGAACGAAGGGCCCGAATTCCGGCCTCGCGATCTGGCGTTGGATGAGCGAACGGTTTTCCACTGATAACCTGCGACAGGAAGGGGAAGGCTGAGCCCAGCGCGCAACGCGAAGGGCTCGGCGAAAGACAGTCGCGACCGCGGCTGCGGCCGCGACTGTTGAAGGTCTGGGTTATTTGCCGGACAGGATGTCGTCGTAGACCTGCGCGGTGTCCTTTTCATAGAGCGCGCCGGTGATGACGTTGAAGCCCGGAGGAATGCCTGACGCCGCCATGTTGGCCAGCGACAGCGCGACGTAGCTGGTCGCCTGCGGGTCCTGCCACTGGCCGGCATTGACGTAGCCGGTCAGCACTTCCTGGGTGGTGTCGAGCGAGTTGCCCCAGCCGACGACCGGGATTTCGCCCGGCTTGATGCCGGCCTGGTCGAACACCCGCTTGATCGAGCCGGTGACCAGATCGCCGAGGCCGATGATTGCCTTGACCTTGGCCTTGTTCGCGGTGAGATAGTCGACCATGCGGTTGATGGCTTCGGCCTGGTCGAGCGTCGCTTCGGTGATCTCATAGGTGATCCCCAGCGGTTCGAAGACGCTCTTGATGCCTTCCTCTTCCTGGACGCCGTAGGTGGCGCCGGGGATTTCGACCGGCATCCAGACGAAGTCGCCCTTCTTCACCAGACCCTTGTCGACCAGATATTGCGCCCAGTGCTTGCCGAAGGTGACGTTGTCGCCGCCGACATAGGCGTCGAAGCTTGCCTTGGGATCGGGCGTGTTGAAGTTGATGATCGGGATCTTGGCGGTGTTGGCTTCCTTGGCGATTTCGATCAGGCTGCCCGGATCGGGGCTGGTGGTAACGATGCCGTCGGCCTTTGCCGAGATCGCGGCGCGCACGGCCTCCTGCTGCGAGGCAACGTCGCCATTGTGGAACGAAGTGTTGACGGTGTTGCCGGTGTCCTTCGCCCATTGCTTGGCGCCGGCCAGGAAGTAGGTCCATACCGGGTCGGCCGGGCCGCCATGCGAAATCCAGTAGAACGTCTTGGCCTGTGCCGCCGCCGGAACGGCCAGCGCCACAATCAAGCCAAGCACGAGTAATCGTAGCCTCGTCAGCATTTGCTTTCCTCCCATGTTGAAAAACGACCTCCACGTCCGGCGATGATCCGGGCCATGCCCTTGATCCTCTCCTCCTGCCAGCGCCGACCCGGATGCGCAGAGCATCTTCTTTTGCGGCCGATGGCAAGCCTCTATCCGCCCAATGGATGGTGGCGCGATGCAACGCGCCATCATCGATCCCATCAGATCGCATCAGTTAGAGGGCAATTCCAGGAAAAGTGTGAAACGGTTTTCCGTCCGGAATTGCGTCAACCATGAGATAGAGATATTTCCCGGCAAGCAGGCGGGGCTTAAACTCAGGCGCGCGGATTTTCCTGGAAGCGCTCGGCCTGGCGGTTGGGCAGCACCTTGGCCAGCCGGTCGAGCGCGAGCGCCAGCACCATCACCGCGCCGATCACGAAGGGGCTCCATGCGGCGTCGATGCCGAACAGGGTCACGCCGCTCAAGATGACCTGGACGATCAGCATGCCGATCACCGCACCGAAGACGGTGCCGCGCCCGCCGGAAAGCGAGGTGCCGCCGATGATCGCCGCGGCAATCGCCATCAGCACGAAACCGCCGCCTTGGTCGACGTCGGTAACGGGAGAGCCAAGCCACAGCGCGCCCGCCAGCCCCGAGACGACGCCCATCAGCACCAGCGTCTGCAGCCGCACAGCACCTGTCGGGATGCCGGCATAGAGCGCCGCCTGCGGATTGCTGCCGACGGCCTGGATCCGGTAGCCGAAGCGGCTGCGGTGAAGCACGAGGTGCATCACCACCGCCATTGCGACGAAGACAAAGACAGCCGTCGGCACAAGGCCGAACAGCTTGCCGTGAACGATCTCAAAGAAGTCGCCGCCTGGGCTGGCCGGAGCTGTCGCTTGCATCTTGACGGCCACCGCCGCCAGGCCCCGGAACATTGCAAAGGTGCCCAGCGTAACGACGATGGCCGGCAGTCGCAGCGCCACCACCAGCAGGCCGTTGACGAGGCCGAGCCCGGCGCCGAGCAGCACGCCGGCAAGGGCGGCAAGCCACGGGTCGATGCCGGCGGCCAGAAGGAATGCGGTGAGAAGGGCCGCGAGATGGAATATCCAGCCGACGGAAAGGTCGATCTCGCGGAGTGCGAGCACGAACACCATGCCGATCGCCAGCATGCCGGGATACGCAGCGGTTTCCAGCAACGACAGCACATTGGCCTCGTCGAGGAAATCCGGCCGGGCAAAGCCTGTAATCGCCACAAGGACAACGAGCCCGATGAGCGGCCTGAGTTCGACGGGCAGGCGAAGGCTGCGCTTCGGGTGGGCAGCCGAACCGGCAAGCTGTAGCATGGGATCCAATCGTGTCATGCCATGGCTCCCACGAGTTTCTTTTTCGGCCGCTCCGCCTCCGGCATCTCGCCGGTGGTGGTCAGTTGCAGCACTGTCCTTCGCTTCATCTCGGCGCCGGACAGCTCGCCGGCGACCCGGCCGCGGTGGAAGACAAGGACGCGGTTGCTGAGGTTGGTCAGTTCGGACGGCTCGACCGAACGCAGCAAAACGATACAGCCATTGGCTGCCATCTGCCGGATCAGCGCATAGATCTTGCGCTTGGCAGCCGCCTCGATACCGCCAGCCGGATTGTCTAGGAGCAGCACTTGCGGCGCCGTCTCCAGCCATTTGGCGATTACGATCTTCTGCTGATCGCCGGCCAGCAGCGAATTCACCGGCGCGTCCGGCAGGCCCTTGATGCGCAGCGCATCGATCTGCCTTGCGGCGGCGGCGAGCGCGGCCTTGGGCGAGTAGCGGCGCGACCCCCAGTTGCGGGCGCCGGTAGCGATGTTGCCTATGTTGAAGGCCAGCGACCGGTCGGGCATCAGGCCGTTGCACAGGCGGTTGGCCGGCACCAGGCCGATGCCGCGCCGCGCCGCTTCGGTCGGATTTCCAGGCAAGCCGTAGCCGTCGGGGAGCCGCACCCTGCCGCTTTGCGCCTTGCGCAGGCCAAACAGCATCTCGAACAGGTGTTCAACGCCTGACCCCTCAAGCCCGGCCAAGCCGAGGATCTCGCCGGAGCGGGCGGTGAAGCTGACGCCGGAAATCCGGCCGCCGCTCAGACCCTCCACCGTGATCCGCGGCCTTATCGTGCTGGCATTGGCCGGCAGTGCAGGCGGGAACAGGCTGCCGCGCTGCTGGCCGATCATGGCGTCGATCACATCGGCTTCGCTCAACGCCGAGCGCTCACTTGTCAGCACGTCACGGCCGTTGCGCATCACGGTGACCTGGTCTGCGATCGCAAACACATCCTCCAGCCGGTGCGAGACATAGAGCACGCTCGTGCCCTTGGCCTTGAGGTCACTTAGTACGGTGAACAGGTGCTCGGTCTGGCGCCGGTCGAGCGCAGAATTCGGTTCATCGAGGATCAGCAGCCTCGGGCCTTCCAGAATTGCGCGGCCGAGTTCGACATATTGCCGTTCGCCCATGCCGAGTTGTCCCACAGGAGCGTGGACATCGACGTCGAGCTTGAGTTGCCGAAGCAAGGTGCGGCTGCGTGCCTCCATCTCGCGCCTGGAGACGAAGCCATTGCGCAACGGCTCGCGATTGACGAACAGATTGGCCAGCACCGAGCGGTCGGCAAACAGGCCGAGCCCCTGGTGGACGACGCCGAAGCTGTGCTTGCGTGCAGCGATCGGGCTGTCGACGGTGACCATCTGGTCGCCGACGCGGATGGTGCCGCTGTTGGGCCGGAGCACGCCGGCAAGCACCTTTACCAGCGTCGACTTTCCGGCGCCGCTTTCACCGACGACAGCATGGATGGTCCCCTGTCCGACAGACAGGTTCATATCTCTGAGCGCGACAACGCCGCCATAACGCATGGCGAGATTGCGCACCGATATCATCGGCAAACCGAGCATGCGATTCGGCCCCCACAGACCGCGCCCCGATCCTGGAGCGAATTTCCGATACAGTCACCCGGATTCCGCTAACAAACGGCTTACAGGGACCGGATAGGAACGTTTATCGGCTATCCGTTCGTCCCGCTGCTCCGAAATCAGATCAGGTCGGCCTTGGCGAGGTCCCGCATGAGATGGCTGGCGCCGTAGGTCCAGTGCGGGCAATCGGGCGACAGAAGCACGCGGTTCACCAGCGCGCCGAATTTCTCCGACGAGATGGTAACGATGTCGCCGATCTTGTGGGTGAATCCCTTGCCCTTCTCGCCGCGATCCTTCGACGGCACGAACATGGTGCCGAGATAAAGCGCCAAGCCGTCGGGATACTGGTGGTGCGGCCCCATGGCGGCCGCGACCAGCTCTTCGGGCGAACGGCTGATCTCGGCCATCGAGCTCGCGCCCTCCAGCGAAAACCCGTCCTCGCCCTCGACCTTCAGCCGCACAGTGGCGCGCTTGACATCGTCGATGGAAAAGCTTGCGTCGAACAACCGGATGAAGGGCCCAAGCGAGGCCGAGGCATTGTTGTCCTTGGCCTTGCCGAGCAGCAGCGCCGAGCGTCCCTCGACGTCGCGCAGATTGACGTCGTTGCCGATGGTCGCGCCGACGATCTTGCCGGTGCTGGCGGCGATCATGGCGATCTCCGGCTCGGGGTTGTTCCAGGTGGAGACAGGATGCAGCCCGACATCGGCGCCGAAGCCGACGGACGCCATCGGCTGGCATTTGGTGAAGATCTCGGCGTCGGGGCCGATGCCGACTTCCAGATATTGCGACCAGGCGCCGCGCTGGATGAGCTTGGCCTTGATCTCAATCGCTTCGGGTGAGCCGGGCTTCAGCTTCGACAGATCGTGGCCGATCAGCCCGGCAATGTCGGCGCGGATGGCGTCGGCCTTTTCCGCCGAGCCGCGCGCCTGCTCCTCGATGACGCGTTCGAGCAGGCTGACCACGAAGGTCACGCCCGACGCCTTCACCGCCTGCAGGTCGACAGGCGAGAGCAGATAGGGTTTTGCCGGATCGCGGGTGGCCTGAAAACTGTTGGCGGCGATCGCGTCGAGCGAGCCGATCGGTTCGCCCTTGGCAGAGCGCACGTGTCCGGCCGGATCGGCCATCTCGCAGATGTCGCGCACTGTGGGTGCGGTGGTCGAGGTGACGTCGAAAACGATCCCGTCGCGCACGGTGACCACCAGAGGATGCGAGGCATCGCTTGCCCTGGCTCGGCCGATGAAGAGCCCGTCGGCGGGAAGCTGCGTTGGGTTCGTCATGGCTTACGGTCCTTTGATGATCGAGATGGCAGCTGGGCCGCGGCACTTTCACCGGATTCACGCCAAAGGTCTATCCCGTGGCGCAGGCAATTGTCGGTTCTGACATGAGGCCCGCTCTTTCAAAAAAATGAAACTAGCACTAGAATTTTCATTTTCCGCATACTCCAGGTGAAGCCTTGCCCACACCGTTTTCCGTTCCGATCTGGCAGAAGCCGCAGACCGCATCCGCCTTCCAGTTGCTCGTCACTGCGCCGGTCGACGTTGCCATCGTCGGCGGCGGCTTCATGGGCCTGTCGACCGCCTTGCACGCAGCCCGGCTCGGTCTCGGTGTACAGGTGCTGGAGGCCGGCGGGATCGGCCAGGGCGCCTCGGGCCTCAATGGCGGCCAGGTCATTCCCGGCCTGAAATATGATCCCGAATGGCTGCTCGAGCATTTCGGCCCCGAGCGTGGCCGGGCGCTGGTCGATTTCGCCGCCTCGGCGGCGGATACGGTGTTCGATCTCATCCGCGACGAAAAGCTGGCGGTGCCGTTCACGCGCAAGGGCTGGATCCAGGCCGCGCATACCGAAACCGCATTGAAAGCGGCGGCGAACAGGGATCTTCAATGGCGGGCGCGTGGCGCCGATGTCCGGCTTCTGAATGAAAGCGAGATCGCCGATATGACCGGCGCGCAAGGCTATCTCGGCGGCTGGCTCGACCGCCGCGCCGGCGTCATCGATCCGCTCGCCTATACAGTGGAACTGGCGCGCATCGCTGCCGCCGCCGGCGCCAGCATTGCCGAGCGGCAGAAGGTGGTGAAACTCCGCAAGGAGGCCGGCCTTTGGCGTGTTTCAACCGAAAACGGCGCCGAGGTGCGGGCGAAAGCGATTGTCCTGGCGACGAACGCCTATACCGATGGACTGCTTCCGGGCCTCGCCGAAACGATCGTGCCGCTGCATTCCTTCCAGGTCGCCACCGCGCCGCTGTCATCCAACCTTGCGGCAACGATCCTGCCCGAGGGACAAGCCGTATCGGACTCGCGCCGCATCCTCGTCTATTACCGCAAGACCGTCGACGGCCGGCTGGTGCTTGGCGGCCGTGGCCGCATGGCGCTTCCCAGGAGCGAGGCCGACTGGGCGCATCTGCAGCGCGCGCTGGTGCGGCTTTATCCCGCGCTCTCCGATGTCGCCATCGAGAAACGCTGGTTCGGTCGCGTGGCGATGACGCCGGATCATCTGCCGCACATCCACGAACCTGAAAAGGGCCTGCTCGCCGTGGTCGGTTGCCAGGGCAGGGGCGTCGGCCTGATGACCGCGCTGGGAAAACGCATGGCGGGCTATTTGGCAAACGGTGAGGCAGCGCAATTGCCGTTCCCGCTGTCGCCGATCCGGCCGATTCCGTTCCACGCCTTTCGCCAGATCGGCGTCGCCGCGACGATCGCCTGGTACCGCATGCTCGACGCCTTCGAGCGCTGATTGCGCGCCGGCCGTTTAGGCCTCGTGGATTCAGCTTGACAGTTTCATGAATATGAAAAAAGCTAAGTCGATTTCATATTTCCATTGAGCAGCCTGATGTCGACCGTCGTTGCGTCTGAAGCGCCAGCAGGCTCCGCCCGGGGCTTCCGCTTCGCCATGTTGCTGCCGGGCGGGCTGGTCACCTTCTTCCTGATCCTGTTTGCCCTCGGCCTGGTGCTGTTCCTCGCTTTGCGCGGCAATGACGGCTCGCTGCTCGGCGTCGGCTTCACGGCAGGCAACTTCATCACCGTGGTCTCCGATCCGCTCTACTGGACGGTGACGCTGCGCTCGCTGGTGATCGCCGGCCTGGTGACGCTGGCGACCGTCGTCACCGCCTATCCCGTCGCCTACTATCTCGCCTTCCATGCCGGCCGCCGCCGCAGCCTGCTTTTGTTTCTGGTGACCCTGCCGTTCTGGACCAGCTATCTCCTGCGCGTCTTCGCCTGGAAGATCGTGCTCGCCTACAACGGCGTCTTGAACTCGGCGCTGATCGAAAGCGGCATCTGGTCGGAGCCGACGCTGGCCTTCCTCAACACGCCGGCGGCGGTGGTCGTCACGCTGGCGCATGCCTATGCGCCCTTCGCCATCCTGCCGATCTATGTGGCGCTGGACACCATCCCGAAATCACTGCTCGAAGCCGCCTCCGATCTCGGCGCCAGACCGTTCACGGCGTTTCGCCGCGTCGTCTTGCCCAATTCGATGCCGGGCGTTCTGGCGGCCGCCCTCGTCGTCTTTGTGCCGACGGTCGGCGACTATGTCACCCCGGCCATGGTCGGCGGTCCCGCCAGCACCATGATCGGCACATTGATCCAGTCGCAGTTCGGCAAGGCCAATGACTGGCCGTTCGGGGCGGCACTTTCAGTCTGCGTGATGCTGGTCATCCTCTGCGTGGTGCTGGTCGCACGCGGCGCCGACCGCAGATTCGGCAGCCGCACATGAGCGCCGCGCGGAGAGATGATGGCCGCGGCTGGCTCGGCGTCTATGTGCTTGCCTATCTCGTCTTCCTCTATCTGCCGGTGCTGTTGATCCCGCTGTTTTCCTTCAACAACTCCATCCAGGCCGCGTTTCCGCTGCAGGGCTTCACGCTCGAATGGTATGCCACGCTCTATGGCAATCCGGCGCTGTCCGGCGCGCTTTTGAACAGTCTCGTCATTGGCGTCGTGGCCGCCGCCGGCGCCACGCTCTGCGGCATCACCGTCTCCTATATGGACCTCTACGGTCGTTCGCCGCTCGCCGCCACCATCAGCGCCATCTCCAGGCTGCCGATCCTGATCCCCGGCGTCATCGTCGGCATATCGTTGCTGATCCTCGTCAATCTCATCGGCCTCGGCCCGTCGCGCATCGCCATCGTTCTCGGCCACATACTGGTGGCGCTGCCGACCACCGTGGTGATCATGCGCAGCCGGTTTGCCGCAATTCCGAAAACCATTCGCGAGGCCGCACTCGATCTCGGCGCTTCCGACTGGACGACCTTCCGGCGGGTGATGTTGCCGCTCTCGCTGCCGGCCATCGTCTCGGCCTTCATGCTGGCCTTTCTGATTTCCTTCGACGAGTTCATCGTCGTCTTCTTCCTCGCCGGCACCGAGCCGACGCTGCCGCTCTACATCTGGAGCCAACTGCGTTTTCCTCGCTCGCTGCCGACCGTGATGGCGCTGGGGACAGCTATCCTTGCTGTGTCAGTCATCATCGCCGGCATCGCCGAAATCCTGCGCCATCGCGGGCTGAGCACAGCCCGTCGGACGGCGCCCACCAGTCCAGCCTGAACCATAACAAAAGAGGAGAACCGAAATGGCATTCGACCCGAAATCAATTACTGGGCTGAAATCGATCACTGGCCCGAAATCGATCACTGCAAAGACAGCCCGCACCGGGCTTGCCGCGCTTGCAATCGTCCTGTCGTCGACTGTCGCCTTCGCCGCCGACAAGCTGCAATATTTCACTTGGTCCGGCTATGAACTGCCAGACTTCAACAAGAGCTTCCTGACGGCCCATCCCGATGGCGTCGAGGCCTCGATCTTCGGCGACGACGACGATGCCTTCACCAAGGTCAAGGCCGGCTTCCGCCCCGATATCGCCCATCCCTGCTACGACAAGGTGGCGCGCTGGAACAAGGAAGGCCTGCTGCAGCCGATCGATACCAAGCGCATCAAGAACTGGGATTCGATCTTCCCGGTGTTCAAGAACCTGCCCGACATCCAGGCCGGCGACGGCAAGGTCTGGATGGTGCCGTGGGATTGGGGCAACACCTCGATCCTCTACCGCACCGATCTGGTGAAGAACCCGGAAGCGAGCTGGAACCTTCTGTGGGACAAGCAATATGCCGGCCGCATGGCGACCATCGATGCCGTGCATGACACGCCGATCGTTGCAGCACTTCTGGCCGGCGTAAACCCCTTCGATATGACGCCGGAGCAGATGGACAAGGTGGCGGAAAAATTGCGCGAGCAGCGTCCGCTGCTCTCCAACTACACCACCGACATGACCTCGGTCGAACAGGCGCTGGCCAGCGGCCAGCTGGTCGCCGCCATGACCTGGAACGCGTCGGCAACCTCGCTGAAGAAGCAGGGCGTGCCGGTCGAGTTCATGAAGCCGAAGGAGGGCATGCTGACCTGGGCCTGCGGCTTCGTCATGCTCAAGGACGCCAAAAACGTCGACCTCGCCTATGACTTCATCAACAGCCGGCTCGACGCCGACTCGGGTAAGTACCTGATCCAGGCCTACGGCTATGGCAGCTCGCTGAGCACCGCCTTCGCCGGCGTGGCGAAGGACGAACTGGACAAGCTGCAATTGCCGGCGGACCCGGAGGTGATGCTGAAGACCACCATCTTCACCGGCCCGATGAAGCAGAACGACGATGTGGCGAAGATGTTCGAGAAAGTGAAGGCGGGCGGGTGAGGGATCCATCGCCGACGGTTGCGCTGCCCCTCACCTGCCTGCCGGCATCCTCTCCCCGTATAGTGACGGGGAGAGGGGCGCTGTCACCAGCGATTTCGCAAATCGCAAACGTTGCAGAAATGGCGCCGAGTTTGCGACCAGCCGCTTTCTCCCCGTCACTATACGGGGAGAAATGTCCGGCAGGACAATGAGGGCAGCGCCGACGGCAGGTAATTGTGACTAATCTCCTGAAGCCGCGGGTCTTGCCGCCGCGCCAAAGACTGCAACAAGGACCAACTGATGGACATGCTTGAAGCGAAACCAAAGGCCGACGCCGACATTCGCGTCGGCCGGCGCGTGCGGGCGCTGCGGCTGGAGCGCAATTTGTCGTTGGCCGAGCTGGCAGCAAAAGCCGGCGTCTCCATTGGTGCGCTGAGCCAGATCGAGCGCGGCCTGTCTTCGCTGCGCGTCAAGGTGATCTGGCCGCTTGCGGCCGCGCTCGACATCGAGCCTTTGGCGCTGATCACCGACGGCAACGAAGCCGCCAACGATCTCTATTGCGTGCGCGCCGACAAAAGGCGGCAGCTCCCGGTCAAGTCGGAAGGCATCGCCAAGGCGCTGCTGTCGCCGCCGGGCGCGGCGCTGACCGGCCTCTTGGTGACCGTGGAAGCCGATGGCGGCACGGCGGAAGCCTATGCGCATATCGGTCACGAGTTCGGCTATGTCCTGTCGGGCGAGGTCGAACTGGTGGTGGACTCGACAAAATACGTGCTGAAGAGCGGCGACTCCTTTGCCTTCAAGAGCACGCTTCTGCACGCCTTCCGCAATCCCGGCACCGAGCCTTGCCAGATCCTCTGGGTCAACACCACCAAGCCGTCCGAGGTTCGCGATGGCGCCTGATGCGCTGGTACGCCTGGACACGGTCTCGAAGGTTTTCCCCGGCGGCATTGTCGGGCTCGACGCCGTCGATCTCGACATTATCAGCGGCGAGTTCATCACCCTGCTCGGGCCCTCGGGCTGCGGCAAGACCACCAGCCTGCGCGTCATTGCCGGTTTCGAGAGCCCGTCGAGCGGCAAGGTGCTGCTCGATGGTCGCGACATCACCGCGCTCAGGCCGTTCGACCGTCCCGTCAACACCGTGTTCCAGGATTATGCGCTGTTCCCGCATATGAAGGTCGCCGAGAATGTCGGCTTCGGCCTGTCGCTGCGCAAACTGTCCGGCGCCGAGCAGGCAAAGCGCGTCCGCGAAGCCCTCGACATGGTCGGCCTCGCCGACAAGCTCGGCGCCCGCGTTTCCGAACTGTCGGGTGGCCAGCGCCAGCGCGTCGCGCTCGCCCGCGCCATAGTCTGCGAGCCGCGCGTTCTGTTGCTCGATGAACCGCTGTCGGCGCTCGATGCGCATCTGCGCGAACAGATGCAGGTCGAACTGAAGCGGCTGCAGTCGCGGCTCGGCACCACCTTCGTCATGGTCACCCACGACCAGACCGAAGCGCTGTCGATCTCCGACCGCATCGTCGTCATGAACAAGGGCCGCATCGAGCAGATCGCGCCGCCGGCTACGCTTTACGACCGGCCGGCGACGAAATTCGTCGCAAGCTTCATCGGCACCATGAACCTCTTGCAATCGCGCTTCATCGGCCGCGACGGCGACCGCCTGCGCTTCGCCGCTGGCGGGCTTTCGCTGGAAGCAACATCTGAAACCGGCGACACACCCGGCGAAGGCACTGAGCGCACCATCGGCGTTCGCCCCGAGGACTTGCTGGCCACCACCGATGCCGCCGCCGGCACCGCGCCGGCGCGCGTCAACTCCATCGTCTTCCACGGCCGCACGCTGCGGCTGCATGCTGAGCTGGGGCAGGGATTGCCGGTGGTGATCGATGCGCCGCGCCAGGCCGAGGGCTTTCAATTCAGCGTCGGCGACGTGGCGCATATCAGCCTGCGCCGTGGTGCCAACTGCCCTATGCTGCCAAGCTGATCCAACCCAATCCCTTCATCGACGGTTGGATTTAACCTGCTGTGAAGATCGCCAAGGTGGAATTAAGTGTGAATTGACTCGCAAAGGAACATATTCCTACTTTGCGGGATGCCCGAACTAAGCACCCGACCGCGCCGAAATGTGCAAACCCTCTGCTTGGCGCATCAAGTCGGGCAGCTAATTCGTGTTCGATGTCGGAACTGCAACATCACTCGACACTATCTGCCTGGCGATCTCGCAAAGCTGGTTGGTGATATCCCCTTTTGGGATGTGGAGCGGCACATGCGGTGCGAGCGCTGCAAAGGTCGTGAGCTCGATGCAGGCATCATTCTGCCAAGCGCTGCTGAACGCCTTAAAATTCGCGTCAGACGTCTTGTCGAAATCCGCATGGTTCGCCGGGTAATCTGGCGAGACGACGATTGAGGAGAGCCGATTTCGGGCTAAAACAGAGACCCTTGGGCCGGGGCCTGTGGTGGGAACTTGATCTGTGTGGCTGGCTTCTCAACGATCACCAACGCGTCGTTGGGCGCCGTCCGCTGCAAATGCCGTGCTTTCGACCATGGCGCCGTCAGCCAAGCCTCGGTTTCCTCCGGCGTGGTGAGGATCACGGGCATAGCCTTCTCATGGATCGGCGCAATGAGAGCATTAGGCTTGGTGGTCATGAAGGCGTATAGCTCGAAGTCGCCGGGACCGTCCTTGACCTTTCGCACGCCCTGCCAAGACGTCCAGAAACCAGCGAAGAAGAACAACGGCCGGCTCTCGCCACGGGCAAACCAGTAATTTCGCTGGATTCCTGTTTCCGGGTCTTTATCGTTCGCCGCAGGGCTGGGCTCGGCAAAGCTGGTCACCGGCACGACACATCTGTGCTCGACCCCCACATATTGCTGCCAGTGCGAATATTGCGGATTGCGAACGTTGGTGGTGCCGTAGTCGGCCTTACCTTTCATGCGCTCGGGCGGCGTTGGCAAACCCCAAAGCAGTTTCGCCAGTTCACGCTCCCCATCCGCCCTGTTGCGAACGACAAGCCCAGGTTGATTGGGATAGACATCAAGCGAAGGTTCGAGGTTGCCGCTGATATCGTGCAATGTGCGGGTCCATTGGCGGACCGCCTCTTGCGTCGTCGTGATGTTGTAGAGGTTGCACATGCACCCAGCATTGCGGAATTGGCTTTTGTCTGCAACCGAAGTCGCTGTCCGACGCCGCCGCAATCGTCGTCACACAGCCGCGCTATATCCATCGTCCTGACACACCGTGTCAGCTGTCGTGCGGGTAAAGGTGGCGGGCCGGCAAGCGCTTCCCTACTTCAAACCAGTCTGAACAGGAGGAACACACATGACCATCGCGGATGTTGCCAAGGATTTCACCGAAATGCTCCAGCAGGGGGATCACCTGGGTGCTGGTGAAAAGTACAATGCCGATGATATCGTCAGCCTCGAAGCCATGGAGGGGCCGATGGCCATCGCCCGTGGCAAGGAGGCTCTCAGGCAAAAGGGCGAATGGTGGCAAGCGAACCACGAAGTCCATGGCGGCTCTGTCGAAGGCCCCTATGTCAACGGCGACCAGTTCGCGGTGCGCTTCAAGTTCGACATAACGCCCCAGGCCACCGGCGAACGGGTCACCATGGACGAGGTTGGCCTGTACACGGTCAAGAACGGCAAGATCACCGAAGAGCGCTTCTACTACTGAGCCCGGGTGCCGTCGGGTTCCGGCGCGCGCTTCGCTGCACGACCCAAAAACCAGGCGGCCGGGACAAAGTCCTGGCCGCAGTGGGAAAAGCTCAAATGGTCTTCACATACTGCGCCAGCTGATCGGCCACCGTGCCCCAGCCGTCGAAGAACCCCATCTCTTCATGATTGTTGCGGGTAGCCTCGTCGCGATGGATGGCCGTTGCCGTGTAGCGCGTGCCCTTGTCATCCGACTGAAGCGAAATGACTGCGGTGATGAAGGGCTCGCCCGAGGGCCGATAGCCCGGCAGCAGCGCATCGGTCCACACCAGCCGCTCGTTCGGCACGATCTCGAGATAGCAGCAATGGCGGTCGTTGACCTCCTTGCCGTCGGGCGATTGCATGCGCGTCCGGAACAGTCCGCCCGGACGAAGGTCGATCTCGCAATCGGTGATCAGCCAGGGCTTGGGCGTGAACCATTGCTTGACATGCTCCGGCACCGTCATCGCGCTCCACAAGAGTTCGCGCGGCGCGTCGAGCTTGCGCTCCAGCACAAGGTCCAGTCTGGGGTCGGGCTTGAAGGGATAGCTCACTTTTCTTGCTCCTTGAGGCTCATCACATAGGCGTCAAATTGATCGAGTCGGCGCTCCCACAGCGTGCGCTGTTCGGCCAGCCAGTTTTCGGCGAGCTGCAGCGGTTCGGGCGCCAGCTGATAGGTCCTGGTGCGGCCGATTTTTTCCGATCGCACCAGTCCGCAGCCTTCCAGCACTTTCAGATGCTCGATGAAGGAAGGCAGCGCCATCTCGAAAGGCTGCGCCAACTCGCTGACCGAGGCGGGACTGCGGTTCAACCGCTCGACCACGCGCCGCCGCGTCGGGTCAGCCAGCGCGCGGAAGATGCCGTCGATCGGCGGGAGACTTGTAGTTGGGGCGTGGAGGCTTGGCATGGGCGATCCTGAGGTCCGTCGACGGGTATGGAAAGATACTTAGGAAAATTCCTTAGTATTGGCAAGCCCTAAAAATGGGCTGATGTGACCGGGGTGCTGGCAAAGCGGGAAGGACGGTTTTAGGCTGTCCGGCGGATTCGACCACCAGCCCAAGGAAGTGCGTTTTGACGATCACCATGTACGGCATCACCACCTGCGACACGATCAGGAAGGCGCGCACCTGGCTGGAGGGCCACGATGTGCCTTACCGTTTTCACGACTACCGGGCCGAGGGGATAGAGGTGGGCAGACTGGATGGATGGATCGGCAAGGTTGGCTGGGAAAAGCTGCTCAACAAGGGCAGCACGACCTTCCGCGAACTGCCCGACAAGCACAAGCAAGGGCTCGACGAGAAGAAGGCCAGGAAGCTGATGCTGGCCAACCCGACGATGATCAAGCGCCCGGTGCTCGAGGTCGGGGATGAGATTTTGGTGGGGTTCAAGCCGAAGGCTTATGAAGGGGTGGTGAAGTAGCGTAGCCTTGCCTCGTCAGCCTATGGCGTAGCAAGGAGCGAAGCGACGCAGCGCAGACCCGAGGATGACGAACGCGTGGGGCGATCGCTAACTGTGAAGGCTTTCGCTTGCGGCGTATGCAGCGGTTCGCTGTCTCTCAACCCGTCCCGCGCAAATACCCCGCCAACGCCACCGCATTGTTATGCGCCTCGTCATGTGCGCCATAAAGCAGCGTCACCTTGGCCTTGCCGAGCAAGCCACGCAGTTGCGCCACCGCTTCGCTATTCCCATCCAGTTCGACCGAATACCGCACCTGAAACTCCGCCCACCGCGCCGGCTCATGTCCGAACCACTTCCGCAATTCATCGCTCGGCGCGATGTCCTTCAGCCACAGCGTCAGCGCGGCATCCTCCTTGCTGACGCCGCGCGGCCAGATGCGATCGACCAGCACCCGCTGCCCGTCATCGGGCGCGGGTGCTTCGTAAATTCGCTTGACCGTCAAGTCGAAGGCCATCCGCCCCTCCGCGAACTTTACGCCCACTCACCCTTGCGCATCACCGGCACCTTGCGGCCATCCTCGTGGACGCCGTCTATGTCGATCTTGTCCGAGCCGATCATCCAGTCGATGTGGATAAAACTCTTGTTGCCGCCGCGCTGGGCGATTTCGTCCTGGCTGAGCGAGGCGCCGTCGACGAAGCATTTTGAATAGCACTGCCCGAGCGCTATGTGGCAGGCGGCGTTCTCGTCGAACAGCGTGTTGAAGAACAGCAGGCCGCTGGCCGAGATCGGCGAGGAATGCGGCACCAGCGCCACCTCGCCGAGCCGGCGCGAACCCTCGTCGGTGTCGAGCACTTTCTTCAGCACGTCCTCGCCCTTCGAAGCCTTGGCCTCGACGATCCTGCCGTCCTCGAAGCGCACCGAGATATCGTCGATCAGCGTGCCCTGGTAGGACAGCGGCTTGGTCGAGGAGACATGGCCGGAGACGCGCCGTGCATGCGGCGTGGTGAAGACCTCCTCGGTCGGGATGTTCGGATTGCAGGTGACGCCGTTCTTGGCAGTCGAGGCGCCGCCCATCCATTCATGGCCATCGGCCAGCCCGACGGTGAGGTCGGTGCCCGGGCCGCTGAAATGCAGATCATGGAAATTGTGCTCGTTCAGCCACTTTGTGCGGCCGCGCAGCGCTGCATTGTGCGCCGTCCAGTTTGCGATCGGGTCTTCCACATCGACCCGTGATGCCGAAAAGATCGCATCGGCAAGCTTGACCACGGCGACATCGTCGGCATCGCCGGGGAAGACCTGCTTGGCCCAGGCGAGATCCGGGTAGGCGACGATGTTCCAGTTGATGTCGAAGCCGGTGATCTTTTCCAGCGCCGGTTGGTAGGCCATCGAGTTCGCCTTGTTGGCGCGCGCCACTTTCGCCGGGTCCTGCGCCGACAACAGCGACGGGTCCTCGCCGCGCACGGCAAGCCGCGCCGCATTGTTGGAAAAGGCCTTCGCCATGCCTTCATACATCCAGCCGGCGGCGCGGTCGAAGCCGGTATCCGCCCCGTAGCGGAAGCGCGCCAGCGTGATCTCGTCATCGTTGAAGATCGGCGTTACCAGCCCGGCGCCCGCCTTGTAAGCGTGCTCGACGATGCGCCTGGTCAGCGGCAGGGCTGCGATCGACGAGGTCAGCACCAGATCCTGCCCCGGCTGCAATTGCAGCCCGACCTTGATGGCGACTTCCGCCAGCCTGTCGAGCTTCACCGGGTCGATCGTTGCGGAAACGCCGCGCGAATGTGTGGTCATGATCCTGCCTGTCTTGGTCTAGGGGGTGAAGCTTCCAACATAGATCGGCGCGGCTGTGCTTTCCAGCACTGTCGCGACGGACAGCCCTAGGCAGCGCTTTCCAGCGCGCTGAACTGCGCCACGGTCGCCGCGATTTCCTCGCGGATCCAGATCTTGAAATCGCGCACCTTGCGGCTTTCGGTCTTGGTCGCCGAGGTCACCAGCCAGTAGCCGAGGCCGCTCTGCGCCCGCACGCCGAAAGGCGCGACGAGGCGGCCGTCGGCCAGCGCATCGGCGGCCAGCAATTGCCAGCCGAGCATGACGCCATGGCCGGCGATCGCCGATTCCAGGCACAGCATCGGGTCGGTGAAGCGCGCGCCCTTGCGGAAGCTGACCGGCTCGGCCCCGGCAGCCTTGAACCAGCTCTCCCAGTTGATCATCGCCCGCTCGTCGGTGATGGCGCAGGTCTGCGCGAGGTCTTCGATCGATTTCAGTTTCTCGGCGATCACCGGCGCGCAGACCGGGAAGACTTCCTGCGCCAGAAGCAGCTCCGCCCGCCCGCTCGGCCATTTGCCGTCGCCAAGCCGGATGGCGATGTCGATGTCGGAGCGCTCGAGATCGGCCAGCCGCACCGAGGCGTCGATGCGCAGCAGCACGTTGGGATGGCGGTCGAAATGCCGCGACAATCGCGGCAGCAGCCATTTCGAAGCGAAGGCCGGCGCCACCGAAACCACCAGCGTGCACTGGCTTGCCTCGTCGGCCAGCGCCACCGCTTGCGCCAGCTCGCGAAAACCGGCGCCCAGCCGGGCGGAAAAAACCGTGCCGAACTCGGTCAGCACCAGCCCGCTCGCCGTTCGTTCGAACAGCGCCTGTCCAAGCTGCTTTTCGGTGCGGTTGATCTGCTGGCTGACGGCGCTGACGGATACGTTGAGCTCGCCGGCAGCGGCCGCCAGCGAGCCGAGGCGGGCGACGGTTTCGACGGCGCGCAGGCCGTTGAGATGGACGCGGTTCAGCATAGCCATTCCAGTTTTTCTAAACCGGCGCGGCTGAAATCTCAATTGAAAGACAGCCCGACAAGGCAGATTTTAGTGGGACAGTCAGACCGAGGAGGCGAGGATGACGATCGTATCATTGTTCAAGATCTTAGCCGCTGCCGGCCTCCGGCCGGACCGCTATGATGGGATGCACGGCGGCGATGTCATCGACTGGGTTACCGACCCATTGTCGCATCCGGTGCTGGACACCATGTCGGAACGCGAACTCGGAGATATCCCGTTCCGGCTGACGGCGCGCCGCACCGCCTACGAGACCGGGGCGGTCGGCTGCGGCTGAGATGCGGGGGCGTTAGTCGCGCCCGCTGGCCCAACACAAAGCGGATTGTTTCATCGGTCGCCAATTCTATGGTGCGCTGCAATGAACGCCGCTCCATCACCCTTGCGCCTTGCTCTCGCTGGCATGATCGCCATGGCCGTCGCCATGGGCATTGGCCGTTTCGTCTACACGCCGATCCTGCCCGGAATGATGGAAGAACTGCATCTGTCGCCGGCCGATGCCGGCTGGATCGCGTCGGCCAATTATCTCGGCTACCTCGTCGGCGCGCTTGCGGCGGCAGGCGGCTGGGCGCATGGGCGCGAGCGCCTGCTGATGTTTGGCGGCCTTGCCGCCAGTGCTGCGCTCGCCGCCCTGATGGGGCTGAGTGAGACGATGACCGCCTTTGTCGTCCTCCGCTTCCTTGCCGGTCTCGCCAGCGCCTTCGTCATGGTGTTCATGGCCTCGATCGTCTTCGGTCACCTGGCAGCCGCCAACAGAAGCGACCTGCAGGCGCTGCATTTCGGCGGCGTCGGCCTCGGCATCGCGGCATCCTCAGCGCTGATGGCGGTTCTGGTCACCGAACATGCCGGCTGGGCTTCGGGCTGGCTGTGGTCGGCAGCGATTTCCGCCGGCGGCCTTGCGATGGTCGCCTTGCTCGCCGGCGGCACCGCACCTGGCCGCGGCGTGGCCGACCGCGAACCGGCACTGCCGAGGGACCGGTCGTTGGCAAAAGTCATCGTTGCCTACGGCCTGTTCGGCTTCGGCTATGTGGTGACGGCGACCTTCCTGGTCGCCATCGTGCGCCAGGGCGGCGGCGGCCGCGTCTTCGAGGCAAGCGTCTGGATGGTCACCGGCCTTGCCGGCTTTCCCTCGGTCTGGCTGTGGCAGAAGGTAGCGGCACGGATCGGGCTTTATACCGCCTATGCCGTGGGCTGCCTGGTCGAGGTGGTCGGCGTCACCGCCAGCGTCGCCATCGGCGGCACCGCCGGGCCGCTGCTGGCGGGCGTCCTGCTCGGCGGCACCTTCATCGCCATCACCGCGCTCGGCCTGCAGACGGCAAGGCAGCTCGTGCCGGAGGCGCCGCGCCGGATTTTTGCGCTGATGACCGCTTCCTTCGGCATCGGCCAGATCGTCGGCCCGATCGTCGCCGGACTGCTGGCGCAAGCCTCGGGCAACTTCTTCCTGGCCTCGATCGTCGCTGCTGGCGTATTGCTGGTATCTGCTGGGATCACCTGGTCGGCCGCGCCAAAATCGCCATGATTGTGGTCTTGCTCGATGCCGGGCATCGGGTACGGGCATTTGCTTTCCACCTAATGTGTGACTTTATGCCCGCCGAACCCCGCTGATTTGCGCACCGACCGAGGATTTCACCACAGTGTTCGTATCCTTCTTCCCGCAGCCGAAGCTGTTTTTCATCTCGGCCGTCGTCTGGACTGCGGTTCTCGTGGCAGCCTGGTTCCTCGGTGCTGACCAGCTTGGCGCGTTTCTCGGCTTGCCTCCGGCTCTTGCCGACGCGCCGCCCATCATAGGCGTCTCGGTGTTCTGGTCGCCTCCGTTCCTCTGGTTCTACATCTACTATGCGCTTGGCGTTTTGATATTCTATGGCTTCTGGCACTGGTATTCTCCGCACCCGTGGGACCAATGGTCTATCCTCGGCAGTTCGCTGCTCCTGTTCACGACCTACTTTCAGGTGCAGGTAAGCGTGGCGATCAACGCATGGTATGGACCATTCTGGGACCTCATTCAGGGCATCGTTAGCAAAACGGTCAAGGCAACCGAGGCTGATCTTTACGCTCAAATAATCACTTTCCTCGGTATCGCTCTTGTCGCGGTTACCGTGTTCGTTTTGACAAACTTCTTCGTCAGCCACTGGGTGTTTCGCTGGCGCACTGCGATGAACAATTACTACATGTCCTATTGGCCGAAGCTGCGCCATATTGAGGGCGCTGCACAGCGTGTGCAGGAAGACACGATGCGGTTTTCCAAGATAATGGAAGACCTTGGCACTAGCTTCGTCGATTCCATCATGACGCTTATCGCTTTCATGCCGATCCTGCTCAGTTATTCTAAGCATGTCACAGAGTTGCCATTGATCGGTCATGTTCCTCAGCCGCTGGTTTTGGCTGCGATCTTCTGGGCAGTCTTCGGTACAGTCATCATTGCGACCGCAGGCATCAAGCTTCCTGGCTTGCAGTTTCGTAACCAGCGCGTCGAGGCAGCATATCGCAAGGAACTCGTCTACGGTGAGGACGATCCGGCCCGGGCGCAGCCGCAGACCGTCGCGGAGCTGTTTGCGAGTGTGCGGCAAAACTACTTTCGCCTGTATTTCCACTATGTGTATTTCAACGTGGTCCGCTATCTTTATCTTCAGACCAACAACGTCTTCTCCTACTTCCTGATGGTGCCTTCCATGATCGCTGGAACGCTGACGCTGGGTCTCATCAACCAGGTCAGTTCAGCCTTCAGTCAGGTAACCAACTCATTCCAGTATCTCGTCAATTCTTGGTCGACGATTGTCGAGCTTCTGTCAGTTCACAAGCGCCTTCGCGCCTTCGAGGCGACGATTCGCGGCGAGCCGCTGCCCGACATTGACCGCCACTTCATGGAGCGTCAGGAACAGGCAAAGGAACCCGACCCGGCTTGATCCTATTTGCACAGACGGTTGGCGGCTCAGCCGCCCACCGCCGCCTGCCTCTCGCTACCACGTTGCCGCTGCACATAATCGCGAAAACTGATGCATTCGACGTCGGCTTTCACGCACGTCTCGTCGGCAAAGCGCTCCAGCGCGTTCCAGTAGGCGCCGTCATTCATCAGCGTGAAATGGAAGCTCAGCACCAGCGGGATGCGCTTGCCCTGATATTGCTTGTCGAAGGCGGCGCGGAACGCCTGGTAGGTCCGATCGCTGAACTCGGCTGCCTGGCTCGGCCGCTCGAAGCCGCCGGAATGCCGGACATAGAGATTGTAGTCCATGGCGATCACCGGCCTTGAATTCGGGCCTTCCGGGATCTGTGGCAGCGAAAAGCGGGTCAGGCCGCCGCCGGTCGGCGGCTCGACCGGGCCATTCGAAACGCCGCTGGCGTCATAGTGGTAGTCGGCTTCAGCCAGGGCCTCGTAGAGACCTTTGCCGGTCGAGAGGTAGGGTGCGCGAAAGCCGACAACGGCATGGGCGATAGCGCGCCAGCCTGCCGGCTCGGGCGCAATGCCGTTGATCGCATAGGCGTTCTCCAGAATGTGCCCGAACGAGGCGAATTCCTTCAGCCAGTCGGCCTTGCTCCAGTCCTTGCCGTCGAAGTGGCCGCAGCCATGGCTGGCGATGTCGTGGCCCTCCGCCGCGGCAAGCCCGATCTGGTCGAGCCGATCGGCTACTTCCTGTTTCGAGGCGGCAAAACCGATGTTGGATTTGCCCGCGGACTTGCCCGGCGCGGTGTATTCGGCGCGCGTCTGCTGCGACAACAGGAACACGCAGGACAGAAAGTAGGTGAAATGCGCGCCGGTGCGCTTGGCCAGTGCCCGGCTGCGCTGCCATTGCGAGATCTCCCGGGCGCTGTCGAACGAGATGATGACGATTTGCTTCGGCTTTGCCGGGGCAGGCGGCGCCGGCGGGTCGGCGAAAGCAGTGCCCGCCATGCCAAGCACGGCTGAGGAAAACGCAACAACGCGGGACAAACGTGGCATCGGCAATCTGGGCTTGATCTGGAGGCAGTCCAAGCCGGCTATCGGCAAAATGTGGCGTGGGTGCGATCAATGTCGGGAGCTATGCGCCCGGCGATTAGCCGATTTTCCTGCCGAGCCCCTTCCATGCCCGCGAAATTTCGCTAAAACGCGGGCTCAAGAAGCGCCCCTGTTGGGGCAGCAATGGTTTTGATTGATGTCCGACGACAGTTTTATCCGCGAAGTCAACGACGAGATCCGTCGCGAAAAGGCGCAGGTGCTTTGGGATCGTTTCGGCCCGGCGATCCTTGTCCTCGCCGTCCTGGTGGTGCTCGGCACCGCTGCCTTCGTCGGCTACCGCTATTGGGACGAGACCCGCGCCAACCGCTCGGGCGATGCGTTTTCGCAGGCGCTGAAGCTTGCCAATGACGGCAAGAGCGACGAGTCGCTGACAGCACTCGAACAGCTGGAAAAGGATGGCTACGGCGCCTATCCACTGCTCGCCCGTATGCGCGCCGCAACCGTCAAGGCCGACAAGGGCGACTTTGCCGCCGCCGCTACGGATTTCGATGGCGTCGCCGCCGACACCGCCATTCCGCAGGGCATTCGCGACATGGCGCGCCTGCGGGCCGCCCTGCTGCTCGTCGATCACGGCTCCTTCGCCGACGTCTCCAGCCGCGTCGAGGCGCTGACCGCCGACAACAACACGCTGCGCCACACAGCGCGCGAAGCGCTCGGCCTTGCCGCCTGGAAGGAAGGCAAGACCCAGGATGCGCTGAAACTGTTCGACCAGATCGCCGCCGATGACGGCGCCCCGCGCAACGCGCGCCAGCGGGCGACGCTGATGTCGGAATTGATCCGCGGCTCGGGCGCGTCATGATACGCATCGCCCAAAGCCTGCCCTCGGGCCTGACCCAAGGGCGCGCTGCGGTTTGGGCGATGATATGGATAGCCGGATGAGCTTCAAAGTCGCCATTATCGGCCGGCCCAATGTCGGCAAATCGACGCTTTTCAACCGATTGGTGGGACGGAAGCTGGCGCTTGTCGACGACACGCCGGGCGTCACCCGCGACCGTCGCGTCCACGCGGCCAAACTCTACGATCTGCATTTCGATGTCATCGACACCGCCGGTTTCGAAGACGCCGCCGCCTCGACGTTGCCCGGCCGCATGCGCGCGCAGACCGAGATCGCGATCCGCGAAGCCGACCTGATCTTCTTCACCATCGACGCCAAGTCCGGGCTTTTGCCCGACGACCGCACCTTTGCCGAAATCGTGCGCAAGTCCGGCAAGCCGGTCGTGCTGGTCGCCAACAAGGCCGAGGCCAAGGGCGCCCAGGGCGGCATGCTGGAAGCCTGGGAACTGGGCTTGGGCGAGCCGATCCCGGTCTCGGCCGAGCACGGCCAGGGCATGCCCGATCTGCGCGACGCGGTGATCGAGGCGCTGGGCAAAGACCGCGCCTTCGGCGAGGAAGAAGACGAGGCCGAGGACGTCGCCGCCAGCGAGGTGCTGATCGGCGAGGACATCACCGATCCCGACGCCGAACCCGCCTATGACGACACCAAGCCGATGCGCATCGCCGTCGTCGGCCGGCCCAATGCCGGCAAGTCGACGCTGATCAACGCGTTGATCGGCGAGGAGCGGCTGCTGACCGGCCCGGAAGCCGGCATCACCCGCGATTCCATCTCCGTCGACTGGGACTGGCATGGCCGCCGGCTAAAACTGTTCGACACTGCCGGCATGCGCCGCAAGGCCAGGATCCACGAGAAGCTGGAAGTGATGTCGGTGCAGGACGGCTTGCGCGCCATCCGCTTTGCCGAGATCGTCATCATCGTGCTCGACGCCACCATCCCGTTCGAGAAGCAGGATCTGCAGATCGCCGACCTGATCATCCGCGAGGGCAGGGCGCCGGTCATCGCCTTCAACAAATGGGACCTGATCGACAATCCGCAGGAACTGCTGACGGAACTGCGCGAAAAGACCACACGGCTTTTGCCGCAGGTGCGCGGCATCCAGGCGGTGACGGTTTCGGCCGAGACCGGCCGCAGCCTCGACAAGCTGATGGATGCCGTCATCAAGACGCACAAGGTGTGGAACAGCCGCGTTTCCACCGGCAAGCTCAACCGTTGGCTGGAAAGCATTCTGGCGCATCACCCGCCACCCGCCGTCGCCGGCCGCCGGCTCAAGGTCAAATATGTCACCCAGGCCAAGACCCGGCCACCGGGTTTCGTCGTCCAGTGCTCGCGGCCCGACGCGATGCCGCAATCCTACGTGCGCTACCTCTCCAACAGCCTGCGCGAAGCCTTCGACATGCCCGGCGTGCCGATCCGGATAGCGCTGCGGACTTCGGACAACCCGTTCGCGGGGAGAGCGAACAAGCGCAAGTGAGCGATGACGGTTGCGGAATTCTCCGCAAGATTGGCGGGACAGCACCCCCCTCTGCCCTGCCGGGCATCTCCCCCGCAAGGGGGGAGATCAGTCGTTTCGTCTTTGGAGCCTCTCTTGCAACGTTGAAAATTGGCGAAAGCATTCGCGAGATCCAATCTCCCCCCTTGCGGGGGAGATGTCCGGCAGGACAGAGGGGGGTGTGACGGAACGCTACGCTGGACAGCCGCTTCCGTCTAAGCGACCTCTCTCAACCGCTCGTCCTGCGGCAGCGCCGCCACCGCCGCGTGCCACAATATATCCGCCAGCCGCGCCGCCACCGGGTCCAGTTCGGCGTCTTTCTGGTGCAGCACCAGCGCCATGGTCGGCAGCGCGGGTAAGCCCAGCGTTTGCGGCGCCATCGCCCTGACATTGGCCGGCAGGCCGATATCGGTGCGGATCGTCAGGCCGAGGCCGGCGGCGACCGCCGCCCAGATGCCGCCAAGGCTGGGGCTGGAGAAGGCCATCCGCCATGGCAGGCCGGCGCGGTCGAGCGTTTCCGTCGTCACTGTGCGCAGCAGGCATGGCGCTTCCAGCGCCACCAGCGGCAGTGCCTCGCCCTCGCGCAGCCTGGTCTCGATCAGCTTTGCCGGCCCGATCCAGCGCAATTGCGCGCCGCCGACATGCCGGCTGTAAGGCAGCGCCTGGCCGCTGTCCCAGGCCAGCGCAATGTCGAGATTGCCTGATGTGATCCGCTCGGCGAGTTCATAGCTGCGCCCGATCCGCGCCTCGATCTTGACCTTGGGGTGCGCGCGGGCGAAGCGTCCGAGCACCTCCGGCAGCACCGCCTCGCCGAAATCCTCCTGCAGGCCGAGCCTGACCCAGCCTTCCAGTTCCACGTCGTGGATGGCCGAGGCCGCCTCGTCGTTCAACTCGAGCAGCCGCCTGGCATAGCCGAGCATGGTTTCGCCGGCTTCGGTCAACGCCAGTCCGCGGCCCGACTTGCGGAAGATCGGCGTCGCCGCCTGGTCCTCCAGCTTCTTCAGTTGCGCGCTCACCGCCGAGGTCGAGCGTCCAAGCCGGTCGGCGGCCTTGGCGAAGCTGCCGAGTTCCATGCCGGTGACGAAGCTTCGGAGGACATCGAGGTCGAAGGTTACGCGGCGCATCTCAACGATCCTGTTTTTCGGGAACGATTGTCAAAAAATTCCCGATATTCGGGATGAAGTTATGGCGGTAAAGACGAGGTGTCAAGGTCCCGAGAGGGCATCAACAGGAGTCCCGCCATGTCGATTGCCGACGCAAATTGTGAGCCAGGCCGGGTTGGCCGAGCCGCCGCCGTCAGGTCGAAGGCTGAACGATTTCGCGCCAATCATCGCTGGAAGGTGCTTGGCATCGGCGTTGCCGCCAATGCCAGTTTCTCCGCCACCTTCGCCGGCATACCGGCGGCGGCGGTGTTTCTGCGGTCGGGCTATCACTTGAGCAATGGCAATCTCGGCCTGGTCCTCGGCCTTCTCGGACTGGGCGTTGCCTTGAGCGAACTGCCCTGGGGTCTGCTCACCGACCGCTGGGGCGATCGCGGCGTGCTATTGACCGGCCTTGGTGCGACCGCGGCGTGGCTCGCCCTGATGGCGTTGTTCATCGTGCCCTCAGTGACCTATGTGCCTGGCGTCGCAATGCTGGCCGCATGCCTTCTGGTCACCGGCCTGCTCGGCGGCAGCGTCAACGGTTCCAGCGGCCGCGCCATCATGGCCTGGTTCCACGAAGGCGAACGTGGCTTTGCCATGAGCATCAGGCAGACCGCGGTGCCGCTCGGCGGCGGGCTCGGCGCGCTGGTCCTGCCGTCGCTGGCATCGGTGCACGGTTTCGCGGCGGTCTTCGGGCTGCTGGCCGCCATGAACGCCGTCTCTGCGCTGTTTGCCTGGCGATGGCTGCACCAGCCGCCGGAATTGGACAATGCCGGCAGCATGGCCATGGCAAAGTCGGGCGGTCCGGCGCCGCTGCGCAATGTCGAGGTCTGGCGCATCGCCACCGCCATCGGCCTGCTCTGCTTTCCGCAAGTGGCGGTGCTCACCTTCGCCTCCGTCTTCCTGCACGATTTCGCCGGCATGGCCACGCTCACGATCAGCGCCAGCCTTGCCGCGGTGCAGACCGGCGCGATGGTGATGCGCGTCTGGAGCGGCCGCTTCACCGACCGCCATGGCAACCGCCGCTGGTTCCTGCGCCTCTGCAGCATGACGAGCGCGCTTGGCTTCGCGGCCGTCTGCCTGCTGGTCCTGGCGGCAGGAGCCACGCCAGACGCCCATGCCGCGTTGATCCCGGCGATCGACGTGCTGCTGGTCGTTGCCGGCATTTCGGTCTCCGCCTGGCATGGCGTCGCCTACACCGAACTCGCCACGCTTGCCGGCGCCAGCCGCGCCGGAACCGCGCTCGGTCTTGCCAACAGCTTCGTCTTCATCGCCTTCTTCGTGGTGCCGACCGCCATTCCGGCTTTGCTGCTCATCTGGTCGTGGCCTGGCGTCTGGCTGGTGGGCGCGCTCTGCGCCATGATTGCATGGCCAATTTTCCTGCGGCCGAACTGACGGGTTGGCCGGCCTGCAAGCGGCGTCCCATTTCGGGCCGCTTCGGAAAAACACGATCAACCGCGTTAACCCCGCATCAAGGTTAATGCTTCACTTTGGCTCTCCAGTGGCTCAGTGGCGTTTCTGGAGAGTTCCCCGTGCATCGACGTGTCCTGAAGCGGCTGGCCGCCGCCGCCGGTGAGAAAAAACGTTCCTTCGTATCGCCATTGGTCATCGGGCTCGGCATCTGGATCGGCTTTCCAACTGTCGTCGCCTACCAGGACATGGGCAGCTTGATTTCCGGCCTCGAAGCCTCGGGCACCCGCTGGAACTCTTATGTCGAGCGCTCCGTCGCCGGCTCGGTTCATGCCGCCGAAATGCCTTTCATCGATTCCGTCACCACCGGTTCGCTCTCGGGTTCGGGCGTGCGCCTGCCCGGCGTCGGCAAGGTCTCGTTTCGCGGCAAGGGCAATGTCGCCGGCATCACGCCCGACGAGGACCGCATCATGCGCGCCGACAAGAAGGGCCGCATCATCCAGGTCTCGCCGGTGGCGCCGCCGAAGAACTTCAATGCCGGCTCGATCTTTCAGCGCACGTCCTCGCTGCTGCGGCCGAGCATGGACAGCGGCCTGAAGCTCGCCTTCGCCAAGCCCGGCATCAAGGGCAAGGAAATCCAGATCGCCCAGGCCTTCCACACCAACGTGGACAAGAAGCCCGATCCCGGCGTGCCGGCCATGCTTGCCGCGTTGGTCAACAATGACAGACCGGACGTGCTGGCCACCGCCTATGCCCAGGCCGAACCCGATTACGCCAAGGCCTCACCCTTCGAAGCGCTGCTGCAGGACGAGGAGCCGAGCAGCGGGCGCTTCATTCCGCCGATGGCCAAGGGTGACCACTCGTGGATCCAGAACCCGCTGCCGGCCAGCGTCTTCTCCACGAAGGAGCAGGCCTGCCTCGCCAACGGCATCTATTTCGAGGCGCGCGGCGAATCCGTGCGCGGCCAGGCCGCCGTCGCGCAGGTCATTCTCAACCGCGTC
The DNA here is from genome assembly GCF_030323245.1 of Mesorhizobium sp. C372A. Taxonomy (NCBI): domain Bacteria; kingdom Pseudomonadati; phylum Pseudomonadota; class Alphaproteobacteria; order Hyphomicrobiales; family Phyllobacteriaceae; genus Mesorhizobium; species Mesorhizobium sp. C372A. The sequence continues at coordinate 6,022,987 of NZ_CP100475.1, read as the reverse complement.
CGCAATCCGGCCTATCCGAACTCGATTTGCGGCGTCGTCTACCAGAACGACAACTGGCTGAACCGCTGCCAGTTCTCCTTCGCCTGCGACGGCCGCAAGAAGCGCATCGAGAGCCCCGCCCATTACAAGACCGCGCAGGACGTCGCGATGGCGGTCACCGCCGGCAAGATATTCATTCCCGAAGTCGGCTCATCGACCCACTACTACGCCAACTACGTCCATCCGGGCTGGGCGCGCACGATGCAGAAGATGACCAAGATCGGCCTGCATATCTTCTACCGCACCTATGGCGGCGGCTGGAGCTGAGCCCTTCGGCTTGCCTGTCGCAAACGAACCGCAAAGGCCCTGGAAGCCGAAATCGGACAGCGGTCGCCGGACGGATTCGGGGCATGTGCCGACCCGATAGTGCCGGGCACGATGTCGCACCTCGCCAAGTAATTGATTCCAATAGAAAAAATACATGGCTTTGAAGTCCCGCCCGTGGCTTGACGGGCGCAAACCCTCTAACTATGTTGCCGGCGACTTTAGAAGCGGACGGACGGTGACGGTCTGACCGGGCAGGGGGGTTACGATGGTCGACAAGAACGGGCCAGACGGAACCGGAGAAACCGGCCGCGGCAGCAAGCACGAGGCCGACATCCGCGACGAAGATCTCGAACGCCGCCGGCGTGAGCTTGGAGCATCGCTTGCGACAAGACGGCCGGATCAGCTCGAGGGGAATGACGGCGCGAAAGCGACGGCCGGATATGGCCAGGCGCTCAAGCTGTCCAGCGAGTTCATCGCCGGGATAGTGGTGGGTGTGGGCCTTGGCTGGTTTCTGGATCGCGTGGCGGGAACCTCGCCATGGGGTCTGGTCGTCGGCTTGTTGCTGGGCTTTGGCGCCGGCGTGCTCAATGTCCTGCGTTCGTCAGGTGTTGTGGCGGAATTCGGAAAAAGCGAGAAGTCGCACGATCCGAAAGAATGAAATGGCGCGCCGCCAATGGCGCACAAGGACACTTAAGGCCGCTCGCGGTTTTGACGGGGATGTAAATGGCTGCTGACAAGGTCGATCCGATCCACCAGTTCCATATCGTCAAGCTGATTCCGATCAATATCGGAGGCTATGACCTGTCCTTCACCAATTCGTCCCTGTTCATGGTCGCGACCGTGCTCGTCGCATCGGCGTTTCTGTACCTCTCGACCTCCAGCCGCAGCCTTGTTCCCGGGCGCCTGCAGTCGGTTTCGGAAATGGGCTACGAGTTCGTCTCCAACATGCTGCGCGACGCCGCCGGAACGCAGGGCATGAAGTTCTTCCCCTTCGTGTTCTCGCTGTTCATGTTCGTGCTGGTCGCCAACCTGCTTGGCCTTTTCCCCTACTTCTTCACCGTCACCAGCCACATCATCGTCACCTTCGGCCTCGCAGCCCTGGTGATCGGAACCGTCGTTGTCTACGGCTTCACGAAGCACGGTCTGGGCTTCCTCAAGCTCTTCGTGCCGCACGGCGTTCCGGTGTTCCTGTTACCGCTGGTGGTGCTGATCGAGGTGATCTCCTTCGTGTCGCGCCCGGTCAGCCTCTCGGTTCGTCTGTTCGCCAACATGCTGGCCGGCCACATCACCCTGAAGGTGTTTTCGGGCTTCGTCGTCAGCCTGAGCGCGCTCGGCGCCGTCGGCGTTGCCGGTTCGGTGTTGCCGCTGGCCATGGCAGTCGCGCTGACCGCGCTGGAATTGCTGGTCGCTTTCCTGCAGGCCTACGTCTTTGCGGTGCTGACCTGCATGTATCTGAACGACGCCCTGCATCCCGGGCACTGACCTTAGAATTTCCGGCATCTTTCGCCGGATGGAATTGCAACGGAATTACAGATCCAAAGGAGTTTAAAATGGACGCAGAAGCAGCAAAGTACATCGGCGCCGGTATCGCTTGCCTGGGCATGGGCGGCGCGGGCATTGGCCTCGGCAACATCTTCGGCAGCTACCTGGCGGGCGCCCTGCGCAATCCGTCGGCCGCCGATGGCCAGTTCGGCCGCCTGATTTTCGGCTTCGCCGTGACCGAAGCTCTGGGCATTTTCTCGCTTCTCATCGCGCTTCTCGCCCTGTTCGGCTGAGCCCCTGTTCGGCCAATTATCGGTCGGACGAGCATTGGGAAGAATTGGCTGGCCGCATTCCTGCGGCCATGCCTGATATCAGGGGATAGTCCATGTTCGTGACATCTGCGTTTGCGCAAGAGTCCGCACCCGCCGCTGAAGGCGCCCATACCGGTACGGAAGGCGGCACGCATTCCGGCGCCGGCGTGCCTGCCGAGGCGCACGGCACGTTCCCGCCATTCGATCCGGCGACGTTTCCGTCCCAGCTTCTGTGGCTGGCGATCACGTTCGGGCTGTTCTATTTGTTCCTGAAGAAGGTGGTGATGCCGCGCCTTGGCGGCATCATCGACGTCCGCAGCGATCGCATCACGCAGGACCTCGACCAGGCCGCCAGGCTGAAGGGCGAGGCCGACGCCGCCGTTGCCGCTTACGAGCAGGAACTTGCGGAAGCCAAGGCCAAGGCCAACGCGATAGGCCAGCAGGCCAACGACGCTGCCAAGGCTGAAGCCGAGGCTGCCCGCAAGAAGGTCGAGGCCGCCCTCGACAAGAAGCTCGGCGAGGCCGAGGCCAGCATTGCTTCCATCAAGGCCAACGCCATGAAGGAAGTCGGCACGATTGCCGAGGACACCGCTTCAGCCATCGTCGATGCGCTTGTCGGCGGCAAGACGAGCAAGGCCGAGGTCTCGGCTGCGGTCAAATCCGTGGCCCGGTGAGGAGCACATCATGGACGCCACATCTCTCGCAACGCTTTGGGCAACGGTTGCCCTCGTCATTTTCCTCGGCGTTGCCGTTTACATCAAGGTGCCAGGCCTGATCGCCAAGTCGCTCGACGCCCGTGCGACCAAGATCAGCGACGAGCTTGCGGAAGCCCGCCGGTTGCGCGAAGAGGCCCAGCAACTGCTCGGCCAATACCAGAAGAAGCGCAAGGAAGCAGAGCAGGAGGCCGCAGCCATCGTCGCTGCCGCCAAGCGCGAGGCCGACATGCTTGCCGCCGAGGCGCACAAGAAGACCGAAGACTATGTCACCCGCCGCACCGCGCTTGCCGAGCAGAAGATCGGCCAGGCCGAGCGCGAAGCCGTCGCCGAAGTGCGCGCCAGCGCCGTCGACATCGCCGTCGAGGCGGCCCGCACGCTGCTTGCCGGCAAGATCGACGCCAAGGCCGGCGCCGACCTGTTCAAATCCGCGCTGCAGGATGTGAAAGCCAAGCTGAACTGAGCGGGATTAGCTCGCTGACATCGAGCCGCTTGGGTGACCTGGCGGCTTTTTTGTTTGGCGAGGCGTCGAAGCCGCCAATCTCCCCCCTTGTGGGGGAGATGCCCGGCAGGGCAGAGGGGGGCGCTGTCCCGCCGGCGTTTCCAGATTTTCTATTTCGTGTTACGGATTCCTTGCATCGGCAGGTTTACTGAAAGGTCGCGTTCCTTCGCGCCCCCCTCTGGCCTGCCGGCCATCTCCCCCTCAAGGGGGGAGATTAGCTGTCCAACCCGACAAACCCTTCTTCTTCCACCACCTCAACCCCACCCAGCCTGAACGGCGCGAATGATGCCCGGTGCAGCCTTGCCACCGGCCCATGCGCTTCGATCGCGGTGCGGTGCCGCACGGTGGCGTAGCCCATATGGACCTCGAACCCGTAGCGCTCGTGATGGCTGCCGCAGCCGCACATCATGCGGTCGCGCATCACCTTGGCGACGATCGAGGCGGCGGCGATCGATTGCGAGCGCTGGTCGCCCTTGATCAGCGCGCGGCCTTCGCAGAGGAGGCCCGGCGGCACATCGCGGCCATCGGCCAGCGCCAGCTTCGCCTGGATCGGCAGGCCGGCAAGGGCGCGGCGCATGGCTTCCAGGCTGGCCTTGAGGATGTTGCTGCCGTCAATGCCTTCGGCGCTGACCGAGGCCATCGACACGCCGAGCGCTGACCCCAGGATTTTCAGGAACAGCGCCTCGCGCTGCAAATGGTTGAGCCGTTTGGAATCGTCGAGCCCGTCGGGAATGTTGGCGGGATCGAGGATCACGGCCGCCGCCACCACCGGCCCCGCCAGCGGACCGCGGCCGGCCTCGTCCATGCCTGCCACCGGCCACAGGCCTTCGGCCATCGCCTTCGTCTCGAAGGAGAAATCGGGCTTTTCGACGATTTCGAAAAGAAGCGGAGAATCGGAACGTGCGCGAGCCATGTTGCGGCGAGGTTCGCATCGGCTCCGATTCTCCGCAAGTCCCTCCAGGGTCGAGTGGGGCAAGACCGGGAGGGCACCGTCTGCAGGCCGGGGGACAGGCCGGACGGGATTCTTGGGTCGCCTGACAGCCACGAGGGCAGGGCAAGCGCTACTCTCAGAGCAGCATCAGCTGCTCGGTCGCCTTGGCGGCGGCGACAAACTGGTCGGTTCGGAGCGTGCGCCGCTCGGCGTTGAGGCCGAGCCGCTTGGCCGTGATCTCGAAGCGCCGGCCGATCTGCCAGGCATAGGGGCCGGCGCCTTTCATCCGCTTGCCCCATTCCGAATCATAGTCCTTGCCGTCGCGCATCGAACGGATCAGCGACATCACGTGCCGGTAGCGGTCGGGATAATGGCGCAGCAGCCAGTCCTTGAAGATCGGCGCCACCTCGAGCGGCAGGCGCAGGATGACATAGCCGGCCTCGCGGGCGCCTGCGGCGCGTGCCGAATCGAGGATGCGCTCCATCTCCTGGTCGGTCAGGCCGGGAATGATCGGCGCCACCATGACAGAGGCCGGGATGCCGGCATCGGAAAGCTGCCGGATCGCCTCAAGCCGCTTGGTCGGCGTCGACGCGCGTGGCTCCATGGTGCGCGCCAGCATGCGGTCCATCGTTGTCACCGACAGCGCCACCTTGGCCAAGCCCCGTTCGGCCATGCGCGACAAGATGTCGATGTCGCGCGTCACCAGATGGGATTTGGTGACGATGCCGACCGGATGGCCGCGCGCCTCCAGCACTTCGAGGATCTCGCGCATGATCCGGTATTGTTTCTCGATCGGCTGGTAGGGATCGGTGTTGGTGCCGATCGCGATGGTGCGCGGCTGATAGCCATCCTTCGACAGTTCCTTGTCGAGCAGCCGCGCCGCATCCGGCTTGGCAAACAGCTTCGCTTCGAAATCCAGCCCCGGCGACAGGCCCATGAAGGAATGCGTCGGCCGGGCGAAACAATAGACGCAGCCATGCTCGCAGCCGCGATAGGGGTTGATCGAGCGGTCGAAGGAAATGTCGGGCGATTCGTTGCGGGTGATGATGGTGCGCGGCTTCTCGACCTGCACTTCGGTCTTGAACGGCGGCAATTCCTCCAGCGAATTCCAGCCGTCGTCGAACACATCCCGGCTGACCGGCTCGAACCGGCCGGACGGGTTGATGCCCGCGGAACGGCCGCGGTTGCGATCCGGACGGACGCGCATGCCGCTCTGTTCGATCATCGCATTGGCCATCTCGGCTCGCCCTGCTCCGAAAGCAGCAATGTCCGCACGCACGATATGTTCCATTTTGGCCCTTTCCCAAGGACTGTCGGCTGGCTGTCGAATCGCTCTGTTCATGAAAATAATCCTATTTCGCTGATGAGAACAAAGCAAGAACTTTTTCGTTGGGCCAGGCAAAACTGGCGCTGCGCCGGGCTTTCCGCTATTCGGCTAAAAATGCTCAGCGTTCTCATCGAAACCCGGGATGACGAAGAAGGCCTTGCCCGCACGCTCGCCTCGTTGATCGGCGGCGCGGTCGAGGGCGTGGTGCGCGATGTCATCGTCTGCGACACCGGCTCGACCGACCAGACGCATCGGGTTGCCGATCATGCCGGCTGCCACTTCGTGGCCGGCGGCATTGCCGCGGGAATCAGGCAGGCGAAGGGTGACTGGCTGCTGTTTCTGGAACCCGGCGCAAGGCTGGCGGAGGGCTGGATCGACGACGTTGTCGCTCACACGGCGCGGCAAACCATGCCGGCGCGCTTTTCCCGTGCGCGCGGCAGCCGCACGCCGTTCCTGTCACGGGTGTTTTCGGGCAACCGGGCGCTGGCCGAAGGGCTGGTCATCAGCAAGCGCCAGGCCGCTGCCCTGTCGAAGAACGCGCACAGCGCCGAAGCCCTTGCGCGCGGTCTCGCCACCAGGCGGCTCGACGCCGAAATCTGGCTGGCGCCGAAGAAGTGATGTTTCTCCCTTTTCCCGTTCCCAGGGAGAAGGGTGCCCGAAGGGCGGATGAGGGGCAGCGTCGGCGTCTCATCCGCATTGGCACGGTCGCAGCACCATCCCTCTTTTTCGCCGCAAAAAGCTATTGTGCATTGCACAAAAGCTGACGCGGGATTAGCATTCCGTTGATGCGGGATATCGGGGTTTGGGTAGTGCCGGAGCGGTAAGCAAGCGCCGCGTCGTCGTTGCTGCCGTTCATATCTGAGGACCCCGATGAACCTTTCGTCCCCTGACAAATCCGGCGCCCCCAGTCTGGAAGCCATTGCCCGCAACGGCAGCCTGCTCCGCCGCATTGCGGTGCGTATCCCGACCTATCTGTCCGACCTGCGCGAAAATCCCGCATGGCTGCCGATGTTCGTGCTTGCCCGCACCATGCCGGCGCGCAAGCTGCACTGGCTTGGCGCCAAAGCCGCGCGCCCTGCGCAGAGTGCCGGAGCGACGATGTTCAGGGGCGTCGACCTCAAGTCGATCGTCGCGGCGCTGCGCGCCGATGGCCTGTTCTCCGGACTGGTCCTTCCGCAGGCAATCCACGAAGAGATCGCTAGCTTTGCTCAGAGCACGCCGTGCTTCGGCAATTTCGACCGCCGGCTCGAATTCATGCCCGGAGAACACGCAGAAGCCGAGAAGCGGTTCGGCCGCTCTTTGCTCAGCGGCCACTATTTCGAGCGCATCCTCAGCTGCAAGGCAGCACTCGCCATCCAAAACGATCCGCTGCTGCTCGACATCGCCCAGCACTATCTGGGCGGGCAGGCAAAGCTGATCACCACGCGTGTCTGGTGGAGCTTTCCGACCGGCGAGGCTTCCGACGCCGACAAGAACCTTGCCTCGCTCGGCAAATATCATTTCGATCTCGACGACTGGCGGATGCTGAAATTCTTCTTCTATCTCAAGCCCTGCGATGCCGGCACCGGCCCGCATGTCTATGTCAAAGGCAGCCACAACAGGCGCAGCCTCAAGCACCAGTTGACGCTGCTGGTCGGCCATCCGGCGCAAGACGTGCTCAAGGTCTATGGCGACGACAGCCCGGTCACGCTGACCGGCGAGGCCGGCCTCGGCTTCGTCGAGGACCCGTTCGGCTTCCACATGGGCACCGTGCCGTCCACCACGCCACGGCTGATGATGGAGGTCGGCTTCGGCGTCTCGCCGCCCTCGCGCCGCCGCTTCCACGGCGAACCGGTCATCCGCTGAGGCCGGAGCGGATCTCGACCGGCATCCAGCGCGCTTGCCGCCGGGCAATGCGAACCTCTTTGTTCTCGGCATCATAGTCCATTGGGACCGGCTCGCGGTTGAACCGCGGCCGGTCATCCAGCGCATTGACGATGACAATCGCTCTCGGTTCGCCGTCGGTGGTCACAGCAGCGACATAGACGCCGCAGTCCCGGCAGATGAGATAATCGGCGGTGCGCAATCCGAACCGGTATCGGTGCAGCCGGGCCTCGTCCTCGGCCGCGACGATCAATCGCCCCTGCGGATCGGCGGCGGCGCGTGAGCCATGCCGGACGCAGAAGGCGCATTGGCAGGCGCGGATCTCCATCTCGGACGGCTCAATTCCGGTTTCGAAGGTCAGGTGGATGTTGCCGCAATGGCAGCCGCCGCGGTGCGCGCTCATTGGATCTCTTCCGTCTTGACTTGGCGACAGACTATCCGCCCGACGACCCGGAGGAAATGACCTCTCGAAGGCGCAGCCGCCATTCTGCCTGACAAAGGCAGCACTTGGCCGGCACTTTGCCTTGGTTTACGAGGCGGCCTTGCCGCGCCGCAAATGCTCGTCCAGGCGCGGCATGATCTCGACGAAGTTGCAGGGCATGTGGCGGTAGTCGAGCTGCGGTTTCAGGATGCCGTCCCAGGCGTCCCTGCAGGCGCCGGGCGAGCCCGGCAGCACGAAGACGAAGGTGGCGTTGACGACGCCGCCCGTCGCTCGGCTCTGCACTGTCGAGGTGCCGATCTTGTCGTACGAAATGCGGTGGAACACTTCGGAAAAGCCATCCATGCGCTTCTCGAAGATCGGCTCCAGCGCCTCCGGCGTCACGTCGCGGCCGGTAAAACCGGTGCCGCCGGTGGTGATGACGACATCGATGTCTTCGTCGCGCGACCAGCCCAGCACCTTGTCGCGGATTTTCTCCCGGTCGTCGGTGACGATGTCGCGCGCGGCCAGGACATGGCCGGCCTCGGCGATGCGATCAGCCAGCGTCTGGCCGGATTTGTCGTCGGCAAGGCTGCGCGTATCGGACACCGTCAGCACCGCGATGCGCACCGGGATGAACGGCCGGCTCTCGTCAATTTTGGCCATCGGCCCCCTCCGAAGCGATGCTTCGTGTCGCGGCGACAAACCACTCCGGTTCGCGACTGCGAATCTCGGCGGCGGCGCGCTTGGCGACATTGCCGGTCTCGAACAGCCCGAAGCATGTCGCGCCGGATCCCGACATGCGCGAGAATCCAGATCCGGCCCTGTTCAGCAGGGAAAGCGCTCTGCCGATGGGCGGCTGTATTGCTTGCGCCGGTTCCTCAAGATCGTTGCGGGTGATCTCCAGCCAATTGCGGACACTGTGGAAGTCAAATGCACGCGGCAGCGGCGGCAATCCCTCATTATCGCGTTTCTCAAGTGCGTTGAACACATCAGGCGTGGAGACGGCGACGCCGGGATTGACCAGCACCAAGGCCAGCGCAGGAAAATCCGCAATTGGCGACAGCTCATCGCCGACGCCACGCGCAACCAGCGGTTTTGCCGCAAGACACATCGGCACGTCGGCGCCGAGCGTGAGACCGATCCGGCTCAGTTCGGCCTCACCGATGTCGAGCCCCCAGGTCCGGACAAGACCCTGCAATACCGCCGCCGCGTCGCTCGAGCCGCCGCCGACCCCGGATGCGACCGGCAGGTTCTTTTCCAGCCGGATGGCAACCGGCGGCGTGCGCTGCTGGCCGGCCTGCCTGCGCAGCGCCTCGCGCGCCTTCACCACCAGATTGCTGTCGTCGATCGGCACGGAAGTCGCGTAACGGCCCGATACGGAGAACCGGTCGGCGTCGGCAGGCTCGATCTCGACCCTGTCGCCGAAGCGGGTGAAAACGACCAGGCTCTCGAGCAGATGGTAGCCGTCGGCGCGCCTGCCGGTGACGTGCAGCGCCAGATTTATCTTGGCGGGCGCAAGCCACGTCCGGGCTGCGGCATCCAAACTGTCGGCTGCTGACGGGATGATGCTCAGTCCTTGGCCAGGCGGTATTCGCCGGTCTCGGGATCCTGGACCAGCGTGCCGTTGGTGCCGTTGGCTGCCTGCTTTTCGGTGCGCCGCACCTTGGCGGTCACACGTTCGGCCTCGCGGACGAAGGTGCGGTAGCCGAAATAAGCGGCTGCGCCGACAACTGCGAAGAAAATGATCTGTGGCATTTCAAAGCTCCTCCCTCGCAAGGCGGCAAGGCAGACTGTCAAGCCCTCATGCTAGACGCTTTCCCTGCTTTTTCAAAGCCCGAAGCGAGCCCACAATGCGCGCTCTTCCGCCGCATCGATCACGCCGCTTGCGGCGGCGGCGGCAATATCGGGCGCTGAAAAGTTCGAGCCGAACAGGCCGATGCGGCCAAACAGGCCACGCGGCGCGGTGACCAGCCTGAGCTGGGTTTTCGCGCCGAAGCGGGTTTTCAGTACCGTGCGCATGTCGCTCAACGCATCGACGAGGCCAAGCTCCAGCCCTTTCTTGCCGGTCCAGAACAGGCCGGTGAACAGGTCCGGATCGTCCTTCAGCTTGGTGCCACGGCGTTCCCTGACCAGGTCGATGAAGGTCTCGTGCACTTCCAGCTGTAGCGCCTTCAGGCGCTCGACGTCTTCCCTCTTCTCCGGCTTGAACGGGTCGAGCACCGCCTTGTTCTGGCCGGCGGTGTGGACACGGCGCTCGACACCGATCTTCTTCATCAACTCGGGAAAACCAAACGAGGCCGAGACGACACCAATCGAACCGACGATGGAGGACGGATCGGCAAAGATCTCGTCGCCGGCGACCGCGATCATGTAGCCGCCCGAGGCCGCCACATCCTCGACGAAGACCAGCACCTTCTTGTTCTTCTCGACCGCGAGGTCGCGGATGCGCTTGAAGATCAGCCGCGACTGCACCGGCGAGCCGCCAGGCGAATTGATTGAAATGGCGACGGCGGGCGCATCGAACAGGAACGCCTTTTCGATGAGGGCGGCAGTGGACGCCAAGGACAGGCTCGGCCGGAACGGGCCGCCGCCGGCCATGATGGTGCCATGCAGCCTGATGACGGGAATGGTGACGACGCTGGATCGCCAGGATTTCGGCAGCAGGCGGTTGAAAAGGCGTTTCACGAGGTGGCTGTCTCCAAATGGCTTCAACGCATGTAGGGATTTGCCGGTCAACGGCAATGCTGCAATCCATCTCAGCCAACTGTGTGCCGGTTTTGCGGCAACGACACTGACGGGCCCAAATCAATCGCCAAACAGCGACGCCAGTCCGTTGTTGATCATCTCGGTTCGTTCCGACGGGCCGTCGCCCGTTTGCCCATGCAGCATCAAAGGCGGGCGGATCGACAGCTTGCCGCGCGCGCCGAGCGCTGCCCTGACCACAATGCGGATTGCGGCTGCTTCCGGGCGCGGATGCACGGCCAGCATCTCGGCGTCGCCGAAGCGGCCCGACAGCGCATCGAGGAGGTCGCCAAGCTGTTCCGGCCGCGCAATGACGGCCAGGCCCCCGCGCGGCTTGGCGACGGCAGCCGCACTCCGGATCCAGCTTTCGAACAGCCAGTCGTCCATGACATGCGCCTGCCGCCGCAGCGGATCTGGCGTGGCGCGGTCTTGCGCCGCGTTGAAGGGCGGGTTCATGATGACGAAATCGAAGGAATTGTCGGCGAGGCCGGCTTGCGTCCGCGCCCGGCCTGACAGCGTGACGTCGGCGGTCAGCACCGAGGCGCGATTGCCGAGATGCGCATTGCCGGGATGGGCGAGCGTGGTTGTGGCGAAGCCTGCCATCTCGGCCGACCGTTCGACGAGCACGACCTGCGCCTCTGGGCAGCGCGACAGCACGGCGAGACCCGCCGCACCGGCGCCGGCGCCGAAATCGGCGAGGCGTCCAGAAAAGCCGGATGAAACTGCTGCCGCCAGCATCATGGCATCCATCCCGGCGCGATGCCCTGTCCTGGGCTGGACAAGCCAGAAGCGGCCGCGATGGAAGGCATCGACCGTATGGGCCGGCGTATCGCTGGTAAGCGCGCTCGCTTCAGCCATTATGTCTGGCGGATTTCGTTCTCGATGCCGGCGTCTTTCAAGATGCGCCGCGCCTGATCGGCCTGGTCGGCATCGACCATGACGCGCTTCTGCAAAAGACCGATCGACCCTTCGAGAATGCTCATGTTCTGGTCGGCGACGAAGCAGGCAATCCCGGCATCGCGCATCAGCGATTCGACAAAGGAGATGATCACGGCATCGTTGGTGCGCACGAGTTCTATCATCGGACGAAGTTCGCAGGTTGCAGCGTTGATGTAAACGCTGGAGCATGGCGCCGAAAAGTGTGGAGCGGTTTTCGGGCAACGGCATGCGGTCGCTAAGGTTGACACGCCGTCACCGCAGCCGCGCCAATTCGCCTCTTGCCGTGCCCGTATGTGCCGCCCTAGAGTCCCAGGCGGGACCAGGGTGCCGTCGCACGCGTGATCAAAGACGGGAGTGTTTGTTGGTGGGTGTCGTTCTCAACATCGAAAACGGGAAGCGGGAACCCGCCTCCATCAAGGATCTCATCGACCTGACAGCAGCCGATATGGGGCGCGTCAACAAACTGATCCTGTCCAAGGCCGGCTCCGACGTCGAGATGATCCCGGAGGTCGCCAATCATCTGATCTCGTCGGGCGGCAAAAGGCTGCGTCCCATGCTGACGCTCGCGGCGGCCCAGATGTTCGGCTATTCCGGCGAGGGCCACGTCAAGCTCGCCACCGCGGTCGAGTTCATGCACACCGCCACGCTGCTCCATGACGACGTCGTCGACGAGAGCGGCATGCGGCGCGGCAAAAAGACTGCCCGCATGATCTGGGGCAACCAGGCGAGCGTGCTGGTCGGCGATTTCCTGCTCGGCCAGGCTTTTCGCATGATGGTCGATGTCGGTTCGCTGGAAGCGCTCGACATCCTGTCCAGCGCCGCCTCGATCATCGCCGAGGGCGAGGTGATGCAGCTGGCGGCCGCCAAGAACCTCGATACCACCGAGGACGAGCATTTCGCCGTCATCAAGGCCAAGACCGCGGCGCTGTTCTCGGCTGCCGCCGAGGTCGGTCCGGTCATCGCATCGGCGACGCGCAACGATCGCGCCGCATTGCGCTCCTACGGCATGAATCTCGGCCTTGCCTTCCAGCTCATCGACGATGCGCTGGATTATGGCGGCTCCAGCCAGGAGCTGGGCAAGAATGTCGGCGACGATTTCCGCGAAGGCAAGGTTACGCTGCCGGTCATCCTCGCCTACCGGCGCGGCACCAAGGCCGAGCGCACCTTCTGGAAGCGCGCCATCGAGGACAATGTCACCGACGATGCCGGACTGGAAAAGGCCATCGGCCTGATGACCCGCCATGGCGCCATTGCCGACACCATCGGCCGCGCCCGCCATTTCGGCGAGATCGCCCGCGACGCGCTGGCGCCGCTGGAGGCGACGCCGCAGAAATCGGCGCTGATCGACGTCATCGACTTCTGCATCAGCCGGGTGAACTGACCCGCGCCTGGCGCCAAAGCAAGTTTGCACGCAAAATCGGGCAATCACCGCTCGACAATCGGTTGCGGCGCAAATTATCTATAAAACATGGCAAAGACCGCAGACGACACCATCGCCGTGCGCATCAGCAAGGTGCTGGCGGATCGCATCATATCGGGTGCGATCGAACCGGCGCCCGGCTGCGGCAGGATCACATCGCCGAGGAATTCCAGACCAGCCATGTCCCGGTGCGCGAGGCCTTTCGGCGCCTGGAGGCGCAAGGGCTGGCGGCCAGTGAGCCCAGGCGGGGCGTACGCGTCGCTGCTTTCGATCTCGGCGAGGTAAGGGAAGTCGCCGAAATGCGGGCAGCGCTCGAAGTGTTGGCGCTGCGCCATGCCGCGCCGCATCTGACGGCTTCCATTCTCAATCTTGCCGAAGAAGCCACAAAGGCCGGCGACAAATCCCGCGATGTCCGCTCTTGGGAGGAGGCCAACCGCACCTTCCACCGGCTGATCCTGGCGCCCTGCGGCATGCCGCGGCTGATCGCCACCATCGACGATTTGCACGCAGCAAGCGCCCGCTTCCTGTTCGCCGCCTGGCGCTCGGAATGGGAAATCCGCACCGACCAGGATCATCGCGCGATCCTCAGCGCGCTGCGGCAAGGCAACACCGAATCGGCCGCCGCCACGCTTGGCCGGCACGTGCAGTGGATCGGCCAGAAACCAGTCAAGACCGCGTCGGGCAAGATGCGCGAAGCGTTTGCCATCGTCGGGTAGGGACGAAGGGACAAGTCGTCGGATTCCGCGCGTAGCGATCCTTCACACCCCCTCTGTCCTGCCGGACATCTCCCCCGCAAGCGGGGAGATCAACAGCTTTGCCGTTGCGTTAGTCCTGCAACGTCGGCCATTGGCGAAAGCAAAGGCGACATCCGATCTCCCCACTTGCGGGGGAGATGGCCGGCAGGCCAGAGGGGGGTGCTGTCCCGCCAGCCTTTCCAAATGTCCTTTATTCCGACACGCAAGCCCAAGCCTTTTTAGGGTGAGGGTTGCCATTCCCGCGCAAATATGGATTCGATAATAGATCGAACAACAAAATTATCTATAATTTCAAACCAGCTAGGAAGCAACCATGACCGACATCGACTTTTCGCCGTCCAAGCCGTCCTTCAGCCCGTTGCGCCTGCAAACCCGCTCGCATAGCTGGCAGGCCGCGGCCGTCGTCCTCGGTACGCTGTTTCTGGCGCTGTTGTCCCAGATCGAGGTGCCGATGGTGCCGGTGCCGGTCACCATGCAGACCTTCGCCGTGACGCTGGTCGGCGCACTTTATGGCTGGCGGCTTGGCGCCATGACCATCATCGCCTGGCTCGCCGAGGGCGCCGTGGGCTTTCCTGTCCTGTCCGGAGGGGCAGCGGGCGCGTCGTATTTCGTCGGGGCAACGGGCGGTTATCTCTTCGCCTTCCCGCTCGTCGGCGCGCTTGTCGGCTGGCTGGCCGAGCGCGGCTGGAACGGCAACCGCGTGCTGCTCGCCTTCGCCGGCATGGTCCTCGGCAACCTCGCCTGCCTGGTTCTCGGAACGGCCTGGCTCGCCGTCATGATCGGCCTCGAACAGGCCATCGCCTTCGGTTTCCTGCCGTTCCTCGTCGGCGGCCTGCTGAAATCGGCGCTCGGCGCCGCGACGCTCAAGCTGTTTTCCGGTAAGGCGGACCCGGCAGGAGCATGATCCCGAAAAATGAGTCCGGTTTTCGGAAGAGATCATGCTCAAACAAAAAGATGGAGCCCCATCCCGATACCATCGGGATGGAACAGGCTCCGCTGGCGCGTCCTGACCGATGACCGTCCGGCTGCGCTCCCACCATCTGCTTTGCCTGCTGACCTATATCGGCGAAGGGTACAGCGCAGCCTTCGTCGCCAACTATGACGTGATCGCGAAACGTCTGGGCCGGGGCGAGGATATTCTGATCGTCTCCGGCCCCGACGACATCTGTCGGCCGCTGCTCGGCGAGGCCGAGCCCCACTGCTTGCGCGAAAGCGCCGCAGGCCGGGACGAACTGGCAGCACGCGATGTCGGCAAGCTGCTGACCCGGCCGATCCGGGCCGGCGTCCGCTTCAGCCTCGACGCGGCAACGCTTGCCGCCTTGCGCGCGGCCTTTTCAGCCGGCGTGACGCGTGAGGCCTGCCAGGGTTGCGAGTGGGCCGGCCTGTGCAGCACGATAGCGGCAGGCGGATATCGCGATGTCAGGCTGTAGCTCCCAACCCCGATCTGCTATTGTCGGAACTGACAGTGTCTGCGTCGCCATGGTTTGTTAATCGGGTGACCCGATTGTGAATTCGGCCCGGATTGAAGCCTGACCCCAAAAAGGCCATGCTTTGTCAGGAAACATCGAGTCTATGGCTTCTCCGCGCCGACGCGGGATGGCGCTTGGCTGAAAGGGATACGATGCGGCAAGGACGTGCGCGCTGGCTCGCGGGGCTGGCAATTGTGGCAGGAATGGCGATTTCTCCGCTGCCTGCCTACGCCAAGGAATCGACCGACCCGGTCAAGATCACCTCCTTCTCGGGCGCCTATCTCGCCGCCCGCATCGCCGAAGGCGACAACGACCTCGACAATGCCATCGCTTATTACAAGCAGGCGCTCGCCTTCAATCCCGGCGACACCTCGCTGCAGCAAAGCCTGATGCTGTCGCTGATCGCGCAAGGCCGCTTCGAGGAATCGCTGGTCTATGCCGACAAGCTCAAGGCAGTTCCCGACGTCGAGCGCTTCTCGCGTCTGGCTCTGGCGGTCGATTCCTTCCACAAGAAGGATTTCACCAAGGCGCAGTACTGGCTCAAGCTGTCGCTCGAATCCGATCTCGACCGGCTGATTTCCGGCGTCATGTCCGGCTGGGCACAAGAGGGCGCCGGCGACCCCACCGGGGCGATGGCCTCGATCGACAAACTGCAGGGGCCTGACTGGTTCGGCCTGTTCAAGTCCTTCCACCGCGCGCTGATCGCCGATGCCGCAGGCCTATCGGACAAGGCCGACGCGCTTTATGACGCGACCCTGACCGACGTCACGGCCGGCGGTGCCGCGCCCGAGACATGGATGCGCAACGCCCAGGCCTACGCGTCTTTCCTGGCGCGCAAGGGAAACAAGAACAAGGCGCTCTACGTGCTCGACAAGGCCGAGGCGTTCGCGCCCGGCAAGCTCGACATCCAGGCGCTTCGCGACAGGATCAGCAAGGGCGACAAGATCGAGCCCTTCGTCGCCAGTCCCTCCGAAGGCGCCGCTGAAATCCTGCTCGACCTCGCCATCGCGCTCAATCGCGGCGGCGGCGAGCCGTTCGTGCGCCTCTATCTGCAATATGCGCTCGCGCTCAAGCCCGACAGCGACGCCGCTTTGGTGCAGCTTGCCGCCGTTGCGGAGCAGCTGAAGGACGGCGAAGGCGCCATTGCGCTCTATAGCCGCATTCCAGCCTCCTCGCCGCTGAAGGAGCTTTCCGACCTGCAGCTCGGCCTCAACCTTGCCGATCTCAACCGTCACGACGAGGCTATCGCCCATCTCAAAGCATTCGTCGAAGCTCACCCCGATGACATGCGCGCCTATCTGGCGCTGGGCGGGGTCTATGCCTCGAAGGAGGATTTCCGCTCCGCCGCCACTCTCTACGACAAGGCGGTCGCGGTGCTGAAGACGCCGACCAATGCCAACTGGAACATCTACTATCAGCGCGGCATCGCCTATGAGCGGCTGAAGGAATGGCCGAAGGCCGAACCGAACTTCCTCAAGGCGCTTGAGCTGTTCCCCGACCAACCGCAGGTGCTGAACTATCTCGGCTATTCCTGGGTCGACATGAAGATGAACCTCAAGGAAGGCCTGGCGATGATCCAGAAGGCCGTCGACCTCAGGCCGAGCGACGGCTACATCGTCGATTCGCTGGGCTGGGCCTATTTCCGCATGGGCCGGTTCGACGACGCCGTGCGCGAAATGGAGCGCGCCGTGTCGCTCAAGCCGGAAGATCCGGTGCTCAACGACCATCTCGGCGATGCCTATTGGCGCGTCGGCCGCAAGCTCGAAGCCACTTTCCAGTGGAATCAGGCGCGCGACCTGAAGCCGGATCCCGATGTGCTTGCCATTTTGCAGCAGAAGCTGATGAAGGGCCTGCCGCCGATCGAATCCAACACGGCGCAGGAAACCCCGAAGGTCAAGCCGGCCACCCCGCCAGCGCCGAAGGGGTGATCGGGCCATACTTCTGATGAAACGGGGCTCGCTGAGCCCCGTTTTTTCGGCTTGGCGTCTTAGAGCAATTCCAGGAAAATGTGCGCGGTTTTCCGTTCGGAATTGCGACAGAAACAAAGAGATAGAGACGCCCTATCGCGATCGTCATTCTATGGCGGAGCAAGGAGCGAAGCGACGCGGCGCAGACCATAGAATCCATGCCGTGACCTTAAGGGGTTGCGAGGGTGCAGAATTCTGCTCCGCTGCGTTCTTCGATCAAGGTCACGGAATGGATGCCAGGGTCTGCGCGACGCCGCTTCGCGGCTGCTTCGCCCTGGAATGACGAAGTCGGGAAGGCTTTCAGCCAATCTCCAGCGTTGGCGCTCATTCTAGAACAGCTTTCGGTAGACGACGAACCCCGAGAGATCGCCGATCTTGTCGTAGAGCTTCATCGCCGTGTGGTTGGTTTCGTGTGTCAGCCAGTAGACGCGGCTGGAGCCTGCGGTTTGCGCCCTGGTATAGACGTCTTCGATCAGTGCCCGGCCGACGCCCTTGCCGCGCGACGCCTCATTGGTGAAGAGATCCTGCAGATAGCAGTTCGGCGAAATCGCCGTCGTGGTGCGGTGGTAGAGATAGTGGACAAGGCCGAGAAGCTTGCCTTCGCTCTCGGCGACCAGCGCATGCATCGGCTCATAGGCATCGAAGAAGCGCGACCATGTCATTGCAGTGATGTCACCGGGCAAGGCGGTCTCGCCCGAGCGGCCGTAAAACGCATTGTAGCCGTCCCACAGCGGCAGCCATTGCTCGTAATCCTCTCGGGTGACGGGGCGTACGGTGAACTGGCCTTGCATGGCTGAACCTTTGTCGTTGAAGCTGGGCGAGCAAACGGCCACCGGCACCGTCCGGCAATGGGCCAGTCCGAAGCAAAGCGTTCAACCTCTCATCAAGGCGGCGATAGGCGCTGCCTTGACGCCTACCGGCCCGGCAACTAGGGAATGGCATCATTTCAGCGCTTTCCGAGGCCGCCGTGACGTCAGACAGTCCAGTCCATATGCATCCCAGCCGCTCGTTCCAGGGGCTGATCCTGACCCTGCACAATTACTGGGCCGCCTATGGCTGCGTCATCCTGCAGCCTTACGACATGGAAGTCGGCGCCGGCACCTTCCATCCGGCCACCACGCTGCGCGCGCTCGGGCCCAAGGGCTGGAACGCCGCCTACGTCCAGCCCTCGCGCCGGCCCAAGGACGGCCGCTACGGCGAAAACCCCAACCGGCTGCAGCATTATTACCAGTACCAGGTGATCCTGAAGCCCAACCCGCCGAACCTGCAGGAACTCTATCTCGGCTCGCTCAAGGCAATCGGCGTCGATCCGTTGCTGCACGACATTCGCTTCGTCGAGGACGACTGGGCAAGCCCGACGCTTGGCGCCTGGGGGCTCGGCTGGGAGTGCTGGTGCGACGGGATGGAAGTGTCGCAGTTCACCTATTTCCAGCAGGTCTGCGGCATCGAATGCGCGCCGGTGGCGGGAGAACTGACCTACGGCCTGGAGCGGCTGGCCATGTATGTGCAGGGCGTCGACAATGTCTACGACCTCAACTTCAATGGCCGAGAAGGCGCCGAAAAAGTCACCTATGGCAATGTCTTCCTGCAGGCCGAGCAGGAATATTCCAGGCACAATTTCGAATATGCCAACACCGCCATGCTGCTCAGGCATTTCGAGGACGCCGAAGCCGAATGCAAGGCGCTGCTCGCGGCCGGCGCCCCGGCTTCGAACGACAATCTGCCGATGCACCGCATGGTCTTCCCGGCCTATGACCAGTGCATCAAGGCCAGCCACGTCTTCAACCTGCTCGACGCGCGCGGCGTGATTTCGGTGACCGAGCGGCAGAGCTACATCCTGCGGGTGCGCAATCTGGCGAAAGCCTGCGGCGAGGCATTTTTGCAGACCCAGGCCGGCGGGCTCGCCGCCTGAGGCTCACTTCATCATTTCGGGGGAAATGTTGATTGGCGCCGAGAACTGGCCAGACGATCCCGCCATGGTCCGCATAGCCTGCCGCACACCCGGCATCGAGAAGGCGCCATGCACCTGCGCGGCGAAACAGGCGCTGAGCGCGATGATCTGGAGAAGTCTCGATGCCGTTTTCATGGTCGTTCAGCCAATAGGTCCCTGCCTGAGCGTTGGTCGCTTCAGCGCTGCGTTTGGTTCATGGAAATCTTTGATCCAAGGACGGGCGGGCTGGTTGCGGCCCGACAGGGGCGGTCAAAATTCCTGGAAACAGCGGTCAGCCGAGTTGCTATGCCCTCTTACCTCCCCCTAGATGGGGGAGGTCGCCGCGAAGCGGCGGGTGGGGGTGACAGCGCGACGTTCCATGCCAAAACTCGATCGATTCAAGCTGCAGTCTGCGCAAAGGCTTCGCGCGGCGATGACCGACGAGGAACGCATCCTGTGGCGGCATCTGTGGCGCATTCCAGTAGAAGGCACTCATTTTCGCAGGCAGGCGTCGGTAGGCGTTTACTTCCCTGATTTCATCTCCCACCGGCTGAAGCTGATCATTGAGGTGGACGGTGCCCGTCACAGCTTCGATGACCAGCTGCGCCATGACGAGCGTCGAACGAAATGGTTCGAGAGCCAAGGCTACCGCGTCATTCGCTTCTGGAACCATGAAATCAAAAACGAACTGGATTCCGTGCTCGATACGATCTATGCGGCGGTGGAAGAACGAAAATCACACCTGCGTTTGCGCGATGGTGCCGAAGGTATCGGCGGCTGAGAGGTCGCCACCCCACCCCGGCGCTACGCGCCGACCCTCCCCATCAAGGGGAGGGTGGGAGCTTAACCATGCCAGACCTGCTCTTAGAACTTCGCTCCGAGGAAATTCCCGCCCGCATGCAGCGCAAGGCGGCGGGCGATCTCAGGAAGATGCTGACCGACGGTCTGGTCGCGGCGGGTCTGACCTATGACGCCGCGCGCGAATACTGGACGCCGCGGCGCCTGGCGCTCGATGTCAGGGGCCTGACCGCGCGCTCGAAGGACATCCACGAGGAAATCAAGGGGCCGTCGACGACGGCGCCGGAACAGGCGGTGCAGGGCTTTCTGCGCAAGGCAGGTCTTGCCTCGGCTGCCGAGGCGCATGTTCATTCCGATCCGAAGAAGGGCGATTTCTACGTCGCCCATATTTCGAAGCCGGGCAGGGCGGCGGAAGAAGTCATCGCCGAGCTGGTGCCGGCCATCATTCGCAGCTTCCCGTGGCCGACATCGATGCGCTGGGGGCCGGCTTCGGCCAAGCCCGGTTCGCTGCGCTGGGTGCGGCCGCTGCAGACGATCCTGTGCACCTTCGGCCCGGAGACCGAGGAGCCGGTGGTGGTCGATTTCGAGATCGATGGCATCCGCTCGGGCAATATCACCTACGGCCATCGTTTCATGGCGCCGGGTGAAATCACCGTGCGTCGCTTCGACGATTACGTGACCAAGCTCGAAGCAGCGAAGGTCGTGCTCGATGGCGACCGGCGCAAGGAGATCATCCTTGCCGACGCCCGCAACCTCGCCTTCGCCAACGGGCTCGATCTGGTCGAGGACGAAGGGCTGCTGGAAGAAGTGTCGGGCCTGGTCGAATGGCCGGTGGTGCTGATGGGCGAATTCGAGCAGGCCTTTCTTGCCATTCCGCCAGAAGTGGTCCGGCTGACCATCCGCGCCAATCAGAAATGCTTTGTCACCCGGCCGCAGGGCGACGGCGAAAACCTTTCCAACCGCTTCATCCTCACCGCCAACATCGAGGCCAAGGACGGCGGCAAGGAGATCGCGCACGGCAACGGCAAGGTGGTGCGCGCGCGCCTGTCGGATGCGCTGTACTTCTGGCGCACCGACCAGGGCGATCTGCCCGATCTCGAGCAGCTTGAAGCATCGGCGGAAAAGTTCGGGCTCGATCTGAAAAAGCCGCTCGACCAACGCATGGCCCGCCTCGACCATCTCGGGGTGACTTTCCACGCCAAGCTCGGCACGCAAGGCGAGCGGGTGGAGCGGATCAAGCGGCTGGCGGAAGAGCTGGCGCCAACAGTGGCGCAGTCGATCTCCCCCCTTGAGGGGGAGATGGCCGGCAGGCCAGAGGGGGTCGCTTCGGCTGCCGCGACGCCGTCCGGTCTCTCGAAGAAAGAGGGAGTTGGCGCTCCACGCGAGACGACCCCCTCTGTCGCCTTCGGCGACATCTCCCCCTCAAGGGGGGAGATTGCCGCGCTCGCCGGGCGTTCGTCGGTGCTCGCCAAGGCCGATCTCACCACCGAAGTGGTCGGAGAATTCCCCGAACTGCAAGGCGCCATGGGCCGCAAATACGCGCTGCTGCAGGGCGAGCATCCGTCCGTGGCCGCGGCGATCGAGGAACATTACAAGCCGCAAGGGCCGTCGGATAGCGTGCCGACCGATCCGGTGTCGATTGCCGTCGCACTCGCCGACAAAATCGATACGCTGGTCGGGTTCTGGGCGATCGATGAAAAGCCGACGGGGTCTAAGGACCCTTACGCGCTGAGAAGGGCCGCACTGGGTGTAGTCAGGATATTGGTCGAGAATGGCATCAAGCTGGCAATGTTGAGTTTGCTAAGAGCTGCTCATACCGCCCAATACGACCGGCTGCACAGCCGCAAGCTAGTGGTAACGGAGATAGATCCGACGGACTTTGAATTGCCAGAGGACCATCCGGACACCCTTTGGGGGCAGTATGATTTTTCGGACGAAGGTCGGGAGATTTACCTAACAGACGGCTGTAACTATGCACGTTTTGAAAGCGGTCAGATCGCGGAGGTGTATACGTTTCGAGGCTCGTTAGAAGTTCTCTCCGACCTCATCGCCTTCTTCCACGACCGCCTGAAAGTCTATCTCCGCGACCAGGGCGCCCGCCACGATCTCATCGATGCGGTCATCACGCCGCAGTCGGACGACCTCCTGCAGATCGTGCGCCGCGTCGAAGCTCTAGGGTCCTTCCTCGACACCGAGGACGGCAAGAACCTGCTCGCCGGCACCAAGCGCGCGGCCAACATTCTGGCGGCCGAGGAGAAGAAGAAAACGCGCGTCGCCGAGACTGTTGAGCCGGCGCTGTTTCGCGAGGAGGCCGAGAAATCGCTGTTTGCAGCGGTGAATCAGGCGGAGAGAGAAGCCGGCGAAGCGATTCAAAACGAAGACTTTTCCGCCGCCATGCTGGCGCTTAGCGTGCTGCGCGAACCGGTTGATTCATTCTTTGAACGTGTTCTCGTGAATGATGAGGACCAGGCCGTGCGCGCCAACCGTCTGGCATTGCTCGCCCGCATCCGCACGGCCACCGACCAGGTGGCTGATTTCTCCAGAATAGCTGGCTAGCTAAGGGACGGACAAGCCCGAACACGGGCGGCGTTCACACGCCGCCCGTCTTGTTTTCAGTCCTCCCGAGGCTGACTCCGTCAGTCCTCCAAAATGCTGACATGCACGCTGTCTGAATAGACGTCGACCTGGATCAGCGGCTCGCCATTGACGATGGCGTTCCGTGTCGAGGAGCTCATCGCGCCACTGCGCTTCAGCATGCGTTCCAGATACGCGCGATCATCGTTGCTGCGGAACCAGTCATCGCCCTGGTCGTCGGCGTCGCGCCGGTGGAACTTGTGCCAGTTGGCACGGTCCTGCCGCACCATCTGTGCTGCGCTGCTCAGCTCATAGCCGTCGCTGGCATGGTGGTCGCGATCGGAAATGCGCGCGACGTAGGACCCTAGCTCGTCACCGGCCTGCGCGCCGCCGACACCTATAGGTGACGCCAGCAACAGGCCGGCAATAGTCAAAGATTTCGTCATGTTCATGATAACCCCTCGCTCTCCTAGAACCCGGCGCGCTCATGCCAAACCCGATTGGCGAAATTGGGGCCGCCGCCGCCAAGCCGATCGTGCGCCGGGGCGTCGATCGGCGTCAAGCGGAATGGATCGGCCGACTGTCTTGGCCGACTGTCTTGGCTGAATGGCCTACTCGGCTTTGCCGACGCCCTCGATCGGCTGCTGCGGTGTTGCTGCCGGCTGCGGCGCTGCCGGTTCCGACTCGGGCTTGCCGTTCGATGCCGTTGCAGTTCCTGCTGGTGCGGTCTCTGCCGTCGTCTCCGCTGCCGGCGCTGAAGTGCTCGCCCTGGCCGGAGCCGGCGCGGCGAAGGCACCGCCGACGACGCCGCCGCGAATGATCATCGGATCCTGCCTAGGCTTTTCGGGGATCGCCGCGACCTTTTCATAAGTCACATCGGGCTGGGCATCGCCGAGCGCGACGATCGATGGCGACGAAGCGATCCTGACCGGTTCGGATCCGCCAACCTTGATGACCGATGGCGTCGAGGTCGAGACGCCGAGAAAGACGATCGACGAGGCGTGCGCCCCACCGGTCATCGCCGCCAGGGTGAAACCAAGCGCTCCAAGCACACGCATCGACATCGAAACCGTCCCCTTGCCCGACAAGCCGCCAGCCCTAACCGCAAATAGCCTTAACCCCAGTGGATTGATGCCGGCTTGCAGGGAAACGTAGCATTTTAGGCATTGATAATTCGCCAACGCCGGCTTGCCCGAAAACCACTGCCGTATTAGAGCAATTCCAGGAAAAGTGAGTAGCGGTTTTCCGTCCGGAATTGCGCAAAAACAAATACTTAGAGCGTTTCAGCGAACAGCTGAACCGCTCTAATGCATGTCGCTCAAAAGTGGCCCCGGTTTTGAGAGAACGACATGCATCAAACAAAGACCTAAAGCGCGTCGCATGAATCCGGTTCAGCGCGACGCGCTTTAGGTCCGGCGCCTGTGAGGTGAAGCGAGTGGCTGAGATACTATCCGTCGGCGAAGCGATGGAGCAGGCGTTGGCGCTGCTTGAGGGCGGCGACGTCGTCGCCATCCCGACGGAGACCGTCTATGGACTGGCCAGCGACGCGACCAATGGCGTCGGCGTCGCCCGCATCTTCGAAGCCAAGGGCCGGCCGCGCTTCAACCCGCTGATTGCCCATGTCGCCGATCTGGCGATGGCCGAGCGCATTGCGGCCTTCGATCCGCTGTCGAAACGGCTGGCCGAGGCGTTCTGGCCGGGGCCGCTGACGCTGGTGCTGCCGCTCCAACCCGGCAACGGCATCCATCCGCTGGTCACCGCCGGGCTGGACACGATCGCGCTGCGCATGCCCAGGGGGTTCGGCGGCGAGCTGATCGCCAGACTCGGCCGGCCGTTGGCCGCGCCCAGCGCGAACTCTTCGGGCAAGATCAGCGCCACGACGGCGCAAGCCGTCGCGGCCGATCTCGGCGCCAAAATCCAGCTGGTGGTCGATGGCGGCGCCACCCCGGTCGGGCTGGAATCGACCATCGTCAAGGTCGAAGGCAACAGCGTGCGGTTGCTGAGGCCAGGCGGCATCGCTGCCGCCGATATCGAGGCCGTCACCGGCATTAAGCTGCAGCGCGGCGCGACAGCCGGCATCGAGGCGCCCGGCATGCTGGCGTCGCATTATGCGCCGCGCGCATCGGTGCGGCTCGATGCACAGAGTGTGGCTGAAGGCGAGGCTTTGCTGGCCTTTGGCGAGCAGCGCGCGGAAGGCTGGCAAGCGGCCGCGGCCTTGCGCAACCTGTCCGCATCGGGCGATTTGCGCGAAGCCGCAAGCAATCTGTTCGCGTATCTGCAGGAACTCGACCGCAGCGGCGCGGCGACGATCGCCGTCGAGCCGATCCCGTTCGACGGCTTGGGCGAGGCGATCAACGATCGGCTGTTTCGTGCCGCTGCCCCACGTGACAAGCTCGACTGAGCGCCATAGTTTGCGCCCATGAACGACTCCCCCTTCGATCTCGACCCCACCCTCATCGACCGCTTCGCGGCAATCGCCGGCGACAAATACGCGCTGCGCGACCAGGCCGATATTGCGCCGTATCTGACCGAGCGGCGCGGTCTGTGGCATGGCAGGACCGCCTTGGTGCTGCGTCCCGGCAGCGTCGACGAGGTGAGCCGTATCATGCGGTTGGCGAGCGAGACGGGAACGCCGGTCGTGCCGCAAAGCGGCAACACCGGGCTGGTCGGCGCCCAGGTGCCTGACGCATCCGGCCGCGAGATCGTGCTTTCTTTGTCGCGGCTGAACCGCATTCGCGAGATCGACGTCTTGTCCAACACGGTAACAGTCGAGGCCGGCGTTATCCTGCAGACGCTGCAGGAAGCGGCCGATGCCACCGACCGGCTGTTTCCGCTGTCGCTCGCCGCGCAGGGCTCCTGCCAGATCGGCGGCAACCTCTCGTCCAATGCCGGCGGCACCGGCGTGCTCGCCTATGGCAATGCGCGCGAACTCTGCCTCGGCGTCGAAGTGGTGCTGCCGACCGGCGAGGTCTTCGACGATCTGCGCAAACTGAAGAAGGACAACACCGGTTACGATCTGAAGAACCTGTTCGTCGGCGCCGAAGGCACGCTCGGCATCATCACCGCGGCGGTGCTGAAACTGTTTCCCAAGCCCAAGGGGCGCGAAGTGGCCTTTGCCGGCCTGTCGTCGCCGGAAGCAGCGCTTTCGCTGTTCAGCCTGGCGATGGACCGGGCAGGGGCGGCACTCACCGCCTTCGAGCTGATCGGCCGGCGTCCGTATGATTTCACGCTGCGCCATGCGCAGGGCGTCACGCGGCCGCTGGCGCAGGATTGGCCATGGTATGTGTTGATGCAGGTGTCGTCGGGCCGTTCGGCCGAGGACGCCAGGGGGCTGATCGAAGAAGTGCTGTCGGCAGGCCTCGAACAAGGCATCGTCGGCGACGCGGTGATCGCGGCCAGCCTGGCGCAGGGCGACGCGTTCTGGAACTTCCGCGAGGTGCTGCCGGATTCGCAAAAGCCCGAAGGTGCTTCGATCAAGCATGATATTTCGGTGCCGGTGGCATCCATCCCGGCGTTTATCGAAAAGGCGGCCGGTGCAGTGGCTTCGGTCAGTCCGCAGGCGCGCGTGGTCTGCTTCGGTCATATGGGCGACGGCAATCTGCACTACAACATCTCCCGGCCGGAGGGCGGTGACGACGAAGCGTTTCTCGGCCTCTACCACGCCATGAACCATGCCGTGCACGATGTCGTGCGCTCCTTCCACGGTTCGATCTCGGCCGAGCATGGCATCGGCCAGTTGAAGCGCGACGAACTGATCGCCACCGCGCCGCCAATGGCGATCGAACTGATGCGCCGGGTGAAGGCCGTCTTCGATCCGGCCGGCATCATGAATCCCGGTAAGGTTATCTGATCCTTTCAACATTTTGTGGCTGGTCTCATTCCGATAACCATCGCCTGAGATCAGCAAAATTTAACTGACTTTCTTAAGCCGCGCGGCAGAAGCTCGCGCTAATGTTTCACACAACGAGGCCGGGAAAACTGGCCCGGTGGGATCCGTGAAAGCGGCTCTCAGGAGAAACACAGGAAGGCAGCAGATGAACAGTGTATTGAAGCCCGTCTGGGCCGGGCGCAACATGCGCCTCGACCCATTCCGCCTGCCGCAAGTGGTGAGCTATGCCACGCGCGACGACTATGGCGACGTTACCTTTACCATCGACCAGCGCGGCGCCGTCATCCGCCGCACGCTCGAGATGAGCGGCGTGCCGGCGATCATCGCGCTGCCCGCCAACGCGTTTCGCGGCGTCGCCGCCCGCGCGATGGAGGATGCGCAAGGCAATGTCACGGTAACCCTCGAACTCCTGCACAACGACCCGATGCTGTCGGTGCCGCTGCTGGTGGCCGACGATCTCGACGACGTCGCCGCCGACTGGCGCGCCTGGGCCGACGCCTACCGGCTGCAGATGCTGCTGATCGAATCCGACGGCATTGCCCGCACGCTTGAGGAATCGCTCGGCGCCGCCATCAAGGCGCTGCCGGCCAAGGATCGCCGCAAGGGCCGGGTCTCGACCACGCGCCGCCCGCGCTTCCTCGCCCGCCGCAGGGCCGGCGACCTCGGGCTGAGGCTGGTTATTGATGGCCAGGAGATTATTTCGAGAGAATAGAGCGCTCTTCTCCTTCCCCCCTTGTGGGGGAAGGTGGATTGCCGCGAAGCGGCAAGACGGATGAGGGGTGTTCCAGGGAACGCCAACGCCTCACTCCGCTGGAGCACCCCTCATCCGTCTCGGCGCTGCGCGTCGATCCACCTTCTCCCACAAGGGGAGAAGGAAGAGGGAGCCTACACCAGCGGCTTTAGCGCCACCCACAGCGCACCGCCGATCAGGCCGATGAAGATCAACCAGCCGACCTGGTTGTTGGATTTGAACAGCCGCAGGCATTGATCGGGATCGTCGATATCCAGAACCGCTATCTGCCGCGCCATATGGGCGCCGGCCGCGATCAGCCCGGCCAGCGCCACCACCGGCGCCTGCGCCGAGGCGAAGGCGATGGCGAAGCAGACCAGCGTGCCGCCATAAAGCCCGACCAGCCAGGTCTTGGTGTTGTCGCCGAACAGCCGCGCCGTCGAGCGCACGCCGACGATTGCGTCGTCTTCCTTGTCCTGATGTGCATAGATGGTGTCGTAGCCGATCACCCACAGGATCGAGCCGATATAGAGCATGATGGCCGGGCCATCGAGATCGCCGAACTCGACCGCCCAGCCCATCAGCGCACCCCAAGAGAAGGCGAGCCCGAGCACCAATTGCGGCCAGTTGGTGAAGCGCTTCATGAAGGGATAGACGGCAACGATGACCAGCGAGACGATGCCGAGCGGAATGGCGAAGTCGTTGAACTGCAGCAGCACGACGAGGCCCAGCAAGGCCTGGATGACCAGGAACGCCCAGGCTTGGCGGCGCGTCACCTTGCCGGCCGGCAATGGCCGCGAGCGCGTGCGCTCGACCTTGTTGTCGATGTCCTGGTCGACAATGTCGTTATAGGTGCAGCCGGCGCCACGCATGGCGACGGCGCCGACAAAGAACAGGAACAGGAACCACGGCGACGGCAGCAATGTGAGCAACGGGTCTGCCGGGCGGGGATAGGCGCTGGCCGCAAGCGCTGCCGACCACCAGCAGGGCCACAGCAGCAATTGCCAGCCGATCGGCCGGTCCCAGCGCGCAAGCTGCGCGTAAGGCCACAGCCAGCGCGGCAATATCTTGTAGACCCAATGGCCGCTCGGCGCGTCGGCGACGCGGCCCTGTGCGGCTTTCGACTGGATGGTTTCCATCGTGCTGGAGTGGCAGCAGCGGCGTGCGCCGTCAAGCGGCCGCATTGTCGCTCAGGCGGTGAAAATATCGTGGCTGGCAAACCATTCCTTCGCCACCTCCGTGAAGGCCAGCGCCGCCTTCGACAGCCTTTGCCTTGTGTCATGGGTGAGGATGATGCGCTGCATCGGCAGCGGATCGGACAGCGGCTTGCAGACCAGCGGCAGCCCGTCATAACTCCTGTCGCCATAGGGCCTGGTGTAGCTCACCGCGACGCCGAAGCCGTTGGCGACCATGCTGCGCTGCAGTTCGAACGAACTCGCCGTCGATTGCGAGACCGGCGACAGGCCGCGGCTGAGGAACAGGTCCAGCATATGCTGCCAGCTATGCGGCTGGTCGGTGGTGATCAAGGGATGGGTCGCCAGCTCCGCCAGGCTGACGCTCGCCTGGCTGGCCAGTGCGTGGCCTTGCGGCAGAAGCGCGTGTGGCCGCAGCTCATGCAGCAGGATGCGGGCGAAGTGCGAGGGCAGGCCGAGATCGTAGGTCAGGCCGAGATCGATTGCCGCATCGCCGAGCCGCCGGCCCAGCGTCTCGAAGGTCTCGTCGCGGACCACCACGGTGACCGCCGGGCAGCGTTGCGAAAAAGCGCGGATCAGCGCCGGCGCGAAATAGGGCGCCAGATCCTCGAAACAGCCGAGCACAAGTTCGCCCCCGACATCGGCGTCGCGCGTCCCGAGCCCAACCAGTTCGTCCGCTTCGGCCAGCACCTGCTTTGCCTTCGCCACCGCGCTGCGGCCGAACGAGGTCAGCGCGATGCCGCTGCCGCGCTGGCGCACGAACAGTTTCTGGCCGAGCGTCGCTTCGACATTGTCGATCGCCACCGAGATCGACGGCTGTGAGACGTTCAGCATCCGCGCGGCCGCGGTGACGCTGCCATGCCGTGCGACGGCGACGAGGTAACGCAGCTGGGTGAGGGTCAGATTCATAGTCTAAAACTATAAGAGAGATGAGAAGTTATTATTTTACGCGATGTGCGGCGGCTGCGATAGTCGGTCATCGAAACAGGGAAGACATGAGATGGCCGCCAGACATATTGATGCCGCAGCGATTGCCGACTACCAGCGCGACGGCGCGGTCTGCATACGCGGCGCCTTCAAGGACTGGGTCGGCACCATCGCCGCCGGCATCGAGCGCAACATGCAAAACCGCAGCGCCACGGCCTCGGACATCGCCAACGGCAAGGGCAGCTTCTTCGACGATTACTGCAATTGGGAGCGCATTCCCGAATTCGTCGACGTGGTGCGCAATTCCCCGGCCGCGGAACTCGCGGCAGCGGCGATGCAGTCGCGCAGCGCCCAGTTCTTCCACGACCATGTGCTGGTCAAGGAACCGGGCACGCAAAAGCCGACGCCTTGGCACCAGGACATCCCGTATTACTTCGTCGATGGCACCCAGACCGTCAGCTTCTGGATTCCGATCGATCCGGTCAAGGAAGCGACGCTGCGGCTGATCGCCGGCTCGCACAAATGGGACAAGATGATCCTGCCGGTGCGCTGGCTCGATGACAGCAATTTCTATGCCGGCCAGGGCGATTACCTCCCCGTGCCCGATCCCGACAAGGACCCGTCGCTGAAGGTGCTCGAATGGGAGATGGAGCCGGGCGACGCCATCCTGTTCGACTTCCGCACCGCGCATGGTGCGCGCGGCAATCCCACCGCGGCGCGTCGCCGGGCGCTGTCGCTGCGCTGGGTCGGCGACGATGCGCGCTATGTCGAGCGCCCCGGCCGTACCTCGCCGCCCTATCCCGGCCATGACATGAAGCCCGGCCAGAAACTGCGCGAGGACTGGTTCCCGGTCGTCTTCCAGAGCTGATACCGGCCGGGGACGCCGTGCTCTCGGCGCGACGTTGCCGTGCGCAACCGGCAAGCAGCGGACCAAAAGTCTTGACCCGCGCTGCGCAGCGCAATAGCGCAGTCCCTGTCGTGAAATGACAAGGGACATCGGCATGCGCGTTTTGTTGATCGGCTCCGGCGGCCGCGAACATGCCCTGGCCTGGAAGATCGCGGCCTCGCCGCTTTTGACCAGGCTCTATGCCGCGCCCGGCAATCCGGGCATCGCCCACGAGGCCGAACTGGTCAAGCTCGACATCGCCGACCATGCCGCTGTTGCCAGCTTCTGCCAGGACAACGCGATCGATCTCGTCGTCGTCGGGCCGGAAGGGCCGCTGGTCGCCGGCATTGCCGACGATCTGCGTGAGCAGGGCATCCGCGTCTTCGGCCCGTCGAAGCGGGCAGCGCGGCTCGAAGGCTCGAAAGGTTTTACCAAGGACCTTTGCGCCAAATACGGCATCCCGACCGCCGCCTATGGCCGCTTCACCGATCTTGCCTCGGCGAAAGCCTATGTCGAAAAGGTCGGCGCGCCGATCGTCATCAAGGCCGACGGGCTTGCCGCCGGCAAGGGCGTCACCATCGCCATGACGCTGGACGAGGCGCGCGCCGCCCTCGATGCTTGTTTCGACGGCGCATTCGGTGACGCCGGCGCTGAGGTAGTAGTCGAGGAATTCATGACCGGCGAGGAGGCGAGTTTCTTCTGCCTGTGCGACGGCACGACCGCACTTCCCTTTGGCACCGCGCAGGACCACAAGCGCGTCGGCGATGGCGATACCGGCCCCAACACCGGCGGCATGGGCGCCTATTCGCCGGCGCCGGTGATGAGCCCCGAAATGGTCGAGCGCACCATGCGCGAGATCGTCGAGCCGACCATGCGCGGCATGGCCGAGCTTGGCGCGCCGTTCGCCGGCATTCTGTTTGCCGGGCTGATGATCACCGACAAGGGGCCGAAGCTGATCGAATACAACACCCGCTTCGGCGATCCCGAGTGTCAGGTGCTGATGATGCGGCTGAAGGACGATCTGCTGGTGCTGCTCAACGCCGCCGTCGACGGCCAGTTGGCGCACAGTTCGATCCGCTGGCGCGACGATGCCGCGCTGACCGTGGTGATGGCGGCACAGGGCTATCCCGGGACGCCGGAAAAAGGCTCGGTCATTCGGGGTCTCGACGAAGCCGCTGGCGAAGGCGTTGAGATTTTCCATGCCGGCACTGCCATCAATGGCGGCGCGCTGGTCGCCAATGGCGGCCGCGTGCTCAACGTCACGGCATCAGGCAAGACGGTGGGCGAAGCGCAAAGCCGCGCTTACGCCGCGCTCGACCGTATCGACTGGCCGCAAGGCTTCTGCCGCCGCGACATAGGCTGGCAGGCGGTGGCGCGGGAAAAGGCCAGCGCCGCCACATAAGCCTCAGCGCTCGCGAACCAGTTCCGTCGAAGCGGTGCTGACCGGGTCGGCGGCCTGCGAGAAGGCGGCCTCGAGCAGAGCCTCCGAACGATACGTGGTCCGCTTCCAGGCGACATACTCGGCAATGCCGAAGCGCGCGCGGCGCGGCACCGTCTTGACCACCGGCATGCGGAAGGCGGCGCGGAATGTCTGCCAGCGCGCGCCGAGCACCGCCACCATTTCCTCGACCGTCGGTGGCGTCGCCACATCGGCGTATGTGATGGTGACTTTGCCAGCGAGCCCGGCCGCGCGCGACACCGGCACCGGTATTGAGGCGAGGTAGTCGGGCGGCACGTCGATCAGGCCGCCGAAGGGCCATTGCTGGCGCAGTGCCGCCGCGTCCATCGGCGCGACGTTGACGTCGATGTCGTTGGGCGTGCCGGCGACGCGGTAGGGGCAGCGCAGGCGCCCGCAATTGGCCTGCGCCGAGAACTGCCACAGCGCATAGCCCTGCCAGTTGCCCATCGGAAAATGCACGTCGATGTCGGGCTTGTAGCGCGCATACCAGAGCGGCAGCCGCGACAGCAGACGGTATTGGTAGCGGTTGTCGGCGATGTACTGGGCGGTCTTGCCGTTGGTGTAGAGGATCGGGAAACGGCCGAGCCGCCGGTGCACCTGGCGCACGAATTCCTCGGCATCCTCGAGCGACATCCATTGCGAGGGGTCGTTGCCTTCGAGATCGAGGGCGAGCAGATCGTCAGGGGCTGGCTCGGCGAAATCGATGAAACTGTTGGCCTGCTCGAGCGGATTGCCGGGGCGGGCAAGATGATACGCGCCCCATTTCAGGCCGAGCGCCTTGGCCACCACCTTGCGCGTCTGAAACAGCTCGCGCGTCACCGCAAAGCGTTTCCACAATGTCTTGCAGAGTTTGACCGTAGGCTCGTCGCCGTAGCAGAAATAGGGCGGCGGCAGCCCGTCGGAGGCCTTGTTGATGAAGCCGACAATGCGCTTGTCGGTTGCAAGCTGCGCCCAGTCGATGGAATTGTATTCATAGGCGTCGACCACCAGCGCGCGGTCGCCATCCCGCCAAGGCTCGGAAAAGTCCGAGGCTGTAGCCGCTGACGTCAGCGCCATCATCGCCGCGAGAGCGATCGCTGAGCGGCGAAGAAGATGCGCCGGCGTTTTCAAACAGGGGATCCCCGCTGACCAAACACCGATGGTGGACCGGTATGGTTAAGGAAGTGCTTTCGGGCAGGAGTCCTGTCGCTCTCGCGACTTCTTCATTTTATGGCGAAGCAAGGAGCGAAGCGACGCGGGGCGGACCATAGTATGCATTCCGCGACTTCGAAGCGTTGCCACGGCGCAGAATTCTGCACCGTTGCGCCCTAGCGCGAGGTCGCGACATGGTACTCGGCGTCCGCTACGCTCCCGCTCCACCTGTGGACGACGAAGTTCGATGAAAATCCGCGTGACAAAGTTTGACGTTTACGTAAAAAGAAGGTCGGAGGCCGCCCAGAGGCGGATGGTTTCGCATCGGCCCGGGTCCTAGGATCGAGCGATCGGAGCAGCGGAGGAGAAGCGGCATGTACAAGGCCTCGGTCGACGACATTTCGTTCACGCTCAAGCATGTCGCCGGGCTCAAGCCGGCACTCGACAGCGGCGCGTTCGGGGACCTCGGCGAAGACCTTGTCGACGCCATCCTGGCCGAGGCCGGCCGCTTCGCCAGCGAGGAGGTGGCGCCGCTCTACAAGATCGGCGACCAGCACGGTGCGGTGCTGAAGGATGCAGCCGTGACCATGCCGCCCGGTTGGAAGGCGCTTTACCGCAGCTGGATCGACGGCGGCTGGAACGCGCTGTCGGGACCGGAAGAATTCGGTGGCCAGGGCCTGCCGACCATGCTCGGCGTTGCCGCGCTCGAAATGTGGAACTCCGCCGCCATGGCCTTCGGCATCGGCCCGACGCTGACCATGGGCGCGGTCGAGGCGCTCGACAAGCATGCTTCCCAGGCGCTCAAAGCAAGGTATCTGGCGAAGCTCGTTTCCGGCGAATGGATGGGGACGATGAACCTGACCGAGCCGCAGGCCGGTTCCGATCTCGCCGCTCTGCGCACCCGCGCCGAGCCTGCCGGCGACGGCACCTACCGCATCTTCGGCCAGAAGATCTTCATCACCTATGGCGAGCACGATTTCACCGACAACATCGTCCATCTGGTGCTGGCGCGGCTGCCCGATGCGCCGGCCGGCACGCGCGGCATTTCGTTGTTTTTGGTGCCGAAATTCCTGGTCGACGAAGACGGGTCGCTCGGCGCCCGCAACGACGTCTTCTGTTCGGGCCTCGAGCACAAGCTCGGCATCCATGCCTCGCCGACTTGCACCATGATCTATGGCGACGGGTTCCAGGGTGCTGCGCCCGGCGCCATCGGTTGGCTGATCGGCGAGGAGAACAAGGGGCTCGCCTGCATGTTCACCATGATGAACAACGCGAGGCTTTGCGTCGGCATGCAGGGCGTGGCAGTGGCCGAAGCCGCGACGCAGAAGGCGATCGCCTATGCCAATGAGCGCCGCCAGGGCAAGGCATCGGACTTTTCAGGCGCCGGGATGGCGCCGATCGTCCATCACCCCGACGTGCAGCGCAATCTCTTGACCATGAAGGCTTTGACCCAGATCGCCCGCGCCATCTCGTATTCCTGCGCCTATGCCATCGACTTCGCGCGTGTGTCGACAGGCGAGGAGGCCGCGCATTGGCGCGATCGCGCCAATCTGCTGACGCCGCTGGCCAAGGCCTTTTCCACCGATATCGGCGTCGACGTTGCGTCGCTGGGTGTCCAGGTCCACGGCGGCATGGGCTTCATCGAGGAGACGGGCGCGGCCGCGCTCTATCGCGACGCCCGCATTGCGCCGATCTATGAAGGCACCAACGGCATCCAGGCGATCGACCTTGTAGCCCGCAAATTGCCGCTTGGCGGCGGCGAGCATGTGCACGGCTATATCGCCGAACTGAAGGCCATCGCCGACGAGGTGCGGACCTCGAACCTGCAGGGCTTCGGCCGCACGGCCGAAGCGCTTGACCAGGCGTTCGACGATCTCACCGAGGCGACGCGCTTCCTGCAGAAGCTGCTGGCCGACGGCCGTCTGGACGAAGCGCAAGCCGGTGCGACCCCCTATCTCAGGCTGATCTCGCTTACTGCCGGCGGCGCTTATCTGGCGCGTGGCGGACTTGCCCAGCAGAGCCGCATCGCCCTTTGCCGCTTTTTCGCCGAAAACCTGCTCGGCGAAGTCAGCGCCTTGAAGGAACGCGTCATCGATGGCGCCGAGAGCCTCGCTACCGCCGGCAAGGCGCTGATAACGGCCTGAATACCAGAGCGCTCACCAGGGAAGAATGACCGTGACAGACCATATTCTCGTCGAGCGCCAGGGCGCCATCCAGATCATCCGCATGAACCGTCCCGACAAGAAGAACGCACTGACGCGCGCCATGTACGCGACAATGTCCAAGGCGCTGGCCGAGGGCGATGCCGACCCGGCGGTTCGCGTCCATGTCTTCCTCGGTGTGCCTGGCGCCTTCTCTTCCGGCAACGATCTCGCCGATTTCCTGGTCATCGCCACCGGCGGTGAGGGCGGCAACGAGGTCTGGGACTTCCTGATGGCGCTGGCCAAAACGGAGAAGCCGATGGTCTCCGGCGTCGACGGCATTGCGGTCGGCATCGGCACCACGCTCAATTTGCATTGCGACCTGACTTTCGCCACGCCGCGCACGGTGTTCCGCACACCCTTCGTCGACCTCGGCCTGGTGCCGGAGGCGGGCTCCAGCCTGCTGGCGCCGCTCATCCTCGGCAGGCAGGGCGCCTTCGCGCTGCTTGGACTCGGCGAAGGTTTTTCCGCCGAACGCGCCAAGGCCGCCGGCCTGATCTATGAGGTGGTCGAGGAGGACGGGCTAGAAGCCGCGGCACTCGCCGCGGCCGGCGAGATCGCCGCCAAGCCGCCGCAGGCGCTGAAGATCGCTCGTGACCTGATGCGCGCCCCGCGCGACGAGCTTGTCGCCCGCATCAAGGTGGAGAGCGAGCATTTCTCCGAGCGGCTGAAGTCCGACGAAGCGCGCGCCGCGTTGACCGCGTTTATGACTAGGAAGAAGGCCTGAACTTATCCTCAGGGATAAAGCCGTGTCTTGTCCCAGCCGCCTTCGGCGTTGCGCGAAAAGACCAGCCGATCGTGCAGCCGGAATGGCCGGTCATGCCAGAACTCGATCGCCTGCGGCACGATGCGGAAGCCCGACCAGTGCTTTGGCCGCGGGATTTCGCCGATAGGGTAGCGCGCCGTGTATTCGGCCACCGCCTTCTCCAGGGCAAAGCGGCTTTCCAGCGGCCGCGACTGTTTCGAAGCCCAGGCGCCGATCCGGCTGCCGCGCGGCCGCGTCGCGTAATAGGCGTCGGCTTCAGCGTCGCTGACGATCTCCACCGGACCGCGTATGCGCACCTGGCGGCGCAGCGATTTCCAGTGGAAGCACATCGCCGCCTTCATGCTGCCAAGAATCTCGCGGCCCTTGGCGCTCTCGAAATTCGTGTAGAAGACAAAGCCGCTTTCATCGAAACCCTTGAGCAGCACCATCCGCACATCCGGCATGCCGTCGGCATCGACGGTTGCAAGTGCCACGCCGTTGGCGTCGTTGATTTCGCTTTTCTTGGCGTCCTCCAGCCACTCAGCAAAGAGCCGGAACGGCTCGGCGGCTTCGGTAAAGTCACTAGTTGTTAACTCAGTGTCACTCATAGTTTTTCTCAAATTGTCTCGAGCTTCAGGAGGTTGCCGATTGTCGCGTATCGCGCAAGCTTTTGACAGCGGGCAATGGAGCGTTATCGCTTCGGCCAGTTCGAAAGCCGTGATCGTGATCATCGCACTGCCGCTTGCCGCCTGCGGCGCGGGCGGCTTCAGCCTGGAAAAGGCCGAGGTCGATCGTTCCATCGTCACCTCAAGCGCGCCGGCCAGGGTGACATCGACGGACGCCGACAGCGCTTCCGACCAGACCACGATCGGCAATGCGGTGTCTTCGGCCGACATCGAGGAGCTTCGCGGCCAGGCCGTGCCGTGGGCGAATGCCGACACCGGCTCGCGGGGCTCCATCACCGAACTCGCCGAAGTGCAGGACAACGGCCAGGCCTGCCGCAGCTTTACCGCCTCGCGCGAAAGCTTCGACGGCGTCGCTTTGTTCAAGGGGCAATTGTGCATCGCCGCGGCCGGCGGCTGGCACATGCAGGACTTCAAACCGCTCTGATTTTCGAGGTTTGCGGGGATCGCAATTTCAACCCTCGATAAGCCTGCGCGCCACTGGAATTTCTTCCTATGGGAGCGCATATAAGGGCCAACGTGGATTTAACTCATTTTCCAGGGCAGGACGCATGCGCGACCCCTATGAGGTGCTGGGCGTTGCCAAGAACGCATCGGCCAAGGACATAAAATCGGCTTACCGCAAGCTCGCCAAGAAGTATCATCCGGACCAGAATCCGAATGATCCCAAGGCCAAGGACCGTTTTGCCGCCGCCAATCAGGCCTATGAGGTCGTCGGCGACGAGAAGAACCGTGCGGCCTTCGACCGCGGCGAGATCGACGCCGACGGCAAGCCGAAATTCCAGGGCTTCGAGGGTGCAGCCGGCGGCGGCGATCCGTTCGGTGGCTTCCGCCGCCAGCAGGGCGCCGGCGGCTCGCGCTTCGAATTCCGATCGGGGCGTCCGGGCGGCGATCCGTTCGACGGCAACAGCGACATCTTCAGCCAGATCTTCGGCGACGCCTTTTCCGGCGCGCGCGGCGCCGGAACAGGCGACCGCCGCCAGCAGGCGACCGCCGCCGATCTGAACGTCACGCTCGACGTCACCATCGAGGAGATAGCGACCGCCGAAAAGGTGACGGCGATGTTCCCCGACGGCCGCAAGATCGCGGTCAAGCTGCCGGTCTATGTCGAGGATGGCCAGACCATCCGGCTGAAGGGCCAGGGCGAGCAGGGGCCGGGACAGCCGGGCGATGCGCTGGTCAAGATCCGTATCCGCAGGCACCCGCGCTACCGCATCGAGGGCCGTGACCTGCATGCCGATCTGGAGGTAGCGCTTGCCGATGCGGTGCTGGGCGCCAAGGTGCCGGTCGACACGCCGACCGGCAGGCTGGCGGTCAACATTCCGGCTTGGTCGAGCTCCGATAAAGTGCTGCGCCTGAAGGGCAGGGGCTTGCCGGAAAAGGCGGGTGGCCATGGCGATCTCTACGCCCATGTCCGCATCATGCTGCCGGAAGGCGGCGACAGCGAACTCGAAGCGCTGATGCGCAGCCGCAAAGGCTGACGCGGCTCGACTTGTCTGGCTAGCTGCCGGGCGCTGCTTCCTCCATCCGCCGGATGGTTTCGCCGAAACGGCGCAACGCCTGCCGCACCGGGACATGCGGGCTCTCGATCTCAAGCAGGATCATCGTCTCGCTGCCGAGGAATGCGGCGCTGACCAGGCTGGTTACTTCGGCGGCGGAGAATGGCCCGAGGCCGCCGAACCGCCGCTCCGCCTCTTGCGCCAGTCCGTCCAGAAGTTCGAACCAGCCGCGCAGGTCGCGGCGCACCGCCTTGGCGATCTCGGGGCTCGACAGGCTTGCCGCGATCATCTCGTGCAGGATCCGGACATAGCCGGACGCCAGATCATCGTCGAGGAAATCGCAAGCGCGCTCCCAGCGTTGCCACAGCGGCATCGGTGCCGCAAAAGTCTCCGCCTGGCGCTTCAGCAGGCCCTCGTTTAGATGGTCCAGCAGGGCCAGGAACAGCCGTTCCTTGGAGCCGAAATGGTAATGGATCTGGCTGAGCGGAACGCCGGCGATCTCGGCAACGCGGCGCGTCGACAGATCGGCATAACCGCCTCGATGGAGGCATAACTCGGCAGCCGAAATCAGTTCGGCGCGCGTGTCGCGCTTTTGCTTGTTCTGCGGCGGGGTAACGGCTTCGGCAGCGTCCGTCATGCGGCGTGGCTGCCGCTGTTAGCGGTGCAATCTGGGCGGATCATAGCTTCTCCTGTCCGGGGCTGGACGTCCCTCCACTCTATCTCGGTCGAGCGACCGATCAAGTTGACTCGTCAGAAAATTTATGGTTTTTGACGCTGAATTCGGTCGACCGACCGAATCCTGATGCTTGCATGGAGGGGCAGTCATGGCGGGCGTAATCACCCTTATCTACTGCGTTGCCGCATACCTGATTTTTCTCGGTTCGTTTCTCTATGCGGTCGGTTTCGTCGGCAACATGGTCGTGCCGAAATCGATCGATTCCGGAGTCGCTGGAAGTCCGGTCGAAGCCGTCATCGTCAATGCACTGCTGCTCGGCCTTTTCGCCGCCCAGCACAGCATCATGGCGCGGCCGGTTTTCAAGCGCTGGTGGACACGGATTGTCCCGCACGCGGCCGAACGCAGCACCTATGTGCTTTTGGCCAGCCTCATCCTGCTGCTGCTCTACTGGCAATGGCGGCCGACTCCCGGTCTCGTCTGGACGGTCGAGAACCCGGTCTGGGTCGCCGTCATCCATGGCGTGTTCTGGCTCGGCTGGGCGGTATTGTTGACCAGCACCTTTCTGATCAACCATTTCGAACTGTTCGGCTTGCGCCAGGTTCTCGCCGCTTTGCGCAAGAGCGAACCGGCGCCGCCCGTGTTCAGGACGCCGCTGTTCTACAAATGGGTCCGGCACCCGCTCTATGTCGGCTTCCTCCTGGCCTTCTGGGCGACGCCGTCCATGACATGGGGCCATCTCCTGTTCGCGGTGGGCAGCACCGGCTACATCCTGCTCGGCATCTTCCTCGAGGAACGCGATCTCGTCGCGATGTTCGGCGATCAGTACCGAAGCTACCGCAAGCAGGTGGGAATGCTCATTCCCTGGCGCAAAATGGCTGGATAGGGCCGATGCGTTGCCGGCCAGCCGATTCGGCTGGTCGGCCGGGCCTGGGCCATCAAGGCGCGCTGGCCGCAGTGAGGCGTTCAAATCTCACAACAACCTTATTATCCCCCATTCGTTGTCACGCCGAGTGTCTGAATTGAACGCGCGCCCCGTCTGCGCTTGATGCGCCTTTCTGCCTGTGCGATAGGCACTCCAAAGCAGAAAATCTTTCGGAGAGCGCTGACATGGCGGGTGGACAGGGCCTTATGGCCGGCAAGCGCGGCCTTATACTGGGCGTCGCCAACAACAGATCGATTGCCTACGGCATCGCCAAGGCCTGCGTCGACCATGGCGCCGAGATCGCGCTGACCTATCAGGGCGAGGCGTTCAAGAAGCGCGTCGAGCCGCTGGCTGCGGAATTGGGCGCCTTTGTCGCCGGTCATTGCGATGTCACTGATCCGGCGAGCCTCGACGAGGTGTTTGCCAATGTCGCCAAGCATTGGGGCGGCAAGCTCGACTTCCTCGTCCATGCCATCGCTTTTTCCGACAAGGACGAGCTGACCGGACGCTATGTCGAGACGACGCGCGACAATTTCCTGCGCACCATGGACATTTCGGTCTATTCCTTCACCACCATCGCCAAGCGCGCCGAAGCGCTGATGACCGACGGCGGCTCGCTGCTGACGCTGACCTATTACGGCGCCGAAAAGGTCATGCCGCATTACAACGTCATGGGTGTCGCCAAGGCCGCGCTCGAAGCCAGCGTGCGCTATCTCGCCGTCGACCTCGGCGGCAAGAAGATCCGCGTCAACGCCATCTCGGCCGGGCCGATCAAGACCTTGGCTGCTTCGGGCATCGGCGACTTCCGCTACATCCTCAAGTGGAACGAATACAATTCGCCGCTGAAGCAGACCGTCACCCAGGAAGAAGTCGGCGATTCCGCCGTCTATTTCCTGTCGGACCTGTCGCGTGGCGTCACCGGCGAGGTGCACCATGTCGATTCCGGCTATCACGTCGTCGGCATGAAGGCGGTCGACGCGCCGGATATTTCGACCGTCAAGGAATAGTTCTGCCGCGGTTTCCGCCTGCCTGTCCTGATTTCCGGAAGACCTGATGGTTCCGCTCGTCTACATCGTGCGCCATGGCCAGACGCAGTGGAATGCCGAGTCGCGGCTGCAGGGCCAGGCCGACACCGATCTCAACGCGCTCGGCCGCGAGCAGGCGACCCGCAATGGACGGCGGCTGGCCGAACTGATCCAGAACCCTGAGGATTTCGACTTTGTCGCCAGCCCGATGAAGCGGACGCGCGAGACGATGCAGCGGCTGCGCTTGGCGATGCAGCTCGATCCCGATGCCTACCGCATCGACCCGCGTCTGGTCGAGGTGCACTTTGGCGACTGGCAAGGCTTTACCTATGCCGAACTCGATGCGCGAATGCCGGGCTCGGCGAAGGCGCGACGGCGCAACAAATGGAATTTCCAGCCGCCGGGCGAGGGCGCCGAAAGCTACCAGATGCTGCTCGAACGGGTGAAGCCGTGGTTCGACGCGCTCGACCGCCAGACGGTCTGCGTCACGCATGGTGGCGTCGTGCGGACCCTGTTTCGGATGGTCAAGGGTGTTTCCGAACACGAAGCGGCAAACCTGGAAGTGCGGCAGGACCGGGTGCTCAGGCTGCAGGACGGGCGTCTGGATTGGCTTTAGGTTGGAGCAGATAAACAGGACGACTGTCCTGTTTATCTGGGCAGGGCTCCGCCGAGCGGCAAGACCCTGTTCGGCGTCGGTCTTATTCGGTGTCGGGCAGTTCCATATCGGTGACGACGTTCTCGCCATTCGTCACGTCATAGGCAATGACGATATCCATGCCCGGCTTCAGCGAATCGAGATCGGTCTCGGCGTTGAGCTTGAAGGACTTGCCGTCCTCCAGCGTCAGCGTCAGCGCGTCCTTGTCGACCTTCTTGATCAGGCCTTCGGTCTGGCCGGCATAGGCGGCGGTGGAAATCAGCAACATGGCGGCAGCAGCGCCAATCAGGGTACGCATCGTCGTCCTCTTTGTCATTGCGCCTGCACGGATGGCGGCGAGCTTTCAACGGGCGGATGGAAGAGAGCAGAAACCAACCGAATGTGTCAAAACTAAAACCGCCGGATCACAGTTTGACCGCTGTGGAAAACGCCAATAGAACGCACCTTTGATCCGGTCCGCTGCCGGGCAGGGCTAAAATTCATGTCTCACAACACGTTCGGCCATCTCTTCCGCGTCACCACCTGGGGCGAAAGCCATGGCCCGTCGCTCGGCTGTGTCGTCGACGGCTGCCCGCCCGGCATCCGCTTCACACGGGCCGAAATCCAGGCCGAACTCGACAAGCGCCGCCCCGGCCAGTCACGTTTTGTGACGCAGCGCCGCGAACCGGACGAGGTGAAGGTGCTGTCCGGCTTCATCCTCGACGAGAACGGCGAGACGATGATCACCACCGGCACGCCCGTCTCGATGCTGATCGAGAATGTCGACCAGCGCTCCAAGGACTATGGCGAGATCGCCCGCCAGTACCGCCCCGGCCATGCGGACTACACCTATGACGTCAAATACGGTCTGCGCGACCATCGCGGCGGCGGCCGTTCTTCGGCCCGTGAGACCGCCGCTCGCGTGGCGGCCGGCGCCTTGGCGCGCAAGGTGGTGCCCGGAATGGTGGTGCGCGGCGCACTGGTCTCGATGGGCGAGAAATCCATCGACCGCGCCAACTGGAACTGGAATTTCATCGGTGACGCCGAAAACCCGTTCTTCACCCCCGATCCGGCCTCGGTTCCGGTCTTCACCAGCTATCTCGACGGCATCCGCAAATCCGGCTCCTCGGTGGGCGCGGTTATTGAAATCATCGCCGACGGCGTGCCAGCCGGCCTTGGCGCGCCGATCTATGCCAAGCTCGACCAGGACATCGCGTCCGGCCTGATGTCGATCAACGCCGTCAAGGGCGTCGAGATCGGCAACGGCTTCGAGGCCGCGCGCATCACCGGCGAACAGAATGCCGACGAGATGCGCATCGGCAATGACGGCAAGCCGGTCTTCCTGTCCAACAATGCCGGCGGCATTCTGGGCGGCATCTCGACCGGCCAGGCGATCGTCGCCCGGTTCGCCGTCAAGCCGACCTCGTCGATCCTGACGCCGCGCAAATCCATCGACAAGGACGGCAACGACGTCGACGTCATGACCAAGGGCCGCCACGATCCCTGCGTCGGCATCCGTGCCGTGCCGATAGGCGAAGCCATGGTTGCCTGCGCCATCGCGGACCATTATCTGCGGCACCGGGGACAGACAGGCCAGGGATTAGGCAGTAGGGATTAGGCAATAGGCCAGCCCGTCCTTCCTTCCCTAACTCCTACTGCCCAACCCCTATTCCCTGCGAGCGAAGCGAGCCAATGCCATACGATCAGAAGAAAATCGTCGAAGCCATCCGCGCCTTCGAACGCGGCGAGATCGTCGTCGTCATGGACGATGACGGGCGTGAGAACGAGGGCGACCTGATCGTTGCCGCCGTGCATTGCAGCCCGGAGAAAATGGCCTTCATCATCCGTCACACCTCCGGCATCGTCTGCACGCCGATGCCGCGCGAGGAGGCCAAGCGGCTCAATCTGCAGCCGATGGTCGCCGACAATGATTCCGCCCACACCACGGCCTTTACCGTCAGCGTCGATTTCAAGCATGGCACCACCACCGGCATTTCGGCCGAGGACCGCACGCTGACCGTGCGCAACCTGGCCAACGGCAATGTCGGCG
Source organism: Mesorhizobium sp. C372A (assembly GCF_030323245.1). Taxonomy (NCBI): domain Bacteria; kingdom Pseudomonadati; phylum Pseudomonadota; class Alphaproteobacteria; order Hyphomicrobiales; family Phyllobacteriaceae; genus Mesorhizobium; species Mesorhizobium sp. C372A. Next base: position 5,979,887 of record NZ_CP100475.1, on the reverse strand, counting down.
GTTCGGATTTCGTCCGGCCCGGCCACATCTTCCCGCTGATCGCTAGGGAAGGCGGCGTGCTGATGCGTTCGGGCCATACCGAAGCCGCGGTTGATTTGTGCAAACTTGCCGGCCTGCCGCCGGTTGGCGTGATCTCGGAGTTGGTCAATGACGACGGCACCGTCAAGCGCGGCCCGCAGGTGGCGAGCTTTGCCGAGGAACATGGCCTCAAGCAGGTTTCGGTCGCCGACCTCATCGCCTACCGGCAGCGCAAGGAAACGCTGGTCGAACGCGTCGCCTGCTCCGAAATCGACACACTCGGCGGCAAGGCACAGGTCTTCACCTACACGCTGCCCTGGGATTCCATGCACCATGTCGCGGTCGTTTTCGGCGACATCCGTGACGGCGAGGACGTGCCGGTGCGGCTGCATTCGGAGGATGTGGTGACCGACGTGTTCGGCACCAGCCACCGGCTCGACGCCATTATGAAGGCGATGGGCGAACGCAAGCGCGGCGTCATCGTCTATCTCCGGGAGGGTTCGGTCGGCGTCGCCCATCAGGAGCGCAACCGGCCGATGAGTGCCGACCGTGAGGACCACGAAGAGGCCCGCCGCCGTGAGAACGAGTGGCGAGAAATCGGCCTCGGCGCCCAGATCCTGAAGGACCTCGGCATTTCCTCGATCAACCTGATCGCCTCGCGCGAGCGCCACTATGTCGGGCTTGAAGGCTTTGGCATACATATCGCCAAGACCGAGATTATCTAGTTCGTCGCGCAAGAGCGACGCTGCCGAAAAAATTGCGCGGGCAGGTCGCCTGCTTCTGCGATTTGCTGAAGCCTCCACGCGTTCGTCATCCTATGGCGAAGCAAGGAGCGAAGCGACGCGGCGCAGACCATAGGATCCATGCCGCGACTTCGACGCGTTGCAACGGTGCAGAATTCTGCTCCGCTGCACCCTACGGTAACGGAATGGCTCCTCGGGTCTGCGCGTCCGCTTCGCTCCCGCTTCGCCCGTGGATGACGACGCCAGAGGCCTCACCTAATTCCGAACGTTTGCGGTGGTCTCCAAAGCCAACGTCAGGCCTATCCTCACTCCGCGGGAACGGCGGCAGCGTCGCATCCGTCCAGCTCGCATGTGTGGGTGGCCAGGCTGCGCTGGCCCAGCAACACCGTGACCAATGCGATGACGCCGGCCGCCACCGAGACCCAGAACCCGTTCCTGGCGCCGAACTCATCCACCACCGCGCCGGCGGCAAACGACCCGAGCGCCATGCCGATGCCGATGCCGGTCATCACCCAGGTGATGCCTTCGGTCAGCATCGCTTCCGGCACGTGCCGCTCGATCAGGCCGAAGGCGGTGATGAAGGTCGGCGAGATCGCCACGCCGCTGATGAAAACGGTCAGCGCCAGCAGCGGCACCGTGTCGGCGGTGAGCGGCAGCAGCGTGCCGAGCGCGACGAGGGCGACCGCGAGGGCCAACTGGCGCTGCAGCGCCGCTTTCAGGTTGAGCGCACCGACGACGAGGCCGAGCACGAACGATCCCAGCGCATAGACGCCGATGACGAGGCTGGCGGCGCCCGGCTGGCCGAGTTCCTTGGTGATCGCCACCGTGGTCACTTCCGTCGTCGCGAAGGTGGCGCCGACGAAGATCAGGGCGAAGGTGATGATCTGCACCGGCCTGAGCCGGATTGCCGAGCCGCTCGAGACATGGTCCACCGGCCGCACTTGTGGTTCGGTCGAACGCTGCAGGATGAAGGCTGCCGAGCCAAGGGCGAGGAATAGCGTGCTGACCAGGACACCGGCTTCCGGGAACAGAGCGGCACTCAAGCCCACCGACAGCGATGCGCCTGCAATGTAGACGAGTTCGTCCGCCGCCGATTCGAAGGCGAATGCGGTGTTCATCTGCGGCCGGCCGCGAAAAATCTCGGTCCAGCGCGCGCGCACCATCGCCGGCATGCTGGGCATGGCGGCGGCCGCCAGTGCCGACACAAACAGCGTCCACACCGGCCAGTCCTGATTGGCTGCGGCAATCAGCACCGCGAAGGCGAGCACGGTGAGGATGGTGGTCGGAATCACGATCCGCGTCTGGCCGAGGCGATCGACCAGCCGTGATATCTGCGGCGCCACGAAAGCGTTGCTCAGCGCGAACGTCGCCGAGACAGCTCCCGCCAGCCAGTATTCGCCACGCGTCTGCGAGAGCATGGCCACGATGCCGATCGGCGCCATGGCGATCGGCAGCCGCGCGAGGAAGCCCGCGGCGGCAAACCCCTTGGCTCCAGGGGCACGAAAGATTTCCGAGTATGGGTTTTGCATGGCTGGTTCCTCGACAAAGGCCAATTCGACAATTACATACGATGCGTATGAATATAGGTAGTCGATACGCCACGTATGTCAATTGGCATACGAAGCGTATGTGAATAAGGCCAGAACCATGCACAGACCCCGCAAGGAGATGATTGCCGAAACGCGCGCCAAGCTGATCACGGCGGCCCGCCACGCTTTCGGCACGATCGGCTATGCCGACGCGTCGATGGACGACTTCACCGCCTCGGCCGGGCTGACGCGCGGTGCGCTCTATCATCATTTCGGCGACAAGAAGGGCCTGCTGCAGGCCGTCATCGCCGAAATCGATGGCGAGATGGCCGTCCGCATCCATGAGATTGCGTCGCGGGCGCCAAGCCGCTGGCAGCGTTTCGTCGACGAATGCACGACCTATATCGAGATGGCGCTGGAGCCGGAAATCCAGCGCATCATGTTTCGCGACGGTCCGGCTGTGCTCGGCGATCCGGCGCAATGGCCGAATGCCAATGCCTGCGTCGGTTCAATGACCGATCATCTGACCAGGCTGCAGCAGGAGGGGGTGGTCGTCCCCGGCGTCGACCCGGAAACCGCCGCAAGACTAATCAACGGCGCCAGCAGCCAGGCGGCACAGCGCATCGCCAATTCGAACGACCCCGAAGCCACGTCGAAGACCGTGGTGGCGGCCTTCCAGCAGTTGCTTGAAGGCTTGCTTAAAAAGCAGGACTCGCAGCCGGTCTGAAATCTCGCCAGCCGATCCCCGGCATTGCCGAGATTGACAATTCCCGGCCCGGGTTCATCCTCGCCGTCCATCTCTGAGGGGAGATTCGGGCGCATGTGGGATTTCGAAATCGGCAGGTCGGTGTCCATCATGATCAGGACATGGCCTTTCATTGCCCTTCGCATGATCATCTATTTCGGCATCACGCTCGCCTATATCGTGGCGACCGGCAGCGGCGCCTCCGTCGGCTATGGCGTCGGCCATGTCTCCACCGATCCCGACGGGCCGCTGTCCTTTGCGCTCTGGGGCGGCATCGTCGGCATCGGCGTCGTTTCGATCGCGCTGTACTGGATCCGCGAATACATCCTCTATGTCGTCAAGGCCGGCCATATCGCCGTCATGGTCCATCTGATCGATGGCCGCGAGATTCCCAATGGCCAGGACCAGATCGCCTACGCCAAGGATGTGGTGAAGGAACGTTTCGCCGAGGCCAACATCCTTTTCGTGGTCGACCAGCTGGTCAAGGGCGCCATCCGCGCCATCACCGGCCTGATCGGCGGCATCGCCGCCTTCCTGCCCATTCCGGGCCTCGGCGGCCTGGTCGCTTTCATCAATACGGTCATCCGCCTGTCGCTGACCTATGTTGACGAGATCATCCTCGGCTACAACATCCGTATCAACTCGTCGTCGCCCTTCGAAACCGCCCGGCAAGGCGTCGTGCTCTATGCCCAGAACGGCAAGACCATGGTCAAGAACGCCGTCTGGCTGGCGGTCATCATGTGGGGTGTGTCCTTCGTCATCTTCCTTTTGATGCTGGCGCCGGCCGCCGCCATCATGTGGTTCATTCCGGGGCAGCTCGGCGGCTGGGCCTTCGTGCTCGCCATCCTCCTTGCCTGGGCCTTCAAGGCGGCCTTCATCGAACCCTTCGCCATAGCCTGCCTGATGCAGGTCTATTTCAAGACCATCGAAGGCCAGGTGCCGAACGCCGAATGGGACCAGCGGCTGGCCGAGGGGTCGTCCAAGTTCAGGGAACTCAGGGATAAGGCGCTGGCCTCCTTCGGCGGCTCGCGCTGGACGCAGCCGGCGCCCGGGGTGTAATCCCTGTTGAACGTCGGGGCGGTGAGGCGTCAAACCATGGTCAAAGCGGCCGGGCGCGCCTATATCGGGTCATGGTCACCAGGCTCTACACCCATCCGATCTTCCTCGAACATCTGACGCCCCCCGGTCATCCGGAGCGGCCGGACCGCTTGCGCGCTATCGAGCGCGTGCTCGACGACGAGGCCTTCACCGCACTCGATCGGGTAACGGCGCCGCAAGGCGACGAGGCCACAATCCTCTACGCCCACCCCGAGGATTTCGTCGCCCGCGTCCGCGCCGCGATCCCTGAAAGCGGCATTGGCTCGATCGACGCCGACACCAGCGCCAGCCCGAAAAGCTGGCAGGCGGTGGTGACCGCCATCGGTGCCGCCAACGCCGCTGTCGACGACGTCTTCGAGGGCCGCGTCGCCAATGCCTTCGTCGCCTCACGTCCGCCCGGCCACCACGCCGAAAAGACCACGGCGATGGGCTTTTGCCTGTTCAACACCGCGGCGATTGCCGCGCGTTATGCGCAAAAGAAACACGGCGCCGAGCGCGTCGCTATCGTCGATTGGGATGTCCATCACGGCAACGGCACGCAGGACATCTTCTGGGACGATCCCTCGGTGCTCTATTGTTCGACGCACCAGATGCCGCTCTATCCCGGCACCGGCGCCAAGAGCGAAACCGGCGCCGGCAACATCGTCAACGCCCCGCTGGCGCCGCAGACCGGCTCGGACATGTTTCGCGATGCCTTGCTGTCGCGCGTCCTGCCGGCGCTCGACAATTTCGCGCCCGATCTGATCATCATTTCCGCAGGCTTCGACGCTCACCATCGCGACCCGCTGGCCGAGATCAACCTCAGCGAGGACGATTTCGACTGGGCGACAGGCCAGTTGCTGGAACGCGCCGGGCGCCACAGCGGCAACCGGCTCGTCAGCCTGCTTGAGGGCGGCTACGATCTGCAGGGACTGGCATTTTCGGTCGCCGCCCATGTCGGGCGGCTGATGAAGGGGTAAAGTATGGCTGGCGAAGCAAATGAAGACGTGAAGGCGATGAGCTTCGAGCAGGCACTCGACGCGCTGGAAAAGATCGTCGATGATCTGGAACGCGGCGACGTGCCGCTCGACCAATCGATCAAGATCTATGAGCGCGGCGAGGCGCTGAAGGCCCATTGCGACCGGCTGCTGAAGGCGGCCGAAGACAAGGTCGAGAAGATCAGGCTGTCGCGTGATGGCAAACCGGTCGGAACGGAGCCGCTCGACGCGGAGTAGTGGAATGGGGCGGGCATAAAGCAGATAGGAGTTCAAGCATGTGCAGAAACATCAAGACCCTGTTCAATTTCGAGCCGCCGGCGACCCATGACGAGATCCGCGACGCCGCCCTTCAATTCGTGCGCAAACTGAGCGGAACGACGCGGCCCTCGCAGCGCAACCAGGCAGCCTTCGACCGTGCCGTCGAGGCGATCGCCGAATCGGCGCATGAATTGCTGCATTCGCTGGAAACCACGCATCATCCGCGCAATCGTGAAGAGGTGGCGGCCAAGGCAAAAGCCAAATCGGCGCTCCGCTTCGCCTGAGGACATCCAGATGAGTTTCTTCCCCGGCAAGGACCCTGAGCCTGGCGATGCCTTCGCCAGCGACCAGATCGAGCTCATGGTCATTCCAAACGCCAAGGACATTGGCGGCTTCCAGGTTCGTCGCGCTCTGCCCACGGCAAAGCGGCGGCTGGTCGGTCCCTTCATCTTCTTCGACCGCATGGGGCCGGCGATCTTGCGCGCCGGCCAGGCGATGGATGTGCGCCCGCACCCGCATATCGGGCTTTCCACCGTCACCTATCTGTTCGACGGCAATATCAGGCACCGCGATTCGCTCGGCACCGAGATGGTCATCCAGCCCGGCGACGTGAATTTGATGACCGCCGGCCGCGGCATTGTCCATTCCGAGCGCACGCCCGAAGAACTGCGCGGCGCGCCGATGTCGGTCTCCGGCCTGCAGACATGGCTGGCTTTGCCCGACGGCAAGGAGGAAGTGGCGCCGGTGTTCGAGAACACGGCCGCGCTCCTTCTGCCCGAGATCGACGCCGAAGGTGTTTCCGGCCGCGTGGTGATCGGCGATTTCCAGGGACTGCGCTCGCCGGTAAGAGCCGACACCGAGACGCTCTACGCCGATCTGAGGCTGGCGCCCGGCGCCAGCGTCAAAATTCCCGCCGACGCCGAGGAACGCGCCATCTACACGCTGGACGGCGATGTCTCAATCTCGGGCGACCGTTTTCCGGCCGAACGGCTGCTGGTGTTCCGGCCTGGCGACGAGATCGTCGTGTCGTCCGAGCGCGGCGCCCATTTCATGCTCTTCGGCGGCGCTTCGCTCGGCTCTCCGCGCCACATCTGGTGGAACTTCGTCTCGTCGTCGAAGGAACGCATCGAACAGGCCAAGCAGGAATGGAAGACGGGCCGCTTCGATATCGTTCCTGGAGATGAGGAAGAGTTCATTCCGTTACCGGACAATTAACGTCAGCATCACCCGCGTCACTGACACGCATTTACATTCGGGCGACGCAGGCATATTTCGCCATGATCGACGCGCATCATAGCTGAGCAGGCCCTTAACAGTGAACGCAACGCTGCATACGCCGCTTCTCGACAAGGTCCGCATTCCAGCCGACCTGAAGAAGCTTGACGAAAGCGAGCTGCCGCAGCTGGCCTCGGAGCTGCGCGCCGAGCTGATCGATGCCGTCTCGCATACGGGCGGGCATCTCGGCGCTGGCCTAGGTGTCGTCGAACTGACGGTGGCGCTGCACTATGTCTTCAACACGCCGGAAGACCGCGTGATCTGGGATGTCGGCCACCAGGCCTATCCACACAAGATCCTGACCGGCCGCCGCGACCGCATCCGAACGCTCAGGCAAGAAGGCGGCCTGTCCGGCTTCACCCGTCGCGCCGAGAGCGAATACGACCCGTTCGGCGCCGCGCACTCCTCGACCTCCATTTCCGCTGGCCTCGGCATGGCCATGGCGCGCGACCTCTCCGGCGGCCACAACAATGTCATTGCCGTCATCGGCGACGGCGCCATGTCTGCCGGCATGGCCTATGAAGCCATGAACAACGCCGGCGCGCTCGATGCTCGCCTGATCGTCATTCTCAACGACAACGACATGTCGATCGCGCCGCCGACCGGCGCCATGAGCGCCTATCTGGCGCGGCTTGCCTCTGGCAAGACCTATCTTGGCCTGCGCGACTTCGGCAAGAAACTGACCTCCTATCTCGGCAAGCGTGCCGATCGCGCCATCAAGCGGGCGGTCGAGCATGCGCGCGGCTACGTCACCGGCGGCACGCTGTTCGAGGAGCTTGGCTTCTACCATATCGGCCCGATCGACGGCCACAATCTCGAGCATCTGATCCCGGTGCTGAAGAACGTCCGCGACCATGCCGACGGTCCGGTGCTGATCCATGTCGTGACCCAGAAGGGCAAGGGCTACGCGCCGGCCGAGGCTGCGGCCGACAAATATCATGGCGTGAACAAGTTCGACGTCATCACCGGCGCGCAGACCAAGGCCCCGGCCAATGCGCCGGCCTACACCAAGGTGTTTGCCGAAAGCCTGGTCCAGGAAGCCCGCCTGGACGAACGTATCGTCGCCGTCACCGCCGCCATGCCGAACGGCACCGGCCTCGATTTGTTCGGCGAAGCGTTTCCGACCCGGACCTTCGATGTCGGCATTGCCGAGCAACATGCCGTGACCTTCGCCGCCGGCCTCGCCAGCGAGGGCTACAAGCCCTTCGCCGCCATCTATTCGACCTTCCTGCAGCGCGCCTACGATCAGGTCGTCCATGATGTGGCGATCCAGAAACTGCCGGTGCGTTTCCCGATCGACCGCGCCGGTTTCGTCGGCGCCGACGGCGCCACTCATTGCGGCGCCTTCGACACCACCTTCCTGGCGACGCTGCCGGGCTTCGTGGTGATGGCGGCCGCCGACGAGGCGGAGCTTCGCCACATGGTGCGCACCGCCGCCTATTATGACGAAGGCCCGATCGCCTTCCGCTATCCGCGCGGCAATGGCGTCGGCGTCGACATGCCGGAGCGCGGCTCGGTGCTCGAAATCGGCAAGGGCCGCATCGTCAGGGAAGGCACCAAGGTGGCGCTTCTGTCCTTTGGCACAAGACTGCAGGACTGTCTGCTGGCGGCCGAGGAACTCGGCGCGGCAGGGCTTTCGACGACGGTTGCGGACGCCCGTTTCGCCAAGCCGCTGGACGAGGATTTGATCCGCCGTCTCGCCCGCTCGCACGAAGTGCTGGTGACGGTGGAAGAGGGCGCTGTCGGCGGTTTCGCCAGCCACGTGCTGCAGTTCCTCGCCCATGAAGGCTTGCTGGAAAGCGGTCTGAAAGTTCGGCCGCTTGTGCTGCCGGACGAGTTCACCGACCACGCCAAGCCGGAAAAAATGTATGCCGATGCCGGGCTCGACGCGGCCGGCATCGTGCGCACCGTGTTCGTCGCGCTCGGCCATTCCGCGCGCGCGCAGCGCGCCTGAATCAAACCTCACGCCTCTGAAGCGGTTGTCGGCAGCAACCCTAACGCTGTGTTAACGCTTCCTTTTGGCGTTTTGCTTACCGTGTCTTTTGGCCGTTTTTCAACGCCCCCCTGCTAGAACGAGAGCCAGGCAGGGAGTTAAAAACAATGCGAACGCTTCTGTGCGGCGCGGCCCTTTTGGCCGTCATCGCCGCGCCGGCCATGGCCGAGACGCGCTATGACCGCAAGCTCGAACAGGCGGTGGCAGGCATCGTCGCCGGCAAGATGGGCGATATCAGGGGCGCTTTTTCCTACAAGCAGGTTCCGCAGCTTGTCGTCGTGCCGGACGCACCAGTCGTTGCTGTCGAGCGCCCGCGCAAGCAGGCTTCAGATGACGTAAGCGACGGCCTGATGCCGGCCGTTGAACGGCAGGTCTCACGGACGATCTTCTAAAACCACATATCGCGCACGCAGCGCCCATCGCGCGGCAGGTCGTCATAAGTGTCCAGCCCGTCGAAATGGTCGATCGGCAGGTCGGCGACCGCCTCCGGCGGTGCCAGCCTGACATTGACGGCGATCCGCGTGCGGCCGCTGTCGCTGCGGCGCAAACCGCGCCAGGCAAGCACACAGGCACATGTCGGGCAAAACAGTATTTCCAGCGACGGCGTCTCCTTGCCAGCGCGGGTGTAGGACTGCACAGGCCCCACAAGCCGGATACGCTCGTCGACAAAGTCATAGGCCCAGAGTGTGCCATAGCGGCGGCAAAGCGTGCAATTGCAGGCCGTGATCGGGCCGGGATCGCCTTCCAGGGTCCAGTGGGCGGCGCCGCAATGGCAGGTTCCCGTCAGCATTCGTCTTCCTCCGCATTGCCTGAGCCTCTACATCTTGCCGGACTGGCTGCGCTATTCAACCGGGCGGACTGGCTTGCGGCCCGGGTCTCGACGTCCTCCTATGCCAATGTCCTTGCCTTCGCGGCCGGCTTTCGCCATGAAGGCCGATGAACTCCCCTCTGCCAGCCAGCACACGCCAGCGGCTCGACGAATTGCTCGTCCAGCGCGGCCTGTTTGCGAGCCGCTCGCGCGCCCGCGACGCGGTCGAGCGCGGCACCGTGACGGTCGACGGCGTGGTCGCCCGCAAGCCCGGCCAGACGGTTCTGCCGCACTGTCTCATCGTCATCGACGACCCGGCGCAGGGTTATGTCTCACGCGCGGCGCTGAAGCTGATCGCCGGGCTCGACCATTTCAGTCTCGATCCCGCGGGCAGTGAAGCCCTCGATATCGGCGCCTCGACAGGCGGCTTCACCCAGGTGCTGCTCGAACGCGGCGCGGCCCATGTCACTGCCATCGATGTCGGCCACGGCCAGATGCATCCCGGTGTCTCGTCCGACCCGCGCGTCACCGTGATCGAGGGCCTCAACGCTCGCGAGCTCGCGGCTGCCGATCTCGGCGGCCGTATCCCCGATTTCATCGTCTCCGATGTCAGCTTCATCTCGTTGAAACTGGCGATGCCACCGGCGTTGGCATTGGCACGGGACGGCGCTCGTGCGGTGTTTCTGGTCAAGCCGCAATTCGAGGCCGGCCGCGAGGCGATCGGCAAGGGCGGTCTTTTGAAAGACCCTTATGACGCCGCCCGTGTGGCCGGCTTGCTGCAGGAATGGCTCGAAGGCGTCCCTGGCTGGCGTACATTGGGCTTGCACATGTCGCCGATCGAAGGCGGGGACGGCAACCGCGAATTCCTGCTTGCCGGGATCAAGGATGCCGGGACCAAGGATGCCGGGACCAAGGACCGATGAGCACGGGCTTCACCATCAAGAGACTGGGTTCGCAGGGCGACGGCGTCGCCGAGACGGAAACCGGCGAGCTGTTCATTCCCTTCACCCTGCCCGGCGAGACCGTCACCGCCGCGCGCGAGAGGGATCGCGCCATGCTGATGGCGGTATTGGAGACGTCGCCGCTGCGTATCGATCCGGCCTGCCGGCATTTCACCGAATGTGGCGGCTGCGCCGTCCAGCATCTGCAAGCCGACGCTTACCAGCAATGGAAACGCGACAAGGTCGTGCATGCCTTGAAAGGCATTGCCGGCGACATCGGCGCCCTGGTGCCGTGTGCGCCACACACACGCCGCCGCGTCGTGCTTGCCGCCAGGCGCGCCGACACAGGCATGCTGCTTGGCTTCCATCGCCATCTGTCGCCGGAAATCATCCCCATCGAGGAATGTCCGATCTCGCTGCCGGAGATCGTTGCCGCGCTCGATCGCTTGAGGTCGGTCGCCGACCTGGTTTGCGCCACCACCAAATCGTTCCGGATGGCGGTCACTGTGACGGGCTCGGGGCTTGACGTCGCTGTCTATGAGTCGGGCAAGCTGGGCGAGAACCAGCGCCGGGTCGCCTCCAACTTCATCATGGCCAATGGCTTTGCCCGGCTTTCGATCGACGACGAGATTGTCATCGAGCCGAAAAAGCCGGTGGTCATGTTCGGCACCGTCGCTGTCGCCATACCGCCTGGCGCCTTCCTGCAGGCAACGCAAGCCGCCGAACAGACGATGGCCGATCTCGTTGGCGGACATCTGAAGCGTGCCAGGAAAGTCGCGGATCTTTTCGCCGGCTGCGGCAGCTTTGCGCTTCGGCTGGCGGCCAAATCCGAAGTCCACGCGGTCGAAGGCGACGCGGCAGCCCTTTCGGCGCTCGACCGCGGATCGCGCTTCGCCACCGGCCTGAAGCGGGTAACCGGCGAACGCCGCGACCTGTTCCGGCGGCCGCTGACGTTCAAGGAGCTGAATGCTTTCGATGGCGTCGTCTTCGACCCGCCGCGCGCCGGCGCCGAGGACCAGTCGAAGCAGATCGCCCGCTCGGATGTGCCGTTCGTCGCCGCCGTCTCCTGCAATCCGGTGACGCTGGCACGAGACCTGCGCATCCTGATTGACGGCGGCTACATCTTGAAGAGCGTCACGCCCATCGACCAGTTCCTGTGGTCGCCGCATGTCGAGGCCGTGGCGCTGCTGGAGAAGCCGAAACGGCGACGTTAATCCGCCGATTTTCACAAGGCCGTGCTTGAGTTTGCCGCCCCCCGCAAGACGTAGCCGGCTGGCAAACTAGCCTTCGCGAACGCTTTCGTACCCGGCCGCTTGTGCGGCCTTGATGAACTTACGGTCGAAGGACACAAATGCTAAGCAGTGCGAGGACTTGCCCAGATGGAGCGCATCGGCGAAATCCATTCCCGTCTCGGCTAGATCGACCGCGGAAGAGACCATCGCAGCATCCTCTATCTCGATAGTGGGAAGCCCGCCGAACACCCGCAGTGCATTGACGATCGAGGCCTGATCATAACCATAGCCGCTGCGCAGCACCCACTCAGCCTCCAGGATCACCGTGACGGCGACGAAAACGGGCTGACCGTCGATCAGCCGCCGGGCTCGCGGGGACTGCTCGGGATCGTCGTTCGTCAGATACCTGACGACAACGTTGGTATCAATCGCGAGCATGGCGCCGCCGTGCTTCAGCAAGGACGGCTGCGTCCATCTCCTCCAAGGTCTTCGGTCTGCCACTGTGCGGCAGGACACCAAAGACATCTTCTGGTCGTGTCGGGGCAAAGGCAGGCGCCGGTCTCAAAAGTACACCGTCCGGTGTGTCTTCGACCTGCAGGCGCGTGCCCGCGCCCCAGTCCCTCCGTTTGCGGATAGCGCTGGGCAGGATGACTTGTCCCTTGGTCGAGACGGTCGTTATAAGCTTTTCTATTGCACCCATTGCGGTATTACCCTTGTGTAAGACAAAGGTAAGATATCCCTGTGAGGGGAACTATTCAAGCCCGCCGACGTCTCCTCGCTCAAACCCTGGTGCCGCCGACGGTCATCTGGTTCATCCTGAGATGCGGCTGGCCGACGCCGACCGGCACGCCTTGTCCGGCCTTGCCGCACATGCCGATGCCGGTGTCGAGTTTCATGTCGTTGCCGATCATCGAAACGCGGTGCATGGCGTCCGGTCCGTTGCCGATCAGCATGGCGCCCTTGATCGGCTGCGTCACCTTGCCATTTTCGATCATGTAGGCCTCGGTGCAGCCGAACACGAACTTGCCCGAGGTGATGTCGACCTGGCCGCCGCCGAAGGATACGGCATAGATGCCGTTCTTGACCGAGGCGATGATCTCGTCCGGCTCCATGTCGCCTGCCGTCATATAGGTGTTGGTCATGCGCGGCATCGGCTGGTGCGCATAGCCTTCGCGCCGGCCGTTTCCCGTGGCTTTCATGCCCATCAGCCGGGCGTTCTGGCGGTCCTGCATGTAGCCGACAAGCTTGCCGTCCTCGATCAGCACATTGCGGGCCGAAGGCGTGCCTTCATCGTCGACGGTCAGCGAACCCCGCCGCTCCGGCATGGTGCCGTCATCGACCACGGTAACGCCCTTGGCGGCGACCTGCTGGCCGAGCAGGCCGGCAAAGGCGGAGGTCTTCTTGCGGTTGAAGTCGCCCTCCAGCCCGTGGCCGACGGCTTCGTGCAGCATCACGCCCGGCCAGCCGCTGGACAAAACGATGTCGAACGTTCCGGCCGGCGCGGGAATGGCTTCGAGATTGACCAGCGCCTGCCTGAGGGCCTCCCTGGCAGCATGCTTCCAGGCTTCCTCGACCAGGAACTCGCCGAACGCCTTGCGCCCGCCCATGCCATAGGAGCCGCTTTCCTGGCGGTCGCCGTCGCCGACGACGACGGAAACGTTGATGCGGACCAGCGGGCGGATGTCGCGCACGATCTGGCCGTCGGCGCGCACGATCTCGACATGCTGCCAGGACGCCGCGAGCGAGGCCGTCACCTGACGCACGCGCGGGTCCTCGGCACGCAGCCATGCGTCGATCTCCTGCAACAGCTTGGCCTTGACCTCGAAGGAAGGCGAGGGGATCGGGTTCTCCTCGCCATAGAGATGGCGGTTGGTGCGCGCGGGTGCCGCGGCAAGCGTGCCGGAATAGCCGCCCTTGACGGTCGAGACCGCGTCGGCGGCGCGCAGCAGCGACGCCTCCGAAAGATCGCTGGAATGGGCGTAGCCGCTGGCCTCGCCGGCCACGGCGCGCAGGCCAAAACCCTGGTCGGTGTTGAAATTGGCGGTCTTCAGCCTGCCATTGTCGAACATCAGCGCTTCGCTCTCGCTGTATTCGAGGAACAGTTCGCCGTCGTCGGCGCCGTTCAGTGTGTCGGCGACGATCCGCTTGATGCGATCGTCTGAAATGTCGAATTGGCCGGTCAGGCTGTTCATGGCAGGTCCGCTCACAGGAGGAATGGTGTTGCCACGATGTAGGCGCGAAGACGCGCCTGCACAATCCGCAATGACGATCCGCAGCAGGTAGGAGCGGGTAGCCCCGCCCCTGAACATGACATCCATCTTGAAGTTCGACCCGTCACCCGAAAAGGCCTTCACCCAGCGATATTTCTTGTTCCATTCATTGGCCTGGTCGGCCGTGAAGGGGTCGGTATAGCCCGAGGAGAACTGGATCGACTTGCACTTCTCATGGTTTTCGCAGCCATAGAAGTAGATGACATATTTCATGCCCTGAAGCCGGCCCGAGACCATCGGATCGCCCCGTCGTCCTTGTCCATCTTGGCCGAGCCATAGCCTTTCGCAAGCTCGAAAATGACGGCCGGATCGGGCGCCGTGATGATTTCGGAATCCTCGGCAAAGGCGACGGAAACGGCGCCGGTCAGGATTAGACCGGTCGACAAAAGCAAAGAACAAGCACGCATGATGACCCCCACAGCCAAAGATCAAACCCGTGGGAATTGTGAGGAAAGACGGTTTCGCAAGCATCAAGCTCAGGGCAGGGCGGCAAAACCGTCGGCGAAGCCCTTGAGGTCGACGGGGATGCCGATGCCTTCTTCCGGCGTCTGGAAGACGATGAAGGTGGCCGACGTCCCGGTCTTCAGCGTATCGAGCAGCTGCTTTTCGAGAATGACCTCGGCATAGCAGCCGTCTTGGAAGCAGCGCACGAAATAGGCGCGGCCAATATCCTTGCCGTCGACATTGAGGCCCAGGCCATTGGGCAGCAGAACGCCGAGCGGGGCCAGCACGCGCAGGATCTCGGCCTTGTTGTCGGCGGTGCGCAGGACGACGACGGACAGTCCCATTTCCGGGCGATCCTCGGCAACGACGTTCTGCATCATCACGCATTGTTCCGAGGTGGCGCCGGCCGGCGTGTCGCAGATGATCGACCACGCGCCATGCGTTGACTTGACCGTGCCGCTGGGCTGCGCTGCATTGGCGACGCCGGTTGCGGACGAGCCGATACCGATCAGGGCGGCGAGAAAAACGACCTTCGCCCCGCTTCTCGAAAGCCAAGCGCTTTTCGAATGCCAGGCGCTCTTCGAATGCCAGGCGTTTCTCGAAAGCCAAGAGGTCATGACGGCTCCATTGCGAATCACGGCACTTTAAGCCGCGCCAAGGCCAAGTAAAGGATAGGGCGACCGCCGGTCAGCCCCGGCAGGCGCAATAATGCGCTTTTCCCTAGCAAATTCGCCCGAATTGCGACCGTCGGGCGCATTCCGGACACAAGCCCGCATAGCCTGTCTGTCGACGACCCGCGCGGGCCACGAGGCCGTCGAAACAGCGCGGCAGCACTTGCGCGCAAAAATGCCGCACGGTTTCGCCCGCTCCTTTCTTGCGGAGGGAAATAGAGTATGGTTTGAACCACCCTTGGGACTGTCCGGGATTCCCATCCCGGCATTGTTCGATATTCTTGCGTCGCGATCGCGAGGAACCGGGAGATGAAGAGGGCGATGAGAAAATTCCCAGCAAGCGCCAAATTGATGGCAACGGCAGGCGCCGCCGCCGCATTTTTCGCCGGTGCCTCCGCCCATGCGGCCCAGCCGCAGCCGTGGGAGATGACTTTTCAGCCGCCGGCGACAGACATGATGCGGCAGATCGAGTGGTTCGGGAACTACACGATGTGGTTCGTCGTCCCGATCACTGCTTTGGTTCTGGCGCTTCTCGCCTGGTGCATCTTCAGGTTCCGCGCCAGCAAAAACCCGGTTCCGTCCAAGACCAGCCACAACACGCTGATCGAGATCATCTGGACAGTCGGGCCGGTCGTCGTCCTGCTGTTCATCGCCATTCCCTCGTTCCAGTTGCTGACGGCGCAGTACACGCCGCCGGAAGAGGCCAAGCTGACCGTCAAGGTAACGGGCAATCAGTGGAACTGGGACTATGAGTACCAGACCGAGAACACGCTCTCCTTCAACTCGGCCATCCTGCAGGACGCCGACCGCGCCGCGATCGGCAAGGAAGACCGCAAGGTCTATCCGCGCCTGCTGGCGGTCGACAACGAGCTGGTCGTGCCGGTCAACACCATGACGCGCGTCCTGGTTACCGCAGCCGACGTGATCCATTCCTTTGCCGTTCCGGCCTTCGGCATCAAGATGGACGCGGTTCCCGGCCGCACCAATGAGACGTGGTTCAAGGCGGAAAAGGAAGGCATCTATTACGGCCAGTGCTCGCAGCTCTGCGGCAAGGACCATGCCTTCATGCCGATCGCCGTCCGCGTCGTATCCGATGCGCAGTACAAGACCTGGCTGGCAGCAGCCAAGACCGACCTCCCCGGCGCCAACAAGGCGCTGATGGCCGAGGTCGACGGTACCAACAAGGTAGCGGCCGCCGGCAATTGATGCCGCGGGTTAGCAAGAATTAGGGAACGGAGCCGACCATGGCAGAAGCTGCAGCTCACGACGACCACGACCACAAGCCCTATCATGGCTGGGTCCGGTGGGTGTACTCCACCAACCACAAGGACATCGGCACGCTCTACCTGATCTTTGCGATCTTCGCGGGCATCGTCGGCGGCGCGCTTTCGGTCGTCATCCGCATGGAGCTGCAGGAGCCGGGCATCCAGATCTTCACCGGTCTGGCGCAGATGGTCTACGGCATGAACGGCGATGCCGCCATCGACGGCGGCAAGAGCATGTACAACGCCTTCGGCACCGCGCACGCGCTGATCATGATCTTCTTCATGGTCATGCCGGCGCTGATCGGCGGCTTCGCCAACTGGATGGTGCCGATCATGATCGGCGCCCCCGACATGGCCTTCCCGCGCATGAACAACATCTCGTTCTGGCTGCTGCCGCCGGCCTTCCTGCTGCTGATTGCTTCGGCCTTCATGCCGAGCGCGCCCGGCGCCTATGGCGTTGGCGGCGGCTGGACGCTCTATCCGCCGCTGTCGACCTCCGGCCAGCCCGGGCCGGCCATGGATCTGGCGATCCTGTCGATCCACATTGCCGGCGCGTCCTCGATCCTCGGCGCCATCAACTTCATCACCACCATTTTCAACATGCGCGCGCCGGGCATGACGCTGCACAAGATGCCGCTATTTGCCTGGTCGGTTCTGATCACCGCCTTCCTGCTGCTATTGTCGCTTCCGGTTCTGGCCGGTGGCATCACCATGCTGCTTACGGATCGCAATTTCGGCACCACCTTCTTCGCCCCGGATGGCGGCGGCGATCCGATCCTGTTCCAGCATCTGTTCTGGTTCTTTGGTCACCCCGAAGTGTACATCCTGATCCTGCCGGGCTTCGGCATCATCAGCCACATCGTCTCGACCTTCTCGAAGAAGCCGGTGTTCGGCTATCTCGGCATGGCCTACGCCATGGTCGCGATCGGCGCCGTTGGCTTCATCGTCTGGGCGCACCACATGTACACGACCGGCCTGTCGCTCGACACGCAGCGCTACTTCGTCTTCGCCACCATGGTCATCGCCGTGCCGACAGGCGTGAAGATCTTCTCCTGGATCGCGACGATGTGGGGCGGCTCGATCTCGTTCAAGACGCCGATGCTGTGGGCGCTGGGCTTCATCTTCCTGTTCACGGTCGGCGGTGTCACCGGCGTCCAGCTCGCCAATGCCGGCCTCGACCGCTCGCTGCATGACACCTATTTCGTCATTGCCCACTTCCACTATGTGCTGTCGCTGGGCGCGGTCTTCGCCATCTTCGCCGGCTGGTACTACTGGTTCCCCAAGATGACCGGCTACATGTACTCGCCGGTGATCGCCAACACCCACTTCTGGGTCACCTTCGTCGGCGTCAATTTGATCTTCTTCCCGCAGCATTTCCTCGGCCTCGCCGGCATGCCGCGCCGCACCATCGACTATCCCGACGCGTTCGCCGGCTGGAACATGGTGTCGTCCTACGGCTCCTATATATCGGCCGTCGGCGTGGTGATCTTCCTCTATGGCGTGTTCGAGGCCTTCCAGAAGAAGCGCGTCGCCGGCGCCAATCCGTGGGGCGAGGGTGCAACGACGCTCGAATGGCAGCTGCCTTCGCCGCCGCCCTTCCACCAGTGGGAACAGCTGCCGAAGATCAAGTAAGGCAGCCCGAATACGAAACCGCCGGCCCGCCGGCGGTTTCGGCCAACGGAATGATTGGACTTATGTACGCATGGCCCTTGTCGACGACCCAATGATTGACGAAGCGGGCTTTCGCATGTCGGAAGCCACGTCGGGCGATTTCTTCGCCCTGCTGAAGCCGCGCGTCATGTCGCTGGTGGTGTTCACGGCCTTTGTCGGCATGGTCGCTGCGCCCGTGACCATCAACCCGCTGCTGGCGGTGATCGCCATCCTGGCCATTGCCATCGGCGCCGGCGCCTCGGGTGCGCTCAACATGTGGTACGACGCCGACATCGATGCGGTGATGAGCCGGACCGCCGGCCGCCCGGTACCCTCCGGCCGCATCCTGCCCGGCGAAGCCCTGAGCTTCGGCCTTGTGCTTTCGGTGCTGTCCGTGATGACGCTGGGCGTGCTGGTCAACTGGCTGTCGGCGGCGCTGCTTGCCTTCACCATCTTCTTCTACGCCGTCGTCTACACGATGTGGCTGAAGCGCTCGACGCCGCAGAACATCGTCATCGGCGGCGCCGCCGGCGCCATCCCGCCGGTCATCGGCTGGGCCGCGGTGACCGGAACGGTGAGCCTGGAAAGCCTCGTCCTGTTCCTGATCATCTTCCTGTGGACGCCGCCGCACTTCTGGGCGCTGGCGCTGTTCAAGTCCGACGACTACGCCAAGGCTGGCATCCCGATGATGCCGAACGTTGCCGGCCAGGCCTCGACCCGCCGCCAGATCTTTGCCTACGCCCTGATCCTGGCGCCGATCGGCGTGCTGCCCTGGGTGCTCGGTTTCACCACCGCCTTCTATGGCGTCGCATCAGTGGCTCTCGGCGCCGGCTTCGTCTGGTATGCCTGGAAAGTGCTGTGCATGACCGATAGCGATCGCGTCATGAAGCCGGCCAAGGCTCTGTTCGCCTATTCGCTGCTCTACCTCTTCGCCATCTTCGCCATCTATCTTGCCGACTGTGTCGTCGGTCGCGCTTTGGCCATCGGTGGAGCATGACCATGATCGACAAGAAGCTTGAACTGGTCACGCTGACCGAAAGCCAGAAGAAGGCGCGTCGCAACCGTTCGGCGGCGATCGGCGTCGCGCTGGCGATTCTGGTCGTCATCTTCTACGTCGCGACCATCGTGAAATTCGGCCATACCGGATGAGGCCGATGATGACCCGCCAGACCGTGACCGATCCCAGGAAGAAGAACACCAACCGCGTCGTCGCCGCCGTCTGCGTCGCCTTTTTCGGCGGCATGATCGGGATGGCCTACGCCGCGGTGCCACTCTACAAGATGTTCTGCCAGGCCACCGGCTATGGCGGCACGACGCAGCGCGCCGAAAAGCAATATGCCGGCCGCATCCTTGACCGCGACATCACCGTGCGCTTCGACGCCAACACCAACGGCATTCCCTGGCAGTTCCAGCCGGTCGCCCGCTCGGTCACCATCAAGATCGGCGAGACCACGCAGGCGCATTACAGCGCCACCAACAAGTTCGACCGCGCCGTTATCGGCCGCGCCACCTTCAACGTGCAGCCGGAACTGGCGGGCCCCTACTTCAACAAGGTCGAGTGTTTCTGCTTCACCGACACGACGCTGAAGCCCGGCGAGACGCTGGACATGCCGGTCGTGTTCTATGTGGATCCCGATATCGTCAACGTGCCGGAACTGAAGGACTTGAAGACGATCACCCTGTCCTACACGATGTTCCCGGTCCAAAAGAACAAGCCGGTGGCGTCATCGACGCCGGACAGCAGCAGCAAAGTTTCAGATACCGAAGCAAATCTCGGGGGTTGATATGGCAGACGCGCACGCAAAACCACAACACGACTACCATCTCGTCAACCCGAGCCCGTGGCCCTTCCTGGGGTCGATCGGCGCGCTGGTGACTGCAGTCGGCGGCGTCGCCCTGATGCAGTATCTCAAGAACGGCGATTTTCCAATTTTCGGCCACAACATCGCCAATCCATGGCTGTTCTTCATCGGGCTCGTCATCGTCCTCTACACGATGTTTGCCTGGTGGTCGGACACCATCAAGGAAGCGCATGAGGGCCACCATACGCGCGTCGTGTCGCTGCATCTGCGCTACGGCATGATCATGTTCATCGCTTCGGAAGTGATGTTCTTCGTTGCCTGGTTCTGGGCCTATTTCGATGCCAGCCTGTTTCCGAGCGAAGTGCAGAATTACGCCCGCACCGCTTTCACTGGCGGCGTCTGGCCGCCGAAGGGTCTCGAAGTCCTCGATCCGTTCCATCTGCCGCTCTACAACACCATCATCCTGCTTCTGTCGGGCACCACGGTGACATGGGCGCACCATTCGCTCATCCATGGCGACCGCAAGGGCCTGATCAACGGCCTGGTGCTGACCGTCGGCCTCGGCATGCTGTTCACCATGGTGCAGGCCTACGAGTACATGCACGCTCCGTTCGGCTTCAAGGATTCCATCTACGGCGCCACCTTCTTCATGGCGACCGGCTTCCATGGCTTCCACGTCATCATCGGCACCATCTTCCTGCTGGTCTGCCTGATCCGCGCCTGGAAAGGCGACTTCACGCCCAAGCAGCATTTCGGCTTCGAGGCGGCTGCCTGGTACTGGCACTTCGTCGACGTGGTCTGGCTGTTCCTGTTCGCATCGATCTACGTCTGGGGATCGGTCGGCGCGGTGATCGAAGGCCACTGACGGCTTTCACCGAACCGACAAATCAGAAGGGCGGTCGCGGCAACGCGGTCGCCTTTCTTCTTTTCGGCGCCCATCAATGGCCAACGGATTCGGCTGGTCGGGCTGGCTGCTTCAATTGGTCGACTGGACCGATGGCTGCATTGGGGTTACCGGCTGCGACATGGACGAAATCTGGACTATGGTGCCGGATGGAACGCTGATCGAAATCGAGCCATAAAGCATGACTATCCATGAGTGAAGACAGGGCGATCTGGCCACCCATCGAGCCGATCTCGGCCGGCCTGCACGGACGCTGCCCGCGCTGCGGCGAAGGACGGCTGTTTTCCGGCTTCCTCACCGTCGGCAAGCGCTGCAACAATTGCGGCCTCGACTATTCCTACGCCGATGCCGGCGACGGCCCGGCGGTGTTCGTCATCCTGATCATCGGCTTCATCGTCGTGGGGCTGGCGCTGTGGGTGGAGGTGACGCTGAGCCCGCCGCTCTGGCTGCATTTCATCATCTGGATACCGCTGGCCGTGGGACTGTGCCTGACGGCGCTGAGGTTGATCAAGGGGGTGCTGCTGACGCTTCAATACGCCAACAAGGCGGCCGAAGGCCGCCTGGACCAGGGGCAATGAGCGAGGCGCTGACCAAGCCCGCCGGCCGCTCGCGGCCGAAGACGGCATTGCTGCTCGGCCTCGGCCTGGTGGTGTTCGTCATCCTGCTCGGGCTTGGCACATGGCAGGTGCAGCGCCTGTACTGGAAGGAAGCCCTTCTGCAGACCATCGACCAGCGCACCCATTCAGCGCCGCAGCCGCTGGCGGACGTCGAGAAGGAATTCGCCGCCACCGGTGATGTCGACTACACGCCGGTCACCGTCAGCGGGACGTTCCTGCACTCCGGCGAGCGGCATTTCTACGCCACATGGGACGGCGACGCCGGCTTCAACGTCTATACCCCGCTGGCCCTCGACGATGGCCGCTATGTCCTGATCAACCGCGGCTTCGTTCCCTATGATGTCAAGGATGCCGCCAAGCGCCCGCAAGGGCAGGTGACCGGCAAGGTCACGGTCACCGGCCTGGCGCGCAACCCGCTGCCGGCCAAGCCGTCGATGATGCTGCCCGACAATGACGTGGCCAAGAACATCTTCTATTGGAAGGATCGTGACGTCATGGCGGCGAGTGCCGGCCTGCCGGCCGGTGCCGTGCTGGTGCCGATCTTCATCGACGCCGACAAGACGCCGAACCCGGGCGGGCTGCCGGTCGGCGGCGTCACCATCATCGACCTGCCGAATTCTCATCTGCAATATGCCTTCACCTGGTATGGCCTGGCGGCGGCTCTTGCCGCGGTTCTGATCATCAGGCTGCGCCGTCCGGCAAAGACTGAATGATCCAGAGCATGATCCCGAAAAGTGGGAACCGGTTTCGGACAAGATCATGCTCCAACAAAGAGTTAGATCAGGTTGACCATTCAACCTGATCCAACTGCCCTTGACAGGGCAGGGGTGCACACCTCATTTCGCCAAACGATACGATCAACCGATCTGGAATCATGCTGCAGACCGCCACAAAACCACCGCTGACGATCCGGCTCTGCCAGCCGCGCGGCTTTTGCGCCGGTGTCGACCGCGCGATCCAGATCGTCGTGCTGGCGTTGAAGAAATACGGCGCGCCGGTCTATGTCCGCCACGAGATCGTGCACAACCGCTATGTCGTCGAGGGCCTGCAAAGCCTTGGCGCGGTTTTCATCGAGGAACTCTCGGAAATCCCGGCCGAGCACCGCAAGTCGCCGGTTGTCTTCTCAGCCCACGGCGTGCCGAAATCGGTGCCGGCCGACGCCAAGGCACGCGAGCTCTTCTATCTCGACGCCACCTGCCCGCTGGTGTCCAAGGTGCACAAGCAGGCGATGCGCCATCAGCGGCTCGGCCGCCATGTGCTTCTGATCGGCCATGCCGGCCATCCCGAAGTGATCGGCACCATGGGCCAACTGGCTGAAGGCGCCGTCACGCTGATCGAGACCGAAGCCGACGCTGGGACCTTTGCCCCCGCCGACCCGGAAGCGCTCGGCTTCGTAAGCCAGACAACGTTGTCGGTCGAAGACACTGCCGGCATATTGCGGGTGCTGCAGGAGCGCTTCCCGCAACTGCATGCACCGGCCGCCGAATCGATCTGCTACGCCACCACCAACCGCCAGGAAGCGGTCAAGGAAACCGCCGCCGGCGCCGATCTCTATCTGATCGTCGGTGCGCCCAATTCCTCCAATTCGCGCCGTCTTGTCGAAGTGGCGGAGCGCGCCGGCGCCACCATGTCGCTTCTCGTACAGCGCGCCGCCGAAATTCCGTGGAATGACATCACAAATATCTCGACGCTCGGCCTGTCTGCCGGCGCGTCGGCGCCGGAGATCATCGTCGACGAGATCATCGACGCCTTCCGCCAGCGCTTCGAGGTGAACATCGACCTGGCGATCACGGCCACCGAAACGGAGGATTTTCCAGTCATGCGGGTTCTGCGCGATGTCGAACTGACGCGGGCCGACATGGCCTTCGTCAACGGAGCCGCGTGAACAGCCCATGGCGGTCTACACCGACGTCAATGAGGGCGAACTCGGCGCGTTCCTGAGGGCATATCCGGTCGGCGAACTCTTGTCCTACAAGGGTATCGCCGAAGGCACGGAGAATTCGAATTTCCTGCTGCACACCTCAAGCGGCTCTTACATACTGACGCTCTACGAGAAGCGCGTCGACAAGGCCGACCTGCCGTTCTTCCTCGGCCTGATGGGCCATCTCGCCCGCAAAGGCATTTCCTGCCCGTTGCCGGTGACCGCGCATGACGGCACCGTCATCGGCACGCTGGCCGGCCGTCCCGCGGTCATCATCACCTTCCTCGAAGGCCTGTCGCTCCGGCGGCCGACAGCGGCGCATTGCGCGGAGGTCGGCAAGGCGCTCGCCGCCCTGCATCTCGCCGGCCAGGATTTTGCGATGACGCGTGACAACGCACTGGCCATCGAGGGCTGGCGCAAATTGTGGAACGCCTCGCGCGACCGCGCCGACGAGGTCGAGCCGGGACTGGCGGCCGAGGTCGACGCGGATTTCGCCGACTTCGGACGCCATTGGCCGCAAGGCCTGCCGGCAGGCATCATCCATGCCGATCTGTTTCCCGACAATGTCTTCTTCCTCGGCGAGAAACTGTCCGGCCTCATCGACTTCTATTTCGCCTGCAACGACCTCTACGCCTATGACGTCGCCACCTGCCTCAATGCTTGGTGTTTCGAGAAGGATTTCTCCTTCAACCTGACCAAAGGCACGGCGCTGCTGGCCGGCTATCAGAGCGTGCGGCCTTTGAGCGAGGGCGAGAAAGCAGCGCTGCCGATGCTTTCGCGCGGCTCGGCGCTGCGCTTTATGCTGACCCGGCTCTATGACTGGCTGACGGTTCCCGAGGGCGGGCTGGTCATGAAGCGCGATCCGACCGAATATATCCGCCGCATGCGCTTCCACCGCGCGATCAGGTCGCCTTCGGAATACGGACTGACATGACCAAGCAGGTTGAAATCTTCACCGACGGTGCCTGCTCGGGCAATCCCGGTCCCGGCGGCTGGGGCGCCATCCTGCGCTTCAACGGCAAGACCAGGGAATTGTCGGGCGGCGAGGCCGAGACGACCAATAACCGTATGGAGCTGCTGGCCGCCATCTCGGCGCTGAATGCGCTGAAGGAGCCGTGCTCCGTCGAGCTTCACACCGACAGCAAATATGTCATGGACGGTATCTCCAAATGGATCCACGGCTGGAAGAAAAATGGCTGGAAGACCGCCGACAAGAAGCCGGTCAAGAACGGTGAACTGTGGCAGGCGCTGGATGAGGCCAATCGGCGCCACAAGGTGACCTGGAACTGGGTCAAGGGCCATGCCGGCCATACCGAGAACGAACGCGCCGACGAACTCGCAAGGGAAGGCATGGCGCCGTTCAAGAAGAGTCCGTTAAAACCTGTGGCGCCGAAGCCTGCGGCGGCGCTGAAGCCGGCGGCATCCGAGAAGCAGCCTGCGGCGCCACGGGCACGGCGCTCGACCCAAAGCTATTGAGCTCAAGCTATCGGCAGGGGATCTCACTCATGCCGATCGTATACTACATCACCCATCCCCAGGTTCAGATCGATGCCAACGTTCCCGTGCCGCACTGGGGGCTGTCCGAGATCGGACGGGCTCGAGCATCAGCCATGCTCGAGCAGCCATGGGTCGGGTCGATCCGGCGGGTCGTCTCGTCGGCCGAACGCAAGGCGATCGAAACCGCCGAGATTCTTGGCAAACACCTCGGCCTCGCGGTCGAGGTGCGGGAGCGCATGCATGAGAACGATCGGTCGGCAACCGGCTTCCTGCCGCCGCCGGAGTTCGAGGCGGTCGCCGACCAGTTCTTCGCCAACCCGCACAAAAGCATCCGCGGCTGGGAGCGGGCCATCGATGCCCAGCAACGCATTGTCAGCGAGGTCGAAACGGTGCTGGGTGCTGCCGATGGCGGCGACATTGCCTTCGTCGGCCATGGCGGCGTCGGAACGCTCTTGCTGCTCTCGCTCAGCGATCGCGCAATCAGCCGCGAGGCGGATCAGCCGGCCGGCGGCGGCAATTACTTCGCCTATGATGTCGGCACGCGCCGCGTCGTCCACGGATGGCGGCCGATAGACAGTCTGGCGCCGCGCTAAAGCGGATGTCAGGAGATCATCGACACCGTAGCGGCGATGAAGCCGCGCGCGACCAGCGGATAGAACCTGTCCTCAGCGGATCAGCAGGGCCGTGCCGTAGAGGCCGAGCGCGAACACCGTGTGCGAGATCACATTGAAGGCGCGGATCTGCATCGCGTTGGGGCGCTTTGAGGCAGCCCAGCCGGCGCCCATGCCGGGCGCCAGCAGGAACCAGCCGGCGCCGATGGTGACCATGCCGAGGATGAAGGCCGGCAGGAAGGTCGGCGCGTCCAGCCATGCCGTGCCCACCAGCGCCACCAGGATGAAGCCGTAGACGATGCCGGTGACATAGTGGAAAGCCCAGCCCAGCGCCTGCTCATGCGCATAGGGTGCGGCTTGGGCGATATCGTCGTGGAAAACCTTGCCTTCCCTAAGGTGCCAGACCCAGCGGCCGGGCGGCCCCCAGTTCGGCCGCGGCTGGCTGAGCGCCAGATGCAGGAACAGCGCCCAAAGATCCATCAGCACCGTGGCGCCGATGCCGATCGCAATGCTGCGCCAGATGATGTCAAACATCGTCGATTTCCCCCAAAGCAGGCAATCCGGCTGGAAGCGCGTGGTCGTCAGGCCATGGCGCTCATGAGCCGACGCGGCCGCTGCGGTTTAGAGCTGGCTCAGAATGTGAGCGGCACCCGATGTGTCGACTCCTGGCTTGGTCTCGACATTGAGCGCGGTGACCTTGCCGTTGTCGACGATCATCGAGAAGCGCTTCGAGCGCAATCCCATGCCGCCGCTGGAATAGTCGGAGTCGAGGCCGATCGACCTGGCGAAGTCGCCATTGCCGTCGGCGAGATAGAGGATCTTGCCTTGACCGCCGGTGAAATTGGCCCAGGCGCCCATGACATGGACATCGTTGACGGACACGACGGCGATGGTGTCGACGCCGCGGGCCAGGATGGCATCGTGGTTCTCGAGATAGCCCGGCAGATGATTGTTGCTGCAGGTCGGCGTGAAGGCGCCTGGAACGCCGAACAGCACGACCTTCTTGCCCGCGAAAATCTCGGCCGAGGTGATCACCTTGGCGCCGTCGGCGGTCATTTCCTTGAAGGTCGCATCGGGCAGTTTGTCGCCAACGGCAATCGTCATGATGGTCCTCGTGTGAAAAGCAGGGAAGGTTTCTTGCGATAGCGAAATCGGGCATCTCCCGCAACCGCCGACAAGGCCTGGATCAAGGGAAAGCCCGGATCGGGTTCGGTATCAGGGGAACGGCAGAACGCCCTCGACCGCGCCTTCGGCACTTGTCAGGGTGTAATACAACCCGCCATCGGTCGGTGTCGTCGACGGCCGGTCGAGGATCGGAATGGTAAATACCAGCCGGCCGTCCTTTTCGCTGCGTGCAGGCGCCCCGAACATATAATCGCGTCCCCCGGCGACGAATAAATCCGCCGCCTCCGGATCTCCGGGAAAAGTCGCCTCGACCATCAGCGTCTCATGGTCGCCCGGCAGCACCTTGATCCCGAAATCGGGCTTGGCAGGCGCGGGCAAGGTGGCGAGTGCAGCCTTCACCAGCGCCGCATCCTCGGCATTGTCGGGATCGGCGGCGGGATCGACGCTCAGCCGCGTCTGCACCGGAATACAGATCGTCTCGCAGATGCCGAGAAAGATGTCGGCATCGATGACGGCCGCATCCCCAGGCGACGACAAAGTGAATGTCACCGGCAGCGAGACCGGATGGTTGTAGCCGGCCCATTTGCCGTAGCCGTCGTCATGGCGCTGCGGCGGCGGGAAGGAAAACGCCGCATCGGTGATGTTGGTGCTGGCCGAAACGTCGATCTGCGGCGGCACGCCGGCGTCGCCCGGATCGCGCCAATAAGTTTTCCAGCCGGGCTTGAGCGCGATGTCGAGCACGCCCTGTATGCGACCGGCCTCGTCGGCCTTGCCTGTTGTCACCAGCCGCACCTTGCCGCCTTCGCTGTTGTACCATTCCGACGAGGAGGCGGCGGCGGGCAGGACTGCTCCGCATCCGATAGCAATACCGAGCAGCAGGATTTTCAAGCTTTGCATGGCGTTGATTTGATCGTCAGTTCATGGCCGCGCAATGTTTTCATGGCGCTCTGCGTATCATATTTGCGTGACCTTCGGGCAAGGAACAGTTGGGTTCAAGCAATCGGCCGAGCAAAGTTTACAGCCAGGAATCCGTTGTTCCAACCGTCGGGGTTTGGCCGAATCGCACGCGGCGCATCTTTTCGGCGTCCCGGAAACGCGTTACGCTCCCGTTCATGGACTTTTTGCGCCACAAAAAGACGGCCGGTGGACGCGGCTTTCTTGACGACCAGTTTCTGATTGCCATGCCCGGCATGAAGGACGATCGCTTCACGCGCTCGGTCATCTACATCTGTGCGCACAGCGATGAAGGCGCCATGGGCCTGATCATCAACCAGACGCAGCAGATGCTGTTTCCCGATCTTCTGGTGCAGCTCGGCATCATGAACGAGCAGGAGGCGATCAGGCTGCCGGCGCAGGCTCGCGACTTCGTGGTGCGCAATGGCGGCCCCGTCGACCGCAGCCGCGGCTTCGTCCTTCACTCGGGCGACTACCGGGTGGAATCCTCGCTCACCGTCTCCGACGATATCTGCCTGACCGCGACGGTCGACATATTGCGCGCCATCTCGTCCGGCCGCGGCCCGCGGCGCGCATTGATGGCGCTCGGCTATTCCGGCTGGGGCGCCGGCCAGCTGGAAACCGAGATCGCTGAGAATGGCTGGCTGACCTGTCCGGCCACGCCGGAGCTGCTGTTCGACGCCGACATCGAGCGGAAGTACGACCGCATCCTGGCATCGATCGGGATTGATCTGGCGCATTTGAGCCTGGCCGCGGGGCACGCCTGAGGCCTCGCCTCGCCGACGTTCCGCCGAACCTTCGCGACTAGCCGAAGCCGCCCGCCACTTTCGTCATCCTAGGGTCTGCGCTGCGTCGCAGCGCTCCTTGCTTCGCCCTAGGATGACGAAGGCGCGGTCGCTTCAGCTAATTTTCGGGGTTCATTTCAATGTAACCACTCGCCTGCACGACGCATGCCTCACCCATCACGCCTGCGTCATCGGGTACTGCTCTTTCAACGCCTTCAGCACCTGGTCGCCTGGCATCGGCGCGCCGAACATGAAGCTTTGCACATATTCGCAGCCCATCTGGCGCAATTCCAGCGCATCGCTTTCGTCGGAAATGCCCTCGGCCACCACCGACAGGCCGAGTTCATGCGCCATGTTGACCATGGATTTGAGCAGCACCGCCCGCTTCGGCGTCGCGTCGTCGACGAAGCTCTTGTCGATCTTGATGGTGTCGAAGGGGAAGCGGGTCAGATAGGCGAGCGAGGAATAGCCGGTGCCGAAATCGTCCAGCGACAGGCCGATGCCGAGCTGCTTGAGTTTGGTCAGCACATGCGAGGTCTGCTCTGGATTGTCCATGACCAGCGATTCGGTAAGTTCGAGCCGGAAGCAGCGCGGCTTCAGATTGGCGCGGGCGATGACCGAGCGGACATCGCTGACCAGGTCGCGGCGGATCAGCTGGCGGCTGGACAGATTGACCGACACTGACAGCGGGGTGTCGCCGATCTGCTTTTGCCAGCCGGCGAGGTCTTCGGCCGCCTGCTGCATGGCAAACAGCCCAAGCTGCACGATCAGGCCACAGCTTTCGGCGACCGGAATGAAATCGCCCGGCGGGATCATGCCGCGGCGCGGATGGTCCCAACGCAGCAGCGCTTCGAAGCCGGCAATGCTGCCATCCTCCAGCCGCACGATCGGCTGGTAGGCAAGGGTGAATTCGCGCCGCTCGATGGCGCGGCGCAGATCGGATTCGAATTGCAGCCGGTCGGTGCCGACGGTGCGGAAGGCCGGCCGGAACGGCTCGATCCTGTCACCGCCGAAGCGCTTGGCCTGGTGCATGGCAAGCTCGGCGTCCTTGACCATGTCTTCTGCCGAAGTCTGCGCCGAGGTCCAGGTGATCAGGCCGATCGAGGCAGTCAGCACGATCTCGCGCTTGGCGAAGGTGATCGGGTTGTTGATCGCGTGCTTGATGGCGTCTGCCACCGCCGCGATGCGGGAGGGTTCCTGTTCGGAGAGCAGCATCAGGGCGAACTGGTCACCGGCAAAGCGCGACAGCGAATCCTTCGGTTTCAACAGCCGGTGCAAGCGGCGCGCAATGGTGAGCAGGATGGTGTCGCCGGCCGAGATGCCAAGCCCGTCATTGACCTGCTTGAAACGGTCGATGTCGATGACGAAGACGGTGGGGCGCACCTTCTCTTCGGTGCGCGCGATCGAGATGATGGCTTCCAGCCGGTTCATCAGAAGTTCGCGGTTGGGCAGGCCGGTCAGATTGTCGTGAACGGCATCGTGCAGCAGCCTTTCCTCGGACTTTTTCTGCTCGGTGACGTCGACCATGGTGCCGACGCAGCGAATCACTTCGCCATCCGAGCCGATCACCGGCCGCGCCCGAAGCAAGAACCAGTGGTAGTGCCCGTCGGCGCCGCGCAGGCGGAAATTCTGCGAGACCCGGCCGCGCCGATGTTCGAGCACCACGTCGAGCGTGGTGCGGAACGTGTCGCGGTCGTCGGCATGCAGCACCGGCAGCCAGTTGCGGGCCGCACCCCCCAGGCTGTTGGGAGCGAGGCCAAGCTGGATGCTGACGTCGGGCTTGGTGACGACGCGGTCGCGCAGCACGTCCCAGTCCCACACCGTGTCGCCGGAGCCGGCGACGGCCAGCGCCTGGCGCTCGAGATCGGAGAACAGGCCCTGATGCAGCGCGCCGCCGGCAAAGGCATGCTGCATGACGGTGAAGCCGATCAAAAGGATGATCAGGATCAGCCCGCCGCCCAATGCTGGCTGGGCGATGTCGTTGTCGAGCATGCCGGTGATCGCCATCCACGACCCGCACAGCCATAGCAGCACCATCACCCAACTGGGCACTAGCATGATCGCACGGTCGTAACCACGAAGACCGAGCAGGATGATGAGGCCGAGCCCGGTCAGCGCGGTGGCGGCAAAGGACAGCCGGGCAATACCGGCGGCGACGGCCGGATCGATGATGGCCACACCCGCGATCAGCACCAGGCCGAGAATCCAGACCAGCGCGCCATAGCTGAAATGGCCGTGCCATCGGTTGAGGTTGAGATAGGCGAACAGGAACACCACGAAGGTCGCCGCAAGCGCCACCTCGGTTCCCGCTCGCCACATCTGCTCGTTGCCGGGCGATATCTCTATGATCTTGTTTAGAAAGCCGAAATCGACGCAGATATAGGCAAGTACCGCCCACGCAAGTGCGGCTGTCGCCGGAAACATCGAGGTCCCCTTGACGACGAAAAGGATGGTCAGGAAGAGCGCCAGCAGCCCGGCGATGCCGATGACGATGCCGCGAAACAGCGTATAGGAATTGACCGAGTCCTTGTAGGCTTCCGGCTCCCATAGATAGACCTGCGGCAGCTTCGGCGAGGCGAGTTCGGCGATGAAGGTGATCACCGTTCCCGGGTTCAGCGTCACCCGGAACACGTCGGCGTCGGAGCTTGACTGGCGGTCGAGCGCGAAGCCCTCGCTGGGTGTGATCGCGGCGATGCGGGTGGCGCCGAGATCGGGCCAGAAGATGCCGGAATTCACCAGCCTGAAATGCGGCGCCACGATCAGCCGGTCAAGCTGCTGGTCGGTGGTGTTGGCGAGCGCGAACACCGCCCAGTCACCGCTCGAGCGCGCGTCATTGGCCTCGACCTCGATGCGCCGGACGATGCCATCGGGGCCGGGTGCGGTCGACACCTGGAAGTTTTCGCCCTGGTTGCGGTAAATCTCGACGGCGCGCGACAGGTCGAGCGCGACATCGTCGCGGGCAATCTTGATCGGTTCGACGGCGAAGGCCGGGAGCGCCGCGCAAAGCGTGACGACAACCGCCAGAACAAAGGCCAACAGCGACCCGTTTCGCAGGAAATTCGTCAAAAATCAGTCCTTCGTTCCAGCGCCCGGCGGATCGTCCGCGATCCGGGCGTAGAGGTAGTGGTCCTGCCAGATGCCGTTGATCCTGAGGTAGGATCGCAGAAGTCCTTCGCGCCGGAATCCGGCTTTTTCAAGCACGCGGATCGACCGGACATTGTCGGGAATACAGGCAGCTTCGATCCGGTGCAACCTCAGCGTATCGAAGGCGAAGCGGCAGACCACCTTGACCGCGTCGGTCATCAGGCCGCGGCCGCCAAACCGCTCCCCGATCCAGTACCCGACATGGCCGCTTTGCGAGACGCCGTGGCGGATATTGCCGAGCGTAATGCCGCCGGCAAGCTTGCCGCTCGCCTTCTCGAAGATGAAGAAGGCGATGGCTGTCCCCTGCGCATAGTCTTCGCGGTAGCGGCCGATGCGCAGCCGCCAGGCGGTGCGGTCGAGTTCATCGGGCGTCCAGCGCGGCTCCCACGGTTCGAGGAAGGCACGGCTTTCGCCGCGCACCGCTGACCATTCGCGATAGTCGTTGGTGTAGGGCACGCGCAGCATGACCCGGTCGCCTTTCAGTGCCGGCAGGTCACGGCGAAAGAAAGGGAGCGCGAACACCGGCGCTTGAAGGCTTAGACGGCGAGCTTGCGGGCCGTGGTGTGCGTGCCCGCAAGCGAATCGAGAATCGCCTCATAGGGCGCGAGCGTACCCACCGGTCCAACCGCGGTCAGCGTCGGCTTGGTCGAAAACAGCCGGGACGAAAGGTCGGTCAGCCGCTCGACGGTCAGCGCCGACAGCCGTTCCATCAACTCCTCCTTGGCGATCGGCCGACCGAACAGAAGCAGCTGCCTGGCGATCTGCGAGGCGCGGCTGGCCGGGCTTTCAGCCGACATGATCAGGCCGGCGCGATATTGCGCGCGGGCGCGGTCGAGCTCTTCCTGAAGGATATTCTCGCCGGCCTTCTGCAGCTCGTCGATAATGACCGGCACCAGTTCGGCAATGTCGCTCTGCCCGGTCGCGGCATGAACGCCGAAGATGCCGGTATCGGAAAAACCCCAGTGGAAGGCATAGACCGAATAGCACAGGCCACGCTTTTCGCGGACCTCCTGGAACAGCCGGGACGACATGCCGCCGCCGAGGATCATCGACAGCACCTGCGAAGCGTAGAAATCGCGCACATGATAGGCTCGGCCTTCGAAGCCGAGCACGATCTGCGCGTCCATCAGGTCGCGATCCTCGCGGAAATCGCCGCCGACATACTGCGCATATTGCGGCATCGTGCTGTCGGACTTGCTGCGGAAACCGCCGAGCTGCTTTTCGACCTCGCGCACGAAATTGTCGTGCTTGATGTCGCCGGCCGCCACGATCACCATCTTCTCGGCGCCATATTGGCGCTCGATGAAATCATGTAGCTGTTTGGAGGTGAAGGATTTGACGGTTTCCGGCGTGCCGAGGATCGAGCGGCCGATCGTCTGGTGGCGGAAGGCGGTCTCGGTGAAACGGTCGAAGACGATGTCGTCGGGTGTGTCGTGCGCGGCGCCGATCTCCTGCAGGATCACATGCTGCTCGCGCTCCAGTTCCTCCGGGTCGAATTCGGACTCCTGCAGGATATCGGCAAGGATATCCACCGCCAGCGGCACATCGTCGGACAGCACCCTGGCGTAATAGGACGTCGTCTCGACTGATGTGGCGGCATTGATCTCGCCGCCGACATCCTCGATTTCCGAGGCGATCTCGAAGGCCGTCCGCCTTTTCGTACCCTTGAAGGCCATATGCTCGAGCAGATGGGCCATTCCGTGCTCGTCGTCACGCTCATTGCGGGCGCCGGACTTGACCCAGGCGCCAAGGGCAACGGATTCGAGGCTTGGAAGGGTTTCGGTGGCGACTGTCAGGCCGTTCGACAGACGGCTTACCTCAACACCCATATGGCAAGTACTCCCTAACGCGCTGCCCTTGAGTGGCGGCTCACGTAATCTTCCACCATTTTCAGGTCGGATGGAAGTACCGTGTACTTTTCGTCGGCTGACATCAAGGACCCCAGCCATGCGGGCAGGGCCGGCGACACGCCGCAGGCGGCTTCGACCGCGGCCGGGAACTTGGCCGGGTGCGCCGTGCCCAGCACCACCATCGGCACTGCACCGTCAGCCTTGCCGGCGGCGACATGCACGGCCGCGGCCGTGTGCGGATCGAGCAGATAATTGCTGGATTCGAGCGTTGAACGGATGGTGGCGGCAACCTCGTCCATATCAGCGCGTCCGGCGTCGAATTCGGACCGCATCCGGTCGATTTCCGCGGTTTCGATGGTGAAGGCGCCGGATTGCTTGAGGCCGGCCATGTAACGCCGCACCGTCTCTGCGTTACGGTCGCAGGCCTCGAACAGCAGTCGCTCGAAGTTCGACGATACCTGGATGTCCATCGATGGCGACGTCGTCGCAAACACACCCTTGGTGCGGTATTCACCGGTCGCGAAAGTGCGCGCCAATATGTCGTTGTCGTTGGTGGCGACGATCAGCCGCTCGATCGGCAGGCCCATCTTCTTGGCGGCGTAACCGGCGAAAATATCGCCGAAATTGCCGGTCGGCACGGTAAAGGAGACCGGCCTGTCCGGCGCGCCGAGCGAAAGCGCCGAGGAAAAATAATAGACGATCTGGGCCATGATGCGGGCCCAGTTGATCGAATTGACGCCCGACAGCGACACGCGATCACGAAAACGATGATCGTTGAACATATCCTTCAGCAGGCCCTGGCAATCGTCGAAATTGCCTTCGATCGCCAGCGCCTGGACGTTGGCGGCAGTCGATGTCGTCATCTGCCGCTGCTGCACCGGCGAGACGCGGCCATGCGGGAACATCACGAAAATGTCAGTTCGGTCGCGGCCGGCGAAGGCATCGATGGCGGCGCCGCCAGTGTCACCCGAGGTCGCGCCGACGATGGTGGCGCGCTGGCCACGCTCAGTCAGTACATGGTCCATCAGCCGGGCAAGCAGCTGCATGGCAACGTCCTTGAAGGCCAGCGTCGGACCGTGGAAGAGCTCGAGGATGAACGTGTTGGCGCCGGTCTGCACCAGCGGGCAGACGGCCCGGTGGCGGAAGGTGGCATAGGCTTCTCGCACCAGGCGCTCGAAGACGGGTGCGGCGATCTCGCCGCCGAGGAAGGGCGTCAGCACGCGGATGGCGAGGTCCGCATAGGGCAGGCCGCGCATGGCGCGGATCTCGGCTGCCGAAAACTGCGGCCATGTCTGCGGCACATAAAGCCCGCCGTCGCGGGCCAGCCCCGCCAGCACCGCATCGGCAAATCCAAGCACGGGCGCATCCCCGCGGGTACTCACATAGCGCATCGTCAAAGGTCCATTGCTGCCGCCGGTTTCATCCACGGCAATTGGTTAATTTTCCGAGCCGCCTCAGTCGCATTTTTGCCGTGGCGTTGCTATACGTCACCAACTTTGCGAGAGGGAAGTGCAGTTTCATGGCGTTTCATAAGTTCAACCGTCGCTTTGTCGCGGGTCTGGCGCTAACCGGCTTTATGCTTGCCGCCGCCGGTTGCCAATCCAGCGACAATGGCATCCTCAATCTCGGTTTCGGCAAGAAGACCGACCCGAATGCGCCAATACCGCCTCAGGATCCCAAGGTTCTCGCCAGCCAGTTGCAGGCCTACTGCCCGAAAGTGACGGTGCGTGACGGCACCGCATACTTCAATACCTACGCCAAGGGCGCGCCGCAGCCGAAAAAGAAAAAGGCTGATGCAACACAGGATGCCGAGGCCGCTGCCGCCGCGCAGACGGCGCCTGACGGCTCCATCGTCGATCCGAACAAGGATCCGGCCAAGATCATCTACCAGGCCTCGATCAGCGATGTGAGCCGCGATTGCAGCCGTGCCAACGGCCAGTTGACGATGAAGGTTGGGGTTGCCGGCAAGATCGTGCCGGGACCGCTGTTCGCCCCCGGCACCATCACCATGCCGATCCGCATTGCCGTCATGCACGGCCCCGACGTACTTTATTCGCAGATCCACCCCTATCAGATCCAGGTCAGCGATCCCTCGACCGCCACCCAGTTCGTGTTCACCGATCCCAACGTCGTCGTGCCCGAACCCTCCGCCCGGGATTACACTGTCTATGCCGGCTATGACGACACCGCGCCGGCGGCGGTGGACAAGAAGTCCGGCAAGAAAAAGAAGCGCGCTCCGGCGACGAACTAAGCGCCTGGGCGCCGCCGCTGCTGCGACGGTGCCGGTCAACTCTTTGAAAGATCCAAACGATCCGATCGTAATCCTGCAGGCGTGCGCCTGCGGCAGGTCGCGTCTGCGCTTTAATCTCGATCCATTCCGCCAGCGCACTTGACTCATCCATATCCCGGCGGTTATACGTCAATCAATAGCTCGCAGGTTATTGATCCCGATGCCGGACGCCCACGATACTTTGTTCAGAACGCTTGCCGACCCGACCCGGCGGGCCATCTTCGAGCGCTTGTGCCGCCAAGGTGAGCAGACCGTGGGGGCGCTGACGGCGCAGTCCGGGGTCTCGCAACCGGCGGTGTCGAAGCATCTCGGCGTCCTGAAGCTGGCCGGCCTGGTGCGTGACCGCCACGCCGGACGCCAGACCCACTACAGCGCCCAGCCCGCGGCACTTGGCCCGCTGACCGACTGGACAGTTCAAATGACTGGATTCTGGGAGAGCCGCTTCGATGATCTCGAGAGCCTGCTGAAAAGGATGGACCAGTGAGCAATCCCGAGCTGCGCACCGTCGTCGTCGAACGTGAAATATCCTGGCCGGCGGAGAAGATCTGGCGCGCGTTGACGCAGCCGCATCTGATTGAGGAATGGCTCATGAAGAACGATTTCAAGCCTGTCGTCGGCCACAGCTTCAATCTTCGCGGCGACTGGGGCGGCGTGCTCGACTGCGAGGTGCTGGCCATCGAGCAAAACAGGACGCTGTCCTACAGCTGGGATTTTGCGCATGAGGATGCCGCCTACAATCTGACGAGCGTGGTGACGTTCACGCTCACACCCACGAGCTCGGGAACCCATCTGCGCGTCGAGCAGTCGGGCTTCCATCCGAGCCAGAAGCAGGCCTATGGCGGCGCCAGGGCCGGGTGGCAGCAATTCCTCACCAAGCTGGAGCAGGTCCTGGCGAAGCCGGATTGAAGCCTGCCGGTACCATGCCCTGATCGCGGGGCACCGAATGCAAAAAGGAGTAAATCGATGAAGATCAAGCTGACCAGCGTCTATGTGGACAACCAGGACAACGCACTGCGCTTCTACACCGACGTGCTGGGCTTTGCCGTGAAGGCCGACTTCAGCAATGGGCCTTTTCGTTGGCTGACCGTCATCTCACCCGATGAGCCCGAGGGAGCCGAGCTACAGCTGGCGCTCAACGACAACCCGGCCGCCAAGGCCTACCAGCAGGCCATCTTCAAGCAGGGGCAGCCCGCGCTCATGCTGTTCACCGACGACGTCAAGGGTGATTACGAGCGCATCAAGGGACGCGGCGGTGCGTTCGCCATGGCGCCGACAGAAGTGACCGGCTCGACCATCGCCCAGCTCAACGACAGCTGCGGCAATCTCATCCAGATCACCCAACTGGCGCGTTGGTAGGCGCTGGTTTCAAGAGGAGGGTTGCAATGAACTTGAGCAAATGGATACGTCAAACCCATCGTTGGCTGTCGATCATCTTCACGCTGACCGTGGCAGCCAATTTCATCACCATGGCGTTCGGGCAACCTCCGGCCTGGGTGGTCTATTCGCCGCTGCTGCCGCTCTTCCTGCTGCTGTTCAGCGGCCTCTACATGTTCGTGCTGCCTTACGTCGCGAGATCGCGTGGCGAGCAGGGCGCGCAAGGGTAGGACATGGCCAAGGCGCTGGGAAAATCGAAGGTCGCAAAACCGGCCCCAGACAAGCCGGAAAAGCCGGTCCTGCTTTCGGGCGGCAACCCGCAGATCCCGAAGGCCTATGGGGACGCTCCGGTGCAGGCGTATATTGCTGCCATGCCGGGCTGGAAAAGCGATGTCGGGCGCCGGATCGACGCACTTATCGTCAGCGCCGTCCCCGGCGTCTACAAGGCGGTGAAGTGGAACTCACCGTTCTATGGCATCGAGGGCGAGGGTTGGTTCCTCAGCCTGCATTGCTTCACCAGATACGTCAAAGTCGCCTTCTTTCGCGGCACGTCGCTCGATCCTGTGCCTCCCGGCGGTTCCAGGCAAAAGGAAGTGCGCTATCTCGACATCCATGAAGGCGAAGAGATCGACGAAGCCCGCTTCGCCTCCTGGGTGAAGCAGGCCAGCCGATTGCCCGGCGATAAGATGTGAACGGAGGCAGACCATGAAGATCAGCATGTCGAGCAAGGACGAGGGAGGCGCCTCTGCCTCCGAGCGGATAGATGCCCGAATCCGGGAGCTGGACGATTGGCGGGGCAAGACGTTGGCCAGCCTGCGCAAGACCATCCTCGACGCCGACCCGGAAATCATCGAGGAGTGGAAGTGGATGGGCAGCCCGGTATGGTCACGCGACGGCATGATCGCCGTCGGCAACGCTCACAAGGACAAGGTGAAGCTGACCTTTTGTCACGGTGCCAGCCTGCCGGATCCCTACAGGCTGTTCAACAACGGGCTCAACGGCAAGGTGTGGCGCGCCATCGATGTGTCGGAGGGCGACGAGATCGATGCGGATGCGCTGAAAGCGCTCGTCCGCGCCGCGATTGCCTACAACATGGCTAAGAAGAAACCGGCTAAGTCGGCCAAAGCCAAGGACTGATCGGTTCAGGCGTCCGACCACTCCGACAGAGCGGCAATCACACTTTTCAGTTCGGCCCATCGGCGGATGACGGTTTCGGCGCCGGCTTCGGTCAGCACATCGGCATGGCCGGGATAGCTGTGCGCGGCGCCGGTGAAGCCGATCACGCGCATGCCAGCGGCCCTGGCGCCGGTGACGCCGTGCACCGAATCCTCGATGACGAAGGTGTTTGCCGGATTGGCGTTGAGTTGCTGCGCCGCGATCAGGAACACATCCGGCGCGGGCTTGGTTTTCTTGCTTGGTATTTCCAGCGCTGAAAAAATCCGGCCGGCGAAGAACGGCAGCAGGCCCACTTTCTCGAGCATGAACTCGATCCGCTCCAAGCGTGAGTTCGAGCAGACGCAGCGCGGCGCGGTGACTGCGGCGACCGCCTCGCGCACGCCGTCGATGGCGCGCACGTCGCTGCGCAGTTTGCGGTCGACCAGCTCTTCGGCCCGGTCGATCATCGAGGCCTGGAACGGGATGGCGGATTTTTGCTCGACCCGCATCATGATGTCCTTGAAGGTCAGTCCGGCATAGGTTTCGGCGTATTCCTCAGCCGAGATTTCATATCCGGCCAAGGTCAGCAATTCGGCCTCGACGCGGGCTGCGATGATTTCGGAATCGACGAGCACGCCGTCGCAATCGAAGATGACAAGATCTGGCTGGGGCATGGCAATCCGAACGAGGGAGGGTGATGGAGGCCCGGCAAGGCTCAAGCGGCGCGACATACACCAACGGGCCGGGCTGCGCAAATTGACGACGTCAGGGCTGCCTGGACCGTTGCGTCCTTCACCGAATATTTACGCTGATCGGTAACCATAACGGGGAGTAAACAGTAACGCGTGCCTTGGGTGTAAAAATGTCTGCCGTGCGTCTTGTCGCCGACCTCTCCCACGCCCCCCAGCAATCCGAGTGGCTGGACACGATCCTCAAGGGCGATTGTGTCGCCGCGCTCGACCGGCTGCCGGAAAAATCCATCGACGTCATCTTCGCCGATCCGCCTTACAATCTGCAACTCGACGGCGATTTGCACCGGCCCGACCAGTCCAAGGTCGACGCCGTCGACGATGACTGGGACCAGTTCGAGAGCTTCGAGGCCTATGACGCCTTCACCCGCGCCTGGCTCCTGGCGGCACGCCGCGTGCTGAAGCCGAATGGCACCATCTGGGTCATCGGCTCCTACCACAACATCTTCCGCGTCGGCGCCAAGATGCAGGATCTCGGCTTCTGGATTCTCAACGATGTCGTCTGGCGCAAGACCAACCCTATGCCGAATTTCCGCGGTCGCCGCTTCCAGAACGCGCATGAGACCATGATCTGGGCCTCGCGCGACCAGAAGGGCAAGGGCTATACCTTCAATTACGAAGCGATGAAGGCATCGAACGACGACATCCAGATGCGCTCCGACTGGCTGTTCCCGATCTGCACTGGCGGCGAGCGGCTGAAGAACGACAATGGCGACAAGCTGCATCCGACGCAGAAGCCGGAAGCGCTGCTCGCCCGCATCATGATGGCCTCGACCAAGCCGGGCGACATCGTGCTCGACCCGTTTTTCGGTTCCGGCACCACCGGTGCCGTGGCCAAGCGCCTCGGCCGCCATTTCGTCGGCATCGAGCGCGAACAGGCCTATATCGACGCCGCCAATGAGCGCATCGATGCCGTGCGGCCGCTGGAAAGCGCCGATCTCGCCGTGCTCACCGGCAAGCGCGCCGAGCCGCGCGTCGCCTTTGTCAGCCTCATCGATACCGGGCTTATGCAGCCCGGCGCCACGCTTTACGATGCCAAGAAGCGCTGGTCGGCCAAGGTACGCGCCGACGGCACGGTTGCCATCGGTGACAGCGCCGGCTCGATCCACAAGATCGGCGCCGAAGTGCAGGGCCTGGACGCCTGCAATGGCTGGACCTTCTGGCACTATGAGCGCTCGGGCGGCCTGACCCCGATCGACGAACTGCGCCGCATCGCCAGGCTCGGTATGGAGCGCGCAGGGGCCTGAGATTCAAGGTTTAAATTCGGCGCTCTACGACGGCCCCCCTCTGCCCTGCCGGGCATCTCCCCTCAAGGGGGGAGATTGCTGTCATCAACGCTTTCGCCAATTTTTGATCTTGCAAGGTGAGAACGGCCGCAGCGGCTGCTGATCTCCCCCTTGGGGGGAGATGCCCGGCAGGGCAGAGGGGGGCGCCATAAAGCGCTACCTTCGACCCCTCTGCGTAGCTCAGGTCGCGATGCCATACCGCTCAAGGTCCGCCTTGAGCGTTTTTGCATCTGTGAACAGCACAGCATTCCAGCCAGCCGCCCTGGCTCCATCGACATTCCTGGGGCTGTCGTCGATGAACAGCGTGGCTGACGGTTCGAGACCGAACGCGGCGACGTGATGGTCGTAGATGGCGCGGTCGGGCTTGATCTCACGGATATCGGCCGACACGGTCACGCCGCGCGGGCGGCTGAGGAAATCGAAGCGCAGCCTCGCCTCGGCAAGCGTGTCGGCGGCGAAATTCGTCAGCATGGTCACGTCGCGGCCGCTCTCGATCAGACCGAGCATGATGGCGACGCTGTCGTCATAGGCATGCGGCACCATGTCATTCCAATAGCGACGGAAATTGCGAATATTTTCAGCATGATCCGGGTAATCCGCGATCAGCAGCGCTTCCGCCTCTTCCCACGTCCGGCCACGGTCCTGCTCGATGTTCCAGTCATGCGTGCAGACATTGTCGAAGAACCACTTGCGCTCTTCGGCATCGGGAATGAGGCGGCTGAACGGAATGTTTGGATCGTAGTGGAGCAAGACGCGGCCGATGTCGAACACGATATGGCGGATTTCAGTCATTTCTGGCCTTTCAAAGCGAATGCTAGTCAATTGGGCGGTGTTTTTTGGTTGCGCCCGGTATCGCTGCTTCGATGACCTTTTTCATGACCGTCGGCAGCGCTTCACCGGAAATGTCATGGGCCAGCGACCAGAAATGCCCTTCCGGCGCATCACTTTTCACTTGAGCGTGAAAAACTTCGAGCTCGAGCGCGAAATGGGTGAAGACATGCGCGATCTCTCCGGCGCGCCGCCAGTCCGCAGCGAAGGGCGCTGCCTCCGAAGTGGTTGCGCCGTCTATCCGGGCTGTCCAACCTGTGGTCGGCACCTCGGTCATGCCGCCGAGCAGGCCCTTGTCAGGCCGCTTGCGCAGCAGGATGGCGCCGTCGCCTCGCTCGACGACGAAGGCGGCACCCCGCCTGAGTGGTTTGTCGACCTTGGGCAGGCGGACCGGAAAGCGCTCGGGGTCGCCGGACAGGATGGCGCTGCAATCCTCGCGCACCGGGCACAGCATGCAGCGCGGCCGTCTTGGCGTGCAGATCGTGGCGCCAAGGTCCATCATTGCCTGGGCGAAGTCGCCCGGCCTTGTCTGCGGAACCAGTCTTTCGACGAGCGCGCGGATCTCGGGCTTTGCCTCGCTGAGCGGCGTTGCGATCGAATAGAGCCGCGAGATGACACGTTCGACATTGCCGTCGACGACCGCCGCCGGACGGTCGAAGGCGATCGCCGCGATCGCCGCCGCCGTATAGGCGCCGATCCCCGGCAATTCCCTCAATCCCGTTTCTTTGTCGGGAAAACGGCCGCCCTGGCTCGCAACCAGATCGGCGCAGGCCTTGAGGTTGCGCGCCCGTGAATAATAGCCGAGCCCGGCCCAGGCCTTCATCACATCCTCGGCCGGCGCAGCCGCCAGCGCCTTCACATCAGGCCATTTCTCGACAAAGGCGCGAAAATAGGATTTTACCGCTTCGACCGTGGTCTGCTGCAGCATCACTTCCGACAGCCAGATGCGATAGGGGTCCGGCCGTGCACCGCCGGCCGCCGCGTGCGGCGTGATCCGCCACGGCAGTTCGCGATGGTGCGCGTCATACCAGGCAAGCAGACGCGCGGCGATCTCTCCTGATAGAGTTGGTTCGGATGCGGCCTTGCGGGTCTGTTCGTGCAGTGCCATTGATCGCGGGCTGGCTCTAGGCTGGTGAGGAGCGTGGCTGGAGAACGTACATGGCAGGGAGAACGCCTTACGGCAATCCCGTTCCGGTGAGCGATCTCGCGACCGCGATCCTCGACCCCGTGCTGCGCAAGCGGGCCGGCATTTCGATCGGGCTGGTGCAGTCATGGGAAGAGATCGCCGGCCCCAGGCTCGCCGGCCATTCGCGCCCCGAAAAAATCCAGTGGCCGCGCCGCATGCATGAGGACGATCCGTTCGAGCCGGCGGTGCTGGTCATCGCCTGCGAGGGCATGGCCGCGCTGCACCTACAGCACGAGACCGGCGAGATCATCAACCGCGTCAATGCCTTTCTCGGCTTCAACGCGATCGGCAGGATCCGGATCGTGCAAAAGCCGGTGCTGAGGGACAAAGCCCGGCCGAAACCGACGCCGAGAGCACTGACTTCTGTCGAAAAGGCCAAATTGTCCGATACCGTCGGCAAGATCGAGGATGAAGGCTTGCGCGCCTCGCTGGAGCGTCTTGGCGCCACAATTCTTGGCCAAAGGAAGCGGCCAAGGTAATCAACCGGCAATCAGTCGGTCATGAACGCGTCATCTATCTCGCGCATTCGTGATCCTGCATGTAGAGTTTGGCGATTGGAATGGGGACGGCGATGCCTTAATTCCCGCCAACTCTCGCCTTTTCTAGCCTTTGCGTTGCAAAATCAAACCACAGTCAGGTGATTCGCATGAACCGTAGCTTGTCCCGCAGAAACCTCCTGTCTTCGCTGGCCGTCATTCCGGCAGTGGCTATGCTCGCCGCATGCAGCGATTCAGGCGAGGATGCCAAAGCAGCGGATGTGAAGCCTGCGGCTCCCGCGGTGCCTGCTTCGACGCCTGCCACTCCGGCCGCCGTCAAGGTCCCGGAGTCTTCCGGCAATGTCGACATGGCCGAACTGCTGAAGCCCGGCGCTTTGCCCGACAAGCAGCTCGGCAAGGATGACGCCAAGGTCACCATCGTCGAATATGCTTCGATGACCTGCCCGCATTGTGCGCATTTCGCGGCGACCACCTTCCCTGAGTTGAAGACCAAATACATCGACACCGGCAAGGCGCGTTACATCCTGCGCGAATTCCCGTTCGATCCGAGCGCCGAGGCCGGTTTCATGCTGGCGCGCTGTTCGAAGGACAATTATTTCCCGATGGTCGACGTGCTGTTCAAGCAGCAGGCCAACTGGGTCGGCGTCAACAATACCAAGGATGCGCTGCTGCAGATCTCCAAGCTCGCCGGTTTTACACAGGAGTCCTTCGAGGCCTGCTTGACGGACCAGAAACTTCTGGACGATGTGAGATCGGTCCAGAAGCGCGGCGCCGATGAATTCAAGGTCGACTCGACACCGACCTTCTTCATCAACGGGAAAACCTACAAAGGTGCGATGTCGATTGAGGAAATATCGGCCATCATCGACCCTCTGCTCTGACGTCCAGGCGGCGCCGGAGCGACTGCGCTTTGGCGTCAGCGCACCTTTGTGCCTTCCAGGCAGGCGCGAATGAAGTTTTCGCGCCTTCGCCTCCTCGGCTTCAAGTCCTTCGTCGAACCCGGCGAGTTCGTCATCGAACGCGGCCTGACCGGCATTGTCGGGCCGAATGGCTGCGG
The DNA here is from genome assembly GCF_030323245.1 of Mesorhizobium sp. C372A. Taxonomy (NCBI): domain Bacteria; kingdom Pseudomonadati; phylum Pseudomonadota; class Alphaproteobacteria; order Hyphomicrobiales; family Phyllobacteriaceae; genus Mesorhizobium; species Mesorhizobium sp. C372A. The sequence goes on along the minus strand of NZ_CP100475.1, from coordinate 5,936,338 downwards.
CAAGTCGAACCTTGTCGAGGCGATGCGCTGGGTGATGGGCGAAAGCTCATACAAGAACATGCGCGCGTCCGGCATGGACGACGTGATCTTTTCCGGCTCGGGAACGCGCCCGGCCCGCAACACCGCCGAAGTCACGCTGTTCCTCGACAATAGCGACCGGACCGCGCCCGCCGCCTTCAACGACGCCGATGAATTGCAAGTGTCGCGCCGAATCGAGCGCGAAGCCGGCTCGCTCTACCGCATCAACGGCAAGGAAGCCCGCGCCAAGGACGTGCAGCTTCTGTTCGCCGACCAGTCGACCGGCGCGCGCTCGCCATCCATGGTCGGACAGGGCCGCATCGGCGAACTGATCCAGGCCAAGCCGCAGGCGCGCCGCGCGCTGCTCGAAGAAGCCGCCGGCATTTCCGGCCTGCACACCCGCCGTCACGAGGCCGAGCTTCGGCTGAAGGCGGCCGAACAGAATCTGGAACGGCTGGACGACGTCGTCGGCGAACTGGAAAGCCAGATCGAAAGCCTGAAGCGCCAGGCGCGCCAGGCATCGCGCTTCAAGAACCTGTCGGCCGATATCCGCAAGGCGGAAGCCACGCTCTTGCATCTGCGCTGGACCTTGGCCAAAACCCAGGAGGGCGATGCGCGGTCGGCATTGGCGGTTGCCACAGCTCTGGTCGGCGACCGCGCCGCCGCCCAGATGGCTGCCGCCCGTGAGCAAGGCATCGGTGCCCACCGGCTGCCCGATCTGCGCGATGCCGAGGCCGCCGCGGCTGCCGCCTTCCAGCGCCTGTCGATCGCCAAGGCGCAGATCGAGGAGGAGGCAGGCCGCATCCGCGCCCGCCAGGCCGAACTCGAGCGCCGGCTGCAGCAGCTCGACGGCGACATCGCCCGCGAGGAGCGCATGGTCCGCGACAATGCGGATATTCTTGAGCGCCTGCGCGAGGAAGAAGCCACGCTCAACTCAGACAATGCCGGCGCCGCCGAGCGCGAAGCCACGACGCGGGCCGCTTTCGAGCAGGCCGGCGCAACGCTTATAACAAGCGAAGCAAAGCTCGCGGCGCTGACCGCCGAACGAGCAGAGGCCGCCGCCTCGCGCAACCAGATCGAGCGCACGCTGCGCGACACCGCCGAACGCCGCGATCGCTTTGCCCGCCAGCTGGCCGATGTCGACCGCGAGCTATCGGAGATCGTCTCGAAAGTCGCCGGCCTGCCCGATCCCGCCGAGAAGCGCGCTTTGGTCGAGGACGCGCTCGCCCGGTTGGAGGAAGCCGAGGCCGGCGCCATTGCTGCCGAACAGGCGGTCGCCGAGGCGCGCGCCACCGAGAGTGCCGCCCGTCCGCCGCTGCAGGATGCCAGGGCCGAACTCGCCGGCATCGAGACCGAAGCCCGCACGCTGGCCAAGATCCTCAATGCCGCCAGCGGCGATCTTTTCCCGTCGGTACTGGAGCAACTCAGCGTCGAACGCGGCTATGAGACGGCCCTCGGTGCTGCGCTTGGCGAGGATCTCGACGTGCCGCTCGACCGCAGCGCGCCGGTGCATTGGGGCGAAAGCCAGGTTGAACCAGGCGATGCGGCTTTGCCGGAAGGCCTCAAGAGCCTCGCCAGCGTGGTGCGCGCGCCTTCGCAGCTTGCCCGCCGGTTGGCGCAGATCGGCATCGTCGATGCGGCGGACGGCAAACGCCTGCAGACGCTGCTTGCCCCCGGCCAGCGGCTGGTCAGCCGTGACGGCGCGCTGTGGCGTTGGGATGGCTTGACCGCCAGCGCCGATGCACCGACCGCGGCCGCGCAGAGGCTGGCGCAGAAGAACCGGCTGGCCGAGCTCGATGCCGAGGCGGTGCAGGCGACGCAGATGATGCGTGAGGCAGAGGCTGCCCTTGCCCAGGCCGAACAGGCGCTGCGTGAGGCGAGCGAGGCCGAACGCAACGCCCGCCAGGCCGGGCGCGATGCCCAGCACGGCCTGGACGCCGCCCGCAGCGCGCTGGCCGAGGCCGAAAAGGCCGGTGGCGAGCTGGCAAGCCGCCGCGCCGCCCTGGACGAGGCGCGCGCGCGAATCGTCGACAGCCATGAAGAAACGGCCGCCGCCTTCGCCGAGGCCGAAATGCTGCTGCAGGACGCCCCCGATCTCGGCGACCTGCAATTGCAGCTTGAACAATCCGCCGCCAATGTCAGCCGCGATCGCGCAACCTTGGCCGACGCGCGCGCCGTCCATGAAGGCCTGCGCCGCGAAGCCGAGGCGCGCACGCGCCGGCTCGACGCCATCGGCGCCGAGCGCAGCAACTGGTTGCAGCGGGCCGAAAACGCCTCGACGCAGATTGCCTCGCTGGGCGAGCGCAGGGCCGAGGCCGAGGCCGAGCGCGAAACGCTGGCCGACGCCCCCGACGAGATCGACGCCAGGCGCCGCGCGCTGCTGTCGCAGCTGACCGAGGCAGAGACCTTGCGCAAGGCGGCCGCCGACCGCTTGCAGGAGGCCGAGACCAAGCAGGCCGAGCTGGACAAGGCCGCCACCGCGGCGATCCAGTCGCTGGCCGATTCCCGCGAAACCCGCGTCCGCGCCGAAGAGCGATTGACCGCCGCCGACGAGCGCCGGCTCGAGGTCGAGGCGCGCATCCAGGAAACGCTGAACACGCCGCCGCATTTGGTCATCCGCCATACCGGCCTGGAAGCCGACAGCCCGATGCCGGAAATGGCCGACATCGAGCGCCAGCTCGACCGGCTGAAGGTTGAGCGCGAGCGGCTCGGCGCCGTCAATCTACGCGCCGAGGAAGAGCAGAAGGAACTGTCGGACCGGCTGGAGGCCATCGTTTCCGAGCGCGAGGACATCATCGAGGCGATCCGCAAGCTCAGGCAAGCGATCCAGAGCCTGAACCGCGAAGGCCGCGAACGGCTGCTTGCCGCTTTCGAGGTGGTCAACGGCCATTTCCAGCGGCTGTTCTCGCATCTGTTCGGTGGCGGCACGGCCGAATTGCAGCTGATCGAATCCGACGACCCGCTCGAAGCCGGGCTCGAAATCCTGGCCCGTCCGCCCGGCAAGAAGCCGCAGACCATGACGCTGCTGTCCGGCGGCGAGCAGGCGCTGACGGCGATGTCGCTTATCTTTGCGGTGTTCCTGACCAATCCGGCGCCGATCTGCGTGCTCGACGAAGTCGACGCGCCGCTCGACGATCACAATGTCGAGCGCTTCTGCAATTTGATGGACGAAATGGCCGCGACCACCGAGACGCGCTTCGTCATCATCACCCACAACCCGATCACGATGGCGCGCATGAACCGCCTGTTCGGCGTGACCATGGCCGAGCAGGGCGTCAGCCAACTGGTCTCGGTCGATCTGCAGGCCGCCGAGGCGATGCGCGAGGCGAGCTGACGCAGCATGCTTTGTTGATTTCGTCGGCGATGGCGTCGATCCGACTGTTGCAATAGGACCGTCGCCCTTGCGACCTGCTTGCGACGCGCATTCTGTAAGGTTCGAAGAGAAGGAATTTAAGCGCCACCTGAGAGCGAACGCCAAAGCCCACATGCAAAGCGCCCGGCCAACGCGAAAGCGATGCCTACAAGGCGCAGATGGCAATAGGCTCCGACCGCAATTCAGCTGCCACGTTTATCGGAAGCCCAGGAAGCTCAGTATCGCAATCACGATAACGACTGCTCCGATGAGCCAGATTATGTTGTTCACCGTATCTCTCCCGAACTAGTTGCTGGGAGTGAACTCGTAAGAGCCTACTAATGTTCCCGCATTTTCTGCGTCGAAACAAAATGGCGGCCATCGCTTCGTCGATTGCCAGACCAAGGTCCGAACAGGGTATGACTGAAGTCCTGACGTCGGAGCCATAGGCCTGAAGGCGGGCAACCTATGCCCTCCCGATACATTGGAACCGGGCTGCCGAGCATGAGTCCCTTCATCGGTGGTCAATCGGGTGCCCGCCATTCCTGAGAGGTTAGCGGGCACCCGATTGTCGTGACACCGCCAACGGCGTGCGTTTCAATAGCGAGGCTAACAGTGACCTTTGTCCAGAGATCTGTGCGTGACGGCGCAACCCGACCCGCAAACGACAACGACAGTCCTGCGGAGGTTTCTTCCGTTCTTGACCTCATACCATCGGCTGACGACGACAAGGTCGCTGAGCTTGTCAGGCGAACAGAGCGCCTGGCAATCGCAGTGGTTATCGGAATCGCGGTTCTGCTGATCTTGGCGCCGGTGGTTTACCTTGCACTTTCTTACGGGATCTGAGACGGCCCGACTTAGGCGATCTAAGATGGCCTGATTGGTCTCGTAAATCTCACAAATTGTGCCGACGGTCTTCCTCGCAAGACGGGTGTTTCCCGTCACAGATCAGGAGATCGAACGCGACGACATAGAAGGGTCCTGTGCAGCGCTCCTTTGTCGAGTGGCGTAACCCTGGTGGTCGGCTTGAAAGAGCGCCTTTACCAGAAGTTGCCAACAGGAGCTGCTGTCGCAACTTCTTCTTTCGATACGCCGTGTTGCACGGGAGCAGCCGTCACTGATCGCGCCCGTGGACCGACGACGCTACTCGGAACCAAAGGGATGGGACGCGGTTATCCCCGCGAAGGGATAATTAGCAGGTGGAGATATTACAATGAAAACAATGATCGTGAGCGCCTTGGCGCTGTTCATTGCCATGCCGACGATAGCTCCGGCAGCCGAAGCTGACGTGGTCATCACGACCCACCATCGACATCATCACAGGAGCGTAAAGGTCATCAATGACCAGGGTCAACGCCTTCATCACCGCAGACACGGCACGGTTGCCTTCTACGACCACGGCCGCAGACATCATCGCCGGGATACGGTCATCGTGACCGGCTCGATCGAGCGCAGCCATCATCGCTATTATCGACATCATCGGCATCATCCCGTCGTCATCCAGGACGACAACGATTACTGATCCTCTCCGCACGGCCCCGGCTCTGTCAACGGAGTCGGGGTCGCGTGGGAGTCAGATAGCTCCTGACGGCAGCCATCGATAAGGTCGGTAAATCATTGATTCCAAAGGCATGTGATTTGGCTGGGGCGCCAGGATTCGAACCTGGGAATGTCGGTACCAAAAACCGATGCCTTACCACTTGGCGACGCCCCAGCAAGCGAGCTTTGCCCGTTGCGCGCGGCCTTATAGGACGAGCGGCACGAAAGCTCAATGCCGAGTTGGCCACTGTGCAAAACTGATCCACCGCTTGGCGCGGGGACGCGCTATTCGCCCCAGACCGCCAACTCGTTGCCAGCGGGATCGGTGAAATGGAACCGCCTGCCGCCCGGGAACGAGAATATCGGCTTGACGATCGTGCCGCCGGCGCTTTCGACAACGTCGAGCGTTGCTTCCAGATCCTGCGAATAGAGCACCGGCAATGGTTTCGCCGGCGCCTCCGCTGCATCGGCCTGGAAGCCGCCATCGAGCCCTTCGCCGAAGGCCGAATAGGTCGGCCCGTAATCGGTGAACGACCACGAGAAGGCGGCGCTGTAGAAAGCCTTGACGCTGTCCAGCGTCGCGCCGGTCGCGGGCAGTTCGAGATAGTCGAGTTTTCCGTTGAGTTTCATCACGCTGCTCCCAACTTGTTCCCTATATGTTCTATATCCTGGGCAGCGATCCGGCAAGTCTTTTCGACGCAGCTTTTGCTTAATCGATTGTAGTCGCCGGGCTTCGCTGCCACACCTTGCCTTTCGCACTGCAGCATAATAACGCTCGGGTCGGAACGCGGGGGAACCGGGTCTTGGCCCCGGTGTTCTATCTTCCGAGGACTTGGAGGGCGAGCATGACCAAATGGGTCTACACCTTCGGCGATGGCGCCGCGGAGGGACGTGCGGGCGACCGCAACCTTCTCGGCGGCAAAGGCGCCAATCTGGCCGAGATGTGCAGTCTTGGCCTGCCCGTGCCGCCGGGCTTCACCCTCACCACCGAAGTCTGCAACGCCTATTACGCCAACGGCAACAGCTATCCGGCCGCGTTGCAGGCCGATGTCGTCAAGGCGCTGGACCATATCGGGCAGCTGACGGGGCGCCGTTTCGGCGATCCGTCGAAGCTGCTTCTGGTCTCGGTCCGCTCCGGGGCCAGGGCCTCGATGCCGGGCATGATGGACACCGTGCTCAATCTCGGCCTCAATGACGAGACGGTCGAGGCGTTGGCAGCCGATTCCGGCGATGCCCGCTTTGCCTATGACAGCTACCGCCGCTTCATTCAGATGTATTCCGATGTCGTCATGGGTCTCGACCACGAAGTGTTCGAGGAAATCCTGGAGGACCAGAAGGCGAGCCTCGGCCACGAGCTCGACACCGAACTGACAGCGCAGGAATGGCAGAGCGTCATCGCCCTTTACAAGGCCAAGGTCGAGGAGGAACTCGACAAGCCGTTTCCGCAGGACCCGCACGAGCAGCTGTGGGGGGCGATCGGCGCGGTGTTTTCCAGCTGGATGAACAACCGCGCCATCACCTACCGGCGCCTACACGACATCCCGGAAAGCTGGGGCACGGCGGTCAATGTCCAGGCCATGGTGTTCGGCAATATGGGCGAGACGTCAGCCACCGGCGTCGCCTTCACGCGCAACCCCTCGACCGGCGAAAAGATGCTCTACGGCGAGTTCCTGGTGAACGCGCAGGGCGAGGATGTCGTGGCCGGCATCCGCACGCCGCAGAACATCACCGAGGCGGCGCGCATCGCCGCTGGCTCCGACAAGCCGTCGCTGCAGAAACTGATGCCGGACGCGTTTCGCTCCTTCGTCGACATCTCCGACCGCCTGGAACAGCACTACCGCGATATGCAGGACCTCGAATTCACCATCGAGCGCGGCAAATTGTGGATGCTGCAGACGCGTTCCGGCAAACGCACCGCCAAGGCGGCGCTGAAGATCGCCGTCGAAATGGCGCGCGACAAGCTGATCACGACGGAGGAGGCGGTCGCCCGCATCGATCCGGCCTCGCTCGATCAGCTGTTGCATCCGACCATCGACCCCAAGGCCGCGCGCGATGTCATCGGCGTCGGCCTGCCGGCTTCTCCGGGCGCGGCGACCGGCGAGATTGTTTTCTCCTCGGGCGATGCCGAGGATCTGAAGACGCAAGGTCGCAAGGCAATCCTGGTGCGCATCGAAACCAGCCCCGAAGACATTCACGGCATGCATGCTTCGGAAGGCATCCTGACCACGCGCGGCGGCATGACCAGCCACGCCGCCGTGGTCGCGCGCGGCATGGGCAAGCCTTGCGTTTCGGGCGCCGGCTCGCTGCGTGTCGACTACAAGGCCGGCACGCTGATGTCGATGGGCCAGACCTTCCGCAAGGGCGACATCATCACCATCGATGGCAGCAACGGCCAGGTGCTGAAGGGCGCCGTGTCGATGCTGCAGCCGGAACTGTCGGGCGATTTCGCCGCCATCATGGAATGGGCCGATGCGGTGCGCCGCATGAAGGTGCGCACCAATGCCGAGACGCCGCTCGATGCGCGCATGGCGCGCTCCTTCGGCGCCGAAGGCATCGGCCTCTGCCGCACCGAGCACATGTTCTTCGACGGCGAGCGTATCGTCGCTATGCGCGAGATGATCCTGGCCGATACCGAGAAGGACCGCCGCACCGCGCTTGCCAAGCTGTTGCCGATGCAGCGCTCGGATTTCCTCGAACTGTTCGAGATCATGGCCGGCCTGCCGGTGACGATCCGGCTGCTCGATCCGCCGCTGCACGAATTCCTGCCCAAGACGGAAGCGGAGGTGGCGGAGGTCGCCGCCGCCATGAACGTCTCGCTCGACAAGCTCAGGCAGCGCACAGAAGCCCTGCACGAGTTCAACCCGATGCTCGGCCATCGCGGCTGCCGTCTCGCCGTCTCCTATCCCGAGATTGCCGAGATGCAGGCGCGCGCCATTTTCGAGGCAGCCGTCGAGGCCGGCAAGAAAGCCGGCGCGCTGGTCGTTCCCGAGATCATGGTGCCGCTGGTCGGCCTGGTGAAGGAGCTCGACTACGTCAAGGCGCGCATCGATGCGGTCGCCAAGGCTGTCATGGACGAGACCGGCGTCAAGATCGACTATCTCACCGGCACGATGATCGAGCTTCCGCGCGCGGCGATCCGCGCCCACGTCATCGCCGCTACGGCCGAGTTCTTCTCCTTCGGCACCAACGATCTCACCCAGACCACCTTCGGCATCTCGCGCGACGATGCGGCGTCCTTCCTCGAGACCTATCGGCAGAAAGGAATCATCGAGCAGGACCCGTTCGTCTCGCTCGACATCGAGGGTGTCGGCGAACTGGTGCGCATGGCTGCGCAAAAAGGCAGGGCGACGCGGCCCGACATCAAGCTCGGCATATGCGGCGAACATGGCGGCGATCCGGCCTCGATCCGCTTCTGCGAAGAGGTCGGCCTCGACTATGTATCGTGCTCTCCCTACCGGGTGCCGATCGCAAGATTGGCCGCAGCCCAAGCCGCGGTGCAGATTGCCAAAACAGCAGTGCCGCGCCCCAAAAAGAGCGCCGCGGCATCCTGATTTCGACACAGTCCTTTCGGTATCGATGAAACGGCCACCCCTGGGTGGCCGTTTAGCGCTAAGCTTACGATTTTGTAAGCAAATTCACGCTGATGTGCGCGCCCCAACACGCAATCCCGACATCGTTTCTGCCCAATTTCACGGCCCCCCAACCCGCCCGGTGCCGAGAAAAAGATGTTACAGATTTCGCCCAGACCCTTCCGCTCGATCCTGATTATCCAGACCAAGTTCATCGGCGATGTTGTTCTGTCCTCCACGCTCGCCAAGAACCTGCAGCTCGAATATCCCGGTGTCAGGATCGTCTTCCTCTGCGAGGCGAGCCTCGCCAGTTTCGTGACCGCCCACGGCATCGCCTCGGAAGTCGTGACCTTCCGCCGCGCCGCCATGCGCGGCACCCCGCTGGAGCGTGGACGCGAACTCTATTCGATGATCAGCCAGCTGCGCCAATTCCGTTTCGACCTGACCATCGACCTCACCGATTCAAAGACATCGCGGCTCATCGTCAGGTTCCTCAACGCCAGCACCCGCATCGGCTACAATCCTCCGGAAAGGCCGCTGCGCTGGCATGAGCGCCAGCCCGCCAATGTCTTTGCCGAGCCGTTCGGTTTTGGCGAACGTCACTATCTCTACCGCTACCTTTCGCCGCTCGAGCCGCTCGGCGTCGGCCTGCGCGTGCGGGTGCCGTCGATTCGGCCATTGCCGATGGAGACGGCGAGGGCCCAGGCATTGCTGGACAAACACCATTTGCGGCCAAACGGCTTTATCGCGGTGCATGCCGGCGCAAGTTTTCACGGCCGGCGCTGGCAGCATGAACGCTTTGCCGCCGTGATCGACACGATTTCGCGCGAAACCGGACTGGATTTCGTACTCGTCGGCGGCCCTGACGAGCGCAAGCCGGCCGAGCAGATCCTCGCCAGTGCCGCGTCGATCATCAACCTCGTCGGCGCGCTGTCGCTGGAAACGCTGCTGGCGGTGTTGCAGCAGGCGCGGCTGTTTGTCGGCAATGAGAGCGGCCCCATGCACATGGCAGCAGCGGCCGGAACGCCGGTTGTCGGCCTGTTCGGCCTGACCAGCCCGACCGTCTGGGGACCGGTCGGCGTGCCCAGTCTCGCCTTGCAGCCATCCATGCCGTGCAATTGCGTGGCGGGCAGCCTGTGCAATCCGCTCGATCCCAGCAAGGCCTGCTGTGTCTGGCGCCTCGAGGTCGAACCGGTCGTCGCGGCCGTGCGCGAAGTCCTGTCACGCACGCATGTGGAACTGGAACACGCCGTCTGACGGTGCGCGGCGGTCACATTGTCGGGATATCAGCTTTCTCACGGCCACTATCCCGATTTCCGCCTTGTTGCGGGTCCTGGGATGCGGCTATGACAGCGCCGATTCTCAGACAAGACAGGCATCCCTTGCAAAAGCTGTTTTGCGCCTTGGCGCTATCTATCGTGGCCGTGTCCTCGGCCCAGGCCGCGCCGCTTGTCGAGCCGGCGCTGCATCTGAAGGCTGAGGACGGTAGCAGTGTCGGCCGCGTCGCGCTTACGCTCGACGCCTGCGGCGGCCAGACCGATACGAGGATCCTGTCGGCGCTGGTGGAGAACCGGATTCCGGCGACGATCTTCGTCACCGGTATCTGGCTGAAGCGCAACGCCGCCGCCGTCGAGATCATGCGCGCGCATCCGGACCTGTTCGAACTGGAAAACCATGGCGGCCATCACATCCCGGCCGTCGACACGCCGCGCAAGATCTATGGCATCCGCAGCGCCGGCAGCCCGGAAGCGGTGCAGGCCGAAGTCGAATCGGGCGCTGCCGCTCTCGCTGGCACCGGCGAGCCGGCGCCGAAATGGTTTCGCGGCGCGACCGCCGAATACAGCCCGTCGGCTATCGCCATGATCCGCAAGCTTGGCTTCAAGGTCGCCGGCTTTTCGATCAACGGCGATGGCGGCTCGTTGCTCGGCGCAACAGAAACTGCCCGGCGCATCGCCGCCGCCAAGGATGGCGATGTCATCATCGCCCACATCAACCAGCCGACCCACGCCGCCGGCGAGGGCGTCGTGCAAGGTCTGCTCGCGCTGAAGGCCAAGGGGCTGACGTTCGTGCGGCTGGATGACGCCGACGGTGTCGGCAACGACGGGACGACTGATTAGGATCAGGCGGCGGCAGGCAGTTTCACCGCCTTTGGACTGACGTCGCCGACGTTTGAGATTAGCCGAGGCCTCTGAGCTTCGTCATCCCAGGATGAAACGGGAGCGAAGCTCCGTCGCGAAGACCCTGGGATGACGAAGCGAGCAACGGCGGCTTGAGTCGCTTGCTCAGGCCGGTGCTGCTTCGATCGTCACCCTGTCGGGATAGAAGGCGCCGTGGTCGCGAATCTCAGCCATTTCGTCGAACGGCTGCTCATAGCCCCACATTGCGTCCTTGCCGGTCTCGCCGGCCGGCAGCACGCTCCAGTAGCTGGCGTCGCCCTTGTAGGGGCAGTGGGTCGACAGGGTGGTTTTGCCGAGCTGGGTGAAGTCGATGTCTTCGAAGGGGATGTAGAATGCCTGGCGGTAGGGCGGTTCGGACAGAAGCTTCGCCCGCGTCGATGAGGCGATCACCGTATCGCCGGCACGCACTACCACGGTACCGCGATAGGGTTCGACGGTGATGACCTTGCCGGGATTGCTCTGAAAGCCGGGGGCGGGGTTGGCGATCTGGTCCATGCGGGGTTCTCCTTGTTCGATTGGGAGCACAGTCCGATTGAGAGCGTGCGGGATGCTTCCCATGTCTCTAAAATGTGTCTGGAGAACCCGTTGCGCAAGCCTTCGCCAGTAGCCCAGAGCTGGCCTTCCGATCACTAAAAACGATCCCGCGTGGAATGCTCAGGCTGCGGTCTTGAACACGTCCATGAGGCCGGCATAGGCCGCGGCAATACCGGCTACCGGGTTGGTGCTTCTTGACGTCGTCTCGACCTTCAGTGGGCCGCCGCCTGTCGGCAAGGTGAGCAGCAGGAACTGGCGATTGCCGCCATCGCCGATCGATGCGGCGGCGACATGCTGGCCTTCGCCTTCGTTCTGGACGCACATTTTGAACAGCAGCGTGCCGCCGACCGCTTCAAGGGCGCCGCCGACCACCTCGACAAATTCGTCTTCGGAGACCTTTTTGGCCTCCGGCACGAGATCGGCCAGACTTGCGGCAAGCGTGTCTTCAAGCTCTTTGTCGTCGAGTTGAATATCGTCCAACTGCACGTCTTCGGCCCCGCTGTCATCCAGCTGCCTGTCGTCGATCTGCCTGTCGTCGATCTGCTTGCCGTCGAGCTGCGTGTCCATGCGAACCTCTTTCAGTCGCCAATCCGCACCCCTACCCCGTTAACGAACCTTAACGTCGACGATGGCCGGATTGTGGCGGTTTTCCCCGCCTTTCGATCACTGCTTGCTTCAGCCGTTAACGGTTGGAGACGTCATGGCTGGACAATCCGTCCGTTCGTCCCACAATGGAACAAAAGACGGGAAAAACGAGGAAGCAATGGGAGGAACCAGATGCTCGGACTGATGCAGGAATGGCCGCTGCTCTGCCACAAGCTGATCGACAATGCCGAGCGGCAGCACGGGACGCGCGAGATCGTCTCGCGCTCGATCGAAGGTCCTGTCGTTCGCACCACCTATGCTGAAGTTAATCGCCGCGCGCTCAAGGTCGCTCAACGGTTGGAGCGCGATGGCTTTGTGCTCGGCGACCGCATCGCGACCCTGGCCTGGAACACGGCGCGCCACATAGAGGCCTGGTACGGCATCATGGGCATCGGCGCCATCTACCATACGCTCAACCCGCGTTTGTTCCCCGAGCAGATCGTCTGGATCATGAACAATGCGCAGGATAGAGGGATCTTCGTCGACCTGACCTTCATGCCGCTGCTGGAAAAGATCGCCGGCGCGGTCAAATCGCTGAAAAAGGTGATCGTCCTGACCGACAAGGCGCATCTGCCTGAAACGACGCTGCCGAATGTGGTTGCCTATGAGGACTGGTTGAACGAGGCCGATGGCGACTTCGCCTGGAAGGTTTTCGGCGAAAACACCGCAGCCGGCATGTGCTACACCTCCGGCACGACGGGCGATCCCAAAGGCGTGCTCTACAGCCACCGCTCGAATGTGCTGCATGCCATGATTGCTGCCATGCCCGACGCCATGGGCCTCTCCGCGCGGGACACGATCCTCCCCGTCGTGCCGATGTTTCATGCCAATGCCTGGGGCCTTGGCCAGAGCGCGCCGATGATCGGCGCCAAGCTGGTCATGCCCGGTTGCAAGATGGACGGCGCCTCGATCTACGAGCTGCTCGACACCGAGAAGGTGACCTTCAGCGCCGCCGTGCCGACCGTCTGGATGATGCTGCTGCAGCATCTGGAAGACACCGGCAAGAAGCTTCCCTATCTCAGCAAAGTCGTCATCGGCGGCTCGTCCTGCCCGCGCGCCATCCTCAGGAAATTCCAGGACAATTACGGTGTCGAAGTCATCCATGCCTGGGGCATGACCGAAATGTCACCGCTCGGCACGCTGTGCACCATGAAGCCGCAGTATCAAGCGCTCGAGGGCGAGGACCGGCTCGATATCCAGGGCAAGCAGGGCTACCCGCCCTTCGGGGTCGAGATGAAGGTGACGGATGACGACGACAAGGAACTGCCTTGGGACGGCAAGACCTTCGGCCGGCTGAAGGTGCGCGGTCCAGCCGTCGCCAGCGCCTATTATGGCGGCGTCGGAGCCGAGCAGTTCGACAAGGACGGCTGGTTCGACACTGGCGATGTCGCCCATATCGATTCCGGCGGCTACATGCAGATCACCGATCGCGCCAAGGACGTCATCAAGTCGGGCGGCGAGTGGATATCGACCATCGACCTGGAGAACCTCGCCGTCGGCCATCCCGATGTCGCCGAGGCCGCGGCGATCGGCGTCCATCATTCGAAATGGGGCGAGCGGCCCTTGCTGGTCGTGGTCGCCAAGCCCGGCAAGGAGCCGAGCAAGGCCGATATACTGGCGTTCATGGACGGCAAGGTGCCGAAATGGTGGATACCCGACGACGTCGCTTTCATCAGCGAAATCCCGCACACCGCCACCGGCAAGATCCAGAAGATCACCTTGCGCAAGCAGTTCAGCGACTACCGCCTGCCGACGGATTGACCGGGACCGTGCGTTTCCTTGACCTTCAAGCTACCGGCCGCAAAAACGTTAGGGCAGGGGATGTTCAATTTGAGCATCCTTTGCTCTAAGCGTCTGTGCGGGTTGGGGCGGTGCTGAAGACAATGGAAATTGACGAGCGGCAGACATCGAAGGCGGCCGGCTGGTCGCGGCGCACGGGCGCTTTTGCCCTGGTCCTGCTGCTCACCGTGCTGGCCGGCCATCATTTCGAACTGGTGGAAACGCCGGCCTTCCTGTGGGTGCTGGCGATCGTCGCCCTGCTTGCCGCATTCGCTTTGCTGTTTGCCGGTCTCGCTCTGTCCAGGCTGTGGCATTTCGGTGACCGTGGCGGCCGTGACCTCTCGGTCGGCGCCCTGCTGGCGCTGCTGGTGCTGACGCCCTACGGCTTTGCCACCTATTTGGCGGCGACCACGCCGCCCCTGAGGGACATCACGACGGACCTCGACAATCCGCCAGTGCTCGACACCAGCGACCGCACCAAGGACATGAACGTGCTCGCGCTGCCAACGCCGGGCGAAGCGCGCCTGCAGGCCGACGCCTATCCGCTGGTCACCGGGCATAGCTACAATCTGCCTTTCGAAACCGTCGTCGACGCCGTTGAAACCGTGCTCGACCGCCGCGATTGGCAACTTACCGCGCCATACCCAGTGACCGACGGTCAAGACGAGGTGACGATATCGGCCGTGGCCCGGAGCTTCGTCGTCGGCCTGCCCGCCGACGTCGCCATCCGGGTCAGCAATGATGGCGACACCATCGTCGTCGACATGCGCTCGGCCTCCCGCTACGGCCGCTACGACCTCGGCGACAATGCCGCCCGTATCGTCGGGTTCCTCGCCGAACTTGATCAGGAAGTTGCGGGCCAGGTGGGTGCGGCGCCGGCTGAGTAGTTCTACCCCACCGGCACAAAAACGCCGTCGATGGCCGGGTCACCCTGGGTAGCAACCAGGCCGCGCGCCACCAGGTCCTCGAGATGGGCAAGCACCGACAGGCCGGCGGCGCCATGCAGGCGCGGGTCGGTGTCCCTGTAGATCGCCTTGACCATGTCCGGGATTGTCCGGTCGCCGCCCCGGATCCGTTCGAGGATCGCCCGTTCGCGCATCTTGCGGTGAGTCTTCAGCCCGCGCATGAAGCTGCGCGGCGCATTCACGGGGCCGCCATGGCCGGGCAGCAGCAGGCGGTCGCCGCGCGCGATCAATTTATCCAGCGAGGCCATGTAGTCGGCCATCGCGCCGTCCGGCGGCGCCACGATCGACGTCGCCCACGCCATCACATGGTCGGCCGAAAACAGGATGCCGGTGCCTTCGAGCGCAAATGCCGCGTGATTGGCGGTGTGGCCCGGCGTCAGCACCGTCCGGATCGTCCAGCCATCGCCCTCGACCAGCGTATCGTCGGGCAAAGTGACATCCGGCACGAAACCGGTGTCGGCGCTGGCGTCGAGCGGATTGATCTCGGCGATCCGCAGCGGCCTTGCCGGGCGGTGCGGGCCTTCGGCCAGCACGGCGGCACCGGTGCGCGCTTTCAGCCGGGCGGCCAGGGGAGAATGGTCGCGATGCGTGTGACTGACGAAGATATGGCTGACCGGCCGGTTTGCGATCACCTTCAGCAACGTCTGGAAATGCGCTTCATCATCCGGACCCGGGTCGATCACCGCCAGCGTATCGCGCCCGACGATGTAGCTGTTGGTGCCGTGAAAGGTGAACGGGCTGGGGTTTTTGGCGGTGACGCGCAAGACGTCCGGCGCAACGGTGACGCCCTCGCCATAGGCCGGATCGAAGCTGGTGTCGAATTTGAGCGCCATGGCGGTGTCGTTGAATCTCTGTTCAGGAAGACGGCAAAACTGATTGCCGCATAACACGGAAGCCAATATAGAAAAACGCAAGGCCGCGATCTGCGGCAATCCGGATTGGGGAAGACCATGGCACTTGCAACGACGATGCGCCCGCTTGTTTCTCTCGCTTTGCCCCAGGAGGGCGCGCAGCGCCTGGCAACCCAGCTTTTGCTGGCGATCGCCGGAACGCTGCTTTTGACCCTGTCGGCCAAGACGAAAGTCGTGCTCGGGCCGGTCGACATCTCGCTGCAGACGCTGGCCGTCCTGCTGATCGCCACTGCATTTGGCCTGCGGCTTGGCGTCGCTACCCTGCTTCTCTACATGGCCGAAGGCGCCATGGGCTTCCCGGTCTTCCAAAGCACGCCTGAAAAGGGCATCGGCATCGCCTACATGATCGGCGGCACCGGCGGTTATCTCGCCGGCTTCGTCGTCATGGCGGCCATTGTCGGCTGGGCCGCCGACCGCGGCTGGGACCGCCACCCGATCAAGTTGTTCAACGCCATGCTGGTCGCCGAAATCGTCATGATGGCCATGGGCTTTGCCTGGCTGGCCACCCTCATCGGCGCGGAAAAGGCGTGGCAGTTCGGCGTTTTGCCGTTCGTCCTCGGCGACCTGATCAAGGTTGCGCTCGCCGCCAGCCTGGTGCCGGCGGTATGGTCGCTGCTGCCCAAGCAGCCCTGAAACCGGACAAATGAATGAGCCGGCGGGCCCAGGGCCCGCCGGCTTTTTGTTGTCACGCGTCCGCCAGCCGATGGTGCAAGCCGGTTGCCAAATCGCCACGCCCATTTGCATCGTCAGCCTGTGCTGGTCGGTCAAATTGCCGCGAGGCGGCAGATCCAGAGCAATTCTGGCGCCGATCCACGGCCGAGATTGAATTGACAAGCCATTGCGCGAAACCTAAGCACGGGCAACTTGATTTCGAGGCGGGGGCCGGTAATTCAAGGAGAGCTTGTTGAAGGGAATAATCCTTGCAGGAGGCAGCGGGACGCGTCTGTATCCCCTTACATTAGCGATCTCTAAGCAGATTCTGCCGATATACGACAAGCCGATGATTTTTTATCCGCTGAGCGTCTTGATGCTCGCCGGTATCCGCCAGATTTTGATCATTTCGACACCTCGCGACTTGCCGGTGTTTCGGGAGTTGCTGGGCGACGGTTCGGAATTTGGGGTCGAATTCTCCTATGCCGAGCAGGCGCAGCCCAACGGGCTTGCCGAGGCCTTCATCATCGGCCGCGACTTCATCGGCAAGGATAATGTGTCGATGATTCTCGGCGACAACATCTATTTCGGCGAGGGCCTGTCGCAGCTCTGCCGCACTGCTGCGCAGCGCCAAAGCGGCGCGTCGGTGTTCGCCTACCATGTCGAGGACCCGCAGCGCTACGGCGTGGTGTCGTTCGACAAGCTCAGCGGCACGGCTTTGACGATCGAGGAGAAGCCGCGGGAGCCGAAGTCCAACTGGGCGGTCACCGGCCTCTATTTCTACGACAATGAGGTCGTCGACATCGCGTCGACGATCAAGCCCTCGGCGCGTGGCGAACTCGAGATCACGGCGGTCAACAACGTCTATCTCGAGCGCGGGAAATTGCACGTGCATCAGCTCGGCCGCGGCTATGCCTGGCTCGACACCGGCACGCATGACAGCCTGCATGAAGCCTCTTCCTTCGTGCGCACGATCGAGCACCGCCAGGGGATCAAGGTCGCCTGTCCTGAAGAAATCGCTTTCGAGCAGGGCTGGCTGACCGCCGACAAGGTGCTTGAGCGCGCCACGCGCCTGGGCAAGAACGAATACGCCGCCTATCTGCGCCGGCGTGTCGCCGAGCTGACGGAGACATAGAGTGCTGGAAGTCAGGCAGCTCGGTTTGGACGGCGTGCTGGAAATCGTGCCGAAGCGGCACGGCGATGCGCGCGGTTATTTCATCGAAACCTGGAATGCCGAGGCCTTTGCCGAGACCGGCATCGATCTGCGTTTCGTCCAGGACAATCATTCCTATTCGGCTGCCGCAGGTGTCGTGCGGGGGCTTCACTATCAACTGCCTCCACGCGCGCAGGACAAGTTGCTGCGTGTGATCCGAGGCAAGATTCTCGACGTGGCGGTCGACATCCGCCGCAGCTCGAAAACCTTCGGAAAATGGGTCGCGCTCGAAATATCGGCCGAGAGAGGCAAC
The DNA here is from genome assembly GCF_030323245.1 of Mesorhizobium sp. C372A. Taxonomy (NCBI): domain Bacteria; kingdom Pseudomonadati; phylum Pseudomonadota; class Alphaproteobacteria; order Hyphomicrobiales; family Phyllobacteriaceae; genus Mesorhizobium; species Mesorhizobium sp. C372A. The sequence goes on along the minus strand of NZ_CP100475.1, from coordinate 5,918,732 downwards.
CAGATCCTGGTGCCGAAGGGTTTCGCGCACGGTTTCGTCACGCTCGTGCCGGACACCGAGGTTCTGTATAAGGTCACCGACACCTATTCGCCGGCGCATGATCGATCGATCCGTTTCGACGATCCTGATATCGGCATCGATTGGCCGTCGCCGGCCGGCGCCTTCGAGCTCTCGGCCAAGGACCTCAAGGCGTCGGCGCTTGCTGAGGCCGAGGTGTTCGCATGACGCGCGACGATGTGAGGAGAGCGCCATGAATTTTCTGGTGACAGGCGGTGCCGGCTTCATCGGCTCGGCCGTGTGCCGGCATTTGTGCGCCAATCCGGCCTACCATGTGACCAATCTCGACAAGCTCACCTATGCCGGCAATCTGGCCTCGCTGCGCACCATCGAGAATGCACACAACTACAAATTTGCGCAGGTCGACATCTGTGACGAGCGGGCGGTTCTCGACATCCTCCACCGCGACGAGATCGACGTCGTCATGAACCTCGCCGCCGAAAGCCATGTCGACCGCTCGATCGACGGACCCGGCGCCTTCATCGAGACCAACATCGTCGGCACCTACCGGGTGCTGAATTCGGCGCTCGAATATTGGCGCGGCCTTGACGAGGACAGGAAGGCGCGCTTCCGCTTCCACCATGTCTCGACCGACGAGGTGTTCGGCGATCTGCCCTTCGATGGCGGCATGTTCGTGGAGGAGACGCCTTACGCGCCATCCTCGCCCTATTCCGCCTCCAAGGCCGCATCCGACCATCTGGTGCGGGCCTGGCACGAGACGTACGGCCTGCCGGTCGTGCTCTCCAACTGTTCGAACAATTACGGTCCGTATCACTTTCCCGAAAAGCTGATCCCGCTGGTCATCCTCAACGCGCTCGACGAAAAGGCGCTGCCGGTCTACGGCGCCGGCGCCAATGTGCGCGACTGGCTGTTCGTCGAGGATCATGCCCGCGCCCTGGAGCTGGTCGCCACCAAGGGCCAGCCGGGCGAAAGTTACAATGTCGGCGGCAATTCCGAGCGTACCAACCTTGGCGTCGTCGAGACGATCTGCGGCCTGCTCGACATCAGGCGTCCGCGCAGCGGCGGCAGGAGCTACCGCGATTTGATCAGCTTCGTCACCGATCGGCCCGGCCACGACCGCCGCTATGCAATCGATGCCTCCAAGATCGGCCGGGATCTCGGTTGGGCGCCGGCGGAGAGTTTCGACAGCGGCCTTGCAAGGACCGTCGACTGGTTCCTCGACAACAAATGGTGGTGGGGACCGATCCGCGAGCAGCGCTACGCCGGCGAGCGGCTGGGGCAAGTCCGGTCGCGCGGCCAGGTTGAAGGCAGGAAGGGCGCGGCGTGAGGCTGGTTGTCACCGGACGCGACGGTCAGGTCGCTGCCAGCCTGCTGGAGGCCGGGCAGAGGCGCGATGGCATCGAGGTCGTCACCCTCGGCCGCCCAGTGCTCGATCTGGCGCGGCCCGATACGGTATTCGACGCACTCGCGGCAGCGCGGCCGGATATCGTGGTGTCGGCTGCCGCCTACACCGCGGTCGACCAGGCCGAGGACGAGCCCGATCTTGCCTTCGCTGTGAACGCCGTCGGCGCCGGCAAGGTCGCCGAGGCGGCCGCGAAGCTCGGCGTGCCCGTAATCCATCTGTCGACCGACTACGTCTTCGATGGCACCAAGGACGGCGCCTATGTCGAGACCGACGCCACCGCACCGCTCGGCGTCTACGGCGCCTCCAAGCTTGCCGGCGAGCTGGCCGTGGCCGCCGTCAATCCGCGCCATCTGATCCTGCGCACCGCCTGGGTCTACAGCCCGTTCGGCAAGAATTTCGTGAAAACCATGCTGCGGCTGGCCGGCGACCGCGACGAGATCGCCGTGGTCGCCGACCAATGGGGAAATCCGACATCCGCACTTGATATTGCCGACGCGATCCTGCATGCGGCGGCGGTGTTGCGCGGCGACTTTGACGGCTACGGCATTTATCATCTTGCCGGCACCGGCGAGACCAGCTGGAGCGGCTTTGCCCGTCATGTTCTCGACACAAGCGCGCGGCACGGCGGGCCTACCGCGCGGGTGCGCGACATCGCGACCAGCGACTATCCGACTAGGGCAAAGCGGCCCGCCAGTTCCCGGCTGTCGAGCGAAAAGTTCGCGTCGGCGTTTGAATGCACGGCCCCGGTGTGGCACGAGTCGGCGGAAAAGGTGGTGCGCAGGCTGGCGGGGAGCAAGACAAAACAGGCATTGACTGCATGAACAAGCATCCGTTACCCGAGCAATTGCATGACGCGACGCCCGACCCTAAGGGGATCGATCAACCGGCGCCGAAGAAGCGCGCCAAGGCTGCCAAGCCAGCGAAGCGTATCTGCATCATGGTGCTGGGCATGCACCGCTCGGGCACGAGCGCGCTGACCAGGGTCATCAGCCTTTTGGGCGCGGCGCTTCCGCACCAGGTTATTGATCCGGACGACAGCAATGCCAGCGGCTATTGGGAGCCGACGAGCCTCAATCATCTCAATGAGAAGATGCTGGCTGAGGCCGGCAGCCGCTGGGATGACTGGCGCAGCTTCGACCCAGGAGATCTGGGAGCTTCGCGCATCGGGTTCTACAAAGCGGAAATTTCCCGAATTGTCGACGAAGAGTACGAAAATGCTTCTGCGATCGTTCTCAAGGAACCACGAATTTCCCGCTTTGCGCAGCTTTATGCCGCTGTTCTAAAGGCGAAAAATTTTCAACTGCACTACGTGCTGGCAAACCGCAATCCGCTGGAGGTCATCGCGTCTCTTGGCAAACGCGACGGTTCGACTTTCGCAACAGGCTCGCTGCTTTGGCTACGACATCAACTTGAAGCCGAGCGCGCAACGCGGGGTATGTCGCGGGTCTTCGTCTCATATGACGCCATGATGGTCGATTGGCGCTCGGAGCTGACGAAAGTCGTCACCGCCGTGCGACCGGGTTGGTCAAGGCCGTTCGAAGACGCCGGGCCGGAGATTGATGCTTATCTGTCCTCGGATCACAGACATCACGCGATAAACGATGACCGGCTTTCTGCCGACGAACGGGTCCTTCCTTGGGTCAAAGAGGCCTACAAAGCCCTTCGAGCGCTGGAAGCCGATCCAGCCGATAACCAAGCGATGGCGGTCCTCGATAGTATCAGAGTTGAATTCGACGCGGAGACCGTTCTTTTCGGTGAGGCCGTTTTCCCAGAATTGAAAAGGAAAACTGACGAATTCAGGTTTATAGAAAGAAGCCTTAGGGAGATATTGGAAAAAAAAGACGAAGAACTGAAAAGGATAATAGATAGTTGTGAGATTATATTGCAGGAGTTTCGTAATGAAAGGTCAGGTTGGGCTGCGGAAAGAGCTAAGGTCCAGGAAGAGCTCGTCACGCTCCAAGAAAATTTATCTGAGTCTAAGAGGTTAGAGGTTGAGTCTACCGAAGCTGCCAAGGCGTTGGAAAAAGCGCTCTCTACAAAAGAGGAACAGGCTCAGGTGTTAATTGCCGCGAATGAGAAGTATCTCAGAGAGCGAGCAGCAAGTGTTTCGGCTCAATCTGTAGTCGAGCATGAACGGCAACAGCTGGAAATCGCCCTTGCGCTAAGTCGAGATAAAGTCGCAGAAAAAGAAGAGGAGATAATAAAGACTAAAGAATATTTGCTTAGAGTGGTAAAGGAACTAGGAGAAAAGCAACAAGGTATTTCAGATAATTCTATCGGTTTGGAGAGAGTTCACAAAAGCTTTTTTTGGAGTTTATATAAAATAACATCTAAGATTCGATATTTCTTTAGGATGCGGGTTAAAAATTAAATCGAAATAGTTAGTGCCTGGGTTGCCCGTGACCGGAATTTTAGCCGAATAGCTTCGATTTCGGTGCGAGAATGACTGTGGATATAAATGCTTGGAATTTCCTTTATGAAACCGACATATCTGGCGTTCTACCTGCCGCAGTTTTATCCTTTCCCAGAGAATGATGCCTGGTGGGGCAAGGGTTTTACAGAATGGACCAATGTTACCAAGGCGACGCCATTGTTTGACGGTCACTATCAGCCGCATCTCCCCACGGAACTTGGATTCTATGATCTTCGGGTACGGGAAACGCAACACGAGCAGATAGCACTTGCCCAGCAGTATGGTGTCGATGCGTTCTGTTTTCACTATTATTGGTTCAGCGGTAAGCGGCTGTTGGACAAGCCGGTCGATGCCTACCTTGCCGATAAGTCCGCTCGTATGCCCTTCTGCTTATCTTGGGCAAACGAGAACTGGACACGGCGCTGGGATGGTGCGGAGCAGCATATGCTGATTTCGCAGAATTATGAGCCGGGTTATGAAATCAGCTTTATCGAAAGCGTGGTCCCCTTCTTCCGAGATGACCGATATCTTCGCGTGGACGGGCGACCAATCTTGCTTGTCTACAGGCCGCAGCAGCTTCCGAACCCCGCCCAAGCTCTAGAAATATGGCGTGAGCATTGCCGGAAGATCGGGATCGGAGAAATCCACCTTGTTGCCGCGTTAACGCATGGCAATCTCGATTATGAGTCACTCGGGTTCGATGCTGGAGTGGAGTTCCCCCCACACAATATGGTGGTCCAAAACATCAACCGTGAAGTGACGACCTTTGATTCCTTCAGAGGTATGTTCGTGGATTATGCAGATGTGGCCGGCAACTATCTCGGTCGGGATTATCGCGATAAGAAAATTTATCGGACCGTAGTCCCTTCATGGGACAACACTGCCCGAATTCGCGACCGCGCGGTCGCAATGCTTGCTGCCACCCCTGATAACTATGAGCGTTGGTTGAGGGCGGCGACGTCCCGTACTATGGTCGAGCGCGCTCCAAACGAACGGCTTGTTTTTATAAATGCATGGAACGAATGGGCCGAGGGCTGTCACCTAGAGCCGGATAGGAAGTTCGGGCGTGCCTTCCTGGATGCGACTCTGCGGGTCAAGGAAAGCAAGTCCGTTCTTGACGATGTTTTTGACCGGCATCCTTTCCGGACGGACGCAGGAACTTCCCTTGCGGTTTCAAGCGGTGCGATATGGAAAGCAGATTCGCCGGTACAGCGCTTCGCTGCGACCAAGTTAAAGATTCAAGGGATGCTGGCTAACGCGCCGGTGGCATACTGGGTTGCCAGATGTGGCTTCCGGGCTGCTCGCGCCGCCGCCCGACCAATCCGATCACTGTGGCGTCGATCGCCGTTTCTGAACAACAGCTCCTCGGCGCCCACTGCCACATTTCCATTGGTCTTGCAGAGCGTCGCCCTTGCTCGAGCGGCCCGACAAGTTCAAACGAGGGGCGAGTTGTTTGCGTCGAAGAACGACGCTATTTTAACGGCCTATCCAGGTAGGGCCGTCACGAGCAAAAGCGTCGAGGTTACTGCGGGTTGCGGAGCCACTAAGCTGGATCGACTAAAGGAACTTTTTGCAGAGAAATCTTTTGACGCCGTACCATTTCAATTTGGACGCTTTCTAAATTGCGTAGCGCACTCCCGTGCCATCGGCGTTATTACGCAAGGTGGAGCGATTATTGAAGAGTCAATTATCGTCTACCGATATGTCTATCAAGACCTCAATCTTCTGGATTATCTGGATGAAGAGGACGGGAAGTATATATTGCTATTCAATGAATTCAAATTCATTGATGAAGATGTGTTGCTCCCGCTTCACTCCAGTTTTGCGTTTGGTCACGTCATATTCGACGCTATTCCGCAGATTTTGTTCTGGGAGAACGAAATCAAGGAGAATCGCCTTAAGGTGGTGCTGCCAAATGATGCACCATTGTGGGTGCGCGGTATCTTGGCGACTTGGGGTTTTCTACCCCATCATTTTCTAATTCTGCCGCATACGCCATTTCGATTCCGCTCTGCCATGGTCTGCAATAGTCTCACGACTGGGACAACATATTACCCCAACCCGGACTCCCTGGCACAGTATGCTCTGCAACCGGCGTTGCCGACCGCTTCCGAAACCCCACAGTTGATCTACCTTGCACGGGATCGGGCCAACACCTATTCCAACCGGTTCATTGACAACGAACCCGAGGTAATCTCGGCGCTGGAGGCTTTGGGCTTCACTGCAATCGACCCATCGAAACTACCATATGTCGATCAAATGGAATTGTTTCGAAACGCCAAGGTGATTGTTGGCGCGCATGGGTCAGCTTTCGCCAACATAATCTGGTGCCGACCCGGCACCAAGCTGGTCGATTTGACGCCCGACGATTGGGTCGGCTACTGGAACGATCTCGGCATCACCGAGATGTGGCTATCGCGCACGTGCACGCTATTTTCGCTCGACTACGAAGTGGTGGTCTGCCGTTCGCAGATGGTTGAAAGCCCATTTCCGGGCCAGCCTCATTTGACCCAGCGTCATGTAACGTCCCAAGTCGACACAGACACTTTGGTTCAACGTGTCCGCGCCCTTCTTAAGGTTGTCGAACTGTGACTGTTAACTATCTTGACGTGATCATCAGCCTTACGCGTCGGGAAGTGACTGGACGATACCGAGGGTCGATGCTTGGCATCTTGTGGTCGCTATTGACCCCGCTGCTTATGCTCGCAGTTTACACATTCATGTTCGGTACGGTTCTGCGGATGCGTTGGGCAGGGGGAGGCGAGGGGCAGCCGACGGCCCAGTTCGCGATCATATTGTTCGTTGGCCTGATCTTCTTTCAAACCTTCTCCGAGGTGCTGACGAGGGCTCCTACGCTTGTGCTGGCGAATGTTAGCTACGTGAAGAAGATTGTTTTCCCGCTTGAAGTGCTACCGGTAGTGGCGCTTGCAGCGGCGTTGTTTCACATGATGGTCAGTTTTCTGGTCATGCTCATCTTCCTTGTGATTTCGCAGGGGTCGATTCCCTTGACGGCGCCGCTTCTGCCGGTCGTTGTGGCTCCATTTATCCTCCTCCTCCTTGGTTTGTCGTGGTTCCTCGCCGCTGTTGGTGTGTATTTTCGCGATATCGGCCAGGTACTGAACCCGATCGTCAGCGCGCTCATGTTCCTGTCTCCGATTTTTGTGCCGGCTGAGGCGCTGCCTGCGGCCGTGCGACCGTGGCTGGTATTGAATCCCATCTCGACTCCCGTTGAACAGGCCCGCAGGGTCCTGATTTTTGGTGAACTGCCGAACTTGCACGCGTTGGCTTTTTATACCGTGACGGCAGCGGTCATTGCCGGCCTTGGGTTTTTGTTCTTCCGAGCCACGCGCAAGGGCTTCGCAGATGTCCTCTGAAATCGCCATCTCGGTGAAGGCTGTATCCAAGCACCATCTGATGTTCAACCGGCCTGAAGACCGGCTGAAACAGATGGTGGTGCCGCGACTGCAGCGGCTGGTGAGGCAACTGCCTCGGCGCTACTTCCGTGACTTCGCTGCATTGACCAATATTTCTTTGGACGTCCGGCGAGGCGAGACCGTCGGCATCATCGGACGCAACGGTTCGGGAAAATCGACGCTTCTGCAGATTATCTGCGGAACACTGCAGCCCACCAGTGGTTCGGTTACCGTCAATGGCCGCGTAGCGGCGTTGCTGGAACTGGGCGCGGGGTTCAACCCCGATTTCACCGGTCGCGAAAATGCCTATCTCAACGCATCCATCCTTGGCCTCAGCCGTGCCGAGATGGACAATCGCTTTGACTCCATCGCCTCCTTTGCCGATATCGGAGACTTTATCGAGCAACCTGTAAAGACCTATTCTTCGGGTATGTATGTTCGGTTGGCGTTCGCCGTCGCCATTAATGTCGATCCGGATATTCTGGTGGTCGATGAGGCGCTGTCGGTGGGTGACGAGGCGTTCTCCCGTAAATGTTTCGCGCGAATCGAGCAGATCAGGGAACGTGGCGGTACGATTCTGTTCGTCAGCCACGCCGCTCAGACCATCGTCCAACTTTGTGATCGCGCCGTATTGCTCGACGCGGGTGAAATAATGTTGACCGGCCGCCCAAAGACGGTGACAGGCCAATATCAGCGGCTGGTAAATGCCAGTGCGGAGGGCGCGGCGGAAATCCGGGCGCAAATTGTGGCTATGAGGGATGCAACGATATCTCCCACCATCCCAATCGAATTGCCTTGGCTGAGATCAGAATCCGAAGATGAAGTTGTTGTCGAAAATTCACAGGCGCCCACAAACGAAATTAAGCACAGCGAAGCGCTCTCCAAACAATTGGAATGTGCGGATGGCTTCGATCCTTCACTCGTTTCCAAGTCAACTGCCTATCAAGAAGAGAGAGGCGCACGCATTCGCGACGTTCGCATACTCACTGTGAGCGGCGAGCAGGTGAATGTGCTGAGGCTCGGCAGAAGATACTTCATAGAATATTGGACCGATTTTTCAACCGACGCTACTCGGGTGGGGTTCGGCATCGGCATAACAACCACAACCGGGTTCCATGTCGCAGGTGCCAAATGCAGGGCGTCTCGGGTCGAACTGGCGCAGGCTGGTTCATCTCTAAGATCAAGATTTGAGTTCACTAGCCTACTGCTTCCTGGTCACTATTTTGTCACGTGCCAGGTCCGCGGATTGCCAGAGGTTGATGAGGTGCCTCTCCACCGAATTATCGACGCCATCGCTTTCAGAGTGGTAGAGGAGGACGAAACATTGGCGGCAGGGCTCGTAGATCTCTCTATGGTGGTCACTGTTGACCGATGAGCTAGGCGCGTCCATGTCTTCGGAGGGGATCCAGGCTCAATTTCCGGCCATTTCAATGCATTGCGGGGGAGCGACGCTGTCGTTTGTGCATGCGTGGCCTTCGACGTTTAATATCGGCGACTATCTTTCTAGCCCGCGCCACTATTTCGACTTCAAATGTCACTCACCTTCAGAAAGCGGGTTCTCTCGAATTCTCATTCTGGGTGGTGGCGCGTTCAATGATTTCGGAGCTTATGCAAGCTCCTTGGTTGAGTCGGACCGAAAAGTCGCTTGGGGGGTTGGCCAGAGTATCCAACCCTTGAACGGGTTCGGAGAACTCTCTTCCTCAATTCCAACGGATTTTTCTTTTTTTGGCTCTCGCGATCGTGCTCTGGCGGTATCCAATTCTACACTCGTACCCTGTGCCAGCGTGATGGGAGATATCGTCGATATCTTGCCAGGGACGGCGCTGGGCGTTTTCCTCAACCAGAATCCGGCCGCAAGCGGGCAGGCGGTCTTGGATGTCCTTTCGACTATCGAGCCGAATGCGATAGTTGGCACTAATTCTATGTCGGAACCTGAATTTCGGTCCAAGTTCGCTTTGACCGGAAAGATCGTAACAAATTCATATCATGTCGCCTATTGGGGGCTCCTGTCGGGTCGACAAGTCGGGTTGATAGGATACTCTTCCAAGTTCACCAGCCTTTTCGACCTCTTGGAACTTCCTGCTGATGTTACCCACTATCAAAGGGGTGATGCCGCTGGACTGTCGGGAGCAATAAAGCGCGTATTAAATGGTGAATTGTTCTCCTGCCTTGCATCGCCAACCGAAACCAAGCTGGCATTTAGACAGACCAACATCAGCTATGCTGAACGCTTGGTCGCCGCTGGTCTTTTTCGAGAGATCGATCCGTTGGACCAGTCGAACATTCACCGCAGACGAAGGGAACTAGAGGTATGGCGAGCCTACTCGCTTCTTCGCCGTTGACTTTGTTTATGCGCTCCACTTGGTGAGATCTGAGGTGTGCAGCGCCTGAAATCGCTGGAATACTGTTGGGTTGACATGAATCCTACGAAATATCTCTTGGAGAATATTCGAAGCTATGGTTTGTTTCTCGCACAGAGACTGTACTCTGGTATTTAGATTTGCGATCATGTCGCCGGCGCCAACCATAAAGGGTGTCACGCCGTCAAAGAGCGTCATGCCTCCCTGCGGAATGCGTTCATATTCTTTAGCTTCGGTGGCCTTCATCCAAATCTCGGTTTCATAGAGCTTGATTGTGTTCATCAAGAGCGAACCCGCAAGTGCCAGCGCGCGTTCGGCTCGATCGGGAGAGAAGTCGGCGATGGTATCGCAGGCTGAGATCAGCCATCGGGTGTTGAGCCGCTGCAGCAGAAAGGGCCCGCACTCCTCCCACACTTGTTGGAAGCGCTTCCAACTTCGTTTTTCAGCAATGCCGCGACGTAAAAGCACGATCAGCGCCGCATGCGTATATTCGATTTCGGTTCGGCCCACGAACTCCTGTCTCACCATATCTAAATGTTCCGCGAGATCATCCTTCCGTCCCACCGGAATCGCCGGAGCTACTCCGATGACAAGGCTGACGGCAAGCTCATGAACCTTATGGTTCAACAATCGCTTCATGCCGTCGACGGCCCCTCTGTCACGTGTCTGAAAAGGCAGCTTGATCCGAAACATCACACCTTTCTCTCATATGTTGCGGGCTTGGAAAACGTCGCTGTGAGGGCAAGGTTCAAATTGCCTCGGTGCGATCGGTAACAAGCGATGCATCGGAGGGTACAGGCTCTCCGTCCTGGTTTAAACGCACCGCGCCCCAAGAATGCCTACGGCTGCTTCAATCGATACATAGCCATTGAACATCTCGTGGGACGCCCGCCAAAGGGTGGCCGTGCCTACTCCCTTCACAAGTCGATCTCAAGAGGCAATAGGGCTAGCTGAAAGGTCGGAACCTTCCCAGGTCCACGGAGTCGGTTGAGACCACTGAAACTGAGGACCAGTAGTGAGCGAACTCACTGCGGTCCATCGGCTGAAAACCGGCAATGATCTTCTCGTAGTTTGCCCAGAGAGCATCATTTTCAGGGTCGAGTCCGGTAATCAGCACAAGGCCGGTTGGTGCGCTGTCGGTAACCGTAATTGAGAGTTCCGGCCGGTAGTGTTTGAGGGTGGGCACAATCTTCCATACGTCGCCGGCCCACCAGCCTGGAAATGCGGAGCGAGGATGTTTGGCGTCGGCGATATCCCGCGACGTCATATAGAATCCCGGCGGCAAACAGTCGTGCATGGCGACGATCGATTCGGGAGCGCAATGCTTTTCTGTATTTATGAAATCTCGGAGCAGGAATTCGAACCGATGCATGCCATCCAGAAAGGCAAGATCGACGGATTTCCCAAAGATGCGAGAGAGGTCGCGTTCAGCAAAAAAGGCATCGCTGGTTTGTTGAAATAGCTGGCAGGTTGGCTTCTTGCCAATGATGTTGGTCTGACAAGAGAAAAATGGATCAACGCCAACGGTCGAACAACTTGCCAATTTAATAGTATCGCCAAATTGAACGCCGATCTCAAAATATGTATTGGGTTTCAGCTGTTTGTGGATGTCTTCCAAAAAACCAAGATATGGTTTTCCTGTAACACGTTTCCCGTAGTCGGCATCCTGCATCAATAGCTCTCCACTTTAGCCCGCCCTAACGGCGGCATTCATTCTCCACCCATATGCTGTGTGCATTGCCCCGATCGACTCTTCCACAATGCGAGAGCCGTGTCATGCACCACAGCTTTGCGCGAGAGTGCGACAGACGAAAAAAATATCTGGCGGCGTCCCCGACTCCACGCTATGCGATACAAAGCGGCGGGGCTGGGGATTGGCACTCTAAACAGGTGATCGGTGACGGGTTTCCGTCGCTCTTGCACCACGTTAGTGTCCATGTCCTTGCGCCTGGAGTTCAGTACTACCCAATGACATCCTATGTAGAGGTCGTGTCCGGACTTCGGCCGAAGATGCGGCGCGCCATTATAATGATCCAGGATCTGGTCATGGTCCTGGTCGCGGTGGCGCTGAGTCTGGGGCTTTCTCAGTCGAGACTTTCATTCGACGCGCTCTCCACGGCCGGCCTGGCGTGCTGGGCAAGTATTGTTTTTCTCAGCCATATGCTGTTTCGCTATTGCGGCCTCTACAACACCGTGTGGCGTTTCGCCTCCACGCCGGACTTCTTCAACATCCTGAAGAGCTGCGCCATCCTGACCGTCACGCTCTATGTCGTCTCGCTGGCGGTTCGATCGTTTCAGCCGGTGACCGGCCTCAACGAGCGCCAGTTCATCGTCTTTTTCCTCGTCTCCTTCACCATCATATCGGCGCCTCGGCTCTATTACCGGTTCCTGCGCGACGGGGCGAGCTGGCGAATCCTAAGCCGCAACCCAAACAATGCGGCGATCAAACAAGCGCTGTTCGTCGGCAGGCTTGGCGAAGCAGACGTCATCATCCGCTTCACACGCACGGCCGAGCCGGCCGAATATTCCATCGCCGGCATCATGGCCATCGAGAACGGCGCGCCGTTGGGCACGCAGATACAGGGCGTTCCGGTGGTGGCCGTGCGGCCCCGCCTTGTCGAGGTCCTCGAAGAATATGCAAGAGGCACCAAAAGCCTCGACATGCTGATTTTCGGCAATGGCACCGAACGCGAGATCGAGGAATATTCGGAACTGGTCCGTGTCGCCCGTCACAGCGGTATCGCCGTCGTCCAATTCTCCGGAGTTTCGGAGCTCGGCCAAGGCGGAAAGCTGGTACTCGACGCTGTCGAGATGGAAACCATCCTGCGCCGCTCCACAGTTGCTTCCGATATTGAGCGGATCGGCGGCTTTATCGGTGGCAAGCGCGTCCTGGTCACCGGCGGCGCCGGCTCAATCGGTCGCATCCTGGTCAAGCGGTCGCTGGAACTTGGCGCCGAGGCGGTTCTGGTCGCCGATATCTCGGAGTTCGGTATTTTCCAGCTCGACCAGCAGGTTGACGAAAAGGACCATGTCCGGCTCAAGAGCCGCATCGTCGATGTCACAGACCGGCGCCAGATCACCCGCGTCGTCAGCGATTTCAAGCCCGACATCATCTTCCATGCCGCCGCGCTCAAACATGTGCCGCTGCTCGAGGAAAATTGGGAATCGGCGATCCAGACCAATATTTTGGGCACCCTCGTCTGCGCCGAGGTCGCCGCCAAATGCGGGGTGCCGCAGTTCCTGCTGATTTCCAGCGACAAGGCGGTCGATCCGACCTCGGTGCTCGGCATGACGAAACGCGCCGCCGAGCAGATCGTCTCTTCGCTGCACGAAACGCACGCCACCGGGCCCAGCGGCCGTCGCTCCGGCACCAAGTTCATCGCCGTGCGGTTCGGCAATGTCTTCGGCTCCAATGGCTCGGTCGCCACCATCTTCCAGGCGCAGATCGAGGCCGGCGGTCCGGTCACCATCACCGATCGCCGCATGACCCGCTACTTCATGACGGTGGCCGAAGCCGTCGACCTCGTCATCATGTCGGCGGCCGACGCCGAGCGGCGCCAGGGCAAGGACGACTACGCCATCTACATGCTCGACATGGGCAAGCCGGTGCCGATCCTCGAAGTCGCTGAAACCATGATCCGCATGGCCGGCAAAAGCCCCTACACCGACATTCCGATCCGTTTCACCGGGATCAGGCCGGGCGAGAAGCTTCACGAGGTGCTGCATGGCGGCAATGAGGAGATCGTCGCGCTGGATATCCCCAAGATCTTCGGCCTCAGAACCGATGTCGTGGGATGGCCCAAGGTCCAGGCGGCGCTGACATCGCTGCAGGCGGCCATGCGCGATCAGGACAAGGCCTCGGCGCTCGCCGTCATGGCCGGCCTCTATCAGGCGGAAGAGCCTCCAAGTGACGCACGCCGGGAAACCGTTGCGAAAACAGTCGGGCAAGCTGGTTAGAGCAATTCCAGGAAAAGTGTGGAGCGGTTTTCCGTCCGGGATTGCGTCAAAACAAAGAGCCTGTCCTGATCGACCGGGATTGGCTATTGAAACCGATCCGATGGCCGTTCCCAGGCGTTTGCAGATGATTTTGAACCAGTGAGCAGACAAGATCAGCGCGTGGCCGTGCTGCTGGGCACGAAAGATGGCGCGGCTTTCCTTGACGAGCAGCTCGCGTCGCTGGCTGCGCAATCGCATCCTGTTGTCGACCTCTGGGTTTCCGACGACGGTTCGACAGACGGCACTTCGGCCATTATCGGCGCCTGGCAGAGCCGCTGGTCCAAGGGCCGGTTGACCCTGTCGAATGGTCCTCGCCAAGGCTTTGCCGCCAATTTCCGCGCGATGATCATCGATCCGCGCATCGAGGCCGACTACTACGCCTTCTGCGACCAGGACGACATCTGGGAGCCGGACAGGCTGGAGAGCGCCATTGCCTGGATGCAAGGGCACGACGCCGGAACGCCGCTGCTGTTTTGCTCCAGAACCGCGACCATGTCCGAAACCGGAGCAGCGCAAGGGTATTCGCCGCTGTTCCAGCATCCACCCGCATTTCGCAATGCGCTTGTGCAAAGCATTGCCGGCGGCAACACGATGATGATCAACCGCGCCGCGCGAAAGTTGCTGGCAAAGGCATCGGCAAGGACCGAGTTCGTCAGCCATGACTGGTGGACCTATCTGATCGTCACGGCTGCCGGCGGCATTGTCCGCTATGACCCGCGACCGCTGGTGCGCTACCGCCAGCATGAGGCAAACCTGGTCGGCGCCAACGTGTCGTGGAAGGCGAGGCTGTCGCGGCTGGGGCGCCTCTTCAGGGGCGAGTTCGCCGTCTGGACCGATCACAATCTGAGCGGCCTGGCCGTCAATCGCGACATCCTCACGAGGGATGCCGCCGCCTGTCTCGGCCTGTTCATCAGGGCGCGAAAGGGCGGTATCTTGCGACGCCTGCGCCTTCTCAGGAAAAGCGGCGTCTACCGGCAGACGCTGGCTGGGACGCTTGGGCTCTATGTGGCCTTCATCTGGCGGCGGATCTAGAGCATGCTGAGATGGCCATGAGGGGACCCAAGCGAGCTTTCGATCTCGTCGCGGCGGCGGTTCTGTTGCCGCTGACCTCGCCCGTCACCCTGCTTGCCATACTGGCAATCAGGCTGTCGTCGCCCGGACCGGCACTCCTCTCCCAAACTCGCGTCGGCCAGCACGGGGTGCTGTTTCGCTGCCACAAGTTGAGGACGATGGTTGTGGGAACGCCATCTCTGCCCTCGCATCAGGCGCCGGCAAACTCCGTCACCGCCGCCGGTAAGGTGCTGCGAAAATTCAAGATCGACGAGCTGCCGCAGCTCTGGAACGTGCTGAAGGGCGAGATGAGCCTGGTCGGGCCGCGTCCATGCCTGCCCACGCAAACCGAGTTGGTCGACCGCCGCAGGCAATTGGGTGTGCTTGCCGCACTTCCAGGCATTACCGGGCTTGCGCAGATGAGAGGCATCGACATGTCGGATCCGAAACTCTGCGCCGAAACCGATGCCGAATATCTCAGGGGAGCCTCGATCGGACTCGACGTCAAAATCCTGCTTGGCACAATCTACCGGACCTGACGGGCCTGTCGTGCAAGTTCCTCAATCCGGCCGAGCGTGTCGGTTTCCGGCATCCAGCCTTCCGAGATCAGCAGTGACGGGTCGCAAATCTGTGTCGCCATGGAAGCGTCGTACGCTGCTTTTCTGCCAAGCAGTGTGGCGAACAGCCTGAATGGCCAGGCCGGCACAGGAACGAGCCGGGTCGGAACGTCGTATCCGTGCCTGAATGCAGTCAAGATTTCGAACATCGCAACGGGGGAAGCATCGCCCAGGACATAGGTCGGGCGCGGTGGCGTGGGACGAGTCAAAAGATGCGCCACGGCGCCAGCCACCGCGTCGCGCGATATCAGCGAACGAACTGCGGTGAAAGCGCCTAAGGGCAATGGTAAGGCAATGGCGGCAGCCCGCATCATTCCACGCAGGTTTCCCTTCATGCCTTCGCCATAGACCGGCGGCAGGCGCAGCGCCGTGGCATCGGAGGGCCTGGACGCATAGGCTTCCAGTGTCTTGATCTCGCCTTCGCGTTTCGAGCGCCCGTAGGCGCATTGCGGGGCAGGGAGCGTCGCCTCGCTGATCGTTCCGCTGAAACCGGGACCGGCTACTGCCCGGATCGACGACAGATAGATGAAGCGCCCGCTTGTCCGCGAGGCGGCCGCGCGCGCCAGCTGCGCGGTCAGTGTCGCGTTGGCTGCCATGAAGTCGGCTTCGCTCGCCTTGCGGTCATTGTTGAGCGCCGCACAGTGGACGACATGGGTGATATCTCGCATCAGCGCCTGGTATGCCTGGGCCGGTGCGTCGAAGTCCGGCAACAAAACCGCATCGCTCATGGGATCGAGCCGTTCCGGGTGGCGCGATGCCATGCGCACCCCGAACCCGGCTTCGCGCAGCTGGTTGACGACCTGCCTGCCGATGAAACCCGTCGCGCCTGTGACCAGCACTTTCACGGCCGGCTTGCCTGGGGCGCCGGGGCCGGTGCCTGTTGTTCCGGCAGCATTTGTTGCCGGCCCGATGCAAGATATGTCCCGGACACCAGGAACACCATCAGTGTGGCATCGAGGATGTCGTGGCCGACCAGGATGCCGGTCAGGCCGCCGATGAGGTAGGTGATCGCAGTGACGACAATCATCGTGGCGCCGAACCGCTCGACCGCGTCCGTGCTGGTGCGCAGCACGATGGCCGCGTTTCTCGCGGCAACGAAGAACACAGCCGCGAGCGTTACGGCTCCAAGCAGCCCGGCCTCCACCAATGCGGTCAGGAAGCCGTTGTGAAAATGGCTGAAGCCCGTCGACGGCATGTTGAACTGATTGTGGAACCCATCCTTTATCAGCTCGCGGCTTGCGGCAATGCCGTGGCCGAAAATCGGCATGTCGTGGAAGGCGCTCAGCCCAATCTGCCAAAGTGCGGCGCGCAAGCCGAGCGCGGTCGTGTGGTCGCCCTTCGTGGCGAGCGCATCCCAGTCGCTGAACAGGAAGGCCGCGCGCTCGGAAATGATGGGGAGACCAATGACCGCGATGACGATGCCGATCGCGCCCGCAATCAGCAAAAGCCGAATGGCGTTTCTGTTGTTGAGCTTGCGACGGTTGATCAGCAGGACCGCGATGCCGGCCACCAGCATCGCCAGCCAGATGATCCGCGACCCCGAATAGACAATGGCGACCGCGCCGGCCAGTGTCGCGCAGGCCAGCAACGCCCTGTTCTTTTCGACACCCGATAAGGCGCCTGCCAGGCACATCATCATGCTGAGGCAGCAGACGGTCGCGAACACGATCGGATTGCCGGCGCCGCCTTCGGCCCGTATGCCCAGCCCGTGATATTGCACGACCGCCAGCAGCACGGCGCCAAAACAGGCGGCGGCGCTCGCCAGCACGACGATGCGCGTCAGCGTGGTTTTCTCGGTGATGCTCCAGGTCGCGTATGAGACTGGGAAAAACAGGAAGGTGATCAGCCCTGCCAGATGCGGCGCATCCCTGGCGATCGAATTGTTGACGATGGAGGCGAGCACGCTGGCTGCGCAATAGGCATAGATGGCCACCGTCATCGCGGTCATCGGCCGGTCGATGTTGAAACGCCGTCTTTTCAACGCAAGCAGAAGCACCGACCACAGGCCGCCACCATTGAACAAAAAGCTGACCGCCGATCCCAGCACCGGCGGGAAAAAGAAGCACAGAATGGAGAAGGTGATGTTGATCCGTGACGGCGAAATGTGCTGCTTGATGGCGGAGATCGGGGTCAATGCTCTGGTTCACAATGCGCTGGGTCGCGTGGCGCCGGACAATGTTTGGCGCGGCATTTGCGGCATGCCGCCCGGCGCAGGTTCAGGAGCCGGTATAGCGGCTGGGTGCGGTTTTCGAAAGTGCGACGAGGTCGGGCCGGCGTTTCTTTCGGTCCAGGCAAGATTTTTCCCGGCCTTTGAAGGCTATCGCTCCGTCGGGCAGGAATTTCCGGATTCTGGGCTTTTCATGGAAAATTCGTTCCCGATCGGTGTGGCCGCCGGCCTTTCCAGCGTTGTTATATCAGGTGGCGATCTGCTAGAACGCCGGCACGAACCGATAGTGTCCAGCAGTGAAGCTTGAACCGGGCGCCTGAAAAGGACGCCCGATCCATCTGATGCAAGGTCTGGATTGCACGAGAGAACGCTCACAGTCCATGAACATCGCGCTTACGCACCTGCAGCGGCTCGAGGCCGAATCCATCCACATCTTCCGTGAGGTTGCAGCCTCCTTCTCCAAGCCGGTGATGCTCTATTCCGTCGGCAAGGATTCCTCCGTGCTGATGCATCTGGCGATGAAGGCCTTCTATCCGGCCAAGCCGCCTTTCCCCTTCCTGCATGTCGACACCACCTGGAAGTTCCGCGAGATGATCGCCTTTCGCGACCAGATGGCGCAGAAACTCGGCTTCGACCTGCTGGTCCACGTCAATGAAGACGGCGTGCGCGACGGCATCAACCCCTTTGACCATGGCTCGAACACCCACACCCATGTGATGAAGACGGTGGCGCTGCGCCAGGCGCTCGACAAATACGGCTTTGACGCTGCCTTCGGCGGGGCTCGGCGCGACGAGGAGAAGTCGCGCGCCAAGGAGCGCATCTTTTCCTTCCGCAACGCCCAGCATGTCTGGGACCCGAAGAACCAGCGGCCGGAGATGTGGAAGATCTTCAACACCCGCATCGCGCCGGGCGAATCGATCCGCGTGTTTCCGCTGTCGAACTGGACCGAGCTCGATATCTGGCAGTACATTCTGCAGGAAAACATCCCGATCGTGCCGCTCTATTTCGCCAAGGAGCGGCCGGTGGTCGAACGCGACGGCATGCTGATCATGAAGGATGACGATCGCATGCAATTGCGCCCCGGTGAGACGATGGAGAACCGTCTGGTGCGTTTCCGCACGCTCGGCTGTTATCCGCTGACCGGCGCCATCGAATCCGACGCCGACACGCTCGAAGCCATCGTCGGCGAGATGCTGACGGCGCGCACCTCCGAGCGCCAGGGCCGCCTCATCGACCGCGATGAAGCCGGCTCGATGGAAAAGAAGAAGCGCGAGGGATATTTCTGAGCATGCGCCATATCCTGGCCAAGAGCCTCGCTCCCACCGACGGCGTGCGCGAATACATGGCGGCGCAGGAGAAGAAGTCGCTGCTGCGCTTCCTCACCTGCGGCTCGGTCGACGACGGCAAGTCGACGCTGATCGGCCGTCTTCTGTCCGACACAAAGCAGATCTTCGAGGACCAGCTCGCCGCACTCGAGCGCGATTCCCGCAAGCACGGCACCACTGGCGACGACATCGACTTCGCGCTTCTGGTCGACGGCCTCGAGGCCGAGCGCGAGCAAGGCATCACCATCGACGTCGCCTACCGCTTCTTCGCCACGCCCAAGCGCAAGTTCATCGTCGCCGACACCCCCGGCCATGAACAGTACACCCGCAACATGGCGACCGGCGCATCGACTGCCGATCTCGCCATCGTGCTGATCGATGCGCGCCAGGGTGTGCTGCGCCAGACCCGGCGCCACTCGATCATCGCTTCGCTGCTCGGCATCCGCCATATCGTGCTTGCCGTCAACAAGATCGACCTCGTCGATTTCGACCAGGCGGTGTTCGACCGTATCGTCGAGGATTACCGGCAGTTCTCGCACGAGCTCGGCTTCCAGACGATCGTGCCGATCCCGATGTCGGCCCGCTATGGCGACAATGTCACCAGCCGCTCCGGCAAGACGGCGTGGTATTCCGGCCCGTCGCTGATCGAGCATCTCGAAACCATATCGGTCGACGAGGCCGCGGTCGAACTGCCGTTCCGGTTTCCGGTGCAGTACGTCAACCGGCCCAATCTCGACTTCCGCGGCTTTGCCGGCACCATCGCGTCCGGCTCCGTCGCGCAGGGCGACGAGGTGGTGGTCGCCAAATCCGGCAAGGCCTCGCGGGTCAAGCGCATCGTCGCGCAAGGCGGCGATCTTGCCCAGGCGGTGGCCGGCCAGGCCATCACCCTTGTGCTCGATGACGAGGTCGAGGTCTCCAGAGGCAACATGCTGGTGTCGCCGGCGGCACGGCCGCAGGTCGCCGACCAGTTCGCCGCCAACATCGTCTGGTTCGACGAGGCAGCGCTGCTGCCGGGACGCTCCTATATACTGCGCACCGAGACCGACCAGACCAGCGCCACCGTCACCGACCTGAAATACCGCGTCAACGTCAACGACTTCGCTCGCGAGGCGGCGAAGTCGCTCGAGATGAACGAAGTCGGCATCTGCAATATCTCGACCCGGGCGCCGATCGCCTTCGACACCTTCGCCGACAACCGCGATACCGGCGCCTTCATCCTGATCGACCGCATCACCAATGCCACGGTCGGCGCCGGCATGATCCTGCATTCCTTGCGCCGCGCCGAAAACATCCACTGGCAGTCGCTCGATGTCGGCAAGCGCGGTCGTTCCGACTTGAAGAGCCAGCGTCCCGCCGTGTTCTGGTTCACCGGCCTTTCCGGTTCGGGCAAGTCGACCATCGCCAATCTGCTTGAGAAGAAGCTGTTCGCTTCGGGGCGCCACACCTACATTCTCGACGGCGACAATGTCCGCCACGGCCTCAACCGCGATCTCGGCTTCACCGACGCCGACCGGGTCGAAAACATCCGCCGGGTCGCCGAGGTGGCCAAGCTGATGGCCGATGCCGGGCTGATCGTCATCGTCTCCTTCATCTCGCCCTTCAGCGCCGAGCGGCGCATGGCCAGGGAGTTGATGGCCGACGGCGAGTTCGTCGAAGTGTTCGTCGATACGCCGTTCGAGGAATGCGCCCGCCGCGACCCGAAAGGCCTTTACGCACGGGCGCTGAATGGCGAGATCAAGAACTTCACCGGCGTCGATTCCCCGTATGAAGCTCCCGAAAATCCCGAAATCCATCTCAAGACACTCGGCAAGACGGCCGAGGAGATGGTAGAGGCTCTGGAACACTGGCTGAATGAGCGCGACATTGCCGAAGACCAATATGACAGCGGCGGCGGCATCTGACGACGAAGTGATGCTCGACGTGTTCGAGCGCCTGGCGCTCGAAGCCGGACGCGAGGTGATGCGGGTCTTCAAGGCCGGCTGCGCGGTCGACAGCAAGTCGGACTCCTCGCCGGTCACGGAAGCCGACCGCGAGAGCGAGACGATCATCCTCGCCGGCCTGCGTGCGGCCTATCCCGATATTCCCTGCGTGGCCGAGGAAGAGGTCGCCGAAGGCATTGTGCCGCCCGATCTGGATGGCGCCTTCTTCCTGATCGATCCGCTCGATGGAACGAAGGAATTCGTCAACCGCCGGACCGATTTCACCGTCAACATCGCGCTTGTCCGGCACGGCGTGCCGGAGATCGGCGTCGTCTTCGCACCGTGCAGCGGGCGGTTCTTCTCTGGACGGCCGGGCTGGGCCGAAGCAATCGAGGTCGATGGCGACTTCCGTATCGTCGGCCGCCGGCGGATTTCGGTTAGGAGGGCGGTCACGCCGCTGGCGGTCGTTGCCAGCCGCTCGCACAACACCCCGGAGACCGAAGCCTTCATCAAGGATCTCGGCGCCGCCGAGATCGTCTCGGTCGGCTCATCGCTGAAATTCTGCCTGCTCGCCGCAGCCGAAGCCGACATCTATCCGCGCTTCGGCCGCACCATGGAATGGGACACGGCGGCCGGCGACGCCGTACTGCGCGCCGCCGGCGGCATGACGCGCACGCTGGACGGCGAGCCGCTCACCTATGGCAAGCGCAAACAGAGCGACGACGAGGATTTCGCCAACCCGCATTTTATTGCGAGCGGGAAGGCGGCGGACGCGGCGTAACTTACGCCGCCGCTACATGCGCCGGTTCGAGCCAATGTAGTTGCGGATCGTCTCGATGATGCGGTCCTGGTCGGCTTCGCTGAGATAGGGATGCATCGGCAGGCACAGGATGCGCTTCGGCAGTTCCTCCGAAACCGCAAGCCCGGTCGGCGTGCGCGGATAGTCGCGATAGGCGACCTGCTCGTGCAGCGGCTTCACATAATAGATCACCGAAGGGATGCCCTTTTCGCCGAGATGCGCCCTCAACCCGTCGCGCTTCGGCGTCTCGACGGCGTATTGCGCCCAGGCCGAGCGGCCACCGCCCAGATTGCGTGACGTCTTGACGATGTCGCCGAGACCTTCGGCGTAGCGCTTGGCCACCACCTGGCGGGCGACCATCTCGTCTTCGAGGATGGCGAGTTTCTCGATCAGGATCGCCGCCTGGATCGTGTCGAGGCGTGAATTGATGCCGACGCGGACATTGTCATACTGCGTCTCGCCCTTACCGTGGAACGCAAACGAGCGCAGCTGGTCGGCCAGCGCGTCGTCATTGGTGAACATCGCGCCGCCATCGCCGTAGCAGCCCAGCGGCTTGGCCGGATAGAAGCTGGTCGAGCCGACATGGCCGAAGGCGCCGCACATTGTGCCGTCGGCCGAACCGCCGATCGACTGCGCCGCATCCTCGATCACCAGCAGCCCTTCGCGCTTGGCAATCGCCATGATCGCCTCGTAGTCGGCGGCAAGCCCGAACAGGTCGACGGGAACAATCGCCTTCGGCTTCAGCCGGCCTTCCTTCTTGATCATGGCGATCGCCGCCTCGAGGCTGGCGATGTCGATGTTGTAGGTCTCGGCGTCGACATCGACGAAAACCGGTTCGGCCTTGGCAAGCGCCACCACTTCCGCCGTCGCGGCAAAGGTGAAGCTCGGCACGAACACCGCGTCGCCGGGGCCGATACCGGCGGCAAACAGCGGCAACAGCAGCGCGTCGGTGCCGTTGGCGCAGGCCACGACATGCTTGGTGCCGATATAGGCTGCGAGCTTGTTTTCGAATTCGGTGACTTGCGGTCCGAGGATATAGCGGCCTTCCTCGACGACATTGTCGATCGCGGCCTTCAGCCGGTCGCGGATACGTTCGCGCTGCGCGCCAAGATCGATGAACTGCATGTCGGCCTCAAAAACGGTGTGGTGCGGGCTGCCCCGGGGACAATGACACGCACAGAAACAACAACTTAACCGGGCCGCTGGTACCAGAGTTGGGCCGGTCTAGAAAGCCGGACCGGCCGCGGGACGGGTTGTCTAGGTGTCGCAGCCTGTTACTTCAGGCTTTCCCTGCATTGCCGCAAGATGCAGGAAATCCGGGCTTCGCCGCCTATTAATCCGGCTAATTCAGTGCGTCTTTCCGGCTCGCGGAAACATAAAGTGATCGGCTGCTTGCAGCGGCTGGCGGCGGACTAAGCGTGGATCAGGCGATTTCGTGCCGCCAGGGCGGGTTGGCGCCGGCCCGCGACACGGTCACCGCCGCCGCTTTGGCGCCGAGCGCCAGCGCCTGACGGATGGCGTCCTCCGAAAGGCCGCCGATCCCGGCCTTGGTGAGCAGGCCTTGCTCGTGCAGCGAGGCCAGAATGCCGGCATTGAAAGTGTCGCCGGCGCCGACCGTGTCGACCACCTCCACCTTATGCGGCATCACCGTGACCTTGTGTTCCCTGCTGTAGCCGACGGCACCTTCGCTGCCGTGGGTAACGACGATCAGCTTCGGGCCGCGATCCAGCCAATTGCGGATGACGTCCTCATGCGAGCCGGCCTCGCCGAACCAGTGCAGATCCTCATCCGATAGCTTCACGATGTCGGCCATCGCCATCATCGAGCGGATGCGCCGGAGGTGCTTGGCTTTGTCGGGGATGAAGTTCGGCCGGATGTTGGGGTCGAGCATCATGACGCGGCGTTCGTGCTCGCGTTTCATGAATTCTTCGTAGGCAGCACCCGCCGGGTCCGAAATCAGGCTGATGGCGCCAAACAGCATGGCTTCGATCTCGGCGCCCAGTTTCGGCAGATCCTCTGTCGTCAGCATGCGCCCGGCGGTGTTTTCGTCGTAGAAAGTGTAGGTCGCCTGGCCGTTGGTGAGCCGCACGAAGGCGAGCGTGGTCGGGCGAGGGGAGGTGTGCGCATAGGTGGAGCTGACCTTGCTTGCGCCGAGCGCCTCGCGGAACTGGCCGCCGAACAGATCCGACGACAGGCCGGAAAAGAAGCCGGCGGGCGCGCCGAGGCGGCCAAGCGCGATCGCCGTGTTGAACACCGCGCCGCCGACATAGGGCGCAAAGGCCGGCTCGCCCTGTGTCGTGGTGCGCGGCAGCATGTCGATCAGGGCTTCGCCGCAGCAGAGGATCATGATTTCTTGTTCTCCGGCGGATAGATCACGCCCTTGCGGATGATGATGTTGGCGTAGAGCCGGGGTTCGCTGGTCCCGACGATCGCATATGCCGACCGGACGCGTGCATAGAAGTCGGCGCCCGCCAGCGCAACCACCTTGCGGCCCGGCGCGCGCCTGGTGCAGATCGTTTCGATTTCATGGTGGACCGGATCGGCGACCGAGGGATCGCCTTTTACCGAGGCACGAAACAGCGCTTCCGGCACGAAGTCGTCCACCGGCAGCACGCTCAAAATGGCGTCAAGCACCGGTATGAGGTGAAGACCGTCGGCGCGGATCAGCCGGTTTGCCTGTTCTTCCGCCGGATAGTTGCCGTCGACGAGCGCGATCTCGTCGCCGTGGCCCATGGCGCGCAATGTCGCCAGAAGCTCCGGACCGAGCAGCGACGGAATACCGATCAGCATTCAGATGCTCCTGGAAATCGTGGTCGAACCGATGAGGAAGCGTTCGGACAGCGGCAGGCTGGCGCCGCCCAGCGCGCGGGCATGGATGCCGACGGTGCCTTCGCGCACCACCGGAAGCTTCAGCCCTTCGCCATCGATCGTACCGATCGCCTGCCTGATCGCATCGACGAGCCGGCGCCGGACAGCGAGCGGCATCCAGCCGTCGATCACCGCGGCCTCGAAATCGATCACCGAGGACGCCGCGACAATGGCGTAGGCAAGCGCCTGCGAGGCGGTGGCAATCCAGTCGTCCAGATCGGCGCCGATCTCGCCCCATTCCTGCGGCGAGGTCCAGAGATAGGAGCCGTCAATGCCGCGTGCGTTAAGCGCCTTTTCCAGCATGGCGATCGAGGCGACGTCGATGAGCTGCGTCGGCTTGCCGTCTGGTCCCGGCACCGGCATCGAACCCAGCGCCCCGGCATTTCCGGTTGGCCCGCCGAACAGCCGGCCGTTGAGCACGATGCCGCCGCCGGCAAAGGCGCCGATATAGAAATAGACGAAGTCGCGCGCCCCGCCGGTCTGGCCGAACACCAGTTCGGCGCCGCAGGCGGAGGTGGCGTCATTCTGCAGATAGACCGGGAATTCGCACTGCGCCTGGATGTCGGCACGGATGTCGCGATGGCGCCATTCGTCCATGATGTCGCGCGGCGCGCCGGCGGTGTCGGCCCAGTTCCACAGTTCGAACGGCATGGCGATGCCGAGCCCGGCAATGCGCTTGTCCTGCGCAGGTGTCAGTTCGGCGCGCATCGTCTTCATGCCTTCGGTGACGAACTCAACCGTCTCGCGCGGCGCCGGATAGCGGTAGGAGTGCTGCAGCATGGAACGCACAGTTCCGAGGAAATCGATCAGCACCAGTTCGGCGCTGCGGCGGCCGATCTTGAGGCCGATGAAGAAGGCGCCTTCGGGGTTCAGCGCCATCGGGATGGAGGGCTGGCCGATCTTGCCGCGCAACGGCGCCTGGCGCAGCAGCAGGCTGTCTTCCTCCAGTTCGCGCATGATGACCGAGACGGTCTGCGCTGAAAGCCCGGTCATGCGCGCAATGTCTGATTTGGCCAAGCTGCCGTGCTGGCGAACCAACGACAGCACCAGCCGCTCATTGTGGTCGCGCATGCCGCTCTGATTGGTGCCACGGTGGAGACGGCTGGCGGCCGCCTCGGGCGAACCGTGCCTCGCAATGCCGGTCTCCACCCTTGTTCCTTCCCTTGGTTTATTCTTACTGCTTTTGCGGCAGAATGAGTGAACCGCGCAAAGCTGTCAATAATAAATAAGAGTGATTTAATTATTGACAGTCGGCTCCCGCTGGTGTCATTTGAGGGCGCGTCCACACTGGGAGAACTTCAGTGGATGCGCTCGAGATGCGCGGCATCCGCATGGTTCCATGGGAGGAAGATCGTGACCAAAGCTTTATTGAAGTCCACCGTGTTCGCCGCGGCGGGCCTCGGCCTGATGGCGTTTGCTTCGACAGCATCGGCCGCCGGCGTCGGCGCCTGCCTGATCACCAAGACCGACACCAACCCCTTCTTCGTCAAGATGAAGGAGGGCGCGACCGCCAAGGCCAAGGAACTTGGCGTCGACCTCAAGACCTATGCCGGCAAGATCGACGGCGATAGCGAGAGCCAGGTGGCGGCGATCGAAAGCTGCATCGCCGACGGCGCCAAGGGCATCCTGATCACCGCGTCCGACACCAAGGGCATTGTGCCGACGGTGAAGAAGGCGCGTGACGCCGGCCTGCTGGTGATCGCGCTCGATACCCCGCTGGACCCGATCGATGCCGCCGACGCGACCTTCGCGACGGACAATCTGGAAGCCGGCAAGCTGATCGGCGCCTGGGCAGCCGCGACCCTCGGCGACAAGGCCAAGGACGCCAAGATCGGCTTCCTCGACCTGACCCCCTCACAGCCGACCGTGGATGTGCTGCGCGACCAGGGCTTCATGATGGGCTTCGGCATCGACGTGAAGGATCCCAACAAGATCGGCGATGAGGACGATGCCCGCATCGTCGGCCACGACGTCACCAACGGCAATGAAGAAGGCGGCCGCAAGGCGATGGAAAACCTTCTGCAGAAGGACAACTCCATCACCGTCATCCACACCATCAACGAGCCCGCCGCTGTCGGCGCCTACCAGGCGCTCAAGGCGGTCGGTCTCGAAAGCCAGGTGCTGATCGTCTCGGTCGATGGCGGCTGCCCCGGCGTGAAGTCGGTGACCGAAGGCGTCATTGGCGCCACCTCGCAGCAATACCCGCTGCAGATGGCGGCACTCGGCATCGAGGCGATCGCCGCCTTCGCCAAGGACGGCGCCAAGCCGAAGCCGACCGAAGGCAAGAACTTCTTCGACACCGGCGTCAACCTCGTCACCGACAAGCCGGCCAATGGCGTGAAGTCGATCGACACCAAGGAAGGCCTCGCCAAGTGCTGGGGCTGATGGCTGCCTGACAGCCAGCGGCAAGCTGACGGCCGGGGGCTTGATCCCCGGCCGCTTCGGGTGGACGATGCGTCACGCGAATAATCCCGGCAGCAGACCGGACAGGCGCGAGCGGGTATCGGCATGGAGCTGAAGCCCAGGGGAGGAAAACATGGCTCAAGCACAGGAATTCGAGAAGGTTCTCTCGAGCAGCGACACAAGCGTTGCCGCCTTTGACGAGCACAAATCGGCCGTCAAGCGCATCCAGCATTTCCTGCACTCCACGCCGGCGGCGGTGCCGCTGATTGTGCTGGTCCTGTCGATCGTAATTTTCGGCATCGCCATTGGCGGGCGTTTCTTCTCATCCTATACGCTGACGCTGATCCTGCAGCAGATCGCCATCGTCGGCATCCTCGGTGCCGCGCAGACACTGGTCATCCTGACCGCCGGCATCGACCTGTCGATCGGCGTGATCATGGTGATTTCGGCCGTGATCATGGGCAATTGCGCGGTCAGCTACGGCATGCCGGCCGTGCTCGCAGTGCCCATCGGGCTTGCCGCCGGCGCAGCCTGCGGCCTGCTCAACGGTTTGCTGGTCGCCTACATGAAGCTGCCGCCGTTCATCGTCACGCTCGGCACCTGGAACATCGTCATGGCGACCAACTTCATCTATTCGGCCAACGAGACGATCCGCGATACCGACGTCGACGCCCAGGCGCCGCTGCTGCATCTCTTTGCCCTGAGTTTCAAGATCGGCACGGCGGTGCTGACACTGGGCGTCATCGCCACGGTCGTGCTCGTTTTGATCCTCTGGTACGTGCTCAATCACACCGCCTGGGGCCGCCACGTCTACGCCGTTGGTGATGATCAGGAGGCGGCGAAGCTGTCTGGCATCCAGACCAAGAAGGTGTTGATGACGGTCTACACCCTTGCCGGGTTGATCGCAGCTTTTGCTGCCTGGGTTTCCATCGGCCGCAACGGCTCGATCTCACCGTCAGCCGCCGTCACCGACTACAACCTGCAGGCGATAACTGCGACGGTGATCGGCGGCATTTCACTGTTCGGCGGGCGCGGCTCAATTCTGGGCACGCTTTTCGGCGCGATGATCGTCGGTGTCGTCTCGATGGGCCTCAACATGCTGGGCGCCGATCCGCAATGGAAGGTGCTGCTCACCGGTGTGCTGATCATCGGCGCCGTGGCGATCGACCAATGGATCAGAAAGGTTTCGGCATGACCGTGGAACCCATCCTCACCGCGCGCGGCCTGATCAAGCGCTATGGCCGTGTCACCGCCCTCGACAATGCCGACTTCGACCTCTACCCCGGCGAAATCCTGGCCGTCATCGGAGACAATGGCGCCGGCAAATCATCGCTGATCAAGGCGATTTCCGGCGCCGCCGTGCCCGACGAAGGCGAGATCCGTCTTCAAGGCAAGGCTGTCGCTTTCAAATCGCCCATGGAGGCGCGCGAGGCGGGCATCGAGACGGTCTACCAGAACCTGGCTTTGTCGCCGGCCCTGTCGATCGCCGACAACATGTTCCTCGGCCGCGAGATCCGCAAACCCGGCTTCCTCGGCGACTGGCTTCGCATGCTGGACCGGCCGGCAATGGAAAAGCGCGCCCGCGACAAGCTGACCGAGCTTGGGCTGATGACCATCCAGAACATCAGCCAGGCGGTGGAAACGCTGTCGGGTGGCCAGCGTCAGGGCGTGGCGGTGGCGCGCGCCGCCGCTTTCGGCAGCCGTGTGGTGATCATGGATGAGCCGACCGCGGCACTCGGCGTCAAGGAGAGCCGCCGCGTGCTGGAACTGATCCTCGACGTCAAGAAGCGAGGCCTGCCGATCGTGCTGATCTCGCACAACATGCCGCATGTCTTCGAGGTTGCCGACCGCATCCATATCCATCGGCTCGGCCGCCGCCTCTGCGTCATCGATCCCAAGCAATATACCATGTCCGACGCCGTCGCCTTCATGACGGGAGCGAAGGTTCCGCCGGAGGCTGCACTCGCTGCCTGATCCGCTCGACGGATAAATTGCCGCAGGGGAACTGGCGGCATGCTGGTCTAAATCGATTGAACGTATGTTGCGATGCACTAGGATAGGCTGGGACTGAGAGCGAAAGCCGGTATGATCGCAGCACGATCACGAGAGGCAGTATGACGCGAACAATGACAGCCAAAGCCCCCGATCTCGAAATACCCGATCCCAAGACGCTGGCCGACGAAGTCTTGCTGGCTCTCAAATACCGGGTCGGCAAAGGCACGTCCGTTGCTACGCAATATGATTGGCTGACCGCCTCGATCAAGGTCGTGCGCGACCGCATCGTCGATCACTGGATGCAGGCGACGCAGGAGGCCTACGCCCAGCAGGAAAAGCGCGTTTATTACCTGTCGCTCGAATTCCTCATCGGCCGGCTTATGCGCGATGCCTTCTCCAATCTCGGCCTGATGGACAATATGCGAGAAGCGCTCAAGTCGCTGGGCGTCGACCTGGACCTCATCGCCGGGCTCGAACCGGATGCGGCGCTCGGCAATGGCGGTCTTGGCCGGCTCGCCGCCTGCTTCATGGAAAGCATGGCGACCGTCGACATTCCGGCCCACGGCTACGGCATTCGCTACGCCAACGGTATGTTCCGCCAGGAGATCCATGACGGCTGGCAGGTCGAACTGCCCGAAACCTGGCTCGACCACGGCAACCCCTGGGAGTTCGAGCGGCGGGAGCGTGCCTTCGAGGTCGGCTTCGGCGGCTCGGTGGAATCGATCACCTCCAAGGATGGCCGGCTCGAGCGTCACGTCTGGAAGCCGACCGAGCATGTCCAGGCCGTCGCCTACGACACGCCGGTGGTCGGCTGGCGCGCCAACCGCGTCAACACGCTGCGGCTTTGGTCCGGCATGCCGGTCGATCCGATCCTGCTCGACAAGTTCAACGCCGGCGACCACATCGGCGCGCTGGCCGAAAGCAACAAGGCCGATGCCTTGTCGCGCGTGCTTTACCCCGCCGATTCCCACAAGGCCGGCCAGGAACTGCGGCTGCGGCAGGAATATTTCTTCTCCACCGCGTCGCTGCAGGACATCGTCCAGCGCCATCTCAGCCAGTATGGCGATCTGGCCTCGCTGCCCGACAAGGCGGCGATCCACCTCAATGACACCCATCCGGCGATCGCCGTGCCAGAGCTGATGCGCCTGCTGATGGACGTCCATGGCCTGGATTTCGACCAGGCCTGGGACATCACCAAGCGCACCTTCGGCTACACCAACCACACGCTGCTGCCCGAAGCGCTGGAAAGCTGGCCGGTGCCGCTGTTCGAACGGCTTTTGCCGCGCCACATGCAGATCGTCTACGCCATCAATGCGCAGGTGCTGCTTGAGGCGCGCGCCACCAACCAGTTCTCAAACGAGCAGATCAGCCGCATCTCGCTGATCCAGGAAAATGGCGACCGCCGCGTGCGCATGGGTAACCTGGCCTTTGTCGGCTCGCACTCGATCAATGGCGTGTCGGCGTTGCACACCGAGCTGATGAAGGAGACGGTGTTTGCCGATCTCCACAAGCTCTATCCCGACCGCATCAACAACAAGACCAACGGCATCACGCCACGGCGCTGGCTGATCCAGTGCAATCCAGGCCTCACCGCGCTCGCCCGCGCGGCGATCGGGGACCGTTTCCTCGACGACATCGACGCCATCAAGGGGCTCGAAGCCTTTGCCGGCGACGCCGCCTTCCGCGACAAGTTCGCCGCCGTCAAGCGCTCCAACAAGGTCAAGCTCGCCAATCTGGTCGCAGACCGGCTCGGCATCAAGCTCGACCCGTCGGCGCTGTTCGACATCCAAGTCAAGCGCATCCACGAATACAAGCGCCAGCTGCTCAACATCCTGGAAGCGATCGCGCTCTACGACCAGATCCGCTCGCATCCCGAGCAGGACTGGATGCCGCGCGTCAAATTCTTCGGCGGCAAAGCGGCGCCCAGCTACCACAATGCCAAGCTGATCATCAAACTGGCCAACGACGTCGCCAAGGTCATCAACAGCGACCCGTCGGTGCGCGGGCTGCTGAAAGTGGTGTTCGTGCCGAACTACAATGTCAGCCTGGCCGAGGTGATGATGCCGGCCGCCGACCTGTCCGAGCAGATTTCGACTGCCGGCATGGAGGCGTCGGGCACCGGCAACATGAAGTTCGCGCTGAACGGCGCCTTGACCATCGGTACGCTCGACGGCGCCAATGTCGAGATCAAGGAATGCGTTGGCGACGACAACATCTTCATCTTCGGCCTGAGCACGGCGGAAGTCGCCGAGCGGCGCAGCAATGGCTACAACCCGCGCGCCGTGATCGAGGGCTCCCCTGAATTGGCGCAGGCTGTCGCCGCGGTATCGTCGGGCGTGTTCTCGCCCGACCAGCCGGATCGCTACCGCGAGCTGGTCGACGGT
The DNA here is from genome assembly GCF_030323245.1 of Mesorhizobium sp. C372A. NCBI lineage: Bacteria > Pseudomonadati > Pseudomonadota > Alphaproteobacteria > Hyphomicrobiales > Phyllobacteriaceae > Mesorhizobium > Mesorhizobium sp. C372A. The sequence goes on along the minus strand of NZ_CP100475.1, from coordinate 5,887,600 downwards.
CTCTACAACAGCGACTGGTTCATGGTGGCGGCGGATTTCGACGCCTATGCCGCCGCCCAGCGCGATGTCGACGCCGTCTGGCGCAACAGCCCCGATTGGTACGCGCGCGCTATCCGCAACGTTGCCCGGGTCGGCTGGTTCTCTTCCGATCGCACGATCCGCCAATATGCGAAAGAAATCTGGAACGTGCCCGCCTGATATGATTGCATGAGGCCACGACAATGGGTCTTGTGCACAAGAACTGGTTCCCAGGGAGGGACGCCGCCTGATGAAGAAACCGCGCGCGACCGCGACGACGAGCGGGTCGGACGGGCTGGCGTCAGCCGGCGATGTCGCCGCAATTGTTGCAGGCACGCATGGCGATCCTTTTGCAATCCTGGGCGTGCATGATGCCGGCAAGAGCCTGGTTGCCCGCTGCTTCGTCCCCAATGCCGAGTTCGTCACCGCATACACGCTGGCCGGCAAGAACGCCGGCGAACTCACGCGGCGCGACGACGCCGGTTTCTTCGAAGGCAGACTGTCGATCAAGAAGCGTCAGCCGCTGCGCTATCACGCCAAAAATGCCGGCGGCGACTGGTGGCTGACCGATCCCTATTCCTTCGGCCCGGTGCTCGGCCCGATGGACGACTACTATATCGCGCAAGGGTCGCACCTCAGGCTGTTCGACAAGCTCGGCGCCCACCTCCTCGACCATGAAGGCGCGTCGGGCGTCCATTTCGCCGTCTGGGCGCCCAATGCAAGGCGCGTCTCCGTGGTCGGCGACTTCAACGAATGGGACGGCCGCCGCCATACGATGCGCGACCGCCGCGACACCGGCATCTGGGAGCTGTTCATTCCCGATATCGGCGCCGGCCACCCCTACAAATACGAGATCATTGCCCCCGACGGCGTGCGCCTGCCGCTCAAGGCCGATCCGTTCGCCTTCAAGTCGGAATTGCGCCCGGCCACAGCCTCAGTGACGGCGGTGCCGCCGGCGCATGAATGGGGCGACGAGGCGCATCGCAATTACTGGCGAAAGGCCGATCCCCGGCGCGAAGCCATATCGATCTACGAGGTCCATGCCGGTTCGTGGCAGCAGCACGATGATGGCAGCTTCCTGTCATGGGACGAACTCGCCAACCAGCTGATCCCCTATGCTGTCGAGACCGGCTTCACCCACGTCGAGTTCCTGCCGATCTCCGAACATCCCTATGACCCGTCATGGGGTTATCAGACAACCGGACTTTATGCCCCCTCGGCGCGCTTCGGCGACCCCGACGGCTTCGCCCGTTTCGTCGACGGTGCGCACCGCGCCGGCGTCGGCGTCATCCTCGACTGGGTGCCGGCGCATTTCCCAGTCGATGCGCATGGCCTCGCCAATTTCGACGGCACCGCACTCTACGAGCATGCCGATCCGCGCAAGGGTTTTCATCCCGACTGGAACACCGCGATCTACAATTTCGGCCGCCGCGAGGTGGTGTCGTTCCTGGTCAACAATGCGCTGTTCTGGGCCGAGAAATACCATGTCGACGGTTTGCGCGTCGATGCGGTGGCCTCGATGCTCTACCTCGATTATTCGCGCAAGGCCGGCGAGTGGATCCCCAACGAGAAGGGCGGCCGCGAAAACCTCGAAGCCGTGTCCTTCCTGCAGAAGATGAACAAGGAGGTCTACGGCCACCATCCCGGCGTGATGACCATCGCCGAGGAATCGACCTCATGGCCGAAGGTCTCGGCGCCGGTGCATGAAGGCGGGCTTGGCTTCGGCTTCAAATGGAACATGGGCTTCATGCACGACACGCTGGAGTATTTCGCCAGGGAGCCGATCTTCCGCAAGCACCACCACAACGACCTGACGTTCGGATTGACCTACGCTTTCTCCGAGAATTTCGTGCTGCCGCTGTCCCATGACGAGGTCGTGCACGGCAAGGGCACGCTGCTCGGCAAGATGGCCGGCGACGACTGGCAGAAGTTCGCGACTTTGCGCGCCTTTTACGCCTTCATGTGGGGGTATCCCGGCAAGAAGCTGTTGTTCATGGGCCAGGAATTCGCCCAGCGCCGCGAGTGGAGCGAGGCGCGCGCGCTCGACTGGAACCTGCTCGACTTCCACCCGCATCGCGGCGTCTGGCAGACGGTGCGCGACCTCAACTATCTCTACCGCTCGCGCCCGGCGCTGCATGCGCGCGACTGCGAGCCGGACGGCTTCTCCTGGCTGATCGTCGACGACAAGGAAAATTCGGTCTTCGCCTGGCTGCGCAGCGCGCCCGGCGGCAACCCGATCGCCGTCATTTCCAACTTCACGCCAGTGCCGCGCGACAATTATCGCGTGCCATTGCCCAAGGTCGGCAAATGGCGCGAAATCATCAACACCGACGCTTCGGACTACGGTGGTTCGGGCAAGGGCAATGGCGGTGTGGTCGAAGCCGGGGCGGAAGGAGGAGGCATTTCGGCAACGATGCTTTTGCCGCCGCTGTCGACGATCATGCTTGAACTCGTTGCGGACTAGGTCCGTCAACTCGTTTCGGATTAGGTCCGTCGACTCGTTGCGGACCGGGCGATGCTCCAGACTGGTAATTTGGGAGGGTAAAAATGGCAGACTTGAAGAGAACCCAGCCGCTGGCGCGCGATGCCATGGCCTATGTGCTGGCCGGCGGCCGCGGCAGCCGGCTCAAGGAATTGACCGACCGCAGGGCCAAGCCGGCTGTCTATTTCGGCGGCAAGACTCGCATCATCGATTTCGCGCTGTCCAATGCGCTGAATTCCGGCATCCGCCGCCTCGGTGTCGCCACCCAGTACAAGGCGCATTCGCTGATCCGCCACCTGCAGCGCGGCTGGAACTTCCTGCGGCCGGAGCGAAACGAAAGCTTCGACATCCTGCCGGCCAGCCAGCGTGTCTCGGAAACGCAGTGGTATGAAGGCACCGCCGACGCCGTCTACCAGAACATCGATATTATCGAAGCCTATGGCCCCGAATACATGGTCATCCTCGCCGGCGACCACATCTACAAGATGGACTACGAGCTGATGCTGCGTCAGCACGTCGACGCCAATGCCGACGTCACCGTCGGTTGCCTCGAAGTGCCGCGCATGGAAGCGACCGGCTTCGGTGTCATGCATGTCGACGGCAAGGACAACATCATCGCGTTCGTCGAAAAGCCCGCCGACCCGCCCGGCATTCCCGACAAGCCGGAATTCGCGCTCGCTTCGATGGGCATCTATGTCTTCAAGACCAAGTTCCTGATGGAGCAGCTGCGCCGCGATGCCGCCGAGCCGGGTTCAAGCCGCGACTTCGGCAAGGACATCATCCCCTACATCGTACAGCACGGTAAGGCGATCGCGCACCGTTTCGCCAAGTCCTGCGTGCGCTCGACGGCCGAGAACGAAGCCTATTGGCGCGATGTCGGCACGGTCGACGCCTACTGGGAAGCCAATATCGACCTGACCGACATCACTCCCGAACTCGACCTCTACGACCGCGACTGGCCGATCTGGACCTATGCCGAATTGAAGCCGCCGGCAAAGTTCGTGCATGACGAGGATGGCCGGCGCGGTTCGGCAGTCTCCTCGCTGGTCTCAGGCGATTGCATCGTCTCGGGTGCTTCGCTGAAGCGCAGCCTGATCTTCACCGGCGCGCGCATCAACTCCTATTCGACGCTGGAAGAGGTCGTCATGCTGCCCGACGTTCATGTCGGCCGGAACGCAAAGTTGAAGCGCGTCGTCATCGACCACGGTGTAAGGATACCGGAAGGGCTGGTGGTTGGCGAAGACCCTGTTCTCGACGCCAAGCGTTTCCGGGTTTCGGAAAAGGGCATCTGCCTGGTCACGCAGGACATGATCGACAAGCTGAAGCTGTAAGACGGGGTACCATAAACGCATGCAGGTTCTGTCGGTCACGCCCGAGATATTCCCGCTGATCAAGACCGGCGGACTTGCCGACGTGACCGGCGCATTGCCGATCGCGCTGGCCGCCAAGGGCGTGACCATGCGCACGCTCATCCCCGGCTTTCCCCAGGTGATGGACGCCTTCAAGAAAAAGAAGGCTGTCTACCAATACCCGCTGCTGCAGGGCGGCAAGGCTTCGGTCCATGCCGTCAAGATCGCCGGGCTCGACCTGTTCGTGCTCTACGCGCCGCATCTCTACGACCGTCCCGGCGGCCCTTACGGCAATGCGGCCGGCGCCGATTGGCCCGACAATTGGCGGCGTTTTGCCGCGCTGAGCCAGGTCGGTGGCGATATCGCCGGCGGCGCCATTTCCGGCTACCAGCCGGATCTCGTCCACGCCCATGACTGGCAGTCGGCGATGACGCTGGCCTATATGCGCTACGGCAAGGCGGTCGGCGTGCCGTCGCTGATCACGGTTCACAACCTTGCCTTCCAGGGTCAGTTCGGCGCCGGCATTTTTGGCGAGCTCGGGTTGCCGGCCGCGGCGATGGCGCTCGACGGCGTCGAATACTATGGCGGCGTCGGCTTCCTCAAGGCCGGCCTGCAGGCGGCCTGGGCGATCACCACGGTGAGCCCCACCTATGCCCAGGAAATCCGCTCGCCGGAATTCGGCATGGGCCTCGACGGCCTGATCAACATGCGCTCTTCCGACCTCTACGGCATCGTCAACGGCATCGACACCGACATCTGGAACCCGGAGACCGACAAGCATCTGGTGTCGGCCTACTCCGCCGCGACGCTTAAGGCTCGGCTTCCCAACCGGGCGGTTGTCGAGGACCGCTTCAGCCTCGAGCGCGACGACAGTCCGATCGTCTGCGTCGTCAGCCGGCTGACCTGGCAGAAGGGCATGGACATACTGGCGGCTGTGGTCGACGGCGTCGTCGCCACCGGCGCGCGGCTGGCGATCCTCGGCTCAGGCGACGCCGGCCTGGAAGGCGCGCTGCTGGCTGCCACCGCCCGCCATCGCGGCCGTGTCGGCGTCGTCGTCGGCTATGACGAGGGGCTTTCCCACACCATGCAGGGCGGCTGCGACGCCATCGTCATCCCGTCGCGCTTCGAGCCTTGCGGGCTGACCCAGCTTTACGGCCTACGCTATGGCTGCGTGCCGGTCGTCGCCCGCACCGGCGGCCTTGCCGACACCATCATCGACGCCAATGAAGCAGCGATCTCGGCCGGTGTCGCCACCGGCTTCCAGTTCGCGCCCAATAGTGGCGGCGCCATGCTGCACGCCATCCGCCGGCTGGTCGATGCGCATTCGAGCCCGGCCGTCTGGGAACAGATCCAGCGCCAGGGCATGAAGGCCGATGTCTCCTGGGACAAGAGCGCCGACAAATACGTTGAACTCTACCGCCTGCTGCTTTCGAAAAGGGTTGCCTGAAGCATGATCCGGACCGTCGCCACCAAACCCTATCTCGACCAGAAACCCGGCACGTCCGGCCTGCGCAAGAAGGTGCCTGTCTTTCAGCAGGAGCACTATGCCGAGAACTTCATCCAGTCGATCTTCGACGCGCTGGAGGGCTTTGAGGGCAAGACGCTGGTGATCGGCGGCGACGGCCGCTTCTACAACCGCGAGGTCATCCAGAACGCCATCGCCATGGCGGCGGCCAACGGCTTCGGCAAGGTGATGGTCGGGCAGGGCGGCATATTGTCGACGCCGGCGGCGTCGCATGTCATCCGCAAATACAAGACCTTCGGCGGCATCATCCTGTCGGCCAGTCACAATCCGGGCGGCCCGCACGAGGATTTCGGCATCAAGTACAATGCCGGCAATGGCGGCCCGGCGCCGGAAAAGCTGACCGACGCGATCTTCGAAAAGACCAAGACGATTTCGAGCTTCAAGACCGCCGACATCGACCAGATCGACATCGACAAGATCGGCACGGTGACCGCCGGCGGCATGGCGGTCGAGATTATCGACCCGGTCACCGACTATGCCGAATTGATGGAGAGCCTGTTCGACTTCGACGCCATCCGCGCCAATTTCAAATACGGCTTCCGCATGCGCTTCGACGCCATGCATGCGGTCACCGGGCCGTATGCCAAGGAAATCCTCGAGCGCCGGCTCGGCGCGGAGAATGGCACCTGCCGCAACTACAAGCCGCTGCCGGATTTTGGCGGCCATCACCCGGATCCGAACCTGGTCCACGCCAAGCATCTCTATGACGAGATGATGGGACCGGATGCGCCCGATTTCGGCGCCGCTTCCGACGGCGACGGCGACCGCAACTTGATCATCGGCAAGGGCATTTTCGTCACCCCGTCGGATTCGGTGGCCATGCTTGCCGCCAATGCGCAGTTGGCGCCGGGCTACAAGGACGGCCTCAAAGGCATCGCCCGCTCGATGCCGACCAGCGGCGCGGCAGACCGCGTCGCCGAAAAGCTCGGCATCGGCATCTACGAAACGCCGACCGGTTGGAAGTTCTTCGGCAATCTGCTCGATGCCGGCATGGCAACGATCTGCGGCGAGGAAAGCGCCGGCACCGGCTCGAACCATGTCCGTGAAAAGGACGGGCTGTGGGCGGTGCTGTTGTGGCTGAACATCCTGGCCGTGCGCGGCGAAAGCTGCAAGGACGTCGTCACCGAACATTGGGCGACCTACGGCCGCAATTACTATTCACGTCATGACTATGAGGAGGTCGAAACCGAGCGCGCCAACGCCCTGGTCGACGAGTTGCGCGCCAAGCTGACCTCGCTGCCCGGCACCAGCGTGCGCGGCCTGAAGATCGCCAATGCCGACGACTTCGCCTATCACGATCCGGTCGACGGTTCGGTGAGCAAGAACCAAGGCATCCGCATCCTGTTCGAAGGCGGCTCGCGTGTCGTGTTTCGTTTGTCCGGCACCGGCACGTCGGGTGCTACGCTGCGCGTCTACATCGAGCGCTACGAGCCGGACAGAGCGCGGCATGATCTCGACACGCAAGAGGCGCTCGCTGACCTGATCGCGGCTGCCGATGATATCGCCGGGATCAAGAGCCACACCGGGCGCAACAAGCCGAGCGTGATTACTTGAGGGTGGTGACGTCTTTACCCTCCCCCTTGTGGGGAGGGTCGATCCGCGCAGCGGATCGGGTTGGGGGTGCTCGTAAAGCGCTTTCCCCGCGCCGACCCCCACCCCGCTCACTTCGTTCGCGACCCTCCCCACAAGGGGGAGAGTGGAGGATGCGCCGATGACCCAGCTCGGCGCAACCGTCACTCCCGAAGGCATCCGCTTCGCCGCCTGGTCGTCATCCGCGCGGCGCCTGTGGGTGTCGATCTTCGACGACACCGGCGCCCGTGAAATCGACCGGCTCGAACTTCAGCCGGAAGGCGAGAGCGTCCATGCGCTGTTCGTCGCCGGCCTTGCCGCGGGTACGCGCTACGGCTTTCGCGCCGACGGCGAATATGCGCCGGAGCGCGGGCTGTGGTTCGATCCCGACAAGCTGCTCACTGATCCCTACGCCGTCGAGATAGACCGGCCCTACCAGCATCATTGGCGGCTTGCCGCCCGGCGCAACGAAGGCGCCGACACCGCGCCACTGATGCCGAAGACCATCGCGCGGGCTCAACCGAAGCCGCTGCCGGCCAAGCCGCCTTTGTTCCAGCCAGGCGGCCTGATCTACGAACTGAACGTCCGCTCCTTCACCAGGCTGCATCCGGACGTGCCCGAAGCGCAGCGCGGCACCATTGCAGCCCTTGCCCATCCGGCTATCGTCGAACATCTCAAGAAGATCGGCGTCTCCGCCGTTGAGCTGATGCCCGTGACGGCATGGGTCGATGAGCGCCATTTGCCGCCGCTGGGCCTCAGCAATGCCTGGGGCTACAACCCAGTCACCTTCATGGCGCTCGACCCGCGCCTGGCGCCCGGCGGCCTCGCCGAGTTGCGCGATACTGTGGGGGTGCTGCGCAGGGTTGGCATTGGCACCATCCTCGATCTCGTCTTCAATCATACCGGCGAAAGTGACCGGCTCGGGCCGACGCTGTCGCTGCGCGGCCTCGACAATCAAGCCTACTACCGCAGCGAGCCGGACGGCAGGTTGGCCAACGATACCGGCACCGGCAATACCATCGCCTGCGACCATCCGGTCGTTCGTGACATGGTACTCGACACGCTGCGCCATTTCGTCCGCCAAGCCGGCGTCGACGGTTTCCGCTTCGACCTGGCGCCGGTCCTCGGTCGCGTCGATGGCGCATTCGATCCGGCAGCCCCGTTGCTCGAAACCATCGCAACCGATCCCATCCTTGCCGACAGGGTGCTGATCGCCGAGCCCTGGGACATCGGCCCGAATGGCTATCAGCTCGGCAATTTCCGGCCGCCTTACCTCGAATGGAACGACCGCTACCGCGACGACGTCAGGCGCTTCTGGCGCGGCGATGCCGGCACGGTCGGTGCGCTGGCGACAAGGCTCGCCGGCTCCTCCGATGTGTTCGGCAGGGAGGGCCAATCCGCCAGCCGCACGGTCAACTTCATCGCCGCGCACGATGGCATGACGCTGGCCGATATCGTCGCTTATGAAGCCAAGCACAACCAAGCCAATGGCGAGAAGAACCGCGACGGCCACAATGAGAACCTGTCCTGGAACAACGGCGTCGAGGGCGAAACCTCGGACAAGGCGATTGCCGAGGCCCGTTCCCATGATCGCTTCGCGCTGCTCGCCACTCTGTTTGCCTCGCGCGGCACCATCATGCTGACGGCGGGCGATGAATTCGGCCGCACGCAAGGGGGCAACAACAACGCCTATGCGCAGGACAACGCCATCACCTGGCTCGACTGGGCCAGGCGCGACGTCGGGCTGGAAGCCCATGTGTCCGCGCTCGCAGCTCTGCGCGGCGCGGTGCCGGCGCTTTCCGATACGCGCTTCCTGACCGGAGAGCCGCCGGCCGGTTCTGAAACGCCCGACGTCGCCTGGCTGACCGAGACCGGCGCGCCGCTCGGCGAAGCCGACTGGAACGATGGCTCGCGCCATCGCCTCGTCATGCTGCTCGGCGATGGCGGGGAAGGCCGCCTGGCTGTGATCGTCAATGGCGATCGCCGCCAATGCGTCTTCACGCTGCCCGCGCGGCAAGGGTTTGAATGGCAGCCGGCTGTTGAAGCGCAAGCGGTCGACCTCGCGTGGCCGCTGCCCGGCCGCAGTGTCAGTTTCATGATCGAGCGCCGGACCGCAAAGGCCCGCGCCAGGAAGGGTCCGTGATGGCCGACGACAATGCCCAGCCGGGACCCGAACAGAGCGCCGACTGGTGGCGCGGCTGCGTCATCTACCAGATCTATCCTCGCTCCTTCCAGGACTCCACCGGCGACGGCAGCGGCGACCTCTCAGGCATCACCTCACGGCTGGCGCACGTCGCCTCGCTCGGCGTCGACGCCGTCTGGCTGTCGCCCTTCTTCAAATCGCCAATGGCCGATATGGGCTACGACGTCTCCGACTATCAGGCGGTCGATCCGATGTTCGGCACGCTCGGCGACTTTGACGCGCTGGTTGCCGAGGCGCACAGGCTCGGCCTGAAGGTGATCATCGATCAGGTGTTGTCGCACTCCTCCGACAAGCACGAATGGTTTGTAGAGAGCCGTGCCAGCAAGGATAATCCCAAGGCTGACTGGTATGTCTGGGCCGACACCAGGCCGGACGGCAACGCGCCCAACAACTGGCTGTCGGTCTTCGGCGGCCCGGCCTGGGAGTGGGACGCGACCCGCCGGCAATACTACATGCACAATTTCCTCGCCTCGCAGCCGGACCTCAACTTCCACAATCCTGAGGTTCAAGACGCGTTGTTGCAGACGGTGCGGTTCTGGCTCGAGCGCGGCGTCGACGGCTTCCGCCTGGATACGGTCAACTACTATGTCCACGACCGCTGGCTGCGCAGCAATCCGCCGCTGGCGTCGAGCGTCGCCGGCACCAATGGCGAAACCAACACCTATCTCTTCCAGGAGCATCTGTTCGACAAGACGCAACCGGAAAACCTCGGTTTCCTCAGGCGCTTCCGCGCTTTGCTCGACGAATATGACGGCCGCGCCAGTGTCGGCGAGGTCGGCGACGAAGGCCGTTCGCTGCAGACGCTGGCCGCCTACACATCCGGCGGCGACAAGCTCAACATGTGCTACACCTTCGACCTGCTCGGTCAGCAATTCTCAGCCGCCCATGTGCGCGGCTGCGTCGAGGCCTTCGAGGCAGCTGTCGCCGACGGCTGGGTCTGCTGGGCATTCTCCAACCACGATGTCGTGCGCCATGTCAGCCGCTGGACGCGGCCGGGCGGCGATCCAGATGCGGTGGCGACATTCGCTATCGCTTTGCTCTCCTGCCTGCGGGGCTCGATCTGTCTCTACCAAGGCGAAGAGCTTGGGCTGGAGGAGGCGGAACTGACCTTCGAGGATCTGCGCGATCCCGTCGGCATCCGTTTCTGGCCGGGGGTAAAGGGCAGGGACGGCTGCCGCACACCGATGGTCTGGGAAGCGGGCGCCGACAATGCCGGTTTTTCCTCGGGAAAACCCTGGCTGCCGGTGCCGGAAAGCCACCGCGCTCGGGCGGTCGATATCCAGAACGCCGACGACAAGTCCGTGCTCGCCGGCTACCGGACGATGCTCGCCTTGCGCAAGGCGCATCTGGCGCTGGTCAAGGGCCCGATCCGCTTTCTCGATACCGACGGCGATGTCCTTGCCTTCATCCGGCAGGGCGAGGACGAGATATTGCTCTGCGTCTTCAATTTCGCCGACAAGCCGGCCGACTGGCGGCTGCCGCCGGATCTCCAGCCTGTCGAGGCGATCGCTCTGGGTGGCGGTGCCGTCCTGCAGGAGGAGGGGCTGTTGCTGCCGGCCCTGGGCTGGTTTGTCGGCAAGGTTGGCTGATCTTTCAGGGACGCCGTCCGGCTTCAAAAGATCGAGTCCGCATGCAACCGTGCCGAGTGATCCGCGCAACGTCACCGGCGCCACGTTTTTCATTTTCGGGCTTCTTAGGTACTTTCGTTGAGCTTCGCCACGAACTGCATTCCTGGAATGTTTCCAGATGGTTGCGCTAATGACAACTGCTGAGGGCAAAATGCAAAATTGCAGGACAACCGCAAGCTGCACCCAATTGAACCTGGTAATATAGATTAGCTATGGCTGGTTTAGGGTGAGGATGCTCACTTAGCGTCAAGCAAGACTCGGTTGAAATAATATTTCCGTCTGTCTAGTCTCCTGCCACCAGCTGCCGGAACGGGAACCGGCGGCGCGCTCGAAGGGGCCAGAAATCGGTTCCGGGGCGTCAACACTCGTAAGGCGCAGCCGATGGGCAGCGCCACAGGGAGAGACTTCATGCTGAAAAATATGCTGAAGGCGACGCTTGTCGCCGCGACCATGACCTTTGCCGCAGGCACGTTCCTGACGCCGGCCCTTGCCGAGACCGTCTATAACAGAGGCAGCGCCGCCGAAGCGGAGACGGTCGATCCGCACAAGACCTCGACCGTCTACGAAGCCGATATCATACGCGACCTGTTCCAGGGACTGGTCATGCACGATCAGAAGACGAACCTCATCCCGGGCGCCGCCGAAAGCTGGACGGTATCGGATGACGGCACCGTCTACACCTTCAAGCTGCGCAAGGACGGCTTATGGTCGGATGGCAGCCCGGTGACGGCTGACGATTTCGTCTATTCCTTCCGTAGGCTGGAGGATCCGGCGACCGCCGCCGAATACGCTTCCATGCTCTATCCCGTGAAGAACGCCGAGGAAGTCAACACCAAGAAAGGCAAGCCCGAGGACATGGGCGTCAAGGCGATCGACGCCAACACCCTGGAAGTGACGCTGAAGGCGCCGACGCCATACTTCCTGGAGATGCTGACCCACCAGGCTACCTACCCGGTCAACAAGGCCTCGATCGACAAGCTCGGCGCCGACTGGATCAAGGCGGGCAATCTCGTTTCGAACGGCGCCTATACATTGGCCGAGTGGATTCCCAACGACCACATGAAGCTGGTCAAGAATCCGAAATTCTGGGATGCCGCGACCGTCAAGATGGACGTCGTCAACTACATCCCGACCGAAGACCGCTCTTCGGCGATGAAGCGCTTCGAGGCAGGCGAACTCGACAGCTACGGCGACCTGCCGACCGAACAGCTCGCTGACCTCAAGACCAAGTTCGGCGATCAGGTCCGCGTCGGACCGTATCTCGGCACCTATTATTACGCGATCAAGACCGACAAGGCGCCCTGGGACAATGTCGAGCTGCGCAACGCCATCTCGATGGCGATCGACCGCGACTTCCTGGCCGAAAAGGTCTGGCAGAATTCCATGCTGCCTGGCTATTCGATGGTGCCTCCGGGCATCGCCGGCTACACGCCGGCAATGGCCAAATACGCCGACATGCCGCAGATCGACCGCGAGGACGCCGCCAAGAAGATCCTTGAGAAACTCGGCTATACGCCCGAGCATCCGCTGAAGATGGAGATCCGCTACAACACCTCGGAAAACCACAAGAACACCGCGGTTGCCATCCAGGAACAGTTGAAGCCGCTTGGCGTCGAGATCACGCTGCTCAACACCGATACCAAGACCCACTATTCCTTCCTCGAGCAGAAGGGCAACTACGACGTGGCGCGTGCCGCCTGGATCGCCGACTACAAGGATCCCGAGACCTTCCTCGGCATCACCCGCAAGGCCAGCGGCAACAACTATTCGAACTACGTTAGCCCGGCATATGAGGCGGCCATGGACAAGGCCGCGGCTGCCGGCGGCAAGCCGGAAGAGCGCATGAAGGACCTCACTGAGGCCGAGCGCATCCTTGTCGATGACGTCGGCAACATTCCGCTTCTCTACTACAGCTTCCACGATATCGTCTCCTCGAAGCTGCATGGCTTCGATGACAATGTGATGGACATCCATCCGTCCCGCTTCGTCTCCAAGGACTGATAATCATCCTTGACTGGACCGCCGCGCCCCATTTGGGCGCGGCGGACTGGTCGGTCATCGCACCGGTCCGAAAGTCGTGGTCGATTTTCGGCAAGCCCGGTGCGAAGATTTGGCGCCGGAGCGTGGCAATGCGTCCGCATGGACGTATGTCGCTCTGGCCGAAGCGGGGCGCCGATGCTGCGATACATCTTACGGCGGCTTCTGACCGCCATTCCGACGCTGTTCGTCATCGTGACCATGGCGTTCTTCCTGATACGCGTCGCACCGGGCGGCCCCTTCAATCAGGAGCGGGGCCTCAGTCCCGAGATCAGGGCCAATCTGGAAGCACAGTTCGGCCTCGACGATCCGCTCTGGCTGCAATATGCCCACTATCTCGGCAATCTTCTGCGCGGCAATTTCGGGCCGAGCTACAATTTGCCTGACTTCACCGTCACCGAACTGTTTGCCAAGGGGCTGCCGATATCGGTCCAGCTCGGCACCTCGGCGCTGATCCTGGCGCTGCTGCTTGGTTCGGTGCTCGGCACCATCGCCGCGCTCAACCAGAACAAGCTTGGCGACTATACGGTGATTGCGCTGGCGACCGCCGGCAGCACTATCCCCACCTTCGTCATCGCTCCTGTGATTCAGCTGGTGTTCGGATTGACCTGGAAGCTGTTGCCGATCGGCGGCTGGGGTGATGGCGCATTAATCAACAAGATCGGCCCGGTGCTGACGCTGGCCTTGCCGCAGATCGCCATCGTTGCCCGCCTGATGCGCGGGTCGATGATCGAGAGCTTGCGTTCGCATCATATCCGAACGGCGCGTGCGCTCGGCCTCTCCGACTGGTCGGTGGTGGTCAAGCACGCGCTGCGCGGCGCCATCCTGCCGATCGTTTCCTTCACCGGCCCCGCAGCCGCGGCGCTGCTCACCGGTTCGGTCATCGTCGAGACCATCTTCTCCATTCCCGGTGTCGGCCGCTATTTCGTCGATGCCGCGCTCAACCGCGACTACACGCTGGTGATGGGGACCGTGGTGGTGATCGCGCTCTTCACCATCGTCTTCAACCTGATCGTCGACGTCATGTACGCGGTCGTCGACCCGAGGGTACGCTATGACTGAGGGTGCGCTATGACTGACATCACAGCCGCCGCCGCTCCGCCGGCCGTCGTCGGCCGCTCGCTCTGGGGCGACGCATGGGCGCGCCTCAAAGCCAACCGCGCCGCCATGTTCAGCCTCTATTACCTGGCCTTCATTGGCGTCATCAGCATCTTCGGCCCCTGGTTCGTGCCGCATCAGTACACCACCATCTATGCCGACTATGTGCGCACGCCGCCAAGCTTTTCAGCCTATCCGAAGCCCGACATGATCGAGACGGCGCTCAAGGATGCCATCAAGCGCATGCGCGTCGACATCAAGGAGTGGAAACTGGACGGCAGTCGCGTCACCGTCACCGTCACCTCGACCAAACCGATCGACGACCGCAACATCCGCTATCTTGACCGCTCCGATGCCTTCGACGATACCAAGATAGAGAGCAAATCGGCCGACGGGCTCGAATTGACTATGACTGCGTCGGTCAAACAGCAGTACTTCCTGTTCGGCACCGACAACACCGGTCGCGATCTTCTCTCGCGAACGCTGATGGCAGGGCGCATCTCGCTGGCCATCGGCCTGCTTGCCGGCATTGTCGCGGTGGTCATCGGCGTCCTCTACGGGGCGGCGGCCGGCTTTTCCGGCGGCAAGATCGACGAGGTGATGATGCGCATCGTCGACGTGCTCTATTCTTTGCCCTTCATTTTCTTTGTCATCATGCTGGTGGTGTTCTTCGGCCGCAACTTCGTGCTGATGTTCCTGGCGGTGGGAGCGGTGCTGTGGCTCGACATGGCGCGCATCGTGCGCGGCCAGGCGCTGTCGATCCGGCGGCAGGAGTATGTCCAGGCGGCCGAAGCCATGGGCGTCGGCCAGCGCGGCATCCTGCTGCGCCATGTCATCCCCAATCTGCTCGGACCAGTGGTGATCTACATGACGCTGCTGGTGCCGCAGGTCATCATCCTGGAAAGCTTTCTGTCCTTCCTCGGCCTTGGCGTGCAGGAACCGATGACCAGCTGGGGCGTGCTCATCTCCGTCGGCGCCAAGAACATCGGCACCGCCAACTGGCTGCTTTTGTTCCCCGCCTTCTTCCTCGTGTCGACGCTGTTTGCGCTGAACTTCGTCGGCGACGGCCTGCGCGATGCGCTCGATCCGAGAGACCGATAATATGGGGACCAAATAAAATGGGGACCGTTGCGATGGAAACGCCCGAAACGATCCTCAGCGTCAAGGACCTTCGCGTCCGTTTCCGCACGCTCGACGGCGCGGTCGAAGCGGTCAAGGGCATCAACATCCATGTCAAGGCAGGTGAAACCGTTGCCGTGGTCGGCGAATCCGGATCCGGCAAGAGCCAGACCATGATGGCGGCGATGAGCCTGCTGGCGTCCAACGGCGAGGCGACGGGTCACGTCGATTATCGCGGCCGCAACCTTTTGACCATGAGCAAGCCCGACCTCAACAAGGTGCGCGGCGCCAAGATCAGCATGATCTTCCAGGAGCCGATGACCTCGCTCGATCCGCTCTATTCGATCGGCAACCAGCTTATCGAACCGATCCGCAAGCACCGCGGGCTGAACGCAGCCGAGGCACGGAACGAGGCGCTCAAGTTGCTCAGGCTGGTGCATATCCCCGATCCCGAGCGGCGGATGAAATCCTATCCGCACGAAATGTCGGGTGGCCAGCGCCAGCGCGTCATGATCGCCATGGCATTGGCCAACGACCCCGACATCCTGATCGCCGACGAGCCGACGACGGCGCTCGACGTCACCATCCAGGCGCAGATCCTGGTGCTGCTCGCCGAACTGCAGCGCAAGCTCGGCATGGCCATCGTCTTTATCACCCACGATCTCGGCATCGTCCGGCGCTTTGCCGACCGCGTCTATGTCATGCGCTATGGCGAGGTGGTCGAGGAAGGCGAGGCGGAAGCACTTTTCGCCAACCCGCAGCATGCCTATACCAAAATGCTGCTGGCCGCCGAACCGACCGGCACCAAGGCGGCGCCGCCGCCCAGCGCTCCTGTGCTGCTGGAGGGCCGCAATGTCGAAGTGACCTTCAAGATCGGCGGCGGCTTCCTTGCGGGCGAACGGCTGCTGCTACGCGCCGTCGATCACATTTCGATCCGGCTGAAGCGCAACCAGACCATCGGTATCGTCGGCGAGTCCGGTTCGGGAAAATCGACGCTCGGCCGCGCACTTCTGCGCCTGTTGCCCAGCGACGGTGTCATCCGCTTCGGCGACCGCGACATCTCCACTGCCGACCGCCAGGCGATGCGGCCGCTGCGTCGTGAGATGCAACTCGTCTTCCAGGATCCGTTCGGCTCGCTGTCGCCGCGCATGACCGTCGGCCAGATCATCACCGAAGGCCTTCTGGTGCATGAGCCGAACCTGTCAGGCAAGCAACGCGATCAGCGCGCCGTCGAGGCCTTGCTCGAGGTCGGCCTCGATCCCAACGCACGCAACCGCTACCCGCACGAATTCTCCGGCGGCCAGCGCCAGCGCATCGCCATCGCGCGTGCCGTGATCCTGAAGCCCAAACTGGTGGTGCTGGACGAGCCGACCTCGGCGCTCGACCGCTCGGTGCAGAAGCAGATCGTCGAATTGCTGCGCAAGCTGCAGGCCGACCACGAACTGTCCTACCTCTTCATCAGCCACGATCTCTCCGTGGTGCGCGCCATGGCCGACTACATCATCGTCATGAGGCAGGGCAAGATCGTCGAGGAAGGCCCGACGGAAGAGATCTTCAGCAACCCGCAGGCCGCCTACACCCAGACGCTGATGGCTGCGGCGATCGATGTCACGCGCTTCAGGCTGAGTGCTTAAGGCGTGACGTTCAGCAGATAGTCAGGGTAGGGCCAGTTCGCTTAGCCCGCTGACCTGGGGCATCTGTTGGCCCTTGTCGCGACAATGGCCTCTTGCCGCTGCTTCAGCAGTTCGATTCTGGCCGTCTCACGCTTGGCCACTGCGCTCTTCACGCGCGTGCCGCCGAGCAGCCAGTTCGGCACGCTGGTGTTGGCGACCTTGCCGCGGGTGATGGCGGTTTGCGAGATGTCGCGCGCGGTATCGCCTACGGCGGTGTTGAGCTCGGCGCATGTCATGCTGTCGTATTTCGCCGGGTTCACCGCGCTGCCCAGCGATGAGCAGCCTGCCGCCAGGGACAAAGCGAGCAGCGCTGACAGCCGGCTTGAAATCAACAAATTCATCTTCCGCAAACCTCGTTCCGGCCGCTGTCTCGGCGGCATTCCTATTATCGAGGTAGCGCGGAAGGTTGTCGCGTCAAAACACCATGCCGACAGCGACGCCGACGCAGCCGGTTTGCATCAAGCTATCTTGTGGGTCGGGAGAACAAACACCTAAGTGTCTGTTTTTTCTGGTCGGAGTGGCAGGATTTGAACCTGCGACCCCCTCGTCCCGAACGAGGTGCGCTACCAGGCTGCGCTACACTCCGTGACCAGACCGCGGGCTTATAGCTGCCGCATACCGTTCCTGCAAGCGGCAATGGCAGCGCTTCTGTCGCATTTCGTTGGCTTTCGTTGGGCATCGCCGCAAAGCTTGGCTTTCCCTCCCGGGATAAACCCGGCTTAAAGCCTTGTGTGCTAAGTCGCAGCCTCGATAGATCGTGTTTTCGCCATCTGGAGCTTTGCTGCCTTGCCCCTGAAAATCGTAGGCGACGCCCGGCCCAACAGCTTCGAATTCGAAACCGAAGCGCTGATCAAGGCGTCCGGCTTTCGCGAATACGACGCGCGCTGGTGGTTTGGCCATGCCGGTTCGACGCAACCGCCGGACCTGAACCTGATCGGCGTCCAAGCGTTGGGCATGGGCCTGGGCACTTTGATCCGCCGTCTTGGCGCGGGTCCCGACATCGTCACCGGGCATGATTTCCGTTCCTATTCGCTTGCCATCAAGCTGGCGCTGGTTTCCGGCCTGATGGCTGCGGGCGCAAAGGTGAAAGACATTGGCCTGGCGCTGTCGCCCATGGCCTATTTCGCCCAGTTCGCGCTCGACGCGGCATCCGTCGCCATGGTCACGGCATCGCACAACGAGAATGGCTGGACCGGAGTCAAGATGGGTGCGGCGAGGCCGCTCACCTTCGGACCGGAGGAGATGAGCGCCCTGAAACAGATCGTGCTGTCGGGCGATTTCGATCTTGCCGGCGGTGGCTGCTACGAATTCGTCTCCGGTTTTCGCGAGACCTATCTCGACGATCTGGTGAGCGACAAGCGCATCGCGCGAAAGCTGAAAGTCGTGGCCGCTTGCGGCAACGGCACCGCCGGCGCCTTCGCGCCACAGGCGCTGGAGCGCATCGGTTGCGAGGTGATCCCGCTCGATGTCGAGCTCGACCACAGTTTTCCGCGCTATAACCCGAACCCGGAAGACATGCAGATGCTGCATGCCATCAGGGACAAAGTGCTGGAAACAGGTGCTGATGTCGGGCTGGGCTTCGACGGCGACGGCGACCGTTGCGGCGTGGTCGACAATGAGGGCAACGAGATTTTTGCCGACAAGGTCGGCGTCATGCTCGCGCGGGACATATCAACCCAATACCCCGGCTCGACCTTCGTCGTCGATGTCAAGTCGACCGGCCTGTTCAACACCGACAGCGTCTTGCGCGCCAACGGCGCGAAGACAGATTACTGGAAGACCGGCCATTCCTACATCAAGCGCCGGGTCGCCGAACTGGGCGCCGTTGCCGGCTTCGAGAAGTCGGGCCATTTCTTCTTCAACCCGCCGATCGGCCGCGGCTATGATGACGGTCTCATCACCGCGACCGCCATTTGTGAGATGCTCGACCGCAACCCCACAAGTTCGATGGCCGATCTCTATCGCGCGCTGCCGCTGACCTTCGGCACGCCGACCATGTCGCCGCATTGCGGCGACGAAGTGAAGTACGGCGTGGTCGATCGGGTGGTGGCGGACTTCCAGGCGATGCAGCGCGCCGGCAAGACTTTTGCCGGCCAGAAGATCGCCGAGCTGATCACCGTCAACGGCGTGCGCGTCGTGGCCGAGGATGGCACCTGGGGCCTGGTACGGGCGTCGTCGAACAAGCCGGAGCTTGTCGTGGTTGTCGAAAGCCCGGTATCGTCCGACCGCCGCCGGCAGATGTTCGAGGCCGTCGACGCCGTGCTGCGCCGCAGCCCCGAAGTCGGCGCTTACAACCAGACGTTCTGATTGGACCTTTCATGAGCGAGCGCATCGTCAGTTTTGTCATGAGCGGCGGTGTCGGCTCGCGGCTGTGGCCGCTGTCGCGCGAGGACAACCCGAAACAGTTCCACGATCTCTCCGGCGACGGCTCGATGCTGGCCAAGACCTTGCGCCGGCTGACGGCGCGGCCGGAAGGTGAGACGCCGATCTTCCTGATCGCCGCCGAGCGCCATGCCGAGCGTGTCCATGCCGACCTTGCCGGCCTCGACCTCGCCGGCGGTGGCCCGCTGTTCGAGCCGACCGGGCGCAACACGGCTGCCGCCGTGGCGCTGGCCGCGCTGCGCACATTGTCGGAGTTCGGCGACAGCCTGGTGCTGGTGGTGCCGTCAGACCACGAAATCGCCACGCCCAAGCAGTTCTGGCAGAGCGTCGAGGCGGGCAGCCAGGCAGCGCTTGCCGGCCGTCTGGTGGTGTTCGGCATCAAGCCGACGCAGCCCGAGACCGGCTATGGGTATATCGAAGTCGCAGCCGAAAGCGGCGGCGTCTTCGACGTGTCGCGCTTCGTCGAAAAGCCCGACCTCGCCACTGCGCAGAGCTATCTCAGTGCGGGCACCTTCTACTGGAACACCGGCATTTTCCTATTTCGCGCCGGCGCCATGCGCGACGCATTTGCGGCCTTCCAGCCCGACATCTGGCAGGCCACCGAAGCGGCCTACAAGGCAGCGACTTCGGATCTGTCCGGCCTCTATATGCCGCTCGACCTCTACGCCGCCATCCCGTCGAACTCGATCGACTACGCCATCATGGAGCGGGCCAAGGACATCGTCATGGTGCCGGCCGGCTTTCGCTGGAACGACCTCGGCTCCTGGCAGTCGCTGCTCGATGTCGGCCCTGCTGATGCCAATGGCAATGTCGTCGTCGGCGATGTTGTCGCCATCGATTGCGAGAACTCCTACATCAGAAGCGACGGCCGGCTTTTGTCGGCTATCGGCATGAAGGACGTCGCGATCGTCTCGACGGCGGACGCCACCTTCGTCGCGCCGGTCAGCCACAGCCAGCACGTCAAGAAGATCGTCGAGCAGCTGGAGAAATCGGGACGGCTGGAAACCAGGTTTACGCCGGCACACGACCGCGTCATCGAGAGCGGCGCCTGGCATCGGCGCGTGCATCACTGGCTGTTCGAGGAGACCTTGCCGCTGTGGTCGACTTCAGGCGTCGATGAGCGTCATGGCGGCTTCCACGAGGCGCTCGGCTTCGACGGCGAGGCGCTGTTGAAGCCCAAGCGCATGCGCACGACGGCGAGGCAAGTCTACGCCTTCGCCGTTGCCAAGGCCCGCGGCTGGGACGGTCCTGCCGATCGCCTGATCGCCCATGGCATCGCCTTCATGGCCGGCAAGGGCCGCACGGACCGGGGCGGCTGGGTGCGCACGCTCAATGTCGACGGCTCCGTCGCCGACCCAACCGAGGATGCCTACGACCATTCCTGCGTGCTGCTGGCGCTGGCGCACGCGCATATGTGCGGCGATCCGGATGCGCTGCGGCTGGGCCAGGAGACCTTCGTGTTTCTCGACGCGCATCTCGAGGACAGCCGCATGACCGGCTTTCTGGAGACATCCGACGGCGAGGGCGAGCGGCGCTCCAACCCGCATATGCATCTGCTCGAGGCCTTCCTCGCCTGGTATGAGGCGACCGGCGACCGCACCTATCTGCGCCGCGCCGCGCGCATCATCGACCTTTTCCGCAGTCATTTCTTCGATGCCGAGAGCTGGACGCTGGGCGAATATTTCGACGCCGGGTGGAAGCCGGCCGCCGGCGAGAAGGGCACATGGACCGAGCCCGGCCATCATTTCGAATGGGCCTCGCTGCTCACCGATTTCGTCGCCCGCAGCGGTCAGGGCGAGTTGAGCAATTTTGCCCGCAAGCTCTACGCCTCGGCCATCGCCAACGGCCTCAACCGCGCCACCGGCCTTGCCTATGGCGCCGTCTCAAGACAAGGCCTGCCGCTCGACCTTGTATCGCGCAGCTGGCCACAGGCCGAAGCGATCAAGGCGGCGATCGCGCTTGACGGGCCTGGTGGCCCCGACCTCAAGCCGGAGATCGAGGCGCGCGTCGGCCGCCTGTTCCGCTGGCACATCGATCCGGCCCCGCTCGGCCTGTGGATTGACCGCATCGACGAACGCGGCCGCTCCTTGGCATCGGACGTGCCGGCCAGCATCTTCTATCATCTGGTCTGCGCGCTGACGCAGTATCTTGATGGGACAGCGCAGAAGGGGTGAAGCGTTGGAGCTGCCAATCTCCCCCCTTGCGGGGGAGATGCCTGGCAAGGCAGAGGGGGTGCTGTCCCGCCGACGTCTCAGCTACTCGAAGATCAGACCAAAGGTTGGCGATCCGTCACACCCCCCTCTGGCCTGCCGGCCATCTCCCCCGCAAGGGGGGAGATCAGCTGTCACTTCGCTTTCAACCCTCAATACGGGCTCGCCACGTCCCCGGTCTCGACATACACCGCCTTCAGCTGCGAATAGAGCGCTAAAGCCGCCAGCGAGTTCTCGCGCCCGATGCCGGATTGCTTCACCCCGCCAAACGGAATTTCCACCGGCGTCAGATTGTAGGCGTTTATCCAGCAGGTGCCGGCCTGCAGTTCGGCGATCACCCTATGAGCGCGCTGCAGGTCGCGGGTGAAGACGCCGGCGGCGAGGCCGAATTCGGTGTCGTTGGCGCGGTCGATCACCTCGTCCTCGCCGTCGAACTTCAGCACGCTCATCACCGGCCCGAAAATCTCCTCGCGCGCAATGCGCATCGTATCGGTGACACCGGTGAACACCGTCGGCTCGACAAAGAAGCCGCCATCGAACCCTTGCAGCGACGGCACGTTGCCACCGCAGGCGAGCGTTGCTCCATCCTGCCTGCCGGCCGCGATGTAGGAAACGACCTTCTCCTGCTGCGCCTTGTTGACCAGCGGCCCCATCTGCGTCTCAGGATCGAGCGGATCGCCGATGCGGATCTTTTTCGTCCGCTCGACCAGCCGGTCGACGAAGCGGTCATGGATGCCGCTTTGTACGAAAACACGCGTGCCGTTGGAGCAGATCTGCCCGGTCGAATAGAAATTGCCGAGCATGGCGCCGCCGATGGCGTTTTCGAGATCGGCATCGTCGAAGACGATCAGCGGCGACTTGCCGCCGAGCTCCATCGTGGCGTGCTTCATCTTCGAACCGGCGAGCGACAGCACCTTGCGGCCGGTCGGCACCGAGCCGGTCACCGAAACCTTGGCAACGACATCGTGGCCGACGAGGCCGGCGCCGACATCGCCATAGCCTTGCACCACGTTGAACAGCCCGTCGGGCAGGCCCGCCTCTGAGTAGATCTCGGCCAGCGCCAGCGCCGACAGCGGCGTGTTCTCCGAAGGCTTGAATACCATGGCGTTGCCCATGGCGAGCGCCGGGGCGGATTTCCAGCCGGCGATCTGGATCGGATAGTTCCAGGCGCCGATGCCGACGCACACACCGAGCGCCTCGCGGCGCGTATAGGCAAAAGGTCCACCAAGATCGATCGCCTCGCCGTTGAAGACGGCAACCGCGCCGCCGAAATATTCGAGGCAGTCGGCAGCCGACGGCGCATCCGCCACCAGCGTTTCCTGGATCGCCTTGCCGGTGTCGAGCGTCTCGATCCGCGCCAGATCTGCGTTGCGCGCGCGCAAAATGTCGGCGGCGCGGCGCAGGATGCGGCCACGCTCGACCGGCTTCATCCGCGCCCAGGCCGGTTGTGCGGCCCGCGCAGCTTCGATGGCGAGTTCCAGCACGTTCGGCGTCGCCGAATGCAAGGTGGCGATGATCTCGCCGGTCGCCGGATAGATCACCGGCAGCGGCGCGCCGCCTTCGTCCTCGATGTAGCGGCCGTTGACATAGTGCGATGCCGTTGGCTGGGCGCGCATATGAATTCTCCAATGGTCTTGGCCGGACAATGCCCTATCGATCCGCCACCTGCCAGCGCGGATTGATCCAGGGTTCCTGGTTGGATGGCGCCAGCGGCGTGCGGCCGAGAATGTGGTCGGAGGCCTTCTCGCCGGTCATGATCGACGGCGCGTTGAGGTTGCCGTTGGTCACCCGCGGGAAGATCGAGGAGTCGGCGACGCGCAGGCCGTCGACGCCGATGACCCGGCACTCCGGATCGACCACGCTCATGATGTCGTCGGCGCGGCCCATCTTGCACGTGCCGCACGGGTGGTAGGCACTCTCGGCATGATCGCGGATGAAGGCGTCGAGATCCTCGTCCGACTGGACGTGCGAACCCGGCGAGATTTCCTTGCCGCGAAAGCCGTCAAAAGCCTTCTGGCCGAAGATCTCGCGGGTCAGCCGGATGCAGTGGCGGAACTCGGTCCAGTCGTCTGGATGCGACATGTAGTTGAAGCGGATGACCGGCGTCGCTTTCGGGTCGGGCGAGCGCAGCGTCACCGAACCGCGCGACTTCGACCGCATCGGCCCGACATGCGCCTGGAAGCCATGCGCCTTCGCCGCCGCCTTGCCGTCATAGCGCACCGCCGCCGGGATGAAGTGGTACTGGATATCGGGGTAGTCGACACCGGCCTGCGAGCGTACGAAGGCCGCGGCCTCGAAATGGTTGGTGGCGCCGAGGCCGGTCTTGAAGAACAGCCACTGCGCCCCGATCAGCGTCTTGGAGAATGGGTTGAGAACCGAATTCAGCGTGATCGGCTGGGTCGATTCCTGCTGGATGTAGAGCTCCATATGATCCTGCAGATTGCGGCCGACACCGGGCCGGTCGGCCACGACTTGGATGCCGTTCTCCGTGAGATGCGCGGCCGGGCCGATACCGGATAGCATCAGGATCTTGGGCGAATTGATCGACGATGCGGCGACGATCACCTCACGTCGTGCCTTAACGACCTGAATCTGTTTGTGAGCTTCGATCTCGACTCCGACGGCACGCTGATTCTCGATGATCACCCGGCGGGCGAAGCCTCTGATCACGCTGACATTTTGCCGCTTGAGCGCCGGCTTCAGATAGGCTGACGCCGCCGACCAGCGGCGGCCGCCGCGAATGGTTTGCTCCATCGGTCCGAAGCCTTCCTGCTTCGAGCCATTGTAGTCGTCGGTCAGTTCGAACCCGGCTTGGCGGCCGGCCTCGACAAAGGCGCCGTAGAGCGGATTCTTGCGCGGGCCACGCTGGACGTGCAGCGGGCCGCCGTGGCCGCGCCAGCCGTCCTCGCCGCCGTCACTGTCCTCCATGCGCTTGAAATAGGGCAGCACGTCGGCGAAGCCCCAGCCGGCCGCCCCCTGTTCGGCCCAGTGGTCGAAGTCGCGTGCGTGGCCCCTGACATAGACCATGCCGTTGATCGAGGACGAGCCGCCGATCACCTTGCCGCGTGGCGTCGCCAGCACGCGGCCGCCGAGATGCGGCTCCGGTTCGCTGGCAAAGCCCCAGTCGTAAAGGCTCATGTTGAGCGGGATCGACAGCGCCGACGGCATCTGGATCAGCGGCCCGATGTCGGTGCCGCCGAACTCGATGACGATCACCGAATGCTTGCCGTCTTCCGACAGTCGGTAGGCCATGGCCGAGCCGGCCGAGCCGGAGCCGATGATGACGAAGTCTGCTTCAAGCATGGTTCACATGCGCCCATCGTTCATATGCGAAATAAAATCGGCGAGCGAGACATTGCCGCCGGTAGCCATGACCAGGACCGTTTTACCCGCCACATCCACCTTGCCGCCGAGCAGCGCCGCCAGAGAGGCGGCGCCTGACGGCTCGAGCACCAGCTTCATCCGTTCGAAGGCGATCTTCATTGCCCGCCTAACCGATTGGTCGTCGACGGTGATGCCGCGCACGCCGGCGGTCTTGACCGCCGCGAACGGCGCGTCGCCCGGCCGCCGCGACATCAGCCCGTCGCAAATCGATTTCGGCGCGATCGGCATGGTCTCGATGGCGCCATGCGCTAGCGATGCACCCATGCCGTTGAAGCCTTCCGGCTCGACGCCGATGATCTCGGTTGCTGGCGACAGATAGTGGAAGGCGAGCGACATGCCGCCGATCAGTCCGCCGCCGCCGACTGAGCAGAACAGAAGGTCGGCACTGGCGTCCTTTGCCTCGAGTTGTTCGAGCGCTTCGAGCCCGGCGCCGGCCTGGCCGGCAACGATCTCCGGATCGTCGAATGGATGCAGCAACGCCAGCCCTTCGGTCTCGGCAATCTCGCGGGCCTTGGCGGCTGCGACCTCTTCACGGGCGCGCTCGCCATGATCGGTCAGCACGACGCGCGCGCCATAACCTGCGGTCGCATCGCGCTTGGCGGCCGGCGCGTCGATCGGCATGACGATGGTGACGGGAATGCCGAGCGCCTGGCCGGCAGCCGCCAACCCTTGCGCGAAATTGCCGGAGGAGTAGGCGACGACGCCTTTTCTGGCCTCATCCGGCGACAGCCGCTTCAACCGCCAATAGGCCCCGCGCACCTTGAACGATCCCGCCCATTGCAGCGATTCCGGTTTGATGAAGACGCGGGCCGCACCCGTCTCCTTGGCCAAGGCTGTCGATTCCAGCAAAGGCGTGATCTGCGTCGCCTTCGACGTCACGGCATAGGCCTGTCTGAGGTGCTCGAGGGAGGGGACAATTGTCATCATTCGCCTCGCGGAAAGCGTTTCTGTTCCTCGAGATTGTCGAGGTTCATGTGGTTGCGCATGTAGCGTTCCGACGCCTTCTGCAGTGGCTGGAACTCCCAGGGGTAATGCGTGCCGTTGCGCAGCGCGGGATAAACCACCCAGCGCCGCGCCTGGCTGACGCGCACCGCGGCATCGAAGGCCGCCATGTCCCAGCGCGCCCGCACTGCTCCTGTGAAGGCGGCCACCAGATCGGCATGCGCCGGATCGGCGGCAAGATTGGTGCGTTCTTGCGGATCGGCTTCGAGATCGAACAGAAGCGGCGGGTCGATCTCGCAATGGATGAATTTGTAGCGGCCGTCGCGGATCGCCACCAACGGCGCGTTGGAGCCCTCGGCGGCATATTCCATCAGCACCGGCGCGGTGCGCGGCTCGCCATCAAGCAGCGGCAGCAGCGACTGGCCATCGGTCCACGGCGCGATGGCAGAGATGTCGATGCCGGCGAGATCGCACAATGTCGGCGTCACGTCGAGGTTGGAGACCGGCGCCTCGACCAGCCCTGCAGGAATGCCTTTGCCGGCGATCATCAAAGGTACTCGCGCCGAGCCCTCGAAGAAATTCATCTTGAACCACAGGCCGCGCTCGCCAAGCATGTCGCCATGGTCGGAGCAGAACAGGATGATGGTGTCGTCCAGCATGCGCGTTCGCTCCAGCACTGACATCAGCTCGCCGACCTTGTCGTCGAGATAGGAGATGTTGGCGTAGTAGCCGCGCCGCGAGCGGCGGATCTGCTCCGGCGTGATGTTGAAACTGTCGTAGTCGCTGGCCCGGTAAAGCCGTTGCGAATGCGGGTCCTGATGGGCATAGGGGATGAATCCCACCTCCGGCTCAAGCGCCGGACAGTCTTTATAGAATTCCCAATATTGCCGCCGTGCGACATAGGGGTCGTGCGGGTGGGTGAAGGAAACCGTCAGGCACCAGGGCCGGCTGGCCTCGTCCTCGGAGGTGCGGGCAAGATCGTAGAGTTTTTGCACCCCGTGGAAGGCGACCTCGTCGTCATACTCCATCTGGTTGGTGATCTCGGCAACGCCGGCGCCGGTGACCGAGCCCAGATTGTGATACCACCAGTCGATGCGCTCGCCGGGCTTGCGGTAATCCGGCGTCCAGCCGAAATCGGCGGGATAGATGTCGGTGGTCAGCCGCTCCTCGAAACCGTGCAACTGGTCCGGCCCGACGAAATGCATCTTGCCCGACAGGCAGGTGTAGTAGCCGGCGCTGCGCAGATGATGCGCATAGGTCGGGATCGAGGAAGCGAATTCGGCGGCGTTGTCATAGACCTGGGTGCGCGACGGCAATTGCCCGCTCATGAAAGCGGCGCGGCCCGGCGCGCAAAGCGGCGAGGCCGTGTAGTTGTTGCCGAAGCGCGCCGAGCGTGCGGCCAGCGCCTTGAGATGCGGCACATGCAGGAAGTCCGCCGGCCCGTCCGCAAACAGCGTGCCGTTGAGCTGATCGACCATGACGATCAGGATGTTGGGTCGCCTTGATATCACTGAGGCTGTCACTGTGTCTGTCGCCCGCCGAGTTTGATTTCGAGATAATCTTCGACCAGCGCGATCGCGGTTTGAGCATCCGGCACGCCGTCCTTCAGCGCGCGCCTGATGTACAGCCCGTCGATCATCGCCGCGACCGCTTCCGCCGCGCGGTCGGCTTCGTTGCGCGGCAGTATGCCGATCAGTCCGCTCATCAGGTTGGAATGCAGCCGCCGCGCATAGACCCTGAGCAGCCGGCGCAAGGCCGATGATTTCTGGGCCTCGACATAAAAGGCGAGCCAGGCCGCGATGGTTTCCGGCCGGAACTGGATGTCGGAGAAGTTGACGGCGACCACCGCCGAGACGCGTTCGCGCGGCGAGCCGGCGGATTGCAGGGCGCGCCGCATGTCGATGGTCAGCTCGGCCAGTATGTGCCGCATCGTTGCCAGCAGCAGTTCGTCCTTGGCGCCGAAATAGTGGTGGGCCAGGGCCGACGACACGCCCGCCCGTCCGGCGATCTCCGACATGGTCACATCAAGCGAGCCGCGCTCGCCGATCGCCGAGATCGTCGCGTCGATGAGCGCCTTGCGGCGCAACGGTTCCATTCCGACCTTCGGCATTGGGGAGATCCAGATCAAAACAGAGATTATTTTTTATTGACGGATCAATCAATAAAAAACTCGCGCTCGGATCAACCGATCATGTTGCCCTGGCCCATCCTTTGGACTGGAAAACGGTTCACTGTTGAACAATATTAGAGGCTGATGCCGCGCTATGACATGTTAGGCTTGCGGCGAACGGAGGTTGCCATGACCGCATGCATCGTCGGCTGGGCGCATTCGCGCTTCGGCAAGCTTGAAGGCGAGACGCTCGAGGGCCTGATCACAAAGGTCGCGGTCGACGCGCTCGACCATGCCGGCATTGGCCCGGATGAGGTCGACGAGATCGTGCTCGGCCATTTCAACGCCGGCTTCTCCCCTCAGGATTTTACCGCCAGCCTGGTGCTGCAGGCCGATGACCGGCTGCGCTTCAAGCCGGCGACGCGGGTCGAGAACGCCTGCGCCACGGGTTCGGCAGCGGTCCGCCAAGGCATCCGCGCCATCGACGCCAATGCCGCCCGCATCGTGCTGGTGGTCGGTGCCGAGCAGATGACGACGACCCCCGGCCCCGAGATCGGCAAGAACCTGCTCAAGGCTTCCTATCTGCCGGAGGAGGGCGACACGCCGGCCGGTTTCGCTGGCGTCTTCGGCAAGATCGCGCAGGCCTATTTCCAGCGTTATGGCGACCAGTCGGACGCGCTGGCGATGATCGCCGCCAAGAACCACAAGAACGGCGTCGACAATCCGTACGCGCAGATGCGCAAGGATTTCGGTTACGAATTCTGCCGCCAGGAAAGCGAGAAGAACCCCTTCGTCGCCGGTCCGCTGAAGCGCACCGATTGCTCCCTGGTTTCCGATGGCGCCGCCGCTCTTGTGCTCACCGACACCTCGACGGCGCTGAAGATGCGCCGCGCCGTCGCCTTCCGCGCCAACGAGCATGTCCAGGATTTCCTGCCGATGTCGAAGCGTGACATCCTGTCCTTCGAAGGCTGCGAGCAGGCCTGGAACCACGCTTTGAAGAAGGCCGGCGTGACGCTCGACGACCTCTCCTTCGTCGAGACGCATGACTGCTTCACCATTGCCGAGCTGATCGAATATGAGGCGATGGGCCTAGCCAAGCCGGGCGAGGGCGGCAGGCTGGCGCTAGACGGCACGACTGCAAAAGACGGCAGGCTGCCGGTCAACCCTTCGGGCGGGCTGAAGGCCAAGGGCCATCCGATCGGCGCCACCGGTGTGTCGATGCATGTGCTGACCGCCATGCAGTTGACCGGCGAAGCAGGCGGCATCCAGGTGCCGGACGCAAAGCTTGGCGGCATCTTCAACATGGGTGGCGCTGCCGTCGCCAACTACGTTTCCATCCTCGACCGGATCAGGTAGAAGCGGCCCGTATTTTTCGGGGTGGTGATGACAAATCCGGTTCTGGTCGAAGTCTTGCGCGGCGCGATCGTCGAGAGCGCCCATCGCGGCGCTGTCGCAATCTTTGACGGTGACGGCAAGCCTGTCCTGGAGATCGGCGATACGGCGCGGCCGGTGTTTCCGCGCTCGGCGGTCAAGGCGATCCAGGCGCTGCCGCTGGTCGAAACGGGTGCCGCCGATGCCTATGGCTTCGGCGACCGCGAACTGGCGCTGGCCTGCGCTTCACATTCAGGCGAACCCGCGCATGTCGAACTGGCGCAGGCGATGCTGGCCAAGGCCGACCTCGACAAGTCGGCGCTGGAATGCGGCGCGCATTGGCCGTCGAGCCACGACGCGACGATCGCACTGGCCCGCACAGGCGTCTCGCCGAACGCACTGCACAACAATTGCTCGGGCAAGCATTCCGGATTTCTCTGCACCTGCGTGCACTCAGGGATTGCCCACCAAGGCTACGTCAAGGCAGGCCATGGTTTGCAGGAGATGGTGCGCGACGCCATGCAGGCGGTGACCGGCGCTGCCCACGATGCGGATCACCGGGCAACCGATGGCTGCTCGATCCCCACCTATGCCGTGCCGCTGAAAAGTTTTGCCCTTGGCTTTGCCCGCATGGCTACGGGCAGGAGCTTTGGCCCTGAGCGTGCCAAGGCGGCCAAACGCCTGCTGTCTGCCTGCATGGCCGAGCCTTTCCTGGTCGCCGGCACCGGCAAGGCCGATGTGGCGCTGATGCAGGCCGCGCCCGGCCGCATCTTCGTCAAGACGGGCGCCGAAGGCGTCTATTGCGCTGCCGTTCCGGAGCTTGGCCTCGGCATCGCGCTGAAATGTGATGACGGCGCCGGCCGCGCCGCCGAGGTGATGATTGCTGCTGTGCTGGCAAAACTTCTCAGCGCCGACGGCGCACTGGCGGCGAACCTTCTGGAGCGGGCCAATCCGCCGATCGAAAGCCGCATCGGCGCCAAGGTCGGCTCGCTGCGGCCGACGACGACGCTCAGCTGACCCTGTTTCGCTCGACCGTCAGGTGCGCATAGCCGCTATCGCTCGACCGCGCGAGGTCGCCGGTCGCCCGTTCGGCCCAGCGCTGGCCGATGATGGCGCCGTTCTCGGCGCCGTCGATGACGTTGTCGGAGATGATGGCGTTCCCAGCGCCCTCGACCACAGTGACGGCGATGCCGGTTCCGGCCTGACGAATGATGTTTCCCGTCGCCACAACATTGCGCATATAGGCGCCCCAGCCGATCTGCATGCCGTAGAGCGGCGCGTTCTCGATGACATTGCCCGAGACGGTGGTGTCGGCCTCGACGCTGATACCGACGCCGAAGCCCGGCGCGTCGGCGGGGTAGGGGCCGGTGGTCGAGAGGTTGCGCACGATGTTGTTCGAGCAGACACCCATACGGCCGCCCTCGTTGAAATTGACAATCGAGATGCCGTTAGCGGCACCATCGACGATGTTGTTGCCGATGATGGCGCCTTCGAAGGAGAATTCGGAATAGAGCGCGGTTTCGCCCGACCGCGAGCAGGTGTTCCCGGTCATCTGCAGATTGCTTGAACTGTTGGCGCGGATCGCCGAGAAGGCGCAGTCCGAGACGATGTTGCCGGTGACGGAGACATTGCCGGCACGGAATGCGTTGATGCCATTGCCGTTCTGCCCGGTGCCGCCGCTGCGCGCGCCGATCCGCTGCACGCGGTTGCCGCTGACGATCGTGCCGTCCTCGGCCTGCTGCCAGCGATGGACAAGAATGCCGCCATTGCCGCAGTCGGATACGGCATTATCGGATATCGCCAGGCCAGCGGCCTCGACGGAGTAGATGCCGGCGTCCGCAGCCCCCGAAATCTCGGAGCGCTCGACGCGGCCCGACGCATGCTCCAGCGCCAGCCCATGCTTGCAGCTGCCGGTGATCGTGCAATTGTCGATGACGAGATGGGCGACGCGGCGCAGGTCGAGCAGGCCTTGCGCATCGTCGGCCAACCCGCCGTTGGCGCCGTCGAAGACCAATGCGGTGAACTCTATATGCTCGGCCTGTTCGGCCGTCAGCAAATGGCCATTGCCGCCATAGAGGATGCGCGAGGCGCCCGGCACGCCCGAAAGCCTGACGCGGGCGGGCAGGGTCAGGTTGGACACGACATAGGTGCCCGGCGGCAGGAACACCGGCGCATTGCGCTGGCTTGCCTCGGCTAGCATCCTGGCAAAGGCCTTGCTCTGGTCGTCCGGTGCGTCCGGTTCCACGCCAAGCTCGGCGGCGTTGATCGAGCCGCGCACCGCCGTTTTCGCCAAGGCGTTGCCCACCGAAAGGCCGAGCACGGCAAAGCCGGCCGTCCCCTGCAGAAGCGTTCGTCTGTTCAACATCGGCACATCCCTTGCGATCATCCGGCTGATCGCAGGAATTGGGCCAGCCGCATAGGTCTCCGCTCGGCCATAGTCCGGCCAATGACCTGGTCCGGCAAGTGGCTTGTGCAGTCACGGAAGCGGGCCTAAGTTTATCCGATGAGCAGAGCTTTTACCCGCGAGGAAGACAGCGAAAACGCCATTGCCGGCATCGGCGAGCGGCCGATCAGCCAACACCGCAATCTGGTGACGGAGCGCGGCCTGGCGATGATCGAGGACAATCTGGCCGATCTGCGCGACATTTTGGCGAAAGCCGAGCGAAAAGCCGATCGCGAGCGCATTGCCGTCGTCTCGCGCGACCTGCGCTACTGGACAGCGCGCCGCGAAAGCGCCGAGCTTTCCGTGCCGGAACCGGGCAGCGACCAGGTGCGCTTCGGCATGGGTGTCACGCTGGAAAGCGATGACGGCAAGAAAGTGCACTGGAAGATCGTCGGCGAGGACGAGGCCGACCCCTCAAAGGGCAGCATCTCACACGTCTCGCCAATGGCCGTGGCGCTGTTCGGCAAGAAGGTCGGCGACGTCGCAAGCGTCAACGGCAAGGAATGGGAAATCGTCAAGCTGTCGGACGCCTGACGCCAGCTCACCCTATTTGCACAGCCAGCTTTCGCAACGCGGGCTCATACTTGTCCATGACACCGCGAGCAGCAAGCATTTGCCGTTCGACGTCGTCACACGGCACCGGCCTTAGGATGATGCCGTCGTCGGTTTCGATGATCTGGAGTTCATCGCCCACCTGCAGGCCCAAGCTGTCGAGCGTTTCCCGCGGCAGGATTACAACGCCCGATCCGTCCTCAAGTCCGTGAATGATGGTGTTCATAGCTATACCATAGGTTGCGCCCGATATTGTAACGCAACTTTGATAAGCAGTGCAACTGTTTCAATCAGCCCGCCAGCAGCCGGTCCAGCAACCGATCCGCAGCCTCCGGGATAACCGTCCCTGGCGGGAAGATTTCCGCGGCACCCGCTTCCAGCATTGCGCCGTAATCCTGCGGCGGGATGACGCCGCCGGCGACGATCAGCATGTCGCTGCGGCCGAGCTTCTTCAGCGCGTCGCGTAGTTCGGGGATCAGCGTCAGGTGCCCCGCCGCCAGCGATGAGGCGCCGATGACATGGACGTCCTGCGCCACCGCCAGCCTGGCGATCTCGTCGGGTGTCTGGAACATCGCGCCGACCGTGACGTCGAAGCCGAGATCGGCGAAGGCCGTGGCGATCACCTTCTGGCCACGGTCGTGGCCGTCCTGTCCCATCTTTGCGACCAGGATGCGCGGCTTGCCGCCGGACTTCTTCTCGAAAGCTTCGAGCTTCTCCAGCAATCGGTCGACCGTCAGATTGTCGCCAAGCGCATTGCGATAAACGCCGGAGATCGTTTGCACCGAGGCGACGTGACGGCCAAAGACCTTTTCGAGCGCCAGCGAGATCTCGCCGACCGTGGCATTGGCGCGCGCGGCGCGGATGGCAAATTCCAGCAGGTTTTCGTTACCCTGCGCAGCGCGGGTCAGCGCATCGAGCGCGCTCTCGACCGCGCCGACATTGCGCGTGCCTTTCAGGTTCTGCAGCTTCGACAATTGCCGGGCCTTGACCTCGGCATTGTCGATCTTCAGCACGTCGACGTCGATGTCGTTCTCGGGGCGATGCGCGTTTACGCCAACCAGTATCTGCTCGCCGGAATCGATACGCGCCTGCGTGCGCGCCGCCGCTTCCTCGATGCGCAGTTTTGGAATGCCCTGTTCGGTTGCCGCCGCCATGCCGCCAAGCGCCTCGACCTCTTCGATATGGGCGAGCGCACGCGCCGCCAGATCATGCGTCAGCCGTTCAATATAGGCCGAGCCGCCCCACGGATCGATGATGCGGGTGGTGCCGGATTCCTTCTGCAGGATCAGCTGCGTGTTGCGGGCGATGCGCGCGGAGTGGTCGGTCGGCAGCGCCATCGCCTCGTCGAACGAGTTGGTGTGCAGCGACTGGGTATGTCCCTGCGTCGCCGCCATCGCCTCGATCATGGTGCGGGTGATGTTGTTGTAGGGGTCCTGCGCCGTCAGCGACCAGCCGGAGGTCTGGCAATGGGTGCGCAGCGACAGCGAGCGTTCATCCTTCGGTGCAAAATTCTTCTGCATCAGGGTCGCCCACAACAGGCGCGCCGCGCGGAGCTTGGCGATCTCCATGAAGAAGTTCATGCCGACCGCCCAGAAGAAGGAAAGCCGCGGGGCGAAACGGTCGATATCGAGCCCGGCGGCGACGCCGGCGCGGGCATATTCGATGCCGTCGGCGATGGTGTAGGCGAGCTCCAGGTCCGCGGTCGCGCCGGCCTCCTGCATGTGATAGCCGGAGATCGAGATCGAATTGAACTTCGGCATGTGCTGGGAGGTATAGGAGAAGATGTCAGACACGATCCGCATCGAGGGCTTCGGCGGATAGATGTAGGTGTTGCGGACCATGAACTCCTTCAGAATGTCGTTCTGAATGGTGCCGGCGAGATCCTTCTGAGCAACGCCCTGTTCTTCGGCCGCGACGATATAGAGCGCCATGATCGGCAGCACCGCGCCGTTCATGGTCATCGACACCGTCATCTCGCCCAGCGGAATGCCGTCGAACAATTGCCGCATGTCGAGGATGGAATCGATGGCCACGCCCGCCATGCCGACATCGCCTGATACACGCGGATGGTCGCTGTCATAGCCGCGATGTGTGGGCAGATCGAAAGCGACCGAAAGGCCCTTTTGGCCGGCGGCGAGATTGCGCCGGTAGAAGGCGTTGGATTCCTCGGCCGTCGAGAAGCCGGCATATTGCCGGATCGTCCACGGCTGCTGGACATACATGGTCGGGTAGGGACCGCGCACGAAGGGCGGCATTCCCGGATAGGTGTCGAGATGCGGCAGCCCCTTGAGATCGCCCTGGCTGTAGAGATGCTTGACGGCAATACCTTCCGGCGTCAGCCGCTGGCCCTTGACCTCGACCGGCGCGCGCCGTGGCGCCGACCAGCCAATGTGGCTGAAATCCGGGATCACTGTGCGGCTCCGATTGCCTGGTCGATGCGGACCGGAAACAGCGCCTCGCACACCGCCACGCCCTCTGTGAAAGGCGGCCGCCGCTCAGCCGCCAGCGTCTCGACCGGGGCATCGTTTTTCAGCGGGTAAAGCGTGGTGCCGATGATTGCCCGTTCACCCGACCGGTAGGCCTCGGCGCGGCGCTCGGATGCTGCCTTGACGCGCTTCTGGATATGCCCTTGCTGCAGGCTTGCCAGAACGCCGCCTTCCGCTTCGATCCGCTGGAACTCTTCCCACGCCGCTTCGCACAGGCCCAGGGTCAGCGCCTCGACTGCGCCCGACCCAAATGCTGGGTCGGCGACATGGTCGATATGGCTTTCATTGGCCATGATCAACTGCGCATTGCGGGCGATGCGGCGGGCAAAGCCGGCCGGCAGCCCGAGGGCGATGGTGTGTGGCAGGATGGAGATCGAGTCCGCGCCGCCTGCTGCCGCTGCAAAGCTAGCGATGGTGGTGCGCAGGATGTTGGTTTCGGGATCCGCCGCCGTCATCATGCGGAACGACGTCTCGGCATGGATGTTGGCTGTCGATGCCGGGATGGAACAGGTTTCCTGGATGCGCGCCCACAGCCTGCGCAAGGCCCGGACCTTGGCCATCGACAGGAACTGGTCCTGGTCGACGCTCAGCGCAAAGCCGATATGGGGAGCGGCATAGACAAGCGGCTGGCGCGCATCCTCGAACATCCTGAGGTATGACACGGCGGAAGCGAGCATGGTGCCGAGTTCCTGCGCTTCCGTGGCGCCGGCATTGTGGAACACCCGCCCGTCGGCCTCCAGCAGCACACCCGGCACGCCCAGCGAGAAGAAATGCGCCAGCGATTGCGGCATCGATGCCTGCAACGCCTCGATCGACATGCGCAGCCGGCCGGTTCCGGCAAAGATTGCCGCCGGGTCGATGCCGAAGGAGAGGTTCAGCTTTGCCGGGTCGGAGCGGCGCTTGCTCAGGAACGCCACCAGCCAGTCGGCGACGGCACGGCTCCAGGGATGGGCGTCGATGCGGATCTGCGTGCGGTTGAGCGGTACGCCATCCAGCACCGTTTCCAGCGCCTGCGCCGTCCTTGGCAGGCCATAGCCGAACGCATTCGGAGCACCCTCGAAGACAAGCGACAATCCCGTCGCGCCTTGTGCCACATCGTCCAGGGCCTGCGCCTTGGCGCGGCCGATATCGGGATCGTCAATGCGCTGGCTGACGATCCAGGGCAATTTGGGGTTGGCGCGCACAAGCGGCTCGGCGCCGGCGGCGCGATCGTAGAGCGGTTCGATGCGAATCTGATCGTCGGTATGCGAGACCAGTTTTTCCTCGAAGGAGGCGCCGGCGAGCGCCTTTTCGGCCAAGGCCAGCCAACGCTGGCGCTCGACGTCAGCGGGTTCGATGCTCCTGGTCAAGGCTCCGGCGCCCATCCATGTTCCTCGTTTTTATGCGGCCGCACCAGCGTCAGCCGTCCAGTCTACGGTTCCCTGCCAGATATCGCAATGCAATGCGCTTGCGCGGTTGGGATTCGCTTCCCTGACATAGGGCAGCCTGCGTGGACGAACCATGGAACGATTGCCAATCAGCGGCAAAATCCGCAAGTTCCAAAAACCGATTTGGAGGATTGGTTCAATTTAGACGATTGGCCCAATCTGGATGAATAGCCAACTGGATGGATAGCCCAATTGGAGAATAGCATTGTCGCTGCGCAATGGCCTGACTATACCCTGCGGCACGGCCACAGGCTTTTAACACATCAGTTTGCGGAGACATGGTCATATGGCTGACGACACCAGCATTTTCCTCGGCGCCAGCCGCAAGCCCGACGACAGCTATCAGCGCGCCGAACAGCTCTTGCTGCAATATGGCAACCGCCATGGCCTGATCACCGGCGCCACCGGCACCGGCAAGACAGTCAGCCTGCAGATCCTGGCCGAGGGGTTTTCCAATGCCGGCGTGCCTGTGTTCTGCGCCGATATCAAGGGCGACCTGTCCGGCATTGCCATGATGGGCAAGGCGCAGGATTTCCTGGTCAAGCGGGCCGAGCAGGTCAAGCTCGACCCTTACGACTTCCAGGAATTCCCGGTCATCTTCTGGGACCTGTTCGGCGAGCAGGGCCATCCGATCCGCGCCACCGTCTCGGAAATGGGGCCGCTGCTTCTGTCGCGGCTGATGAACCTCTCCGAAGCGCAGGAAGGCATCATGAACATCGCCTTCCGCATCGCCGATGAGGATGGCCTGCTGCTGCTCGACATGAAGGATCTGCAAGCGCTGCTGGCCAACATCGCAGCGCGCGCCGAAGAGATCAGCTCGCGCTACGGCAATGTCACCAAGCCGTCGGTCGGCGCAATCCAGCGCACGCTTCTGGTGCTGGAACAGCAGGGCGCGGCGCATTTCTTCGGCGAACCGGCTTTGCGCATCGCCGACATCATGCGCACCACCCGCGACGGCCGCGGCGCCATCAGCGTGCTCGCTGCCGACAGGCTGATGATGAACCCCAGGCTCTACGCCACCTTCCTGCTCTGGCTGATGTCGGAACTGTTCGAGCAATTGCCCGAGGTCGGCGATCCCGAAAAGCCGAAGCTGGTGTTCTTCTTCGACGAGGCGCATCTGCTTTTCGACGAGGCGCCGAAGGTGCTGATCGACCGCGTCGAGCAGGTGGTTCGCTTGATCCGTTCGAAAGGCGTCGGCGTCTATTTCGTCACGCAGAACCCTTTGGACATCCCTGAAAAGGTTCTCGCCCAGCTCGGCAACCGTGTGCAGCACGCGCTGCGCGCCTATACGCCGCGTGAGCAGCAGGCGGTCAAGACCGCCGCCGACACCTTCCGGCCCAATCCCGATTTCGACTGCGCCACCGCCATCACCCAGCTCGGCACCGGCGAGGCGCTGGTCTCGACGCTGGAGGTCAAGGGCGTGCCGTCCATGGTGCAGCGGACATTGATCCGGCCGCCGTCGTCCAGGCTTGGCCCGATCACGGCGGACGAGCGCCGCAAGCTGATCGACCAGAGCCCGGTCGCCGGCCAGTACGACCAGACCATCGACCGCGAATCGGCCTTCGAGATGCTGCAGAAGAAAGCCAAGGATGCGCAGGACGAGCAGGCGCAGCAGACCGACAGCGGGCGCTCGCGCTGGACCATTCCGGGCTTCGGCAATGACGATCCGCCGCCGCAGCAATCAGGCGATCGTCGGGCCCCTGCACCACGGCCGTCCAACCGCCAGACGGTGGCCGAAGCCGCGATCAAAGCGGTGGTGCGCTCGGTCGGCTCGTCGGTCGGCCGCGCGATCGTGCGCGGGATTCTGGGCAGCCTGTCCAGGGGGCGGTAAAAGTGTCGGCCAGCCCACCTCGGACATGATCAGCGGCCAGAACATCGCCATCGACGGCGGTTGGTAAGGGATGGCCGGCCTCCTGGAACTGCGCGACGACCGCGCCCGTCTGGTCCTGGCGCCGCAAAAGGGCGCGGCGATCGCCCGCTTCGACGCACTGGTCTGCGGCGCAACGGTGCCGCTGCTCCGCCCCGACGATGGCACCGGCGCCTCCGGCTGCCAGCTTCTGGTTCCCTGGTCGAACCGCATCTCAGGCGGCGGTTTCGCCTTCGACGGCCGCTTCCATGCGATCGGGCCGAACGTGCCGGGGGAGGCCTTTCCAATCCATGGCGACGGCTTCCAGAGGGAGTGGCGGATTGCCAGCCACAGCGCCACCGAGGCGGAACTGGTCCTCGACGCCGGTGAAATCGGCCCCTACCGATATACGGCGCGGGTCGCCTATGCGCTGCATGACGGAGCCTTGGATGCCACGCTCACGGTGGAGAATCGCACCGGCATTCGCCTGCCTTACGGGCTCGGCTTTCATCCGTGGTTCCCGCGCAGCGCCGGAACGACGCTCGAGGCGAAGGCGGCGCGGGTCTGGCTGGAGGACAAGCATCATCTGCCGGTCGGCGTGGCGCCGGTGGCCGATTACCCCGCGTGGAATTTCTCGAACGCCTCCCTGTTGCCGCGGAGCTGGGTCAACAACGCCTTCGACGGCTGGGACCGCCGCGCCAGGATCACCCGGCCCGAGGACAGGATCGCCATCTCGCTCACCGCCTCGCCATTGCTCGACGTCTTCATCCTCTATTCGCCGTCGCAGGATGCCGATTTCTTCTGCTTCGAGCCGGTGTCGCATACCGTCGATGCGCATCACGGCAAAGGGCTGACCCCGCTTGAGCACGGCGCTACGCTGAGTGCAAACATGCGCCTCGATTGGCGTTCCGCTGCTTCGCTCTGATGCGTCATGTGCACACCCACTCGCGGATCTTGCATTTTTGTCCGTTCCGCTCGCACGCCTGCAGTGTCAGGTCTTCGGCATCCCGGCGTGTTTGCGCCGTCTCGGCGCCCCAACTGGTCAGCCGCCCTTCCGGCTTCTCGCCTACGGCGAGGGCGCCGCAATGCTTGTAGGGAAAGCCGGTATTGTCGTCATCGTCCCAATGGCGATGATTGCGGAATACGCTGACCACGGCGCAGCTGCCGCCGCCGGCGTTCTGGCAATGCTTCAGCGCGATGTCCATCGCCTCCTGCCGCTTGTCGGCGCCCCAAAAGAAGCCGTGCTTCTCGTCGGGGCTCGAATAGGCGATCGCCGCCCAGATGCCTCTCTCCTCCTGGGCCGGCGGCTCGGGCACGTCCGCCGCCGGGGCGAGGTCCGCCGCGCCCAGCCGTCCGGCGCAAAGCAACAGCATGCCGATCGCCGCAATGGCGGAATTCACCCTCATTGTACGCCTCCTTGTTTACCTGCTGCCGAGGCCACGGAAATGACGACGCAGCTGTTGCCGGTTGGCAGCAGCATCGCGTTGCCCCCTCCATTGGCCAGTTCATAGACGCTGATTTGTCCAAGATTGTTGGCGAGCTTGCTGTCTTTCGGAAGCAGGGCCGGAACATCGGCGCAATTGGCCGCGAATGGCGCCACCCTGACCATCGTACCTTCGCAAACGGATGCGGTGGGTGCCGCGAACACCAGACCTGCCGCCGGGCCGCTGTAGCCCTGTGTGGCGTAGTTCATGCCGACCAGGGCTTCCACGAGGTGTTTGTCGGGGGCCTCGTTGTTCCAGATCGACTGGACGCTGTACGTCGTGCCGGTTGTCAGCATCTGCCCAAGGGCTGGGAAAATGTTGGAACAAGACTGCAAGCCTGCCTCTTTGGCGTGTTGCAGAAATGGCGTCTCGGCCAGGGCCGGATTGGGCTGGTTGGTCTCCGCGACCGCCGGCTGCGGCAATAAATTGTGGAGCAGGTCGTAGCGCATGGCCGCGAAGCCGGCCGTGGCGACGACGGCAATGGCGAGCAACGAGAAGACAGCGGTCCTCGCGCGGTTTCGTTGCGGTCTGCTCCGGTCTTCGATGCCGACCCGGACAGCATCCTTTCCCTGGTTGCGGGCCATTATCCGGTCATGGATCGATTGCTGGTTCATCGCGATTGCCTCGTCAATTGATCGCCGCAACGGCCGCGGCCAAGCCCTTGAGGGTCGCGGTTACGTTGATCGTTCTGCCATCCGTGGTCGGAAAGGAGATGACGGATGCCGCGGCCTTCGAAATCTGTTCGCGCATGATCGGACCAACCGGCAGCATGCCGACGCAGACGGCCTGATTGCATCCGTCGAGTTGAATTTTTATCGGCTCCTTGCGCCCCTCGAACGTCAGCGAGACAGGAGCGTCGCTCTTGGCGATCGGCGGGGCGCGCAAGATCATGTAGGGGTTGCCTTCCTTGGTGGCGGCAAGCGACCAGCTGAACGCAACCTGTCCTGCCTGGTCCTCGATGATCTGGGTGACATTGCAGACCTTTTGGCGCGCCTTCAGGTTCTCGTCGCAGATCAGCGTCCAGTTCTCGAACGGACGGGTGGTCCGTTGATACTCGCCAAGCTTCGCATCCGCAGGGATCGCTACGTCGGAAGGTTTTACCCTGTAGCCGGAAGGGATCGCTTCCTGCCCGGCCGCTAACGGGCCGGACAGGAGCATTGACGTCATGGATATCGCGACAGCAAGGACTGCCTGCCTGATCATGGCCGGGCTCTAGTTCAGCGTAAGACTGACGCCCGCGCCGACACCCCAGTGTCCGCCTGCCGTCGTACCGGACAGGTTCGCTCGAACACGTCCTTCCTCGCTGGTGTAGCCGGCGCCGAAGGCCAGGGCGCCTTCACCGCGCCAATAGCCTCCGCCGGCGGCCACGCTCAGCTTGCCGGGACGATCGTCGTAGCGCAGCGAGCCGGCCGCCAAGCCGATTGCCGCAGCCTGGCGCGCCTCGCCCCTGACCTCTCCCATGTCCATGTTGAGCTGGCTGAGTTTGGAGTCCGCATACGCATTGGCTTGCTGCAGCGTGGTGGCCGCCACCTGGTTGGTGTAGTTCTTCGAATTGTCCAGGTTGAGTGCTAACCCGCTGTTGAACTGCTGAACATTGACGGCATCGGTGTTTGCAACGCCCGCCCCGACATTGTGGATGACGACCGGCGTGTTCGGGTCGCCGCCGGCAAGGGTAATCGAGTTGGACTTGTTGCCGTTCCCGTCCTTGTCGTACTGGACGGCGAACTGGTTGAGGTCGCCGACGCTACCCTGCATGGCTTCGACCGCCTGGTTGGTGGCGAAGAGCTGGCTGCCGTTGATGGCGTCGGTGGAGGTGCCGCTGATCCGGCCCGCCGCGACATTGGTGACGGTGCGCTCGTTGCCGACGGTGCCGACGCTGACCGTGCTCGTCGGAGCTGCTCCGGCGAAAGTATAGGCAACGCCGTTGATCGTGGTGCCGGTGGTGGCGACCGCCGCCGCCGT
This sequence comes from Mesorhizobium sp. C372A, assembly GCF_030323245.1. Lineage (NCBI taxonomy): Bacteria > Pseudomonadati > Pseudomonadota > Alphaproteobacteria > Hyphomicrobiales > Phyllobacteriaceae > Mesorhizobium > Mesorhizobium sp. C372A. The sequence continues at coordinate 5,846,300 of NZ_CP100475.1, read as the reverse complement.
CGTCGAGCCCGCGCCGAGCGCGACGCTGCCCGGCTCGTTGGCCTTTGCGCCGGCGCCGAGCGCCACCGCCTGCGCTCCGTTGGTGGTCGCGTTGGTGCCGAGGGCGATACTGTCGGCCTGGTTGACGGTCGAGTTCTGGCCGATCGCAATGCCTCCCGGCGCCGTCTGCTGCACGATGGCGCCATTGCCGATGCCGATGCCATTGTCGCCATTGACGGTGGTGCGCGGACCGACCGCAACCGAATCGACGCCGACCGCAAGCGAATCCGCGGCCGTCGAATTGGCGTGGAAGTACAGGCTCCCCGTCACCGCGAACGAGCTCAGCGCGCCCTTCAACTGGCGAAGCGTGACCGCGTCCTGGTCCTGCGTGCCGTCGGCCACGTTGATGATCTGGCGATAGGAGGTGGAGGTGCCGACCGAGACGGCGCCGAGCAGGCTCATGTCCGCGGTGTTGTAGGGAATGAGGCCGGTGCCCGAGAGGATCGATCCCGATACGGGTGCGACCGCCCGATCCGAAACCGAGCCGGCGCCGAGCGCCACGCCGCCGATGACGCTGGCCTGGGTGTCGCGGCCGAGCGCCAGCGCATTGTCGGCGCTCGCGGTCGCCTGGTAGCCCAGGGCGGAAGAGCCGATCCCTTGCGCGAAGGAGTCCGCGACGGCAAGCGTCCTGTCGTTGGTGCGCACATAGCGGATGCCGTCGCCATTGGCGTCGGTGTAGGCCAGCGAGGTGTCGCCGGTAATATTGCTGATCGAATTGCCGAGATTGGTGATGTCAGCAGTATTGGCAGCGATATCGGTGGTGTTCTGCGTCACCTGCTGGTTGGTCGCAAACAGCTGCGAGCCGTTGACCGCATCGGTCGAGGAGTTGCTCAACTGCCCGGCCGCGACGTTCTGGATCTGGCGTTCGGCGCCCACCGAGCCGACCGAGAATGCACCCGCGGGCGTCGCGCCGGCGAAGGTGTAGGCAACGCCGCCGATCGTGGTGCCGCCGACCGCCGTGGTCGCGGTCGACACCGCATTCGCGCCGATCGCCACGTCGCCGGCATTGTTGGCCACAGCATTCGGGCCGATGGCAACGGAATCCGTCCCCAGCGCCTGCGAATCCGCCAGCGTCGAATTGGCGTGGAAATACTTGATGCCGCCGCCCGTGCTGATGCTGTTGATCGTGTTGCCGAGATTGGTGATGTCGGCGGTGTTGGCGGCGATGTCGGTCGTATTCTGCGTCACCTGCTGGTTGGTGGCGAAGAGCTGCGAGCCGTTGATCGCGTCGGTCGACGAATTGCTGAGCCGGCCCGCCGCGACATTGGTGATGGTGCGTTCCGCGCCGACCGCGCCGACGCTGACGGTGCTTGCCGGCGTCGTGCCGGCGAAGTTGTAGGCGACGCCGCCGATCGTCGTGCCGGCGGTGCCGACCGCCGCGGCGGTTACCGAGCCCGAGCCGAGCGCCACGTCGCCGGCGTTGCTGGCGTTCGCGAGGGCGCCCAGCGCGATTGCATTCTGGGCGCCGGCATTCGCTCCTACGCCGAGAGCGGTCGCTTGAAAGGCGGTTGCAAACGCGTTCTGGCCGATCGCGGTGCTGGACGTGGCTGTGGCATTGGCGTTGGCACCGACGGCGGTGCTGTATTGGCCCGAGGCCTTGGAGATGTATCCCATCGCCGTTGCGTCAAGCGCCGATGCGACGGCGCCGCTGCCGAAGGCCGAGGCGTTGGCGTCGGAGGCGCTCGAATTGGTGCCGGCCGCGATGGCGTTTGTCCCCGTCGCGGTCGCGACTGGTCCGATAGCAACGGAGTCCGTGCCCGTTGCGGACGAGTCCGCCGCCGTCGAATTGGCGTGGAAATACTTGATGCCGCCACCGGTGCTGATGCTGTTGATCGTGTTGCCGAGATTGGTGATGTCGGCGGTGTTGGCGGCGATGGCCGTCGTGTTCTGCGTCACCTGCTGGTTGGTGGCGAAGAGCTGCGAGCCATTGATGGCGTCGGTCGACGAATTGCTGAGCCGGCCCGCCGCGACATTGGTGATTGTCCGCTCCGCGCCGAGCGCGCCGACGCTGACGGTGCTCGTCGGCGTCGTGCCGGCGAAGTTGTAGGCCGTGCCGCCGATCGTCGCGCCGCTGGTGCCGACCGCCGTCGCGGTCACCGAGCCCGAACCGAGCGCTACGTCGCCGGAGCTTGCCGTCGCCGTCGCGCCGTTGCCCAGCGCGACATTGCCGGCAAGGCCGGCTGCACCCGCCGTCGAGCCATTGCCCAGCGCCACGGAGCCTTGCCCGACGGCCTTGTTGTTGTTGCCGATGGCAACCGCGCCTGCGGCCTGGTTTGCGGCTGTGGCGGTTGCCGTGCCGTCGCTGTTGGCGATGTTGTTGGCGCCGCCGGTGAAGGCGCCGGTGCCGCTGGCATAGCTCGGATCGCCGATGGAGACCGCGCCGTTGCCGTAAGCCGTGTTGCCCGAACCGATGGAGACGGCCTTGCCGCCGGTTGCCACCGCATTGGTGCCCATGGCGACCGCTTCGGCCGAATCCGCCTTGGCGTTGTTGCCCACGGCGATGGCGCTCGTGGCGCTGGCGGTGGAGAGGGCGCCCAGCGCAACCGCATTCTGGGCGCCGGCATTCGCTCCTACGCCGAAAGCGGATGCTTGAACGCCGGTTGCAAACGCGTTCTGGCCGATCGCCGTGCTGGACGTGGCGGTGGCGTTTGCGTTGGCGCCGACGGCGGTGCTGTATTGGCCCGAGGCCTTGGATATGTACCCCATCGCCGTTGCGTCAAGCGCCGACGCGACGGCCTCACGTCCTACGGCAGCGGAATCGGCGCCGCTGGCGACAGATCCCCAGCCTGCGGCTGTCGCATAGTTGTTGCTGGCCGTGGAACTGGTGCCGAGGGCTGTGGAATTGCCTCCCGAAGCAACGGACAAGGTGCCCAAGGCATTGGCGCCTGCCCCGGTGGCACTGGCCTGGACGCCGAGGGCAACGGAATTGACACCGCTCGAGATCGTACCTTGGCCAAGTGCCATCGCTCCGCCTGTACCGGAGGCTGCCGCATTCAGGCCGATTGCGACGCCGTATTGGGTCGACGCACTGGCGTTGCTTCCCATCGCAACGGCATCGGCGGAAGATGCTTTCGCGGCGGTGCCGAGCGCGACGGCAGAAGCGCCGGAAGAGACCGAATTCGTGCCGATCGCGATGCTGTTGGGCAGTGCGGTGTTGGCCTGAACACCCGCCAGTGCGCCGACGCCGAATGCGATGGACTGGTTGCCCCAGGCACTGGCGGTGTTGCCCATCGCCGTTGCGCTCGTTCCGGTCGCTTTGGTCAGGACGCCTATGGCAACGGTGTTTTGCTGATTTGCCGTGACATCCGTACCAAGGGCGATGGCGCCCTGCGAGAGCGCGCCTGATCCCGCGAGGGTGCGCCCGCCAATGTTGATGGAGTTGATGCTGGTCGCGGTCGCCTGGAATCCAATGGCGACGGCATTCTGGTTGCTTGCGACAGCGCTGTTACCTTGGGCAATCGAATCCACGCCGGATGCCGTTGCCCCGAACCCGAGCGCGGTGGCGCGCAATCCGGTCGCCCGGGTAACAGGGCCGATCGCGGTCGAGTTGACTCCGTCGGCACGCGCATTATTGCCAAAAGCGGCCGCGCTTGTGGTTGCAACCGAATTGACGCCAATAGCGCTTGCTGCGTCCCCGTTGGCCTTGGCGTTCCCGCCCACGGCGAGGGCATTGACGCCGGTTGCGCCTGCGAAGACACCTATGCCTATGGAATTGAGGCCATTGACACCCATCGCATAGCCGATGGCGATCGTGCCGTCGCCCGTTGCACTGTTGGAACTGCCCAACGCCACGCTGTTATTGCCATTCGTCGCGGCGCCGTTACCGATGGCGACGGCGTTGCCGCCGGTCGCCGAACCGCCGCCAGCCTGATATTGTGCCTGGGCCGGTGTGGCGAGGCCGAGCGCGGCGATTGCGGCCAGGCCGCCGAGCACGCTGGCCGGGCTCACGCCACAGGCCAGAGCCGAACGCACGCTGGTGCCGCTTCTCAATGTTCCCAGACCCATATTCTTGCGACCGAATCCAAGAACCCGGTGAGCCATGCGCAGCACCGCCATCAGGCGGCGCCGCACCGAGCGGCTGTCGGCCGCGCCCGCGATCCAGTTTCCGACAAAGCTTGAAGAAAGTTCGATCCTTCTCCGCCCCTCGACGCGTTTGGTCATGCTAGTTTTTCCTCGCAATTGCCGAGGCGCTCTGATGTGCCGCACCATTCGCCTCGGTGGCCAAAAAATCTTCGAAATTGCGCGTCTTCTCCCGCAACGAGAGACCGACCTTCGCGCCTTGTTTTTCAATCAGCTGATAGGCGCTCGCGACCCATGGCTGCGTCGGCTCTGGAACCGTATGCAGTGCAGCCTCCGTCCGTTCCGGCGGCAGGCTTACCGCCACCAGCGCGCGGCAGAGATCGAAATGAAATCCCGGATCGCCTTCACCACAAGCCGGAGAGGTCAGTCCAAGCACGAAACAGGCCAGGAGATGGTCGAGTTCCGCAGCGCTGATCCGGCTGGCGTATTGGCGTTGCAGTGCTGCCCAGGCCGCTTCGGCCTTAGGCGCGAAGACCTCGATTTCCGCGAATTGAATGTCCATGGGACAATCCGACATGCTGTATCATCTGGTTGCTCCCCCGCCCCAAATGACTTCCATCGCGACCATGAGCACATTCGCGGTGCAGGTATTTTGGAATAATCCGGAATCTTTGTAGGAAAATCCGGTATTTGGTCCCTGCGCGACAACTGTGACTGCTCTGCCACACAACCTTCGACTATACTGAAGATCAATCGAGGTATCGCCGCGGACAATCATGCGCGCCGCAACAGTCGTTAACGTTGCAGCTTCACCTGCCTGGGGGTTCTGTTCCGGTATCTGGACATGGTGACCGTCAAGTGGCTCTGGTCCGAGAATCCACTGAGATGAGCGACTTCCGCAATCGACAGGTCGCTCTCGATGAGAAGTTTTTCGGCGAAATCGAGACGCAGCCGCAGCAGATATTTGTGCGGCGGCTCGCCAAAAGTCTTGGTGAATGCCAGGATGAAATGGCTCGGCGAAAGGCCACAGAGTGCGGCCAGCTCGGCCACCGCGATCTTGCTGGAAAAATTTACCTCCAGGAATTCCCGCACCCGCCGGGCGCTGCGGTTCGACAGACCGCCCTTTGGGGCTTGTGGCAACTTTCGCGCTCCTGCGTAGTTCCGAAGCAAATGGACGCCGAACATGGTGACCAACGAATCGACATAGAACTCGTTTGGAGTTTCCCGATCCGTCAGTTCCGCCTTCAGCAACTGCGCGAGTTGCAGCGCCTGGAAGTCGACGGTCCCGAACGGCGGCGGCTGAAGCTCGGCATGGCCGGTGTCGAATTCACGCGTTGCCAGCTCGAAGAGACTCTCGGGGGTGAGCGCCACGATTACGCTTTCCGTGGTGGATGACCGGGTCACCTTGCCGCCGAGGTCGGCTGGGACGATCATGATCATACCGACGTCGCCGTCGTATTCGTGGACTTTGTCGCTGCCCAGCGATGCCGCTATCCCTGGTGAGGGTGCAAGCAGAACAGAAGCGAAATGTTCCGCCGCTTTGAATGTGTGTGATCCCGGCCCATGAACGACATGAGCCGCGCCGCCTCGAAACGTGACCAGGTAGCGCCCCGCGCTTTCCGGAATTCCGTCGAAGATGCGACGATCCGCGCGCCGCCGCTCTGTCCCGGCGCTTTCCTGGACGTTGCCTCTATGTTGCATCTTCGTCTCTGCCACTGCTGCGCCGATCAATCCAATCCTGTGCTGTATCGAGGCGCCCAGAATTCACGTTTGCTCCTGGGCGTTTCCTTCGAATCCTACAGATGCTGCTTTATATTGAAAGAAGAATTTGAGCTCAAATGAAAATTTTACCAGGATTTTGACTATAAATTTACAGGGTTGAATTTTTAGCCAAGGCTACCTGACCATTTTCCGATCTTATCTTACCATTTGTGCCTAGTTATTGTGCATCGTGTGCCATCACAATCCAGCGTTGTATTCTGAATATAGGTCGCGCGGCCATTGACAGATCTGGCGACTATCTGTCATTGCCACGGACGATCCAGCAGCAGTTATCGCCCGAGCCATGGCTTCTTTCCCTTGTGCTTCTTCATGGCGGTGGCCAAATGGCCTTGATCCGAAAATCCTGCGAGGTAAGCGACTTCGGCGATGGCGACCCTCCAGGAACGTCTGGGATCCAGGGCTGCGGAGAGAGCGTATCCCGCTCCCCGCATGGTTGCTCTTCCGGGATCGGCATTTTCGGGGATTATGTCGAGGGCGTGCCGATCGACCCGATCAGCGCCTGCGCTGCGTTCCTGAACCTCGCCCGCATTTTTCATTCAGCCTTGCCTCAGCCGCTTTGCCAGCCCATCGAAATTCCGTGCCGTGCAAACAGCCAACCCGGAAATCCGGACGGTAATTTGTATCCCCCATAGTCCTGCCCAAAGGCAGCCTAGCGCATCCCGCGGATAGAAAAAACATTGTAAGTGAAGAAAAAAGTTCGCGCGAGAAAAACATGGCCTGGCTTGGCCGGCGCTACGGAATTATTCGGCTCATGCAGGCCTGCTAAAGATCGCCTCGGCGTTTCTCGTACAGATCCCAGGACAGCTCGACCATGGCCAGAAGAACGTCTTCCTGGCTCCACCCGGCGGCAACCGCCGCCTCGACAATTCCGCGGACGAGCGGCAGCAATTGGCGCTCGCATTCGGCCGACAGGTTGGCCTCGGCGCCGTCGGCAGGCGGACTATCGAAATCAAATCCCACCATCGGCGTTCCCCCGCCATCAATGATCTAATGAAATGTATGTCTCTGCAATCATACTCCCGTCTAATATACATCAATCGGTAACGAAACACAGCAGCGTCGAGATTGACAGGGCATGGCCGCCCCGATTGCAGCGGCTCCATGGTTCGTCTGGATGTCTTTTTTGGCCTCCTGTTGCCGGCATTGCATATCTTGGATGCGAACCCCAGGCATTCGCGTAAAGCTATCGGGATCCTGGCGAGCTTTGCCGCATGGAGCGGAACCTGCCGCTTCATGGCATCGATGAAGTCGATCAGGTCACCGGGCCGAGCAGGACCGAGCCATCCGGCACCCCGCCATCGATCGGGATGGCTCTGCGGTTTGCGCTCGCCGCCATCGGCTGGCCGATGTCGGACGTCACGATGACCGGGCTCTTCGACGGCACGCGGTCGTAGAGGTCGATGATGTCCTGATTTATCAGGCGCACGCAGCCTGACGAGACGGATTTGCCGATCGAGTTCCATTCCGGCGAGCCATGCAGGCGGTAGAGCGTGTCGACGTTGTCGTGGAACAGGTAGAGCGCGCGGGCGCCGAGCGGGTTCTTGAGGCCGCCGGGCATGCCGCCGTTCTTGGCGCTGTATTCTTCCAGTTCAGGCTGGCGGGCAACCATCTCATCGGGCGGCGTCCATTTCGGCCATTTCTGCTTCCACTGGACGACGGCGTCTCCCGACCATTCGAAGCCGGCGCGGCCGAGGCCGACGCCGTAACGGATCGCCTGGCCGCCTTCGCGCACCAGATACAGGAAATGGTTGGTCGTATCGACGATGATGGTGCCTGGCCGCTGGCCGGTCGGATCGGGAACGATCTGGCGCAGGAACTGCGGGTCCATCTTCTTGATCGGGATGGCCGGGAGCTCGAACCCGCTGTCGGAAATCGGGCCGTACATCGTCGCATAGTCGCCGAGCGGCGGCTCGTCATAGGTCGGCGGTGGCGGTTCGACCGGCGCCGGCGCCGGTCCGGTGGTGGTGCAGGCGGAGACCGCAATCGAAGCGGCGCCAAGGGCTGCAGCATTCAGAAAGCCGCGACGGCTCAGGCGATAGGGGTCGATTTCGGTCTTCAACATGGTTGCCTTTTTTAAGTCTCGAATCGCAAGAAAGCGTGAATGCCTTCAAGCGGCGCAGTGGTCGGCCTCCCCCAATGCCTGACGCGATAGGCGGTTCCGATTCTGGCCTGAGGGTGGACAAACAAAGGCGAAGCTGTGACCGCCCTGCCACTGTTGCTCGAAGGCAACAGAGTGATCAGCCGCCGGTCAGCAGGCCTTCAAGCGACGGCAGGATCAGCGCCGGCGGGAAATCCCGGTATTCCTCGGGCTGGTTGGCGCGGTTGATCCATACGGTGCGAAAGCCGAATTTCGTGGCGCCGGCGACGTCCCAGCGGTTGGACGACTGGAATGAGACGGCGCCCGGATAGAGTCGCCAGCCCGTCGCCACCATGTCGTAGGTCGACGGGTCGGTCTTGAAGCGCCTGACGGCGTCGACCGAAAAGATATCGTCCAGCACCTGGTCGAGGGCGGCCGACTTGACCGCCGCTTCCAGCATCTCGGGCGAGCCGTTGGACAGGATTGCGAGCTTGGCGCCGGATGCTTTCAGCGCCTTGAGCACGGCCGGCACTTCCGGATAGCAGTCGAGCCGCCAATAGGCTTCGAGCAGCTTGGCCTTCAGTCCCATGTCGGCGGAGGGAACCTTGAGCAGGGCGAAATCGAGCGCCTGTTCGGTGAGCTGCCAGAAATCGGCATAGCCGCCCATCAGCGTGCGCACCCAGGAATATTCCAGCTGCTTGGCGCGCCAGATTTCCGAAAGCAGCGGGCCGTCGGGGCCGATCTCGCCGTCATGACGGCGCACGGCCGCGTGCACGTCGAACAACGTGCCATAGGCGTCGAAAACGTAAGCCGCGTAATGCATGGCGACAGTTTTGAGGGCAGGCGGCGCAAGGTGCAAGCATCGATTACAGTCTTGATCGCTTTCTTGGGGCGCTCTGGCCTCAACAAATCCGCTCCATGCCGGTTGACGGCGCCGGTCAAAGCATCTTCCAATGCCTGGCAACAAACAGCTTTGAAGCGGAACCGAACAATGACACTGGCGACTGCGGCGCTATCGGCGACATGGACCTTCGTCGACGGCGACTGGTACGAAGGCAACGTCGCCATCCTTGGGCCGCGCAGCCACGCCATGTGGCTCGGCACCAGCGTCTTCGACGGCGCCCGCTGGTTCGAAGGCGTCGCCCCCGATCTCGAGCTGCATGCCGCTAGGGTGAACGCATCGGCGACCGCGCTCGGCCTCGCGCCGTCGATGAGCGCCGATGAGATTGTTGGACTGACCTGGGACGGGCTGAAGAAGTTCGACGGCAAGACAGCGGTCTACATCAGGCCGATGTACTGGGCCGAGCATGGCGGCTATATGGGCGTGCCGGCCGATCCGGCCTCGACCCGTTTCTGCCTCTGCCTCTACGAATCGCCGATGATCTCGCCGACCGGCTTTTCGATCACCGTGTCGCCGTTCCGGCGGCCGACCATCGAGACCATGCCGACCAATGCCAAGGCCGGCTGCCTCTATCCCAACAATGGCCGCGCCATCCTCGAAGCGAAGGGACGCGGCTTCGACAATGCGCTGGTGCTGGACATGCTGGGCAATGTCGCCGAGACCGGAACCTCGAACATCTTCCTGGTCAAGGACAGCCACGTGTTGACGCCGGCGCCCAACGGCACCTTCCTGTCCGGCATCACCCGCTCGCGCACCATGACGCTGCTTGGCGATTACGGCTTCAAGACCACGGAGAAGATGCTGTCGGTGCGCGACTTTCTTGAAGCCGATGAGATCTTTTCGACCGGAAATCATTCCAAGGTCGTGCCGATCACCCGCATCGAGGACCGCGATCTGCAGCCCGGGCCGGTGGCCAAGAAAGCGCGCGACCTTTATTGGGAATGGGCGCATTCGACTTCCGCCGGTTGAGCCGCTAAAAGGCAATTGGCGCTTCATTCCGGAGTTGTTCCAGATCAATGCAGCCCTATCTTAATCCGGTATCCGCACCGGATTTTTCCATGAGGAGTATGACCGATGGCTTTTGAATTGCCCGCCTTGCCCTACGACTACGAGGCCTTGCAGCCTTACATGTCGAAGGAGACGCTGGAGTATCACCACGACAAGCACCACAAGGCCTATGTCGACAACGGCAACAAGCTGGCCGCCGAAGCGGGCCTTGGCGATCTGTCGGTCGAAGAGGTGGTCAAGCAGTCGTTCGGCAAGAATGCCGGCCTCTTCAACAACGCAGCCCAGCACTACAACCACATCCATTTCTGGAAGTGGATGAAGAAGGGCGGCGGCGGCAACAAGCTTCCGGGCCCCCTGCAGAAGGCTTTCGACGCCGACCTCGGCGGCTACGACAAGTTCAAGGCCGACTTCATCGCCGCCGGCACCACGCAGTTCGGTTCGGGCTGGGCCTGGGTCTCGGTCAAGGACGGCAAGCTGGCGATATCCAAGACGCCGAACGGCGAGAACCCGCTCGTCCATGGCGCATCGCCGATCCTCGGCGTCGATGTCTGGGAACATTCCTATTACATCGACTACCGCAACGCGCGGCCGAAATATCTCGAGGCCTTCGTCGACAGCCTCATCAACTGGGACCATGTCCTTGAAATGTACGAAGAGGCGAAAGCCTGATCGACCCAGAGAAGCCCCGGCATCGGGGCTTTTCTTTTTTTGCTGAAACAGGAGGTACACGGAAATTCGGCAGAATCCGGCCGGCGGACAGGGAATAATCCCGGCCCGCCCTCCGTTAACGTTAGGTCGCGACCCCTCATCATCCTGGAGCCAATTGAATGAGAAAGCTTGTTATCGCCATCTCTATGCTCAGCCTCGCCGCCTCGGCGGCTTTTGCCGACCCGATCCTCGACCGACAGGGACTGATGAAGGAACGCGGCAAGATTGTCGGCGGCCTGTCGAAGATCGCCAAGGGCGAAGCGGACTTCGATGCCGCCGCCGTGCTGACGGCGCTGCAGGCGCTGCAGGTCAACGCGGAAAAGTTCGATGTCGACACGCTGTTCCCGGCCGGCAGCGACAGCGGTGATACCACCGCCTCGCCCAAAATCTGGAAAGACATGGCGGGCTTCAAATCGACCGAAGACAAGTACCTCGCCGACGTCAAGGCCGCAGTCGCCGCCGCACCCGCCGATGTCGATGCGCTGAAGGCGCAGATCGATACGCTCGGCAGTGATTGCGGCACCTGCCACAAGACCTATCGGGTGAAGAAGAGCTGATCCCGGTCAATGCCCTTGTGGAAAAAATTTGTCGGCGCCGCCCTTGTCCTGGGTGTCGTCGGTGCCGGCGCCGGCTGGCTGTTGTCGGCGCCGGTCAAGCTCGACACTGACACCCTGGCGCAGCTCGGCCCCGGCGACGCCGCCAGGGGCAAGCGCATTTTCAATGCCGGCGGCTGCACCTCCTGTCACGCCAAGCCAGGCTCGCAGGGTGACGCCCGTTTGCAACTGGTCGGCGGCCTCGAGCTCAAGACGCCGTTCGGCACCTTCGTGCCGCCCAACATCTCGCAGGATCCCAAGGACGGCATCGGCGCCTGGACGGTCGAGGACCTTGCCAACGCCATGCTGAAGGGCGTGTCGCCGTCGGGCGAGCATTTCTATCCGGCCTTCCCCTACGCATCCTACGCCCGCATGAAGCCGGCTGATATTGCCGATCTCTATGCGTTCCTGAAGACGCTGCCGGCGGTCGCCGGCAAGGCGCCGGACAATTCCCTGAGTTTCCCCTTCAACATCCGCCGCGGCCTCGGCCTGTGGAAGCGGCTCTATCTCAGCAAGGAGCCGGTGATTGCCTTTGCCGATGGCACGCCTGATCCGGTACTCGCCGGCCGCTATCTGGTCGAGGGGCCTGGCCATTGCGGCGAATGCCACACGCCGCGCGACTTCACCGGCGCCACTAGGAAGAGCCAGTGGCTGGCTGGCGCGTCGGCAGCCGAAGGCAGCGGCGTCGTGCCGAACATCACATCGGGCGAGGGCGGGCTCGGTGACTGGTCGGAAGCCGACATCGCCAACTATCTCGAAACCGGTTTTACCCCCGATTTCGACTCGGTAGGCGGCGCCATGGTCGACGTGCAGCGCAACATGGCCGAACTGCCGCCGGGAGATCGCGCGGCAATAGCCGCCTATCTCAAGGCGGTGCCGCCGCATCCCAACGGCTACCCGGTGCGCAGCAAGCCGGCCAAGTGATCCCGGCTACAGGTGGCGATCTACAGGTGGCGATCGCCGAGGAAGTCGAAGCCCGTCTCGAAGAAATGGCTGTAATTGCAGGTCAGTTCCTCGCCGGGTGCGATGTCGCGCAAGGCATAGGTTTCCTCGGGCGAGGAGACATCGCAATTCGGTTCGTCGTCATGGTTCATGTAGCGGGCGTCGTCGGCTTCGAAGACGATGTAGTTCGGATCCCGGCGGTCTGGATAGGAATAACGGTCGAGATAGTTCTTCACCGGGCCGCTCTCGCCTTCATAGGTCTCGACGTCGATGATCCGGTCGAATCTGGGGTCGAGCTTCCAGACCAGCGTGCCCTTGGCAATGTGGTTCCTGGCGAAAACCCCGATGCCCTGGATCGGTGATTTCTCGAGATAGGTGTCGACGAGCAACATAGTGGCCCCTTTGCGTATGTCATGGTCTGGAACGTGGCGCGCATGGGTAGCGCGCAGCCATTGCAAATGCGAGTGAAAATGAGCAGCCCGGAATTCAAAAAGTGACGACCGGCGCGCCTCGACGGGCGCGCTTTTCGCTTCGACATCAGCGCTGCTGCAAGGCCAGACGAACGCCTAACGCGCAGTAGATGCCGCCAACCACCTTGCCTTGCCATTTCACCACCGACGGATTGCGGCGCAGGAACGTGCCGAGCCGGCCCGCACTCACGGCAAAGACGACTGTGCTGAAAAGGCCGAGCAGAACAAAGATTATGCCCAGCGTCATCAGCTGGAGCATCACCGATCCGTTTTCAGGCCGCACGAACTGGGGCAGGAAGGCAAGGAAGAAAAGCGCCGTCTTTGGATTAAGCACTTCGGTCAGGACAGCTTGACGAAACGCCTTGCTGGCGGAGATCGCGAGTGCACCGGCAGTAGGATCGGCCGGTATTCTCTCGATGATTGCGCGAAGGCCGAGGTAAACGAGATACGCCGCGCCGATGTATTTTACGACGCTGAACAGCGTTGCCGAAGTGGCGATGATCGCCGAAATGCCGACCATCGCCATGATGGTATGGAACACATCGCCAGCCGCGACGCCCGCGCCCGTCGCGACGCCAACCCTGGTTCCGGAACTCGTCGCTCGCGCGACCGTCAAAAGCGTGGCTGGGCCTGGAATAAACACAAAGCCAAGCACAACCGCTATGTAAGCCGTCAAGGTGGATAGATCGATCATTGCGACGCCTCCGTTGCATTCTCAGCCTTGCCCGTAACCTCGGGTTCGGGCTTGGCCGTAACCTTGAGCGCGAAGGAGTAGGTATAGGCGATCTCCTCCAGCCTTGAAAAGCGGCCGGAGGCGCCGGCATGGCCGGAATCCATGTTGATCTTGAACAGCACCGGATTGTCGCCGCTCTTGCGCTCGCGCAGCCGCGCCACCCATTTGGCCGGCTCCCAATAGGTGACGCGCGGATCGGTGAGGCCGGCCAGCGCCAGGATCGGCGGGTAGTCGTGATCGGCGACATTGTCATAGGGTGAGTAGGCGGCGATCGTTTGGTAATCTTCCGCCGACGCGATCGGGTTGCCCCATTCCGGCCACTCCGGCGGCGTCAGCGGCAAGCTTGCGTCGAGCATCGTGGTCAGCACGTCGACAAAGGGGACCTCGGCAACGATGGCGCCGAAATTTTGCGGCGCCATGTTGGCGATCGCACCCATCAGCATGCCGCCGGCCGAGCCGCCTTGCGCGACGATGCGGTCGTGTTGGGTGTAACGCTCGGCGACGAGATGCTGCGCGACGGCGATGAAATCGGTGAACGTGTTCATCTTGTGCGCCCGCTTGCCGTCGTCATACCAGCCATAGCCCTTGTCCTTGCCGCCGCGGACATGGGCGATGGCAAAGACAAAGCCACGGTCGACCAGCGAGAACCAGTTGGTGTTGAACGCCGCCGGAATGGCAATGCCGTAAGAGCCGTAGCCGTAAAGCAGGCACGGTGCGGAGCCATCGAGCGGCGTGTCGCGGTGGTGCAGCAGCGAGACCGGCACCAGTTCGCCATCGGCGGCCGGCGCCATCAGCCGGCGCGTGACATAATGATCCGGATTGTGACCGGACGGCACTTCCTGGGTCTTCAGCAGCACACGCTCGCGGCTGCGCATATTGTAGTCGAAGACCTGCGCCGGGGTCGTCATCGACGAATAGGTGAAGCGCATGATCTCGGTGTCGTATTCATAGGACCCCGACAGGCCGAGCGAGAACGCCTCTTCGTCGAACGAGATCAGATGCTCCTCGCCGCTGCGGCGATCGCGAACGACGATGCGCGGCAGCCCTTCCTTGCGCTCGAGCCTGACCATATGATCCCTGAAGCCGACCACCGACAGGATCAGCCGGCCTGGCTCGTGCGCCACCAGCTCTTCCCAATTGGCGCGAACCGGGTCATTAGCCGGCGCCGTCATGATCTTGAAGTCCTTGGCGCCGTCGGCATTGGTGAGGACGAAGAAGATGTCGCCGCCTTCTTCCAGATCATATTGCAGGCCAGTCTCGCGCTTTGCCACCAGCTTTGGCTCGGCGAAAGGCTCATCGGCGCGCATCAGGTGATATTCCGAGGTTTCGTGATCGTTGATCCCGATCATGATCCATTCGTTGGAGCGCGTGCCGCCGACATCCATGAAGAAGCCGGGATCGGTTTCCTCATAAATCAGCCGGTCATTAAGGGGGCTGCCGCCGAGCGCGTGGAACAGCACCTTGGACGGGCGATGATTGTCGTCGAGCCTTGTGTAGAAGAAACCGTCATCGGCGGCATTCCAGACGCCGCCACCACTGGTGGCCTCGATCTGGTCGCTCAGTTCCTTGCCGCTGGTGAGATCGCGCACGCGAAGTGTGAAGAATTCAGAGCCCTTGTCGTCGAACGCCCACAACAGCTTGCGGTGATCGGCCGAATGGTCGACGCCGCCGAGGCGGAAATAGGGCTTGCCCTCGGCTTCCGCGTCGCCATCGAGCAGGATCTGCTCATCGCCGCCATCGCGCGGCATGCGGAAATAGCGGGGCTGTTCGCCGCCAAGCTTGAAGGATGAGCCGTAAGCATAGGGGCCATCCTTCATCGGCACCGTCGAATCATCTTCCTTGATGCGCCCCTTCATCTCGCCGAACAGCTGCTTCCGAAGCTCTAGCGTATCGGCCATAAGCACTGCTTGATAGGCGTTTTCGGCTTCGAGATGGGCGCGGATGCGGCCCTCAAGCAGGGAAGGGTCCCTGAACATCGCCTGCCAGTTCTCGGCCCTCAGCCAGGCATAGTCATCTGTGCGGGTAATGCCGTGATGCGTGTCGAAGACGGGGTGTTTCTCGGGGATCGGCGGGCTGGCGGACGGAAAAGCTGAGGTCTTGGTCATTGCGTCTCACTGAAGAAATTACTTGAATGGCAAATGAACACGCCGATCAGCGCGGGTTCAAGGGCCGGGATGTATTGGTTGCGGCGGGCTCGGGAGATGAGCCAAAAGGAGAGGATGATGAATTTCCATATCAACACCGCTGCGGCTCTCGCCGTCGTCGCTTCGACCGTTCTGGCTTTCACCGGCCAGTCTCATGCAACCGCGTTCGCCGCTTGGCAAGTGGCTGGCGTGCCGTTCGGCGACACGCTCAACGTTCGCAAATATCCGTCCGGCACCTCGCAGAAGCAGGCCGCCTATCCCAACGGGACGATCCTGCAGATGACCGGCAAGTGCACCGGCGGCTTGAATCTTCTGGAGATCGCCGGCCAGCCGCACTGGAAACAGAAACAGGCAATTCGCTATCAATGGTGTCAAGTTTGGCACGACCCGGCGCAAAATGGTGGTTTTGTTAGTGGCTGGGTCTATGGAAAATACCTCACGCCGTATTGAATCCGGTCAGACCGAAGATCTTCTTCGGCGGGTTTCGCCAACGCTTTGCAACTTGCGGTTTGGTACGAATCCGACAATCAGCTGCCCAAACCTTGAAGCATAGATCAAGCATCGCTGCCCACTTTATGAGTCCCTGCTGATTTAGCGATGGCGTGACCTTACGTCATGCTAGTCCTGGTCCGACCAGAAAATATCGCGAAGTTACAGAGTGCACGAAAGATTGAAGCTGAAGAGCGACTATTCGATGAATATCGTTGAATATAGCGCAAGATGCGAATTGACTTACTTTGTCTGTGGGCTCATTAAGATGCCCGGACGCGAATCCATGAAGCTCTTCCCGCGTGAAATTCGCGCCATGCCCGATCTTCCAAAAAGGGCGCAAACAGAAACATCCTTCGTTGGGGCCTAAACCATGGATATCGTCGAAACACCTTCCAGAAATAGCGATGCGCTGATCGAGCTGACCGCCGATGTGGTGGCAGCCTATGTCAGCAACAATCCCGTGCCGGTCGGCGAATTGCCGAACCTTATCGCTGATGTCCATGCCGCTCTCGGGCGCGTGGGCGGAGCAAGCGAACAGCCTCCGGCCGACAAGCAGAAGCCTGCGGTAAACCCGAAGCGCTCTGTTCATGACGATTACATCGTCTGCCTTGAAGATGGCAAGAAGTTCAAGTCGCTGAAGCGCCACCTGATGACCCATTACGGTCTGACGCCCGATGAATACCGCGAGAAGTGGAATCTCGACGCCAGCTATCCGATGGTTGCCCCTAACTATGCCGCTGCCCGTTCGCAGCTGGCCAAGAAGATGGGCCTCGGCCGCAAGCGCAAGGGGCGGTAACACCGGCTCCAATGGACAAGATCAACGGCGCCCCTTACGGCGCCGTTTTTGTTTCTAGAACAATTCCAGGAAAACTGCCGAGCGCTTTCCCTTGGAATTGCGTCGAAAGAAGAGAAGATAGAGCAATCAAGCAGTCTGCTTGAGAGCCATCTCGGCGTCCCGCTTGACGCGCTTGACCATCGAGCGCAGGCCATTGGCCCGCTGCGGCGACAGATGTTCGTCGAGGCCAAGCGACCTCAGCGTCGCCTCTGCGTCCGTTTCAAGGATCTGGCTGGCAGTCCGTCCCGAAAACAGCGCCAGCATGATGGCGACCAGACCGCGCACGATATGAGCGTCTGAATCGCCTGTGAAGGTGATGACCGGATCGGCGCCCGGCGCTCGGCTCGTGGTCAGCCAGACCTGGCTGACGCAGCCCGGCACCTTGTTGGCGGCGTTGCGTTCGGCGTCGGGAAATGGCGGCAGCGCTTCGCCGAGCTCGATCACATAGCGATAGCGGTCTTCCCACTCGTCGAGCAGGGAGAAGTCGTCGCGGATCGTCTGGATCGTCGTGGCCATTGCTCGCGATATAGTCATCCGCGGCTGCGGCGTCACGGAAAAAGAAGAAAAGCACCGCAGGCATCGAGAGGTCCGACCGGCCTGCGGTGTCGCTGTAGATACAGCTGAAACGGTGTTTAGTTCTTCGCCACCAGCTTGGCAGGTATGTTGACTGTCGCCGGCAGCACGATGTCCTTGGCGACGCTGCCGGTGGCCAGCGATGTATCGGGCGAGGTCTCGGCGCTCTTGTCGTCCAGCATGGCGGCGGCGATCTTGGCGGTTTCCTTGGCCCGGGCGCTGATCGTATGCATCGCCGACTTGCCGGTTTCGCAGACGTCCGGCTTGCGCTCGCAAATGCCCGCGATGTCGCCGACCGCTTCGCGCGCCGCAAAAAGCGCCTGGAACGGCCCGACGCTCTCGCGGCCATCCTCGTCGGGGCCGACGGTCAGCGGCAGCGCCAGCAACACCAGCGAAAACCAGAACGCCATTCTTATCAAAAAGCCCATCGATCTGCCCTCTCGTCCAATGACCGGATCATGCGTCCATGCGCAATGACCTCTTTATATCAGCGACAATGGCACATGAGGCGCAAAGGACGGCTTTCTTGCTCAGCGAAAATTTTCCTCAAATTTTAGGCAAATTCGAAGCGAGGCGTTTTGCAGTGCATTAGCCTCAAATGCCGGCAATTTTCTTAACCTTGCAGTAACCATCTAAGCGATTGTTGCGCATGGATATCTTCAGAAGAGCAGGCATGCCGGCTCAGGGTTTCGCAGCCACGGGCACGCCCTTTGCACATAACGCTCCGTTTACTATGGCCACAAATGGCGGTGCATTCCGGTGCCGGCGCTCCAATTTTTGCCGCAGCGCGCTCGTTGTTCCGGTCAGCCTTATTCATTCCTTAAACGCTGGATGCGAGTTTCAAACAAGCAAAAGCGACCTGCAAAGCAGGGCAGTCACGACCGGGTGCGAGTGCGTTGAGTTTGACAACTGCCAGATATATTGAACTGCCTGGCGCGCTGGCGGCCGGTTGCGAACGCATGGTCCATCCGGCCATCATCGGCCAGGGCGATCGCCTGCGCCAGCGCCGGTTCATCGGCATCATGCTTGCCGCTCCGTTCTTCGCCGCCGGTGCGGCGGTGACACTGGTCACCTCGGGCATGGGCGCCGCCGTCACCTTCGCAGCCATTTTCGCCGCCTTCGGTCTTTGCTGGTTCGCCGCCTTGCTGGTGGCGGCGTCAGGCAAGATGACGCTGGCAGCCCAGGTTGCCCTTGCCGCCGGCGGTCTTGCGCTTGCCGGCGCCGTCGCGGCAGCAGGCGGCCTGGCGTCGCCGGTTGCGCTGCTGGCCCTGGCACTGCCATTCGAGGCCTGGTGGATCGGCGGTTCAAAGCGCGCGGCACTTTGGGGCGGCCTCTCGGCCTTGGCCGCAATGCTGCTGCAGCCCTTTGTCGCCTCTGTCGTCCCGCTCGGCGGGGCGCAAGTCGCGGCGTGGCACTGGCTGCTGCCGCTCGCCTGGGGCCTGACGCTGGTTCCCCGGCTCGCAGCCCTAGGCGATGCCGCACGCGCGCAGCCCGCGCGGCTTCCAAACGACCGCCTTGAAGACATGATCGACGCCGTTGTCCTGCATGTCGCCCGGCATGGCGAGGTCCTGGATGCCTCGGCCAAGGCGCGCACCATCCTGAAGCTGCCGCCGGAACTGCTTTTCGGCGCCGGGCTGTTCGACCGCATCCACCTGTCCGATCGCGTCGCTTATCTCAGCGCGCTTGCCGACATGCGCGATGGCGCCCTGGCGCGCCGGCTCGATCTTCGGGTTAGGCTGCCGCAGGACGGCAGCGCCTCGACGGCCGACAATTACCGGCCATTTCAGCTCGAACTGATGCGCGCCGAAGAGCAGCAGGAGACCTTCACTCTGCTGCTGCGCGAGAACGACGAGACTGCCGAATTGCGCGACGAGCTTGCTGCCGCCACTGAGGCCGCAGCGTCGGCCGAGGTGGCGAAGGGCCGCTTCCTGGCGGTCGTCAGCCATGAGCTTCGGACGCCGCTCAACGCCATCATCGGTTTTTCCGACATGCTGCTGCATGAGATGTTCGGCGGCTTCAAGGACCCGCGCCAGAAGGAGTATGTCGGCCTGGTGAAGGAGTCGGGCCAGCATCTGCTTGCCGTCG
This sequence comes from Mesorhizobium sp. C372A, assembly GCF_030323245.1. Lineage (NCBI taxonomy): Bacteria > Pseudomonadati > Pseudomonadota > Alphaproteobacteria > Hyphomicrobiales > Phyllobacteriaceae > Mesorhizobium > Mesorhizobium sp. C372A. Next base: position 5,826,898 of record NZ_CP100475.1, on the reverse strand, counting down.
TCACCTCCATCCTTGATGTCTCGAGGATCGAGGCCGGCGCCTACGCGACCGAGCCCGAACCGTTCCGATTCATCGAAGCGGTCGAGATGTGCCAGTCGATGATGCAGCTGCAAGCCAATGCCAAGAACATCGATCTCCAGGCGCAGATTGCGCCGGATGCCGGCGAGATCAATGCCGACCGCCGTGCCGTGCAGCAGATCCTGATCAACCTCGTCTCCAACGCTGTCAAGTTCACGCCCGATGGCGGCAATGTCGTCGTCGGCGCCAAGCGGATCGGCTCGCGGCTGCATTTCTGGGTCAGGGACACCGGCATCGGCATCGCCGAGGAAGATTTTGTCAATCTCGGCAAGCCGTTCATGCAGATCCAGAACGACTATACGCGCCGCTTCGAGGGCACCGGGCTCGGCCTGTCGCTGGTCAAGGGCCTGGTGGCGCTGCACGACGGCACGATGTCGATCGAAAGCATGCCGGGCGAGGGGACGACGGTCACGATCAGCCTGCCGGTGAACGGGCCGAAGAGGAGCGCGACCGAGAGGAACGGCGTGCTGCCGATGCCCGCGACCAGGACGAAAGGCGACGCGAAAGGGGACAGGAATGGCTCGCTCCGCAAAACAGCCTAAGGCGGTCAAGCGCCGCAGCGGCGCGTTCGAGGCCGGCGCGATTGCGCTGGGCGGCGCGATCTCGCGCAATCCGGTCCTGGTCGGCGGCTCGACCGCCTTCCTGGTGACGCTGTTCTACGTTTCCGCCAACGCGCTGTGGTACCAGCCGTTTCCGCATGCCGGCGCCTTCTTCGCCACCCGCAGCATCGAGGGTTTTCCGCACCCCGGCGCGGACGAACCCGAAACCACCATCAACATCCTGCGGCCCGGCCCGGCTCCGGTCAAAAGCGATCCGACCGTCGAGCAGGTCCAGGGCATCCTGAAGGATCTCGATTTCTACACGGGAACGGTCGACGGCATTTCCGGGCCGAATACCCAAAAGGCGATCCAGGCATACCAGCAGAAAGTTGGCCTGCCGGCCTCCGGTGAGATCGACGCCGTCCTGCTCGACCAGCTCGGCGCCAAGCAGACAACAGCTGGCATCCCGCATCCTGTGCCGAGGCCCGTGGATATGGCCGCCGCTCGAGTTGCCGCGCCCGAGGCCGCGCCTGCGCCCATCCCGGTTTCCGCGCCGGTATCCGCCCAGGCGCCCGATGCCCGCATCGTCAAGATCCAGGCCGGCCTGAAGGCATTCGGCAATGACGACATGCAGCTCGACGGCGTCGTCGGCGCCCGCACCAAGGCGGCGATCAAGGAATTCCAGTCGCTATTCGGCCTGCCGGAAACGGGCGAGCCCGACGAGGTCGTCTACGTTAAGATGCGCGAGATCGGCCTGACCAATTGAGTGGTCAAGACGACCGCTCGCGGATAGACGAAAATCCGGCTAAGACGCCGCGCATGTCCTCCGGAGCCTCGTCATGCGCGTAACCACCGAGTTTTGGGTGTCGGCCCTGCTGCGCCGTGTTTTCGGCGCCGGCGGCTTTGCGGCCGTCGTCAAGCGCGGCGCGACCGAGGCCGGCGCTGTCTTCGTGCTCTCCCGCGGCAGGCTGGGCGACGTCTCCCTGTTCGGCCCGGCGCCCCAGACGAGCTACGATTCGGACAAACCGGATGATCGCTTTTTCACGCTGCTCGGCGCCGGCGACGATGCCGCCGCGCTTGACGCCAGGCTTGAGCGGGAGAAAAAATTCGATCCCGACATCTGGGTGGTCGAGATCGAGGCCGCAACGGTTTCCGTCGAGGAGCTTCTCTCCGTCAAGACGCCTTGAGGCTGGCCGCTAAGCTGGCTTTGTCGTCCGGCGCTTGGTCGCCATTCGCGGCGACAGGGGTGTTGCCGCGCACCGCTCGCGACAATGTTTCGGCCTTCCAGCCGCGCACCTTGTCGAGCGCCGCCTCGTGGTGCAGCAGCCGGTAGCGGTCGAGGAAGATGCGGATCGCCTGCGGGTGCGGAAACTCCCGGGGGTAAACCGCGACCACGATCAGGAATGCCCTGTCCTCGCTGAGGTCGAGCGCCCGCAGCGCGGCGAGCAACGAGACATAGCTCGAATGCTCGGTCAGCGACCGCGCCGTGGAGAAGTCGATGTCGAGCGCGTCGGCAAGCGCGGTCTGAAAGAAGGCGGCGTTGCCGGTCAGCGCCGTCTCGCGCAGCTTGCTGTAAGTTGCTGAGCCGACGAAGGGATTGACCGATGTCGCCTCGCCCTCGGCGAGCATCATCGAGCGCAGGCGGCGCCTGGCGGTTTCGGCGGCGCTGCCGGGCAGTTTTGGTGCGCTGGGAGCGGCGGCAGCGGCTTCGGCACCGTTGCCCGCCACGTCGGCGATCGGCTCGGGCTGCCGCACGCGCACCAGGGTCGGCTTTTCCAGCGCCTTGATCAACTGCGCGATGGCCGGGTTCAAATCCTTGCGGCGGGCAATGGCGCGCGCATGCGGCAGGCCGTGGCGGCCGATCAACGCGATCAGGTCGATGTCGCCCAGCGCCCGCGAACGGACGAGCAAAGGCGCGCAGACATCGACCGGCTCCTCGCAAAGCCGCCGCACCAGGGCGGCCGGCGCATATTCGCATTCGGACAGGGCGGCGGCGACATAGCGGCGCGATTCGTCCGGCACGCTGTCGAACAGCGGCAGCGTCAGATCCTCGAGCTGGGCGATCTCGCGGCGCGACGGGCGGGTCAGCGAGCAGAACGCCGACACGGCGGCGCGAAACAGCCTTTCGGCTTTTCCCGATTCCGTCCGTATGGCGATTTGCCTGAAATCCGAAGCTGACACGGAAGATACGCCCGACACTCGACACAACCCGGACCATGCTCAACCGCAACTGTGTCGGTTTCGCGCTAGGCCTGGAACAAACATCAAATTAGCCGCGATCCGTTAGCGCTCCGTTAACCCTCTGCCGGCCTTAATCACATTTGGAGGCGTTGCGTTGTGCTCCGGGGCAACCGAGAGGAATACGCGAACCATGGGCATGGTACTGTCTTTCGTGCCGCGATCGGCACCAGTCAATCGAGCAGTTCAGGACACCGGTACGCCGGCGGCGGTGATCATTTTTCCCGGCGTCCGCTACGAGCATCCGCCATTGGCGGGCCAGGCGCGACCGGCGGACCAGCCGGGCACACCACGGACGCCTGTTCCGCACCACTGAATTTGCTGGTCGTCGGGGTGAGGTCAGTAGTCCTGCAGTTCGCAGGAGCTCTGGTCCAGGAACTGCGACACAACCGGCTTCCAGCTGTCGTCAGGCACCAAGGCGCGGATGACGAAGATGCCTTCCTCGATCGGCGCCTCGACGAAGATCGCCCCTTGCAGGTCTTCGGGAAGCTCCCTGCGCACGTCGATCATCTGTGCCGGCGTCAGCACCACGGTGTCCAGCTTGTTGCCGGTCGCCGTGCGGTCGTTGAATGAATAGAAATTGTGGCCGTTGCGGTCATAGACCGACACCGACCAGAACGGCACGCTGCCCGGCGCTTTGATCCGCACCACGCCTTCGGCAAGGTCGAAGCGGCAGGCGGCGGCGTAAAACAGCGGATCCACCGACTTCACCACCGGCGCGCCGCCCGCCTCGGCATCCAGCCTGGTCATCTTGTAGAGGTCGGACGCCATCGCCAGCCGTGACCAGGCATCGCGCTCGGTAAATTCCGGCACCAGCAAAAGCACCACGATGTGGACGATGCCGGCGCCGAGCAGGCCGAGCAGGATGGCGTGCAGCAACCTACGCATTGCAGCCAGCCTTGACGATCCGGGGCAGCGACACGTCGGAAAGGCCGGTGCTTGAGGCAATCGGCGTGTCGTAGAAGGTGAGCACGAAATACATCCGGCCAAAACCTTCGGTCAGAAGCCAGTTGCCGGGGGCCGGACGGTTGCCGACGGCGATGATCACCGAATTGTCGGGCTGACGCAGCACCTGGTAGGATTGCAGCGCCGCCAGCCTCGGCTTGCCGGTGTCGACCACGCCGAGCGATTGATCCGCGGCATAGAGCGTCCAGAACCGGGCGGTCGGGAAACTGCCTTCGATCCTGTAGTCGCATTGCCGCTGAAGCTCATCGCCGGCCGCATCGCGTTCGGCGATGAAGGACAAGCCTTCCGCCTTGCCGAGCGCCAGCACGCCCTCGCGCGCCACGCGCGCCTTCGAATAGGGGTCGGCATCTTGCGTGCCGATCTCGGGGAAGGCGGTCCATTGGCCGATGCTGATCGCGCCGACGCCGCTCTGCGCCTGCAGCGCATACCAGACGCTGCCGCCGCCGAGGCCGATGGCTATGGCAAGCGAAAGCAGCGTGAAAAAGGCGGTCTTGAGCATGAAGAACCGGGACGAGAGAATTATCGTTCGGGGATATAGCGGGGCAGGCCACAGAGCAAGCAGCGCTGTGGAATCAAAGCGCCGACAGGGTCTCCGGTGTCTGCGGCGAGCCGAGCACGGGCGCTGTCTGGAACACCTTGGTCATCTCGCGCAGCGTCTGTGTCGTGCGGCTGGACAACACCGCCGGGCGCTCGGCCGCGGCATCGGCGGCTGCCTGATCGGCGTTTTTCTTCTCCGCTTCCTCGGCTTTGGCCGCGATCTCTTCGTCGACGAAGGGCTTGTCTAGGCCGGGGATCGGCTTCAGGTCGATATTCTGGTGCGCGTAGACCATCAGCCGCTGCCACACCATCGCCGGCAGCGTGCCGCCGGTCATGTTGCGGGTCGGGGTGAAGTCGTCATTGCCGAGCCAGACGGCAGCCGTGTAATTGCCGGTGAAGCCGACGAACCAGGCGTCGCGGTAGGATTGCGTCGTCCCCGTCTTGCCAGCGACGACGATGTTGGGCAGCTGCGCGCGCCGCGCGGTGCCGATCGCCGGCACCGCAGCCAGCATGGTGTTCATGTATTTCAAAGCCTGTTCCGACAGAACCCGATGCGGCGCCGGCGCATCCTTGGCAAAGTCGTAGACGACATCGCCGGTGCGGGTGACGAGCTGGGTGATGCCGTGCCGCGAGCCGGCGAAGCCGTTCTGCGCGAACACGCTGTAGCCCGTCGCCTGGTCCATGACCGTCATGCCCGATGTGCCGAGCACCATGGTCTTGTGCGACTCCAGCGGCGATTCCACGCCGAATGATTCGGCCATCGCCTTGATCGGGCCGATGCCGAGATAGTCCTTGGCCAGCCGTACCGGCACGGTGTTGATCGATTTGGCGATCGCCGTGATCAGCGTCACATTGCCGGCCGAGCCGCCATTGTAATTGTGCGGTGACCAGCCGCCCCAACTGATCGGCCCGCCTGAGACGACGGAGTCCGGGGTGAACCCGTGCTCCATGGCGGTGGCGTAGACGTAAGGTTTGAACGAGGAGCCGGTCTGGCGCAGCGCCTTGGTGGCGCGGTTGAACTGGCTTGCGCCATAGTCGCGGCCGCCGACAATGGCGCGTACCGCGCCATTGGTCTCGATCACTACAACGGCGCCCTCGGTGACGTTGTATTCCTTGCCGAACTGGCGGAGATGGAATTCGACGGATTCCTCCGCCGCTTTCTGGATGTTGGCGTCGAAAGTGGTGTGTGCGACCAGCGAATGCTGGCCGGGCTTGGCGATCTTCTTGACCTCATCGAAGGCCCAGTCGAGATAATAGTCCGGGCTCTTCTGCTCGCCGCGGTCGACGATCTCGGCTGGATTCAGCCTTGCCTGCAGCACCTGGCCTTCGGTCATGAAACCAGAATCGACGAGGTTCGACAGCACCACATTGGCGCGAGCACGGGCGGCGGGCAGGTTGATGTGCGGGGCGTATTTGGTCGGCGCCTTGAACAGGCCGGCCAGCATCGCCGCCTCGGCGAGGTTCAGATCCTTGACGCTCTTGCCGAAATAGAAATCCGCCGCCGCCTCGATGCCGAACGTGCCGCCGCCCATATAGGCGCGGTCGAGATAGAGCTGCAGGATCTCCTTCTTCGACAGATTGGCCTCCAGCCACAGCGACAGGAAGGCTTCCTTGATCTTGCGCTGGAAGGTCCGCTCATTCGACAGGAACAGGTTCTTGGCCAGCTGCTGGGTGATGCTGGAGCCGCCCTGGACGACGGAATTAGCCCGCACATTCTCGAAGATGGCGCGCGACAGGCCGAGCACGTCGATGCCGTAGTGCTCGAAGAAGCGTCGGTCCTCGGTCGCCAGCACCGCTTTGATGACATGGTCCGGCATCTCGTCGACAGGCACGGAATCGCGCTGGATGATGCCGCGCTGGCCAATCTCATTGCCGTAGCGGTCAAGGAAGGTGACGGCGAAATCGCCCTGACTGCGCCAGTCGCCGGTGGTGATCTGGAAGGCCGGCATCGCGAGTGCGAGCAGCACGACGACGCCGCCGGCGCCCATCGTAAAACCTTCGCTCAGCACCTCGATGATGCCGCGTCGCCAGCCGGTGACTCGGAAGCGCCGCGAAAAAATGGTCGCCGATTCCCAGAACTGGCCGGCCTTGAAGCCGATTTCGTAGAGCGAGGAATCGATCCACGCGTCCACCGCCAGCAGTGCGGCGGCGATCGGACCTCTTCGTCTTGGACGTCGTTCTAAAGGACTGGCCATTCCCGAAACTCACCCAACCCACCTGAGAACCGCAAGCGGGCAATTTCAGGGCGGGCATACCCGGCGAAGACTATTCTTCCATTTCAGCCCGGCTCACAAGGGCAGCCAGGCCACACCGCACGGTTTGTTGAGCGCCGCCCGGATCGTGACGCTGGAGGTCGACGCCGTCGATGCCGACGCCAGTGGCTTCGAGCCAGTCTGGCACAAGGGCCGGCGCGTCGGCTTCGTCGCCTCGCCGGCTATGGCTACACAATAGGCAAAAGCGTCGCGCTGACGTTGCTGGGCGACGAATTCGCCGGGGAGGGGACCGCGCTTTGGGTGCACATTGTCGGCGTCGAGCGGCCGGCGCGAATTATTCCGGCCTCGCCATACGACCCCGAGGGCAGGCGATGCGGCAATGAGGAGTTTTGGCCATGGTCGATGACATTATAAGGGAGACCAGGCGCGAGCGCCGGCGCGGGCACACCGGTGAGGCCGGCAGCGGGTCAAGCCGCCACCCGAACTATCGCTCGCTCAAGAACCCGTTCCTGCCGCAGCCGGTGTTTTCGGACGACCAGGTCGCGGCCATCCACGACACGGCGTTGCGCGTGCTGGAAGAGCTCGGCATCAAGGTGCTGCTGCCGGAGGCACGGGCGATCTACGCCAAAGCCGGTGCGCTGGTCGACGAGGACAGCCAGATGGTGCGCATCGGCCGCGATATTGTCACTGCGGCACTGGCCTCGGCGCCGAAATCCATCCGGGCGCTGGCGGGCAACCGTAGCCGCGATCTCATGCTGGAGCTCGGCTCGATGACGTTCCTGGCCGGAGCCGGGGCGCCCAACGTCACCGATCTCGAACGCGGACGGCGTCCGGGCACGCTCGCCGCTTTCGAAGAACTGACCAAGCTTGTTCAGAATTTCGACGTGCTGCATATGCTCGGCCCCTGGATCGAGCCGCAGGATGTCGACAACCATTTGCGCCACTATGCCGTCAACCGTGCGCAGCTGACCCTGTCGGACAAGTTCCCCTTCGTCTTCGCCCGCGGCACGCCGCAGGTCGAGGATGGGTTCGAGATGATCAGGCTGGCGCGCGGGCTCTCGCAGGACGAGTTCCTGGCCGGCGTCCATTGCTACACCGTGATCAACACCAATTCGCCGCGCCAGCTCGATATCCCGATGGCGCAAGGCATCATCGACTTCGCCAGGGCCGGCCAGGTCTCTGTCATCACGCCCTTCTGCCTGGCCGGCGCCATGGCGCCGATCACCGTCGCCGGCGCATTGACGCTGCAGCATGCCGAGGCGCTGGCTGGTCTCGCGCTGGCGCAGATGGTGCGGCCGGGCGCACCGGTGGTCTACGGATCCTTCTCCTCCAATGTCGACATGAAGTCCGGCGCACCGGCCTTCGGCACGCCCGAGCACGTCAAGGCGACGCTGGGCGCCGGCCAGCTGGCGCGCTTCACCGGCCTGCCTTGGCGGTCCGGCGGCGGCAGTGCGGCCAACATTTCCGATGTGCAGGCGGCGCACGAGACGCAGTTCGCGCTGTGGGGCTCGGTGCTTGCCGGCGCCACCGTCTGCATCCATGCCGCGGGCTGGCTGGAGGGTGGCCTCAGCGTCTCCTACGAGAAGCTGATCACCGATATCGAGGCATTGCAGACGGTTGCCGAACTCTGCGCTACGACCCCCGGCGACGAGGATTCGATCGGCTTCGAGGCGATCGCTGAAGTCCAGCCGGGCGGGCATTTCTTCTCCGCCGGCCACACCATGACGCGCTACCGCACCGCCTTCTACGAGCCGCTGGTCGCCGATTGGTCGAATTTCGGCAGCTGGACGCAGTCCGGTTCGAAGTCGGCCACCGAGCGCGCCACCGGCATCTGGAAGCGGACGCTGGCCGACTTCCAGCCGCCGGCGTCGGCCGTTGCCACATCCGATGTGCTCGACGAGTTCATTGCCCGCCGCACCGAAGAGGGCGGAGCGTTGCCGGTGTCGTGAGGTTGGCAGCCGTCACGTCGGCCGCTTGTCGCCGGTCTTCGACGGCTCGCGGCGAATCGGCCCGGCATCGGCCTGCCTGTGCTTGTCGGCGGCAATCCGGCGGATGCGATCGAAGCGGCTCTCCTCCGCCGGCTTGGTCGCGGATACAGCGTTTGGCTTCGGGGCGAATGTGATCATCTGTCGATCTCCCTGTCGTTGATGACTGGTCTTGACTGACTGACGGAAATTCCTGGCTCGCCGGGGAAATGTCCCCGGCAGCCTGTTTTGATTTATGCCCGCCCAGATTCCCAGCGGGCAATTTTCGGGCGATGGTCAGTAGCCGCCCATGCCGCCACCGCCGCCCGCAGGCGCCGCATCCTTGGCCGGAACGTCGGTGATCATCGCTTCGGCGGTGATCAGAAGGGCGGCGATCGAGCCGGCGTCCTGCAACGCGGTGCGCACCACTTTCGCCGGGTCGACGATGCCGGCCTTGATCATGTCGACATAGACCTCGTTCTGGGCGTCAAAGCCCTGATTCTGGTCCTTGCTGTCGGACAGCTTGCCGACGACGATCGAGCCTTCGACGCCGGAATTCTCGGCGATCTGGCGGATCGGCGCTTCCAGCGCCCTGAGCACGATCGAAATGCCGGCGGTCACATCGTCATTGGCGCCGGTCAGGCCGGCCAGAGCCGATCTTGCGCGCAGAAGCGCCACGCCACCGCCGGGCACGATGCCTTCTTCCACCGCCGCGCGCGTCGCATTCAGCGCGTCGTCGATGCGGTCCTTCTTTTCCTTCACTTCAGACTCGGTGACGCCGCCGACGCGGATCACGGCGACGCCGCCGGCGAGCTTGGCCAGCCGCTCCTGCAGCTTCTCCTTGTCGTAGTCGGACGTGGTCTCCTCGATCTGGCCCTTGATCTGCGCGATGCGCGCCTGGATGGTCGCCTTGGTGCCGGCGCCGTCGATGATCGTGGTGGTGTCCTTCTCGATCAGTACGCGCTTGGCGCGGCCAAGCATCTCGATGGTGACGTTTTCGAGCTTGATGCCGAGATCCTCGGAAATCATCTGGCCCGATGTCAGCACGGCGATGTCTTCCAGCATCGCCTTGCGGCGATCGCCGAAGCCCGGCGCCTTGACGGCCGCGACCTTGAGGCCGCCGCGCAGCTTGTTGACGACCAGCGTCGCCAGTGCTTCGCCTTCGACGTCTTCCGAGATGATCAGCAACGGCCTGCCGCTCTGCACCACTGCTTCGAGGATCGGCAGCATCGCCTGCAGATTGCCGAGCTTCTTCTCGTGGATGAGCACGTAAGGCTCTTCCAGTTCGACGCGCATCTTGTCGGCATTGGTGACGAAATAGGGTGAGAGATAGCCGCGGTCGAACTGCATGCCTTCGACGACGTCGAGTTCGGTGTCGGCGGTCTTGGCCTCCTCGACGGTGATGACGCCGTCATTGCCGACCTTGTCCATCGCCTTGGCGATCATGGCGCCGACGCTGGCATCGCCATTGGCGGCGATGGTGCCGACCTGCGCGATCTCGGCCGACGACTTGACCTTCTTGGCCTTCGCCTTGATGTCCTTGACCACGGCGGCGACAGCCTGGTCGATGCCACGCTTGAGGTCCATCGGGTTCATGCCCGCGGCAACCAGCTTGGCGCCTTCGCGCAGGATCGATGCGGCCAGCACCGTGGCGGTGGTGGTGCCGTCACCGGCGAGGTCGTTGGTCTTCGAAGCCACTTCGCGCACCATCTGCGCGCCCATGTTCTCGAACTTGTCAGCAAGCTCGATTTCCTTGGCCACCGTCACACCGTCCTTGGTGATGCGCGGCGCGCCATAGGCCTTGTCGATGATGACGTTGCGGCCCTTGGGGCCGAGCGTGACCTTCACCGCATTGGTGAGGATCTCGACGCCGCGCAGCATGCGGTCGCGCGCGTCGGTGGCGAATTTGATTTCCTTGGCAGACATTTTTTTCAATCCCGTTGGTGTGGTGAAGCAAGCGGCTCGCCGGAGCCTGGCAAAGCCAGGCCGGTCAGGCAGCCTTCTTGGCTTTGACGCTCTTCTCGGTGACGACCGTCCCGCTCTTGCCGATAGCGGCCGTCTCGCTCTTGTCGATGACGCCCATAATGTCGGCTTCCTTCATGATCAGCAGGTCCTCGCCGTCGATCTTGACCTCGGTGCCCGACCATTTGCCGAACAGGATGAAGTCGCCGGCCTTGACGTCGAGCGGAACAAGCGCGCCGTTTTCGTCGCGTGCGCCCGGCCCAACGGCGATGACTTCGCCTTCCTGCGGCTTTTCCTTGGCATTGTCGGGAATGATGATGCCGCCCTTGGATTTGACATCGCCTTCGGCGCGCCGGATGACGACGCGGTCGTGGAGTGGCCGAAACTTCATGAGAACTTCTTTCTGGGGCCGGCATAGGCGACCGCGCCGTTCTTATAGGCGTGTTGGCACTCGATAGATAGGAGTGCCAAAAATTATTCGTGGCCAAAATTAAATATTAAAAAGTATTATGATGTCTGCAGGGTTCGAAACGTCGCGAGGCGCCTAGATATTTCAAAAAATTGAATTTCGAGGCAAAAGTGACTATTTATATCGTAAGTTCGATTTCACAATTCAGGCACGAAGGAGATTTAGGCGATGGCCGAAGGCAATCAGAGCATCATGGAAAAAGCTGAAGCCCGCTTCATGGACAAGCAGAAGAAGACGGCCGAGCGCAACAAGGCAACCTCCGACTACATGTCCGAAGCGAGGGCCAGGGAGATCAAGACAGCAAGGCTCAGGGAATTGCGCCTGGCCAAGGAAGAGGCCGACCGCGTCGCGGAAGCCTTGAACCCGACACCGAAGAAGAAGCGGGCGACAGTCAAGAAAGCCGCCGCCGCGCCGAAGGGGGGCACGTCATGAGCCTGACATTCCCCAATCCAAGTCGCTTCTATGACGAGGCCGGCAAGCGCATCCGCTTTGTCGGCCACGACGGCATGTTCCAGATTTCCTTCTCTGTCGCAGCCGATGCCCTCTCGAAGGCGCCATCAGGGACGGCGACCGCGGAAGCCACCTATCTGGCGGCTTTCGACACCGCGTCCAGCTCCATCCATGACATTGCCAGCAAGGCCTACGCCCGCACCCGCAAGAGCATATATGTGCTCACAGCCGCGGATTTCGGTTAGCGCGCGTTCGTCTTGCAATCAGAGCGGCTGAGATCAGCGTGCGTCAGGACTTGCGGTCGGCTTTTGCCCGCCGCTTGACGTCCCGGCTGTTCAGGCGGTCGGCCATCGCTTCCGCATCGCGTAAATTCATGGCCACCATCACCTGTTGCTTAAGCTCGACAGGCTGGCCGGTGAAGATGTCGAAGATAGTCCAGCTCTCGGGCTCGTCCATGCGCAACGCGTAGCGGTTTGTCATATCGGCATCAGGCCTTTGACATGAAAAATGCCGCCGCCAGGATCAGGATTGTCCAGGCCACCACCGACAGCTTCAAGGCCAGGCCGCCATGCATTGAAAGTATCTCGCGCATGCGCAGGGCCACGGTCCTCTTCGACAGGGCGGGTGCTGCCGCAATCGCGACCGGGGGCTTGACGCCGAGCTTTCCAAAAGCCGGCAGCAGCGGTGGCGTTCGCATGAAATGACCTCGAATTGCCGGAGAAAACAGGGCTCCTCATAACACCCTTCTTGAAACTCCCCGCATGCCAAATAGAACCCGGTCCGTGAAAGGGCCATGCCGCCCGATTCGCCGCCTTCCATCAGGCGGATCGTCATCTGGCGAAATCCGTGCAACGCGGTTAGGTTGCGCGCGAAACTGAGGTTGTTCAAAGCGTGACAGGCGAACGGAGACGACGATGACGGCGCCCGGCGATTTGCTGCAAGCCTTGTTCATGAGATTGAAGAGCGATGCCTCGCTGACGGCGCTGCTCGGCGGCGCCGGGTTGCGCGAGCAGGCGGCCGACAGTGCCGCCTTCCCTTATGTGACCTATGGCAGGACCAGCGCATTCGATCTGGACACCGGCGCCGACAATGATGACGACCAGCTCATCACGCTGCATGTCTGGTCGAAGGCGCAAGGCGAGGCCGAGACGCGTCTGATCATGGACAGCATCCGGGCGCGCCTTGACGGCGCCGCTTTCGCCACCGGCTCGCGCGACCAGACCCGCCTGTCCTTGGAGTTCGCCGAGGCCCGCTACGACGAGGACCTGGCGCTCTACCACGGGGTGCTGCGGATACGCGCCCTCACCGAGCAAAGTGATTGAAGCAACCTAGATTTGCGCCTGGATCTCGGCCTTGTCGATGACTGACCACACCTCGCGGATGCGACCCTCTCCGAATTCGTAGAAAACATTCTCAGCGAACGACACGCGCTTGCCGTTCACCGGCAGGCCGAACAGCACGCCCTTGGGATGACAGTCGAAATGCAGGCGCGCCGCCACGCGCGGCGGCTGGCAGACCAGCAGTTCGATGTTGAAGCGGAGGTCGGGAATCGCCTCGAAATCGCCTTCGAGCATACGGCGATAACCCGACAGGCCGAGCATTTCGCCATTGTGCTGCACCTCGTCGCCGACAAAGTCTCCAAGTTTCGCCCAGTCCTGGGCATTCAGGCAAGCGATATAGCCCCGGTAAAGGTCGGCAAGGTCTTTATCCGTCATGGCGCACTCCGATGATTTGGCGTTTCCCGCGCTATTTAGGGCGGCCCTTCAGAATGGTCTCGCCTTGACCTGTTCCCAATCTGGCTGCGAATTGAGAACCTGCGCGCAAACACCATAGCCGCGCAGCCGGTTTTCCGGTTATGAATCCATTGCCCGGTCTGAGGGACTGGGCGGTAGGATCGCATTCATTCGTTGCGCGCGCAGGGGGTATTGCGGGGATGGATTTTCACCCGTTCACCGTTCATTTCACGTTCAGCACAGTTGCGTTACAACGCCGACCATGAAAACGCTTCGCTCTCATGTCAGAACCGCGATACTGGCGCTCACAGCGGCCGGCCTGTTGGCGTCGCAAGCGACGCCGGCAGCCGCGGCGGATTGCTACGCGATCGGCCAGCAGGTTGCTGAGCAGAATGGCGGCACGCTGGCCAAGGCTTCGCAGACGACGCGTGGCGGCCAGGAGGTCTGCGTCATCGTCGTGCTTGTGCCGGGCAAGGACGGCCAGCGTCCGCGCCGCTCCGAGATCGTCGTCCCGGCGAACTGATCCAATCTTCCCCCTTGCAGGGCTCGTTTCCCAGACCACCGGAATCGGCCTATATCTGACACATCAACAGGCCTGACCGATCATGCGCGTACTCGTCGTCGAAGATGACAAGGATCTCAACCGGCAGCTGGCCGACGCGCTGGTCGATGCCGGCTATGTCGTCGACCGCTCCTATGACGGCGAGGAGGGGCATTTCCTCGGCGACACCGAGCCCTACGATGCCGTCGTGCTCGACATAGGCCTGCCGCAGATGGACGGCATCAGCGTCGTCGAACGCTGGCGCCGCAACGGCCGCAAGATGCCGGTGCTGATCCTGACAGCGCGCGACCGCTGGAGCGACAAGGTGTCGGGCATCGATGCCGGCGCCGACGACTATGTCACCAAGCCGTTCCACATCGAGGAGGTGCTGGCCAGGGTAAGGGCGCTGATCCGCCGTGCCGCCGGCCATGCCTCGTCCGAGCTCACCTGCGGGCCGCTGCGCCTCGATACCAAGGCCTCGAAGGCCGATGTCAACGGCGTGCCGCTGAAGCTGACCTCGCATGAGTTCCGCCTGCTGGCGTATCTGATGCACCATATGGGCGAGGTGGTGTCGCGCACCGAGCTGGTCGAGCATCTCTACGACCAGGATTTTGACCGCGATTCCAACACCATCGAGGTCTTTGTCGGCCGGCTGCGCAAGAAGATGGGCATCGACATGATCGAAACCGTGCGCGGCATGGGCTATCGCATGCGTGAGCCGGAGGCGTAAGGCGGAACCGCTCCCCATACCAGCAAGGAAGCCTTTTTCGGCGCGGCTCTGGCCGCGCTCGCTGGCCTTCCGCGTCATCGGCTTTTCCACGATCTGGGCGATCCTCACCCTGATCGTCATCTTCACTCTGATCACCACGCTCTACCGCCAGGCCAGCGAGCGCGGCTTCGACAGCCTGCTGTCGGCGCATCTGTTCAATCTGATCGGCTCGGTCGGCGTTTCCGAATCCGGCCAGCTCACCGGTGCTCCCGACCTTGGCGACCTGCGCTTCTCGGAGCCGAATTCGGGCTGGTACTGGTCGGTGGAGCCGGCTTCCGAAGGTGTGCACGGCAACCTTCATTCGTCCTCGATGACCACGACGATCCCGTCGCCGACCGTCGCCGAGGTGCCGTTCAATTCGAGCTTCCAGCGCAGCTACTCCACCGACGGTATCGGCGACGAGCAGCTCGAAGTGTTCGAGAGCGAATTCGTGCTCGACGCCAAGAACCGCGCCGCGCGCTTCCGCGTGATGGGCAACAAGACCGAGCTCGAACAGGAGATCGCCACCTTCCAGGGCCGATTGCTGACCTATCTCAGCCTGTTCGGCGTCGGCATGATCGCCATCAATGCGATCGCTATCCTGCTCGGCCTCCAGCCCTTGCGCCGGGTTCGCAACGCGCTTGCCCAGGTGCGCGAAGGCACGGCGCAGCGGCTCGATGGCCGGTTTCCCGCCGAGATCGAGCCGCTCGCCAACGAAACCAATGCGCTGATCGAAAACAACAAGCGCATCGTCGAGCGCTCGCGTACGCAGGTCGGCAACCTTGCCCATTCGCTGAAGACGCCGCTCGCCGTGCTGATCAATGAGGGCCGGGCTCTCGGCGGCGCCAAGGGCCAGCTCATCGCCGACCAGGCGGCGTCGATGCAGAAACAGGTCGACCACTACCTGCAGCGGGCACGGGTCGCGGCGCAGCGCGACAGCGTCGTCTACCGCACGCCGGTGACGCCGCTGGTGCAGCGCATGGTGCGCGTGCTGCAAAAACTCAAGCCTGATGTCAGCCTGTCGCTTACGCTGCCGGCGGCCGACATCGTCTTTGCTGGCGAGCGCGAGGATTTGGAGGAACTGGTCGGCAACCTCCTCGACAATGCGATGAAATGGGCAAGGAGCACTGTTGCCGTATCCGTCACGCCGGCCGCAGCCGGCCTGTTCGAGCTATCGATCGAGGATGACGGTCCCGGCATCCCCGAGGACAAGGCCCGCGATGTCTTGAAACGCGGCCGGCGCCTCGACGAGACAAAGCCGGGAACCGGGCTCGGACTTGCCATCGTTGCCGACCTCGTCAACGAGTATGGCGGGGCGCTGGCGCTGGAACGCTCCACGATGGGCGGGCTGAAGGCGGTTGTGCGCTTGCGGAGCTTGCAATGATGTACTGCCCAGGGCCAATCGACACGGCCGAATGCCTGTGTTATGGCGGCCCCTCGATTGCGCAAAAGCCGTTAAGAACGGCCAAATTTCCGACAAATATCAATAGTATGACGTCCTGACGCCCCCGATGACGCGGCCCCCAGCGCATCCCGTTCAAGAAAACCGGTTGTTGGCATGAAGATTCGCGTTGCGCTCGTTTCCGCACTGCTCGCTCTTTCCGGCTGCGGAACGCTGGGCAAGGGCAGTGGCCCGGATATCTCCATCACCAACCCGCCCGCGTCGCCTCCTTCAGGGGCCAAAGTCGCGACGACGATCATCTCGGCCATGGCCGGCGGGCTCGTCGGCGGATCGATCGGCAGCGGCCTGAACAGCACCGAGAAGCGCAAGGCGCTCGAGGCGGAATACAAGGCGCTCGAATATACGGCGAGCGGCCAGAAGGTGACGTGGAAGAGCGACAGTTCGGCTCATTCCGGCGAAGTCGTCGCGGCCCAGCCCTACCGCGTCGGCTCGCAGGATTGCCGCCAGTACACCCATACGGTGTTTACCGGCACGGCCGGCCAGACCGCGCGGGGCACCGCATGCCGCAACGCCGACGGCAGCTGGACGCCGCTGACCTGAACATTGGGCCGGGGCCGGAATCCCGTCAAAGCGTCGCAGCACCCTCATGTTGTGAGAGCAGGGCTCTCGCTCTATTGGAAGAACCATGCTGTTCTGGGTCATAGCCGCACTCCTCACGCTGGGCGCAAGCCTGGCGGTGCTGCTGCCGCTGACCAGCGGCGGCAAGGGCGCTCCGACCAGCAGCGACCATGATCTCGAAGTCTATCGCGACCAATTGGCCGAGCTTGAGCGTGACGCCGCGCGCGGCCTGATTCAGCCGGCCGAAGCCGAGGAGGCGCGCACTGAGATCGCCCGCCGCATCCTTCGCCTGGGAGATGTTGGTCAAGCCAATGTCGGTCAAGCCGATGCACCTGGCGCGCGGCAGCCGTCGAGGGCGGCCAGGTTGATGGCAACATCAGCGGTGCTGGTGGTCCCGCTGCTCAGCTGGGGCCTGTACAGCCAGCTCGGCTCGCCGGATCTGCCGTCGCAGCCGCTCGCCGAACGGCTGGCCAAGAATCCGGCCGATAGTTCGGTCGACGAGTTGGTGGCGCGCGCCGAGGCCCATCTTGCCGCCAACCCTGGCGATGGACGCGGCTGGGACGTGCTCGCCCCGATCTATCTGCGCCTGCAGCGCTTTCCCGATGCCGTGACCGCCTATCGCAATGCCATCCGCCTCGATGGCGACACGGCCGCCCGCGAGGCCGGCCTCGGCGAAGCGATTGCCAATGCGGCCGGCGGCATCGTTTCGGCCGATGCGCAATCCGCTTTCGAACAGGCGCTAAAACTCGACCCGGCAAACGCGAAAGCCTCGTTCTATTTGGCGATGGCGCTGGCCCAGGAAGGCCGCATACCCGAGGCAACCGCGGCGTGGCAGAAAATGCTCGATTCCCTGCCGCAGGATTCACCATGGCGCGGAGCTGTCCAACAGGCGTTAGCCGAGGCTGCCAACCGCAGCGTCGCCTCAGGAGAGCCGGCGAAAGGCCCCGATGCCGCGGCCGTCGACGCCGCCTCGTCGATGGCGCCGCAGGACAGGCAGGCCATGATCGAAACCATGGTCGCCGGCCTCGACGAAAAATTGCGGCAAAAACCGCGCGACACGGAAGGATGGATGCGGCTCATTCGTTCCTATGTTGTGCTGGGCAAGGCCGACCAGGCGCGCGACGCGCTGCATCGCGGTATCGCCGTGTTTGGCGCCGACAGTGAGGAAGCGAAGAAATTCACCGCCTTTGCCGCCTCGCTCGGCCTGACGGCGACGGAGTAGGACATGACGCGCAAGCAGAAGCGATTGTCGGTGATTGTCGGAGGTCTTGCCTTCCTCGGCGCCGCCACCGGGCTGACCTTCTATGCGTTGGGCCAGAAGGCCTCCTATTTCTATATGCCCGCCGATCTGACCACCGCCAGCTTGCAGCCGGGACAGCGCATCAGGCTCGGCGGCCTCGTCGAAAAGGGCACAGTCGTGCGCGGGCAGGGCGCGACGGTTGCGTTCTCGGTCACCGACGCGCACAAATCGGTCAAGGTCAGCTATACCGGCATCCTGCCCGATCTGTTCCGCGAGGAGCAGGGCGTCATCACCGAAGGCAGCTTTGGCGCCGACGGCGTTTTCGTCGCCGACAGCGTGCTGGCCAAGCATGACGAGCGCTACATGCCCAAGGAAGTCGCTGACGGGCTGAAGGCCAAGGGCGTGTGGCAAGAGAGCAAGAGCCAGTAATGGTTGAGACCGGACACTTCGCGCTCGTCCTCGCCTTTGTGCTGTCGCTGGTGCAGACGCTGGTGCCGCTGATCGGCGCCCGTACCGGCAACCAGAGGCTGATGGCTGTCGGCGGTCCCGTCACGGTCACAGGCTTCGCGCTCACGGCGCTATCGTTCGCAGCACTCGCCGGCGCCTATGCAAGTTCCGATTTCTCGGTGGCGAGCGTGTGGGAAAACTCGCATTCGCTGCAGCCGCTGATCTACAAGATCACCGGAACCTGGGGCAATCACGAAGGCTCGATGCTGCTCTGGGTGCTGATCCTGACCTTCTTCGGTGCGCTGGTCGCTGTCTTCGGCTCCAACCTTCCGGCGACGCTGCGCGCCAATGTGCTGGCCGTGCAGGGGGCTATCGGCGCCACCTTCTTCCTGTTCATCCTGGCGACATCCAATCCGTTCACCCGGCTCAATCCGGCGCCGATCGAGGGCCGCGATCTCAACCCGGTCCTGCAGGATCTTGGCCTCGCCATCCATCCGCCGCTGCTCTATCTCGGCTATGTCGGGTTCTCTATCTGCTTTTCCTTCTCGGTCGCCGCCCTCATCGAAGGCCGCATCGATGCCTCCTGGGCGCGCTGGGTGCGGCCGTGGACGCTGGTCGCCTGGATGTTCCTCACCGGCGGCATCGCGATGGGCTCCTACTGGGCCTACTACGAGCTCGGCTGGGGCGGCTTCTGGTTCTGGGATCCGGTCGAAAACGCCTCCTTCATGCCGTGGCTGGCCGGCACGGCTCTTCTGCATTCGGCGATCGTCATGGAGAAGCGCTCGGCGCTCAAGATCTGGACGCTGCTGCTTGCCATCCTCACCTTCTCGCTGTCGCTGCTCGGCACCTTCCTGGTGCGCTCCGGCGTGCTGACCTCGGTGCATGCTTTCGCCACCGATCCGACCCGCGGCATCTTCATCCTGTGCATTTTGACGCTGTTCATCGGCGGCTCGCTGGCCCTGTTTGCGCTGCGCGCCTCGCGGCTGACGGCCGGCGGCCTGTTCCACCCGATCTCGCGCGAAGGCGCACTCGTCCTCAACAATCTGTTCCTGACCACGGCCACGGCCACCGTGCTGGTCGGCACGCTCTATCCGCTGGCGGTCGAAGCGCTTTCGGCCGGCAAGATCTCGGTCGGCGCCCCCTTCTTCAACCTGACATTCGGCCCGCTGATGGTGCCGCTGCTGGTCGTGGTTCCTTTCGGACCATTGCTCGCCTGGAAGCGCGGTGACCTCTATGCCGTCGCCCAGCGCCTGATGGCGGCTTTCGGCGCCGCTCTCCTGGCGATGCTGGTCACCGGGCTGTTCATCGACGGCGCGTCGGTGTTCGCCGCCCTTGGTGTCGGCCTCGCCTGCTGGCTGGTCTCCGGCGCGCTCACCGACCTCGCCGTCAAGTCCGGCTTTGGCAATGTGTCGCCCGCCATCATGCTGCGCCGTTTCGCCGGCCTGCCGCGTTCGGTGTTCGGCACTGCACTTGCCCATCTCGGCCTCGGGCTGACGACGCTCGGCATTGTCGGCACGCTATGCTTCGGCACCGAAAGGATACTGTCGATGCATGCCGGCGAGAGCGTCGAACTCTCCGGCCACACGCTGCGTTTCGACGGCCTCTTCCCGGCGCAGGGTCCGAACTACAGCGAGCAGCGCGGCCGCTTTTCCCTGATCGGCGCCGATGGCGGCGTTTCAGCCGAAATCACCTCGGCCAAGCGCTTCTTTCCGGTGCGGCAGACGATGACGACCGAATCCGGCATCGAGACGATCGGCTTCAGCCAGCTCTATCTGTCGCTGGGCGATGAAGGCACCGATGGATCCGTCGTGGTGCGCCTGTGGTGGAAGCCGCTGGTGACGCTGATCTGGGGCGGAGCTCTGGTGATGATGGCGGGAGCCGCAATGTCGCTGCTCGACCGTCGCCTGCGGGTTGGCGCACCCTCGCGCCGCCGCAAGCAGGCAGCCTCCATGCCGTCGGCAGGCGCGCCGTGAGCACCAGGTTCTCGTTGGCCTCGCTCACCCTGCTTCTGGCGCTGCTGTTTGCCGGCGCGGCGCAAGCGGTGAAACCGGACGAGGTTCTCACCGATCCGGCGCTCGAGGCGAGGGCGCGGCTACTGTCGGAAGGCCTGCGGTGCATGGTCTGCCAGAACCAGTCCATCGACGAATCCGATGCAGACCTCGCCCGCGACCTGCGCATCCTGGTGCGCCAGCGCCTGGTTGCCGGCGATACCGACCAGCAGGTGATGGACTATATCGTGTCGCGCTACGGCGAGTTCGTGCTGTTGAAGCCGCGCTTCAGCCCGCGCAACGCCTTGCTTTGGGGCACGCCGGTGCTTCTGCTTCTAGTCGGCGGCATTTTCATTGTGCTGACCACACGCTCCCGCCGCTCGTTGGCAACCAAGGCGCTGAGCGCCGAGGAACAGGCGGCGCTGGACAAGATGCTGAGCGACTAGCTCGGCCATTCCTCCAAAGGCCAGTCCCGCGACGTGTGGATGGCGCGCAGGATAACAATGCTTTGACGGCCGGCGATCAGGCGCAATTCATAGGCAATGATGTAGGGCAGGCGGCCGATGGGCTTCTCATAAGTGCCTGTTACCCGGCCAGGTCGGCCCGTCGCCATATCACCAAGGCCCCGGCCCATTTCACGGATACGGTCCGCGAGGCGTCGGGCGGCGGCAGGATTGTCCTGAGCGATAAAGGCAACTTGCTGCGTGAGATCGTCCAGCGCTTCTCGCGACCAGGTGACGAACAGCTTCACGCCTTGCCTGCGCGCCTGGCTTTCGCTGCTTCGATCACCGCGTCGAGCTCCGCCATGGCGTCGTCGTGGGGCACGACACGGCCAGCCTCTGCGTCGGCCATGCCACGTTTTATGCCTTCGATGATATCCAGCTCGCGATCGACATAGGCTGAGACCGCCTCGGCGGCGAGGAACGATTTACTACGCCTGGTATCGGTAGCGATCTGCTCCAGCTTCAGCTTGGTCTCGGACGAGACTCGAATGGTCATGGTGGTGCTTGCTGTCATTGTGAAAGCCTTGTGCTGAGTTGTGTACACCATAGGGCAGCAGGCGAGCGCAACCAAGCGATTTGTGCGACCGCCCAACATTACAAAACTTTCATGCACCGGAAATGGCGCCGTAATGTGCGCCTCTCTATTTCTCTTGTCCGAGGATGCTCTGCCTGAGCCGCATCCAGTGAAAAGAGGATACGAGACCCATGACTATCGCCCCCAACCCATATTCCCGCACCCGCAAGCGCCTGTTGGCCGCCGCCGCTTCGCTGGCCATTGCCGGCGGCATCGGTTTCGGCGCCGTTGCCACTGGTACAGCTCCCGTTCTGGCCGACGCCGTGCGGGTCGAAGCGCCCCAGGTGCCGGGCTTTGCCGACGTCGTTGAGCGCGTTTCGCCGGCCGTGGTCAGCGTCAAGGTCAAGGCCAAGATCGAGCCTGCCGCTGATGACGGCTCCGACCAGTCCGACGATCCGGACGGCATGAACAACCTGCCCGACAATCCGCAGCTGCGCCAGTTCTTCAAGCAATTCCGGGGCTTTGGCGATCAGAACGGCCAGGGCGGCGGCAATCGTCGCTTCAGCCACCGCGACCATAACAACGACCAGCCGCGTCCGGTAGCGCAGGGTTCGGGCTTCTTCATCTCCGATGACGGTTATCTCGTCACCAACAACCATGTCGTCGAGGAAGGCTCCGCCTTCACAGTGGTAATGAATGACGGCAAGGAGCTTGACGCCAAGCTGATCGGCACCGATCCGCGCACCGATCTGGCGGTGCTCAAGGTCGATGGCGTCGGCAAGTTCACCTATGTCGATTTCGCCGACGATTCCAAGGTTCGCGTCGGCGACTGGGTGGTGGCCGTCGGCAATCCGTTCGGCCTCGGCGGCACCGTCACCGCCGGCATCGTCTCGGCCCGTGGCCGTGATATCGGCGCCGGTCCCTACGACGACTTCATCCAGATCGACGCCTCGGTCAACCGCGGCAATTCGGGCGGCCCGACCTTCAACCTCAACGGCCAGGTCGTCGGCATCAACACCGCGATCTTCTCGCCGTCGGGCGGAAGCGTCGGCATCGCCTTCGACATTCCGGCCTCGACCGCCAAGCAGGTGGTGCAGGATCTGATGAAGAGCGGCTCGGTGCAGCGTGGCTGGCTCGGCGTCGAAATCCAGCCGGTTACATCGGACATCGCCGAATCGCTGGGCCTGAAGTCGCAGAACGGGGCTCTGGTTTCGGGCGCCCAGGACGGTGGCCCCGGCAAGAAGGCCGGCATCACCGCCGGTGACGTGATCACCCAGGTCGAAGGCAAGGACGTCGCATCGCCGAAGGAACTGGCTCGTCTGATCGGCGCCTACCCACCCGGCAAGTCGGTCGACGTCACGGTGTGGCGCGGCGGCAAGAGCCAGACCATCAAGGTCGATCTCGGCACGCTGCCATCCACCGACAAGCAGGCCTCGGCCGACCCGCAGCAGCCCGCGGCACCGGCAAAGCCCGCCGCGCTGGCCGATCTCGGCCTCACCGTCACCAAGTCGGAAAACGGCAAGGGCCTGGTGGTGACCGATGTCGATCCCGACAGCGATGCCGCCGACCGCGGCATCCAGCCCGGCGATGTCATCACCTCGGTCAATTCGACGGAGGTGAACGGCACCGAAGACGTCGCCAAGGCGATGGCCGATGCGGTCAAGTCCGGCCGCAAGGCGGTGCTGATGCAGATCACCCGCGACGATTCAAACCGCTTCGTCGCGCTGCCAGTCGCCAAAGGCTGACATCACACAGTTTCCAGTGCGGCGGTTTCAACACCCCCGAGCCGCCGCACGGGAAGCAAGGGGCCGAACGCGTTAGTCAGTCATCGTGTTCTGCCCCCGGCGGCAGCGGGCCCCATCGCCCGCTGCCGCTCTAACATCGAAGCATGTCGCCCAAAAGTGCACGACGGTTTTGGCAAAACGACATGCTTGAACGAAAGCTTTTGCGCTTATGGCCGCCCCTCAATCTTCCGGCGAAATCGCGTATAACGGCTCTATGAAGATTCTCGTCATAGAAGACGATCGCGAGGCGGCCGACTATATGCAGAAGGCCTTTGCCGAGGCTGGGCACACCGCCCATGTCGCCGGCGACGGCGAAACCGGCTTTGCGCTGGCCGATGCCGGCGACTATGACGTGATGGTCGTCGACCGCATGATGCCACGCCGCGACGGGCTCTCCGTCATTGCCGGCCTGCGCTCGCGCGGCAACACCACGCCGGTGCTGATCCTGTCGGCGCTGGGCGAAGTCGATGACCGCGTCACCGGTCTGCGCGCCGGCGGGGACGACTATCTGACCAAGCCCTATGCCTTTTCCGAATTGCTCGCCCGCGTCGAGGTGCTGAACCGCCGCGCCAGCGCCAGGGAGGCCGAAACCGTCTACCGGGTCGGCGATCTCGAGCTTGACCGGCTGTCCCATTCGGTCAAGCGCGCGGCGCGCGAGATCACGCTGCAGCCGCGCGAATTCCGCCTGCTCGAATATCTGATGCGCCATGCCGGCCAGGTGGTGACGCGCACCATGCTGCTCGAAAATGTCTGGGACTATCATTTCGATCCGCAGACCAACGTGATCGACGTTCACGTCTCGCGCCTGCGTGGCAAGATCGAGAAGGGTTTCGACAAGCCGATCCTGCATACGGTTCGCGGCGCCGGCTATATGCTGAAGAGCGGCTAGAGCATGATCCCAAAAAGTAGGTACCGGTTTTTGGAGAAGATCATGCTCCAACAAAGGGGTAGGTCATGATGAGATTTCAGCCAAATCTCATCATGAGCTAGAACTCGATGGCCCTTTCCCTGCCGGCCATCATGAGGACGACGGCGGCGCGGCTTTCAGCGCTTTATTTCCTGCTTTTCGCGCTATGTGCCGTGTTGCTGGTCTTCTACATGACGTCGTTGTCGGCCCGCATGCTGACCGGCCAGACCCAGCAGACCATCAATGACGAGGTGCTCGGCCTCGCCCGTGCCTATCAGAGCGGCGGCCTGCCGCGGCTGGTGCGCGTCGTCGAGCAGCGCTCGCGCCAGCCCGGCGCCAACCTCTATCTCATTGCCGATGTCAACGGCCAGATCCTCACCGGCAACGTGCAGAGCCTGGCACCGGGGGTGCTCGAGACCGATGGCTGGACGACCGAACCCTTCTCCTATCGCCGTTTCGGCGAAGGTGAGCTCGAACGGCAGCGCAACCAGGCTTCTGACCCGAATGGCGCGCAGCCCGGCGAGACCGAAATTCAGCCCGAGGGCGAGAAGGGCCACAACGCCATCGCGCTGGTGCTGCGGCTGCCCAACCAGATGATCATGCTGGTCGGCCGCGATCTCGGCGAGCCCGAGCGCTTCCGCGCCGTCGTCCGCCGCGCCCTGATGCTGGCGCTGGGCATGATGGGCCTGGGCGGGCTGCTGATCTGGTTCCTTGTCGGCCGCGCCGCGCTGAAGCGCATCGACAGCGTCTCGGAGGCAAGCCGCCGCATCATGGGCGGCGATCTCACGGGACGGCTGCCGGTGACCGGCGCCGGCGATGAGTTCGACCGCCTGTCGGAAAACCTCAACACCATGCTGGCCAGGATCGCGACGCTCAACGAAGGGCTGAAGCAGGTCTCCGACAACATCGCCCATGATTTGAAGACGCCGCTGACCAGACTGCGCAACCGCGCTGAGGCGACACTTTCGGGCAAGCACAAGACCACCGACTACCGGCAGGCGCTGGAAGGCACCATCGCCGAATCCGACCAGCTGATAAAAACCTTCAACGCCATCCTGATGATCTCCAGGCTGGAGGCCGGCTATTCCTCGGAGAGCACCAGCAAGGTCGATCTCGCCGCCGCGGTGCATGACGTTGTCGAGCTTTATGAGCCGGTGGCGGAGGAGGCTGGCGTGGTGCTTGAAACTGCCGCGGACGGGAATTTTTCCGTCGATGGCAACCGCGAGCTGATCGGCCAGGCACTGTCGAACATCGTCGACAACGCCATCAAATACTCGACCGATGCGACGGAAAAGCCTGCCGTGCGCGTAGCCCTGCAGCGCGTCGGTCACGAAATCCGCCTTTCCGTTTCCGACAATGGCCATGGCATCCCCGACGATGCGGACCGCGCCCGGGCGACCGAGCGCTTCGTTCGGCTGGAAAAGAGCCGCTCGCAGCCGGGATCAGGCCTTGGCCTCAGCCTCGCCAAGGCGATCATGACTTTTCACAATGGCCGGCTTGAACTTCTGCCTGCCAATCCCGGATTGTCGGTTATCATGAGCTTCCCGGCGCGGGAGGACCATTGATGGCGGTGAGGATGGCTGCGAAACGGATCGAGACCGAATGGCGCCTGCAACTGGCGGCGCAGCTCGCGCCTCTGGATGAGGCCCGCGCCCGGCGTGAACTGTCGGAGATCGCTGGCGATGCCAAGGACGAGAACCTGCCGCGGCTGGCGAAATTCCTAGAAGGCAAGGGCGCCGCACAGGAGTTTCTCGCTGCGGTCTTCGACCTCTCGCCCTTCCTCCGCGATGTCGCGCGCCGCCGGCCGCAAATCCTCGACGCGCTGTTCGATGGCAGTGTCGAGGCTCGGCTGCTCGCCATCGCCGAAGCGATCGGCCAGGCCGCCTTTTCAGAGACCGTTTGCGAATCCAGCCTGATGATGGAACTCAGGCAGTGGAAGGGTGAAGCTCACTTCCTGATCGCACTTGCAGACCTCTCCGGCGAGGCCGATGCAGCGCTGACGGTAAGGCGCCTCAGCAATCTCGCCGATGCCTGCACCTGCGCGGCGGTCGACTTCCTGCTGCGCGAGGCGCACAGCCAAGGCAAGCTCAAATTGCCCGATCCCGAAAATCCGTCACGGCAATCCGGCTGGATCGTGCTCGGCATGGGCAAGCTTGGCGCGCATGAACTGAATTTCTCCTCCGACATCGACCTGGTCGTCTTCTTCGATCCGGATGCGCCGGCAATCGTCGATCCGCTCGACGCCACAGAGCTGTTTGCGCGCCTGACCCGCAGGCTGGTCCGCATCCTGCAGGACCGCACCGGGCACGGCTATGTCTTCCGCACCGATTTGAGGCTTCGTCCCGATCCAGGCTCGACGCCGCTGGCCATCCCGGTCGAGGCAGCACTTCGCTACTATGAGGCGCGCGGCCAGAACTGGGAGCGCGCCGCCATGATCAAGGCGCGTCCCGTGGCCGGCGATCTCGATGCCGGGGACGCGTTCCTGCGGGAATTGCAGCCCTATGTCTGGCGCAAATACATGGACTATGCGGCGATCGCCGACGTTCATTCGATCAAGCGCCAGATCCATGCCCACAAGGGTCATGGCGAGATCGCGGTCAAAGGACACAACGTCAAGCTCGGCCGCGGCGGCATTCGCGAAATCGAGTTCTTCGTCCAGACCCAGCAACTGATCGCCGGCGGCCGTTTTCCGGAGCTGCGCGGCCGCGAGACGGTGCCGATGCTGGGTGCGCTGGCGGCGCGCAACTGGATCACCGCCGATGCACGCGACGCGCTCACGCAGCAATATTGGTTTCTGCGCGGCGTGGAACACGCCATCCAGATGGTCGCCGACGAGCAGACGCATATTCTGCCCGACGATGATGAAGGGCTGGAACGCATCGCCCATATGCTGGGCTTTGCCGATGCCGCCAGATTTGCCGAAACCTTTCGCGCGGCTTTGCATGAGGTCGAGCGCCATTACGCCGCGCTGTTCGAGACCGCGCCTGAATTGTCGGCCGGCGTCGGCAATCTGGTCTTCACCGGCGATGTCGACGATCCCGACACGCTGCAGACCTTGCATGGCCTTGGCTTCCAGCGGCCAAGCGACATCTGCCGCGTCATTCGGGGCTGGCATTTCGGCCGCTACCGCGCCACCCAGTCGGCGGAAGCGCGCGAGCGGCTGACCGAACTGACGCCGGCGCTGCTCAAAGCCTTCGGCCAGACGCGCCGGGCCGACGAGGCGCTGGTTCGCTTCGATGAATTCCTCGCCGGCCTGCCCGCCGGCATCCAGCTGTTTTCGCTGCTGCAGTCGAATCCCGCTCTGCTGAAGCTTATGGCGACGATCATGGGCGCCGCGCCTCGGCTGGCGGCAATCATCACAAGGCGCCCGCATGTCTTCGACGGTCTGCTCGACCCGGCGCTGCTCACCGAACTGCCCAACCGCGCCTATCTCTCAGCGCGGTTGGCCGCTTTCATCGATGGCGACAGGCCCTACGAGGATGTGCTTGACCGGCTGCGCATCTTTGCCTCCGAGCAGAAATTCCTGATCGGTGTCAGGCTGCTCGCCGGCTCGATCGACCCGGCGCGCGCCGGCCGCGCCTTTTCCGATCTCGCCGACCTCACCATCGACGCCGCATTGCAGGCGGTGACCACCGAATTCGCGCTGCGTCATGGCCGCATCGCCGGCGGCACCGTGTCGCTGCTCGGCATGGGTAAGCTCGGCAGCCGCGAATTGACGGCTGGTTCGGACGTCGACCTCATTCTGCTCTACGACCACGACGCGGATGCCGACGAGTCCGACGGCGACAAGCCGCTCGCACCATCGCACTACTATACCAGGATGACGCAGCGGCTGATCGCGGCTGTCTCGGCGCCGACCGCCGAAGGCGTTCTCTACGAGCTCGACCTGCGCTTGCGGCCATCCGGCAACAAGGGGCCGGTGGCCACCCACATCGATGCCTTCACGAAATACCAGCGCCAGGAGGCCTGGACCTGGGAGCACATGGCGCTGGCCCGGGCGCGCGCCATCGGCGGCGACGCGGCCCTTTGCGCCGAGGTCGAGGCCGAGGTGGCGGCACTTCTGGCCTTGCCGCGCGACGCCGCCAAGGTGAGGGCAGAGGCATCCGAGATGCGCGCGCTGATCGAGAAGGAAAAATCGCCGCGCGATCTCTGGGACATCAAGCTCATCTCCGGCGGCCTCATCGACCTCGAATTCATCGCGCAGGTGGCGGTTATAACCGGGCAGGTCGAAGCCGGCCGCAGGGTGACCGCGACCGGCGAAATCCTGGCGCATCTGTCGCCGGATTTCGCCGAGGCTGACGTCAGGCAGCAGCTTTGCGAAGCCTACCAACTCTATCTGGCGCTGACCCAGATGACGCGGCTTTGCCTCACCGGCGCATTCGAACGCGATGACGTTCCGCCGGGATTGTCGGATCTGCTTCTGGCGGTGACTGACCTGCCGGATTTCGGTGTGCTGGAAGCACATCTCAAGGAAACGTCGCAAAAGGTCAGAAAGGATTTCGACCTTTTGCTTCGTACGAAACGGTTGTGAGGGCGTGAAGCGCTGGCGGCTGTTTCGGATCGCATCGGGGGTGACGATGCAACAGGAGATACCCATGAGAAAGACAACCGGACTTGCCCTTGCCTTCATCGCGCTTGCCGGCGCCGTCGGCACCACCGCCTATGCCGAGAACAATGCCAGCGCCAGAATGCGCGAGGGCACCATGATGCGCCTCGACAAGGCGATGAAGGATTCCAACGGCACCATCAGCTTCGACCAGTTTTCCGACGCCATGAACGCGCGGCTGAAGAAGCTGGTCGCCGATAATGGCGGCAAGCTGACAGTCGCCCAGCTCGCTGACGCGCTGGAGAAGGCGCGGTTCGAGGAAATGGCCAAGCGCATCGTTGCCCGCTACGACAGCAAGGGCGACGGCACGCTGACCACGGACGACATCACCGGGCGCGAGAAAAAGGTGTTCGCGATGCTCGACCGCAACAATGACGGCAAGATCGAGCGCAACGAACTACCGAAGAACGGCCGCATGGGCCGCCACCACCAATGGGACGGCGGCGACGACAGCATGGAGTGAGTGGCGATATGTCTCCGGCGGCGAAAGCCGCCGGAGCCCTTACATGACCGCGGCTACTCAGTCCTTAAACGCGGCGGAGAGCACCGCTGGCATTGGCGGGCCGTCAGGCCGCCGCCTTCACCGCCGGCTGCGCCTTCTTCACCGGGATGCGCACCGACACGATCGTGCCGACGCCTTCGGTCGAGCGGATTTTCAGCGCTCCTCCTTGCAACTCGGCCAGCGAGCGCGAGATGGCAAGGCCGAGGCCGGAACCGGCGTGGTTCTTCGAAAACTGGTTCTGCACCTGTTCGAAGGGGCGGCCAAGCTTGCTCAGTGCCTCCTTCGGAATGCCGCAGCCATTGTCCTCGATGGTCAGCACCAGCGCGCCTGACGTGTTGCGGGCGCGCACCGAGATATGGCCGCCCTGGCCGGTGAACTTCACCGCATTCGACAGCAGATTGATGGCGATCTGCTTGATCGCCCGGCGGTCGGCGAACAGCGTCATCGTATCGGCGATACGGGTTTCTACCGTGATCGATTTCTCCGCCGCCTGCAGCGAGATCACCCGCACCGTCTCGCGGATCAGCGGGCAGAGATCGATTTCCTCGCGGTCCACCGAGAATTGGCCGGCTTCGATCTTCGACATATCGAGTATGTCGTTGATGACGCCGAGCAGATATTTGCCGCTGCCGTTGATGTCGTTGGCATATTCCTCGTAGCGCGGCGAACCGAGCGGCCCGAACAGGCCTTGTTCCATCAGTTCGGAGAACCCGATGATGGCGTTGAGCGGCGTGCGCAGCTCGTGCGACATGTTGGCCAGGAATTCGGATTTGGCCCGATTGGCGGCCTCGGCGCGCTCGGTTTCCTTCATATATTCGCGGTTGAGCTCGACCAGTTCCTTGGCGCGCTCTTCCTCGGCCCGGCGGGCGAGGCTGAGGTCGTGGATGGTCGCCATCAGCCGGCGCTCGCTGTCGACCAGCTTTTCCTGGTGCAGCTTGATCTGGGTGATGTCGGAGCCGACGGAGACCGTGCCGCCGTCCCGGGTCCTCAGTTCGTTGACCTGCAGCCAGCGGCCGTCGGAGAGCTGCCGCTCGAAGGTTGCGCCCCCTTGCGGCCCGTTGGTGTTGGCCAGCCGCCGTTCAGAGGCGAAGGCCAGCATGCGCTCTTCAAGCACGGCGCGCGCAGCGCCCGGCATGACGTCGCGGTCCGACAGGCCGTTGTCCTTCTGGTATTTGGAATTGCACATGATCAGGCGCTGGGCGGCATCCCACAGCACGAAGGATTCGTTGATGTTTTCGATCGCGGTCCGCAGGCGCAGGTCGGCCGCCTCCGAGCGCAGCGCCAGATGCCGCTGCTCGGTGACGTCGACGGCAATGCCGATCAGCTGGATCTCAGGCGCTTCCGGGTCGATCACCTGGGCCCTGGCGCGCATCCACACCCACTGGCCGTCGGCGTGACGCATCCGGAACACCTGGTCGATATGGTCGATCTCGCGCTCGACGATTTTGTTGGCCAGCTCGAACAGGTCGCCGTCCTCGGGGTGGATGATGTCGTCGACCTCGCCGAACGACAGCATCGAGTTGCAGGGCTCGTAGCCCAGCATGTCGTACATCGAGCGCGACCAGTACATCTTGCCGCGCACCATGTCCCAGTCCCACAGGCCGCAGCGACCGCGAACCAGCGCCATGTCGATGCGCTGATGGGCTTCGAGATAGATGCGGTCGGCTGTCTGGGCGCGCGATGCCTGGCCGAAATAGGCGTAGAGGATGATGATCAGCACGCCGGCTGTCAGCACAAACAGCGTGACGTTGAGCGAGACGGTCTTGCGCCAGTTGTCGAACGCCGCTTCCTGCGGCACCAGCACGGCGGCGGCGTTCTTGCGGTCCCGGGTCAGGCTCACCGCCGCGTACCAGTCCTGGCCGCCGATGCTGACATCCATGACCCCGGCGCGGTCGCCGAACATGAACAGCGGCTGGCCGTCCAGCACCAGGCTGTCCAGCGATCGCCCTTGCCAGCCGGTCGACAGCGGCGACACGGCAATGATCTTGAAGGCGCTGTCGGTGATCACAAGCACATGGCTTCTGCCCATGGCGCCCTGGCGGCTCGTGCTTTCCAGAAGATCAATTGCACCGCTGGATGCCGCGGTCGGGTCGGCCGAGATTGCGTTCGCCATCTGGCCGGCGGCGAGACCTAGCACCGCCTTGCCGTCGCGCTCGGCCTCGTCGCGCTCGTTCATCAGCGACAGCACGCGCAGTGCGGCGATGACGATCAGGAAGATGATGATGAGAGCCGGTATCGAACGGCGCAGAAGGGGTTCGGCAGCCAGGAGCCGCCGGTAGGCTGGTTCAGCGATGAGCCGCGTATTGCCGGCGAGGCCGTCGCCTCGCGCCTTGCGCCGCTCAAAAGCCGTCCCTTCGGGCGCGCCCCACGCGTCCGCCTTGGCCATAAATGGCACTCCCCGAATTTCCGTGCGCTTGACGATCCGGCAACACCGCACATCCGAATCGTGTGTAAAGAATCAAAGGTGATTCGCCTTGTCCAGAGGCGCGGCCGAAAAACATTAAAAATTGATTGAAATAACGCTGAAATCCCTCCCCTTGAGGGGAGGGTGGCCCGAAGGGCCGGGTGGGGTCCTCGGCGAAGCGCTCGACTCTCTCAATCACGGTCGAAGTTGGTCGAGGTCGCGCACTGCCGCAACGACCCCACCCGTCCATCCGCCTTCGGCGGCTGTCCACCGTCCCCTCAAGGGGGAGGGATCAGGCCAGCGTTCGCTCCACAATGTCCCGCAAATCCGCCGACAGGTTCTCGGCACCGGCGATGGCCAGCAGCGCTTCCCTGGCCTTGGCTTGCCTGCCCGGCTCCAGCGAGCGCCACGAGCGCAGCGCTGTCGCCAGCCTGGCCGCCACTTGCGGATTGCGTTTTTCAACCTCGAGTACGGTCTGGGTAAAAAACCGGTAGCCTTCGCCATCGGCGCGGTGGAAGCCGGTCTGGTTGGCGCTGGCGAATGTGCCGACCAGCGAGCGCACCCGGTTCGGATTGGCCATCGAGAAAGCTGCGTGACCAGTCAGCTCGCGTACCGTGTCGACTGTCCGGGGTCCCGGCACGCTGGCCTGGATCTGGAACCATTTGTCCATGACCAGCGGATCGGCGCCATAACGGGCCTCGAAATCGGCCAGCGCCTTGATCGCCTCCGGCGAACCGTCATGGCGGTGCGCAAGGACGGTCAGCGCTGCGGCGCGGTCGGTCATGCTCGTCGCGACCTCGAAATGCCGGGCGGCGAGCGCAGCACCTTTCGGCAGCAGCGAGAGGTAGTCGAGCAGGATGTTGCGCAGCGCGCGGCGTCCCGCACTTGCCGCGTCGGGGCTGAACGGCCCGTCGCCGGCGAGGCGGCCGTATAGGTCGGTGAACGTTTGCTGATTGGCGCGCGCGATTGCCAGCGCCAACGCCTCGCGGGCGGCAAAGATGGCGTCGGGATCGATGTTCGTGCCGATGTCGCGGGCAATGTCGGCCTCGCCCGGAAGTGACAGCGCCAGCGCCCGGTAGGCAGGTTCCAGGGTCTCGTCGCCGGCGATCTTGCCGGCAAGTCCGGTCAGCCTGGCGGTGAAAGCCGGCTTCGCGCCGCCGAGGATCTGGCGGAAGGCCGCTATCAGCGCATCGGTGAGCAGCGTGTTGAACGCCTGCCAGCGCGCGAAGGCATCGCTGTCATGGCCGGCGAGGAAGAACTGGTCGTCGGCCTTCTGCTCGACCGAAAGTGTGATCGGCGCCGAAAAGCCGCGATTGAGCGACACCGCCGGCCGCTCGGCGACGCCTGAGAAGCGCACCATATGTCGACGCTTGCGGATGTGGATAACGCCGTCCTCGACGGTGGCTCCCTCGACGCCATCATAGGCGACCGGCTCACCGCCCGCGCCGACCAGCCCGAAGGCGAGCGGAATGTGCATCAAGCGCTTGCGGCTCTCCGACGGTGTCGGCGGCACCGACTGCTCGATCTCAAGCGTAAACTCGCGCGTCGCCGGATTGTGCGTCGAACTGACGGTCAGGTTCGGCGTGCCCGCCTGGTGATACCAGAGCGCGAACTGCGACAGGTCGCGCCCGGAGGCGTCCTCGAACACCTTCAGGAAGTCCTCGATCGTCGCGGCCTGGCCATCATGGCGCTCGAAATAGAGGTCCATGCCGGCGCGGAAAGCCTCGGCCCCGAGGATAGTGCGGATCATGCGCACGACTTCCGAGCCTTTTTCGTAGACGGTCGCCGTGTAGAAATTGTTGATCTCGCGGTAGCGGCGCGGCCGCACCGGATGCGCCAGCGGTCCCTGGTCCTCGGGGAACTGGTGTGCCCTCAGCGTGCGCACTTCGGCGATGCGCTTGACCGCGCGCGAGCGCTGGTCGGCGGAGAATTCATGGTCGCGAAAGACCGTCAGCCCTTCCTTGAGGCAGAGCTGGAACCAGTCGCGGCAGGTGATCCTGTTGCCGGTCCAGTTGTGGAAATACTCATGCGCGATGATCGCCTCGATATTGGCGAAATCGGCATCGGTGGCGGTTTCCCGGTCGGCCAGCACATACTTGTCGTTGAAGATATTGAGGCCCTTGTTCTCCATGGCCCCCATGTTGAAGTCGGAAACGGCGACGATGTTGAAGACGTCGAGGTCGTATTCGCGGCCGAAGGCCTGCTCGTCCCATTGCATCGAGCGTTTCAGCGCATCCATGGCGTAGCCGGCAAGCCCCTCCTTGCCTGGCTCGACATAGATGCCGAGTTCGACCTCGCGCCCGGACATGGTGACGAAACTGTCCGCAACCTTGCCGAGATTGCCGGCCACGAGCGCAAACAGATAGGACGGCTTGGGGAAGGGGTCGTGCCAGACTGCAAAGTGCCAGCCGTCGGCAAGCGCGCCGCTTTCGACCGGATTGCCGTTTGAAAGCAACAGCGGCGCTTCGTCCAACCTTGCCTCGATACGCACGGTATAGACCGACAGGATGTCGGGGCGGTCGAGGAAATAGGTGATGCGGCGAAAGCCCTCGGCCTCGCATTGCGTGCAATAGACATTGCTGGAGCGGTAGAGGCCCATCAGCGCCTCATTGCTGGCCGGCGCGATCTCGGTCTCGAGCAGCAGCTGGAAACGGGCCGGCGGCCTCAAAATGGTCAGCTGGTCCGGCGTGGCGAGATACTCGGCCGGGGCAAGCTCGCGACCGTCGATGGCAATGCGCTTGAGCACCAGCCCGTCGCCGTCCAGCACCAGCGACGTCGAGGCGGCGGCGCCATCGCGGCGTTCGATCGTCAGCACTGCGGTGACACGCGTTGCGTCTGGCGAAAGGCGGAAGGTGAGGCCGGTTTGCGGGATGGAAAAGTCGTTGGGGCGGTAGTCTTCGAGCTTGAAGACCTGGCCGGTATCGGTTCGCATTCCCTTGGGTTTCCCTGTCGCTATCGGAGCCGCTGACGTGTCCTGGCCCATTAAATCTAAAGTTGCGCGCTCTTTACACGAAACGGTCACTCGACAAAACTGCGCCAATGCCTATTTCGGGGCGTTCCCCTTCCGCCATTATCGTGAGGCCTTGATGACCGTCGTCACATCGAAGTTCGGCATGGGCGCCTGTGTACCGCGTCGTTCGACGCGCATCTCAGCGGAGATCCGGGAAGCAACAAAACAGTGAAAGCCGGGCCTGGAGACGAAGCGGGCGGGAAACTGTCCGATCATCCCGGCGCGCATCGGCCCAAAAATCAATGTCGATTTTTGGAAAGCACGATGCGCAGATTTAAAGTGTCAGAGCGTCCTTTACGCGTCGAAGACGACGCGCGGCGCTCTAATGTTCTCACTGGGATCATGCTCAAGGTCATGTCGGTGGCGGTCTTTGTCGGCATGCAAACCTGCATCAAGGCCGCCGGCACTTTGCCGGCCGGCCAGATCGTCTTCTTCCGCTCCTTCTTCGCCATCTTCCCGATCATCGTCTTCCTGGCCTTCAAGAGAAAACTCGGTACGGCGTTCGCCACCAAACGCCCGCTGAACCACATTGCGCGCGGTGTCGTCGGCGTTTGCGCCATGGGGCTCGGCTTCTTCGCGCTGACCCGGCTGCCGCTGCCGGAAGCGATCACGCTGAACTATGCCCAGCCTTTGCTGGTGGTGGTGTTCTCTTCGCTGTTCCTCGGCGAAGCTATCCGCGTCTATCGCTGGAGCGCGGTTGCGGTCGGTCTGGTCGGCGTGCTGATCATCTCGTGGCCGGAGCTGACGCTGCTCACGTCGGGCGCCGCGCTCGGGGACCAGGAGGTGCTGGGCGTCATCGCTGCTCTTGTTTCTGCGGCAATCTCCGCCAATGCCATCCTGCTCGTGCGCAATCTTGTCCAGACTGAACGAACAGCGACCATCGTGTTGTGGTTCTCGGCGACGGCGAGTGTCATGGCGCTGCTTACGCTGCCCTTCGGCTGGCAGGCGCTGACGCCGCTGCAGGCCGGTCTGCTGGTCGCAGCAGGGTTCTGTGGCGGGCTGGCGCAGATTTTGATGACGGCGGCGTACCGCCATGCCGAAGCTTCGGTGGTGGCGCCGTTCGAATACACCTCGATGATCCTCGGCGTCGTCGTCGGCTATTTCGCCTTTGGCGATATTGCCACCATCAACACGCTCGTCGGCGGTGTGATCGTCGTTGCCGCCGGCATCTTCATCATCTGGCGCGAGCGCCAACTCGGCCTGGAACGCACCCGAACGCGCAAGGCAGCGCCACCACAGGGGTGAGGAGGTCCGCGGGGTTGCTCAGCTAGCTTCCGCACGTTCCTTCGCCAGCCGCACCAGCACCGCTCGCGTCTGCTCGTCGGCCGGGAAGAAAGACTCGATCGCCAGTTCCGACAGCGTCACGTCAAGCGGCGTGCCGAAGACGGTGATGGTGCTGATGAAGGACAGCACCTGGTCGCCATGCGCAGCCGCAGCGGGTGGACGATGCCGTTGGGCTCGACCGGCACCGGCCGCGCACCCTTGAGCCCGGACGGATAGGTTCGCAATTCGCGCTCCAGCTCGACCAGGACGGGATCGCCGGCGGCATCGTTCTGGTGTTTCAGCCGCTCCAGCAGATGCGCCCGCCATTCCGCGAGATTGACGATACGCGGCGCGATGCCGTTGGGGTGCAGGCTGAGGCGCAGCACATTGACCGGCGGCTGGAGCAGCGACGGCTCGGCAACATCGGCCAGAAACGGGCCGATGGCGGCATTGGCGGAAATCAGGTTCCAGTGCCGGTCGACGGCGAGCGCGGGGAACGGTTCATGCCCCTTGAGCACGCTCTCGACCGCGGCAAGCGCCGGCGCCAGCGTCTTGTCTGTGAGTGGCCGCTCGCTGAAGCTCGGGGCAAAGCCGGCAGCCAACAACAGCTGGTTACGCTGCCGCAGCGGAATCTCAAGCTGCTCGGCCAGATGCAGCACCATCTCGCGCGAGGGCGCGGCGCGGCCGCTTTCGACGAAGGAGAGATGTCGCTGCGAAATCTCAGCCTCCATTGCGAGATCAAGCTGGCTCATGCGCCGCCGCGTGCGCCATTCGCGGATCAGGCTGCCGGCGGAGGTCTGGGGTGTTGTCATGGGTGAAAGGATTAGGCCGGGGTGGGCGGTATTTCAATTACCTCGGAGGTCATTGGCGCGGTTCTCCCTTCTCCCCCTGTGGGAGAAGGTGGCCGAGCGAAGCTCGGTCGGATGAGGGGTGTTCCAGGGAACGCCAACGTCTCACTCCGCTGGAACACCCCTCATCCGTCTCGGCGCTGCGCGCCGATCCACCTCCCCCCGCAAGGGTGGAAGGAAGAGGCGCGCCTCACCCCACCTCCCGCAACTTCGCCTTCACCTCGAGAAAGTCCCGCCAGGCCAGCTTCTTGTGCGCAGGGGTCCGCAAGAGATAGGCCGGATGCAGCGTCGGCATCGCCGGAATGGCGACACCGGAAGCCGTGGTGTGGACGCGCCAATTGCCGCGCAGGCGCAGGATGCCCTCGGTAGTGTTGAGCAGGGTTTTGGCCGAAGGGCCGCCGAGATTGACCAGCACCTTCGGATTGACCAGCTCTATCTGCCGCTCGATGAAGGGACGGCAGATTTCGGTCTCGTGCGGCGTCGGCGTGCGGTTGCCGGGTGGCCGCCAGGGAATGACGTTGGCGATATAGACCGAAGTCCGGTCAAGCCCGATCGCCGCCAGCATGCGGTCGAGCAGCCGGCCCGAGCGGCCGACGAAGGGCAGGCCCTCAATATCCTCGTCGCGGCCGGGCGCCTCGCCGACCAACATCACCGAACCTTCCGGATTGCCGTCGGCAAAGACCAGGTTCTTGGCGGTGAATTTGAGGTTGCAGCCATCGAACGACGCCATGTGCTGGCGCAGTTCGTCGAGCGTCGAGGCGCTTGCCGCCATTTGCCGGGCAAGAGCCGCCTGCGCCTCGTCGGGCACCGTCGCGGTGGCCGGCACGGAGCGCGCCGGCGCGTCCGGCACCCGGCTCGCATCCAGACCAGGGCTTGCCGTGGCTTGTTCCGGTGCCTTGTTTTCGCGAGGCGGCGCGGCTGGCGCCGGTGCGCGCACGGGGCGCTTCGGTGCTGCCCCGGCAAACCGGTTCACCGGCGCGTCCTCCAACGGTTCGTCGACACCGGCAGAGGCGTAGAAGGCGAGCAACTCGGCCAGGTCGGATCGGTTGTTGGGGGAGGCGGCAGTCATACCGGGCACATTCGTCCGCCGAGAGACGATTTGCAAGGTTGGGCGGTTAGTAATCTCCCCCTCAAGGAGGGAGATTACGCGCTCGTCGGCTTTCGCCAATCACGAAGGGCATTTCGTGGCGATTTTCACGGCGTCTGCCGCTTACCCCGTCGGTATCCGCGGATCCTGCACCAGATAGAACGTCCAGCGCGGCGTGTAGTCGGTGATCAGAAACTCGAAGCGTCCCCTCTTCAGCGGGTCGATCTGTCCACTCTTGAACAAGAGCCGGTCATAGGGTTCGAAATCGCGGTCGAAATCGGCGTACGCGCTCGACAGGATGTTGTCGGGCGTCTTGTTGCGCTGGTCGAAGGACAGGCCGTCGCCGAACACGCTCGGCTGGTTGAGTATCTCCTGCAGCTCGAACTGGAATTCGACCCAGGCCTGGCCGCTGTTGTTGAGCACCTCGATACGCATGTACAGGATGCCGTTGGCGAATTCGCCGTTGGTGCTGAACGGCTGGATCGGTTTGGTGGTGCGGATGGTGAGCGTCACCGGCGTCGACGAATTCAGCTCCTCGGAGATGACCAACGGATCTTCCTTGGTGCCGGTGCCCGAGGCGCCGGTGATGTGGAAACCGCCAAGCTCGTCGGAAAAGGAATAGGCGCCGGTCGCCCACACCTTCACCGGCTCGGCCTGAGCGCGAACCGTCGTAAGCATTGAAAGGGCGAGAAGGATCGCTCGGCAGGTCCGGCCGGGCGGAAGGGGGAAGCGCGTCAATGAATAGCCGGACGGCGTGCGCATGGAAATAAGTATGGCCGATAAGAGAGCCGTCGAACAATTAAAATATGGGACGCTGAGCGCGGCCGCGCGCAAAACGCTTGCGGCAGAGTTGTCATCCGCGACTTTTTGTCGAAATCGGCATTGTCACGTCAGCGCCGGTTTCCTGTCGCGGATTGATGCGCTATGCAGCGCAGGAGCCAGCAAAATGCCGGAAACGGTTGGCCAGAGCGGAGGGGTTGATGAGCGAGATCGAACGCGAGAGCATGGAATTCGACGTGGTCATCGTCGGGGCCGGCCCGGCGGGCCTTGCCGCAGCGATCCGTCTCAAGCAGGTCAATCCCGAGCTTTCCGTCGTGGTGTTGGAAAAGGGCGGCGAGGTTGGTGCCCACATTCTGTCAGGCGCCGTCGTCGATCCCATAGGCGTCGACCGCCTGTTGCCGGGCTGGCGCGAGGAAGATGGCCACCCCTTCAAGACGCCGGTTACGGCCGACGATTTCCTGGTGCTCGGCCCCGCCGGCTCGTTCCGTCTGCCCAATATCCTGATGCCGCCGCTGATGAACAATCACGGCAACTACATCGTCTCGCTCGGCAATGTCTGCCGCTGGCTGGCAACCAAGGCTGAAGCGCTAGGCGTCGAAATCTATCCGGGCTTTGCTGCCGCCAGCCTCGTCTACAACGATGCCGGCGCGGTCACGGGCGTCGTCACCGGCGACATGGGCGTCGAAAAAGACGGCACACATGGCCCGGGCTTTGCGCCGGGCATGGCGCTGATGGGCAAATACGTGCTGATCGGCGAGGGCGCGCGCGGTTCGCTGTCCAAGCAGCTGATCGCAAAATACAAACTGTCCGACGGCCGTGAGCCCGGCAAGTACGGCATCGGCCTCAAGGAGCTGTGGCAGGTCAAGCCCGAGAACCACCGGCCGGGCCTGGTGCAGCACTCCTTCGGCTGGCCGCTCGACCTGAAGACAGGCGGCGGCTCCTTCCTCTACCACCTCGAGGATAACCAGGTCGCGGTCGGCTTCGTCCTGCATCTCAACTACAAGAACCCCTGGCTGTCGCCCTTCGAGGAATTCCAACGCTTCAAGACGCATCCGGCGATATCGCGCACCTTCGAGGGCGCCAAGCGCATCGGCTACGGCGCGCGCGCCATTACCGAAGGCGGCTGGCAGTCGGTGCCGAAACTCTCCTTCCCCGGCGGCGTGCTGATGGGGTGTGCGGCGGGCTTCGTCAACGTGCCGCGCATCAAGGGTTCGCACAATGCGGTGCTGTCCGGCATGCTGGCGGCCGAGCATGTCGCGCAAGCGATCGGCTCCGGCCGCGCCAATGACGAACTGTCGTCTTATGAGGACGCCTGGCGCGCGACCGATATCGGCAAGGATTTGAAGAAGGTCCGCAACGTCAAGCCGCTCTGGTCGCGCTTCGGCACCATTATCGGCGTCGGCCTCGGTGGTCTCGACATGTGGCTGAACACGCTGTTCGGCTTCTCGCCCTTCGGCACGCTGAAACATGGCAAGGCCGATTATGCCACGCTTGAGCCCGCGGCCAAGCACAAGAAGATCGCCTATCCCAAAGCGGACGGCGTGCTGACCTTCGACCGCCTGTCCTCGGTGTTCCTGTCCAACACCAATCACGAGGAAAACGAGCCGGTGCATCTCATCGTCGGCGACATGGAGTTGCAGAAGCGTTCCGAGCATGATGTCTTTGCCGGGCCTTCGACCCGCTATTGCCCGGCCGGTGTTTACGAATGGGTCGACAAGGACGGCAACGCCGCCGCCGATCCGTCTGACAAGGATGTGCGTTTCGTCATCAACGCGCAGAACTGCGTGCACTGCAAGACCTGCGACATCAAGGATCCCAACCAGAACATCAACTGGGTGCCGCCACAAGGCGGCGAAGGCCCGGTCTATCAGGGCATGTGAGCCTCACCGACCGGGGCCGTCTCAACCAGCAAAAATGGCGGCGATGGCCGGGTTTACCAAGGCATGTAAGGCGCTCGGCGCCAAAGATTGTTGAAACCGTCGTCTGCTTGTGGTCTCATTGCCGCGTCCATGGGGAAAATGGCATGCGCGTGGTGGTCTTGTTTTGCGTCGCCGTCGTAAGCGCGGCCTGCGGCGTCGTCGGGACGGCGTCGGCGGGGGTGAAAACCGTCGTCAAGACGCGAACCTATGACATCACCGGCACGACAGGTGCCGGTCTGGTTATCGCCATGAACCGCAGGGGCCCCAAGCACGGTTTCATGACCCACGCCATCGCGCAGACAAGCTACACCGCCGACTGGAGCCTGGACGTGGGTCAGGTCAACGGCGTCTGCCGCCTGCGCCAGGCCAATGGAACGCTCAACATCGCCTACACCTACCCGCGCGTCGCCTCGGCCGTCACGCCGGCGCTGCGCAAACGCTGGAACCGGTTTTTCACAGGCGTTCTCGCTCATGAAGGAACCCATGGCCGTATCGCCGGGCAGATGATGCAGGCTGCCGAGCGGTCGGTTCGCGGCCTGAAATTTGCCAACGATCCGCAATGCAACAAAACGCGCGTCGAAGCCACGCGGCGCTTGCAAGCCACTTCCAAGCTCTATGAGGCAAAACAGATCGCGTTCGACGCGCGCGAGCACAGTGAAGGCGGCCATGTCGAGCGCATCATCGAGGCCTTGGTAGGCTTGTGAAACCGTAAGCCCCGTGGCGTACGATCTAGCCGCCCATGCTGGGCTGGATCAGCGACACAGTCGCGGTAGAATCCTCGTCGACCGGCTTGGTCTCGTCGCGCATCAATGAAAATTCCACCATCACCGGCAGATGGTCGGAGCCGGTCTCTTCCATCTGCGTCGACGACAGGATGGTCACCCCGCCCTTCGAAAACACCTGGTCGATCGGCAGGCCCACATAGCGCCGCAGGAAATCGGGCAGGGTCCGGTGGATCCAGGTCGGTCCGGCCGACGGCATCACGGTCAGTCCGCCGAGCGAGGCAACGCGCCGTACCGCGGCGCTCCACGGCACGGCATTGCAGTCGCCGGCCATGATCGCCGTCTCGCCGAGCGAGGTGAGCGTCTCGGTCAACTCGCCGATCTGCCAGTATTGTTCCTTCGGCCACGGCCAGCTCAAATGGATCGCCGCGACATCGACCGGAGTGCCGCCGAAATCGACGGTGGCGGCCGCCATCGCGCCGCGCGGTTCGCAATGCGGCTCGGTGCCGGCCGCAAAAGGTCGCCGGGACAAAAGCGCCACGCCCCACACGCCGTCGGGATGGGCGCACAGGATGCGATAGGGATAGGCGTTCTCGATATAGCCGAGTTCGGTCGCCCACATGGCCGATACTTCGTCGAGCGTGATCACGTCCGGGTTGGTCCTGGCGATCAGCGAAAGAACCTTCTTGGGTGTCGGATTGTTGAAACGCAGGTTCATCTGCAGCAGCCGGTAGACCGGTTCGTTGCCGGGCGCGGCGTCATTGGCGGCCTGCACCGGCCACAGGCGCGGCAAGGTGCTCAACGTGCTGGCGAAGGCGGCCACGGCCAGCAGCAGGCCCACGCCCGCCTGCAGGCGAAACGAGGTGGCGAGCAGCGGCAGCGCAATCAGCCCCATCAGCACGGCAAAATGGATGCGGAAATGGGCGAAGGAATCGAAGGCCGGATGCAGTGCGCCAAAGAACCCGGCTACAAGCGCGGCCGAGAGGCCGAGCATTGCCAGGAACGCCATTGAAGCCATCATCTTTCGCACGCGTGCCATCAGACCGGGTTTTGCCCATAGACCGGGTAATACATTGCCGAGGTATCAGGCCTTTATCGGCTGAAATGCGGCCCAATCAAGATGACGAAACGCCTCGCGGCAAACATTTACGGCAAGCCGGTCTACTGAAAGGCCGTCTCCGAAAAGCTTCTCAGCTTGCGCGAATGCAACCGTTCCATCGGCATTTCCGCCAGCTTCTCCATCGCCTTGATGCCGATGGTCAGATGCTGCGCCACTTGCCGCTTGTAGAATTCGGTCGCCATGCCGGGCAGCTTCAACTCGCCATGCAGCGGCTTGTCGGAGACGCAAAGCAGCGTGCCGTAGGGCACGCGGAAGCGGAAGCCATTGGCGGCGATCGTGGCCGATTCCATATCGAGCGCGATGGCGCGCGACTGCGACAGCCGCTGCACCGGTCCGCGCTGGTCGCGCAGTTCCCAGTTGCGGTTGTCGATGGTGGCGACGGTGCCGGTGCGCATGATGCGCTTGAGATCGTAGCCGGAAAGTCCGGTGACTTCGGCGACCGCCTCCTGCAGCGCCACCTGGATCTCGGCCAGCGGCGGTATCGGCACCCACACCGGCAGGTCATCGTCCAGCACATGGTCTTCCCGGACATAGGCATGCGCCAGCACATAGTCGCCCAGCGCCTGAGTGTTGCGCAGGCCGGCGCAATGGCCGAGCATCAGCCATGCATGTGGCCGCAGCACCGCGACATGGTCGGTGATCGTCTTGGCGTTGGACGGGCCGACGCCGATGTTGACCATGGTGATGCCGCCATGGTTCGGCTTCTTCAGATGATAGGCTGGCATCTGAGGCAGGCGCGGCGCCGCCACGCCTTCGCTGGGCGCGTTTTGCCCTGCCTTGGTGATGACATTGCCCGGTTCGACGAATTCGGTATAGCCGTGGCCGCCTTCAGCCATCTGGGCCCGCGCTCGGGCGACGAACTCGTCGATGTAGAACTGGTAGTTGGTGAACAGCACGAAGTTCTGGAAATGCTGCGGGCTGGTCGCCGTGTAGTGCGTCATGCGGTGCAGCGAATAGTCGATGCGCTGCGCCGTGAACGGCGCCAGCGGCCTTGGTTCGCCGAACGCGACCTCGAAGGTACCGTTGGCGATCTGGTCGTCGGTGCCGTCGAGATCCGGCACGTCGAACAGGTCGCGGATCGGCCGTTTGATGCGGTCGGCGGCGGCGCCATCGACATGGGTTCCTTCAAGGAACGCGAAATGCAGCGGGATCGGCGTGGTCGATTCCGAAACCGTTACCGGCACGCCGTGATTGCGCATGATCAGGCGAAGCTGCTCTACGAGATAGCGTTCGAACAGCACCGGCTGGGTGATGGTGGTCGAGAAATGCCCGGGGGTCGGCATGTGGCCGTAGGCCTGGCGCGAGTCGATCTGGGTGAACGAATTGGTGGTGACGCCGATCTCCGGGTAGAAGGCGCGGTAGCGCTTGCTTTCGTCGCCGCCGGCGGCAAGCGTGGCAAAGGAGTCGCGCAGAAACTTGGTGTTGCGGTCGTAGAGCACCTGCAAGGCGGCCACGGCCTTTTTGGCGTCGTCGAAGCTCTGCTTGCCGAAAGGCTCCGGCATGACGACCGATTCGATAGCTTGTGGGTAGATTCGCTTTTCCATGGCTCAATATAGAGACTTGAGGCCGCACTTGGGAGGGGAGGGTGGCCGCCAAGTGGTCGATTTATTCGTCCACGCCCAAGGTGTGCTGAGATTCAGGTAAGGCTGAGCCGGAGTCGAGGACGGGCGCGAAGCGACCAAACTGGTTGGCTTCGAGAACCGGAGCGGAGCGTACTCGAAGCATGTGAGCACCAAGGCCGCCACTTGCAGGCCGGCATCACCTTAATACCGGCACACCTTACCCGCGCTGCAGACTGACCAGCAAGACAAAGCCGACACCATGCTTCTTCGTCGCCGGCGCGTCGATCGTCGTGTCGGCATTGGCCCGCATCATTGGCATGGCCAGGACCGGCGCCGACAGCACGACCAGGACGAGCGCCGCCCGCGGCAGGAGCCGAAGGGTCTGGAGGGCGTTGATGGCGATGCGGTTCATGGCTTTTGCTTTTCTGTTTGGATCTATGTCTTTGTCGTCTCAGGGGCGAAAATGGTTCATGCAATCGAATTGGCAGGAACTGGCTGCATCCCAGGAACGGGCCGGACGGCCGGATTCGGCCACGAGGATGGCGAAGAGCATCCCGAACAGGCTCATCAACAGGCAGACGATGGTGAAGCGGCGAGCGAGCATTTGCGGAGTGTCTCCTTGAACACGCCATCAAAATGCC
The DNA here is from genome assembly GCF_030323245.1 of Mesorhizobium sp. C372A. NCBI lineage: Bacteria > Pseudomonadati > Pseudomonadota > Alphaproteobacteria > Hyphomicrobiales > Phyllobacteriaceae > Mesorhizobium > Mesorhizobium sp. C372A. The sequence goes on along the minus strand of NZ_CP100475.1, from coordinate 5,782,593 downwards.
CTGATGCGACTGAACCGGCGCTGATGCCGACGTTCATCTGCGGTTCAAAGTGATTGACGATGTTTTAGGGAGAGCATCGGTTCGGGTTTGCGCCGCCGCAAACGGCACGGTCGTCGCTATGGCGCGGACCGTCCTGCAAAAGAAAACGGGGCCTGTGAAGGCCCCGTTGGTCAACTCAAAGCAGCAAGATCAGAGCTTGTGCCAGGTCTGGCTCTTGCAGATCAGCCCGCCGAGCACGCAGCCGCTCATCTTGAGCGAGGTGCCCGACAGTGTTGCCTTGCCCGAATAGGTCTTGTCGTTTGCCGGATCGGTGATGTTGCCGGCATATTTGTTGCCCCCGGCCGCCTTGAGCGAACCGATGGTCTTCCCGGCATATTTGCCGGTCTTCAGCGTGATAGAGAATGAACCGCTGCCGCCGATTACTGCTGTGTCGCCGGCTTGTGTCTTCCAATTGCCTTCGATCGGATCGGCCCAAGCCGCACCAGCCATCATCACGGCGGCCGCCAGGGCCAAGCTCACATTGCGAAACATATCTGTCCTCCCTGGTTTAGATGGGGCAGCCGCCTCTCTGCCGCTTACGCAAACGTAAGCTAATCCAGCTCCCGGCAAAACAAAAGCGTGCCGCGACGGAAGGTTTCGCAATTTTCATGCGGGGTCGGGAGAGCGCAGCCCGTGAAAATGAAACGATCGAGGCGTTGGCTTTGGTTTGCGTGGTTAGCAGAGTGTTGATCGGCGCCTTGCAAATTTTCGTCAAATCGATCGAAAAACGGCGGGATTGCTGACTTTGTATCCTTAACGAATTTCCGCGTTTACCTCTTGTTTTAGCTTTGTTTTCTCCAAATTAAGCACGCCATTTAACGACGGATTCAAGGCTCGGCCTCATTCTCGGAAGCATCGAAAGAGCGGCTCCCCAGGGAACACCGGGGGACAGAAGAGGCCCGCTCTCGGGAGCCAGACAGGGGACTAAAATGGCACGTTTTGAAATGCTTGAAGCCGGCTTCGGCGCCATGGGGGCAACTGCCCAGGCCGACATTCTTTTCGAACTGGGCATGATGTATGCGACCGGCCGCGATTGCGAGACCGATGTCGTTGCCGCCCACAAATGGTTCAACATCGCCGCCATCAAGGGCTCGGTCCGCGCCGCGGAACTGCGCTCGGAACTGTCGGCCGCAATGTCCAAGGTCGAGATCGCCAAGGCGCTGCGCGAAGCCCGCGAATGGATGACGATGCACTGAGATCGCGAGCAGATTATCGCAGGCAGATTATCGAAAACAGGGAAGCCCCGGGATCAAGACCGCAAAGACGGTCGGAACCGGTGAAACGACAAGGCCGCGACAAGACGGCCGACCATGAAAGAACAAGAACGCGGCAGGCCGGCACGGTCCAGTCGTGCACAATGGGGACGGCGGGCAGGTTTTCGTGGCGCGGGGGCGCATGGGGACTGCTACGAGCAAAAAGCCACGACCGGCCGGAACAGGCTGGCGTGGCTTTTTGCGTTGATGAGGCCCAATCGAGCGGCGCCGATGCGCCTAGACAGGCCCAATGAAGGATGAAATTGTCCCGCCTTCGGAAAGAAGCGCGGCCAGAGCGGCTGCGCGAGTGTGGGAGGAGTTCTATCACCATGAAAAAAACGGGTATTTTGAGCGCGGCCGTATTTGGCCTGATGATGAGCGCGCCGGTTGCCTTTGCCGATGACATCACCATTTCGGTGGTCGGCCCGATGACCGGACAGCTCGCCACGATCGGCGACCAGTTCAAGCAGGGCGCAACGGCAGCCGCCGACGCGATCAACGCCGCCGGCGGTGTCAACGGCTCGATGATCAAGCTCGACATCGAGGACGACCAGTGCGATCCCAAGCAGGCGGTTTCGGTGGCCAACCGGATCGTTGCCAACAGCGTCAAGTTTATCGACGGCCATGCCTGTTCAGGTTCGAGCATCCCGGCTTCCGCCGTCTACGCCGAGGCCGGCGCGCTGATGATGAGCCCGGCCTCTTCCAATCCCGAGCTGACCGATGCCGCCGCCAAGGCCGGCTGGCCGACGATCATGCGTCTCTATACGCGTGACGACGCGCAGGGCGCCTTCATTGGCCCGTGGATCGCCAAGAAATATGCCGGCAAGAATGTCGTTATCCTGCATGACAAGAGCGCCTACGGTCAGGGCGTTGCCGATGCCGTGAAGGCGACGATGAATGCCGGTGGCCTCAAGGAGATCGACTATGAAGGCATCAATGCCGGCGAGAAGGATTATTCGGCTCTCGTCACCAAGCTGAAGGACCTCAAGGCCGACGTTGTCTATTTCGGCGGCTATCACCCGGAAGCCGGGCTTATCCTGCGTCAGTCGGCCGAGCAGAGCGTCAAGTTCCAGCTGATCATGCCGGACTCGATCGCCTCGCCGGAATTCTGGCAGGTCGCCGGCCCCGCCGGTGAAGGCACCCTGTTCGTCTTCCCGTCGGACCCGCAGGCCAAGCCGGAAGCCAAGGAAGCCATCGCCAAGATCAAGGCGGGCGGCTTCGTGCCGGAAGGCTTCACGCTGTTCTCCTACGCCGTCGTTCAGGCGTTTGCAGAGGGCGTCAAGCGCGCCGGAACAGACGATCCGGTCAAGGTCGCCGAAGCGCTGAAGAACGGCACGCCGTTCAGCACCGTGGTCGGCGACGTGACCTTCGACGAAAAGGGCGATCTGAAGAACGCCAGCTACGACATCAACCAGTGGCACGACGGCAAATACGCACCGATCGCGCAGTAAGCGGCCGCGTACTCATGGAAATGGCCGGGCTTGTCCCGGCCATTTTTGTTCAAGCCTCCAGCCGGCTATGAAGCCTCTTCAACGAAGCGCACCAGCACCGTTCCGTCGGTGACCTGCGCGCCCTCTGTGGCGATCTCGGCGATCACGCCGTCATGGCTGGCCGCGATCGTGTGCTCCATCTTCATCGCTTCCAGGATCAATAGCGGCTGGCCCTTGATCACCCTTTCGCCCTTTGCCGCGCGCACCAGCTTGACCAGGCCCGGCATCGGCGCGCGCAGGCTGCCGGAAGCGGCGGCCGCCTCGTCGGTTCGCGCCAGCGGATCCGGGACGAGGAAACTGTAGCCGACGGCGCCTTCGAACACGGTGACGTGGCCTGGCCAGCGGGCAAGGCGAGGGGCGGCGCGAAGATCATGCGAATTGACGCTGTCATAGGGCGCGTCCAGCGCCACCTCGAAGCGCCCGTCCGGCCGCACTGAAACACGCGCCAGTATATCGTCCTCGCCATGCCGCAGGCGCGTGCGGCGCGCAATGCTGTGGAAATGCGCATAGCCGGCAAGCGACGACCACGGATCGTTCGACGGCGGCAAGGCACCGGCGCCCGCCGCGGCAAGGGCCGCCGCGGCAACGATCTCGCTGCTCGGCGGGGCGACCGCGGTCAGCGCTTCCTGATGCCTGCCGATCAGGCCGGTATCGACGTCGCCGGCCGAAAAATCGGCGTTCGCGGCAAGTGCCGCGAGAAAGGCGGTGTTGACGGTCGAGCCGGCAATCTCGGTCTGCGACAACGCAGTCCCGAGCGCGTCGAGCGCCGCCTGCCCGTCCTTGGCGTGGACGACCAGCTTGGCGATCATCGGATCGTAGAAGGGCGAGATCGCATCGCCGGCCCGCACGCCGGTCTCGACGCGCATGCTGGCGCCTTCGGGCGCGTTGTCGGGAAACGCCAGGTGATGCAGCGTGCCGGTCGCCGGCAGAAACCCTTTCGCCGCGTCCTCGGCATAGATACGCGCCTCGAAGGCGTGGCCGGAAAGCGTGATTTCGCTCTGCGTCTTTGGCAGCTTTTCGCCGGCGGCTACGCGCAACTGCCATTCGACGAGGTCGGTGCCGGTGACCATTTCGGTGACGGGATGCTCGACCTGCAGGCGGGTGTTCATTTCCATGAACCAGAAACGGTCGGCCTTCAGCCCTTGCGAGGCATCGACGATGAATTCGATGGTGCCGGCGCCGGAATAGCTGATCGCCTTGGCGGCCTTGACCGCCGCTTCCGTCATCGCCTTGCGCAGCGCCGGCGTCATGCCGGGCGCCGGCGCTTCCTCGATCACCTTCTGGTGGCGGCGCTGCGCAGAGCAGTCGCGCTCATAGAGATGCACGGCATTGCCAAAATTGTCGCCGAACACCTGGACCTCGATGTGGCGCGGCTTGTCGACATATTTTTCGACCAGCACGCGGTCGTCGCCGAACGCGGCCTTGGCCTCGCGCCGTGCGCCCGACAGCGCCTCGGAGAAATCGTCGGGATGTTCGACCCGGCGCATGCCCTTGCCGCCACCGCCGGCGCGCGCCTTGATCAGAACGGGATAGCCGATCTCACGCGCCTTGGACGCCAGCAGCACGATCTCCTGCGCCTCGCCATGATAGCCCGGCACCACCGGCACGCCGGCCTTTTCCATCAGCCGCTTGGCCGCGTCCTTCAGCCCCATGGCGCGGATCGAGGCGGCCGACGGGCCGATGAAGGTGAGCCCTGCCGCCACCACCTGGTCGACGAAATCGGGGTTTTCCGAGAGGAAGCCGTAGCCGGGGTGAATTGCTTCGGCGCCGGTCGCCAGCGCCGCCGCAACAATCCTGTCGCCGCGCAGATAGCTTTCACCGACGGGCGAAGCGCCGATATGCACCGCCTCGTCAGCCATTTCGACGTGCAGAGCCTTGGCGTCCGCGTCGGAATAGACGGCAACGGTGCGCACCCCCATCTTCCTGGCCGTGCGTACCACCCGGCAGGCGATCTCGCCGCGATTGGCGATCAGGATCTTGGCGAACATGGAGCCTCCCGGGTTTGTCTCGGGCGGCGCCGGTCTGGCAGGAATGAGCCTATTTCGAAGCCGCGATTTTGCAGCCGCCGCTCGCGGTCTGAACCTTCCACTTTTTCAGGCCAACCTGACAGCTTCGCAACGCCAACTCTTCCGCGGCCTTCTGAGATGGCGCGTTCAGCCGCGCACCGCAGATGATGTAAAGATCGTCGACGCGCGAGTAGAATGTGGTCGCGTAGGCCGAGTGGCCACTCGCCGCGACATAGGCGTTGTACGACTTCGTGCAGGGCTCCTTTGGATTCAGTGACAACGGAGGCCAGAATCGGGTGTCTCCCTTGCTGCCCGCCAGCGATCCAGCCGCCCCGATACCGGGTGCCGTAAATACGAGCAGGCCGGCAAGCATCGATACAGTAATTCGTTTGATGCGTGTCGATTTCATCTTGCGCCGCCCATTTGAAAAATGCCCAAGCCGATGCTTGTCGGCCTACTTCGATGCCGCAACTTCGCAGCCCGCCCCTGTAATGACCTTGTAATGGCTGCGGGCGGACTCGCAGGATTTCATCGCCCGTTCTTCGGCAGCCTTCTGTGACGGTGCATTCAAGCCCGAGCCGCAGATGATGTACAACGAACGGATCCGGGCATAGGGCGTGGTCGCATAGGCCGAATGGCCGCCGGCGGCCACATAGGCGTTGTAAGCCATGGTGCACTGGTCTTTCGGGCTTTTCGGCAAATACGGATAGAAATGGATGTCGCCTTTGCTTCCCGCCAGCGATGCCGCGGCGCCAACGCCGGGTACCGCAAATATAAGCAAGACTGCAAGTACCGACGCAGTCGTTTTTCCCGAATATTTCGGCCTCATCTTTACCCCATCCCCGTTGCCCAATGCGGGATGAACAATAGCGTCTATTCTCCAGTGCCGCCAGCCTGCTCACCGAAAATTTCTTTTGCGTAGGTGGATGAACCATCTTATCCATGCAGACTAGAATCCTTCAATGGCAGCAACGGCTTGTCGGTATAGTTGAGCTGTTGGCTCGTCGAAGCAGCAGAAAATAACTGTTTCGGGCGTTGAGTTCTGTCCGACGAAGGTACCTGCGATGCCAACGGCAATCTGCGTCGCCTCATTTTTCGGATAACGGTAGATGCCGGTGGAGATCGCCGGAAATGCCACGGTCCGGCAATCCCTGGCGGCGGCGATTTCGAGCGACCTGATATAGCAGGAGGCGAGCAGCCCGGCTTCGCCTTTTCCGCCGCCTTGCCAGACAGGTCCGACCGCGTGGATGATGTAACGTGCCGGCAGGTGATAGCCCTTGGTAAGCTTTGCTTCGCCGACCTTGCAGCCGTTCAGCATCCGGCATTCGAATTCGAGCTCCGGGCCTGCGGCGCGGTGAATGGCGCCGTCGACGCCGCCGCCGCCCAGCAGCGAGGAATTGGCGGCGTTGACGATGGCATCGACCGCAAGCCTGGTGATGTCGCCGGTGTGGACATGTATCCGTTCGCCGAACTTGCTCATCTACATCCTGAACACGCCGAACTTCGTTTCTTCGATGTCGGCGTTGAGCGCGGCCGAAAGGCTGAGCGCGAGCACTTCGCGCGTTTTCCCCGGATCGATGATGCCGTCGTCCCACAGCCGCGCCGAGGAGTAGAGCGGGTGACCCTCATGCTCGTATTTCATCAGGATCGGCTTCTTGAATTTCGCTTCCTCGTCCGCGCTCCACTCACCGCCCTTGCGCTCGATGCCCTCGCGCTTGACCACCGCCAGCACGGTCGCCGCCTGTTCGCCGCCCATCACCGAAATGCGCGCGTTCGGCCACATCCACAGGAAGCGCGGCGAGTAGGCGCGGCCGCACATGCCGTAATTGCCGGCGCCGAACGACCCGCCGATGATCATCGTCACCTTCGGCACCTTGGCGGTGGCAACCGCCATCACCAGCTTGGCGCCGTCCTTGGCGATGCCGCCGGCCTCGTACTTTCGCCCGACCATGAAGCCGGTGATGTTCTGCAGGAAGATCAGCGGGATCTTGCGCTGGCAGCACAGTTCGATGAAATGCGCGCCCTTCACAGCACTTTCGGAAAACAGCACGCCATTGTTGGCGATGATGCCGACCGGCATGCCCTGAAGATGGGCAAAGCCGGTGACCAGCGTGGTGCCGTAATTCTGCTTGAACTCGTCGAACTCGGAGCCGTCGACGACGCGCGCGATCACCTCGCGCACATCGTAGGGCTGGCGCAGATCCGTCGGCACGATGCCGTAGAGTTCCTGCGCGTCATGAAGCGGCGGCATGGGTTTCTGTAAGGTCAAGCTTACAGTCTTGCGCCGGTTGAGGTTTTTGACGATGCGCCGGCAGATGGCCAGCGCATGTTCGTCGTCCAGCGCATAGTGGTCGGCGACACCGGACAGCCTGGTGTGCACGTCGGCGCCGCCAAGCTCCTCGGCGCTGACATCTTCGCCCGTAGCCGCCTTCACCAGCGGCGGGCCGCCGAGAAAAATGGTCGCCTGGTTGCGCACCATGATCGTCTCGTCCGACATTGCCGGCACATAGGCGCCGCCCGCAGTACATGAGCCCATGACGCAGGCGATCTGCGGAATGCCGGCCGCCGACATGTTGGCCTGGTTGTAGAAGATGCGGCCGAAATGCTCGCGGTCGGGAAACACCTCGTCCTGGTTGGGCAGGTTGGCGCCGCCGCTGTCGACCAGATAGACGCAAGGCAGATTGTTTTGCAGCGCGATCTCCTGCGCGCGCAAATGCTTCTTCACCGTGAGCGGATAATAGGTGCCGCCCTTCACCGTGGCGTCGTTGACCACGACCATCACCTCGGTCCCTTCGACACGGCCGACGCCGGCGATGATGCCGGCCGAGGAAATCTCCTCGCCATACATGGACCATGCCGCGAACTGGCCGATCTCGAGGAAAGGCGAGCCGGTGTCGAGCAATTGCGCCAGCCGCTCGCGCGGCAACAGCTTGCCGCGCGAAACATGACGCTCGCGCGCCTCCTCCGAGCCACCGCGCTCGACGCTGGTTGCTTTCTCCGCAATGTCGGCAACCAGCGCCCGCATGCGCTCGGCATTGGCGAGGTAGGTTTCGGAGGAGGGCGAGATCTGGGTTTGGAGTACGGCCACATCGGTTCCTATTGCTCTGCCACGACTTGCAGCTTGCCGTCACGGCGCTCGAAAATGTACTCGGAGAGAAGATCAGGTTCGGTCTTGAAAACCTTGTCGATAAATGAGCGAGCAAACTGAACCGCATTGGGAAGCCGCTTGTCTACAACGACGATGGCATCGCGTTTTGGAATGGCTATGAAAACGCCGTTGGGGAATTGCGGTCCAAGCGTGGCCCAGAATTTTTCGGTCAGGAGGAGAGCGGGTGAGATGGCCTCATCCCCTTCGACGGTGAAGATCGATATCCCGTCGAGGATACGCTCCTGCTTGACCTTCGTAATCTGCTTGTTGATGTTTTCCAGAGCAAGCTGGCGAAGCTGTGCGAGTGAGCGGTCTCCAACATCGTCAAGCCGGACGCTGGCGAGCGAGTCCTCATTGTCGATCTGGTAAAGGATCACGACGTCACCCGCCAAGGTTTCAAACGCCGGTCCTTTGTCGGGCTCTGTGCCATCGCCTTTGAAAGCGTCGAGATGTTCGCGCGGTCGAATGTTGGCAATCAGTAGATCGGCCTGGAAGCCGCTTTCGCTATCGCTGAGCACGAGCGTGGTTAGAAAACGTTCGATTTCGGTTTCCGCCTCTCCCGCCGGCAGGTCGCGAATGCGGCCTAGCAGGTTCGTAACGTCCACCTGAAGATGAATATCCTTGCCGGTAGAACCGACCCTGGTTACGTCAAGACGCGCCGGATCGGCGGGGTTGGGAATTGCTTGCTTGACTCGGCTGTCAGCCTTCAGGCGGGAAATGACTTCAACCCGCAGTGCTGCAACGTCTCGAAATTGCGGCATATCTGAAGAGGCGGCATTCGCAAATCCCGACAATGGGATCAATGCGACGATAGTCCGTGCTAATACTCCAAGGTATTTTGGCAAACCAGGCATTGAAATCGCTCACACCCCTTCCGCCATGATCTCGCGCCCGATCAGCCAGCGTCGAATCTCGCTGGTGCCGGCGCCGATTTCGTAGAGCTTGGCGTCGCGCAACAGCCGGCCAGTCGGATACTCGTTGGTATAGCCGTTGCCGCCAAGCAGCTGGATGGCGTCGAGCGCCATCAGCGTCGCCTTCTCGGCGGCAAACAGCACGCAGCCGGCGGCATCCTTGCGTGTCGTCTGGCCGCGATCGCAGGCAGCCGCGACGGCATAAACGTACGCGCGCGCGGCGTTCATCGTCGAATACATGTCGGCGAGCTTGCCCTGAACCAGCTGGAACTCGCCGATCGGCTGGCCGAACTGCTTGCGCTCATGCACATAGGGGACGGCAACGTCGAGACAGGCCGCCATGAGCCCGAGCGGTCCGCCGGCGAGCACGGTGCGCTCGTAGTCGAGGCCCGACATCAGGACCTCGACGCCGCGGCCCTCCTCATGCAGCACATTGTCATAGGGCACCTCGACATTGTCGAACACCAGTTCGCCGGTGTTGGAGCCGCGCATGCCGAGCTTGTCGAGCTTTGGCGATGCCGAGAAGCCGGCCATGGTCTTTTCGACGATGAAGGCGGTGATGCCGTGCGATTTCCGCTCCGGATCGGTCTTGGCGTAGACCACCAGCGTTTCGGCGTCGGGGCCGTTGGTGATCCACATTTTCGAGCCGTTGAGCACATAGCGGTCGTTGCGCTTTTCGGCGCGCAGCTTGAGCGAGACGACGTCGGAGCCGGCGCCCGATTCCGACATGGCCAGCGCACCTGCCCTTTCGCCCGAGCACAATGCCGGCAGGAATTTCTCCTTCTGCGCCGGCGTCGCCCAGCGGTTGATTTGGTTGACGCAGAGGTTCGAATGGGCGCCGTAGGAGAGACCAACCGAGCCCGAGGCGCGCGAAATCTCTTCCACCGCAATGACGTGGGCAAGATAGCCCATGCCGCTGCCGCCGAAATCGGGATCGGCGGTGATGCCGAGAAGGCCGAGCGCGCCGAGCTCTTTCCACAGATGCGTGGGGAACTGGTTGCTGCGGTCGATCTCGGCAGCGATCGGCGCTATTTTTTCCTGGGCAAAGCGGCGCACCAGATCGCGCAGCGCCTCGATGTCCTTGTCATGCCCGAAGCTGAGTGTGTTCGTGTACATGCCGTTCCTCCTGCCGCATGACCCCGAAAATCAACTTTGATTTCCGGAAAGGATCATGCGCGAAATCAAAATGCTACAGCGTCCTTTGCGCGTCCGAAGGGACGCGCGGCGCTGTAAGTCTTGCCGTCGATCTTCGCGCCAACCAGGCGCATTGTCATTGAAAGATATGTCGCCGTGACTTCAGCCATCGACAGCCGCTCGCCCGGCCGGAACCAGACGATGACGCCGGTCATCATCTGGATCAGGGCCATGGCAGTGAGCCCGGTGTCATCGACACTGAAGGCGCCGGCCTCCGCGCCGTCGCGCAGGATGGCGCGCAACTCCTTCTCATAGGCGGTGCGCATGCGAAGGATCTGCGTCAGCCGGTCATGCGACAGGCTGCGCAATTCCATGTTCGAGACATGGGTGGAGTGGCGGCGCTCGATGTGGAAAGCGATGTGGTTTTCGACATAGGCGGCAAGCCGCATTGCCGGATCGGCTGCGTCGGGGCGTGCGGCGTCCCACGCTTCGATCAGCCCTTCCATATGTTCGCGCATCAGCGTGAACAGCAGGTCTTCCTTGGTCGGAAAATAGCGGTAGAGCGCGGCCGCCTGGACGCCGACCTCGGCGGCAAGCTGTCGCATCGACGTCGCCTCATAGCCGAAGCGGGCGATCAGGCTGACCGCCGCCTCGCGGACGGCCGCTTCAGTTTTTTCGCCATCGGATCCCGTTGTGCGTGCCATGATCGCCTCCCGGTATTTAGTAATAAAACGAACGTTCGATTAATTCAAGCGGCAATAAAGTGGTTCCGTCTAGACAATGATCCGAAAGTCGATGGGCGCGTCGAGGAGTTCGAATTCTTCGATCTCGACCTTCGAAACCGAAGCACCCCGTGGCCCTTGCCGGAGCCGTTCGATCATTGTGGAAACCGCAGCATCGGCACCGGCAATCGAGGCCGTCACCGTGCCGTCTCGTTCATTGCGTACCCAACCTACGAGGCCAAGCCCTATCGCTTCGCGTCGCGCCCACATCCGATAGCCGACGCCTTGCACCTTACCATGCACGCGCGCCTGCACCGCCTTTTGCCGGTCGTTATCTCCCATGCTCAAGAACTGGCGCGGGATCGGACGAAAGCAACAGCCTTGAACGGTTGGATTGTTGTTGGATCGACGGAAGCCGGGGACCCGGCTGATTCTGTCTTGGCCTTTGGCGGCATTGGCAGGCCGTGTCGCGACGGCAATCGGCCGGGCTAATTTCCCCGCGCAGCGGCGAGCGCGCCGGGCAGTTCCTCGGCAAAGATATCGAGCTCATGATCGAGGCCGACGCTGACCCTTATGCAACGGTCGAGCCCTGGCGCCATCGGTTTGCGAATGAACACGTCGCGCGACAAAAGATTTTGCAGCACTTTCAGCGCGAAGGCGCCGTCCTTGCCGCAATCGATGGTGACGAAATTGGTCGCCGATGGCAGCGGCTTCAGCCCGTTCGTCTCGGCAATCCCGGCTATACGTGTGCGTCCGGCAGCGACTCGCGCCACCACGCTGTGAAGCCAGTCCTGGTCGGCCAGCGCCTCGACGCCGGCGATCTGCGCCATGCGGCTGACGCCGTAATGGTTGCGGATCTTCTCGAAATCGCGGATCACCTCAGCCTCGGCCACCGCATAGCCGCAGCGAATGCCGGCCAGCCCGTATGCCTTGGAGAAGGTGCGCATGCGGATGACGTTGGGCCGCGCGACATCGATCGGCGGCAGCGCCGAGGCCGGCCCCAATTCGCCATAGGCCTCGTCGAGCACCAGCATGGTGGTTTCCGGCAACGCTTCGACGAAGCGGGTGATATCTCCTGCTTCCCACCAGCTTCCCATCGGATTGTCCGGATTGGAGAGATAGACCAGCGGCGCCTTCTCCCTGATAATTGCCTTGAGCAGTCCATCCAGACTTTCCTTGTCGTTCTCGTAAGGCACCGTGACCAGCCGGCCGCCGGCGCCGGCAATGTGGAAATTGAACGTCGGATAGGCGCCGAGCGAGGTGACCACCGCGTCGCCAGGCGCGACATACATGCGCGCCACCAGGCTAAGCAGCCCGTCTATGCCTTCGCCGACCACGACGTTTTCGGCGCCGACGCCGAGATGGCGGGCCGCAGCCTGCTTCAGATCGTAATTGTCGGGATCGCAATACATCCACTGGTCACGCGCGACGCGCTCCATACGGGCGATAACGCGCGGCGAAGGCCCGAAACTGCTCTCATTGGCACCGATGCGGGCGCGAAAAGCACGTCCGCGCTCGCGCTCCTGCGCTTCCGGTCCGACAAACGGCACCGTGGAGGGAAGCGCGCCGACAAGCGGCGTGAGGGCAGGGCGCTGGCGCATGGCAAAAGCTCACGAGAAGATGAGCCTTCTTGCTAGCGTGCCCGACAGGACGGCGCAAGTTCTGGCGCGGCTGGAAATAGTGGCCATGACGCCCGGGATGAAATCGGCGCGGGTGGCCACGCTCTACGACCTGACTGCCGGTAGGCGGCAGCCTTTTGAAGGCCGCTGCAGCCAATGACATGGCGACGGATGCTTCAAAAAAACCCGGCGGTTGCCCGCCGGGTTTGCTTTTCAGCCAGGCTGAGCGTCTTAGAACGAGCGCTGGAAGCGGAGGAGACCGCCGATGCTGCTCTTCTTGTCGGCATCGGTAAAGTTGGAGAAGTTGGCGTCGTCGAACTTGCCTGCGTTGAGGTAGTCGACTTCGGCCGTGACCGTGAAGCCGGGAACAACGTCGTAGGCGATGTTCGCGGCGACGCCGAGGTTCTTCCACTCGTCATACGAGACCTGGGCATTAAACGAGGTCTTCTCGTTTATGGTGTAGGTGCCGCCACCCCAGAATGCCCAGTTGCCGCCCCACTGCTTGTAGAAACCGCGGCCACCGGCGTTGATCGCGTTGCCGTTGTGAATCAAGGTCGTGTCGTCATTCAGGTTGTCGTCGGTGCCGTAGCCGCCCATGATGAACAGCGATAGGTTCTGCATCGGGGTGATGTCCAAACGCACCTTGCCGGCGACTTCTTCATAGTTGCTGTCGTACGCGACGACGCCGGTGATGGCGCCCCAGCCCTGCGTATACTTCAGACCGCCGACGACATGCGGAACGTAGCTGTCGATGGTGCCAACGGTGCCGGAGCCTTCTTCGAGAGAGACGACGGCCGAGAAGCCATTGCCCGCATCGAAGTAGTACTGGACGACGTTGGTATCGAAATCGCCGTAGGGAACGAGCGTATCCTGGAGGACGTTGCCGGCGTAGCCGATGAACGTGTCGAAGGCCGATTCGTCCTTACCGACGCGCAGGCCACCGAGCTGGATCCAGGCGAAGTTCAGCGAAACGTTCTTGTTGCCGGCAGGGTTGGAGTTGAACTCGTCTGCTTCGGTAGTCGGATCGTCTGCCGACGGGTAGCCGTTGCGGTTGCCGAAGTTGAAGCGGGTCTCGGTGTAGGTCTTCAAGGTGCCGAGCTCGGTTTCCTGGCCGGTCCAGGTCTTCAGCGTGAAACGGGCATTCTTGTAGAAGGTATCCTGCTCGTCGCCATCCTTATGGTCGAACGACCTCGCACCGTCGAACGAGCCGACATCACCCACGCCGATGTCGTAGCGGACATAGCCACCGATGCGCAGGCAGGTCTCGGTGCCGGGGATGTAGAAGTAGCCGGCGCCATAGACGTCGCAGATCTTGACGTATTCAGCCGGTTCCGGCTCGGCGACGACGACGGCGTCGGCGGCGCGCGCACCGGAAACTGCGATCAAGGCCGCAGCGGAGCCGAGAAGAAGGCTCTTAATGTTCATTTTCTGACCTCCAGTCAGAATCGAACAAGATAGTGAAACCGGCGACAAGCGTTTTCGCTGTAATCAATTGTTATTGTTGAAGTTTATTGAAAAGATGGACCTCTGCGGCAGGTGATGCGGCCATCACCACAGGCGCTTGTTGGCGAAAGCATGCCCTGAACCGGATTTGAGATAGCGCTCGAATGAAGCTGCCTTGGCCTGGTTCGAAAAGGCCATATAGGTGACGATCCGCCACGGCAGAAACTTGGATGTATGGCTGGATTTCCCCGCATTGTGCTCGACAAGCCGCCGTTTCAGGTCCGTCGTTATGCCGATATAGCGTTCGCCTTCCGCAGCCGTACTCTCCAGAAGATACACATACCACATGAGCTGCTCTCCTTTGCCGGGGCTTCGGAGGGCATCCTCTCCGCCATCCTGCTTCGCGCTGAGGTGGGCTTGTCCTGCGAAGCTCGAAGGGCGAAGCAGGACCAATCGAATTTTGCAAGGGATTCTCTGGGCTTACGCTGTACGGCAGGTAGCACACCACACGGTCCGGCCCTCCTACGCCAAGGCTTCGGAGGGCATGCTTCGCGCTGAGGGTTGGGCTTGTCCTGCGAAGCTCGAAGAGCGAAGCAGGATGGCGGAGAGGATGGGATTCGAACCCACGAGAAGCTTTTGACCTCTACTCCCTTAGCAGGGGAGCGCCTTCGACCACTCGGCCACCTCTCCGTTGCGCCGCTGGATAGAGAAAAGCGCCGGCACAATCAACAAGCCGGCGCGATAATCGTTGAAAAATCCGCATTCGGCCGCAGCGGCGCCTTTTGCATGCGGCGATTCTACGGCAGTTCCCTGGCTGGCGAGTCGGCGACATGGCCGCAATTCTGGCCGGCCATCGCCGGATTCGGCCGCATTGCGCGGCGCTGGATAAGGCTTGCGGGCCCTTCGATAGTTAATGAGAGCTTTCTGACTGAGGCCAAATCGTGTCATTTGTGCAACAACGCATGGGGATAGCGCCCGCATAGCCCTTTCGCCGGTACGATCGTGGTTGAACGCCGCCGCCTCATGGGTAATGTCGATTTCGAAGGAGCGGCGCGGTGCGCATCTTTTTCGGTAGTGGGGATGGGGCAGGGAACGCTGTCCTTCAGCAAAGAATACCCAGACCCGTTTTTTAACTTTTGACTGGAGGTCAGAAAATGAACATTAAGAGCCTTCTCCTCGGCTCCGCTGCGGCCTTGATCGCAGTTTCCGGTGCGCGCGCCGCCGACGCCGTCGTCGTCGCCGAGCCGGAACCGGCTGAATACGTCAAGATTTGCGACGTTTACGGCTCGGGCTACTTCTACATTCCCGGCACCGAAACCTGCCTGCGCATCGGCGGCTATGTCCGCTATGATATCGGCGCCGGCGACGTCGGCGCATTCACGGGTGCGGAGTCGGTCGACCACGAAGATGGCGACGTGCAGGACACCTGGTACAAGAATGCCCGCGCCACCTTCAAGACCTGGACCAACCAGGAAACCGAACTCGGCACCTTGAAGACCTACACCGAGACCCGCTTCAACTTCGGCAACAACAACCGGTACGGCGTCAACACCCCTGATAATCCGAACACCCCCCTCGTCAATGAAGCCTTTATCGATAGCAATCCGGCCGGCATGAAGAGCGTTTCGCTGAACTTCGCCTGGATCCAGCTCGGTGGTCTCCGTGTTGGTAAAGACGAATCGGCCTTCAACACGTTCATCGGCTACGCAGGCAGCGTCATCAACGATACGCTGGTTCCCTACGGCGGCTTCGACACCAACGTCATCCAGTACTACTTCGATGCCGGCAACGGCTTCTCCGCCGTCCTCTCGCTCGAAGAAGGCGCTGGCGTCGTCGGCACCATCGACAGCTATGTTCCGCATGTCGTCGGCGGTCTGAAGTATACGCAGGGCTGGGGGGCCATCACCGGCGTCATTGCTTACGACAGCAACTACGAAGAAGTCGCCGGCAAGGTTCGTTTGGACGTCACCCCGATGCAGAACTTGTCGCTGTTCATCATTGGCGGCTACGGCACCGACGACAATCTGTCGGATCCGACCTGGGCAATCCCGGCCGGCGGCCGCGGCTTCTACAAGCAGTGGGGCGGCAACTGGGCAGTCTGGGGTGGTGGCACCTACACCATCAACGAGAAGACCTCGTTCAACGTCCAGCTTTCGTATGACGAAGACAAGAACTTCGGCGCCGCGGCGAACATCGCCTACGACGTCGTTCCCGGCTTCACGGTCACGGCCGAAGTCGACTACATCAACGTTGGCGACTCCGATTGGACCGATGCCCGGGACGACGACGCCATCGGCGGCATGCTCCGCTTCCAGCGCTCGTTCTAAGAGCTGGCTTACGACAGGTGAATACCAGCCCGGGCGCTTCAACGCCCGGGCTGTTTTGTTTCGTGACTGGGTCAAGACAAGCAGAAGGAACAGGGGGAATCGGCAGCTGAACAGTCCGTAGGGTGAGTTCGTGGGATCCGCTGATGGGCGGGTGAATTCACAACT
Source organism: Mesorhizobium sp. C372A (assembly GCF_030323245.1). Taxonomy (NCBI): domain Bacteria; kingdom Pseudomonadati; phylum Pseudomonadota; class Alphaproteobacteria; order Hyphomicrobiales; family Phyllobacteriaceae; genus Mesorhizobium; species Mesorhizobium sp. C372A. Next base: position 5,766,336 of record NZ_CP100475.1, on the reverse strand, counting down.
GCGTGATTAAATCTCTTGAAAGGACGCTTCCAAGCGGGTAGGTCTGACTCTATCCACTCGGGGGTGTGGCAAATTATGACCATCGACGCGATACAAGAGGGCAACCCCTCCGAACATTTCTCAATGTTCTCTTCTCAAAATGCGAAGATAAAATACAGCTACAACAAGATCAGAGAAGTAAAGTCGCACCGGGTCGGGGAGCTTTTTTCAGCATACCGAGACATACTCTGGGATGATGGACGACACAAATACAATGTCAGCTCCTTCATCGGCGAAATAGACGAGATTCTCCTCGGAGAACGGTTCAGCGCCTTTGACCAGAGCACCCTTGATAATCTTATCGGCACCTTGCGCCAGCGCGGCAACAGCAACGCAACCATCAATCGAAAGATGGCTGCCCTCAGCAAACTGCTGCGCAAGGCTTACAAGATGGGAGATATCCACAGCCTGCCCGAGTTCCGCCGCCAGAAGGAGCGGGCGGGTCGGATTCGTTTCCTCGAAAGGGACGAAGAAGCAAGGCTGTTTGCCGCCATCAGGACCCGCAGCGAAGATGCCTACCGTCTCTCGGTCTTTCTTGTCGACAGCGGCTGCCGCCTCGGCGAGGCGCTCGGACTGATCTGGAACGACATCCAGGAACATCGCGTCTCGTTCTGGATCACCAAATCCGGCCGCAGCCGCACCATCCCGATGACCGAGCGGGTCAAAGAGGTGATCAAACTGCCGCCGTCAGAGGGCCGCCGGCCCAAGGGTCCGTTCACCAAACTCAGCCAGGCGCAGTTTCGCGCCATCTGGAACGATGCCAAGGCCGAGGTCGGCCTCGGCGCCGACGACCAGGTGGTTCCGCATATCTTGCGTCACACCTGTGCCTCACGTCTGGTCCAGGGCGGCATCGACATCCGGCGCGTTCAGATGTGGCTCGGCCATCAGACACTTTCGATGACCATGCGCTATGCGCATCTGGCCACCAACGATCTCGACGGCTGCGTTGTCGTGCTGGAAACGCCCCGCGGCGAAGGGCTGTCCGGCGATGGAAAAAACTCCGCCTTCGCGTCGCCGCTGACCACGGCCTCAGTGCCAGCGCCTGCCCAAAAGGGCAAAGCGGCAGCGGCGAAGGCACCCAAGACGCCCCGGAAAAGCTCGAAAGCCAAATAGTTAACCAAGGCTTTCATATACTGCCGCGGCAACCCCAGGATCATATTTGATCTTGGGGTTTACTTTTTCTGGGCAGAATTTGGTACTCCATCCAGGAAAGCCGCGATAGCGCCCGGCAGATTGCCTGTCTCCAGGAAGGGCGCATGGCCCTGGCCCTCGACGGTGATCGCTTCCATGCCGGAATGACGCTTTTGCATCTCGTCGAGTGTGTCGGCCGACAGGAGTTTCGAGTTGGCGCCGCGAATGGCAAGCAAAGGTATGGCCGCCAGCGCCTCGAACTGTGGCCACAGATCCGGCAACGGCTTGCTGAGGTCGAGGCCCGCCACCGTCTGGACCAGCCGCGGGTCGAAATCCGGCAGCAGGAGACCTTCGCCCGTCTCCCGGTAAAGGGCCGACACCATCCGCTCCCAATCCGCTGCCGTCAGCGCGGGAAAATCCGCGCCGTGCGCGACGCGTTGCGCATCGATCGCCTCAGCGCGGCTCTTCGGTTTCGGTGCCGGGTCGAGATAGGTTTGGATATGGGCGAGCCCCGCGGCCTCGATCACCGGTCCGATGTCGTTCAGCACAACGGCTTTCAGCGCGGCTGGCCGCAGCGCGCCGAGCACGTGGATGATCAGCCCGCCGCGCGAGGTGCCGACGAAGGCCGCTTCCTCGACGTTCAGAGCGGCCAGTCCGGCGAGGACATCGCCGGCCTCGATGCCGATAGTGTAGTGGCCGATATCAGGGTCGTAAGCGGACTGGCCGCGGCCGCGATAGTCGAAGGCGATGACCTTGCGCGGATTGTCGGTCCGCTGCGACAGATAAAGCGCCAGCTCATGGAAATCGCGCGCGTTGCGGGTCAGGCCGGCCAGGCAAACGACCTGCCAGTCTGCCGAATTGGTCTCGCCATAGACGCGGGCGTGAAGCTTGAGCCCGTCCGGCGCGGTGTAGAAAAAGTCGGAGAAGCCGTCGGTGCTCGACATATTAAAAGGACTCCCTGGCCGGATTGTCTCCGTCTGCTACAGGCGAGGGTGGGAGCGGTCAAATCGAGGGTTGTCGGCAAGCTGACACTCTTGGAAATGTCGGAGGGACAGCGCCCCCCTCTGTCCTGCCGGACATCTCCCCCACGAGGGGGGAGATTGGCGGTTCAGGTGCTACGCCCTTCCTTCGACGTTGGAGATTGGCGAAATCGGCAATGACAGCTGATCTCCCCCCTCGTGGGGGAGATGGCCGGCAGGCCAGAGGGGGGCGCCAAGGATCGCCAACGTCTGCCCGTGGCGACAGCTCTGCGGCCTCAGCCTCTTCCGTTCACCAAATCCCCAACGATATCGTACTTCCCCGAAATGCGCATCTTGTAGACCTCGTAATTCTCCATCACGCGCTGCACGTAACTTCTTGTTTCGGTGTAGGGAATTCGCTCGATCCAGTCGACGACGGCGTCGATGCCCTTGCCGCGCGGGTCGCCGTACTTGGCTACCCATTGGCTGGCGCGGTTAGGGCCGGCATTGTAGCCGGCGAAGGTCAGCACATAGGAGCCGCCGAAGCGGTCGAGCTGCTCGCCGAGGAAGGCAGCCCCCAACGTCGCATTGTAGCCGGCGTCGCTGGTCAGCCGATCCTGCGAGAAGGTCACGCCGGCCTTCTTCGCCAATTGCTTGGCGGTGCCCGGCATCAGCTGCAGCAGGCCGCGCGCGCCGGCGCTGGAGACGGCGCCGACATTGAATTCGCTTTCCTGGCGGGCGATCGCATAGGCCAGCGCCTTGCCCGAGCCGGATATGTCGGCGGTGTCGGGAATGACGCCCAGCGGATGCGACAGCGCGCCGACATCGATGCCGCGCGCGCCGGCGATCTTGCCGATCTTCAGCGCCATGAAATGATTGCCCTGCTTTTCCGCCAGCACCGCAAGCAGCGCCAGCTCGCCGGGGCTGGTCAACTGCCCGGCGAGGTCGCGGTAAAGCGTCTCGGCATAGCGGTCGTAGCCCGCCTCCTGCAGCCGCTTGATGGCGCTGACGGCTTCGCGGCCGTCAAAGCTTTGGCGGTCGGCAGTGCTTGGCTCGGGATAGACGATGTTCAGCGTGCGCAAGCCAACCCGTTCCGCCGCCAACTGCCCGTAGAAAGTGGTGCCATAGGCTGCCGCCTTGGTGAAATAATCCTTCGCATTGCCGGGACCGCCGACTTCCGCCGCGCGGCCAAGCCAGTAATAGGCGCGTGACAGCGACATCGGTCCCTGCGCGAGATCGGCGATGCGGGCAAAATGGGTCGAGGCCGTCGCAGGATCGTTGAGGCCGCGCAACGCATACCAGCCGGCGTGGAATTCGGCCTCGGCGGCGCTGGCGGGGCTTTCGGCGGCATGCGCGGCAACGATCTTGTAGGCGGTCTTCCAGTCGCCCTGGTCGACCAGTGCGCGCGACAGCACGCGGCGCTCGACCCACCAGGCATCGGGATCGACCAGCGCGTCGCGGTTCGTTGGCGCTTTCATCATCACCGCGGCGGCGTCCGCAAACTTCCGCTGCTTGCGCAGATATTCGGCTTGCGCGAAGAAATAGCCGGCCGATTGCTGCGCGGCAGGCACCGCTTTCAACAGCTTGGCCGCGTTCTTGTCGCCACGCGAGGCGGCGGCCCAGGCATCGGCCAGCGGTTGCGCGCCGGCAAGGGCTGCGACCCGCAGTGCCGAATTCTCCCGGTCGGCATAAAACATCCGTTCCATGCGGAAACGATGGTCGGCAGCCGGAATGATGGCGCCAAACTCCTTGCTGACGGCCGCCTCGTCCCTGGTTTCCAGCTTCTCGGTGCGCCAGAATGGCGACAGCACGGAAAGCGCAGCCTTGGTGTTGCCAAGAGCTACATAAGAACGGGCAAGGATGACCACGCCTTGAAAGGTCAGCGGCTGGCTGCCGTCAAAGGCTTTCACCACGGTCTGCGGCGACGGGCTTTCGCGGTAGAGCGCGCGCTCGCTGTTCTTGCGCAAGGCCATGGTGCCCGGCCAGTTCGGCAGCATCTTTGCGGTATCGGCAATCTCGCTGCTCGGCACATGGTCGCCGCCATAGAGCGCGATTGCCCAGGCCAGGATATGGCGGTCCAGCGAATTGGCCGGCAATGTTTCGCGCACGGCTCGCGCCGCGGCGATATCGCCGGTCGCCAATGCGTCGAGACCGCTTTTCAGCACGACGATACTGGGGGAGGGCGCATCGGTCTGCGCTCTGTCTTGCATGTCGGGCATCGGGATCGATGAGGTCGTCTGCTCGTCGACGCTCTCGTTTGCCGCCGTCCCCACTATCAGCAGGGCAACGGCGCCAAGCAATATGAAGCGGAGTGGCCGACCGGCCGGCATGATCCTGATCTTTCCCTGTTGCGGCACTTTAGATGGCAAGCCCAGGTGCCCGAGAGCCTAGACTTAGGTCGTGAAGAGCCCGTAAACAAAGGGTTATCGAGGCCGTTCGAATTGCGCTTGCTGGCACCATCGGCATGCTTGCCGCGCAACAGTGTCGAGACTATGGTGCGCGGCTTCGCTTTCGGCTAGAAGGCGCCCGATGCAGTCGCCCAAAAGCGGGAACCGGTTTTGGGACGATGACACGCATAAACAAACAAGTCCCAAGGAGTTGGACGACATGCTGAGAGGCTCGCTTACTGCGCTCGTGACACCGTTCGAAAAGAGCGGGCGTTTCGACGAGAAAGCCTTTCGCGCCTTCGTCGAATGGCAACTTGGCGAGGGCACGACGGGCCTCGTCCCGGTCGGCACCACCGGTGAGTCGCCGACGCTGTCGCATGACGAGCATCGCCATGTCGTCAAGGTCTGCATCGATGTGGCCAAGGGCCGCGCTCCGGTCGTCGCCGGCGCCGGCTCCAACAACACCGCTGAAGCGGTCGGTCTGGTGCAGTATGCCGAGCAGGCGGGCGCCGACGCCGCTCTGGTCGTCACGCCTTATTACAACAAGCCAACACAGCGCGGCTTGTACGAGCATTTCGCTGCCGTCGCCAGGGCGACCAAGCTGCCGATCATCATTTACAACATCCCGCCGCGCTCGGTGATCGACATGATGCCGGAGACGATGGGCAGGCTGGCGCACGACTTCAAGAACATCGTCGGCGTCAAGGATGCCACCGGCAAGGTCGAGCGCGTGTCCGAACAGCGCGCCACCTGCGGCAAGGAGTTCATCCAGCTTTCAGGTGAGGATGCCTCTGCCCTCGGCTTCAACGCTCATGGCGGTGTCGGCTGCATCTCGGTGACGTCGAATGTCGCGCCGCGGCTGTGCGCCGAATTCCAGGAAGCCACACTGTCCGGTGACAGCGCCAAGGCGCTGGAATTGCAGGACCGTCTGCTGCCGCTGCACAAGGCCATCTTCCTCGAGCCCGGCCTGTGCGGCGTCAAATACGCGCTGTCGAAAATTGGCAAGGTCGAGAACGTGGTGCGCTCGCCGCTGGTGACCATCGAGGCGTCGACCGCCGAGAAGATCGATGCGGCGATGAAACACGCCGGCTTGATAAATTAAGGATGAGGCGCCACCTCTCCGCATCATGAACCAGGTCAGAAAAGCCGATCCCAACAACAAGACCGTTGCGGAAAACCGCAAGGCGCGGTTTTCCTATGAGGTGCTCGACACGGTCGAGGCCGGCCTTGTGCTGACCGGCACCGAGGTCAAGTCGTTGCGCCAGGGTCAGGCCAACATCCAGGACAGCTACGCCTCGGTCGAGGGCGGCGAGATCTGGCTGATCAACTCCTATCTGCCGGAATATCTGCAGGCCAACCGCTTCAACCACGAGCCCAGGCGGCGCCGCAAGCTGCTGCTCAACAAGCGCGAGATGGCAAAACTGGCGCAGAGCATCGATCGCGAAGGCATGACGCTGGTGCCGCTGAAAATCTACTTCAACGACCAGGGCCGTGCCAAGCTGCTGCTCGCCGTCGGCCGCGGTAAGAAACTGCACGACAAGCGCGAGAGCGAAAAGCAGCGCGACTGGTCGCGCGAAAAGGGCCGGCTCATGAAGGAACGCGGCTAGAACCTCGGGCAGTCCCAGAAAAGCCAGACGTCGGCTTTCAAGTTTCGAACAGCTGCAGCAGCGACACACGATGGGGAAAGGTTTGAAGAACCGGATCATCCTCTGGGGTGCGGCCAGTCTGGTCTTTGCCGGCCTCGTCGCGGCAGGCGGCTTCTTCTATTTCCGGACCTTCTCGCCGGATCGTGACAGCTATCCGGTCAGGGGTATCGACGTTTCCCATCATCAGGGTGAGATCGACTGGCGCCGCGTTGCCGCCGACGATGTCGCCTTCGCGGTCATCAAGGCGACCGAGGGCGGCGACCATGTCGACGATGCCTTCGCCAAGAATCTGCGCGAGGCGCGCGCGGCCGGCCTCGCCGTCGGCGCCTATCACTTCTTCACCTTCTGCCGGCCGGGCGCCGACCAGGCGAAAAATTTCATCGCGGTGGTGCCGCACGACCAGCCGCTGCTGCCACCGGTCGTCGACATCGAATTCGGCGGCAACTGCCCGCAACGCCCGTCGCCGGAACAGCTGAGCGCGGAACTCCAGGCCTTCCTCGGACCGGTTGAAGCTGCGTTCGGCAAGCCGGCGATCATCTACCTGACCGACGAGGCTGAGGACGCCTATGCCGGGAAAATCGACGTTCGCCCGCTCTGGCGTCGCTCGTTGCTCCTGGAGCCAGGTCGCAACGACTGGATCTACTGGCAGTACCACAATATGGGCCGCGTCGACGGTATCATCGGCGATGTCGATCTGAATGTGCTGAAGGGCGGGCAGGAGAAGCTGGCTGAGTTGTTTGCCGCGCCTTGACCTGGCGTGCTCGACCGGCGCGAGATTGGAACCAAACATCGCGGCGCTGATCGGCCCTACCCAGCGTTCCGGCCAGTCTGCGCGCTAACGAAGGTCGGTTTCAGACCGAGCGCTTCCGGGACTTTCATGATTGTCGCAATTCCGGCTTCCCGTCGCCGCTCAAGGCTTTGGAGAGCGCCTGTCTCGTCATGCCTGCCTTTCGGCAAGCTTCGTCATCCGCGCCCGGGCAAGCCAAGGGCAAGATCGTGCTGGCGGGGTTCTGAAGGCGTTAATTGCGCAGGAAGGCGGCGATGTCGCTGAATACCTTGACAAACATGGGTTCGGTCAAAACACCGGTGTTTGTGTTGTAGCGCGAGCAATGATAGCTGGAAAACAGCGTGACGCCGCCGGCCGGCAACCGACCGCCGTGCTTGAACGGATAGGCAGCGACGCGCTGACCGAGCGCCCTGACGGTCGACTGGTGGGCGATCGAGCCCAGCGCCAGCACGGCGCGCAATTTTGGAAAGCGCGCGATCGTCGGCACCAGAAAGCTGCGGCAAGTGGAGATCTCGGCGCCGACCGGCTTGTTCTCCGGCGGCACGCAGCGCACCGCATTGGTGATCGCGGTGCCGATCAGTTCGAGCCCGTCATCCGGCCGCGCCTTGAACTCGCCGCGGGCAAAACCGTGAGCGATCATCGTTGAGTAGAGCAGGTCGCCGGCATAGTCGCCGGTGAACGGTCGCCCGGTGCGGTTGGCGCCGCGCAGGCCGGGCGCCAGCCCGACGATCAGCAGCTCGACGGCGTCCTCGCCATCAGGCGGCAGGAAGGTCGGCACCGGCGCGTTGAACCACGACGGCTCGCGCCGTCGCCAGTCTGAGATGAAATCATGCAGGCGTGGGCAGAGGGGGCAGTCGCGGTCGGGTTCGGGAGCGGCCTCCAAGGCCGCCGCCGTCAATAGTCTTCCTCTTCGACTTCGGCCGGCTCGGGCCTGCGCACCGGCCGTTCGGAGGGATCGCGGCCGACCTCGTTCTTCAGCGAGGTCAAATCGATGAAATGGTCGGCCTGGCGGCGCAGATCGTCCGAGATCATCGGCGGTTGCGAGGCCATGGTCGAGACGATCGAGACCTTGCGGCCGCGCCGCTGTAGCGCTTCGACCAGTGTGCGGAAATCGCCGTCGCCGGAGAAGATGACATAGTGGTCGACGACATCGGCAAGTTCGAGCGCATCGACGGTCAGTTCGATGTCCATATTGCCCTTGATCTTGCGGCGGCCGGTCGAGTCGGTGAACTCCTTGGCCGGCTTGGTCACCACCTTGAAGCCATTATAGTCGAGCCAGTCGATCAAGGGACGGATCGAAGAGTATTCCTGATCCTCGACCAGAGCGGTGTAGTAATAGGCCCGCAGCAAATAGCCGCGCTTCTGGAAGCTGGACAGCAGTTTGCGGTAGTCTATGTCGAAGCCGAGTGCGCGCGAGGTGGCGTAGAGATTGGCGCCGTCTATGAATAGAGCGATTTTTTCACGGGGGTCGAACATGGCAATATTCCTTTTTCGAAATAGGTGGCGGACTAATCGAAATGGGTCGTTATATCGCTCGGCTCGTAAATAAACCGGCTGACCTATCGTCAACCGAGATAGCGCCAGTTTTACGGCAATCCAAGGGTGCCGGGGCGCACTGCAAGCAATTGTGATCGGAGCCGTGTCGTCGCCGGTAGGCGGGCTTCGCCGGCAAGGCATTCACCGGCGCCCAGAAACTGGCATCCGCCAGCCCACGAGGCCACAGCGCCATAATGCTTGTATTTCGGCGGCGTTCGGGTTATGGACCGCGCCTGTTTTCCATCAAATCCAGGCATGAAAGGGGCAATCAATGGCCCGCGTAACCGTTGAAGACTGCATCGACAAGGTCGACAACCGCTTTGAGCTCGTGCTGCTCGCCGGCCATCGCGCCCGCCAGATCAGCCAGGGCGCGCCGATCACCGTGCCGCGCGACAACGACAAGAACCCGGTCGTGGCGCTGCGCGAGATCGCCGACGAGACGCTGTCGCCCGACGACCTCAAGGAAGATCTGATCCACTCGCTGCAGAAGCATGTCGAGGTTGACGAGCCCGAGGCCGACGGCGAGGCGATCGCCGACCAGACCGGCAACGCAGTTGCAGCTACCGACGCCGACGACGCGGAAGAAAACGTCACCTTTGATCGCATGACCGAGGAAGACCTTTTGGCCGGCATCGAGGGCCTGGTTCCCCCGGAAAAGAGCGACGACTACTAATCGCTGCCCTGGACCTGCCGGGAATATGGTTCCGGCACTTCCGTCCCGTGAGTTTCGTGGCTATCTATGAGATGCGCCGTACATCAGTGCGGCGCATCAATCATTTCAGCACCGTGAGAACCCGCCCATGATGCGTCAGTATGAGCTTGTCGAGCGCGTCGCGCGCTACAAGCCTGACGTCAACGAGGCGCTGCTCAACAAGGCCTATGTCTACGCCATGCAGAAGCATGGCCACCAGAAGCGCGCTTCCGGCGATCCCTATTTCTCGCATCCGCTCGAAGTCGCCGCCATCCTCACCGAAATGCACATGGACGAGGCGACGATCGCCGTCGCCTTGCTGCATGACACGATCGAGGACACCACCGCGACGCGGGCCGAGATCGACGATCTGTTCGGCCCCGAAATGGGCAAGCTGGTCGAAGGCCTGACCAAGCTGAAGAAGCTCGATCTCGTCTCCAAGAAGGCCGAGCAGGCGGAAAACCTGCGCAAGCTGTTGCTGGCCATCTCGGAGGATGTCCGCGTTCTGCTGGTCAAGCTCGCCGACCGTCTGCACAACATGCGCACCCTCGACCACATGCCCGAGGCCAAGCGCCTGCGCATCGCCGAGGAGACGATGGACATCTATGCGCCGCTCGCCGGGCGCATGGGCATGCAAGGCATGCGCGAGGAACTGGAAGAGATCGCCTTCCGCTTCATCAATCCGGAAGCCTATCGCGCCGTCACCGCGCGGCTTGCCGAGATATTCGAGCGCAACAAGGGCGTGCTGACCGACATCGAAAAGGCGCTGTCAGCGCTGTTCGAAAAGCATGCCATCAACGCCGGCGTGAAGAGCCGGCAGAAGAAGCCGTGGTCGGTGTTCCGCAAGATGGAGGCCAAGGCGCTGTCCTTCGAGCAGCTCTCAGACATCTTCGGCTTCCGCGTCGTCCTCGACAGCGTCGAAGACTGTTACCGCGCGCTCGGCGCCATCCACACCACATGGTCGATGGTGCCTGGCCGCTTCAAGGATTACATCTCGACGCCCAAGCAGAACGACTACCGTTCGATCCACACCACCATTGTCGGCCCCTCGCGCCAGCGCGTCGAACTGCAGATCCGTACCCGCGAGATGAACAAGATCGCCGAATATGGCGTCGCCGCCCATTCGATCTACAAGGACACCGGCGGCAAGACGAACGGCGCCGCCCATGCGATCTCGAAGGAGACCAACGCCTATGCCTGGCTGCGGCGCACCATCGAGCAACTGGCAGAAGGCGACAACCCGGAAGACTTCCTCGAAAATACCAAGCTGGAGCTGTTCCAGGACCAGGTATTCTGCTTCACGCCCAAGGGCATGCTGATCGCTCTGCCGCGCGGCGCCACGCCCATCGACTTCGCCTATGCCGTGCACACCGATGTCGGCGACACCTGCGTCGGCGCCAAGGTCAACGGCCGCATCATGCCGCTAATGACGGAACTTAAGAACGGCGACGAGGTCGAGATCATCCGCTCCAAGGCGCAAGTGCCGCCGGCGGCGTGGGAGTCGGTGGTGGTCACAGGCAAGGCGCGTTCAGCCATCCGCCGCGCCACCAAGAACGCCATTCGCAAGCAATATTCAGGTCTTGGTGCCCGCATTCTCGAGCGCGCCTTCGAGCGCGCCGGCAAGACTTTCACCAAGGAAAGCCTGAAGCCGGTGCTGCACCGGCTGGCGCGCAAGGACATCGAGGATGTCCTTGCCTCGGTCGGGCGCGGCGAACTTGCCTCGACCGACGTCATGAAGGCGGTCTTCCCAGACTACAAGGACGAGCGTGTCACTGTCAGCGCCCCCAAGCAGCGCGAGGAGGGCTGGTCGAAGATCCGCAACGCCGCCGGCATGCTGTTCCAGATGCCCGGCACCCGAGCCGCGCGCAAGGACAAGGACCAGCCGCGCGATGGCGCGGTACCGATCCGCGGCGTGCGCGGCGACCTGCCGGTGCGTTTCGCGCCGGAAGGGGCCGTGCCAGGCGACCGCATCGTCGGCATTGTCCAGCCGGGCACCGGCATCACCATCTATCCCATCCAGTCGCCGGCGCTGCAGGCCTTCGACGACCAGCCGGAGCGCTGGATCGACGTGCGCTGGGACATTGACGAGCAGACCAAGGAGCGCTTTCCGGCGCGCGTCTCGGTCACCGCCATCAACGCGCCGGGCTCGCTCGCCGATATCGCCCAGGTCGTTGCCTCCAACGACGCCAACATTCATACGCTGTCGATGGTGCGCACCGCGCCCGACTTCACCGAAATGCTGATCGATCTCGAAGTCTGGGATCTGAAGCACCTCAACCGGCTGCTGTCGCAGCTCAAGGATAATTCGAGCGTCAGCGATGCGCGGCGTGTGAATGGGTGAATAGTGAATAGTGAATAGTGAATAGTGAATAGTGAAAGAAGGCGCTCTCACTACCATTCACCATTCACCATTCACCATTCACCATTCACCATTTCACCATTTCACCATTCACCATGGACATGGGGCGAGTTATGAATACCGACGAGGTGCTGGGCATTTTCCGCGAGGCGGGCGCTGTTCTGGAGGGGCATTTCATCCTGACGTCCGGCCTGCGCAGCCCGGTCTTCTTGCAGAAGGCGCGCGTCTTCATGCATGCCGACAAGACCGAGCGGCTTTGCAAGGCGCTGGCCGAGAAGATTCAAAAGGCGGTGCCGGGCAAGATCGACTACGTCGTCGGCCCGGCGATCGGCGGCCTGATCCCGGCCTATGAGACGTCGCGCCATCTCGGTGTGCCTGCAATCTGGGTGGAGCGCGAAGGCGGCGAGTTCAGGCTGCGCCGCTTTGAGATCGCTGCCGGCTCGCGCGTCGTCATCGTCGAGGACATCGTCACCACTGGTCTTTCGATCCGCGAAACCATCGACTGCCTGCGCGCGATTGGCGCCGAGGTCGTGGCGGCGGCCTGCATCATCGACCGCTCGGCCGGCAAGACCAATGTCGGCGTGCCGCTGATCGCGCTTGCCGAATACGAGGTCCCGGCCTATCCCGCCGACCGCCTGCCGCCGGAACTTGCCGCCATTCCCGCCGTTAAGCCGGGAAGCCGCAACATCTAGGGGACATCACCATGATCGCCGGCATCGATCATTTCGTGCTGACGGTCCGCTCTGTGGAGGACAGCTGCGCCTTCTACCAGCGGGTGCTTGGCCTCAAGCGCCTCGACGAGCCGAACCGGCCGACGGCGTTGCTGTTCGGATCGCAGAAGATCAATCTGCATCAGGTGGGCCGCACCTTTGAGCCCAAGGCCAAGGTGCCGATGCCTGGGTCCGGCGATTTCTGCCTGGTCGCCGCAAGGCCGCTTGCCGAGATTTGCGCCCGTCTGGAAGCCAATGGCGTTGCCATCGAAGTCGGTCCGGTCGAGCGCACCGGCGCCCGCGGTAAGATGATCTCGGTCTATTTCCGCGATCCGGACAGCAATTTGGTCGAAGTCAGCGAATATCGGGAATAGTCTATCCGCCTCGGCGTCGTCTTCCCGGGCAGGCCTGATCGTCGTCATGAAAGTCTCGCTTGGATGTTGTGTTGTCCTCAGTTTCGCCCCAATGGCGCTCTTGTTACCCGCCTGCGGCAGACCATCGCGGCGGCGTTTCATTGTTCCGCCGCAAGGCAGTCGCTATATCAAAGTCGTTGTTGCCTTTCTGCGCCCTCGAAGCGCAAGATGGAGCGACCGCGCCCGGCCAGGGATGGTTGCAATTTGGGCGTGATGAACCGGGAACTGGAACAGAGTGCTTTTTCGACGCCGAAAGCCTGATGGCATTCTGGAGCGGGTGCGTACCTATCTGTGGCCGCGCCGCTCGTTTTCGCGCTCGTTGCAATATTTCTCCAAGCGCATCCTGCGGCTGAAGGCGACACCGCATGCGGTGGCGGCCGGCGTCGCGGCCGGCGTTTTCGCCTCCTTCTTTCCGCTCGGCTTCCATTTCGCCGTCGCCGCCGTGCTCTGCTGGGTGGTCGCCGGCAATCTGGTGGCCGCCGCCCTCGGCGCGGTATTCTTCGGCAATCCGCTGACTTTCCCGCTGCTGTGGGGAGCGTCCTGGGAAGTCGGCAAGCTGATCCTGCATGAACGCCTGCCCAAGAACGGACCGCCTGCGCATCTTGGTGAGATGATGCACACGCTGTCGTTTGCAAAACTGTGGCATCCGGTGCTCGAGCCGATGCTGATCGGCGCGGTGCCGCTCGGCCTGATCTTCGGGCTGATCTTCTACGGTATCACCCGCTGGGGGATGACAGCCTTTCGCGAGCAGCGCAGGAAGCGCATGGCAGAGCGGGCGCATAAGGCCGGGCACGGCGGACGGGAAGTTCCGGCGGAATGATCATCGGCATCGGCAGCGACCTGATCGACATCAGACGCATCGAAAAGTCGCTGGAACGGCATGGTCAGCGCTTCATCCAGCGCATCTACACCGAGGTCGAACAGGTCCGCTCGGAAGGCCGCAAGGGCCGCGCAGCCTCCTATGCCAAGCGCTTCGCCGCCAAGGAGGCCTGCGCCAAGGCGCTTGGCACCGGCCTGGCGCAGGGCGTGTTCTGGCGCGACATGGGGGTCGCCAACCTGCCCAGCGGCGCGCCGACCATGGCGCTGACCGGGGGAGCGGCGGCACGGCTGGCCAAAATCCTGCCACAGGGGCACAGAGCGGCGATCCACCTCACAATCACCGATGATTTCCCGCTTGCTCAAGCCTTTGTGATCATCGAGGCGTTGCCCGCCGAACAAGCGCCACATTGATTGCATCAGACGACCGCTATCTAACGCCGACTTGACGTTGCCCAGCGCGCGCCGAGACTCTATACCATCCAACGCACAATCGAGGACGACATGAGCGTGGCTGAAAAATCCGAGAAGAAATCCGGCGGGCTTGGCGAAATCGTCAGCGTCATCATCCAGGCTTTGCTGCTGGCCATGGTCATCCGCACCTTGTTGTTCCAGCCCTTCTCGATTCCGTCCGGCTCTATGCGGCCGACCTTGCTCGAAGGCGACTATCTGTTCGTCACCAAATGGTCCTATGGTTTCTCGCGTTATTCGCTGCCATTCGGACCCGACATCTTTTCCGGCCGCATCTGGGGTTCCGATCCGAAGCGCGGCGACGTGGTGGTCTTCAAGTTCCCGCCGGATCCGTCGCTCGACTACATCAAGCGCGTCGTCGGCCTGCCCGGCGACAAGATCCAGATGGAGGACGGCCAATTGTTCATCAACGGCCAGGGCGTGCCTCGTGTGAAAACCGGCCAGATCCAAAATCCTGATATCACGGAAGTGCCTGAGCCGGTCGACGTCTATCGCGAGACCCTGCCCAACGGTGTCAGCTACGACACGCTCGACCTGACACCGAATTCGATCACCGACAACACCCGCGAGTTCGTCGTGCCCCCCGGCAACTATTTCATGATGGGCGACAACCGCGACAATTCCTCCGACAGCCGCCTCAGCGTCGGCTACGTGCCGGCGGAGAACCTTGTCGGCCGCGCCAACATCGTCTTCTTCTCGATCGCCGGGAAGGCGAGCCCCCTCGAGATCTGGAAATGGCCGTCGCTCGTGCGCCTGTCGCGCCTGTTCCATTTCGTAAATTGATGGCTTTGAAGCGCCCGACGGGTGAGACTCTGGCCGATTTGGTGACAGCCAAAACCGGCCATTCCTTCCGGGACGTCCGTTTGCTCGAGACCGCGCTGACCCATTCCAGTGCGGTCAAGGCAAGCAGCAACAACCAGCGCCTCGAATTCCTTGGCGACCGCGTGCTCGGCCTGATCGTTGCCGATCTGCTTTTCGAAAAGTTTCCTGAAGCGCCGGAAGGTGAAATCGCCCCGCGCTTCAATGCCTTGGTCGATGCGCGGACATGCTCCGAGATCGGCATTGAAATGCAGCTCGAAGATCTGGTTCGGGCCGACGCTGCCTTGAAGGCGCGCTCGCGCGGCTCGGGCGGAAACTATCTGGCGGATGCGGTCGAGGCGCTGATCGCGGCGGTCTATATCGACGGCGGCCTCGATGCCGCAAGGCAATTCGTCCTGCGTTACTGGGAGCCGCGCTCGCAAAAGGTGGTGGCCAAGCCGCCCAATCCGAAATCCGACCTGCAGGAATGGATCGCCAAGACCAGTGATGTCAGGCCCGAATACGCGATCGAGAGACGCGAGGGACCTGAACATCAACCGGTTTTCACGGTGTCCGTGAAGGTCGGCGGTTTTGCGCCGGCAAGCGGCACGGGCGGCTCTCGTCGCGCAGCCGAAGAAGCGGCGGCATCGGCGTTTCTTATGCGCGAGGGCATCTGGGCCAACCACGGGAGTGCGGCATGACCGCCAGCGAAGATCTCCCTCCGGCCGCGGAGGCCACGCATTCCGGTTTCGTTGCCCTGATCGGGGCGCCCAATGCCGGCAAGTCGACGCTGGTCAACCAATTGGTCGGCGCCAAGGTGTCGATCGTCACTCACAAGGTGCAGACCACCCGCGCCATCGTGCGCGGCATCGCCACGCATGACAACGCGCAGATCGTCTTTGTCGACACGCCCGGCATCTTCAAGCCGAAGCGCCGGCTCGACACCGCGATGGTGACCAGCGCCTGGGGTGGCGCCAAGGACGCCGATATCGTGCTGCTGCTGATCGATGCCGAGCGCGGCATCAGGGGCGACGCCGACGCCATCCTCGAGCGGCTGAAGGACGTCCGCCAGCCGATGGTGCTGATCCTCAACAAGGTCGACCGGGTCAAGCACGAGGCGCTGCTGGCCCTGGCCGCGGCAGCAAACGAAAAGGTGCCGTTCAAACGCACCTTCATGGTCTCGGCGCTGACCGGCTCCGGCTGCAAGGATTTGCTCGACTATCTCGCGCAAGCGCTGCCGGTCGGCCCCTGGTATTATCCGGAAGACCAGATCTCGGACCTGCCGATGCGCCAACTGGCCGCCGAGATCACCCGCGAGAAACTGTATCTGCGGCTGCATCAGGAGTTGCCCTATTCCTCCCATATCGAGACCGAGAAATGGGAAGAGAAACCGGATGGCTCGGTACGCATCGACCAGACCATCTATGTCGAGCGCGACAGCCAGAAGAAGATCGTGCTCGGCCACAAGGGCGAGACGATCCGCGCCATCGGCCAGTCGGCGCGCATGGATATAGCCGGCATTCTCGAGCAGAAAGTGCACCTGTTCTTGTTCGTCAAAGTGCGTGAAAACTGGGGCGACGACCCCGAACGCTACCGTGAGATGGGGCTTGAGTTTCCCCATTGAGCTTCATCGTCTAGAAATGCCGCCCGGCAGTTTGAGACGATGACATGCCTGATCCAAAACCGACCATCGATACCGATCTCGTGCGCCGGCTGGTCAACGCGCAGTTTCCGCAATGGCGGCATCTGCCGGTGAGGCCGGTGGCGTTTGGCGGCTGGGACAACCGAACCTTCCACCTCGGCAATGATATGACTGTGCGGCTGCCGAGTGCCGCACCATATGCCTTGCAGGTCGAAAAAGAGCACCGCTGGCTGCCCAGGCTGGCGCCGCTTCTGCCGCTGCCGATCCCGGTTCCACTGGCGATGGGCGAGCCTGGGGAGGACTACCCCTGGCAATGGTCCGTCTACCGCTGGATCGACGGCGAAACAGCCAAGACCGCCGAAATCGCCGATCGCCCACAGTTCGCGGTCGATCTGGCCAAGTTCCTCATTGCGCTCCGGCGGATCGATCCGGCGCGCGGGCCGCCCGCGGGCCAGCACAATTTCTTCCGCGGCGGATCGCCGAGCGTGTATGACAACCAGACAAGGGAAGCACTCCAGGCGCTGGAGGGGCAGATCGACACCCAGGCGGCTACCGCTGTCTGGGATGCGGCCCTTGCCGCCACCTGGCAAGGGTCGCCCGTCTGGTTTCACGGCGACGTCGCCTGGGGCAACCTTCTGGTCCAAAACGGCCGTTTGAGCGCCATCATCGACTTCGGCACCTCAGGCATCGGCGATCCCTCCTGCGACCTGGCGATCGCCTGGACGTTCTTCCAGGGCGAGAGCCGGGAGGCGTTCCGCGCCGCGATCGGCGTCGATGAAGCGACCTGGGCGCGCGGCCGCGGCTGGACGCTGTGGAAGGCGCTGATCACGGTTGCCGGACACGACGCCAACCAAGCCGAAGCCGAGCGATCGCGCCGCGTCATCGACGACGTCCTGGCCGATCACCGGGAATTCGCGTGATCAGAGCCTTTCGACGATGTGTGGGGATCCAATGTCAGCACAGATCGCACGCGGCGCGCCAAAATCTTGATTTCGCCACGCAACCGGTGACAAGCTCCTGCCATGGAATGGCGCGACGAGGGAATCATACTCGGCACCCGCAAGCATGGCGAAACCAGCGCCATTCTCGAGGTAATGACGCGTGCGCATGGCCGCCATCTCGGCCTGGTGCGCGGCGGCCGATCGCGCAAGCAGCAGCCGGTGCTGCAGCCCGGCAACCGCGTCGACCTTTTGTGGCGGGCACGCCTAGACGAGCATCTCGGCACCTTCCAGGCCGAGGCGATCGAGATGAACGCCGCCCGGTTGATGGACAGCGCTGTCGCCGTGTACGGCTTGCAGACCATGGCCGCGCATCTCAGGCTCCTGCCGGAGCGCGACGCCCATGGCGGCCTGTATGAGACGCTTGCAGTAATGATCGCCCATCTCGACGATTCCGATGCCGCCGGCGAACTGGTGGCGCGCTTCGAACTGCTCATCCTCGACGAACTCGGCTTCGGCCTCGATCTCAGCCAATGCGCGGCGACCGGCGCCAGGCAGGATCTGGCCTATGTCTCGCCGAAATCCGGCCGTGCCGTGTCGCGAGCCGCCGGTGCGCCGTGGCGCGACAAGATGCTGGCGCTGCCGGCCTTCCTGCAGCGCGGCTCCGGCTTGCGGGCGGACCACGCGGCACTCGAGGACGCCTTCCATCTGACCGGTTTCTTTTTCACCCGCCATGTCTACGAGCCGCGCGGCATTGAACAGCCCGATGCCCGTGCCGGCTTCCTCGCCGCCTTGCGCAAGCATCATTCGGGCGGCAATGCCGCCACTACGGCAGACGCTGCGCCAGAAAGGGGAGGGAGACTCGGTGGGTGCTGACCTCCGCAACCGTCCAGGTTCACAGCAAAAGCTGCATGCGGCAGCATTCCTCCCCCTTGTGGGGAGGGTTAGGGTGGGGGTACTCGTAGGGCAAGAGCCTCAGCCGGCCTTGCGATGCCCCATGAAATCATCGAGGATGGCGCGCTGACCGCCGAGGATCTTGAGGCTGGCCTCCGCGAAGGAAAACCAGCCGGCCCTGTCGATTTCGGGAAATTCCCTCGTCACGCCTGACCTGGGCGGCCATTCCATCGTGAACATGTTGCTTTTAACGGCATCGGGA
Organism: Mesorhizobium sp. C372A; assembly: GCF_030323245.1. Taxonomy (NCBI): domain Bacteria; kingdom Pseudomonadati; phylum Pseudomonadota; class Alphaproteobacteria; order Hyphomicrobiales; family Phyllobacteriaceae; genus Mesorhizobium; species Mesorhizobium sp. C372A. The sequence continues at coordinate 5,747,857 of NZ_CP100475.1, read as the reverse complement.
TCGAAATCGGCTTCGACACTCCAGGCGATGACGATCTTGCCGCCGGCTTGCCGATAGCTGCCGACAGGCTCGAAATCACCCTCGATGCTGACTCCGAGTTCTTCCCCAGCCTCGCGCCGGGCGGCGGCCAACTCATCTTCATTGTCCTCGACGAGGCCCTTGGGGATCGACCAAGCGCCTTCATCCTTCCTTGCCCAGAATGGGCCGCCGGGATGGACGAGCAGAAATTCGAGAATGCCGGCCCTTGTCCGGTGGATCAGCAGCCCTGCACTTCGTTTCGGCATTCGATTTCCTCGTAGTTCATCCGAGGATAGCATGGCTCCTGGGCAAGTGGCGGCGGCATGCCATTCCTGGCTATCTCAGATGATGGGTGAGGATAAAGACCGTAGGCCGCTGGAATTTGCCGACGAAACATGCTCGATAACTTCTTTTCGGCCACCATTGCGGTGGCGTGACTTGAATAGCCGTCTGGGGTGGCCGTGTGGCCGCCGCAATTGTCAGTGAAAACTGGCCTGGTTTGGGGGAACCGCCATGTTTGAAAGCCTGATTGGCGCCGTCGTCGTTATCGTGCTTTTTGTCCTCGTCTTGCGCCAGCAGGGCCGCGTCAGTCTGATCGAGCGCGAGCTCGGAGCGCTGCGCAGCCTGGTTCTGTCCGGAGTGCATGCGACACCGCCCGTTGCCAAACCGGCCGAGCAGGCTGCAAGCGCACCGGCGGATGCCGCTCACGCTAGCGCACCAGTTGCCGACATAGCTTCGCCAACAACAGCAGACGCGGCACATGCCCAGGCACCGGCCGCCGAAGCCGATGCGGCCACCAGCGAGGCCGTGCCAGAACTGTCGGCCGCGGCCAAGGCGGCATTCACCGGATCCGCGCCTGCCGCCACGTCGAAGGCAGCCCGCCAGTCAGAGGTCGAAACGGCGCTCGGCACCCGTTGGGCGGTCTGGGTCGGCGGCGTCGCGCTGGCCCTGGGCGGCCTGTTCCTGATCCGCTACACCATCGAGGCCGGCATTTTCGGCCCTGAAGTGCGGCTGTCCCTGGCGGCGCTGCTCGGCCTGGTGCTGATCGGCGGCGGCGAGTTCATCCGCCGCACCGGCTTCAAGGTGCCGGTGCAAGGGGCTGCAGGCGCCTATATTCCGGCGATCCTGACGGCTGCCGGCGCCTTCATCCTGTTCGGTACGGTCTATGCCGCGCATGCCATTTACGGTTTCGTCGGGCCGGCCTTCGCCTTCACCGTGCTCGGCGCCATCGGCGTGGCGACCATTGTCGCCGCCCTCGTCCACGGCCAGGCCCTGGCCGGCATCGGTCTCGTCGGCTCGATGGCGACGCCGGCGCTTGTGTCCTCGCAGGCGCCCAACCCATGGGCGCTGTTCGTCTACCTGGCGATCGTGCTTGCCGCTACAGCCGTGATCGCCCGCATTCGCGACTGGAAATTCCTGATTGCGGCGGCCTTCTTCGGCACCGGCGCCTGGACCATCGTCTACATGATGAGCACGCTAGTCGCCGACCTTGCCGTCATCCTGTTCATCGACGCGGTGACGCTGGCGGTGCTTGCCTTTGTCTGGCTGGGCACACGTGACAGCGAAGCGGAGACGGCGAAGACCGGCTTCGACTGGCCCTCGATCGTGCCAGGCGTTTTCGTTGCGTTTTCAGCGCTAGGCCTGTCCGTCGACACGACGCTGGTCGCCGCCGGTGGCGCCTTGCCGGGCGCCTTCGTCCTCGTCGCCCTTGTCGCCACCGCACTCTACCGGCCGCGCGCGCTGCCGCTGCTGCATGCCGCCGGCGTGGTGAGCGTGATGATCCATCTCGGCATCATTCCGCCCACCACCATCGGCTCCGACATAACCCAGGGGAATATCGGCTTTGACGGCATGCCGGTGGCGGCCGGAAATCCGTTGACGCTGCGCATCGGCATTGGCCTCGGCCTGGTCTTCATCGGCGCCGGCTTCTGGGCCGCACGCCGCTTCGCCGCCTCAGCACGGGTCCGCGCGGCATGCTGGGCGGCATGGGGCGTCGCTGCGCCGCTGCTTATTCTGCTGACGCTGTGGCTTGCCTACGGCAATCTCGACCGCGACCTTGTCTACGCAGAGATAGCTGCCCTTCTGGTTGTTGTCTTCGCTGCCGGTGGCGAATGGATCGCGCGCGCCGAACAGCCGCCGCTCAAGGGCGACATCGCCGTCTCCTTCGCGCTTTGCGGCTCGGCTCTGGCCGGCCTGCTGATGCTGCACATGGCCTTCGGATCCGGCTGGACGACCATTCTTGCCGGCGTTGCCGCCATCGTGCCGGCGCTGGCGACGCGGTGGCGCAGCTATCCGGTGCTTGGCTGGATTTCGGTCGGCGCGGTCGTTGCCGTGCTGGGCCGCGTCGCCTTCGATCCGACCATCGTCGGCGCCGAGTTCCTGACGACGACGCGGGTGTTCAACTGGCTGCTGCCGGGATACGGCGTACCGGCGCTAGCCTTCGGCTTTGCCGCCTGGCAACTCGCGCGTACCACCCCCGCACTACCAACAGCTGGTAATGGCCGGCCGCGCCTAGCGATGGAGGCGGGTGCAGCCCTGTTTGCGCTGCTCACCGTCGCCATGCTGGTGCGCCACGCCATGCATGGCGGCGTCATCGACACCGGTCCGGTGACGCTCGCCGAACAGGCGATCTATACGCTGATCGCCATCGGCGCCGGCGCGATACTGGTGGCCATCGACATGCGCTCGCCAAGCTCTGTGCTGCGCTACGGCTCGATGGCTGCCGGCGTGCTCTCGGTCGCCTTCATCGTCCTCCAGCATTTCCTGGTGCTCAATCCGCTGTTCACCGACGAATCGACCGGCCAGATCCCGGTGTTCAACCTCTTGTTCCTGGCTTATCTCCTGCCGGCCATCGCTGTCGGCGGGCTGGCGCTCTATGCCAGGGACAAGCGGCCGCCATGGTATGCGCAGATGCTGGCGGTGGTGGCGGCATTGCTTGTCTTCGCCTACGCCACACTGTCGGTCAGGCGCGTGTTCAAGGGCGAGTTCATCGGCCTGTGGAGCGGCCTCGGCCAGCTCGAGACCTACACCTATTCGGCGCTCTGGCTGGTCATTGGCGTCGTGCTGCTCACCGCCGGCGTCTGGCTGAAGTCGCAGGTGCTGCGCATCGCCTCGGCGGCGCTGATCGCGATTGCCGTGGTAAAAGTCTTCCTGTTCGACATGTCGGAACTGGAAGGCGTGCTCAGGGCGCTGTCCTTCATCGGTCTTGGCGCCGTGCTGATCGGCATCGGCCTGTTCTACCAGCGGCTGCTGACGCGGGCGGCGAGGGAGGCCAACGCTGCAACTTGAAGTGATATACGAGATGGAATATATCAATATCCAACGGAGGATATTCGATGCCGCTCTATATCCGCGACGACGAAGTGGATGCGCTGGCCAGCAGATTGCAACGCGAGACGAACGCTCCGAGCAAAACGGAGGCGGTGCGGGTCGCGCTCGTGCACGAACTTGAGCGCAATCGGGCGAAGGTGCCGCTGCGCGATCGGATCGCCAGTCTTCAGGACAGGGCCAGGAAGCTTGGCCTGCCCAATCCCGATTTCGATATGAAGAAGTTCACCGACGAGATGTGGGAAGACTGATGTTTGTCGACGCGTCGGTGATCGTCGCCATTCTCAACCAGGAACCTGGGTGGGAGGAATTGCTGAAGCAGCTATCCGGTTTTTCCGGGCAGGTCTGGGTTTCTCCGTTGGTTCACTTCGAAGCAACACAGGCATTGGCAAGGGCCGGCGCCGGCCCGCGCAGACCCAGCGCTGAAGCCCTTCTCCATGCCCGCGATCTGATCGATGAGTTCATTGTGGAGATCATGGGAGAGAGTCTGGCCATTGACGACAACATCGGCTCTCGGGCCATTGACGCGAGTGCCCGTTACGGCAAAGCCGTTGGCCACAAGGCGGATCTGAATCTCGGGGACTGTTTTGCTTACGCCTGCGCGAAAAGCCGCGATCTTCCACTGCTATACAAAGGCCATGATTTTGCACAGACCGATTTAGGATAATTCGGCCCTTTTGTTGATTGCGGGGAATAATTTAGCCGATCAACTCGTTATCTCACTGCTTGGGTGACCGGGGCGGCAGACCGCTTCGCGCTGGCCGCTTGCGCCGCGCCGGGAAGGCGCGTTCAATCGGGTTAAACAAGGGCGACCTCAGAACCAGCGGTCATGGACGAAAAGAAGGCAGCAATCCTTGGCGAAATACCGCGCCTGCGCCGCTACGCACGCTCGCTTCTGCGCGACCGCGAATCCGCTGACGATCTCGTCCAGGATTGCCTCGAACGAGCGCTCTTGCGGCTTGAAAGCTGGCAGACGGGAGAAAGCCCCCGGAGGTGGCTGTTTACGATCATGCATCATTTGTTCATCGATCAGATGCGCAAGGTGAACCGGCGCGGTGAGGCGGCGATCCTGCCGCTTGACGCAAACGAGGCGCAGGCAGTCCCCGCCGAGCAGGCCGAGAACGCCGCCTCGCGCGAGATCATCGACGCATTGCAGGCGATCAGCCCCGACCGCCGCGCCGCTCTAGTCATGGTCGCCATCGAAGGATTCTCCTATGCCGAAGCCGCCAACATTCTCGGCGTGCCCGCCGGCACGCTGATGTCGCGCATAGCGCGCGGACGCGAGGAGCTGCGCAGCCTGCTCGATGACACGGCGCGCCGCCGCTCGATAAGGATCGTCGAGAAATGACCCGCCGCGATTTTTCCGAACGCGATATCCACATGGCTCTCGACGGCGAGCTGCCGGGCGACGAGCGCGCCGCCTACGACGCCTGGATCGACGCCAATCCCGAAATGAAGGCGAAAAGCGCCCGCTACACCGCCGACCGCGCCGCGTTGCGCGCCGCCTTTGCCGGTGTGCTCGACGAGCCCGTGCCGGTGCTGTTCAAGCAGATCGTTAGCGGTGAAGGCGCGACCAAGGCGGCGGCGCGGCAGTCGCGCTGGTGGCTTGCGGCCGCGGCGGCCGCAGTGCTCGTCATCGGCGGTCTTGGCGGCTATTTTGCCGGCATCGACGGCATCGGCAGGGAAGATGGCGCCGATGACCAACTGGCCGAAGAGGCGATCGCCGCCCATGTCATCTATGCCGCCGAACAGCGCCATGCGGTGGAAGTGCCGGCAAGCGACAAGGATCACCTGCAGACCTGGCTGTCCAACCGCGTCGGCCTGAAACTGGTGGCGCCGGATCTGGTGGCGGAAGGCTTCCAGCTGGTTGGCGGCCGGCTGCTGCCCGCCGGCCAGGGCAAGGCAGCGATGCTGCTTTACGAGGACGCCAAGGGTCAGCGCATCTCCTTGTTCGTTACCGCTGATTCCTCAGCCAAGTCCAAGGGCACCTACATGGCGGACGCCGACGGCCCCGAGGCGGTCTACTGGCTGGACAAGGGCTATGCCTGCGCCGTCGTCGGCTCGCTGCCGCGAGAGCAGCTGGCCGCGGTCGCCAAGCGCGCCTACGGTCAGCTTCTGGCCGGTATCGCCAGTTGAGCACATTCGGTTTTGGCGTCATGCGCCGAGGCGGCGCCGCACCTGGCGGTGCCGCGGTCACCGCCCGCCACTCGCGGTGGAACTGTCACAATTCGGCCCTATTCAAGGTGCGATAGCGCTTGGCTGATATCGGCGTTTCGGCTGATGTTTGCGACGTTTTTGACCGCGGCCTTTTCCTCCACCCAATCGAGGTTTTCCAAACCCGCATGCCTGCCGAGATTCGCAAGGCCCGCGCGTCCGACGTCGATGACCTCGCCGCCATCGAGAAGGCGGTTTTTTCCAGTGACCGCATTTCCCGGCGCTCCTTCCGCCTGTTGATCGAACGCGAGACAGCCGAGATGCTGGTCGCCGAAAGCGATGGCCGTGTCGCCGGCTACGCCATCGTGCTGTTTCGCAAGGGCAGCGGCGTCGCCCGGCTCTATTCGCTTGCCACCAGCCCGTTTTTCAGCGGCCGCGGCATTGGCCGCATGCTGCTTGCAGCGGCCGAAGAAGCTGCCTTCGAGCACGACCGCATGATGTTGCGCCTCGAAGTGCGCGAGGACAATCTTCGCGCCATCGGCATCTATGAGCAGAGCGGCTACCGCAAGATCGGTCGCGAGCCCCACTATTACGAGGATGGCGCCACCGCGCTGCGCTACGAAAAGACCTTGCGCGGCGATATTCCGGTCGCCACCAAAGTCCCGTTCTACCAGCAGACCTGCGAGTTCACCTGCGGTCCATGCTGCCTGATGATGGCGATGGCCAATTTCGATTCCGGCTTCGTGCCCGATCCGGTCATGGAAATCCGCCTATGGCGCGAGGCAACGACCGTGTTCATGATGTCCGGCCCGGGCGGCTGCGAGCCCTTCGGCCTTGCGGTTTCCGGCTACGAAAGCGGGCTTGCGGCGGAAATCTTCGTGTCCTTCTATGGCGCGCTGTTCTTGCAATCGGTGCGCAGCGACGACAAGCGCCGGGTGATGGAACTTGCCCAGGTGGACTTTCGCCGCCGCGCGGAACTTTACGGCATCCCGGTGAATTACCGTCCGTTCACCATCGATGATATCCGCGGCGCCCTGGCTCAGGGAAAACTGGTGCTGGTGCTGATCAGCGGCTTCCTGATGTTCGGCAAGAAGGTGCCGCATTGGGTGCTGGCTATCGGCGACGATGGCGACCACATCCTGATCCACGATCCCTGGGTCGAGGACGAAAGACAGGAGACCATCCTCGATGCCGCCAACATTCCCGTGCCGCACGGCATCTTCATGAACATGGCGCAATTCGGCCGCGACGGACTGCGTGCTGCCATCACTCTTGGGAAACGCTGATAACAATGACCTGGGTCATCCTCACCGGCCGTCAGAACGATCTCGACCCGGCGGCGACGCCGCACAAGATCATCACCAACCGTGACTATCTTGCGCATCCGGCGCTGTTTCGCGGCCAGCAGCCGAAGGTCATCAACCTGTCGAACAATTACGCCTACCAGAGCCGCGGCTATTATGCCTCTCTGCTCGCCGGTTCGCGCGGCCACAAGGTCATCCCGACGGTCGAGACGATGATCGACCTGTCCGAGCGCAAGCTCTACGAGCACGCGCTGCCGGAACTGGAGCTGGCGCTCAACAAATGTCGCAAGGATCTCGGTGGCGTATTCCCGCAAAAAATCTGCATCTTCTTCGGCATCGGACCGTCGAAGGTCTGGGACCGCTTCGCCAAGCTGTTGTTCGACTGGTTCCGCGCTCCGGCGCTTGAGGTTCACATCAAGGACAGCGCCGAATGGGCTTCGATCCGCAAGATCGGCTTCCTGCCGCTGGCCAGGATGGCCGAGGAGGAAGAAGCCCTCTTCGTGCAGGCGCTCGAGACGTACACCAACCGCGAGTGGCGCGACACCAAGGGCCGCACGCCGGCACGCTACACCTTCGCCACGCTGGTCGATCCGCATGAGGAACTGCCGCCGTCGGAGATTTCCTCGCTGCGTTACTGGGCCAAGATCGCCGAAAAGATGGGCGTCGAAATCGAGCCGATCACCAGGAAGGACCTGGCCAAGCTCGCCAATTACGACGCGCTGTTCATCCGCGAGACCACCTCGATCTCAAACCACACCTACCGCTTCGCGCGCCGCGCCCAGCAGGAAGGCATGCCGGTGATCGACGACCCGCTGTCGATGATCCGCTGCACCAACAAGGTCTATCTCAACGAACTGATGGCCTACAACAAGGTGCCGGTGCCGCCGACGGTGATGATAGCCGGCACCTCGGACCTCGAACTGGCGGCGCAGACGCTGGGCTTTCCGCTGGTGCTGAAGATCCCGGATTCATCGTTCTCGCGCGGCGTCAAGAAATGCGGCAACTTCGAAGAACTGAAGACGCTCGCCACCGAGTGGCTGGAGGATTCCGATCTCCTGATCGCGCAGAAATTCATCCCGACCGAATATGACTGGCGCGTCGGCGTGCTCGGTGGGCAGCCGCTGTTTGCCGTGCATTATCTGATGGCGAAAAAACACTGGCAGATCGTCAACCACAAGGCCAGCGGCAAGCCCGACCAGGGCGGCATCAAGACCTTCACGCTGAAAGAGACGCCGCCGCATGTCGTCGACACCGCGGTGAAGGCGGCGCGCTGCATCGGCGACGGGCTTTACGGCGTCGATCTCAAGGAAACCAAGGATGGCGTCTTCGTCATCGAGGTCAACGACAACCCGAACCTCGACCATGGCTGGGAGGATTCCGGCGAAAAGGACGAAGTCTGGGTGCGGCTGACGCAATGGTTCCTGGAGCGGCTGGACCGTCCCGGGCGTTAGTTTGCGGTCCCGGGCGGTAATTCAACCGAGGGGGAAAAATGCAGTTCATCGTCATCGAGGATTTCACCGGCTGCGACCGCAAGGAGATCTACCGCCGTTTCGGCGAGCGCGGCAGATTGAAGCCGGACGCGCTTGTCGTGCACCACTCCTGGATCGCGGCTGATATGAGCCGCTGCTTCCTGCTGGTCGAGGCCGATGACGTCACGCTGCTGCAGCGCTGGGTCATCGAATGGTCTGACCTGGTGGAGTTCGAGATCATTCCCGTGGCGACGAACAAGGACATGGTCGCCGCACTGGCCGGCCATCTCTGAGCAGTTCGGTCCATCAGCCGAGCACCGGCGAACCCACCGACCGCCGGCATTCCTCAATCAGCCAATTGCGAAACGCCGCCACCAGGTCGCGCCTTGCACTGCGTTCCGGGATCGTCAGGCAATATGGCTGACGCAGCGCGATCGATAGGGCATTCGCCCGGACCAAACGGCCGTCTTCCAGCGCCCCGGCGCAATAAATGCCTTGCGCCAGCGCCACGCCCAGCCCTGAAATGGCAAGGTCGAGCGCTGCCCGCGACGAGTTCGCCGACAGGCCGCGCTGCACTGCGCGGCCGGGCTCTATGCGCGCCGCCTCGAACCAGGTGCGCCAAGACGGAAACGACGCGCCGGTCGGTCCCCAGTCGGTGTGAATCAGTGGCAGGCCGGCGAGGCTGTCGGTTTTGGCGGTGAGTTCTGGCGCGCAGACGGGGTAGACGGCGTCCCTGACGATCTCCTCGGTCGGGTGTTCACGATAGTGCGGGCCGAAGGACAGCCGGATGTCGATCAGTTCGCGGTCGAACGGCACCGGATCGTCATCGCCGCGCAGGGATATGTCGACGGCGCCGTGGCTGGCGACAAAGCCGGCGAGGCGTTCGGAAAGCCAGCCCATCGCCATGGACGGCGGCACCGATACGACAAGCCGCGGGCGGAAGGCATCGCTGCCACGCGCGATGCTGCCGATCTCCCGAAAAGCCAGGGTCAGCCGGGGCAGCATCTCGACGCCGGCTTCCGTCAGCACCACGCGGCGGTTGACGCGATGGAACAGTTTTCGACCCATCTGCTCCTCGACGGTGCGAATGAGCTGGCTGACCGCAGCCGCCGAGATCGAGAGCTCATCCGCCGCTGCGGCGAAACTCCCCGAGCGCGCCGCCGCCTCGAAGGCTTGAAGTCCTCTCAGGGAAGGAAGCGCGGTCATTGGGTGATCCGATAGGTAAGGTCAGCTTATCTGTGTCGCAGAAATCCTCGTCTTTCGAAAGCTTTCTTATTCGAGTAGCTTGGCGCCATGACCGTATCGGCCCAGTTTGAACCCAGAGACCATCGCGACGTCATCGCGTTCCTGACCAATGAGCAGCGCAGCCGCCTGACCGGCAAGTCGGACGGGCCGGGTCTGGTCCAACTCGCCTTCCATCTCGGCGCGATTGTGGCTATCGGCGGGCTGATTGCGGCCAAGGTGTCGTACTGGCCGCTGTTGATGTTGCCGCAAGGCATTCTTATCGTCTTCCTGTTCACGCTGCTGCATGAGACGGTGCACAGGACGGCGTTCGAGACGCAGTGGCTCAACGATGCCGCCGCAAGGGTCTGCAGCCTGGCGATCGCGCTGCCCGCCGACTGGTTTCGCTATTTCCACTTCGCCCATCACCGTTTCACCCAGGATCCAGAGACCGATCCGGAACTCGCCTTCCCGAAACCGGAGACGATGCGGCAATACATCGTCCACGTCTCGGGCCTGCCGGTGTGGTGGGGGCATTTGCAGACACTCTACACCAACGCGATTGGCGGCTGCCACGACAGCTACGTGCCGCCGAAAGGCCTGCCCAAGGTGCGCACTGAAGCCCGCGCCATGATCGCTTTCTATGTCGTGGTCGCCGCGCTAGCCCTGTGGTTCGAGGCAAGTGTACTGCTCTATGTCTGGATCGTGCCGGCGCTGCTCGGCCAGCCCTTCCTCAGGCTCTATCTGCTGGCCGAGCATGGCCGCTGCCCGCTTGTCGCCAACATGCTGGAAAACACCCGCACCACGCTGACCAACTGGCTGGTGCGCAAAGTCGCCTGGAACATGCCGTATCACGCCGAGCACCACGCCAATCCCGGCGTGCCCTTCCATCAGCTGCCGGCCTTCCACCAGCTGATCGAGCGCCATCTCAAAGTCGTCGAACCCGGCTATGTCAGCTTCCACGAGAAATACGTCGAGACCTTGCGCTGAGGCGCTCGGCCGTCAGCGTAGTGTCTGCTCAACGAGCGTGACGAAATAGCGGAGCACGGTGGGGACGATGGCGTCGTTGAAGACATAGCGATCGCCGTGCAGCCCTTCGCCCAGTCTGACCGCTCCTGCGCCGACCCAGGCATAGCAGCCGCCGGCTTCGCGGACCATGTAGGCAAAATCCTCGCAGCCGAGGCTCGGGTTGAATGCGGTCTCGACCTGCTCGCGGCCGGCAACCGCGGTTGCCGCCTGGACGGCCCGGTCAGTGGCAGCCGACGTGTTGACCAGCGGCGGGTAGCCTTTCTTGTAGGCGAGCTTGGCGGTGAGTGCATGCGCCGAGGCAATGCCTTGCGCGATGTCGCCGATCAGCCTTTCGCAATGGTCCGACAAAGTTGGCTCGAAGAAGCGGCAGGTTCCCTGCAGCCAGACCTTGCCCGGCACGATGTTGCCGACATTGCCGCCATGGATCTGGGTGATCGAAACGACCAGCGCCATTTGCGGGTCGACCGAACGGCTGACGATGCGCTGCACGGCTTGAACGAAGGCGCCGGCCGCGAGCACGGGATCGTCGCCTAGCTGCGGCATGGCGGCATGCGCGCCGGTCCCCTCAAAGTTCAGTTCGAAAGTGTCGACGGCCGCCATCATCGACCCGGCACGGGCCGCGATCTTTCCGAGCGGCAGCCCCGGCCAGTTGTGGACGGCGTAGACGGCTTCCACGGGGAAGCGCTCGAACAGTCCGTCCTCGATCATCCGCATGGCGCCGCCTTCATTTTCTTCCGCCGGCTGGAAGATGAAACAGACGGTGCCGTCGAAGGCTCTGTTGTCGGCGAGCAGCTTGGCGGCGCCGAGCAGCATCGCGATGTGCCCGTCGTGGCCGCAGGCATGCATCACGCCGTCTTTCTTCGACGCATATGGCAATCCTGTCTTCTCCAGCACGGGCAAGGCATCGAGTTCAGCCCGAAGCCCGATGGCGCGCACGCCTGGTCGTCCTCTGAGGACGCCAACCACGCCGGTGCCGCCTTTGCCTTCATGAACCTCGTCGAGCCCGAAGGTGCGCAGCTTGTCGGCGACGAAGCGCGCGGTCTCATACTCTTGGAAACCGAGTTCGGGGTTGGCGTGGATGTGACGCCGCCATTCCACCACCTGCGGGGTGAGGGCGGCGATGGGGTCGTTGTGCAGCATTGCGCTCTCCTTGCCGGCTATCGTAAATTCGGCCTTGTCGATGCCAGCACGTAAAGGATTTGCGCCGGCAGCGTCTTGAACAGGATTGACCGTGTCTGGAATTCAACAGCCTCAGGAGACGACGCAGTTCTGGCGTCATCCGCGCTTTCGCGATCTTGGCATGCTCAAGGCGCGCTTCACGCGGCATCGCTACCAGCTGCACACGCACCCGACCTATGTCGTCGCCCTGATCACGCAAGGGTGCGAGCGGGTCCGCATCGGCAACGAGACTGTCCTCGCGCGGTCGGGCACGGTTCTGCTCGTCAATCCGGAGATATGGCATGACGGCGAGGCGGGTGCCGACCAGGGTTGGGCTTACCGCACCTTCTATCCGTCGGCCTCGCTCATGGGTGCGATCGCGGACGAACTCGGGCAGGATCGCCCGCCGTTGTTTTCGCAAGCGATCGTCGATGATGCCGATCTCGTCCAGGCAGTAGGCGTCGCGCACTTGGCTTCGACATCGGGTGATGCCACGAGCGCCGAAACATCCATGCTGATCGCCTTGCGCAAGCTCATCCTGCGCCATGGCGATTGGGGCGGCCGGCGGCGCGAGGCGGTCGAAAGCTTCGGATCGAAAAGCCGGCTCCGGGTCTATGAACAGGTCATCGAAGACCATCTGAACTCGGACCTCGATTTGCAGCGGCTCGCTGAAGCCGCAGGCGTGACGCGCTTTCAAGTTATCCGCGATTTCAGGAAAGTGCTGGGTCTCACCCCTGCTGCCTTCATCCGTGACCGCAGGCTGCGCCGTGCCGATCTGCTGATCCGGCAAGGTTCAGATCTCGCCGGTGCCGCCTTTGCGGCCGGCTTCTCCGACCAAAGCCATCTCTCGCGCACCTTCCGCGCCGCGCATGGAATGACGCCGGGGATGTTCAGGCGCGCCGGGACGCTGCCCTCGTCTTGAGAAGTCGAGCCATGTCGGCGGCCTTTGACGGCATGCCGATCAGAAAGCCCTGCACCTCGACGCAGCCAGCCTTGCGCAATACGTCGAGCTGCGCTTCGGTCTCGACGCCTTCGGCGGTGACGGTGATGCCAAGTTCGGCACCAAGCCCGATGATCGTGCGCACGATCGCCGCCGTGTCCTTGTTGTCGATATCGTGGATGAAGGAGCGGTCGATCTTGATCTTGTCGACGGGAAAACGCCTGAGATAGCCGAGCGACGAATAGCCGGTGCCGAAATCGTCGAGCGCGATGCGGATACCGAGTTCGCGCAGCTGCCTCAGCGTCTTCAGCACCGTCTCGCTCTCATCCATCAGCACGGTCTCGGTGATTTCCAGTTCGAGCCGGCTGGCCGGCACGCCGGAAACGGCCAGCGCCGAAATCACGCTGCGGGCAAAGTCGGCGCTTCTGATCTGCACTGCCGAGACATTGACGGCGATGCGCATTCCAGGCGGCCAGCCGGCGGCCACGCTGCAGGCCTGTTTCAGCGCCCATTCGCCCAGCGGAACGATCAGCCCGCTGTCTTCGGCGGCTGCGATGAAATCGTCGGGCGCCACCAGGCCGCGCGTCGGTGAATTCCACCGCATCAACGCTTCGGCGCCGACGATCTTGCCCGACGCGACGTTGGTGATCGGCTGGAACTCCAGCACGAACTCCCGCCGCTTCAGTGCCGTCTCGAGATCGGTTTCGAGCGCCAGGCGCGCCCGCACCAAGGCATCCATGCCGGGCTCGAAAAAGCGGTAAACGTTGCGGCCTTCGCTCTTGCCGCTGTAAAGCGCCATGTCGGCGTTCTTCAAAAGCGTGTCGGCGTCCTTGCCGTCACCGGGATACAGCGCGATGCCAAGGCTGATGCCGACATGCATCTCGCGGCCCTTGTCGCGAAACGGCTGGCTGACGACAGCGACGATGCGTTTTGCCAGTTGTTCCGCATCGGTGGAGCCTTTGGGATTGAACTGCAGGATGGCGAACTCGTCGCCACCGAGGCGGGCGACCATATCGGTGTCGCTGCGCAGGCTGTGCCGCAACCGCTCAGCCACGCATTTCAGCAGCCAGTCGCCGGCAGGGTGTCCCCAGGTGTCGTTGACGGCCTTGAAACGATCGAGGTCGAGCGAGAAGATCGCCAGCGGTGTATCGCCGGCCATCGCCTGGTCGAGCCGTTCGCGAAACATCGAGCGGTTGGGCAGGTCGGTCAGCGTGTCGTAATGTGCAAGGTGGCTCATGCGCTCTTCGGCGCGCCGGCGCTCGGTGATGTCTTCGAAGGTCGCCACCCAGCCGCCACCGGCAAGCGGCCGGCGCGCAACCAGCAGCGTTCGGCCATCGGCAAGGCTGCGGTCTGTCGAACGCTCCTCACCGGCCTGCAGGCTGGCTCTGGTGTTGGCGATCTCGCCGTCAATGTCCATCGACGGATAGATGCGCAGTCGCACCATCTGTTCGAGCAGGGCGCGCTGGCTCATGCCGAGCGGGAAGTCGTCAGGCGTGACCTTGTAGAGGTCGAGGAAGCGCTGGTTGCGCACGATCAGCGTGCCTTCGGCGTCGTACATCAACAGGCCTTGCGACATGTTGGCGAGCGCCGCATCGAAGCGGCGGTGCTGCTCCTTCAGTTCCTGCTCGGCCCGCCTTTGCTCCGTAATGTCCTCATAGATCGACACCCAGCCGCCTGAGGCCAGCGGCCGGTGCGTGATGGAAACGATACGTCCGTCCGACAGTATTTCCTCGTAGGTCGAGGCTTGCGCGCGCTCGATATAGGGCTTGCGGATGGCATACAGGTCTTCGGCGCTCTGTGAGGCGACACCGATGTCGACGCTGTGCTTTAGAATGTCCAGGAACGCGATGCCGGGCCGCACGATCTTCGCGTCGAGGGAGAAGATGCTGATATAGTTGCCGTTGCAGATGATCATCCGCTCGTCGGCGTCGAACATGCACAGCCCATGCGACATATTCTCGACGGCCGCGGAAAAGCGCTCGTTCTGGTGGCGCAGTTCGTCGGCGATCTGCCGTGGCGCGGCCACGCCTCCGGCTCCCCGTCTGCGGACGGGCGAACCACCCTTGACGTGCGCAACGGACATGAGGCGTGCCTGCTGACCGTGATCGAAACCCGGTACTGTGGTTACCGCTGGTTAATTTAGCGTATGTTCACTGCGCCGAATGCACGGCAACCGTTGGCTGGCGTTGCTTTTCAAGCCTGGCGTAGCGTTTGAGGAAGGCAGCTTGCGCGGAGGTCACCGAGTGCGGCGTAAAGTCGAAGCGGTCGGCATTGAAGCCGCGCGGCCGGCCGAAGAACTCGGTTGCTTCTGCGGTCGAGAAACCGGCAAGCAGCGTCGCCTCGTAATAGGCGGCGATCTGGTCGGCGCGCTTGATCTCCTTGCGCAAGCCGACGCCGAGTTCGGGCGGCAGCGAAAAGCGCTGATGGATGGCGCGCTGGAGACGCAGCTCACACTCCTTGTAGGAGCCGCCCATTACCGATTTGAACGGCGAGATCATGTCGCCGATGACATATTCCGGCGCGTCATGCAGCAGTGCTGCCAGCCGCGCATTGGCCGAGGCGTCCGGCTGCAACTCGCTGAACAGCGCCTCGACCAGCAGGGAATGCTGGGCGACCGAAAAGGCGTGATCGCCGCGGGTCTGCCCGTTCCAGCGGGCAACGCGGGCAAGCCCGTGGGCGATGTCTGAGATTTCGATGTCGAGCGGCGAGGGATCGAGCAGGTCGAGCCGCCGCCCCGACAGCATGCGCTGCCACGCGCGCGGTGGCGCTCCGACGCGATCGGCAGCCATCAGGCGTCCTCCGCGCCGATGGCTTCCCTGGGAAAGCTGAACTTCGCCCAGGACGGGATGGCGAGCGAGACGGTGACATCACCGGCCAGTACCGGCTGGCCAGCGTCGAGCGCCGCCTTGACCCGGTCGATGCGGGCAATGGCGAGTCCGGCCGTGCCCGCGCTGGAACCGAGCGTGCCGACCGGCCGCCCCGCAACCGTCAGCTCCGTGCCGGGCGCGGGTAAGGCGCGGTCGGCCGAAACGATCAGCACGCGGCGCCTGGCGGTGCCGCGATGCTGCATGCGCGAGACCACTTCCTGGCCGACATAGCAGCCTTTCTTGAAGCCGACGCCGCCGGTCTCGTCGAGCAGCACGTCTTGAGGGAAGGCATCGCCGAGCTGATAATCGGAACCGCTTTCGGCAATGCCGTTGGCGATGCGGAGCGCCTGCCACGCAGCCGGGTCGCCACCTACGGATGCGCCGCCATAGGAGCGGCTCACAGCCACCTCGCGGAAGCGGGCATCGGCAAGTACCGTTGAATCAGACTGTGAAGCGCTTGAATCATCGCCCCACGCAACCGTCACAAGCACTTGATCCTGCCTGGCAATCTCGGCCTTGGCGCGCAGCTTGTAAAGCATCAGCCGGCGCAGGAAATCGTCTGCGATGTCGGCACGGCAATCCAGCCGGAATGCGTTCTCGCCGCTACGCGAGATCAGGAAATCGAACAGGATCTTGCCTTGCGGCGAAAGCAGCGCACCTGGCTTTGCCGCGTCGACGGCCAGCGTGTCGAGGTCGGTGGTGAGGATATTCTGCAAAAAATGCTCGGCATCCGGGCCTGACACGGAAATGAGGGCGCGGTCTTTGAACAGGGCAAAAGGCATGGGCGGCAAAGAACCTGATCTTGCAAAACAGTCGGCCTTTACGTAAGCCGACGATACTCCCCCCGCAAGAGACCGAACGCCCATGGCCACCACCTACGACCTCATCCTGACAGGCGGCACTGTGGTCAACCATGATGGCGAAGCCGCGCGCGATGTCGGCGTTAGGGGTGGTCGCATCGTCGCAGTAGGCGATCTTCGCCAAGCTTCGGCCGGCGAAGCGATCGACTGTCGCGGGCTGCACGTCCTGCCAGGCGTCGTCGACAGTCAGGTGCATTTTCGCGAGCCGGGGCTGGAGCACAAGGAAGATCTGGAGACGGGCTCGCGCGCGGCTGTGCTGGGCGGGGTCACCGCCGTCTTCGAAATGCCCAACACCAATCCGCTGACCACCAGCGAGGCGGCGCTTGCCGACAAGGTGCGCCGCGCCACCAGCCGGATGCATTGCGACTTCGCCTTCTGGGTTGGCGGCACGCGCGAGAATGCCGATGATGTCGGTGAGCTCGAGCGGCTGCCGGGTGCTGCCGGGATAAAGGTGTTCATGGGCTCGTCCACCGGCGACCTGCTAGTCGAGGACGACGAGGGTGTCGCATCGATCCTGCGCAACACCCGCCGCCGTGCCGCCTTTCACTCGGAGGACGAGTTCCGGCTGCGCGAGCGCCTGGGCCTGCGCGTCGAGGGCGACCCGTCATCGCATCCCGTCTGGCGCGATGAGATCGCGGCGCTTCGCTGTACCGAGCGGCTGGTGCGCATCGCGCGAAACACCCGCGCCCGCATCCATGTGCTGCATATCTCCACTGCCGAGGAAATCATCTTCCTCCAACAGCACAAGGATGTCGCCACCTGCGAGGCGACGCCGCACCATTTGACACTCGCCGCCGACGACTATGCGCGGCTGGGCACGCTGATCCAGATGAATCCCCCGGTTCGCGCGGCCCGCCATCGCGACGGCGTCTGGCACGGCATTGCGCAAGGCATCATTGACGTGCTGGGCTCCGATCACGCCCCGCACACGCCGGCCGAGAAGGCAAAGCCCTATCCGGCCTCGCCGTCCGGCATGACCGGGGTGCAGACGCTGGTGCCGATCATGCTCGACCATGTCAATTCAGGCCTGCTGACCCTGCAGCGCTTCGTCGACCTCTCCAGCCACGGCCCGCAGCGCATCTTCGGCATGGCCAGGAAAGGCCGCATCGCCGCCGGCTACGATGCCGATTTCACCATTGTCGACCTCCAGCGGCGCGAGACCATCACCAATGCGCAAGCCGGCTCCAGGGCCGGCTGGACGCCCTATGACGGCAAGGAAGTCACCGGCTGGCCGATCGGCACCATCGTGCGCGGTCGTCGCGTGATGTGGGAAGGCGAGATCGTCACGCCCGGGCAGGGCAGGCCGGTAGAGTTTTCCGAGGCGCTGCCGGCTTAGCGGTTTCTTGCTGCGTTGGATTTTTTAAGCGCTATCCACTACGTTAAGGGCATTATGAACGCAGATATCGCGCCCATGATTGTCCCTGCGGAGTTTCCGGAGCTCCAGGCGCTCGCCTGGAACCGCGATGCGGCACGCCCGATTCCGGCCGAAGAGGCATTTGCGCTGTATGAGCGTAATTGGCGGTTTGTCGATCAAAAGCGTCTTACTGTGCGTGAGAAGATGCTTATCCAAAGTTTGGCAGACAAATTCGGTCACGGCGTGCTCTTGACCGCCGGCTGATTTCCCTCACCTGATCGTTCCTCGCAGCCGGAATATCAACAGGACACACCGCGAGCGTCATGATGGAATTCAAGAGGCCCGAGCACCAGATCATTGCCGAAGCGCTCGGGTTGATGGATCGCCATTTCCTGACCGCAAACCAGTGCTGGTTCGGCGGTGGCACTGCGATCGTTATGAAATTCGGGGAATATCGCCGCTCACTGGATGTGGACTTCCTGTGTGCCGACAGTGATGGCTATCGCGAATTGCGGACCTCCGCAGCCGAACGTGGCGTCAGAGCATTCTTTCCTGAGCCGGTCGAGGCTGTTCGGGACTTCCAGATCGATCAATATGGCTTGCGGACGATCGTGCGGTTGAAAGGCCAAACGATCAAGTTTGAAGTCATCCGCGAAGGCCGCATAAAACTGCGAGGCCATTTCGACGACGATCTGAATGTATCCGCCCTGGTCCCGGCGGATATGTTTGCCGAGAAGTTGCTGGCGAACGCGGATCGATGTCAGGACCGTGCAATTGCATATCGCGATGCCATCGATCTTGGAGTGCTGGTTGGCATCTATAAGGAAATCCCGAGCGACGCTGTTGGCAAGGCGAAGGCGGCCTATGGCGTGGATATCGAGCGCAAGGTGGCTTGGGTGGTAAACAGGCTGCGGGACAAGGAAGAATTGCGGCATGCCGCCGAGGTGCTGCAAATGGATCCCAACGCGGCGGTCGAAGCGATTTCGGCCCTTCGAAATGAAGGTATCCGCATATGGCCTGACACAGGCCTCGAGCTTTCTAGCCCTAGCCAGTAGCCATCCCAGGGGAATCGCCGTTCAATCCCCGGCGACGAAGAATGTCCACTGCCCGGCCGGCGTGATGCCGACGCGGTAGAAGATGTAGGCGCCGAACTGCTTCATGTCGTCATAGTCGCCGGCGGTGACGATCTTGAACAGTTCGACCCGCTGTCTGGCGTTGAGCTTGTCCAGCGGCAGGGCGAAGAAATACGGCCAGACATAGAGTTCCTGCGGTGTGCCGACGTCTACATGGACATAGCCGGCATTGAGCACCTCTTCCAGGATAGCGAGGATTTCCTGACCTTCCTTGTCGCCCGATAGCCCTTTCAGGAACGCGATCGGGTCGCCCTCGATTTCGCCCAGCGACAATTGGGTCATGGTGTCGCCCTTGCCGATCAGCGGCCGCAGCTTCTCGATGTCGCCGCTGACGCAGGCCTCGACCATCAGATCGCGCATGCGCCTGACGGGCTCCGGCAATTTGGAAAGGTCGTAGACGACTTCAGGCACCGGCCCTTCGGGATCGGCACTTGGGTTGGCCACGCCGCCATCGTTGGCGGGGGCTTCCGGTTGGCTTTGTTCGGGCTCCGTGGGCGATTTCGGCTGGCTGGCGGCCGGTGGCGCCGTGCCGGGCAGATCGGGCATTGGCACTGAATTTTCAGACGGCGCCGTCTCACCATTGGCTGGTGGCCCGGCAGGAGCTGGAAGCTCCTCGCGCTTGATCTCGCTCAGCGCATAGGCAGGGTTGCTGGTCAGGACAAGCGCCAGCGGAACCGCGGCGCAGGAAGCGGCAAGCCAGATGCTGAGGACCACGCCGCGAGGCCGGCCTGACATCGAAAAATTCACCGCTTGCCTCTCCTCGGGCCTAGGCTCTTCAGGCATGATGCCCAAACGACTCGCCGTCGTCAAAGAACCGGTAAGCTGGCAGTGCACCCTCTGAGACGCGCGACGCCTAGTGCCGAAACCGCTCCGGCTCGAAGGCGCCGGCGATCACCTTTTCACGCATGCGATCGAGCAGGGCAAGGGCCGAGGTTTCGCCATTGGCTCGCAGCATCTCGCCGAACGCGGTTTCAAGCGCTGCCTCGGCGATGATCTCAGGTTCTATGCCGGCCGACAGACCTTCCGCCCAGGCCTCGCTATGGCTTTCCACCGCGGTCAGGCGCTTTTCTTCCCTGACCAGCGCGTCGATGTCGTTGACGCCATGTTCCATTTGCGATGTCCACCTTTTCAAGCGGCGGTCCGACGGGTCGGATCCGGCTTGGGCTGCCCCTATCTCACGCAGGCTAAGTAAGTATCTGTAAATACGACATTTTTTTGATCGTCTTTACAACTTCGTCGCCTGCGTTCGGTCCGATTCAAACTTAGCCGATTAGACCGGTGAGCGGGATGAAAACCTTCAGTTTGAGTTAATTCCGCATTCGCGCGCTAACGTTTCGTTAATACTGTTGCGCAAGTGCAACACCAAGATTGCATCAACGTGCCGTGGATACAAGGCGGGTGCTCGAAAAGGCGTTGGCTAAACGCCGTCTGGCGCTCGTCAGTTGCCGTAACGCGAGGCGATGTCGCGCGACAGCGTCTCGCCTTCCTTCATGTAGCGGCTGATGGCTTCGGTCGCTGACGGCGTGCATTGGGTATAGGTGCCGCCGAAGGAACGGTAACCGCGGTTGAAGCTGGCGATGAAGCGGGCACGCCGCTCCGGATCGGGATTTTCCGAATCGATCAGCTTTTCCATCTCGGTGCGCCACTGGTCGCCCTTTTCGCCGCACAGATTGCGCAGGAAATGCAGCGACCCCAGCACCTCGGCCAGTCGCATCAGCCCGGGCTCGAACGGCGACTCGGCGGCCAGCGCCGGCTGCACGCCAACAGCCGTGGCGGTGGCGATGCATGCGGCAAGGAACAGCGAGGTGCGGGTCATAAGTCTATCTGACGAAACATTTTGTCGCCTGCAAGGCGATTCTCGGAGCGGCAGATATGGGCCTGCTTCAGGCCAAAAGCTCTTCAGCCACCTCCATGACGTCACCCGCGAGCGGCAGCGTCGCCATTTCATCAAGACTATAGAAGGCAGCGGTCTCGGCATCGTCGCTGGCCGTCGCTTCGCCGCCGGCATAAACGGCGCCGAACACGGTCAGCAGATAGTCGACCGGGTGGTTCTCGCCGCTGCCGTCGATGCGGATGTCGCGAAGCGGACGATAGTCCTGCGCACGCAGCCCGGTTTCCTCCAGCAATTCGCGCGACGCTGCTTCTTGCAGCGTCTCGCCGGGCTCGACCTTGCCGCCGGGAAAGGCATAAAGCCCCTGCGACGGCGGCCGCGCCCGCTTGACCAGCAGCACCGTCCTGCCGCGCACGACGGCGACCGAGACTGCGGGAAGTGTCTTGCGCTGCTCGTTCATCGATATCGATTCGCTTATGTGAGGCCACACCCTGTGGACCGGCTGGCAGCGAGCAGCTTTAGCGGTTGCGCAGCGCCGGTTCCATCGCCACGTTCGCGATCGGATCAATTCATCGAGCTTGCCAATGTGCGGACGCTTTGCCCTGACGGCCACGCCGGACCAGACCGCCGCCTTGCTCGGCGTGGCGGAGCTGGACGATTTTCCGGCCCGCTACAACATCGCGCCGACGCAGCCGGTGCTGATGGCGCTGTCGGGGCCGCCGCGCATGCCGGGCTCGAATTTCCCGGATCGCCAGGCGATGCTGGTGCGCTGGGGGCTGGTCCCCACCTGGGTCAAGGACACCAGGAAATTTCCGCTGCTCATCAACGCGCGTTCGGAAGGCGCTATTGAAAAAGCCTCGTTCAAAGCCGCCATGCGCCATCGCCGTGCCTTGGTGCCGGCCTCCGGCTTCTATGAGTGGCAGCAATCCGGCAGCGGCAAGAAGGGCCAGCCCTACTGGATACGGCCGAGGCGTGGCGGGTTGATCGCCTTTGCCGGGCTGATTGAAACCTATTCCGAGCCGGGCGGTTCGGAAATGGACACCGGCGCCATTCTTACCGTCAACGCCAATGCCAGCATCGCCCATATCCATGACCGGATGCCGGTGGTGATCGCGCCTGAAGATTTTGACCGCTGGCTGGACTGCCGCACGCTCGAACCGCGCGACGTGGCCGACCTGCTCAAACCCGCGCTGCCCGATTTCTTCGAGGCAATTCCGGTCTCCGACCTCGTCAGCAAGGTCGCCAACACCGGGCCGGAGATACAGGACATGGGCATCGTCGAGCCCGACAAGGTCAGGCGCCAGAAGCCCGGCGCGGACGGCAGTCAGATGACGCTGTTTTAGAGCGCGTTCCCAAGAAGCCAGTCCGGCCTTCGGGAAGAACCTGCTCAATAGGAAGAGCTGTTGTTTCAGGCGCGCTATGGGGCCTCAGCCTTCCGTTCCGGCGCACGCCTTGTCGGCGGCGGCACGATGCCTGTTCAGGCAGCGCGGGGCGAAGTGATTTTCGGCGCCGGCTTTTTATTCTTCGCGGTATGGAGAAGGGCGGCGACGATCGCGGCCGGGCCGATCGCACGGTAGTGGTTGGCGAGCGCCGGTTGCTTGGCGCGGCTCGATTCCTGCTTGGTTCGTGACATCGATCTCTTCCCTGGTAACATTTCCGTGTCTGCGTTTGCCGGCCGAATCTGACCGAATCGTGACCTATGGTGGACTAGCCGGCGAATGTTTCATGACTGTGCCGACATGTTTAATAAAATGTTTCAGCGGCTCCTGACCTATGATCCAGCGACGCTTTTGCTGGAAGTTGCGACTTGACGGCAACACCGCCCAAGGCGATAAAGCCGCCGATGAAAACGTTTTTCGCCATTTGTGGCATTTGCATTATTGGCTAGCTTCGCGCTGGTCCGGACGTTTTCGCCTCATTTTTCCCCAGAGTGGACAAACGCCCCGGCCAGCAGGCTGGAGCCCGATTTGTGCCTTGGCACAGGTAAGGCTCTCTCCAGAACTTAACGGACCGGAAGGGCACGCATGTCTGACGCATCGAAGGGTCTCAGCCTCTACAACACGCTAACGCGGACGAAGGACGTGTTCGTCCCGATCGACCTGTCGAATGTGCGCATGTATGTCTGCGGCCCAACCGTCTACGACTTTGCCCATATCGGCAATGCGCGTCCGGCTATCGTCTTCGACGTGCTGTTCCGTTTGCTGCGTCACCTCTACGGCGAGACTGGTGTCACGTATGTGCGCAACATCACAGATGTCGACGACAAGATTAACGCCCGCGCGCTGCGCGATTTCGGCGCCGAGATCGCGTCGGGAAACCTGACGCTCAACGAAGCGATCCGCCGCGTCACCGAAAAGACCGCCGATCAGTACCACAAGGATGTCGCCGCACTAGGCTGCTTGCCGCCGACGGTCGAGCCGCGCGCCACCGAGTTCGTGGCGCGCCGCGCCGACGGCAAGGTTGACATGATCACCCTCATCGAACGTTTGATCGAACGCGGCCACGCCTATGTCGCCGCCGGCGAAGTGCTGTTCGACACCGCCTCGATGCCGGAATATGGCGAGCTGTCGAAGCGTAATCTCGACGAACAGCAGGCCGGTGCGCGAATTGCCGTCGACGCTCACAAGAAGAACCCGGGCGATTTCGTGCTGTGGAAATTGTCGTCACCGGAAGAGCCCGGCTGGGACAGCCCATGGGGCAGGGGCCGGCCCGGTTGGCACATCGAATGCTCGGCCATGTCGGCCGCCTATCTCGGCGATGTCTTCGATATCCATGGCGGCGGCTTGGACCTGATCTTCCCCCACCATGAGAACGAGATCGCCCAGTCGCGTTGCGCCCACGGCACCGACGTCATGGCCAATGTCTGGATGCACAACGGCTTCCTGCAGGTCGAGGGCCAGAAAATGTCGAAGAGCGTCGGCAATTTCTACGCGATCGCCGAACTGCTGGAGACCGAAACTTTCGGCGGCCGCAAATGGCCGGGCGAGGTGCTGCGTCTGGCGATGCTGATGACGCATTACCGCGAGCCGATCGATTTCTCCGTGCGCAAGCTGGAGGAAGCCGAGAACACGCTGCGCAAATGGAAACGCGCAGCTGACCTGGCGCCGTCGGCAGGGCAAGTCCCGGCGGAGATTGTGGCGGCACTGTCGGACGACCTCGCCACCTACGCCGCCTTCCAGCAACTCACGCAGCTTGCCGGTGAGGCCGCGGAGGGCAACGAAGCGGCCGCATCTCTGAAGGCATCGCTGTTGTTCCTCGGCTTCGATATTGGCGCGGCCAAGGTCGACGAGGTTGCGGTCGCCAAGGCGATCGCCAAGCGCTTGGAACTGATCGCAGCGAAAAACTGGGCCGAAGCCGATCGCATCCGCGATGAGCTTCTGGCGCAGGGTGTGCAGCTGAAAGACGGCAAGGATCCTATCACTGGCGAACGCGTGACGACGTGGGAGGTAAAGCGGTGAGGGTGGCGCGAGACACCGTTGTAAGATTGGCGAAGGCCGGAGCGACAGCCAATCTCCCCCCTTGCGGGGGAGATGTCCGGCAGGACAGAGGGGGGTGTGAAGGAACGCCAGCGTTGCTTCTTGCCCACTTTCATTTCGGTCACTTTCTGAGAACGCAATGGCTGCCGGTTGAGACGCTGGCGGGACAGCACCCCCCTCTGTCCTGCCGGACATCTCCCCCGCAAGGGGGGAGATCAGCCCTCGCCTCGGTTTTCGCTAATCGCCAGCGCGGAGTGGCCTGAGCATGGGTCACGACCTCGTTCCATCGCGTCAGCGCAAGAATGCAAAGTCCATGCGTCGCGTCATGACCGATGCCGAGCTGAAACTGTGGAATGAGTTGCGGGCTCACCGGCTGATGGGGATGAGCTTTCGCCGACAGGTACCGATTAGGCCCTACATTGTCGACTTCGCCTGTTCGGCCCACCACCTCGTAGTCGAGGTTGATGGCAGTCAGCATGCCGACGTAGAAGATGCAGAACGCGACAAGGCACGCAGCGCTCAATTGAGTGCCAGTGGCTGGACCATCCTGCGCTTCTGGAACGACGACGTCATCCGCGATATCGACAATGTCTGCCAGCACATCGTCATCGGGGCCGGCTTGGCCGGCGCCGACGTGCCGGCGCCAGCAAGGGAGGAGCTTGTTTCATGATCGACCATCTCGGCATCAATGTCGCCGATTTCGACGCGTCGAAAGCCTTTTATGACCAGGCGATGGCACCGCTTGGCGCCTCGCTGATCTACATGGTGCCACTGGAATATACCGGCGGCGCCAAGGTCGGCGGTTATGGCCGCGACCGGCCGGTGTTCTGGCTGCAGGCCAGCGATGACAAGCCGAGGACCCATCAGCACGTCGCCTTCACCGCGCGCAGCCGCGCCGAGGTCGACGCCTTCCATGCCGCGGCGCTCGCCGCCGGCGGCAAGGACAATGGCGGGCCGGGGCTGCGCCCGCATTATCACCCGGACTATTACGGCGCCTTCGTCTTGGATCCCGACGGCAACAATGTCGAGGCCGTCTGCCATGCGCCCGAATGACTATGAAACGGAGTGAGACGCCATGAGCCTCGACAACCGGCCGATCTACACCGGTGGCTGCCAGTGCGGCGCGGTGCGCTTTCGCGTCGAGGGTGCGCTGGGTGACGCCTCGATCTGCCATTGCCGCATGTGCCAGAAGGCGTTCGGCTCATTTTACGCGCCCCTGGTCTCGGTGCGTGGCGCCAAACTCGACTGGACGCGCGGCGAACCGAAATATTTCGCCTCGTCCAGCCACGTCGATCGTGGCTTTTGCGGCAATTGCGGCACGCCGCTGACCTTTACCGCGCCCGACGGCATCGGCCTCGCCATCGGCGCCTTCGACAATCCGGCTGATATCGTGCCGCTGATCCAGTGGGGCACGGAGGCAAAACTTCCCTATGTCGATACCATCCCGCAATTGCCGGGCGAGGACACCATGGCCGACATGTCGTCGGCGCCTTATCTCGCCGAGCTCGTCTCCTACCAGCATCCCGACCATGACACCGAACAATGGCCGCCAGAGGAAAAGTTATGACCGATGAAGTTCGAACCGGCGGCTGCCAGTGCGGTGCCGTGCGTTTCCGCATCAAGGGCAAGCTCGGCCGGGCGTCCATCTGCCATTGCCGCATGTGCCAGAAACAGTTCGGTTCGTTTTTCGGCGCGCTGGTGACAGTGCCCAAGGATGGCGTCGAATGGATGCGCGAAGAGCCCACCTATTTCCAGTCGTCGGTCAACATCGATCGCGGCTTCTGTGCCCGCTGCGGTACACCGCTGACCTATCGCCAACCTGGCGCACTGGAGATCGCCATCGGCGCCTTCGACGACCGCTCCGATCTGGCGCCGCAGATCCAGGTCAACTACGCGGTCCGATTGCCTTGGGTGGAAACGATCTTTGACCAGCCCATGCATCAGGATCCGGATTTCTACTCCCGCCAGGAGCAGATCATCTCCTTCCAGCATCCCGACCACGAAACCACGGACTGGCCCGCGCACGGCCTGAAAATATGAGCAATGAAATGAACAGTGAACTTCGTACTCTTTATCCAGAGATCGAGGCGTTCGAGTCCGGCATGCTCGATGTCGGCGACGGCCATCATATCTACTGGGAGCGCTCCGGAACCAGGGGCGCCAAGCCGGCCGTTTTCCTGCATGGCGGTCCCGGCGGCGGCTTCTCGCCAAAACATCGGCAATTGTTCGACCCGAAGCTTTACGACGTCATCCTGTTCGACCAGCGCGGCTGCGGGAAATCGACACCCAACGCCTCGCTCGAGGCCAACACCACCTGGCACCTGGTTGCCGACATCGAGCGGCTGCGTGAGATGTGCGGCTTCGAAAAATGGCTGGTGTTCGGCGGCTCGTGGGGCTCGACGCTGGCGCTGGCCTATGCCGAGACGCATCCTAATCGCGTCAGCGAGCTTGTCGTGCGCGGCATCTACACGCTGACCCGCGCCGAACTCGAATGGTACTATCAGTTCGGCGTCTCCGAGATGTTCCCCGACAAATGGGAGCGTTTCCTGGCGCCAATTCCTGAAGCCGAGCGCGGCGACATGATGGCCGCTTACCGCAGGCGGTTGGTCGGCGCCGATGGCAAGGCGCAGCTGGAAGCCGCCCTTGCCTGGAGCCTGTGGGAAGGTGAGACGATCACGCTGCTACCGGAGCCGGAGACCAGCGACAAGTTCGGCGAGGACGACTTCGCCATCGCCTTTGCCCGCATCGAGAACCACTATTTCGTCCACGCCGGCTGGCTGGAGGAGGGGCAGCTTCTGCGCGATGCCCATAAGCTCGCGGATATTCCCGGCACAATCGTCCACGGCCGCTACGACATGCCGTGCCCGGCGCGCTATGCCTGGGCCCTGCACAAGGCCTGGCCGAAGGCGGATTTCCACCTCATCGAAGGCGCCGGCCATGCCTATTCGGAGCCGGGGATTCTGGATCGGCTGATACGCGCGACGGATGGGTTTGCGGGGAAATGACAGCGCGTGGCACCCCCCTCTGTCCTGCCGGACATCTCCCCCTCAAGGGGGGAGATTGGCTGTCATCGGCGCTTTCGCAAATCTCCGTCGCTGCAGGAAACGATCCGACGCTAAAGCTGCCGATCTTCCCCCTTGAGGGGGAAATGGCCGGCAGGCCAGAGGGGGGTGCTCGCGCGCCAACAGAACAATGACCAAACAACGCCTCTATCTCTTCGACACAACCCTCCGCGATGGCCAGCAGACGCCGGGCATCGACTTTTCCGTCGAGGACAAGATCGCGATTGCCAAGCTGCTCGATGAGTTCGGCATGGACTATGTCGAAGGCGGCTATCCCGGCGCCAATCCGACCGACACCGCCTTCTTCCGGCAGAAGCGCACGGCGAAGGCAAAGTTCGTCGCCTTCGGCATGACCAAGCGGGCAGGCGTGTCGGCATCCAACGACCCGGGCCTGGCAGCGCTCGTGCAGTCCAAGTCCGACGCCATCTGCTTCGTCGCCAAGAGCTGGGACTATCATGTCCGCGTCGCGCTCGGCTGCACCAATGAGGAAAACCTCGACTCGATCAACGCGTCGGTCGAAGCAGCTGTTGCCGCCGGCAAGGAAGCGATGGTCGATTGCGAGCATTTCTTCGACGGCTTCAAGGCCAATCCGGACTACGCACTGGCCTGCGCCAGGACCGCCTATGATGCCGGCGCGCGCTGGGTGGTGTTGTGCGACACCAATGGTGGCACGCAGCCCTCGGAAGTGCGCGCCATCGTCGACAAGGTCATTGTTTCAGGCATTCCGGGCGGCCATCTCGGCATCCATGCCCATGACGACACCGGCCAAGCGGTGGCCAATTCGCTCGCCGCCGTCGAGGCCGGCGTGCGCCAGATCCAGGGCACGCTGAACGGCATCGGCGAGCGCTGCGGCAACGCTAATCTGGTCTCGATCGTACCGACGCTGGCGCTGAAGCCGGCTTTCGCCGATCGCTTCGAAACCGGCATCTCGGCCGAGGCGCTGACCGGGATATCCCGGCTTTCCCGCGCCTTCGACGAATTGCTGAACCGCGCTCCGGAAGCGCAGGCGCCCTATGTCGGCGCCTCAGCCTTCGCCACCAAGGCCGGCATCCATGCCTCCGCCCTGGCCAAGGAGCCGGCGACCTATGAACATGTGCCGCCCGAGGCGGTAGGCAACCGCCGCCGCGTTATGGTTTCGGACCAGGGCGGCAAGGCCAATTTCCTCGCCGAGCTGAAGCGGCGCGGCATCGATGTGCCCAGAGACGACCATCGTCTCGATGCGCTGATCTCGGTGGTCAAGGAGCGCGAGGCCGAGGGCTACGCCTATGAGGGCGCCGATGCCTCCTTCGAGCTGTTGGCGCGCAAAATGCTGCACGGCCTGCCGGAGTTCTTCAACGTCACTTCGTTCCGCTGCATGGTCGAGCGCCGCTTCGATGTCAACGGCCAGTTGAAGACGGTCTCCGAAGCCATCGTCAAGGTGATGGTCGAGGGCGAGGAGAAGATGTCGGTGGCCGAAGGCCACGGCCCGGTCAACGCGCTCGACATCGCGTTGCGCAAGGACCTCGGCAAGTTCCAGAGCGAGATCGCCGACATGGAGCTCGCCGATTTCAAGGTGCGTATCCTCAATGGCGGCACCGAGGCGATCACTCGCGTCCTGATCGAATCGCATGACGGCACCGGCGCACGCTGGTGGACGGTCGGCGTGTCGGAAAACATCATCGACGCCTCCTTCCAGGCGCTGATGGATTCGATCGTCTACAAGCTGATGAAGAACCGCGACATGGCGGGATTGGTGGCGGCGGAGTAGGGTTGCAAGACGTGGGTTTCCTCGCCACCCGAAGTGGGGCGAGGACCTGGCGCCGCCCCTTGAGCCATCAGCGGAAGTCCATTGATCCATCATAATTTTGCGATGGTTTTGGATGGCCCACTGGGCCATAGCGTTTGCCATGGCCAGCGACACGATCCAGCCCGACGCCGACTCCAAAGCCCGCAGCGGCTTTCTCCTCGCGCTCGGCGCTTATCTGCTATGGGGCCTGTTGCCCTTCTACATGAAGGCGGTTGCGCATCTGCCGCTGATCGAGGTGATCGCCCACCGCATCGTCTGGTCGGTGCCGATTGCCGCCGCGGTGCTGGTCTGGGCCGGTCGGACCGCCGATTTCAAGGCGGCAATCCGCTCGCCGCGCAGCATCGCCATGGCGGCGCTGACGGCGACCCTGATCTCCGTCAATTGGGCCATCTATGTCTGGGCGATCTCGGTTGACCGCACCGTCGAGACGGCGCTCGGCTATTACATCAACCCACTGGTCAGCATCGTCGTTGGCGCGGCTCTTCTCGGCGAGAAGCTCGACCGGCTGCAGATCGCGGCCGTGGCACTGGCGGCGATCGCCGTTGCCGTGCTCACCGTCGACGCCGGCAAATTGCCCTGGGTGTCGCTGGCGCTGGCCTTTTCCTTCGCTGCCTATGGGTTCTTCCGCAAGACGTTGCCGATCGGCCCGAGCCAGGGCTTTCTGCTCGAAGTGCTTTTGCTGTCGGTGCCGGCGCTTGCCTACATCGTCTTCCTGGTCGTCAACGGCCAGGACCATTTCATCTCCAGCAACGGCACCGATATGGCTTTGCTCATCGGCTGCGGCCCAGTCACCTCGGTGCCGCTGCTTCTGTTCGCCTTCGGCGCCAAGCTTCTGCGCCTCTCCACCATCGGCATCATGCAGTACATCGCACCGACCATGGTGTTCCTGATCGCCGTGCTGATTTTCGACGAGCCGTTCGGCACCACGCAAGCAATTGCCTTCGCGCTGATCTGGGCGGCATTGGCGATGTATTCCTGGTCGATGTTTCGTGGCCGTGAAATCCGCCCGGTGGCGTTGGCCCCGAAGTAGGGAGCCTTTCGATGTACGTGCTGCATATCGCCAACAAGAACTATTCGTCATGGTCGCTGCGGCCATGGGTGCTGATGCGCACCCTCGACATTCCGTTCGAGGAGCAATTGACGCCGTTTCCGACCGGGCCCAGTTTCGATCTCTACCGGGCGTTCTCGCCCAGCGGGCGTGTGCCTTGCCTGGTGGATGACGGCTGGGCTGTCTGGGATTCGCTGGCTATTGCCGAGTACCTTGCCGAGCGCCACCATGGTGTGTGGCCTGCCGAGGCCAAGGCGCGAGCCTGGGCGCGCTCGGCCGCCGCCGAAATGCATTCTGGTTTCACGGCCTTGCGCGGCGCATACCCGATGAATTGCGGCTTGCGGGTGAAACCGTTGCCGATGTCGGACGCGCTGACGCAGGATCTGTTCCGTTTGGGCGATCTCTGGAACGATGGCCTTGCCCTGTTCGGCGGGCCGTTCCTTGCCGGCGGCCATTTTACCGCCGTCGACGCCTTCTTTGCTCCGGTGGCGTTCCGTGTGCTATCCTATGGGCTGTCTTTCGAAGGGGCAGCTGCAGCCTATCCCCCGCAATTGCTTGGCCTGCCGGCCATGCAGGAATGGTATGCGGCGGGTCTCGCCGAGACCTGGCGGGAGCCGGACCATGAGGCGGAGGTCGCTGCCGCCGGCACCATCGTCGAGGATCTTCGCGCTACGGCGTGATGAGCATTCCAGGAAAAGCGCGTCGCGTTCCCTTGGGAATTGCGTGAAAACAAAGGGATCGGGGCGTTACGTCCGCCCGAGCCGCCTTACGAACATGTAGGTCGCCGCGGCGATCACGATCGAAACCGCCGAGACCACCCAGAAGCCCATCGGCGTATTGACCATGGGCAGGCCACCGACATTCATGCCGAACAGGCCTGATATGATGTCATCGGCAACAGCACCGCCGTCATCACCGACAGCACATAGAGCAGCTGGTTGGACTGCATTGTCAGCTTGGCCATCAACTCGTCCTGCAGCAACCTTGCGCGTGCCTGCAACTGCTCGCCGTCGTGATAGAGCGTGTGTGCCCTGTGCGAGAGCCTTGTCGCCATGTCATTGATCCGATCGGGCAGCTCATTGCGATGCGAATGGTCGAGATGGCGAAAAAGGTTTGTGAGCGTCGCCATCTGCCGGTGGATGACCACCAGTTGACGGCGCGCCTCGACCAGCGCCTGCCGCTCGCCGTGCCAGGCATCGCGCACGATACGGTCCTCGATGCCGTCCAGCGTATCGCCAAGACCGTGGAGCTCGGCCGCCATGCCGTCGAGCGACTGGCCCATGACCGCTTCGACCAGATCGGCGGGGGAGCGGAATTTGCGCGAGCCGCTCTCCACCGCCTTGCGGATGAGATCGACCGATTCCAGTGGCTGCTTGCGCGCGCCGATCAGCGTCTTGTCGTTGAGCGCAAAACGGAAATGGCCGAGCCCGCGCGCTTCCGCCGAATAGTCGTGGCGCAGATCCGGCAGGTCGCCATAAAGCCAGGCATCCTCGAGATCGATGTGGCAACCCTGGCTGGCGCCGAGGAAAGCTTCGCGCACCGGCCCGGGCAGAGCCTGCTCGGCGGCGATCTCATGACGGGCGCGCAGGTCGGACAGCTGGTAGCTGCGCCATGTCCATGCAACCTCGGCCGCGTCCTTGGTGCGCAGGCCCTCGGCGGTGAAATGGTAGATGAAGAACAGCCCGTGCTCGTCGGGCAGGTAAGGCGACAGGCCTTCCGCGTTGAGAGCAATGTTCACGGCTCGCCTCGCCAAGAAATTTCGACCAGGTTCAGATTTCGACTATGCCGACGCGCGGATGCCGACCCGTCCTTCGTAACACGAGGGAGGCGGGTTCCGTGTGACGGTTTCTTGACAGGCGATCACAGTTTGTCGAGCAGCGTTTAGAGTGTTTGCTGCTATCGCCGACGAATGGAGCTCACCCATCGCAATGGTCCGGTCAATCGCCATCTGCGTGACGCAAGCGCCGCATCGCGCTCCGCCACCAGGTCGTCTCGGATCCTGGCCAGCGCGCCACGCTCGGCTACGAGGCCGTCTTGGCCCAGGGCGAGCGCGTCACGCTCCGCCATGAAGCTGTCTCGGGCTTGGATGAGGTCCTGCTGGGCGTGAGCAAGCGCATCACGCTCCGCCATGAAGCTGTCTCGGGCTTGGATGAGGTCCTGCTGGGCGTGAGCGAGCGCGTCACGCTCCGCCATGAAGCTGTCTCGGTCTCGGATGAGGGCCTGTTGGGCGTCAGCGAGGGCGTCACGCTCGACGATGCCCTTTCCCAGTTCGCCGTGTAGCCGTTTAGCGGCCAGGTTCCCTGCGGCAACGGCCTTGCCAACCACATCGCAGCTCTCATCGAACGTCGCCCGCACCCTGTCGAGCTGGTCGCGCAAGTCCTGGCTGTCGCCTTCAGACGCCATACTGCGCAAAATGGCATAGGCACTGCGGACTAACGGCGTGGCATCCGGATGGTTTTGCAGATCAGCGACCGAGGCCCGCTGATGATGCAGATCCTTGTCCAGGAACTCGGCGATTGCGGCGTCGGCGTGATCGGACGTGACAGGCCAGACGATTCCGGTCTCCCTGGCCGCGCGGTCCATCTGATGTCGCCAGTCGCTCAACAGGTCTTCGTGGCGCAGGATACAGCGCGGCATGTGTCGCGAATGATGCTCCGCTTCGAGCACGTGCCTGAGCCACAGCATGAACGCTGTCGGCAGTGCCATTTGATCCCGTTCCTGCAGCGAACAGGCGACTTCGAGCGGGTTGCGAACAGGCAGAAATGCGATCGGGTCAATCCTGAGATCGGCCAGGATCGAGGCTATGAAGGGAAGGAACCGGCAGATCCGCGGATCCTTGACGAAAAACAGGGGGGCATCGCCGAACTCGCTGGCAATGATCGCCGTCATCATGGGCCGAAATCGCTCGGCTGCCGGCGACTGCAGCCACTGCCGATCTAGCGGCAGCCAATCTTGCCAGGAGGAGGCGGCCGCCGTGAGCAGGTGGTCGTCGGCGATGGTGAGTGGGGTACTTTCCCAATGTCCCTTGGGATTGTGGAGGCTCCCGGGCAGCAGATGTTTCGGCGGCGTGGCTCCATGCGCGGCGACGAGGGCGCCGAGCGCCGAGGTGCCGCTGCGGTGCATTCCGAGGACCAGGATCGCCGTCCTTGGTTCCGACGCGATCTCGCCCTTCGCGGCCGTCAATCGCTCGCGCGGATTCATCTCCCCTTTGTCTCGCTCTCCAAATTTCCGTTCCCGCCCAATGTTCTCCGATAACCAACTGCGAAGCGGGCTGCAAATGGAAATCGTCGCCAACGTGCTTACATTGCGCACAAGACGGAGCTCAAGAAAAGCTGGACAGATCGAAGTCAGCTGCCCCAACGCTACAGATCCTTGCCAAGCAGATGCAGTCGATCAGTGGCTTCGCATTGGACTTCTGCTTCTGGGCCAGGCTGGCCTTGTTGCTGTCGCCGTCCAGGTGTTGCCCAGTGTTTCGTAGCCGGCAGCCTTGAGCGCCAGCACGACGCGGCGCAGTTGGTGCGCCAGGCCGACGACACCAACCGGGCTCAATTCCTGGCCGCCTGCGCCAAGGCCGGCTTCGTCCTCACATCTTGTCAATTACAGACTGCACGCCTTCCGTCGGCGCATCGACCGACGACCCCGCCACCATGATGGCGGCGACGATGGCCTCGGGGTCTTCGACCACCAGCGGCTTGACCCGTTGCGCGGTGTGGATGAAGCCTTCGCTGGCCATATGGTCGAGCAGCGCCAGCATCGGATCCCAGAATCCTTGAACGTTGGCGAAGACGATCGGCTTGCGGTGATGGCCGAGCTGGCCCCAGGTCATGATCTCGACGATTTCCTCGACCGTGCCGATGCCGCCAGGCAGCGCCACAAAGGCGTCGGATTTCTCGAACATCTTGTGCTTGCGCTCGTGCATGTTGTCGGTGATCAGCAACTCGTCGAGCCGGTCAAGCGCGGTTTCGGTCGCCTCCTTGTTGATGAGGAAGCGCGGAATGATGCCCGTTACCTTGCCGCCGGCCTTGAGCGCGCCTTCGGCGACTGCGCCCATAATGCCTTTGGTGCCGCCGCCATAGACCAGCCGCAGGCCGGCTTTGGCGAGCGAGCGGCCAAGCAGGTGCCCGGCCTTGGCATAGATTTCATCGCGGCCCGGAGACGAGCCGCAATAGACGCAGACGGATCGAATCGTGTTCATTCGTGATTGGTGATTGGGTCTGAATGCGGGGTCAAGCCCCAAGGGCTGACAAGCCCGGGCTTTTTCTTGTCGGTGCCGGCAAAACACGCTAGACCGGCTTCAGGTGGCTAAGGGGTAGGGGAAATATGGCTGTTAATCCATTGAAGGCGTTTCTGTTCGCGGCCGGTGGGACCGTCGCGGTCGTCGGAACCGCCTATGTATCGGGCGCACTCGACCCGTATCTGAATCCCACGCCGCCTGCGGCGATTGCATCGCTGACGCCGCCGGCTGAAAAGCTGGCCGATCCGGGGACCGAGGGAAGGCTGCCGCCGGCGCCCGCCGCGCCCACCGATGCCAAGGCTCCCGCAGCACCCGCGCCTGCCGACGCAACGGCTCCCGCGACCGAAGCTGCGGCTCCGGCGGCACCTGCCGCGCCCGCTGCTGCCCCAACAACCCCAGCGCCGGCCGCGGCCGGCCCGGTTGCGCCGAGCTTCGACGTCGTGCGCGTCGAAAGCAACGGCTCGATCGTCGTTGCCGGCAATGCTGCGCCCAATTCGAAGATCGAGATCCTCAACGGCTCCTCGGTGCTTGGCTCGACTGTCGCCGGTCCGGACGGCGCCTTCGTCATCGTTCTCGATGATCCGCTGAAGCCCGGCGACTATACGATTGCGTTGCGCGCGACGGCCGGCGATGTGGTTACCCCTTCCGTGCAGACCGCCGTCGTTTCGGTTCCCAAGGACGCCGCCGGCCAGGTGCTGGCGATGGTCGAGGAACCCGGCAAGCCGGCCGAGCTGCTTAGCGTCCCGGCGCCTGAGCCCGCGGCACCGGCCGCCGGCGATCAGGCCGCTGCCCCGGCCGCCGATGCACCTGCCGCGACCGCACCCGCCGCTCCCGCTGAAACCGCGCCTGCAGCTCCGGCTGTGGAAGCCGCCGCCGCTCCGGCAGCACCGGTGCCGGCACCGGCGGCACCGGCAACGCCGCCGGCTGCCGCCGTGGCTGAACCCAAGATCGTCGTCGAAGCGGTCGAGATCGACGGCGACAAGATTTTCGTTGCCGGTCTGGCTGACGCCGGCCGCAAGGTGCGCGCCTATGCCAACGATATCCTGCTTGGTGATGCGGTGACCTCGCCCGACGGTCATTTCCTGGTCGAGGCAACGCGCGATATCCCGGTCGGCAACTACACCATCCATGTCGACGGTCTCGATGCCGACGGCGTGAAGGTGGTAGCGCGCGCCGCCGTGCCGTTCGAGCGCGAACCCGGCGAAGCGATCGCCGCCGTGGCGCCCGCGGAGGCCAAGCCCACCGAGACCAAGCCCACCGAGATCAAGCCCGCCGAAGCAAAGCCTGCTGAGCCGGCCGCACCGGCTGCTGCCGAAGCACCGGCCGCTCCGAAGCCTGCGGCGCCAGCCACTATCGCGGCTGCCCCTGCGAAGCCCGCACCAGCTGCTGCCGCATCCGCACCAGCCGCACCGGCGGCTGAAGCGCCGGCTCCGGCTGCCCCGGCGGTTGCCGGGGCACCTGCGGCACCGGCAGCGCCTGCCGCTGAGGTTCCAGCCGTCGTCGCGGCGGCAACGCCCGATGTGCCAGAGACGGTGGCGCCAAAGCTTGAACATGCCGACGGCGCGGTGATCATCCGCAGGCACGACACGCTGTGGCGGATCTCACGGCGCGTCTACGGTCACGGCGTGCGCTTCTCGACCATCTATCTCGCCAACCAGGACCAGATCAGCGATCCCGACCGCATCTGGCCGGGGCAGGTGTTCAAGGTTCCGGAAAAGTCCAAGGAAGGCGAAGCCGCCGACCTCAAGGCGATGGGCGAGCAAGTGACGACGGCGCAGACGAAGACGCAGTAGTTTGGCGATTGGCTAATCTCCCCCCAAGTGGGGGAGATTGCCGGCAGGCCAGAGGGGGTCGCCGCGCATAGAACGCCGACCTTCTCTTTGCTGCAAACGACGTTGCGTCAGGACGTACCGACCCCCTCTGTCGCCTTCGGCGACATCTCCCTCTCGAGGGGGGAGATTAGGTCGCTCTACCCATCGGGTTAGCTTGCCACGCACCCGTTCATCGTCTATCGCCGATGAACGATGGCAGACTCGCTCGCTGAACCAGACCACGCAAACTGCGCACCGCCCCAAAGCCGCGCCGTTGCCGCGAGCTTCGCCGCACTCTCGCACCCGGCGCGCATCGAGATCCTTAGACATCTCTCGGCCAGCAATTCCTGCTGCTGCCGCGAGGTGGTCGATCATCTCGATCTGGCGCAGTCCACCGTGTCCCAGCATCTGAAGATCCTGGTCGAAGCCGGGCTGGTCCGCTTCGAGCCCGACCGCCAGCGCTCGCGCTATCAACTCGACCGCGCCGCGCTCGCCGACGTTTCCGCATCGCTGACCGCACTCGTCAATTCCTGCTGCTCCGGCCGCTGATCTCTCACCAAAAGGCAAGAAAAGTGGCAGAAAAAA
Organism: Mesorhizobium sp. C372A; assembly: GCF_030323245.1. Taxonomy (NCBI): domain Bacteria; kingdom Pseudomonadati; phylum Pseudomonadota; class Alphaproteobacteria; order Hyphomicrobiales; family Phyllobacteriaceae; genus Mesorhizobium; species Mesorhizobium sp. C372A. The sequence goes on along the minus strand of NZ_CP100475.1, from coordinate 5,711,190 downwards.
CCGTTTCCGATAGCTCGACCTTCGGCACCTTGCGCAATCTGTGGCCCTATATGTGGCCGGCCGACCGCCCCGATCTCAGGGCACGCGTCACCTGGGCGACGCTGCTTCTGGTCGTTGCCAAGCTGACGCTGGTTGCCGGGCCCTATTTCTTCAAATGGGCGACGGATGCCCTGGCCGGCGACGCCAAATCGCCGCCGCCGCTGCCATCTTTCCTGCTGGCGCCGGTGATGCTGGTCGTCGCCTACAATGTCGTGCGGCTGGTGCAGCTTGGCTTCAACCAGCTGCGCGACGCGCTGTTTGCCCGCGTTGGCCAATATGCGGTGCGCCAGCTCGCGTTCCGCACCTTCGTTCACATGCACCAGCTGTCGCTGCGCTTTCACCTCGAGCGCCGCACCGGCGGCCTGTCGCGCATCATAGAGCGCGGCACCAAGGGCATCGAGACGATCGTGCGCTTCATCATGCTGAACACGGCGCCGACCATCCTCGAATTCGCGCTGACCACCGGCATCTTCGCCTACACCTATGGCTGGAAATATGTGGTCGTGGTGGCGGCCACGGTGTGGCTCTACGTCTGGTTCACGGTTCGCGCCAGCGACTGGCGCATTTCGATCCGCCGCGACATGAACGACAGCGACACCGACGCCAACACCAAGGCGATCGACTCGCTGCTCAACTACGAGACCGTCAAATACTTCAACAACGAGGGTATGGAGGCTGAGCGCTTCGACCGTTCGATGGCGCGCTATGAAATGGCGGCGACCAGAATATGGACCTCGCTCGGTTGGCTGAATTTCGGCCAGGGCATCATCTTCGGTCTCGGCACCGTCATCGTCATGTGCATGTCGGCGCTGGAGGTGCAGGCCGGCACGCAGACGGTCGGCGATTTCGTCTTCATCAACGCCATGCTGATGCAGCTTGCGGTGCCGCTCAATTTCATCGGCTTCATCTACCGCGAAATCCGCCAGGGGCTGACCGACATCGAGCAAATGTTCGACCTGCTCGATGTGCCGCAGGAAATCACCGACAAGCCGGATGCCAAGCCACTGGCCGTTACAGCCGGCAAGGTCGAGTTCCGCGACGTGCATTTTGCCTACGATCCCAACCGCAAGATCCTGAAAGGTGTCTCCTTCGAGGTGCCGGCCGGCAAGACGGTGGCCATTGTCGGACCGTCCGGCGCCGGCAAGTCGACGATTTCGCGGCTGCTATTCCGCTTCTACGACGTCCAGGGTGGTCAGGTGCTGATCGACGGCCAGGACGTCAGGGATGTGACCCAGCAGAGCCTGCGCGGCGCGATCGGCATGGTGCCGCAGGACACCGTGCTGTTCAACGACACCATCGCCTACAACATCCGTTACGGTCGCATCGGTGCCAGCGAAGAGGATATGCAGAAAGCCGCCGAGCTTGCCCAGATCGGCCCGTTTATCGAACGGCTGCCGGAAGGTTATCGCTCGATGGTCGGTGAGCGCGGGCTAAAGCTGTCGGGCGGCGAAAAGCAGCGCGTGGCGATTGCCCGCACGATTTTGAAGGCGCCGCCGATCCTGATGCTCGACGAGGCGACCTCGGCGCTGGACAGCCACACCGAACAGGAAATCCAGGCCGCCCTCGACCTGGTCAGCAAGGGCCGCACCACCATCGTCATTGCGCATAGGTTGTCGACGGTGATCACCGCCGACGAGATCATCGTGCTCAAGGACGGCGAGATCGCCGAGCGCGGCACCCATGCCGAGCTGATGCAAAAGCATGGCCTCTACGCGTCGATGTGGGACCGCCAGCGCGAAGCGACAGAAGCCGAAGAGAGGCTTCGAGTTGCACGCGAGAGCGATGAGCTGGGTGTGGTTGTGCGCAGGCGGACTTCGGAGGTGAGCTAGGCGGCGGAGCGCCGATCTCCCCCCCTTGAGGGCATAGGCGCTAAGATAGGTATTGCCCTGCGGAATCGGGTGTGATTCTACACTGCGATGACACACGAATCGCTTGTTGATGACGGCTGGGCCGAGACGATTGAGCTTCTGGGCGGCGAAGAGTTGATCGCAGCAAGTGCCCGCGAGACGAAGGCGTTCCTGCGCCCGCGCGGCGTCAGGTCGGCGAGCGACCTGTTGCGCCTGACACTGGCTTACTGCCTTGGCAAGGTTGGCATGCGGGGCGTCGTGGCCTGGGCGGCGGCGAGCGGGATAGCCGACATTTCGGACGTGGCGTTGCTTGGCCGGCTGCGCAATGCAGGACCATGGCTGCAGCAGTTGATTGGGCACCTTTTGAAGCGCGAGGATGCAGGTTTGGCCAAAGGCCGACTGGTTCGCATCCTCGATGCGACAGCGGTTGCCAAGGCCGGTGCGTATGAGAAGAAGAAAAATGGTCTTTGGCGCATGCACTGCGCCTTCGAGCTTGAGCGCGAGCAGTTCGACTTCATCGAGATCACCGATCAGAGCGAGGCCGAGCTGATCGACCGCGTGCCGGTGGTGCCGGGCGAGATCCGCATCGGTGACCGCGCCTATCTGCAGGCCGAGCGGATCGCAAAGGTGATGGCGCAAGGCGGCGATGTTGTTGTGCGCGCGTCGTGGAAAAACGCGCGATGGCTCGACGCCAACGGCAGGGCGTTCGATCTCATCGGCTACCTGGAGAACTGCCGGGAGGAAGTCTGCGAAACGCCTGCCCGGCTGGCACTCAAGAAGGGCGAGCCTGTGAAGATGCGCCTGATCGCCTTGCGCAAATCCGAGGCTGCGGCACAAGAAGCGCGGCGCAAAATCAACAAGGAAGCCAGGGCCAAGGGCAACAAGGTTCAACCACAGACGCTGATTGCGGCCGGCTTCGTCCTGCTTGTGACCTCGCTTGACCGGGAGGAGTTTCCCGCCGATACGGTCCTCAAGCTCTACCGCATGCGCTGGCGCATCGAACTCGCCTTCAAGCGCCTGAAGAGCCTGATCGGGCTGCGCTCTCCTCCCGCCAAAGACCCAAGGATCGCAAGGCCTTGGATCCTTGCCCACTTCCTCATCGCGCTCGTGACCGAACCCCTCTCGCAGGAGTTGGGTGTCTCTCCCCCTTGAGCGACGGGCGCCCGCTACTGTGGCGCGCCACCCGCCAGATCGTCGCCTCTCTGATCGCGACCATCTTTACTCAACCTTCCTTGGCGGCCCTGCGCCGAAATCTCCGTGCCTTGCGATATCGCTGGCGCGAACCACCACGAAAGCGCAAATTTCAGTCCATGCCAAAGCTATCTTAGCGCCTATGCCCTTGAGGGGGAGATGTCGCCGAAGGCGACAGAGGGGGTCGCAGCGCGTGGAGCGCTAACCTTCATCGGTCGCAAGGGGGGCGCATCCAGTCGAACCGACCCCTCTGGCCTGCCGGCCATCTCCCCCTCAAGGGGGGTGATATGCAGCGTCGTCGCCATCATCACCACCGAAAATTTCCCCTTGACCTCAACCTAAGTTGAGATCGCAAACCCGTTCCTGAGCCACCGAACCCAAGTCGTTCAAGAACGGAGACAGATTCAAATGGATAAACTTGCCGAGGCAGCCGTGTTCAGGGTCGACAAATTCGTCGTTCCTGCCGAGGCCCGTGAAGAAATCCTTCGCAAGGTCAGGGCAACGCATGAACTGCTGCGCCTGCAGCAAGGCTTCGTCCAGGATTTCGTGCTCGAGCAATTTTCGGGTCCGGGCGAGTTCAACCTGGTCACCATTGTCGAATGGGAAAACCAGGCGGCCGTCGACAATGTCGTGCCGATCGTCAAGGCGGCCCACGAGCGGGCGGGCTTCAACCCGCAGGAGACCATTGCCCGGCTGGGTGTGAAGGCCGATATCGCCAACTATCAGCGTCTGCCTGAGATGTAGGAGGGCCAGCCCGTGCCAGGTGCTGGCGCCTCGACGCTCAGCACCTGGCCGGTGCGGGCATCGCTGATCATGTTCTCGAAACCACGCCATTCGGCGGCGACGATGAACAGTGTCGTGCCATCCGGCCCGCCCAGCATGCAGGCAAAGCAGCCGCGATCGGCATCGACTGTCTGCAACACCTCGCCACCTTCGCGCACCCGCACACAGCGTTTGTTGGGAACATCCGCATACCAGGCAGTTCCTTCGGCATCGAGGCAGACGCCGTCGGGAAAGCCATCGAGATCGGCCCAGACCCGGCGGTTGGAAAGCCCGCCATCCTCCGCGATATCGAAGGCGGTCAGCCGGTTGGCATGCGACTCCGCCACGATCAGTGTCCTGTTGTCCGGCGTCACCGCCATGCCGTTGGCGAAAGCGATGTTCTCGGCCACTTGTCGAACCGAGCCGTCCGGCGTGATCAGCACGATGGTGCCGGGCCCGAAATGCTCGCCCGGTGCAGGCGCCGACCCGCCGCCATTGACATAGATGTTGCCGCGCCCGTCGACGACGATCTCGTTCCACGGGCTGTTTGACAGCGACCGAAGATCGGAATGGGTGGCCAGCGTTCCATCCGCCTCCTGCCGCAGCAACAAGCCATCCCGACCCGAGACGATCAGCAATCGGCCATCCGGCAACCAGTCGATCGAATAGGGCAGGATGGCCGGCACGGTGAGCATCACCTGGTTCCCGCCGTCCTCATCCACCGCGACGATCTCTCCGGTTCCCCAGTTGCAGAGCCACAGGCGTCCGTCGTGCCAGCGGGGAGACTCTCCGAAAGCGAGGCCTTCTGTAATGACCTTGGCGTTCAGGGCGACTGATTTCGAGGATGGCATCTCTGACCCTGGTTTGTCGACTCGCCGCAATTCGGCATTGTCGCGAAGCGCTTTCCTGCCAAGGACGTATGAATCTGTGGCGCCCCGACACCGTCGACAATTTCGGCAAACCATCGTGCGGATGCCTCTGGATCAGAGTGCCTTTAATCCTTGAGGGCAGCTGATATTGTCGCGTCGGAAATAACCCGTTCGCGCAAGTTTTGCGACCAAGAGAGTATTTTCGATGTTCGGTTTCTTTTCCCGCAAATCCAAGAAAACGTCCGAGAAGTCGGCATCAGATTCTGGAAAGCAGTTGGAATTCGGCCTGCCGTTGCCAGTCGTCGTACTGCGTTCGAACGTTGAGGATCCTGATGAAGAGCCGTTTTTTCTCGTCTTCGCTGTCATGCAATTCGTCACAGCGATGGTTTCCAAAGGACTCTATCGTTATCCCGAAATCGACACCAAGGCGATGCAGGTCCTTCATGCCGACTCGTACTCTTCGGAGGTAAAGAACGGCGGCCATAGTCAATTCATCCACAATGCCGGGCAGGAAATCGGCGCCATGATTGCCAACGCACGAGCTGGACTCACTGCTTGTGGCGCAAAGGGCCAGCTTGCGACTTTGGAAAAGATGTCCAGCTGGATTGCAGACCATCCCAACGAAGCCGCCCAGCAGACGGGCTTCGAGGGCGGGCGGGATGATTTTCTCGATACACTTGATCATGCGTTCTACGTTGCGGATGAGGCCGCGCCCATGGAAAACCTTTTGGCGCGCTGGATCGCGTCATGGCCTGATCTGCAAGTTGTCGATAGTGACGATTACGACGACGTCATACACCGGCTGGTGATGGCCAATCCGAAGCGCGAAGGCAGGCTTCTTCATAAGTCCGTTGGCAACTTGGCAGGCCAGATGATCTTGAGCTGGCGCGATGTCGGGGCCGGCCTTGCCTGCGCCAAGATCGCGCCGCCCGAGATCAAAATCGCGTTCGGCATGGCAAGGATGCTGAACATAGAAGGAGAGAAACAGCTGGTTTTTCAACTTCAGACCAGCGCGAAGAAGACCCGACTATGCAGTGCGACGGAGACACACGTCACGGTCTACGAGTACATCGCTCCAGAAGAGTTGCTTGTCATACCGCCAGGCGAGAGCCCGCTAGCGCCAAGCTTGGCATTGCTGAAGAGCCCGAGATCACAGCGGTCATTGAGCTGGCGGAACAATACCATGCTCCCGCCGCCGTCGACCTCCTGCTCCGCAAGGCAGGCTTCGACCCGACGGATGCCATCGTTCTGCGAATTCGGTGGTGCAGAAGGAGGAAGGAGCAATCGTGAATTGGGTGGTGCTGGCATCAGGCCAAGTCTTCCTTTTCCAATCGTTGCGGAACGGCGGTGTCCTCTTGCGCTGCAAGGATGATGAAAGCCTCGCTGAGGCCGCTATGGCCGAGCTCAATGCCCACTTTTATCGCTCCGCTGCGGCGGGTTAGCGACAGCAAGCCTACTTTTTCTCCGTCAGGAAGAACGTGCCATCGGCATGGCCGTTGGCACCGCATGACAGGGGCTCCGATCTGCCATCCTTGCCGGCGCCGCTCTGCTCGACGACAAGCGCATCGCCGTCGCGTCGGAAGGTAAAGACAAAACCGGTTGGGTTGTCGTTGTCGACGGCACGGTCGACCAGCCGCAGAGTGTTGCGCTCCTCGACCGTGCCGTCGATCTCGCATGACCCACTTCCCGAGACTGGATTGGAAACGACATCTTCCGAGATTTCGACCTTGCCTCCGCCAACAGCCTTGATGTCGACGCTGCCGCGCACGCTGCTCCATGTGCCGATCAAACCTGCATCGGGGGGCTTGCGTATGCCGGACAGGAAGGTTGCGCGGTCGCGCAGGAATTCGCCGAGATCGAAAGTCTGTTGGTTCTTGGGCGAACTTTCGTTGAAGCCGGCGATCTGGTCGCGATACGCGATGAAATCGCTTTGGTCGTCCCGCAGCGCCTTGCCGGCATGAGCATCGAGCCTCTTCAGCAGCGCGGTATAATTCTTCGCGACGTCGGCATCGGCTTGCGCTAGGACCGGATCGGCGCAAATGGCCTTTTCCGCCACGCTGGCGGCCTTGGCGCAGTCGAAGGATGGCTTGCCTTGCGCAACTGCGTGGTCGCTCGCTGCCACAAGTACGGTCAAAACGGCACCCACGGCTGACGATCGTATGGCAACAAGATACGTTTTGCCTGAATTTGGCGCCATGGAAGTCGGCCTTTTCGCCGCGCGTTCAGCCGGCGTTGGCCCGAATTCTGGCGGCAAAGCAGCCGACAGGCAAGCACGTCACCGTTTCTGCCGGCTGCGGACGATGCGGCCTTGCCCAATGTTGCGTTGCGGCAGCGGAGCCTTTCCGGTATTGAGGCCGGACCTGAAACAGGGACCGCCCCCATCCCATGAGCCCCATCCGATGAGCCTTGTCGATTCGATCAAGAATGCCTTCGTTCCGATCCATCGCGAGGGCTATCCGTTCATTGCCGCCTTTGGTGCGGGCACGCTGTTCCTCGGCTATTTCTCCTCGGTGCTGTTCTGGATCGGCCTGATCCTGACCGCCTGGTGCGTCTATTTCTTCCGCGATCCCGAGCGTGTCACCCCGGTCGACGACCGGCTGGTGGTTAGTCCCGCCGACGGTGTCATCTCGGCGGTCGGCCCGGCCGTGCCGCCGCGCGAGCTTGGCCTCGGCAACACCGAGATGACCCGCATCTCGGTGTTCATGAACGTCTTTTCCTGCCATGTGAACCGCGCTCCGGTGCGCGGCCGCATCACCAAAATCGAGCACCGGCCGGGCAAGTTCCTCAATGCCGAACTCGACAAGGCAAGCTCGGAGAACGAGCGCAACGGGCTGGTCATAGACAGTCCCAACGGCATCGTTGTCGCCGTGCAGATTGCCGGCCTGGTGGCGCGCCGCATCGTCTGCTGGGCCGAGACGGGCGGCTCCATTGCCGTCGGCGAACGCTTTGGCCTGATCCGCTTCGGCTCGCGCGTCGACGTCTTCCTGCCGTCGACCGCGGTGCCGCGCGTCGCCGTCGGCCAGACGGCGGTCGGCGGCGAAACCGTGCTCGCCGAATTCGGCGGCGTCGCCGCAACCCCGCTCGTCAGGATTTCGTAAGCGGTGGGCGCGCCGTTCAAAAAGTTCGAGGCCCATGGCAGCGGCGGCCCGCGCATCCGCGAAATTCCGATGCGCATGGTGCTGCCCAATCTGGTCACCGTGCTTGCCATCTGCGCCGGCCTGTCCGGCATCCGCTTCGGCTTCGAGGGCCGTTTCGAGCCGGCCGTGGTGATGGTGCTGCTCGCCGCCTTCCTGGACGGCATAGACGGGCGCCTGGCGCGCATGTTGAAGGCGACATCCAAATTCGGCGCGCAGATGGATTCGCTGGCCGACATCGTCAATTTCGGCGTCGCACCGGCACTGGTGCTCTATGCCTTCCTGCTCGACCGCGCCGGCTCATTCGGCTGGATCGCAGCCCTTCTGTTCACCATCGCCTGTGGCCTGCGGCTGGCGCGCTTCAACGTGCTCGACGAAGACCATGACCGGCCGATCTGGCAGAGCGAATACTTCGTCGGCGTGCCGGCGCCGGCCGGCGCCGTGCTGGTCATGCTGCCGCTCTATCTGTCCTTCCTGCGGCTCGGTCTCGAGCCGGACCGCCTGACGGCATTCGTCGCCACCGGCTTCACTGTGCTGGTCGCTTTCCTGCTGGTCAGCCGGCTGCCGGTCTATTCCGGCAAAAGCCTGAAAGTGCCGGGCGACAAGGTGCTGCCGATCATCCTGGCGGTCGTTCTCTACGTCCTGCTGTTGATGACCTATCCCTGGTACACGCTGACCGCCTCTGTCGCAGGCTATCTCATCTTCCTGCCTTTCAGCGTGCGGGCGTATTCGAAGCGCGCCAAGCGCGAGGGCGAAAAAGTGCCGCCGTCGGATATTGGGTAGTTGTTATCTCCCCCCTTGAGGGGGAGATGTCGCCGAAGGCGACAGAGGGGGTCGGTACGCCCCGGACGCGACCTCGTTTGAGCGAAGAGGACGTCGGCGCTTCACGCGAGGCGACCCCCTCTGGCCTGCCGGCCATCTCCCCCTCAAGGAGGGAGATACGCTAAGCCGCCAGGCCCAGCCCCAGCTTCTCGATCGCCAGGTTCCGCGTCGAGACATAATCCGTCTTGCCGGAACCCAGCACCGGGATCTCCCCGACCTTGACGATGTCGTTGGGCACCATCAGTTCGGCCGCACCTGCCTTCTTGCCGAAGGCGCGCAGTTCTTCCGGATCGGCGTCGTCGGCGGTGGTGACCAGCACGATGCGCTCGCCGCGCCTCTTGTCCGGCACCGCCACCGCGGCGTGGCGCTCTTCCGGCCACAGCGACTGCACCAGCATCTCGACGGCGCCCAACGACACCATCTCGCCAGCGATCTTGGCGAAGCGTTTTGCCCGGCCGCGAATGGTGATGAAGCCTTCGCGGTCGACCGAGACGATGTCGCCGGTGTCGTGCCAGCCGTCCAGCGGCTGCAATTCGCCGGGCCGGTCAGCGGTCATGTAGCCCATCATCAAATTCGGCCCGTCGAGCCACAGGCGGCCGGCACCCTCGATACCCTCGACCGGTTCGAGCTTCATGCGCATCGCCGGCAACAGCCGTCCGACCGTGCCGTCGCGACCATGGATGGCGGTGTTGACGGCGACGACGGGAGCGGCCTCCGTCAGCCCGAACCCCTCGATGATCGAGGCATCGAAGCGCTCGCGATAAACGCGCCGCGTCTCCGGCTTCACCGCTTCCGCGCCGGCGACGACGAAGCGCAGGCTGGAGAAATCGCCATCCTTGGCGGTGCGGGCATAGTTGGCAAGGAAAGTGTCGGTGCCGAACATGATGGTCGGCTTCACCTTGCGGGCGATCTCCGGGATGATCTTGTAGTGCAGCGGTGACGGGTAGAGGAACAGTTTCACCCCGGTCACCAGCGGCAGGATGGTACCGCCGGTCAGGCCGAAAGAGTGAAAAACCGGCAGCACGTTGAGCAGGATGTCGGACGGCGAAATGGTAATGCGCGCCTCGGCCTGCATGGCGTTGGCGTGGAGATTGCGGTGCGACAGCACCACGGCCTTGGGCGTGCCTTCCGAGCCTGAGGTGAACAGGATTGCGGCGGGCTTGGCCGCATCCTGCCGCTGCAGCGGGAACCGCCACAGCACCGCTGCTGCGAGCTTTTCCAGCGTCGTGACGCTTGCGCGCACATCCTCCAGCCACAGCATTTTGGCGCCGCCGGCCTCGACCGCGGCGATGATGTCGGCAAGCGCCGCCTTCTCGACGAACGCGCGCGAGGAAACCACCGTTCGGATGACTGCCGCGCGCACCGCGGCGGTTACGCTGGCCGGCCCTGCCGTGTAGTTGGTCATCGCCGCTACCCGGCCGGCCGAGAGCAGGCCGACGAAGGACAGCACCACGCCATTGGCGTTGGGCAGCAAAACCCCGACCGCTTCGCCGGGCGCCGCCACCGCCTCGAAACGGCGGCCGAGCACGCGCGCGCCGATGAACATTTTTCGATAGCTGAGCGAGCCGCTGATCACATCCTCGATGATCGGATGCGAGGCGCCGGTGCGATCGGCGGCATCGCGCATGGCCAGGAACAGGCCGCGATCGAGGTTGCTGCCATAAAGCCGCGCCTCGGCGATGCGGTCGAACAAGGCATTTGTGTTGGAAGCCTGGTCGGGGTTGCGCGCCACCAGTTCGGCAATCGTCATTGGCTCCAGCACGCTGATCGAGAGTTTTGGGAACCAGTGGCGCGGCGCCCGGTTCTTTGGCGTCAAGGAAACCGGCAGGTCGCGCGAGCCGGTGACGAAGATCGGCACGATGCGGGCGTCGGCCTGCATAGCGATGCGGGTGACGGCGCGGAACAGGCGAAACGTCTTCACATCGGGCTCGACGTCATCGGGCAGATAGACGGCAAGCCGGCCTTTACCCTTCAGCACCCTGACCAGCCGCCGGCTGACGAAGAGATGCTCGGCGTTGAAGGCGATGGTGCGGCCAAGCTCGCGCCAAGGCTCCATCCAGGGCGAGCGCGCCGAGGCCTCGTCGAGAATGTGCAGCGTGTCGTCGGGCAGCAGCGACAGCATCAGCGCCGGCTCGAAGCGTGACTGGTGCGAGACCACATAGATCACCGGCGTCGGCGCGTTGCGGGCAATGCGGATGCGCCGGTCATCGATCCGGTAGGCGAGCTTGAACGGCACATAGAGTAGCGCCTGGGTAAAGCGCAGGTCGAGACGAAACGTCTCGATCGCGCCAATCAGCAGCCAGGCCAGCACGAGGCCTGCAAGCAGCGCCAGTGTCAGGATCATGCCGCGTCTCTCCCAACGGTCCGGTATGCGGCTCTTCGTCCGCTTCGAGAGCAGAGGGTAGCGCAATGGGGAGCAAGGTCAATGCGCGGGTGCGAGGGAGCGGTGTTCCACCTGACCTCACCAGGCAATGACCCAAACGCAGGCCTTGAAATGTTGCGACACGTGTCGTAAATAAAGCGACACGTGACGGAGAGGTAATATGGCCAGTTCCCCGCTGGGTTTTGCCGAGGCACCACATATGGAGCCGGAGTTCGAACGAATGGTCGACCTGTTTGGTGGACGGAAGGTTCTTGGATTCTCGGTAGCCAGTCCTCTTGAGGCACATGAAATGATCCTGCATGGAATTCCGGGCCAGGCGCTCGAAAGCCTCGTCAGGCATCTGATGGTCATTGATCCCGCCGATGCGTTTGAGACCGCATTCGGCATGAGCGAGCGGACATTTCAGCGGCACAAATCGGATCACTCCAAGACCCTCAGTCGGGAGCAAGGTTCCAGAACCTGGAACTTCGCCAAGCTCCTGACAAAGGCCACGTCCGTGCTCGGGACTCAGGAAGACGCGGAAAAATGGATGATCGAGTCTGCCATGGGTTTGGACAATCGCCGGCCGATCGATCTGCTGGCCACGGCGGCGGGCACTGCGCTTGTGCAGGAGTTTCTTGAGCGGCTCGACTATGGTATCTACGCGTGACGCCTTTGCCGGGCTCCCTCGGAACAGGGCAGTTGTTGGGCTGGAGGCTTGATCACAGACGCTTCAAGGCGAGCTGGGACAGTGGCGAAGGAGCCTTCAAGCTTGGGGGAAGGTGGAACAGCAAAGGGATCAGAGCCGTATATGCGTCCATCGACCCATCGACCGCCATCTTGGAGGTGGCGGTCCACAAGGGGTTTCGCACGCTGGATACTGTCCCTCACGTGCTGACGGCATTCGACATCGTCGATCCATCAGAGATTTATGTGGTCCAAACCGACGATATTCCGAACGCGAACTGGCTGCGTCCCGGCATCCCGGGCGCGGGACAGCAGCAGTTCGGCGATGGTCTGCTGGCAAAGCATCCGTTCTTTCTGATCCCCAGCGCGGTATCCCAGCACAGCTGGAACCTGGTGTTCGATCCCAACCGGGCGGCAGGCCTTTATAGCTTGCATCTCCGGGAGGATTTCGCGCTTGATACAAGGCTTCATCCTCCCGCTGGGTAGCAATCAGGCCGTGGCCTTCAGCCGCCCACTGATGAACCGGAACTCCTGGCTCTTGCCGCCATAGCCATAAGCTGCGGCCGGAACCTCGTGCACGAAGGCATAGCTCTCCTCATGCACGCCACCGAGCAACTTACCGAAGGCCTCAAAGATCGCCTTCAGATAGGCTTCCAGCTCCAGCTTGGTGTTGGTGCCGTCGACCACCTTGATGTCGAGCCAGAAAGTATTGGCGCCATGCTCTGCCAGCGACTTGCCGCCGGCGAACCAGTGCTGCGGGTCGATATAGGTGACAGCGACGGCGGTGATCGTCGGGTCCTTGCGCAGATGGGTTGCGGTCAGGCCGGTGATTTCCTTGGCGATTGTGGCGGACAGCTTGGCGTCGGGCTTACCGGTGACGCTGATGTTGATGATGGGCATTTTTCTCTCCTTCGTTTGAGCGGCGTCTGTTTGCCGTTGGAGAGACAATGCCATCATCTTGGAATCAAAAAAATCGAATTGTTTCGAACAAAAGGTTCTGTATTATCGAATTATGCAGGCGCTCGATCCCGATCTGCTCAAAACCTTCCTTGCCTTTGTCGATGGCGGCTCGCTGGCTCAGGCTGCGTCTGCTGTCGGCCGCTCGCCCTCGGCGGTGACCGCGCAGATGCAGCGTCTGGAGGAGATCGTCGGCGAACCGCTGCTGGTGGCGCAGGGGCGCGGGCGCGGGCTGACGCCGGCCGGCGAGGATCTTGTCGGTCATGCCCGCCGCATTCTTGCCGTGCACAGCGAGGCCTGGCTGGCGCTCAAGGGCGCGCGTGCCGCTGGTCGCGTCGCCATCGGCACGACACAGGATTTCGCCGATAGCGGCCTGCCGGAGCTGCTGCGCGCCTTCGCGACCAGCCATCCGCGCGTCAGGGTCGAACTCCGCGTTGGCCGTTCGGCCGAGCTTGGCGAGGCGCTGCAGGCCGGGCAGCTCGATCTGGCCGTTGTCATGCGCAAGACGCCGGCCAATGACGAAGTCGGGCTGTTCAGTGAGCCGATGCTGTGGCTGTGCTCGCAAAAAGGGCTTGCCGTGCGGGAAGAGGAATTGCCGCTGGCGCTGCTCGATCCCTATTGCGGCTTTCGCGAAGCAGCACTCGCGGCCCTCGATGCTGCCGGCCGCCGCTACCGCATCGCCGCCGGCAGCGCCAGCCTTGCCGGCTTGCGTACGGCGGTCAATGCCGGCATCGCGCTGACCTTGCGCACCGCCCGCTTTGCCCATTCAGGCATTGCCGAAGCACCGCGCGAATTCGCCCTGCCGCCGGTGCCGACAGCGCAATTCGCGATAAAACTCGGCCAGGGCGCTGAGCGGCCGGCGCGCGATCTTGCCATCCTGCTCAGCGACAACCTCGCCTTGCCCGGCTTTGCCGGCTGATGTCCAAAGAAAAAGCCGACCTTTACGGTCGGCTTTGAGGAGGACGGGTCGAGGGGTTTGGGGGGACTTGGGGGGTGACCCGTCGCACATAAAACTGCCTGATCCGCATGATGGTTCCATGACTTGGAAAATAATTATTGGGTTGCCGCACTTTTTCTCGCAGCCAGCCAGTCGCGCCCCGCATGGGCGAAAACCGCGCAGAGTACTATGGCGCCGCCGATCAGGCTGGCGGCCGGCGCGATCTCGCCGAGGAACAGGAAGGCGAACAGGATCGCAAACGGCACTTCGGCGGCACCGAGAAGGCCGGACTCAGGCGCCGGGATCAGCCGCGAGCCTTCTGTCCACAGGATCGACGCCGCTGCGAACGATCCTCCGAAGGCGACGAGCAGCACGGCGTCGCGAGCAGAAATCGCCAGGGGGTCGGTGACGAACCAGCCGAGCACGAACAGCAGAAGCGCCGAGACTGCGCCCGCCCACACCACCGGCGTGTCGCGGAAGGCGCGCACCATGATCATGTAGAGCGCACTGCCGGCGGTCATCAGCAGCGCGAGCCCATCGCCAAACAGATGACCGCTGCCGAAGCCGGAGCCGACCATGATCACTACGCCGCACAGCGAAACGGCGGCGGCGGCAAGCGTCTGCGCCCGGAACGGCTCGCGCACCAGCACGAAGGCGAGCAGCGCGGTGATGAAAGGCGCGGTGGCGTAGATGACCGCGACATTGGCGACATAGGTGAATTTGAACGCCGAGATGAAGGCGATGCTGGCCGCGGCGCCCTCGAGGGCCAGCAGCCAGCCGCGCCAGCCAAGCCGCAAGCTTTCCCGCCCGCCGGAGCGGCGCCGGCGCCACAGCACATAGAAGGTGATCAGGATCGCGCCGACAAAGCCGCGCCAGCAAGTGATGGTCAGCGGGTCGGCGTGGATCGATTTGGTCAGCACGCCGGTGAGGGCGAAGAAAGCCGCCGAAGCCGCCACCAGCATGATGCCGAGCGTACGCTCGGCAGCGGTATCTGTGGTGCCTGGGCCGTCGAGCGCTTCCGTCATCTCAGCAGCCTATCCGTCTTCTCCTGCCACCATGCTGTCAGCACGGGGGTACTCATAGCCGCTTGCGGAAATGCTCGTTGCCGATGATCAGCAGGCCGGCGCCGACGATCAACGCCGCCCCCAGAAACACCTCGCGACGCGGCACGTCGCCCCAGATCGCAAAGCCGAGCCCGAAGGCCCAGACCAATGAGGTGTATTCGAACGGCGCCACGATCGACACCGGCGCCCGCTTCATGCCTTCGAACAGCATAAATTGCGCCACGCCGCCGAGCGCGCCGACGCTGATCAAAAGCAGCAACTGGCGCCAGTCCGGCATCTGCCAGACCAACAGCGCCGGCACCGCGGAAAACACCAGGAAGTAGAAATTGTTGAGCACAAGCTGGATCAGCGTGCGCTCGGCCAGCGCCGTCTTGCGCAACAGCACCACGGCAATGCCCCACAGCACTGCCGCAGCCAGTACCAAGAGCATCGGCACGGACAAGCCGAGACGAGTGGGATCACAGGCGATGAAGACGCCGACGAAGCCGATGAACACCGCCAGCCAGCGCAACAGCGGCACCTTTTCGCCAAGCATCACCACCGACAGCACGGTGACGATGATCGGGGCGGCGTAATAGATGGTGGTGAGTTCGGCCAGCTGCAGGGAGCGGGCCGCGTTGTAGTAGCAGAGCCAGGCGCCGAGCGTGAAGGCGCTGCGCACCAGCATCGGCCGCACGATGGGCGAGCGCATTGTGTCGGCAAAGATGGGCGGTCCGCCGATTGCAGCACAGCCGATAAGCACAGCGATCGAGCGGAAGAACATGATCTGCCAGACGCTGATGCCGACGACCAGAAGCTTGATCGCGGCGTCCTGCGTCGAAAACAGGAAATAGGCGCAGCCGGTGAACAGGATGCCGGCAAGCACCCTTTCGCGGGTTTCCAGAATGGCAATATCGGCCATGCGGCGTGTCCGGCGCTGTCAAGAGGACGAAGAAGAAGCCTGCGCCAATCAGGCTCCCATTGCAGGCTATACGGGCGAAAGCCTGCGGGGCGCTACGCCAGTGGCAAGCTTGCGTTGGCGCAGCCTGGCCGACAGCGTGGGCACGCCGTTCACTGTGTTGCCTGGTAGAGCTGTGAAGCGGCCTCCTTCAGGGCGCGTCGGCCGCCCGGCCTGAGATACATCATGTGGCCGCCCTCGATGACGTCGAGACGGATAGGTTTTGCCCCGCCGAGCGTCGGGATTTGGCTCACCAGATAGCGTGAGGACAGATAGGGAGTGACCAGATCGGTGTCACCGTTGACGATCACCACGCCGAGCCCCGGGTTGAGCGAGCGCGCCCGCTGCAGATCGTCCATCACCCCGGCATAGCCTTGCCGCGAGCCGCCATAGTCCCAGGCGTGGGTCACATCGCCATTGAGCAACCGGTAGCTGACATCGGTGCGAAAATTCAGCTCGTCGCGCGCATAACCGACAAAGGCCGAGGTCAGCGCCGGCACGCTGCGGTCGAGCACCGGATCCGGGCCGGCGCTGCGGGCGCTCTCCGGGGCGATGTCGCTGGTGGCGATGGTGCCGTCATACGGGCTGAGCACTTTGCCACTGGCGCGCTGGAATTCGCGCGCGAACAGGCCGGTCGGGATGCGGGCGAAATTGCGCTGCACGAGGTCGAGCGGCAGGCCGGTGATCTCGGCCACGCGCTGGCTGGCCAGCCGCCCGCCCTGTTCCAGCCCGCCGGTCAGAGCCGTGAGGTAGTCGCCCAGCGCATACTTTTCGACCTCGGCGAGCTTTTCGCGCAGTGCTTCGCCGCTGAGGCCTTCGCTGCGCAGGCGCACCGCCGCCAGCGAGGGCAGTTCCAGCGCCCAATGCAGTGGCTGGAATTCGTCGGGCAGCACCAGCGTGAACTCCAGTGCAGGCGAGATCAGCACGATGCCGTTGGGGCTCAGGCCGACATCTTCCTGCAGGGTCCTGGCGAGAAGTGCCGCGCGGAACCCGCCATAGCTTTCGCCGGCGAGGAAGAGCGGCGATCCGGTGCGGCCGTTCTGGGCGAGATAGAGCCGGATGAAAGCGCCGATCGAACTGGCGTCCTGGCTGACGCCCCAAAAATCTTTCGTGTCCTGGCCGGGGGCCTCGCGGCTGTAGCCGGTGCCGACCGGATCGACGAAGACGAGGTCGGTCATGTCGAGCCAACTGTCGGGATTGTCGGTGAGCTTTTGCGGCGGCGGCAGGAATTGGCCATCCGCTCCGGTCGCGACGACACGCGGGCCGAGTGCGCCGAGATGCAGATAGGCGGATGCCGCGCCCGGGCCGCCATTGAAGACGAAGGTGATGGGGCGAGCCTTCTCCGCGCCCGCCAGTGGCGGCAGCGTGTAGGCGACATAGAAGATTTCCGCGGTGACCTCGCCCTTGCCGGATAGCAGCGACAGCGTGCCGGCCTTTGCCTGATAGTCCAGCTTGCGCCCGGCAATGGTGATTGAATGGCTGGTCGTCTGCGGTGCCGGCAGCAGCGACAGCACGCCGCCTGCCGGGGCGGGGCGCTCGGGCGTTTCGGCGAGGGCTGACCCTATCAGTGTGCCAAGCATCAGGAGAATTGCGGGAATGAGCTTCAGCTTGGCACGCATGACACCTCCGGGAATGGCTCCCGCATAGGTATGGTCTGGGCGGTCGAAGTCAAAGTAACTCTTCGCGAGGTAGCGTTCCTTCACGCCCCCCTCTGTCCTGCCGGACATCTCCCCCACAAGGAGGGAGATTGGATGTCGCGGCCGCCTTCGCTAATCGCCGGCGTAGAAAGCGCTATCGACGAAGCTGCCAATCTCCCCCCGTGTGTGGGGAAATGTCCGGCAGGACTGTCCCGCCGACATATCAGTGCTATCAAAGCGCGAAGGACTCGAAAGGAATGCAACATGGACGCCACCGCACTCAAGGCCATGCAGGCACCGATCAAGGAGGCTTATCGCGACGATTCCTCGCGAGCGCTGATCACGCTTCGCGCCAAAGGCTCCATCGACGACCAGTCGATTGCCTGCAAGGTCGAGACGGGCAGGGCGCTGGCGGTCGCCGGCCTGCATCCGGCGACCGGCGGTTCCGGGCTCGAATTGTGTTCGGGCGACATGCTGCTCGAGGCGCTGGTGGCGTGCGCCGGGGTGACGCTGAAGGCGGTGGCCACCGCACTAGAGTTCAAACTCGGCGCAGCCACCGTCGAGGCCGAAGGCGATCTCGACTTTCGCGGCACGCTGGGCGTGGCCAAGGACGCCCCCGTGGGCTTTCGCGCCATCCGGTTGAATTTCAACCTCGACACGGATGAGCCGCAGGATCGCATCGACGCGCTGATCAAGCTGACGGAACGCTATTGCGTGGTCTTCCAGACCATCAACAGCAAGCCGGAGCTGACGGTGAGTGCGCGCGCCTGATCTCCCCCCTTGAGGGGGAGATGTCGCCGAAGGCGACAGAGGGGGTCGGGCCGACTGGACGCGACGCCCTTTGTGCGGAAGGAGGTTGGCACTCTACGCGAGGCGACCCCCTCTGGCCTGCCGGCCATCTCCCCCTCGAGGGGGGAGATTGCGCTACTGCGCAGCAGGCTCTTCCGCATCACCCTCATCGGTGAAAGGCGAGGCGCTCGGCACGCAGTTGACCGCCCAGCCGGCCGGCGTCGGCTGCTTCTGATATTCGGTAATCGCGTTTGTGCACTGTTCGCGGGTGTCGAAGGTGCTGGGCAGCACCACCATGCCGCCTTGCGGGCCGGCGATCACCAGGTACCAGACCAATGCTACGCTGGGAGCAGCCATGGGAATTCCTCGCTTTGCTGGGTGTCGGAGTCGGGTCGACCCTAGCAACTCCCGGCTGATGGCGAAAGCAGGGCGAGGGGGGAGGGACCTGCCGGATCATCACAGACCCGTGAACGAACCGCTCCCCAGACGTCTCTCAGTTCGTCGCAAAGCAGTAGAACAGGCCGTCGCCGCCGGTGCCTTTCAGCGCCTCCTGGCTGCAGCCGCCGCGCGAGGCATGCGAGGAGTTCCAGGATTTCGCCGCGGCCGACTCATCAAGGCCGGTGCGGTCGTGATGGCCCATCATCGCCGCGCCCTCCGCGCCGCTCAAGGTCCAGTCGCCGCAGGTCTGGTCGGCGAGCTTGGTGCCGTCAGGCTTCGAGCCGGTCAATATGTCGTGCCGGTTCGGCTTGTCGCCGCGGCCGTTGACCACCTCGCCCTTTTCGTTGAGCGCCGTCTGCTTGGTGATGGCGTTGGCGTCGCTGTGCAGCGAGGCGACGTCATGGGCAATCTTTCTCACCCTTGGCGTTGACCCAGGGACCCTTGCCGATGCGGTCGCGCGCATCGACATTGGCGCTCGAGAGATAGGCGTGCCATTCCTTGCCGGTAACCCCAGCCGCTTCCGCCAGCGAGGCGCAATGCGCGTCGGCGCCCTCGAGACCGCCGAGATCGGCGCCCTTGCCGGAACCGACGCTGGTGACGAAGAAACTCATCTTGGCGTCTTGCCCCAGCGCCACCCCGGCTGTGGCGGCAATCGCGGCGGCGGCAACGAGAAGAAGTCTACGCATGTCGGTCCTCCGGTTTCGAATGTCCTACATTCGAAGAAACCTAACTGGAGGCCTGTTTAATCCCGCTACAACCCGGTTTATTCCGGCTGCCGGTAGGCGACGAAGCGGTTGTTCTTGACCTGGAAGATCAGCCCCGTCTCTTTCATCTCGGGGCTCGCCAGCGGCACGATGCGTTTTGCCACCTCTGAGGGGTGCGGCAGCGTTTCCGGATCCTCGCCGGGCGCGGCCTGCGCACGCATGGCGGTGCGGGTGGCGCCGGGGTCGACGGCATTGACGCGGAGCGGCAGGCTCTGCGTCTCATGCGCCCAGGAACGCGTCATGGCTTCCACCGCCGCCTTCGACGCCGCATAGGGCGCCCAGAAGGCGCGCGCCGAATGCGCGGAGCTGGAGGACATGAGAATGGCGCGGCCGGCGTCGGACAGCCTGAGCAGCGGGTCGACCGAGCGGATCAGCCGCCAGGTCGAGGTGACATTGATGGTCATTACCTTCTCGAAGGTTTTGGCCTCGACATGGCCGATCGGCGAGATGACGCCGAGCACGCCGGCATTGGCCACCAGAATGTCGAGCTTGCCCCAACGCTCGTGAATGGCCCCGCCCAACCGGTCGATGCCGGCCATGTCTGAGAGGTCGAGAGGCACCAGCGTCGCTTCGCCCTTGCCGGTTTTCGCGCGTTCGGCCTTGATCTGGTCATCGAGTTCTTCCAGCCCGCCGACGGTCCGGGCAACCGCAATGACATGGGCGCCAGCGGCGGCAAGTTCCTTGGCGATGAAGTAGCCGATGCCGCGCGAGGCGCCGGTAACGACCGCGACGCGGCCGGAGAGGTCGAGGGTCATGCGAGCGCTTTCAAGGATAGCAGTTGGGCTTTACGCCCCGTTGTTCGCCAGCAGCGACAGCGTGCGCACATTGTCGTGGCCTTCGAAGTCGAGCAGGCGGGTCGGGTACTGGCCGGTGAAACAGGCGTCGCAGAATTGCGGCTGCTCATTGTCGCGGCTGGCTTCGCCGACGGCGCGGTAGAGCCCGTCAATGGTGAGGAAGCCGAGCGAATCGACACGGATGAACTCGGCCATTTCCTCGATCGACATGCGCGATGCCAAAAGCTTCGACTTCTCCGGCGTGTCGACGCCGTAGAAGCACGACGCGCTGGTCGGCGGCGAGGCGATGCGCATATGCACTTCCTTGGCGCCGGCGTCGCGCACCATCTGCACGATTTTCTGGCTGGTGGTGCCGCGCACGATCGAATCGTCGACCAACACCACGCGCTTGCCCTCGATCATCCGGCGGTTGGCGTTGTGCTTGAGCTTGACGCCCATATGGCGGATCGAATCGCCGGGCTGGATGAAGGTTCGGCCGACATAGTGGTTGCGGATGATACCGAGTTCGAAGGGGATGCCTGCCGCCTGGGAGAAGCCGATTGCCGCCGGCGTGCCGGAATCCGGCACCGGCACGACGATATCGGCCTCGACCGGGCTTTCCTGCGCCAATTCGGCGCCGATACGCTTGCGCACTTCGTAGACATTGCGGCCTTCGACCGAGGAGTCCGGGCGGGCAAAATAGACATATTCGAAGATGCAGAAGCGGGTCTTCTGCGGCTCGAAGGGGAACAGGCTCTCGATGCCCTTCGAGGTCACCACGACCATTTCGCCGGGCTTCAGGTCGCGCACGAAGCGGGCGCCGATAATGTCGAGCGCGCAGGTTTCGGAGGCCAGGATCCAGGCGCCGTCGAGGTCGCCGAGCACCAGCGGGCGGATGCCGAGCGGATCGCGGCAGCCGATCATCTTCTTGGAGGTCATCGCAACCAGCGAGAAAGCGCCTTCAACCTGACGCACGGCGTCGATGAAGCGCGAATTCAAATCGCGTTCCTTGCTGGTGGCAACGAGATGCAGCAGCGTCTCGGTGTCGGAGGTCGACGAGAAGATCGCGCCCTGTTTCTGCAGCGCGCGCTGCACGGTCATGGCGTTGGTGAGATTGCCGTTATGGGCGACGGCAAAGCCGCCATCGGCGAGTTCGGCGAAGAAGGGCTGGATGTTGCGCATGCCGGCGCCGCCCGTCGTGGCATAGCGCGTGTGGCCGATGGCACGGTTGCCTTGCAGGCTGTCGATGACGTGCTGCTTGGTGAAGGTGTCGCCGATCAGGCCGACATGGCGTTCGACATGGAACTGCGTGCCGTCATAGGAGACGATGCCGGCCGCTTCCTGGCCGCGATGCTGCAGCGCATGCAGGCCTAGTGTGACGATGGCCGCAGCGTCCTGCCGGCCGAAAATGCCGAACACCCCGCATTCATCGTGGAAATGATCGTCTGCTTCGGCGGAAAGGACGTCGTCCGCGTCTGCCTTCGAAACTGCCATGGGGCTCAAGCTCCGCTAAAATGGCCATATAGTGCGATAGCACCGCGAAAGCAACGTAGTCAGGCCGGAACTGCCGGGATGGCGCCTGTCCGGCACCATCCGTCCGTATCAGTTTGCCGGCGCGGCCGGAGCCGGAGCAGCGGGCGCGGGTGCGTTATCGGCTGGAGCGTCGGTCTCGTCGTCGGGCGCGGGAGTATCGTCACCGGTTGCCGGAGTATCGTCACCGGTTGCCGGAGCATCCGCCGCCGGTGCATCTGCCGCCGGAGGCGTCTCGGCTGCCGGCTGATTCGGATTGAGCTTCTTCAGGATGGCGTTTTCCGGATCTTCGGGCAGCAGGCTTTCCAGCTTGGCGCCGATGGTCTCGAGCAGCGGCTTCGACTTGGCGTTGGCGATCCAGGCAGGCGCCTTGGCGCCGGCCAGCCAGTTGAAGAACAGCAGCGCCACGGCGACGACGAGGACGCCGCGCGCGGCGCCATAGAGGAAGCCCAGCGTACGGTCGAGCGCGCCGATCCTGGAATCGATGATCCAGTCGGCTAGCTTCATGGTGATGACGGAAACGACGATAAGCGCGATGAGGAAGACGATGCCGGCGGATGCCGCCATGGCGATCTTGTCGCTTTCGACATAGGGCTGAACGTAAGGCAGCACCGGCTTGTAGAAGAAGAATGCCGCCGCGGCGGCAGCCGCCCAGGACACGACGGACAGGATTTCGCGTGACAGGCCGCGAACCATGGCGAGCATCGCCGAGACCAGGGTGAAGCCGACGAGAATTCCGTCCAGCAGCGTAATCGGCATGTCTTTCGCCCCACTCAGATTGTCTTTTCACGGCTCGGGCGAGCCGCGTCAATCTTCCACGTCGACACGGCTGCGCCGTGAGCCGGCTATGCGTGCGACGAGATCGGCAAGTTCGGTCGGCTGGAAAGCGCCGGCCCCGATCCCCCCGACAACCTCCTCGCTGCCCAAGGGCAGAACCGCACTTCCAAAACCCAGCTTTTCGGCCTCTTTAAGGCGCTGCTGCGCATGCGCAACCGGCCTCACTGCGCCCGACAGGCTGATTTCGCCGAAATAGACGCAATCGGCGGGAAGGGCAAGACCGGTGAGCGACGAAACCAGTGCAGCGGCAACCGCCAGATCGGCCGCCGGCTCGGAAATCCGGTAGCCGCCGGCGACGTTGAGGTAGACATCGTGGGTGCCGAAGCGCACGCCGCAATGGGCTTCGAGCACGGCAAGGATCATCGACAGCCGTGCGCCGTCCCAGCCGACGACGGCACGGCGCGGCGTGCCCAATGTGGACGGCGCCACCAGCGCCTGGATCTCGACCAGCACCGGACGTGTGCCTTCCATGCCGGCAAATACCGCGGCACCCGGCGATTTTGCGTGGCGTTCGCCGAGGAACAGCTCCGACGGATTGGCGACCTCGCGCAAGCCCTTGTCCGACATCTCGAAGACGCCGATCTCGTCGGTCGGCCCAAAACGGTTCTTCACCGTGCGCAGGATGCGGTAGTGATGGCCGCCTTCGCCTTCGAAATAGAGAACGGCGTCGACCATGTGCTCGACGACGCGCGGACCGGCGATCTGGCCTTCCTTGGTGACATGGCCGACCAGCACGATGGCAGCACCGGTGGATTTGGCGTAGCGGATCATCGCTTGCGCCGAGGCGCGCACCTGGGTGACGGTGCCGGGCGCCGAGTCGGCCATGTCGGTCCACAGCGTCTGGATGGAATCGAGGATGACGAGGTCCGGCCTTCTGCCATCGGCTATTGTTGCCAGGATATCCTCGACATTGGTCTCGGCGGCAAGTTCGACCGGCGTGTCGGCGACGCCAAGCCGGTGCGCCCGCAGCCGGATCTGCGCGACAGCCTCTTCGCCCGAGACATAGACGATGCGGTGGCCTTTTGACGCCAATGCTGCTGCGGCCTGGGTAAGCAGCGTCGACTTGCCGATGCCGGGATCGCCGCCGACCAGCAGCGCCGAGCCGCGCACGAAACCGCCGCCGGTGGCGCGGTCGAGTTCGCCAATGCCGGAGATGATCCGCGGCGCATCCTCGATGTCACCGGACAGGCTGGTCAGCACCACGGCGCGGCCCTTGCGCGCATTTCGCGTGTTGGCCGGTCCCGAGCCGATGCCGCCGGACGTGCCTTCCTCGACGAGTGTGTTCCACTCGCCGCAGGCATCGCATTTACCGGCCCAGCGCTGATGCACCGACCCGCAATTCTGGCAGATGAACTGGACGCGCGATTTAGCCATGGAGTGATGCTGCCTGCAAATGACCGAAGGAGGGTGATCCTGCACACCCCTCTCTGTCCTGCCGGACATCTCCCCCGCAAGGGGGGAGATTGGCTATCGTCGCTGCTTTCGCCAATCGCCAACGTCGCAAGATGAGCGCCATCCGCAAAGCTGCTGATCTCCCCCCTTGCGGGGGAGATGGCCGGCAGGCCAGAGGGGGGTGTGACGGAGCGCTGCGGTAGGCCAAAAAGCTACTCGAACCTCTCCGCAATATGATGCTCTTCGGCGAGGTCGGAAAACCGTGTGAACTCGCCATGGAAGGCGAGGCTCACCGAACCTGTCGGGCCGTGGCGCTGCTTGGCGACGATGACTTCGGCCTTGCCGCGCATCTCGTTCATCTCGTGTTCCCACTTGATGTATTCGTCGGTGCCGGGCTTCGGTTCGCGGTTCTTCAGATAATATTCCTCGCGGTAGACGAACATCACCACGTCGGCGTCCTGCTCGATCGAGCCGGATTCGCGAAGATCGGACAGCTGGGGGCGTTTGTCTTCGCGGCTTTCGACCTGACGCGACAGCTGCGACAGCGCGATGATCGGAACGGAGAGTTCCTTGGCCAGCGCCTTGAGGCCGGTGGTGATCTCGGTGATTTCCTGCACCCGGTTCTGCGACGATTTCGCGCTCGACCCCTGCATCAGCTGGATATAGTCGATGACGATGAGGTCGAGGCCGCGCTGACGCTTCAGCCGCCGCGCCCGCGCCGACAGCTGCGCGATCGAGATACCGCCGGTCTGGTCGATGAACAGCGGGATCTTCTGCATGGTCTGCGAGCAGGCGACCAGCTTTTCGAAATCCATCTCTGAAATCTCGCCGCGGCGGATTTTTGACGACGAAATTTCCGTCTGTTCGGAAATGATGCGGGTGGCGAGCTGCTCGGACGACATTTCCAGTGAGAAGAAGCCGACGACGCCGCCATTGGCTGCCTTGAACGAGCCGTCGGCCTGTTGCGCCGGCTCATACATCTCGGCGATGTTGAAGGCGATGTTGGTGGCTAGCGATGTCTTGCCCATGCCCGGACGGCCGGCAATGATGATCAGATCCGACGCCTGCAGGCCACCCATGCGGCGGTCGAGATCGCGCATGCCGGTGGCGAGGCCCGACAAATGGCCGTCGCGCATATAGGCGGCGTTGGCCATGTCGACGGCGGTCTTGACCGCGTCGGTGAAGCTCTCGAAGCCGCCGTCGTAGCGGCCGGTTTCGGCCAGTTCGAACAGCCGCCGCTCGGCATCCTCGATCTGTTCGGACGGCGCCATGTCGACCGGCGCGTCATAGGCGATGTTGACCATGTCCTCGCCGACGGTGATCAGTGCCCGGCGCGTGGCCAGATCGTAGATGGCGCGGCCATAGTCTGTGGCGTTGACGACGGTGACGGCTTCGACCGCCAGACGAACCACATATTGCGCCACCGTCATGTCGCCGACCTTCTCGTCGGCCGGCAGGAAGGTTTTCAGCGTGATCGGCGTCGCCACCTTGCCCATGCGGATGAGCTCGGCCGCGACCTCGAAGATTTTCCGGTGCAGCGGCTCGTAGAAATGGCCGGCCTTGAGGAAGTCGGAGACGCGGTAGAAGGCATCGTTGTTGACGAGGATGGCGCCGAGCAGCGCCTGTTCGGCCTCGATGTTGTTCGGCGCTTCACGATAAAGCGGTTGCTGCTCCGCCACGCCGAATTTTCGCGCTGCCTCTGCCATGATGTCCCCGATTTTGATCCCGGCTTCTCGATATCAGAACGAGATAAATCGGTGCTGACCTTTCTGCATCACCGCACGACCAATCAACCTTGATGCCCCGTTTGTTCACAGGGGCGGCAAACCGTCCACAGAAGAGTGTTTCCGCGCCCCGATTCCGGTTGACTCAGAAAGGCGCTGACTTTTATCCGAGTCGTTGGAACAGAGCAAGAACAATCTCGGTGATTATCCGCTTCTTCCGTCCAATGTATCGCCCCAGTCCAGCCGCCGCGCTGCCTTGAACAACTCGCCCTCGCGCTTGGTGAAAAGTGTCTCGCCGGCGCCGCCATCCGGCTGGCACAGTTTGAGCAGCACCTTGCCGGAGCCCGATTTCGGCGGCGCAATCACGCGCGGCTGACGTGCAGGCGCGGGTTGCCGCGAAGCCGCGACGTAGATGAATTTCTCGTCCTCCCACGGCACGTCGGCGTCCTTGGCCAGGCGATGCAGGCGCGAGCGGGCGACGCGGCGCGAAAAATGACACCAGTCGGGGGGCTCAAGCGGGCAGGGCGCCTCATGCGGACAAGGCGCCAGCACATGCGCCCCGGCCTCCAGCAATTGCCTGCGCACTGCCAGGATGCGCTGCCAGCCGGCCGGTGTGCCGGGCTCGACGATCAGCAGTGTGTCGCCGGTCAACTGCCAGAGCCGGCCGACAAGCTTCGGCAGCGATGCCGGCGCGATCTCGTCCAGCACATAGGCGCAGGTGACCAGATCGGCAGGCTTGAGATCGGCAAGGTCGATGGTCACGTCGCCGGCCCGCCAGTCCATCCTGGTGGCGATGGTATCAAGGGCGAGCGACTGGCCAACCTTGCGCACCGCGGCGCTTGCTTCAACCAGAACCGCCTCTTCGAGGTCGGGCCACAGATCTGTAGTGGCCCAAAGCACCGTGCCAGGACCGGCGCCGACATCGAGCAAGCTCGTTGGCTGGAAATCGGGCCGCGCATAGGCGAGTTCGTCGAGACCGGCCCGTACCGCCGCGTAGGTCGCCGGCAGCCGCGTCGCCAGATAGGCTTTTACCGCCATCTCTTCGGCCATGTGCGGGCGGCCGTCGCGCAATTCGGCGCGGTAGCGGTCAGACAGCGTCTTCGCCGCCTGGCGCAGCACCGCCAGCGGTGTCGTTTCGAGCAGGCGCTCGACGCCTTGTCGCAGCGAAGCGGGGAGTTCCACGCTCAGGCTCCGCGTGGCGAGAGCACCGAGGCGCCGGCGAACTCGACAAGGGTGGTGGCGATGGTGGGCAGGCAGATCATTAAAAAAGGTCTCGCGAGAACGAGACCTTTTTCAGTGTCAGAGCCGTCGATGGCAAGCGGCAATACGCAATCGAGGCGTTATTCGCGATCCGCCACCTTGCGACGGCGCGCTGGCTTGGCCGCAACGGACCTGACAGCAACGGACCTGGCAGGCACGGACCTGGCGACAGCAGGCTCGGCGGCCGCCGCCTCCTGACGATGCCCCATTTCGCGCATTTCGAGCGCCTTTTCACATTTGGCCATGTAGTCGCGCGTCATCGGCAGCGTGTCGTTCTTCTTGGCGATCTGGATCTGGAAGATCACCAGATCCTGCCAGCGGAAGGCGGCTTCCGAAGCCGCCAGATAGAACTCCCACATCCTGCAGAAGCGCTCGTCGTAGATGGCCTTGGCCTTGTCCCGGTTGGCGGCAAAGCGCTGGCCCCAATGCTTCAGCGTATCGGCATAGTGCAGCCGCAGAATCTCGATGTCGGTGACCACAAGCCCCGACTTCTCGATCGCCGGCATCACCTCCGACAGCGAGGGAATGTAGCCGCCCGGAAAAATGTACTTGCGGATAAAGGCGCTGGTCGCCCACGGCACGCCGGAGCGGCCGATCGTGTGCAAGAGCATGACGCCGTCGGGCTTCAACAGCGTCGCCGACTTGTCGAAGAAGGTGCGGAAGTGGTTGACGCCGACATGCTCGAACATGCCGACCGAGACGATGCGGTCGAAGCGTTCGTTGAGTTCGCGGTAGTCCTTGAGGTCGAAATGCACGCGGTCCTGCAAGCCTTGCGCATGCGCCCGGTCGGTGGCGACGCCGTGCTGCTCGGTCGACAGCGTCACGCCTTGGACGTCGACATCGAAAGCCTTGGCGAGATAGAGGCCGAGCCCACCCCAGCCGGAGCCAATATCGAGCACGGTCTGGCCGGCCTTCAGCCTGAGCTTGGCGGCGATATGGCGTTTCTTGGCCATCTGCGCCTCGTCGAGCGTCATGTCCGGCTGTTCGAAATAGGCGCAGGAATACTGCATGTCGTCGTCGAGGAAGAGCCGGTAGAGGTCACCCGACAAATCATAGTGGCGCTGCACGTTGCGGCGCGCCCGTGATGCGGTGTTGATCTGCTGCAGGCGGCGAAAGGCGTGGCGCAGACCCTCGATGGCCTTCGACCAGGTGGCGTCGATACCGCCGCTGCCCATGTTCTGGAAGGCGATGCGCATCATACCCAGTACGCCGCCCTCGATGATGTCGAGTTCGCCGTCCATATAGGCTTCCGGCACGGCCAGCATCGGATCGAAGGTAATGGCGCGCTCGGCATGCGCGGTCTTGATGTGCATATGCACCGGCTCGCCGCTGCCGTCGCCGAAAACCACTGTCGAGCCCTTCGGCCCGGTGACTTTCAGATTGCCCGTACGCACCAGGCGGTCGAGAACGCGCTTCAACAGAATATTCATCACCAAATGTCCCCTCACGGTCAGACTGGCGGACCAATTCTGCAACAATATATAGGGGTTCGAAAAGTTCCATTTGGCACAAAAATGCCCGGGCGAGAGGCCCGGGCATTGGTCCAGAAAGGCTGGATGACGAGGAAGTGATTGGAGCGCTGCTCCCCTCGCTTCCCGATCAGGCCCCGTGCGGGATCAGGCGTTGTCTTCTTCGCCGCCTTCGAACTCGGTGTTCGGGTCGAAGAAGTTCTCCGGCCGTGCGTTGTCGTTGATGTCATCGCCATAGATGGCTTCGGCGGTGGTCAGCGTCTCGCCCTTGGCCTGGCGCTCGGCTTCGTCGGCCGTGCGGGCGATGTTGAGGCTGATGGTGACCTCGACTTCCGGATGCAGCGCAATCGCCACATTGGTGACGCCGATGGTCTTGATCGGCTGGTTGAGCTGGATCTGGTTGCGGTTGACCGAGAACCCTTCGGCGGTCAGCAGGTCGGCGATGTCGCGGGTCGACACCGAACCGTAGAGCTGGCCGGTCTCGCCTGCGGAACGCACGGCGATGAAGCTCTTGCCGTCGAGCTTTTCGGCAACCTGGCTGGCTTCCGACTTGCGCTCGAGGTTGCGCGCTTCGAGCTGCGCGCGCTGCCCTTCGAACTTCTTCTTGTTGGCTTCGTTGGCGCGCAGCGCCTTGCCCTGCGGCAAGAGGAAGTTGCGGGCAAAGCCGTCCTTGACCTTGACGGTATCGCCCATCTGGCCGAGGCGGGAAACGCGTTCGAGAAGAATCACTTGCATGGTCTTGTTCCTTCGTCTGGGCACCGACCGCGGGATCGGCGCCGAATTGAATGGAACAGGTCAGGAAGCTCTGAGCGCCTTGGCGCCGGTGTCGCTGTCCTGCCTGTCGCGGCAGTTAGAGGCTTTTCACCTCAACTCGGGATTTCAATGCACGTCGCCAAGAGTGGGCCCGGTTTTGGGACAACGACATGCATCATCAAATTACCCCTGCGGCGCCCGTCGCCGTGGGAGAAGGAAGCAGGCGGCGAACCGCCTGCTTCGGAGATCTTAGCGAACCACGTAGGGCAGCAGGCCGAGGAAGCGGGCGCGCTTGATCGCCTTGGCGAGTTCGCGCTGCTTCTTCTGGCTGACGGCGGTGATGCGCGACGGCACGATCTTGCCGCGCTCGGAAATGTAGCGCTGCAGAAGACGCACGTCCTTGTAGTCGATCTTGGGCGCATTGGCGCCAGAGAACGGGCAGGTCTTGCGGCGGCGATGGAACGGGCGCCGGGTCGGGATCTGATTGATGTCGACCATTATTCTGCACCTCCTTCAACGCCTTCGCGCGGACGGCGCGGACCACGATCGCCACCGGCATCGCCAAATGAGCGCGGCGGACGATCGCCACGGTCGCCGCGATCACGGTCGCCGAACGAGCGCGGACCACGATCGCCACGGTCGCGGTCGCCGAAGCCGCCGCGTTCCGAGCGCTCTTCGCGCTTCTGCATCATGGCCGACGGGCCTTCCTCATGCGCCTCGACCTTGACGGTCAGGAAACGCAGCACGTCCTCGGACAGGCCCATCTGGCGCTCCATCTCGTTGAGCGCTGCCGGCGGGCAGTTGAGGTCCATAAGCGTGTAGTAAGCCTTCCGGTTCTTGTTGACCCGGTAGGTGAGGGACTTCAGTCCCCAGTTCTCGACCCGGCCGACGGACCCGCCATTTGCGGAGATGACGCCCTTGTACTGTTCGACAAGCGCATCGACCTGCTGCTGCGAGAGGTCCTGCCGGGCAAGGAACACATGTTCGTATAGAGCCATAGTGGTTCAGTGCCTTTCTTCGTTTCTCTCCCGGATCCTCGCGGCAAAAGCCTCTGCAACTTCTCTGACCCGCTGATCCCGAGGGGGCGGGGAAGAAAGGAGCATTTCGAGACGGTCGAGAGCGGAGACACGGGAGGCGGAAGCGCTTCTGGCTTCACACGAAGGTTTTGGGTAAAACCTCCGGCCCTCCGTTCAGCCCCCAGCAAGGACCGGCAGATTGCGGGCGTCTATAAAGCAAATTGGCTGGAAGGCAAGGGTAACGCATGCTCCGGACAGCGTCCTGGCGTCGCAGGGTTGGAAAAATACCAGGCATCAACTCGTATGCGGGGTACCACCGTTGATCGTTTCGGGGAAGAAGTCCGGAGCCGCCTTACGCTTGCCGAACATCATGTCGTATTGCAGCAGGCGGAAGTCGTTGATCGCCGGATCAACGTCCTTCTGCCGCGCCCAGTCCGGCGTGGCCTCACCTGACGGTGTCAAAAGCAGATTGCGGTCGACGACGCGATAGCGTTCGCGCAGCGCGCCCAGGAAGCCGGTGTAGTAGGGGTGCGTGATCCCGGCCGTTGTCAGGATGTGGTAGGGCAGGAAGGCCGGGCTCACCGCGCCCATATCCTGCGCCGGACCGGTGCGGTTAGACCAGATGACCAGCGGCGTCTGATGATGCTCCAGTGCCGCCTCCGGCGTCGGTTCCTTGCGCGGCGCGACATTGTCCTTCAGGTAACCGGTTTCGACATAGACGGGGCCGAGCGGCGGCAGATGGTCGCCGAAGAAGGCGATGACCGTCGGCCGCTCGCGCTTCTTCGCCCATTCGATCAATCGTTCGAGGCCACGGTCGGCATCGGCGGAGCCTTCGGCGTAGCTGAGCAGCGATTCCCGCGCCCATGTGCTGATCGGTGCCGCGACCTTGTGGGTCGGATTGTAATAGCGGTACGGCTCGTAGGGACCGTGGTTCTGCAGGCTGACGGCGAAGAAGAACACCGGCCGCTCGCTGGCGTCGGCCTCTGCGATGATCTCGTCGGTCATCGACGCATCGGAAGCCAGCGGCCCGCGCTTTTCCAGTGGCGGCAGCGTCTCTTCCGAGCGGAAATCGTTGAAGCCGAAATCGGCATAGACGGCGCCCCTGTTCCAGAACCAGTTGGTGCCCGGATGGATGGCGCGCGCCCGGTATCCCTCGCTTTTCAGGAAGGTCGCCAGCGACGGCGTCGGTGTGCGCACATATTGCTGGTAGGGGATCGAGCCCGCCGGCAGGAAGGCATTGGAAAAGCCGGTCAGCGCCTCGAATTCGATGTTGGCGGTCATGCCGCCGAATTCCGGCGAAAACATATAGCCGGAACGCAGCGCCCGCACATTGGGGATCGGGTCAGGCGTGATTGTGACGCCGGGCAGCTTGGTCGGATCCCAGAAAGATTCGCTCATCACCACGATGATGTCGGGTTTCTCATCCGGTACCGAGGCCGCCACAGCAGGCCTGTCGATCGCGTCGATCGCCTTGTCGGAATAGCCCGCCGGCGCCGAGACATGCGCCATCGGCACGTTGAGCGCGAAGGCCAGCGCAAACCCGTTGGAGGCGTAGTTCTCCTTCTGGTCCCACATGATCGGGATGATCTGCAGCCGGTCGCGGGTCCACGAGAAGGTGGCGTAGTCCATGATTGAGACGAAGAAGGCGAGCAGCGGCACTGCCAGCGTCAGCCGCGCCAGCCGCCCTTTGCGGCTGAGGATCGGAACCTTGCGGCGCCACAACCGCCAGCCATAGATCAGCAGCGACAGGCCGGCGACGATGCCGACCGCCATGGCGAGCGCCGTCCAAGGCCGTTCGCGCACCAGGAGCGGCATCAGTGCCATGATCTGGCGCGAATAAAGAAAATCGGTTGGGTAGAGCGGATCGCCGAGATAATGCGACTTCTGATGCCCGACAAAGGCCAGCGCCAGCGTCAGCGGCGCCACGATCATCAGGCTCTGGTGACTGCGGCCAAGCACGGCGTCCAGTCCCATCAGCACCAATGCAAAGACAATGATGGTGGTCCAGCCCGGCTTGAATGGCTGCAGGAAGAAGTCGACCGTGCCGAAGAAGTCGCCGCGCACGATCCATTCGATGGCGAACACCAGGATGGCGGAGGCAAGCAGCGTGACCAGACCGTAGCGGATGACCGGCCATCTGCGCCCCGGCAGGTAGCCGGTGGACGGATCGTCTTCCAAGAACTGTGGCGCGGGTACGGCCGCGCCCTTCCTGATCCTAGCCACGTCTCTTCCCCCGGCCCAAGCAACGCGTATTTCCACTCGCGCCACCGTTCTGTCATAGAACTGTCATGCAAAAGCTAGCGCCTGTGGCGAAAATAAGAAGAGCCAGCAAACGATTCGTGAGCGGTTTTCATCAGGTGTGATCGGCAAAAAGCCTTTGGGAACAGGGACTCGGGGTCAGCTCCGGTTCAAGCGAGAGCCGAAATACCCCCTCCGGGCTTGACTTGGCGGTCCGCCTTGCGTCACAGGCAGTAAAAATCAGCCGCTGGAGAGCGCCCAAATGGCCGTCGCATTCACCTTTCCGGGACAGGGCAGCCAGGCTGTCGGCATGGGCAAGGACCTCGCCGACGCCTTCCCCGAGGCACGCAGGGTGTTCGAGGAAGTCGATGATGCGCTGGGCGAAAAGCTGTCGAAACTGATCTGGGAAGGCCCGGAAGAGGCGCTGACCCTGACTGCCAATGCCCAGCCGGCGCTGATGGCGGTCTCGCTGGCGGGAATCCGCTCGCTGGAAGCGCGCGGCTTTTCGCTGAAGGACAAGGTTGCCTACGTTGCCGGTCATTCGCTCGGCGAATATTCCGCCCTTGCCGCGGCCGGTTTCGTTTCGGTCGCCGATGCTGCCCGGCTGCTGCGCATCCGCGGCAACGCCATGCAGGCGGCGGTGCCGGCCGGCGAGGGCGCCATGGCGGCGATCATCGGACTGGAACAGCCCGACGTCGAAGCCGCTTGCACCGAGGCCGCAACGGGATCCGGCAAGGTCTGCCAGATCGCCAACGACAATGGCGGCGGCCAGCTGGTGATCTCCGGCGCCAGGGCGGCGGTGGAACTCGCCGCGAAACTGTGCACCGAAAAGGGCGCCAAGCGGGCGCTGATGCTGCAGGTCTCCGCACCCTTCCATTCGGCGCTGATGGCGCCGGCGGCCGATGTCATGCGCGAGGCGCTGGCCGGCGTGACCAAGAATGCACCGGTCGTGCCCGTCGTCTCCAACGTCACTGTAGCCCCGACCAGCGACCCCGACGAGATCGCGCGCCGCCTGGTCGAGCAGATCACCGGGCGCGTGCGCTGGCGCGAAACGGTGGAGTGGTTCGGCGCCAATGGCGTCGCCACGCTCTATGAGATCGGCGCCGGCAAGGTGCTTTCCGGCCTGGCGCGGCGGATCAACCGCGACATCGCCACATCGGCCGTCGGCACGCCGGCCGAAGTCGAGGCGGCGCTGGCCGCGCTTGCATAATCCACTGGCGATTCAACCCCTCCCGTGGGAAGGGTGTTCTCTTAAGATCAGGAGACGAAAATGTTCGAACTGACCGGCCGCAAGGCGCTCGTCACCGGCGCATCGGGCGGCATTGGCGAGGCGATTGCCCGGGTGCTGCATGCGCAAGGCGCCATTGTCGGCCTGCACGGCACCCGCATCGAGAAACTGGAGACCCTGGCCGGCGAACTCGGCGACCGGGTAAAGCTGTTCCCGGCCAATCTTGCCGACCGTGACGAGGTCAAGGCGCTTGGCCAGAAGGCCGAAGCCGAACTCGAAGGCGTCGACATACTGGTCAACAATGCCGGCATCACCAAGGACGGCCTGTTCGTGCGCATGGCGGACGCGGATTGGGACAGCGTGCTGGAGGTGAACCTCACCGCCGTGTTCCGGCTGACCCGCGAGCTGACCCATCCGATGATGCGCCGCCGCCATGGCCGCATCATCAACATCACCTCGGTGGTCGGCGTCACCGGCAATCCTGGCCAGACCAATTATTGCGCCTCCAAGGCCGGCATGATCGGCTTTTCCAAGTCGCTGGCGCAGGAGATCGCCACCCGCAACATCACCGTCAACTGCGTCGCCCCGGGCTTTATCGAATCGGCCATGACCGACAAGCTCAACGACAAGCAGAAAGACGCGATAATGGCCGCGATCCCGACGCGCCGCATGGGCACGAGTGTTGAAGTGGCGTCGGCCGTCGCCTATCTCGCCTCCAACGAGGCAGCCTACGTCACCGGCCAGACCATCCATGTCAACGGTGGCATGGCCATGATCTGACAGGATATTGCCGGGTGATAAGAAGACATGGCCGGCTTGTGAAAAGAGACCATTTCGCCTTGGACCTCAGCCATTTTTCGTGTAATGCGGCCCGCAACCCGGCGGTTCGGGCAAAAACCGGTCCGGCATCGTTGCGTTTCCGGCAGGACCATCTTTCAGCTTGATTAGCGGCATTCTGCCCGCTAACGAAGACAGACAAACAAAAGACGAGGATGCCCCAAATGAGTGACACCGCAGAGCGCGTCAAGAAGATCGTCATCGAACATCTTGGCGTCGATGCCGACAAGGTGACGGAGCAGGCGAGCTTCATCGATGATCTGGGCGCGGACAGCCTCGACACGGTCGAACTCGTCATGGCCTTCGAAGAAGAGTTCGGCGTCGAGATTCCGGACGATGCGGCCGAGACCATCCTGACCGTCGGCGATGCCGTGAAGTACATCGACAAGGCTTCAGCCTGACACTATCCGCAGTCATCACCGGGGAGGACCTGCGATGAGGCGTGTCGTCGTCACGGGCCTTGGCCTGGTTTCGCCGTTCGGCATGGGCTTCGAGCACAGCTGGAAGGAACTTCTGACCGGCCGCAGCGCCGCCAAGCGCGTCACCGAGTTCGAAGTGGGAGATCTTGCCTGCAAGATCGCCCACGTCATTCCGCGCGGTGACGGCACCAACGGCACGCTCAATCCCGAAGCCGTGCTCGAGCCCAAGGAACTGCGCAAGATCGGCGACTTCATCCTTTACGGGATTGCGGCCGCCGACGAAGCGCTGAAGGATTCCGGCTGGGAGCCCAGCACCGAAGCCGAGCGCTGCGCCACCGGCGTCATGATCGGCTCCGGCATTGGCGGCCTCGAGGGCATCGCCGAGAACGCTATCATCCTGAAAGAGCGCGGACCGCGCCGTATCAGTCCATTCTTCATTCCCGGCAACATTATCAACCTGGTATCTGGCCAGGTATCGATCCGGCATGGGCTGAAAGGCCCCAACCACGCCGTCGTCACCGCCTGCTCGACCGGCGCGCACGCCATTGGCGATGCCGCCCGGCTGATCATCTTCGGCGATGCCGACGTGATGCTGGCCGGCGGCGCGGAATCGCCGGTGACCAGACTATCGCTTGCCGGCTTCGCTGCTTGCCGGGCACTGTCCACCGACCGCAATGACACGCCTGAGAAGGCCTCGCGTCCCTATGACCGCGACCGTGACGGCTTCGTCATGGGCGAGGGCGCCGGGGTCGTCGTGCTGGAAGAACTCGAACACGCCAAGGCGCGCGGCGCCAAGATCTATGCCGAGGTCACCGGCTACGGCCTGACCGGCGATGCCTATCACATCACTGCACCGGCCGAAGACGGCGACGGCGCCTTCCGATGCATGACGGCGGCGCTGAACCGGGCCAAGCTGACGCCCGCCGACGTCGACTACATCAACGCGCACGGCACCTCGACCATGGCCGACACGATCGAACTCGGCGCCGTCGAGCGGCTGGTCGGCAACGCCGCCTCGAAAATCTCGATGTCGTCGACCAAGTCGTCGATCGGCCATCTCCTGGGTGCGGCGGGTGCCGCCGAGGCGATCTTTTCGATCCTCGCTATCAGAGACAACATCGCGCCAGCCACCATCAATCTTGACAACCCGGAACGCGAAACCGCGATCGATCTTGTTCCGAACACGCCACGGCATCGCCAGGTCGACGTGGCGCTGTCCAACTCCTTCGGCTTCGGCGGCACCAACGCTTCGCTGGTATTCCAGCGTTATACAGGCTGATTGCGGTATCGACCGGCGCGCCAGCGGTCTGTCGTCAATTTTGCCATATTCAAGCCTACTCTGCCGCTGGGGATTCGTCGCATCGGCCTGAAACCGAAGGCGCTTTTTTTAAAAGCACGATGCGTAGGCTTGAAATGTTAGGGCACGCTGTGAGTCCAATCGGGCGCATGGTCGCTCTAAGAGATCAGATGGTAGGGCGCTAATGAACACCAATCCGGGCGGCAGCGGACAATTCGGACAAAACCAGCAGACCGGCCCGATCGTGCCGAAGACCGCGGCCGAAGCTTTGCGCCCGGAAGCCGGCACACCACCACCAAAGCGCTCGCGCGCCTCGCGCAGCCAAGTCGTCGTGTTCATGAACTTCGTCATCTCCGCGGTGATGTTGATGATCCTCGCCGCCGGCGTTTCGCTCTATTTCGGCAAGCAGGCATTCAACGAACCGGGCCCGTCGGTGGCCGGCGACACCTTCCTGGTCAAGCCGAGCACCGGCGTCCAGGATATTGCCGACCAGCTCGAACGGCGTGGGCTGATCAGCGATGCCCGCATCTTCCGCATCGCCGTGCGGGTCTATGGCAATGATTCAGCGCTGAAGGCAGGCGAATACGAGATAAAGCCGCGCGCCTCCATGCGCGACATCATGGAGCTTCTGAAGAGCGGCAAGTCGGTGATGTACTCGCTGACCATTCCCGAGGGCCTGACGGTCGAGCAGGCGCTGCAGCGCATCGCCGAGCAGGATGCGCTGACCGGCGACATGCCGGCCGCCAAGCCGGCTGAGGGCAGCCTCGCCACCGACACGCTGCGCTTTACCCGCGGCGCCACGCGCCAACAGATGGTCGACAAGCTGCTCGCCGACCAGAAGAAGCTGGTCGACGAGGTCTGGCAGCGGCGCGCGCCCGACCTGCCTCTGGCCAATGTCGACGACTTCGTCACCTTGGCCTCGATCGTCGAAAAGGAAACCGGCCGGGGCGACGAGCGCTCGCGCGTTGCCGCCGTCTTCCTCAACCGTCTGGCCAAGGGCATGCGGCTGCAATCCGATCCGACCATCATTTACGGCCTGTTCGGCGGCAAGGGCAAACCCGCCGACCGGCCGATTTATCAATCTGACATCCAGAAACAGACGCCTTACAACACCTATCTTATCAATGGCCTGCCGCCGACGCCGATCGCCAATCCCGGCCGCGCCGCGCTCGAAGCCGTCGCCAACCCGTCGAAGACCGATGATCTCTATTTCGTCGCCGACGGCACCGGCGGCCACGTCTTTGCCACCACGCTTGCCGAGCACAATGACAACGTTGCCCGCTACCGGGCACTGCAGAAGAAGCAGGCTGAAGACGCCGCCAAGGGCGCCAAGACTCCGGGCCAGACCGATGCGCCGGCGGATGGCGACGACAACGGTGACGCAAGTGGCGATGCCGCCGGTGACAGCGGTGATGCCGGCGATACGGGTGCCGCCCAGTAGCAGGCCGGCGCTTTCAGACGGATCGACCTTAAGCGATGCGGACAGAGGCGGACGCGCTGCTGCTTTGAACGAGTAGCGGGGTTCGAAGCGTTTTCGGTCTTGCTCGGGTGCCTCTGAATCTCGATTTCAGCCCTGCGAGATCGAAACGACAGCGGAAATCAACATCTTGCCGGTATTGCGATTCTGACATTCGCGCTGCCCGTGATATCGAACGCATGCGCAATTGTTAGAATCGGACCATCAGGGAGACACGAGCCGCATCATGAATTTGCAGAGCATGACCGGATTTGCACGCACTGTTGCCGAACATGACGGCGCCTCGATCGCCTGGGAGGTCAAGTCGGTCAACGGCAAGAGCGTCGAGGTCAGGTTGCGGCTGCCGCAAGGTTTCGAGCGGCTCGAACCGACTGTGCGGCAGACGCTGCAGAAGCGCTTTTCGCGTGGCAATTTCCAGGCGACGCTGACCGTCGGCCGCGCCGCCGGCCAGCAGGCGCAGCCAGTGGTCAACGAAGCCTTCCTCAGGGATCTGGCGGGCTTGGCCAAGCGGCTGCAGGACCAGTTCGGTGTTGGTCCGGCAACTGCCGACGGTCTGCTTTCCCTGCGCGGCGTGCTCGATATCCCTGAAACCAGCGAAACCGAGGAGGTGCGGGCAGCACTCGACGCGTCAATCCTGTCGGCGCTGGAAACGGCGCTTACAGGCCTCGAGCAGGCACGCCAGAGCGAGGGCGAAGCGCTGCGTTCGCTGCTTTCCGGCCATATCGACGCCATCGAGGCGTTGACGCTTCAAGCCGAGGCCGACCCGTCGCGCGAGCCGGCGGCAATCCGCGAGCGGATCGCCGAACAGGTGCGGCTGCTGATGGATGCGTCGGCCAATCTCGATGCCGGCCGGCTGCACATGGAAGCGGCGTTCCTGGCTACCAAGGCCGATATCCGTGAAGAGATCGACCGGCTGAAGACGCATGTGGCGTCGGGCAGAGCGCTGCTGGCAAATGGCGGCGCCATCGGCCGCAAGCTCGATTTTCTGGCGCAGGAATTCAACCGCGAATCGAATACGCTGTGTTCCAAGTCGAACACCGCCACTGTCACCGCCATCGGGCTGGAACTGAAGGCGGTGGTCGACCAGTTTCGCGAACAGGTCCAGAATCTGGAGTAAACCCGAATGGGTGGCAAGGAGCCGATGGTTGCCAGGGATCTCGGATCCCGCATTCGCCGCCGCGGGCTGATGCTGGTCCTGTCGTCGCCGTCGGGCGCCGGCAAGTCGACGATCGCGCGCAACCTGCTGGAAAGCGACGGCAGCCTGGAATTATCGGTCTCGGTCACCACCAGGCCACGCCGCGGCTCGGAGATCGAGGGCGTCCACTATCACTTCCGCACCACGCGCGAGTTCGAGCGGCTGCGCGATTCCGACGCGTTGCTCGAATGGGCCGAGGTGCACGGCAATTGCTACGCGACGCCGCGCGAGCCGGCCGAACTGGCGCTGGCGCAGGGCCGTGACATGCTCTTCGACATCGACTGGCAAGGCGCCCAGCAGCTCAAGGAGAAGATGCGCGCCGACATCGTCTCGATCTTCATCCTGCCGCCGTCGATGAAGGAATTGAAGTCGCGCCTCAAGCGCCGCGCCGAGGACCAGGAGCACGTGATCGAGACCAGGCTGAAGAACGCCCGCAACGAGATCGAGCACTGGAAGGAATATGACTTTGTCATCGTCAACGACGATCTCGACCGCGCCTTCGCCGAAGTGCGTGGCATCGTGACGGCGGAAAGGCTGCGGCGCGACCGCCGGCCCGGGCTGTTCGATTTCGTCTCGGGGTTGCTGGACGAGAAGACGGAATAGGCAGCTGTCGTTCCCCGATGGCCGGCTGTCCCCATGAAGGGCGTCTTTGGCAAACGATCTGGCAATATGACGCTGTGGACATCTGTTACTGGCTGGCGATATCTTTTATGAGTTCTGCCAATGGGGTTTCCTCGCCGGCAAAGCTCTCAATCATCGCATTCAGGACGTTTTCGCGACCGAGCATATCGGCATTGAATGGGAATCCTGCATTCTCCATCAGCATTGCCAGAAAGGTAAGCTGCGTGCGGCCGTTGCCTTCGCGAAACGGGTGGACGGCATTGATTTCGGCCAAAACATGCGCGGCCCGAACGGCGAAGGCGTCGAGGTCGAGTTCGCAGAGATAATCACCGTCGGCGAGTTCGCCGAAAATTCTATGCATTTCCTGGTTGATATACTCAGGATAGCAGAACCAGTTGCCCCCCTTGCCGATGGGGATGGCGCGAACCTCTCCCGCCCATTCATAAACGTCCTGGAACAGGTGATGATCGACGCCTTGTAGTGCTCGAAATCCAGACGGCCTGCGGGGATATGTTCGTCGGCCCTGGTCAGGAAAAGTGCCAACTCGAATTCATCGAGTTGGGCCTGGTCTTTGATATTCAGCCTGTTGCGGAGAACGGTCGTGCCTGGGTAGCACAGCGGATCATGTTCAGCGGCATAGACCACCTGCCGATCCTACTTCTTGCGGGTTACTTGGTCCTTGATAAGCGCCCTGCGCTCATCCCCGCTCAGGCCGCGCTCACGGCTTTCCTTCAGAATGAAGCCCATACGTTGCGATAGCTTCAAGCCTTCAATCGCGCTGATTTTTTCGCCCCTGCCGCTGGTCAGGACAAACTGGCCATTTTGGGTCGGGCGGAGGCTTGAGGTACTCTTTTTCATATGACGACAATATCACGCTCGGCGACTCACCGGCAACTGCATGCCGCTATATGCTGCTTGTCGTCGCTGTCACACAGGATGCGATTTGGGTCCACGGCCGACTAGCGCCGCCGGTCAAACCGCGTTTGTCAGCCGCACGAATTCCTCGACGCTGAGCGTCTCCGCACGCCGGGTCGGATCGATGCCGGCGCGCGTCAGCAGTGCCTCGCCACCCAGGCTCTTCACGCTCTGCCGCAGCATTTTCCGGCGCTGGCCGAAAGCGGCTTCGGTGACGCGACCGAGTTTTTTCACGTCGGTTGACAAAGGGCTGGCGCGCGGCACCAGATGCACCACCGAGGACGTTACCTTGGGTGGCGGCGTGAACGCTTGCGGCGGCACGTCGAAGGCGATCCTCGCCTCGGTCCGCCAGCCCGCCAGCACGCCGAGCCGGCCATAAGCATCGCTGCCGGCACCGGCGACAATGCGCTCGGCCACCTCGCGCTGGAACATCAGCGTCATCGATTGATAGAAGGGTGGCCAGTCCGCCACGGTCAGCCAACGGATCAACAGCTCGGTGCCGATATTGTAGGGCAGGTTGGCGGCAATCCTCACCGGGCCGTCTTGTGACGCGGTCTTGGCAAGAGCGGCAAAATCCGTCTTCAGCGCATCGCCGCTGATCACCTCGAGCCGGCCCGGATAGTGGTTGGAGACCTCGGCCAAGGCCGCAAGGCAGCGTTCGTCGCGCTCGATGGCGGCGACGCGGCGGGCACCGGCAGCGAGCAGCGCCCTGGTCAGCCCGCCGGGGCCGGGGCCGACCTCGATCACCGTGCTGTCGGTGAGGTCGCCGGCGACCCGCGCGATCTTGCCGGTCAAATTGAGGTCGAGCAGGAAATTCTGGCCAAGCGCCTTCTTTGCCTGCAGTCCATGGCGCTCGATCACCTCGCGCAGCGGCGGCAGCCCGTCAATGCTCATGAATTTGGCTCATGATTTTGGGCTCATGCAGCTGCGGGCTTTGCGCCGGTATCGGCCAGCCGGCGGGCCAGCTTCAGCGCCGCGATCAGGCTGTCGGGACGTGCGATGCCCTTGCCGGCGATGTCGAAGGCTGTGCCGTGATCGGGCGAGGTGCGGATGAACGGCAGGCCAAGCGTGACGTTGACGGCCTCGTCGAAGGCCAGCGCCTTGGCCGGGATCAACGCCTGGTCATGATACATGCAGACCGCCACGTCGTAGCCGGCGCGGGCGCGCGCATGAAACATCGTATCGGCCGGCAGCGGCCCGAAGGCATCGATGCCTTGCGCCCGCAACATGTCGACCGCAGGACGAATGATGCGCTCGTCCTCTGTCCCCATGGCGCCGCTTTCGCCGGCATGCGGATTGAGGCCGGCAAGCGCGAGCCTCGGCCTGGCGATGCCGAAACGGCGTGCAAGATCGCCAGCGGTGATGCGCGCGATGGCAACGATCAGCTCCGTCGTCAGCGTCTTCGGCACCTCGGCCAGCGCGATGTGGATGGTGACCGGAACGGTGCGCAATTCGGGGCCGGCGAGCAGCATCACCGGCGTCACCGTGCCGCCGGTGTGGAGCGAGGCCAGATGCGCCAGATATTCGGTGTGACCGGGAAAGCCGAAGCCGGCATCGTAAAGCGGCTTCTTGGCGATCGGGCAGGTGACGACCGCGGCCGCGTGACCGGCAAGGCAGTCGGCGACGGCGCGATCGATGGCCTCGATGATACCGGCGGCATTGGCCGGGTCGGGCCGGCCGGGATCGTCGGTGAAGTGGGCCGCCAGCGGCACCACGGGCAAGGCGTGTTGAAAGACACCAGCTGCTTGGGCCGGCACCGTCTCGGCGATTGCCACCGCCGCGCCGAGCCGGCGCGCCCGCGCGGCAATCAGCGCCGGATCGGCGAGAAGATAGAAGGGCGCGGCACCGGAACCGCGGGCGCTCTGCCACGCGGCAATGGCGATTTCCGGACCGACGCCGGATGGATCGCCGACGCTCAGCGCCAGCGGAAGCTCTGTCTCATGCACGGCTGGGCCGGTTCAGCGCGTAACGATCTTGGCTTTCGCCTTCAGCTCTTCGACATATTTGGCCGAGAGCTCGTCGGCGTTCTTGTCGCCGCTGCCTTCGCTCTGGAACACCATCTGGGCCGCCTTGTCGTCGGAAACCTCGCGCGACGAGCAGATGCCGATGAATTCGATGCCGCGATCGGTCTCGCGCACGGCCGTGGCGCCGCCCAGCTT
This sequence comes from Mesorhizobium sp. C372A, assembly GCF_030323245.1. Classification (NCBI taxonomy): domain Bacteria; kingdom Pseudomonadati; phylum Pseudomonadota; class Alphaproteobacteria; order Hyphomicrobiales; family Phyllobacteriaceae; genus Mesorhizobium; species Mesorhizobium sp. C372A. The sequence goes on along the minus strand of NZ_CP100475.1, from coordinate 5,668,814 downwards.
GGTGGCCTTGATCTGCTCGGCCCAGTCCGGCGGCAGTTGCGGCGCCAGCAATCGGGGGAGGTCGCGAACGGTGACGTCGATCAGGCCCTTGGCGAATTCACGCGTGGTGTTGCAGCCATTGAAGCGGGCGCGCATGGCTTCAGCCTCGCGCTTGCGTTTGGCGAGTGTGGCACTGCGCTCGGCCTTCGGCACCACGAAGATCACCTGCTGCAGCATGTACTCGGTGGCGCTTGGCTTGGCGCCGCCTTTTTCGAGCATGCGCTTGACCAGATCCTGTTCGCTCACCTCCCCGCCGCCGCCGCTGTAGCGTGCGCTCAGCGCCTGGTTCCACGCCATCTGGGAGCGGATGAATTCCTTGAAATGCTCCTTGGTCACGCCGGACTGCGCCATGACACCGTCGAGCTGCTTGAGCTGCATCTTGTTGCTCGAGGCAAAGCGCTGATAGGCAGCCTCTACCTGGGCGTCGGAGATGCGGATGCCGAGACGCCTGGCCTCCGCCATACGCAGCGTCTGGTCGATCATTTCCTGACCCGCGTCACCCTTCTTGCGCTGCAGTTTCAGGAAGGCAGCCCGGTGCGCGATGTCGCCGGTGGTGATCGGCATGTTGTTGACGACATACTTGATTTCACTGGCGAAGGCCGGCGGTACCATCGTGGTGACAGAGACCGAGGTCGCCGCTAACAGGAGCGCGAATCCTGCCGAAAACAGGTATTTCCTCATCGAAAGCATCCCAATTCTAGCCCGGTTTTGGCCGATTCCAGCCCGATATTGGTGAAATCCGTGCCCGCTTTATGCGGCAAAACGATGTCGTCAGCCGGCTCTACTGGATGGAGTCGATCGAGCTTTGGGACGAGCCGAAATCGCCGAGCGTGCGGAACGACAGGTTGAAGCCGACATTCTGCGACACTTCCTTGGTGTTGATGTCGCGTGATTCCGAGTACGTCATCAGGTAGGTGAAGCAGGAATCATTGTAGGCAAAGCCGACGCCGTCCTTGACCAGCACGCTTTGTTGCAGGTCGTAGGTGCCGGTGCCGAAGACGCGCCAGTTTTCGGCCAGGTGCGTCGAGGCGCCGAGCGTGACTTCGTGGCGATCGGTGGTGAAACCATAGAGCGGCTGCGCCTGGATGAAGGCGTATTTGGCGCTCAGCGAAACCGGCAGCCCGGAATAGGCGGCCTTCACCTCGGCACGGCGAACTTCGAAGGTCTGCTCGTCGAAGCGGCCGCTGAGCGAACCGGAGAAGCCGCTCGGGCTGCTGAAGCCGACAAGGCCGACATAGTCGGAGGTTGAAGTCTCCAGGCCGGAATCGGCGCCCGCATTGACCAGATCCGGTGAATCGAACGAGTTGCGCCCGCCCAGCTGGTAGGATTGGCCAAAGATGGCGTTGGTGCCCCAGCCATTGTCATAGGCGCCCGAATAGCGGAACCCGACATTGGCGCGGCTGCCGCCTTCGACGCGGTCGTAGCCGGAGAACTTGTCGCGCTCGAACAGCGTCGTGGCATCGAAGACGAAGCTCTGTGCGTCCTCGTTGGGAACGGCGAGCCCGCCGACATACTGCTCGTTCGGGCGCATGAAGACCTGCGCCATCGGCTCGACGATATGGCTGGAGCCGGCCATCGAAAACAGCACCGGCCAGCGCATTTCAAGTCCGGCGGTCGCCATGTACCGGGCGAAGGAGGACCGCATGTCGTCGGAGGCACCGACATTCGTTGCCATCTGGTTTACCGCAGTCAGCGAAGCCGAAGAAGCGTTGAGATAGTCGACGTCGCCCTGCAGAGCCAGAAGGGGCGTCAACTGCAATCCGCCGTCCGTGGTGAAGGTACGCTTCCATTCGGCCTCGGCGGTGAGGCGACCGGAGTCGCCCTCGATGCCGCGCACGCGCTGGACGCCTGAGCCCGGCACATAGGGGGTAAAATAGGCCTGATCGAGATCGTCGCGGCGGATGATGCGCGCATTGACGTTGAACGACAGCTGGCCGCCGGCCACCGACATGTCGGGGATGTAGGCATAATCGAGCGACGGCAACACCCAGGGCTGCTTGTCGCTGCGCGATGCGACGTTGCCGTCCGGTGTGTTCTCCTGAACCTGGAAGCGCATGGCGCGCACATCGAAATAGTTGCGGTCGTTTAGGCCGGTCAGGTAGACCGACGATTGATGCACGGCGTCGTTGTAGCCTTCGATCGTATAGGTACGCGAAAAATTCTTGTCGGTCTGAAGCAGGATATCCCAGCCGAAGTCCCAGCGCGGATTGATGGCGAACTGGCCCTTGGTGCCCATCATGCCGCGGAACTTGTTCGGATCGCCTGCTGGCCCCGAATTGACATTGTAGCCGCCGGGGAAAGCCGCGAAATCACGGAAAGCGCCAGGGTCCTGCTGGTTGATTCCGGCAAGCTTCAGCGTGTATTGGCCATTGTTGAAGCGCTGGCGCCACTCGGCCTCGCCGAGGAAACCCTGCTTGGTGTAGCCGCTGCCGGTAACGGTGAGGTCGTAGGTCGGCGACAAAGCGAAGTAGTAGGGGACTTTGACGCCGACGCCGAGACGATTGTTGTAGCCGATGCTGGGGATCAGGAAGCCACTTTTGCGCTTGACCGTCGGGTCGGCGATCTCGAACGCCGGCAGATAAGCCAGCGGGAAACCGAAGAATTCGAAATTCGCGTTCTCGAAGCGAACCGTTTTCTTTTCGCCGTTCCAGATGATCTTCCTGGCTTTGATCCGCCAGGTCGGCGCCTTGTCCGGCTTGTCTTCGCAAGGCTCGCAGGCCGTATAGACGCCGTTGTGGAACGTTGTCAGCACGCCGCCCATGCGCTCGGCGCTTTCGGCGGCGAAATAGGCTTTTTCGGGCGTTTCGACGCGCAGCGCATTGACGAAACCGTCAGCGAAATCGTCGGTAATATCGATATGCTGCGAGTTGATCTTGGTGCCGTCGCTGTTGACGATCTCCACATTGCCGCTGGCAACCAGCCGCTTGGTGTTTCGATCATAGACGACGCGCTGGGCGACGAGCTTGTTGCCGCCATAGTCGATCTGGACGCCGCCGATGGCGGTGACCGTCTGGTTGTCATTGTTATAGACGAGCGTGTCGGCCGCCAGCAGCATCTGGGAGCCGGAGGGAACCTTCGTTGCCACGTCGGTGACGTCCTGCGCCAGCGCAGGGGCCGTCAGCACGCCACAGGCGAGCAGGCATGCCAAGGCGCTCGCCGAATAGAGGCGCGCCAAACCGGCCTGCCTATGGCTGCGCAAAGCCGCCTCCCTCACTAGCCGTCTTCCTTGTATAGCAGGAATGTCACCCCAAAGAACATAGCCACGACAACCGGAACCCATGCAGCCACGGCTGTGGGCACGAATCCCGCCACGCCGAATGCCTTGACCAATACCGAAACGACATAAAGCAGAAAGCCGGCGAGGACGCCACCCAGAATCATCGTTGCCGACTGCCCCATCCTCGCAAATCGCATTGAAACTGTTGCCGCAATCAGCGTCATGGCCACAAGCAGGAACGGTAACGCCACCAGCGAATCGAACTGCATGGCGAAGGCATTTGCCTTGAGGCCGAAGGAGCGGGCAACCTCAATCTTGCCGGGAAGGTCGTAAAACGGGATGGTTTCGGGGCGCGCCAGCCGTTCCTGCACGAATTCCGGCTTGAGGTTGGTCGGCAACTGGTCGGTCGTTTCGGAACGGATGTTGCCGTCCTTGAACACCTTGACGTCCTGCAATTCCCAGTAGCCGTCGCGCAGAAAGGCCCGCGCCGCGTCCTTGCGCTCGACGATATTGCCCTGCGGATCGAGGACGAAGAACACGGTGTCGGCCATTTCCAGGCCCTGGTTCAGGATGGCGCGGGCGCCGATGATGGTATCGCCGGAGTTGGTTTTCTGGCGGATCCACGGCGTGGCATCGGCCGCCACCGCGTTCGAATTGCCGGATCGCAGCTGGTTTTCCATCTGCTCCGACCATGAGAAGCCATGCGCGGCGATCGGATTGAGCACGCCGACCGACAATATGCCGAATAACAGCGCACCGATGCAGCAGGGCAACAGAAACTGCCAGGCCGACACTCCGGCCGAGCGCGCAATCACCAGCTCGTATTTTCGGTTGAGCGACACCAGCGTCGCCATCGCCGAGAACAGGCCGACGAACGGCACCGTCTGCAGCATGATCATCGGCATCCTCAGCGCCGAGATCGCGACCGCCGTGCCGTAGGTGAAGCCCGGCAGGCCGGTGATGCGGCCGGACAGCTCGGTGAAGTCGATCAGGAACACCAGCGCCAGAAGGCCGATGAAGAACCAGATCGTGATCGACACGTAGCGAAAGAAGAAGTAGCGGCCCAGGGTCCAGCCCATCGTCAGGCTCCCTGGCCGGATGTGTAGCGCCGATTGAGGCGCAGCTTGAGCGCCGTCCAGCCATCGCTGACGCGGCCGGCGAAATTCGTCATCCAGTCGGCCCAACTGCCGGGCAGTTCCATGCTTCGCGAGGTGACGATGAACCAGATGGCGACCGCCGAGGCGATGACCGGCACGCCATAGACCATATAGGCGTATTGCGGGATCTTGTCGGCCTTGCCGGCGGCAAAGAAGCCCAGCCAGCGCACGAACAGCGCAATGGCGATGGCTGTGATCAGCGGGTGGATGCGCGCCTCGCGGTGTGAGCGCGCATCGCCTGCCACGGCCAGCGCGATCAGCGCGAACACCAGCGAATAGGACCATTCGGAAAAGCGCTGGTCGAGCTCGGCCTTGTAGGCGCCGGGCCTGCGCTGGAAGATCTTGTCGTTCGGATCCGGGTTGAGCAGGTATTGCGTCGTTCGGTCCTTGGGCAGGAGCATGATATCGTTCGCCGCCGACATGAAGGCGGAAAGGTCGAAGGCGTAGGACGTGAAGCGGATGACCGACAGGTCGCCGGTCAGCGTCTTGCGATGAATGACGCCGTCATTCATCATCAGCACCTTCTCGTCACCCTTTTCGACGACGCTGCCGCTCTTGGCATAATAGATCAGATTGGCGCCTTCCTCGCGCGAATCGGCCACGAAGATGCCGCCGAGCCGGTTGTCCGGCAGCCGCTCGCCTATCTGCAGGAACAGCCCGTCGTCGATCTTGCGGAACGTGCCTTCCTGGATGATCAGCGACAAGAGATCGGCGCGCGAGGATGCTATCAGCTGGCGGTTCTTCTGCCTGGCATAGGGTTCGACGCCATTGTCGACCGCGAAGGAAAAGACGCTGGCCGCCAGCGCGATCAGCAGGACCGGCCGCACAATCGTCCAGCGCGAGGCGCCGGCGGCGTTGATGACGGCCAATTCCGAATCGGAGTTCATGACGCTGAGCGTCTGGGCCACCGCCACCACCAGGGCGAATGGCACCACGATCGGGATGATGGTGGGGATGATGAGGCCCGCGACCTCGAAAAAAGTGAGCGCCGATTGGCCACTGTCGGTGACCAGGTCGATGCGGGCAAGCACCTGCGTCGTCCAGACAATGGCCAGCGTCCAGATCAGCGCAGCGAGAAACACCGCCAGTGCGCGACGCATGATGTAGCGTTCAACGACCTTCATGTAAGGCTTTTCTCGATTTGCCGAACGGCATCATGCCCGCCGACAAGGTAGTCGTCCGGCTGCGGCTGTACAACTGGGTGCGTTTGGCCATTTCTTTCAGGCGGTTCGATCCGATTCTCCGTCCCACATCGCCCGTTCCGCAGGCCGGAGTGTCGGCGGCAATGAATAAGAAAGGGAGAACATCGATGGTTAACAACAGGTTGCGGCAGGAAAGCGGAGCCGTGCCGCGACGAATCGTTATCGATTCCGCTGCGCATATGATCCCTGATTCCGGCAAAGTCTTGCCAAATCAAGGAAAACGACCAAATGTCGCGCATCTTCCCTGAGAATGCATTTTTCCTGAAAATCTGAGCCGTTTCCCGAAAGCAGGACCTGATGACTTTGAGACCATTGATCGCCTTCGCCAAATTTGCCGCACCCAAAAAGGGCAGCATCATCGTGCTGGCGGCCGACGATGGTGGTCTTGGCGAACCGGCAAAGGCCTGCGACCCCTCAGGAACGCTGGCGCGGGCGTTTCCGGTGGCGGAGTTTTCCGGAAAATTCGCCGGTGTCGTCGAAGTGCTGGCGCCGCAGGGAACATCGCTCGACCGACTGGTGGCGGTCGGCGCCGGCAAGGTCGCCGGCCTCGATGACTTTGCCTGGCTGAAGCTTGGCGGCACCATCGCCGCGTCCCTGCGCAAGGCAGCGGAGGTGGCCGTCATCCTCGATGTGCCGGGCGCAAAGATTGGCGGCAGGCAAGCGGCGAACCTTGCCGCCGGCATCATTCTTCGCAGCTACTCCTTCGACAAATACAAGACCAGGAAAGACAAGGACGATGCCGAGCCGAAGAAACCGGTCAAGGTGACCATCCACACCGCCGATCCTGCCGCGGCGAAAAAGGCCTTCGCCGACGAGGTTGCGGTCATCGACGGCGTGCTTCTGGCGCGCGACCTTGTCAACGAACCGGCCAATACGCTCGGCCCGATCGAATTCGCCGCCCGCGCCAAGGAACTGGAAGCGCTCGGCGTCGAGGTCGAGATCCTCACCGAGAAGGAAATGAAGAAGCTCGGCATGGGCTCGCTCCTCGGTGTCGCGCAGGGTTCGCCGCGCGGCGCCCGGATGGCTGTCATGCAATGGAAGGGCGGCAAGGCCAAGGACGCACCGGTCGCCTTCGTCGGCAAGGGCGTCACCTTCGACACCGGCGGCAATTCTATGAAGCCGGCCTCCGGCATGGAAGACATGAAGGGCGACATGGGCGGTGCCGCGGCCGTCATCGGGCTCATCCAGGCGCTGGCCGCGCGAAAGGCCAAGGCCAATGTCGTCGGCATCGTCGGGCTGGTGGAAAATGCCGTCGACGGCCATGCCCAGCGCCCCGGCGACATCGTCACCTCGATGTCGGGTCAGACCATCGAGGTGCTCAACACCGATGCCGAAGGACGCCTCGTTCTGGCCGACGCGCTGTGGTATTGCAACGACCGCTTCCAGCCGAAATTCATGGTCAATCTGGCGACGCTGACCGGCGCCATCATGGTCGCGCTCGGCCAGCATTATGCCGGCCTGTTCTCCAACAATGACGAACTTTCGGACAGGTTGACGGCGGCCGGCCAGGCGAGTCAGGAGCGGCTGTGGCGCATGCCGCTTGGGCCCGAATACGACAAGCTGATCGATTCCAAGAACGCCGACATGAAGAACATCGGCGGCCGCTATGGCGGCGCCATCATCGCCGCGCAGTTCCTGCAGCGCTTCGTCAAGGAAACGCCGTGGGCGCATCTCGACATCGCCGGCACCGCGATGGGCTCTCCGCCGAGCGAGATCAACCAGTCCTGGGGCTCGGGTTTCGGCGTCAGGCTGCTCGACCGGCTGGTGCGCGACAATTACGAGGGATAAGGCAGGGAATGGCCGATGTCCTGTTCTACCACCTGACCGAATCGACGCTGGAGGATGCGCTTCCCGGCCTGCTCGAGCGCAGCGTCGATCGCGGCTGGCGCGCCGTGGTGCAGACAGGGACCGAGGAGCGGCGCGATGCGCTCGACCTGCATCTGTGGACATTCAGGGACGATTCGTTCCTCGCGCACGCGACCGACCGTGAAGCCCATCCGGCCGAACAGCCAATCCTGCTCACCACGAGCGACGCCAACCCCAACCAGGCGCAGATACGCTTCCTCGTCGATGGCGCCGCACCCGCCGATCTCGCCGGCTACGAACGCGCCGTGTTCCTGTTCGACGGCCATGACGCGGCCCAGGTCGAAGGGGCGCGGACGCATTGGAAGGTGTTGAAAGAAGCGGGCCACGCTGTCACCTACTGGCAGCAGACGCCCGACCGTCGCTGGGAGCGCAAGGCGTAAGTCGCGTTATCGGTCGCTGATCGTAACCTTGTTTATCTTCGCGCCCTGCGGGAGATCTTTCACCTGCCGATGGATTTGGCCGGCGATATGCACCTTCACAACGAAAAACGTCGTTTCCATCTCTCGCAGACTCATTTCGCCGCCAAGCACCGGCGGCTTCTTGAAATCATAGCATTGGCCGGCTGCCGGAATCAGTCGGTTCTTTCGGGCGGCAACGACAAGGCCCGCCAGCAGCAACTCGTCGCGGCGCGCTTCATTCTGCAAGTCGGCCTGAAATTCCGCCCAATGACCCGCAATTCTGGTCAATTTCCCGTCGAGCATATCGAGATGACGAACCGACCCGTCGCCGGCACGGAAAAATATGTCGCCGAAAGCTGACACCGCAGCTGGTTCAAGGCCATCCAGTCCGATCCACTTCCAGCCGTCCAACGCTTCCGCGACTTCGTTCGCAGGTGGTTCGATAAAGAGGAACTGATAGTCATGGGGCCATTCGGCTCTGATCAAGCCCCCTGTATTGGCTCTGTTGGCCTCGGCTTTTCCTTCCTGTCTGGCGTCGGACGCGCCAAAAATTGAAGAAATAAAGCGGAAAAAAGATCTGGCCATAATCGCCCCCGTACGGGTCTTTATACTTGCGAGAGATTCTAGCCGCAATCCACTGAAGGCTCCATAGTTCCCACGCATTCGTCTTGATGATGGCCATCACATTGGATCCGTTTTATGGATTGACTGGATGCAGGCTCATTGGGCGGGCTGAGAATGCGGATCAGGATCATCGGAACCGGGCGGGCCGTGCCGGCTCGATGCGTGACGTCGCGCGCCCTCGATGCGCGGCTGGGGTTTGGCGATGGACATTTCGAGGCCGCGACCGGCGTCATCGAACGCTATGTCTGCGACGCCGAATCGCAGGTCGACCTTGCTTGTGCCGCAGCCCGTCTGGCGCTTGCCGATGCCGAACTTGAGGCAGGCAGTGTCGATCTGGTCATCGGCGGTTGCGGCGTGCCTTACCAGCCGTTGCCGTCGACGGCGCCGCTGGTCATGCAGCGCCTCGGCCTTGCCGATGGGTCGGCGGCCGCTTTCGACGTCAACAGCACCTGCCTGGGGTTCCTCACAGCCTTCGAGACCGCGTCGCGCCTGATCGAGGCCGGGCAATGCCGGACGGCGCTGGTGTTCTCGTCTGAAATCGCCTCGCGCGCGCTGCCGTGGCAGGACCAGCCGGAAATTGCGGCCCTCTTCGGCGATGGCGCGGCGGCCGCCGTGCTGCAACAGGCAGCCCCTGCCGAGGGTCGAGTCGCGGCCAACCTGATGCGCACCTACCCTTCCGCCTATGAGGCCTGCAGCATCGGCTCCGGCGGCACCCGGTTCGACTTTCATCGTGAGCCTGAGGAATTCGCCCGCCACAGCCTGTTCCACATGGAGGGTAAGGAACTGTTTCGCGTCACGTCACGCCATTTCAACGGCTTTGTAGCGGAGTTGCTCGATCGCGCCGGCTGGCGGCACGACGATGTCGACCTCGTCGTGCCGCATCAGGCGAGCCCTTTGGCGCTCGCCCACATGGCGCGCCAGACCGGCTTCGCCAGGGAAAAGCTCGTCGACATCGCGGCGCGCTACGGCAATCAGATCGCCGCTTCCATCCCGTTTGCGCTCGATGTCGCACGCCGCGAACAACGCATTGGGCCGGGCGCCAAGGTGCTGTTCCTCGGCACCTCGGCCGGCGTGTCGTTCGGCGGCATGGCGCTGGAAGCATGACCGTGGGACGCGTCCTCGTCACCGGCGCCAGCGGCTTCCTCGGCGCGCATATCATGGCGCGGCTGGCGGCAGTGGGCACACCGGCGCTGGGTCTTGGCAGGGACGCCAAACGCTGCGCCGCGCTCGAAGCCGCTGGTCATCGGGTCGTTCGGCTGGATTTGTCTCAACCATTCGATGCAGCTGCCGCGCGCGCTCTCGACGGCGTCGATGCGATCATCCACTGCGCGGCACTTTCCGCGCCCTTCGGCAGGTTGGCGGATTTCCAGACGGCAAATGTCACAGCTACCCGCAACCTCAGCGATTTCGCGCGCGGGCAAGGCGTGCGCCGCTTCGTCCATATCTCCAGCCCGACGGTCTGTTTCGCCTATCGCGACCAGCTCGGAGTTTCCGAGAATGCGGCCTTGCCCCCTCCGGTCAACCACTATGCCCGCACCAAGCGGCAGGCCGAGGAGATCGTGCTGGCGGCGCCTGAGATCAGCCCGGTGGTGCTGCGGCCGCGCGGCCTCTACGGTCCCGGCGATCGCACGCTGCTGCCGCGTCTGCTGCAGGTGGCACGGCAGCGCCCGCTGCCGCTGTTTCGCGACGGCAGGGCGCGCATCGATCTCACTTATATAGAGGATGTCGTCGATGCGGTCTTTGCCGCGCTGTCCGCCGGGAGCGCTGCCGAGGGACAGATATTCAACATCTCCGGCGGCGAAGTGGTGCCGGTCCGCCGCATTGCCGAGGCGGCCTGCGCCCGCGCCGGCGTGCAGCCGCGCTGGCGCAGAATGCCGCTCTGGCCCGCCATGCTGGCGGCCGGGATAGCGGAGACGGTAGCGAACATATTGCCCGGCCGCCCGGAACCGCCGGTGACGCGCTACGGTCTTGGCCTGTTCGCCTATGCGCAGAGCCTTGATCTTTCCAAGGCAGGCCGCATCCTCGGCTGGGCGCCGAAAGTGTCGTTCGAGGAAGGGCTCGATCGCACATTCGGCAAGGCGACGGAAAGCAGGGAGGCTGCGTGAAGATCGTCTTCCCCAACAGCGCCTCTGTCAGCGCAGCCGAGCGCCTGATCCTGCGCGGCGGCAGCTGGGCGAAGGTCAGGCTACGTGTCCGCTACGGCCTGATCATGCATCCGCAGGCCGGCCCCGTACTGGTCGATACCGGCTACACGCCGCATGTGACACAAGGCAGCGAGCGCAGCACGGCGTTGCGTCTTTACAGTGCGATCCTCCGGCCCCAGCTCAACGAAGCCGAGCAGCCGCTCGCGGTACTGGCGCGCTTCGGCCTCTCGCCGCAGGACGTGCGCACCGTCATTGTCACGCATTTCCATGCCGACCACATGTCGGGCCTGTCGCTGTTTCCCAACGCTCGGCTTATCGCCAATGACACCGCGTGGGCGCGGGCGAAGGCCAAGACGTCCCTGCAGAATCTGCGCCATGGCGTCTTCAAGGAACTGTTCCCGTCTGACTTCGAGGCCCGACTCGACGGGCTATCGTCGAAGCGGCAGGTCGAGTCGCGTGGCGGCGTACCGGGCGGCGCCGATCTGTTCGGCGATGGCAGCGTCGTCGCCGTCGGTCTGCCCGGCCATGCCGATGGCCAGTTCGGCCTTTTGTTCCCAAATCAGGAGCGGCCGCTGCTCTATGCTGTCGACGCGCAATGGTTGATCGCGGCCCTTGTCGAAAACCGAACTCCCGGTCTGCCTGCAACCCTGCTGGCCGAGGATGCCGCCGCGATCGAGCCGACCAGCGTAATGTTGCGTCGGTTTCTGGCGACCGGCGGCGAGGTTGTTCTTTGTCATGATCCGGCGGTGACGGCCTACGATGTGGCCGGAGAGAGCGCGTGAACGGGCCGGCCGAAGCGGCCCGTTCGTTTGTGTTGACGCAATGGCTCTCGCGCAAGAGCCGTGAGAATTTCGAACGCTGGCAAGGTCATGCCTTGCGCCGCTTTCTCGACCGCGACCTGCCGCGCGCGCCGTTCTACGGCAAGACGCCGCGTCATCTCGGCGATCTGCCGGTGACCGACAAGGCGACGCTGATGGGCAATTTCGAGCGCTTCAACATCCGCGGCGTCTCGGCCGCCGAGGCCTGGAAGGCGCAGGCAGGCGATGGCCGCATTGGTGAACTGACAGTCGGCGCCAGCACCGGCACGTCGGGCAATCGTGGCCTGTTCATCATTTCCAAAGCGGAAAAATACCGCTGGCTGGGCACCATCCTGGCCAAAGCAGTGCCCGATCTGCTCTGGCGCCGGCAGCGCGTTGCGGTGATCCTGCCGCAGAACACCGGGCTCTACGACAGCGCGCGCAAATCGCGGCGTATCGACCTGCGCTTCTTCGATCTGACGCGCGGTCCGGAGAGCTGGCGCGGCGCTCTCGAAGATTTCGCGCCGACGGTGATCATCGCGCCACCGAAGATACTGCGGCACTTCGCGGCCGAGGGCTTTCGGCTCAAGCCGCAGCGTGTCTTCAGCGCCGCCGAAACGCTCGACCCGGTTGACCGGCCGGTCATCGAGGCATTCTTTGGTCGTCAGCTCGACCAGATCTACATGGCGACCGAAGGGCTGTTCGCCGTCACCTGCCGCCAGGGCGGGCTGCATCTGGCCGAGGATTCGGTGTTCTTCGAGTTCGAACCGGCCGGCGACGGCCTGGTCATGCCCCTGATCACCGCCTTTCGCCGCCGGACCCAGATCATGGCGCGCTACCGGATGAACGATCTGTTGCGGCTCTCCGAAACACCGTGCCGCTGCGGCTCGCCGCTGCGCACGCTGGACGAGATCGTCGGCCGCATGGACGACGCTTTCCGGCTCGCCTCGCCGCACGGGCAGCTCCTCGTCACGCCCGACATACTACGCAATGCGGTGCTCAACGCCGACCGGCGCATCGACGATTTCCGCCTGGTCCAGACCGCTGAAGATGCAATCGAACTCAGCCTGGCCCCCGGGCTTGCCGACGAAGCCGCCACCGCCGCCCATCAGGCCGTGCGCAATTTGCTGGCGGCGCGCCAGGCGACAGCTTCGGTCAGCCTTGTTCGCAGGGACCTGCCGTTGGAGACCGGCCGCAAACTGCGTCGGGTCGAATGCCACCTGGGAGCGGCATCATGAACCGGCTCGCTATGTTGCCACTCGATCAGACGAACCGGGTAGAAAACAACCCGCGTGAGGTCGAAGCCTTCGTTCAGCTTTTCAACGAGGTGCCGGTGCGCGACCTCGTGCGCAATCTGACAGTGGCTGTCGAAACCTTCGAGATCGCCGGCCACTCCTTTCCGCTGACGCTGAACGACAGAAGCGAAGCGCCGAACTGCTACATCTGCTGCCCGTCCAGCGCCTATATCGACTATGCCATCGACGAGACCCGCAATTTCGTCTCCTCGCCCTTGCTGCAAAAAACGATGCGGATGCTGATCGGCCTGTGCGCGCCGCTGGTCAGGATGAGCGGCCTCGACCATCAGGTTCAGGTCAACAACTGGCTCTATTCGACCAATCCGGTGCCGCTGCTCGATCGCAACGCGGTCGCGGCGATGCGCGACGATCTCACCGCGCGTTTTCCCGATCGCGCTGTTCTCATCCGCTCCCTGAACGAGATCGCCGATCCCTCGACAATCGCAGCGCTGAAGGCGGAGGGTTTTCGAATGCTGGCGGCGCGGCAAATCTACATCTTCGCCGGCCGCGGTTCGGCCATGACCAACGACATGAAGCGCGACCGCAAGCGGCTGCGCACGACGCCGTTCGAGCGGGTCGGCAATGGGGACTTCACCGAGGCCGACTATGCGCGCGCCGAAGCGCTCTACCGGATGCTCTATCTCGACAAATACACGCCGCTCAACCCGCACTACACCGCCCGCTATATCGGCGAGACGCACCGTCGCGGCATCCTGCAACTGGCAGGCCTGCGTCGTCCCGGCGGTGAACTGGTCGCCGTCGCCGCTTTGTCTCAGAACGGCAGGACACTGACGCAGCCCATCGTCGGCTACGACACCGGCCTCCCGGTGAGCGAAGGCCTTTACCGCATGATGATGGCGCTGGCTCAGGATCATGCGACGACGCACGGCCTGTTCTTCAACATGAGCGCCGGTGCCGCCGCCTTCAAACGCTTGCGCGGCGCCGTGGCGACGGTGGAATACAACGCCGTCTATGCTGCCCATCTGCCGCGCCGCCAGCGCGCGGCAGTGCGTATCATGGAATTTGTGCTCGCGAAGATCGGCATTCCTCTGCTCAGGAGATTTGAACTTTGAGCGAAGCCCGGCAGCAAAAAGACAAAGACTATTGGCAGGCGGTAGTGCGGTCTGCCGATATCAAAGCCAAGCCAAAACGCATCCTGTTCGATGGCACGCCGCTGGTGCTGTTCCGCTCGGCGCAGGGGATTGCAGCCCTCTTCGACCGCTGCGCTCACCGCCTGGTCGAACTCTCGACCGGCAAGGTCGTCGGTGGCGAGATCGAATGTCCCTATCATGGCTGGCGCTACAATGGGGAAGGGCGCTGCACCGCCATTCCCGGCCATGTCGGCGACGTCCCGCATTACCGTGTCCGCCGCTACAGCGCGATCGAGCGCGACGGCGTCGTCTTCGTCTCGGCAGGCACGCCCCAGGGCGAGCCCTATCTCCATTGCATGCAAGGCAAGGATGTCGTCATCAAGCGGGTGCGCAGCTCGGCGCAATCGACGGTGCTCGACGCCGCCGAGAACATTCTCGACGCCACCCATACCCACTTCACCCACAAGGGGGTGCTGCGCGGCCTGACCGCAAAGCGCCACCTCGTGCGCGTCGAGGTGACCGGCGGCAAGGGCTGGGTCGAAAGCTGCTACACCGGCGAGGACCGCCAACAGGGGCTGGTCAGCCGGCTGCTGGAAGGCGAGCGCGCCAAGACCATCGGCCGCTACCGCCATCCCGGCATCGTCGAACTCGAATATTGGGGCAAGGGCGGCTTGGCGCTGGCGACCACTTTCCATTTGCGTCAGGCGGACGAACGGACCGTCGAAGGCGTCGGCTGGCTGATCGGCCCGCGACAGGGCCTGTTCGGCGAACTCAAGGCGCTTGCTTTCCGGCCGCTCTTTGCCTTTGCCCTGCAGCAGGATCGCCATGTGCTGAAATCGGCCAGCGACAACGCCCGTATATCGCCGCAGGTTCAGCCGGCGATCGGCCCGCTGGATTTCCTGCGCCGCGACATAGCGGCGATCATCGACGGCAAGATGCCACCGGCGGCGGCAGAGCCGCGGGTGCACCAAATCGAGTTGTAATCTAAAGTTCACGGCACTTGATTCCAGTTCTGCTGTAAATTATAGTTCACGGATGATCGAAGTTCGATCCACTGACGAATTCCGAAAATGGCTCAGAGGGCTCACGGACATTCGCGCCGTAAAGAAGATCACCCAACGGATTGTCCGCGTTCAGGCTGGGCTGTTGGGAGATGCCAAGTTCTTCGATGGCATAGGAGAATTGCGCGTAGATTACGGTCCGGGATACCGCGTGTACTTCGTCCGGCGCGGCAACACGGTCATTATCCTGCTCTGCGGCGGTGACAAAGGCTCGCAGGACAGGGACATCGGAAAAGCCAGGAAAATGGCAAAGGAAGTTTGATATGACCCTCAGAACCACACCATTCGACGCCGCCGAATATCTTGATGATGCTGAGTCTCAAGCCGAACTGCTCGCTGATGCGTTCGAGACCGGGGACGCGACTTATATTGCGCACGCCCTCGGCATTGTCGCGCGCGCCCGCGGCATGACAAGCATAGCGAAGGACGCCGGCGTGACCCGAGAGGCACTCTACAAGGCGCTGAGCGAAAAGGGCGATCCGCGCCTCAGTACATTGCTGGGCGTAACCAAGGCGCTTGGCCTGCAATTGTCCGCAAAGCCAGTTAATCCCGTTTAGGCAACCTTAGCAGGACTTACGCACTCAGCTGAAAACGGGAAGTTCCGCTTCAACTCGACTAGTCCTGCTCCGGCCCATTCCACTCGATATCGCGCGTCGACGCGGCCTGAAGGCTGATGCGCTGGCGCAGTGCTGTGCCGGCGATCTCGGCCAGCGTGCGCCACTGCGCCCGCTTCGGCGCGGGGTCGCCCGGCCAGTCGAGCAGCTCATCGGCATCGTGCATCGCCTGGCGAAAGCTGCCGAGACCACCGGAGCGCAGTGCCGCCGGCATCCCGTAGATCCACATCGCCAGCCTCACCGTCTGCGGCGCCGTCACGTCGGGCTTCACCTCGGCGCCATCCTCCAGGACCGCGTCGGCGAAGCGCCGCGGATCGCGAAAGAAGTGCAGGCCGCTCACGGCGCGCGGATTGCACTCCAGTGGCAGCACCCTGCCGTTGTTCTCGCGCATCAGGTCGAAGGATATCTGGCCGGTCCAGCCGGCGCCGGCGACGAAGGTTTCGACGAAGCGCCGCGCCGCGATATCCTCGACCGGCTCGAAACAGATGCCGGCGCCCTTGCCGGCGCGATAGAGCGAACGGTAGAGCGCCAGCGCTTTGAGTTCACCCTCGATCGCCACCGCATAGGCGCTGATCTCTTCACCGGCGATGTAGCGCTGCGCCACCCAAGGAGCGGCGGGCGAGGGGCGGACGGCGTCGAGTTCGTCCGGCGATGGCCGCAGCAGTACGTCACGGGCAAAACGTGACCACACAGGTTTGAACACCAATTCGCGCGATTGGCCACGAACGCCGTCGAGATCGGCCTCGCTTTGCAGCAGTATCGTTTCCGGCACGTCGAGCCCAAGGCTCTGCGCCAGCCGGATGAAGGCATGCTTGTCGTGAACGCGGGCGAGCATCGCCATCTCGGGTGCGAAGAGGCGGGCCGGCATGGCGCGGTGCTGCCAGAGACGACCGAGATAAAAGACTTCCTCGCAGGTCGGGATAACGAGTTCGATGCCTTCCGCGCGGACAAGCGCTTCCACCGCCTTGGCATAGGCGTCGGCGGCAAAGCGCGGCGGCGGCAGGCGATGGTAGGCGGCGCAGGCCGTGCTCGCTGCGGCGATCGGCCGGGCCGGGCTGTCGGCCAGGATCACCCGGCGACCGGCGCCATGCAGCAGCCGCGCCAGGTGCAGCGCCACCGGCGCGCGGGCGCCGGTGATCAGCACGGTGCTATTGGGCATGAGCCACCGGCATCGGTTGGAAAAGACGAGTCGATGCTTCTGCGGAAGGCTTCATTCGCCATAAGTGCCACATGGCTTGCGTGCCGCCAACGCACTCCACAAAGGTGGCTCCGCTGCGTCAGCCATCGCTTTTTGGCCTTCGGGGCGTTATTGGCAATCTGTCGAACACCCGGATCTCCTCAATGCGCTTTCTGTTTGTCCTGATACTGCTTGCCGGCGCCGCCATTGGCTTCGTCTATCCCTGGGCCATGAGCAATTTCTCCGGCCACGAGATCGGCACCTGGCGCGTCTACGACCAGGGACGGTTTAGGCCTGTGACGGTGACGCTGAAAGCTGGCGACGCGCCGGTCAGAGTGCTGGTCGACCTGACGGCAAAGGCCGAGCGCATTGTCTCGCAGCAGCGCACTGTGCTGACGCTGACTGCCGCCACAGCCGGCCGCACGGTGCTTGCCTCGACGCTGCAATTCAACCACGCCGACAATCCGCGCCAGGTCAGCCCACAACTGCCCGACAAGATCTTTCGCGACGAGGCCGGCGTGATCGAAACCGTCAGTCCCGGCGCCTATCTCTTCACCGCCGGCCCGGGCGACGCCGACGATATCCCGTTACGCGCGGTGGATCTGATACTGCGCTCCGGCGCCGGTGAGATCGATCAACGCGCACGGCCGGTCGGCTATGGGCTGATGGCAGTCGGCCTGATCGGCTTCCTGCTTACTCTGGCTTTCGGCGGTCGCCGGCCGGAGAACCCGAACTCGAAGCCGCCACCGCCGCGTTGGGGCAGAGGCTCCTCGACATG
Organism: Mesorhizobium sp. C372A; assembly: GCF_030323245.1. Taxonomy (NCBI): domain Bacteria; kingdom Pseudomonadati; phylum Pseudomonadota; class Alphaproteobacteria; order Hyphomicrobiales; family Phyllobacteriaceae; genus Mesorhizobium; species Mesorhizobium sp. C372A. The sequence goes on along the minus strand of NZ_CP100475.1, from coordinate 5,651,354 downwards.
AGCGCGGCATGAACTACCGTCACGCCTATCACGCCGGCAATTTCGCCGACGTCGTCAAGCATGTCGTGCTCAGCCTTCTGCTCGACTATCTGAAGCAGAAGGACAAGGCCTTCCGTGTCGTCGACACTCATGCCGGCATTGGCCGCTACGATCTGTCATCGGCGGAAGCGCAAAAGACCGGCGAATGGCAAGGCGGCATCGGCCGCTTGATCGACGCCCCGATCGAAAAATCGGCGGCTGCGCTGCTTGCCCCCTATCTTGAAGCGGTGCGTTCGCTCAATCCCGATGGCGGGGTGAAGAAATATCCGGGCTCGCCACTGATCGCCAGGCACCTCATGCGAAAGCAGGACCGGTTGTCGGCGATCGAACTGCACGGCGCAGATGCTGCCAGGCTGAAGACGCTGTTTGCAGGCGATTTCCAGACAAGGGTGATCGAACTCGACGGCTGGCTGGCGCTTGGCGCGCATCTGCCGCCAAAGGAGAAGCGCGGCTTGGTGTTGATCGATCCGCCGTTCGAGGAAGCCGGCGAATTCGACCGCCTGGTCGATGGCATGCAGAAAGCGCACAAGCGCTGGCCGGGTGGCATCTACGCGCTGTGGTATCCGATCAAGGATCGCAAAGCGATCATCGCCTTCCGCAAGGCGCTCAAGCAATCCGGCGTCCCAAAGTTGCTCGACATCGACTTCGAGATCCGGCCGGCATCGCGTGAACCAAGCCTCGACGGCAGCGGCATGGTGGTGGTCAACCCGCCCTTCACGCTGGAGCGCGAACTGCGCATCGTGCTGCCGGTCCTGCACAGATTGCTGGCGGTCGAAAAGCCGGCGCACTGGTCGCTGGAATGGCTGGCCGGGGAGTAGCGACGCTTCGCAGCGGGCGACGCCCGCGGCAAAGACACAAAGTCGCTAGAGGTTTTGACGGTGGCGCCATCCGCGAATGCTCAGCTGTGTTCAACGAACCGAAACCATGGAGATGCACATCTAATCGGCTCGGCGTTGACGCTAATCCCAGAATCAGATAGATAGATATCTAATTATTAGATTTCGAATCGAATGCCAAGATCGACAGAAGAGGAACTGGTCAACGCGATAGGCTTCGCGATGTCGCGCTGGCAGGATGCCGTCGAAACGTTCGATGGGCCGTCGCCGAAATCTTTGTGCTGAGCGCTGCCGAGCGCCGCTGTCTCGGTGCGATCAATCACGGCCGGCGGGGCCGGCAAACCTCGTAGCGAGGGAGACAAATCTCACGCCGGCGGCGGTCACGACGTTGATCGACCGGCTGGAAAAGCGCGGCTTCGTCAGCCGTCAGCCGGATCCCGATGACAGGCGCAAGTTCATGGTCGCGGCGGGCAAGAAGACCGAGGAACTCGTCCGGCGCTGCTACCATCCGATCCAGAGGCGGGCGCCGCATTGCTGGAGAATATTCGGCGGCCGAGATGCAGTTTTTGCTCGGCTTCATCGAAGAGGTCGAAGCGATGCAGAAGGCGTAGACCGAGAGGCTGCGCGGCAAAGCAAAACCGGTGCGTTGAGAGAAGGCATCGGAGGATGGTCCGGCGCAACGCCGGTCCGGTTTCAACTGTGTACTGTCAAGGAGACCCTATGCCCCGTATGATCTTCGTCAACTTGCCCGTCGCCGACCTCGCTGCGTCGATGGCCTTCTACAAAGCTCTCGGTTTCGACAACAACCCGCACTTCACCGACGACACCGCAGCCTGCATGGTGCTGAGCGAAATGATCAACGTCATGCTGCTCACCCATGCCAAATGGCGTCAGTTCACCGATCGCCCCATCCCACCGGCCACCTCGAGCGAGGTCATGCTTGCCGTGTCCTGCGACAGCCGCGCGGCGGTCGATGCGATGAACGAGGCGGCGGCGAAAAATGGCGGCGCCGCCGACATCAACGCCCAACAGGATTATGGCTTCATGTACAATCGCAGCCTGGCCGATCCTGACGGCCACGTCTGGGAAGCGATGTGGATGGACCCGGCCGCCATACCGCAGGGCGACGCCAAGCAAGGCTGAACCGGGTTTCGGCGGCCCGCCGGCCATGGGCAGGCCGCTTTTCCTAATGGGCAAGGCGAGCTTTTTCGAAGGTCAGGACGTGGTTTCGCAGCTTCGCACCGGCAAAACCGGTTGCGGAGCGGGAAACCATCGTCAGGGCGACCGCTTGACCGCGCGCCGCCGAATCCGCAAAGTGGGCGCAGTCGACCTTTGAGAGGCTGCCATGACTCGCTTTGCCAAATCCGCTCTTGCTGCCCTGATTTCGCTTTGCACGCCGCTGGCCGCATCCCTTGGCCAGCCAGCACAGGCCGCCGACCTTTCCGTCTATTCCGACGAGGACAGCGGCGTTTGCGGCGAGGCATGGGTGCTAAGCAAGATCTCCAGCCGCTTCTCCTACCAGGTGCATCACGTGCCGCATCTGCCGGATGTTTCGATCACCGATTTCCAACGCATCCACCAGCATCGCTATCTCCCGGCCAGCGAAGAATGGCCGATCGGCCGCCGCTATTGCGGCGCCACCGTCAGCCTTTCCGATGGCCGCGCCCGCACCATCTGGTACTTGATCGAGGAAGGCCAGGGTTTTGCCTCGATCGGCGACAATGTCGAATTCTGCGTCTCGGGCTTCGACCGCTGGATGGTCTACAACGGCCGCTGCCGCGTCCTGCGCTAAGGTCGGATAAGAACCGCCGTTGAACCTGCTATCTCCCCGCAAGGGGGAGATCTGATGTCGCTCCGGTTTCGCCAATCTCCGAACTGCTGCCGCTGCCTCACATCGCCTTCCCACCAGATACGTAAGCGCAGATCAGCTCGACCAACTGCTTCTGCAGTTCCGGCAAGTCGAGCATGTCTCGCCGCGCGGCATTGTGGATGACGCCCTCGACCGCTGAGGACAGCACCCGGGCCACGGTCTCATTGTCCTTTCTGCGCCTGCGATATTGCGCCACCGCCGCCGTGTAGTGATCAAGATAGCGCGACTGGAACGAGGCATGGGCGGCGCGTGAGCCGCGATCGCCCGGCGCCTCGTCGAGCAGCACCTGATGCAGCGTCGGATGGATGCTGTGCGCATCGATCATGCCGCGCACCAGCTCCTGCGCGAATCGCTTGAGCGGCTTGTCGCCTTCTGCTGATTCGGCGATCACCGACAGCACCTGATCGAAATGTCGCCGGCGAATTGCTTCGACCAGCGACAGCTTGTCGGGAAAATATTGATAGAGCGAGCCGATGCTGACGCCGGCCGCATCGGCCACCTTGTTGGTGGTGAAGCCGGCCCAGCCGAGCGCGCTCAGAACATGAGCACCGGCTTCGATGAGCGCCTCGACCGTCGCTCTCGAACGCGCCTGGCGCGGCTGCTTGCGCATGCGTGAGCGCGGCTTTGCAATGCGAGTAGACATGTCTGCTCCAGCAGCCAAGAATATAGATAACATACTCACATTTTTTGGAAAGGATACAGACCATGGACGCGCTGGATTTGCTCCGCAGCCTCTACGTTTATCAAATCTGGGCGAATGGTGAATTGCTGGAGAAGCTTGCGGGCCTCGACCAGCAGGAGCATGTCGATCAGCGTCACACAGCGACCCGTCTCATCAACCACAACCTCGTCGTATCGAAGATATTCGCCGCGCATCTTTCCGGCACGCGTCATGGCTATGCGTCCGACAACACCGTGGACACACCGGCACTCGATGAATTGAGCGCTGATGTCGCTGCGATGGATCGTTGGTATCTCGACTATATCGGAGCCGTCTCGCCAAGCTCATGTCAGAGCCTGTGCTTTCACCTTCACCGACGGCGACAGGGCGATGATGTCACGCCAGGAAATGCTGACCCATGTCGTCACGCATGGCGGCTATCACCGCGGCGAGATCGGGCGGATCCTGATGCAGATCGGCATTGCGCCGCCGGGATACGTTTGCCGTCCACCTCCACCAAGCCGAGCCTTCGCGCCGGCTGCAGGTGCGCGAGCGGGTTGGCGTTTAGGGCCTGCACCTCTTGGCTTCCAAGGGATCGCGGCTTCCCGGGAGGAGGATTCCCCTATCTTTCGTTTCCCATTTCCGTTGGGCATCTCTTGCGCCGAAGCTGGCGATCTCCCTTCTCGTCTGGGAGACGTCCGACACACAACAGGCTGTCCTTCAAGTGCTGTCTTTCCTGGCTTTCATCCAACCACTTTCGATATACGAGCAAAAAGCTCGTGTTTAGTTTAGTGCTGTTCCTGCAACCGTGGGGATGAAGCAAGATCAGCCTCTGCGGTGCGATGATTGTTGCCATCCGATAGGTCGCCGATGACCGCGTGAGATCGACGGCGTTGCAAGAGAATGTGAGCTTGACGAAAAGATCGTGTGAGTCTCGATATCAGAGATTTCTCTCGCAACAGTTCGCTGCGAAGCGGGAAGAGTCTTTGCCGATTTCTGTGCCGATCATTGCGATAATGCTCTCAGCGTAACCGAAACTTAATTTGCGAAATTCTATGTAATGCTTCGCTGGCTAGATACGCACGAGTCAGATATGCATTAGCTCGCCGGGTCACTCACGGCCATTGGCACAAACGCAAGGGGCATCGCATGGCAAAGACCACGACGAAGGCGCCGGCGGCGAAAGCGCCGGCAAAGAAAGCGGCACCGAAAGCTGCCGCGAAACCTGCAGCAGTAAAGAAGGCAGCACCGAAGGCAGCGGCAAAGCCGGCCGCCAAGGCAGCGGCAAAGCCGGCAGCTAAGGCAGTTGCAAAACCCGCCGCCAAGGCAGCAGCGAAACCCGCCGCCAAGAAGCCGGCCGCCAAGGCTGTGGCGAAGCCTGCTGCGAAGGCAGCAGCCAAGCCCGCCGCCAAGAAGCCGGCAGCCAAGACAGCGGCAAAACCCGCCGCCAAGGCTCCGATGAAGGCCGCCGCCGCCAAGTCGACGGCAGCTGTGAAGAAGGCTGCACCGGCCAAAAAGCCAGCCGCCAAGAAGAAGTAACAGCGGACCATCTCAAAGCTCCCGGGAACTTTGCCGACTGGCAGATTCCCGGGAGCTTTTTTGTTGTGATTTAGGTCTTGTTTTGATGCATGTCGTTCTCTCGAAATTGACGCCACTTCTGTGAGACATGCATTGGCGATTTCATTGTCGGCGGATTGGCCGCCTGGTTTTGCCCTTCTGGCAGTTGCTCCCTCAGGGAAGATCGGCCAACACTAAGGCGGTCGCATCCGATGGGGTTCAGGCGACGCGCTCTAGACCTTTGTTTTACGCGCGTCGTTCTCAAGACCGGAGCCGCATTGTTGAGCGACATGCACTGGCCGTCCGCAAACAGGGAACCGATCATGCCGAAGCTGCTCTACGCGTCCTCATCCCCCTACAGTTCCAAGGTGCGCATGGCAGCACTCCATGCCGGCATTGCCGTCGAACTGGTGCCGGTCAAGACCGAGGACAAGCCTGCTGAACTGATGTCAGCCAATCCTCTCGGCAAGATTCCGGTGCTGGTGCTCGACGACGGCCGCTCGATCCACGACAGCCGCGCCATCACCCAGCATCTCAACCGCGCTTCGAAGAGCCTGTTGTTGCCGCGCAATGCCGACAAGCGCCTCGAGGCCGAAGTGCTGGAGGCGCTGGCCGACGGCATATGCGACTGCGCGCTGTCGATGGTCTATGAGCGGCGCACGCGTCCGGAGGAGATGGTCTATCAACCCTGGCTCGATCGCCAGTGGACCAAGATCACCGCCGCACTCGATTTCCTCAACGCCAATCCGCCGAAGCTGCCGAAGAAGATCACGCTTGGCCAGCTGGCGTTGCGTGCCTGCCTCGGCTACCTCTCTCTGCGCTTCGCCGGCAAATGGGAAAAGGGCCGCGGCCGCCTGACCCGCTGGGCAGCGCGTTTCGATGAGAAGTTTCCGGGGCTGAAGGTGGCTGTGCCGGCCTGACGGGCGAAACAAAAAAAGCCGGGCGCGAGGCCCGGCTTTCTTGTGTCGTGGCTTGAACGACAGTTAGAACTTCATACCGACGCCGAAGGTGACGCGGTTGTCGCTCTCTTTGACCTTGGTGCCGACACTGTCGAAGCTCTTGGAACCGAAGTCGGTGTAGCGGTACTCGACACGGCCGAACACATTGTCGGTGATCTTGATGTCGGTGCCGACGCCGGCCGTCCAGCCGAGCATGGTGTTGCTGTCGCTGTCGCCGGGGACCGAGACCTTCTGGTTCTTCAGGGCGCCGCCGCCGGTGCCGTAGAGCAGGATTTCCGGGGTCACGGCGTAACCCAGACGGGCGCGCAGCGAGCCTTCGAAGCCGCCCTTGGAATTGACGCCGCCGCTGTCACCCTTGACGCCATTGTAGCCGAGATCGGCTTCAGCACCGTACACGAAGTTTTCCTGCTGCCACTGGTAGCCGCCGAAAACGCCGCCGACAAAGCCCTTGGTCTTGATGTCGGGGCCGCCGTCCTGGACTTTGGCATGACCGCTGAAGCCGTAGCCGGCGCTGAGACCGGCATACGGGCCGGCCCAGGAAGCGACGGGGAGCTCGGCGATCGGGGCCGGCGCCGGGGGCTCTTCCGAGACGACATCGGCAGCAAAAGCGGTACCGCTGAGGGCGAAGAGCCCGAGCGCAACCGCGAGCGGCGCGAATTTGAGATTGGTTTGCATTGTTGTTTACTCCTTAAGCCACAAGACACGTAGGCCTGTTTGTCCTGAGCGCCATCAACCCGTCCGGGGGGTGAAACGGATCTGGCACTCAACGGTTCCGAATGTCGTGTCAAAATGCGGCGGCAGCGAACCTGAAAATGGGTCATTCCCCGGCACGAATGAGGCCGAAGCTTGACGTTGCATCTTCGCAACAGCGAAATGTCAGTACGCAGGCGATGCTGCACTGCACTCGGCTTGGTGCAACGGGTTCAGCGTCCTATATTGCGGTCCTGCCGACCCGAATCCGGGGCGGTGCCGGCGGCGAAAAAGCCGTTTCGCCACATTCCTGCCCCAGGTGGAAACGGCATTTAACCCCTGGACGCGTCACAATGTGCCGCCAGCCGAATTGAGGCGCAGATTGAGGATTGACAGATGATCGAAGCCGCCGGAACGGCGCTGGTGACGGGCGGGGGGAAGCGGATCGGCAAGGCGATCGTCGAGGATCTGGCCGCGCACGGTTTTGCCGTCGCCATCCACGCCAACCGCTCGACCGCCGAGGCCGACGCGCTGGCTGCGAACATCAGGGACGGAGGCGGCCGCGCCGGCGTGGTAGCCGCCGATCTGACCGACATGGATGCGGTTGGCGATCTCGTCGGCCGCGCCGCGGCAGCGCTCGGCCCGGTCACGCTTCTTGTCAACAATGCGTCGCTGTTCGTCGACGATAGCGTCGAGGACTTCGACTGGGCGGCATGGGACCTTCACTTCGCCATCCATGTGAAGACGCCGGCGCTGTTGGCGCAAAACTTCGCCCGCGCCTTGCCGCAAGGGCAGGAGGGGCTGATCGTCAACATCATCGACCAGCGCGTCTGGCGGCCGACGCCGCGCTATTTCTCCTATGCGCTGTCGAAGTCGGCCCTGTGGACGCAGACCGAAATGCTGGCACAGGCGCTCGGTCCGCGCATCCGCGTCAACGCCATCGGTCCCGGTCCGGCGCTGAAGAATGCCCGCCAGGACGATGATGATTTCCAAAAGCAGGTCGATGGCCTGATTCTGAAGCGCGGCCCGCAATTGGCCGAATTCGGCGCCACCATCCGCTATCTCTGGGAGGCGCGCTCGGTGACCGGCCAGATGATCGCGCTCGACGGCGGCCAGCATCTTGCATGGCAGACGCCGGATGTGACAGGCATGGTGGAATGAGTCCCGCAGACCAGAAACACAAGACGCGCGCCGGCGCCGCCGACGATATGCCGCCCGACATCGAGCTTGAGGATGAAGCGGTCGAGGAGATCGTCGAGCCCGAGGCCACCGGGCCCGATGTCGCCTTCACAGCGATAGACTGGGCGCCGCATGCCGGCGACGCCGACGGCATGGTCGGCGCGGAGGTCATCCAGACATTGGTCAAGCGGCTGCCCAATGCGCCCGGCGTCTACCGCATGATGAACGCTGCCGGCGACGTGCTTTATGTCGGCAAGGCGCGCAGCCTGAAGAAGCGGGTGACCAACTACGCGCAAGGCCGGTTCCACACCGCCCGCATCGGCCGCATGGTGCGCGAGACATCGACGATGGAGTTCGTCGTCACCCGCACCGAAATCGAAGCGCTGCTGCTCGAGGCCAATCTCATCAAGCGCTTGCGGCCGCGTTTCAATGTGCTGATGCGGGACGACAAGTCGTTCCCTTACATCCTGTTGACCGGCGATCACGTCTCGCCCGGCATCTACAAGCATCGCGGTGCGCGCTCGCGCAAGGGGGACTATTTCGGACCTTTTGCGTCGGCCGGCGCGGTCGGGCGCACCATCAATTCGCTGCAGCGCGCCTTCCTGCTCAGGAGCTGCACCAACTCCTTTTACGAAAACCGCACCCGGCCGTGCCTGCTCTACCAGATCAAGCGCTGTGCCGGTCCATGTACCGGGGAGATCTCGCATAGCGACTATGCCGAGCTGGTCAGCGAGGCGAAGGATTTTCTGTCGGGCCGCAGCCAGAAGGTGAAGACCGAAATCTCTGCCGCCATGCAGCAGGCCTCGCAGGAGCTCGATTTCGAGCGCGCCGCCATTTATCGCGACCGGTTGGCTGCACTGTCCCATGTGCAGAGCCATCAGGGCATCAACCCGGCCACGGTCGACGAGGCCGATGTCTTTGCCATCCATCAGGAGGGCGGCCAGGTCTGTATCCAGGTGTTTTTCTTCCGCACCGGCCAGAACTGGGGCAACCGCGCCTATTTCCCCAAGGCCGACCCGGCACTGGAGGGGGCGGAAGTGCTGGGCTCGTTCCTGGCGCAGTTCTATGACGACAAGCCGACGCCACGGAACATTCTGCTGTCGCGAGGTGTCCAGGATCAGGAACTGTTGGCCGAAGCGCTGTCCACCCGCGCCGGCCGTAAAGTGTCGATCTCGGTGCCGCAGCGCGGCGAGAAGAAGGATTTGACCGACAACGCGCTGCAGAATGCCCGCGAGGCGCTCGGCCGCCGCCTGGCCGAAACCTCCACGCAAGGCCGGCTGCTCGCCGGCTTTGCCGAGACCTTCGGCCTGCCGAAGCCGCCGGTGCGCATCGAGGTCTACGACAATTCGCACATTATGGGCACCAACGCCGTTGGCGCCATGGTCGTCGCCGGGCCGGAAGGGTTTGTGAAGAACCAGTACCGCAAATTCAACATCCGCTCGACCGAGATCACGCCCGGTGACGATTTCGGCATGATGCGCGAGGTGATGGAACGGCGCTTTTCGCGGCTGCTGAAGGAACATGGCGATGTCGTTCCCGACGACGCGGCAGCCGGTGGAGCAGGCGACGACATCGAGGAAGACATCTCCGGCAGCTTCCCGGCCTGGCCGGACGTCATCCTGATCGATGGCGGCCAGGGCCAGATGAGCGCGGTGCGCAAGATCCTCGCCGACCTCGGCATCGAGGATCGCGTGGCGGCCATCGGCATCGCCAAGGGCCAGGACCGCGATGCCGGCCGCGAGCGTTTCTTCGTCAGAGGCAGGGACTCGTTTTCGCTGCCCGTCCGCGATCCCGTGCTCTATTTCGTCCAGCGGCTGCGCGACGAGGTGCATCGCTTCGCCATCGGTTCGCACCGCGCGCGGCGCAAGAAGGAATTGGTCAAGAGCCCGCTCGACGAGATCGCCGGCATCGGTCCCGGCCGCAAGCGCGCGCTGCTGCTGGCCTTCGGCACTGCGAAGGCGGTCAGCCGCGCGGCAGTCGAGGATCTGGTCAAGGTCGACGGTATTTCAGAGCAGGTCGCCAAGCTCGTCTACAATCATTTCCATGAGAGCTGAGCGCCGGTGACGCCGCTGTCCCGATCAAATGGCAGCAGCCGTTCTTTTCTCGCAGGCCACTCGAATCCCGGCAATCGCGCGCTATTTTCGTCTGGCCAATCGAATCTCGCCTGTTGACCCCCTACATCCGGTTCTGATTTGAGTACGCAGGCAGAAAGAGTCCCTGAGATATGGCCAAGCGCGCGTTCAACCTGCCTAACATGCTTACCTATGCCCGCATCGTCGCGGTGCCGCTGGTGGTGCTGTGCTTTTTTCTCGAGGGGCATCTGAAATCGAGCGACTTCGCCCGCTGGTCGGCGTTGATCATCTTCCTGCTGGCTTCGATCACCGACTATCTCGACGGCTATCTGGCGCGCGCCTGGCAGCAGACGTCCAACATCGGCAAGATGCTGGATCCGATCGCCGATAAACTGCTAGTCGCCACCTGCCTGCTGCTGCTCGCCGCCGACACCGACCGCCATGCCGGCATCGCAGGCTGGTCGTTGTGGGCGGCAATCATCATCCTGTGCCGCGAAATCCTGGTTTCGGGGCTGCGCGAATATTTGGCGGCATTGAAAGTCTCGGTGCCGGTGACGCAGCTCGCCAAATGGAAGACCGCCATCCAGATGGTCGCCATCGCCTTCCTGCTGGCCGGGCCTGCCGGCGACAAGATCTTCCCGCTGACCACGCAGACCGGACTGGTGCTGCTGTGGATCGCAGCCCTCGTCACGCTCTACACCGGCTACGACTATTTCCGCGCCGGCCTCAAGCACATCATGGACGAGTGAGATGATCACCCGGCTCATTTATTTCGCCTGGGTGCGCGAACGGATCGGCAAGCCGGAAGAGGATGTCGAACTGCCCGCCGGTATCGAGACGGTGGCCGACCTCCTGCGCTGGCTGAAATCGCGTGGCGAGGAATATGAGCACGCGCTGCAATATCCTGATGTGATCCGCGTCGCCATCAACCAGGAACATGTCGAGCATCGCGAGAAGATAGCCGGCGCGCGCGAGATCGCGCTGTTTCCGCCGATGACCGGGGGCTGACACCATGTCCGGCGCGCCGACGGTGCGCATCCAGCGCGACGATTTCGACGTTGCCGCCGAGATCGCGAAACTGACCGGGGGTCGCGCCGACATCGGCGCCGTGGTGTCCTTCTCAGGACTTTGCCGCGACGAGCAGGGCCAGCTGTCGGCGCTGGAACTCGAGCACTATCCAGGCATGGCCGAGGCCGAAATCAGCCGGATCGCCGGCGAGGCGCTTCAGCGCTGGCCGTTGCAAGGCCTGACCGTCATCCATCGCCACGGCAAGATCGCACCGGGCGAAAACATCGTGCTGGTGGTGGCGGCGTCCTCGCACCGGCAGGCGGCGTTCGAAGCGGCCAATTTCCTGATGGATTTCCTGAAATCGCGTGCACCCTTCTGGAAGAAGGAGCACCGCGTGGACGGCACCGATGGCGGCTGGGTCGAGGCCAAGGACGCCGACGACCAGGCTGCGGCGCGCTGGAAGGCGCGGCCCGAATAAATCTCGGTGCAGCCATGTATTGACCGCATTCCCTTGGCCAAATCGCATCGGCAAAAAGGGAGCAAGGGCATGCTGGACAGGATCGCCGAATTCTTCGTCTTCGGTTTTGTGCCGCTGGTTATCGGCGTTCTGGCCGTTCCCGAGCCTTCCGTCGCCGCCGAGAAAACCCTGAAGGGCGAGGTGATGTATCGCGAGCGCATCGCGCTGCCGCCCAACGCCGTGCTGTCGGTTCAACTTGCCGATGTATCGCTGGCCGATGCGCCGGCCGCCATTGTCGGCGAGCGCAAGGTAGCGCCGGCCGGCCAGGTGCCGATCAAGTTCGAGATCACCTTCGATCCAACGGTGATCCGGCCCAACATGACCTATGCGCTGCAGGCGCGCATCACCGCCGACGACAAGCTGCTGTTCGTCACGGACTCGCGCTATCAGGTCGATCCGCTCAGCGAGGCGCCGCAGGCCATTGTGCTGAAAATGGTGGCGCCGAGCGACAAGCCGACCTCGGCCTCGCTGTTCGGCCAGAGCTGGCTAGTCGAATATATCGACGGTATCGGCGTGATTTCGGAGCCGCAGGCGACGTTCCGGGTCAGCGAAGCCGGCAAGGCGGGCGGCAGCGGCCCGTGCAACGCCTATTTCGCCACCGCCAAGGTCGATGGCGAGACCATCGTCATCAGCGACATCGGCTCGACCTACAAGGCCTGCGCGCCGGAGATCATGGCCGAGGAAAAGGCGCTGTTCGAGGCGCTCGCCAAGGCGGCGTCATACCGTGTCGATGGCGGCAAGCTGATCATCGCCGACAAGGACGGCCACGATATCTTGCGCTTCAACGCAGCGAGCTAAGAATCAAGACTGCGGCGGCGGGGGCGCCGGCGTCAGGCCGAACCGGCGCATCAGGTCCATCAGCCTGGTGCGGTCTGGCGGGCCGCCAGTGCTGAAGATGGCGAAGGCCTCGCGAAAATATTCCGGGCCGATCGCCGCCGGTGTCACCACGCACAGCACCTTGGCGGTCGCGGCGGTGTCGTTGTCGAAGCGATGGACCGCGCCGCGCGGAATGCACAGCGCCTGCCTAGGCCCGATATCGTGCCGGTGTCCGTCGACGGTCAGCGTCAGCACGCCTTCGATCCCGTACATCGTCTCTTCATAGTGATCGTGGCTGTGCGCCGGGGCGGGCAGGCGCTGCGAGCCGGCGACCGTCAGTTCGAAGGCGGCGATGCTGCCGTTCGACTGGTCGCCGGTAAGCAGGAAGCGCACGGCAAGGCCGCCATGGCTGATTGTCTCGTCGGCCGGATTGACGCTGATCTGGCTAGCTCTGTCTAGCATTTCATCCTCCCACGTGGTAAATTGAATTTACCGAAATGAGTAAACTCAATTTACCAGAGTGTCAATGCCATTATCCGCGGAAGCACCGCCAAAGAAGCCACCGCTGATCGGTGCGCTGCTGCGCGTTCCGGCCATGGCCATTCACCGCAAGCTGATCAGGGATCTCAGGGCGTCGGGTTTCGAGGACCTCAGCCCGCCGCATATGGCGGTGATCCAATATCCCGGCCCGGATGGCCTTCGGCCGAGCGCGCTCGCCGAGCGCGCCGCGATGAGCAAGCAGGCCATGAATCAACTGCTGAAGACGCTGGAAGCGATGGGTTATATCACTCGCTCGGCGGCACCCGATGAGAGCGGCGGGACCGTCGTCCACTTCACCGACCGCGGGCGCGCCGCATACCAGAAGATGGCCGACATCCTGCTCGACGTCGAACGGGAATGGGCCGAGGAACTGGGCGAGAAGCGTTTCACGGAGCTGAAAACGCTGCTCGGCGACCTCTGGGACACGCCGCTCATCCGTTGAAAGCGGCATGAAGCCGAAGCCGGGACCTGACCAAAGAAAAAGGCCGGCGAAGTGCCGGCCTCTTGCATACATTGGTTCGCGTCGGCTCAGCCGACGATCTCGGTGTCGGAGAACCAGTACTTGATCTCCTGCGCGGCGGTTTCCGGCGCGTCGGAGCCGTGCACGGAATTCTCGCCGATCGACAGCGCGTGGACCTTGCGGATGGTGCCTTCGGCGGCGTTGGCGGGGTTGGTCGCGCCCATAACTTCGCGGTTCCTGGCAATGGCGTTTTCGCCTTCCAGAACTTGCACGATGGTCGGCGCCGACGACATGAATTCCACCAGTTCGCCGAAGAACGGACGATCCTTGTGGACGGCGTAAAAGCCTTCGGCCTCGCGGCGGCTCATCCACACGCGACGTGAGGCGACGACGCGCAGGCCGGCCTCTTCCAGCATCTTGGTGATGGCGCCGGTAAGATTGCGCCGGGTCGCGTCCGGCTTGATCATGGAAAAGGTGCGTTCGAGCGCCATGGGGTCGTCCTTGTCTTGAGATGGAAAGTCTTGAGATCGGAATGTGGAGTGGCGGGCTCTATACAAGCCGCCCGGCCCATTGCCAAGGGGAGGCGCCCCGGCAGCGTTATTCGACCGCGACCGCCCGCATGGCCGTTCGCAACGCTGTGGTCAAAGGCAAGGCTTTGCGGGAAAATGGCGATTGCGCAGGCACGCACGGTTTCGAAGGGAAACCAGCGGAATGGAAAGACATCGGACCATGTTTGACGGGACGCGCTGGCCCTACCACCACCTCAGGCCGGGCGACATAAAAGGGAGCCTATTGATTATCGGCATTTTTGCTGCCGTGGGCCTTGTTATGCTGCTCTTTCCGGGACTCCGCACAGATACGAACTTCGGCTTCGGCCCCGAATGGCAATGCACGCTGATGCCGAAGGGCGACCCGATCTGCGTCAAGCTGGTCGGCAAAGAGGGCGCGAAGTGACTGTCAGTATCACTACCGCCTGATAACAACGGGCGGCCGCCGGCGCTCCCAGCCCTCGCGCTCCAGCGTCGGCATCTCATGCTCCTCGCTGGGATAGCCGAGGCAGAAATAGCCGATCAGCGTCCACTCAGGCGGGGTGTCCAGGATTGCGGCCATCTCGGCGGCGTCGAGGATCGACACCCAGCCCATGCCGATGCCTTCCGCCCGCGCCGCCAGCCACAGTGTGTGCACCGCCATGACGGCCGAATAGTCGATGGTCGCCGGCATGGTCATGCGGCCGAGCCCGTGGCCCTGTTGCGTCGTGCGGTCGGCGAAAACCGCGAACTGGCAGGGCGCTTCATTGAGACCGGCGAGCTTCAGCCGGGCATAGAGAGCGGCGCGCTCGCCCGAAAAGCATGCCAGCGCCTCGGCATTGCAGCACTCGAAACAGTCTCTCACCGCGCCCCGCCGCTCGGCGCTCTCGACCACCACGAAGCGCCACGGCTGGCTGAGACCGACGGACGGCGCGACGCTGGCAAGCTCCAGCAGCCGCTCCAGCGTATCCTCGGGCAAAGCCGTCCGCTCGAAGCGCCGCACATCCCGGCGCCAGCGCAGCAGCGTGACCAGCCCGGCGCGAAAATCATCGGTGAAATCGGGGGGTGGTGGCATGGCGATCAGGAGACTTGTGTGGGGAATAGGCAGTAGGCAGTAGGCAGCAGGCAGTAGGCAGTAGGCAGTACAGCGCTCAGACCCTATTGCCTACTGCCTATTCCCTAAGCTGCTGCCGCCGCCTCCTTCCAGCAATGCCGGTTGAGCGGACGGGTCGCGTCGTGTCCGACGAGTTCATAGAACAGAATGGTCATTGGCGGCTGCGTCCTCGCGGTCTAATTAGGCGCCTGCGGCTGAAGCGGAACTCGTCGGCGGGAAAAAGATGAAACAGCATTTCATGATGTTCGCGGCCTACAATCAATGGGCCAATGGCCGCATCTACGATGCCGTCGCCGCACTTGACGAAGAAGAGTTCAACCGCGATGTCGGCGCATTTTTCGGCTCGATGATGGGCACGCTCAACCATCTGCTGGCCACCGACCGCATCTGGATGAAACGCTTCACCGGCGAGGGCGACGCGCCGGCAAAGCTCGACGCCATCCTGCACCGCGCATTGCCTGGTCTAAAGCTGGCGCGTGAGGCCGAGGACAGGCGGATCGTCGACTGGGTCGGCGGTTTGACCGAAAAGGCTTTGTCCGGCCGCTTCTCCTACATGACCGTTTCCGACATGCGCACCGTCTCGCAGCGGCTGGCGCCGGCGCTGGGACACGTCTTCAACCACCAGACCCATCACCGCGGCCAGGCGCATACCATCCTGACCATTCTCGGCCGGCCTTCGGTGCAGCTCGACCTGGCGTTTTTCCAACGCACCGACGAAGGCCGCGCCTACGCCTGATCTCCTGACCGCGCTTCCCGTTTAAACGCACGGGAGCGTTAACCGGTGCATTTGCGCGGCCGTCGATGCCCGGCACCAGCTCTGGATCCAAGCCGGGTTTGAGGACCCTGTCGGCACAACGCTGCCCGGTGACTGGGCCAGATGGCTGGGCTGTCAGTGGCCCGCCTTTTGTGGGCCTTCGGCTCCAGGCCGCCGCAGCCACAACCCGCTCCAACTCCGGTGGAATTTCTGTCGAGAGAATTAAACAAAGTTTAAATATTGAAGCAAAAACATATTTTTTTTTAGCAGACCAGTGCACGCCTTGAGAACTACAATCCTTATTCTTGGAAAAAATAAAGAAACTATAAGGAAGACTCGTGCGTAGCTGTGAGTGCATAAGCATATGTCTGCTTTGGTTTGCTGGCATGTTGCAATGCACAAAGCAGAACGGCAACAAGGAGAGTGTCATGGTTAATATCACTCAAAAAATCGCTAGAACACTGGCGGCGGGTGCAATTATCGTCATTTTTGCCGCTCCCGCGAATGCAGGCGGCGGAATTGGCGTCGGTGTCGGCGCATCTATCGGCGGTGCTGGCGGCATCAATGCCGGTGTTGGCGCTTCGATCGGCGGCAGCGGCGGGGTCAAGGCCGGTGCCGGCGCCTCGGTTGGCGGCAGCGGCGGTATCAAGGCGGGTGCTGGCGCAACGGTCGGCGGCAATAGCGGCGTTACAGCAGGCCTCGGCGCCTCAGTCGGCGGTAGCAGCGGCATTAAGGCTGGCGCTGGCGCGACGGTCGGCGGAGCCGGTGGCATCAATGCCGGTGTTGGGGCCACGGTCGGCGGCAGCGGAGGTATCAATGCCGGTGTCGGCGTCAACGTCGGCAGCGGCATCAACGTCGGTGTCGGCGTCGGCATTGGCGGAACGCCGGGCACGCCCGGTACCCCCGGCACTCCAGGAACTCCTGGAACACCAGGCACCCCTGGGACACCCGGTATCGTCGCTAGCATGTCGAACAGCCAGCTGACACGTATGAAGAAGCGCTGCGTCGATGTGCTCGCCAGCGAGGGCACCTACGACAGCGATCTGCGGCAGCTATGCCTTATGATCTCGCGTCGCTGAGACAGGTTTCGCCGGGAGTGTCGAGCCAGCCGTGAGGCTTTACGGCACTCTCCTACCGCATGGCCCAGACTTCCCGAGGGACATGCGCTGACGAGAAGCCTCCGGCCAGTCGGAAAGCCCGCCGCGCAAGTGGCGGGCTTTTTGTCGCCACTCACAAGGCAACCGATCGCGCCTTTCGATTGCCGGAGTTTTTTATCGTTTAACGGAAACGGTGAAACGCGCTATCCCTTTGTCTTGGTAATTCTCAGGGAAAGCGCCCACGCGCTTCTCCCGGGAAAGCTGCTCACACTTTCCTGGAATTGTTCTGGTTAACCACATTCGAATTGCAGGTAAGATTTTAGGGTTTCATTTGTGTTCCCGCTGCAAAATGGCGAACACAGTGGGAGAAATGGCATGCGGGTCGATCTGTCGCCCACCAGCTGGGGCAGGGTCATAGCAGTCACGGTTGTCGGCACGGCGATCTGTATCGCGGCGGCCTTCCTTGTCGATTCCTACAATTTTCCGTCGCTGTCGCCCGAAGCATTGCGCTGGGCGCAGCTCACCGACCTGCTACTGCCGCTTGTGCTGGGTGGATCGTTCTTCTCTTTCCTGATGTACAAGATGCGCCAGCTGGCGATCGCCCAGAAGAATCTGAGCATTGTCGCGGCAACTGACAGCCTGACCGCGGTGTTCAACCGCGGCGCGTTTTCAATGCTGGTCGAGGCCTATCTCGAACAGGCGCGCAGCCAGGCCGTCGTCGATGCCGGCGCCCTGCTGATCGTCGACGCCGATCATTTCAAGACCATCAACGATCGATTGGGCCACGATTGCGGCGATCAGGCCCTCAAGCTGATCGCGCAGACGATCAAGGCCCAGCTGCGCGGCGCCGACATCGTCGGACGCATCGGCGGCGAGGAGTTCGCCATCTTCCTGCCCGGCGCCGACCCGTCGCAGTCTTGGCTGGTTGCCGAGGGGATCCGGCGGCGCATCCGCGAGGTCGAGTTTGCCCCGGATGGGCGGCCCTGTCCGCTCTCGGTAAGCATAGGCGGCGTCGCCTTCAGCGGACCCACCACCTATGCCGACATGTTCCTGACGGCCGACCGGCACCTCTACAAGGCCAAGTCCAACGGCCGCGACCAGGTCAGTTTCGAAACGACCGGGCCGCGCGGCCTGCTCGCCGGTGATCCGACGTTGCATTGAGGGCTGGGACCGGTGCGCCGACAGCTCGGCGTAGCGCATTAGAGCAATTCCAAGAAAAGTGTGTGTTCCCAGGAAAGCGCTTAGCGCTTTCTTTCGGAATTGCGTCAGAACAAGAGATAGAGTGTTTCGCCGTTTCCCTAAACGATGAAACGCTCTAGCGGCTTGGGCGCGTTATCAACAACCTGTGCATAGAGATAAGCATTTACAGATCAGGCGAGGCGTCTACTATCTGAAGCAGGGGATGATTCAGAGAGAATTACCGAACGCTTATACCTTTTTGTCGATATTTTCGCTGTTGGGACTTGTTTTTGTGTTCTGGCCATCCATGCGCGTTATATTCGATATAGATGGTGAGGTCTTAGGTGGCAAATTTGGCTCTTAGAGCTGAGGTGGTCACCGAGCGTGGGCGTGGTTGGAGGCAGGATGGTATTTTCGGCAAGTAATTTTCTTTTCTTCTTCCTGCCTATCGCACTTGCCATAGCTCTTTTTGCCAAGCCCTCTGCCTTTCGGCCAAGCCTGCTCGTTCTGAGCCTGGCATTCTACTACTGGTCGTCAGGGTCCTATGTAATCATACTCATCGCGGATGTAGTCATCGCCTATTTCGGCGCGCTGGCTGTCGACCTTTGCAAAAGCGCGAGATTGAGAAATGCAGTTGTCGGGGCGGCAATCGTGCTGCTGGTCGGCATTCTCGTGTTCTTCAAATATCTCGATTTCATAGCGGTGAACGTTGACCTCGCCTCAGGCAGCAATCTGTCGGCGACATTCGCCGGCATAATCCTCCCGATCGGCATATCCTTTTTTACCTTTCAGGCATTGTCTTACCTGATCGACGTCTACCGTCGTGAAATTCCTGCAGAGCGCAATGTCGTGCTCTTCAGTACGTACTTCACATTTTTTCCGCACCTGATTGCCGGCCCGATTGTGCGGTTCCGGGACGTCGTGGATGATTTTCGAGCGCCGAGAATATCTCTCGAGAACTTCTCCACTGGGGCCACCCGCTTCGCTCACGGCCTTATGAAAAAGGTGATCATAGCCGATGGTATTGCGCCGATCCCCGATGCCATTTTCGCCGCACCCCACGACACCATAGGTTTTGCCACGGCATGGCTGGCGGCCGCGACCTACGGCATCCAGTTGTATTTCGACTTCTCCGGCTATTCCGACATGGCCATCGGGCTTGCCCGCATGTTCGGCATCCGCTTTGCGGAAAATTTTGAGAGACCCTACGCCAGCCGTTCGATCACCGAATTCTGGCGACGCTGGCACATCTCGCTTTCAAGCTGGTTTCGCGACTATCTCTACATCCCGCTGGGGGGAAGCCGGCATGGCAGGATCGCGACCTATCGAAACCTGTTGATCGTCTTCGCGGTAACCGGCCTCTGGCATGGCGCCTCCTGGACGTTTTTCTGCTGGGGTATGTTCCACGGGCTTTTCATCCTGGTCGAGCGCGTGGCCACCGGCACCTGGCCGAAAGTGCTGGAGAAGGGGTGGCTGCGATATGCCTATTTCCTGCCGGTCGTGACGCTGAGCTGGCCGCTGTTCCGCGCGACTTCGCTTGAACAGGCAATGTCTTTGTGGAAGGCGATGGCTTCGCCCGTCGCCGCTGGTGCATTCAGCCTCGATGCGGCTGCGCCGATAGCCACGACCAGCCTGATCGCCCTTGTGGCCGGTGCGGCAATTTACGTTTTGCCCGGCCGGCTTTCGTTCGGCCAGTTGCTGACAAGCGAGACCAGAGGCGATAAGCTGTATGTCGCCGGCGCCTGCTACACGGTTGTTGCCCTGATGGTATGTCAGGTGTTGGCGCTGAGCGGTGGCTACACTCCGTTCCTGTATTTCCAATTCTGATGAAAACAGCCAGAAAAATATGCAGCGCAATAGTCACCGCAGCCTTCGTGGTCATCATCGCGTCGCCGCTGTTGGTGCTGGCTGTTCGCGGCGCCGTTGAACCTTATGGCCGAATACCGTTCACCGCATTTCCGCCGGTAGAAGCTCTGTCCACCAGTTCGAGCGGTGCGTTCGATCAACTGGCTTCAGCTCTTCTTGAACGCTCGCAACTGAAGAAAACGGCCATTACCGTTCGAAACACCGCCTTGCTGAGAATTGTGCGCCAGTATGACCATAACAATGTAGCCAGCGGAAAGGACGGCTGGCTGTTCTGGAAGGACGACTGGTTCGGGGGGGAATGTCAAAAGCAATATGATGTGGAAATGGCCGTGTCCCGCATTGGCGCCATGCTTGATGTCGCCAAGGCCTCGGGAATTGATATGTATTTTGCAATAGCGCCCGATAAATCCACACTTTATCCGGAATTTCTGGACCCTCATTTCAAAAAGATCTGGGGCTGCAAACAGCAAAGTGCCGAACTTTTGCGATCGGCGATTAGGGTCGAGGCGCCCCAGATCGTCGATCACCTTACCGCGCTGCGGAGCGAAAAGGGCAATCCCGCCGGCAACATTCTGTATGGCAAGGCGGACACCCACTGGACCAACTTTGGTGCGGCCATAGCCTTCCGCCAATTGCTCGCGGCGATGTTTCGGGACACCAGGGCGATGTCGCCACCTGCACTAACCGGAAAATTGGCCCAGCCTCCAGCCGATATGGAAACGACAATGCTGCTGGTTGGCAATGGCTACCCGGAAAGCGAGATCGACATTCCTGCGGAAAAAAAGGCACTGGCTTCAGTCGCAGAATTCGACCAGGCGAAGTCCACCCTCGTTTTGCACGATTCGTTCTACAATAAAGTAATCGGGTTGACGGACCCGTTCCGGCACGGCGCCGAATTGAATTTCGATGCCGATCCCCAAGAGATCACCAAAGCGGTGCAGGCCAGCGACCGCTTGGTGGTAAGCCGCGTCGAGCGAGCGGTCGTCAATTCTGTGTTGAACTTTCCTCTTTCTTGGCCGAACACGCTGGGCAAGGCCCTCGTCGCACGTGATGAACTGGCGGCCAGGGAATGCAGGGATTTTGCACCCGCATCCGGTTCGCCGAGGCTCCAAGCTATGGCTGCGGACGCAAACGGTTATCTCACCACCGCCCCCGATCCCCAAATGGTCGCCACCGTGCCCGTCTCTGGCGGCGTTGGAAAGATCCCCTGCATACGACTGCGGTTGACATTGAAAGTCCCCGATACATTCGAAATCTTTTTTTCACCCCACTCCGGCCAGGACGGAGCTTTTGTGGCTGGTCGCTCGATTCAAGTGCCGCTCGACGTTGGCGACCACACGATTGCGCTGGTTCTTCCCGACTATCTGGCTGGGCGTTCCATTCGTATCGACCCAGGCGATTCCGGCCAGCAAACGACCCTCAGGGATGTAGAGTTTGGCTGGCGCGCCGCTCATGATGAGGCGGCCAAATGAAGCCAGCAAACACTCGTGAAACAGAATAGCGGAAAGGGTGACATGGCAACCTTAGCTGTTGGAGAATTCGAAGCGACGGCGAAGCGATTTGCGGAGGCCTATGGGGTAAGCCCAGCGCTTCACTCCGAAGATCTGATGTTGGCGCATTTCCTGAAATTGAACGCCGAAACCGGTCTGCAATTCTACTTCAAGGGCGGCCTGGCTGACGCGGAACAACTGATGCGGACAATCGGGAGCCTCGGCGCCGATTCGAGCAATCCGAGGGTTCTCGAATTCGCCGCCGGCTATGGGCGGGTCACCCGCCATCTACGGAAATTATGCGACCTGACGGTCAGTGATATCCATCCTGAAGCGGTGGAGTTCGTGAGAAAACATTTCGGATGCCCGGCCTTCCTGTCGTCGAAAGATCCTGAGCACCTCGATATCCCCGGACAGTTCGATGTCATCGCCGTAATTTCGCTTTTTTCCCATCTTCCGGATCGCACTTTTGGCAGATGGCTTTCGGCGCTCTACTCGCTGCTGGCGCCAGGCGGTTATCTGATCTTCACGACCATCGGCGAATCCGCCCGCGCCATCAATCCGCATATCCCGACACCTGGCCCTGATGGCATCGCATTCGAGGCTGAATCGGAACAAATTGACCTTGACAAGCAGGATTACGGCAGTTCGACCGTTCATCCGCAATATGTCGGCTTTCAGATCGGCCGGCTGCCGGGATCGCGGTTGATATCCTACGAAGCCGGCGCATGGTGGAAATACCAGGACCAATACATCGTGCAAAAATCCGCCTAGAGGCAACGACGACTGGAAGTTGCTTTTGTCGCTCAATCCAAAAACAAAGACGAAGAGCCATGGCTGAATATCATTTTGTTGAGAACTATGAGCGCCACGTTGCCGATCTTCTGGCGAAATACCCGCTTGACGAGGCGATGAGCCTCGCTGTTGGAGGCAACTACGAAGGCATCGGCAAGATTGCCGCGGATGTTCTGGCCTATGCCGGCATTCGAGATGGAGATGCCGTGTTCGACTTTGGCTGTGGCAGCGGAAGAGTGGCTCACGCCCTGGCCAAGAGGGTTAATATCAGCCGCTATCTGGGAACCGATATCGTCCAATCCATGCTCGACTACGCGAAAACCAAAACACCCAAGCACTTCGAATATAGACTGCACCGGCAATTGAGCTTTCCGTGCGGCGATGGTGAATTTGACGTGGTGTACGCCTTCAGCGTTTTCACGCATCTATTGCAGACAGAATGCTATACGTATCTTTTGGAAGTATCCCGCGCGCTGAAGCCGGGTGGCACGGCGGTCATATCGTTTCTTGAACTGGCTGAGCCCACTCAATGGCCGGTCTTTGAAGGATCGCTGGGGGTGTACTACCTCAACACATTCATCGAGCGTAACCAGTGGGAAGTGTGGGCCGGACACGCCAACCTGTCGATCAAGGAGTTCGTCGATGGCCCGAAAGCGCCATGGGGTGGAGCTTCTCTTGGGCAATCGGTCATGATCATGAAAAAACCTTGACGGGCCGGTCGCGCCCTAACAAGATTTTGTTCTTCAAACCCTTACTACCCGCGGGCCGAGCCCGCGGCTAGGCGACGCGCTTTAAACGCCGGCGCCCGAATGCTGTGCGTCCCTTTTCGAGGCGAATGGATCGCGACGGGAAGGATCGGCGCATCAGACAGAAAGTCGACGATCTTTTTCATCGTCGCCTGGGAGAAGGCGTCGTTCCAGTCGGTCGGCCAATCGAAGCGCGAGCCTTGCAGCCGCTTATCGTATTGATCGACGCGCGAGATGGCGTCCTTGAGCCCGGCGACAACGCCCTCCAGCGTCGGCTCCACAGCGATCAGGTTGGTCGAGATATCCCGCAGGCTCTTAGCCGTCTTGTTCTCGAACGTGTTGGTCACGGTCCACATACCGGCCGAAGCCATTTCCAGCGGCACCAGGCTGGGATGCGGCGTCAGCATCAGCGAGAGGCCGACATCATGGTGCGGTAGCCGTTCGGTATAGGTCTGCAAATCGGTCTTCGGCAGCATCTCCATGACCACATTTTTCGCCAGCCTGATCTTGCTGGCGCCGCCGATCGAGCCCATCCCGTAGCACTTCCACTTGTCTGCGTCGAAACCCGGGGAACGGGCCAGCTCGGCAAGCGCCATTATGCCGAGTTCGAACATATTGCGCGCGGCATGTGCTTCCGGGCGGGCGTAGAAAAGAATCCGCCGCTCGCGATCGCGCATGTCGTCTATCGACGGTTTGAATTTTTGGATGGCGTTGCGGAACACAGCGTGGTTTTCCTTCGCACCCGGTTGCGAGAACACGCCGATCTTGTTCAGCTTGAAAAAGTCGCGCAGCAAGGGTGTCGAGAAAAGCTGGAACTGCGGGAAGCGGTAGGATTGCTGGAACAGTGCGGCAATCGTGTTCATGGGTAGGAAATAGGGTTCATATTCCTGGACCATGAACATGAAACGGTCCTGTCCCAGTTTCCGGCTGGCGTGGTGCGCGACATGGGCCGCCCAGCCATTGGTGGCAATGAAGCGATCATTGGGATTAACGAACAATTCGTCATCGCGATCATACCGATGTTCGATTTCGATCTCGTCAAACAATTGTTCGACGCCGGGATAACCTTTGATGCGCTCGCGAGCGAGCGCCATGTCCAGTTCCGTATGTTCCAACGTCACGATCCGGACGAGAAAACCTTCCCGACGCAGGCGCAGCGCCAGGCTGAACATGCCGATATAGCCTCCGAAAATATATTTGAAATCGATCGTTGCCAGGAGGATGTTGACGCGCTTTGGCTCGCGCTTCGACACCCGCAGCGTCAACGGCTGGATATTGTGAATAATCCAGCTGGCATTTGTATCCGCGACGCTCGGTATCCCTCCGGAGGCCGCAGCTTTTGGCAGAGCGTCGGATCCCGTGGCGATCTTGCGGACATACTGCAAATATTTGGCTTTCTTCAACCGATAGGCAAGATTTCTTGCCCTGACACCTAAGGCCGCGTTCATCATCTGTCCTTCGACGTTCAATGTCGAACGGCGCCGTAGCGCGGCTGAAAACCTCAGAAGGATCACTTCGGCCAAGCTGGTGGTCAGGCGCGACATGCGGTTGACTATCTTGCCCAGCCTTCCCGGCATCCCGGGGTTTCGCAACCGAAGCGTCTCGGCGAATATGGCCTTTTCCAGCGTCCCCACAAAATCTCTGCGTGCCTGGTGCAGCAAAGCTCGACCTGCCTCAACCAAGGCACGCTTGTTTCCGACGCCTTTCAGGAGAAACCCTATTGAATGGGAAACGCCGGCGTAGGGCACGACGACTTGCCCCACCACGTTGGCTCCATGCTGATGATAATCGTACAGAGGCTCGTGGGTGTAGGAAATCCCGCCCGCAACCTGGGCAGTAAGTGCAATCCACTGATCGTGGTAGGCATCCACCAGCCTTTGCGGAAACGGCAGTATCCGGTCGAGAATGTCGCTGCGAAATAGGCTGGCGGCGCCACTCACGCTATTGCCGAGGAATAGCGAAAGAAAATCCGTATATTCGTTTTTGCGATGGCTCCAATACGTGTCGGAGACGACCTCATCGGCGGCCACGATACGACAGTCGCTGAATGCGAGTTTCTTGTTCTCCGGCAAAGCCTGGACGAGCTTGGTTAGTTTGTCCGCACGCCAGCGATCATCCTGATCTGCCAGCGCGACGAACTCTGCACCGACCGGTACCAGCGAAAGGCACTCTTCGAAATTCTTGTAGAAACCCTTCCGTTCCCTGTTTCTAACGTAAATAAATCGTTTATCATTCTCTACCAAATCAAGAATATCGCGACGGGAAGAGGAATTTGAGCTGTCATCAGTGATGATGCAGATCCAGTTCTTGTGGTCTTGACCGATGATTGACGCGATCTGTTGCTCCAGAAGTTCCTGTGGCGGATTGTATGCCGCCATGCAGATGGCAATCTTGGGACCAGTGGCCGGCCATTTCACCTTCACCGGTCGCCGGTTGGTCCCAGGTTGGAGCCTGAAGGCGGCAAGAGACTGCTCGATCATGTCTCCGGATTTAAGCTCGGCAAGAAGTCGCAGTTCGCGGGTCTCCGGTTCCGCAATCTCCTCGATCGGCAATATGGTGGTGAATTCGGAGAACAGGCTGCCGCCAGTTGAATCCTGCGCGGGATAGAAGCAGTGCACGACATCGGGCCGAGCCCAGGAATGGTTCTTGATTTCATGCTGCCTGGTTCCGTCCAGGACATAGAGCCGTCTGATCGCGTTGCCGGGACAGAAAGCCCAGCCCTGCAGGTACAGCGCAAGCCCCTTGCCGACGTGAAATGAGCGGCTCGAAGGAACGTCGAGTGCGCACATAAGCTTGGGAAGCTGGCTTGCTTTCTCTTTTGTGAGCGTTTCGTCAATCAGCGCTTTGGAAGATGGTGCATTGACCTTCTCGACGGCGGGATTTTTGCGGAAGTCAAAAAACTGCTGGATACCGAATTGTCCAACCGTCGCGAACAGAGCGCCAATGTTGGGTTTATTCCACCGGTGACTCGGCCTGTTCGACAATACATCTCGTGTATTCACCAAGATTTCACCCATCTGTATGCTGATATTATTTCTTAACTTAGCCCCGTGACATGCTTTTTGCAAAAAATAGCGCATCACTTCCCACTCTGCCAAGTAGGTTAGCCGTCAGAGCTTCATTCCACAATATGCATTCAAAGATTATCGGCATGTTTTGTTTCCTACTTTTAGTAGAACCGCGATATCATCTTAGAAATATAAGAATCTTACAGATATCGTGTCATGCTTATAGAAAAATCATATTTTACGATTGCAGGGCGAGATGTCGAATCTGCTCATTGATTCCAATTCATCACGAAATTTCGCCTGCTAACCTAAAAATATCGTTTTTTGCGGAAGTAGCCGTGCGGAGCAGCTAAGTGCCACGGCACCTTGCTTTGCCGGTCGGCCGGCCCGAATGCCAGGAACAGTTCGTGGCTCTCGCACTGTCTAAACTCGCGGAAACAGTTAGCTTCCGGGCTTTTTGACATCAGCCTGTGGAGCGATGAAAGGAGTGAATCGACAATCTTAAGAGAGATGATAGGTTAATCAAGAAATGCCCGCAATATGCCAAAGAAAATATCGTTTTTTCTGGGTGAGATATGAATCTTCGCTCGAAATCACTTTCAATACAAGCGTTAAGAGGGATCGCTGCAACTTTAGTTGTTTTTTTGCATATTTGTACGGTCTCATCATTTGGCAAGAACCAATGGGGAGCTACGGCCTACAACTTTTTCTTGCATTTCGGAGCGTTCGGGGTCGACATTTTTTTCGTCGTCAGTGGCGTAATCATCGCAGGTCTCCTGCAGCAGCAGAACGCGGGTCACCCTTTTTATTCCCTGCAATTCCTTATGCGGCGCTTTGTCAGGATCTATCCGATCTATTGGCTTTCCCTCGGCGCGACAATCGTCGTGCTGCTCAGCAGCGGGGGTCTCTATCCCGTCGATTTTTCACAATTGACGCCGAAAACCCTCGGCTTGGTGACGACGAATTTTCTGCATCCGGTCAGTTGGACGCTTTGCTTCGAAATTCAATTTTACCTTGTCGCGGGTTTGGCCATGCTGTTCGGTCGAAGGTCGGGAGCGGTGATCGCTGTCTGGGGCGTAGCCCATATTGTGGCTGTGACTGCAGCAGAGCGCGGCTGGGGTCATGGATTGTATTTTGCCGCCCCTATCACAGTGGAGTTCCTGCCGGGATTGCTGATCGGTTATGTCGCGAGCCGCCGATCGCTGCCATTTCCGAGAGTCTGCATAGTTCTGGGCTGTGTCATTGTGGCTGTAGCCGGTTATTACGCTGGGCCGATGCTCGGGACCACGACCGGCCTGCTTCGCCTCGCCATCTATGGAACGGCTGCGTCGCTGATCGTATGGGGCGCGCTGTCATTGGAGGGCGCCGGCTCGCGCCCAGCCAAGTGGGTCACATTTCTGGGCGATATTTCATACTCGACCTATATGTGGCATTGGCCGACCATGATCGCAGTGTCGCTGTTGTTCGGTGCCTGGTTGAGCCATTCAGCGGGTGTCCTCTCCTACATCGTTACCACAGGCGTTTGTGTCCTGATGGTAAGCTGGGCAAGCTATCGATGGATCGAGCGCCCGTCCACGCGGTGGGCAGGCGGGCTGTTCAAAAGGCCGCCGCGATCCGGGCAGATGGCGGCAAGCTCTCCAGTCGCCGCAGTGCCGCTGCCTGCGCTGTCGGAACGGTTGGCGATTCGCCAAACCTGAGACTTGGTTTGGCCAGGCATGCGGCCCCTGCCGGCAAATGGCAGCAATCCGTGGCCAGCCGCGATTCGTTCATCCCTTGGCATTAATCTCTGGCGAGCCGATCTTCGGCCGCAACGGCCTTTGAAATGGCTGCTGGCGTCACCGCGATTTCATCACTGGCATCGTGCCAATGAGCGCGAAGCCTGGGACAAGAATTTCGCCGGGCAGCTGCCCTTTGCTCGACATGCTGGGAGGCACATTGTTCATGCCCGACAGGATGCCGCAGAATACGGCACCGATGACCCGGTTCCCTCGCTCTATCATCGGCAGCTTGCCTATCCCTTTGTCGGCGATCAACTCTTTGTCGGCAACACCGAACAGACCGCCCCGTCGGCAAGGCTGGCACAGGCCTCGCCGACGTCTGCCGGCAAGTCCGAGTGATCTTTTTGCTGGGCAGGCCCGGTCCCGGCCGTCTCAGACGGCGTAGCCGCCATAACCATGTGCGACCGGCTTGACCGAGACGGCCGGCTGGACCGCGGGCCAGAGGATGCCTGCCGTGACTGCAAAGGTGATCAGGGCATCGCGTGCGGCCTCGGTCGAGATTTCGCCGGCGCGCGCCGCCTCGCAAGCCCTCACGGCCGCGCCATAGCTCAGGCGCCGGCGTGACGGCGGAAATTCGGTCAGGAAATCATGCATCTCGAACAGCGAGGCGAGCATGCGTTTGTGGCCGGCGCCAACGCTAACGGCAACCGGGGTGAAGAACATCGCGTCGTGCATTCTGGCCTCTCTGGATGGGCGGAAGGGCGGCGGCCGCCGCCCTCCGATCGCGGGTTGGACGCCAGAAAACGCGGCTGGCGGCCCGAGGTTCCCTGAGAGATGCCATGACAGGACGATTTGCTCTTGAGGTCGCTCCCTGCCGGCATTCGCGGTTGCGGCTATTTCCACATGCCGCGCATGCGGGCGCCGAGGTCGACGCGGACTTCAGGTCTGTGGCGCGGATCGTCCTTGGCGTGGACGCTCGCCCAAGAGGTCTGCTCGAAGGCGCCGAGGATCGAGGCCGGGATGAAACGGGTTCGCGAGGCATAGACGTGACGGTCGCCGCGCGCTGCCTGGCCGTGGGTGAAGAAGCGCTGCGGCGTCACCAGATGCAGGCCGTCCTTGGCCCGCGTCATCGCGACGTAAAGCAGCCGGCGCTCCTCCTCGATGTCTTCCTTGGTGCCGACGCCGAGATCGGCCGGGATGCAGCCATCGACGGTGTTGAGCACGAAGACGTTCTTCCATTCCTGGCCCTTGGCCGAATGAATGGTCGACAGGATCAGATAGTCCTCGTCGCGGTGCGGCGGCCCGGCCTGGTCGCTGGTCGCATCCGGTGGATCCAGCGTCAGCTCGGTCAGGAAGCGCTCGCGCGAAGCATAGCCTGAACCGATCTGCTCGAGCTGCATGAGGTCGGCCCGCCGCGTCGTCGCATCCTCGTGCATGCGCTCGAGATGCGGCTCGTACCACAGCCTGACCTGTTCGAGATCGGCCGGCCATTTCCCCGACCGGGCGCGCAGGCCGGAATAAAGCGCAACGAAGGCTGGCCAGTCCTCAGCCGCGCGTTGCGGCGGCCGGTAGCGGGCCAGCCCCATTTCCTCGTCGAGCGATGTCGCCATGGTCTCGACGATGGTGCTCGCCGCCGAAGGGCCGATGCCGGGCAGGAGCTGCAGCACGCGGAAGCCGGCGACGCGGTCGCGCGGGTTCTCGGCAAAACGCAGCACCGAAAGCACATCCTTGACATGGGCGGCGTCGAGGAATTTCAGCCCGCCGAACTTGACGAAGGGGATGTTGCGGCGCGTCAATTCGATCTCCAGCGGGCCGCTGTGGTGCGAGGCGCGAAACAGCACCGCCTGCGATTTCAGCACCGTGCCGGCCTCGCGCTCGGCAAGGATGGCCTGGCAGACATAGTTCGCCTGCTCCGCCTCGTCGCGCACGCTGACCAGTTTCGGTTTTTGCGAGGATTTGCGCTCCGACCAGAGGTTCTTGGTGAAACGCTCCGATGCCTCCGAGATGACCGCATTGGCTGCCGCCAAAATGGTCTCGGTCGAGCGGTAGTTGCGCTCCAGCATGATGACATCGGCGGCTCGCGCGAATTGTTGCGGGAAATCGAGGATGTTGCGCACTTCCGCGGCGCGAAACGAATAGATCGACTGCGCGTCGTCGCCCACCACCGTCAGTCCGGCGCCATCCGGCTTCAGCGCCGAAAGGATCGAGGCCTGCAGCCGGTTGGTGTCCTGGTATTCGTCGACCAGCACATGGTCGAAACGCGAGCCCAGATGCGCCGCGATCTCCGGCTCGGCGGCCATTTGCGCCCAGTAGAGCAGGAGGTCGTCGTAATCGAGCACGTTCTGCGCCTGCTTGGCCTCGACATATCGGGCGAACAGAGCCTTCAGTTGTTCGGCCCAGCCGGCACACCACGGAAAGGCCGAACCCAGCACCTCGCCAAGCGGCGCCTGCGCGTTGACAGCGCGCGAATAGATCGCCAGGCAGGTGCCCTTGGTCGGAAAACGGCTTTCGGTCTTCGAGAATCCAAGTTCATGCCGGGCAAGATTCATCAGGTCGGCGGAATCCTCGCGGTCGTGAATGGTAAAGGCCGGGTCGAGGCCGATCGTCAGCGCATAGTCGCGCAGCAGCCTGGCGCCGATGCCGTGAAACGTGCCGGCCCAGGCCAGCGCATCGGCGATGACGGACGCGTCTCGGCCCAGCACCTCGCCGGCGATGCGTTCGACCCGCCTGGCCATTTCGGTGGCGGCGCGGCGCGAGAATGTCATAAGCAGAATGCGTCTGGGATCAGCGCCCTTGACGATCAGATGCGCAACCCGGTGGGCGAGCGTGTTGGTCTTGCCGGAGCCGGCGCCGGCGATCACCAGCAGCGGCCCGGCGATCTGGCCGTCGCCATGTTCGACAGCGAGCCGCTGCTCGGCGTTGAGCTTCGCCAGATAGGCGGGCCGCAAGGACGAATCATTGATGGCGATGGTCATCGCCTATCAAGCATCGTTTCCGCTTTGTTCGCAACGGGCGGAAGTCGCCCTTACCGCCGTGGCGCGACACCCGTTGCCGCCGACTGGCGCCGCAAGGCGGCGCGTTCGTCGCCAGGCACCGGCAACGGATCGAAATTGTCAGGCACGTCCTTGATGATCTCCTTGGCGATGCGATAGGTCGCGTAAGCGAAAAGGCCGGTAATGAGCAGACGGATCATGGCGCGATCTCCTTTGGGCAACCAACCTCAGAGCCGCCGTTTGGTTCCAGCCGACGCGGCGTCGTTTGCGAGCGTGCAACCAAAGCCGAACCACCTCGTTGCCTTACGAAGAACCACCTCGTTGCCCTACGAAGGAGAGGGCAGACCTAGGAGGTCGCCATGAAGAGGCTTTTGATTCTGTTGGCCGCCAGCTTGGCGCTCGCTGCCTGCGACGGCGACATCCAGCCAACCAAAGCCCCGGTGCTCGATCAAACCCCGCAGACGGATTCGGCGCCAAAGCCGGCGGCCAGCGGCGATCAGCTGGCACAATGATCGTTTTAGCGGGACGACAAGGCTGAAGATGGCCTTCGGGAGAAGAAGGCCGGCGCCGCTTGGGAGGTGAGCCGATAGCGCCGGCCAGGCGGATATCAGGTCCGCCGCAACAACCGAACATAGCTGAGTCTCTCGCCTGCGTCATGAGGTGGGCCGCATCGACCTGCTTCATGACGGCGCTTCTGCACAAAACAACTTCGATGTCAGATGGCGTGCGGAACGAAACTCGACGGGAGGACCTCAGGCAATGGCCTTGCGCAGCACCGGGCCGCCGGCAATCCCGGCGTCCAGCTGGCACTGCGTCAGCGCCGCCTCGGCCATTATCCACTGCTTGAACAGTTCCACCTTGCGCGTGTAGGGCGCGGTGACCGGGCAGACGAAATACCAGCCGGCGGTGTTGGGGTGATGCACGGCAAACGGCGCCACCAGTCTCTCTGCGCGGATCTCGCTCGCCATATAGGCGCGGTTGGCGACTGCAAAGCCCATGCCGGCATTGGCCGCCTCATAGGACATCATGCAGGAATCGAAATAGATGCTCTTGGTCTCGCCGAGCACGGAACTCGCGCCGGCAAAACCCAGCCACGACTGCCAGTTCTGCGTGCAGGTGTCGGAATGCAGCAGCGTGAAATGCCTGAGGTCGTCGGGCGTCACCTGTGACGGCTGCGTGTCGCCGAGAACCTCGTGGAACAGCTTCCTGCTGCACACCGGCGTCAAATCCTCCTTGAACAGCAGGTCCGCCTTGAGGTCGGGAAAGCTGCCGTCGCCATAGCGGATCTCAAGGTCGAACTCGGAGGTGGCGAACTCATTGGTGGCGTAGGAGGTCGAGACGCGCATCTCGATTTCGGGATATTGCCGCTGGAACAGCGGCAGGCGGGCAAACAGCCAGCGCGCCGCGAACGTCGGCAGCACCGAAATCTTCAGCACATGCGCCTGCGACTGTCCGGTCGCCTCCATGCTGGCCGCCACGATGCGCTCCAGCGCCTCGCGAACGCGCGACACATAGGTCTCGCCTTCGGGTGTCAGCGACACCGCATTGCCACCGCGCTGGAAGATCTTGAAGCGCAGCTGGTCCTCGAGGCTTTTAACGCGCTGGCTGACGGCGGAAGCAGTAATAAACTGCTCTTCGCCGGCGCGCGTGAAGTTACGGTGCCGGGCGGCACTTTCGACAATCTTCAGCGAATTGAGGTTGACCTGACTGAGCAGACGCACGCGTTTCGACCTTAAGCTGGGCTTACACTAGCACCAGCATTCCTAATTTTACAGGGGTGGGGAAATTAATCGACAGTTTACCAAGTGATGCCCCCATCCTGGAGAAGTAGAATGAACGCCCATACCATACCTGAACTGCGCTACGCGATGAGCCGAGAAGCCATTATCGGTCATGAGACGGCCTGGAAAGTGTCGGGTTTCGGCGTTGCGCAGTATCTGCATGGCTACGACCCGGCGCTGCTGGCGGCGATCGAAGAGGCGGCGTTGAAGCTTAAGGCCAGCCACGCCGTGCACAAGCACCTCGACCTGACCTTCATCACCGGCGCCGACCGCTTCATCCCGGAGATCAAGGAACTGCTGCATGACAAGCTGCGCCTGGAACGTCTGTCCGACATGATGGGCACCAAGCTCGAGCCCTATCCGCTGTCGATCGTCGGCTCGACCGTCACTTTCATGAATCCCAAGGACGGCGCCGTCGATTGGCATTGCGACGGTGTCCCGGTCACCGAACTCATTCCGCTGTCGATCAGCAATCCGCTGGTCGGCGGCCATCTCGAAATCTACTGCGACGATTCCGAGACCGGCCGCGCCATCCTTGAATCCGGCCGCGAGATTCCGCGCAACCAGGTCATGCGCATCGACCACAAGATGAACTACGCCACGCTCGGCCAGTTTCTCGGCGTCCTGCACCGCACCGCGCCGATCCAGCTCGGCTCGCGCGTCACGCTGGTCCTCAACCAGCGCTCTGTGGCCAAGCCCTATGTCGACGACAACCGCATGTTCTATCTCGCAGCCGACAATGATCATGATCGCGAATGGGTCAACGAACTGGCCGAAGACGTCTGGACGAACCAGCTGCCGGCCTATCGCCGCTTCGAGGAAGAGCGTCCGGTTGCGGCGGCGACGGATGCGCCGGTCCCGGGCGGGTCAAGGGAATCCTGGTAGCCAGGGCATAGAAGTGGACGCCGGTTTGGCCGTCGGTAACATCATGGTCGGCGATAAGGACAAGGCACCGTCTCGGCGATTCCGGGATGGATCGGGCTCGCCATCGGCCCTGGTCTTCGCCGCCGGCGCGGTCGCCCTGTGGTCGACCAACGCGCTGGTCGGCAAATCCCTGCTGGCCAGCCATCCAGTATCGCTCGTGCAGTTGCTGCAATTTTGTGGAGCGGCTCTGGTGTTCGCCGTCCTCCATCTGGCGAGCCGGAAGGGGGACACGCAAGACGCAGCCTTTGCCAAGGGTGCTGACGGCACCCTGGCGCCAGTCGCGGTCGGCTTTATTGGCCTGGTCGGCACCATGGTGCTGCAATACATCGCCTTTGCCTCCATGCCGGTGATCGAGGCCAATCTCGTCGCCTACACCTGGCCGCTGATGGTCGCGGCGGCGGTCATCGTGCTGGGCAAGCGGCAACGCCCCGTGCTGCTGGGGTTGACTGCCGTGCTCGGCTTTGTCGGCGTGGCGCTGGTGATCTCGGGTGGTCGCGGCCAGCCTTTTCTCCAAGGCAGCATCGTCGGCTATCTCGCTGCCTTCGGCTCGGCGCTGTGCATGGCCTTCTATTCGATTGCGGTCGCCCGCCTGGCCACACCGTCGGAGCGTTTGCTTTTGCCTTCGGCGTTGGTCGGCGTCGGCCTGACCTTGCTGTGGTGTATTCACGACGGCGCAGCCTGGCCATCCAGCGAGCACCTCCTGCTTGGCCTCTATCTCGGTGCCGGTCCGATGGGGCTGGGATATTATTTCTGGTCGCGCGCCTTGAAGCTTGAAGGCGGCGGCAAGGTTGCGGTCATCGCCTATCTGACGCCGATCGCATCGACGCTGCTGCTGACACTTTCGGGCGAAAGGCTGACGCTGACCGCGATAGCCGGTGCGGTCCTCGTCATCGGCAGCTGTATTGCGGTGGGCATAGAACGCTCGGAGGCTGAAAACCATGCTTGACGACGATGAACGTCTCGCCAGACAGGAAGCATTCTGGCTGATCAAGGAGTTCGGCGCCGAGGCGCCGCTCTATGCCGCCATGAAGGCCGAAAAGGCGATAGAGCAAAAAGATTTCGGCCGGTGCGCCCGCTGGAAGCGCATTCTGGAGATACTGGCCGACTCCAAACCTGCGGGGGCCGTGCAGTTGAAATCTGCTGGCGCGAAGTCGGCCGTTTCCAAGTATTAG
This sequence comes from Mesorhizobium sp. C372A, assembly GCF_030323245.1. Taxonomy (NCBI): domain Bacteria; kingdom Pseudomonadati; phylum Pseudomonadota; class Alphaproteobacteria; order Hyphomicrobiales; family Phyllobacteriaceae; genus Mesorhizobium; species Mesorhizobium sp. C372A. Next base: position 5,616,986 of record NZ_CP100475.1, on the reverse strand, counting down.
ATTTTCTAATTTGCAACGTTGCAACCTGTTGTGGAAACATCCTCCTGTTCCGATTCTTGATCGTTTATTGAGACTTAGCGACCCGTTGGGGGGTGCAGCTAGGTCGATACATCAAGAGAAGTCTTAAAAAAAGCCGGCAACTTCATGACCGGCGGGAGAAACAGAATTGCACACCATCGACAGCAAGACCGCTATTGAACTGACTGCTGACATCGTCTCGGCCTATGTCGGCAACAATCCTCTCCCTGCGTCTGGCCTGCCGGATCTGATCGCCAGCGTCAGCGCATCGGTGCGCAAGCTGGGCAGCATTGCCGCCGTGGAAAGCCCCGCGCTGAACCCGGCTGTCAATCCGAAGCGGTCGGTGTTTCCCGACCACATCGTCTGTCTGGAAGATGGCAAGAAATTCAAGTCGCTGAAGCGCCACTTGATGACCGACCATGGTCTCAGCCCGGAGGAATATCGTGGCAAATGGGGCTTGCCGTCGGACTATCCGATGGTGGCGCCGAACTACTCCGCGACCCGTTCGGCACTGGCCAAGTCCTCGGGCCTCGGCCGCAAGCCGGCCGTTCCGGCCGCCGCGGCCAAGGTGACGAAGCGCAAACCCAAAGCCTGAACCAGGCAGCCTCTGAAAAGTCGGTCTGCTGTTTGCAATGGACGGCGCGCTTAAGGCGCGCCGTTTTCATGCCTTATGCCCCCGCCGGCGCCCAGGCCCTTGCGAAGCGCCGCCCTCCCGTGCAAAAGCCCCGGCATGCTTATCATCAACGATCTTTCGCTCCGCATGGCCGGACGCTTGCTTCTCGATCATGCCTCGCTGACCTTGCCGGCCGGCACAAAGGCCGGCCTCGTCGGCCGCAACGGCACCGGCAAGACGACGCTGTTCAAGGCCATCACCGGCGACTTTCCCTCCGAGACCGGCTCGATAAGCCTGCCCAAGAACACCCGCATCGGCCAGGTGGCGCAGGAAGCGCCCGGCACCGAGGAGCCGCTGATCGAGATCGTGCTCAAGGCCGACCTCGAGCGCACCGCATTGCTCGAGGAGGAAAAGACCGCCACCGACGCGCACCGCATTGCCGACATCCATATGCGGCTGGCGGATATCGATGCGCATTCGGCGGAATCTCGCGCGGCCACCATCCTCGCTGGCCTTGGCTTCGACGACGCCGCGCAGCGCCGCCCGGCCTCGTCCTTCTCCGGCGGCTGGCGCATGCGTGTGGCGCTCGCCGCGGTGCTGTTTGCCGAGCCCGACCTTCTGCTGCTCGACGAGCCGACCAACTATCTCGATCTCGAAGGCACGCTTTGGTTGGAAAACTACGTGTCGAAATATCCGCACACGGTGCTTCTGATCTCGCACGATCGCGACCTGCTCAACCGCGCCGTCAATTCCATCGTTCATCTCGACCAGAAGAAGCTGACCTTCTGGCGCGGCGGCTACGACCAGTTCGAGCGCCAGTACACCGAGCAGAAGGAGTTGCAGGAGAAGGGCCGCGTCAAGCAGGAAGCCGCGCGCAAACACATGGAGTCCTTCGTCGAACGCTTCCGCGCCAAGGCTTCGAAGGCGAGACAGGCGCAGTCGCGCATCAAGGCGCTGGAGAAGATGAAGCCGATTGCCGCGATCGTGAACGACACGGTGAGGCCGTTCTCTTTCCCCGAACCGGTGAAAACGGTGGCGTCGCCGATCATTGCCTTGAACAACGTCAATGTCGGCTACACCGAGGGCCAGCCGATCCTGAAGAAGATGACGTTGCGCATCGATGCCGACGATCGCATCGCGCTGCTCGGCGCCAACGGCAACGGCAAGTCGACCTTCGCCAAGCTTCTCTCGGGCCGGCTGAAGCAGGAAACCGGCACCATGACGGTGGCGCCGGGCCTGAAGGTGGCGATCTTCGCGCAGCATCAGCTCGACGATCTCAGGCCTGATGAAAACGCCTACGAGCATGTCCGCCGGCTGATGCCGGAGGCGCCGGAATCCAAGGTACGTGGCCGCGTCGCCCAGTTCGGTCTCACCACCGAGAAGATGAACACCGCCGCCAAGGACCTGTCCGGCGGCGAGAAGGCGCGCCTGCTGATGGGCCTGTCGGCCTTTGAGGGGCCAAACTTGTTCATCCTCGACGAACCGACCAACCATTTGGACATCGACAGCCGCGAGTCCCTGATCCATGCGCTGAACGAGTTTCCCGGCGCCGTCATCCTCATCTCGCATGACCGCCATCTGCTGGAAGCGACCGCCGACCGGCTGTGGCTGGTCAAGGACGGGGCGGTCAACCCGTATGACGGCGACCTTGAGGACTACAAGACGCTGGTCACCGGCGTGTCCGGCGACCGACGCGGCAAGCGCGAGGCCGAGAAGGCATCCAAGGCCGATCGCCGCCGCGATGCCGCGGCGCGCCGCGCCGCCTTCGAGCCGCTGGCAAAGGAAATCCGCGCCACCGAAGCGCTGATGGACCGCATCCGCAAGCGCATCGACCTGATCGAGGATGAACTCGCCAATCCGGCGGTATACGAGAAGGATCCATCGACGGCGACCCGGCTGGCCAAGGAGCGCTCGCAACTGGCACAGCAGCTTGCCGGTCACGAGGAAAAGTGGCTGACCATGTCGGCCGAGTACGAGGAAGGCACGGCGGAGTGATTTACCCTCCCCCTTGTGGGGAGGGTCGATCCGCAAAGCCGAGCGGGGCGGGGGTCTGCGCCGCACCCCACCCCGGCGCTGCGCGCCGACCCTCCCCATCAAGGGGAGGGTAAGATCTGGCCCTACACGCCGCCTGCGAAACCCGCTAAAAACGCCGCATGAACCAGCACGCCAAGCCCAGAATCGGCCACTCCGCCTGTCCGCATGATTGCCCTTCGACCTGCGCGCTCGAGGTCGAGCTGCTCGATGGCAACCGCATCGGCCGTGTCCATGGCGCCAAGTCCAATACGTATACGGCTGGCGTCGTCTGCGCCAAGGTCGCGCGCTATGCCGATCGTGTCCATCATCCGGACCGACTGCTGAAGCCGCTGATGCGCGCCGGCGCCAAGGGCGACGGCGTCTGGAAGGAATCCAGCTGGGAAGCGGCACTCGACGTCGTCGCCGAGAACTTCATCGCGGCCGAGGAAAAATACGGCTCCGAGACCGTCTGGCCTTATTTCTATGCCGGCACGATGGGGCTGGTGCAGCGCGACGGCATCGACCGGCTGCGCCATGCGAAAAAATACTCCGGCTTCTTCGGCTCGATCTGCACCAATCTGGCCTGGACCGGCTGGATGATGGGAGCGGGCGCCTTGCGTGGTCCCGATCCGCGCGAGATGGCGAAGTCCGACTGCGTGGTGATCTGGGGCACCAATGCCGTGGTCACGCAGGTCAATGTCATGACCCACGCCATCAAGTCGCGGAAGGAGCGTGGCGCCAGGATCGTCGTCATCGACGTCTACGAGAACGCGACGATGAAGCAGGCCGATATGGGCCTTGTGCTGAAGCCCGGCACCGATGGCGCGCTGGCCTGCGCGGTCATGCATGTGCTGTTCAGGGAAGGCATGGCCGACCGCGCCTATCTCGAAAGATACACCGACGATCCGAAGGGGCTGGAAGCGCATCTGGAGACGCGCACGCCGGAATGGGCGTCTGCCATCACCGGTCTTGCCGTCACCGAGATCGAGGCTTTCGCACGCCTCGTCGGCACGACGAGGAAAACCTATTTCCGCCTCGGCTATGGCTTTGCCCGCCAGCGCAATGGCTCGGTCAACATGCACGCGGCATCCTGCATCGCCGCCGTCACCGGCGCCTGGCAATATGAGGGTGGCGGCGCCTTCCATTCCAATTCCGGCATCTTCAAGCTCAACCAGGATGTGCTGGAAGGCACCGCGATGCGCGATCCCGATATTCGCCATCTCGACCAGTCGCGCATCGGTCCGGTGCTGACCGGCGCAGCGGACGCGCTTTACGGTGGCCCGCCGGTGACGGCGATGCTGATCCAGAACACCAACCCGGTGAATGTCGCATCCGAGCAGCGGCTGGTGAAACAAGGTTTTCTGCGTGACGACTTGTTCACCTGCGTGCACGAACAGTTCATGACCGACACGGCAAAGCTTGCCGATGTCGTGCTGCCGGCAACGATGTTCCTCGAGCATGACGACGTCTACAAGGGCGGTGGCAACCAGCACATCACGCTCGGTCCCAAGCTGATCGAACCGCCGGAAGGGCCGCGCACCAACCATTTCGTCATCGAGCAATTGGCGCAGCGTCTCGGCGTCGCCGACCGGCCGGGCTTTGGCCTGACCGAGCAGCAGCATATCGACATCATCCTCGGCAAGCGCGGGCTGGGCTCCTTCGCCAGCCTCAAGGAAGACAAATGGGTCGACCTGCAGCCGGGTTTCGAGGCGGCGCATTTCATCGATGGTTTCGGCCATGCCGACAAGAAATTTCACTTCCGCGCCAACTGGAGCGGGCAGGCGGCGCCCAACCGGCCGCCGAAAAGCATGGGCCTGTTCGGGCCGGTGGCGGAGCTCCCGGAATTCCCCGACCATGTCGACCTGATCGAGGTCGCGGATGCGGAGCATCCGTTCCGGCTGACGACATCACCGGCGCGCAACTTCCTCAATTCGACATTCGCCGAGACACCGGTGTCGAAGGCCAAGGAAGGCCGGCCGGAATTGTTGTTGCATCCGGACGACGCTGCCGCGCTTGGCTTGGACGACGGCGACCGTATCGAGGTCGGCAACCGGCGCGGCGAGGTGGTGCTGCACGCAAAGCTGTTCGATGGCATCAAGCGCGGCGTGGTGATCGCCGAGGGCATCTGGCCAAACAGCGCCCATGAGCGTGGCGAAGGCATCAATGTGCTCACCGGCGCCGACGCACCAGCGCCCTATGGCGGCGCTGCCTTTCACGACAACAAGGTCTGGCTGCGGCCGGCGGGCTAAAGCAATTCCAGGAAAAGTGTGAGCGGTTTTCCGTCCGGAATTGCGTAAAAGTGACTGGCTATCCCGGCAGAGGCACCGTCAGCCCCACCTTGACACGGTCCATGGCAACGAAGGTGCGGAATTTTCGGACATTCTTGCTGTCGAAGAACAGTCTGCGCGTCAGGGCCTCATAGGCCCCCATGTCGGCCGCGGTGATGACTAGGATGAAGTCGGCCTCGCCGGTGACGTAGTAGCATTGCTGCACTTCGGGCTCTGCCGAGAATTGCCGCTTGGCCGCGTCGATCAGGTCCGAGCGTTCGCTCTCCAGTTCGACCTCGACGAAAATGGTGATGGGCTGGCCGACCACAACGGGGTTGATGACAGCGACGTTGCCGGCAATGACGCCGGACTGTTCCATGCGCTTGATGCGCCGCTGCACCGCCGGCGCCGACAGGTTGACGGCTTCGCCGATCAGCCGCTGCGGCGTCGTGTTGTCCCGCTGCAGGATGGCAAGGATGGCGAGGTCGAAACTGTCGAGCGAAGGCGATCGAGGCAAAGCGCTATCCTGGCGAAACAAACTTGCATTTCGAAGCGCCAATAACAGCGCTATTTGCGCCTCGGCTGCAATATGATTTCGTCACACCTAAAGGAGGCCGCCCGTGTTCCTGCTCAACAGCAATGCCTTGCACCGCCGGCCGCTCGATCCGGTCGATGCCGAAACGCTGGGGAATGCCGGCGCCGATACGGTCGAGCGCTTTCTGGCCCATCGCGACAATCACCTGCCAACGCCCTTGCATGCATTGCCGACGCTGGCCGGCGAACTCGGCCTCGGCGCCGTCCACATCAAGGATGAAGGCTTTCGCCTCGGTCTCGGCAGCTTCAAGGCGCTCGGCGGCGCCTATGCCGTTTTTCGACTGGTGCTGGAGGAGGCGAGCCGATCGCTTGGTCGGCCCGTTGACGTGGCCGATCTCAACCGGTTCGACGTCCGGGCGGTCGCTGCCGGGATGACGGTTGCCTGCGCCACCGACGGCAATCACGGCCGCTCGGTCGCGCAAGGTGCACAGTTGGTTGGCGCGAAAGCGGCAATCTTCGTTCACGCCGGCGTCAGCGAGGCGCGCATTGCAGCAATAGCCCGCTATGGCGCCGAGATGATCCGCGTCGACGGCAATTATGACGACTCGGTCAGGCAGGCCGCCGAGGTTTCAGCTGAGCAAGGCTGGACCGTGGTGTCCGACACCTCCTGGCCGGGCTACGAGCGCATCCCCGGTCTGGTCATGCAGGGCTATTCGACGATCGTGCGTGAAGCATTGGGCCAGTTGCCGCAGCCGCCGACCCATGTCTTCGTGCAGGCCGGTGTCGGCGGCATTGCCGCCGCCCTGGCCGGCCATCTCGCCATCGTGCTCGGTCACGCCAGGCCGACCTTCATCGTCGTCGAGCCGGCCCGCGCCGCCTGCGTTGTCGCAGCCGCCCGGGTGGGCCACGTGGTCAAGGTCGCACACGATCAGCCGACGGTGATGGCGATGCTCGAATGCTACGAGGCCTCGCAAGTTGCCTGGCGCGTTCTGGCGCGGGTTGCCGATGCCTTCATGACGGTGGATGAGGAGGAGGCGGTCGCGGTGATGCGGCGGCTGGCACGGCCGGCTGGCAATGATCCAGTGATCGTCGCCGGCGAAAGCGGCGGCGTCGGTCTGGCCGGGCTGATCCGGGCGGTGGCCGACCACAAGGCCGCGCTCGGGCTCGACGACAAATCCCGCGTGCTGCTGATCAACACCGAAGGCGCCACAGACCCGCATCGCTATACCGAGCTGGTCGGGCAGAGCCCCGCCGATGTGCTGGCCGGCAAGCTGAAGGCCGAGGCATAGCCATGATCGGGATCGATGCACAGCGTCTGCTTGGCCGCATCCGGGAACTCGGCGCCGTTGGCCGCGACAGTGAGGATAGGCTGATCCGGCTCGCCGTCTCCGACACAGACAGACAGGGCCGTGACCTCTTTGTCGGCTGGCTCGGGCAGGCCAGGCTGGAAGTCGCCATCGACCGGGTCGGCAATATTTTCGGCATCTGGCAATGCCCCGACAATGCCGGGCAGGCGCCACTGCTCATCGGTTCGCATATCGACACCGTCATCGATGCCGGCATCTATGATGGCTGCTACGGCGTGCTGGCCGGGCTGGAGGTGATCGAGACGCTGCAGGCTTCGGGCTTTTCGCCGTCACGCCCGGTCGCGGTCGCCGCTTTCACCAATGAGGAAGGTGTGCGCTACACGCCTGATATGATGGGCTCGCTATGCCATGCCGGTGGCGTCAGCGCCGAGGCCGTGCTGGCCGCCATCGGCACGGATGGCAGCGTGCTCGGCCAGGAGCTCGCCCGCATCGGCTATGCCGGCGACCGCGAACCCGGCTTCCTCAAGCCGCATGCCTATCTCGAACTTCATATCGAGCAGGGGCCGGTGCTGGAGCGTGAAGGCGTGCCGATCGGCGCGGTCGAGAATCTGCAAGGCATTTCCTGGCAGCGCATCACCATCGACGGCGCCGCCAACCATGCCGGCACCACGCCGATGTCGATGCGCAGCGACGCCGGCCACGCCGCCGCCCGCATCATCACCTTCCTGCACGACCGGGCGAAAGCTTCAAATGGGCCAACCGTGGTCACTGTAGGCACGATGCGCTTCGAACCCAATGCCATCAACGTCATTCCCTCGCGCGCTATCTTCACCGTCGATCTGCGCGATCCCGACGAACAGCGCCTGCAGGCGCATGAGGCGGCCCTTGCTGCCTATCTCGAGGAGCTCGCTGCAGCCGAAAGCCTGTCGATTTCGGCAGAGCAACTGGCCCGTTTCGAACCGGTTCTATTCGACATCGGCATCGTCGAACGGATCGAGGCGGCCGCAAAGAACCGCGGTCTTGGCGTCAGGCGCATGACATCGGGCGCCGGCCATGATGCACAGATGATGGCCCGCCTCGCGCCGGCGGCAATGATCTTCGTGCCGAGCGCCGGTGGCATCAGCCACAATCCGCGCGAACACACTGAAGATGCCGAGCTTGTCGCCGGCGCCAACATCCTGCTTGATGTCGCCAGTGAGCTTGCAAAATAGGTCGGGGAGAAAATGGCTGAGCTCGATCGTGATGTGCTGAAGCAGGAAATGACCGGCTGGCGGCGCGACTTGCACGCGCATCCCGAGTTCGGCTTCGAAGAAAAGCGCACCGCCGCCTTCGTCGCCGCGAAGCTGCGCGAATTCGGGCTGGACGACGTTGCAGAGGGGGTCGGCGGCACCGGCATCGTCGGCACATTGAAGCGCGGCAGCGGCAACCGGGCGATTGCGCTCAGGGCCGACATGGATGCGCTGCGGATCACCGAGCAGTCCGCGACAGCCTATGGCTCGCAGAACCCCGGCATCATGCATGCCTGCGGCCATGACGGCCACACCACCATGCTGCTCGGCGCGGCAAAGCTGCTCGCCGCCGAGGGCGGTTTCGACGGCACCGTGCGTTTCGTTTTCCAGCCGGCCGAGGAGTGGGGCAAGGGCGCGCTGGCAATGCTCGATGACGGGCTGCTGCAGCGCTTCCCCTTCGACGAGATCTTTGGCCTGCACAACATGCCGGGCCTGCCCATTGGACATTTCGAGACCCGTGCCGGCCCGTTCATGTCGGCGGAGGACAATTTCGAGATCGTGCTCAAGGGGATCGGCGGCCATGCGGCGCGTCCACATTCCGGGAACGAGACGCTGGTCGCCGCCTGCGCGCTGGTAACCAATCTGCAAACCATCGTCTCGCGCCGGCTGAGTCCCGCCGACATTTCGGTGGTTTCGGTGACCGAGCTGATCACCGACGGCACCCGCAACGCATTGCCCGGCCTCGCCCGCATCCTCGGTGACGCCCGCAGTTTTCGTCCCGAGGTCAGCGCCGAGATCGAGCGCCAGATGCGGGTCATCGCGGCGGGCACCGCCGCTGCCTACAATGTCACCGCCGACGTGACCTATAGCAGGGAATTCGTGCCGCTGCAGAACGATGCCGACCTGGTGGACGCGGCCTTTGTCGCCGCAAGGCGCGTGCTGGCCTATGGCGCCGCCAGCATCGCGGCGGAGCCGATGACCGCCTCGGAGGATTTCGCCCGCTTCCTCGATCACGTACCGGGCTGCTTCGTCTTTCTCGGCAATGGCGAGACCTCGCCGCCGCTGCACAATTCCAGCTACGACTTCAACGATGACGGGCTGTTGCACGGCACGGATTTCCATATCGCGATCGTCAGGCAAAGACTGGGCGGCGCGATCGGGAAGTGACGCCTGATCGCCTTCGCAACTGGCCCAAGCGGCACTGCTATCGCCAGCCAGATGCCGGGTTTAGGGAGATTGCCTGTTGCCGGAGATCGCACGCCGATGACCAGGGTTTCGCTTCTGGGAATACCACATGACGAGAACTCGTCCTATCTCAAGGGCGCGGCTGCAGCGCCGGCCCTGATCCGGCGCGAACTCAAAAGCGACGCGCACAGCTCGTGGAGCGAAACCGGCTTCGATGTGGCGGACAGTTTCGTCGACCACGGCGACATCGACTTTTCAGGCGCCGGCGATCCGTGGGAGCGAATCGAGGCCGAGGTCGGCCGCGCGCTGGATGCCGGCCACCCGTTGATCAGCCTCGGCGGCGATCATGCCATCGCCTGGCCGGTGCTGCGTGCCGTGCGCCGCCGCCATGCCAGGCTAACGATCGTCCAGATCGACGCCCATCCCGACATCTACGATGCCTATCAGGGCAACAGGCGGTCCCACACCTCGTCCTTCGCGCGCATCCTGGAGGAGGGGCTGGCTGACCGGCTGATCCAGATCGGCCTGCGCACCCTCAATGATGAGCTTCGTGACCAGCTCAAGCGCTTCGGCGTCGAAATGATCGAGGCGCGGCATTTCAGCGAGGATCTGCAGCTCGATCTCAAGACGCCGGTCTATCTCTCGGTCGATCTCGACGGCCTCGACCCGGCTTGTGCGCCCGGCGTGTCGCACCGCGAACCCGGTGGTCTTACAACCCGGCAAGTGATCAACCTGATCCAGCGGATCGACCAGCCCATCGTCGGCGCCGATGTCGTCGAATACAATGCAAGCCAGGATGTCTCCAATCTCACTGCGCTGGTTGCCGCCAAGCTGGTCAAGGAGATCGCCGGCATGATGCTCAAGACCCATGGCGCCGGCTGAACCAATCTGGCAGGGCGGCATGATAGATCATTGTTGTGACTCGCATTTCCAGTGAAAGCCGCCATGCCGCATCTGTTGAAGTTAGCCATAGCCGGTGCGCTCGGCCGCATGGGCAGGGAGATGGCGCTGGCCGTCGAGACCGATCCCAGGCTGGCGCTCGTCGCCCGCTTTCACAGGCCGGGCAGCATCGGTGAGGGGCTGGTCGAGCGCGACGAAGCACTGGCGCTTGCGGATGTCGTCATCGATTTCACCACGCCTTCGGCCTCCGTCGATCTTGCACAAGCTTGCGCGGCCCGCGGCGGCCCGGCGCTGGTCATCGGCTCGACCGGCTTCGAGCCGGCCGATCTCGCCGCCATCGCTGCTGCTTCGAAGTCCGTCGCCATCGTTCGCTCAGGCAGCTACTCGCTGGGGCTCAACATGCTGGCTGGGCTGGTCGAACAGGCGGCGCGAGCACTTGGTCCCGCCGCCGACATCGAGATCCTGGAAGCGCATCACCGCATGAAGGTCGACGCACCGTCGGGCACGGCGCTGATGCTGGGCGAGGCGGCCGCTCGCGGACATGGCGTCAGGCTGGACGATGTGGCGAAAAGCATCCGCGACGGCCTTACAGGTCCACGCCCTGCCGGCGAGATCGGCTTTGCCGTGCTGCGCGGCGGCAGCATCGTCGGCGAGCACTGCGTGAGCTTCCTCGGTGAGGGCGAAACGCTTACGCTCTCGCATTCAGCTGGCGACCGCTCGATGTTCGCGCGCGGCGCCATTGCGGCCGCACGCTGGGTCGCCGTCCGGCCGCCCCGCGAATACGACATGCGCGACGTACTGGGCTTCACGACCTTTTGAGATGTAAGGGATAACGCAACGAGGGGCGTTGCGAGGTCGGAGCCGCCTGGAGAATAGAATATAGCAACAACTACGCCATTCGGCGCCTTCCAAGACCGAACCGAACGGTTCGGTTCGCACATTTTTGTGATTGGCAATGGCAGCAACGCACACCCATTTCGGGGTGGTCCGAGCGACGCGAATTCCTCCCAAGGCACGCCACTTGACGGACAGAACTGAAAAATCTGGATTACCTGAAATGACCAAGATCGCACTTACCGCTGCTGCTGCCATCCTCCTTGCCACCGGCACCGCTTTCGCAGGCAGCGACCACTACGGCTCCGACGGCGTCAACCAGCCTGCTGTGGCAGCGCCCGCCGGCAACATCGATCACAGTTATACCGCCTCGATCCGCAAGCCGGCCAGCCTCGGCGATTTCCCGATCAAAGGCGACTCGAACCAGCCGGAATCCGGCCAGGGCATCTGGGGTCGTTGATTTTCTGAGAAATCTACGACCACAAAGAGCGGTGGGCCTGGCCCACCGCTCTTGGTTTATGCAATTGACTCGGGCCGCAAAGATCTTGAATCAATCCGCCAGCAGCGGGTCCTATCTCCTTGTTTGGCCGTGGTCTTTTCAAAACACGGTTTGCGGCTGTCACCTGCGGCTAGCCCGTTAGCAGCTTGGTCTAGCTTAGATCCTTCGGCTTGATGCAATGCGTCAACCGGGCCGCGCCGAAGCCGAGATCCGCCCAGTCGCCGTCGATGACAAAGCGGGCAAGGGCGCCGGTCGGGAATTTCTCTTCAAGTTTCCTGAGAGCAGCCACACCCGATCGCGGACCGGCGAGCCGGCGGGCAAAGTCCTCCAGGCCGGGATTATGGCCGAGCACCAGGAGACAGCTAGCCGATGCGACTGCCTGCTGCAGCTCGGCCAGAATGTCGCCAGCCGTGGCTTCGAAAAGCGCCTCGGCGAACTCCACCGTTACGCTCGCCGACAGTTCCGCCGAGACCAGCCGCCATGTCTCGCGCGTACGCAGCGCCGGCGACACCAGCGCCAGGTCAGGCAGCCAACTGCGCCGGGCCAGTTCGCGCCCCATCAGCGGCGCCGTCTTCAGCCCGCGCGGCCCGAGCGGCCGGTCGAAATCAGCAAGCGCCGGGTCGTCCCAGCTCGACTTGGCGTGGCGCAGCAGGAGCAATTGTCTCGGTGTCGCCATGTCGGCCTACGGCGTGATCCGCGCCAGATGTTCGAGATCGCGCTCTTCGCGCAGCGGGTCGGGCGCCATCACCACGGAAGTTCCGTTTTCGGCATCGTCGGCGAAATGTGCCAGCACGGTGCGACCGCCTTCCATGTGCGCCTTGCCGTCGGCGACCAGCCCGAGCGCCAGCGCATAAAGCCGGTGCTCGGCCTTCAGCACTCTGGCGGCCAACGTGTCTTCGTTGTCGCCGACCATCACCGGCACCGCTGCCTGCGCGATGATCGGGCCGTCATCCATCTCTGATGTGACGAAATGCACCGTGCAGCCATGAATGCGAATGCCGGCGCGCAGGGCGCGCGCATGCGTATCGAGCCCTTTGAAGGCCGGCAGCAGGGCAGGGTGGATGTTGATCATGCGCCCCTGCCACTTCTCGACCAGGCCGCGGGACAGGATGCGCAGATAGCCGGCCAGCGCCACGATCTCGGCGTTGAATGCAATCAGCGCGGCGTCGATCGCCGCATCATGGGCTTCCTTGCTGGCATGGTCGGCGCGCACGATGACCTTGGTCGGGATACCGCGCGCGGCCGCGATGCCGAGGCCGGCGGCGTTGGCCCGGTCGGAAATGACGCCAACGATCTCGGCCGGATAGGCCGGGTCGCTGGCCGCCGCGATCAGCGCCGTCATGTTGGAGCCGCGTCCCGAGATCAGAACAACCGTGCGTTTCCTGCTCATAGGCCGATCGAGCCCCGATAGATGACGCCGGCGTCGCGGCGCGGAACGATGCGGCCGATCGGCGTCACAGTCTCGCCGGCCTCCTGCAGCACGGCTGCGACCTGTGCCGCCTGGCCGGAGGCGACGACGAGGATCATGCCGATGCCGCAGTTGAAGGTGCGCATCATCTCCTCCGGCGCCACGCCGCCAGTCTTCGCCAGCCAGGAAAACACCGGCGGCACATCGATGGCATTGAGATCGAGTTCTGCGGAAAAGTCCTTCGGCAGGACGCGCGGAATGTTTTCGGGAAAGCCGCCGCCGGTGATATGGGCCAGCGCCTTGATGCCATGCGTGTTGCGGATCGCCTTCAAGATCGACTTCACATAGATGCGGGTCGGCTCGAGCAGCGCTTCGGCCAGCGTCGCCTCATCGTTGAACGGCGCCGGATCGCTCCAGGCAAGCCCGCTGACGCCAACGATGCGCCGCACCAGCGAAAAGCCATTGGAATGCAGGCCCGAGGAAGCCAGGCCAAGCAGCACGTCGCCTTCGACGATATCGTCGGTCGGCAGCAACTGGCCGCGTTCGGCAGCACCGACGGCGAAACCGGCAAGGTCGTAATCCTTGTCGTTATACATGCCGGGCATTTCGGCGGTCTCGCCGCCGATCAGCGCGCAGCCGGCCTGTCGGCAGCCGATTGCTATGCCGCCGACGATTGCCGCCCCCTGGTCGGGGTCGAGCTTGCCGGTGGCGAAATAGTCGAGGAAGAACAGTGGCTCGGCGCCCTGCACGACGATGTCGTTGACGCACATGGCGACGAGGTCGATGCCGATCGTGTCGTGCTTGCCGGCATCGATGGCGATCTTCAGCTTGGTGCCGACGCCGTCATTGGCGGCAACCAGCACCGGATCCGTGAAACCCGCCGCCTTGAGGTCGAACAGGCCGCCAAAACCGCCGATCTCGCCATCGGCGCCCGGCCGGCGCGTCGCGCGCACCAGCGGCTTGATCTTCTCGACCATGAGGTTGCCGGCATCGATGTCGACGCCCGCCTCGGCATAGGTGAGCCCGTTCTTGCGCTTGGCCCGGTCGCCCTTGCTCATCGTCGGCGCATCCCTGTTTCCCTCGGCGGCTCTTCGCATGAATGGTTTCGGGGGGCAAGGATGACGACAGGATACCGGGCTTTTGCCCAAGATAAATACGTGGACAGTCGCCCCTTCACCGCTGGTCCTTGCAGCCACAATCCATCTCCATCATCGATCTGCAGAACAAGCATGGCGGGACATGCCCTTGACCATTCCCAACCTCATCACCATCCTGCGCTTCGTGCTGGTGCTGGCGATGCTGAACATGCGCTGGGACTGGGCCTTTGCCGGATTTCTCGTTGCCGGAATTGCTGATGGCGTCGACGGCTTCATCGCCCGCCGCTTCAACCAGCATTCGAACTCGGCGCCTATCTCGATCCGATGGCCGACAAGGTGCTTCTGGTCTCGGTGTTCGTGGTCATGGGCTTCATCGGGCAATTGCCGCTGTGGCTGGTGGTGACCATGGTGTCACGCGATGCGCTGATCATCTGCGCCGTGCTTTTGTCCACGGTCATGGCGCATCCGGTCGAGATGAAGCCGCTCTATGTGTCGTAGGCCAACACCGCCGCCCAGATCGTGCTGGCGCCGTGGTGCTGGGCGAACTTGCCCTTGGCCTCCACCTCGACCCGCTCAGGCCTGCGCTCATATTGCTGTCCGGGGTCTTGACCGTGGCTTCGGCCGCGGCCTATCTCGTGGCTTGGCTGAGGCATATGAGCGGCTATGGCGAAGGCTCCACCCCGGGTAGTTGACAAGACTGCCGCGTTAGCAGACGCGGCTGCGTCCCTGGCGTTTCGCCGCCAGATTTTCTTCTGGCTGGGCACGGCAATCTTCCTGGCGCTGTTCCTCTACATTTTTTCCAGCATCCTGTTGCCGTTCGTTGCCGGCATGGTGCTGGCCTATTTTCTCGACCCGGTCGCCGACCGGCTGCAACGCCTCGGCCTCTCCCGGCTGATGGCGACGGTGGTCATCCTGATTGCCTTCATCGTCCTTTTGGTGCTGGCCTTCGTCATCCTGGTTCCGGTACTGGCCACGCAGATGGCCGATTTCGCCAGCAAGCTGCCGGAATATCTGACCCGGCTGCAGTCGCTGATCACCAGCTTCGATCCGAAATGGCTGGAGCAGAAATTCGGCGTCAATGCCAATGGCCTGCGCGACGGGCTGAATTCGCTGCTCACTTCCGGTTTCGGCCTGCTGAGCACCGTCTTCACCTCGATCTGGAGTTCTGGCGTTGCTCTGGTGTCGGTGGTCAGCCTGTTCGTGGTCACTCCGGTTGTCGCTTTCTACATGCTGCTCGACTGGGATCGCATGGTGGCGGTCGTCGACAGCTGGGTGCCGCGCGATTATGTCGGGACGGTCAGGGCGATCTCCAGGGACATCAACACCGCGACCGCCGGCTTCGTGCGCGGCCAGGGCACGCTGTGCCTGGTGCTCGGCGGCATGTATGCCACCGGCCTGACGCTGACCGGGCTGAATTTCGCCATCCTCATCGGCCTCTTCGCCGGGCTGATCTCGTTCATCCCTTATGTCGGCTCGCTGACCGGACTGGTCCTGGCCGTCGGCGTCGCCTTCGTCCAGTTCTGGCCGGACTGGACCATGATCGTTGCTGTCGCCGTGGTGTTCTTCATCGGCCAGTTCATCGAAGGCAACATCCTGCAGCCCAGATTGGTCGGAAAAAGCGTCGGCCTGCACCCGGTCTGGCTGATGTTTGCGCTGTTCGCTTTCGGCGCCCTGTTCGGCTTCGTCGGCCTTTTGATCGCCGTTCCTGCTTCGGCGGCGGTTGCCGTGCTGGTGCGCTTTGCCATTGCCCGCTATCTCGAATCGCCGCTCTACAAGGGACACTCCACCGAGCCAGTCCCGCCGCTGCCTGCCGATCGCGGCGGCGGCCACCGCTCGCCGCGCGGCTGAACGTGACGGATCATAAGACCGAACCGCCGCGCCAACTGCCGCTCGACCTTGGCCACGGCACCGGCTACTCGCGCGACGAACTGGTGGTGTCGGCCACCAACCGCGAGGCGGCAGCCCTTGTCGATCGCTGGCCGGACTGGCCGTCGCCGGTGATCGTGCTCGCTGGCCCGGCCGGTTCCGGCAAGACACATCTGGGCTCGATCTGGCAGGCGCGGGCCAACGCTGTGGCGGTCGATGCCCAGCGCATCGGCAATGCCATCACCGGGCTTGGCGGCAGGCCCGCGCTGATCGACGATGTCGACACGACAGCCATCGACGAGGCGGGCCTGTTCCATCTCATCAATGAAGTGCGCGGCGCCGGGGCCACCTTGCTGTTGACGGCGCGGCGCTTCCCCGCCGCCTGGAGGGTGACGTTGCCCGATCTTGCCTCGCGGCTGAAGGCGGCGGCAACCGTCGAGATCCATGAGCCGGACGATTTGCTTCTGGCCGGTGTCATCACCAAACTCTTCGCCGACCGCCAGGTCGAGGTCGAGCCGCATGTCGTGCAATATCTGGTGCGCCGCATCGAGCGCTCGCTGGCCACCGCCATGCGCGTGGTCGAGCGCCTCGACCGCACCGCGCTCGAGCGCAAGACGCCGATCACCAGGGCGCTCGCCGCCGAAACCGTCAGCGCAATGGACGAAGGGCAGGGCGAGTTCGAGGTGTAGGCAGTGGAAGGAGAAGACTCCGCTCCTGTCCCATTTCGAGAAGAAACCTCTGGCACCCATCTTGCAACACTGCGTTTGCCGGCTGACCCCGGTCCTGATCGCGTTCCTGATCGGGTTGTAGGCTCGCCGGGAGTGATGATTGGGGTTCTCGCCCGGCGAGCTTACCTTCAGATAGAATCGCCGCAAGGCCTACGATTGCGCGCCAGCTGTCATTCAGACTTCACCAAACCGCAAGATCTTATCGTCCTGCATTGAAATGGACCATTAGATGGTCTACTTCTTGAATATGGACCAGAGCATGGTCCATAAAGGAGTGGTCAATGCAGGTATCCGTTACAGACGCCAAGGGGCAGCTCACCGAACTGGTCCGTCGTGCCGAGGCGGGTGATGAAGTTATCCTGACCCGTCATGGTCATGCAGCCGTGCGCCTTGTTCCCATGAAGGCTGTCCCTGACAGGAAAAGCCGCCGGGCATTACTGGAGGCAATGCGAGCATCCGGCGCTGCCAAGGCAAAGACCGGGTCGGATGCCGCGCGGAGCCAGGACTTCCTCTATGGCGACGATGGCCTGCCCGAATGATCGTGGTCGATACCTCGGCCCTGATGGCGATCGTTCTTGCCGAACCTCAATCCAGTGCCTGCATAGCGGCGCTGGAAGCCGAAGACGATATTTTGATCTCGGCTGGCACAGTGGCCGAGGCGCTGATCGTGGCGGACAGGCGCAATGTCGGTGAGGAAATGGCCGGCCTGATCGGCGGGCTCGGCTTCGAGGTCACGGCGGTGACACCAGCCTCTGGCCGGCGCATAGCCGAGGCGTATGGGAAATGGGGCAAGGGTATTCATCCGGCCGGGCTCAATTTCGGCGATTGCTTTGCCTATGAAGTGGCAAAGGATCGAGCCTGCCGCTTGCTCTATGTTGGCGACGATTTTTCGAAGACCGATATCGAGAGCGCTCTATAGAGCTACGTTTATGCCCACAACGCCGCCAGATACCGGACCAGCAGATAGACCACCGTATGCGCTGCCACGTAGCACGCGGCAACGACGACAAAGAACAGCACGCTGGCGGGCCACGAGCGGGGAGGGCCTTGCCTCTTGCTCGGCCGGTTGTTCCAGATCCACAGGGCCGCACAGATAATGGCCCAGACGACGACGAACGGAACCGTGATGCCGATGTAAGCGAAGTACGCAGGGCCAATCAGCGAAAGCCATGCCTCGAGACCAAGCATCCAGAATCTCCCCTTTGGAAGCGAGGGGATTATCCCTGCGTCCATTTTCAGCCAAACCCGCCGAAGGGATGCTGTTCGATGACACGGGCGCCTGATGCATGTCGCTCAAGTGGCCCCGGTTTTGAGAGAACCGCATGCATCAAACAAGACCTCAAGCGCGTCGCGTGAGTCCGTTCAAATGAGACGCGCTTTAGGTCAGATTGGTGCTCCGGTCGCCAACTCGGCCGTAGCAGGTCCAAAGCGATCGGATCAGCCGCAGACCCTGACCTCTTCGACGACCCTGTGGTGATGGCGCCAGTGCCTGACCAGTTCGATATGGCAGCGGTGATGGCGGTGGTGGCGCCGCCATTGGCCATCCTGGTTGTCGCTGTAGTCGTCGCCATAGTCGTCGCTATAGTCTTTGTGGCGCTGGTGATGGCGAAGAACCTGTATATCGCCATCGTCGGACGAATATTGATCGTCGTCATCGGACTGGATAGTCAGACTGGCGGCTTGCGCCGGTGCGATCAAAGCCGCCGTTCCGGCGAACGCGATCATGGAGACGATGAGAAGGGTTTTCATTGTTTGCTCCTTGGGTTGAACATACACAACTCTCGGAGCGAACTGGTGTTCCAATGTAGGGTCCGATCGGCGAGCGGCTGCTGCTTGGGCAATGCGTGCCGCCATGCGCTACCGGCGAGGCAGCCAATGGCGACCTTGGGAGTGACCTTGGGCAAGGACTGGCTTTGTGGGAAAAAATGGTCGGAGTGGAGAGATTCGAACTCCCGACCCTCTGGTCCCAAACCAGATGCGCTACCAGGCTGCGCTACACTCCGAGGCCCTGCGGCGTATACGGTTCCGGACCCTGTCGCGCAACCCCTAAAACATCAAACGGGGCTTGGCGGTCTGCGCTCCCGCGCAATCCTGGCTGCGATCGCCTTGGCCTGGATGCGAGCATTGGCGAAGCAGCCGCGGATGCTTGGCCGCATGCCGGTGAACCACAGGCCCGGCAGTTTCGGGTCGCTGTCGGCGCCGTTGAACAGCGGCACGCCCTTTTGGTCGAGCACGCCGAGCTTGCCCAGCATGGCCTCGAGCCCGGTGCGGTAGCCGGTCGCGGCGATGACGATATCGGGCTGGATCGTCGCGCCATCGTCGAAAACGACCGTGTCGCCGGTAAATTCCCGCACGGTTGGCAGCACGATGATCCTGCGGTCCTTGATGGCATCGACGGCGCCGTCATCGGTGGCGATGGCGGTATAATCCGACGCCAGCCGGCTTGCGCCGCCCGAAGGCGTCGGCGGCAGGCCGTAGGCCGTGAGGTCGCCGAAGGCCCATCGCTGCGTCGCCGCCATCACCGCATCGGCGAGCTTGAACGGCAGCCGCGCCAGGATCGGCGAAAACCGGTGGACGGCGATCTGGCCGAGGCGCTTGGGCAGCAGTGCCGGACCGTTGCGCGCCGACAGCCAGATCTGTCCCGTGCCGGCTGCCGCCAGGTGATTGAGCACGTCGAAGCCGGAATTGCCGGCGCCGACGACCAGCACTTTCTTGCCCGCATAGGCCTTGGCGTCGCCGAATGCGGCCGAATGGATGATGCGTCCGGCAAAGGCCTTCATGCCTTTCCAGGCCGGGATGAAGGGCTGCCGGTCGCGCCCGGTGGCGATGACGACATGGCGCGCCAGCCGCGGCCCGGCACTGGTCCGCACAAGCCAGTGGTCGCCCTCGAAGCCTATCTCCTCGACCGCAATGCCGAACTCGACCGGCAGCCGGTGCATGGCGTGGAATTCGTTCAAATGGCCGATGATGGTGTTTCGGTGCGGAAAGGCAGGGGTGCCGGCAGGAAAGGAAACGCCCGGCAGCGCCGAAAGGTCGCGATGCGTGTTGAGATGCAGTCGCTCGTGCCGCCCGTGCCATGGCTCGGCCAGCCGGGCTTCCTTTTCCAACACCATCACAGGCACGCCGGTCTTGAGCAGCGCATGGGCTGCGGTCAAGCCGGCTGCCCCGGCGCCGATCACGATCGCGCCGTCGAAAATCGCTTGGCTGTCGGCCTCGGCGTGCAAAATCCCTGCGTCCATGCCTCTTTGTGTCGCCATCATGACCATGACTTTTGATGCTACGCCAGTGTATCGGGCCGATGCCGCTGCCGAAGCGGCCTGGTTGCAGGCCGCTTCGGCCTTGCCGTCGGCAGTGTTGCACAGTATTGACTGAAATAAGGCGGCGCTACCGCCAACGCAGCTACGAGGTGCCCATGTCCGCGCGAATTTTCAGCCCAGCCAAAACCGCGATGCAGTCCGGCAAGGCCAAGACCGGCCATTGGGTGCTGGAATTCGATCCCGCCCAACGCAAGAAGATCGACCCGCTGATGGGCTACACCACATCGGGCGACATGCTGAGCCAGATCAGGCTGACCTTCGACACCAGGGAAGAGGCGGTGGCCTATGCCGAAAAGCAGGGCCTGGCCTTCCGTGTCGAGGAGCCGAAAGAGACCAAGCGCCGGCAGATTTCCTATGCGGAAAATTTCCGCTATGACCGCAGGATACCCTGGACGCATTGACCGGCGGTCAGCGCCTGGCACATAGACACCAGCCGGCCAAGATATCAAATGCCGGCCAGCGGTCCCGTAGCTCAGCTGGATAGAGCACCGGCCTTCTAAGCCGATGGTCACAGGTTCGAATCCTGTCGGGATCGCCAATTTTGCCGGGTTTTCCGGACACATAGGTTACGGTTTGTACCTGGCATATGGGTAGCACTCTGAAGGTGTACGAACGAAACAGAACGACCGAGCGCTGCCCTTCCCATCCTGGCGCGTTGCTCGACGACATCGTTCCCGCCACCGGCAAGACCAAGGTGGAAATCGCCAATCTGCTCGGAATCTCGCGCCCAGCAGCTCTACGATATCATCCGTGAGAAGAAGCCGGTATCGCCTGCCGTGGCCGCCCGCCTTGGCAAGATGTTCGGCGATGGTGCCGCGATCTGGCTCAGGATGCAGGCCGCGTGCCTGGCATGCGGAGCGCGAAGTCGACGTCAGCGCCATCCCGCTGCATGCTGCATGAAGGCAGGGTGCGTTCGCTGACAGCAACGTTCCCGTAGCAGATTAGAGCACCGGCCTTCTAAGCGGATGGACACAGGAACTCATTTCGGCAATCGGCACGCTGCGGAACGGCTAAGCCTGGTCTGGCATCTGAATCAGGTGACGGTCACTGAGATAGGTTCCAGACGCCACGGCATCACGAACGACGAACGGGCGAAGGTTTGCGCTCGCCAATTCCACGAGAGGCAGCCAGTGCTGAACGAGATGGCCTTCGCGGCTGGTCACGTCGCGACGGTCAATGGAGACCAGGAAGAAATGTTCGGCCTGTTGAATGGTCTGGCCTTTGTATTGGAAATGGTTTTCCACGCAAAACAGGTAGCGAGCGGTCATGACTAGGGCGTTCGTTTCCTCCTCAAACTCTTTACGAAGCCGCGTCTCAACGTGTCCCCGATTTCGTACTCGCCGCCGATGAAGGCATAGAACGAACTCGGATCATTGGCAGGCCTTTGGACAAGCAGCTTGTCGTCATCCACGACAATCCCCGCCACTCGAATGCGCGGTATGCGGCGGGATGCAACGGCTCGGAAGAACTGATCCTGGCCAAACGTCTCGCTCATGCTCACTTCCCCTTCATTCAGCCAGCCCCCACTTTCGTTGCTGGACTGCAGTATCCAAAGCATCCATTGATTTTAATCGGCCTCTAGTTAGACGCGCCAGTGAAATCAATTTCACTTTGTGGACATAGGCAGTTTGCATATGAGACCTTGAAATCGATTTCAGCCGCCCGGCCCTCCAGGCCGATGGTTAAAGGTGCGAATGCTGTCGGGATCGGAACGCGGCTCGCGTTCAGGCGTTTGTCGCTGATGGCACCGAAAACCCCGACCATTGCGCGCATCTGGCGCGGCAGGACCTCGCCCGACAAGGCCGATGCCTATGAGCGCTACAATTACGAGGCTGGTATCAAGCCGCTGATCGAGAAAGCGCTTGGCGTGCAGACTTTTCGCGAGGACACGCCGACACATTCGGAATTCATCACCATCTCCTATTGGGAGAGCGTCGAAGCAATGGCCGCCTTTACCGGCGGCGATCCGCAAAGCATCCACCATCTCGACCGCGACAAGGAGTTCCTGATCGAATTGCCGAAGGGTGTCCAGGTGTTGCGCATCCTTTCCAGCCACGGAATGGTTGGCGGCAGCTGATGTTTGCGGGCTTTGACGCCAGGACCGTTCAAATGGAGGAGACATCGATCTTCGTCAGGGCCGGTGGCTCAGGGCCGCCGCTGCTGCTCCTGCATGGCTTTCCCGAAACGCATGTGATGTGGCGCGACATAGCGCTGGCCCTGGCATCGCACTTCAGCGTGGTTGCCGCCGATCTCAGGGGCTACGGCCAAAGCGGCTGTCCAGTCTCCACTGCCGATCATGCCTCCTATTCCAAACGGGCGATGGCGCGCGACATGGTGCAGGTTATGGACGCACTCGGTTTCGACCGCTTCATGGTTGCCGGCCACGACCGTGGCGGCCGCGTCGCCTACCGCATGGCGCTCGACCACCGTGAAATCGTATCGAAGGTCGCCGTTCTCGACATCGTCCCCACGGCCTCCGCCTGGGATCGGGTCGATGCCAGGTTGGCGCTGGCCTTCTGGCCGTGGAGCCTGCTCGCCCAGCCGGAACCGCTGCCTGAGCGCCTGTTGTCCGCAGCACCCGACGCAGTTGTCGACAATGCGATCGCCGGCTGGGGCTCGGCTCCAGATGCTTTTCCCGCTGAGGTCAGGGCCGCCTATATCGAGGCGCTGCGTGATCCCGCCCATGCCCACGCCATCTGCGAGGAATATCGCGCCGCCGCAGGCATCGACCGCGAGCACGACGCGCAGGACCAGGCTGACGGCCGTCGCATCAGATGCCCGCTGCTTGCGCTCTGGAGCGGCGAGGGCGGGTTGGAAAACTGGTATGCGGAGGAAGGTGGCCCGCTGGCGATCTGGCGGCAATGGGCTGATAGCGTCGAAGGCGGCTCGGTCAACGGTGGGCATTTCTTCCCGGAAGAGCACCCCGAAGACACGGCTGCAAGGCTGTCGAGATTCTTCGCAAGCTGACGGCGGACGGATTGCTAAATCCGGCCCTGTGTGTAGTCCTGTGTCGACTATCTCAGATGCCCGAGGGACTGCAGGATCAAAGTGCTCGAAAGACCAAGCAGGGCGATACCGTAAAACCGGTCGATCCACACGGCGTTTGGCCCAGCCAGAAGCCTTGCAGCCCGCGCGCCAAAGGCTGCGTAAAACGTCAGCACAAACACATCGGCAAGCGCGGCGATAATGGCCAGGATGCCATACTGGATCGCGATCGGCTCATCCACGCGGACAAAATGCGGCAGGATCGCGGGGAAAAGCAGCCAGGCCGCCGGATTTGTGACCGCCACCAAGAAGCAGCGCCCAATGAGTGCCTTGGCTGAATGGCGTGTTTCGGGAAGGTTAGGGTTGAACGAAGGTCGGGATGCGGTGCGCAGGGTACCGATGGCGACGAAAAGCAGATAGCCGGCGCCGAACATCCTGAGAGCCGAGAGATAGAATTCCGAAGCCAGCAGAAGAGCGCCGAAGCCCAGCGCGACGATGCTGATAAGAACGAAATCAGACAGTACGACGCCGGCCATGCCGAGAAACGCGCGTCGAAAACCGTAGCGGGAGCCGTTGGTGATGGCGAGCACGACGTCCGGTCCCGGAACGGCCATTCCGAGAACCGACACAAAGGCAAATGTCACCAGCGGCAGGTTTTCCATGACGCCGCGTAATGTACCCGGCGCTCACCGTCCGTAACGCCCTTCACACAGCGGCTTGGCTATCGCCGATTGTTGTTGGCCACCTTGGCTCAGTGCCCGCCGCGCATCTTCACCACCACAGTCCGCACCGCCAGCACCAGCACGGTGATGATGATCAGGATCACCGAGAGCGCGGCGATCGCCGGGTCGATGTTGTCGCGCAGGCCCATCCACATCAGCCGCGGCAGCGTGATGGCGTTGACCGAGGTGATGAACAGGGTGACGCCTATCTCTTCCCAGGACAGCACGAAGGACAGCAGCGCGGCGGTGACGATGCCGAACTTGATGTTGGGCATGATGATGCGCGTGGCGCGTTCCCACACGCCGGCGCCAAGGCCGCGCGCGGCAAGATCGATGCGGCGGTCGAGCTGGCTGAGCGAGACCAGGATCAGCACCGTGGCGAAAGGCACCGTCATCACCGAATGCGCCATGGCGACGCCAAGCCAGGTGTCGTAGCCGAAGAACGAGCTCATGCCCGAGATCGACGTCAGCAGGAAGTAGAGCGTGATCGCCGAGACCACCGGCGGCACCACCATCGGCAACAGCACGAAGCCGACAAGGGTGGCCGTGAAGCGCGGCTGGAACATCCAGACGCCAAGGCTGAAGCACAGCGCCAGCACGGTGGAGATGACGCTGCTGACGATGCCGATGCGGATCGACAGCAGGATGGCGTCGAGCCAGCGCGGATCCTCGATCAGCGCGCGGTAGTGGCGCAGCGACAGTTCGCCCGTCGGCATAGCCAGCATGCGGCTTGGCGTCAGCGACACTGGGATGACCGCCAGCAGCGGCAGCAGCAGGAACAGTGCCACCAGCACGGCGAGGATCAGCGAGACGGGACCGGGGCGATAGGTCGGCATCAGATCAGTTGCTTCGGTCTGACATAGCGGAACAGCAGCGCCATGAGCGCGCCGACGAACAGCACCAGCACGACGCTGATCGCCGCACCCAGTCCCCAGTCGGGACTCTGGAAGATGCGGAGATAGATCAGCTCGGCGATCATCACGCTGCGGCCGCCGCCGAGGATCGCCGGCGTGACGAAGAAGCCGAGCGAGAAGACGAACACGATCATCGCCGAACCGATGATGCCGGAGCGCGTCATCGGCACGAACACGGTCCAGAAGGTGCGCATGCGGCTGGAGCCGAGCCCGCGCGCCGCGAGCAGCACGCGCTCGTCGAGGCTGCGCATGGCGGAGGCCAGCGGGAACACCGCGAAGGGAATGAGGAAATGCGTCATGCCGACGATGACGCCGAACTCGTTGCGCACCAGCGCCAGCGGCTCGGAGATGAAGCCGATCGATTGCAGCCAGGTGTTGATCAGGCCGCGGTTGGACAAAAGCGCCACCCAGCCGAAGGCGCGGGTAAGCACCGAGATCCAGAAGGGGACGAGAATGCAGAATTCAGCGATTATGCGCTGTGCCGGGCTGCCGCGCACCCACACCATGGTGATGGCGTATGCCGCCGCCACGGAAACCACGGTGACGATCAGCGCGATGCGCAGCGTGCGGATGAACACAGACTGCACCAGGGCATCGGTGGCGAGCGCGCCATACTGGCCGAGCCCCGGTGTCGGCAAGGTGACGCTCCACTTGACGACGCCGAGGAACGGCCAGGCGTAGGCCAGCACAAGGAACAGCAGCAGCGGCGCCATCAGCACCGCCGCGCCCATCCTGTCGGAGAGGGTGCCTCTCATCGAAGCTCGTGCCCGGCCTGGTCAGGCCGAGATGATCTTGGTGTATTCGTCGAGTGCTGCCCCGTAATTCTTGGCGTACCAGTCCATGTCGAGCGCGATCTGCTTCTTCATGTTTTCGGGATCGACCGGGTTGATGCGCTTCTTGTCGGCGGGGATCAGCGCATCGGCGGCCGGATTGGCCGGACCCTGTCCGAGCTTGTCGAACATCACCAGTTGCTTTTGCGGATCCTGGGCGCTGGCGATGAACTTCATCGCTGCGTCCTTGCCGCCGGGGTTGCCCTTGAGCACGGCCAGCGCGCCGGGCGAAATCAGGCCCTGATCCCAGATGAACTTGATCTTGCCGCCGGAATCCTGCTCGATCAGCGAGGCGCGGGTCGACCACACGATCGCCATCGAGGCTTCGCCGTTGAGCAGCACGCTCTGGCTTTCGGCGCCGCCGCCCCAATAGGCCACGACGTTTTCCTTGAAGGCGGCGATCTTGTCATGCGCGCGCTTCAGGTCGAGCGGGTAGAGCGAGGCCGGCGCGATGCCGTCTGCGAGAAGTGCGGCTTCCCAGCTCGACACGCCCCATTTGTAGAGCGAGCGCTTGCCCGGAAACTTCTTCACGTCGAAGAAGTCGGCCATGCCGGTCGGCGCGTCCTTGCCGTATTTCTCGGAATCATAGGCGATGACATAGGAGAAGAAATAGGTCGACGCCGCGTATTCCCAGCCGAACCCCTCGCGCATCTTCTTCTTGTCGACGATGGCGTAGTCGATCGGCTCGAGCGCACCCTGCGCGCCGAGCGTGATGGCCGAGAACGGGTCGACGTCGACAAGGTCCCAGGTCGGCGCGCCGCTCTTGAACTGTGCGGCAATCGCGCCTTCGGTCGGGCCCGAACCGTCCATCTTGACGGCGATGCCGGTCTCCTTGGTGAAGGCCTGGCCGTAGGCGGCGTCATAAGCGGTAAGGGCATCGCCACCCCAGTTGACCAGCACCAGCTCCTTGGCCTGCGCAAAGGCACCGGTCGAGCGCAGCAGCATCGGTGTGCCGGCCAGCACGAAGGCTGCAAGCTGGGTGAATTGCCGGCGCGAAATCTCGCCGCGCACAGCCCGGGCGGATAGCGCGTCCATGGCTTGTTTTTTGCTTTGGTCTGTCATTTTAGTTCCCCTTTTTCGTTGTTGGTTCCGGTGGTTATGGCGCGCTCCAGATTCTTTGCTGGAAGACTTCGCCGTTCTCGTCGTCATCCTCCGTCCGGAAGGAGGAAACCCTTTTCCGCCGGCCAGGTCAGCCAGACGGAATTGCCTTTGCTCAGCGCCGCCGCCGCGACCTCGTTCGGCACCGAGACGGTCACCTTGGCGCCCTGGCGCGTCGTCAGATCGAGTTTGGTCGCCGCACCCAGATAGGTCGAGCCGATGGCGGTGGCGGCGATGCCATTCTCGCCGGCGGCGGCTTCGCGCGCGATCGACATATGCTCGGGCCGGATCGCCAGGATCGCATCGCCATGGACTTTCTCGGCCTTGCAGAGCATGTTGACCGCGCGGTCCTCGCAGAGGCCCGTCGAGCCATTGTCGGCGGGCTTGACCCCCTTCAACGGCAGCATGTTGATCTCGCCCAGGAACTCGGCGACGAAGCGGTTGGCCGGCCGGTCATACACCTCGTCCGGCGCTCCGACCTGCAGCAATTTGCCATGGTTGAAGATGGCGACGCGCGACGACAGCGCCAGCGCCTCGCTCTGGTCGTGGGTGACGAAGACGAAGGTGGTGCCGGTCTCCTGATGCAGCCGCTTCATTTCGGCCTGCATCTGGCCGCGCAGGCCCTTGTCCAGTGCCGAGAAGGGTTCGTCGAGGAGCAGCACGCCGGGTTCGAACACCAGCGCGCGCGCCAGTGCCACGCGCTGCTGCTGGCCGCCGGAAAGCTGCGCCGGCAGTTTCGTCTCATGGCCCTTCAGCCCGACGCGCTCGATCATCTCGGCGACGCGGCGTTTGATCTCGGAGGCCGATTTCTTGCGCACCTTGAGCGGGAAGGCGATGTTGGCCTCGACCGACATATGCGGAAACAGCGCATAGCCTTGGAACACCATGCCGGCGGCGCGCTGCTCTGCCGGCCGATCGGTGATGTCGAAACCGTCGCTGAAAAGCTTGCCGGCGGTCGGTTGCACGAAGCCTGCCAGGATCATCAGGAAGGTGGTCTTGCCCGAGCCGGAGGGGCCGAGCAGCGTCAAAAACTCGCCACGGCCGATATTGAGCGTCAGGTCGTCCAGCGCCCGGAACGAGCCGAAGCTCTTGCCGATCCCGATTGCCTTGATCTCTGCGGCCCGGCCGGGTTGCTGCATCCTGCCTCTTCCTTGATCGTGGCTTGAGCGTAGGGCAGTGCGCCGGCTCACCGCAACCGAATAGTTTTCGCCAGATCGGCAAATTTGATTCACGGATGGGAGGCTAGTACGGGCTGATCCGGTTCTCCGACAGCTTCGACCTCAACCACCCATTGAATGCTTCCAGCACCGGGTGGCTGGCCTTGGCATGTTCCGACACCAGGAAATACGAGCGCGGCGAGGGGATCGCGATATCGAAGGGGCGCACCAGACGGCCTTCGCTCAGCGCCCGGCGGCTGGTCAACTCGTCGCCCATGGCGATGCCCTGGCCGGCGATCGCCGCGGAAAAAACGAGGTTCATGTCCGAGAAGAAGATGCCGCCTTCGGTGTCGGGGTTTTCCACCTTGGACAGCGCCAGCCAGCGCGCCCAGTCCTCGGTGTCGCCGAGATGCAGGAGATTGGCGCGCAGCACGTCGGCCGGTTTTGAAAAGCCGCCGACCTTGTTGAGCAGTGTCGGGCTGCAAAGTGGCGTGAACGAGATTTCGCACAGCAACTCCACCGAGCGGTTCGGCCAGTTGCCGACGCCGAAGGCAATGAAGGCATCGGCGTCCGGATTGCTGACATCGTCCAGCCGTCTGGGCGTCAGGATCGACAGCGCCACGTCCGGATACATCTGCCGGAACTCGCCGATATGCGTGCATAAAAACAGAGAGGCGAAGCCCGGCGTGCAGGAAACGGCGAACGAACCGCCGACGCCGGTGCCGGCCTGGCGCGTTACCGCATCGCCAAGCACGGTCAGCGCCTTCCTCACATCGGCGGCATAGCGCTGGCCGCGCGGTGTCAGCGCCACGCCCTTGCCGATGCGCTCCAGCAGGTCGAAGCCGAGGTCGCGTTCGAGCAGCCGCAACTGATGGCTGACGGCGCTGCGGGTCAAATGCAGTTCATCGGCTGCGCGCCAGACACTGCCGTGACGGGCAAAACTGTCGAGGGCGCGCAGCGCCTGTGTGGAAGGTATTCGCAAGAGGCCTCAGGTGAACCGAATTTGCATGAACCGGAAAAACATATCACTTTTTGCAATGCCGCTTCACTGCTTTCTTGGGCCGCATGGAGAAACCGGTGACGACCTCGGCGCAAGCCACCGCGCTTGCCTGTCTCGATAGCATCCAGCCGTTGCTGTCGGCGTGGACGCGCACCATTTTCGATTTCGGCGAAACAGCCTGGCGCGAATACCAGTCGGCGGCCTGGTATGTCGCGCGGCTGAAGCATGAGGGCTTTTCGGTCGAGGAAGGGTCGGCCGGCATGCCGACCGCCTTTTGCGCCCACTGGACGAATGGCCCGGGGCCGACCATCGGCATGTACGGCGAATACGACGCCGTGCCTGGCAACTGCCAGGACGCGGCAACGGTGAAGCGATCGCGGCCGGGCCTCGGCAGCGAGGCCGGCGGCCACACCGATCCGCATTCCGGGCTTGGCATTGCCGGCCTCGGCGGACTTCTCGCCACCAAGGCTGCAATGCAACGCCACGGCATCGAGGGGACGTTGCGCTTCACCGGCGAGCCGGCCGAGAAGGTCAGGGGCTCGAAGCCGATCCATGCGGCCAAGGGCTACTATGACGGCCTTGCCGGCATGATCTCCTTCCACCCCTTCTATATGCTGCCGCTCTGCAACACGGCGCGCTGGGACACGCATTGCGGCGCCGCCTATGCGATGATCTACCGTTTTGTCTGCGACGAACCCGAAAACTGGGTTCGCGCAAGCGATGGCGCGCCGATCCCGCAGGCGCATTCGGCGGTGCGGGCGCCCGGCGCCAACGACGCACTGATGACGATGTACATGACCTCCAAGGCGCTGCGCGATTCCATGCTGCCTCACCAGGGCGGCTGGTCCATCAGCGAGGCGATCCTCACCGCCGGGCAGGCGACCGCCGACAATCTGCCGGCGGGGCTGGCCGAGATCCAGTACATGATCCGCGTGCCGACCATTGCCATGGCAGAGCAGGTCACCGCGGTGCTCGACCGTAATGCGGCCGCGGCCGCGGCGATCAGCGGTTGTCGCTATGAGCGCCATTGGGTGTCGAAGTCGAGGCCGGGCCTCGCCAATCACGCCATGGCGGGGATTGCCTATGAGGCGCTGTCCACCGTTGGCGCTCCGAGCTGGGACGAGGCGGCGAAAGCGATCGGTCGCGAGGTCCAGGTCAATGCCGGCGGCACCGCGACCGACAACCCTTTCATCGACGAGATGGAGCGGCTGGTTGCGCCGCAAGAGGCCGAGGCAATCCTGCGCCGCGATTTGCCTCCGTCGCAGATCAACTCGACCTCCGACGACTACACCGACATGTCGTGGCACACGCCGACCGCACGCTTCTATGTCGCTCGCCCGGCGCTGCGCTCGGCGAATGGCCATGCCTATCCATCCTGGGCGATGAACGCGCTGGGCGGTATCTCGGCCACCATCGACCCGATGGTCATTTGCGCCGCCAAGACGGTTGCGCTTGCAGCCCTCCGCCTGCTCGAGGACAAGGCCGCGCGCGATGCGGCCATGGACGAATTCGTCACCCGCACCGGCGGCGGCATTGGTGGCTCCAACTGGATCGCGCCGCTTTGCGACTATGACCCGCCGATCAATTTCCGCTGGCCGGAATATGTCACCACCGCGCGCGGACGCGATTGGTGGATTCCGAGCAGCCAATCCAATCAAGCTGCATAGTCAAATCGAGGAGAACCTTATGACCGTCCATGATCGCATCATCGCCGAACCGTTCTCGCTGCAGCGCCGCAATCCCGCCGGCGGCACCAAGCCGCTGACATCATGGGGCTTTGCCAACGAGACCGACGTGCTGACAGACGTGTTGCTCGGCTCGCCAAACTTCCTGCGCCACCTCTCGACCAGCTCGCTCTCGCGCAAGCATTTGCGCGAAGCGCCCTGCAACGTTCAGATCGCCCAGGCGCAGCACAAGGACCTCGTCGCCGCCTATGAGCATTTCGGCGTCAACATCCACTGGCACGAGCCGACGCCGGAACTGCCGATGCAGGTCTATTCCAGAGACTCCAGCGTCATGACGCCCTACGGCGCCTTCATCACCGCCATGGCCAATTGGTGGCGGCGCGGCGAGAACTATGCCGCCATCCGCACCTATGAAAAGCTCGGCATCCCGATCTACGACATGGTCACGGCTGGCACCTTCGAAGGCGGCGACTTCAACGTCATCGAGGAGGGCGTGGTGCTGATCGGCTGCGGCGGCGCCCGCACGCAGGAAGAGGGCGCCCGCCAGGTGCAGGACTGGTTCGAAAAGGAAGGCTGGGAAACGCGCCTCGCCTTCATCGACGAATATTACGTCCATATCGACCTGATGGTGGTGCCGATCGCCGAAAAACTCACCGCGGTGTGTCTGGCCTGCACCGAGCCCGGCATCGTCGACTGGCTGAAGGGCAAGGGCCACGAGATCATCGACGTGCCCTTCCAGGACACGATGGCGCTCGGCTGCAACTTCATGTCGCTTGGCAAGGACAGGGTGATCGCGCCGACGTCGAGCCAGTCGCTGATCGGCCAACTCAAAGCGCGCGGCTTCGAGGTTGCTGCCGTCGACATGAGCGAGATTTCCAAGACCGGCGGCGGCATTCACTGCATGGCGCAGGCGCTCAAGCGCGAGCCGGCGTAAGGGCACGAATTGCCGCCGGGACCTGTGACGGACTGCTGTCAGATTTGACAAAACAGGCCTGGCAGAGGAAATTGATGCCATTAGAGGAGGGATTCTGTGAAGAAAACTTACGAAAAGCCGAGTCTGGCCAAAGCCGGCAAACTCGGATCGCTGGTCGCTTCAAACCCGTCGAAGCCCGCCCCCTGAGCGCAACCAGCCGCTGAAGGCCGAAATTCGGTCGTCCTGGTTACCGGCGAGCGGATCGCGCTGTATGATTGAAGGGAGCCCGCCGGCTTTGAACGGCGGGCTTTTTGCTTTGCGCCAGAGCGCCGCCGCGTCAACTGGCTAGCCCAGTCTTCCCGACCCTGAATTGAACTTGCGCCGGGCGTTTTCCAGATGCGCGCGCATCGCCTGGCCGGCCGCTTCCGGGTCGTGGCGCTCGATCGCCTCGAACACCGCCTGGTGGCCGGCAAAACTCCTGCGGTTTTCGATCTCCGTATTGGCCACGTGGATGCGCTGGTTGATCAGCCATTCGACCTAGCCGATGATTTGAAAACCAAGCCAGCTTTCCCAAAAGATCATGCCCAAACAAAGCCATAGCGCGAAGACCACATGCGCGCCGTTCCCGCCCGCTCGGCGATCAGGGAGTGGCTGGCGTGAGATGGCCGCACTGACGACGGAACGAGATCGCCTCGTCTGGCCGGCCGGACTCGCGACGGCGTGGTCCGGCCGGAACTCCATCTGCTATGCGGGTATCAATACAGCGATGCGATGCACGCCGACCTCCTTGCTTGTATTCGTCGCTTCGTCGGTCTTGCCCTTGGAGCAGGTGTACATATCACCCGTCTTGAGCTTGAATTCCTTGTCAGCTTTCTTGATCGTGAATGCACCTGAGGTAATGGTGCACACCATGTCGTTGTCCATCACGGTTTGAGGAGCATGTGCTCCGGGCTGAAACACAACGTCGATAATTGCGATGCTCTTGTAGGCGGGAATGTCAGCATTGCCGGTGCCGACCTCCACCACCCTGACACCGGGCGCAATCTCCTTGCCCTCTTTCGGGCCGTATTTCTTGATTTTTGCCGATGCCGCCAAGGTGAACAAAGGCGCTACCGCGGCGGTCGTCAGACCGAGGGCAATTGCAGACCTGCGATTCATGGTTTTCATTGCATCCTCCCGATGCTCGTCATGCATGGATATGCACGACCGCGATATATTAGCACAAACGAATTTACTTGTATGCAAAGTGACTGTGGCGCAGGCCAGCAAGAAATGCTCCGCCGGATAATGTCGCTTCACTGTACCTTTTGCCGGAATTTCGAATGACAGGTCGAGCAATCCTGCAGGATGAGATGCAGGATATGCTCCGCCGGCAGTTTGGTCGGATCGGCTTCCTCTGGAATCGAGCGCTTGCCGAGCAGGCTGCCGCCGCCCATCGCCAGGCCGGTGCCCATGCGCATGTCATCGGTGATGACGGCCGGCGCGCTTTCGGCCTTGGCGGCCAGAGCGTCGGCGAGCGTTCCGATATGATTTGCCAGGGCCTCGAATTCCGCCCGTGACTGATCGATCTCCAGCCTGGCCTGCGAAGGCGGTCCAAGCGAGCCGCTCGGAAATTCGGCAATCAGGGCAGGGCCGGTGCGCGCGCGCAGCGTGTCCGCTGCCGCCTTGAAGGCTGCCGCGTCATAGGCTTGCCTGCGGTCGAACATGCCGGCAATGGTTTTCGCAGCCGCCGCCATCTCCTTCATCGACGCCTGCCGGGCCGCGACCATCGGTCCGCCGCCGACGGAGGCGGCCATCGTAAGGGCACAGACCAGCCACAGCAGCGCCGCTTTCACAGTCCATCTCACGGCGCCATGTCCTTGCCCCATCCATCTGTGATCAGCCAGCCGCAGCAGGGGTTCGACCTGCAGTCGGATTCTTCGGTCGTGATGCCGGTTCTCATCGGTAAATTTCCGTCGCCGGAAGTCTCCGTCTCTGAGCGGATAGACCTTCCAGCCACCGGAAGGTCAACTGATTGAGAAGGCCGATCAGCGGGCAATCAGCACAGGCTTGCAGCAAGCTGACGCAGCGTTTCCTTGACTTGGATCGCAAAAACGGGCAGCAAGGCGGGGGTGAGGGAGAGCATTCTACCGTGGCGCAGACCATGGAGTGCTCTTTTTTTCGTATCAGGCGCCGCATAATCGGTGGCTGATGGAGGGATTGGTTAACCAACTTTGTCCATCTTTTGATTCAATCGGCAACAGACGCGAAAGGTGCAGGGGGCACCAGCGAACTGTGGATGTCACGGATGCGAGGGTCGCAAGCCTGCATGCCGATTGAGAGTGGTTGTATGGCGTTTTTGCGTTTGAAAGACCGGGGCGACACTCCTGAACGGGGTTTGACTTCGAAGAGATCCGGCCAGCGCTGGGTGGTGGTGCCGGTTGTCGGCGCGGCCTTGGCGCTGTGGTCGGTGGCAACCATGGCCGGCCTCTATTCGCTCGGTACCTCGCTCACCGCAGCCTCCAACAGCCTTCCGCACAGTCTGCTTCTGCCGAACGCAGCACTTGCCGATTCGCGCCGCAGCCTCGCCAATTCGTGGGCGCCGCGGCTTTCGGCGCAAAAATCACAGGCCTCGCTGCTCAGCCAATGCGACGCCGGCTGCGCGCATGCCGCCGCGAACTTCGCGCATGACGGCAAGATGGCGCGGCTGAAGCCGGCCGCGCACGCTGTGGCCCCGAGCAGTGTCGCCTCAAACATTGCGCCAAACACCAGCGTCGCTCTCGCCACTTCGCGCGGCATGCGCTTCGACGGCGTGGTGGCCAAGGCAGAGCTGTCGCCGCAAAAGCTGGCTGCCGCCTTCGCCAAGGCCTCGAATGCGCCCTTCATGCTTGCCAGCCTTCCGGTCGCTGCCCGTTTCGCCGAAGTCCGGCTGCCCGATCAGCATGGCCCAGCCTCGGAACGCTTTGGGCCGGAAGTGGCTGAGATCGAACGCTCGTCGCGCCTGGCGCTGGCGCTGGCCAACAGCTTGCCGGAAGACGCTGACATGCTGGCCCCGCCGCCGGCCGTTGAAGCAATCGCCGGAGGGCAGGATCCTGAGCAGGCCGAAGTTCAGGTCGCTTCGCTGCCGCCGCAGGACGATCTGCCCGACAACATTGCGTTGCCGGGTTGGCGTCCACGCGCCGAAACCGCTCAGCCTGCAGAGCCTCGGCAAGCCAGCAAGCCCAGGGCAGCCAAGCCACAGACCGACGGGACGGCCGAGAGCCCCGCACCCCAGTCGCCGGGCAATTCGTCGCCGCGCTCGCCACGCAGTACTTCGGAGGTCGCCGCACTGCCTGGCGTGCCAGACAGCCAGAGCATCCAATCAAGCCGGATCAAGCCTGGCAAAAGGTCGAAGACACAGGCCGGTGAGATGCTGGCCTATGCCAAGCCGGACGTCCCGGCGGGCGGTGTCGGTCGCGCCTTCAAGGATCTGTTCGCCACGCCCGGAATGGGCGGCGGCGTCGCCGTCTACGATATCTCGGCCAAGACCGTCTACATGCCGGACGGCTCGCGGCTGGAGGCCCATTCGGGGCTGGGCTCGATGGTCGACCAGCCGCGCTTCGTGCACAAGAAGAATGTCGGCCCGACGCCGCCCAACACCTATGATCTGCGGCTGCGCGAATCCCGCTTCCATGGCGTCGAGGCGCTCCGTCTCACTCCCGTCAGCGGCGGCAACAAGTACGGCCGCGACGGCCTGCTCGCCCACACCTACATGCTGCGCGGCGGCCGTGCGGAGTCCAATGGCTGCGTCGTCTTCAAGGACTACGCCCGCTTCCTTGCCGCCTACAAGAAGGGCAAGATCAAGCGCCTCGTCGTCGTGCCGCGCCTGACCAAGCCGCTGACGCGGGTCGCTCAGGAAGGCCGGGGAGCGTAAGGCAGTAGGCAGTAGGGCCCAGGAGCGTCCATCGCCTGTTCCTTGTTTTTCTGCCCCTATAGCCTATTCCCCACTGCCTATTCCCTTTTGACCCCCAGGCAGACTATGAGTGACCGCTGCGGGTCGGCTTCACCACGAGGACATCATGACAATACGCGCTGTCGTTTGGGGCGAGAACATCCATGAGCGGACCAATGAGGTGGTCGCCGCCCTCTATCCCGAAGGTATGCACACGACCATCGCCAAGGCGCTGAACGCCGACGAGGCGATCTCCGCCTCGACCGCCACGCTCGAGCAGCCGGAGCACGGCCTGCCGGCCGGCCGTCTGGCCGAGACCGACGTGCTGGTCTGGTGGGGCCACAAGGACCATGGCGCCGTTGCCGACGAGATCGTCGAGCGCGTCGCCCGCCGGGTCTTTGAAGGCATGGGGCTGATCGTTCTCCATTCCGGCCATTTCTCGAAAATCTTCAAGCGGCTGATGGGCACGCCCTGCACGCTGAAATGGCGCGAGGCGGGCGAGCGCGAGCGACTCTGGGTGACCAGTCCCAGCCATCCGATCGCCGAAGGCGTCGGCGAATATTTCGAGCTCGAGAATGAAGAAATGTATGGCGAGCAGTTCGCCGTGCCCGAACCGCTGGAGACCGTCTTCATCTCCTGGTTCCAGGGCGGCGAGGTGTTCCGTTCTGGGCTGACCTATCGCCGCGGCGCCGGCAATGTCTTCTACTTCCGCCCGGGCCACGAGACCTATCCGACCTATCACGACGCCAATGTGCACAAGGTGCTGCGCAATGCGGTGAAGTGGGCGCACAATCCGCAGGGCACCAAGTCGGCGATCCTTGAGGCGCCGAACGTGCCGGTCGAGAAGGCGCTGGAGCCGATCGTCGAGCGCGGCGGCAAGCTGCACGCTTCGGGCGAGGCCGGCTTCCGCTAAAGCAAAATCCAGGAAAAAAGGCGTGGCGGTTTTCCGCATGGGTTTCCTAGACCGTATCTGCGCCATATGATTGAATCGAACCAATTCGCTCGGAGTGCAGAAAATGCGGCTTTTGATACTGGGAACCGGCTGGATGGCGCAGGAGCATGCCCGCCGCTTCGGCGGTATCGACGGCGTCGAGATCGTCGGTGCTGTCGACGTCGATGAAAAGCGCGTTGGCGAATTTGCCGACGGGTTCAAGATACCGAAGCGGTTCACATCCCTGGAAGACGCGCTGGCGTGGGGCGAGTTCGATGCGGTCGCCAACGTCACGCCGGACCGCATTCACCACCCGACCACCATGGCGTTGATCGCGGCCGGCAAGCCGGTGCTGTGCGAAAAGCCGCTGGCCGAAGACTTCGGCAAGGCAAGCGAGATGGCCAAAGCGGCTGAGGCGGCCGGCATCGTCAACATGGTCAATCTCACCTATCGCAATGTCGCTGCCTTGCAGAAGGCGCGGCAGATGGTGCTGGTCGGCGAGATCGGCACCGTCCGCCACGTCGAGTCCTCCTATCTGCAGAGCTGGCTGGTCTCGAAATTCTGGGGCGACTGGCGCACCGACCCGAAATGGCTGTGGCGGCTGTCGCGCGACCACGGCTCCAACGGCGTGCTCGGCGATGTCGGCATCCACATCCTCGATTTCGCCAGCTATGGCGCCGCACTCGACGTCGACCACGTGTTTTGCCGGCTGCGCACCTTCGACAAGGCGCCAGGCAACCGCATCGGCGAATACGACCTCGACGCCAATGACAGCTTCGCCATGACGCTGGATTTCTCCAACGGCGCCTTTGGCGTCGTTCACGCCAGCCGCTGGGCGACCGGCCACATCAACGAATTGCGCCTGCGCATCTATGGCGACAAGGGCGGCATCGAAGTCGTGCACAATCTCGAGGGTTCGGAACTGAAGGCGTGTGTCGGCGAGGATATCGAGAACGCCAAATGGCAGGTGCTCGACGCCGGCACGGTGCCGACCAATTACCAGCGCTTCGTCGATGCGGTTCGCAGCGGCGTGCAGGCCGAGCCTTCATTCCACCATGCCGCCGAACTGCAGAAGGTGCTGGATCTGGCCATGGTTTCGGAACAGAAGCGGACGGAACTGAGGGCCAGCGCCGATACGCAGTGATGTGAAGGGAGGAAGAAACAATGGTCACGCGCCGCGCGCAATGTCTCTGCGGCCAGCTTTCAGCCGTCTGTTCGGGCGAGCCGGTGCGCATCTCGGTCTGTCATTGCCTCGACTGCAAGCGCCGCACCGGCAGCGCCTTCAGCTACAATGTCCGGTTTGCGCAAGCTGATGTATCGATCGAGGGACGGGCGAAGCAGTTCACGCGCACCGGCGACGAGGGCGGCCGCGTCATCTACAATTTCTGCCCGGAGTGCGGCGCCGCCGTCCACTATCGCATCGACACGCAGCCCGGTGTGATCGCCATTCCCGTCGGCGCCTTCGCCGACCCGTCGTTCCCGCCGCCATTTCAGTCTTTTTACCACGAAAGCCGGCGCTGTGAGTGGGTCGAGATCAATGCCGAGCCGCTGGCGACGTTCGACTGAAGGCCGCTTTTTGGATACCCGGAACCGTCCGCACGCTCCGCGCCTTCAAGAGGGCATCGCCCCTGATTGCCATTGCCGGGCCGTTAGCCATCGCGCTCGGCTGCCCCATGAATAGGCATAAGTCAAGACGAATCCGGCTTGCGGCCCGATTGCTGACATGCTTACCTGACGGCATGTGTTCAATGGGGGTATATGGATGGCTAAGGAATCTTCGAATTCCGCTTCTTCAGAAAAGAAGGCGGACGTAAATCTGATAGGTAACACAGAAGGAAACGGGCTGAACTTCATGGGAGTTCAGGCCCGCGAAAACGGAACCGCCGGCGACGCCGTCGGTGTCGACAAGATCCGTGACCTGCTGTTCGGCAACCAGATGCAGGACTATGACCGCCGCTTTTCCAAGCTTGAAGAACGGGTGTTGCAGCGCTTCAAGGATGTTGAATCCGAGGCCAAGCGCAATCTCGAAATGTACGAGTCGAATGCAAAGAAGCAGATCGATTCGCTTGCAGGGCAATTGCGGAGCGAAAAAGATTCACGAGCCGATGCCGACAAGGAGATCGACCGGAATCTTCGCGAGCAAAACCAGGCTCTTGAAAAGCAGGTGCGCACGTTGTCGGATCAGTTAAGCGCGCTCGAGCGCGATGTTTCGGACCGGATAAATCGAAACGATCATTTGCTGCGTGAGGAAATCAAGCAGAAGAATGAAGGCGTTC
This sequence comes from Mesorhizobium sp. C372A, assembly GCF_030323245.1. Lineage (NCBI taxonomy): Bacteria > Pseudomonadati > Pseudomonadota > Alphaproteobacteria > Hyphomicrobiales > Phyllobacteriaceae > Mesorhizobium > Mesorhizobium sp. C372A. The sequence goes on along the minus strand of NZ_CP100475.1, from coordinate 5,578,750 downwards.
AGATGCTGATCGAGAAGATGTTTGCCGACCTCAGCAACGTCAAGACCGACCGAAATCTTTTGGCTGGCCTGTTTGTCGAGGTTGCAAAGTGTCTCAATCAGGATCCCGTCGGGAGCAAGAGCAACTCGGACCGTAGCTGGAAAGTGAGTTGATGGGACCTTGACGTCCACCGTCGACCCATTCAACCTTCCGCAAAGAACAGCCTCGAACGATACAGAGATTGATCGCGAGGCTCTGGCTCGTCTTTTGATCGAAATTGCCCGGAACGTTGATCCGGACTACCGTGCGCAGTTCGAGGCGGTTCCAACCGCCGATCCGCGCATGGAAACGCTGCGGCAGTTGCTGGTCAGCCGCGAAATCTCCGAGCTTTCACGCGTCACGCATCTGCTCGACGAACCCGAGCAGCTTGCGGCGGCCGTGGGCGACGTTCTTCCCAGTGCTGCCGGACGAGCGCCTTACGCGCAACTCGGCGAGGCGCTTGCGCCAGCTGTCGAACGGGCTGTGCAACGGTCGATCCAGAAGAGCCCGCGCACGCTGACGGACATATTGTACCCGGTGTTTCTGCCGGCAATTCGCAAGTCGATCGGCGAAAAGATCGACCAGACCTTTCAGTCGCTGAATGAAACTCTAAGGCACATATTCACCTGGCACGGGCTCAAGTGGAGACTTGAAGCCTGGAGAACAGGGGCAAGCTTCTCGGCAGTTGTTCTGAAGCATTCCCTTGTCTACCGTGTGGAACATGCGTTTCTCATTCATCGGAATTCCGGCCTTTTGATAACGCATGTAACGGCCGACAATGCAACGAGCGAAGATCCTCAGCTCATTTCTTCGATGCTCAGTGCGATTCAGGATTTTGTAAAAGACTCATTTAACGAGAAAGAGCAGAGCGGCCTGGACACAATCCGTTTCGGCGAGCTTCGTCTCTGGTCGGAAGTTGGACCGTTTGCGACCCTGGTTTCGGTGATCCGGGGAAATCCGCCGGAGGAATTGCATGAAATCGTTCGCGATGTGTTGCTTCGCATCCATGAGGAAAGCTCACAGGCCTTAGAGCAGTTTGACGGCGACGGTTCGCAGCTGGCCAGCGTAGAGGCGCAGTTGCAGACCTGCGTCGAGCTGAAGCAGGAGGAATCAAACGACGGATTTCCGTGGCTGGTGGCGGCCGTTGCCCTGCTGCTTTTGAGTCTGGCAGGCGGTTGGTACTTTCTTTCCTGGCAATCAGCGCAGCGCTGGCAGGCTTACGTGTCGCGCTGGCAGGCTTACGTGTCGCGAGTGGAGGCCCAGCCGGGCATCATCGTTGCCGAACAGCAGGTACGCGATGGCCAGTTCTATATTGCCGGCCTGAGGGACCCGCTTGCCGTCGACCCGCAGTCGCTGTTGTCAGGCACGGGAGTCGATCCGGCCGGGGTTCATTCGCAATGGCAATTTTATCAGAGCCTTGAGCCGGAGTTCGTGCTGAAGCGGCTGACGGCGTCGCTGGCTCCGCCGGATTCAGTGCGACTTTCGATTGTCGATGGCCGCATCGTCGCCGAGGGTGAGGCTCCCGACACCTGGATCAGCCGGGCGCGCGCGGCGGCCCAGCAGCTTTCGGCAGGCGGGCCGGTCTTCGATATCTCGGGGGTTCGTGACGTAAGTCCCCAAGTGCGCGAGGCGGAGCGCTGGCACGCCTATGTGTCGCGACTGGAGACCCAGCCGGGCATCATCGTTGCAGACCAAAAGATAAGCGACGGCCAATTCTATATTGCCGGCCTGCGAGACCCGCTTGGCGCCGATCCGCAGTCGCTGTTGTCGGGAACAGAGGTCGATCCCGCCCGGGTTCATGCGCAGTGGCAGTTCTATCAGAGCCTTGAGCCGGAGTTCGTGCTGAAGCGGCTGACGGCGTCACTGTATCCGCCGGATACAGTACGGCTTTCGATCGTCGATGATCGCATCGTTGCCGAGGGTGAGGCTCCCGACACCTGGATCGATCGCGCGCGCGCGGCGGCCCGGCAGCTTTCGGCAGGCGGACCCGAATTCGACATCTCCAAGGTTCGTGACGTGAGCCCCGAAGCACGCGCGGCGGAGCACTGGCAGTATTATGTGTCGCGACTTGAGGCCCAATCGGGAATCATCGTCGCCCAACAAAGCGCGAGGGGCGGACATTTCTACATTTCCGGCTTGAGAGACCCGCTTGCCGCCGACCCGCAAGCCCTGCTCTCCGGAACGGACGTTGATCCTGCCCGCGTTCATGCACAGTGGCAATTCTATCAGAGCCTTGATCCGAAGTTTGTGGTGAAGCGGCTGACGGCGGCGTTGTCCCCGCCGAAAACCGTTCAGCTCTCGATCATCCAGGGTCGCATCGTGGCCGTGGGTGAGGCTCCTGCCGGCTGGATCAACCGCGCGCGGGCCGCCGCTGAACAACTTTCGGCGGACGGAGTGGTTCTGGATGTCTCGCAGCTGCGTGAGCTGAACCTCGCAGAACTTAATCATTTGAGGCAGGCCATCCAGACGACCGATATTTTCTTCTCTTCCGGCAAGGTTGTGCCGGGACCGGAGCAGACGCCGGTTCTCGACAGGTTGGCGGATCAAATAAAGGAATTCGCCCAGAGTGCCCGCAATTCCGGCGTAACGGCGCGGTTCATGTTGACCGGGCATTCGGACAGCACGGGCCGTGAGACGGCCAACGCGTCGATCAGCGCCGCCCGCGCCGAGACAGTTCGTGCGCTTCTCAACAAGCGCGGCGTTGCTCCCGAATTGCTGCTGGTTCGGGGCGCGGGCACTTTTGAGCCGGCTGTACCTGAAAACAGTCTAACCGGTAGCTCCACCAATCGCCGGGTTTCGATTACCGTAAACCTGGACTAGCGGAGCCCAACATGTTGCAAAAAAAGATCTGCATGCTGGGCGGTTTCGCTGTCGGAAAGACGAGTCTGGTCCGCAGGTTTGTGCAGAGCATCTTCTCAGAAACCTACTTGACCACCGTTGGAGTGAAAATCGACAAGAAGAGCGTCGCGCTCCCGGACAAAACCGTGGATCTGATTTTGTGGGATTTGGCCGGCGAAGACGATATCGGCTCATTCCGCGTCAGCTATGTTCGCGGTGCAACCGGGCTCGTGCTTGTCGTCGATGGAACCCGCGCCGCTACTCTTGCCGTGGCACTCACGCTGCGCGAACGGGTCGAGGCCGAATTCGGCGCCATGCCGTTCGTATTGCTGTTCAACAAGTCCGATCTGGCCGATCGGTGGGCGATATCGGATGGTGAGATCAACGAGTTGAGGCAACGTGGATGGCAAATCTATCTAACAAGTGCGCTTTCGGGCGAGCAGGTCGATGACGCCTTTCGTCAACTTGCCTTGATGGTCACCAAATAGACCATGCACGAATTGCCAAAAGAAGTCAGAAATTGGTTTTTCAATTTCTTCTTCGACGGGCACGCTGTCGCTTATCTGAAAATCGACCCTGAGCTTTGCATAGCTGCCAAGGGCGGTAATGTTGAACATTACGGGCTGTCATCACTTCGCATCGGCAAGCCTGTTGCCGAGCAGCTTGAATTCATGGAGGGTTTGCTGCCTTGCCCGGAGCTTCCGTTTCGCATGGACATGGTTGAACTGCCCGGCGGGCGTGTCGCCGACCTCCATTTTTTTGCTGACAATGCGTTCGTGTGGCTGCTTTTTCTGGACGCCACTGCCGAACGAGACAACAGGCAGCGACTTCAACAGAAGGCCTATGAAATGACGCTCCTGCAAGAGAGGGAGCGTCAACTCAACGAAAAATTGCAATCGACGAACGAGGCGTTGAGGAAGAGCCAGGAGGGATTGGCGCGTGAATATCAGCGCGCCGAAAACCTGCTCCTCAACATTCTCCCGGCCTCGATCGCGGAGCGATTGAAAGCGCAAAAGAAAATTGCCGACAACCACGCAGAGGTGAGTGTGCTTTTTGCCGACATCGTCGGTTTTACGGAACGAGCGCGCAGCGTCGGAGCGGTGACGACGCTCGCTATTTTAAACTACTTCTTCAAGGCGGCGGATCGGCTCTCGGAGCGATACGGCTGCGAAAAGATCAAAACAATTGGCGATTGTGTGATGGTGGTCGCCGGCCTGCCCACGGCGCGATCCGATCATGCAAGGGCCCTCACGCGCTATGCGATTGAGCTGCGCAAAGCGGTCAAGCGGGAACGCTTCGCAGGAGAACCGATAAGGCTGAGAATTGGAATTCACTCAGGACCGATCGTCGCCGGCGTCATAGGCAAGAGGCGGTTCGCCTATGACCTGTGGGGTGAGACCGTTAATCTCGCCTCACGTATTCAAACGTCCGCGGAGCCCGATGAAATTCGTATTTCCGATGCAACTTGCCAACTGCTTGGACCGAAATTTGCTTGCGACCCACTCGAGGAAACGGAATTGCGTGGTGCGGGTCGTGTGCGAATGTGGCGGCTCCCGAGCTGATCCGTCGCCTGCGGTGCGACCCTGGAGCGCCGATAGCGGCGCCCGACAGGCGTTGGCGTGACCTGATCTTGCGATCGGAAAGCACCCTTTGCGCTTGCCCGGAAGGCCTCTATTCTGGAGCACAGTGGCCGCTGGTGGGATAGAATGTCGGTACTGCCTTTCCTGAGAATCTACGCGCCGCTAAACGCGGTGCTGGCTGCGCCTGGGCTTCTGGCGGTGGCTGCGCTCACGATGCCGAACATGTCCGGACGAAGCAGACTGGCTCTGGCTGCCGTGCTTGCTGTCATTTGGGCCGCCTATCTTCTGCAGATGGCCGAGACCCTGCTCAAGCGCTGGGCGGGAGACCTCAGGGACAGGACGCCGGCAATCGCGATCGATGTGCTCGCGGTTTTGGTTCCAGTCGCCGCATTTCTGCTCGACGGCACGCCCGACCGGAGCCTCTACTGTGCTGTCTGGCTGCTGAAGCCGCTGCGCGACTCGACCTTCTTCCCGCTGCTTGGCAGGGTTCTGGCCAACGAAGCGCGCAACCTGGTCGGCGTCACCACGGTCTTCGGCCTGGTTCTGTTCGGTGTCGCACTCGCGGCCTATGTCATCGAGCGCGACGTCCAACCGGAAAAGTTCGGCAGCATCCCCGAGACAATGTGGTGGGCGGTGGTCACGCTGTCCACTACCGGCTATGGCGACGACATTCCGCAAAGCTTCGCCGGCCGCGTCCTTGCCGGGGCTGTCATGATGTGTGGCATCGGCATCTTCGGGCTCTGGGCCGGCATTCTTGCCTCCGGCTTTTATCAAGAAGTCCGTCGCGAGGATTTCGTCCGCAATTGGCAATTGATTGCCGGCGTTCCGTTGTTTCAGAAGCTTGGCCCGGCCACGCTGGTCGAGATCGTGCGCGCGTTAAGGCCTCGCGCGGTGCCGGCGGGCGCCGTGATCTGCCGCAGTGGCGAGACCGGTGATCGGATGTTCTTCGTCGTGGAGGGCCGCGTCAGCGTCGCGACGCCCAACCCAGTGGAGCTTGGCCCTGGCGCCTTCTTCGGCGAGATGGCGCTGATCAGCGGCGAACCGCGTATGGCGACCGTCACTGCCGCGACTTCTGTCTCACTCCTGTCGCTGCACGCGGCGGATTTCCAGATGCTGTGCAGCAGTAGCCCGGAAATCGCGGAAATCATCCGCAGGACCGCGCTCGAGCGGCGCGGCGCGGCGCCGGTGGCTTGACCGTACAGCCGATGGTGGCCCGGCTGGAACTGGATGGTACGGCTCTATCGACCACGCGCTGAGGTTATGGACGGCACGTGGAAGTTCCCAGAGGCGTAGCCGGAGACCTAAACGTAGCCGATCCACTCTACCGCGGCTCGTTGTTTGGCGCTGTGCGTCGACAGTTCCTGCCCCGGGGCCTTTCGGACGACCGGCTTTGGCTAAACTCTAATGCCTTAGAATCTTGCTTAGAAAAGCCCGGCTGCGGTCGGTCTTCGGGTCGGAGAAAAACGCCTCCGGCGTGCCGCTTTCGACGATGGCGCCGGCGTCCATGAACACCACGCGCTGCGCCACCTTGCGGGCAAAGCCCATTTCGTGCGTCACCACCATCATGGTCATGCCTTCCTCGGCCACCGCGACCATGACGTCGAGCACTTCGGAGATCATCTCGGGATCGAGCGCGGAGGTCGGCTCGTCGAACAGCATGATCTTGGGCCGCATGCCGAGGCAGCGCGCGATGGCCACACGCTGCTGCTGGCCGCCGGACAACTGTGACGGGTATGCATTGACCTTGTCAGCGAGGCCGACCTTGGCCAGCAAGTCGCGCCCGGCCTGCTCGGCCTCGGCGCGGGGGATCTTGCGCACATGGATCGGCGCCAGCGTGACGTTTTCCAGCGCCGTCTTGTGCGGGTAGAGGTTGAACGACTGGAAGACGAAGCCGATCTCGGTGCGCAGCTGCGTCATGTTGGTGGCGGGGTCGCCGAGGCGCTGGCCGTCGACGACGAGGTCGCCATCCTTGATCGCTTCCAGGCCGTTGATGCAGCGGATCAGCGTCGACTTGCCCGAACCACTTGGGCCGCAGACGACGACCACTTCGCGCGGCTCGACGCTGAGCGTGATGTCCTTCAGCACGTTGAGCGAGCCGAACCATTTGTTGACGCCGCGAAAGTCGATCATGCCCGTTTTGGTCAGGTTTGTCTTGGTCGGGCTTGGATTGGTCATGGCGGTCAGCCCTTTGGGTTCGATGTCACAGCTGCACCTCGCCATGCGCCGCGCCCATGCGGCGCTCCAGCCGGCGGGCGAGCATGATCAGCGGATAGCAGACGACGAAATAGCCGACGCCGACCAGGAAGAAGACCAGCAGGCCGTTGGGCACACGCTGCACCACAAGCCAGCCGACGCGGGTGAGGTCGGTCAGCCCGATCGCCGAGACGACGGAGGAATCCTTGATCAAGAGTACATATTGCCCGACCAGCGGCGGCAGCACGATGCGCATCGCCTGCGGCAGCACCACCTGGCGCATGCGTTGCCAGCGCGACAGGCCAGACGCCAGAGCTGCCTCGACCTGGCCGGTCGGCACCGAGCGGATGCCGGCGGCGACGATCTCGCAGATGAAGCACGCGGCGAGGTTGGTGAGCGCGATGATGCCGGCGGTGAAGGCATCGAGCTCGATGCCGAATTCCGGCAGGATGAAGAAGATCAGAAAGATCTGCACCAGGAACGGCGTGCCGCGGATCAGGTCGACCCAGGCCCCGATCACGCTCGAGATCAGCCGGTTGCCGCCGGTGCGCAATATGCCGAGGCCGAAGCCGAGAGCCGTGCCCAGCACCAGGCTGATCGCCGACAGCATCACGGTCATGCCAAGGCCGCGCAAGGCGAGGGGGTAGCTGCCGGCCAGGCTTTGCAGCTGTTGCCAGATCATGTGCTGCTCCTTGCCGGCTGCAGACCGAGCCACCGACTGGACAGCCCCGCCAGTCCTTTGAGGCAGTAATAGAGCAGCAGATAGAAAGCGGCGATGGTGAGAAAGCCTTCCGCCGGCATGAAGCGGTCGGACGCCAGCAACTGGCCGGCGCGCGTCAGTTCGGAAACCGAGATCAGCGACAAAAGCGCGGAATCCTTGACCAGCACGATCGCCTGGCCGAGCAGCGGCGGGATCGTCACCTTGAAGGCTTGCGGCAGGATGACCAGGCGCATGCGCTGGACATAGGTCATTCCCGAGGCGACGCCGGCCTCGACCTGGCCGCGCGGGATCGACAGGATGCCGGCGCGGATGATTTCCGCGACATAGGCGCCGCTGTTCAGCGACAAAGCGATGATGCCGACGACGAGCTCGGGCAGGACGAAGCCGAGACGCGGCAGGCCGAAATAGAGGAAGTAGAGCTGCGCCAGCAACGGCGTGGCGCGCACGGCATCGATATAGCCCTTGGCCAGCACGCGAAACAGCTGGCCGCGCTGCAGGTTCATGGCGGCGAGCACGATGCCGACGGCCAGCGCGCCCGCAAAGGACAGCGCCGACAGCCACACGGTCGTGATCAGACCCTGCCCGAACAGCGGCAGATATTCGACGATGGTGCGGAAGCTGAAATTTTCGAGCATGGCGGTGAATTGTGAATGGTGAATGGGCAGTAGTGAGTAGTGAGTGGTGAGCAGTGAAGGGCGTCCGGAATGGCCATTCACCATTCACCATTCACTACTTCCTACTCACTACTCCCTGCTTACCTCTGTTTAGTGATCCTTCTTCCAGGCGTCGGAATTGACCCAGTAGTCGAGGTTCTTCTGCAGGCGGCCGTCGATGCTGACCTGGTTGAGGAACAGGTTCATCCAGATCAACAGATCCGGCTCGTCGTAGCGGGTGGCGAAGGCAAGCGGCTCCTTCGACAACAGGTCCGGCATGATGGTGAATGTGCCGGCGGGATAGGCTGTCGACTGACCCTTGACCGCCGAGACGTCGTTGACGCCGCAATCGGCTTGGCCGTTGTTGACCGCGTCGAGCAGCAGCGGGCCGCCGCCCTTGTAGCTCTTGATGTCGGCATCCGGGAAGGCGTTCTTGGCTTCCTTTTCGCCGGTGGCGCCCAACAGCACGGCGATCTTGGTGCCCTTGGCCTTGCAGTCCTCGGTTGTCTTGAACTTGCTGTCGGCCTTGGTGAAGACGGTGCTGCCCGTATACATGTAAGGTGTGGTGAAGGCGACCTTCATGCCGCGCGCCAGCGTCGGTGTCATGTCTGCGACCAGCAGGTCGGCCTTGCCGGAAAGCAGGGCCGGGATCAGCCCATCCCAGTCATAGTCGAGGAAGGTGACCTTCACGCCCATTTCCTTGGCCATCAGCTCGGCGAGTTCGACCGAACTGCCGGTGCGTTCGCCATTGGCGCCGACCAGCGAGAAGGGCGGTCCTTGCGTCTGCACCGCGACGCGCAATTCGCCGCGCTTGGTGATCTCGTCGAGCGTTCCGGCACTGGCAGCAGCGGTGAGACCCGCAAGCGCAAGTCCGGCGATGAAAAGCTTGGCAATCTTCATTTGGCATTCCTCCTTGTTGTATTGTTCCACTGCGTCGTTTGTTATTTTCACCCTTCGGGTGCTTTTTGAACGGCAGCGCCGTTTGCCGGCGGCGCCACTGTTCGAAAATCCTCAGTCCCAGGCCACCGTCTCGGCAACCTTGATGCCACGTCTCGCCAGCTCCTCGAAGAAGCTGGTGTCGGGAACATGCTGCAGCGGGTTCAAAAGCCCTGGTGTGGTGATCTCGCGCCGCGCCAGCATCTGCGCCACGATGCTGGCGGGATAGCCGACGCCGAGGCTCATGCCGAACAGGCCGGAGCCGAGGTCGCGCTCAATGACCAGGTCCGACGTCACCGTCTTGCGGCGACCGCCTTCGAGACCGGAAAAGACATTGCGCATCACGCAAAGGTCCTTCTCGTCGGCGCCGTACTGGAGTTGCGGGCCGAGCAGCCTGCCGAGAAATTCGCGTGGGCTGGCGCTTGTGCCGGGCACCTTGTCTTCGGAGAGGAAGCCGAGTTCCTTCAGCGGCGCCCAGAACGCCGACCAGCCGGGCCAGCGCAGCGTATAGCGGCCCGAGCGTTGCAGCCCTTTGGCGGCCTCCAGCATCTCGACATAATGCAGCGCGTCGCCATTGGGAAAGGCTTCCAGCCGGCCGAGGCCGGCCACGTCGATCTCGTGGATGAAGCGGTTGTCGTGCTGTCGGCCGGCCGAGACTTCGACGCGCTTGCCGTCCTCGATCATCACGCTGTCGCGGTTCTGGCTGACCAGAACCATGTCGAAATTCCAGCTCACCTTGTAGCGGAGCGGCTTGGCCATTGCCTTCGGCTCGGGGATGCCGCCGCAATAGGAATCGATCGAGGAGATCCTAGAGAACTGCTTGGCGGCGCGCGCGTAGAGCACGAGGTCGATGCCGGGGTCGAGCCCGCATTCGGTCATGATCGAAACGCCGGCCTGTTCAGCCTCCGGCGCCAGATCGGCGATGGCCTTGCCGTAATTGGTGGTGACCAGCGGCGTGCGCGTCGTGATCGCAGCCTGCACCGCCTCGCGCATCAGCGGCTGCGGCAAGAGGTCGATGACCGCGTCGACATCGGCCAGCACGGTGGCGAGTGCCGGACCGATGGCGCCCTCGGGCACCATGAAACGCACGCGAGAAAGGTCGGTCAGGCCGCCGAGCCGGGCAGGTCCGTCAGGCGCGGTATCGACGCAAACCACCTCCTCGACGCCGGCGCTGGCGACGAGATCGGCGATGGCCGCGCGGCCCTGCAGGCCGAGGCCGCCGAGAACAGCTATTCTCATGCCGGCTCCTTGCGCGCCGGTGTTTCTTCCGACCAGCAGCCTTCGGGCAGGCTGACCCATTTGTTGCAGGAGGCCATGACGACGAAGGTCTCGCTGCGCACCACTTCGCCCGGAATGCCGGCGCCCGGAATCAGTTCGCTGGTGATGCGGTAGAGGTCGGCGACATCGCCGGCGACGGTCACGTCGACGATGATGTCGAAGCGCCCGGTAACCACCGAGGCCGAGTTGACGAAAGGCAGTTCGGCAATGCGCTGCGCCAGTTCCCGGGCGCGGCCACGTCCCTGAGCGTTGATGCCGACAATGGCCGAGATCAACTCGGGGCGTTCGGTCAGATTGAGCAGCCCGACGATCTTCAAGAGGTTGCGGTCGAGCAGATTGCGCAACCTTGAGCGCACCGTCGGCACCGAGATCGCCATCGTCTCGGCGAGCCGGTTGATGCCGGGCTGGGCATCCTGCGACAACAGCTTTACCAGCCGTCGATCGGTTTGATCGAGATGCTCACGCAAAGGCAAGCCTTTCATAAAGGGAAAGAAACGATCGGATTTTCTTTCGGATATGAAAAATACCTTATGGGGAATTTTTTACAGCAGCAAGAGCTATGTCATCCCTCTGTGTCCCTTCCGTGTGCGTTCGGGCAAGACAGGATCAGGGGCCTCTGTCCTGCTGGACATCTCCTCACAAGAGGGAAATCGCTAGTTTCGTCGAGGTTGCCACATTTGTTCTTGTTTTGTTCCAGCAGCTATGCTACTAATTTGGGGTAGGTGCTGATTCGCGCCGCCAGCCCGCCTTCCGAGGCGGGTTTTTTGTTTTCAGCATACCTTTGAAGGTTCATCGCCGCCTTTGAGGCTGGCGGGACAGCGCCGTTCGGGGCGCTGTGTTCGAAGGCGAAAAAGCAAACGGCGCAAGGGGTGTGCTTCGAATTTCATGGAAAGGAACGGTGAATCGATATGAAGAAGATTTTTCATCTGTTGGTGCTAACTGCAATCTGCACCATTGCTGCTACCATGGTGCCAATTGGCGCCGCATATGCCCAGAACGCGCCCTACTGGCGTGCGGACTGGGAGGAGGGGCCTTGCACCGGAGCCTCGTGCTATACCGACTGGTCTTTCGTTCAGGCGGAGGATCCCGCGGAAGCTGATCCCAACCTGAACGCAATTGTCAGCGGCTTGGTCTCGACCGGCGCGGGGAATGTATCCTCGCACGGCGGCAACAGCTTCGGAAAGTTCGAAACGACGGTGGCTGCCATCAATGCTGGAAAGCCCCATTCCAAAGTCTACAAAGAGTGGCTCTTTCCAGGCGGCCTGGCCAAGAACGACGCTTTCGGACGTCCGCTCCAGGCCGTGTCGCCATCAGGGATCGATGGGACCTATGTCTCGTGGTTTTTCATTCCGTCCAATTACCAGGCGGCCAATGGCTGGACGAATATCTTCCAGTTCAAGGTGACCGAGCAATCGCCTTTCTCGCAGGAACCAACGTGGTGGGTCAACTTGCGCGACAGTCAGACTGAGGATTTGCTGCTGCTGCATGTGGAAAATGCGGCACCCGGAACCTACAATCCGGCTAATGATGTTCCCGCACCGAAGGGCCGTTGGTTTCAGCTGCGCGCGGATCTCTATGAAGGGGTGGGCATCGATTGGTATCTGGACGGGGTGTTTTGGCAATCATCGTCAAACGCAACGTGGCCGGTCGGGCGGGATTCAGACGGATCAGGTACACCTCAGTCATTTGTGTTTGGCGTGGGTCACTATGGTGGAGTTGGCAAGATCTATACGGACGATGCCTATTTGATCGCAAAATAGCTACTGCCAAATTGCCCTGGCGCATAAAACACTAAGCTGCTTCGGGTCCAAACGGGGCAGCTTTTTTTGCACTTGAGCACGTCGCGTTTGAACGGGACCCCTGCGACGCGCTTAAGTCTCTGTTCATGCATGTCGTCGTCCCAAAACCGCTGTGCATTTTGGGGCGACAGGCAGTCGAGGATGTGCGCGACAGCACTAGGCGACGGAGTTCGGAGACGATCTTGCCGCCGCCGTGGTCGCTTGAACGCGACGCGAGGTCGTAGTGAGCAACGCACCCGCATAGCAGGCCGACCGAGTTGCGGCGTAGCCGCAACTCACGCCTTCACCTGATAAGCGGAGAGGCTCATTCGCGACATGGCCAAAAGCGGCCTTTCAATAAAACTATAACTCGCCAGGGACACGGCGATGCAGGCGGTGACAATAGCTATGCCTGCAAGCCATGGTGACACATTGGCGGTTGCAACGACAGGAGCGATCGCGAGCAGCACGATAGGATGGGTCAAATAGAGAGAGTAGGAAGCATCTCCCAGCCTTGCCAGCACGCGAGGAGCAAAAAGTCGGAAGTAGCTCTCCAGGCTGATGCAACCCGCGACAAGGATCAGCGCCGGGATACCTTGAGCAAGGGTTCGCGGCAAGTTGAAGCCAAGTACCATCACCAGTGTGGACACAATAGCGAACCCGACAGCCGAGGCACCCAGGAAAGCGGGCAAACGCACCAGTCTGCCGACCAGATGGCCGACAGCCATGCCGGCAAGGAACTCAAACAGGATTGGCGTGGTATAGAAAAACAGCACAGTGTCGGCGGCGGGTTTGAAGATAATGCGTGCGGCTACGGCGATTGCAAAGACAACGCCAATGGTGGCCATTTGCGTCAGCGCACCAAAACCCATAGTCGCCGCGAACAGAATGTAAAACAGGATTTCCAGATTGAGCGTCCAACCCACGCCAAGCACTGGCTGGACATAGCCTGTGGCCGTATCGAGATAGGGCACGAAAAGCAGGCTGTTGGCAATCTGCTCAAAGGACACTCCACGACCGGCAAACAGCCAAAGTGCGGCGACCATGAGGAAGGTCATGACCCAATAGAACGGAACGACGCGCGTGAACCGCTGCATCAAAAAAGCACGGTGGTCGCGATGTCTGTTCTCCGTCGAGAGAACCATGACGAAACCGCTGATGACGAAAAACAGGTCGACGCCGCTGTTTAGAATGGGAATAGGCAAATCGAGCACGCCTAGTGCGGCCGGAAGATGATAGATAACAACCATAAGGGCTGCTAGCCCCCGCAGGGTCTGTATCGATGTATATTGTTGAATCCGACGCGGCGCAGCGTGATCATTATCCGGAATGACGTTCATTAAAAAAGTCCCCGATGCGGGAGAATATTAACATAGATGAGACCGTTGATGCGACTATTAACTGCCGGTTTAATTAATACATAAAATTTGAATAGCTTCCACCGACTTTCGCGGCCCGGGCCTTGCGATCGCCATCGTCTCGGCGATGCCTTGGCGCGCTGCTTGTATGCGCTATCGCCCGGCCCGGAAGATCGCCACCGCAGCCGCCACCAGTGCCGCATTGCCGGCCGCCACCGTTCCATCCGGCAGGTCTTTGCCGTCCTCCAGCCCGACGCGCGTCGACCAGTTGTGCTCCGCCGCACGGCGCACGAACGGCCAGACCGTGGCGTCGGACCCATGCAGCAGGATGACACGGCGGATGCCGGCGCGATCCAGCACTTTCTCGATGCCGTCCGAAACGGCAAAGGCCTCGTCCAGCGTCTGCTCGGAAATCTCGATCAGCACGCGCAGAACGCGTCCGCCATGGTCGAGGCTGACGAGACGCTCGGCGTCGGCGACTGAAGTCAATCCGGCTTCGACCCCGATACCGCGTTGTCGCAGGCTCTCCATGACGATGGGGGCTGCCGCCTCGCTGAGATTGACCGAGGCATAGTCCGGCAATTCGCGCCAGCCGGCGATGGCGACCAGCGTGCTGGTATCGTCGTTCTCGATCCAGGCACCGGTGGAGACGCCGATCAGCGTGCCGGGGCAGGCGCGGCGCAGCGCCGCGATCGTCGGGTCCATCGCCGCAGGCGCAAGGCTCTCGCGGCGGTCCGCGCCGCGGGCATGGATGTGCAGCTCGGCCGCACCCGCGGCAACAGAGGCCGCACCATCGCGCGCCATGGCCTCGGCGTCGAGCGGCAGCGTGGGATGAAAATCGGCGGGACGCGCGCCGTTGATGCAGGTCTGGACGATCATGGTTCTCGCGATCCTGTTGCGGATGGTGCGAGCCTAGCTCAGGGCTGCCAAAATCGGTACCGGTCCGCCGAAGGCTCCTGACAGGTGGATGCGACCCGGCCTGAATCAGTTCGGCAGGAGGCGCCCCTATCATATTGTTCGAAACCGATCTTCCGCGAGTTCAGTGGCGGGACGTCAATGGCCAGTGACACGCTTGCCGGAGAACTTACTCTTCCTCGGTCCAGATCAGCCGCAGCAGGCGCAGCAGCGTTGCCCGCTCTTTTTTCGTCAGCCGCTCCAGGAGCCGGTCCTCGTGCCGGCGCACCTGCCGGCGCCATGCCGGCATGGCGGCTTTGGCCGCCTTGGTCAAAGCCAGCACCTGCACGCGTCTGTCCTGCGCATGGTCGTCGCGCTCGACCAGGCCGCGCTCTTCGAGTTCGGCCAACAGCGGCGCCATGTTCGCGCTCTTCATGCCGAGCAGGCGGCAAAGCTCGGCGGCCCGAATGCCAGGCCTTTCGTCGATCAGCGCCAGCATGCCATAGGTGACCGGGCGCAGCGCCGCATCGGCCAGCTCGACCGCGAAATCATTGAGCGCCAGCGCCGAAGCGCGCCGCAGATTGTAGCCGATCTGCGCGTCGAGCCTGTCTTCGGGCGCGACCCTGCTCGCCTTGCCGGATGCGGTGCGATCTGCCGTCTCGTTCATGCTGCAAGCGATCACCGCGATCAAGGCTCTTGTCAAGGAGAAAATACTATGCGACATAGCAATTATGAAGGCTATGTCACATAGCTATTGATGACATGTCGGGGAGGAGCGCAACTCTTGCCTCGTCACACAGGAACGCAAGCAGGAGGAGAATTGCCATGACCCAAGACACCGTTGCCTTCGACATCGAGGACGGCATCGCCTGGGTGCGCTTCAATCGCCCTGAAAAACGCAATTGCATGAACCCGGCGCTCAATCGGCGCATGATGGAAGTGCTGGACCAGCTCGAATACCGCGACGATGTCGGCGTGCTGGTGCTGTCGGGCGAAGGCAATGCCTGGTCGGCGGGCATGGATCTCAAGGAGTATTTTCGCGAGACCGAGGCCAAGGGGCTGGGCGCCGTCCGCAAGGCTCAAGGCGAGGCCTATGGCTGGTGGCGGCGGCTGCGCTGGTACCGCAAGCCGACCATCGCCATGGTCAATGGCTGGTGCTTTGGCGGCGGCTATGGCCCGCTGTTTGCCTGCGACCTCGCTTTCGCCGCCGACGAGGCGCAATTCGCGCTGTCGGAGATCAACTGGGGCATCCTGCCCGGCGGCGGCGCCACCAAGGTGGTGGTCGACCTGCTGTCGATGCGCGACGCCATGTACCACGCGCTGACCGGCGAACTCATCGACGGCAGGAAGGCGGCGGCCTGGAAGCTGGTCAACGAAAGCCTGCCGCTGGCGGAGTTGAAGCCACGAGTTACCGAGGTGGCGAACATCCTGCTGAAGAAAAACCCGGTGGCGCTGAAGGCGACCAAGGACGCCATCCGCCGCGTCGCCGAGATGACCTACGACAATGCCGAGGACTATCTGGTGCGCGCGCAGGAGGCGGCCAATTCCTACGACAATGACGGCCGCAAGGAAGGCATCCGCCAGTTCATCGACGAAAAGAGCTACAAGCCCGGCCTCGGCGCCTATGACAAGGCGAGGTGATCAGCCAATATCCGATCTGGGAGGAGATGCAGATGCCGGCCTGGACGACGCCCGATCCCGTGGCCTTGCATGCCGAGACGCAGCCAGAGCGTCTTGCATGCGTCGACCTCGCTTCCGGGCGGCGCTGGACCTACGGCAGGTTCGACGAAGCCATCCAGCGCGCTGTCGCCGTCCTTGAGAGCGGCTACGGCATCGAGCCGGGGCAGCGCATCGCCACCGCCGCCCGCAACAGTGTCGATCTCCTGATCCTGCAGCAGGCCGCCATGCGGCTCGGCGCCGTCTTCGTGCCGGCGAACTGGCGCCTCGCTGCACCTGAGCAACAGGCAATCCTAGCCGATTGCGATCCCGCGCTGCTGCTGCACGACACCGCGTTTGAATTGGCGCCGCCCGAGGGCTGCGTGCCGGTCGAGATCGCTGCCTTCGCCGCGGCGGTGGACGCGCAAGCGCCGGCGCCGCGCCGGCCTTTGCCGCCGGCCGATCATCCATCGATCATCCTCTACACCTCGGGCACGTCCGGCCGGCCGAAGGGGGTGATCATCACCGAGGCCAACGCCTTCGCCACCGCGGTCAATTTCGGCGTGCTGGGCCGCGTCGGCAATTCAAGCGTCTTCCTCTGCGACGCGCCGATGTTCCATGTCATCGGCCTCATCACCAGCCTGCGTCCGCCCTTGCTGCAGGGCGGCACCGTGCTGATCTCGCCCGGCTTCGAGGCCGGCCTCACCAACCGCCGCCTGGCCGATCCCGACCTCGGCGTCACCCACTATTTCTGCGTCCCGCAAATGGCCAAAATGCTGCGCGAAGATGCCGCGTTCTCGCCGGCAAACTGGACCACACTGACTGCCATCTTCACCGGCGGCGCGCCCAATCCCGCCGCCGACATCCTCTGGTGGCTGGAGCAGGGCGTGCGCATGGTCGATGGCTTCGGCATGACCGAGGCCGGTACCGTGCTCGGCATGCCGGTCGAGGCCGGCCAGATCGCCCGCAAGGCGGGTTCTGCCGGCCTGCCGGCGCCATCATTGTGCTTGCGCATCGTCGACGAAGATGGCCACGACGCCGCGGCCGGGGAGGCGGGCGAGATCTGGCTCAGCGGCCCCAACGTCACGCCGGGCTACTGGAACCGTCCTGACGCGACGGCACAGGCCTTCACATCGGATGGCTGGTTCCGCACTGGCGACATAGCGCGCCGGGACGAAGACGGCTTCGTCACCCTGGTCGATCGCCGCAAGGACATGTTCATTTCCGGCGGCGAGAACGTCTATCCGGCCGAGGTCGAAATGGCGTTGCTCGCTCATCCCGACATTGCCGAAGCGGCTGTCATCGGCATCGCCGACGAGCGCTGGGGCGAGGTCGGCCGCGCCTTCGTCGTGCTGAAGGCTGGCTGCGTCCTCGATCCGGCGGCGCTCGCGGCGCACTGTGCGGCTCGCATCGCCCGCTACAAGGTGCCGAAGGAATTCCTGCTCACCGACGCGTTGCCCCGCACCGCCTCCGGCAAGATTCAGAAACACATTTTGCGCGGCTGCCGGTGACCCCACCGCCGTCCTTCACTGCGCCCGCGCTTTGGCCACGTCGGCTGGCGTGATGGCGGATTGCTTGCCGCCGAAATGCGCCAGCACATAGTTGCCGAGGGCTGCGATCTCGGTATCCGAATAGGCGTTGGCGAAAGCCGGCATGGCCTGCTTGCCCAGCGGCGTCGTCATATGCGCGCCTTTCAGGATGACCTGGATCAGATTGGTGCCGTCGGGGTCGTTGACCGTGCGGCTGCCGCGCAGTGCCGCGTAGGGCGTCTGCAACCCTTCACCATTCCATCCGTGACAGCTGGCGCAGGCGCCCTGGAACAGCTTCAGGCCGAGCCCGCCTTGCGCCACTGAATCGGCAGACGGAGCGTAGGCGATGGACGTCGTCAGTGTTGCCGGCGGCTCGACTTCGACGATCGCCTTGTCGCTGCTGACTTGCGGCGGAACGGTTTTTACGTAAGTGACGATCGCCTTGATGTCTTCCGGCGTCAAATGGCGCAGGCTGTAGTCGACGGCTTCGCCCATGTTGCCGGTGGCCGCACCACGCCCTTCCGCATGACCCTTGAAGAGATAGTTGGACAGCTGCTCCTCGCTCCAGCTTCCGATGCCGGTCGTCTTGTCCGAACTGATGTTGTAGGCCTTCCAGCCCTGCAGTTCGGCGCCGGCGAATTTCTTGCTGTTGTCGAGCCCATAGAACAGGTTGCGGGGCGTGTGGCATTCGCCGCAATGCGCCATCGCTTCGGTGAGATAGGCGCCGCGGTTCCATTCCGCGCTCTGCTTTTCGTCTTGTGGCAACGGACCGTCGGGAACGAACAACAGGTTCCAGAACCGCAGGACATAACGCTGGTTGAACGGAAAACTCAGATCGTTCTTCGGCGCCTCGGCGTGCACCGGCGGCAGGCTGAACAGATAGGCCTTGATCGCCAGCGCATCTTCCGTGGCCATCCTGGCATAGGAGGCATAGGAAAAGGCCGGATAGAGATTGCGGCCTTGCTTGTCGATGCCCTGATGCAAGGCACGCACGAACTCCGCGTCGCTCCAGTCGCCGATGCCGGTTTCCTTGTCGGCGGTGATGTTTGGGGAATAGACGGTGCCGAACGGCAGCTTGAAGGCAAGGCCGCCGGCATAGGGCTGGCCGCCTCCGGTTGTGTGGCAGGCGACGCAATCGGCGGCGCGCGTCAGATATTCGCCGCGATCGATCAGCGCCTGACCGGTCGGCAGTTTCGCCGCCGCCATGGAGACGTCCGGCAGCGACGCCGGTTTGAACAGGAAGATCGCAACGCCGGCGGCGATGACGACCACGACAGCGAGGAGGATGCGGACCAAGCTTCTCATGGCCTGGCCCTCACAGCGCTTCGGCTTCGGTTTCGATGCCGGTCTCCGGGCGCTCCCTGCTGTTCGCCAGCACCGCCAGCAAGGGTGCTGCGGGCGGCGGCACCATCGACACGCTGGTCTTGTCGGCGCCGTCGCTCTTCAGCTGGTTGCGGTCGATGGGCAGGCTGCGCAGGCGTTTTCCCGTCGCGGCAAAGATCGCGTTGGCAAGGGCAGGCCCGGCCGAAACCGTTGCTGTCTCGCCGATGCCGCCGGGCGATTCCAGGCTCTTGACGTGATAGACCTCGATCTTCGGCGCCTCATTGTTGCGCAGGATGCGGTAGTCGTGAAAATTACTCTGGTCGACGCGGCCATTGCTGAAAGTGATGCCGCTGTAGAGCGCCGCCGACAGGCCGAAGATCAACCCGCCTTCGATCTGGGCTTCGACCGTGTTTGGGTTGATGGCGATGCCGCAATCGACGGCCACCACCGCGCGCTGCAGCGTAATCTCGCCGGCCGCTGAAACCGAGATCTCCAGCACCGCGGCCATGAAGCTGCCGAAGGCATCGTGCAGGGAAATGCCGCGGCCGCTGCCGGCCGGAAGCGGCGAGCCCCATCCCGACTTTTCGGCCGCAAGCTCGAGCACGCCTGCGGCCCGCGGCTGGTTCTTGGTCAGCGCCCGGCGATACTCCACCGGATCCCTGCCCACCGCATAGGCGAGTTCGTCCATAAAACTTTCGACCACGAAGACATTGTGCGTCGGCCCGACACCGCGCCACCAGGTGATCGGCACCGGCGGATCCTCGCGCACCCAGTCGACCTGGATGACCGGCAGATCATAGGGCGGTTTGGCGGCGCCCTCGACGGCATCGTCGTCAAGCTTGTCCTGAGGCCAGCCGCCGGGGATGTAATTACCCAACACCGAACCGCCGGCGACATGGTCGATCCACACGGTTGGCAAGCCGTCGGCGCCGAGACCGGCTGATATCCGGTCGTAGTAGGTCGGCCGGTAGAGATCGTGCTGGATGTCTTCTTCACGCGTCCAGATAACTTTGACCGGGTAGCTCACCTGTTTGGCGATCGCCACCGCCTGGCCGACATATTCAGCGACAAGCCGGCGGCCGAAGCCGCCGCCGATCAGGTGATTGTGCACGATGATCTTGTCGAGCGGAAAGCCCGTGACCTGTGCCGCCCAGCCTTGCGCCTGGGTGGGCACCTGGGTGCCGAGCCAGATCTCGCATTCATCGGCGCGCACATGCACGACGCAGTTGACCGGCTCCATCGGCGCATGGGCCAGGAACGGCAGCTCATAGCTCGCCTCGACCGTCTTGACGGCGGCTTTCAGCGCGCCGGCGACGTCGCCTTCCTGGCGCGCCATGATCGGTGTCTTGTTTTTGGACGCAGCCTTCAGCGTGTTCATCATATCGGCGCTTGAAAGCCTGGCGTTGGCGCCTTCGTCCCAGGTGATGGTGAGGGCCTCGAGGCCTTTCTTGGCCGCCCAGAAATGATCGCCGATCACGGCGACCGCATTGTCCAGCCTGACGATATCGCGCACGCCTGGGACGGCGCGTGCCGCCGTCTCGTCCACATCGCCGAGCTTGCCGCCGATCGCCGGACAGGCGGCGACCGTCGCCACCTTCATGCCGGGCACGCGCACATCGATGCCGTAGACCACTGCGCCATTGACCTTGCCCGCCGTGTCGACCCGGCGCAGCGACTTGCCGATTAGCTGGAAATCCTTGGGGTCCTTGAGCTTGACGTCGCTCGGCACCGGTTGCTTGCCGGCCGCGTCGGCGAGCGCGCCATAGGCCAGCTGCCGGCCTGTCGGCAGATGCGTGACCACGCCAAGCTTGGCGCTGCATTCCGAAATCGGAACCGCCCATTGCGCGGCTGCTGCCGCAACCAGCATCGTGCGGGCAACGGCGCCTGCCTTGCGCAGCGATTCCCAGGTTGCCCGCATCGAGGTCGAGCCGCCCGTTGCCTGGCCGCCAAGCGCAGCGGTGGCGTACAGCTTGTCGTTGGGCGGCGCGTCGACGACCTTCACCTGGTCCAGGCCGACTTCCAGTTCCTCGGCAATCAACGTCGCTTCGCCGGTGTGCGTGCCTTGGCCCATTTCGATGTTGGGCAGGATGAAAGTGATCTTGCCGTCGCTGTCGACGCGGATAAAAGCATCGGGTGAAAAGGCGGCGGTGACGTCGCCCTCGACGGGTTCGGCGGCGGCAAAACCGGGCCTGGTGCCGGCGCCCAGCATGGTGAAGCCGAGCAGAAGGCCGCTGCCCTGCAGGAAGGCACGGCGCGAGGTGAATTTTTGGGTGGGGGAGGAGGACGGCTTGCTCATGGCTGGCTATCTCCCTCAGGCCTTCGCGGCCTGTTTTATGGCCGCTCTTATTCGCGTGTAGGTGCCGCACCTGCAGATATTGCCGGACATGGCGGCGTCGATATCGCTGTCGCTCGGGTCGGGGTTGCGCTCCAGCAGCGCCGAGGCCGACATGATCTGGCCGGACTGGCAATAGCCGCACTGGATGACTTCAAGGTCGAGCCATGCCTGTTGCACTTTCTTGCCCGATGGCGTCGCATCGATCGCCTCGACGGTGGTGACATGGCGCGACCCAACCGACGCGACCGGCAACACGCAGGATCGCACCGGTTGCCCGTCAAGCTGCACCGTGCAGGCGCCGCACTGGGCGATGCCGCAACCGAACTTCGTGCCGGTCAGGCCGATGACATCGCGCAGCACCCACAGCAATGGCATATCGTCCGGCACGTCGACACTGCGATCCTCGCCGTTTACATTGAGCGCAATCATGGGCCTCTCCTCGGTTATCCGCATCCCCGTGGACAATGCAGTAGGCACCTGTTTGCCGGTAGTGTCTAATCACATGCATGTTGTTCGGCACCGCAACGCGTGTGCAAATCGCACTCGTGTGCGCGCCACAGTGCCCCTGATCTTTGCCGGGCTGCCGGCTGAAAGGTTTTTGCGATGGCTGAGTTGAAGGTCAGAACCCGCGTCACCGGCGCGACGGCGACGCTGCAGCCCGGCGGCTTGCCTTCCATCACCACTCCGACCGGCGGTGCAGTCGATGTCGTCACCGGCGTCAGCGCGCCGGGCTTCAATCCGCTCGACCTGCTCTACGCCTCGCTCGCCGCCTGCATGGTGCTGAGCGCGCGCATCGCCGCCTCCCGCCTCGGGGTTGCCGCCGCGCTTGGCGAGGTGCGCGCCGAGGTCGGCGGCGAGAAGGCCAAGGACGAGCCGTCGCGCGTCGAAAGGCTCAACATCAGGCTCGACATCTCAGGCGATCTCGACGCTGCGACCAAGCAGCGGATCGTCGAGGACGCCGAAGCGATCTGCACGGTGTCCAACACGCTGCGCGCCGCGCCGCAATTGCATACGACGCTTGGGTGAGGGCTTCGCAGAATGCCTCGCTGCCACCAACCAAGGACCGTCCCATGGCCATGATCCCGCCGATCGACTACGCCTCGGCATCGCATGACATCCGCGCCGAGCACGACAGGGAGCTTGGCCTGCGCGGACGCATGACCAACATGAAGCGCATCCTGCTGCATTCACCGGCGGCCCACCGCATCTATGCCGAATGGTTCACCCTGCGCGATCTGCTCAAGCCCGCACTCGACGACCGCGCTGTCTGGCTGTTGTCGCTGGCGATCTCCGAGAGATGCCGCGCCGAGATACCGCTTACCTTCTTCCGCCGCGCGCTGATCGACAGCGGTCTTGATCCCGAGGCGATCGAGCCCAGCGCTGAAGAAGCTTTGCTGATCGAATTCGGCAAGGCAGTCGCTGCCGATACCAACGCCGTTCCCGACGATGTCTGGGCGGCACTCAAGGCTCGCTACGACGACACACTGCTGGTCAACCTCGTCGCCTTCGCCGGCATCATGGTGGCGACCTGCGTGTTCACGAATGCGGTGCGCGTTGATCTCGACCCGGAGCTGGAGGTGTATCGCAAGCGGTGAAGCGCGTTTTCCCTTCTCCCACAGGGGGCGAAGGGGAAGATCGCGCTTCACCTCCGCAGGAATCGGGTGGTTCACGCCCGCCGTTCGCCCCACTTTGATCACATCAAAGGAGGCATCCATGACCATCCATTCGACAAGCACCAAACGCGCAGCCCATTCGGCCGAAGCGCGCATCGCAGCGCAGGACTGGAGTGCTCTGATCGGCGAACTGAACAGCCACGGCAGCACCGTCATGCCGGCGCTGCTTTCACCCGAGGAGTGCACCGAGATCGCCGGTCTCTATCCGCATGAGGACCATTTCCGCAGCCATGTGGTGATGGCCCGCCATGGCTTCGGCAAGGGCGAGTACCGCTATTTCCGCTATCCGCTGCCGGATCTGGTCGGTGGCCTGCGCACCGCGCTCTATCCCAGGCTCGCCGGCGTCGCCAACGACTGGAACGAACGCATGGGCGTTGCACGGCGCTATCCCGATGACCACGCCGCCTTCCTCCAGCTTTGCCACGAAAGCGGCCAAACGCGGCCGACGCCGCTTCTCCTGCAATATGGCCCCGGCGACTTCAACTGCCTCCATCAGGACCTCTATGGCGATCTCGCTTTTCCCCTGCAGGTGGCGATCCTGTTGTCGCAGCCCGGCGAGGATTTCACCGGCGGCGAATTCGTCCTGACCGAACAGCGCCCGCGCATGCAAAGCCGTGCCGAAGTGGTGCCGCTGACCCGGGGCGATGCGGTGATCTTTGCTGTCCACAACCGCCCGGTGCAAGGCACGAAAGGCCATTACCGCGTCAACCTCAGGCACGGCGTCAGCCGCCTGCGCTCCGGCAGGCGGCATACAGTGGGGATCATTTTCCACGACGCGAAGTGACAATTCGTCGGACACAGCCAAAGCACCTCACTACCGCTGCTTATTGACATGGCGAGTTCGGCGGAACAGTCTCCGCTTGTGTAAGAGAGGGGCATTTATGAAACGATCCTATGAGAAGCCGACACTCGTCAGACGGGGCAAGCTCGCCTCGCTCGCCGCCCAGCAGGTGCCGTCAATAGAAGCGGAAGTGCCCGCACCGAACTGAGTACAGAAGCTGGTTCAAAAACAGCCCGTTGCGCAAAATCGCGCGGCGGGCTGTTTTGCATTCTGGAGGTGCGGACCGCAGCGGCTTTTGCGCGCGGCGTCAAATGGGCGCTTCCTCTGGCGCGGCCGATCGCGTAAGGGCCGGGGAAAATCCTCCAAGGTTCTTCCAGTCGCATGATCCGTCTTGAAAGCATCAGCAAACAGAACGGCCGCCAGCTTGTCTTCATCGAGGCCTCGGCCTCGCTACAGAAGGGCGAGAAGATCGGCCTTGTCGGTCCGAACGGCGCCGGCAAGACGACTTTGTTTCGCATGATTACCGGCCAGGAGCAGCCCGACGAGGGCCAGGTGCAGGTCGATCGCGGCGTCACCATCGGCTATTTCAGCCAGGATGTCGGCGACATGGCCGGCCACAGTGCTGTGGCCGAAGTGATGAACGGCGCCGGGCCGGTCAGCGACGTGGCGGCCGAAATGGCCGAACTCGAGGCGGCCATGGCCGATCCCGAGCAGGCCGACCGGATGGATGAGATCATCGAGAAATATGGCGAGGCGCAGCACCGTTTCGAGGAACTCGACGGCTATGCGCTCGATGGCCGCGCCCGCGAAGTGCTGGACGGCCTGGGCTTCAGCCAGGAAATGATGGACGGCGATGTCGGCAAACTGTCCGGCGGCTGGAAGATGCGCGTGGCGCTGGCCCGCATCCTGTTGATGCGGCCCGATGTCATGCTGCTCGACGAACCGTCCAACCATCTCGATCTCGAAAGCCTGATCTGGCTGGAGCAGTTCCTGAAAGGTTATGAGGGCGCGCTGCTGATGACCTCGCACGACCGCGAGTTCATGAACCGCATCGTCAACAAGGTGGTCGAGATCGACGCCGGTTCGCTCACCGCCTATTCCGGCAATTACGAATTCTACCAGCAGCAGCGGGCGATCGCCGACAAGCAGCAGCAGGCGCAGTTCGAGCGCCAGCAGGCCATGCTGGCCAAGGAGATCGCTTTTATCGAGCGCTTCAAGGCGCGGGCGTCACACGCCGCCCAGGTGCAGAGCCGGGTGAAGAAGCTCGACAAGATCGATCGTGTCGAGCCGCCCAAGCGCCGTCAGATCGTGAATTTCGATTTTCAGCCGGCGCCGCGCTGCGGCGAAGATGTCGTGACGCTGAAGAACGTCCACAAGGGCTATGGCAGCCGCTCGATCTATGAGGGGCTGGACTTCCAGGTCCGCCGCCGCGAGCGCTGGTGCATCATGGGCGTCAACGGCGCCGGCAAGTCGACGCTGCTGAAGCTGGTGGCCGGCGCGTCTGACCCGGATGCCGGCACAGTTGCTCGGGGGCCGAGTGTGAAAATGGGCTATTTCGCCCAGCACGCCATGGAGGTGCTGGAGGGCGAACGCACCGTGTTCCAGACGCTGGAGGACGCGTTTCCACAAGCCGGCCAGGCGCCGCTCAGGGCACTCGCCGGCTGCTTCGGCTTTTCCGGCGACGAGATCGAGAAGAAATGCCGGGTGCTGTCGGGCGGCGAAAAGGCGCGCCTGGTAATGGCGCTGATGCTGTTCGACCCGCCCAACCTGCTGGTGCTGGACGAGCCGACCAACCATTTGGACATCGCCACAAAGGAGATGCTGATCACGGCGCTGTCGCAATACGAAGGCACCATGCTGTTCGTCTCGCACGACCGCCATTTCCTGGCCGCACTCTCCAACCGCGTGCTGGAACTGACGCCAGAAGGCATCCACACCTATGGCGGCGGCTATACCGAATATGTGGAGAGGACCGGGCACGAGGCGCCGGGGCTGCGGATCTGACGCAGGTCCTGCGTCCGCATTTGCGTCCAGCAAAGCCAGGATTTGTCAGCTCGCCGCCAGCCATTTGCGCGACTGCGCGAAGGCCTTGAAGACTTTGGCATCCATCGGGTAGCCGAACAGGAAGCCTTGCAGGATGTCGCAGCCAAGCTCTTTCAGGATGCGCGCGTGCTCCATCGTCTCGACGCCCTCGGCGATCACTTCGATCCCGAGCGACTTGCCGATGTCGATGATGGACGACACAAGCTGCCGCTGTGCGGTTGAGCTGGTGATGGGGGTAACCAGCTGGCGGTCGATCTTGAGGCGACGGGGCCGCAACTTCAACAGCGAGACGATCGAGGCATGCCCGGTGCCGAAATCGTCGATCTCGACGTCGATGCCGAGCCCCTTGATGTGTTCGATGTTCCAGCTGACCAGCTCGTCGTTTTCGTCGAGGAAAATCGACTCCACCAGTTCGAACGACACGGTCCCTTCCTTGATGGGAAGCTTGCGCAAACCCTTGATCAGGTCCCTGTCTTCCAGGCGCCGTGCGGAAACGTTGACCGAGACGCGCGGGATGTTGAGGTGGCTGCGCGACCAACGCTCGAAATTATCGAGCGCCTGCTCCAGGACGGTGCGGTCGATAAGCGCCACGACATTGAGTTCTTCAGCCACCTTGATGTAGGCGTCGGGGGTCAGCATGCCGCGTTGCGGGTGATCCCAACGCGACAGCGCCTCGACGCCGACGATCTCCAGCGTCTTGGCGTCGAACTGCGGCTGATAGTAGACGATGAATTCGTTCCGCTCGAGCCCGCCCAGAATCTCGTCGGCGGTCTGCTTGGTCCGCACGATCTCGCTCTGCAGCTCTTCGTTGAAAAACTCGTAGCGGTTGCGGCCGCGGCCTTTCGCCCGGTACAGCGCCAGATCGGCATTGACAAGCAACTGCCTTGCATCGACGCCGCTATTGGCCGCAATGCCGATGCTGACGCCGAACCGGCACTGGTGACCCAGATAGTCGACCGGCTGGCGCATCGCATCGATAATGTGGTCGGCCAGCGCGGCGAGTTCCTTGTCGTCGCGTCCATGGCTCAGCACGACAAACTCGTCGCCGCCGATGCGCGCAACGAAATCGGCACTGCCGACGCTGGCCTTGATGACTTTCGAAGCATGCACCAGCAATGCATCGCCCGCTGCATGGCCGAGCGTGTCGTTGATCTGCTTGAACCGGTCAAGGTCGAGATGCAGCAACGCCGCACGGCCGTCGGCTTCGCGGTTTTCGGCAAGCATCTCGTCCAGATACCGACGGTTGGGCAGACCGGTCAGCGAATCATGCATCGCGACATGCTCGATGCGGGCTTTGGCCAGGTTCAGTTCGGCATTTTTCGATTCTGAAAGGCGACGTTCACGCACGAGATTCTCGTTGAGCAGCACGTCGCCTGTCACATCCCATTCGGCGCCGATCATTTTTGGCGTGCCGTCGATGTCCCGGAAGAAACTGGCGCGGGTGCGCACATGGCGAATGGTGCCGTCCGGCCGCAGGAGCCGATACTGCGAAGAGTAGGGGCCTTGTGTTGCAACAGCCGAATCGAAATCTGCTTTAGCCCGTTCGAAGTCTTGGGGATGGATCGCCAGCGCCCAGTCGTCATAGCTACGGGTCTTGCCGCCGCCGGGTTTGCCATAGATTTCGTTGATGCGGTCGTCCCATACGAGTTCGTTGCTGACGGTATCGTGCTCCCACACGCCTATAGCAGAGGCTTCCAACGCCAGCTCCAGCCGCCGGGACAGGCGCCTCAACTCGGCGTCACTTTTCTGCCGCTCACCGAAAAGACGTCCTGCCACGAGGATCGGCAGCACCACCAGCGCGCCGGCAAGCGCCATGAGCAGACGCAACAGCCACTCATTTTTCGGAGCGGTCGGCCAGCCGCCCTTCGGTATGGCTGAAATTTGCCAGGAGCCTGAAGGCAATTGCACCTCTGCCATCACCGGATTGCCGGACACGACATTATCGCCGCCGAAGAACAGTTCCCCGCCGCCGCCGAGCGCATCCTTGCCGATAAGCGCCACATCGATATCCAGATCAGGGTCGGTCAGTCCGCTGGCAGCGTAGAGCCGATCGACATCGATCACGGCCGAGACGATACCCCAGAAACGGTCGCCGCCACCCGCCGTCGGCACGAAGACCGGGATACGGCCGATGAAGCCACGTCCGCCTTGCGCCAGTTTGACCGGCCCGGCGAGCACCAGCGCGCGCTGGTCACGGGCGCGAAGCGCGGCCATGCGTTGCGTATCGCTCTTGCGGTAGTCCAGCCCGATGGCTTTTTCATTGCCTTCCAGCGGATACATCAGCGCGATGACGAGGTCGGGGGCGCCGGCAATATCGCGCAACTGCGATTTTTGCTCGAACAGATTACGGGCGAGTGCCGCAAATCTTTGCTGGCCCATATAAGGCTCGGTAACGATTGTCGAAACGAGACCCTGAACCAGCTGGAGATTGCCGCCTATGTTGCCTTCGAGCTTGGCGCGTATGATGTTGACCTTGGCCAGGACGTCGGCGCGCGCCAGCTGATCGGAGACCTCTCTGTTCCTCTGGTCGGCAACCAGGGCGCAGACGAGAAGCACGACAAAGGCAATCGCCGCCGGCAAGTTGGCGGAAGAAAAAACGGCCCGTTTCAACCGGCCGGAATTGAGCATTGCACCTGCCAACTCGATCCGAAGACCTTTCCAGGACAGTAGTCCTTCGGTCGACCATAGTAGCTAAAGCTTAAGTTTGAGCTTCGAGACGAATCCGAGAACAAACGGTAAGCTTTTGGCTGCCAGGGTCCAGCCGAAATCTGAATGAGTGTCCGAAAGTAGGACGCCAGGTTGCAGCGTTCTGCAACCCGGCGGCGAAGTCATATTCGCCTCAGATTGCAACAAGCCGCCTGATCTTGCCGCGCGGGCCCTTGCGGGAGGCTTACTTCCCAGCCATTTGATCGGCCAGCGCCTGCGCCTGGGCGAGCAGCGCCGGGAAAGCCGGGTCAGCCGGCAGGCGCTGCGCCATGCAGGCCCGGTAGTCGCTGTCGCCCTTGTCCCAGGCGGCGTTGGAGGACTCGAACGCTTTTTCGTCCTTCAGGTCCGATGCCTGGTAGGCCTCCTGGAATTTCTGCGCGGCGGCGTCCGCAGCAGCCCACACGGCGTCGCAGGCGGCGATCTTCGGAACGGCAGGGGCTGCCGGCGCTGCGATAATTCTCACGCTGTTGCCTTTGACGAGCGTAACGATGACTTCCTGCTCATAGATCGGCCCGACGTCCTGCGTCCAGCCGCCGAGCCGTGCGAAGGCGATGTCGGCGCCTTCGGGTTTCTTCAATGGAAAGTCGACTGTTCCCTCGAAGGCGGCGTCGCTGTTGATCGCCTGGGTGTAGAAGGCATCGAGCTTAAGCGCCTCATCGATGCCGGCGGGCAGTTTGAAACTCTCGTCGGTCTCGGCGGTTCTGGACTGGAGCCAGCGCTCCAGCAGCCCTCGCGTCGTTGCCACCAGGCTGGGGCCGTCGTCGCCCTTGGTGTATCGCAGCCCATCGAGCATGCCATAGCCGATATCGGAGTCGCTGAGGCTTTCGATATTGATTGTGCCGGTTGGCGGAAAGTCCTTGACCGCCAGCGGCCCGATAATGCCGGCAAGACGCTGCTGGAGGTCGGCCAGCGCCTTCTCGTTCTCAGCGTCGATGGTCTCGATTGCCGCGTTCGCACTGTTCAGCGCTGCGATATCAGCAATCGCCTTGTCACGCGCGGCCACATAGTCGTCCTCCGGCGAGGCCGCGAAAGCCACGCTGCTCACCAGCGCAAACAGAAACGTCCAGACCCACCGCATGATATAAACCCTGCTCTACGTTCGATTCCAAGGATACATGACAACATTGGGCTGAAAAAAGACGGCCTTGGAGCTGCCCCCTTGAGGGGGAGATGGCCGGCAGGCCAGAGGGGGGTCGCCCCGCGTGAAGCTGACTCCTTTTGCAGCGCGAGACGACGTTAGCGCTTCACGCGCAACGACCCCCTCTGTCGCCTTCGGCGACATCTCCCCCTCGAGGGGGGAGATTGGCGCCTAGTCACGCCTTGCGCTTCTCCACCTCCGCCTTCCTCAGCAGGAAGCGCTGGATCTTGCCGCTCGGGGTCTTCGGCAGTTCGGTGATGAACTCGACCTCGCGCGGGTAGGCGTGCGCCGACAGCCGTTTCTTGACGTGCTGGGCAAGCTCTTCGGCGAGCTCCGAATTGCCCTTGTAGGCCGGCGCCAGCACGACGAAGGCCTTGACGATCTCGGTGCGCTGCGGATCGGGCACGCCGACGACAGCCGCCTCGTTGACCGCCGGATGCTCGATCAGCGCGCTTTCGACGTCGAACGGGCCGATGCGATAGCCGGCCGAAGTGATGACATCGTCGGCGCGGCCGATGAAGGAGACCGAACCGTCCGGCTCGTACTCCACCGTATCGCCGGTGCGGTAGTAGCCGCTCGTGATCGCCGGCGTCTCGGCTTGGTGATAGCCGTCGAACCAGCGCAGCGGCGACTTCGCGATGTCGACGGCGAGGATGCCGGGCTGGTTGGGGCCGAGCTCGTTGCCGGCCTCGTCCAGTACCACCATGCGATATCCGGGCATGGCGAAGCCGGCCGAGCCCGCGCGCACGACATGCGAGAGCCCATGATGGTTGTTGACCATCATGCCGTTCTCGGTCTGGCCGTAATGGTCGTGAATGGGCGCGGCGAGATTTGCGTCGAACCAGCGGATGACTTCCGGGTTGAGCGGCTCGCCGGCGCTGCTCACCACCCGCAGTCTGCCTTTGACACGGGCCGCAGCTTCCGCGCCTTCCGCCATCAGCAGGCGATAGGCGGTCGGCGAGCCGGCAAGGCTGGTGACGCCGAGCCGCTCGATGATGTCGTAAGTGCTCTTGGCGTTGAAGGCGCCTTCATAGAAGGTCGTGGCGATGCCGAGCTGCAACGGGCCAGTGATGGCGTAATAGAGGCCGTAGGCCCAGCCGGGATCGGCGATATTCCAGAAGATGTCGTCGGGCAGCAAGCCGATCGCGTCGCGCATATAGGCGCCGAAGGCGAGCAGGGCGCGAAGCGGCACCGGCACGCCCTTGGGCAGGCCGGTCGTTCCCGACGTCGACATCATCATGAACAAGTCGTCGCCCTTGCGCATCACCGGCTGGCACTCGGGCGAGGCGGCGGCAAGCGCGGCGCGGAAATCGATGTCGCCTGCAGGTAGCACACCGCCATTGCCAAGAATGGTGGCGATTTGCGCTGATGTCTCGACCTCGTCGAGCTTGCCGCGATTGGCCGGGTTGGTCACCACGATCTTGGCGCCGCTATAGCCGAGGCGGTGCTCGATGGCTTTCGGACCGAAGGCGGTGAACAGCGGCTGGTAGACCGCGCCGATGCGCCACGTCCCGAGGATCAGCGCCACCAGTTCGGGGACGCGCGGCAGCATGCCGGCGACGACATCGCCGGCACCGACGCCGGCGGCCTTGAGCACATTGGCGGCGCGCCCGGACATGTCGGCGAGATCGTCGAAGCTGAATTCGCGAAGCTCGCCGCCGGCCGAGATCGCGCGCAGCGCCAGCCGGTCTTCTCCGGTGTAGCGGCCGCAGCATTCGACATAGGCATTGATGCCGGTTCCAGGGTTGCCATACAACCGCGCGATCTCATCTTCGATGCGAAAGCGCTGAGCGGCATCCTCATAGCGCGGCATTTTGCTCATCGCGGTCCTCCCTAAGCGGCGCCCATCTCCCCTTGGAGCGCCTTATCGGTCAGATTGCCTGAAATTGCTGCGCTGGTCGATTACGGCGATAGTCGGGGGATGCGAAGGACCGCAGCGCAGCGACAATCCGCGCCGAGCCACTGCTGTTGACCGAACCATCCATCCGGCCGATAGCACCGCCAGAATTGCCCCGAGGCCCCAATGACCCCAGACTCAACTTTCGATGACGCGGCCACAGCCGACGAAGGACGCGATGCCGACACCGCCTGGCAAAACGACATCCGCGCGGGCGTGCGCCACGTCCGCGATCTCGCCTCCCTGCCGCTGTCACCCGCCGAGCGCGCGGCGGCGCAGGAGGCGGCCGTACGCCACAAGGTGCGTGCCCCCAAAACCTATCTCGACCTGATCGACTGGAACGATCCCGCCGATCCGATCCGCGCCCAGGTCATTCCATCGCCGGATGAGCTGACGGAAACGGAAGGCGAGCTCGACGATCCGATCGCCGACCATGCCTTCAGTCCGGTGCCGCGACTGACGCACCGCCACGCCGACCGGGTGCTGTTGTTTGCGACCTACCAATGCGCGGTCTATTGCCGTTTCTGCTTCCGCAAGGAATCCCTGACCTCGATCGGCCGCGGCTATACGCGAGAAGCGCTCGAAGAGGCTTTTGCCTATATCGAAGGCCATACCGAAATCCGCGAAGTGATCCTGACCGGCGGCGATCCGCTTTCGCTGCCGGACAAGGCGCTGGCCGAAATCCGCGCCCGTATCGAGACGATCGCGCATGTGAGGCTGCTGCGTATCCACACACGCGTGCCTGTCGTGCTGCCCGCGCGCATCACGCCGGGGCTGGTTGGCGCCTTGCAGGGCCGGCTGATGGTCACAATCGTCACCCATTTCAACCATGCGCGGGAGATCACGCCGGCCACCGAATTGGCCTGCCGCGTCATGCGCCAGGCAGGCTTCGTGCTGCTCAACCAGAGTGTCCTGCTCAAGGGCGTCAACGACACGGTCGAGGTGCTGGAGGAACTCTGCCGCGAACTGATGTACCGGCTCGGCGTCAAACCCTATTACCTGCACCATGGCGACCTCGCGCGCGGCATGGCGCACAGGCGCACCACGATTGCGCAGGGACAGGCGCTGGCCGGTGCGTTGCGCGCCCGCCTGTCGGGCATCTGCAATCCCGTCTATGTGCTGGACCTGCCGGAAGGCGGTGGCAAGGTGCCGCTCGGGCCATGCCATGTCGAGGGCCGGGACGGGCAGGACTGGCGCATCCGCGGCCAGGACGGCGAGGTGAGGCTGTATCGGGACGTCGTGGTGTAGGCAGGGCGCAGCGGCGACGATGACCGCCGCCGTCACATTGTCGATCGGGATGACCATCGCACCAAACTCTCGCCACTACGCGTTCGCCTGCATTCCGTATGTTGACATAAAGATATCCTTATGTGATGGTTGTCGCCTCAAGGATAAAAATGTCGCAGAATTCTGCATCGCTGGACGCAATGTTCGGCCCCGTCGCGGCCAAGCCCGACGGTTCGGAAGTGCTTGCGGCGCTCACCGCGGCGGCACGCGAACGCATCCTCATCCTCGACGGCGCCATGGGCACGCAGATCCAGGGTCTCGGTTTCGACGAGGAGCATTTCCGCGGCGAGGCTTTTGCCGGCTGCGCCTGCCACCAGCAGGGCAACAACGACCTCTTGATCCTGACGCAGCCGAAGGCGATCGAGGAGATCCATTATCAATACGCCATCGCTGGCGCCGATATCCTCGAGACCAACACCTTCTCCTCGACCTCGATCGCCCAGGCGGATTACGGCATGGAGGATGCCGTCTACGCGCTGAACCGCGGCGGCGCGCGGCTGGTGCGTCGGGCAGCGGCGAGGGCACAGCAGGAGGACGGCAAGCGGCGCTTCGTCGCCGGCGCGCTCGGGCCGACCAACCGCACCGCCTCGATGTCGCCCGACGTCAACAATCCAGGCTACCGCGCCGTCACCTTCGACGATCTGCGCCTGGCCTATGGCGAGCAGCTGCGCGGCCTGATCGACGGCGGCGCCGACATCATTCTCATCGAGACCATCTTCGACACGCTGAACGCCAAGGCGGCGATCTTCGCCTGCAACGAGATATTCATCGAAAAGGGCGTGCACCTGCCGGTGATGATTTCCGGCACCATCACCGATCTCTCCGGCCGCACGCTGTCGGGCCAGACGCCGACGGCGTTCTGGCATTCGGTGCGCCATGCGAGCCCCTTCACCATCGGCCTCAACTGCGCGCTCGGCGCCAACGCCATGCGCGCGCATCTGGCTGAAATATCGGGTGCCGCCGACACCTTCGTCTGCGCCTATCCGAATGCCGGCCTGCCCAATGAATTCGGCAGATACGACGAGAGCCCGGACTTCATGGCCGCGCAGATCGAGGATTTTGCCAGGGAAGGGCTGGTCAATGTCGTCGGCGGCTGCTGTGGCTCGACGCCGGACCACATCCGCGCCATCGCCGAGGCTGTCAAGAAGTGTCCACCGCGCGCCATTCCCGAGATCGAGCGCAAGATGCGCCTGTCGGGGCTGGAGCCGTTCACGCTGACCGACGAGATTCCCTTCGTCAATGTCGGCGAACGCACCAACGTCACCGGCTCGGCCAGGTTCCGAAAGCTGATCACGGCGGGCGACTATGTTCCGGCGCTCGACGTGGCGCGCGACCAGGTCGCCAATGGCGCACAGATCATCGACATCAACATGGATGAAGGCCTGATCGATTCGAAGAAGGCGATGGTCGAGTATCTAAACCTGATCGCCGCCGAGCCTGACATCGCGCGGGTCCCGGTGATGGTGGACTCCTCGAAATGGGAGATCATCGAGGCCGGGCTGAAATGCGTGCAGGGCAAGCCGCTGGTCAACTCCATCTCGATGAAGGAAGGCGAGGAAGCCTTTCTGCATCACGCGAAGCTGGTGCGCGCCTATGGCGCGGCCGTGGTCGTCATGGCCTTCGACGAGGCCGGTCAGGCCGACACCAGGGCGCGCAAGGTCGAGATCTGCACCCGCGCCTACAAGCTGCTCACCGAACAGGCCGGTTTCCCGCCCGAGGACATCGTCTTCGACCCCAATGTCTTCGCGGTCGCCACCGGCATCGAGGAGCACGACAATTACGGCGTCGACTTCATCGAGGCCACCGGCGAGATCACCGCCACGCTGCCGCATGTCCATATCTCGGGCGGCGTCTCGAACCTGTCCTTCTCGTTCCGCGGCAACGAGCCGGTGCGCGAGGCCATGCACGCGGTGTTCCTCTACCATGCCATCCAGCGCGGCATGGATATGGGCATCGTCAATGCCGGCCAGCTCGCCGTCTACGACACGATCGAGCCGGGGCTGCGCGAGGCGTGCGAGGATGTCGTGCTCAACCGCATGCCCAAGGCCGGCGGCACCGCCACCGAGCGCATGCTGGAGATCGCCGAACGCTTCAAGGGCACGGCCGGCAAGGAAGCCAGGGAGCGCGATCTCGCCTGGCGCGACTGGACGGTCGAGCAGCGCATTTCGCATGCGCTGGTCAACGGCATCACCGAATTCATCGACGCCGACACCGAAGAGGCGCGGCATGCGGCCGAGCGGCCTCTGCATGTCATCGAAGGCCCGCTGATGGCCGGCATGAATGTCGTCGGCGATCTGTTCGGCGCTGGAAAGATGTTCCTGCCGCAAGTGGTGAAGTCGGCGCGCGTGATGAAGCAGGCGGTGGCCGGATTGTTGCCGCACATGGAGGCCGAAAAGCTGGCCAACGCCGCCAACGGCATCGACAATGGCGAGCGCCAGACAGCGGGAAAAATCCTGATGGCGACGGTGAAGGGCGATGTCCACGACATCGGCAAGAACATCGTCGGCGTCGTTCTGGCCTGCAACAATTACGAGATCATCGATCTCGGCGTCATGGTGCCGGCGGCAAAGATCCTGCAGACGGCGCGTGAGCAAAATGTCGACATCATCGGCCTGTCCGGCCTGATCACCCCGTCGCTGGACGAGATGGTGCACATGGCCGCCGAGATGGAGCGTGAAGGGTTTGACATTCCGCTGCTGATCGGCGGCGCCACGACCAGCCGCGTGCACACGGCGGTGAAGATCCACCCGCGCTATTCCAAGGGACAGACGGTCTATGTCAATGACGCCAGTCGCGCCGTCGGCGTCGTGTCATCCTTGCTGTCGAACGAGACCAAGGGCGGCTACGTCGACACAGTGCGGGCCGAGTACAAAAAGGTCGCCGACGCGCATGCCCGCTCCGAGGCCGACAAGCAGCGGCTGCCGCTGGCAAAGGCCAGGGCCAATGCGCACAGGGTGGACTGGTCCGCCTATGAACCGCCGAAGCCGTCCTTCACCGGCGTGAAAGTGTTCGAGAACTGGGACCTGACTGAGCTCTCGCGCTACATCGACTGGACGCCGTTCTTCCAGACCTGGGAGCTGAAGGGGCGTTACCCCAAGATCCTCGACGACGAGAAGCAGGGACCGGCGGCGCGCCAGCTGTTCGAGGATGCGCAGGCGATGCTGAAAAAGATCATCGCGGAAAAATGGTTCGCGCCGCGCGCCGTCATCGGCTTCTGGCCGGCGAACGCCGTCGGCGACGACATCAGGCTGTTCACGGATGAGGCACGCTCGCAGGAACTGGCAACCTTCTTCACGCTGCGCCAGCAACTGACCAGGCGCGACGGCAAGGCCAATGTCGCGCTGTCGGATTTCGTCGCGCCGGCCGACAGCGGCAAGTCGGACTATATCGGCGGCTTCATCGTCACCGCGGGGATCGAGGAGGTGGCGATCGCCGAGCGCTTCGAGCGCGCCAATGACGATTATTCCTCGATCATGGTCAAGGCGCTGGCCGACCGTTTCGCCGAAGCTTTCGCCGAGCGCATGCACGAGAAGGTGCGCAAGGAATTCTGGGGTTACGCCGCCGACGAGACGCTGGCGCCGGATGAACTGATCGGCGAGCCCTATCGCGGCATCCGCCCCGCGCCCGGCTATCCCGCGCAGCCCGACCATACCGAGAAGGCGACCTTGTTCCAACTGCTGGATGGTGAGCGCAGTGCCGGCGTGAGCCTCACCGAAAGCTATGCGATGTGGCCGGGTTCATCGGTCTCCGGCATCTATCTCGCCCATCCCGAAAGCTATTATTTCGGTGTCGCCAAGGTCGAACGCGACCAGGTCGAGGACTATGCGCGGCGTAAAGCCATGCCGCTGGCAGATGCCGAGCGCTGGCTTGGGCCGATCCTCAACTATGTGCCCGTGGATTATGCCGAGGCGGCGGAATAGCCGGGACGTGATCTTGCCCAATGGCTGCTCGACCGCTCCCTTGATTTTTCACCGTCGAAAAAAATCGCGCCGCACCCGGTTCTCGGCGAGCTGCCGGTTGTCGGTCGGTCAGACTTAGGTCCCTCGCGCCTGCTTTTCTGGAACAAGCCGTGATGTCCCGCATTTTATTGGCAGGGACACAAGGAGTGTCGAGTGAAAGCGATTTTGGGACTGGTCGGCGGCTTCGTGCTGACCCTTGCGGTGTTCGGCAGCGGGCTGGTTTTCGCAGCCTGGCTGCTTGCCGCCAAGCCTGTGCGGGAGGCAAGGCCCACCGTTAGCGTGGCGGAACTGTGGACCCGGAAAGCGCGGCCGGTGGACAAGACGGCGCAGGACTTCGAACGTGTGCCGCCCGAGCAGTCCGCGCCTGCCGACATCGCCGCCAAGGAGCCAGCCCAGGACCCGGCCAGGCAGCAGCCCGATCCCACAGTCACCGGCGCCATCGCGCGGACCGAACTGCCGCCGCCGCATCTCGCCTGGTGCGCCAGCCGATACCGCTCCTACGATCCCGACGACAACAGCTACATGTCCTATAGCGGACAGCAGCGCACCTGCGTATCGCCCTATCTCGCCGCCGACCGCGTCGCGCCGCGAGAGGCAAGCTACGTCGAGGGCGCGGGCGCCTACGCGGCTGCCGGCGGCGAACCGGACCATGTCGCCTCCTGCTTCAGCCGCTATCGCTCCTACCGTCCGGAAGACAACAGCTACCAGCCATATTCCGGCGGGCCGAGACGGCAATGCGAGTAGCCAGCGCGAAGGGCGCCGCCAACGATTGCGACCGCGCGATTTCTGGGATCGTCCGGATCGTCCTCAAAGCCCAGGGGAGGAACCACCATGGAAGACGACCGGCATCACAAGATACAGCAGCGCGCCTACCAGATCTGGGAGCGCGAAGGCACTGGCGACCCCGAGCACCACTGGCACCGGGCCGAGGCCGAGATCGACCGCGAGGCGGCGCTGCCGCTGACCGCCGACGACGCCCTGCCGCGCGAGATCGCCAGCACCGACGTCCTGACCGTCGAGGAACTCGCCGTGCGCACCGGCATATCGGGCGACGAGGCGCAGGAGCTGATCGACAGGCTGGGCACGGACCGGGCGGTGGTTGAGCAGGCTGCGCGGGGGATTGAGGGAAAGAGGCGGGCGACGTCCTGATCAGAGGCCTGGGACGATCTTTCAGAGTGTCTTGTTGACACTTATCACTTTGGCAGTCGCGACAGAGGCCGTCATTCTCTGACAGCTTTGCGCCTAAATTGATCCGTGCTGGCCATAGCAACATCCGTAAGCGGACGGTGCCGATGCCGGCGAAGCAGCCCAGATGCCGCGATACGAAGTGCCAACCACTTCGCGGCACCAGCGTGCCTGTAGACACTCTCGCCACTTTCTCTATACGACGTCGAGACGGGGTGGCGAGCAACGATGATCACAGTGTTGGTGCACGAGTTGAATCAGACGCCGATGCGGCGGCTGATTTCGTCGGCAGGGCACTTGTTGCCGCTTTTGCGCATGGAAACCTATCAGTCAGTCTTCCGCCGACTAAACTTTCCCGCGGGTACCTTGGTTTTTACTGATTTTGAGTATCTGAATGGCATGGAAATGATGGCGGCGGCGGATATTGCCGAAGCCGCAAAGCGCGCCGACCCTGATGCTCGAATTCTAAACCATCCCGCGACTGTCCTGGAGCGGTTCGCCCTGCTCCGCCGGCTTCGTATTAGAGGAATCAACCCGGTCGAAGTATCGCGTCTGGAGCAGGATGAGCGACCAACCCGTTACCCTGTTTTTATCCGGATGGAAGATGGCTTTTGGGGGCCGGAAACCAAGCTTCTGGAAAACCCACGCCAACTTGAAGAGGCGATCGCCGTGCTCCAGGGCAACGCCAAGCCGATGAAGCGGCGCATCGCCGTCTCCTTTGAAGCCGATCGCGATTCGAACGGCTACTATCGAAAGTATGGCGCATTCCGCATTGGGGACGCGATTGTGTCCCAGCACATACTTAGGTCCGTCGACTGGAACGTTAAGTCATCGGCAAGCAGCACCGACCCGGATTTCGTGCGCGAGGAACTCGCCTTCGTAAAGGACAATCCGCACGCTGAGGACCTGCTTCGCGCCTGCAATACGGGCCATATCCAGTTCGGCCGCGTGGACTACACGTTGCGAGACGGCGCATTGGTGATATTCGAGGTCAACCCCAATCCGACTTTTCCGAAGTTCAAAGGTGGCGCAGCCGCCCGTGAGGAACGACGTAGCCACATTATCGCGGCGTTGAAAGTTGCATTCGAGGCAATCGACAGTTCCGGCACCGGGAGAATCGACTTCCTGCCTTCAGCCAGATCTTACCAATTCATTCAGTCGGGCCGCTGGATATGGCCAGTGAGATGGCTTTGGAGAACAAGAATGGCCCGGCGAAGGAAGATGCATTCGCAATGAACGGCCCGCGAGAAAGCCCACCGGCAGGGCAACGGATCTCGATCCACACCGACGAACCACTCACGCAACTTGCCCGTTTTTCGTTTGATTGGGCTG
The DNA here is from genome assembly GCF_030323245.1 of Mesorhizobium sp. C372A. NCBI lineage: Bacteria > Pseudomonadati > Pseudomonadota > Alphaproteobacteria > Hyphomicrobiales > Phyllobacteriaceae > Mesorhizobium > Mesorhizobium sp. C372A. The sequence continues at coordinate 5,539,659 of NZ_CP100475.1, read as the reverse complement.
AGGTGCTGTGTGACCCGAGCCATGGGTGCATGCCCTACCATCGCACGTGGAGCATGATCCGCCTGCTGGAATCGAAAGGTGCCAAGCCGGCCGGCGGGGGGTTCTTTGGACGTGAATTGGCCGCCATGGCCCAGGAGGGACGCTGTCGCATTCTCCTCTCGGGCGCGGCCGACACCGGCCTGGCGGCAATGGTTCTGGGCCAAACGAGGCCGGTCGGCATCGAGCCCGAATTTGTGCTGATCGATCGCTGTGAAACGACGGTCGAACAGAACAGGCTGTTTGCACGCTCCGCCGGTTTTGCGCTCGAGACCCATCGCGCCGATATTCGCGGTTGCGACTGTGCGCCGGTGCAGGCAGTTGTCGCGCATAGCGTTCTTAATTTCTTCGACCGCAGCGCACGCCAGCAGGTGGTCGACAGTTGGGCACGTAATCTCAAGCCTGGCGGACGCCTGCTTCTCTCCCAGAGGTTGCTATCGGAAAAAGACCAGCCGAGGGGGCCTCGCAGCAGTGCTGAAATCGGCCGAAGGCTTTCGACCATCGAGAAGGCCGCCGTCGCGGCGCATTTTACTGCCGCTGCCGTGGCGGAGCTGAAGACGGCCGTCGAAGCGCTCTGGGATGAACCGCTACATGAAGATCGCACTACATATTCAGACCTTGCGGATATGCTGAAGCAATCCAACCTGACGATTGTCGGCTCGGAGCAGCATCATACCGGGAAAAGCGTTTCCCCGCTTGCCGCTGCCGACAGCGTCCAGACAATTCCTAGATACGAAATCGTCGCCGTCAGGATGTAGCCCGACCACTAGAATAAGTGCGACATCGCAGAAGCGGGAAGGTCGATAGCGGCTATCCGATCGAGATAAAACCAGGTCGCCACTGCGACCGCAACCGAGGTGCAAGATGCCAGTGTCGCCGACTTCAAGGTCAGCTTCTGACCGGCTGCAATCCATACCAGGGTAAACAGGGACAGCGCCGCCGGGAGGCCCGCCAGCCAGACAGCGACCGGCAACAGGAGCATCATCATCAACGGCACACGATGGCTTTCCGGGATCGTATGGGTCCGTTCGCCTCCCTGTTTCTCGTGACGAACAAGCGAGATCGTTTGCACAAGGGCGACCGCGAGCATCGCAAACAGACAACACCAGGCCACGGCCTGCGCGAAGATCGAATAGCCTGGCTGCCCTTGGAGCGATATCGCTGCCAGCACAGCGCATCCACCGGTCAACAGCCATGCGACCACGGCATCGGCACGCTTTGGCTTGACACGTCGCAGCGGCAAAACACCACCGCGCACGATCCATGCGAGGGAAAGCGCGATTATGACCATGATCGTCAACGACGCCGGCCGTTGTAGAGGGTTCAGCCTGCCGACACGGGCCAACTCCACACTGAGCGCCAGGTTTCGCTCGATGAAGCCGCCCAGGACGAATGATATGACAAAAGGAATTTGCGGCCAGTCGAGGCGCTTCAGCATGTAGCCGGCCAGCCCGAAAGCGACGGCTACGTACAGATCGATCAGCAGCCCGTTTAGCTGCACGATCGTCACGAAGCTGACGACAATGATCGGGAGCGCGATGCGGTCGATCCTGAGAGCAGTCAGGCGCGCAAAATATGGTGTCAACGCCAATCCCACTGCGGACGTCAGCAGGTTCGACAGCAGCAGCGCGGTAATCAACGTGAACGTCAGGGGCAAGCCGGTCGTCAGCATCGGTATGCCCGGAACGATGCCGTGTACCGTCAGGACTGTCAGCAGGATCAAGCCGCCCTCGCTGCCGGGAAGGCCGAAGGCAACGGTCGGCAGAAGCGAGCCTCCGTCCTTCGAATCGACGGCCGCTTCTGGCGCGATGATGCCCCTGATGTCACCAGATCCGAACCTTAAGCGCTGGTCCTTGGGGGTTGTCTGGATCGCCTGCCCGTAGGCAACGAAGCTGGCGACCGTTCCTCCAACACCTGGAATGATGCCGACCAACACGCCGATGGCCGACGATCGCATTGTCAGTCCCCAATGACGAAAGACAGCAAGCATACCGGTCCAGATCGAGTCGTTCGCGTTTTCCAGGCCAGCCGCTTTTTCAAGCTGCAATCTTTTTCGCCACGAGATGATTTCAGAAACGGTGAAAAAGCCAAGCAGCAGCGCGACCATGTCGACGCCATCGAAGAGAGCGATGCTCCCAAACGTCCAGCGTGGTTGGCCATAGGTCGGATCAGTTCCGACAAGACCGACCAAAAGCCCCAGCAGCGCCATCGCCAGCGCTTTCAGACGGGACGCGCTTGGAACCGCAATGATCGTCGACAGGCCCCATACGCCGAGCAGCACGTATTCAAACGGTCCGAATTGCAGGATGAACGGCCGAATGATCGGCATGAGCGCTATGAGGACGAGGACGCCAAAAACCGATCCGACGGCCGAGGCCGTTGCCGCGGCGGCTATCGCGGTGCGAGGCAGGCCGGCCCTGGACATCGGATGGCCGTCGAGCAGGGTTGCCGCGCTTGGCGCGTTGCCCGGTATGTTGAAGAGGATAGCCGTTATAGATCCCATGAAGGTCGCGCCGCCGGTCAGGGCGCCAAACAGCAACAACACCGATACCGGATCCCAATGCACGGTTGCGACCAGCAGAAGGGTTGCAAGGCTGGCGCCGCCAATCCCTGGAAGAAAGGACGTAGCCATGGCAACCAAGGTGCCAAGCACCGGGATCAGTATGTTCGGCCAGGAGAATACATTGCCCAGTCCAGTGCCGAGGGCAGCCCAATATCCGGTCATCAGCGCGTTGCTCGCGCATCCCGCTCGAGTTCCGGGTGTTTTTTCAGATACGCTTCCGCCTCATGGAAGGCACTGAGCATATCGTTGATCACGATGACGGTCTGGTCAGCGTCGCGCGGCTCGATTGGACGTTTCTGAGCTTCAAGCGCCACCTTGAACCCATCGCTCTTGACCGCGGCAGAGACGGCGTCACGAAGACAACCTAGCGATTTCTGCTCCATGTCGGCAGGGGCAAAAAATCCCCGCGCTGTCGCCGAAGCTTTCGCGACGGCGATGGCCAACCGCAATCGTTCTTCCTGCTTCTCCTTGGAAAGGCCTTGGCTACGCTGCCACACCAACCCTCCTTCACCCGCCAGGAAAGCCACGCCTGGCGCGTTCGGGTCAGGTCCCTCCGTGAGAACCAGACCGACTTTGGCTTCGCCTGCGGCGGTCGAGCGCAAGCCTGTCGTCAATGAATTGGATGTCATATCGCCTTCGCCACGCAGGAGCGCGGACATGAGTGCGCCGCTGCCTTCATAGCCCGAGACCACGTCGACCTTGATATCGAGGAGGTGCGCGGTGAGCACTATCGGCAGGATGCCGGCTTCAAGCGATGAAACCGACGCGACCAGATGTTTGGCGCTTTGCAAATCGACATCGTTCCGAACGATCCACGCTTCGGGATCGATGTGAATCAGTCCTATCGGATTTAGCCGATTCATCCAGTTGTCGACGCCAGCCGGAATGTCACCTTGCGAAATTATGTCGGAGACGCTTTCAATCATAAGGACCAGTTCGTCGGATGGCGCATTGGTTACACGCTTTAGCGCCGCAAATCCGCCTGCCGCGGGCATATTCACGACCCTGACATCGAGCTCGGTCGTGCTGGCAAGGGCCGGCGCAAATGCACGGGCATAGGTATCATAGCCGCCGCCGGCAGCGTTGGGGACAACGAGGGTGATTCGCCGGCCGGCGTAGGTGGTTGCGCAAGCGATCTCGCCGCCGCTTGCCGCGGACGGCAGGTAGATTGCCGCGGCGGTGATTGCCGCCAACGCCACACGAAAGAACTTCATCTCGCCAAGCCCCAGATTTCACCCAGTGGTGATACTTTAGATAGCCCTTGCAACGCCAGCGTTGTTCCTTAGCAATCGCGCTTAGTTTCGTGAATGTCGCGGTCTGTGTCGCCAATTGGCGTCCGATCTGCCAAGCGGTTATTCAGTTCATTAACCTTTCATTAACCATACCACGGCTAGCGTTTACCTCTCAGTAAGGAATCGCCCGCCGTGACCTTTGCCGCTCCCCTCGAGGCCAAATCCATTCGCTTTCGCGCCCGCTCCTTCGTCGCGTTCACGCTGACGCCGGAGGCGCCTTTGGATGTTTGGCTGGAGAGCCTCGATCGCTGGGTCGGCAATTCGCCGGGCTATTTTGCCGGGCGCCCGGTGGTGCTCGACCTGAACGTGCTGAAGCCCGATGTCGTGGCCATCGAAGCGCTGGTCGATCTGCTCGGCCAGCGCGGCATTCGCATCTACGCCATCGAGCTCGACGGCGGCACTGAGCTTGGCGCGCATCTGCCGCCGGTGCTGGTCGGCGCCAAGGAGGCGACCACCGACGGGCTGCTGCTGCAGCCGAGCCGCAAGGCGGGCAGGGCGGAGGACGCCACTGCGGTGGGCGACATGAAGGCGGCCGGTGACATCAAGGCAGAGGCCGGCGATTTGAAGGCGGGCGAGTTGAAACCGGCGGGCGGTGCCAAGACGCAGCCTCAAGACGTCAAAATTGCCGCGCCGGACGCCGGCACGTTGATGATCCGCTCGCCGATCCGTTCGGGGCAGCTGATCTTCCATCCGCATGGCGATGTCATCGTGCTGGGTTCGGTCGCCTCCGGCTCCGAGATCGTCGCCACCGGTTCCATCCATGTCTATGGCACGCTGCGCGGCCGCGCTTCGGCGGGCGCTCAAGGCAACACGGCGGCGCGTGTCTTCTGCCGCAGGAACGAAGCCGAGCTTCTGTCGGTGGATGGCTGGTATTGCACCGCCGAGGAGATGGACCCGTCAGTCCGGGGCAAGGCTGTGCAGGCATTTCTCGACAACGGCATGCTGCGCATCGCCCCTTTCAGCTAATGCGTCTCGCCCGACAACGACATAACGAACAACAACGGAGGCTTTATTGATGGGCAAGGTAGTGGTGGTCACCTCGGGCAAGGGGGGCGTCGGCAAGACGACCTCTACCGCGGCTCTGGGGGCGGCGGTCGCCAAGACCGGCAAGAAGGTGGCGCTGGTCGATTTCGATGTCGGCCTGCGCAACCTCGATTTGATCATGGGCGCCGAACGCCGCGTGGTGTTCGACCTCGTCAACGTCATCCAGGGCTCGGCAAAGCTGTCGCAGGCGCTGATCCGCGACAAGCGGGTCGAGACGCTGTTCCTGCTGCCGGCCTCGCAGACGCGCGACAAGGATGCGCTGACCGAGGAGGGCGTCGCCGAGGTCATCGGCAAGCTGCGCTCGGTGTTCGACTACGTCTTCTGCGACAGCCCGGCCGGCATCGAGCGCGGTGCGCAGCTCGCCATGCGCTTTGCCGACGAGGCGGTCATCGTCACCAATCCGGAAGTGTCGTCGGTGCGCGATTCCGACCGCATCATCGGCCTGCTCGATTCCCGCACCTTGCGGGCCGAGGAGGGCGAGCAGATCGCCAAGCATGTGCTGGTCACGCGCTACGATGCGGGACGCGCCGCGCGGGGCGAAATGCTGTCGATCGACGATGTGCTGGAGATCCTGTCGGTGCCGCTGCTCGGCATTATCCCTGAGAGCCAGGATGTGCTGCGCGCCTCCAACCTCGGTTCGCCGGTGACGCTGTCGGAGCCGCTCAATGCCGCTGCCAAGGCTTACATCGACGCGGCCAAGCGGCTCGAGGGCGAACAGCTGCCGGTCATCGTGCCCTTCGAACGCAAGGGCTTCCTCGATCGTCTTTTGGGAAGGAGGGCGGCATGAACCTGCTCGACATCTTCAAGCGGCGCACCAGCGCGCCGGTGGCGCGCGAACGGCTGCAAGTGCTTCTCGCCTATGAGCGCCGCAACCGCAGCCAGCCCGATCTCGTCTCCATCCTGCGCGAAGAGATCATGGCGGTGATCGCCAAGCATGTGCAGATCGACCAGGATTATCTGCAAGTTTCGATGGACCGCGGCGAGACCATGTCGACGCTGGAGATCGACATCCAGATCCCCAACAAGAGCGCAGTGCCGCTGGCCATGGCCGGGTGAGATTGAAGCTGCTGATCTCCCCCTTGTGGGGGAGATGGCCGGCAGGCCAGAGGGGGGCGCTGTCCCGCTGGCCTGTCAATTACATGTAGCAACGGCTTTGCCGAAGATCTGGATTCGCTGAGACGTAGCGATCCTTCGCGCCCCCCTCTGTCCTGCCGGACATCTCCCCCACGAGGGGGGAGATTGCGCTCCTCGCGCTCGCCTGCGCCAAGTACCCCCGCCCGGACCTACGGTCCGACCTCCCCACAAGGGGGAGGTAGGGGGCCAGCGCCTCTCCCCAAAAAACATTCAACCAACCAGTTGACTATCTAAAATCGCATCTCTATATTCAACTACATGGTTGAATTAGAGACGCCCCAGATGGACCAGGTTTTTCACGCCCTTGGCGATGCCACGCGCCGGAACATGCTTAACCACCTCGCCGGCGGCGAGCGTACGGTGAGTGAGTTGGCGCAGCCCTTCGCCATGTCGCTGGCCGCAGCCTCCAAGCACATCAAGGCGCTGGAGCATGCCGGGCTGATCCGGCGCGAAGTGCGCGGGCGCACCCATGTCTGCCGCCTCGAGGCCCGCCCGCTGGCCACCGCCTATCAGTGGCTCGGCCAATACGCGCGTTTCTGGAACAGCCGCCTCGATGTCCTCGAACAGCTTTTGCGCGAGGAGGCGGGGCGCAAAACGTCGACAACGCCGTCAACGCCGGCACCGGCAAATCCAGAACCATCGAAGCCGGAATCACCCAGGCCAACACCTTCCAAGGGAGACGACCGATGAACCAGATGAACAGCTTCGACGGCTACGCCCAGCTGATCCAGCCGGCCACTTTGAGGATCGAACGGCTTTTGCCCGGAACCAGGGAGCGCGTCTGGGAATATCTGACGCAGAGCGATCTGCGCCGCAAATGGCTGGCGGCCGGCGACATGGAGATGGAGGAAGGCTCTTCCTTCGAGCTGGTCTGGCGCAACGACGAACTGACCGATCCGCCCGGCGACAGGCCGGCCAGCTTCAGTGGCGGCGAGCAGCGGATGCACAACCAGATCGTCGAGTGCGATCCGCCGCGCAAGCTCACCATCACCTGGAACGGCAGCGGCAATGTCACCTTCGAATTGGCGCAGCGCGGCGACGACGTTCTGCTCACCCTGGTCCACCGCCGCCTGCCGGACCGCTCGAGCCTGATGATGCATGCCGCAGGCTGGCACGTGCATCTCGACCTCCTGGTTGCCCGCGTGGCGGCCGAGAAGCCCGAACCGTTCTGGGACAGCTTTAGCCGTATCGTGGCGGAATACGACCGGCGCCTGCCGGCCTGACCTGACCTAACGCATCGCCCGGTCCAACCGGGCACCATCGATCCCTTGCGCCGGATGCCGGCGCAAGGGCCGGCGAAACACGCGCCTTCGCCAGATACCGCGGCGCGTCATCGGAAGTGAAACCAGGCAACGTGCTTGCATCCCGCAAGCCCGAAGGAGGAAGTCATGCGTAAATTGATCACCGGAATGAAGATCTCCATCGACGGCAAGATCGAAGGCCCCGAAGGCTTCGCCGACTGGGTCGACAACTGGTCGGAGGAATACGGCCTGATGCCTGAGATCGACGCCTGCCTGCTCGGCGGCGTCATGTATGCCGGTTATGAGCGCTACTGGAGCGCGATCCAACAGAACGAGCCGGACCAGCCATTGCCGATGACCGGCAGACTGGTCGACCCGGCCGAACTCGAATGGGCGCGCTTTGCCGCGAAAACCCCGCACTATGTGTTGTCGAACACCATGACGACGGCAGCCTGGGCCTCCACGCGCTTGCTGCGCAGCCTCGACGACATCGCGGCGCTGAAGCGCGAGCCCGGCAAGGACATCTACCTCATGGGCGGCGCCCGCCTCACCGCCAGCCTGATCGAGGCGGGGCTAGTGGATGAAATGCGGCTCATCGTCTACCCGCTGCTCGCCGGCGACGGCAAGGCGCTGTTCGGCACGGTGCACGCCCGGCACGGACTGGAACTGCGCAAGGCCGAGGCGCTTTCGGATGGACGTGTGAGCCTGGTGTATCGGCTGGCGAGCTAGCCTCTTTTCCTCTCCCTCCGGAGGGGAGAGGTGGCGCCGCGAAGCGGCGACGGAGTGGGGGAAGGCGCTCATGAAACCCACGGTCGCCGCCTCCGGCAAGCAGGCAATCGGGCGGATGTGATGGACGGTCGACCCCCACTCCGTCGAGCTTCGCTCGACACCTCTCCCCCGATCGACGGGGGAGAGGAAATGCGTCGGCGTTCGCCTTCCACGTCTTGCCCCATCAACAGTCTGCCCGTGCCACACGACAGCCAGGCCTATTATCCATATCTCGGGCCAACGCTGCGGCGCACCGCGCGGAGGGACTGGAATTGACGTCGACGTCGATTGCCGCAGCTGAAGCGAAGGCCTTGCCGATCGGCGCGTTGCTTGGCGCCATGGTGTCGATCCAGATCGGCGCCACCTTCGCCAAGGGCCTGTTTCCGCTGATCGGCGCCAATGGCACCACGGCGCTGCGGCTGGTCGTGGGCGCGCTGATGCTGGCGGCGGTGCTGAGGCCGTGGCGGGTGCGGCCGTCGCGCGCCGTGCTGCCCTGGCTCATCGCCTACGGCGTCAACCTCGCGGCGCTGAACCTTTTGTTTTACGCAGCGCTCGCCAGAATCCCGCTCGGCGTCGCGGTGGCGCTCGAATTCTCCGGCCCGCTGCTTGTGGCGACGCTGTCGTCGCGGCGCGCCACCGACTTCGTCTGGGTGGTCCTGGCCGTTTCCGGCATATTGCTGTTGTCGCCCTTCATCCACTCCGGCAGTGCACTCGACCCGCTCGGCGTGATGCTGGCGCTGGCAGCCGGCGGCTGCTGGGCGCTCTACATCGTCTTTGCGCAAAAGGCCGGCGCCGAGCTCGGCAGCCAGACCACGGCTTACGGGCTGGTCATTGCCGCTGCCGTCGCCCTGCCGTTCGGCCTCGCCGAGGCGGGTACCGGCCTGATCGCACCCGCGATCCTGGTCAGCGCGCTGCTGGTCGGGCTGTTCTCCAGTGCCTTGCCGTTCTGGCTGGAGATGGTGGCGCTGACCCGGATGCCGGCCAGGCTCTACGGCACGCTGACCTGTCTGGAGCCGGCGCTGGGCGCGCTGGCCGGCTTCCTGTTCCTGCACGAGATCCTGAGCCCGCTGCAATGCGCGGGCATTGCCGCAGTCGTCGTCGCCGCCTTCGGCGCCGCGCTGACCACGAAGCCGCCGGTGCCGTCGCCGGAATAGTTGCCTGAAATGGATATGTGACGCCGATGCCGTGGTCCGCCGGTCCCGTGTCCGGTTGCTCAAGCGCCTGCAGCATCGATATATGGATCGATGTATGCGCAGGAGATCCAGATGAGCAGGGCCGACAGCATTGCTTGAGCCGTCCGTGATCAAGGCAATACTCCTTGTCGGGTTCGCCGCTGTCGTTGCGGCTCTCGCCTGGCGGCTGGCGCGGTCTCGTCGCAGAGCCCGGCTTCGTGAAGATCCGGCCAACGACTACGCCGTGCGCCGCGACTGGTCGGGCAACCACGGCAAGCTCAATCATTCGACCTTTGTCTATTTCGATGCCGATCGCGACGGTCGCTACGGGCTCGGCGACCGCCCGATGGCTGGCATCATGGTCAGACTGCATGATGGCGACGGCCGCTTCGTCGCCGCGGCGCGGAGCAATCGCGGCGGCTTTGCCAATTTCCTGGCGTCGACCAAACGTCGGGCCGCGCCCATCCATGTGCCGGGCAGCTACCGCTTCACCGTGTCGGTTCCGCCCGGCTGGCGCTCCAGCAGCGCCAACGAGGTCCAGTCGCAGCACCTCCGGCCGCTGCCGGGCTCGCCCACCGGGCTGGTCTCGGAAGCAATGCTGCAGCCGGTCGGCCTGTTTGCGATACGCCGGCTCAGCGGCCGCGTAGCGGACGGTATCTCGGCGAGCATCTCGGTGATGGCGAAAGGGCAAGAGGTGGCGGTGCATCCGCTCAGCGATGGCTTCCGCCTCGATCTGCCCGATGACGCCGACGCGATCGAAATCACCGGCGGTGGCATGGAACGACGACTGGCCTTGTCGGCCTACCCGACCGAACTCGGCCTGCTGTCGCCCGAGAACGCGGCTGTCGACAGCGCCGCGTCCTTGCAGGCCATCGGTTTCGACGATGTCACGACGCGCGGCCTGCGCAAGGTGCCGTCCGGTTATGCCGGGTTGACCTGGTTCAACCTGAACGCACTGGCGCGCGATCATACTGAAGGCAGCGAAGGCTACGTCAACGGCAATATCTCGGGAGACCATGTCTGCTATACGAGCAGCGGACACCCGGCCGAATTCTCGAGCGACAAACCGTTCGGGTTCCATTCCGTGATGCTGACAGCGGCATGGTTGAAGTCCGAAGGCGAAACCGCACTGGTCGAGAGCTGGCTTGGCGACCGGCTGATCGCCAGCGACACGATCGTCCTGTCGGCACTGGCGCCCGTCCACTATGCGCCGATGCTGGCGGCGGTGACGCGCGTGCGCCTCTCCACGAGCCACTATTGGCAGCTCGTGCTCGACGATCTGGTGGTTGTGCGCTGAAGCGTGTCGCGATTAATCGGGGTGAAAGGGTTTATCGCGGATTGGAAGCACCGTTCGCGGTGACCTGCGAGAGCTTGCCTTTTTTGACCAGCACCGGTTTCAGATAGGTCTTCCTCATTTTCCACTCTCCACGTCGGGCACCCAAAGCCCTGTTCCCGGCCAGACGGCACGAGGCGTCGGATAATCGGCTGCTAGACGGCGACCGGCCCGGAGCCGTTACCATTGTCGGCTGTAACCTGCGAGAGCTTGCCCTTCTTGACCAGCACCGGCTTCGAATAGGTCTTCTTCATGCCGCATCTCCAGTGTCAGGCGAGGCCGCCAGATCAGGCGACAGCCGACTCAACGACTTCACTCGATCGGGCCGGAACCCGCTCCATTGGCGAGCGCCGTAACCTGCGAAAGCTTGCCTTTTTTGACCAGAACAGGCTTCGAATAGGTTTTCTTCATAGTGAATCCTCCGAGCTTACGCGATAATGCCAGACGGATCGGCACTGTCAACCTTCGCGGCCACGCTGTCCCATCCCGGTTTTTCTTGGCGCCGATGCGCTAACTGCAAGTCCACCTTCATCGACAAAGCGTTGTTCTTGGGCGTGCATGGCGTGGCCGGGTTGCGGTGCGAAAAATGTCCGAAACTGCGGCGGGTCTGGCCTGGTTGGTCGGCCTGCTCAAACAGAGCGGCAATGCAGCGCGGACTGGCCCAGCCTAAACATTGGCCTTGCCGTCGCGCCGCACTCACAGTTCCTTCTCCGCCAGTTCGCGGAAGGCATCGGGAACCGAGCGCCGGGCTTCCAGCGCCACGGCGCCATAGCCGACAGCCTCTCTGCCAAAGCGCTGGCGGATCTTGTCGATGGCGCGGTCGGCGCCAAAGCGCGCCAGGCCTTGCCTGCTGCCGGGCCGCTGCTTTTCATCGGCAAGCCCGAGCGGCAGCTCCAGCTGCAGCTCGGCACTTTCTTCCAGCTGCGACACCGAGATCGCCAGCAGCGAGATGGTCTTCTCCCGAGGGTTGGCGGCCAGCACGCCGCGCACCAGCTCCCCGGCGATTTCGGCCAGCATCGCGGTTGCCGAAATCGGCTGATCGAGCGTCAGCGAGCGTGTGACGGCGTGCAGATCGGCGAAACGCACGCGCACCGTCACCGTGCGCCCGGGCCGTGATTTCGCCCTGAGCCGGCTGGCGACCCGGTCTGCCAGATGCAGCAGCACGGGTCCGAAGATACGCGCTTCGGCCGGCCGTCTGCCAAGCGCCGACTGCGCGCCGGCGGAATGCGACCGCCTGTGGGTTTCGAGCTTTCGCGGGTCGCGGTTCCATGCCAGCGACGCCAGCTTTTCGCCGGCGGCGGGCCCGAGCAACCTTCGCAGCGCCCCACTATGCGTCTTTGCCAACTGGCCGATGGTCTCGATGCCGATCTCGGCCAGCCGCGCCTTGGTCGCCGGGCCGACGCCCCACATCAGCCCGACCGGCAGATCATGCAGGAAGGCAAGTTCGGTGTCCGGATCGACCACCACCAGCCCGTCGGGCTTGGCCACCTGCGAGGCGATCTTGGCCAGATGCTTGGTGCGCGCCACGCCGATCGAGATCGGCAGGCCAAGCTCTGCCCGGACGCGCCGACGCACCGTGGCGGCGATCTCGGGCGGCGGCCCGAACAGATGCGTGCAGCCGGCGACGTCGGCAAAGGCTTCATCGATGGAAATCCGCTCGACCAGCGGCGTGAAATCGTCGAGCACCTTGATGGCGGCATCGCCCAGCCGCTGATAGTCGGCGAAATGGCCGCCGACGAAAATCAGTCCGGGGCAAAGCTCGCGCGCGCGTCGTCCGGGCATGCCGCCGCGCACGCCGAAAACCCTGGCTTCGTAGGAGGCGGCAAGCACGACGCCGCCGCCGACGGCGATCGGCTTGCCCCTGAGCGCCGGGTCGAGCAGCTGCTCGACCGAGGCGTAGAAGGCGTCGAGATCCGCATGCAGGATGGTGGGTTCCATCCCGACCGTTCCCTTTGCGGCGTTGCAGCATTAGCCGCGTCTGTTGTGAGAGGCGTTTTTCCGAACAAATAGAGAACAAACAGGGCCTATTGTCAAGCGAAGCGGTTGCCGCCGGCCGGTCCGTTCCAGGTCGGGCCGTCGAGTGCTCCGCCTGGGCATCGGACCTGCGGAACATTGTCTCTCGCCTCAGCGTTCATATCCGCGACGGGACGCTGTTTTTGTGGAGGCCGGTATGGGCCAGTTCGAGATGATCGACCTCGTCAGCGTCGTTGACGCCTGCACGAGCGATCGCGTTGCCGGGCACTGCGTGTCAATGGCCAGGGCGGTGGAGGAGTTGCGAGTGCTGACCGGTGATTTCGTATCGCCGGACGAGACGGTGGCCAACGCGCTGTCGGCAGTGGCGCTGGGGCGCGGCTGCGCGGTGGTGTTCGACGAGCGAGCGGGCGCCGACATCTTGCTGACGCCGTAGCGCGGCGGCGCCGGGTTGTGGCAGCCAGAAAAGTCGAACAGCGTGCAAAAAGCTGTGCAGGCATGGCCCCATAACCGGGGCGTGGAAAATTTCTGCGCGTGGGTGTATTCTCCAGGTCGCAAGCGGTCGCAGACCGCATAGGGGGAGAAATGACATGCCGAGGGTTTCAGAACTCTTTTTCAAAACTGCCATCTTGTTCCTGATGTTGGGGATTGCGGCCGGCCTGCAGATGGCGATCTCGGGCGACCACGCCGCTTTTCCGGCGCACGCGCATATCAATCTGCTCGGTTGGGTGACGAGCGCCATCTTCGGCGGCTACTACGCGCTCAATCCGCAAAAGGCGGCGCGTCGCGTCGCCATGATCCACTACGGGCTCTACACTCTCGGCTTGGTGATCATGCTGCCGGCGCTGTATGTGATGCTGCAGGGAAACCCGGCGCTTGAACCGATCGTCGCCGGCGGCTCGCTCATTATCGCCGCTGCCGTTCTGGTTTTTGCTTTCGTGGTGTTTTCGCCCGAAACGGCGCGCTCGGTGTCCGGCGTGGTTCCGGCCTCTCGCTGACTGTTCGCGCGCGGCGATCAAAGTCCGACCCGCATTCGCGACCCGCGACACGGGTTGGCCAGGCCGATGGCCGCAGCCGCTGGCTGCGGTGTCTATCGCCGCGTCGGCGTTTAACATACCCGAGTCCCACCACGTATTATTTCGTGACTATTTGGCGCCGGAACCTTCCCAGATATCGCGCGTTGCGGCGACTGTATTCGCGCTGCCTTATATATAGGCAGACTTGAGTACGTCCACAGCATGGGTTGGGGGAGGAGCAGGCCACCATGTCGAAAAGAGAAATCGGAACGTCGGCCTCACTGGGCCGACGCATCGCCGATCTGAAAGCCAGGATGCGAGACGCCAGCGTTACTGAACACGAGATGCAGACCTTCCAGAAGGTCGCAGCCATCATGGGAGGTGTCGAAGGCTCCCTACGCCTCGACGCCGACGACCTGATCGCGGCGTCCTTCGTCACCGAGGCGCTCGGCGATCCCGGGTCGAATTGAAGGTCAGAGCCCGTCGGCACTCAAGTGCCGGCGGTCGATGGCCCGGTTCGCAGCGCCGCGATGCCGGAGCGTGTCTGCACCGCCCGCGGCGGGGATTTCTTGCGCACTTTGAAGATTTCAGGCGAGCGGCCTCGACGGCGCTTGAAATATTGGGCTTCGCGTTCGTGCTTCTCGGCTGCTTCTCGGCTGTCGAAGGTGCCGAGATTGTCGCCGTCCAGCCCTTGACCACAAGGGCTAAGCCAAACCGCCAAGGCGCCTTAAACGAAGGATCCGGCCAGCCGGATCCTTCGAAATATCGCGATGCTCCGGCATCGCCTTCAGCTCATACTTGGTCCAACTGGTGACGGCGTGGACGTCCCGGGAAACCTCTCGAAAGTCCGCGGTCGCTGCCTTACACGTCGTCGAACGGGCCGCCGCGCCTCGCCAGGTCGTGACCAATGGCGGCTTCCTCGGCGTCGTCGGGCAAGGCATCGTCACTGTCCTGGTAGGGGTTGTCGTCATCCTCCTCGGGCAGTTCGCCTTCCTTCTCGACACCGGTGGTGTCCGGCAGGCTTTCCTCATCTGCTCCGTCGGGTAGGACCGTTGCGCCACGCAGCGCATCCCAATCCTGCCGGCGCGGCGTCGGCGCTTCCACTTCATCATTGGCGATCCTGTCGCGGGCATCGCTTTTGCTCGGTGGCGCCTCGACCTCGTCATTGGGTTTTCTGTTTCGTTCCATGATTGCCTCCTCTGGGCGGCTTAGCGTCGAGAAGGTGGAACTCACTTCCGGCTGCCAGGTTCCAGCAACCACTCCAGCTTCAGTGGAACCAATTGCCGCCAGTCTGCTTTGCCAAGGACTAGTCTGCTTTGCCAAGGAGATGAATCCAGAGGAGCTGGACCATGAAGACTTTCCCCCTCATCCCATGCGTGCTGCTCTTGGCGCTGGTCGACCCGGCGGCCGCGCAGGACAATAGCGACCAGCACGGCCCTGCCGCGCCTTGCCAGGCGCAGCCTCAGGACGATGGTCAGAAGCCGCCGGTCGCCAATGGCGGCGGCGAATCGACCAGCACGCTCGGTCCCTGCGGCGGCGTGCTGCAGCCGCCGCCCAGTGGTGACCAGGGTATGACGCAGCCGCCGCCGGATCAGGGCAAGACGCCGGTGATCAAGCCTGGCGAGGTGCCTGCGCAGCCGCCGAAGCAATGACCTTTGCTTGAAACTTCACGGCGTGGCACGAAGGCGGTCGGTTCCGGTCTTGGCCGGGCGACGCGGTCACCGGATCAATGCCGGCGCCGGCCGCAATCGCCACCGGAATTGGAGCCGTGCATCATCCATGTCGAAGGTCTCCTGAGGGATTGTGCTTCAATGCGAATCTTGCGGGTGCGGGTTCTGCTGGCATGACCGGGAAGCCGATCAATTTAGTCTCCGCTTGCGGAACAAGACCGTACCGGCTGCGTTTGCCTCCAGGAGCCCGCCACCTCGATCTGCGCTGTTTTCGCCTCATGCGGGAACACGGCGGAGCTCGCCAACAACGACAGGAGACGAAGATGAAAACCATCCTTATTCCCGCCGTCGCCGGGCTCGCCATGATCGCTGGTATCGGCATTGCCGCCGCCGACGAGGTGATCGTCACGCAGCCGGCACAGCAGCAGGTGATCATCACCCCGGAACAGCGCACGGTCGTGCACCAGTACGTAAAGAAACATCCGCTTGCCTCGGTCAATCTGCTCGGCGTCGAATTGAATGTCGGCACTGCCTTGCCTGACACTGTCGAGCTGCAGGAGGTTCCCGACGTTCAGTACAGATACGCCGTCGTCGACAACCATACCGTGTTGGTCGACCCCAGCACGCGCAGGATTGTCGAGGTGGTCGAGTAACGCTCGACAACCTAACCATTCATCGGTGATACGGCCCTGTCGTTCTTCCCAAAAGGGCGGCAGGGCCGAATGACGAACATGATGAAAGGAGAATTGCCATGTTGCCGCATGTCGAGACCCCGAACTCCGCCAATGTTGCGGCGTGTTGCGACAAGTTGCTGGCCGAGCGCAACACGGCGCTGTTATCGATGAAGGAAGCGATCGCGCTCCTGCGGGAGCGCACCGGCACCGATCGTTCGGATGCCGACCTCGCGGGGCTGATCGTCAAGAAAGCGGCGCTGCTCGGCGTTGCGGTGATTTCCGACCCGCGCTGAGATGTCTCGTCACTCAAGACGCCGGCCGAATTTTCGGCTAATGTTTTCGTGGAATCTGGACCAACCGATCGGACCCAACCACGGAGGCTTAAGTGACGGACGACAAACAGGACCGCATTCGCCAGCGCGCGCACGAGATCTGGGAAAAGGCCGGCCGGCCTGAAGGCGCGCATCAGGAACACTGGGAGCAGGCCACGGCTGAAGTCGATGGCGCGGTCGCCAAGCCCAAAAAGGCGGCGAAGAAAGCTGACGCCAAGCCCGCCAAGGCAGCCGCCAAGCCAAAGGCCGCGAAGCCTGCCGCCGCAAAGTCCGGCAAAGCCAAATCGAAATAAGGCCAGAAATAAGGCCAGTCGAAATAAAGCAAGGCCGGAATTCGCTGGCCGGGCCATCCTTGGCGCCCGCCGTTCAGCGCGCCCGAGCCTCTCAACCTGACGAATTGCGCCTGCGACGGGCAGCGCAATTCCTTGTGTTTGGCGACAGCCGCCCTCATGCCTCCCAGGCATAACTCGACAGCGCAAAGCGAATCCCGGCAGCTGTCATGGCCAGTTCGCATTCAGTGATCTGGCGCAGGTGGCGCAGATAGTGCGTTACAGTCTGTGGCAGCCAGCCGGCGCAGGCCTCGACATAGGCGCGGCTGTGAACAAGGGTGCCGGTCGACAGCCTCTCGTCCTTCTCGGCAACGACTTTCAGATATTGGCGGATGAAGCGGATGTCGTCGGCGATGTCCTGGCTGGCCATTCGCCAGGCCCCGGCGAGGCGTTCGCACTGATCGAATGACAAGGGCAACAAAGGGGGCGGCAATAAAGGCGGCGGCAACAAAGGCGGCGGCAATGACGGGGGTGACAGCAAAGGACGAGAGAGATCGGCGAAGGCAACATGGTTCGCTGTGCTCAAGGACATTCCTCTCTGCGAAAAGAGATATCGTACTTTATGTACGAACGAGCGTCAAGCCAATTTCGTACAGTTGGGACGATGACAATGAATATAGCAGCGGTCGCTTCAGCTAATCACGCATCGTGAATCCTTCAGGACTCGCACCAATTTCGCGGAGGGATTTTCCCAGGATGGTGTTGACTGTTTCCCTCGTGTCGGCGTCGAACAGGTTCAGGCCGCGCCGGATCGTCTCGCGCCAGTTTTCGCCCTTGTCCCACGCTTCCATGAAGGCGAAGGCAAGGTCGTCCTGGCGACGCGTGGCTTCGAGCGCTTGGGTCAGCAGGCGCGCTTGATGGAGATCCTTCTCCCGCTTGGCCCCAGCGCTCGGCCCGAGTCGCGAGGCGACGATCAGCTTGTGGATGGCGTAGCGCTGGGGCGAGGGGACCAGCACAGGCAAGCCCGAGCGATGCAGGAGCGCAGTCCGGATGGGGTCGCGGATAAGGAGATCCAGAAACCGTAAGGGCTGCGCGGAGTCTCTGCCGTTTTCTTATAATTACGTTTATCAGCTTGAATTTCAACGCAGTTATAAGAAATTCGTGGAAACCTTATAACGCAACGAACTGACGAGTCGTCCGTTAACGCCCGGGCGCCCGGCCCGTCTGGCCCAAAACACTTTGCCGCAGTGCCTTCAACAAACGGCTTCCCCAATGTCGCGAACAATGCTTTAACCCGCTCATCCACAGGGGTGCTCCGTATGGTCGGGGCTGAGATGAGGGCGGCAAGCCTTCGGACCCTAAAGCTGATCTGGATAATACCAGCGGAGCGAGGCGGGCGATGTTTTCAGGCGCACAGATTTCCCTTTATCCCATGACCGACGATTTCGTCGGCGTCATCCTTGGCGCGCTCGGCGCGCTCGATCCGTGGCGCGACCGGCTGCGGATCGAAACCGACGACATCTCGACGCTTATGGTCGGGCCGCCCGAGGTGCTGTTTCCCGCCATGCGCGACCTGTTCGTCGCGGCGGCCAGAAGCGGCAAGCACTGCGTGCTTTCGGCGGCGGTCTCGCGCGGCTGTCCGGGCGAGCCCGACGATCCGATCTGCCGCTCCGACGAGACCGGCGGCCCCGCCATTCCGCTGGACGAGCGCAAGATCGCCGCGATCCGCGCTGTCCAGGCCACGCCGTCGACCGGCCAGCCGGTGGCGGCGCAGTTCTCGCTCTATGTGATGGGCACAGGCGACCATATGGACGAGATCTATGGCTGCATCGATTTCCTGAAGCAGTCCGGCGTCTTTGAACGCTCAAAGAACTTCTGCACCAAACTGCGCGGCGATGCCGGTGCGGTGTTTGCCACGCTCAACGAGGCCTTCTGCCGCTTCGGCCCCGGCGCCGGCCACGTCACCCTCGACATCACGATTTCGGCGAACAGCCCGAGCGGGGTCTGAGCCGCGGCTCAAGCGTCGTTCCTCGAGGATGTTGCCGTGGCTGGTTTATCTGACCCATTGCGTGGAGGAGATGCCTCTGACCCCTCAGCACAAAGAGGAGGGGAGCCATTGGCGATTGGCGAAGACCGCGATGCCCACGAATCTCCCCCCTTGAGCGGGAGATGGCCGGCAGGCCAGAGGGGGTCCCACCGCGTGGAGCGCCGACGTCCTTTTCGCATAGGCAAGGCGTGGGCGCTCTATGCGAGACGACCCCCTCTGTCGCCTTCGGCGACATCTCCCCCTCGAGGGGGGAGATTAGCCGCAGCCGTCGCCAAGACCATCCCCGCCGCCTGCGCCTTCGCCCTGCTCCTCGCGGCCTGGGAACTCTACGCCCGCTATGGCGGCGCTGCCCCCATCATGCTGCCGGCGCCGTCGCGCGTGCTGCAGCAGGCCTGGGAGCATCGCGCCGCCCTGGCCGAGAACACGCTGCCCACCATCCGCGCCACATCAGCCGGCTTCGCCTGCTCGTTGGTCGCTGCCTTCGTGCTTTCGGCGCTGGTCGATTTCTTGGCCCCGCTGCGCCGCGCGCTCTTCCCGCTGCTGATCGTCAGCCAGACCTTGCCGCTGGTGGCGATCGCGCCGCTCATCGTGCTGTGGTTCGGCTTCGGGCTGCTGCCGAAAATCTTCCTTGTGGCGCTCGTCACCTTCTTCCCGATGATGGTGGCGCTGGTCGAGGGGTTCGCCGCGACGAGCAAGGAGATTTCCCAGATGCTCGCCGCCATGGGGGCAGGGCGCTGGCGCATCTTTTGGTTGGCGCGGCTGCCTTCGGCGCTGCCCTATTTCTTCGCCGGTTTGAGGATCTCGATTACTTACGCCGTGGTCGGCGCGATCTTTGCCGAATATGCGGGCGCGGCGAAGGGGCTTGGCATCTACATGCTCAACGCGAAGAACAACTTTCGACCCGATTTGGTGCTCGCCGCCGTCGCCGTCAGCGCAGCGCTCACGCTCGCTCTGTTCGCCGTTGCCGTGCTCATCCAACGCCTCGCCATGCCTTGGGAAAATGCGGGGCGCGAGAGCGGCGACCGCACGCTTTCGGGAGAGAGCAGCCAATGACGCGGCTCGAACTCCGGGATGTGCGGAAGAACTTCGGCGCGCTGGAGGTGCTCGACGGTATCTCGCTTCACGTCGCTGCAGGCGAGTTCGTCTCCATCCTCGGCCCGTCCGGCGCCGGCAAGTCGACGCTGTTCCAGCTGCTGACCGGCGCGTTGAAAGGCGAGGGCGAAATGCGCTTCGACGGCGCGCCCTTGGCTGGCAGCCCGTTCGCCTTCATGCCGCAGCGCGACGCGCTGATGCCGTGGCGGCGCGTGATCGACAATGTGACGCTGGGGCTGGAAGTGCAGGGCATGAAGCGCCGGGCGGCGCGCGAGCATGTCGCGCCGCTGTTCGCCGAGTTCGGCCTTGCCGGCTTCGAGGGCGCCTGGCCGGCCGAACTCTCCGGCGGCATGCGCCAGCGCGCCGCGCTTCTGCGCACCGTGGTGCAGCAGCGCGACATGCTGCTGCTCGACGAGCCCTTCGGCGCGCTCGATGCGCTCACCCGCGCGGCCATGCAGCGCTGGCTGGAAGGCATGTGGCGGCGCCACCGCTGGACGGCGCTGCTGATCACCCATGACGTGCGTGAGGCCGTCTACCTCTCCGATCGCATCTACCTCCTGTCGGCGCGGCCGGCCCGCATCATCAGCGAGATTGCCGTGCCGCTGCCGCGCCCGCGCACCACCGGCAGCGCCGCCGCGCGCCAGGCGGCAGCACTCGAAGCCGAAATCCTCGACACGCTGCTCGATCCGCCGACCGACCGTGTCTCGTCCGCGCAGACCGCTCAAAGGAGTTTTTCATGACCGAATTCACCCGCCGACAAGCCCTGCTTTTGACGCTGGCAGCCGCACTGCCATTTGCCTCGCGCGCTCATGCGGCTGCGCAAAAAATCACCGTCGCACTCGACTGGACGGTTAACACTAACCACATCGGCCTGTTCGTCGCCCGCGACAAAGGCTTTTATGACGAGGCCGGGCTTGCCGTCGACATCCTGCCCTATGGCGATACCGGCGCCGGCACTCTGGTCGCCAACCGCATCGCCGATTTCGGCATTGCCGGCGTCGGCCTGTTCACCCAGCGCGCCGCCGGCGCCGACCTCAAGGCGGTCTACGCTGTGGTGCAGCAAGAGACCGGCCGGCTGGTCTTCAACGCGGATCGCAGCGAGATCAAGAGCCCCAGAAATCTCGACGGTCTGACCTATGGTGGCTTCGGCAGCGCCTGGGAAAACACGCTGATCTCGACCATCATCCGCCACGATGGCGGCAAGGGGGCTTTTGAGACGGTAACATTGGGCACCTCGGCCTATGAGGCGCTGGCCAACGGCTCGGTCGACTTCACGCTGGAGGTCTCGACCTGGGAAGGCGTCGATGCCGAACTGAAAGGCATCAGGCAGTGCGGCTTCCGCTACGCCGACTATGGCGTGCCCGACGAGCACACCACCGTCATTGCCTCCAGCGATGCATATCTCCAGGCAAACCCGAAAGCGGCGTCGGCCTTCGTCGAGGCAACGCGGCGCGGCTATCAATTCGCCGTCGACCATCCGCAAGAAGCCGGCGACCTGCTGATCGCTTCCAACAAGGATGCGCTGACCGATCCGGCGCTGATCCACGCTTCGCTGAAGATGCTGGTCGACGGGCACTTCTTGCGCAGCCAAGACGGCGTTATAGGCACCATCGACAAGGGCAAGATAGAGGCGATCGGAACCTACCTCTTCAGGGCCGGCATATTGCTCGATGGCGATGGCAAGGTTCTGAAGGAGAAGCCGGATTTTGGAGCGTATTTCACGAACGAGTTTTTGGGCGCGTAATCTCCCCCCTCGAGGGGGAGATGTCGCCGAAGGCGACAGAGGGGGTCGGTACGTCCTGACGCGACTTCCTATCGCGGACAGAGGACGTCAGCGCCTTACGCGCGGCGACCCTCTCTGGCCTGCCGGCCATCTCCCCCGCAAGGGGGGAGATTAGCTGTATGGCCGCCGGCGCCACTCCTCACATATCGATCATCGAGCGCTTCACCCGGCCGATGATGGTGATGGCGCCTTCGAGCGCCGGCGGCGGGATGTCCATATAGGAGGCCGGCTGGAAGGGCGGGTTCTCATTGGGGCGATAGCGCTTGTAGGTGGCCTGGCCGCTCTCATCCGAAATGACGTAGCAGCCATTGGTCACCAGCCGCTTGTCCCTGAGGTTGACGAAGATGATCGAATCCGGCGGCGAGATCTTGTTCATCGACGGGCCGTCGACGCGCAGCGCGATCCATTCGCCCTGCTCGAGATCGGTGGTGGGGATGGTGGGATAGTCGCTGAGATTGACCACCATGTCCTGGCCGCCGAGTTCGCCGGCGCTGATCCACGAGACGATGGGCACGTCGACCGTGGCCAGCGACGGCATCGGGATTTGCCGGCCCGTCTCGTCGAAGCCGAAATGGCCGCCCGCAAGGCTGCCGCCATCGCCATTGAACAGCAGCCAGCCGGGATCGACGCCGAACAGGCGGCCATATTTCTCCGCCGCCTTGCGCGACAGCGGCCGGTTGCCGTTCTCATGGCTGATCAGCGTGTTCTTGTTGATGTCGCGCAATGCCCGTGCGGCATCGCTGGGCGAGGCATAACCCGCCTCCGCCCGCGCCTGCTGCAATCTGTGCCTCGGTTCCTGCATCGTACAAATTGCCTGAAATTTATCGTCCAATATGTACGATTTCGCTTGCGTACGTTTCGTACATATCGTACGCTTAACGCATGATCGAACAAACCGCAAGCGTTTCCGCAGGCATCGTCAGCTTTCTCCAATCGTCCGGGCTGTCCTCCTCCCCGGTCCGGGCGCAAACCGGGGCTTTTGCCCCGGATCCGGTCGACCTCCCCCTGTCGACCGGAACGGCCGGAGCCGTTCCTCTCCCGGCTCCGGCCACCTTTTTGCCTGATGGCGCTGCCGGTCCGCCGGGAGCTGCTTCAGGCGGCCTCTCTTGCATCCGCACCGAAGACGGCACCGTCATCCTGTTCGACCGGCTGACGGGCAGGGCGGTTTCGGCTGTCACCCGGGTGGCCGCCGAAGCCGCGTTGCGACGCCTCGTCGGCTCCCTGCCGGCCGCCAGCACCGCCTGACGACACCGAACCAGACGCTTTGAACCTTTGCCCCGGCCTTCAGGCCGAGCGCTCGCCTTTGCGCGCAATCGATGGATTCCGACATGACTGCCTACACCGACACCGAATTGCAGGAGATTGCCGTCTGGTTGAAAAACGGTCTATCGGCCACAAGGATCGCCGTTCGCTTCACCGCGCTGCGCGGCAGTCCGGTCTCGCGCAACGCCATCATCGGCATCGTCCACCGCAACGGTGCGCTGAAGACCATCGGCTTTGCCAATCCCAAGGGCGGCCGATCCGGCGGCCGGCCCAGGAAGAGTGCGACAGGGAAGTCTGCGGCCAACGAGAATACGGCGCGGAAGAATCCGCCGGTGCTGCCGGGCAAGCTCGCAAGGCGGCCAGAAGCTTCGAAGCAGGCAGCACCAACCACGCTGGTCGCCAAACCGGTCCATCAGCCACTGGCCAAGCCACTGTCGCCTCGGCCGGCGCGCTCAATCGCGGGCGAAGGGCGACTGGTGGTGGATGGCGAGATCTACCGCTTCAAGCTGCCGGCGCCGCGCCCTGCCGCCATCGGGCGCCAGCCGCATGTCGCCGCCATGCGCTTCATCGACTGCCTGTTCAACCGCTGCCGCGCACCGCTCGATCTGACCCTGGAAGCAGACCCCGAGAACGACGCTCCCGGCAGCCGCCCTGGGCCGGAGATGCTGTGCTGCGGCCTGCGTACAAAGGCGCTGAAGAGCTACTGCGCCTACCACCAGGCGCGCTTCCACCGGCCTGTGGCTGAGGTGGTGTAAGCACTAGTGCGAGGCAATCAGCAGCCATCGGAAGGTCGGCGGGCAGCGCCCCCTCTGTCCTGCCGGACATCTCCCCCACAAGGGGGGAGATTGGCAGCCTCGCCCGTACTGCCTCCTACAGCGTTCGAGATTGGCGAAAGCCGACGCGGCATCCGATCTCCCCCCTCGTGGGGGAGATGCCCGGCAGGGCAGAGGGGGGCGCGAAGGAACGCCAACCTTTCCAGCTCAACAATCCACCCCGCAAGGACCATCCATGAGCAAAAAAACCGCACAGAAAGCAAAACCGCCGAAACTGCCCAGGGACGAGGCCGAGCAGGTGCGCATCCGCCGTGAGGTCGGCCATGATTTTGCGCTGAAGGACGATCGCTTCGGCCGCAAGCGGCTGAGCGTTGGCACAGAGGAAGCGCGGCGCGTCTACGAGGTTTCCAATGACGGCTACACCGCGACCGGCGGCGTCGTGCGGGTGCGCAACGTCGATCCGCTGGTCGGCATCACTTCGCTGACGCGCCAGCAGCGCCAGGCCGGCCAACGGTTCCGCGATGATTTCGAGCGCGCCTCTCGCGAAGGGCTGCGGCCGATGCCTTGGGAAGAGCGCGTCGACGGCGGCCGCATCAATGGCGGCATCCCCGACCGTGTGCTCAACGCCGGCCGCGCCCATGCCGGCGCCAATGCCGCATTGGCCCACTGGGAACTTGCCGACGCCGTCCGCAAGATCTGTCTCGAAGGCCAGTCGGTGAAGTCGCTCGCCGAGCGCACCGGCGAGGGGCGGGATGTGGTGGTGAAGCTGCTGAAAGTCGGGCTCGACCTGCTGGCCGTGCATTACGGCATGATGGTGATGCGAAAGCCGCGATAAGGCCGGCAGTCCGCGCGGGGCAAAGCGGCCGGCCGGGCAATGCCGGCCGGATCGGTTCACGCTATGGGATCACCCGCAGACGCGGATTTCCTCGACGATCCTGTGGTGATGGCGCCAGTGCTTGACCAACTCGATGTGGCAACGGTGATAGTGCCGGTGATAATAGCGCGGCCTGTAGCCGTTGTCGTAGGCGTCGTACTGGTAATAGGGGCGATAGGAGTAGCGATCGCCGTAGTCGCCATAACTATTGTAATAGCCGTCGTTATAGTCGTCAGCGTAGCCACCGCCGATGCCGATTATGACACGGCTGCGGGCATCCGCCGGGGCGATCATCGCCGCCACTGAAGCAATGGCGATAACCGAGGCAAGCAGGAGCTTCTTCATGGCTACCTCCTTTTAAGGTTGGCCTAATATAACCCCTGAGACGCGACCTCGTTCCAAAGTTTGCAAAATGTGAACGATCCCTGCGCGGTGCATTGCGGGAAAAGCCAGCGTCACCACCTGTATTGCGGCGCTGGTCGAGGAGCGGCCGGAAGACCTGTTGAAGGGCGCTGCGTGACGTGAAGGGTTGCTGTTCGAAAACAGATGCTTGAAGCGGTTTTGTGAATCAAGCTCTAACCCCGTATGATGTCTTCCAGAGGGTCTACGCATCAAGGGTAGCGCTGCCCCTCATCCGCCTGCCGGCACCTTCTCCCCGTATAGTGACGGGGAGAAGGGAAACAGCTGCGACCTCGGCGCTCCTTTTGCAACGTTGGCGATTGGCGAAAGCATCAAGGACAGCATCTTTCTCCCCGTCACTATACGGGGAGAAATGTCCGGCAGGACAATGAGGGGCGGCGCAGACAGACGATCCTTATCAATGCGTCAGACCGATTCAGCGTGGGTGCTAGGCACCCTTCTTCGGCTGCTTCGGCACTTCACCGCCCTCCGGCGCCTTCTCCCACCCGAACACACTGCGCCCGCCAAGCAGATGCGACTGGTCGAATTCGCCGGCGACGATCTCCTTCAGGCTCGGCCCGGTGACGTAGCGCTCCAGCCGCCGTGATTCGCCATCCAGCCGCTTCAGCGCGCCGAGCTCTTCGTCGCGGCCGAGCTTTGCCTTGCCGACGGCCGATTTCAGCACCGCGATCGTCTCGTCATAGACTTTCAGCGGCACCGGGAAGGGGTGGCGGTCCTTGCCGCCATGGGCGAGCGAAAAGCGCGCCGGATCGGAGAAGCGGCAAGGTGCGCCGTGCACCACTTCCGCCACCATGGCCAGCGCCCGCACGGTGCGGGCGCCGACGCCGGGCACCAGCAGCAGCTCGGGAAAATCAGCCGGCCCGCTTTCGATGGCGGCCGAGATGTTGCCGTGCAGCCGGTGCATGACAATGTCGCTCTCGCGCACATCGTGATGCGCCGGCATCACCAGATTGGGCAGCATAGGCTGCGCCGCGGGTTTCGCAGGCGGCGCCTCTTCTGCCGGTTCGAGCCTGGCCAGTTCGCGCAGGATGCTATCCGGGCTCATGGTCTGCAACAGGTCGAGCTGCCCGGTCCGCGACGGCTCGGCGCGATGATCGGTGAGGTTGACGATCTCGCCTTGCGTCTCGCCCTCGATCGCCGCATGCGGCTGGTCGACGAAGCTGGTCAGCCCTTCCGACAGCCAGTGGTAGCGCCGCGCCTGGCGGCTGTCGCCGTTCATGCCTTGCTGTACCACCACCCAGCGGCTGTCGTCGGTGACGATGAAGCCGTGCAGATAGAGGTCGAAGCCGTCCTGCACGGCCGCGCTGTCGACCTTGGCGACCAGGCGGCTGGCGGTGGCAAGGGCCGCGCCATCGATGCCGACGCGTTCGCCGATCGCCGTTAGTTCCTGCGGCGTCTTGCGCGAATGCGCGCCGCGTCCGCCGCAGACATGGATGCCGAGCTCACGCGACATCGGGTTCAGCCCGCGCTTCAGCGCGCCGACGACCGAGGTGGTGATGCCCGACGAGTGCCAGTCCATACCCATGACGGCGCCGAAGGACTGGAACCAGAAGGGATGCGCCAGCCGCCGCAACAGCTCGTCGCGGCCATAGTGATGGATGATCGCCTCGCACAGCACCGCGCCCAGCCGCGTCATGCGCTCGCCCAGCCATTTCGGAACCCGCCCGCCATGCAGCGGCAAATCCGCGCTGCCGCTTCGCTGCGTCAAGTTTCTGCTCCAAGCTGTCGGCGCACCGGCGGTGCGCCTGTGATCTAGATGGCATTTGGGTGGGGATTTGCAAGCCGGGGTGGCGACTATCGTCGCCCCCTTGGCTCTTCTTGGTGTCTCGCCGAAAGATGCAGTTACGCCGCCTGTCGCACCTGGCAATAAGGTCGGCTCCCTCCTTGAAGGCGAGACAGGTCTCGAATAGAGATTATCCAGCCGACGACAAATATTAAAATCAAAACGATGTCGCAATTCTGGTGGGTAAATCACAGTCAGACCGCACGCCAAGAGATCGACGGGCAATATCTCTGGTCGCCCAAAACTCAGAAGAATGGGGCACGCAGCGAGTTCTACAATAATATGCGTCGGGCGACACCTGGTGATCTCGTGTTGTCTTTTTTCGGTCAAGCCGTGCGCTATATTGGTCGGGTAGCGGAGTTTGCATTCACAGCACCGAAGCCACCGGAGTTCAAGAACACTGGAGCCAATTGGAACCAGGAAGGTTGGCTTCTCCCGGTGTATTGGGCACCGCTCCTGCCGACGGTGCGCCCGTCGGATATGATTGGCGAATTGGGTCCGCTTCTGCCTGCCCGCTACTCGCCCATCGACCCAAACTCCGGATCAGGCCGTCAGAACGCCTATCTCGCGAGCGTATCGCAAGAGGTATTCCACACCATTGTCGCGGGTACAGCTTTCGACCGCGAAGCTTTGAGGCGTGGTGGCGCGAACAGTCTCACTTTCGAAGTCGTCAACGAAATTTTAGAGGACGTCGTTGAGCGCCGTATCCGAGACGACCTCCAACTCGAGGACACTGTAAAGACGAGCGTCATTCAAGCGCGTCGCGGCCAAGGTAAATTTCGTTCCAATGTCGAAGCCGTGGAGCGCTCGTGCCGACTCACAGGCGTCACCAATCCCTCGTTGCTGATTGCAAGCCACATCAAGCCCTGGCGCCTATGCGCTTCCGCGCAGGAGCGCTTGGACGGCATGAACGGGCTGCTCCTCACGCCTGATGCCGACCACCTCTTTGACCGTGGCTTCATCAGTTTTGAAGATAGCGGGCAGGTCCTCATATCCCAGCGCGTCGACAAGACTGATTTGCGGCGGCTCGGATTCGAGCAATTGGTGATGCAGAGTTTCGGCTTTGCCGAAGCCCCCGCCGTCTGGCGCACTAGCACCTTCACCCCGCCGCAGCAGGCTTACCTCGCTCACCATCGAGAGGATGTGTTTGTGGCATAGCTCGCATCAAGTGCACGGTCAGCCGTCAGGTCCCTTACCTCACCATCACCCCCTAAAACACCGCCTTCTCCACCACCGGCTCCAGTGATTCCGCAAACGGTGTCGCCAGATGGTGCCGGTCGCGGAAGGCGAGTTGGCCGTTGATGAACACGTGGCAGGTTTGGGCGTCGCAGAACTGGCTGGTCAGGTCGACATAAATGGCGCCGGGCACGCTACGCACGACGTCGCGCTCGGCCGCGGCGATATCGTCGTTCGCCGCCGCGACCCTCGGCGTGTCGCAGACTTCAGGCGCCTGCCCGCGCCACAGCGCCCGCGCCACGCATTTGTCGGCATAGCTTCCATTGTAGGGCACGTCCCTGATCACCGCGACCTTGATCCCGGCCCGGCTGAATGCCGCCAGCGTCCAGCGCAGGCCGGCCTTCCACTCCTCGTTCCAATCGGCGTGCTTCAGTTCCTCGGGCGATTCCTTCATCACATTGCCGATCGAGAATTCCGAGATCACCACCATGCGCGGGTGCAACGCGACGATGTCCTTGACCGATTGCTCCCGCCACTGGTCGCATTCGGTGTAGTCGCGCTTCAGCCGCCAGTTCCAGGTCGTCACCCGCGAGGCACGGCAGGACGATTTGAGATAGGTAACGAGGCGATAGTTGTTCTTGGCCGCCGCCTCGATCAGCGGCGTCGACCAGTGGTCGGCATGCGAGTCGCCGAACAGGACCACCGAGCCCTCGGCATCCTTGGCGCCGAACACGCAGGGCTTGGGCTTGACCGTCTCGAAATCGAGCACGCAGCCGCCCTTGGCGCGTGCGGTGGAAAGCTGCGCGGCACTTTCGGCAATGATGCGTTGCTCGGGGTCGAGGTCGCTCACGGCCAGCCGCGCGTTGGCGTAGGCAGCGACGACGCCGGTGCCGGTCAGGAGGACGGCCGGCACCAGCGCCCGCGCCGCATTGGCCATCAGCCAGCCATTGCGGCGTATCGGGTTTTCGATGAAATTGTAGGTGAAGACGGACAGCGCCAGCGTCAGCGCCAGGCAGGCGAGGCGCTGCAGCGTGGTCAGCTCCGCGGTCAGCATGCCGGCATAGACGATCACCGGCCAATGCCAGAGATAGAGCGAGTAGGAAAGCTTGCCGCCCCACTGCAAGGGCGGCAGCGCCA
Organism: Mesorhizobium sp. C372A; assembly: GCF_030323245.1. NCBI lineage: Bacteria > Pseudomonadati > Pseudomonadota > Alphaproteobacteria > Hyphomicrobiales > Phyllobacteriaceae > Mesorhizobium > Mesorhizobium sp. C372A. Next base: position 5,510,796 of record NZ_CP100475.1, on the reverse strand, counting down.
GGACGGCGCTGAGGCCATTCCTGACGCCGGCCGCTCCCGCCAGCAGCAGAAGGACGGCGCCGGCCACCGGCACCAGTGCCAGCAGGCCGGGGAAGGGGGCGTCCTCGCTGAAAGTCAGATAGGCGATCGCAACCAGCGCCAGCCCGAGCCACGCCATGGCGGCGCTCAAGCGTGGGCGCTCCCGCCACAACGTCGCTGGCGCCAGCGTCGCCAGCCCGCCGGCGGCGAATTCCCAGGCGCGCAGCGGCGAGAAATAGAAGGCCCAGGGCTGCGCCGTCGTGGTCAGCCAGGCGCAAACGGCGAAGGAGACGATGCCGGTGATGCCGATGGTCAGGATCACCGCGCGTTTGCCGGGGCGCAACCACGCCGCCAGCACCAGCAGCGCCGGCCAGGCGAGGTAAAACTGCTCCTCCACCGACAGCGACCAGAAATGGATGAACGGGTTGTTGGCCGCATCGGCGGCGAAATAGTCGAACGACCAGCGGATCAGCCACAGATTGATCATGTAGGCCGAGGCGAACATCGCGCCCCTGGAATAGAGCGACTGCTCCGCCGGCGACAGGATGAAGGCGCCGGCCACCAGCGTGGCGAGGATCACGAACAGCGAGGCCGGCAGCAGTCGCCGGGCGCGCCTGGCGTAGAAGCGCCAGAGGTCGAGCCGCCCGGTCTCGCTGATCTCGGTGACGAGGTGGCGGGTGATCAGATAACCCGAGATGACGAAGAAGATGTCGACGCCGGCAAAACCGCCGGGCAGCGCGGCAAGCCCGAAATGGAAGGCAATGACGCCCGCCACCGCCAGCGCGCGCAAGCCTTCGATATCGGGCCGGAACGAGGCCGAGGCCGGAAACTGTGCTGACACGACAACGCCTCGTGCTGGTCGTTGGCAGCCCACCCGTGAACAAGACTCGACCCTACGGGCCGATATCGCAATGCAACATACTTAACGCAGTGCAACATAAGTGGAGGGTGCCGGCGGCCAAAGCTGCCGATCTCCCCCCTCGTGGGGGAGATGGCCGGCAGGCCAGAGGGGGGCGCGAAGGAACGCGACCTCTCGCTTGATCTTGGTGACATCTGACTCGAAAAAAGTGATTTGGATTGTCGGAACGCCGGCGGGACAGCGCCCCCCTCTGTCCTGCCGGACATCTCCCCCACGAGGGGGGAGATTGGCTCTCACCCGCCTTCGCCAATCTCCAACATTCGGGGTCGGCGCCGGCGCCACCTCCCGCACGCAATCACGCCTTCTTCAAAAACTCCGTTTTCAGCACCAGGCCCTTGACCTGCTTGGTGTTGCATTCGATCTCACCAGGATTGCCGGTGAGACGGACGTTCTTCACCAGCGTGCCGCGCTTGATCGTCTCCGACGTGCCCTTCACCTTGAGATCCTTGATCAGGGTGACGGAATCGCCCTCGTTCAGCTGGGTGCCGTTGCTGTCTCTAACGATCACGTCTGTCATGGTAAGCCTTTTCTGCTGCCGGTTTTCGCGCAGCCGCACGCTTCGCCTATCCCGCCGATGCCGGCCCGGTCAAGCGTGGCAGGCTATCGCCTGGTCGCGCCGGCGCCCACTGCGAACCGCCCCGCGTTGCCCTTGTCATGCGCATCGGCTATTTCACCGCCAGCCAATGCAGGCGCAAACGGAGCCCGACCATGACCAACACCACCATCCTCAAATTCGGCGCCGTCGATCATGCCGAGGCCGGCGACCTGCCGGGCTGGATCGTGGTCGAGGGCAGGCCGACCATGCAGACCGCCGTCCAGCACACCACCGCCGACGGCAAGGTGTTGTCGGGCACCTGGCGGGCCTCGCCCGGCACCTATCACGCCACCTACCCCGACTACGAGTTCGTGCACATGATCGCCGGCCGCATCATCATCACGCCGGATGGCGGCACGCCTGTCGAGGTCGGCCCGGGCGATGCGTTCGTGGTCGAAGCCGATTTCAAGGGCACCTGGAAGATCATCGAGCCGGTGACCAAGCATTTCGTCGTCAGGGTCGCCTGATCGGCGGTAACGTCATCCGCCGGCGCGGTTCATCGCCAGCGTCCCCCTCGTCCCGCATGGGCGAGGGGGACGCAGCGAAGCGAATATCGGTTAAAGGGGGCGTCACCTCGTTCGCTTCGAACCGATGCGGATCGGAAAGCTGAGACGATGGCGTTCTGCGGTGCCTTGTCGATGAGGTCGCCGCTCCGCTGCCGGGCAACCCTGCCGATGGTCAGCGCCGATGGTCAGCCAAGAGCGAGCGGCGCACTCCGCTGAGTGCATGCCGCCCGTCCGGCGCCGGGCCGTCAATGCTGTTGTTACGAAACCCCCCAGCCCCGTCTCAACCGCCACGGCCATGGCGTGACCCATGGCTTGCTATACGCATGCAGCACCGCGGTCTGTCAACGCCGCCCGCGATGGCCGCGGGGGGTCGCCTTTGCACCTCCCGGCCAGCTTCCAACCGGCCGCGCGGACGCCATTCGCCGCTACAAAATGCGCTTGAAATGGCGGTTTTCCGGGTGTTCCGGCCGCTCCGGAGCGGACCTTTGGCGCGACAGAGGTCGCGATCTAGGCGATTGGATGAATTTGTCTTTCGCGGCTGAAACGTTTCAGGAGCCGGATTGTAGACCTGACTTTTTTTGGGTGTATTTCCCTCACGTCAGTTTTGCACTCCAGCCGGCCCGATCGACCCGCCGGAGGGCAAGCCTCAGGGGCCGGCGTCGGCGCTCTGAGTCTCTCGGACCGACGGGCGCCGGACCATGCCGCTGACGACATAGGCCGCCGCGCCCAGCGCCGTGATCCAGAAGCTCGTCGGCCAGTCGGTCAGGAAGGCGAGCGTCAGGCTGATCCAGGCGATGATCACGGCAAGCGCGATGGACGTCAGCACGCCGGCTCCGACGCCGCTGGTAAGCCTGAGCGCGGTGGCTGCAGGCGCCACCATCAGCGCGAAGACGAGCAGCACGCCGACGATCTGCACCGCCTCGGACGTGGCGACGGCGACCAGCACCATGAACAGGGTCGAGACAAGAGTGAGGGGCACGCCGCGCGCTTCGGCGAGTTCCGGCTGCAGGCTGGCGAACAGCAGCGGCCGCGCGATCAGCAAAAGCGCGACAAGGATCGCCACCGCCAGCACCGCAAGCACGATAACGGTGCGCTGGCTGATGCCCAGCACATTGCCGAACAGCACGTTGGTCGCCTGCGAGGCGAAGGCGGTGTAGAAATGCAGGAACAGCAAGCCCAGGCCGAGCGACAGCGTCAAAACGATGCCGATGGCGACGTCGCGATGCGCGCGTTCGCCGAGCAGGCCGATGCCGATGCCGGCGGCGACGGTAAACACGGTGAGGCCGAGAAACGGCGACAGCCCGATCAGGCCGGCGCCGGTGGCGCCCGGAAAGCCGACATGGGAGAGCGCATGACCGGCGAAGGTCTGGCCCCGAAGCACGAGGAAATAGCCGACCGCGCCCGAAACGATGCCGACGATGGTGCAGGCATAGAAGGCGTTGCGCATGAATTCATAGTCAAAGATCGTGGACATGCGCCCCGCTCTCCAGTTCGACATCGTCGGCCATGACGAAGATGCGGCCGGCGACGCGCACCACATTGATATGCGTGCCATAGAGTTTCGACAGCACCGGACCGCTGATGACCTCGTCGACGGAGCCGATCGCCGCCTTGCGGTTGCCGAGATAGAGCACGCGGTCGACGGCGCGCAGCAGCGGGTTGATCTCGTGCGAGCAGAACAGCACGGCAATGCCGAGCCGCTCGCCGATCTGATGCACCAGGTCGATGATCGCGCGCTGATGGCCTGCATCGAGGCTGATCAGCGGCTCGTCTAGCAGCAGCAGTTGCGGATTGCCGATCAAGGATTGCGCGATCAGGATGCGCTGGCGCTCGCCACCGGAAAGCTCGCCCAGCGGCCGCCGCGCAAGGTCGCCGGCGCCCACCTCTTCAAGAGCCTTCCACGCCGCCTCCTTCTCGGCAGCCGATGCGACGGGCCAGCCCCAGCGATGCCCGCCGGCGGCACTCAGCACGAAGTCGAGGCCGCTGACGCCGACATCGCCAAGCGCGCGCCGCGCCTGCGGCATATAGCCGATGTCGGCGTTGCCGCGCGTCGGCGATTTGCCAAGCACCGAAATGGCGCCGCCGGCCGGTTTGATCAGGCCGAGAATGGCGCGCAGCATCGTCGTCTTGCCGGCGCCATTGGCGCCGAGCAGGCCGACAAAGGCGCCTTGCGGTAGAGAAAAGGAGACGTCGGATAAAACCCGGCGTCCCCCATAGGTCAGCGTGACCCTGTCGAATTCGATTGCGTTCATTTAGTCACATTCATTCGCAGTCACGTTCATTGTGTGCGGGCGGCGAGCGCCTTCTGGACCGCGTCGATCTGGCCGCGGAACCAGGTCTGGATCGTCTGGCCCGCCGGTTCCGTCTCGGTGACGCCGATGACAGTGACCTTATTCTGCCTGGCGATGTCGAGCAGCCTTGTCGTTGCCTCGTCGGTCACCTGCGAATTGTAGAACAAGATCTTGGCCGAGCCGTCCTTCAGGCTGTTTTCGAACGCCGCCACCTGCGTGGCGCTCGGCTCCGCATCGTTCATCAAAGCCACCTGGAAATCGTAGTTCAGCATTTTCAGGCCGAGCGCTTCCGCCATGTAGCCGAAGACCGGCTCGGTAGCCGTCACCTCGGTGCCGCCATAGGTGTTCTTGACGTCGGCGATTTCCTTGTCAATGGCCTCGAGCGAGGTCTGGAATGCCTTGAGATTGGCCTCGTAATGCGCTGCATTGGCCGGATCGCGTTTGGCAAGATCGGCGCTCAGCGCCTTGGCGATGGCCGGCAGCGTCGCCGGGTCGTACCACAGATGCGGGTTGTCGCCCGACTTCTTGCCGATCAGGTCGGCGGCGACGATGGTCGTGCGATCCTTGGCTGTCGAGGCTGACAGCAGCTTGTCCATCCACGGATCGTAGTCGGCGCCGTTGTAGATGACGATCTTGGCGTCGGCGATGGTGCGCGCCGTCGACGGGCTGGTCTCGAACAGATGCGGATCGTCATCGGGATTGGCCAGGATGCTGGTGACGGCGACGTTGCTGCCGCCGATCTGGCGGGCAAGGTCGCCATAGAAATTCTCGGCCGCCACGATGGTCAGCTTGTCTTCGGCGCGGGCAGCCGTGCCGGTCAAAAGCGGCACCGCGACGAGCAGCGCGGCGAGAAAGGGAATGCGACGCATCCGTGGTCTCCTTGCAGTCTGAAAGGTATGTCGCCGGAGAGGCGGGCTGTGTAACTGTATAACGGTAACAATATAACGTTTGCTTCGAAAATACGGTTGATGTCAATGGGCTTTTCGAGCCGCGCAGTTTTTCACGCGCACAAAAGCGTGAGCGGCCTGCGCCGATCAGGCGGAGCCACTCATGGCGGTCTTCCTGATGAATTCGCGGCGGGTAAGTTCCTTGCTTGTTGCAGTCAGTTTTGCGGACGCCTTCCCTCCCACGCGTCCTGCAACAGGGCGCGGATTGCGGCGCGGTCGAAAGGCCGCGGATTCCAGTATGGGTTCCTGGTCGCAATCTCAGCGGCGCGGTCGAGATCGGCCTGCATGAGGCCGAGTTCTTTCAATGTAAGGGGCGCGCCGACCGCCTTGGCGAAATCCTGGAGACCGCTACCGGCGCTGCTGCCAAACAAGTCGGCGACCGGCTTCAACAAGTCGGGCACCGCGGCGGCGTTGAAGCCGATCGTGTGCGGCAACATCACCGCATGCGTCTCGGCATGCGGCATGTCGAAAGAGCCGCCGAGCGTGTGACAGATCTTGTGATGCAGCGCCATGCCGACGGCGCCGAGCACCGTACCGCACAGCCAGGCGCCGTAAAGCGCATCGCCGCGTGCATCGATGTTTCCAGGCTCCTTGGTCAACACCGGCAGCGCAGTCTTCATGGCGCGCAATCCTTCTTTCGCCATCAGGGTGGAAATCGGATTGCGATCCTGCGAGTAAAGCGCTTCGGCCGAGTGCGCCATGGCGTTGAGTCCTGACGCGACGCTCATCGCTATCGGCAGGCCGACGGTCAGCTCTGGATCGTAGATCACCACTTCCGGCAGGATCCTTGCGTCACGCATTGTGGTTTTTTCGCCGTTCTCGGTCTGACCGAGGATCGGCGTCACCTCCGAGCCGGCATAGGTGGTCGGGATGACGATCTGCGGCAGGTCGGTGCGCCAGGCGATCGCCTTGCCGAGACCGGTGGTCGAGCCGCCGCCAAGCGCGACAACGCAGTCAGCGTTGACCTCGGTCGCCTTGGCCATTGCCGTTTGGGTTACCTCGACCGGCGTGTGCATGGCGGCGCCCGAAAAGGTGCCGGCCGCCAGCGCGCCGAGGGATTCGGCAAGCGCCTCGCCGTCGGCAGCCCGATGCGGCGTCGACAGCACCAGCGCGCGATTGCAGCCGAGTTTTTCGATCCAGGTGCCCACCTCGGACGACGCGCCATTGCCGAAGACAATATGCGCAGGGCTGCCGGAGTAGGTGAACGTCCTTGTCATGCCGATCCGCTCCCTTTGCATATTATCACTGTGACGGAGCCGAAATCGAGCGGCCAGCTCTCGCTGCCGACGACATCGTTTGCGTCGTCACCGTCTCGCAAGCGGGCCCTGATCTCTCCCGCGTACTCGCAAACGTATCGCCTTGACCACAAAAACGTCAAAAAAGTATCAGTGAGGTGGACACACCGTGGTGGCGGCTGCATGAATTGCCGCCTAAGCTTCGATCACTGCAGAGAGCGGCAAACGCGGCCTGCGGGAGATGGCACTGCAACTGGTCGCATGACCGGACCGGCGCCGGGAGGAACTGACATGAATCCGGACTTGGAAGTCGTCCAGATCAGACGCGGCGAGTCGTTCAAGGCCTGGGCCCACGGCTACCCCTTCCACACGGTGCGCTGGCACTTCCACCCCGAATACGAAATCCATCACGTCGTCGCCACCACGGGCCATTATTTCGTCGGTGACTTCATCGGCGAGTTCGAGCCCGGCAACCTCGTGCTCACCGGCCCGAACCTGCCGCACAACTGGGTCAGCGACGTGCCGGCAGGCGCCAGCGTGCCGCTGCGCGGCCGCGTCGTGCAGTTCTCGCAAGAGTTCATTGCCGACGCCACCGCCGCGTTGCCGGAACTTGCCGGTTGTGAAAACATTCTCGAGCTCAGCCGCCGCGGCGCGCTGTTCTCCACCGCTACCGCCAAGCTCGCCGCACCTGTGCTGGCCGAACTGGTCGAAGCGCAAGGCGTTCGCCGCATCGCGCTGTTCATGGAGCTGATCGATATTCTGAGCCGCGCCGCCGATGTGCGGACGCTGACCAGCGCCAGCTATCTGCCAGATCCCTCAGGCTTCATGTCGGCCGGCGTCAACAAGGCGCTTGCCTATATCAACGCCAACCTGACCGAGCCGTTCAGCGAAAGCGATCTGGCGGCGATCGCCGGGCGCAGCCCGAGCGCGTTTTCGCGCAGCTTCCGCCGTCACACCGGCATGGCGCTGGTGCAGTATGTCAACCGGCTGCGCATCAACCTTGCCTGCCAGCTGCTGATGAGCGAGGCCGACATGCCGATCACCGAGATCTGCTATGCCGCCGGCTACAACAACATCTCGAATTTCAACCGCCAGTTCCTGACCCAGAAAGGCATGTCGCCTTCGCGCTTCAGGGCCCTGCTGGCGGAAAACGTCAGCGCGGAGATTGCCGCCTAACAGGGAGGACCGGGAGGAGCCTAGACATTTACTGAGGTAAGAACGCGGGGTGCGTTGGAGGCGTCCCGTGCTGGAGATCGCTTGTCCCGAAATCCAGAGATATCAAGAGGATGCGCAGCACGGATCAAGTGCTCCGTTGTTCCTCGCAACAGCCCGACTGCAGTCAAGGCCCGGCGCCATGTGGTGTCCAGGGCTTCATGAAACCATTCCTTGAAACGGAGCTATCGAAATGACCAGATTTGCCTGGAAATCGACGGGAGCCATCGCGCTCACTCTTTCTCTTCTTGGCGGCACCGCTGCCTTTGCCGCCCCGGTTACCGACGCCACGGTCGCCTTCTTGATGCCCGACCAGGCCTCGACGCGCTACGAGCAGCACGACTATCCCGGCTTCGTCGCCGAGATGAAAAAACTCTGCCCCGGCTGCAAGGTGATCTACCAGAACGCCGATGCCGACGCCTCGCGCCAGCAGCAGCAGTTCAACTCGGTGATCTCGCAAGGCGCCAAGGCGATCGTGCTCGACCCTGTCGACTCGACTGCCGCCGCCTCGCTGGTCAAGCTGGCGCAGAGCCAGGGCGTCAAGGTCATCGCCTATGATCGCCCGATCCCGACTGCACCTGCCGACTTCTACGTCTCGTTCAACAATGAAGGCATCGGCAAGGCCATTGCCGACTCGCTCGTCGAACACCTCAAGGCGCTGAAGGTCGACCCCGCCAGCGGCGGCCTGCTGCAGATCAACGGATCGCCGACCGACGCGGCCGCCGGGCTGATCAAGAAGGGCATCCATTCCAGCCTCGACAACAGCGGCTACAAGATCCTTGCCGAATACGACACGCCGGAATGGGCGCCGCCGAAGGCGCAGCAATGGGCAAGCGGCCAGATCACCCGCTTCTCCACGCAGATCGTCGGAGTCGTTGCGGCCAATGACGGCACCGGTGGTGGCGCCATCGCCGCCTTCAAGGCCGCCGGTGTCGATCCGGTGCCGCCGGTGACCGGCAACGACGCGACGATCGCCGCACTGCAGCTGATCATCGCCGGCGATCAGTACAACACCATCTCCAAGCCGAGCGAGATCGTTGCGGCGGCTGCCGCCAACGTCGCCGTCCAGCTTCTGTCGGGCGAGACGCCGAAGGCCGAAATGACCCTTTACGACACCCCATCGCAGCTGTTCACGCCGGCGGTGGTGACGCAGGAAAACCTCAAGGCCGAGATCATCGACAAGAAGATCAACACCGCCGAAGAGCTCTGCGTCGACCGCTATGCCGAAGGCTGCAAGAAGCTCGGCATCACAAAGTGACAATGCAGGTCGCCCAAAATCGCGCAGCGGTTTTGGGATAAGACATGCATAAAAGGATGACCTAGAATCCTGATCCTGCTTTCCGGCCGCCCTTGCGGCGGCCGGAAGTTCGCAGTCACTCTTGACCGCCCATCCGGAAAGGTTTGCCACCATGTCTGACATCTCTGACGGACCGGTTTCGGCAGGCGAGCTGGTGCTCAGCCTGCGCGGCATCTCGAAGAATTTCGGCGCCGTTTCGGCGCTCACCGATATCGATCTCGATGTCCATGCCGGCGAGGTGGTGGCGCTGGTCGGCGACAATGGCGCCGGCAAGTCGACGCTGGTCAAGATTCTGGCCGGCGTCCACCAGCCGAGCTCGGGCACCATCAATTTCCGCGGCAGGCAAGTGACGATGCCCGACCCGAGCGCCGCGCTGACGCTCGGCATCGCCACCGTCTTCCAGGATCTCGCACTGTGCGAAAACCTCGACGTCGTCGCCAACATCTTTCTAGGCAAGGAGATCAACCCGCTGCGGCTGGACGAGGTGGCGATGGAAATTCGCGCCTGGACGCTGCTCAACGAATTGTCGGCGCGTATTCCAAGCGTCCGCGAGGCGGTCGCCTCGCTGTCCGGCGGCCAGCGCCAGACCGTGGCGATCGCCCGCTCGCTGCTGCTCGACCCCAAGGTCATCCTGCTCGACGAGCCGACCGCCGCTCTTGGCGTCGCCCAGACGGCGGAAGTGCTGAACCTCATCGACCGGGTGCGCGAGCGTGGGCTCGGCGTGCTGATGATCAGTCACAATATGGAGGACGTGCGCGCCGTCGCCGACCGCATCGTGGTGCTCAGGCTCGGCCGCAACAACGGCGTCTTCGAACCCGACGCCTCGAACCAGGAACTGGTCAGCGCCATCACCGGCGCCGCCAACAATGCAGTGTCGCGCCGCGCCGAACGGCGCAAGGCCGCCGAACAAGCGCACAACCAGGAGCAGCGGCCATGAGCGCGGAGCCCAAGCAGGACACCTCCTCGTCGACGGCGCTCGACCGCAGCGACGTGCGCGTCAAGCACCAGGCCGGCGTTGGTGGCGCCATCAGCGCCTTCTTCGACCGCGTCCGCTCCGGCGACCTCGGCTCGCTGCCGGTGATTGTCGGACTGGTCATCATCTGGAGCGTGTTCACTGCCCTCAATCCGGTCTTCGTCTCGTCGAGCAATCTGGTCAATCTCCTGTTCGACTGCTCGACCGTCGGCGTCATCGCGCTCGGTATCGTCTGTGTGCTGATGGTCGGTGAGATCGACCTGTCGGTCGGCTCGATCAGCGGCTTTGCTTCGGCCATGGTCGGCACGCTGTGGGTCAACCAGGGCTGGCCGGTGGCGCTCGCCATCCTCGCCGCGATCGCCGTCGGCGGCTTCATCGGCGCGCTCTATGCCTTGCTGTTCAACCGGCTCGGCATGCCGAGTTTCGTCTCGACGCTGGCCGGCTTGCTCGCCGTGCTGGGCCTGCAGCTGTATATTCTGGGCTCCACCGGCTCGATCAATCTGCCCTATGGCTCGAACCTGGTGAATTTCGGCCAGTTGCTGGTCATGCCGGACTGGCTGTCCTATGCACTGGCGGCATTGCCCGGCATTGTCATGCTGATCGCCGGCCTGCGCACCGTCAGCCGCCGCCGGGCCGTCAATTTGTCGGCGCCGTCTGTCGGCGGCCTCATCGTGCGCGTCGCCGCCCTGACCATCCTGCTCGAACTGATCGTCGGTTATCTCAACCAGGCGCGCGGCATACCGTGGATGTTCGGCCTGTTCGTCGGCCTGGTGGTGGCGATGAACTATGCGCTGACCCGCACCCAATGGGGCCGCTCGATGACCGCCGTCGGCGGCAACCGCGAAGCGGCGCGCCGCGCCGGCATCAAGGTGCGCTCGATCTACCTCAGCGCCTTCGTCATGTGCTCGATGTTCGCCGCCCTTGGCGGCGTGCTGTCGGCGGCGCGGCTGGCCTCTGCCAGCCAGCAGGCCGGCACCGGCGACGTCAACCTCAACGCCATTGCGGCGGCGGTCATAGGCGGCACCAGCCTGTTTGGCGGCCGTGGCAGCGCCTATTCCGCGCTGCTCGGGATCATCGTCATCCAGTCGATCGCCAGCGGGCTGACCTTGCTCGATCTGTCATCGTCGCTTCGCTACATGATCACCGGCGCCGTTCTGGCAATTGCGGTCATCGTCGACTCCCTGGCACGCCGCTCGCGGGTTTCCCACGGCCGCGCCTGAACGCAACCGCAATCGATACGAGGATAGAATGGCTCAGGATTTGAGTGGAAAGGTCGCGGCGATCACCGGCGCCGCGTCGGGCATAGGCCTGGAATGCGCGAGAGCGCTGATTGCCGCCGGCGTTCGCGTTATGCTCGTCGACCGCGCCGCCGACGCGCTGAAAAGCGTCTGCACCGAACTCGGTCCCAACGCGATCCCGCTGGTGATCGATCTGATGGAGCCGGCCAGCGTCGCGACGATGATGCCGCAAATCCTGGACAAGGCCGGCCAGCTCGATATCTTCCACGCCAATGCCGGCGCCTATGTCGGAGGCCCGGTGCTCGAAGGCGACCCCGATGTGTGGGACCGCATGCTGAACCTCAACATCAACGCGGTGTTCCGTTCCATACACGCCGTGCTTCCGCATATGGTCGAACGAAAGACCGGCGACATCATCGTGACGTCCTCGATCGCCGGACTGGTGCCGGTGGTCTGGGAGCCGATCTACACCGCCTCCAAGCATGCCGTGCAGGCCTTCGTCCACACGGTGCGCCGGCAGGTCGCCCCGCACGGCCTGCGCCTCGGCGCGGTGCAGCCGGGGCCGGTGGTGACAGCGCTGATCAGCGACTGGCCGAAGGACAAGCTTGAGGATGAACTGGCCAAGGGCGGCCTGATTCAACCGGTCGAGGTCGCCGAAGCCGTGCTGTTCATGCTGACTAGGCCGAGAAATGTCACTATCCGGGATCTGGTGATCCTGCCGCAGAGCAATGATTTGTGAGGCAGTAGGCATTAGGCAGTAGGGAATGGGGAGAGGCTCTTGCAACTGGCCGTTCACTGCTGACCATCTCGCCTACTGCCTACTGCCTAACTTCTGAGGTTCCCATGTCCCACTTCCTCGGCATCGATGTCGGCACTGGCAGTGCCAGGGCGGGGGTATTCGACAGCAAGGGCACCATGCTTGCCTCGGCGAAGCGCGACATCGCTCTGTTCATCGAGCCCGGCGAAATCGCCGAACAGTCGAGCGAGGACATCTGGCGTGCGGTTTGCGCCAGCGTGCGCGAGGCGGTGACCAAGTCGGGGCTCGCTGGGCGCGACATTGCTGGCATCGGCTTCGACGCCACCTGTTCGCTGGTCGTGGTCGGCAAGGACGGCGCGCCGTTGCAGGTCGGCAGTTCCGGCGACAGTCAGCGCAACATCATCGTCTGGATGGATCACCGCGCGCTCGACCAGGCGCAGCGCATCAATGCCGGCAAGCACGCCGTGCTCGACTATGTCGGCGGCACCATCTCGCCGGAAATGGAAACGCCGAAGCTGCTGTGGCTGCGCGAGAACCTGCCCGCCACCTTCGATGCGGCCGAGCATTTCTTCGACCTGACGGACTATCTGACCTGGCGCTCAACCGGCAGCCTGGCGCGCTCGATCTGCACGCTGACCTGCAAATGGACCTATCTCGGTCATGAGCGGCGCTGGGACGATGCCTATTTCCGTGCCATCGGCCTCGGCGCGCTCGCCGATGAAGGCTTTGCCCGCATCGGCACCGAAATCGTCGAAGGCGGCACGGCACTTGCCCAAGGCCTGACTGAGGCCGCCGCGGCCGATCTCGGCCTGCTGCCGGGAACGCCGGTTGCGGCCGGCCTGATCGATGCCCATGCCGGCGGCGTCGGCACGGTTGGCGGGCAGGGCTCGGTCGGCACCTTGCAGTCGCGCATGGCCTATGTGTTCGGCACTTCGGCCTGCACCATGGCCAGCACCAGCGAGCCGGCCTTCGTGCCCGGCGTCTGGGGCCCGTATTTTTCCTCGATGGTGCCGGGGCTTTGGCTCAATGAAGGCGGGCAATCGGCGGCGGGTGCTGCAATCGACCACCTCGTCGCTTTCCATCCGGCCACGGCTGAGGCATCCGCAAAAGCCAAGGCGGAAGGTCTCGGCCTGACCGCTTGGCTTGGTCAGCAGGCGGCGAAGCAGTCCGCCGACCTGTCCGCAGTAGCGCACCTAGCCGATGGACTGCATGTCGTGCCGGAATTCCTCGGCAACCGCTCGCCCTTCGCCGATCCTGAGTCCAAGGCCCTGATCGCCGGGCTTGGCATGGACACGTCCCTCGACAGTCTGGTCGCGCTCTATGTCGCCGGCCTGCTGGGCATCGGCTACGGCGTTCGCCAGATCCTGGCGGCGATGGCCAAAAAAGGCATTGCCATCGACACTATCGTCGTCAGCGGCGGTGCGGCGCAAAGCGAGCTGGTACGTCAGCTTTTGGCCGACACCACAGGCCTGACCGTCGCCGGTTCGACCTCGCCCGAACCGGTGCTGCTCGGCTCAGCCATATTGGCTGCGGTGGCGGCGCAAAAATTTCCCGATGTGATCGCGGCGATGACCGGCATGTCGCGCATCGGCGACATCTATCGCCCGGCCGGTGGCGACCTCGTGCCCTGGCACGACAAGCGCTTCGCCGCCTTCGAATTGCTGCAGCAGGCAGGCCGGGCCATCCGCGATTGAACGGCTTCGCTCACGTCCAGAAATAGCGGACGATGTGGAAGAACACCGGTGCGGCGAAGACCAGGCTGTCGGCGCGGTCCATCATGCCGCCGTGACCCTCGATCAGGTGACCCCAGTCCTTGACGCCCTGGTCGCGCTTGATCGCCGACGCCACCAACCCGCCGAGGAACCCCATCAGGCAGGCGATGAAGGCGACGCCTGCCGCCGCCAGCGGCGAGAACGGCGTCAGGAACGACAGCAGCGCGCCGAGAAGGCTCGATGCCACCAGCCCGCCGCCCAGCCCTTCCCAGGTCTTCGAGGGCGAGACGGAGGGCGACAGAAGATGCCTGCCGAACAGCTTGCCGAAAATGTATTGCAGCACGTCGCTGCCTTGCACGGTGATGATCAGGAAGGCGATGAGCAGGAGGTTGCGGCCCTCGAAACCGGGCACGTTGAGGGTCAGCAGCGCCGGCACATGGCTGACGCAGTAGACCGAGATCATGACCGCCCATTGCTGCGCGGACACGCGCTCGAGGAAGCGCTCGGTGTCGCCGTTGAGCGCGGTGACCGCCGGCATCAAGAGGAAGCAGTAGACGGGGATGAAAATGGTGAAGAGCCCGTACCAGGCGGTCCACACCAGCCAGTACTGGAAGGGAATGATGATGCCGAACATGCCGAGCAGCACCCAGTGGTCGCTGCGCCGGCTGTGCGTCAGCGTCACGAACTCGCGCAGCGCGGCAAACGAGATCAGCGCAAACAGGATGGTCATGCCGGTGCGGCCGAAGAAGAAGGCGACGGTGATCGCCAGCACCATCACCCACCAGGCGTTGATGCGCTGGTTCAAGTTGACGAGCGTCGAGGGCAGCGGCTTCGGCGCCCGCCATGAGAGGATACCGGCAACGATGCTCGCCATGGTCAGCACGCAGATCAGGCCGGCCAGCAGGATGACGGTTTCATGCATTGGCGGCAGTGTCATACGAAGTCTCTTTGCCTGGTCATGCTAGTGGTCCCGATCGGGACGCGGGTTGAGCGACAGCAGCGTCTGGCGCGCGCGCTCGAGGAAGGTGCGGCGTTCTTCGCCGGGCGCGATCGCCACCGGCGGACCGAAGACGACGCGGCACAGAAGCGGCACCGGCAGGAACTGGCCCTTGGGCAGCACGCGCGACATGTTCTCGATCCAGCACGGGATGAGTTCGACATCGGGCCGCGCCATCGACAGATTGTAGAGGCCGGAGCGGAACGGCAGCAGATCCGCCTCCGTCGTGTTGCGAGTGCCTTCGGGAAACAGGATCAGCGAGTGGCCGTCGTCGAGCACCGACAGCATGATCGAGATCGGGTGTTGCGTTTCGTCGGTCCACTGCCGGTGGATGAGCACGGACGACAGCATGTCCTGCGCGATGAAGCGGCGCAGCCGCGACTTGCCCCAATATTCGGCCGCCGCGATCGCATGGGTCCGGGCGCGCACCTTCTCACTCAGACAGGCCGACAGCAGGATGAAATCACCATGGCTGGCATGGTTGGCGAAGTAGATGCGCTGCCGCTCCGACGGCTGGCTGCCGTTCCAGATTGGTCTGACGCCGGTTACCACCCAGGCCGCCGCCGACAGGCCGACCGACGTCACCGTCTGCAGCAAGGTGAAGGTGTTGGCGCGCAGGTGAAGTTTTGTCATGGCTCAAACAAATGCTGCGAAAAGGATGCCGCAGCAAACATGGCGAGCGCCATGCGCTGCCTTGTCAGCAGGCGGCGCGTGCCTGCCATGCGATGGTCGAGCGAGCGGCCGCCGGCAGTGGTGGATTTCAGGCGCATGCGCGCCAGCACATCGTCGACCGCGGCACCCCCGGCGGCCTCGCTGGCGTGGCTTGCCATCAGCCGGAACAGCAGCGCATCGAACAAAAGCAAGGCCGAAAGAGCCAGCGTGGCCACGGCGCTCGCCGCCGCGACCAGCCAGGCCGCCGCGGACAGCGCTGTCGTCTGCGGTCCGGCCACCAGGCCGATGACCGGCGCTGCCATCACAGCCGCGACCACCAGCAGGATCGGCCACACCGCCTGCACCATCAGCCCGGCGGCGAATATTTCGGCCTTCTCGGGAAAATTGTCGCCACTCATGCCGGCCAACTCATGTCGGTTCTTCCAGCCCCGGTTCTTCCAGCCCCGGTTCATCCAGCCCGATCTGAAGGTGCACGGGCCTGCCCGACGCGGCGAGTTTCTTGCGCGCCTGTGCAGCTGTGTACGAGCGCCCCGTCACCACCAGCCAGTCGGCGACGATGGCCGCACTGCGCTGGAAGCCGAGCGCGCAGCAGACCAGGACGGTGCCGCGCCGGCGCGCCAGCTCGATCGCCGCCACCGCTCGCTCCAGCCTGTCGTGAGGCGGCGCCACGAGGTCGAGCATCGCGTAGCTGATCCAGCGGCAGGTCACGCCGCGCGGCCGTTCCATCTCGCCGGCAAGGTCGATCACTGTGCCGAAGCGGTTGGCCTCGTCGGCACTCGGAAACCGGCCGAGGAAAACACCGTCGGTGATCTCCACTTGCGGCGCCAGTTGGCGGGTCCATACCCACACATTGATCCGGGCGCCAAGCCGGTAGGGCAGGAGCAGGATACGGCTGGCCAGTGAGACGCTACCATCGGCTGCCTTCTGGAACACTTTGGCGCCGGCCCCAGCATAGCCGAAGGTGACGATGGCCAGCGCCAATGCCGGCCACAACAGGATGAGAAAATCGGCGGAGACCAACGCGCCCTCGGCAGCGCCGGCCAGGGCAAGGGCCGCCCCCAGCCCGTAATAACCCGCCAGCCGCCGCGCCCTTGGGTCGGCGGTCAACCGAAAACCCCAGAATGGCAATTCGCCCTTGAACGGAAACAGCCATAGCGCAAACAGGCCGAGCAGCGCGCCGGTCGGAATGTCGATGAAATGATGCTGCCACGTCGTCAGCACCGAGACGCCGATGAGAAAACACCAGACGTGCCAGACGGGGCGGAGAATGCCGCCGAGACGGTGGCGTGCCAGAACGTGACGCCAATGGTCCCAGATGATCACCAGCAGCGCGATGTGCAGGGATGGCGCCTGGTTGAACGGCTTGTCGAAACCACCGAGCACCGCAAACAGAAAACCCGGCAGGCCGGTGGTTTCCGGCCGCACGAAGGTCGCCGTCAGCGGGAACGCGATGAAGCAGGCGACGGCAATGATCTGCGCCGAGAGATAGCGGCCGGCGAGCCGGTCGACGCCGCGCCTGGTCGTGTTGAGCAGCAGCGATAGGCCGTAGAACAGATTGATCGACCAATAGGGCACGATCGTCCAGGCGACGAACGGGATGGCGTATTCCCAGGCAAACACGATGCTGCCGACATGGTCGCGCCGCGACGCCAGCCAGTTGGCAAAGCCATAGGTCGAATAGAAGAATGGCGCCAGCAGCGCCAGCCAAAGGGCTGCCCTCAGCACGATGCCCAAATAGGGTTCCCGCGCCGGGGCAGGGTCAGTGACAGGCAGGGCCATGGTCTCAGACGCGCCGTGCGACCGAGACGGTGAAGATGCCCCATTGGTCGATGCGCTGGTCGATCTTTGCGAAACCGGCAGCCGTCACCAACTGGTCCATCTCGCCCTGCGTGCGCCGCCGCATCACCCAGGCCTGTCCGCCGCGATGCGAGGTCAGGCTGCGCGCGATCATCTCCAGCTGCGGATGCCATGGCTGATTGGTGTAGACGAGCAGGCTGCCGGACTGCATGGCGCTCGCCAGCCCGCCGAGCGAGCGGGAAATCATCGTATTGTCGGCGAACAATTCGTAAAGTCCGGAGACGATGGCGAGGTCCGGCGCCGGCTTTTGCCCGGCCAGCATGTCGGCATCGAAGGCGTCGGCCTGATGAAAGGTGACGCTGGTCGGCAGCTGCCGCTCGGCTATCAGCTTCGAACCCAGTCCGACATTGAGCTCGGAATAATCCTGCAGCCGCACGCTTGCTGGTGGTTCAGTGCATTTGGCGACGGCATCGAGTACATAGCGGCCGTGGCCGGCGGCGATGTCGAGCATGTTGACGGGACGGCCAGCTGCCTTCAGGCTGGCGGCGGCGTTGCCGATCAGCTCTTCCAGATGCAGCTTGCGCTGGCGGATGCCGCGCCAGCCGATGGCGTCGAGGAAGGTGCGGTCGATCATGCGGCCGATGAAGCCGGTGCCGCGCGCATCGTTCTCGTAGACATAGTCGAGCGTCGAGCCGGAATCGAAGCCGGTGGCCATGCCGATCTTCATGCCCGAAGACAGCCAGGCGCCCATGCGGATCGAGGCGCGACTCATCGCCCAGAAAATACCCTTGGGCGACAGCAGCGTCAGCGGCGAGGCGAGCCTCTCGGCCTCGTCGCGGGTGTAGCCGGCGCGGTCGGCCTGAAGCAAGTCGATGGTTTTCTCCGGCGTGGCAAATTGCTTTTCGAGGAATGGCCGGATCAGGTCCAGCGCCTGCTGGCGATCGCGCTCGCCCAGCGTGTCGTGGAAGAAGCCGGGCAGCATATGCCGCTCCTTGGCGCTGCTGCCGAGATTGACGAAGAATTCGTGCTGCGGTCCATGCCGCACCACCCAATCGCTGCCGGAGATCAAGAGCTGCGTCGGCACGGTGATGGCGCGCGCGTCCGAGACGATGCGGGCAGCGTGGTCGTAAAGCTCGACCAGGATGTTGGAGGCGATCGGTCGCGTGATCAGCGGATCGCCGTCGAAGGAAGCGATGCGCTCGGCATCATGCGTCAGGAACTTCGCCTTGACGTAGGAATTGACGAAGAAGCGGCCCTTGAGATTCTGCCACAGCGCAATGCCCTCCTTGGCGAAGGGCACGTAGAGCTTGACCGAAAAGGCCGGTGAAGCCACCACCAGCGCGCGGATGTCGGGCGCATAGTCATGCACCCAGGCAGCAGCCAGCACGGCGCCGAAGGACTGCGCGATCAGCGCGATGTCGCGCTGGCCAAAACCATCCCGGCCGATCTCGCGCACCAGGCAGTCGATATCACGCACCAGGGCGGCAAAGGACGGCGCATAGCCGCGCTCGCCGGCCGATCGGCCATTGCCGCGGGCGTCCCAGGCGTAGAAGGCATGGTCGGGCATGGCGAGCTCGTCGACCAGATGCGCCATGCGGCCGCCATGCTCGTGGCCGCGATGGAACAGCAGGATCGCACCCTTTGGCGCCGACCCGGCGGCCGGCCAGTAGCGGTAGAAGATCTCGGTGCCGTCATGGCTCTTGAACGTGCGCTCCTGCGCGATGCGCTCGAGGCTTGCCGGTGCTAGGGCGGCGATGGTCTGGTGGATCATGGTTTCCCTCTGGCGGTGGGGTGCCTGACGCTTTGGCATCAGGTGCCGCCCGCTCTAAGGCCGCTGCGTATCCGGTTGATGGCGGTTATCCCCGACAGTGTAGCCATGATCGGAAACACAAATGGCGCGATCCCCGCCACCCACAGGCCGCAAGCGAGGAGAAAGCCGATGACGCCGAGCACCAGGGCTCGGTCGCTCTTGCCGAACGGCCCGGCATAGTTGCGCCCGCTGCCTGCGGCAACGCCAAGCACGCCGGCGAACTCGACAAGCATGGCGGTAATAGCGAAGGCGACGACACCCCAGGCCGGGAACAAGGTGGCAAAGGCCAGGATCAGCGCCAGGTCCGAGACGACGTCGCAGAGTTCGTTGAGAAACATGCCGAGTTTTGATGCTTGCCCATGTTCCCTGGCCAGCATCCCGTCAATGGCGTTGAGCGCCATGCGCACGAACAGCACCACCGGCATCAACAGGAAAACCAGGGGATGGTAGGCAAAGGCCGCGACCACCAGGCCGGTGGCGATGGAGAGCGCCGCGGCGAGAAGCGTGATCTGGTTGGCGGTGACGCCGGCATCGGCCAGCCGGTCGGCCAGCGGCCGCAGCCTGGCCTGAAAGGCCGGTTTCAGTTGATAAAGCGTTGGCATGTGCGATCCCCCAACCGCGGCTCATGACAGTGTCGGCGAGATTGGTCAATCGGCAGGCAGGGCGCAAGGGCTTGCACCAGCATCCGCACCGTTGCGGGACTCGAAACTCCCGGCATGGATGCAGAGGCGCAGCCGAAGATCTCGGCCAAGCAGGATGTTGCGCGCTACAAACCGCCTCGCAAATGAGAACTTTACAAATATTCGTATTTATATGAAGTAAATCACTGAAAGGTCCATCATGACAAACAGTCGCTTCGCCACCCGCCTGAATTCCTTCGCCTCGCGGCCGCAAGCCGAATGGCCTGATCTTACCGGCAAGCCGTCCATGCTGCAGATGGCAGCCCGCGCGGCCAAGGTCGACGGGCTGACCGACCTTGATCTTAATTTCCCCGACCATGTCAGTGAAAAGCCGGCTGAAATCGCCCGAAAGCTCGGTGATTTCGGGCTTTCCATCAATGGCTTTGCCATGCGTTACTACTCCAATCCGGCCTTCAAGCTCGGCGCCTTCACCAATCCGGACCCGGCGGTGCGCCGCGAAGCCATCGACTTGACCAAGGCCGGTATCGATGCGGTGCGCGCGGCCGGCGCCAGTCTGATGACGCTGTGGCTGGGCCAGGATGGCTTCGACTATGCATTTCAAACTGACTATGCGACGCTCTGGCAGCACGAAATCGAGGGGATTCGTGAAGTTGCCGCGCATGATCCCGGCTGCCAGATCAGCCTGGAGTACAAGCCTAACGAACCGCGCTCCTACTCGCTGATGCCGGATGCGGCGACCACCTTGCTGGCGATCCGCGAGGTCGGCCTACCCACTCTCGGCGTCACGCTCGATTTCGCCCATGTGCTCTATGCCGACGAACAGCCGGCCTTCGCCGCGGCGCTGATCGCTCGCCACAGCAAGCTGCTCGGCGTCCATCTCAACGATGGCTATGCCAAGCGCGACGACGGCCTGATGGTCGGCGCGGTGCACACGCTGCAGACCATCGAACTGCTGCGCCAGATCCGCCGCGACGGCTACGCCGGCGCCATCTACTTCGACACCTTCCCCGACATGACCGGGCTCGATCCGGTGCGCGAATGCGAAGTCAACATCGCCACCGTCAAGCGCCTGCTGCGCGTTGTCGACCGGCTGGAGAAGGATAACCGCCTGTCCGCCGCCATGGACAGCCAGGACGCCGTGACGTCGCAGGCTATCGTCCAGGAAGCCATGCTCGGGTCGTGACGAGGGGACGTGGATGACGTTGAGCAATCTCGATCTGAAAGCCGTGGGGCCGCGCATCCGCATGATGATGCCGCATCTCACCCCGCTTGAGGCCAAGGTGGTGGAAACCGTCTTCGGCCGGCGCGGTTTCGACGAGACCATTCCGCTCAAGCAGATCGCCGAGGAGGCCGGCGTGTCGGAGGCGATGGTGGTCAAGATCGCCAAGAAACTCGGCTTCTCCGGCTACCGCGACTTCCGCACCGCCGTCTATGAATACAGCCGCCTCCCGACCGCCGAGATGCACCAGGAACTGTCGGTCGACGACAGCTTGGCCGAGATCGTGCAGAAAGTGTTCCGCACCTCGATCCAGGCGCTGGAGGAGACGCTCGCGATCCTCGACATGGACGATTTCGACCGTGCCGCCGATCTGCTCTACCGCGCCAGGAACCGCGATTTCTATGGTGTCGGCGGCTCCGCCCAGATCGCCCGCGACGTCTCGCACAAGTTCCTGCGCATCGGCATCCGCGCGTCTGTCTATGACGACTCGCACATGATGCTGATGTCGGCCTCGCTGCTCGGCGCCGACGACATCGCCGTCGGCTTTTCGCATTCCGGCAACACGTCGGCCGTCATCGACGCCATCCATCTTGCCCGCAAGAGCGGCGCCCGCACGCTGGCCATCACCAACTACGACAACTCGCCGCTGGCCCGGATTGCCGACATCGTGCTGTGCTCGACCGCGCAAGGCTCGCCGCTGATGGGCGAAAACGCAGCGGCGCGCATCGCGCAACTCAACATCCTCGACGCTTTGTTCGTGGCGGTGGCGCAGCGCGACTACCAGGCGGCGGAGCGCAATCTCGGCCGCACCATGTCGGCGGTCACCTCGAAACGAAAAGACCGGGGCACATGACGGTTCCGCTGGTCACCGTCTTCGGCAGCCTGCACTACGACATCATGGTCGACGCGCCCGACCGTCCGCGCAAGGGCGAGACTGTGACCGGCCATGCCTGGCAGCCGAAATGCGGCGGCAAGGGCGGCAACCAGGCGGTCTCGGCGGCACGCGCCGGCGTGCGTGCGGCGATGATCGGCGCCGTCGGCGACGACGATTTCGGCACGGCGCTGCTGGCCAATCTCGATCGCGCCGGCGTTGATCGCCGCTTCGTGCGCGTGGCGGCAGGCGCAGGCTCCGGCATCAGCGTGGCGATCTTCGACAGCGATGGCGACTATGGTGCGGTGATCGTCTCCGGCAGCAATCTCACCCTGGGCAGTGATGACATCGCGGCTGCGGGCGAGGTGGTGGTACAGACGGCAGTGCTGTTGCTGCAGAACGAAGTGCCCGATGCCGCCAACATCGCTGCCGCGCGCGCGGTGAGGGCATCCGGAGGCCGCGTCGTGCTCAACGCCGCACCGGCGCGAACACTGTCGGCCGAATTGACCGCGCTGATAGACATCGTCATCGTCAACGCCATCGAAGCGGAATTTTTGGCCGGCGTTCCGGTCGTCGATACGCTCGCCGGCGCAACCGAAGCCGCGCGGCGGCTGATCGATGCCTACCCCTCGGCGATCGTCACCGCCGGCGGCGAAGGTGTCGCCTATTGCGACCGGACCGGCGCGGCCTTCGCACTGGCGGCCGTCCCGGTCAAGGTCGTCAGCACCCATGGCGCCGGCGACGAATTCGTCGGCGCCTTCGCGGCAGGCCTCGCCCGTGGCCATCCGATGGAAGCGGCGATCGCCACGGCCAATGCCGCCGCCGCCTCGCTGGTGGCGACACCGGAGGGAAAGCGCAGCTCGCGTTGAAAACTCAGGCCGCATATTGCCGCCTCCAAACCCGTGCCCCCGTCGATGAGCGAAACGGCAAACCGGGCGCGGCGAGAACCTGCTTGGCTTTGCCCTGATGGAGGCGCGGGACCAAGCTGCGTGGTCGAAAGTAGGGAGCTTCAGTCCGCTTCGCCGGCCGAACTTTTGCCGCACTGCGCCAGCACCTTACCGATCGCAGCGCTCGAGCCCGTCAGCGGAAAGCTGTTCTCGCCATATTTGTCGGCCGTAACCGTGACGTCGCCCTTGCCGCGCAACAGGCCGAGCAGTGGATCGTCTTTGCTCAGCTCAGCCGTGAAGTAATTATACATGGCCTCGAGGTCGAGCTTTTTGGTCACGCTCTTGTCACCGCCCTTGAAGGTGAAGGAAGCGCTGATGCCGGGTTCCAGCTGCTGGCCGGCCGCA
This sequence comes from Mesorhizobium sp. C372A, assembly GCF_030323245.1. Classification (NCBI taxonomy): domain Bacteria; kingdom Pseudomonadati; phylum Pseudomonadota; class Alphaproteobacteria; order Hyphomicrobiales; family Phyllobacteriaceae; genus Mesorhizobium; species Mesorhizobium sp. C372A. The sequence goes on along the minus strand of NZ_CP100475.1, from coordinate 5,487,797 downwards.
CCCAGATCGTAGCTCAGCACCGGCTTGTCGAAACAGACGAGCATCAGATGCGCATCGGCCTTCGGTCCGCCGCACACCGAAGCCGTCAGCACGCTGCCGCCTTCGTCTTCTTCCATCTTGGCGCTCCAGTTGCAGGATGCGGCAAAAGCCGGCTGCGCGGCTTGCAGCGCGGCCAGAACGGAACCTGCCATCATGAACTTCGCCAATGCACTTTGCATGATCCCCTCCCAAGCTACATTCAACGAGATCATACAGGACAAAAGGCCTGGTGACAGCGGCATATGCCGTCTTAGCCCCCGGCGCGCCCCATTGATCAAGCCTTTGAGACCGGCCTCGACGTCCAGGGCGGCTCCGGCGCGAAGCGCTTGCCGATCCACTCGGCGAAGGCGCGTGTCTTGGCGGCTTGTCCCTTGGCCGAGGGCATGACGACATAGACCGCGCCTTCGTCGGCCAGCGTCCAGTCCGCCAGCACCGGCACCAGCCGTCCGTCGGCGAGTTCGCGTCCGACAAGCCAGTCGGTGCTCATCATCAGGCCGAGGCCTTGCACCGCGGCTTCGACCAGCACCTCGGCATCGTCGCACACCATCGGCCCCGAGACGTCGACGTTGACGCGGCGTCCCGAACTGTCGGTCATCTCCCAGGTTGGAAAGGTCTGGAAGCCGGAGAAGCCGAGGCAGGCGTGTTCTGTGAGCGCTTCCGGCGCTTCCGGCGTGCCCCGGCGGGCGAGGTAGGAGGGAGCAGCGCACAGCAACCGCCGCCGTGTCGCGATCTTGCGCGCCACCAGGCGCGAGTCCTCCAGCGCGCCGAGACGGACGGCGACATCGAAGTTCTCTGCAACGAGATCGACGAACCGGTTGGAGAACTCGGCCTCGATGCGGACATCCGGGAACGTCGCTAGAAATTGCGGCAGCAGCGGCCCGATCCACATACGGCCAAAGGTTCCCGGCATCGCCAGCCGCAGCAAGCCCCGCGGAGCCCCGCTGGCATGCGCGGAAGCAGCAGCCTCAGCTTCGTCTACCGAGGCCAGGATGGCGCGGACACGCACCAGGAACTCCGCTCCGGCCTCCGTCAACGACACGCTTCGGGTGGTCCGGTGCAGCAGCCGCACGCCGAGCCGCTCCTCCAGCGATTGCAGGCGGCGTGACAGAACCGTCGAGTCGCGCCCGACGCGCAACGCTGCCTTGGTGAAGGAGCGCGCTTCCGTGATGGCCGCAAAGGCGGCCATTTCGGCAAGGCTGGCGGGGTCGTGTGATTGCTGCATAAAGCACAGGATTCAAATGTAAAAATTCCAGATTATCTGCTTGTAGCGCAGCAGATAGCTTCACTCAATCCCGACGATCGACCCTTTCAACAGGAATGCGTGAGCCATGAAAGCCATCGAACTGACCGCCGCCAAGCTGGACGCCTTTCGCGCCACCACCATTGCCACGCCTGAACCGCAGCGCGGCGAAGTGCTGATCCGCCAGCGCGCCGCGAGCCTGAATTTCGTCGATGTGGCGGTGGCCAGCGGCAATTATCGCGTGCCCGACTTTCCGCTCATTCCCGTCGCCGACGGCGCCGGCGAGATCGTCGCGCTGGGGGAGGGCGTTACGGATTTCGCCGTCGGCGATCGCGTCGTTGCCCATGCCAAGCCGCGCTGGATCGGCGGTCCGCCCCGGCCTAACGAGATGACGCAGATGCGCGGAATTTCGCTGCCGGGGTCGCTCGCCGAATATGTCGCGCTGCCGGCCAACTCGCTCGTGCCGGTACCGGCTCGTCTCTCTTTCGAGGCGGCGTCGACCCTGCCGATCGCCGCGACCACCGCCTGGAACGCGGTCTGCGCCGCCGATGTCGGGCCGGGCTCGGTCGTCGTGCTGCTCGGCACCGGCGGCGTCTCCATCTTCACCCTGCAGCTGGCGAAAGCCGCCGGCGCCACCGTCATCATCACTTCTTCGTCGGACGAGAAGCTGGGGCGGGCGAAGGCACTCGGCGCCGATCATCTCATCAACTACCGCGCGACGCCCGACTGGGACGGCAAGGTGCTGGAACTGACCGGCGGCCTCGGCGCCGACCTCGTCGTCGAGACCGCCGGCACCGCCACCTTCGCCCGCGCCGTCAACGCCACCGCGCCTGGCGGCACGCTGTTCACCATCGGTTTCGTCACCGGCGCCGAGGCCACGGTCGACCTGCTGCCGATCATCATCAAGGCACTGAAGGTGATCGGCAACAACACCGGGTCGGTATCTGACCTTCGCGCCGCCGTCCGCGCCATCGCCGCCGCCCGCATCGACCCGGTCGTCGACAAGGTGTTCAGCCAGGAGCAGGCGGCCGAAGCCTACGCGCACATGGCGGCAGGCGGGCAGCATTTCGGCAAGCTTGCGTTCAAGCTCGACTGGTAACCGAGGCGCGCGAGCTGCCAATCTCCCCCCTTGAGGGGGAGATGCCCGGCAGGGCAGAGGGGGTCGGTCCGACCGGGCTCGACCTACTGCAGCGGAAGGAGGTTGGCGCTCTACGAGAGGCGACCCCCTCTGTCGCCTTCGGCGACATCTCCCCCTCAAGGGGCGAGATTACGCACGCCGCTTCCTAGATCAACTTCTCCAGCGTGATCGGCAAATCCCGCACTCTTTTTCCCGTCGCATGGAACACCGCATTGGCGATCGCCGGCGCTACGCCGACGATGGCCAGTTCGCCGACACCCTTGCCGCCGAGCACCGAAGAGTGCAGGTCGGGAATGCCGACCGAGATGACCTCGATATCGGGGATGTCGGCATTGGTCGGCACCAGATAGTCGCCGAGATTGTTGTTGACGATGCGGCCATGCCTGCGGTCGACAATGCCTTCTTCAAGCAGCGCCTGGCCGATGCCCATGATGATGCCGCCCTTCCACTGGCTTTCGGCCAGCTTGGGGTTGTAGAGCCGGCCGGAATCCAGTGCCGATACCACGCGCGACACGCGCACCGTGCCGAAATCCTCGTCGACGCGCACCTCGATGAAATGCGCGCACCAGGAGTGGCGCGAATAGTCGCCCTCGGTGTGCGGCAGCGCCGCCGCGATGGTGGTGTAGTTCTTGTAGCGATCCTCGGCCGTCGAGTTCGCCGGCATGGTGTCGCCTGTGGCCTCGATGCGGTCGCGGCCGACGCTGGCCAGCAGGTCGGCGATCGAGACATCGGGACCATCGCCGCGCGGCGACCTGATGCGGCCATTGGCGACGACCAGCGTGTTGGCCTGCAGCGCGTGGAAGGGCGAGCGCGGATCGCTGATCGCCAGCCCGACAAGCTGGTCGAGCGCCGATGTCGCCGCCTTGTAGACCGCGCCCGTCATCACGCCGGCCAGCCGCGACCCGCCGGCTACGCCGGCGCGGGGATACCGGGAATCACCGAGCTTCACCACGACATGGTCGGCCGCCACGCCGACCGTTTCGGCCGCCGTCTGCGCCAGGATCGTGTAGGTGCCCTGGCCCATGTCGATCGAGGAGCTTTCGACCTCGACCGAGCCGTTGGCAAGGATACGCACGATGGCCTCGCCGTAAGCGCGCCGCACGGGATAGGTGCCGGCGGCGACGCCCCAGCCGATCAGCTGGTTGCCGTTGCGCATCGAACGCGGTTTGGGCGTGCGCTGGGCCCAGCCGAAGCGTTCGGCGCCAGCCGCGAAAGCCTCGCGCAACTGCCGCGTCGACCAAGCCTTTTTTGCGTGCGGATCCTGCTCGGCGTAATTCCTCAGCCGGATCTCCAGCGGATCGATGCCGACCTCATAGGCGAGCTCGTCAATGGCGCTTTCGATGCCGAAGGCGCTAGGGTTTTCGCCCGGCGCGCGCATGGCGCCAGGCACCACCGAATTCACCCGCACGACATTCTGCTTCGAGGAGAAGTTGGGCGTCGCATACATCGAGGTGACCACGCCCAAAGGCTCGACCCACATGCCGTCGATCGACGTTTCATTGACGCCGCGATGCACGATCGACTGGATCTTTCCGTCACGGTCGGCGCCGATCGTCACCGTCTGGCGGGTCGCGGCGCGGCCGCCATAGCCGGTAAAAGTCTGCGGCCGCGTCATCACGACCCGCACCGGACGTCCCAGCATCTTGGCTGCGGCAGCAGCCACCGCGCCATGGCCGAGCGCCAGCGCCTTGGAGCCGAAGCCGCCGCCAATATAGGGCGAGACCAGCCGCACATTCTCGAACGGCACGCCGAACCATTCGGCATAGGTGCGGGCCATGCCGTCGAGCCACTGGCTCGGTTCCCACACGGTGAGCTTGTCGCCCTCCCAGCGGGCGATGAGGCCATGCGGCTCCATCGGCGCCTGGTATTCGCGCGGCGTGTTATAGGCGCCGCAGACGCGCACCGGGGCAGCGGCGAAAGCGGCCTGCGCATCGCCCCATTCCTTGGTCATGGCGGCGATCGGAATGCCGTCGCCGGCCTTGGCGTCGCTGAGGTCGACGATGGCCGGCGTCTCGTCATAGCTGACCTTGACCATCGCCGCTGCCGCGACGGCCTGCTCGAAAGTCTCCGCGATGACCGCGGCGACATGCTGGCCCGAAAAGGTGATGTCGCGCGCCAGCGGGCAGTAGGGTTTGTCCGGCGGCGGCGTGCCGAACCAGTCCGATGCAGTCTTCAGCGGCATGATGGTGTCCGGCGTCAGCACCTTGAGCACACCAGGTGCCGCCTCCGCGGCTGACGTGTCGATCGAGCGCACCTTGCCTGACGCGATCGTGCTTTCGACCAGAACGCCGTAGGTTAGCCCGTCGAGCTGGTGCTCGACGGCGTATTTTGCCGCACCGGTAATCTTGGCCGGGCCGTCGACGCGCGACAGCCGCCCGCCAACCTGATCGGCAGTGCCGTCCGAAGCGTCGCCGTGCCGTGTCCTGGGGTCGTGAATGGTCATGCCATGGCTCCCGTCTTGAGGATGGCGCGGGCGACGACGCGCGGCGCCAGTTCGATCTTGTAGTGGTTGGCGCCGTGGCCGATGGCCCCTTCCACGGCGAGCAAGCTGGCTGCCCGCACCCTGTCTTCGCTGAGCACCTTGCCCTTCAACGCCGCTTCCACGGCGTGCGCCCGCCACGGCTTCGTCGCGACGCCGCCCAGCGCGACGCGCAGGTCGCGAATGGTGCGGCCATCGGCTTCGAAGTCGATGCCGACTGCGGCACTTGCAGCCGCGAACTCATACGACTGCCGGTCGCGGATCTTGAGATAGGTCGAACGCCGGGCCGTGCCGGAAGCCGGTATGCTGATGGCGGTGATCATCTCGCCCGGTTGGATGGCATGTTCCCTGTCGGGCGTGGCGCCGGGCAGGAGAAAGAAGTCGTCGACGGCAACCTGGCGTTCGCCAAGATGAACCACGGCGTCGAAGGCGACCAGCGCGGTGGCGAGGTCACCGGGATACATGGCGATGCAGGCGTCGCTGGTGCCGAGCACGGCATGGCCGCGGGTGACGCCACCGATTGCCGAGCAGCCGGTGCCGGGCGAGCGCTTGTTGCAAGCGGGAAAATTCGCGGGATCGCGGAAATAGGGGCAGCGCGTGCGCTGCATCAGATTGCCGCCGATGGTCGCCATGTTGCGCAGTTGCGCGGAAGCCGCCTGCCACAGCGCTTCGGAGACCGCGGGAAAGCGGCTCTTGATCTCGGCATGGTCGGCGACGTGGCTCATCTTGGCCAGCGCGCCGATCATGGCACTGTCAGCGTCGACCTTGATGGCGTCGAGTCCTTTGAGATGGGTGATGTCGACCAGGCTGTCGGGTTCGGCCACGCCGCATTTGGCGAGATCGACCAGCGTCGTGCCACCGGCAAGCAGCATGGCCCCAGGCAGGGCGGCCGCCTGTCGTGCCGCATCGATGCTATCGGCGCGAACGTAGGAAAAATCCCTCATGACGCGACCTCCAGTGCCGCCTGGCGCACGGCGGCAACGATGTGCGGATATGCGCCGCAGCGGCAGAGATTGCCTGCCATGTATTCGCGGATCTCGTCATCCGAGCCGGCATGGCCCTCGCGGATGCAGCCGACCGCCGACATGATCTGTCCCGGCGTGCAGTAACCGCACTGGAAAGCATCCTGGTCGAGGAAGGCGGCCTGGACCGCGTTAAGCGTGCCGTCGTCGCCGGCCAATCCTTCGATGGTGGTGATCTCGCGGCCTTCGACCTGTGCTGCAAGCGTCAGGCAGGCCAGCACGCGCTGTCCCTCGACATGCACCGTGCAGGCGCCGCACTGGCCCTGGTCGCAACCCTTCTTGGTGCCGGTCAGGTTAAGACGGTCGCGTAAGGCGTCGAGCAACGTGACGCGCGGCTCGACCTGCAGTTCATGGTCGTGCCCGTTGATGGTGAGGTGGATGGTCTGGCTGGTCATGGGCGTCTGGCTCCAGTTGCTTGACGCAAGGGGATTGAAATGGCGTCCGAGTGGGAGAGGAAAAGGGAAGAGGCGACGGTGCGCCTAACCTCGCCCCTTGTGGGGGAGATGCCCGGCAGGGCAGAGGGGGCGCGAAGGAATGCGACGTTCCCGATTTACATGCGTCGAAATAGACCTTTTCCAAGCGGGTGTTGGTCAGGCCTTGATAGGCTGGCGGGACAGCGCCCCCCTCTGTCCTGCCGGACATCTCCCCCACGAGGGGGAAGATTGGCAGCTCTGCCGCCCCGACTCTCCAGCCGGCAGGGGATGCTTCAGTCTTCACAATCTCAACACGTGACATACCGGCTCCCCTGATTATATGATAAGACTGCTCCACTAAAACGGAGGCGCCTCCGTTTATCCAGTTGGGGGCTTACCCCTTTGGGTTCAAGCCCCCATATGTCGACAGTGGAGAAAAAATTGACCGAGCAGTCGCAAGCAATTGCCGACGAGAAGCGCGAAGCCGCAGCGCCAAGGCAACTGCGCGCCGATGCGCAGCGCAACCGCGACCGGCTGGTCGAGGTTGCGGCAGCGGCCTTTGCCGCGCACGGCGTCGATGCCTCGCTGGAGGAGATCGCGCGCCAGGCCGGCGTCGGCATCGGCACGCTCTACCGGCATTTCCCAACCCGCGAGCATCTGGTCGAAGTGGTCTACCGGCGTGAAGTCGAGGCGCTCTGCGCGGCTGCCGATGACCTCGCCAGCCACCATTCGGCCGACATGGCGCTGGAACAGTGGATGCAGCGCTTCGTCGACTACATCGCCACCAAGCGCGGCCTGGCTGCCAGCCTGCGCATCCTGTTCAACACCAATTCCGCCGTGTTCTCCGACATGTCGGGCCGGGTGTCGCTGGCCTTGCGGCAACTGGTCGAGGCGGCGGTGGCCGAAGGCTCGATCCGCAGCGACGTCGACGCCTCCGATGTGCTGCACGCACTCGGCGGCATCTACTCGGCCCCCGACACCAAGGACTGGCGCGACCGCTCGCGCCGACTGGTCAAGCTGCTGATGGACGGGCTGCGGTTCGGGGCAGGGAAGAGGTGACCTAGCGGCTCAAGCCGAACCATCGACCGCATAGAACCGAAACGCGCCGGGCAGCCCGCTTGCCGCCATTTCGCCACGCTCCTCGAACCGCAGGCCGGAGCCGACCACGAGATCGCGCACCGTCCTTGATGCGATGATTTCGCCCGGCCGCGCATGGTCAAGCAGACGCGATGACAGTTCGATCGCCGCGCCTGAAAATTGATGGCCCCGCTGCTCGCACTCGCCGATATGCACCGCCGAGCGGACCTCGACACCGGATTGCCGCAAGCGATCGCGGATGGCGATCGCGCACTGGATCGACCGCGTTGGCCGCTGGAACACCGCGAGCACCTTGCCGTCCGATCGGCTGATCTCTCTGCCTTCGGCCGCGAGGAGTTCGCCACGGAGCGCTTCGGCGTGCCGCTCGGCCGGGTCGATGCCGAAAGGCGAGCCCGTCATATCGAGGGACAGCACCGACACAAGCAGCCGTTCGCCTGGGGCCGCCGGCAAGGCGCCGGTGACGAAAGCCTGGATCTCGTCGACGATCCGATCGGAATTCTCGCCCCAGATGACGTGGTCGCGGCCGGCGAACTCAATGTATCGGGCGCCCTCGATGTGCGTCGCCAGGTAACGTCCTTCTTCCCGCTTCACCCAGCCGTCGCCAGTCGTCTGCATGATCAGTGTCGGAACATGGACAGCAGGCAGAATGTCGCGAACATCGATTTCGGCTCCCCAGCGCCACAGGGCGATCGCGTCGGCGGGCGAGGCAGAATTCCTGAGATAGGCGGCGAACCATTCTGTCTCGAACGTGTCGCTCATCAGACTGGGCGCCGCGTTGCTCATATCCGCCGCCGCTCCCCATTCTTTCTCGACGATCGCCAGATCCTCTTCCACCTGCTCGCTTGTCTTCGCCCACGGATAGTCTTGTGACCACCTGCCGCGGGCGTAGGCCCCATTGAGCACGAGTGCCGCTGTGCGCTCGGGATAGGTCGCCGCGAACAGCATGCACATCGGGCCGCCCTCGGAGCTGCCGAAAAGCACCGTGCGCTTCGAGCCAACCGCATCCAGCACTGCCCGCACATCTTCCATCCGCTCTTCCAGGGTCGGCAGACCGACATTGCGGTCCGAGAGCCCGGTGCCGCGCTTGTCCATGCGGATTAGGCGCGAGAAAGTGCCGAGCTGCCGGTGCACATGCGAAAGCCGCGGCGAGCCCCAGGCGTGGTCGAGGTTGGAGACCCATCCCGGCACATGGATCAGGTCGACCGGACCGTCGCCGGTCACCTGATACGCGATGTTGATCCCGGCCGATTTGACATAGTGGGTCGGGGGGGCTGCGAGTTCGTGGCTGAAGCCGGTAGCGTCATCCGCATCGGTCGTGGGTGGCCGTGCCGGCGCCATTGTGCGGCGTGTGCGCAGCGTCTCAAACAATTGCCGCGTCTCCGGCTCCGGCTGCAGCTTGAGATCGCGTAGAAGCGCGGTGCGGCAGTGCTCATATTGCTTCAGCGCGAGATTGGTCCTGCCTTGCGCCGCATAGGCGCGCATCAGGGCCCGGTGGACATCCTCCCTCAACGGGTCCATGGCCAGCAGGCGCGCTGCCGCGCGCACGCATGCGGCAGGATCGTTCGTCGCTGCATAATGCGCGACGAGCCTGTCGAGCGCCGCGACGGCCAATGCCCGCAGCCGCTCGCGTTCGATCCTCAGCCAGTCCTCGAATGGCTCCTCCTTCAGGCCGAAGCCGTCGAGCAGGTCGCCGCGGTAGACATTGAGCGCCAGTTCGAGGTCTTCGGGTGCCGGGCTGGCGACCAGCGCCTCGAACCGCGCGACGTCGAAATCAAGGCCGTCGAGATGCAGAGCGACGCTGTTGCCATCGGTGAGGAAGCGGCCGCCGCCGCACGTCTGCATGGCCTTCCTGACAGACGATACCGCTTGCCGCAGGCTCATTCGCGCCTGCGCCTCGCTGTTGATGCCCCAGAGCAGGGTCGCCAGCTTCTCGCGCGACTGCGAATGCCCCGACTGCAGCGCGAGATAGGCGACCATCGCACGCGCCTTGCGGCTGATGGCTGGAACCGTGGCCCCGACGCCGGCAAAGTCGAAACCACCCAGCAGGTGAAGATAAGGTCCGGTCATCGGATCCGCCACGGTCACAGCGCGACGACGATCCGCTCAAGCTCGGTCCATTTCAACACTTATTCCGCCGCCGAGGCGCTTTTCACGATTCCATCACGCAGGTTCCCACGCGTTGCTCACGGCGCTTGAGGAGATTGTTCGCACTGGATCTCTTTTCGCAGGAGGATACCGTGCATCACCCTAGCCCGACCGAGTGGCCCATCTGGCATGACGACCCCGGGCGCGACCGGCAGGAGCTTGGCGCACCATCGCGTCACGATGTTGCGCTGGCCCGCTATCTCGAAACACAACAGGCCCATCGGGCATTGGCGGCTCGCAGACTCGATCCGGCGGCGGTCGTGGCCTCTGCACTGGCAGCGTTCGTCCGCTGCCTTTTCCGTGCAGCGCTGCGCCGAATTGTCCGCTGGCCAACCGATGCCGCGACAGGGATGGACGATTTCGGCTTGACGTTGTCCAAGGCTCATGCGGATCTTAGCAAGACCCTTTGGGGCCGCTGAGTGCAGCGCCCTTGGTCGACGATCTCATCCCCAACCGCCGCCGCCGCCGCCAGCCCCACCGCCTCCGCCGCTACCGCCGAGAGCGGGAATGACGGGCGGCTTTTGCGGGATCTCCTCGGCCGGCTTGATCACTTTGCCGGTGGCCGCCTTCTTGAATCTGACCACCTTTGGCTGGGGTGCTGCGCGAACCACCTTGCGATGTTTCACCGGCGATGCCGGCTCAAACATCGGCGACACCGAGGTGCAGCCCATGAGCCCGGCCAGAACGCCGGATAGAATTATCCCGATGAATGCCTGCCCGAATGTCTGCTTGAATGCCTTGCCCACCATGGCCTCCTTATTGTTCAGAACAAATCCCGACGCGGATTGGCTTCTTCCCAGACCCCCCGGGCCGCATTGACCAGTTGCGTGTCCAGCGAACCGGACGCGGGAATCTTCGACTTGAGCTCTCGACGCAGGGCGTCCAAAGCTGCCGTTTTCGGCTTGGTGCCGAACTGCGCCAGGCCCTTTTTGGCGTCCGGCAGCTCCTTGCGCAGATCGAGCGCGACGGCGAATGCCAGGAAGCGCACCGCGACAGCCTGATCGGCCTTGTCGCCTTTCGCCATTTCAAGCGCCGCGCGATCATAGGCGCTCGACGGATCGCCGCGCGTGGTCGCCAGTTCGAACAGCCTTTGCGCTTCCGCCGGGTCCTGGCGCACACCGGCGCCATCCCTGTACATGCGGGCGAGGCTGCCGGGCGCGTAGGGCTGGCCAAGATCGGTGGCCTGCTGGAACAGGGCCTGCGCCGTCTTCGGATCCTTGTCGATGCCCTGGCCGGCGAGGTAATTGCGGCCGAGCAGGTTCATCGAATACATGTCTTGGCGCTGCACCCCCGCTTGCAGGAAGGCGACGGCGCGGGCCGGATCGGCAGGCACGCCATTGCGGCCCTCGGTGAAGATGGCGGCAAGATCGTTCATGGCATAGGTGTGCCCCATGGCCGCCGCCTTGAGCAGCAGGTCGAGGCCCTTGGCCGTATCGCGGTTGACGCCATAGCCATTGAACAGCGCGCGTCCCCACGAGGTCATACCGTAAGGATCACCCTTGTCGGCGGCAGCCTTGTAGAGAGCGTTGGCCTGGGTGCGGTCTATGGTCGTTCCGGTTCCGGTTGCGTTGAGATAGCCGAGTTCGAAGACGGCGCGCACATGGCCTTTCTTGGCGGCGTCCTCGATGGCTGTCCTGGCCTCTCTAACCTGGCCTGCCGCAAGCAGGGCGCGGCCGAGCTCGTAGTGGAAGCGGGCGACGTCTGGATAGGTTTTCACCGCCGCCTCGCAGGCTGCCACCGCACCGGCGCCGATCTCGTTCGGCAGCAGGCCGGGCACCACGCCTTGCAGGTCGAGAGGCTCGCCGGCGGCGGTGTCGCAAGCCTCGACCGTCGGCGACAGCTTCATCGTCGCCGGCTTGGCGGAGCTGCTGTCGGCGCGGATTTCGAAGCCGACCTCGACCGGCGCGCCGGCGCCGATCTGCGGCTCGTAACGGAGATGGTCGACTTCACCGGCCAGAAGGCTGGATTGCGGCGACAAGGTTCGATCAGGCAATGACAGCGTTCCCGTTGCCGGATACCCCGAGACCTTCAGGCTGACCGCCGGATCGTCGGTGGGGAAATCCAGATTGAGCGCGACCGGGCCGACGCCGACGGGAATATCAAGCTTGCGGTTCTCGATTGCTTCGGCAGCGCCGGTGATGTGGATGCCGCGCTCCAGCACCTGCTGCTTCTGCTCGGCCTCGAGCGAAGCCATGATCTGCTGACCCGCCGCACCTTCGCCGCTCTTGACGCGGAACACCAATATGCCCTGGCTCCCGCCGCCCCAATTGTCATGCGTGGCATAGGCCAGCATATCCACCTCGTCCTGCGTGGCGGCTCCTTTGGGGATATCCATCTGCAGGCGCGGCAGGTCCTTGCCCTGGATCGGTTCGCCCACCGCGACGTCTTTGCCGTCCAGCACCAGACGGCCCATTGCCGGCGGCCGTTCGATGCTGACGCTGATAGCGCCGCCATCGACATCGACCGGCTCCGGCAGGCCGAGAGCGACAGGACCGACCCCCGACAGCACCACCTTCTCCAGCACTGGCGGCAGCGAAGGCCGATTGTTGCGGCGCACCAGCACCACGTCGTCGATCAGTGAGGAATTTTCCCATGGCACCTGCATGCCGTTGGTGGCCTGCACGACATCGCGGCGCACCGCCGACATGACCGTGCGGATCTCCTGGTTCGGCGCCAGCGCGCGCCGCGAAAAGGCCGATGAAAACGGGCTGAGGTCGCCGCTGCCGTCATAGGCGACCGCGCCTGGTTCGGTGGCGAAGGCAATCAGCGTGTTGAGCGAGCTTCGCACCTGCGCCAGCCCGGTATTGCCGGCGGTGACAAGCTGGTCGCGCAGCCAGTAATTGTTGCGCGGGAAGGGGTTGTTGCGGCAGGCATCGAGGATGATCACCTGGATCTTCGACTTCGAGCGCAGCTGCGCCAGCACGTCGTTGAGCTTGATGGCCTGGACCTCGATATCGGCCGCCTTCTTCAACGAGGCGTCGACCGGTATTAGGAAATTCTCGCCGCCGATCTGAAAGCCGTGCCCGGAATAGTAGACGACGGCGAGATCGGCGCCGTCGGCGGCGGCCAGATAGTCCCGGAACTGACCTTCGAACTGCTGCTTGGTGAGATTCTCGGCGACGAAAACCTCGAAGCCCGCCAGCCGGAACGTGGCCGATACGTTCTGGGCATCCTTGGCCGGGTTCTGCAGCGCCGGAATGTTGCGGTATTCGGAATTGCCGATAACAAGCGCGACCCTTCGATCGGCGCAGGCCTCGAACGTCGTGAGGCCGGCGAGGATGAAGACCGCGATGAATCCACAAAGTCGGAGCATGGCAAAACTCCTGGCAACTGCCGCCTTACGCCGACGAAGGCATTCTGCGGCATGAGGTCCGTTAAGAGTATGCAACCTGCCACAGGATAAAGTGAAAGCCCCGTCACCGCCAGACCATGGCAGCCGATTTCTTTCAGCGCTGGTTGACCGTAGGGTGGCAGTAGCACGCGCTTCGAGATCGGGTATGTGACAAGTCTCACAGATCGCTGTTTTGGTGATCCGCCCGGCCGGCCAGCCGCAACCCTACTCCTTGAAGAGCAGGTCCTTGTCGTTCGAATATTTGACCAGCAGCGGAATGCTGGCGCCGCCGATGACGGGACCGAGATGGCCAAACGTCCCTTCGATGACCGAGAACGGCTCGGGACGATCGACAAGGATCCGTGCCAGCTTTCTGCGCATGGCCTTGGCGATCTCCTTGCGCACGCCATTCGGTATGGCGCCATCGATCACCACATTGTCGATGTCGAGCAAGGCAACGGCGCTGCGGGCGGCATAGGCAAGCCCGTCCGAAACCTCATCGATCCACGCGGTGAGCGGCTCTCCAAGGTCTCCCCAATCGTCAGGCGACGACCAGATGCGGCCGGCATCCTTGTCCCCATTGTCCTGGTCGTTGAGCTTGCCGGCGAGCGAATGCAGCGAAGCGACGCGCAGCAACGGCATCATGCGGTCGCCCTTGCGCCCCGGCGCGGGCACCGGCATGTCGCCCAGCGCCCCGGCCAGCTTGTTGCGGCCGGGGAACAAGTGATGATCGAGCACCAGGCCGCCGCCGATGAAGTGCCCGACATAGGCGTAAAGAAAGTCGGCGCGGGATCCGCCGGCGCCAAACATCAGTTCGGCCGCGGCCGACACCGTGGCGTCGTTGTAGAGGAACACCGGCCAGTCGAACGCCCGGTCCAGTTCGGCGCGAATGTCGATTTCCTTCCAGGCATCCAGCCTGCCCGCCGGCACCGCGCCCTCTTCGCTTAGGTTCCACTGATGGAATGGCGAGGCGATGCCAAGACCCGCGATGCGGTCTTTTTCTATCGATCTGTGCTTGCGGCACATGCGCGCGATGGCGCCCTTGGCGAATTTCATCACCTCGACGGGCGTCGGATAGTCGAACAGCGTGCGTTCGAACGCCATCACGTTGCCGACGAAATTGACCAGGGCGACATCGGCGCTGCGATGGTCGACCTTGAGGCCGAAGGCGTACGCGGCTTTCGGGTTCAACGCATAGGGAACCGAGGGTTGCCCCAGCCGTCCGCGCAAAGGCTCCAGGCGCAGCAGCAGCTTGTTGTCGGCGGCGCGGTTGACGATGGTGGTGATGGTTTGCGCGGCCAGCCCGGTCAGCCGCGTCAAATCGGTCTTGGCCAGCTGGCCGTGCCGGCGGATCAGCGAGACGATCAGGCGTTCGTTGTAAATGCGGCTCTCGGCCTGCGTGGTTCCGCCGCTGCGCCCCTCGGCGATCTTTTCGAGACTGAAGAAGCTGGTGCCGGTCACGCTTTCCCCTGCGCAAGGAGTTTGGCCGCAAGGCGAGCCGATCAAAGCGCTGACGTAGCAATGCGGGCCTGGCAAGGCAACACTTAAATCCACCCGATGGAAAAATGTAGTTGACGCCAGCCGGCCTGCTGTCGTTCAAAGTATGCAAGCCTGGAGGAGCAATGCCGTGACGCAGACCCGGACCATCATGTGCTTTGGCGATTCCAATACCTATGGCGCCATTCCCACCCTGGCCCGCGTCGGACGGCACCGCTTCACGCCCGACCGCCGCTGGCCGGGCATCATGCGCCGCCAGCTCGGCAACGGATGGGATGTGATCGAAGAAGGGCAGGGCGGGCGCACCACCGTGCACGACGATCCGATCGAAGGTCTCCACAAGAACGGGCTCAAATCGCTCCCGGTGTGCCTGGAAACGCATATGCCGCTCGACCTCGTCATCCTGATGCTCGGCACCAACGATCTCAAGCATAGGTTCTCGGTAACGCCGAATGACGTCGCTGATTCCATTGAGATCTTGGCCAGAATTGTCCTGCGCAGCGAAGCTGGCCCCGCGGGCGTGGCGCCCGCGGTCCTGATAGTAGCGCCGCCGCCGATGCTGGAGGTCGACTGGTTCGGCCAGATGTTCCTGGGCGGCGCCGCAAAGTCGATGCACTTTGCCGGCCTGTTCCGCGATGCGGCCCGGCGCGCCGGCGCCGCGTTCTTCAACGCCGGCGATGTCGTCGAGTCGAGCGCGGTAGACGGCATTCACCTCGACAGCGACGCGCATCGCGTGCTCGGCACGGAATTGGCCAAAGTCGTCCAGTCGCTGATCGCCAAGGCGTGATCGCGTGGGCGAGTCACCCGACTATCTCTGATTAATTAATTCCACTGGAAAAAGTTTTGACTTGCGAGCGGGAAGGTGGGTATCTGGGGAGACTGGGAAGAGTAGCGACCGCGAGGCTTGCGATGCGCGGCAACAATCAACGACAGGGAGGAAGTAAAATGCGATCTGACAGGAACATGATGCTGGCGACGCTGCTCGGCGTTGCCGGTGTGCTCGCGGGCGGTACCATTCTGGCAAGCGCGCAGGACGGCCCGGCCGGGCTCACCAAGCCGGCGGTATTTGCGCCGTTCGATCCGAAGGCGCCGGCCTGCAGCCCACCGCCCGGCCTGAGCAAGGTGCTGGCCTTCGCGCAGGACAACGAGCGTGAATTCATGCAGGGCGTCGACCGCGGCCTGGCCGCCGCCGCCAAGGATCGCGGCCTGGAATATCGCCGCGCGCTTGCCAACAATGACGCCGCCAAGGGGGTCGAGCAGGTGCAATTGTTTCTCGCCTCCAAGATCGGCGGTCTGGTCGCAGCCCCCGTGGACCCGGCCTCGATGAGCCGCAGCCTGCAGGAGCTTATCTGGTCGGGCGCCTATGTCGGCACCATCGTGCCGCCGCCGGCGACGTCGCTGCTCAACGCGCCGCAATACGAGACCGGCAAGGTGCTGGCCGAAGCGGCCGCGGCCTACATAAAGGACAAGCTCGGCGGCAAGGCCAATGTCGTCATCCTGTCGCATGACAGCATGGAATTCCTGGCGCCGCGCTTTGCCGCCATGCGCGACATCTTCAAGGCTATGCCAGGCGTCACCATCGTCGCCGACATCTCGCCCAATCCCGTCAACAAGGAAGGCGGCTTTGCCACGATGAGCACCATTCTCCAGGCCCATCCCGACGTCGATGTCGTGCTCGGCGCCGACACGGTCGTGCTCGGCGCGCTGGCTGCCCTGGAAGCGGCGGGCAAGGCGCGGCCGGACCAGTTCCTTGGCGGCATCGACGGCGAACCGGAGGCAGTCGCCGCGATCAAGAAAGGCGGCGGTCCCTACAAGGCAAGCATCAGCCTGGCGTCGCCGGTCTTCGCTTATGCCATGGGCCAGCATGCCGCCGACTGGCTGGAGGGCAAGAGCATCCCGCAGGCGATGGATATCCTGCCCGTGGCGCTGACCAGCGACTACATGGCCCAGTACGAGGCCGATGTCGCCGACCCGGCCGCGGTCTACAAGGACCCGAAGCGCCGCGACATCTATCTCAGGATGTACGGCAACATCTGCTACGACACGCGCGACCAGTATGTGAATTTCCCCTGGTCATCCGAGGCAAAGTAGCGCCTGTTTTTCCCGCGCGATACGGGCGGGTCAGCCTGACCTGAAACCGCCCGCTTCAGTCAGAGGCTAGCATGAGCACAGACAGCCTTCGAACGGGGACGACACCGCTGCAAACGGGCCGGTTTTCATCCTTGCTGCCGGGCGTCAAGGCGCCGGGCGAAGCGTCTGGCCGCATCGGGCTGGCGCTGGTCGCGCTGGGCTTGATCATCGCCTTCTCGCTGTTGAACAAATCCTTCTTCAGCCTCGACAATTTCGTCGTCATTGGCGTCAACTCGACCTCGATCCTGATCGCCGTGCTCGGCACCTCCGCGCTGCTGATCGCCGGCTATGTCGACCTCTCCATCGGCAGCATGGTCGCCTTGATCGGCATCATCACTGCCAAGGTTGCGGTGGCGACGCAGAGCGCGCCGCTGGCAATCTGCGTCGGCCTGGGTCTGGGCCTTTTGCTCGGTCTGCTCAACGGTCTGCTGGTGCGCAGGCTGAGCATCTCGCCGTTGATCGTCACGCTGGCGATGCTGGCGCTCTATGGCGGCCTTGCCTTCGTCGTCTCCAGCACCGCGGTCTATGGTTTTCCCGAGGCTCTGCTCGAATTGGGGCGGGGCAAGATCTTCGGCATCCAGTACACCGTGATCATCGCCGCATCTGTCTTTGTCATCGGAGCCTTTGTCTTGACCAGCACGGTCACCGGCTTGAGGCTCTACGCCATAGGCGGCGACCCGCGCGCAGCCGAACTCTGCGGCATTCCGGTGGGGCGCACGGTGGTTGGCCTCTACGCCGCCAATGGCTTGCTGATCGGCCTGGTCTCGGTTCTGATCGCCGGTCGTCTCGGCAGCATCACGCCGACCATCGGCGTTCGCTTCGAGCTCGACGTGCTCACCGCTGCAATTCTCGGCGGCGTTGCGTTTTCCGGCGGCTCCGGCAGGCCGCTCGGCATCGCCATCGGTGTTGCCACCATCGGCATCCTAAATGCAGGATTGATCTTCGTCGGCCTGCAATCATGGTGGCAATCCATTTCGGTGGGAAGCATGCTGTTGCTGGCGTTGGTGGCCGACCAGGCTGCGATCGGTTTTCGCGGCCGGCGCGCTCGGGCCGCCGCGACCAACTTCACGGTGGCGGACAATGGTGCCGTCGCCTCGGCCGGCCCTGCCGTGACGGCGGGCAATGCAGAAGCCCCGCAAGGTCCGGCATTCTCGATTGCCGGCGCCCGCAAATCCTACGGCGCGCTGACGGCATTGGAAGAGGCGAGTTTCACGGTCGGCAAAGGCGAGATCGTCTGTCTGCTCGGCGACAATGGCGCCGGCAAGTCGACGCTGATGAAGATTATTTCGGGCGCCATCCAGCCCGATGCCGGCGCGATGACCCTCGAGGGCCAGCCGATTTCCTTCAGGAGCCCGCAGGATGCACGCGGCGCCGGCCTGGAGACGGTCTATCAGGATTTGGCGCTCTGCCCGAACCTCAGCGTCGCCCACAATATGATCCTCGGGCGTGAGGAAACGCGGCGTTGGCTCGGTGTCTTCCCGGTTCGCGACGACCGAAAGGCCGCCGAGCAGTGTCGTGCCCGGCTTGCCGCGCTGGGCGTCACGCTTCGCGACGAAAACGTTCTGGTGCGCTCGCTGTCGGGCGGCCAGCGGCAGTCCATCGCCATTGCCCGCGCGCTTGCCGATCACGTCAAGCTGATCTGCCTCGACGAGCCTACCGCCGCGCTCGGCGTCAAGCAGACCGCGCAGGTCGTCAAGCTGATCCGTTCGATCGCCGCCAGCGGCACCGGCGTCATCCTGGTCACGCACGACCTGTCGACGGTCAGGGCGCTGGCCGACAGGATCGTCGTGCTCAGCCTCGGCAGGGTGGCTTACGACGGCTCGGCCAAACAGCTGACCGCCGATCAGCTCTGGGGCCTGATGGCAAGCGGGACGCTGGCGCCGGCCGCTGGGTAGGAATGCCGATCGCAGGATCTAAAGCTCGAGGCAGACCTTGCCGAAATGCCTTTGCGCTTCGTAGTGCCTGAAGGCGGCGGCGATATCCTGCAGTGGAAAGCTGCTGTCGATGACAGGCTTCAGGCGGTTGACCTCTATCGCACGGATCATGTCCTGCTGGTCGGCTTTGCTGCCGATGGAAATTCCGCTGATGCGGATCTGGTTTGAAAACAGCGCCGGGATTGAAACTTCTGCTGCAAAGCCGGTCAGGACGCCGATGAGTGCGATATGCCCGCCTGTCCGGCAGGCCGCTATCGACTGCGCCAGCGTCGCCGGTCCGCCGACCTCGATCACATGATCGACGCCGCGTCCGTCCGTCAGTTCCCTGGCCCTGCCGCCCCACTGCGGCACCGCCTTGTAGTTGATGACGCTGTCGGCCCCGAGTCGTCTGAGCTTCTCCAGCTTCCCTTCATCGGACGAGGTGGCGATGACCCTTGCGCCGGCGGCCTTGGCAAATTGCAGCGCAAACAATGACACGCTGCCGGTGCCAAGGATCAGCACCGTGTCGCCGGGCTTTACCTTGCCGCATGTCACCAGCCCGCGCCAGGCGGTGACGCCCGTGCAGGTCAGCGTTGCCGCCTCGAGATGCGTATAGCCCGCCGGCGCCCTGGTGAATGCGTGCGCCGGCATGCACACATACTCGCTGGCGAAGCCGTCGAAACTGTCTCCGGGAATGTCGCGGCTTGTATCGGATCTCATGTCGCCGGCCAGCCACCAGGGGTAGAAAACACTGACGACGCTGTCGCCCGGCTTGAACGTGTCGACGCCGTCACCGATCGCGATCACCTCGCCGGCGCCATCCGACAGCGGCACGCGGCCTTCGGCGAGCGGCACCTTGCCTTGTACGGCGAAATCGTCGCGCATGTTCAGCGCGCAGGCGCGAATCCTGACCAGCATTTCTCCCGGCCCAGGCCGGGGCTGATCCACCTCGACCAGGTCGAGCTTGTCCAACCCGCCCGGCGCTCTCAGCCTGACCAGCTTCATAGTCTCTCTCCGACGTAAAGAGCGTTAGCATGGCGGCGGCGGTCCAGCCTATCGCCGGACCGGCCGGCCGGAAATCACGCGCAGCCAAGGCGCCAGATGGACGGCGCTCATCAAGAGATACATCAGCGGCATGCCGGTGAGCGGGGAGGCATCGGCCCCCAGGCACGACATGACGCCGTCGCCAGCGTGAATGCAGGTAAGCAGCGCCATCACGGCGAAAACAGGGGCCGCGGCGAGGCACAGCCAGTCGGCGGTGCGGAGAGAAACTGCATCGGAGCGTTTAGGGACCTCACTGTCGGTCCCTGTGCCGATATCGCTCATGGTCGTAATCCCTTGATGATCAATGCCCGGGTTTCCTGTCCCGTGAGGGACAGGAAACCAAGCTGGATGGGCGCCGCTCCAGGTCCTTACTTGCCGTCCTTGTTGCGGAACGCGGCTTCGCCGGCCGCCGACACTTCCTCCCACGTCTTGTCGGGTGCGGCGTCGTAATTGTCGTGCCAGTTCCACCAGCTGTAGAGCTCGGTCTGCGGATAGCCTTCGGGCGAATCCTCCCAGATTTCCTGGCGGCCGAGCGGCGTTGCGTCGAGGTAGCTCCAGACCGTGCCCATCTGCTCGTCGCCGCGGTTGTTGATGAAGTAGGTGCGATACACTTTCTTGCCGTCCTGGATGAACACGTTGTGGCCGTGCCATTCGTCGACGCCGAAATCCTTGTCGAAACTGTCGGTGATTGTGTACCAGGGCATCTCCCAACCCATCCGCTGCTTCAAGCTGGCAATGTCGGCCTGCGGCGCGCGGGAGGCATAGGCAAGCGTGGTGTTGCGGGCGTTGAGATGGGCGAGATGGCCGACCTGGTCGGCGCCGAGCGAACAGCCGCGGCAGGCATGTTCGGGCCAGCCGTGGACGCCGGGTTCGTAGAAGGCGCGGTAGACGATCAACTGGCGCCGGCCCTCGAACAAATCGAGCAGGCTCGCTTTGCCGTTGGGACCTTCAAACACATAGGCCTTGTCTACTTCCATCCATGGCATGCGCCGGCGCTCGGCCGACAGCGCGTCCCTGGCGCGCATCGTTGCCTTTTCCTTCACCAGCATCTTTTCGCGCTCGGCTTCCCATTCTTGCCTTGAAACGACCGGTGGGGTCTTCATTGCCACGTGCTTGGTCATTGCTTGTTTCCTTTGCCAGTTGTTGAGCCGTTGTGGCTTGTCGTTGCCTGTTGATCGTGAGGCAGGCTAGGGCCGCGAGGCGGCGAGGGCGGAGTTACAAATGTGACGGCATTTGCAGGCCACCGCAGCAGGGGTGGCGAGGCCGCACGGTGGGCTCGAAGTCCTCGGAAGCAGGCATGGTCGGTTTTTCCTTATTGAGAAGCTTAACGCGACTGTCTGAGATGCTCAGGCTAGCGAATGCGAATATTGCCGTCAACGCAGGCCTGGGCGTCTTCAACCAGTCCAGATGGCTAGGTCGCCGTCCGCGGCTTGCTGCTTGGCGGTGGTGACTTAAGTTAGGGCCGATAAGGGGAGCGGTGGGAGTTACAAATGTGACGGGATTTGCATGGACTCGCTGATCACCGCGGCAGGGCTGGCGCTGGCGGCGGGCAATCCGCTGGCGGCACTCGACCGCGTCGCCTTGCGCGAGGATGCCCCGGCGCTGGCGTTGCGCGGCATTGCCATGGCGCAGCTCGGCGATTTCGATCGCGCCAAAGTACTGTTGCGTAGGGCCGGCCGTGCCTTCGGTCCAAAGGAGGCGGTGGCGCGCGCCAGGTGCGTTGTCGCCGAAGCCGAGATCGCACTTGTTTCGCGTGATCTCGGCTGGCCGTCCAAGGCGCTCGACGCGGCGCGGTCGACATTGGAAAAGCATGGCGACCGGCTGAACGCGGCGCATGCCGGGCATCTCAAAGTGCGCCGCCTGCTGCTGATCGGCCGCCTCGACGAGGCTGAAGACGTGCTGGCTGGGCTCGATCCGTCGCCGCTTCCGCCGGCCTCACGCGCCGCGCATGAACTCGCGGTTGCCGGCATCGCCATGCGGCGCCTGAAGACGAAGGCCGCGCGCGCAGCCCTTGAGTGGGCGCGCCATGCCGCCCGCCGGGCCGGCATTCCGGGTCTCATGGCGGAGGTCGACAGCGCCTTCCTGGCGCTGGAGACGCCGGCGGCGCGGCTGATCGCAGGCGGCGAGGAGCATCCGCTGTTGCTCGAAGAAGTCGAGGCGCTGCAGGCGTCGCGCGCGCTGGTCGTCGATACGTTCCGCTATATCGTGCACAAGCAGGAAACAACGATCTCGCTGGCAACGCGGCCGGTGCTGTTTGCGCTGGCGCGCGCGCTTGCCGAAGCCTGGCCGGCGGATGTGCCGAGGGCGACGCTGATTGCCCGCGCCTTTGGCGGCCGGCATGCCGATGAATCGCATCGCGCCAGGCTGCGGGTCGAGATCGGCCGGCTGCGCGCCGAATTGCGGCCGCTGGCGGGCATCGGCGCGACCAGCCAGGGCTTTGCGCTAAAGCCGCGCGAAGCAGGCTCCGTGGCGGTGCTGGCGCGGCCGATCGAGGAGCGGCACGCCGCGGTGCTGGCCTTCCTGGCCGATGGTGAATCCTGGGCCAGCTCGGCGTTGGCGCTGGCGCTGGGCGCCGGACAGCGCAGCGTACAGCGGGCGCTCGAGCAGTTGGCCGAGACCGGCAAAGTGCAGTCCTTCGGCCACGGCCGGGCGCGGCGCTGGATGACGCCACCGGTCGCTGGTTTCACGACCACCTTGTTACTCCCGTCGCCGCTGCCGAACGGCTAGGAAAGGTGACCATGATCGAGGACCAGGACATGAAACATTCAGCAGCGGAAATCCTGCGCGAATACGGGCCCTTTCCTGATGTCGACACCGTGCACGGCGTGAGCTTCGACGGACAGAATGTCTGGTTTGCGACGGGCGAGCGGCTGACCGCCTTCGATCAGGCAAGCGGCGAGACGCTGCGCTCGATCGATGTCGCGGCACATGCCGGCACCGCCTATGACGGCCGGCATCTGTTCCAGCTCGCCGGGGACCGCATCCAGAAGATCGACCCCGATACCGGCAAGGTGCTCTCCACCATCCCGGCGCCCGGCGGCGGCCGCGATTCCGGCATGACCTGGGCCGAGGGCACGCTCTGGGTGGGGCAGAACCGGGAGCGCAAGATCCACCAGATCGATCCCGAGACCGGGAAAATCCTGCGCACCATCGACTCAAACCGCTTCGTCACCGGAGTGACCTGGGTCGATGGCGAGCTCTGGCACGGCACCTGGGAAGGCGACCAGAGCGATGTCCGGCGCGTCGATCCGCAAACTGGCAAGGTGCTGGAACGGCTCGACATGCCGGCGGGGGTGGGCGTTTCCGGGCTCGAATCCGACGGCGGCGACCGCTTCTTTTGCGGCAGCGGCCCTGGCGGCATGGTGCGATCGGTGCGTCGGCCGAAGTAAGGCCGTCAAGTATTGGGCCGGCAGCGTATTTCCTACGGTCATCCCGCCGAGATCATATCCCGGAGCCGTCGAGCAGCGGGACGTCTTCGCCTTGCCACGGACTTGGCATTGAAGCCCGGCTCAGATTGGCCGTCGGCAGCGGCATCCAGCATTTCAACTCCGGTTCGGGGTATTCGATCACCCGTCCTGGCGACGAATCGGAAGAGCGCCAGCCCTCCGTGCCGAACTGGTCGGCGCGCGACCAGTAAGCGAGGTCGACCTCGGCCGGCCCCTGTTCCGATGGCCTGACCGTGACCAGGATGCGGCTGCCGTCCTTGGGGGCGCTCGCCATGTGCCGCCAGCGATCGGGTTCGTCCATTCTCATGTCCTCCTGCACGTTGCAGGGATAGTCGCCGCGCGCTTGGCAGCGGTCAACCCGAACTTTGCCCAAGCACGAGATCTGTTTAGCACTCCCGCGCCGTCGGCCGAAACAAGATCTGGTTCATGTCGACCTCGTCGGGCTGGCTCACGGCGAACGCCCCCATGGCGAAAGAATCCGGATGCCGGGCCGCAACAGGAAAATCGAAACCGGCATGTGAACGGGCTCACATGCCGCCACTGCAAGGAACGCTATGGGACGTCCGGCCATGACAGGGGTTTCGGATGACACTTGCTGATCTGTCTTTTTATCTTTTCACTATTTTCAATGGCTTGCGGGTGGTGTCCTACCTGCCGCAGATCGTGCGGGTGGCCCGGGACAGGCACGGGGCGTCGGCGATTTCCTACGCGACCTGGCTGTTGTGGACAGGCGCCAACGCCACGACGGGACTCTACGCCCACATCAATCTGAACGATCCCGCTCTGGCGGCGATCAACTGGCTGAACGCCGTATGCTGCGTGCTGGTCATCGCGCTCACCGCCTACAAGCGCCATCGCGCACGGCTTCCGGTTGAGGAAGCCGCAAGCCGGTCGGAAGCGACCGCTCTGATGGTCGACAATGTCTGCTGAAGATCACCGCGGCAGATTGCGCTTTTCGAGGCCGCTCTCAGACATGCACGGTGCCATGCGAAAGCTCGCCCTCGTCGCTTGAGATGAGGAAAGCGGCTGCGAGTAGGCCGACATAGAACAGCCCGACCATGCACACGACATAGATGCCTGGAACCGGGCCGAGCTGCGCCACGCGCGCGGCGTCGAGAAATGACGCGCCCAAGCCTATCGGCGACCCTTCGCGCTGCAGACTGGGCGTCGTGATCTTCAGCACCCACGCCAGCATCAGGATCGTGTACATGAAAATGTAGTTGCGGCGCAGCCGGCGCACCAACGCCGCGCGTTGCGAGATCAGGAAGCGCGGCGAACGCAGGCCTTCGCCGACGATGGCCAGCCAGTTGGAGGCGTAGTCGGGCTGCGGCGAGAAAATCTGCGCGAAATAATAGCGCTCGAACTGGCGCACCCTGGCCCGGTAGACGTCGAAGAAACGATAGCGCCGCGCCTCGATCCATAGCAGCAGCGTGGTCAGCAGCATGGCAAAGAGCAGCACCCCGTGATGGGCGCTGGGCGTCGAGAGTGAGACTGAGAGCATGGCGGCGACGACAGTAATCGCCCAGTTGCTGGTACGGTCCAGCCGGTCGCGCCAGCCGGCCATGCGGGCGATTTCGGCGCGGTGGAAATGCGACATGGTGGCCACGAATTCCGATGAGGTGAGCTTCAGCGCGAACGCATCAGAGGCCCGCGGCGCTGCAGCCGCTTCGTCGGTTTTCACGGTCTTGACCTGGGACATCCCTTGCCACGCGCCTCCCAACGCCATGGCCGGCCGAAACGACGCCGGTCATCCCCATCCGCGCAACGCGCAATCGGTTGAAAATGTTCCGTCGCCGGCCCGGGTCTCGGCGGTTTATCCGCAGTCAGATAGGCCCGTTATGCGATTCAGGTAATGAGGAACCTGCGGCGCGCCAAGGGAGCGTGGCGTGCAACCGATCTCGCCCGCAAACGTTATACCGGGCACGATGAGGGGGTGCATGTCCTTCGTGGTCAACCGGCGCCGGCCGGTCGCGCTTGCCGCGGCAGCTTTCGCATTCATGCCGGCCGCATCGTTGGCAGCCGAAAAGACCGGCATGTCCAGCGAGGGGATTTTCGTTCTCGAAATCCTCCTTCTGCTTCTCGTCGGCCGCGGCATCGGCGAATTGCTGGAGCGTCTCGGCCAGCCGGCGGTTATGGGTCAGCTCATCGGCGGCATCCTGCTCGGGCCATCGCTGCTCGGCTGGCTATTGCCGGAAGCAGAACGCGTGATCTTTTCAGGCGACGCCACCCAAAAGAGCATGATCAGCGCCATCGCCCAGCTCGGCGTGTTGATGCTTCTGTTGCTCACCGGGATGGAGACGGATCTGCGGCTGGTGCGCAGGGTCGGCCGTGCGTGCTTTTCCATCTCCGCCGCGGGCGTCGCCGTGCCTTTCGCGCTCGGCTTCACCGCCGCACAGTTCATGCCGGCCTCGCTGCTGGCCGACGGAACCGAGCGCATTGTCGCCGGTCTCTTCCTCGGCACGGCGCTGTCGATCTCCTCGGTCAAGATCGTCGCCATGGTGGTGCGCGAGATGAACTTCATGCGCCGCGATCTCGGTCAGATCATCGTCTCGTCGGCCATCATCGAGGACACGATCGGCTGGGTGATCATCGCCATCACCATCGGCATCGCCACCAAGGGGCGCATCGAGCTCGGCAGCCTTGCCTTCACCATTGTCGGCGTCGCCGCCTTCATGGGGTTTTCCTTCACGATTGGCCGCCGCATCGTCTTCGACGCCATCCGCTGGACCAACGATACGTTCCGCAGCGAATACGCCGTCGTCACCGTCATTCTCGCCATCATGGGCGCAATGGCGCTGATCACCGATCTGATCGGCGTGCACACCGTGCTCGGCGCCTTCGTCGCCGGCATACTGGTTGGGGAATCGCCGATCCTGTCGCGTCATATCGAAGGGCAATTGCGCGGCGTCATCATGGCGCTGTTCATGCCGGTTTTCTTCGGCGTCGCCGGCCTTTCGGCGGATCTCACCGTGCTTGTCGACCACGAGCTTGCGCTACTCACGGCCGCTTTGGTGCTGATCGCCAGCTTCGGCAAATTCGCCGGCGCCTTCATCGGCGCCGAGCTTGCCGGCATGAGCCGCAAGGAAGGCATCGCCGTCGGTTGCGGCATGAACGCGCGCGGCTCGACCGAAGTCATCGTCGCCTCGATTGGCCTGTCGATCGGCGTTCTGTCGCACGATCTTTTCACCATGATCGTGACCATGGCCGTCATCACCACGCTCGCCATGCCGCCGACCTTGCGTTGGGCACTCGGCCGCTTGCCGATGGGCGAGAACGAGAAGAAGCGTCTGGAGCGCGAGGAGATCGACCACCGCGGCTTCATCGCCAATCTGGAACGACTGCTGGTGGTGACCGATGAGGGCGTTGTCGGCCGCTTTGCTGCTTACCTCGCCGGAGTCGTGGGCGCCGGCAAGCCGACGACGGTGCTGCATGCCCGAGGCGAGGGGGAGGAGGCCGAGCCCGGCACGGATGCGAAGCTCGAGCCGATCGAAAAGGGTGCCGAGGACAGCCGCGAGGCCGCCAGGAGTTCGGACGAGGAGCTGGCCCGCGCGGCGCCTGTCACGCGGCGCCACGAGGCCGAGCTTTCGGCCGAAACGGTTGCCAAGGAGGCGCGCAAAGGCTATGGGCTGCTGCTGATCGGGCTCGGCCGCGCGGTCACCTCGAAAGGTGGGTTTACCCGCCGCATCAACGAGATCGCCGGCGCCTTCGAGGGTCCGCTATGCCTGGTGCTGAAGGCGACCGGCGCCGGCCGCCAGATGCCAAGGCTAGGACCTGAAGGCGGGAAGATTCTGGTTCCGGTCAACGGCACCGCGATCGCCCGCCGGGGTGCCGAAATGGCACTGGCGATTGCAGCGGTCACGGGTGCGCGGGTCAAGATACTTTATGTCGCGCGCGTCGGCCGCGACGAACCGCGCGACACTGTCTCGCATCGCCACAGGGAGGCGGTGCTGAAGGATACCGTCGCGCTAGCCGACCGCTATGGCGTCGAGATCGAGACGGCCATCCGCAGCCGGGCCGCCGCCGCCGATGCCATTGCCCGCCAGGCCGGCAGGGCGGCGGCGCTGATCGTCATGGGCGTGGCGCGGCGCCCTGGCGAGGAACTCTTCTTTGGCGAGACGACCACCGGCGTGCTGCAGCGCTGCCAATGCCCGGTGGTGCTGATCTCGGACGCCAGGCTCAGCCGCGACGACGAGGGCAGGGAAGAGCTGCGCTCGGGAACGGCGACAGGGTGATGAGTATTTCCCCTCGAGGGGAAATTTCGCTCACGCCGCCTGCAGCCTCTCTCGGCCGGGCTGCGGCGGGAAGGCGATGGCGATGCCGGCAGCACCGAGGCCGATCAGCGCCGAGCCGATGAACAGCCAGGAATAGCTGGCATAGGCGTCGAAGATCATGCCGCCGGCGAGCGGGCCGAACGACATGCCGAGGCTGGACAACAGGGTCGCGGCGCCAAGTATCGTGCCGATGATGCGTGGCCCGAAATAGTCGCGCGCCAGAACCGCATAGAGCGGCATGACGCCGCCATAGGTGGCGCCGAAGATGATCGCCAGGAGATAGAACTGCTCGAGATTGCCGACGGCGAGATAGGCGGCGATCACCACCGCCTGGATGGCGAGGCCCACGATCAGCACCGGCTTGGCGCCCAACCTGTCGCCGAGCACGCCGTAGAGCACGCGCCCGCCAAGGCCGGCAAGGCCCTCGACGCTGTAGATCGACACGGCTGCCATCGGCGCCACGCCGCACGACATGGCATAGCTCACCATGTGAAAGATCGGCCCCGAATGCGCCGCGCAACAGGCGAAGAAGGTCATGCCCAGCACCAGGAATTGCGGCGAGCGCAGCGCCTGGCCGACTGACATGCCGGGGGCCGCGGCAGGCGCGGGCGCGCTGCCATCCGCTGCCGCGACCGCCGCCGACGGCTGGCGCACCAGGAAGACGGCCGGCAGCAACAGCACCCAGGCCATGATGCCGATGTCGAACATGGCGGTACGCCAGTCATAGGCCGTGATCAGCCAGCGTGCGAAGGGCGAAATGGTCATCGGCGCCACGCCCATGCCGGCCGAGACCAGCGACACGGCCAGGCTGCGATGGGTCTCGAACCAGGCGGTGGTCAGCGCGATCATCGGCGCGAAGAAGGCGCTGGCCGCCAGCCCGACGATGACGCCATAGCTCAGCTGGAAGACCAGCAGCGATTGGGCTCGGCTCGCCACCACCAGCGACAGGCCGAGCAGCACCGCGCCGGCAAAAACCACCGGGCGGGCGCCGACACGGTCATAGATGGCGCCCCAGGCGAAACCGCCTGCACCCATCACCAAGAAATTCAGCGTCATGGCGCTGGAAATGCCGGTTCGCGACCAGTTGGTGTCGAGCGCCATCGGCTCGAGAAAGATCGCCAGCGAAAACATCGCGCCGAGCGCCACACAGGTCATCAGCGCGCCGCACGCGACGATCACCCAACGGTAGGAATTGTTCATGCTCTTCTCCCGAGATCGGTTTCGATGCGGCGCCACTCGCTCCAGCTCCGTTGCGCCGCTTGCGTCCGAAGGACGTTGGCGGGATTTCGAATCCGACAATCCGGTTGCATTTTTTATCCGGTCTGCGTGGAAGTCCATCCGGATATGACAAAAGCAGGGTGTAAGGCTGCCAAGCGCGCCGACAAGATAGACTGCCGAATTGACGAGCCGCTCCGCGGCACTAGCTTTGTGGTCTCGCGACGGGAGAGATCGCTCATGGAACTGCATCGCGGCCGCCTCATCGACCACGTCCAGCTGGTGGTCAGGGACCTCGAGGCGAGCCGGCGCTTCTATGAAGCCGTCTTCAAGGTGCTCGGCATTCCGATCGGCGGCGAGGCCGAGGACTATTTCTGGGCCGACGAACTGTTCATCTCAAGCCTCGACAGCCGGGCGGCGAGAGGACAACTGACCGGGCGCCATCATCTGGCCTTCCAGGCCAGCGACAACGCCATGGTCGATGCCTTCTACAGGGCCGGCCTCAATGCCGGCGGGGCCGACAATGGCGCGCCGGGTGAGCGGCCCTACCACCCCGGCTACTACGCCGCCTTCCTGCTCGACCCCGACGGCAACAACATCGAGGCGGTGTTTCACGGGCCGGCAAAGCGAAGTGCCGCTTCGGTCGAGATCAATTTCTAGCGCAGGTTCACGAGGAGCGGGTTGCGGTGATCCGTCCGGAGTTCTCGCAAAAACAAAGAGTTGAAGCGGTCCACGGATTCAATCGCTGAACTGCTTCACATTGCCGGCGCGTAGCGGTTCACCACCATTCCGCAGGCATAGGCTTTAGAGCCGAGCAGGCGCAATTTCCGGAAGGCACCACGGTCGAAAATCCGCTCGCCGTCGCCCAGCGCGGCCGGATTGATGAACAGCTGGAACTCATCGACCAGTCCCGCTGCAATCAGCGCCGAGGCAAAGCCGGCGCCGCCGAATACCGCCATGTCGCCTTCACCTTCAGCTTTCAGCGCCTTGACCTCGCGCGGCAGGTTGCCGCTGGCAACCGTCGTGCGCTCCCACCGCGATGCCGCGAGCTTGTCGCTCAGCACCACCTTGCGCGCCTCGACGATGCGCTGCGCAAAGGCGTAGAAGGGATCGCGCGGATAGTTTTTTGCCGCATTGCCCCAATGGGTTAGATAGCCTTCTTCGGCCATCTTGCGGCTGAGCAGAATGGTGTCGATGCCGGCGAACACCGCGTTGAAATCCTGCTTCAAGTCGTCGTCCCACGGGCAGTTGGCGCCCCATTCCCAGAGCTGCCAGTGCTCATCGCCGGCCGCGCCGACAAAACCGTCGACCGATATCTGTATCTGCAGGATCAGTTTTCTCATCGTCGTTCTCCTGAGCTCTGGTGTCACCAGCGCCAGGTCAGGCGGCGTTGGTTATTGCTTTACTTTCGGAACCATTGACATGAGTGAAAAATGATGTCAATAGTAAAGTGATTTAAAAATGGAAGCATTTAAATGTCGACCAGGGAAAGATCCGGCTGTCCCATCAGCCTATCGCTCGAATTGCTCGGTGACCGCTGGACGCTGCTGATCATCCGCGACATGATTTTCGCCGGAAAAAGGCACTTCCGGGAGTTTCTGCTATCAGGCGAAGGCATCTCGTCGCGCACCCTGGCCGAGCGGCTGCAGACCTTGCAGGATGAGGGCATCGTCACCAGAAGCGACGACCCCACGCACAAGCTCAAGGCGATCTACAAGCTGACGGAGGCGGGCATCGACCTGTTGCCGGTGCTGGCGACGCTCGGCGCCTGGGGCAGCAAATACCGCAACGCCGATGACAAGCTGGCAAGGATCGCCGATGAACTGGCGAGGGGCGGCGAGGCAGCGCTCGAGCAGATAAAGAAGAAGCTGCGCGCCGAGCATGTCGGCTAGGGAGGAACGCCTCCCTTCGCGCTGGTGGCGGGCTAGATCGACACGACGTCGCGCAGCCTCACCCTTCCCATCCCGCAAATCGCTGTGGCCGGAGCCATGTCTGCTTCGGATTGCCATCGCCCGAACCACGGCCTCTTCCAGCCAGCGCGCGGTGGCGGGGGCGGCATGCATGCCGATTGGGCCATGCCGCCATGCACGTAGAGCTCTTCGGTCGCGGTGCGGCCGGCGACAGGCAGCCCGTCCGACAGCATGGGGCGATTGCCGGGATAGACATTCGTCACCGGGGGTGAGCCGAGACCGGACAGGATGCGCAGCGTGCGCGCCGCGATGCGAAGGCGTCTCGGCGCTAGCGCGCCGATCCACCTTCTCCAACAAGGGGAGAAGGTGAGGCGCGCCTTGTCCCGCCTGCGCTTCTACGCGTAGCCTAAGGAGCTAGCGGGAGGAGAATCGCTTGGACACCACTGTCGTTATTGTCGGCGCCGGGCCCGCCGGCCTTGCGGTCGGTGCCTGCCTGAAGCGGGCAGGAGTGGATTTCATCCTGCTCGAAAAATCGCAGGAGATCGCGCCCGCCTGGCGGCGGCACTATCGGCGGCTGCATCTGCATACGGTCAAGTCGTTCTCGTCGCTGCCGTTCCTGCCCTTTCCCAAAAACTATCCGCGCTACGTGCCGCGCGAACTGGTGGTCCGCTATCTCGACGACTACGCGGAAAATTCGATCTGCGCCCGCGCTTCGGCGTGACGGTGAAAGCCATTCGCCTCGGGGACGGCGGTTTTCTGGTCGAGACAGGATCGGACAACCTCAAGGCGCGCCATGTCGTTATCGCCAGCGGTAACAATGCCGAGCCGATCATCCCCCGGCTCCCTGCCATCGAGGCTTTCAAGGGCGAGGTGCTGCACAGCGCCGACTATACGCAAGCGGCGCCCTTTGCCGGCCGCTCGGTGCTGATCGTCGGCATGGGCAACACCGGCGACGCGATCGCGCTCGACTTGGTGGAAAGTGGCGCGCGTCCGACCATTTCGGTGCGCAAGGGCGTCCACATCGTGCCGCGCCAGCTGTTTGGCGTGCCGATCCAGATGGTCGGCATCGCCAGCCGGCCAATGCCGCAGGCGCTGAACGACTGGATGTTTCCGATCATCCTCGATTTCGCGCTGGGCAAGCTCGAGAAATACGGCATCGTCAGGCCGAAACAGGGCATCCTGCAACAGATCGACGAAGTCGGCCGCATCCCGGTCATCGACGTCGGCACGGTCGACGCCATCACCAAAGGCGCCATCAAGATCGCGCCCGACATAGCGGGCTTCACCGAGCGCGGCGCTGCGTTCACCGACGGCAGGCAGGAAAATTTCGACGCCGTCATCCTCGCCACCGGCTATCGCCCGGGCTACGAAAAGTTTCTGCCCGTGGAATTGCAGCCGGAGCGCAGTGGCGTCAACGCCCGCGCCTCGCAACTCGGCCTCTACCTCGTCGGCTTCTACAATCCGGTCACCGGTCTGCTCAGGGAAATTGGACGCGAGGCGAAGGCAGTGGCGGCCGACATTGCTCGGCGAGGCTGAAAGGGGCGGCGTCGGCCAAGCTGCGGATCTCCCGCCTTGCGGGGAGATCGGCTATCCATCACAGCCCCGCCGCGTCGCCCTCATCGAGCAGCCATTGCCGCACGGCTTGCGTCGGTTCTGGGTGCCGTTGCTTGCGCGGCATCACGACATAGAAATCGTGCGTCCCACGCATCTCTGCGTTGATCGGCTGCACCAGCCGGCCGGCGGCAATGTCGGCAGCGACGAGAAACCGGCTGGCCAGCGCGATGCCCTGGCCGGCAATGGCGGCGTCGATCGCGAGGCCTGTCTGGTTGAAGCGCATGCGTTTGGCCTCGGTGGCCATCTTCAGCCCGAGCGCTCTCTCCATGAATTCCGGCCACAGATTGTGCGCGTCGTGCAACAGGACATGATGCTGGATATCGGCCGTCGCGATCTCGTTCGCCTCGGTAGGCAGCAGGGCAGGGCTGCAGATGGCGACGATCTGCTGTGGGAACAACAGGTCGACCATCAGGCCGGCGCCGAAGGGCGGGCGGCCTTGCCTGACCGCAATGTCGACGCCGTCGGCCTGAAAACTCGACAGGCTTTGGCTGGCCAGGATGCGCAAATCGACGAGCGGGTTGTGGGCGACGAACTCCGGCAGTTTGGGGATCAGCCATTTGGTGGCAAAGCTCGGCGTGACGCTGATCGTCAGCCGCGCCGGCTCGGGCCGCAACAGCAGCGTTGCCTCGGAGATCAGCTCGAAGGCGCGGCGAATGTTCGGCGCATAGGCACGTCCCTCATCGGTCAGCGCCAGGCCGCGCGGCAGCCGGTCGAACAGCTTTGCGCCGAGATCGGCCTCCAGCCCGCGTATATGCTGCGCCACCGCCCCTTGCGTCACGTTCAGCTCCTGCGCGGCGATGCGGAAGTTGAGATGACGCGCGGCGGCTTCGAAGGCACGCAGCGCATTCAATGGTGGCAGGCTCAGGAAGGCTTCGGGCATGCAGGAGTTTTTCTACAGCTTGATTTCAGGCTTTCTGGTTCGAACCAGATGGCAAGACCGGCTATATCATCCTTTGAAGTCGCGAGACACACGCCGCAAAACCCCAAGGAGAGAAAAATGAGTGTAGAAAAAGTGGCAGTCGTCGTCGCGGGTGGCAGCGGTATCGGCGCGGCGGCGGCCAAGCGGCTGGCGGCGGACGGGTTCAAGGTCGCGATCCTGTCGTCCTCCGGTAAGGGCGAGGCTCTGGCCAAGGAGCTTGGCGGCCTCGGCGTCACCGGCTCCAACCAGTCGAATGACGATCTGCAGCGGCTCGCCGATCTGACGCTCGAGCGCTTCGGCCGCATCGACGTGCTGGTCAACAGCGGCGGCCACGGGCCACGCGCGCCGATCCTCGAAATCACCGACGAGCAGTGGCACACCGGTCTCGACGTCTATCTGATGAACGTCATCCGGCCGGTGCGCATCGTGGCGCCGCAGATGGTCAAGCAGAAGGCCGGCGCCATCATCAACATCTCGACCGCCTGGGTGGTCGAGCCGAGCCCGATGTTCCCGACATCCGCCGTGTTCCGCGCCGGTCTTGCCGCCTACACCAAGATCTTCGCCAACACCTACGCCGCCGACAATGTGCGCATGAACAATGTGCTGCCCGGCTGGATCGACAGCCTGCCGGCCACCGAGGAGCGCCGCGACAGCGTGCCGATGCAGCGCTACGGCACCTCGGAGGAAATTGCCGCGACCATCGCCTTCCTCGCTTCCGAAGGTGCGGGCTACATCACCGGCCAGAACATCCGCGTCGACGGCGGCATCATCGGCGCGATCTGACCGCGCGGTCGCCTCGCGTGAGCCGGCGCGTCACTCCTTCACCGCGCCGGTCATCGACGAGACATAGTGCTCGACGAAGAACGAATAGAGCACCACCACCGGCAGCGAGCCGATCAGCGCTCCCGCCATCAGCGCCCCCCATTCGTAGACGTCGGAGCGCACCAGCTCGGTCAGCACACCCACCGGCACGGTCTTGTTTTCCGAGGACTGGATGAATGTCAGCGCATAGATGAACTCGTTCCATGACAGGGTGAAGGCGAATATGCCGGCGGAGATCAGGCCGGGCACCGACAGCGGCAGCACGATCTTGGTGAGGATCTGCCACCGGCTCGCTCCGTCTATCAGCGCGCATTCTTCCAGTTCGAACGGAATGGAGCGGAAGTAACCCATCAACAGCCACGTGCAGAACGGCACCAGGAAGGTCGGATAGGTAAGGATGAGCGCGAAGGGCGTGTCGTAGAGCCCGAGGTTGAACACCATCACCGACAGCGGAATGAACAGGATCGAGGGCGGCACCAGATAGGCGAGGAAGATGCCGAGGCCGACCTGCCGCGCCCCGGAAAACCGCAGCCGCTCGATCGCATAGGCGGCGAACACCGACGCCAGCAGCGACAGGAAAGTAGCGGCGGTCGAGATGATGATCGTGTTGAGCAGCCAGCCCGGATAGGAGGTTTCGAACAGGAGGTAGCGGATATGCTCCAGTGTCGGATGCACCACCCAGAACGGATTGAACTGCGCATAGTCGGTCATCTCGAGATTGGGCTTAACCGCGGTGATCGTCATCCAGTAAAACGGAAACAACAGCACGAAGACGAACACCAGCAGCGGCAGATAGACCGTCACCACGCGGCGCGGCAGGCTCTGCAGGTAGCCCATGCCGCCTTCGTCGATATCCCCACGTTTCGCCTTCCTTGTCGCGGCCGTCTTGACCATGTCAGTCTCCGCCGCCTTGTTGCCATTTGCGGCGTTGCAGGCCGAAATAGCTGAACAGGATCGCCGCCAGCAGGAACGGGATCATGGCCACCGCGATGGCCGCGCCCTCGCCAAGCTGGCCGCCGGAAATGCCGCGCTGGAAAGACAATGTCGCCATCAGATGCGTGGCATTCACCGGTCCGCCCCGGGTCAGCACGTAGATCAGCTGGAAATCGGTGAAAGTGAACAGCACCGAGAAGGTCATGGTGATGGCGATGATCGGCGTCAGCAGCGGCAGAGTCACATAACGAAACAACTGCCAGCGACTGGCGCCGTCGAGCGTGGCCGCCTCGTAAAGCGACTGCGGAATGGTCTGCAGGCCGGCGAGCAGCGTGATGGCGACGAAAGGAATGCCGCGCCAGACGTTGGCGGCGATAACCGAAGCGCGCGCATTCTCCGGATCGCCGAGGAAATTGATGCGGTGGTCGATCAGGCCCATTTGCTGCAGCGCCCAGGACAGGATGGAGAACTGCGAATCGTAGATCCACCAGAAGGCGATGGCTGACAGTACAGTGGGCACCACCCAGGGCAGCAGGACTATCGCGCGGAAGAACGATTTGAACGGCAGGTTTTCATTGAGGATGAGCGCCAGCCACAGGCCGAGCACGAACTTCAGGATCGAGGCGCTGACCGTGTAGAGCAGCGTGTTGAAGACGGAGAGCCAGAAGACGTTGTCATTCCAAAGGTACTGATAATTCTCGACGCCGATGAAGATGCCGGGGCGGCCGATCCGGGCATCGGTGAAACCGAGCCAGACGCCCAGCCCGAGCGGATAGGTCAGGAAGACCAGCAGCAGCGCCGCCGCCGGCAGCATGAAGCCGAAGCCCAGCGCGTTGCGGCTTTCGGAGATCCGCGAAAGCATCGACGGACGCGGCTGGGCGGCAACGGACGGCACGGCCATGGAGGGCTCCTCATCGGGGAATCAGGTCACGGCGTCAACGGCCGCCATGGGATTGTGCGACGGGCCGGGCAGCGCACTAGACGCTGCCCGGCGGTGCCGTGATCAAACGCGGTAGTAGCGGTTGGCGCGCTTCTCCGCCTCCTCCATCGCCTCCTGCGGCGTCGCCTGGCCGGTCACCGCCTTGGCAAACATGTCGACCAGGACATAGTCGGCCATGGTCGCCGCCGAGGCATAGCCGAGCGGCCCGGCATAGCCGTTGGGGCGCAGCGTCGCCGAGGCCTTGGCATAGGCGGCATTGTTCGGGTCGGCCGTCCACACTGGATTGTTGTCGAAGGCCTTCAGCGTCTGGCAGCAATAGCCCGCCGAGGAGGTGATCCAGTCGGTCATCTGCGGATCCTCGAACATGAACTGCAGATAGGCCTTGGCCGCATTGGGGTAGGGCGTGTAGTTGAAGATGACTGCGGTGGTCACCTGGAACAGTTCGACCGATTTCCCGACGGGACCGATCGGCAGGTTGGTGGTGCGGATGTCCTTGGCGATCTCAGCCAGCTTCGGATCGTTGTCCTTGTTGATCTTGGCCGTATTGTAGGCGGAAATGCCGTTGGCGATGACGCCGAGTTCGCCGGCCAGGAAGGCGCGGTTGTTATTGACGTCGAGCCAGCTTTCGGTCCCGGGAATGAAGGTCTTGTAGAGTTCCTGCGCGTATCCGATCGCCTTTAGCGTCTCGGGGCTGTTGATCGCCACCTTGCCGCTCTCGTCGACCATCTGGCCGCCATGGCTCCACAGCAGCCAGTGCGCGTAATTGTTGCCGTCGCCGACGCCGTGGCCGTGCGTGAAGCCAGCCGGATGTCCCTTCGCCTGCAACGCCTTGCAAAGCTCGAGGAAGCCTGCCGTGTCCTTCGGAAATTCGGAGAAGCCGGCCTCCTTCACCCAGCTTTCGCGATAGACGATGGCATTGCCGATCGTGGCCAGCGGCAGGCCGACGAACTTGCCGTCCCGCGTCGCATATTGCTTTGGTCCGTCGTGCCAGCCGCCATATTTCGAGCCCAGATACTCGCCGAGCTCGGTCACGTCGTGCAGCTTGTCGGGATATTGATGCGGGTCGTCGAACCAGACGAACATGAGGTCCGGGCCGGAACCGACATTGGCGGCGACCGCTGCCTTGGGGCGAATGTCCTCCCAGCTTTCCTTGTCGACACGAACCTCGACACCTGTCGCCTCGGTGAAGCGCTTGGTGTTGGCCAGCCATTGATCCTCATCGCCCTTGACGAAGGGCGACCAGCGCAGCAGCCGCAGCTTTGCGCCTTCCTCGGGCTTGTATTTCAAGCCCTCCTGGGCAAAAGCCGGCGAGCCGACGAACCGGCTTCCCAGAGCTCCCGCCGCGGCACCTGCGGTCGTGCGGATTACATCGCGTCTCGTGAATTTCATGGTCGTCTCCTCCGGTTTATCTTCCTTGCTATGCGGTCCTTACCATCCGTTACGCGTTTCAAATCGTGTTCCGGTCTTGCCGTCAAAGAGATGAATCAGGCCAGGCGCGGCAGAGAGCCGTATGGATTCGCCCGGTGTTAAGGCATGGCGTTCGCGGAAATTGGCGACGATCTCGTCGCCGCCGGCGGTGCGGCCGATGATCTGCACTTCCGACCCGGTCGGCTCGACCACCGCGACGGTGACTGGAATGCCTTGGTCTGACGATAGCCGCAAATGCTCGGGCCGTATTCCCAGCACCACCGGATGACCGTTGCCAACGGCCGGCGCGCCGGCCAGCGGCACGGAAATTCCCCCGGCGCCGCGAAAGGACGGAGACCCGTCGGTGACGATCTCGCCCTTGATCAGGTTCATGGCGGGCGAGCCGATGAAACTGGCGACGAAGAGATTGTTTGGCCTGTCGTAGAGCTCCAGCGGCGGTCCGATCTGTTCGACGATGCCGTCATGCATGACCACGATCTTGTCGGCCATGGTCATGGCCTCGATCTGGTCGTGGGTGACATAGACTGTGGTCGTCTTGAGCCGCTGGTGCAGTTCCTTGATCTCGGCGCGCATCTGCACCCTGAGCTTGGCGTCGAGATTGGAGAGCGGTTCGTCGAACAGGAAAACCTGTGGATCGCGCACGATCGCCCGGCCCATGGCGACGCGCTGGCGCTGGCCGCCGGAAAGCTGGCGCGGATATCGCGTCAGCAATGGCACCAGCCCGAGGATTTCGGCGGCGCGCTGAATGCTGGTAGCGCAATCGGCCTTCGAAACACCTTTGAGCATGAGCGAGAACGCCATGTTCTCGGCGACCGTCATGTGCGGGTAGAGCGCGTAGTTCTGGAACACCATGGCAACGTCGCGCTCTTTCGGCGCAACGTTGTTGACGACCCGATCCCCGATCGCGATCTCGCCCCGAGAAATCTTTTCCAGGCCGGCGATCATCCTGAGAAGGGTCGATTTTCCACAACCCGACGGGCCGACCAGCGTGACGAATTCGCCGTCGTCGATATCCACACTGACGCCATGCAGGACCTCGACGGTCCCGAACGATTTGTAAACATCGCCGATCGCGACAGACGCCATCGATCTCCTCCCGAATGCTTCTTGCGACGCCCCGAAGGAAACCGCTCCTCTCCTGCCTCGCGACCGTCTCCCATTCCCCCAACAGGTCGCGTGACGATCAGACGGTAGCGCTACCAAGCCTGCCTGTAAAGCGGCCATGCGGCCGGTGCTCTTGTCGTTCGGAACACCGGCGCAATGACCGGTTCGCCGGCAAACTACCCCCCATTCACAAAAGCCAGCACCAGCTTCTGCAGGTTTCCGCCGGGGCCGAATTCGACCCGGTCGAAGTCGCGGCTCGCCTGCCGCTGAGCCAGCGAGATCTGGGCGAGTTGCCTCGTCAGCTCGGTTCTGATCTTGCTGCAGGCGGGGTCATCAGTAATGGTCAGGCCGACGCTCACCGCCTCGATCTTGCGCACCATCTCGGCGATGGCTGCGCCATGCACTCTCTCGTGGGCGGCGAGCCCGGCGATGAACACCGTCCAGTTCTTCTGGACGGAAGCCGGCAACGGTTCGGCCGGCTTCGGCAAGGTGTAGGTGATGATCAGTTTCGGGCGCGCCGATTTGAGCACGCAGGCGTCGCCTTGCGGCCTGTAGTCCCTGGTCCAGGTCAGCTTGAAATTGGTGTGCGCAATGACCCGACCCTTGCCGAGCAAGGGGCCGGCTTCGCCGATCGCGGCATAGAGTTCCGGGCCGGTCCGCCCTGCGATGGCGTAGGTCTCGACCTTTTCGACCGGCTTCCAGTCGGCGCGTGCCGGCGACGCCAGCAGGGAGGCCGCGAACAGGAGAAAGAACATGGCTGGTTTCATGGAAACGTCAGAGACACTGGGCTGAGGCAAAGATCAACCCGGCGCAATGCCTCAGGTCCCACGGCAGGCCGCGTCATAGTCGGCCAGCACCTGATCGACAGCTTCGAGAAGGATAGCCTCGGGATTGCCCGCCGGCCCGAGTTCGGCCGGCAGCGCCGGCAGGAATTGCCGCATCAGCGTTTCGGGAATGGCGACCCCGTCCAGCGCCTTGCGCAGGCGCTCGACGGCCGCGACAGCGGTGGAGTTGCTCCAATAATAGCGGATGCGGTCGCTGTAGCTGTAATGCCGCTGCACATAGAGCTCTGCTTCGTTGCCGTGATAGTGGCTGTGCCAATGGCCGGGTGCTGCCAGCATCGCGCCTTCCATGGTCCGGGCGAGCGACCGGTCGCCATAATCCGTGATCATTTCGGATGCTATCAGGTCGAGCCCGTAAAGCGCCTCGCGCAAGGCGAAGGTCAGGCCGGGGCCGACCTTGAGGATGGGAAAGCCGTTTGCGACCAGCGCGGTCAAAGCCGCACGGCTCTGGTAGTCGGTCGAATGCGCCTCGTAGACGAGCGACGGCTGCTCATCGAGCAAGCCGGTCAGGCCCTTGGATTTCTCGGGCGCGTAGGCGACGACGTTCTGGCTGCCGAATTCCATGCCCGGCTGCACCACCACGGCCATGACGCGGCCGAACGCCTCGGTCAGGCCTTCGCGGGCAAAGATCTCCCGGTGAACCTCGATCGTGCGCCGCGCCGCCGCCGCCTCGGTCGGCTTCAACTCGCTGATCGCATGGTCGACGCCGCCGGGGGCGGGAACTTCGGTGCCGATGATGTAGACCGGCAAGGTGCTGCCTGCGGCGTGCGCGCCCGTTTCGGCCGCCTTTGCCAGCCGCGCCGCCCGGGTGGCGATGGTCTCGTCGTCAAGCGCCGCCGGCTCGCCGGCGCAGCCCATCGATGCGTCGAGATGGATCTTGGTGAAGCCGGCCGCGATATAGGCGCCGACCATGGCCTCGGCCTTGTCCATCGCCTGCGCCGCCGGCTCTGCGCGCCACGGGTTCGGTCCCAGATGGTCGCCGCCGAAGATGATACGCGAGGCTTCCAGCCCCTCGCGGCAGGCGATCTCCAGCACGAAGGCGACGAACAGCGCCGGGGTCATTCCGGTATAGCCGCCGAACTGGTTGACCTGATTGCAGGTTGCCTCAATCAGCAGGTTTTTCTCCCTGTCGGCAACGGCGCGCCTGATCGCCGTCTGGATCACCAGCGGATGCGCGGAGCAGATCGAGGTGATGCCGTAGGGCGAGCCGTTTTTGCGCGCGCTGGCGAGGCCTGCAAGCGGGTTGGCGCTCATGTCCGTCTCGCTGTTCCCTTGATGAATTGATCGAGCCCGTCGAAGCTGGTGACGCCCTCCATCGGGCCGCGCCGGGTGACGTTGCGGGCGCCGGCGGCATTGGCATAAAGCAGCGCCTTGCCGGGCTCCATTCCTTGGCGGCGGCAGGTCAGGTAGGTGGCGCCGAAACAATCGCCGGCGCCCGTGGGGTCGACTTCCTCGACCTGAAAACCGGCGCAGTCGATCCTGGCGCCGTCGGCGCCGAACCAGGAAGAGCCGTCAGCACCGCGCTTCAGCACGATCTCGCCGACGCCCCTGGCAAACAGCGCCGCCACCGCCCGGTGCTCGTCATCGACGCCCGCCGTAGCGAGCAATTCGTCGCCGGACGGCAGCAGCAGGTCGGCATCGTCGATGAGTGCGGAAAACAGTGCGCCGTCGGAGCCGTCGATCAGCTCCTTGCGCACATTCGGGTCGAATGAGGTCGAGCCGCCGCGGGCACGAACCGCCTGCACTGCGTAGCTGACGATCTCCTTCAGCCCTGCCACCGACAGCGTCGATCCCATGATATGCAGATGGCCGGCCCTGTCCGCCAGCAGGCGCGCAGCAGTGGTCAGGTGGATCTGCCCGGCGGCGGATTCGGCGATGTTGTAGACGAAGTCCCTGATACCATCGGGCCGGTAGCGCACGAAGGCGCATCCCGTCGGGAAGCGGTCGCTGATATCGACGGCTGAGACGTCGACGCCGTCGCGCTCCAGCCTGTCCAGGTTGAGCGTGCCGAAATCGTCGCGGCCGACGCAGCCGATAATGCCGGCGCCGCCTCCCAGCCGGGCGACCTGATCGATGAAGATCGCCGGCGCACCGCTGGGGAATGGCCCGACGAGCGATTGCGGCTCGAGGAAGCCGAAACCCCGTTCCGTCGCCATGATCTCGACCAGGATCTCGCCGGCGGCAATCGTTGGCCCCGCGGCCTCGGCGGCGATTTCGCTGCGGCGCGAAAGGCTCATGCTTGCGATTCCTCTCACACGCAAACTGATTGCTTGCCCGCGCAGTTATCCGACGCAAGTGTTTATCGGGTAAATCGCACATACAGCGAAGTCAATAAAACTCTACATGCGTATAGTTTATCTGTTTCTGCGCGTACACATTGCAGGATTCGGGTGGCTGGGATCGTGGCACCGTGCAAATCAGGCGTCGACCGCAGCGAAAGGACAGCCATGCTCACGCTTCATGATTATTTGCCGTCGCAAAACGGTTGGAAGGCGAGGGTCGTGCTCGGCCTGCTCAACATTCCCTATGAAAGCCGCCTGGTGTCGATTTTCGAGGGCGAGAGCCACACCGACGCTTTCCTGAAGCTCAACCCGGCCGGCGCCGTTCCTGTGCTCGAACTCGAGGATGGCCGTGCGATCGCCGAATCGAATGCGATCCTCATTTATCTCGCCGAAGGCACGCCCTTGCTGCCGGCGGATCGCTATGTCAACGCGAAAATTATGCAATGGCTGTTCTTCGAACAGTACCATGTCGAGCCGGTCATCGGCTCCCTGCGCTTCTGGACGCTGGCCGGAAGGCTGGAGCGCAACCAGGCGATGGTTCCGGCCAAGCGCGAAGCCGGCGCCCGCACGCTGGCAGCGCTGGAGCGCAGCCTGAACGACACGCCGTTCCTTGTCGGCGACACGCTCACCATCGCCGACATTGCTGTCTATGCCTACGGCCACCGTGCCGAAGACTGTGGCTTTGCGCTGTCGGCTTATCCGGCGGTCCTCGCCTGGACGGACCGGGTGCGCGACGCCATCGGTCCCGGCTATCCCGTGCATCTCTACAGCATCGATCGGCACTCGGCTGCTTGACGGCAAAAGGCGCGCGTTCACCTTGCTTAGTCGAAAAGAAGACCCAGATTCTGCTTTGTCGGCGGCTTTCGCTCGCAATCCGTTGACTGGATGGCCGGATCCCGGCGTCAACTCGACGACCTGCCGGCACTTAGCATGGAGGTGACCATGACACGCGACGACATCATTTCGGTGTTGGGGCCGGTAGACGAGGCGGTCATAGCCGACATCGCGCTGACCGGCGCCACCCTTCAAGAACTGCGCGAGGCGTTCGCCTGGCTCGGTGCCGACGAGGCGCTGGTCAACGAGGGCCGCCCCTTGCCGGGAACGAAGGTGGCGCGGCTGATCGAACTCCTCGATATGCCGGACGACGAGGACGGTCCACAGGCGGTGGCGGCGCAGGGGTTAGGGCAGTAGGGCCCTGACTACTGCGGTTTCCCATTCACTTCACGCCCTCGACAGCAGCCGGCGCATGATGAGCGAGGCGTGGCCGCCAACGCCGTGCGCGGCCGTGCGGCGCTCGACCACTTCGAAACCGTGCTTGCGATAGAAGGCGATCGCCCGGTCGTTGCCCTCGATCACTTTCAGCGCAATGCTGGGGATGCCGGCATGCGCGACAAGCACCGCGTGCAGCAGGTCGGTGGCGACCCCGCTGCCGAACTCTGTCTTGTCGATGTGCAGCCGGTCGAGCAGGACATCGCCACGATCGTCCATCGCCGCCATCGCGTAGCCGGCGATCGAACCGTCCGGCCGTTCGGCCACGAACGACATCTTGTTGTCGTCCCCAAGTTCCTCTGCCAGCCGCTCGGGCGCATGCTTGTCGTCCGAGAGCCGCGCAGTGGTCTCTGGCCCCATAATTGCCGAATAGGTGCGCCGCCAGGATTCCCCCAACAGCCGCGACACCGCCGCTATATCTTTCTCGGTCATCGCCCTGATCTGAACCATGGCCTAAATCCTCACCGCCTCACCCGCGACTTCAGCCAACGATCGAAGGCCACGGCCAGGATCAGGATCAGGCCAATGACGATGCTTTGTGTGTAGGACGAGACATTATTGAACTGCAGCCCGTTCTGCAGCACGCCGATCAGTGCAGCGCCCACCACCGTGCCGCCGACCGAGCCGATGCCACCGAATAGCGAGGTGCCGCCGATGACGACGGCGGAAATCACCGTAAGTTCGTAACCGATGCCGGCTACGGCTTCGGAGGAGTTGAGCCGTGCTGACAAAACGAAGGCCGCCAGCCCGGCGAAGAAGCCGACGATGACATAGACCGAGATCAGAATGCGGTCGACGCGCAGGCCCGACAGGCGTGCGGCCTCGGCATTGCCGCCGACGGCATAGACGGCGCGGCCGTAGCGCGTATAGCGCAGCACGATGTGGCACAGGATGGCCGCCGCCGCGAAGATGATCGCCGGCACCGGCACCGGTCCGATGAGCCCGGTGCCGAACCAGCGCATCGAGGCGTCGAAACCGGAGATCGGTCCGCCATTGGAGATGGTCAGCGTCAGGCCGCGAAACACGGTGAGCCCACCCAGCGTGACGACGAAGGGCGGCACTTTCAGCCTGGTGATGGCAAAGCCCTGGACGCCGCCGGCCAGCGCCCCGACGATGACGGCGGCAAGCAAGGCGGCGAACCAGCCATATCCTTGCGTGCCCGTGGTCGACAGCGACAGCGTGTTGGCGGTGCCGCCCTTGGCCACCACCGCGGCCACCATACCGCAGAAGGCGAGCAGTGAGCCGACCGACAGGTCGATGCCGGCAGTGAGGATGACGAAGGTCATGCCGAGCGCGATCAGCCCGGTGATCGAGATCTGCCTCAAAATGTTGAACAGGTTGATTGGATCGATGAAGCTCGGCTTCAGCACGGTGAAGATGACGAT
This sequence comes from Mesorhizobium sp. C372A, assembly GCF_030323245.1. Lineage (NCBI taxonomy): Bacteria > Pseudomonadati > Pseudomonadota > Alphaproteobacteria > Hyphomicrobiales > Phyllobacteriaceae > Mesorhizobium > Mesorhizobium sp. C372A. The sequence goes on along the minus strand of NZ_CP100475.1, from coordinate 5,443,928 downwards.
CAACACCGCCAGGAACATCAGCGGCCCAAAACTCATCAGAAGCCGCGCGATGTTGATGCCGCTGCGCTGGGTCTGTTCGGTGGTGCTGGTCATTGCGTTGCGTCCTGCTTGCGGTCGAGCGCCATCAGTTCCATCAGTTTTTCCTCGGTCGCTTCGATGCCCGGCATTTCGCCGGTGATACGGCCGCGCCGCATCGTAACGATGCGATCCGACACTGCCAGCACCTCCGGCAGTTCCGACGAGATCATCATGATGGCGATGCCGCGCGCAGCCAACTGGACCAGGATCTGGTGCACTTCGGCCTTGGCGCCGACATCGACGCCGCGCGTCGGCTCGTCGACGATCAGTACTTTCGGGTCGCGCGCCAGCCAGCGGGCCAGGATCACCTTTTGCTGATTGCCGCCGGACAGGCCCTCGATCGCCTGCTCGGGCGAGGCCATGCGGATCGACAGTGCCTTGCGATAGCCGGCCAGCGCCTCGCGCTCGCGCCGTTCGGCCATGAAGCCGGCCCCATTGCTGTAGCGACCGAGCGAGGCGATGGAGAAATTGTTGAGAATGCCAAGTGCTGCAAAAATCGCCTGGTGCTTGCGGTCTTCCGGCACCAGGCCGATGCCGAGTTTGATGGCGTCGGCGGGCGAAGCCGGGGCGATCGGCTTGCCGTCGAGCGCAATCGTGCCGGCCGCGATGCGGTCGGCGCCGAAAATGGCGCGGGCAAGCTCGGTGCGGCCGGAGCCGACGAGGCCGGCGACGCCGAGGATTTCGCCGGCCTTCAGATCGAGGTTGACACCTTCGAGCACGATGGCGTGCGGCGCCAGCGGATCGCGCACCGTTCGCAAGCCTCGCACCGAGAGCCGGACCTCGCCGGCGACGTCGCGCTGCGTCGGCCGCGCGTAGAGTTCGGAGGCGGCGCGGCCGACCATCTTCTCGATGATCTTCGGAATCTGGATCGGCCGGCCGTCGCGGTCGAGATGACCGGCCAGCCTGCCGTCCCGCAGCACGGTCATGCGGTCGCAAATGGCGGACGCTTCTTCCAGCCGGTGGGTGACGAACATGATGGCGACACCGTCCTTGCGTAGCCTGTCCATGATCGACATCAGTTTCTGCACTTCGGTCTCGGTCAGCGCCGAGGTAGGCTCGTCCATGATGATCAGGCGGCTTTCCAGCGACAGAGCGCGGGCGATTTCGACCAGCTGCTGTTCGGCCACCGACAGCGAGGACACCGGCGTTGCCGGATCGATGTCGAGACCGACGCGGGCGATGATCGCGCGCGAGGCGTCCTCCATCCTGCGCCAGCTGACCAGCCCGAGCGGACCGAGCGGCGCGCGGCCGATGAAAATGTTTTCCGCAACCGTCAGCGTCGGGATCAGGCTCAGTTCCTGATAGATGGTGACGATCCCATGCCGCTTGGCATCCTGCGGACTGGACGGCGCGTAGTCGGCGCCGTCGAAGACGATGCGGCCGCTCGACGGCGGCATCACGCCGGACAGGATTTTCAACAGCGTCGACTTGCCGGCGCCGTTCTCGCCGAGCAGGCCAAGGATCTCACTGGGCCGCACCTCGAGCGAAACGTCGCTGAGCGCGGTGACGCCGGAAAAATGCTTGGTCACGCCTTCGACGGAAAGGAGCGGGGGCGATGATGCGGTGGGTTCAACGGCGGACAAGCATTGCTCCCGGATTGCGATAGGCAGCGGGACAGCGCCCCCCTCTGTCCTGCCGGACATCTCCCCCGCACGGGGGGAGATCAGCAGTTTTGCCGGCAGCACTTTTTCTACAACGTTGGCGATTGGCGAAAGCAGACGTGACGGCCAATCTCCCCCCAAGTGGGGGAGATGTCCGGCAGGACCGAGGGGGGCGCGACAGAGCGCGACCTCCACCCGTCATGGGCCTTACTCTCACTTCGTCTCGTTCAACCTCTCCGCCTTGTCGAGATTGTCCTTGCCGATGACGATCGGCGTCAACAGCACCAGCTTCTCCTTCGGCTCGGTCTTGTCCCTGGCGAAGGCGACCGCGATCTGCACCGCCGTGCGCGACTGTTCGCCGGGGAACTGTTCGACCGTGCCGGCGAGCTTGCCGTCGCGCACGGCGACCAGCGCTTCCGGCAGTGCGTCGAAGCCGTAGATCTTGACGTCGGTGAAGTTGCGGGCGGCACAGGCTTCGAGCGCGCCGAGCGCCATGTCGTCATTGGCGCAGATGATGGCGTCCGGCTTGCCGTTGGCGGCAAGCCCGGCCTCGGTCACCGACAGCGCTTCGGCGCGGGCGAAATTAGCGGTCTGCTCGAAGATGATCTGGTATTTGTCCTTGAGCGGATCGAGCACATTGTGGACGCCTTTGTTGCGGTCGATCGCGGGTCCGGCACCCGGCTGGCCCTGCAAATGGAACAGCTTGGCGCCGTTGGGGAACGCCGCCACCATGGCCTGCGCCTCGGCCTCGCCGCCCTTGACATTGTCGGCGCCGACATGGGCCAGAATGCCCTCGACGCCGTCGACGCGGCGGTCGATGGTGACCACGGGAACCCCGGCCTTGACCGCTTCCTCGATCGCCGGCGCCAGCGCGTTGACGTCAAGCGGCGAAATCACGATGGCGTTGACCTTCTGCACGAGTGCGGCCTCGATGTCGGCGGTCTGCTTCGGCGCCGAGTTCTGGCCGTCGCTCTCGGCCAGGTTGACGCCTTGCGCCTGCGCCTCCGCCTTGATCTCGTTCAGCATGTGCACAAAGAACGGGAAGCCGAGATTGGGCACCGAGCCCAATATGGTCAGTTTGTCGGCGGCAAAGGCCATGGGCGCGGCCAGCGCCATGGCGCCGGTCGCCACGGTCGACAACAGGAATTCGCGTCTGTTCATCAGATATCCTCCACATGAACGCAGGAGCCCGAAACCGGGAGCGGCTCGGGACGGTCCTTGCGTCAATTCAAAAATGGAGTGTCCTGTGAACGCCCCGAGGGGACGCGAGGCGCTCCAGCCGGTCCGCCGCAACGTTCTCCTCCGCACGGCGCCGACCCGAGGATGCTAGCCAAGGAAAATCGATTACGCAAGGTGAGGCGAGGGGCTGAAACTGCTAATCTCCCCCCTTGTGGGGGAGATGTCCGGCAGGACAGAGGGGGGCGCTGTCCCGCCGACATTGGCCAATTTCACTTACATCTTTGAGCTAACCTCTACGCAGAATACTTGATGCGGGCGATCCTTCGCGCCCCCCTCTGCCTTGCCAGGCATCTCCCCCACGAGGGGGGAGATTGGCAGCTTAGACGCCTCTACCTGTCGATGGTCGTCATCACCCGCTCATTGTAGAGCGGCCCTGAGACCGCCCGGCGCAAGGGCTGCGTCGAGCGCAGCAGTCTCGGCCGGGTCGAGCTGGATCGCGGCCGCAGCAACATTTTCTTCGAGATACTTGCGCCGCTTTGTCCCCGGGATCGGCACGATGTCAATGCCGAAACCGTCGCCCTTGCCGAGCACCCAGGCCAGCGCGATCTGTGCGGGCTTTGCCCCTTTGGCCGCGGCCACCTCCTGCACCGCAGCCGCAGCCGCGACATTGGCGTCGTAGTTGGCGCCCTGGTAGCGGGGGTCGCCGCGGCGGAAATCGCCTTCCGGATAATCCTCGGCGCGCTTGACGTCGCCGGCGAGGAAACCGCGGCCGAGCGGCGCGAACGGCACCAGGCCGATGCCGAGCTTTTTGAGCAGCGGGATGATCTCCGGCTCCAGATTGCGCTCCCAAAGCGAATACTCGCTCTGCAGGGCCGACACAGGGTGCACGGCATGAGCACGGCCGATATTCGCCGCGCCCGCTTCCGAGAGGCCGAAGAAGCGCACCTTGCCCTCGGCAACCAGCCGGCCGACCGTGCCGGCGACATCTTCCATCGGCACCGCCGGATCGACGCGATGCTGGTAATAAAGGTCGACATGGTCGGTGCCGATCCGCTTCAGCGAGCCCTCCAGCGCCTCGCGGATATGGTCGGGCCGGCTGTCACGCTCCGTGCCGACCTGTCTGCCGTTTTCGATGCGGAAGCCGAATTTGGTGGCAAGGGTCACCTCATCGCGCCGGCCCTTCAGCGCCCGCCCGAGCAGTTCTTCATTGGCATAGGCGCCGTAGACTTCCGCCGTGTCGAGGAAGGTACAGCCGAGTTCGATGGCTCGGTGCAGGGTAGCGATCGATTCCGCCTCGTCGGCAGGGCCGTAGGACTGGCTCATACCCATGCAGCCGAGGCCGATCACCGAGACCTGCAGCCCCTGGCTGCCGAGTTTGCGGGTGCTGAGGGTCATTGCCGTTCTCCTTGGGGCTGCGGAAAACTATAGCGGCCGCTCCTCCAGTTTCCATAGCTGTTCGGCGGAAGAACAGCGCTTCCCTTGACAAAACCCAGCCGCAAGCGCCTTTGCCGGCGGCCATTGGGGGCCATGGGATACCAATGAAGAAGATCTACGAGAAGCCGACGCTGAACCGGCGTCAGCAGCTCTCGCGTCACCGCGCTCATAATTCCTTCGGACCACTAACCGAATATTGTCGTCGCCATTGCAAAGTCCGCTGCCGAGGCGCAGCGGTTTTTTGCTGCCGTCGGATCGTAGCGCTGCCAGAAGCAGGCGGTCAAAATTGACAGAGCGGCCGATCTCCAGCATCCTTATGCCGCCGCCATGTCTTGCGGTCTTGTGTATGAGTGAGCCATGGCCAGTTCCGTCACCAGCCAGAATTCCAAGCGCGCCGCGGTGCGCAAGGCGCTCGACCGCCACAAGGTCTACGTCACCGCGCAAAGCTTTTCCGGCGGCGTCTACTCGGCCCGCGTGCTGGTCGACGGCGAGGCCTACTGGGTCGACGAGTTCCGGCTGAGCCAGCTCCAACAAGGGCTGTCCCCGGCCGAGCTAGACCTGACGCCCGCCTCAGACGATTGAGCGTGATCTCCACATTCTTCGCACCACGCTGGGAAATCTGAAATGTTGGCGGGACAGCACTGTGCAGGAACGCGGCGCAGGGAAGGTTCGTCCGCCGCCGCCGCTCCCGCCTGACCCATGCCAACCCCGCCAAAACTCAAGGCCTACCGCGCCAAGCGCGAATTTACGAAGACGCCGGAACCGGCGGGCGGGCTCATTTCAGGCGACGGCAACCGCTTCGTCGTCCACAAGCATCACGCCACCGCCGACCATTACGATTTGCGCCTGCAGGTCGGCGGCGTGCTGAAAAGCTGGGCGGTGCCGCGCGGGCCCTCGCTCAACCCGGCCGACAAGCGGCTTGCAGTCGAGACCGAGGACCATCCGCTCGAATATATCGACTTCGAGGGCGTCATTCCCGAAGGCGAATATGGCGGCGGGCCGATGATCGTCTGGGACACCGGCACCTGGGCACCGATGGACGATGTCGACAAGAGCCTGCGCACCGGCGCCTTCAAGTTCCGGCTGGCCGGCGACAAGTTGAATGGCGGCTGGATGCTGACCCGTCTGAAGCCCAAGCCCGGCGAAGACAGCGAGAAGAAAAACTGGCTGCTGTTCAAGGAGCGCGATCTCGCCGCCGATACCGGCCTCGACATCCTGGAAGCGCGGCCGGAAAGCGTGAAGTCCGGCAAGCGGATCGAGGAGCTGGTGGCGCCGCCGAGGAAGCCGGCCCGCCTGCCGCCCAAGCCCGGCGCGCTGAAACCCGGCGCGTTGTCCGGTGCGGTCAGGGGCGATCCGCCGTCGCGCATCGAGCCGCAGCTCGCCACGCAGGTGCCGAAACCGCCGGGCGGGCCGGTGGAAGACACAGGTGAACTCTGGCTGCATGAAATAAAATTCGACGGCTATCGTACCATGGCGCATGTCGGAGATGGCGAGGTCAGGTTGATCACCCGCGGCGGCATCGACTGGACGAAGCGTTACGGCGACCTGCCGCAAGCCTTTTCCCGGCTACCGCTCAGCCAGGCGATCATCGACGGCGAGATCATGGTGCTGGACGAGAAGGGCATCTCGCGTTTCGCGCTGCTGCAGGATGCGCTGTCGGCGGGTGCGGGCAGCAAGCTCCATTTCTATGCCTTCGACCTGCTGCATCTCGACGGCTGGGACCTCCGCAAGGCGCCGCTCGCAAGACGCAAGGCCTTGCTCGCCGAACTGCTAGCCGGGCAGGGCGCCAACTCCGCCATCCAGCTGAGCGACCATGTCGAAGGCGACGGGCAGGGGCTTTACGATCAGGCCTCGATCCTTGGGCTGGAAGGCGTCGTCTCCAAGCGCGCCAACGCCATCTACCAGAGCGGCCGCACCAAGACCTGGACCAAGGTCAAGGCGCTGGAGACCGGCGATTTCATCATCGCCGGCTACACCGTTTCCGACGCGGCCGAAGGACTGGCGGCAATCGGCATGGCTGAATTCGCGGATGGTGAACTGCACTATCGCGGCAAGGTTGGCACCGGCTTCGATGCCGCGACGGCGGGCGACTTGCTGGCCCGGCTGCAGCCGCTGCGCGACGGCGCGACAGCACCCGAGGGTGTGCCGCGCGAGATCATGCGCGAGATGAAATGGGTGCGGCCGATGCTGTCGGCCCGCATCCACTACGCCAACCGCACGGCGGACAATTCGCTGCGCCACGGTGTGTTTCGGGGCTTGCGCGATGTCGGCCTGTCGACGCCGGTGTCGCCGAAGCGCAAGCGGCTGATCGCCGAAGCCGATCTCGCAACCATCTGGGTGACCAATCCGGAGCGGCGGCTGTTCGGCAAGACCGGACCGACCAAACTCGACATCGCCGTCTATTACGCGCTGGTCGGCGATTTCATGCTGCCGCACATTATGGGCCGCCCGGTGTCGCTGGTGCGCTGCCCGACGGGCCTGCCGAAGGACTGTTTCTTCCAGCGCCACGCCTTCACCGGCATGCCGCCGTCGGTGGTCACTTTTGACGCCACCAACTCCGAAGGTGAAACCAAATCCTGTCTGTCGGTCGAGGGAGCAAAAGGCTATCTGGCGCTGGCGCAGTTCGGCGTCGTCGAGTTCCACACCTGGGGCACGCATCGCTTGAGCCTCGACAAGCCCGACCAGATCGTTTTCGATCTCGATCCGGGTGAGGGCATCGCCTGGCGCGAGGTGGTCGAGGCCGCCGTCCACATCAAGGGCGAATTGGAGCGGTTCGGCCTGGTGCCGTTCGCCAAGACATCCGGCGGCAGCGGCATCCACATAACCGTGCCGGTGACGCAAAAGCAGAACTGGAAGAAGCTGCACCAGGCGACCAGCGCCATCTCCACGCACCTGGCGGCCACCGCGCCCGACACTTTCACCACCACAATGGGCAAGGAAAACCGCAAGCGCCGCATCTTCATCGACTATCACCGCAACGCGCGCGGCCACACCTCCGCGGCGCCTTATTCGCTGCGCGCCCGCACCAACCTGCCGGCGTCGACGCCGGTGAGCTGGAGCGACCTTGAGACGATCGATGCGCCGCAGGATCTGAACTATTCCTCGCTGCCGGGGTTGTTGGCGACCTCGGGCGACCCCTGGGCGGACATGGAGGATTTCGCGAGGGATTTGCCGGTGTTTTCGGGGAAGTAGATCGGGAGGTGTTGGCGATCCGGCACACCCCCCTCTGTCCTGCCGGACATCTCCCCCGCAAGGGGGGAGATCGGATGTCGCCTCTGCTTTCGCCAATCGCAAACCTTGCAAGAGGAGCGATAAGGTTGAAGCTGCCAATCTCCCCACTTGCGGGGGAGATGTCCGGCAGGACAGAGGGGGGTGCTGTCCCTCCGGCATGACTTACTTCCCCAAGTCCATCGACCATGCGGACAATTTGAATTATCCTCCGTCGGTGCCCTCCAGCTCACCTGGAAGGTTTCGTCAGGAATTTGCCGGTATGTTTGGGGCCGGTGTAGGATTTCCGCAGCACCATTCGTCCTTTGGACGAAGCGCTGCAGTAAGCATGATCCCGAAACGTGGGAACCGGTTTTCGGTTAAGATCATGCTCAGTCTGAAATGTCAGTGCGTGGCCGCGTAGGAGAGTATCATGGCGCCCAGGGCAAGTTGGAAAGGTTACCTCAAGCTCAGCCTCGTCAGCTGTCCGGTCCGGCTCTATCCGGCAACGACGACCAGCGAGCGCATATCGTTCAACCAATTGCACAAGAAGACCCACAACCGCATCAACATGAAGCCGGTCGACCCTGAACTCGGCCTCGTCGAGCGCGCGGACTTGGTCAAGGGTTACGAATACGAGGACAAGCAGTACATCATCATCGATGAGGCCGACCTCGAAGCAGTGCGCATCGAATCCAATCACACGATGAACATCGAGGCCTTCGTCGACGAAGACGAGGTCGACGTCATTTATCAGGATGCGCCGTACTACATGGCGCCGGATGGCGCCATGGCGGAAGAAACCTTCGCCGTGCTGCGCGAGGCCATGCGCAAATCCGGCAAGCTGGCCATTGCCCGCCTTGTCCTGTCCAGCCGAGAGCGCGTGGTGACGATCGGCGCGCGCGAGAACGGCATGTTCGTCTGCACCTTGAGGAACCCGAACGAAGTGCGCGGCACGGCTGAATATTTCGGCAACATCCCTGCCGGCAAGCCCGATCCCGAAATGCTGCAATTGGCCGAAGCGCTGATCAAGCAGAAGGAAACCACCTTCGATCCGAAGAATTATGAGGACCGCTACGAGATCGCGCTGATGACGATGATCCGCGAGAAACTGAAGGGCCATAAGCCGATCATTGCGGCGGCGCCCGAGCGTGGCAATGTCATCAACCTCATGGACGCGTTGAAGGCGAGCCTGTCGCAATCAGCCAAGCCGCCGGCCAAGTCGAAGAGCAAGGCCGACGACGCTGAAAAACCTGCCGCCAAGGGTAAGGCGGGTGCGGCCAAGGAAAACCCGTTGAAGGCCAATCTGCTCAAGGCCGTCGGCAAGAGCAAGGGGTGACGGCGCCTACCGGTATAATCCTGGGCGCCGTCTTCGGCGCCATCGGCGCGCTGGCGGCATTTCCGCTGCGGCTCGCGACCCGTGAGGTGGAGCGTCAGCACGGCCAGTTGCGGCGCGGCGTCACCAGGCGCACCAGCCATGTTGTGTTCGGCCGAACGCTGATCGCCAAGGCCGGCACGGCGAAGGGCGGCGATGCCGAGATCGAGCGCCGCGTTGCAGCCGAGGGCTCCGCTGGCCGAACACTCCTTAGCGAAAATGGCTTCCTGCGCCTGCTTGGTCTGATGAAGGCGCCGGAGGCGTCTTCGCTGTCCAGGCAGTCTCTCGTCGACCAGTCCAGACTGTCCGGTGCCGACCTCGACCTGCTCAGCCTGTTCGACGCCTTCGAGCACGATTGTGAACCCTACTCGTTCCGCGATCTGATCCTTGCCCGCAAATATGCCGGGCTGGTCGCCGGCGGTGCATCCTGGGGCGCGATCGCGCGCTCCGTGCATCGCTCCGGTCCGGTCGCTTCGCTCACCGCCAAATCGCTCAATGTCGGCTCGCAGCATGGCCGGCCCGATCAGATCTATCTCGAGGATGGCCAGAGCGAACTCGACGGCCAGCTGCTGTTCGATCTCGGCAGCGCAAGCGCAGCCGGCGACGACACGCTGGAAGAATTGTTCGCCGAGGCTGAAAGCGCGGAAGAGGAGGGCCGGCACGACGATGCCGCGGCGCTCTACCAACGCTGCCTCAGCATCGATCCGAGCGACGCCATCGCCGCGTTCAACCGCGCCAATTGCTTGCGTGGCGCCGGTCGCGTGGCCGACGCGGCGCATGACTATGCAAGAGCGATCAAGCTCGATCCGGCGTTCGTCGAGGCCTGGTTCAACCTCGCCGGGCTGATGAGCGACGAAGGCAAGATCGCCTCGGCGCGCCGGCATCTGGTCAAGGCCATCGCGCTCGACAAGAGCTACGCCGATCCGGTGTTCAACCTTGCCCGGCTGGAGTTCGACGCCGGCAATCTGACCGAAGCCCGCCGCCACTGGGTGCGCTATCTCGAACTCGATGCTGACAGCGAATGGGCGCGCACTGCGCAAAAGGGGATACAGTTCGTCGATCTGCAGCTGGCGCGGACGGCGGGGTGAGGCTGCCGTGGATAATCTTGTTCAGATTTCGAGTATGGGACTAACCGCGTGCTTCATCGTTTTGGCGGTGCAGGAGGCCCGCGAGCTGCTCTTCTACTGGAGCAATGGCTGGAATTTTTTCGAAGACAGCAAAATCAATTGGGCCACATATTACAACCGCAGAACTTGGCCATTTCCCCAGCGCCCCGAGGACCGTATGTCGAACAAGCAGCGCGTTTGCTTCGGCCGGCCATTCTTCATCGTGCTCGTGGGGTTTTTTGCAGCCATTTTCACCCATGTTACCCTGCATCCGGAGCAGTGGCGTAAGGAAGTTCACGGTTCCAAAACCACCTACCACTATATCGGGGTCCCGCAGCCTGATGCCCACTAGCTTCCTCTTCGACGGCTTTGACACAGCCCCGGTCACCATCGTGTTGGCCCACGGCGCCGGCGCGTCTATGGATTCCCCCTCGATGACCGACACCGCCAAGGCGCTCGCCACCGCCGGCTTCCAGGTCGCGCGCTTCGAATTTCACTATATGGCGGCCCGCCGCTATGGCCAGCGCAAGCCGCCACCGCGCGCCGAGACGGTCGACCCGGAATACATCAAGGCCATCGCCGATCTGAGGGCGAGGGGCGTCGCTGGTCCGCTCATCATCGGCGGCAAGTCGATGGGCGGGCGCGTCGCCTCGATGGTCGCCGACGAGATGTTCGCCAAGGGCGAGATTTCGGGCCTCATCTGCCTCGGCTATCCCTTTCATCCGCCGGCCAAGCCCGAGCAACTCAGGACAAAACATCTCGCCGACCTCAAGACGCCGACGCTGATCTTCCAGGGCACCCGCGACGAGTTCGGCACGAAAGAAGAGGTCGCGACCTACGGCCTTTCCAAAGCCATCGAGGTGATCTGGCTGGAGGATGGCGACCACGACCTGAAGCCGCGCAAGAGCGTGTCGGGGTTTTCGACCGCCGATCATTTGAAGACGCTGGCCGGGACGGTGAAGGCGTGGACAGGGCGGATCGTTTCCTGATCGCCAAATGAAAATCGCCACCTTCAATATCAACAACGTCAACAGCCGGCTGCAAAACCTGCTGGCGTGGCTGGCGGCAGCCAAGCCCGATGTCGTCTGCCTGCAGGAGCTGAAGGCGCGCGACCTGCAGTTTCCGCGCACGGCGCTTGCGGCGGCCGGCTATGGCGCGGTGTGGAAGGGCGAACCGACCTGGAATGGCGTCGCGATACTCGCGCGCGGGTCCGAGCCGGTGCTGACCTGTGACGTCCTGCCCGGCGATACCGCCGACAAGCAGAGCCGCTACATCGAGGCGGCCGTGAACGGCATCGTCGTCGCCTGTGTCTACGCGCCCAACGGCAACCCGCAGCCGGGGCCGAAATTCCAGTACAAGCTGGCCTGGCATGAAAGGCTGGAGGCGCATGCCGCAGAACTCTTCGACACTGGCCTGCCGGTGGCGCTGGTCGGCGACTACAATATCGTGCCCGAGCCGCGCGACATCTACGCCACCCGCTCCTATGACGACAACGCGCTGGTGCAGCCGGAAAGCCGGGCGTCGTTCCAGCGTCTGCTCGAGCAGGGCTGGACCGATGCGCTCCGCAAGAAGCATCCGAAGGAAACGCTCTACACATTCTGGGATTATCGCCGCAACCGCTGGCTGCGCGATGCCGGGCTGCGGCTCGACCACATCTTGCTGTCGAAGAAACTGGCGCGCCGCCTCACCGCTGCCGGCATCGACCGCGATGTCAGAGGTGAGGACGGCGCCAGCGACCACGCGCCGGTATGGGTCGAATTGAAGTGAATTTGGCTGCGTGATCGCGCCCACTTTCGTGGGCGCAGTTTCGCGCTATTTGTTTCGCTGCGGCGGCCGCATGATGAGCAAGGTGCGGCACCGGAGGGGGAGTCCGATGGACAGGTTGGCCGAAAGGCTGTTTGCGCTTCCGCTGCTGGCGGCCGCTTTGGCTTGTCTGGTGCGGGCGTATCTGCTGCTCGGCGACAGAGATTTCAGCTGGAGCGGGATCGACCACATGCTGCACGGCCCAGCCACGCTGCAGCCCGTGGTGTTCCTGACCGTCGGCGGGCTTTGCCTGCTTGGCGCCCTGTTGTTCTGGGCCGGACTGCTGCCGGGTCGGCGAAGCCAGCCTGCTGGAACGCCGCTTTTTGGCCGCGACGCCGAGATCGACCCAAAGGGCCGCCCCGGTCTGCGGCGCGCCTTCCTCATGTTGCCGGTGCTCGCCGTGTTGGCGCTGCTGGCCGACCACTTCCCTTGGGCGCGTGACGCCGGCCCGGGCGCTGAGGTGGCCGCCCCGAACGAACCCAAAGCCGAGCCGAAGAACCAGGGCATCGACGGTGTCCCGCCGGCCCTGGCGACGCCACCGGCCCCGCCGAGTTCGCCGCAGGTCACCATGCCGCCCGAGCCAACTCCGCCGGTGCAGGCAGCCAAACCGCCCGAGCCGGCGCAGCCTACGCCTCCGGCTGCTCCCCCTCAGCCGCCACAAGTCGCACTCGCTCCGGCGACACCGCCACCGGAGACTGCTCCACCGCCGGCTCCGGCCACGCCACCTCAGACCGTCGCGCCGTTGCCGCCGCCTCCGCCGGCGCTGCCGACCGAGCCCGACGGCCACCGCGACGCCGTCGTCTGGCTCGCCGTCTCGGCCGATGGCCGCGACGTCATGAGCGCCAGCACCGACCACATGATCAAGCTCTGGGACATCGCCGGCAAGCGGCTGATCCGCAACCTTGGTGAACACAAGGACATGGCGCGCACGGCGCTGTTCATGCCCGACGGCGCAACCGCGCTGACCGCCGGCGACGATGGCGAGATCGTGCTGCGAAAGCTTGCCGACGGCGCGGTGCTGCATGTCTTCTCGTCGGGCGCGAATGGCGGCGTGCGCAAGCTGGCGATCAGCCCGGACGGCAAGCGCGCCGTCAGTGGCCACGACACCGGCAACGTCATCGTCTGGGATCTCGTCAACAAATCGGTGCTGCATGTGATGACCGGACATGACTGGCCGATCAGCACGGTCGCAATCTCGCCCGACGGCACGCGCGCGCTCAGCGGCTCCATCGACGGCACGCTGAAATTCTGGGACGTCGAAAGCGGCAAGCAATTGCGAAGCTGGCACGGCCACGAGCAGGGCACTTACGGCGCTGTCTTCACCGCCGACGGCCATCATGTCGTCACCGGCAGCGGCGACTACACGATCAAGCTCTGGGACCTCGACACGTTTAGGGAATTGCGCCGCTTCGAGGGTCACGAAGGCACCGTCTATACGCTGGCGCTGTCGGCCGACGGCAAGCGCTTGGCCTCCGGCTCGCTCGACGGCACGGCGCGGCTGTGGGATGTCGGCACCGGCGGCCAGACCGCCATGTTCGACAGCCGCACCGGCCCGATCTACGCCGTTGCCTTCGCCACCGACGGCACGCTGCTCACCGGCGGCGACGATCGCACCATCAGGGATTGGCCGGCGGCTGGCGGCGATGGCGAGATCCTCTTTGCCGGCGCGGCGCAGTAGCGATATCAAATGCTTTGGATATTCCAGAACAGCCTGGCTTGCGCTATGAATTACTGGTGGCTGCAAATGGATTGGGGACCGTGAGCAACAACGACTGGGCGCCCAAAGTGGATACACCTGTCTACAGCCCGCCCAAGTCGCGTCGCCGAGGGGTCCTTACCGTCGTTCTGGTGTTGCTGGCGGCTTTTGTGCTGCTCGGTCCTGGCCGAAATTACTATGTGCAGTGGTCAGCCATTAAGAAGATTCAAGCGGCTGTCCTGGCAAAGGATTATCGCGAGCAATTCCATCAGATCTCCGTGCTGGCCGACATGGGAAATGCTGACGCACAGTACAATCTGGGATTATTGTACTGGCGTGGCCAGGGTATTGCCCAAAATGACAGGCAGGCGACCTACTGGTGGGGCAAAGCAGCCGAGCAAGGAAATTCAGATGCGGCATCCTTGCTCGCCCAGGCCTATTCCCATGGCCGAGGTGTCGAAAGAAACGACCAACTGGCGTTAAAATTTGCCACACAGTCGGCCGACAAGAGCAACGCGAATGGTTACTATGCCATCGGCACCCTGTACGCGCAGGGCCAAGGTGTTCCGCAAAGCTATGAGCAAGCTCTCTCCTGGTGGCGCAAGGCAGCCGATGGCGGCAGTACCGAAGCTGCTTACTGCATCGGTCGATCCTATTATCTCGGTGAAGGCGTCGAGAAGGACGATCAACTCGCCGTGATGTGGGTGCGAAAGGCGGTCGACATGGGTGAGCCGAATGCCCAGTCTTTGTTGGGCACGCTGTATTCGCTTGGTCACGGCGTCGGTCAGGATGACCGCCTGGCCTTCGAATGGTGGATAAAAGCCGCGATCGCCGGTGTGCCGGAAGCGCAATACTCATTAGCAAATGCGTATGAATTGGGAAAAGGCATCGGCAAGGACGACGCCCAGTCGTTCGCCTGGTTGGTCAAGGCGGCGGAACAGGACAATGTCCGGGCGCAGTCTGCGCTGGCCTTTGCCTATGCTACGGGCAAGGGCATTGCCAAAAGTGATGCCGAAGCATCGTCCTGGTGGCTGAAGGCGGCGAGCCAGGGAGACGCCTATGCGCAGGCGAACCTCGGCCTTGCATATTGGACGGGCGCCGGACTGACTCAGAGCGACGCTGATGCCGTTTCGTGGTGGCTCAAGGCCGCAAAGCAGGGGGACGTTTCGTCTGAACTGTACCTGGCTGTTGCGTATGCCCGCGGCAGAGGGATAGCCAAGGATGAAAAATCCGCCGAATTCTGGTTGCTGGAGGCAGCCAAGGCGGGAAATGTCGAAGCAGAACTCAACCTTGGCAAGCTTTATTACACCGGGATCGGCGGCAAGCCGAACTATCCGGAATCTGCCAAGTGGTTTTCCACATCGGCAAGCCACGGAAACGCCGAGGCCAGGACCTTCCTCGAAATGATGAAGGAAAAAGGCCAGTTCGACAGCAAGACGCTGTGAGCTCAGGGTCAGGCAACGCCGATGACGTCGGTGAGGTCGTGTCATATAATGGACATCGGCAGCGGATACCAAAACTGTCTTTCATCAGTCAATTTCGGAGGCCACTTATGCCTGCTGGCCATCTCCCCACTTGGGGGAGATCAGCAGCGTCGCCGTCACGCCTTCCGTTTGAGGCGTGACACTCGCATCGCACGATGCGAAGACTCATTTGCCGCTGCATCTCGAGAATCCCATGCCCAACCTCCACATCGTCGAAGCCTCGATTGCCGATCTGCGGCGCGCGTTGGAAGACGGTACCGTCACCAGCGTCGAGCTGGCCGGCGCGTATTTCAGGCGCATCGCGCACTACGACCGCCATGGCATTGCGCTCAATGCCGTGCCGGTGCTTAACCCGGCAATGTTCGAGGAGGCGGCGGCGTCCGACCTGCGCCGCCGCAAAGGCGCTTCCCTCGGGCCGCTCGACGGCATCCCCTACACCGCCAAGGACAGCTATAAGGTGAAGGGCCTGACGGTGGCCGCCGGCTCGCCCGCCTTCGAGCATCTCGTCGCCAATGAGGACGCCTTCACCATTGCCAGGCTGCGGGCCGGCGGCGCGGTGCTGATCGGGCTGACCAACATGCCGCCAATGGCGAATGGCGGCATGCAGCGCGGCGTCTATGGCCGCGCCGAAAGCCCCTACAATGCAGATTACCTGACCGCCGCTTTCGCTTCCGGCTCGTCCAACGGTTCCGGCACCGCGACCGCTGCGAGCTTTGCCGCTTTCGGGCTGGGCGAGGAGACATGGTCTTCCGGCCGCGCGCCGGCGTCCAACAATGCACTTGTCGCCTACACGCCGTCGCGCGGCGTCATTTCGGTCAGGGGCAACTGGCCGCTGGTGCCGACCATGGATGTGGTGGTGCCGCACACGCGCGGCATCGCCGACATGCTGGAACTGCTCGACGTGATCGTCGCCGACGATGCCGAGACGCGCGGCGATTTCTGGCGTGTGCAGCCCTGGGTGTCGATCGCGAAGAGCGCTGCTCTCAGGCCGCCAAGCTACACTGCGCTCCAACTGCAAGGCTCATTACAAGGCAAACGCCTCGGCGTGCCGAAAATGTATATCGGCCGCGATGGCGGCGCGCCCAAACCCATCGAGACCCGCGCCTCGGTGCTCGACCTCTGGCGGCAGGCGGCGCGTGATCTGGAAAAGCTCGGCGCGGAGGTGGTCGAGGTCGATTTCCCCGTCGTCTCGAACTATGAGCGCGACCGTCCGGGCACAAAAACCATGGTCGAACGCGGGCTGGTGCCGGAAGCATTCGCCGAGCGCGAAATCTGGGATCTCTGCATCTGGGGCTGGGACGATTTCCTGCGCGCCAATGCCGACCCGGCCATCCCCGACCTGGCCACGGTCGACGGGCCAAAAATCTTCCCGCGGCCGCCGGGCGCGCTGCCGGACCGCTATGGCGACGACGGTTTCGATCTGGCCGACTACGTCACGAGCGCCAAGCAGGGCGTGATGCCATTGCTGGATATCCCAACGCTGGCGGAAGGTCTGAAGGGATTGGAGGCGACGCGGCGCATCGACTTCGAGGACTGGCTGGACGAGCACAGGCTCGACGCCGTCGTGCTGCCGGCGGTCGCCGATGTCGGCCCGGCCGATGCCGACGTCAACGAGACCTGTGCAGCAATCGCCTGGCGCAACGGCACCTGGGTCGCCAACGGCAATCTGGTCTGGCGTCATCTCGGCATCCCGACCGTCACCGTGCCGATGGGAACGATGGCCGATATCGGCATGCCGGTCGGGCTGACCTTTGCGGGCAAGGTCTATGATGATGCGGAGTTGCTGCGGCTCGCCGGCGATTACGAGCGCGCCACCCAACGCCGCACCAGCCCGCCGCGCACGCCGGAATTGCCGGACGATGTGTTTGCGGGGCGGCCTGGTGGATTACGGGCCAGCGATGCGCCGGCGCCGAGGCTTACGCTTGTTGCCGAGACGATGCGGCGAGGAGACCAGGCCGAGATCGCCGTGACGGTTGAACTCGATGCGGAGACCGCTGGCGTCAAGGTTCACGTCAATGGCGAACCGGTCGCTCTGCGGCGCAGCGGCACAAGCTTTCACGGTCGCATCCTGGTGCCGGCCGGCGAGCACGAAAGAATGCACAGTGTGTGGCGAGGCGCTTACGGCTCGATCGTTACGGCCGTCATCCGGCTGGAGGATGGACGCACGGCTGGTGCTTACGTGGTCGCGGGTGGAATCGGGTGAGGTACATGTAATCTCCCAACGGGGAGATCAGCAGCTTCGCCGTCTTGACCCTCGCATCGCCCGCGCTATCTTCGCGCCATGCCAAACCTCTCTCCCCTCATCGTCATCGATCTCCAGACCAACATGTTCGACGGCCGCGTCGAGCCGCCGATCCATGATGCGCCGGGCATAGCCGAGCGTACCCGCTCGCTGATCGGCTGGGCGCGGCGCGAGGGGCGCCGGATAGCGTTCGTGCGGCATGACGGGCCGGCCGGCGATCCGCTGGCGCCGGGCGAGCCGGGTTGGCCGGTATGGCCGGAACTCGGCCAGGCCAAGGACGAGCCGACATTCTCCAAGACCGTCCGTAACGCCTTCTCGAATGCCGAGCTTGGCGCCTGGGTGGCCGGGCAGGGGGCCGGCGAAGTCGTGCTCGCCGGAGCGCAAACCGATTTCTGCATCGCCGGCACCGTCAAGGGCGCCCTGGCCGAGGGCCTCGGCGTTACCGTCGTTTCCGATGCCCATTCCACGCTGGACACTGAAGGCGAAACCGCGACCGAGATCATCGCCCGGTACAATGCGGACTTCACCGATGCCGGCGCCACGCTGGTGACGACGAAGGCGCTGACCGGCGACTGAAGCGCCGGCGCTTCGAATACTGGGAGACTACCGTGCCAACCCTGAAATTGCCGGCCGAAGGCGGGTGCCGCTGCGGACGTGTGCGGCTCAAGATTTCCGCAAAACCGCTTTTGACCATGGCTTGCCATTGCACCGGCTGCCAGCGCATGTCGGCCAGCGCCTATTCACTGAGCGCCGCCATTCCCTCGGACGGCTTCGAAATCATGCAAGGCGAGCCGGTGATCGGCGGGCTGCACGGCGCCTCGCGTCATTACTTCTGCCCTTATTGCATGAGCTGGATGTTCACGCGCCCCGAAGGGCTCGACTGGTTCGTCAATCTGCGCCCCACCATGCTTGACGAGCCCGGCTGGTTCACGCCGTTCATCGAGACATGGACCAGCGAGAAACTGCCCTGGGCGACGACGCCGGCGGTGCATAGTTACGAGGCGCTGCCGGCCTTCGAGGCGTATGAGGGGCTGGTGGCCGAGTTTGCTGAAACTGCGAATCTCCCCCCTTGAGGGGGAGATGGCCAGCAGGCCAGAGGGGGTCGGTGCGACTGGGCTCGACGTCCTTGCTGCAGATGGAAGGTTGGCGCCTCACGCGCGGCGACCCCCTCTGTCGCCTTCGGCGACATCCTCCCCCTCGAGGGGGGAGATAAGCCCCGCTAAAAATTGCATCGAATCGATTGCGCAAACGTTTCGATCGCCCTAAGCTCCCTTAAAATCCGCCATCAGAGCGGACGGGAAACGCAAAAGGGAGGAGCGCTTGCAGGCGCTGATATGTCTTGCCGACAATGGCTGAAGTGGCGCGGCGCGCCGGCGTGTCGGTGTCGACCGTCTCGCATGTCGTCAACAACACGCGCTTCGTTTCGCTGGAAAAGGCGAGGCTGATCAACGACGCCATTGCCGCCATGGGCTACCAGCCCAACGAGCTGGCGCGCTCACTGAAGGCCTCGACCACCAACAGCGTCGGCCTGGCGATCTCGGCGATCTCCAACCCTTATTTCACCGACATCATCTGCGCGGTCGAGGCCGAATGCGCGCGGCTCGGGCTGATGGTCTTCCTGTCGGACACCCAGGAAGATCCCGACCGCGAGCTGCAGGTGGTGCGCGCTTTCCATCAGCGCCGCGTCGACGGCGTCATCCTGGCCCCGTCGGGCTCGCCGCAGCGCGCCATCGATTACCTCGCCGACAAGAAGATGCCATGCGTTCTGATCGACCGTTTCGCCGACGAGCGCTTCGATCAGATCGGCGTCGAGAACGAAACGTCGATGCGCGCGCTGATCGACCATGTCGCCTCCTTCGGCCACAAGCGCATCGGCTATATCGCCGGACAGCCCGGCCTGACGACGACGCGCGAGCGCATCGAGGCGTTCCAGGCTTCGCTCGCCGCCAATGGACTTGAAAGCGTGTCGCACTATCTCTCGGCCGAGAATGTCGACACGGCGGCGGCGACCGCATCCACCCACGCCATCCTGTCGCTGCCGTCGCCACCAACCGCACTGGTCACCGGCAACAACATGACGACGATCGGAGCCGTCCGCGCCATCCGCGAAAAAGGCCTCACCATTCCGGGCGATCTGTCGCTGGCCGGCTTCGACGATTTCGAATGGGCCGATTGTTTCGAACCGCGCCTGACGCTGGTCGCGCAGCCCTGCACCGAGATAGGCAGGCAGGCGGCAGCCCTGCTCAGCGCCCGCATCGCGGCGACCGGTTCAGAGCCACGTTCGGTGCGGCTGCAGGCGACGCTGCGGGCGCGCGCCTCCTGCGGGAGGCCGAAATGAAGGCGCCGCTTCTGGTGATGACGGGCGCCGTCAAACGCTTCGGCGGCGTGCAGGCGCTGCGCGGCGTCGACTTCGACCTCAAGGCGGGCGAGATCCATGCGCTGCTCGGCGAAAACGGCGCCGGCAAGTCGACGCTGATGAACCTTCTGTCGGGCGTCTACACGCCGGACGAAGGCATGATCGAGATCGACGGCAGACCCGTGCGCTTCAACAACCCGCGCGAGGCGCAAGCGGCGGGCATCGCCACCATCTTCCAGGAGCTCGACCTGGTGCCGTCGCTGGATGTCGCGGCCAATCTTTTCCTCGGCCGCGAACTGATGCTTCCGGGCGGCTTCCTCGACGTGCCGGCAATGCGCCGTGAGGCGAAGAAGCGGCTGGAGGCGATCGAGATCGCCATCGATCCGTCCGCCATGGTGGCGGACCTGTCGATCGGCCAGCGCCAGGTGGTGGCGATCGTCAAGGCGCTGTCCTACGCCTCGCGCGTGCTGATCATGGACGAGCCGACGGCCGCACTTACCGTCGGCGAAGTCGAGCGGCTGTTCGACATCATGAGAAAACTCGCAGCCACCGGCGTCGGCATCGTCTATATCTCGCATCGGCTGGAGGAAGTGCCAGGGATTGCCGACCGGGTGACGGTGATGCGCGACGGCCGCGTCGCCGGCATCACCGAGCCGCACGCGCCGCAGGCGGAGCTGGTCAGGCTGCTGGTCGGACGTCCCCTGGACGAGCTCTATCCGCAGCGCGCCAAAGCGGCGGGCAAGCCGCTGCTCAGCCTGAGGAACGCCAGCTTCAGGCTCGCCCGCGATAGCGCCGGCTGGCAGGCGCCGCAAGGTGTTTCGCTCGATGTCCATGAAGGCGAGATCGTCGGCCTGGCCGGCATTATGGGGGCAGGGCGCACCGAACTGCTCTCCGCGCTATACGGCACCGGCCTGTCCGGCCGCTGGGAGGGCGAGGTCGCCATATCGGGCAAGCTGGTGAAACTGGATTCGATCAGTGCTGCCCGCCGCGCCGGCATCGCCTTCGTCACCGACGATCGCCGGGGCTCGGGCCTGATGCTGCGCATGGCGGTCGGCCTCAATCTGGTGATGTCGGTCATATCCAGGATCTCGCCGAACTGGCTGGTCTCGCCGCGCCGCCAGGCCGAGGCGGTGAAGGAATCCTTCGGTCAGTTCGACATCCGGCCGAAGAACCCTGATATCGCCGTCGGCGCACTGTCCGGCGGCAACCAGCAGAAGGTGGTGCTGGCAAAAGAAATCCTCGGCAACCCCCGCCTGTTGCTGCTCGACGAGCCGACGCGCGGCGTCGATGTCGGTGCCAAGGGCGAGATCTACCAGCGGCTCAGGGCACTCGCCGCGCAAGGGCTCGGCATTCTGGTGGCGTCCAGCGAGATGCCGGAACTGATCGGTCTGTGCGACCGCATCGTGGTGCTGCGCCAGGGGCGCAATGTGGCGGAATTTTTGGGCGGCGTCGACGAGCACACGGTGCTGGCCGCGGCTAACGGCAGGGAGGCCTGATGTCTCAGGACAACAATCCAGTGGCAGCGAGCCCAATAATGGCGGCGCCTCAAAAGCATCGCGACCCGCTGGCGCTCATCGTGCGCTTTCAGAGCCTGATCGGCCTGGTGCTGGTGGCGATTGGCGGCATCATCTTCTCGCCGCGCCGCCATGGCGAGATCCTGTTCCTCAACCCCGACAACATCGCCAACATCGTGCGCGCCGTGTCGGAGACCGGCATCATCGCCATCGGCATGACCTTCGTCATCATCACGGCCGGCATCGACCTGTCGGTCGGCGCGGTGCTTGGCCTGTCCAGCGTCGTCACCGCCTCGATGATGATCTCCGGCGGCTTCGGCCTGATCCCCACCATCCTCGCCGTGCTCGCTTTGGGCATCTTCTTCGGCGCCATCCAGGGCACCATCTCCACCCGCTTTCGGCTGGAACCGTTCATCGTCACGCTGGCCGGCCTGCAGGCCGCGCGCGGGCTGGCGCTGGTCGTCTCCGGCAATCAGTACATCAACATTTCCTATGGCGAAGGGCCGGGCCTGGCGCCGCCGGTGTTCGCCGTGCTGGGCGAGCGGCTGTTCAACAACACCGTGCC
The DNA here is from genome assembly GCF_030323245.1 of Mesorhizobium sp. C372A. NCBI lineage: Bacteria > Pseudomonadati > Pseudomonadota > Alphaproteobacteria > Hyphomicrobiales > Phyllobacteriaceae > Mesorhizobium > Mesorhizobium sp. C372A. The sequence continues at coordinate 5,422,288 of NZ_CP100475.1, read as the reverse complement.
GGTGGCGACGCTTGTGTTCGTCGTCTTTGCCGCGATCGCCACCATCGTGCTCAACACCACGCGCTTCGGCCGCTATGTCTTTGCCGTCGGCGGCAATGAGCGCGCCGCGCGCATATCCGGCGTGCCGGTGTCGATGGTGAAGATCTCGGTCTACGCCATCACCGGCTTTGCCGCCGCCCTTGCCGGCATCGTCCATGCCGGCCAGTTCAATTTCGGCAGCGCCAATGACGGCATGGGCTATGAGCTGACGGCCATCGCCGCCGTGGTCATCGGCGGCACCAGCCTGTTCGGCGGCGCCGGCTCCATGGTCGGCACCGTTGCCGGCACCATCATGCTGGGCGCGCTCGCCAACATCCTGCAGCTCAACAACATCACGCCCGCCATGCAGCTGCTCGCGACCGCCGCGATCATCGTCCTGGCGGCAGTGCTTCAATCCCTCGTTCGCCGCCGCGAGGGGTTGGGTCGTTAGTGCATGTCGCGCAAAAGGTTTTGCGATGACGACATGCACAAACAAACAAGGAGGAGACGGCAACACGTGAACGTCAAACCAAGGTCTGGCCCCCCGGCCGGACGAGGAGGAGAGTGAGTTATGAAAACGACACTAAGAGGATCGACCCTCAAGGCCGTGCTGCTGGCAGGCGCCGGCCTGTGCATTGCAGGCTCCGCTTACGCCGCCGAGCCGCTGGTGAAAGCCTGCGCCAAGGACGGCCAGTTCGTCATCGGTTTTTCGCAGGCCAACAATGCCGAGCCCTACCGCCAGCACGTCAATGACGAGCTGGAGGCGGCGGCCAAGGAAGTGCCTGGCTTCACGCTGCAGATCGCCGACGGCGCCGGCAACGTCAACACGCAGACCTCGCAGGTCGACAATTTCATCACCCAGAAGGTCGATATCCTTTTGATCTCGCCCTTCGAGGCCGCACCGCTGACGCCGGCGGTGAAGCGCGCCATGGATGCCGGCATCCCGGTCATCGAGCTTGACCGCAAGACGGTCGGCGACCCGGGCAAGGACTACACCGCCTTCATCGGCGGCGACAATTTCAAGATCGCCGAGGAAGCCGGAAAGTACACCGCCAAGACCCTGCTGCCCGATGGCGGCGAGGCGGCCGTGCTGCAAGGCCTGCCGAGCTCGACGCCGGCGGTGGAGCGCCTCAACGGCTTCAAGGAAGGCGTGAAAGGCAACCCGAAGGTCCAGATCGTCGCCGAGCAGGCCGCCGACTGGGTGCCGGACAAGGCGCAGGTCGCCTTCGCCGCCATGCTGCAGGCGCACCCCGACATCAAGGTGCTCTACGCCTCCAATGACATGATGGCCGCCGGCGCGCTGCTCGCCGCCAAGGGCGCGGGCAAGGACGTCAAGATCATCGGCACAGACGGCCTGCCGGGCCCGGCTGGCGGCATCGAGGCGGTGGCCAAGGGCGACTGGGTCGCAACCTTCACCTACCCGACGGGCGCCAAGGAAGCGATCGAGATGTCGAAGAAGATCCTGCTCGACTGCGCGACCGAGGTGGACAAGACGGTGACGGTGGAGACCACCGCGATCACGGCCGAGAATGCCAAGCAGTTGATGGGGAAGTGAGGGGCGGGCAGAGCTCGTCTATTGAGGTGATGCGCAAGGCCCCGAGGGGCCTTGTTGCATTGCGGCAACGTATGGGAACGGCCGCTTCGCGCCTCATCTCGGTCATCGAAGTCATCCCGGCCGCCCGCCAAAAGCGGTCACAGTTGGTGTCGACGCCATGGGGAGTTTGCGCCGTGAGCATATCTCTCCATAATGATCCCAGCATCGGCTTTTTCCTGCCCTGCCCACCGATCAAGTGTTTTGTGAACAGCATCGCACTTTGCTAATATTGCCGTCACTGCGCTCGGCGAGGAAATCGCAGCATGTCGGAGAAGAGTCCGGTCGCGTTGCCGGCGGTGTCGGTGGCAACAGGTTTTCTGGGCGGCAACGGCAACAATGCGTCGGAAGCCCGGCATGAGCGCCGGATCCTGACCGCGCTCTGCTACGACCTGGTCGGATCGACCGACCTTCTTGGCATCCTGGACATCGAAGAGTTCGAGGAACTGATATCAGCCTTCCAGCGGGCGGCGAGACAGGCGGTCGCGTCGTGCTCGGGTGCCGTAGAGGTCGAGGTCGGCGATGGCGGCGTTGCTTTGTTTCCTGCCGAAATAGACGCCAAGGATGCGGCATCGCTGGCGATCCGGGCCGGGCTCGAAATCATCGACGCCTGCAGGCGCGTCGGTTCGAACCAAGGCCGCGCCGATTTGCATGTCCGGGTCGGAATCGCGACATCGATGACCCTGATCCAGAAGGGTGACGCCGAGACGGGTCGTGACAATGTCACCGGCCCTGCCTTCGCGATGGCCACGCGGCTCCAGGCCATCGCGCAGCCGGATACGGTGTTAGTCTCGGAGGCGACACGCAACCTGGCGCGACGGTCGCATGTGTTCAGCTTTAGGGGCAGCCATACGATCAAGGGTTTTGCCGAGCCGGAGCTGGTCTGGCGCGCGCTGAGTCACAAGCGCGAGGTCGACCGCTTCTTCGCCTTCGGGCGGCTGAGCAGTCCGCTCGTCGATCGCGAGGCCGAACTTGCCACGATCGCCGAAGCATGGGACAGCGCCGTTGCAGGAAACGGCGGCGTGGTGGTGATCGAGGGCGAGGCCGGGATCGGCAAGTCGCGCATTCTTCACGAAGTGCGCCGGCGCACGCGTCACCAGCGCGCGAAACTGCTGCTCTTCCAGTGCACGCCCGGCGGCTTGCGCTCGGCGCTGCATCCGCTGCTACAGAACGTACGCGGCGATTTCGCCGGCAACGAAGGACAGCTGAGCGCTGCCGCTGTGGCAGAAGTATTCCGCGATCATGACGTCCGCGATCCTGAAATCATAGACGTCTTCTCGTTCCTGCTCGGCGCTGCGGGAGCCGATCCGATGCTTAAGGAAATCGACGCCGAGGCGATGCGCGCGAAAGCCAATTGGGCGGTTCGCCACTCGCTCGAAGCCCTGTGCGCCAGCGGACCGATCGTCCTGGTGGTCGAGGACATCCATTGGATCGACCTGACGTCTAGACAATTGTTGGCTGAGCTTGCACAGTCGGCCCGTCACTTCCGGGCGCTTGTCATCGCGACCACGCGCCCTGAATCCGGGAGCTGGCTGGCAGCATCGAATCCAAGGCATATCTCGCTAAAGCCGCTCAACCGCGAGCAAACGCGGCTGGCGATCGCGGCCATGTGGCCGCAAGGCAAGCCTTCAACTTCCCCGGAATTGCTCGACGTGGTGGAACGCGTGACCGGAGGCGTCCCGCTGTTCATCGAAGAAATCTGCCAGTGGATGGCCGAGAACGCGGCCTCGGCAACGGATCGGCTGGCGCAGACCGCGACGCGCAGTCATGCCTCGGTGTTTGAAAGCGTGATCGAGGCCAGGCTCGAAACGCTAGGGCCGGCACGCGAAGTCGCGCGCGCCGCGGCCGTCGCGGGCAATCGTTTCAATCAGGAATTGTTGCGCGCGTTGTTGCCGGAGCTCGACGACGAAATCATCGCAAACGCGCTGGATTCACTGAGCGAGGCCGGGTTCCTGATCCGCGTGCGGCCTTTTGGCGTTCCGGTCTATGGCGTGCGCCATGCGCTTATCCAGGAGACGATCTACAACGCAACGCTGCGCAAGAAACGGCAGGCCTTGCATCGCCACCTGTTTGCCGCGGTGAGCCGCAACCGAAACCTGGCCGGGTGGCTGAGCACCGCCGAGGTCGCCGAGCACGCCGAGCGCGCAGGCCTTATGGAGGACGCGATCGCTCAGTTCGTGATCGCAGGCACGGAAAGCTCGTCGCGCTCGGCAATGGCGGAAGCGAGGCAGATACTCGAGCATGCATTGGCGCTCTGCGAGCACGTTGCGGCAGCCGACAGGCGAGACGCGCTGCGGCTATCGGCCATGATCGTGCTCGGTCCCATCCTGACCGCTGTCGAAGGTCCGAACTCGGGGCCCGCCCGCAAATTGTACGAGGACGGCGTGGTGATAGCCCGGCGGCGGCCGGTGGCCGAGCGGGCCAAGTGGTTCCCGATCTACTGGGGCTGGTGGTTCACGGATACCGTCATGGACGGCGAGCGCGCGGAAGTGGTGCTCAGCGATCTCAGGGATGTCGAGGATGCCGAAGTGCAACTCCAGGCCAGGCATTGCGTGTGGGCAATCGACTTCAATCTTGGCCGCCACGACCGCTGCATCGCGGCAGTCGACGCAGGACTTTCGCTCTATGAGCACGGCCAGGGCAAAGCCAATGCTGCGTTGTTCGGCGGGCATGACGCGAGGGTCTGCGGGCTCGCCCACCGCGCCTTGTCGCTTTGGTTTGTCGGAAAGCCGGCAAGCGCGATCCATTCGATGTCGGAAGCTAGGAGCTGGGCGCAGCAAACCGGACATGCCGGCAGCATCGCACATGCCTATCTCAACGAGGCGATGCTGCATTGCTATCGCCGAGATTTTTCGAGGTTACGAAGCGTGATAGCGGATCTGCGCCACTTGACGGAGCGCCATTATATGCCCGCCCTCGCCGCCGCAGCGCAAATCTTCGAAGGCTGGTGCGACGGCAACGCCGGCCAGGTCGAGAGCGGCAGGGAGAAAATGCGGCAAGGCCTTGGCCTCCATGGCGAGTTCCAGACGCCTGAGGACGAACCGGTCTATTGCGGCATGCTGGCAGAGCTTTTGACACGAACTGCCGAGGTCGATGAGGCGCTCGCGTTGCTGGGCTCGGCTGTGGCGCAGGCCGAGGCCGGCGGCAGCCGCTTCTGGCTGGCAGAGCTCTACAGGCGAAGGGCGGAGCTACTTCTTCTCCAGGGCGATGCGGAGGCGGACGTAATCGCTGCCCTCGAAAAGAGCATCGCCATAGCCGCGGAGCAAAGTGCCGTGCCTTTCCTCGTCAGTACATACGAGACCCTTCAATCATCAGGCCTGTCGCCTGAACTGTCGTCGCGCTATCGCGATCGGGTCGAACGTGCGAAATCCGCTCTCGAGCCGGGCGCCGCGCTGATCGTCAATCCCGAATCGGCCGTTCGGCACTAGCGGGCCCTGCAAGAGCATCCGCGATGCTGGAGCGATATCAACGCCTTGGTCCGCCGCCCGACGAGGCGCTGGCGAGGCTGATGAAGATGCGCGAAGGCCTGGGCATCACGCGGATCGCCGACATCACCGGGCTCGACCAGCTCGGCATCCCGGTCGTGCAGGTGACAAGACCTTTCTCGCTCTCCAACGCGGTCGCGCAAGGCAAGGGCGCCACCCTGGTGCAAGCCGGGATATCGGCCATGCTGGAATCGGCCGAGAGCTTCTTTGCAGAGCAGGTGGCGAATTTCGAACCAGTCGTCGGCTGCGCCGATCAATTGGGCATCCCGCCAGATCGTTTCGAAAGGTATCTCCAAGGGGGCACCGCGCCGGGATGGCGCGGCAGGGAGACCGCGTGGGTAGCCGCAGACAATCTTCTTACCGGCAGCCGCGACCTGGTCCCGTTCGAGCTCGTGCACACCGCCTATGTGTTGCCGTCGCTGCCCCATGACGGCATTTTCGCGGCATCGACGAGCGGTTTGGCAGCAGGCTTCGCGGAGCCGGATGCCATCGTTCATGGCATGCTTGAATGCATCGAACGCGACGCGATCGCCACGGCATACCGGACCCACGGGTTTTTCCACCGTCAACGCATCGATCCCGAGACGATCGATGATCCGTCGCTCCGCGATCTCCTGGAAACTTTGGCGGCCAAGAACGTGCTGGTTGGCCTTTGGCAAGCTTTGTCGCCGTTGGGCATACCGGTGGTGTGGTGCCATCTGCTGGAAGACGAACCGACAGAAACGGTCCTTTTGGATCATCCGGCTGATGGCTCGGCTGCCGGTTTCAGTCCCGCCGGCGCGGCGGTGCACGCCATCTACGAAGCGGCCCAGGCCCGTCTGGCGGCGATCTCGGGCGCGCGCGATGACCTGACGCGCGCGTCCTATCCGAAATACCCCGATCGGCAGGTGATTGCAGCGCATCGCCGGCTCCTCCGCGACGGCCCGCGCAGCGTGGATTTCGGCGCGTTCGCCGAGCAGAAGTTCAACACGGCGTCGGACGGGCTGTCGGTCCTCTTGGCAATTCTCGAAGAGAGAGGGTTCGATGCGGTTCACCTAATCCGGGTGGGAACGAAACCGTTCGACGCCCTGTCGGTTGTCAGGATTGTCATCCCTGCCTTGCAGCCGCTCTTGCAGGGGTAGGAATTATGCGCCCGAAACTCGTCTTCACTGGCCCTACCGTGTCCCATTCCGACGCGTTGAAGGTCGTCGATGCGGTATGCCTTCCCCCGGCCGTGCAAGGCTCGATCGTTTCGGCCGTGCAGCATTTCGACCCGAGTGCGATCCTTCTCATAGATGGCGGTTTTCAGACCGAGCCGGCGGTTCGGCACAAGGAAATCCTGTGGGCCCTCAGCCGCGGCATTCATGTCGTCGGCGCGGCCAGCATGGGTGCCCTTCGAGCAGCCGAGCTGTTCCCCCATATGCAAGGCGTCGGGCTTATCTACCGATGGTATCGCCGCTGCGCCTTTGCACCCGACGACGCAGTAGCGGTATTGCATGGACCGGCCGAGGTGAATTTCGCTCAATTGACGCATGCGCTGATTGACCTGCGCCGGACCCTTCGTGCTGCTTGCCGGCGCGGCGTGATTTCACCCGAACAGCAGGCGAGGCTCGAGGGTGCGGCACAGGCCGTCAATTTTCGCGATCGCACCCTGGCACGGATGGTCCGGGATGCGCACGACGGCAAGGACGACGTCGAGAAATTGTGCAGGGAGCTCGGCGCCGCTTTCGTCCAGCAAAAAAAGCAAGATGCCCTGCGGGCACTCGAACTTTTGCGAGAGCAAGCATTTGAAAAAGCATACCCCGTGCCGGAATTACAGCTAACCACGGCCTTCTCCAAGGATATGGATGATGCGGGGCTGGCGCTATAGGCCCTGACCTCTTGGCGGCCGACGATTTACGTAACGTAAGCACCGTGATAGCGTGGCATCGTCAGAGGGGGCCAAGCAATTGGACGCGGTCGATCGTGCCGTTGCGCAAGGTGTGCTGGGTACGCGGTTCCTGGTCTACCCGCAGGTCCCTCACCTTTCGGGTTACGGAACACCCGAAACAGTATGGATTTCTACTCCACCCGATCTGATCCGCTCCGGCCCGGAAGATCACCGCATCTACGTTCGCGATCCGCTCCTCGACAAGGAGCCTTACGACTACCCTTATCTGCCACCGTTTGTCGGCGAAACCTTTCCACCTGCACAGGCTGGCTTTGACGGCCATTTCGATCAGCTTTCCTTGACCTCGCGGCAGTTCCTTTCTGCGCACGCTTTCGCCTCGGTCAGCCGCGTGCTGGACATCTGGGAAAGCTACCTCGGCAAACCGATTGTCTGGTATTTCGCCGAGACGTTCGAGCGGCTCGAAATCATCCCCTTCGTCGACTGGGAGAATGCGCAATCGGGCTATGGCTATCTGGAACTCGGCCGAGAGCGCGGCATCGACGGAGGCAACTATCCCTATGCGCTCAACTTCGATGTGATCGCACATGAGGTCGGCCACGCAATCTTGTTTTCGCTGTTCGGGACACCAACTGGCGGCCTGACTCAAGGCGATTTCGGACCGTTCCACGAAGCCAGCTCGGATCTGGTCTCGCTCTTGTCCTTCCTGAATTTCGACAGCGGCATGGACCGGCTGCTGCGGCACTGCAATGGCAACCTGCTTGTTCTCAATGAGTTGAACCGGATTGCCGAGCTGACTGGCGATCGGCAGATCCGCCTCGCCAGCAACGCACGCCGCATGTCGGAGGTGACGGCGGAAATCCATGACAGGTCACGGCCATTCACGGGGGCTGTGTTCGACACGATCGTCCACGTCTACCACGCGGCACTGGTGCACGAGGGGTTGGCCGACGAGCGGCTGCTGGGGATCGATATCAAGGATGTCGACCAATCCGACATGCAGCGCATTTCGGATTTCACGTCCCGCGCCTTCCGCGCTCGGCCCTTCATGTTCAAGAGCATGCTGATCAGAGCAAGGGACGAGGTGGCTCTCGCACTTGCTCAGGCATGGCCACGCCTCGATGCGGACGACCTGTCGTTCGAAAAGGCCGCGGCGTTGGTGGTGGACTCCAGCGATCGCGTCGCGCCGATGCTCGCGGAAAAATTCGATGAGAACTTCAGCTGGCGGGAGATCTTGTGAACTGAAGGATGCAGCAAAAAGGAGCGAGGAAAATGAGCGACGACTATCACCGACCGACACTAACCTTTCCGTCAGGCGCTTACAACGCAACACAGGTTAGGCTCTATGGCTTGGGGGCGGAAATTGGACTCAGCGTGCCCGGTGCGCCAGCACCCTTTGGTGACACCGGCATGTATGTCGAAACCGCGCCTGGGGAACCTATCACCGACGAGCAACATGTCAACGCACTTGAAGTATTGAAGAAGTATGACAGCAACAAAGGCCGCCAAGATATAATAAATGGAAATATCCCATTTCCAAAAATACCAATCAGAGTCTCCTACCATTTCAAGATCGACCTGAAGAATTTTGGCGCTGCGGTCCTTTCAACGGTAGGCAGTACCTTCATGCTCGGATCATCTCCAGAACAGAAAACATCGTGCGGGATAATTGTCGGTTATGCCTATGAGGGACATACCTACGATTTGCCAAAGCCCAAGATAATGATCATCCCGGCGTTTCCGGAACCCAAGATTCCGGCGGACGATTCGGAATTTGACGCCAAGGAACCTGAAGGCTACGCGGTTTGGCTCGTCGATAAGCTCAACGAATGCGTGGAGTTGGAGATGAACCAGGGCTTTGTCGAACAGATCGTCCTCGAGGCGAACCTTCCAGGCAAGCGTTCACCGACGATGTACGCATCCAAGATGACGATGGGACACCGTGGCGGAAAGCTGAGCGACTAGTCTCTCATGTTCCCTGTCAAGGTTGAAGGCAAGAAGGCTCGCCTGCTTGGCAGGTTTGCCATGCAGTCGGATCGGCTGAAGCTGCACAGGGCTGGGGGGTGGAGCTCAGAGACGACGGTTGATCAGACTCTCATTCCGCGGGTTGGGTACGGCCTTCCGTGTCTTGGTCTCGGGGCTGTCCTCGGTCTAGAGGGCGGGCGTGGGGCGCATCGGCTCGGCGACATAACTGGCGACGGGAGTTCCGCACGATGGCCATGTTGTGCGCCCTGGTTGTCACCGCCGGCCGAGATCCATTGAATCCTGTCGACACGAACGCGAAAGGCTTCATCACATCGATATCCGAGAGGCCCTCGGCATCCTCGCCGTGTCCGGCAAACGGGATTTAGCTGTCGCGCCAGTCAACGAGTGTGTCCGCTTTCCGAATGCTACCACCCGAAACCGGACAGGCAGGAAGCGGCCCAAATGCGACATTCAATTTTCGTCGTGCCCCTGCCAGGGATTTGACGTGCCCCAGCCGCTTACGTTGCGTCTAGTCCCGCCATGTAAGCCTTCGCGCCACGAGGGACCGCACGCCACTGACGGACAACTATGATGTGGACCACCAGTTTGGCGCACCCAATCGGCCACGCCAGCCCGCAGCCTCATTCACGGCGTGGTCGTGAACCCGCACTGCTTCTGTTCCATCTCGATCTGCTTCGTGATGCGGATGGCGTTCTGGGCGTAGGCTTCGGTCACCGAGCCGCTGTTGACGGTCTTGTCCTTCAGCGGGCTGACGGCTGCGCAGAGGTGGAAGACGTGCTCGGTGTCGGACTTGGCGGCGCCGTTTTCCGGCGCGATCCAGTAGACGACATCCTGGCCATTGGGGTGTGCCGCGTCCTTCGTCGCCGCGGCCACCGTGGTGGAGTCGGTGGCGATCGCCTGCGCCTGGGCGGCGACTTCGGGCGAGCAGGCCGTGGTCGGCTGCCCCGCCTTGATCTGTTCCGCGCACGAGTTCATGTCCTGCGTGTACTGCTCGACCGATGGCGGCTGGTAGCTGACCCCGATCAGCGTCGCCAGCACGGCCAGCACGGCGCCGATGCCGCCGGCCACCTTCTTGCTCTTCGGGTCCATGTTCTTGTCGTTGAGGATCAGGATAACCAGCGGCAGGAAGGCAATCAGGGTGATGATCGCGCCGAGCTGGTTCTGGACAAAGAACCTGAACGTGTCGGATTCGCGGGCCGGGTCCTTCCGGTTGGCCGCCTTCCAGAGCAGGCTGCCGGCGATGGCGAAGATCGCGATCCCGACCAGGATGCCGATCAGCAGCGGCAGGTTGCCCTGGTCGAATTTGTGCTTGTAGAGCAGTACGATCCCGGCGATCTCGCCGCCAATGGCGATGACCCACGACAGCACGGCGAACAGGCGCAGCCGCGTGGCGCCGGACTTCTGGCCCTGCGTTGCCTGCCAGTCCTTGGTAACGTCTACGGTCGGCTTGTTGTCGGTCATGACCAGATCCCCCGGTATCGACACTTTTGCTGGGCGGCGTAAAAGGCGCCCGGCGCAGCGTCATTGATCGAACGTCGCCTGCCTCGGCGCGAAAGCGCCACGGCAGACCCCATCCTTATTGCGCATGATGGGATTCGTCCATAGCCGAGGCGGCGGACGAGGATGCCGGCGATGGCGCGGAGGAGGGCAGGGCAATCGCATAAGGCGGCGCCAGCCCCACTCCGTCCGCCGCGGCCACCTCCCCCATGTCCATGGGGAGAGGAAACCCAGGCCCATCAAGGCCGCGACCTCGGTGATTGGCATTTCCTCTCCGTCCGCGGAGCGGGGCAATCGAATATGACAGGTTTGCGCTCTACGAATACCCCCACCCTTAATCCCTCCCCACAAGGGAGGGAGACTTGGTAGGCGCTGATCGCCGCAAATCGCCTAGGTTCCACGCCAGAATGGGTGGCTTGCGGCAGCGTTCCCTCCCCCTTGTGGGGAGGGTTAGGGTGGGGGTCCTCTTCGTAAGAACTCATATGTGATCGCCTTGCGCCGACGAAGGGTAGGTGGGTCGCCGAACCCGAGGGAGCGCCATATGCGATCGCCCTGCCATAGGTCGGATCACGCCACCGCGGGAGTGCAACTAATTTGTATACAAATGTTTCTGGCCGGCATCGGTTTGTGAAGCGCTTCACCGTTGCCGCGCAATCGATCGGTTACAGAGGCCGTGCAAGAGCGGGCCTAAGGCAGCGCTCTGCTGCTGCATGGAGGTAACCGATGTTTGAAAGTCTCAGCAGAATTCGCGCTGCCCTGGCGCGCGCCAGCAAGCACAGGAAGACCGTCCGCGCACTGAATGCGCTGCCGACGGAGATCCAGAAGGACATTGGCTGGACGGAGTCGAGGTCGATCGATGAGATAAGGCTGCCGTTCTAGGGCCGCATCCAGCGTCGCTAATATATCGCTCGCCATCGATTGTTCGGAAGCGTACAGTGCAGCATCGTCGGCCACATCAATGGGCGCTGACGCTTGGGAGCGACCATCGCACTCCTGCCCCGACAGGAGGCATTGGAGCCATGGCGGAGCAACCGAGACAGTCCGGTCTGAGCGCCGAGGCGCTCGCGGCCTTGGCGCGGGAAACCGGGGCCTCCGAGCAGCAGATACAAGAGATCGCATCGCTGATCGGCAACGATCGCCCCTCCATCGTGCGCGAAGCGCGCATGGTTGCGGCTGACCGCCCGAAGCGCTGATCCAGGAACAAGCTGCTGGATTGATTGATGGGGCGTCGCCCCTGATTTGTCGGTTTTGTACGAAGTACAATGGCTGAATCCGAGTCAGCTATCGTCCAATGACCGTTTGCATTTGGGCAGGGCGCCGACGGCTGGGAGATGACATGTGCTCTTGCCCTTGACGGGAGAGAGCGATGGACCAGTCGGTCAGCAAGGAGAAAAGCGGCCTCTTGCGCCGCATGAACCCGGCCGACTTCGCACTGCTTGCGCCGCATTTGCACCATCGTGTGCTCGATCTCAAAGCCCCGCTCGAAATGGCGGGCGAGCCGGTCGCCTCGGTCTGTTTCCTGGAAAGCGGCCTGGCCTCGGTGGTGGCGAGGAACCGGCCGGGGCTCGACACCGAGGTCGGCATCATCGGCCACGAAGGCATGTCGGGCTCCGCTTTGGTGATGGGCGCCGACTGGGCGCCCCATGACTGCTACATGCAGATGCCGGGCGAGGCGGTGTGCATCGATTCCGAGCCGTTCAAGGCAGCGCTGCAGAAAAGCCCGACGCTTCGCGCCTTCCTGCTGCGCTATGCCCATTATCTGCACGGCCAGACCAAATCCACGGCGCTGAGCAATGCCCGCGCCAAGCTCGAGGATCGGCTGGCCCGATGGCTCCTGATGTGTGACGACAGGGTGGTCGGCCATCAGATCCAGATCACGCATGAGTTCCTGTCCGTCATGCTCGGCGTCAGGCGTCCGGGCGTCACCATCGGCCTACAGATCCTGGAAGGGCGCGGCCTGATCCGGTCGCGGCGCGGCGAGATCGTCATTCGCGACCGGGATGGCCTGATCGCCGTCGCCGACGGTTTCTACGGCCAGGCCGAGGCCGAATACGAACGCCTGCTGGGCTGAGCCTGGCACGGGCTGGAAATGGCCGACGCGAATGCCGGTGAAAGCATGTTGCCAGAGCCGCGCCGGCCATTTGCGGCCGTCTGGGGAGAGGCCGCCCGGCAAATCTAGCATCGGCGCAAAAGCGGGCAACGAACCGCAATGGCTTGGTAAAAACCGTACAATCGAATTGTGTTGAACCTTGGTTCGGCAAGAGTATGAATCTGCTGTCGTCGACCATGTATATGGGGCGCTGGCGCCTGAGGCTTCGACAGGCTCGCGCGCCCGATGTGAACGGGGAAAACCGAAATGGCAGAACTGCTTTTCGATGTATCCGCCTTCGATTGCGCCATCCTGCGCGCCGCCTTCATCAAATCGGTGATGGAAGACAATGTCCCGGAAAAGCGCTGGCGCGCGCTCGCCGCCTCCCTGGTTCGCGACCTGACCGACCACGAAGATGTCGAGCCGGATCTCCTCGGCTGGATCACGCGCAAGTAGCGGTACCCTGACGGTCCGGCGGCTACCCCAGCCACCACCACAGCGCCGCGACCGCCGCAAGCACCGCCACCACCGACAGCCCCAGCATGATGTAGCTGCCCTTGATGATGTCGCGGATGATCTTCTTGACGCTTTCGCGGTCGTTGAGGTTGGGGAAAGGCTCGTTGGGCAGCGCCACGCCGAGGAAGCCGCAGAGCGGCGCCCAGCCATCGCTGACCTTGAACACCAGAAGCTTCTCCGGCGGCACGGCCGCTATCACCTCCTCGGTATAGGCGTTGTAGCGCGCCACCGCCTTGGCGCGGTCGTCCATCACGCCGGCAAGCGTGCGGCCCCAGATCAGCCTGTGCGACATGTCGCCGAATTTGCGGCCGAACGGCGTCAGCCATTCCAGCACCTTGAACTGCCACAATGTCTCGGTGAAGTGGATCGTGTCGATGGTGCTGTCGTACCAGGCCTCGGCGCCGCGCGGATGCAGGGTGAGCAGCACCTTGGCGTCGGGATAGGCGGCCATCAATTCGCGCCACACGCAGCATCCCGGATTGTCGACCGTCGCCTTGTAGTTGGCAAAGACTCTGGTCCAGTCGTGCTGGCTGCCGGGCGGGCTGTTGGCCACCTTGCGCCAGAAGTCGAGATGGCCCTTGTTGGCCTTGTTGAGGATGACTTCCTGCATGTGGTAGCTGGGAAGGCCCAGCCTGTTCAGCGCGGCAAAGGTCGACCATGTGCCGGTGCGGCCGAATCCGGCCCCGATGAGCTCAAGCGCCATTTTATCTCCCCTGGTTGAGACCGCTTTTCTTTTTATGCCGGTCCGCTCGGAATGAGGTTGCATCCGCGCCCCTCGGCGCGCAACAATTTTCCCTGTGCAGGGGTCAAAATGTGTTTGCTTTTTCGTCTGGGCCACGCGGAATGACGGTCTGGCTATTCCCGCGGGTGGGGGAGCCTGATAATAGGTCAGCCAGATTGACCTAAATTCGCATGGCCGGGACGGTCATGCTGGACCAGATGCCGTATCCCGGGAGGTTGGCTCGTGAGTTTGATGGACCTGTTGGCGTCGCGCGCCTCGCGCATGAAGGCGTCGGAAATCCGCGAGCTGCTCAAACTGCTCGACCAGCCCGATATCATCTCCTTTGCCGGCGGCATCCCCGATCCGGCCTTGTTTCCGGCGCAAGCCATCGCCGATGCTTACGCCTCGGTGCTGGGCGGCGCGGAGGCGAGCGCAGCACTTCAGTATCAGGTCTCCGAAGGCCATCTGCCGCTCAGAAAATGGCTGGCCGGCCAGATGGGCAAGCTTGGCATCGCCTGCGACGAGCACAACATCTTCATCACCTCCGGCTCGCAGCAGGCGCTGGATTATCTCGGCAAGCTGTTCCTGTCGCCGGGCGACACAGCACTCGTGACATGGCCGACCTATCTCGGCGCGTTGCAGGCCTTCAACGCCTATGAGCCGCGCTACGAACGGCTGACGCCGGATGGCGGCAACATGACGCCCGCCGCCTACCAGGCGGCGGCTGCCGCTGCAGGCGGCAAGGTGAAATTTGCCTATCTCGTGCCCGATTTCGCCAACCCGACCGGCGAGACGCTGAACCGCCAGCAGCGCGAGGCGGTGCTCGACCTTGCCGGCGAGCTCGACATTGCCGTCATCGAGGACGCCGCCTATCGCGCGCTGCGCTATGACGGCGAGGGCCAGCCGCCGATCCTGGCGCTCGACTGCGAACGCTCCGGCGGCATCGAAAACGCCCGCACGCTCTATTGCGGCTCGTTCTCAAAGATTCTGTCGCCGGGCATGCGCGTCGGCTGGGTCTGCGCGCCGCGCCGTGTCGTCGAGCGGCTGGTGCTGATGAAGCAGGCGTCGGACCTGCACAGCCCGTCGATCAACCAGCTGGTCATGCACCGCGTCTCCGAGGCCGTGTACGACAGCCAGGTGGAAAAGCTGATCGGCGCCTATCGCCAGCGCCGCGACGGCTTGCTTGCAGCACTCGAAGCGGAAATGCCGGATGGCGTCAGCTGGAGCCGACCGGAAGGCGGCATGTTCGTTTGGCTGACGCTGCCCGAAGGTGCGGACGCCACGGCACTGCTCGCCCGCTCGGTCAAGGAAGCCCGCGTGGCGTTCGTGCCGGGCAACGCATTCTACGCCGACGGTTCGGGCCGCAACACGATGCGGATGAGCTTTACGCTGGCTGATGAACGCGCCGTGGGTGAGGGCGTGCCGAGGCTGGCGAAATTGATGGGCTAATCTCCCCCCTCGAGGGGGAGATGTCGCCGAAGGCGACAGAGGGGGTCGCCGCGCGTGGAGCGCTAACCTTCATCAGTCGCAGGAGGTCGCGCCCAGTCGAGCCGACCCCCTCTGGCCTGCCGGCCATCTCCCCCTCAAGGGGGGAGATTAGCTCACTCCGCCACCACCAATTTATCCTGCGTCTTCGTCTCGAAATCGCTGGCGTCGTGGCGCTCGTGCAGTTGCATGGCCGGGTCGCCGAAGGCGCGGTTGACCATGCGGCCGCGTTGCACGGTCGGGCGGGCGTCGATCGCCCTGGCCCAGCGTTGTACGTGCTCGTAGTCCTGCACCGACAGGAACTCGGCGGAATCATTGTACATGCGGCCGAGCGCCAGGCCGCCATACCAGGGCCATACCGCCATGTCGGCGATCGAATAGAAGGCGCCGCCGAGGTATTCGGTCTCCGCCAGCCGCCGGTCGAGCACGTCGAACTGGCGCTTGGTCTCCATGGCGAAGCGGTCGATGGCGTATTCGATTTTTTCGGGCGCATAGGCGTAGAAATGGCCGAAGCCGCCGCCGAGATAGGGCGCCGAACCCATCTGCCAGAACAGCCAGGACAAGGTTTCCGCGCGCGCCGGCTGTTCGGTCGGCAGGAACTCGCCGAACTTTTCCGCGAGATAAAGCAGGATCGAGCCGGACTCGAAGACGCGGACAGGCGTCTTGCCGCTGCGGTCGAGCAGCGCCGGGATCTTGGAGTTGGGGTTGGCCTCGACAAACCCCGAGCCGAACTGGTCGCCATCGTTGATGCGGATCAGCCAGGCGTCGTATTCGGCGCCCTTGTGGCCGAGCGCCAGAAGCTCCTCCAGCATGACAGTCACTTTGACCCCATTCGGCGTCGCCAGCGAATAGAGCTGCAGCGGATGCTTGCCGACCGGCAGCACCTTGTCATGCGTCGGACCGGCAATAGGCCGGTTGATGCTGGCGAACGTACCGCCATTGGCTTTCTTCCAGCTCCAGACTTTCGGCGGGGTGTATTCGGTCATGCGGGGAATTCCTTGGGTTTGGCGGGGCGAAAACGGCGGCGCGAGACTGATGGCGGAAAAGTCGGCGGAACGTAGATACTGGAACACATAGGTGCAATTCAGAAAGGTTCAACTTGTGTTGAACTATTATCGATGTCGGCGCCGCCCCTCATCGCCCTGCCGGTGTCCAGCCGATAGATGGGTAACACTTTGAACCGGATACATAGGTGACACTTCTCTCCCCCTATGCGTCCGCCGCAGCGCCAAGCGGATTGGTTGGCGCGGCGCTGCGGCGGACAAGCTTCATGTGCCGTGTGTCGATGATGCCGAGCGGGTGGGCATGGAATGAGAGTGTCCATTGTCCGTCTTCGGTCTCCAACGCAGCGACCGGTTCGCCCGCCAGCGCTTGCGAGACATATATGAAGCCGCCATTCCATCGGATCTCGCCATTGTGGCGCACGCGGCGGACCGAGGCCTCGGCCGGATAGACGGGCTCGGGTGGTGTCCTGGGCATGGCGCGCTGTGAGGACCGGTAGTGCTGGGCGGGCGTATCCATGCCCAGCGCCTCATGGGGACGTTCCTCATTGTAGCTGTGGCGGAAGGTCTCGAAGGCCTGGCCCTGTGCCGTTCGGTCGGCTTCCGGTGCCTCGGCCATCGGCAGCATGGTCAGGTGAAAGCGCTCGTGACGTCCGTTCTGCTGTGGCCTGCCGGGTGCGATCCGCTCCAGGGTGATGCCGAGCTTGATGAAGCGCACGACAAGCGGCGTCAGCCCGGTGACGCCGGCCGATGCGAAGGGCGGGCCATTGTCGCTTCTGAAGCGATCCGGCAGGCCATGCTCTTCAAACAGCCGTTCGAACACCGGCCAGGCTTCGCTATCGGCCGTCGACCCCGTCGCTTCGAGCGCCAGAAGATAGCGGCTCGACGCATCCATCACCGTCAAGGGTTCGCAACGCCAGCCGTCGCGGGTCCGGAACCAGCCCTTGTGATCGCCAGTCCACACCGCGTTCGGTTCTTGCGGCTGTGGCCAGGGTCCATTGCCGCAGGCCCGCAGGCGGGGTCGCTTGCGGGCGCGGACAAGCCCATGCCGCGCAAGGATCGCGCCGACCGTCGAGGCTGAAGGCCACATGAACTCGGGAGCCGTGCGCCTGAGCCGTGCCACGATCTTCTTTGGACCCCAAAGCGGATGCAGCTCCTTGGCCGCCACAATCCGCTCAACCAGATCCTGAGCTGTCGCCCGGCCATGATTGAGCGGGGCTCGCGGCAGGTCGTGCAAACCCTCAGGCCCAAACGTCCGATAGCGTCCTAGCCATTTGTAGCCGTTCTTGCGTGAGATCCCGTAGGCCGCACAAAGCGCAACCATCGTCTCATCCCCAGAAAGACACTCCACAACAAACCGTAGCCGCTCGTCCATGATGCCAGTCTCTCGCCAAACCATCGCCGGTCCTCCGGCGGACAAGAAAACTGTCACCCATGCTATCGGTCCATTCTGTTACCTATCTATCCGGTTCGAACACCGGGCACTTCTCCCCGTATAGTGACGGGGAGAAGGACGCTGTCGCCTACTGATTTCCCCAATTGCCAGCGTTGCCAAGAGCGCCGATGTTGCGGCCATCTCCCTTCTCCCCGTCACTATACGGGGAGAAGGTGCCGGCAGGCGGATGAGGGGCAGCGCCAGCCTCTGAAATGATTGCCTTGTTGCCCAAGCCCTTGCGCCCTGTGCAGCGCGGCATACCTATAGAGGATACTGCCCACGCATATCTGCCAGGATGAAAGCATGCCCATCGATCCCGTTTCCCCGCTCTTGCGCTCCGTCGTTGGCGTGCGCGCCATGGTTCCCGACGATGCCTTCACGGCCAATGCCCTGGGCACGCGCCGGGAAGGCAGCGGCGTCGTCATCCGCGGCGACGGGCTGGTGCTCACCATCGGCTATCTCATCACCGAGGCCGAGGAGGTCTGGCTGACCGACCAGGACGGCCGCGTCGTGCCGGCGCATGCGCTGGCCTATGACCAGGAGACAGGCTTCGGCCTAGTGCAGGCGCTGGCGCCGCTCGGCCTGCCGGCGGTGGCGCTGGGTGACGCCTCGAAGGCCAAGATCGGCGACCCCGTGGTGTTTGCCGACGGCACCGGCCGCTCGGTCAAGGCACACATCGTCACCAAGCAGGAATTCGCCGGCTATTGGGAATATCTGCTCGACGAGGCGATCTTCATTGCCCCGGCGCATCCGTCCTGGGGCGGCGCGGCGCTCATCGGCCAGGATGGCAGCCTGCTCGGCATCGGTTCGCTGCTTTTGCAGATGAGCCGCAACGGCGAGGTCGCCGACATCAACATGGTCGTGCCGATCAACCTTCTGACCCCGATCCTCGACGATCTCCTGACGCGCGGCCAGGTGGCGAAGCCGCCGCGCCCATGGCTCGGCGCCTTCTCGGCCGAGTCGAACGGTGCGGTCGTGGTGATGAGCGTCGCCGAAGGCGGCCCCGCCGCCAAGGCCGGCCTGCGCCAGGGCGACATCATCTCCGACGTGCGCGATGGCGAGGTCGACGGTCTCGCCGATTTCTACCGCAAGCTATGGCAGAATCCGGCGGGTTCGGAGATTCCTCTCAGGGTCGTGCGTGACGGTCGTGAGACTTGGCTGCGAGTGAAATCCGCCGACCGAAACAGCTTTTTGAAGAAACCGCATCTGCAGTGAAGCCAATCTCCCCCCAAGTGGGGGAGATGCCCGGCAGGGCAGAGGGGGGCGCGAAGGATCGCGACCTCTCAATCTATATTTTCTGACAAGAATCGCGGGATAAACGTGGCTGACACTGGCCGGTGCGTTGGCGGGACAGCGGCCCCCCTGCCGGCCATCTCCCCCACGAGGGGGGAGATTGGCTGCCCCCTCAATCCCCGCATACCCTAAAAGGCGTCCCCGTGTCCCACTCCGCGAAGGGCACGACCTGGCCTTCGACAGACACGATACTGTTCACCTTGCTGTCATCATCCTGCGTCTGCATACTTTTGCCCTTGCCGGTCAGCACGTCGTAGTCGCAGCTGCTGTAGACGACAACGGACTGGTATTTGTAATGGTCATAGGCAACGCCGGCGACGACGAAGGCCTCGTTGCGCCAGGCGATGGTCAGCGTCATGTCGGTCCGCTCGCCGGGGCCGATCAGCCCCGGCAGATAGATCTTGATCGAGCCGTTGGGCAGCAAGGTCAACTCCGGTTCGATGCCGGAGCCCTCATAATGCGGCTGGTCGTAGTCGTTCCATTCGCCGTAGACCTGCTCATGCACGACGCCGGCGGGTTTCAGAAAATTGTACTTTTTGTCCCTCAGGAAGAAATGCATGTCCATGGTATCGTCTTCGGGCTCGGTCTCGACGATCATCGCCAGATCGGCGGCGCCGTCCCCATTGAAGTCGCCGGTCAGCGCGGTGATGATCTTCTGGGTTTCGATGGGTTCGGCGAGCGCCGAGGCCGGCAGCAGAAGGATGAGGCCGAGTAACATCGATCGCATGGCATTTCCCCCGAATTGCAGTCTGCCTTGCCCGGCTCGACCAGCCGGGAAACTGCCATGAGCGCCGGCTTGGGCGCAAGCCGGCTCGCAATAGGCTAGGGGGTATCGACGCCGCTGACGGAAACTGGCATCGACAGCCGATACAGCCGGCCCGGCAACAACGAGGTGATGATGGCGCCGTTCAAGGTCGATCCCGACAAGGTTCATAAATTCCCCGATCCCGACAGTTTTTACGCCTGGCTGCGCGAAAATCATGCCGGCGAGAGCGAGGTCTGGATCAAGGTCCACAAGGTCGGCTCGGGCCTCGCCTCGATCACGCCGAAGCAGGCCATCGACGTGGCGCTGTGCTTCGGCTGGATCGACGCCATACGCAAGCCGCTCGACGACAAGAGCTTTCTGCAGCGCTACACGCCGCGCGGCAAGAAGAGCATCTGGAGCAAGATCAACATCGACAATGTCGCCCGCCTGGTCGAGGAGGGCCGCATGACCGAACACGGGCTGAAACAGGTCGAGGCGGCCAAGGCCGACGGCCGCTGGGACCGCGCCTATGCCTCAGGCAAGGACATGAAGATCCCTGACGATCTGCAGGCCGCCATCGACGCCGAGCCGAAGGCGAAGGAGATGCTGGCAAAGCTTTCCGCCCAGAACCGGTTCGCGCTGGCGTTTCGAACGCACAACATGAAGACGGAGGCGGGGCGCAGGAAGAAGATCGAGGCTTTTGTCGAGATGCTGAAGCGCGGCGAGCCGATCTATCCGCAGAAGCGGTGAGGCGACGGCAAGCGGCTGCCATGGCGCGCGCAGCTAAAAACCCGCGTGTGAGGTTCTGGCCTCCCTTTCTCGGACATAACCTATTGTTTTTACGGTATTTTCCACTCGGCGTGTGGGTGATAGATGCGATAGTGGAAAAAACATAGCAACTTATTGTTAATTAAGAGTTTTCCACTATGTTAACTTGATCCTGGCTTAAGAGTGGAAAACGATGCTGAGAGAGTTGACCGGCGAGCAGCGGCGCCAACTCATAGATACGCAACAGGTCTACGAGGCCTGGCAGCGTGCTGATGACCAGCGCCAAAGGCGCTTTGCAGGCAGCATGCGCTGGGTTGAGCGCAGCGGTGCTGAATACCTGCTGCGGAAGGTCCGGCAGGTCGAGAATTCACTCGGGCCGAAAAGCAGCCAGACGGAGAAGGCGTTCGCTGCGTTTTCCGAGGGCAGGGTGCAGAACAAGGATCTGCTGGCAGGTCTGGCCGATCGCCTGAACGGCCTGGCGAAAGTCAATGTGGCAATGGGGTTGGGCAGGGTACCGGCCATCGCCGCACGGATATTGCGGCGGTGCGCCGAAACAGACCTGCTGGGCAAGCAGTTGCTGGTCGTCGGCACGAATGCGCTGTTCGCTTACGAGGCTCTGGCGGGCGTCCAGATCACCAGCGGTCTCACGGCAACCGGCGACATTGACCTGCTCTTCGATTCCCGACGCCGCATCAGCTTCGTGACCGGCGAGAGGGTAAGCCAGTCCGGCCTGATAGGCGTGTTGCGTAAAGTGGACAGGTCCTTCAAGCCGCTCCAGCCCCGGGCCTTCAGGGCAGCGAACCGTGATGGCTATCTGGTCGACGTGATCCGTCCGCAGGCAAGACATGTCCTCAAGAACAACGCCACTACCTCGATTACACAGCTTGTCGATGACCTCGACAGCGCACCCATGGAGGGGCTGCAATGGCTCATCAACGCCCCGAAGGTGGAGGCTGTGGCGATCGATGAGCGTGGCTATCCCGTAAGCATGCCGACGGTCGACCCTCGAATGTTCGCTCTGCACAAGGCTTGGCTGGCCACGCTGCCTGATCGGTCTGCGGTCAAGGCAATGAGAGATCGTGAACAGGCGGAAGCGGCTGCACGCATTGCCACGGGCTATCTTGCGCTTCCGCTGGACAGCGAGCATCTCAAACGGCTTCCGGGGGCACTGCTGGACGCTGCGGCCGCAACGCTCTCGCTGCCTGGCCCGAGCGGCTTTTCCGAAGACTCTCCAATTGAGCCCGACTGGTAGCGGCCGCGCTAGCACGCCATGCTACGAAAATAGCATTCTCGCCTCGCGAAATGTGATGATACGGTTCCCGGCGCACCCAGGGCGGAGGGGTTGCCAAGAGGAGAAGTGGCGGGCGCTGGCCCGGATTTCAGCGAGAACCGGACGGAGCTGTTGAACCATTGCAAGGCCGCCGCGTTTTCCAGCGTCGGCCACAAGGGAGGAACCACCTGTGAAAGCATCCTATCTCGTCTCAGCCGCGCTGCTTGCGTCGACTGCGATGCCGGCGGCGGCCGGCGAAATTTCCGACGGCAAGGTCAAGATCGGCATCCTCAACGACCAGTCGGGCGTCTATGCCGATTTCGGCGGCAAATGGTCGGTCGAGGCCGCCAGGATGGCGGTCGAGGATTTTGGCGGCAAGGTGCAGGGCGCGCCAATCGAGATCGTCAACGCCGATCACCAGAACAAGCCCGACATTGCCTCCAACATTGCGCGCCAGTGGTACGACACCGAGCAGGTCGACGCGATCATGGAACTGACGACATCCTCGGTGGCGCTCGCCGTCCAGGGGTTGTCCAAGGAAAAGAAGAAGATCGACATCGTTACCGGAGCGGCATCGGCCGACCTGACCGGCAAGCAATGCTCGCCCTACGGTTTCCACTGGGCTTACGATACCCACTCGCAGGCGGTCGGCACCGGCGGCGCGCTGGTGCAGCAGGGCGGCGACAGCTGGTATTTCATCACCGTCGACTATGCCTTCGGCTATTCGCTGAAGGAGCAGACCACAAAGGTTGTTGAGGCAAGCGGCGGCAAAGTGCTGGGCGAGGTGCGTTACCCCTTGGGATCGACGGATTATTCCTCCTTCCTGCTGCAGGCGCAGTCCTCCGGCGCCAAGGTTATCGGCCTTGCCAATGCCGGCCTCGACACCTCCAATACCATCAAGCAGGCGGCCGAGTTCGGCATCGTCGCCGGCGGCCAGCGGCTGGCAGCACTTCTGTTCACGCTTGCCGAGGTGCACGGCCTCGGACTGCAGGCGGCGCAGGGCGTGGTGCTCACCGAAGGGTTTTACTGGGACCGCGACGACAAGAGCCGCGACTTCGCCGGGCGCTTCTTCAAGCGCACCAACCGCATGCCCAACATGATCCAGGCCGGCACCTATTCGGCGGTGCTGCAATATCTCAAGGCCATCGACAAGGCCGGCACCGACGAGACCGAGGCGGTCGCCAAGCAACTCCATGAAATGCCCGTCGACGACATCATCAACGCCAACGGCAAGGTACAGGCCGACGGCTCGATGGTGCACGACATGTATCTCTACCAGGTCAAGAAGCCCGAGGAGTCGAAGAAGGACTGGGATTACTACACCTACCTTGCGACCATTCCGGGCGACAAGGCCTTCATCAAGGCTGAAGACAGCGGCTGCCCGCTCGTCACCAAGTGACACTGGCGCAAGCCGTGGCCGTCCAGCCGGACGGTGCCGAAATCAAGCCGCGGGTGGTGCTCTCCGCCCGCGGCCTGCGGCGCGACTTTGCCGGTTTCGTCGTCGTCAACAATGTCGACCTCGACGTCCATCACGGCCAGATCCATGCGCTGATCGGGCCGAACGGCGCCGGCAAGACGACAATCTTCAACCTCTTGACCAAGTTCCTGCAGCCGAGCAGCGGCAGGATCGAACTGTTGGGCAACGACATCACCCGCACCGCGCCGGCCAGGGTGGCGCGCATGGGTCTCGTCCGCTCGTTCCAGATATCGGCGATCTTTCCGCATCTGAGCGTGCTCGACAATGTCCGCGTCGCCTTGCAGCGGCCGAGCGGGCTCGGCTTCCAGTTCTGGCGCTCGCTGGCCGCGCTTGACCAACTGACTCCACGGGCGCGCGAACTGCTTGCCGTCGTCGGTCTCGACGATGTCGCGCATCGTCCGGCCGGCGATCTCTCCTATGGCCGAAAGCGCGTGCTCGAGATCGCCACCACGCTGGCGCTCGACCCGAAAGTGCTGCTGCTCGACGAGCCGATGGCCGGCATGGGGCACGAGGATGTCGGCCTCATTTCCGGCATCATCCGCTCGCTGGCAACGGACCGCGCCGTGCTGATGGTCGAGCACAATCTCACCGTCGTCGCCGACCTTTGCGACTGGATCACCGTCATGCAGCGCGGCCAGGTGCTCGCCGCCGGCGACTACGCAACGGTGAGCAACGATGAGCGCGTCAGGGTCGCCTACATGGGGACCGAGCAGGGGAACCGAGCATGAGTGAGCCGATGCTTGCCGTGCGCGATCTCCACGCCTGGTATGGCGAGGGCCATGCGCTGCATGGCGTCAACCTCGACGTTTTTCGCGGTGAGACCGTGACGCTGCTCGGCCGCAACGGTGTCGGCAAGACCACAACGCTGCGCGCCATTATGGGGCTGGTCCGCAAGCGCAGCGGCAGCGTCGCCTTCGACGGCAGCGGCCTGATGCGCCTGCCGCTGCATCGTGTTGCCCATCGCGGCATCGGCTTCGTGCCGGAGGAACGCGGCATCTTCGCCACGCTCACCGTCGACGAAAACCTGATCCTGCCGCCGGTGGTGGCCAAGGGCGGCATGAGCGTCGAGGAAATCTTCGATCTCTTTCCCAACCTCAAGGAGCGCCGCAACAGCCCCGGCACCAAACTCTCCGGCGGCGAACAGCAGATGCTGGCCATCGCCCGCATCCTGCGGACGGGCGTGCAGATGCTGCTGCTCGACGAGCCGACCGAGGGCCTGGCGCCGGTCATCGTCCAGCGCATCGGCGAACTGCTGGCGACCTTGAAAAAGCGCGGCATGACCATCCTGCTCGTCGAGCAGAATTTCCGCTTCGCCGCCCGCATGGCCGACCGCTTCTACCTGATGGAGCACGGCAAGGTGGTGGAGGGTTTTGCCGTAAGCGAGCTTGCCGCTCACACGCAACAGCTGCACGAGGTATTGGGGGTATGATGACGACAGCCCACGGCAGTACCCCCACCCCGCTGCTGCGCAGCGACCCTCCCCACAAGGGGGAGGGTGGAGGGCCACCGCCCTACCTCCCCCTTGTGGGGAGGTCGGACCGAAGGTCCGGGTGGGGGTACGTGCCGCACAGACGCATCCCGCTTGCAACACCCTCGGTGACGCCATGACCATGATCTTCGGCATCCCCGTCCAGGCCTTGCTCGGCCAGATGCTGGTCGGGCTGATCAACGGCTCCTTCTACGCCATGCTGAGCCTCGGCCTGGCCGTCATCTTCGGCCTGCTGCGGATCATCAATTTCGCCCATGGCGCACTCTATATGCTCGGCGCCTTCATCGGTTACCTGCTGCTCGTCCATCTCGGCATCGGCTACTGGCCGGCGCTGCTCCTGGTTCCGCTCATCGTCGGCGTCTTCGGCATGGCGGTCGAGCGCGTGGCGCTGTCGCGGCTCTACCGCCTGGATCCGCTCTACGGGCTGCTGTTCACCTTCGGACTGGCGCTGGTCATCGAAGGCGTGTTCCGTTTCTACTACGGCGTGTCGGGCAACCCTTATGCCGTTCCGGCGCAGCTTGCCGGCGGCACCAATCTCGGCTTCATGTTCCTGCCCAACTATCGCGGCTGGGTGGTGGTGGCCTCGCTCATTATCTGCATCGGCACCTGGCTCCTGATCGAAAAGACCAGGCTCGGCTCCTATCTGCGCGCCGCGACCGAAAATCCCGAGCTGGTGCAGGCCTTCGGCGTCAACGTGCCGCTGCTGCTGACGCTCACCTATGGGCTCGGCGCGGCGCTCGCCGGCCTTGCCGGTATTCTCGCCGCGCCCGTCTACCAGGTCAGTCCGCTGATGGGCTCCGATATCATCATCGTCGTCTTTGCCGTCGTCGTGGTCGGCGGCATGGGTTCGATCCTCGGGGCCATCGTCACCGGCTATATGCTTGGCCTCGCCGAGGGCCTGACCAAGGTGTTCTATCCCGAGGCGTCGAACCTCGTCGTCTTCGTCATCATGGCGGTCGTGCTGCTCCTGCGCCCCGCCGGCCTGTTCGGAAGGGACGCCTGAGATGAGCGAGGCAACCCTTCACCAACATCGCACCGCCGCCTCCGTGCGGCTGGAGCGGGTATTGCTGGCATTGGCCATACTGGCGCTGATAGCCGCGCCCTTCTTCGTCTATCCGATCTTCCTGATGAAGATGCTGTGCTTCGCGCTGTTTGCCTGCGCCTTCAACCTGCTGCTCGGCTACACCGGGCTGTTGTCGTTCGGCCACGCCACCTTCTACGGCGCCGCCGCCTATTTCTGCGCCTACGCCGTCAAGGCATGGGGCTGGCCGCCCGAGGCCGGCATCCTGCTCGGCACCGCCGGAGCGGCCGTGCTCGGCCTGGTCATGGGCTTCCTCGCCATCCGCCGGCAAGGCATCTATTTCTCGATGATCACGCTGGCGCTGGCGCAGATGTTTTATTTCTTCTGCGTCCAGGCGCCGTTCACCGAAGGCGAGGACGGCATACAGGGCGTGCCGCGCGGGCATCTGTTCGGCATCGTCGATCTCAACGTCACGTTCAACATGTATTTCGTCGTGCTTGCCGTCTTCCTCATCGGCGTCTTCGCCGTCTGGCGCATCGTCAACTCGCCGTTCGGCATGATCCTGCGTTCGATCCGCGAGAACGAGAACCGCGCCATCTCGCTGGGCTATTCGGTCGGCCGCTACAAGCTCGCCGCCTTCGTCATGTCGGCAGCCCTTGCCGGGCTTGCCGGCGCGACCAAGGCGATCGTCTTCCAGTTCGCGACGCTGACCGACGTCACCTGGCAGATGTCGGGCGAGGTGATCCTGATGACGCTGCTCGGCGGCATCGGCACCATGGTCGGTCCTGTCGTCGGCGCCGGCCTCGTCGTCGGCCTGGAAAACACGCTCGCCACCTCAGGCTTCCCGGTGACCATCGCCACCGGCCTGATCTTCATGATCTGCGTGCTGGTCTTTCGCCGCGGCATCGTCGGCGAGATTTACGCGCGCTGGCTGGCGCCGGCCAACGGCGAGGCGGGCCGCGATCAATAGGTGATGGTCACCACCACCGTGTCGGTGTAGACGCCGGCCGAGGGCGTCGTCTGCGGCGGCACGCGGCCATAGACGGTGAGCGCCTGGGCCGTACCGGTTCCGGTGCCGGCCACCGTGCTTCCCGGCGTTCCGGCGTCACCCCAAGGCTGCGAGCGCGCCAGATCCTTGTAGAGGCCGTAGGTGATCCTCTCGGCGCCCTTCGACATCTTGCGATTGGTCGGTGTGCCCCCTGTCGTGCCGCCATTGAGGGAAACCGTGTACGCGGTCGACGGGGTGCAGGTGACCGTAACCTGGCCGGTGGCATCGGCATTGGCGTCGAGCACGCCCTTGGAGCCGAAATCGATGTTCTGGGTGGCGACCAGGCAGTTTGCCGCGACCGTGGCGTTGATGGTGAAGGTCGGACTGGTGCCCAAGTTGCCCGCGCCGGTGTTGCAGCTGCTGCTCAACAGGGTTGTCCGGGAGCGGAACTCGAGTTGCCCGCCCGAAAATGTCGACAGATAAGTGCCCGGCGGAACGGTCGCCTGGCCGCCGGGAACCCGGCCATAGAGCGTCAGGGTGTCGATTGAGTTGCCGAAGAGATTGGGGCTCAGCAGCAGCGGTGGCGGGCGCGAGGCATAGGCCCAGTTATAGGTGCCCCAGACAACGCTCATTGCGGGGTCCGAATAGAGTTGATAGTTGAGGCTGTTGACGCCGCTCGCCATCTGCCGGGCCGCCGCCGAGGTTGCACCGCCGGTGCCGGCGGCAATATGCGGACAGACCAGGACGGGCAGCAGCAATGGCAAACTGCCGCTGCAAGTCGCGGTGAAGGTGGCTGTCGATGTCGCCGCGGTGCCCGACAGCGTGTCGATGAGGCCGAAATTCAAACTGGTGACGGTGTAACTGCAGCTCTGCGCCCGGGCGAGCGACGGGAGCAGCACCAGCAGCAGGGCGATGATTACGGCGCGCAGCACTTTTCCTCCAGCTATCATTGGCACACCACGTTCCCGATCACCACTTGTCGGCCGCGCGCCGCCTCGAAGGGAAACTCTGCCCGGCATGAACCGCCGTCAGCGCGCTCGACCTGCACTGAATTCTGCTTGCCGAGGCCCTTGATGTAGGCCTGCCCGTCATAGCCGACGACAAAGTCTTCAGTGCCGCCATCGACGCGTCCCGACAGTCCGGCTTCGAGCGGCGTTCCGCTCGAGTCGACCAGCGTCACCAGCGCGGCCTGCGCCGCCTCGGACACGCCGAACTTCAGCACGACGCCGTTGCGGTCGGCTGGGACGACGGTCTCCTTGGTAGCAGGGACATCCGCGTCGACTGGTAGATTCTTCGGGTCGATGGAGACCGTGTTCAGCTCATAGGAGTTGAGCCCGGTGACCAGGATGCGGCCTTTGCTGTCGGTCCTGCCTACAGGCCGGTTCTGATGCAAGACCTCGACATCAGGCGTGCCGACATCGACGACGGCAAAGGCATCGTCGATGCGGTTGGTGGCGAACACCCCGCCGCCTGCGACCGCAATGGCGCCGTCCATCTGGCCGGTCACGCGAAAGTCCTTGTCGAATTGCTGGGCGCCGGCCTCGAAACGCGCAAACGGCGCGCGGTAGCTGACAGCTGCCGAACGATTGGGGACCTCGCCCTCCGAGGTGCGCAGCCGCCAGCCGATGCTGCCGTCCTCGGCCCGCTCCGATTTGGCGAGGTCGGCAGTGACATTGAGGCCGTCAGGGCCTTGCTCGACGCCTGTCGACGCCGAGATGTCGTCGTTGAACGGGAT
This sequence comes from Mesorhizobium sp. C372A, assembly GCF_030323245.1. NCBI lineage: Bacteria > Pseudomonadati > Pseudomonadota > Alphaproteobacteria > Hyphomicrobiales > Phyllobacteriaceae > Mesorhizobium > Mesorhizobium sp. C372A. The sequence continues at coordinate 5,393,811 of NZ_CP100475.1, read as the reverse complement.
CGAAATCCCGGCGAACACGCCATAGCTGCTGTCGTCGTCGAGATCGGCGAAGGCGGTGGCATAGAGCGTGCTGCGCTTGAAGATCGCCTGGCTGTAGGACAGGCCGACGATCTGGCTGTTTTCGCCCTCGGCGCTCTTCAAATGCGTATAGGACAGGTTGAAGCTGGAGAAATCGATCGGCATCGGCACGCTGAGCGTCACCTGGTCGACCGCGCGCGGCACGCCGGCGCTGAAACGGGTGAAGTCGTCGGGGTCGAGAACCGGCTCCGCCGTCATCGAGGCGATGTCTTCATAGCCGCCAAAGGCCCGCTGCATGTGGGCGTTGATCGCCCAGCCGTCATAGCCGAATTCGACACTGGCATCGACCAGCGAGCCGGTGCGCCGGTCATGATGGCTGCCGGCGACCGCCAGCGAAGCCGCGCCATATGCCCCGAGCGGGAAGGCAGCACCTATGCCGCCATTGATCAGATCGGCGCCGCCCTCGGCATGGGCTTCCAATGTCAGCCGGTCGGTCACGCCGTAACGCGCGCTGGCGACCCCTATGACGCGGCCGTCATAATCGTCGGAGGAGATGCCGAAATTGCGCCGCGCCATCCCTGCCTCGACGGAAAAGTCGAGCAGTCCCTGGCGCAGCAGCATGCTGGAGGCATAGAACGGCAAGGTGGCCGTGGTCTCGCGGCCGAGGCTGTCGCGCAGCACCACCTGCGCCTGTCCGGCGCCCGTGAACACCGGCAGATTGGTGACCTGGAACGGCCCGGGCTGGATGTCGCCGGAATAGGTGCGCACGTTCTGCGTATAGACCTCGAGCGTCGACGGCACCGCCGCCGTGCCGCCGAAGGAGGGCAGCGGCAGCGTCACCAGGTCCGATCGCAGGTGGAAGTTGCGTTGCGCCTGGATGCCGCCGAGATAGACCGGACGCGTCCACGACAATCCACCGGAGATGAAGTCGCCGGCGCGGTAGGTCATCAGCCGGTCGGGGTCGGAATAGCTCCATGTCGTGTTGAGCCGCGTGAAGCCGCCCAGCCTGCCGTCGGAATAGCCGGCGATGAAGGATTGGCTGAGCGTTCCATAGGGGCTGAACACGCGCGCATCGAAGCCGCCGGAAACGCCTTGGAACAGCTCGACGTCCTTGTCGAACAATGTGTTGGAGCTGGCAAACAGCGAATAGTTGAGAACCGCGCCCAAGCCCGATTGCGGCGCCGGCCGGTCCTGCAAGCGCAAGCCGAGATCCACCATGCGCGCCTCGCGGCTGTCATTGGCGGCGGTGACGTAGAGGCGCTGGGCTACCTCATCGATCCGAAACGAAACGTCGGCCAACTGGTCGAGCCTGACCAGGCCGCCGGCGTCGGCTATGTCCTCCGGCGGTTTCAGGCCGACCTCCTTCAGCTCTTGGGGCGCCGCCGCCAGCCCACCATCCGGCATCTCGATAAAATTGCCGACCAGCTTGGTCGAAACGTCGTTGATGAACACCTCGAGATAGAGGCTGCGGCCCGCTGGCAAAACGGAAGCCGGCTGTTCGAGGTTCGTCACGGCCGGAAATTCCTGCGAACGCACCGCCAAGCAAGGTGTGAAAGTCGCAACCGCGACGATGACAGCGACGCTACTTGCCCTTGACGGCAACGTTGGCATCGAAGGGTCCAAGATCGCTCTGTGCCTTCAAAAGCACGGAGCCCGCGGACAGTGATTTGCCGCTGCCGATCGGCCACTGCATGGTCGCGCCGCCCAGCACATAACCGACGAGCCCGTTTCGGTTGCCGAGCTTTTTGCCGTTCTGGGTCAGGGATAGGTTGGACAAGCGGAGACGACTTTCACCGGTATTGCTGGCTGTCAGCACAAGACTGCCGCCCTTGCGCGAAACACTCCAGGCGACTGCCGGCGCGGCGGCATCGGCGTCGCGGAAAAACACCGGGACCGAATAGCGCAGCGCGAGCGCGACCGTACCGGCCTTCTTGCGCGACGGGTCGGGTAACTCGTCGACGATGACGCGGTAGCTTTCCTCGGCCCGCACCGGCGCCTTGCTGACGCGCACGACGCGAACCACGTATTGGGCATTGGGTCCGAGTTTGGTCGATGGCGGGCTGGCGACGACGTCCGTAGTCGGCGTCAGCTGCTCGATCCCGCCAGCCTGGCTCCAGGCGAAGACGCGTATCTGCACATTGATCGGCCGCTTGGGGTCATCGTTGCTGAGGTTGAGAACCGCCGAGGCGTCGGGCGAGATCAGCTCGAGACCTGTCGGCGCCACCCTGAGCGAAGCGGCTTGTGAGAGACCGGCGCACAGCAACAGAACAGCCGTGGCTCCGATGCATGAAAGCATGGATCGCATGATCGTCCTCGTGTTGGTATCGATTGTCAGTACGTTATGGTGATCGCAACGGTGTCGGTGTAGAGGCCCGCCGCCGGTGTCGTCTGCGGTGGAACACGCCCGTAGACCGTCAGCGGCTGAATGGCGCCGTTGCCGGTTCCGCCGACCGTGTCGGTGGGGATCGTGGTGCCCCAAAGCTGCGTCCGGGTGCTTTCCCTGTAGATGGTGTAGTCGATCGTCGCCGACGCCGGCCCGGTCATCTTGCGAACAGCAACAGTTGCGCCCGCGCCCGCTCCGGCGCTCAGACCAACATTGTAGGACTTGCCGGTCGTGCATTGCACGTTGATGGTGCTGGTCTGGTCGACATTCGCATCAATGACACCGTGCGAGCCGAAATCGAGATCGCTCGCCGTCTGCACCTTGCATTCGTCGGTAATCGTGATGCGGACATTCATGCTGCCCGTCGCGGTCGCGGCGATCGCGGGCAGGATGGGAAGCAGCGACGCTCCCGCCAGCAGCGCATATTTCAGCAATCTCATGCGTGTTTCCTCCGTCGGGCAGACCGTTCCTCGCAACACAGTCTTGACCCGGATTTCACTCCTACAGCTCCTCCGTTGCATGCTTCGCAAGACATCAACGATACAGTAATGTCAGAAGCGAACTGTGCAATGATTATTACAACTTAGATTCGGATTACGACAGCGAATAACTTCGGTATGTATCGGATAATTTTGGTTAATATTTGGTTAACAGAGATGAAATGGACATTTTTCCGAAATGAAAGTTCGTCTGTCGAAAATTTATTTTGCTTCTCGTGCCGAAAAGGCGAAAATATCTGGCAAATCATCTTGATTTTGTAGAGTCTCACCTGTCGTCCTTTATTATCGATATTTCGCGGCGTGCACCGGCGCCAAGCGGCCATCGCCATAGCCGCGCCGGTAGCTGTTCGCGCCTGTCCAAGCCTTGCGGTCGTGCTGACAGGGCCGCATTCGCCAAAACCGTGTTCCGCCCGGCCCAAGCATGGCCGTCCCGGCTGAGATAAATCCACCGCCGTCGGATCGCGGCGAAACACATGCGAATCGTTCTTGCCACGCTGGCCCGGATTTCCTTCGGCGGCGCATCGGCCAGACGGGAGATGCGCCTGTTGTCCCTTGGAGCCATGATCCACGGCCGGCAGCCGCGCGGACCGGCTGCCAGACGTCAGAAAAGGAAGAACGATGAAGAAGACCTATGAAAAGCCACAGCTCGAAAAGCGCCAGAAGCTGTCGCGTGTGACCGCTGTCGCCGGCCCATCAGTGGCCAGTGAGAGCTGACGCCGTCGACCGGCATCGAGCCACCAGCGGACAAGGAGAGCAGTCATGGATCAGCATGCGAACCCGTCACCCGGCTTCAGGCGCAATCCGGGCAAGGTGATCACCGTCGAGCCCTTCAACGGGCGTGTCGTCGTGTTTGCAAACGGCACCATCATCGCTTCCTCGGCAAAAGCCAAAATGGTGACCGAGCCGCCCCATCCCTTCTCCTTCTACATCCCGTTCGAGGACATCGACTTCCGCAAGCTCAGGAAGACGGAGCGGTCGACGCTGTGCCCCTACAAGGGCGACTCCAGCTACTGGAACGTGCTGCCGGCGGGCGAAACCGGTAACGACGCGATGTGGGCCTATGAGCAGCCCTTCGACGAGATGGCCGAGATTCGCGCCCACGGCGCCTTCTATCCCGACCGGGTCGCCATCGACGCCACGCCGCGCTAGCGCGTCATGCCTGTCGCCCAAAAGTGCCCAGCGTTTTTGGAGCCGACGACAGGCATGAACAGAGGAATTTTTCAGATCAGCCAAAGCTGTCCTCACCCGGGGGCGCAGCGGTTTTGCGGCAACGGCATGCCGAAACAAAGACAAAATGTCATGGACGAAAAGCAGAGAGCCATTCTCGACGAAATCCCGCGCCTGCGCCGCTATGCGCGCTCGCTGCTGCGCGACCGCGATTCCGCCGACGATCTCGTCCAGGACTGCCTGGTGCGGGCGCTGCTGCGGCTGGACAACTGGCAGACGGGAGAGAGCCCGCGAAAATGGCTGTTCACGATCATGCATCATCTGTTCATCGACCAGATGCGCAAGGTGAACCGGCGAGGCGAGGCCTCGATGCTGCCGCTGGAGGCCGGCGAGGCGCAAGCCTCTCCCGCCGACCAGCTGGAGAACGTCGCCGCGCGCGAGATCATCGACGCGCTGCAGGCGATCAGCCCGGACCGCCGTGCCGCGCTGACCATGGTCGCCATCGAGGGCTTCTCCTATGCCGAGGCCGCCGAGATGCTCGGCGTTCCGGCCGGCACGCTGATGTCGCGCATCGCGCGCGGCCGTGAGGAACTGCGCGGCCTGCTCGAGGACAATGCGCGCCGCCGCGCGATAAGGATCGTCGAGCCAGGCCCGGCCAGGGCGGTTCCAATCAGGGCGCCAATGGCATGACGAGCCCCAATCGCATGATGACGCCTTACGGCATGGTCCACGATTGCAGGCCTTGTCCGCACTGTGGGCGCGGCGCACCCGGTAACGGTTTCTTCTCTGCTTGCGTGCATAGTGGCGGCGACGGAGTGAGCGAAACCAGGGCATGGCTGAAGAGAAAATACGCAACGGCGAATTCTGGGCGCTTGCGCTCGAACGCGCTCATCTCGGCGTATGGGACTGGGATATTTTGAGCGGCGACTGTTTCTATTCGCCGACCTGGTCGCACATGCTGGGTTATGAGGATGGCGAGCTTGCCAACAGCGACGACCTCTGGCTGAAGCTGACGCATCCCGACGACCGCCAGCGGGCGCTGGCCAGCGGCGAGCGGCACATTTCCGGCCTGACCGCCTCGATCGAGACCGAGCTGCGCCTCAAGCACAAGGACGGCCACTGGATCTGGGTGCTGGACCGCGGCGGCATTGTCGAGCGTGACGAGACGGGCAAGCCGGTCAGGCTGATGGGCGTGCAGACCGACATCAGCCGGCAGAAAGAGGCGGAAGCCGAACTCGAGCGGGTCAATGTGCGCTTTCGCCTGGCGCTGGCGGCCAGCGGCACCGGCATCTGGCATCACGACATCGACGCCAACAAGAGCTATTGGGACGCCCGCACCAGGGAGATATTCGGCCTGGTCGCCGACACCGACGAGGTGGCTGCCGACCTTTGGCATTCCTATCTGCATCCCGACGACAAGGATGCCGCAGAGCGCGCCCATCTGGCGCCGCTTTCGACCGACGGCGTCGTCGCCGCGCAATACCGCATCGTCAGGCGCGACGGCGAAATCCGCCATGTCGAATCGCTGGTGCGCTTCATCGCGGCGCCCGAGACGGCGGGCCAGATTCTCGGCACCGTGCGCGACATCACCGAGGACAAGAAGCGCGAGCGGGAACTCGCCTACGCCGCTCACCACGATGCGCTGACCGGCCTGTTGAACCGTGCCGCCTTCGACCGGCTGCTGGCCGTGCATATCGCCACCGAGCGGGCTTTGCCGCTGGCGGTGTTCTATGTCGATCTCGACTACTTCAAGGCGCTCAACGACTTTGCCGGCCACGCCGCCGGCGACCTGGCGCTGAGGGGTGTCGCCGCCGGTATTCTGGGCTGCCTGCCGGCATCGGCGCGTGCCGCGCGCCTCGGCGGCGACGAGTTCGCGCTGCTGGTGCCCAATTGCCAATCGGCCAAGGCCGAGGCGCTGGCCGGCGCGATTCTTGCGGCGGTCCGTGACGCCGACCTCGGACTGCCGGCGACCTCGCGAAAACTCGCGGCCAGCATCGGCATCGCCTTCGTCGAGGACACCACCACCACAGTTGCCGATGCGTTGGCCTGCGCCGATGACGCCTGCTATGCCGCCAAGGCGGCCGGGCGCAATCGCTTCGCGGTGTTTTCGGCCGATGCGGCGTCGGGCTCCGGCGGCCTCAACGCGGCGCGTGTCGCCGCCGACACGGTCGACGCCATGGATGACGGGCGGCTGAAACTGTTCGGCCAGGAAATCCATCTGCTCGGCCAGCCCTGGCAGGAGAGCCGCCACGTCGAGGTGCTGGCGCGGCTTGCCGGGCGCAATGGCAAGCTGATCCCGCCCAACGAATTCATTCCGGTCGCCGAGCGCTTCGGCATTGCCTCGCGGCTGGACCGCTGGATCATCAGGACAGCGCTTTCGCAGCATGGCGCGGCGATGCGGTCAGGCGCCATCATGCTCGGCTTCAACCTGTCGGCGCAGACGCTGAGCGATCCGCTGCTGTGGGATTTCGTCGACGCCGTCATCGCCGAGACCGGGGCGCCGCATTCCGGCATCGGCTTCGAGATCACCGAGACCGCGGCCGTCACCAATTTCGACGCCGCCGAGCAGTTCGTGCGCAAGGCGCGCGAGCGGCAATGCCGCGTCAGCCTCGACGATTTCGGCGCCGGCATGAGCTCGTTCGAATATTTGCGGCGCTTTCCGGTCGATCAGATCAAGATCGACGGCTCGTTCATCGAGAATATCGCGGAAAGCCGTTTCGACCGCGAGATCGTCTCGGCCATAGCGGGCATCGCCAAAAGTCTCGGCTGCGCGGTGGTGGCCGAAAAGATCGAGCAGCAGGAAGCGCTCGACATTCTGCGCGGCATGGGCGTGGCCTATGGCCAGGGTTTTCTGCTTCACCGGCCGGAGCCGCTCGAGGCGATCGTCGCGCGGGCCGGCGAACAGTCACCGGCCAGCGGACAGTCGCCGGAAAAGCGCTTCGGCTGACGGCTCTCATCGCCTCGGGCTCGCGCGACTTGTCCGGCTAACCGGCGTCGGCCTTTTCCTGCTTTCGCTGCGCCGCCTCTTTCTTGCGGCGCAACACCTCATCTGTACCGACAAGGTCCTTCGAGCCGCCGGAAATGGCGGTCGAGACGACGGCGGGCGGATCGCTGGCCGGAAAACTGTCTTCGAGGCCTGATTGCAACTGCTCCTCGAGCGTCTGCGGGTTCTCGGAGCGGCCTTCGGCGCGGCGCTCGCCAACGGCTTCGACATCGCTCTTGGTGTCGGGGTGAGCGCGGGCTTCCGATATCGTCGACACCACCAGCTCGATGGCGAACTCTTTCATCGCCTCGGCTTGCGGCCCATCGACATCGGAGTCTTCGATCAGGCGGATGAGCGACTTTTCCAGGGCGCCCAGCTCCTTGACGCCCTGACACCGCGCCAGACGCTTGGTGAGCCAACCGATCAGCGCCGGGGCAAAGGTCGAATAGGCAAGCCTGCGTGTGTCGTCGACCTGCTCGGGATGAAGCTTTTGCAAGGACATAGATGCCTCCAGTCAATCAGCCGTGCAGCTTCTGCCGCTGGCCCCTCCTTAGGAAACAGAGGGGAGGGCAAGAGGTTCCATACAGTCCTCGACAGGGTCGACGAGTTCAACTCCACAGTGACGCCATTGTCAGCGACGCTTCGAATATCTGCTCCCTGTTCTCGTTCAGCATCTTGACGGTGATCCGCCGGTGGTCGCCCTCCGGTATCTCGTCGCGCGCCACATCGTGCAATATGCGCAGCGCTTCGGCTCCCGCGCGCTCCCGGCTGGGAAAAAGCTGCCCCTCTTCGTCAATCTGGGTCTCGGCGTTGTACAAGTCGAAGTAGAACCGTTCCATGTGTGCAAGGATCCCTGCTGGAGAACGCTAAAGCGCGTCGCGGTTGAAAGGGCGCAGGCGACGCGCTTCAGGTCTGTGTTTTTATGCATGTCGTTGTCTCAAATCGGGGCCATTTTTGAGCGACATGGATTAAATCCCAACCCGCACCCATGGTTCCATGCGACTGTGTCCTGAGCAGATTTCCTGCCAGGAGCCGTCGCCGTGCCGGCCGATTGCAACCGCACCCGATCTCCGGCGTTTGGCTAGGCCACGAATGTCCACGAAATCTCGAACTGGATCCTCGATGCTAGAACCGCTTTATCTCAACCTTGGCCAGCATGACGCTTTGTCCGAGCAGGAAAAGGGGCTGCTGGCCGCCGCCATGACCATCGAGATGGATTTTGCCACCGGTCAGGACATCGTTTCCGAGGGATCGAGGCCAGGCTACAGCACGCTCATCATCGAGGGTCTGGCGGCGCGCTACAAAGTGCTGGAGGATGGCGGGCGCCAGTTCACCTCGTTGCAGGTGCCAGGCGATTTTGTCGATTTGCACGCCTTCCTGCTCAAGACAATGGACCATGGCATTATAGCTTTGTCGCCATGCCGGGTGATCGCCGCCGACCACAGTCGGCTAAGGACGATCACCGAACAGGCACCTCATCTCAGCCGCTTGCTTTGGCTGGACACGCTCGTCGATGGCGCCATCCATCGGGAATGGATCGTGGCCATGGGCCGGCGGTCCAAGACTTCGCATCTGGCGCATCTTGTGTGCGAGCTGTTCGTGCGGCTCCAGGTCGTCAAGCAGACCAACGGCATGAGTTTCCGGCTTCCCCTGTCGCAGGCGGAACTGGCCGATGTGCTTGGGCTTTCGGTCGTCCACATGAACCGGGTCATCGGCGCGCTGCGCAAGATCGGTGTGATCGGCTGGGCAAATTACATGGTGACCATTCTGGACTGGCAGCAGCTGGTGGAAATCGCCGAGTTCGACCCGACTTATCTCAGCATGAACCGCGAGCCGAGATAGGCTATCCGGCGTTCGCCATGACATCGCAGGCAATCCGTCAGCCGGTCTTTCAACGATGCCCATCCAGCGACGCCAATTCGTCGAGCATGGCAAGGGCGGCACTTGGCTTCGCCGGCTTCAGCAAGCCCTGTTGGGCGGCGGCATTCTGGAAAGCGGCAAAGGCGATGTCCGGGCGGCAAATGCCGTTCAACGCGTCATCCACCAGCCTGTCGGCCGCCTTGTAGGCCGCCGTCTGCTTGTTCTTCCATGTTCCGCCTAGCGCCCTCCTGGCGTCGGCGATCGACGACACCGTCATCGCGCTGCCGTCCACGAATCTGATCGTCAGGGGCAGAAAACGGCTCATGCGCTCACCATCCAAACCATTCGCGCCTCGCCCGGATCGATCTCATCACTTGCCTCCTTGAAAACGGGATCGCCATAAACGAGGAAATCACAAACTGGTTGCAGCCCGGCGAGCTACATGTTGCTTGCCGGCCAGATCGGCCGATGCGGACGATAAGGCGGCCGCGGCGCCGGCTTCAACGGGATGTCGGCGAGCGAGTTGCGGATCGGCCTGAACAGTATCGGCGAAGACGCGGCGCGGCGGTGCAATACCGCGGCTGACAATTTGGCAATCAGATTTCGAACGTCCATGGGACACCTCGAGCGCGTTGAGAGTCCCCCCATCGCGATCACCTACCACCTCACGCCCAGCATCCGCATTTAACTTTGATATAGGCCGGACGAATACGCGCCGCGCGCAATGTCTGCCGCCGAGATTCTGCCGATCCTCGGCGGCGGCTATTGAGGGCGGTGCCAGGCTGGCGGTCACGCATCCCAGCAGCGACGTCGCGGACGCTGCTGCAACCGGATGAATTTTCGTGCATTCTTGTGCATGGCCACAATGCTTCGAACCGACACGCCGGCAAAATGCTGCTCCTATTGCGGTTCGCGAGAGCATGACTACGAGGATTGTCCGAAGCGTAAAGCAGAGGCGGAGCGGCAGTGGGAAGGCCAGGCAAAGCCCGGCGCCGAATCCGAGGCGACGGCCGAAGTCTAGCTGGGCTCGAACAGCTCGATCACGTTGCCGGACGGGTCTTCACAAAGAATCTGTCGCCCGCCCGGACCTTCGACGATCTGGTTGCGGAACCGCACGCCGGCCTCGACCATCTTAGTCACGATTGACGGCAATTGCTCGACCTCGAGCACGAAGCGGTTCCATCCGCCCGGCTCGGGTGTCCGGCCGTCCGGCATCGGCCTGGCTGCCGACGCCAAGGGACCGGCGAGCCAGAGCGAGAGGTCGCCGCGCGTCAGGATGGCCATCGCCGGACCGAATTGCTGCTTCAGCGCGAAGCCCAGATAGCTCGTATAAAACGCGATGGACAGATCGACATCGCGGACCAGATATCGGACGGACACCATTCGCAGGCTCCCTCACAAACGCCCCTCCCGAGAGATAGCTGGCGGGACAAGTCGGGGCAAGCCCGCGCGCACGCTTCGGGCGCCTACGGTGCGATTGCGTGGTCGGCCTGTCTGTCTCTCACGAAGGCCGTCAGCAGCTCCATTCCCGCCGGCCAGTCGCCCAGCCCGCTATTGCTGTTGATGTGACCAAGCGGCCCGGCGATGTGCAGTTCGCTGCCCCATTGTGTGGCTTTCTCACCGGCATAGCCGTTCGGATCATAGGGATCGTCGGTGCTGGCCACGATCAGCGAGGGGAAGCGAAGCGGCCCGCGCGGCGTATCGGCGAAGGGAATTCCGTAAGCGGGATAGACCGGCGAGGCCGGGTCGGGAACCGCAACCAGAAACGCCCCGCCGATCCGACGGCTCGACACCGCCTGCCAATGCGCGACCAGCAGGCAGCTGAGACTGTGGGCGACGAGCACCGGCGGGGTCTGTGCCTGTGACACCGCGACGTCCAGCGCCGCCACCCAGTCGTCGAAATCCGGCAGCTCCCAGCTTGCCGGGCTGAAGCGGCGCATCGCCGGGTCGGCCTGTTGCCAGCGTGTCTGCCAGTGGGCCTCGCCCGATCCGCCGCTGCCCGGCAGAATGATGAAGTCGGTCATGGAAAATCCTGTTTCTTCGCCGCAGATGATGTCCCAATCCTAGGGCTTCTCCTTGTTCGCGGAATGAGAGATCATCGGAAAGCGATGAAGAATTCCGATGGATTGAAGGTGTTCATGGCAAACGGCGATTACCGGCCACGGCTCGACCCCACCGACATGGCAATCATCGAGATCATGCAGGAGGATGGCCGCATCGGCATTTCCGAACTCGGCCGCCGCGTCGGCCTGTCCCAGCCCGCGACGTCGGAGCGGGTGAAGCGGCTGGAGGAGCGCGGCATCATCGCCGGCTACCGGGCCGCGATCGATCCCACCGCCCTCGGTCTCGGCACCATGGCCATGATCCGCCTGCGCACCACGCATGAGCACATCCAGACCTGCCTGAAGAAATTCGCGGCCATGCCGGAAGTGGTCGAGGTGCTGCGGGTGACCGGCGAGGATTGTTTTCTGGTCAAGGTGGTCGTGCCGTCGCCGCCCGACCTCGAAAGCATCGTCGATGCCATCGGCCGCTACGGCGCGGTGACGACCAATGTGGTGCTGCGCGCCGAGCCGCCGAAACGGTTGGGGCGGGAGCTGATGGCGAAGCTCTGAGCGGCCACGCGCGGCAAGAGGATTGCAAGCGCCTCCTTTTGCGAGGTCCGGCTTTGCCGCGAAAGAATTTCGCGGGCTGGTGTAGGATCGGCGGCGTGGCGCCCGTCCTTGGGGCGAAACCCGTTGCAAACCTTTGGAGCACATCATGGAAGCCGTTCAATCGCCGTGGCAGACCGCGGCCATTCTCATCGCCCGCCTGACCTTGGCCGCCATGTTCGCGATGGGAGCAGCCTTCAAGTTCATGGATATGAACATGACCGCCGGCTACATCGCCGCCGCCGGCTTCCCGTTCCCGCTGTTTCTGGCCTGGTGCGCCGCGATCCTCGAAACGCTGCTGGTGATCGCCTTGCTGACCGGAGCGTTCTTCACGCCGGCCGCCCTGGTCGCCGCCGTCTACGTGGTCTTCCTCGGCTTTGCCTTCCACGGTCCGTCGCACTGGACCGGCAACCAGGCCGAGTTCGGCGCCTTCATGTCCCATTTCCCGTTCGCCGCCGGCCTGCTGTTCGCCGCCGTGCATGGACCGGGCAGCGTGCTGGCCTCGAAGATTGGCCGAGGGTGAGGCCCCGCGTCGGCAGACCGCCTCACATCTGGTCGTTGTAGGGTTCCTTCATCTGACCGACCATGCGGGCCAGTTTCGAGAAGGACGGCATGTCCGCCTCCGGCTGGCATTGATTGGCCAGTTCCAGCAGTCGGATCGGAAAGTTGACGGCGTCGCGGTTGGACTCCGACATGCCGTCGGACCGCTCCTCGCCGGTTTCGATGGCCTCGGCCTTGCGCAGCGCAATGTCGATATCCTCCACCGTGAGCAGGCCCTTGCGCACCAGCACCTGATTGATCGAGGCGACGGCCATCAGCAGGCCTTCGAGTTGCAGATTGGCGACGTTCATGGCTGTTGCTCCCATTTGGCTCACGCTCAACGCATGAGCCGCTGTTACGATCCGGACGGGGATGCAAGCGATAGGCGTCGGCCGATGGCCTGCGCTACTCTTCCATCCAGCGGCGGCCATATTCGGCCCACAGCGCCTTGACCTCCCGGCTGCCGAGGCGCGGGGCCGAGCCGTCGCCATAGGCGATCGAAACGCAGCTGATGTCGTAATGGGGATGGGCGTCGATGACGAAGCGGATCGCCTCGCCGAGCGGCCTTCTGCCGATGACCGGATCGGCCTGGCCTTGGCCGACGCTGCGAACGCCCGAAACAGTGGCTGGCGCTTGCCGCATCCTGAACACGGATGCCATGGCTGGTTTGTCCATCCCGCTCTCCCCCGAGTTGGAGTGGAATGATTCCATAAGAGCCAGCTAATGACCAGTCGCTAGACGGCCTGTCGAAGGCTGCGTCTTGTATCCTGCAGCCCGTTGAAGGACTGTTCAGGCCAGCGGATCCGCCGCCGGCGGCCTGGCGGGAAGGCCGAGCCTTGTCCGCTCGCCGTCGGCAAACTCCTCGGCCGCTTCCTGGGCCATGAACAGATGCTGGGTCACCGTGCCATTCTCGGCAACCAGCACCGCCCATTGGCGGCGGTCCACACGTTCCACGCGAACGTCATTGGGCTCTCCGGCCACCACGATCGTCCTCCAGCAGGCGTACGGCACGGAGGGGGCGTGCCTTTACGCCTTGGTCTTGCTCTTGGCCGGCGCCTTGGCGGCCGGGGCCTCGGGTGTCCTGATGCCGAGCCCGAACTCCTTTGCCAGCTCCGAGCGCTTGGCGGCGTAGCTGGGCGCCGTCATCGGATAGTCGCCGGGCAGGTCCCATTTGGCGCGATAGGCTTCCGGCGTCATGCCATGGGCGGAGCCGAGATGACGCCGCAGCGACCTGAACTTCTTGCCATCCTCGAGGCAGTAAATGAAATTCGGCGTTACCGAGCGCTTGCGGTTGACCGCGGGCTCAGGCGCAGGTTGCGGCGGAGCAACGGGATTGTCCACGGCCGCGAGCGCTGCATTGACGCTCTCGATCAACGCCGGCAGGCTATCCGGAGGCACTGAATTGTTGCGCACGAATGCCGCGACGATGTCGGCGGTCAGATTTATATTTCGGATTTTGTCCTCAGACATGGCTTCTTTTGCCCCCTTGATGCCAAAGGACAAATTATCAGACAACATCCGCCGACGGCATGGCACTTTAGAACATATGCATATGACTTGACGCCGGATGTGGTAGCGCTAGCATCGCCGAGTCTCCGATCGATGTCGATGTAGGAATTCTTTCCTGACATATCTTGACCGGTGAGGGCAGCTATGCTATGATTTGTCGATGTTGCTGATTTGCGCCACCAACCCGCCGCCGAGGCGGGTTTTTTGTTTCAGGCCGGCTTGGAAGCGATGATGGCCAGTGACGCGAGTTTTCCCTCGCTCAGGCTGCTTATGTAGTTTTTTCGCCGATGCACGAACTCGGCGCCGAGCACGATCTCATTGGCCTGCTGCTGGGCGGGCGACGGAACCATGCTGGAATTTGCCCGTTTCAACGCCAGCTCGACGTGATCGCCGGTTTCGTCGATGACGTCGTCGACCTGGAATCCGGCTGAAGCAAACAGAGCCTTCAGGGTTTCGCGGTCGACGAGATGGCTGGCCACAGCCGACACCGCCCAAGGCAAGGGATAGTGAGGCTCGCCGTCCGCCAGCACCGCCTCGGTCCAGACAAGCCTGGCCTTCGGCTTCAGTACGCGCCACGCTTGCCCGATGACCGCCGCCTTGTCGGCGATATTCATGCCGACATAGAAGCAGATCGCCGCGTCGAATGTGTCGTCCGCAAAAGGCAGCCTTGTCGCATCGGCCTCATGGAAACGCACTTTGTCGCCGAGGCCGCAGAGCTCGGTCAATCGGCGGGATGCCTCGACGAACGCCTGCGTCAGGTCGACGCCGTCGACGCTGCACCCATAGGTCTCGGCAAGGAACCGGGCCGGGCCGCCAATGCCGCTGCCGATGTCCAGAACCCGATCGCCGGCGGAGGGCGCAAGACGCGCAGCATGGTCCTGCGTGGCGATCAGCTCGCGGCCATGAAGCTGATCGAACGGATAGAGTTGTTTGGCTGCGAGGCTGCCGGCCTTTGCGTCCGGCACAGCCGACAGGATGCGCTCGACAATGCCGCCGCTGCCATAGTGACTGGTCACATCGCTCATTTCGCTCTCCGACGAGACCCAGCATCCCATCGATGCGGCCCTCGCGCAATGCGCGCCGCCGCCAAGGACGAGGCTTTGACCGGAGTAGGAATTATTTCTTATCTGCATTGACGGGTGAGGGCAGCTTTGCTATGATTTGTCCATGGTGCTGATTTGCGCCACCGACCCGCCCACGAGGCGGGTTTTGTTTTCCTGATGCCCACAACGTGCGGATATCGGATGTCGGCGGGACAGCCCCCCTCTGGCCTGCCGGACGTTCGTCGTTCGGAAAGCCAAGCAATTGGCTTTCCGTCCGCTGCGCGGACCACTCCTCAACCCCCACACGGGGGGGAGATCGGACTGCCGCCTTGCTTTCGCCAATCGTCAGCGCTGCAAATTGGTCGCGACCCTGGAGCTGCCAATCTCCCCCCTTGAGGGGGAGATGTCCGGCAGGACAGAGGGGGGCGTGAAGGAACGCTATCCTCGGTTCATTCTGCCTTATCCGCGAGGCCTCCCTTGTCCAACCGCTATGCCACCATCATCACCGACGATGACGGCCGCGAGGTCGTCAGCGCCATTGGCGTGTTCGAGGGCGCTGCCCCGCAGGCGCGCATCGGCCGTATCGAGCCGGTCGTGCCGGGCGTGCTGATCGGCATGGTTCGCGGTGGTCCTGTCGATGCCATCGGCGGCTTCGGCTTTCCGCGCGGCGCGCACGACGCAAGGGCGATCGCCAGGGCAAGCCTGAAAGCCGCGTCTGCCGGAAAGCGCCACGCGCCGGCCGCTGATGCAGCCCGCAAGGCCGCCCCAACACGGTCAGGGCCAAAATCGGCACGGCGCAAGTCCGGCAAGATCAAGTCCGGCAAGATCAAGCGGCCAGCGAAACAGGCACCTACCGCCGAGCCCGCCGGGATCTCGGATCATGGCTGACCGGACGGCGCCGCGTGCGCGCCCTGGCCGCAAGGCGACTGCCGCCGCTGCCAAGCCGAAGCGGACGAAGAAGACGCTTGGCGATGATTTCCTCGACGCGGTTCGCGCCGATTTCAGCGCCCATGGCGCCGGCGTCATTGCCGCGGTCCGGGCCGACAAGCCCGACCAGTATCTGAAGATCGTGCAATCGGTGCTACCCAAGGATCTGGCCAAGGATTTGCATGTTTCATCTGACAATCTGGAAGCCCTGAGCGATGACGAGATCCGCCGCCGCATCCGTGGCCTCGAAGCCGTCCTCGGGCCGTTTGGCGACCAGCCTGAAGACGCGCCGCCACTATCTGGCGCTGCTGCAGGAGCTGGACCGCAGGCGCAGGACTAACCAGCTTGCCGCCTACCGGCCTTATCCCAGGCAGGCGCAGTTTCACGCCGCCGGCGCGCAGAACCGGGAACGTCTGTTCATGGCCGGCAACCAGTTGGGCAAGACCAGGGCCGGCGGCGCCGAATGGGCCATGCATCTCACCGGCCGCTATCCCGCGTGGTGGCAGGGCAAGACCTTCGACGCCGCCGTCAGGCTATGGGCTGCCGGCGTGACCGGCGAGGGCACGCGAGACAACCCGCAGCGCGTGCTGGTCGGCCCGCCGCAGCAGCAGGCGGCATGGGGCACCGGCATGATCCCCGCCGATGCCATCCGCCAGACCACGATGGGCCGCGGCGCGCCGGGCGCGCTCGACAGCATCGTGGTGCGCTGGGGCGGCGGCGGCGACGTGCAGGCCGATGAATCGGTGCTGTCGTTCAAGAGCTATGAGAAGGGCCGCGAAAAGTGGCAGGGCGAAACCCTGCACGGCGTCTGGTTCGACGAGGAGCCGCCGCTCGATATCTATTCCGAAGGCCTGACCCGCACCAACGCGACGGGCGGCATCACCATGGTGACGTTTACGCCGCTGCTTGGCATGAGCGACGTGGTGCTGCGGTTCTTGACGGCGCAGGAGGTTCTCCCTTCCCCCCTTGTGGGGTGAGCAGCTGGTTCGCGAAGCGAATTCGTCGTGCCAGTGGCACGACGAAAGGCCGGCGAACGCCGGGACGCTGCGGAGCAGCGGGGACCCGGCAGGTTGGATCGGCCACCACCCGGCCCTTCGCAGGCTCAGGGCGTTCGAAGCTCGAAAAGCCAAGCAATTGGCTTTTCGTCCGCCACGCGGACCGCTTCTCACCCCACAAAGGGAGAAGGTAAGAACCGCCACGCCCGGCGCAAATATCGTGCGCGGACAACATCATACGACATTACTTTGAATCAGTTCGGCAGGCTCTACGTCCTGTCACGTCGCTATCTTGACCCCGAGATCAGCGGTGCCTCAGGCGATTGCCGGCAACGATGATTGCCATACGGCGTGGTGCGATATCTGGTTGTGCTCGATGCAATCGGTTGCCAGTTTGCTGATTTCAGGATCGGCGGACGCCTGCGCCCATTCGACGAACGCGTCAACAACGACCAACCTCGCCCGGCTGGCCAGCCCCAAGCCGTAACGGCGCACTACCGGCTCTGAATGGTCGAGCATAGCACGGATCATGCCTGATGCATCACCTCGCCATTGCCCGGAGATATCGGCGATCGCCGAAAACGGCGTTTGCGGCCTGAGCAACGCGGCGTGCTGACGCGCAAGCTTTAACTGCCAGTCTTTTGCAAAGCGCACAAATTTGACGGCTCCCATGCGTACACCATCGTGATAATCATCAAGGGCAAACAACGCCTGCGCGAGATGCTGACCATCGTTCCGCGTACTGCATCGCAAGATAGACTCCACGGCATCGAAGCGCGTGCGCGGGTTGCTGTCCCCAAGCAGCGCGGCCAGCTCACCCACCATCGAACTTATGTTCTGGTTTTGAAAGGTGGCAATAAACGCACCCGCCGCTCGCGTCTCAGCATTGGCAGATGTCAGCAGGAGACGAAGGCTTTCCAACGGCACCGTCTTGCCGAGCTCGCCGAGAAGGTCGTTGGCAAGCGCGCCATCGTCATCATGCGGGGACGACAGCAGCCGCTCCAGCATCTCCTGACCTGTCATGGCATTTGTCGATTTGCCGAGTGGCAGCAGGATCTTACCGCCTTCGCTGAAAAAAAGATGAGCAACCTCGCTGTCCTCGGCGGACAGGCGCATCGCCTCGAATAGATCTGTCATGGCAAAGAGTGGCTGTCCCACCCGCGTAGAGTACAGGCCGCGCAGAATGCACCAGCCCAGACGCATCGATGTCGCCGATGCACGGCAAGACCTACCGCATAAAGCGATAAAGGAAAAGATGAGAGCGAAGCTTTCCCGTTTCGGCGCGTTGCGGAATTGCGAACCGCGACTAGACTGGTGGCCAGGTTGTCGAGGAACCAAGTCCATGAACAGGCGGCAGGTATTGACAGGCGGTTTGTCTTCGCTTGTCGTGTCGCCGGCGGGTGGTGCTGAGGTATCAAAGCCCCAGGTGCCCAAATGGCGACCCTCGTTTTCACAACCCATCGATCGCATCGAGGAACGGTTCGGCTATTACTTCGACAGAGGCCGTGACTTTGCCATCCTTGAAACGGCACCTGCGTGCTGACGGAAGCCGGCCTGTCCGATGAGGCGGCAGCCATGGCCGCCATCCAGACGCTTGCCATGATTTACAACTATCACCCGGACATGAAGCCGTCTGACATGGATGATGGCAACGTGCTGGTCAGCTACAATCATCCAGCCTTCAATGTCGTGCTTTCCGACGTTGCGAATGCGCATTGGCAAGAGATCGAGGCCCGCCACCAGGATGGGCTGGCTACGGGCGAGGTGCTGATCACGCCGCTGGGGCAGAATGTGTTCGATGAGCTCGGCAAAAAGGCGCTGCTTGGCAGGTGCTACATGTTCATGGATGCGCAGGCGCCAAAGGTGATCCGCATCAAACCCAGTTAAGTCGAATCAGGGGTATTTGGTGCCGGCAAGTTGCCTGGCACGACCTTCGGCGGTTGACGATTTGCGCGTTAATGGGCCGCACAATATTTTCTCTCGACCGGTATACTGATATATATAGAGCATACAGGATTGATTGGGAGTGTCGGGGACGCAGACCTCGCGTTTGAACCCTGTTCCTGGATCGGTACGGGTTCTGCAGATTTTTTTACTAGTATCGTAAGGAACATTCGCCTGGCTGGTGCATGCCGATGCACTGGCGGCAATGCCGACAACGATTGCAATCCGAATCATGTGTTCCCCCAAGTCTTGGGTCAGCTTCGCATTGATGAGCGCTGGTATCAATGGCCACACTCTATTGGAGCATGCTTGCATGACCCGTCACGTCACCTTCATGACCATAGACGACGTCGAACACTATTCGCCGGACGAGCGTGCCGCGATCATCGCCGCCTATCCCGAACATGAGCGCGAAGCGAGGGCCAAGGGCATTCCGGTGCTGGGCTCCGGCCGCATCTTTCCGATTGCCGAGGAGCTGATTGCCTGCGAGCCGTTCCGGCTGCCGCGCTACTGGCCGCGGATCGGCGCCCTCGATTTCGGCTGGGACCATCCGTCGGCCGCGGTCGAGCTGGCCTGGGATACGGAGGCCGATGTCGTCTATATCTCCAAGGCGGCGCGGGCCTCGCAGCAGACGCCGGCCATGCAGGTACTGGCCCTGAAGCCGTGGGGCGAGTGGCTGCCCTGGGCCTGGCCGCGCGACGGCCGCCGCGAGACGCTGGAAGGCGCGGGCACCGCGCTTGCCAGACAATACGCCGCGCACGGGCTGAACATGCTGTCGGGCCACGCCCGCTTCGCCGACGGCTCGGTCTCGGTCGAGGCGGGGCTGATGGAAATGCTCGACCGCATGCAATCCGGCCGCTTCAAGGTGTTTTCGACGCTGCTGCCCTGGTTCGAGGAATTCAGGCTTTTTCACCGAAAGGACGGCAAGGTGGTGAAACTGCGCGACGATTTGATGGCCGCGACGCGCTACCGCAAACTGACGCTCGCCTATGTCAGCGGCGCCGGCACTTTGCCGACGGTGGCCAACGGCATCTGGCTGATGTTCGACCGTGCCGGCGACAGAGGCGCCGACGGGACGGGAGTAGGAGATTTTTTGGGGCCTGCGTCTTCGGCAACCGACAATATTGTCACTTTCGCGGGCACCACGGGCAAGGTGGGGAAGGATAGTGGGATCGCGGTGTCCAGCCTGGCGCCGAAGGCCAGCCCGACATTTACCGGGACGCCAACGGGGCCGACCGCAGCGCCTGGAACGAATACCACGCAATTGGCTACAACGGGGTTCGTCAAGGCTGGGTTTGATCTGAAACTTGATAGCCGACCCAACCTTGGTGTCGTCGCGCAGACGATCACCGATTGGAACAACGCCCTGGACAACGGCTGGTATATGGCCTCGGCGGCGGCTAATGCGCCAGACGGCGTAAATTGGTTCCTGGGGTTTGTGGAAGCGCACGGAAGCACTGGCTACCGGACGCAGACGGTGCATGATTTCGTCAACGACACTACGGCGGCAGACCAAAAGCTATGGCGGCGCAGGCAGGCTGGCGGTGCCTGGGGAGGATGGATCAAGCTGCAATGGTCGCAGGCCGAACAGGATGCACGCTATGTCCAGTCGTCCACGGCGTTGCTTCAGAAGTTTTATGAAAGCCCGCAACAGACCATCACATCCGGCGGGTCGCTGACGTTGGCTCATGGGCTGGGGGTGAAGCCGAAAAATTACCTTGCATTCTTACAGTGCACCACTGCTGAGGGTGGCTATTCTATTGGAGACGAAGAACCTGTCTCGATTGGATCGCACGAAGCGAGCACCAATCGAGGCCTAAGTGTCGTTCCCGATGCTACAAATATGGTCGTTAGATTTGGGTCGCAGGCTTCTAGTGCCGTTCAGATTACACGCAAAGACACTGGTGGATTTCTAAATATTACCAATGCAAGCTGGCAGCTTGTCATTAGGGCATGGGCCTAGCATAAATTCCAGTGAATTCTTCAAAAGAAAGATCAAAAGGCCGCTCTCTCTTTTCGAGATATGGCGTCTGCCCAATCCACCACCGAATCTCAATAAGCCTCGGCTATTTTCGTCGTCGAAGCGCTTCTTGATCACCTTTGCCGGAATTCTTCCTAACACTGCATACGGAGGTGCATCTTCGATCACCATCGCAGCGGCGACGACGGCAATGGTGCCGTCGCTCGGTTCGCCGTTCCGATCTCCTTTCCGGCCGACGCCACCAAATACCGCCCCGCCAAGGTCTCCAGCGACGTTGTCTCGATGATCGACGCCTAACCGCAAGCAGCTTCGCAAATCGACAACCTGCCTTTCGCGGGCAGAAAGGAAAACCCCAATGGACCGCAACTTCGCGCGGGCGCTTGCGCTCGTCCTCAAATCGGAAGGCGGCTGGTCCGACAATCCGGCCGATCCCGGCGGCGCAACCATGAAGGGCGTGACGCTGGCCAACTTCCGCCGCTACGTGAAGGCGGATGCGACGAAGGACGACCTTCGCCATATCACGGATGCTCAGGTGGCCACGGTCTATCGCCGCTTCTATTGGGATGCCGCTGCGGGCGCCGAGCTTCCCGGCGGTGTCGACTATGCCGTCTTCGACTTCGCCGTGAACAGTGGGCCGGGCAGGGCGGCTAAATATCTGCAGGCGGCAGTTGGCACCGCACAGGACGGCAGGATCGGCCCGGCCACGCTCAAAGCTGTCGGCGCCAGGCCACCGGGCGCAGTCATCGACGATCTTTGCGATGCCCGCCTGGCATTCCTGCGGCGGCTGCCGACCTGGCCGGTTTTCGGCAAGGGTTGGAGCGATCGCATCCGGTCGGTCCGTTCCCAGGCGCTGTTGATGTCGGCACTACAGCCCGCGGCACCTTGCCGGGCACCCCGCCCCAGCCATCAGCGCTCTCGCCGAAGCCCGGCAGTGCGATGCCGCCGGTGTCTACCGGCGGGCGCGTCAGCCCCGTCGAACGCCTGCCGTTCTGGCGTGCGCTGCTTCAAATCCTGAAATCGATTTTCGCAAGGAGTTCGACATGATCGCCGTCTTCATCCGCATCGGCTTGCGTTACGGCGCCGGTGTTCTGGTCGCGCGTGGCCTGCTCGGCGCCGACGACGCGGCGGCATTTTCTTCCGACCCCGACATTCAAGCTGGTCTGGAGATCGCCGCCGGTCTCGCCATCGCCTCGGTCACCGAGACCTGGCACTGGCTGGCCTGCAAATCCGGCTGGGAGCACTGACATGGAAGGGTTTCAACAACTGCTCGTCGCCTATCTCGAAGCCGCGAAACCCTATGCTATCGGCTTTGCCGCCGGGCTTGTCGCCGGGTGGCTGCTGTGAGCGCGCTCCTCGCCGTCCTGCTTGGCAACAAAGCGCTGCTGGGCTTCCTGGCATCGGTCATCGCCGCCCTTTGCTGGGGCGCTCACCAGCGGCTGGCCGGCGCCAGGGCCGAGCGCGGCAAACTGGCGGCCGCTGAGGCCGCGGCGCGCGCGGTCGCTGAGCAGGTGCAGAACGACGTCGGCGCATTGCCGGCGGACGCTGTTCGAAAGGAGCTGAAATCATGGGCAAGGGACTGATGCTTGCGCTGCTTGTGGCGCTTGCCGGGTGCACGACTGCTTCGGGCGGCTTCTGCGCGATTTCGAGCCCGCTGCGCCTGTCGGCCGAAGCCGTCGACGTCCTGTCGGACGCCGAGGCGAGAGCGCTCCTGGCGCACAACCGCAAGGGACAAAAGCTCTGCGGATGGAGGCCTTAGCCGATGCACGACCTCTTCGACATGCTCGGCATCAAGGGGCCGGTCGTCGCCGCCGGGCTAGCCGGCGGCGTGCTGCGAGCACTGTCGCGCCATCGCTACAAGCTGCGCGAGATGATTGCCTCGCCGATCTGCGGGGCGCTGGCGGCTGCGTATCTGACGCTGCCTGCCGTCGCCTGGGTCAGGGCAACCGGCATGCCTATCCCCGATCCGGCCGACGATACCACGACGCTCGCCGCCGCCTTTTTGATCGGCGTCTCGGCCATGTGGATTTCCGACATCGTCTTCGAGGTCATCGTGCGGCGGTTCGGCTCGGCCGGCAACGAGTGATGCACTTGAGATGCTGGAAGAAGCCAGCGACAATGCCTACCTAAGGAGCAATCCAATGGAGGTATGATATGGCGACGTCCACCGAACGTGCAGTCCTTGCCGGCGGCTGTTTCTGGGGCATGCAGGATTTGATCCGGCGCTATCCCGGCGTGATCTCTACCCGCGTCGGCTATAGCGGTGGCGATGTGCCCAACGCCACGTATCGCAACCACGGCAGCCATGCCGAAGCCATCGAGATCGTTTTCGATCCGGCCAGGATCAGCTTTCGCACATTGCTCGAATCCTTTTTCCAGATCCACGATCCGACCACCAGAAACCGCCAGGGCAACGATGTCGGAATGAGCTATCGCTCGGCGATCTTCTACACCAGCGACGAGCAGAAGCGCGTCGCCGAAGACACCATCGCCGATGTCGATGCCTCTGGACTGTGGCCGGGCAAGGTCGTCACCGAGCTTGCGCCGGCGGGCGATTTCTGGGAGGCGGAGCCAGAGCATCAGGACTATCTCGAGAAATACCCCAACGGCTATACCTGCCACTTTGTCAGGCCGGGCTGGAAGCTTCCGGTCCGCGAAAAGGCTGTTTCGTAACGCAGCCGCTATCGTCTGCTTATCTGGCGGTCGAACTATTCTTCCGCGCGATCGGTATGCCGGCCGCCTTGTTGAGGTGGCCGTGCTCGGGCTGCCCATAGATGAACGCGCCGTGGACGGGTTTGCCGTCGACCTCAGAGCCTGAGAACGCGACGGCCTCGATCTTCTTTGTTCCGGTCAGGCTCTGGTTTCGAAGATAGGCGAAGGTTCGCACCGCTTCTCCGACAATTCGATCGAGAAACGGTTTTGGCCGCCTCCCGGGCCGTCGCACGAGGCTTGGAAAGCGCTCTCGTCCCGAAACAAAATGGTGCTGTGCGCAAAGCGCCGGCATGATCTGATAGATTCGGTTGAGCGAGCAGGTCATGAATCCTGGGTGAAAAAGAACGAAGTCGACCTCTCCTCTCAGATGCATGGTCCTGCGCAGCAATCTTTGCGCTGCCGATCTGGAGATGACATAGCCTGCGGCGCCCGCGTGCAGGCCATAAAGTCTGGCAAGCGAAAACCCATCATCGAGAGCGACTTCCTTGCGTCCGACCCTCACTTTGGCAAAATGCGTTTCCAGCTTGATCACATCGGCATCGCGCGGCACCCATCGATCGGAAGCAAGCAGCGAGCCGGCGCCCGCGCCGAAAACGACGTCGTCCTCGAAAACCGCGCCATATTGATCCGCGCCGTTCGCAACGATCTCCCAACACGAGCGGTGGCTCAGGAAACAGCAAACCTCAGCAGCGCTTAGCGGGCTTTTGGCGACAGAGCAGCAATCGGGGCAATCGATGGCGGAGACACGCTCAAAATGGTACTCCGATCCGGCCGAACTCGGACGCGACATGCGCCAGCCGATCGCGAGAACGATCAAGATTGATCACCAGACACCTCATCAGCGCCCCCTTGTCCGGTGATCAGTGAATATCACGTTCCCGTGATTGCACAAAATTTGCTTACGTGCGGGGC
Source organism: Mesorhizobium sp. C372A (assembly GCF_030323245.1). Classification (NCBI taxonomy): domain Bacteria; kingdom Pseudomonadati; phylum Pseudomonadota; class Alphaproteobacteria; order Hyphomicrobiales; family Phyllobacteriaceae; genus Mesorhizobium; species Mesorhizobium sp. C372A. Next base: position 5,369,692 of record NZ_CP100475.1, on the reverse strand, counting down.
AGTGGGTAGCGGCGTACGGTGCCGCCGGTTGGTTTTGGAGGTTGGGTGGACATTGACGGCGTCCCCCGCGTGGCGCGAGCCTTTACCGTGCGCGCCTAGACGAGTCGCCCTAGAAGCCGAAAAATTGCCGACCGATCATGTATCCGAGCGCGACGACCACAAGGGGAAACAGGGCGGGCGTCAGCCCACCAAGAGCGGAGGTCTTTGGCTGTTGCCTGGAGATGGTCCTGGGTGCATTGCCGAGATTCTTGGTCATCCGGTATAGTAGCAAGCGCTGATTAACGATTCCGTAACCCGATCGAGGCCGCCGCGGCTTTTTGCGTTTCTGGCGCGACCTTGACAATGCCCAGCCCGTGACGCAACTGGGCCGTCTTTGAGAGCATTGTGAGGCAAGGTCAATGCGGGTGACGCTCGTTTTGAAGGGCGTAATACCCTGCCGAGGTTACGGTGGGATTCAGCGTCAGGTCGAATGGCTGGCCACGGAGATGGTTCGTCTCGGACACGAAGTCGTGGTGATCGCTGGCCCTGGCTCCAGCCACCCGCTCTTCGAAGTCCGGCACGCTTCGACCGATGCCGAATGCCGGGCAGCCATTCCGCGCGACACGCAAATCGTCCACACCCATAGTTGGCCCGTCGAGGTGCCATTTCCAACGCTGAATACGCAGCGCGGCTTTATGCCGGACCAGCCCATGCCAGTTGCGAACTGGAGCTTTATCAGCGCCAATCATGCCCGCCAGCATGGGCGCGAGACATTCGTCTACAATGGCTTTCCGGTGGACGCCTATCGTTTGTCGGCTGCAAAGGGCGACCGCCTGCTATTTCTCGCCGGCATTGCACGATCAAGCAAAGGCCTCAACCGCGCCGTCGATCTCGCCAAAAAATTCGATTTCGGTCTCGATATCGCCGGTGGCTCGCGTTGGAAACTGCTGGGCCGAAGTCAGACCCGCCGCGAAGGGTTGTTTTTCAAGAGCCTTGGCAGGCGATACCGTTTCCACGGAATCGTTGACGGCGAGCCGAAGCTTCGCCTTCTCGGCGAAGCGCGAGCCTTCCTCAACCCCATCGCCTGGGAGGAGCCGTTCGGCAACGCACCGGTCGAAGCCATGTTGTGCGGCACTCCGGTGCTGACGACGACGCGAGGCGCATTGCCCGAGACGGTCGATGCCGACAGCGGGCGCTTCTTTGAGACCGATGAAGAATTTGCGGCCGCTTTCGAGGCCGTCGCCGACCTTACGCCTCAGCAATGCCGCGAATCGGCCGCGACGAGATTTCCCATCCAAAAAGCGGCGCGCGGCTATCTGGATCTCTATGCCCGCATCCTTGACGGCGAAGCGCTTCCTTGACGACCGGCGATCCAATCCTCTTCGTCGGCTTCCCCGCGGTCGGCGACTTCGTCCGTTGCCATTCCGCCATCCAGATCATTGCCGCGCGATTTCCTGATCGCCCCATAGATGTCGTCACCTCGCCCGTTGCAGCGCCGCTGGCGCGCCTGATGCCGCATGTCAGGAAGGGCTGGGCGCTTGCCAAGCGTCATCAGCGCCCCGGTTTTGGCGAGCGCAGCCGCCTGGTTGGCGAGTTGCGCAAGGAAAATTACCGTACGGCCTATCTGATGACCAGCAGCACCAAGGCGGCGCTGATGGCGTTCATGGCCGGAATAGAGGAGCGCATCGGCTATCCGCAGGAGTTGCAATTCGGCCTCCTCAATCGCTTCCCCGCCGGCTGGTTGGCCCATCTATGGGCCTTCGGACCCCGCAAGACGCGGCTGTTCGAGGAGGTCTGCTCGATTGCCTCGCTTGGCGAAAAGCCGGCTGCGGGCGCAGAGTGGCCGGCGCCCCGGCTTGTGGTCGATCCGGCCGAACTGGACGAATGGCGCCAGCACAAGAAGATCGATGCCGACCGACCGGCACTGGCGCTCTATACTGCCGACATTGAGAATTTCCGCTCATGGCCCGTCGAGCGCTTCATTTCGATCGCCAGAGACCATCATGATCGCGGCTGGGCAATCTGGATTGTAGGCGGACCGCGCGAGCACGCCGGTGCCGCAAAAATCCGCGCCGCCATTCCTGAGGCAATCGACTTCACCTCGACCCCGTCGATTGCTGACGCGATGTGCCAGATCGCTGCGTCGACCATGTTCCTCGGGGTTGATGGCGGCATTTCCCACGCCGCCGCTGCCCTGAACGTCCCATGCGCGCTCATCTACGGGCTGAATCGCCCCTATGTGCATGGGCCCGTAAACAACCATGTTCGCTTTATCGAACCGCCGCTTTCGACGCCCAGCTGGGTCAAGGACACGCGGGGCATCAGCGAAACTCGGGTGAGCGAGGTTCTGGCTGACCTCTCAGCCGGTATCGCCCAATGGTCTCGCCGGCCCCAGGCGTCTGGTTAAAAACGCCCCGTGGGGGCAACCATCGCCGCGTTTCGGTTACCCCATGGCCCTGCGGCTTTCGGGCTCGTGATTGCCGACCCAATGTGCACGGATGCGGTCGCTGACTTCAAGGTAGGCCATGTCGATGAGATAAGTCAGAAGCTTCTCGCCGTCGGCTTCGGCTTTCTGCCTAAGCTCCCGCAGTATCCCTTGCGCGAACTGCAGGTTCTCCATTTTGCTCGGCTGGTCCATCGGTGCCCCCCAACGTCTGCGTATGAACTTTGCGCTGGCTATGCTTGCATGAAGATTGCCGTGAAGTGGATATTGCACGTGCGGACCGCGATCCTGCGAAGGCGCTGGCTGCATGACAGCCGCCCCATCCGGCTTCAAGATTCGCTACACTATGTGACGGAAACAAAATAAACAAAGCGTTCTTTTGTACGAGTCAGGAAGGTTCCTCCAGTTCACACCACGAGATACTTGGGCAGCGTAGTTGACGTAACGATATTGCGTGGTCTTAAGCTCTCGTTTCCAAACAAATGTAGCATCCTTGCAACCACAAGACGAATTCCAGCTGACCGGGCCGCTCCGTAGTCAATCGCCGGTTACAAACGGCACCGGGTCTCAGCCCAGCGCTTTGGCCAACCCGTCGTTCCACGGCAGCGCAGGCCGGACGATCTACCGCCCGCCTTGGCTTGACGCCAAGGCGGGCTTTTTTGCGTTTGGCTTCTACCGGGTGAAATGTTGTCGGACCCGGTCCTGTCGGCATCGGGCGGTTTCGAGAATGAATTTCCTGCCAGCCGGCTGTCTGCGCCGCTCGCGCTAGGCCGACTTGCGTTGCGGCAAGCTTGACGCCGTCTCGACACCGTCAGAAATCGGTCCGGCTGTCCGGTTTGTCGGCTCGTCATCGACCCGGTCGTGCTCGAATTGCCGGGCGGCAGGCAAGCGTTGCAACCAGTGCTCACGGCGATTGACCCAGAGTTCATAGCTGGGCTCCAGCCCTTCGGTGGGCACCTCATCGAGGCTGCCAATCGTCACTTCCACCTCATTCTCACGAACCAAAGGGACCCGGCCGCCGCAGGTGGGACAAAAACTTCTGTCGCCGTAGCTGCTGACGATACCCGTCGTTTCGAACGCCTCGAGCGGCCACACTGCAAACGCCGAAAAAGCCGACCCGCTAGCCTTGCGGCAGTCCTTGCAATGGCAAAGGCCAATCCGAAAGGGATCTCCCGTCACCGAAAACTGGATGCCGCCGCACAGGCAGCTGCCGCTCCGCCTTGTATCATTGGGCATGACCGCTCCTCCATCTGGTTGGGCATCACACCACTACATCTTGCAGCGCCATGCGCACAATCAATTCACCCGCAGCGCAAGGGTTCCATGTCGCCTCGCGCAAAGCATCGTCTGAACCCGGGAGCGCCATGGCAACGACCGCCGCAAGGCTGCTGGATGTGTCAGTTCGGGAAATCGAACACCGGTTCCCGGCACCAATAGACACGGCACTGGCGATCACGTGTCGGAACGGAGGCAGCGACCGGCACCTCCGGCCAGTCGCACTCGTTGCCGTATTGGCGGACATAGCGATCGTAAGTATTCCGGCCGGTCGTCAACACCGCCGAGTGATGGCTCTGGATCAGGCGCTGCGTCTCCTCGCAGCTCATCGAACGCGTGTCGGGTCGGGCGTAGGCCGTGCTTGTTGCTGCAAACAACGCCGTTCCAATGATCCATGCGATTGTTTGGGATGTCATGGCGATCCTTATCCTAAAATACGGCCAGGTATTTCAACAGCGAAATGATGCCGATAATGAGGACAACGATCTGCGCGATCTGCCTCGTGCGGCCATCGAGCGGCAGACGCTGGATGAGATAGAGCACCAGGACGATCACCAGGAAAGTGATCAGAATGCCGATAAGTACCGATGAAGCCATGTCCCTCACTCCGTCTGGCTACGTCTGAGAAGAGTACGCAGCGGCAAACGCTCTGGCCCTTGATTGGTTCCTGTCGATGCGAAGCCATCGGCGCAGCGTGAAGGCCGCGAAACAACGTTCCGCAGCCTTTGAAGCTGGATGCCGATCAGGGCCTGTTTGCCGCAATGGTTGTCGTTTGCCATCGGCGACACAGTCCCAGGCAACTTGTTGCTGGCGTCAGGCGGGGCTAACGGGAGAACCGCCTCGGGTTGACGAGCTTCCGACAAAGACGGCCTGAGTTGCGCTTCGTTGTCGACATTTGCGCGAGCCCTGAGATCCGGCGCCGCCCGGCGGGTGATCGCCTTTTCGCAGGAGAACAATTGCCGTCCCAAGGGGACGACGGGAACCGAAACCTCGCACGTGCATCTCAGCTACCGCGGAACGGGCAAATCGAGCAGGTGGGGAATTTGGGGTAGGGAAATACGTCATCCAACATGCGGGGATTGGAATCCCAGGTGTCGGGCCCGCCAGTTTGTTGGGAGCGTTGCCCGTTGCAGCCTACACCATCGACACACGGGGCCGCATCACGTTCTACAACGAGGCCGCCGAATGAGTGGGACGACGCGCCGCGGTTTTGGCTCCGTCGTCCTCCAGCGGGTTGCGCCACAAGCGCTTAGCGGCACCGGACAACTGGAATTTGGGGACAAGGCGTCGTCTGGACGCTCCAGGCGCCGCCGAGTTCGGTCCAAATCTCTCTCGCGGATTTTGTCGATTGAAAGAGAGGGTCGCGCTTAGGACAATCCCAGCAGGGGAGCGGTTTGGCCGCCTGTGGTGTCGGAATTGCCGATGCCAGACAGTTCGTGCTTATCGTCGGCAAGCGAAGTCAATCTCCCCGCCTCGACGGAGGTCAGTCCGTCCAATTCCATCACCGCGCCGTAGAGTTGGGCCGTCTGCATCACAAGCCGCTCGACGTCTTCAAGGGCGACGTTCTCGTCCAGGTTACGCAATCGTATGTCCTCGGCAACCACCGCAATATTGACCATTCCGCGCGAGCGCAGCGCGCCCAGGACCCGTGAATTGAGATCCTCCCGTAGCCGAGCCGAATATCCGTAGCGCATGGAAACCTTCCTTTCAGGAGCCGGTTGTCCCGTCGTGATCAAGATGCGCCAACGACCTTCAGATGGCAAGAAGAATATAAAATATTCTCAAGTAAATCAAGTAGTTAGCAGACTGCGAGGGTTGTGCTATCGGCGTGTCTTCCTCATCGTTGGTCTTGTATGTGAGTCACCCATCAGCCTCTCTTGACGCGCTGCACGGGGACCCCTAGCTATACTGCAATTGAGACACATACTAACTCACCATATTTTTGGTCTTGACGGTTGGAGGCGCGAATGGCCGAGCTGGAACGACCCGAGCGACTGCAGATCATGCTGACAGCCGAGGAATTGGCTGCCTTGGAAAACTGGCGCTTCGAAAAGCGCATGCCAAGCCGGTCCGCGGCAGTGCGGGAACTGCTGCGGCGCGGCCTGGATGCGGATGGATTCCTGACTGCGGGACAAGGAACTAAGTCTCAGGACTTTGGAATTCTGGGCAGCAGTGTGACTGGCGACGGCCAGTCGGGCGAGTAATCCGACGGCGGTTAGCCAACAATCGCTTTTTCTGGAAGTGCCGCTACCAATTTATTGCAGTGGCGGAAACGCAAAGCGGGTCGGCTCTCGGCAGGGTACTGGTCTCAGCAGGGTACTCTTGGCGTATTGTTGCAAAGCCCGCTCCGGTTCGCCGGAGCGGGCTTTTTGCGTTTTCCGAACAGGAAATGGTCGCGATCGCTTTCAGATACGCTCAAGGTTCTCTTCGCACTCCATGCACGTGACGCTGTGACCGGGGCACCTGAGCCGGTGTGTTCCTCCAGGGCAGCAATGGCCGTTCGAGCTCGCCCACCGGGCACAGACAAACACCTTGCGGGTTCCGTGGCATTGTGGACATTCTATCGGACGCGCCAGCAGAGCCTCGTTCTCCGAGACACGGCATTCCCTCTCAAGAACCTGGACCATCTGAAACCCCAAGGCCGAAATACGGCTAAGCTATCCATACCCGGAAAGCCTAAATTAGAATTTAATCACATAGATCACGAGCCTTCCGAGGGGGAAGTTTCGCGGATGGCGATCTCAGGCCACCGGCAGTCCGCCGCGCGTGTCTCGTTCCCAATTTCGGCCGTCTCAAAGTCAAGCTCCGGTTGCTCCCGGCATCGGTCGACCCGCGATTTTGCCCACCGATTTTCGCATTCGGATCGTTATAGGCTTTCGCTTTGCTGGAGCGGCGTTAAAGCTGCCCGGCAAATGCCTGGGCGGGAACAGTCCGTTCCTGCGTCGGTTCGTTTGGACAAGGATGTCTGCCAATGACATTGATGGGCGCAGCGGCACTTTTGATCCTTGTCCTGACTTATGCCGGCGTCGCAATCGGGCGTATTCCAGGCCTCCGTCTCGACCGGGCAGGGATCGCCTTGCTGGGGGGGGCGGCGATGATCGCCATCGGCGCACTCAGTATGGAAGATGCCTATCGCGCCATCAATTTCGACACCATTACGCTGCTGCTCGGCATGATGATCGTGGTGGCGCATCTGAAGGTGTCGGGCGCCTTCCGGGCGCTTGGCGCCTACGCTATCGAGCATGCGCACGCGCCTTTCGTGCTGCTGGTGATGGTGACGCTGTTGACCGGCGTGTTGTCGGCGTTCCTGGTCAACGACGCCATCTGCCTGGTCATGGCGCCGATCGTCGTCCACGTCACCCGTGTCATCAATCGCAATCCCATTCCCTATCTGATCGCCACCGCCACCGCGTCCAACTGCGGCAGCGTCGCCACCATCACCGGCAACCCGCAGAACATGGTCATCGGCGCGCTGTCGGGAATTTCCTACCCAGCCTTTTCGGCCGCCCTGGCGCCGGTTGCCCTCTTCGGCCTCGTCGCGGTCATCGTCATCGTGCGCATCGTCTACCGCGCCGAATTCGCCCGCACCGCCGATCTCAACCCGGAGGTCTATCGCGGCCGCATGCTGCCGGGACAGGTGCTGAAGGCGGTGGTTGTCTGCATCGGCCTGGCCATCGCCTTCTTCGCCGGCGTTCCGGTTGCCAAGGCAGCGCTCATCGGCGGCGCCATCCTGTTGCTCACCCGCGCCATCAAGCCGGCACGCATCTACCGCGAGATCGACGGCCCGCTGCTGTTCATGTTCGCCGGCCTGTTCATCGTTGTCGCCGGCGCCGAAAAGACGCTGCTGACGCCCGACATCATCGCCTCGGCCAAGAACCTCGGGCTGGACGACGTCTGGCGGCTATCGGGCTTCACCGCGGTGCTCTCCAACATCATGAGCAATGTTCCGGCCGTGCTGGCGCTGCGGCCATTCGTACCCGGCCTTGAAAACCCCGGGCGTGCCTGGCTGGTGGTGGCGATGAGCTCGACGCTGGCCGGCAACTTCACCTTGCTTGGCTCAGTCGCCAACCTGATCGTCGCCGAACAGGCGCGGGCGGCCGGCACGCAGCTGTCCTTCTCAGCCTTCTTCAAGGTCGGCCTGCCACTGACGCTGCTGACCCTTGCCGTCGGGACGGCATGGCTGGCGGCTGGATTCTAGAGCAATTTCAGGAAAAAGTGTGAAGCGGTTTTCCGTCCGGATTGCGTCAAAACAAAGAGATAGAGTGTTTCGCCGTCTCCATTAGACGGTGAAACGCTCTAGCGGATAGTCGCCGATCCTAACCTTGCCCGAACCAGCGTTGCAGCGGCATGTCCGGCCGCCTCGACATAGTCGGGGTTGCGGTGGATCAGCATGATCGAGAACGCGCCGTCCATCAAAAGCACGATTTCGCGCGCCAGGGTCCGCGGCTCGTCGACGCCGTGGCCTGAGAGTTCGCCGGCCAACCAGGTCTCGAAATTCTGCTTATGCCGCGCCCCCGCTTTAACGGCGGGGTGTCCGGGCATGGAAGCGAGTTCGGCTGCCGTGCGCAGGAAGCCGCAGCCTCTCCATTTCGGGTGCTTCGCCACGCGCGCCAGATTGGTGAAAATCGCCTCGACCTTGCGCTCGACATCGCCTTCGGCCATCTCGAACCAGCCGGCCATCTGCTTGAGGTTCGGCTGGTCGCGACCGTCGAGATAGGCCGCGATCAAATCGTCCTTGCTCTTGAAATGATAGTAGAGCGTGCGCTTGGTCAGCCCGGCTTTTTCCGCCACTGCATCGACGCTGACGCGGCCGATCCCCTCGGCATAGAACAGCTTCGTTGCGGCATCGACAATGCGTTTGCGGGTAGGGCTCGGTGCTTCGCTCATACGCAAGTATACCGACCAGTGAATATACATACAACCGAAAGCCTGATCCTCTCCGTCGACAAACACACGGAAGGAAAAGACATGACCGAGCTTGTGCTCACCGAGGCCCGCAACGGGATCGCCATCCTCACACTTAATCGGCCGGAAAAGCTCAACGCCTTGAACTATGCGCTGATTGATCGCCTGCTTGCGCTCCTCGATGCCGCCGAGACCGACGGTGCCATCCGCGCCGTCATCCTCACTGGAGCAGGAGAGCGCGCCTTCTCCGCCGGCGGCGACATCCATGAATTCTCAGGCAGCGTGGCCCTCGGCGTCGACGTTGCCCTGCGCGACTTCGTCATGCGCGGACAGCGGCTGACGGCAAGGCTGGAGGCATTCCGCAAGCCCGTCATCGCCGCCGTCAACGGCATCGCCTTCGGCGGCGGCTGCGAGATCACCGAAGCCGTGCCGCTCGCTATCGCCAGCGACCGCGCCTTGTTCGCCAAGCCTGAGATCAACCTTGCAATGCCGCCTACTTTCGGCGGCACGCAGCGGCTTCCGAGACTGGCAGGGCGCAAGAGGGCGCTCGAGCTGCTGTTGACCGGCGATTGGTTCCCGCCGCCGCGCGCCGTCGAACTCGGCCTCGTCAACCAGGTGGTGCCGCATGAGGAGCTGATGCCCGCCGCAATTGATCTTGCCCGGCGCATGACCAGACATTCTCCTGCAGCAATTGCCTCGATCCTCACAGCAGTGGCGCGCGGCCTGAGCCAGAGCATCGCGGAAGGCTTGGCTGTCGAGGCCGAGCAGTTCGCCCGCATGGCTCCGACCGCTGATCTGCGCGAAGGGCTGGATGCCTGGATCGCACGGCGCCAGCCGGGCTGTGACGGCTCGTGGACGCACATCACCCGGCCGGATGAAGCCAGGTGAGCCTCAACGCAGCAGGACGGGCTTGCGGACCTGGATCAAGGCGCCGTCACGGCCAGATGACCTTTCATGTTGGGGTGGAAGCGGCAGAAATATTCGACCGCTTCCGCCTTCCGCAGGGTCAGGCTCGCTGTTGTCTTCGGCGGGATCATCACTTCCCAGCCACCCTTGACGGTAGCCGTATGTGCGAACACGTCCTTGTTCACCCACTTGATCGTGTCGCCGACCTTCGCGTCGACGGTGGCCGGCGAAAAGATAAGTTTGTCGATGGTGACCTGGATGGTTTCGGCCTGCACGGGTGAGGTCCCGAAGACCAGCGCCAGTGCAATCCATAGCAGCCGTTTCGACATAGCCTGGTCCTTACTTCAGCATACCTGCAACATGCTCGGCGTGCTGTTCATGGCCCCGGAAAATCTTCAGGCCGGTCTGCAGCAGGCTCTTCAACTCGGCATTGCTGGCCGATGGGATCAAAAGGGTTTCAAGCGCGCCGTCGACCTGTTTGTGGTAGGCGATCTCGTTGTCGACATAGGCTTTGTCAAAGGCTGCGCCGTCGAGTTTGGCGAGCTTCGCCCGCTCCTCGGCCGCAGCCTTGGTCAGCGCCTGGCTGGTTGCGTTGTCTTCCGGCGTCACCTTCAGCTTCTTTACCAGTTCCAGTGCCTGCGCGTTGACCGCTTCGTGGTCGCGCACCATGTCGTTGGCGAAATCCACGACCTCCTTGGTCTTCGATTTCTTGATCGCCTGCTTGGCGGCTTCCACATCGATGACGCCTGCCGTGTAGGCGATGTGGGCGATCTGCGGGTCCGTCGGCTTGTCGGCGGCTTGCGCGAGCGGGGCAGCGCCAAGCAGCAGCAAGGCAGCGAGGGCGGCGGTGTGTCGGGTAAGCATGGCATCTCCTTCGCCCGGACGCAGGATCGCGCCGGGCCGTGTTTTTCAGTTGACGCTCATTGGATGCGCAGCGGCGGCAAACGTTCCCGGGGAAATCGGCCAAATCAGCCGATGATCAGCTCTCCAGGCCGAGCCGCTGCATGACGGCGCTGGTCAGCCTGTCGCAGCGCCGGCCGGCAAACGGGAAGGCGTCGAGCAGCACCGGCCCGATCTGGTCGTCGAGTGCCTTGCGTACCAGGGCGCGGGCGCGGTGTAGCCTTGTCTTGATGGTTTCCGGCCGCACGCCAAGCAGCTCGGCGGTCTCCTCGATACTGAGCCCCTCGATAACCCGCGCCACGAACACCGTCCGATAAACATCGGGTAGGCTGTCGGTCGCCCGTTCCACCAACTCGAGGATCTGCCGCTGCGCCATCGTCCGCTCCGGGTCGTCGCTGGGATTGAGGGGGAACTGGATGATTTCGGCTTGCGGGTTTTTCGCCACCGTCCGCCGCCTTTTGCGCAGACGACCGAGCGCCTCGTTGATGACGATGCGCGACAGCCAGGTGGCCAATGAGGACTCCCCGCGAAAGGCATCGAGATGGGCAAAGGCTCTGACATAGGCCTCCTGGACGATGTCCTCGGCTTCGGCATCGTTGCGCACCACCCCGCGAGCGATGCGATAGAGCCGCTGATTATGGGTCTTCATGATGATGCGGAAGGCGTTGCCTTCGCGTGCCAGCGCGCGGCGCACGAGAAGCATCTCGCTTGAAGCAGCCGTGGGCATTGGTACAGACATAGCAGGCATGGCCAGTTCCTCGATCCAATCCCCGTCCGAAACCTCGATCAAGACATTGGATGACATCGCCGGCAAAAGGTTCCCGGCCATTTTCGCCCGGCTCCGACGGCGCCTAGAATACTGCTTCCGCCAGCGGCTTGTCAGCAGCCTGCGCTCGTGCCGTTGCCGCAAGCAGGTCGGTCTGCGTGATCAGGCCAAGGATGCGGCTGTCCCCGTCCACGATGATGACTGCATGGGTGCGGCCGTCGGTGAGCACCGGTAGCAGGGCCATGGCGGGCGTACCGGCGGCGGCGGTCGACGCTGTCGACGTAACGCTTCCGACGGCTTCGTCGGCTCGCGCCAATTCCCTCAATCCAACGGTGCCGACCAGTCTGGCGTCCTTGTCTACAACCGGCAGCGTGCGGATATTGTGGTCGAGCAGCAGATGACGCGCCCGATCGGCGGACGCGTGTTCATCGACCGAAATCACGTCGCACGACATGATGTCCTCGCACAACATGGTTCGGTGTGCGCGCATCGTCGCTTGCAGTTCGACCTGTCGCAGCAGTTGTTCGAGATCGTTGCGGTCGATGTCGAAGGTCTCGTCGAGCGCAGCCAGCGCGGCATCGATGTCCTCGGCCCGGAAGCCGATGCGCTCCTGAGCCGGCGGATCGATGGTTCCGTGCGTGCTTTTCGGGGCAGGGGCCGGCACATGCGGGTAGCTGCGTCGCGACAGCCTGTGGAAAGCATAGCCGAGCGCGACCAGCATCATGGAGTTCAGCGCCACCGGCACGAACGGAAACAGGAAGCCGGCACCGATCACGGCCGGCCCGCCGAGCACGGCGGTCAGTGCGGCGGCTCCGCCCGGCGGATGCAGGCAGCGTGAGAACGACATGGCGGCGATCGCCATCGCCACGGCAATGCCCGTGGCGAGAACGGGCTGATGGACGAAATGGGCCACGATCACGCCGACCAGCGCCGATATTGTATTGCCGCCGATGATCGACCATGGCTGCGCCAGCGGGCTTGCAGGCACCGCGAACAGCAGCACCGCCGACGCCCCCATCGGCGCCACCAGCAGCGGCACATGCGGGCCATTGCCAAGCACCAGCGCGCCGATCGCGCCGGTCAGCGCAATGCCGATCATCGCCCCGATGCAGGCGATGAGGCGCTCGCGCAGCGTCGCGCCGGCGAGAATGGAGATAAAGAGACGAAAGGCCATGGCAAGCTCAGTCCGGCTGGAATTGTGCGCGCAGCGCCTGCAATGGCGTTGGACCGACGATTTTGAAAGTCAAACCGATCCGAAAAAGCGCGCATTGGGGAAATAACATTGCGCTTGGTTGACCGATGAGCGGCTTTGCGACGTCGATCGCCTGCGAAAGTCGCTCGCCAATCCTTTCAACGGGTTGGGCGGACCAGCGGAATCAGCTTCGCAAGTTTGCTGGTGTCATGCCGCAGCGGCCGCTTCCAGCCCGCGCAGGATATCGGCCTTGAGGTCCTCGACATCCTCGAGCCCGATCTGCAGCCGGATCAGCGGGCCGTCATAGGGGCCCTTGGCAACGGTACGGTCGCCAAGGAAGACCGGCACGGCAAGGCTCTCATAGCCGCCCCAGGAATAGCCGAGACCGAAAATTTTCAACGCATCGAGGAAGGCATGCTGCTGTCTCTGGCCGCCGCCTTTGAGCACGATGGAAAAGATGCCGCTCGAGCCGGAAAAATCACGCTTCCACACCGCGTGGTCGGGGTGGCTGGGAAGCGCCGGGTGCAGCACGCGGGCCACGCCGGGCTGGCCTTCAAGCCATGTGGCAATCGAAAGCGCGCTCTTTTGATGGTGATCCAGCCGAACGCCCATCGTGCGCAGGCCGCGCAGGACTTGGTAGACGTCGTCGGGGCCGGCGCAGCAGCCCATCGTGTAGAACGTCTCGCAAAGCTGCTTCCAGCAGTTGGCATTGGCAGACACTGTGCCCAGCAGCACGTCCGAATGCCCGGCCGGATATTTCGTCGCCGCATGGATCGAGATATCGACGCCGTGGTCGAGCGGACGGAAATAGAGCGGCGTTGCCCAGGTGTTGTCCATCATGACGATGGCGCCCGTTTCATGCGCCGCCTTGGCGATCGCCGGAACGTCCTGCACCTCGAAGGTGTTGGAGGCCGGTGATTCCGTAAACACGACTTTGGTGTTCGGCTTGATCACGCTGGCGATGCCGGCGCCGGCATGCGGATCGTAATACTCGACCTCGACACCCAGCCGCTTCAGCATCGTGTCGGCGAAATTGCGGGTCGGATGGTAGACGGAATCGACAATCAGGATGTGATCGCCTGCCGAGAGAAACGCCAGCAACGGGACGGTCACCGCCGCCAGGCCCGACGGCACGATTATTGTGCCGGCGGAGCCTTCCAGCGCGTCGATCGCATGCGCCAACGCATCGGTGGTCGGCGTGCCGCGTGTGCCATAGGTGTATTTCTGGCTGCGCGCCGCCATCGCCGACGCATTGGGATAGAGCACGGTCGAGGCATGCACGATCGGCGGATTGACGAAGCCGAAATAGTCGTGCGGATTGTTGCCCGAATGGGCAAGCCGCGTGTTGATACCCATTTCGTTGCCGTCAGTCGCCATTGCTCTACGCCTTGTGGTGAAAGCGCTAGCCATAGAGCGGCGGCATTGGCCGTGCAACAGCGGGCGCCCGCCACGCGGTGCCCTTTGCATAGGCCAATTCCCCTATGAATAGTCTGGAACGCGTGGCAATCCAGAGCCGCGGATTTCATGGGTGGATGTGGATTAGCGTCGACGGACTTTGCCGTTTTTGTTTGCGGGGCTTGCTGCTTTCCTGAGGGTGTTGTCCGCAATTCAGGCATTTGCGGCAATTGGTTTTCAAAGCTGTCGTGAAACGGTCATTTCCCTTGACCTCACAGAGATAATCGCCTTCGATGCAGTTCGTGAATGGGAGGGGCCGGGCGTCGGTTACGACGCGAGGTTCCGGGAATGAGCCGGATGGGAGCCGGGTTCACGCGGGAAAAGATCAGGATTTGCCTGAGGATCAGGGTTTACCTGAAAACAGAAAAGGGTCTGTGGGTTATGAAACATATTGCAATTGGCATTCTCGGTGCCGCTGCGCTTGGATGGATGGCTTCGGCCGCGTCGGCGACAACGCTCGATACCGTCAAGGCGAAGGGCTTCATCCAGTGCGGTGTCTCGACGGGCCTGGCCGGCTTCTCGGCGCCTGACGACAAAGGCGATTGGAAAGGCATCGACGCGGATTTCTGCCGCGCTGTCGCTGGCGCAGTCTTCGGCGATGCCTCCAAGGTCAAGTTCACGCCGCTCAGCGCCAAGGAGCGCTTCACCGCGTTGCAGTCGGGCGAGATCGATCTCCTGTCGCGCAACACCACATGGACCATCAATCGCGATACCGCGCTTGGCCTGAACTTCATCGGCGTCACCTATTATGACGGCCAGGGTTTCATGATCAACGCCAAGAAACTGCCTGGCGTCAATTCGGCGCTGCAGCTTTCAGGTGCGGCAGTCTGCGTGCAGAGCGGCACTACCACCGAGCTCAACCTCGCCGATTACTTCAAGGCGAACAAGATGGAGTACAACCCGGTCGTCTTCGAAAAGCTGGAAGAGGTCAACGCTGCCTATGACGCCGGCCGCTGCGACGTCTACACCACCGACCAATCCGGCCTCTATGGCATCCGCCTGACGCTGAGTGCGCCGGCCGACCATGTCGTGCTGCCCGAGATCATCTCCAAAGAGCCGCTCGGCCCCGCCGTACGCCAGGGGGACGACCAGTGGTACCACATCGTCAAGTGGACCTACTTCGCCCTGTTGCAGGCAGAGGAACTGGGCATCACCCAGGCCAATGTCGAAGAGATGAAGACCTCGGATAATCCGGAGATCAAGCGCGTGCTCGGTCAGGAAGCCGAAACCAAGATCGGAACCGACCTTGGCGTGAGCAATGACTGGGTCGTCAACATCGTCAAGGCAGTCGGCAATTACGGTGAGATGTTCGAGCGCAATGTCGGCACCGGCAGCCCGCTGAAGATCGCGCGCGGCATCAATGCGCTGTGGACCAAGGGCGGCCTGCAATACGCACCGCCGATCCGCTGATCGAAATGTGATCCGGAAGGCAGATCATCTGCCTTCCGGTTTCTCTTTCCAGGGGATGAGCAATGGCATCGCAGGAAGTTCTTCGCGAGGAGCCGAGCCGCGGTTCCTTCATCAACGATCCGAAAGTCCGCGGGTTTTTCTTCCAGGCGGTGGTTGTCATCTTGCTGGTGGCGGGCGTCTGGTGGATCGTCCACAACGTCATCGTCAACCTGCAGCGCCTGCATATTACTTCCGGTTTTGGCTTCCTGAACAACCGAGCAGGCTTTGACATTCCAGTCAGGCCCATCGCTTATGATTCTGATTCGACCTATGGCCAGGCCATTGTCGTCGGGCTTATCAACACCATTATCGTCGCCGTTGCCGGCATTATCACCGCGACCATCATTGGCTTCATTGTCGGCGTCGGCCGGTTATCGCGCAACTGGCTGGTTCGCAAGATTTGCACGGTCTATGTCGAGGTGTTCCGCAACATTCCGCCCCTGCTGGTGATCTTCTTCTGGTATTCAGGCGTGCTCGCGGTACTGCCGGCGCCTCGCGACAGTTTCAATTTGCCGTTCGGCTCTTTCCTCAACCAACGCGGATTCTATTTTCCGCGCGCTATCTGGGGCGACGGCTCCTGGCTGATGTTTGTCGCCTTGCTTGTCGGCATCGCCATGGCTTTTTTTGTCGCGCGCACGGCACGCCAGCGGCAAATGGCAACCGGCCAGCAGTTTCCCGTATTCTGGACTTCGGCGGCGCTGATCGTCGGCCTTCCGCTCCTGGCCTATGCGCTGAGCGGCTTTCCCTTGAGCTTCGACTTTCCAAAGCAATCGACCTTCAACCTGACCGGAGGCTTTCAGATCGGGCCGGAGTTCCTGTCTCTCTATTTGGCGCTGTCCTGTTACACGGCCTCCTTCATCGCCGAGATCGTGCGCGCCGGCATTCTCGGCGTCAGCAAGGGTCAGACCGAAGCGGCTGGCGCCCTGGGGCTGCGGCCGGGATCTATCCTGCGGCTTGTCGTCGTTCCCCAAGCCATGCGGATCGTCATCCCGCCGCTGACCAGCCAGTATCTCAACCTGACAAAGAACTCGTCGCTGGCCATTGCCATCGGTTACCCCGACCTGACGGCGATCGCCGGCACAGTGCTGAATCAGACCGGTCAAGCGGTCGAGGGTGTGCTGATCATGATGGTCGTCTATCTCATCATCAGCCTGGTGACGTCGGCGGTGATGAATGTGGTCAACGCCAGGATGGCGCTGGTGGAGAGGTAAGACCATGCAGGAACATGATACCTCCTGGGTGCGGACCGAAATGGCACTCGCTCAACAAGCCCCGGCCGGCGTGCGGGGGCCTTTGGCCTGGGTTCGCAAGAACCTGATCGGTTCGGTGGGCGACGTCATCCTGACTGTAGTGGCTATTGCGCTGGTGGTGATGATCGTGCCGCCCGTCGTCAACTGGGCCTTCATCAACGCCCAGTGGACGGGGCCGGACCGGACTGTATGCGCCACGGTGGCGCAAGGCGGCATCCAGCCGGACGGCTGGTCAGGCGCCTGCTGGGCCTTCGTCAACGCGAAGTTCGGCCAGTTGATGCTTGGCCGCTATCCCCTGGAAGAGCGCTGGCGGCCGATCCTGGTCGCCGTCCTGTTCGTGGCGCTGCTGGTGCCGTTGCTGATGCCACGTGTGCCGCGGAAGGGGTTGAACGCCATTCTTCTATTCCTGGCACTGCCGATCATCGCGTTCGTGCTCCTGGTCGGCGGCATCTTCGGCCTGCCGCATGTGGAGACCCAGCTATGGGGCGGGCTGCTGGTGACGCTGAGCCTGTCCTTTGTCGGCATTGCCGTGTCGCTGCCGATGGGCATCGTGCTGGCGCTCGGCCGGCGCTCCAAGATGCCGATCGTCAAGACACTGTGCGTGGTCTTCATCGAGTTCGTTCGCGGCATCCCGCTGATCACCGTTCTGTTCTTTGCCAGCGTCATGCTGCCGCTGTTTCTGCCGGCCGGGGTTTCGTTCGACAAATATCTCAGGGCGCTGATCGGCGTCTCGCTGTTTGCCGCGGCCTATATGGCGGAAGTGGTGCGCGGCGGCCTGCAGGCGATCCCCAAGGGCCAGTATGAGGGTGCGGATTCGCTTGGCCTGGGCTACTGGCAGAAGATGGTGCTGATCGTGCTGCCGCAGGCACTGAAGCTGGTCATCCCCGGCATCGTCAATACCTTCATCGGTATGTTCAAGGACACAAGCCTCGTCATCATCATCTCGATGTTTGACCTGCTTGGCGTCGTCAAGCAGAACTTCTCGGACGCCAATTGGGCGACGCCACAGACCGCGAGATCCGGTCTCATCTTTGCAGCCTTCGTCTTCTGGCTGTTCTGCTTCGGCATGTCGCGCTATTCGATGTACACGGAACGCCGGCTCGACACCGGCCACAAACGTTGATGCATGTCGCCCAAAAGTGTTTAGCGGTTTTGGGACAACGACATGCATCATAGACAGAAAAAAAGGGGAACCTGCCATGGTCATAGAAAACGCCGTCAGCGCCGAAGAGATCAAGGTCGATGCCAAGAAGATGCACATTTCGACCACCGATGTCGCCATCGACATCATCGGCATGCACAAATGGTATGGCGAGTTCCATGTGCTGAAGGACATCAACCTCAAGGTGATGCGCGGCGAGCGCATCGTCATCTGCGGTCCTTCGGGCTCGGGCAAATCGACCATGATCCGCTGCATCAACCGGCTGGAAGAGCACCAGAAGGGCAAGATCATCGTCGACGGCAAGGAACTCACCAACGATCTCAAGAAGATCGACGAGGTGCGCCGCGAGGTCGGCATGGTGTTCCAGCACTTCAACCTGTTCCCGCATCTGACCATCCTGGAGAACTGCACGCTGGCGCCGATCTGGGTGCGCAAGACGCCGAAGAAGCAGGCCGAGGAAATCGCGATGCACTTCCTCAAGCGCGTCAAGATCCCCGAACAGGCCAACAAATATCCGGGCCAGCTGTCGGGCGGCCAGCAGCAGCGCGTGGCGATCGCGCGTTCGCTGTGCATGAACCCGCGCATCATGCTGTTCGATGAGCCGACCTCGGCGCTCGATCCAGAAATGATCAAGGAAGTGCTGGAGACGATGGTGGGCCTGGCCGAGGAAGGCATGACCATGCTGTGCGTCACCCACGAAATGGGCTTTGCCCGCAAAGTCGCCAACCGGGTGATCTTCATGGATCAGGGCCAGATCGTCGAACAGAACACGCCGGCCGAGTTCTTCGACCATCCGCGCCACGAGCGCACCAAGCTGTTTCTGTCGCAGATCCTGCACTGAGCATTTTCATGCGAAGCAAAAGAGCCCGGCCGTAATGCGGCCGGGCTCTTTTGCTATCTGGGGTCGGGGTTGATCTTCTCCATTGAAACACAAAGCCGCCGCCGCATGAGAAAAGCCCTGCGTTTCGTGGCCATACTGATTATCGTGGTCGCGCTCGCTGCCACGCTCGGCACGCTGGTGCCGCGTCCGCTGTGGCCGGCGTCAGCGGCGGGTGAGGGCACGCGCCATATTCTGGTGCTGGAGAATCCGATCCACACCGACATCGCCATTCCCGTCGACGACGAAGTGCGCCGGCGCTTCCATTTCCTGGTCGCTGCCGGCATCCCTGTCGACGCCCCGGAAGTGCGCTACATCGTCTTTGGCTGGGGCGGCCGGGCCTTCTATCTGGAGACGCCGAGCTGGTCGCAGCTGAAAGCAGTGCCCGTCCTCAAGGCGCTGACACTGGACGCCTCGGTCATGCATGTCGATATCGCCGGGGCCATCGCCGAGCCGCACCCTGCTGTCACCGGTTTCGACATCGATGAGGAACGTTTTGCAGCGCTGCTCGACTATATCGACGCGAGTTTCCAGCAAGGGCCGCATGGTCCGGTCGTCATCGAGAACGCCGCCTATTCCAGCTTCGACCGCTTCTTCGAGGCGAACGGCCATTTCAACGCGCTTGTCGGCTGTAACACCTGGACAGCCGCCGGCCTGCGCACCGCCGGCCTGCGCACCGGCTGGTGGAACCCGCTGCCGGCCTCGCTGGGCTTGTCGATGCGGTTTTATAACTAGCAGTCCTTCATCGCACCGCGGGGACAGCACTCCCCTCTGGCCTGCCGGCCATCTCCCCCGCAAGAGGGAGATCAGCCGTTTTGCCCGCGCTCCTGCTGCAACGCCGGCGATTTTGGCGAAGGCGACGGCGACATCCAATCTCCCCCCTTGCGGGGGAGATGTCCGGCAGGACAGAGGGGGGTGGGAAGGATCGCTACGTCGACGATCTAGACTGCCGAGTGTCCGCTCGCCATCCATAGAGCCAGTCGAGGTCGGCGGCGAGCTTGTCGGGCGAGCGCATGGCCAGGAACAGATTGCGGGCGATCGCCACCGGGCCGGCAGCATGCCAGGCGAGGCGGTTTACGGCCCCACGACGCGCGGCCTTGGCGACACGCGGCCGCCGAAGATTTTCCCAGATTTGAAAACTTCTGGGCAGATCGCCAGGGAAATCGGCGATAGCGTCGGCAAGCGTGATGGCATCTTCGATCGCCATTGCCGCGCCCTGTGCGGCAAACGGCGTCATCGCATGCGCAGCGTCGCCGATCAGCGCGATGCCCTGCGGGCTCGTCCACCGCTGTTGTTCGACGGTGTGGATCGGAAAGGCCGTCCATGGGCCGGCCAGTGCCACAAGCTTCGTCAGGCCCGGCGCGGTGCCGCGCAGGGCAGCCGTGAGGATCGCGGGATCGGCATGGCCCGACCAACCTTCGGCCATGCGCTCGCCCTTGGTGAAGGCGGCGAGATTGAAGGCCCGGCCTTTGCTGACGGGATAGGCGACCATGTGGAAGCCTGGATGCAGGAACGTGGTGACGCAGTCGGCGGCGCCGATCGCGACAAAGGCTTCGCCGGAGGCGCTCTCGGCCGCGATCGTGACTCGCCAGGCGAGTTCGCCCGAAAAACGGCTTTTGACGAAGTCCTCGCCTGCGAGTTGCGCCCGGACCGCCGACCAGACGCCGTCGGCGCCGACCAGCAGTTTGCCGCGTGCCTCGATCTCGCGGCCGTCCACTTCGGCGGTCACGGCGACATATTGCGCGTCTTTGACGATGCCGGTCACGCGGGCGCCAGTGATGAACTCAATCTCCGGCCGTTCAGCCATTTGCGCCAACAGCGCTGCCTGCAGATCTGCGCGGTGAGCAACGAGATAAGGCGACTGCCAGCGCGCTTCGGCGGCGTGCCCGAGCGGTACCCGCGCCAGTTCGCGCAGCGTCCCGGCGTCCTTGAGCACGACCGCTTCCGGCCGCAACGCTGCGGGCAGCAGTCGGTCGAGCACGCCGAGTTTTCCAAGAATGCGTGTTGCGTTGGGCGAAAGCTGGATGCCGGCGCCGGCCGCTTCGAGGTGCTGTGCCTGTTCGATAAGCTTTACCGGATAACCCCGTCCGGCGAAGGCAAGGGCAGCGGTCAGCCCGGCGATGCCGGCCCCGGCGATTATGACCTGCCGGGACCTGATGTCTTCCATCGGGCTTGTCGCGGAAGGATCAGGCGGCCTGGTCGATATAAAGGCAACCAGCCGGCAGCGTTTCCGTCGCCCTCAGCTTCGCCGAATAGCGGTAGAGCGTCGAGCAGTAGGGACAGACCTTTTCATTGTCGTCGCCCATGTCGAGGAACACATGCGGGTGGTCGAAGGGCGGGTTGGCGCCGGTGCACATGAATTCCTTGACGCCGATGTCGATTGCCGGATGGCCCGCATCGTTCTGGAAATGGGGAATGGAACCGCCTGCCATCGTCGTCTCCTTGATCTCGTCGAAAAGCATCTGGAACATAACAGGCCTGTTTGCAAGATCGATGAAATGAAACTGTCGCAAAAGCCTGTCAGAGGATACGTTGAGCCGGTTAAGTGCATGTCCCTGAAATCGGAACGGTTTTCGCCGAAGGGTCATGCGTCACAAAAGCGTGTTAGAGGCATGGCACGTCCAACGGCGCTCCAAGGGACGGTTGGCGGGGAAGAGCAGGAACCATGAACGAACTGAAGCCGGTGCAGAGCGAATTCATCAATGTCGAGGTGGCGAGCCCCGAGGGCGGCAACCCCGATCGGTTCGTCAACCGTGAGTTCTCCTGGCTGCAGTTCAACCGGCGTGTGCTCGAGGAATCACAGAACGAGCACCATCCGCTGCTCGAACGCGTCCGTTTCCTGTCGATTTCGGCCGCCAATCTCGATGAATTCTTCATGGTCCGCGTCGCCGGCCTTGCGGGCCAGGTGCGCGAAGGCATTGCGCTAAAGAGCCCCGACGGCCGCACGCCGGAGCAGCAGCTGGAACAATTGCTGCGCGAGGTCGAGCGGCTGCAGGAGGACCAGCAGAACAGCCTTTCGGCGCTGATGTTGCTGCTCAACAAGGAAGGCATTGAGAGCATCACCCGCGATGCACTAACCAAGGATGAAAAAGTCTGGCTGGAAGACCATTTCCAGGACCAGGTTTTCCCGGTGCTGACTCCACTGTCGATCGACCCGGCGCATCCGTTTCCGTTCATTCCCAATCTCGGCTTCTCGATGGCGCTGCAATTGCGCCATCGCAAGAATGGCGAGGAGATGAGCGCGCTTCTGCGCCTGCCGGTGGCGCTGAAGCGCTTCATCCGTCTGCCCGACCGCAAGCAGCACGTTCGCTTCATTCCGTTGGAGGAGGCTGTCGGCCTCTATATCGGCAAGCTGTTCCCCGGCTATGAGGTCAAGGGTTCCGGCACCTTCCGCATCATCCGGGACAGCGATATCGAGGTCGAGGAAGAGTCGGAAGATCTCGTGCGCCTGTTCGAGACGGCGCTGAAGCGGCGCCGCCGCGGTTCGGTCATCCGCATCGAATTCGACAAGTCGATGCCCGGCGAATTGCGCGAGTTCGTCGCCGGCGAGCTTGGCGTCTCTTCGAGCCGCATCAGCGTTCTGACCGGCCCGCTGGCGCTCAGCCAGATTTCCGAGATCGTCGCCGTGCCGCGCGACGACCTGAAGTTCACCCCCTACAATCCACGCTTTCCCGAGCGCATCCGCGAGCATGGCGGCGACTGTTTCGCGGCCATTCGCGAGAAGGACATCGTCGTCCACCACCCCTATGAATCCTTTGACGTGGTGGTCCAATTCCTGCGCCAGGCGATGGCCGACCCGGAGGTGGTGGCGATCAAGCAGACGCTCTACCGCACCTCCAACGACAGCCCGATCGTGCGCGCCTTGGTCGACGCGGCCGAGGCCGGCAAGTCGGTAACCGCCCTGGTCGAGCTCAAGGCGCGCTTCGACGAGGAAGCCAACATCCGCTGGGCGCGCGACCTCGAACGCGCCGGCGTCCAGGTCGTGTTCGGCTTCCTCGAACTGAAAACCCATGCGAAAATGTCGCTCGTGGTGCGGCGCGAGGACGGCAAGCTGCGCAACTATGTCCATCTCGGCACCGGCAACTACCATCCGGTGACCGCGCGCATCTACACCGACCTGTCCTTCTTCACCACCGATCCGACGATCGCGCGCGATGTCGCCCAGCTGTTCAACTTCATCACCGGCTATGCCGAGCCGACCGATGAGATGCGGATCGCCATCTCGCCGTTTACGCTGCGCAGCCGTATCCTCAAGCACATTGCCGACGAGGTCGCCTACGCGCTGGCTGGCCGTCCGGCGCGCATCTGGATGAAGATGAACGCGCTCGTCGATCCCAACATCATCGACGCGCTCTATGACGCCAGCCGTGCCGGCGTCGAGATCGATCTCGTCGTGCGCGGCATCTGCTGCCTGCGGCCGCAGGTGCCCGGCCTGTCGGAAAACATCAGGGTCAAGTCGATCGTCGGCCGCTTCCTCGAACACAGCCGCATCTATTGCTTCGGCAACGGCCATGGCCTGCCGTCGGACGAGGCGATCGTCTACATCGCCTCGGCCGACTTGATGCCACGCAATCTCGACCGCCGCGTCGAGACCATGGTGCCGATCACCAATCCGACGGTGCATGAACAGATCCTTGGCCAGATCATGCTGGGCAACATCATGGACAACCAGCAAAGTTTCGACGTATTGGCTGACGGAACCTCCCGGCGCGTCGTGCTGGAGGAGGGTGAGGAACCGTTCAACGCGCAGGAATATTTCATGACCAATCCGAGCCTGTCGGGACGGGGTGACGCGCTGAAGTCGCATGCGCCCAAGCGCATCGCGCAGTTCAAGCGTCGCAAGAAGAACACCGGCTGATGATTTCAACGTCCCAAGGCCGGCTGCAGGATCGCCGGCCGCTGTCCATCATCGACATCGGCTCGAACTCGATCCGCCTTGTCGTCTATGAAGGGCTGGCGCGCTCGCCGACCTTGCTGTTTAACGAAAAGATGCTGGCCGGTCTCGGCCGCGGCATCGTTTCGACCGGCAAGCTCGATCCCGAGGCGGTGACGCGCTCGATGGAGGAGTTCCGCCGTTTCCGCGCGCTCTCCGACCAGGCGGGTGCGGAGCACATGTTTGTGCTGGCAACGGCCGCGGCCCGCGAAGCGATCAACGGCCCCGATTTCATCCACCGGGCCCAGGATGTGCTCAAGACCGAGATCCGCGTGCTCACTGGCCGGCAGGAGGCGCATTATTCGGCGCTTGGCGTCATTTCGGGCTTCCACCCCGCCAATGGCATTGCCGGCGATCTTGGCGGCGGCAGCCTGGAGCTTATCGACATCAATGGCGAGGCGATCGGCGACGGCATCACGCTGCCGCTGGGTGGCCTGCGGCTGCAGGACATGGCCAGGAATTCGCTCGCCCAGGCGGCAAAGATCACCCGCGACGAACTGGCGCACGCCAAATTGTTGAAGGGCGGGCCGGGACGGCCCTTTTACGCCGTTGGCGGCACCTGGCGAAACCTTGCCCGGCTGCACATGGAAATGACCAACTACCCGCTTGGCGTCATGCACCACTATGAGATCGGTGTCGAAAGCGCCGCCAATTTCCTGAAGCAGGTGGCGAAAGGCGAGATCGAGAAGGTCAAGGGCATCGAAGGTGTGTCGAAGAACCGCCGTTCGCTGCTGCCCTATGGCGCGGTCGTGCTGCAGGAGATCATGGCGGCGATGCAGCCGTCGAAGATTATCGTCTCGGCATTGGGCGTGCGCGAAGGGTTTCTCTATTCGCTGCTCGACCCTGCCGAGCAGAAGGCCGATCCGCTGGTCTCCGCTTCGGAGGAACTGGCGCGGCTGCGGTCGCGCTCGGTCACCCATGCGCATGAGCTTGTCGAATGGACGGACAAGACCTTTGCCGCCTTCGGCATCGACGAGACGGAGGATGAGGCGCGCTATCGCCACGCTGCCTGTCTGCTGGCCGATATAGGCTGGCGCGCACACCCGGAATATCGCGGCAAGCAGTCGCTCAACATCATTGCCCACGCCTCCTTCATTGGCGTCGATCACCCCGGCCGTGCCTTCCTGGCGCTGGTCGGCCTGTTCCGCCACGAAGGCGTGTTCAACGATGCGGCGCCGGAAATCCGCGGCCTGGCGACGCCGCGCTATCTCGAGCGCGCCCGCATCCTGGCGGCGGTGCTGCGCGTCGTCTATCTGCTGACGGCGGCCATGCCCGGCGTCATGCCGCGGCTGAAATGGGAAAACCGCGGCAATGGCACGTTGGCGCTGGTGCTGCCGGCCTCACTTTCCGATCTTTACGGCGAACGCCCGGCCGGACGGCTGGCGCAACTGGCGCGGATCACCAACCGCCGGCTGGTGCTGGCGGTCGAGGGTGGGCAGAGCGTGTCGGTGAAGTAGGCGCGGCCTGACAGCAAAACCATGTCGTCGTCGGCCTCGCGTTCGAGCACCGGCTTCCTCAATCCGTCGCTGCTTCGCAGCGCCACCTCCCCCTCCGGAGGGAAAGGGAAGGGAGCCTCGTTGGAAAGCGTTGGCGGCAATAGGCTCGCGCCCTTCCTCTACCCCGTCGATCGGGGGAGAGGTGGCTCGACGAAGCCGAGACGGAGTGGGGGTCGACCTGGCACGGACGTCGATGGTTCAACCGGGACGATATTTGACGATATCAGACCGCGGCGCGGCGCCCGTCGATCGACCAGGCCCCGGCGCCGGCCATGGCTAGCGCCAGGAATCCACCGGCGATGGCAATATCCTTCATCAGCATCTGCTGGTGCAGGAAGGTGAGCATCGGGTCATCGCCGCCCTGGCCGTAGTGGCCGATGGAGCCTGCAACGATGCAGAAAGCGGCAAGAAGTATCGCAACGACCGGCGTCTGAAAGCCGACCAGTATCAAGAGACCGGCAATCAACTCGAACAGCCCGGTGCCCCAGGCGGCAAGCGTCGGCAATGGCATGCCGAGGCCGGCGAAATAGCCGGTCGTCCCGGCAATGTCGGCGAGCGCGTGGTAGCCGGAGGGAACGAGCAGGGCGGCGAGCAGCAGCCGGGAAATCAGAAGCAATGCATCGCGGGGCATGGTCATCTCCGTTGTCTGTCCGCAGGCTGTTTCGAGACCGATCCTAGCAGGGATCGGGCGGGCGCGCGCTTGGGCAGACAACGAAAAAGCGGCG
Source organism: Mesorhizobium sp. C372A (assembly GCF_030323245.1). NCBI lineage: Bacteria > Pseudomonadati > Pseudomonadota > Alphaproteobacteria > Hyphomicrobiales > Phyllobacteriaceae > Mesorhizobium > Mesorhizobium sp. C372A. The sequence goes on along the minus strand of NZ_CP100475.1, from coordinate 5,343,979 downwards.
TGGAAATTCCACGCCGCTTTTTTCAGGCTTGGGAGGGAAAGCTCAGCCGCGCTTGGCGTCGATCGAGTAGGCGCCAGGGCCCGAGGAAGCCAGCAGCAGGAAACCGCCGGTGATGGCGACGTTCTTCAGGAAATGGATCATCTGGTTCTGGTCGGCCCAGCCGGTATGGGCGACAAAGGCCGAGGCGATGGTGAAGACCGCGAGCACCCAGGCGGCGATGCGGGTCTGAAAGCCAACGAGCACGGCAAGGCCGCCGAGCAATTCGATCAGGCCGACGACAATGGCCGTTATGGTCGGCACCGGCAGGCCCATGGCGCCGAAATAGCCGGCGGTGCCGGAAATGGCGGTGAGCTTGCCGAAGCCGGAAAGCAGGAAGATGGCGGCGAGCAGGATGCGGCCGAGCAGGATGGTGGTGGAGCTGTTGGACGCGATGCCGGCGCCGGCAGCGGAAGTGTTGATGGACATGGTGGCTCTCCGAAAAGGGTTGATGTCCCGTCAGATAGACCAAGCCGACTGTTCACCAAAGCCGCCAGTCCGGCGACACATTGTTCACAGGACGTACATTTCGGGATCGTTCGACCGACGCAAAATTCTTGTCGCGGCCAGCAGCGGCGGGAGCAAATTGTCCCGCCACACAATTCGGATTTCTAGTTGACGCAATTCCAAAGAGGAAGGGCTGCGCGCTTCGAGGAAGGCACTTCCCCTGGAATCGCTTAACCCGGATGCGTCATGTCCTCCGGCCGCACCAGCCGGTCGTAGTCTGCCTCGCTGACCAGCCCGGTGGCCAGTGCTTCCTCGCGCAAGGTGGTGCCCTTCTTGTGCGCGGTCTTGGCGATCTTGGCGGCATTGTCGTACCCGATCGTCGGCGCCAGCGCCGTCACCAGCATCAGCGAGCGGTCGAGCGCGGCCTTGATGTTGTCTTCGCGCGCCTCGATGCCGACGACGCAATTGTCGGTGAAGGAGATCGAAGCGTCGGCCAACAGCTGCACCGACTGCAGGAAGTTGTAGGCCATCAGCGGGTTGTAGACGTTGAGCTCGAAATGGCCCTGGCTGCCGGCGAAGGTCAGCGAGGCGTTGTTGCCGAACACCTGCACGCAGACCTGCGTCAGAGCCTCGCATTGGGTCGGGTTGACCTTGCCCGGCATGATCGAGGAACCCGGCTCGTTTTCCGGCAGCGACAGTTCGCCGAGGCCCGAGCGCGGGCCGGAGCCGAGGAAGCGGATGTCGTTGGCGATCTTGAAGAGGGCGGCGGCCGCCGCGTTGATGGCGCCATGCGAGAACACCATGGAATCGTGCGCGGCGAGCGCCTCGAACTTGTTCGGCGCGGTGACGAAGGCGATGCCGGTGATTTCGGCGATGCGCGCCGCCACCTTTTCCGCAAAGCCGACCGGCGCGTTGAGGCCGGTGCCGACGGCGGTGCCGCCCTGCGCCAGTTCCTGCAGGCCGGGCAGCGTCATCTCGACGCGCTTGATCGAAGAGGCCACCTGCGCGGCGTAGCCGGAAAATTCCTGGCCCAGCGTGAGGGGTGTCGCGTCCTGCGTATGGGTGCGGCCGATCTTGATGATGTGGGCGAAGGCCTTCGTCTTGACCTCGAGCGCAGCGTGGAGATGCTTCAGCGCCGGCAGCAGATCGTGCACGATGCGCTCGGCGCACGCGATGTGCATGGCTGTCGGGTAGGTGTCGTTCGACGACTGGCTCATATTGACGTGGTCGTTGGGGTGCACCGGCTTCTTCGAGCCCATGACGCCGCCCAGAAGTTCGATCGCCCGGTTGGAGATCACCTCGTTGGCGTTCATGTTGGACTGCGTGCCCGAGCCGGTCTGCCAGACGACCAGCGGGAAATGATCGTTCAGCTTGCCGTCGATCACCTCTTGCGCCGCCTCGATGATCGCCTTGCCGACTGCCGGATCGAGCCGCTTCAACTCCATATTGGCTTCCGCCGCCGCTCGCTTGACGATGCCGAGCGCACGCACGATCGAGGCCGGCTGCTTTTCCCAGCCTATCCTGAAATTGCCGAGGGAACGCTGCGCCTGCGCGCCCCAGTAACGGTCGGCGGCAACCTCGATGGGGCCGAACGTGTCGGTTTCGGTTCTGGTCCTGGCAGCGGTCACTTGTCTCTCCGACGATCGAATTCGGCAACGGCGTATCGCGTTGCACAATGGCCTTCAAGCAGAGATTGCGGCCGGCAGGCAGTAAATCGGTTGAAGCAGTAGCGCCGCCCTTCGGGATCCTGCACCCTCCACTTTCGTGTGAAGGAAATTGCTCCTCAGTGCGGCTTGATCCCATAAAGTGGACGGAAACTTGCGGATTTAGCTCGATAAGATCATGTCGAGCTGGCGGATTGCTCTACGCAAACTTCCCCCAGGATCAGCAATGCGCAATTCATGTCTACCTACTCTACCTACGAGCGACGCTGCCACACAAACTACCATCCGTGCCGGCGTCTCACTGGCAACAGCAGCGATGAGGTAGCTTATGCACTTGTCCTTCTGTTCAGTTTCCCGACCAAAATCCGGCATCGCATCCGGATCGAGCTTCGGATCGCGAAGCCGAGAATTTCAAGTCCACCCTGGGAGCGCCTCCACATGGCCTCGGAGTTTTCCAAGATGCATTGCGGCAAGGTCGAAGCCGTCTCGACGTCGCAAGAGACGCTCTTTGTCCTCGGTATTTTGCTGAAAGCGCGCCTGATCGCGGACCGTCAGCTCGGAACCTTTTTCCTCCAACGGCGCAGCTTTGTCCTGAGATAGGCTCTATAGCCGAACGGAAGTGTTCGCCGTCCGGAAGGCGTGCTTGTCCGCGCCTCCAGACGCTGGCGCACGACGCTCATCAGTCTGCAGAACGCGGGTGTTTCCAATGATTGCACCCGTTTGACGAGATTGTCGGGCAATGGCTTTGAGCGCCAGTCGAAATAAGCCTCGTAGTCTTGCGGCGTTGCGATCAGGTGCTGGAGATAGGCTGCAAGATCGCTGGCGCTGGCGAAGGCACTGGCGTCAATAAAGGAGTGCTCCGGAACGAACTCGTCCACATTGGGAGCGCCAAGGTAGATCGGCACCGTGCCCGCCATGAACGCGTCATAGATTTTCTCGGTGACATAGTCGGCCTCGATCGAGTTCTCCATGGCCAGGCAGAATTTGTGCCGCGCAATGGTTTCGATCTTGGTCTTCGAGCCCAGATCGGGGCCAGAGACCGATCGGTTGTTGCTATATCGGCCATAAGAATCGATCTTGATGTGGCGCGCCAGTTCGTTCGCCAAATCGACACGGCCGCTATAATTCAGGCCGGCCGACTGGAAGAGTGCGACCGGCGCTTCTTCCGTTTTCGGCACGATTGGTCTGGCCAGCGCATCTTTCCACCACACCGCACGCGGAAGGTAGGGTACCCAGACATCGGACCGGGATTCATGCGTCATGATGATATCGAAGTGCCGCATGATTTTGGGGTCGGCAAGTCGCTTGTAGTTTTGGCCGCATTCCATCGACCAGGCGACCCAATATTGACCAGGGTATTTGTAGGCATCGCCAACTTCGCGAAAGTTCGGAATATGGAAGACGACTGCCGCGGCCTCGGAAATCCGTCGTTTGTCCAGTGTCCACCGCCCGGGCATTTCGCACTGTATCGACGCGATATCGACGGGTTTGCTGAAGAACGTTGTGTAGAAGAGGATCAGTGGATCGATAGACGGCATGGCACCACGAATGTCTGAAGCATTGCTCAATCTGCAGACAGACGCGGTATCGGAAGTTTGGTCAAGTGCTCCGCTTGTTCGAGGCCGAGGGCCGTCCAAACGGTCACCCCGCCGTATACCCGCCATCGATCGCGAAAATGCCGCCGCTGGTCCACGCCGCCTCGTCGCTGGCGAGATAGACGGCGATGCCGGAAGATCGCTGGTCTGGCCGATGCGGCCCAGCGGGTAGCTGCGCTCGACATAGGTTTTCAGCTCGGCCTGCGCTGCCGCCGGCAGGTTGTCGATCGACTTGCGCCGCATGGCGGTATCGACCGTGCCGGGCGCAATCGCATTGACCCTGATGCCGCCCGGACCAAGCTCGAAGGCCAGCGACTTGGTCAGCGAATTCAGCGCGCCCTTGGACAAGGAATACAGGCTCGACGGCCGCTTCGGGATCATCTTGTCGGCGAAGTAGGACGAGATGTTGATGACGGAGGCGTTGGCGCCGAGATGCAGCAGCAGCCGCTGGGTAAGGAAGAACGCCGCCGTCACATTGAGCGCGAAGGATTGCTGGAATTGGTGCTCGGTGACGGTCTCGAAAGGCACCAGATAAGCGACGCCGGCATTGTTGACGAGGATGTCGAGTGGGCCGGTTGCTTTCGCGCGATCGACCACGGCATCGATGCCGGAAGAGGTCGAGAGATCGGCCGACTGGGTGCCGACGTTGCCCGCCGCCGCAAGTGTCTCGCGGGCGGTCTCGAGCTTGCTGGTGTCGCGACCGACGATCAGCACGTCGGCGCCCTCGCGCAAGAAAGCTTCCGATATCGCCAGGCCGATGCCGTCCGAGCCGCCGGTCACCAGTGCTCGCTTGCCAGAAAGTCTCATTGAAGGCCAAGTCGCATCGAATGCTCTCGCTGTTGCCCGCGTCACGAAGGCAATGCCGATCGGCGAGGGCGGTCAAGCCGCCGGCCTATCGCTCAGTATGAACTTCGGTTGGCCGCGTGCCGATCCGGTTACCGCAGCAGCGACTGCGACGTCGGCGTCAGGCGCAAGGTTTCGGTCCGCCAGGTCACATCGGCCGCTTGCCATTGGGGCGAAGCGGCAACTGCGGCTTCGTAATTGGCATGCGCCTCGGGACTGTTGAAACCCGTCACCGCGATAAAGACGTCTTCGCTCAAGCGCACCGGCAGGCGGGGAAAGCTGTTTTCGGCGTGCTCGGTGATGAAGGCGCCAAGCAACCGTCCGCCGGCGCCGATAAGGACCGGAAGGGCATATGTGTCGAAATTGCCGGCGAAATCGGCTTCGGCGCCAGACCGCAGATGATGAATCTGGATGACAACAACACCGGTCAAGCGATTGTCTGCTCTCAGCTTTCCATCCGCCGGCATGGCGCCTCGCTGCGCGCCTGACAGATCGAAGCCGGCGCCTGGCCATGCCGGCTTCAAGAGCAGCACATCGTCGGAATCGATCATCGTCGCATTGGCGGCGTCGCGGTGCGCCGTCCACACCGGCCCGTCATAGAAGGCGGTGAGCGCCTGCTTCCGCGCTTCCATGCCATCGAAGCTGCGCAGCCAGACGAATATGTCGGGGCGGTCGAGGTCGCGGAATTGACCGATGATGGTCATGCCGGCGTGTTCCTGGCCTTCGATGAACCGACTGTCGAAGATGTCGATCAGCGTCTCGCGCCGGCCCGGCTTCAGCGTGTACTGCCGCAACTCTACGACAGGCGAAGCGAGCAGGCTTGCCGTCGCAGGCGCATTCAGGGGTACGGTCATTGTGTCGTCTCCAAAAAACAGGATGATCATCCGGTTTATAAAACAGACCGGTTGTCCTGTTTTGTCAATCTGCTATCGTTGGCAAATGTCAGCAGAGATTGCTCGGGCTCCGAAAGGGCCGCCGCGAAAACGCACCAACGATCCCGAAGGGCTGCGCAACAAGGTGCTCGATATCGCCGAAGCGTCGTTCCAGGCGCGTGGCTATCATGCATCCGCTCTTGGCGAGTTGATGACGACCGCAGGCGTCAGCGGCGGCGCGCTGCATCATCATTTCCCGACCAAGAAGGCGCTCGCTCTGGCGGTGATCGAGGAGCGCGTGGCAGCGGCCCTCGATGAAACCTGGATCAACCCTGTACGGGCGGCAGGCTCGGCGCGCGAAGGCGTGCGCGCGGTGTTCGAGGCGGTGGCGACCGAGCTTGAGCAGCAAGGCTTCGTGCGCGGCTGTCCGCTCAACAATCTGGCGCATGAACTGTCGCTCGCTGACCCGGATTTCCGCGCCGCTCTGGACGATATCTTTGCCGGATGGCGTCAGGCGGTTGCCGACAAGGTGCGAGCCGACCAGCAGTCGGGGAGGGAGCAGGGCACCGACCCCGAGCGCTTTGCGGCACTCGCCATCGCCGCCTATTCCGGCGCCATGTCGATGGCCAAGGCGGCACAGGATGCCAGCGTGCTGCGCGATTGCCTGGCCGAACTTCAGGGTAGCTCAACGCCGCCATTCCCGAGCAGAGCGAAGCGGCGTAGCAGGATCCTGCTGCGGCCGGGAAAACCTTGAGGCCGGAACTGCGCTGTTCTAGTTGGAAAGCGGCTTGATCGTCTCGTAACCGTTCACCGATTCCGCGCTGGTCCCTTCGTCGTAGCGCCGGGCGAGGGACGCTTGCAGATCGGGCGCATAAAGTGCGGTAAATGTGTCCAGCGTTTCGCCGGCGCCGTTCTTGAAGGTCTCCGTGACGGCCAGCACGTTGTATTTGCAGCCGCCGACACTGAACGTCTCCTTGCCCTTGACGACCAGGCTCAGCGTCTTGGTGCTCTTCGGCTGCTTGTTCGGCGACAGCTCGACGAATTCGATCGTGCTCTTGGCTCCAGTCTTCAGCGGAAACAGTTTTCGCAGATCGGAAAACGGGATCGTCGCCACCCGTCCGGTATCGCTGTCGCGAAACACTTCGACCAGGCCGGCAAACAGGAACTGTGTCTGCGGCGATTGCGATTCGTAGGTGTTGGCAACGGAGACCATGCCGCCGGCCGCCGGCCGAAACTCGCTGCGGACGCCGGGCATTTCCAGCACGAAGCCGGCCTTGGCCGATTTTGCGTCGACACAATCGGCGGCATGCACCGCAGCCGCCGGCAGCAACCCAGCCAGCACCACGCCTATCGAAAAGGCTCTCATGAAATCCTCCCCCTCTGCTTGTATTTGCTGCGCGCCAGCATGACCCAAGAAATGCCAGAGCCACAGTGCCGTGTCGACCTGCCATTCCTGGCAACTGGACGGTGGGGCGCCGGCTGTGCTGAATTTCAGGTCATGAATCGCAAGCTCGTCCTCTCCCGTCGCAATTTCCTCGCACAGGCAGCCGGCCTTACCATGGCTGGCATGCTGCCGCGCGCCGCGCTTGGCCAGACCGGCAAGCGCATCCAGCCCATCGACGCCACCTTTCTGTTCATCGCCGACGTCCATGCCTGCCGCATGTCGAGCGGCCTCAGCCCCAACTGCCTGGAGGAAGGCAAGACCGATGCCGCGCTGTTGCGCAATGTCGCTGTCCTCAATGGCTTGGCCGGCCGGCAATGGCCAGTCGAGATCGATGGCGTTGCAACCCGCCTGCGTTCGGCCGGCAGCCGCATCGATGCGCCGCTCGGCCTCGTTGTCGGCGGCGACATCACCGACGATGGCGGCGGCCAGATCACCGAGCCCAGCGAAGGCACGCAACTGTTGCAGTTCAGCCAGCGCTATCAACAAGGCGTCGGCCCGGACCGCGTGCACATGCCGGTCTATGTCGGCCTCGGCAACCACGATCTCGACCAGAACGGCTCGCCGCCCCATGTCGACTGGTATCGGCGTGAACTGCGCGACTATGTCGAGGTCAACCACCGCCCCGGCGTGTTCTTCAAGCCCCCGGTGCCGGCCACCGAATACGATGTCGACACCGACTGCTATTCCTGGGACTGGGGCGGCCTGCATCTCGTCCAGACCCACCGGTTTGCCGGCGACACCGGCCATGGCGCGGTGAGCAGCCTGCCGTGGCTGAAGCAGGATCTGGCGACCTACGCGGCGGATGGCCGTCCCGTCATCCTGTTCCAGCACTATGGCTGGGACACTTTCTCGGTCGAGCGCTGGGACCCGGCCAAGCGCACCTATGACGATGACGGCGCAGGCGCGCCGCATTGGTGGAGCGAGGCCGACCGCCAGGCGATGCTGGCGGCGCTGAAGGGCTACAATGTCATCGCCATCTTCCATGGCCATCAGCACGAAGTGCCGATGATCTACAAAAGCGATGGCCTCGACCTGTTCAAGCCGAAGGCTGCCTATTTGGGTGGCTTCGCGCTGGTGAGGGTAACCGGGGACAGCATGGACGTGGTGCTGGGCGAGGCGGCCGGCGACCACGGCGAGGTCAAGTTCACCAGCGCCTTCAGCAAAAGCCTCAGCCTCTGACAAGAAAAAGGCGGCCTTGAGGCGCCTTCCTCATTGCCTCCAAGATCGAATCAGAGCGCCGTTTTGATCTTGTCCTTCACGTCGCCATAGACCTTCTGCACCTTGCCGGCGGTCTTGTCGGCCGTGCCTTCGGCCTGGGTCTGCCTGTTGCCGGTCGCCTTGCCGCCGGCCTCCTTGACCGAGCCCTTGACCTGCTTGGCCACGCCGGCAACCTGATCCTTGTTCACCATCTTTACATCTCCTGGGCTTTCCGGGGATTCATTCGCAGGAGGCAAACGGGCCGGCTTGGCTTAGGTTCCCTGGGCGGCGATCATCGTCGCATCTGGTCGCTTATATGGTCGCCGAAACGCTTTGCCGCGTCGTATCGTGTGACTAGTGTGACGAAATTTTGGGGAGACCGCCTTGGCTGAATTTACGCTCATCATCGCCAACAAGTGCTTTTCGTCCTGGTCGCTGAGGCCATGGGTGGCGATGAAGCATCTGGATATCCCTTTCGAGGAAGGTTTCGTGCGCCTGCGCACGCCCGAAACCTTTGCCGCTCTGGCGAAAGTCTCGCCCACCGGCCTTGTGCCAGTGTTGAATCACAATGGCAGGATTGTCTGGGAAACCCTTGCCATCCTTGAATATCTCGCCGACCTGTTTCCGGAGAAAAAGCTTTGGCCTCAGGATATCGGCGCCCGAGCGCTGGCCCGCTCGGTAGCGACCGAGATGCATTCCGGCTTTCGCGAGGTGCGCTATGGCTGGCCGATGAATTTGCGCCGGCCGAAGGGCCACAAGCCGCTCGACGCCGAAGGCGAAATGCAGCGCGCGCACATCGAAACGATCTGGCGCCAGTGCCGGGAACAATACGGCAAAGGCGGCCCCTTCCTGTTCGGTCATTTCACCGCGGCCGATGCCATGTATGCACCTGTCGTCACCCGCTTCGACACCTATGGCGGCAAGCTCGCGCCCGACACGCGCGCCTACGTCGACGCCGTGTTGGCAACGCCGGCGATGCGGCACTGGTATGCGGAAGCAGCGAAGGAGACTTGGCCGGAACCCGGCCCGGACGAATAGGACCACTAATGACTTCACGGTGAGTGACCGATGGCCAGCAATGATGGACCGCGTGAGACTACCGCGCCAACAATCTTCCACTGCCGGCTGATCCCGCCTCGGCCGGACTTCGCCTTCACCCTGATTGAGGAGGAGAGGGAGTTGATGGGCCGGCATGCCGACTATCTGCGCGGCAAGCTTGCCGAGGGCACCATGATCCTCGCCGGGCCGGTCGCCGACCCGGCCGGCCCTTGGGGTCTGCTGATCCTGCGTGTCGGCAGCGAAGCCGAGGCAAGAGCGGTCACCGACGGCGATCCGGTGTCGAGCTCCGGCCGCGGTTTCCGCTACGAGATCCTGCCGCTGATCAGCGCGATCCTGTAGACGAGCGTAAGTTTAAGGAAAAGTGTGAAACGGTTTTCCCTTGGGAATTGTGTCAGACAACGGCACATACAAGAACGCCTCTCGCACCGTTCAATGTGCGGGAGGCGTCCTTTTGCCAGCATTACTGAGATTGCTCTCTGAATTGCTGACACCATGGAAATGCGCCGGCTTGCGATTGGTTCCGGGGCGTGGAATATTTTTTGGGAACGCGTTGCGCTCCGCCACCTCGTCAGTTGAGGCTTATGCCTCAGGCATCCTCAGGTTGAATTTGGGCTGTGGCCAAACCAGAAATTGACTCGGCGCTAAGAGAAGTCTATAAGAAATATGTCGATATTTGTTTGACCGACTTTTGTTATCCGCGCATGATGCGCGCCTTTGACGAACTTCCCCATCAAAAATCGAGACAAAACGCTGTTGTGCAGTCGCACGATGGTGAACGAATATTTGCCAGGGAAAGGGTTCTTCATGGCCACCGGCACAGTGAAATGGTTCAACGCCACCAAAGGTTTTGGTTTTATTCAGCCTGACGACGGCTCCGCCGACGTTTTCGTCCACATCTCGGCCGTAGAGCGCGCCGGCATGCGTGACATCGTCGAGGGTCAGAAGCTCGGCTACGAGATGACCCGCGACAACAAGTCGGGCAAGATGTCCGCCGACCAGTTGAAGGCGGCCTGATAAGGAATTCGGCCTTCCGGTGACCACGGATGTACTGGCACCGATGAAAGGCTGAAAGGAGCGCCTTGCGCATCCAACTGGATGCGCGGCGCTTTCATGGAAGGTCAGGCGGTGCCTGGCCTTTTTCATTTTGTGCGTCGTGCCGCTAAAAGTGCGCCGCACGCCGGCCGGAACGTGCTAAGGGACGCTCCAGCAATCTGAACCGCCCATACTGCCCCGCTGCCGTATTGCTTTGGTCGTAATCGAAGACCGCTCTCGCTCTATCGGCACCAGGCTCCCGACAGGAGAAAGTTTTGACCACTCAATCCAAGACCGCCGACCAGGCCGGCTCGCTGTTCAGCAAGACGCAAACCCAGTCGATGTCACTCAACCGCATCCTGTCCGAGCGTGATGCCGTCAGCGAGGCGCGCGAAGCCAAGACCGCGCGCTTGCGCGAACTGCGCAAGGAAAAGGAAGCCGACGACATGGCAGCGGCCGCAGCCCTTGCGGCGCTGCCGAAGCGGGCAGGCAAACGCTGATGGCCACCAAGCGCGTACCGCCGACGCCGATCGATGCCGATGCGACCATAGCGTCCATGGTCCCGGGCCTGGACAAGCCGGTCGAATATGTCCGCCGTGTGCTGGAAAAGCTCGAGCGCTGCAAGCGCGCGCATGGCGATGCTCAGGTGCGCGTCGGCGTGCGCGGCCGTGCCGAAGCCCCGAACTATCTGGTCGAATATGTCCGCGAGGACAAAAAGACCCAGGAGCGCGTCACCTACCAGGATGCCGCCTATAGCGGCAGCACGCATCGCGAACTGGCGGCGCACCACATTGCCGAGGCGAGGAACTGGTCGCCCGAGGAAATGAACATCACAGCGGTCTCGGCGCTGATCGGCCGCTTGCGCAATCCGCGCGCACCATCATCCCGCTTTTCCGACGAGGACTGACATGGCCATAAAGTTTTCCACCAAGGACCAGCCGGCAGCGCCGGCTGCTGCCACTGCAAAGCAGGCCAAGCCCGCTGCCGCGCCGAAGGCCGCCGAACCGTCGGCGACCGATCTGTTCGAGGCGCCAGCCGCCACGCCCAAGGGCAAGGCAGGCAAGAAGAAATAGCGCCTTGCCGCACCAAGCCGATCGCAATCTCGCAGCGCCTGGGCTGGTCGCGTTGGCCGCCAGGGATATCCGGTCGTCAAAACAGGACGACCAGCCGGTTTTCGATTGCCAGAGCTGCGGCGCCTGCTGCTCCTACTCGGCCGAATGGCCGCGCTTTTCGACCGAGGACGATGCGCAACTTGACCGGATTCCGGAAAAGTTCGTGTCCGCCGACCTGTCCGGGATGCGCTGCGAGGGCGTGCGCTGTTCGGCGCTTACGGGCGAGATCGGCAAGCACACGGCCTGCGGCATCTACGAGATCCGCCCCGACGTCTGCCACGCCTGCATGCCTGGCGGCGACGATTGCCTGATGGCGCGCAAGGCGCACGAGATGCCAACGATCTAGCCGACGCCCACCTTGCCTCATCCCACATCCCCCGATAGCTTCGACCACGGGCAGGGCGTCGGAGGAACCATGAGCATCGAATTTCTGTTGACGTCGCTGATCGTTGTGGCTTCGCCCGGCACCGGCGTTCTCTACACGCTGAGCGCCGGGCTTTCGCGAGGCGCGCGCGCCTCGATCACTGCTGCATTCGGCTGCACGCTTGGCATCATCCCGCATATGGCCGCCGCCATCACCGGCCTGGCGGCGCTGCTGCACACAAGTGCTGTCGCCTTCGAGACGCTGAAATATCTCGGCGTCGCCTATCTCCTCTACATGGCCTGGAACACGCTGAAGGAGAAGGGCGGCCTGAGCGTCGATGAAAACGCGGCACCCCGCTCGGCAGCCAAGGTCATCACCTCCGGTATCCTGATCAACATCCTGAACCCGAAGCTGTCGATCTTCTTCTTTGCCTTCCTGCCGCAATTCGTCAGCACCACCGAACCGAACGCATTTGCCAAGATGCTCGAACTCTCGAGCGTCTTCATGCTACTGACCTTCGTCGTCTTCGTCGCTTACGGCATCTTTGCGGCCTCGATCCGCAGCCATGTCGTGTCGCGGCCGATGGTGCTGACCTGGATGCGCCGCACCTTCGCCGGCGCCTTTGTCATGCTTGGCGCCAAGCTGGCGCTGGCTGATCGATAGAACAGGAGCTGCCAGGCCTCGGCCTACTCTTCGTCGGTTCCGGATCCGGTCCGGATGCCTAGACGCCAGGCCGAGGGCGGAAGGCCGATCATCTTCTTGAAGGCGCGGCTGAACGCTGCCTCGGATTCGTAGCCGATTTCAGCGGCAATGCTGGCCATGTTACTGGTGCCGGCGCTGAGCAGCTCCGAGGCGATCTGCATGCGCCATTTGGCGAGATAATGCATTGGCGGCATGCCGACCAGCCTGGTGAAGCGTTCGGCGAGCACGCTGCGCGACAGCGCGGAGTCCTTCGCCAGCGCCTCCACCGTCCAGTTATGCGCCGGCCGGTCGTGGATCAGCGCCAGTGCCCTCGCCAGGTTTGGATCGCGCAGGCCAGCCAGCCATCCCGTGGTTTGTGGCGGCAGCGATTCTAAGTAACGGCGCAACACGTCGACAAACATCAGTTCGCTCAGTTTGGTGAGCACCGTTTCACTGCCTGCGCGCTTTTGCGCCACCTCCGTGACAGCCAGGTTGATGAACTGGCTGAGCCAGCCGCCATCGCCTTTGGCATCTCCGGCCTTGATCACCGGCGGCAAAGCCTCGAGCAGGGGATTGAATGGCTGTGCATCACAGGCGAGATAGCCGCAAACCAGCCTGGCCGAGGTAGCGCCGTCGCCGGCGCAGTTGATGTAAAACGGCATCCGGCTGGATGTTGCGATGTCGAGAACGTCGGCTGTCGGCGGATCGGCGCGCAGCGCCGGATTGCTGGACATAATATGCGGGTCGCTCCTGGTGAAGACGACGACTTCGCCTGCCTCCAGCGCGATCGCTTCCTGGCCGACGATGCGCGCGAAGCAGCGACCGGCCGTTACCACATGGTAGGAGATCAGATGGTCCGCACCGGGCAGGATCTTCGGCAGGATGGACGATGGCGCCGGCGAGCAGACGGCCCACGGCTCGTGGCCCTCAATGTCAAAAAACGTCGCGCCGGTAAGGCGTACCGTCCTCAACAGGTCAGACAGAGCATCCCCGGCCATTCCGTTTCGTCCCGCACCCGGCTAGCCGGCCAGCCATCCCTTTCGAGTTCCGGACGCGCTGTCAAGCGAGGCGGACGCCGTATCATTCAGTTCGCGGCCAGAACTCCTAAACCTGCACCGGTGCTCAAGCGCTGCCGAGAGTGGGCGCTGAGTGCTGTCGAAACCAACCAGGGACAAATATCATGACGGTACATAAGGGCGGGTGTTTTTGCGGCGCTGTGGAAATCGAAGTGCACGGAGCCGCCGAGGCAATGGGCTATTGCCATTGCGGTTCGTGTCGATCGTGGTCGGCGTCTCCCGTGAACGCATTCACGCTGTGGAAGCCTCAGAACGTCAAGGTCACCGGGGGCGCGGAGTTCCTGTCCGGGTTCGAGAAGACCGAAATGAGCGATCGCCAGTTCTGCACGAAATGCGGTGGTCATCTGATGACCGTTCATCCGCCGCTCGGCCTGGTCGATGTCTATGCGGCAACGATACCAGGCGTGAAATTCACGCCTGGAGTTCACGTCAACTACGCTGAGACCGTGCTGCCGATGAAGGACGGGCTGCCCAAGCTCAGGGACTTTCCGGCTGAGCTCGGCGGCTCCGGCATCGCGGTGCCGGAATAAGGCCCGGCCACTGCTCGCCATTTTTGACAACGGCAATTCAAGACAGGAGATTGTTCATGGAAATCGCAACATTTCGCGCCACGCAGGAGCCGATCAAGGATCTCTATCGCAGGGATGCGAAGGCCGCGTTCCTCACCTTGAAGGCCAAAGGCGTCGCCGACGCGTCCACCGTGACCTGCAAGGTCGAGACCGGACGCGGGCTGGCGCTTGCCGGCATCCATCCGATGGCCGGGGGCAGCGGCCAGGAACTGTGCTCCGGCGACATGCTGCTGGAGGCGCTGATCGCATGCGCCGGTGTCTCGATGCGCGCGGCGGCGGCCGTGCTCGAAATTCCGATCAGGTCCGCCGAAGTTTCCGCGGAAGGTGACGTCGATCTTCGCGGCACGCTCGGCGTGACTGCGGGTGTTCCAGTCGGCTTCAAGGAAATCCGCTTGCGGTTCGACATCGACACCGACGCTCCCCAAAGTCAGCTCGACCAACTGCTCGAACTCACGGATCGCTATTGCGTGATCTTCCAGACCATCCAGAATAGTCCCAGCACCACGGTGAAGCTGCACCGCGTCATCCAGTGACCAGAAAACCGGCCCGGAAACTCGACTTGAGCGAGATTCCGGGCTGGGAACGGGAGTGCCGGGCAACGCTTCTATCCCTTGACGTAACCCATCGCCTCGACGATCAGCCCATCCGCGACGCGCATCAGATTGACGCCGCGGATGGAGTTGCCGCCGGCCATGAAGTAGCGCCAGCGGATCGTCGCCCGTTCGCCGGCGACGAATGTCTCCTCGAGGTCGAAGCGCGTGCCAGGCTGGGTGGCGATCGCCGACCATAGGTCAATGCATGCCTCTTTGCCGGCATGGCGGGCGCCGTTCGGCGCCGGCACGGTGTTTTCGATAACGCAATCCTTCGCCACCAACTCGGCAAGCGCGGACGGATCGTGCAGCTGGAACACATCGTTGAAGCGATGCATGATCTCGGCCGTCTGCCGGGACAAATCATTCCCGACTGCGTCCATGATAAGCTCCTGTTTCATCATATTCTCCCGGTTTCATCGATCTTTGACGGCTTTGACCAGCACGGCCTTTAGGGTGATCTGAGGCACGCCGGCCAAGGCGCGCGAGACGAGGCAAGTCGCCTTGGCCGACTGCGCCAGGCGTTCGAACTCGTCTTCGGCGAGATCCGTGACCTCCGCCTCCGTTTCGAGCTCGATGCGGGTGATCGTCGGCCCGGCGGCGGTCGCGCCGAGATGCACCTTGGCGACGGTGCGGATGGTGCGGGCGACGTGGCCTTCCTGGCCGAGGATGAAGGTCAGCGCCATCGAGAAGCAGCCGGCATGTGCTGCCCCGATCAGCTCTTCGGGATTGGTGCCCGGACCGTTCTCGAACCGCGACGGAAAGGAATAGGCGCCTTCGAAGACGCCGCTGCCAAGCCGCAGACGGCCGCCGCCTTCCTTCAGCGTGCCTTGCCATTCTGCGGAAGCTTCACGGATGGTCATGGTCGTTCTCCTGGTTCGGGGTTGAAAAGCGGGCAATTGGGTCAGGCGCAGTCGATGACAACCTTCCCGAACACGTCGCCCTGCCGGAAGTGGCGGTACGCTTCGGGGGCTTCGGCAAAGGGGAAGACCCTGTCGATAACGGGCTTGAGGCGATGCTGCGACACGGCGCGCAGCATGGCCTCGAGATTGCTGCGGCTGCCGACGAACAGGCGGCTGATGGTGGCGAGGCTGCGCTGATAAAGCGCTGCCGGCATCTCGATCGATCTGCCACTGGCGTCCTGCAGCGTCAGCAGCACGATGTGTCCATAAAGCGTGCTGGCAATCAGCGACTGCGCGAAGGTGGCCGGGCCGCCGGTTTCGACGACGAGGTCGATGCCGCCTGTCTGCTCGCGCGCCCAGCCGCCCCATTCCGGTATGTCGGTGCTGGAGACAACGAGGTCGGCGCCCAGCGCCCGCAGCCTGTCGGCCTTCTCCGCGCGCGATGTGATGGCGACAACCCGGCAGCCGAGCAACTTGGCGAACTGCAGAGCAAACAGCGAAACGCCACCCGAACCGATGGTGAGAACCCATTGACCAGGCTTCGGAATCCGGGTCCCGGTCACCGCGTTCCAGGCCGTCACGCCGGCGCAGGTCAGCGTCGCCGCTTCGTGCCAGCTCAGATGATCGGGCAGTCGCGCCGCCCATTGTTCGTCGAGCACGGCAAACTCAGTCAGCATGCCGTCCAGCGTACAGCCGAGCTGGTCGATCAGACCGGCATTGATGCGGCCATCGATCCAGCGGGCGAAGTAGCTGCCGGTGACGCGGTCGCCGACGGCAAAACGGGTGACGGCATCGCCGATTGCGACGACGTCACCGGCGCCGTCGCTCAGCGGCACGATGCCTTGCCGCGCCGGCAACGGATAGGTGCAGGGATCATCGTGTCGCGCCGATTGAGCGAGGCGGCGCGGACTCGCACCACGATCTCATGCGGTTTCGGTTCCGTCCGCGCCTCGTCGCGCATCGCCAGGGATTCGGTTCCACCAAACCCTTCGAGCCGGTAGCTGCGCATGTCACTCTCCTTAATAGTATATAGACTGATCCACATATTATATAGACCGATTGTCATATTCTTGGCGAGGCCTATAATGCGTCACTGTTGACAGAGGTTGACATGGCCAACGACACCCGCACCCGCATACTCGAGACCACAGGCCTGTTGCTCAGGCAGCGCGGCTATCACGGCACCTCGCTCAACGACATTCTGGGCGCCAGCGGGGCGCCGCGCGGCTCGCTCTATTTTCATTTCCCGGGCGGCAAGGACCAACTGGTCATCGAGGTGACGCGCAACAGCGTTGCCGACGTCACGAAAAGGCTGGGCGAAGCACTGGCAGCCGAAAGCGATCCTGCAGTGGCCGTCCATCACATCTACCAGTCGGTCGGGCGCATGCTGGAGGACAATGATTTTTCGCTGGGTTGCCCCATCGCGCCGGTGGTGCTGGATTCACCCACCGATGTGCCGGAACTGGCGGAACTCTGCCGATCGGCTTTCGAGCAATGGATCGGCTTGCTGCGACAGGCCTTCGTCAGGGCAGGGGTGCCCGAACGCCGCGCGCACGCTTTGGCGCTGCTGATCGAATCGTCGCTGGAAGGGCTTATGGTGATTGCGCGGGCCACCCGCGACCGTGCACCGGTGCTGGTGGTGGCCGACGAGGTGGCGGCACTTGTCGAGCAGGCGGTGCTTGCAGGCAAGGTTGCGCGGCAGGCGGACAGCGCCGCCTAACCATCCGCTTTCCAAAACAAAAAAGGGCGCCTCTCGGCGCCCTTTCCGTATGCATAAGCCAGATAGCTTGGATTAGAAATCCATGCCGCCCATGCCGCCCATGCCGCCGCCGCCCATGCCGCCAGGCATGCCGCCGCCAGCCGACTCCTTCTTGGGAGCCTCCGCGATCATGGCTTCGGTGGTGACGAGCAGGCCGGCGACCGAAGCCGCGTCCTGGAGAGCGGTGCGAACGACCTTGACCGGGTCGACGATGCCCATGGCGATCATGTCGCCATACTCGCCGGTCTGGGCGTTGTAGCCGTAGGTCGCGCCCTTGTTGTCGAGGATCTTGCCGGCAACGATCGAAGCTTCAGCACCTGCGTTCGAAGCGATCTGACGGGCCGGAGCCTGCAGTGCACGGCGAACGATGTTGATTCCGGCAGCCTGGTCGGCATTGACGCCGGTGACCTTGATGTTGGCCGAAGCGCGCAGCAGTGCGACGCCGCCGCCTGCAACGATGCCTTCTTCCACGGCCGCGCGGGTCGCGTTGAGGGCGTCATCGACGCGGTCCTTCTTTTCCTTGACTTCGACTTCCGTCGCGCCGCCGACACGGATCACCGCAACGCCGCCGGCGAGCTTCGCCAGACGTTCCTGCAGCTTCTCCTTGTCGTAGTCCGACGTGGTCTCTTCGATCTGCTGCTTGATCTGGGCAACGCGGCCCTGGATCTCGGCCTTCTTGCCGGCGCCGTCGACGATGGTGGTGTTCTCCTTGGAGATCGACACCTTCTTGGCGCGGCCGAGCATGTTGAGGCCGACATTCTCGAGCTTGATGCCGAGGTCTTCCGAGATGACCTGGCCACCGGTGAGGATGGCGATGTCTTCCAGCATGGCCTTGCGGCGATCACCGAAGCCCGGCGCCTTGACGGCGGCGATCTTCAGGCCGCCGCGCAGCTTGTTGACGACCAGCGTGGCCAGAGCCTCGCCTTCGACGTCTTCCGAGATGATAAGAAGCGGCTTGGAGGTCTGCACGACGGCTTCGAGAACCGGCAGCATGGCCTGGAGGTTGGACAGCTTCTTCTCGTGCAGGAGGATGTAGACGTCCTCGAGCTCGGCAACCATCTTGTCGGCGTTGGTGACGAAGTAGGGCGAGAGATAGCCCCGGTCGAACTGCATGCCTTCGACGACTTCCAGCTCGGTCTCGGCGGTCTTGGCTTCCTCAACCGTGATGACGCCTTCATTGCCGACCTTCTGCATCGCTTCGGCGATCATGGCGCCGACCGACTCGTCGCCATTGGCCGAGATCGTGCCGACCTGGGCAACTTCCTCGGAGGTCTTGATCTTCTTGGCAGCCTTGCCGAGAGCCGCGACGACTTCGGTGACGGCCAGATCGATGCCGCGCTTCAGATCCATCGGGTTCATGCCGGCGGCAACGGCCTTGTGGCCTTCCTGGACGATCGACTGCGCCAGAACGGTCGCGGTCGTGGTGCCGTCGCCGGCGATGTCGTTGGTCTTCGAAGCAACTTCGCGGACCATCTGCGCGCCCATGTTTTCGAACTTGTCTTCAAGCTCGATTTCCTTGGCGACGGTGACGCCGTCCTTGGTGATGCGCGGTGCGCCGAACGACTTGTCGATGACGACGTTGCGGCCTTTGGGGCCGAGCGTGACCTTCACTGCGTCGGCGAGGATGTTGACGCCGCGCAGCATGCGCTCGCGGGCGTCGCGGGAGAATTTTACGTCTTTAGCAGCCATTTTTTAGCTCCTGGCAGGGGGCTTGCGATCAAGCCCGAAATTAGTTGACGGTGAGGCCGATGATCAGCCGATGATGCCCATAATGTCGGATTCCTTCATGATCAGAAGGTCTTCGCCATTGAGCTTGACTTCGGTGCCCGACCACTTGCCGAACAGGATGCGGTCGCCGGCCTTGACGTCCAGCGGGACCAGCTTGCCGGCTTCGTCGCGAGCGCCGGAGCCGACGGCGATGATCTCGCCTTCCTGCGGCTTTTCCTTTGCCGTATCCGGGATGATGATCCCGCCGGCGGTCTTGGATTCGGATTCGACCCGGCGTACGACCACGCGGTCATGAAGCGGGCGGAACTTCGACTTTGCCATTTTTTCTTCCTCGAATGAGAACGGTGAGAGCTGTTCCTCGATCCGGCGGTGCCGGATGTGCGTTAGCACTCACCTGGGGAGAGTGCTAACGTGCGCTGAAATAAGCGCGTGGCTTTCGAGAGTCAAGGCGAACGGTGAGCACAATTGTGCCAATTGGAGCCGTGCCGCGATCCGACGGCAGACCCTACCGGCGCCGCGGCGATTCAAGCACCAGAAGCGGGCATCGTTCCGCCAGCCCATAACCCCCTGTCGGCGCGAGGCGGACACTGTCAAAAAACCGGCTCGCCTCTTCGACCAGCGTCGCCGCCGGGGCGAAACTGTAGACAGTCTGCGAATTCGCATAGACATCGATGGTGCCGATGACCGGCATCTCCCATCCGGTCGTCGCGGCAAGGGCATCCCGGTCGGCAAACAGCGCATCGAAGGCGTCGAGGATCGCCCGCACCGGAATGGCGCGGTCGGGATCGCCGCCGGCACAAGCCATGGCAATGCGCCATTTGAGTTCGTGGAAGGTCGCGACACCACCGGAAAGCGTCAGCGCCCGGACCTCCTGCAGATCATCCTGTACCTGAGGACTTGCATAGGCGCGCAATGCAGCCCGCCCACCGGACTTCAGCACACGCGCGATCTCGGCAAGCAGCGCCTGCCGTGCAACCGAGGAGTCCAGCGCCGACAGGCAGCCGTCGCCGATCACCGCCCCGGCGCTTTCGTCGCCCAGCGGCAACTCCAGCCAGTTGCCGATCACCGCCTTGCGTGAGGCGGTATCGCCCGGCCAGATGCCCGATATCATGGCAGTGGACTCGTCGATCGCGAGCATGGTCCTTCCGAGGCCGGCAAGCTCCGGCGTGACCCCGAGCAGCACCACATCGACTGATTGCAGGCTAAGTTCGCGCTCATAGGCGGCGACAGCTTCCGGGGGCGGACACAGCGGCGACCCGAGAAGCCGCCAATGACGGCGAATTGCGTCCCAATGCTCAGTCATGCGGAACGGTTTGGGGAAAGGCTGGACATATTTCCTTCCAGGCTGTTGGTTGCCTTGCGAGTTACCTCATGCAGGAAAGGCCATGGCCCGCATTGCCGTCATAACGCATGAATTTGACCGCTTCCAGAGCCGGCGGGGCCTCCTGCTGCGCCAGGACAGCCCCTACATGCTGTTCGACGTCCTGGCGGAGCTGAAACGGCGCGGTCACTCCGTGCAGATCATGCGTGGACCCTCGGCAAGTCATAACGCCGATATTGCCGTCCTGCATGTCGACGCGACAGTGACGCCATCGGACTATGTCGACTACGCGCGCGGATTTCCGATTTGTCTCAATCTTGGTGCAACCGACATTTCCAAGCGCCGCATCAGTGGTGCGATCCTCGAGGAGGGTGCCAACTGGAGCGGCCAGGTCATCGTGAAGAGCAACCTCAATCATTGGGGGACGCCCGAGGAGCAGCTCAACCGAAAATCCGTTCGCGCCGGCAAGGCAGTGCCTTTCCCGGGCGCGCAGACCTTCGACCGTTATCAGGTGCATGCCTCGCTGGCCGATGTGGCGCCGGAGATTTTCAGGCGTGCCGACCTGATCGTGGAAAAATTCATTCCCGAAATCGAGCCCGACGGGTTTGCGGCGCGGTTCTGGATATTCTGCGGCGATCGGGAGCGCTGCACCCGCTATGTCTCGCCGCAGCGCCTGGTCAAGGGCGACGACACCGTCCGCCGGCAGCCGGTTGCGGTTCCCGACGAACTGCGCGCCTTGCGTCGGAAGCTGGGCTTCGACTATGGCAAATTCGACTTTGTCGTGCATGAGGGCAGGGCCGTGCTGCTCGATGCCAACAAGACCCCAGGTCGCGCCAGGAACCTGTCGAAGATCGTTGCCGCCGGCACAGCCAACCTGGCCGACGGCTTCGAAAACCTCATCCACCAGACCGGACGGGGTCGAATCGGGCGCTAGAGAAACAGTCCCAACTGCGTATGGATGATCGACCGGTAGTCCTCGATGGTGTGGCGGCTTTCCTCCTGGTTCTGGGTCAGCGCCATGCGCACGACGCCGCCGGCCAGCTGGAAGATCAGGAAAACCATACGGCCGAACTCATTGCGTCGCTCTGGCGCGAGAAAGGGGCCGACATGGTCGCAGAACATCGTCGCCTGGCGCCGGGTTTCGGCGATGTCGAGATTCTTCAGCGCCTTGTCAGCCTGGATGGCGTTTTGCAGGTCCTGAATGGCGGGGTCGCCGGCGACGCGCTCATAGTAGTCGTCGAGCAGCCGGTCGGCCGCAGCGATAACGTCGTCCAGCCCGCCAATGTCGGCAACGATGGCGGCAAGCCGGGCGCGGCTCACTTCGGAGAATCGCTCGTAGAGCATCGCCAGGATCGCCGACTTGTTGGGGAAGTAATGATAGACGGTGGCGATCGGCCCGCCGGCCTGTGCGCCGACTTCCTTCATGGTGACGGCGTCGATGCCTTTCTCGCCGATCAGCCGCATGGTCGTCGACAGGATGGCGTCGATGCGCTCGCGGCTGCGCTCCTGTTTGGGCCTGCGCCTCGGTTCGGTCGTCATCTGCACTGCTTCGTTCATGCCGCCATCCTCTCGATCGCCCAGACCATTCGATCGCCAAGACCATCCCCAGCCTTGTTGGTGCCAAGTCCCGCTACTGATTGACAAACGAATATGATCGAGTATCAGTTTCTAAATGCTGACAGACTGTCAGTTTTTTTGCCGTCAGGCAAGGACGTTGGGAGGCGACCGTGACTTCTGCTGGTAACGCGGATGCCGGGAACGGCGACTGGCTGGTCGGCAACCCCACTGGGGCGCAACTCGCCTCGGCATTGTGGATCGGCTCGGTCGGCCTGCTCGTTCTCGGGCTGCAGCCGGTGCTTCTCGGCGCGCTCTACACCGAAGGGCATGTCAGCGGTGACGAACTCGCGCTGGTCGCCACGGCGGAGATGATCGCCATCGGCATCGGATCGGCGGCCATCGCCATGATGCTGTCCGCCCACAATATGCGCTTGAAAAGTGCCGTCCTTCTGCTCTTGCTGGCGCTGGCGAACGGGGCGACCGCCTATGCGCTGACCTCGACCTCGCTGATTGCCGCCCGCGCGGTGGCGGGCCTCGCCGAGGGTGGGCTGGTGGCGGTCGCCACGGAACTGATCGCCCGTTCGCGCCGGGCCGAGCGCATCGGCGGCTTCTTCGTCACCCTTCAGACCCTGGCGCAATGCGCCCTTGCCCTGCTGCTGGCGCTTTACGTCATCCCGGCCGCCGGATCGGCAGGCGGCTTCATCGTCCTTGCCGTCGTCTGCATCGCTTCGGTGGCGGTCGCCTTCATCGTTCCCGATAGCTATGCCGACCTGCCCAAGGAGGAACAGTTCAGCAATGTGCTGACCGTTCCTTCGCTTGCCGCTTTGCTGTGCGTCTTCTGCTACTTTATGTTCTTCGGCTCCGTCTGGGCGTTTCTCGAGCCGCTTGGCGCACAATACGGCATCGATGGCCGCAGCGTCGGCCTGATCGTCTCGGCCAGCCTGGCATTGCAGGTGCTGGGCGCAATGACGGCTACCGTCTTCGAGGCGCGTATCGACTACCGCTTCGCCATCGTGGCGATCGGCGTGGTCGCCGTCGCCAGTTCCGTGGTGCTCGCCGGCAGCCCCGGCCTGACGGTTTTCTGGGTCGCGGCCTTGATCATGGGCTTCATCCTTCTGTTCATCGTGCCCTATCAGATCCGGCTGGCGATCACCGCCGACGAGACGCGCACGGCCGTGCTTCTGGTGCCGGCGGCCCAGCTTTTCGGTCTGGCGATCGGCCCGGTCGCGGCATCGCTGCTGATCGACGGCAAGGATTTTCGGCCGGTGCCGGAATTTGCCGCCGCCAGTGCTGCGGCCAGCGTCGTGCTGCTCGGCCTGTTCGTCCTGATCGCACGGCGCCGCCGCGCCATCGCCTGAGACACGACCGGGGGAGCATCTCCTCGATACTTGACTAAGTCAAATAAATGACCGATCGTTGATGGGCAGGAGGCTTCCCATGACGATCCATCATCAACCCGGCAAGGAACGCATCGACGCGGTGCGGGCTTTCAACCGCTTCTACACCCGCCAGATAGGTCTGCTCGACGAAGGCCTGCTGAAAAGCGCCTTCTCGCTGACCGAGGCGCGGGTGCTCTACGAGCTGGCGCATCGCGATGGCTTGACTGCCAGCGATCTCATCCGCGATCTCGGCCTCGACGCCGGTTATGTCAGCCGGCTCCTGAAGAAGTTCGAGCACCTGCAGCTGATTGCACGCGCGCCGCTGGCGTCGGATGCGCGGCAGTCGTCGATCACGCTGACGCCGGTGGGGCGGCACGCCTTCGCGCCGCTGAACCGGGCTTCGCACGACCAGGTCGCGGCCTTGCTGGAGCGGCTTCCTGCTGCCGAACAGGACCGGCTGGTCAAGGCCATGCAGACGGTGCAGCAACTCCTGGGCGACAGCCCGGAGTCCAAAGTGCCGTATATGCTGCGCCCCTTGCAGGTCGGCGACATCGGCTGGGTGGTGCGCCGCCAAGGACAGATCTACGCACAGGACTATGGCTGGGACGAAACCTACGAGGCGCTGGTCGCCGAAATCCTCGGCGCCTTCGTAAAATCCTTCGATCCAGAATGGGAACGCAGCTGGATTGCCGAACGGCAAGGGGAGGTGGTCGGCTCGGTCTTCGTCGTGCGCAAATCCGACGCGGTGGCGAAGCTGCGCCTGCTCTATGTCGAACCATCGGCGCGCGGCCTCGGCATTGGCAAGCGGCTGGTTCAGGAGTGCATCGGCTTTGCTCGTGCCAAGGGCTACAAGACGCTGACCCTATGGACCAACGACATCCTGACCGCCGCCCGCCACATCTACGAGAGTGCCGGCTTCAGGCTGGTGGACGAAGAGCGCCATCACGCCTTCGGCAAGGATCTGGTCGGCCAGAACTGGAACCTGGAGCTGTAGCGGCGTTCAGGCCACCGGGACCCATATCTCCAGCCCGCCATTGCCGCTGCGCGGATCGAACTCCGGGCCGTAGCGCTCGAATTCGGGGCCGTCGGCTATATCGTGCCCCGAGGCCGGCAGCCATTTGTTCCAGATCGTGTTGACGGTGCGGCGGATGGTGGAGATATGCTCGGCATGGGTGAACACGGCGTATTTCTGCGCCGGCACCCGCACCCGCGAAAGCTCCTTCGGCAGGTCCGAGAAATCCGAAACTTCGACCCCGGCGATATAGTCGAAATTGCCGGCATCGTCGCCATTGACGCAGACGCCATAGGCGACGTCACCGGTCTCGCCCGGAATGTTGCCGATATAGGGACCGAAGCGCTGCCACTGCATCGGAATGGCCGCGCTGGTTTCGCAACTGTAGCGCTCGCCGAGGCCGGCAATGAGGAAGGGACGGCCGGTCTCGAAGCGCGGCGGCGGCAGTGAGGCGAGGAAGGACTGGTCCATCAGGATCGGCTCCACGAGATCGAGATTGCTGAGGCTGCCCTGCGCGCGCACCAGTTCCGGCGTCGTGCCGAACTGGTCGCGGAAGGCGCGGGTGAAGGCTTCGTGCGAGGCGTAGCCGGCATCGAGCGCGACCGCGAGGATGTCGGGCGCGCCGGAAGCCAGCTTGCGCGCCGCTTCGGTCAGCCGGCGCGCGCGCATATAGCCCATCACCGAACGGCCGGTGGCGGCGCCAAAGGCGCGCGTCACATGAAAGCGCGAGACGCCGCTGCTTTGCGCGACATCTTCAAGCGAGATCGCTTCCGGCAGATGGCTCTCGACAAACCACAGCGCTTTCTCGGTCGGGTTCATAGGTCTCCTCGCATTTGGCGGCACATTTTGTCGGCTTTTGCGAGGCCAGTTTGATCGAAATTGCGCCTGTCGTAAAATCGAAGGGCGCTGGTCGACTGTGGCAGGTCACCATCGTGGAAAGCCGCTGCTGGGCGGCCTCGGCCTGGCTCGCTGGGACAATATCCGGGCGCGCTGGGTGCGGGCACCATCCTTGCCTATGCCCTGTGGAACCACCGCCGGCTCGATGCCTTCGCCGCCGGCGAAATGCCGCCGAAAGCCTAGGTGTGCCGGTGGCGAGGACGCGCAAGACGACCTTTCTTCTCACGGCGTTCTCGACGGCAATTCACGTCTCGGTCGGGAGGTCATCCGCAACCGTCATTGCCTGTGCCGTGACCGCATCTGCATGGCTGCCATCCCTCTTTTTCGGCTCTGGCGCAATGCGGCGCCTTGAATGGTAAGCACGCTTATAATATATACCGCTCATGGTTTCCGACGGCATAGATAGATTGGGCTTTTTGATCCACGACGTGCAGCGCCTTATGCGCAAGCGCTTCGAGGCGCGCGCCAGCGGTCTTGGCCTTTCCTCGGCACAATGGCGGCTTCTGGTTCGCGTCGCCAAGGAGGCCGGCGTCGCCCAGGCTCGCCTCGCCGAACTTCTCGAAATCGAGCCGATCAGCGTTTCACGCCTCGTCGACCGGATGGAGGAGGGCGGCTGGATCGAACGGCGCTCCGATGCAACTGACCGGCGCGTGCGCATGATCTTCCCGACAGCCAAGGCGAACGCGGCCTATGCCGAGGTCAAAAGCCTTGCGGGCGAAGTTTATGAGGAATCGCTGGTCGGCGTTTCGCCGGACGACCGCCGCGTCCTGATCCGGGCGCTGGACACCATCGTGCAAAACCTGGCGGACGGCGAGACGTCGTCCTTGAAGAGTACGGAAGGGGCAGCAGCATGAACGCGGCAGCCAAACTAGACGAGAATGTTACCAAGATCGAGACGCCGGCACAGCCGGCTGCCGAAGCGCCTGCACAGCCGGCTGCCGAAGCGCCTGCACAGCCGGCCGCAGCACCTGTCGCGGTGGCTCCCCCGGTTCAACCCGCTCCGGCTCCGGTCAAGAAGCGCCGCATCGGCCGCTTGCTGCTGATGGTCGCCCTGCCGGCCGCGCTGGCCATTGGTGGCGGTTATGTCTGGGTGACCGGCGGCCGCTATCAGGAAACCGAGAACGCCAATTTGCAGCAGGCCAAGGTGTCGATCGCCTCGGACACGGCCGGCCGCATCGTTCAGGTCGGCATCTCGGACAATCAGCAGGTCAAGCAGGGCGATGTGCTGTTTGCCGTCGACCCCGAGCCCTACCGGATCGCGTTAGCCCAGGCCGACGCGGCGGTCGCAGTCGCACGCGTCGGAATCGAACAGCTGCGCGCCGCCTACAGCCAGGCACTGGCGCAGGAAAAGTCCGATGCCAGCCAGGTCGACTACGCGCAGTCGCAGTATGACCGCGCCGCCGACCTTGCCCAGAAGGGCATCAACGCCAAATCGTCGCTGGACGAGGCCAAGAACGATCTCGACAAGGCCAGGCAGCAACTGGCCGTTGCCGAGCAAGGCATCATCAGCGCCAAGGCGGCTCTCGCCGGCAATCCCGATATCGAGACCGACAAGCATCCGACGGTGATGGCCGCACTCGCCGCGCGCGACAAGGCCGCCTACGATCTGGCGCAGACCACGGTCAAGGCGCCGGCCGACGGCGTCATCAGCCAGGCCTCCTCGTTCAAGGTCGGCCAGTATGTCGGTTCCGGCACGCCGCTGTTTGCGTTGGTCGAGACCGGCGACACCTGGATCGATGCCAATTTCAAGGAAACCCAGCTTACCCACATGAAGCCTGGCCAGAAGGCCGAGATCGTCGTCGACACCTATCCGGGCAGAACTTTCGAGGCCACCGTCAAGGCGATCGGCGCCGGCACCGGCGCGGAGTTTTCGCTGCTGCCAGCTCAAAACGCCACCGGCAACTGGGTCAAGGTCACGCAGCGCATTCCGGTGCGCCTGGAGCTGACCGATGCCGACGCCAAAATGGCGCTGCGCACCGGCATGAGCGCCTCGGTTACGGTGGATACCGGCGTTGCTCGCGGGTTCCCCACTATCTTCGGCCACGCCACCGCAGGCGAAGCACAATAGACTGTGAATGGACCGTGATCTCGAAAAGCAGGATCACGGCCCGGCAGAACGCCCGCCGCAGGCGAGGTGAAGTTGAGATGACAGGATCGGTCCGACGGCAGGTTGAACGAGGGGTGGATTGGACCGGGCCGCATCGCGGCCTGCCCAGAACCTGGACCATCTCGGCGCCCATCCTTCGGACCTTGGATTTCCGGGCGGCAAGCGCCTGATGTGTCGAGACCTTCGATCGATGTAACCCCCACATCGATAGATCGCGTCCCACCGCGATGAGGGTCTCTTCACCAGAGAAGGCCTCGCCGCCCGGAAACCTAGTGTACACGTTTTTGTTACCTGTCGGAAGTTCCGCATGATGACCACACCAGAAACTTTCAAGGAAGTGCCGCATCGCGGCCTGATCACAGTGGCGCTGATGCTGGCGACGGTCATGCAGGCGCTCGACACCACGATCGCCAATGTCGCGCTGCCGACCATGACCGGCGACCTCGGCGCCTCGCCCGACAACATCAACTGGGTGTTGACCTCCTACATCGTTGCCGCCGCC
Organism: Mesorhizobium sp. C372A; assembly: GCF_030323245.1. NCBI lineage: Bacteria > Pseudomonadati > Pseudomonadota > Alphaproteobacteria > Hyphomicrobiales > Phyllobacteriaceae > Mesorhizobium > Mesorhizobium sp. C372A. The sequence goes on along the minus strand of NZ_CP100475.1, from coordinate 5,316,234 downwards.
ATCATGACGCCGGTGACCGGCTGGCTGGCCGACCGCTTCGGCCGCAAGGAACTGTTCCTGGCGGCGGTTGTCGGCTTCACCGTGTTCTCGATGCTGTGCGGTATTGCCTGGAGCCTGGAGAGCATAGTGTTCTTCCGGCTGATGCAGGGCGTGTTCGGCGCAGCCATCGTGCCGCTGTCGCAGACCTTCCTGCTCGACATCAACCCCAGGGAACGCCACGGCCAGGCGATGGCCATCTGGGGCGCCGGCATCATGCTGGGGCCGATCCTGGGTCCGACGCTGGGCGGTTGGCTGACCGAGAATTTCAACTGGCGCTGGGTGTTCTTCATCAATTTGCCGGTCGGCATCATCGCCTTCCTCGGCATGGCAGCCTATTTGCCGGTCGTTGCCCGGCGGATCCGCAGCTTCGATTTCTTCGGTTTCGCCATGATTTCGCTCGGCGTCGGGGCGCTGCAGCTGCTGCTCGACCGCGGCGGCGAGGTCGACTGGTTTTCCTCGGTCGAAATCTGGATCGAGCTTGCTCTTTCGATCACCGGCTTCTGGGTTTTCATCATCCATACACTGACGGCGGAACGGCCTTTCATCGACCCCAAGATCTTCCTCGACCGCAATTTCGTCACCGGTCTGGCCTTCATCTTCGTCATGGGCGTGCTGATCCTGGCCTCGATGTCGCTGCTGCCGCCGATGCTGTCGACCATCTTCGGCTATCCGACCGTCACCATCGGCGTCGTCCTGGGGCCGCGCGGTGTCGGCACGATGATTTCGATGCTTGTCGTTGGGCGGCTCATGAGCAGGATCGACGCCCGGATCCTCGTCGTCATCGGCTTTCTGCTCACCGCGCAGTCGCTCTACACCATGTCCTCCTTCACGCCGCAGATGGACGATTGGCTGATCCTCAGCTCCGGCGTCATCCAGGGCCTGGGCATGGGCATGGTGTTCGTGCCGCTGTCGACGGTGGCCTTCGCCACGCTCGACGTGCGCTTCCGCACCGACGCCACGGCCCTGTTCAGCCTGGTTCGAAATCTCGGTTCGTCGATCGGTGTGTCGGTGGTGACGGTTCTCATGGTGCGCAACACGCAGGTCAATCACACCGAACTGTCGGCTTTCATCAACCCGTTCAACCCCAATTTGTGGGCGGCCTCGCCGGCGGCAGCAGGCGGCGATCCGACGGCACTTTCGCAGGTGGACCGCATGGTCAACATCCAGGCGATGATGATCTCCTACGTCAACGACTTCAAACTGCTGATGGTGATGACGCTGGTTGCCATTCCGTTTGTCTTCCTGCTGCGCAAGCCGAAGACCGCTCCGGCCGGCGCGGCCGCTCCTGCCGCGCATATGGATTGAGGCGGGCGCCGGTAGCGCTGGCAGCAAGCTGGTTGCCCCTGATGATTGTTGCTCGGATGATCGTCAAAACCCGCGTGTGCAAAAGAATATCGATAATGAGCCGTTGGAAGTTGATTTGAAATGACATTTGCACCTTTGGTATCTGGTTGCTGACGCCTCCAATTCCGTTACAGTTCATCTTGAATTAGCACATCTGTAACATTGTCAGTCGACTTTCGTCTGGCACGACAGAGGCCCTTTCTTGTTTCAGGTGCCAAACCGGAGGAGGTCTGTTTGGTCACGAAGTCATCCAGAAGATCCGTCGGGGCGCGCGGGCCGGTGGGCGTAGCCGCATTGGCAAGACTGGCTGACGTTTCCTACGATACGCTCGAGGGAGAACTTCGCACGACCATTGCGGGTCTCGAAGGGCAGACCCTGCGCTTCGAGACTGCGATCGAGAATATTTCGCAAGGCATCTGCTTTTTCGATGCCGATGAACGCCTGATCCTGAGCAACCGGCGCTATGCGGAAATCTACCGCATTGCGCCCGAGGAATTGCGGCCTGGCGTGACACTGAGCGAAATAGTCGAACGCCGCGTTGCCGCCGGCACGGCGGCGACGGCCGCCGACACCTATCTCGCAACGGCTCGCTCGATCAATTCGGGCAAGGCTTCGCGGCTCTGGACCGCCAAACTTGTCGATGGTCGCACAATCCAGATCCGTAACCAGCCCATGCCCGATGGCAGTTGGATCGCCACGCATGAGGACATCACTGAACTCCTCGCCAATCGGCAGATCGTCGACGAGCGCATTTCGCTGCAGGCGCTGATCGACTGGGTGCCCGATTATCTCTGGGTCAAGGATACGCAAAGCCGTTTCGTCGTGGTCAACAGCGCCCTTGCGACCGATAGCGGCCGCAACAAGACCAGCGACATGATCGGTTTGACCGATTTTGATCTCCACCCCCCGGAAGTTGCGCGGAAATTTCGCCTGGTCGAGCAGCGCCTGCTCAAGAGCGGACAACCAGTGATCGACGCGGAAGAGTTTGTCGTCGATGCGTCGGGGAACGGCAAATGGCTTTCGTCGACGAAGGTGCCGTTGCGCAATCGCCAAAATGAAATCTTCGGCCTGGTTGGCATTGCCCACGACATCACCGCCCGCAAGCAGGCGGATGTCCTTCGCAGCGGGCAGGCGCAGATCCTCGAAATGATTGCCACGAGCGCGCCGCTGGAGGACGTGCTCGACCGCCTCATGCGCTTCGTCGAGGCTCAGTTGAAGGGGATATTCGGTTCCGTCCTGCTGCTCGACAAGGACGGCATTCATTTGCGTCACGGTGCGGCGCCGGGCCTGGCGAAAGCCTATACGAGCGCCATCGATGGGGCGGCCATCGGTCCCAAGGTGGGATCCTGCGGAACCGCCATCTACCGGCGGGAACCGGTCATTGTTACCGATATTCTGCAGGATCCGCTTTGGGACGATTACCGCGAACTGGCGGCACCCCATGGCTATCGTTCGTGCTGGTCAACCCCGATCCTGTCGCATCGGGGCGTCGTGTTGGGCGCCTTTGCCATGTATTCGATGACCGTGCGCGAACCCACCCATGCCGAGACCCGCCTGATCGAATTCACCACACACATTGCCGGCATCGCGATCGAGCGCAAATTGGCGGAAGACCAGATCCACTTCATGGCCAACCATGATGCGCTGACCGGCCTGCCCAATCGCGCTTTGCTGGAGGATCGGCTTTCCCAGGCGGTCCTCTACGCGCAGCGATACAATCGCTGGATGACGGTGGTGTTCATCGATCTCGACAATTTCAAACTGGTGAACGATACGTTTGGCCACAATGCCGGCGACGAACTCCTCAAGACCGTCGCCAGCCGTTTGGTTGGATGCGTGAAGGCCACCGACACCGTCGTGCGGCTTGGCGGCGACGAATTTGTCATCGTCCTGTTCGACCAAACCACCAATGTCGATGTGGTCTCGGAAACCCTGCAGACGATCAGGGATGCGATCGCGGAACCGGTTCTTGTCGGAGAGCATCGGCTGAGAACGACGGCCAGCATCGGCATCGCAAATTACCCGAAGGACGGGACCAGCCCGGATACGCTGTTGGCCAATGCCGACGCCGCCATGTATCGCGCCAAGGAATTCGGCCGCGACAATTTCCAGTTCTATGCCCCGGAGTTCAACTCAACGGCACATGAAAAATTCCTGCTTCAGGAGGAATTGCGAAACGCGCTCGCCCGGTCGGAATTCGCTCTGCATTATCAGCCACAGGTGGATCTGCGATCGGGGCAGGTTTTCGCCGTCGAAGCGCTGGTGCGCTGGAACCACCCGACGCGAGGCCTGGTTTCGCCGGCGATGTTCATCCCGACCGCCGAGGAGACCGGGCTGATCGTGCCGCTCGGCGACTGGATCCTGCACGAAGCCTGCCGGCAGAACAAAGCCTGGCAGCGCGCCGGTCTGTCGCCCGTAACCGTCTGCGTCAACGTGTCGGCGCGGCAGTTCCGGGAGAAGAACCTGATCGACCGCGTCGTCAACGCATTGAAGGAAAGCGGCCTGGAGGCGAGGTATCTCGAGCTCGAAGTGACGGAAAGCCTGATCATGCAGGATTTCGAGCTGGCGGTCGCAACGATGAACGGACTGCAAAAGCTCGGCGTGCAGATATCGATCGACGATTTCGGAACAGGCTATTCCAGTCTCAGCGCCCTCAAGACGTTTCCGGTGGCGCGGCTGAAGATCGACAAGTCCTTCATCAACGATCTCGCGACCGACGAGAACGATCAGGCGGTCACCGGCGCCGTGATTTCCCTGGGGCAGAAGTTGAACCTTCGGGTGCTGGCCGAAGGTGTCGAAACGGAAGACCAGGTCGCCTTCCTGCGCAAGAACAATTGCGACGAGGTGCAGGGCAATTATTTCAGCAAACCGCTGTCGGCCGGGGATATTGGCAAGTTGATCGCGAAAGGCTGACGGCCGGCTCGCGTCGTAGCCGCTGGTCTTTACTTTCCGAGCACCAGGCTCCAGTAGCGGATGGCGCTGTCGCGCCCGTCGCGTACATAGGCGAGGCCGAAGCGGCTGAAATCCGGATCGAGCATGTTGCGGCGGTGGCCGGCCGAATGCATCCAGATGTCGAACAGTTTCTGCTGGTCGAAGCGGCCCTCCGCGATGTTCTCGGCGGCGGCGCCCCGCACGCCATTGTCCTTCATCCGCGACGCGAAATCCTTTCCCCAGCCCGTCGTGTGGCTCATGCGTTCGCGTGAGGCCATATAGCCGGCCTGCTGCCGAGCGGCCTGCTCGAGCTGGGCGTCCGGCACCAGCGCCGGCAGTCCGGCCGAAGCTCGGATGCCGGCCAGCGTCGCGGTGGCGGAGGACGAGACACCGGCGCCTTCGCCGGTCGGCACCGAGACCGTGCTGCAAGCAGCGAGGCCGGCCATGGCTGCAAGGCCGATCAGCAGTAGGCGCCTGTTTGGTTTTGGACTTGCTGCGCCAGAGCGGGTTTGCGCGAGCGGGTGATTGGTGGTGCAGATCATTGTCATGCCTGCCTGACTTAGCGGCGATCATGGCTTTTGCCGGGCAGGGCCGCGAAAATCTCAATCGCTGGCCTCCGTGCAGGTTCGGCCGGCCGATTCGAATGGGAAGGTCGGCGGCCGATGTAGTCTCGGCGCGCTGCGTCCGATCAGCGTTGCGCGTCGGTCGCCATTTTAAGCGCCAGCCCAGCAAGCACCGTGCCCATCATCCAGCGCTGGATGACCATCCATAGCGGCCGTCCGGCAAGGAAGGTCGCGATCGAACCGGCCGTTACCGCGATGATGGCATTGACGGTCAGGCTGATCGAGATCTGCGTGGCGCCGAGCACCAGAAGCTGCGACAGCACATGGCCCTTGCCCAGCGAGATGAACTGCGGCAGCAGCGACAGATAAAGCACCGCCACCTTGGGGTTGAGGAGATTGGTCATCAGGCCCATCGCGAACAGCTTGCGCGGCCTATCCTTCGGCAGTTCGCGCACCTGGAATGGTGAGCGCCCGCCGGGTCGCACCGCTTGCCAGGCGAGCCATAGCAGATAGAGCGCGCCGGCAATGCGCAGTGCGTCATAGGCAAACGGCACGGCAAGCAGCAGCGCGGTGATGCCCAGCGCAGCCGATACGACATAGAACAGAAAGCCGGCCGCCACGCCGCCGAGCGAGATCAGCCCGGCCTTCGGGCCTTGCGACAGCGAGCGCGAGATCAGGTAGATCATGTTCGGCCCGGGCGTCAGCACCATGCCCAGGCAGACCAGCGCGAAGGCGAGATGGTTGGCGGTTTCGGGCACTGGCAATCTCCGGGAAGCGGTGACGATACCCACCACGCGTTTTGACCTCACCGCAAGAGCATGATGGCCGGAGCCTTTGCGCCAGCGTCGAAAATTGGCGAAAGCGGCGAAGCCGCCAATTTCCCCCGCAAGGTGGGGGAAGATCAGCAGCTTCAACCCTCAGCTCACCACGCGCAGGTTCGAGAGCTCGTTGGCGATTTCCTTGAAATTGTCGGACAGCGTGGCGCCGGTCGCGTTCCAGAACAGTTTTGCAGGCTTGCTCGGGTCGGTCGGATCCTTGCGGAAGCGCGAGTCCGACGAGCACGTCTTCAGTGCCTCCATCGCGCTCTTGTCGCCGGCGTCGGTCGTCGACATATCGAGCGCCACCGTCATCACCATGATGTTGGCCGCCTTGGCGTTGTTGCACAGCGTCGCCATCTGCTCGTTGAGCGCGGCGGTGTAGTTGCTCGACGAATAGTTGAGCTGGCCGATGGCGCTCGACGTGCCGCCGAACAGGCGGGTGACCGCAGTGCCGTTGTAGCCGACGCCGGCATAGCCATAGCCGGCATAGGTCGACTTGTTGCCGGCGGGGTCGGAACTCACCGTCGAATAGGTGTTCTCGCCGTCGGTGAGCACGATGACCACCTTGTCGTTGCCGCGCTCCGTCTCAGGACGTCCTCCTGTGAAAGGCTCCGTGCTGGAGACGGTGCGCCAGCCCCAGGCCATGCCTTCCGGCACATTGGTGTTGCCGTTGGGCGCCATAAGGTCGATCGCAGCCTTGATCTTTGTCAGCCCGGCGGCGTTGGCGACGTCGGTCAGGGGTGTGATCGGCGTGGTGGTGCAGCTGTAATTCGGACCGGCACCCGTCCCCAGCACCGGCGCGTTCATCGGCCGTGGCTGGAAATATTTGGCCATGTTGGATTGCCTGGTCTTGCCGGTGGTGCTCGCCGGATCGTCGTTCCACCAGCTGTTGGCCGCGCCATAGGTCTTGGGGGCCACCTCGTCGGGGTCCTGCGTTATGTACCAATGATTGCCCGGCTCATCCGGCGCAAACATCGGCACGAACATGGTCGCGGGATCGCCGACGCCGGTGCCGGTGTTGTTCGGTCCGCCGGAGGCCGGCGCGTCGTTGACATTATAGGGATAGGGCCGCACTTCGACGCAGCCCTGCCAGCTGGCGAACGGTCCGTATGTGTCGTTGTAGTCGTATTCGTTGTGGCTGTCCGAGCATGTATGATTGGCGCGATATTTGTCGCAGACCACGCGTTTGCTGCCGACGATGCGCTCGTGGCTGGTGACCACCTTCATGTCGCGGTAGAGCGAGAAGCGGGTCAGCATCTGCCCCTCCTGCTCACCCCAGCCAGTGCCTTTCTTGTACCAGATGCCGCCGATCTTCTGGGCATATTTGTCGGCTGCGTTAAGCGTGGACCAGGCGAAATTCTCATTGTGGATGGGCGACAGCCCGTAGGCGTCGATCCACGACGCGTTGTCGTTGCTGGCGCCGACATTGACCGAGGCGGCGAACGGCACAAGGCTGAACTGGACCGGCTTGTCGATCTGCTTGATCATCGCGGCCTGCAAGGCAAGCGTGTCGACGAGCTGCTTGGCGGCTTGCTTGAGAAGGTCGATGCGCTTTTGTCCGGCACCCGTGCCCGTGTTCGACATCGACCCCGAATTGTCGAGCACCATGGCCACTTCCAGCGTGTTCTTCAGCCGGACTTGCGAACACACGGAGTAGGTGACGTTTTCCGACGTCCTGCCGATCAGCATCGCCGCTGCCGGCAGGAAATAGGGCTTGTAGACCAGGCTGGCGCACAGCTTGACGATGCCGCCGCCGGTCGTGCTGCTGGGCAGCGTAACGCTGAGCGTCGTGTCGGCGGGATCGACGTCGTTGAGGTTTGCCTTGAAGAAGTCGAGCGCATAGGCCCGCAACTGGTCGTCGGTGGCGCCTTCCACCAGCCGGCGCGCGGTGGCGAAGTTGGCGGCGTCGAGCGCGTTGACCACCCTCTGCTTCTCGCTGACCACGCCGGTGTAGTCGACGGCCATGGCCACGCCGCCCATCAGTGGCACCATCGCCACAACGGTCATCAGAGCGTAATTGCCGCGGCGGTCACGCCAGAAGTCACGCCGGAATGTGCGCCAGAGTTCACGCATGTGATGTAAGCGGCCCCGCCTGCGGATTCTTCAATGCCGCCACAGTTTCACAAAACGTTGAAGGACGGGTTTGGGAAACTGCTCGATTGCGCGGATAGCGCTTCACCAGGCGCTAACCAAATGCGCCAGCTGCCGAACGCAAAACGCCCCGCCGAGGCGGAGCGCCTTGTTCGAAAGATCGCGCCGATCAGCTGACGATGCGCAGGTTCGACAGTTCGTCGGCGATTTCCTTGAAACTTTGCGACAAGGTGGCGCCGGTCGCGTTCCAGTACAGCTTCGCCGGTTTGCTCGGGTCGGTCGGATCCTTGCGGAAGCGCGAATCCGAGGAGCATTTCTTGAGCGCATCTATGGCAGTCTTTTCCGCCGGCTTGGAACTAACAAGGTCGAGCGAGACGGTCATCAAGAGAATGTTCGAATTCTTCGCATTGGCGCAAAGGGTTTGCATCTGCTCGTCAAGCGCGGCCGTGTAGTTGGTCGCCGTATAGGTTGTCTTGGCGACGGTCGTGTTGACGAACAGGCGGGTCGCAGGCTCCACTGGCTTCGGAAAATTAGGGCCGGTGTAGCCATAGGCGGCGTAGGTCGATCCATTCTTGGCGTAGTTGCTGGTCATGTCGTTGCTGGGGCCGATGCTATAGGTGTTTGCGCCGTCGGTCAGGACGATGACCACTTTGTCGTTGCCTCTTTCGGTGTTCGGCCGGCCTTGCGTAAAAGGCTCGTTGCTCGACACCGTCCGCCAGCCCCAGGCCAGCCCTTCCGGCACGTTGGTGTTGCCCGTCGGGGCCATGGCATTGATGGCATCCGTCAGGATTTTCTTGCCATCGGTGGTGGTTATGTCCTGCAACGGCGTGATCGCGGCGGTCGTGCATGCCGAATTGGGTCCATCATCGGCCGCAGCGGCTGCTGCGTCCCAGGGCTTTGTCAGAAAATACTTGCGCATATCCGCCTGGCGTTTGGGGACAGTCAGCGTGTCGGAATAATCGATCCACCAATTGTTGGCGTAACCCCACGTCGATGTGCTGGTGCGAGTTGTGTCGGTCCAGAAATTGCCAGCTTCGTCCGGCGCGAACATCGGCACGAACATGGTGGCGGGCGTCCCAGTGGTCGGCGACGTGTCGTCGTCATTATAGGGATACGGCCTCGCCTCCACGCAGCCCTTCCAGGCTTCGTATTTGGCGACGACGGAGGTCTTGCAAGTGCCGTTCGAGTTTTTCTTCGTACAGGTCGTTGCCATCATGTCCTGATAGAGGGTGAAACGCGTCATCTCCTTGTCTTTGTCTGTGCCCCAGCCCGTGCCGCGCTGGTAGTAAACGCTGCCTACTTTTTCGATCCATTTGGTGGCATTTGCCGCCGCTGTCATCGTCGACCAATCGAAGTTCTGATGATGGATCGGGGAAATGCCGGTCGTGTCCAGCCACGTCGGCAATGGAGCCGGGGGGATCGGAGCGCCGACATTGACCGACGCAGAAAACGGGACCAGCGAGAACTGCACCGGCTTGGTCACCTGCTTCATTTGTGCGGCCTGGAGCGCCATTGTATTGACAAGCTCGGTCGCGGCCTTCTTGAGCAAATCTATTCGCGGCTGGCCGGTGCCGGAGCCGTTGATGCTCATAGAGCCGGAATTGTCGAGCACGAGAGACACTTCCAGCGTGTTTTTGAGGCGGATCTCCGAGCATGCCGATGTTGTGACGTCGGCGGCGGTTCTTCCGATCATCATGGCCGCTGCCGGCAGGAAATAGGGGTGGTACGTCAATTCGGCGCACAGCTTCAGCGTGCCACCACCTGCGTTGTTGTTGGGAAGCGTCACCGTCAGGGCCGTATTGGCTGCTTTGACGCGGCCGAGATTGGCTTCGAAGAAATCCTTCGCATAGGCCTTGACTGCCGTGTCGGTCGCCCCGGTGACGATCTGCTGTGCCGTGGCAATCCCGGCGGCATCCAGCGCGTTCAGCATGTTCTGCTTTTGGCGCAAGAGATCGGTGTAGTCGATGGCAAGCGCCAGCGCGCCCATCAAGGGCACCATGGTGATCACTGTCATCAAGGCATAGTTGCCGCGTCTGTCGTTCAGAAATCTGCGGATCATGCCTTCAGCACCCCTGCCAGGACCCCAATATCGGTCCGAAGATGCCCACAAAATCGTTAAATTTCAGGTTGCTGAAATGCGTTCAACATAGGCCCATCTTTTCAAGGCTCGTTAACCACTCGGCCCTGGTGATCAGCGGTGCGACATTGTTTCGATAGACCGAAGCTCGGAGAAGGGTGGTTCCTGCCTGTGCAACCTTCGATCAGCCCGTTGCGCAACAGCCTGGCAAGTGCCGAAAAGCTGGTGACAGGATGAAACGCTTCGGTTAATGCGGGGCCGGTTGCGGCGGACCGTCGGCTGCAGCTCTCGCAATGATCGTCACAGCAGGTAAACGGCATGGCGGATTCGCCTGATATCATCGGCTCGCTCGCGGATTTGTCGGGCGCCTACTCGGCCATCCTGTGCGATGTCTGGGGCGTGATCCACAATGGCGAATGGCATTTTCCGGCGGCTGCCGAAGCGCTTGCCGCCGCGCGTGCGGCGAAGGTCCCGGTCGTCCTGATCACCAACTCGCCGCGCCGCAATGCCGATGTGGTGGCGCAGATGAATGCGATCGGCGTTCCCGCCGCCGCCTACGACCGCGTCGTGACCTCAGGCGATGTGACCCGCGACCTTATCGCCGAAGGCCCACGAAAAATCTTCCATATCGGCGCCGACCGCGATTTCACCCTCTATGACGGTCTGGACGTCGAGCTCGTCGAGGAGTTCGAGGCCTCCGGCGCGGTCTGCACCGGGCTGTTCGACGACGAGGTGGAAACGCCTGAGGATTACGCCGATCTGCTGCGCCGGCTGCGCGCCAGGAACCTGCCTTTCATCTGCGCCAATCCCGACATCGTGGTCGAACGCGGCGAGCGCATGATCTGGTGCGCCGGCGCCTTGGCGCGCGACTATGCCCAGCTTGGCGGCCGCACGCTGATCGCCGGAAAACCTTATGCGCCGGTCTATGACGTAGCGCTGCGGGAGGTCGCCGTGCTTCTCGGCCGAGACGTCGCGCGCACCGAGGTGCTGGCCATCGGCGACGGCATGATGACCGACGTCAAGGGCGCCGCCGACAACGGCATCGACGTGCTTTACGTCTCGGGCGGCATTCACGCGCGCGACTATGGCGATCCCATGCAGCCGGACCCCGCCAGGCTTGCAGCCTTTCTGCAAAAGCACGGCTACCGGCCGGTCGCCGTCATTCCGAGACTGCGGTAGGGTTGCTGCATGAGCGCAGCTTTCGAACACATTTCAGCAACCGCGCCGCTGCCGCCGCATTTGCGCGGCGGCGTGGTGGCGATCGGCAATTTCGACGGCGTCCATCGCGGCCACCAGGCGGTGCTCGATCGCGCGCTTGCCGAAGCCGGGCGGCGCGGCGTGCCGGCGCTAGTGCTGACCTTCGACCCGCATCCGCGCAAGGTGTTCAGGCCCGATATGCCGCTGTTCGTATTGACGCCGCCGCCGATGAAGGCGCGGCTGCTGTCGCATCTGGGCTTTGCCGCACTCGTCGAACAGCCGTTCACGCGCGCCTTTGCCGGCCTGTCGGCCGAGGCTTTCGTGACCGATGTGCTGGAGACGAACCTCGGCATCACCCATGCCGTCACCGGCTTCGATTTTCACTTCGGCAAGGACCGGCAGGGCGGTCCTGCGTTTCTGATGGCGGCAGGCGAGCGCCATGGTTTCGGCGTCACCCTGGTCGACGCCTTTCGCGACGAGGGCGCCGAGGTGGTGTCGTCGAGCCGTATCCGCGAGCTGCTCTGCGAGGGAGAGGTCGCCGAGGCCGCAGGCCTGCTCGGCTACCGCTTCACCGTCGAAAGCGAAGTGATCGGCGGCCAGCAGCTCGGCCGCACGCTCGGCTTCCCGACAGCCAACATGAGGCTTTCGCCGGAAACGACTCTGAAGGAAGGGATTTATGCCGTCCGCTTTCGCCGCGCCGACGGCACGCTCTATGATGGTGTCGCCAGCTTCGGGCGTCGCCCGACTGTCGACGACAATGGCGCGCCGCTGCTCGAAACCTTCGTCTTCGACTTTGCCGGCGATCTCTATGGCGAGATCTGCGACGTATCGCTCTTCGGCTTTTTGCGTCCCGAGGTGAAGTTCGATGGGCTCGATGGGCTGGTGGCACAAATGAAGCGCGACGAGGCGGAGGCGCGCGCGCTGCTGGCCGGCGTCAGGCCGCTTTCGGATCTGGACGGCGCCATCGCTTTTTGAGCCTTCCGGCCGCTTACCTCTTCAAGCCCCTACTTCTTCAACGCCAGTCCGAGAGCGATGAAGCTCCAGCCCTGGAAGATCAGGTCGATGGCCAGGAACAGGCCGAGCACCCACAGGCTGTTGACCGGCCAGCCCATGGCGATGGTCAGCCCCGCCAGCACGCTGATCAGGCCCGCCGCGACGACCCAGCCCCAGCCCTTTTCCGGTCGGTGGCTATAGCCGACCCAGGCCCTGAGCGCGCCTGAAGCGACCAGCGCCACCGCCAGCAGCAAGGTCAGCACCGTCGAGGCCAGCAGCGGATTGTCGAAGGCAAAGAAACCGGCAACGGCATAAAGTAGGCCGCTGAGCAGCCAATAGAAGAAGCGACTCCAGGTCTTCACGCCGAAGGCATGCACGATCTCGATGATGCCGGCCATCAGCATCAGCCAGCCCACGACATAGACCGAGGCGACGGTGGCGATGAACAGATTGCCGAAGGCAATGCCGCCGAAGATGAGCAGCAGCACGCCGAGCGCGACGAACCACCCCCATTTGTCCCGTGTCCGGCCGATCGCATCTTTGAGGGTATCACCGTGCAGGGTCATGGCTGCATCTCCTCGAAATCGCCTGGCACCTTGCCGGGAGGTTAGCCCCGGCTGTAGCGGACGTCCAGCCGATGGCGACGGCTAGCAAACAAACAAAGCGTTGGTGGCTTGAGGTTCGCGCGTACGTGTCAATTTATGGCAGCCCACCCAGTCACAAGGACGAGGACAAGCGTGACGATCGCTCCAGAGACGTAGACGATCGTTCTGACACTGCCACCCTTGGCGGCATTGCCGCCGCGTAGGTAAACCCCCAGGTGAAGCAGGCGTATCGCCACATGAACCCAGACAATGGTCGCCAACGTGGCCGACCCAACGCCAACCATCATGGCCAGCACCGCCGGGACGACAAAAGGCGCCAGCGCCTCGACCGAGTTCATATGCACGCGGTCGATCCTGTAGAGGAGATTGGCGTCGTCGGCCGGGATCACCGGACCGGAAAGCGCTCCGGCAAATCCCTTGGACGAACCCGAGTAAACCGCCAGCGCGACTGACAAAAGACAGAGGATCAGTACACCGAGGATGCTTAGCCAATAGGGTTCCATAATTGTGCTCCTTCAGGTCACCTTGCTGGCAAAAAGATCTTGGAATCGCCTGAGATACAGCGGCCAGCCTCGATCACCGTCAATCCCAAAGCGCACGCCTTCCCAGCCTTCGCCATGACGTTCGAGATTGCGATGCTCGATCTCGACGCGGGGGTCCGGCTATTCGTCTCCGCCGTAAACCGGACTTCCCACTCGCTGGTCCTGTCCGGATTGGTCTCGATCTGCCATTGAGGGCTGATATCCCAACTCAGAAGCAGTCGGTTCGGCGGCTCGTAGGCCAGCACTCGTGCCCAGCGGCACTCGCTGCCATCCACACCGCGGTCGTAGACGTGACCGCCAACGCGGGGTTCGAAGATCGTCTCCGCGATCGGCACCGCAAGCAGGTTATGCTCTTTGGGTTTGAAACTGCCGAAGTCCTCGGTGAAGACCTTGAAGGCATGTGCGATCGGAGCCTCGACAAGGATGGAGTGCCTCACGGGCGGTTGATGTGTGCTCATTCCTGCTCCTTCAAGGGCTGTTCGACGACCACTTTGTAGGCCGCCAAGGTCTTGCTCCAGAACCGGTCGAGTTCGGCGCGCAGGCTGGCCAAGCCTTCCGGTTCGACCCGGTAGATGCGTTGCTTGCCTAGCCGTGTGTTGGCCACGAGGCCGGCGTCCTTGAGCACCTTCAGGTGCTGCGAGACCGCCGGCCGGGTGACAGGAAGCGCACGAGCCAATTCCCCGACCGAACAGGGTTGTTCGACCAGCAGTTCGAAGATCGTCCGCCTGGTCGGGTCGCCAAGCGCGGTCCATGTGTTCATGTTAGTCTGCACTAACGCGAATTTAGGCAACCTCGCTATTTCTGTCAAATCGCCACAGGCCCGGCGGCGCCCTGTTCAAATGGGCCACAGCGCAAAAAAACAGGGTCGCAGTTGCCGCCACTGCTGTAGATTTTAAGTCAAATTTTACCGAACCGGCGCCATGGCTTTGGCTGCCGGGTGTTCTCTCCGTTTGTTTCGCGTATGGGGTGATGATGCGTATTGTCTGGACGATTCCGCTGTTTCTCGCCTCGGCGCTGCTCACTGTGTCCACCGCCAATGCGGGCGAGGGTGCCTTCGGCTGGATGTCCGGCGACTGGTACCTGACGCTTGGCGCCACCGGCATGGTCGCGCCGAAATTCGAGGGCTCCAACAGCTATCTGCTCAGCGCATCGCCGATCATCTCGCTGGGCAAGGCCGGCCCGGCCGCGCGCTTTACCTCGCGCAACGACAACATCTCGCTGGCGCTGGTCGACGATGGCGGCGTCCGCGCCGGCCTGACCGGAAAATTCCTGTTTTCGCGCGACAGCAAGGATGAGCTCAAGGGCCTCGACCCGGTGCGCTGGGGCGGTGAGGTCGGCGGCTTCTTCGAAATCTATCCGACGGACTGGCTGCGCGCCCGCGCCGAACTGCGCCATGGCATTCGTGCCCATGATGGCTTTGTCGCCGACATCGCCGCCGATGCTTTCTACGACGTGACGCCGACTGTCAGAATTTCGGGCGGACCACGCGTGTCCTTTGCCTCGTCGGGCTATTTCGACTCTTATTATGGTGTCAACGCCAAGGAGGCTGCGGCCTCGGACCTGAGCGAATACCATCCTGGCGGCGGCCTGAAATCGACCGGCCTTGGTGGCGCCATCACCTGGAAGGTGACCGATCCGATGACCGCCAGCCTGTTCGGCGAATATGCGCGCCTGATGGGCCCGGCCGCCGATTCCAGCCTGGTCAAGGAGCGCGGCGACCGTAACCAGTTCACGGCCGGCGTCTCGACCACCTATCGCTTCGACTTCGCGATGTAAGTGAATCGAACAAGAGACGCTTTATTCCTGCGGCTTTCTCGGCTAAAAGCCCGGCAATGACGAGCTTTTCACGCCTTCGCGCGCTGACGATACGAATTACAGGCCCGGTGTTCCGGGCGGCCTGAGCGCCGCCGGAGCCGCCGGGAGTTTTGCGCGCCCCCTCGCGCTTTTCCAATCATGATAGTTCACGCCCGAGCTTTTACGCCCGCCGGGCAATGCATATGGCAGACCAATGACCGACACTGTTGAAACGATCGACTATTCCAAGACGCTTTACCTGCCGCAGACGGATTTCCCGATGCGCGCCGGCTTGCCGGAAAAGGAACCGCTGCTGGTCAAGCGCTGGCAGGACATGGACCTCTATCGCAAGCTGCGCGAGGAGGCGGCCGGCCGCGAAAAATACGTGCTGCATGACGGCCCGCCCTACGCCAACGGCAACATCCATATCGGCCATGCGCTGAACAAGATCCTCAAGGACGTCATCACCCGCTCGTTCCAGATGCGCGGCTATGACGCCAATTATGTGCCGGGCTGGGATTGCCACGGCCTGCCGATCGAATGGAAGATCGAGGAACAGTACCGCGCCAAGGGCAAGAACAAGGACGAGGTGCCGGTCAACGAATTCCGCAACGAATGCCGCGAGTTCGCCGCGAACTGGATCTCCGTGCAGGGCGCGGAGTTTCAGCGACTGGGCGTCATCGGCGACTTCAAGAACCCCTATACGACGATGGCTTTCCATTCGGAGTCACGCATCGCCGGGGAGTTGTTGAAGTTCGCCATGTCCGGCCAGCTCTATCGTGGCTCCAAGCCCGTGATGTGGAGTGTGGTCGAGCGCACCGCGTTGGCCGAGGCCGAGATCGAGTACCAGGATTATGAGTCGGATACGATCTGGGTGAAGTTTCCAGTTGTGTCAGGATTTTGGAGCGTTGAGCACTTTGTATCAGACGCTGCACCGTCCATGCGCGTTCCGGAAAGCGTTGCACTTTTGGACAACGCCCACGTCGTCATCTGGACGACAACCCCGTGGACGATCCCCGGCAACCGTGCCGTCAATTATTCGTCACGGATCGGCTACGGCCTTTATGAAGTTACCGCAGCCGAAAATTCGTTCGGTCCACAGCCCGGTGAAAAGCTGATCTTTGCAGATGCGCTTGCCGAAGACTCTTCGGCCAAGGCCAAGGTCACCTTGAATCGCCTTCGCAGCGTTTCGGTCGAAGAGCTTGGAAGCCTTACACTTTCACATCCCTTCAAAGGTCTCGGCGGCGGCTACGAATTCGCCGTGCCGATGCTGGCCGGCGATCATGTCACCGACGACGCCGGCACCGGCTTCGTCCACACCGCGCCGGGCCATGGCCGCGAGGACTTTGATGCCTGGATGGATGCGGCATCGGATTTGCGCGCACGTGGCATCGACCCTGCCATCCCCTTCACTGTAGATGATGCCGGCTTCTTCACCAGGGACGCGCCGGGTTTTGGCCCGGATCGCGAAGGTGGCGCCGCGCGTGTCATCGACGATAACGGCAAGAAGGGCAATGCCAATCAGGCGGTCATCGACGAACTGATCAAGCGCAACGCGCTGTTCGCGCGCGGCCGGCTGAAGCATTCCTACCCGCATTCCTGGCGGTCGAAGAAGCCGATCATCTTCCGCAACACGCCGCAATGGTTCGTCTATATGGACAAGGACCTCGGCGACGGCACGACGTTGCGCAGCCGTGCGCTGAAGGCGATCGACGACACACGCTTCGTGCCGGCGGCCGGCCAGAACCGTATCCGCGCCATGATCGAGGAACGCCCGGATTGGGTCTTGTCACGCCAGCGCGCCTGGGGCGTGCCGATCGCCGTCTTTGCCGATGAGGATGGCAACGTGCTGAAGGACGAAGCCGTCAACCAGCGCATCATGGATGCTTTCGAACAGGAAGGCGCCGACGCCTGGTTCGCTGCCGGCGCCAAGGAGCGTTTCCTCGGCAATCACGATGCCTCCAAATGGAAGCAGGTGATGGACATCCTTGACGTCTGGTTCGATTCGGGCTCGACGCATGTCTTCACGCTGGAAGACCGTCCGGACCTGAAATGGCCGGCCGACGTCTATCTCGAAGGCTCCGACCAGCATCGCGGCTGGTTCCACTCCTCGCTGCTCGAAAGCTGCGGCACCAGGGGCAGGGCACCTTACGACACCGTCGTCACCCATGGCTTCACCATGGATGAGGAGGGGCGAAAGATGTCGAAATCGCTCGGCAACACCGTGGTGCCGCAAGACGTCATCAAGCAGTCCGGCGCCGACATTCTGCGGTTATGGGTGGTGACGACGGATTATTGGGAAGACCAGCGTCTCGGCAAGAACGTGCTGCAGACCAACATCGACGCCTACCGCAAGCTCCGCAACACCATCCGCTGGATGCTGGGCACGCTCGCCCATGACGATGGCGAGGAGGTGCCGCTGGACAAGATGCCGGAACTGGAGCGGCTGATGCTGCATCGGCTGGCCGAGCTCGATGAGGTCGTGCGCTCGGGCTACGACGCGTTCGAGTTCAAACGCATCACCCGCACTTTGCTCGACTTCATGGTGGTCGAGCTGTCGGCCTTCTATTTCGACATCAGGAAGGACGCGCTCTATTGCGAGGGACCCGCCAGCGTGAAGCGCAAGGCCTCGGTGCAAGTGGTGCGCCACCTCTTCGACTGCCTGGTGAAATGGCTGGCGCCGATGCTGCCCTTCACCACGGAAGAAGCCTGGCTCGACCGTCATCCGGATGCTGTCTCGCTGCATCTCGACCAGTTCCCCGAGATTCCGGCCGACTGGAAGAACGAGGCACTGGCGGAAAAATGGCGCAAGGTGCGGCAGGTCCGCCGAGTCGTCACCGGCGCGCTCGAGATCGCACGCGCTCAGAAGGTCATCGGTGCCTCGCTGGAAGCCGTGCCGGTCGTGACCCTCGACGATGCCGCGCTTGAAGCCGCGATCGCCGATGTCGACATCGCCGAAATGGCGATCACCAGCGATCTCGTCATCGCCCACGGCAAGGCGCCGGAAGGCGCCTTTGCGCTCGACGACGTCAAGGGTGTCGCGGTGGTGGTTGAAAAGGCCGAGGACCGTGGGTTGGTCAAATGCGCGCGCTCGTGGCGCTATACCGCCGATGTCGGGCAGGACGTGGAATTCCCCGACGTGTCTGCCCGCGATGCCGCCGTGCTGCATGAACTCAAGGCTCTGGGGCGTTTGTAAGCGCTCATAAGCCGGTGCACAAATGCCACGGCGGGCGGGTGAAAACCGCCCGCGCGTTGCCCTTAACGAGTGGTTCAGCTAAACAGACGAAACTCCGGAAGACAAATTGTCGCCGGAATTCCGTCGCAAGAGCGTGGACGATGGGGACCGGACCTTCGGCCGGTGGCGATCGAGAGGCTGTCTAGAGTGGGACTTTTTGGCATGATCGACAGAACTTCCGTGCGCGTTGCGCTGCTGGCGCCGCTTGTCGCGTCCGGCCTCGCTCTGTCCGGCTGCATGGGTTCGCCGACCTACGGCACCGACAAGACGGCTGGCGAGCAGCTTGCCGGCGACCTTTCCGGCGCCTTCGCCATCACGCCCAAGCACAAGGAACAGATCGACTACAGGCCGCGTCCGGAGCTGGTAAAGCCGGCGCCGGGGCAGAAGGAAGTGCTGCCGCCGCCTCAGGAAAGCATCGAGACGGCGAGCACCGATTGGCCCGAATCGCCCGAGCAGCGCCGCGCCCGCCTGCGTGCCGACGCCACTGCCCACCAGGACGACCCGTCCTATCAGTCGGGGATCGTCGACGACGTGCAGACCGATCCGGCTTCCGTGAAGAAGGCGCTGGCGGATTCGGGCTCAAGCCACCCGCCGGCCTGGTCGCCGAAGGATTCAGACAAGGGCCGCGCCGCCGAGATCCAGCGCCGCACCGCAGAGCAAAAGCAGGGCGATCCCAACACTCGCAGATATCTGAGCGAGCCGCCTCTGGCCTATCGGGCTGCCTCCGACACGGCGCCGCAGGGCGAACTCGGCGAGGATGAATACAAGAAGGAACGCCGCCTCAAGAAGGAAGCGGCCGCCAAGGGCAAGAGCGGCGGGCTCTTCGACTGGCTGCCCTCCTGGTAGGAACCGTCGCCTTCGGTAGCTGAAGGCTCTACGTTTCGCGTCTTTCCCGAAAGAATTCCCTGAGCAGCAGCGCCGCGTCGGCCTCGGCCATGCCCGGATAGATGTCGGGCGTATGGTGGCAGGTCGGCGAAGCGAAGAAGCGCACGCCGTTGACCACCGCGCCGCCCTTCTCGTCGGCCGCGCCGAAATAGAGCCGGCGCAGCCTGGCGAAGGAAATGGCGCCTGCGCACATGGCGCAGGGTTCCAGCGTCACATAGAGGTCGTGGCCGGTCAGCCGCTCGCTGGAGAGCGTTTGGCAGGCCGCGCGGATGGCCAGCATTTCGGCATGCGCCGTCGGATCGGCAAGTTCGCGGGTGCGGTTACCGGCGGATGCCACCACCGTGTCGCCGCTGGCGATGACGGCGCCAACCGGAACTTCTCCGCGCAAGGCGGCGGCTTGCGCCTCTTTCAGCGCCAGCGCCATGAAATCCGGCCGCTTCACGCGGTTTCCATTCCGATTATCTCCTCGCCACTTGGCGGTGATCCTGTTATGGAGCGCGTCAACCCGAATATCGGAACAGATTTTCGGAAATGATCATGCGCCAAATCAAAGTGCTATAGCGTCCTTTGCGCGTCCGAAAGGATGCGCCACGCTGTAGCAGCGCAACAAGGCAAAGGCCACATGGACGACAACGACAAGAAATCTCCGCGCCACAAAGGCCCGGGCAAAAGCGGCCCTGGAGCCGCGGGGCCGCGCCGCGATGGCGCCGCCGGCAAAAGCGGCAAACCCTCCTTCGGGGCCAAGAAACCCTATTCACCGCGCAGCGCCCGGCCGGCAGCGGCTGAGGGCGAGCGGCCCAAGCGCGATTTCAAAAGTGGCGACCGGCCATTCAGCAAGGGTCCGCGTCCCGAAGGCAAGCCTTTCGAAAAGCGCGAGGGACCGCGCAGGCCATATGCACCACGCGGTGACCGGCCGATGGCGGCCGAAGGCGAGCGCAAGCCGTATGAAAAGCGCGAAGGGCCGCGCAAACCCTATGCGCCGCGTGGGGATCGCCCTATGGCGGCCGAGGGTGAACGCAAGCCGTATGAAAAGCGCGAGGGGCCGCGCAAGCCTTATGCACCGCGCGGCGATCGGCCGGTTGCGGCCGATGGCGAGCGGCCAAAGCGCGATTTCAAGGGCGGCGATCGGCCATTCAGCAAGGGGCCGCGTCCCGAAGGCAAGCCTTTCGAAAAGCGTGAAGGGCCGCGCAAGCCCTACGCACCGCGTGGCGATCGGCCTGCTTCCGCCGAGGGCGAAAAGCGTTTTGACCGGCCAAAGCGCGATTTTGGCGATCGCCCGCAGCGCGACGCCGGAGATCGTCCCAAGCGTGACTTCAGCGATCGCCCCAAGCGCGATTTCGGTGGCGACCGGCCGCAAGCATCTGGCGGCGCCTTCAAGCCGCGCCCGCGTCCGGCAGATGCGGAAGAAGCCGGCGAGCGTATCGCCAAGCGGTTGGCCCGCGCCGGCCTGGCGTCGCGCCGCGACGCCGAAGACCTGATCGCGGCGGGCCGTGTCAAGGTCAACAACCGGGCTTTGACCTCGCCGGCCTTCAACGTCATGCCGGGCGACATCATCCATCTCGACGGCATGGAGATCCCGCCGATCGAGCGCACCCGCCTGTTCCTGTTTCACAAGCCGGCCGGCGTCGTTACCACCAACCGCGACCCCGAGGGCCGCAAGACCGTGTTCGACGTGCTGCCGGCCGAATTGCCGCGGCTGATGACCATCGGCCGCCTCGACATCAACACCGAAGGCCTGCTGCTACTCACCAATGATGGCGGTCTGTCGCGCGTGCTCGAACTGCCTGCCACTGGCTGGCTGCGCCGTTACCGCGTGCGCGTTCATGGCAAGGTCGAGGAAAGCATGCTCGCAGGCCTGCGTGAAGGCATTGCCGTCGACGGCGTCTTCTACGGCGCCATCGAGGCGACGCTCGATCGTGAACAAGGCACCAACGCCTGGCTGACGATCGGCCTGCGCGAAGGCAAGAACCGCGAAGTGAAGAACATCCTTGGATCGCTCGGCCTCGACGTGACGCGGCTGATCCGTATCTCCTACGGACCGTTCCAGCTCGACGATCTCGCCGAAGGCCATGTGCTGGAGATCAAGGGCCGCGTCTTGCGCGACCAGCTCGGCGAGCGGCTGGTCGAGGAATCCGGCGCCAATTTCGACGCCGAGATCATCAAGCCGTTTTCCAACCAGCCGGTGCGGCGAGAGCGTGACGCGGAGCCGGAACGGCCGAAAGTCACCCGCGAGGGCGACCATCGGCCGATCGGCGAGGGCGGTCTGATCAAGAACCGCAAGCGCCGCGAAGGCAGCCGCGACGAAGCGCTCGGCAAGCTGTCGACCAGTCCCGAAAGGGGCGCGAGGCCGGAAAAGAGCTTTGGCGAACGCGGCCCGAGACCCGAGCGCAGCGAGTTTTCGGACAAGCCGCGCAGCGAGTTTCGCGAAAAGCCGCGCGGCGATTTTGGCGACAAGCCCCGTGGGGGCTTCGGCGACAAGCCGCGCGGCGCCTTTGGTGACAAACCGCGCGGCGGCAAGAAGCCCGAGCGCGAGCAGCGGCCGATCGATCCGCCGGGCCAGCGCAAGGCTAATGTCTGGATGGCGCCGGGCGCGCGTCCGATCGGCAAGGGCAGGGCGGAAGCCGATGCCGCCAAGGCGGCCGAGGCCAAGGCGCGCAAGGCGTCGTTCAAGCCGTCCTATGGCAAGCCGTCCTATGGCAAGCCGGGCGGAGCCAAGCCGTTCGGCAAGCCGGGTGGCGAGCGTCCGGATGGCGGTCGGGGCGGCGAGCGGCCACGCAACGGTCCCAAGGGCCCGAGGACCAGATGATGCCGGGACTTAAATGAGATCCGGCCTTAAATGAGACCCGGGCATAAATGAGAATCGTCGGCGGCCAATTTCGCGGGCGTCCGCTGGCGACGCCGCGCGACCATGCCATCCGCCCGACGACCGACCGCGCCCGCGAGGCCGTCTTCAACGTGTTGGCGCACCGCTTTGCCGACAAGCTCGACGGCGCGCGTGTGCTCGACCTTTTCGCCGGCACCGGCGCTCTCGGCCTCGAAGCGCTGTCGCGCGGCGCTTCCTATGGCGTCTTTATCGAAGAATCGGCCGAAGGGCGCGGCCTGATCCGCACCAATGTCGAAGCTTTTGGCCTTACCGGCCGCACCAAGATCTTCCGCCGCGACGCGACTGCCCTGGGTGAGGCCGGTACGCTTGCGGCATTCGGCCTGGTCTTCGCCGATCCGCCCTATGGCAAGGGCCTTGGCGAGCGCGCCCTGCGCTCGGCCAGGGATGGCGGCTGGCTGCTGCCAGGCGCGCTGTGCGTGGTCGAGGAAGCCGCCTCGGCGCCCTTCGAGATTGGGCCGGAATTCTCGGTGCTTGATGAACGAAACTACGGCGAGACGGTGATCCGGTTCGTCGAGCTTGCGTAAGGGTGGGGCGATCGGCGCCTTCAAAATGACGCACAATTCACTTTGCCTCCCCGGCTAACCTTGCCTATCGTCGCGCGATAACAACCGGAGCCATCAATGACATTTCATACTGAATGGCTGCGGAGAGCCTTGCTCGCCACCGCGCTGACCATGGCCGGCCCGGCCCTGGCCGCGGATGATGGCAAGGTGGCCAACTTCCTGCTCGACAATGGCATGGAGGTGGTGGTCATTCCCGATCATCGCGCCCCCATCGTCACCCATATGGTGTGGTACAAGATCGGCAGCGCCGACGAGCCGCCAGGCAAGTCCGGCATAGCGCACTTCTTCGAACACCTGATGTTCAAGGCCACGACCAACCACGCCGCGGGCGAGTTCGACCGCGCCATATCGGCCATCGGCGGCTCCAACAACGCCTTCACCTCATATGACTACACTGCCTTCCACGAGACGGTGGCGCCCTCGGCACTTGGTGAGATGATGAGCTTCGAGGCCGATCGCATGCGCAACCTCATCTTGACCGACGAGGTCATCAAGACCGAGCGCGACGTGATCCTGGAAGAGCGCCGCTCGCGCATCGACAGCAATCCGCAGGCGGTGCTCGACGAAGAGGTCGACGCGACGCTCTGGCAGAACCAGCCCTACCGCATTCCGGTGATCGGCTGGATGCAGGAGATGGAGCAGTTGAACCGCACCGATGCGGTTGCCTTCTATGACAAATACTACCGCCCCAACAATGCGGTGCTGATCGTGGCCGGCGATGTCGAGCCGGAGGTCGTGAAGGCGCTGGCCGAAAAAACCTATGGCAAGGTCGCGCGCGGTCCCGACCTGCCCCCGCGCATCCGCCCGGTCGAGCCGGAGCAGAACACCAAGCGCACGGTAACGCTCACCGATGGGCGCGTTTCGGTGCCGAGCTTTTCGACGCAATGGGTGGTTCCGTCCTACCACACGGCAAAACCCGGCGAGGCCGAGGCGCTCGACCTGCTGGGAGAGATCCTTGGCGGCGGCAGCCGCAGCAGGCTCTACCAGCAACTCGTGGTCAAGCAAGGCATCGCATCGGCGACCGGCGCCTTCTTCCAGGGTACGATGCTCGACGCCACCAATTTCACCGTCTATGGCGCGCCGCGCGGCGACGCCAAGCTGAGCGACGTCGAGGCGGCCGTCGACGCCGAGATCGCCCGCATCGTCAAGGACGGCGTCACCGCGGACGAGCTGGAGAAGGCCAAGGCCCGCTATATCAGGGCCATGATCTTCGCCCGCGACAAGCAGGACGAGATGGCCAATCTCTACGGCGCCGAGCTCGCCACCGGCGGCAACGTCAGGGATATCGAGGAATGGCCGGACCGCATTCGCAAGGTCACCGCCGATGAGATCAAGGCGGTCGCCGCACGCTATCTGCTGCTCGATCGTACGACGACCGGCTATCTCTTGCCGCAGCAACAGGCGGGGAATTGATGATGACGAGATTGAGCGTTAGCGCTGCCCCTCACCTGCCTGCCGGCATCCTCTCCCCCTATAGTGACGGGGAGAGGGGCGCTGTCATCGTCGATTTCGCCAACCATCAGCGTCGTAAGAAGAGCGCCAGCGTCGCGGCGAGACCCCTTCTCCCCGTCACTATACGGGGAGAAGTGCCCGGCAGCGCGATGAGGGGCGGAGCTGACCTTGGCGATCAATGGCCTGATGCGATTGCTCATAGGCGCATCGCGGTTCTCCACGCCCTCGCCACACTGTTCCTCGGCATCTTCTTCCTCATCCTGCCGGCGCTTGCCGCGCACGCGATGGACATCCAACCGGTGACCTCGTCAAAGGGCGTCAATGCCTGGCTGGTCGAGGACCACTCCATTCCGATCATCGCCATCCGCTTCGTCTTCGATGGCGGCTCGACGCAGGATCCGGCGGGGCGGGAAGGGTTGGTCAATCTGATGACCGGCCTGTTCGACGAGGGCGCCGGCGACCTCGACAGCGAGGCCTTCCAGATCAAGCTTGACGATGCCGGCGCAGAGATGGGCTTCGAAGCGGCGCGCGACGGCACCTATGGAGCGATGCGGATGCTGGCCGAGCAGAAGGATGCGGCCTTCGACCTGCTCAGGCTGGCGGTCACCAGCCCGCGCTTCGACCAGGCGCCGATCGACCGCATCCGCGCCCAGATCCTGTCCGGCATCATCGCCAATGAGCGTGACCCCAACACCGTCGCGCAAACCAAATGGCTGCGCGCCATCTATGGCGAACATCCGTATTCCAGGCCCGACCAGGGCACCAAAGACAGCATCGCCACCATCACGGCGGCGGATCTGGCTGCCTTCCACAACGCCAATTTCGCCCGCAGCGGCCTGCATGTTGCGGTGGTCGGCGACATAGATGCCGCGACGCTGAAACGGAAGCTCGATGAGGTCTTCGGCGATCTGCCGGAAAAGCAGGTGCTGCAACCGGTTGCCGATACCGAGCTGAAGCTCGGCCAGCAGCTCGAGGTCGACTACGACCTGCCGCAAACCTCGCTGCAGTTTGCCTATCCCGGTGTGAAGCGCGATGCGCCGGATTTCTTCCCTGCGGTGCTGATGAACCAGATTCTCGGCGGCGGCACCTTCACCTCGCGCCTCTATGACGAGGTGCGGGAAAAGCGCGGCCTGGCCTATTCCGTCGATTCCAACCTGGTCGATCACCAGCATTCCAACTCGCTGATCATCACCACCGCAACGCGTTCCGATCGCGCCGCCGAGACGCTCGGCATCGTCAAGGAGGTGGTCAAGAAGATGGCCGAGGAGGGGCCGACCGAGGCCGAACTGGACGCCACCAAGAAATACATGGTCGGCTCCTATGCTATCAGCAATCTGGATTCTTCCAGCGCCATTGCCGCGACCCTGGTCGAATTGCAACTCGACAATCTCGGCATCGATTACGTGCAGCGCCGCGCGGCGCTCATCAACGGTGTGACGCTCGATCAGGTCAAGGCAGCGGCGAAGAAGCTGCTGACGCCGGCGCCCGCGATCATGAGCATCGGGCCGAAGCTGGAGGGCAAATGACGAGCTCCACCTCGGGCCCCACCTTCGGTATCGCCTTTGGCGGCGGCGGCGCGCGCGGCCTCGCCCATATCCACATCGTCGAGGCGCTGGATGAGCTCGGCATCAAGCCCGTGGCCATCGCCGGCTCCTCGATCGGCGCCATCATGGGCGCCGGCATGGCCTCGGGCATGAGCGGCAAGGACATCGAGGACTACGCCCGCTCGATCCTCGGCCGCCGCGCCGAGGTGGCGGCGCGCATGTGGCGCTCGCGTCCCGGCACCATCGCCGAGGCGATGCAGGGCGGCATCCGCGTCAGCCAGTTCAACATAGAGCGCATCTTGAAGGCGTTCCTGCCGGAAGCCATCCCGGAAACCTTCGCCGAGCTGATGATCCCGCTCAAGGTGACGGCGACGGACTATTTCGGTCACAAGCTGGCCGTCTTCGACGAGGGCGACCTGCATTCGGCGCTCGCCGCCTCGGCTGCCATTCCCGCCGTGTTCCGCCCGGTGACGCGCGACGACCGCGTGCTGATCGACGGCGGCATCTACAATCCGGTGCCGTTCGACCTCATCGAAGACGCCGCCGACATCATCATCGCGATCGACGTCGTCGGTGCGCCGAGCGAGGCCGAGCGCAAGCACCCGACCACCGTCGATCTGATGTACGGCGCCACGCAATTGATGATGCAGTCGATCATCGCCCACAAGCTGAACCAGCGCCCCCCCGACATACTGATCCGCCCGCCGGTGTCGAAATACCGCGTGCTCGATTTCATGAAGATCGACACGCTGCTTGCCGAGACGCACGAGGTCAAGGACGAACTGAAGCGCGAGGTGGAAAGAGTGGTCGAGGCGCGTGGCAAGGGCAAGCGGGGGAAGAAAGCAGGGTGAGCTGCCGATCTCCCCCCTCGAGGGGGAGATGGCCGGCAGGCCAGAGGGGGTCGTCTCGCGTGAAGCTAGACCTCCTACTGTCGATAGGAGGTTGCGTCAGGACGGACCGACCGCCTCTGTCGCCTTCGGCGACATCTCCCCTAAAGGGGAGATTACCCCACCAGCGTCTCACACCCTCCCAGCCGCATATTCCAGCGCCACCACGCCATTGCTGAACTGTACGGTCGAGATCGGCTCCAACGCCACCGGCATATCGGGCGGGAACAGCTTCTTGCCCTCCCCGACGGAGCCAGGGTAGCTCAGCAGCCTGACGCGATCGACCAGACCATGGCGCAGCAATTCCCGCGCGACGCTCAGGCTGCCATGCACATAGATGTTGCCGCCGCTGCCTTGCTTCAGCGCCCGAACCGCTTCCGGCAACACACCCTTCAGCAACTCGGCCGGTTTCCAGTCGAGTGCCTTCGGGCTTGTCGACGCGACATATTTCGGCAGCGCATTGAACCGGTCGGCGAAATCTCCGGTTTCCTTGGGC
Organism: Mesorhizobium sp. C372A; assembly: GCF_030323245.1. Taxonomy (NCBI): domain Bacteria; kingdom Pseudomonadati; phylum Pseudomonadota; class Alphaproteobacteria; order Hyphomicrobiales; family Phyllobacteriaceae; genus Mesorhizobium; species Mesorhizobium sp. C372A. Next base: position 5,289,294 of record NZ_CP100475.1, on the reverse strand, counting down.
CAAGAGCCGGCAAAAATCTCGTAGGTCGTGCGCCCCAGAAGCATGGCCCCGCTGTCGGCAAGCTCGTCCTCCTTGAACCTTTGCATCTCATCGTTCCAGGTCACGCTGGGCAGCTTCTCGACCTCGGCGATGCCATCGATGCTGATGAACTCGGTGATAATAAGGTTTCTCATGGCGCTCTCCTTCTTCTGTCAAAGGACGAACCGTGTGAGCCTTTTGCGACCGCTCTGCGAAAAAAAAGCGCTTTGTTGAGCAGGCGTTGCTGTCGGGCGCTGGCCCATCGCGCTTAAAGGGGGGCGCTTCGGACACCATCGACAAACGCCAGAACGACCACACACGGAGCAACGCAGTAAACCAGTTTCGCTCTGCGGCCCGTCTTCGTCACAGCGTCGCTTGCGTCGAGATCGACGGTGATGTCCTCATAGCCCAGCACTTCGCCATCAAGCGGGTAGGCGGCCTTGTAGACAGCTTCCTTGGCGGCAAAAAGGATGCGACCGGCAAGACACAAGTCGGTTGCGTCGATCCGGTCAGCGGGGACTGCAACCAGCGCGAAGATGTCGTCGGGCAGGGGCAAAGCGGGCTCGATATCGATGCCGAGCGAGGCGACGTGGGAGAGCGGCGCGACGGCCGCCACGGCTATCTCGTCGTCGTGAGCCAGCGACCCCGTTACTCCATGAGGCCATACCGGTGCGCCGGAGGAGCCGCGGAGGATAGCGACGTCGTTCAAGCCCATATCCGCCAGCAGCTCGTGCGCGATCCACCGCGCCGCGCCACTCGCCCGCCGCATCAGCGGCAGGCGTGACGGGATGGAGCGTGCTTCCTGCGGCAGCAAATGGTTCTCATCGCCTTCGCGGATCGTGCGGCATCCGATCCGAACGCCGGCCGGTGCCATGGCGGCCATCGCCGCCAGCAACTGCGCCGACAGGCTGGCACCGGCATCGAGCCGGCGCGTCATGGCTGTTCGCCCCGCAGAGCGAGGTCGGCGATCATTTCCCCGTCCTCGTCGGGCCCTTCTTCGACGAAACCGGCAGCGCGATAGAGGCGGCGTGCCGCTTCATTCCCAGGTTCGTAGCAGATCGAAACGTGGCTGATGTGGCCGAGCCGCATGATTTCATCCAGCACTTCGCGCAAAGCGGCCTTGCCGTAGCCTTGGCCCTGATGGACGCGATCGATCATGAAGCGGTAGATCCGCGCCTCGTCGTCGTCCTGCGGCGCCTCGTACATCAGGAAACCGACGACGCGATCCCCTGCCATGACGACGCGCGGCCGAGCGTCCCCGTCGCTTTCGGCTTCGTCCAGCGACTCCGCATTGCTGGCGACGAAATCCATCTGATCCGCAGCCAGTTCCAGAGCCGCGACCAGGGCCCGGTTGGCCCCGGTCACCGAAACGAGGCGGATGTCGGCGCTCATCAAGCCGTTGCCTTGACGCTATCCTCCGGCACCGGCGTGACGAAGCGATGCAGCTTGGCCGGGTTGCCCCGCCAGATCGAGTTGGGCTCCAGCTCTTCGCCCTTCATCACGAAGGAGTCCGCATCGACCATCGAGCCTTTGCCCATCACCACGCCGTAGTGGACAAAGGCGGAAGGCCCGAGCGTGCAGCCATCGCCGATGCGGATGAAATCGGACTTGAACGCGCCTTCTTCCAGCGAATGGGCCTGGATCACGCAGCCCTCGTTGAGCGTGACGTCGTCGCCGATCTCGACCAGCGAACGCTCGGTCAAATTGCTGCCGCCGTCATAGACCCGCCTGCCGACCTTGACGCCGAGCAGGCGCAGGATCATCGGCCGGAACGGCGTGCCGGCGAACAGGCGCACGATGGGCGAATCCGCCAGCTTCCAGTGGCGTTCGTGGCGCCAGAAGGCGACGTCGTAGATCGTCGTCATCTGCGGCTTCAGCCGGCCAAAGCCAAGGCTTGCCCGCTCGACCAGAATGTAGAACGGAATGGTGATCGCCGAGGTCAAGATGACGGCGGCGAACAGCGCCACCTCCGCCCATTCCGTATAGTAGTTCAGCGCCCGGTCCCAGATCGCCAGCGTGACGAACAGCATGACCCATTGCGTTGCCAGGAACAGAAGAATGGTCACCAGGTTGTGGCGGTTCTTGTGCGGGATGCGCCGGCGCCGGTCGGCCTCGTCGACGCCGGCGATAAGCTCCTTGTCGCGGTTCACCATGCGCGGGATTTCAAACGCAGGCGAACCGAGAAGGCCGACATTCTCGCGCACCGGCCCGTCGATGGGGATCATCACCTTGGTGCCGAGCAGCACGTTGTCGCCGGTGCGGCCGTCCGGCGGATAGTAGATGTTGTTGCCGAGATAGTTGCGTTCGCCGATGCGCGTCGGCTCGAGCCTGAAGGCCGAGGCGGACTTGTGCATGTTGATCATGAACAGCCCGTCCGAGACCATGGTCTCCGTGCCGATCTCGCACAGAAGCGGGTTTTCGTGCTGCTGGTTGGAGCCGAAATTGGAACCGGTCTGCACCACTCTGTTGAGGTTCCAGCCGATGGCGCGCATGTAGTGCACGATCGCCGAGCTGTCGCCGGCCAGGAGCCCGAGCACGCGGGAATTGCTGGCGAATTCGGCGACGGTCTGCAGCCAGTAGCGGAAACCGTAAAGCGTGTAGGTGCGGCCCGGCTTGAAGATCAGGCTCGTCAGGCGCGGCACCAGCGTCGCTGCCAGGAAAGCCGCCGCGATATAGCCGAAAAGCGTGACCGTGGTGCCGATTGCGACAAGGCCGATCGTCTCCTGATAGTCGTCGCCGACATATTCCCAGTAGCTGTGGAACAGGAGCGGCAGCGGGGTGACGAGGCCAAACAGGCCGACCAGCTGCAGCGCTTCATAGAGGAAGCGCCGGACCTGGTAAGGATTGACATTGCGCACCTTGCAATAGTCCGCCGTGGTCGGCACCGCCGGCGATCCATGCCAGTGCTCGCCGTCGGGAATGCTTTGCCCGCGATGCAGCGAGGACGAATGGCCGAGCTGGGCGCCGTTGCCGATCCTGGTGTCGATGTCGAGCGTGGAGCCGACGCCGACGAAGGCATCGCGGCCGATGGTCAGCGGCCCGGTGTGGATATAACCGGACTGGGCCCTGAAGCCGAGGATCATCGATTCCTTGCGCAGGATGGTGTTGGCGCCGATGGAAATAAGATCCGTGCAGACGGGCACGGACTTCGATTCGATGACGGCGTTTTTCCCGAGTTTGGTGCCGAGCAGCTGCAGATAGAGGCTGTAGAGCGGGCTGCCGCGGAACAGCACGACGGGTGCGGTGCGGATCAACGTCTTGACCACCCAGAAGCGGAAGTAGCGCACGCCCCAGATCGGAAACGCCTCGGCCTTCCAGCGGCCGATGAGCACCCATTTCGCCAGGACTGCAAAGCCCGACATGCCGAAGAACACGGCGGCCGAGAGCGCCACGCACCGGATATAGAGCTGCAGCGGATCGTCGAGCGCGTCATACATCCAGTTGAGGCCGTCATTGATCGCCCAGAGCGCCACGTAGCTGTAGAGGCCGTAGAACGAAAGCTGCGCCGCGCCGCAGGTCCAGTAGGCGAAATTCGAGGCCCGGCGGGTGAGGACCGGCTCGTTGGTTGCCGTCGTCATCTCCTCCGCTACCCCCAGATGCAGCGCCAGGCGCGCCACTGTGGGATAGAGATAGATGTCGCGCATCGACGTCGTCGCCCATTCCTTCCTGGTGCGCACGCGCGCGCAGAAATGCGCCATCAGCAAGGAGTTGGCGCCGAGATCGTCGAAGAAGTGATCCTCGACCGACACCGCGTCGAATTTCAGCACCGTGGCCAGCGCTTCCGCCAGGAAACGCTCGTCCTCATTGGCGGGCGGCACCATCGTGCGATCGGCCGAAAGCCGGATGCTCGTCGGCTTCGGCAGCTGGCGCAGGTCTACCTTGTTGGAGACGGTCATCGGGATGGCAGGCAGTTCCTCCAGATAGGCGGGCACCATGTAGTCGGGCAGCCGCCGCTTCATCGTCTGGGCGAGATCCGCACGGGAAACCGCCGCTACGCCGGTTTTAAGCGCGTAATAGGCAACGAGTTCGACGCGGCCGGGCTCGATCTCCCAGGTGGTCACGGCGGCCTGGGCGATCTCGGGCTGGTCGAGCAGCACCGCCTCGATCTCGCCGAGTTCGATGCGATATCCGCGAATCTTCACCTGCGTGTCGATGCGCCCGGCATACTCGATCTCGCCGCTATCGTTGATCCGGCCAAGATCGCCGGTGCGGTAGATGCGCTGCGACGGGTTGTTCGGCAGGCCGACGAAATCGGCGATGAATTTCTGGTCGGTCAGGTCCGGCCGGTTCAGATAACCGACGGCGAGCCCGATGCCGGCAATGCCGATCTCGCCCAGTTCACCGGGCTCGGCAAGTTGCGGCAGCGAAGCGTCGAGAATGACGATCGAGTAAGTCGGCAACGGCGCGCCGATCGTGACGGGACGGTCCGGCGTCAGCGCCCCCATCGTTGCGGTGACGGTCGCCTCGGTCGGCCCGTAGGTGTTGAGGATCTGCCGGCCCGGCTTCGACCAGCGCACCACCAGATTGTGCGGGCAGGCCTCGCCGCCCACCAGAAGCGTGCGCAGGCTGGGAACGTCCGATGTCATCGACGACAGCAAGGTCGGGCTGCAGGCCATGCAGGTGATGTCATGGAGGCGCAGGAAATCCGCCAGTTCCTCGCCCACCAGCGGCATCTGGCCAGGAGCCGGCACCACCGTCGCGCCGGCGACGAACGGCACCCAGATCTCTTCGGAGGAAAAGTCGAAGGCAATGGTCATGCCCTGATACACCCGGTCGCCCGGCCGGTAGCCGTAGGAGGCGGCCGCGACGTGTATGAAATTGACGAAGCTCTGGTGCGTGATGACCACGCCCTTGGGCTTGCCAGTGGTGCCCGAGGTATAGAGGATGTAGCAAATGTCGTCGGCCGCCTGCGGCTTCAGCGGCGCGGGCGACTGCGCGGAAATCTCGGCGGCGGCGCTGTCGATCAGCACATGGGGAACGGGCAGTTGACCGGCGCGCGACGCATAGGCGGCGATGGTGACGATCATGCTGACGGCGGCGTCTTCGATGATCAGCGCCATCCGCTCCTGCGGAAACGCGGTGGCCAGCGGCACGAAGGCAGCCCCCGCCTTCATCACCGCCAGCAACGCGACATAGGTCTCCGCCGACCGATCGAGAATGAGCCCGACCCGGTGGCCCGGCCGCACGCCGTGCTTGATCAGCATGCGGGCGAACTGGTTGGCACGGCTGTTCAGCTCCTGATAGGTCCACACGCGCTCTTCGGAGATCACCGCCGGCAGTGCGGCAAACGTTACGGCGAGCTGCTCGAAGACCGTATCGAGCCGCTCACCCGGCTGCAGGGCAAAGTCGGCGCCCGTCAGGACCTGGCCGTCCCTTGCCGGGCCGCGAGCGATCCTTGCCAGCGCATCGATGCTTGCCAGGCTGCCGATCGCCGTTGCCGCGTCGCTGTCCAGTTCGGCGATATCGTAGTCCATGTCCATACTTTCTCGTCCTCGCCGGGCATTGCCCGGCTGTTCATGCCGCCGCTGGAGGAGGCACTGCGCCGCCGCTGCGATTTTGTTGGTGGAGGGCTTCCAAAAAGGAAGAGCCCGGAATCTCGACCGGGGAGCTTATGCCACCCGATCTTTTCGCCGGTTTTTCCGAACTGTTGAATTTTGTTTCTGGAGTGTGTCTGGGCGGGAATTTGCCGGGCCTCGTCGACCCTTGCGGGGCAGGGGTTCAGCCTCAGTGGCGACCCGGAAAGAGACTATGAGCGAACCTCATGCGGACGGCGCCGGCGAGCTGTCTATAATGGAGCGCTACGGCGACCCAGCAGCAGAGCTATGCCCAACGCCGGAAGCGTCGCCGCCGCGACGGCGAAGAAGACGAATTGCAGCCCGGTCGACGCAGCGACCAGGCCGAGCGCCGGACTGCCGAAGCCGAGCGCCACGTCGAGGAAGACGGTGTAGAGTCCCATGGCCAGGCCGCGGCTGCGCGACGGAAGACGGCCTACGGCCTCGGCGCCGAGGCCGGGATAGACCAGCGAGTAGCCGAGGCCAGTCAGACCCGCTCCGATTGCGGCGACAACAGGCCCGGTCGCAAGCCAGATCAGCATCAGCCCTGCCGCCTCGACCACAACGAAGATCACGGCGACGCGTGCGCCTCCAAGCCTGTCGGGCAGGTGGCCGAAGCACAGCCTTGCCACAATCAGAGACGCAGCATAGGCCGTGAAAGGAAGCCATACCGGCTGCCAGCCCCGCTCGGCGAAGAGCAGGGCGCCGAAGCCCAGAATAGCACCATAGCCGAGGCTGCTGAAAGCAGCTCCGACGCCAGGAAGCCAGACCGCTTTCGCCACGCTCCTCCATGACTGCGGCACGCTGCCCGAGGCGGCGCTGGTGCCGCGCATCGGCAGGATGGCAAGCAGCGTCGCCAGCGGCAGGATGATCGTCGCGAGCGCGATCGCGGTGAAACCGCTCGCCGCATAAAGCGCAGATCCGACCGGCGCCCCCAGCGCGAGCGCCGCAAACATCGCCGTGCCCACCCAGGCTATGACTTTTCCGGAGTTCTGTCCGCCCGCAACGGAGAGGCCCCAGGCGACGCCGCCGGTGATGATGAAGCTCTCGGACGCGCCCAGCACCGCCCGTCCGGCGAACAGCGCCGATGCGGACGCTACCGGCCGGTCGAGCAATGCCAGCGAGCCGAGGTAAAATAGCCCGGCAAGGGTAGCGGCAATGAGGCCGACGACGACGGCGCGCTTGCCGCCGCGCCCATCGGCATAGTTGCCAGCCCCGATGCGCGACAGCATCGAGGCGACGAACTGGCTGCCCGTCACCAGTCCCACTGCGAAGGGGCCGAAGCCAAGCTGCTGGTGAAGATGCAGCGGCAGGACGGGTAGCGCCAGGCCGATCAGCAGGAAGCCGGCGAAGACAGCCGCCATGATCGGCGTCAGTTCCGCCATGACGCCATTTCGGTCTGATATCCGCGCCATTTTGGTCAATCGGTAATCCAACTGTTCGGATCAGTAGCGTTCGTAGGTCACGCGCCAGCCTTCGGCCGGGTTGTCAGGCGTGAGGACCAGTTTGTTGTCCGAGACCTCGAATTTGCGTTTCATGCTCTTGCCGACAAGGTTGCGGACCAGGGAGGACTCGATCGTGATGACGAAGGTCTTGTCCTTGTCGTTGATGGCGACCGGCCCGTAATAGGCTTCGTAGCCATTCGCCGTGTAAGGCGTGTCCGGCGCCTTGGGGTCGGGGTTCTGCGCCTGCACCGAGAGGGTGCCGGCCTCGGTGAAGATGACCTGGCCGGAATATGGCACGGGCTTGAGGTTTCCCTCGGCGCCGGCCTCGAGCGAAATCATGCGCCATGCGCCGATGATCGCGGACTCTTGCGAGAAAGCCGGCGTGGCGACCGAAAGCGCAAGCGCAAGGGCGGCAATCTTCAATCTCATCGTCATATGTTGTTCCTTTTCTGAGTTTTGGTGCGCACAGGCCGTCCGCCCGATTGCTGCTCACACCGAAAGCATGACCTTGATGGCGCGACGCTCGTCCATGGCGCGATAGCCTTCAGCGACCTCGGCCAGCGACAGCTTGAGGTCGAAGACCTTGCCGGGCTTGATCCGACCTTGCAGCACACGGTCCATCAGGTCGGGCAGGAAACGGCGCACCGGCGCCGGGCCGCCCAGCATGCGTTTCTGGCCGAAGAATAGTTTTTGGCCGTCGAAGTTCACGCCGTGCGGCACGCCGACATAGCCGATGGTGCCGCCGGGGCGGGAGCAGGCCAGCGCCTGGTCGAAGGATTCTCCCGTGCCGACGCATTCCAGCACGGAGTCCGCGCCGACGCCCTTGGTGAGTTCCTTGATGCGGGCCACGCCTTCCTCGCCGCGCTCAGCGACGATGTCGGTCGCGCCGAACTCGCGGGCGAGTTTTTGGCGGCTGGCGTGCCGGCTCATGGCGATGATGCGCTCGGCGCCCATCTCCTTGGCCGCAAGCACGCCCATCAGGCCTACCGCACCGTCGCCGACCACCACCACCGTCGATCCTTCGCGGACCTCGGCTGCGTCGGCCGCGTACCAGCCGGTGCCGAGCACATCGGACACAGCCAGCAGGTCAGGGATGAGGTCGACCGGCGGCACCTCGGCGGTGGCGACCAGTGTGCCATCGGCCAGGGGCACGCGGGCGTAAGGCGCCTGCGCGCCCGACATGAACTCGCGCTGCACGCAAGACGACTGGAAGCCGAAGCGGCAATGCGGGCAGGTATTGTCGGAGAGGCAGAACGACCCGACGACGAACTGGCCGGGGCGGACCGTGCGCACCTCTGCGCCGACCTCGACGACGATGCCGCAATATTCGTGGCCCATATGCATCGGCCCGGCGACCGGCTGCAGCCCGCGATAGGGCCACAGGTCCGAGCCGCAGATGCAGCTTGCCGACAGTTTGATGATGGCGTCCGTCGGCCGCATGATTTTCGGATCGGCGATTTCCTCGCAGCGTATGTCGCCCGGTTTGTGAAGAACGGTTGCAAGCATTTTGGTTCCTTTCGAGGAGAGATCAGGCGCCGTAGTCGGCGTCGCTGACATGTTCCAGCCAGTCCACGACCTTGCCGTCCTTGACCTCCTGGAGGGCAATGTGGGTCATGGCGGTCCGAGGCGACGCGCCGTGCCAGTGCTTTTCGCCGGGCGCGAACCAGACGACGTCGCCCGGACGGATTTCCTCGACCGGGCCACCCTGGCGCTGAACTCGGCCGAGGCCGGAGACGACGATCAGCGTCTGGCCGAGCGGATGCGTGTGCCAGGCGGTGCGGGCGCCGGGCTCGAAGGTCACCTGTGCGCCTTGAACCCGCTCGGCGTCGAAGGGATTGAAGAGCGGATCGATCCGCACCGTTCCGGTGAACCAGTCAGGTGGTCCCTTGCCGGAAGGCCTGGTGCCGGCGCGAAGAATGTCCATGGTGATCTCCTTTGCGATCTCAAATGCGTTCGATGCGAAGCGGGAATTTGCCGCGAACGTGCAGGGCCTGCTCGCCCTCGTCGAAGCGGCCAAGCCTGATCAGCCCGGGATGGCGGTAGTCGGCGTAGAACATGGCCAGGTTGCCCCAGGGCATGAAATAGCACAGGTCATAGGGCTGCTCGTCGGCGAACGGACCGCTTCCCTCCTGCGTCAGCTTGCGTGGCAGATAGGCGATCTTCTCGTTGTGGGCGTAGTCCTCGATCTCGAGGTCGAGCGGCAGCATGGAGAAGAAGTCGCGCGCCGAGGGATTGTCGTAGAGCGTGGCGGTCATGGTGCGGCCGTTGAAAACCATCCTGATCTTCATGTCGGTGGGCTCCTGGCTGACGGGAGATTGGCTTTCCTGGCCGGCGGCTGTGCGAGGCAGGGCCGCCACCGCGAGCGCGACGCCGAGCAATGTCCGGCGGCTGAGCGGCGCATGTTCGATCGTCACGGCAAAGACCTCCGGGCCATATGCGCTGCGGCAAGGGCGGCGAGCGCCGATCCGCAGAGCAGCACCGCGCCCAGAGTGAACGGTCCCCACCAGCCGACCGTATCGAACAGCGTGCCGCCGATCGCGGCGCCGCCGGTGATGGCGAGCTGGATGACGGCTACCTGCAACCCGCCGCCGGCCTCTGCGTCGTTCGGCAACGTTCGGCTGAGCCACGTGCCCCAACCAACCGGCGCGGCCATGCCGAAGAAGCCCCAGGCAACGAGCAGCAGCGCTGTGGGACCCGGGAGTGCACCGAGGGCGATGAGCGCAGCGGCCAGCGCAGCCATGACCAGCGGGATGACGGTGAGAATGCTGAACAGACGCGTGCGCAAAAGCCGGCCGACGCACCATGTGCCGAGCACCCCGGCCAGCCCCATCGCCAGCAGGACCGCCGAGAGGGCGGCGATGTCGAGCCGCGTGACGTTCTCGAGGAAGGGCCGCAGATAGGTGAAGAGCGCGAACTGGCCCATGAACAGCATCATGATCGACGCCATGCCGGTAGCGACAGGAAGACGGCCGAGCAGCGCCAGCGGATTGCCGGCACGATTCCTGCGGCGCGGCGGCAGCGCCGGCAGGCTTGTCCACTGCCAGGCCAGCGCCAGGAGGCCAAACGGCACGACGAGGAAGAAAGCGCCGCGCCAGCCGACATAGGCGCCAAGAAAACTGCCCAGCGGCGCCGCGATGGTGGCCGCAATGGCATTGCCGGCGTTCAGCATGGCGAGACCCTTCGGAACCATGTCTTGCGGCACGAGGCGCATGACGATCGCGGTCGACATCGACCAGAACCCGCCGATCGCGATGCCGAGCAGCGCCCGGCCGACCATGAGCAACGCGTAGTTCGGCGCGAAGGTGACAGCCAGACCGGACACGATGAGGAGGAGGGTGAAGCCGGTCACGACCAGTCGGCGGTCGATGTGGCGCGTGAGGCCGGCGACCAGCAGGCTGGTCACCACGGCGAAAGCGCCCGAAATCGAGATCGCCTGTCCCGCGCGGCCCTCGGTGATGCCGAGATCGGCCGCTAGCGGCGACAGCAGGCTGATCGGCATGAATTCCGACGCGATGAGCACGAAAACACACAGCGCCATCGACAACACCGCGCCCCATGCGGCGCGGTTTTCAACAAGCCTTGTGTCGTATGTGGTTTCCATGATTGGCATCCTGGCAAAGCGGCCGGACGGATCAGCCGCCGTCGCTGCCAGAAGATATTGCAGGGGAACCCATTTAAGTAGACTAAGTAATCCGCATGGACTTATCTGCTCATGATATGAATGTCCGGCGGGAGGTGCCCTATGCAGCGCGACGGCATGAAGGATCTGCTCTGGTTCGTGGCGGTCGCCAGGGAGCGCAGTTTCACCAGGGCGGCGGCAAAGCTCGGAACCTCGCAGTCGACCCTGAGTTCGACAATCAAGGAGCTTGAAGCTCGCCTTGGCGTCCGCCTGCTGACGCGTACGACGCGGAGCGTCTCTCCGACCGAGGCCGGCGAGCGACTATTCCAATCTCTCGTTCCCCGCTTCGAGGAAATCGAATCCGACCTTGCAAGCCTGGTGGCGTTTCGCGACAAGCCCTCCGGAACGGTCCGCATCACCCTGTCCGACCATGCGCTCCAGACGACCGTCTGGCCGAAGCTCGAGCCCTTGCTCAACGACAATTCCGACGTGCGCGTCGAGCTCTACAGCGACAACGGCATGAAGAACATTGTGGAGGAGCGCTTCGACGCAGGCGTGCGGCTTGGCGAGAGCATCGACAGGGATATGATCGCAGTGCGCATCGGGCCGGATTGGAGGCTCGTGGCCGTGGCTTCGCCGGACTACTTTTCCCGCCATCCGGTTCCGACCGCGCCCCAGGACCTGGTCGATCACGACTGCATCAATATGCGGCAGGCGACGTTCGGCGGATTGTATGCCTGGGAATTCGCCAGGGATGGCCGCGACCTTCGTGTGCGGGTGGAAGGCCAGCTCACCTTCAACTCGTCCATTCCCATGATCGAGGCTGCGACAAGCGGTTTCGGGATCGCCTATGTCCCGGAAAACCTCGTCAGCCACCACATCGCCGACGGACGCCTCAGGCTCGTGCTCGACGACTGGAGCCCGCCATTTGCGGGCTATCACCTCTACTATCCGAGCAGGCGACAGCTCTCCCCTGCGATGGCGGTGATCATCGACGCGCTCCGCCATCGCATCTGACCCGAGACTGTTTGGATCATGAAGCTGAGCTTGGTAATTGGCAGGTTCTACCTGGGCATTGCCCGGCTGTTCATGCCGCCGCTGGAGCAGGCGCTGCGCCGTCGCCGCGATTTTGTTGGTGGAGGGCTTCCAAAAGGAAGAACCTGGAATCCCGACTGGGAAGCCTATGCCACCCGATCTTTTCGCCGGTTTTTCCGAACTGTTGAATTTTGTTTCTGGAATGTGCCTGGGAAGCCTTCGCGCTCATGGCGCGATGCAGCCATGCTGAGCATGGGCGGGCAGGCTGCTTCACAACTCGACGGCATGGTGCCGATGCACTTGCTGATGAGCGCCTTCCATTGGCGCCCTGGCTGGAGGCTGGCGGCAAGGTGGCGCCAGTCGGGGTGATACGGTGTCTGGCGACGAATACCGCGTGCTCGCTCTCATGAAGGAAGCGGGTGGCCAACTGAGCTAAAACGGCCGCTTCTGACCTAAAGCAGACTCGCACAGGTGAGGGCGCACATGACCGCTTTGCGCCCTATTTCGGCCATTCCACATCCCTTTGCGTTCGCCCGAAAGTTGACATAAGTCACGGCAACCACGGGCGGTCATTTCGGTGTAGGGGCCACGGCCGTCCACTCTCGATATCAGGATGCCTAGGCTCATCCTCAGCTGCGCCATCGGCCTGCCGAAGCGCGTCGATGCGACTGAGATATTCCACGGCAAACGCCGCCTGATCTTGGTCGGGTGAGATCGTCAGCGCAAACAGTCGCTTCCTAAGCTCAGAAGCATTGCGCGGTCTGAGCTCGTAGGACGTGCCGTCAGGGCTGTGTAGCTCTTTGGTATAAATCATGCCTTGTACGCCGGGCTCTCCTTGTCGGCGTAGGGTCTGCCGTCCCACCGGGGACTCTGTGGCGGCGAGCAGACCTTCTAACGAAGAGGCCTTCAAAATAACCGAGAAAACCAGCGCTTTTGCGCCCTCGGATCGCGCTGCAGCCAGCTTCTCGAAAGCGTAGGGCAGATCGTCGTCACCCATCGCGTATGCGAGCTGCTCTGGTAGCAGGAAATGACCGGCCTTGAGGTCGAAGCCCTTACCTAAATCACCTTCGGCCCCCTGCAGAAGCAAGTCCATTGCCGTGCGGAAGCCTAGCTTTCGTACTTGGTCGAACCACTCGTGTTCCGACAGCATATCGGGAGATATCAGGGCAAACTCACGCAACATGCTCGCTCTGGTTTCATCGTCGAGCAGCCTCAGTTGAGGCAGGATATCCCTGATCTGCCATCTCGAAACATTCTTTTCGGGAATCAGAGACAAGGCGTCAAAAACGGAGGCCGGACGATCGGTGTTCGGAAATACTTTCAGCCAGTTGAACATCGCGTAGGAGGTTTGGTCATCCCACCACCCGTTCTCCTTTTCAGCCAAGACCTTGCGGAATTCCCCAAGGACCAAATCGGCTGAAGGGACAAGTCCGCCGACAATCATGCCGTTGAAGAGGTCGAGCTTGTTGTGTGACCTGAACTCGAACCCGGCAAGTTTCGCCGTCAGTTCTGGTCGAGCTATGTGTGGCATCACCACCGCGATCGCGGCCAGCGCTACAGCACGACCATACGGCGGTTCGCCGGCGGCCAGCTCTTCCGCTACGTCCAGTATGCTTTCTGCGGCATCAAGCGACAGGTCGGGCTGGCTCGACCGCCTTTCAAGTGCGGCCTGAGCACGATCCAGATCAGGCCAGACGTCGTTCTCTTCTCCAAGAGGGCAGGCATCGCGATGAGCCGCAGTGCAATCGCTGCGTCATGGCCAAACTCCGGATGCCGCAGGAGCGACTTTGCGATCTCGTACGCCTCGCCGGTACCAATCTCGTAGAGCGCCTGCCGATACGAGAGGGTATGGCTGGTGCGCCACTCATTCAGCGCCGCTTGGTCGCGACCAGCCTTGGCCAATTCCTTGAGAGCGTCCCGCTGCTGAAGGTCTTCCTGCAGGAAGACTGAGACCCACTTCATCTGGGATGGGTCCGGGACTCGCCGCATGGCATCTACAACCTCGGCCATATCATGCCGCGATGGCGGGCCTGGACTCAGAAGGCGAGCGGCCCACCCATTCAGCGCTTCAACGAGCTTGCGACGGCTTTCGGCCGAAACGTCGTCCATTTTCTCGTTTGTTCCGTGTTTGCCGTGGCAGGTGATGAGGTCGGCGAGGGCTTCAATGTCGCGATGTTCCTGGGCGGCGGAGAACGACACGACTGCTTCGACGAACGCTTCTGGGCGCGTTCTCGAGATTTTGTCCCGAAGTAGCCCAAGAGGTGCGTAGTCGACCGCAGTGGGCATCCCGTTCGCATAGACCTTCGGCTTCAGCGCCAGAAAGTCGCCAATCATTCCGGTAACAATACCGGCTCCGGCTAGGAAGAGAGCACCGCTCGTCTGCTCGTCGATGTCTTGACTGTCAGCGACGATCCTCGACAAGGCCGCTTCCTCACTCACAGGTTGCGGCGAAAGATATCCTTGGACCCGAAAGGGCAACGACAGGCCGGCCAAAATCCGTTCCTTCATCGCCGCTGCAACGACTTCCGGAAACACGCTATTCGCCTGATGAAATGCGGCCGCGGTATAGTCTGCGCGGAGGTCCAACTTTTCGTTGCCAAGGATCGCGGCGAGGTTCGTGACATCCCCCGAAAGCTGTGCCCTGTGGGCAATGCGATTGAGATTACGGGCTGGGCTGGGGTTGGCCTTCAAGTCGTCTTCCTGGAGCCCTATCAAGCGGCTCAGGACATGGGGGGCAGTCAGCCCGTCGAAATAATCCCGGTCGGCAACGCGGCGCCAAACTTCATCATCCGCACCATCGAGCACCGCTGTCGCCTGTCTTGGAGCGCCACGGAAAAGCAGGGCTTCAACCGCTTCTGACTTGACAGTGACGCTGGGGTCCTTCTTTGCGAGGTCGAACGCGGCTTCCAGACCTTCGATGCCCCCGCCGAAGATAAGGCCGGAAACCAGCCTTTCCCGCACCCGCTCCTCCAGATGCTCGTAATCGTCCCGCAGGTGGGTCCCGAAGACAGACGGCCGGATACGATCGCCCAAGTTCAGGGCCTCGCTTTGAATCTGGTCGGTTGAGTTGGAAACCAGTGGCCAAACCAGACCGGCGAAGACAGCCCGGCCAGTCTTCATCATGAATGCGACAGCCAAATCCACCTGATCAGGTTGGTGCCATGCACGTGCAAAAGCTTCCACGTCGGGCGCCACCAAGTTCCAAACGTCATCTCCTGCTCGGTACACAATTTCAGCCGCAAGCATCGGTCCCACAGACATCGCGAGCCTCACCACCTGTCCGACGACGGCGATACCGGGTGCATCCACGGCCAGTCGCTCACAGGCGAAAAGAATTGCCTCTTCCCACATGCGGTCGTTCAGAATTTCTTGGGCAAAGGTGCTTTCGAGGCCGGCTTCCTTGGGAAGCCCACGCGTCATTGCCACGACATGCCCAGCGGCATACCACTCTCGAAATTGCTGATGCTGGAATGAGTACTTGTCTCCTTCGCCATGAACAAGCACGTGCGTAGCGACGAGTGTGTCCAGGATGTTGACGGGTTCCGGAGCGGTCTGAACCAGCCCCTCAGTCAACAGGTTCGTATTGGTTGCCCGGAGTGACTGTCGGGCTTCGGTCTCATCCAACGCCGTCGTCCGCGCCCGCATCATGGAGACGGCCAAATCACCCAGATAGCGCCGGTGTTGCCCCAGCATGCCTTGTCGTAGCTGCTCCGCGCGTTCGGGAATGCCCTCGTGCTGTGCCACCAGCAGCGAAATCGTGCCTTCTTTGGTGGTAGTCAGGGTACCGGTGTCTCCCACCTGTAGGAGAGCCTGAAGATAAAAAGGCACTCGGGCAAGGTCCCGAACGCCCGAAGTTCTTCGGACGCGGTCAAGCAAATCCTGCCCAACGCTTCCATGTCGGGAGGCCAGCTCTTCCTGCTGATCGTCGGACAGGGTTTCAATGTGAATTGTCCGCGCCACAAACGGCACCGCCACGGCCTGAGGGCGCGTGGTTATGCAAATGACCACAAGCGGGAATTCGCGGCGAAGGGCTCGAAGGGTTTTCATGAGAGCCAGCCGGGCAGCCGGTGTCACCTCGTTCCAGCCATCCAATAGGAATGCCAACTCGCCGTGCGCTGCGAGAAACTTCAGGTCCTCGGATCGCACGCCTGCAAAGGCCTGGCGACTAGCCATCCACGAAAAGAGGTCGTCCACACTCGGGCCGACTTCGGCAAGCGGGACCAAGAGCGGAACGGGACCGCTTTCCAGTAGCTCGAAACCGAGCTGGATTAAGGTGGTCGACTTGCCCTGACCCGGTTCGCCTACAAGGTCCAAAATGCCACAGGACCGTAGCGCTGCGGCCATTTCGACGTGGGTGAACGATTTTCCTCGTGATGAGGCCGCCGTCAAAGAAAGCGATACGGCGTGCGCGGGACCCTGGTGAGAAAAGGTCTCAATGTGACGTTCAGCGGCAGAACGCGCCCTGTCCATCGAGGAGGTCAGGTCCTCACCCTGCGGAATACCAAGATGCCGGCGAAGATACTGAAGGGCCTCCGCGAGTTCTCCGCCCATAGGCTCAACACGGGCGCGACCACCCGTTAGCAGCTGTTCAAAAGCCCGGTCCTCCGCCTCCTGCTTCCATTTGTGGAGCAATTCAACAGGAAACGCTTTTTCGTCGTGGTCAATCTGGTGGGCATGGTCACTGCATAGCCAAATTCCGTTCTCCGGCGCTTTTCGTTCTTCCCGTGTCAGACGCGCGTCGTAACGTGCAAATCCCTCTGACGCGGCCGTTATGTGCGCAGCGATTCCCAGGTTCATGGTGCCAGGACCACCTTTTTGCGGTCCCACTGTAGGTTTCCTGCAATCCGGATTGGAGCATAGCCAGCCAACACGTTGGGCCATCAGGCGCTTGGTCGGCTCAGCGAAATTGTCGCGCTGGCTTGCGCTTGACGACACTATTGCTCTGGTTTTCTTGGCAGGTGGTTTCGGCATGACGCTCATCCGCGGACCTTAGCGTCTTACGCGCGTTGGGCAAAGAACAAAGAATGAACCAGCGATGCGAATGGAGGAGCCCAAGAACGTCTGGTCGTCAATGACAGCCTCTGGCGCAAAGCGGCTGTGACGAACAACCGCGTTGATCGTCGCCCACCCGCCGCACCCCCTTGCCATCCTCAAATTCTCATCCTAATCTCGCCTTGAGAAAACCTTTTCCCAGCCCGCGCAGCATCCGCGACCTACCCATATCGACACGCCAAAGGCCAGTAAGAGAAAACCTTTTCCCAAACCGAGGACCGACACCCGACCCATGCCCTCCGACACGCCACCAGCCGCCAAACAACCCGTCACCCTGCGTGAAGTCGCGGCGATGGCTGGTGTCAGTGTGGCCACCGCCTCGAAGGCGCTGAACGGGCAGGGGCGGATGACGGCCGAGACGCGGCAGCGCATTCGCGAGACGGCGCAGCGGCTCGGTTTTCGCCCCAACAGCCTGGCGCAGAGCCTGCTGCGGCGGCGTTCCTTCACCGTCGGGCTGTTGACCAACGACACCTATGGCCGCTTTTCGCTGCCGGTCATGTCGGGCATTTCCGATGCGCTGGTCGATGCCGGCGTTTCGGTGTTCATGTGCAATGTCGAGGACGATCCGCGGCTGGCGCAGCTGCATGTCGAGGCGATGCTGGACAAGCGCATCGATGGCATCATCGCCAGCGGCAAGCGCATCGACCGCCATCTGCCGGTCGACCTCGCCAATCTCGGCGTGCCCGTCATCTACGCCTTCAGCCAGCCCGATCCCGATGCCATCGCCTTCGTCTCCGACGATGCCGGCGGCGCGCGGCTGGCGGTCGAGCATCTTTGCCGGCTCGGGCGGCGGCGCATCGCCCATGTCAGCGGTCCCGAAAGTTTTGCCGTGGTGAATGAGCGGGCACAGGCTTTTCGCGATGTGCTGGCCGCGCACGGCCTGCCGGTCACCGAGCCCTTGCTCGGCTCGTGGTCGGAAGCCTGGGGGCATGAAGCCGTCGGAAAGCTGTTCGACGGCCCAACGCTCTTCAACAACAAGGGAGAGAAACCCGATGCGGTGTTCTGCGGCAACGACCAGATCGCGCGCGGCGTCATCGATGCGCTGCGCGAGCGCGGCCTTGGCGTGCCCGGCGATGTCGGCGTCATCGGCTTCGACAATTGGGAGATCGTGGCGGAGGCAACCCGCCCGCCGCTGACCTCGGTCGACATGAACCTGGCAGCGCTCGGCCGCGAGGCCGGCCTCACACTGCTATCGCTCGTCGGCGGCCAAGCCGCCGCGCCGGGCATTCGAAAACTGCCGTGCCGGCTGGTGGTGCGTCAGTCATGCGGCCGTCCACCGGACGGCTAGGAGAACGCGCGGCGCGATCCAAGAGCGCCGCAACAGGGAGGAGGAGAAAAACCATGAGGAGGAAAACCATGAAGACCATGATTACCGGGTTCGCGCTCGCGGCGAGCATCATTGCCTTGCCTGCAATGGCTGCCGACACCGCCAACATCTGGGTTCGCGCCGACGGCTCGAACTTCATGCCGCGCATCGTCGATGCCTTCAACAAGGGCCATGAGAACCAGGTCAAGCTGGACATCATTCCCAATGCCGAGATCATCCCGAAATATGGCGCCGCCGCCGCCGGCGGCACGGCGCCCGACGCACTGTCGCTCGACCTGATCTACACGCCATCCTTTGCCGCCGCCGGCCAGCTCGAAGACATCACCGACTGGGCGAAATCGCTGCCCTATTTCGCCAGCCTGTCGCCGGCGCATGTCAAGACCGGCACCTACAAGGACCACATTTACGGGCTGCCGTTCTCGGCCGACGCCTCGGTGCTGATCTGGAACAAGAAGCTGTTCAAGCAGGCGGGGCTCGATCCCGACAAGGGGCCGGCCAACTGGGCCGAGATCGAGGCCGATGCCGAAAAGGTCAACGCGCTCGGCGGCGACATCAAGGGCTTTTATTTCTCCGGCAATTGCGGCGGCTGCAACATCTTCACCTTCACGCCGCTGATCTGGGCCTCTGGCGGCGACATTTTGAGCGAGGACGGCTCCAAGGCGACGCTGGACAGCCCGCAGCTGCGTGGCGCCATCGACCTCTACCGCTCGATGGTCAAGAAGGATCTGGTGCCGGCCGGCGCGCAGACCGACACCGGCGCCAATTTCTTTGCCGCCTTCGCCACCGGCAATATCGGCATTTCGCCGTCCGGCGCCTTCGCCATCGGCGCGCTCAACACGCAGTATCCGGACATCGACTATGGCGTCACCTTCCTGCCGGGCAAGGACAGCGGCTGGTCTTCGTTTGCCGGCGGCGACAATTTCGTCGTCACCAAGGGCACCAAGAAGCTCGCCGTGGTGAAGGAGTTTCTCGACTTCGCCTATTCGCTCGAAGGCCAGACCATCCTGGCCAAATACGGCAGCCTGCCGGTGCGCGGCGACATCGCCAAGGAGGCGCTGAAAGATCTCGATCCGCGCTACCAGATCGCCGCCGAAGCCATGGCCAAGGGCCGCACGCCCTATTCCGTGGTGTTCAACGACCTGATCAACTCGGCCAACGGTCCGTGGACGCAGATGATCAACGAGGTCGTCTTCGGCGACGACGTCGATGGCGCCATCGCCAATGCACAAGAGACCATGCAGTCGATCATCGACCAGGCGCAGAAATAAGGACTGGCCGGCGGCGAGGGCGGTGCAACGCCCCTGCCGTCGCGGGTCCTGATCCGGTCGCCCGGTCCGTCTCCCTGGACGGGCGGCCGGCGCTCCTTACCCTCCCCCTTGTGGGGAGGGTCGCTGCGAAGCAGCGGGGTGGGGGAGGTGTGTCCCACCGCCCTACGAGATCCAACGGAAGAGCAGGCATGACCCCTGGCATTCGCAATCATGGCACCGACGCCCTACCTCTCCCTTGCGGGGAGGTCGGACCGCAGGTTCGGGTGGGGGGCCGGCGCCGCACCCCCACCCCGCTGCTGCGCAGACCCTCCCCACAAGGGGGAGGGTAAATGACCGCCATCACCACCACCCCGCCACGCGCCAGAAAACTGGTCGGCGTTGGCCGCCGGCAGTGGATCGGCCTGCTCTATGTCGCGCCGGCCGTGGCGCTGGTCGTCGTGTTCTTCATCATTCCGCTCGGCATGACGGCCTGGATGTCGCTGCACAACTGGCCGCTGATGGGCGAGCATTTTTACATCGGCTTCGACAATTACCGGGCGATCCTGCGCGACAACCGTTTCTGGAACGCGCTGAGCTTCACCGCCTACTACACCGTGATCGTCACCATCGTGATCTTCGCCGTCGCCTTTCCGCTGGCGCTGTTCATCGAAAAGCCCAGGCGGCTGACCGGCTTTTACCGGACATCCTTCTTCATGCCGGCGGTCGTCGGTTTCGCCTCGGCCAGCCTGCTGTGGTCTTGGCTGCTCAATGTCGATTCCGGCCTGTTCAGCCCGGCCGCCTACGACCTCGGCCTGACCGCGAAAAAGTTCAACCTTCTGGCGACGTTCCAGCCGGCCTTCTGGTCGATCATCGCCATGGTCGTCTGGAAGGTGGCGGGCTTCACCATGATCATCCTGATGACCGGCCTGCAGTCGATCCCGACCGATCTGCAGGAAGCGGCGATGATCGACGGGGCAGGGCCGTTCGCGCGCTTTCGCGCCATCACCCTGCCGCTGATGCGCCGCACGCTGGCGCTGGCGCTGATCCTGTCGATCGCCGGCTCGATCCTCGCCTTCGACCAGTTCTACATCATCCTGCGTGGCGGCCCGCGCAACCAGACGCTGACCGCCGTGTACTGGATTTTCAACCAGTCCTTCGTCTCGTTCAAGCTCGGCTATGGCGCAGCACTGTCGATGATCCTGCTGGCCATACTGGTGGCGCTCAGCCTGGTTCAGCTGTGGCTGCTGCGCAAGCCGGAGGGCATCGACTGATGGCGCAGGCAAGAAGCCGCAGCAGCCGCCTCTGGCTCAGGATCGCCGAGCATTCGACCGGCATGATCGCCTCAGTGCTGTTCATCGCGCCGATCGTCTGGGCCGTGCTGTCGACCTTCAAGCCGGCGCAGGAGGCGCGCCAGCCGCCGCTGCCGCCGTGGCCGACGACCGGCTTCTCGGTCGAGAACTATCGCACGCTCGACACCTTTGGCGACGGCCTCTGGCTGCCGGCGCAAAACAGCCTCTATGTCGCCTCGATGACGGTGATCCTGTCGGTCGTCGTCAGCGTGCTGGCCGGCTATGGCTTTTCGCGCTTCCGCTTTCCGATGAAGGATGTGCTCTTCATCGTCATCCTGTCGACGATCATGATCCCCTTCCAGTCCATCCTGACGCCGATCTTCCTGGTGCTGACCAAGGTCGGCCTGCACAACACGCTGACCGGGCTGGTCCTGGTCTACACCACGCTGCAATTGCCGTTCTCGATCTTCATGATGCGCAACGCCTTCGACGCGGTGCCGCGCGAGATCGAGGAGGCCGCGCGCATGGACGGCGCCAACAACGTCACCATGCTGCTCAAGGTGATGCTGCCGCTGGTCTGGCCGGGCATCGTCACCATCGCGCTGTTTGCCTTCCTCGGCGCCTGGAACGAATTCCTGGCCGCCCTGGTGCTGATGACCGACCAGTCCAAATTCACGCTGCCGATCATGATGACCGCACTTCAGTCGGGCCGCTTCGGCGCCATCGACTGGGGCGCCGTGCAGGCGGGCGTCACAGTGATGATGGTGCCGTGCCTGGTGCTCTTCCTGTTGCTGCAGCGCTTCTACATCCGCGGCCTGATGGCCGGCGCGGTGAAATGACCCGCCGTGAATGACCAATATCCAACGGAGTGACACGATGACCGTTCAACCATCCGCCAAGCCCGGCAAACTCGCCTTCCGCCCACTGCCGGTGCCGCAGGTCGATGTCCGCGGCTTCTGGGGCAACCGTGTCGATGCCGTGGCGTCGCGCACCGCCGACATCCTCTACGAGCGCTGCGTCGAGGCGCGCATGCTGGAGCAGATCGACCCGGACCGGCCCTCGCCGGGCGTCGTCATTCCGTTCCATTCGCCGTCGCCCGACGAGGCTGCCAGCCCCGGCTTCACCGGCTCGACGGTGACGACGCAGATGTTCTGGGACTCCGATTGGGGCAAGACCATCGAGACCGCGGCCTATTCGCTCTACCGGCGCAAGAACGCGGCGCTCGAGACGAAGATCGATGCCGTCATCGACCTCTACGGCAGACTGCAGCAGGAAGACGGTTATCTCTCCAGCTGGTACCAGCGCATCCAGCCCGGCAAGCGCTGGACCAATCTGCGCGATTGCCACGAGCTCTATTGCGCCGGCCATCTGATCGAAGGCGCGGTCGCCTACTACCAGGCCACCGGCAAGCGCAAGCTGCTGGATATCATGTGCCGCTACGTCGACCATATCGCCGACACCTTCGGTCCGGAGCCGGGCAAGAAGAAGGGCTATTGCGGCCATGAGGAGATCGAGCTGGCGCTGGTCAAGCTGGCGCGGGCGACCGGCGAGCAGAAATACATGGACCTGGCCAGGTATTTCATCGACCAGCGCGGGCAACAGCCGCATTATTTCGACGAGGAGGCGCGTGCGCGCGGCGCCGACCCGAAGGCCTATCATTTCAAGACTTATGAGTACAACCAGTCGCACAAGCCGGTGCGCGAGCAGGACAAGGTCGTCGGCCATGCGGTCAGGGCGATGTACCTCTATTCCGGCATGGCCGACATCGCCACCGAATATGGCGACGACACGCTCAGGGTAGCGCTCGACCGTCTGTGGAACGATCTCACCACCAAGAACCTCTATGTCACCGGCGGCCTCGGGCCATCGGCGCACAATGAGGGCTTTACCAGCGACTACGACCTGCCCAACGAAACCGCCTATGCCGAGACCTGTGCCTCGGTCGGCCTCGTGTTCTGGGCCAGTCGCATGCTCGGCATGGGTCCCAACGCCCGCTACGCCGACATGATGGAGCGGGCACTCTACAACGGCTCGATCTCCGGCCTGTCGCTCGACGGCTCGCTGTTCTTCTACGAGAACCCGCTGGAGAGCCGGGGCAGGCACAATCGCTGGAAATGGCATCGCTGCCCCTGTTGCCCGCCGAATATCGGCCGCATGGTCGCCTCCATCGGCAGCTATTTCTACAGCCTGTCGGACGACGCGCTGGCCGTTCATCTCTACGGCGACAGCACCGCGCGCTTCGACATATCGAACCGGGCGGTCAGTCTGATTCAGACCAGCAATTATCCCTGGGATGGCGCGGTCTCGATCCGGATCGAAGCCGACGCTCCGGTGGAATTCACCTTGCACCTGCGCGTCCCGTCCTGGTGCGGCAAGGCGGCGCTCAAGATCAACGGCGCCGCCGTCGATCTGGACGGCATCACCAGCGACGGCTATGCCGCGATCCGGCGCGAGTGGCGCCAGGGCGACCGGGTCGAACTCGATCTCGAAATGTCGATCGCCCGTCTGTTCGCCAATCCGGAGGTGCGTCAGGACATCGGCCGCGTCGCACTTGCGCGCGGTCCGCTGATCTATTGCGTCGAGGAGACCGACAATGCCGGCCAGTTGCATCGGATCGCTCTGCCGCGAACGGCAAAAATCGAGGCGCATGCCGAGCCGAACCTGCTCGGCGGCATCGTCACGCTTTCGGCACTTGCCAGCAAGGAAGCCCAGGAAAACTGGGAAACCGGGCTCTATCGCACCGATCCGCCGGCGGTGAGCGAAACGAAAATCACCGCCGTCCCGTACTTTGCCTGGGACAACCGTGAACCCGGTGAGATGCTGGTCTGGCTGCGGGACGGATGAGTTACAGGCTGACGAACGCCGTCAGCGGCAAATGATCCGACGCAACCCGCGACAGCGGCGTGTCATGGGCTTCCACCGACGAGACCATGCCGTGCCGGTTGGCCATGATCCGGTCGAGCGCCAGCACCGGCAGGCCTGAGGGAAAAGTCGGCACCGCCGCCGGCGTGAAACCAAAGGTGGCGTGCAGCGTCTTGAGCGCCGAGCGGTTGCCCAGCCGCCATTCGTTGAGGTCGCCGAGCAGCAAGGTCGGCCTTTCATCCTGGTTGCTCATGATGTCGAGCACGACGCGGGCCTGCTCCGAACGCGAGCGGCGCAACAGGCCGAGATGCGCGGCGATGACGCGCAGAGTGCGCGTTTCGTCGAGGTCGATCTCGGCAACCAGCGCGCCGCGGGGCTCCAGTCCCGGAAGCTTGATCTGATGGACGTCGCGCACGGTGCCGCGCTTGAACAAAAGCACATTGCCGCGCCAGCCATGGCCCTTGCCGCTTCCGGAAACCGGCACCGGCACAAGCCCTGTTTCGTGTTCGATCCGGGCAAGGTCGAGCAGCCCGGCGCGGTCGCCGAAGCGGTTGTCGGCCTCCTGCAGCGCGATGACGTCGGGGCCGATCTCGCGGATGACGCGGGCGGTCCGTTCGGGGTCGAACCTGCGGTCGGTGCCGATGCATTTGTGGACGTTGTAGGAGGCGACCACCATCTGGGCGCCTTCAATGTGCTTGCGCGGCGTCGCGTTCGCCTTGCGCGCTTTCCTGCCGCGGATCGACAGGAGCACTGTTTCAGGAAGGCTGCGTCCGTTTATGTCCATAGGCCTGCGTTCAATCTGTCCTGATTCTAAAGATAGGGCGATCCCAGCCATAACAACCGGTCAAAAACCCGGATGACAAATGGCCGCGCTCTTAGGGTTGCGAGTGTGACGGGTTTGGCGGAAGCGATTGCCGCTCCGATGCGCCCCTCGATCTCGGCGGCAAAGCCGGTATCCAGAACCTCAAGGTCGATTTCGAAATTCAGCCGCAGCGACCGCGCGTCGAGGTTGGAGGAGCCGACATAGGCCCAGACGCCATCGACCGACAACAGCTTCGAATGGTCGAACGACCCTTCATGCCGCCAGACGCGGCAATAGTGCTTCAGCACCTGGTCGTATTGCGCCGTCATGGCGCGGCCGACCAGGAAGAGATTGTTGACCGCGGGCACGACGATGTCGATCTCGACGCCGCGCCGGGCAGCCGTGACCAGCGCGCTGACAAATTCCCGGTCCGGCAGGAAATAGGGCGACATGATGCGGATCGATTTGCGGGCGACGGAAAATGCCCCCGTCAGCAATTTGTGGTTGGTTTCGATGCTGGCGTCCGGCCCCGACGCCACCGCCCGCACCAGGATCGGCTGACCGGGAGGCGGCGAGGGCTTTGCCACGTGCCAGACCTCGTCCTTGAGGGCCTCGTTGCCGGCAAAACGCCAGTCCTCGGCGGCAACCGCGAACAGGTCGGCCACGACCGGCCCCGTGACCTGGAAATGCGTATCCGCCGAGCTGGCGCTGCCGGCGAATTCAGCCGAGAACCCCTTGCGGATGTTCATGCCTCCGGTGAATGCCACCGCGCCGTCGACGATCAGGATTTTCCTGTGCGTCCTCAAATTCGCATAGGGAAGTCTCAGGCCCATGACGATGTTGCCGTTGAACAGATCGACGGTGACGCCGGCTTCCCGGAGTGTCCCAAGAATGCTGGGCACGGAATAGCGCACGCCCACCGCATCGATCAGCACGCGAACCGTCACACCGCGCCGGACCGCTCCGGCCAGCGATCCGACAAAACGTCGTCCGATCTCGTCATTGTCGAAGATGTAGGTCTCGAGCAGAATGCTGCGCCGTGCGCCGTCGATCGCCCCGCACATTGCCGCGTAGGCTTCGTCGCCGGTCCTCAGGATGGTGATTGCATTTCCCGAAAGCAGGCCGCGCCGCGCCACCCTGTCGCCTAGCGTCTTCAGGCCGGCAAAGCGCTGGCCGAATTCGGCTGAAATGAGTGCTTCGAGCGCAATGTCGTGGTCGTGTTTGGCTGTCTCGGCTTCACCGGCGACGGGCCGCATGGCGCTGATGGTGGCGCGGCGGATGCGGTTGATGCCGGCAATGGCATAGATGATCGCGCCAAGGAACGGCGACAAGATCATCACGCCGACCCAGCCGGTGGCGGCGCGCACGTCTTCCTTGGTCATGATTGCGTGGACGATGCCGATGGCGGCCATCAGCATCGGAATGATCACAAGGATCAGAGGCCAGTAGGTCACAAAGGTCTGCCACATCGGCAGGACTATCGAGCCAGCGGCCGCAGAAGGCAATGCAACGGATCAACCAGGACGGAGGCGCTCGCGCGTCAGTCCTTCGCCCGCTCCACATAAGCGCCATCGGCCGTCATCACCACCACGCGGGTGCCCGGCGCGATGTGCGGCGGCACCAGCGTGCGCACGCCGTTGGAAAGCACGGCCGGCTTGTAGGACGAGGACGCCGTCTGGCCTTTGGTCGTCGGCTCCGTCTCGACCACTTCGAAAGTAGCGCGCTGCGGCAGCACCAGGGCTATGGCGATGCCGTTGAACTGCGAGATCTGCACCGCCATGCCTTCGAGCAGGTAGGGCGCCATGTCGCCGACCACGCTTTCCGGCACCGCGACCTGGTCGTAGCTTTCCGGGTTCATGAAGTGATACCCCTCGGCGTCGGCGTAGAGGAAGGTGTGCTCGCGCTCCTCGACATAGGCGCGCTCGACCTGCTCGGTGGTGCGGTAGCGCTCCGAAACCTTCACCCCGTCGGAGATGCGGCGCATGTCGAGCTGGGTGACCGGCGTACCCTTGCCAGGGTGGATGTTTTCGGCAAAGAGGATCACGTAAAGCTTGCCGTCCTTGTCGACGACATTGCCTTTACGGAGCGAACTGGCGATGACCTTCACCACGGTTTTCAATCCTAGACTTCGTTGGCCTGAAACGATCGTTCGGCGCAAATCGGCTGCGAGAGCCGTCGCCGTAGCGCATCTTGGCCCGAACCGCCAGCCCTGTCAGCAATTCCGTTGCCCGGCAAACCCATGACTGGCGCTTCGCCCTGGTGGACGCCGGATGTTCACGCCGACCGCCGGCCGCGGCTGATGGCCCGCAACGCCATAGCTGCCGCAATGCGCGGCTGGTTTGGCGAGCGCGACTTCATCGAGGTCGAGACGGCGGCATTGCAGATTTCGCCCGGCAACGAGGCGCATCTCTCAGCCTTCGCCACCGAGGCGATCGGCGCCGACGGTGCGCGCCGGCCGCTTTACCTCCACACCTCACCGGAATTCGCCTGCAAGAAGCTGCTTGCCGCCGGCGAACGGCGCATCTTCAGCCTGGGCGCCGTCTGGCGCAACCGCGAGCGCGGTCCTTTGCATCACCCGGAGTTCACCATGCTCGAATGGTACCGAGTCGGCGAAACCTATGAGAGCCTGATGGCTGATTGCGCCGAACTGCTGAAGCTCGCGGCTGAGCGGGCCGGCGCCAAAACCTTCCGCTTTCGCGGCCGCGAGGCCGATCCGTTTGCCGAGCCGGAACGCGTGAGCGTGGCGGAAGCTTTTGCGCGTTACGCCGGCATCGATCTTCTTGCCACCGTTTCTGCCGATGGCGGCACAGACCGCGCCGCACTTCATGATGCTCTGGTCAAGGCCGGCCTGCGCACGGCCGACGATGACAACTGGGCCGATTTGTTCAGCCGCGTGATGGTGGAAACGGTCGAACCGATGCTGGGGCAGGGGCGGGCCACAATCCTCTATGGCTATCCGATCTCCGAGGCCGCCTTGGCCCGGCCGAGCGCGGAGGACCAGCGCGTGGCCGAGCGCTTCGAGCTCTATTGCTGCGGCGTCGAGCTCGCCAATGCTTTTGGCGAACTGACCGATCCGGCCGAGCAGCGCCGGCGCTTTGCCGCCGAGATGGACGAGAAGGAGCGCGTCTATGGCGAGCGCTATCCGCTGGATGAGGATTTTCTCGCCGCCCTCGCCATCATGCCGCAAGCCAGCGGCTCGGCGCTTGGCTTCGACCGGCTGGTGATGCTGGCAACGGGCGCGACGAGGATCGATGACGTGATCTGGACGCCGGTCGCCACTCCTTGACGGAAATCGGCCTCGGTTAAACTCACAAACCGGTCAAGCCGCGCGTCTGTGGCGGCCGCCGCGGATGGGCTTTGCGGGCCGCTTGGGCGCTATGCCGCAGCGGGACAATTGCCCGTGCGCCATTGCACAAGCCGCATTGGGACAATAGATGGTGCAACAGCCGCTACCGCCCGGCGCGGCTTCAGCCAGGACCACGCGCATGACCGATACATCAGAGGCAGCGAAATTGACCGACCGCGTCGCGGCACTGGTCGAGGCTGCCAAGCGGGCCGGCGCCGACGCCGCCGACGCGGTTGCCGTGCGCGGCCGCTCGATCGGCGTGTCGGTGCGGCTGGGCAAGGTCGAGAACACTGAGGCGTCCGAGGGCGACGATGTCTCGCTGCGCGTCTTCGTCGGCAACCGGGTGGCGAGCGTCTCGGCGACGGCGGCATCGGACCCCAGGGCATTGGCCGAGCGCGCCGTGGCCATGGCCAAAGTCTCGCCCGAGGATCCCTATCAGGGTCTCGCCGATCCGGCTTTGCTGGTCGGCAAGGTGCGCGACCTCGATCTGTTCGACGCCACCGAGGTTTCGGCCGATCAGTTGAAAGAAGCGGCCCTTGCCGCCGAGGAAGCAGCCCTTGCCGTCAAGGGCGTCACCAATTCGGCCGGCAGCGGCGCCAGCGCCGGTCTTGGCGGGCTGGTGCTGGCCACGTCGAACGGCTTCGTCGGCCACTATGTCGCATCGCGCTTTTCGCGTTCGGCCAGCGTTATTGCGGGCGAAGGCACCGGCATGGAGCGCGACTACGAATACTCCTCGAACCAGCATTTTTCCGATCTCGACGCGCCGGACCTGATCGGCCGCAAGGCCGGCGAGCGCGCCGTGCGCCGCCTCGGCGCACGCAAGGCGGCGACCGGTCCGGTCAACGTGGTGTTCGACCCGCGCGTCGCGCGCGGCATTGCCGGCCATCTCGCCGGCGCCATCAACGGCGCTTCGGTGGCGCGCAAGACCAGTTTTTTGCGCGAGATGATGGGCAAGCAGGTTGCGTCGGCTGCCATCACCGTCACCGACGAACCGCTGCGGCGTCGCGGCCAGGCCTCGCGCCCGTTCGACGGCGAAGGCGTCGAGGGCGAAAAGCTGTTGATGGTCGAGAACGGCGTGCTGAAGCACTGGTTCCTGTCGACGTCCGCCGCGCGGGAATTAGGGCTGACCACCAACGGACGCGGCGCGCGCAGCGGCTCGTCGGTATCGCCGTCTTCGACCAATCTCGCCATCGAGCCGGGCGACAGGACGCCGGAAGACCTGATCAGGTCGCTAAAATCCGGCTTTTATGTCACTGAAGTGTTCGGCCAGGGCGTCGACATGGTGACCGGCGAATACAGCCGTGGCGCATCCGGCTTCTGGATCGACAATGGTGAGCTTGCCTATCCGGTGGCCGAGGTGACCATCGCCTCGAATTTGAAGACGATGTTCCTCAATATGGTTCCGGCGAGCGATCTTGACCGCGATTTCGGCACTGCCGCACCGACGCTGCTGATCGAAGGAATGACCCTTGCCGGAGCGTGACCCGGTCATATCGGCCGGGGCCTCGGAAGACCTCGATCTGCTGCGCGACGCCGCCCGCGAGGCGGGCGCGATCGCCATGCGCTATTTCGGCAAAAACCCGCAAGTGTGGATGAAGGGCGGCACCTCGCCGGTCAGCGAAGCCGACCACGCGGCGGACGCCTATCTGCGCGATACCCTACTGGCGGCCCGGCCGGACTATGGCTGGCTGTCGGAGGAAACGACTGACGATCCGGCGCGGCTTCTGGCGCGGCGCACCTTTGTCGTCGACCCCATAGACGGCACCCGCGGCTTCCTCGAAGGTCTGCGCTCGTGGTGCGTCAGCGTCGCGGTGGTCGAGAATGGCCGCACGCTCACCGGTGTGCTCGAATGTCCGGCCAAGGGCGAAACCTATTGGGCGCTGCCTGGCCGTGGAGCTTTCCGCAACGGCAAGCCGATTGCCGTGCGCGGCCTGGGTAAGACGGTCGAGATCGGCGGGCTGAAGCAGTTGATCGACCTGATGCCGGCGCAATGGCAGGGCCGGGTGCGGCGGGCGGCGCACATTCCCTCTCTCGCCTACCGGCTGGCGATGGTCGCCAACGGCACGCTCGACGCAACCTTCGTCAAGCCCAACGCGCATGACTGGGATATCGCCGCCGCCGATCTCATCTTGCGCGAGGCTGGCGGCGCCGTGCTCGACGGCCATGGCCGCGCGCCGCTTTATGCCGGGGAGATCATCCGTCACGGCGCGCTGGTCGCCGGCAGCGGGCAGTTGCTGACCGTGCTTGCCGGCGTCATTGCCGATACGGAAGCGTGATCGAAGGTTCCAAAGTCGGCAGCTTTGGGCTAGACCTGTCGCAAACTCACAATATGTGAAGGACCGAAATGGCCGCGGAAGACGGAAAGAAACAGCTTTTGCACCTGGTGTTCGGCGGCGAGCTGAAGAAGCTGGGAGGCACCGAGTTCCGCGATCTCGACGCGCTCGACATCGTTGGGGTTTATCCGGACTATCAAACCGCGCACACCGCGTGGAAGGCAAAGGCGCAAGCCAGCGTGGACAATGCCCATATGCGCTATTTCGTCGTCCATCTGCACCGGCTGCTCGACCCTGAAAGCAAGGCCGCCGGTTGACAGCGATGGAGCATGAAGCGGTGAAAGGGCAGCCCACCGGCGCCGCGGTCCGAAGAAGACGCGGCGGCAGTTCGAAGACATTCTGGCGCAAGATCCGCGAGCCGTTGGCGCAGTCGCGAATCGTCAAGAGCATGATCGTCAGCCTGCTCGCCCAGTTCGTCCGCCTGGTGCGCCTGACCAACCGCGTGGTCGAAGGCTCGGCTAAATTTTCAGGCGGCGACTACGCCGAATTCGAACCCGGCATCATCGCGCTCTGGCATGGCCAGCATCTGCTGACCCCAGCCTATTATCCCAAGGGACGGCCGCTGGTCGCCATGGTCTCGCGCAGCGCCGACGCCGAACTCAACGCGCTGATGATCGAAAAATTCGGCATCGAGGCGGTGCGCGGCTCCGGCGGGCGTGAAAGCACGAAGCATCTCGACAAGGGCGGCGCCAAGGCGCTCATCGCCCTGAAAAAGTCACTCGTGGCCGGCAAGAACGTCGCCATGATCGCCGACATTCCCCACGGCACGCCGCGCGACGCGGGGCTTGGTATCGTTCTGCTGGCACGCCTTTCCGGCCGGCCGATCATGCCTGCCGCCATCGCCACCAGCCGCCGCAAGGTGCTGGAAAGGAGCTGGGACAAGACCACCATCAACCTGCCGTTCGGCCGCTCCTCGATCGTCATCGGAACGCCGGTTTTCGTGCCGGCCAATGCCGACGAGGCCGAAATGGAGCGCAAGCGCCAGGAAGTCACGGCCGCGCTCAATGCCGCAACCGCCGAGGCCTATCGGCTCGTGGACGGCAGGCCATGAGCGTCGGCTGGGCGCGCGCCTTCCTGGCGGCCTACCGCCTTGCCGGTGCAGCCGCCTATCCGCTGATGGGTCCCTATGTCGCCTGGCGCACATCGCAGGGCAAGGAAGACCGCAGCCGCAGCCGTGAGCGCTACGGCGTTGCCGGGCGGCCGCGCCCCGAAGGGCCGGTGATCTGGATCCATGCGGCAAGCGTCGGCGAGACCCTTGCGGTCGTGCCGCTGGTGCAAAGCATCCTCGACTACGGTGTCAACATCGTGCTGACGACGGGAACAGTGACCTCGGCGCAGGTTGCCGACGAACGGCTGGGCGACCGCATCATCCACCAATATGTTCCGCTCGACCTCAAGCCGGCCGTCAGCCGCTTTCTCGATCACTGGCGGCCGGACCTGGCTATCATCGCCGAATCCGAGATATGGCCGATGACCATCCTCGAACTCGGCGCCCGACACGTGCCGCAGGTGCTGGTCAACGGCCGGCTCTCCGACCGTTCGTTCAGATCCTGGAAGAAGCGCGCCAACATCGCCGAGGCGCTGTTCGAGAACCTCGCACACGTCGTTGCCCAGTCGGATGTCGACGGCGAACGGTTTCGCGCGCTTGGCGCCCGGCCGGTCACCGTGTCCGGCAACCTCAAGGTCGACACCTTGCCGCCGCCGGTCGACGAACGGGCGCTGGCGACGCTGAAGCGCCAGATCGCCGGCCGCCCGACCTGGGCGGCAATTTCGACCCATGACGGCGAGGAGGTGGTCGCGGCGGAAGTCCACGCCACGCTCTACAAGCGCCACCATGGCCTGCTGACGATCATCGTCCCGCGTCATCCCGACCGCGCCGAAGCGCTGGCCGCACAGATTTCCGGCATGGGCCTGAAGCTGGCGCGGCGCAGCAAGGGCGACCGGATCACCGCCGACACCGATATCCTGCTCGGCGATACGATCGGCGAGATGGGGCTTTATCTCCGGCTGACGGAAATCGCCTTTGTCGGCCGCTCGCTGACCTCGGAAGGCGGCCAGAATCCGCTGGAGCCGGCCATGCTCGACACCGCTGTGCTGGCCGGCCGCAACGTCCAGAATTTTCGCGAGGCCTATCAGCGCCTGCTCGACAGCGGCGGCGCCAAGCTGGTGCGCGACCGCGACATGCTGGCCGGCGCCGTCAATTTCCTGCTGAGCAATGAAGTTGCGCGCCATGAGATGATGGCGGCCGGTGCCGCCACAGTCGACCAGATGCGCGGTGCGCTGGCGCACACGCTGAAGTCGCTCGAGCCTTATATCCAGCCATTGATCGTCAAGTCGCGCCTGAAGGGCGCCGACGGGCGATAGGTGGCGTCGGAAGCACCACCTTTCTGGTGGGAAGCGCCGGACTGGCGGGTCTTTGCGCTGTCGCCGCTATCAGCCGTCTATGGCATGGTCGCCGGCCGCCATATGCATCGGGCGATACGTGAAAAGATCGACGCGCCAGTGCTTTGCGTCGGCAACTTCACCGTCGGCGGCAGCGGCAAGACGCCGGTCGCCATCGCGCTGGCCAAGCAGGCCCGGCGCATGCAGCTCAATCCCGGATTCCTGTCGCGCGGCCATGGCGGCTCGTTCGCGCAGCCGCATGTCGTCGATGCCAGTCACGACGCTGCAAAGCATGTCGGCGACGAGCCGCTGCTTTTGGCCGAGCACGCGCCGGTTGCGGTGAGCCCCAACCGCGCTGCCGGCGCCAAGCTGCTCCTGGAAGCCCATGGTTGCGATTTCCTGATCATGGATGACGGTTTTCAGAGCGCGCGCATCCATATTGACTATGCGCTGGTCGTCGTCGACGCCCGCTACGGCATCGGCAACGGCCGCGTCATTCCGGGTGGACCGCTGAGAGCCAACATCGTCGACCAACTGGTGTTCACCGATGGGCTGTTGAAGATGGGCGAGGGCGCTGCCGCCGACAAGGTCGTGCGCCAGGCGGCGCGCGCCGGCCGGCCGATCTTCGAGGCGCATGCCGAGCCCGCCGCCAAGGAGCGGTTCGCCGGCCGGCGGTTCCTCGCCTTTGCCGGCATCGGTCACCCCGAAAAATTCTTCGAGACGCTGCGCGGCACGGGCGCGGAAGTGGCGCTGAGCCGGTCGTTTCCGGACCATCATTTTTATGCCCCCGACGAACTCGCCGAACTGGCGGCAACCGCGCGCCGTGAGGGACTGGGCCTCGTGACCACCGCCAAGGACGCAGCCCGGCTGCGCCACGGCGCTGCCCCGGCCGATTTCCTCGCTGAACTCGCCGTGCTGGAGATCGACGCCACGTTCGAACTCGACACTGTGCCGGAGCGCATCATCGACGAGACGCTGGATGCCTGGAGACAGCGGAAGCTGCGAGGGTAGGGCGTGCAGCGTCACGCGGAGATGCTGGCGGGACAGCACCCCCCTCTGGCCTGCCGGCCATCTCCCCCGCAAGGAGGGAGATCAGCAGCTTTGCCAATGGCGCTCATTCTGCAACGCTGTTGATTTGGCGAAAGCAAAGATGATCATCCAATCTCCCCCGTTGCGGGGGAGATGTCCGGCAGGACAGAGGGGGGTGTGAAGGAACGCGACCAACGGCTCTGTGCGCGCCTTTAACCCCGGCTGCGCAGGTCCGGATGCATCTCGATCTCGCGGCGCAGCGAGGCGGCGGCGCTGACATAGGGCTCCTGCCTGGCGACGCTCCAATATTTGAGCTCGTCCAGCGGAATGCTCTCGCCGGTCACCGCGCAGCGCACGAAGGCGCCGGGGCTGGTGACCTGGAAGTCGCCGTCGAGATAGCGGATACGGGCTTCCTTGCCGCCGGGGCCTTCGAAGCGGTTCATCATGGAGTGGTGCCAAGGTTCATGCTGATTTCATCGCCATAAATTGCCGGCAAGGTCAAGCTTGACGCAATGCTGAGGCGCTATTGTCGCTCCAAACCATTCTTATGGGACCGGTATGGACATTTCATCCGCCCGCCTGACCGCGCTGCTGCGTGAGGCCATGATGTTGGCAGCGTTGCCGTCGGCGAAGGCCGATCCGGCGAAAGCAGCACTTATAAAGGCGCTGGTGCAGCCGCCGACGCCGTCCGGCGCGCCTTTGCAGCAGGCAGCGGCGCCGGCGCTGCAGGCGCTGTTGTCCGCAGCCACCGCAAAGGGGCAGCAGACGGGTTCTGCCGAGGTCCTGCAAGCCTATCTGGCCCTTGCCGAGCCTAGTGACGCCACGCCCGACGATACCGGGCCGACAACCGCTGCGATAGGCAAGGCGACGCCAGCCAACGACGATGCACAGCGCGGTCTGCCGCTGCCGCCGGCAAGGGCCGAAGATGGCGCTGCCGCAAAGCCCGCAGGACTGCCCTGGTTTGCGCTTCTCGCACCCGTGGTTTCGCCGCAGCGCCGCGCTGCCACCACCGATATGCCAATGAAGCGGGAGCAGGCGACGTCTGGGCCGAATGACGCGGCCCAGCCGCAAGGCCGAAAGCAGACGCGTGTCGGTCTGATGGCGCTGGCAACCGGGTTTCTGGC
This sequence comes from Mesorhizobium sp. C372A, assembly GCF_030323245.1. NCBI lineage: Bacteria > Pseudomonadati > Pseudomonadota > Alphaproteobacteria > Hyphomicrobiales > Phyllobacteriaceae > Mesorhizobium > Mesorhizobium sp. C372A. Next base: position 5,254,832 of record NZ_CP100475.1, on the reverse strand, counting down.
CGTCGCCATTGTCGGGCTAGCCCTGCTGGTGCTTCGCTGAGCACCGAACGATCGCCGCTATCGCTCGGCTTCGAGGAATGCTTCCATCTTGTCCATCGCCAGCCCCGCCTCGACAGCGATACGGCGTGAAAGTTCGGCGGCAGCCGTGCGTGGCCGCCCCAGCGGTCGGTCGAGCCAGTACGACACCGGGTTCAGCGCCGTGCGCTCGTCAACGGCGACGATGCGGCCTGCCTCCAACTGGTGTCCGGTCAGCGGTGGCCGCGCCAGCGCGATGCCGAGCCCGTAAGCTGCGGCGTCGAGCACCAGATTGTAGTCCTCGAAGCGGCGATCCTGCGGGCGCGGGCGGTAGTCCATCCCTTGCGCGGCAAACCAGGCACGCCAGCCGGAGGCGTCGGAATCGTTGATCAGTGGAAACCTCAGCAGCCGGGCCGGGTCGCCGCGGCCGATCTCGCGGGCAAGGCCGGGCGCGGCGACGGGAAAGACATGTTCCTCGAACAGCTTCACCGAGATGCGGCCCGGAATGCCGCCGCGGCCGCAGCGGACCGACAGGTCGATGCCTTCATCGGCAAGGTCGGCCTGGCGGATGTCGACGTCGAGGACGATGCGCAGCTTGGTGGGATTGTTCTCCAGCGCCGCCATGCGTGGCATCAGCCACAGCCCGCTGACGGAGGGTATCGAGGTCAGCCGCACCACGGCGGTGCCGCGCGGCTCGACCCAGCGGTCGGAATGGCTGGAGATCAGCGCAAAGGCTTCCGCCGTGCGCAGATGCAGGCGGTTGCCCTCGATGGTCAGCGAGACGCCGCGCGCGCCGCGGTCGAACACTTTCAAGCCCAGCCAGTCCTCCAGCTTGGCGATCTGCCGGCTGACGGCGCCGTGGGTGATGTTGAGCTTCTCGGCCGCGGCCGAAAAGCTCCCCGTTCGCGCCGCCGCATCGAAGGCGCGCAGGGTCTCGAGCGGCACCATTGTGTCTGAGCTGTGATCCATAGTCACAGGTGATCCTCGATTTGATCGTTTGTCAACGGCGCCGAAAAGGCGCTTTCTGCCTTTCAACACTCTGGGAACCCGAGGACAGGCAGATGAGCGCAACGACCAGCACGTCGAATCCGACACAGCGGATGGACACCACGGCGGCCATCGCCGTGGCGTTGACGGTGGTCGGCTGGGCCTCGGCCTTTCCGGCGATCCGTGCCGGCCTCGCCGCTTTCGGGCCGCTGGAACTCGGTGCGCTGCGCTTTGCCATTGCCGCGGTGCCGGCGGCGATCTTTCTTGCCGTCAAGCGCCCGGCGCTGCCGAGGCTCGACGAAGTGTGGCGCCTGGTCTTTGGCGGCGCCATCTTCGTCGCGCTCTACACTGTCATGCTCAATTTCGGCGAACTGACCGTGTCGGCGGGTGCCGCCGGTTTCATCATCAATGTCAGCCCGATCTTCACCGCCATCATGGCAATGGCATTGCTCGGCGAGCGCTTCTCAAGCTGGGCCTGGTTCGGCACGGCGATTTCTTTCGCCGGCATCGGCATCATCGCCGTGGCTGACGGTAATGGCTTGAGTTTCGACACCGGCACGCTGCTGGTTCTTGGCTCCGCGCTGTGCTCGGCCGTCAACACGATCGTCCAGAAGCCGCTCTTTGCCCGCCATCACCCGCTGACCATTTCGGCCTCCAACATGATCCTTGGCGCGCTTTGCCTGGCACCCTTTCTGCCAAGCGGCTTTGCGCAGGCCGCGGTCGCCAACACAGCCGGGATCGGCGCCGTGATCTTTCTTGGCATCGTGCCCAGCCTGATCGCCTATGCCGCATGGGCAACCGCTCTGTCGCGTCTTCCGGCAGCGCGCGCCTCGAACTTCCTCTATCTGGTCTCGCCCATGTCGGCCCTGATCGGCTTCTTCTGGCTGGGCGAAGTGCCGACGCTACTTGGTATCCTCGGCGGCGCCCTGGCGCTGGGCGGCGTGATCGTGGTGAATTTAAAGCTTTAAAACAAATTATTTGAGCTGTTTTCGGACTCAACCCGAGAACCGCTTCCATCAGAATGCAGACACCCAGAGGAAGGACAGCTATGGTACGCTGCCTTCACTGGGGGACGGAATGGGAAGACTGTTCATATCGGCAATTTTTTTGCGTTTTGCTGCTGACCGGGAAAGCCGCCGCGGGCTGGTATCAGGTCGAAAACTACGAAGGCTCCATCGGACCTAACCCCGTCCACCTATCGCTGCAGAGATATGACAGTTTCGGCAGCGGGATTACGGTCGAGGGGAGCTATTTCCACGACGCGAAGCAAAGCCCGATAGCGGTGTACGGCAAGATCAGTGGCACCAGCGTCTTCCTTTGCGAGATTGCGGACGACAGGGAGTTCGACCGGGTGCTGGTCATGGGATCGAAAACGCCCGTTGGCACCACCGGATGTCCGTTTTCTCTCGACCTTGGCGAAAGCGGCGCAACAGGGACTTGGAGCAAGGGCTCGGACAAGTTCCCGATCACGCTGAAGAAGGTCGCAAACCTCGACGATACCGGTGAGGCGAAGGTTGACGGCACCGTCGAGATTCCCTTCTGGGCGCAGACAGCAACCCACAGATTTGCCGGGGTCTACGAGAAAGCGGGCTTTCTCGTCTGCATGAATAAGCTGCGGGTCATCGATAAGAAGAAAAAGAAGGTCGTTCAGGCAATCGCTTTCGATGACGACGATTGCGATGCCGGCATGCTGATGACTCCCATCTACATGAATGTTCAAAAACAGGTTGGGAGAAGCTTCGAGATAATCTCCGTGAATTTTCGCGGCGGTAGCGCCGGTTACTCAAGGGATTACGTTTTCTCTCATAGGTTCAAGGATTATCGCCTGTTGGTGAATTGAGCGTGTGGCCTGACCTGGCTTGTGCTCACCGCCGCCCAAACAGCCGCTCTATGTCGGCGAGCTTGAGTTCGATATAGGTCGGGCGGCCGTGGTTGCAGGTGCCGGAGCCGGGAGTCGCCTCCATCTGTCGCAGCAGTGCGTTCATCTCCTCGGCCTTGAGCAGCCGGCCGGAGCGCACCGAGCCATGGCAGGCCATGGTGGCGGCGATCTTGTCCAGCCGCTCTTTCAGCGTCTCGACGGTATCGTTGTCGGCGATCTCGTCGGCAAGATCACGCACCAATTGCTGGACATTGGTTTCGCCGAGCATCGACGGCGTCTCGCGCACCGCCACCGCGCCGGGACCGAAACGCTCAATGCCAAGGCCGAACCGGGCCAGCGTTTCGGAATGCATGGCCAGCCGCTCGGCATCCTCTTCCGGCAGGTCGACGATCTCCGGCAAGAGCAGCATCTGCGAGGGCACGGCCCGGGAATGCAGCGCATCCTTCAGGGCTTCGTAGACCAGCCGCTCATGCGCCGCATGCTGGTCGACGATGACAAGCGAATCCCTGGTTTGCGCGACAATATAGTTTTCGTGCACCTGCGCGCGCGCAGCACCGAGCGTTGTGCCAAGCAGCGTCTCGGCCGGCTCGGCCGTGCCTGCACGCGCGTCGGCGCTGACAAGCGGCCCGGCATCGAATGCAGCCTGGTCGTTTTCGCGGAAGCCGGCGCCGTCAAATCCCATATCCAGCGGCCGCTGCGGCGAGCGATCGAACCCGGCAAAGCCCGATGCGCGGTGGGCCGCGTCGTAGCTGCGATGGCCGTTGGCCGGGCCGGCATGGGCGTAGGACGCCGCCCCCGGCCGGAACGCCGCCATCATGCCGGCGGCACCGCTGGTGGCGGCGCGGATGCCGGCATTGGCCAGAGCCTCGCGGATGGCGCCGACGATCAGCCCGCGCACCAGGCCGGGGTCGCGAAAGCGCACATCGGCCTTGGCCGGGTGGACGTTGACGTCGACGGTCGCCGGATCGAGCGTCAGGAACAGCACGGTCACCGCGTGCCGGTCGCGCGGCAGCACATCGGCGAAAGCGCCGCGAATGGCGCCGGCAATCAGCTTGTCGCGCACCGGACGGCCGTTGACATAGGCATATTGCTGCAGCGCGTTGGCGCGGGTGAAGGACGGGATCGAGACGTGGCCGGTCAGGTGCACGCCGTCCCGGCTGGCGTCGATAGCGATGGAATTGTCGGGAAACTCGGCGCCCATTACCTGGGCGACGCGGCGCAGGCTGCCCTCGGTACTGTCATCGGTCGCCGGCAATTCCAGCGTCGAGCGGTCCGAGCCGGCCAGCGTGAAGCGCACGGCGGGGAAGGCGATGGCGATGCGCTTGAGCACGTCGCTGGTGGCCGAGCTTTCGGCCCGCTCGCCCTTCATGAATTTGAGCCGCGCCGGCGTGGCAAAGAACAGGTCGCGCACCTCGACCGTTGTGCCGCGATTGGCCGCCGCCGGTTTGACCGCCGAAACGCGGCCGCCTTCGATGGCGATCTCGGCGGCAGCGTCGCCTGCGGTCGTGCGCGAACGGATCGACAGCCGCGCCACCGAACCGATCGACGGCAATGCCTCGCCACGGAACCCGAGCGAGCGGATATCGTGAATGTTGTCGGCAAGTTTCGAGGTGCAGTGGCGCGCAATGGCCAGCGCCAGTTCCTGTTCGGGGATACCGGAGCCGTCATCGGTGACGCGGATCAGGTTCATCCCGCCGCCGGCAGTGACGACCTCGACGCGGGAGGCGCCGGCGTCGAGCGCGTTTTCGACCAGTTCCTTCACCACGCTCGCCGGACGCTCGATGACTTCGCCGGCGGCGATCTGGTTGATCATCGTTTCCGAAAGCTGGCGAATGGGCATGGGGGTATTATAGGCGGATTCGAAGGGTGTGCGGAAGGCTTCAATGAATGCCGGACATTGGAGACGCCAGCGGGACAGCACCCCCCTCTGGCCTGCCGGCCATCTCCCCCGCAAGGAGGGAGATCAGATGTCACGACGGCTTTCGCCAATCTCCAATGCTTGAAGGGTGACGCGACATATGAACTGCCAATCTCCCCCCTTGCGGGGGAGATGTCCGGCAGGACAGAGGGGGGTGTGAAGGAACTCCGCGATAGTGACTACGCTACAACCGATTTCAAGCTTGCGCCGCCAGCCAATCCCTTACCTTGCGCGCATTCTCGCTCAACTCGCGGTTCTTCGGCCAGACGATATAGAACGCCTTGCCGGTCCTAAGCACGTGATCGGTCACCGGCACCAGCAACCCCGTGGCCAGCAGCCGTTCGGCAAGATGCCGCCAGCCAAGCGCAATGCCCTGGCCCTCCATGACGCCCTGGATCACCAGGCCATAGTCGTTGATGCGCAGGCCGCGCGCGGTGTCGTCGAGGCTGCCTCCGGCCGACCGGAACCATTCGTCCCAGCTGGCCGCCTCGCGGTAGGGCTCCTCGAGATGGATCAGACGGTGCGTCGCCAGCTCCGCGACGCTCCTCGGCATGCCGAATTTCGCCAGATAGCTGGCGCCTACCACCGGGAAGATTTCCTCGTCGGCCAGCGGCAGCGAATGATAATCGGCCCAGTCGCGCGGTTCGCCGCCGCGCACGGCGAGCGGGATGCCCTCGGCGATAATGTCGAGGTCGCGGTCGGCGGTCTGGATGCGCAGGTCGATGCCAGGCAACTCGTCGCGGAACTGCTGCAGGCGCGGCATCATCCAGAACGAGCCGAAGGCGGTCGACGCGGCCAGCGTGACATGGCCGCCGGTCGCCTGCAGGCGCAGATCCTCCGCCGATTTGCGGATGTGTGAGAGTCCCAGCGAGACGTCGGCATGAAAACGCTCGCCCGCCTCTGTCAGGACGACCTGGCGGTGACGGCGCTGGAAGAGTTGAGCACCGAGCTGTTCCTCCAGCCCACGCACCGCATACGAGACGGCGGCCTGCGTCATGCCGAGCTCGCGCCCGGCGGCGGTGAAGCTCGACAGCCGGCCCGCCGCCTCGAAGACGATCAGGCTGCCGGCCGAGGGCAGGAGGTGGCGCAGGCTTCGCATAAGCTGAGCTTATACAAGAGATCAGGATTTTCCAGCATCACATCCATATTTCCTCTCGCTAACTTGGTTGGACGGAATGAGGAGGCTCCATGAACGCACCGGCCACTGAACTGACCGAGCAAACCCACCGCCGCGGCGGCGGTCGCCTCGGACGCAAGGCGCTGAGGAGCGCCCCCGTCACCTCGTTCCCGACGCTGGTCCGCGAGATCCCCACCTACCAGATGGTCCCGGACGAGGCGGTGGAACTGATCCACCAGGAGTCACTCGCCATCCTCGAAGAGGTCGGTTGCGAGTTCCGCGACGACGAGGCGATCGCCATGTGGAAGGCGGCGGGCGCCGACGTGTCCGAGACACGCGTCCGCATCGACCGCGGCCTGCTGATGGAACTGGTCGCGAAGGTTCCGTCCGAATTCACCCTCAATGCGCGTAATCCCGAGCGCACCGTGCGCGTCGGCGGCAAGAACTCCATCTTCGCGCCGATGTATGGCGCGCCTTACGTGCGCGACCTCGACAACAACCGGCGTTATGGCACGCTTGAAGACCTCAACAATTTCCACAAGCTCGCCTACATGGCCCCGGCGCTGCATTCGTCGAGTTCGATCATCTGCGAGCCGATGGAGATCGCGGTGCCGAAACGGCATCTCCACATCATCCATTCGGCGCTGAAGCATTCCGACAAGCCGTTCATGGGCATCGTTACTTCCAAAGACCGCGCCGAAGACACGATGGCGATGGCGGGCATCGTCTTTGGCGAAGATTTCGTTCGCGACAACCCGGTGCTGGTGTCGATTACCAACTGCAACTCGCCGCTGGTGTGGGACGCCACCATGCTGGACGCGATGAAGGTCTATGCGCGCAGCAATCAGCCGCTGATCCTGGCTCCCTTTGCGCTGTGCGGCGCATCGACTTCGGCCTCGGCCGTCGGCGCGGTGGCGCAGGTCAATGCCGAAGCATTGGCCGGGGTCGCTTTCACCCAACTGCTGCGCCCGGGTTCGCCCCAGATCTACGGCCAGTTCATGGTGACGGTTGACATGAAGACCGGCGCGCCGATGGGCGGCACGCCGGAGGCTGCGCAGATGATGTATCTGATGGGCGCGTTGGCGCGGAAATACAAACTGCCCTGGCGAACCTCCGGCTTCCATGTCGGCTCCAAGCTCAACGACGCCCAGGCCGGCTATGAATCCAACATGCTGATGCATGCCGCCATCCTCGCCGGCGCCAATTACATCTGGCACTCCGCCGGCTGGCTCGAGGCCGGGCTCACCTGCGGCTATTCGAAATTCGCCACCGACTGCGAGCAGCTTGTCGGCTGGTACAAATATGCCGGCGGCCTGTCGTTCGACGACTTCAAGGAGGCCATGGCGGCGATCCGCGAAGTCGGGCCGCAGGGCCATTTCCTCGGCACCCAGCACACGCTCGATCACTACGAGTCGGCATTCTTCATGCCCACCATCATGGATTTCAACTCCTACGAACAATGGAAGGCTGGAGGGGCGAAGGACCACGACACGCGCGGCCGCGAGAAAGCCCGCAACATGCTGGCCGACTATGAAGAGCCGAAACTCGATGAGGGCATTGCCGAGGGCCTCAGGGACTTTATCGCGCAGCGCGAGGAGAGGCTGCCCGACAGCGTTAGCTAAGAGAACGACGAATGAGTTGATAACGGGCGAAGACCCGATGGGAACCGCAAGGGAGAAAGACATGACACTTTTCAAAAGCAATGGCGATCGCGTGCCAACGGCCATCGAGGCGATGGCGCAAGAGACGCGTGCTGGCCGTATGGACCGGCGCGACTTTCTTGCATTGGCAAGTGCGTTCGGCGCATCGACGGCGCTGGCCTACGGCATGATCGGCCTTGCCGCGCCGGGACAGGCTTTTGCCGAGGAGCCGAAGAAGGGCGGCACGCTGCACATATCGATGTCGGTCAAGGCCCAAAAAGATCCGCGCACCTATGACTGGGTGGAACTCGCCAACATCTCGCGCTGCTGGCTGGAGCCGCTGGTCCGCTACACCAGGGAATTCACCTTCGAGCCAGTGCTGCTCGAAAGCTGGGACATCAATGACGACGCCACGGAATACACGTTGCATGTGCGCAAGGGGATCACCTGGAACAATGGCGATGCTTTCAACGCCGATGACGTGGTCTTCAATGTTACCCGCTGGTGCGAGAAGAAGGTCGCCGGCAACTCCATGGCCGCTCGCGTCGGCGGGCTGATCGACGAAAAGTCGGGCAAGGCCAGGGAAGGCGCGATCGCCAAGGTCGACGACAATACGATCAAGCTGACGCTCAGCGCGCCCGACATTTCGCTGATTCCGAACCTCACCGATTATCCCGCGCTCGTCGTCCACCGCAATTTCGACGCCGAAGGCGCCGACCCGGTCAAGAAGCCGATCGGCACAGGCCCGTTCGAACTGGTCTCCTACGATGTCGGCCAGAAGGCGGTGGTCAAGCGTCGTGAAAACGGCAAGTGGTGGGGCGGCGAAGCGCCGCTCGACAGCGTCGAGTTCATCGACTACGGCACGGATTTCAACGCTTCGATCAACGCCTTCGAATCCGGCGAGATAGACCTCAATTTCGAGACGCCGGCCGACTTCATCGACATCCTGGACAAGATGGGGCTGGAGAAGTCCGAGGTTGCGACGGCAACCACGCTGGTTGCCCGCACGAACGTTACCCACAAGCCCTATGACGACCAGCGGGTGCGCAACGCGCTGCAGATGGCGGTCGACAACAATGCGGTGCTGGAACTCGGCTATGCCGGGCGAGGGACGGTCGGTGAAAACCACCATGTCAGCCCTATCCATCCTGAATATTTCGCGCTGCCCAAGAAGACGCGCGACGCGGCCGGCGCCAAGAAACTGATGGCGGACGCAGGGCAGGCCGATTTCGAGCACGAGCTGATCACCGTCGAGGACGACTGGCAGAAGAACACCGGCGACGCGATTGCGGGCCAGTTGCGCGACGCCGGCATCAAGGTCAAGCGCACGGTGCTGCCGGGCTCGACCTTCTGGAACGACTGGACGAAGTATCCCTATTCGATGACCATCTGGTACATGCGCCCGCTTGGCGTCCAGGTGCTGGCGCTTGGTTATCGCACCGGCGAGGCCTGGAATGAATCGGCCTATTCCAACCCGGACTTCGACGCCAAGCTGAAGCAGGCGCTGTCGCTGATCGACGTGGAGAAACGGCGTGAGGTGATGAAGGATGTCGAGCAGATCCTGCAGGATTCCGGCGTCATCATTCAACCCTTCTGGCAGAAGCTCTACAGCCACATGAACAAGAAGGTGAAGAACTACGGCGTCCACCAGACCTTCGAGATGGACCTGCAGAACGTCTGGCTGGATGGCTGAGACGGTGCAGCCGGGGCTTCATGAGCCGCAAAAAAGCCGATATGCAGGATGTCTGGTATTGCCGCCTTGCCGCCAAACTTCCGGAGATCCTGCATGAAACCGATAGTGCTTGCCGCTGTCTTTTCGATTGCCTTGCCAGCGACGGTGCTGGCCGGGCCGGCTTCCAACGCCGTGAAGTTCTTTTATGTGCCCGAGGTGAAATTCGAGGGAGATGCAAAGTACCGCGACCGCTTCACCGAGCCGGTGACCAAGCTGTTCGATCTCAACGACCAGGCCACGAAGAACAAGCCCGACGAAGTCGCATGCCTCGACTTCGATCCCGGCCTCGACGCGCAGGATTTCGACCAGAAGTCGATTGCCAAGACATTGAAGCTGACCGAAACCGTCAATGGCGATACGGCCGAAGTCACCGCCACCTTCAGCCTTTTTGCGGAAGGCGATGATTCCAAACGCGAAATGCTGTGGTCGCTGAAGAAGATCGACGGCAAATGGAAGGTCGCCGACATCACCTCCAAGACCAGCAGCTGGACGCTGAGCGCGCTGGAATGCATGCCCGACAAAGCGCCGGAGTGATCCCGTGCTCCGCCGTCTTGCCCTGGCGCTGTCGCCCATGTGCGTGCTGGCGGTGGGTATGAGCGCAGCCGCAGCACAAGGCCTGTTGGGCCCGCCGCCAGCCAATGCGCCGGCCGTGGCGGCACCGGCCGGCGCAGCACCGCCCGCAAATCCACCCGGGACAGCGGTGGAACCGGCGACACCGCCGGTTGGGTGGCCGCCGGCCGAGCCGGCCGCGCCCGTCCTGGCGGGCTCGCCGACGGCTGTGGTCAAGCCGTTCTACGAACATCTCGGACTGGAGCTCGATCCGACCCAGCGCAAGAACTTCGTCGACCCGGCCAAGACCGTACTCGACAAGAGCGACGCGTTGCGCAAATCCGGGCAGGGCGAATGCCTCGACCCCAACATGGCGCTCGACAATGCCGATTACGACAAGCTTGCAATCGACAAGAGCCTGAAGAGCATCGAGGCCGTCAATGGTGATCAGGCCAAGGTGGTGGTCGCCTTCGTCGTCGAAGGCAACCAGCACCGGCTGGAGTGGAAGCTGAAGAAGGTCGACGGCGACTGGAAGATATCCGATCTGCTTTCGGTGACCGGTGAATGGGCGCTCAGCCAGTACCAGTGCGAATAAGCCGCCGATTGTTTCCGGGTGGTCGGCAATGAAGCTTCGCGTTTTGTCGCGATCGCGCTGGTCGGGTTGGGCGCTGCCGGCTGCGGCCTCGACTGGCACATCGGCACGATGCTGATCGCCCGCGCGGCTTGGCAAGCTTTGGCGGCTCCCGGCGATTTGCCCGTCGAGCGCGTCGTGCTCGACCAGCCCGGCGCTCCTGATCTGGTCGGCTGGGCGGCTGATCGAAAGGGCAGCTGCGGCGCGGTCGTGCTGCTGCATGGGCGCGGCGCCAACAGGCTGGCCCTGGTTCAAAGAGCGAAACTTTTGTTCGACGCCGGCTATTCCGTCGTCCTGTTCGACCTGTCCGGGCACGGCGAAAGCGGCGGTGCCATTCAAGGTTTCGGCTACACGGAAGGGCAGGACGCCGCCCGCATCATTGCCTATGCCAGGCAACGTTTTCCCGGCCAGAAGCTTGGCGCTGTCGGCTCGTCGCTAGGCGCCGCTGCTTTCGTCTTTGCGGCACAGCAAGCGCCCGCCGACGCCTATGTTCTGGAGCAGCTTTACGCGAGTTTGCGCGAGACCACGGCATGGCGCATGCCTTTCAACTTCTGGCGCGGTTTTCAGGCCGATGTGCTTTTGGCGCAGATGCCGCTTCGTCTGGGGTTGAGCGCCGGCAATGTCAGGCCGGTCGATCGCCTCGGCCAGATCAGTGAACCGCTGATGCTGCTTGCGGGAAGCACCGATCCCTTCATCGATCGCAGCCAGGTGCAGGCGCTGCACAGCGCTGCTGCCGGCTCACAACTGGTCTGGTTCGAAGGAGCGGGCCATGTGGACCTGCTGCGGTATGACCAGCCGCGCTATCGCGATGCCGTCCTTCCCTTTCTGGCGACAAAGCTCTGCCGAGCCGCCTATGGCTGACGTCAGTTCAGCCACGGCCGCGATAGGGGGCAACGCCGGTGTCGGGCAACCAGGCGCCTTCGGGCGGAGCGCCGGTCTGCCAGAAGACATCGATCGGAATGCCGCCGCGCGGATACCAATAGCCGCCTATGCGCAACCACAGCGGCTTCGTTGCCGCCACAATGCGGCGGCCGATCATCACCGTGCAGTCTTCATGGAAAGCGCCATGGTTGCGAAACGAGGTCATGAACAGTTTGAGCGACTTCGATTCCACGAGCGTGGCATCGGGTGCGTAGTCGATGACGATATGAGCGAAATCCGGCTGTCCGGTTACCGGGCAGAGCGAGGTGAATTCCGGGCAGGTGAAGCGCACGATCGCCGGCGGTCCGTCGCCGCGCTGGAACGGCACGGTCTCCAGGACCGCAGTCTCCGGGCTCTGTGGCGTCTCGACGTGGGCGCCGAGCTGGGTGAGGGTTTTGGTATCGATCATCGTGGTTTTCCTGGGGATTTTCCGCGCTCATTAGCATCGGATCAAAAAGTGTGCAGCGATTTTCGGATAAATTCGATGCTTAAGACAAGAACTGGAGCAGCGCGCGCTGCTCCGACACAAACTGGAATGGCAGGAAGATGATGACCAGCAACGACCCGCTTCTCCAGCCTTACCAGCTCAAACACCTGACGCTGAAGAACAGGGTGATGTCGACCAGCCACGAGCCGGCCTATTCAGAGGACGGCATGCCGAAACAGCGCTACCGGCTCTACCATGCCGAAAAGGCCAAGGGCGGCATGGCGCTGACCATGACGGCGGGCTCGGCCATCGTCTCGCGCGACAGCCCGGCCGCCTTTGGCAATCTGCATGTCTATGACGACCGCATCGTGCCGTGGCTGGCCGAACTGGCGGACGCCTGCCACGAGCATGACTGCAAGGTGATGATCCAGATCACCCATCTTGGTCGCCGCACCGGCTGGAACAAGGCCGACTGGCTGCCGGTGCTGTCGGCCTCGCCGGTGCGTGAGCCGGCGCACCGCGCGTTCCCCAAAACCATCGAGGACTGGGACATCGAGCGCATCGTCGCCGACTATGCGTCGGCTGCGCAGCGCTGCCAGGCCGCCGGCCTCGACGGCATCGAGTTCGAATCCTACGGCCATCTGATGGACGGCTTCTGGTCGCCCGCCACAAACCATCGCGACGACGAGTTCGGCGGTTCGCTCGACAACCGGCTGCGCTTCACCGACATGGTGCTGGATGCCGTGCGGGCGGCGGTCGGCGAAAAATTCGTCGTCGGCATCCGTATGGTCGCCGATGAGGATTTTGACAAAGGCCTGTCGAAGGAGGAGGGCGTCGAGATCGCCAGACGGCTCGCCAATTCCGGCAAGGTCGATTTCCTGAACATCATCCGCGGCTCGATCGAAAGCGACGCGGCGCTCACCAAGGTTATCCCGGTGACCGGCATGCGCTCTTCCCCGCATCTCGATTTCGCCGGCGAGGTGAGGGCGGCAACGAAATTTCCGACCTTCCATGCGGCGCGGATTTCCGATGTGGCCACGGCGCGCCACGCCATCGCGACCGGCAAGCTCGACATGGTCGGCATGACCCGCGCCCATATCGCCGACCCGCACATCATCAAGAAGGTCATGGAAGGTCGCGAGCACGAGATCCGGCCTTGCGTCGGCGCCACCTATTGCCTCGATCGTATCTATGAAGGCGGCGAAGCGCTCTGTGTCCACAATGCCGCGACCGGCCGCGAGGCCGAGATTCCGCAAATCATCGTCATGACCGAAGGGCCCAGGCGGAAAGTCGTCGTCGTTGGCGCTGGCGCTGGCGGGCTCGAGGCAGCTCGCGTCATGGCCGAACGTGGCCATCATGTCACGGTGCTTGAAGCCTCCGGTCAGGCCGGCGGCCAGGTCCGGCTCGCGACGCAGAACCCGCGCCGCAAGGAACTGATCGGCATCATCGACTGGCGGCTGGCCGAACTCGACCGGCTCGGCGTCGGGATCCGCTACGATACATGGGCCGAGCAGGACGATGTGCTGGCGCTGTCGCCCGATGTGGTGGTGATCGCCACCGGCGGCCTGCCGCAGAACCCGCCGCTGACATCAGGCGACAATCTCGTCACGTCGAGCTGGGACATCATGGCCGGCAGCGTCAAGCCGGCGGAGAACGTGCTGCTCTTCGACGACAATGGCGGCCACCAGGGCATGGGCGCGGCGGAGCTGATCGCCAATGCCGGTTCGAAGCTGGAGCTGGTTTCGCCGGAGCGCTTCTTCGCCCCCGAAATGGGCGGCATGAACCACGTGCCCTATATGCGCGCCTTCCAGGAGAAGGGCGTCACCATCACCATCAACACCAGGCTGCGCTCGGTACGGCGCGAGGGCAACCAGCTGGTCGCCGAACTCGCCTCCGACTTTGCCGACGGCTGGCGCGGCGAGAGGCGGGTCGACCAGGTGGTGGTCGAGCACGGCACGGCGCCGCTCGACGATCTCTATCTCCAGCTGAAACCGCTGTCGAAGAATGGTGGCGCGGTCGATTACGAGCGGCTGGTCGGCGGCGGCGATATTTTTCCTTCACGCAACCCCGAAGGGGGCTTCGTGCTGTTGCGCATCGGCGATGCGGTCGCCTCGCGCAACATCCATGCCGCCATCTATGACGGCATCAGGTTCGGCTTGCGGGTTTGAGCCTACAAGCCGGCCTACGGCTTGTTCCAAAGCTCGATCTCACCCTTCCGACGGGCGCAACTCGATCGATCAAAGTGATGGGTGGCGCGCAGCCAAACCTCTGTGCGGAGAGCCACCTTGCACATCCGTCCGAACTGCGCGCCGCGTACGCCACCAGCCGAGAGCCAGGCGACGCACGATGCGGAATGCTTTTCAACCGGGAGGCAACGCGCGGCAGGGCTCAAATCATCCTGGCCGTCGCCATGCAAAGTACGGTGAGTACCAGAAGCCAGGCGGCGATGCGCTCGCCGCGGGCCATTTTGGTGCGCAGCGCCGCTTCCGTTGCGGCGTCCGCGCCGGCAAGCTGCCGGCTTGTCTTGCGGACGACGACGCTGAGAACGCCGGCAGCGGCGAAGGCGGCCAGGATGCCCAGCGCCAGCACCATTTCCATCGAGCCGAAATAGGCGCCGTGGAAGAAATACCAGAGCAGGGCGCCGGTCACGAACACCATGCCGGCCGAGCCCATTTGCGGTCCGATAAAGCGCTCCGCCCTGATCTCGGGGTCGCGGGCAAGCGTGATGGTGGTGCCGGCCCAGAACACACCGGCCATGACGTGAAGGCCGATAACGACGATGTAGACATATTGCATGACCGCTTCCTCCTTGCCCGCCGTCCGTCCTCGGATCCCTGTCGAATGCAGGATGATACGAACTGGGTAGATCGACACGCATGATAGTTAGGTATCAAATGGTTCGATGTCAATGTATAATGCCGCGTTCCATCGCTCGGCGCCTTGTTCTACTGTCGGCGCATGACTCCCTTTGACCGTCCGCCAATCGGCATGAATCTCGCGCGCACCTCCAAGCTGGTGGCGCAGGCCTTTGACGCCGCTTTGGTCGAGGCCGGCGGCACGCTGCCGGTGTGGCTGACCTTGCTTTCGGTCAAGTCGAGCGAGCTTGCCAACCAACGCGAACTTGCCGGCATGATCGGCATCCAGGGCGCCACGCTCACCCACCATCTCAACGCCATGGAGGCGCAAGGCTTGCTGACGCGCCGCCGCGATCCGGACAACCGCCGGGTTCATCTGGTCGAACTGACGCAGGCGGGCGAAACGATGTTCCTGAAGCTGCGGGCGGCGGCTCTCATCTTCGACAAGCGGCTGCGCGCGGGATTGCCGGACGACAGGCTGGCGGAGTTCGCCGAGGTGCTGGCGGCATTGCGGGCGAATGTCGCGCCGGCCAAATGACCGGCACCGGTGGGCAATAGTCTAGGCTAAATTGCCCTGAAGCACCTTCAGCTTGGCTTTCTTCGGGCTGCGCGCCAGCAGCCATTCGCGCGCTTTGTCCTGCGGCATCGGGAAGGCGATGGAATAGCCCTGCACCTGATCGCAGCCGATTGCCATCAGCGAATCGAGCTCGGCTTCGGTTTCCGCGCCCTCGGCGACGATCGAAATGCCGAGACCGCGCGCCAGCTCGGTGATGGCGCGCACGATCTTGGTGTTGTCGCCATTCTCGTTGATGTTCTGGACGAAGCGGCGGTCGATCTTCAGCCGGTCGATCTCGTTGGGATTGACGTGGCTGAGCGAGGCATAGCCGGTGCCGAAATCGTCGAGCTCAAGATGGACGCCGGCAGCGCGGATGTGGCGCAGCTTCGCCGCGATGCCCGTCTTCTCGTCGTCGAGAATGACGGATTCGACGATTTCCAGCGACAGTTTCTGCGGAGCAAGGCCGGCCTTTTCCAGCGTCGCGAACAGGAAGCGGTCGAAGTCGGGTTCGCGCAGCTCGGTGCCGGACACGTTGACGGCAAGCCGGCCGAAAGCGATGCCGGCGCGATCCCATTCGGCTGCTTGCTCGATCGCCTTGGTAAAGACGATGCGGCCGATCTCGGGCATGAAGCCGCATTTTTCGGCGACCGGAATGAACTCGCCCGGCGCAATCATGCCGCGCTCGGCATGCTTCCAGCGCACCAGCGCCTCGATGCCGCTGATGGCGCCGTTGCTCAGCGACACCTGCGGCTGGAAATAGACTTGGAAGGCGTTCTCCGAAATCGCGACCTTGATGTCGTGCTCGAGCTGCTTGCGGTAGTCTAGCTCGCGCCTGAGTTCCTCGGAGAAGAACGAGAAGCTGCCGCCGCCGAGCTTTTTGGCGGAATAGAGCGCGAGGTCGGCGTGGACGAGCAGATCCTCGGCATTGTCGGCGTCGATGGGATAGACGGCAATGCCGGCGCTGGCCCCTGGAAGGATGGTCGTGCCCTGGAAGGTAATCGGCTCGTTGATCTCCTCCAGGATGCGCCGGGCCAGCATGTTGATGTCCTCGGGGCCGCCGGCGCCATTGAGGATCATCACGAATTCGTCGCCGCCAAGGCGCGCGCAGAGATCCGACGCACGGCAGGAATCGCGCATGCGCTGCGCGGTGACGACCAGCACATAGTCGCCGGCGGCGTGGCCGAGTGTGTCGTTGATCTGCTTGAACCGGTCGAGGTCGAGCTGGATGACCGCCAGCCTCTCGCGCCGGCGATGCGCGCCCTTGATCAGCGTTTCGAAGTGGTCGGTCAGGAAGGTGCGGTTGTGCAGGCCGGTCAGCCCGTCATGTACGGCGATGAAGGCCATCGAGTTGCGGGCATCGACAAGCTCGTGCGTCTTGCGCAGGATCGCCTTCGACATCGGCCGGAAGATGAAAAGCGCCACCAGGACGATGACGCCGATGGTGGCGTAGAACAAGGTGCGATGGAGATCGAGGAGCTTTTCCGACCGCTCGTCTGCGAATGCGGCGATGCGTTGGCCGAGCGCGGCATAACCCGACAGCGTCGCATTGGCGACGGAAGCATCGAGATTGACGCGCTCGCCGCCGCCCTTGTAGGCGGCATTGCCGGAGAGCTGGGATTCGAAGGACGAGATCAGCCTTTCGCCATTGGCGACCAGCCCGACCGAGAAATAGTCGAGGTGGAACGGCTTGCCGTAAAGGACGCTCTCGATCGACCTTGGGTCGGACAATGCCGGCGACAGCGGGTCGGCTCCCGTCTGTTTGAGCAGCAGGTCGTAGTTCGTCTCGAACTCGGCGGTCGCCTGTTTCAGCGCGGCAACTAGGGCCGGCTGCTTGTCACGCGCGGCGGAGCCGGTTGCGCTGGTCAAAAAGACAATGCGCTGCGACAGCGCCTTCTGGGTGCTGACGATGTCGAGCAGAGTATGGTTGTGCTGTTGCGCCGCCATCATCTGCTGCAGCAGGATGAAGGAGGCCATCACCATGGCGGCGATGATCAGCAGCGCCAGCCAGTAGCCGCTCTTGATCAGCAGGATGAGTTTGCCCGAGACGGTTTGCGCCGGCTGCTGCGACATATTCTAGGTGACCCCTCGGTCGAACTGATTCTGCCACCGATTCGTGGCGAGAAGACCATTGGCTTGAAAGGGTTAACAGGTCTGGAAGCCGGCGGAACTGTTGCTTCGGCAGTAAACGAAAGCTGCCGAGATGGTTATCATGTTCTTTCGCGGCATGGCCGTATTCGCGTGCCTGCTACTCCAGCATGCGGGCCATGCGATCGTGTCGCGCCAGGGTTGAGCCCGCCGTGCCACCGAAACGGTCGCTTTTGCGATGGATTTTTAGTGCGCGTAGCGCGACAGTCGCGCCAATCTCAACAGGACCTGATCCATGAGCGCGGCATTCCTCTCCCATATCGACAACGAACTGCAAGGGCTGAAATCCGCCGGGCTCTACAAATCCGAGCGGGTGATCACCTCGACCCAGTCGGCTGAGATCGAAGTCGGCGGCGACAAGGTGCTGAATTTCTGCGCCAACAACTATCTCGGCCTCGCCGACAGCTCAGAATTGCGCGATGCAGCCAAAGGCGCGCTGGACCGCTACGGCTACGGCATGGCCTCGGTGCGCTTCATCTGCGGCACGCAGGAAGAGCACAAGCAGCTTGAATCAACGATTTCATCATTCCTCGGCATGGACGACACCATCCTCTACGGCTCCTGCTTCGACGCCAATGGCGGCCTGTTCGAGACACTGCTCGGCGAGGAGGATGCGATCATTTCCGATGCGCTGAACCATGCCTCGATCATCGACGGTGTGCGGCTGTCGAAGGCCAAGCGTTTCCGCTACGCCAACAACGACATGGCCGATCTCGAAGCCCGGCTGAAGGAGGCGAAAGACTGCCGCTTCCGCCTGATCGCCACCGACGGTGTGTTCTCCATGGATGGCATCATCGCCAATCTGAAAGGCGTCTGCGACCTCGCGGAAAAGTACGGCGCCATGGTGATGGTCGACGACAGCCATGCCGTCGGCTTCGTCGGCAAGAACGGCCGCGGCTCGGCCGAGCATTGCGGCGTCGAGGGCAGGGTGGATATCATCACCGGCACGCTCGGCAAGGCGCTCGGCGGCGCCTCCGGCGGCTACACCTCCGGCAAAAGCCAGGTCGTCGACTGGCTGCGCCAGCGTTCGCGGCCTTATCTCTTCTCCAACACGCTGATGCCGGCGATTGCCGGCGCTTCCATCAAGGTGTTCGAGCTGATCCGCAATGGCGACGCCCTGCGCGAACGCCTCTATGCCAATGCGGCGCGCTTTCGCTCCGAAATGGGCAAGCTCGGCTTCACGCTGGCCGGCGCCGATCATCCGATCATTCCGGTGATGCTGGGCGATGCCAGCCTGGCGCAGGAAATGGCGGCGCGCATGCTGAAGCGCGGCATCTATGTCATCGGCTTTTCCTTCCCGGTGGTGCCGAAAGGCCAGGCGCGCATCCGCACGCAGATGTCGGCGGCGCATTCCAGCGCCGACATCGACCGCGCCGTGGCAGCGTTCGCGGCGGTGGGAAAAGAGTTGGGCGTCATTTCCTGATCGCCAAAAGCGATTCCGGATCAAGGGATTCAAGGGACAAAAGCATGTCGAACATGATGAAGGCGCTGGTGAAGGCCAAGGCCGAACCGGGCATCTGGATGGAAGAGGTACCGGTGCCGGAGATCGGCCCCAACGACGTGCTGATCAAGGTCAAGAAGACGGCGATCTGCGGCACCGACGTCCACATCTACAATTGGGACCAGTGGGCGCAGAAGACCGTGCCGGTGCCGATGGTGACCGGCCATGAATTCGTCGGCACGGTGGCCGATTTCGGCGCTGCGGTCACCGAATACAAGGTCGGCCAGCGTGTCTCCGGCGAAGGTCACATCGTCTGCGGCCATTGCCGCAATTGCCGCGCCGGCAGGGGGCATCTCTGCCGCAACACGCTCGGCGTCGGCGTCAACCGCCCCGGCGCCTTCGGCGAATATCTGGCGATCCCGCAGCACAATGTCGTGCCGATCCCCGACGATGTGCCCGACGAGATCGCCGCGATCTTCGATCCCCTGGGCAATGCCGTCCACACCGCTCTGTCCTTCGACCTGGTCGGTGAAGACGTTCTGGTCACCGGCGCCGGGCCGATCGGCATCATGGGCGCGCTCGTTGCCCAATGTGTGGGGGCGCGAAAAGTCGTCATCACCGACATCAACCCGGTGCGGCTGGCGCTGGCCAAAAAGCTCGGCGTCCAGCATGTCGTCGATGCGTCCAAGGAAAAGCTGCGCGACGTCATGCCGGCGCTCGGCATGACCGAGGGTTTTGACGTCGGCCTCGAAATGTCGGGCGCCGCGCCCGCCTTCCGCGACATGATCGACACGATGAACAATGGCGGCAAGATCGCCATTCTCGGCATCGCGCCGACCGGCTTCGAAATCGATTGGAACAAGGTCATCTTCAAGATGCTTCATCTCAAGGGCATCTACGGCCGCGAGATGTTCGAGACCTGGTACAAGATGATTGCGCTGGTGCAGGGGCCGCTGGATGTATCGGGTCTGATCACGCACCGCATCGGGATTGATGATTTTCAGGTGGGGTTTGATGCGATGCGGAGCGGCAGTTCGGGCAAGGTGGTGATGGATTGGTGAGGCACGTGTGGGTGCAAGATGGCGGACAATGAGCACGGTCGTATCATTGCCTCGCAGGCAAAGCTCGTACTGAAGCCGGCCGGATTTCGACGCAAAGGGCAGTCCCGAATCTGGATCGCCGATCGCGGCTTCTGGCTAAGTGTAGTCGAGTTCCAGCCCAGTTCCTGGTCCAAGGGCACTTACCTTAACGTAGCAGTCCACTGGCTCTGGGGTTCGCTTCCGGAAACGATTACCTTCGATCGCGTTGAGCGCATTGGACAGTTCGTTCCGTTCGAGAGCCCGCCACGGTTTCTTCTCGCGGTTGATCAAATGGCCAAGAAGGTCGTCGAAATCGATCAGGTTCACCGATCGATGTTCCTTTCCGTCCAAACGACAGCGAAAATCCTCGTGAGTGAATTGCAGCCGGGCGCCTACGGCGAGTGGGCGGCCTTCCACGCCGGGGTGGCGGCTGGTTTGGCCGGTGATTTTGAAACGGCAAGGCGACTGTTTGAAAGCGCTCAAAGACACGCGGCTTCGCAAGCGCAGGCGCTTCTAGCCTACATTGATGATCCGGCGGCATTTCGAAGCCGTGTCAGAGGCTTCATTGAAGCCGAACGCGCCTATTACGGTTTAGGGGCGCTGCCTGCCGCATTCGCGATCTGATTTCAGCGACGGTCGAACTTATGGGAAGATCTCAACCCAAGGTGAGTTTTGCCTCCAGCGCCGCCACCCCATTCACAATCGCCGCCCGCTCTTCCGTACCAAGCCTCGCCAGCAACTGCCGTTCAAAGGCTTTCGCCAGCGGCACCATCTCGCGATAGGCGGCCAGTCCCGCCTTGGTCAGCGCCAAACGCTCCACACGCCGATCATTCTCGTCCGGCGTGCGCGTCAGCCAGCGCCGCCGCTCAAGCTCCGCCACCGCCCGCGAAACCTTGGTCTTGTGCATGGCCGACTGCTCGCCGAGCGCCGTCGCGGTCATCGTGCCGCGCTGTCCGAGCCCAGAGAGTGTGCGCCATTCCGGCCGCGTCAGACCGTGACGGTCGCGGTAGATTTTTGAAAATTCTCGGCTGACGGCATCGGCCAGCCGGTACAGCCGGTAAGGCAGGAAGCTTTCGAGTTCCAGAATCTCCGGTTCCATCTGCACCATGGATGCGGCATTCGCCCGTTGATAGTTACATTTTCGATCGTTACAAATGAAACCAGTTTGGTCAACATCGCCGGCAGGCCGCGCTTCGCGGCGGTCGGGATCAGGGAGGATCGGATGACCTTTTCCTACATGCCGGGCTTCGGCAATGATTTTGAGACCGAAACGCTGCCCGGCTCGCTGCCGCAAGGGCGCAATTCCACGCAGCGGCCGGCTTACGGACTTTATGCCGAGCAGCTCTCGGGCTCGCCCTTCACCGCCCCGCGCGGCACCAATGAGCGCTCCTGGCTCTACCGCATCCGGCCGAGCGTCAAACACACCGGCCGCTTCAAGGCGGCGAGCTATCCCCTGTGGAAGACCGCACCCAATGTCGGCGACCACGAACTGGCGCTCGGGCAGTATCGCTGGAACCCGGTGCCGATGCCGAGTGAGCCGACCGACTTCATCGCCGGCATGCGCACCATCACCACTGCCGGAGATGTGCTGGGCCAAAGCGGCATGGCCGCGCATGTCTATGTCGCCAACCGATCGATGGTCGACGATCATTTCTTCAATGCCGATGGCGAGTTGCTGATCGTCCCCCAGGTCGGCGCCTTGCGCTTCGTCACCGAGATGGGTGTCATCGAGCTGCGACCCGGTGAGATCGCCGTTCTGCCGCGCGGGCTGGTGTTCAAGGTCGAGCTCATCGACGAGGAAGTGCGCGGCTATGTCTGCGAGAACTACGGCGCCAAGCTGACGCTGCCCGACCGCGGGCCGATCGGCGCCAACTGCCTCGCCAATCCGCGCGACTTCAAGACGCCCTGCGCCTGGTTCGAGGAGAAGGAGACGCCGTGCCGGCTGACGGTGAAATGGTGCGGCAATTTCCATGTCACCGAGATTGGCCATTCGCCGCTCGACGTCGTCGCCTGGCACGGCAACTACGCGCCCTACAAGTATGATCTGGCGACGTTTTCTCCGGTCGGCGCCATCCTGTTCGACCATCCCGATCCGTCGATCTTCACCGTGCTGACGGCGCCGAGCGGCGAGGAAGGCACTGCCAACATCGACTTCGTCATCTTTCCGCCGCGCTGGCTGGTGGCGGAGGATACGTTCCGGCCGCCCTGGTACCACCGCAACATCATGAGCGAGTTCATGGGCCTGATCCACGGCCAGTATGACGCCAAGGAGGAAGGTTTTGTCCCGGGCGGCATCAGCCTGCACAATCTGATGCTGGCCCACGGCCCAGACGCGCCTGGCTTCGAAAAGGCCTCGCGCTCCGAGCTGAAACCGGTCAAGCTCGACAACACCATGGCCTTCATGTTCGAGACCCGATTCCCGCAAATGCTCACCCGCTACGGCGCCGAGCTTGAAACAAGGCAGGACAATTACATCGATTGCTGGACCGATCTGAAGAAGCGTTTCAACGGCACGCCGGAGGGCGACTGGTCTTGAGATCAGCCCGATGAACGACCGGCTGGTGCTTCTCGGCTCCAAGGGCCCGGCGCTGCGGCCGGGCGGGCCGTGGCCGAGTTCGTCGCTGCTGGAACTGGGCGGGCGAACCATCGTCGTCGATTGCGGGCTCGGCGTCACGCGCGGCCTGGTCGATTCCGCCGTCAGCCTGAAGGCGCTCGACCTGATCTTCGTCACCCATCTGCATTCCGATCATGTGCTGGAACTGGGGGCGCTGCTCCACACCGCCTGGACCGCCGGTCTGGCCAATCCGGTGACGTTGTTCGGACCGCCCGGCACCGGCCATTACTGGCGGCGCTTCTGCCAGGCGATGGAGTTCGACATCGAGATCCGCATCGTTGACGAAGGCAGGCCGGACATCCGCGAACTGGTTTCGATCGTCGAATTCGGCGAGGGTGAGATTTTTACGCAGCGCGGCCTGAAGGTCTCGGCGCTGCGCGTTGACCATCCCCCCGTAACCGACTGCTTTGCGCTGCGCTTCGACCGTGCCGGCAAAAGCGTCGTGTTCTCGGCCGACACCGCCTTCTTCCCGCCGCTCGCCGGTTTCGCCAGAGATGCCGACATTCTTGTTCACGAGGCCATGCTGGAAGAAGGCATCGAGCGTCTCGTCACCAGGACCGGCAATGGCGCGCGGCTGAAGGAGCATCTGCTCGCCAGCCACAGCTTTGCCGAGGAAGCCGGGCGCATCGCCAGCGATGCCGGCGTCGGGAGACTGGTGCTCAATCACCTCATTCCGGCCGACGATCCCGCGATCGGTGAGGCCGACTGGGAGGCTGCCGTCAGGAAATCGTGGGCCGGTGACTTGACGATTGCCCGCGACGGCCTTGTTGTGGGGTTTCGGGAGTAACGATGGCCGACGACGCGCTTTGGGAAGAGGTACGCAAATCCGGGGAGGCATCCTGGGCGCAGCTCTCTCTGTTTCTCGAACGAGTGGAGGACTTGCTGTCCTTTGTCCGCTTCATCGATGCGCTGCGCAAGGACCGCGAGGACGCCGACCGCAAGGAGGACGCGAGGCCCGGACCATCCGACCCCGGCTGGAATGGCTGGTACAATGGCTCGATAGCCACATTTCTTGAAGCGGCGGTCGCCTGCGTCCAAGACAATGGGCCGACATTCCTAGCTGACGAAAATCCTTGGAAAGCCGCCGCCAAAATTCTCTATGCCGGCAAATCTCACGAATAACCGCATACTAAGAATAACCACTGGGAGGATGCATGAAGCTTGCCACATTGAAGGACGGGACGCGCGATGGAAAACTCGTCGTCGTCTCGCGCGACCTGACGCGCTTCACCGACGCCTCGTTCCTGGCGCGAACGCTGCAGGCCGCGCTCGACGACTGGCAGCGGGTTTCGCCGCATCTGGCAACCATCGCGGAATCGCTGGAAAACAATGCGGTGCCGTCGGCGCGCTTCCATGAGCATGACGCCCATTCGCCGCTGCCGCGCGCCTATCAATGGGCCGACGGTTCGGCCTATGTGAACCATGTCGAACTGGTGCGCAAAGCGCGCGGGGCCGATATGCCGGCAAGCTTCTGGACCGATCCGCTGATCTATCAGGGCGGCTCGGATTCCTTCATCGCGCCGCGTGAGCCGATCCGCATGGCCGGCGAAGCCTATGGCATCGATATGGAGGCAGAGGTCGCCGTCATTGTCGACGACGTGCCGATGGGCGCCAGTATCGACCAGGCGCGCGCCGCCATCCGGCTGGTCATGCTGGTCAATGATGTGACGCTGCGCGCGCTCACCGGACCCGAGCTCGCCAAGGGGTTTGGCTTCTTCCAGTCGAAGCCGTCCTCGGCTTTTTCGCCGGTGGCGGTGACGCCGGACGAACTCGGCGACGCCTGGGATGGCGGCAAGGTCAACCTGCCTCTGCTCGCCGACGTCAACGGCAAGCCGTTCGGCCGTGCCAATGCCGGCGTCGACATGACCTTCGACTTCCCGGCGCTGATTGCCCATGCCGCAAAGACACGGCCGCTGGTTGCCGGCACCATCATCGGTTCCGGCACCGTCTCCAACAAGCTGGATGGCGGGCCGGGCAAACCGGTGGCGGCCGGCGGCGCCGGCTATTCCTGCATCGCTGAACTGCGCATGATCGAGACCATTGAGTCTGGCGAGCCCAAGACGCCGTTCCTGCGCTTTGGCGATACGGTGCGTATCGAGATGAAGAATAAAAGCGGAAACTCGATCTTCGGCGCCATCGAGCAGAAGGTCGAGAAGTCCCAGGCATAAGAGGGGGCAATAGTGACGGGAGAGGCGTTCTACCTGCTGGCCGGCGTCTGGGCGCTGGCCATTCTGGTGGTCTTCATCCAGGCGATCCGGCTGAGCTACCGCATCGAGGCGCGCTCGCCCGATCTGACCAACCGCAGTGGCTACCCGCGCAAGGCGATGATGTTCCACACCATCACCAACACCAATGTGGCGCGGGACGAGGAGACGCAGGCGATGCGGCGGCGCATGAACCGCCTGTTGCTGATCGTTGTCGCCGGCTTCGCGGTGATGGCGGCAGGCTTGTATCTGATGCGATCGACGGGAGCGTGAATGGCAGATGGCCTATACCGCTTCTTATCTTTGGTTTCTTGGGCTTTGCAGCGTCGCAACCGGCTGGCTTTTGATTTCCGCAATTCGGCTCTGCCGGCAGGTCGAGGATCGGTCTGAAAGGCTGCGTAATTTCAGCAGCGAGGCGCGCCTGCCGAGGCTTGTGTACGTCGCTTTGAACCGGGAAGTCGCAAGCGATGCAGGAACGCAAGAACTGCGCCGCGGTATGAACGCTCGTCTTCTGGGGACAGCTGCCATACTCGTCATTCTGAAGTTGGTGGACTTGGTCGGTTGGCCAAGCGCATAACATGGATATTCTCACCCACTTCAGCCGCATGGCCGGCAACAATCTCTGGTCGAATGACCGGCTCTACCGCGCTGTGCTTGCGCTGAAGCCCGGCGAATTCGAAGCCGAACGCACCAGCTTCTTCCCGTCGATCAAGGCAACGCTCAACCACATCCTTGCGGTCGATCATCTCTATCTCGATTTTCTCGAAGAAGGCGGCGTCGGTGCGGCCGCCCATGACGACTACGTGCCGTTCGATGTGCCGCAGGCGCTGTTTGCCGCCCAGGTCGCAGCAGATCGACGCCTGATCGCCTTTTGCGAGAAGCTGTCGGAGGCGGATCTCGACCGTCAGGTCATCACCGACCGGCGCGAGGACGGCATGATCCCCGAAAAGATCGGCGACATTCTCGCCCATGTCTTCCTGCACGACATCCACCATCGCGGCCAGGTTCACGCGATGCTCTCGGGCAGCTCGGTCGCGCCGCCGCAGCTGGACGAGTTCTTGCTCGATTATGATTTGAAGGTGAGGAGGGAAGAGGTCGTGCGGCTGGGCCTCTGACCTTTATCTGGTGTACTCGTTCCATTCAGGGCCGAGTTTGTCGAAATCGTCAGAAATCCAAATCTTGCCCTTCAGGGCACCTATGCGCGACAACAAGTCTTCTCGAACTGGTGGCACGAGCCGCGCCGCGATCTTGCCGTGATGAGTGATGACTATCTCCTCGCCGGCCTCCGCGCGGCCGACGAGTTCCGTTAGTTTGGCCTTTGCTTCGGTTATGGAGACGTTCACGGTTCACGCCGCCTTGCCATCGACCTTGATCACGCCGCGCTTGATCTGGTCCTGCTCGATCGACTCGAACAGCGCGCGGAAATTGCCTTCGCCAAAACCTTCGTCGCCCTTCCTCTGGATGAATTCGAAGAAGATCGGGCCGATCACGGTTTTGGAGAATATCTGCAGCAGGATCTTGGTCATGCCGCCGTCGACCACGCCTTCGCCGTCGATCAGGATGCCGTGCTTCTTCATCCGCTCGATCGGCTCGTCATGCCCGTTCACTCTGTTGTACGACATGTCGTAGTAGGTCTCCGGCGGACCGGGCATGAACTTCAGCCCGTTGTCGGCAAGCTTGTCGGTGGCGGCGTAGATGTCGTCGGTCCCGACGGCGATATGCTGGATGCCTTCGCCATTGTACTTCTTCAGATACTCGGCGATCTGGCTGGTGTCGTCCTTGGACTCGTTCAGCGGGATACGGATCTTGCCGCAGGGCGAGGTGATGGCGCGGCTGACGAGGCCGGTGATCTTGCCGTCGATGTCGAAGAAATGGATCTGCTTGAAGCCGAACAATTCGCGATAAAAGTCCCACCATTTGTCCATCTGGCCGCGATAGACATTGTGGGTGAGGTGGTCGAGGAAATAGAAGCCGACGCCTTGGGGCCGCGGGTCGCGTTCGCCCAGCCACTCGAACTCGGCATCATAGGCCGAGCCCTTCTTGCCATAGGCTTCGATGAAATAGAGCAGTGAGCCGCCAATGCCGACAATGGCCGGCGCGTCGAGCGCCTTGTCGTCGCCTTCATAGGGCGTCGCGCCTTTCGACACCGCATGGTCGAATGCGTGCTTGGCATCGACAACACGCCAGGCCATCGAGGCGGCGCAAGGGCCGTGTTTGTCGACGAACTTCATCGCATGCGAGCCCGGCTCGGCATTGACGACATAGTTGATATCGCCCTGGCGCCAGACGGTGATGTCCTTCGTGCGGTGCTTGGCCACCGCGACATAGCCCATGCGGGTGAACAGTTCGGCTAGCTTCTGCGGCTCCGCATGCGCGAACTCGACGAACTCGAAACCGTCGGTGCCGGCGGGGTTTTCCTTGCTGATCTTTGCGGGCGGGGCGTCGTGCGGGAAGGGACCCATGGCATTCCTCCAAACGGATGGTGGCCGCATCGGACCACGAGATGACGCATGATAGTGCGAAGCGACCGCACGGTGCTTGCATTCAAACGCTTGAAATGATCATCTCGTGCGTAATTCATGCATGATTGGAGATGAATCGATGAATGAAGCGCGCATCGATCAATTTGACCGCAAGATAATGGCTCTCTTGCAGGGCGACGCGCGGCTCACCAACAACGATCTCTCGGAGCGCGTGAACCTGTCGGCATCGCAATGCTCACGCCGCCGCCAGCGGCTGGAGGAAGACGGCTACATCAAGGGCTATCGCGCCGTGCTCGACCGCGACAAGCTCGGCTTCTCGCTGGTCAACGTCATCTCGGTGACGCTCGCCACCCATAACCGCGACAATGCCAGGCGCTTCGGCGAGCTGCTGGCGCGGCTGCCGGAGGTGCAGGAGGCGCACGCGCTGACCGGCGAGATGGATTATATCTTGAAGGTGGTGACGCCCGACCTCAAATCGCTGTCGGAATTCGTCAATGGCGTGCTGCTGCCGCATGAATCGGTGCAGCATGTGAAGACCGCGATCGTGCTGGAGACGCTGAAGGAGACCGGGGCGCTGCCGATCTAGTTTGAGAGAGTTTCAGTTGATACGTCGGCGGGACAGCACCCCCCTCTGGCCTGCCGGCCATCTCTCCCGCAAGGAGGGAGATCAGCAGCTTTGTCGATAGCGCTCATCCTGCAACGTCGGCGATTGGCGAAAAGCGAAGGCGACATCCGATCTCCCCCCTTGCGGGGGAGATGATGTCCGGCAGGACAGAGGGGGGTGTGAGGGATCGCCAGCGCCTCAGATGCTCACCCCTTGGACTGCTGAATCAGCCCGTAGAGATTGGTGCAGCGCGCGCCGGAGCGGCAATAGGCAAACACCGGGCCTTCGAGCGCGTCGAGCGCTTTGGCCTGATCTTCGACATTCTCGGCTGTGATCTGGCCGCTGATTACCGGGATGTAGCGGAAGGCCAGCCCCGCGGCTTCGACCGCCGCCTTGACGCTGTCGGCCGAAGGCTGGTCGGGCTGCTCGTCATCCGGCCGGTTGCAGATCACGCTCTTGAAACCGGCTTCCTTGATGGCGGCGGCATCTTCGGGCTGGATCTGGCCCGAGACCGAATAGTCCTCGCTGATTTCTCGATATTCCATGGCTCTCATCCTCTCAACCTGGTTTGGCGCGAAGTCTTGCCACTCTCACACGAGGTCGGCAATCCGCGCCGGAAAGAAATCCCTCGGCGCAGATAGACATTTGCGGCCCAAGATCCCCCAGGCTCAAGAGGTTTCGCGCTGTTGGCCTTGCCCGGAGGCGGCAGCGACTCTAAACAGGCGCACCGACAAACGAAGGAACCATCCCATGAGCATTCGTCGCATCGATGTTGGCCCGCGCATGAGCCAGATCGTCATCCACGGCAACACCGTCTATCTCGCCGGCCAGGTCGGAACGCCCGGCGCCAGCGTTGGCGAACAGACCAGGTCGATCCTCGCATCCATCGACGAACTGCTGGCCAAGGCCGGCACCGACAAGACCAAGATCCTGCAGGCGATCATCTGGCTGGCCGATATGGGCACCTTCGCCGAGATGAACAAGGAATGGGACAAGTGGGTCCCGCAAGGCAACACGCCCGCCCGCGCCACGGGTGAGGCCAAGCTTGCAGGGCCGGAATACACTGTCGAGATTATTGTTACGGCGGCGATTTAGAGCGCGGTGCCTTACCCTCCCCCTCGAGGGGAGGGTCGGCGAGTAGTCGAAGCGAAGCGGAGACTGCGAGACGGGGTGGGGTCGGCGAGGCTGCACCGACCCCACCCCGCGTCACCAGTGCCGCCTTGCGGCACTTGCTCCGCGACCCTCCCCTCGAGGGGGAGGGTAATCACCCCTGCGAAGGCCTGAACCGCGCCACCAGCGTGTGGCTCTCCGCGGCATAAGTGAACCTCACCTGCGTCACCGGGTGCTCCGCGCTCCAGGTCCGGCGTTCGACCACCAGGCACGGTGCGCCGGTTGCGACGTCGAGGGCTTCGGCAATATGCCTGTCGGCCGCCACCGCGCGGATGCGGTGCTCGGCCTCGCTCCATGGCACGCGGCCGATCAGCCAAGGGCCGGGGGCGATGTCGAGAAACTCCTCCTCGGCGGCTTCCGCGACGGCGGCGAGATTGATCAGCCGCTGTTCGTGCGCGAATGGCCGCTTGCCGGCGAAATGCCGGCATTCAAGCGCCAGCACCTGTCCGGCTGCGTCCAGTTCCAGCAAGGCGCGATCCTCGGCGCTGCTGCGCCTTTTCTGCCGCGCCAAGCGCTCGTAACGATAAGCCAGGCCAAGCGACTCAACCTCGATCCTGATGTCGTGGATTTCCAGCACCGCGGCCTGCGACTGCGGCTGGCGGACAAAGCTGCCCGAACGGCGACGGCGCTCTATCAGCCCGGCCTTGGCCAGTTGCGACAGCGCCTTGTTCACTGTCATGCGCGAGCAATTGTATTCGGCCGTCAACTCGTGCTCGAACGGGATGCGGTGACCCGGCGCCCAGGCGCCGGACATTATTTTCTCGCTGATGTCGGACAGGATGCGCTGGTGCAGCGAACCGCCGCCTTCCACAGCCGCTGTCTCTGATATGCTCATGCCGAAAGCGCCGTCATCACATGGCGAAAGCGCTCGGCGATCGTCTCACGCGCTGCATGCCGGCCGCCGCTGACTTGTTTTTTTCCGTGCACCCAGACGCAATCGACCTTGCCGCCATTGACAAAGATCCAGGCGTCGAGGATCGCATCGCCACTTTTTCCGGCCAGCGAAGGATGGTTTTCGTCGAGGGAGACGAAATCAGCCGCGGCGCCGGCGGCGATCCGCGACGGGCCGGCGCCGAGTGCGGTGCTGCCGCCATCGAGGGCGGCGTCGAACAGAGCCCGCCCGGTCGAGCCGCCGGTCACCGCCAGCACATTGCGGGCGCGGTGTGCGAGGCGCTGCGAATATTCGAGCTGGCGCAATTCATCCGGCAGTCCGATCAGCACGTTGGAATCCGAGCCGACGCCGAAGCGGCCGCCATGTTCGATGAACAGAGGTGCTGAAAAGGTGCCGTCGCCGAGATTGGCCTCGGTGATCGGGCAAAGCCCGGCAATGGCGCCGCTTCTGGCCATGCCGGATGTCTCAGCCTCGGTCATGTGGGTGGCGTGAATCAGGCACCAACGCTTGTCGATCCCGGCATTGGCGAGCAGCCATTCGACCGGTCGCGCACCCGACCACGCCAGGCAATCCTCGACCTCCTTCACCTGCTCGGCGACGTGGATGTGGATCGGTCCGTCCGGCGCAATGGCGGCAACAGCGCTGAGTTCCTCCGGCGCCGCGGCGCGCAGGCTGTGCGGGGCGACGCCGACGACAGCCTGATTCAACGCACGAACCGATTCGCGGCTTTTCTCAAGCAAGCGTTCGAACCGATTCACATCGTTGATGAATCGCCGCTGGCCTTCGTTGGGCGCAGCGCCGCCGAAGGAGGAATGGGCATAAAATACCGGCAGCAGCGTCAGGCTGATCCCTGTTTCGTTGGCAGCGGCGGCGATCCGCTCCGCCATCTCGGCCAGGTTGGAATAGGGTGTTCCGTCGCGATCGTGGTGGAGATAATGAAACTCGCCGACGCGCGAGAACCCGGCCTCCAGCATCTCGACGTAAAGCTGTGCGGCGACCGCCTCGACCTGGTCCGGCGTCATCGACAGCGCGAAGCGGTACATCACCTCGCGCCAGCTCCAGAAGCTGTCGGCGGAGGGACCGCGCAGTTCGGCAAGCCCGGCCATGCCGCGCTGGAAGGCGTGGCTGTGCAGGTTCGGCATGCCGGGGACCAGAATGGCGTGGCGTTCGTCGTCAGCCTGTATCGACGTGCCGGCTTCGACTGCCGTGATGCGACCGTCGTTCAATAAAATCCGCACCTTGTCGTGCCAGCCATTGGGCAGCAGCGCCTGTTCCGCAAAGATCGCCGTCACGTTTTTCTCCGCATTCCCTGAACATTTGCACTTGCAGTGCTTTTCAATATGTATATACATAATTGCCATCCAATCAAACGGAAAAAGATGATGGCGGCACAGAACAAAAGCCGGGCAGGGGGCCTTCAGCTTTGGCGTGATGCGCGCCTGGCAACCATGGCCGAAGGCGTTGCCGGACTTGGCATCGTCGAAAAGGGCGCGATCGTCTCCCGTGACGGCATCATCGTCTATGCCGGCCCGGAAGCCGACATGCCGTCAGCGTTGGCTCAGGGCGGCGAGACTACCGATTGCGAAGGCCGCTGGATCACGCCCGGCCTGATCGACTGCCACACCCATCTCGTCCATGCCGGCAACCGTGCCAACGAGTTCGAGATGCGGCTGGCCGGCGCCACCTATGAAGAAGTCGCCCGTGCCGGCGGCGGCATCGTCTCCTCGGTCAAATCCCTGCGTGCCGCGAGCGAAGACGCACTGGTTGCGCAGACGCTGCCACGCCTCGATGCGCTGATGGCCGAGGGCGTCACCACGGTAGAGGTAAAGTCGGGTTACGGGCTCGATCTCGAACATGAACAGAAGTCGCTTCGCGCCGCGCGGCAGCTGGACAAGCAACGCCCGGTCACGGTCCGCACCACCTTCCTCGGCGCGCATGCGCTGCCGCCGGAAGCAAAAGGCGACAAGGACGCTTTTGTCGATCTCGTCGCCAACACCATCCTCCCCGGAATCGCCGCCGAGGGCCTGGCTGACGCCGTCGACGGCTTTTGCGAGGGCATTGCCTTTTCGCCGGAACAGATTGCCCGCGTCTTCGACAAGGCCAAGGCGCTTGGCCTGCCGGTCAAACTCCATGCCGACCAGTTGTCCAACCTGCATGGCGCCGAACTCGCCGCCCGCTATGGCGCGCTGTCGGCCGACCATCTCGAATACACCGACGAGGCCGGCGCCGCAGCGATGGCCAAGGCCGGCACCGTGGCGACCATCCTGCCCGGCGCCTACTATTTCATCCGCGAAACCAGGAAGCCGCCGGTCGGCCTGTTCCGCCAGCACGGCGTCAAGATGGCGGTCGCCACCGACAACAATCCCGGGACGTCGCCGCTGACCTCGCTGTTGCTGACCATGAACATGGCGGCGACGCTTTTCGGCCTGACCGTCGAGGAATGCCTGGCCGGCACCACTCGCGAGGCTGCCCGCGCGCTTGGGCTGCTTGGCAAGACCGGCACGCTTGAGGCAGGAAAATCCGCCGACCTGGCGATCTGGGACATCGAGCGTCCGGCCGAACTCGTCTACCGCATGGGCTTCAACCCGCTCCATGCCCGCATCTGGAGAGGACAATGACCGAACTTAACCTGAAGCCCGGCAATGCGACGCTGGCCGACTGGCGCGCTATCTATCGTGGCGCCATGCCGAAGCTCGACGCCTCCTGCCGGCCGAAAATCAAGGCCAGCGCCGAGGCAGTCGCCCGCATCGTCGCCAAGGGTGAGCCGGTCTACGGCATCAACACCGGCTTCGGCAAACTGGCCAGCGTCCGCATTCCGGCCGAGGATCTAGAGACCCTGCAACGCAACATCGTTTTGTCGCATGCCGCCGGTGTCGGCGAGCCGATGCCGGTTTCGGTGGTTCGGCTGATGATGGCGCTGAAGCTCGCCAGCCTTGCGCAGGGCGCGTCGGGCGTACGGCCGCAAACCATCGAGTTGCTGGAAGCGATGCTGGCCAACGACGTCATCCCCATGGTGCCGGCGCAGGGCTCGGTCGGCGCCTCCGGCGATCTCGCGCCGCTGTCGCACATGACGGCGGTGATGATCGGCGTCGGCGAATGCTTTACACCGCATGGCCGCTTCCCGGCCAAGGTCGCTTTCGTCTCGCACGGCCTGGAGCCCGTGACGCTCGGCGCCAAGGAAGGTCTGGCGCTGCTCAACGGCACGCAGTTTTCCACCGCCTACGCGCTGGCCGCTCTGTTCGAGGCCGAAGTGCTGTATCAGTCGGCGCTGGTCGCCGGGGCGCTGTCGACCGACGCTGCCAAGGGCTCGGACGCGCCCTTCGATCGGCGCATCCATCTCCTGCGCAAACATCCCGGCCAGATCGAGACGGCGGAAGCGCTGCGCAACCTGATGGCCGGCAGCGCCATTCGTGAATCGCACCGCGTCGGCGATGAGCGCGTGCAGGATCCGTACTGCCTGCGCTGCCAGCCGCAGGTGATGGGTGCGGCGCTCAACGTGCTGCGCCAGGCCGCCGATACGCTCGGCACCGAGGCCAATGGCGTCACCGACAATCCGCTGATCTTCGCCGAGGACGATACTGCGCTGTCCGGCGGCAATTTCCACGCCGAGCCGGTGGCTTTCGCTGCCGACATGATCGCGCTCGCCGTCTGCGAGATCGGCTCGCTGTCGGAACGCCGCATCGCCATGCTGGTGGACCCGGCGCTGTCCGGCATGCCGGCCTTCCTGACGCCGAAGCCCGGCCTGAACTCCGGCTTCATGATCCCGCAGGTGACGGCGGCGGCGCTCGTCTCTGAGAACAAGCAGAAGGCCTATCCGGCAAGTGTCGATTCCATCCCGACCTCGGCCAACCAGGAAGACCATGTCTCGATGGCCGCACATGGCGCGCGCCGGCTGATCGGCATGGTCGAGAATGCGACAGCCGTCATCGGCATCGAACTCCTGGCCGCCGCGCAGGGCTGCGATTTCCATGCGCCGCTGGCGTCGAGTGCAGCTCTGGAAGCGGTTCGCAAGCTGGTCCGCGCCGAGGTGCCGCATCTCGACAATGACAGGCATTTCCACCCTGACATGGAAAAAGCCATCGCCATGGTGCGCAGCGGCGCTGCCATCAAGGCTGCGAGCGCGGTGACATTGCCTTCGATCTCGGGAGTCTGACATGACCGACTGGCTGACAGTGACGGAAGGCACGGCACCCCTGTTGGTGTCCATCCCGCACACGGGTATCGATCTCGCCGGCATCGACAATCGGCTGGTCTCGCCCTGGCTCGGCCGCCGCGATTGCGACTGGTGGATCGACAATCTCTACGATTTTGCCGCCGGCCTTGGCGCGACTGTCGTGCACACGTCGATCTCGCGCACCGTCATCGACGTCAACCGCGATCCTTCCGGCGCCTCGCTCTATCCCGGGCAGACGACAACGACGCTATGCCCGACCGAGACCTTCGACGGCGATCCGCTGTATTTGCCCGGCGCGGAACCGACGCCGTCGGAGATCGATCAACGCCGCATAGCGTATTTCGTGCCCTACCATGAAATGCTGGCGGCTCAGTCCGTCAGGCTGCGCGGCCTGCATGAGAAGGTCGTCATTTACGATTGCCACTCGATCCGGTCGGTGCTGCCGCGCCTGTTCTACGGCACGCTGCCGGTGTTCAATCTCGGCACCAATGACGGCCAGACCGCGGATCCTACGCTGCAGGCGCTGGTTGGCCAGATCATGGCCGAGAGCGGTGAAAGCAATGTCATCAACGGCCGTTTCAAGGGTGGCTGGATCACCCGCTATTTCGGCAATCCGCAAGGCGGCTACCATGCGCTGCAGATGGAACTTGCCGATCGCGGCTATTTGCGCGAGCCCGAGGGCAAGGGCGAACCGGACAATTGGCCGGTGCCTTATGATGCCGAGTTCGCCGCGCCGATGCGCGCCACACTGACGAAAATCCTCCAATCCGCCATTGACTGGGCCGGGCGCTGAGACGCCGCCTTACTCCAAAGGGACAATGATGAACAATCCTCGCCACAACATCCGCGAAGTGCGTGCGCCCCGCGGCGACAAGCTCAACGCCAAATACTGGACGACCGAAGCGCCGCTGCGCATGCTGATGAACAACCTCGATCCCGATGTCGCCGAAAACCCCAATGAGCTCGTTGTCTATGGCGGCATCGGCCGGGCCGCGCGCACCTGGAACGATTTCGACAGCATCGTCGCCTCGTTGAAGACCCTCAATGAAGACGAGACGCTGCTGGTCCAGTCCGGCAAGCCGGTCGGCGTCTTCCGGACGCACACCGATGCGCCGCGCGTGCTGATCGCCAACTCCAACATCGTGCCGCATTGGGCGACCTGGGATAAATTCAACGAGCTCGATAAAAAAGGCCTGATGATGTACGGCCAGATGACGGCTGGCTCCTGGATCTATATCGGCACGCAAGGCATCGTGCAGGGCACCTACGAGACCTTCGTCGAGGCCGGCCGCCAGCACTACAATGGCAACCTTACGGGCAAATGGATCCTGACCGGCGGCCTCGGCGGCATGGGCGGCGCCCAGCCGCTTGCCGCCGTCATGGCCGGCGCCTGCTGCCTCGCCATCGAATGCAATCCGGACTCGATCGATTTCCGGCTGCGCACCCGCTATGTCGACGAGAAGGCCGAGACGCTCGACGAAGCGATGGAAATGATCGGGCGCTGGACCAAGGCCGGCGAGGCGAAGTCGGTCGGCCTGCTCGGCAATGCGGCCGACATCGTGCCGGAAATGTTCAAGCGGGGCATCCGCCCCGACATGGTCACCGACCAGACCTCGGCGCATGACCCGATTAACGGCTATCTGCCCAAGGGCTGGACGATGGCTGAGTGGCGCGAGAAGCGCGTCTCCGATCCCAAGGCTGTCGAGAAGGCCGCCCGCGCCTCAATGCGCGAGCATGTCGAGGCGATGGTCGCGTTCTGGAATGCCGGCGTGCCGACGCTCGACTATGGCAACAACATCCGCCAGGTCGCCAAGGACGAAGGCTTCGAGAACGCCTTTGCTTTCCCGGGTTTCGTGCCGGCCTATATAAGGCCGCTGTTCTGCCGCGGCATCGGCCCGTTCCGCTGGGCTGCTCTTTCGGGCGATCCCGAGGATATCTACAAGACGGACGCCAAGGTGCGCGAACTCACCCCCGGCAACACCCATCTGCACAACTGGCTGGACATGGCACGTGAGCGCATCGCCTTTCAGGGCCTGCCGGCGCGCATCTGCTGGGTCGGCCTCGGCGACCGCCACAGGCTGGGGCTCGCCTTCAACGAGATGGTGGCCAGGGGCGAACTCAAGGCGCCCGTCGTCATCGGCCGCGACCACCTCGATTCCGGCTCGGTGGCTTCGCCCAACCGCGAGACGGAAGCGATGAAGGACGGGTCCGACGCCGTCTCCGACTGGCCGCTGCTCAATGCGTTGCTCAACACCGCGTCGGGCGCAACCTGGGTGTCGCTGCATCATGGCGGTGGCGTCGGCATGGGCTTCTCGCAGCATGCCGGCATGGTCATCGTCGCCGACGGCACGCCGGACGCCGCAAGGCGCCTGCAGCGCGTGTTGTGGAACGATCCGGCGACAGGCGTCATGCGCCACGCCGATGCCGGCTACGACATCGCCATCGAGTGCGCTAAGGAGCACCAGCTCAATCTGCCCGGTATTTTAGGCTGATTGGCTTAAATGATGCGCATCCTACGGGCCGCCGACTACCGGGTCATGCCGTGGAAGAATGGCGGCGGCACGACCACCGAGATCGCCGTCTCGCCGGACGGCGCCGGCCTGGACGATTTCGACTGGCGCGTTTCGATGGCGCGAGTCGAGGATAGCGGGCCGTTCTCGGGCTTTGCCGGCGTCGACCGCACGCTGGCCGTGCTGGAAGGCGAGGGCATCGTCCTCGACATTGCTGGCCGGCCGCCGGCCGAAGTGACGGCGGCTTCCGCCCCGCTGTCCTTCCCGGCCGATGTGCCGACCTCGGCGGCGCTGATCTCCGGTCCGATCACCGACCTCAACGTCATGACCCGCCGCGGGCGGGCCATGCACACGGTCGAGCGCCTGGTGATCTCGGTTCCGACCGATATCCGGCCGACCAGCGCTATGACCCTGATCCTGCCGTTCGACGGTGAGGTCGGCGTGACCGGCGCGACATCGTCGCGCCTTGGACCTCGCGACACGCTGTTGCTCGGACCGCAGGCCGCGAAACTGCGGCTTGAACCGGTGCGGCCGACGATCGTGTTCGTCGTCCGGATAGCCAGCCTGGGCTAGCCGCACCGCCAGCACAACGATTAACGCCTGTTGCCAAACATGATCGCACGCCGGAGAAATCTGGCGTAAGCTGTTGTCTGGATCACGAAAAAGCCCGAATCCTTCCATCGTTCCAAGGCGGACGGGAGGGCAGGGGTGCTCGTCCTTAAGTTGTCGAAAGCCCCACTTAAAATGTCGAAGGGATAACGCCTCTGGCGTGGTGAGAAGCAAAATTTTCGGCCAGTGTAATCATGCAACCAATTGCATTTGAATCGGTTTTAGGGACATTGCCGTGGCGGTGGCGCCGCATCGCGTCCCCCATGCGGAATTTTCAATGAATATCCAGACAAATCCTGCCCATATCGAAAAGTCCAGCGCCGGCTTCCCGGTCATCACCGAAGAGCCGATACGCTCCAATTTCCTGCCCGAAGAGCGGCTGCGCGCGCTGGGCGAAAGCCTCGCCAAGGGCGACATCAAGGACCTGTTCGGCCTGACGCAGTTCGATTTCCAGGCCCGCATCCGCGACAGCGCCAAGAAAATCCTCGAAGTCTACCGCTCGACCAATGCCGCCCAGGCCAAGGGCGAAACCATCACGCCTGCCGCGCAATGGCTGCTCGACAACAATTATCTCGTCGAGGAGACCATTTTTCAGGTGAAGCGCGACCTGCCGCGTCGTTTCTACCGGCAGTTGCCGACCCTGGAAGTGGCGAACCGCGCCGCGGTGCCGCGCGCGCTGGCCCTGGCCTGGAGCTATGTCGCCCATTCCGACAGTTCGGTTTCGGCGACCATGTTCAAATCCATCGTCGAGGGTTTTCAGTCGGTCGAGCCGCTCAAGATCGGCGAATTGTGGGCGCTGCCGTCGCTGCTGCGCTTCGTTTTGATCGAGAATCTGCGCCGCATCGCCGTGCGCGTCGACCGCACCAGGCAGATGCGCCATATCGCCAACGAGGTCGCCGACCGCGTGCTGGCGACCGACGACAATGCAGACCGCCGGAAGATCCTGTCGGGCTACGGCGCGCATGCGCAGGACACCACCTTCGCCACCCAGTTGCTCTACCGCCTGCGCGACGGCTCGCAGAATGCCGGCAGGGCGCTGGAATGGCTGGAGGTCGAGCTCGAGAAAACCGGCTCCGACGCCGAGGAAATCATCATTTCCGAGCATCGCACGCTGTCCAGCGGCAATGTCACCACCGGCAACATCATCCGCGGCCTGCGCCTCATCAACGACGTCGACTGGACGGTGTGGTTCGAGGGCGTCAGCCGCATCGACACGCTGTTGCGCGAGCGCACCGATTTCGCCGCGCTCGATTTCTTTTCGCGCGACCAGTACCGCACGTCGATCGAGCAACTGGCGCGGCGCTCCGACCTGTCCGAATTCCGTGTCGCCGAAAAGGCCATCGAGCTGGCCAGCCATGTTCCCGGGGTCACCGATGCCTCCGGCGTGCCGGATGCATCAGCCGATCCGGCCATGCATACCGATGTCGGCTTCTTCCTGGTCGGCCCGCGCCGGCCGGATCTGGAAAAGGCGATCGGCTATCGGCCGCCCTTCCATGTGACCTTCAAGCGCGCCTTCACCGCCACGGGCTGGCTCGGCATCGTTGTGCCGGTCTTCCTGCTGACGGTGCTACTGCTGGTTGTCTCCGGCAATGCGCTTGCCCATCTCGGCCTGTCGGTGGAATCCATCACGCTGATGCTGGCGCTGTTTGCGGTGCCTGCCAGCGAAGGCGCGCTCGCCTTCTTCAACACCGTTGTTTCACTGTTCCTGAAGCCGACGCGGCTCGTCGGCTATGACTACAAGCACGGCATTCCGGCGGCATCACGCACCTTGGTCGTGGTGCCGTCGCTGATCGGCTCGCGCGATGATGTCGAGGAAAACATCCGCAACATCGAGGTGCATCACCTCGCCAACACGGCCGAAGAAATCCATTTCGCGCTGCTGTCCGACTGGCCGGATTCCAAGACCGAGATCGACGCCGCCGACATCGAGATCCTGCAATATGCGCGCGACGAGATCGCCAGGCTCAATGCCCGTTATCCCTCGGAAGGCGCGCCGCGTTTCTATATCCTGCATCGCCGCCGGCTCTACAACCAGGCGCAGGGCGCCTGGATGGGCTGGGAGCGCAAGCGCGGCAAGCTGCATGAGCTGAACCTTCTCTTGCGCGGCGACAGCGACACCACCTTCCTGCCGCTCGACGTGCCGCTGCCGGAAAAGGTCGTCTATGTCATGACGCTCGACGCCGACACGCGCACCACGCGCGACGCCGTGTCGTCACTGGTCGGCAAGCTCGCCCATCCGCTCAACCGCCCGCATTTCGACGCGACAAAGCGCGTCGTTACCGCCGGCTACACGATTCTGCAGCCGCGCATCACAGCCTCGCTCACCAGCGGCGACGACGCTTCTTTCTTCCAGCGCGTCTTCTCGTCCAACAGCGGTCTCGATCCTTACGTCTTTGCCGTCTCGGATCTCTACCAGGACGTCTTCAGCGACGGCTCCTTCACCGGCAAGGGCCTTTATCACGTCGACGCTTTCGAGGCGGCGCTGCAGGGCCGCATCGAGGAAAACACCGTCCTCAGCCACGATCTGCTCGAAGGTGCGCTGGCGCGCGCAGCACTTGTCACCGACGTCGAACTGGTCGAGGACTATCCTACCCGCTACTCGGTCGACGCCTCGCGCCACCACCGCTGGGCGCGCGGCGACTGGCAGCTGCTGCGCTTCATCTTCTCGCCGCGTTCCGGCGTGCCGGCGCTGTCGCGCTGGAAGATGGTCGACAATCTGCGCCGCTCGCTAACCCCGATCTTCTGGGTGATGGCGGCGATCGGCGGCTGGACGCTGCTGCCCTTCACGCAGGCCGCGCAGTGGCAGGCGCTGCTGATCCTGTCGCTGTTCATGGCGCCGACCTTCGATGTCGTCAACGCCATCCTGCCCAAGAGCGGCGACCAGACGCCGCGCGGCCATTTCTCCGCACTGGCGCACGACACCGTCTTCGGCACGGCCCTTGTGGCGCTGAAAGTGCTGTTGATGGCGCACAATGCCTGGATGATGGGCGACGCCATCGTGCGCACGCTCTACCGCCTGTTCGTCAGCCGCCAGAACCTGCTGGAATGGCGCACCGCGTCGCAGGCGCACAAGGGCGGCGACAACGATATCGGCTCCTATTACAGCATGATGTATGGCGCCGTGATCATCGGCGTCGTCGGTCTCGCTATCCCCGTGC
The DNA here is from genome assembly GCF_030323245.1 of Mesorhizobium sp. C372A. NCBI lineage: Bacteria > Pseudomonadati > Pseudomonadota > Alphaproteobacteria > Hyphomicrobiales > Phyllobacteriaceae > Mesorhizobium > Mesorhizobium sp. C372A. The sequence goes on along the minus strand of NZ_CP100475.1, from coordinate 5,214,522 downwards.
TGGCCGATTCCACCGGTGCCTTCGTCGCCTTCTTCTTCGCTCTGTTCTGGATCGGTTCGCCGGCGGTTGCCTGCTGGATCAGCCGCTCGGCCGAGACCGAGGACCGCCTGCGCATATCGCAGGCCGACATCCACGCGCTGCGCACCGTGGCGCGCCGCACCTGGCATTATTTCGAAACCTTCGTCACGGCCGAGCACCACAATCTGCCGCCCGACAATTTCCAGGAAAGCCCGGCGCCGGTTGTAGCGCCGCGGACGTCGCCGACCAATATCGGCGTCTACCTGCTGTCGGTGGTGTCGGCACGCGATTTCGGCTGGATTGCGCTGTCCGACGCCATCACCCGGATCGACGCCACGATGACGACCATCGAGAGCATGCCGCGCAACCGTGGCCACCTCTTCAACTGGTACGACACCACGACGCTCAAACCGCTCTATCCGCTCTACATCTCCGCCGTCGACAGCGGCAATCTCGCCGGACATCTGGTCGCGGTGGCGGCTGCCTGCGCCGAATGGGCGGAAGCCCCGTCCGTTCACCTGCAGGGCGATTTCGAAGGCGTCCTCGACACGGTGAGTATCCTCGACGAGAGCCTCGAGGAATTGCCTGACGACCGCCGGCAACTGCGGCCGTTGCGCCAGCGTCTGGCCGATCGCCTCGATGGCATGCGGCGCGCCGTCATGACCATCAAGGCGCAGCCGGAGATGGCCTCGATCCGCACGATCAACCTGGCCGTGCTTGCCGGCGAGATCCGCAAGCTCGCCACCGCCATCCACACCGAGGCCGGATCGCAGCGGAGCGACATTATCGCCGACTGGGCGGCACGGCTGGAAGCGACCTGCGAGGCGCATGTGCATGACTCGCACAGCGACGAAAACGCCGTCGAAGCCTTGCGCGCCAAGCTGCTGGCGCTGCGCGAACGCTGCCGCCGCTATGCCTTCGAGATGGATTTCTCTTTCCTGATGCGTCAGGAGCGCAAACTGCTGTCGATCGGCTACCGGGTGGAGGAGCATCAGCTCGACGAGAGCTGCTACGATCTTCTCGCCTCCGAGGCGCGGCTGACCAGCCTGTTCGCCATCGCCAAGGGTGACCTGCCCACGGAGCATTGGTTCCGGCTTGGAAGGCCGATCGTCGAGATCGGCTTCCAGGGTGCGCTGATGTCCTGGTCGGGCTCGATGTTCGAGTATCTGATGCCGCCTTTGGTAATGAAGGAGCCGCAGGGGTCGATCCTCAACCAGACCAGCAAGCTGATCATCAAGCGCCAGATCCAGTACGCGCGTTCGAAGAACGTGCCCTGGGGCATTTCGGAAGCGGCCTACAACGCCCGCGACCGCGAACTGACCTACCAGTATACCAATTTCGGCGTGCCCGGACTTGGTCTCAAGCGCGGCCTTGGCCAGAACACGGTGATCGCGCCTTACGCCACGATCCTCGCGGCGCAGTTCACACCGCGCGAATCCGTCCAGAATCTGGCCAGGCTGCGCTCCATCGGCGCTCTCGGCCGGCATGGCTTTTATGACGCCGTCGACTTCACGCCGCAGCGCGTGCCGGAAGGCACCGACCATGCCGTTGTCCTGAACTACATGGCGCATCACTCCGGCATGTCGATCGCCGCCGTTGCCGACGCCATCTTCGAGGGCAGGCTGCGCGACCGCTTCCACAGCGATCCGGTGATCGAGTCTGCCGAACTCCTGCTTCAGGAGAGGGCGCCGCGCGACATCCCGACCGCCACGGTCAGGACCGAAGCCGACGAGCGCTCGAAGGACGAGACCGAGGTCGAGAGCCCGGATTCGCGCATCGTCCTCGACCCGCTGAGGGCGTTGCGCGCCACCAGCGTCATGTCCAATGGCCGCTACTCCGTCATGGTCTCGGCCACCGGTTCCGGTTACAGCCGCTGGGGCGAACTCGCCGTCACCCGTTGGCAGCCCGACCCGACCGAAGACCGGCTCGGCTCCTACATCTTCCTGCGCGACGCCGGCAGCGGCGACTGGTGGTCGGCCACCGCGGAGCCGAAGCAGGCGACCGGCGAGAGAGTGCAGACGCTGTTTTCCGACGACAAGGCGAGCTTCGTCAAAACAGTGGGCTCGCTGCGTTCGGAGGTCGAATGCATCGTCATCTCGGAAGGCAATGGCGAGGGACGACGCGTCACGCTCTACAACGACGGCGCCACTGACCGGCATATCGAGGTGACCTCCTTTGCCGAGCTGGTGCTGGGCAACGAAGCCTCCGACAATGCCCATCCTGCGTTCTCGAAAATGTTTATCGAGACCGAGATCGCTGCCAATAACGGCGCCATCTTTGCCACCAGGCGCAAGCGCGAGAAGAACGAGCCTGACGTCACCATGGTGCATTTCGTCACCGATCCCTCCGGGTCGGCGCGCGATGCCGAGGCCGAAACCGACCGCCGTGCCTTCATCGGCCGTGGCCGTACCATCGCGGAAGCGGCGGCCTTCGATCCCGGCGCCAAGCTTGGCGGTCACCACGGCTTCACCCTCGATCCGGTAGCGGCCCTGCGCCGCCAGGTGCGGGTGCCGGCCAACAAGAAGATATCGCTGACCTTCTGGACCGCCGTCGGCGCCAACCGCGCCGAACTGGACGAGGCCATCGCCAGGCTCGACCATCCCGAAAGTTTTGCTCGCCAGGCGATGCTTGCCTGGACGCGTTCGCAGGTGCAGACCCGCCATCTTGGTCTCAGCCTGACCGACGCCGCCAACGTGCAGAAGCTGGCGCGCTTCCTGATCTATCCCGATCCGTTCCTGCGCCTGCCCGGCGAATCCATCGCTTCGGGGCTGGGCAAGCAGTCCAGCCTGTGGCCGACCAGCATTTCGGGCGATTTCCCGATCTTCCTGGTCCGCATCGGCGACGTGGCCGACCTCGAAATTGTCGCCCAGGCGCTGCGCTTCCAGGAGTATATGCGCGCCCGCGGCATGATGATCGACTTCGTGGTCGTCAACGAGCAGGCATCGTCCTATGTCCAGGATCTGCAGCGCGCGGTCGAGACGCTGTGCGAAAACAGCCGCCTGCGCGGCAAGGAACTCGGGCCGCGCCAGCACATCTTCGCCGTGCGCCGCGACCTCATGGACGAGGCGACGTACAAGACGCTGCTGGCGGTTGCCCGCGTGGTTCTGCACACGCGCAACGGCACCATCTTCGACCAGATCGAACGCGCCGAGGCGGCAGCCTTGCAAGCACGCGATGCCCTGCAGCCGGCGCCCCCCGCGTCACTGCGCGAGCCGTCTCTGCCGGTGCCGGCGGCGCCTGCATACCATGCCGCGTCCGACAGCAGCGCCGACGGCAGCGGCCTCAGCCAATGGAACGGCTTTGGCGGTTTCGAGGGCGACGGCCGCCACTATGTCACCCGCCTTGCCGGGCGGCGCTCGACGCCGCAGCCCTGGATCAACGTCGTCTCGAACGCCTCGTTCGGATTCCATGTCTCGGCCGAAGGCGCTGCCTTCACCTGGAGCCGCAACAGCCGCGATTACCAGCTGACGCCATGGTCGAACGATCCGGTCACCAACCGGCCGGGCGAGGGCATCTACATCTACGATCAGGCCAGCGGCAAGGCATTCTCGCCGCTTGCTGCCGTGGTCCGCGATCCCTCGATGACCTATGAGACATGGCACGGCCAGGGCTTCTCGACCTTCCGGTCCAAACGCGGCCCGCTGTCGATGGATCTGACGCACGTCGTCGATCCCGTCGATCCCGTGAAGATCACGCGCCTGCGCATCCAGAACTCGGGCTCGGCGCCGGCGCGGCTGCGCGTCTATGCCTATGCCGAATGGGTTCTCGGCAGCCATCGCTCGAGCACGGCTGCGACCATCATCCCGTCCAGGGATCCAGCGACCGGCGCGCTTCTGGCGCAAAACCCCTACGGTCTCGATTTCGGCGACCGGGTGGCCTTCCTGGCCGCCACCGGTCCGGTGCATTCGGTGACAGCCGATCGTGGCGAGTTCATCGGTAGGCACGGCACCAGCGCATTCCCGCACGCGGTCGTCAGCGGCGCCGGCCTGTCGGGCCGCGTCGAGGCCGGCGACGATCCGTGCGCAGCTGTCGCCAGCGAAATCGATATCCCTGCCGGCGGCGACGTCACGCTGGTCTGGCTGCTTGGCGACGCCGCTACATCAGCCGAAGCGAGCGCGTTGGTGCAGACCCATTCGGGCAAGGATTTCGACCAGCGGCTGGCCGACAATGAACGCGTCTGGCGCGGCTTCCTCGACACCATCCAGGTCGAGACGCCCGACAAGGCGCTCGACGCCATGGTCAATCACTGGCTGCCCTATCAGAGCCTGGCCTGCCGCATCCGCGCCCGCTCGGCCTTTTATCAGGCAAGCGGCGCCTTCGGCTTCCGCGACCAGCTGCAGGACACGCTGGCCCTGCTTGCGCATGATCCGAAACTGGCGCGCGACCAGATCCTCAATGCGGCGCGCCGGCAGTTCCCCGAAGGCGACGTCCAGCATTGGTGGTTGCCGCGCACCGACGCCGGCGTGCGCACCATGATCTCCGACGATGTGGTCTGGCTGGCGCATGCCACCAATCGCTACATCGAGGTGACCGGCGATACAGGGATCCTGAAGGAGCAGCTGCCTTTCATCGACGGGCAGGTGTTGGGCGAGGGCGAGCACGACGCCTTCTTCACGCCGGAAATCTCCAAGACGAACGCTTCGCTTTACGACCATTGCGCGCGCGCGCTCGACCTTGCGGTCAAGCGCAGCAGCCCGGCCGGGCTGCCGCTGATCCTCGGCGGCGACTGGAACGACGGCATGAACCGCGTCGGCGAAGCCGGCAAGGGGGAGAGTGTCTGGCTCGGCTGGTTCCTTTTGAAGACGCTGGGCGACTTTACCACCGTGGCCAAGGGGCAGGGCGACACCAAGCGGGCGCAGGCCTGGACAAAACACGCCGATGTGCTGAAGCGGGCGCTGGAAAGCACCGCCTGGGACGGCCAGTGGTATCGCCGCGGCAGCTACGATGACGGCACGCCGCTTGGCTCGCACAATTCGGACGAGTGCAAGATCGACTCCATCGCGCAGTCGTGGAGCGTGCTCTCCGGCGAGGGCGACCCCGCGCGCTCGACCACGGCGATGCAGCAGGCGACGAACCTGCTGGTCGACGACAAGCTCAAGATCGTCAAACTGTTTACCCCGGCCTTCCAGAACACGAGAAAGGACCCTGGTTACATCAAGAGTTATCCGCCGGGCGTGCGCGAGAACGGCGGCCAGTACACCCATGCGGCGACCTGGTTCGTGATCGCGCTCGCCGAAATGGGCCGCACCGACGATGCCTATCGCTGCTTCTCGATGCTGAACCCGGTCAACCATGCGCTCGACGATGCATCGGCCGAGCATTACCGCGTCGAGCCGTACGTCGTCGCCGCCGACATCTATTCCGGTGAGGGCAAGGGCGGTCGCGGCGGCTGGACCTGGTATACGGGCTCTGCGGGATGGCTCTACCGTGCTGCGGTCGAAGGCATTCTGGGCATCGAGCGGCGGGGCAAGCAGATCACGTTCCGGCCGAAACTGCCCAGCCATTGGGACGGCTATTCTGCCACGCTGAAGATGCTGGGGTCGGAGATCAAGGTTCGCGTCATCCGCGACAAAAAGGCCAAATCCATCTCGCTCGAAGTCAATGGAACCAAGACAAAGTCTTCCGGTTTTCAGCCGAAAGCCGGCGACAAGACCGAGGTGGTCGTCAAGATACCCGCGTGAAATCAAAGGCTTCAGGTTGTTGACGCGCGCCTCTCGAGGCGCGCGTTTTCTACTTCGGCATGCTCCTGGCGCAGAACGGCGTGCCTTCCCGGATACCGGCGGTCCAAGCGTGCAGTGACTAAAAATGTGGCAGCGCCAGCTGCTGCCATGATTTTGCCGCAAGACTGACATTTCACCTTTTATCTCAAACCGTTAGGTGATCACGGCAGATTTCGCAACGTCGTCATCTTTTGTTCGCAGAATGGGAACGGAAGAGGTAGACGGGCATTGTTTTGCGACCCGTTAACCGGTACGTGTCAAGAAATGGTGCGGTGCACAATAATGTTTTGGGCGGAGTAGCTGAAGTGTCACTTCTGCAAATCTACTGGAGAGCGCTGGGTTATCTCGCAGCCGACAGGAAGCGCGTTGCGTTTATCTGCGGTGCGAATGTCGCGCTCGCCATTATCGCCATCCTCGAGCCGATCATGTTCGGCCGGGTAATCGACGCCATCTCCGATAAGGGTTCGGTGTTTTCGACGCTGGCGCTGTGGGCCGGTCTCGGCGCCTTTAACATCGTCGCCTTCGTGCTGGTGGCGCGCGGCGCCGACCGTTTTGCCCACAAGCGGCGCAGCGAGGTGCTGTGCCAGTCGTTCGAGCGCGTGATCACCATGCCGCTCGCCTGGCACCACCAGCGCGGCACCTCCAACGCGCTGCACACGCTGCTGCGCGCCGTCGAGACGCTGTTCAGCCTGTGGCTTGAATTCATGCGCCAGCATCTGTCGACGGCGGTTGCGCTGGCTCTGCTGATTCCGACCGCGATAAGCATGGATCTTCGCATGTCGCTGGTGCTGATGGCGCTGGGCGTTCTCTATGTCGGCATCGGCCGGCTTGTGATGAAGCGCACCAAGGCGGGCCAGGCCGCGGTCGAGCGTCACTACCATCAGGTCTTCGCGCATGTGACCGACTCGGTCAGCAATGTCGCCGTGCTGCAGAGCTACAACCGTCTCGGCCACGAGGCCGATACGCTGCGCCGCTATGTCAAGAACCTGCTCGACGCGCAGAACCCGGTGCTCGACTGGTGGGCGATGGCCAATGCGTTGCACCGCCTGTCGTCGACCATTTCGATGATGGTTGTGCTTTTGATCGGCGCCTATCTGGTCACCCATGGCCAGCTCAAGATCGGCGACGTCATCGCCTTCACCGGCTTTGCCACGCTGCTGATTGCCCGCCTCGACCAGATGTCGGCTTTCGCCAACCAGATTTCGGAAGCCCGCGCCAAGCTCGAGGACTTCTATCACCTCGAGGATTCGGCCGCCGACTCCGCCGAGCCGGACGGCTTGCGCGACCTCACCAACGTCACCGGCCACGTCCGCTTCGAGAATGTCGGCTTCGAGTTTGCCAATTCGAGGCAGGGCGTCGACGACGTCTCCTTCGAAGTCCAGGCCGGGCAGACGGTTGCCATCGTCGGCCCGACCGGCGCCGGCAAGACGACGCTGATCAACCTCTTGCAGCGCGTCTTCTCGCCGTCTCATGGCCGTATCCTGATCGACGGCATCGACACCCGCACGGTGACCCGCAAGTCGCTGCGTCATTCGATCGCCACCGTCTTCCAGGATGCCGGCCTGCTCAACCGCTCGATCGAGGACAACATCCGCGTCGGTCGTGCCGAGGCGACTTATGACGAGGTTCACGCCGCCGCCAATGCGGCTGCCGCGCAGGATTTCATCCTTGCCAAGAGCGCCGGCTATGACACCGTCGTCGGCGAGCGCGGCGGCCAGCTTTCGGGCGGCGAGCGTCAGCGCATCGCCATTGCCCGCGCCGTGCTCAAGGACGCACCGATCCTGGTGCTCGACGAGGCAACGAGCGCGCTCGATGTCGAGACCGAGGACCGCGTCAAGGAAGCCATCGACGAACTGAGGCGCAACCGCACCACCTTCATCATCGCCCACCGCCTGACCACCGTCCGCGACGCCGACCTGGTCGTGTTCATGGACAAGGGCAAGGTGGTCGAGATGGGCGGCTTCGCCGAACTGTCGCTGCGCAATGGCCGTTTCGCCAGCCTGCTGCGCGCCGGCGGCCTGCTCAACGACGAGGAAGTCCGCCGCCTCAGCCGCACCGTGAATATCGAAGCGGCGTAAGCTTTTTTACCTCCCCCTTGTGGGGAGGTCGGACCCGTAGGGTCCGGGTGGGGTGGTGCCCCACCACCCCCACCCCGCTGCTTCGCAGCGACCCTCCCCACGAGGGGGAGGGTAAATAAGACTGCGACACTCCCTCGATTGCCCCGAACGCGCCGCCGGTCTATCTAGACCTTATGAGCGATACCTCCTCACGCCTCGCCGGCTGGACCGACCTCGCCAACCCCACGCGCTTTGTCGGGCTGGCCGATAGGCTGGTGCCGTGGCTGGCGTCGATCGCCGCGATCCTGCTCGCCATCGGTCTCTATATGAGCTTTGCCGCGCCTGAGGATTTCCAGCAGGGCATCACGGTGCGCATCATGTATATCCACGTGCCTTTCGCCTGGCTCGCCATGATGTGCTACACGGTGATGGCCGTCGCCGCGCTCGGCACGCTGGTCTGGCGCCATCCCTTGGCCGATGTCGCGCTGAAGTCGGCAGCCCCGATCGGCGCCACCTTCACCGCGCTTGCGCTGGTCACCGGCTCGATCTGGGGCAAGCCGATGTGGGGCACCTGGTGGGTCTGGGACGCCCGCCTGACCTCGGTCTTCATCCTGTTCCTGATGTATCTCGGCATCATCGCGCTGACGCGTGCGCTGGATGACGCCAGCCGCGCCGCCTGGGCCGCCGCCATCATCACGCTCGTCGGCTTCATCAACATCCCGATCATCAAATTCTCGGTCGACTGGTGGAACACGCTGCACCAGCCGGCCTCGGTGTTCCGGCTCGGCGGACCGACGATCGATCCCAGCCTGCTATGGCCACTGCTGGTGATGGCGCTCGGCTTCACCGTGCTGTTCTTCGCGCTGCATTTGACGGCGATGCGCACCGAAATCCGCCGCCGGCGGGTGATCGCCATGCGCAGGGTGGCGGCACGGCAGGCCGACTAGCGCGATTTTCAAAACCGAAGCCATACGCCTGCCGCCAAACATTAGCCTGTGCTGTTATGTTGCGGTGCAGCAACAAGAATTCTCAAAAGATTGTTCCCGACTTCGCTTGGCTCCTTGATCTCGTTTGCTTTCTTGACAGCTCAGCCGCGAAGCAAGAGTGATACCAGTCACTAGTTGTAGCGAGGGAATCGGCGATGAAACTGCGCTTGTTGGCTGGCGTCTCGACATTTGCATTGGCGCTTGGTTGGAGTTCGGCCTACGCCGCCGACGCGATTGTCGACGTTCCGAGGGCGGAGGATCTCTGGTACGTCACGCTCTTCGGCGGCGCCAGTTTCCCGAACCATGTGAAAACGGACTACAATGGTACTGGCTATTCAGTCGATCTTGATACCGGGTTCGTAATCGGCGGCGCTGTCGGTCGGCGCATCAACGATGTGTTTCGTGTCGAAGGCGAACTGTCCTACGCGCGCTACAAGGCAAGCGAATACAGCTACACGGGCGTCGGCAACTATCCGGCTTCCGGCAATCTGTCGGCCACCTATCTTCTCGCCAACGTCTGGGCCGATGTTGCGCATTTTGGTGATGCCAAACTCTATGTCGGCGGCGGTGTCGGCGCGGCCTATGTTACCGCCGATACTCACTTTGATGGCCACGCCTTTGGATACGGGCCTGGCGGCTGGGGTTTCGCCGGCCAGGTGGGCGCCGGTGTTACCTACGCGGTAACGCAGAATGTCGACCTCGATTTCGGTTACCGCTTCAAGGCCGTGACAAGCGTGGATCTAGACGACAATGATGGCGGCGGCACATACGAGAACGCCAAATTGTACTCCCACAATCTCCAGCTTGGCGTTACCCTGAAGTTCTGATTGGTTCGTCGCAGGCCGCGACCGGGATCTGACGGATGCCGCTCTTGCCACGCCGGCAACCCCTGGGCCTGCCGGCAATGATCCCAGCCTCGCTGCCGACCGCCGGTGAGCCGGCGGAAAAGACATTGCAGCGCGGCATCGACCTGCAACGGCGCAAGCGTTTTCGCGAGGCCGAGTTCTGCTACCAGACGGTGCTTCGCACGCAGCCCAAAAATGCCATGGCGCTGAACCTGATGGGCACGCTCGCCATCGAGGCCGAGCATCATGACGCCGCCATTGCCTATATGGAAAGGGCGGTCAAGCTCGAACCGGACAACGCCATCTTCCGCAACAATCTCGGCAATGCCTACAATGTCACCGGCAACGTCGACAAGGCGCGCAGACATCTGAGAAAGGCGATCGAGCTCGACGGAGGGCTCATCGAAGCGCTGTGCAATCTCGGCCGCTCCTACCGCAGCCAGCTCGAGGGCGACATTGCCGAAGGGTTCTATCGCCAGGCGCTGGCTATCGACGGCCAGTCGGTGATGGCACTTGCCGGTATGGGCGATTTGCTCACCGACATTGGCCGGCCGGCCGAGGCGGTCGAATGCTTCAGCAAGGCCCTTGCCATCGACCCGGGCCATGTCGAGGCGCTGGCTGGAATGGCGCTTGCGCGCCGGGCGGTCAAGGACGATCCGACGTTGCCTTTGGTGCTGAAACGCCTGGAATTGCCGACAACCACCGATCGCGAGCGGGTAGTGCTGCACCACGCCGCCGGCAAGATGCTCAATGATCAGCGCAATTATGGCCCGGCCATCCGCCATTTCGCGAGGGCCAAGGCGATTTCCGGCAATGACTTCGACATCGATCGGCACACCCAGCTTTACGACAGCTTCATCGACACCTTCGACGCCGGCTTCTTCGAGGCGCGAGCCAATTTGGGAAATCCATCCAGACGCCCGGTCTTCATCGTCGGCATGCCACGGTCGGGAACGACGCTGACCGAGCAGATATGCGCCAGCCATCGCGATATCCATGGCGCCGGCGAGTTGTCGACCATTCGTTCACTTGCCGGCGAACTTGGGTTCGACAAGCTCGACCCAGCCATTTTCACCGAGGCCATGGCGGCGCTCACTGCGGCCAAGGCCAAGGAGCTTGGATCGAAATATCTCGACGCTCTCAAAAAGCGCAACAACACGGCGCGGCTTGTCGTCGACAAGATGCCGCATAATTTCGAGCTGCTGGCCTTCATCAGCCTGATCTTGCCGAATGCCCGCATCATCCATTGCCGGCGTGACCCGATGGACAATTGCGCGTCCTGTTTCATGCATAATTTTTCCGAGGCGCACGGCTACAACGCCGATCTGACCAAGCTTGGGCAGTATTACCGGCAGTATGAGCGCCTGATGCGCCATTGGGCCAAGGTCATCCCGCTGGATATCCACGACATGCCCTACGAAGAAACGGTCGCCGATTTCGAAAATCGCGCCCGCGGATTGATCGGATTCCTCGGCATCGAGTGGGACGATGCCTGCTTGCGTTTCAACGAAACCGAGCGCACCGTGCGGACGCCGAGCCGCTGGCAGGTGCGCCAGCCGATCTATTCATCCTCGGTCGAGCGCTGGAAGCTGTATGGCGACGCGCTGGATCCGCTGAAGGCGGCGCTGGGTCCGGTTTATCAGTCCTGATTTCAGTTGGCCCGAACAACCTCGCGCTCGACGCGCGCTGGCGTAGATTAGACCTGAGTTGCACCGTGCTTTGGGGCCAAATTAAAGCCGAATGCTTTCATGACCGCCAGTGTGGTTTCCAGCGTAGGATTACCGTTTTCGCTGAGCGAGGTATAAAGATGCTCGCGAGCCAAGCCGGTCTTTCTGGCAATGTTGCTCATCCCCTTGGCGCGGGCAACGACACCGAGGGCGGACGCGACGAATTTGGCGTCTCCGGTTTCCATTGCCTCTGCCAGAAACGCCTCGATTGCCGTATCGGAATCGAGCATTTCGGCGGGATCGAAATCATAGATTTTTTCAACCATTGTCGTCACTCCATTCTACGGCCAGGCGCTTTGCTGTCCGTATGTCGGTTTCTTGTGAACTTTTATCCCCGCCGCACAGGAGCAGGATGACCGTTTCACCGCGCTTGTGAAATAAACGCGATAGCCGGGCCCATAGTGAATGCGCAATTCACTGATGCCTTCACCCACTGGGGCCACGTCGCCGGGATTTCCTACAATCAAACGTTGCAGCCGAACGGCAATTGCCGCCTTGGCTCTTCCGTCTTTCAGCTTTTGGTGCCACCTCCGAAAGGTGGCTGTCTGCTTCAGGATTGCCATGGGGACTAGTAAGTTATAAATTACAATTCGTCAATGTCGAAATAGGGCGAGCCTCCAAAACGAAAAGCCTCACTCCATCCGCCCACGCGCTTCCACCTTCAGCGTTTCCAGCACCTTGTCACCGTCGATCAGATGCACCTGGTCGAACAGGTTGGTCACCACGCAGCAATGATCAGGCACCACGCGCACGCGCTCGCCAATGCGAAGCTTCGCACCATTTCCAAGCGTGACCGTGCCATGTTCCTCGCTCAAGCTGGTGACGCGGGCGCCGGGCATGCCGAGCAGCTCGCCAAAATCGGCGAGCCCCAGCGTGTCGCTGGACAGCGCCTTGCTGCCGCTGTCCAGGATGGCGCGGGCCGGCGTCGGATGGCTGACCACGGTGGCGAGCACCGTCAGCGCACAATCGTCGAGCGTGCCGACGCCTTTGGCGACCTGGTAGCGGTCGAGGTAGATGTAGGTGCCGGGGCGGTATTCGGTCACCACGCTGTCCTCGCCCGAGCGCCACATGTCAGGCGTGCCGCCGCTGGAGATGCGTTCACAGGCGAGGCCCGATGCCGCGAGCGTTTGTTTGGCGCCGGCCAGCCACGATTCAGCCTCGGCGGCGCGGCCGGCCGCGGGGTAGGTCATCAGCCCGCCGAAGGTGAGCCCCTTGGCTTGGTCGATCAACTTCGCCAGTGCCAGCGCCTCGGCGGCGCTTTGCACACCACAACGGCCCATGCCGGTGTCGCATTCGACCAGGACGGGCAGGGCGTGCCCTGCATCGGTGAAGGTGGCGGCGAGCCCCTCCAGCGTTTCGAGGCTGTCGGCCGTCACTGACAGTGTCACACGGCCATGCAGGGCCTTGAGCCGCTCCAGCTTGGCGCGGCCAAGGATGTTGTAGGGCAGGAAAATATCGGTCAGCCCGGCATCGGCCATCACCTCGGCTTCGCCGATCTTCTGGCAGGTGATGCCGACCGCGCCGGCCGCCACCTGCTTCTTCGCCCAATAAGGCAGCTTGTGCGTCTTGATGTGCGGCCTGAGTTTCAGCCCGTGGCGGTCGGCATGCGCCTGCGCTCGTGTGATGTTGGCTTCGGCGCGGGCTGCGTCGATGAGGATCGCCGGCGTGTCGAGGTCGTCTATGCCTTGCATGAAATATCACCCTGGGAAATCTGGCTGACTTATGGCCCCGATCCGCACGGATGTCATGGGGCCAGCACGCAGTTTGCGTCGACACCGCAGCGCTGTTCGGCTATGCGCTTCAGATAACTCCAGGGAACGCGACGCGAAGGGATCACGATCATGAAACGCTCCACCGTCAACGACATCATCCGCGATGCAGACGCCTTCATCCGCTCGTTCGGCTACATCATGCCGCCCTTCGCCTACTGGAGCCCGGAAGAGATGAAGGCGCGCAAGGCCGACTCCGCCGCCATTTTCACCTCGCGGCTCGGTTGGGACATCACCGATTACGGCCAGGAAAAATTCGACGAACTCGGCCTGTTCCTGTTCACCGTTCGCAACGGCGTCTATGCCGACATGAAGAAGGGCATGGGCATGCTTTATGCCGAGAAGATCATGATCTCGCGCAAGGATCAGCTGTCGCCGATGCACCGCCACAACATCAAGGCCGAGGACATCATCAACCGCGGCGGCGGTAAGCTCGTGCTGGAACTGTTCATGCACGATCGCGACGGCGGCATCGATCCGAAGGCCGAAGTGACGGTGCCGGTCGACGGCACCATCCACAGGCTGCCGGCAGGCGGGCTCCTGAAGCTCGACCCGGGCCAGAGCGTGACGCTGCTGCCCGGCGTCTGGCACGCCTTCTGGGCCGAGGGCAAGGATGTGCTGATCGGCGAGGTCTCGACCGTCAATGACGACCTTACCGACAACGTCTTCCGCGAACCGATCGGCCGCTTCTCCAACATCGACGAGGATGTCGCGCCGGTGCACCTTTTGGTGTCCGACTATGAGAAGTGGGTGGGGTAGGCGATGCCTAATCGCCCCAATTCACCTGCTGAAAGAACGTCCAGATGCTGATCGTGCTGTCATCCCGATCGCTCGTGCTGTGCAGCGTCAGGACAATATCCACGGTGGGCGGCGCCTTGATCAAGACTGTGATCAGGCGCGCGCTGCCGTCAGGCACGATACCTAGGCCTGAGGTCATTTCCCAATTTCCGTCGGCTTGCTGAAGTCGGGAAGAAGTATCTCCGAATTGCTCCCTCATCGATGCATCGTTTGGAAACGGTTCGTCGGTGAGTTCTGCAAATTCCTTCCAGGATCCGGAGACTGCCGCCTGAATGGCGCGTTCTATTCTGGCTTTTTCCGCTTCGCTAACTTGAGCCGGCATCCCGAACTCCGATCTACCGCTGGTACTTATCCGCCTTGCGTGTTCCCAGCAAAAGCTTGCGTTCGAGCTGTGCCCGCAGCTCGCCATAATAGGCGGTGAGGAAGGCCCTGGAATCGACCGGCTCGATCGTCATGCCGATCTTGCGTCCGATCGTTTCGGCCACGGCTTTCAGCGCGAAATAGTCGTCGCGGCGCAGCACTTCCTCCAGCTTGTGCAGTTCGGCGATGCCATAGGCATCGAGCTGCGCCTGGGTGAAGCGGAATGCGCGGGTGGTGGTGTCCTGGCGTTGCGACAGGTCTTCGACCAGCGCCAGTTTCGGCGCCTCGACAACCCACGTTCCGGCCAAAAGGTCGCCGATGCGCATGCGGTCGCGGTTGAACAGCGGGAAGAGCGCAAACAGCAGCGTCCAGACCAGCCCGAAGATCGTCGACAACGTGTCGGCGAGCCCCATCTCGCTGCGGCCGAGGATGATCGACAGCGGCAGGAAGATCTCGATCTCGCGCATCAGATTGCGGGCGATGACCTGATCGACCGATAGGCCGGCGCCGCTGCGCGATGCCACCCGGATGCCGAGCATCCGCTTGCCGGGCGTGGCGGCGCGGCGGCCGGCCTCGAAGACGATGAAATAGGCGTTGCGCAGGAAGAAGATCAGGATGATCCAGACGACAAACAGCGGCTGCGCTTCCTCGCCGCCGAGGCCGCCCACGCCCAGCAGCGCGACGATCGTGATCACGATTGCGGCGACGACGATGATGACAAAGTCGAGCAGGAAGGCGGCGGCGCGGGTGCCGGCATCGGCGAGCTTTATCCGGAGATCGACGCCTTCGGGCGTGATCAGCGGCCGTATCGTCGAGACGGCGGCGCGCCTAACGGTCGCCATGCCGCACCACCCTGAACAAATAGAAATAACAGAGCCACAGCGTCAGCATGCCGCCGCCAATGGCATAGCGTGTGACGTCGCTGGTGATCACCTGCCTGCCGATGCCTTCGAGCAGGCCGGCGAACAAAAGCATGATCGTCACCCCGACCATGGTGGTTGCCGCCACGCGCCCGGCATCGGCTGCGGCCGTCATCCGCGTCAGTTCACCGGGGAAGGCGATACGCGTGCCGATACGCATGCCAGCGGCGCCCGCCAAGGCGATCGCGAACATCTCGGTGGTGCCGTGGATGGACAGCCATCCGCCCAGCTCGATGCCAAGCCCCTTGGCGACATAGATTTGGAACATCGCGCCGAGCAGGCAGCCATTCATCAGGATCAGGAGCACGCTCGGCACCGCGAAGGCAAAGCCGAGCGCGAAGGCCAGGATCGCCACCTGGACATTGTGCGTGAACAGATAGGCGGCGAAGCCCGACAGGAAATTGCTGTCGGCGCCGTCATAAAGCACCTGCCGCAGCACTTCCGCCGATGCATCCGGGTTGCGCCCGCCGGCCAGGCTCGGCGGAATGATGGCGTCGAACCAGCCCTTGTCCTTCGCCACCAGCCAGTAGCCGGCGCCGAGACCGACAAAGGTCAGGACGACCGACAGCAAGGTCTCGCGCCACAAATCGCGAATGGCATGCGGCCAGTCATGCAGGAAGAAATCGCCGATGCGCTGCCGCAACCCTCGGCGTGCGCCATAGAGGTAGAAATAGCCGCGCAGGCACAGCGCCTCGAGATAGCCGACCAAGGCATTGTCGAGCGAGGTCGCCCGCGCCACCGAGAGCGAGGACAGCGCCGAGCGGTAGAGCAGCGGCAGCGACAGCAACTCGTCTTCCGAGAGCGTGCGCGGCGCGCGTTTCTCGACCCGGGCGAGCAGCGCCTCGAACGCCTTCCAGTCGGCCTCGCGCTCCGAACGGAAGCTCGCCAGCGACTGGCGCACGGCATCCTTGCCGACCAGCGCGTTCACAACAGATCCTCCCGCTTGAACTCGAGATAGCGCTCGACCAGCGCCGGTCCGAGCCTCTGGTGGTCGGCTTCGATGACGTGCGCGCCGAGCAGCCTGAGCCTGCCGATGACGACCTGCCTTTCGCGCAGCAGCCCGCCGGCGACGACGGAGCGCGCCACATCCTCCGGCGTGTCCGGCGGCATGTCGGCCAGTGTCTCCAGCTCGACATCCTTCATCATCATGAACAGCACCAGATGCCGTTCGGTGAGCCGGCCTACGGTGCGCAGCATCAGTTCGGCGCTGATCGGATCGACAAAATCGGTGAAGATGATCACCAGCGAGCGCCGGTCGAGCCGCGCCGCCAGCGTCGTCAGCGCCAGGGTGAAATTGGTCTCTTCGGTAGAATAGTCGATCTCCGCCGCCCGCTTCTGGATCATGGCGAAGCTGGCCGAGCCGCGCACGGCGCCGCTGGAAACGCGCGGTCGCGCGTCGAAGCCGAACAGGCTGACCATGTCGCCGCCCTTCAGCGCAATGAACGCCGACAGCAAAGCGGCGGTGACGGCGCGGTCGACCTTCGGCACGCCGTCGACGGGCTCGCACATCAAGCGGCCGCTATCGATGGCCAGCACGATGTTGTTGTTCTCCTCGATGCGGAATTCGCGCGCCAGAAGCCTGCCGTGGCGGGCGCTGCGCTTCCAGTCGATCATGCGCCGGCCCATGCCGGGCTGGTAATCCTTGAGCGCCTCGAATTCGCGGCCCTGGCCGGCTCGGCGCTGCGCATGGCCGTCGGGCAGCGCCTGTCGCTGCAAAAGCGTGATCGCCTCGTCGCGGGCGCTGCTGACGTCGGGCAGCACCGCCACCTTGCTGTCCATCGGCAGCACGACCTGGTTCCAGACCAGCCCGAACGGCCCGCGCCAGCGCACCCACAGGCGGTCGAACCTGGCCATGCCGCGCCGCAGCGCCTGGAATTTGAGGTCGAGCGATGCGCTGCCGGCCTCAGCAGTCAATGCCCCGCCGGTGCCGCCCAGCGGCTCTAGCCGCGCATCATGGCCGAGACGCGCCTGCACCGCGCGCGGACGCCCGCCAAGCCTGGCCGTGACGTGGACGGTGAACTGGCTGCCGACGCTGACCTGCGGCGGTGCATGGATGCTGGCGTTCAGAGAAGCCCGACCGCGCCCGGCGGCCGCGTCCACGGCCAGGAAAGCAAGCAGCACGCAAATCCACAAAAGACCGAGATACCACAGAGACGGCAGCGCGAGCGCGATCAGGAAGGCCGGTATTGCACCGGCCGCACCTGCCCAGACTGCCCGGCCGCTCGGATAGATCAACGTGGCGCTTCCGTCTGGTCGACGAGGTCGGTGACGATCTGCTCGACCAGGCGGCCGTCGATCTGCGCCGCAGGCGACAGGATCACCCGGTGGCGCAGCGCCGGCACCGCAAGCGCTTTGACGTCGTCGGGGATGACATAGGCGCGTCCGTCGAGCGCCGCCCGGGCGCGCGCGGCTCTCGCCAGCATGGCGCCCGCGCGCGGGCTGGCGCCGACTTCCAGATCGGGGCTTTCGCGCGTAGCCCGCACCAGCCTTGCGATATAGTCGACGACATCGTCGACCAGCGTGACCTCGCCGACGGTCGCCAGCGCCTTTTCCAGCGTCTTGCGGTCGGCCTGGGCGGTGATGCCGTACTGCTTGATGTCGTGCGAGGCGGTGCCGCCGCCATGGTGGATGATGATCGCCTTTTCCTCTTCCGCGCCGGGGTAGCTCACCCGGTGCTTGAACAGGAAACGGTCGAGCTGCGCCTCGGGCAGAGGATAGACGCCCTGATGTTCGATAGGGTTCTGCGTCGCCACCACCATGAAGTTCGGGCCGAGCGCATGAGTGGTGCCGTCGAAGGTGACGGCATGCTCCTGCATCGCCTCCAAAAGGGCAGCCTGGGTCTTGGGCGGCGTGCGGTTGATCTCGTCGGCGAGCAAAAGGTCGCAGAAGATCGGGCCGCGCGTCAGCGTGAATTGCCCGGTCTGGAAATTGTAGATGTTGGAACCGACGATATCGCCGGGCATCAGGTCGGGCGTGAACTGGATCCGGCCATAGGCGACGCCCAGCGCGTGGGCAAAGCAGCGCGCCGTCATCGTCTTGGCCGTGCCCGGCGGTCCCTCGAGCAATATATGCCCGCCGGCGAACAATGCCGTGAGCATCAGATCGACCGTATCGTGTTGCCCGGTGATGGCCTTGGCCACCTCTTCCCTGATCTGTGTCGCCAGGGCCTTCACATCATCGACGTTCACCGAGCCTCCTTGCCGTCCAGTCGTGCAGCTTTTCGGCTGCATCATGCATTTGTGTCAGGGTCTTTGCCGCGTTCGCAGCTTGCAGGCGGGTCGTGAAACCGCCGGCTTCGTCCTTGTCGCGGGAATCGAGCCAGCGGTCGAGCGCTTCGCCCTGCAAACCGTGCGGCGCGCCGAGCAGCGCGCCGGCGCGTACGCGTGCCAGTGCTCCATAGCGGTCGCCTAGTTCTTCCAGCCGGCCGGCGCGGCGCAACAGCATCGCCGTGGTGTCGACCAGCGCGCGTTTGCCGAAGGCGATGGCGCGCTGATCGGCCCGTGGCGGCCCGAACCGGCCAAGGCCATGCAGGAAGGCAAGTGCCGCGGCCGCCAGGATGGTCAGCGTCAGCGCCAGGAAAGGCGGTTCGACCAGAAGCTTGGCGAGGTCGTATTTTCGCCCCGCGCCATGCAGCGTCAGGTCGAACATGACGGCACCCTCTTCGGGCTGCAGGAGCTCGATCAGCTTGAGCGCCGCCGCCGCCTTGTCGGGATCTTTCAAGCCGGCGTTATTGATGAGATCGGGGTCCGTCAGAATGTAGAACCGCTCGTCTTCCACCTCGGTCAGCACGGCCTTGCCGTTGCCGGCGGCAATCAGCGGGTGTTCGTCGGCCACCCATTGCAGCTGGTCGGGAACGCTGACCATTTGCCCTGAGACGTCGAGTTGCTTGACCGTGGTCTCACCTTCGCCGAGCTTGGCCTTGGCGATCCGGGCGAGCCAGTCGTTGACCACGACGTCCGGCAGCCGCTGGATCTTCATCTCCCAGCCTTCGTGCAGGGCCAGCGGCAAGGTCGCCCATTTGGGCAGAACGAACAGCGTATCCAGGCCCTTGCGAAGCTTGATGATGTTGGCAAGCGCATCCGGGTCGCTGTCGGGTGAAATGGTGACGATCAGCAGCATTTCGGTCTCGAGGTCGCTGTCGGACCGCGCCATATCGGGCGCTTCGCCGGTCAGCTTCAGCCATTGCGCCAGACCGGCATAGCCGATGCCGCTCTTCGACAGCGGCGTTGCGCCACCGACGCTCGGCTGGCGAAAGTCGGGGGCATAGGTGGACAAAAGGAAGAAGCCCGCCGCCGCGAGCAGGCTGGCGAAAATGCCCCAGAACACCGTCCTGCGGCTGAACGGTTCCTGCTGGGCGATGTCGGCTGTCGTGTCACTCACGTCCAGGCATCCCTGAAGACGAATCGCTCATAGGCGCTGCGCGCCTCCTGCCAGCCCTCTGGCCCGACCGGCCGGCGCGCGAACAGAGCGGCCTCGACGATGCGCGCGATCTGGGTAAAGGCGCCACGCGCCCGCGTTGGCAGCGACGCCGCTCCCGCGATATCGCGCGCGGTCAGCGACGGGCGCAGGAAGTCGGGCAGGCGGCCGGCAATGTCGGCGACGCTGCGGCGCAGCAGGAGATGCACCGCCTCGTCATACTCGCCCCGGGCGGCCAGCGCATCGGCTTCCGACAGCAGGACCTGCGCGGCGCCCACGTCGGGGTGCCATGTCGCTTCCGCCTCGGTCTCGCTCTTTTTGCGCCACCAGGGCAGGCGCCAGGCGACGCCTTTCACCTCAAGCAAAATCAGCAGCAGAATGATTGCGGCACCTGTGATCACGGCCCCCCAGAACAGATAGATCATGTAAGGGCCGAGCGATTTCAGGAACTCGCCCAGCGGTCTTAGCCACTCGGGGGTCTCGGGTGGTCTGTAGGCCGGCAGGTCGAACTGGATCGAATCGTCCGACAGCAACTGCTTGTGCAGTTTGGCCAGCCATTCGGCTTGCGCAGCGTCCGGCTGTGCAGCAGTCACCTTCTCGCCCCCCTGCAACCTGCGGTTCGCGAGCCGACACTGGCAATGCAGCGTAACTTTTGCAAGTGGGCTAGACGCCAGTCGTTAATCTTGGCAAATTTACTACTGCGGCTGCCGGACAATATTCGGCGGTGGAACAGGGGGCGCATCATGACTTCGGCAACATTTGCACGGCCTGAGAAATTTCAGATCGGCAGGGTCTTCAACAACAGCTTCTCCGTCATCGGCCGCAACGTCATACTTTTCGTGGGGCTTTCGGTGCTGTTTGCGGGGGTGCCGGCAGTTATTCTTCGGCTATGGACCGAATCGCGCATGCAGGCGCTCCTGACGGCCAATCCCGGCGCTGCGGCCGACCCCGCCCTGGTGTTTAGCAACATTTGGGTGACGCTCCCGGCCAGTTTCATTGCCTCCCTTTTCGTACTGGTGCTGCAGTCGGCGCTCGTGCGAGCCACAATCGAGGATTTGAACGGCAAGCGGCCGACCTTGGGCGATTGCCTGCAGATAGCCATCCGATATTTTCTGCCGACATTGGCGATCGGCCTGCTCGTCGGCCTGGGCGCAGGCCTAGCCGCGCTTGCGTTGCTGGTGCCCGGCATCATCTTGTGGCTGGGCTGGTCGGTTGCGATACCGGTTCAGATCCAGGAGCGGCTCGGCGTGTTCGGCTCCATGTCGCGCAGCCGCGCCCTGACCAAGGGCAGCCGCTGGTCGCTCTTCGGCCTGTTCTTGCTCCTCTTGGTCATCGCCATGGTCATCCAGTCGATGGTTGGCGTGGTTGTCTACCTGTTTCACGGCATTGTCGCTACTGTCGTGGCGGCACTGGTGCAGAGCGTGATGTCGATGTTGCTGTCGGTCGCCGCCGCGGTCAGCTATGTCGAGCTGCGCCAGGTCAAGGAAGGCACCAGCGTCGACGAACTGGCCGAGATCTTCTCGTAAGCCGACGGGTTTGCACCGCCTTGACCCGGTCAGGTCAAGGCGGGTGCCAGGGCAGGAGGCATCGTGACGTCACTGGCGCAGGACCGACCGGAAAAATTCCGCATCGGCAGGGTCTTCAGCAACAGCTTCGCGGTTATTGGCCGCAATCTGGGTTTCCTTGCTGTGGTTGTCGGACTTTTCTCGACACTGCCCGCACTGCTGTACAGCCTCTGGAACCTGTCCCGGGTGGCTACATCTGTGAACGTCGACAGCGCCGGGAACGCCGCCGCTTTCGAAACGTCGGCCATGGGAGACTACTCGGGCTTATCGATAGTCGCTTCCTTGATCATTTTCGTTCTGGCCTTGCTGGTGCAAGCGGCGCTTGTCAGGGCGGCAATCGAGGATTTGAACGGCAAGCGGCCGGTCATCGGCGACTGCATCCAGATAGCATTGCGCAGCTTCTTGCCCACGCTGGGCATAGGCATTCTGATCATTGTCACTCTGGTGGTGGCTGTTTTTGTGATGGTTTTCATCGCCTGGGTCATTCCCCCTATCGGGTGGCTGATCGGGCTTGCCCTGGCGTTTATTCCCGCTTTCATGTGGCTGATCTCCGTATCGGTTTCCGTGCCCATTGCGGTTCAGGAGCGGCTTGGCGTGTTCGGCTCGATATCGCGCAGCCGTGCCCTGACCAAAGGCAGCCGCTGGTCGATATTCTGGCTGCTGCTGATCATTGGCGTGGCGGCGATGCTCATCCAGGCGGTGTTCTCGTTGTTTTTCGGACTGGCGCTCGCCACCGCCGGCGGCGTCACCGGTGTCGGTGTCCTGGTCGGAGCGATTGGCAGCACTCTGGTGTCGACGATCTTTTCGACGATGCTGTCGGTGACCATTGCCGTCACCTATGTCGAACTGCGCCAGGTCAAGGAAGGCACCAGCGTCGACGAACTGGCGCAGATTTTTTCGTAACGGCACATCGACCGGGGTAGGGCAATCGTGACGTCGATGACGCCGGAGCAGCCAGGCAAATTTCGCATCGGCAGGGTTCTCCGCGATACGTTCGCGATTATCCGGCGCAATCCGGTGCTGTGCTTGGGAGTGGCGTTGTTCGTATACGCCTTGCCGGAGTTTGGATTTTCCTACTGGTTCTGGGTATCCGTTGGGTCGGTAGAGCCCGAATACTCGATGCGACGGTTGACGATCACGGCAATCTTCATGTTGGGCTTTTTTGTGCTGGGGGCTTTCATGCAGGCGGCATTGACGCGAGCGGCCCTGATGGATCTGCGCGGCGAACGGCCGTCGGCACGCGATTGCATCAGAACAGCCTGTGCGCTTCTGCTACCGGCAAGCGCCGCCTCGATCCTGATCACATTCGCCTTCTGGCTGGGCCTGGTACTCATCATCGTTCCCGGACTGTTGCTGCTGGCGCGCTGGTCGGTCACGACGCCGGTAATTGTCGGTGAAGGGCGTGGCGTGTTCGCCAGCATGCAACGCAGCCGCGACCTGACCAAAGGCAGCCGCTGGCCGTTGCTGTGCATCTGGCTTGTCGTGCTCGTGCCTTCAATCACCGTGGATATTTGGGCGAACGCCTTCTTTTTCTCATTTGGTCTGACACTGGGCTTTTTGCTCAACGCCCTGGTCGATACAGCCCAAGGCTTGGTGGTATCGATCGCCATCGTCGTCATGTATGTGGAGTTGCGACAGCTCAAGGAAGGCACCAGCATCGACGATCTGGCTGAGATTTTCTCGTGAGCGAACGTCGCCGATTTCGGTCGGTTGGCTGCCCTCTCAACGACAGCAGCTACGGTCCGCCTGCGGTCTCGTCCGGCACAGGCATGACGACGTGATCGCCACATTAGCCTTGGCCAGTGCTACGTCGAGCTTCTCCTGCACCCCCGGCAGTTCCACGCTCTCGCCGCGCCGCTTCAGACATTCCACCAACCCGTTACTCGCCGCACAGCACATGGATATGGCCCGGCATATGGTTCATGTGGCCGGCATCGGGGCACATGGTGCCGAGCCGGTCCGCCGAGCGCATGCCGCGTTCCGGCTGCGTCGACATCTCGAGCAGATGGATATGCAGGTGCAGGATCGCCGGATGCGGCGCAGTGACGGCTTCGTCCGACAGCCGGATCGATCGCTCGCAGACCTCCAGCGCCTCCAGCACATCTAGTTCGGCGCCGGCTTGCCGGTTTTCAAATCCCACAGCCGCCGCACGGTGCGCATCATCAGCGCCTCGACGGTGAGAGCCATCACGTCATGGTAGTCGGGAAAGTCACAATAGACCTACCGCATCGCGGCGGCAGCGTAAGCATTGTCCCATTGTTCGAATTCCGCCGGCGTCACGCCATGCGGCTGCTGGAAGCGTGCGGCCAGCGCCTCGATCAGCCGCTGCTCGACGGGGCTTGCGCCCGCAGAACCAGCCCGCGCAAGCTGGACATGATCAAAGCAGCGTCGCGCGGCGCGGTTAGCCTCGTCCTTGCCGTGCTCCTTCCAGGTGAGGTTGTAAAAAGGCTCGGCGGCATAGGCGATGCCCCAATACACGAAGGCGCAATCAGGATCGGTCTCCAGCGCCTTTTCGAAGCACTTTATGCCTTCCTCATGGTTGAAGCCGTAGCACCAGTTCAGCCCGATATCGAACCAGCGCTGTGTTTCAGCCGAAGAGGTGGAGATGGGGCGGCGGTAGGTGCCGAGGTCGAAATGATCCATGCGTACATTTCTCACACATTGAAGTGCCATGGGACTAGCTGATGCTGGATATCACCGACGAGTCGCCGATAGGTGCAACACGTCGAAGTGTGTATAACCTCAGGCGGAATGCCGAGCCGCCAACGACAGCGCTGCAGAATCGTGCTAGAAACCTTGCTTAATGTTCTCTATATGTTCTCATTCGTTCTGACCTTGGGGCATCTAAGCGAATGATCACTTTTCTTGAAAGCAGCGTATTTGAATCTCCCGCGCAGACGCTGGTGAACACCGTCAACACGGTGGGTGTCATGGGTAAGGGAATCGCCAGGGAGTTCAAAAGCAGGTACCCGCGAATGTTTCGGGAGTATCGCGATCTTTGCGAGGCGCGCGCCCTTCGGATTGGCAATCTCCATCTGTGGCGATCCGACACGCGGTGGGTGTTGAATTTTCCAACTAAAACCACTTGGAAACTGCCATCGAAGATAGAGTACATCGAGCACGGTCTGCAGAAGTTCGTCGCGGCTTATAAGGACTTAGGGATCACCTCGGTTTCTTTTCCGCCTCTGGGATGCGGCAACGGCAACTTGAATTGGGAAGACGTTCGTCCTTTGATGGAACGCTATCTGGCTCGAGTAAGTATCCCCGTTTACATCCACGACATACAGGTTCCTTCGGATTTTGTAGCAGAGCACAAAGAGCGAGTAAGAATCCCGGAAGATTTTGCGGAGTTCTCTGAGGATCTTAGGAAGCTTGCCAAAGGTCACGTGTTCGCAACTTCCAAAGAGTCTCAATTCACGGTGCAGATGCAAACAGACAACTCTCTTGTTGTGGAGCATCAGTCGGGGAAGAAAGAGCGAATTGATGGGGAGTTGCTCCAAGCCTCATGGGTCAGGCTGCGAGAGAGGATACTCTCAATAGATAGTTTCTCAGACGCAAAATCACAGCGCCTAAAGAGTTACCTTTTTCCGATCCTGTCCGAGCTTCCTTATATCTGTTCGGTGAAGTCTCGAACAGGTGCTTCAACCGCATCTCGGGCAGAAGCGCTTTTCTTAGATCGCGATCAATACACTCCCTACACTGTGGCGAAACCGACGCAAGGATGGCTATTTCAATAGCGAGGGCCGATCAGCATATCGCGACCTGGGGACCTCGCCTTGATCGTTTTGCATCAAGGACGGGTTGGGGTCGGTCTCTCTATCACGCATGCCAGATCGAAGTTGCCGCAGAAATCTTGCGTGGTGGCGAGATTATATGCCGCAATGGAGTGCCCGCTTTGCTATGTGACGTCGCCAATCAGGGTGCTTTGAACAACAATCCAGCCGCTCATAACTATGTACGGTTATATTTCAGGCCCAAGAACAGATTCCATTTAAAGACCGAAGGTATAAAGGCTCGGAGTGACCCCAATAGGGCGGATCCTCATATGTGCATTTCCTGGTGATGTTAGTGTTTGACCTAAAATCGGTGCTCACCCTAGCGTCTAGCCGTTTTGTTGCCGGAAACTTTGCTAATTCTAATCAGATACCGAGAGACG
The DNA here is from genome assembly GCF_030323245.1 of Mesorhizobium sp. C372A. NCBI lineage: Bacteria > Pseudomonadati > Pseudomonadota > Alphaproteobacteria > Hyphomicrobiales > Phyllobacteriaceae > Mesorhizobium > Mesorhizobium sp. C372A. The sequence goes on along the minus strand of NZ_CP100475.1, from coordinate 5,189,185 downwards.
GAGACAATCAATTTGACCAACTCAAATTTGAACATATATATCATGACTCAGCAGTCTCTCAGGACGAAATGCAACACATTCACAATATGAGAATGTCTGAGGTTGTCGTCCCCCAAAGACTGAGTCTCGCAACCCTGAATTACGTTGTGTGCAGGACGATCCATGAAGAGCGCTATCTGAAGCGGCTGCTTGGACCGGGAGCATGGAATTACAATTTCGCGGTAGAGAAAGGCGGATCAGTCTTTTTTCGTCGTGGTATGTTTATCAGTGAATTGTATACCGAAAACGGGGAATTGCATTTCGAGTTCAGATCACCTGTTTCTGCATCGAAACCCCAGTATGAGGTCAAGGTGACCTGCGGCGATCAGCATTTCCGATATGAGATAGCTCCAAGCAGATGGCGCATTCCGGCCATCGTAAATCCGAACCCCAATGCCATCTGGAAGATCGAGATAGAAGGGTGCACAGCATACGAAGGAGTAGTTCCAGCTGCTGGGCCAGTCGTCGCCTAGCTCTAATTCTGTCTTATCTACACCGACCGGGCGACACCAATTGAATCAGCCCTCCAGCCACACCTTCTCAAAATGCTGTTCCAGCGACTGGTGCTGTTCGCAGCCTTGCACGCCTTTGCGATAGGTGCGGTAGACCGAGCGCCAGTAGGGCTGGATGATGATGCCGGCATCGCGCAGATTCTGTTCGATCTTGGCCATGATCTCCTTGCGCTGGGCAGCATCCGGCGTTGCCAGCGCCTTGTCGAGGAGTTCGTCGAACTCTTTGTTGGCGTAAGCGCTTTCGTTCCAGGCGGCGCCCGATTTATAGGCGAGCGCCAGCACCTGGACGCCGAGCGGGCGGCCCAGCCATTCGGTGGTGGAGAAGGGGTATTTGCTCCAGTCGTTCCAGAAGGTCGCCGCCGGCAGCACGGTGCGCTTGATCTTCAGGCCGGCCTCGCGCATCTGCGCGGCGATCGCGTCGCCGGTGCTCTTTTGCCATTCGATGTCGACCGAGATCAGCTCGAATTCGTGGTCCGTCTTGCCGGCCTCGGCGAGCAGTTTCTTCGCCTGATCCATATCTCGCTTGGCCGGACCGATATCGGCAAACTCAGGATGCATCGGACCGACATGGTGGTTGTCGGCGGGCTTGCCGCGACCGCCGAGGCCCAGCGCCAGCACGGCGGAATTGTCGACGGCAAGCTGGGCGGCGCGGCGCACCTTGACGTCGTCATAGGGCGCGTTGCCGACATTGAAACGGGCAACGATGGTCGATCCGGTGGCGATCTCGGAATTCAGCAAGCCCATCTGCTCGGTCTGCGACACGGCGTCGGAGGCGGTCTCGTGGTCGGTGTCGATCTCGCCGGATTCGAACGCCGACAGCATCGCGTTGGGGTCGGAGCCGTAATCGACCCATTTGATGCCGTCGAGGTAGAAGTCGCCCTTCCACCAGGGCTTGTCCTTGCGCTTCACCTCCGCACTGGTCTCTGCATTCCAGCTGACCAGTTCGCAAGGGCCGGTGGTGATTGCGAGCGCCTTCATCGGATCGTCGCCGCCCTCATAGGAGCGGTGCATGATCAGCGCGGGATAGTCGGCCATCCCTGCGATCAGCGAAATGTCGGGTTTCGGCAGATTGAGCTTTACGGTGAAATCGTCGACCTTCTCGATGCCGCCATCGACCGGCTTCTTGGTGTCGGCATTGACCAGCGCGCCCATGCGCGCGGCGACCGAATTGCCGGGGACGGAAGCGTCGCACCAGCGGTTGAGATTGTGGATGACGTCATCGGCGTTGAAGACGTCGCCATTCGACCAGGCGATGCCCTTGCGCACATGCAGCGTCAGCGTCCTGGCGTCGTCGCTGGTTTCCCAGCTTTCGAGCAGCCACGGCTCGAAGGTGAAGTCGCGGTTCCAGCGCACCAGATATTCGTTGCAGTGGCGCGCCACATTGGACATCTCGACACCGTCGAAGGTGCGCGGATCCTTGAAACCCTTGACGTTCATGGCGACGCGCAAGGTGCCGCCGCGCTTCGGCTCCTCTGCCCGGGCGGGCGACGCGCTGAGGCCGCCCAATGCCAGTGCTCCGGCCGCGCTGACGCCGAAGCCGGCCATGATGGCGAGATATTCGCGCCGGTTGACGCCGCCCTTTGTGAAATCTTGGGCGACGGGTTTGGCCTGCGGGTGCAAATTGCGGTCGGTCAGCATGAATTTCATCGTCGTTCCCTCTTTTGTTGGGCGCCCCGACGGTCCGCCTCCGCTGGGGCGGATGCGATCATCGGGCGCCGTTGCCTGAGCAGGTGATGATAAAGCGGGCCGACCCCGGGAAATGTTCTCTTTTCCGCAATTCTTGTGCGCCACTCCGCAGTGGGAGTGCAGACAATCTCCCCCTTGTGGGCGCGGCAATCGCATATGGATTTCGGCGCTTTGCGCTCCACGAATACCCCCACCCTTAATCCCTCCCCACAAGGGGGAGGGAGACTCGGCAGCGCTGAACTCGGCAGATTGGCCACGTTGAGCGCCGCAATATGGCGGGCGGCAGCGTTCCCTCCCCCTTGTGGGGAGGGCTAGGGTGGGGGTCCTCTTCGCAAAAATCTCATATGCGATTGCCTGCCCATGAGGGGGAGATCAGCGCTTCGCCGCCTCAATATGGCCAGTCGTTCTTGCCGAGCACGGCGACGGCGGCGATGGCTGCAAGCGTGCACACGAACGCCTCGCCGGCGCGCGGAACATTTTTGCGGGCGCGCAGAAAACTGTGCACGAGGCGGTTCTCCTCATACCACCAGGCGCGGCCGCCTGCCGCAACGATGCGGTCGCGATAGGTCTCGCCGTCCGATGACAGCGGATCGCATTGGGCCGTGATGATGACAGTCGGCGGCAGGCCGGAGAAGTCATTGTCGCTCAGCGGCGAAAAAGTCGGGTCGTCGGGCGACTGTGCCGGGGCAGCGCGAATGGTGCGGTAGAACGCGATGTCGCGCAGTGTCAACAGCGGTGCCTCGGCATGTTCGACATAGGAGCCGGCACTCTCGTCGCCGCCAAGGCCGGGATAGATCAGCACCTGGCCGACCGCCCGGCGCAGGTGGCGGCGCGAGGCGTGCGCGACCGCGGCGGCAAGGTTGCCGCCGGCGCTTTCGCCGACAAGCACGATCGGCAGGTCCGTTGTCACCGCCGCCCATTCGAACACGGTCAGCGCGTCGTCGAAGGCGGCCGGGTGCGGATGCTCCGGCGCCAACCGGTAGTCGGCCGAGACGACGTCGAAACCGGTGCCGGCGCAGATTTCGGCGCAGATGTCGTCATGGCTGTCGAGCCCGCCAAGCACAAAGCCGCCGCCATGATAGCAGAGGATGACGGCGCGCACGGGCTTGCCCGCCATCCGGTAGTAGCGGATCGGGATGGCGTGTCCCTCATCGGCGGCGATGATGCCGTCGCTGGCCGAAACCCCCTTGGGATAACCCTGATGGAAGGCGCGGCACATCGCATCATAGACCGACCTTTGCTCGGCGATCGGAAGTTCGGCGATTTCTGGCGGGAACCAGTCATTGACTAGGTCGATATGCTCCCACAGCGCCGGGTCGAGCAGGGTGGCGTATTTCCCCCGCCTGGTGGTCTTGAGCTTGTGGACCGTGCCCATCTCTCAGAGCTCGCCGTAGAGACGTTCGGCGTTTTCAAAGGTGAAGCGCAGCGGCACCGAGCCCTCGACCCGCCATGCGCTGACAGTGTCGCCCGCCATCAGCCGGCACGCGTCTATCGTGTTGGTGACGGCGCCGCCATAGAGCCGGTTGGCAAGGTTGAGGATGGCGGTCTGGTGCATGGCGGCACTGCCGCTGCCGCAGGCATCCTTGACCAGAAGCACGCGAAAGCCGGATGCGACCGCGTCCTTCACGGTGGCGTCGATACAGGCCTCGGTCCAGACGCCGGCGACGATCAGCCATTCGATGCCGCGCGCCTTGAATTCGGTTGCGGCAGGCCCGGCGCCGAAGGCGCTGGCCTGCGTCTTGACCAGCATCGTCTCGCCGGCCGCGGGCGCCACCTCATGGCAAATCTCGGTCAGCGGATCGGTCTTGTCGGAAAAGGCAGACTTGCCGTCGGCGTCGAGCGGATGGAACGGACGCGCCTTGGCGGTATCGACGACATAGGCCCAGTGATAGAGCGGCACGAAGTTGCGCCGCGCCGCCGCCTGCAGGCGCTGGACGTTGGCCAGCACCTCGCCAAAACCTTCGACCAGATAGCGCTTGTCCTGCCGATGCTCTTCCTGGAGGTCGATGAACGCCGCGGCGACCGTGCCGCGTTTGATCGAGATGGGGCTTTTCATGCGGATAGGCTTATGCCTGTCGTCGCCAACGCCGCTCGGGTCGTGTCGACGCAAACGGTGGCGATTAGCGGGTGCCTCCCCACCTTCGTCATCCACGGGCGAAGCAGGAGCGAAGCTCCGTCGCGAAGACCCGAGGATCCATTCCGTGAGGTTGGCCGTGGGGTGCGGCGGAGCAGAACTTGCACCGTTGCGGCGCGGATGAGTCCCGGCATGGATCCTAGGGTCTGCGCCGCGTCGCTGCGCTCCTTGCTTCGCCCTAGGATGACGAAGGCATAGCTGCCGCGACTATTCCCGAAGGTTTGCGATACCGCGCTGACGTTAGTGAGGGACGCTGCGATCAAACCTGCTTCTCCAGAAACTCATCCTCGTAGGGAAAGCGCGACAGAAGCTCGGTGCCGGTGTCGGTGATCAGGATCTCGTCCTCCAGCTTGACGCCCTCGCGGCCGCCTTTCTCGCCGATATAGCTTTCCACGCTCACCACCATGCCGGGCACGATAATGCCGTCGCGGCCATAGGTTTCATAGTCCATGGCGTGCGCAATGAACGGCGTCTCGCCATGCATGCCGACGCCGTGCATCACCGAGGTATAGCGCTGGTCGACGAAACGGTCCGGGATTTTCCACGCCTTTTCGGCGATTTCGCGAAACGCCATGCCCGGCCTGACGATCGAAATGTTGTGCTGAACCTGGTCGTGCGCCATGCGGTAGAGCGATTTCTGATAGCCGGTCGGCTTGCCCGGCCCGCAGCGGAAGGTGCGCGAAAAATCGGAATAATAGCCATAGCAGCCGATCGTATCGGTATCGAGCGCCAGAAGCTCGCCCGGCCGGATCTTGCGGCCGCTGGCCTCGTTGAACCACGGATTGGTGCGCTGTCCCGAGGTGAGCAACCGCGTCTCGATAAACTCGCCGCCCTGGCGGATCACCTCGCCATACATGATGGCGAACAGCTCGTTTTCGGAGACGCCGGGCTTGATCGCCTCGCGCACGGCATAAACAGCGGCTTCCGCGCCAGCCATCGATACCTGCAGGCATTTGACTTCCTCGGGTGTTTTCACCGCGCGCACCGCCAGGATTTCGCCCTGACAATCCCTGACGTCGCAGCCGCGCTTTTCCAGCGCCAGCGCCTGCAAATGGCTGCAGCGGTCGAGCCCGAGCTTCATCGAGCCGCCGCCATGTTTCTTCAAAAGCTCGGCGATCTCGTCGGCGAAGGGGCCGGCGGTTTCGTCGTCGCGGCCCGACACCGAAGACCATACCAGCTTGGACGGGCGCGCCTCGTCGATCGTGTCGAGCACCATCGAGACATGGTAGCTCTGCGGGTATTCGAACAGCACGATCGGCCCGTCGGTCGGGATGAAGAAATACCGCGTCGAGTTGCGCAGGAAATAGCCGAACATGTTGCGCGAGCCGGTGGCATAGCGCTGGTTGTAGGGGTCGAACAAAACGACGCCGCCATAGCCCGCCTCGCGCATCCAGCCGCGCAGTTTCGCCAGCCGACCCTTGCGCAGCGCGTCGGCATCGATGAAGGACGGCTCGGTGTCCGACAGCCACATGCCACCGGCCGAGTCAGCCGCAACCGGGTGGCGCATGCGGTCCTTGAAATCCACATCCTCGGTGCTGTCGGGGTCGAAAACGACGATGCTCATTGGGTGCGCCTCCTGAAGGGCTAGACCATAGCCATGCGCCGAAAAATGTCTGTGCGAGAATCCGCAGATGTCGCGCGAAATGCCGCAAGAAGGGCATGGATACAAAGGGCAATGTTGCGATCCTTCGCGCCCCCCTCTGTCCTGCCGGACATCTCCCCCACAAGGAGGGAGATTAGCAGCTTTCGCGTCCCGCTCGCCCTGCAACGTTGGTGATTGGCGAAAGCCGAGGCGACATCTGATCTCCCCCCGTGTGGGGGAGATGTCCGGCAGGACAGAGGGGGGCGCTGCCCCGCCAGCATCTCACCGCGTTAGCGCGCAGCGCCCTCTAATGCCGCCGCATCGCCTTCGGCGCGTGCCCATGCTCCTCGCGAAACGCTCGGGCAAAACTTGACATGGACGCGAAGCCGCAGGCCAGCGCCACGTCTCGCACCATCAGCGTCGAATGGGCCAACAGGTCGGCGGCGCGCCGCAGCCGGAGCCGCCGGTAATATCCATTGGGCGAAATGCTGAGCTGGGCGCGGAAATTGCGCTCCAACTTGTCGGAGGAGACGCCGAGACGGGCCGCCAGTTCCGTCATGCCAAGCCGCTCTTCCACCGCATCCTCCATGATGGCCATGGCCGACAGCACCAGTTCGTTCTGGACGCCGGTGCGCAGCCTGAGCGGCATCAGCTTGCGGTCGACGCTCGAACGCAAGGGGCTGTGCACGAACCATTCGGCAACGCCCGCCGCGAGCTCGCCGCCATAATCGTTGGTGATGATCTCCAGCATCATGTCGAGGCTGCCGACGCCACCGGCCGAGGTGAAGCGCTTGCGGTCGATGACATAGAGGTCGCGCCGAAGCTCGATATCCGGGAAGGCCTCGGTGAAGGCGGCCTGGCTGGTCCAGTGCAAGGTGCAGGCATGGCCGTCGAGCAGGCCGGCCCGGGCGAGGAAGAAGGCGGCATCGGCCACAGCGCCGATATGGGCGCCGGCGCGCAGGCTCCTGCGGATCCAGGCAACCGCATCGTCCGCGACAAGCAAGTCCGCATTGCCGCCGGAGCAGACGACGATGCGGTCGACCTTCGGCGCGCCGAACGCTGAGAATCCCGGTTGTATGACAACCCCATTGGATGCCTCGACCGTGCCCTGGTCGGCGCCGACGATCACCCAGCGGTAACAATCGCGTTTGGCCAGCACGTTGGCGGCGCGCAATGGCTCGATCACCGAACTGAACGCCATCATCGGAAAGCCGGGAAAGACCAGAACGGCGAAGGTGAGGGGACCTTCGCTCGCTGCGGGTTGCGCCCGGTCGTGTGTTTGGCTGGCACGGTCGGTATTCACAATTGTGTATTTCCTGGGAGCGTCATTGGTGGCAGACAGGAAATGTAACGGGCTTTTTGGCCCGCCCGCAATGGAGACGACGCCATGTTTGCGGCCCAGACCATCGACAGCACCGACAAGCCGGCCTTCTACCGCGAACTGGCCACCCAGTTGAAGGCGCTGCTGGAAGGCGAGAGCGACTCCGTCGCCAACGCCGCCAACACATCGGCGCTGATCTTCCAGATGGTGCCCGATCTCAACTGGGCCGGCTTCTATTTCCTGGCGTCGGACGAGGAGCTGGTGCTTGGACCGTTCCAGGGCAAGCCGGCCTGCGTGCGCATCGCCGTCGGCAAGGGCGTGTGCGGCACCGCCATCGATCTCGAAATGTCGATGCTGGTCAAGGATGTGCATGAATTTGCCGGCCACATCGCCTGCGACGCCGACTCGCGCTCGGAACTCGTCGTGCTGCTGAGGGACAATGACGGCGTCTTCGGCCTGATCGACCTCGACAGCCCGACGCCCGGCCGCTTCGACAAGGACGACCAGGCCGGCATCGAGGCGCTTGCCGCGATCTATGTCGCGGCGAGTTCGTTCGAGGATTAAGCGAACTTCACCAGCATCAGGCTGAAGCAGCCGATGAACAGGAAGGCGCAGGAGGCGAGCGCCAGCGGGCGAAGGCCGCGCGAGCGCAGCTGCGAAATGTTGGCCTGCAGACCCATGGCGGCGAGCCCCATGGTCAGCATGATGGTGGTGGCGAACGCCATGGCCGACTTCACTTCGGCCGGCACGGCAACCAGGCTGTTCAGCGCCACGACGGCGATGAAAGCGGCGACGAACCACGGCATCGGCGGCCGCGCACCGGATTGGTCGCTTGGGCGATCGTCATTGCTCTTGCGGCGCGCCATCAGGCCGAGCGCGATGACCATCGGCGCCAGCAGGGCGACGCGGGTCAGCTTGGCGACGGTGGCGATCTCGCCGGACTGGGCGCCGTTCTGGAAGCCGGCGCCGATGACCTGTGCCACCTCGTGGATCGAGGCGCCGGCCCACAGGCCGAATGCGTGCTGGTCGAGGCCGAGCACCGGCGCCAGCAGCGGAAAGCCGAGCATGGCGACGGTGCCGAACAGCGTGATCGAGGCGACGGCATAAGTGACGTCCTCGTCGCGCGCATCGGTGACGATGTTGGTGGCAACGATCGCCGAAGCGCCGCAGATCGAGGTGCCGGCGGCAATCAGCTGCGCCAGCTTGGCGTCGACGCCGATCAGCCGGCCAAGCGTAATGGTGAAGACGAAGGTCGCTCCAAGGGTCAGCGCCACGATGCCGACGCCGCCGGCGCCGATGGAGACGACCTGGCCGAGCGTCAGCTGAAAGCCGAGCAGCACGATGGCAAAGCGCAGCAGGCGCTTCTGCGAGAATGCAATGCCGGCCTTGGCGTGGGCGGGCGTGCCGAGCACGTTGGAATAGATCATGCCGGCGACGACGGCGAGGATCATCGGGCTGAACAGCGCGAAGCCGGAGATATTATGGGCCGAGAAGGCCACCCCCGTGATCATCGCCACCAGCACGATCCCGGGGATGACGCCATTCCACACGGAACCGAGCCGCTTCCGGCCCACGGCCAGATCGGCGGAAATCATGCTGATCGGAATATCGTTCGCTAGCTGGGCGGCGGAAGACAATGCAATTCTCCACGCAAGTACCTCAGGAGAATGTCATTCCAGAATCGATCTTTCCAACGAATTGTTTTTGTTGAAATGATCGATTTTTGTGAACGTTTAGGGCGGCCGAGGTCAGAATGAGAAAGAGCGGCCGGGCGAAACCTGGAGCCGCCCTAGATCATGATGAATTCCCATCACGATCTAACCCCACTTTTTGGGATCATGCCCTAGTATTTCATCCCAATTCGCGCGGCGATCGTATGGTCCTGGCTGTCGCCGTTGCTGCCGACCGCGGTGCTGTAGTTCAGCCCGAAGGCAATACCGCCGATTTGCGCATCGACGCCGAGCCCGATTGACAAATAGTCGTTGGAAAAGGCATCTGCGTCCAGCGCGTAGGGCGTGGTGCCGATATCGGCATAGCCGAGGCTGACGCGGCTGGAGCCGGCAAAGTCGTGCGTATACTCAAAGCGCGCGCGCGGTGTGAGCAGACCCCAGCTGGTAGGAATGTTGTTCTCGATGCGCAGGCCAAGGGTGCCCGACAGCGTGTCGACGGTCTGCTTGCCGAAGGTCAGATTATAGATGTCGCCATCCGTCTCGGTGAAGCCGTCAAGCGTGGAGTGGGACCCCGACAGACGTCCATAGGGTGATATCAGAGAGTCCGGCCGGCGAAATTCGTAGCCCGCCGTCAGCGACCCGAAGACCTGGCTTCCGTCGCGCGTTCCAGACGCGAAATCGCCGGTATCGGTCACATAGCGCTCACTGTCGAAATTGAGGGCGCCATAGCCGGCAAGGCCATCGACAAAAAAACCTGGCGCCGGGCGGTAGCTGCTATAGGCGGCGACCGAGATGGCATGGGCGCGGCTTTCGGTGCCGTTGCTCCCGACGTCGGTGACGTCATGGCCATAGCCAAACCCGAGACCGGCGGTGAAGGTCGGGGAAAAGCGGTAGTCGGCACCGACGCTCACGCCGACCAGCGTATGGTCGAGCTTGATGGCTCCATCGTCATCGGTGCCGAAATTGACGTAGCCGCCGCTCCAGAAGGCCAGTTCGCCAAATGGGTTCTCGGCCGGCAGTGACGACGTCTGGGTGTCCACGTCCGTGCCAGTTGAAGACTGTCCGGTCTTGATCGGCGACGCGCCGGTCGAAGTCCTGTCCTGCTTTGCGTTGGCGTTGGGCTGAATGCGCTCCGGATTGGGCGCTCCGTAAGTGGACTGCGACGATGCCGTGGCGATTGCGGCGAGCGCCGGATCGTTCGCCGCATTCTGCTGCTGAGCGTATGCGTCGGGATTGTCCGACGATTGCTGGACGGCAACGCTGAGGCCTATCGAATTGTGGCGCTGGTCGCCCTCATTGTGGAGCTGTTCCAGCCTCTGTCCAAATCCCTGGATCTGAATGTCGGCGAAGTGCTTTGCCGCCTCCACCTGTGCCCGAATCAGGCCGATCACTTCCGGATCGCGGGAGGGGTCGGGCCGTGCCGTGACGTTGATGGTCACGGTTGCCGGAGGTGACGTTCCGTCGGCATTCGAGAGCGTGTAGGTCAGGCTGGTTGTGCCGACAAAGGTGGCTGCCGCGGCAAACTGCAGGATATAAGCGCCGCCATCGGGCACAATGGAAGCCGTGCCCGCTTCGCTCGGCGGCGGCGAGGCAATCGTGGCGCTGGTAAACGGCCCATTCGTAGCCCCTTGCGTCAGGTCGAGGGACCCGGTCGTTCCGGCCATCACGTCCAGCGTGTGGTCCTGTGCCGACGGCAAGTGGATCTCGACGACCACAGTGTAGTCACGTTGGCCGGTAAAGCCGTTGCTGTCCATGGCCCGCACCGTAAAATCGTAATTGGCCGCGACAGTGGGTGTGCCAGCCAGCGTACCTCCAGGCGAGAGCGCGAGGCCGGGAGGCACTGAGCCGGAAATCACGGTGAAGGTATAGGGTGCGGCGCCGCCATTGGGGCTGCTTGCCGTGATGGTCTGGCTGTACGGCGTGCCAATATGCGCATTCGGCAATGTTGCCGGCGACAGCTCCACCGTGACCGTGGTGCAGGACAGGACAAGATTGGTCACGTCGGCTCCCGCCACCGTGCCCGAGGCCGTCGTGACCGTGCATGTCTGGTCGGCCGGCTTGGCAGTAACCTCAACGCTCCAGTTGGAGCCGGTCAGCAGGCCATCCGCAAAGGCAAAGGTGATATCGCCGACATTCACGTCCCTGGTTTGCGTCCCTGCCGGCGAGCTTGATGTCAATTTCAAACTCACCGTCCCGGTCTGACCGCTCGCTGTGCCACTGATCACATAGAGCGGCTCATCAAAACAGATCAATGCGGACCCATCGCCGGAATTGACGCCATCCGCCACCGCAGCCGATTGCAGCGAGCCGGCATCCGATGATCCGCCGCCGCCGCCGCCGCCGGCGCCGTTCCAGTTCTGCTGGCACGAGGTCGTGCCGACGCCTGCGCCGCCACCACCGCCGCCGACAGTAGCCCCGCCACCGCCACCACCAGCATATCCGGCGCCCAGGAAAGACCCTGAGAAATTTCGTGCAGTTCCGCCTTGGCCATTTGCCTGACCGGCCGTGCCAGGAAAACTATCGCACCCAGCGCCGATCGCGCCACCGGCACCTACAGTGCCACCTTCACCGCCGAAGGGGCCAAGGCCGCCCGAAACATCAGTTCCTGCCGAGCCGGATCCCCCGCTCTTGCCACCGGCGCCACCAGCTATCGAATTTGTAGTGTGCCAGCCCCCGTTGCCACCGCCGCCACCGCCGCCAGCAATTGCCAGGCGGGTTCCGCCCAGCCGCAGGTCGGTCGCCCCGCCACCATTGCCGCCGTCGGGAGTGCCGCTCGCGCCACCGGGATTGACCGCGAGCGAGCCACGGCCGCCAACGCCGACAGAAAGGATGTCACCCGGCGCGACAGTCAAGGAACCGCTCACCTGGCCGCCGAGCCCGCCGGCGCCGCCTGGGCTCAATGGGCTCCCCCCGATGGTGCCGGCGCCGCTCTTGCCAACCCCGCCTTGCGCTCCCTTGAGGTATACTGTGGCGGAATGGGTGTTGCCAGGAACCGAGATGGACTGGTCGCCGCCAGTAAAGCTAAAAGCATGAGCTGTCTGTGTGGGACTACAAGACTGCGCGAGCGCTGACGTCGTGCCCGCGAGCGCGTAGACGACCGTCATCGCGCCTAACAAACGTGAGATTGTACGCTTTGCCAGCCCTCGATGCATGGCCCCCCCGTCAGCCCGTCCAGTGCTTCTCCGCTTATATTATGATGCCAAGACTAGATCAAATAGAAATTTGAACCAGTGGTAGGTTGAATGTCCAACAATATTAGCTGTTGCTGTTTTTTTGTACGCGTACGAGAGCCCTACTCGACGGCAGCAGTTTAGGGCGAGCAACCACCGCGCAAGGTGACGACTGGCGTTGCCTGGCAGTACACTTATGGCCTTGCCGGCGCCGGCCGCTCTGCCGCGCGGGTCAACTCGGAGGCTGGGCCAACGCCAAAATCTTGACAGCGCCGCGCTTCCTGCTCCAGCGTGGCGTCATGTTCGTTTTCTCGTTCGCCATCGCCAAGCGACGCCGTTCCTGCACCACGCAGTGTGGCAAGCTGTTTGCGCGACGAAAAGGACCGGCCCAATAAAATTCCGGTTCGTTCGTTCCAGCCCCGCCCGCGATGTCTGCCGGCGGGGTTTTCATGTCTGGAGCCTTTGCCATGTCCAATTCTTCCATCCTGTTTCGGCCGGCTGAGCCGGCAGACGCGGCCGCCGTCCGGGACATTGTGCGTGCCGCCTATGCCAAATGGGTGCCTCTGATCGGCCGCGAGCCGCTGCCGATGCGCGCCGACTATGACAAGGCGGTCGCCGAACATCCGTTCGATCTCGCCATCGAAAATGGCCGCATCGTCGGCATGATCGAGACCATGCCGGCCGACGATCATCTCTGGATCGAGAATGTCTGCGTCACGCCACAGGCGCAGGGCAGGGGAATCGGCCGGCTGTTGCTGGAACGGGCGGAGCAGAAGGCGCTGGAGGCCGGCTGCTTCGAGCTGCGCCTGCTGACCAATGGCGCCTTCGAGGCCAATGTATTGTTGTACAAACGGCATGGCTATACGATCGACCGGGAGGAGCCGTTCATGAACGGCATGACGGTCTATATGAGCAAGAAACTGGGGTGATGGCCGATAACAGGGAGGATCGGATGGCAGTCAGGGTCCGGTTGAAGCCGCTCACGGGGCGGTATGCGGTTTCGCGCCTCGAAGCAAAAGACAGCATTCCCGGCTGGGCGGACGGGCCGGGCTTCGTCAGCATTACCAGGACCGACGACGAGCTTTCGGTCGTCTGCCTGCAGGATCGGGTGCCGGACGGGGTGAAGCATGACAGGGACTGGGTCGCCCTGAAACTCCAAGGTCCCTTTGCCTTCGACGAAACAGGCATCGTGCTGTCGGTGATAAAACCATTGTCGGAAAACGAACTCGGCATTTTTTTGGTATCCACCTTCGATGGTGACCATCTGCTCGTCAAAGCCAAGGATGAAGCCGCGGCAAGGGGGCTTCTGGTCACGGCGGGGCACACGCTTCTGTAGCCGTCGGCTCAATCGCCCGCCCTTGCGTTTGACATCGCTCTTGCCCCATCGTTATCCCTGAACCGATACGACGATCTGGCGATCGCCCCCCATCAATTCAGAAATCCCCCGAGGAGAAGCCCATGTCACACAATCTGCAGTTCTATATTGACGGCGTGTGGGTCGATCCTGTCGTGCCCAGCACACTCGACGTCATCGATCCGTCAAACGAAGATGCTTTCGCGCAGATTTCGCTCGGCTCAAAGGCCGATGTCGACAAGGCGGTTGCGGCCGCCAAGCGCGCCTTCGAGACATTCGGCTTCACTTCGGTCGAGGAGCGCCTCGATATCCTCAACCGCATAATCGAGGTCTACAAGAAGCGCAGCGCCGATCTGGCGCTGGCCGTATCGCGCGAGATGGGCGCGCCGCGCCAGATGGCACTCGACAGCCAGGTCGGCATTGGCCTGGCACATCTGCGGAAGATGGCCGAGGTGCTGAAGTCGTTCGAATTCCGCCACGTCAAGGGCTCGTCGCTGATCGTCAAGGAGCCGATCGGCGTCGTCGGCCTGATCACGCCGTGGAACTGGCCGCTGAACCAGATCACCTGCAAGGTCGGTCCTGCGCTCGCCGCCGGCTGCACCATGGTGCTGAAGCCCTCGGAAATCGCGCCGCTCGACGCCATCATCTTTGCCGAAATCATCGACGAGGCCGGCGTTCCCAAGGGCGCCTTCAACCTCGTCAATGGCGACGGCCCGGGCGTCGGCCAGGCGCTGTCCAGCCATCCCGATGTCGACATGATGTCGTTCACCGGTTCGACCCGCGCCGGCATCCTGGTCGCCAAGGCGGCCGCCGACACGGTCAAGCGCGTGCATCAGGAACTCGGCGGCAAGTCGGCCAACATCCTGTTTCCCGATGTCGACCTGGAAAAGGCCGTCAGCAAGGGCGTCGCCGGCTGCTTCAGCAATTCGGGCCAGTCCTGCAATGCGCCGACCCGTATGTTCGTGCCGCGCGACCGCCATGACGAGGCGACCGGCTACGCCAAGACGGCGGCCGAAAAATTGACCGTCGGCCCGGCCGATGCGGCCGGCACCAAGCTCGGCCCGGTGGTCAGCCAGATCCAGTTCGACAAGATCCAGGACCTGATCCAGGCCGGCATAGATGAAGGCGCCACGCTGGTCGCGGGTGGACCGGGGCGTCCGGCCGAGCTCAACCGCGGCTACTATGTCCGCCCGACCGTGTTCGGCGATGTCACGCCGGACATGCGCATCGCACGCGAGGAAATCTTCGGACCGGTGCTGGCGATCATGCCTTACGACACAGTGGAAGAGGCGATCGGCACGGCCAACGACACTGTCTATGGGCTGGCGTCCTACATCCAGGCCAAGGACATCCAGAAGGCCCGCGAAGTCGCCGCCCGCATGCGCACCGGCAACGTCTACATCAACTATCCCCAATGGGACGCCGGCCTGCCCTTCGGCGGCTACAAGCAATCCGGCAACGGCCGCGAATACGCCGAATACGGCCTCGAGGATTTCCTCGAGATCAAGGGCATCGCCGGCTACGAGGCGGCGGAGTAGGGGCTACCCCTTGGGGACCGGCAACCAGCCGGTCCCGAGGCTTCAGCTCTCAAAGGTGCGGCTTCACTCCTCCCGGAAAGCTTTCTGGATCTGATCCGACAGCGGCTTCACCAGATAGGAAAGCATCGTCCGGTCGCCCGTCGGGAAGAACACTTCGGCCGGCATGCCTGGCGCCAGCGCCAGCCCGCGCAGCTTGGCGACCTCGGTTTTGGGCAGCGTCACCCGCGCCACATAGAAGGCTGCTCCGGTGCGCTCTTCGATGGTGAGATCCGCCGAGATCCGCGACAGCGTCCCGGTCAGCTCCGGCGTGGTTTGCCGATTGAAGGCCGACAGGCGCAAAATCGCATTCTGGCCCATCGTCACCTGGTCGATATCCTGCGGTGCGATATGCGCTTCAACGGTCAGGTCGTCCGTCACCGGTACGATCTGCATCACCTGTTCCCCGGGGGTGATGACGCCGCCGATCGTATGCACCGCCAACTGCAGCACCACGCCATCCTGCGGGCTGCGCAGATCGATGCGCTTCAACTGGTCCTCGGCCGCTACCTTGCGTTCGACGAACTCGGAGATCTTTCCCTGGGTATCGCGTAAATCGGTCGCGACCTCGCTGCGAAGATCCTGGTCGATCTGGATGATCTGCAGTTCGATCTCGGACGCCTTGCCTTTCACCTGGGCAATTCCCGCGGTCAACTGGCCATGCTCGCCTTCGAGCCGCACCGCGTCCCGTTCCAGCGACGTCATGCGGTCGATTCCTATCAGCTTGCGATGCCAGAGCGACCGCACACCTTCCAGCTCGATCTGGATCAGCTCGATCTCGCGGCGTTTCGCCTGCAGCTGCTCGGTCAGGCCGGCACTCTCCTGCTTCAACTGCGCGATCCGTTCGCGCAATTGCGATCGCTGGCCAGACCGCGCCTGGTGCCGGAAATCGAACAGCGATTGTTCTCCGGCCATCGATGCGGCGACACCGGCTTCGTCGCGCCGCGATGTCAAAACGTCCGGAAAGCTGATCCTGTCCTTGCCGTCACGCTCCGCCTCCAGGCGCGCCAACCGTGCATAAAACTCATCCAGACCTTTTGAGACGATCGCCAGATTGGCGCGTGTTGTCGTTTCATCCAGCCGCACCAGAATATCGCCCGCCTTGACCCGGTCGCCTTCACGCACCCTGATCTCGCCGACCACGCCGCCCGTCGGATGCTGAACCTTCTTTACATTGGAATCGACCACCAGCCGGCCAGCTGCGATCACCGCACCCGACATCTTGGTCACTGCCGCCAGGCCGCCAACACCTCCGACAAGCAGCAGACAGGTAGCAACGCCAGCCACGAGATAGCGGCGGACCTGCCGATGATGCAAAGCGCTTCTGTCCTCGCTCATGCAGGAACGCCTCTCTCCGTGGCGGCAACGACCTTGAGCGGTGCCGCCGATCGGAAGACCTTGTTCAGCACCTCATCCTTCGGACCGAAGGCCTGCACATGGCCATTGGCCATCACCAGCACGGTGTCGACATTGGCCAGGACACTGGATCGGTGCGCGACGACGATAACGATGCCGCCGCGGTCCCTGATGCCCTGGATGGCGGCGGACAAGGCCACTTCACCCTCTGAGTCGAGATTGGAATTCGGCTCGTCCAGGATGACCAGGAAGGGATCGCCATAAAGAGAGCGGGCAAGGGCGACACGCTGCCGTTGTCCCGCCGACAGCGAGGCGCCGGCTTCGCCAACCTTTGTGTCGTAACCGTCGGCCAGATGCACGACGAGATCATGCACGCCGGCGGCCTTGGCTGCCGCAAGCACCATGTCGGACGAGGCATCCGGGTCGAAGCGGGCGATGTTCTGCGCAATCGTGCCGTCGAACAACTGCACATCCTGCGGCAGATAGCCGATATGTTTACCCAGCTCGTCGGCCGGCCACTGGTCAAGCGTCGCGCCGTCCAGCCGCACGGCGCCGCGCGCCGGAAGCCAGACACCTGCAAGCGTACGCACCAGCGATGATTTGCCGGAAGCACTCGGGCCGATGACCCCCAGGCCCGCTCCCCTGGCCAGTGAAAAACTTGCATCCCACACCACCGGCGTGCGTTCGCCCGGCGGCGCGACACTGACATTCTCGACCGCCAGCGCGCTGACAGGCGCGGGCAGGGTCACGCCGGTTGCGCCTTCCGGCAGCGCGGACAGAAGCTGCTTCAGGCGTGCCCAGCTTTGCCGCGCTGAAATGAAACCCTTCCAATGCGCTATCGCCAGTTCGATCGGAGCCAGCGCCCTGCCCATCATGATCGAGCTTGCGATCATGATGCCGCCGGTCGCCTCTTGCTGGATGACCAGATAAGCGCCGATCGCCAGCATTGCCGATTGCAGCATCAACCGCAGGATCTTGGAAATCGTGCCAAGCGTTCCCGCGACATCGCTGGCCGCCGCATGGGCGTTCAGGTACTCGGCATTGACGGCAGACCACCGCTCGGCGATACGCCCGCCAAAACCCATGGCCTGCATGGCTTCGGCATTGCGCCTTGTCGCCTCGGCCAACGTGCTGCGAACGGCCGCGTGCTGTCCGGCGATCCTTGTCGGGCCGCGGGTCCGGAATTCGGCCAGAAGCGTCAGTGCAGACAGGACAACGGCGCCGGCAAGCGCGGTAACGCCGATCCAGAAATGAAAAATGAAACAGATGCCGATATAGAGCGGCATCCATGGCAGGTCGAACAAAGCGGTCGGTCCGGCACTGCCGATAAAGGAGCGGACCTGATCGAGATCCCGTAGGGGTTGCAGCCCGTCGCCGGAAGGCTTGGCGCGCAGCGGCAGGCGCATCAGCGCCGAATAGACCGACGGGCTCAGCTTTGCGTCCAACCCCTGTCCCAGCCGCACCATGAGGCGAGAGCGGATCAGCTCCAGCACTCCCTGAAACACGAACAATGTTCCCGCAAGCACCGCCAGGCCGACCAGCGTCGGCACGCTGCGACCCGGAACGACGCGGTCATAGACTTGCAACATGAAGAACGAGCCGGTCAGGGTCAGCACGTTGACGACCCCGCTCATCAGGACGATGCCCGAAAACGCACGTCGAAAGGACGCCAGGATTCCGACCAGCGTAAGCGGCGTCGATGGCGTCAGCTGCATGCAGGCTCGCAATCAGGATATGGCATCTCGTCCCTTCAATAGATAACTGCCTTGAGTGTGACATGGACGGGCAAGCCGGCCTGGAACTGCGCGCTGCCCCGCGCCACCAGCCAGCCGTCCGCACGCTCCAGGCGCGCAACGACCTGCAGCGTTGGTGAAGCGGTCGAGCTTGCGGGCAGGGGCAAGGAAAATTCTATGGTCTTTGAGCCGCCCTCGCTCTTGAGGCTGGTTTTGGCGGCGCGGCGTCGCCCACTGTCCTGAATGGCGGGATCCTCAAGATAGATCTCGAGATGACCTTCCGGGATAGCCTTGCCGCCCACAAAGGTGACGGCGCCGCGAATATCTGTTGCGCGAATATCTGGCGCGCGAATATCTGGCGATTGCGCTGCCGCTGCCCCGGTGGCCGCGGCGACTGCCGCAACTCCGGCGGCCATTAACACCGTGCGGCGGTCAGTCATCGCGTCCTCTCCCTTTTCACTGCGCTGGGGTATGCGGGAGGGCAGCCTGACGGCACCCCTCCCGGGAACGCGTTAGATGACGATGAAGTCTGCAGCCGAAAGATCCAGATTTGTGTTCAGGTGTGCAAACTGAACGGCTGCTCCCTGTCCGGAACCATCGGCGTCGTAAGACAATATTCCACTGTCGGTGTCGTAGATGATGCGGTCGTCGGCATCATGAGCAGCACCGGCTGCGCTCTTGTAGAATGAGCCCAAAGCGAGGGCGCCGTCGCCGCCAACGCTGGCAAAGATGAGGTTGTCCAGCAGGATCGTATCGTCGGCGACCTTGAAGTCCTTGATCCAGTCGATATTGCCGTTCCCGAGTTCTGTCGAGAAGCGGAAATAGTCGTCGCCGGCGCCGCCGGTCAGCGTATCGGCAGCCAGCCCGCCATCCAAAAGGTCGCTGCCGCCGCCGCCGTTGAGCGTATCGGCGCCCGCAACGCCCGGCTGAGCTGGTGCCGGCGGGAATTCGACCGATACGTTCAGCTTGTAAGTCGAGCCCTCCGGCACGGATTCCACCCAGCCATCGCCAGGAGCCGAGTCCGACCATTCGCCCTCCACAATATAGTAGGTTCCGGTTTCCTGAACGATGAAGCTGGTGCTCGAATCGCGGCCGTTGTTGGAGCCGGGGTCGTTGCCGCCATCGTCGTTCTGGGCGACGATATTGCCATCGCTGTCCAGCACCCTGACGATGCTGTCATGGACATTGGGGTCGGCAATGCCATCGATGTCGATGGTGATGATCGTGCCGGCCGCCAGGTTGATGCTGTAATATCCGCCCAAGCCGTTTCCGGTGGCATTGACGGTGGTGTGAAGGGTGGTCGTCGAATCGAAGATGTCGGGGTCGGCGGTCAGCGAGAAGTTGTTCGAGATGTCGAAGGCGGTCGAGACCGAATTGTTGGTCGCGTCCGGTCCGAGCGTGGCGTAGCCGGTGCCCATGCCCGGGCGTGGCGGAGCATCGCCCTGATAGGCGAAATCGCCGAGCAGGGTGTCATCGCCGCCGCCGCCGTCGATCTTGTCGGCGCCGCCCTGGCCGGTCAGCACATTGGCCGCGCCATCGCCGGTCAGGTGATCGTTGAAGCCCGAGCCAGCCAGATTTTCGATCGAGATATAGGTGTCGCCGCCGGATTTGCCGCCACCCAGTTTGAGGTTTTGCCCGCTGGCCGCGTCGGCGTAGTCCGCCGTGTCGCTGCCGGCGCCGCCATTCAATATATCGGCGCCGCCACCGCCGGTCAGCGTGTCGTTGCCGGCGCCGCCGGAAAGTTTGTTGGCCTGGGCGTTGCCGATGAGATGGTCGTCGAAGAACGACCCGACGGCGTTTTCGAAGCCGACCAGGATGTCGTGCCGGATAACGGTGCCGCGCCCGACGATCTGCACCGGGCCATCGCCGTCGCCGCCATTGGCCGTGCCATTGGCGAGGTCGATCGTCACGCCGGCGGAGCTGCCTTCGTAGACGACCGTATCAATGCCGGCGCCGCCATCCAGATAGTCCTGGCCGGCGCCGCCGATGATCGTGTCGTTGCCGGCTTCACCGTACAGGATGTCGCCGTCATTGCCGCCATCCAGTATGTCGTTGCCGCCGCCGCCGTTGAAATAGTCGCCGCCGCCCCGGCCCCAGAAATGATTTGCCGCCGACGTGCCGATGAAACGGTCGATGCGGTCATCGGAGCCGATCAGGTTTTCGATGCTGTAGAAGGTGTCGCCCGTAGCGGTTCCGCCGCTGGCCACGTTCGTCTCGAGGTTGACGAGCAGCTGGAAGGGGCTCTCCTTGCTGAAGTCGACCGTGTCGACGCCGGCGCCACCCCTGAATATATCGACGCCATCCTGGCCGCTCAGCGTATCGTCGCCGTCGCCGCCGTCGAGGATGTCGTTGCCCTGGCCGCCGAGGATCGTATCGTTGCCGCGGCCGCCATAGAGCGTGTCATTGCCGTCGTCGCTCTCGGTCTGGTCTGGAAGGTCGGCGACATCGATGGTGTTGTTGATGTCGCGGCTGGCGAGCGAGTCGCGGCCGCCGATGATGAGATCATCGCCGCCCTGACCGAAGATCGTGTCGTCGCCGGCGCCGCCGTCGAGCGTATTGTTGCCGTTGTCGCCGAAGATGACGCTGGTCATCGTGTTGTCGCCGATGGTCGGTGCGGTTTCGGTGCCGCCGTCTCCAGGCTGGAGTGTCGACTCGTCGGCGTAGATGATGTGTTCGACGTTGGCGATTTTCCGGATATTCAAGTTCCGGTTCAGCAGAACGACCGTGTCATTCCCGCCATTCGCTTCCTCGCGCACGATGTCGTCGAGAGAATCGACGAAGTAGGTGTCGTCGCCGCCATTGCCGGCCATGCGGTCGCCGCCGCCGCGGCCATCCAGCACGTTGGCTCCGTCATTGCCGATCAGGACGTCGTCATAGCTGCTGCCGATGCCGTTCTCGATGTAATAGTCGGTGCCGTCGGCGTTGTGCCCGGCAAAGATCGACACATTGTTGCTATGGCCGTTGACGCTGGAGAACTGCCCGGCGCGCAGATCGAGGATCGTGCCGGCCGTCGAGCCGGAGAAGTCGATCGTGTCGGTTCCTCCGGTGTCATGGATGACAAAACCGATATCGTGCTGCATGCCCGAGGAGGTCAGCCGGTAGCCGTCCACGGCACTGCCGAAGCCGTAGACGTTGTCGCCCGTGTTGAGGTCGATATGCTGATAGGTGCGCACGCCGTTCTCGTCGACGGTGGAGAAAAAGCGGCGGATGACTGCCTCGATGTCGGCCATCATCGGCGTTGACGCCGACCAGCGGCTGGTTTCACCGACATCGATCCCGTCGAAATAGGACATGACGCTGTATTGCTGACGGTCGTAGGTCCAGGTCGCATTGTTCAGATAATTGATCTGTACGCCGCCGGGGCCGCTGTAATTGTAGAGCCCGGGGTGGTTCAGGCCGAACTCATGACCGAATTCATGGATGAAGGAATCGAAGACATAGCCGCCAATATCCGTCTTGTTGACCTCGGTGTCGTGGAAACGCTGGCCGATGCTGACATAGCGGTCGTTGGAATAGGCGCTGCCGTCGTCCTCTTCGCCCAGTTCGGGGCTGACAACCTGCATCCAGTCCGTTGCGCTGTTGTATGGCGCATTGTCGACGATTTCGAACTTCAAAGGGGTGACACTGGCCCACATCTGCAAGGCGCCGATCGCGGCGGCCTTGTATTCGGGATGGTCATTGAGCTCGGAGACATTGATCCTCAGCGTTCCCGCCGCGATCGCCGGCGTTATCGACCGGTCCAGCGCTCCAAGGTAGGTGAGGAAGGCCCCGTAATCTTCGCTTTTGCCGTACGGGTTGTCCGGCGTCTGGTCGTTGACCCACCATTGATCGCTGGTTTGGCTTGAGTTCGGCATCCTTGGGACTCCTTGGTCTCGCAGCCGTGGCAATTACGGCTGTACGGTTTAGCAGTTGCCAACCACCGACAAGCATCGTTTGCGTTTGCCGGTCGAGCCCCGTCCCAGTGCCAACAATGCTATTGGAATCTTCACTTGTCTAGCCTCAGTTCGCGCTCGGTACATATGAAGGTTCTTGGGCGCGCTTGTACCGGCGGGTTTTGAGATACTGGTTTGGTGTTAATTGAGCTATCGCTAATCTATGGTCGTACCTCGCCCGTAGGCACGAGGGGCTGAATGCGCAAGCGTGCTTCAGGAACCCGTCCGGCGCGCGAAATGTTCATATGTCACGCGCCAGGGGTCGCTCTCCGCTCGTCTCTCCTCACCGATCCAGTGAAAGCTGGCGGCGGTGATCTCGGTGAACCGCCACCGCGCCTGCAGGCCGCGCGAGTCGGCGCCCATCTGGACGATGTCCTTGCCTTCGGCCCGCCCGATCTGGCGCGAGTAATCCTGGTTGAGCGGATCGCTCCAGATAATGTGCCAGCCACCGATCCCGGGATCGAAGACGCGCAAGGTCGTGCCATACATGGTGGACGGGGCTGGTCGCCTGGGCCTGATCCAGATGTCCTGAATGGCGCGGCCTTCGAGCACCCAACCAAAGTGACACTCGCCATCCCATTTCTGAATTGTGCCGTCGTTGCGGTGGTGGAGCGTCTCCATGTCCCAACTGCCGATCAACCATCCATACAGGTCCATGTCTTTCGCCCGGTCGGCTGGCGGACCTTCGGATGCGAGAGCGGTAAGAAACGTCGCCATGATTGTCTCCAGGCAAGCCGCGCCGAAACGCTGGGCGTTCCAACCCTTGCACCGTTGCGGGTTCCTGGTCTTGGGAAAAATTGCGGTAATGCTGCTGTGAAGGCAGCCGGCTTCCGCGTTCGCGCCATACCAAATCTATGCGTGAATGCTAATGTAGCGTCGGCGGGTACCCCAATGCCCGCCTGGCCGGCGCCTCCTCAGGCAATCTCTTGATGAGCGGCGCCGGCCGCTGACTTCGGCGGCGACCAAGTTCCTGCCGGGGAAATATCAGGCCTGGCGGGAGGGTTACCGCTGGGCGGTTTTGGCCGGCATTTGGATATCGGTCTGTATTCCCAGAACGTCCGCTGCCCAATCGCGCAGTTCCGGAGAAGCATCGCTCGATTTCATGATCATTGGAACCCGATCAATTCTCGGGTGGCGCTTCATCTTCCCAGCCGGCCAGCTCCGGCAGGTCGTCAAGCCAGCTTTTCTCTCTGATCGAGGCTTCGCCGGCCTGCGGCACAGCCTCAGTCGCGTTTTGAATGAGCCAGTCCATCCACTTGCGATAGGCAGGCGGGGCCAATTCCGGCGGAAGCACCTTGGCCTTGGCCAGCATGCGTTTGCGGAAACTGACTTGCCTGCGCAGTTTGGTCGTCGTGAACTTGATGGCCTTGCCCTGGTACTCGACCGACCAACGCCCATCGCCGTGGCTGGTCAGCCTGTCGATGGCAAAACCGGCGTCGACCGGCCTGTCCCGCCAGGGAAGCTCGATGGCATTCCGCCTCAGATCGAGAGCCCATCGCCGGTAGTCGGCCCCGGTACGCTGCGGCGGCAGCACGCCAGCCTGTTCGAGGATTTTCCTGCGAAGGGTCGGCTGCTTCTTGATCTGGCCGGTCGTCAGTTCGATGCGGTGCCCACGCAATTCGACATGCCAGCGGATCCTGCCGTTGCCGACATACTTGACTAACCTGTCGATGACGAACGCGTCGTCGGACAACTCCACGCATCCTTGGCGGATGCGTTCGAGGATGTACTGGCTGTCAGTGGGCATGACGTGCCTTGGCTGGGGAACCTGGACAGTAATCCAGCAAATTCCAAAGCGTTGAAATCATATAAATATCTGTAGTCATTGACGTTTTTCGCCAGAGATTGTAACACATGATTGTAACACACAGGCCTTCCATGTGGAGCAATTATGGCACGTTTAAGCTACCTGCTAAGGCGTGGAGCATCCTACTATGCCCGCGCTCGCGTTCCCCTCGATCTTATCGACATGATGGGCAAAAGCGAGCTTGTAAAGGCGCTCGGCACTAAGGATGAAAACGAAGCTAAGCGGCTCTTGTGGCCGGTAGTCGAAGCCTGGAACCGTCAGTTCGATGACATGCGCTCGCGCCGTATGCTAACGGCCGATGACAAGGCAGATGCGGTTTGGCAGCACTACACCGGCATTCTCGCGCGTGATGAGCAGGTTCGGCAATCGATGCCCATTGCCGCCGATATTGAGGCGGCGACAGAACGGGCTGTGGAGCGGGTGCGGCGCGAAGATATCGACATTGGTGACCCGCTGGCGACGCTCGACGCCGTCCTTGACGTCATGGTGCTGAAGCATCGGCGCGAGTTCGACGCCCAGGGCAGGCGCGCGAAGCTCGACGCCATGCGCAAGCATCTTGTCGAAGGTGAAGCCGCGCTGATTGCAGATGAGGTTGACGACTACATCGAACGGAACAAGCTTCTGATCGACCCGCTATCCCCGGATCGTGGCGACCTCGCCAGGAAGATGATGCGATCCGAAATCGAAAGCTTGGAGCGCACCATAGAGCGCGACCAGGGCGACTACAGCGGCACCCCGAAAGACCCGATCGTAAAGCCGGCAAGCGGCACTTCGCGCGAGCAGGCAGCGCCGGGCGAGGGGATCATGGAGCTATTTGAACAATACGCCGCCGAAAACCCGAAGGGCATTGCGACCGACACCATTGCGCAGGCCCGCCGCGACGTTGGCAGCTTTGTCGATTTTGTCGGCAGAACTTGCCCGGTTCAACGGATGGACAAGAAGGCTGTCCGTGAGTGGAAGGCGCTCTTGATGAAGTATCCGGTGAAGGCCACCGAAAGCAGCGTGTTTGCCGGCATGAAGCTTGCGCAGATCGTTCGACACAATGAGAAGGTCGGAAAGCCGGTGATTACTGTGCGCACCGTAAACCGCTACCTAGCGGGTTTCAGCGCTTTTTGCTCTTGGCTGGTTAATCACGGTTACCTCGACAGCAACCCGGCCGACGGCATGTTCCTGAAGAAGACGAAGGGCAGCAAACCGCTTGTCTTCACGTCCGACCAGTTAAACACCCTGTTCAAGTCGCCGCTGTTCACCGGATGCCGTAGCGCCGACGAGTGGCGGAACATAGCCAAGCTCGGCAACGCGCGCATCCGCGATCATCGCTATTGGGTTCCGCTGGTTATGCTGTTCTCAGGCGCACGCCCAGCAGAAGTTGCGCAGCTTGCTGTCGCGGACGTGCGGCAGGTGCATGGCCATTGGATCATGCACATCACCACGGAAGGCGACGATGACAAGAGCGTGAAAACCGAAGGTTCCATGCGCGTTGTGCCGGTCCATCCTGAATTGATCCGGCTCGGCTTCATCAAGTATCGCGATGGCATGAAAGCGGCCGGGCACTCCCGCCTGTTTCCTGAAGCGAAGCGCAATTCACGTGGGCAGATGATGTCCGAGTTCTCGCGTGAGTTCGGCCGCTACCTGACTCGGATCGGCATGAAGGTCGGGCGGGGCCTGTCGCTCTACAGCTTTCGCCATGGTGTGGCAGATGCGTTCCGACGGGCGGGTTATTTGGATGAACAGTTTGGGCCTATCGTCCTTGGTCATGCCAGCGCGACCATGACCGGCCGCTACGGCATGATGCCTCAAGGCATGCTTGAGCAGCGCGTCGAGTATGTGAATTCCATCGCCTATCCCGGCCTGGACCTGATGCACCTGAGCCCTTGAATGATAGATCACAGATAGCTCAAAAAGTAAATCTCGACAAAGAAAAATATAGGACTTTGTTCCTATCAATGGACGTGAGACAATAATCTCGAAATCAAGTTCGAGGTTGTTTTGTTCAAGCGTCCCGTTGAGTTGTTCAAGAATTTGTTCGGTGGCGATATCGAGAAGAAATCGATATCGCTCACTGACCCGCTAGCGCTCGATTTGTTCGGTGCATTTCCGACAGTAGCCGGACCTTCGATCAATGCCGCGACCGCCCTTCGGGTGCCGGCCGTGTATTCAGCTGTCGTGCTCATCGCGGGCACGATTGGTTCGCTTCCCGCCAAAATCTTTGTAGCAGAGGCAGATGGCGGGAAGCGAACCGCAAACGATCATCCGGCCTACCGCCTGGTGCATGACGAAGCCAATGAATGGACGTCAGCCGGGCAGCTTCGAGCCACGCTCACGGCCGACGCTCTCTTGCATGACCACGGCTATGCCCTGGCTATCCGCGTCGGCGCTGGCAAGCCGCAAGAGTTCATTCGGCTCGACCCCCGAACCGTCACCATCAAAACGAACGAGCTGACTGGCGAGCCGGTCTACGTCCGGCACGTCGGCAATCGCGAATGGATCTATGATTTCCGCGACGTTCTTCATGTGTCGTCGCCCCTTAGCCTCGCGCCGATCAAGGCCGGCCGCGAAGCCATCGCCCTGGCTACGATCTTAGAGCGCCACGCATCGCAGCTCTTCGCCGGTGGCGCTAAGCCGTCCGCGCTCTTCTACAATGACAACAAAAAGGGCGGTGAGGGCGGCACCTCCGGTTCGAAGGTCATCGCCGCGATCAAGGCCGCCTACCGGGCCGCTACTTCGTCCGGCAGCTTCACCGAACCCATGGTGCTCGATGACGGCTGGAAATACGAACAGATAGCGCTGACCAGCACCGACGCCCAATTCGCTGAGATGCGCGTTGAACAGGTCAACGAGATCGCCCGCGTTTTCCGCGTTCCGCCTCATCTGCTTTTCGAGCTTTCCCGCGCCACCTGGTCGAACGCCGAAGAGATGTTTCAATCGTTCCTGACGCTCACGCTGCGCTCATGGCTGGACGAATGGGAATGGGCTTACGCCCGCGTGCTGCTGACGTCTGAAGAGCGCAAAAGCCATTACGTCGAGTTCGTCATTGACGACCTCATGACGGCCAATTCTGCGACCCGCGCTGAGACATATCAGAAGTATCGCGCCATGGGCGCGATCACCGCCAACGAAGTGCGCGCAGGCTTGAACCGTGAACCGCTGGAAGGCGGCGACGTTCTGGCAAATCCGAATATCACGCCAGGCGCACCTTCAGCGCAAAATGACAACGCCACGGTCGCCAAGGCAGCCGCGTGAACACGCACGTCGCATTCTTCGGTGACGGCGAGCGCACATTTGGGCTGACGCCAGACCTCATCATCGAACTTGAACGCAAGACCGGCGCGGGCATCGGCTCGCTCTGCCTACGCTTTCCTGAAGGTAACTTTCGCCACGCCGAGCTTGTTGAGATCATCCGGCTTTCGCTCATCGGCGGCGGCACCACGCCAAAGGATGCGGCCGCCCTCGCTGACACCTACGCGGCCAAGCGTCCTCTCAGTGAACCATTCCCGATCGCGGTAGCGGTCTTGCAAGCAGTCTGGAGCGGCACGCCGACACCGACACAGGAAGGCCAGGCACCCGCCAATGGATAAGCTCGTTCTCGAAACGAAATTCACAACCGATGAAACCGGCGACATCGAGGGCTTGGCATGGCCTTTCGGTTCGGCCGATCGTGTCGGCGACATCATCGAGAAGGGCGCCTTTGCTGGCGTCAAACTCCCGCTCACCATGCTCTTCGGCCATGACCAGAACGACCCTATCGGCGTCTGGACGGAAGCGACCGAAGCACCCGACGGCTTCCGCCTGAAGGGTCGCCTTCTGGTCGATGACGTTGCGCGCGCCCGTGAGGTTCGCGCCTTGGTCCAGTCTGGCGCGGTGCGCGGGATCAGCATCGGCTTCGTCACTCGTAAGGCCCTGGCTCGCGTCGGCGGTGGCCGGACTATCTCAAAACTCGAATTGCTTGAGGCGAGCCTTGTGTCTCTCCCCATGCATCCCGGCGCGCGCGTCACAAGCGCGAAGTCGGCAATCAAGGCTCTCGGCATCGCCGATGCGCTCAACCGCGCCACGGCGCTCTTACGAAAAGGCAATTGAAATGAAGACTGCAAACAAGCGGGCGCTCACCGGCGCCCTCGAACTGAAGGAAGCCGACGACACTGAAAACGTCGTTACGAAGGCGCTCGCTGACCTGACGAAGACGGTCGATGACCGGCTGAAGGCTGTCGAAACCAAGTCCGGCGACAGCGTCAAGCTCACCGAACGCTTCGACAAGCTCGAAGCAAAG
Source organism: Mesorhizobium sp. C372A (assembly GCF_030323245.1). Classification (NCBI taxonomy): domain Bacteria; kingdom Pseudomonadati; phylum Pseudomonadota; class Alphaproteobacteria; order Hyphomicrobiales; family Phyllobacteriaceae; genus Mesorhizobium; species Mesorhizobium sp. C372A. The sequence goes on along the minus strand of NZ_CP100475.1, from coordinate 5,161,048 downwards.
ATGAACCGCCCGGCGGCTGCGAACTCGAATGTTCCTGTCGCCGACAATGACAACCCGACGCCCGAAGCCAAGGCCTTCGGCACGTATCTCCGTCGTGGCGATCGCGGCCTTCAGGACATCGATATCAAGGCGCTCACCGTCGCGACCGACGCGACGGCCGGCTACCTCGCACCGACCGAATTCAGCGCCGAAATTCTTAAGGCCTTGCGCCTTTTCAGCCCGCTTCGCCAGTTCGCCAAGGTCGTGACCATCGCCGGTTCCGAGATCAAGTTCCCGCGTCGCATCGGCTCGACCGCCGCGACCTGGGTTAGCGAGATCGCCGACCGCACCGAAAGCGGCCCGTCCTATGAACAGGTTACGCTGACGCCCTGGGAGATGGCAACCTTTGTCGAGATCAGCCGGCAGTTGCTTGAAGATGCCGCCTATAATGTCGAGGCCGAAGTCTCCAGCGATCTCGCTGAGTCCTTCGCTATCGCCGAAGGTAAGGCGTTTGTTGACGGCACCGGCACCGATCGCCCTAAGGGCATTCTCGTCGCTACCGGCATCGCTGAAGTAAAGACCGGCGTTGCCGCCGATTTTCCGGCAGCGAACCCCGGCGACAAGCTCATCGACGTCATGAGCGCGATCCCGACCGCACATGCCCAGAATGGCGCATGGGCAATGAACCGCAACACGCTCGGCATCGTGCGCAAGTGGAAGGACAGCCAGGGCAACTATCTCTGGCAGCCCGGTCTACAGGCTGGTCAGCCGTCTTCGCTGCTTGGTCGCCCGGTTATCGAAATGGTCGACTTCCCCGACGTGGCAGCCGGCAAGTTCCCGATCGTGTTCGGCGACTGGTCCGGCTATCGCATTGTCGATCGCACCGACTTCAGCATCCTCTCGGACCCCTACACGCGGGCGAAGAACGGCATCGTTGTTCTTCACAGCCGCAAGCGTGTCGGTGGCGACGTCACCAATCCCGACCGCTTCGCCAAGCTGAAGATTTCGGCGTAACGATCATGCGGCTCGCATCTGACATCATCGCTATACAGCACGGCAACCTCGCCCTGCGCTTGCGGCCGTCATTGCGGGCCGCAACCATCCTTCAGCACAAGCACGGCCTGGGCATGGTCGTGCAGGGCATCAATCGAGGCAACTTCGGCATGATCGCCGACATCGTAATGGCCTCCACCGATGATCCGACCGCCTATCGCCATCTTCTACAGATCGTTGCCGACGAGGGCGTTCGTTCTCTCTCGTCGCTTAGCGATGACCTGTCCCGGTTCGTGGCCATTTGTTTCGGCATCGATGCCGAAGCCGAACACCCGGCCGAAACGCGCGAAAAGGCGGGCAAAGAATTCTCAATCGAAGCCGGCCTTGAACAGTTTTTCGAGATCGGCACAGGCTGGCTAGGCTGGTCGCCGGCCGATACCTGGTCGGCAACACCTGCCGAGATCATCGTCGCCCAGCGTGGCCTAGTCGCCAAGCTGAAGGCCATTCACGGCACCGCTGAAGAGACGCCCGAATATGACCCGCTCGAAACTGTAAGCCCGGAGCAAGTCAGAGAAGGCATCGCAAGATTGCGAGTGCTGGCGCGTCAGACACAATGACCCGACCACCACACCTCTGCCTCTGCGGAAAGATCGTGCCTGCCGAGCAGCGTTGCGCTTGCCAGGTAGTGCGCGACCGCACCCGCAAGGCACGCTTCGACCGCACCAGGCCTTCGGCACGGGAGCGCGGCTACGACTCCAAGTGGGAGAAGGAAAGCAAGGCGTTCCTCGCCATGCCCCAACATCGTCATTGCGCGTGCGCCTGCGGCCGTCTCGCTAACATGGTCGACCACATCGTTCCGCACCGTGGCGACAAGCGGCTCTTCTGGGACCGGGCCAACTGGCAACCGATGGCTGCATCACCCTGTCATTCAAGCCGTAAGCAGCGACAGGAACACCAGCTTAGGGGGCCTTTTTCATGAGCCGGCCGAAATCTCTTCCTGCCTGCGTTGCGGTCAGCTTCTTTGCGGTTTCATCCCACGTTACGAACCCTCGACTGACGAGAAAGCCCCGCGCCGAGTCGTCATCAACTTTGTCGCCCCTCGACTTTTGCGGTCCATTCGAAACAACGCGGCGTAGCAGAAAATACGCGTCTGTCGGCATGTGTTCGGTGGTCATTTCTTCACCCCTGACGTCTGTTTGTCACCGCACGTTATTCCCTAAAAGTGTTCGCGCAAGGTCCAATCTTCGGGCCGGTGTAACCTTTACACCGGGGTCAATTCACCTATGACACGCGACGATCTTCTGACCTTCGACGGGATCACTCAGTCAATCAATGAATGGGGGTTGGACTACGGCATCACGCCGCAAACCATCATGAGGCGACTTCATGGCGGCATATCGGTTGAGGTGGCCATATGCAAGCCGATCACCGCACGGCCAGGCGACCAGTTGCCTGAGCCGGTAGTAGCCCGACCGCGCGCGATCAAGCTCGCTAAACCTCGTGTGGTCGATCGCTACATCTATGGTGGAAAGAGCCACACAGTCACTGAATGGGCCGAGCTCACCGGCATATCGCCTGAGACGATGCGCTCGCGCATTAAGGCCGGGCATCCGATGAAGGATGTTCTTCGCAAGGGCACGTTGCCGAAAGGCAGGCGATCGCACTTCAAAGGCATCGGACAACGCCGGCCGGCCAAACTCTACACCGTCAACGGCATGACCAGGTCACTAAGTTATTGGGCTGACCAGGCCGGCATTCAACAACCCACGCTGCGCCGTCGGATAAAGCGAGGCGTCACTATGGAGCAAGCACTCGCGGTAACGCTCGGTGAGCGAACGCGAGCAGTCCACACCATCGATGGAACATCCAAGACGCTGCACGAATGGGCCGATCATGCCGGCATCAAATACAACGCTCTCATCGCCCGCATTCACAAGGGCCGCTCGCTCGCCGAAGCCGTCGCCATGGGCGCTCCAAAGCCGCTGACTAATCTACGTCTGGAGATAGAACCAGATGTAAACCCCCACACAGGCAACGCCAAAGGGGAACATACCCAAGGCCTCGCAGTATTTGCGCTCTCTGACGTTCATCACGGTCGCAAAGAGGAAGAATGCAGCGATGACAAATGCGATGATCAATACGCCACCGCCGCCCCCACTGCCGACTCCATAGTCGGGATCACCACGCCACATTCGAATCACTCCAACCAGAACCCTGACAGTGCGCGCTTAGCGACATCGAGCGAGTTGTTCAACCGGGGGGTGGCTTCCGACCTAGCACCTTTCGCTGGGACCGGCGGGGGGAGCACACTGCAAGAGAGCACCGATATAGGAATTTCAAAATGAGCGTGTCTCTCGACCTTCTCAAATCACAGATGAACCTCACCGGCACCGACGACGACGCGCTGCTTTCACACAAGATCGCGGCGGCCGAACAGTGGATTTCTGACCAGATCGGAAAGGATCTCGCCGAGATCGACCCGATGCCGGCGACACTCACCGAAGCCGTGCTTCAGCTTGCGGCCGCCTGGTATGAGCAGCGCGAGGCCGTCTTGATCGGCATCGGCGCGAACGAAGTCCCGTTCGGCGTCCGCGATCTCATTCGACCCTACCGTGAATGGGTGCTTTGATGGCCCATTCCAAGCAGCTTCAGGCCTTCGACAAGGTGATGCGGGAGCTTCCCGACGTGGTGGCGAAGGCCATCGAGCCGAAACTTGTCATCGAAGCGAACAAGATCGCCGGCCGTATCCAGCGCGCCGCGCCGGAAGACAGCGGCGACCTGAAGGATTCCGTTGTCGTCACACCGCCCGGTCAATCGACGCCTGCCTATTCTCAGCCAGGCGGCTCGCGCATCGCAGCGAACAACGAAGCAATTATCACCGTCGGCAACACAGTCGTTCGCTATCCGCATCTCATCGAATACGGCACGTCGAAGATGGCGGCACAGCCATATTTCTGGCCGGCCGTCCGCACCTACGGACCGCGCGGGCAACGTGCGATCAAGCTCGCACTCGGCAAGCTGGTCAAAGCGGCGTGGCAGCAGTCATGATCGAACCATCCCTGGCGCTTCAGACCGCAATCAACACCCGGCTTTCTTCAACACCGGCCGTCACTGCGGTCGTTGCGGCCGATCAAATTCGCACCGGCAGCATGCGCCGTGAGCAGCTGCCTTCCGTCATCATGGAAGGCTCGCAAACTGAATATCTTGGCTATAATTCCGGCAGGCAATACAGCGCCCGCGTCTGGCTAGACCTTCATATCTGGGCGCTCGACGCTGGCGGCGATTTGGCAAAGGCTATCGGCTTCGCGCTGCACGGCGCGTTGCTCGCGCCGCTCGTCATGGTGGACTGCGCTATCGATTTCTTTGAAGCCAAGAACGTTCGTTGGCTTCGCGACCCGGACCCTGACTTTGCGCATGGCGTGCTCAACGTCGAGGCCGTCATTCGGTGGAGGCCCTAATGCGCGCTGGTAGACTTTCTAGGACGATCACACTGCAGCGTTCTAACGGTGAGACGAAGAGCTCGACTGGCGCTGTCGATCTGTCATGGGTGAATCTCGCCACCAGCCTGCGCGCCGAGAGGATCGACGCGGCTGCTGAAGAGACACCTCGCACGTTCGGCGAAGCCGAGAACATCACCGTCACGTTCCGCATCCGCTACGTCGGCAACCTCACCACGGCCGATCGCGTGCTTTATGAGGGGACGCCTTACAACCTGGTCGGGATCACTGAGATAGGCCGGCGACGTGGCCTTGAACTGCGGTGCGAGCGCGCCCGCTAGTGACGCATCTTCGTGGCGTTAAGCCAGCCCTTTCGCATGATCGCGACCCGCTCACTAAGGCACCGCCACCGCCTCGCTACTTCAGCGCGTTCGCTAAGGCTGAATGGGCGCGTGTCATGCCCCGGCTTATTGACGATCGTATCATCACCAAAGCTGATCTTGGTGGCATCGAAGACTTCTGCCTGGCGCGCGGCCTGGTGCGTGAGATCGACGCCGTGATGCGCGACGATAGCGGCGCGATCGACCTGAAGCTCGTGCGAGCACAGGACAAGGCGATGCAAACGGCCCGGCAGCTTGCCGCCGAGTATGGCCTATCGCCTACGTCTCGCACGCGTGTCGGTGGTCGCGACGAAGAAGACGACGACACGAACCCGCTGGACGTGCGATGACCGCCAGCGCTTACCCCGAATGGATTTTCGACGGTTCGCCCATTGCCGACCCGCTCGGCTACGGCGACCGCGCCGTGCGCTTTCTGCGAAGCCTTAAGCATCCGAACAGCACCGCGCCTGGTGGTGCATTCCAACTTCACGATTGGCAGGAACGCATCGTGCGACGCATCTACGGCCCGCGCCACGCGGACGGCCGGCGCATTGTCGAAACTGTCTTTTGGATGATTCCCCGCGGTAACCGCAAAACCAGCCTTGCCGCGGCTCTTGCGCTGCTTCACACGATCGGCCCGGAGAAGGTTCCGGCCGGGCAGGTGATCTTTGCCGCTTCCGATCGCGAGCAAGCCGGACTCGGCTTCAAAGAGGCCGCGAACATCATCCGCATGGACCGCCGGTTGATGGCCGCTACCCGCATCTATGACGCACATAACTCGGTCAAGAAAATCGTCTACAAAAAGCAGGACGTCTCGCTTCAGGCCATTTCGAGCGACGGCGCATCTCAGCATGGCAAGACGCCCGCTTTCATCCTGGTCGATGAGATCCACGTATGGAAGGGCCGCGATCTTTGGGAGGCCCTGAAGTCCGGCCTTGTGAAGACGCCTGGCACGCTCATGGTGATTGCCACCACGGCCGGCCGTGGCTCTGAGAACATCGGTTTCGAGCAATACGACTACGCCCGCAAGATCGCGCTCGGCGACATCGACAATCCCGCTTTCCTGCCGATCATCTTCGAAGCCGCCAATGACAACGATTGGAACGCTGAGGCGCTCTGGCATCGCGTCAACCCCGGCCTAAGACATGGCTTCCCGAACCTGGCCGGTTTGCGCTCGCTCGCGAAGGAAGCCGAACATCGGCCGGCCGAACGCCACGCCTTCAAACAATTCAACCTCAACATCTGGCAGGCTCACAGCCGGACACCTCTTTTCGACATGGCCGTCTATGACGAAGGCCGGTTCGAGTTCGAGCTTTCCGACCTTGAAGACTTGCCGTGTTTCCTTGGCGTTGACCTGTCCGTGAACGGCGACCTGACTGCCGTTGTCGCAGCGTGGCGGCACGACGACGGCCGGATCACGGTCTTTCCATGGTTTTTCGTGCCAGGCGACGACCTGCGTGGCCGCGCCGACCGCGATGGCGTTCCCTATGAGCAGTGGAAGGCAGATGGTTATCTCACCGCAATCGACGGGCCGATCATCGAACCTGAAGTGATTGAGGCCCACGTCCGCGAACTATGCGCGCGCTTTCGCGTCGAGGAAGTAGCCTTCGACCCGCACCTTGCGCGGACGATGATGCAGCGGCTTCACAATGACGGCATCCCCGCAATCGAGATGCGCCAAGGTCCGCTCACGATGGCGCCAGCGATCGGCGACCTTGAGCGCACCGTCAATGGCCGCAAGATTCGCCACAGCGGCCATCCTGTCCTTCGACATCACTTCGACAGCGTCGTGGCCTCGACGGGCGATACCGGCCTGACGCGCATGCACAAGGCGACGGCCCGCGACCGCATCGACGGCGCTGTCGCAACCGCAATGGCAGTCAGCCGGGCCGCTGCGAACGACAACTCCCGCTCGATTTACGATCACGACGATCCCGAAGAACTCTTTGCATAGGAACGACCATGGCAGACGACCAGATTTTAGCCGTAGACCTAATAGCCCGCGATAGCGATTTCCGGCGAAGCTTCGAACGCGCCCGGGTCTCGGCTGTTTCTGACTTCGACAAGATCGAACAGCGTGCAAAGACCATGACATCGCGCCTGGACACGTCGTTCGCGAATATCGGCGGGCTGCTTAAGGGCGGATTGGCCGGCATGTTTCTAGGCGCTGGTGCAGCCGCTACGGCCGCGCTTGCACCACTCGCGCTCTTCAACAAGGCGCTCGACACGATCGACATGGCTTCGCACCTGGTCGACACGGCCGACCGCATCGGACTGTCGACAACCGCTCTTCAAGAACTCGGCTTCGGCTTTGCGCAGGCTGGCGTCGAACAGTCTGAGTTCGAAACAGGCATGGAGCAGTTTTCGAAGCGCATCGGCGAGGCAGCTACGAAGGGCGGCCGGCTCGCTGATATCCTGAAGGCCAACGGTATCGCCATCCGCGACAGCAACGGTCAGATACGAACTTCCGAGCAGCTGCTCGCCAGCTACGCCGAGTTGATCCGCAATGCGTCTTCAGAGCAGGAAAAGATGCTCTTGGTCACTGAAGCGTTCGGTCGTGGGGGTGGCGCAATGCTCGTCGGTCTCAATGACGGTGCAAAAGGCATTCTGAACATGAAGAAAGCCGCCGAAGATGCCGGCGGCGTAATCGATGAACAGCTATTGCGTCGTGCGGAGGAGATGGGCGACCGATGGGACGCGGCCTGGCACCGTTTCTCCGTAAGCTCGCAATCGGCCATCCTGACCGCGTTGGAAGGCATGGACGGCCTCAACAAGATGCTGGTGGACAATCAAAAGCTGGCGGCTGCAGCCGGGCTAGGAACGCTTGCCGGTTCGCTGGTGCCTGAGAAGGGTTCGGTCATCACCGGGCTGGGCAAAGGCGATAAGCCGGATGCGATCGACGTTCGCATTTCACAGGCGTTCGGCGGTGAGATTGCCAAAGCCGACGACAAGCTCGTTGAGCACCTAAAGGCCAGATACGGCGACGCAACGCGCCGGGCGACCATCATTCCCGGCGAGGCAGGCGATGAGGCCAGCGGCTCAAAGGCAAAATCTCCAGCGCCGGATGGTTTCGAGCGCCAGTTGGCACAGACGCAACGGCGCATCGCGCTCATGCGGGCTGAGACAAGCGCACAAGCTGGCCTCAATCCCCTGGTCAACGACTACGGCGACGCCCTCGCCTTCGCTCGCACGAAGCAAGACCTTCTCAACGCCGCACAGCAGGCCGGCAAGGTCATCACGCCGGAACTGACGGCGACGATCGACGAAATAGCCCGGTCCTACGCCAGCGCCTCTACAGAGGCGCAGAAGCTAGCCGACAGCCAGGACAAGACCCGCGCGACTGCGCAAGAAATGTCCGGCCTTGGTCGTGACGTTCTCGGCGGCTTCATTTCTGACTTACGCGCCGGCGCGTCGGCATCTGACATGCTCGTCAACGCGCTCGGCAAGATCGAGGATAAGCTTCTCGACATCGCCTTGAACGCGATCTTCAGCACCGGCGGCGGCGGTATCATGGGGATCATCGGCTCGCTGTTCGGCTTCAGCGGTGGCGGGCTTGTGAAGAGCGACGCCTGGGCGGGCATGCGGCTTGCTGGTGGCGGCCACGTTCGCGGCCCCGGCACGTCAACGTCAGACAGCATTCCGATCATGGGTTCGGACGGGGAGTTCATGGTGAACGCCAAGGCCACCAAGAAGCACCGGGCATTGATTGAAGCCATAAACGACGATCGCCTTCCGGCCTTCGCTGCCGGCGGGCTTGTCGGTGGCACGCCAGCTTTCGCCGGCAGCGACTACCGCGCTGGACCGCAGGTCGTTATCAGCGCGCCCGTGACGGTGCATGGCAGCGCGGGCACACCAGCACAGAACGATGACCTTGCTAAGAAGATGGGGCGTCAGATGGAGGCTACAATGCGTGGCGTCGTCGCCGATGAACTGCGCAAGGCGTCGCGTCCCGGCAACCTGGCTAACAATCGAGGCCGCCGCTAACTTTCCGCTATATCGTAACCATCAGAAAAAAAAGATCGGCCACAGTTTCCCGACGGCGACCGATCTTCAGGAGTTTCTATGTCTGTATATAGCACTTCCGCGCCCGAAATGCGCGCGACAACAAAGGATTTTTTTCCTATCATCGCGACGACCCTCGGTCGGCCTGGTGACAGAAAGGGAAATCGGAAGCACCTCAAATCACCTTACCGCGATGCGGCGTTCCGCTATGCGTTCCAAGGGCTCGACGCCCTTGAGGAGCTTGAGGAAAGCGGGCCGACTTCAGTTACAGTGTCCTTGCCCCTTATCAGCACCTCAACACCCTACGTCCGCGAACGTCTCTCCTCTGAAGCATCTGCACGCCACGAACGCTTCTGGCAGCCCTTCAACGTCTACACTGGTTTGCCCGTCCACGAAGCGCCGGCCGCCTGGCGTGATCTAAGCGACGTGTATCGGCTAGAGTGGTTTCACCACGCGCTACGCCATACCGGTCCCGTTCACGCCTTTACGTTGAACCTCTCGCCAGCGGTCGACCATCTAGCCCGCACGAAGCCGTCAGCGGTCAAATGGTTGTCCAGGCGGATTGCCCTTCAGCTTAAGCTCGCCCTCGGCAGGCCTATCGATTTCTGGTTCGCTGTAGAGGTCACAGAGGCGGGTCAGCCGCGAAGGCTACATTGTCACGGCGAGCTACAGATCGCGCCTGGTGACTCTCTGTGCGCCCGCAAAGCACTACGCATCGCCGGTGGCGAGTGGAATGACGCCCGGCAATATCAGGCTCACACAAAACCGGCACCGGATGTTGCCTGGTCTCACTACGTGCGCGGGTTGTCGGTCTTGTCGGGCGTTGTGCCCTATCGAGGGCGGTTCAAGAACCTAAGCCGGCCTATTGGTGGTGACTGGTTTACCGCGACCAACGCGGTTCGCAGCGGCGCGAGTTCGCTCTACACCGCTCGCGGAGAGCTTGTTGTGAGCATGATAAAGAACTCACAGGGCAACTAAGTCACCATTTACTTATTGATTTTGTTAGATAAATTTCGCTTGCGCATCCCCGACAGATGACTCATACCTTGCCGGCAAGTCACCGAACGGAGGATCTTTTCGCATGGAAAACGTCTACATCGATAACAAGACATACGCCCGGCTCGCCCTGGCGCTCGCCGAGATCGAACCTTGCCCCTTCAGCGGCAAGCGCGAGCCTTACCAGATTGTCGATGCGCTTATGGCCGCCGAGATATGGCCGGCGAGCGTGCTGCCAGAATCGACATCGCTGACCGCTAGAGCTTGGCTTGAGCAAGGGCAAGGTGCTAACGCGGAGGCCGAAGACAACATGTTGTCAGGGCGATGCATTCAATGTGTCTTCTGACGTGGAGCTCATTCAACTCTTTGTTTCGGTGGTGGCATGGCAAGTCGGCGAAAATATGTGATCGGCGGGTTCGAATACTCGCCCTCAGCGTTTAGAAAGCTGTCACGCAGGCGCAAGATCGAGCTGATGGTTCAGTGGTTCCATGAACATTACGAGGATCCAGCTGTTCGACTTCCATATGAGTCAGCAGAGGGCGGCTATCAATGGATTTGGGGCGGCCCCTACAGCGCGGACGATGGGATTCAGAGCGAGTTCTCAGAAGTCGCCAGCTTCGAAGTCATGGAAGAGGCGGTAGACGAGGTCCAAAGCGACGGGCTCTTCGACTGGGCTCCCGTGGCCGAAAGCCAGTCTGATGACGACGGTGGCTTTGAGCCCGCTTTTGACCTGGACGCTTTCATGGGAACGCGAGGCGAACCTGCTCCCGCATCAAAGGACGACATAGACCAACTCAAGAGTGCGATGCTCGTTCAGCTGGCTGAGTTAAAAGCACAATTGCAGCTTGGGCTGCACAGCTATGGGATGATCGGTCACAACAAGCCACCTGGACCGATAGAAGATAGCCCAGTCTCGGAAGGACAGGCAGGGGAAGCTCTAAACGCGATCGCGAAAATCGAAGCAGAGGCGGACAGCGCAGAACCAACGGCTGGCACGGTAAATGAAAGCGTTGGCTTTTTAAAGCAGATGGCAAGATCTGTTGCCTTATGGCTGAGAGGCCGTGCAAACGCCCAGGTCGACGCAGCGATAACCCTGGGGCTGGGCGGAGGTATGGCATTGTTCGCCCAACGTCTCTTAACGCTTTTAGGCACGGCTACAGAAGCGGTTCTGGCGTGGCTCCACGCTCTTCCATGGCCATTTTAAACCATCAGCAAACGACACTAGATACCACTGGCATTTTCCTAAAGGCCAGACCAGTCACAGACTATCGAATGCGAACTAGCCGATCTTTGACCGTTTCGAGATCATAGATGAAGCCTTGCCAGCCCGGCCGGCGAGCAGTTTCGGACAGGGGCTTTCGCATCTTGAACATAGCTGGCGTCTGAAGATCGGCCGCCAGATAAAAAATGGAATAGCTCCACGCCTCGTCTACAAGCACGAGGAACAGCGGAAAATTTAAAGTGCCGCTATTCCGGTAGCGACGGGTCGGTCACCTCCACATCCACAGCTGACTGGGGATCATCATCAAGCTCTTCAATCGTGACGAACGGCTCGCCGTAGCGTGCAACGAGGTGCTGAAAAACACTCGCTCTGAGAAGTCGTTCTGGCCTATTATTGACTGCCTCCCTTGCTGCAATTTGGAATTCGCGCGGCGGTGCGCCTTCGAAGAACAACAAATTCTTGCCGGTGGAAATCGGATCAACCTCTTCCAGATGATCTAGCCTAGCAAGCTCGCATACCACCGTAAAAAAATTCGCCTTATTCCACCAGATGCTTCTTTCCGGCAGAGAAAACTTATAAATCAGGTCAGAAACCGCATCCATTTTCTGAATAAGGCTTTCTGATTGAGCAAAATCAACGTTGTAGTCCTCAAGGTATTCTTTTACCTTGGAATTTCTGCTGTAATATCCGCCGAGAACGGTGCACATAACATTCAGAACGAACATCAAAGGAACTTTTCGTTGGAATTCATACTGCGAAAAGATTCGCTCTGAACCAACCAGGAGCGAAAAAGCTCCACCGGCGCGGGCCTCCAGCCATTCCCATTTTTCTTTCGATATGCCTGGATCTCGCAGGAACTCGTTATCCACGGCTTCGTCTTCGACCTCATCAGGGAGATCCCCGGGATCGAATACGTCAAGTGCTGCTTCGATTTCCTCTTTGGCGACGTCACCTGTGGCGATGTCACCACACAGCAATCTGGCGGTTAGCAAGAACTCCGAAGCACTGTATTCGGTAGCTATTCGTTCAATTGTCGACAGGGAATAGAACGTTCGATTTAAGCGTTTGAAGACTTCTTTTAGCCTCGCGTCCCCAGCGTCGAGGTCGAAATCGATGACAGGCACCTCATACTTCACGAAGGCGGTCTTCTCGTCCGTATTCAAATCCGAAAAGAGCTTACCGCCCACCCGAAGTTTGTCCCCGGTGTATTCCCTTATGGCGTTCAGGCGCTGTTGACCATCGACTACGCATGTCTGCGATTCCATCGTTGTGAGGTTGATCGGCCCCCTGGCCAGAAAGATCTGCGGAAAGGGATACCCGTGCAAAATCGTTTCGATGAAGTCGTGCTTATGAGAGTCTCGCCACACCAGATTTCTCTGAAAATATGGAGAAAGGATCAGGCGGCCGCTCCGCATCATCGACACGATATCTCCGATTTCGCGAGATCGGACTTGATATTTAAGGTCGTTTTGCATTCGTAATGCCTCTAACAAGGTTTAGAGCAGAAGCCTGTTTCCAACAAAAAGCATATTCGTTCATATAAACTGCCACCGTTATCCTGGAAAAATGGGCACTGTGATCTTTCCCGAGTTCGTCCATAAATGATTTCTCGCTATTTCGCTCTGGGCACTTCGGCAGATATTCGAGTAAGATCATGCCCCTTCTCAAAATTCCCTCTTTCATCCGCTCTCGATGGAAGTCTGAAATAAACGTTGAATCATCAGAGAACGCTCTTGTCGCCCGGAGGACAACTTCCCAAAATCGCTGATACAGACCGTTATCGATGCAAGCTACATCCAGGTCCGATTTGCCAGGTTCAAAAGTAGTGTCTTTTTGTGGACTGAAACCTAATTGTGCAGAACCAGCAAACAGCACCGAACGAAATGCGATCGAGTAGCGTGATGCAATTCTCTGCTTTATCGCAAATTCCGTCTCATGTTTTCCATCAAGTGCAAAGGATGCCTTGTCGAAGAACACCCGCCGCGCCCGTGTTATGGTGTCATGATACGGGGCTATGAGTCGCTGTAAGGCTTCGCGTCTTTCATCTGCCGTTTCAGAAGCCGTGCCCGTCAATTTCTTGTCTTGCCGCTAAGAGTTAGAGGATTCGGAAGATCGAGTTCAGACCAGTAACATTTTTGCATGTTTGAACTCAAGCGAGCGCGCCCCGATGTTTTTATTGGAAAGCGCCTACCGGCGGTCTCCTGCGGTCCTTAGCAGCGGATCGTCGAGCTAAAGGCATGCGCGCGGGCGATCTTGTCGAACCAGGACGCCAGCGACTAGTCTTGTCGCTGGCTTATTCGCACTGGGTGGGAAACATGAATCGAGTTGGAGCAATAGCCTTGATCGCCGCTGGGCTCGTTCCTTCTCACGCTTCGGCAGCGCAAGGGGGATTAACGACACAGGAACTCCTCAACAACTGCAACGCCAGTCCAGGCTCGTCGGCCGTGTCGTTGTGCATAGGCTATGTCTCTGGCGTTGCCGACACCATGATGCAGGTGCGCGGCTCGGACGCCGACCTAGTTGGATCGTGCCCGAGTCAAAATCCCACGCCCACCTATGGCGCCTATCGCCAGGTGTTTAAGAACTGGGCGGAGAAGCACCCTGAGAAATGGGGTGAGCCAATGTTTCACGGCGTGAGAGACGCTCTCCGCGAGATGTGGCCGTGCCAATAAAGTTTTTCGTGCTCCCCACTGCATTTCGCTGCCTGTGCCTCAACCTTCGTTGAAGGTGCGAATCCGAGAAGAAGCAAGCCCCCCTCGTGCGTCAAACAGGATGCCATGTGGATCATCCGCTGGAGTGTAACACTTAGCAATTTCTAATTTTCACTAAGTCGTTGAATTTTATATCGAAAAGAGGTGTGGCTGGGGAACCTGGATTCGAACCAGGACTAACGGAGTCAGAGTCCGTGGGTCTACCGTTAACCTATTCCCCAGCAGGCGCTGTCGCGCTGGTGGGCCGCCGAAGCAGCCGCGCGTGCCTTGTAGCCGCCGCCGGAAAATAGTCAAGCCTGCGTTGCATTTCAATCTCGGTGTTTCATCAGCCAATTGCGCCAGGCGGGCGCTGTCGCCCGGCGCGACCTCAACTGTCCGTCCGGCTGTATTGCGAGTGCTCGAAGAACAGCACCACGCCGAGCGCGATCAGCAGCGGGATGATCAGGTAAAACAGCCGGAACACCAGAAGTGCCGCCAACACGCCGACCGGGTCCATATCAGACAGGCCCGCGAGGAACACGACCTCGAACACGCCGAGCCCGCCCGGCGCGTGCGAGATCTGCGCAACCGAGAACGACACCAGGAACACGCCGAGAATGACGAAATAGCCGGGATTTCCGGCCGCCGGCAGAGCAAAGAAGATGATCGCCGCTGCTGCCAGAAGCTCGATCGGGCCGATCAGCAATTGCCGCGCCACGATCGGCAGCGCCGGATAGTGCAGCTGGAAGCCGGCGATTTTCAGCGGCTTCAGATGCAGCCAGCTGCCGAAGATGTAGGCGCTGATCAGGATCAGCAAAGCGATGCCGGCGGCGATCGCCAGGCCGTGGTGCGGGGCGCCGGAAAAGCGGTCGATGATCGCAGGCTCGAACACCAGCACCAGGCCGCCGACCAGAATGCTGGAGAGCACGAAGGTGATCCAGCAGATCGCCACCAGAATGCCGACGTCCTGGCCGGTCAGCCCCCTGGTGCCATAGGCGCGATAGCGGATCACGGCGCCCGAAAACACCGAGCCGCCGATATTGTGCGACAGCGCATAGGTGGTGAACGAGCAGAAGGTGACGAACAGCCACGAGACCTTTTTGCCGATATGCAAGAGCGCTATGTGGTCGTAGCCGGCAAGCGAGGCGTAGGCGACCACCGAGCTCAGCGCCGCCAGCACCCAGCCGCGCGTCGGGATGGCTGATATGCCGTCCCAGACATCGTCGATCGAGATGCCGCGCAACTCATGCCACAGCAACAACAGCGACCCGATGACCGCCGCGACACCGATGACCGGCCACAGATAGCGCTTCCAATTCGTGCCCCCCCAATTCATGGAGTTGTCGTCATGTGTTGCTGCCCATCGCCCAGGCGGGCGTTAAAACGTCCGCGATTCACCAATTCCCCCTCATTTCAGAAATGCCTCATTGAAGCCGGCTATTCAACCGGCAAGGGTGAGCAGCCGGTTCGCCAACGGCGAATTCGTCGTGCCAGTGGCAAGATGAAAAGGCTAGCGAACGCCGGGACGCTGCAAAGCAGCGGGGACGTGGCAGGACGCAGCCGGCAAAATTTGGCCCCTTGCTCTTGGTGATCCGGTCCGGCGCTGCTACTCTGGCGGCAACTTAAAATTTTTAAGCGCCTGCTGCGTCCGGTTTTCCGGTTCGCGCGGCGCCGGAAGGAACTGAAGTGGAAGACCACGACACCGGCGCTGGCGCGCCGGAAGTGGGCGTGTCCAGGGCTTCGCCGCCGTCAGGCGGGCCAAGCCCATCCGCCGGGCGGCCCCGCCAGGCGGGGCCTCAGTCCGGTAACGGACAGGCCGGCGAAGCCCAGCATCAGCGAGGCAAGGCGAGAAAGCGGCGCAAGCGCCGGCGTGGGCGCAAGGTTTTTGCGCGCGACGACAGCCCTCTCGCAACGGCCGAAGCGGTTAGTGCGCCGGCCTCAGTCGGCCCGGCCGCTCCAGCGCCGGTGCCTTTGCCCTCGGCGCCACAATCCCGACCGGAACAGCCAATGCATCGTCCGCCGATGCAGGAACTGCCGGTGTTTGCCGCGCTCGATCTCGGCACCAACAATTGCCGGCTTTTGGTCGCGGTGCCGCAGCGCCATGGCCAGTTCCGCGTCATCGACGCCTTCTCGCGCATCGTCAGGCTGGGCGAGGGGCTGACGGCGAATGGGCACCTGAGCCAGGCGGCGATGGACCGCGCCGTCGAGGCGCTGAAGATCTGCGGCGACAAATTGCGCAACCGCAAGATCCGCAAGGCACGGCTGATCGCCACCGAGGCCTGCCGCACCGCCGACAATGGCGTGGAATTCCTGCAGCGCGTCGAACGAGAGGCGGGGTTGAAGCTGGAAATCATCGATCGCCAGACCGAGGCGCGGCTTGCTGTATCCGGCTGCGGCTCGCTGGTCGAGCGCGACACGCAAGGCGTGGTGCTGTTCGACATTGGCGGTGGCTCGTCCGAAATCGCGCTGATCGACCTCACCGGCCAGCGCTCGCCACGGCTTGCCAACCACATCGTGTCGTGGACGTCGCTGCCGGTCGGCGTTGTCTCGCTGGCCGAGCGTTTTGGCGGCCGCACGGTGACGCGCGAGATCTTTGCCGCGATGGTCGACGATGTCGCGGTGCGGCTAAAATCCTTCGACGGCCGCGACCGGTTGAGCCACGTGCTGACCAGCCCGAAATTCCATCTGCTGGGCACATCAGGCACGGTGACGACGCTGGCCGGCGTCCATCTCGACCTCGAACGCTACGATCGCCGCCGCGTCGATGGGCTGTGGATGGACCGCGACAGCGTCGACCGCATGGTCGAAAAACTGGTCGGCTGGGACTTCCAGCAGCGCTGCGCCAACCCGTGCATCGGTACGGACCGCGCCGATCTTGTGCTGGCCGGCTGTGCTATTCTTGAAGCGATCCGTGCGGTGTGGCCGTCGGAGCGGCTGCGCGTCGCCGACCGTGGTCTGCGCGAAGGCATTTTGAGCGAGCTGATGGCCGATGACGGCGTCTGGCGCAACAGTGGGCGGGGCCGAGCATGATCCGCATCGCTTTGGTGAACGGTCGACCCCCACTCCGTCGAGCTTCGCTCGACACCTCTCCCCCGATCGACGGGGTAGAGGAAGGGCGCGAACTTATGCAGACCGGCGCCTTTCCTCTCCCTCCGGAGGGGGGAGAGGTGGCGCCGCGAAGCGGCGACGGAGTGGGGGAAGCCCTTCGCGAAACGCGAAGCCGCCGAAAAACGGCGGCAACTCGGCCAGCGCAAAAACTCAAACAAGAAATAACGTCATGACCAAGAAGCCGGAAAAGCCGGGCTCCGCCAGCATTCGTGTCCTCAAGACGCGGATCAAGAAGAAGAGCGGCCTGAAGGAATCGTCGCGCCGCTGGCTGCAGCGCCACATCAATGATCCCTATGTCCAGCGCTCCAAGGCCGACGGCTATCGCTCGCGCGCGGCCTACAAGCTGATCGAGATCGATGACAAGCATCATCTGCTGAAACCCGGCATGAAGGTCATCGATCTCGGTGCGGCCCCCGGCGGCTGGTGCCAGGTGGCGGCCGCGAGGACGAAATCGACGGCTGATAATCCACATGTCATCGGCATCGACTATCTCGAAATGGATGCGGTGCCGGGTGCGCCGGTGCTGCTGATGGATTTCCTCGACCCGGAAGCGCCGCAAAAGCTCGCCGAGGCGCTGGGCGGCGACCCCGATATCGTGTTGTCCGACATGGCCGCGCCGACCACCGGCCACAAGCGAACCGACCACATCCGCACCATGCATCTGTGCGAGGTGGCCGCCGATTTCGCGCTGTCGGTGCTGAAGCCGGGCGGGCACTTTTTGGCCAAGACGTTTCAAGGCGGCGCCGAAAACGAGCTGCTGTCGATGCTCAAGAAGAACTTCCGCTCGGTGCACCACGTCAAGCCGCCGGCGTCGCGCGATGAGTCGGTGGAACTGTATTTGCTGGCGAAGGATTTTAAGGGCAGATAGCCACCAGTGGCATCGTCATCCTAGGGCGAAGCAAGGAGCGAAGCGACGCAGCGCAGACCCTAGGATCCATGCCGTGACGTTAACGCGTTGAAACGCCGCAGAATTCTGTGCCGCTGCATCCTTCGATCAAGATCACGGCATGGATCCCAGGGTCTGCGCGACGCTTTGAGTCGCTTCGCCCTAGGATGAACGAAGCGATGAGGGGCGCTCGCCCCTTACTTCCCAGCCGTGCTCACCGGCTCCAGCGTCTTCGGCGTCGTCAGCCGGCCATGTCCCGATACGGCATTGCCGGCATCCGGCGCCAGCCGCATGAACGATACCGACGCCGCCGCTGACACTGCCGCCACGATGAAGAAGGCGATGTGGAAATCGCCGAGCGCCAGCGGTCCGCCATGGATCGAGGTCGACACTTCCAGAATGCCGCCGGCCAGCGCCACGCCGAGTGCGATCGACAGCTGCTGGAACACCGCCGTGATCGGCGTTGCCTTGCTGGTGTCCTCGGCCGACACTTCGGCGTAGGAGAGCGCATTGACGCCGGTGAAGAACATCGAGCGGATAAAGCCGCCGACCAGCAATATGGCCAGCATCAGCGCGTAAGGCGTCTCCGGCGTGAACAGGCCGTATATGGCGATCGATGCCGCGGCGATCAGCGAGCCCCAGATCAGCACCCGGCGGAACCCCGCAAGCCGGAAGATCAGCGCGGTAACGAATTTCATGCCGATGGCGCCGATAGCCGAGACGAAGGTGATCATGCCCGACTGGAACGGCGTCAGCCCGAAGCCGATCTGGAACATGAGGGGCAACAGGAACGGCACCGCGCCGATGCCGATGCGAAACAGCGAGCCGCCGAGCACCGAGGAGCGGAACACCGGGTTGCGGAACAGTTCCAGCGCCAGCAGCGGGTTCTTGGCGCGCCGCGCATGCAGGAGATAGAGCACGCCGGAAATCAGCCCGACCGCCACGGTGATGAGGCCGGTCGCCGGCGGCAGATAGGGCAGGCTGACCACCGACAGGCCGAAGATGACGCCGGAGGCCGCCAGCCCGCTCAGTACGAAACCGACGAAATCGAGCGGCGGCGTCTCCATCGAGTCGGTTTGCGGCAGGAAGCGCGTCGCCAGCCAGATGCCGATCAGGCCGATCGGCACGTTGATCAGAAAGATCCAGTGCCAGGTGAAATAGGTGGTGATGAAGCCGCCGATCGGTGGTCCCACAAGCGGGCCGACCAGCGCCGGCACCGTGAGCCACGACATGGCGGCAACCAGCTCGCTCTTCGGCGTCGCGCGCACCAGCACCAGGCGGCCGACCGGCGTCATCATGGCGCCGCCTATGCCTTGCAGGAAGCGCGAGACGACGAAGGCCGGCAGTGAATTGGAGATGGCGCAGCAGACCGAGCCGACGATGAACACGCCGATCGCGGCGCGAAAAATGGTCTTGGCGCCAAACCGGTCGGCCATCCAGCCGCTGATCGGAATGAAGATGGCCAGCGACACCAGATAGGCGGTCAGCGCCAGCTTGAGCGCGATCGGGCTGGTGTGGATGTCGACGGCGATCGCCGGCAGCGATGTCGCAATGACGGTCGAATCCATGTTTTCCATGAACAAGGCGACCGCCAGAATGAGCGGAATGATGCGGTTCAACGAACGCGTCCGAACTGGCCAAAAATTGCGTGCCGACCAATCCAGGCAATGAAAAGGCGGGGCAAGCGATACGAACCGGCGGTTATCACGCCTCAGGCGCGATGTCGCATTAATTTGCTGTCACTTTTGTGCGACCGTGGGCGGACAAGAGGCGTCGCTGCGTTTCGCCACATTGAATGAACTTGCGAAAATTGACCTGGTTCACTATGCTGTAGTGAATATAACTACTATATGGACAATGCTATGGAAGAAGCCGTTTCCGCAGCCGACGCCAACCGCAAATTCTCGCTCCTCCTGCGCGGTGTCCGCGAAGGACAGAGCTATGTCGTGACCAGCCATGGGCGCCCCGTGGCGCGGATCGTGCCTGCATGGCAGCCCGACCCTGCGGCGTCTCGTTCGCGCACAGCGCTGCTGTCGCGCCTCGAACGCCAGCCTGTTGTAGAAGCCGGGCGCTGGAGCCGCGACGAGCTTTACGAGGACGAGCGGTGAAGGTCGCGCTCGATACCAACATCCTTGTTTATGCCGAGGGGATCAACGGAGCCGAGAAGCGCGACATCGTTTTCGGCCTGCTGCACGACATTGCGCAAGAGGCAGCCGTCATTCCAGTCCAGGTGCTCGGCGAATTGTTCACCGTTCTCACACGCAAGGCCGGACGATCACGTGCACAAGCGCGCGACGCCCTGTTGAGCTGGCGCGACGCGTTTCCGGTTGTCGGCACGACGCCGGAGGTGATGACGGTCGCGGCTGATCTTGCGACCGATCACCATTTCGGCATCTGGGATGCGACCATCCTGTCTGTTGCCTCGCAAACCGGTTGCCGGCTGCTGCTGTCGGAAGATCTGCAGGACGGCTTCACCTGGGGCGGCGTAACGGTCGTCAATCCTTTCGCGTCACCGCGCCATGTCTTGCTCGATGCCCTGTTGGGCAAGTCCGCCGAATAGGCCACGACCGGCTTTTCAACCACGCCGCGACGTGTTACCAGCCAGCGCCAATCCTGAAAGGGAAGAAACGAGTCGGCGCTGTCCATTTCGGTCCAGCGCTTTTTTGTATTCTCCCGGCGCTTTTCGTATCCGAGGACTGGCCATGGCAAAAATCATCGAAACGTCCACCGGCGCGCTGGCGCTGACCTTTGACGACGTGCTGTTGCAGCCCGGTCATTCCGAGGTCATGCCCGGTGAGACCGACATCCGCACCCGCATCGCCACCGACATCGACCTCAACGTCCCGATCCTGTCGGCCGCCATGGACACCGTCACCGAGGCGCGGCTCGCCATCGCCATGGCGCAGGCCGGCGGCATCGGCGTCATCCACCGCAATTTCTCGCCGGCCGAACAGGCCGAGCAGGTTCGCCAGGTCAAGAAGTTCGAATCGGGCATGGTCATCAATCCGGTCACCATCGGCCCCGACGCCACCCTCGCCGACGCGCTGGCGCTGATGCGCACCTATTCCATCTCGGGCATTCCGGTGGTCGAGAATGGCGGCACCGGCGGCCAGAAGATCGGCCGCCTGGTCGGCATCCTGACCAACCGCGACGTGCGCTTCGCCTCCGATCCGGGGCAGAAAGTCTACGAATTGATGACCCGTGAGAACCTGATCACGGTCAAGGAGAATGTCGACCAGGACGAGGCCAAGCGGCTGCTGCACCAGCACCGCATCGAAAAGCTCGTCGTCGTGGACAAGTCCGGCAATTGCGTCGGCCTGATCACCGTCAAGGACATCGAGAAGTCGCAGCTCAACCCGCACGCCACCAAGGATGCGCAGGGGCGCCTGCGGGCGGCGGCAGCCACCAGCGTCGGCGATGACGGCTTCGAGCGCGCCGAGCGGTTGATCGATGCCGGTGTCGACCTCCTGGTCATCGACACCGCGCATGGCCATTCGCAGCGCGTGCTCGATGCGGTGACGCGGGCCAAGAAGCTTTCCAATTCCGTCCGCATCCTCGCCGGCAACGTCGCCACCGCCGAAGGCACGCAGGCGCTGATCGACGCCGGCGCCGATGCCGTCAAGGTCGGCATCGGCCCGGGCTCGATCTGCACCACGCGCATCGTCGCCGGCGTCGGCGTGCCGCAGCTTTCGGCGATCATGTCGGCGGTCGAGACGGCGCATAGATCAGGCGTGTCGGTCATCGCCGACGGCGGCATCAAATATTCGGGTGACCTGGCCAAGGCGCTTGCCGCCGGCGCCAGTGCGGCCATGATCGGTTCGCTGCTGGCCGGCACCGACGAAAGCCCGGGCGAGGTCTATCTGCATCAGGGCCGCTCCTTCAAGGCCTATCGCGGCATGGGCTCTGTCGGCGCCATGGCGCGCGGCTCGGCCGATCGCTACTTCCAGGCCGAGGTTCGCGACACGCTGAAACTGGTCCCGGAAGGCATTGAAGGGCAGGTGCCCTACAAGGGACCTGTGTCTGGCGTGCTGCACCAGCTTGCGGGCGGGCTAAAAGCCGCTATGGGTTATGTCGGTGGCCGCGACCTTGCCGATTTTCGCGAACGCGCCACCTTTGTGCGCATATCCAACGCCGGACTTCGTGAAAGCCACGCCCATGACGTCACGATTACCCGCGAAAGCCCGAACTATCCTGGCGGAGCCTGACCGGCAGCCAGAGCGGTACATGCTCTGGCGCCACCAGGCGACGATCGTGCTGCGGCTGGCGCGCCATGCCGGCGCGCTGTGCTTTGCCGCCGCGGCGGTTTTCATCATCATGACGCTGCTGGAATTCTTCTATTTCCGCCGGCTGAGCGGTGGCCTGCCGTCGCTCGACGTGCGCCTTGGCGGGTTCACGCCCGACGAGGGCATGGCCTGGCTGACGGCACTCGGCCGACGCGGCAGCGAGATCATCCTGGTCTGGCACTATTTGACTTTCGACCTTCTCTTCCCGGCGCTGCTGTCGCTCACCATGGTCAGCCTGATCCTGGCAACCGGGCGGCGGCTGAAGAATTTTCGTGCCATGCCGGTGCAGCTTCAGGCGCTGTTCGCGCTGGTCATCGTGCTGCCCTACACATGCGCCGACTACGCCCAGAACATTGCGGTGGCGCGGCTCTTGTCCGATGCGCTGTCGGCCAACCCGGATTCTCTGTCTTTCGCCTCGTCGCTGATCGTCACCAAATTCGCGCTGCTGGCGATCCCCGTCATCGTCATCGCGTTTTTGATCCTTGCCGCCCAGCGGCGTCCACAGGCATGAACGACAGAGCAGGGGCAACGCCATGAGCCAGACCGCGATTTTCTGGCCGATGCTGGCGCAGGTGTTGCTCGTCTATATCGTCTATGTCGTGATGGGCCGGCGCCGCTACGGCGCGGTCAAATCGGGCGAGGCCAAGGTCGGTCAATACAAGGTGCGCACGACCGAGCCCGGGTCGAGCGTTACGGTTGCCAACAATCTCATCAACCAGTTCGAACTGCCGGTGCTGTTCTATGTGCTGTGCCTGGCGCTGCACGCGACCAATGGCGTCAATTATCTGACCCTGGCCTTGATGTGGATTTTCGTGATTTCCCGCTATGGCCACGCCTGGGTCCACCTCACCAGCAACAATCTGCGGTTTCGCAGCCGCGCCTTCTACGTCGGCGCGATCATTCTCTTGCTGGCATGGATCTGGTTCGCGCTACACCTGCTCGGAGCGGTGTAGGGCAGTTGTTTACCCTCCCCCCTTGTGGGGAGGGTCGCTCCGCGCAGCGGAGCGGGGTGGGGGTCTACAAATCGAACACCGCGATCTTGCGCTTGTCGAACTTGATGCCGATTTCGCCGCGCACCAGCTTCAGTGCGGCTTCGCCGAACACCGTACGCCGCCATCCCTGCAGCGCCGGCACGTCTGCGGCTTCGCCTTCGGCGGCAATGCGGTCGATGTCATCGCTGGACGCAAGCACTTTCGAGGCGACGCCTTCCTTCTCGGCGACGATCCGCAACAGCACTTTCAACAGCTCGGAGGCGGCATTGGAGCCCTCGGGCGGCTGAAAGCTCTTGGGCAGCTTCGGCATCTCTTCCCGGGGCAAAGCGAGCGCCGTGTTGACCGCGCCGAGCAGCGCCGTTGCCGTCGAAGACCGTTCCCAGCCTTTCGGCGTGGTGCGCAGCTTGCCAAGGGCTGCCGCATCGCGCGGCGCCTGCTGGGCGACCTCGTATATGGCGTCGTCCTTGAGCACCCGGCCGCGCGGCACGTCACGCTCGCGCGCCTCGCGTTCGCGCCATGCCGCCACCGTCTGCACGATCGCCAGCTCCTGCGGCTTGCGCAGCCGCATCTTCAGCCGCTTCCAAGCGTCTTCGGGGTGCGGATCGTAGGTCTCGCGCGAAGTCAGCACCTCCATTTCCTCGTTTAGCCAATGGGCGCGGTTTTCCCGCTCCAGTTCGGCGCTGAGATGCTTATAGACGTCGATCAGATGGGTGACGTCGGCCAAGGCATAGTCGAGTTGCTTGTCCGACAGCGGCCGGTGGCGCCAGTCGGTGAAACGCGAGGATTTGTCGAGCCGTGCGCCGGTGATGCGCTGCACCAGCTGATCGTAGGAGACGCTGTCGCCGAAGCCGCAGACCATGGCCGCGACCTGGGTGTCGAACACCGGATGGGGCACCAGATCGCCGAGATGGACGATGATTTCAATGTCCTGGCGCGCGGCATGGAAAACCTTGACCACCGCCTCATTGGCCATCAGCCGGAAGAACGGGGCGAGGTTGATGTCGGGCGCCAGCGGGTCGATCAGCGCGGTGACGCCGGGCGCCGCCATCTGGATCAGGCACAGAATCGGCCAGAATGTCGTTTCGCGGATGAATTCGGTGTCGACGGTGACGAAATCCGACTTTTCAAAAGCGGCGAGAACGGACTCGAGCTCATTTTGGGTGGTGATGACGTGCATCAAATCGCTTTTTAGTAACGGGTAAGGTTCTCTTTCAATTTCAGCCATGGGCGCTTTCGTCAAGCCGGCCTTCGGTCAAGTATCAGCCGATCCGTCGGAATCGCCATTTCTGCGCGCCAGCCGCGCGAAGACGGTTGATGTGCGCAGCAGCGCCGTGAAGCGGCTGCGCTTGCCCGCCGGCACGCTGCCGCGCACCTGCATGCGGTAGAGAATGACGGCGATGAGGGTGGCGTAGACGACTGCGCTGAAGACAAACAGGGCGCCCGGTCCGAAATGTTGCATCACTGCGGACGCCGCGAAGGGGCCACCAATGGCGCCGAAGGAATAGAACAGCATCAAGGCGGCGTTGATCAGCACGAACTCGCCCTTGTCGGCGCGGTCGTTGGAATGCGCCGCCGATAGCGAATAGAGCGGCATGGCGAAGCTGCCGAAGATGAAGACGATGATCAAATTGAGGGTCGGATCGGCGCCGGCGACGAAGACCAGCGCCAGCGCCGCGAACATGGCGCCGCATGTCGTGGCCAAAAGCACCGCGCGCCGATCCCAGCGGTCGGAGAGGTAGCCCAGCGGATACTGGATGAGGGCGCCGCCGAAGATGCCGACGCTGACGAAGGTGACGACATCGGCCACCGACATGCCGATCTGCTCGGCATAGACCGGCGACAGCGTGCGGAACGCGCTGTTGGTGACGCCGACGCAGATGCAGCCGAAGCAGCCGAGCGGCGAAATCCGCCAGACGCGGGCGAGATCGAGCTTGACGTCTTCCGGCGGCGTCGGGTTGGAGCGGTCGCCGAGCGACACCGGAACCAGCGACAGCGTGATCATCATCGACATGATGGCGAAGATGGCAAAGCCGCCGGGGCCGAAGATCGGGATCAGGAACTGCGCGCCGGTCACCGAGCCGATATCGACCATGCGGTAGATGGCCAGCACGCGCGCACGATCCTTGTTTTCGACGCCGGAGTTCAGCCAGGCTTCCATGACGGTGAACAGACCGGCAAAGCAGAAACCGCCGGCAAAGCGCACCGCGCACCACATCACCGGATCGATGATCAGCACCAGGAGCAGCGTACTGGCCGCGGCGATGGCGGCGAGCGCTGAAAACGTCCGGACATGGCCGACTGCCTTGAGGATGCGGGTGACTGCGAGGCAACCAAGCAGGAAGCCGGCGAAATAGAACGTGCCCATCAGGCCGATGTCGGAGGCCGAAAATCCTTCCTGCGCGCCGCGCAGCGCGATCAGCGTGCCCTGCAGCCCGTTGCCGCCAAGCAGGATGCCGGCGGCGATGAGGAGCGGGATCAGCGGGCGGATGGAGGACATACGGAACCGTTGCTTAGAGCATGATCCCGAAAAGTGGGAACCGGTTTTCGGAAAAAGATCATGCTTCGACAAAGAGCTGGATGAGTGTGACGATTCGACGAAACGTCATACTCGTCTAGGTGGCTCCACAGTTCTGAACCATCGGTGTGGCCAATGCCAGTGGCTTGTCCCGCCGCCAACAGGTGTGTGGCTTCAAGTGCGGCCGTTCAAGCTCCGTCGGCCCTCGCCAAAGCTTCGCTCGCCGGCGCAGGCTTGCCCCGGGCAGCCCTTCGGCCAAGCGAGCCGGCGGTCAGCAGGCTGAGCATGATGAACGGGATGCCGATACCGAAGGCCGAGCGGATGCCCCAATGGTCGGAGACGAAACCGAGCAGCGGCGGGCCGAGCAGGAAGGCGACGAAGGAAATCTGCGACAGCGCCGCGACATTGATCGTCGCGGAGCGGTCCGTCCGCTGGGCTGCCGCCGAGATCGCCAACGGAAAGAGCACGCTGCTGCCGATGCCAAGTAGCGCAAAGCCCAGCATCGATACGAGCGGGGCAGGCGAGAAGAAGACGAGCAGCACGCCCACCGCCATCGTCGCCAGCAGCACCCGCGCCACGACGCTCGGCGAGTGGCGGTCGACAAAGGAGTCGGCAAAGAAGCGCGTGCTCGCTTGCGAGAATGCAAACAGCGCCACTGTGAAGCCGGCGACGAAAGGGCCCGCATCGAACACGGTGCGCATGTAGATTGCCGACCAGTCGATGCTGGCGCCTTCCATCAGCATCGCCGACAGCGTCACCGCGACGAGGACGAGGATAGGCAGCGTCGGCCGCGCCAGCCTTGGCGCCGTCTCGTCATTGCCGGCGAAGCGGCTCGGCGCCGGTTCGTAACCGCCGAGAAACAGCGCGATTCCTGTCGCCACCATCGGTACGACAATCGCCAGGTGCAGTTGCGGCGATATGCCGAGATGCGCAAGCGCGGCGCCGAACAGGCCGGCGCCGAAAAAGCCAATGCTCCAGAACGAATGCGCCCGGTTCATGATCCGGCGCTTGAGCAGGAATTCGGTTCTGTCGGCCTCGACATTGAGAATGATCTCGACGCTGCCGATCATCAGGCCGACCGGAAACAGCATCAGGAATAGCGCAAGCGGCCCAGGCGCATGCACGGCAATGGCAAAGACGACCGACAAAAGCGGCACCAGTCCGAGCAGCGCGCGGCGGAAGCCGACGCCCTCCAGGATCGGCGCCGCCAGCGTCAGCGCGGTCAAGGTGCCAATCGGCGTCCCGATCAGGCTGAGCCCGAGCGTGCCGTCTCCTATGCCCATGGCATGTTTGATGTCGGGCAGCCGCGGGAAGATTTGGCCCATGGCGAACGAATAGATCGCAAAGCCGGCGTAGACCCGGTGTTGCGGAGCGAGGCGGAGGCCAAAGGTCATGACGATGCTTTCGGGGAAGAGAGCCGGAGATTGTCGTTGATATCCCCTTATCTTGCACAAACATGCAAATTGTGCAAGAACGTGCACAAAGAAAACAGGATCATGCAATGCTGACCGATGAGCGGCATCAAATCATTCGCGATCGCCTGGCCGTCGAGGGAAGGGTGCTGGCCGGCGAGCTGGCAGGCCGCTTCGGCGTTTCGGAAGACACGGTTCGCCGCGACCTCAGGGAGTTGGCCAAGGCCGGGCAGTGCCGCCGCGTCTATGGCGGCGCGGTCGCGGCCGCACCCTTCGCGGCCACGCCGGTCGGCCTGCGCGCCGGCCATGCGGTCGAAGAAAAGACGCGGCTGGCCCGCGCGACCGTGGCACTGCTTTCGCGCGGACAGACCCTGTTCATCGACAGCGGCTCGACCAATGCCGCGATCGCCAGGGCCATCCCGCGCGACCTCGATCTGACCGTCGCCACCAACTCGCTCGAAATTGCCTCCGTCCTGTCAAACCACGCTTTGGTCGAGCTGATTGTGCTTGGGGGACGGTTCGACCGCCACCTCGGCGCCTGCGTCGGCGCCGACACGCTTGCCGCTGTCGCGCAACTTGGCGCGGACCTGTTTGTTCTCGGATCCTGCGGTCTCGATGCGTCGCGCGGCGTCACGGCCTTCGATTCGGCTGAGGCCGAGGTAAAGCGGGCGATGGCCAAGAACAGCGCAGGCATCGTCATCGCTGTAACCAACGACAAGCTAGCCACAGCCGCACCCTACCGGGTCGCCAGGCCAGAGGCGATCCGCCACCTCGTGGTCGAAAAGACCGCGCCGGCCGCGATCCTCGCGGATTTCGAACGCCAGGGCGCCGAAATCCATTTGGCTTAAACGGAGCTCGGCGCGCGGGCAGTCCGGGACGCAGCATGGGCGACGAACACTTCGACATCTTCCTTTGAATAACCGAGAAGGGCTCCTTCAAGCCTCGCCAGATCATTCGATGTGAAGATGTCAAAGGCCTCTCCGCTGCGGCACATTCTGGAGATCAACAAGCTCAGTTTGCAGCGCCATTCCTCTGTCGGCAGGCAGTAGCGGCGATCTTCCACGGACGTCTCTGGATCAAAGTGGGTGAACTTCAGGATGCGGCCTTCGTCGACAAACGGTGCAAAGCCCGTTTCGCCAATATCTTCGGCGTCCATACCCGGCTCCGCCCCGAACAGGGCCATCGGCTTGTCGCCCTGAAGCATCAGTGCCAACTCGCGGCCATTATGTGGCCCGACGCCCGACGGGACTGTGCGTTTCGGCATGAAGCATCTCCAGATTGCTTGAGGACGGCACTGTCGCGAGAAACATGCCTGGCGGCAATGCGCCAAGCCTGGCAAAGACTTTATGCTGACGATCGCATAGGGCGGCGACCCAAACCCGGCTTGCCTTGACAAATCGGGCCTCCCATGCGCTTTTCGCGCAAATTTTGGACCGGGCTTTGATGCTCGACCCACAACCCAGCACCCCGGAATTTTGACATGACAATGCATCGTTACCGCAGCCACACCTGTGCCCAGTTGAGAAAGAGCGATGTCGGCTCTTCGGTTCGCCTGTCGGGCTGGGTGCATCGCGTGCGCGACCATGGCGGCCTGCTGTTCATCGACCTGCGCGACCATTACGGCCTGACCCAGATCGTCGTCGATCCGGATTCGCCCGCCTTCAAGGTCGCCGAGACGCTGCGTGGCGAATGGGTGATCCGCGTCGACGGCGAGGTCAAGGCGCGCCTGCCGGACACCACCAACGCCAACCTGCCGACCGGCGAGATCGAGATCTTTGCCCGCGAGATCGAGGTGCTGTCGGCAGCCAAGGAATTGCCGCTGCCGGTGTTCGGCGAGCCCGACTATCCCGAAGACATCCGCCTGAAGTACCGTTTTCTCGACCTGCGCCGCGAGACGCTGCACAGGAACATCGTGGCGCGCACGAAAATCATCGCCGAGATGCGCAAGCGTATGACCGATGTCGGCTTCACCGAATTCTCGACGCCGATCCTGACGGCCTCGTCGCCGGAAGGCGCGCGCGACTTCCTGGTGCCGTCGCGCATCCATCCCGGCACCTTTTACGCGCTGCCGCAGGCGCCGCAGCAGTACAAGCAACTGATCATGGTTTCGGGCTTCGACCGCTATTTCCAGATCGCGCCCTGCTTCCGCGACGAGGACCCGCGCGCCGACCGTCTGCCCGGCGAATTCTACCAGCTCGACCTCGAAATGAGCTTCGTCGAGCAGGACGACGTGCTGTCGACCATGGAACCGGTGATGCGCGGCGTCTTCGAGACCTTCGCCAACGGCAAGCCGGTGACGCAGACATTCCAGCGCATTCCTTACGATGTCGCGATGCGCAAATATGGCTCCGACAAGCCGGACCTGCGCAACCCGATCGAGATGCAGGCCGTCTCCGACCATTTTCGCGATTCCGGCTTCAAGGTCTTCGCCAACATCCTGGCCAACGATCCGAAGGCCGAAGTGTGGGGCATTCCGGCCAAGACCGGCGGCAGCCGCGCCTTCTGCGACCGCATGAACTCGTGGGCGCAGGGCGAGGGCCAGCCGGGACTGGGTTACATCTTCTGGCGCAAGGAAGGCGACAAGCTTGAAGGCGCCGGTCCGCTGGCCAAGAACATCGGCGAGGAGCGCACCGAGGCGATCCGCCAGCAGCTCGGCCTTGCCGATGGCGACGCCGCCTTCTTCGTCGCCGGCGATCCGAAGAAGTTCGTTACCTTCGCCGGTGCCGCGCGTACGCGTGCCGGCGAAGAACTGAACCTTGTCGACCGCGAGCGCTTCGAATTGTGCTGGATCGTCGACTTCCCGTTCTTCGAATGGAGCGAGGAGGAGAAGAAGATCGACTTCGCCCACAACCCGTTCTCGATGCCGCAAGGCGGTATCGACGCGCTCAACGGCGACGACCTGCTCGGCATCAAGGCCTTCCAGTACGACATGGTCTGCAACGGCTTCGAGATCGCCTCTGGCGGTATCCGCAACCATTTGCCCGAGACCATGGTCAAGGCGTTTGAGACGGTCGGGCTGGACCGCGCCACGGTCGAGGAGCGCTTCGGCGGCCTCTATCGCGCCTTCCAGTATGGCGCGCCGCCGCATGGCGGCATGGCGGCCGGTGTCGACCGCGTGGTCATGCTGCTGGTCGGGGCCAAGAACCTGCGCGAGATCACCATGTTCCCGATGAACCAGCAGGCCTACGATTTGTTGATGAACGCGCCTTCGGAAGCCTCGCCGCAGCAGTTGCGTGATCTGTCGCTGCGTGTCGCGGCAGTGAAGAAGGACTGACGGCAGCGTTGCAGCTGCCCTTTCTCCCCGTCTCTATACGGGGAGAAATGTCCGGCAGGACAATGAGGGGCAGCACGCATGCAGGCGATTGGCGAACGGCCTTAGCAGTTGGCGCCTTCTGACAATCGGTTCAGCATCGAACTACAATTTGCAGGCGTTGGCGCCGCCCCTCATCTGCCTGCCAGCACCTTCTCCCCGTATAGTGACGGGGAGAAGGGAGCGAACTTCGATCAGTCTTCGTTGGCCTTGACGTGGACGCCCAGCGTCTTGGTCAGGTCGGCCGGGTTGGACATGGCGCCGGCCATGATCAGCGCGAACGGCACCGCTGCCGGCGGCTCGGCCGAAATCTCGAGGCTCTTCGGATCGTCGAGGTACTTGCTCACCGCGGCCGTCACTTCGGCGGTCAGTTCGGGATTGTTGAGCTGCGCCATGCCGAACGGCACGATCGCCTTGGCCTGGTTGGCGATGTCCTTGCCCGACATGCCCTGCTGCTTGCCGACATACTCAAGCACTTTGCCGGTGAGCGAATCGTCATCGAAGCGGATCGATGCGCTGTTGAAGGAGAGCTGCTGCAACAGGCCGAGCAGGGCCATGCCTTGCGCCGAATTGTCAGCCCCTTCGGGCTGCGCCGCCATCTTCTTCTGCATCTCCTGCAGCGACTTGACGAAGTCGACCGTGTAGCCGCCGAGGCCGAAGGTCATGCCGAGCGTGCCGGCATTCTCGACCGAGATGTCGTATTTCGACAGGTCCATCTTGCCGTCGCTCGGCTGCCAGGTGCCGCCGATTTCGATATTGCCCGAGATGTTCTGGTAGCCGAGGGCCTCGATGGCTTCCTTGGATTTCGCATCGTCGACCAGGGTCAGGTCGGCGTTGAACTTTTCCGTGGTGGCGGAAAACTCCATCGCCTTGCCGTCGGCCGGCGGCGTGATCTGGACAGCAAGCCCATCCACCGAGAAGGCGGTCTTGTCGGCAACCTTGACCGTCAGGCTTTCGAGTTCGGCCGACTTGTAGATCATCATCGAGCCGAGCGGGCCTGTAGCGCCCTCAGCCGGGATGTTGGCGTCGTGGATGACGAAGGGGGTGAGGTTGAGCGTGACGCCGTCCTTGCTGTGCTCGAAGGCCGAAGTCGTGATGGTCGCGACATCGAAGCCGCCATTGGCTTCGGTCACGCCCTCGAGCTTGACGTCGCCGATCGGCAGCGCCTCCTTTTCGGCCGCCGGTTTGACCGACACGCCCTGCAGCACCATGCTGGAATTGTCGCCGGTAACGCCGGTCCAGGTGATATCGACGCCCTGGACGGCAAGTGCGGCCTTCAGTCGGTCGGCAACCGCCGTGTCTTGCGCAAAGGCGGCATTCAGCGGCAGCGTCAGCAAAAAGGTCGAAAAAGCAAGTTTCTTGAGTGTCGAACGTTGGATTGTCATCGCGAGTTCCCTGAGAGAGTCCTGAAAAAGTGTTTTCTCAATTCTACGCCATCACCATTCCGTGACGAACTGGACGGGAAAAAGGCGCTTTCCCGCAGAGTTGTCGAAAATCACGGCGAAAGGCAAATCGGAGCGGGAGCCTTCGCCCGATGCGGTGAATATGTCATGAAGGTCGGGCTCCCCTGCGTACCGTCTCCTGCCTTAGAGAAGGCGTGTAACAGATTGATGTTGGTTGGCAACAGCACTGCTACCGCTGCTGTTGCACAGGGACGGCAAGGGGGAACATGAAGTCCGTCACATCCATTGTCGGACCTTGAGCCGCCCTCGTAAGCCCAAAGGCTGCAAAGTGCGGATTTCCGCAGCCCCGCCTTGCCGCGAATCACCCGCTCGGCTAGTCCAGCCGCATGGGAAAAAGGATTTTGCCGCCTGAAAATGGCGGTGGTGACCACATCGAACCGGTCGATCTGAAGAAGGCGCTGGAAGAGCGCTATCTCGCCTATGCGCTGTCGACCATCATGCACCGGGCGCTGCCTGACGTGCGCGACGGGCTGAAGCCTGTGCATCGCCGCATCATGCATGCGATGCGGCTGCTCAGGCTCAACCCCGACCAGGGCTTTGCCAAATGCGCCCGCATCGTCGGCGACGTGATGGGCAAGTTCCATCCGCATGGCGACCAGTCGATCTACGACGCGCTGGTGCGCCTGGCGCAGGATTTCTCCATGCGCTATCCCCTCGTCGACGGGCAGGGCAATTTCGGCAATATCGACGGCGATAACGCCGCCGCCATGCGCTATACCGAGGCGCGCATGACCGAGGTGGCGAGCGATTTGCTTGCCGGCATCACCGAGGACGCCGTCGATTTCCGGCCAACCTACAATGAGGAGGACGAGGAGCCCGTAGTGCTTCCCGGCGCCTTCCCGAATCTGCTCGCCAACGGTTCCTCCGGCATTGCGGTCGGCATGGCCACGTCCATCCCGCCGCACAATGCCGCCGAGCTTTGCAACGCAGCGCTGCAGTTGATCGAGCAGCCGGACGCGCCGGTGACAAAGCTGATGGAGTTCGTCCAGGGGCCGGATTTTCCGACCGGCGGCATCATCGTCGACAGCCGCGCTTCCATCCTGGAGGCCTATGAGACCGGCCGCGGCGGTTTTCGCGTGCGCGCCAAATGGGGCCAGGAGGATCAGGGCAGGGGCACCTGGAGCATCGTCGTCACCGAAATCCCCTACGGCATCCAGAAGGCCAGGCTGATCGAAAAGATCGCCGAGCTTTTGATCGCGCGCAAATTGCCGCTGCTCGAGGATGTCAGAGATGAAAGCGCCGAGGACGTCCGCATCGTGCTCGTACCGAAGAGCCGTTCGGTTGATCCCGGCATTCTGATGGAATCGCTGTTCAAGCTGACCGAGCTCGAAAGCCGATTTCCCCTCAACATGAACGTTTTGTCGCGGGGCAAGGTGCCTAACGTCCTGTCGCTGAAGGGCGTGCTGAAGGAGTGGCTCGACCATCGCCGCGATGTGCTGATCCGCCGCTCGAAGCATCGGCTTGGCGAGATCGAGAAGCGGCTGGAAATCCTTGCCGGCTACCTGATCGCCTATTTGAACATCGACGAGGTCATCAGGATCATCCGCGAGGAGGATGAGCCCAAGCAGGTGATGATGGCCCGCTGGTCGCTCACCGACACCCAGGCCGAAGCCATCCTCAACATGCGGCTGCGCGCCTTGCGCAAGCTGGAAGAGTTCGAGATCCGCAAGGAGTTCGACGGTCTCACCACCGAAAAGAAGCAGATCGAGGCATTGCTGGCATCCGACGCCAAGCAATGGTCGACGATCAAATGGGAAGTCACGCAGGTTCGCGACAAGTTCGGCCCCGAGACCGAACTCGGCAAGCGCCGTACCCAGTTCGCCGACGCGCCGGAGCATGACCTGACCGACATTGCGCACGCCATGATCGAGCGCGAGCCGGTCACCGTGGTGGTCTCGGAAAAAGGCTGGCTGCGAGCGATGAAAGGCCATCTGGCCGACCATTCCACGCTCACCTTCAAGGAAGGCGACAGCCTCAAGCTCGCCTTCCATGCCCAGACCACCGACAAGATCCTGGTCTTCACCACCGGCGGCAAATTCTACACCATCGGCGCCGACCGGCTGCCGGGCGGCCGCGGCCATGGTGAACCGATCCGCATCATCGTCGACATGGACAACGACCAGGACATCGTCACCGCTTTCGTCCACGACCCGAAGCGCAAGCTGCTGCTCGTCTCCTACGATGCCAATGGTTTCGTCGTGCCGGAGGAGGAGGTCGTCGCCAACACCCGAAAGGGCAAGCAGGTGATGAACGTCAAGGCGCCCGACGAGGCCAAGGCCTGCGTCCCCGTGTCAGGCGATCATCTCGCCATTGTCGGCGAGAACCGCAAGATGCTGGTGTTTGCGCTCTCCGAAATTCCGGAGATGGGCCGCGGCAAGGGCGTTCGCCTGCAGAAATACAAGGATGGCGGTCTGCTCGACCTGAAACCCTTCACGCTGGCGAGCGGCCTGTCGTGGCAGGATTCCGCAGACCGCACCTTCGTCAGGTCGCGCGAGGAGCTGGCGGAATGGATCGGCGCGAGAGCGTCGGCCGGTCGCATGGTGCCGAAGGGATTCCCGCGGACCGGGAAATTTGGTTGAAGCTGCTGATCTCCCCCCAAGTGGGGGAGATGGCCGGCAGGCCAGAGGGGGGCGCTGTCCCGCCAGCGCATCAAATGGTCATGGCTCGCCACTCGGTCGCAACTCTTGGGTCTTCAATGTCGGGTGCCAGGCTGGCGATCCTTCGCGACCCCCTCTGGCCTGCCGGACATCTCCCCCACAAGGGGGGAGATTGGCAGCTTCACCAACCATTTGGACTATCGTCACGATTGCGGCACTATAACAGTGCATAAACGCTGTTAGGCCGGGGAGAATTGACCGTTTGAAGGAAGCGAAGATCCAGAAGCCTGAGCGTCAGCAGCGCCTGTTCGGCCTGTCGACTCCGTTGCGATCAGCTGTCATTCCTCCGCTGTCGGCGGCGCGCTGGCTGTTGGTGCTGATCGTCGCCGCCGGCGTTTATTTCTTCCACGGGTTCCTGTTTCCCGTGCTGGCAGCCCTCGTCATTGCTTTTGCCAGCTGGCCGCTCTACCGCCGGCTGCTTGCCGGTGTCGGCGGTAACCGCACCGTCGCCGCGACGCTCGCCATCCTGTTCATCCTCGCCTTCCTGGTGGTGCCGATAGCGCTCGCCGGCACCTACGCCATCAACGAGGTCCGCGAATGGGTCGGCTGGGCGATCGAGACCAACAGGCACGGCGCGGTCACACCGCACTGGATCACCTCGCTGCCTGTCGTCGGCGAGTGGCTGAACGAACAGTGGATCGACAATTTCGGCCATCCCGGCGGCATCGGCGAGCTGATCCAGCTGGTCAGCGGCGCTAATATCGGCAGCATCTATCGCGGCGTGCTGGCTGCCGGCGGCAGCGCCTTCGGCCTGTTGCTGACGCTGCTGTTCATGATGATCGCGCTGTTCTTCGCCTACCGCGACGGCGAACACTTTGCCAGCCAGATCGACCGGCTCGGCGAACGCATCCTGCCGACGCGCTGGGAGCGGATTTCGCGCGTCGTGCCGGCGACCATTTCCTCGACCGTTACCGGCATGACCGTGATCGCCATCGGCGAGGGGCTGGTGCTCGGCATCGCCTACTGGCTGGCCGGGGTGCCGTCGCCGGTGACGCTGGGCGCATTGACCGGCGTGATGGCGCTGATCCCCGGTGGCGCGCCGCTGTCGTTTACGCTTGTGTCGATCTACCTCGCCGCCAGCGGCTCGCCGATGGCGGGTCTGGCGCTGTTCATCTGGGGCGCAGTGGAACTGTTCATCGTCGACAAGACCTTGCGCCCGAAGCTGGTCGGCGGGCCGATCAAGCTGCCCTTCCTGCCGACCTTTTTCGGCCTGATCGGCGGCGTAAAGACAATGGGCTTTCTCGGCCTGTTCATCGGCCCGGTGCTGATGGCGCTGCTCGTCGCGATCTGGCGCGAATGGCTGCGCGAGGTGGAACTGGCCGAAGACACCGTTCCCGACGCGGCGGCCGAGCTCGAAGGCGGGCCGCCGCAGATCGAGATTGTCGCCGGCCCGGCGAAGAAAAGTCAGGCTGGGTAAGCGACGGCGAGCGCTGCCCGGCGCTTGCGCCCTTCATGCAACTGCCACAGGGAATGGGCAACCAGCGTGACGATCAGGATCACGCCGCCGATCAAGCTGTTGCGCGACGGCGTCTCGGCAAAGATCATCCATATCCAGACCGGCGCCAAAACCGTTTCCAGGAGATAGAACATCGCCACTTCCGGGCCGGAAATGTATTTCGGCCCGTTGGCCAGGCAGAAGAAGGCGAACGGCATGATGACGGCGCCGTTGAAAATGATCCACCATGGCGCTTCCACCTGGAAACCGGTCCTGGAGACCATGAGCGCCGCCAGCCAGAACGGCAGCAGGACGCCGGTCAGCGCGGTGAATCCCATATCCCTGCCGCTGGCGCGTGAAACGGTGATGGCGCAGGCAATCGCCAAGGCCGAACACAGCGCCATCACATCGCCGAACAGATTTCCCGTGCCGACGGAATCGCCGACGATGATCGCGATGCCGACGATCATCAGCGCCATTGCCGCAAGCGTCAGCGGCTGCGGTCGCTCCTTCAGAAACAGCCACGACAGCAGCGCCGAGAACATGGTGGAGAAGGCCAGGATGAAAACCAGATTGGCGGTCGAGGTGTTGTAGACGGCGGTGATGAAGGCGATTGCGCCGAGCCCGTAGAGTGTGGCGACCACGAGCCCCGACCAGCCGGGTATCAGCTGCGGAGCATTCTTGCTGAACGAGCGCCAGATGGCCCATACGATCAGCCCTGCCACGAAGGTGCAGCCGGTGCGCAGCAAAAGGATCGTCCAGGCTTCGCCATGGGCGAGCCGGATCAGGGGAATGTCGATGGTCAGCGCCAGCCCGCCAAGCGCGGTGAGCAGAAGTCCTTTGGTGTGGGCATTGTGAGAGGACATGCAACGGCTTTCGCAATGAGTTGAGCAGATGCCGGTCGGCGCAATCGCCCCGCCAACGGGCGGAAGACCAGCATCGTCTCGGCTGAAAATGTTTAGATCAGGATCTGGTAAGAAGAAAAATCAGCGCGTGACCGCTTCGTGGTCGTAGCGTTCCCAGCCCTTCGGGCCGAGATGCTCCTGCGGCATGAAGCGCATCTTATAGTTCATCTTGCGCGAGCCGTTGACCCAGTAGCCGAGATAGACGTGGGGCAAGCCCATGGCCCGGGCGCGGGCGATATGGTCGAGGATCATGAAGGTGCCGAGCGAGCGATCCTCGAACTCGGGATTGAAGTAAGAATAGACCATCGACAGGCCATCGGCCATCTTGTCGGTCAGCGCCACGGCGATCAGCTCGCCCTGGCCCTTGCCGGTGATGAATGTGTCGGGGCCGCGGCGCCGGTATTCGATCACCTTGGTGTCGACATGGGTATCCTCGACCATCATGGCGTAGTCGAGCACCGTCATGTCGGACATGCCGCCGCGGCGATGGCGAGCGTCGAGATAGCCGCGAAACAGCGAATACTGCTCGGTCGACGGCTGCGCGTCGTGCATGGCGCCGATCAGATCGGAATTGCGCTGGATCACCCGCTTCATGTTGCGGCTGGCGGTGAACTCCTGCGCCAGGATACGCACCGAGACGCAGGCGCGGCAGGTCTCGCAGGCGGGACGGTAAGCGATGTTCTGCGAGCGCCGGAAACCGCCTTGCGTCAACAGATCGTTCATCTCCGGCGCCTTGTCGCCGACCAGATGCGTGAACACCTTGCGTTCGAACTGGCCCTCGAGATACGGGCACGGCGATGGCGCGGTCAGGAAGAACTGCGGCGACTGGGTCGGATGGTGCGTCATCGAACCTTGGGAACACTCCTGCGAATCGCTCTACCTTTGGCTTGGCTGGCGAAAAAT
Organism: Mesorhizobium sp. C372A; assembly: GCF_030323245.1. Classification (NCBI taxonomy): domain Bacteria; kingdom Pseudomonadati; phylum Pseudomonadota; class Alphaproteobacteria; order Hyphomicrobiales; family Phyllobacteriaceae; genus Mesorhizobium; species Mesorhizobium sp. C372A. The sequence goes on along the minus strand of NZ_CP100475.1, from coordinate 5,123,480 downwards.
TCAACAGGATTGTGAAGGCGGGGTTGAACGGACCCCTTCACATTTGCGCACAAATGCCTGTTGGCGTCGGTTGGACGCCGGTTCAACGGTCGCTGCGGCTGACGACCGTGCCAAGCAGCAGGTCGTGCAGTGTGCGCTTGCGATCGGAAAACAGCGTCACCAGGAGGACGAGCGGCGTCAGGATGACCGTGCTCGCCCAGAACAGCACCGAATGGACAACGGCGGTGAGGCCGTCGATACGGCTGCCGTCGAGACGATCGAGCCGAATGCCCATCATCTTCATGCCTGATGTGGCCTGGTTGCGACCGCCCAGCGTGTTCCAGATGTAGAGAATGGCGACCGCCGGCACGAGGATGGAATACAGCGCCCAGCCAAGACCGAATGTCAAAAGGCCAAGCACGGCCACCAGGATCGCGAACGGAATGGTGAGCAGCGCCACGATGCAATAGTCGATTATGAAGGCCAGGATGCGCCGCGTGCGCACACCGTCATAGGCCCTGACGTCGTCGAGCCTGCTGGTGATGATTTCGCCGTCAAGTACGCGCGCGTTCATGTCATGTCCTCGTAACAGGCGCCACGCTAGGGTGCGCCGCCACTGAAATGGTGAAGACCGCGGGCGGAATCAAGATCGGTTCGTCCATCGGTCCGGGTCGGCAGTGTGGCGCGGTTGAGCCGATTGAATTTGGTGGACGGATGGCGTTAGCTTGCTGCGGCGCAACAAGACGCCGAGGGGACGGGGTTACATGGATTACGACATGCTGGTCATCGGCAGCGGCCCTTCCGGGCGCCGCGCCGCGGTGCAATCGGCAAAGCTCGGCAAATCGGTGCTGGTGGTCGACAGGGGCCGGCGCCTCGGCGGCGTCTCGGTGCACACCGGCACCATCCCGTCGAAGACGCTGCGCGAGACGGTGCTGAACCTGTCCGGCTGGCGCGAGCGGGGCTTTTACGGCCGCGGCTACCGGGTCAAGCAGGACATCTCCATCGCCGACCTGGTCGAGCGGCTGCACAAGACGCTCGACCACGAGGTCGAGGTGCTGCAGCACCAGTTTATGCGCAACGCCGTCAAAAGCGTCCGCGCCATGGCGAAATTCGTCGGCCCAAACAAGGTCAGCCTGACGGCAGACAATGGCGACTACTCGGAGGTTGGTTTCACCAATGCGCTGATCGCGGTCGGCACCAGGCCGCACCGGCCGCGCGACGTGCCTTTCGACAAGATCCGCGTCTTCGACAGCGATGAGATGCTGGAACTCGACCATCTGCCGCGCACGCTGACGGTGATCGGCGCCGGCGTCATCGGCGTTGAATATGCGACGATCTTTTCGGCGCTCGACGTACCGGTGACGCTGGTGGAGCCGCGCAACACCATCCTCGATTTCGTCGACCGCGAGATCGTCGACGACTTCATCCACCAGATGCGCGACCGCGGCATGACCATTCGCCTCGGCAGTACGGTCAAGGAAATCGTCTCAAAACCCGACTATGCCGAAGTGACGCTCGCCGATGGCCGCACCATCCGCTCCGAGATCGTGCTTTACGCCGCCGGCCGCAGCGGCAATCTCGGCAGCCTCGGCCTCGACGTGGTCGGCATCGAGGCCGATTCCCGGGGCCGCATCAAGGTCGATCCGCAGACCTTCCAGACCAGTGCGCCCAACATCTATGCCACCGGCGACGTCATCGGTTTCCCCAGCCTTGCCTCGACATCGATGGAGCAAGGCAGGGTGGCCGCCTGCCACGCCTTCGGCGTGCAACTGCCACCGCCGCCGGAAACCTTCCCCTATGGCATCTACGCCGTGCCGGAAATCTCCACCGTTGGTCAGTCGGAGGAGCAGGTGCGCGAGAGCGGCGCTGCTTATGAAGTCGGTCTGGCGCGGTTCCGCGAAACCTCGCGCGGCCACATCATGGGCGTCAACTCCGGCTTTCTGAAGCTGCTGTTCTCGGTCGAAACGCGCCGCCTGCTCGGCGCCCACATCGTCGGCGAAGGCGCCACCGAACTGATCCATATCGGCCAGGCGGTGATCAACCTCGGCGGCACGGTTGATTTCTTCGTCAACAACACCTTCAACTATCCGACGCTGGCCGAAGCCTACAAGATCGCCGGGCTCGATGCTTGGAACCGGATGGGACAGGGCTAGGCGACGAGCATCTGCTCAGCTGTTCCGCCGGGCGCCGATGCGGTCTACCAAGGTCTCCTAGCCTGCCTGGCGTGCGGCCAATGCTGGTCCCGCAAGCCACTGCCGGACGATGGCGGCATCCGGGTCGCCGATTTCGTGACCTGAAGGCACGATGCGCGCATCGACCTCGGCGCCATGTTTGTTGAGCAGCGTCACCAGTGGCGGCGCAAACGGCCCGTAGGTCTCATCGGCGGCACCGGCGACAATCAGGACGCGCGTTGCGGTCAGATTGGTTGCCGGCGCATCGTCAAGCACGGGCATTGCTCTCAGCAACGCCGCTTTTCGGACGAGGCCGGAGTTGAGCAGCATCAGGCTGGAAACCAGATTGGCGCCGTTGGAATAGCCGAGGAAAGTCGCCCGGGCGAGGTCGAGCCCGTGGCGCTTTGCGGCCTCGCTTGCGAAGGCGGCAAAGTACGATGTTTCGGCACGGATGCTCGCCTGTTCGAAACTGGTCGGCGTGATCCGCTCGAACCAGCGGAAGCCGTCTTCTTGGCGGATGCGGCCACGCACCGCGACCAGCGTGGCGTTGGGGGCGATCTGCCTCGCAATCGGCACCATCGTCGTTTCGTCGACACCCGATCCGTGCAGTAAAAACAGGCTCTCGCCGCCGGCATTCTCCGGCTTGAGAAGGCGGTAGGGAAAGGCCAGATCCTGATGCAGAAAGGCGTTCTCGTCGCTATATCGATGCACGCTCATATCTCATTGATTTCACGGAGACATTGGTCCTTTGCCAGCTTCAAAACGGAATATTTTCACGCTCCGCGAAATGTGATTGCAACAGGCTAATTTCAGACCGTTTCTGCGCCGATATGCTCCCTGCGGGAGGAATCGAAGCGGTGTGCGCCGATGGTCGCATCCCGGCATGAACAACGCGAGCACCCTTGCTCTCCTTTGAGGCCTTTTGTCGATGACCCTGCCAGTTCCGCCCGATCGCGCCCCGCGTATCGCCGATCGCGACACGCGCATTGACGTGTTCCGTGCGCTCGCACTCCTGACCATCTATATCGACCACGTGCCGGGCACCGTCTTCGAAACGCTGACCTACAAGAATTTCGGATTCTCGGACGCGGCGGAAGCCTTCGTGCTGATCTCCGGCATGTCGGTCGCACTCGCCTATGGCAACAAGTTCCAGCCGGGCGGCCGGCTGCTGGCGATGTTGAAGATGTGGCGCCGGGCCGGCGTGCTTTACAGTGCCCACATCGTCACCACCATGGTTGTGATGGCGTTGTTCTGCGCCGCGGCGGTGTACGGCCGGCGGCCGGAACTGCTCAAGCTGATCAACATCGAGCCGCTGATGAAGAACACGCCGGAGGTCATGATCGGCATTGTCACGCTCGGCCACCAGCTTGGCTACAACAACATTTTGCCGGTCTATGCGGCGCTGCTGTTGATGGCGCCGTTTTTCCTGCTCTTCGTCAGCTACCGGCCGCTCCCGGCGCTGGTCTTTTCCGGCGCGCTGTGGCTTGCCGCCGGCCTCTGGCAGATCGCGCCGCCGAACTATCCCGAGCCCGGCTTCTGGTTCCTCAACCCGCTGTCCTGGCAATTCCTGTTCAACATCGGCCTTGCCGGCATGCTGCATGTCAGGCGCGGCGGCACAATTCCCGTCAATCGTTGGCTGGTGGGCGCCGCGGCGACCTATGTCGCGGCAGCGGCGGTCTGGGTGCACAGCCCGCTCTGGGGCGAGATAACGTGGTTTAACCTGCCCGTGGTGATCGGCGGCTTCGACAAGACGTTCCTGTCGCTGCCGCGGCTCCTGCACATATTGGCGGTGAGCTATCTGATCGTCGCCCTGCCGGCTTTCTCGAACCTGTTCCGTCTCAGCCCGGATCATCCGCTAGCGCTGCTCGGCAAGCGCTCCTTGCCGGTGTTCCTCGCCGGCACGCTGATCGCCATGGCGGCGCAGGTGATGAAGCTGATCAATCCGGGCGGCTTTGCCTATGACGCCTTGCTGATTTCGGCCGGCATCGCCATGCAATTCGTGCTCGCCTTCTATCTTGAGTGGCTGTCCGGCATCGGCTCGAGCAAAAAGCCGGTTCGCAAAGAAGCGCCAGCCGTTCACCAGACCTTCGGCATGCCCGCGATGCCAAGGCTAAGCCGATGATCCCACATCAGCCGCCTAGCCAGCAGGCGAGGGGCCGGACGACCCCCGCACCACGAGATCGACCGGCAGCAATTGCCGGTGCTGCGAGCCGTCATTTTCGAGGATCGCCTTGACGGCCAGGCGTCCCATCTCGGCGATCGGCTGGGCGACGGTGGTTAGTGGCGGCTCGGAGTCGGCGCCTTCCGGCACGCCGTCGAAGCCGACGATGGACACATCGCCCGGCACGGCAATGTTACGCTCGCGCAGCCAGTCGAGCGCATGCAGCGCAATCTTGTCCGACATGGCCAGGATTGCCGTCGGCGTCTGCGGCAGCGCGAAAATATGATCGAGGCCGGCCCGCACGCTCGCCTCGTCATTGAGGGTTTCGTAGATTGGCACTTGCGAGACGTCGATGCCGAAGCGGGAGAGCTCGCCGAAATAGCCACGCAGACGGTCGCGTGTGCCCGAGTAGAGGGATGTCGTCTCGACTTGCTCCTGCGTGACGGGACCAAAGCCAGCGTCGGCAGATTCCAGGGCGAGTACGGCAAAGCTGCGATGGCCGAACTCGGCCAGATGGCGCGCCGCCAGACCCGCGCCGGCGACGTTGTCGACGCCGATCGCAGCGACCGCCTCATTTTCCGAATCGAGATCAAGCGCCACGAAAGGCAGTTTGCGTTCGCGCGCCAGTTCGACCAGCCGCGACCCACCCTCGATGCAGAACACGATGAAGCCGTCGACCAGGGCGCTCTGGATGTTCCAGGCGAGCTGCTCGCTGTTGGCGGCCGAGACCAGCGAAATTCCGGCGCCGGTGGCGTCGCAGGCCTGCGAAATGCTGGCCATCATGACGCGGGCAAAGGGATCGTCGAAGAAATAGGACAATGGTTCTGCCGTTGCCACGCCGATGGCGTTGACCTTGCCGGCGCGCAGCAGCCGGCCCTTGGGATCCGGGCCGGCATAGCCCATCGCTTCCGCCGCCGCCTTGACCCGCTCGCGGACCTCTTCGCGCACGATTTCCGGGCGAGCGAACACGTTGGACGCGGTACCGTGCGAGACCCCGGCCGCCTTGGCGATGTCGGCAAGCCGCACTGGTCTCGTCTTGCCGGAGGTCAATGCCGTCATTTTCGTCTCCTGAACCGGAGCCTGTTTAGCACTTTCGTTGGATCGGTTCAAATTTTCCCTTGATCGGACGGCGGAGAGGGTCTATATTTGAATCGATCCAAGGGATTCACCAAGTATAACTTGGATCGATTCAAGAGGAGGGTGCCATGCATCCCGTGAATTATCTGTTCGAAGACATCTACGGCAATGATTGGGGCATAGTCTCCGACGCCGCCACCCGCAGGCGCCGCGACAAGGTCGGGCCGTGGAGGCGTGACCTGCAATACCTTGTGAAACGCAAGCGCAGCTGATCGGCCCCGGCATTTTCGTGCCAGCTGATTGGATCGATTCAAGTTCTTAAAGAGGAGACGAACATGCATCCCGTGAAGCATCTGTTCGAAGACATTTATCGCAATTACTGGGGTATCTCGCCTGCCACGGAGCAGCCGGAAAGGCGGCGGCCGACCAAGTCTGCCAAGCGCAACCGCGACCTGCTGCCGCAAAACCGGCAGGATTAAGCCTCGTGTGATATCTGATGGGACAGGGTTCTTGGCTCGTCAGGACCGTTGCCGCACGAGCGCCGAGGCCGCGATCACCAGCCAGCCCGCGATGAGCAAGGTGCCGCCGATCGGCGCCGACATCGGGAACAGCCGCGATCCCACGAAATCCCGTGCCAGCAGATCGCCGCAGAACAGAACAAGCCCGACGAGCAGCACCAGGCTGCCGATCCGCAAGATCCGGTTTGCGCCGGCGAGGCCGACGGCCAAAAACACCGGCGCATGCATGAGCAGGAAGGATGCGGCCGTGCCGACGAAGGCGCCGCCGAGATGCGCTGATGCCGCCGACAGCGCCACGCCCGCCGCGCCGGCAATGCCGCCGGCGAAAACGAGGATGCGCGCGCTGTTTGCTGGTGCTGACTCGGCGATGCTCATGTCTCGGGCTCCGTGATTGACGATAGGCGGCGCGACCTGTCTGTCAGGATTTTTCCGATATCGCCAGCATGTCGCGCGTGCGGCGCGCCTGGGCCAGCCAATTATACGCGGCACCGCCCGCCATCAGCAACGACGTGCCGAGAAACACCGCGCGCATGCCGAAATGGCCGCCGACGAAGCCGCCCAGCAGCGGCCCCGCAACCTGGCCGACATATTGCGCCGAGATTGCCAGGCCCAGCACATTGCCGCCGACCCCATCGGGAACATTGTGGCGGATGACGCTGGTGATGCAGGGCAACAGCCCGCCCAGCACCAGACCCATAAGGAACCGCAGCCCGACCAACTGCCAGCTCTCGGTGACGAAGGCCTGCGGTATCAACAGCAGCGCCGAGACGGCCAGCGATGCGACGATGACGTTCCAGTGGCCGATGCGGTCGGCGAGTTTGCCCAGCCGTGACGCCGACAGGATGGCGCCCAGCGCCGCCGCCGACATGACGACACCTGAGACCAGGGTCACCCGGCTTGCCTCCGCGACCAGTTGCTGGACGTAAACGGTGATGATCGGCTCGATCGACATGTTGGCGAAGGTGAACAGCATGCCGGTCGCCAGCATGGCCACGACAGGGCGTTTGTCGGGGATCTGCGCCCAACTTCCCTTTGGTTTCTCCTCGCGTTTTGCCTGTACTGGCGGGCGAGGCATCTCCTTTATCAGGAACGTCGTCGCCAGCGCCGCCAGGAAAATGACGCCGCCCGCGATGAGGAAGGTGGCGCGAATACCGATCAATGGCGGCAGCGCGCCGCCAAGCAACGGGCCGACCAGGGAGCCTGCGGTGATGCCGGCCGACAGCACGCCAAGCGCCCAGCCGGAGCGCTCCTTCGGCGTCTGCATGGCGACAAGGATCGTCGAGCCTGAGGAATAACCGCCGGCAAAGCCGATCAACAGGCGCAAAAGCACCAATTGCCAGACGGTCTGCACCATGCCGGTCAGCGACATGCAGATCGCCATGCCGAAACTGGCACGCACCAGCATCACCTTGCGGCCATAACGGTCACCCAGCCGTCCCCACAGTGGCGCGACAAGGGCGGCGGCAAGGAAGGTGGCGCCGAAAGCGATGCCGGACCATTGCACGATCGCCGCGTGGCCCACGGCGCCCAGCTGTTCGACATAGAGCGGCAGGAACGGCAGCAGCAACGTCATCGCCACAAGCGTGCTGAACGATCCGGCAAAGCACACGAACAGGTTGCGCCGCCAATGAATGTTGTAGGTGGAAGGCGCTTCGGCGGCCCGCGCTGCACTGTCCTGCGGCATGTCCTGTCCTGTCCGCTTGCTGCGGATACCATTTTGGGATACCAATTTGGCACCCTCATGGACGCAAAGCCCGGCTGCTGTCAATCAGGCGCCCTCAATGTGATCGGCAAGACCAATGGGCAAGGCCGATCGCCAGCAATGGAAGCAACTATGTCGCAGATGCAGATCGTCGAAAAAGCGCTTCGCGAGATGATCCTTGGCCTCGAGGTCGGTCCTGGCGAGCGGCTGACGGAGCGCTGGATCGAGAGCCGCTTCGGCGCCTCGCGCACGCCGGTCAGGGCAGCCCTGCTGCGGCTGGAGACGGAAGGGCTGATCTGCCGCGACGGGCGCGGTTGGACCGTGTCGCCGATCAACCTTGCCGAACTGGAACAGATCGCGGTGTACCGCGAAGCCGTCGAGGTCGCGGCGGTCAGGCTGACTTCGGCGCTGGCCGACAGGAGCGCAGCCGATGTCATCAAGGCGATGCTGGACTCCTGCGACACTGCCACGCCGCGCGAGGAATGGCACCGCGTCGGCATGGATTTCCATATCGAACTGGCGCGGCTCTCCGGCAACGAGTTCCTGTTCCGGGCCGTGCGCGATGCCATGACGCGCCTGTCGCGGGCGCGCTGGCTGGAGGTGCGCGACGAGGCAGCGCTCGGCCGCGCCTGGAGCGAGCATCACGCCATTCTGGCAGCGGTGCGGGCCGGCGATGCCGATGCGGCGGCGGCGCGACTTTCCGCCCATATCGCCGGCAGCCGCGCCCGCCTGGTGACGTCGTTGCACAATGACCGGCGCGGCCTGCGCGCCAGGGGTTTTGCCGTCGTCGCCGCTTGATACTGGTCACGAAAACGAAAGAACGCCGTCGCGATCCGCTTTCGGCCTCGCTTCGCGGACGCCGATGGCGTAAGAGGCGGCCATGGAAAACAACCGATTTGAAACACCCGTGACCGTTAAGTCGGGCACGGAGGGAAGCACTCAGCTCTTGCGTACGGTGCGCGAGGCTTCCGATTACCTGCTCAACAGCTGGCCCGGCAAGCGCAGCCCCAAGCACCGCGAAGCGCTGCAGGCCTGCCATGACGCGCTGGCCGGCGACAAGCCGGCGATGATTGCAAGACGCGCCTTCATCGCCGCCGCGCGCGAGGTCAACGTCTTCGTCAGCGACAAGGCCCCGGCCTGATCACATCGGCCTGATCAGACCGGCATTTTGCCAGGATCCGGCCCGTTTCGCGGGCCGGTGATCCTGTCTTGCCTATTTTTCTGTCTCGGTGTCGGTTTTCGAACTTGCCTCGTTCTCAGGCTCGGCGCGCTCCTTGGCCGCGACCTTGGCGGCGAGCTTCTCCGCCTTCTTGGCGGCCTTCTGCCGGTCGCGCTCTTTGCGTTCCTGACCGTAATTCGGTGGTCGAGCCATATCGTTTCCTTTCGCTGTGCCTGATCCTGCCTAGAAGCATTGGCCGGCAAACACAACAGCGCCGCGAGGGCAGATGCCAGCGGTTCTGGACTTGCGTGATGGCGAACACAATGGTTTAGAAAAGGCTGCGGGACAGTTGCTGGAGCCGCCGCCGACCGATTTCGAATCAAAACGACCGATGGCCACGCTTCAAAGAAACGCACAGAAGCTGATCTACTATGCGCGCAACGCCATGCGCGACATCGCGCCGCCGGTTCTTTTCCGGCGCCGGCTCGGCCGGCTGCTCGATCAGGCCAGGCTTTCCGACGCATCGGTCCGCCAGCGGCTCAATTACTACAACACGCTGCGGGAGCCTTTTAGCCCCAGCCCCGAGGCCGTGCCGGTCAGCCGGCTGCCGTCGGACCGCAGCATGTACTATTACGATCTGAAGGAGTTCACCCGTTATTTCGACCCAGATCTGCGCATCGACCTGGAATTCGGCGACGTCATCGAAGTGCCGAAGATGCCGTCGATCGTCAAGGATCGGCCGATAGCGGGCGACAACGGCAACGGCGTCCTGTTCAAGCTGAACAAGTTCCGTCATTTCTACATGCCGGCCGACGATGTCGCCTTCGCCGACAAGCATCCGCTCGTCGTTTGGCGCGGCGAACTCAACAATCCGATCCGCACCTTGTTGCTGGATGCAGCCCGCAATCTGCCGTTCTGCGATGTCGGCACGCCGAGGGCGACAGCACCTGCGGAATACCGCAAGCCCTATCTCAGCATCGATCAGCAGCGCCGCTACCGCTACATCATCTCGCTCGAAGGCAATGATGTCGCGACCAATCTGAAATGGATCATGAGCTCGAACTCGCTCTGCCTGATGCCGCTGCCGACTTACGAGACCTGGTTCGCCGAGGGGCAGCTCGAGCCCGATGTCCATTATGTGCCGCTGGCGCCCGACTTCAGCGATCTGGCCGAGCGGGTGCATCATCTCGAGCAGCATCCGGCCGAGGCCCAGCGCATCGTTGCGGCGGCCAACGCCTATTGCCGCAAATTCGCCGACGAGCGGGCCGAGCAGGCGATCTGCCTGCTCGTGCTCTACAAATATTTCGTGCTCAGCGGCCAGATCGAGCCCGATCCGCAGGTCTGGCGGTTTATCGCGGGCTAGCGGCTTCCGGCGCCCTTAAGTCAGATGACGCTGCGGTCCATAACCAGATCGGCCGGGCCGAAGCGGTCCTTCGCCGTAAACTGCTGGTGCCAGTAGGGATAGAGCACCGGCGGCCGGCTGACGGCATCGAGACGCTGGCGTTCATCAAAGGACAGCGTCAGGCTTGCCGCGGCGAGATTGTCTTTCAACTGGGCCTCGTTGCGTGCGCCGATCACCAGCGAACTGACGGCCGGCCGGCCAAGCAGCCAAGCCAGCGCCACCTGGGCCGCCGAGACGCCGCGAGTGGCGCCGATGTCGACCAGCACGTCGACGATCCGCCACAGCCGGCCCTCGTCGCGGATCGGCGGTTCCGACCAGCCGCCGATCTGGCGCGCCGTCGGACTGTCGCGGCGGTATTTGCCCGACAGCAGGCCGCCGGCGAGCGGGCTCCACACCAGCACGCCAAGGCCCTGGTCGACCGAGATCGGCAAGAGCTCATACTCGGCCTCGCGTGCTTCCAGCGTGTAGTGGATCTGCTGGGTGACGAAACGCGGCTGGTGCTGGCTGTCGCTGATGCCGAGCGCCTTCATGACCTGCCAGCCGGAATAGTTGGAGCAGCCGACATAGCGGATTTTGCCCTGGGCAACCAGCGTGTCGAGCGCGGAGATGGTTTCCTCGAGCGGTGTCGCGCCGTCCCATTCGTGCAGGAAATAGATGTCGATGACATCGGTCCTGAGGCGCTTCAGGCTCTTCTCGCATTCGCGGATCAGATGATGGCGCGACAGGCCTTCGTCATTGGGGCCCTTGCCGATCCGCATGCGCGCCTTGGAGGCGATCAGCACGTCGTTCTTGCGCTTGCCGCCGAGCGCCTCGCCGATGATCTCTTCCGACAGACCGTTGGAATAGACATTGGCGGTGTCGATGAGATTGATGCCGGCATCGATGCAAGTGTCGATGATGCGCGAGGCCTCCGCGAGATCGGAATTGCCGACGGCAGCGAACGGCCCGCTGCCGCCGAAGGTCATGGTTCCCAAGGTCAGCGCCGAAACTTTCAAGCCGGAACGGCCAAGCGTGCGGTATTCCATGTCAGATCCTCGTAGTTTTGGTGGGGAGGTGGTTTTAGCAGGAAAGGGCGGGGAAGCCCGAACGGGTCCGCCATTTGTAGGACAATTTGAGCGGCTTGTCGCCATCCCAGGGCGATGGATCGGCAATGCTCGCTGGTTTGCAGTGATGACCGGCTGGCCGGCGGCTTGCAATAAAACCGTCATTGCCGGCCTATATCAAGTCGGCTCAGGGTTTCATGTCAGCCGGCAAGCGGAGCAGTGGAAATGAATGAGCTAAAGCAGAATTCTGCGGCCAGGGATTGGCTGGAAGCCGAACTCGCCGACACGCTCGATGAGGACTATGAGCTGGAAATCTCGGAGCCGGCGCTGTCGCTGGAGATCGCCAAGATCTACAAGAACGCGCATCCGCCGTCGATCGATCGCATGCAGTATTTCCGCGACCTGATCGGCTTGCAGTCGGAACTGATCAAGCTGCAGTCCTGGGTTGCCTACCACAAGAAGAAGCTGGTGGTGGTTTTCGAAGGACGCGATTCCGCCGGCAAGGGCGGCGTCATCAAGCGCATCACCCAGCGCCTCAACCCGCGCATCTGCCGCGTCGTGGCGCTGCCGGCGCCGACCGAGCGCGAAAAATCGCAGTGGTATTTCCAGCGCTACGTGCCGCATCTGCCGGCCGGCGGCGAGATCGTGCTGTTCGACCGCTCCTGGTACAACCGCTCCGGCGTCGAGCGGGTGATGGGCTTTGCCGAACCCGATCAGGTCGAAGAGTTCTTCCGCGACGTGCCGGAGTTCGAGCGCATGCTGGTCCGCTCCGGCGTCACGCTGGTCAAATACTGGTTCTCGATCACCGACGAGGAACAGCAGATGCGCTTCATGATGCGCATCCACGATCCGATGAAGCAGTGGAAGCTGTCGCCGATGGACCTGCAGTCGCGCGTGCGCTGGGAGCAGTACACCAAGGCCAAGGAAGAGACGTTCGCCCGCACCAACATCCCAGAGGCACCGTGGTACATCGTCGAAGGCAACGACAAGAAGCGGGGGCGGCTGAACTGCATCGACCATCTCCTCAAACAGCTGCCCTATGAGGACGTGCCGCACGAAGAAATCACGCTGCCCGAGCGGGTGTTCAACCCGGAGTACGAGCGCCAGGTCCTGCCGCGCGAGCTTTACGTGCCGGAGAAGTATTGAGCACTTTTCCTTCTCCCCGTTTCACGGGGAGAAGGTGCCTGAAGGGCGGATGAGGGGCAGCGCCGGCATCGACGAATTCACAGCCGTCGGACGCTGCTAACCTCCAAAAGCAGCGCTGCCCCTCATTGCCTGCCGGGCATTTCTCCCCGCAAAACGGGGAGAAAGAAGCCTGCGCCTGTTACTTCGCCACTATACCCGCTTGATCGTCACATGCGTGGCGAGCGCCGTGGCCACCTGCTCGGTGCACTGGTAACCCAGCTTCAGCATATCCAGCCCGGCAAACAGGCTCTCGCCCCTCCCGAGCAACACCGGCGACACCGCCAGATGCAACTCGTCGATGAGCTTCTCTTGCAGATATTGCCGGATGGTGGAAACGCCGCCGCCGACGCGGACATCCTTGCCGCCGGCCGCGGCCTTTGCTTGTTCGAGCGCGGCGTGGATGCCGCCGGCAACGAAGTGGAAAACGGTGCCGCCTTCCATCACAATGGGGTCGCGCTTGTAGTGGGTCAGCACGAAGGTCGGCACGTGATAGGGCGGGTTGTCGCCCCACCAGCCTTTCCAGCTCTCGTCTGGCCATTCGCCGCGGATTGGGCCGAACATGTTGCGGCCGAGGATCCAGGCCCCGACATTGTCGAAGCTGCGGACAGTGAACCGGTCGTCCACATCGGTGGTGCCGCCATCCTTGCCGACCATCTCATGGAAGGTGCGGGTGCCGGTCATCCATTTGTGCAGATATTCGCCACCAACGCCGAGCGGATTTTGCAGGTCCTGGTCAGGACCGGCGCCGAAACCGTCGAGCGACAAGGTGAAGGCATTGACGCGCAGTTTGGACATGGAAGACTCCCTTTGGTGACCAGTTGTGATTTGCAATCAGTATTCAAACTGATTGCATTTTGCAACTAGTATTTTTAGAGGCAAGCCGATCTGTGGAATGCGCAGGGACCTCAAGCCGCCACGCGCTTCGGCATCACCGCAAACGGGCTGAGCCCAAGCCAGATCTGCATCTTGCCGGCGACGTCGAGATCGCCGGTCAGGCTGATCTTGTCGCGTTCCTTGTGAACTGTCGTCAGCCCCATCCAGATCGAGGTCATGGTGCACAGATCGGTCGAGACGTAGAGATCGACGTCGAAGCCCGGATCGTACCAGCAAAGATCGACCTCGCCCTGCTTCTCGACGATCAGCCACCACGATCGTTTTGACGCCGGCAGGTCATGGTACAGGAATTGTATCACGGTGCGCCCGTCCGGCAGCGGACTGGGGTTCAGATTGCGCCGCATGTCCCACATCAGCAGCGACGGATCGAGGTTTTTGAGCGACAGCCTGGCCTCGACCCATTTCTGGCCCCAAAACCCCATCGCCTCGACAACCGGGCGCAAATCCCGGCCCGCCTCGGTCAGCCGGTATTCGAACACGCCCTTCTCGGTCGCGATCTCGGTCCGCTCGACGATGCCGCCGGCCTCGAGGTCCTTGAGCCGTTGCGACAGAAGGGTTGGCGACATTTTCGGCACGCCGCGGCGCAAATCGTTGAAGCGGGTCGATCCCGCCACCAGTTCGCGCAGCAGCACCATGGTCCAGCGTGTGCAGAGCAGCTCGGCGGCCATGGAGAGCGGGCAGAATTGCTTGTAACCGGCTTGTGTCATGTGGTGAGCTCCAAAAGATGTTGCCGGACCTTATTCAGAAAACCTGAGTTCAGCCAGTACAGAAGCTGTACTGGCACCCCCGGTACAGTTCTGTGACTGGAGCGGTCCGGCGCCGCCATGCGAGGCAGCGGTCACGTCACCGGGCAGTCCGGTGCCGATCCATGAGGAGTTGGACAATGACCGCTTACGTGATCGCAGACATCAAGGTGAAGGACGACAAATGGGTGCCGGCCTATGCCGCTTCGGTGCATGACCTCGTCCACAAGCATGGCGGCAAGTATCTCGCCCGCAGCGGCAATGTGAAGACGCTGGAGGGCAAGCCGCTCGACACCAGCCTGATCGCCATCATGGCGTTTCCGTCGGCAAAGGCAGCCGAAGCCTTCACCAACGATCCGCAATACGCTCCGTTTGTGGCGGAGCGTCAGAAGGGCAGCGACAGCCGCTTCCAACTGATCGACGATACCGATCTCGCCGGAACGATTCCTTATTTGCCAAAGGCGTGAGGAAAAGCCGGAACCCGGAGCATCCAGGTTCCGGCTAACCCTTCAGCAGCTGCGCCACTTCCGGCGCGAAGTAAGTCAGGATGCCGTCGCAGCCGGCGCGCTTGAAGGCGAGCAGGCTCTCCAGCATTGCCTTTTCGCCGTCGATCCAGCCATTGGCGGCCGCCGCCTTGATCATCGAATATTCGCCTGACACCTGGTAGGCGAAGGTCGGCATCTGGAACTCGTCCTTCAGCCGGCGGATGATGTCGAGATAGGGCAGGCCGGGCTTGACCATCAGCATGTCGGCGCCCTCGGCGATATCCTGCTCGGCCTCGCGCACCGCTTCGTCGGAATTGGCGTGGTCGAGATAGTAGGTCTTCTTGTCGCCCTTGAGCAGGCCGGCGGTGCCGACCGCCTCGCGGTAGGGGCCGTAGAAAGCGGAGGCGAATTTCGTCGCATAGGACATGATCGCCACATCCGAAAAACCGTTGGCGTCGAGTGCGTCGCGGATGGCGCCAATGCGGCCGTCCATCATGTCGGACGGCGCGATGATGTCGGCGCCGGCCGCTGCCTGGATGACGGCCGCGGCGGTCACCTGTTCCACTGTCTCGTCATTGACGATGATGCCGTCGCGCAAGATGCCGTCATGGCCGTGCGAGGTGAACGGATCGAGCGCGGCATCGGTGATGATGCCGATCTCCGGCACCGCGTCCTTGATGGCGCGGGTTGCGCGGTTGATGATGTTTTCCGGGTCGAGGATGTGCGATCCCGTCAGGTCGCGCAGGCTGAGTTCAACATTGGGGAAGGTGGCGATCGCCGGAATGCCGAGCTTAGCGGCCCGCTCGGCCTCCTTGACGGCGAGGTCCAGCGACAGGCGGAAGACGCCGGGCATGGCGGCGATCGGCTCGCGCGTGTTCTTGCCGTCGATCACGAAGATCGGCCAGATCAGATCGTTCACCGTAAGCCGGTTTTCCTGCACCAGGCGGCGCGACCAGTCGGCCTTGCGCATGCGCCGCAAGCGGCGGCTGCCGGTGATCTCGTCGACGCTGCGCGCACCGGCGGGCTTTGCCGGTGCGAATTTGTTGCTCGTCGCGGGGGTGAATTTGTTCATCGCAAAAACTCCGGGTCGGGGCGGCTTTTACCACGAGGCCTTGCCGCTGACCAATGCGACACGATTGTGCCAGTCGATAACGCGCTGCTTACGGCTTCGGCGGCCACGCCAGCTCGGGGCCGGTTTTGAAGAACGACACATTGTTGGTGAAGATGCTCTTCGGGGCAAGCCGGATCAGGCGCCCGTCCGGATGGCCGATGTCGGCGACATTGTCGATGAACCAGCGGTTCCAGGTCGCCTCCGGGCCGAGATATTTGTGCAGCAGCCGTTTGAAGCGGTTCGGCGCCATCGGCTCGATGGTGGCGGAGCCGCGCAGGCCGAGATGCAGCAGGATGCCGGCCTCATTGTCGAAATGGACGATCTCCACGGCGCAGCGCGGGTCACGTTCGAGGTGTTTGACAGCACTTGCCCCGGTCGAGCCGAGCAGCCAGATTGCAGCGTCCTCCCAGATGAACCACATCGGCGCGTTGCGCGGCGCGCCGTCAGGCGTCACGGTCGCCAGATTTGCCATCAGCGGGCGGCTGAGAACATCATCCGGGTCGAACTTTTTCGCATCTCCCAGCCATGGCTCGGCGCTGCGGTTTCAAGCGTCATGCGTTTGTCCCTGCATCAGAAGAAAGGCTGTTTCGCCCGGCAATTCTGCGCGCTTTTCTGCGGGGGGCAAAGCACGGTTGCGTTCCCTTGCGAAAATCCAAACCGCGCCCGCCGGTTGACGCACCCATGCGCCACCTTTAGCACTTCAGTCCCGCAGGCGCGGGGAGGGATTCTCTGACGATGGATTTTGGCGGCGGCGACGAGATCCGCTTCGAACGGTTGGGCAAGGCGGGCGTCGTCACGCTGACGCGGCCGCAGGCGCTCAATGCGCTGACACATCGCATGATCAAGGCGCTGGACAAGGCGCTCGACGCTTTTGAGCGCGATACCGGCGTCGATGTCGTCATCGTCAAGGCCGAGGGCAGGGCGTTTTGCGCCGGCGGCGACATCATGCACGTCTACGAGGCCCGCGCCGGAAAGCCGCCGGTCGAGTTCTTCGCCGACGAATACCGGCTCAACGCCCGCATCAACAGTTACAAAAAGCCCTATGTCGCGCTGATCGACGGGATCGTTATGGGCGGCGGCGTCGGCATCTCTTTCCACGGTTCGCAGCGTGTGCTGACCGAGAACGCCCAGTTCGCCATGCCCGAAGTCGGCATCGGTTTCTTCCCCGATGTCGGCGGCAGCCATCTTCTGCCCGACCTTGGCGGCAGCTTCGGCATGTATCTGGCGCTGACCGGCAACCGCATTCGCTATGGCGATGCGCTGTGGTCTGGCCTGGCCACCCACACCATCAAGGCCGCCGACCAGGCTGCCTTTCTCGATCGGCTCTGCGCCAATGGCGATCCGGAATCGGTGCTGCGCGGCTTTTTCGTGCCGGCCAGGCGGGAGACCGGCCAGCCGGTGCTGGAAGCCATTGCCCGGCATTTTTCCCAACCCTCGCTCGCCGAAATCCTCGAGAGCCTGGAGCGGGCGGCAGGCGCCGACGAGTTTGCCGCCAAGACGCTGGCCACCATCCGCACCCGCTCGCCGACCAGCCTCAATGTCGCGTGGCGCCAGATCAGCGCCGGGCTGACGCTGTCGATGGAAGCCTGCATGAAGATGGAGTTCCGCATCCTCAACCGCATGCTGGCCGGGCACGACTTCTATGAAGGCATCCGCGCCGTCCTCGTCGACAAGGGTTCGACGCCGCAATGGCGGCCGGCAAGCCTGGCCGAGGTTGACGCTGCTTCGGTGGACGCCTATTTCGCGCCGCTCGAACGGGAGCTCGAACTGTGAGCGAGGTCACGTCGCGGCGTATCGTGCTGCAGCCCTCGGGCGTCGAGATCATCTTCGCCTGGTTCCAGCGCGTCATAGCGGGCTACTGCCTGTTGTTCGGCATCCTGTACTGGATCCGGCTGATCGGCTTTTATCCCGGCCCGCTGTGGCGCTTCGACCTGATGCCGGTGCACTGGCAGGTCGTGGCGGTGATGCTGGCCGTGTTCTTCCCCTTCGCCGCCGCCGGCCTGTGGATGCTGGCGTCGTGGGGCCCGGTGATCTGGTTCATCTGTGCTGTCACCGAGACCATCATGTATGCCGGCTTCCCCGATCTGTACGGCCACCGGCCGCTGATCGTCTTCTCGCATGCCGCGGTCGCGCTGCTCTACATCGCCTTCCGCATCGTCATCTGGATGCGCAAGCGCCCCGCGCGCGCCTGAAACGCCGCCCCGCAGCCATTGGCTAAATCTTTAGGTTAATTATCCTTGCTCGGGTGACCGTTCGTTAAGCGTCTTGCGAAACCTATTACCGGTAAGCTCTTGTTAGCCCTAGCGTTTAAGTCGAATTTTATGAGTATTCGATAGTGTCGCAATCAAGGTGAAAAACAAAAAATCACCAGGGCGACAAACGAGAGGCAAAGACAATGATCAATTCGCGTCCGGCGGCGAAGACCGCCAACGTATCCGACGATCGCCGCGAGGCTATCCGTTCGCTTTACATGGAATCGCTGCAGCTGGTGGAGCGTCTGCATCGCCGTCTGCTTGACGTGATCAAGGACGAGTTCGACCGCAACGGCCGTTCCGACATCAATGCCATCCAGGCGCTGCTTCTGTTCAACATCGGCAACTCCGAGCTGACCGCCGGCGAGCTGCGCTCGCGTGGCTACTATCTCGGCTCGAACGTCTCCTACAATCTGAAGAAGCTGGTCGATCTCGGCTTCATCAACCACCAGCGCTCGCGCATCGACCGCCGTTCGGTCCGCGTCTCGCTGACGCCGAAGGGCAATGAAGTGGCCGAAGTCGTCGCCGGTCTCTATGAGCGCCATGTCGGCTCGATCGAACAGGTCGGCGGCATCAACAGCGAAGAGTTCAAGCAGATGAACCGCGCGCTGCAGCGCCTCGACCGCTTCTGGAACGACACCATCGCCTACCGGATGTAATCAGCGGGCCATTGAATAGCAGCTGCGCCGGAAGAAGCGCGGCCGGAGGAAAGTCTCAGCCAACAGGCCGGTGCCGAAAAGCACCGGCCTTTTCTTTTTCGAGCCGCCTGCGCTTCCAATTCGGCGCAAAGCCACGTTGCCGCCATATTCGCGGTGGAAGCGAGGGGTGTGGGTATGCGGCGGCGAAAGCTGTTCGCGCGCCTGTAAGGTCGCATCGCGGTCCGCTTTTGACGGCCAGGTGACGCAGGTCATGGTTGGCTAATTGTTAACAGTGCCAACTTTAGAGTGCGGGCGATATCGCCCAACATCGAGCACGTAGCCGAACGCTGCAACAGCCAAACGCTACAAGCCAAACACGACAAGAATGTCTGGAACGTCCATGAGAACCAGCCGCCGCTTTTTCCTTTCCGGAGCTTCCGCGCTCGCCGTTGCCATGGTTGCCAATGCCGCCAGCGCGCAGGATGTGATCGACGATATCCTGAAGTCTTCGAACCGTGGCAATTGGGACGACCAGTTCGATGCCCGCGCCTCGGAGGGCGGCAAGGTCGCCTCGACGCTGCCGATCTTCAGCCTGCAGACGGTCGCCTTCACCGAACAGGCGGTGGCGCAGTATCAGAACATCGTCGCCCAGGGCGGCTGGGGCGAGGTGCCGGCGACCAAGAAGCTGCAGCTTGGCGTCGACGATCCGGACGTGGTGCCGCTGCGCAAGCGGCTGATGGTTTCGGGCGACCTGGCGCAGAGCGCCGGCATTTCGACGTCGTTCGATTCCTACGTCGACGCCGCGGTCAAGCGCTTCCAGGCGCGCCATGGCCTGCCGGCCGACGGCGCCATGGGCAAATACACCTATGCCGCGATGAACGTTTCGGCGCAGATCCGCCTCGGTCAGCTGCAGACCAACCTGGAGCGCCTGCGCGAAAAGGCCGGCACGCTGGGCAGCCGTTATGTGCTGGTCGATATCCCGGCGGCACAGATCGAGGCGGTCGAGAACGATCGCGTCGTGCTGCGCCACACCGCAATCGTCGGCAAGATCGACCGCCAGACCCCGGTGGTCAATTCCAAGATCAACGAGATCATCGTCAATCCTTACTGGAACGCGCCGGTCTCGATCGTGCGCAAGGACATCATTCCGCTGATGCGGAAGAACCCCGACTATCTCAAGGACAGCCATATCCGCCTGTTTGCGCCGGATGGCAGCGAAGTCGATCCGATGACTGTCGATTGGTCGACGGATGATGCCGCAAAATACCGCTTCCGCCAGGATCCGGGTTCCGGCAACGCCATGGCTTCGGTCAAGATCAACTTCCCCAGCCCCGACGGCGTCTACATGCACGATACGCCGCAGCAAAGCCTGTTCGGCAAGATGATGCGCTTCGATTCCTCGGGCTGCGTGCGTGTCCAGAACGTGCGCGACCTCGTCACATGGATCCTGCGCGACACACCCGGCTGGGACCGCCAGCATTTCGAGGCGACCATCAAGACCGGCGAGAACACGCCGGTGCAGGTCGTCAACCCGGTTCCGGTCCACTTCCTCTATGTGTCGGCCTGGTCGACGGGTCCGGGCGTCGTGCAGTTCCGCGACGACGTCTACGCGCTCGATGGCGCCAGCGAACTGCAGATCACCTCTTCGCTCTAAGCTGCTGATCTCCTTCAGCAAAGGCCACCGCAAGGTGGCCTTTTCCGTTCGACATCCCAACAGAAGAAGACTGGTGGCCGCCAGCCATGCAGGCCATGAACACTGCCGGACGTTGCGCCGCAGGCCCATCTGGACGGACTAACGGCAATTGCGCATGGTACTCAAAACAGCCGGAATCGCGCCATGCAGGTCGCAATCTTCATCCTCGCCGTGCTGGTTTTCGTCGCTCTTTCCGGCGCACTGGTGCGGTTGGTTCGGGTGCCGCTGCCGGTGCTGCAGATTGCCATCGGCGCCGCGCTCGCCTGGCCGGTGAAAGGCATCCATGTCGAGATCGACCCCGAACTCTTCCTGCTGGTGTTCATTCCGCCGCTTTTGTTCGGCGATGCCTATGGAGCGCCCAAACGCGAGCTGATCGCGCTGCGCGGGCCGATCCTCGATCTGGCCATCGGGCTGGTCTTCTTTACCATTGTCGGCTTCGGTTATGCCTTGCACTGGTTGGTGCCGAGCATCCCGCTGGTCGTCGCCTTCGCGCTCGCCGCCGTGCTGTCCCCGACCGACGCCGTGGCGGTGTCCTCGATCGTCGACAGAAGCCTGGTGCCGGCGCGGCTGATGCATATTCTGGAAGGCGAGGCGCTGCTCAACGACGCCTCGGGCCTGGTCATGTTCCGCTTCGCCGTCGCCGCCGCCGTGACCGGCAGCTTTTCCTTCGCCGATGCATCGCTGTCCTTCGTCTATGCCGTCGCCATCGGCATCCTGGCCGGCATCGCCGCGTTGTTCATCGCCGCCAGGCTGCTGCAGCTTCTGAATCGCATCGGCGGCGTTCCGGCCGAGGCGCAGGTTCTGGTCATGGTCCTGCTGCCCTTCATTGCCTATCTCGTCGCCGAACATCTGCATGCCTCAGGCATTCTGGCGGCGGTCACCGCCGGGCTTTTGACCGGCGGCTCCGGCGTCTTCCGCTTCCTCGGCGTCTCGGCGCGCATGCAGACGATCTCGCTGTGGACGACCTTGTCCTTCGTCTACAATGGCGCGCTGTTCATCGTGCTCGGCATGCAGCTTCCCGAAATCATTCGCCGCGTGCCGCCCGAACTGACCGGCCATTACCCGATCATCCAGCCGGTCGCGACGGTGATAGCGCTGACGCTGTGCCTGATCGCGCTGCGCTTCCTCTGGATCTGGGTCGGCGACATCGCGGCAGGCCTCAAGGCAAAATGGGGAAAGCGCAAGGCCGAGCCGTTCGGGATGCGTGTGCGGCTTGCCGGCTCGGTGGCGGGCGTGCGCGGCGCGATCACGCTGGCCGGCATCCTGTCGCTCCCGCTCGCCATGCCGGACGGCTCGCCTTTTCCCGCGCGCGACCTGGTGATCTTTCTCGCCGCCGGCGTCATCATCTGTTCGCTCGCCATCGCCAGCGTGGCGCTGCCGAAGATAGCGCACGGACTGGTCGAGCCGGGCGAGGATGGCAGCGCCATCGAGGAGCGTCTCGCCCGCATCGGCGCCGCCAAGGCGGCCATCGCCCGCATCGAAAGCATGGCGGGCGCCAGCGACGACGACCAGGGCGAGGTGCCCGGCGCCAGGCTTGCCGCCGCCGAAAACATCGTCGCCGGCTACCGGCGCCGCATCGCCACCTCGGACGAGGCCGACGACGCCCGGGCGGAGGCCCGCGAAGCCGGGCGGCTGGAGCTCGAAATGCGGCTTGCCGGCATCGAGGCCGAGCGCATCGCCGTGCGCGACATGTTAAGCAGCGGCGCGATCAACGACCATACGGCGCGGGCGCTGTTTACCGAGATCACGCTCACCGAAGCCTTGCTGCAGGGGCGGCAGGAGCGAAAATAGCGGTTCAGGGCCGCTCTGGCGCAATCCGGCCAGCAAATTTCGCGCTGCAAACGTGGCGAGGCGAAAACAACTGTGTTAATGGCGCGGCAATGCATGTCGCCCGGAACCGTGCAGCGGTTTCGGGACAACGATATGCATAGATAAATGCCCCGAACCGAAGGATTTCAGGCCATGGCAACTGCAGCGGCAGCGTCGAACAAATTCGAATCCTTCTTCGAAACCACGCTGGAAGATGCCGATCCGGAGATCTTCGGCTCGATCCGCAACGAGCTTGGCCGCCAGCGTCACGAGATCGAGCTGATCGCCTCGGAAAACATCGTTTCGCGAGCCGTGCTCGAGGCGCAGGGCTCGATCATGACCAACAAATACGCCGAGGGTTATCCGGGCAAGCGCTATTATGGCGGCTGCCAGTTCGTCGACGTCGCCGAGGAACTCGCCATCGAGCGCGCCAAAAAGCTGTTCGGCTGCAACTTCGCCAATGTCCAGCCGAATTCCGGCAGCCAGATGAACCAGGCGGTCTTCCTGGCGCTGCTGCAGCCGGGCGATACCTTCATGGGCCTCGACCTGAACTCCGGCGGCCACCTGACGCACGGCTCGCCCGTCAACATGAGCGGCAAATGGTTCAAGGTCGTTTCCTACGGCGTGCGCAAGGACGACCATCTGCTCGACATGGACGCGATCGAAAAGACCGCGCATGAGACCAAGCCGAAGCTGATCCTGGCCGGCGGCACCGCCTATTCGCGCATCTGGGACTGGAAGCGCTTTCGCGAGATCGCCGATGCGGTCGGCGCCTATCTGATGGTCGACATGGCCCATATCGCCGGCCTCGTCGCCGGCGGCGTGCATCCGTCACCGCTGCCGCACGCCCATGTCGTGACCACGACCACGCACAAATCGCTCCGCGGCCCGCGCGGCGGCATGATCCTGTGCAATGACGAGGACATCGCCAAGAAGATGAACTCGGCGGTTTTCCCCGGCCTGCAGGGCGGGCCGCTGATGCATGTCATCGCCGCCAAGGCTGTCGCCTTCGGCGAGGCGCTGAAGCCGAGCTTCAAGCTCTATGCCGAGAGCGTCGCCGCCAACGCCAAGGCGCTGGCGTCGAGCCTCAAGGAAACCGGCCTCGACATCGTGTCCGGCGGCACCGACAACCATCTGATGCTGGTCGATCTCAGGCCCAAGAACGCCACCGGCAAGCGCGCCGAGGCAGCGCTCGGCCGCGCCAACATCACCTGCAACAAGAATGGCATCCCGTTCGATCCGGAAAAGCCTTTCGTCACCTCGGGCGTGCGTCTGGGCACGCCGGCCGGCACCGCGCGCGGCTTCGGCCAGGCCGAGTTCCGCGAGATCGGCAAGTTGATCGCCGAGGTGCTGGACGGGCTGAAGGTCGCCAATTCCGACGAAGGCAATGCGGCTGTGGAAGCAGCCGTGAAGGCCAAGGTCGTGGCGCTGACCGATCGTTTCCCGCTCTATCCCTATCTCGGTTGACCGCCAGCGGCGCATCGTCTTTTATCCCGCGCTCTGCGCCGCTTGCTGTCCGGGCGGCGCGGCCTGTGGAGATCTGACGATGCGCATGTTCCATCCTGCCGTTCTGGCCTTCCTCGGCTTGCTTGCCACCTTCACTGTGTCGTGCGCGATCGCCGAGGAGCAGACGCAGCCGGGCACGGATATCCCGGCCACCAGCACCTTTGGCAGGTGGACCACGATCATCGATGCGCTCGACACCGGCCAGGATTCGCACAAGACCTGTGCGGCCTCGACAGCCTTTGTCGACGGCAACGGCAATGCCGGCACGCTGACGCTTTCGATCTCGACTGGCGACGCCCTGCCGCCCGATGCCTATCCGGCGATCATGTTCACCATCGCCAACAAGGAGCTGCCGACCGGCAAGAAGATCGCCGCGACCTTTGGCGACCCCGGCGTCAAGGTTTCCGCGACCGTCTATTCCAATGATGCCGGCCGCCCGAGCTGGACCGTCGACAACCAGGTCAAGACCAGTCTCGCTTTGTTGCGGGCCATGCGCCAGGTCATCTCGCTCGATGTGACGTTCGGCAAGCAGGCTGTCGCCAGCATCCCGATGGATGGCTTCACCAAGGCCTACCGCAACCTCGGAACGTCCTGCGGCTTCCCGACCAAGGACGTCGCCCCCTGACATATCTGGCGCGGCTGGCAATTTTCCTCCCGCCTCGCTATCTCTGAGGGCGCGAGCGGCCGTTGCCGAACCTTTGCCGTCCCGGCAAAAACCTCTAAGCCTATCGTTCCGCCAGAATCGCCAACCTGAAGGCTCTCCATGCGCTGTCCCTATTGCCAGTCCGAAGATACGCAGGTGAAGGATTCGCGCCCCGCCGAGGATGGCGCGGCGATCCGCCGGCGGCGCGTCTGTCCCGATTGCGGTGGCCGTTTCACCACTTTCGAGCGCGTCCAGTTGCGCGACCTCGTGGTGGTGAAGAAGTCCGGCAGAAAGGTGCCGTTCGACCGCGACAAGCTCTTGCGTTCGGTGGAGATCGCGGTGCGCAAGCGCAATGTCGATCCCGAGCGCATCGACCGCGCCGTCACCGGCATCGTGCGCCAGCTCGAAAGCTCCGGCGAGACTGAAATCGCCTCGGGCGAGGTCGGCCGGCTCGTCATGGAAGCGCTGAAGTCGCTCGACGACGTCGCCTATGTCCGCTTCGCCTCGGTCTATCGCAATTTCCGTGAGGCTAAGGACTTCCATGACGTGCTGGGTGAGCTCAAAGGTGACGAACTCAAAGGCGACGAGCTGAAGAGCGAAGAGGACGCCGGCTGAGCATGGCAAGCCAAACGTCAGGGAAGGCCGATCAGCAGGCCCTCGATCGCCGCTTCATGGCCGCGGCGCTGAGGCTCTCGCGCAGAAATGCCGGCCGCACCTCGACCAACCCTTCCGTCGGCACCATAATCGTTCGCGACGATGGCGCCGGCCCGATGATCGTCGGCACAGGGGTCACGGCTGTTGGCGGCCGGCCGCATGCCGAGACCGAGGCGCTGACTGAAGCCGGCGAGTTGGCGCGCGGCGCCACCGCCTATGTCACGCTGGAGCCCTGCGCCCACCATGGCCGCACCCCGCCTTGCGCCAACGCGCTGGTCAATGCCGGAGTGGCGCGGGTCGTCGGCGCCGCCAGCGATCCCGATCCGCGCGTCTCCGGCAAAGGCTATGCCATCCTGCGCGCCGCCGGCATCGAAGTGGTCGAAAAGGTGCTGGTCGAGGAAGCCGCCGAGCAGATGGCCGGCTATTTGATTCGATCCATGAAAAAGCGTCCGGAAGTGACTCTGAAGCTTGCGCTTTCCAGCGACGGCAAGATCGGCAGGCATGGCGCCGGCCAGGTCGCGATCACCGGCGATATCGCCCGCCGCGAAGTCTATCTGATGCGCGCCGAAGCCGATGGCATACTGGTCGGCATCGGCACGGCGCTGGAGGATGATCCCGCGCTCACCGTGAGGCTGCCGGGGCTGGAGAACCGCTCGCCGGCGCGCATCGTGCTCGACCGCCAGATCAGGCTGCCGGAAGCCTCGAAGCTGGTCTCCGGCACCGACCGGGTGCCGCTCTATGTCGCCGCGAGCCTGGAGGCTGATCCGCTACGGCGGTCGGTGCTGGAGCGTGCCGGCGTGCGCTTCATCGGCACCGAAACCCATGAAGGCGGCGTGGCCTTGCCGGAACTGCTCGAGGATCTCGGCGCGCTCGGCATGGCCAGCGTTCTGGTCGAAGGCGGCGCCAAGGTGGCCAGCGCCTTCCTCGCCGAAGGACTGATCGACCGCATCGTGCTGTTCCAGGGACCGGAAGCGATCGGCGAGGGCGGCATTGCATCGCCCATCGACGCCAACCATATCCCGGCAGGCTTCCGCAAATTGCGCGAGATGCGCTTCGGGGAAGACAGCTATGCCGAATGGGTGAGAGATATCTGAAATGTTCACTGGAATTGTCACCGATATCGGCACCGTCGCGGCCGTCAAGCCGCTGAGCGAAGGCGTCGGCCTGCGCATCGACACCGCCTATGACCCCGCGACGATCGCCATCGGTGCCTCGATCTCCTGCGGCGGCGTCTGCCTGACGGTGACGGCGCTGCCAGATGGCGGCTCGAACGCCCGCTGGTTCGAGGTCGAAGCCTGGGAAGAGGCACTGAGGCTGACCACGGCGTCGGGCTGGAAATCAGGCACCAAGGTCAATCTCGAGCGGGCACTGAAGATCGGCGACGAACTCGGCGGCCACATCGTGTCGGGTCATGTCGATGGCATGGCCGAAATCGCCGAGCGCAAGGATGAAGGCGATGCCGTTCGCTTCACGCTGGAGGCGCCACGCGAACTGGCGAAATTCATCGCGCCCAAGGGTTCAGTCGCACTCGACGGCACCTCACTCACCGTCAACAAGGTCGAAGGCGCCCGTTTCGACGTGCTGTTGATCCATCATTCGCTGACCGTGACCACCTGGGGCGAGCGCAAGGTCGGCGACAAGGTCAACCTCGAGATCGACACCATGGCCCGCTACGCCGCGCGGCTGGTCGAGGCCGCGAAGGAAGGTTTGTGATGACAAAAGACGAAATTCACTTCGGGCAGCGGGAAGAGCTCCACACTGAGGACGCGCTCGGCCTCGGTTTGTCGGTCAACGATCGCAAGGTTTTCCCTGAAGCTCTGATCAATGCTCAGCCCATAAACGATCGTCTTCGCGATACAGTGCGTCGGTATCGCGAGGCTACCGGTATCTGACGGCCTCACCTCCAGCAATCTTCCGCTTGCGATCAAACCGGCTTCGGCCTAAGTCACCGGCTACCCCCGGAGACATTCATGGCAGGCACATCCCAACACGGCAAAGCGTTCATTCGCCCGAAGAAGAAGGCCCACCTTCTGATTATCGAGGCGCGCTTTCATGACGATCTTGCCGACGCGCTGCTCGACGGCGCGACGAGCGCGCTCGACGAAGCCGGCGCGACCTATGACGTCGTCACCGTTCCCGGTTCGCTGGAAATTCCAGCAGTGATCACTTTTGCGCTCGACGGCATGGGCGAGGGCGGCAAGGACTATGATGGTTTTGTCGCGCTCGGCACCATCATTCGTGGCGACACTTATCATTTCGACATCGTCGCCAATGAATCGAGCCGCGCGCTGATGGATCTCTCGGTGCAGGAAGCGATTGCGATCGGCAACGGCATCCTGACCACCGAGAACGACGCGCAGGCCTGGACGCGCGCCAAGCGCTCGGAGGGCGACAAGGGCGGCTTTGCCGCGCGCGCGGCGCTGACCATGATCGCGCTCAAGGAGAAGCTGGGAGCGCAATCGTGAGCGAACCCGCTTCGCCCGGCCAGCCCGCGATACGCCACGCCAACAAGCGTGGCGCCGCCCGTCTGGCCGCCGTGCAGGCGCTTTACCAGATGGACGTGGCCGGCAGCGGCGTCTTCGAGATCACCGCCGAATACGAGGCGTTCCGGCTCGGCAAGGAAGTCGACGGCGCGCTTTATCGCGAGGCCGACGCGCAGTGGTTCCGCGCCATCCTGGCCGGCGTCGTCGAGAACCAGACGACCATCGATCCGATCATACGCCAGGCGCTGACGGAAGACTGGCCGCTGTCCAGACTCGACTCGACGTTGCGCGCCATCCTGCGCGCCGGCGTCTACGAACTGATGAAGCGCGACGACGTGCCGGTGGCCGTCATCGTTTCGGAATATGTCGACATCGCCAAGGCCTTCTACGAGGAAGACGAGCCGAAGCTGACCAACGCCGTGCTCGACCGTGTGTCGCGCCGGGTGCGGGGCGAGGGGCGCGGCAAGGACGCATTGTGACCGGCACCGTCGCCGGCGCAGCAAGGGAAGCGCGCCGCACGGCGATCATCCTGGCGACGTCGCAGGCGATTATCGGTTCGGCCGCGCCGATTGCCATTTCCATGGGCGGGCTGGCCGGGCAATATCTGCTTGGCCCCGATAAGTCGCTGGCAACGGCGCCAATCACCGGCTTCAACATCGGCGTGGCGCTCGGCGCGTTGCCGGCCGCGGCCATCATCCGTTGGCTCGGCCAGCGCGGCGGTTTCATGACCGGCACCATCGTCACCGCGCTTGGCGGCGTCATCTCCACGTTGGCTCTGTTCCACGCCAGCTTCTGGCTGTTCGCTTTCGCGCTGCTGGTGATCGGCGTCGGCGGCGCCTTCGTCCAGCAGTTCCGCTTCGCCGCCGCCGATAATGCTCCGCCCGAATTCAAGGCGCGCGCCATTTCCTTCGTGCTGGCCGGCGGCGTCATCACCGCGATTCTCGGGCCGCAGATCGTCATCTTCACCCGCGAATTGCTGGCGCCGGTGATGTTTGCCGGCTCGTTCGTGGCCATTCCGGTTCTGGCGGCGGCCGGCGCCATCATCCTGTCATTCCTGCGCATCCCGGCCAAGGCTCCCGGCCACGCGGAAGTCGCGTCAAGCGACGCCCGGCCGCTGTCCGAGATCGTCACCCGGCCGCGTTTCGTCGCGGCACTGTTTTGCGCCGTCGGCAGCTATGCGCTGATGAGTTTCGTCATGACCGGCGCGCCGCTGGCCATGGTCGGCTGCGGCCTGTCGACGGACGACGCCACGCTCGGCATTTCCTGGCATGTGATGGCGATGTTTGCGCCGAGCTTCTTCACCGGATCGCTGATCCATCGCTTCGGCGCCGAACGCATCGTCGCAACCGGCCTGGTCCTGCTCATCGGCTGCGCCGCGGTGGCATTGTCCGGCCTGCATTTGTGGCAGTTCTGGACTGCGCTGATCCTGCTTGGCCTCGGCTGGAATTTTGCCTTCATCGGCGCCACCTCCATGGTCGCCGACAGCTACCATCCGTCCGAAAAGAGCAAGGTGCAGGGCTTCCACGACTTCGTCCTGTTCGGCTCCGTCGCCTTCGCCTCGCTAATGTCGGGCGCCATCTACAATGCCTGGGGCTGGGAGATGCTGAACTGGCTGGTTTTCCCGGTCGTCGCCCTCTGCTTCGTCGCCCTTGGCGCGCTCAAACTGACCGGATCGCGCAAAGCCCGCGCCTGATCCGGTTCTATCTTTGGCTTGGCACGACGTGTCAGCATGGCGGCGGCCGAAATCGCGGCGACCGCACAAAATTATTGCGTCTGTACCCATTGTTATGAAACCGTGTGCCCCGACGGGGCGTTGAAGCCATGCTCATATGCGGCCACCGCATTTCGGTCCAAAGCAAGGGGTTTTCACAATGTTTTCAGTCAATATTCTGGCCGGCGCGGCGTTGGCGCTCGGCATCACGGCCGCCTCCGCCAATGCCCAGGTGGTCGTCTCCTCGAAGATCGACACCGAGGGCGGCGTGCTCGGCAACATCATCCAGCTTGTGCTCAACGCCAACAACATCAAGACCACCGACCGCATCCAGCTCGGCGGCACGCCGGTGGTACGCAAGGCGATCACTGCCGGCGAGATCGACATCTATCCCGAATACACCGGCAATGCCGCTTTCTTCTTCGAGAAGGCCGACGATCCGGTCTGGAAGGATGCCGCCAAGGCCTATGAGACCGCCAAGAAGCTCGACTACGACGCCAACAAGATCGTCTGGCTGTCGCCGTCACCGGCCAACAACACCTGGGCGATCGCGCTGCGCAAGGAGGTTGCCGAGACCAACAAGCTGGCCACGCTCTCCGACTTCGGCAAATACGTTGCCGGCGGCGGCACGGTGGTTTTGGCGGCGTCGGCCGAGTTCGTCAATTCGGCGGCAGCCCTGCCGGCGTTCCAGACCACTTACGGCTTCACGCTGAAGCCGGAGCAGTTGATCACGCTTTCGGGCGGCGACACCGCCGCGACAATCGGTGCTGCCGCCAACCAGACCAACGGCGCCAACGCCGCCATGGTCTACGGCACCGACGGCGGCATCGCGCCGTCCGGCCTGGTCGTGCTCGCCGACGACAAGGGCGTGCAGCCGGTCTACCAGCCGGCGCCGATCATCCGCGAAGCGGTGCTGAAAGAGCATCCGGAGATCGAGACGCTGTTGAAGCCGGTGTTCGCCAAGCTCGACCTCGTCACGCTGCAGGAACTCAACGGCCGCGTCCAGGTCGGCGGCGAGCCGGTCAAGGGTGTCGCCGAGGACTTTTTGAAGAAGAACGGGTTTTTGAAGTAGTCAGCGCATAGCTGATCGTGACGCTGGTGCGAGACACCCCTCTCTGGAAGCTGCTGATCTCCCCCCTTGCGGGGGAGATGTCCGGCAGGACAGAGGGGGATGCTGTCCCGCCGACCTCACAACCGGTAGCAGGTGCGTGCCTCAACAGGGTTGCTTCCGAACAGGCCGACGCTCGAAAGCTGGCGATCCTTCACACCCCCCTCTGGCCTGCCGGCCATCTCCCCCGCAAAGGGGGAGATCGGATTTCGCGTCGGCTTTCGCCGATCACCAGCGTAGTCTGCGCAACGTGGAAAATCGCTCCTCATGAGGGGCATCCATGACCCTGCGTTTCGACAAGCTCGGCATGGTTATCGCGGCGATCGTTGCCTATGCGGCGTTTCTGGCCCCGTTCGCCACCTTCCGCGCCAATCGTATCGTCCCCGGTCAGGCGCGCTCGATGCTGGAGGCGTTGCCCGCAACGATCGGGCCGCTGCTGCTGGCAGTCGTCGTCGTGGCCGCAATTGTTGCCTTGCTGAAAACCCCGCTTGGCCTGCGCCTGGCCGCAAGCGTCGTGGCGCTCGCCGCCCTTGCCATCCTGATCGGTGTCGCCGGCACCTTCCTGATGCCGGCCGGCAACACCTTCGCCCGCATCTCGCCGGCTTCCGGGTTCTGGCTGTTGATCTTTGCCTTCACATTGTTGCTCGCCGACGTGCTGACCAGGCTCAACCTGTCGCCACCGGCCCGCGTCGGCGTGCTCGTCGTCGCGGCGCTGGCCATCGGCTTGTTGCTGAT
Source organism: Mesorhizobium sp. C372A (assembly GCF_030323245.1). Classification (NCBI taxonomy): domain Bacteria; kingdom Pseudomonadati; phylum Pseudomonadota; class Alphaproteobacteria; order Hyphomicrobiales; family Phyllobacteriaceae; genus Mesorhizobium; species Mesorhizobium sp. C372A. Next base: position 5,092,618 of record NZ_CP100475.1, on the reverse strand, counting down.
ATCGGGGCAGTGGGACAGCCTGTCGATCCTCAAGGAATATGCAAACCGCGCCGATAGTTTCTGGGCCGAAGGCTCCAAGCACATCACACTGGCGCTGGGGTCGCTGGCGGCGGCGGTGATCGTCGGCCTGCCGCTCGGCATTCTATGCCATCGCGTCGAACGGTTGCGCGCCGGTGTGCTCAACGTGCTCAACATCGTCCAGACCATACCCTCGATCGCGCTGTTCGGCCTGCTGATCGCACCGCTCGGCTGGGTCGCCACCCATGTTCCGGGTGCCGCAGCGCTCGGTATCAGAGGCATCGGCACCGCGCCCGCCTTCGTTGCCTTGTTCCTCTATTCGCTGCTGCCGGTGGTGGCCAACACCGTGGTCGGGCTTGCCGGCGTACCCCGCGCGGCCGATGATGCAGCGCGCGGCATGGGCATGACCGATGGCCAGCGCCTGTTCGGCGTCGAGTTTCCGTTGGCCTTTCCGGTGATCCTCACCGGCATCCGCATCGTGCTGGTGCAGAACATCGGCCTGGCCACCATCGCAGCACTCATCGGCGGCGGCGGCTTCGGTGTGTTTGTGTTTCAGGGCGTTGGCCAGACGGCGATGGACCTGGTGCTGCTGGGCGCCGTGCCGACGGTGGCGCTGGCTTTTGCCGCGGCCATCATCCTCGACGCAGTAATCGAAATGACCGCCACCAGGCGCAGGGTTGAAACGGCATGATCGAGATCGAAGGCATTACCAAGCGCTATGACGCGACGACCGTGGTCGACGACGTGTCCATGGTCGTCCGGCCGCGTACGGTTTGCGTCATTGTCGGTACCTCCGGTTCCGGCAAGACGACGCTGCTGCGAATGATCAACCGGCTGGTCGAGCCGACCGCCGGCGTCATCAAGCTCGACGGCAACGACAACCGCACGCTGCCCGGCTACGAGCTGCGCCGCAGCATCGGCTACGCTATCCAGGGCCACGGCCTGTTCCCGCACCGCACCGTTGCGCAGAACATCGCCACCGTGCCGGTCCTGCTGGGCTGGGACAAGGACCGCATCAAGGCCCGCGTCGATGAGTTGATGACACTCTACCAGCTCGACCCCGAGGCCTATGGCCCGCGCTACCCGCACGAACTGTCCGGCGGGCAACAGCAGCGTGTCGGCGTCGCCCGCGCGCTCGCCGCCGAGCCCAATGTGCTTCTGATGGACGAGCCGTTCGGCGCACTCGACCCGATCATCCGCACCAAGGCGCAGGAGGACCTGCTGGCAATCCAGAAGCGCTTCGGCACCACCATCATCCTCGTTACCCACGACATGGAGGAGGCGGTCCACATGGGCGACAAGATCGCCGTCATGGATGCCGGAAAGCTGGTGCAATACGCCAAGCCGGAAGAGATCCTGGCGCGGCCGGCGAACGCCTTCGTCGAAACCCTGGTCGGCGCCAGCGAAAAGCCGTTCCGGCTCTTGTCGCTCGGCCGCGTGCGCGACGCCGTGGAAAAGGGGACTGCCGAAGGCGAGGCGATCCCAGGCGACGCCAGCCAGCGCGACGCGCTGGCCGAGCTTCTGTGGTCGGGCCGGCCGGCGCTGCCGGTCAAGGGCGAAGACGGCAAGCCGCTCGGCCGGGTCACCGTCGACGGGCTGGTGAAGCGCGCGGCGAGGCCGGCATGAAAGGGGCCGGTCTAAAAGCCTGGCTGCCTTCGCTGCTCAGGCTTGCCCTGGTGGTGCTTCTCATAGCCTTCGTCACCAATCCCGGCTGGTTCGAGCCGCTGTTGAAGCCGCTGACCGAAAACAATGCGCCGGCGATCTACAATCAGGGCAGCCTGCTGACGCTGACCCTGCTGCATCTCAGGACCGTGCTGATCGCTACCGTCGCCGCAACCATCGTTGCCGTGGCGCTTGCCATCCTGGTGACCAGGCCGGCGGGCGCCGAATTCCTGCCGCTGTCGCGCAGCCTGGTCAATATCGGCCAGACCTTTCCGCCGGTGGCGGTGCTGGCGCTGGCGGTGCCCGCCGTCGGTTTCGGCGAGAAGCCGACGCTGATTGCGCTGTTTCTCTACGGCCTGCTGCCGATCTTCGAGAACGCGCTGACCGGCCTAACGACGCTGCAGGGCAACATCATGGAGGCCGCGCGCGGCGCCGGCATGACCGGCTGGCAAAGGCTGATCAAGGTTGAATTGCCGCTGAGTGCGCCGATCATTCTGGGCGGCATAAGGCTGTCGGTGGTGATCAGCCTGGCCACGGCGACGATCGGCTCGACGGTTGCCGCCAAGACGCTGGGCGAGGTGATCATCGCCGGCCTGCTGTCCAACAATCTCGCCTTCGTCCTGCAAGGCGGCCTGATCGTCGCGGCCCTTGCGGTGCTGATCTATGACGGCCTTTCGGCGGTCGAACGCTACACGGCGCGCAAGATGGGGCAGGAGACTGGCGACTGACCTTCGCTGGACTGCGGGCAAGCAGTGACTGACGCAGCGTCATTTCAACCGATCTAATAGCAAGGCATCGGCCACGGGAATGTTCTGGCCTAAACTTTTGGCTGAAAGCGGGGCAAAAACCGAACAATATCTTGACGTTCCGAGCCCTGTTTCGCATACACCGCTGCGAAGGACGGATTCCGCCTAGGCTTTATCCGCTCCCCGCACCAACGGCCCAGGGAGGGGTTCTTTTGGGCCATCAATCGAGGAAAATTCGGCAATGACCATCATTTCTGCCGTCATCGCCTGCGGCTTGCTTTCAATCCTTTACGCCATCTGGGCGACACGATCGGTTCTTGCAGCCGATCAGGGCAATGCACGCATGCAGGAAATCTCCGCCGCCATCCGCGAAGGCGCGCAGGCCTATCTGGCGCGCCAGTACACCACCATCGCCATCGTCGGCGTGGTCGTGCTCGTGCTCGCCTGGTGGCTGCTTTCGATCACCGCCGCGGTCGGCTTCCTGATCGGCGCCGTGCTTTCGGGCGCCGCCGGTTTCATCGGCATGCACGTCTCGGTGCGCGCCAATGTGCGCACCGCGCAGGCGGCGTCCAACAGCCTCGCCGCCGGTCTCGACATCGCCTTCAAGTCGGGCGCCATCACCGGTATGCTGGTGGCTGGCCTGGCGCTGCTCGGCGTGTCGATTTACTACTATATTCTGACCGGCCCGATGGGCCTGCAGCCCAATGACCGCATCGTCATCGATGCGCTGGTTTCGCTCGGCTTCGGCGCTTCGCTGATCTCGATCTTCGCCCGTCTGGGCGGCGGCATCTTCACCAAGGGCGCCGACGTCGGCGGCGATCTCGTGGGCAAGGTCGAAGCCGGTATTCCCGAAGACGATCCGCGCAACCCGGCCACCATCGCCGACAATGTCGGCGATAATGTCGGTGATTGCGCCGGCATGGCCGCCGACCTCTTCGAGACCTATGCGGTGACCGTCGTTGCCACCATGGTGCTGGCTGCCATCTTCTTCGGCGGAACCGCCGCTCTGGGTGCGGCGATGCTCTATCCGCTCGCCATCTGCGGCGCCTGTATCCTGACCTCGATCGTCGGCACCTTCTTCGTCAAGCTCGGTTCCAACGGCTCGATCATGGGCGCCCTCTACAAAGGCCTGATCGTCACCGGCCTGCTGTCGATCGTCGGTCTCGGTGTCGCTACCTCGGCAACCGTCGGCTGGGGCGAGGTCGGCACCGTCGCCGGCATGACCATCATCGGCAAGAACCTGTTCATCTGCGGCCTGATCGGTCTCGTTGTGACCGGTCTCATCGTGGTGATCACCGAATACTATACCGGCACCAACAAGCGCCCGGTGAACTCCATCGCCCAGGCCTCGGTGACCGGTCACGGCACCAACGTCATCCAGGGACTTGCGGTGTCGCTGGAATCGACCGCACTGCCGGCAATCGTCATCGTCGGCGGCATCATCTCGACCTACCAGCTCGCCGGCCTGTTCGGGACGGCGATCGCGGTCACCACCATGCTCGGCCTGGCCGGCATGATCGTCGCCCTCGACGCCTTCGGCCCGGTCACCGACAATGCCGGCGGCATTGCCGAAATGGCCGGCCTGCCCAAGGAAGTGCGCCACTCCACCGACGCGCTCGACGCGGTCGGCAACACCACCAAGGCGGTGACCAAGGGCTATGCCATCGGTTCGGCCGGTCTTGGCGCGCTGGTGCTGTTTGCGGCCTATTCGAACGATTTGAAGTTCTTTGCCGCCAATGGCGACAAATATCCATACTTCCAGGGCATGGGCGATGTCTCCTTCGACCTCTCCAATCCCTATGTTGTCGCCGGCCTGATCTTTGGCGGCCTGATCCCGTACCTGTTCGGCGGCATCGCCATGACGGCCGTCGGCCGCGCGGCGGGCGCCATCGTCGAGGAGGTGCGCAAGCAGTTCCGCGAGGATCCGGGCATCATGGCCGGCACCTCCAAGCCGAACTATGCCCGCGCCGTCGACCTTCTGACCAAGGCGGCGATCCGCGAAATGATCATCCCCTCGCTGCTGCCGGTGCTGGCGCCGCTCGTCGTCTATTTCGGCGTGCAGCTGATCTCGGGCTCCAAGGCGTCCGCCTTTGCGGCACTCGGCGCCTCGTTGCTCGGCGTCATCGTCAACGGCCTGTTCGTCGCCATCTCGATGACTTCGGGCGGCGGCGCCTGGGACAATGCCAAGAAGTCGTTCGAGGACGGTTTTGTCGACAAGGACGGCGTCAAGCACCTCAAGGGGTCCGAAGCGCACAAGGCTTCGGTCACCGGCGACACGGTTGGCGATCCCTACAAGGACACCGCCGGCCCGGCGGTCAACCCGGCAATCAAGATCACCAACATCGTGGCGCTTCTGCTGCTGGCCGTGCTCGCGCACGGCTAAGGCAACGCCACTGCTTCAGGAACAAACCCGCGGGAGCGATCCCGCGGGTTTTTGTTTGAGATTTACGCTGGTGGCAGTCAACCCTCATCCGGCTCGGTCCCCACATCGCCGCGCTTGCTGTAGCGATCCAGCAATTCGCTCACGCCAGGTTCGCGCTCAGGCATCGGCGCCAGGCCACGCAGGCGCCGCAGCTTGGCAAGGAAGGCGCCTCGCTTATACTTGCGGCGGAAGGCGCGGGCGCGGGGATGGATGCCAAGAGCCGCCATCAGCCTGCGCCTGAGATAACTCGATGCCGCCAGGCGAATGGGTTCGCCCGCGCAGCCAAGGATTTTCACGCGCAAGGCGTCCGGCGTCTGCATGGCATCCAGAAGATCCTTCTGTTCCTGCGCATTGTCGCCGAGATAGGAACCCTTGCGTATGCCGGAATGCAACTTGATCACCGTGAGGTGCGGCATCGTCGCGATCACCGCGCCCTTTCGCCATGCCCGAAACAGCCAGTCCTGCGAGCTTTCGCAAAAGCACTGGCTGGCGGGTCGCCAAGGTCCGAGCAGGCTGAACGAAGCGCGGCGAAACATGTGTGCCGAGCCAAATCCTTCCGTCGTGACGGGGTCGTAAAAACCATCCTTGCCGATCCCGAAGATCGAATTGACAGGATTGCCGGCCGCCGACGGCGGCTGGATGACGGCACCGCGCGCCAGTACCACGTCGGCGCCCGAGGCGTCGATCCAGCCGGTCATCGCCGCCAAATGGTCGGGAAACCACAGATCGTCGTGGTTGAGCAAGGCGACGAAGCGGCCACGCGCCCTGGCAAAGCCGATATTGTTGGGACCGGACTGTTCGCCGAAATTGACGGGAAGATCGATGTAGACGATGCGGGCATCGTCAAATTCAGCGACAACGGCCGCCGTATCCGGCCTGCAATCGTCGCCGATGACCAAGGCTTCCCAGTCTTGCAACGTCTGGCGCATGACGCTGGTCAATGCCTGCCGCAGCGCTGCCGGCCGGTTGTGCGTCGCGATCACGATCGAGACCAGCGGTTCGCCGCCGGCCTGGTCGCGCTGCGCCGATGCTTCCACGCTACACCAGTCTGTAGGGAATGTGGTCGGTGTCTGGCGGCAGGCGCCAATGGTCGGGCTGATCGTAGGCATAGGCCTTGTCGACGAGATTGAGCAGCACCGCCGTCTCCGCTCCGAGCGAGACAACACCATGCCATATGCCGGGCGGAATGATGACGACCGCCGGGCGCAGCGGGCCGATAATCTTGTGCCAGACGGCGCCGAAGGTCGGCGAGGCCTTGCGTCCGTCAAACAGCGAAATGCGAACGCTGCCGACGCAGCAGAACAGCCGGTCGGTCGTCACCGCATGGGCATGCCAGCCCGTCACCGCGCCGGGATACAAGGTGCGTTGGAAGACCTGGCCGACCGGCTCCGAATCGAGCTCCCACTCCTCGCGAAAGATCTCGGTCAGATAGCCGGTGGAGGTTGCGACCGGCCTTATCTCCTTGACCCTCACGCCATCGATCGCCACCGGCTCGATGGGCATCCAGTCAGGCGTGACCACCTGGCCGTCAGCCGTTCCGGTCGCCATCCAGCCTGTCGGTTTTGTCCGGGTTTTTTCCGGCACGGATGCTCCTCCCAATTCAGCGTGATGCGCCATTGGCCAGCACGGTCTGATACGAATTTGACCGGTCGCTGGCAAGTACGCGTCAAGGTTTGCTGATGGGTTTCGATCTCACGGCACTTGATGTTTTGATGCAATCGGAGAGCCGCATTGCCCAAAACATCGTTCCGTTCTGCCCAAGCCCGGACCGTTCGCCTGCTTTAATACCCCGGCCATGGCCAGGACATTGCGATCGACGCGGTGTCTGCTCGCCCTCGCGGCGATTTCGGGCAGGGAAAGGCATTTCGGCAGGAAAAGACATGGACATGTTTTTGATGACGGCTTCGCTTGCGCTGGCTGGAATTATTGCCGGCATCTACGTCTCGGGCGTAATCCACGATTTTCGCATCGATGATCTTACCGCCGGCCAGTACATGGCCATGCATCAGATGCGCGACCGGACGTTTACCCGGGTGATGCCGGTCGTCAGGCTGACGACGCTGGTGCTGATCGCGGCGACGGCGATGTTTGCGGTCGATGCCGGCCTGCCGCGCATCCTGACGATCGTCGCCGCGGCGCTGGTGGTGATCGACATTGGCTTCACCGTCAGCCGTCAGGTGCCGCTCAACAAACAGGTGCAGAGCTGGACGCCGGTGACCATCCCCGATGATTGGGCGCAGACGCGCGACAGCTGGGCGGCCAACCACAATCTGCGCCTTGTGCTTGGACTGGCCGAATACGCCTGCCTGTTTGCCGCGGTCATCCTGACGCTCAGCCGGTGATTCAGTTTTCGCGGAACGCCGCGGCATGGGTCGGCACTTCTGCCGGCCGCCGCCGTTGAAAACAGGAGTATTGCCATGCTGCACCACGCTTCATTCAACGCCCGCGATCCGCAGGCCGTCGCCAGCGTCCTTGCCGAAATGCTTGTCGCCACCGCGGTTCGTGCGCCGTCGCCGCCATTTCCTGAGGGAGCATGGTTCGTCTGCCTCGGCGACGATTTCGGCTCGCTGATCGAAATCCTGCCGTGCGGCACGGTTCTGGACCAGCAAGCGCCGCTCGGCATCGGCTTCGACCCGAACATGCGCCTGCGCTCCGGCTCGCATGTGCTGCTCAGCACGCCCAATTCGACCGAAACCATCCAGGGCATTGCCGCCCGCATGGGCTGGCATAGCGAGCTGATCGATGCGCGCCTGTTCAAGGTGCTCAAGGTCTGGGTCGAGGACGAAACCCTCGTCGAATTCCTGACGCCCGAGATCGCACCGCTGTACCGCGCGACATTCGGCTGGGGCGGCATGGCGACACTCGACGCCAAGCTGCGCGAGCTGGAGAGCCAGATGGCGGCAGCGCTTGCCGCCAAGGCCGCGAACCAGTCGGGCCGCAAGGATGACCAACCGGCCGGTGCAATGAGTCCGTGAGCACCGGGGGGCGCCTTCTGCTGACCTCCCAAGGAGAGTTCCCAAACGGCCGCCGAGGTCAACCGGCGCCGGCGCTGTCGCCGGCTTCCGCCTTCAGCCAGTTGATGAACGATCTGGCAGGCTCCCAGGCGGAGATGGACGGGTGGACGACGACGTAGTGGTTCCAGTTCGTCGGTATGTCCGTTGTCAGGAGGCGGACGAGCCTGCCGGTGCGCAAATCGCTCTCGACCAGCGACTTCCTCGCGATGGCGACGCCCAGACCGCTCGCCGCCGCTTCGACCGCCAACAAGGTGCCATTCAGATTCATGCCGTCGCCAACCGTATCCAGCGGCAGATTGTTTCTCTCGAACCAGTGGCGCCAATTGGCGCCGCTCTCGTCATTTTCGGCCGTCGTGTCGAGGATGCGGAACAGTCGCAGCACATCGTGCTGGTCTCTGACCGGGCCGTTGGCGGCGAGATAGTCGGGACTGACGACAGGAAAGATCGCATCTGCCATCAGCCATTCGGTCTCGACGGCCGGATAGTGTCCGCCGCCGAAACGCAATGCGATGTCGACTGTTCGCTGCGAAAGGTCGACGACTGCAAGATCCGCATTGATGTCGATCTCTGTTTCGGGATGCTTTTTGCGAAACCTGTGCAGGCGCGGGGCCAGCCAGCGTACGGCATGCGAAGGAATGGCAGTGACCCTCAGCCTCGTGCGCTCGTTGCGCGCGACACTCGCGACCGTGCTCTGGATTTCCAGCAATGCGCGTCGCACGCCCGCGGACAATCGTTCGCCTTCAAGCGTTAGTTCGACGCGGCGGACATGGCGGGTGAACAGAAGCACGCCGAGATCGGCTTCGAGATCGGCGATGCGGTGGCTGAGCGCGCTTGGCGTAACATTCAGCTCATCGCCGGCGCGCTTGAAGCTGCCCAGCCGGGCAATGACCTCGAAAGCACGAATGGATTCCAATTGTGGAAGCCGTCTTGTCATTTGCCGTTACCCGATCCTGCCCATGGGTTCCTTAGCATGAATGAACAAAGCTCATCCATAGCTTCGTAAATAGTCTTTTGTCCAAGTGCGCAAATCATTGTAGCCATCCAGTGCCCCCCGATTGCCGCCGTCGGATGAGAGGCCGTTCATGGAACGAGCCTCGACTACGAACGACAGTGAAATGAAGACAATCGCTTGGGAGTACCCCATGACTATTCGACCCCCCGAGTTTGCGTATGCGCGCTTTTCGACCGCCATGTGGCCGCGAGCGGAATGGCGAAACGTCTATTGCGACCTGTTGCGCCGGATGGTGACCGACATGGATTTTAACGTCACGGAGGAAAAGCTCTCCGTCGACGCGACCATCCTGCGGCTGCCGGGCGTCGGCATTGCCGATTCGAGGACCACCGCCTTCCGCACCATCCGTTCCAGCGCCATGGCCAAGGGGACCGATGACTACATTTTCTTCATGTGTCTGGAGGGCGCTGCCACCTTCTCGCATCTCGGCCGCGAGGCCAGCATCGAGGCCGGCCAGGCAATCCTTCTGTCCTCCTCTGATCCGCATGTGATCGAGCGGGCGATGTCGCGTCATCTCTTCATCACCATCCCCAAGGCAGCGCTCGGGCCCATGGCTGCGAATGCGGATGCCGCCCTGATGACGCCGATGTCATGCGTGGGCGAAAAGTTCTTGCTGCTGACCAGCTATGTCCGTCTGCTGATGCAGGAGCCGAACCTGGCCGCGTCCGAATTGCGCTGGCTTGCCGCCAAGCACATACAGGACCTTGTCGCGGTCGTGATCGGGGCAACGCAGGACGCCACCGAGGTCGCCGCAGGCCGCGGCATACGCGCCGCGCGGCTGCGCGCCATCAAAGCCGATATCGAAAGCAATCTGGCTTCCGGCGATGTCGGGTCCGACGCGCTGGCCGGGCGCCACCGCGTCAGCGCGCGCTATATCAGAAAGCTGTTCGAGGGTGAGGGTACCTCGCTGTCGCAGTTCGTGCTTGGCCGGCGGCTGGCGCTGGTTTGCAGCAAGCTATCCGACCTGCGCCTGGCACACCGCACCATCGGCGCCATCGCCTTCGACGCCGGCTTCGGCGATCTCTCGACCTTCAACCACGCCTTCCGCCGGCATTTTGGCATGACGCCTTCGGAAGCGCGGCAGAGTGCGGCTGTGCACCGCGCCTCGCTGGAGCCCGGCGGCCGAACAGGCCACGCGCGGCAAAGCGCGACGGGTGTTGCGGCCGCATGACCTCAAAACAAAAGCCCGCAGGATCGCTCCCGCGGGCTTTTGGTCGCCTGAGATGGTGTCGCTTCGGGGGAAGCAAAAATCTGAGGAAGGCGGTCGCTTCTTAGGCGCCGCCGCCAGGAATGGGGGGCGCCAGTTTGCTGGCGCCTTTGATGATCTGGCTGAGGAAGTTCTGGTCCTTGCCGCCGGTCGGCGTGGTGCGCGAGATGAAGTCGAAAATCTTGCCGTCCTTCAGACCGTAATTGGCAATCTGGGTGACGCGCCCGTCCTCGCCAAAATACACCGCGAGCACTTTCTGGTCGACCAGGCGCGGCTTGTCGAAAGCGACATAGCGCTTGCGCGTCTGCGAAATGTAGTAGAACGCCTCATTGTCGAAGGTGGCTTTCGTCGATGGCGTGCCGAGCGCCAGAAGCACCTGTTCGCGGCTGGAGCCCAGCGGCACCGAATCGACCGCCTGCTGGTCGATAACATAGCCCTGCGTCAGCGTCTCGCTAGGGTTAAGGTCGCCGAACATCTTGGACGAATTGCAGCCCGACAGCGCGGAAGCCACCAGCACCAGCGAAACCGCGGCGGTGGCCCCAGGCAGAAAAGTCGACTTGAATTTCAGCGCGCGCAACAACAACTCCATTAGCTGGCCGCAACTTGCGCTGGGCGGCAAAACCGGTAAACCAGCTTGCTTGCCGATGCAACAAGGCCCATTCAAACAATCGGTCCCCAGGAGACCACCCTCAATGTTCCAGCGCCTTTTTGGCCGCGAACGCAACGCCAACCGCGCTATCACCGAGGCGCTTTACGCACAAATCGTGGCGGCGGCGCGGCAGACCGTGTTTTATTCCCACTGGAATGTGCCGGATACGCCGCTCGGCCGTTTCGAGATGCTGTCGCTGCATATGTTCCTGTTTCAGCACCGGCTGCGCGGCGAAGAGGGCGTCGCGCATGAGGTCGCGCAGGTGCTGATCGACGAGTTCTTTCTCGATGTCGAGCATTCGCTGCGGGAACTGGGCGTTGGCGATGTCGGCGTGCCCAAGCGCATGAAGAGGCTGGCCAAAATGTTCTACGGCCGTACCGCCGCCTATGACGACGCGCTGGAACGCAGCGACCGCGACGCGCTTGCTGCCGCCCTGGCGCGCAATGTCAGACCCGATGCCGGCGCCTGGCCGCAAGCCTTGCCGCTGGCGTCCTATGTAATCGATGCCGCAAGGCAGCTTGAAGCACAGCCGTCCGAATCGATCGTTTCCGGTGCCGTGGCGTTTCCCGTCGCGAAAGCGGATGAGGAGGGGAGACCAAGATGAAACATGTGGACACGCCTAGCCCGGTCTCATTCGCGGCCAATGTCGGCCGCCTGCCGCACAAAGGTTTGCAGGTGGTGATCGACGCCGACGCCGCGCAGCGCGCAACGCTTGCGCGCGAGCACGAGCTGCTTTCGGTCGAAAACTACCGTGCTGAGCTTTTGGTGGCGCCGTGGAAGCGCAATGGCGTCAAGGTCAGCGGCCGCGTCGAGGCTGATATCACCCAGGCCTGCATCGTCACCCTTGAGCCGGTCGCGGCCCATATCGACGAGGAGGTCGAGGCGCTGTTCCTGCCGGAGCAATCCAAGCTCGGACGGCAAGGGTTCGAAGGCGGCGGCGAGATCCTGCTCGACGCCGACGGGCCAGACGGCCCGGAAACATTCTCCGGCGACACGATCGACGTCGGCGCGCTCGCCGAACAGTTCTTCGGGCTGGCGATCGATCCCTATCCGCGCAAGGCAGGCGCCTCTCTCGATGCCGCCGGCCCGGACGAGCCCGTCGAGAATGAATTCCAGCAAAAGCTGCGATCCTTGCTTGGAAAATCCTAAAACACGAAGCGATCGGAGAAAAGCCGGTTGTGCGGCAGCCCAAAACCGCTATTTTCGCCGAACCTTCGCGAGCCCCCGAATTTCGCGAGTTTAGTATTTCTTTCGCGGGCCATGTGCCCTGGCCCAAGCTAGTGAGATAAAGACCGCGTGATCAGGATTTCCATCGATGCCATGGGTGGCGATCACGGGCCAAACGTGGTCATCCCGGCACTCATGACGGTCGCCGTCAGGCGTCCCGACATCCGCTTCGTCATATATGGGCGCGAGGAATTGGTGCGCCCCGAACTCGCCAAATTCCCCAAACTGGCCGAGGTCAGCGAGTTCCACCACTGCGAAGTCGCGGTCAGGATGGACGACAAGCCGAGCCAGGCGCTGCGCCACGGCCGCTGGAAGTCGTCGATGTGGAAGGCTGTCGAAGCAGTCAAGAGTGGCAGCGCGCAGGCCTGCATTTCGGCCGGCAATACCGGCGCGCTGATGGCGATGTCGAAATTCTGCCTGCGCACGATGGCGACCATCGACCGTCCGGCGATCGCGGCGATCTGGCCCACGATGCGCGGCGAGAGCGTGGTGCTGGATGTCGGCGCCACCATCGGCGCCGATGCGCACCAGCTGATCGACTTTGCCATTCTCGGCACCGGCATGGCGCGCTCGGTGTTCGGCATCGACCGGCCGAAAGTCGGCCTGCTCAATGTCGGCGTCGAGGAGATCAAGGGACAGGAAGAGGTCAAGGAAGCCGGGCGCATGCTGCGCGAGGCCAACATGGCCTCGATGAATTATCATGGCTTCGTCGAGGGTGACGACATCGGCAAGGGCACGGTCGACGTGGTCGTCACCGAGGGCTTTGCCGGCAACATCGCGCTCAAGACGGCAGAAGGCACTGTGCGCCAGATCTCAGGCTATCTGCGCGCCGCGATGAACCGCACGCTGATGGCCAGGATCGGCTATGTCTTCGCCAAGGGCGCTTTTGACCGCCTGCGCGAAAAGCTCGATCCGGGCCGCTCCAATGGCGGTGTTTTCCTGGGTCTGAACGGCATCGTGGTAAAGAGCCATGGCGGAGCCGATTCGGACGGTTTCGCGGCGGCCATCGAGCTTGGCTACGACATGGTGCGCAACAATCTGATCGACCGCATCGAGGCCGATCTCGACCTGTTCCATGCGCGCAACCCGCATGCCCAGGCAAACAGGAAATCCGACGCCACCGTCGACGAAAAGGAATAGGAAAGAGCTTTGATCAGATCAGTCGTGCGCGGCACCGGTGCTGCGCTGCCCCGCCGCATCATGAAGAATGCCGATTTCGAAGGCATGGTCGAGACCTCGGACGAGTGGATCGCCCAGCGCACCGGCATCCGCCAGCGTCATATCTCCGCCGATGACGAGACGACGGCGTCGCTGGGCGAGGCGGCGGCGCGCGCAGCGCTCGACAATGCTGGTCTTACGCCTGCCGACATTGATCTGATCGTGCTGGCGACCTCGACGCCCAACAACACCTTTCCGGCGACCGCCGTCGAGATCCAGAACCGGCTCGGCATGCATCACGGCTTTGCCTTCGACCTGCAGGCGGTGTGCTCGGGCTTCGTCTATGCGGTGACCACCGCCGACCTCTACATCAGAGGCGGCCTCGCCAAGCGCGTGCTGGTGATCGGCGCGGAGACCTTTTCTCGCATCCTCGACTGGAGCGACCGCTCGACCTGCGTCTTGTTCGGCGACGGCGCCGGCGCGCTGGTGCTGGAAGCGGATGAGGGCACCGGCGGCATTGCCGACCGTGGCGTGCTGGCGATGAGCCTGCGCTCCGACGGCGCCCACAAGGACAAGCTTTTCGTCGATGGCGGTCCCTCGACCACCGGCACGGTCGGCCATCTCAGGATGGAAGGCCGCGAAGTGTTCAAGCACGCCGTCGGCATGATCACCGATGTCATCGAGGCGACGTTTTCGCAGGCCGGCATAACCGCCGACGACCTCGACTGGTTCGTGCCGCATCAGGCCAATAAACGCATTATTGACGCTTCGGCCAAGAAGCTCGGGATTGCTGAGCAAAAGGTGGTGGTCACCGTCGATTTGCACGGTAACACCTCGGCTGCTTCCGTGCCGCTGGCGCTTTCGGTGGCCGTCGCCGACGGTCGCATCAAGAAGGGTGATCTCGTGCTCCTGGAAGCGATGGGCGGAGGCTTCACCTGGGGCGCGGTTCTCGTTCGCTGGTAAGTGCCGAACGGTCCGGTTTCGGTCCTTGACCTTGCCGGATCAATTACTTAGGCTCTGCCTTTACCTGTATCGATTTATGTTTTTTGAACTGATGGGACGGTCGCATGGGGGGAAAGACACTTACGCGCGCCGACCTTGCCGAAGCTGTTTACCGTAAGGTCGGCTTGTCACGCACTGAATCGGCAGAACTCGTCGAAGCGGTGCTGGACGAAATCTGCGAAGCCATCGTACGCGGCGAGACGGTGAAGCTGTCGTCCTTCGCCACCTTCCACGTCCGTTCCAAGAACGAACGCATCGGCCGCAATCCCAAGACCGGCGAGGAAGTGCCGATCCTGCCGCGCCGGGTGATGACCTTCAAGTCGTCGAACGTGCTGAAAAGCCGTATCCTGCGCTCGCACCAGAACAGCAAGGCCAAGGGCGGCAAATAGGTTCTGCCGCAGGCTTCGGTTGAAAACGCCGGGCCGTTTTGACGCCGGGCTTGAATATTGTTTCATAAACCGCTGAAATGATACCCGATTCGGTAGACTGGGCCGGATCGCCGTCCAGCGAGAGGATTTCGCCCATGGACAAGAGCCCCGACGCTTTCCGCACCATCAGCGAGGTCGCGGAGGATCTCGATCTGCCGCAGCACGTGCTGCGCTTCTGGGAAACCCGTTTCAACCAGATCAAGCCGATGAAGCGCGGCGGCGGCCGCCGCTACTACCGGCCACAGGATGTCGAACTGATCAAGGGCATCCGCCACATGCTCTACGACCAGGGTTACACGATCAAGGGCGTGCAGAAACTGCTGCGCGAGAACGGCAACCATTTCCTGGTCGCCATCGGCAATGGCGACATGGCTGCCGTCGAAGCGATCTCGCAGCGCAGGCAGGCCGATCAGGTGCCGCTGACGCCAGCCGCCCAGCCGCGCGGCATGGATGACGAGATGCTGGTCGGCCAGCCCAAGGTAAAACCCAGCCGCCGCTTTTTCGGCCTGGGCAAGACCGAGGAGGAAGGTCCGGTCCAGCCTGGCGCATCGAAACTGTCGCGCGACAACCGGGCCTTGCTGCAGGAGGCGCTGTTTGACCTCCTGGAGTGCAAGCGCCTGCTCGACCAGGTGCGCTAACCTTTCCGCTGCCCTCGGGCAAGCAGACCGGAACCGGTTCTGCGGCCATGCGTTTGGCCTTCTCTCAAAAGAAGGAAAAACAATCATGGTATCGCTTTCGACCCTCTCCGATCTCGATCTCGAAAAGCAGGTCGCGACCCTTTCCAAAGAGCTCGCCGCGTTGCGCAAAGTCGTGGCCAAACGCGGCGGTGCTTACTACGAGGACGGGCGCGATGCCGCTTCGGACTATTATGGGCAGCTTGCCGACCTTGTCAGCGATGCGCTGCCGGCGATCAGGAAGCAGGGCAGGGCGATCGAAAAGACGGCGCGCGATCGTCCGGCAACAGCCGCTGCTGTTGGGTTGGTCGTGGTCGGCCTTCTCGCCAGCCTGTTGCTCAGCCGGCGCTAAAACAATTCACGAAAACAAAAAGAAAATGGCGGCCGTCCCGCGGACGACCGCCATTTCCCTGATCTGCGGCCGATTACTTGGCGAGCTTGATCTTGGCCTGCGGCGAAACCTGCGCGGTCTGGCTGCACTTGCCATAGACAGTGCCATTCTTGTCCGTGGCGTCGGTATAGGTGCCTTTGCACTCGATCGAGAGCACCAGGCAATGACCGGAGCCCTTGCAAACCGCGCCGCCGTCGCCCGTGGGATGCGTGCCGTTGGCGAAAGCCGAGGTCGGAACGGAAGCCGAACCGAAGGCCGAGACGATGAGGGCCGCGGCGAGCGTGATGCGCTTGAAGTTGGTCATTTGAGCATTTCCTTCTCTGGATCGAGGATCGCCACCATGGCGTCCTTCTGTGTTGGGATCGCCTTCTCGGCGTCCATGCCGGTTAGTGCGGCCTCCAAAGCAAAGGTCCATGCGTGGTTCGAATTTTCTTCGCGTTTTTTCGCGACGTCGATTTTTAGCCTTCGCCAACGGACGGCGCCTGGCGGGGGCGGCATCGATCATGCATTTTCGCGTGAAGGCCGCTGACGTAGCGGCGCGGCATCCCATGCGAAGGTCACACCGTGGCGTGCCCAAATGGCCGGCCAAGACCGAGTCCGCGCCCGGCTCTTGTCAGGTGGCGGCAGCAGTCATTGCCGCCACTTGGCACCGCGCTTTCTGCCACTCCCGGCTGCGACTATAACGCCAGTCCAAAGGTACCGGCGGAGGAGACGGGCGTGGTCGCAAATTACATCGACGAGTTCATCATGTTCTGCGCTGGGCTGTGGATGACAGGCGTTGGTTTTGGGCTGCTCCAAAGTCCTTTTCAGGCCCAGAAAGGTCAGCAGCCATGGTGGCTGCAGGTCGCGAAGCATTTCAAATGGATGGGACCGCTTTTGATTTTGATCGCAATAGTGCTCGCGTTCGCGGCGCCGTCCTAGCGGGTTCCGGCAGCATTGAGGGACCCGTGGTGTCCTGCAGCTGGCAACCGCTGTGTTGTCGGCCTTGCGCCTGATACGTTCGTTGGGGTGCGCTGTGGTTGCTCGCGTTCTGGCGCATCGGCGCCATCGAATCCTGCCTTCAGCTTTTCCACGTGTCGCCTGGCAAAAACCAACGGGAAGGCGGCCTTGGCGAGGACTCCAGGGCCAGCCTTCCCGTTGGGCAAGTCGGCCGTGTCAGGCCTTCTTGGCCTCCACCTTCTTGTGGTGGTAGTGGTGGTAGTGGTGGTGGTGGTGGTGATGGTGATGGCGGTGATGCTTGTTGTGATGATGATGATGGTGGTGATGCTTCTTGTGCAGCGGTGCTGCGTCGGCGCTGCTGGCGCCGATGAGCGGCAGAGAGACAGCCAGGGCAAAAGCCAGCCCGAGAGCCGACAGGAGGGACTTCTTCATGACTTCGTTTCCTTTTCTGCGCGGGCTGAATTTGGCCGTCACCGAGCAAGATCGGTGCCGGTGAACCCCGCAGTCATGACTATCGCCTCCGAACTTTTCGACAGTTTTTCCGGACTGTAGAATTTTGTTTCTGGATTGTGTCTGGCGGCTTCGTCGGCAACTTACATCGGCGGAATGACGCCGTTGGTGCCGACAACGACCCGGCCCGCGGTCAGCTTGCCGTCGCTGCCGCGCTCGGCGTTGACGAACACCACAGCGCCAGGCTTGAGGTCGGCGGGCGTCGCCGGCGCGAAGGTCACCACCGGCGTCGTCTGCGGGATCGCGATCTGCTTTTTCTGGCCATTGTCGTAGGTCAGCATCACCGTGCGATCTGCAATCTCGGTGACATCGGCGACCGTGCCGTTGGTCATCCGGCTGTTGGGCTCGAGATCCCACGGGCGGTCGCCTTCGCCGGCGCCCTTCAGCGCGGCCGGGAAGATCACCACCTCAAGCGCGCCGCTGCCGCCATCGGCCTTCGAAACAGAGGCAATGCCGAGGAAATCGCCTTGCTTGATATCCCCGGCATCCGCCTTGGCGACGCCGGAAATCTTCCACCCTTCAGCCAGCGCGATGGCGTCGGTAGCGCCTTCGCGGGTCTTCACCGTCAGCGTCGCTCCGGCAAAGGCGGTCACCGTGCCGCGAATGCGCACGGCCTCGGCGGCTTGCGCCGCGACCATGCTCGCGCCAGCGAGGCCTGAAATCGTGGCGAGCACGATGGCTGATGTCTTGAATGTCATGGATCTGATCCTCTTGGGAAAAGCTGGCCCGATGCGGCTGCCAGCAACATCAGGTTAACGCGCGAGCGGCGCAAAACCGCTGAACACTTCGGCGTGCGGCCCTTCAAAAGAACTTGATTGGGAGATCGGGGCGGAGATCCTATATGTGCCCTGGCGCCTGCGGTTTTGACGCCGGTTCACGATGCTGTGACGGTCGGTTTGGGCCTTGGCAAATCGCCGTCAAGCGGGCATTGTCCCGGCTCTCAGGCAACACCCTATCATTTGATCCAAAACTCTTTAGCCCCATGGAGTTGCCAATGCCCCAAACTGCAAAACACGAACCCTTCTCCAGGCTGGCGGCCGATGTTGCGGCCGACGTTGCGCTCGAGCACCCCGGCCTCAAAGCCATCCGGGAGACAAAGGGATACAGTATTGAAGAGCTTTCCCTGACCTGCGGTCTGTCGACCAGCGAGATTGCCGACATAGAGAGCGGCAAGGACACCGATCCGACGAAACTTCGCCGGATCGCCGCAGCATTGCAATTGCCGGAAACGGCCCTGATCGATGCCCCGGCGCCCACGGCGCCTGTGGAAAACCGGTCCGTTTCATAAACAACGGCCAAGCGTCGTTCAACAAGCCCGCCATGGTTTGCCCTGGCGGGCTTGTTGCATTCGCCCAACGGCGAATGTCACTTCTTGCTCGGATCGTCCGCCGGGTTGACGTAGGTGATCGCGAACGGCCCCTCGCCATGAACCTGGACGATCGTAGCGCTTGTCGTCCAGGCGTAATGGTTCATTCCCTGTGGGGCTACGCCGAAGCCGCCGGCGGTCAGTTCGATGCCCTTGGTCTCGTCGAGCTTGTCGCCCATGCCGATATGAAAATTGCCGGAAATCACCGTCACATATTCCGAGGTGGGATGGTTGTGCGCGGCAATCCTGTAGCCGGCCGGCAGCTTCAACCGCAGCACGTAGATGCCATCCTTCGAGGGGTCCCCGGCTATGACAGCCATGTCCGCGCCGGCGGGCAAGACAGCAGGAGCAGGGCCCCATTTGATGGCGTCCGCGTTTATCGGCATGTCGTCGGCAAGCAGCGGCGCCGTCCCGATAAGCAGCAGCGCCAGAGCCGAGGCGAGCTTGAGCATGATGATCTCTCCGGTTGGTCGTGGGAGCACAGCATCAGCGCCGGCCCTGATCCATTGCGACCTACCAAGGCAGCAGCCCGAACACATCTCCCGCACGGGGGATGCGCCTTGCGTTGCTGACATGCGGCGCGACCCGCCTGGCCTGGTATCGCTGCAGCCGTCGAGGGGCGGGGAAGTTGCCGCCGACCGAGCGTGAAGCTATCCAGTGTGAACGCTAACCGTTTTCGAATGGGACAATGCCGAGATGAGCCTTGAATCCGTGCGCGCCTTCCTGGCTGCCCATGCGCCCGATGTCGAAGTGCTCGTCACCGAAGCGAGTTCCGCGACGGTGGCGCTGGCGGCTGAGGCGCACGGCGTGGAGCCGGCGCAGATCGCCAAGACCATCTGCCTGCGCGTCGGCGGTGAGACCATGCTGATCGTGGCCGGCGGCATGTCGAGGCTCGACAACCGCAAATTCAAGGACCGTTTCGGCGGCAAGCCGCGCATGCTTGACGCCGATGAGGTTGTCGCGATTACCAGCCATCCCGTCGGCGGCGTCTGCCCATTCGGCCTGCCGGCGCCGCTGCCGGTCTATTGCGACGTCTCGCTGCGCGCCTTCGATGAAGTCGTGCCCGCGGCCGGCGCCATCAACGCCGCTGTAAGGCTCAGCCCGCAGCGCATGGCACAGATTGTCGGCGCCGAATGGGTTGATGTGTGCCAGTAGTGAATCGTCGGCTGATTTCAGCAGGAGATTTCTGGGAGCAAAACGACTGCGAGCGCAGCTAGTAGAAGATTGAACGACCCATTATACGTGGCGGAATGAACGACGTTTTTGGTTACATCGCCTATGGTGAGAACGAGCTTTACCATCGCGGCGCGCTGCTCAGCGCCCTCAAGCTTTTGCACCATTGCCCGACCGCCAGAATAACTGTCGCAACGGACAGGTCTGAACTCTTTCGCGGTTATCCCATTGAGACAATGCTTATAACGACCGAACAGAAAGAGCAGTGGTCTTTCGGTGGAAGATATCATTTCGGCATCAAGGCCGGGACGATGCGTGAGCTTTTGCGGCGAGCTGATCGGCTGCTTTTCATGGACACCGACATGTACCCGGTGGGTGACCCGTCGAAGGGCTTCCACTCGATTTCTGCGATCCACTCCATCATGCGCCTGTGCGAAGGGAAGCACCGCATCTATCAACGTGCGCTGCCGGGCAAGAACATCAGCATCGGCGGCCAGGTTTTGACCGGCCAGGAGCCGATGTGGAACAGCGGCATCGTTGGAATTCACCGAGAAAGCCTCAGTGCTATGGTTGACGCTTTCGCCGCTATCAAGGTGGTTCATGAGGTGACCGACACATGGGCGCCGGAGCAGTTTTGCCTCGGGGTAGCCCTTTCTCAAAACGGCCGAACCATCAGCCCGCATCGCCTGCCGATCCGGCACTACAACACCCGAGGCAAAAAGCAGTTCGCTGAGCCGCGCGTACATGCGTTCTTTAATGCTTACGGCTCGGTGCCAGTCGGCCAGCAGGTTGCAAAGGCCGGTAGATATCGTCTGTGGCGGACGCCCTTGGATTTATGGCATCAGAAGCATAGGAAGTCACTGTGACGGGATGGCTATGCATGAGGAATCCGTTTCGATCCAGGCTGCCCTCAAGCGTGATCCTCGGACGTCACACCTATGGGGTGAGCCGGAGGAAGGTGTTTGGAACGTCTGCCGCCACTCCGTTGACCATAGGGGCGTTTTGTTCGGTGGCCGGCAATGTCAGCTTTGAGTGTTCGGGAGGAAGTCACACGCCCTGGGCTGCAACCACATTCCCGATCCATAGCCGCTTGATGGAATCAGTTGATCCCACTGAACACGGTGGCGAACCCGTGGGCATCACCATTGCCAATGATGTTTGGATCGGCCGCGATGCGCTGATCATGCCAGGCATTCACATCGCCGATGGCGCCATTGTCGCGGCCGGGGCCGTCGTCACCAGGGATGTGCCGCCATACGCCATCGTCGGCGGGGTCCCGGCCAAGCTCATCCGCTATCGCTTTTCAGATGATGTCATTGGGAGGTTGCTGGCGATCCGGTGGTGGGAATGGAGCGACGAGAAGATCAAGCAGGAGGCTGCTTTTCTTACCGGCCCGATCGAATTTTTCTTGGAGCGACATGCCGGTGCGACACCGTAAGAACGCATCTTGCTGGTCGCTGCAGTGGGGCTGAGAAATTGCATGGCCACTTGGGGGAAGCAGCTAGTCGCCTGTGTTGTTTGGTCGGAGTGGCCGGATTCGAACCGACGACCCCTTGACCCCCAGTCTAAAACACCAAGTTTTATAGCCATTCCTGGCGTTGCATGGGGTAGATCAAAACCGCAAGAACCCAACGTTGTCCAACCTAGGACCGCTTGACTAGTACGTTGCTTGAGCCTAAATGCTGGCTACATAGTGGCTACAAAGGGGGTGGGCGTGGCTAAAATCAAGATCACGGCGGCAGCGGTTTCAGCCGTCATGGATGGCGCAAGGCCGAACCGCACAACTTTCTATTTCGATGACGATCTTTCCGGCTTCGGCTTCTACCGAACTGCCGGAGGCACTGGCACTTTCTTTGCCGAGTTCCGTCCGGTGTCTGGCGGCGGCAAAAAGCGGCTAAAGCTAGGGCGCGTCGGCACGCTGAAAGCCAGCGAAGCACGTGAGGCGGCCAGGAAGACGATCGCCAACGCTGCGCTTGGCAAGGACTTGGTAAAGGAGCGGTCGGACCAGCGGGCGAGTGGCACGGTGAAGCAGCTCGTCGCAGACTATATTGACGGCAAGGAGATGAAGGAGTCGACGCGGGCATTCTACAAGATCACGCTAGCCAAGCATATTGAGCCGCAGATAGGTACGACGAAATCTGTCGCGTTGACTCGCATCGACGTGCAGCGCGCGCATTCCGCCATGTCGAAGCAGGCGAAATATTCTGCGAACAGGGCAATGGCGCTGCTATCGGCGGCCTATGTGTGGGGCGCCAAGCGTGGCTACGTTGCAGAGGGCATGAACCCTGCCGCGAAGATAGATCGAAACAAGGAAGAGGCGCGTGAACGCTTCCTTGTCGCAGATGAGATGGCCCGGCTGGGCGACGCTTTGCGGGAGGCTGAGACGATAGGCATTCCGCACAAATCTTCTGAGTCCAAACATGCGCCGAAGGAGAAGAACCGCACAATTTACGGGCCGCACGTAACTGGCGCCATTCGATTGCTGATGCTGACCGGGTGCCGGTTGCGGGAAATCCTGAATCTCCGCTGGTCCGAGTACGACGACAAGCGCGGACTTTTGCTGCTGCCCGACTCCAAGACCGGTCGCAAGACCGTAGTGCTTTCCGCGGCAGCACAGGCTGTGTTGGACGCATTGCCGCGCGTGGGCAAGTTTGTGATCGCTGGGCATTCCGCCGCAACAGAACATGAGGCGCCCCGCGCCGATCTAAAGAAGCCTTGGGCGGCTATTGCAGGCCGCGCAGGGTTGGCCGACGTTCATCTTCACGACTTACGTCACACGTTCGCATCGGTGGGCGCTGGCGATGGCATGTCGCTGCCAATCATTGGAAAGTTGCTCGGTCATTCAGACGCGGGCACTACGCAACGGTACGCCCACCTTCATGTCGACCCCGTGCGCGCCGCAGCGGATGCCATCGCAGGAAAGATCGCGGATGCGATTGGGGGTAAGTGATGGCAAAGTTTCCGAAAGGTTTCAGTTTGCAGGCGTCGCCGATCCAGGCTGCGTTAAGCGAAGACCGCACAGAGGATGCAAAGACTCTGATTGTCGAGATCCTGCGAACCGGTAAGGCCGATTACGTTGTGCAGGGTTTGGCTGCCGACTTGCTCAAGCCGCCGAAGAGACCGCGCGGTCGAAAGCGTGCGCTGCCGCGATACTGGTCGGAAATCAGTGAGCAGTTCAATTGGCTGCGCGGTGACGGCGTGCTTTACGAGGAAGCATTGCGTCAATTGGCGAAAAAATTTGGTTGTTCAGAGACGCACGTCCGCACAGCCATCCGCACATATCAAGAAGCGAAAGAAGCGCACGACGAGGCGTCCCGCGAATAAATCCGGTTTCTTTTGCCTAAATCGAATAGGCGAAAACGCCTATCTACCACCATGCAACAACATGCACGGAGGTAAACGCATGGCAAATATGCGCGTAAGTCAGGCCGCAGATTATGTCGGCCTGTCGAAATCCTACTTAGACAAGGCGCGCTGCTACGGCGCCGGCCCAGCATACATCAAACTTGGCAGCAGCGTCATCTACACCACGGCCGATCTTGACGCCTGGGTGTCAGAGAACCGGCGCGCGCCGGTGAATGACAACATCGCGGCGAGGGCCGCCGCATGAAGCCCACCTCAGAGATGACCCTGGCCGAGATCGACGCAGAGCTTGCTGCCATCCGTGCTGTGCAGGCCTGGCGGAAGGCGCAGCGGGAAGCTTCCCGCCAGTAGAAACGCGCCTGCGGCCCAGCGTCCTACCGTAACCATTGCCGCAGAGCCGTGAGCGCGCCTCTTTCAAAAACCTCCCGCGGAACCAACCGCGGCAACTTCCAAACCGGGAACTCCAACTCTTGAAAATCATTGCCTGTCGACCCGAACCGCCTGGCGGTTTCGGCAACGCTATCGCGCGCGTCGATGTTGAGATCAGTGAAGACCTTCGTGTCTTCAATCTCAAGCTCTCGAGGCGACCTGACGGCGGTTACGCCGTGTTTGCGCCCAACGCGATGGGTGGCCGCGTCGTCACCTTCTCCCAACCTCTTGTTGCCGAAATCGCCCGCGCCGCTCTTGCCGCGCTCACGGAGCCCTTGCCGCATGACCGCACCACTTGAAATTGACATTGACCTCGCAACGGCATTGGTCGCCAAGCGGGGTGGCGGGACAATACGTATCGATCCAGAAGGCGGCGTATGCGTCTTCAATTATCCCAGTGCGATAAAAAGCCTGCGGTTCGACACACGATGGCGCAATGGAATCCAAGCCGCAGTCGAACACGCTGAGCATGAGACCGTGGCGCCCGAGAATATTCATGCGTCGCCGCAGCCCGCGGGCATCCCTCGTCCCCCAACAAAGGTGGCCGCCAATGACAACCGCGAGCAAATGTGGCCAGGCATCGTATCGAGTGGCGATCTTGTGCGCGGCTTCGTGCCACCGGACTACCATCTGGAAGGCATAGCACAGGCGGGGTTTCTCTATTCCACTACGGCAATGACCGGGACCGGCAAGACGGCAGTCCTGCTGCTCCTGGCTGCGCATACAGCCCTTGGAACACCGATCAACGATCGTGAGGTGCGGAAGGGCCGCGTGGTCTACTTCGCGGGCGAAAACCCCGACGACGTGACTATGCGATGGATCGCTATGGCGCACCATATGGGGTTCGACCCCAACGCGATGGACGTCCACTTCATCAAGGGCACGTTCAGCATCCCGAAGATGTTCACTCGCATCACTGCCGAAGTCACGAAACTCGGTGGCGCCGAACTGGTCGTGGTCGACACGTCGGCTGCGTATTTCCAAGGCCAGGAAGAAAACAGCAATACTGAACTCGGGCGCCATGCGCGCGACTTGCGCACGCTTACGACGCTGCCAGGCTCGCCATGTGTTCTCGTGGCCTGCCACCCCGTAAAGGCCGCTGACGCCACCAATCTGTTGCCCCGGGGAGGTGGCGCCTTCATCGCCGAAATTGATGGCAACCTGGTTCTGGCCAAGGGCGACTCCGGAACCATCCGATTGCACTGGCATGGCAAGCACCGAGGGCCGGACTTTGAGCCGCTCCATTTTGATCTACAGACGGTAACAGCTCCCGCCCTCATCGATAGCAAGGGCCGAGACGTGCCTACTGTGATGGCCTCCGCTATCTCAACCGGTGAGACAAAGAAGCGCCGGGTTGAGGCCCGCAGGGACGAGGACGAAGTTCTCTTGCTGATCGACAAAGATGGCAGCAAATCGATCCTAGAGATGGCCGTAGTACTAGGTTGGCAGAAAGACGGCCAGCCGCACAGGCGGCGCGTATCGATGGCAACTGACAAGCTGACAAAGGCGAAGCTAGCAAGCCATGTCGGACGCAAGTGGAAGCTCACGACTGCCGGCCAGGAAGCGGCATCCGATGCAAAAGCCGAGCGCTTTAAGGTAGAGCAAGCGGCAGCGTCGATATCAAGCATGGTGGCAAGATGGCGCCGTCCGGGTCCGTCCGAAGACACGGACGACTGACCGCTGAAAAACTAGGGAAATTCGACAAATCGTCCGTACGGACGAAAACACGGACAATGGACTAGAAAAATGGCCAAAAACATAATGATTTCAAACTGTACGCGACGGACGGCAATTCTCTAAAAACAGCTTGTGGTGGGGGTGGATTTATCCACCCACCCACTGTCGTCCGTCCGTCCCGATTCCCATGGGTGCGGACGACGGACGACGATTTCTGAGAAACGAGGAGAACACGATGAAAGCACAGCATGAGCAACGTAATTGCAATCGAACCATTCGACGCCGCCTACCCTGTGAAGCAAATGGGCGGCAAGACAAACTGGTACCAGTGCCAGGTCATCGGAGTGGTTCACGATGGATCGCATGATCAAGGTAGGTTCGTCATCATAACGGAAGGCGACGATGGCCAAATGTACACCAGTTCAATGCCGTCCGTGCGGCGGGTAGATGAGTAACGCAGGGAGACGCCGATGACCGACAGTATGGCCGGTGCGAAACAGGCCGGACGGACAATTCAACTGCCCATCCGGCCAGGCACCCCGCAGCCCAAGTCAACCAAGAAGCGCGCCTGAACATGAACGGCTGCTGAACGGTCCCTTGAATCTTTAAAGGAGCAGCATGTCCACCATCGCAGTCGGCGCCGAGACAGTTCAGGTTCGCAGGCTATCTTGGGCCGAATTCTATCGAATCCTGCCGGACAGGAAGCCCGCGAACGATACCCGTTCGGACTTTGGGGCGAGCCACGGCACGCATGGGGGTAGCCAGACGAGGCCGCACCTTGATTTGCCAGATGGGAACAAGATGCCAATGGCTCCTGCTCAAGCTCGAAAAGGGAGCCGGCTGGCGTCCTCGCCGATCGAAATGCACGGCTAGGCCTTCGTCGACTGCGGCCAATACGGCGCACCGCTCGAGCTGATCGTCGGACATCTCACAATCGGGGACTCTGTCTCGCACCCACTGAACGGCAGCAAAGGTTGAAATGATCCGGCCAGGAGCAGAGCAGTCGATATACCCGACGATAGCGTCAGTGACGTCATCGGGAATATGAAAGTTAAAATGGCGCGAGGTGGAAGCTGCGCGGTTTGGCATTTTGCCTTCTGAAAGCCCCATCGGACTGGGACGCCGGGAAAGAAGAATTAGCAAGAACTAATGGACGGTGCAGGATGTTATGCACCGTTATCTTACCGGCCGCGCTTTGCGGGCGGCACTCCCGGCCTGGCCGGTTTTCTCCCATGGGGTGACCACCAATGAACAACAGCCCAGCATTCATTACAAAGCCGCGGCTAGCCAAGAGCAAACTCACCGGCAGGCCACTTACATCGACCCCTGAAGAACGGACCGCACGCAGGGCCAGGGCAGCCTTGGTCACGGCAGAGGTGGCAACGGCCCTCGACACGCACCGCGCCCGCCTGGAACGGCCGGCAGCTAACGACAATGCGGATCCAAGATGGCGCGGCAATCTGCCCGTGTTGCATGACATCACGAAAGACGATCCGGAAGGCGCATACGCGGTTTGGGCGTTCGGGCGGCAGTCAGTCTTGGGAGACGTTCACGGCGACGTAAACGCATTTTTCGACGGCGAGGACGAACCAGAAGAACTGCACGAGTTTCACCGGGAGCGGGTGCACAAAATCCGACCATCGGTTGAGGAAATGTTCTCTGACTTGTTGCGAGTCCGGGTAGTGCATAAGCGCGGCCCACAAGGATGGGAGCAGACATACCGGCACTCCACAGATGTCCGTGTTTTGAGCGAAGGCGCGATTGGGCTCGGTGGCATGCAATTTAACATGCATCGCAAAGCCAGACGTCCCCCTGCCGGAGGGCTCATGACGTCCTACGTCGATCGCAATGGTGTCACCCGCCAGCCGTTTTACGATACGTCAGAAACGCGCGGTGCGGATGAGCCGCTAACCCTTCATCGTCGGCCGACGAGTGCGCACGCGCTAGTCGCACCGGCAGCTGAGCCTATACCGCTTTCCGAAGCGGCTGCAGGCGTTCTGGAGATGATCTTGGCCGGTTTCCACAAATACGAGATTGGCGAAGCGCGCGGATATAGCCGCGACTATGCAGACCGCGGTGCGCAGCGCCATATCAATCAAGCCGTAGCTGAAGCCAAGTCCAAGTTTCCGGCGCCCGCTCGCTTGGCCGACAACGACGATGTCAATATTTGCAAGGCTGCCGCTTAGGATGTGCCTTTTTGCGCCATTCGAGGGTGTCATTCATGAAGACATATAACCTTTAGCATCGGTCGCCTCGGCATCGTTCGGTGCTTAACGCGCTTTTTGCGGAAGTACCGCAGGGCGCGGTCAATTCGCACCTACGGGTGCGCCCTTTTCCAAAAATCCAGCCACTCGTCAGGGTGGCTGTTGATCGACCGCCAGCCTTTAACCGTCGGGTTTTGAAGGCTGGCGGTACCGCTTTCGCCTTCTGAAAAGGACTCCCATAGATGGCCCCCGCGAAACCACCCAAGACAACCACCGCTGCGCTGGAGTTCGAAGCAATCCAGAGCAAGGCTGCCGGCTTCAAAGCTCGAGATCGCGAGTTGCGCACTGAACAGATCGCCTTGGAACAGACCGGCGTTCGACCGGAAGAAAAGGTCGCTGGCCCTGGCGTTCGAGATTGGGCAGCGGCGCTGCTCGACGGCTCGACGGTTCCAGCGGAGCGTCAACCTTCAGATGGCGAAAAACTCCACGCCATTATTACCGAGCGCCAGGCGCTTGCCCTGGCAATTGAAGCCCTAACACACAGGGAGAACCAAGCGCGGATCGCGGCAGCAGCCGAAGCCGTCCGGACCAGCGCGGCGATCTGGCGCGCGATCGTGCGGCGCCGTGTCGACGCAGTTCTTGAACTGCGGCGGGCAAACGCTGCAGCCGCCAACTACCGCGAAGCAATTAGGAGCATCGCCAAAAGTAGCCCCGCTCTGATTTGCGATGCGCAGAGCGGCCTTTTATTCGGCCAACCGATCGTCGGCGACGCCAGTTACGTATTTTTAGAAGCCGCCTGCAAAGCCGGTTTCGTTACCCGGAAGGAAATCACCAATGCGGCATGAATTTTTCCACACCGGCGCCCGAATCCGCGCCTTCGACAACGACGCGGCAGCCCTAAAGGCTGGCATGTTTTTCCGTGCGGCTCTGCACGATGGTGACGAGGTCGCCCAAGCCTGGTGCGCGAAAAACGGGGTGCGTGTCGAGAAGGCGCAAGGTGAAACCACCGGCACTATCGGCGGCTATCTTGTCCCGACTGAAGTTGAGGCCGGGATCATCAAGATCCGCGCGCTGGTCGGAACGTTTCGACGCAACGCCGACATCAAGCGCATGGGCTCGGACACGCGCTCATTCCCGCGGCTCGACACAGGTTTGACGGCTGCCTTCGTCGGCGAAAATGCCCAGATTGCTGAACAGGACCGTTCTTGGAGCAGTGTTGCGCTGACTGCGAAAAAGGCAGCCGCGTTGTCTCGGATGAGTTCCGAACTCGGCGAGGACGAGACGATCGACGTTGGCCAGGACTTCGCCGAGGATGCAGCCTTCGCAATTTCAAAGCTTGAGGATGATTGCGGCTGGAATGGTGACGGCACAGGCGCCTATGGCGGGATTGTCGGGATCTCCACAAAGCTCATCGATGGCAACCACGACGCCGGGAAGATCGTGGCTGCTACCAACAACGACACGTTCGCCGAGCTAACGGCCGCCGACCTGGGCACAGTTATTGCCGCTTGCCCTGAATATGCCTTGGGTAACGCAAAGTGGTACGCGAGTTCATACGCAATCGGCCAGACGTTTGTTCGCCTCGGCGCGACCGTCGTCGGGCTTGAAATGACGCCTACCGGCCCGAAGCCGATCCTGCAGTACGGCGCTTATCTCATCGAAGCCGTGCCCAGCCTGCCAGGCAGCGGCGATCAGTCGGGCAAGGTGATGATTGCCTTCGGCGACCTATCCATGGCGGCAACCCTCGGCGACCGCCGCGGCGTGACTGTGAAAACGACTGAGGAGCGATACCTCGAGTACGACCAAATCGGCTGCCGTGCGACCGCGCGTTTCGACATCAACGTGCACGATCTCGGCAACAACACTGTTGCTGGCCCGCTTGTAGCGCTGGTGGGGAACTAGAGATGCGCGAACTCGATATTGAAATGATCAACCCGCCGTTCGGCATCTCGGCCGAGCGCCATCATGATCTCGTGCGCCTAATCCTGAAGACACGTCTCGGCGAACAGCTTTCGGCCAATCTCACTAAGGAGGCGGCGTCAGACCTGGCAACATCCCTGCAGGCGCTCGTGAAGGGTTTCGAATGACTGAGATCAAACGCTCCTTTGCGCCTACAGTCCTGAAGTTCTCTGGTGCCGGAATTGGTCTGCGCCAGGTTCGGGCAATCGTATCCACCGGCGAGGTGGATCGTATGGGCGATATCATCGACCAGGCCGGGATTAAGCTCGACGCCTTCCGCCGATCACCGACGGTGCTTTGGCAACACGATGCCGATCACCCTATCGCGAAAGCACTCAGCATCGGCCTTGAAGGCGGCAAGCTCGTCGCCTTGGTCGAGTTCCCGGCCGAAGGGATTAGCGCCAAGTCGGACGAGGTCTACGGCCTGATCAAGGCTGGCGTCATCAATTCAACGAGCATCGGCTTCGTGCCGCTCAAAAGCGTTCCGCTCAACCCCGCCAAGCCGTACGGCGGCCAGCGCTTCACCAGCAGCGAGATGCTTGAGTTCAGCTTCGTTAGTGTGCCTGCCAACTCGAGCGCTTTGATCACGGGACGCTCGGCCAGCCAGACGCCACGCCTCGATGCAGCACGACGCAAGCTCGCGCAGCTCAGCCGGTCATAAACATAGTTTGGGAAGCCAAGAGACGGGCAAACCCAAGGCCGGCGGCGGGTTCATGAGGGGCTCAACCGCCGGCCTTTCTCTTCGCAACAAGGATACAAGATGCCTAATCAAGACCGACAGCACGGCACAGTCGTCACCTGGATCCCCGGCTCGGCATATGGCTTCATCGCGCCCCATGATGGCGGCGCTGATCTGTTCGCGCATGTGACGTCACTACCCGGTGGCCTGGACTGCCTGCGGGTTGGCCAGCGCGTTTCATACGATAGCCAAGTCGACCGACACACCGGCAAGCCCCGCGCGATCAATGTCGAGGTCATGAACTAATGGAAAAGGTACGCTTCGAAGGCAACGGTGACCGACTGATAGTCGAGTCTGGCGGATCCATCATCGTACGCAATGGCGGCATCGTTCGAGCCGAGTCCGGCGCCACCATCGACATGCCCGAACAGGTCGAATTCTTCGCCGGCACAAGCTTCACGCTGTCACCGCGCGAGCGCTGGGTGCGAACCACAAGCGCAAGCGCAGTGTCGATCGTCGTGCCGCCTTACTCAGCAGTCCCGTTCCCACCAGGCACCTCGCGCACCGTGCTGCAGGGCGGCACAGGTCAAGTCACATTCGTTGCTGGCGATGGCGTGACGATCAACTCTCCGGAGACGCTGAAGATTGCCAAGCGATATGCCGCTGCGGTGGTGATGGCGACTGAGACCAGGGACGTCTGGGATCTGATGGGCTACCTCGAGGCCGCATGAGGAGAATGTTTTTTTATACCGAAATAGCAAAGGTAAGCCCCGAAGCGGTCCAAGCCCCCACCCTCGGTTAGGGGCGAGGACCGGCATGCCATGCATGGGGGTCATCGATGATGCGCAGCGGTACCCCTACAACCGCTTCGGGATGCAACTGAGTAATACCGTAACAAATACAGTTTTTGAGCGTTCATAAATCAAAAAAGCGGGGAAAGAAATGACCGATCACAGCCCGCCCGACGCGGATGGCTGCACGCCATTGCCGAGGGACCAATGGCGGTATTTCATATTTTCCGACACGGAGGACTGTTTGCTGGCTGTTGTCTGCTCCGTGAACAGAGACGGCCTTGAAGTGTACCCAACCTTGTTTTCGCTAAGAGACCTGCCGAATGATTTTGTGACTGATGTCGATCTTGTACGCCTTGGCTTCGGTCTCATGAGCAAAGATGCGAGTTCGATCTTCCAGATAGAACTCTGTCCTATGCTGTGACGAATTCGACAAGGCATCACGCCGAGCCTCGCCAGATGGCGTGATGGCAATGGTGTACTCAATCACTCTGTAAATATTACCTTCGTCGTCGCTTGCCTTAAAGCGGCGCACCTCACGTCTGTCATGAACGAAACTCATTTTCGCCTCCCCCTAAGCGTGTGGGGATAGTGGACCTATTGCCGTCTAGGTCAACGCCCTCGCGCACCTTCTTTCAAGGAACATCCAACATGACCGACTTAGAACGCGCCTCGGCGCGACCGCACAGCCATGCGTCCGCACGCCAAAGGCTTGCCGACGCGCACAAATCCATGACGAAGGCCGCCATCGGCGCGCACGCGCTCGACCTGGCCGATGAACTCGAGCGTATGCACGAAGCCTTCGGCTACGCTGCAAATGGCATGAACGCAGCTGCCGCCGCTGTTGGGTCACAGGACAAAATGGTCAGGCTCATGAAGGCCAATATCCGAAAGGCCAGCGCGCTGTTCAAAGACGGCAAAAAGCGCGAAGCGCGCGAATTGCTATCGCGGATGGCTGCCGACCCAGACCCAGACGAGTTCAAGTTGCCACCGGTAATGCAAGTCAAATGGTCAACTGAGATTTTCCGCCCGGCCGAGCCCAAGGAAGCGAAACACTGATGGCCAATGAAACCGTCGTTGTAGAATTAACAATTGACGCGCGCGGCGCCGAAGCCGGTTCGGCGGCCTATGTCCGTGCGCATAAAGCAGCTCAAGCCGCCGCTGATCGCACCATCGACCAAGCCAACGCCGCCACGGTCGCGATGGAAAAACAGACCACCGTAATGACCGCGTCGGCCGGTTCGATCGCCTCTACAGCGCGCGCGTGGGACCGCTTCAAAGCCAGCGTCGATCCTGTCTTTGCTTCGACGCAGCGGATGGAGAGCGCACTTCTTACCGCCGATGCGGCTGCCAGAAAGCTTGGCGTCGACCAGGCGGAAATCAATCGGGTCATGGACCTGGCGCGCGCCAAACACCTCGGCGCTGCCTCCGCCATCGGCACGGTCGGCACCGCTGCTCGCCTGACTTCGAACCAGATGCTTAACCTGTCTCGGCAGGGCAACGACGTCATCACGATGTTTGCGCTCGGCGCCAACCCGATGCAGATTTTCGCATCGCAGGCCGGCCAGATATACGACGCGCTGGAAACCGGGCCACGCGGTCTTCGCGGCTCTCTGGAGGGCATCGGCACCGCCGCTAGGTCGGCAGGGAAAGCGCTCCTCGGCTTTCTTGCGACGCCAGAAGGCATAGCAGTGGGCTTGGTTGCGGCCGCTGCCGGCGTTGCAGCCTATGTCGCCGCCACCCGCGAGGACATCAAGTCGGTTGATGAGATCCTGAAGGGCCACAAGCAACTTATTGACGAGATCGCTGGCGCCTATCCGGAGGCTGCTGCCGCGGCGAAACGTTACGAGGAGCAGGCGAACCAACTGCCGCAAACAGTCCTTGCCGCAAACGCCAAAAACAAATTGGAAGATGCGAAGAAGACGCTCGCCAGCAATATGGATGATGCTCGCAGGCAGATGGCACTGCTTAACACGGGCGACGGCGACTTCGCGCGCATCGGCAAGGCCGGAGTGGACGCCTTCACCGATCTGGCCAGGGAGATCAAAGCAGGCACGTTAGACGCTGCTGGGCTTCAAAGCGAACTCGGCAGGCTGCAGATCGACCCGGCGCTTTCCAAGAATGCCCACGATTTTGCCGAAGGATTGCAGGCCACGGCCAATGCCGCTGCCAAAGCAGCGTCAGTTGTAAATTCCGAGAGCGGCATCAAGGCTATCACGGACTCCGCCAAAGACGCCGGGGCAACGCTTTTCGATGTCTCGAAGGGCTTGAAGAGCGTCGGCACGTCCGCCTCCGGAAGCACTCCGGCTTTGTCCAGGCTCATGAGTGAACTCAGCAGCGGCTCGATGTCGGGCATCGACACGAATGTGCGCTCACTCCAGACAATGGCGAATACAGCAGCAGCCGCAGGCCAGGAGCAGTTGAAAACGCTCGTTACCTATAACGGCGAACTGCGCAAGACAAAGGCTGAGTTGGTCGCCGCGCAGCAGGCCATTGCCAGTGCGGCCGGTGCCAATTCGATAGGCGACTTCTTCGGGAACATCTCCAGCATCAAGGGCGCACAAGCGGCGCTCGGTTCGGCCACCAATACGATCGATAGACTGTTCTCATCGATGCGTAGAGGCGGAGCCAGTGCGCAATTGGTAGCCGATGGCATCGAGATGGTGCGCAATGCGCTCATCCAAGGTGGGTTGCCGGTCGACAAGGTCAACGCCTTCGTAGACGCGTTCGTCGCAGCACAGATGCAGGTCGACGGCACTACCGCCAGCGTGAAGTTGCTCGAGCGTGCGATCCAGCAATTGCACGACAAGACGATCAACATCACCACGGTCTATTCCGTGGTGGGCGGTGGATCGGTCGGCGTCCAGCGCGGTTACACTGGTCCTGGCGGGCACGCGCAAAGACCGGTGGCCAAGATTGGCGGAATGGATCCTAATCCGTTTGGCAGCGCGAGTGGCGATGCTGGTGGCCCAAGCGGCGAAATATCGACCACAGGCCTGAACGCAGGCAAGCCGATTTACTACATCCCCTCCGGGATGTCTGAAAAGGACTTGCCGCAGACCAACACCTACGACTATCAGGCCCGTGCCGCAGGCGGTCCCGTCTCTGCTGGCGGCACGTATCTCGTCGGTGAAAAAGGCCCAGAGATCGTAACCATGGCCGGCGCTGGCAACGTCTCGACGGCATCTGCGACGGCAGGCGTTCTTTCCGGCGGCGCCGACAGGCTGAAATCGATCGAAGAAAACACGTTTCAGACAGTCGAGGAAATCAAGCGCTCGGTCGGCTACCTCGAGACGTTGGAGAAGGATGGCCTGACATCGTTGTCTGTGTTGCGCGCCATTCAATCGGCGATCGGCAGATCGTCTGGTTCGAGCGGGGGTGGTTCGTCTTCCGGCTATTCCGGTGGTGGCTCTTCGGGCGGTTCGGGTAGCACCCACTTCAGTTCCAGCGATCCGAACTCACCCTACTACTTCCGCAACAACGCGGGGCGAGGACCGAGCGGGCCGAACTTCGACCCGCTTGCCGACTACCTGCTCAACGGCAACAAATCGATGCTAGGCGCTATTGGCCAGGGCTTAGCCGGTTCGCCCAGCAACATCGACATGGGCTACGACATGATCGGTGGTGGCGGCAGCCGGACATGGCGTCAGGACTTCCTTGCACAACTCGCAAGGACAGGGCCGCAGACCGGTTCCTACGGAGGCGGCATCAATATCTCCGCTGATAGCGACTTCATCAGCGGCGCCAACACTTTCAGCGGTGGCTTCACTGGACCGGGGGCAAACACCAGACTGAGGCCCGGCTTCGCCACGGGCGGCGCCATCCATCCTGGCGATACGCAGAAGGTGGAGGCATGGAAGCGGCCTGACGAGGCGGTGGCCTTCTTCCGTCCGGAACAGCGTGCCGCAGTGGGGGACGCGATGAAGGGCAGTGGTGGGAAGACTGTGCATATGGGCGGCATCCATATCCACATGCCTGCCGGCAGCCAGCAGACGTCGAAGCAATCGCAGATGGAGATCGCAGACCGCCTCCGTCGTGTCGTGCGTGATGAGCTTGGGAATCTTTAAATGGCACCGGCCGCGAGCGGGTCAAGGCGGCCTTCCTGCTCTCCGCTGGCGTCGTGTTGGCGCTGGCGTGGCATCTCTAGGTTATCAGGGCTTGCCCTGGCGCCGCGTCGTGAAGGCCCGCCAGATCGACTTGGCGGGCCTTCGTTTTGTTTAAGCTGCCCGAGACTGCGACAGCTTTGTATCCAGATAGGCGATCACAGCCTTAGGACCGTAGCCCGTGTACGGGCGCGAGACCGTCAAAACGAAAAAGTCGTCGTTGGCGTCGAGATACTGTCGAAAGCGGGCGTGGACCTGATCGACACTCTCGTTCGTTTCGATCACGTACGAAGATTCAGAAAGCCTCGCCCACGGCGTCTTTCTGACCTCATCGACAATCTTCGGACGAATGACCTCTCTGTTGAGGTCGTAGGCAACTAGATAATGCACTGCTCTTGCTCCTTAGCCTTGCTATGAGGAGGCCCGGGCGCTATCTACTCGGCTGCTAGTACGAGCAATCGCGGTTTTCGCGTGCTTCACGGCGCAAGGCTTCCGCGATCGCAAACTAAACAGGGCAGCACTCGGAATCGGGTGCTGCCCTTTTTTGCATCAAATTTTAGCTGCTGTCCAGCTATAATAACGGTCCGTTTGCGCGTTTCACTTAAAATACACTCGTTATCCCCAACCGTCAACAGCCTGTTTAAACAATCTGGTGTCGAATCTTGCGTCAACCCGTCGCACACTCTACTGCGAATCGCATCAACCGCCAAGAGTCAACGTTCCTTTTTCGTTCTGGGTATGCCGTAAGCTAAGCCTTATCAACAAGCCGCGCCTTCCGCTTCGGCGCTACATGACCTTCCACCAATCGCACGTGCTCGGCGTCCACTGTCACCAACGGCCGAAGGCTGACGGTCACCTTGTCGCCGTCGACGCGGGTGACCGGGCCGACCAATTCCATATGCTGGCCGATCACGGCCTTCGATGTCGAATCGACAACGGAATGCGGGTGGGCGTAGGAGGGAATCGTCACGCTTATGCGATCGGGTGTCACCCGACCGCGGACCACCGCCGTGACGGCGACCTCGTCGCCTACCTTGATACCCCGAGCCATAAGAGGATTCTGGAGCGGGCGGCAGCACCGTCAAGAGGTGCTAATGTTTCAGCACAATCCGCCAACCGGCGGGGTTTTTTGTTTCCACTCGGAACTTCGCTTCCCCCCGGCCAGTTTCACGTACGGCAGCCAGGTCGGCCTCACTTCCCGGCTGCTGGCCAAGGCTCCAAAGCTTGGTCGACCCGCGCCCGCACTGCCAATGGGCGCGGGCCATGTTTTGGATGAGTAATGAGTCCGTGGCCAATCCCGCTTCTAGCCAGAATTCCAAGCGCGCTGCGGTGCGCAAGGCCCTTGATCGCCACAAGGTCTACATAACCGGGCAGAGCTATTCAGGCGGTAGCTATAGCGCTCGTGTGCTGGTCGATGGCGAGGCCTATTGGGTCGACGAATTTCGGCTGAGCCAGTTGCGACAAGGCCTATCCCCGGCCGAGCTAGAATTGACTCCGGCCAGCGACGAGTGAGCGCTGCCTGTAGGGACCAGATGGCAAAAGGCTGGACCTTTCAATCGCTGATAGACGACAAGATGACCGTGACGGCGTACTGCCACACACCAGCATGCCATCATAAGCAGGTGCTCGACCTTGCGAAGCTTCGCGACCGCTTCGGCCCTGACGCGCCGGCCATGGAATGGGATATTCGCCCCAAGCTTCGCTGCAAGAAATGCAACGGGAACGACGTCGGCATGATCTATACGCCCGACACCAGCCCGAACGCTTACGGAAAGGCCAAGGGCAGCTAACCGGCCAGCGCCATTCCAATGCCAACGCCTACGCCAAGAGCAAGGCCCAGGAACAGCTTGCCTGCCACATCGAAGGCAAAAGCGCGGACGGGTCGCCACACGTCCTGGCGGGGCGCCCTGAGGCTTGGGCAAGTTCATCGAAGATATGGTCGTGCTTCATGGTGGCATCCTCCCTCGCTCAGACACTCACGGTTTCCACACAACAACGCTGGAGTCCATATGGATTCTCCAAGTAACTATTAGGCGCTTTCGCATAACATGTATTGACAGTTAAGGCGCTTTCGCCTTGTTACTAGGCGAAACCGCCTTGTCGACTTTAGGACTGAAAAATAAAAGCTTAAAGATACTTGCGTACCCATCGATTCTCGGCCATGCTTTGCGGCAAGGGTAAGGGGTTATCTGCAAAAAAGGTCGAAGCAGCGGCGGACCAAGATCCTCTTGGCCGGGGTGGCAAGCCATGTCCAAGGCTAAGCGCCTAAAAGCTTGCCAGCGATCTCCAGTCGCCTCTCTCCCCCGGCTGCCGGGCCATCCGGCGCGGCCTGGAGAGGCCCAACTGGAGAACTGAAATGAACGCTATTGCTATTGCCGCCGAACAGCCTGTCGTCTCCTGGCGCTTCAGGCTGGGCGACTGGATCACACACAAAGACCAAAGCTTACCGTCGCTAGTTATGGGGCGGGTTAGAACGAGCAAGGGCCGAGAGATTTACGGCGTGCGCTCGTTCATGGACGTGGATCCGTGCAGGGACAGGATGATCCTGGCGGATAGTTTGGTCGCGATGGCCGACGATCATCCCGACTGGAGCGACTGTTTGCTCACGCCAGAAATGGCTTGCAGGCTGGTCGTCTAGCCAACACGCCGCGTGACGACAGAACCCCGCTTCGGCGGGGTTTTTCTTCAACATATTCGCGGTCGGTAGGGTTCCACGGAGAGTGATGTACAACGGAATCAGTCAGCCCGGTAGCGATGGGGCTTTTTCATCGTAGCTGGCTACAATCTGGCTAGAAACTTTATAGCCACCTCTGGGGGAAGCAGCTAAGTAATTGTTTTTATTGGTCGGAGTGGCCGGATTCGAACCGACGACCCCTTGACCCCCAGTCAAGTGCGCTACCGGGCTGCGCTACACTCCGGACCGCGCAAAGCCTTATATTTTCGAGAGTTGTGGTGCAAGGGCTAAAACGGTGCATGTGAACGAGCCGAACGAATATCACCTCGCTTGGCGACAGCGTGCGGAATCGCGGCGGCTCTGCGGATAGCTGAGAAAGTGGGACGCACCCAAATATCCAGGCAAACGTTCAATAGTGAGCACCAACATCCAACTTGTCGATGAAACACCAAGGGGATATGGCTCGCGCTCGAGCGACGAGAAGGATTGGACGTGAACTCCTGCTTTTTTCTTGCGGCTGACGGGGGCTATTTTCCGTATGCATGCTTGACAGCGCGCAGAATATTGGACGTCTCGGCGGCGACGACGCCAGGCTTCATTCTTCACGTTGACGCAGGCGACGATGACATGCGGGTGGCGCGGCGCCTGCTCAAGGGTCAAGTCGAACTGGTCGACGTTTCGTCGTTCATGGAGAAGGTGAGATCCGGATTTCGCGACAGCGGCATTGCCGCGTTCATTCGACTGTTTGCGGACCAGATACCTGAATTCGAAGCTTATGATCGTATCGCGTACACGGACTGCGACGTGTTGTTCAACCGAGACATTGGCGACCTGACAGGCCAGAAGCTTCAGGCCCCGCTGCTGGCGGCCCATGATGATTATATGTATTTCCTGCCGACCTATCGGCAGAAGCTCTCGATGCAGCCGGGAGCTCCGTACTTCAATTCGGGCGTGCTGCTGTTTGACATGATATCTGTGCGTGCGCAATCGCTTTTGGAGCATACCCGTCAAGTCGCCATCGAGAAAAAGCTGAACGACCAGAACGCGCTAAACATCGCTTTCGAAGGCAAGTGGCAGACGATGCATCCGAACTGGAATTTGATGTCCAACTACACGAAAGAGTATCGATTCTCTCAGGCATACGCCCGGCATTTTTCAGGCAGCAAGCCATGGGGAGGCCAGGTCGGCGTAGAGCTCGACGCCTTGGCGGTCTATCGCGACCTTGCGAAGGACACGCCTTGGCTTCAACGCTTTCGGCAACGCATTCCATTCGAGCGAGGCGTGCTGAAGAGGCTGGGGCGCCGGATCGATGCCGCTCGGGGGCTTCTGCTCAACGATAAGAGAAAGAAACGGCGGGCTTACTATGATGGCCGCAAGACCCACAAGATCTATGCGGAGCAAGCTGATTCCGGGGCCCTGGCCGTCAGTTTCCCAGAAGTACTGGGAGGGTTCGCTTGAGCCGCTACGACGGGCCACAGTCAACGGGCGGGCATTGTAGCATGCAACAGAGATCATGTTTCTTTTTTGCTGCCGACCAAAAATTCTTCCCCTTTGCCTGTCTGGCGGCTCGCCGCGTCCTGGATGTTTCGGCACCGGTCGACGGCTTTATCCTGCACACTGGCATGATCTCCGCCGAAGACCGCTCTGCCGGCGAGCGTTTGCTCGGTGGGAAGATCGGCGTCATCGACGTAACGGAATTCATGGACGCGACGAACTACAACCGGGCGACGCATCCTTCGCTTGCGGCCTACATCAGGCTGTTTGCGGACAGATTGCCTGAATTCGAGTCGTACGACCGCATCGTCTATTCCGACGCCGACGTGCTTTTCAACCGATCGATAGCAGACCTCTGCAACACCCCGCTCAAAGCTCCATTGCTGGCCGCACACGACGAGCAAACCTACTTCGACGCGAAGTTCAGGAAACATCTGCCGGTGCAGCCTGGGGCGCCGAAATTCAATTCGGGTGTGCTGGTGTTCAACATGCCGCTGGTCAGGCGTGAGGGACTGCTGGAGCGTACGCGGGAGTTGGCGTCAGAGCATGTCTACGGAATGGACCAAGGCCCATTAAACGTGGCCTTCGAGGGCCGGTGGCAGACAATGCACCCGTTCTGGAACGTGATGACCAATTACACCAGCCAGATCCCTTTCAGCAGGTGCTATGCCCGCCACTTCGCATGGGGAAAGCCTTGGGACCGTCCGCCGATCGGTGTCGAGGTCGAGGCCATGGCCATATATCGCGATCTGGCCCAAGGCACGCCCTGGAGGGGCCGCTTCAGCCGCAGTTGGCCGATCAAGAGAGGCCTATTGAAGAACCTCGGCCGCAAGTTCGATGCCATCAGCGGCATCTTGTTGAACGACGAGAAGCGCAAGCGACGGGCGCGGTTCGACGCCGAAAAGGTCAGCGCTATCTTCGCCGATCACGCCGACAAATCGATGCTGGCAGTGCAATACCCCGAGCGGGTTGCCGGCATCGCGAGATAGAGGAAATCCCGACAATCCGTCAGCAGGGCGGGGTCATCCGAACTCGGCGGCGTTCCCGTCGGTCTAGCTTGCCGCCACCGCCCGCAACCCGCGCTGATGCCTGTATTCCAGCGCGATCGCGCCCCAGATCAGGCCGAGCAGCAGGTAGACATGGCGCCAGTGGTCGATATCGATGAATGTGCCGAGCCCGATATTGCCGATGAAAGCGACGTAGGCGCAGAGCAGATAGGGCTGCCACGGCCGGTCGCGCAAAAGAATGCGGAAGCCGGCGGCGATCGTCCACAGCGTCAGCGACAGGAACGAGACGAAGCCGAGCCAGCCATAATCCATCAGCGTCTTCAACCAGATGTCGTGCGTGTCTTCGCCGAAAATGGTGCCGAATACCAGCGGGCCGATGCCGAGCGGATATTCGAGCGCCATCTCGAAGCCGATCGTGTAGCGGGCAAAGCGGCCAAGGCGCGCCGTGTCGTAGCTCTGTTCCAGCTGGGCGCGGCTGGAAAACATCTCGCCGACGCCGGGCAGCTGCAGGATGACGATCATGGCGACCACCAGCAGGGTGACGGCGGCAATGCTCATGATGATGACGCGCAGCCGGAACTTGCCGCTGTTGCTTTGCAGGAACAGGGCGCCGGTGAGCAGGATGGCCGAGACGGCGAACATGCCCCAGGCGCCGCGCGAGAAGGAGAAGAAAATGCCGGCGGTGATGATCAGCAGCGGCACCGCCAGAAGCGGCATGCGCGCGATCGAGCCGGTCAACAGGAGATAGAGCAGATAGATGCCGGGCAGCACCAGGAATGGTCCGAACACGTTCGGATCCTGGAAGGCGCCCTGGGCGCGGTCGTATCTGGTGAAGATTTCAGCGCCCGGGAAAGCGTGGAAATAGCCGGCAATGCCGAGCAGCGAGGTCACCACCGCGGAGACGACATAGGCGATGAAGATCAGCCGGTAGAGGCCGGGCTGCACCGCCGTCACCGACGAGAAGAACACCGCGGTGAACGCGAGAAACAGCGAGACGGCGAGATAGAGCGGTGTGTTGGCGAGATCGGCCATCTGCGTCATGGCAATCATGCCGCCGATGTTCATCGTGATCAGCAGCACGAGCAGCGGCACGGCGGCGCGCGATATGCGCAGGCCAAACAGCACCCACACCCCGATCAGCCCGAGCATGAAAAGATCGTAGGGCGCCGGTTCGTCGATGACGAAGCCTGACAGGAAGACGCCGAGAAACACCGCGCCCGAGGATATCAGCGCGATCAGCTTGGCATTGACCGCAGCCTGCGGCACATCATGGGAAATCGCGCTCAATAGGCGTTTTCCGTGTTGAGCAGCCGCAGCGGCGTCATGAGCAGGATGCGCAGATCGAACAGCATCGACCAGTTCTCGATGTAATAGAGGTCGTATTCCGTGCGCATGCGGATCTTCTCATTGGTGTCCATCTCGCCGCGCCAGCCATTGATCTGCGCCCAGCCGGTGACGCCGGGCTTGACCTTGTGGCGGGCGAAATAGCCGTCGACCACCTCATTGTAGAGAAGGTTGTGCGACTGCGCGGCAATCGCATGCGGGCGCGGACCGACCAGTGACAGCGTGCCGAACAGCGAGTTGAAGAACTGCGGCAGCTCGTCGATCGAGCTCTTGCGGATGAAGCGGCCGACGCGGGTGACGCGCGGATCGTTCTTGGTCACCGTCTGCTTGGCGGTCGGGTCCGAGCGGTCGGTGTACATGGAGCGGAATTTGTAGACTTCGACGATCTCGTTGTTGAAGCCGTGCCGCTTCTGCTTGAACAGCACCGGACCCTTGCTGTCGAGCTTGATGGCGATGGCCGTCGCCAGCATCACCGGTGAAAACAGGATGATGCCGATCAGCGAGAAGACGATGTCGAAGGCGCGCTTGGCGACCGAATCCCAGTCGTTGATCGGCCTGTCGAAGATATCGAGCATCGGCACCGAGCCGATGTAGGAATAGGCGCGCGGGCGAAACTGCAAAGCGTTCGAATGCGCCGAGAGCCGGATGTCGACCGGCAGCACCCACAGCTTCTTCAGCAGCTGCAGCACGCGCGTTTCGGCAGTCAGCGGCAGCGACACGATCAGCATGTCGATGCGCGCGATGCGAGCGAATTCCATCAGCTCCGAAATGGTGCCGAGCTTGGGATAGCCGGCCACGATCGGCGGCGAGCGCTTGTCGCCGCGGTCATCGAAGATGCCGCAGATGCGGATGTCGTTGTCTGGCTGCTTCTCGACCGAGCGGATCAGCATCTCGGCCGCCTTGCCGCCGCCGACGATGACGGCGCGGCGTTCCATGCGGCCGTTGCGCGCCCAGCGCCGGATCAGCTTCGACATCACCAGCCTGAGGCCGAACAGCAGAAGCAGGCCGACGACAAACCAGGTGCCGAACAGCAGACGCGAATAATCCTCCGACATTTTCATGATGAAGGCCGTCAGCGCCATCAGCGCGAAGGTGCCGGCCCAGACCATCAGCACGCGGCCGAGATTGGCGATCGGTCGCATCAAGGCGGAGATCTGGTAGCAATCGCTGACGTCGAGCAGCACCACGGCCACGAATGACGCCGCGGCAATGGTCAGCGGATATTGCCAGGCGAGATAGTTGAAGAAGCCGACAAAGTGGAAGTAGAGCGCGAGCCCCGACAGGAACAGCAAGCCGAATTCGCCTATGCGCAATACGCCGCTGACCATGACGGGCGACATCGTATCGCGACGGTATTGCGAGGCGACCTGGCGGGCAACACTGTTCATGCCGCTGGGCGTGGGGCTCTCGGCAGGACTGTCGAATTTGCGCACCGCATCGGCCGAAAAGCGGCGCGTGGGGTCGGTCTCGTTCATCGGGTTTCCCACAAGCTTCCGCGATGACGATAGCAGAAAGAGAGCTAAAAAAACCTTGAGACAACTTGTGGTTTTGGAGGGTCGTCTATCTGTTAAGCGCGGCGAAATAGGCCTTTTCGATTTCGGCGGCCATCACATCGGCGCCGAATCGCGCCTTGAGGCTGGCCGTATCGGGCATGACGCGCCGGTAGGCGTCGAGATCGCGCAGCGCTTCACCCACCTTGTCGCCGAGTTGGCGCGGATCGGGACGGATCAGGGCAGGGGATCCCTCACCGAAGATTTCGGGAATGCCGCCGACGGCCGTGGCGATCATCGGCCTGCCGGCCGCTAGCGTCTCCAGAACGATATAGGGCATGGCTTCCGCGCGGGAGGGGACGACGACCAGATCGGCCAGCGAAAATGCCTCCCTGGCTGGCATAGGCGGCAAGAAGCGGACCTGTTTTTCGAGGCCCAGCCGTTTCACCTGCGCATGGTAGCGCGGCAGGTCGTCGCCATCGCCGACCATGACCGCGGTCAAGCGGCGCTCAAGCTGGGACCCGGCCAGCACCAGCGCCTCGATGAAAATGTCAGGCCCTTTGAGGTCGCGCATCATGCCGATGTAGAGCAGGTCGGCTGCGTCGGGCTGTGCGACCACCGGTTCGAACTCGGCGGCGCGCAGGCCGTTATAGACCAGCGTGTTCGGGATAGGCGGTTCGCCGACCTTCCTGCGATAGGTGCGCCGCTCATAGTCGGAGACGAACAGCAGGCAGTCGGTGAAGCGCGCCATGAAGCGCTCGAGCGCGAAGAACAGCTTCCCGGTCGTCGTCGTTTCGTCATAGTGGAGGGAGCCGCCATGCGGCGAATAGAGGCGGGCTACGCGAGACCTAGATACCCGCAACAATGAGCCGAACAGACGGGCATAGGCGCCACCTTTGGCGCCGTGCCCGTGCAACACGTCCGGCCGCAATTCCTTGATGATTCGATAGGTACGCCAGGCCGAGGCGAAGTCGCCCGGCCCGACATGGCGCTGCATCGGCGTGCGATGGATGCCGAGCGCCAGGCTGTCCTTCATCTGGTCGAACAGGCGTTCCTCGTATTCGCCGCCGGTGGTCGAATCGCAGACGATGCCGACAACATGTCCGGCGGCGAGCTGGGCCTCCGTCAGGTCGCGCACATGCCGGAAGATCCCGCCGACGGGTGAGCGAAAGCAGTGGACGATCCTGAGCTGGTCCGCCACGTTGATGTCAGAACAGGCGTTCGCGAACGTAGACCGTGTCGCCCGGCAGCAGCGGATCGGAGGTAACCACCCGGCCTGTCATCACCTTGCCGTTGATGTCGCGGGTGATGTCGACGCTTTCCT
Source organism: Mesorhizobium sp. C372A (assembly GCF_030323245.1). Taxonomy (NCBI): domain Bacteria; kingdom Pseudomonadati; phylum Pseudomonadota; class Alphaproteobacteria; order Hyphomicrobiales; family Phyllobacteriaceae; genus Mesorhizobium; species Mesorhizobium sp. C372A. The sequence continues at coordinate 5,048,482 of NZ_CP100475.1, read as the reverse complement.
GGTTGGCGCGCGGCGAGAAACCGCCGGCAATCGCGATGGCCTTCTGCACGGTGAGGCCCGGCACGTAGGAATACTGGCCGGCGGCGCCCACTTCGCCCATGACGAAGATCGGCCGGTAGCGATCGATCTCGACCGACACGTCGGGGTCGCGCAGATAGCCTTGGCGCAGTTTGTCGGCGAGCGCTTTTTCCAGCTGCTGGGCCGTGTGGCCGCGCGCCGGCACCGCGCCGACCAGCGGGAAGGACATGTAGCCGGACTGATCGACACTGTAGGTGTTGGTCAGACCGTCCTGTTCGAACACGGTGACGCGGACACGGTCGCCGGCGCCGAGCCGATAGGGCTGGTCGAGTACCTCGTGGAAGGCCGCCGGCGTCGGCCGGTAGCTGGAGCAGCCGGCGAGCATCGACACGGCCAGCAGAGCGCGAAACAGACCAGCAGCGCTTTTCATGATCGGACACACACCTTCGTCGCTATGGCCGCCAGGACACGGCGGCAAACCTTAAGGATCTGGGTTCGTTATCATCCTGTTAGGGTTAATGGCCGGTAAAGGGACGCGGCCGATTTGGCGGCAATCGACAAAAAGCCGTATAGTTTTGCTGGCTTTGTTTACCGGATGTCAGCAAACCCTAACAGCTGCTTACCGCGATCTTAACGGCTGAGTTACCATAGTTGTTTACGCTACCATCTAGCCTCATGTCCGGAGCAGGAATGCATGTCCGACCAGTCCGCGGCCGCAGATGTCGATGTCGACCTGAGACAGCTCTTCGCCAGCCTGGCGCGGAACTGGCTGCGCATTCTTGTGATCACGCTTCTCGTCACTGGTCTCGCCTTCGCGTTCGCGTGGCTTGCCACGCCGCATTATAAGGCCACGACGCAGCTGAAAATCCAGTTGAGCGAATCGGCCTATACGCGGCCTGCCGGCACCAATGAAGACGACAAACCTGTGCTCGATGCGGAAGGTGTAGCAACCGAGGTTCAGGTCATTTCCTCGTCCGACATTCTCAAGCAGGTGGCTGCCGACCTTAAGCTGGGCGACAAGCCCGAGTTCAACTATGCGCTCGGCATGTCGCCGGTCACCCGGCTCCTGGTCATTGCCGGGCTGAAGAGCGATCCGGAAGAAATTCCGCTCGAAGAGCGCGTGCTGACGAAGATGCGCGACAAGCTCAATGTTTATGGCGTGGAAAAGACCCGCGTCATCGCCGTCGAATTTTCCTCTGAAGATCCCCAGCTTGCCGCTGACATTCCGAACGCCATCGCCAAGGCCTACCTGGCCTATCAGGCGGACGCCAAGACCAAGTCGAACGCCGCCGCGACCGCCTTCCTCGGGCCGGAAATCGACGATCTGCAGAAGCAGGTCAGGGATGCAGAGGCCAAGGTCGCGGCCTTCCGTTCCGCCCAGTCGGACCTGTTGATGGGCGGCAACAATTCGGTGCTGGCGACACAGCAATTGTCCGAGCTATCGACCGAACTGTCGCGTGTGCGCGCCAGCCGCGCTTCGGCCGAGGCGACGGCCGAAAGGGTGCGCCAGGCTTTGCAGAATGGCGGTTCGCTGGACGCTGTACCCGAAGTGCTGTCTTCCGATCTGATCCAGCGGCTGCGTGAGCGTCAGATCGAGCTCAGAACCAACATCGCCGATCTTTCCACCACCTTGCTCGACAACCATCCGCGCCTGCGGGCGATGAGGTCGCAGCTAGCCGATCTTGACGGTCAGATCCGCAACGAGGCGCAAAAGATCATGCGCGGGTTGCTGACGCAGGCGCAGACCGCCCAGGCGCGCGAAAACCAGCTGATATCGGACGTCAACAAGCTGAAAGCGGCGTCGTCGCGCGCCGGCGAGGAGCAGGTCCAGCTGGATGCGCTGCAGCGTGAGGCGAACGTCCGGCGCCAGCAGCTTGAATCCTATATGGCGAGCTTCCGCGAAGTGTCCTCGCGCAAGAATTACCTGCCGGTCGATGCCAGCGTGTTTTCCGAGGCGCGCGTGCCGTCGGAACCCTATTTCCCCAAGCTCGTGCCGATCGTCGGCGCTGCCTTCGTCGGCTCGCTGCTGCTGATGTCGGTCATCACGCTTCTGCAGGAGCTGTTTTCCGGCCGCGCCATGCGCCCGGCGCCCGGCGCCCGCTTGGACCGCATCGAACAGGTTGCGATGCCGGCAATGTCGGCGCCGGTCGTCGACCCGGAACCGGCCGCAGTCGTGGCCGAGGAGGTGGTCGATCAGCGGACGGCCATGGAGTCTGAACTGGCGCCCGAGCCGGAGCAGGAGCCGGCTCCTTCAGTGCTGGAAGGAGCAGCGGCTGCCGATCCAGAACCGCAATCCGAACCCGAGCGGGTACGCTCCAGCCTTGGCGAGATCGATGTCGAGAAGGCGGCGGAAAAGCTGATCGCCAGCGGTGCTGCGCGCGCCATCTTCGTCTCGCCCGAAGGCGATGAGGCCGCCGCCTCGGCAGTGCTGGTAGCGCGCGAAGTCTCCGACGCCGGCCTGCGCGTGCTGCTGCTCGATCTCACGGCGTCAGGTGCCGCCTCGCGGCCGATGCTGGACAGCGGACTTTTCCCCGGCATCACCAATCTGCTGGCTTCGGAAGCGCAGTTCAGCGACGTCATTCACGCTGACCTCTATTCCGACTGCCATGTCGTTCCCGTCGGCACCGCCGATCCGGTTCGCGCCATGCGCGCCGCCGACCGGCTGCCAATCATCATGCAGTCGCTGACCACCGCCTATGATCTGGTCATCGTCGAATGCGGACCGGCCGATGCGCAAGGCATCAGCCGACTGGTCGGCGACAGCACCGAGGTCTTCATGTCCATGCTGCAGGCGGACGATGAGGTGGCGCAGGCCGCCGTCGAGCTGATCGAAAGCGGCTATCCCGACCTCACTCTGGTGACGCCGATCGGCCACGAGACGCCGGGTAACCCCGTGCCGGGACGACGTAGCGCCGCCTGAGACATCAGACAATTCGACTTAGGCGGCGCTACTACGGATCGGCTCGTCCATCGCCCGCCGGCTCCCGAAAAACCAAGCCTGTCAGCCGGCGCCGGGATCTACCCCAACTCCAGGGTCGTCACGCCAAATATTCGGCGCGAGTCGACCTTCGGAGGCGGGCCCTTGTACATGCGCGTGGTGGTGAAGGTCGGCCTGAAACCAATCGCTGCAAGCGCCTTGGTGAAATCGAAATTTTCGGCAGGAACGTCGATATGCAGGTCGCCACCTTCGCATGCGGCAGCCAGACTGCCCATGAGCTGCATCGCCGTCTCGGTGTCGTCGGCAAACAGCGGGCCGATCTTGTAACCCGAACGGCAGGGACGAGCCACGGCGTAGCCTATGGTGCCGAGTGAACTGATCGCGGCGAACCCGCAATGCGGCGGCTGCGCCCAGCGGTGCAGGAAGGCTCGTCGAGGCGCGGGGAAACAGCGGGCGTCATAGACGATGATGTCGGGCACGAGTTGCGTGGTTATCATGCGCACCCCTTCGCTTCGGACGGGCGGGGTCGCGATACGGCCGCTGAAGCGGATGGTTTCGTACGCCGAGCTGAATCCCGTGCGGCGATAATTCGCCAGCTGCGCGGCGACCCCGTCGAGGCCGACCGTTCGGCCGGCCAGCCTGGCCATGCCCGCATTCCAGACTGCTTTGCCATGGCCTTTGCCGCGCATGTCTGGTCGGCAGATGTAGAGACCGATGAAACCGAAGTTGCCGCCATAGGCGACAGCCGAGATGGCGGCGGTCATCTCGTTGTCGACAAAAGCGCCGATGAACCCTTCAGGATCGGTTGGCCGGAACGCGGCGGCATCGTCAAGGCCAGGGTTCCAGCCTTCAGCCGCCGCCCAGTCGATGAGAACGGTCAGTTCCGGCGGAGACAATGCGCGGACGGTAGGCTTCATAGCGTTCACTCCGCGGCGACCACCCCCGGCGAGAAGGATTTCAGCACGCCGCGATAGGGCTTGGCCAGCGGACTGGCATAGGAGCCGCGCTTCGAGGTCGACAGGCCCAATGCGATCAGCGCCTCGGCCTGTTTGAGGGCGGCGCCGACGCCGTCGATGACGGGCAGGTCGAACTCTTGCTGCAACCGGTGTGCCAGGTCGGCCATGCCGGCGCAGCCGAGCACGATGGCCTCGGCGCGGTCTTCCGCTATGGCGCGGGCGATCTCGGCGCGCAGTTTCTCGACAGCGCCGGAAGCAGCGTCTTCAAGCGAGAGTACGGGAATGTCGGCGGCGCGCACGCGGGTACGCCCGGCCATGCCATAGCGCTGCACCAGCCCCTCGACAGGGACACGCGAGCGTTCGGTGGTCGTCACCACTGTGAAGCGCTGGGCAATGTAGGAGGCGACACTGAGTGCGGCCTCGCAGATGCCGATGACCGGAATGGAGGCCATGGCGCGTGCCGCATCCAGGCCGGTATCGTCGAAGCAGGCGATGATGGCGGCCTGAGCCCCGGCACGTTCGCCGGCGGCGATCTCCATCAAAAGGCCGGGCACGGCCAATGCCTCGTCATAATAGCCCTCGATCGAGGCCGGGCCCATCGAGGAGGTGACCGCGATCACCTCGGTCCCGGCGCCGGCAACGCCGCGCGCCGCCGCCGCGATCGTCTCGGTCATGCTCGCCGTCGTGTTGGGGTTCACCACCAGTATCTGCACAATCAAACCCTGGCCCGCCTGCGGCCAACATAGAGGATGGCGCCCAGTGTGGCCAGGATCACCAGGAAGGAGAACACGGTGGTCACCGTGCCCAGCGCGTAGAGCACCGGCGTCGTGACATTGGTGGTCATGCCGTAGATCTCGAGCGGCAGCGTGTTGAAGGTGCCCGACGTCATCAGCGTGCGGGCGAACTCGTCATAGGACAGCGTGAAGCCGAACAGGCCGACGCCGATCAGGCTCGGCGCGATCATCGGCAGCACGACATGGGCGAAGGTCTGCCAGGAGTTGGCGCCCAGGTCACGCGCGGCTTCCTCATAGGCGGGCGAGAAGCGGTTGAAGACGGCGAACATGATGAGCACGCCGAAGGGCAAGGTCCAGGTCAGGTGCGCGCCGAAGGCCGATGTGTACCAGGCCGGGCGGAAGCCGACCTGCTGGAAGACGACGCCGATGCCGAGCGAAATGATGATCGAGGGTACTACGAGGCTGGCGACCGCCAGGTAGAACAAAGCGGTGGCGCCACGAAATTTTTGCCGGAAAGCGAGCCCTGCCAGCAGCGACACGACGACGGTGACGATCATCACCATAAGGCCGAGCACGAGCGAGCGCTTGAAGCTGCCGCCGAAATCGCCGACCGCCTGGCGCTCGAACAGATTGGCGAACCAGTGCAGCGACACGCCATTGAGCGGGAAGGTGAGGCCGCCGGTCTCGCCTTGGAAAGAAAGGATCAGGATCGCCGACAGCGGGCCGTAGAGGAACAGCACGAACAGAGTGAAGAAGACCGCAAGCACATAGAATTCGAGGGTGCGTTTTTCGTGGCTCACCTCAAAGCTCCTTGCGGATGTCGACGATGCGCAGGATGCCCGCGACCATCAACAGTACCAACACCAGCAACACTACGGCATTGGCGGCGGCTGCGGGATACTGCAGCAGCGACATCTGGTTCTTCATCATCAGTGCGACCGACGCGCTCTGGCCGCCCGACATCACCTGCACAGTGGAGAAATCGGCCATCACCAGCGTGACGACGAAGATGGTGCCGATCGCCATGCCGGGCTTGGCCAGCGGGATGACGACGTTCCACAAGACCTGCCAGCCGGACGCGCCGGCATCGCGCGCGGCCTCGACCAGCGAGCGGTCGATGCGCATCAACGTGTTGAAGATCGGCGTTACCATGAACAGCGTGTAGAGATGCACCATGGCCAGCACCACGGCGAATTCCGAATAGAGCAGCCATTCGATGGGTTTTGGCACCAGCCCCAACTGCACCAGCGTCGAGTTGATCAACCCGTTGCGGCCAAGCACCGGGATCCACGAGATCATGCGGATGATGTTGGAGGTCAGGAACGGCACCGTGCAGACAAGGAACAGCACCATCTGCATGGCGGTGGTGCGGATATGGAAGGCGAGGAAATAGGCGACCCAGAAGCCGATGAACAAGGTCAGAGCCCAGACGATGGCAGCGAATTTGATGGTGTTGAGATAGGTCTTCCAGGTGACCCATGATCCCAGCACGTCGGAATAGTTCGTCGTCAGGAAATCCGGATACATGGCGGCGAAGTCATAATCCCAGAAGGAGACGACGACGATCATGATGATTGGCAAGAGCAGGAACGCACCGAGGATGAGCGCCAGCGGCGCCGATTGCAAATAGGGCGTGACGGCGCCAAGGGAGACGCGGCGGCGTCTGGCGGGCTTGGCTGCTGCGATGGCGGGGCGTTCGAGCGCGACTGTCATTGGGAAAATCCTCCGCGTGATCGCGATGACTTGCGATCCTTCGCGCCCCCCTCTGTCCTGCCGGACATCTCCCCCACGAGCGGGGAGATCGAACTCTCATAACGGCCTTCGCCAAACTCCAACGTTGCTAACGAAGAGCCGGCCATGACGCTGCCAATCTCCCCCCAAGTGGGGGAGATGTCCGGCAGGACAGAGGGGGGCGCGAAGGATCGCAACATCACAGTGAACGCGTCCGCTCTACGCCGCGATGAATTCGTTCCAGCGCTTCACCATGTAGCGGTCCTCGTCCATGACCGAGTTCCAGCAGGCGACCTTGCCCATACGCTCTTCGAACGAGCCGCCGTCGCGCACGGCGCCGGCCTTTTCCATGACGGTGCCGTCCGGCGCCTTGATCTCGCCCTTGGCCGGCTTGCCTTCGATCCAGTAGCCCCATTCGTCCTCGGACATGAACTTCTTGGCCGAGACCATATTGGCGGAATAGTAGCCCTGGCGGTTGAGATAGCCGCCGACCCAGCCCGACGTATACCAGTTGATGTATTCGTAGGCGGCGTCGAGCTCGGCGCCCTTGAGATGGGCGGCAAGGCCAAGGCCGCCGCCCCATGAGCGATAGCCCTCCTTGAGCGGCTGGAAGCGGCATGCGATGCCTTTGGAGCGCACGGCAGCGACGGCCGGCGACCACATAGACTGGATGACCACTTCGCCCGATGCCATCAGGTTGACGCTCTCGTCGAACGACTTCCAGAAGGCGCGGAACTGGCCGGCCTGCTTGGCCTTGATGAGGAAGTCGATCGTCTTGTCGATCTCTTCCTTGGTCATGTTGCCCTTGTCGGCATATTTGATGCTGCCTGTGGCCTCCATGATCATGGCCGCATCCATGATACCGATGGACGGGATGTTAAGGATCGCGGTCTTGCCCTTGAAGGCCGGATCCATGATGTCGGCCCAGGTGGTGATGTCGCGGCCGACGAGGTCGGGCCGGATGCCCAGCGTATCGGCGTTGTAGATCGTCGGCACCATGGTGAACCACTTGGTCGGCGCCTTGGCGAAGGTCTTTGAGTCCTGCGCTTCGACATAGCCGACCGTGTGCGGCGCGGTGCCCTGGGCAATGATGCTGTCGGGCGTCAGCTTGCCGGTTTTGAACAACGGCACCAGCTCGTCGTAGTATTTCAGCTTACTGACATCCATCGGCTGCAGCACGCCGCTCGGGAACACCTTCTTGCAGATCCAGTATTCGATGTCGGCGATGTCATAGCTGTCGGGCTGGGTCACGGCGCGCTGGGCGGCCGCGTCGGAATCGGTCGCCGTCATTTCCAGCGTGATGCCGAGGTCGGCCTTGCACTTGTCGGCGATCGCGTTCAGGTTCGAAACGCCGGTGCCGAACTGGCGCAGCGTGATGTTGGACTGCGCCCAGATGGTCGGGAAGCCTGTAATGGCGCCCGAGCCTGCGGCGAGGCCGACGGCGGCCGCACCTGTCTTGAGCAACGAACGTCGCGAAATTCCGGTCTTTGTTTCTACTGTTTTTGTCATTCCTATTCCCCTGTTTTGTTTTGCTTCGTTGAATTCATGAATGAAGGCGGCCGAGGACGATGGCGTCCTCGGAATCCCAGGCGAGCGGTACGGCGTCGCCAAGGGCGACGGGTTTGGCGAAGAAGTCGGAATCGTCGATGATAACGGTGAAATCGTCGATGCCGCCGCCGGTGACCGACAGCTTCACCGTGGCGCCGCGATATTCGATGTTGGAGACGATGCCGGTGAAGCCGAGGCCGGGAGAGGGTGCTTCGCCGATGCGCACATGGTCGGTGCGGATGGCGATGTCGATCGGCGTGCCCACCTCCTGGCCCGCCTCCCGGCCTTGCCCGCGGGCGGCGAGCGAGGCGCCACCATTGACGTCGAAGACGACCATGCCGTCGCGCGCGCCGGTAACCCGGCCGGAGATGACATTGTGGTCACCCATGAAGCGCGCGACGAAGGCGGTGGCCGGCCTTTCGAACACATCTCGCGGCGGCGCCGCCTGTTCGATGCGGCCGTCATTCATCACCACGATCAGGTCCGCCAAGGCCATGGCCTCTTCCTGGCTGTGGGTGACGTGGACGAAAGTGATGCCAAGCGAGGTCTGCAATTTCTTCAGCTCGGCGCGCATGCGTATCTTCAGGAACGGGTCGAGTGCCGACAGCGGCTCGTCGAGCAGCAGCGCCTCGGGATCGGTGATCAGAGCGCGGGCGAGTGCAACACGCTGCTGCTGGCCGCCGGAAAGCTGCGCCGGCCGGCGCGTCGCATAGGCCTCCATCTGCATCAGCTTGAGCATGTCGAGCGCCTTGGCACGGCGCTGCTCCTTGTCGACGCCCTTCATCTTCAGGCTGAAGGCGACATTGTCGACAAGGTCGAGATGCGGAAACAGCGCATAGGACTGGAACATCATCGCCGTGCCACGCTTTGCCGGCGGCAAGTCGGTGACGACGATGTTGCCGAGGCGGACATCGCCCGACGAAATGCTTTCGTGGCCGGCGATCATGCGCAGCGTCGAGGTCTTGCCGCAGCCGGAGGGGCCAAGCAGGCAGCAATAGGTGCCTGCCGGTATCTTCAGGCTGATGGCCTCGACGGCAGTCGTCGTTCCGTACACTTTCGAAACGGAGACGATGTCGATCTCGGCGGCTTTGGACATTCAGGCTTCCCCGTTTGGTCGCGTCAACCAATGCATTATGCGTGCCAATCGGCGAGATTCGGCCAAGCGTTTGAATCATCAGCAAAATCGGAATTCGTGCCCACTGCCTAGCCGGTGGGCTATCTTGTGCATTGCACAAATTATGGGCGATTGTGCGCGATCCGCGCAAGAATCGTATGCAATCTTTTTTGGCTTCGTGTCCACTTTGCCTCTCGTGCGCAGGCGACGAGTTGCGCTAGAAAGAGGCTGGGAACCATCATCGCCATGAACATTGCCGATCAGATCCATTCCGCCGACAGCGCCAACCAGGATCGCGCCCAGGCGATTCGCGACAATCTGCGGGACGCCATCGTTGACCGTCGGCTGACGCCCGGCACCAAGCTGTCGGAAGGCGAGGTCGGCACGCTGTTCGACGTCTCGCGCACGGTCGCGCGCGCGGCGCTGCAGATGCTGTCCTTCGAGGGGCTGGTGCGTACCGAGCGCAACCGTGGCGCCTTCGTCGCCAACCCTACGCCCGAGGAAGCGCGCCAGGTGTTCGCATCGCGCCGGCTGATCGAGCCGGGCATCGCCATTGCCGCCTGCGGGCGGGTCACAGCCACCGATATCGCTGCGTTCCGCGCGCAGCTCGACGAGGAAGGCCGCTTCATCGCCGAGCGCGGCCCAACCGCGCGGCGCTCCGAAATCAAGGCATCAGGCGATTTCCACCTGCTGCTCGCCTCCGTCGCCGGCAATGCCATCCTGCAGCGCTTCATGGAGGAGCTGGTGGCGCGTTCGTCGCTGGTGATCGCCCTTTACGGACGATCCGGCGTGTCGGCCTGCGGACACAGTGAGCACACGGAAATGGTCGGCGCGCTGGAAAGCGGCGATTGCGGGTTGGTGAGCCGGCTGATGCTGCACCATATCGACCACATCGAGGCGGATCTCGACCTGCGGGTCAGGGCCGGCCCGGCGCTCCGCGAAGCGCTGAATTTCTGAACGCTAGTTTTCGTCGTCCGTGGGAGCGGGCGCTGCCTGTCCGGCGGCCTTGCGGCGCAGCATCTTGGTCAGCTTCCAGACCGTCGGGTTGTTCTTGATGAAGGCTTTCGCCCGTGCGCCCTGCCGCAGCGCCGACGCCAGGGCGCGTCCCTTCAGCGTCAGGGGCGCCAGCACCTCGAAATGCTGGGTCTCGATATCGCACCAGAGCCGCTTGTAGGGCTCGTCGCCGACCGAGAAATCATAGACATCGAAGCCTGTTTGGCAGGCTTCCTCGATGATGTCGAAGAAAAGGAAATCGCCGGGGCTGGTGTGGCCGAGATCGTCCTCGGCGATGGCGCCGAATTCGCAGATCAGGCGTTTGCCCGAGCGGCTCGAGCCGGTGATTGCGCGCAGCTTGCCGGCCACTTCGAGCCCATGCAGCACAAAGGCCGGTTTCTCCTCGGCCAGCGCGCCGGCGAAGAGGGCACGGAAGAAAGCCCGCACCTCCGGCTCGCCGAAGACATTGGCGATGCCCATCTTGGCGAAGCGGAACTCCTTCATCTCGAAGAAAGCGTCGAGCAGCCGGTTCACGTCTTCGGGTGTCTGCGCCTCGATGCGGCGATGAACGCCGACCGCCTCGAACTTGCGTGTCTGCGAACGGTGCTTCTTGCGCTTGCGCTTGCCGCCCACACGCGACAGCAGCGCATCGAAACCACCGTCGAGATTGACGGCGAGCGACAGGTTTGGGCTCGGAAAGTTGGAGAACGCCGCCAGCGGATTGGCAACGCCATCGAGGTCGGGCAGAAGCCTTTCCAAGGCAACGAGATCGATGTCGGGACGCGCCTTGCCGATCGCCGTCACCAGCCTGCGGATCCCCCCGGCATCGGCCTTTGCCAGCCATGCCGGATCGGCGGCGGCGAAATTGCCGTTGGCATGGCGCCCGCCCATGAAGCGGGCGACGCGGAATGGACCAGTTCGCGTGATTTCCAGTGCCAGTGCAAAGACCGGCCTGTCCTCGATTGTCAGCGTGGCAATGACGGCATCGGGATTGGCCTGCGCCGTCCAGGCACGAACCCAGGCCGCGCTTTGCGCCGGCGCAAACAGCGCCGAACGGCAGAATTCGCCGTAAGAGGCGAGCGCGGCAGCATCTGCGATCGACACCGACAGACTGGTCTGGTCGGCATCCGGCGTGCGCGCAGACGCCTTGCTTGCGGCGAGCCGATTGCCGTCAAATGACGCGGTGGCGTCAACCATACCTCAATCCTTAAGGCGTATTCGTCGCGATCAGGAGTTCGCGTCGGCGCGTTCCGTGCTTGGATCGAGCCTAGGCGCAAAAGGTGAATGAATGATCGACGGTGGTGAGGCAGTTCGGAAACTGGCGCTTAATATCGCCCGCTTTACCGGCCTTGCACCGCTGGCCAAGCCGTTCGTCGGCGGCATTGGCGCAATCCTCATGTTGCATCGGGTCACCGCCACGCCGGAGAAGCCGGACGGCGTCAACCGCCACCTCAACATCGCCCCGCGATTTCTCGACGCTCTCGTCGCCGACATGAAGGCGAGGGGCTATGCCTTCGTCACCCTCGACGAGGCGATCGAGCGCATCAAGGCCGGCGGCAAGGACGGCCAGTTCGCCACCATCACCGCCGACGACGCCTATCGCGACAACATGACCGAAGCGCTGCCAGTGCTGGAAAAGCACGACGCGCCGATCACCATCTATGTCGCGCCGGGTCTGATCGACGGCAGCGCCGATTTATGGTGGGACGTGGTCGAGGATATCGTCAACGCGCGGGAGCGTTTGACGCTGGCGATGCCGAAGGGGCCGGTGACCATCGACTGCTCGACCCACGGCAAGAAACTCCACGCCAATGCGCGTCTGCATGCCTATCTGACGCTCGAGGTGCGCGAGGAGGATCAGCGCGCCGTGCTGCGCGATCTGGCGCGCTCGAACGGCATCGACCTCGATGGCTTGCGCCCAAGCACGCTAATGACCTGGGACGATATCCGCGCCGTGGCCGGGCACAGGCTGGTGACGATCGGCGCGCATACGGTCAACCACCGCAATCTGAAGCGGCTCGACGAAGCCGATGCGCGCCATGAAATCGTCGACGTCAGGCGCCAGCTGCAGGCGCAGCTCGGCGAAGACCCACGTCATCTCGCTTACCCCTATGGTTACGCCAGCGCTGTCGGCTGCCGCGAAGTGGGCTTTGCCCGCGACGCCGGCTACGCCTCGGCGGTGACCACTCGCCACGGCGTGCTGCACGCCGAGCACGCCGGCTTCCTGCACGCGCTGCCGCGCATTTCGGTCAACGGCCGCTACCAGAGTGTCGCCCATATCCGCACCATGTTGTCGGGCGTGACGACGCCGCTGGCCAATGCCGGCAAAATGGTCGTCACCATCTAACCTGGGTCGGGCGCTTCAGCCTTTCGGCGGCGGCTCCAGGATCAGCCATTTGATGATGCCCATCGCAGGCAGCACCCAGAACAGGCCGCTGAACAGGAAAAACAGGAAATGCACCAGCGGGCTGGATTGCGACAGCTGCGCGACCGCTATGATCGACGCGACCAGCGCATAGATGATGACAAGCGCCACCAGCAGGAAGGTTCCGATCAGCTTTTTCAGGCGGATGGGCATGAGCGTTCTCGTTGATCGCCTCCGCTTAGGCCCAACCGGGGGCGCGTGCAACCCGTGACTTGCGGCGCGACGGCGTGCCGCGCCGTCCGGTCTTGTCAGCCGGGTTGCGATGGTTCACCAATCCGCCACGTCAACCTGCCGGGACCAGCCCATGGCCGCCATATCAGCCGCCGCGCCTTACATTGACCGCGATCGCGATCTGCAAAACCGGGCTCTGCTGCGCGGCTGGCTTTATGTCGTGCTTCTGGTGCTGTTTGCGCTGGTGCTGGTTGGCGGCGCCACCAGGCTCACCAATTCCGGCCTGTCGATTACCGAGTGGAAGCCGATCCACGGTGTGATACCGCCGCTCAATGACGCGGAGTGGCAGGAGGAATTCCAGCTCTACCAGAAGATTCCGCAATATGCCGAGCTCAACAAGGGCATGAGCCTCGATGCCTTCAAGTCGATCTTCTGGTGGGAGTGGGCGCACCGTATCCTGGCGCGCAGTGTCGGCCTGGTCTTCGGCCTGCCGTTGCTGGTCTTGTGGGCGACGCGCCGCATCGAGCGCGGCCTTGGGCCAAAGCTGGTCGGTATTCTGCTGCTTGGTGGCCTGCAAGGCGCCATCGGCTGGTGGATGGTGGCCTCCGGCCTGGTCGACCGCGTCTCCGTCAGCCAGTACCGGCTGGCCACGCATTTGACGCTTGCCGCCCTGATCTTCACTGCCACCATGGTGGTCGCGCGCGGGCTGGCGCCGCATTCGGAGCCTGCCGCCGACCGGCCGACACAAAGGCTGGCCGGCTTCATCGTGCTGCTGGCGCTGATCCAGATCTATCTCGGCGGCCTGGTCGCAGGGCTCGACGCCGGCCTGAGCTACAACACCTGGCCGCTGATGGACGGCAAGGTGATCCCGTCAGATTTGCTTCTGCTCGAGCCGGCCTGGCGCAACTTGTTCGAGAACCCGAAGACGGTGCAGTTCGTCCACCGACTGGGCGCCTACACGGTCTTTGCCGTCGCGCTCTGGCACATGATCGCGACACGCCGGCGTTTACCAGGCACGACACACGCACGCCGCGCGACGCTGCTGTTTCTGCTGGTGCTGGTCCAGGCCTCGATCGGCATCGGCACGCTGCTGATGCAGGTGCCGCTGCACATGGCGCTGACCCATCAGGCCTTCGCGCTTGTCCTGCTGGGATTTGCCGCCGCCCACTGGCGCGGCACCAAAGGCGCCTATCCACTGCCAACGCGGCCGCCCATGAACGCAGGTACATCGTCTACGGTGTCTTGGCCGTCGCAATAATCTATTTCGCGAACGAACTGCCTCGCTACGTCTAACGCGCGAGGCTGCGCCGGTCAGAAGCTGAGCCGCACCTTTCGGATCACTCCCGCAACCGACAGCTCGCGGTTCTCGTCGACCGCATTCTCGTCCTCATGATGCCATGCGGCCGACAGGCAGCCATAGGCGATGGCATGGTCGAGAATGGCAGCCGGCGTCTGGCCGAGTGTCCTGGCGAAGATCTCGGCCATATGCGCGATGCGCTCGGGATCGAGGCAGAGGTCGTCGCGCCCCAGTGGGTTGTAGAACAGATTGGCGGCGTCGAAGCCGGGATCGCCGACCACGCCCTTCGGGTCGATCGCCAGCCAGCCGCGCGCACCGTGCAAAATGTTGTCGTGATGCAGGTCGCCATGCAGCGGCTTGACCGCATGCGGGGCATCGAGCAGCCGGTCCGCGATTTCGGCGGCCTCGATATAGAGGCTGTGCTCTCCGGCGTCGCGATCGGCTCCGGCCTTTTTGAACAGGCTGGCAAACCGTGTCCGCAGCGGCTGCAGGTCCGGCGGGGCAGGGTGTCTTGTGGGCGAGAACAGTCTCCCCATCAACTCGGCCGCGATTGCGGTCGCGGCGTTGTCGCCTTCTTTGGCCAGAACGTCGGAAAGCAGGGTGTCGCCGGCATATTCGAGCAGCATGCGGTGGCCGTCCCGGCCAAGCAGCCGCACCGCGCCTTCGCCGCGCCGCCATGCGAGATAGTGCTCGCCGCGCAACTCGTCCTCGACATCGTCGAATGGTTTGAGCGCCTTGACGATGGCCGGCGAGCCGTCCTCACGCCGCACCTTCCAGATGCGGCTCGAAAACGTCTCCGCAATGAGCTCGGGCGCGCTGATCTTCCAGCGCTTTGGAAATGCAGGCGCGTCCATTCAGAGCGTGATGCCGAAAAGTGTTAAGCGGTTTTCGGGCAACATGCTCTCTCCAACTGAATTAAAGGCCGAGCATCAGATCCATGTTCTGAACGGCAGCACCCGAGGCGCCCTTTCCGAGATTGTCATAGACCGCAATCAGCAGCGCCTGCGCCCTGTCGTCATTGGCAAAGACATAGACCTTCATGCGGTTGGTGCCGTTATAGACCTCGGGATTGATCTCGGGCAGGCGCTCCACGTGCTCGTAAGGAGCTACCTCGACCACGCCGCCCTTGATGGCGGCAAAATGGTCGGCGATTGCCGCGTGCAGTTCGGCGCCGACCGGCACATGGTCGAGCCCGCCGAGCTGCAGCGGCACCACTGTGATCATGCCTTGGGCGAAATTGCCGACCGCCGGCTGCATGATCGGATCGTGCGACAGCTTCGCATAGGTGCGCAGCTCCGGCACATGCTTGTGCTGCAGGGTCAGCCCATAGACCTGGAATTCAGAGGCATCCTCGCCCTTGGCGACATAGTCCTCGATCATCGGCCGGCCGCCGCCCGAATAGCCCGAAATGCCATTGACGGTGATCGGGAAATCCGCCGGCAGCAGGCCGGCGGCGACCAGCGGCCGCAGTGTCGCGATCGGTCCTTGCGGCCAGCAGCCGGGATTGGCGACGCGTTTTGCATTGGCGATGATCTTGGCCTGGCCCTTTTCCATCTCGGCAAAGCCATATTCCCAGCCCTCGGCTACGCGATGCGCCGTGGAGGCGTCGATCACCTTGGTGGTGTCGTTGGCAATCAGCGATACGCTTTCCTTGGCAGCCGCATCCGGCAGGCACAGGATGGCGACATCGGCTGCATTGAGGAACTCGGCGCGCGCCGCCGTTTCCTTGCGGCGCTCGGCCGGGATCGAGATGATCTCGAGGTCGCCGCGCTCGGCCAGCAGCGCCCGGATCTGCAGGCCGGTGGTGCCGTGTTCGCCATCGATGAAGATTTTCGGTTTCATGTGCCCGTCAATTCCCTGCTAATTCAGGCCTATATGCCCTGGCCATGGTTTGCCGCGCCATGGTTGCCGCTGTTCAGCTCTTCCGCCCGCGCTTTTCGCTCGGCCACCAGGCCGAGATAGTGCATGGCCACCATCGAGCCGGCGATCGCCGTTATATCGGCGTGATCATAGGCCGGCGCAACCTCGACGACGTCGGCGCCGACAATATCGACTTGGCCGAGCTGGCGCAGCGTCGACAGGATTTTCGCCGAGGACGGTCCGCCGGCAACCGGCGTGCCGGTGCCGGGCGCAAAGGCCGGGTCGAGGCAGTCGATGTCGAAGGTGAGATAGGTCTTCCTGCCGCCGGTGCGGTCGACGATCGCATAGGCGATGTCGGAAGCCCGCATCTCCTCGATCTCGTGACCGTAAAGGATCTTGATGCCGAACGTATCGGGGGCATGCGTGCGGATGCCGATCTGGATCGAACGATCAGGATCGATGATGCCCTCATTGACGGCGCGCCCGACGAACGAACCGTGGTCGATGCGCTTGCCATCGTCAGGCCAGGTGTCCTGATGCGCGTCGAACTGCACCAGCGCCAGCGGCCCATGGATGGCGGCATGCGCCTTGAGCAGCGGCCAGGTGACGAAATGGTCGCCGCCGAGCGACAACAGGAAGGCACCCGATTTCAGGATCTTCGCCGCCTCGCGCTCGATCGTGCCTGGTGTCTTCTGGTGATTGCCCGAATCGAGCAGGCAATCGCCATAGTCGATGACGGCGAGATGCTCGAACAGGTCGCGCGAGAACGGATATTGCGGGTCGTTGTCGAGGATCGCCGAGGCGCGGCGGATCGCCTGCGGCCCGAAGCGCGCGCCCGGCCGGTTGGTGACGGCGGCATCGAACGGAATGCCCCACACGACGGCGTCCGCGCCCTTTGCATCCTTGGTGTATTTGCGCCGCATGAACGAGAGCGCGCCGGCATAGGTCGGCTCGAAGGAAGGCCCCGTCTTGGAGCGGGCGGTGAACGCGTTGTCGATGGTCTGGTTCGCCATTACGGGTCCTTCTTTGTTCATCGGGCTGCCACAACTACAGAACCGGCACGCAAGATGCCAGTCACAGCTTGGCGAAGGACTTGTATCGCCAAGGTGCAAGGCCCGGCGGCTTCCTCTCCGGCGGCTGCGGCGATGAACTGGCGGTGCAGGCCGGCATGCCGGCCGAGACCACGGTTTCTGGGCCGAACGCGGCGCCACCATCATCCAGACCGACGAACCGAAGGCTGCCATTGGCTGGCTGGGGGCCAACGGGTTTAGGGTGCCTTATGTGGATGAGGCGAAGCCGGCCGAGCCGCGAATACGGCGAGTATCAATTAGTAATCGTACGTCGGCGCCATCACCCCACCCGGCGCTGCGCGCCGACCTCCCCATCGAGGGGAGGTAGGGCGTTGGCGCTTTAGATTCCGACAGTCGTAGCGATTGCGAGGCATGCAAGGCTGCCGCGACCTCCTACCTCCCCTCGATGGGGAGGTCGCGCCGAAGGCGCGGGTGGGGTGACAGCGCCGCCCGCAAAATCTTCACGCCGCTTTCGCCACCCCATCCAATTCCCTTAGCACATCGGCCGACAGCTCCAGTTCCGCCGCCGCCAGGTTCTCTCTCAAATGCCCGATCGACGACGTCCCCGGGATCAGCAGGATGTTCGGCGAGCGGCGCAGCAGCCAGGCGAGCGCAACCTGCAAGGGTGTGGCGCCGAGCCGCGCGGCCACATCCGACAAGGTCGACGACTGCAGCGGGCTGAAACCGCCGAGCGGGAAGAACGGCGTGTAGGCGATACCGGCGCGCGCCAGTTCATCGATCAACCCGTCGTCGTCGCGATGCGCCAGATTGTACTGGTTCTGCACGCAGACGATCTCGGCGATCCCACGGCCTTCCTCGACCTGCGCTGGGGTGACGTTGCTCAGGCCGATATGGCGCACCAGACCCTTGCGCTGCAGTTCGGCAAGCGCGGTCAACTGCGGCTCGATCGAGCCCTCGGCGGGACCCATCACCCCGAACATGATGCGCAGATTGACGACATCCAGCACCTCAAGACCGAGATTCCTGAGATTATCGTGCACGGCCTGCTCAAGTCCCTTGGCGGAATAGGCAGGCAGCCATGAGCCGTCGCTGCCGCGCCGCGCCCCGATCTTTGTGACGATGACGAGGTCTTGCGGATAGGGCGCCAGCGCTTCGCGGATCAGCTGGTTGGTGACATGCGGGCCATAATAGTCGCTGGTGTCGATGTGGTTGACCCCGGAGGCCACCGCTTCGCGCAGCACTGCAATGGCCGCGTCATGATTCTTCGGCGGACCGAAAACGTGCGGGCCGGCAAGTTGCATGGCGCCGTAGCCGAGCCGTTTCACGGTGTGGCTGCCGAGGGTGAATGTGCCGGATTTTTGGATGGTGGACATGGTCGGTCTCCTTTGAGGAGGCGAAGATAGACGCTGCTCAACCTCGGGATAATAAGGTACAATCCCTACAGCTTGTGCGGAATGGCGAACAATGATGGACCTTGGCGATCTGAACGCTTTCGTGACGGTGGCGCGTGCCGGCGGCTTTCGCGAAGGGGCTCGCGCCGGCGGCGGCAGCGCGTCGGGCCTGAGCGAAGCGGTGCGCCGCCTGGAGACGCAGCTCGGCGTCAGGCTGTTCAACCGCACGACACGCAGCGTCGTTCCGACCGACGCAGGTCTCAGCCTGCTCGGACGGCTTGGCCCGGCGCTGTCGGAGGTGGAGGCGGCCCTCGACGTGGTCAATGGCTTTCGCGACAGGCCGGCTGGTTCGCTGCGCCTCAACGTCCCGGTCAGCGCCGCGCGGCTGATATTGCCCGACATCGTTCCGGGCTTCCTCGCCGCCTATCCCGGCATTCGGCTGGAGGTCATCGCCGATGAGAACTTCGTCGACGTGCTGGCGGCGGGCTGCGACGCCGGCATCCGCTATGACGAGCGACTGGAGCAGGACATGATCGCGGTGCCGATCGGACCGCGCGTCCAGCGCTTCGCCACTGGCGCCAGCCCCGCCTATCTCGAGCGCCATGGGCGGCCGCAGCACCCGAGCGACCTGCTTGGCCATGCTTGTCTGCGCGGTCGTTTTGCCAGCGGTGCGATGCTGCCGTGGGAATTCGAGCGCGACGGCGAGGTGGTGCGTGTCGACACGACGGGGCCGTTGATCGTGCGGATCGGCGGGGCGAGCGATCTTGCCGTCCATGCGGCCATTGCCGGCAGCGGCATCGTCGCTCTCTTCGAGGGCTGGCTTCGCCCTCACTTCGAAAGCGGCGCCCTGGAGCCCGTGCTCGAACCGTGGTGGCAGAGTTTTCCCGGACCATTTCTGTACTATCCCGGACGGCGTCTGGTTCCAGCGCCGCTACGGGCGTTTATCGATTACATCAAGGCCGGCAAGTTCTGAGACTTGAACCGAGGCCGGCGCCATCACCCCACCCGGCGCTTCGCGCCGACCTCCCCATCGAGGGGAGGTAGGGTGCCGCGTTTTTATGGTCGAACTGGTTTGCTAGCCGCTGGACCATCGTGGATTGTCCGGGCGGCAAAACTGCCGCGACCTCCTACCTCCCCTCGATGGGGAGGTCGGCGCGAAGCGCCGGGTGGGGTGACTGCCGAGACCCAAAAGAAAAGGCCGCCCGGAGGCGGCCTTTCGATGTCTGGAACGTCGCAGCGCTTAGCGCTTCGAGAACTGGAAGGAACGACGGGCCTTCGCCTTGCCGTACTTCTTGCGCTCGACGACGCGGCTGTCGCGGGTCAGGAAGCCGCCCTTCTTGAGCACGGCGCGCAGTGCCGGCTCATAGTAGGTCAGCGCCTTGGAGATGCCGTGACGAACGGCACCGGCCTGGCCGGACAGGCCGCCGCCGATGACGGTGGCGACGATGTCGTACTGGCCGGCGCGGTTGGAAGCGATGATCGGCTGGTTGAGGATCATCTGCAGGACCGGACGCGCGAAATAGGTCGCGAATTCCTTGTCGTTGACGACGATCTTGCCCGAACCCGGCTTCACCCAGACGCGGGCGATGGCGTTCTTGCGCTTGCCGGTGGCATAGGCGCGGCCCGACTTGTCGAGCTTCTGGACATGGACGGGTGCTGCCGGCTGGGTGTTGGTGTTGCCGGTGGCGGCGCCCAATTCTGCGAGCGAGGAAAGCTCAGCCATCTTATGCAACCTTCTTGTTCTTGGCGTTCAGCGCGCCGACGTCGAGGGTGACGGGCTGCTGGGCGACATGCGGATGTTCCGTGCCTGCATAGACGCGGAGGTTCTTCATCTGACGACGGCCGAGCGGCCCGCGCGGGATCATGCGTTCGACGGCCTTCTCGACGACACGCTCGGGGAAACGGCCCTCGAGCAGCTGGCGCGCGGTGCGCTCCTTGATGCCGCCGGGGTGACCGGTGTGCCAGTAATAGACCTTGTCGGTGAACTTCTTGCCGGTGAACACCACCTTGTCGGCATTGATGACGATGACGTTATCGCCGTCGTCGACATGCGGGGTGAAGGTGGGCTTGTGCTTGCCGCGAAGATGATTGGCGATGACAGTGGCGAGACGGCCGACGACGAGACCCTCGGCGTCGATCAGCACCCACTTCTTCACCACATCCGCAGGCTTCTGCGAAAAGGTTGCCATGGATTTTCTGCTTTCGATTTTGACCTTCCGAAGAAGGCGTTTCTTGTTGCTTGGATTGGCGACAAGGCACTTGCCCGCCGCCAATAACAAAAACGGCGGCCTTTGCGGGCCGCTGCTTCGTGACGGCTTATAGGCGAGGGGAGTGGGCACGTCAAGGCGCGGGAAAAGCACGTCTGCTCGTAAAGTGCAATAAAAACAAAGGTTTGACTAAAAGGTATTATTTTACCACATCGGCGGCGAGCTTCGGCGGGATCGAATAGGTGCCGGTCGCATGCGCAACCGTGTGTTCCTTCGGTCCGGCGACGATGTCGATATCGAACACCATCAGACTCTTGCCCAGCTTCAGGATGCGGCAATGGCCGTCGATCGGGCCGGCCTCGGCCTTGCGGACGAAATTGATGTTGAGGTTGACCGTAACCGAAAGCGCATCCGGCCCGGCATGGCTGAGCACGCAGACATAGCCGCCAATGTCGGCCAGCGTGAACAGCGAGGGCCCGGACACCGTGCCGCCGGGACGCAAATGCCGTTCGCTGGCGTTGAGCCGCACCGTGCAGCCGCCGGGAAACACATCGAGCGCCTCATACGACGTGAACTCGTCGTTGAGCTGGGGGTAGACGCTGGCCATCAGCGCATTGACTTCAGCCGCCGTCAGCACCGGCTTGAGATTGTCCTGGGCGGGCATGTCGGTCTCTCGTTCTATGCCGGGCCTGTATGAACGCAATGATGCGCTTCTGGCAACACCTCTGGCGCAAGCGATGGGTGTTGATGAAACTCGATCCGATATTAGATAGTCTGGCGGCGCCCGGCGGAATCGCGGAGACCCTTGTCATGGCCGAAATCCTTTCGATCAAACCTGTTGCCATAGACGGGCCGGTCATCGCCGGGCTGGACAAGGGCGTGCTGCGCCTGACGCTCGCCAATCCGCCCGCCAATGCCTTGTCGCTTTCCGTCATGGCGGGATTGAGCGCCGAGCTCGACCGTGCCAAGGCCAACAAATCGGTCCGCGTCATCGTCTTGGCGGCCGCCGGGAAAGTCTTCTGCGCCGGTCACGATCTCAAGGAAATGACCGCGCGCCGCGCCGACGCCGACAAGGGCAAGGGGTTTTTCGAGCAGACATTTTCGGCTTGCGCGGCGTTGATGCAGCAGATCGTGCGCCATCCGCTCCCGATCATCGCCGAAGTCGATGGCCTAGCCACCGCTGCGGGGCTGCAACTGGTTTGCAGTTGCGACCTCGCCATTGCCTCGCATGAAGCGACCTTCTGCACGCCGGGCGTCAATATCGGCCTGTTTTGTTCGACGCCGATGGTGGCGCTGTCACGCAACGTGTCTCACAAGCACGCCATGGAAATGCTGCTCACCGGCGAGACCATCGATGCCGCAACCGCCAAGGAATTCGGCCTGGTCAACCGCGTCGTGCCGCGCGAATACCTGAATCAGATCGTCACCAAATACGCGCAAACCATTGCCTCCAAATCATCTCTGGTGGTCAAGACCGGCAAGGAAGCCTTTTACGCGCAGGCCGAGATGGGATTGGCGGACGCGTATGCCTATACCGGCCGCGTCATGGTCGAGAACATGCTGGCCCGCGACGCCGAGGAAGGCATCGGCGCCTTCATCGGCAAGCGCAAACCGGAATGGACGGACGAATAGGTTTTCGATCCATGGAACCGCGCATCTCCATCATCACCATCGCCACCGACGATCTCGAGCGCGCCGTGCGCTTTTACGAAGGCATGGGCTTGAAGCGCCACGCCGGCATCACCGATGGCGTCGCCTTCTTCCAGATGGGCGGCGCCATTCTCGGCCTGTTCCCGAGGCCAAGCGCCGAGGAGGATTCAGGCATTGCCTTCGCCGCAGCACCGTCGGCGGTCTACCTCGCCTACAACACCCGCTCCGATGCCGAAGTCGACGACGTGCTGGCGGCCGCCGAGAAGGCCGGCGGCAGGATCGTCAAGCCGGCAGGCCGCGCCTTCTGGGGCGGCTGGTATGGATATTTCGCCGATGCCGACGGCCATGTCTGGGAAGTCGCACACAATCCGGCCTTCCCGATCGCGGATGACGGCACCATCTCGCTGCCGGACTGAGCGTCCGCATGGGCTATCGCAAGCAACTGACCCGGCTTAAGGCGCCTTATCTCAAACGCATCCTGATTGACCCCGAGCGCGTGGAAGATTGGGACAAGTATCCCTGGAACCTGCCTCTGTTCCGCGGCCGCGAATTCGAGCTCGAATTCACCACGCCGATCACCATCATTGTCGGCGAAAACGGCACCGGCAAATCGACGCTGCTGGAAGCGATCGGCGCGCTGGCCGGTTACGACGAAGCCGGCGGCGGCAAGGGCTACATGCCCGTCGACCACTCCGGCGCCATCGACGAGAGTGGTGCAGCGCTTGCCGACACGTTGCGCGGCCACTGGCTGCCGAAGGTCACAGCGGGTTGGTTCTTCCGCGCCGAATCTTTTTACTCGGTTGCCCGCTATCTCGATCAGGCGGCGCTGGAATCTGGCGGGGCGCCGCCGGATTTCCTGTCCTGGTCGCATGGTGAAGGGTTCATCCGCTTCTTCGAGGAGCGCTGCCGCCGGCAAGGTATCTACATCCTCGACGAGCCCGAAAGCGCGCTGTCGCCATCGCGGCAGATCGAGCTGCTGAAGATGCTGCGGCGCATGGACCGGTCCGGCACGGCTCAAGTGATCATGGCGACGCACTCGCCGCTGCTGATGGCCTGTCCGGGCGCGCGGCTGTTCCGCATCAGCCGCTTCGGCCTCGACCCCACAGATTTCACCGATACCGATCATTTTCGCATGATGCGCGACTTCTGCACGGACCCGCAGTCCTTTATGGAGGAAGCACTGAGGGAGACCGACGAGTGAATCACGATAGCTACGACAATGCCTATATCGGCGGCATCCTCAATTCTGTGAAGACCATCGCCATGGTCGGCGCGTCGGCCAACGATGTCAGGCCGAGCTTTTTCGTGCTGAAATACCTGCTGGCCAAGGGCTTTTCGGTGTTTCCGATCAATCCGGGGCAGGCCGGCAAGGAAATCCTCGGCCGCATGACCTATGCCAGCCTTGCCGATCTGCCTGAACCAGTCGACATGGTCGACATCTTTCGCGCCTCCGCAGCGGTGCCCGGCATTGTCGATGAGGTGCTGAAGCTCGACCCCTTGCCGAAAGTCGTCTGGATGCAGCTTGGCGTGCGCGATGACGAGGCGGCCGCGCGTGCCGAGGCGGCCGGTATCAAGGTGGTGATGAACCGCTGCCCGAAGATCGAATATGGCAAGCTGTCGGGCGAGATCGGCTGGACCGGCGTCAACTCCGGTGTGCTTTCGTCGAAGAAGCCGCTGATGCGGTCGGGATTCCAGAGTTTCGGTGTGCGCCAGAAGTAAGGCAGTGAATGGTGAATGGTGAATAGAAGGATTTTCCTGGAAGCCGGGTAAAGCCGCATATGAGCGGCTTGCAATCAAGGTGGGACTGGCCGACTTTGCGACCACCATTCATCGCTCACCATTGACCATTTCATCATTCACACGTTTACCGCTCAGGGAGGTTTTCGATGACCCGCACGCCCGGTTTCAACACGCTCGCCGTCCATGCCGGCGCCAAGCCCGACCCGGCGACGGGCGCACGCGCCACGCCGATCTACCAGACGACCTCCTTTGTGTTCGACGATGCCGACCATGCCGCCTCGCTGTTCGGGCTGAAGGCCTTCGGCAACATCTACACCCGCATCATGAACCCGACCCAGGCGGTGCTGGAAGAGCGGATCGCGGCGCTCGAAGGCGGCACGGCTGCACTTGCCGTTGCTTCCGGCCATGCCGCACAGGTGATCGTGTTCCACAATCTCATGCGGCCTGGCGATAATTTCGTCGCCGCCACAAGGCTTTACGGTGGTTCGATCAATCAGTTCGGCCATGCCTTCAAGAATTTCGGCTGGGAGGTGCGTTGGGCCGACACCAACGACGTCTCCACCTTCGAAAGCCAGAT
Source organism: Mesorhizobium sp. C372A (assembly GCF_030323245.1). Lineage (NCBI taxonomy): Bacteria > Pseudomonadati > Pseudomonadota > Alphaproteobacteria > Hyphomicrobiales > Phyllobacteriaceae > Mesorhizobium > Mesorhizobium sp. C372A. The sequence continues at coordinate 5,024,101 of NZ_CP100475.1, read as the reverse complement.
AGACGACAAGACCAAGGCGATCTTCATCGAGAGCCTGGCCAATCCCGGCGGCACCTTCGTCGACATAGAGAAAATCGGCGACATCGCCCGCAAGCACGGCTTGCCGCTCATCGTCGACAACACGCTGGCCTCGCCCTATCTGGTGCGGCCGATCGAGCATGGCGCCGACATCGTCGTCCATTCGCTGACCAAGTTCATCGGCGGCCACGGCAATTCGATCGGCGGCGCCATCGTCGATGGCGGCACGTTCGACTGGTCGAAATCCGGCAAATATCCGATGCTGTCGGAGCCGCGCCCCGAATATGGCGGCCTTGTCCTGCACGAAACCTTCGGCAATTTCGCTTTCGCCATCGCCGCGCGCGTGCTTGGCCTGCGTGACATCGGCCCGGCGATTTCGCCGTTCAATGCCTTCCTGATCCTGACCGGGCTGGAGACCTTGCCACTCAGGATGCAGCGCCATTGCGACAATGCGATCACCGTAGCCGGCTGGCTGTCCAACCACCCCAAGGTCGCCTGGGTCAACTATCCCGGCCTGCCCAGCGACAAGAACAACGCGCTGCAGAAGAAATACTCGCCGCAAGGCGCCGGTGCTGTCTTCACCTTCGGCCTGAAGGGCGGCTACGACGCAGGCATCAAGTTCGTCGAGGCGCTCGAACTGTTCTCGCACCTCGCCAATGTCGGCGATACCAAGTCGCTGGTCATCCATCCGGCCTCGACCACGCATCGCCAGCTTTCCGACGAGCAGAAGGTCAAGGCGGGTGCCGGACCGGACACGGTCCGGCTTTCCGTCGGCATCGAGGATGTCAACGACATCGTCGCCGATCTGGAACAGGCTTTGACCAAGGTTTGAATTTTTTTAGTGAGTAGTGAGTAGTGAGTAGTGAGTAGTGAGTAGTGAGTAGTAGTCGGTATTCACTAGTTAGCAGTGATTAGTGATCAGCCACCCGCTCGAGGGAGCGCTTTCCGCTCACTACTCACTACTCACTACTCACTAGTCACTACTCTGCACTACTCACTAGTCACTAATCTGTTGGAGGCAAACCCTGTCCGCGCATTACTTGGCAATATCGACCGACAGCGTCGACGCCGAGATTGGCGCCCCGGCGCCGGATCGTCTGATTGCGGGCGATCCGAAGTTCCGCACCTGGAATGTCGAGGAGCGCGATGGCCGCCTCTATGCCGGCATCTGGGAAGCGACGCCGGGCAAATGGCGCATCGAATATGACGAATGGGAGTTCTGCCACATCCTGTCCGGCGTCTCGGTGGTTGCCGAGGATGGCGGCGAGGCGCGCACGGTCCGGGCCGGCGACAGTTTCGTGCTCAGGCCAGGCTTCAGGGGCAGCTGGGAAGTGCTTGAAACGACCCGCAAGGAGTATGTGGTCAAGCTCTGATCTCGCGGCGCAAGGGTTCTGGCCCAGCGATCCGATCTCGACATAGTGTATGACTAAGTCATACACTATGCTATAGTTTGGGGTTCGGAAGGATGCGACCATGCGAACGACCCAACCGCTGACCATCACCCTGCCGCACGACCTCGCGCAGATGGTGAAGGACAAGGTTTCCTCAGGCAAATACGCCAACGAAAGCGAAGTTATCCGCGATGGCTTGCGCACCCTGGTAGCGCGCGATTCGGCCATGCAGCGTTGGCTGCTGGAGGAAGTGGTGCCGGCCCTTGAGGATGCTCGCGAGCATCCCGAGCGCCTTTTGACGGCCGAAGAGGTACGCAAGAACCTTTCCGACTACGCTCGAAAAGTCACTGCAAGGCCGCGCACCGGTGCATGAAACATCGGGTGAGGTTTCACGCCGCGGCACAGCAAGACATTGCCGAGTTGCTGGCCGAATTAGCGCCAAGGGCGGGCGTCGATACGGCGCTGAACTTTGTCGGACGGATTGTTGATTATTGCCTGAGCTTCGAGACATTGCCCGAGCGGGGAACACGTCATGACGCGATTGCTCCTGGCTTGCGCACCGTTGGCTGGCGCCGTCGCGCTACCATTGCATTTGAAGTCACCGGTGACAGGGTGATCATACTGCGGATTCTCTACGCCGGGCGTACGCTTGAGCTTTCCGGCGAGGATTGAGCCAAGGGGCTGGTTGCCGCCTGCATAGAACCCCCATCCTCGCGTCAGAACCCGACGGCGAGCTTTTCCAGCCCATGGAAATGATAGGTGTCGCGGAAGCGCGGCTCCTCCGCAAGATGGAGTTGCGGCTGCCGCTCGAACAGGGTTTTCAGCGACACCTGCAACTCCAGCCGCGCCAGCGGCGCACCGATGCAGAAATGGATACCGGCGCCGAACGAGACATTCTTCTGGTCTGGTCGGCCGGGCCGGAAGGCGCCAGGTTCGGCAAGGGCAAGCGGATCATGATTGGCCATGCCGAGCAGCAGGCCGACCGTCTCCCCCGGTTGTACGACAACCCCGGATGTCACCTCGACCTCCTGATAGGCGTAGCGGGTGAACATGTGCAGCGGCGCGTCGAAGCGCAGGCACTCCTCGACCGTCGCAGCGGTTGCTTCCGGCGAGGTGAAGAAACGGCCGGGGTCGTCGCCTTGCGCCAGCAACGTGCGCACGGCGTTGCCGGTTTGATGGACGGTCGCCTCGTGGCCGGCATTGAGCAACAGAACGGCGGACGAGACCAACTCGTCTTCCGACAGCTTCTGGCCATCCTCTTGCGCCGCGATCAGCAGCGACAGCAGGTCGTCGCCAGGCTTCTTGCGCCGCTCAGCGACATAGCCACGCAAAAAGTCGGAAAAATCGCGCGCGGCGCGATTGGCCGCTTCCTCGGTCTCGCGCGTCCGGCCATGCATGTACATGGCCACCATCCGGTGCGACCAGTCGAGCAGTTGCGGCCCCATTTCCACCGGCACGCCAAGCATTCCGGCAATGATGGTGATCGGCAAAGGCGCGGCGAAGCTGGGCAATAGATCGACCTGGCGCGGTTCGAAACGGTCGATCAGTTCATTGGCCAGCGCTTCGACGCGCGGTCTCAGCTGCTCTACCTGGCGCGAGACGAAGGCGCGGTTGACCAGGGTTCTGAGCCTGGTGTGCACCGGCGGCTCCAGCTCCAGCATCGAATTGGTCTCGATGCCGTCGAAGGCGATGAGGTGCGAGCGATCCTCGCCGATGCCGCGGCTGTCGGGAATGCCGGCCGGGTTCTGGCGACCGAAGCGGCGGTCGCGCAACAGCCGGTTGACGTCGTCGAAGCCGCCAAAGCACCAGAAGCCGAATTCCTCCCAGAAGAAGGCATTCGATGCGCCATGCAGGACGGCATAGGCGTCGTAGGGGTTCTGGAAAAACGCCGGTTCGTGCGGATCGAGCCGCAGGCGGCGCGTGGCTGGATCAAAGGCGAGGTAGGGCGGCATGGATGTGGTCATGCCAGACCATTACCGCGGCTTGCCGGCTTGGTGCCAGACCGGATGTTGGCACCCGACGGCCCTATGGATTGAGCCAACCGAGGCGGACCTCGGCGAAGTACCGAAGTCTAGTCCTCGCAATGCCTGGCAATATGCACGCGGCGCCAGCTGGTCGAGCCTTCCTGCACCACCACCCGGCGCGCCATCCTCTGGTATGACGGCGCTATCTGGGTGACGTGCCGCCGCTCGGGCCGCACCAGCACTTCATGGGCGACGCTCTCATATTCGGCCGGCAGCACAACCCGGCGGGTGCGCTCCGGTTCAACCACCACCGTTTCGGCCACACGCGCGTAGCGGGCCTTGCGCCACACCTTGCACAGCACCTTGCGGCCGTGGATGACGCGCCATTCCCAGGCATAGCCGCCATCGTCGACCTGGACCGTGCGGTAAACGGTGCGGGTTCTCGCCGGTACGATGTCATAGGTGACTCGGGGCGGCGCGATCTGCTCGACGCGCTCCATGGTGCCATAGATCGGCGGATCATAGTCGACCAACTGCCCGCCGGGACTGACCATGACGTCTTCATAGACGGTGTCATAGAGCGCCGGCCTGTGCACCGGCTCATAGCATTCGGCGGCCCGGCCGCCGGCAACCGCATCGGACACCATGCCGAGACCGGCAAGGCCGGGGATGGCGAGGCAAGCAGTTTTCCTGATCATGGCACTCCCCCTGTTTGAACCCGAAACGTGAGGTTCAATGTTGAATTGTAGGGGATGGTTCTCCGGGGGAAAGCGGTTTCGCCGCGTTTCGTTAAGCGACGGGGTTAAGGAATTGCTACACCGCAAAAACGCCGTTGGCCGCCTTCGGGCTTCCCTTGCGCGGAAACCTTGATTCGACTTAACCAGATGGCTAGGAGAGGCGGCCTTGCGCTAGGGTGAGCCGGCATCCTATTTACATTCTAACCATCAAGAACCGATTCTGCCCGATTTCCCGGCGCCGGAATCCCCATCTCCAAAAAGGGTAGTCCATGAAGAACCCCGTCGAAACCTACATGAACCTCGTTCCGATGGTGGTCGAGCAGACCAATCGCGGCGAGCGGGCCTACGACATTTTCTCGCGCCTGCTGAAAGAGCGCATCATTTTCATCACCGGCCCGGTCGAAGACGGTATGGCGACGCTGGTTTGTGCACAGCTTTTGTTCCTCGAGGCCGAGAACCCGAAGAAAGAGATCAATCTCTACATCAACTCGCCGGGCGGCGTGGTGACCTCGGGCATGGCGATCTACGACACCATGCAGTTCATCAAGCCGGCGGTGTCGACGCTGTGCATCGGCCAGGCGGCGTCGATGGGCTCGCTGCTTCTGACCGCCGGCCACAAGGACATGCGTTTTGCCACGCCGAACGCCCGTATCATGGTTCACCAGCCTTCCGGCGGTTTCCAGGGCCAGGCCTCCGACATCGAGCGGCACGCGCAGGACATCATCAAGCTGAAGCGCCGCCTCAACGAGGTCTACGTCAAACACACCGGTAAGAGCTACGAAGACATTGAAAAGACGCTTGACCGCGACCATTTCATGACAGCCGACGAAGCCAAGGATTTCGGCCTCATCGACAAGGTCATTTCGTCGCGCGAGCCGGTCGAAGGCGCTGCGGCATAAGCGCTGCATGGCAGTTGCGTGGCTGGATAACGCGCTTTTGCTGGGATTTGCGGCATTTCGGCCACAATTGGCTGTTCCCTCGGTGGATGGGATTGCCTACGTTAAGGCTATGTTGATTTTCGACGGCTTAGCTTTGTGCAGGGTTGGCGCGAATCATTGCGACGTTTTCTGATTTGTGTTTCGTACGGAATGCGTTGCGGGAGCCGGGACACTGGCGGCGGCGAATTCCCGCGATAGATAGAATATGCGCCCTTTCAGCCAGACCATCGGCGGGCGGCCATGAAAGGACAGGAAAATGAGCAAAGTCGGCAACAACAGCGGTGATTCGAAGAACACGCTTTATTGCTCGTTTTGCGGCAAAAGCCAGCACGAGGTGCGCAAGCTGATCGCCGGCCCAACGGTGTTCATCTGCGACGAGTGCGTCGAGCTATGCATGGACATCATCCGCGAGGAGAACAAGACCTCGATGGTGAAGTCGCGCGAGGGCGTGCCGACCCCGCAGGAGATCCTGAAGGTTCTCGACGACTATGTCATCGGCCAGCCCTACGCCAAGCGCGTGCTGTCGGTGGCTGTCCACAACCACTACAAGCGCCTGGCGCATGCCGGCAAGAACAACGACGTCGAATTGGCGAAGTCCAACATCCTGCTGATCGGCCCGACCGGCTGCGGCAAGACGCTGCTTGCCCAGACGCTGGCCCGCATCATCGACGTGCCCTTCACCATGGCCGACGCGACGACGCTGACCGAAGCCGGTTACGTCGGCGAGGACGTCGAAAACATCATCCTGAAGCTGCTGCAGTCGGCCGACTACAATGTCGAGCGCGCCCAGCGCGGCATCGTCTACATCGATGAAATCGACAAGATTTCGCGCAAGTCCGACAACCCATCGATCACCCGCGACGTGTCGGGCGAGGGTGTGCAGCAGGCGCTTCTGAAGATCATGGAAGGCACCGTTGCCTCCGTGCCGCCGCAGGGCGGCCGCAAGCATCCGCAGCAGGAGTTCCTGCAGGTCGACACCGCCAACATCCTGTTCATCTGCGGCGGCGCCTTCGCCGGGCTGGACAAGATCATCTCGGATCGCGGCAGGAAGACTTCCATCGGCTTCGGCGCCATCGTGGCTTCGCCCGAGGATCGTCGCACCGGCGACGTGTTCCGCCTGGTCGAGCCCGAGGATCTCTTGAAGTTCGGCCTCATCCCCGAGTTTGTCGGCCGTCTGCCGGTCCTGGCGACGCTTGAAGACCTCGACGAGCCGGCGCTGATCCAGATCCTGACCGAGCCGAAGAACGCGCTGGTCAAGCAGTATCAGCGGCTGTTCGAGATGGAGAGTGTCGACCTGACCTTCCATGAGAATGCGCTGTCGGCGATCGCCAAGCGCGCCATCGAGCGCAAGACCGGCGCCCGTGGCCTCCGCTCGATCATGGAAGCGATCCTGCTCGACACCATGTTCGAACTGCCCGCTCTGGAAGGCGTGCGCGAAGTGGTGATTTCGGAAGAAGTGGTGACCGGCAGCGCCCGGCCGCTCTACATCTATTCCGAGCAGAAGGAAAAGAAGGGCAACGTCAGCGCCTGATCTGGCATCTGGCCTAACCTTTTTATGGAACGGCGCCCGCGGGGCGCCGTTTTGCTGTGGTGAGGTACCGATCCTTGTGACGGAGTGGATGAACGAACGTGTCGACCCTTGATCTTTGCCTCTCGTGCATCCAACTAACATCGGAAGGCCGAGGTGCCGAATTCTGTGCTGTAAAACTCCCGTCACAAACGGTGGTAGGCGGAACGATCACCGGTCGTTAATATGAGATTCGCGGTTGGCTCAATTAGCGGCCGCGACATGAAAGGTTGGACAATGGCCAAAATATCCAAGGCTCCCAGCGACGGCGTCTTCGCAGTCCTCCCACTGCGCGACATCGTGGTGTTCCCGCACATGATCGTTCCGCTCTTTGTCGGGCGTGAAAAGTCGATCAAGGCGCTGGAAGAGGTTATGGGTCAGGAAAAGCAGATCCTGCTTGCCACCCAGATGAATGCCGCCGATGACGATCCCGAGCCCGATGCGATCTTCGACATCGGCACGCTCGCCAATGTGCTGCAATTGCTGAAGCTGCCCGACGGCACCGTCAAGGTGCTGGTCGAAGGCGCTTCGCGTGCCAAGATCGTCTCGTTCACCGACCGTCCGGACTTCCACGAAGCTACCGCCACGGCGCTGGTCGAGCCGGAGGAGGAAGAGGTCGAGGTCGAGGCGCTCGCCCGTTCGGTCGTCACCGACTTCGAAAACTACGTCAAGCTGAACAAGAAGATCTCGCCTGAAGTGGTGGGCGCCGCCAGCCAGATCGACGACTATTCCAAGCTCGCCGATACGGTTGCCTCGCACCTCGCCATCAAGATCCCCGAGAAGCAGGAGATGCTGGCCACGCTGTCCGTCAAGGAACGGCTGGAAAAGGCGATGGGCTTCATGGAAGCCGAAATCTCCGTCCTGCAGGTGGAGAAGCGCATCCGCTCGCGCGTCAAGCGCCAGATGGAGAAGACGCAGCGCGAATATTACCTCAACGAGCAGATGAAGGCGATCCAGAAGGAGCTCGGCGAAGGCGAGGACGGCCGCGACGAGGCCGCCGAGATCGAGGCGCGCATCAAGAAGACCAAGCTCTCCAAGGAGGCCCGCGAAAAGGCGGAAGCCGAGTTGAAGAAGCTGCGGACGATGTCGCCGATGTCGGCGGAATCGACCGTCGTGCGCAATTATCTCGACTGGATCCTGTCGATCCCGTGGGGCAAGAACTCCAAGGTCAAGCAGGACCTGGCGTTTGCGCAGAACGTGCTCGACACCGATCATTTCGGCCTCGATAAGGTCAAGGACCGCATCGTCGAGTATCTCGCCGTGCAAAGCCGCCAGAAGAAGCTGAAGGGGCCGATCCTGTGCCTCGTCGGCCCTCCCGGCGTCGGCAAGACCTCGCTCGGCAAGTCGATCGCCAAGGCGACCGGCCGCGAGTTCATCCGCATGGCGCTTGGCGGCGTGCGTGACGAGGCCGAGATCCGTGGCCACCGCCGCACCTATATCGGCTCGATGCCCGGCAAGGTCATCCAGTCGATGAAGAAGGCCAAGAAGTCCAACCCGCTCTTCCTGCTCGACGAGATCGACAAGATGGGCCAGGACTTCCGCGGCGATCCGTCATCGGCTTTGCTCGAGGTGCTCGATCCCGAGCAGAACTCGACGTTCATGGACCATTACCTCGAGGTCGAATACGACCTGTCGAGCGTGATGTTCGTGACGACGGCGAACACGCTGAACATCCCTGCGCCCCTGATGGACCGCATGGAGATCATCCGTATCGCCGGCTACACCGAGGACGAGAAGATCGAGATCGCCAAGCGTCACCTGATGCCCAAGGTGATCCGCGATCATGCCCTGCAGCCGAAGGAATTCTCCGTCGGCGAGGACGCGATCCGCGGCATCATCCAGACCTACACCCGTGAAGCGGGCGTCAGAAGCCTGGAGCGCGAGCTGATGAAGCTCGGGCGCAAGGCGGTGACCGAGATCCTGAAGACGAAGAAGAAGACGGTGAGCATCACGGCGGCGAACCTCGCCGATTACCTCGGTGTTCCGCGCTTCCGCTTCGGCCAGGTCGAGGCTGACGATCAGGTCGGTGTCGTCACCGGTCTTGCCTGGACGGAAGTCGGCGGCGAGCTGCTGACGGTCGAAGGCGTCATGATGCCCGGCAAGGGCCGCATGACGGTGACCGGCAATCTGCGCGACGTGATGAAGGAATCGATCTCGGCGGCGGCCTCTTATGTCCGCTCGCGGGCCATCGATTTCGGCATCGAGCCGCCGCTGTTCGACAAGCGTGACATCCACGTCCACTTGCCCGAAGGCGCCACGCCGAAGGACGGTCCGTCTGCAGGTGCTGCCATGGCGACGGCCATCGTATCTGTCATGACTGGTATTCCGGTCCGGGCCGATGTGGCGATGACTGGCGAGATAACGCTTCGCGGCCGCATCTTGCCGATCGGCGGCCTCAAGGAGAAGCTGCTCGCCGCATTGCGCGGCGGCATCAAGAAGGTGCTGATCCCGGAAGACAACGCCAAGGATCTGGCGGAGATACCGGACAATGTGAAGAACGGTATGGAGATCATTCCGGTCTCACGTGTCGGCGAGGTTCTGAGGCACGCGCTGGTGCGCATGCCGGAGCCAATCGAGTGGGTCGAGCCGGTCAATCCGCCGGCTTCCACCGATACCGTTGACGATGCTGGAAAGTCGCTTGCACATTAGAAACTACTAAAGTTGCAGTGCACAAAGAGAGAGCCGGGCCTTGAGCCCGGCTTTTTCATGTGAAAAACCCACCATTTCCGGGCTTTTTTCAACTTTTTTCCGGCTTTTTGACTTGGGTTTGCGAGCGCTTCTTTCTAAAGTCCCTCTCCTGCCGGATGAGTCGAAAGTTCCGGTTTTCTCATGGAAGGGAATTTTTATGAACAAGAACGAACTGGTTTCCGCTGTCGCTGAATCCGCGAGCATTTCGAAGGGTGACGCACAGTCGGCGGTTGAGGCGGTGTTCTCCGTCATCACTGGCGAACTGAAGAAGGGCGGCGATGTACGGCTCGTCGGCTTCGGAAATTTCACCGTCTCCAAGCGTGCGGCATCGACTGGCCGCAACCCGCAGACTGGCGCGGAAGTGAAGATTCCGGCGCGTACCGTGCCGAAGTTCTCGGCCGGCAAAGGCCTCAAGGACGCGGTCAACTAAAAATTTTTCAGAGAATGTTGAAAAGCCGGGTTCGCCCGGCTTTTCTTTTGCCTCGATGGCGGCAGGCCGTCAGCCTGCTGAGGCGAGCCTTCAGCCCACCGGCGCATCCGCGCGCATCAGGCCTTCCTGCTTGAGGTCCGCCCACAGCGCCGCAGGCAGCTTGGCATCGAGCAGGGCGCGGTTGCTTTCGACTTCACTCGGCCGCTGGCCGCCGGGGATGACCGACACCACGGAAGGGTGCAGCAGCGGAAACTGCAGCGCCGCCTCGATCAGCCTGACGCCATGGCGCTGGCAGACGGCCTCGATGCGCCCGACGCGATCCATGATGTCCCTTGGCGCCTCGGAGTAATTGTAATAGGCGCCTGGCTTCGGCCCGGTCGCCAGGATGCCGGAATTGTAAGGACCGCCGAGAACGATGCCGATGCCGCGTTGCTCACAGAGCGGCAGGAAGGTGGCAAGCGCTTCCTGTTCCAGCAGCGTGTAGCGCCCGGCCAGCAGGAACAGGTCGAAGTCGCCACGCTCCGCCAGCGTCTGGCAAACCTCCCATTCGTTGATGCCGCCGCCGAAGGCCTTGATCACGCCCTGGTCGCGCAGTGCAACCAGTCCGTTGTAGCCCGAGGCCATGAATTCCTCGATGCGCTGGTCTGACGCCTCCTTGCTGCCATGGGTGAAGATGTCGAGGTCATGGACGAAAAGGATGTCGATGCGGTCGACGCCAAGCCGTTCCAGCGACGCCTCGAACGAGCGCATGACGCCGTCGTAGCTGTAGTCGTAGACCTCCTTGCGCGTCGGTGTGTCGAAGAACTTGCCGATGCCGGTTCGTTCCTCCGGCGGGCAGGCGCGCAACAGGCGACCGACCTTGCTCGACAGCACATAATCGTCGCGCTTCCTGCCGCGCAGGAAGGCATTGAGCCGTGTTTCGGCAAGGCCCAGGCCATAGAGCGGCGCGGTGTCGTAGTAACGGCAGCCGGTCGCCCACGCCGCCTCCAGCGTCGCGTTGGCATCCTCGTCGGGGACGGCGCGGTAAAGGTTGCCGAGCGGCGCGCTGCCGAAGCCAAGCTCGGTAAAGTCGAGGCCGCCATTGCCGATGCGGTCGAAATGCCGTGTCTTCATGTCGTGCTGATTTCCTGGATTGATTGTCTGACATGACACTATCACGCCGCTGGCTCAGCAAAAGCCGCCATGGCCGTTGGACAGGCATTTTCGCGGTGATAGCATGAACAAAAACAAGCCTTTTTCCGAAAGCGCGCAACCCGAAATCACCGGCCACAAACCCAGCCGGACAGATGGGACTCTCATGACGAATGCCGGCTCGGATATGTTTTCGACCGCCCTGCAAGAGCTGGGCGCCGTACTGGCGCGCGTCGACGAAGCCGGCATCTACACCGCCTGCGAAACCCTGGCCCGCGCGCAAAAGATCGTCGTCTATGGCTGCGGCCGCGAGGCCTTGCAGCTCAAGGGTTTCGCCATGCGCCTCTATCACCTTGGCCTTGAGGTGTCGGTGGTCGGCGACATGAACACGCCACCGCTTGGCCCAGCCGATGTCTTCCTGGTCAGTTCCGGCCCGGGCGAGACGACGACGGTGCTTACCTTGATGCAAGTCGCCCGCCAGGCCGGCGCCACCGTGCTTTTGCTCACCGCCGAGGCAGGCAGTAGTGCGGTCGCGCTTGCCGACTTCACCTTGCTGATCCCGGCGCAGACCATGGCGCGTGACCAGGGGCCACAAAAGACATCGCTGCTGCCGATGGGCTCGGTCTTCGAAGGGGCGCTGTTCCTGCTGTTCGAGGTGATGGTGCTGAAGCTCAAGGCGCTGACCGGCCAGTCGTCCGAGGCCATGCGCACCCGCCACACCAACATGGAATAGATCATGCGCTACGAACTGATGTTGCCGCACCAGATCCGCAAGGCGATCGCCGAGAACTGGCCGGTCGCTCTCCCGCTCGGCGTGCTCGAATATCACGGCGAGCACATGGCCGTCGGCATGGACACGCTGGCCGTCGTCAAGACGCTGGAGCTCTACGAGAAGGAGGCCGACATCGTCGTCCTGCCGGCTTTCTACTACGGTGCGGCGAGCTATGCGGTGGCAGCACCCGAAGGCAGCGGCTCGGTGCAGGTCGGCGGCAATCAATTGGCGCCGTTTGGCGAGGAGCTGTTCTACAGCCTTCTGCGCATCGGCTTTCGCAACATCAACGCCATCATCCACCACCAGACCGAGAACTTTGCCGCCGGCATGCCGACCGATCTCGCCTTCAAGGCCGCCGGCCGCCAGGCGATCTTCCGCTTCCTCGAGAAGCAGCGCGGCGAGGGCTGGTGGGGCTCAGACGAGATGGCCGATTATTATGCCGGGCACGCCGCCGGCGAGAATTTCTTCAACTGGGTGCAGGTGCACCCGCTGATGTCGGCTGCCATGAACGGGAAGTATCCGTTCGATCACGCCGGTGTTGGCGAGACATCATTGATGCTGGCACTGTGTCCGGAAGCGGTCGATGCCGGGCGTTTTGGCGAGAATACCGCGTGGTATACGGCGAGTGCGCCGGAGGCCTCGGCGGAGCTGGGGCGAAAGGGTGTGGCGATGATCATGGATCACCTGAGGGCGATATTGAGGCGCTAGCAGACAAAGTCGCTCTGTAGCGATCCTTCACACCCCCTCTGTCCTGCCGGACATCTCCCCCGCAAGGGGGCGATCAGATGTCATTTCCGCTTTCGCCAATCACCTACGTCGCAAGAAAAGCGATGCAGCCAAAGCTGCCGATCTCCCTCCTTCCGGGGGAGATGGCCGGCAGGCCAGAGGGGGGTGCTGTCCCGCCGAGGTCAACAGTAGAGGGGCACGCCGCCTCTCGCCCTACTTCACCGCGCCAGCCGTCATGCCCATGATGAGATAGCGTTCAAGCGCAATCCCGATGACCGCCAGCGGTGCGATCGCGGCGGTGGCAAGCGCCGCCATCGACCACCAGTTGATGCCTTGCGAGCCGGTCTGGCTCGCCACCATCACCGGGATGGTCTTGGCGTCCGTCGAGGTCAGCAGTGCCGCAAAAAAGTACTCGTTCCAGCACAGCACCATCGCCAGGATGAAAGCGGCGACCATGCCCGGCAGCGCAATCGGCATGACGATGCGGAAAAAAGCGCCCCAGATCGACAGGCCGTCGACCAGCGCTGCCTCCTCGAGTTCGACAGGGATCGAGTTGAACTGGTCGCGCATGATCCAGATGACGATCGGCAGCACCATCAGCGTGTAGAGCAGGATCAGGCCGATGCGTGTGTCGAGCAGACCGACTTCGCGGTAGAGCACCAGGAAGGGCAGGGCGAGCACCACCGGCGGCAGGATCAACTGCGACAGGAAGAAGAAGGAGATGTCCTCGTTCTTGAACCAGGCGAACTGATAGCGGTACCGGGTCAGCCCATAGGCGGCGAGGCTGCCGATGACGATGGCGAGGCTCGACGCGCCGACCGAGGTGATGACCGAATTCATGAAGCGCTTGAAAAACTCCTCCCGCACCGTCGAGGTCTGGAAGATCGAATCCGGCGACAGGCCGAGCGAGCGCCAGCCCTTCCAGTCCGGTTGGAAGTCGACGAACGGGATGAGGTGTCCTTGCGTGACGTCGACCGCGGTCTTGAACGAGGTGGTGATGGTCCAGTAGATCGGGAACAGGCAGATGAAGGCCCAGAACGCCAGCGCGCCATAGATGAAGATGCGATTGGCCAGAAAACCCAGCGGTGAGCGGATTTCCGAGGCAGCATAGTCGGTGGTCTGGACGCTCATTGTGCCTCGTCAGTTCACGTTGCGCACGAAGCGATTGGCGAATTTCAACAGCCAGGTCACGAACACGACGATGATGACGAGATAGGCCATCGCCAGCATGGTGCCGTAGCCGACATTCGAACGGTCGCGGTATTCGCGGTAGATGAAGCTCGACACCGAATCCGTGGCGCCGCCAGGCCCGCCGGAAGTGACGGTAATGATGATGTCGGCGAGCTTCAGCTTGAAGATGATGCGCAGGATCACCGCCGTGACCGACACCGGCAGCATCAGCGGGAAGGTGACCTGCCAGAAAGTCTGCCAGGGCGTGGCGCCATCGACGCGCGCCGCTTCCAGCACGTCGCGCGACATCGCCTGCAGGCCGGCAAGCAGCATGATCATCATGAACGGGATGAAGGTCCAGGCGTCGAGCACCATGATCGAGATGCGGGCGGTGATCGGGTTGGAGAAGAAGGCGGGGTTCTCCCAGCCGAGATGGCGCGCCAGCGTCGCCGCCGGCCCGAAACGGTATTCCATCAGCGATTTGCCGATCATCCAGGATACCGCGACCGGCGACAGCATCAGCGGCATCAGGAAGACGACTCGGAAGAATTTGCGCGCCCGGATCTGCGCGTTGAGCAGCAGCGCCAGGCCGAAGGCAATCACATACTCAACCAGCACGGCGAGCACATAAAGCACCATGTTGAACAGCGCGTTGCGGTAGTAGGGATCGGCCAGCATCTGCCAGAAATTGTCGAGCCCGTTGAACTTGCGGCCGGAAAAGGACGACAGGTTCCAGTCGGTCAGCGCGATATAGAAGCCGAACAGCGTCGGGAAGATCACCATGGCGATGGTGAACAGCAGCGCCGGCAGCAGGAACAGCGCGCGCTGGCCGTCCTCGCCGCGCGTCAGCACCTGGCCGATGCCGAGCGCCACGCCCCACAGAACATAGGCGTAGACGATCGGACGCCAGGTCTCGAAGCCGAGCGTGGTGATCTCGTTCTTGTAGAGGATCTCAAACGCGATCACCGCCAGCAGGCCAAGCGTGGCGGCCGCCATCAGGGCAAAACCCGCCCGCTTGCGGGCCGGCGAGATCAGATCGGCTGGGCCGGCGTTGGCCGGCCATGCATTGGTGGTCTGGTCTGCCACGCGTCCCCGTCCGTTTAAAAAATCAAGCCTGCGACCGGCCCGAGCCGGTCAGGTCCGGCGGCTTGCACCGCCGGACCTGTTGTCACGATAGGATCAGCCTACACGCCGAGCGAGGCCTTGTAGAGCTTGATCTGGTTTTCGCGGCCGATCTGGTCGGTCAGCTTCTCCCAGGCCGCGGCAATGGCGTCGGCGCCTTCCTGCGCCTTCATCTTGCCGGCGAATGTGTTGGCCAGAATGTCCTCGGCAGCCGAATAATACTGGAAGATGCCGGGGATGCGCGGCTCGATCGCCGCGTTCGGATGGTTGTAGCTGTCGGCTTCCGACTTCAGATACGAGGTGATGAACGCCTCGTCGTAGCCTGCCGCCACCCATTCGGGAATGTCGAAATGCGAGTTGCGGTAGGGCTGGAAGCCGGACGGATACATCGCCGTCCAGATTGACAGGTCCTTGCCGCCGAGATGAGCGGCGGCCGACCATGCCGCTTTTTTCTTCTTTTCGTCAGTATCGACGCGGGCCATGACGTAGACGCCCCAGCCGAGATAGGCGCAGTTCGGCGCATAGTTCGGGCCGCTGGCGAGTTTGTCCCAAGCGCCGGTCTTGGCATTGTAGACGTCGTCGGACCCCGGCAGGATCGAGAAGCCGGTGACGTCGCCGATGACCGAGCTATCATTGGTCTTGACGTTGGAGCCGACGTCGCCCCACCAGGTGACCATCGAACCGGTGCCGGCCAGGAACTGCTGGAAGGCTGTCGTGTTCGGGTCGGCGTTGATCTGGTCGGCGGGCTCCGACGGCAGCGCGTCGATGACGTCCTGGATGGCGCGCACCCAGGCCGGATTGTTGATGCGCGGCTTCATCGTGTCGGCATCGAACAGCCAGGCCTTGTCGTCGGGATGCTTGGCATAGGCGGTGGCGCGGCTGCCGAGGAAGTAGAAGCCGAAACCGCCCCAGGCCTTGGGCGCATCGAGATAGCCGAAGACGTCCTGATCCTTGAACTTCTTGCCCTTGAGGAATTTTGTGACGGCCTGGACTTCCTGCCAGGTCTTCGGCACACCCCATTCGGTGGCCGCGCCGCCGTCCTTCCACGCCTTGGCGAGGTCGGCATCGGCAAAAACGTCGGTGCGGTAATTGAAGTTGTGCGCATCGCCATCGACGGTGATCCGGTACTGCTTGCCGTCCCAGGTGCCGACCGGCGGCTGCAGATAGGCCACGACATCCTTCATGTCGATCTGCTCTTTGACCCAGTCGGGCATCTCGGACGTCAGGCCCTTGCCGCAGACATCGCCTTCGAAGGGCGCGCCCATCTCGATGATGTCGAAGTCGACGGTGCCGGTGGCGATCGACTGCTGCAGGCGGGCATTGTAGTCGGCCTGCGCCAGGTCGATCCAGCTGATCTTGGCGCCGGTATAGGCCTCCCACGGCTTCAGGAAGCCGCGGAACAGCACATTGTGCAGGTTCTGGTTGTTGAGGCCCATGAAGGTGAGCTCGACGCCGGCGAATTCGCCTTCCTTGACGTTGGCCTTGGTGGCTTCCAGGCAGAGTTCGCCGACCTTCTGGAAATCGGCATCCGTCGGCTGACCCTTGCCGACGCCGGGGATCTGCAGAATTTTGGAGCGTAGCTCGCTGGCGGCTTCAGCCGGGCGGGTGAAAGCGCCGAGCCCAGCGCCCGATGCGGCGGCGATCGCGGCCATCGAGGCCGCGCCTTTGAGTATGTCACGCCGGGTGGCACCCGCGCGGACGAGTTTTTCGTACAGACCGACTCTCATCTATTCCTCCCAGAACAACAGTCGTGAATTAAATGCCAATCCCTCCGACGCCGAAACGTCGGCGGTTCTCCTTTATCATACGGGGACGTGGGACCCCACCCTGCGTCGCCTGGAGCTCCGATTTTCGGATAAAAATCCGACTGCCGGATTGGCAACAGCTAATATTTGCGTAATCGATTACCTTGTCAACACGAATGGCTTTTTATCGATAACATACCGACTTGCCCTTGCCGTTGGCAATGGCTAGCTTCACCGCGAGAAAAGGGGGGACGATGGCTCAAGTCGCGATCAGCAATGTGGCCAAGGCGTTCGGAACCGTCAAGGTCCTGCACGAGGTCAGCGTCGATATCGCCGATGGCCAGTTCGTGGTGTTGGTAGGCCCGTCGGGCTGCGGCAAGTCCACGCTGCTCAGGATGGTGGCCGGGCTGGAGACCGTCTCCGGCGGCACGATCGCCATTGGCGAGCGCATCGTCAACAATCTGCCGCCGGCCAAGCGCGACATCGCCATGGTGTTCCAGAACTACGCGCTCTATCCGCACAAGACGGTGGAGCAGAACATGGCGTTTGCGCTGAAGCTGCGCAAGACCGATCCGGCCGTGGTCGCCGAGCGGGTCAAGCGCGCCGCCGACATTCTCGACCTCAATCCGTACCTGAGACGTTATCCGCGCCAGCTCTCCGGTGGCCAGCGCCAGCGCGTCGCCATGGGCCGCGCCATCGTGCGCAATCCGCAGGTCTTCCTGTTCGACGAGCCGCTCTCCAATCTCGACGCCAAGCTGCGCGTGCAGATGCGCACCGAGATCAAGGAACTGCACCAGCGGCTGAAGACCACCACCATCTACGTCACCCACGACCAGATCGAGGCCATGACCATGGCCGACAAGATCGTCGTCATGCGCGATGGCCGTATCGAGCAGGTCGGCGCGCCATTGGAATTGTTCGACCGGCCGGCCAATCTGTTTGTCGCCGGCTTCATCGGCTCGCCGTCGATGAACCTGCTCAAAGGCGTGGTGCGCAAGGGCGACAAGGTCGAGATAGCAGGCACGCTGTTCCCGATTGCTGCCGGCAGCGCCGCCAAGGAGGGCCAGGCCGTGGTCTATGGCGTGCGGCCCGAGCATCTCGAAATCCATCCCGACGGCGTGCCGGCAAAGATCTCGGTGGTCGAACCCACGGGTTCCGAAACGCTGGTCTTCGTGCGCTTCGGCGACAGCGGCGAGATGGTGGCGCTGTTTCGCCAGCGCCACGACTTCAAGCCCGGCGACACGCTCAATCTCAAGCCGCGCCTCGACCAGGTCCATCTCTTCGACGCCGAGACCGGCAACCGGCTCTGATTTCCAATCGACTTTGACCAAACCTGTTTGACGAGGACTGCCATGCTCAAAGGGATCAACCCATTGCTCAATGCCGATGTGCTCCAGGCGCTCAGGGCAATGGGACACGGCGACGATCTGATCATCGCCGACACCAATTTCCCCGCCGATTCGGTGGCAAAGCAGACCGTGCTCGGCAAGCTGCTGCACATCGACGCCTCGGCGGCCGATGTGGTCAAGGCGGTGCTGTCGCTCTATCCGCTGGACACTTTCGTCGACGATGCGGCCGCGCGCATGGAGATCGTCGGCAAGCCGGACGAGATCCCGCCGGTGCAAAAAGAGGTGCAAAAGGAGATCGACAAGGCCGAGGGCAAGGCCTGGCCGATGATCTCGGTCGAGCGCTACGCCTTCTACGAGCGCGCCAAGAAAGCCTATTGCGTCATCCAGACCGGCGAGCGCCGCTTCTATGGCTGCTTCGCCTTTCGCAAGGGCGTCGTGCCGCCGGACGCCGAGTAGGGCCATGGCGTCGGGCAAACCTGTCGTCATTCTGGGCGTTTTCGTCGCCGACACCGCTTACCGGGCCAATCGACAGCCGCGCATGGGTGAAACCATTCTTGGTAATTCCTTCAAGCTGGGACCTGGCGGCAAGGGCTCGAACCAGGCAGTGGCGGCAGGCAAGCTCGGCGCCGACATCACTTTCCTGACCCGGCTTGGCGTCGATGCTTTCGCCGACATGGCCAAGGCGACCTGGGCAGAGGCGGGCGTGAAATCCGCCGTCATCGACACGCCGCAAAGCTATACCGGCGCGGCCTACATCTTCATCGAGGAGACGACCGGCAACAACGCCATCATCGTCAGCCCGGGTGCGGCGATGCTGATCTCGTCTGAAGACATCGAGGCCAATGCCGGCCTGATCCGTGGAGCCGGCGTCTTCGTCACCCAGCTCGAACAGCCGATCGACGCGGCACTGCGCGCACTCGAGATCGCGCGCGGGGCAGGGGTGACCACCATCCTCAATCCGGCGCCGGCAGCAAAACTGCCGGACCGCATCTATACGCTTTGCGACTATGTCACCCCCAATGAGACCGAGGCCGAGGAACTGACCGGCATCAAGGTCGCCTCCATCG
This sequence comes from Mesorhizobium sp. C372A, assembly GCF_030323245.1. Lineage (NCBI taxonomy): Bacteria > Pseudomonadati > Pseudomonadota > Alphaproteobacteria > Hyphomicrobiales > Phyllobacteriaceae > Mesorhizobium > Mesorhizobium sp. C372A. The sequence continues at coordinate 5,005,286 of NZ_CP100475.1, read as the reverse complement.
ACGACGCCCGCCGCGCCGCCGACAGCCTGCTACAAAAGGGCGTCGGCTCGGTCATCGTCACGCTCGGCGAAAAAGGCGCGCTGCTGCACACGGCGAACCGTTCCGACCATGTTCCCGTGGTCAGTGCTGGCCCGGTGGTTGAAACCACTGGTGCGGGTGATGCCTTCAATGGTGGCCTGGCCGCAGCACTCGCCAAAGGCGTGGAGCCGCTGCAAGCCGTCCGCTTCGCCTGCGCCGTCGCCGGCATTTCGGTGACGCGGCCGGGTACGGCGCCATCCATGCCGACGCTGCATGAGGTCGAGGCGCTGCTGGCCGAGGGGTGAGGTCGTTGCGGGAGAGATCGAGTTCAGATCCGACCGGATCTGAATTGCCTCATGCAAGACCATGATTCTAGACGATTATGTCACATTTCTCCTGAGGAGAAATGGCGCGAGTGACGGGGCTCGAACCCGCGACCTCCGGCGTGACAGGCCGGCGAAAACGCCTGATTAATCAACGACTGATTCAATTCCTTACGCTCTCGAATTTGCGGGAAAAAGCGCGAAATTGAAACTTGCCTATCAGAACTCCTCGTCAACTCCGCGAGGTATTCACTTTGATCGACGCCTCCGCTGCTGCCAGCCTAGCGGCTGGACCGGGACAGACTGCTCCCGGCGACTTCTGGATCGATGCGCTCGCTACCGCCGGATTCCGGGTCATCGTTCCCGACCAGAGGGGCTACAACACCAGTGACAAGCCGAAAGCCATACCCTGAATACACGCTCCCCAAGCTCGTCGGCGATGTCGTTGCCATCGCCGACGCGCTCGGCATCGGAAGGTTTCACGTCGTCGGTCATGACTGGGGCGGTATCGTCGCCTGGGCCGCAGGCGCAAAGCTGCCGCACCGCCTGGAAAGGCTCGTCATCCTGAACGCGCCCCATCCCGAGGTGCTGCTTGCCCATTCCTTGCGATCTCCGACCCAGTTCCTGCGGAGCAGCTATGCGGCCTTCTTCCAGCTCCCCTTGCTGCCGGAGGCTTTTCTGGGGGCGGGGCGCTCGGCTCTGCTGGCACGGGCGCTCATCAAATCCAGCCGAACAGATGCCTTCACGGCGGAGGAAATCGCAGAGTATCGGCAGGCCTGGGAACGGCCGGGGGCGCTGACAGGCATGCTCAACTGGTATCGGGCGCTGCGCTTCCGCCCAAGCCTGAAGGAGCGGATCACGACGCCGACCCTTGTACTGTGGGGGATGCAGGACCAAGCTCTGGAATATGGCCTGGCCGAGCGCAGTCTGGCCCTTTGCAACGATCGGGGCCTGCAGACGTTCGAGAAGGCGACTTGGGTACTGCGCGAAGAGGCCAGCGCGGTGAATGCCGCGCTTCTGGCGTTCCTGGACGGCTGAGATGCCGTTCCGTTCTGTAGGTGGCCTGACTCGCCCTGATCTCCTGACCGTGCTCGCTGCCGCGGTCACAACCCACCACCTTACCTCCTCTGCTGATGCAGCATTGGCAGAGGCCTCAACGGAGCATCCGATGCCACACGTCGTCCTTCTCGGGGATTCGATCTTTGACAACGCTGCCTATGTCGCGCACGGGCCCGACGTAGTGCGGCAGCTGCGGGAGCGGTTGCCGGAGGGGTGGCGTGCAACGCTAAACGCCGTCGACGGCGCCGTCACAAGCGGCGTCGAGCGGCAGCTTGAACGGCTCCCCCAGGATGCTAGCCATCTTGTCGTCAGCGTCGGTGGCAATGATGCTCTTCGTCATGCAGGGATTCTGGAGCAGGGGGCCCGTTCGGTGGCCGAGGTTCTGGACAGGATCAGCGATATCCGGGAGGAATTCGAGCACGACTACTGTACGATGCTCGAGGGGGCGCTGGGCCAAAACCTACCCACCGCTGTCTGCACGATCTACGAGGCGCGCTTTCCCGACCCACAGCGTCGTAGACTTGCCGCAACTGCCCTGACGGTCCTCAACGACGTCATCACCCGGGCGGCGTTCTCGCGCGGTTTGCCGCTCGTCGACCTGCGCTTGGTATCGAATGATGACGCGGACTTCGCCAATCCCATCGAACCGTCAGTGCAAGGCAGCGCGAAGATCGCGGCAGCCATCGCGGCACTTGTAGTCGAGCACGATTCAGCCGGACGTCGGTCGGTGGTCTTCGTCGGCTAAACGGCGTAATTGCGCCCGATCGTCTGCACTCCCGATGGTCGGTCGGACTGAAAGCAACAATTCAGACGGCCAGCACGATCTTGCCTTGAATACTGCCGTCGGCGGCGCGCTCGTGTGCGCGCGATGCCTCGGCCAGCGGGAATGTGCTGTCGATGACGACACGCACAAGGCCGTCGTCGAGCAGGCGGGCGGCTTTTGCCAACTGCGCGCCATTGGATCGAACCTGTGTGGATGAGACCGTGATCCCCAGCCTCTCTGTCTCTTCGTGACCAGCGAAGCCCAGTGGGTTGACCAGGAACAGCGCGCCGCCCGGCTTCAGAACATGGAAGAAGCGCTCCATGTCCGCGCCGCCCACCGCGTCGAGGACAAGGTCGACGTCTCGAACGACATCTTCCGCCGCGGTTGTCTTGTAGTCGATGAATTGATCCACGCCAAGATCGCGCATCAGCGCCTCGTTCTTGGCCGATGTCACCGCGATGACGCGCGCGCCCCGCCATTTCGCCAACTGGACGGCCAGATGCCCGACACCGCCTCCGGCACCATTGATGAGCACCGTCTTGCCGTCGAGGGGCACCGGCTCATGCGGTAAGGGCTGGAACGGATTCGGCTCGTCGTGGCCAAGTTCGATCAAGAACTGCCATGCCGTCAGAAGCGACATCGGCGCACCAGCCGCATGAATATGGTCGATGCCGGCTGGTTTCAACGCAACATGCGATGCCGGCACACTGACATAATGCGCGTAGGCATTGCTACCCGTCATCAAGTTATCGGGGAAGTGAACCATTGCGTAGACCTCGTCACCGATGCTGAACTCAGCGACGTCAGCGCCAACCGCTTCAATGACGCCCGACACGTCCGTGCCGAGAATCAGTGGGAAGGACGCGTTGGGTCGCCATTCTGGCGGCAGTGCGCGATAGCCATCCCGCAGATACCAGTCGGGCGGATTAAGCCCGGCCGCCTGGACTCGGACAAGCACCTCGCCGGGCTTCACACCCGGCCTAGGCGCGTCTTCGTACACCAGCATCTCGGGACCACCGAATGCGTGCAGACGGACTGCCTTCATCTTATCGCTCATGGTGAAATCTCCGCTCATCCATGTCATTGGAGCGAATCTAGCGGCATGACCGCCGGTTGATAATCGGTGCCGATGGCGGTTAAGTAATGCCATGGCGGAACATATCACTTTGGATCGGCTCACTGGCATCATCGCCTTCGCGCGTGCGGGATCGCTGGGCAGCTACACGGCAGCGGCGCGCGCGCTGTCGATTTCCCCGTCGGCGGTCAGCAAGAGCGTCCAGCGGCTCGAGCGGCATTTAGGAGTGTCGCTGTTTACCCGTACAACGCGCTCGCTCACCTTCACGCCCGAAGGGCGCGACCTGCATGAGCGCGCGCTGCGTCTGCTACGCGAGGCGGAGGAAATAGAGCAGGCGGCAATGACCGCGCGCTCCGAACCATCGGGCACGTTGCGCGTGGCCGCGTCGCTGCCGATCGGACTGCATCTGATCGCTCCGGCTTTGCCGGCTTTCCGTCGGCTCCATCCGAACCTGATCGTCGATCTCAGGCTGGGTGACCAGATGGTGGACATGATCGAGGAAGGGATCGATGTCGCCATACGCATCGGTGATCTGGCTGACACCCGGCTACTATCACGCAAGATCGCACCCCATCGGCTTTGCTGCTTCGCCTCGCCAGCCTATCTCGAGGAACGCGGCACACCGACCCATCCCGATCACCTGGAAGGGCACGACACCGTCAACCTTCGATATCAGAGCACAGGCCAGGCCTTTCGCTGGCCCTTCCGGATTGGCGACCGTGAAATCGAGATCGTGCCCAATTCCGGTGTGGTCGCCGATGCCAGCGATGCCGTGCTCATCATGCTGGCAGCCGGCGGTGGGATAGGCATAGGCGCCTCCTTCATGGCGGCTCCCTATGTGAAGCGCGGCGAACTGGTCCCAGTGCTGTCCACGTTCGCGGTCGAGCGAAACAATGTCACCGTGCTCTGGCCGGCAAGCCGACGCGCCAACCCCGCCGTGCGCGCCTTTCTGACCATGCTCGACGCCGCTTTCACTCTGCGAATGGCAGCTTCAAGCATCGACTGATCTGGCGCGGAAGGGTCGCTAAAGGGCGAAAGCGGTCAATCCTGCTGATTGGCTGAACGGCAGCTATTCCGGGCACAACGTCCAAAAGCTGCTATTCCGTTTCGGCCCCACTACAGGCCGCCCCTCCTCGTCGAATAGCATTAGACTAGTTGATCGGCTACAACGACCTAGAGTGCTAGCAACGGGGAGGGCACATGTCGGCGAGTGCTTACGCATTGACTGGCTTCATCTCGTGGGCGCTGGCCCTGCTGATCGTGATGGAAGTTATCCGGAGCTACCTGGTGATCTCTGGGCAAGTCCCGGCAAACGGCTTTACGCCAGATAACGGAGCCCTCTCCCCGTTTATGCGGAGGTTAGCCCGTGCCCACGCCAACTGCATTGAAGGGCTTCCAATCTTCGGAGGTCTGCTCGGAGTCGCGATCATCATTTCAAAGACAGATGTCACGGATCCCTTGGCCTCCACGATGTTAGGCGCACGTATAGTGCAGTCGGTGATCCACCTCGTCTCAACCAGCCAACTCGCGGTCAGTCTCAGGTTCACCGCGTTCGCTGTGCAAATGGTGATTGGTGCGTATTGGTGCTGGTTGCTGTTGATCTGAAGAGTGGCGGAGCCCCGACGCAAAAGTGGGCCCCTCGACCATCGATCTCGTGTCCGACCCGAAAACTCAGCGTGCGTGTATAACACACGAGGTCGCCTGCAACATATCTGCTCGAGCGCATTGGATCGGTGCGATGCTTCAGGCGATCGTCGCGGACGGACGGGCGTATGCCATTCGTCGGCTTCGTGCCGGCATCCAGAACCCTCTTCGCCCCAATCGTTCGCGACTAGGTGCTATGAGTGGACTTGGTCTTTTTAGGTTCGGAACGGCTGACCGAGTTGCAACGGGCGGCGGCCTTCTCATGCACCATCAACCACGACCCGATCTCGGCCCTCCGACTTCGCGCGGAATGGTGCCAGATCGGCGGCTTTGAAGAGATCATTCGGGCTCTCGTTGGTATTTGGGACCGGTGGCGACGCCAACGCAGTGCTTTGCGATAAGATCACAGATCCATTGATCAGATTTCAGGTATATTCTCTTTGAAGATCACCTGAAGTCGTGGTTGATGCGGTTCATAGGTCAGGTGCCTGACGGAGTGGCTTAAAATGTTGAGGGCTTCCCGCGCCTCGACGCGCGGATTTTGATCTATGACCGCATCGAGCGTCCCATCCAACAAAAGTTCCTTGGTGCCGTCTGTCACCTCGTGGCCGAGAAAGAGAATGTCTTTGGCGCGTCCACGCTCCTTGAGCGCCCGAGCGATGCCGGTGTTGCCGGCGCCGACATTGTAGATCGCGGCAAGATCGGGGTGCCGGTCCAGAAGCGCTGATGCTTCCGAATAAGCCTTCTCTCGGTCATCCAGCATTTCGCGCATCTCGACGATCTCGAGATTGGGCGACTCCTCGGTCAAGATGTGCCGGAATCCCATCTCGCGTTCCTCATGGCCGCGATAGGACAGCGAGCCGGCGAACAGGGCCACCTTGCTTGGGCGTTCCGATCCCATGAATCGGTTGAGCAGATAGCCGGCCAGCCGCCCCGCGGCGCGGTTGTCGATGCCGATATAGGCCACTCTCGGAACATGCAGGATGTCGGAGGCGATGGTCACTACCTTGACGTCATTGGCCGACAGCGAGCGGATCGCCTCGCGCACCGTTGGATGATCGAGCGCGATCACGCCGACGCCTTGTGTCTGTCCACGCAATTCTTGCAGCAGGCGGGCGAGCCGGTCGGGGTTGAAGCCCTCTATGGTGGCGATGTGGACGTCGAGATCGGGGCGCGCCAAGGCCTGCGCCTCGATGTGTCGATGCAGCATCTTGATGAAGGAATTGGTGCCGGCCGGCAGAGCGAAGTCGAGACGGATGACCTCTCCAGGTGAGGGCCTGGGCGGCGCTCCGTTCGGGCCCTCCGCGATGTAGCCGAGGCGCTGCGCCATTTCGAGCACTATCTCACGCGTGCGCGCCCGCACACCGGGCCTGTTGTTCAGCACGCGGTCGACGGTGGCGGCCGAAACGCCGGCTTCCCGGGCTATGTCAGTCAAGGTGGAACGCACCGTCTTCATCTCCTCAATGCGTCAGATCGCACAATGCCGCTAGCCCGTCCGACGGCCACAACTGCCAGCCATCAGCGATTCTGATGGGAAATGATGTATCGAGCCTTAGCCGATGCGCAAGGAGGTTGGGCTAAATCGCGTCGCCCGGCGTGATAGTCGCGTGCCAGAAAGGCAGATTTCCCATCATATCGAGGCATTGAGCCCGTGTGTCGACCTTTGCATGACGTATTTTCGCCGCGGTTGCGGTGTTACGATGTATTTTGAGTATTTATGATGTTGACAGCCTTCCGGTGCTGCCGTCAATATCCCTCAATGGGCTCGTGGAGGAAACATTGGCCCTGAGGGAGGAATTCCAATGTCTGATCTGATCCGCATATCGCGACGCCGATTGCTGGCGTCCGGAGGAAAGGCGGCGGTGTTCGTGGCCGCGGCAGGTATCGCCCCGCAATTCATCCGTCCCGGCCGTGCCCTTGCGGCCGACGCGCTGGCGCCAGGCATGGTCGGCGGCCCCACCGGTTTCGAGGGCGCCCAGCGCTATCAATATGGCGCCGACACGCCGGAAGGCCGTGCCGTTGAGGCGGCCAAGGCCTTGAAGGGAGCTGGCAAGGCACCGGCCAAGATCGTGCTTGGCCTGTCGGATGGCTCGATTGGTCAACTCACACAGCCTTTCCCGGCGGGTGCGCCGTCGATCAAGGAGCTGTGGGAAAAGGAAACCGGCATCCAGATTGAGATCGTCGGCCTGCCGAACGGCCAGGAATTCACGAAGACGATGCAGGACATCTCCACCAAGGGTGGGGCCTATGACATCTACTCGACGGAATGGAACCGCCTCGGCGACCTTGCCGAGACCGGCGGCATCGCCAAGCTCGACGACTTCGTCGCCCAGTACAAGCCCGAATGGGACGATCCCAAGACCGGCTATGTCGACGGCGCCAAGGGCGTGTCGCTGCTCAACAAATATCGCGGGTCCAACTATGGCGTGTCGCTGGACGGCGACTTCCAGACCTGGGTCTACCGCACCGACCTGTTCGGCGACGCCGCCGAGCAGAAGGCGTTCAAGGACAAATTCGGCTACGATCTGGCGCCGCCGAAGACCTGGAAGCAGCACAGTGACATCGCGGGCTTCTTCCAGCGGCCCGACAAGGGCCTGTTCGGCTCCACCGACCTGCGCAACCAGGGTTGGGGCTACACCAACTGGTATCAGCGCTATGTCTCGATGGCATCGCCCAATCAGTTCCTGTTCGGCGACGACGGCAAGCCGCTGATCAATTCCGAGCACGGCATTGCCGCCACCAACGAATATGTCGGCTCGCTCGTTCATCACTCGCCGGACGCGATCTCCTGGGGCTGGCCGGAGCAGTATGGAAATTTCGCCAAGGGCGGCGCGGCGATGACCTGCGCCTTCTCGAACCTGCCGAAATTCCTCGACAATGCCGGCAACAAGGATTCCGCCGTCACCGGCAAGATCGGCTCGATGCTGCCGCCCGGCCGCGAAGTCGACGGCAAGCTGATCAGCCGTTCCGTGCTGTGGTTCTCGCTGACTGGCATGGTCTCGTCGCAGTCGAAAAACCAGGAGGTCGCCTACCTTTTGCTGCAGTGGCTGGGCTCCGCCCGCATCTATGCCTGGATGAGCGCCAATCCGGGCGGCTATCTCGATCCGTTCCGGCTCTCGGATTTCTCCGATCCGCTGGTGCGCCAGACCTACCACGCCTACCACATCGACGTGGTGCGCGAGACCGTCGCCCGCACGGTGCCGACGATCAACTATCCCGGCGCCACCGCCTTCCACAACGCATTGGACGAAAATCTGATGGCGTCGCTGACCAAGGCCAAGACAGCGGAACAGGCGATGGCCGACACGGAAGCGGAGTGGAAGAAGATCGCCCGCCGCATCGGCGAGGACAAATTGCTCAAAGCCATCAGGACGAACAAGGAGGCCTGGCCGACGGTTCTCGACCCGATCAGCTGATCCGTCTCCCTGGATCAGCGCTGGAGGGGAGGAGCATCTGTTCCTCCCCGCCGCAATCAACGCCACCAGCAAAGCAGCCAGATGAAGCGTTCCGTCCCCTTGGAGATATTCCGCTACGCCGCGATCTTCGCGGCGATGGCGGTGACGCTGGTACCGATCCTGTGGGTGGTGTCGATGGCCTTCAAGCCGATCGCCGAATGGTCAGCGACCGGCGCCGACCTGACATGGTGGCCGAAGAACCCGACGCTCGGCAATTTCCAGTTCGTCTTCGGCGAGTCCAACAACAATCTGATCGTGGCGCTCGACCGCACCGCGCTGAAGCCGATCCTGTCGTCGCTGCTGTCTTCGGTGTTCGGCACGGCGATCGCAATGTCGGCGGGCACGGCTGCGGCCTACGGGCTGTCGCGTTTCGGCTCCGGCCAGAACCTGCCGCTGGCGCTGATCCAGCTCAGGCTGTTTCCGCCAATGGCGGTGATGATCCCGGTCATGATCATGTGGGCCTTCCTGAACTTCACCGACAGCTGGTTTGGCCTGGCCCTGATCTACGGCATCGTCACCCTGCCGTTCGCTTTCTGGCTCATGAAGACCTTCTTCGACGACATGCCGCGCGAGATCGAGGAAGCGGCGCTTGTCGAAGGTTGTTCGCGGCTGCGCGTCTTCACGCGCATCACGCTGCCGATGATGCGCGCACCGCTGGCCAGCGCCGCCCTCTTCGTCTTCATCCTCAACTGGTCGGACTATCTGATCGCGCTGCTGCTGACGACGCGTGAATGGGTGACGATCCCCGTCTACATGGCCTCGCTGTCCTCCTCGATGACCGGGCAGCTCTATGGCGCCAAGGCCGCGCTCGGTCTTATCGCCGCGGTGCCGCCGGTCATCATGGGCATCGCCATCCAGCGCCATCTGGTGCGCGGACTGACGTTCGGCGCGCTCAAGCAATGAGCGCGGTGACCGTGACTGTCTCAAAGGACGCAAAGGCCGCGCTTGACAAGCCCGCGCTGCGGGACGAGGGAGCGCGGCTGGGATTCCGGCTGACGCTGCCGGCGCAGGTTTTGGTGCTCTTCATCTCCGTCTTCCCGCTGCTGATGCAGTTCTACATCAGCGTCACCGAGTGGTCGCCGCTCTCCGGCCTCGGCTGGTGGAACGCATGGGAGATGTGGAACAGCTTCGCCAACTACACCGACCTTGCCGCCGATGCGCGCTTCTGGAGCGCGCTGAGGCGCACGGCCATCGTCATGGTCGTGTGCGTGCCCGTCGAATTCCTGCTTGGCCTGGCATTGGCGACGCTGTTCGCGGACGATTTTCCGGGCAAGCGGATCTTCTATTCGATCCTGCTGATGCCGATGATGGTGGTTCCGGCGGTGGCCGGCTACATGTTCTTCATGCTGTTCCAGTCGGGCGGGCCGCTGAACGACATCCTGTCGGCACTCAGCGGTTCCCGCGTCACCATCGCCTGGCTGTCTGACCCCACACTGGCGCTGATCGCGGTGATCATCGCCGATATCTGGCAGTGGACGCCGCTGATGTTCCTGATCCTGCTTGCCGGCCTGGTCGGCGTGCCGCAGGACCAGATCAAGGCGGCGACCCTGCTCGGCGCCAACCCGTGGCAGCGCTTCGTCACCATCGTGCTGCCGAAGATGAAGACGATCATCATCATCGCGCTGGCGATCCGCGTCATCGAGAACTTCAAGATCTTCGACACGCTCTACATCATGACCGGCGGCGGCCCCGGCGTCGCCACGGAGACGATCTCCGTCTACATCTACAAGGTCACGACGCAGGAGCTGATCTGGGGCTATGTGGCGGCGATCGCGCTGGCCATCCTGGTCGTGCTTTCGATTGTTGCCGTATTCGCCATGAAGCGCATGGCGCGCGCAAGGCTGGTGCCGGCATGAGCGCGATCCAGCTGCGCAACCTGGTCAAGACCTTTGGCGAGTTCACGGCGCTGAAGACCATGGACCTCGACATCGCCGATGGCGAGTTCATGGCGCTGCTCGGGCCTTCGGGCTGCGGCAAGTCGACGACGATGAACATGATCGCCGGCATGGAAGAGCCGACCAGCGGCAAGATCCTGTTTGGCGAGCGCGACATGGCCGGCGTGCCCATGGGCCGCCGCGGCGTCGGCTTCGTTTTCCAGAACTACGCCATCTTCACCCACATGACGGTGCGCCAGAACCTTGCCTACGGGCCGCGGATGCGCGGTGCGGCGACAGCCGAGATCGACCGCCGCGTCGGCGCCATCGCCGAGCTGCTGCAGTTGACGCCGCTGCTCGACCGCAAGGCCGACCGGCTCTCGGTCAACATCCTGCAGCGGGTGGCAATCGGACGCTCGGCGATCATGGAGCCGGCGATCTTCCTGCTCGACGAGCCGCTGTCCAATGTAGACGCCGCCTTCCGGGCGGTAATGCGGACCGAGCTCAAGCAGCTGCAGCGCCAGTTCAGGCAGACGATGGTCTACGTCACCCATGACCAGCTCGAGGCCATGACCATGGCCGACCGCATTGCCGTCATGGATCACGGCGTGCTGCAGCAGGTGGGAACGCCGCTGGAAGTCTACAACAATCCAGCCAATGTCTTCGTCGCCCGCTTCATCGGCGCTCCGGGCATGAACCTGCTGAAGGGAAGGCCGGCGGAGAGCGACCGGGGCCTGGTGGTCGATCTCGGGCAGCTGGGGGTCACGCCGACGCTGCCGGATGCGCTGGCCGCCACCTTGCGCGGATCGCGCTCCGAGGTGCTTTACGGCTTCCGGCCCGAACAGGTGTCGCTGGTGCAGAGCGGGCAGGGCCTCGCCATGCCGGTGAGCTTCGTCGAGCGGATCGGCGCGAGGACCATCGTCCATCTCGGCGATGGCGAGACCGCCGTGAAGGCGGTGTTCGACAATGCTGTCGGACTGTCGATCGGCGAGCTTGCCGTCGTCGCCCCCGTGGCATCGTCCGTGCGTGTCTTCGATGCCCGCAGCGGCATTGCGATGAAGGCAGGTTGACATGGCCGATATCGTCTTTCGCAATGTCAGCAAGCGTTACGGCACGACGCTCGCCGTCGACGACGCCTCGTTCACCGTCAATGACAACGAATTCTTCTGCTTCTTCGGGCCGCCGCTGGCGGGCAAATCGACAATCCTGCGCCTGGTGCTCGGGCTGGAGACGCCTGACGCCGGAGAGATCCTGATCGGCGGCAAACCGGTCAACACCGTCTCTCCGGCCGAGCGCAATGTCGCCATGGTGTTCCAGAACCTGGCGCTGTTCCCGCATATGAGCGCGCGCGAAAATGTGCGTTTCCCGCTGGTCGAGCGCAAGGTCGCCGAGGCCCAGATCGAGAAGCGTGTCGCCGATGTGGCCGCCAAGCTGCATATCGGCCACATCCTTCACAAGCCGCCGGCGCAGCTTTCCGGTGGCGAGCGGCAACGCGTGGCCATAGCCCGGGCCCTGGTGCGCGACCCGAACGCCTATCTGATGGACGACCCGATCTCTGCGCTCGATGCGCGGCTGCGCGAGGAAACGCGCGTCGAGCTCAAGCGCATCCAGCGCGAACTCGGCAAGACGCTGATCTACGTCACCCATGACCAGGAAGAGGCGATGTCGATCGCCGACCGCATCGCGATTCTGGAGAATGGGAGGATCCGACAGATCGGCGCCCCGTCCGAGATCTACGACCGCCCGGCGAACACCTATGTGGCGCGACTGCTTGGTTCGCCGATGATGAACATCCTCAAATCCGTTCGCGGCGAAGATGGCGTCGAGGCCGCCGAAGGCACGGTCAGCATCGACGATCGCGCTGCTCCGGCCGACGCGATCGAAATCGGGCTGAGGCCGGAGGACATCAAGGTCCGGCCCTGGGTCGACGGGGGCGCTGGCCGCCCGGCGCGCGTATTCGAGGTCGAGCCCCTTGGCGGTTACACGGTGGTAACGCTCGCCGCCGGAGAGGCGCGGCTGAAGGCGCTGCTGCGCGGCCAGCCCGACATCAGGCCGGATGCGGTGGTAGCGATATCCTGCGAGCCGGCCCGGGTGCATTATTTCGGGCAGGACGGAGGCGCGTTGGCCAGATGATCGCGGCTGCGAAAACAGAATTGCGGGAGGAAGACATGGCGAGCGAAGGCTTCGAGCCGGACGTGAAGGTCCGCACGAAAGAATACCGGATCGGCTGCATCGGCGCCGGCATGATCATGGCCGAATGCCATCTTGCCGCCTATGGGCAGGCCGGTTTCCCAGTCGTTGCCATCGCTTCGCGCACCAAGGCCAGCGCCGAGAAGGTAGCTGCACGCTGGAGCATTCCGACCGTCCACGACACGCCGGAACAACTGATCGAGAATCCCGAGATCGAGATCGTCGACCTTGCCTTTCCACCCGACCAGCAGCCGGCATTGATCCGCCATGCGCTGAAGCAGCCTCACATCAAGGCGATCCTGGCGCAGAAGCCGCTGGCGCTGTCGGTCGATGAAGCCGTGAAACTGCGCGACGAAGCCGCAAAGTCCGGCAAGATCCTCTCGGTCAACCAGAACATGCGCTACGACCAGTCGATGCGCGTCCTGAAGCAGATCATCGACAGCGGCGCACTGGGCGACATCGTCTTTGCGCAGATCGACATGCATGCGATCCCGCACTGGCAGACGTTCCTTCAGGACTACGACCGGCTGACGCTCGCCAATATGAGCGTGCATCATCTCGACGTGCTGCGCTTCCTGTTCGGCGATCCCTCGGAAATCGCCACGCTGACACGCAAGGACCCGCGCACTACATTCGAGCATTGCGACGGCATCACCGTCTCGACGCTGCGCTTTCCCTCCGGCGTGCTCGCCGTGTCGCTGGAGGATGTCTGGTCCGGACCGCGCCAGGAGGGCTATCTGGACGACCAGCACATCAACTGGCGCGTCGACGGCACCAAGGGTGTCGCCAAAGGCACGATCGGCTGGCCGAAAGGCGTGGCCTCGACGCTGACCTATGCCTCGACCGAGACGACGGATGGCAAGTGGGTCAGCCCGAGCTGGGACACGATGTGGTTCCCGCATGCCTTCATCGGCGTGATGGAGCAATTGCAGCATGCGGTGAAGACAGGCGCGCCGCCGGCGCTCTCCGTCGCCGATAACGTCAAGACAATGGCACTGGTCGAGGCGGGCTACCGCTCGATGGCGCAAGGCCGCACCGTCAAAATGTCCGAGATATCGATCGACTGAACATGCCGCCGAATAGTGTGGCGGCTGAATCGCTTACAGGGAGGAATTCACATCATGATGCAGGCAGGTATTTTCACGGGCTATTTCCCGTACGGGCTCGAAGAGACGGCAAAGAAGATCCGCGGGCTCGGTTTCAACACGGTGCAGCTCGACCTGCATTTTAGGGATATCGATCTGTCGGCCGGGCAGATCACTGAGGAAAAGGCCAAGCAGGTGCGCGACGTCTTCCGCGACAACAACCTGCCGATCTGCTGCGTGTCGGGCTACACCAACATCATTCATCCCGACAAGGCCGAGCGCGATAAGCGCGTCGGGTATCTCAAGGAAATCATCCGCAATGCGCGCAGCTTCGGCTCGCCCTACGTGATCTCCGAGACCGGTACCTACAACACCGAATCCGACTGGGTGCATCACCCGAAGAACAAGACCGAGGAAGGCTTCGAGGAATGCCGCAAGGTGATCGCCGAGCTTGCCCAGACCGCCTACGACCACGGCGCGGTCTTCCTCCTCGAGACTTACGTCAACAACGTCGTGGGCTCGGTCGAGGAGACGGTGAAGATGTTCGCCCAGGTCGACCATCCCGGCCTCGGCCTGTTGATGGATCCGACCAACTATTTCGAGACCCACAATATCGACAAAATGGACCAGATCCTCAACCAGGTGTTCGACACGCTGACCGACAAGATCAAGATCGCGCATGCCAAGGACGTCAAGCGTTCGGGCAGCGACAAGTCGGAAAAGCATGCCGACATCGGCGACGAGGATGCGATGGAGAGCCACACGTTCCGCGGCGTCGGCGAGATCGAGCTGCCGGCGCCCGGGCTGGGATCGCTGAATTACGATCTCTATCTGCAGCGGCTGGCGGAAAAGCACCCAAACATCCCGGTCATCATCGAGCATCTCTCGGAAGACGACGTGCCGCGCGCGAAGAAATTCCTCGACGGGAAGTTCCGCGCCAACGGCCTGTGAGCGCCGGTTGCGCCGCCGGCGCATGGCGGCGCAACTCCAACCAAGGGAGGAATGAATGTTGAAATTCGCATTGAAAGTGGCTGCCGCGGCAACGCTGGTAGCCGGGGTCTCCTTGAGCCTGCCGGCATTCGCGCAGGACGGCCAGAAGACCTTCTATCTGCTGTCGCATGGTGGACCTTCGGACGCGTTCTGGATCGACTGGAATGCCGGCGCGACCAAGGCCTGCGACCAGCTCAAGGTGACCTGCAAGATCTCGTTCAGCGGCGGCGACATGGCGGCGCAGAAGGAGGCTTTCAACTCGGCGCTCGCCGCCAAGCCGGACGGCATCGCTACCACCTCGGCTCAGCCCGGCCTGTGGACGGAGGAGGTGAAGGCCGCCAAGGCCGCCGGCATACCGATCGTGTTCTTCAACACCGATGATCCGGCGATCGGGCGGCAGGCCTATGTCGGGGCCGACCTCAGGGAAGCGGGCGTCATCTGGGCCAAGTATCTCGTCGACCACAAGATGGTGAAGCAGGGCGACAAGGTGTTCCTGCCGGTCGAAGTGCCGGGCGCCAGTTACCAGCAGCTCGAGACCGAGGGCATCGCCAGCGTCTTCGATCCGCTCGGCATCAAGTACGACGTGGTCGATTGCGGCACCGACCCGGCCGGCATCATCGCCAAGATGACCGACTACATGGTCGCCAACAATCCGCCGGCAATCATTGCACTGGGCGATTCCGTGGCAGCAAGCATCAAACGCGTCTTCGACGGGGCCGGTGTGTCGGCCGGCAAGGTCCCGGTCGTCGGCTGGGGCAACTCAAAGGAGACGGCCGAGGCGGTCAAGTCCGGCTTCGTCAATGCTGCGGCCTGGCAGTACCCGTCGGCGCAGGGCTTCATGCCGGTGGCGCTGCTCGGGCTTGCGGCCTCTGGCGAGCCGATTGGCTACGACATTCACACATTCAGCCTCTACGACGCCTCGAGCGTCGAGCCGATCCTGAAACTCTACAACAAGTGACGACAATCGGCGCCCGCCCCGAAATGGCGGGCGCCGGACGAAACGCATGGTCCTGACAGATATGGCAATCACAGCAGACGACGACACGCAGCGAGCGAAGGGCAGGTCTGCGCTGCTGCGTTCGCCGCAATTCTCCTCGCTCATCATCCTCATCGTGCTGCTCGTTGTATTCGCCATCGCCGACGGCAACTTCCTGTCGCCGCTCAACATATCCAACATGATGGCGTTCCTGCCCGAGCTCGGCATCATCGCTCTCGGCATGACGCTGCTGCTGACGGCGGGCGAGTTCGATCTGTCGGTCGGCGCCGTGTTCGGCCTTGCGCCCGTCGTGGTGATGCTGCTGGTGCAGAATGGCGGTATCGACATCGGCGTCGCCCTCCTGGCCGGGCTTGTGCTGTGCATCGCGATCGGCGCCATCAACGGGCTGATCGTCACCAAGATCGGCATTTCTTCGTTCCTGGTCACGCTGTCGATGCTGCTCGTCGTGCGCGGCGCGGCGCTCTACATCACGCAGGGATTCCCCCTGAAGTCGTGGGACCAGCCCGGCTTCTTCGTCACGCTGCTTGCCGGCAGCTTCAATGTAGGCTCGTTCCGGTTCTACACCTCGCTCTGGTGGTTCATCGGCCTGTCGCTGCTGGCGATTTACATCCTGCGCTACGCCAAGCTCGGCAACTGGATCAGCGCCATCGGCAGCAACCGCAACGCAGCGGTGGCGCGCGGCGTGCCGGCCGACGCGGTCAAGATCTGGCTGTTCATCCTGACCTCGGTGGTGGCCGGGCTGGCCGGCATGATCAGCGCGTTCCGGATTTCGGCCGCCTCGCCGGTGGCCGGCACCGGCTACGAACTCGAAGTGATCGCCATGGTGGTGGTCGGCGGCACGGCGCTCACCGGCGGGCGCGGCACCATCCTCGGCACCATCGTCGGCGCGCTGATGCTGCGCGCCATCCGCAACGGCATCGTGCTGATCGGTGTGCCGGGCTTGGCATACAACATCTTCGTCGGCGTCATCATCCTCGCCATGCTCATCCTGCACGCTTTGCTGCAGAAGAACGCCGCAAGGAGCTGAGGATGGAAGTGCTGCGTCTGCAAGACCTGCAAAAGTCCTTCGGCAACGTGCGTGCGCTGAAGAACGCCTCGTTCACCCTCAACGAAGGCGAGGTGGTTGCCCTGCTTGGCGACAATGGCGCCGGCAAGTCGACGCTGATCAAAGCGATCTCCGGCGTCTTCCCGGCCGACCACGGCGACATCTTCGTGCGCGGCGAGAAGGCGTCGATCCGCTCGACGCGCGACGCGATGGACCTCGGCATCGAGACTATCCATCAGGACACATCGCTCGCGCCGGACCTCAGCATCGCGCGCAATCTTTTCTTGGGTCGGGAGCCGGTCAATTTCGGCTGGCTCGGCGTGTTCGCGCCCCTCGACCTCGCCAAGCTTCGCAACGCCGCCTCGGCGCTGCTGAAGCGGGTCGGCATTTCGAAAAAGCTCGATGCAGATGCGCTGGTGAGCACCCTCTCGGGCGGTGAGCGGCAATCGATCGCGATCTCGCGCGCCATGCAGTTCGCCGCCAAGGTGATCATACTCGACGAGCCGACCAACAATCTTGGCGTCGAGGAAACCCACGGCGTGCTGCGCTTCGTCAAGGAGGTGCGCGACGCCGGCCACTCGGTGCTGCTCATCACCCACAACATCCACCACGTGTTCCAGGTCGCCGACCGCATCATCGTCATGCGCCGCGGCGAAATCGTCGCGGAACAGACGGTCGCCGACACCGACCTGTTGACGGTGGAAAGCATCATCACCGGCGCCGACATGTCGGCCTTGCTCAAGGAGGCGAGGGCAAAGTGAAGGACGTCGCATGGTAGAGCTTTACGGCAAGACGCTGTCGCGAAGGCAGGTGGCCGAGCGGTCCGGCATGCTGTCGCAGTTCGCCGGCGTGCGGCTGATGACGCTCGGCGACGGCGTGGAGCGCGGCATCCGGATGCTCGAGTTCCGCACCGGCTCCGGCCTGCGCTTCACGGCGCTGGTCGACCGGGCGCTCGATATCGCCGATTGCGACTTCCGGGGCCAGGCGATCGGCTGGCATTCGCCGAGCGGCTTTCGCCACCCCGGACTGCACGAGCATGAAGGGGAGGACGGCTTCGCCTTTGGCCGGTCGTTCTCGGGGCTGCTCGTCACCTGCGGCCTCGACCATATACTGGGCCGGGAAGACGTGCCGGCCGAAAGCTACAATTATCCGGGGCGCAAGCGGGTATTGCATTCGCTGCATGGCCGCATCGGCACCGTGCCGGCGCGGCTGACCGGCTACGGCGAGGCCTGGGACGGCGACCGGTGCGTGCTGTGGGCGGAAGGCATTGTCCAGCAGGCAACCGTGTTCGGCGAGGATCTCCAGTTGCTGCGCCGCATCGAGGCCGATGTCGGCGGCAGCGAGATCCGCCTGTCGGACCGCGTCGTCAATCACGGTTTCAGCCGCACGCCGCATATGTATTTCTATCACGTCAATGTCAGCCATCCCTTGCTCGACGAGGGTTCGCGCTACCTGGCGCCGATCCGGGATGTCGTCTGGGCGGCGCACGCCGGCGAACGCTACGAGGCGCAGAAAGTCGGCTACCGAACCGTGCCGGCGCCGCAGCTGGGGTTCAGCGAGCAGGTCTGGGAGCACGAGCTTGGCGCCGATGCGGCGGGCGAGGTGCCGGTGGCCGTCGTCAATGACCACCTGGGCCTCGGCTTCGAGGTCGTTACCCGCAAGGATCAGCTGCCCTGCACCTATCAGTGGCAGAACTTCCAGGCCGGCCTATATGCGTTGGGAATCGAACCTTCGACGCATCATGTTCTGGGCAATCTCGCCGCGCGCGAACGGGGCGAGATAATCTGGCTGGACCATGGCGAAAGCCGCTCCTATGACGCCGTGTTCCGGGTGCTCGACGGTGCCGGCCAGATCGCCCAAGCGGAAGCGAGGATAGGGTCGATCGCCCGGCAGCCGCAACAGGATTACCCTGCGCCGTCGGGCGCTTTTGCGAGACTGCAGGCGTGACCGGCTTGAAACGCACGATCGGTTGCCGCGGCGGGCGGGAAGTGCGCCGGAATACGGAAGCAGGCGCGGCCCGGCCGGCCCCAGGCGGCCCTTGCGGAGCGCAGGCGGGAAAGCGGAGATGACGATGACGGCAAGCAGGAAGCGCGACTACAGCCTGGTCGGTGAAAGCACCAAGCGCGCCATTGAGACCGGATTGGCTTCGGCCGAATGGTATCACACCGATGTCCCGCGCAAGGCGATCAAGGAGTTGATGCAACGCTCCGACGGGCCGGCGATCCGCGACACGATCATCTGGGTCGCCGCGATCCTGGTGTCGGCCGCCGGCATCGTATGGTTCTGGGCCACGTGGTGGGTGGTGCCGTTCCTGTTCGTCTATGGCGTGCTTTACGGCTCGTCCAGCGACTCGCGCTGGCACGAATGCGGCCACGGTACCGCGTTCCGGACGCGCTGGATGAACGATGTCGTCTACCAGATCTCAAGCTTCATGCTGATGCGCAACCCCGTGCAATGGCGCTGGAGCCATGCCCGCCATCACACCGATACCATCATCGTCGGCCGCGATGCCGAAATCGCCGTCATGCGCCCCCCAGATCTGCTGCGGGCGGCGCTCGCCTTCACCGGTATTCTCGATTTCCGCTATTCGCTGCCGGCGCTGGTGCGCCAGGCGTTCGGCAAGCTGTCCGATGAAGAGAAGAGCTATATCCCCGAGATGGAGCAGCACAAGGCGGTGATCGCTGCGCGCTGGCATGTCGCCATCTATGCGGCGACAGTCGGGCTGGCGCTGTTCACGTGGTCGCTGCTGCCGCTGGTGCTGATCGGCCTGCCGCGCCTCTATGGCAGCTGGCACATGGTGCTGACAGGGTTGCTGCAGCATATCGGCCTGGCCGACAACGTGGTCGACCATCGGCTGAACACCCGCACCGTCTACATGAACCCGGTCAGCCGCTTCATCTACTGGAACATGAATTATCACGTCGAACACCACATGTTCCCGATGGTGCCCTATCATGCGCTGCCGAGGCTGCACGAGCTGATCAAGCACGACCTGCCGGTAGCGAACCCGTCGATGTGGCATGCCTATCGCGAGGTCTGGCCGGTGCTGCTGAAGCAGCTGCGGTACGAGGATTTTTATCTCAAGCGCGAATTGCCGCCGACAGCCAGACCCTATCGCGGCGAATTTCACCAGGTGGATATGTCGGCGGCGGCTGAATAGCCATAGCGGATGGTGCGGGAGCCGGAGATGGCCGACTGGATTGAAGCGTGCGCGGTCGATGACATCGAGGAAGAGGATGTCATCTGCTTCGATCCTCGCGGTTTGCCGCTCGCCCGATGACGAGCTCTTCGCCACCGACGGATATTGGACCCATGAGAAGGCGCATCTAGCCGAAGGGCTGGTGATCGACGACGTCATCGAATGCCTTGAAGCACATTGGCCGCTCTGCGACCGGCCAGGTCAAGGGCGCGCCGGTCTGCGTCAAGCTCGCGATCTATCCGATGAGAATCGAGGCCGGCAAGGTGATGATCCAGATCTGACGCGTGGTAACCGGTCCAGCACCGCGTTTAGCAAACTCAGAGTGACGTTTTCCTGAGCCGAAAGAGACAGACCGTCGCCGACGGGCGCGCCATGGAGGGTAAGCGCCAGCTGACCATGCTGCGCGTGCTGGTCATGGACGTGGCCGAGGGCCGCCGACCGGGCTGAGGTCGATCGTCTCGATGCCGCCGGAGTTGTGCTGAACCCTATATGGCGCGCAGTCTAGCATTGACATTGCAAGAGCGAGGCTGGCGATCCTTGGGTAAGATCAAATTGAAGCACTACGTCATCCGTAAGGGCAAATACGGCTACTGGCTGCCGACGCCGAAGATGGTCGAAGCTGGCTTCAGATGCATTTCCTGTGGAATCGACGGGCCTGAGGCTTGGACGATAGCCCGGGAGTGGGAAGACCGCTGGCAGGAACTCCGCAAGGGCAGGGAGCCGTCGCGCCTGCATGTATGGCCAAAGGATTCCATCGGAGACGCCTTTGCACGCTATCGCCGCATGGATGCATGGAAGCGCAAGCCACCGCGCACCCGCGAGGATCGGGAGCGCGGCTGGACCTTCATCGAGCCGTACTTCGCCGACCTGCCGCCAGCCGACATCACCCTCGAGCTGCTCGACGACTGGTATGGCCGTCTGCTGCGGGTCAAAGGTGTCGACATCGCCTACCGTGCCGTAAAGACGTGGCGTTCGCTCTATAATGTCATGGCCGGCATGAAGCTATGCCCGCCCGGCTCCGACCCATCGCAGGCGATCCGCCGCCAGACGCCACCACCGCGCCACCAGACCTGGACGGCAGGCGAGGCGGTGCGCATGGTCAAGGGCGCCTGGCGCGCCGGCTACCGCGGACTGGCCTGCATCATCGCCGTTGCGTGGGACACGAGCTTCTCACCCGTCGACGTGCGCACGCTCACACCGGCGCAGGCAATGCAGACAGCACAGGAATGGGGTTTTCTGATTGCACGCAGCAAGAGTGGCGAGGCGGCTGTCGGCACGCTGTCGTCACGCACGCAGCGCCTGGTGCTGGCCTATGTCGAATCACTAGGCGTCACCCTGCTTGACGATGCGCCGATCTTTCGCTCGCGCGGTTTCGCGCCGGGCCCGAAGGGCGGCCGGCCGCGCGCCGGCGTGCCTTACACGAAGGATTCTCTGGTCGACGACTTTGCCGATCTGCGCACGCTGGTGTTCGGGACATCGGAGAAGCGGCGGCTGATGGACATGCGGCGTTCCGGCGCGGTCGAGGCGAATGCCGGAGGCGCGTCGGTCGAGGCAATCTCGGCCAAGATGGGCAATTCGATCGACGGGAACAAGGGGCTGCAGAAGACCTATATACCGGTCAATCTGGCCGCCGTCCGCTCAGCCGATGCCAGCCGCCGCAAGGGCAGAAAGCTGCTTGGCCTGGAACGGAACGAATACAGAAAGTTGAAACTCTCCGCAGAATGAGAGTTGAAACTTTTCAAGGGGCGGTAGCTAACCCCTTGAAATTAATGGCGCGAGTGACGGGGCTCGAACCCGCGACCTCCGGCGTGACAGGCCGGCACTCTAACCAACTGAGCTACACCCGCGCATTGGACGAGCACGTGTCAGCCGTGTTCGTCGTTGGGGCGGTGGATAAGGGGTTCGCCACCGGGTGTCAAGCGCAGCTGGACAGCATAAACGCAAACAGGAGATGGTTTTTTGACAGGCGGCACTTTGCCCGCGAAAACCAGTATGCGGCTAAGCTCGCAGCTGTTCATTTGGTCTTGCGAAGCCGGTTGCGACCGCTTAAAGGTCCGGCCGGAGCGGGCGATTAGCTCAGTTGGTAGAGCGCTTCGTTTACACCGAAGATGTCGGCGGTTCGAGCCCGTCATCGCCCACCATATAACCTGCTGAATTAAAACGTTTATTGTTCGATTGGGATTGGCCTCTCGTCGCCATGATGGTGCTCCTAGCTACAAACTAGCAACTCGGCGCATCTGTCCAACTGCCCTTTGGCTTGGTCGATGATGCCCCGGTTGTGGTAGGAATCACCCCTCATCGGATGCGCCCTCCAAGGCCAAAACCTGCAGGCTCTCCCTCCAGCATCGCCTTTCCCGCGATGCCTTTGAGGTCTCCACACATGCCCACCCGTGGATTCGATTACGCCCTTAATTTGGGCTTCACGTTTCGCCCACAAGCGCGTTGCTGCCTTGCGCTCTCTTGCTAGATCGTCCTGCATGTCGGATAACCTTTCGACGCTTGCCGGAATGGTCATTCGGAAGCTGGTCGGCCGGAATTTCTCGCGGATCCGCGGTGCAGTGGGTCTCACCCAGGAGGCCGTCGCTGAACGGGCGAACCTGAGTCAGCAGTACATCAGCGAAATTGAGAACGGGGAGCGAAAACCAACTGTGGCGACCCTGTTGGCTCTGGCCCAGGCGTTGGGGTTAGTCATGTGGAACTCGTCAAACCGGACGATCAATTCGACCAAAAATCCTAAGACTTCCCCCGTTGGGCACGGGTCAAGAAATCTCGCTTCTCGGCTTGAAAATAGGAATTAATGCCTATAATCTGGAGTTGTCCTCATTTTGGAGCGCAACCCAAATGTCTGGTCGTCAGGCCAAATTCGTCACTGATTCAATGCTTCGCAAAATGCTCACGCACTCGCGCGAATCCTCAACCCCGGTCCGAGACCAGGTGATCATTCTGCTCTCTTGTAAGGCCGGATTGCGAGCCTGTGAGATTGCGGGCTTGGAATGGTCGATGCTCCTCGATCCCAAGGGAAAAATTGGAAATTCGCTTGTTGTCGAGGATCGGATCGCGAAACGGCAATCCGGGCGTCGAATTCCCCTCCATCATGATCTCAGGAACGCGTTGTCTCGATTGGGGAAGATTGGACTGGGCGATGGTCCCGTCATTCGTTCAACTCGCGGTGGTGCAATGAAGCCTAACAGCATCGTCAATTGGTTCGTCGAGCTCTATCGCGATCTGAACTTCGAAGGCTGTTCGTCCCATTCAGGACGCCGAACCTTTATAACGACGGCGGCGCGATCCGCGCACCGCGCAGGAGGATGTCTTCGTGATGTCCAGCTCCTCGCCGGCCACCGATCACTGTCGATGACGCAAACCTATATCGATGGTGACACCGATGCCCAACGCCGCATCGTGTCGATGATTTGACATGTCGGTCCCTGAACGCAACGAACGTGTTGGTCGAATGATTTCGCGCGCGCGGGTTTTGGCGCCTTTCAATCAGGGGGATCTAGACAGCCTCTGCGGTGTCTATTGCGTGATGAATGCCGTCCGGTATCTTTTTCCGGAGTTGCGATCTCAACGATCCGTTGCTCTCTTTCAGACACTTTCTGAGAACCTGACGACGAACCGTGTGACCGCCCACGAGACTGTCGGACTGGGGATAGAAATTCCGATCGTTCACTCCCTCGTTGAAGCTGCCTGCAATCATCTTCGGGATGTCCTGGACGTTTCTGTTAGCGCGACGATCTTCACTCCCAAAATTCGTAGGATTGATGATTTGTGGACAGCATTGGGAGACGTCCTCGATGAGAGCCAAGTTGCCATCATCGGTCTCTCTGGTCGTCACGACCATTGGACGGTCGCTTATCAGATAACGGAGAGGACCATTCGACTGTTCGACTCCGACTCCATGAAGGTATTGCATCGCGCGCGGTGTTCGCTTCGCAATCTGAAAACGCCCCATCAGATTGATCCGGACGAGATCATTTTAGTTCGCCGGGGAGGGGTCTAGTGAACAGGAGTTCTACTGGAAACTCGAACGGCCAAGCCATCAATGTGAAATGTCTCTTACATATTGAAAGTGTCACCTTGGATGAGGGGGGTGCAGTTGCCAGAGCGGACCTCTCTCGGTGACGCGGGACGAGTATTTCGCCTACCGCAGAATGGTGATGGGACTCGATCCCGACGCGATGGAAAGGGTCAAAACGAAATCCCCACCGACGGACGAAACTGATTTTGCCCTGAGGGTTTCGTACGTCATTCTCAACAGTGGAATGAGGTGGACGGTCGCAAAGGATATCTGGAACCGGATGAGGCCGTCACTGATGGCGACAGGAGAGGTGGGAACCACGTTCGGGCACCCTGGAAAGGCGAAGTCCATCGACCTGGTGATGTCGAACAGATTGGAGTTTTTCGAGGGCTTTCGATTGGCGTGGAAAGATGGACCGAAGAAGGTGATCGACTTCTGCGGAGATCTTCCCCACATCGGCGAGATCACGAAATATCACCTGGCAAAGAACCTCGGTGTTGACGTGGCGAAGCCCGATGTCTGGCTTGAAAGAGTTGCCAGCCAATCGGGTGAGACGGTCCAGGAGTTGTGCGGACGACTGTCGAAGCAATCGGGAGACAGTGTCTCGACCGTCGACTACGTGATTTGGAAAACGTGTCAGCAAGGATGGTGGCGTGCGGGAGCATTCCCGGCTGACAAGCTCGCCCCTGACTGATTTCGCCTGACGAAGGCTGACCACCCCAAACAAGAACTTGCAAGAGGAACTGACCGGCGATGCGGCCGGCCGGAAAGGACGAACTGTGTCCAGGAAAGGAATGACCATGACAAACCAGAAACCGGACATGCTCTTCGGAGAAGCTGAAGACATTAGCCGGGCGCTCGGTGAAACCGTCACTAAGACCAGATCACTGAACGACGACCTGAGGATTCATCGCATCGGTGGGAGCATCGTTATCACCTTGGGGATATCTGCGCTCGGTCCATCGACGGTCAGGAACATCATCTCCGCCATTACCGCGTTCGATGGGTTCACACCCGAGAACGATCCCTATGGCGAGCACGACTGCGCGGTCATGACGGCCAGCGATATCAAGATCATTTGGAAGATCGATTACTACGATCTAAGTCGCCGGTATCATTCACCCGACCCATCGGACCGAAACGTCACGTCACGTGTGATGACGATCATGCGGGCCGACGAGTACTGATCGTCCTTACGGTCACGAGGGAGACGATCAACTTCTGGCAGTAGATATCGTAGTGGAAACATCGCTGCCTCGCAGGTATCGTGAAAGAATCACGCTATAATCAACTCCGTTGTTAATGGAGTTTCATTTGGCCGATCTGTTCACTGAGCGGGTTTCGATAACACTGCCAAAGAGATATTTGCTGCGCGGCCGCGTCGCGGAGAACCTCGTCCGGCAACTTGATGCTCCTGAGGCAGATCGGAACGTCGCCCTGGATTCCAACGCGAAGGGCTATTTCAGCGATTTGGCCGAGCGACCTAGTCTCGCCCTACTTCGACGGGGCTTGAAGCGGCCTTCCAGTTACGACCAGATGATTCGCATCGACGAAGTGGTGCCGATCACGTCCATCCAGGAGGTGCTGTCCAGACCCTCGGTTCGCTGGGAAAAGCCGGCTCCAGAGGAGCCGGAAAAGATATCCCTCGAAGATTTCGCAGAACGGCACAAAGCCATTCAAGCGACGTGGACCAATACTCTCTCCTTGCGGGAGGAGGAGTACGAAGGCGATCGCCGTATCGTCACGGGCTTTCGACCACCCCAGATCGGTGCCATTCATGCGATCAAGGCACATTGGGTGGTGTCCGATGCCCCCGCGACACTCGTGATGCCCACAGGTACTGGCAAGACGGAAACGATGCTCGGTGTATTCGTGTCGGCGGACGTGAACAAACTTCTTGTCATCGTCCCGTCCGACCAGTTGCGCACTCAGATCAGTGACAAGTTCGTTGACCTCGGGGTTCTGAAGAAGTTCGGCCTGCTGAAGGAGGCTGCTCTCTATCCCATTGTCACCACGCTCAAAAGGGCGCCCACGTCCCTCGATGAAGTCGACGCGATCTTCGGCTGTGCCCAGGTCGTGGTTGCCACCATGCAGTCGGTTTCCCGACTGCCGGTCGAGCTCAAGGATCGCATCGCAACGCATGTCACACATCTCTTTGTCGACGAGGCGCACCACATTGGTGCTGCAACCTGGAAGGCTTTCAAGACCCATTTCGTCCGGCAAAAGCGCTTCATTTTGCAGTTCACAGCGACCCCTTACCGCAACGACAACAAGCGCGTGGATGGGAAGTTTATCTTCGTTTATCCGTTGCGGCGGGCGCGCGAGCAGCACCTCTTCC
This sequence comes from Mesorhizobium sp. C372A, assembly GCF_030323245.1. Taxonomy (NCBI): domain Bacteria; kingdom Pseudomonadati; phylum Pseudomonadota; class Alphaproteobacteria; order Hyphomicrobiales; family Phyllobacteriaceae; genus Mesorhizobium; species Mesorhizobium sp. C372A. The sequence goes on along the minus strand of NZ_CP100475.1, from coordinate 4,979,210 downwards.
GCCCTGTCCACTATATCCCCGTCATGGAGTCCGAGCCCGCTCAAGCTGACCTGTCCATCATCCGGAGGTAGGCGAGGCGATGGATAGGGACCGTCGCGAGGGGCTGGATCATCTGGCGATGGCCCGTACCAGCACGATCGACAGGGCGCAGGACCTACTTGCCTTGTACCGAAAACACCTCCCACGTCACGCAGCGGAACTGGTTCACAGCAAGATGCCGGCGAGCCAACGTGAGGAGGCGTTGCAAAGGCTGCGCAGCGGGGCAATCCGCATCATAGTTTGCGTCGACATGCTCGGAGAAGGCTTTGACCTTCCTCGTCTCAAGATCGCAGGGCTTCATGATCGCCACCGCAGCGAAGCTGTAACCTTGCAGTTTATCGGGCGGTTCACTCGCGCCGAAGCAGGGCTTGGCGACGCCACTGTCGTCGCGGGGGTATCGCTTGAAGACCCAAAGGAATGGCTCAACGCACTCTACAAGGAGGACGCCGACTGGAACACGCTTCTCGATACCGGGAGCGAAAGACGCGTCGAGCACCAGCGCCGTCGCGAAGAGCTCTACACCGGTCTCGATGCGGATTTCGAAGCCATTCCTGCCGAAACCGTCACCCCAAAGCTTAACACGCACGTCTTCAGAACTCACTGCAATCTCTGGGAGCCTCAATCACTCGAACGGATCGAGACGTCCTCAGTCGGATTGGTCGAAGGGCCAATCGTCAACGACGAACTGCGGCTGGTGATGGCGGTAACCCGCCACGAGGACACATTGCGCTGGACCCGGGTCAAGCATCCGACCAACGTTATCTACAATCTGGTGATGGCGCATTGGGATCAGGAGAAAGAGCTGCTCTATGTGCATAGCTACCCAGAAGACGGTCTCGTAATTGCTGTCGCGAAGCTTCTATGCGGCACCGACGTCGAGCTGTTGCAGGGGGAGGCGGTGTTCCGCGTGCTCCACGGGTTCAGGCGGGTGATGCTGACCAACCTGGGCGTCAAGGAAACACAAGTGAAGCCGATCCGCTTTCAGCTGTCGACCGGAATTGACATCACTGAACAGCTCGAACTCACCGTCGAGAATAGATCGAGGATCAAGACCAATCTCTTCGGTACCGGATATGTCGATGAGCCGGTCTATGCTGGCGACGACGTCGACGAACTCCAGGCAGGGAAGAGAAGCATCGGATGCTCTACGAAAGGCAAGATCTGGTCCCAGGACGGCACCGTCTCCCCGGACGACTGGATTAAGTGGTGCCAGTCGATCGGTCCCAAGATCGCCGACGACTCGATCAACACTGATATGGTGCTGCGCAACGTGCTTCGTCCAAAGCGTCAGCAAGATTTTCCGGTCGAGAAGATACCTATTTCGATCGATTGGCCAGAAGGTCTCTCCGTATCGGACGAGGATCGCACGACAATCTCTTTCGGCGAGCAGTCCATGCCTTTGTCGGAGTGCGATCTTGAAATCTCAGCTTTCGAGATTGGTGCCCCTGTGCGATTCCGGATTCGCAGCGCCGGATTTTCAGCGGAGTTTGAGGCGGACATCCGCGATGGCATCGCTACTTTCCGTCGTCGCAATGGTGCCCCGGTGACCATCACCAGGGGGAAGCGGACACGAGACATCCTCGACCTGTTTCGGGAGGATCCGCCGGCATCTTTCAAAGGCACAGGAAACAGGAGTTTTCAGATGCCCATATCCCCTGAAATTGTTAATGCCGTCGAGGCCACCAGACTCGAAGGTCACGGGTACCTCGATCGTCTCATTGATTCGCTGCTTGAGCGGCTGGATCCCGCTCCTGCCCACGCACCCGGCTCAGTTCGGTATAAGATTCCAACCGACGAAGATTGCCGGGACGCTCGCAACAAGGTCGGCGTGAATCTCACTCCTGAAGGCAAGGAGGTCCTGTTTCGCCTCCTCGACAACGGCGCCGGTTACAATTCCGCTGGCCGCCGCATGTCGATCACCCAGACTGCTGTGAAGAACCGCAAGAAGGACTGGGAATCTGCTGGCGGTAAGCACCGCGAAAAGATGTTTATCTCATATCTCGACACTGTAGCCTGATTGGGGGGTGAAGAAAATGAACTTTAAAATCGCCAAGGACTCCACAATCGCGACTATCTGGGACCTGCTCAAGGAACCTCTGGTTTGTGTCGGGGGGGTGCGTCAGAAATTGTCCGTCTGCGTGGCTCAGCACGGTAACGCGGAGGCGACGCTCGGCGTCACCGGCAGGGGCTATCAGCCTTGTTTCCGCATCACCTATGAGGAAGGCGGCTCCAAGCACATATTCGGCTCATTCTGGGATAATCATCAGCCTCTGGACCGGGAAGATGCCCTAACCAAAATTGGTCGACGGCGACGATGACTGCTGCAGAAGTCGAAGCCTTTGCGATGGAAAAGACTGGTCGTAGAGCTAAATAGGCTCGTGTTTGCCAATCTGATCTTAAGCATTGAAAAACCCCGCCGAAGCGGGGTTTTTCATAATGTGCGACGTCGCGAGAACGGCGGCTGACTCAGGATTGCGACGAAACGCCTGATGAGGTCGCCCAATTCATTCGAGCTAGACCGGCGGCCTTTCGTTCATGCAACGTCCAGCAATCGTTCGTACCTATGCTAGGTATCGCTGGTGCGCAGTCGGCGCGACGCGTCTTGTCGGCGCAGGGCGGCCCAGCGGCATAATCGCAAGGGACTTGCGGCGGCTGTCATGTCGCTGGGCCTGGCCAGTCTGGCTGAACGCGGCGCGGGGCTGGCTGACTAAAGAATGAGCGCAAGCAAATTTGAAGGCAATCGGCATCGTCGCATACGTTCGCTTCTCCAGCTTCAGCTAATTTGCTTAGAGGCAACCTGCGTCCGATCTAAATCCTGGCGGCCCCCGCAAAGAAAATGGCCGGCGCCGCAATGGGAGCATTGCCTGATCAGCGCCGGCCGGGCGGTAAATCAGGTCCGCCGCGTGGTCTAGCTATCTAATTCTTGACGTTGCGTCAGGTGGGGCTCGGACTACGCCTTCTTCGCCCGTTTCGCCGGTGCCTTAACCTCAGCCTTCCGACCCAGACCAGACGCCTTCGCAAGGGCCGATCGCTTCGCGGCGTAGTTCGGCGCGACCATCGGGTAATCGCGAGACAAGCCCCACTTCTCACGGTATTCGTCGGGTGTCATGCCAAGTAGGCCAAGGTGGCGTTTCATAGACTTGAATTTCCGGCCGTCTTCCAGGCTGATGATGTGATCCGGGAACACGGACTTTTTCGGATTTACGGCGGGAGCCTTCTTTTCGGCTGGCGCCGCAATCTGCTCGCCTAAACCAGACAGCGATGAATGCACGGAGGCGATGAGATCGGGCATGCTGGTGACGGGTACCGGGTTATGGGCAACGTAGGCGGAGACTACATCTGCGGTAAGCTCGGCTAGTTCGATGTGGTGGTTGTGGTTTTCGTCGGTCATGTCTTGGTCCCTGTTTTGAGTACCTGTCTAGTAAAGCTACCCGGAGTGCGCAACCGGACTTTGTCCCGTGCCGGCTACCAAAGAGACATCTTTATACAATCAGGGCACGAGCGAATTTCAAGACCGGTGCCTGAACACCTTTGCACAAGCGTCGGAACCCGCACGAACACAAACGACCCGCTAACGGGCGCCTTTTTAGCCTGTGTATCCGGGCAAGTGGGCAATCACCGGTAGCGAGCATCGGCTGGCGTAAAACGAGACCTGACTAGCAACCCGCCCCGGTTAATGAAGCCAAACGTTCAACGCCCATTCAGCGTGAAAGACCAATTTCACACTGAGGGTTATTCTCGTGTTCCCAAGCTCATCGCTGAACAGACGAGGGCGCAAACTTTCTAAGAATTAAACGGCAGCAATGCGCCCAATGTCAGACGCTAGAGTCACCTTCTTCTTTGCCTGTAAGCAGACATTGACCGGTGGACAGTCAACTGTTCCATGCGTCCATTTGGACAATCGCTATCGCGCGCCTTAGATCGAGTGGTGGCGAAACAGCCAAGTGTAACTTGCACCCATAGGCCTTGCCAGCGAAGCCGGGAAAGCGCAGGGCAAGCACTTGGGGGTTGTGCGAGATCAGCACCAACAGCGCGATTGCCGCCAGGTTGGGCAGCGAACGATCTGCGGCATAACAAACGGCTTGGTGATCATCAGGCTGTTGGGCACTCCAAGCGACGGCCAGTCGTCCGCACCATCGCCGCTCATGTATATCACTGGCATAGTAGGATTGGCGCCTCGGAGGTGCCGGGCCACATCCCACCCGGTCGGGCCGTCTCCAAGTCTGATATCCGTCAGCAGAGCCGCAACTCGCTCCGGCTCACGATCAAAAGTCGCAATGGCTTCAAGGCCCTTTAAGACGGCGATCACCTCGAACCCGGCCTCGCGGAGAGAGTTCTCGACGTCTAAGAGGATCATGCTCTCATCCTCTACGAACAAGACGGAACCCGACGGCATTGCAAGCCTGCCCCCGTGAGTAATTCCTCAGCAATTCAACGGCCGCAGGCCTCGAATGTTCCTCGCATAATAACATATGTTAATCGGGGGATAGCAGGCTGTGATCCGGAGTGCGCGGCTTCGAACGCTATGGCCCCTCAAAAAAACAGCCACTTAGGTGGGAACTTATATCAAATGTTATAGTTAGGGAGGGGTCTCTGAGCGGTTGGGAAGGATCCTAGCAGCATGATGTCTGAAGCCGAGCGTCGCCTTGTCCAAAGGCTTATCGAAGAGACCGACATCACGGAGCCGCAAGCCTTGGAGTTGATAGCGCTGCTAGGGGCGAATTGGTCCTCCCTGATGCGGGAAGCCAAAGGCATCAAGCACAATCTAACGTCGCCAGCCCTACCGCCATCGAGAACGTAACCGCCCACAGCAAATTGGTTGGCTACCCGAACGGGGTCTTGATGGCACACGCTCCTACTTCAAACATCTTGATCCGCAAGCTCCAGGCCATCTCGGAACTCGCACAATCAGATATTGGCATTCTGGGGAACATCTCGATTCAGGAGAAGAAATATAAGGCCAATGAAGACATTTTGCGCGAGGGCGAAAAGCCGACCCTTTCCTTCGTCGTTCTTGACGGCTTGATAGGGTCGACCAAACTAACCGGGGAGGGCAAGCGTCAGATCTCCTCCTTTTTTGTTCCGGGCGACATTCCCGACCTGCATGGTTTGCATTTGTCGGTCATGGATTGCACTTTCACCCCTCTGATGCCCTCTCGAGTGGGCTTCATGCGGCACGACGATCTTCGCGCCATTTGCGAACAGCACTCTTCGATAACGAGAGTGTTTTGGCGCTCCACTGTGATCGACGCGGCGATCTATCGAGAGTGGGTCACCAACGTCGGAAGGCGCGACGCCTACTCTCGTATGGCTCACATTCTTTGCGAACTTATTGTCCGCCTTCGCTCGGTAGGTCGCATTGAAGATCATGTGGCCTATCTCCCCATAACGCAGGCTGCACTTGGCGACGCAGTTGGCCTCTCCACCGTGCACGTGAACCGAGTGCTCCAGGACCTTCGACGCGACGGTCTGATATCTACCCTTGGCTCGCGTTTTCATGCGCCCGACTGGGCAGGGCTCGTTCGCGCCGCAGATTTTGACTCTACCTATCTGCATCATAGGGCTGCGCAGACGGGTGCCGGTTTTTGAGAATGCTGGGTCGCTCATGACGCATTGAGCCAAACCCTCGCGATCCTTGAAACCGAATCTGCTGTAGAACCCGCACTCCAACAGGAATGTCGATCACTGCTTGAGAACTGGACCGCAGACTTACCTAGCGACGGCATGGCTTCCCAAAGCTACGACCTGAGGAAGGAACCCGCCGAAAGCTGGACGGTGTGGGCGCTCCGGCTGAATATCTGGACGAGGAATATACCCGCGATCTCGTCAGCCTTCTCACCGTGTCGACCTGAAGCGAAGGTTCGCCGGGGGTAACCTCTAAAGTACGGCTGCCCTGAAACACGTGCGGAGCGCCGGATAGTCTCCAAATTTTGCAAAGCCAATGCACCGGCGCTGCTTAGCCATAGTGGAGACGCGGCTTTGGCAACGTTCCTATAAATTGAACCCCAATTCGGTCGTTCCTGCGCCACCGCAGAACTGCTTGGTAGGCAACGCCGTCGGTCGGCACGTAAAGCACGAATCGCTCAGGGACACGCGATTCCACCGGGACTTTGAGCTCAGCTCCGCCACTGTTTTGGTTCCGAATGGTGCAACTGATCTCGGAGTTTGTAATTCCGCTGATGATTGAGGCGCCTTTCAGCACCCGCTGCCTCCGTTCGCGGTGATGCTCTTCATCAACCATGTGACCTCCATCGGTCACCCCCCGGCCCTATGGTACGCCCACCGGCGAACAACTGTCCATCTGGGGCGTCGCTCGGTAGCCGGACGGCATAGATGCCCGTTGCGCTGGTGAATTCGCCGACCAGACCCGAATGGTCCCGTCCAGCGGTGTCAATCCGGCAGCAGCATCTCCTCTTCATCAGCCGCGGCTTCGAACAGCAGCCGGAAGTCGTTGCCCGGCATTTTGCCATCCATCGCAGATAGACAAGCCTCGGCCGCCAGCCGCCACTTGGGGCCACGATTGGACCACTTTAGGAGCTCCTCCGCGGCGGCATCAACTCGGTTGACACCAAGGCGAAGCCCCGGGCGCTCAGTCTTCACATAAACCGGAGGGTTGAACCAACGGTGGGGCATCACGCCTCTCGAACGTCAAAGGCGATGAACAGTCCCCAAACGGAGGCTGATTTGACGATCATTTCGACCAACTGGCAGTCAGTCTCACTGAGATCATGGCCGCGCTCGCGCACCGCTGCAATGGTCGCCTTCAGGGAAATTATATTGCCCGGTTGAGAACCCAACAGGACCTCGCGAACCAACTCCTTGGCCGTTCGCTGTGCAGGCCGAACAGGTGCTTGAATGTCCATCCCATCCTCCCAGAGAGATAGAACCTCAATCAGCTATTCTGTGGGTCACTCTCCGAAAAATGCAAGGGCCGGAAACGTACAAAGCAGGTTGCCGCAAACACCGCATTTCGGAACGGAACTCGCCCATGCCATTTATTGGTGGAATCAATTTGCACGAGGCATGTGGATGCAAATCCAAGGAATTTACGCCGTGCTCGCCGCAAACCAGCTCATCGGGTAAGATGGACGACGCCACTTCTCGCCCGGCCTACGATGGCTAAATCCCTCCACAGGCGCTGATTTGCACCTCACCGTGTCAGCTGCCGACGGGCCATAAGGAGAGAGGACCCGCCTCCCCAAATTCTCACGGACGAACGCGGATAACCGTCTTTCCTGCACGTCGGTCCGTTGAGTTGAAGGTGCCGATGGCATCATCCAAGCTCGAAACCTTGCCAATGTTCGTCCGCAGTCGTCCATCGCGGATCCGCTGCACTATCTCAGAAAGCTGGGGGCGATCAGCCTCGACGACGAAGTCAACGGTCAAGCCATCGGCAGGTCGAATGTCCGTTGGTCCAACGACTGTGACAAGGATACCTCCGGCCCGGACGAGCGTTGCGGATCGCTTTTGGAAATCGCCGCCGATGACATCGAACACCAGATCGACGCCGCCTACATCTTCAAGGGTGTCTTTTGCAAGGTCGAGGAATTCATTTGCACCGAAGTCGAGAGCTTTCTGGCGGTCGGCAGCACGCCCGGTGCCGATCACATAGGCTCCAGCCTCCCTTGCAAGCTGCGCCACCATCGAACCGACGGCACCGGCAGCGCCATGCGCGAGAACGCTCTGCCCGGCCTTGATGCGGCCATGCTGGAACAGCCCCTGCCATGCGGTTAGGCCGGAGATGGGCAGGCTAGCGCCCACCGTAAAGTCAACATCGCCGGGCAGCGGCGCGAGGTTACGGGCCTCCATGGCAACATACTCGGCGAGCGTGCCGTCGCGATGCCAGTCCGCGAGGCCGAACACCCGCTGACCTATAGAAAACCCCGTGGTGCCGTAGCCGAGCGCAGCGACCACACCAGCCAGTTCGTGGCCGAGAATCGGAGAGGTCCGGTCACGGAAGGCTCGGTCGGCCCACGTCGAGGGCCACTCCAGTTCGGTGTTGACGAATCCTGCCGCATGAACCTGTACGACCACGTCGTTAATTGCCGCCCGAGGCTCGGGCAGCTCCACCAACTTCATCCCGGCCGTTCCTGCAGTCTGGTCCGTCGCTGCGATTGCTTTCATGGGGATTCTCTCCTCACGGTTGGGGTAAAATTGCGGGCGCGGAGGGTCTTTCGATGTCTCGCGCAGAGTTGGCGTGGGTTCATCGTTGGCGACCGCGAGCGGAAGCTAAGCAATCTCGTCGGATTCTTCCAGCACGGGTCAACTTGCATTCCCCGATGGCCCTCGCAATCTCAGACACCCCCCGGCATGCGGAACGAAAGCAGATCAAATACGCTGTGCCGTTCCCGACATGGAGAGCGTCATGGCCGGATTTGCTGAGCAGGCAAGCATAGGTTTCAAGCTGGCCATCAAAGCTACGCACCAGGGCATGTCGCAGGGCTAATCGCCATTGGGCAGCTACAGTTTGGAAGAATTCTCCCTCACACGTCTCACGATCTCGTCAGCAATTAGGTAGGCGTTGCCCATCACGTCAATCGGGCCGTCGAAGTGAGCAGCGTTGAAGGGCATCCCGCGCTCAGCTGAGCCGTTTTCGGTGATGACCATCGTAATCCCACCAGCTTTGCCCAACGCGGCCAGCCCTCTCGACCCATCATCGAGAGAGCCGGATAGAATGATCCCGATGCCGCGGTCCTGTGCATAAGCCGCCACGGACTTAAAAAGAATATCTACGGTCCGGTTACGATGCTTGTGGTGGGCGCCCTCGACTAAGGCTATCCCGCTGTTGGCACAAAGCGAAAGATGGGCATCAGGCTCGCCTATGTAACAGGTGCCCAAATGGTAGCGGCCTCCGTCAACTGCCACGTTAACCGGCATGTTTGAGCTGCGCGCCAGAACATCTCTTAAAAAACTGACGCCATCACTCGGTCGGTGTAGCACCACGAGAAAGATTGCAGGCAACCCAGTCGGCAGCCGGGCAAGCAATTCTAGAATATCATTCAAGCCTTGCCCTCCCGACGCACCAATGGCCACCACGGAAGGGCTTAAAGTGATGTTCTCGTCGGACGCGGCGGCCACCTTGTGCCTGTACATGTCAATCCTTGGTCGATTGTCGGTTTCTTTTTGCGGCTGCAAATCGGCAGTGAGCCTCTTATCGGTCCTTGTTGCCGACTTGGTCGATACCCGCATCAACGTCCGGCGATTTCCCCAATGAGCCGAACATAGTTGGCTTCTGGCTGCCCGTAGGTGCCGTTTGCGCAGGCCCGAAGGCCATTGCGATCACGAATGATCACTTCACCCCGTCGCGAATAGATAAGTGCGCGCCCCTCGAGCAATTGGAGCGCGACAGTAACGCCCGGTCGCCTTACCCCGAGCATTACAGATAGAAACTCGTGGGTAATCGTCAGAGAGCCTCCGCGAACCCGACCATCACACATCAGGAGCCATCGGGCCAAACGCTCTTCAAGGTTTGCCCGCGCGTTGATCAGCGCGGTAAAGCTGGTCTGGATCTGGAGGTAGTAGGCATAGCGCAAAAGGAACAGGCGCAACGTCGAACTGTTCGTGAGTGCCGCGTTGAACGGCTCAGCTCCGATTCTGAAAGCAGTGCCGGGCAGCTGCACAAAACATTGATGCGCGGCATAGTCAGCCCCCATGACCAGCGCGACACCAATCATGCCCTCAAAGCCGACAAGCCCAACCTCGGCTTCCTTACCTAAAGTCGCCGCAACCACAGAAGCGATGCCGTCCTCCAGAAAGTAAGCCGCCTTGATCTCCGAATCGGCTGTCTCCAGATTCATTTTCAGATTGAGGGCACACGGCTCAAGGTGTGGCCGCAAAAGAGCAAGGTCGTCGGGATTGAGCCGACGCAGCAATTCGTTCTTGTAGGAAGCATTCACCGGATTGGGCATGGCTCAATCCCGCTTGGGGCAAGAGCTTTCCAATCTCCCTGCCGTCCGCGCCCGTAAAACGTGCAGACGATCTACTGAACGTATACCCTATCGCCCGACAATCATAGGAGGATGAACAGGCGCACATGGGGAGCCCGCCGGTTGCAAACGCAACATGAGCCGCGAGGACCGACACCGTGCCAGCTCATGCCGGACGAGCGTTGCGGACCGTCGCCAAAGAAGGCCCCGGCAAGCGCACAGCTAAGGCGTAGCAACCGGCCGCAACTGCTCTTCTACACATCCGCACCTCACGGACGCATTCTAGCTCGCTGGCAAACAGTTCACATGCCGGCCAAGCATATCATCTGACGCGTGTGAATGCAGCCCGAGGCGAGCGCTGGTTCTGTTCCCAATGGGAGGCTTGGTGGGCCGGGTGGTGAAAGGCCAAGGTTTGACGATGTTGACACGCTTCGTGCCATCTGCCGCCTTTGAACATAGCGGGTTACCTCTGCCGTTTGTCGCTTCGCTGGATTCGTTCGGCAGCGGCTCGATCGATACTAGCGGCTATGGTCGACAAGCGCGATTTCCGCTAGGTGATGTGGCACGAGCAGCCGGATCACGAGCCGCTCGATCTCGACCAATAAAATGCCTGCCACCCTTCCGGCCGGGGCGGACGACAGAGACGTCACACCGCAAGCCTCGCCAGCCACGGAACGATAGGCCATCACCGTTGCGGCCCTGAGGTTACCCAGCCGCAGGAGGGTCCTAAAGCCGCACAACCTTGTCGAGATGCAGGCGAATCCGCTGGCCTTCCGCGAAGGCCAGCGCGAACGATTCCAGGGCGAATGAGCGTGTAATTTCCTGGTCAGTTTCAATGATGCGGACGACCCATTCGCCACTGGCTCCGACCACTTGCACGCAAGACCCGGCCTTGCAGATTGGCACCACGTTGCCCATCACGTCCTCCCTACGAAAAGCAATGGCAAGTCGACTTAAGACCGTCGTAGCCGGTTGATCAATAACAATTGCTTGTTCGGATCGGACGAACCATCCTGGATGGGCAACACGACGGGGCTAATGCCACTTCAGTCAGGCGAACCCTCCGGGGAACCTACCGTGAGATAGCCTCTGCTTCAGGTCGTCGGCATTCAGGATGGCGGCCAGCTCTTCGGCATACTCCAAGTCGGGAAGGTCGACAGATGCGTGGCCCGCTACAATAGCCGGGAGCCCGGTGAACACGTCGAACACCGTCCACGTCCGATCCGGTTCACGCCTTACCTCGTACCGCAGAGTTGTCATGGGGATCATATAGTCACCCTTTGGGGGTTGGGAATATCCGGTTCACGGAGGCTCGGGATGCAGAGCGCTAATTTTGCTACTAAGAAGATTGCCGATCTCGTCGACCAAGATCAGGCAGCTCAAGCTGCGGTCGAACTCTACGGGTTGGAAGCGGCGACCGCCGTGGCGCACTGCGCTTTGGAGGCTCATTTCGACGGTCGACCAGATGACTACCGCTTTTGTTGCGATGTCTTTCACCAACTGAGAAGACCAAACTGACGGAACTTTTGCCGCAGCATCGTGTTCGGTCGAGCATGACTTGAATAGCGACCTTGGACCGCCTATCCCCGGCAAGCCACACCAACCGCAGGACGGGGACGATCGATTTCACGCATGCCCGATCTGCGGTCAGCAGGTCGAAACGCGATTTCCGCTAGGTGATGTGGCACGAGCAACCAGATCACGAGCCGCTCGATGTCGACCAGTAAAAAACCTGCCGCCCTTCTGGCTGCGGCTGACCTACAGGGGCGTCACACCGCAAGCTCACCAGCTATGGAACAATCCGACTTAGCGCGAGTTTCCGCCCAGATCCATGCGGGTAGATCGTTCTGGCATTTCGTAAGATATCTCTTAATAAGCTAAATCTAATTGACATATTTTCTGTCGCCAAACAGTCGAAGACTTAATATTACTGCTCACCGTTAGCTTCTTGGTAGCTCTCATGACTATAAACGTCTTGCGGGCGAATCGCTTTTCATGCTTCGTTCGGCGCACTCAGGAATCAGGGAGCTTAGGCATGGCGGAGCGGATTGCGCGTGATGGGTTTTGGGTTTTGCATCTCGCGCGCGTGCAGCAAGTCGTGTCGCTTCGCTCCAGCACTTCTGCCTTCACGATCCTAACCGTTGCCCTTGCGCTGAGCGCCGCGCCGGCTCGGGCCGATGGCGGCAATGGCAGCGGTGTGAATGCCGGACAAGGTGGCGCCGACGGCACGCCGGCAACGGCGGCGGGTCAGAATGTTCCCAATGGCGCGACCGCCGGTGGCGGTGGTGGTGGCGTTGACCTCACGACGGGCAACGGTGCGCCCGGGGGGTCGGGATCAGGAAGCACGACAGCCAACAACCCAAATGGCATTGCCGGTGCAACCGGTGCTACGGGTCTGGTCATCTCCACAGACGGGACCATTGCCACCAGCATCAGCGGCGGGGCCGGCGCTTTGGGCTCACCTGGCACGAACAGCGTCGTCAGGAGCGGCGGCGGTGGCGGTGGCGGTGTAGGCGTCAGTGCCACGGCCGACGTTACGGTTACTGGCACAGGATCGGTCGTTGGTGGCACTGGTGGCCGAGGTGGGAACACTGGCAACAGCGGCAGCGGTGGTGGCGGCGTCGGCATATTCTCGTCCGCAAATGTCGTTGTTGAGGCGGGCGGCAGCGTTACCGGCGGCACCAGTACGAACACAGCCGGGGCCCAAGCAGGCGGCGGCGGCGGCGCAGCTGCTATCGTCCTGATCGGCGGCGGGACAATCCAGAACAGCGGGAATTTGCTTGGGGGCGCCGGCGGAAAAGCCCTTCTCGGCGGCGGTGGGGACGGTGGCGCCGCTGTTCTGCTGCTTTCAGGTGGAACCGTCATCAACAATCAAGGTGCGACGATCATTGGCGGCATTGGCGGTCTGGCCGGCGCCACCGGAACGGCAGGCGACGGCGGCTCGGGGATCAAGGGCGCCAACATCGCCGTCATCAATGCGGGTACAATTACAGGTGGCGCCGTCGGCGCAGGTGGTGGAACGCCGATAGCCGGCAAAGCCATCCAGTTCACCGGTGGCGTCAATTCGCTGGAGATTCAGGCCGGCTCGAACATCACTGGCAATGTGGTTGCCTTCAGCAATGCCGATAATTTCAAGCTGGGCGGCGATACCAATGCAAGTTTCGATGTTTCCCAAATCGGCGCTGCCGCCAAATACGATGGCTTCGGACTCTATGAAAAAACCGGAAGCAGCACTTGGACACTGACGGGGACAACGAACGTCGTCACGCCTTGGACTTTGAGCGGCGGGACCCTGCAAATTTCGAGTGACGACAATTTGGGCGCCGCCTCAGGCGGATTGACCTTCAGCGGCGGCACGCTGCGGACCACCGCCGACATCACCAGTGCTCGGACCATCGAGCTGACGGGGGGAGGAACATTCCTCACCAATCCCAGCACGACCCTCACGCTCAGCAATATCGTCTCCGGCGCAGGCGCTCTCACGAAAGCCGGTGGCGGCACGATGGTTTTGTCGGGTGCCAACACTTACACCGGCGGCACTGTCATCAATAGCGGTACGCTCCAAGTCGGCGATGGCGGCACCTCCGGCAGCATTGTCGGCAATGTGCTTAACGACAGCACGCTGGCATTCAACCGCTCAGATGCATTGATCGTCGATGGTGCGATCTCAGGCAACGGCGCGGTGGTTCAGCAGGGTTCGGGCAGCACGACACTGACCGGCCTGAACAGCTACAGCGGTGGCACGGTGATCACCGGCGGCACGTTGACCGGTCAGGCCTCGAGCCTCGGCACCGGCGGAATCCTCGACGACGGAGCGCTCGTCTTTAACCAGCCGACCGACGCCACCTTTGCCGCCTTCATCGACGGCAGCGGCTCCCTCACCAAGCAGGGTCTTGGCAATCTGAGCCTCACCGGCACAAACACCTATAGCGGCGCCACCACTGTCAATGGCGGCAAGCTTGTCGTCGAAGGCTCGCTTGGCAACACCCAGACGACGGTCAACAGCGGCGGCACGCTGGGCGGCTCCGGCTCGATAGGCGGCGCGGTGATCGTCGCCGATGGCGGCGTGCTGGCCCCCGGCTCCAGTCCGGGTACGCTGACGGTCGGATCGCTCAGCCTGAGCTCCGGTTCTATCCTAGACTACGAGCTCGGCCAGGCAGGAATTGTCGGCGGCGGTGTCAGCGACCTGATCGAGGTGACCGGAGCACTGACGCTGGACGGCAGCCTCAACATCACCGATGTCGGCGGCTTTGGCCCGGGCGTCTACCGGCTCATCAATTATGGCGGCGCACTCACCGACAATGGTCTCGAACTCGGCAATCTGCCGGCCGGCGTCACGGCGGCCGATTTGACGGTGCAGACTTCTGTCGCCAACCAGGTCAATCTTATAAGCAGTGTCGGTAACGACCTGTTGTTCTGGGACGGTGACGCGGCCGGGAATGCCAACAACGATCTGGTCGATGGCGGCAACGGCACGTGGACTGCGGCAAGCCCGACGTGGACGACGAGCACCGGCCTGGTGACCGGCGCGATGAAGCCGCAACCCGGTTTCGCCATCTTCCAGACGCTTGGCGGCACCGTCACCACCGACGACAGCGCCGGCGCGCTGGAGGTTACCGGCATGCAGTTCGCTGCCGATGGCTACCGCATCGAGGGCGACTCCGTCACGCTCGCCGGCGCCGGTGGCGAGAGCATCATCCGGGTCGGCGACGGCTCCCCGGCCGCAGCGGGCTATATAGCCACCATCGCCTCCGTGCTGACCGGGGCAAGCAGCCTTACCAAGACTGATGCAGGCACGCTGGTGCTCGAAGGCGCCAACACCTACACGGGAGGTACGACCGTCTCGGGCGGCGTGCTTTCGGTTTCGGCCGATAACAATCTCGGCGTTGCTGCCGGCGAGCTGACGTTCTCCGGCGGTACGCTGCGCAACACCGCCGTCTTCTCCTCGGCTCGCGATATCACACTTTTGGCGGCCGGCGGCACCTTCGACACGATGGCTGACCTCACTTTGTCCGGCGTGATCTCGGGGGCCGGCAGTCTTGCCAAGGCCGGCGCCGGCACGCTGACCCTCACCGGATTGAACAGCTACGGCGGCAACACGTTGGTGAGCGCCGGCACGCTGGTCGGCAATGTGGCTTCGATCCGTGGCGACATCGGCAATGCCGGAACCGTCGTGTTCGACCAGGCGGCGGACGCCAACTTTGCCGGCGATATCTCCGGCACCGGTGCGATGGTGAAGGACGGCGCTGGCTCACTGACAATATCGGGCACCTCGTTGCTCGACTGGACCGTCGAACAGGGCAGCCTCGTCTCGGCGGCCGAGCGCTTCGGCGGCGATGTCGCGATTGGCGCCGGCGCCTCCTTTACATTCGACCAGGCTGCCAATGCGAGCTATGCCGGCGTGCTCTCGGGCGCCGGCAATTTCATCAAGAGCCGCGACGGCACGCTGGTGCTCGCCTCGGACAACTCTGCCTTTGCTGGCGGAACTTCGGTCACCGGCGGCACGCTTGCCGCGGGCGGTGCGAACGCGTTCAGTTCCTCCTCGCAGTTCTCCGTCGCCTCGGGCGCCACTCTCGATCTTGGCGGCACCTCGCAGTCGATTGCGGGGCTGAGCAACGCCGGAACGGTGCGCATCGCGGGCGGCGGCCTCGGCAAAACGCTGACCATCGGCGGCGATTACGTCGGCAATGGCGGCAACGTCGTTCTCAACACGGCGCTGGCTGGTGACGGTTCGCTGACCGACATGCTGGTGATCGCGGGCAACACGTCCGGGACGAGCACCCTTCAGGTCATCAATTTCGGCGGGTCGGGCGCCCAAACGGTCGGAGGCATCAAGATCGTCGACGTCGGCGGCGTCTCGAACGGCAGTTTCTCGCTCGACGGCAATTATACCTTCGAAGGCGATGCAGCGGTCGTCGCGGGCGCCTATGCCTACAGACTTTACCAAGGCGGCGTCAGCACACCGGCCGATGGCGATTGGTATCTGCGCTCCGAACTCGACAACAGCCTGCTCTTCCAGGCCGGCGCGCCTGTGTACGAGGCCTATGCGGGCGTGTTGCAGAGCTTCAACCAGCTGGGCACGCTGCAGCAGCGGCTTGGCAACCGCTCCTGGACCGTAGAAGCGCAAGGCGCGGACGGGATTTCCGACGATGTAAAGGCCGAGGCCGGTATCGGGCTGTGGGGCAGGATCGAAGGCACCAGCGGCTCCTACGATCCTGAAAGCTCCACCACCGGAACAACGTATGATACCTCGACCTGGAGGCTCCAGACCGGCGCCGACATGCTTGTCTCCGATAGCGCGGCCGGTCAGCTCGTCGGCGGCGTCGCCTTCCAGTATGGCACGGTATCGGCCGACATCTCGTCGGTGTTCGGCAGCGGGTCCATCGATACGACCGGCACCGGCATTTCCGGCTCGCTGACCTGGTACGGGGCGGCAGGCTTCTACCTCGACGGCCAGGCTCAGGTTGTCTGGTACGACAGCAATCTCGACTCGAGGACCGCCGGACAGCGGCTCGTCGACGGCAACAATGGCGTCGGCTACGCGCTCGGTGTCGAAGCGGGCAAACGCATCATGCTCGATCCGAATTGGTCGGTGACGCCGCAAGCGCAGCTTGCCTGGTCGTCGGTCGATCTCGACGCCTTCACCGACGCCTTTGGCGCGAGGGTCACCCCCGACACCAACGACAGCCTGGTCGGCCGCGTCGGCCTCTCGCTCGACCACCAGTCGCAGTGGCAGGATCGCACGGGTCGCGCCGCCCACACGAACCTCTACGGCATCGCCAACCTCTACTATGATTTTGGGGATGGTTCGTCGATCGACCTGGCCGGCACTAACCTCTCAAGCCGGGACGAGCAGCTCTGGGGTGGTCTCGGAGTCGGCGGCACGATCAACTGGGCCGACGACAAGTTCTCGGTCTTTGGCGAAGCCGTCGCCCGGACAGGCCTCAAAAACTTCGGTGATAGTCATGCGCTGACCGGCTCACTGGGGTTGCGGGTCAAGTGGTGAGTTGCTTGGCAGCTTACTAGCTGATGTAAATCATCGAACGTCGGCTTTTGAAGTTGCAGAGTGTGAAGCTGCCATTCAGCTTCCGGCCCCAAAGCTGCCCGTCAGGAAAGCGCCTCCTAGCGGCTCTAGACCCCCATCCTGCTAACTACTAAAAGCCGCGTTCGCCGATCTGCTCTCCGCATTGAGCGAGCTCCGATTGCCGCGACGCTCATAACTCGTCTTACCGTGCCCGCCCTATACCCTCGACGGGCCGGGGGCTCTCGTGCCGGCGCCAAGCCGGAAGTGGGCAAGACGCAGAGCATACTCGGCAAGACCTCGTGCCGTTCGGCCTCGTTGGCGGAACGCACTTCAAGGAATTCGACCTGGTTTACATCGCCCATGATCTTCTTTTCTGGGGTGCCAGAAATATCGACGGCCGCGGCTTCGATACAGAAGAGAACCGCCCGACGAACCTGCAGGTTCCCCTGGTTCGAAAGTAGGTTCCCGCCAGCGCAATTGATGCTCTGGCTGTCAGGCTTGCATCCTCCCTGCCGGCCATTTGAGGAGGGTCCAGACGGACCCTTCTCTTTTCTCGTCCGACCGAAACCCGCACCTTTGGCGCGGTCTGCTGCTGGCTCCGCGATCCTGTCCTGTCGCCATTGAGTTGGCTCCAAACATCACCCCGCGCGGAACCAGTCAGGTCTGCCCCGACAGACGAGTCCATGTCTGGCCAGGTTGGAGCTACGATGATGGTCATGTTTTCGCTATGCCAAGCGGCGGCCGTCGAGCAGCCGATCATGGCAGCATTAGCAGCCTTTGCTGCACGCCGTCCGGTGCCAGTCGAGCGCCGGACGATCGCCTGTACCTATGCCAGTTTGCGGACCCTTCCGTATCAGAGGCTCACCAGCCTCAGCTTGGACTTTGACATGCGAGATGTTCACTGGGGTGCACATCTCATTTGTATTGCGCCACAAGTAATTTGATACTAATAATACTTCTCGGCTGGAGCGCGTGATGAGGTGTCAACCATCTAGCCTGATTTTGCTCGTCGAACATCCGAACTGGCAACTATCGACTTGCTTTCGCCGAAGCCGATCGCGGCAATCTGAATGCGTAAAGTTGGCAGCCGCGCCGCGGCTGCGAAAGCAGGCTCAGCCACAAAGGAATTTCACCAAATGCGCTGGATTGGCTTCGGTGTTGGAACTGCCCTCGCAATTTCATTGACTTCGGGGCTATGTCTCGCCGGGGACGATGTGGATCCAAAGGTCTCTTCCATACGCATCGACGACGTTGCCGACGGCTCAGGAAGCCCGTTTCCGCGGTTCGACAATTTCAGCTGGCGCGCCTTTATCGCCTTGAACTGGCCAGCGTTAACCGACGTGATGCATCGCGGCGAGCCGGATGCTAGCAAGACGCTTGCCGATCCTGGCCCGCGGGTCTGGGAGACTTTTAAGGCGCGATATGAGGTTTTCGCTCCTGGGGCCGTGAAGCCTGCCGAATGGAACAGTTTCGACGGCAGCAATCCCTGTGGCGGCACCGTAGGTAACGACAAAAAGACGCTCAGCGCATTTTCCCATTTCGCCGATTTCAATCAGGCGGCGCTCAGCCTTTCCAGCTTTGCCAACCCTCTGATCGCGCAGAACAAGACCTACACGCGCTACGAAGTTCGTTTCAATCGCGAGGAGTTTGATACGATCTTCCAAAACGAATGGTATGTGAAAGGCAAGCAACCCACATCTGGCGCGCCGGGCTCGTTTAAAGACGGTTCCATCGAAATCAAGGCTGCTTGGCGCATCCTAACTGCAGCAGATGACGTCGTTCGTGATCGGTTCTACGTATCTTCGGCTTTTGTTTTTGACCCGGAAGCCACGGCCAAGGCCGGAAGCGTCATTTGCAAGGAACAAGCTGTCGCGTTGGTAGGCTTTCATATCGTCGTTAAGACCAAGCTGCGCCCGCAATGGATTTGGAGTTCATTCGAACACGTTGATAACGTGCCTCCGCAAGGCGCCGAACCTGATGCCGCTAAGGCTGGGGTGCCGTATTCATATAATTCTGGCAAGCCGCCATCCGATCTGGACCCGACAACGCCTCCAGATGCTATCAGTTCGGATAACTTGCCCTTACCCAATCCCAATCCGATGCAAGTGGTTCGAAAGCAACGTATTCAGCCAGAAACGATGGCCCTAAACCGTGCCTATTGGGAATTGCCAGGGATTAAGGGGACGGTTTGGGCAAACTATATGCTGGTGATGACCCAATGGCCGACCATGCCAGATCCCGAGTCCCCTACAAACACAGGAATGCCATTTCCCACCGGCGTCGGGTCGACCTTAGCAAATACAACAATGGAAACTTACAATCAGAGAAACAGGCGCAGTTGCATGGAGTGTCACAACGCCATCTCTAACGTAAGAGGTTTGGATTTTGTGGCGTTCATGGCGTTAGATGCCTCTGATCCTCCACAACAAGCTGTTGCACGGGTAACAGTTCCGGCAATCACGACCTTAGACACAACAAATAGGGTGCAAAAGACCGCCCTCGATGACGATCCTATGGTTCGGGCTCTCATCGATTTCATGACGCAAAAGTGACGGGTCGATAGGAAAGGCACGAAGATGGCCAATGCGATCAACAGTTGGGCCGAATTTCAGAAATTCTTGGACGATTGCTGCACGAGAGTTGGCGCAGAGCCTGATTTTTCCGGTCACGGACGGTGGTGGAAGAAGATGACCTATCAGGAGTTTGTTACCGACGGCACCGTCAAGGGCGAACGGATAGTCGTTGTCGGGGATCCGAACAACTCCACCCTCATTCATGCCTTGCAAGGCGATACCCCGGCTTTCTCAAAGGGTGGCAAGTACGGAAGAATGCCCTTAAGCATTTCTGGCGACGACTTGGACTACTTCAACCAGGGCGAAATCGACGAGATCAAAGATTGGATATTGCGAGGTTGTCCCGAGGGCACCGCAATTGTTTGACAACCAGTAGATCGAGACGAGAACGCATAAAGGTTCTGTAGCTGCGTCAAGCACTAGAAAGGTTTTGGCGATTGTGAATTCGCACCCTGCCTCTTGATCTGGAGGCAATCGGCCCCACGCCGATTTGTCTTGGAGCTTTTGATGGCGTTCCGTTTTGGCAAGGCAGTATGCAGGACAGGGACACCTTCTCGCCTTGCCCCGCGGGATGGCCCGCCGGAAATCAGTTCAATTTATCGTCCGTTCGTCCGAAAATGCGGAGCAGAACCATGAAATACGGTTGGCGTCCCACCCTCGCGCCGGTGCAGACACGCTACGACGATATTTGGTTCATTAGTCCGTCGATCGGCTGGGCGGTTAACAGCGCTGGTCAGATCGTTCACACAGAAGATGGCGGGCAAACTCCTTGGACGATCCAGCACACCGTTGATCCGGACACGTGGCTGCGGTGTATGAGTTTTTCCAGCCCCACGGATGGATGGATAGGCTCAATTACCCGGCGACAACGTTTATGGAAGACGACGGATGGCAAGACATGGAACGATATGACCCCTAAACTTCCGCCGCAGCCAAGCGCGATTTGCGGAATTTCGTCACCTTCCAAAAATGTCGTCTTTGCTTCAGGTACGCAATATCCGAGCAGAGAAGCGGCCGTCATGCACACGGCCGATGGCGGTGAGACGTGGAATTCCGTATCGATGGCGGCACATGCCAATCTTCTGATTGATACCCACTTTACAGATGACACCCACGGATGGGTGGTTGGCGGCATTGGTGGCACGACCTACGATAGACTTAAGCCAGTCGTTCTGTTCACGGCGAATGGCGGCAAGACCTGGGAAGACAAGTTGCAAGATTCCGGCATCAACTTTCCAAGGGGGGAGTGGGGATGGAAGATTCAGTTCCTCGACGATCGGGTCGGATTTGTCTCGCTTGAGAATGACACTGCCGCCGCCATTTTGAAAACCACCGATGGCGGGCAAACCTGGAAGCGAATAGAGATTACGGATCCGCAGAGAAACGTAAATCTTGAAGGAATCGGCTTCCTTGATGAGATGACTGGCTGGGTTGGCGGCTGGGGTAGTGGCTTCCCCAGCAACCCCTTAGGCACCACCAGCGGCACCGCCGACGGCGGAGCCACATGGTCGGATGCAAACGATGTCGGACGTTTTATCAACAGATTTCGCTTTACAGGATCAGAACCGATCGTTGCCTATGCTTCGGGCGGCACCATCTATCAATGTATCGCGACCCCGGACACGGAACATGCTCGGATCTCGGTTGCAGCGCGTCGCGCCGCGGAGACGCCGCTTCCACTTGCGTGGGACTCCCTGGTAATCGAGGCGCAGGTGCCAGAGAATGCGATGCGGTTGACCATTACCATTTTTGATCCCCGCCAGACCCTGGTCAAGATTTTGGTAGACGAGAAATCGCCAACCCCCGGTTCGCGAACCTTCAAATGGGACTTCAAGAACGAGGACGGGGCAGAAACAGGAATCGGTCACTTCATGTACCGGGTGTCAATTGACGACGCAGCCACCACCGGGATGGTAGCGCGTCCTGGGCTGGCCTCTCCCGCAGAATTAGGTGCCCGGGTGGTCGAAATGATTGAGAGATACGCTCCACTCGCCCGCCGGTCACACGATGAGCTGGTCCTTCCAGGTGCCGACGGCACCCCGGCCACGCTAAAATCACTGTTCAATACCCCCCGCGACTTGATGGCGGCGCTGATCCGTGGTGGCTGGGTTGTTCCCGGTGCCCCCGACCGCAGCATGTTCCTGGTTGCGATAATTGGAACAGGGCCGATGCAGGGTGAACTTGCCCAAGTCGATGTGGATCTTTTATCGGAATGGATCACGGCCGGCGCTGTGATACCAGGCTTGGAGAGTGACCAAACAGCCTCTAAACTTTGACCACGTGCGTTCCACGGTATTGCGAAGTTGCGTAACAGCACTGGCGCCAAGCTGTGAGGACTAGCGTCCGCACTCTCTCGGGAACTAAGTCGGACGTTTGATCGTCATGCGGTCGTGCTTGAGATCCTTGATCTCGAGCAGTTGTGGTTCGCCGTCTACTTCGACGCGGACGCAAGCCGCATTAGAGCGATCAATCTGCCATGTCCCTTCTCTCACATTGGAGATATCCGTCGAGCCGATTCCGATCCGCGCAAACGTTCCATCTTCATTGAATTGCAAGCCGGAGCGCCCCCGCGAAGGAGGAAGAGGGAAGCCGGCCGGCCGATAGACCTGTTCCGTGGCGGTATCTTCTTCGCGGGCGCGAATCCATTGCCCGTGCAGCAGGTCGACGTCGATGGATTGGGCCATGGGGGCGCCTTTGGTCTTAACGTGATTGGACGTTTAGACCCACCCAATTCCATCGAATTCCCGGATAGGACGCTCACCTCGCTCATCACCAAGGATCGACCGCGCAAACGGAGCCGCCAAGGCGACGGCTGCGAGCGCCGGTGTATCCACTGGAGTCAAACCCATGGACTGAGACAATGACGCCCGCGGCCCGGCCAGTGTCGCATTCATACGCTTCAGCTGGCCGGCCGTGAACATGAACATGGTATCGTCGTCCACGTAATCCATGTAATTCATGAACATGTCGCCATTCGGCCCATTGTCGCAGGTGACGTGCGGAAAACTGGATATCCGGACATCCGAACCGTTCGAACCAGCCTGGTTAGGTGTGTCGTCCACATTGTCGGATGTGCTGCACCGGTCCTCATCGTCGCCCCAGATGTGCAGCAGGTTCAACCAGTGGCCGACTTCATGGACGGCGGTTCTGCCAAGATTGTATGGCGGTGCGGCGGTGCCGCTTGAACCAAATGCCTTGTTCAAAATAACAACTCCGTCAGTGGCAAGGGCCCCGCCGGGAAACTGAGCATATCCAAGGAGACCGGCGCCAAGGCTGCAGGTCCATAGGTTCAGATATGAATCACGGGACCAAGCGGCTTTGCCGAAACCGCCGAACTTGATCATGTCGTCCAGTTTCTTCGTTGCCAGCAGATCGTTGGGGTCATACGGAAAGACGGTCTTTGAAGTTCGCGTTCTGGTGACACCGGTGGTCGCATTGCCTTCTGGGTCACGCACGGCGAGCGCGAACTCAATGAGCGTATCGGCGGCAAATACGCGGAACGGAACCGGGATCTGGTCCCGATCCAGATTCTGCATGCGGAAGTCGCGATTGAGCGCAGCGATCTGACTTTCGATCTGGCTCATTTCGATATTTTCTTCGTCGGTATGGAAAAGAACGTGCACCACAACAGGAATGCGAATGACGCCGGCGCGCGTCGCGAGCCGCGCGGTCCTCGTGGTTGCCTCGATGATCCGCCGATTGTCCCGATAAACCGGGTCCGTCTCAGCCAAAAAGTAGTGATGCGGCATTACTGCACAGGTCCTTTTATGAGGTCCCGTACTTTTAGAACGTCCCGCAACTGGCTTCCGTGCCATAGTCTCTCTCCTTTCGCCGCGTTATCCGATGTCTCTTGCCGCCGGCCTCTTCTATGCGGCGGCGCTATGCGTCCTCGATCAGTAGCCGCGCGTTGATGGTGGGATTGCCTGCCCCTGAGACCGGAAAGCGCACGCCCATGCTTTCCTGGCCCGGTAGCTCAATTGCAATCGAAAGCTTTCGATCGAAAACCCGATCCTGTTCCACTCGAAAATTAATGCTTACGAGCCCGAGCTTGCGACAGGTCGCGCACTCACGTGGCGGGTTGGGTTGGAAAAATGCCCGATGCGCGACAGGCTCGCCGTCGGCAAGAAGGACCACAACAAAAGTGCCCGGGATATTCAGCCTGTCGATGTTCTTGACTGTGACCGACATTTCCGGTGAGCGCCGGATCTTAAAGGTACGCGTCGCATCGATGCTGCCGACCATATTCTCGAAAGCTACGGTGGATTCGACCATCGCCGGCTCCTCATAGGTGACGTCCGCAAAGTCAATCGTCTGGTCGGGTGTCAACAAAAATGGCTCGAGCACGTTGAGTGGTCCAGATAGCCAGTCCGTGCTGCCAGACAGCGTCGACTTGAATCCTGTAAGGGTAGTACCGCTGACATTCCGCTGCCATTTCAACCATATACGATCAAGATTACAATGGAAGAACCAGAAGATCGGGTCGTACGAGGAGACGTTTTGGTCAGCCATGGTTGGCCCAATCGACGTGTGGCCGCCATCGTGCGCTGCGATGCTTGCCTCCTGGAAGCCGTTGACGCCGAAGGCACCCCATAGCGATTGTCCCAGCGCCGAATCGATGTACTTGAAGACATCATACTTTAGTAGATTTGCGTCTATGGTCGCCTGGTCATACCGCTGAGTCTTGTAGCCCGAACCGTAAGGGTTTCGAAGTTCGACGGGGACGACGTAGCTGTCGAACGGAGGTTTTTTCAGTAGATTTGGTATCGGGGTTCGAATGTCCCAGTAAGGTAGTGTTACATCTTGGCAACCTGGGACTGCACGCAATGCATCTTCAAGAACTTTTAGATATACGCGGTGCCACGGATTGTATTTATTCTCGTGATGCAGGCAATAGCTTTGAGGCAACCCGTGAATGGACGAAATTGCATAGAAGCTGTACGGGTCTGACGGATCCTTCGCAACTATCGAACTGAAAGCGGTTTTGAGCGCAGCTATCTCCGCTTTATTGAGGTCCGCAACATTTCTCCGGATGCGACCCGCGGCCGCGGTTCTCAGTTGAGCGGGCCGCCCTGACGCAACCGCAACGCCGACTGGGTAGCCCGCGAGTATCCAATTCCTAAAGGTCTCCGAGCGTGCTGGACTCCATTTGCGGTCCGGCTCGGGAGGCATATCGGCATTTGGCGGTGACGTATGCGTAAAGATGGCAAGCGCGTGCTTCTTGACACCTGCATAAGTGCTTAGGTCATAGCCCTTTGGTGCCATATGCTCGATGTCGACAGGCTCGAAGAAATGCCGAATATCTGCCATATAGGTAGGCTGTTTCACCGGCAGTTCTTCAAGTGGCACCTTTTTCATGACTATCTCCCTTCGGGGTCAGGCTTGCTACGTCACGAATGAAGAGCTCACGGTCGCTGCGGGAACTCTGTATCCAAAATGCGTAAAGACTCGGGTGGCGAGCTAGCAACTCAGTCAGCACATCGCACTCGTACGACGGAACGTCGCATTTTCCGCATGCCGGTGGATGCCGTCCATCACTGCATTAACCTGCGTTCACACCAGTGCATATCCGCACCGCCCGCGACGAGTCTCGAATTATTGAGAGAGATTCTTGGCGGCTCATTTGTCGGAGAACGGAGTCCATTGGAACCGCGCCGCAGCGTAGTCGGCTGCGGTCGTCCGCAAAGATGCGAAATCCAATACTACTTTGATATAGTGTTGCACAAGACAAAAGTGGCCGCAATTGAAAATGATCGTCGTCGCTGACACTGATCATGGATCGGAGGCGTCAAAGAACATGCCAGTTGACGCCGGGAGGGTTGCGCCGTTTTAGTTTGCAGGGCGTTTTCGCCGTTCGTGCTCTAGCTCAAGGAAGTAGCTCAGTGGTCGCTAGAGCTCTTCGAGCCGTACCAGTTGAGATGTACTGGTATGACTCTGCACAAGCTGCCATATTGTCGAACCCGAATGTTGATCGACAAAAATCATGGGGCCAGAGATGAAATCAGTAGCGCTTGCCTTCACCATTGCAGTTATGGCGTGTGCGTCCGTTCGGGCGGAAACGTGTCAAAACTTCTCCGCAAGCACTATGAAGGTGAGCGGAGTCGTTCCCGCCGAATGGAGAACAGACTATCCGAAGGAGTATCCCAACCCGCGTGACAAGCAACCTTGGGAGTTCTTCGACTTTGCTACCCAACCCGTCGAGTATATGAATGCCGTTCTGATAGATGCAAGAACGTCGTTCCATATTTCGGGTCGGAAGCTGGTCGGCACCGGACAAGAATCCTGGTGGATTTCCGAATGGCTCGACTACGGGACGTCAGGGCGGGAGCCGCTTATGGGACTCACGAAAGAGCGGGGCCCTGACCCCGGCGATCTTTCTGAGACAAATGCAGATGGATACCAGGTCTGGGCTGTAGGCTTCTACAATCGGCCGGGAGCTGCCGTCCTCGGGGATGTCTTCGCTGAACCCTGCAATCCCTCTCTGCCGGTCGCTCTAAAGTTTCCAGCAGACACAGTTTCCATCAAATTCTTGTTCGCCGACGCCTCCACTGATGAGGTCACCTACCTAAAAGACGCTCCGGAATTTGATGCATTAATTGATGTTCCTGGGTCAGGAGTCATATCTCGCCCGGTTGATCAACGATCAAGTCGCGCGTTGCGGCTGCTTCAGGTGGACATCTCGGTTAAGGATACAAGGGCGAGGGACACCAGTTGGGTGTTTGGCACCTACGTCTGGAGAGGGCCGCCCAAAGGTGACAAGCTGTTCGACAATCTCGTTCCGGTTTCCTTACAATGGGGCAATGATCCCAAGGTCTACGATACGTCGGTGCAGGAAAGTTGGATCAATTCCGACCTCTACAAAGTGACTTACGGTTGGGACAAGAGACTCACGATGGGGTTTATGGGCCGTGCCAACGGGCCAGCCGACAATATCCGTTCTTCCTGTCTTTCGTGCCACGCGTCAGCCCGAACACCTCGTGCTTCAATTGGCATTCTCGACAACAGATTCAACATGGCAGACGTGACCGTTCCCGCAAAGGTCAAGGCGCACATCGACACCTGGTTCCAAAATATCAAGGGAGGGCAGCTTTTTCAGCCCTTCGAGCCGGCAGTTTCGGCGCTCGACTATTCACTCCAACTGGAGGCGGCGGTGTTTCGTATGTGCGTTGCATGCCAAGCCGGGGATCTACTCGGCACGACACCCAATGTCTGTCGCGCCAGCGGATTCTACAATCGGCCGATGTGTAGCGTGCCGATCGAAGACGGTGCGCGAAAGCTGTCCTTGGAAACGATGCCGCCGTCCCGACAGTAACAGAATCGACCCCGCGGGGAGGCGGATGCCGACCCTTGAGTGGCCTCAAAGCAAAGAGCTGTACCGCAAGACCGGAGTTCAAACGTCGCGAAGGGGTTCAACTATCTCGTGAGCAGTCCGTCTTCCACCCTTGACCGACAGCCCTGTGAGACGTGTCCGCCTCTTTCGTAACACTTGTTTCAGATTGGAGAATCGAAGCAACTAGACATCGAGAATCCAAGTTTATCTGGATTCATTTCACCCCCGAGAGTAAGATGGAAAGCGGAAAAAGCTGAAGCAAACTTAACAACGCCCTCTAGCACAACTACAGAAGGAGGGTTATCATGTCGACAGCATTGCTGTAGCCAGTCTACGCATAGTCACGAAGTTTCCTACTTTCCAGTTTGAACGGCTTGAGTAGAGGACCGCATGCCGCTCGTCCAGCTGCCAGCGACCCCACCACCGCACATCAATCCCGATGATCATGCGCTCGTCGTCGGTATCAACGACTATGTGGCCGGGATAAACACGTTGCAGGGCGCGATCAATGACTGCAATCTGTTCTGCCGCTGGTTGGTCGACCCGACGATGGGCGGGCTTAACCCCGCGAACGTCAGCTTGGTCGTTTCGGCTGGCCATCAGCCGCCGGCCGAACCAGTGCGAAACCAGATCGAGGACATTCTTGTCACCTATTTCGATCGCGCCAACGCCGGCTGGGCGGGGGGCCGGCGGCTCTATCTGTTTCTCGCCGGGCACGGTCTGTCGCGGCCGCCGCCGAACCACCGCGACTGCGCTCTGGTGATGGCAGATGCTCGCCCAAACCTGCTCCGCGGGCTCCTCGGCGGGGTCGCGGCGGATAGCATGCGGCTGACCGGGCTGTTCAAGGAGGTCATGCTCGTGATGGACACCTGTGCTGAGGTGTCCGGCCCCGCTGAGCTGCTGTGCAACCTGCCCTTCTACGGCGACGTTACGCTGACGCCGCGCCGGCCGTTCCTGCACATTCATGCCGCCCTTTGGAACGCGACAGCCGCTGAGAAGCTGTTGCCCGACCCGCTTGACCCGGGGGCGGCTGAGAGCTGGCAGGGAGTGCTGACCAACGCGCTGCTGCGCGGGCTGACGACGGCATCTGACGAAGCCGGACGGATTACCTCGAGCTCGCTGAAGCGCTTCATCGAGGCGGCGGCGGCCGGTGGGCCGCGCATCGACTTCGACGACGGTGATCCCGGCGCGCCGACGCCGATGGTGTTCGGGACGCCTCGGGGGGTGCCGGTCAATGTCACGTTGCGCAACGGTGCGGCGCGCTTTCAAGTGCGCGATGGCAAGGACTTCGGTGTCGTCAAGCCAGCACAACCCGCGCCGGCGACGGTGATGCTGAAGCCGGGGCTGTGGCTGTTCGACGGGATCGATGCGGCGGGGCTCATTACCGCGTCGCAAGCAGTGCCGGTGCGCGAGGGAGGAATCAATGTTGCCATCTGATGCTTCGCCAACGCAGTTGCCATCTGACGCTTCGCCAACGGAGAAGCGGGTGACCCTTAAAGTACAGGGCGCTGGGCCATTCACTGAAATCCGACTCCTTGACGCGCGGTTCGAGCCGGTGGCGCTGACCTCAAATACCGGCAGCATCACCGTGGATGTTGCGCCCGGGCTCTATGAAGTCGGTTTTAGGGAGGGCGACGGCTGGGAGCGCCAGCACGTAGTCGCCGCCCCCGAAGCTGACGAGGTAACGGTGGTGCAGGTTGCGCGGTCACTCAGCCGGGAAGCGACGCTCGAGATGATGCCCGCAACGTTGCCCCAACCGCTCGACGACGCCACGGTGGTGGTGTCGTTCACCGGGACGACCCATGGGTTGGCCGACATCGCAACGACACCAAAAATTACCGCGACGCTGACCGGAGCAGACCATGACACGCCGATCGTCCCCAACCTGGTACCCGGGGATTGGCGCAACTGGCGTTTCGCAGTGGCGCCAGGGCACTGGCGGCTGCGACTCAGCGACCCCGGCGAGCGCCAACCGTTCGAGCTGCCGCTGACGGTCTGCCCTGGTTATCGGATCGAGATCGTTGCGCCGTTGTGCTCTACCGGGGAGATGAGCATCGACCTTGAGCGGTTGCGGGTGCGGCTGCTGCCCCCCGACAAGCCCGGAGCGATGAACGAGACGCTCATCGCTTTCGAGGAGGCGGCGCTGACGGCGTTGGGCTCGGGGCGGGCGCTTTATGGGCCAGATATCGAGCAGCTGATCGACCATCTGGCCGACGACAAGGTCCTGAACCCGATGCTCGGAATCTTCGCCGCTCATCTGTGCGATAGAGGGCAAGACGACGATCTGCCGTTCCAGAGGCGGCTTCTGGACAAGCTCGCCGAGTTGACAGGCGGCGAGGCGGTGAGGCATCCGGACGTTGCGGCGCTCCGGCTGCGCTTGCGGATGCGAAACGGCCAGCCGATCGAAGATGAACCTGCGGTGCCGTTCCCTCCGCTCCTCGCGGCGAGTTGGGTCGCGCTGCTCGATGCTGCCCGAGTACGGCCTGAACTGATCCCGGCGGGGTCGCTCAGCGAGCGTATAGCCTCCCGACTTTGGTCGTCGAGCCTGTGGATGGCGTGGACCGCCGCGCCACTCGAAATGGCGGCACCAGTGCAGCCGCGTTCGGAGCGGCGCGCACCGGCGAACACGCCGCCGCCAGCTGAAGTGAAGGTGGCGGAAGAGTTCACGACGGTGAGTGAAATGATTACGGCTGGGCTGTCACACCCCGAGCTGCGCGGGTGGTTCCGAGGTGCGAGGAGTTCGTCGGGGGACGGATTCGAGGGATTGGAGTGGGAGGATGAACTGCACATCACCCCGGCCGAGGCAGCCGTGGCAAGGTTGCTCTATCCGGTCGCGGCCAACGAGGAGCAGCAGCATCGCTTTGCCAGCGTTGCGACTTGGATGAAGACGCAGGAGAGCAAAAGGCGGTCGAGCGCCGTCGACCTTATGACGATGTGCAGCGCGTTGGGCTTGCCGCCGACGACGGTTGAGCGGGCGGTGGGCAGCTTGGCACGCAAGCTGGAAGCCCAGGCGTTGGACTTCAACATCAAGCTTTGAGGCATCGTGGCATGGCCCGTCCAGAACTGATCATCCCCTATGATCCCGGCTTCCTTGGAGATGGCTTCCACGTGCCGATGCCAACCCTGAGCGATGGGGCGCGAGCAAGAGCTGTCGGGAGCGGGCAGGTCTTCGACTATACCCACTATTCGCTGGTGATGGATCGCGACCGGCGCACCGCAATGCTGACCGCCAACAACATCGACGCGGCGCACAAGGTGCAGATCGGCGGCGGTTTGACGTGGATGATGGACGAACGGTTGGGCGAGGATCAGCTGGGCCGGGAGACCTACGATCACAACCAGATCGACAAGGGCCATCTGGTGCGCCGCGAGGACGTATTGTGGGGGACGGTGGCGGAAGCGCGAGCGGCCAACAAAGCAACCTATTTCTACAGCAACGCGAGTCCACAGCACAAAAACTTCAATCAGGATGAGTGGAAGGCAATCGAGGATTGGGTGCTCGAACGAGCGACAGACTTGTCGTACCGACTCTGCGTATTCACTGGGCCGGTCTTCACAGACAGCGACCCGACCCTGGCCGAGTTGCCGCCGGAGTTGCGATCAGTGTCGCGCGCGGCTCAACTGCCGGCAGCGTTCTGGAAGGTCATCGTGCTGCGCGATGCCGAGGCGGGCGGTGACGATCTTTCGGCGATCACCTTTGCGATCAAGCAGAGCGAGGCGTGGAACGACCTGCACGGACGGCGGCTGCTCGATCTCAAGGTCCATCAGGTGACGATGGCAGCAATCGAAACGTGGACCGGTCTTGATTTCGGGGTGCTGAAAGAGGTCGACGAACTTGCCGCTGATCAGGTGCGGACGCGGAGCGTCACGGACGGGGACGTGTGGCCGACGGTCGAGGTGGCAAGCGACATCAAATGGTCGGGCAATGAGCGGCGTGCGCGCGGGTTGAGGGCGGCGCGCCAGGCGAGCAGGACACGTAGCACCCCCGCGGAACCCTCTCAACCGAGGTGCTGCGGCCGCAAGGCATTTGATGCTGAGGGGGCGATCGCGGCGCTAAGCGCTGACATGGCGCGGCTCGTGGACAGCGCTGCGTGGCAAGCGGACCGAGCGGCGGCACGCGCACCACGCAAGGTCGGTGGACCCCGCAGCGTGGTTGCTGACGACGATGCTGCGGCGGACCCGCATGTTGCAGCGATGGTCGACGCAGCGCCGCCCGCGTTGCGCGACCAAGTCCGCGCCTTTTCCCGCAGCGTCACCGAACAGGGCCAGGTGGCCCGCGGCGAGCGTCTGCCGGCGAGTGCGCGCGAGAATTCTCGTGTCATTGGCGGCGGGCTGGTACCGCCCGGTGCCTTTCTTCATTGTGTCTGTATCGGTACGCCGAACTGGGGCTGCACCGGGGTACTCGTCGCGCCGCAGGTGGTGCTGACTGCGGCGCACTGCGGCGCCGAGATCAGCCGGATAATGGTGGGGGGAACGATGGTGCTTCCTCAACTCAGCGCCGACGCGCGGGTCGTGTCCGTCCGGCGGGCCGTCGTGCATCCGAACTACAGCGCGCATCCGCGCAACGAGAACGACATTACGGTGGTGATCCTTGACGCACCGGCCTTGGTGCCGCCAGCGCCATTTGCGACCCCTGCCGAAATCGGCGCGGCAGCGGCGTTCGAGATCGTTGGGTTCGGCTACAATGATCCGATGCGGCCGCTCGGGCTTGGCACCAAGCGCCGGGTGACGATCGATCTACCAGCGATAATGGCGCGAACACCGGGCCAGGCGCTTGGGGAATTGCCGGCGATGCTGGGTTTCAACCCCGATTACGAATTTGTCGCCGGGCGCAAGATGCTCGGCAAGGACAGCTGCAATGGCGATAGCGGCGGGCCGGCCTATGTCTCGGTGGGCGGGGTATTCAAGCTCGCTGGGCTGACCAGCCGGGCGACCCGTGCGGCAACGATGAATTGTGGCGATGGCGGCATCTATGTGCGGCCCGACCGATTCCGGGATTGGATCAATTCGACAGTGACCGCAGCTGGCCTCTTGCCGCTCGTGAACTAGACGGGACAGGCGCTTTTCGGGCGACGCGATCGAAATATTGGCCGCTTAGTCACCCAGACGTTGCGCAACTGGATTCCACTGGCACCGACAGTACCATTGATTCTTTCAATTCCTGGTTCGGCATTCTTTATTTCCTCCCAGATGTTGGCACGGGAGGACAGAGGAACCGGCAAACCCCCTCGCGCGGCTTGATGTTTGCATGTTAATAGTTATCCGTTGTGCTGTCGTTTTCCGACAAAACCATCGGGGGTAAATCATGGAAGTCCCAAAAGACTTTTTTACTATCCAAAGCATGTTGACGCTCAGTGGGGCAACGGGTGCTACGTTCGTAGTATCGAATGCCCTTCAGTCAGCGCTGAATTTCAGCCCAAAATGGCTGGCATTGGCCATTGCAGAAGTCGTCGTGCTCGCCGGTGTTTACTTGACCGGCAATCCATCGCCAGTTGAGTATTTCATCGGACTTATCAATGGCTGTCTTGTCTACACTTCGGCGGCCGGTGCAACGAGCGTTCTCGGAGGCGGTGCAGGCCCACAAGGTGCAATCGCACGTGGTGGTACACGGGGGGCGGCGCCTGATCAGGTTGCTCCCCAACGGAGCTTCCTGAGTTCCTGGTTCTAATCCAGCACGATGTCCAGCCGGTCCGCCACGGCTTCGAGCTTTTCGGGCAGCCAATATGCGGTCGTTGTTGGGGCGAACGGGGTCAAACACGACTGGCTGCCGGCTCTTCTGTCGCCTTCTCGCGACGCTGAGACCATCGCGCTGGCCCTATCGGACGGGGCCGGCTGCGCGATTCCATCTGAACAGGTTGAGCTGCTTGCGGGCCCAGCCGCCGTTCGAGATGCGGTCATTAAGTCTCTGCGCTCGATTGTCGCCGGACTGCCGGAGGGAGCCAACCTATTCTTCTACTTTGCTGGTCACGGGCTCGACGATGGAGACGACTTCTATCTTCTGACGTCGGATGCAGAGAAAGACCAGCTGGCGGAGACGGCACTGAGCGGAAGAGACCTGCAAGCCATATTGGGCGGTTCTAGAGCCGACGGTATCTTTTTCGTGGTAGACTGTTGCGAGGGCGGCTCGGCTGCCGATCGAGCCCCGGCCGTCTTTCGGAATCTTCCTAGGGGAGGTTACCGAGTGCTTTTGGCCTCAACGCGGCCGGGCCAGCGCTCTTGGGAGAGGGCTGACGGTCGCGGGACACATTTCTCGTCTGCGCTCGTCAAGATATTGAAGGGTGAAATCGTAGCGGGAGATGGAACGGGCGCAATCTATTTTGCGGATCTGGTAAAAGCTCTCGACAGCGCCGTCGCCGAAAGCACCGCCCTGCAGCCAGGTATTCGAGAGACCCAGGAGATGACTTGGGTCACCGCTTCGACAAAAGATCCGCTGCTCTTTGTCCATCGTCGCCTGTCGCTGCAAGCCATTGAGTTTCGAACGGCAAGGTTCTCTCCCGAATACGTCAGGCGCCGTATCAGGCAGACCATAATCGCCTTGGGCGCGGCGTTGGCGTTCGCGGTCATCGCCGCATATGGCGTCCTGGATGCGACTCAGTTTGCTGCTGTCGATGGCAACGCGATTGTCGTGCGGAAAGGTCACCCTCGGCTAAACTTGCCGGGGTACCCGCAAATCGTATGGGTTGCCGACTATGGACCTGAGCGGCTGACAGCGGAGGCTGCGGCCAGCCTGCCGATCGTGGGTGGGTTGGGTGAGAAGCTGGCCACTCGGTTGGAAGGATCGGCCCGTCGGGACTACGTCGCTGCGGCGCGAGCCGACGAAGGCAATAGCGGTGAGGCCCGCAGCATCACATTGACCATCCTAGACGATCCAGCGGCGTCGTCGGAACAAAGGCTCAATGCTTCGCTGGTATTCGCTACTGTTGCTACACGGGACGATTGGGAGCGGCTCAGGAAACTACTGGGCCATGAACGTGTGGAAGTGCGAAGAGCTGCCTATTCGGCGCTGTTGAGGCTTGGTGGCAGCTTCGAGGAAGTGACCACAGCGGCAGGAAATGTGGCACTTGATGCGAGTGACCACTCCGACGTGATTAACGGTCTGAACGGGATCTGCACGCCAACATTTGGCAGCTACCTGCAGGCTAGATTTTCGTCGGAGAGCAATCTCCCGACAAACGCGGATATCATCAATGCTGCGCTTCGTCTGGGGTGCGTGCTGCCTATCGACGCGCAAGTCCGAGGAGTGCTGAGGCCAGGATTCGTAGGTGACGAAGATATCGCAAACTATGCAACCCTGACGTCAGTTTCGGACCCACTCGGCAGGGAATTGGCCTGGCGTCTTAAGAATCCGGGAGAGACTCCGTGGACCGCAGCCTCGATCCTTGGAACTCTGGCACGGCTCCCCAAGGCTCCCTGTCCGCTCGGGCTGGTATCCCCATCAGCCATGGCATTCCCTTTGGCCGGTCTCATGTTGAGAGCGTCAGCGGTCAGACATTGCCCTGGTGTAGCGTGGAAAGTTGTGTGGGACGCCTCCATCCGAAGATTCGTCGTCAGCACATCGCAATCCACGCAATCCACTCCGACGCTTGAAGATCTCCACCTTGATCCAACGGATGTCAGCGGACAGCTCGGTATCCGCTTCCTCCTGGAGACGGGAGCAGTCACCGACGGAGCGAATGCTCGCCAGGCCTTCTCGGAGCTTATGGTCCCGGGACGATCCGACGACTTCGTCCGTGCGGCCTTGGTTCGAAAAGCGACCGCACTTAGACTAGAGATCGAAATGCCGCCGGATATCTTGGATAGCAATAGTATCGAGGTTCGAAGGGCAGTATCCGAATATCAGCGCTCCAGAGCGGGCGAAGATTTTGCATCCGAAATCATAAAGCGCATCGGCGGCCGGGATGAATTTTACGTCGAGCTCGCGGGGCGATCGGCGCTGCATCCCGATGACCTCGCGCGGATGGAAGCCTTTATTGTGCTCGGCACCGCGGAACGCCGCCAAGCGGCGTGTGTCCTTGCCATGCGCGCGCCCGCTTCGCAGGTTATCGCACTTATGAGCTCGCCTGACGCTGTTGTCAGAGCCGAGGCAACGAGCTGCGCGCCTTACAATCAAGAGGCAAGCAGCATCGCTGAGAAGTTGCCCGGCATGGCGGAGGGTTTCCGCCTAGCCGGCCGCCCCTACTTTTTGCGGCAGCTGGCGATCCGCAAGAGCCTTGAGCAGTCGCTTGATGAGACTCCAGTCGAACTCCGCAGTTGGCGAATGTCCATAGCTGACCACCAGCCCGACAGCTTGCTATCGCAGGGTCTGCGTTTTTGGATCCGCGAACAACGTTACGCAAACGCACTCAACAGTGGGGGTTGATCCACCGTTCGGCCTTTTCGTTGGCGAGGGTTTCCGCCTGGCCAGCCTGTGGCATCCGACCTCTGCGGGCCGTCAAGGTATTTCCGTCAGGGGTTAGAACAGCTGTAGCCCGGGGGCTGACATTTACAAGTAACCGTCTGATTGCCCGGACAACTCGCCTCAAAAGGTATTCCGTCACATATGCATGTTGCTGAGTTAATTTTTGTAAAAGGCAATCGACGGTTTGGTTTGAGCGCAAGTGCATCTTGCCAAACGGTTGCCGCCGCAAGAACAATTGGCGGGTTATTATGAGCGCTTTTTGAGGTTGGTGCCGCTTCAATCAGCCCGATTGTCGCCGCTACAAAAGCAAAGGAGACCAAGATAGTTCGCATCATCCACTCCTCCTCCAATTAACTCGCCCATGATACATGGTCTTATGAGCGTTTGAAAGACGTCGCCTTGGCCGCCTAGGAAACTTTTTGCCGGATCCAAGAGCCCTGGTCGGCAAAATCCGCATTGCGCACCCGGCGTACAGAGTTTCGTGTGAGGTGGATTACTGGCGGACTACGCGGCCCAGTTCACAAATCGTAGCGGGCGCGTCGATGACTGCGCGATGTTGTCCGGGCGGCAGAGCAACTGCGGTTGCCGGGGGTACGTGTCTTCGGTTGCGGAAAGAATAGATGGGTCCACCAAGTGTTGATTGCTATGGACGGGTTTGTGTCGTAAATATTTTCTTAAGGGGGAAAGTATGAGGCGTGAACAGTCGCGGCGACTTCGCGTGCGTTGGGGTGGCGATGGCTCACGCTCCCATACGCTTCCCTTGGACACATTGATTCAATCCAGATCTTCCCGGGACGAAAAACTATCGACAAACAGGGATCTCGAACTGGCAATGTCGCCAGTCCTCGCGACCTCGGCGATCGGTCGCGCAGTTATTGCCTATGACTTGCCGAAGGTGCCTGGTGCGCAGAACGCCTTGCAAGAAGCTGGCGCTTTGCTCGACATGGCTGCCGAGATCGAGCACTCGCTGATGGTACAGTACTTGTACGCCGGTTTTGCTGCGGTTCAATCTGCTGCCGGCCAACAACCCAATAAGCTGCTGCGGGACATAGCGGTCGAGGAAATGGGCCACCTTCTGACGGTGACCAACATCCGGCTGCTGCTTGGCCTGGAGCCTTACCTTCGGCGCCAGGACGAGAGTCCCCAGGAAGGTTTCGATCCCTATCCCTTCGCGCTCGAGCCGCTTTCCGCCGCCTCCTTGGCAAAATATGTAGCCGCGGAGTCGCCGAGCGAGAATGTCGAGCTCGAACCAGGCGACAAGAAAGCCTTCGACGATGTGCTGACGAGGCTGAAACAGAAATCCGGCACGCTCATCCACCGGGTCGGCCTGGTCTACATGCGGCTGTTCTACCTGTTCCAGGAGGATGACAACTCCGACCAGGAGTGGCGGGAAGCGTCGATTGCCGCGGCTTGGGGCGAGAAGTGGCATATCGCCGATGCCGATCTGGTCGGTGGAGACGCGCGCCAATCTGATTACATCGAATGGGAGGAAGAGGAGAACTTTCTCGGCTTGAAAGTGGTGGGGAAAAAGTCCGTCCGCGAAGCGATCGCCAAGGTCGCCGGGCAGGGAGAAGGCGGGGAGCAGCCCGCTGTTGGCGAGCCTAGCCATTTTCTCAGATTTCTCCGCCTCTTTGCCGCCGTTGAAAGCGAGGTGCTGTCGCGGCCTGTTCCAACCATGGGTGCCGACGATATCACAGCAGAACCTGCGGTCACGCTGACGCGGTTGTTCGACCTCAGATACGAGATGCTCCTGGTCGTTCTCCAACGGTTTTTCCTTGCCAGTGGCGCGACGCGCAAAGTGCTCCGGGTCTGGTGCGAGGACGAGATGCGGCTTGTCTTGGCCGGACTCTACCGACTGATTGTCAAGCATCCTCGGGAAGCGGGCATGGATCCGGCGGCGGCGCCGGCAGCGCCTTACTTCAACATGCCTTCATCGCCAGTTCCGATCGATGACGCGTCACTTCTGCAGCGCTATGCAACCGCCAAGCATTTGTCGGCGGCCATGATCGACCTAGCGGTTTCGATGGGTGTCGACAAATCGGATCAGGCCTTCAAGCGCATTGCGGCACAGGACGCCGCGCTCTGATGGATCAAACAAGCGACGAGGGGTTGGGGCATGGCTATCACGTTTTACAGAATTCACCCAGCAATCGGCATCGCGCGGGTGGGAAACGCTGATCGCAGCAAGGAGGGCTTCTTTTTCATAGGGCCTGAAGTTCCGGGCATCCCAGCGAACTACGACCCGGCTTCGAACGCGTTCGGTCCGTTCAAAGTCGATGGGCTGGTTCGTCCCCAGGCCGTGCGCTTCCGCATTTTCAAGTTCGAGCTTGCCGACGACGGGCAGGAGAGCGTGGTAGGAGAGGTCAATCTCGGCGAAGGCGGCGTCTCGGCAATCGAATGGACCGTTCACGTCGCAAACCGCAAGGCGAGCTTCGTCAACTTTGACGGTCAGAAAGGCGCAAACGTCGATCCCTTGTTTTCCGATTATGCCCAGGGCGAGGTCCGCAACGGAACAGTCGGGGGCGCCAAAAAACGGCGCGCCCAGCTCGACCTCGACCCGGGCCCGAAGTCCATTGCGGGCGGTAGCAACGTTGCAGTGGAGCTAGACGGCTCCGACGGTCCTTTCGCGCGCCTGAAAAGCATCAAGACCCTCGGCCAGTTGCGGTCGGACGCACAGGGCCGGCTGATCTTTATCGGTGGTATGGGCTTTGCCGAACCAGACAAGGCAGGGACGCCGATCGTCCACTACGCGAACAATCCTCATTGGTACGACGACGTGTCCGATGGCCCGGTATCGGCCCGTCTCACCGTCGACGGAGCGGCCGTTGGTGCTGAGGCCGCCTGGGTGATGACTGCCCCGCCGGACTTCGCGCCCGCGCTGCGCAGCTATCGGAGCATGTACGACACGTTGGCCGACGTAGTGGCGCGCAACGATGAAGCGGGCACGCCCTTCGAGCGCTTGGCGCCCGACATGGAACGACTTCGCCGAATCTGGAAAGGTGCCGGCGCGCCTGAGAAGCCGTCATTCAACCGTGACATATTCCCGATCCTGCATAGCATGACGCGCGTGTGGAGAGTCTACTCCGATGAGAAAGATATCAATCCACCGAAGAACTACCACCGCAGTTTCGACGACATGGCGATCTTGGGATCGGAAGCCGACTTTGATCTGGCGGCGGCACAGGACGTCTTCGACCGAATTAGAGTACCCGGGTCGACAGCAATCTCGAACAAGGCCTTGATGCCGCATACATTGGGCGACGAGCCATACATGGGACAAGCTGGTCTCCCCTACCATTTCGTCAGCGAAGTCCAATACCAGATGCTCAAAACGTGGTCAGGGGGAAACGCCGATTTGGACTGGACTGGGTCCCCGCCGGGGGTCAACCCGCAAGACATAACGCCATACGGTCTGGACGAGGCCTCCTTGTCTAACGCCGTCGGCGGTGCATTCTACCCTGGCATCGAAATGGGGTGGCTGTCGACCAAGCCAGGGGTCTACAAAGCGCCACTGCGTTTCGAATTGGGCAAGCAGGTGGGGCGCTTCGCGGTCCCAGGCTCTAAAGACTCGTCGCGAGATGTGTTTGTCGAAGCCGGCGCGTTCAGCCAGCAGATGGCGCAACCATGGCATGCCGACTTTCGCGAATGTAAAAGAGAGCCGGACCAGAACCGTCCTGGTTTTCTTGCGTGGTGGCCTGTTCAGCGGCCCGACCATGTATTTGCCAGAGGCACCGACCAATACGTGAACTGGATACGCAAGAACACTGCGACAGACATGCTTGAACCTGAGGAGTTGGTCGAGCAGTGGTTCACTCGTGGCTTCGTCATCGACATTGACGATGACCTTTTCGAAGTCGAAGGGCCCGACGTTCCATCCGCATGAGCGACCGAGTCTGGGATGTCGCGATTGTCGGCGCGGGGCCTTGTGGTTCTGCGCTGGCGTTGTTGCTCGCGCGTTCCGGCTTAAGCGTTCTCCTGGTCGATAAAGGTCCGTTCAGGCGGCCTCACGCTGGTGAGATGGCTGGGCCTCGATGCCGGCCACTTCTAGCGAAGCTCGGCCTGGAACGCCTGTCTGGTCCACCCTTTGCAACTGTCGTGCCTTCCATTCAATCAGTTTGGGGGGACGAGGAAATCCGCGAACACAACTTCATCGTCTCGCCAGACGGACCTGGTTTGCAACTCGACCGCGAGGCATTCGATTCGGCAATCGCGGCCACCGCCGCGGCGGCGGGTGCCACCGTATTGCGCGGCACCGCCGCGAAGCTGGTCCGCGCTGACGATGGTGGGCACCGCGTGGTACTGGGGGAGGGCCGTGTCGAACGGGCCGATTATGTGGCGATCTGCGACGGCCGTTACTCCACCGGCGCCGGCAAGGGCGTCCAGCGCCTCTTCTTGAACGATCACGTCGCCATCGTGGCGACAGTTCCTTATTCGCTAAGAACACGCTCCATGCTGGTGGAGACAGTGCCGCAAGGTTGGGTGTACGCGTTAAGCCAGCCCGACGGCAACGGGGTTATCATCCTGACCACCCGACGACAGATGGCGATTGGAGCAGGGCATCGTCTTCAGCTGTGGCAGTCCGCCGTCCACTCATCCCGGCTCCTCCGCCACCGCCTTGACCATTCGCAGCCGCCAAAACTTCGAGTTTACAACTCACCCGCGAGCGCGGCAAAGCGCATCGGCGGTCCCGACTGGTGCCTCCTCGGCGACGCACGCTTCTCCCTCGACCCGTTGTCAGGGGATGGCGTTTTCCATGCCCTGGACGATGCGGTCACCGCTGCCGAAGAAGTCATGGCCAGTGGGCGCGATCGGCTGGCCGAGCTGATGCGACAGAGATCGAAGGCGGATTTGAAGATCCACACCGATGCGACCATTGCCTGCTACGGCAGCGAGACCCGCTTCGCCGAACACCGCTTTTGGTCGGGAGAATAAAGAAAGAAACGATCATAAATGTTGGTCGCGGAACCATACTGAACGATACGAGAAAATTTTTGATTTTGCCCGTGAAAAAGTCAACAAAATCAACGATACACATTCCAGCCCTAACAAAACGACTGCTTAAGTGCCTGATTTTTTTGAGTTTTGAGATGGTCCCGCGACCTAGACTGGGCCCCCTTGGTTCTGACCAAGCCCTGATTGGCCGCACGCCCGCGACACTCGGCTGAAGCCTGGGTATTTTCCGGTCCCTGAATTGGCCAATCCAATCAGCCAGTTGGACCTGGCTGCTGAGAATGTGAATCAGGCGGTCCTCAACAACTGATTCAAGTGCAGTGTGTGAAGAGAGGAGCGCTTAGAATCTGTCCTGAGAAGGCCACGAGTGATCCTCGAAGTCCAGGCAATATGACTGTTTTGCGCTCATTGCGTACGATTTAAGAATGAGCCCGAGGCTTCTCGATTCCGGCGTTCGCGATACTGCCGATTTCAAAATGCGCCCCGACCGGATAAACGAACTGGAAGCCTGCCACATCTCAAGAATTGGAAGGCATTTCGCCCTGGACAAGCAAACGAGGGCGGAAACCTATCGTCGTGGCCGCCTGGTAAGCATAAAAAGTCAACGCGGTCGGTACTCCTTGCGCACTCCTTAAGATTCGTGAATATGGCTTCTGGGGTTGTGTAGGGGATTACAATGCGTCGCGTGTGGAGTGTGGGCGTTGCTGCTTGGTTGGCGGCTGCTTCTTTGCCGGCTATAAGCTCGGCCTCATCGCTCTCAGATTTTTTCCAGATCATCCAGAACGGCCAGCAAATGACGCGGCCGATGGGTTTCAAGCCTCCGCAGTCGAATGCATTTTGGCTCGTCGTATCGAGCCGGCCTAGCGAAGGAGAAGCCATAGCCCTTGCACAGTCATATGCGCCGACATTGGGACCAACGCTGGTCTTACATAGCAGAAATGGGGTTTTTGCTGTTGTCGCCGGGACGCTTTACCAGGACAAGGCGAAGGCGAATCTGGCTGCGCTCAAGGAACTGCGCATCATCCCTCACGATTCGTTTCTCTCGCGCGGGGACGGGTTGGACGGGTTAGTCTGGATGTCCTACGAGAGGGGAGCCTCGTTCGATTTCGCGACGCAACCCAACTATTTGAGGGTAGTCCAGAGGCTCCAGGCAGCGATGTCCAAGCTTGGCCTTTATTCTGGCCCTGTTGACGGCCTGATTGGGCCAACGACTGTCAAGGCGTTCAGGGCCTACCTGTCGCGTTTCGACGTGCAGCCAGGTGAGTTGCTGACAGACTACAGCTTGACCGAGATGGAACGCAACGCCGGCGACGGCTTCCACAGCGACCAAGAACGAAACGATGCCTTGGCGCTTGGCTATTCCGACGCGCAGAGTTTCAGAGATGCAAGGTCCGGCGGCTTTTCCTCAGCGAGCGCATTCACCCAGGCAAAAAGCATGGGTTTTCTCACGCAGCGCGACTACGATGTCGCTGTCTCAGGCGGCTTCCGCAGCAGCGACGAGTATCAGCGGGCACAGACAGCCGGGTTCGCGGCAGCCAACGAGTATCGAGAGGCTGTCCAGCTTGGCATCCAGACAAGAGCGGAGCTAGTCGCATATCACGCGTCAGGGTTTTCCGACCCTGCCGCATACCGAGACGCCAAGCAGAAGGGATTCGCCGACAAGGCCTCCTACGACAAGGCACAGGCCCGCAAGCTGAAGGCGGCGAGAGGCGCCGCGACTGCGCTACTCTCGGATGCAGAGACATTCCTGAAGTTGAACCCTCAGACTTCGAACCTTGTCGAGATCGCTGGGCAAGCCGCCGCGTTGAATGCACAAGTCCAGACAGGTTCCACCGATGCCTTGAGCAGTTCGACGCTCCGGCTGACCAATCTACTCATGGCGGTGCCTGGGTACGCCGATTTTTCGGCATCCCGGGACAAGGAACGCGCCGAGGCGATCGAAAAGCAGAAGGCTGAAATCTTCGCTGAGCTGCAGGCCGACCGGCAGGCACTCAAGCACTGGATGAGCAGTCATCTGACATCGCCCAAACTGCCCGAGGTCGTCGAGGAGGTTAAGGCGCTCGACGAAGTTTCCGACACCAACGACCTGGACACGCTGGCCGATGCACGAGAGGGCGTGCGGACAATGATCGCTCGGCAGGCTCTGGCGGAAGAACTGGATACGAGCAAGACCGCCGGCGGCCAGTCCGGAAATGATACCAGCCAAGTCGGCAACAACGCGGCATATGCGGTCACCATTCTGAACAAGGCACTTCTGAGCGGCCCCTTGGAGGACGTCGTAGTGCTCTACAACGCAGGCCCCAAGGCGCCTTCAATGTTGCGTACGATATCCGGCCAGTTCTCGCTGACAAAGAACCAGGCGTGGATCTGCCTGCTGGGCCTAAAGAGGACTGCTGCCCTGGATAGGAGACTCCTCGAAGCCATCGATCCGATGGGCGGCAAGGCGATAAATGTCAGTTCAGACTGCGGGGCAAACGACCTCGAAAGCGCCGATCTCTTCCTTGTCCAGCGAAAGACCTTCCTGGAGGCCCCCCCAACACTCCAGGCGGCCTATCTCGAGGCGATGGAGGCCAAGACGCTCCGCGTGTTCGATCCTATCCGGTTCGAAGACATCAAGGCCCGTATGGATTCGGACCAGGCGCTGGCCTTGAAGGTCGCAGAAGAGGTGTCGTCCGGAACGCGTGAGGGGTATGGAGGCATCCTATTGGCGAGTTCGTCCGACCGGATCTGCACCGTCGTTGACGGCAACGCAGCCGCGCACGAGGCGACCATCGGCAAGATAGCTGATTTCGCAGGCATGTCGGGAAGCACAGTCTCGTACGCATCGATCGACAAAGCTTACGAGGATGTGCGGCACGAACAATGCCGCGTACTTTATGCGTCGGCCGCCGACCTGAAGGCTACTTCGGAAGCGCTCGCGCGCGACGGCGTACAGTTCGCCTTCGCTCCGGTGTGGCTCGGTAAGAATGACGCTGACGCTGCCGCGGCCAAGCTGGATGCAGCAAAGCAGGAAGCTACCAAAGCTGCTGAGGCGAAGCGCGTGGCAGCCGACGAGGAAAAGAAAATCGCGGCTCAGCGCGAAGCGGACGAAAGGAACTCAAGGGGAGCCCGCCAGGCCGATCTGCGCCAGAAGAACGGGCCGGCGGCGACCGCGCTACTGAACCTCTTCTCGGATGGACTAAAGCGAACAGTGCTGGGCCCGGCGGATAAGGCCAGCCCGTCTTCTGGAATCGATATCGAGACGCTGTTTCCTGATTTTGCAAAGTGGACTGCCGGCCTCTCACAAGACAACTGGAAGCCCACGGACGTGGCCTCTCAGATCCAAGACTATGGCACCGTCAACTGGAAGGGCCGGAACCTTGACGGCATCGTCGTGAAGGCAACTGTCAAGATGGCGAGCGCAGAACGCGGACAGTACAAGGACGAATGTTTCCTATTTGGGGCGGTAATCGACGGCGAATTCCAGATGGTTCGCGACCCTTACGAGTCCAAGTGCACTGACACCGACGCGTCCGCCCATTGGGCTGTCGGACACGAGCTCAAAAGTCTTTGGGTTGCCAATTAGTTCGACATGCTTTCGGCTCTTGTCTGGTAGTGGTGGTGGCGTCGTCTAGAGGTTCGTTGCCTCTCTTTCTTGAATTTACTCCAATCTCCGCCAAGGTACCGCTCCACTACGGGGAGGCCGAGGGTGACTATCTTAGTCTGCTGAGCGAGTGATTCAGCACTGCCGTCTCTCGACTTAGACGGCCGCTCTGCGCCCAATATCGGTCGTGGATGTCGTCATTGCCATCCCCTGAAAGCGGACATGGCTTCGGAGCCTCGTCATGTCTCCTGCGCCAATTGTCAGCTCTGGAAAGACCACGTACGTGGGATCATATAGACAATGTAAGAATATATTCCTTTATGCGGCGCTGCATTAAGTCTAAGATGGCGCCATGCTTCATGGCATTTCATTTGTGGAACTGTCGACCTTGCTCTTCATCTTCGGCCTGCTTTCGCAAGAAATATATGGCGGTGCCCGGCGATATGACGAACACGACGAGTTTCTGAGGCGCAGCCGGCGGCATCAAAGCATTCGAACCGGTGACAGATTGAGATTGGTGTCGATCGGACCACGGTTGTCTCCATAGCCGAGATCACATGCCTGCCATCTGTAGCCGAAGTGCTTGCGTAGTTTCAGCCGGGCCAGAATACGACCATTCTTTCCTCCAGAAGAGATTTTGGCGACGAGCCTACCCTGCGGAATCTGGCACCGCTTGCCTTGATCGCTTTGACGATCTCCGGCGCCGGATGCTTCCAATGCGAGTGGATCGGTTGGGCAGCTGCCACAAAGAGCTCCGCACCGACCACGAAAAGTGAGGGATCAAAGTTATTCGCTGATCCGTGATGGGGCAGCATGAAGGTGGTAACCCAATCTATCTCGTCGCGGTAATGATCCTGGAACCTCTGCACTGTTGCCGGATCCTTAAACCCCGCATCGCCGGTTCCCATCCAGCCTACGCGCGCACTCGTGAACATCCGCGAATTGCGCAGCACGGCGCCGGCCTTCCGTGGCTCGGCCGGCCCGGAGTA
Source organism: Mesorhizobium sp. C372A (assembly GCF_030323245.1). NCBI lineage: Bacteria > Pseudomonadati > Pseudomonadota > Alphaproteobacteria > Hyphomicrobiales > Phyllobacteriaceae > Mesorhizobium > Mesorhizobium sp. C372A. Next base: position 4,934,401 of record NZ_CP100475.1, on the reverse strand, counting down.
CAACGACAAGGAGGTTTCGTTCTTGTCGCCAAACGCCCACGCATAAGCTCGGGAAACGGCGGTACGGTTTTTCGTCACCAATCCTCGACGTTCCTTCTCGATTTTCAGCTTGTCGCGGAAGCTACCTCTTGGCCATCGCAGGATCACCTCCACCGCGGCGCAGAACGCCTCCCGGTCTCGCCGAGATGCCTGTTTTACGTGTGGCTTTAAGAGCCATCCGCCTTCGGAGCCCGCGGCAACGTCGAACTCGATACGCCGCACTACGGTCGCTCCGTCGGGCGTCCGACGTGCGGCAGGTGAGGCGCTGCCCCAGTCCGTCGTATCTCTTCCCTTCCAGGGCATACCATCCGGGTCGGAAAGAGGAGGCTCGGCGGGCGGCAGTTCGAAAAAGCCCGAACCACCGTCGTCCTCGTCACCCGGCATTACCATGACGATCTGCCGCGGCCCGAACCGAGCCATGGTACCGACGGGATCGACTACAATATCTTCGTGGAAGCGTTCTGCACTGCGTTCGCCGCCTGTCGCCACACTTCTTCCAAATGCGATCATCCGATCGATGTCGTCTAGATATGGCATCACGATCGTGTCGACCCGGAGCCCCCTTTGTTGGTGCAATAGATGAGGAATGCCGCAGATGTGATCTCGGTCGAAATGCGATACGAAAAGCATATCGAGTCGGCGAGATGGGCGCCGAGCCACTATAGACCGCACGGACTGTACCACGCCTGCTATCGGATCCGAGCCGCAGTCGTAAACATACATGAAGTCGGCGAAGGGTATCGCGTCGGCAACCAGGGACGGCTGCCATGTCGCCACGTTCGGTCCAAGATCCTGAAGCGTGCCGACGTTGAAGCCGCCCTGACCCACCGGAAGCTGATATCGGTGATGTCCTAGGACATGCTTCGCTAAGTCACGCTTCCAGGCACGAGAGTGACTAGACGGCAAGCGAGCCGTCCGAGCAGCGAGGTGCGCGGCTTGCTGCTCGCGTTCCAATAGGATTTGTAGGCAGTAATTATTGAAATCCTCAGCCTCGAAAGTCTTTTGTCTAAAATCCAGTGCCTGGGCGTAGAGTTGATCGGATACCTCCCGCCTCATTTGATCGAAGAAGGATTCCATCAGCATTCTCAAACCATAGCTACGAGCTATGGCTGTGCGAATGTCGAAATCGGCGCACTGACACGCCAGCTCCCACTTCTCGTCGTCCGAACCGCCATAAGCAATGGTGTTTTTCATCGGCTGATCAGAACTCTTCCATGCTGCTCCGCGAGACGAACCCTACACGATCGCCTCAGATGACCGTGCCGATTTTCCTATTTCTGATGTGCTGCCGAAGGTTTGGCCCAGACTCGGCTTACAGGCGGCCGAGGAAGATTAATGTAGCACAACATCGCGTGTAAGCGTTCGTGTGGGGCATTGGCCGCTATTCGGCATTCCAAATTTGCCTTGCAAAGACCAAATTGGGGTCGGTTGCTGAACGGCAGCTTGTCGCGAAACCAAGCCGATACCGGACAGTCCGTAGTCGGCCCCAAAGCTGACGTCAGAGACATTGGAAAATACGATAGTGTGAAATGGGACTTTCACACTGAGACCATCGACGCGTGGATCGGAGTCTGGCAGGTCACCCTGGAGTACTGTTTCCACGACCGGATGCTGATCACGGAACTCGATCCGGACGCGACGTAAAAGGTCGCGGCGAAGTCGCCTCAAACGAGATCGAGCGAGGGGAGGTGGGAGACACGTTTGATCATCTCTGAAAAAATCGATCGACCAGGTGATGGCGAGCCGATCGGGACATTTCGATGAAATTCGATTGGCGTGGGAATACGGAGTGGACGAGGTTGTTGGGTTTTGTGAGACACTTCCCAACATCGGCGGCCAGCCTCATTTGGCAAAGAACCTCGTAGTCCACGTGGCGAAACCCGATATCTGGTTGGAAATCGTCGCGGAAAACTCCGGCGAGACCAGTCAAAAAATGTGCTCAGTTGTCGAAAGGGTCGGGGGACAATGTGTCGACCACGGGACTATGTGGTCTGGAGAACCCTCCATTCGGCTTTGACGCTGCCCTCGTCTTTCAGTAAAGGCACCCCACTCCACCCCGACTGACGGCGGTCTGGAAGTGACATCAATATATGCCGGGGTGGATACGCAAATCTTGGCGCTTGCACGGGCACCCTCTGACAGGGCATGATTTCCCTAGGTTAGGCATCGCCTAATAGAAGCATGGCAACTGTGTCACAGATAAAGTCAAAAATACTCCGCCGTGAGATAGCTCCGGGCGACTACGAACTCTATAAAGCGGCCCTGGAGTGGGATCTAACCGATCCCATTGTGATCGAAAATCGCGACGATCTAAAATCTGCATACCGTTGGCGCGACCGCATAGAGCCGTTCCATCATCAGGTAACAAACCTGATGACATTTTGCCGTCGCCTGCCGGTCACGCTGCTTGCTGATGACGTTGGGCTAGGGAAGACCATCAGCGCCGGGCTTGTAATGTCCGAGCTCGCTGCGCGTGGTCGCCTTTCAAAGGTGCTGGTGGTTTGCCCGAAGCTTCTAGGGCCTCAATGGAAGGAAGAACTCGAAACCAAATTCGACATTCCGGCCCAGGTGGTGACGGGCCGTGATCTGACCAGAGCGAATCCCAAGGAGTTTGGCGCCGTCATAACAACCTATAATTCTGCGCGTCTTTATCTGAAGGACATACCGGCCGACCGCTTTCAAATGCTGATCCTCGACGAGGCGCACAAGCTTCGCAACCTTTATGGCGTTGGCAGTCCTCCAAAAGTTGCCCTCACATTTCAGAAGGCGCTTCTGGAGCGGCGTTTTCGATATGTCCTCATGCTCACTGCCACGCCAATTCAAAATCGCCTGTGGGACCTGTATTCCTTGGTTGACCTACTCAGTGTCGCTCGGGGCCATCAAAATCCGTTTGGCAGCGAAGGTATTTTCGCCCGAAAATTCATTGCAGATGATCGCGACAAGGCACGCAGGCTAAAGCCTGAATCAAAAGAGGAATTCCGTTCGATCATCTATGGCTACATGTCCCGGGTCCGCCGCGGCGACGCAAAACTGTATTTTCCTGATCGCGTCGTGCAAATGCATAAAGTTACGCCCACACAAGGGGAATTGGATCTCATCGAAGCCATTTCGAAACCCATTCAATCCCTCAATCGCCTTGCCCAAATTTCGATCCTGCAAGCGCTCACGAGCAGCCCCGACGCTTTGTTGGTCCAGCTCGTAAACATGGGAAGGAATGGCACAGTCCCGGCCGATCTCGTAACGACGGTGAAAGGCATCGTCGGGCGCATGACGCGTGCTGCGAAACTCGATGGCTTGGGGAATTTAATTGAGCGGCTGAAGGAACAGAACCCTGAGAAATGGAGACTTGTCGTTTTTACAACGCGGCGGGAAACCCAAACGACGATCGAGGCCTTCTTGTCAGGACTTGGCTTAAAAGTAGGGCTCATCAATGGGAGCACGGGCGGAAGAAATCAGGAAACGCTTAAGGCCTTTCGCGCCAATCCGCCCGGGCTCAACGTTATCGTCTCTACGGAGGCCGGCTCTGAAGGTGTAAACCTTCAGGTTGCGAATGTGTTGGTCAATTTCGACCTCCCATGGAATCCCATGATCGTCGAACAGCGCATTGGCCGCATCCAACGTTTGGCTTCTGAGCATGCAAGCGTCGGGATCTTCAACATGGTTCTGACAAGCACTTTCGAGGAGTACATTGTCGGGCGGCTGATGGAGAAATTGCAGCTCGCATCACATGCCATAGGAGACATTGAATCGCTTCTCGAAGCCTCTGGCGTTGGAGGCGACGATGATGAAAATGGCATGGACGAAAAAATCCGTGCCCTTGTTGTCGCCGCGTTGGCCGGGAAGGACACGGAAGCCGCGGTTCGACTTGCCGACCAAAGCATTGAGAACGCAAAGTCAGAACTGGAACGAGAACGTTCTAATATCGATTCCATGCTTGGCAGCCTCGATGGTGCGGAACATATCGGGCCGCGTACTCCTTCGTTGCCTGACGTCAAACGCTCGATGGGGGCCAAGGAGTTTGTGCGCGCCGCCTTCATAGCGTTGGGCGGCAAGATTACCGAAGTGGGGCCGGATATCGTGCTGGTGGACCATGACGGACACCGCGAACGCGTCCTGTTTGATGGTCAGGCTGAAGAGGACTCGAAGGGTACCAAATATGTTCCCGGCAGCGCAGCGTTTGCCCGATTGGTGACCCGATTGGCCTCCACTGGCGTGCACAAAGTCAATGACCAGTTGCCTGACGCTGAACGCGCGACGATGGAAGTCGGACGAAATTGGATTCAGGAGTTTGGGGGGGTCCCTAAATTTCTGGCGGTGACTGAAGGGCGTCGCTCTTTTATCGGCAATGCGCTTGTCAGGGTTCGTGCGACGGTTCAGCACGACAGCTATGAGCGACTGGTGGATGTGGAATGTACCCGCGATCAGCATATCACTATCGGTGGCAGATCTGCGCTAGCACCGGTCGCTCCGATACTCGAGCACGCAAGTGACCTTGGTGTAGACAGCGACATAGTGATGGCATTGGCTAAAGATGACGCCGGGATTGCAGAGTTCTGCCGATTTTACCTTGAGCGACGCGATGCGGAGGTACATGCAGCTGGTGGCGATGAACGAAAGAGTCACAAGCTATATGAGGAATTCACGCCGCGACTTGAAATGAGCTTTGCTGGTCTCGAAGGGGATCTATCAAAAACTGCGACGATCCGCGTTACCTTTCGTCTCGATGGCGAAAACGAATATTCAAGCATTCTATCGATCGAACCCACTACGCGCGACGTCGTCGAGGCGCCTGAGATGCGAATGTGCGCTACATCAAGGCGTAGGGTTCCCGCGGACTGTCTCGGGCGATGCGCCATCAGCGGCGCCGAAACCATGAAGCATCTGCTTGCCACGTCGGAGATGTCGGGAAGGCATGCCCTACCAGCCCACACTATCCACTGTGGCGTCAGCGGCAAACTCGTACTTTCCGATGAAGTAGAACAATCGGCCATCAGTGGCTCGTTTGTGGCTCGCGACCTTCTCAAGAGTTCGGAGGTGAGCGGGAAACGGGCTGAGGCTGTTCACTTCGCAAAATGTGATATTACCGGCGCGGATGTTCTTGGCACTGAGCTGATTGTCAGTGACATATCTGGCAAGCGCTATCGCCTCGACGAGACCGCAATATCGGCGCTGTCTGGTCGTACTGGCCACCGTCGGGAGTTCCTCACCTGCCATGAGACACGGCAGGTGATTTCAAAGGACGAGGCGGAACAATGCGATCTCACGCTTCAGTACGTTCGCCGGGGCGTTCTCGCGACGTGCGCCGTTTCGGGTAGACGCGTTCTTCCGAGTCTATTGGGCCGTTGCAGTCAAACCGGACAGATCGTCCTAAGCGCGCTCTTAGTTTCGAGCTCGGTCTCGGCTACCAAGCTGCTCAAAAGCATAGCCGTGGAGTCTGTCGGCGGTACCTATTGCGCACCAAAAGAAACAAAAATTTGTACCTGGAGTGGGGCAAAGGCACATCCTGACGACATCTTGCCTTGCAGCTTAACGGGCCAACCAGTCCATGTACGTCACCTGACAGAGACACCTCCCCGTGCGTTAGTGCCTTTGAAAGAAATGCTTGAAGGTGCCCGCCATAATAGCGATGGGATGCAGGCATGGGATGCGGTTACGAAACAACTCGCTACTTCTATGGGTGGTGGTCGCTGCAAAATCATCGCTGCGACGTTGTCTGGGACAAAGGAAATTCTGGCCGCGCGTGCTGAGCAGAAAACCTATCTTGGCCTAAAAACCAAGCACGTCGGAGTCCTCTATGATCTTCGCCAGGGCACGATCGTCGGGCGAATAGCGAGCGGGAAGCCATCTGCCACTGGGTGGATCCATGAGATGGCGTAGTTCCGATGCCTGTCCAAAGAGGCGCTGCGCTACAACGTCATTTCTATGTATCGGCAAAATGCGTTCGCCAACTGCATCTGCCGGGGCGTCTTGCATTCCGCTTCGAATATCTCGGGTGATGCGACAAGGATCGCGAGGCATTTTGCGCGTGAGATCGCGACATTGAAACGGTTCGCGCTGTATAGGAATTCCATGCCGCGCGGGGCATCGGCATGGGTCGACGTCGCCATCGAATAGATCGCGATCGGCGCTTCCTGACCCTGAAATTTGTCCACAGTTCCCACACGCACGCCGGGATGGCGCTGCTGGATCTCAAAGACCTGTGCATTGTAAGGCGTGATGATCACGATATCTTCGAGCCTGACAGGCTTCTCTGTCCCATCACGGTCGATCCACCGTGTGTTGCTGCTCAGGATCGTCATAACGATCTGCGTTACCACGCCAGCCTCTTCAATCGAATAGCTCTTGTTGCCCGCGTGCTCGACAGGGATATAGCGAAGGCCGGATCCTATAATTGGCCCCTTTGACAAGATGACCTGCTTCTCGCAGCCTGCCACTGGGTGGAGCTTGCTTTCGTAGAAGAGCTCAGAATCGAAATCGCAAATGGGCGGATTCATGCGCCAGGTTTCAGCGAGGAATAGGCCGCGGTTCGGGTCGATCGTCTGTTTACCACCCAGCACATGCTCCAGCGAGGACACGCCGGTGCCGTCGGGATGCGTTCCCTGCGTCGGCTGATCGAGCTGCTGCGGATCGCCGAGCAGGATCAGCCTTGTGGCTGCGTGCGATACTGCCAGCACGTTCGCCAGGGACATCTGGGCCGCTTCATCAACCACAAGCACGTCGAGAACATCATGTGCGTCGGCCGCGGACCATAGAAATCCTGTTGCGCCCGCGACGTGGCATTGCCCCGACGCCAACTTCGCGAACAAATCGCTGTTGTCTTTTGCAAACTTCAGATGCGGCTGATCGTCCTCTTTTTCCTTGGCCTTCTGGACGCAGCAAAGGTCCACCTTCATTTCATCCGCCGCTTCGAGAACTTTCTCCAGCAGATTGCGGACCACCTTGTGGCTATTGGCGGTAATTCCGACTTTCATTCCTCTCTGCACGAAAGCACAGATCATACGCGCGCCGGTATAGGATTTTCCGGTGCCGGGCGGGCCCTGGATTGGCAGGACGCCGCCTTCGAAATGGGTCGCTAGACGCAATGCGGCGTCGAGCGTAAACTCACCTTCATTCTGGATAGGTTGACCATTGACCCGGGGTGGGATGCGCAGAAGAAGATCCCTTGCCGCGAGATACGGGCCGGCTCCGTTGAGGCCGTTATAGGCGACATGGTCGGCGATGCGGAGCAGACACGCGGCCTGTTCCTTTGATGGAACGATCTCGTGAACATAAATGGCCGCTGGATGAATGTTTGCAGCCGCACCTGTCTTCTTAATGTCGAGCGTTCGCATCTCTGTTGAGATAGAGACGACCTCACCGAATGGATCGCCGCCGATCGAACGCAGCTTTTTACCCGCCCGGATATCCGTATCCTGCTGTGGAAAGGTGTATCGATGCGTCGGTACACTTACCTTTCCAGTCTTTGGCAGCTCGGTGATGTACTCCAAACCAGACAGCGCAGCCCGCTCGTCCAGCAATTCATCAGCGCTTAGTGCTTTGAGCCTGAAATGCTCCCACCATGTCGCCTTGTCCTCACGTCGATGCCAGTCCAGAACATTGGCGAGGATCCACTGGGCATGTTGATCTTCGTTGCGTTCGGCAGGATCGACCGGGATACCGCTGGTGAGACGCTCCACTAGTCGGTTGACCCGCTCCTGTCTTTCCGAAATCTCTTCGCTCGGCCCGTCTTGACCAGGTGTCGGGCGCGGGACGACTGTCCCTTTGGATTCAAGCTCCGACCGCAGTGTTTCCAGCCAGTTTCGCAGCGCTTCGGTTGAAACGCAGTCATCCTGATTGTAGCCTTGGACGATGTCCCTGTCCTTGGGCGAGATCGAGTCCTTGTCAGCGAGCTCGAGCCCCGCTTGGAGACTGGCGAGTGCGATGTTTGCATCACTGAGTGGAACAACCCGTTCATAGCTGTAAAAGGCTTCGAGCCGCTTTATCGAATAGCTCTCCACACTGGCCCGAAGCGCGTTGCGCACGACGCTGTAAAGGTCGACGAACACGAGGCCCCGCAGGAGATCGTCGATCTCATTTTCACGCGACGCGTAGCGGCCCATCAGGCGTTTCAATGCCGCGGGTTCGTACGGCGCAAAGTGGTAAATGTGCAAGTCAGGATAAGTGCTCCTGCGATCCGTAGCGAAATCCACGAAATGCTCGAAGGCATTTTTCTCCTCCGTCCGATTGAACGCCCAGTCGGCCTGGTAGAGCGGATTGCCGTTCTCATCGTGGAAGTGATATCCAAACAGATATTCGAGGCCGTGCTCGCCAACAAAGGGATCTCCTTCTAGATCGAAGAAGATATCACCGGGAGAAGGCTCAGGAAGCGCGCAAAGGCCAAAACCTGGATGCACGCCCAAGAGCTCATAACGACGCTCACCTAATTTCCTAGCTTCGAATTGGAGAAGCGCCTGGCTCTTCACCTTCTCATAGGATTGTAACGCGCCACGTTTCGGCTTCCAGGTCATCGGGTTTGGTAGGCCAGCAAGCCCCGCCAGGGTGTCGATGCCGTTTTCGCGCAGCTCTGTGATCTGATTGCGCGATATTCCAGCTACGTAGGAGAGATGATCGTCTGCTCGGCGTTGTTTGTCGCAGCTGTCACTCCAGCGGCAGACATCGCAATGATCGTTGGGTTCCGGATAAGTGTCCCGTCCAGGCTGGCCTTCCGTGACGCGCTCCACTGCAGCTTTCGCCTTACGGAAATAGGCGGCAAAGTCCGCCATTCGATAGGAATGCGGGACGAATTTGGTCCAAGGCGCGACGACATGGGCAAAGTCAGGTTGGTGCTGCTGCATCGCAGCCAGCATCTCGGAATAGAGGCAAAGCTGAAGGACCGTGCCGCCCTTTGTCTCACGCGCGAGCTTCGTGTCGGTAACCTCATACGACCAGCCGCCGAAGACGCTTGGGGTACTGACCCGGCGTAGAATATCTGCGCGGCCGGCCCAGCGGCCGCTGCGCAGCGATCCCTGGACGATGATCTCCCGGCCAGCTTTCATGGCATCAAGGGTCTCTTTGACACTTGCTCCCGCATTATCGACGCCTTCAATTGCGATTACGTCTAGTCCACTGGACCGTAGGTAATCGATGAAGGCCTGCTCATGCCGGAACCCCCGCTCTCTTAGGATTTCAAGAAGCGGATCCCAACGAGACGGTTTAGCGAGCGTGCCATTGATGACCTGAATATCTAGATTGGTTAGATGTCCACAGTTTATGTGGCCGATCAAATCGGTAGCGCTTAACAGTACTTGGTCGTGGATTTTCCTCATCGGATCGAATTCTATCAATCAAACCCGGCGTAATCTATCAACAATCGATGACATAAAGTAATTTTGGCAGATTAAGACACCGCGGTCGAACACAAGGTCGTCCCCGGCGGCGCATACCCGAAGGCAGGTGTGTGTGTAGGGTCTCCTTGCTAGGTGTGCCAGATTGTCAGCGTCGTCAGATTACCTGTCTGCCAGCTGCGCTATCTTCGGCAGCGAACAAGCGCTTGTGAATGTGGAACTCGTTGTAGCCCTCTGCTATAGCCAACCTGTTCAGACGGGGACGAGTGCGCAATGAGACGAAACAAGTTTCTTGACAGGTTGGGCATCGCTGCGCTTCCGAAAACTGACGAAACACAGTTGAGTGCGCGGTCGTTGTGGTGGTGGATTTTACTCGGCCCAGGAAAATTCATTCTTTGGGTTCAGTACATGTGGCCCGAACGCGGATCGGGCCCGTTCGGCAGCGCGCGGCGCCGCAATGTACCTTTGGTACAAGTGTTATACAGTCTATCCTTCTACGGTGGCGCTGTGCTTCTGCTCGGGTTTTTGTTGTTCTCAAAACATTGAATGAGCAACGGTGATGGCGAGACGGAGCAAAAATCAGGACGGAGGTATAACCTTCGTTTTCTTCGCGATCGTTGTGGTGGGCATCGTTGTCCTCACCATTTTGCTCACTGCGGCCGTATATATGCCGGTGTTGTTGCTGGTCGGTCTCCCGATCTATCAAATCAAGGCAAGTAGCCGGCGGATGGTCAACGAACCAGACGAGCCCACGCTCGCACGTTTGGGCGCAATCGAACGCGAACTTGCCGCATATCTGGGCCGTTGGCACCAGATCAAACATGAGGCCGATGTCGCCGATCTTGCCGTTAACGTCGACGGTACCTTTCATCGGGGCACCAGGTTGGGCAAGCAGTTGAACGCTGAGAAAGAGCAGCTCGGTCCACGCATCGACGAATTAGAAATGGCGGCCGCTGAACTCCGTGCCGCACCGCTTATCAGCTTTCATAAATGGGTCGAAGTCAATGCAATGCGATCGGCAGTTTTGCGAACACTCTTAGTTTACGCGGTGCTGCTAGCCGGATTCTATTTTGTCGTTGCAGGTCCATGGAAAGACCTCGGGTCTTTCACTGCCGGTCACGTAATTTTTCGCACTCGCGACATAAGTGACGCGATCTATGGCAGCGCCATGCTGTCGGGAGCTTCGAGTGCCGCAATTCTTTTTTTCATGCTGCGAAGCCGGAAAGCCAGCATCTTGGCCGCGCGAAGTGACGTTCATCAATGCTGGTCTGATTTCGCTGAGTTTACGGTTGATCCAATTCTCGAATACCAGCATGCCGACGAAAATGTTGGCGATAGGACTGAACGCAGCGAGCGTGAACGGAAATCCACAGTCGATGACCGCGCCTGGCATGAGATACTAGGTGTATCGTCTCGCGCATCCACCTCCGAGATCAACGCTGCGTATCGCGCGAAGATGATGAAGAATCATCCCGACAAAGTCGCTGAGCTCGACGACGAATTTCGCGAACTGGCGGAATCTCGGGCAAAACTTCTTAATCGAGCCAGAGCAGAAGCCCTGCGGGCGAGGACTGGAACGCCCTAATCCATCGTTTCGTTCTCGACCCGCTATTCCTTCAGTGTGAAAGGTTAATTTCACACTAAGACGCTGGTTTCGATCCACTTTGATCCCGATCTGCGATGGGCGTTCACGGGGCGAGGGGCAGCTTTGTGCCTATACCACGCTGCGGAGGGGCGTCCCTGCTGCCGCTCGCTGAAAGCATTGAGTAATGCGCCGCCGACGGTAATGTGTCGGCCGTTACGACATGCTCTCTGGAAGCGTTCGGAGTGTGCGGTTGCTTAGAGCTACCTCGTGGCGCTTCAAAAGCCACCGAGCGGTGACCACGACAACTTGGAGTCGAAAAAGCGCATCGTGCTGGTTCGAGATGCCTGGGTGGGCGCCATCTGGATGGAGAAATTTGGCCAAGCCTGGAAGGAACGTTTGTCCGTTACCGTCACCAAACTCATGTTTGTCGCGTGAGAGAAAACCCTTCTCGGCGAGCAACTGGCGCTTCTCAAGGCCACTCCGCCGCCCCGTTGACTCATTGGCAAAGAGATTGTCTGCGATTGCGTCCGTCAACGCTTCGAGGAACGTCCGGCACTGACTGTTCGACGCCTCCCAGTCTCCCTGAGTGATGTTTTCCCTCGCGCTGTTCAGATGTCGCCTGGCGACCTCAAAGGAGTTCTCATCTAACAGCCGCTCAACCTCGCTGGAGCTTTCGGGCAGCGCGACGAATTCGGGCATACTGATCGTGAAGCCTACCAATTCGTGGCTCGGTTCTAGGAGGCCATCGACGACCTCATAGGCAAAAGCGTATCCGTCCAGATTGAGATGCCTTTCAAGTTTGTCCAACAGGGACTCCGCTCGGCGATCCCCGCGGGCGATTTGGATCGCCTTGTCTATGAGAACAGCTGCGATTGGCCGCTCTCCTCGATCTGTCATGACCAGATGATTAGGATTCTGGACGGCGAATCTCTTGAGGTTCAATACAGTCTTCGCAATTGAGCCGCTCGGTTGAACCGCCTCTGCAAAACCGTATTCGAGGATGAGGCTTTCGAGTTCGGCGTTGGTCCGTATTATTAACTCGATTATGTCGCACGCCGTCACGATCGATCCATTGCGAAGTACGGGAAGTTTGGTGGTCATGCCATCACTTTCATGATTTGCTGCTCATGCCACCTGGCGAAAACATCAGTAAGGTGCCATGCGCTGGCTAGGCGACCGAGCATCTGGATCTGACGTTCGCGGATTTGTTGCTCATCCCACCTCGTCTTCCCGCGAACCTCGGCGGTCAAAGTGAAGGCGGAGGAGTCGCCGTGTGCAAAGTAAGTCTCTTTCTTGCGATTGAAATCGTAGTTGCTTGCAGCCGCGTTCTTGCGGTGTGCGAGAAGGACAAGATTTCCGATTCGGTGAACTAAGTCGGCATGCACCTCTGGGTCGGGAAAACTCGTTTTCCAGTCAGATTTATCCGCAGGGTTTTGCGGGCACACATGCTCGACCGTTATCGTGGGGTAATCGTAGGTAGCTGACCCATCGGTAGACGCCTGTTCGAGCCGCAGCAGCAGAGGCTTGACGACACGACTGGCAAGGTAGACCGGCCCGTTCATCGCCGAAAACATGGAGAAGGCTTCGGTTCCGGTAACGGCCAGCCCAGCTGATCTATCTCGCGACGCCGTGGCTGGGTCTAGGGTATCGAGCACGTCAGCATACCGCGCGATACGGGTGTTTACGTCCGCGCGTGTGACGAACAGGAAGTAGGCCAGCCGCTCCAGGCTGAACACGACCGAGGAAACATCTACAGCGGCCCCATCGGCCGCGCGTCGCAGGCAGAAGAGTAGGGGCGGCAGCCAATCCTTGTTGTCCAGACGGTGCAAAGACTGGATTAGGGCGGCGGTCTTGGGACCGAATTGCTTGCGCAGCCGCCCATCGTCAAGGCTGAGTGCGAAAGCGTCGGCATAAGGCTCTAGTACCTGATCCATGAACGCGGTGGGATCACCCTTGAACGGAGGCACGTTTTCCTCGAAACCGTTCTCAAGAGAATTACGAGGTTTGTCGCGCTCAAAGATCATGCGGATGTGCGTGAAAAGTTCAATGAAGCCGTCCCGGTTGAGGGCGCTCTCACATTCCTCCCAGCGTTCGCCCAGCGTCCGTTCGGCGTGGCCTGCGCGTTCAAGGAGGTTGGCCTTCAGAATGTCAGTGGCTGACAAGTCCATGCCGCGCGCGTTGAGCACGGTGAAGATGCGCCGTGCGGCGGCATCCGTGGGCACTTCCACGACAACGAGGTAGCAACTGAGCAGCAGGAAACGTATGAAATCGCTACGTTGTTGCTCGCTCATCGGCTCAAGACGCGCACGTATGACACCGGCGTTTTCGATGATGCGCGCCTCGCTTCCATCCAGCCCGGCACTGGCGGGAAGTGCGGCAGTTGCTCCCGTCGTTTGGACATGTCTTTCAAAGAAAGGTTGGTCCTGACGGCGCATTTGCAGCCGCAGCTTCTCGCGCAAGCCCATGTCCTCGTCGGCAGCTTGTTTGACATAGCGCTCGCGCTTGAGGCGGGCCTGAATGTCGTCAGTAAGGTCTCGCAGCACACTGAAGAGAATCGTAAGCGTGGTGAGGCGTTGCTGTCCATCTACTACCTTCGCCTCAGGCGAGCCGTGGCTCTTCACCAGCACCACGCTACCGAGGAAGTAGAACCCATCAGCCTGCTTTTGTGGGCGCATGGCCTCGATAAGATCATTCAGCAGTTCTTCTACTTGTGTACGTTCCCAAGCATACGGGCGCTGGTAGGGTGGGATAGAAAAGGCGTAGGCCTCGCAGAAGATATCGCCGATCGTCTTGTGCGTTGCTTCGATGCGCAGCGCGGAGAGTTCGTTCATGTTGGCCTCGAGTTCGGGTGTGTAGTGGGCAACCTGCGATGGTGGGATCAATAAATTTCGAGCTATGCATCTAGATCTCGGCCAAGGCAATCAGATCGCAGTTGTTGTGTAACCTTGGACTGCGCCGAAAGCGACGGGACTCAGTGCTAAAACCCAATTTCACACTGAGATCGTTGTCGGTAACGCCTGGTGTTTCTATGGAACACGCCCGGTGCGGCAGGGATCCTTCCGTAGAGCGAAGCGGCTTGTGGGTCTCCATTATCGAATCGGATGCATGATCCACCACGACTCAAGGCGAGCTTAACTTGCGCAGCCCTCATCCCGGGTTTTATATCCAGGTCGGAAGCAGCCGTCGCCAACGTTCGAAGGACATTTGCGAGCGCGGTCCTCTAACGCATTGCAAGAACGATCTTGGCCGCTACCCGATGATGCGGATTAGGCTGGATCAGGTTCAGCCCTTGTTCTCAAGATCTTGAGATGGCGGGGCAGGTTTTCGCGTCCCCGTCGTCTTTGCCAAGGCTACCGGCCGGGTGCGCTGAAAACTGATGGCCTTTGCGGTGTACCGATCGGGCCGCTGTTAGGATGGTCGGGGTATCGTCGGCTCGTCTGATCCTGAAATGCCGACCCATCCTACGCCGTACGAGCGAGCATTGAGGAATCAGCGGGACGCGGCCAAAAAGGTAATTTGCGGGGCACCTTGTATGTTAGATGGCCTGGTCCGGATTTCGGCCCGCAGATGGAAGAGGAGTCGCATGACAGGGATGAGCATGCCAAAAATTCAGGGTTTCGGCATTGCGCGCGGCGATGTTCGACACGGAACGGTCAGCCTTGACTCGAATCAACGTTCAATCAGGTAACGGAAATGGCCAAGCTCTCTCTATCAAAGCTCGAACGGCACCTTTATGGCGCAGCTGACATCCTACGCCGTGAGGGGATGGACGCTGCCACCTACAAGGACTTCATCTTCGGAATGCTGTTTCTCAAGCGGAGCTCCGATGTGTTCCTTGCTGCGCGCGACAAACTCATCAAGTCCAAAGTTAATGCAGGAATGCCGGAGGCCGATGCCGAGGCAAACTACGGGGAGAATCCGGACTATTACGACGAATTCTTCGTTCCCCCGGTCGCCCGGTGGCCTCACATTCAGGACCGGCTCAACGATGCGTCGGTGCCTTTCGGTTCCGTTCTCGATCAAGCTCTGGTAGGCCTTAGCCAAGCGAACAGCACGCTGGAACACGTACTGGACCACATCCACTTCATGCGGGTGCAAGGCAACAAGCG
The DNA here is from genome assembly GCF_030323245.1 of Mesorhizobium sp. C372A. Lineage (NCBI taxonomy): Bacteria > Pseudomonadati > Pseudomonadota > Alphaproteobacteria > Hyphomicrobiales > Phyllobacteriaceae > Mesorhizobium > Mesorhizobium sp. C372A. The sequence goes on along the minus strand of NZ_CP100475.1, from coordinate 4,919,345 downwards.
AGTCGTCTCTGATGACGCGTGCAAGGACCTTGTCAGGCATTTTTCGCGCTATCGGCTGGGAACAGAAGACTTCCAATTCTCTGATCTGCTGGGTTCGGCATACGAATTTTTGATTAACATGTTTGCGGAGTCGGCGGGCAAGAAGGGCGGCGATTTCTACACGCCGCGCGACGTCATCCGATTGATGGTCCGCATTCTTAATCCTACGCCCGGCATAAGCATCTACGATCCGACGTGCGGCTCGGGCGGCATGCTCATCATCAGCCGAGAATACATTGAGCAGTCCGGCGGCGACGCGACGAACCTGCGGCTCTGCGGCCAGGTGAATGACGCCTCGGCCTGGTCGATATGCAAAATCAACATGCTCCTACACGGCATTCGCGGCGCCGACATCCAGCTACAGGATACGTTGCTCCATCCCATGCACCGGGAAGCCGGCGAGCTTGAGCGTTTTGATCGGGTCATCGCCAATCCGCCGTTCAGCCAAAACTACAGCCGCAGCAATATGGAGTATCCAGAGCGGTTCCGCTGGGGCTGGCCTCCGACAAGCGGCAAGAAGGGCGACCTTATGTTTGCCCAGCACATGCTTGCGACCTGCAAGGATCGCGGCATGGTCTGCACGGTTATGCCCCACGGCGTCCTATTTCGCGGCGGCGCCGAAAAAGAAATCCGCACGAAGTTTCTGAAGGAAGACTTGCTAGAAGCAGTTATCTCGCTGCCTCAGAACCTGTTCTATGGCGCGGGCATTCCTGCCTGCCTTCTGGTGATGCGCCCCAATCGGACCAGCCGGTATCCAAATCCCAATAAACCGGCGTCGCGACAAGGCAAGGTGCTCTTTATCAATGCCGACGCGGAGTACTTCGCAGGCCGAGCGCAGAACTATCTGTTGCCCGAGCACGTCGAGAAGATCGCATCGACCTACGAGCGTTTTGAAGACATCCCCAGCTACGCGCGCTGTGTGTCTTTTGATGAAATCTCCGATGCGGTGAACGACTTCAACCTGAATATCCGGCGATACGTGGACAACTCGCCCCAACCAGAGCCGCATGACGTGCGCGCCCACCTTGTGGGCGGCGTGCCGGTGGCCGAAGTCGAGGCCAACCGCCTCCTGTTCGAAGCGCTCGGTTTCGAGCCAAGCCGTGCATTCACGGGGCGTGCTCACGATTCGAAATATTACGACTTCGGTCCGGCGGTTCCCGATCGCAAGGCCATGGGCCCACTGATCGAGTGGGACGGAGGCGTCGCCGCACGCCGACAGGCGTTGTTGAATGCTTTCGCGGCCTGGTGGGCGGAGCACTCGCCCCGTCTGGCCGATCTGCCCCAGACCCGGGCGCTAAATGCGGCGCGGGCAGAACTACTCAAGAGCTTCACCACGGCTCTCACACCATTGGCGATGCTCGATCGTTTTAAGCTCGCTGGCGTTGTCGCCACATGGTGGACTGAGACCCTGCCGGATCTGAAAACACTGATCGAGAACGGCTTCCGTGGTGTCATTGATGGCTGGTTGGACGCGATCGCCGATGCGGTCATGGACGACGACAACGTGGGTCCGGCATTCGACCCGTTCAGCCACAAACTCGTTCGGCACACCATGGCCGACTACCTTCACCGGATCGATGATGCGAAGGCTGAAATCGCGCGTCTGAAGGGTGAGAAAGAGGCGTTCGAACAGTCCAATCCGCCGGAGGACGCCGACGATGAAGAGCTTAAAACCTGGAACTACGCTAAAGACCTCGAACGCCAGATCAAGGACCTGAAGTCCGAGAACAGCGAAGCTATCAAAGTTCTAAAGAAGCTGCAGAAGGCTGCGGCTAAAAGGGGCTCAACGGATCACAACCGCCGCGCCAGCGCATCTGCCGAAGCCGAGCTCGAGTCCGTGTTCGATCAGATCGAGAGCGTTGGCGCCGAATTGGAGCCCTACGAACAGATCAAGACCGACTTGGCAGCCGCACGGGCCATCTATCGGAACCTCGTCGCGCAGTTCGTTGCCGAGCTCCGGTCCCGCTGCGATGCGCTATCGCCCGATGAGAAGCAGGCGCTTGTAATGGAATTGTTCGAACAGGACCTGCACGAGGGCCTCGACACCGCCACAACTGTGAAGCGCCGGTTGCTCATTCGCGTTATCGAGAATCTTTGGGACAAATACGCCCGCCCGCTGACGGTGATCCAGGCAAGCAAGGAGGAGTTGCAGAAGGTCCTCGCGCAGTCGCTCAAGGAGCTCGGCTATGCCACGTGAGGCAGTGCTCCCTGCGCTTGACGATGCGCCACCCATCGAACTGGTGCATGATGCGCCCGCTTCCCGGATGGTTCCGTTGTCCGCGGTTTCGGAGGTTCGTGTTAGCAACGTCGACAAAAAGTCGGAGCCCGGAGAGCTCCCAGTTCGTCTCTGCAATTATACGGACGTCTACAAGAGCGACTACATCAGCGACGACTTGGAATTTATGCGCGCGACCGCGAGCCGCGCGGAGATCGCAAGATTCGGACTTCGCGTCGGCGACGTGATCATCACCAAGGATTCCGAAACGCCGGACGACATCGGAATCCCGTCGCTTGTCGATAGCGCGGGCTCTGATCTCGTTTGCGGTTATCACCTCGCGATGATTCGACCTGCGTCTAACAAGATTGATCCGACCTTCCTCGCCAAACAGCTGGCTCAGCCGCGAATGGCTCGATACTTCGGTCAACAGGCAAATGGCTCGACACGATACGGCATGTCAATTGCGGCAATCGAGCGCGCACCAATCTGGCTCCCTTGTATCAAGAAGCAGCAAGAAATCGGCGAGGTCGCGCGTCTGCTAGATGCGTCGATCGAAGAGACAACCGGCGGACTCGCAAAACTCGCGCAGCTTCGAGCTGGCGTAATTCATGATCTCCTTACGTATGGCATTGATGGCAACGGTAACATTCGAGATCCGATCGCCAGGCCCGACCTATTCAAAGATTCTCCAGTAGGCTGTGTTCCCGTGACCTGGCAGATTGCTGCGTTAGTCAGTCGGATTTCTCTTCCCCAAGGCCAGGTTGATCCTCGGAGTAGGCCCTACAAAGATTGGATTCTGGTCGCGCCCGACCACATCGAATCGTCCACCGGGAGGCTAATTGATAGGAAGACGGCTTCCGAGCAAGAGGCGATCAGCGGCAAGTATATGTTTGAAGAAAATGACGTGATTTACAGCAAGATTCGACCTTATCTCTGCAAGGCGACATTGGCCGGAGAGAGAGGCCTATGCAGTGCTGATATGTACCCGCTTCGGCCGACAAACGGCGTAGTCCCGCGGTTCCTACTTGCCATAATTCTTGGCGATAAGTTCACTCGTTTTGCTTCTGCGGTCTCGATGCGCAGTGGCTTTCCAAAAATCAATCGTACTGAGCTGGCAGAGTACTACCTTGCATGGCCTCCGACTGAGGAACAGCTTGGGATCGCCCAGATTCTGGACACCATCGATAAAGAGCAGCACTCGCTCGAGCTGGAACTCGCTAAGCAGCGTGATTTGAGAAAAGCCCTCATGTCGGATCTGTTTGGAGAGAGCTATGCGGCGATTGATCACCGCGATAAGGGGACCGGGCCATGGGTGTGATCGCGTGGGAGTATGAGGTCGTCGAAAAGCCCTTCTGCCGGCAACTCCAGGCGATGGGTTGGGAGTGGATAGAGGGCGATCCGGACCTGCCGGAAACTACCGAGCGCACCAACTCACGGGAAGTGATACTCCGTGGTCGCCTCTCGGCTGCACTCAGAAAGATCAACCTCCGTGATGGACAGCCGTGGCTCGATGACGCCCGAATCGATAAGGCCATCAATGATCTTGAGCGTGCCGCCGGTCACCGGCTCATGGAGGTCAATCAGTCGACCACACAGCTCCTGCTCAAGGGCGCCGTGGCCGAGGGGTTGCCAGACTGGGATAACGGACGGCCGCAGCCGATACGGTACATCGATTTCGATCGCCCGTCGGATAACGACTTCCTCGTCATCAATCAGTTCAAGGTCGAACTGACGAGTGGCCGGGGGCACGTCATTCCCGACGCAGTGTGCTTCGTCAACGGGATGCCGATCGTCGTTGCGGAGTTTAAGAGCCCTGGGATCGAGAGCCCCATCAGTGCGGCAATCAACCAGCTGCTTCGCTATTCGAACCAGCGCCGCGAGATCTGGCCGACCCTCTACCATGAGAATGAGGGCGTTGAGCGCCTGTTCCACACGAACCAGCTTCTGATTGCCAGCAACTACTTTGAAGCGCGGGCGAGCACGATCGGTGCGCCGCCGGACGCCTATCTGGAATGGGCAGACACGTCGCCCGTACCAATGTCAACGGTCGCCGAGGAGTTAGGGCTCATCGCGCCGCCCGCCGAGGTCGCAGAAGCAGCAAACACACTCGCTACCGTAGGCCCCGAGGAAGCCGGACGCGCCGGCACCCCTTTGTTCTTCCGCGAAACCGAACAGCGACCAGAGGCTATGCGGGCAGGCCCCGGTGCGGGACTGAGCAGCCAACAGGTACTTGTGGCAGGAACCCTCCGCCCGGCACATGTGCTAGATGTTGTTCGAAACTTCACAGCCTTCGCGCAAGCTGACGGCAAGACGCGCAAGGTTGTTGCGCGCTACCAGCAGTTCCGTGCTGTTCATAAGGCCGTCAGCAAACTGCAGGAAGGCAAGACCAAGTTGCAGGGCGCCGAGCGGGACGAGCGCGGCGGCATCATCTGGCATACTCAGGGATCGGGTAAGAGCCTCAGCATGGTGTTCCTTGTCCGCAAGATGCGGACGTTGGAGAGGCTCAATAAGTTCAAGATCGTGGTTGTCACCGACCGGACCGATCTGGAAGCCCAGCTTCGAGAGACGGCAGCGCTCAGCGGTGAAGCCGTTCGACCGACTGACAATGATATGCGGACGCGCGAATCCGCCACCGGGCTTACGCAGCGTGTTCTGGCAGAACGCACTCCGGACATCGTCTTTGCGATGCTCCAGAAGTACCAGGACAAGGACAAGCAGGCGGTCTGGGGCGAGAAGCTCGCCATGACGATCGTACGCAGGGAAAAGAAACCGGGGAAGGAGGAACCGATTGTCGAGCGGGAGGTCACCTTCCAGGAGATGATCCGATTCGACGAGTTCCCCGTGCTCAACGAGAGTGAGGAAATCCTTGTCCTCGTCGACGAGGCGCACCGCTCGCACACCCGATCCCTTCACCGGAACCTTCGGAGAGCGATGCCGAACGCGGCGATCATCGGTTTTACCGGCACACCGATCCTGAGCAAGGAAAAGACCGAGACGCGGGAGATTTTCGGCAACTTCATCGACAAGTACCTGCTTCAAGACGCCGAGCTCGACGGCGCAACCGTGCCCATCCTCTATGAGGGCCGTACTGCCGATGGGGTCGTGAAAGACGCCGACAGCTTGGACCAGCTATTCGAGGATTTATTCCGGGATTACACGCCCGGCGAGCTGGCGGTGATCAAGGCCAAGTACGGCACCGAAGGCGGCGTGCTCGAGGCGCCAATGCTGATCGAGGCCAAAGCGAAGGATGTCGTGCGGCACTACGTCGGGGTCGTCATGCCTGAAGGCTTCAAGGCTCAGGTCGTGGCGTCGACACGCCGGGCCGCGGTGACATACCGGGAGAAGCTGCTGAAGGCTCGTGACGAGCTGGTGGGCAAACTGGAGACGATTCCCGTGGCAACCCTCGCGTTGGGGGAAGACGAGCTCGCGAAGCTTGATGACGAGACAAGGTGGCTCGTGCGTGCCCGTTCGTCGCTCGACGTCCTCCGGGCCGTTGACATTGCGGTCGTGATCTCCGGGGATCACAACGACCCAGAGTCGTGGCGTGATTGGTCGGACAAAGATAAGCAGAAGGATTACACAACTCGCTTCAAGCGCCGCCTCGCCGCCGAGCGCACCGACAAGACTGATCCTCTCTCCATACTTGTCGTCAACAACATGCTGATCACTGGGTTCGATGCGCCCGTGGAGCAGGTTATGTACCTCGACCGCAAGGTGGTCGCGCATGATCTGCTTCAAGCGGTTGCACGAGTGAACCGAACCAAAGAGGGAAAGAAGTGCGGCTATGTTGTCGACTACATCGGCGTCGCGCGGCACCTCAATGAAGCGTTAAAGGAGTACGACGGCGAAGATACCGACGGCAGCATGCTCGACATCACCGTCGAGCTTCCCAATTTGCTGGACCGTCGGGCCCGCGCAGTTGCCGTATTTACAGATCGAGGGATCACGGATATGTTCGGCCAGGTTCAGGAATGCGTCGACCTGCTTGCCGACCTGACCATCCGCGCCGAGTTCATCAACAAGCTGCGGATGTTCTACGAGACGCTCAACATCGTTGAGCATCGTCCGGAAGTTCCGCCCGACGTGTTTCGGGACGCCAAGCTCCTTGGCTTCATCAACAAAGTCGCGGCCAATCTCTATCGCGACGCGGCCTTGAACCTCTTGGGCGTCGCCGAAAAGGTGAAGGCTCTGATCGACAATCACATCTCCGCAAGAGGCGTCGATCCAAAGATTCCTCCCACAACGATCACGGACGCGGAGTTCGAGAAGGTCCTGCGGGCTCAGACAAGCAGCCGCGCAAAGGCCGCTCAAATGCAGCATGCGGCCCGATACCACATCATCGGCTTCACGAATAACAATCCGGCCTTCGCCCGCAAAATGAGCGAGAAGCTTGAGGAAATCCTTCAGAGGTTCAAAGACGACTGGGACGCGCTGGAACGGGAACTTCGACGCTTTATTGACGAGCTGCGCCGTGGGGACACCGCTGATTTCCCCGATCTGGACCCCAAAGTGCAAGTGCCTTTTGTGCGGCTGGTACTGGAGACTTGTCTCCTAGAGGGAGACCAAGACCCGGATCGGCGGAAGGCGGCCATCAGCGTCGCGCTCGACGTAGTAGATCGTGTGCGGCAGGAGGTTAGCAAGGTCGGGTTCTGGAAGAATGCCTCGATGCGAGAATTTCTAACACGCCAGCTAGTCCGCGATCTCGACGGCTCGGGCGTATGCCCTCCCGGCAAAGCGCGTGACATAGCTCAGCGGTTAGTCGCGCTAGCAAAAGAGAACCACGAGAGCTTGACCCAGGGATGACCTCCCACATCGAAATCTCGGGGTTGATTTTCGAGGTCCGCCACGGTCCCCGCCGGAGATCTCTCGGCCTCACAGTCGACCGATCTGGCGAACTGGTCGTGCACGCACCCGTCGCCACTCTCGAACCGGAGTTGCGCACATGGGTGACTAGCAAGCTTCTTTGGGTCCACCAGAAGCTCGCTCAGAAGCGCGAAATGGTGCGGGACGTACATCCTCCAGAGTTCGTCAGTGGCGAAAGTATCTTCTATCTCGGCCGCAGCTACCGACTTCGCATAGTGGACAAGGCGCGTGCGCCGCTACGATTTGACGGTGAGTGGTTTGAGCTCAGGCGCGGTGCAACGCCGAAGGCTGCGCAACATTTTCAGCGATGGTTCATGGACGAAGGGACGGCATGGCTCCGCTCGCGGTCGGCCGAGCTTGAACGACTAAGCGGACAGGCTTCGTCTAAGGTGATCGTGAGGGATCTTGGATTCCGCTGGGGTTCGTGCGGAAAGCATAGGACACTCTATTTCAACTGGCGACTTCTACAGCTGCCGGTAAAGGTTATCGACTACGTGGTGCTGCACGAACAGGTGCACCTGCTTCATCACAACCATTCTAAGCAATTCTGGAAAGCGATGGACAGCGTGCTTCCAGATTGGCCTGTTCGTAAGCAAGAATTGGAACGCGATTGGGGTAGGTTTGCGCGCTTCGCTTTGGCCACGCCTCCGTCGGAAGCTGCCGGTAACGGTGGGATTGCCTCCACGAGCAAGGTATCGCGGCGATGAGTTGCCGCAAGTCCCGTTCAGCGAAGCCGATCGACAGCAATGCCCCCGACAGTCGGCGACATTCCCACTTGTCAGCGCTCGTCGCCTCAACTGCATCACGCTCATTGGAGGGTTGAAAGCACGATGCCGATCCCTGACTACCAATCGCTCATGCTTCCGGTTCTTGAGGTCGCTTCAAAGGGCGAAACCTCTGTTCCACTGGCCGAGGCCGAGATTGCTGCACGGTTTGGTCTCACCGATGAAGAGCGTGAGCAGCTGTTGCCAAGCGGCAAGCAGCGTGTGCTACACAACCGTATCCACTGGGCGAAGTTCTATATGAGCAAAGCGGGTCTGCTCGCTTCTCCTGCGCGAGGTCGGTTCGTCGCGACCGAAGCAGGTCGGTCACTGCTCACCAGCGGCCCCGACCGTATCGACGTGAAGATGCTTTTGAAACATCCAGAGTTTCGGAGGTTTTACAAAGGCAATGGCTCCGAAAACGATAGTGCAGGGGAGACGCCATCCGACGTCGCCACGGAGGCGACGCCGGAAGAGCAGATCGAAACTGCCTATCAGGCGGTACTAACCGCTTTGCGGGCAGACATTTTGGACAGGATAGGCCAAAACAGTCCGGCCTTCTTCGAGCGGCTCATTGTCGATCTGCTTGTCGCCATGGGCTATGGCGGATCGCATAAGAACGCAGCCGCCCAGCTTGGGCGCTCGGGCGACGGCGGGGTTGATGGCGTAATCAGCGAGGATCGGCTCGGCCTCGATCGTGTATATGTTCAAGCGAAGCGTTACGCTGTCGCAAACGCTATCGGGCGACCTGATGTACAAGGATTCGTTGGCAGTCTCGTGGGGCTAGGAGCGACGAAGGGTGTCTTCGTGACCACCTCGACATTCAGCCCACATGCCCGCGACTTCGTGAAGCACCTATCTCAACGTGTCATTCTGCTCGATGGACGCCAACTTGCCGACTTGATGATCGAGCATGGCGTCGGAGTTCGCGTCAGTCGAGCCGTTGAGTTCAAGCGTCTGGACGAGGATTTCTTCGCCGAGGAATAGCGTGGGATTGATTGCTATTCGTGGGGCATATTCCGCAATGGCGGAAGGGGATCGAAATTCTGATCGCGCGACCACCCCTCAGTGTAAAACACCATTTTCACACTGAGAGATTTGCCCGTCACTATCGAGCACTGCAGCGATCTATCGCAGACCAGGTCTCTTCCCATAATTGAGGTCACCCTCTGTGTCTCAGGCTGTGAAAGGCAAATCGTGCGGCCGTCAAGCGTTCAAAAAACGCTGTTTTCTCGGCGTGCATAAGGGGTTGCAGATTGTCCTTGCCGCTACGAAGGTCTCGACGATCACTGGCATCGCTATGAAGCGAAACCAATACGGCTAACGAAACGATCAAATTCAAAGTTGATGCGGCCTCGACTGCGTTCGGTGCAGGTGTGTTACAATCTGGCGTAGCGCGAATGATTTCGGAACAAGCACTTCACCCTAGGGTGCCTCATAAGTCGGAAAACCTGAGATGGATCACCGCATTCGCGTTGTGCTCTATGTTGTCGACAGTCTGGTAGTTTACGTGGGCGCTTCTCGGGCCTAACGTCCAGATGACAAAAGACAGCATTACGCGGACCGGTCGGCCTACTTTCCTCTGACTGTCACGCGACCCAACGCCGAAAGGCGGCTGGCGATGTTCTCCTGAGTAAGCGGACCAGTGTTGTGATCGGTGAGCAATTGCGGCCGCAGCGATGGTAACGTCGGTTCTTTGCCAATACGCCCGGATGTATCTGAAAAAACCAGGGCGAGAAGAAAATGGACAAGACGCGGCGTCCAAGGGGCGCCCGCGGCTGTCTTGTACCCATCCTTGTTGAGGTGCATGGCCACGTCCCGGGGCTTACGGATCCCCAACCGGGCATAGCTTTTAACGACGGTCCCAGGCGATCGCAAATCTGTGCGACATTGATTTTCGGTCCGTGAAAATGGATCGTCTCCGCCTCGGTCATGTCGGGGCGCTCGCCTTGCCTCAGGGTCGCCTTCTTGATGAGCCGCGCTTTGTTAATAATGGTAGTGGGCACCGGCCGCGCTCGTTCCGGCGCCGGCCGATGAGGAGCCACATTTTCATCGACTGCTTGGCCAAAGGTCGTCCCGTCCATAACGGTGACATGTGACAGGGTTTCAGGATGAAGGAACGAAATGAGGTCCCCCTTCACGCTGACGAAGGCACCATCGGCGATTAAAGCTTTAGGTGCCACGTAGCCGAACATCCGTTTTACGCTGTCCTGGTCAACAGCTTCCGCTACAACCACATGTCGTTCGTCCCGACTCTCTGTCGAAACCACCACCATTAGCCGCCACCCCGCATTACCGGGTGAGGCGGCATCGAACAATCTGGCGGTCCCGGCTGCGGCGACAAGCTCCAGGGTCAGCCCGCGCGCCCTCCTCATGGGCGGGGAGGCAACAACGGGTCCAGGTGCAATCCTGTACGACGGATTGTCGGTACAGGGATGCTTGGGCCACGGATGCCCGAGTTCGTCGAAATAGACACGGCTGCCTTGCCGGTTGGCGTAAAAAAAGACTGCGTCACCGCACACCGGACAGCGCGCGTTCGGGTTAATATAGCAAGCGCTAACAGTCCGGACGGCATTTCTTCCAAGCAGAAGGCGCGCGCCGTGCACGCGCAGGTCGGCTGCGGCCTGCGCTCGGTCGCTTCGCGTCCTGCCGCTGTTGACGCACCAGCCGCAGGTGCAATTTGAATGATGGTTGTGGCCGGTCATTCTTACTCGAATATTTTCTCATGCTGCTGGAAGCATAGCAGGCAGCGTTGGATTGAAAACAAGCGCTCCCGGATGCTGCTACTCACTCGCCTATGAAATTTCTCGACTTAAAAAGTTGCTACTCGTGGAGGGTTCGTTCTCGACCTCCACGCATTCCAACTTCTGCGGCATCGTGCGTTTTCGTAGTCCGATCAGGCCGAATACCGCAAACTACTGATTTACTCGGGTGCAGGGAGCAGATGGACGTTAAGGTGTGGACACGAAACATGCCACGTTACGGGACGGCTTGAATCCGCTGGATTAGACTAGAAAGTGCTTAGAACTGTTGCACTGACTCCGTCTACAGCATAACCTGCACCGTCTCGAATTGCGATGACGGATCGGAAGGGGAATGCCCATCATGTCTAATGGCGAGAACGAGGCGGGCGAGCAGGTTAACGAAGAAAACGGTCGGCCGGCGTTGTCACTACAAGATCTTCTCGATGCGGAATCGGAAGTTCTCAACCGTGTTGGTCGTGACTACGGTCCTGAGCGGACGATGGCTGGACACTACAGTTCAACTACAGGCCATCGGTCGTCTGGGACTCACAGCTCGCATACGAGTGCAAAAGTGGAAAACCCGCTCGACGATTGAGGTGTACACCCTTGAAAACAAATGAGCGGTGATGTCAGCTTCCCACGTTGCGGTCGAGCTCCTTCGGGCGTCGGCTGAATGTCTATCTTTACGACTCGCGGTGCTTCCAGAGATCGCCGCTTTCGCGAACGGAGCAAAGCCAGCGCTGCGATTTGTCGTCAGCCCTAGCGACGCAACGCGCTTGCATGCAGCTGCAACGAGGCTGAGATTGGATGTACGGACGAAACCGATATTCCTCTCGTCCAAGGGAAACGGCTGGAACGAGATCGTTTCCGGCCCGACCGAGAGTTCCCAAGAGCTTATTGTGATCACCCGAGACAATAGCGCCGGAAGACTTCTCGATGCCGAACTGATCGACGCCGTCGAGGCGGGCCTCCTGCTCGGCTACCCGGAATGCTGCGTACGAGCGCTTTCGGGAATCGCTGCTGCCGCCGACCAATGGGCGCTTCATCTTTTAGAAAACGCAAACAAGCCTATCAACGCGCGCCTAAACCGGTTTGCCGCTGAGTGGGGAGGGATTGGCTTAATTGGGGAACTATTCCCTTGCTCGCTGCATTGCGCGGCTGCTGCCTGCTATGCACAATCGTTGTACAATTCAGCGATCTCGCTCGGGCTCTGTCGATTGGCCGAGGCGGCGAAATCTGATGCGCTCGCCAGTGTGAGCGTTAGCCCACTCGGCCGCATATCGCGGGCAAAAGCCAAAGGAACCGTGGAGTTCTACTGGTGACCTTTCGACCTCTCAATGAGTTTATTGTCAAAGTATCATCCCGTTGCAATCTGAACTGCAATTATTGTTACGAATACAATCTCGGTGACCACACCTGGAAGACTCAACCGAAGACGATGAGCGAGCAGACGGCGCGCGCGCTCGGGAGGAGGATTGCAGAACATGCCGCTCGCCACGCCTTACCTAGCGTCTTCGTTTCGCTTCACGGTGGCGAAGTCCTACTGCTTGGCCCGAAGAAGCTGGATGCGATTTGCGGAATTTTATTCGAAGAGGTTGCGCCTTTCGCGGAAGTGCAACTTAGCATGCAAACCAATGCGACGCTCCTCAATGAACATTTCATCGAAGTGATTCGGAGGCGCCAGATTGCTGTCAGCGTCAGCGTAGACGGCGCCAAAGCGGCTCACGATCGACACCGCACCGATCACCGCGGTCGCGGCTCCTTCGACCGCGTCGCACGCGGGATCGAGTTGCTAAGCCGTTCCGTGCCCGAATCTTTCACCGGCTTGCTCGCAGTCATCGACGTAGCCAATGACCCGATAGTTACCTTTGATGCTATCGCCTCACACGGGGTTGAGTTTGTCGACTTCCTGTTGCCGCACCATAACTGGGACTCGCCCCCGCCACGTCCGAACGGTGATCCCATCGCCTACGGGCAATGGTATTGGGAGTTGTACAAGGCTTGGACCTCAGATAGGTACCCGGACATACAGGTGAGATTTCTGGCCAACATCGTTAGCCAGCTCGCTGGTGGCACATCTATCTTCGAAGAGATGACGCTGGCTCCTGCAACACTGATTACTGTCGCGACCGACGGTAGTCTGGAGGCTGTAGACAGCATCAAAAGTACGGCCAGCGGAATTCAGCAGATTGGATTGAACATAGATAAGGACAGTTTCGACGCCGCTTTGGAGGACCCGCTCATCAGTATCCGCCAAGCCGGTGAAGCCCAGCTATGCTCCGAGTGTCGCGCATGTGCTTTTAAGAATGAGTGCGCCGGAGGTTACTTCCCGCATCGATGGGGTCGTGGGGGCGGCTTCAATAATCCCAGCGTGTATTGCACTGATCTTTTCTGGCTTGTCTCGCAAATTAGGGACGATCTCGCTGCGCGCAGGAGGAAACGTGAAGCTCTACTCCATCGCACGGCCCATTGATCTTGCGCGCGTTACCGCGCTCAAATTTCGAAAATCGATGTCAGAGGCCGCGGATAGCTACGCTGACCTGATTTCGCCACGGCTGGATCGCGCCTTCAGCGAAGCGATTCAAGGCCTTGCTGAAACCGCACCCGACACCCCCGCGACACGCGCGTGGGTGCATACAATAAGATATCTGACGCAGCCAGGCGCTCGAGAGCAACCCGTGCCGGATGCGTTCTCGCTGGGTCATGTCGAAGCCGACGGCCCGGACTCAGGCAGGCTCTTCGAACTGCTTTGCTGGGAGGGAGTGGGGGCCTGTCAACTCGCTGCGAGCTGGGATGTTGAGCTTCCCAGTGCTCCGCCTAGCTTGTTTTCGATCGGTGTAGAGGGCGCCTTTGTTGTGGGAGACCCATGGCCGACATCCGGTCGCTGGAGGTTGTCAAGTGGCCAAGATACATCCTTGATCGGGCCGGATTTTGTTGGAACCTCGACTTCTGACCTTTTCTGGAAACCCAATGTTCGTGTCGCGGGTCTGGGAATTGACGCATTCGTTCCACTGAATTCCATGGCCTTAATGAATCGGGATTTCCAGGAATTCCCGATGGTCCGATCTCGCGGTTACTCGGTTACGTGGGCTCCGGTCCTGAAGCGTGCCGCAGAAGCGATCGGAGATTATTCACCGCTGGCGGCAGAATCCGTAAAGGAGTTCGTGCGATGCGTGGTCCCCCTCGTCGGGGGGAACGAGGTGATTGGCAGCGCCAGTCGTGAACAGGCACTTGGGCTTGTGTTTCTACCTGCCTCATCACGGCCCGATCAACTGACGGAATGCCTGTTGCACGAGGCGATGCACCAGTACCTTTTCCGCATAGAGGAGTGCGGGGCCCTGTTTACGAACGACACTGACGACACTGACGTCAATGACAGATACTATTCGCCCTGGCGTACAGATGCGCGTCCGCTGCGCATGACGTTGCATGGGGCTTTCGTCTTTGCTGCCGTCGCTGACCTTTATCTGTGGGAAAATGCCCCGCAGATTTTTCAACTTGACCGAAGCGAATGCATTCGGCGCGCCTATCACAGGGCGAAACAAGTGCAGCAGGCCCTTGGAACGGTTCTAAGTAATGCGACCCTGACCGGATTCGGAAAGATCGTTGTTGAGGCGATTGCATACGATCTTGCAGCGGTTTTTGACGCGGCAGTGCCGTCCAATGCCGATCGGGCGGAAGTTGAGGCTGAGTTGACGGAGCACCGCGAGCGCTATGTCGCTTACTCCCGCTGAGTTTGTGCAAGCTCACGCGAGGGCGCATTCGCTCTCGGTGTTGCGACGTGCACTGACGGAACCCAGTGATGACTCTGGCTTGCTTCGATCTCTGAGGGCGAACGTTGTGGAACAGGCCTGTCTTGATCCAGCGTTCCGCACTTGGGCTGCAGAAATGTCCCTTAGCGGCAGCCCTCCCGATCCACGAACCGCATTGCGGATTATTACCTCTGCCCGTGGCGCGAACGGTGGCGCGAACATTCTACCCGTGACGAAATCGTTGAAAAGCATTGTCGGTCCTCGCCTAGAGTCGCAGCTCGTCGCTGATCCGGAGGTAGTTGGTGCGGCATGGATGACGGTTGAATACTTGCTTGGTCGACTGAGTCTCCATAGGCTCATTCCAGTCGTTCAGGCTGTTGATCTTATCGCTGGACTGCACGGGCCACGCGGAGAAATTCGATCCCTTTCGAGTTTGCAGTTCCCTGGATTTGCCGCTATTGGCGTAGAAAATCCACCGCTTATCCTCGCTGAGCAAGCGGTGCACGAGTCCGCACATGTGACGCTTGCGGCGCGGATTGCGCTGGATACAAATCTCATGCCCCTGACTGACGAGCGGGTCGGCATCCTTTCGCCTTTCACCAATTCGGTACGAACAATCGAGCGTGTCTCGCATGGGATCCTCAGTTATGCGGCTGTTCGTCACTTGTGGCGAGCTGTTGCCTTAGAAGTTAATCCTGAGTTCTGGATGGAGTTGCAGGATCGTGAAAAGGCTTGTGACCTCGTGGCTCGACGTCTGCGTACGCTAGATGCACGCCTCGCCTTGGCAATGATTTGTCTCTTTGACGCAGCAGGGATTGAAGTCTGTAACCTCTTAGTCGATCTGGCTGCTGATTTACTAGAGACAGAACTCGATCACCCCACCAAGTTGGTTTCCCGTCGCCGCGAAGTTGTCACAGCCGCCGGATATCCCGTCAAACCAGCTGGTCTTGGCGCCATTCAGCGTGCGGAACTTGGCGCAGCCACGCGCGGCGACAAAGTCTCGCGCGTTACTCTGCCCTTTGCTGACATTTCGAAGGACGGATTCGCCCTAGTCTCGTCGCTGGCTGTCGTGGCCTCAAGTTGGGTCATCCGATCTGTCCCCGACCCAAGGATCGGTCAGTTCAGCAATATTTCCGGTGACGTAGCCCATGTGCTGGACGCTGATTCCGGAAGCGAGGTCCATCTTTATCTTCATCGGGATCCGGCACTTGCTCGGGAGGCCGCAATTCTCGACATGGATGATCAGGCCGGCGAATTGCTGGGGATCCCGACTTGTTGCCGCGAATGGTTTTTACGTGAGTGGCCGGCCGCACGCCAGGCAGGCGGCGATGCCTTTGCAGTGATGATCAATCAGGCCGCAAGTGGAGGTACGGTTATCGTCGCGTCCGAATGCGACGCTTCTGCAATGTACAGGGGTGGAGGGCTCTGCTGGCACTTTCCTTGCTCGCCATCCTGTCCCGAAACCATCCGCATCGTGCGTGAACGGCGGGAGCGTTTGATGAGATCGGATCCAAGTCTGCTGATGGAACTCGAAACAGCCTATCGATACACCGTCACAATTCGCGAGGATGGGACTTATGTCGATCATGCGACGAGCGAGCACAACGCCGTGATTGTCCACTTCAAATGAGGCTGGGTGGGCGCCCCTCAAACGTGCGTCGGGCGTGCCTCAATTCCGAAATGATCGACCAGATTGGCATTCGCGCCCTAGGGCTTTCCTCAGCTTCGCCGGTCTTTAGGTTCGAAGTAGATACAGATTCTCTTTCACGCCCGACCCATTCGGTTGTCAGTGATGTCACGTGCCGCAGAATAGGAATCCATTCCGGAAGTAGCCACGCCCGTTGAACCCCGGGCTGCGTTGAGTTTTTTTCCCGGCGCTGAGGGGCTTATGTTATCCATGGTCCGAAACTTGTTCGTGTAGTGGTACGCAAGGGAGAGCGCCCGAGAGTTCGAGGGCAGGTTCAGAACGGGCTATGGCAGCGCGACGGATTGGGACGATTTCAGCTGCAAAGATCACACAAAATCCACACCATGCTAAACAATGATGGCTGTATCGACCGCGATCATCTGCGGGCATGACGCGAAACGAATTTAAAAATAAAGAGGGAGGGTTATTTGAGAAAATCACTAGAGAATATTCTGACGTTCGTCCGCAGTGGAAACAATTTCCAAATGGTCACCGTTTTGGTAATTGCTCTGGTGAGTTTTTTGATATTTTACATGCTCTTCCAGGCGTCCGTTTCAAATGATTATTTTAGAGAGATTATCGCGGCGCTAATCGCAACGATTCTTACTGTGACAATTACAACAGTCCTTCTCAAACATCAAACAGCGGGTGAAGAGATAAAAGAAAGGAATGTTGAATTATTTAAGCGCAGAGTTGAGGCGTATGACGGATTCATCGAAATCGCTATATTGGCAGAACAAGACGGTAATTTCGATGAGGCCGAGGCGCAGAATATGCGCAGAAAAATATATAATATGGCCCTACTGTGTTCTTCTGACACACTAGACTTAATTGCAAAGTATTTTAGAGGTCACTTACTCAAAGACGTTGATCATGTTGACTTGATTGATGTCGTTTTTGGGTTGAGAAAGGACCTTAAACTTGCAATTGAAGACGATTTATCCGGTTTAGACATTTACGCCGTTGATAGATTGTTGACGAGTAATTTTAAACTCCGAAAAAAATATATCATTATGAAAGACACCATAGATGATCTCAACGTGGCGGTGATGGGTCAAATTCTTCCAGACGTAATTCCTTTGGGGGCGGCCCCAGATTTTAGTTTCAGCGACACATTTGGTAATCACAACGGTGTGCGATTTGATATTTCATTTACGGGAGGAATCGTCTTTCCTGTGACCATAGAATACCCCCTAAGTGAGGATCAGTTTGAGTCATTGCAGGTCAGGCTTGACATAAATACCGAGGATGCAAATGCAGTGACCAAGGAGAGTGTTCTACGCGCGGCTAAGAATGCTAATTTTGTGTTTATCCAAGAATCAGACTCCGACGAAGAATACCAGCCTTTTATAGAATACACGCTTCGGAGCAGGTGGAATACAGATCAGAGCCGATTGAAAATGTCAGGTATGACAATACCAAAGGCGATTTCGCGTGATATTTTGTCAGTTACATCTCAGTTAAATGAAGTTGGCAGCAGTCGCTAGTGTCAGGATGTATCGGATTGTCGTTTGCCGCGCTAAAGTCGGCTCCCCCGTACGCGACGGTATGCCATTGATGAAGCTGCCGGCGCTGACGCCCGCGGGCCCCGGCAGCGGGGCGCTTCAGGTGGTCGGGGAGGTGGGTTTACTCGCTAGTTCCTCAACGGGAATAGCGTCGGCCGGAGGGATAAAGGCAACATTTCGAGCCCTCGAGTATGCGGACGATGCCAAGGAGCTCTCCCGGTTCCGATCCTTGGCAAGGCGCATGGGTGAGAAAACCTCCGCGGTCCTGAAAGTGTTGAGCAAAGGCGCGATCAAGCTCGGCGGCCTGGTTTATCTGGTCGTATCGGTTTTGATTGCCGTAGTAGGTTGGTTCGCTGGCGCCTCGTGGTTCGTGTTTTCTTTAATCCGCACCTCTCGCCGCTTGATCGGGCACAAGGGGGAGATTGCGTGATTTCGAGGCGTTAAAAACTGGCGCTGGTGAGGCGGGGATTGGTAGAACCGCGGTCGCAGGCTTCGGAACGCCTTCAGCAGGGATATCTATAAGAAAACGACGAAGAACATCGAATTGGTGGGCCGCCGCCCTCCTGATGTCCGGGGTCCTCATGCTTGTCACCGACGGAAAACTTGACAACCCCTTCCTCCTGCCCTGTTGGGCGCGTTTGTGGTGACCGCACTCTTCGCGGGAATGGGGATTGTGGTTGACATTGTTCAGCGACCTAAACGGCTGAAGGCAACTGCCGTAGGCAAGTTCAACGGGCGCTTCTTGGAGGAAAATGGGTTTCGGGAAACAGACGGGGACGACATCAGTCACTACGATGACAGTGGCAAAGCGCTCCGCTTCCTTGAGGCTCAACAAAATCGTCTCAATTTTCATGGCTGTTGGCCGGCGCAGGAAACGGGCGTTTATTGATCTCGACCAGGTCGGCCGGATAGTAAGCTACTCGGGCGTCAAATGACCAGCATGAAGCTGGGAGGCAGGTAACCGAGCTGTGTAACTGGTTTGAGTCGCGGAGCGGCAGTTGGATGTCGAGCTGCAGAAAGCCATCCAGGAAATCGCGCTTTGAGAGAGCCCCGTCCCCAAGTCCGCAAAGTCTCTAGTCGCCGCGCCAGTTCGCAGCCTTTGGCTGACGGAGCAATCACGTCGAGTGACAACTATGGGTGACGATTTGGTTCACGAACCGAACATGCGGGATTTGATGGCCGCGGTCGCAAATGTGCTACTGCATTGGGGCTGGCTGGAGGAAGAAGTCCGCACGCGTATCAAGGCAGTCGACCCAGATCGCCAGTTGTCTGAGCGATCGGTATGGGTCCACTGGCGCGAAGTTGAGCCGGACGCGTGCCAGCGTATCCGAACTAACATTGAGACGCTCGTCGATGTACGAAATTGCCTTGCCCATGGACTGTGCGAAGCAAACGCGGACACACGCTCCGGCAGTGAGCCACACGTCGTTTGTCACACAGGAGCGAGCCAGCGCCATTTCAAGATCTCGGAGCTAGAGCGAGTGGCTGACGCGCTTAACGTGGCAAGGAACGAGGTTCGAGGCGGCCGCGTATGATCGCCCTGGAGAGCGGTGTTGTAATCCTGCCGGTCCTTTCCCTCAGGGTAAAATACGATTTTCACACTATCGGGTGTTCAAAAGCTGCCGCTAGTAGGCCGCTCGCTGCTTTTCTGTTTTCGAGAGGAAGTTTGACGTAAGCAGTCGTTCGCAGAAGACGGCTGATCCTAGACGAGATACAGACAGCTGAATGGAGGCTCGAAGTCGGCTATGCACCGACTCTGCCGGCATTCTACAGGAGGGTTCAGAGTGACCAGAAATAGAACGCCTTCGCGCCTTCATCACTGGGCACGCATTTCCTGCGCACGGCAGAGCCATGGCGCAAGGTCGTCGGCCTTGGATGCCTCTGCTGCAATTGCCATTGCGTGACCCATCGCAAGCTCAAGCGCACTCTCGATCGATCGGAGCAAACAATGCCTTCTGAGCAGGCGGAAGAATTCGTACTTAAGACCGACCAGGCGCCTGAGTTCTGGCAGTTCCTGAATGGGTTACGTGGCGACGACCTGCTTCTAGAGTTAATCGTCAATGAGCTCGACGCACGCTCATCGCGAACCGAAATCCGGTTCGAACCCGACCAACTGGTCTGTCTCGGAAACGGCGATCCGATCGACGCGCCTGGATGGGAGCGGCTGAGCTACATCAAGGGCGCAGGCCACGAAGTCGCGGCCAAAGTCGGCATGTTCGGGGTCAAGAACCACGGCCTCAAGGCGTGCTTTACGCTCGGCAACAGCATCACGTTGCGGTCCGCTGGCCAGCAGATCCTGCAAACGCTGTTCAAGGATGGCAACAACAAACCTCCTTATCCCGGCGTGCGCGTCCCGCCGCGCGACGATTCGGGCGCACCTGTGCGCGGCACCCAGATCGAAGTTCCCTATCGCCGCCGACGCTTCTCCGTGCCGCATGGCGAGGCCATCGAATTCGCGGCCGTGACCGACCCGCAGATCGAGCACGTTTTCAAAGAGGCTGTGGCTACGCTGCCCAAACGGCTCCTGGGCATCATACGGCCCGGGATGCTCGAGCGATACGAGGTGGTCCTCTCGCACCACAAATTGGGCTCGCACACTTTCGCGTTCAGCGCCGGCCGCGTGCGCCGGGAGTCAGGGCTCGTCACCTACTTCCGCGAGTGCAGCGAGATCCTCGCCAATGGCGAGCGGCAGCTCGAACGCGAGCAGGCCTGCCTCACGCTATCGACCGAGCGGTCGCTCGGCAAGGCTCGCTTCTTCCAAGCGGCGGAATACCGATCGGCAGGCAACCGGCTATTTTCCCGCGGCGGTCTCGTCGTCGAAGTTGCCTGGGACGTGGACGCGGGCGGCAAGCTCATACTGGGTATGGGACGCCTGCGTTATCCCGTCGCGTATCCGGGGAATGACACCGGTTCAGCGAGTGGAACCAACGCGCATTACTCAGGGGCGTTTGTCTCCGACACCGAACGGCACGAACTCGCGGCGCAATCGGGCGCATGGAATGATGCGATCATCGGGGCATGCGATGCACTCTTTGCCGACGTCCTCGCCAAGCTGCTCATCCCACGCCACGGCGCGAGGGCGCTCGACTTGCTTGGTACCCTTGCAGGCGAACGGCTGCTGTCCTTTGCCAACCGCCTGTTGGCGGCTCGCGCGTTTCCGGCAATCGACGCGCAGGGCAAGCCTGTCCGCCACAAGCAAGGATCGCTGCTGGCCGTCCCGGTTTATGAGGGCAGGGAGCGCGATTGGTCCGCTGCGCTCGCTAAAGTCGCGCCTGCCTCATTGCCTATCCTCGATCCCAAGACCCCTGCAGCGCTGGTCCAGCTGCTCGCAACCGGAAGCTGTACCGGATGGGGCAATGATCACCTGAGATACGACGGACAAGATGTTCTGGATCGCCTAGAAGCCTCTGACGCCGAGCATTTCCCATGGCGCAACGAGGCGGAATGGCTTCGATCGCTGGGCGATCCGGCCATCGCGAGAGTGTATCTCGACGCGCTGCACCCTTTTTTGAGCGGCTTCGCCGTGGCTGCTCGCCCCAGCGGCGCTACCGCGCATCTGCCGGACGGCGAGGGCAAAATCAATCCCCTGTCAAGGCTGAAGCGTGGCGCTTCGATTCCATCCGAGCTCCAGCTCGATGTCCCTCCCACGATCCATCCTGATCTGCGCGGGCATCCTGTCTTCAAGCTCGAAGGCTGGCATCTCGAAGGCTATGCGCTGCGCAATCTTCTTCGCGATGGCGACCTCGCGAACAAATCGGTCGCGGTCCGCAAGCGCTTCTTCACTTGGCTCGCCGCCAACCCGGATGAGCTTGCCCGCGACGACTGGCCCGCGGTCAAAAACCTGCCAATCTGGCCTGCGGTCGACGGCACGGTCTACGCCTTCGATGAGCTGTGCTTGCCGAAAGGCAAGGTCGCGACATTGCTCGGTGACCATATTGCTAGACCGACGCGCGAAGTGCGCGTGCTCTGCAACAAGCTCAAGGGCAGCCGCGCCCGGCTGACCTTGCGCGAGGAACCAAGTACAACCGAGGTCATGGCCTTCTATTCGGATCGGCTCGCGGCGTTTCCGCCCGCCCGCCCGCTGGAGGCAAATGAGCGCTCCGCCTTTCATGCGCTCGAATCTGCGCTCGCGGCACTCGCCAGTTCGAAGCGAGTAGCAGGGGTGCTGCGCTCGCTACGCGCGAGCGCGGTCGGACTCAGCCTCGCGGGCGAAATAAAGCCGGCCAATGTGCTCGTCCGCGGCAGCGGCGAGACGGCTCGGCTGGTGCTTCAGCCGAAGGACCTGATCGATCGCCCGACGCTCGACCTCGATGCGGTCCTGCCGCCCGCGCGCAATCCGACCGCGCAGATGGCCCTTGACGCGTTGCGCGATGACCCCGGCAATGAGCGCGCGCTTCTGCCGCGGCTGGTGGTCATCACCGAGGCCGATGATCCCGAGATCGCCTCGGAGGTCCGCCAGATCCCGTGCCTCCCCTTCGGAAACGGCCTAGTCGCTCCGGATCGTCTCGCGTTCAAGGGCAATCTCGGCGAACTCTGGGGCGGGTGGAAGCTCCAGATCAGCGGCGAAGGGCTGGCCGACAATGTCCAGGAGCTTTATCGCAAGGCTGGCGTCATCCGCGGCATCCCGACACCGGAGACGTCGCGCGCCTATTTCGAATGGCTCAACGCGCAGCCCCAGGCGACGCGAACCGCCCAGATCGGCTGCATCATGCGGCACCTCCACCACCCGAAAGCCGTCGACAGCTGGCTGATGCAGCCGCCCGAACTGGGCTGCATCCCGGTCGAAGACAATGGCGGGGTCGAACTGCTCGCCGCCACGGCGGCACGCCGTGTAGCGGTCGTCGACGACCTGCCCGAGCTCGCCGCAGCGATCCGCGGCGACATGCTCAATCGGAAATTGCGGCTGGCGATCCACAGCGTCCCTAACGTGCGAAACCCGATCGCCGATGAATTACGGCACTGGCAGATCCCCGCCCTCTCGTCGCTCGCAACAGAACCCGTCAACCCCGCTGGCCGTGACCAGGAACCGGCTACGGAGAGCTTTCTCGAGACCGTCCATGCGATGGCAGGTGCGAACGCCGGCAAGCTCTTCCGGAAGCAGCTGCAGGAATTCGATGTTTCTCAGAACCTGATCGAACTGCAGTTCCAGCGCCGTCTGCTCGCAATCAAGCGGGTGGTAATCGCGAGCGGTCTGACCGTCCAGTTCAAGGTGCGGGGCCGCCAATATCGAGCGGCGCGCGAATGGGTAGTACTGCCGAACGAAATCTGGCTCGATCGCGACGGCGACCTCGACGACCTGCTGATGAAGGCGATCGCAGACATGGTATTCCTGAAACCCCGGCTTCGATGGCTGAGTTCGGTCCTGAAGGACGCGCTCCGCCACCGTACCCGCGACTTTCGGGCAACGCAGGAACCGGACAGCTACGAGCAGGACGGCTATGATGAGAAATCGGCCGAGGAAAAAACCGGCGAGTCTCCCCAGCCGCATCCAGGATCGGAGCCAGATTCGAAACGCAACTATCCGAAACCGGGCGAGCTATATTCCGGCGGCGGTATCCGAAACTCTACGCGAAGCGGCGGAAGCAATCGGCCGCAAGTGGTCGCCGAGGACATCCAGCGCGTGCAACTGAAGACCGATCACTATGCTTCGCATTGTCAGATCGAGCTTGCCCGCCGTCCGCCAAATGAACTGGCACCGGTCGGATCCTATGCGCAACATGCAGAGAACCGTATCCGCATGCTCGAAGGTCATCACCCTGACAAGACGTCGTCTGGTGGCGCACGCCATGCGGGCAACCTGCTTATCCTCTCGAAGGTGAACCACGATGGGATCGGCACGCGACTGAGCCGCGCTGACGTTACGAAGGCACTTCGCGACCGGTGGACCCCACACCGTATCGAGCAAGCAGATGGATCGACTTGGCTAGAAGGTGGGATCGCGCAGGCGATCGATCGAGTATCAGGCGAGCGGATTCCCATATTCTTCACAAATTGGCATCGAGACTATTGGTTGAAGATGGCGCCGAGCTGAAGGTCGGCGGTGTTAGAATGCAGGCCAAAGCAAATATGTCCTCCAAACAGGCGAACTATCGTCGGTCGTATTCAGTCAAAGAGCCGGGTAAGACGACACCTGGTTTCTTCATCTCCCTTCTTTAATGTGCGCTTGGCTACCTTCGTAGCCCGCTCTAGGAGCGCGGCACCCTTCCCACCACCGAAGGCAAGTTCTGGAATTGTTCGAGTTCCCATGACCTCAACCATTCGGACGGCATGACCGGGGCGGATCTCTCGCTTTCTTTGCTTGAACCGCCCGGTAGCTACCGTGAAGACCTCCCCGGTCTGCCTATCTACATCCTCCCTCTTCATCGGATAGACGTTGTGCTCGGAGCAGGGGGCCTTGAACGAATACCAGACCCGTCCGAGGATATCCTTGGCCGAAAAGGCCTCGGCATGACCTGACGGAGCACCAGGAAGGAGCGAGGGGTATTGTTTGGTGACCTTGTTCACCAGGTGTCTAACGGCGTCGCGTTTGCATCCCCATACGATGGCGTGGACATGCCACGACACCGTTGTCTCCCTGGCGAGGCCGGCCTTTGCCAAGTTGGGATAAATAGCAGCTTCGACACAGGCGATGAAATGACATTTACCAAGGTGCCGTCTGGCCCATCGGATAATGCGTCCGACATCCATCGCTGACGCCTGTGAGATTGGAACCGCAAACTTCAATGGAGTCAAAGTGACGAAATGATACTTGGCTGTCTTGCCTTGCTTGTTGATCAGGCCCTTGAGGCTTCTGTGAACAGATTTGGCGAAAGCGATCCGCGACCTTTTGTTGATGGCATATAGGTGTTTGGCCTCTCGTTCGAGCAGCGCATCGCGCAACGCAATGGTCAGAAGTTGTGCACCTAAAGGGGTGTGAAGCTTTTTCGTGATGGCCTTTTCGATTTTTTCATGCGCGTTGATAAATACGCGTTTCATCAGTACCGGCTCTCTTTTCATTTCGGTATTCCCTAAAAAAACAATGGTTACATAAATATAATTTGTATACATTATGATCTATATAACCATTTTGATGATAATCAGGTAATGTAATTAGTGTATTACAAGGGGTTACTTCGATTTTATCTTGTAAATTATTATCTCGACCGCGCCGCTTTTCGACTTTTTGACTCTTCCGAATAGTTGGAATTTTGTACCAGCGGCCACTGACGAAAATTTCGTCGCCATTTTGCCGTTTTCCAACGTAAACCGGCAGGCTGGGCGCCTCTTTTCGTTCGACGCAACCTTTTTTCGTCTTTGAACGTCGTGCCTACCTCGGCGAGCCCTTTTAGGCCGCGATCTCTGGCAATGGCCGCCACTTCGCGCATGGGGGTGGCACGGGCAAAAAACGGTTCCAGGAGCTTGTAGAGGCGGCTGGATCTTCTCGTTGCGCGTTTGCCTTTGAACCCGACGGCGAGCCTGACGGAGGCGCGCAGTGCATCTTCTGGGTGACCCACGCGCGGTGCAAGCCGCTTGCGCTTTCGCCAATCTCTATGCCGGCAAAACTCGGCCCATGACGATCTGTCTTCTACGAGGAGTAGTGCGGCCGCGTAGATGGCAATCGTCGATTCCCGGACGTGGTTATGGTGGGCCTGCGACAGGGCGCTGAACTCTGACCGGCATTTGATCAGCACTTTCGCAACGCCATCACGCTTTCGCAAGCGTTTGCCAAGCTTCCGGATCTCGTCATCTTTGCGATTATTTTTCGAGGTCCGAAAGATGGACCTCGAGCTGTTTGCTTCCGCGCCGAGGGGTGCGAGATGGATCTTCTTCTGACGTGATTTCACGACAGTTTCCTTTCGATGCTGATGTGAATTTTTGAAAAAGTTAGAGGGCGCCGAGCGCACGAAATGTCGTTCGGCGTGGATCTTTTACGATGAGGAAATTTGCGTCGGTTGAGCTACCGGTAAACCGAATTGCGCGTCGAAGTGCACACGCGCAGGTGAGACTCAATGACCCACATTCACGATGCTATTCTGATTGATTTGCGTCTGAAGAATCTGATGTTGAAAAACGCAACGATGCGTTTTCAAAGGCAATCACATCGCTCATTCGATATCGCACTGAAGAGCTGATTTTCAGAAATGGGATTCCGTTTCCCGAGACGCGTTTGTTCTGCAGCGTACGTGTTGAAACACCCCAGCGAATAGCAAGCGCTTTTTCGTCAATCAGACGATCGCACAAAGCGTTTTCAACCGAGCCGAATTGAGTTTTTTGTGACTGAATTTTCTGCACAACGTGTACTCCTTTGTTCGAGTGCACACGTCCTTTACGGTGGTGAAAATCGCGCAGGTCACGCGCGGAAATTCACGCACGCATCAATCCGTGCGAAGCGCATCGGAATGCAATCGAGCTTGCAAATTTTCGACGAAAATTTCGTTGATCACAAATTACGCGGCACATCGAAATTCGCGCGACGCATCTCCGATCAGGCGAGAGAAAGCCGTCTTTACGGTGGCAAAAAATCAGGTCGGTAAATCACTCAAATTGCGCTCATGTAGATGCGCGCAAAAAAAGCGTCAGCGCCTAATTTCAATTTTCATTTTTCCAGAAATTTCATTTGCGACGGCTTCTGCAGCGGATGCCAGCGCTGCGTCCGGTCGATGAATGTATCGAGAAGTTACGCCGCGACCTTTGTGACCTAACAATCCGGCAATCGTCGAATCGGAATACCCCAGTCCTGACGCGACCGAAGCGTAGGTGTGACGGAGGACATGACACGTCACGCCTACCAGCGCTGTGGATGCGAACAGGCGTGGAGCTTCCTTGTTGAGTCCTTGGTAGCTTGAAATTCCCTTCGCTCCAGGAAAGACAAACGGGGACGATTGAATGACCGCCTGCTTACTAATTAAGTCCGACGCCCGACTTCCGATGGCCCGCAAACTGTATCCTGATTTCGTGTCAGAGAGTCGGAGGCAATGCTGGTCGCGGTCGAACTCGGACCAAACGAGCTTGGCGATTTCGCTTGATCGGCAGCCCGTAAGGCTGAGTAGCTCGATAATGACCAGCGCATAAGGGTGAAAGGCTTTGTCGGCCCGGTCCGTGCCTTTTCGGAGCTGGGTTCCCAGCGCAGCTAATTCGTCATCGTTGAGAAAACGCTGTTTTGCCTCGCTGCGGAACCGTCGGACCCCATGAACTGGGTTCTTGTCAATGATGGCTTCGTCGACGGCCCAGGTCATTATTCCCGACAACAGGTCGGCCACACGGGCTGCGGTGGCCGCTCCACCTGTAACCCTTGCACGACCTCTTGCTTTTGTTTTGATGTCGATTGCCGACTTGCCCAGGGCTACATCTTGGATAAGGCGCTTAACGACCTTGGGATCGACCTCCGTGACTGCTTTTGCGCCGATCAGCGGCTTGATGTGTCGCTCGATGCGACCGATATCAATTTGTAGCGTAGACGCCCTCTTGGGCCTATTGAACCTTGTCAGAATGGCACCAGCGTTTGCCACTTCCATATACCTGTCGCAAAGGTCCGAAATCGACAGTGCAGGCGTTTCGACTTTGGCATCGCGTTTGGCTTGGTTAGGGTCTACTCCGGATGCGATCTGACCAAAAAGCTTTTTGGCCTCTTGGCGCGCCTGGTCGACGGTCCACGGAGATCCAAGCCGTCCGATCGTATACCACCGCTGGTGGCCGTTGATCGCGTACTTGATCACGAACACTGCATCTCGCCGCTGTTTGCGAACACCGAAGCCGACAACGCTTCCCTTTCCGGAATCCCAAAGGACGGAGTTCCCGGGGAGTGTGTCTACATCCATCTTCGTGATAGCCATGGCCGCCCCCTAGCTACAAACTAGCAACTAGTATCGCGGGAAACAGCAGGGGCTACAAGGTAGCGTGGCATGAAATAATTGAATGAAAACAGTGTAGGAGAGGAGGCGGAGGAAGCATGGAGTAGCCAGTCCTCTTCGTTTACACCGAAGATGTCGGCGGTTCGAGCCCGTCATCGCCCACCAAGATCCCGGATTCCGGGCGCGGCCTCAAAGAGCCGCCCCCCCTTTCATGCCGGCACCAGTCTACTTCCTGATGTAGCAGGTCTTCTTCGCACGGGGAGCGGGATCCTCGTCAAAGGCATCGTTGCCGCAGCGCACGCCGTTCCTGAAAACGCCTTGCGTGAACCGACCGCGCGCTCCGTATCTGACCACTTGGCGGCCACGGAAATCACAGAACTGATTCTCCCGGGCGCAGGCCACCCATCTGCCGCGGCCCTGGCCGTAATCATCATCGCCGTAATTGTCGCCGTCGTCGTCATTGTCGCCATAGTCGTTACCGCCCCCGCGCTTCACGATATAGCAAGCCTTGTCGCGGCCGGGCGCCGGGTCCCCAAAGACGCGATTCGTACACGGCACGGCACGGCGATCGATGAAGCGCGAAGTGGTCTGCCCGCGCGCGCCGTAGACCACTTCCGAGGGGTAGGGCAGGCGGCAGATTTCGCCTTCGTCGGCGCATTTCTGCATGCGCTGGGCCGACGCGGTGGCGGGGAAAAGGATAGAAACTGACGAGGCCAGGCCGACCAGGCAAATGAATGTAAACGTCATCCGGATCAAAGCAGTGAAGGTTTTTGACATGATTTTGTCTCCCGTTCGATTCGACCAGCATGGTACAGCTGCCTTGTTAAATGCACGATGAATGAAAGCCCTCGCGGAGGCAGCACAATGATCGACTATCCACGGCGGTTGATGTTACAGCTGCTATCGGCATTGGCAATCTCTGGTATTGGGCGCTTCGCCTATGCGGGGAATGTGGGCGACGGCGTCGACCAGCCCGCCGCCAAGGCAGCCTTGCTCAAGGCCTATCCCGGCCTTTTCACCATTTCGGGCAATGTCCTGACCTGGACCGACGGCACCACCATGGTGTGGAACGACGGCAAGGCGCGCGACGCCGACGCGCTGCTTGAGAGCCCCGACATCGAAGACATGTTTCGCTACGCCTATCCCGGAGCAGCGGAGGGCGCCCTGGTCCCAGCGGAGGATTTCGATCCCGGCCGCATCCGGAACGAACCTTTCTTCGAAAAGCTCTACGGGGCAAGTGCCGCCGAGGTGGGCAAGCACATCGCCAACGTCAAATGGTTGCCGAAGCTCGGCAAGAAAACCGTGCAGGTGACCAAGGTGTTTGCCATCAACGACCGGCTGGGCAAGGTCTCCGCTGCGCTTGAGGCGATGCCCGCGGAGCTGAGCCGTTACGGGCTCAAGCCCGGCGGCGGCTTTGTCTGGCGGCCCATCGCCGGCACGGACCGGTTGAGCGTCCACTCCTTCGGGGCGGCCTTCGATATCAATGTCGGCTTCTCCGACTACTGGTACAACAACAGGAACAAAACCAACCCGAAGGCCCCCATTCCCTTCAAGAACCGGATCCCGCTGGAAATCGTGGAACTGTTCGAGAAAAATGGCTTCATCTGGGGCGGGCGCTGGTATCACTACGACACCATGCATTTCGAGTACCGGCCTGAATTGCTGCTTTACAAGAAATCCGGCTGATCACGGCGGCAGCAGCCGGAAATCCTTGCCTTCGGGGAGCAACTGGCCGCCGTCGACGACGATGGTGGTGCCGGTGATGTAGCTGGCATCGTCGGAGGCGAGGAACAGGAAGGCGTTGGCGACGTCGCGCGGACTGCCGAGGCGTCCGAGCGGGATCGAATCCTCCATGTTCTTGATGTAGGCGGCGCCGCGATGCAGCTCGATCGCTTCGGTCAGGATGTTGCCGGGCTCGACGCCGTTGACGGTGATGCCGTAGCCCGAAAATTCCAGCGCCGCCGAGCGGATGAAGCCGTTGATGCCGGCCTTGCTGGCGGCGTAGTGGCCGTGGCCGGGGCTGGTGACGTGCGGACCGGTGATCGACGAGGTGTAGAGCATGCGCCCGTAACCTTGCACCTTCATCGGCGCCAGCGCCGCCAGCGTGGCGTTGAACGTGCCGCGCAGATTGACCGCCATCACCCGGTCCCAGTCGTCCGGGCTGGTGTTTTCGATCAGCTGCCAGGGATAGATGCCGGCATTCTGCACGACGATGTCGAGGCGGCCATGGCGGCTCAGCGCCAGCGCCACCGCAGCTTCTGCATCGGCCATTTGCGAGATGTCGGTGCGAATGAAATCCGCGCCGAGCTCGTCCGCGGTCGCCTGGCCGGCCTCGGCCTCGCTGTCGGCCAGGACCAGCCTTGCGCCTTCCTCGGCAAAGCGCAGCGCAATGCCCTTGCCGATGCCGCGCGCGCTGCCGACGATAAGCGCGACCTTGTCTTGCAGCCGTCCGGTCATGTGAGCTGTCCTGTCATGCGAGTCTTTGGCGAATGGTTTGCTTGAAGGCGTCGAGCAGCACGGCGGCGAGCACCAAAAGGCCATGGATCACCTGGGTGAAATTCGCCGGCAGGCCCATCAGGTTGATTGCCGTGTTGATGGAGGAGAGCAGCAGCACGCCGGCATAGACGCCGGGCAAGGTGCCGACGCCGCCTTTCAGGCTGACGCCGCCGATGACGACCGCGGCAAAGGCGTTGAACAACAGCCCGGTGCCGAGATTGGCGGTGGCGCCCGAGGTGCGGATGGCGAGCAGCCAGCCGGCGAGGCCGGCAATGGCGCCGGCAAGTACGAAGGCGATGATCAGATTGCGGTTGACGCGGATGCCGGCGCGGAAGGTCGCGGTCTCGTTGCCGCCGATCATCACGAGGTGGCGGCCGAACGGCGTCTTGGCCATGATCAGCGAGAACAGGACGAAACAGGCGACGGCGATCCAGGCGGTCAGCGGCAGGCCGGCCATTCGCTGGATGCCGAACCAGCGGATGGCCGGCGCCAGATCCTGTGCCGAGCGGCCGCCGGAAATCACCAGCACCAGGCCGCGCACCCAGATGTAGGACGCCAGCGTGATGATGAAGGCGCTCATCTTCACCTTGACCACGAGATAGCCGTTGAAGGCGCCGATGAGGCCGCCGACGGCCAGCGCAACCAGCAGCGAAACCGGAACCATCAGCCATTGCGGATTGAGCTGTATGCCCATGCCGATGCCCGATGAGCAGAACAGGATGCCGACCGCCATGGCGCTGAGTGCGGCCACCGATTCCACCGACAGGTCCATATGGCCGGCAATGATGACCAGCGACAGGCCGATCGACATCACGCCGAGAACGCTCGAGGCCTCGATGATGTTGGCGAAGATGCCGAGCTGGAAGTAGTTGGGGATGAAGACGGAAAAGACAACCAGCACAAAGATCAGCATGAACCAGACGAGGTTGTCGAGGACGAACTCCAGGGCTTTGCGGCTGCGCGGGTTCATGGGCTGATCCGGTTGGCGCCCCCGAGAAAATCAGGCTGAGAAATCAACTCGATTTCGTCGGGTTCAGGCGCGGGTTTAGGTTCGCCACGGTGTCCTGGGACGCGGCGTCGTGAATGGGCAGGCTCCGGGCCGCAATGGCCCGGAGCGCTTCGCTAGGCGACTATTCGACAGACTTGATCGTGTCCGTCGGCGGCTTCTGGTTGCCCCAGAAGGCCGGATTGTCGACGTTTTCCTTGGTGATGGCGGCGCCCGGGATCTTGATGTTGGGGCCCCAGCTCTCCTTGGTCACGGTCGACTTCAAGCCGAGCACGTCATACTCGCCAGGCTTGATTTCCTGCTTGCCGGCGATCTTGTCCATGAACATCGCCACGGCCGCGGCCTGCGCGTAGAGCGGCTGCTCGACTTCGACATTGAGCCAGCCCTTGCGGATCAGGTCGAGACCGACCGGAGCGCCGTTCGAGCTCATCAGCATGACGTCGCCCGGCTTCTTGCCGGCGGCCTCGAGCGAGGCGACGGCTGCGACCGACAGGTGCGCGGCATGGCTGAAGATCAGGTCGATGTCGGGGTTGGCGAGCATCTGGTCGGCAACGATCGTGCCGGCGTTGCTGGCTTCCCATTGCATGGCCGGCAGCGAGATGATCTTGACGTCAGGAAACGCCTTCAACTTCTCCTCGAAACCCTTCTGGATGTCGAGCGTGTAGGGATCGCCGGGATCGCCGAGCACCTGCAGGATCTTGCCCTTCACAGAACCGTTCTTGGCGGTCAGAAGCTTTTGCGCCTGCTCGGCGGCGACGTAGCCGATCTCGACCGTGCCCGCCACCGAGGTGAAATCGGACGGGGTCGAGGTGATCTGGCGGTCGAACTCGACCACCGGGATGCCGGCCGCACGCGCCGCTTCGATGGACGGCTTCAGCGCGTTGAAATCGACGGCGGCCAGGATGATCGCCGCCGGCTTCAGCGCAATGACGTCGTTCATCTGCGATTGCTGCGCGTCGGTCTTGTTGTCGGCGTTGAGTGTTTTCACCTCATAGCCGACCTGCTTGAGGAACAGCTCCAGCGCGCTCACCGAGCCGGTCTGGAATTCATCGAGCAGGGTCGGGACCATATAATAGACGGTGCCCTTGGTCTGGGACATTGCCGGCGTGAGCGAGGCAAGAGCCAGTGCCAGGATACCGAAGACAAGAACCAGTATTCGCTTCATGTCGTTCGCTCCTCTTTTATACCGGACCCCTCTTTTGTCCCTCAACCTGCCGGTCCGGCACCGGCAAGCGTCTCACCGGTGATCATGTTGATCACCGCATCGGGACTTGTTTTGTTGCGTGCGACATCGCCGGCCACGACGCCTTGCCGGATCACCACGATCCGGTCGGCGACCTGAAAAGCCTGTTGCATGATATGGGTGATGATGACGACGCCGATGCCCTGGTTGGCCACTTGGCGGATCATCTCGAGACCGCGCCGCGTCTGTTCGACGCCGAGTGCTGCAAACGGCTCGTCGAGCAGCACAAGCTTGCCGCCCCAATGTACGAAGCGGTTGAGTTCGATGGCTTGGCGTTGGCCGCCCGAGAGGTGCTCGACATTGGTGCGTAGCGATGGGATGCGGGTGCCGGCACTTGCCAGCGCCTTGCCGACGACGGCCTCCATGGCGCGCTCGTCGAGGATCGGGATGCCGAGAACCTTGCGGGTAATCTCGCGGCCCATGAAGAAATTGGCGACAACGTCGACATTGGTGCACAGCGACAGGTCCTGGTAGACGGTCTCGATGCCGGCAGCCTTGGCCTCGGCCGGCGATTTCGCCAGGAACTCCTTGCCCTCGAACAGCATGCGGCCGGAGCTCGGCTCGAGGCCGCCGGCGATGATCTTGACCAGTGTCGACTTGCCGGCGCCATTGTCGCCGAGCAGCGCCACGACCTCGCCCTTGCCGATTGAGAAGCTGATGCCTCTCAGCGCATGGATGGCGCCGTAATTCTTGGTGACGTTTTCGAGTACCAGCAGCGGTTCGGTCATGCCGCCACTCCCTTGCTGTGCATGAGGTCTGGCCGGCGCTCGCGCTCGGCAATGAACATCTGGCCGAAGCGCGGCGACAGCACGCCCGAAACGGCCAATGCGGCAGCGCCCCGCAGCACCGAATGCTTGCCGCCGGTCGCCACCGTCACGCGCGGTGTCTTGCGGTCGCGCCGCGCCGAGACCGAATTGGGAAGCTGTCCCGCCGCGCCGACCAGCTTTTCGAGCAGGTCGGTGGGGGCAAGCCCGCCGAGGATGACGGTTTCGGGGTCGAACACATTCTCGATGGTGACGATGGCGTTGCGGAAGATCGGTACGATCTCGGCCACCCAGGCGGCGTCGCTGATGTTGCGGCGGCGACGTGCTTCGAGCGAGAGATACCGTTCGAGGCAGCCGCTGTTGCCGCATGGGCAAGGCTCGCCGCCCGGAACGGCAGGGATGTGTCCGATTTCGCCGGCATTGCCCCAGGCGCCGCGCATCACCGCGCCGTCATGCACGATGACGCCGCCGAGGCCGACGCCGAAATAGAGGTAGTAGTATTCGGAATAACCGGAGCCGAGACCGTAAAGCCGTTCGCCCATGGCCGCCGCGGCCATGTCGGTTTCGAAGAAGGCCGGCAGCCCGGTCGACGCGGCCAGCCGTTCCGGCAGCGCGACATCCTTCCAGCCGGCCATGGTCGTCGGGCCGACGAAGCTCATCGACTCCACGCCGAACGGTCCAGGTAGCGCCATGCCGATGCCGAGCACGCGTCCGCCGGGCCGCAGCGCGGTCAGCTCGGGCACCATCGCGCCGATCAGCTCGAAGGCATGGTCGGGCGTTGCATGCGGCGCCTCGCGATGCATGCTCTCGATCACATCGCCGCTGAGATTGATGAGCGCCGCGTCGATCCCCAGCGGGGTGAGGTGGACGCCCACGGCATAGCCGCCCTCGGGGTTGATCCTGAGCGTCGCCGGCGGCAACCCGCGTCCGCGCGGCTCCTCGCGCAGCGACAGCACATAGCCATGCTCTTCGAGTTCGCGAACGATGGTCGATACGGTCTGGACGGTGAGGCCGACCCGGCTGGCAATGTCGCCGCGAGCGATGGGACCGTGAAGGCGGATGGACTCCAGCACGATGCGCCGATTGTAAGGCCGCCCGAACTCCTGATTGGTCCCCCGCAGTGCCATGTCCGCGCCCCTTAGGAAGGCCAAGACTTGCACAGGCAATTTATTCAGTCAAATGGAATTCAAAAATAATTCGTGACGGTTCCGAACGCGGTGCAGGACCTGTCCCATTCGTCGCGCTGGCCGATTGCAGCCGGGCTGAAACCACCGCAATGGTGAATGACGTCAGGCGGGCGCGGGGCTCGCCGGCCAACAATCCAGCAGGAAAACCGATGATCGAATTGCCTTTTGCGCGCGATGAGTACCAGCGGCGGCTCCAGAAGATCCGCGCCGAGATGGCGGCGCGTGGGCTCGAACTGCTGGTCGTCAACGATGTCGCCAACCAGCATTACATCACCGGCTATGACGGCTGGTCGTTCTACACGCCGCAGGTCGTGCTGGTCCCGATCGAAGACGAGGCCGAGCCGGTCTGGATCGGCCGCGCCATGGATGCGGCAGGCGGCTTGCTGACGGCCTGGATGAAGCCGGAGAATGTGGTCGGCTTCCCCGAGGACCACGTGCAGCGCGCCGATCGCCATCCGATGGACTGGATAGCGGCCTGCATCGTCGCCAAGGGCTGGGGCGCGAGACATATCGGCATCGAGCTCGAAGCCTATTATTTCTCGCCGAAGGCGCATGCCCGGCTCGTCGCCGGCCTGCCCAATGCGAAATGGCACGACGCCGATCTGCTGGTGAACTGGATCCGCGCCGTCAAATCCGCGCCCGAAATTGCTTATCTGCGCAAGGCGTCGACACTTGCCGAATCGGCGGTTTCGCGGGCCTTCGAAGTCATCGCGCCAGGCGTGCGCGAATGCGATGCGATTGCCGCGATCCAGGCGGCGCAGATTGCCGGCAGTCCAGACTTCGCCGGCGACATCACGGCACTGCCGCCGACCATCCTCGGCGGCGAGAATGCATCGGCTCCGCACATCATGTGGAGCGATCGGCGCTTCGGCAAGGACGAAACGATTGCGCTCGAACTTGCCGGTGTCTGCCGCCGCTATGCCGCAGGCCTCGCCCGAACGATGCAGCTCGGCAAGACGCCGGCCCGTGTCGCCGACACCGCAAAGGCGGTGATCGAAGGCATGGATGCGGTGCTCGACGCGGTCAGGCCGGGGACCACAGCCGAAGCGGTCGAGGCCGCATGGCGCAAGGTTATCCAGCGCTACGGGCTGAAGAAGGAATCGCGCATCGGCTACTCCATCGGCGTCGCTTATCCCCCGGATTGGGGCGAGCACACGATCAGCCTGCGGCCCGGCGACAAGACCGCGCTGCAACCCGGCAACGTCCTGCACTCCATTCTTGGCATGTGGATGGATGGCTGGGGCATCGAGATCAGCGAGACCATTCTGGTGACCGAGACCGGCCATGAGACGCTGACCAAATTCCCGCGAGACATCCATGTCAAATCCTGACCGGTCAGCCACGACGGACGCCACCGCGACCCGCCTGACGCATCTGCTCAATATTGGATCGTCCGGCGCTCGATCAGCACCACAAGACAAAACAGGACGATCGACAGGCCCGATGACAGCACGATCGCCGCGTAGAGGCGGTCCGACTGGTAGTTGAAGGACGCCTGGACGATCAGCGCGCCAAGTCCTTGGTCGGAGCCGATCCATTCGCCGACAATGGCGCCGATCACGGCGGTGGCCGAGGCAATCCTCAGCGATGAGAACAGCATCGGCAAAGCGCGCGGCAGCCGCAGGCTCCAGAACGTGACGCCGGAGCACGCGATGTCGGATTGCCAAACAACAGGATGGTACAACGGGTGAAGGAGGCGGGGGCGTGCAACCAGCCGCCTGGCTTGACCCTACAGATACTGCTCGACCTTCTTGCCGACGGTCAGGAAGCGCAGCGGGTCGATGGCCTCGCCATTGTGGCGGACTTCGTAGTGCAGGTGCGGGCCGGTCGAACGGCCGCTGCTGCCGGTTTTGCCAATGATGTCGCCGGCTGCGAGTTTTTGGCCGACGGCAACGTCGATCTCGCTCAGATGGCCGTAGCGCGTGGCAAAGCCGTTGCCGTGATCGACCTCGACCATGCGGCCATAGCCGCCGTTCCAGCCGGCCTTGGTAACGATTCCGGCCGCCGTGACCTTGGCTGCCATGCCGACCGGCGCGCGGAAATCCATGCCCGAGTGCAGGGCAGCGGTGCCGAGGATGGGGTCGGTGCGCACGCCGAACGGGCTGGTGACGGAGTGGCCCGGCGCCGGGTTGGCGAGCGGCAGCCGCCGCGCCTCCTTCTTCAACTGGTCGAGCGTATCCAGCGCCTCGTCCAGTTCCTTGACCTTGCTGTCGAACATCATCGAGCTGTCAAGCGGGATCAGCGGCCCGCCGACATCGCTTTCGTTCTTGCCGAAATCGCTGTCGACCGGCAGGCCGGCCGCCTGGAGCGCCTGGGTGATGGCGTCGGCGTTCTTGTAGGCATTGTCGGCCAGGGTCTCGATGCGGGTGAGTTGCTGGCTTTCGATAGCCTTCAGTGAATCATTGATCGAGACGAACAATTTGTCGGCGCGGTCCGCAGCCGTTTCGCTGGGCAGCGGGTCGGAGCGTGTCGACCACAGCGAGAATGGCCTGGTGTCGCCCGAACCGAGGCTGGCGACCGAATAGGCGAGTGGCTCGCCGCCAGTCAGTTCGGCATGTTCGTCGGGTTTTGTTGTCGCTGCGGCATCAGCGGTTGGCAGCGTCCCGACTTCGTTTTCGGCCCGCTCGAGAATCGGGCCGAGGCGGCCATGGCGCTGGCTGAGCTGGCTCTGCCGCTCGATCAATTCGCTGACCTTGGTTTCCATCAGTTTTTGGTCGAGAAGCTGGCGGCTGGTGATGCGGTCGACCTGCGCGCGCAATGCGGAAATGCGATCTTCATAGGCCTGCTGCATGCGCGCCTGCCGGGCCGTGGTGGCGCCGATCAGATCGTCGCGCAGTACGAGATAGGAGGTCGCCAAGAGATAGCCGATGGCGATCGCCGCCAGTGCCGAGCCGAGAAAGGCGACGAGCCACGGCCGGATGGTGAAATGCCGTATTTCATTGCCCCGCGCAATGATGACCGTATGCGGCTCCTTGCGCCTGCCGAAGACCGCTGACTGACCGGTTAGGTTCACGGGACCAAGCTTTCATTACGACACCAACGAAGCCCGATTACACATTATTAGGGTTAACAAAGTTTTGCCGTCGCGGGCGCGCTAGTGACCAACGGTGTCAGCCAACCGCATATACGTCTTATGCCCCTAATGCACTGCGCGGCGTTGGCCAGATCGGTGGCGCCTCAGAGCGCGCGGACCGCCTCCAGCACTGCTTCGGCATGGCCTTTCACCCGGACCTTGCGCCAGATCCCGGCGATCCGCCCGTCCTTGCCGATCAGGAACGTCGCCCGCTCGACGCCCATATAGTTGCGGCCATACATCGTCTTCTCGACCCACAGATTGTAGGCCTCGATCACCTTGCGCTCCTCGTCGGCAACCAGGTCGACGGTGAGGTCGTATTTGGTTTTGAACTTGTCGTGCTTCTTCACGCTGTCCGGCGACAGGCCGATCACCACGGCGCCGGCCTTTTCGAACTCCGGCTTCAGCTGCGAAAAGCTGATCGCCTCATTGGTACAACTTGTGGTGTCGTCCTGCGGATAGAAATAAAGTACAACGGGCTTCCCCCGCATCGAGGCAAGGCTGAGTGAGCCGCCGCCGTCGCGCGGAAGATCGAATTGCGGCGCAACGTCGCCAACGTCGAGATCAGCCATATCGATGCCCTTGTTTGAGGTTACGCGGCCCTAAATCAAAGAGATAGAGCATGATGTCGTCCGAAAACCGCCTCACACTTTTCGGCATCATGCTCTAGCCTGCGTCGTTATAGTGTCGGGCGGGGATTCGTCCACGATCGAATTCGCACAACGGAAAATTGCGTGGATCAGGAAGAACCGCAGCACGAGAAAATCCGGTTCAGGCGTGACGAGATCACCGACCTGGGGGCTTTCCCGTCCGCTTGCCGCGTGCCGCCGCTCGGCAAGGCACGGATCGGCCGCGGCTTTCGCATCCTTGCCCGGCTGTTTGCCGGCATTGGAGCCCTTGTGCTGCTGGCAGCGGCCGCCGTCTACGTCATCGGCGCCACCGGCATCGGCAACGAACGGCTGCGGTTGGAAGCCGAAACGGCGATCGAGAAACTGGCCGGTTTCGACGTCAAAGTCGCCGTCGGTCCTGCCAGCCTGACACTTGACGGATCGAGCTTCATTGCGCTGCAGGTCAAGGATGTCAGCGTCGAGACGGCCGACGGCAAGCCGATGGCCGATGCCGGGCGCGTCCGCTTCGGCATCCGGCTGATCCCGCTGCTTTCGGGCGAGGTTCGGCTGACCAGCGCCAGGATTTCCGACGCCCATATCGTCACCGCGGCAATGCCGTCGGGTGGTGACTGGACAGCGCGTCTGCGCAATCAAGACGGTCTCATCGATCCGGAAAAACTGGCCGCCGCCGTCTTCAGTGACGTCAATCGTGCACTCGATGCCGTGCGCGAGGATTCGATGCGCCGCATCGATCTCAAAAATGTCGCATTCGAGCTGCCCGAGGCCGGATCGGTCAAGCTGGTCATGATCGCCAACGCGACGGTGCTGCAGTCGGGCCCCGGCAGCGTGGAGTTCTCGTCCGAGGCGGATGTCGATGGCCGCGCGCTCACCGTCACGGCCACCGCCACCCGCGATACGAGCTCGATGCGCGTCACCGCCTTGAACGCCGCCATCGACATGGCGGATGTCGCGGAGACAACGCCGGCGGCCGGCGGGCGAACCGGCGCGATTGCTTTGAAGCTCACCGGATCCGAAGGCTCGGGCGAGACCGATTCGCGGCTGACGGGCTCGCTGTCGCTAACCGGCTCGGTGCTCGACCTCGGCACACGCGGGCTGTTGCCGGCCGATGTCGATGTCGACGCCGCCCTTGTCTCCGGCTCCAACAAGATCGATGTCGGCAGGCTGGTTCTAAAGACCGGGCGCTCGGCGTTCAATTTCGCCGGCTCGATCGGGCCAAAGCCGTCGACCGGCGCGGCCGGCGAGGAGCCTTCCTATCGTTACGACCTGACCAGCGACGGCTCGACGCTGGCGCCTTCGGAATCGCCCGAGCCGGCGCTGAATTTCTTCGCCCGCATCGCCGGCGTCTATCAGATCAAGAGCCGCAAGCTTGTCGCCGACCAGATCGGCATCAGGTCGGGATCGGGGAGCGAAGTGCTGGGAACCGCTGCGGTTTCCTTCATCGACAACGGACCGCCGGGTATCTCGGTGTCGCTCAACGTCCACGACATGGCGGTCTCGCACGTCAAGCAATTGTGGCCCTGGTTCTCCGCCAAGAACGCGCGGCTGTGGGTGCTGCAGAACCTGTTTGGCGGCCGCGTCGTCGATGCCAGCCTGCAGTTCCAGGTCGTGCCAGGACGTCTCGGCAACGGCGTGCCGCTTTCGGCCGACGAGGTGTTCGGCCGCTTCCAGGTCGAGGGCTCGCGTTTCGACACCGCCGGCCGCATCCCGCCGATACGCGATGCCGTCGGCGTCGTTTCCTTCCACGGCAACGATGTCGACGTCGCGCTGTCCTCGGGCAGCGTCTATATGCCGAGCGGCCGCACCGTGGCGGCAAGCAATGGCACACTGTCGGTAAAGGCGGCAAACCACCCGCCGGTGATCGGCGCGCTCGACATCGACGTCGCCGGTGAGGCGCCGGCCATCGCCGAACTTGCCTCCTACGAACCGATCAACGCCATGCGCCATGTCGGCATCTTGCCGGACGACCTGTCGGGCACGGTGACCGGCCACGTCAAGGCCGACATTCCGTTGCAATCCGGCGTCGACACGTCGAAGCTCGATTGGCTGGTATCGCTCGACTACAAGGACCTGTCGCTCGCCAAGCCATTCGAAGGCCAGATGGTGACCGATGCCGACGGTTCGATCGAAGTCGGGCCTGACAAGGCGGTGATCTCTGCCAAGGCGCGGCTGAACGGCATTCCAGCCGAGCTCGATCTGGTCGAGCCGCTCAGGGATGGCGGCCCGCCGCGCAGCCGCAAGGTGGCGCTTGTGCTCGACGACAAGACGCGCGCCATCGCCATGCCTGGCCTGTCGCCGCTGATTTCCGGCACCATCAAGGTGGCAATCGACAAGAGCGGCGAAGGCGGCAGCCAGAACGTCGACGTCGACCTGACGAGCGCCAGGCTGGACATTCCCTGGGCAGGCTGGAGCAAGGGGCCGGGCATTCCCGCCAATGCCACTTTTACCATGAGCAAGTCCGGCGATACCACGACGCTGTCCGACTTCGACCTCGACGGAAAGAGCTTTTCGGTCGAAGGCGATGTCGTCCTGGTCAAGGGCGCGCTGTCTTCGGCCCGCTTCAGCAAGGTCGCCTTGAACCGTGGCGACGATGTCGCCGTGACGGTGAAGCGGTCGGGCAAGGGCTTTGCCGTCGATGTCAGCGGCAACGCGCTCGATGCCCGCTCGCTGATCAAGCAGTTCACCTCCGATGTCGATACCGCCACCAAAACCACCGGCACGGACGCGGTTTCGGTCAGCGCCGACGTCAATTCGCTAACCGGGTTCCATAACGAGGTCCTGTCCAATTTGAAGCTCGACTACAGTGCCGCCGGCTCCAGGGTGAACAGGCTCAAGGTCAGCGCCGCGGCAAGTTCCGGCGCCGCCATCACCATCAGCAATACGGCAGGCAATGGTGCTCGCGCGCTCACCATGAAGTCGGCCGACGCAGGCGCCATATTGCGCTTCCTCAACATCTACGAGCATATGGAAGGCGGATCGATCACGCTGGCGCTCAGCGGCGCAGCCGACGGCCCGATGCGGGGCCAGGTCGATTCGAGCAACTTCTTCATCGTCAATGAACCGAAGCTTGCGTCGATCGTATCGACCACGCCAACCGGCGACAGCCGCAGCCTGAACGAAGCGGTCAAGGGCAAGATCGACACCTCGCGGGTAAAATTCGAGCGCGGCTTTACCGAGATCGACAAGGGGTCGGGCTATTTGAAATTGGCGAATGGCGTGCTGCGCGGCCCGCGCATCGGCACCACCTTCCAAGGCACGCTCTACGACCAGAACAACAATATGGACATGACCGGAACCTTCATGCCGGCCTATGGCCTCAACCGCATCTTCGGCGAGTTGCCGTTGGTCGGCGTTCTGCTCGGCAACGGCCGCGACCGAGGCCTGATCGGCGTCACCTACCGGCTTAAGGGCAACGCCAACAAGCCGGTGCTGGACATCAACCCGCTATCGGTAATCGCGCCGGGCATTT
Source organism: Mesorhizobium sp. C372A (assembly GCF_030323245.1). Taxonomy (NCBI): domain Bacteria; kingdom Pseudomonadati; phylum Pseudomonadota; class Alphaproteobacteria; order Hyphomicrobiales; family Phyllobacteriaceae; genus Mesorhizobium; species Mesorhizobium sp. C372A. Next base: position 4,878,082 of record NZ_CP100475.1, on the reverse strand, counting down.
TCCGGTCGATCTTCGAGTATCGCTGAGGATCCCAGAAGACGGCTCAGGCAGGCCGCACAAGCACGTGCTTTTTCTTGCCCACTGAAAGCTTTGCGACGTTTTCCGGACTCAAATCCCGAGGCGTCACCATCCGCCGGTCGTCCGCCACCGGCTGGTCGTTGAGGCGCACGGCGCCACCCTGTATGTGACGCCTTGCCTCGCCGTTGGACCCGGCAAGGCCCCCGCTGACCAGCAGCGACAGGATGCCGATGCCGGCTTCCAGCGCGGCGCCGTCCACTTCCACGGTCGGCAGCGTTTCGGCTGTCACGCCTTCCTCGAAGGTCTTGCGCGCGGTCTCCTCGGCTTGTTGCGCCGCCTCGCGGCCGTGCACGATGGCCGTGGTTTCGGTGGCCAGCACCTTCTTGGCCTCGTTGATCTCCGAGCCGCCAAGGGCGGCCAACCGCGCGATCTCCGAAAGCGGCAGCCGGGTGAAGATCTTCAGGAAGCGCTCGACGTCGGCATCCTCGGTGTTGCGCCAGTATTGCCAGAAATCATAGGGCGAGAAGAGGTCGCCGTTCAGCCACACCGCGCCCTTGGCCGATTTGCCCATCTTGGCGCCCGACGATGTCGTTAGCAGCGGCGTGGTCAGCGCATAAAGCTGCGGCGTGCCCATGCGGTGGCCGAGATCGACGCCGTTGATGATGTTGCCCCACTGGTCCGAACCGCCCATCTGCAGCCGGCAGTCGTGGCGGCGGCTGAGCTCGACGAAATCATAGCCTTGCAGGATCATGTAGTTGAATTCGAGGAAGGACAGCGACTGTTCGCGCTCGAGCCGCAGCCTGACGCTGTCGAAGGTCAGCATCCGGTTGACCGAAAAGTGGCGGCCGACATCGCGCAGGAACTCGACATAGTTGAGCTTCATCAGCCAGTCGGCATTGTTGACCATGATGGCGTCGTTGCCAGTGTCGCCGAAGCGCAGGATGCGGCCAAAAATTCGCTTGATGCCCTCGATGTTGGTGGCGATCGCCTCGGGCGTCAAAAGGCTGCGCTGGTCGTCACGGAAGGACGGGTCGCCGATCATCGAGGTGCCGCCGCCCATCAGTGCGATCGGCCGGTGGCCGGTCTCCTGCATCCAGTAGAGCATGGTCGCCGATATCAGATTGCCGATGTGCAGGCTGGTCGCCGTGGCGTCGTAGCCGACATAGGCGGTCACGGTTTCCTTCGCGAAAAGTTGATCCAGCCCGGTCTCATCCGAAATCTGGTGGATGAAGCCGCGCTCGCTCATGACGCGCAGGAAATCGGACTTGAAGGCGGGCATTGTTTCTTCCTGAAAGCGCCGGGTCCGAAAGGCCCGGCATGGCCTGAACGCGGGCGTTTAGCATCCAAGCGCGTCAAGCAAAAGTGGTTTCCGATTTTGCGCCGGCATGGACAGCCTATTCTGCACTGCCGCGCATGCTTGCTTCATCCTGTCGGCTGGCGTAATGAGGCGCCGCGCCAACGGGTTCGATCCGCTGGAACGGCACCGCACGGCATCCACCGAATGCCATATCTTGTGACAGAGCCCGACGCGATATGCCGGACGCATTGATATCCATCGTCATTCCCTGCCGCAACGAGGCGGCGAACCTGCCGCTGCTGATCGACGAGATCGAGGCGGCGATGACCGGGCGCGACTTCGAAATCATCGTTGTCAATGACGGTTCGACTGACGACACCGCTTCGGTGCTTGCCGCTGAAGCCGCCAAACGTCCGTTTCCGCTTCGGCAGCTTCGGCACGAAAAATCCGCCGGCCAGTCGCTTTCGGTGCGCTCGGGCGCCTGGGCGGCGCGCGGCTCGATAATCGCCACCATCGACGGCGACGGCCAGAACGACCCGCAATATATCCCCGTGCTGGTCGATGCGCTGCGTCAGGCAGGGCCCGATTTCGGCGCCGCGCAGGGGCAGCGGTTGAAGCGCCGCGACAGCAAGATCAAGCAATTGGCATCGCGTTTCGCCAACTGGCTGCGCGGCGCGATCCTGCATGACGACACCCGCGACACCGGCTGCGGCCTGAAGGCGATCCACACCGATATCCTGCGCAAACTGCCCTTCTTCGACGGCACGCATCGTTTCGTTCCGGCCCTGGTCATCCAGGAAGGCTACCGCGTCGTCCATTGCGACGTCGTCGACCGCTCGCGCCGCCACGGCAAGTCGAATTACGGCATCTTCGATCGCGGCCTGCAGGGCGCGCTCGATCTCGCCGGCGTCTGGTGGCTTCGGCGCCGGCGCCGCAGAATGCCAAAGGTAGAGGAAATCACGCATGGCTAACGTGTTTCAGGAATTGGCGACCTGGCTGCACCAGGTTTTCGTCAAGCAGTTCGACGCCTGGGTTCTGCTCGGCTTCGTTGCCCAGTTCTTCTTCACCATGCGCTTCCTGGTGCAGTGGATCGCTTCGGAAAAGGCCAAGCGCAGCGTCGTGCCGATCGCTTTCTGGTTCTTCTCGCTGTTCGGCGGCGGGCTGCTGCTCGTCTACGCCATCCAGCGTGAGGATCCGGTGTTCATCGCCGGCCAGGCCATGGGCATGGTGATCTATGTCAGAAATTTATGGCTCATCGCCAATGAGCGCAAGGCGGCGATGACCAAGGTCGACTGAGCCACCAGTCCCGCCAAATCCAGTCTGTCCGGTGTTGACCAGTCTGTCCGGTGTCGAAATGAGCAGGAACTACATCTTTCTCTTCCTGTTCAGCCTGATGATGACGGCGTCGGGACTGGCCTCTTTGCCGCCGCTCGACCGCGACGAGCCGCGCTTCGTCCAGGCGACCAAGCAGATGACGGAGACCGGCGACTATGTCGACATCCGCTTCCAGGATGCGTCGCGCTACCAAAAGCCGATCGGCATCTACTGGCTGCAATCGGCGGCGGTGACGCTGAGCGGCGAGGGGGCACAGGCGCCGATCTGGATTTACCGGCTGATCTCGGCGCTGGGCATCGCCATCGCCGTCGTCGCAATCGCCTGGACCGGGGCCAATCTGTTCGGCGCCAATGCCGGTCTTGCCGCCGGCCTGGTCATGGCGGCCATTTTCGCCACCGCCTTCGAAGGCCGCGACGCCAAGACCGACGCGATGCTGCTTGCCTGCTGCGTTCTGGCGCAAGGCGCGCTGGCGCAGATTTATCTGGCATCGCGCCGCAACGAGCCGGTCGCCGGCCATCTGCCGTGGATTTTCTGGGCTGCGCAGGGCGCGGCGATCCTCATCAAGGGGCCGATTGCACCGCTGCTGTCGGCGCTGACGGTGCTCACGCTGGTTGCCTTCGAGCGCGACTGGCGCTGGCTGGCGAGGCTGAAAGCCGGGCGTGGGCTGATTCTGGTGCTGTTGATCGTGCTGCCCTGGCTCGCCCTCATCACCTGGAAGAGCAACGGCGCCTTCCTGCAGCAGGCCGTCGGCAAGGATATGCTCGGCAAGGTCGCGCAAGGCGAGGAGTCGCACGGCGTTCCGCCGGGCTTCTACGTGCTGACCTATTGCCTGTTCATGTGGCCGTTCGGCCTTATGGCGCTCGGCGCCGGACTGCAGGCGCTCAACCGATTGCGCGACGATCCGCGCCTGCGTTTCTGCATCGCCTGGTACGTTCCGTTCTGGCTCGTCTTCGAATTGATCCCGACGAAACTGCCGCATTATGTGCTGCCGGCCTATCCCGGCATGGCCCTGCTCATCGGCTGGCTCTTGACGCTGACACCGCAAGAGGCAAATGCGCCGCTCAGGCGCTGGCAGACATGGCTGTGGTGGGCGACCGCATTCGGCACCGTTCTGGTGACAGTCGGTCTCGCCGTGCTTTGCGTCGGTGCGCCGATCTATCTCATGAAGACATTTTCATGGTGGAGCGTTCCGGCCGCCGCGGCAGCATTGGGCGCCGGCTACCTCGCTGTTTCGCGCCAGATGCTGGTGCCGCTGGTCCGCATCGGCGGGGCTGCGGTTTGCGCCGGTATAACCTACGCCCTGCTGTTCGGTGTCATCGTGCCGTCACTGAAACCGATTTGGATGAGCCGGGAAATCGAGGCTGCGGTTCGCGCCGATCGTCCCTGTGAGATGAGCGTGCTCGCCTCCGCGCAATATCACGAACCGAGCCTGGTATTTCTGGTGGGCACAAAGACGGTACTGACCGATGTCGACGGGGTTGCGCAACATCTGCTTGACGATCCGGCCTGCGCGCTGGGCCTGGCGCCGGTCGGCGATCAAAAACGGCTGGATGACCTTCTGGCAGGGCAAGGCAAGAAGGCCAGCCGCGTCGCCGAGATCGACGGCATCAACTATTCGTCAGGTGATAAATTGTCGCTCGGCCTGTACCGTGTGGCGAACTGATACCTCTTCGATGATCGCTTCGAGCTCCGCATGTTGACGAAGTCGCCATCACCGGCGCGTGCCGCTATGCCTGCCATGCTCCGGCAGTCTGTCGATAATTTCCGCGATACTTTCGGGATTGTACGGCATCGCCTGGCGACGCGCCCGGCGCGCCACCCGAAAATCCTGTGGTCGGTCTGGGTTGTGGCCTGGCTTTTGCTGACGATCGCGGTGTCGCTCCGTTTCGACCATCTTGCAGGGACCATGGCGAGGGAGTGGGCTTCAGGCTCGACCAATATCTTCCGCATCGCCGAGTTTTTTACCTTCTTCGGCCTAGGCGGCTGGTATCTTGTCCCGTCGGTACTGGTGCTGATTGCCGCGAATCTGACGGATTGGCGCAGCCTTTCCCGGCGCGCGCGGATGACCTTCTACAACTGGACCTGCTTTGCCTTCATGGTGCTGGGTTCGATCGCACTCTCGGCCATGGTCGTCAACGTGCTGAAATATGGCGTGGGCAGAGCCAGGCCGATGAATTTCGACAAGCTCGGCGATCTGTCGCTGCATCCTTTTTCCTTGGAGGCGCGCTTTGCCAGCTTCCCGTCCGGCCATGCCACGACCATGGGCGTCATTTTCGGCATTGCACTGCTGTTGTTGCCCCAGCGCAGATGGGTGCTGCTGGCTGCAACCTTGTCGGTCGCATCGACCCGGATCTTTATCGGCGCGCACTATCCGAGCGACACTGTCGCCGGCTTCGGCCTTGGCTGTGCTGTTGCCATCGTCTGCGCGATGGTGCTTGGCCGGCTGGGATGTATCTTCCGCTACACGGCGTCGGGGTTGCCGGTGGCAAAAACTACGTTCCGCCTATTCCGTCGGGCTCGCAAACCAAACCAAAACGATGCGCCGAGACAGACGAATTTCGGCATTGGAGCAGCGCCGGCAAGCAACTGAATTGCTGACGCCTTTGGAACCATCTAAGACCACCCCAGCTAGCTGTCGATGCCACCCCAGCTCCGCACCAGCCGAGCCATGTCAGGCGCGCTGGCGGCTTCCTTCTCCAGCCCTTCGGCGACACCGACGCGGTCGGCGACAGGCCGGTTCTGGCTGACTTTCCACTTGCCGCTGATTTCGGCGATCTCGATCTCAAGCCCGACAATGCCCTTGATTTGCGACTGGATGAAGGTCGGCGGCGCATCGGTCACCGCCCAGGGTGCCTCGCGGGCGCCTTCCTGCGACAGCGTCAGCTCGGTGATCTGCTGTGCGATCCAGGCGGAATCCTCGATCACTCTGACGGTTCCTCGCACCTGGACAATGGCGTAGTTCCAGGTCGGCACGACCTTGCCGGTCTCGCGCTTGGTCTCGTACCAGGACGGCGTCACGTAGGCGTCGGCGCCCTGGAAGACGACCAGCACCGGCGATGTCGGATTGTCGGCCAGCTGACGCCATTGCGGGTTGGCCCTGGCCAGATGGGCGCGCAGCCGGCCATTCGGCCCAACCTCTGCATCAAGCAGGAAGGGAATGGCATTGGCGACCGGGCCATCGGTGCCGTTGGAGATCAGCAACCCCAGCGGATGCGTCCGGATCAGCCCGTGCAGGACGTCCGGCCGCGTTTCTTGGAAATGGGGAGGCTGGTACATGATCGGTCATGCCTTCTTGCACTGGCTGAACCGGCATTGTGCACCGTTCAGCCGAGCCGCGCCACATGTCAGGCTGGCTTCACCGTTTGGATCAGCCGAAATGGCATTTTCGCGCCCATGATGGGCACGACTGTGACGGCATCGGACCGGGAGTTTTTGTTTTGACGCAATTCCGGACGGAAAACCCGTTTACACTTTTCCTGGAATTGCTCTTAGCGCAGCCGCTTCGGCCGCGGATCGGACAATTCGCCGGCCAGCCGTCGGTCGAGATAGTCGGCGCATTCCTCGAGCAGCAGATCGGCGTCGTTGGCGAAGAAGTGGTTGGCGCCTGGCAAGGTCTTCTGCGTGATGGTGATGCCCTTTTGCGTGTGCAGCTTGTCGACCAGGCCCTGCACATCCTTGGGCGGCGCCACCTTGTCGGCATCGCCATGGATGATCAGACCCGATGACGGGCAGGGCGCCAGGAACGAGAAATCATAGGTGTTGGGCTGCGGCGCGATCGAGATGAAGCCCTCGATCTCGGGCCGGCGCATCAGAAGCTGCATGCCGATCCAGGAGCCGAAGGAATAACCGGCCACCCAGCAGCTCTTGGAATCCGGATGCAGCGACTGCACCCAGTCGAGCGCTGCGGCGGCATCCGACAATTCGCCGGTGCCGTGGTCGAATTCGCCCTGGCTGCGGCCGATGCCGCGGAAGTTGAAGCGAAGCGTGGTGAAATCGCGCTTCTGGAACATGTAGAAGAGGTCATAGACGATCTTGTTGTTCATCGTGCCGCCGAATTGCGGATGCGGATGCAACACGATGGCAATCGGCGCGCTCTTCTCCTTGGAAGGCTGGTAGCGGCCCTCCAGGCGGCCGGCCGGACCGGTGAAAATGACCTCAGGCATGAAATACTCCAAATGGCATACGAATGCGCGGCGCCCGGAACAATTCTTACTCCAGCCCCAGCCCTTCCGGGCCTTGACGCAGGGCAAGCGTCTTCTTAGAAGCTAGTTTAGAATTGTTCAAAACTGGATAGCCAGCCGTGACGGCCCGGCCATCCTCGCCGCAAGCCGCGTAAATAGGACGTCTTGCCTTGCAATTTCAAGGAAATAACGCGCTATCCTTGCGGAAAGGGTCTTGATGGGATCGATTGGGTGAAAATGGCCGCAGCACGCGCCTATCTCGACTACAATGCCAGCGCGCCGCTCATTGCCGAGGCGCGCGAGGCGATGATTGCCGCGCTCGATCTCGTCGCCAATCCGTCGTCGGTGCATGCCGAGGGGCGCGCGGCGCGGCGCCTGATCGACACTGCCCGGCGCGATGTGGCAGCACTTGTCGGCGCCAAGGCCGAGCATGTCGTCTTCACCTCGGGCGCGACGGAAGCCGCATCGACGCTGCTGACGCCGGATTGGCGGATGGGCCGTGGCACGGTGCGCATGAGCCGGCTCTATGTGTGCGAGGCCGACCACCCTTGCCTGTTGAACGGCGGCCGCTTCCCGGCAACACAGGTTTCGCGGATCGGCGTCGACGCCGATGGCATTGCCGACCTCGCTCAGCTGACAGCCGCTCTGGCCGCGCATGACAAGGCCGAAGGCCTGCCGTTGGTCGCGATCCATGCCGCCAACAACGAGACCGGCGTCATCCAGCCGATCGAGGCAATCGCTGCAATCGTCAAGGCGGCGGGCGGCATTCTGGTGGTCGACGCGGTGCAGGCTGCGGGCCGTGGTCCCATCGATATGTCAGCGGCTTACGCCGACTATTTGATTCTGTCTTCGCACAAGATCGGCGGCCCCAAGGGTGTCGGCGCCGTCGTTGCGGCAGCCGATCTGATGATGCCGAAGCCGCTGATCAATGGCGGCGGCCAGGAAAAGGGCCATCGCGGCGGCACCGAAAACCTGGCGGCCATCGCCGGCTTTGGCGCCGCGGCGCGGCAGGCTTTGGCTGGACTGAAAGACGTCGAAGCGATCGCGCAACGCCGCGGCGAGGTCGAGAAAACACTCAAAACGCTGGTGCCGGACGCAGAAATCTTCGGAACCGGCGCGCCAAGGCTTGCCAATACGACATTCTTCGCTATTCCCGGCATCAAGGCCGAGACGGCGCAGATCGCGTTCGATCTGGCTGGCGTGGCGCTGTCGGCGGGATCGGCCTGTTCGTCGGGCAAGGTCGGGCCGAGCCATGTGCTGAAAGCCATGGGTTACGGCGACAGCCTGGGCGCTTTGCGCGTGTCCATCGGCCACGCAACGAGTGCCGGGGATATCGAACTGTTCCGTGCTGCGCTGGCCGGTATTGCCCAGCGCCGGGCGGGCAGGGAACAAGCCGCCTGAGGCGGCGACAAAGAATTCAGGCCTCGCGGCCTGGTAGAGCCGTGCGTTTGCAAGTGGCCGGGTGAATTCCCGGCCGAGACGCACTATATGAAACTTACGCCGCCTTCGGCGCCTCATGGGCAGCCCTCGGCGATGCCATAGTTTGAAAACTGTCGGGCCTTGACCCCGGCGTGGATGGAGAACGCTTATGCCTGCTGTGCAGGACACGATCGATCGGGTCCGAAAGATCGACGTCGACCAGTACAAATACGGATTCCAGACAGAGATCGCGATGGACAAGGCCCCCAAGGGCCTGAGCGAAGACATTATTCGCTTCATCTCGGCCAAGAAGGATGAACCGTCCTGGATGCTGGAATGGCGTCTGGAAGCCTATCGGCGCTGGCTGACGCTGGAAGAGCCGACCTGGGCGCGCGTCCATTATCCGAAGATCGACTTTCAGGACCTCTATTACTACGCGGCGCCCAAGAGCACGCCCGGCCCGACCTCGCTGAGCGACGTCGATCCCGAGCTGTTGAAGGTCTACGAGAAGCTCGGCATTCCGCTGCGGGAACAAGAAATCCTCGCTGGCGTGCAGAAGACCGACGCGTCCGATCTCGAGGAGCCCAGCGACAACGTCTACAAATCGGGCCGTGTCGCGGTGGACGCGGTGTTCGATTCCGTTTCCGTCGTCACCACGTTCAAGAAGGAACTGGCGCAGGCCGGCGTCATCTTCTGCTCGATCTCGGAGGCCATCCGCGAGCATCCGGAGCTGGTCCAGAAATATCTCGGCTCGGTCGTGCCGACATCCGACAATTTCTACGCCACGCTGAATTCGGCTGTCTTCACCGACGGCTCGTTCGTCTTCGTGCCCAAGGGCGTGCGCTGCCCGATGGAGCTGTCGACCTATTTCCGCATGAACGAGAAGAACACCGGCCAGTTCGAGCGCACGCTGATCATCGCCGAGGAGGGGGCTTACGTCTCCTATCTCGAAGGCTGCACGGCGCCGCAGCGCGACGAGAACCAGCTGCATGCCGCCGTCGTCGAACTGGTGGCGCTCGACGATGCCGAGATCAAATATTCGACGGTGCAGAACTGGTACCCCGGCGATGCCGAGGGCAAGGGCGGCATCTACAATTTCGTCACCAAGCGCGGCGACTGCCGCGGCGACCGTTCGAAGATCTCGTGGACGCAGGTCGAGACCGGTTCAGCGATCACCTGGAAATATCCCAGCTGCATCCTGCGCGGCGACGATTCCTCCGGCGAGTTCTATTCGATCGCCGTGTCGAACGGCTACCAGCAGGTCGACAGCGGCACCAAGATGATCCATCTCGGCAAGAACACGTCGAGCCGCATCATCTCCAAGGGCATCGCCGCCGGCTTCTCGCAGAACACCTATCGCGGCCAGGTTTCGGCGCACCGCAAGGCGACCAACGCCCGCAACTTCACCAATTGCGATAGTCTCCTGATCGGCGACCAGTGCGGCGCCCACACCGTGCCCTACATGGAAGCCAAGAATTCGACGGCGCAGTTCGAGCACGAAGCGACGACGTCGAAGATTTCCGAGGACCAGAAATTCTACGTCATGCAGCGCGGCATTCCCGAGGAAGAGGCGATCGCGCTGATCGTCAACGGCTTCGTCAAGGATGTTATCCAGCAGCTGCCGATGGAGTTCGCGGTCGAAGCGCAGAAGCTTATCGGCATCAGCCTTGAGGGTAGCGTGGGGTGACAAGGGCGCGCAAACGCGAATCCGTGGAAAAACATGTCTATCTGCGGGATCGAGTGGATAACTGGGAAGCGGGCCTGGGCCTTGCGTTCTGGTTTTGCGCGATAGGGATAGTGCTGCTCGGCGCGGCCTACTCGCCGGATGGCTTTTGGCGAGGACTTTGGCAAGCCCTGACGCAGATGTAGAATAACCGGGCGTAGGCGCTCGGATAGGCAATGCGATGGACACTGGAAGGATAGCGACCCGCCAAGCGTTCAGGACCGTGCACAAGGCATGGGATTGAAACTGAACGTTTGAAAGGAAGTTGAAATGATGGATACGGTTCCGATCGTTTTTTACGCTTTGGTGTGCGGCGCGCTCTGCGCTGTCGCGCCCTCTATCCAGTCGACGCCGCGCCGGATGGCGGCGGGCGCCGTGACCGGGCTGGTCTCGGCAATTATACTGCCGTTTCTGCGCCACTTGGTTGATGGCTGAAGAGATGACCATGACGCTGTCTCGCGACGAGATCTGGTTTGCGGTTCGCTGGCGGCGGCTGTGGGCGGTTCGTCGCGAGGGCAACATCGCCACGATGAAATACGCCGCGGCCGCAGTAGCCTCGGCCCTGGTAGGCGCCGTTTTGGCGGCGTTCGTCCATCCGATGGTCGGCCTTGCGGTTTTCGCGGTGGGGTTCGGCCTGTCCTTCTGGCGGTTCAAAACCCTGCAGCGCCGGCACACCGATTACACAGTCACCTACGACGATTATTTCAGAGAAAAGAACAATGCTTGAGATCAAGAACCTGCATGCCCGCATCGTCGATGACGGCACCGAGATCATCCGCGGCCTGAACCTGACGGTGAAAAACGGCGAGGTCGCCGCCATCATGGGCCCGAACGGCTCGGGCAAATCGACGCTGTCCTATATCCTCGCCGGCCGCGAGGACTATGAGGTCACCGAAGGCGATATCCTCTATAATGGCCAGTCGATCCTCGAAATGGATCCGGCCGAGCGCGCCACCGCGGGCATCTTCCTCGCCTTCCAGTATCCGATGGAGATACCTGGTGTCGCGACCATGGAGTTCCTGAAGGTGGCGATGAACGAGCAGCGCAAGGCGCGCGGCGAGGAGCCGCTAAAAATTCCGGAATTTTTGAAGCGGGTGAAAGAGGCGGCAGCCTCGCTCTCGATGGACATGGCGATGCTGAAGCGGCCGCTCAATGTCGGCTTTTCCGGCGGCGAGAAGAAGCGGGCCGAGATCCTGCAGATGAAGCTGCTGGAGCCAAAGCTCTGCGTGCTCGACGAGACCGATTCAGGCCTAGACATCGATGCGCTGAAGATCGTCTCGGACGGCGTCAACGCGCTGCGTTCGCCCGACCGTGCCATCATCGTCATCACCCACTACCAGCGCCTGCTCGAGCACATCGTGCCCGATAGCGTGCACGTCCTATACAAGGGCCAGGTGATCAAGTCCGGCGACAAGTCGCTGGCGCTCGATCTCGAAGCCAATGGCTATGCCGGCGTGATCGGCGAAGCCGCGTGAGACGCCAGAAGGCCATTTTATGCTGAAAGGCGGGGCAAAACTGATGAATATGCATACACAACCCCAGCGCACGCAGGCCGAAACGGCGCTGATCGACGCCTTTGGCGAGCGTCTGTCGTTGCTGCCGGGTGACGGCGCGGTGATGCTGAAGCGCGACGACGCCATTGAGGCAATCAAGCACGGGCTGCCGACGCGGCGCATCGAATCCTGGCATTACACTGACCTGCGCCGGCTGTTGACTGCGGTGCCGGCGTTCGATCCGACGGCCGCCGCTAAGGGGCTGGCGCCCATCGTCGAAGGTTCCGCCGTGCTGGCAGTTCTAAACGGCGTCTCGAGTGCGAAATTCCCTGCCATCGAAGGCGTGACCGTCCAGCGCCTGTCGGAAAAGCTGACCGACGGCTCGATTGCGCCCGGCCTCGACCCCTATGGCAGCGATGACGCCATCGGCGCGCTGAACACTGCTTTCGTCGCCGACGGCTATTTCGTCGACATCGCCGATGGCGCAGCACTGGAGAAGCCGATCGAATTGCAGAACCTGCAAGCCGGCGGACAGACCCATGTGCGCTTTCCCGTGCGTGTCGGCGCCGGCGCCAAGGCTGCGATCGTCGAGCGTCAGGCGGGCGAGGGCGCGGCTCTGGCCAGCTCCGTCAGCCAGCTGGTGTTGGGCGAGGGCGCCGAGGTGACCTGGCTGATCATCCAGGAACAGCCGGAAACGGCCACCCATCTGGCGCAGTTCAAGGCGCATCTCGGCAAGAATTCGAAGCTGACGCTGTTCTTCATGAATGCCGGCGGCAAGCTTGTGCGCCAGGAGATCGTGGTGAAGACCACGGGCGAAGGCGCCGACTTCAAACTGCGCGGCATCAACCTGCTCGCCGGCGACACCCACACCGACGTGACCATGGTGCTCGACCATGCCGTGCCGCATACGACATCGACGGAAGTGATCCGCAATGTCGTGACCGGCAAGGCGCGCGGCGTCTTCCAGGGCCGCATCAACGTCCACCAATACGCGCAGAAGACCAACGCCAAGATGGCCTGCAACACGCTGCTTTTGTCGGATGATGGCGAGTTCTCGACCAAGCCGGAGCTGGAAATCTTCGCCGACGACGTCATCTGCGGCCACGGCGCGACCGTTACCGAGATCGACCACAACCATCTGTTCTACCTGATGGCTCGCGGCATCGACGAGAAGAGCGCCCGTGGCCTGCTGGTCAAGGCGTTCGTCGCCGAAGTGATCGAGGAACTGGACGACGAAACCATCGTCGAGGCCCTGGAAACAAGGCTGGACGACTGGTTCGTGGCGCATGGGTAGCGCCTCCCCTTCTCCCCTTGTGGGTCCGAAGGACGGGCGAGGCAAGTGACACGCCCCGGGCGGTGGCCGAGCGAAGCTCGGTCGGGTGAGGGGTGCGTGACGAAGTGAGGCGGTGCCTCAAGAGAGCTTGTAATGGACCAGAAGATCGAAACAACCCCATACGACGTCGAGGCGATCCGCCGCGACTTCCCGATCCTGTCGCGCGAAGTCTACGGCAAACCGCTGGTCTATCTCGACAATGGCGCCTCGGCGCAGAAGCCGCAGGTGGTGCTGGATACGATCCAGCACGCCTATTCCCAGGAATACGCCAACGTGCATCGCGGCCTGCATTTCCTGTCGAATGCCGCAACCGACGCTTATGAGAAGGCACGCGAGACGGTGCGCCGTTTCCTCAATGCGCCAAGCACCGACAACATCGTCTTCACCTCGAACACGACCGCGGCGATCAACACCGTGGCTTACGGCTATGGCATGCCCAATATCGGCGCGGGCGACGAGATCGTGCTGTCGATCATGGAGCACCACTCCAACATCGTGCCGTGGCATTTCATCCGGGAGCGGCAGGGCGCCAAGCTGGTCTGGGTGCCGGTCGACGATCTCGGCATCTTCCACATCGAGGAATTCGAAAAGCGGCTGACCGACAAGACCAAGCTCGTCGCCATCACGCATATGTCGAACGCGCTGGGCACGGTAACCCCGATCAAGGAGATCGTGCGCATCGCGCATTCGCGTGGAATTCCCGTACTTGTCGACGGCAGCCAGAGCGCCGTGCACATGCCGATCGACGTCCAGGACCTCGATTGCGATTTCTTCGTCTTCACCGGCCACAAGGTCTACGGGCCCTCCGGCATCGGCGTGCTCTACGGCAAGAAGGACATTCTGCAGGGCATGCGCCCCTTCATGGGCGGCGGCGAAATGATCGAGGAGGTGACTGAAGACATCGTCACCTACAACGAGCCGCCGCACCGCTTCGAGGCCGGCACGCCGCCGATCGTGCAGGCGATTGGCCTGGGTGCAGCATTGGAATACATGGAAAAGGTTGGCCGCGAGCGCATTGCCGCCCATGAGGCCGATCTCAAGACCTATGCGCATGAACGGCTGCGCGCCATCAACTCGCTGCGCATCTTCGGCGACGCGCCGGACAAGGGCGCCATCATTTCCTTCGAATTGCAGGGCATTCATGCCCATGACGTGTCGATGGTGATAGACAGGCAAGGTGTTGCCGTCCGCGCGGGCACCCATTGCGCCCAGCCGCTGTTGAAACGCTTTGGCGTAACCTCCACATGCAGGGCATCGTTCGGCATGTATAATACCAGGGCCGAAGTCGACGCTTTGGCCGATGCGCTGGAAAAAGCGCGCAAGTTCTTCGGGTGACAGGTTCTTTGGATGACGACCATGGATGATGCGAGCCACACCACCGCGCCGGAAGCGGCCGTCAATCCGGTGGTTTCCGCCTCGGCAATTCCCGCCGACGAGCTGGCGCGGCTGACCGACGACATCGTCTCGGCGCTGAAGACGGTCTATGACCCGGAAATACCGGCCGACATCTATGAGCTCGGCCTCATCTACAAGATCGACATCGAGGACAACCGCGCGGTCAAGATCGACATGACGCTGACCGCGCCCGGCTGTCCGGTGGCCGGCGAAATGCCAGGCTGGGTGGAAAACGCCGTCGGCGCCGTCGAAGGCGTCTCCGGCGTCGAGGTCAACATGACCTTCGACCCGCCCTGGTCGCCCGACCGCATGTCGGAAGAGGCGCAGGTGGCGGTGGGCTGGTACTAGGTTGACTGAGGTTGGTGCACTTGCACCAGTGGTAAAACTTCACCATTTTAGGTGAGGAATCATTCGGCAGGCCTTGAACCTGCATGGAATGGAAGAGGAAAAAGAATGGGACGCTTCGCCGTCATCACGATGACCGAAAAGGCCGCCGACCGGGTGCGCGAGATCGTCGCCACGCGCGACAATGCGCATGGCATTCGCCTCGGCATCAAGAAGGGCGGCTGCGCCGGCATGGAATACACGGTCGACCTGGTGACCGAGCCCAATACCAAGGACGACCATATCGAACGCGACGGCGCGCATGTCTATGTCGCGCCCGAGGCTGCCCTTTTCCTGTTCGGCACCGAGATGGATTTCGAGCAGACCACGCTGCGCACCGGCTTCACCTTCCACAACCCGAACCAGAGTTCGGCCTGCGGCTGCGGCGAATCCGTCGAACTGAAGCCCGCCGACCTGAAGGCGCTGGCTGAAGCGCGCGCTTCCGCCTGATCTTTCCTTCGCCCCGTTCACGGGGAGGTGAGGAATGGTCCGCGCAGCGGGCGAAAAGCCAATTGCTTGGCTTTTCGAATGACGAACGGCCCGAAGGGCCGGATGAGGGGCAGCGCTAACCATCGGAAGTCGCGCTCCGAGTCCTCACTTCACCCACATCTTCGTCCGCTTGTGCCAGTCGGCGATCGATTCCTCGGGATAGACGTCGAACGCATTGTCCTTCTTGCCGATCACCGGCTCGACCCAACTCGCCTTGTATTTCAACATCAGATGCACCTTCTCCGGCGGCTTCGGCAACTCGCTGTCGATTGCCGAGGCGAAGGGGTGGACCAGGTCCGGCCATGTCGGATCGTAGAGCCAGAGCGCCGAACCGCACTTCTTGCAGAAATTGCGCTCGCCCGTCGAAATCTCACACTTTGGATGCTCGTCGTCCGCGATCTCGGCCTGGTAGACGCCGAGATTGCGCTTGCCCTTGATTTTCAGCGTCTTGTAATCGGCGCCGAGATTGATGGCGAAGCCGCCGCCGCCCTGCTGCTTGCGGCAGATCGAGCAGTAGCACAGCATGAACGGCACCGGCGTGTTGCTCTCCACCTCGAAATGGACGGCATCGCAGCGGCAGGATCCCTTGAGCAGCAGCGGCATGACAAAACTCCGACGGATGGCTCTCAACTTGCCAGCATGGTTTTTGGTTGCAGCCATGGCAAGCCCGGTGACATGATTGCGGCATGGACAATGAACGCATCGAAGAGCTGTTCGAAGGCCTCGGCCCGGTCAGTATCCGAAAACTGTTCGGCGGCAAGGGTATCTATTTCGACGGCGTCATCGTCGCTATCGTGCTGCGCGGCGAATTGCTGCTCAAGGCTGACGAGCAAAGCGCGCCCGACTTCGAAGCCGCCGGCTGCAAGCAATGGACCTATACCGGCACCCGCCACGGCAAGCTGGTCGCGATGCCGTACTGGAGCATTCCCGACGACGCGTTTGATGATCCTGACGAGATGAGGGTGTGGGCGCGCCGGGCGTATGAGGCGGGGCGGCGGGCGGGGAAGTGAACCGGGACCGTCGCGTTTCTTCCCACCCCCCTCTGTCCTGCCGGACATCTCCCCCGCAAGGGGGGAGATCAGTTGTCACATTGGCCTTCGCCAATCACCATCGTTGAAAATGGGAGCCTGCGGCTAAGCTGTTAATCTCCCTCCTTGCGGGGGAGATGGCCGGCAGGCCAGAGGGGGGTGCTGTCCCGCCGACGTAGGCGATCCTACAGCGCCTTGGCAATCCTCGCCGCCAGCCGCGCATTGTTCTCGACCAGCGCGATGTTGGTCTTCAAGCTCCGGCCGCCGGTCAGTTCGAGGATTTTGCCCAACAGGAACGGCGTCACCGCCTTTCCGGTCACATTCTGCACTTCCGCCGCCTTCTGCGCGGCCTCGATATAGCCGGCCATCTCGTCGGCCGGGATTTCATCGTCCTGCGGCACCGGGTTGGCGATCAGCGTGCCGCCGACCAGGCCAAGTGCCGCCCTGGTCTTGTAGAAATGCGCGATCTCTTCCGGTCTGTGCAGGGTCAGCGGCGCGCGGAACGGCGAATGCCGCGACCAGAAGGCCGGCATCGTCTCGCAGCCATGGCCAATCACCGGCACGCCGCGCGTCTCCAGCACTTCCAGGGTCTTTTCGATGTCGAGGATCGCCTTGGCGCCGGCCGAGACGACGATGACCGGGGTGCGCGCCAACTCGTCGAGATCGGCCGAGATGTCGAAGCTTTTTTCCGCGCCCTTGTGGACGCCGCCAATGCCGCCGGTGGCGAACACCTTTATCCCGACCATGTCGGCCGCGATCATGGTGGCGGCGACCGTGGTGCCGCCGGTGCGGCCTTGCGCCACCGCAAAGCCGAGATCGGCGCGCGACAGCTTCATGGCGTCGCCGGTCATCGCCAGCGACTCGCGCTCGCCGTCGGAAAGCCCGATCTTGATGCGGCCGGCGACCACGGCGATCGTCGCTGGCACCGCGCCATTGTCCAGGATTATCTTTTCGACATTGGCGGCCATGGCGCCATTGTCGGGGTAAGGCATGCCATGGGTGATGATGGTGCTTTCCAGCGCCACGACGGGGCGGCCAGCGGCGAGCGCCTCGGCCACGGGCGCGTGGAGGTCGATGAAGGGGCGGGCGCTTTGCGGTGTCATGATGGTCTCCGATCCGGAGATCCGCGCGTCCGCTTGGACGTCGCGCTCCGGCAATGGCAATTGGCCGCCCTCATGCCATTTCCTGCGCGTCGGGCACAAGAGCCAGTGCCTCGGTGAAGGTCGCAATCGTGAAGGCCGGAACCGCGTCGGCGCTTTCAATGGCCAGCGTGGCGGCGGCAACGCCCTCGCGCAATGCCTGGCGCAGGGGCAGGCCGCGCAGCAGGGCAGCGATGGTGGCGCCGGCCAGCGCGTCGCCGGCGCCGGTGACGTCGGCGACTTTTCTCGGCGCCGGCGGCAGGATAGAGAAGGCGCCGGCTTCGTCGAATCCCAGCACCGGGCCGTCGCCCGCCGTCACCACGCCACTGGTGAGGCCGCTGCAGCGCAGTCCGTCGACGGTCTCGCGCTCGGTGGCATTGGCATCGACGCCGGCCAGCACCATGGCCTCGCGCCGGTTCATGAAGACCTGCGCGAGTTCCTTCAGCACCGGTATCAGCCGCACCACCTTGGCCGGCGAAATGGCGATGGCGAACACCGGCTTGCCGGCGGCGAGCCCCACCAGCCGCTCCAGCGCCGTTGATGGCAGATTGGCGTCGCAGAGCACCGCATCGGCCTCGGCGACCACCTCGCGCACCTTGGAGCGGCGGATCTGCTTGGGGAACGCCAAATCGTAGAGCGCCATATCGGCAAAGCCGGTGATCAGCTCGCCGTCGCGATCGATCAGCGCCGTGTAGCTCGGCGTGGTGCGGTCGAGGAACACCGCCGACAGATCGGCAATGCCGGCCTCAGTGATGGCGCGCGCAACCGTCTCGGCCGAGGCATCGCCGCCGCGCACCGACAAAAGCGAGGCCGAGACGCCGCGCCGCACGAGGCTGCGCAGCGCGTTGAAGACGCCGCCGCCGACATCCTCGCGCATCGTGCCGGGGTTGGACGCCGCCGGCACGTAAGCACCGGACACCTGACCGCGCCGGTCGATATGGGCACCGCCCACCGCCAGTATTTTTGCTGATTTCACCATGTAGGCGATATGACCTTTGTTATTCGAACCAGACAAGCGCTAGGCTGTGCGACGGAGCTTCGCAAGCAAGCCAGCGATTCGGGCGGAGCCAAACCGCCGGAGCGCCTGGCCCAATGGTGGATACATCCGGAAACGAAACCATGAGACAAAAAAAGAACAAATCCGGATAAAGATTGCTTTTCAGATATTTGACCCCTCTTGCCAAACGAGAACAAAAAAGGTACAAATAGGGCAGGGATTACGGATTGTCCGGCCTTCATTGACGACCAAGGGGTGATGTATCATGGCTCAGAATACTTTGCGGCTTGTAGAGGACAAAGCGGTGGACAAATCAAAGGCTCTGGACGCGGCGCTGTCGCAAATCGAGCGCGCCTTCGGAAAGGGCTCGATCATGCGGCTGGGCGCCAACGAGCAGGTCGTCGAGATTGAAACCGTGCCGACCGGATCGCTTGGCCTCGACATCGCGCTTGGCGTCGGTGGCCTGCCGCGCGGCCGCATTGTCGAGATCTACGGGCCGGAAAGCTCGGGCAAGACGACACTGGCGCTGCACACAGTTGCCGAAGCCCAGAAGAAGGGCGGTATCTGCGCCTTCGTCGATGCCGAGCATGCGCTCGACCCGGTCTATGCCCGCAAGCTCGGCGTGGACCTCGAAAACCTGCTGATCTCGCAGCCCGACACCGGCGAGCAGGCGCTGGAAATTTGCGACACGCTGGTGCGTTCCGGCGCCATCGACGTTCTGGTGGTCGATTCGGTGGCCGCCCTGACGCCGCGCGCTGAAATCGAGGGCGAGATGGGCGATTCGCTGCCCGGTCTCCAGGCTCGTCTGATGAGCCAGGCGCTGCGCAAGCTGACCGCCTCGATCTCGCGCTCCAACACCATGGTCATCTTCATCAACCAGATCCGCATGAAGATCGGCGTCATGTTCGGTTCGCCGGAAACCACGACCGGCGGCAACGCGCTGAAATTCTACGCTTCGGTGCGCCTCGACATCCGCCGCATCGGCTCGGTCAAGGACCGCGACGAGGTCGTCGGCAACCAGACCCGCGTCAAGGTCGTCAAGAACAAGCTGGCGCCGCCCTTCAAGGTGGTCGAGTTCGACATCATGTATGGCGAGGGCGTGTCCAAGACCGGCGAGCTGGTCGACCTCGGCGTCAAGGCCGGCGTTGTCGAGAAGTCGGGCGCGTGGTTCTCCTACAATTCGCAGCGTCTCGGCCAAGGTCGTGAAAACGCCAAACTGTTCCTGCGCGACAATCCCGACACGGCGCGCGAGATCGAACTGGCACTGCGGCAGAATGCCGGGCTGATTGCCGAGAAGTTTCTCGAGAATGGCGGCCCCGAGCGCGGCGAAAGCGACGACGGCTTCGAGGAAGAATCCGGTGCCATGTAGGGTACGGCCAGAGTTCGGCCATAAATCCGGTCTATTACCCGATGCTTAAGTAACCGAGTTCTTTAGTATTGCGTTTCAAACCGCCGGCCTTCGCGCCGGCGGTTTTCGTTTTTGGGCAGCGTGAAGCCGGCTTGGCAGTTGCCGGATTGGCCCAATTCCGTGTTTCTGGACAGGGTGGGGCGTGCCCGCTAAAAGGCCAAGTCAATCTTCTAAAAAGCAGAGACCAGTGTCCGCCGGCCGTGCCGGCGGTTTTCGCGAAAAGGCAGCAGTCATGAGTGGCGTGAACGAGATCCGGTCGACATTCCTCGACTATTTCCGCAAGGAGGGCCACGAGGTCGTGGCCTCGAGCCCGCTGGTGCCGCGCAACGACCCGACGCTGATGTTCACCAATGCCGGCATGGTGCAGTTCAAGAACGTCTTCACCGGCCTGGAGAAGCGGTCCTATTCGCGCGCCACCACCGCGCAGAAAAGCGTGCGCGCCGGCGGCAAGCACAACGACCTCGACAATGTCGGCTACACCGCGCGCCATCTGACCTTCTTCGAAATGCTCGGCAATTTCTCCTTCGGCGACTATTTCAAGGAGCGCGCCATCGAACTGGCCTGGAACCTGATCACCAAGGAGTTCGGGCTGAACAAGGACAAGCTGCTGGTCACCGTCTATCACACCGATGACGAGGCGGCCGGCTTCTGGAAGAAGATCGCCGGTTTCTCCGATGACCGCATCATCCGCATCCCGACCTCCGACAATTTCTGGGCTATGGGCGACACCGGACCGTGCGGGCCGTGCTCGGAAATCTTCATCGACCGTGGCGAGCACATCTGGGGCGGCCCTCCCGGCAGCCCGGAGGAGGATGGCGACCGCTTCCTTGAATTCTGGAACCTGGTGTTCATGCAATATGAGCAGGTCACCAAGGATGAGCGCATCGACCTGCCGCGGCCGTCGATCGACACCGGCATGGGCCTGGAGCGCATGGCCTCCATCCTGCAAGGGGTGGAGAGCGTCTTCGAGACCGACCTGTTCCGTCATCTGATCGATGCGGCCTCGTCAGCGCTCGGGCAGGGCCCGGACAAGGAGACGGTCGCCTCCTTCCGCGTCATTGCCGATCATCTGCGCTCGTCCTCCTTCCTGGTTGCCGACGGCGTGCTGCCGTCGAACGAAGGCCGCGGCTATGTGCTGCGCCGCATCATGCGCCGCGCCATGCGCCATGCGCAGTTGCTCGGCGCCAAGGAGCCGTTGATGTGGAAGCTGGTGCCGGCGCTAGTGCGTGAGATGGGCCAGGCCTATCCCGAACTGCTGCGCGGCGAACAGCTGATTACCGAGACGCTGAAGCTCGAGGAGACCAGGTTCCGCAAGACGCTGGTGCGCGGCCTCGGCCTGCTCTCGGAGGCGACAGATACGCTGCACGCCGGCGATATGCTGGATGGCGAGACGGCGTTCAAGCTCTATGACACGTACGGCTTCCCGCTCGATCTGACGCAGGACGCACTGCGCCAGCGCAACATCTCGGTCGACCTTGCCGGCTTCACCCATGCGATGGAGCAGCAGAAGGCCGAAGCGCGCAAGCATTGGGCTGGCTCCGGCGACGCGGCCACCGAGACCATCTGGTTTTCTGTACGCGAGAAGGCCGGCGCCACCGAATTCCTCGGCTACGAGACCGAACAGGCGGAAGGCCTCATCCAGGCCCTGGTCAAGGACGGCAAGACAGTCGATAGCGCCGGCAAGGGCGACGCGGTGGCGGTGGTCGTCAACCAGACGCCGTTCTATGGCGAGTCGGGCGGCCAGATGGGCGACACCGGCATCATCTCCGGCGAAGGTTTCTCGATCGAGGTTTCCGACACGCAGAAAAAGGCCGACGGCCTGTTCGTGCATCTGGGCAAGGTGACGAACGGCACGGTCAAGCCAGGTGCAGCCGTCGAGCTGAAGGTTGACCATGCGCGCCGCACCCGGCTGCGTGCCAACCATTCGGCAACGCATCTGATCCATGAGGCGCTGCGCGAGGTGCTGGGCACCCATGTCGCGCAGAAAGGTTCGCTGGTCGCGCCCGAGCGCCTGCGCTTCGACATCTCGCACAACAAGCCGATCTCGGCCGAAGATCTCGAAGAGGTCGAGCGCATGGCCAACGAAATCGTCGTCCAGAACAGCCCGGTGACGACGCGCCTGATGTCGGTCGATGACGCCATTGCCGAGGGCGCCATGGCGCTGTTCGGCGAGAAATATGGTGACGAGGTGCGTGTCGTCTCGATGGGCACCGGCGTGCATGGCGCCAAGGCCAATAGACCCTATTCCGTCGAACTTTGTGGCGGCACCCATGTCCGGGCGACCGGCGATATCGGCCTGGTCCGTGTCGTCTCCGACAGCGCGGTCGCCGCCGGCGTGCGCCGCATCGAGGCGCTGACCGGCGAAGCCGCGCGCAAACATCTCGATGAGCAGGACAGGCGCCTGAAGGCAACTGCGGCCGTGCTGAAGATCTCGCCGGCCGACGTGCCGGCGCGTGTCGAGACGCTGCTCGAGGAGCGCAAGAAGCTCGAGAAGGAGCTGAGCGAAGCGCGCAAGAAACTCGCGCTGGGCGGTGGTGCCGCGGCCGATGCTCCGGCCACCACCGAAACCGTCGCCGGTATCGGCTTCCTCGGCAAAGCGGTTTCCGGCGTGTCGCCGAAGGATTTGAAGCCGCTGGCCGATGCCGGCAAGACATCGCTCGGCTCCGGCGTCGTCGTCTTCGTCGGTGCGGGCGAAGACAACAAGGCAAGCGTCGTGGTCGCCGTGACGGACGATCTCGTCGGCCGCTTCAGCGCTGTCGATCTGGTGCGCGTTGCCTCGGCCGCATTGGGCGGGCAGGGCGGCGGCGGACGGCCCGACATGGCGCAAGCCGGCGGTCCGGACGCCTCGAAGGCCAATGATGCGATCGCCGCGGTGAGGGCGGCGCTGGAGGCAGCCTGAAAGCCACCCTATGTCGTATCTGGTTCGTGTGCGGCTTTCCGGCCTTCGCCGCCGTGCTTGCCATTCTGTGGCTGATAGTGGCAAGCCGGCAATCAGCTCTTAGACGGTCCGTCTAGCTAGTCTAGTTCTTTTCGCCGCCTTCAGGGCGCGCGTCATTCTGCTGGAATCGCCCCAGGTGGACAGCCAGATCAGCACGTCCGTGGCGATCGAAATCAGCGACCGTAAAAAGTTCAGCGCCGGGCCGGGCGATTTCAGCTGCTCTTCGGCGTGATGGAGATGGGCGAGCTCTTCCTCGCGGATCGCCAGGATGATGCCTTGCAAGTCGTGGTCGCGATTGGCGAGGAAAAACAGCTGATCGTCCAGATGGCGATGCACCGCCGCTTCAACCGCCGCCGTGCAGGCCCAGATGCCTTGCGGACCGAGCAGGGCGGTGACAGAACCCAGCAGCCAGCCACCCCAGCTCCAGAATTGCATCACCCGGCACGGTCGCGCCTTCCGCGCCGGCATGGCGGCACGGAAGGCGGCGCAATGCGTGCGCTCGTGCCCGAGCATCTCCGACAAGGATGGCACGCAATCCGGCCAGAAGCGCCTGGCGACAAGAATCTGCGCCGAATAGATCCTGATCGCACCGAACTCACCGGCGTGGTTGACCCTGACAATTCTGGCGATGGTGAGCGCGTCCTGGCGAGATGGGTCAGCCATGGCCCGAACCCATATCAGCCCGCCGCCAGGCTCGGACGTTTTGCGATGCCGTCCCACCAGGCCTGGATGTCGGCGAACGCCGCAAGCAGCTTTTGCCCGTCGGCGACCTTGACGAAATAGGCGATGATGGATGCCGCATGCAGGTCGGCCAGCGTCAGCTGGTCGCCGAGCAGCCACGGCCCGGGAGGCTTGAGTGCGGTGAGCACCCGCAGCACCGTTTCCGCCTGGCGCAGCCCGTTGGCGACCAGTGCCTCGTCTGGCGCTTCCTTCTCAAGCCGCTCGACGGCGACGTCCCAGACCATCGATCTGTAGGCATAGGCGTCGAGCATGCCGATGATCTGGTTCATCGTTGCGCGGGTGCGGGCGTCTTTTGGCTGCAGTGCCGGGCCGTCGAACGCCTCGTCGACATAGCGGGCGATTGCGCTGGTTTCGAACAGGCGAAACCCGTCATGCTCGACGGCCGGAATGCGGCCGAAAGGGTGATGCTCGAAGTACCAGGCGGGAGTGCCCTCGGCGGCAAAGACATCGACCGGCACAAGGTCGTAGTCGATGCCTTTTTCCGCCAGCACGAGGCGGACGATGCGCACATAGACGCTGTAGTCCGCCCCGTAGACGACCGGCTTGGCCATGGCTGCCGGCTTACGCCATCGCCTTCTGCAAATTCTCGTCGATCTTGTCGAGGAAGCCGGTGGTCGACAGCCATGGTTGGTCGGGACCGATCAAGAGCGACAGGTCCTTGGTCATGAAGCCGCTCTCAACCGTCTGGATGCAGACCTTCTCCAGCGTGTCGGCAAATCGCTTCAACTCGGCATTATCGTCGAGCTTGGCGCGGTGGGCGAGGCCGCGCGTCCAGGCGAAGATCGAGGCGATCGAATTGGTCGAGGTTTCCTCGCCCTTCTGGTGCTGGCGGTAGTGGCGCGTCACTGTGCCGTGCGCGGCCTCCGCTTCCACCGTCTTGCCGTCCGGCGTCATCAGCACGGAGGTCATCAGGCCGAGCGAGCCAAAACCTTGCGCCACCGTGTCGGACTGGACGTCGCCGTCATAATTCTTGCAGGCCCAGACATAGCCGCCAGACCATTTCAGGGCGGAGGCCACCATGTCGTCGATCAGCCGGTGCTCGTACCACAGCTTCTTCGCCTTGAACTCGGCCTCGAATTCAGCCTCGTAGACCTCCTGGAAAATGTCCTTGAAGCGGCCGTCATAGGCTTTGAGGATGGTGTTCTTGGTCGAGAGATAAACCGGATAATTGCGCAGCAGGCCGTAATTCAGCGAGGCGCGGGCGAATTCGCGGATGGAGTCGTCGAGATTGTACATCGCCATGGCAACACCGGCGCCGGGTGCGTCGTATACGTCGTGCTCGATCACCTTGCCGTCCTCGCCGACGAACTTGATGGTCAGCTTGCCCTTGCCGGGGAAGCGGAAGTCGGTGGCGCGATACTGGTCGCCGAAAGCATGACGGCCGACGATGATCGGCTTGGTCCATCCCGGCACCAGACGCGGCACGTTCTTCATGATGATCGGTTCGCGGAAAATGGTGCCGCCGAGAATGTTACGGATGGTGCCGTTCGGCGACTTCCACATCTTCTTCAGCTTGAATTCCTCTACGCGCTGCTCGTCGGGCGTGATCGTCGCGCATTTCACGCCGACGCCCCATTTCTTGATGGCATTGGCCGAATCGATGGTCACCTGGTCGTTGGTGGCGTCGCGGTGCTCGACGCCGAGGTCGTAATATTCGAGCTTCAGGTCGAGATAAGGGTGGATCAGCTTGTCCTTGATGAACTGCCAGATGATGCGGGTCATCTCGTCGCCGTCGAGCTCGACGACCGGGTTCGCCACCTTGATCTTCGCCATGAAAAGAATGCCTCGCTTTTGGGGAACAAAACGGCCTCGCCCGCATGGCTTCGGCCGGGTATGCGGAGCGTATATCAAAGCCTATTTGGCCGCGCAAACGACCATCCGTGCAGAATGGGTCGTCTGTGCCGCGACCGGTGTTTGCAAAAGCTTCATTTTGCCGAGCGGATGTGGCAGGGAACGCTGAAATGCCGCAAATAGCAGTTCATTGAGATCATGTCCGCCGTCGATCATCCTGAAAACGCATCCGCCGCCGGGCCGGCGATCATCCTGGTCGAGCCGCAGCTCGGCGAGAATATCGGCATGGTCGCGCGCGCCATGGCCAATTTCGGCCTTGCCGAACTGAGACTGGTCAACCCGCGTGACGGCTGGCCGAGCGAGAAGGCGCGCGCCGCCGCCAGCCGCGCGGACCATGTCATCGATGCCGTAACAGTGTTCGGCGACCTGGCGTCCGCCGTCGCCGACCTCAACTTCGTCTTCGCCACCACGGCGCGCGAGCGCGACGGCTTCAAACCCGTGCGTGGTCCGGTCGAGGCGGGCAGGGCGCTCAGGGCGCGTCAGATGGCCGGCCTGCGCACCGGCATCTTGTTCGGCCGCGAGCGTTTTGGGCTCTACAATGACGAGGTCGGGCTGGCCGACGAGATCGTCACCTTCCCGGTCGTTCCCGGCTTTTCGTCGCTCAACATCGCCCAGGCCGTGCTGTTGATGTCCTATGAATGGATGAAATCCGGCCTGGAGGACGAGACGGCGACCAATTTCTCCAGTCCTGAAATGAAGCCGGCGAGCAAGGAAGAGTTGCACGGCCTGTTTGCCTATCTCGAAGGCGCGCTCGAAGCGCGCGGTTATTTCCGCCCGGCGCCCAAGAAACCCAAGATGGTCGACAATCTGCGCGCCGTCTTGACGCGCGCCGGTTTCGCCGAGCCGGAACTGAAAGTGCTGCGTGGCATCATCTCGTCGCTCGACCGGTTTTCGCCGGCCATGCCGCGCGGTGACGGCTCGCCGGGAGACGATCCAAGGCGTTTGCCGGCCGCTGCGCGAAAACGCCAGGCAGACAAAGAAGATTAGAAATCGCTAAGCTTCGAACGGCTGAAGTAACCGAATTTTATTTGCCTCTCATCCATTGTTGTCAAAACGGTGGGGTGGCAAATGTTCACGTCCAAAATCGGCCGTATGCGCTTCTTCTTCTATTCGCTCGGCGTAGCCCTGCTCGAGGCCGTTCTAGCTGTGCTGTGCATCGTTGGCACGATCGGCTTTGAGGGGCTGGTCAACTCGGCGCCCGGTCCATCGCGGCAAGGCATGGCAGGCGCGGTTCTGGTCGTTTCCCTCCTAGCCGTGGTCATGCGTGCCAACATCGCCTGGCGACGCAGCCGCGACGCCAACGGCAAAGCCTGGATCCTGTGGTCCTACATCGTGTTCTGCGCCATCTACGCCTTTCTGCAGGCAGGCACGCTGCTGGTCATCGATTTCAAGAACCCGGAAAGCACGTCCAGCGGTTTGAACCTGCTGGCGCTGTCGATCTTTGGCCTTTGGTGCACGATCCTGGTGGCTAAGCCGGTGGCGGGCATCAATATCGACGAACTGACATCGGTTTTCGATTTCGATGGCGATACGCCCATGCCTGCGGGATCCGGTCGGATGGCCAGCAGCACGGCACAGTCTTCCATGCGCAACGCCACACCGGCCACGCGCTCGGTGCCGTCCGCCCAGCCTATGGGCCGCCCGAGGCCCGCCGGCTTCGGCAAGCGCGGGCTCTAGACCGAGGCAAGGTCGTCTTCGCCGGCTTTGCATAGAACTTGCTGACATTCGCCACTTCAAGACCATGATGGTTGCAGATAGAAGAACGGCATTGGCCAATGACCGCCAAGCCTTCTGATCCAGCCTCTTTCATGGTCCGATATCAATGAGCCACCGTCCGATCCTGATGTTCGATTCCGGCGTTGGCGGATTGACCGTGCTGCGCGAAGCGCGCGTGCTGATGCCCGACAGGCGCTTCGTCTACGTCGCCGATGACAAGGCCTTTCCCTACGGCGCGTGGGAAGAGCCGGCGCTGCAGGCCCATATAGTCGAGCTCTTCGCCAAGCTGCTCGACCGTTTTGATCCGGAAATTTCGGTCGTCGCCTGCAATACCGCTTCGACGCTGGTGATCGATGCCTTGCGGGAAAAATTCCCTGGCCATCCCTTTGTCGGCACGGTGCCGGCAATCAAGCCGGCTGCCGAGCGCACCCGGTCCGGGCTGGTCTCGGTGCTGGCGACGCCGGGCACGGTGAAGCGCCAGTACACGCGCGACCTGATCGGCAAATGGGCGCAGAAATGCCATGTCCGGCTGGTCGGCAGCAACAATCTCGCCGGACTGGCCGAGGCCTACATGCGCGAGGGCTTTGTCGACGAGGAGGCCGTGCGTGCCGAGATCGCACCGTGTTTTGTCCAGCATGACGATTTGCGCACGGACATCGTCGTGCTCGCCTGCACGCACTATCCGTTCCTGGCCAATCGCATGCGCAAGACCGCGCCCTGGCCGGTCGACTGGATCGACCCGGCCGAGGCGATTGCGCGGCGCGCTCTGTCGCTGCTTCCGGCTGTCGACGGGCCATTGCCGCAAAGCGAGCCCGACATCGCCGTCTTTACCTCGGGAAAGGCGGACTTCGCCATCAGCCGGCTGATGCAGGGTTTTGGATTGAGCGCACGCTAATGCATGTCGCCCAAAAGTGCGCAGCGGTTTTGGGACAAGGACATGCATAAAAACAAAAAAACTAAAGCGCGTCGCCGACGCGCTTTAGACAGGTTCGAAGACAATGACGCGCCGATCCGGATCGGCCGAAACAAGCCTTAGCGTCAGGCCATCGCCCTGCCTGAACCCTGAGGCCTTCACATTCGCAACGACAGGCATGTCCGAGAGCTGAACGCGCGCACGCTGATCACCGACGTCGGTGACGACGGCCTTGAATGTTTCACCCACGCGCCCCCTCAGCATCACCGCCTCGGCAAGGTCGATGGCCGCGTGGTTGATTTGCGAGGCGCGGGCGCCTGCGCGGCCCATCACCTTCGGCAGTCTGGAAAACGCCTCGTTAACGACTTGCGGCACCGGCTGGCCGTTGACGATGGCCAGCACGCAGCGCACGACATAGCGATCGGCCAGCCGCCTCAGGGGTGCGGTGGCGTGGGCATAGGTCGCGGCCATCGCCTCGTGCCAGGGGACAACGCCTTCCTCATAGGGCTGGTAGGACGCACCGGAGCCGGCGCGGCGGATTTCCAGCATCAGCGCTGCCTGTTGCATGTTGGCAGGATCGAGGGTTCGCTGATAGTCGGGCAGGCTGGTCGAAGGAGGCCAGGACAGGCCTAAGGCCCGTGCCGCGCTGCGCAGTCTTTGCACTTTGGAAGCATCGGGCGGCGCCATCACCCGGAACAAGCCGGTCCGGTGTGCCAGCATGGCGTCGGCAATCGCCATGTTGGCGGCCAGCGAAAGTGCTGCGTTGTCTTGCTCGGATTGCAGCAGCGGTCTGAACGCAAGCTGGAACGTGCCATCGGCAAGCTGTTCCACCTCCTGCTCGGGCGGGTCGACGCGCGAAGCGCCGCGACGGTCTTCGGCCGCCGCCATGCGCCGCGCGATTTCGGCGAAGCCGACTGGGACGTCGGCGGCCTGCACGCTGTCATAGGCGAGCTTGGCGCGGCTTTGAATGATTGCCCGCTCCGCGCCATCCAGCCTTACCGCTCCGTCGTCGACGATCCGGACCGTGAAGATGACAGCCGGACGCGGACCGCTGGGCAGCAAGCTCGCGGCGCCCTCGGCAAGCACCCGGGGATAGAGCCCGGCCTTGCCGTCCGGCAAATACAGGGTTTCGCCTCGCGCCCAGGCTTCGCGATCCACCGCGTCGCCGTCCGCGACGAACCAGGCTACGTCGGCAATCGCATAGTGCAACAGAAGGTCGCTACCGCTCGCTTCGATCGAAAACGCTTGGTCAAGATCGGTGGAAGCCGCGGGATCGAGCGTCACGAAGGGCATCGCCGTGCGGTCGGCATGCTGGTCGGGCACGCGCCTGGCCGCCGTCTGTGCCATGGCCATTACATCAGGGGGAAATGCCTCCGGCACATGGAACTCGGTGCGGATTTTCGCGAGGCCGGTAGCGAGTGCCTGCGAGGGATCGTTCAACGATTTCATGGCGCCGTCCTACACCGGCGTTGCGGGCACGGGAAGGTGGTTTTGCCGGCAGTTGGCCGACCATGGGCAGGCATGAGCGCGGAACGGAAGTTGACCGCCAGCGCTGGAACCGTCGCCGGAGCGCAACGTTTCTTCCTCTGTCAGCAAAGGAGGTGCCGATATGCCTGCAACCTCAAAAGCACAGCAAAAGGCCGCTGGAGCAGCCCTGTCGGCCAAGCGCGGCGAGACCAGGAAGAGCGAACTTCAAGGCGCGTCGAAGTCGATGTACAATTCGATGAGCGAAAAACAGCTCGAGGAATTCGCAGAGACCAAGCGCAAAGGCCTGCCGGAGAAGAAATCGGCAGACTGAAACCTTGAACCGAGTCGATAAACAAAGCCCGTGGCCGAAACCACGGGCTTCTTCGGTTCAGGCCAAGCCCGAAACCCCTGACGTCACCAGCAGCGCTTCACCTTGTAGCGGATGACCTTCTTGTGGCCATGCCGCCAGATGACCTTCTTCTTCACCACGACATGGCAGGTCTGACGATGCTTGTGGCCCTGCCAATGCTTGGCCATCGCTGGCTCGGGCACGGCGATCGACATCGTCCCGGCCAGGACGGCTGCACCGACCAACGAGAGGAAAAACTTCTTCATGCGACTTCGGGCTCCTTTGGCTCCAGTCCCTTCCTAAATGCCGTCGGCGCAACAACCTCCCGCCGCATCCGGCACGGCACTCAACGCCAAAGACGTGATATGGTTGCCGGGCCCAGCGCCAGCGACGCGCTTGACTCTGCTCAAATCTCCGTTTATCGAGCGCACCAACACCGGGCCGCAATGCCCGGTTGTTTCTTTTGCATGGCAAGCCCGGGAAAGCAGGTTTATCGTTTCCTGGGTTTTGTCTAGACTGACGTGTCCCGTGGGTTTTCCGCCGCGTTGCGTGGGAAAACCCTGTCAGGCCTCGAAAACGGAGGCCAGAGGAGGGCGCGTTTCCTTCACCCGGACCATGAGGTTCCGGGTGGTTTGTTTTGAAAGGGAATGCGATGAGCAAGCGCGAATCCGCGAAGTACAAGATCGACCGCCGTCTCGGCGAAAACATCTGGGGCCGCCCGAAGTCCCCGGTCAACAAGCGTGAATACGGCCCCGGCCAGCACGGCCAGCGCCGCAAGGGCAAGCTTTCCGATTTCGGCCTGCAGCTGCGCGCCAAGCAGAAGCTGAAGGGTCACTATGGTGATGTCTCCGAAAAGCAGTTCCGCAAAGTCTATGAAGAGGCTGATCGCCGCAAGGGCGACACCTCCGAGAACCTGATCGGCCTGCTCGAGTCGCGTCTCGACGCGGTCGTCTACCGCTCCAAGTTCGTGCCCACCATTTTCGCGGCTCGCCAGTTCGTCAACCACGGCCACGTCAACGTCAACGGCAAGCGCGTCAACATCGGCTCGTACCGTTGCAAGCCGGGCGACGTCGTCGAAGTGCGCGAAAAGTCGAAGCAGCTGGTCATCGTGCTGGAAGCGGTCGGCCTCGCCGAGCGCGACGTGCCGGACTATATCGAAGTCGATCACAACAAGATGGTCGCGACCTTCTCGCGCATCCCCGGCCTGGCCGACGTACCGTTCGCCGTGCAGATGGAGCCGAACCTGGTCGTCGAATTCTATTCGCGCTGATCGATCGCTTTCTGCGATACCGGAAAGGGCCGCCCGTCGAGGCGGCCTTTTCTTTGTCGGCCATGTCCGCTAATCCGGCACTCTCGGCTATGGAAAGCGACAAGCCATGAACATGCTGGCAGACATCGAAACAGTTGAACCGATTGCTGAGGGCGGCTTCCATCCGCTGTTTGCCGACGTGCCGTCTTCCGTCGAGTTCAACAAACTGCGCAAGCGGCTGTTGCGGTTGACCCGTCAGGCGGTCGATGATTTCGCCATGGCGAGGCCCGGCGACCGCTGGCTGGTGGCCTTGTCCGGCGGCAAGGATTCCTACGGCCTGCTGGCCGTGCTGCTCGATCTCAAATGGCGCGGGCTGCTGCCGGTCGAGCTGCTGGCCTGCAATCTCGACCAGGGCCAGCCGAATTTTCCGAAGCACATTTTGCCCGACTACCTCGATGCGCATGGCATTGCCCATCGCGTCGAGTATCAGGACACCTATTCGGTGGTCACCGACAAGCTGCCTCAGGGCAGCACCTATTGTTCGCTGTGCTCGCGGCTGCGGCGCGGCCATCTCTATCGCATCGCGCGCGAGGAGGGCTGTTCGGCGCTGGTGCTCGGCCACCACCGCGAGGACATTCTCGAAACCTTCTTCATGAATCTGTTCCATGGCGGCCGCCTTGCCGCCATGGCGCCAAAGCTGCTCAACGACGACGGCGACGTCATGGTGCTGCGGCCGCTGAGCTACTGCGCCGAGGTCGATCTGGAAAAATTCGCGGCCGCTATGAAATTCCCGATCATTCCCTGCGATCTCTGCGGCAGCCAGGAAGGCCTGCAGCGCAACGCCATGAAGGCGATGCTGGACGATATGGAAAAGCGCATGCCGGGCCGCAAGGATACGATGCTGCGCGCGCTGTCCAACACCAGGCCGTCGCATCTGCTCGACAGAAAGCTGTTCGACTTTGCCGCCCTCAATGGCAGCCTCAGCACAGGACAAGACATTTCCGATGATATTTGACGACCAAGCGATCGACTGGCTGGCGGAGCTTCTCGCCGATGCAGCCAGGGCCGAAATCATGCCACGCTTTCGCCGGCTGGGCGAGGGCGACATCAGACAGAAGACCTCGGCTGCCGACCTGGTGACCGAGGCCGACATCAACGCCGAGCGGCTGATCACGGCCAGGCTGCGCCAGCGCTATCCCACGGCGATGATCGTCGGCGAGGAAGCCTGTTCCGACAATCCGGCGCTGCTTCAGGGGCTCGGTGATGCCGACCTCGCCTTCGTCGTCGACCCGGTCGACGGCACCTTCAACTTCGCCTCCGGCGTGCCGCTGTTCGGCGTCATGCTGAGCGTCGTCGTCAAGGGCGAAACCGTCGCCGGTATCATCCATGACCCCGTAGGCCGGGACTGGCTGATCGGCGCCAAGGGCGCCGGCAGCCATATCCGCCATGCGCATGGCGCGCTGGAGACGGTGCACGTCGCCGATGCCGTGCCGATCTCACAGATGACCGGCTCCGTCTCCTGGCAATATCTGGCGGAACCGCAACGCTCGCTCCTGGCGCGCAACCAGACCAAGACCCTGTCGCAGTTCGGCTATCGCTGCGCGGCACATGAATACCGTCTTCTGGCCAGCGGCCATGCCCATTTCGTCGTCTACAACAAACTGATGCCGTGGGACCATCTGGTCGGTGTGCTGATCCACGCCGAGGCCGGCGGCTACACCGCGCGGATCGACGGCAGCGCCTATCTGCCCTCGCATATCGACGGCGGCATTCTTGTCGCCCCGGACAAGGAAAGCTGGCAGGAGTTGCGCAGGGAACTCTGGGCGCAATAATCGGCCCAACTGCTGGTAGAGGCTTTCGTCAAGTATATTGGCTCTGTTATAGTGTCCAATCTCTCGCGAAGTCGGAAGCTGCGAAATGAAACATCGGTCCGCAATTGTTGCAACGGCGCTTGCACTTGCCTTGGCCGCCGCTGGCGCCACTGAGGCAAGATCGCAGGAACGCGCGTGCGGCAGTCGCGATCCCGTCGATACCATAGACGAGATGTTTTCCGCGATCTTTGCCTGTTGGCAGCCGCCGCCTGGAAGTGCTGGCATGACCCTGACGCTGAGTTTCTCAATTCGCAAAAACGGCACGCTGATGGGCAAACCGCGCGCCACTTTCTCCCATATGGGAGATGATGCCTCGCTCAACCGGGTCTTTGTCACGTCCGTGCTCGAAGCGCTCGACAAGGCTCTGCCGATGCCGCTGTCGGACAGCATGGGTAGCGCCATCGCAGGGCGCCCGCTGTTCCCTCGTTTCACGGCAGTGATTGGCGGCGCATCCTGAAACGCGTCGCATAAAGGTGGATGCGGTTTTGAGACCAACAATCTCAAGGCGCGTCGCTCAATGCAGGTCGGTGACGTGCCCTGAAATGGGTGGGTTGTGCGGCTGGAACATCTTGCCGCGCTCGGCGATCAGGATCATCAGGAGGGCCGCGACCGAGACGCTGCAGAAGCCGGCGGCAAGCGGCGTCACCGTGCCGTTGAAGGCCTGGCCGATCAGCGTGCCGAGGATGCCGCCGAGAAAAGTCTGCATGAAGCCCAGGATGGACGACGCGGTGCCCGCCAGTTGGCCGAGCGGCTCCATCGCGAGCGCGTTGAAATTGGCGCCGAGCGCGCCGAACGGGAGCATCGCGCTGGCGAAGAAGGTGATGAACAGCCAGAGTGGCATCTTCATTTGAAGCGAAACGGTGAGCCAGGCAAGGCTGATCACCAGGAACAACAGCAGTGCGCTCTGCGACAGGCGGCGCATGCCGATGCGGCCGACCAGGCGCGAGTTGAGGTAGTTCGAAAAAGCGAGAACGCCGGCGACACCCGCGAAGATGACAGGAAACAATTCGCCGACATGAAAAATGTCGACATAGATCTGCTGTGCGGAGGCGATGAAGCCGAACATGGCGGCGAAAATGAAGGTGCTGGCAAAGGCGTAGCAAAGCGCCATGCGGTTGGTGAGCACGATGCGGAAACCACCGACGACGGATGAGACTGTCAGCGGCCGGCGGTACTCCGGATGCAGCGTCTCCGGCAGCCGCAGCAGCGACCACGCCGACACGATCAGCGCTCCGACGGCCATGGTGACGAAGATCCAGTGCCATGTTGCGAACAGCATGATGAACTGGCCGATCCCAGGCGCGATCACCGGGATGGCCATGAACACCATGAAGATCAGAGACATCACCTCGGCCATGCGCCGACCGTCGAACGTGTCGCGCACGATCGAGACGGCGATGACGCGGGTCGCCGCCGCACCGATGCCTTGCACCAGCCGGCACAGCAGCAGGACGGCGAATGACGGGGCGATGGCGGCAGCTGCCGCCGCCACGACATAGATCGCCAGCCCGGCAACGAGCGGCGCGCGGCGCCCGAACCGGTCCGAGATCGGTCCGAAGAAAAGCTGTCCGCCACCGAAGCCCAATATATAGGCGGTGATCACATACTGGCGGTGGTTTTCATTCTCAACGCCAAGCGTGGCGCCGATTTGCTGCAGTGCCGGCAGCATGATGTCGATGGCCAGCGAGTTCAACGCCATCAGTGCCGCGCACAGCGCGATGAATTCCCAGCGCGGAATAGGCAATTTGCGTGCCTGTTGCGGCGCTTTTGCTGGCTGGTCCACGGCGGGTCCGATCTTCAAAACGAATATGCGCCGGCATGCCGGCGCATAACTTCGTCCTCACTCCGATAGGGGGAGGTAACATTTTGCCGGGGCGGGGCTGCCCCGTCTCAACTCAGAATCAGGCTGTCGCTTTGACGCTGACGCCCTTGTCGACGAGCAACGTCTGCAGCTCGCCCGCCTGGAACATTTCGCGGATGATGTCGCAGCCGCCGACGAATTCGCCCTTGACGTAAAGCTGCGGGATCGTCGGCCAGTTCGAATATTCCTTGATGCCTTGGCGCAGTTCGGCCGAGGTCAGCACGTCGACGCCCTTATAGTCGGCTCCGATGTAATCGAGGATCTGGACGACCTGGCCGGAAAAGCCGCACTGCGGAAAACCGGGCGTGCCCTTCATGAAAAGGACGACGTCGTTGCCCTTCACTTCGCTGTCGATGTAGTCGTTGATGCCGCTCATGAGATATCCTTTCACGCCTGTGGGAGTCAGGCTCGAAGCATAGCCATCAAATAAACCCATAGATGGGCCGAAACAAGATGTTTGCGCCGCCGTCGCGGAAATGGCGCAAAGGATCGCCTGTCTTGGGCCAAGCATCCCTGCCGATTGCAGCCTCCGGGACATGATGAAAAGACGATATGGCGCCGCCCTTCTGATCGCCATCCTGCTGGCCGCGATTGCCGTTGTCTGGTGGCCGAGACGCCCGGAGCCGCCGCCGCTGGTCATTGGCGGTGACCTGCCCGCGCCTTGCCGGAATGTCGCCTTCGAGGCGGTGACCTATGTCGTCTGCACGGTCGACCTGCGGACCTACAACCTCGCTGTCTTTCACGTCGGTGCCGACGCCAAGCCCTTCGGCTCGCTGGAGGCCTTCGGCAAGGCGGTTGCGGGCGAGGGGAGGCCGGTGCTGCTCGCCATGAATGGCGGCATGTATCACGAGGATTTGTCGCCGGTCGGCCTGCTGGTCGAGAACGGCAGCGAAAAGTCGCCGCTCAACCTTGCCGATAGCGAAGGTAATTTCTTCCTGAAGCCGAACGGCGTCTTTCTGGTGGGCAATGACGGCAAGGCGGCTGTCATGGAAAGCAACGCCTACGCCGTCGCCAAACCCGATGTCGCCTTCGCCACGCAGTCGGGCCCGATGCTGGTGATCGACGGCCAGATTCATCCACGCTTCGAGCGGAACGGAACCTCGCGCTACATCCGCAACGGTGTCGGCGTGCGCGATGAAAACACCGTTGTGCTGGCGATCTCGCGGTCTGAGGTCAGTTTCGGCAGCTTTGCGCGGCTGTTTCGCGACGCGCTACAATGCCACAACGCGCTGTTCCTCGACGGCGCGGTCTCCGCGCTGTCGGATGGGAAAAGAATGATCGTCGGCGGAAAATACCCGGCGGGCCCGATCATCTCAGTGTCGGCGAAGCCGATCACGTCAGTGTCGGCGAAGCAGCCGCAGAAACAGTAGGCCAGTCTGGCTTCACTCCGGCACGCTGGTCTGCAGGGCCAGCGCGTGCAGCACGCCGCCCATATTGCCCTTCAGCGCATCATAGACCATTTGGTGCTGCTGGACGCGGCTCTTTCCGCGGAAGCTTTCGGCCACCACTTCGGCTGCATAGTGATCGCCGTCACCGGCGAGGTCGCGGATCGTCACCTTGGCGTCCGGAATCCCGTCCTTGATCAGTTTTTCGATGTCGTGGGCATCCATTGCCATGGCAAAATCCTGTTCTGGGCGGCTAGGCACGAGTGACTCGCACGGCAGCCTAAAGCCTTTCTGGTCCGGGTTGAAGCCGTTCTGTCGGCGACGCAGTGTCTAAGGGCCATCCTGCCGCGGGTGAACCACACCATCTTCGGTGATGTCGTCGCGGGTCGAGAACCCCCGGCCAAGGCTGAACACCAGGACATAGAGCGGGATGTTGAGCGCCAGGTTGATAATCGGGAGATAGCTGGTCATCTGCCACAAGGGCGAAAAGAATGGTTGGCCATAGCCGTCGCAGATCAGCGATGACCCGTATTCCCACAGCGCGCCGGTAATGACCGCAATGGCAAAGAGCTTGATGCAGGTGGCGACATGCCTTGCGCGCGCCGGGTTCGGCAAAAGGCGGCTCCACAGCACCAGGCAGACGATGGGGATCGCATAGATCAGACTTTGCAAGGCCAGCATCTGCAGTGTGCCATTGGCCGCCTCAAGGAACTGGTCACGCCTTTCCAGCAGCGGACAGACCTCGCTCGAGGTCGTCGACAGCAGGAAAAAGACGAACGGCCCAAGGAACCAGAAGAAGAACAGCGACGGCCAGAAGACGACTGCGATCAGCGTCCGGGCTGCCAGGCTGGTCAACTGGACTTGTCCATGAAGTTCGGGAACCAGCCTTCGTGGGCGGCGGTCAATTCGCTGACCGGGATCGCCCTGGCATCGCCGAGCTTCAGTTCGTTTCCACCGGTCGAGCCGATCCATGGCGCAAAGATGCCGAGCTTGCTCTGTTCCTCGCGGATGGCGTCCCATTCCTTGCTCTGCGGATCGACGGACAGCGTCAGGAGGTAGCGGCCCTGGTCTTCGCCGAACCAGACCGGGATCGGGTCGGTGCCGGCGAGCCCCGGAATGGTGGCGCCGATGCCGGACGCCATCGCCATCTCGGCCAGGGCTATCGCCAAGCCGCCATCGGAAAGGTCATGGGCCGCGGTCACGACGCCCGACGCGATCAGCGCGCGCACATGGTCGCCGACGCGCTTTTCGTGGGCGAGGTCGACGGGTGGCGGCGGCCCGTCGGTACGGCAATGAATGTCCCTGAAATAGGCGGACTGGCCGAGATGGCTGCCCCAGCTTGCGGGTGCGCCCACCAGCAGGATCATCTGGCCCTCGGCGGCGAAGCCGATACGGGTCATCTTCGACCAGTCGGCGATCAGCCCGACGCCGCCGATGGTCGGCGTCGGCAGGATGCCTTGGCCATTGGTTTCATTGTAGAGCGAGACATTGCCCGACACGATCGGGAAGCCGAGCGCCCGGCAGGCATCGCCAATGCCTTTCACCGCGCCGACCAGTTGGCCCATGATCTCAGGCCGTTCCGGATTGCCGAAATTGAGGTTGTCGGTGGCCGCCAGCGGCAGCGCGCCGGTGGCGGTGAGGTTGCGCCAGCATTCGGCCACCGCCTGCTTGCCGCCTTCATACGGGTCGGCCTCGCAATAGCGCGGCGTGACGTCGGAGGAGAAGGCGAGCGCCTTGGTCGGATGGCCTTCGACGCGCACCACGCCGGCGTCGCCGCCGGGAAGCTGCAGCGAATTGCCCTGGATCAGCGTGTCGTACTGCTCCCACACCCAGCGGCGCGACGACAGGTTCGGCCCGCCGAGCAGTTTCAACAGCGCATCGGCAACGTCGGCCTTCGGCGCATCGCCGGCTGCGAGCGCCGCCGGCTTCTTCGGCTCGACCCAGGGGCGGTCATATTCCGGCGCCTTGTCGCCAAGGTCCTTGATCGGCAGATTGGCGACCTCGTCGCCCTGATGGATGACGCGGAAACGCAGATCGTCGGTGGTCTTGCCGACGATAGCGAAGTCGAGGCCCCATTTGTGGAAGATCGCCTCGGCTTCCTTTTCCTTCTCGGGGCGCAGCACCATCAGCATGCGCTCCTGGCTCTCCGACAGCATCATCTCATAGGCGCTCATGCGCTCTTCGCGCACCGGCACCTGGTCGAGGTGAAGCTCGATGCCGAGGTCGCCCTTGGCGCCCATCTCGACCGCCGAACAGGTGAGGCCGGCCGCCCCCATGTCCTGGATGGCGATAACGGCGCCAGACGCCATCAGCTCAAGACAGGCTTCGAGCAGGCATTTTTCGGTGAAGGGATCGCCGACCTGCACGGTCGGGCGCTTCTCGTCGATCTTGTCGTCGAACTCGGCCGAGGCCATCGTGGCGCCGCCGACGCCGTCGCGCCCGGTCTTGGCGCCGAGATAGACGACCGGCAGGCCGACGCCCTTGGCTTCCGACAGGAAGATCGCATCGGTCTTGGCGAGGCCCGCGGCAAAGGCGTTGACCAGGATGTTGCCATTGTAGCGGGCGTCGAAATTGACCTCGCCGCCGACCGTCGGCACGCCGAACGCATTGCCGTAGCCGCCGACGCCGGAAACCACGCCGCTGACAAGGTGCCTGGTCTTGGGATGGTCGGGTGCGCCGAAGCGCAGAGCGTTCATCGCCGCAATCGGCCGCGCGCCCATGGTGAAGACGTCGCGCAATATGCCGCCGACGCCGGTCGCCGCACCCTGGTAGGGCTCGATGTAGGAGGGATGGTTGTGGCTCTCCATCTTGAAGACGACGCAATCGCCGTCGCCGATATCGACCACGCCGGCGTTCTCGCCCGGACCCTGGATGACCTGCGGCCCGGTGGTCGGCAGCGTGCGCAGCCATTTCTTCGAGGATTTGTAGGAGCAGTGCTCATTCCACATCGCCGAGAAGATGCCGAGTTCGGTAAAGCTCGGTTCGCGCCCGACCAGGTCGAGGATGCGCTGGTATTCGTCGGGCTTCAGCCCATGCGCGGCAATGAGTTCCGGGGTGATCGGCACGGAATTGGAAATGGTC
The DNA here is from genome assembly GCF_030323245.1 of Mesorhizobium sp. C372A. Taxonomy (NCBI): domain Bacteria; kingdom Pseudomonadati; phylum Pseudomonadota; class Alphaproteobacteria; order Hyphomicrobiales; family Phyllobacteriaceae; genus Mesorhizobium; species Mesorhizobium sp. C372A. The sequence goes on along the minus strand of NZ_CP100475.1, from coordinate 4,839,021 downwards.
ATGGGCGGCGATTGGTGTCCATGGGAGAGGGGAATTTGAGTCCCCTCATATCGCAAGCTTTGGCGTGATACACCCCATCGGATGACGAAAAACGCCGGAAAACACAAGGCGACGATGGTAGCGGGGCGCCGTTGGGGAACGCTATGGCATCCCGGCCGTTAGGCCTCAAACCAATCAGGAGATTTCGACATGGCCACCAAGCAAGGCAAGAAAGACAATCGCCTCTCCGACAAGGAGGCCATGCATATTGCCGAGACCACCGACGTTTCGCCCAAGCAGGCCAAGGACCTGGCCGCGAAGCACGGCAAGGACAAGGGCGCAAAGGAAGCCAAAAACTTCAAGGCAGAGGGCTGAACCCGAAGATCGGGATACAGGAGGACCCAGTCAGGACGAACTGTCGTAGCCGGCGCGGCCTTCCTCCAGCAGCCGCCGGATCACCGCGACGCCGCCGGTGATGTCCTCGCGCCGCCTTGGTTGCGAGACGCCGAAACGCACGCCGTGAAAAACCTGCTCGGAACGCCCCGCCTTGAACTCGTCCTCGTCGTCGAGGAGCACGCCATTTTCGAGGCATGCGCTCCTGAACGTGCCGGACAGCCAGGGATCGGGCAGCGTCAGCCAGACGAAGGGCACGCTGCCGTGTGACTTGAAGGCGAAACCCGCCAGTGTCTCGCGCACGATGGCGATGCGGGCGGCAATTTCGGCAATGCTGCGTTTGCGGATATCGCCAGCCTGCCCTGACAGCACCAGCCGCGCATTCACCTCCGCCAGCAGGAACGGCATCCCGCCGGTCATCATCTTGTGGGCGACGCGGATGCGATGGCGATAGGCGGGCGGGCAGGAGAGCCAGCCGCCGCGAACACCTGCCGCGACCGATTTCGACAGACCGCCGGCGACAATGGTGCGCTCGGGTGCATATTCGGCGATGAGCGGCGTCGGATCTTCGGTCAGGCCGCCATAGAGATCGTCCTCGATGACGATGACATTGTACGCGCGCGCGACACGAGCGATCGCCTCGCGGCGCGAAACCGACAGGATCGCCAGCGTCGGGTTCTGCACCGTCGGCATCAGGAAGATCATCTTCGGGTGCTTTTGCGCGCAGACGCGTTCGAAATCCTCGGGATCGAGGCCTTCTTCGTCCGATGCCACCAGTGCTATGCGCCGCCCGATCAGCCCGGCGCTGCGGGCGATCTGCGAATAGGTGAGGTGCTCGAAGGCGACATAGTCGCCCGGCGTGGTCAGTGCCGCAATCGCCGCCATCACCGCGGCATGTGTGCCAAGCGTGGGAACGATGGTGTCGGCCGCCGGACGGAACGAATTGCGCGACAGCCAGCGGGCGCCGGCCTCGAACCAGCGCTCCGGAAAATCCCTGGTGTAGCTCGAAATCTCGTGCGGGTGTTCCTGCACCGTGCGCGAGAGCATGTCAGCGACAATGGCGCCCTGGCCGATGTCGGGCGCGGCAGTGCTGTCGAAACGCAGTTTGCCGGGCGGCGCATCGACATAGCGCGTGCCTTGCACGGCAGGCTCGGCGAATTCGGGTGACGCTTCCGATTGCTGCGCCAGCACATAGGTCCCGCGACCGACTTCGCCGCTCACCAGGCCGCGCTCGCGCAGCAGCTGATAGGCTCGGCCGATCGTGCCGACCGTCGTGCCGATATCATAGGCGAGATCGCGCTGCGGCGGCAATTTTGCCCCGGCATCGATGACGCCCTTGTCGATGTCCGACTCGATGCTGTCGGCAAGGCGCTGGTAAAGCGGGCCGGAACCGATGGTGAGGTCAGGGAGCCAATTTGTCATGGTGACAATTCTGTATATTGCACCAGATCGGGTGTCAATGCATATCAGAACCGTACCAAGATGGGTACAATTTGCAAGGTTGGCAGAAAGACAATGGATACAATCGAGACAATCCGCTGCGCGGGCATTGAATTGGTCGGGCCGCGCCCGTCCAGCCGGCGAGGCTTTGTCGGCCGGATCGTGCATGTGGTCAGATCGCTGGCGCGATGGATCGACGTGCTGATCGAGCGCCGTCGCGGCCGCCTGGCTTTGCTCGAAATGACCGACGAGCAACTCAGGGATATCGGTGTGTCGCGTGACGACGCTCACCGCGAAGGCATCAGGCGATTCTGGGACTAACTTGTAGTCTGGTCAGCGGCGTGTGCCCGGAGCCCTGAGGCGTGAGACGCCCTTATCGGCAAGCACGGCGAGGATGCACAGCACCAGGAAAACACAGGTGACGGCCAGCGCCGCAAGGGTGACGTTGGCCGCGCCGTTTTTCGCAACGTCGAGGAACGGGTAGGGCACTTCGCCTGCGATCGGTGCGCGCGCCAGCGCATAGGCGAGATAGGCGATCGGATAGGCCATCCACCACGAAATGTCGCTCCAGCGTGTCCTGCCGTCAGCGCCTGCAACAAGCCACCACAGCACGAACAGCACCGGCGTCACATAGTGCAGCAGCACGTCACAGAGCAGCAACAGCCCCTGCGGCTGCCAGAGCTGCGCCAGAACCGTCGCATAGACGATGAAGACAAGCGCGATGGACACGGCGACGCCGGCCCGCATCCGCGGCCCGGCAAAGGCCGGCAGCCAGGCGTAGCCCGAAGGCGACAGCAGCGAAACATGGACCAGCACCGCACCGATGTTGGTCAGGATGGTGAAGAAGCTGAACAGAAAGACGATGGAGCCGAGAAAACTGCGGCCGGCTTCCATCGATGCCGGGATGGTGATGCACGCTTGCAGGACAAGCCCGGCCAGACCGATGATCAATCCCGCAATCTGCAGGAAGCGGCCCACTGGCGTCAGGCGGCCGCGTTACACGACGGATTGCCCGTTTGCCAGCGTGCAACGTCGGATCCGATGCGCGCGCCGAGCGGATCGTCCATCAGCGGACCGAACACGTCGACGCGGCTGGAATTGCCTTGCGCCTGGACGACCAGCAGCGGCTTGCCGCCATAATGCTTGGCCGGCACCAGCAGGAAGCGGGGCGTGCCGCTGAACGAATTCAGCTCATTGGCCATCTGATAGGATTTGAAGGCGGGATCCTTGCTGGCGATCCAGCATTTGTGGGCCGATATCGCTACCTGTTCCATGGCCAGCAGCGAAGCGCTCTTGCCCGTGGGGACCGGCGCGCTCTTCGGGCTGGACTGGCAGGACGCCAACGCCAAGCCGGCAGCAGCCAGGGGACCTAGGCGAACAGTCGTCAGTCTCATGGTCAACCGCCCCCGCGTTTTTAAAGGAATTCGAAGAGATATCAGGCGGCGATGCCGAGTGCGCCTTCGAACAGCGCCCGGCCGTCACTGCCGCCATGCGCGGCCTCGATCAGGTTTTCCGGATGCGGCATCAGGCCGAGCACATTGCCCTTCTCGCTGACGATACCGGCAATGTCGTTCATCGAGCCATTAGGATTGGTGCCCTCGGCATAGCGAAACACCACCTGTCCTTCGCCTTCGAGACGGGCAAGCGTGTCGGTGTCGGCGAAATAATTGCCGTCATGATGCGCAACCGGCGTGCGGATGATTTGGCCCGGCTGATAGCGGCGGGTGAACATGGTGTTGGCGTTGGCGATCTGCAGCTTCACCTCACGGCAAACGAATTTCAGCGAAGCATTGCGCATCAGCGCGCCGGGCAGCAGGCCGGCCTCGACCAGAATCTGGAACCCGTTGCAGACGCCAATGACCATGACGCCCTTGGCGGCCTTTTCAGCGACTGCCCGCATCACCGGCATCCGCGCGGCAATCGCGCCGCAGCGCAGATAATCGCCGAAGGAGAAGCCGCCGGGAATGGCGATCAGGTCGACATCGGGGATTTCGGTGTCGGTCTGCCAGACGGTCGCCGGCGCCTGCCCGGAAATCTTGGTCAGCGCCGCAATCATGTCGCGGTCGCGGTTGAGGCCGGGGAGAAGAACGACAGCTGATTTCATATCAAGCGATCTCCACCGCGTAATTCTCGATCACCGTATTCGCCAGCAGCTTGTCGCACATGGCTTTCAGATCGGCTTCAGCCTTGGCCTTGTCGGTCTCTGAGAGCTCGAGGTCGAAGACCTTGCCCTGCCGCACCTGGCCGACGCCGCCGAACCCCAGTCCGGACAGAGCGTGCTCTATGGCTTTTCCCTGCGGGTCGAGCACGCCGTTCTTGAGGGTGACGGTGATGCGGGCCTTGATCATGCTGGACAGGTTCCTGTTCGAAGACTTAGCAATTCCAGGAAATGTGTGAAGCGGCTTTCCGTCCGGAATTGCGTCAAGAAATGAAGACTTAGTGCGGCTTGCCTTTGAGGCCATCGGTCGAGGCGACGAGCACCGGGCCGGTCGGGCGCGGCGGCTCGTTCTCGTTCATGATGCCGAGGCGGCGGGCAACTTCCTGATAGGCTTCGACGAGGCCGCCCATGTCGCGGCGGAAACGGTCCTTGTCGAGCTTGTCCTGCGTCGCCACATCCCACAGCCGGCACGAATCCGGCGAGATCTCGTCGGCAACGACGATGCGCATCATGTCGCCCTCGAACAGGCGGCCGCATTCGATCTTGAAATCGACGAGCTGGATGCCGACACCCATGAACAGGCCGGAGAGGAAGTCGTTGACGCGGATGGCCAGCGCCATGACGTCGTCGATCTCCTGCGGGGAGGCCCAGCCGAAAGCGGTGATATGCTCTTCCGACACCATCGGATCGTCGAGCGCGTCGGCCTTGTAATAGAATTCGATGATCGAGCGCGGCAAAACCGTGCCTTCCTCGATGCCGAGGCGCTTGGACAGCGAGCCGGCGGCGACATTGCGCACCACCACTTCGAGCGGAATGATCTCGACTTCCTTGATCAGCTGCTCGCGCATGTTGAGCCGGCGGATGAAGTGGGTCGGAATGCCCATGCGGTTCAGATGGTTGAAGATGTACTCGGAAATGCGGTTGTTGAGCACACCCTTGCCGTCGATGACCTCATGTTTCTTCTTGTTGAATGCGGTCGCATCATCCTTGAAGAACTGGATAAGTGTGCCCGGTTCCGGTCCTTCATAGAGGATCTTGGCCTTGCCTTCATAAATACGGCGGCGATTTTTCATCTGATTTTTCTCTGGATTTGCGGGCAGGCGGCAAGCGACCAGTTCCTGTCCGTCTGCCTAAATTGGTGCGGCGACGGGTGGGGTTCAATGCCGGGTCTATCCCAATCACAGCGTTTGCTCAATCGGCAAATCCTTTCCATCGACCGCTTTCAGGAATGAAATGCCGCAGCGCAGCAAGTGATGTAGCATATTGACCGGCCCGCGCCCTTTTGGTTTGTGCTGCGGCAACACACATATCCATCGCCAACGCGAATCGATTTCATCGGAGGGAAGCCATGAGCAGCATGAAAGACCGCGAAGAGGGTTTTGAGCGCAAATTCGCCTTCGACGAAGAACTTCGCTTCAAGGCTTCCGCACGCCGCAACAAGGCGCTCGGTCTGTGGGCCGCCGAAAAGCTGGGCAAATCCGGCACTGACGCCGACGCCTATGCCAAGGAAGTTGTGGTTTCCGATATCGAGGAAGCCGGCGATCACGACGTATTCCGCAAGATCCGCAAGGATTTCGACGCCGCCGGCGTCGACCAGTCGGATCACCAGATCCGCCGCACCATGGACGAACTGATGGCGCAGGCGATCGAGCAGATCAAGAACACCTAGAGCGAGTAGCGCTGGACCAATCGACCGCCCGGTCCAGCCGGGCGGTTTTTCTTTGCCTTTTCAGCCTTTTCCGGCTGAAACTGTGCGTAGGCCTGTTACAAGGCTCTACCCAACGAGGAAAGCACCCATGTCCCTGAAGTCACGCCTGGCGGCGGATGAAACGCTGTTCACCGCCTGGTCCGGCGTTCCGGACGCTTTGACGGTCGAAATCATCGCCAAGCAGGGTTTTGACGCCGTCACCCTCGATATGCAGCATGGCGGACACCACGAAGACTCGGTCTTGCGCGGCCTGGTGCCGGTGCTGGCCGCCAACAAGCCGGCGCTGGTGCGCATTCCGGTCGGCCGCTTCGACATGGCCAGCCGCGCCCTCGATTTCGGTGCCGAGGCGGTGATTGCACCGATGGTGAATTCGGTGGCCGATGCAAAACTCTTTGCCGCGGCGATGAAATATCCGCCGATGGGCGAGCGCTCCTGGGGCCCGACCTATGCTTTTCCGCGCCATGGCAAAGGCGACCACGCCGAATGGCTGCGCGACACCAATCAACGCACCATGGCCTTTGCTATGGTCGAAACGCGCGCCGCACTCGATGCGCTGGACGGCATCCTCGACACGCCGGGCATTGACGGCATCTTCCTCGGCCCATCGGATTTCTCCATCGCCTGGTCGAATGGCGCCACCGTCAATTCGACGCTGGAAAGCATGATGGAAACCGTCACCTCCATCGCCGAGCGGACGCGCAAGGCGGGCAAGCATGCGGCAATCTACGTCGTTGAGCCGGCGATTGCCGGCCGCGTCGTGGCGATGGGCTACCGGCTGCTGGCGATGGGCTCGGACCATGCGCTGATTTCGCTCGGCGCAAAGACACTCATCAAAAGCATGAACGATTCGATCAAGGGCTGAGGTGTGGTGCCTTGCCCGGTCAGGCCTTGAGGTCGGTCAGGAACTTGGCGAAGGTCATCGACCCTTCCGGCCACGGGCCGAAGCCGGCCTCCTCATTGAGGTGACCGGTTTCGCCGGCATCGATGAACAGCGAACCCCAGGCAGCGGCAATGTCCTCGGCAACCTCGAAGGCGCAGAACGGATCGTTGCGGCTGGCGATGACGATGGACGGGAAGGGCAGCGGTTCGCGCGCATAGGGACCAAAGGTCATCAGGTGACGCGGCCTTATCTCCGGGTTGGCGACGTCGGGCGGCGCGACAAAAAACGCGCCGGCGACCGGCTTCCTGAACTGCGGAATGGCCTGCACCGCGGCCGCCACACCGAGGGAATGGGCAACGATCACCACCGGCCGCTCGGCCTCGTTGACAGCGTTCGCCACGCTCGTCGTCCAGTCCTCGCGCACCGGCTTCGACCACTCCGCCTGCTCGACCCGGCGCGCCGTCGACAGTTTCGATTGCCAGCGTGTCTGCCAGTGTTCGGGGCCGGAATTGGTGTAGCCCGGCACGATCAGAATATCTGCGTCTTTGACTTTCATGGCGCTGAGATAGCGAGCGGCCGTGTCTCGTGCAACCCGCGCTGACGCATGCGGTGCATCACAATCGTGAACAACCTGTTCGATTCTTTCCATCTTGTGTGAACGATCAGGATCGACGATTTGAGGCGGGGAGAGATGGACAACAGAATAGGCTGGTGGCGCGCCCTAGGGATAACGCGCTGAACGGAGAGTCTTATGAGCGAACTGCCTTTTGCCGCGACGACCCCCGTCAGCGTGTCACGCGTGGGCCTGAAGGCGCGCGACGCCGAAGGACTTGCCGATTACTACCGGGCTGTTGTCGGCCTGCAGGAATTGAGCCGCGCCGATGGCGCCATCACGCTGGGCGCTGCCGAGCGCCCGCTGCTGGTCATCGAGCCTGACGCAGCGGCCAAGCCCGACGATCCGCGCAGCGCCGGCCTTTTCCACACCGCTTTCCTTCTGCCCAGCCGCGCCGATCTCGGCCGTTGGATAAACCATGCCGCCGCCAACAAGATCCGCATCGAGGGCGCCTCCGACCATCTGGTCAGCGAGGCTCTCTATCTGACCGACCCCGAAGGCAACGGCATTGAAATCTATAGGGACCGTCTGCCGCAGGAGTGGAAGTGGAACGGCGACAAGATCGCCATGGCGACCGAGCGGCTGAATCTGGCCGCCGTGGTTGGCAGCGTGCCGGCCGGTGACGCCGGCTGGCAGGGCGCGCCGCAAAACAGCATTATCGGCCATGTCCATCTGCGCGTCGGCCGGCCGGAAGATGCCGAGGCCTGGTGGCACGACGAATTTGGCTTCGACACGGTCGCTAAGTATGGAGGGCAGGCGGTGTTCCTGTCGTCGGGAGGCTACCACCATCATATCGGTGGCAATTCGTGGCACAGCGCCGGCGCCGGGCGCCGCGATCCGTCCCGCTCAGGGCTGGCCTGGGTCGAGATGCGCTCGGACAAGACAACCGCTGACATCACACGGGAGGATCCGTGGGGCACGGTGATCCGCACCGTACCAGGCGCCCCAGGCTGAGCGTCTGCTCTGTTCTTACAAGGAATTGGCGGCGTAGCCCGTCAGCAGCCCATGCGCCCAGCTGTCGAATCCGGTCGCCGTGGCGCGGCCGGATGCTTCGGTCCAGTCCTAGCTGACCGTATGATGGCTGAACGACCATTGTCTGTCCTTGCGCGTGGCAAGGGCATAGCGGGCATCCGGACTGCCGGTCACAGTCAAACCTGGGAATGCCTGGACGCCGACACTGCCGGGATTGAGGATTGTCCGGTTGTCCGACAAGCGCACAACGCGCGGCGTATGTGTATGGCCGCACAAGGTCAGCCCGGCGCCGGCGCTGCCCAGCTTGTGCCTGATCTGCTTTTCATTGGACGGGTGGAAGTGGCTGCCTCCGTCTTCCTCGAGCAGGAACACGTCGTCGTCACTGGGGCTGCCATGGCAAAGCAGGATGTCCTGGGCAGGCGACAGGGTGACCGGCAATGCGGAGAGCCAGGTCAATGACGCCTGGGACAGGCGTTGGTGGGTGAAAGCATCGACGTCTTCCAACCCGGAAGCAGGCGGCTCGACCAGCACACGGTCGTGATTGCCGCGCACGGTCGGCCAATTCTGCGCCATCAGATATTGCGCGGTTTCTTCAGGCCATAGCGGCCCGGAAAGACAATCGCCCAGATTGACGATTATGTCGGGAGAAGCGTCTTTGATCTGCGCATGAACCGCCTCAAGCGCGCGCAGATTCCCATGGATGTCGGAAAGGACGGCCAGCCGCATCGAAAAACCTATCCGAAAACCCGCTTGAAGATCGTGTCGACATGCTTGGTGTGATAGCCCAAGTCGAATTTCTCGCGGATCTCGGCTTCGGGCAGCGCTGCGGTGACTTCCCTGTCGGCCAACAGTTCCTCAAGGAAATCAGCTCCATGTTCCCATACCTTCATGGCGTTGCGCTGCACCAGGCGGTAGGCATCCTCGCGACTGACGCCGGCTTGGGTCAGCGCCAGCAACACGCGCTGCGAATGCACCAGGCCACGGAACTTGTTCATGTTCTTCAGCATGTTGTCGGGATAGATCAGCAATTTGTCGACGACGCCGGTGAGCCGCGACAGCGCGAAATCCAGCGTTACCGTGGCGTCCGGCCCTATCATGCGCTCGACCGAGGAATGCGAGATGTCGCGCTCGTGCCAGAGCGCCACATTCTCCATCGCCGGCAGCGCCATGGAGCGCACCATGCGGGCAAGGCCGGTGAGGTTTTCGGTCAGCACCGGGTTGCGCTTGTGCGGCATTGCCGACGAGCCCTTCTGGCCCGGCGAAAAATACTCTTCCACTTCCAGCACCTCGGTGCGCTGCAGATGGCGAATCTCTGTCGCCAGCCGCTCGACCGACGAGGCGATGACGCCGAGCGTGGCAAAGAACATGGCATGGCGGTCGCGCGGGATGACCTGCGTCGACACCGGTTCCGGCTTCAGCCCAAGCTTTTTCGCCACATGCTCTTCGACATAGGGGTCGATGTTGGCGAAGGTGCCGATCGCGCCCGAGATAGCGCAGGTGGCAATATCCTCTCGCGCGTGCACCAGCCGCTCGCGGCAGCGCGAGAACTCGGCATAGGCCTGCGCCAGCTTGACGCCGAACGTGGTCGGCTCGGCATGAATGCCGTGGCTGCGGCCGATGGTGACGGTGTCCTTGTGCTCGAAGGCCCGGCGCTTCAGCGCGGCGAGCAGGCCGTCGAGGTCGGCCAGCAGGATATCGCTGGCGCGGCCGAGCTGCACCGCAAGGCAGGTGTCGAGAACATCTGACGAGGTCATGCCCTGGTGGATGAAACGCGCATCCGGCCCTACGAATTCGGCGAGATGGGTGAGGAAGGCGATGACGTCGTGCTTGGTCACGGCCTCGATCTCGTCGATCTTGCCGACGTCAAATTTTACCGCATTGCCCTTTTCCCAGATGGTCTTGGCGGCTTCCCTGGGGATGACGCCGAGCTCAGCCAGCGCATCGCAGGCATGGGCCTCGATTTCGAACCAGATGCGGAAGCGGGTTTCCGGCGACCAGATGGCGACCATTTCCGGCCGGGAATAGCGAGGGATCATCCGTCAGTCCTGATGTGTCCGTGGTTAAGTGCGCGTCCTAACAGAGGCGGACCGAATGCTCAACGCTGCTGGCGCGCAAACCACACGCTGGCGGCGGCAAGCGCGATGAATCCGAGCGGAAAATAGAGCCTGATACCCAGCACCACGAATTGGTAGAGCGCCGTCAGCGAGGTGAAGACCAGTTCGAACGCCCACCGGGCGGTGAAGGCCTCCGCGTGCCATTCGGCATAGTAGGAGCGGTATTGCAGCGCAAACAACCCGCCGGTGAAGGCGAGCGTCGTGGCAAGCAGGCAGACGAAGGCGGCGGCGAACGCCACTTCCCAGTGCCGGTCGAGCGAGACCAGCCGCGCCGCGAACAACCCGACGGGAAAGGCCAATGCCGCGCCGGTCGCAAACAGCAGGGCGACGAAGCGGATCTTTTCCGGGGTCTCCCAATTGTCGAGCCAAAGACCGGTCAGCGCGCTGGCGCCCATGGCCATCGCCCACAGCAAGGCGCCGACAAGCGCCGCGCCCGTCGATGGTATGGCGCGGCTGACGCGATTTCCGGCGCGCTTGCGCCAGCTGGATTGATCGAGCGCTGTCACAGGCGTCCGGTCACGGCGATCCAGCGAAAATCCGGCCCTTCGAAGCCGTATTGGCGCACCGCGATCAGCACCGCATAGGCGCTGATGCTGTCCATCGAGAACGTCTGCACCGCGCCGATCCTGTAGCCGTTCGGGCAGCCACGGCTTTTCGGGATCGATTTATCCTCATGCAGCAGATGGGTCCGGCCGCCATCCCTGGCCTCGATCCGCAGCAGGCGAAAACCGTTGACCTCGCCCTGGCTCTGGCAGCTTTCGGTGTCATTCATGCCGATCTCGTCCAGCCGGAATTCCAGCGGCGGGTCGACCGGCGAAAAGATCGGCCGTGGGTTCACCACCATGCGGAACGGGTCGGCCGACAATTCGGTCACCGGGTTGAAGCCGGCGGTGATGCCGCGGTTGGCGGTAAGCTCGGCCTGGGCAATGATTGCTTCGCCTTTTTGCTTGGCTTGCTGACGGGCCGTCTCGAGCGAGGCGGTCTCATCCTCCAGCCGGACCCGGATTGGCGTGCCCTTCAGGAACGTGTCGTCGGCGGTGTTGATGTAGTAGCGATTGGCATAGGGAAAGCCCGAACCGTCTGCCACACCATATTCCTCGAAGGCGAAGACGCTGCCATCCTTGCTGAAGCCGAGGATTTCAAGCTCGGCGACATCGCCCGCTCGGGCGGCCATGGCGGATGCCAGATGGACCAGCAGGCAAACGCCAATCAGGACGAGATTTCGCATCGGGGTTCCGCTCCGCCTGCCCTGGTTCGATCGTTCCCTATCACGAGACAGTCAAAACATCGTGCTATTCAAAAGGCGATGCATCCAATTTCGCCTCTGTTTGTTATCGTCGATCGTTTTCAAAAGGAGAACACCCCATGAATGAGGCCAGCAAGATTCGCGAGCATATGGAAGTGATCGGCGCCGACGGCGTTCACATCGGCACCGTCGACCGGGTCGATGGCGAGCGGATCAAGTTGACCAAGGCCGACAGCGGCGAGGGCGCCCATCAGGGGCATCACCACTACATTCCCTTGAGCCTGCTTGCCGAGGTCGAGGGCCAGAAAGTCTGGCTGTCGGCAAATTCGGATGTCGCGGTCAGCTTCGAGGAAGAAGAGTCCGACCCGACCTGATTGAAAGTCAGCGCGACGACCACACCGCAAACAGATCGCCTTCGGCCGGCGTCGCGGCATGGATGCCGCGGCTGATGGCGCGCGCCATGGTGGCGCCGGCGGCGGCAAAGAAATCGACGGCATCGTCGGCGCTGAGTTCTATGCCGCTCTTGCCCGTCGCCAGCGCGAACACCAGATCGCCGTCAGCCGGCGTGTGCACCGGCCAGATGGCGCGCACGAAGCCGTCATGCGCTGAAATGGCCAGCCGCTTGGCTGCCGCCTTGGTCAGCACGGCGTCGGTGGCGATGACGGCGATGGTGGTGTTGCCTCCGGCCTCGGCTTGTCCACCGACACGCTTGTTGCGGTATTTCAACAGGATCCGCCTGGCGTCGTCCGGCATCGGCGAGGGATAGCCGAGGCCTCCGAATTCATCGCCGATCTCGAATGGCGCCGCCCAGAAATAGCGTGTACGCGCAATCGTCACCGAGCCGGTCGGGTTGGCGGCGGCCAGTGCGCCGATGGTGACGCCGCTGTCGAGCACGGTCGAGGCCGAGCCGAGGCCGCCCTTCAGCCCGGAGCTTAGCGCGCCGGTGCCGGCGCCGATTGTGCCGAGCGGAAAGTCGACTGTTGCCGCCTGGGCGGCTTCGTAGCCAAGGTCACGGTAGGGGGGGTACTGGCCCCAATCCTTGTCGCCGCCATTGCGCAGGTCAAACAGGATCGCTGCCGGCACGATCGGCACGCGAAAGCCGCCGACATCGATCCCTATGCCGTTTTCACGCAACGCCGCCTGCACGCCCGATGCGGCGTCGAGGCCGAAGGCCGAGCCGCCCGAGAGAACCACGGCATGGACCGCCTCGATGGAATTGTGCGGTTCGAGCAGGTCGGTCTCGCGCGTGCCCGGCGCGCCGCCGAGGATCTGCACGCCTCCGACCGCCGGTTCATCGCACAGCACGGTCGTGACGCCCGATTTCAACCTCGCGTCCGACGCGTTGCCGACGCGCAGGCCGGCGACATCGGTGATCAGATTGCGCGGTCCGGTGCGAAACATCAGTTCGTCTCCGCCGGCACGAAACGCGTCCCGTCGAAGCGGAAGGCGCGATAGAGGTTTTGGCTCAGATCGCCTTTGTCGTCGAACCGCAGCGGCCCGATCGCGGTGGTGAAATCATGCCCGGTTAGCGCGTCGGCCAGCCCCTTGCCGGAGCCCTCGGACACCGCCGAGGCCGTCTTGGCGATCTCCACCGCCGCATAGGCAGGCAAGGAATAGCCATCAGGCGCGATGTTTTTGGCCGTAAACGCCGCCAGCACCTTGGGATCGGCGACATCGGCCCATTCCGGCGGCGCGATCATCAGCGTGCCGATGGCGTAAGGCACATCGCCGGGTGGCGTGCGCAAATTCTCGCCGCCGGCAAAGACGATGCCGGCCTCGAGCTGGCCGGCGTCGCGGCCCATAATGGCGATGTCGTCGCCGTCGCCACCGGCAAAGACATGCGTCGCGCCCGCCTTCTTCAGCCGGCCGATCAGCCCGATCTGGTTGTCGAGCTGGGGCCGGAACGTGTCTGTGAAGACCGGCTTCAGCGCCGCCTGTTCGGCCGCGGCGCGCAGCGTCTCGGCGATTTCGCGGCCATAGATGGTGCCGTCGTCGACGATGGCGAACAATTCGCTTTGCCACAGCCGGGTCAGGATGCCGGCCACGGCATTGCGCTCGTCGTCGCCGCGCGGCCCCAGCCGATAGACCGGCCAGCCGGTCTTGGCGCGGCGGTCGGTCAGGCTTTCGGTGCGCACGCCAACGGTGATGACCGGTATGTTGGCATCCTTCAGGATCGGCAGCGCCGCCTGGATCGCCTCGGTGCAGAGGAAGCCGACGACGATATCGACCTTCGCAGCGGCGAATTCCCTGGCGGCGGCAGCCCCGCCATCGGCGGTGCAGGCATCGTCGACCGTCCTGATCTCGGCGCCGTTGGCTTCTGCTGCCAGGGCAGCACCCGCCTCGATCTGCTTGCCCAGGATCGCCGACGGACCGGACAGGGGTGCGGCGACGCCGACAAGCAAAGTCTGCGCGCCGGCGCTTGCCGGCAGCAGCCAGAGCAGTGCCGCTATTACAGCTGTTGGGGGTCGCATTCTGACGACGAATTCCTCCGTGCCGGTCGCATGCTTCCAGCGTCTCTTCCGCCAAGACCTAAAGGCTGCCCGCCCCAGGCGCAACACGGGAATTTGCGGATTGGCGTCAACCACTTCGCTTGTGGCCTATTGTGTGCCGCCATATATAACGCTTGGATTCCCGCTTATGGAAAATCATCGGTGTTGAAGTTGAACGACATAGGGCCTCAGGCCTATCGCGACGCGATGGCGCATTTTGCCGGCCACGTCCATGTGGTGACCACCGACGGGCCCGCCGGCAAACGCGGCACGACGGTGATTGCCGCCTGTTCGGTGTCGGACACGCCGCCGACGGTTCTCGTCTGTCTCAACCGCGAGAATGCCAAGAACGAGCTGTTCGTGCAAAACGGCCGGTTTGCGCTGAACACGCTGGCTTCGCACCAGCAGCCGCTATCGGTGGCGTTTTCAGGCCTGACCGGGCTGTCGGCCGATGAGCGTTTCGCGCTTGGCGAGTGGGATGTCATATCGACGGGCGCGCCTACCCTGAAGGGCGCTCTGGCGGTTTTCGACTGCGAATTGATCGACACCAAGGATCTCGCCACCCATCGTGTGCTTTTTGGCAAGGTGACAGGCCTGCGCATGGGCGATAATTTGCGGCCGCTGATCTACCACGCCCGCGACTACCACGTGCTGCAGAGCGGAGCAGAGGCGGCAACGGAGAAAGAATGACCGAGCTGAAACCGCGCCCCGCGCCGCGGACGATCGACGAAACGCTCGATCTCCTGACCGGCGCGGACTACGTCGCGGACCGCTCGCTGGCAACGGTGCTGTTCCTGTCCCTGCGCATGCAGCGGCCGCTGTTCCTTGAAGGGGAGGCCGGCGTCGGCAAGACCGAGATCGCCAAGGTGCTGGCGCAGGCACTCGGCCGCCGGCTGATCCGCCTGCAATGCTATGAGGGGCTCGACGTCTCGTCCGCTGTCTATGAGTGGAATTACGCCGCGCAGATGATAGAGATCCGCATGGAGGAGGCGGCAGGCTCGGTCGACCCCTCCGACATGGAGCGCAATGTCTTTTCCGAAAAATACCTGATCCGCCGCCCGGTGCTCGATGCGCTGACCGGCAAGGCGGGTGCGGCCCCGGTGTTCCTGATCGATGAGCTCGACCGCACCGACGAGGCTTTCGAAGCATTCCTGCTCGAAATTCTGTCCGACTTCCAGGTGACGGTGCCCGAGCTTGGCACGATCAAGGCGGAGGAGCCGCCGATCGTCATCATCACCACCAACCGCACCCGCGAAATCCACGACGCGCTGAAGCGGCGCTGCCTCTATCACTGGGTCGACTATCCCAATGCCGAGCGCGAGCTGGAGATCGTGCGCCGCAAGGTGCCGCAGGCCAACAGCCGACTTTCCGCGGAAGTGGTGTCGTTCATCCAGAAGCTGCGCCGGGTCGAGCTGTTCAAGGCGCCGGGTGTCGCCGAAACCATCGACTGGGCCGGCGCGCTGACCGAACTCGACAAGGTGGCGCTCGATCCCGAAACCGTCTCCGACACGATCGGCGTTTTGTTGAAATACCAGGACGACATTGCCCGCATCGGCGCGGGCGAGGGCCGGCGCATCCTCGATGAGGTCAAGGCCGAACTGGCGGCGGCGGAGTAGGGCAGTGAAGGCGCCGGGTGCTTACCCCAAAGAGACCGACCCCAGAGAGGCGACGGAAGACGGGCGCATCGCCGACAACATCGTCTATTTCGCCCGCACCTTGCGCAAATCCGGCATGCGGGTCGGGCCGGCTTCGGTCAAGGATGGGATCGAGGCGGTGCTGGCAGCCGGCATCGGTTCGCGCGACGATTTCTACTGGACGCTGCATGCCGTGCTGGTGTCGCGGCACGAGGATCACCCTGTTTTCGACGAAGCCTTCCGGCTGTTCTGGAAATCGCGCGAGCTGATCGAGAAACTTCTGGCGATGTTCTCGCCTGTGGCGCCCGACACCAGGGAGAAGCAAAAGCCGCGCGCGGCAGAAAACCGCGTCAGCCAGGCCATGTTCGAAGGCCACGAGAAGAATCGGCCGGTCAGGGAAATCCCGGAGATCGAAGTCGACGCCCGGCTAACCTTCTCCGGGAATGAAGTGCTGCGCGGCAAGGACTTTGCCCAGATGAATGCCGACGAGATGGCAGACGCCAAGAAGGCGATTGCCCGGCTGCGGCTGCCGTTCGACATGGTCCGTACCCGACGCTTCAAGGCAGACCTGCATGGCCGCCGTATCGATCCACGCGCCATGATGCGCTCGGCCGCGCGCACCGGCGGCGAACTGATCCTGCCGAAATTCCGCTCAGCCCGCGAAGTGCATCCGCCGCTGGTGGTTCTCGCCGATATCTCCGGTTCGATGAGCCAGTACACGCGCATCTTCCTGCACTTTCTGCATGCGCTGACCGAAAAACGGCGGCGCGTGCACACCTTCGTCTTCGGCACGCGGCTGACCAATCTCACGCGGCAGATGCGCCATCGCGACCCCGATGCCGCCCTTGCCGACTGCTCGGCGGCGGTCAAGGACTGGTCGGGCGGCACCCGCATCGGCGATACGCTGGCGGAGTTCAACAAGCACTGGTCACGCCGCGTGCTCGGGCAGGGCGCGGTGGTGCTTTTAATCACCGACGGTTTGGAGCGCGACGATGTTTCCGGCCTGTCGCAAGAAATGGATCGCCTGCACAAATCCTGCCGGCGGCTGATCTGGCTCAACCCGCTTCTGCGCTTTGGCGGCTTCGAGGCGCGGGCCCGCGGCGTCAGAGCGATGCTGCCTCATGTCGACGAGTTCCGCTCGGTACACAATCTCGATGCGCTGGCCGACCTCTGCGCCTCGCTGGACAAGAAATCCGCCGCTTCGGTCGATCCGCGTCGCTGGCTGGACGCTGGTGTCAGGCGCGCCGCATAGCCATATTGGATTCCGAAAACAGGCTCCCAGAGAAAAACAGACTTTGAGGCAAGCGATCATGGACAACAGCATCTATCTCGATGAAGCCCGCGATCCGCTGATTATCGCGGAGGGCTGGATGAAGGACGGCAAGGATGTCGCCATCGCCACTGTGGTCGAGACCTGGGGTTCGGCGCCGAGGCCGGTCGGCAGTCATCTGGTCATCGACGCCGAAGGCAATTTCCACGGCTCGGTCTCGGGCGGCTGCGTCGAGGGCGCCGTGGTAAGCGAGGCGATCGACGTCATCGACAGCGGTAAGGCCAAAATGCTGGAGTTCGGCGTTGCCGACGAGACCGCCTGGCAGGTCGGCCTATCCTGCGGCGGCCGCATCAAGGTCTATGTGGAGCGGCTCGGTTAGGCATGGATCCCTACGCTCTCAAAGCCCTCAATGCCGAACGCCGGGCCCGCCGCGCCGCGATCCTGGTCACCGATCTCGGCGACGGCCGCGACCGCATCGTGCGAGAAGGCGACCAGGTTGCCGGCGATCTCGGGCAAGCGATCGCCAAGGCTTTCCGCACCGGCAATTCGGGTTCGGTCGAGGCTGAAGGGCGCACCTTCTTCCTCAACGCGCATTTGCCGCAGCCGCGCCTGGTGGTAGTCGGCGCCGTCCATATCAGTCAGGCGCTGGCGCCGATGGCCAGGATCGCCGGCTATCCCCTGGAGATCGTCGATCCGCGCACCGCCTTCGCCACCCCGGACCGTTTTCCCGATGTAGCACTCCATGCCGAATGGCCGGAGGATGTGCTGAAACGCCAGCCGCTCGACAGCTATACGGCGCTCGCCGCCGTCACCCATGATCCGAAGATCGACGATTTCGCACTGAAGGCCGCGCTCGACGCCAACTGTTTCTATGTCGGCGCACTCGGCAGCCGCAAAACACACGCCAGGCGCGTCGAGCGCCTGCTGGCGCTCGGCGCCAGCGCCGACCAGATCGCCCGCATCCACGCACCGATCGGTATCGACATTGGCGCGGCGAGCCCGGCCGAGATCGCCGTCGCCATCCTGGCGCAGACGATCCACGCCTTTCGCTCGCGCGGTCTCGAAGCCAAAGGCGCGGCGGCGTGAAGTTCGGGCCGATCCCGATCGATCAGGCGCAAGGCGCGGTGCTGGCGCATGCCACGACGGCGGGCGAGCGGCGTTTCCGCAAGGCGCACAGGCTGAGCACGCAGGACGTGGCGGTGCTGAAGGCGGCCGGCATTACCGAGATCGTCGTGGCGGTGCTTGCCGCCGATGACCTCAGCGAGGATGCGGCGGCCGAAAAGATTGCTGCCAGCATGGCCCACCGCAACATCGAGGCAAAACCGGCCGCGACCGGCCGCGTCAACCTCCATGCCAAGGCCGCCGGTCTCTTCACCGTCGATGCCGCCATGATCGACGCCATCAATGCGGTCGACCCGACCATCACCATCGCCACGCTGGCGCAGCACGCACCTGTCGAGACGGGGCAAATGGTGGCGACGGTCAAGATCATCCCGTTCGCTGTTGCCACGGCTCTGGTCGACAAGGTGACGAAGATCTGCGCCGGCGGCGAGATCTTCGCCGTCAACGCCTACCATCCGGTGCGCATCGGCGTCATTCAGACGATGCTGCCCGGCATTAAGGCCAGCGTGCTCGACAAGACGCTGCGCGTCACCGAGGCCCGGCTGGCACGCTCCGGCGGCCGGCTGACGACGGAGCGCCGCACGCCGCACGAGATCGCGCCTGTAGCCGAGGCAGCGGCCGCGCTGGCGCGCGACAACGACATGGTGGTGATCTTCGGCGCCTCGGCGATGAGCGATTTCAACGATGTCGTTCCGGCGGCGATCGAGGCAGCAGGTGGCACGGTGATCCGCGCGGGCATGCCCGTCGATCCCGGCAATCTGCTGGTGCTGGGCACGCTCGACGGCAAGCGCGTCATCGGCGCGCCCGGTTGCGCCCGCAGCCCCAAGGAGAACGGTTTCGATTGGGTGCTCGACAGGCTGATCGCCGGCCTCGACGTCACCGCCAAGGACATCGCCGGCATGGGCGTTGGCGGCCTCTTGATGGAAATCCCGACCCGGCCGCAGCCGCGCGAGCCGCTGCCGGCGAGAGCCGGGCTGAAGGTCGAGATCGTGCTTCTGGCCGCCGGTCGCTCCAGCCGCATGGGCGGGCCGAACAAGCTTCTGGCGCTGTTCGACGGCAAACCGCTGGTGCGCCGGACAGTCGAGCGCGCACTGGCCTCGAAGGCAACCAGCACCGTTGTCGTCACCGGCCACCAGCGTGAGCGGGTGCACCAAGCCTTGACCGGCCTCGACGTGATCTTCGCCGACAATCCGGATTTTGCCGACGGCCTGTCCTCGTCTCTAAAAGCCGGCATTGCCCGCGTTGGAGCCGAGGCGGCCGGCGCCATGATCGTCCTCGGCGACATGCCGGGTATCTCATCGGCCGATCTCGACCGGTTGATCGAGGCCTTCCGTAGGGACGGCGGCCGCTCAGTGGTGCGTGCCGCCCATGACGGCCGCCGCGGCAATCCGGTGCTGCTGCCACGCGCGCTGTTTGGAGGCATCGCTCACCTCGAGGGCGACACCGGCGCCCGCCATCTGGTCGAGGCCGAGGGACTGGATGTCATCGACGTCGAGATCGGCGACGGCGCGTCGATCGATGTCGACACCCGCGAGGCGCTGGAAGACGCCGGCGGCGTGCTGCAGGATTGACAAAGCGAAGCCGAAAAACGCATGCCTTTAGCATGGCTCTCTCTTTACTTGCCTCAGCGCTTCTACCCCCCTCTGGCCTGCCGGCCATCTCCCCCTCAAGGGGGGAGATCAGCAGCCTCGATGGCGGCGTCTATCCTGCAGCTTTGAAGATTGGCGGAAGGCGGCGTGATATCCAATCTCCCCCCTTGAGGGGGAGATGGCCGGCAGCCCAGAGGGGGGCGGCCGCGCTCCATAGCCTTCTGATTTCGCTCTTTTTCCTGTTCTCTGCCGCCCACGCCGACGCGCTCGAACTAAAACCCTACAAGGATGACCTCTTCGCCTATCCGGCGACGCTCTCGTCCACGGACAAAGGCGCCTACACCGTCATCGACTATCGCGAGATGCGCGACATCAACGACCGCGACGAAGTGCCGGAAAAGCGCGTGCATGCGCAGTATACCGACACCGGCGTGCGCAAGGTGCAGCAGGATTTGATGCTGAAAACCGATGCCGGCGATGTCAGGCATGTCGCTGTCGGCAAGACCGATGGCGCCGGCATCATCGTGCTTTACCTGCACGGGCAGGGCGGCAGCCGCAAGCAGGGTGTCGACGACTTCACCTTCGGCGGCAATTTCAACCGCATCAAGAACCTGATGGCCGGCAATGGCGGCCTTTATCTCTCACCCGATTTCACCGATTTCGGCGACAAGGGCGCGGCGCAGATCGCAGCCCTGATCGGCCACTATGCCGAGGCCTCGCCGGACGCGAAGATTTTCGTCGCCTGCGGCTCGATGGGTGGTGCGCTGTGCTGGAAACTTGCCGGCCGCGACGATACCGGACGGCGCATCAGCGGGCTGCTGCTGCTCGGCTCGCTATGGGATGACAGCTTCCTTTCGAGCCCGGCTTACAGGCGTCACGTGCCGGTGTTTTTCGGCCAGGGCAGCAAGGACCCGGTCTTTCCCGTGGAGAAACAGGAAGCCTTCTTCCGCTCCATCATTGCGAACTCGAAAGCCTATCCGACCCGGTTCGTCCGTTTTGAAACGGGCACCCACGGCACGCCGATCCGCATGGTGGACTGGCGCCAAACGTTGAACTGGATGCTGTCAAAAGCGCCCTGAGGCATATGGCCCAGAGGTGCCCGTTGGTTTTGGCGATCATGGTTCGGCCGATATCCTTACTGGGGTAGGCTGATATGATCCAACAGATCGGAAGCACAGCGATGGACGCTCACCCCTTCAAGATCCAAATTCCGAACGAACAACTTGAAGATCTCCAGCGCCGGCTTAGCGCAACACGATGGCCAATTCCGCTAAGCGAAGCGGGCTGGAGTGATGGGGCCGACCTGCCGTTCATCAAGCGCCTTGCGGATTACTGGCGAGACCGCTTCGACTGGAGAGTGCAAGAGGCGCGGCTGAACCGGCTGCCGCAATATCTGACGAGGCTGAACAACCTAGATGTCCACTTTGTCCACCAGCCAGGCAACGGACCGGCGCCGCTGCCGCTGATCATAACGCATGGCTGGCCCGGCTCGTTCATCGAAATGGAACACGTCATTCCATTGCTGGCAGACCCAGCTGCCCATGGTGGTGACCCGGCCGACGCTTTCCACGTGGTAGTTCCCTCCTTGCCCGGATACGGCTTTTCCCAGGCGCCGACGGAACCAGGCTTCCATTCCGGCCGCATCGCGGAGTTATGGGTACAGTTGATGCGGGGGCTCGGCTACGACCGCTTCGCTTCCCAAGGAGGCGACATCGGGGCGGGCGTTTCCGCCTGGATGGCACGGCTCCATTCCGAAAGCGTGCTTGGCGTCCACGTCAATTACATTCCCGGGAGCTATCGGCCACCCTTGGGTGCAGGTCTGCCACCCGTCACCGTTGAGGAGCAGGCCTTTCTGGACAACGCCGAGGCCTGGACGGCAACGGAGGGCGCCTATGCCCATCTGCAGGGCACGAAGCCTCAGACGCTTGCTTATGCTCTGACAGACTCGCCGATCGGTCTCGCAGCCTGGATGATCGAGAAGTTCCGTAGCTGGAGCGATTGCGACGGTGACGTGGAGCGCACCTTCGGCATGGACACGCTCCTTACGGATGTTTCGCTCTATTGGTTCAGCAACGCGCTCACCTCGTCCTTGCGGCTCTACAAGGAGAATCGACTGTTCCCTCTTGCGTTCGAGACGCTGGAACGCGTTTCGCCGCCATTTGGGGTAGCGCTTTTCCCTCGCGAGTTGCCGATGCCGCCTCGATCCTGGGTGGCGCGGGTCTTTGACGTTCAGCGATGGACATCGATGCCGCGAGGCGGCCATTTCGCTGCGCTGGAGGAACCGAGTCTTCTGGTCGAAGACATTCGCGCCTTCTTCCGGCCGATGCGTTCCCGGCCTGAAACGAGAAGGCGAATGTGAAGGACTGCTTGAGCGCGGCGGTTCCTGCTAAGACCCCTACGGCGCGGTGTTGTAGTCGACCACCGTCCGCGGGTTCTCCTCGCCATCGTAAGACGCGTCCACATCATATTGGACGAGGGAGAAATCGCCGTTACGGAACAGGTATATCCCCTTGTCCGAGGCGTCGCCGATGCCGCGCCATTTGTTGAACGTGGTCAGCGTCTTGGCTTCTTCGTCATATTCGGAATTGGCCGCCCAGCCGGTTGTGCGGAAGCCGATGATATCCATGCCCAGCAGTTTGCCGTCGCTGTCATTGTTCTCGTAACGGATATCCATTTCGGGCTCGGTGAACTGCAACTGCCGCACGCCCGATACTTCGTCGGTCATGTAGTAGACCGAACTTGCGTTATAGGCTGCCGCTTGGCAGTAGAACTCGAAAAGCCGCGTTTCCTTGTCGGGATCGCTGGCAGCCGCGTCCTTTGCCTTGTATTTGATCGAAAAGATGTTCGGCTCCTCGCCGAGAAATTGCTTGTCACACTGATCGCCATAATCAGCGGCGAACAGTTTCTTCACGTGCTCGAGTGCGGTGTCCTTCTTCGGCGGCGGCGGCCCGTCACCACAGCTTGGCGGCAGCGCCCCCTCGAAATCGGCCTTGGATGGCTTCAGCGCGCCCTTGTCGATAAAGATCGGTCGGAACGGCGGGGCCTGGATCTGAGCGCTGACCTGGCGCAGCGTGTAGCAGCCGGCGAAAACTGCTTCCTTGCCGTCCTTGTCGGTGGCGCGGATGGCGACCGGAACGCTGTAATAGATGCTGCCGGCCGCACCTTCATCGGAAATGGCGCCGGTTTCGACGTCGACCTTGTCGGTGCCGTCATAGCCCTTGACGAAGGTATCAAAATCCTTTGCCGGCTTGGTATCGCCGTAGTAAGCCCAGGCGCGGGCGAATTCGTGCCGGTTGATGGCGCTGTAGAGCGAGCGGATGACGGCTGCGGCGTCCGACCTGTCATCGACGTAAGGGGCTTGGTCATCGGCTGCCGGTTCATCGTCGGCGAACACAGCCTGGCCGGATGCGGCAAGGGAGCAAAAGGCGGCCGCTGCCAGAAAGACGCGTCTCATCGGAGAATCTCCACCACGAAAGGAGTCTATCATAGAGATTGCGGCGACGTGGTGACGCTTGAAAAATCCTCCGGGAAGGCGCTACGTCCCGCCGTCGGCGCTTCAGCCGCAATGGAGATTTGAACGTGACACTATCGATGTATGAAGCCTCGGTGCCGGTGTTTTCGGCCAGGCTGAAGGCGCTGTCCGGCGTGCTGTCGGCGGCCGAACAGAATGCAACCGAGCGCAAGATCGACCCGCAGGTGTTTTTGACCGCGAGGTTGGCGCCCGACATGTACGCGCTGGTCAGGCAGGTGCAGGTCGCCACCGACCACGCCAAGGGCGCGCCATCACGGCTGGCCCGTCGCGAGGTGCCGAAATACGAAGACAATGAAGCGACCTTCGCCGAGTTGCAGGCGCGCCTGACCAAGACGCTCGATCTGCTGGCGTCATTCTCAGCCGCCGAATTCGAGGGTTCGGATGAAAGGGTGGTCGAACTGAAGTTTGGCCAGCGCGAAGCCTCGATGCCAGGCATGCAGTATCTGCTGCATGTCGCCATGCCCAACTTCTATTTCCACGTGACCACGGCTTACGACATCCTGCGCCACAATGGCGTGCCGCTGACCAAGGGTGCCTATCTCGGGAATCGTTGACGAATTCGGCATTCCGAGGTTTCCCGGTCGCTGCCGGGAAACCTCGTCTCGCGCTGGTTCAGCGCACGGACATTTCGCTGGCTATGCGCGGGAAGTCGGCCGGCTTGATGCCGATGTCGGCGCGGTCGGCATTGCTCATCGAATGCAGCAACGCCAGTGCGGAACGATAACGCAGATGCTCCTGCGGACGCGGACGGGCAAACATTTCAGTGAAGAACCCCATGATTCGGCCCCTTGTTGATCCTCCACGGCGCCGAGTATAGGAAATTTGTGAAGATTGTGCAGTGCAGCATTTGCATGGCAGCCATTCCAAGCGAATTTTTTTCGGCACAATTGCCGCGTGCGCTGAAACTTGTGGCGCATCCCCACCGTATGCATAGACGCTGGCACATGGCCGGCTTTTCCTCGCCACTCCTGGCGAATTTCCGGACTGCATGCAAATGCAGTCCGGCTTTTTGTTGAGCTGCACCATCAACCGGTCGCGCAAGCCCGGCGAACGCCTAAACTGGTTAAGATCAGTGGCATTCATTTTTAACGAGCCGGTTCTATGGTGCGACCGGCTCTGTTCGCATGCGCAAAACGAGGGGGAGGCTGACATCGGCGCCAAGCGGGATTTCGCTTCCTTGCTCGACGATCTGTTCGTCGCCTCCGACAAGGACGAGGCTGGCGGGGAGACAGGCGCGCGGCCGTCGATCCCGTTCGACTATCTCTCCGTGGCCGACGAGCTTCATTCCGGCCGCATCAAGGTCTCCGGCGAAACCTTCACGGCCGAGTATCGCGAAGCGGGGTCCGATCTTGCCGCCGAATTCGCAGCCCTTCTCGACCAGGCCAAGCTGGCACTGGCCGGCGAGGAAGCAAAGCCCGAGGAGAAGCTGCCACCGATCGATCCTGACGCAATCGCGGTCGAACTCGGCCTCGATCATCCCGTCAAGAACGCCGATCTCGGCCGCATGCGCCGCAGCTTCGCTTTCGCCAACCATCCCGACCGTGTCGCGCCGCATCTGCGCCAGCGCGCCATGATCCGCATGCAGGTGGCCAACATGTTGATCGACGAAGCCAAGCGGCGGGCTTTGGCTGGCGTCCGGCGCTGACTTCCAGGGTTCACGCAAAAGTCGGTCCGCTAAGGGTTGGAGAGCGGCGCCGCTTTCCCTATAGATGCGGCTTCCTTCCCGCGTAGCCGCGCAATTCCCGCCGGAGAAAATTCGATGCATAAACGCCGTCTCGGTCGGACCGATCTTCTTGTGACCCAGATCTGCCTGGGGTCGATGACCTGGGGCGAGCAGAACACCGAGGCCGATGGCCATGCGCAGATGGATCTGGCTTTTGAGCGCGGCGTGAATTTCATCGACACCGCCGAGCTCTACCCGATCCCGCCCAAGGCCGAGACGCAGGGGCGCACGGAAAAGATCATCGGCAGCTGGATGAAGGCCAAGGGCAACCGCGACAAGGTGATCCTGGCCTCGAAGGTGGTCGGCCGCACCGCCAACAGCTGGTTTCGTGGCGACCGTCCGTCGAAATTGGTGCGCGCCGATATCTTTGACGCCATCGACAAATCGCTGTCCAAGCTCGGCACCGACTATCTCGATCTCTATCAGATCCATTGGCCGGAGCGCGACATCCCCTGGGGCGCCAACCCGACCCGCGTGGGTGCTGTGCCGCGCCGTGCCGATGCCGTTGGGGCGCCGGCCGGCGAGACGCCGATCGCCGAGACACTCGCAGTCTTCGAGGAGCTGGTGAAGGCGGGAAAGATCCGCCATCTCGGCCTGTCGAACGAAAGCTCCTGGGGCGTCATGCGCTTCATCGCCGAGGCCGACAAGGGCGTCGGCCCGCGCATCGTTTCGCTGCAAAACGCATACAGCCTCGTCAACCGCACATTTGAGGTGAACCTCGCCGAAGTCTGCGACCGCGAAGAGGTTGGCTTTCTCGCCTATTCGCCGCTGGCGCAAGGCTATCTCACCGGCAAATACGATCATGGCGCGCGGCCGCAAGGTTCGCGCTCGCAGCTGTTCAACCGCGGCCAGCGCTATGAGACGCCGAATGCGGCGGAGGCGCAGCTCGAATACAACGAACTGGCGCGCTCCTTCGGCCTCGAACCGGCGCTGTTCGCCAACGCCTATGTCGCCAGCCGACCCTTTGTTACCTCCAGCATCATCGGCGCGACGACGATTGCCCAGCTCGAGATGGCGCTGTCCTCAGTTGACGTGACCTGGACCGACGAGATGCAGAAGGCCGTCGACGCGATCCACCAGCGCGTGGGCAATCCTTGTCCGTAAGCGGGCACTCCGGGCGGAATTCCGTAGAAAACACAAGGGGAAGGAGACAGCAATGGATTTTCCGATCGAGACCGTCAGGGGAAAATTTCCGGCGCTGGACCTGACCGACAAAGGCCGCCGGCGCATCTATCTCGACAATCCGGCCGGCACGCAGGTGCCACAGGCGGTTGCCGATGCGGTGGCGCGCTGCCTCCTCACCACCAACGCCAATCTCGGCGGTTATTTCGAAACCACGCTTGCCGCGCAACAGGTGGTCGACGGCGCCCATGCGGCGATGGCCGATTTCCTGGGTTCAGCGAGCGCTGAGGAAATCATCATCGGCGCCAATATGACGACGCTGACCTATCACATGTCGCGCACGCTCGGCCGCGGCTTCAAGCCGGGCGACGAGATCATCGTCACCCGCATGGATCATGAGGGCAATGTCTCGCCCTGGCTGCAGCTGGCCGAGGACCTCGGCCTTGTGGTGCGCTTCCTGCCCTTCGACGAGAACAGCTGGCAGGTCGAGGAGGCGGCGCTCAGCGCTCTGCTTACCGACAGGACAAAACTCGTTGCGCTGAACTATGCGTCGAACCTCACCGGCTCGATCAACCGGGTCAAGGCGCTGACGGCTATCGCCAAACAGGCCGGCGCGCTCGTCTATGTCGATGCCGTGCAGTTCGCGCCGCACGGGCTGGTCGACGTGCAGGATCTCGGCTGCGACTTCCTGGTTTGCTCGGCCTACAAGTTCTTCGGCCCGCACATGGGCATATTGTGGGGACGCCGCGACATCATCGATGCGCTGCAACCCTACAAATGCCGTTGCTCTTCCAATGGCCTGCCGGAGCGCTTCGAACTCGGCACGCCGCAGATCGAACTGATGGCCGGGCTTACCGCAGCGGTCGATTACTTCGCCGAACTCGGTGCTGCGGCCGGCGAGGGCGGTTCGCGAAGGCAAAAGATCGCAAAGGCATACGAAGTGTCGATCGCCTACGAAAACCCGCTGGCGCTGGGGCTGATCGATGGGCTGTCCGCCATTGAGGGCCTGACCATCCGCGGCATCACCGATCAGAAGCGTGTCATTGAGCGCGTGCCGACCGTGTCCTTCACCGTCGACGGCATCGTGCCAGAGACGATCGTGCGGCAGATGAATGCCGAGAACATTTTTCTATGGTCGGGTCACAACTACGCCTGGGAGATCGTCCACCATCTCGGCATTCCGGCCGAGCAGGGCGTCGTGCGCATCGGTATTGCGCACTACAACACGGCGGCAGAGATCGACGAGACGTTGGAAAGCGTGCACCGGGTGATCGCCATGCTGAGGCAGCAGCGCTAGTCAGCTATCGCTGTTTGCCGCCGAAACCGGTGAGGAACGCCGTGAGATTGTCGCCGAGCGCGTCGCAGAGATAGCCGCCTTCCTGGACGATAACCGCCGGCAGGCCAAGCTTGGCAATTGCCTCGCCGATCCGCGAGAAACCGGGCGTGGTCACCGAAAGCCCGCCGAACGGATCGCCCTCGAACGCATCGAGACCGAGCGCCACGACCAGCGCGTCCGGCGAAAAGGCGCGGATACGCTGGAACGCCACTTCGAGGGCCTCCAGAAACGCCGCGTCCGCTGATTTGCGCGGCAATGGCAGGTTGAAATTATAGCCGAGGCCCGGACCTTCGCCGCGCTCATCGGCATGGCCCCAGAAGAACGGATAGAAGCGCACCGGATCGGCGTGCAGCGACACCGTCAGGACGTCGGAACGCGTATAAAAGATGCCTTGCGTGCCGTTGCCGTGATGCAGGTCGACATCGAGGATCGCCACCCGCGCCGCCTGCTTGCGCAACACCTGGGCTGCGACCGCCGAATTGTTGATGAAGCAGAAGCCACCGGCGACATCGGCAAAGGCATGATGGCCGGGCGGCCGGCAGAGCGCATAAGCGGCAGGCGCGCCCGATATCACCGCTTCGGCTGCCTCGACTGCACTCCAGGCGCTCCACAGCGCGCTGTGCCAGGTTTCGGCCGAGATCGGGCAAGCGGTGTCGGCCATGTGGTAGCCGGCCTGGCCGACCGCCGAGGCCGGATAGGACCCTGTGCGGGCCAGTGGATGGATGTTGGGGATGACTTCCGCGGATGCGCCCTCGATGCGCTGCCAGCGCGCAAAAATGTGTTCGAGGAAGGCGAGATACTCCGGCGTATGCACGGCCGCCACCGGGCCTAGGCCATGTTCCCTGGGCCGCTCGATCATCAATCCGGCGGATTTTGCGCCGGCTAACAATCGCTCTACCCGCTCCGGCTGTTCGGGATTGGGCTGCGGCGCACCGCTGGACAGAAAGGCCTTCGGGTCGTGGCGTTTCTGCTCCTCGGCAAAGAAGGCTTTCATTCCGCGTCCCCATCCTGCGCTGCATCGGCAAAGGCGAAAAAGGCATCGCCAACAATCTTCTGCGTCTGCTCGTAGCTCGACCAGGCGATGCCCAGCCGCTCATAAAAAGCCTTGGCGCCGTCATTGTCGGTGTCGACGGACAGCCTGAGATAGGCGCCGCCATCCCGGCGGCAGTCGCGCGCGACCCGGCGCAGCAGTCTTTCGCCGATCTTGCGGCCGCGAAACCGGTCCTCGACATAGAGGTCCTGGATATAGACGCCGGGCCGCCCCATCCATGTCGAGAAGATCGGGAAATGCAGGCAGAGCCCCGCAAAATCGCCGCCGATCTCGGCGATCAGGGTGGAGAAGGCGGGTTTGTCGCCAAAGCCGTAGCGGCGGAGATCGTCGGCAGTGGACGTGATCTCCTGATGCGCGCCGATATGGGTGCCGAGCTTGAGCAGCGCGGCATGGATGGTGTCGACGTCGTCGATGGTGCCGGGGCGGAGGGTGACTGTACTCACGATAGGCAAGGCGCCCAGGCACCCCCCTCTGTCCTGCCGGACATCTCACCCTCAAGGGGGGAGATTGGCAGCTTTGGCGCTGCCATCCATTTTGCAACGATTGAGATTGGCGAAGGCCGCAGTGACATCCGATCTCCCCCCTTGGGGGTGAGATGTCCGGCAGGCCAGAGGGGGGTGTGCCAGAACGCCATCATCGCAGATCAATCATCTCAAAACGCCACCCGGTCCCCACCCTTCAGCGCCAGCATCTCCCGCGCCTCCGCCGGTGTGGCCACCTCCAACGACAGGCCATCGAGAATGCCACGTATCCTGCGCACCTGGTCGGCGTTGGATTTCGCCAGCTGGCGTCCGTCGTAGAGACTGTCCTCCAGCCCGACGCGGACATTGCCGCCCATCGCCGCTGCGATCGAGATCAGCGGCATCTGGTGGCGGCCGGCGGCGAGCACCGAGAACTGGTAGCTGTCGCCGAACAGCTTGTCGGCAATGCGCTTCATGTGGATGAGATTGTCGGGATCGGCACCGATGCCACCCAGAATGCCGAGCACGAATTGAATGAACAGCGGCCCCGACACCAGCCCGCGGTCGCGGAAATGCGCCAGCGAATAGAGATGGCCGACATCGTAGCATTCGAACTCGAAGCGCGTGCCGCAGCCCTTGCCGAGCTTTTCGAGCACGCCTTCCATATCGGCAAAGGTGTTCTTGAAGATGGTGTCGCGGGTGGCTTCGAGCAGCTTTGGTTCCCACTCGTGCTGCCACTCCCTTGGCTTGTCGAGCATCGGGAACAGCGCGAAATTCATCGAGCCCATGTTGAGCGAGCACATTTCCGGCTCGGCCCGCAGTGGTGCCGCCAGCCGCTGGTCGAGCGTCATCAGCGACGAACCGCCGGTGGTGATGTTGATCACCGCATCGGTCGCTTGCTTGATGCGCGGCAGGAACTGCATGAACACCTCAGGATCGGCGGTCGGCCGGCCGTCTTTGGGATCGCGGGCGTGGAGATGCAGGATTGAGGCGCCAGCCTCGGCCGCCGCGATGGCGCCGGTCGCGATCTGGTCCGGCGTCACCGGCAGATAGGGCGACATGGACGGGGTGTGCACCGAGCCAGTGACCGCGCAGGTGATGATGACTTTCCTCGGCGCCATTCTTTAGCCCTCAGCCTTCGACCGGCAGGTCGAGTTCGGCGGCCAGAACTTCCAGCGAATCGCCGATGATGGAAATGATCTCGCCGACCTCTTCAGCCGTGACGATCATCGGCGGCGCCACCATGAAATTGTCGCCGTCTACACCGCCCTTGACCCTGCGGCCGTAGATGATCAGCCCGCGCTCGTAGGCGAGGTCGAGCAGGCGCTGCGTGGCTTTCTTGCCCTGTTCGATCGGCCGTAGAGTTTCGGGATCGGCAACCATCTCGGCGCCGGTGAGCAGGCCTTTGCCTCGGACATCGGCGATGAACGGAAAACGCTTCGCCAGCCCTTTCAGCCCGTCCATCAGCACGTCGCCCATCGCGGCGGCATTGGCGATCAGGTCGAGGCGGTCCATTTCGCCGAGCACGGCGAGCCCGGCCGCGCAGGCGAGCGGATTGCCAGCATAGGTGTGGCCATGCTGGAAGCCGCCCGACGCCAGCAGCGGCTCGACCAGCCGCATCGGGGCGGCCAGCGCGCCGAGCGGCGCATAGCCGGAGCCAAGCCCCTTCGACAGCGCGACGATGTCAGGCTTGCAGTTCCAATGGTCGCCGCCAAGGAATTTTCCGGTGCGGCCGGCGCCGCTCATCACTTCATCATGGATGAGCAGGATGCCGTAGCGGTCGCAGATCTCGCGTATACGCGGATAATAGCTGTCCGGTGCGACGAGGGCCGAAGTCGCCGCACCGCCGATCGGCTCCATGATGAAGGCGAGCACGCTGTCCGGGCCCTCGGCCTGGATCTTCTCCTCCAGCATGTCGGCATAGCGGACGCCGCGCTGCTCCATCGAAAGATTGTCGCGGTCGCGCCATGCCGTCGGCGCCGGCACGGTCGGCATCACCCGCATCATCGGTGTGAACGTTTCGGCCAGCGCATCGTCGCCGGTTATCGAAAGCGAACCCAGCGTGCCGCCATGATAGGAGGGAAAACGCGTGATAACCTTCCAGCGCTTCGGCTGGCCGGTCGCGACCGCCCATTGCCGCGCCAGCTTGATGCAGGATTCCGTCGCCTCCGAACCGCCGGAGACGAAGAAGATTCGGTCCATGCCCTCCGGCAGTTTGCCGGCGAGCTCCCGCGCCAGTTCTTCCGCCGGCTCGTTCTCGAAATGCAGGCGGTAGGCGAAGGTGGCGCGGTCCATCTGCCGCTTCATGGCGTCCAGCACATTGCGGTTGGAGTGACCGATATTGGCGACCATCGGCCCGCTCGATCCGTCGATGAAGCGGCGGCCGTCCTGCGTCCACATATAGATGCCTTCGGCGCGGTCGATCAGCGGCCGGCGCAGGCTGGAGAGGTAGAACAGGTGCGATGGCGCGCGCGTTTCTGAACCAGTTGATGAGGGCTTCTGCATGTCAGGTCTTTCCGAGATAGCGGTCGATTACATTCCTGGTCACGCGCTCGACCATCGGATCCTGCCTGAGCAGGCCGGCCACCCATTCGCAGCTTCCGGCGTGGAAAACCTCGCCCTTGCCGCGCGGGAAATTGACGATCATGCCGTTGCCGCGTTTGACCTTTTCCAGATTGGCGTCGGTCGCCTCGCCAAACAGCGTTTCGGCCGTAAAGCGGCCATCCTCGTCGGTGAGAAACTGGTCCTCGATCGGGATGTCGGCGCTTTCCTCGACCTGGCTCGCCATGCCGACGGCCAGCACCTGCAGCCCGTCAGGCGCACCGCTGTCCGGTGTCGGATAGGGCAGGCCGCCGCGGATCTCGAAATCGAGCCCGTCGACTTCATAGCCATAGACATGGCTGTCGGCGCCGAGCAGGTCGCCATAGTACATGCCGGTGCCGGCAAAGGCCCAGTGCTCGGGCCGATAGACCGGAAAGCCGCGCACGCCGCGCGGTGCGCATCCGCCCCAGCCGGCATAGACGCCGCGGGTCGCGTTGAGGCCGAAGGTCATAGCGCCGGGACGGCCGATCTCCGGCGCTTCCCAGGAATTGGTGGCGCGGGTGACGTCGCTGCTATAGGCGGGGTCCTCGGCCCGCGCGCGGTATTTGTAACAGACCTGCCGGCGGCCTTCGTCCTCGAGCCTTGTCTGCCACATGAAATTGCCGGCAAAGCGCGCCGCATGGCCGCCGCGCTCAACGTAGCTGTCGACGGTATCCCGCATCTCCCAGGTCCAGTACTCGTCATGGCCGACGAAGACCACACAGTCATAACCATCGAGGATTTCGGGCGAGAAGTGCAAATCGTGCTGGCTGGCGAGATCGACGCCATAGCCGGCGCGCTCGGCAAAGCGGAAGAAGTGGCTGTCATAGCTCGCCCAGCCGGAGGAGGTGTATTTCTTCGAATGTCCGGTGGCGTACGCCCATTCCATGTGCGGATAGCGCGGCACTGTTTTCGGCGGCACCGCAACCTCCAGCGGCACGCGCGGCGCATCCTTGGGCAGCACCACGAAGCCGCGGCACCAGGGCCGCTGGGTCGACACCATGCGCGCATATTGGTCGCGGCCCGGGCCGGTGATGCCTTGATAGGCGTTGGAGCCGCCCCATGTGTTGTAGGACAGCCAGGTGCCGGTCGCCGCCACCTGCAGCACGCGACCGGGTTTTCTGCCGGGCAGGGGCGCGACGATGATGAGGTGATGGCAATGGATGGGCTCGCGCCCGTCCGCCGTCAGCGTCAGCCGATAGGCGCCGGATGGCCAATCGTCGCTGATGCGAAATTCGAAAGACGCCTCCCAGCCGCAGCCTTCGACCGAGCACTGGTCGGGCGTATCCTGCCAGCGCGCCGAAAGCCCCGTTTGCTCGAAGACCTTTGTCTCGCTGCCGCCGTCGCGGACAATGACAATGCTGAAGCGCGGCGCCGTCGAGCTGACATGCAGCGTCACGGTCTCGCCGGCGCGGTAGGAAAATCGATCAGAATAGCACCAGATCTCGCCCCGCTCGCCGTCCATTCCCGGCCATTCATAGTAATGGCCGCGCACTGCCTCGCGGCGCTGCTCGGGCGTCAGTCCGAAATCGGGAAATTCGGTCGGCAGTTGGGTCATGAACACCGGAAAAGTAACAGGCCGCCATTTCGGCCATCTGCCGGCCAAGCGTCAAATGGAAACGATCGGGCCAGCAATTGCATACGACACAATTGCTTGGCCGCTCTTGGCCGCACCCGGCAAACCGACTATCTCAGGCGAGGCGGCATTTTCCGCCTCGGGAGCCGGTATGCTGAGAGTGCAGAAGGTCAAGGTCGACGAAATCTACGTGCCGACGGCGCGCAAGAAGACGCTGCATCCCGAAACGGTCCGGCATCTGGCCGAAGACATACTGGAAAACGGCATGAAGACGCCGATCCAGGTTCGCCATGACGGCAAGCGCCACATCCTGGTCGAGGGCCTGCACCGGCTGGAAGCCGCCAAATGGCTCGGCGAGACCGAGATCGACGCCTATCTGGTGCAGGCCAAGCGCCACTGAGGCGCGCGACCGATCGACAACAGCCAAACCGGTCATTCTTCCGCGGATTTTTCGCAGGGCATGTCGGCACGCGGCGTGCTCGCTCGTCCTTGGGGGGAACCTGAGGAGACCGACATGTCCAGACGAATCTATTTCGCCATTCTTGCCTCGGTCGCTGCCTTGTTTGCAGCGCCCGGCCCAGCCAATGCAGAGGAGACCAAGCCCGCCATGACCACCGAGGCAACAGCCATGCCGAAGCCGGAAAAGTCCGGCTTGCTGCCGATCGACGGCCTGAATTACTACTATGCCGTCTATGGCAAGGGCGAACCGCTGCTTCTGCTGCATGGCGGCCTTGGCACGTCGGACATGTTCGCGCCGCTGCTGCCGAAGCTGGCGGAAAACCGCACCATCATTGCCGTCGACCTGCAGGGCCATGGCCGCACCGCGCTCGGCGAGCGACCCTTCAGCCTGGAGGGGATGGGCGACGACATGGCTGGTATCGTCAAGGCGCTCGGCTATGACAAGGTCGACGTGCTTGGCTATTCGCTGGGCGGCGGCGTCGCCTTCCGCATGGCCGTTCAGCATCCCGAGACGGTGCGCCGGCTGGTCCTGGTCTCGACCGGCTTCGCCGCCAATGGCTTCTATGACGAGATGCGCGGCCAGCAGGCGCAGGTGAGCGCGGCCGCCGCCGATTTCATGAAGGACACGCCGATGTACAAATCCTACGTCGCCGTCGCCCCACGTCCCGACGATTTCCCTAAACTGCTCGATGCGCTGGGCAATTTCATGCGCAAGGATTACGACTATTCCGCCGATGTGGCGAAGCTGAAGATGCCAGTCATGCTGGCCTATGGCGACAGCGACATGTACAAGCCCGAGCACGAGATCAGGTTCTACCAGATGATCGGCGGCGGGCTGAAGGATGCCGGCTGGATGCGTGAGAACCTGTCGCAGAACCGGCTGGCCATCATTCCCAATCGCACCCACTACGACGTCTTCTTCGCACCGGAGCTGACGGCCGCGGCACTGCCCTTCCTCAATGGCGAAACCAAGGTGAAGACCTGGGACGAAGTCCTCAGCGAAACGAAATAGCTTGCCTGAAAATACATGCCGGCCGTCTCGAAGAGGCGGTCGGCTTTTTTGTGCCTGCGAAGCTACGGAGCCTTGGCGCAGCCATTGGTCCTATCGGCGCAATCGATGGCGCCATCAGGGCTTTTCAATTGACCGAAAGGTACCTGTCGATATCATCAAGAGACCTTCAGTGTGATGAGTTCGAATGATGACGAAATACCAGGGCGGATGCCATTGCGGGGCAGTGCGCTACGGCACTGAGGCGGCGCCGCTCAACCAGCGCGTCTGCCACTGCCGGTGCTGCCAGAAGGTCATAGGCGCGGCGTTCAACGCCCGCCTTTTGTTTCGCATCGACGATGTCACGGTCGAGGGAGAGGTGGCGACGGTCAACACCTCTCCGGACCTCAAGCGCGGCTTTTGCGCCGCTTGCGGCACCACGCTGTTTTCCCGACGCGACTCCGCCGGCATCGTCGGCATCACCACCGGCTCGCTCGACGATCCCTCGCTGTTCAAGCCGGAAATGCATATGTGGACCGCCTCGAAGCAGCCCTGGCTGCAGCTCGATGACGGCCTGCCGCACCATGAAGGCGCGCCGCCTCCGAATTGACGCCGGCCTTACCGGAAATTAATCCCGAAACCACGACATAGCCGGCAAAGCGTCATTGGCGGGCCATGATTGCCTGCCTATCTATCGTCTGCGGGCCGGTATCGAGGAGACGACCGATGAGCGACAGAATCAGCACCCTGGACGAGCTTTTGAGCGATCCGATGGTCCTCCTCGTGATGGAGCGTGACCGCGTGCGCCCCGAACAGGTTCGCCTGCTGCTCGAACGTGCCCGCCGCCCGGCCGCCGACGCCGTGCCACCGGCGCATGTGGTGGCGAAAAGCTGCATGCAGCAATGGCTGGGAAGGTAAGGGCTTCCCCTTCTCCCCTTGTGGGAGAAGGTGGCCGAGCGAAGCTCGGTCGGATGAGGGGTGTTCCAGGGAACGCCAACGCCTCACTCCGCTGGAACACCCCTCATCCGTCTAGGCGCTACGCGCCGATCCACCTTCTCCCACAGGGGGAGAAGACAAGAGGGCCAATTCCTAACAACTTGATTCAAACTTTGTTGGTAATTTCTCGTTAGTAATCGAGGCCGGTTTGTCCGGCGGCGTCTGTTTGCCTTCGGTCTGTTGTGTTTTGCGTACAGGTCCAGATGCGGATTTCAGGCGTCGTCAGTTTCATGTTGGCATCGCTGTGGCTTGCCGGCTGTTCGTCCACAGCGGGCGTCGATGGCTTGCAGCCGTCGAACGAGACGACCAGTTCGGTCGTGCGTCCGAGCGCGCCGGTCACAGCGGCTCCGGCGGAGACCGCCGACCTCGCGCCGATGCGGTCCGACATGGTGGCCGACAACGCTGTGGCCGACAATGCGCCGCCCTTTTCCATGGTCGAGGAAGAAGAGGCCATCGTCGCGGGCACGCCGCAGGGGAGCACCAGACCACAGCTCGAGCCCGCCGCTCTGATGTCTGCGCCGAAGCGGTTGACGCGCGCGGCGCCGGCCATGCTGGCCTCGCCGGTCACCCGCTACGGTTTCCGCGACGCCAAGCCGATCAATTTCGGCAAGGCTTCGCCACGCTACCTTGCCGTCCACGGCGTCGACGTCTCGCGCTGGCAGGGCAATGTCAACTGGGGCAAGCTGCGTGCCCAGGGCGCCAACTTCGCCTATATCAAGGCGACCGATGGCGGCGACCATCTCGACCCGATGTTCATGAAGAACTGGCGCAATGCCGATGCCGCCGGGCTGAAGCGCGGCGCCTATCACTTCTTCTACTGGTGCCGCACCGCCGGCGAGCAGGCGGACTGGTTCATCCGCAATGTGCCAAGGGTCGAAGGCGCGCTGCCGCCGGTGATCGATGTCGAATGGAACGGCGAATCCTCCTGCAAGCGGCAGCCTTCGCGGGCCACCGTGCTGGAAAAGATGAAGGTGTTCATGGACAAGCTGGAGCGCCATTACGGCCAGCGGCCCATCATCTACACCGCACCGGATTTCTATCGCGACAATCTCAAGGGTGCGTTTCTCGATTATCCGTTCTGGCTGCGCGCCGTGGCGCGGCATCCCTCAAAAGTCTATCCCGGCCGCAAATGGCTGTTCTGGCAGTACTCCGGCTCCGGCCTGTCGCACGGCGTGACCGGCCGCATCGACCTCAACGTCTTCCATGGCGACGAGCGCGCCTGGTGGGCATGGGCAGGCGGGCAGACGACCGTCGCCGACGCCGACTGAACGTCAGGCCGGTGCCGGTGCGCCTGCGCTGCCTGCCGCTGCGGCTTGGGTTGAATTTTCAGCGTCTCGCTAACGATCCGCTCACTGTGTCCTTTAGCGGTATCGCAACAGCCTTCCGGTAACGTGCCCGTGATCGGGTTTCGGAGGGGTCCATGCGCAATCCAGTTGTGGCTGTCGCTCTTGCCGCCGCTGTCGGCTACGGGTTTTTCAGCTCGCTCGGCCACATGCCGGGCGGAAGTGGCACTTCGCTGGCCGAGTCGAAGCAGAACGTCGTGTCCTATTCCACCGAGGACAAGGCGATGCAGGCCGCCAAGGACAGCGGCCGCTCGACCCTCAAGCGCTTCCACGAATTGATGGACGCCGGCACACCCGGCACCTACACGGTAAAATTCCCGCTGACCCAGAACGGCGCCACCGAGCATATCTGGCTGCAGCTGGTCGGCTACAGCGACGGCTCCTATATCGGCCTGCTCGCCGACGTCCCGGTCAATGGCAACAAGTACAAGATGGGCGACAGGATGACGGTGACCGAGGCCGACGTCGAGGACTGGATGATCAAGAACGGCAAGGTGATCTATGGCGGCTACACCACGCGCCAGGCGCTTGCGGATATGCCGAAGGAACAGGTTGCAAGATACGGGTTGACCTTCAAGGACTGAGGGTTGAGGCGGGGGCGAGTTTTATCGCGGTGCCTAGAGGGCTGTCGCGCTTTTCGCGTTCGCGTATCTCTGCCGTCTGCGCCAGCACCCAGTCGCGAAACACCTTGATTTTGGGCGCGTTGCGGCGGCTCTCCAGATGCACCAGCCAATAGCCGTCGCCGTCCGATCCAAGCACGCCGAATGGCTGTATCAACTGGCCCTTTTCCAACAGGGCGCTGTAAAGGTTTCTGGTGAGGA
The DNA here is from genome assembly GCF_030323245.1 of Mesorhizobium sp. C372A. NCBI lineage: Bacteria > Pseudomonadati > Pseudomonadota > Alphaproteobacteria > Hyphomicrobiales > Phyllobacteriaceae > Mesorhizobium > Mesorhizobium sp. C372A. The sequence goes on along the minus strand of NZ_CP100475.1, from coordinate 4,801,426 downwards.
TCGCGGCGCCCTTGTCGGTCAGCGCCGCCATCGCATCATAGGCCTGCGTACCCAGCTTCGGGCCAGCGATGACGCGATCGGGCTCGAACGGCACGCCGGCAGCCTTGAACCAGATTTCCCACCAGGGATCGTCGGCACAGCATAGCGGCACTTGGTAGAGATCCTCGGGGCGGTGGATGCCGCCGACGCTTTCGGCGAGTCTCGGGCTGAGCATCGGCGTATAGTCCGCCTTGAACAGATAGTGAGCCGTCAGGCCCGGCCATTTTCCACTGCCGGTGCGAATGCCGACATCCATGTCGCCGCGCGTGAAATCGACCAGCCCGTGCGATGTATTCACCTTCACGGCAAGATCGGGATGCATCAGCTGGAATGTTCCAAGCCATACGGCCAGCCAGTTCGATGCGAAGGTTTCCATGGTCGTCACCGACAGCACGCCGGTCGCTCCACCCTTGGTGGCGACCCATGCGTCGGCCAGGGTCGAGAACGCGCCTGTTGCGTGCGGCGCCAGCTGCTGTCCGGCCTCGGTCAGCGCGATCTGCCTTGTTTTTCTTATGAAAAGCGGCGTTCCGGCACGTTCTTCCAGCACCTTTATCTGATAGCTGGCAGCTGATTGGGTCATGCCGAGTTCTTCGGCTGCCTTGGTGAAACTGCCCAGCCGGGCCGCGGCTTCAAAGACCCTGATGGCTCCTAATGGTGGTAGTTCCCAGCTCATGACGCATCAATCCCGCTGATGCATACTACGCGACGTTCGATTGGAAACCAAGCCCGGAAAACGGCATGCTGCATTCATCGGATCAAACCCTGAGGATACGGCAATGACCACCACCATCGCTCTCTACAACACGCTTCGCCGCCCGGTGCTCGACCTCTTCACCGCGCCGTTCAGGCCTCGCAAGCGCGGCTTGCTCGACCGCCGCTCGCTGTCGGATCATTTCCTCAGGGATATCGGTATGCTTGACGGACGCGTGCCTCCCGGCACCATTGGCTAAGCAAGCTCTTTGACCAGGGGAGGGAAAGATGACTGTGCCATCCGAGGATCTGGCGAAGAGCCGCCAAACGATCAACGCCTATGAGGACTATGCCGAACGCTACGACGCTCTGGTGCGGCACGTTCCGAACCAAAGAGAACAGAAATGGCTGAAGCGCCTGGTGAAGATCGCCGGCAAAGGTGGCCGGATTCTGGAAGTCGGTTCGGGGCCCGGATACGATGCGGACTTCGTCGAAGGGCTCGGTGTCCAGGTTCGGCGCACAGACGCAACGAAGCGGTTTCTCGAGTTGCAGGCCGCACGCGGCAAGCATGGTGAGTTTCTCGATCTCATCACCGACGATCTCGGCGGCCCCTACGACGCGGTGCTCGCATTGTGCGTCCTGATCCACGTGCCGCGCGAGCAGGCCGACCAGGTGCTTGCCAAGATTGCCGGGTCGTTGCGGCCGGGCGGCGCCTTCCTCGTCTCGATGCGCATTGGCGATGGCGAGAAGAGCGGCGAATATCATACGGTCTACTGGCGCAGGGACGACTTCGCGGCCCGCCTTGAAAACGCCGGGCTGGTTCTTGTCGGAGACGAATTCAACGTCGGCCGCGATCGCGAAGAGTGGACCACCTTTCTGGCTGTGAGGCCGTCATGACGCGCCGCGGACTGTTTTTGTTCGTGCTGCTCAGCCTCCTGTGGGGCATTCCCTATTTGTTGATCAAGCTGGCGGTTGCCGAGGTGTCGGTGCCCTTCCTGGTCTTTGCCCGAACAGCCGTCGGCGCCCTGGCGCTGCTGCCCTTCGTCCTTGTCCAGCGCAGTTTCGGATGGCTGAAGACACATTGGCCGGCGGTCGCCGCATTCTGTCTGGTCGAGATGATCCTGCCATGGGGGCTGATCACCCATGGCGAAGTCAGCATCGACAGTTCCACCGCCGGACTGCTGATTGCCATGACGCCGGCGGTAACCGTCGCGCTCTCAAAGCTGATGGGCTCGGATGAGCGGCTGGGGATACGCCGCTGGACCGGTCTTTTCCTCGGTTTTGCCGGTGTCTTCGTGCTGGCGCTGCCGACCTTGGGTGGCGGATTTCTCGCGGTCGTCGAGATTCTCATGGCCGCGGCCTGCTATGCCTCGGGTTCGATCATCGCGTCGCGCTGGCTGAACGATGTGCCGGCAACCTCGCTGACGGCAGTCTGTCTGGCAGGGGCCGCGCTGATCTACGCCGTGCCGGCGGCGTTGGCCTGGCCGGCGGCCATGCCGTCGACAACGGTGGTTGGCGCAATCCTCGGTCTTGGCGTGTTTTGCACGGCGATCGCCTTCGCCACCTATTTTCTGCTGGTGCGGGAGATCGGCCCCGAACGGGCGGTCGTCATAACCTATGTGGCGCCCGCCGTCTCCGTGGCAGCCGGCGTGCTCGTCCTTTCAGAGCCGCTCGATATCGGCATTGTAGCGGCTTTCGCGCTCATCCTGTGCGGATCATATCTCGGCACGTGGCGCGCTCCGCCAGAACCGTCCGTGTCCGCGACCTCGGCAAGTTGACCGGCGGCCGCCAGCCGCCGTCAGAAATAAGGTCGCAGGTTCTCGCGAATGCGGTCCAGCACCGTCTTTCCCGAGATATCGGCGGTGAAGGTCTTGCCGGTGATGGTCTCAAAGGCCTGCGTGTAAACCCGCGATGTCTGCTCGATGAGCTCGGCGGGGATTTTCGGAATACGATCCTTGTAGGGATCGCAGCGCGCGGTCACCCAGGCGCGAATAAAGTCCTTGTCGAAACTTTGCGGCCGCTCGCCTGCCTTGAAACGCTCTTCATAGCTTGCCGCAAGCCAGTAGCGGCTTGAGTCGGGCGTATGGATTTCATCGGCAAGGATGATGGTGCCATCCTTGTTCGTGCCGAACTCATATTTGGTGTCGACCAGGATCAGGCCGCGCTTCGCGGCCAACGCTTTGCCGCGCGCAAACAGCGCCAGCGCATAGCGCGAGACTGTGTCCCATTGCTCTTCCGATAACAGGCCGCGCGTCAGGATCTCGTCGCGCGTCAATGGCTCGTCGTGACCGCCATCGAGCGCCTTGCTGGTCGGCGTGATGATGGCCTGCGGCAGCTTCTCATTGTCGCGCAATCCGTCCGGCAGGCGGATGCCGTACATATCGCGTTCGCCGTTCTTGTATTTCGTCAGCACCGAAGTGCTGGTGGTGCCGGCGAGATAGTCGCGAACGACGATTTCCACCGGCAGAATGTCGAGCCTGGTGCCGACGACGACATTGGGGTCGGGATAATCGAGCACATGGTTGGGGCAGATATCCGCCGTTTCCTCGAACCAGTAGCGCGCCGTCTGCGTCAGCAGCTCTCCCTTGAGCGGTATTGCGGTCAGGATCACATCGAAGGCGCTCAGCCGGTCGGTGGCGATGATGATGCGGCGGCCATCCGGCAGATCGTAATTCTCGCGGACCTTGCCTTTGTAGTGGTTCGGGAGTTCCGGAATGAAGGCATCCGAGAGAACGCGCAGTGCTGTCATCCTGGTCTCATGGCTCCTAACAGTTTGGGCGACTCTTAACAAAGTTGAGGGGGCTTCGATACCCGAGGAAGGGCGGTTCGTCCTTTGCGAATAATCAAGACATTGCCTTCGCCGTGCTATCTATTTGCAGCTTCCGGCACTCCTGGGGGACGCGGTGGACGTAGAGCTCAAATTTCTGATTGTCGGATTTGCCTGCGCGATCGCGGGCGGTCTGTCGTTCATCACCTTCGTCAAATGGCGCGAGGTGCAGGCGATGAGCCACTGGCTGCCGGCGCCGGGCAAGATCATCTCGTCGCGCGTCGAGGCGCGTGAAGTCAGAAGGTCGGGCGTCGGCTCGGACAGCAGCGACACCACCGAGATGCGCAATTTTCCGGCGATCACCTTCGAATAGAAGGTCGGTAAAAAGAAATTTCAAAGCTCGCGCTACAGCGTGAAGGAGAATCTGGGGAATTTCGAAGTCACCGAAACCCTGGCGCAGTTTCCCACCGGCGCTGAAGTGACCGTCTTCTACAATCCGGCCGATCCGGGCAAGGCCGTGATCGAACGCACCCTGCCGGACGGCGCCTTCAAGTTCATGGTCAAGCTCTCGGCCGGGCTGGTGATCGGCACGGTGGTGCTGGTGTTTTCGCTCGGTGGCGTGCTGGAGGCGATCCGGCCGCACCTGCCCAAGCCGCAGAACCTCGGCGCCGGAGCGCTGCTGCTGTTCATGGGCCTGATGATCCTGCGCATGGCCTTCGTCCAGAAGTCGCTTGCCGAGCAGGCGGCAAAATGGCCGGTCGCCGCCGGCCGCATTGACTCCTCCGGCCTGCAGGCGCTGCGAAACTACAGCGGCCATCGACGCTGGAGCACCGTCTTCAAATCCCGCATCGTTTACAGCTACGGCGTCGCCGGCCAGCGCTACACCTCCGATCGCGTAACCTTCGGCGCCACGGTCACCGCTTCAATGCCCGGCTTAATCAGCGGCCAGGCGCGCAGCTATGCCGAGGGCGGCAAGGTCGACGTGCATTACGACCCAGCCAACCCCGCCTCGGCAGTGCTCGAATGCAGGGTGCGCGGGCTTTGGCTGCTGTGGGTCTGTTCGGCCGCGTTTCTGGGCGGCGCGGCTTGGCTGGTCGGTTTTATCTGAGGCGCCCACTTTCATGACAAGACATCCAATGATCGTCCGCAGGCTGGCCGTCGTTTGCCTGGCTCTGCTCGACGCCGTGCAGGCAGCGAGCGCAAAGGAATGTCTGCTCAGCCATGCCACCTACCGCGAGCCGCGTTCGGGCGCGGTGATGCAATTCCGGCCGCTGAACAATGAGCCGGCGGCACTGACGGCCGAAGCGTTTTCGGTGACCGTGCCCAACACCGACACGCGCTTGCCGGCCGACATCACCTGGACCAATGGCAAAAATTCGTTTCCGCTCGGCACCATCCGCCATGCCTGCACCGACGACGACCGCGAAGTGGGGCTGGAGGACGGCAGCGGGATGTGCCGGATATGGATGGGCCAGGTCTATGCCTTGACCGGAGGCGGAGCCGAGCAGCTGAATTCACGCGAAGCGACACCGGCGCCGAAAGGGCTGTTGCTGCCCGATTTCGGCGCGGGCTTCACCGAATTTGCCGATTTCGCCAATGCCAATCCGGACGGCTCGGCCTGGGATGCCTTCACATTGACAGGATGCAGCGATGAATAGCGCCATGAGATCGATTGTCTGGATTTGCGTGCTGTTTGCCGCCGCGGCGATATCAGCCGCTGCATATGCGGACGAGCCGTCGCCGTCGCGCCCGCCGATCGACAAATGCGTCTGGGAAAAAATGGCCGACAAGACGGTTGGGCTGGCCGCTTGGGCGCAGCGCTGCGATTTCGGCTTCCGCCAGATCCATTTCGAGTTCGCCGGCAATGCGCTCGCCATCAAATACAGCGATGGCGGCGCGCCCGATCCACTGGTCGAGGTATTCGATATCAAGGCAGGCGAAACCGCCGAGCCTGCGGTGCTGCGCCTGTTGCTGGAAAAGACCGACAAATCAGTCAGCGCCCGCTGCGTGCTGACGCCCTACACCGAGGGCACCGTGCCCGCCGGCGTCAAACGCTACACATTCAGCCCCGATGCTGCCTATGCCAAAGAGCTGAAAGCGGTGGTGAGTGGTGACGTTCCCGAACCACCCTGCGGCGACTGGGGCGAAATGCCCGACGGCATCCAGTACTTCGAGGTGCCGGCGGGCGAGGGGCACAAGCTGCTGTTTGTGCGTGCGGGGCAGGACGAGCCGTTGTTTGACGAGCAGACGCTGCGGGTGCCGGGATAGGATGTTGTCCTGAAGGCTACCGCTTATGCCTCTACATATTCAGCGAGACTGATTCCTTTGGGCACCTCCAGCCCATCGGCGCGCAAGCCCTCGATGTGAAAGCGTATAGCGTCGCGAATTTCGATTTCTACTTCTGGCACGGTAGCACCAGTTGCGATGCAGCCGGGTAGGTCCGGCACATAGGCAGAGAAATTGTTGCCTGCTTTTTCAATCACCACCGCGTAACGCATACAATCACTCCTTCAAACCGGACTGCTTGAGGATGCTGTTCAGTGTTCCTGGCGCAACCTCTTCAGACGGTTTGCCGGCCACGGTGACGCGGCCGGCTTTGGTTTTGTGCTTATATTGGCGATGGCTGCCCTTGGTTGCAACCAGATACCAACCGTCGGTCTCCAGCAGGCGAATGACTTCGCGGACTGTAAGCCGAGGCGGCATGAGTTCTCAGCTGCACCCGCTCGTCGAACCACAAGTATCGCACTTCTCGCAGGTGCCGTTCCGTACCATGGTGAAGTTGTGGCATTCCGAGCATTCGTTGCCGGTGTAGCCTTGCATCAAGGATTGCTGCCGCCGTGTGGAGGCAAGCGCCTTTGCCTCGGCCGCTTCTTTCGCTGCTTCGTCGGTGAACAAACCGGTGAGGTCGGCTGCCTCCTCGGAAACAATATCTTCGACCAGTTCCTTGGCTCGCTCCTCATAGTCGCGCTTGTAGGCGATGGCTTCGTCGCTTGCTGGTTTAAGCGCCAACACATTGGAGCCTGAGAACGCAGTTGGGGTGACCCGGGCAGGGGCCGCGGCAGGTGATCCGGCAAAACCCTTGGGTTCGCCACCTAGGCCAGACACCAACTTGACCGGCGAGGCGCCGCGGGTAAGGCCCTTCGAGAACGGCGTCGCCTTGCCTTCGTTGATGCCGCGTCCGAGCGCCGTCTTGTCGAAATCCGACTGGTCGACATGGGCGAGGTCGTGGCGGCCGAGGTAGGACACGGCGAGTTCGCGGAACACGTAGTCGAGGATCGACGTCGCATTCTTGATCGCGTCGTTGCCCTGCACCATGCCGGCCGGCTCGAATTTGGTGAAGGTGAAGGCCTCGACAAATTCCTCGAGCGGCACGCCATATTGCAAGCCAAGCGAGATGGCGATGGCGAAGTTGTTCATCATCGCCCGGAAAGCGGCGCCTTCTTTGTGCATGTCGATGAAGATCTCGCCGATGCGGCCGTCGTCGAATTCGCCCGTGCGCAGGTAGACCTTGTGGCCGCCGACGACTGCCTTCTGGGTGTAGCCCTTGCGGCGATTCGGCAGTTTTTCACGATCGCGGTAGAGGCGTTCGATGACGCGCTCGACGATCTTCTCGGTGACCTGCACGGCACGCTGTGAAGCGGGCGCCGCGATCAACTGCTCGACCGCATCGTCCTCGTCGTCCTCGCTGTCGGCGAGCAGCGACGAATTGAGCGGCTGCGACAGCTTCGAGCCGTCGCGATAGAGCGCGTTGGCCTTCAGCGCCAGCTTCCACGACAGCATGTAGGCGCCCTTGGCGTCTTCCACCGTCGCATCGTTGGGCATGTTGATGGTCTTGGAGATGGCGCCGGAGATGAAAGGCTGTGCCGCCGCCATCATCTGGATGTGGCTGTTGATGGACAGCGAGCGCTTGCCGATCTTGCCGCACGGGCTGGCGCAGTCGAACACCGCGAGATGCTCGGCCTTGAGGAAGGGCGCGCCTTCCAGCGTCATCGCACCGCAGACATGGATGTTGGCGGCTTCGATGTCCTTCCTGGAGAAGCCGAGCGCCGGCAGCATCTCGAACGAGAAGTCGTTGAGCTGCTCGTCGGTGAAGCCGAACGTCTCCTTCACCCAGTCGGCGCCGAGCGTCCACTGGTTGAAGACGAACTTGATGTCGAAGGCCGACTTCAGTGCTGCATTGAGCGCCGCGATCTTGTCGTCGGTGAAGCCCTTCGCCTTGAGCGAGCCGGGGTTGACCGCCGGCGCCTGGTTCATGTTGCCGTGACCGACCGCATAGGCCTCGATCTCGGCGATCTGGCTTTCTGAGTAACCCAGTGTGCGCAGCGCTTCCGGCACGGCGCGGTTGATGATCTTGAAATAGCCGCCGCCGGCAAGCTTCTTGAACTTCACCAGCGCGAAGTCGGGCTCGATGCCGGTGGTATCGCAATCCATGACGAGACCGATCGTGCCGGTCGGCGCAATCACGGTCGCCTGCGCGTTGCGGTAGCCATGCTCCTCGCCGAGTTCGATGGCGCGGTCCCAGGCAGCCTTGGCGTGCGCGGCCAGTTCCTGCTGCTTCAGGTCGGACGCGACCAGCGGCACCGGATTGACGGCGAGCTTCTCGTAGCCCTGCTTTTCGCCATAGGCGGCACGGCGATGGTTGCGCATGACGCGCAGCATGTTCTGCGCATTGCGGTCGTAATCGGCGAAGGCGCCGAGCTCGCCGGCCATCTCGGCCGAGGTGGCATAGGCAGTGCCGGTCATGATGGCGGTGAGCGCTGCGCAGATGGCGCGGCCCTCGTCGGAATCATAGGGGATGCCGGACGTCATCAGCAGGCCGCCAATGTTGGCATAGCCGAGGCCGAGCGTGCGGTATTCGTAGGACTGCTTGGCGATCTCCTTCGACGGGAACTGCGCCATCATCACCGAGATTTCGAGGACGACGGTCCACAGCCGCACCGTGTGCTCATAGGCGGCGATGTCGATCGTGCCGTCGGCATTGCGGTAAGGCAGCAGGTTGATCGAGGCCAGGTTGCAGGCCGTGTCGTCGAGGAACATGTATTCCGAGCACGGGTTGGAGGCCCGGATCGCACCGGCCGAAGCGCAGGTGTGCCAGTCGTTCATCGTCGTGTTGAAATGCAGGCCCGGATCGGCCGAAGCCCAGGCGGCGTAGCCGATCTTTTCCCAGAGGTCGCGTGCCTTCAGCGTCTTCAGCACCTTGCCGTCCTTGCGGGCGGTCAGATGCCAGTCGGCGTCGTCCTCGACGGCGCGCAGGAAGTTGTCCTTCAGCGACACCGAATTGTTGGAGTTCTGGCCGGAAACGGTGAGGTAGGCGTCGGAATCCCAGTCGGTGTCGTAGGTCTTGAACGACATCGCGGTGTAGCCCTGCTTGGCGAACTGGATGACGCGGTAGATGTAGTTCTCCGGCACGGCCGACTTCTTGGCCGCCTTGATCTCGCGCTTCAGCGCGGTGTTGATCGACGGGTCGAAGCAATCGTCATCATGGCCTTCGCAATTGATGCAGGCCTTCATGATCGCTTCGAGATGTTTTTTCACGATCTTGGAGCCGGTGACCAGCGACGCCACCTTCTGCTCTTCATTGACCTTCCAGTCGATGAATTCCTCGATATCGGGATGGTCGGCGTCGACAATGACCATCTTGGCCGCACGACGCGTGGTGCCGCCCGACTTGATTGCGCCCGCCGCGCGGTCGCCGATCTTGAGGAAGCTCATCAGGCCGGACGAACGGCCGCCGCCCGACAGCTTTTCGCCTTCGCCGCGCAGCATGGAGAAATTGGAGCCGGTGCCCGAGCCGTATTTGAACAGGCGCGCTTCGCGCACCCACAGGTCCATGATGCCGCCTTCGTTGACGAGATCGTCCTGCACGCCCTGGATGAAACAGGCATGCGGCTGCGGATGCTCGTAGGAGGACTTCGACTTGGTCAGCTTGCCGGTAAACGGGTCGACATAATAGTGGCCCTGGCTCGGACCATCGATGCCGTAGGCCCAGTGCAGACCGGTGTTGAACCATTGCGGCGAGTTCGGCGCAACGCGCTGGGTGGCGAGCATATAGGCGAGTTCGTCGCGGAAGGCGCTCGCGTCTTCTTCCGACTTGAAGTAGCCGCCCTTGTAGCCCCAATAGGTCCAGGTGCCGGCCAGCCGGTCGAAGACCTGGCGGGCGTCGATTTCGGAACCGTAGCGCTCGGCTTCCGGCAGCTTGGCAAGCTCGGCCTCGTCGGCGACGGAGCGCCACAGGAAGGAGGGGACGTCGTTCTCCTCGACCTTCTTCAGGCGCGCGGGCACGCCGGCCTTGCGGAAATACTTCTGCGCCAGGATGTCGGCGGCAACCTGCGAGAACTGCGCCGGCACATCGATATTGTCCAAGCGGAACACCACCGAGCCGTCCGGATTCTTGATCTCCGAAAGCGCCTTGCGGAATTCGATCTCCGCGTAAGCTGATTGGCCTGGCTTGGTGAAACGACGCTCGATGCGCATTGGTCCGGTCCCTTTTGTCTATATATAGCGCTTTTCCCCGGGGATTTCTGCCCCCAATGCGAAACGCGCATGTCCGCCGTCTGCCGGCGTTCGAAAACACCGGCTCTCCTTGTGGCAGTCTTCGTCGCCTTGCTGGTCGAGCTTCTTACGATGCCGCTGTTCCAACTCTGCGCCGAACCCTGCGGGTCCCTCAAAACTGAATTTTTCCTCGATTCCCTCGACCGAGGGAAATTCACACTATCTAGCGTCGAACCTGCCTGCAAACACTAAATATAGCGTTAACAGACAATTTATTCCAGTCCGACAAATCTCCCTTTTCGCTCCCGAAGCCCCCACGATCCAACGCTTCCGCCAGCCTCGTAAACAGGCGGAAATCATGGCCAAAACGCACAAAATCCGGGAAAATGACCGGGCTCGAAACTCTCCGGTCGCGCCCTCAACAAGAGCACATGGCACATAAAAGGCGACTCGGTTTGCGTCGTCAAGGATTCGTTTGCGTAGCTTTTGTGACCCCAACATCTTGTGTGTCACATATGTGGATAACGGGGACAAAAAGCGGCTGAGGAAAGCCCGATTCTGCCGGCGTGGACCGCTGGTGAGCGGTTCACCCGAGACAGGCCCGGCCGGATTCTGGCTCACAGCCTTTTCATTTTAGCTGGCGTGCATTATGTCTTTGGCGTCGCGCGGGGGCGCGTCTTGTCAATTCCAAGAGCATCCGTTACGCCCCGCCCATGACAGTTACCGTCCGTTTTGCCCCCTCACCAACCGGCCGCATTCATATCGGCAATGCCCGCACCGCCTTGTTCAACTGGCTGTTTGCCATGAACAACAAGGGCCGTTTCATTCAGCGCTTCGACGACACAGACATTGCCCGCTCGAGGCAGGAATTTTCCGACGCCATCCTCTACGACCTGCACTGGCTGGGGATTTTTCCCGACGCCACCGAATACCAGTCGCGGCGCTTCGAAACTTACGACGCGGCGGTGGAGCGGCTGCAGAGAGCCGGCGTTGTCTATCCCTGCTACGAGACCCCCGAAGAACTCGACCTGCGCCGCAAGGTGCGCCGCACGCGCGGCCTGCCGCCGGTCTATGGCCGCGAGGCGCTGGCGCTTTCGCAGCAGCAGATCGCCGAATACCGCTCCGATGGCCGCCGGCCGCACTGGCGCTTTCTGCTGCCGAATTTCACCAGCGATCCGCTGCAGCCCGAACGCACCGAAGTGCACTGGAACGATCTGGTGCGCGGCGAGGAAACCGTCGATCTGGCCTCACTGTCCGATCCGGTGCTGCGGCGCGAGGACGGCACTTATCTCTACACGCTGCCTTCGGTCGTCGACGACATCGAGATGGGGGTCAGTCATGTCATCCGCGGCGACGACCACGTCACCAACACCGGCGTGCAGATCGCGCTGTTCAAGGCATTGGGCGCCGAGCCGCCTGTCTTCGGCCACCACAATCTCTTGACCACGGCCTCGGGCGAGGGCCTGTCGAAGCGCAGCGGTGCGCTGTCGATCGAAAGCCTGCGCGAGGAGGGCATCGAACCGATGGCTGTGGCTTCGCTGGCCGTCCTTGTCGGCACCTCGGAAAATGTCGCAGCGGTGCATGACATGCCGGCACTGGCCGCGCGCTTCGATCCCGCCGCCACGTCGAAATCGGCGGCCAAATTCGACCCGGACGAGCTGTTCGTGCTCAATCGTGCGCTCATGCACCACATGCCGTTTTCCGAGGCGCGGGATCGGCTGATCGTGCTCGGCATCTCCGGCGACAAGGCCGAGCCGTTCTGGCTGGCGGTGCGCGGCAATCTCGACCGGCTGAGCGACGCGGTCGGCTGGTGGCGCATCCTTGCCGACGGCCCGCAGCCCGCGCCGGAATTTTCCGACGAGGATCGCGACTTCCTGCAGCAGGCCTTCGACCTGTTGCCGGAAGAGCCGTGGACCGGTACGGTCTGGAAAGACTGGACGGCCAGGATCAGGGAAGCCAGCGGCCGCAAGGGCAAGGCGCTGTTCATGCCGCTCAGGCTGGCGCTTACCGGACTTGCTTCCGGGCCGGAGCTTGCAGATCTATTGCCGCTGCTGGGTCGGGAAGGAACGCTGGCCCGACGACCCTGACCTTGCGCTGGTCCGGCGGGATCAGCGACACCGGCGACACCACCGGCTTGACGGCAAGGCGCTTGATGGCGGCGCGGTCGAGCCCGCCTTGTACGTTCGCCAGCGTCTCCGGATCCGCGCCCGGATCGGGTTTGGCCGCCGGCACCGGAATGAACGGCGTGGTCTCAATATCGGGCTGAAACTGCTCGGGCGGTGGCGGGTTACCGCCGATGATCTTGAAATTTCCGGCCTGCGCGTTGCAGCCACATGCCTGCGGCCGCGACTGGTTGGGTTGTTTGTAGAGATAAGCGGTAGGCAACTCGCTGTAGGGCCTCCCGGTCACCGACGACGTCATGTTGGCCGAATCGTCTTCCATGCCGCGCGAATAGAACACCTGCATTTCGGTGCCGGGGCAGCTCGATTCGCAATTCTTCTGGTCGCGCTCGAAATCGCCGAGCGAAGCCGAGTTCGACATCGGGAAGAAATAGCCGTCGCAGGTGCGCACGCAGCTCGTATGGAACTCGCCGCCGACCGTCGGGAAATCCGGCACGCCGGGCTGATTGAGCACCCGGCGCACATTGCGCTCCTCGCCGGGATCATCGGGCTGATCGAGCGTGTCGATCTGCCGGTTGCCGCCGAAAAGCTGGTCGAACAGATTGCCGTCGTCGGGTTCGCGGCTGGCTTCCTGCAGCGGCTCCCGGCGCGGCGCGGGCTCGTCACGGCAGCCATTGGCGTCGAGCGCGGCCAGGATGCGGCCGCGGTCGCGCCGCGAGCCGCCGCCGGCAAGCTGCGCGCGCTTGGCTTGCAACGCATCGAGATTGGCGTTCATGCGATCGATGCTGCTGTTCAGCGCAGCACATTGGCTGACATTGCGCGAAAACAGCGAAAACCCGCAATTCGCATCGCTCGCACGACCGCGCACCTTTGATAGCTGTTCGAACTGGCGGGAGATGGCCTTGTCATACTTCCGCACCATGCTGGAATTGCCGCCGCCATTCGATGAAGAAGCAAGCTCGGCTTCCAGTTGACGGCAAACGCGGGAGGCGGCCTGCGGTTCAGTGGTGGCGACGGCCGAAAGCACAAGCGCTCCGAGCAGCGCAGCCAGGTGCTTCAGCCTCCATCGTCCGCCCGTCATTGCCCGAACCCCGCTTGCCTGCCTGTCTACCGGATTCGCCGTTAACCGTTCCCTCAATCTACAACCAAAGATGGTCTTAGCCCATAGACGCGTTGCAGGAGGCGTTTGGATAGGGCGGCAACTGTGCGATCTCACCGCTGCATGAAAAAGGCGCAATCGCCCCGGAATTATCCCACGATCCAGCAATGCCCCGGGGAGCTGGCATGATCGCGATTACCCGTCGAACCGCGCTGCAGTTCGGTCTGTTGTGCCTGGCGGCGCCCGCCGTCCGGGCGCAGGAAAATCCAGCCGCTCCGGACTGGCGCAGCAAATTGGTCGAAGCCGGGCGTGAGCAGATCGGCGTCACCACCTTCTACGACCCGGCCTATGTCCGCCTCGGCTATCCCGGCGGCGACGTCGCGCCGGATAGGGGCGTGTGCACGGATGTCATTGTGCGCGCCTATCGCCGCGCCTTCAATCTCGACCTGCAGAAACTGGTGCATGAGGATATGGCCGCCAATTTCGCCGCCTATCCCAAGACCTGGGGTCTGAAAGCGACCGACCGCAACATCGATCACCGACGGGTCGGCAACCTTGCCGCCTTTTTCGGGCGCAAGGGTGCTTCCTTGGCCGTAAGCGAGGATCCTGCCGACTTTCAGCCGGGCGATCTTGTCACCCAGATGCTGCCCGGCAACCTGCCGCACATCGTCATCGTCTCATCCGAACGCTCGGCGGACGTGCCGGGAAGGCCGCTGGTCATCCACAATATCGGGTCGGGCGCCCGCGAGGAGGACACGCTGTTCGCCTTCAAGCAGACCGGGCATTACCGTTTCGTGCCTGCCTGACGGCGTCAGTTGAAATGAACCACCGCCTGTGCCTTGTGCGCCGCCTCGACCACCGCAAGCGCCGTCATGTTGACGACGCCGCGCGAGGTCACCGACGGCGTCAAAATATGCGCCGGCTTGTCGGTGCCAAGCAGGATCGGCCCGACATGCAGCGCGTCCATCATCGTGCGCAGCGCGGTCAGCGTGATGTTGGCGGAGTCGAGGTTGGGGAACACCAGGAGATTGGCTTCGCCCTTCAGCCGCGAATGCGGATAGACGCGCTGGCGCAGATGCTCCGACAGGGCTGAATCGGCATGCATCTCGCCGTCGCATTGCAGGTCGGGCGCAACGCGCGCCAGGATCGCCGCTGCCTGCCGCATCTTCAGCGCGCTGGGAGAATCACGCGAGCCGAAATCCGAATGCGACAGCAGCGCTGCCTTCGGCTCGATGCCGAAGCGCTGGATTTCCTCCGCCGCCAATATGGTCATTTCGGCGATTTCCTCGGCCGTCGGGTCGACCGAGACATGGGTGTCGGTGAGGAAGATGATGCCGCGCTGCGAGATCAGCATCGACAGCGTCGACAGGTCGCGGTCCTTGACGCCCGCGCGTGGTCCGATGACCAGCGTCACATTGCGCAGATGCCGCTCGAAACGGCCCTCGAGGCCGCAGATCATGGCGTCGGCATCGCCGCGCTTCAGCGCCAGTGCCGCAATCACCGTATTGTCGGTGCGCACCATGGTGCGCGCGGCCTCCGTCGTCACGCCGCGCCGGCCGGCAAGCTCGATCAACAGGTCGACATAATGGCGGTAGCGCGGATCGTCTTCCGGGTTGATCAGGCCGAAATCGACGCCCGGCTTGATACGCAGGCCGTAGCGCTTCAGCCTGACCTCGATGACATGCGGGCGGCCGATCAGGATCGGCTCGGCAATGCCTTCCTCCAGCACCACCTGGGCTGCGCGCAGCACGCGCTCGTCCTCGCCGTCGGCATAGATGACGCGCTTGGCGGTCGACGCCTTGGCCGAGGAAAACACCGGCTTCATCACTAGGCCGGAGCGGAAGACGAAGCGGTTGAGCTGGTCGATATAGGCGGCGAAGTCGGTGATCGGCCGGGTCGCGACGCCGGTGTCGCAGGCAGCCTTGGCCACCGCCGGCGCGATGCGCAGGATCAGGCGGGGATCGAAGGGCGAGGGGATAAGGAAGTCGGGTCCGAAGATCGGCGTCTCGCCGGAATAGGCGCGGGCGGCGACGTCGGACGGTTCTTCGCGGGCAAGCGCGGCGATCGCCCGGACCGCGGCCATCTTCATCTCCTCGTTGATGGCGCTGGCGCCGCAGTCCAGCGCACCGCGGAAGATGTAAGGAAAACAAAGCACGTTGTTGACCTGATTGGGAAAATCGGAACGGCCGGTGCAGATCATCGCGTCCGGACGAGCGGCGCGCGCGACCTCCGGCATGATTTCGGGATTGGGGTTGGCCAGCGCCAGGATCAACGGCTTAGGCGCCATATGATCAAGCAATTCCGGCTTCAGCACGCCGGCGGCCGACAGGCCGAGAAAAACGTCGGCGCCAGGGATCACATCGGCCAGCGTGCGCGCCTCGGTGTCCTTCACATAGGGGTCTTTCCAGCGATCCATCTCGTCGGTGCGGCCCTTGTAGGCGACGCCGAAGCGGTCGGTGACCCAGATGTTCTCTACCTTGGCGCCAAGCGAGACCAACAGGTTGAGGCAGGCGAGCGCTGCCGCACCGGCGCCTGAGGTGACGATCTTGATGTCGGAAATGGTCTTGCCGGCGAATTCCAGCCCGTTGAGCACGGCGGCGGCGACGATGATGGCGGTGCCATGCTGGTCGTCATGGAAGACGGGAATGCCCATGCGGGCCTTCAACTGCGCCTCGACCTCGAAGCATTCGGGCGCCTTGATGTCCTCGAGATTGATGCCGCCGAAAGTCGGCTCCAGCGCCGAGATCGTCTCGACCATGCGCTCTATGCCCGGCGCGTCGATCTCGATGTCGAAGACGTCGATGCCGGCGAATTTCTTGAACAGCACCGCCTTGCCTTCCATCACCGGCTTGGAGGCGAGCGGGCCGATATTGCCGAGCCCGAGCACGGCCGAGCCGTTGGAGACGACGCCGACCAGATTGGCGCGCGCTGTATAATCGGCCGCGGTTGCCGGATTGTCGCGGATTTCGAGGCAGGGCGCGGCAACACCCGGCGAATAGGCCAGCGCCAGATCGCGCTGGTTGCCGAGCGGCTTGGTTGCCTGAATCTCGAGCTTTCCCGGCCTTGGATGCTTGTGGAAGTAGAGGGCGGCTTCGTCGAGGTCCGAACGTGCCGTTTTCTTGTTCTCGCCTTCCATGCGGCCGCTCCCTCAAACCTGCTTTGCAGCCTTTTAGCACGCAAAAATGGTTTTTCGCGACGCCAAATGACGCAAGGGCGGCTAAAACAACCCGGTCCGGAAAGATCGAACTATTTCAGATGATTGCGCTGAAATCCTGCCGATTATCCATCGAGCCCTTCAGAACGCGCTGACATAGAGGCCGCCATCGACCGGGATGTTCTGGCCGGTGAGATAACCGGCATGGACCGAGCACAGAAAGGCGCAGATCTGGCCGAACTCTTCCGGCGTGCCGAGCCGCTTGGCCGGAACGTCGGCGCTGATGCGGGTCTTGCGCGCTGCGGCCGCTGCCGGGTCTTCCATCGTGCCGGCCTCATGCGGGCCGCGCAGCCGGTCGGTGTCGAGCTTGCCCGGCAGCAGGCTGTTGATGGTGACGTTGCGGTCGATCACCGTTCGTGCCACGCCGGCGAGGAACGAAGTCAGCCCGGCTCGCGCGCCGGACGACAGATCGAGGCCGGGAATCGGGACGTAGACCGACAGCGAGGTGATGTTGACGATGCGGCCGAAGCCGCGCTTGGCCATGCCGTCGATCACGGCCTGCACCAGTTCGATCGGCGTCACCATGTTCTGCGTCACGCCTTCGAGGATCTTTGCGCGGTCGAGCTCGCGGAAATCGCGCAAGGGCGGGCCGCCATTGTTGTTGACCAGGATATCCGGGTCGGGGCAGGCGGCAAGGAGCGCGTGCTGCACGTCGGGTTTCGAGACGTCGCCGACGATCTCGGTCACCTTCACGCCGTAGCGTTCGCGCAGTTCGGCTGCGGTTTTTGCCAGCAGCTCGGCATTGCGGCCGTTGACAACGAGATCGCAACCGGCCTCGGCCAGCGCCGTGGCGCAGCCGCGGCCAAGCCCTTTGCTCGATGCGCAGACGATGGCCTTCTTGCCCTTGATGCCAAGATCCATGACGATTTTCTCCTGTGAATGGCGCGGCACGCTAGCCCTTTGGCTGGCCCAATCGCAACCGTCATACGGTTGTTGCATGAATCGGGGCATAGCCTGCGCGAAAGCAACGGTGACGATCTGATGTCCGGTACAGAAACCCGCACTTTCCGCAGCATGTTCATATCCGACCTGCATCTCGGATCGAAGGCGGCCAAGGCCGAGTTCCTGATCGATTTCCTGCGGTATCACGACGCCGATATCATCTATCTCGTCGGAGACATCGTCGACGGCTGGCGGCTGCGGCGCAGCTGGCATTGGCCGCAGAGCCACAATGACGTCGTCCAGAAACTGCTGCGCAAGGCGCGAAAGGGCACCTCGATCACCTATATCGCCGGCAATCACGACGAATTCGCGCGCCAGTTCCAAGGCGTGCATTTCGGCGGCATCGTCGTTGCCGACCGCGCCATCCACGAAACCGCCGATGGCAGGCGCCTGCTGGTCATCCACGGCGACCAGTTCGACACCGTCGTCCACAATGCACGCTGGCTGGCCTACCTCGGCGACTACGCCTATGACGCCGCGATGATGGTCAACCGCGTGGTGACGAAGCTCCGCCATTTGCTGGGTCTCCCTTACTGGTCGTTCTCGTCCTGGGCCAAGGTCAAGGTCAAGAACGCGGTCAACTTCATCGGCTCGTTCCAGACGGTGCTGACCGAGGAGGCCCGCCGCTCGCATGTCGACGGCGTCATCTGCGGCCACATCCATCACGCCGCCATCGAGACTTATGAGGATGTGCAGTACATCAACACCGGCGACTGGGTAGAGAGCTGCACGGCGGTGGTCGAACATTTCGATGGCAAGATGGAGATCATCCACTGGGCGCTGGTGCTGCCCGAAGTACCGGACGAGCCGTTCATCCCCTTGCTGATCGAAGACAGGGTCGTCGAAGCGGCATAACCCTCCTGTTAATCGACTGGTCCAGGCAGTTTCGGACCGCTTTCGCGCATGTTAAGGGATCGATCTGCGTTGCAGCCCTTTGTGCAGCGTAATTGGATCGATTCATGTCGCTGCCGCCGCTCTCGCCTGAACAACTCGTCAAACCGCGCCATTTCGAACTGCGTATGAGCCTGATCTTCGCGACATTGTTCGTGTCGCTGGGAACGCATGTGCCTTATTTCCCGCTGTGGCTGCATGCCCAGGGTTTCCACGCCGAGCAGATCGCCATCATCCTGGCGGCGCCGATGTTCCTGCGCGTGGTGACGACGCCGCTGCTGACCGCGCTGGCGGACCGGGCGAAGGACAGGGCCGATGTCTATATTGCGCTGGTGGCCGCGACGATGGTGCTTTCCGCCGGCTATTTCCTCAACCCGACCTACGCCATGGTGCTTGCCGTATCGCTGGCGCTGACGGTGGTGTGGACGCCGCATTCGCCGATCGCCGATTCGCTCGCACTGTCGGGTGTGCGCCGCTTCGGCTCGAACTACACCGCGATGCGCAAATGGGGCTCGATTTCCTATCTCTGCGCCAATGTCGCAGGCGGCTTTATCCTCGCCTGGACGAGCCCGCAGGCCGTGCCGGTAATCATCTTTGCGGCATTGTCTGCCGCGCTCGTCGCCGGATTGCTGGCGCCGCGGCTTGGCCGCCCGCGCCGGGCTTCGCCGCTATCGGCCGCCGACATCCAGCATCAGGCGCCGAGCCTTCTCAATCGGTATTTCCTGTATTTCACCCTCGGCGTCGGCATCATCACCGCCAGCCATGCCTTCCTCTACGGCTTTGTCTCAATCTACTGGAAATCGGTCGGCATCAGCGATTCCGTCGTTGGCCTGCTGTGGGCCTGGGGCGTGGTGGCCGAGGTCTGCATGTTCGTGTTTTTCAACCGTATTTTTGCCTCCGTCTCAGTCGTCAAGGTGATGCTGATCGCCGGCGTCGGCTCCATCGTGCGCTGGATCGCCTTTCCGTTGATCTGGCCACTCGGGCTTGGCGTTGCCGGTTTCTTCGGCGTGCAGACCCTGCATTCGGTGTCGGTGGCGATGGTGTTGATCGGCCTGCAGAAGATGATCGGCGAAACGGTTTCGGAAGAACGCACGGGTGCGGCGCAAGGTATTGCCTATTTCTTCAACGGCTTCTTCATGGCGGCGGTGACGTTGGCGTCCGGCCCGCTTTACGAGCGCTACGGCGTCGACGGCTTCCTGGCGATGATCCCGATCGCCATCGTCGGCCTGGCGCTGATCGGGCTCGCCGCGCGTTCAGCCCCACAGCATCCTGTCAGGCGGTGACACCAGCGACCCCTGGTACACGAGGCCGGGCTGGCGGTCGCGGGCAAGCAGCAGCGGACCGTCGAGGTCGACGAAGTCGGCGCCTTGCGCCAAAAGCACTGCCGGCGCCATCGCCAGCGACGTGCCGACCATGCAGCCGACCATCACGCCGAATCCCAGCTCCCGGGCGCGGTTGCGAAGGGTAAGGGCGGCGGTCAGGCCGCCGGATTTGTCGAGCTTGATGTTGACGGCGTCATAGAGGCCGACAAGCGTTTCGAGGTCCTTCGCCTCGTGGACGCTTTCGTCTGCGCAGATCGGCACCGGATGCGCGATGTGGCGCAGGATGGCATCATGGCCGGCGGGAAGCGGCTGTTCGATCAGGGCTATGCCATGTTCGGCGGCGAAAGCGAGATTCTCGATGATGTTGGCATCGATCCAGCCTTCATTGGCGTCGAGGATGATGCGGCTGTCGGGCGCCGCTTCGGTCACGGCGCGGATGCGGGCCATGTCGTTGTCGCCGCCAATCTTGACCTTGAGCAGCGGCCGCCCGGCATTGGCGCGGGCTTGCGCCGCCATTGCCTCCGGCTCGCCCAGCGACAGCGTGTAGGCCGTCTCCAGCGCCGACAAGGGCACAACGTGGATGGCGTCCGCGACCGCAACGCCGCTGATCTTGGCCTCCAGGTCCCACAAGGCGCAATCGATGGCGTTGCGGGCAGCACCCGCCGGCATCGCATCGAGCAGTTCCTTGCGGCTGATGCCGCCTTCTATCTGCCGGCGCATGGCCTCGATGGCGTCGCGCACCCCCTCCATGGTCTCGCCATAGCGCTTGTAGGGGACGCATTCGCCCCATCCGCGATTGTCCCCATCACTGATCGTGCAGGTAATGACTTCGGCTTCGGTCTTCGACCCGCGCGAGATGGTGAAGGTGCCGGCAATGGGAAAACGCTCGGCCTCAACCGAAATGACACGCGCCATAATTTTCTGCTCCGGCTATGCGACAACGCGTCGTCGGCAAATCGACAGGTACGACCCGTCAGGCTAAACAGGACGCCATGTTGACCATCGGCAAACGCGACGCAAGCGGCAACGCCGCCAAGGAGGCCGACCACCAGCCCCGCGTTGCGGTCGGCGAGGAGGGCGGCGTCCTCGGCTGCGCTTTCTCCGGCATCTGGACGACGACGACAGTGGCGCTGATCGACGCCGAGATGCGCAAGATCGAGCAGCGCAAAGGCTTCCAGACGCTCGCTTTGGATCTTTCCCACATCGAGAAGATGGACACCGCCGGAGCCTGGCTGATCGATCGCCTGGTCAGTGTCTTCGAAAAGAAGGGTGTCGAGATCAAGATGCAGGGGCAAAGCGATGTCGCCTCGATCCTGCTCGGCGCCGTTGGCGAAGCTGTCCGGCGCGAGCCCGAATCGCGCGGCGTCCGGCGCCCCAACATCATCCTCCGCGGGCTGGAGGCGGTCGGCCGCCGCATCTATGAGATGCGCGACGATTTCCTCGCCTCGATGAACATCCTCGGCGCCACCATCGGCGGCGCCCAGATGAAGCTCGGGCGCGGCCATGCCATCAATCCGGCGGCGATCTTCAACCAGATCGATCGCATGGGTGTCGGCGCCATCCCCGTGGTGGTGCTGATGTCGGCGATCGTCGGCGCCATCGTCGCCCAGCAGGGCGCCTACCAGCTCAACTATTTCGGCGCCAACATTTTCGTTGTCGATCTGGTCGGCGTGCTGATCCTGCGCGAGCTCGGCGTGCTGATGACCGCCATCATGATCGCCGGCCGTTCCGGCAGCGCCATCACCGCCGAGATCGGCTCGATGAAGATGCGCGAGGAGGTCGACGCGCTGAAGGTCATCGGCCTCAACCCGATCGGCGTGCTGGTGTTTCCGCGCCTGGTGGCGCTGGTGATCGCGCTGCCCTGTCTCACCATCGTCGCCAATTTTGCCGCTCTTGGCGGCGGCATCCTAGCCGCCTGGCTTTATTCCGGTATTGCGCCGACGGCCTTCATCGACCGGCTGCGCGGCGCGATCGATATCAGCACCATCTTCGCCGGGCTGATCAAGGCGCCGTTCATGGCCATGATCATCGGCACCATTGCTTCCGTAGAAGGCATGAAGGTCGGCGGCAGCGCCGAATCGCTGGGTCTGCACGTCACCGCCTCGGTTGTGAAATCGATCTTCGTTGTCATCATCCTCGATGGCCTTTTTGCCATCTTCTACGCATCGATCGAGTTCTGACATGATGCGCAGAAACTCAAAGGCGACCAAGGCTGTGCAGGGAATGGAAGAAGACGATATCGTGCTGTCGGTGCGCGACATCACCGTTGCCCTGGACGACAAGCTGATCCTCGACAAACTGGCGCTCGACATCAAGCGCGGCGAAATCCTCGGTTTCGTCGGCGCCTCGGGCGCCGGCAAATCGGTGCTGCTGCGCACGATTCTCGGCCTGCTGCACAAGCAGTCCGGCACGATCAAGCTGTTTGGCCTCGACCTCGAAAAGGCCAGCGACATCGAACGGTTGCGCATCGATATGCGGCTTGGCGTGCTTTTCCAGCACGGCGCCCTGTTTTCGGCGTTGACCGTGCAGGAAAACGTGCAGGTGCCGATGCGCGAATATCTCGATCTGCCGAAGAAACTGATGGACGAGCTGGCCTTGCTCAAGATCGAACTGGTCGGCCTGCCGCCGGACGCCGCGCAAAAATTTCCCTCGGAGCTTTCGGGCGGCATGATCAAGCGCGCCGCCCTGGCGCGGGCGCTGGCGCTCGACCCCGACATCGTCTTCCTCGACGAGCCGACGTCCGGCCTCGACCCGATCAGCGCGTCCGAATTCGACGAACTAGTGGTCAAGCTGCGCGATACGATGGATCTGACGGTCTATATGGTGACGCACGATCTCGACACGCTGTTTACCGCTTGCGACCGCGTGGCGGTGCTCGGCAACAAGAAAATCCTGGTCGAAGGCACGATCGACGACATGCTGAAAAGCGAAGAACCGTGGGTCAAATCCTATTTCCGCGGAAAACGCGCTCGGCAACTTGATCTTGCCGCGCGCGCATAGACATAAGTGGGGCAATGGAAACCAGAGCCAACTACGTAATTGTCGGCATTTTCACCCTGGCTGCAATCCTGGCGGCGTTCGGGTTCGTCTATTGGACCGCCCAGATCGGTGATCGCGGCGAGACGGCGGAGCTGCGCGTGCGCATTCAGGGTTCGGCCTCCGGCCTCGGCCCCGGCAGTCTGGTGCTGTTCAACGGCGTCAAGG
Source organism: Mesorhizobium sp. C372A (assembly GCF_030323245.1). Lineage (NCBI taxonomy): Bacteria > Pseudomonadati > Pseudomonadota > Alphaproteobacteria > Hyphomicrobiales > Phyllobacteriaceae > Mesorhizobium > Mesorhizobium sp. C372A. The sequence goes on along the minus strand of NZ_CP100475.1, from coordinate 4,778,646 downwards.
TCGGGGTGGTCAAGCGCGTCTATTTCGACCGCAATGACCCCAATGCCGCCATTGCTACGACCGAGATCGACCAGACAACGCCGCTCACCAAATCGACGCAGGCCGATATCGGCATCGCCAGCCTTGCCGGCCAGGTCAACATCGAATTGAAGGGCGCCGATCCAAAGGAACCAAATCTCCTGGAAGAGGCGGCAAAGGAAGGCAGGACCGCCGAGATCGTCGCCAATCCATCGGCGGTCACCAACCTGCTGCAGACGGCGCAGAATATCTTCACCCGTGCCGACAAGGTGCTTTCCGAACTCGAAGGTTTCACCAGGGATGTGCGCGGGCCGCTGACCCAGACCGTCAAGAACGCCCAGACATTTTCCGATGCGCTGGCCAGGAATGCCGACGGCATCGACAAGTTCCTGACCGCCGTCAGCGCGCTGTCGGATGAGCTGAAGGGTGTTTCCGGCAAGCTCGACGGCACGCTGAAGGCTGCCGAAAGCCTGCTCAATGCCGTCGACAAGGACAAGATCAAGAGCATCGTCGCCAATGTGGACGCCGTCACCGCCAATCTGAAGGAGACCAGCGAACAGCTCGACGGCGTGATCAAGAACGTCGATACCGCGGTCGGCTCGGTCAACGATTTCGCCACGCGCACGCAAGGCACGCTGGCCAAGGTCGACAATGTGCTCGACGGCATCGATCCGGCGCAGGTGCGCGTGGCGCTCGCCAACATTCAGAAGGCCAGCGAAAATGCCAACAAGGCCGCCGCCGACATCGCCAAGGTGACCGACAAGTTCGCCGACCGGGCCGACGACATCGACGAGACGATCAAGGACGCCAAACAGCTTGCGTCGCGCCTCAACGATGCCTCGGTGCGCGTCGACGGCATCCTGAAAAGGGTCGATACGCTGCTCGGTTCGGGCCAAGCCGACGGCGTCATGGCCGATGCCAGGGACACGCTGAAGTCGTTCAAGCAGGTCGCCGACACGCTGAACGCCCGGCTTGGCACGATCACCGACAATATTGCGCGCTTCTCGGGCCAGGGCCTGTCGAATGTCGAGGCGCTGGTCCAGGACAGCCGGCGTTCGATCAGCCGCATCGAAGAGGCGGTGACCGATCTCAGCCGCAACCCGCAGCGCATCCTGTCGGGCGGCGACGGCGAGGTCCGGCAGTTCGATGGCAGGGCACGGCGTTGACTTCCGTGCCCGCCCGCAGCAATTACATGGACCGCGGATGCGGATTCATCATACGATCCGGGGACAGTGGGGATCACGCGTGACGTTCGGGTTGGGTGGGTATAGATCGGCAGTCGTTTTGCTTGGCCTGACGCTGGCTGGTTGCGCGGCATTGGGAGGCAAGCCGGCGCCACTCGATACGTTCGAGCTGTCCGCCCCGTCGATCGACGCGCATGGCCACAGCCGCCGCCAGATCCTGATCGCCCAGCCATCCGCGCTCAAGGCGCTGGACAGCCAGAACATCGTCATCAAGCCGTCAGATCGCTCGATCCAGTATCTCAAGGGCGCGCAATGGGCCGACCGGCTGCCGCTGATCGTGCAGGCGAGGCTCGCCGAAACCTTCCAGCGCTCCGGAAGCTTTGCCGGCGTCGGCAAGCCGGGCGAGGGGCTGGCGATCGACTACCAGGTGATCGTCGAGATCCGCTCCTTCGAAGTCCGCGTCAATGGTGGCGAGCATGCCGAGGTCAATCTCTTCGTGCGCATCCTGAACGACCGCAACGGCGAGGTGCGCGCCTCGAAGAGCTTCACCGCATCCGCTCCCGTCTCGGGCAGCGGCAATCCGGCCTATGTCAACGCGCTCGACAGCGCCTTCGGCGAGGCGGCGAAGGATGTTGTGGGCTGGACGGATTCGGTGATCTGACCGAACCCGGCGAGGCGCTTGAGACCCAGGAATCTTAGCCGCCTGCCAGACGGTTGGTGACCAGTTCTGCCTTCATCCAGTGGGTTTCACTCTGGACATGTCCTGCCCGTACATATTTGCCCATGCGAATGGGCATGTCTGCCTCAGCAAATGCTTTGGCAACCCTAGCCACAAAGCCTTCTTGCTTGGCCTTATCCAGGGACGCAGCCAGATCATCGAAGAGGTTGGGGCTGAAAGGCCCACGATAGAGCGTGGGAACAGGAGTGATGCCCAGTTCCTCAAACCGGGCCAGGGTCAAATCCCACGGTTGAATCTCGGTCCCGATGATCCATGCAAAGCCAAGAAAAAATGACGGCAGCGCATCATACGCAACCGAATGTCGGGCATAGAGGTTCTCGCCGACAATCCGTTCATCGTCAGCAAGTTGCGGTAAAACATTTGCTGCAAATGCCTTCAGCCAGTCTCGGGATGGATGATAACGGCTATCGGGACTGCGCGCGTGAGAGCCATCGCGATGAAGGGTTGTGTTCTCTCCATCCATCTTCTCGGTGACCACAAGATCAGCCACCCTTAGTCCTTCAAGCGACGCCATGACCTTGTCGTCGCTGGTGGCTCCGACCGATATCGGCAGATGAAAGGTGCGACCGTATTTCCTCATGCTGGAGGCATAGCTTGCAGTCCATCGCGCCAGCAAGGGCAGCCTGAGTTCTTTGCGCTCGTCATTGTTCGATCCATGACAAACGAAAAAGGCGGGAAATTTCCCGCCTTTTTCATTTTGATGCAGCAATCGTAGCTAGTGCAAACGGCCGCTCGCATGGGCCAGCATGGTGTAGACCTTGCCGGTGTCCGACGTCAGGTAGGTCTGCGCCATGATGTTGTCGCGGTCGTTGCGCGAGACGTCCTTGAGCAGCTTCTCGAAATCGTCGCAGTAGCGGTCGACGGCGGCGCGGAACTCCGCCTCAGCCTGATATTTGCGGCGGATTTCGTCAAAGGTCTGCTGGCCCTTGAGCGTGTAGAGGCGGCGCGTGAACACGTCACGCTCGCCGCGCCGGTAGCGGTTCCACAGCTCGATCGAGGCGTCGTGGTCGATCGCCCGGGCAATATCGACCGAGAGCGAGTTGAGCGACTCCATGACATGCAGCGGCGAGCGCTGGGCGGGAGTTGCACGCGGTGCTTCCGCGGGCGCTGCCGGCCTGGCGACTTCCTCCTCGCGCGATGCCCCGGTCAGGAGATCGCGCACCCAGCCGCCTTGCGGCGTGCGGGCGTTGGCGTCGCGCTGGCGCGGTGCTTCGGCAGGGCGTTCGATATCGAGCGTGCCACGCAGGCCGCCGAGCGGCGCCTGCGGAGCAGGGCGCTCCGGCTGTGGCGCCGGCGGCGGGCGGCGTACCGGCTCGGCCGGGCGCTGCACTGGCGCCTGCGGCGCCGGGCGCAGGGCGCGCGGTTCGGCATTGTCGCCGCCGCGTCCCGATTTCGCAACGATATCCGAAAGTTCCTTGAGCGCGTTGATCTGCTCGGCAACGGCACGGCGGATCGCCGAGGTCGATTCCTTGGCCTCTTCCGGCATCTCGATGACGCCCTTCTTGAGCTCGGCGCGGGTGAGGTCGAGCTCGGTCTTGATCGAGCTTGCGGTGCGCCGCATCTCCTCGGTCGCATCGGCGAACCGGCTGGTTGCCGAATCGACCACTTCCGTTATGGCGATGCGGATCTTGTCGGCTGATGCCAGCGTCTTGCCTTCGGCATTCTGCATCGTCTGGCCGACAAGGTTTTCGAACGAACGCATCACCTTCTCGAGGTCTTCCGACTTCTTGACCAGGCCGACGGCGAGATCTTCGAGCGACGATTGCCGCTCAAGCGTGTGCTCCAGATTGCTCTGCGCCGAGCTCAACAGATCCGAAGCCGAGGACAGCAAGCGGCTGTGCTCGTCGAACTTGGTGGCGATCGAGGCCACTTCGCGCAGGGTCGACGACGACAGTTCGGTAAGCCGCGTCGTGTTCGAATCGACCAGGCGTGCCGAGCTGGCGAAGGTCTGCGCGGCCTTTTCGGTGGTTGCCGCGAAGCTTTGCGTGCTGCCGCTCAGACGTTCGTCAACCTGGCCGAGGTTGATCGCCGCCTGTTCGATCAGCTCACCAAGCTGCGAGCTGGAGACGCTCATGCGGCCGATGAGGTCGGCGACGCTATCGGCGAGCGACGAGCGCGCGCCTTCGACGGCCGACAGCGTTTCGGCGGTGCGGCTGGCGAGCGCGTTGACGAGGGCGGCATTTTCGCTGCGCAGCTTCTCGGTCGCGCGTTCGGTGACCTCTTCCATGCTCTTTTGCAGTTCCGAGCCGCCCTGGGCGAAGCGCTCGACCAGCGGCCGCGCGGTTTCGTCCAGGATCTTCGCCATCTCGGCCGAACGCGCCGCCAGCATCGTGTTGAGCTCGCGGGTATTGGTGCCGATGGTCTTGGCAGCGTCGTTGGTGCTCTGGCCGATGTGCTGGCCGACTGCGGTAAAAGTCTCCGCAATCGTGTTGGCGCGCGAGATCAGCTGAGCTTCTGCGCTGGAAACCTGCTCGTTGAGCTTCTGGCCCATCGTCTCCGTCGTATAAAGAAGGCGGTTCTCGACGCTGGCGACCTGTTCCTCGACGCGCGAAGCTGCAGACGCAACGCTCGCGGCCAGCCGCTCGTCGGCGCCGGCAAGAGCCTGCTCCATCTCGCGGGCGTGGACGGCAAGTTCTTGGCCGGTCTGGCGTGCGCGTTCGGCAACGCGCTGCTCGGTGCTGGCGAAGGCACCGACGATGTTGTCGGCATGCTCGCCGATCGTCGACGTGGAGTCGGCGATGCGCGACACCAGGCGGTGATCGGCCTCGTCGAAGATGCGGCTGATCTCGGTGGCGCGTGCCGACAGCGCGTCCGAACCCTCGGCAATGCGCGAGATCAGCTGCTGGTCGGCGGCGTCGAAGATGCGGCCAAGGTCCGAGGCGCGGGCGGCCAGCGCTTCGGCGGATTCGCCGATGCGCATGCTCAGCCGCTGGTCGGCGCCCTCGAAGTTACGCAGGATGTCGCCGGCGCGGTCGGCCAGCGACTGCGCCGTCTCCACCGCGCGCGCGACCAGCTTCTGGTCGGCGGCGTCGAACGTGCCGGCGATCTCGCCGGCGCGGGCAGCCAGCCGTCCGGCCGTTTCTTCGGCGCGGGCGAGCAGCGAGTTCGACGTCTCGTCATGTCGGGCAAGCAGCACGCTCGTTGTGTCTTCGGCGCGAGCAAGCAAGGCATTCGTCGTATCCTCGGCGCGAGCAAGCAGGGCGCTCGATGTGTCCTCGGCACGTGCGTGCAGACGGCGATCCGCGTCCTCGAAGGTGCGGGCGATGTCCTCGGCCCGGGCCAAAAGGGCGGCCGAGGTCTGCTCGGCACGCTCGGCGATCTTGCGGTCTGCGTCGCTGAAGGCAGCACCGGCCTGTTCGTGCAGCGCGCTGGTGACTTCCATGACCTTCTCGCGGAGCGCGCCGGCAACGAAGACGGCGCTCTTTTCAAGCACGCTGCGGACATTGTCGACACCCACCGACAACGCGCGCTCCATGGTTCCGGCGCGCTCTTCGATGATGCCGGTCTGCTTGCTGAAGGCCTGCTCGATCTTCTCGACATCGGCAGCGATTGCCGCCGAGATATCGGTGCTTCTGCCGGCAATCTGGTCGATATGGCCCGACAGCGAGCGGTCGACATCCTTACGTATGTCGGCGAGCTTTGCCAGATCGTCTTCCAGCGCCTGGGTCAACATGTTGCGGCCTTCGGCCAACTTGCCGACATGGCCGGCGATGATGTCGTCGACCTCACCGCGGCTTGCCGACAGCTTCTGCAGGTCGGCTTCCAGCGCACGTTTCAGGATGTCTCGGCCCTCGGCCAGCTTCTCGACCTGGCCTGCGACCAGTCCGTCGATGCTCGACCGGCTCTCGGCCAGCTTGGCGAGGTCGTCCTCGAGAGCCTTCGACAGCGTCGCGCGATCCCGGACGAGCTTGTCGCTGTGACCCTCGATCAGGCTGTTGACATTTTCCAAATCCGCTTCCAGCACCCGTGCGAACTCGCCACGGTTTTCGCTCAGCTTCTGCGACTGGTCGGCAATGGCGCTCCTGATCGCATTGAGATCGGCTTCGAGCGCCCGTGTGAGGATGTCTCGGCCCTCGGCGAGCTTCTCGACCTGTCCGGCGACCAGCCCATCGATGTTGGAGCGGCTCTCCGCCAGCTTGGCGATGTCGTCTTCCAGTGCCTTTGAGAGCGCCGAACGGTCCTGGACGAGCCTGTTTTGATGATCGGCCATGATGCCGCTGACATTGTGCAAATCGTCCTGAAGCGCCTGGGATAGCGTCGAACGATCCTGGACAAGCCGGCTCGAGTGGTCGGTGATCAGGCTGTTCACATTCTGAAGGTCATCCTTAAGCGCCTGGGATAGCGTCGAACGATCCTGAACAAGCCGGTTCGAGTGGTCGGCGATCAGGCTGTTCACATTCTGCAGATCGGCCTCCAGTGCCTTGGAAAGCTGACCGCGCTCTTCCGCCACCTTGTCGGAATGACCCGCGATGGCGCCCTTGATGGTGTTGAGGTCGGCTTCGAGCGCGCGCTTGAGGATATCGCGGCCCTCGGCCAGCTTCTCGACCTGGCCGGCGACCAGCCCGTCGATGCTCGACCGGCTCTCGGCGAGCTTGGCGAGGTCGGCCTCGAGCGTCTGTGACAACAGGCCACGATCGTCGGCAAGCCGGCTCGAATGGTCGGAGAGCAGGCCTCTGATGCCGGACAGGTCGTTCTCCAGCGCCTTGCTGAGTTCGGTGCGATCCTCGGCCAGTTTCGCAGAGTGGTTCTCGATCACGCCCTTGATGCCGATAATGTCGTTTTCGAGCGCCTTGGTCAGGATGGCGCGGCCTTCGGCGATCTTTTCAACCTGGCCGGCGACCAGCCCGTCAATCGAGGCGCGGCTGTCGGCGAGCTTGCCGAGATCGGCTTCCAGGGCGCGCGACAGAATGTTGCGGCCTTCGGCCAGCTTACCGACATGCCCGGCGACCATTTCGTCAATGATCGTACGGGCTTGCACAAGTTTTCCGGAGTCTTCATGCAAAGCCTGGTTGAGCCGGTTGCGGCCTTCTTCAAGCCGCTCGAGATGGCTGCCCAGCGACGCGTCGATGGCGGCGCGCGACTCGTTGACCTTGCGCAGATCCTCTTCCAGGGCGCGCGAGATCAGGTTGCGGCCTTCGGCCAGCTTCTGCACCTGGTTCGTTACGGCCGCATCGATGCCGGCGCGGCCCTCGGCGAACTTCGCCAGGTCCGCCTGCATGGCAGCCGCCATGCGTTCGCGGCTTTCGGACAGCTTGCGGCTGTGGTTTTCGACGGCGTCCTCGATGCCGACACGGGCATCGGCAAGACGCTGGATGTCGGTGTCGAATGAGCGCGACACGACATGGCGGGCGGCTTCCATCCGGCCGGCGAAATCGCTGGCGCGGGCTTCGAGCATCGACGAGGTCGACGAGACGATGTCGGCCATGTCGGCGCCGATCTGGGTCTTGCCCTGATCGATCATGGCCGACAAATGATCCTTGCTCTCGGCAAAGGTGTGGGCGATCTCGCGGGCGCGCTCGACCAGCGTTTCGTTGATCTGGCGGGCGCGCGCCTCGAGCGCGGCGTTGAGCTTCTGCGTGCCGGTATCGAGTGCTTCGGCGCGGGTCTGGAATTCGCTGATCAGCGCCTGGCCGCGCTCGGCCAGCGTCCGCTCGATGCCGTTCAGGCTGGACTCGAATTCCGAGCTCAGGGTGCGGGCGGCGCCGCCGAGCAGCGACACCATACCGGTGGTGCGGTCGTCGAGCAGGTCGGTCAGCGACCGGGTCAGGCCGTCTGTGGTGTCCGTCAGCTTGGCGATGCGGGTGTCGAGCAGCGAAGCAAAGGCTTCGCCCGATGTCGACAGCCTGTCGGTGATCGAATCCAGCCGGGTTTCGACGGAATCGAAGATCGACATCGAGCTTTCATTGATGCGGTCGATCAGCGTGTCGCCGGAATTCGTGATCGTCATCGACAGCTTGGTCGACGCGTTGAGGATAGAGTCGCGAATAATGTCGGAGGCCGCGCCGATCTCGTCCTTCAGCGTTTCATGCGCGCCGGTGATCGAGGCGCGCACGCGCTCGGCATGAGTGACGACGGCTTCGCGCTCGCTGCCCAGCCCGTCGACCAGCGACCGGATGCGCGATTCATTCTCCGAATAGGAGCGTTCGATCTGGTTGACCTCGCTGTGGACCAGCGTTTCGAGTTCGACGGCGCGCGCCAGCGTGCGCTCGATGCCTTCGCCCATCGCCGCCACTTCACGGCGAACGGCCTGGCCGATCATCATCACGCGATCCTGGGCGAGGTTTTCCGGCTCCGCCAGACGGAAAGCCACTTCCGTCATCGACTGCGCGGCAATGCGCATTTCCTGCGCGCGGCGGATCATCGCCGCGAAGGCCCAAAACAGGACGACCGGTATGATTGCCGCGATCGCCAGGCCGATCAGTTCAGGGCGGGCCAGGATTTGATCGAATGTACGAATTTTCCAGATGCTGGGGCCAAACAGCAAATTGGCAAGGCCGCCGGCGCCGGCGATCCAGGCCAGCGACACGAACGCCACGACCCAATAGATCGTGCTAGACGCGCGCCGGTTGAGGCTGTGCAGCAGCGTCTTGTAATCTTTTTGGCGGTCATCGTTTGCCGGCTTGAAGCCGGCTGGCTGAGCGCTGTTGCGCGATTCGACCGGGCGCAGCTCGGCGGGCTTGGCTGCCGGCTTCGCACTCTGGTTTTGTTGGACGGGCGCGTTTTGAGCGGGGGCGGGCTTCTGGGGGCGGCCTTCGCGCGCCAGTTCGTCCGCGGCCTGCGATATCTGCGCTTCCAGATCTTCCATCGACGCCGCGATATCGAGATCGCCGCTGCCGTCTCCGCTGAGATCGAGGTCTAGTGCCTTTTCGAGTTCCCTGGCTACGTCGCTGTCGAGAGTTCTGGTCGTCGTTGGTTTCTTCGCCATGCCTTCGCTACCCTGTACTAGCTGCCGAGGGACTTCTTATTTTTGCCTGATTCTGGCTCGTCTTATCCCACGCAGGAGGCTAAAAATGGACCTTCGTATCGTAATGACACACAGGGGTAAAGAAAACATGCATTCCGCGAGATACGTAAAACTTTAAATATAAGGTTAACGACAACGTGATCTAACCGCCTCAGCGGCAACAATTTTCCAGCCCATTCATTAACGCGTTGGCGACGGAAATCGCTTAGTTTTTTCGGCGATCGGCACAAGGAGTTTCAAATTGGTACGCGGTGAAAGCGGCATTGCCTTCTCAATGCCGGGCGGCGATGCGTCGGGACCGGCCCGTTCGCGCCCAGTGGATCTGGCCCACCTGGCCCGTCAGACAATGGGCGATCGCGCCCTCGAACAGGAGGTATTGGCACTGTTCGTACAGCAGGCGCTTTCCGTCCGGGACAGAATAGTCGATGCCGACGTCAGGGAGCGACTGCTTCTGGCGCATGGGCTGAAAGGTTCGGCGCGCGGGGTCGGCGCCTTTGCCATCGCCGACTGCGCCACCTCGATCGAACAGCAGCCGGAAGATGCGCGCATCCTCAAGCGCCTCGGCGCCCTGATCGAGGAAGTGCGCGATTTCATCGCCGCCATCAGCCGGTAATGGCTGCCGCTCGGCAGCGGCCACCGGGATGAATCGACGGGGCCAGGGCGTGCTTTGGCCACCTTTCCGAAAAAACGTCACAAAGCGGCGCTTTCGCGCGGCAGTTGACTTGTCCGGCGGAGTGATTATCTCGGCTGGGACTCCCTTCAGGTGACAAATGACCAAGCTGACCTTCATTGCCCATGACGGCACTCCTTTCGATGTCGAGGCCGAAAACGGCTCGACCGTCATGGAGAATGCGATCCGCAACGCGGTGCCGGGCATCGAGGCAGAATGCGGCGGCGCCTGCGCCTGCGCGACCTGCCATGTCTATGTCGACGAAGCCTGGACGGCCGAGGTCGGCGAGCCGGAGGCGATGGAAGAGGACATGCTGGACTTTGCCTATGACGTCCAGCCGAACTCGCGCCTGTCCTGCCAGATCAAGGTGCGCGACGCGCTTGACGGCCTCGTCGTGCGCGTGCCGGCTCGCCAGGGTTGATCTCCCGTAGCATCTGATTTTTCCCGCCGCCGCTTGGCAGCGGGCCAATGCTCATGCAGTCTCGCGCCAGTTTCGCCCCAGTCTGACAATGAGGCTCGCCTGGCATGACCGATGTAATCAAGACGGACGCACTCATCGTCGGGGCGGGGCCGGTCGGCCTGTTCGCGGTGTTCGAACTCGGCCTCTTCGACATGAAGTGCCATCTGATCGATATCCTCGACCGGCCCGGCGGCCAATGCGCCGAACTCTATCCGGAAAAGCCGATCTACGACATTCCAGGCTGGCCCTCGATCTCGGCGCAAGGGCTGGTCGACAGACTGCTGGAGCAGATTCACCCGTTCAAGCCGGATTTTACCTTCAACCGCATGGTCTCCAGCCTGGAAAAGCTGGACGACGGCTCATTTCGGGTCACCACCGACGAGAACGAGGTGTTCGAAGCCAAGGTGGTGGTGATCGCCGCCGGTGGCGGCTCGTTCCAGCCCAAACGGCCGCCCATTCCCGGCATCGAGGCCTATGAGGGCAGGAGCGTCTTCTATTCGGTGCGCCGTATGGAGGAATTCCGCGGCCACGACCTCGTCATCGTCGGCGGCGGCGATTCCGCACTCGACTGGACGCTGAACCTGCAGCCGGTGGCAAAAAGCGTGACACTGGTCCACCGGCGCGCGGAATTCAGGGCGGCGCCCGACAGCGTCAACAAGATGTATGCCATGCAGGAGATGAAGCAGCTGGAGTTCCGGGTCGGCCAGGTGAGCGGCCTGACCGGCGCCGACGGCGAGCTGGCCTCTGCTACCATCAAGGGCGGGCCTGACGGCGACATCGAGGTGCCGTGCACGCGCATGCTGCCGTTCTTCGGCCTGACCATGAAGCTCGGCCCGATCGCCGAATGGGGGCTCAACCTTCATGAGAACCTCATTCCGGTCGATACCGAGAAATTCCAGACTTCGGTGCCAGGCATCTTTGCCGTCGGCGACATCAACTGGTACCCAGGCAAGCTGAAGCTGATCCTGTCGGGTTTTCACGAGGTGGCGCTGATGGCGCAGGCCGCCAAGCGCATCATCAGCCCCGGCGAACGCATCGTCTTCCAGTACACGACGTCGTCGACGAGCCTGCAGAAGAAGCTCGGCGTCGTGGAGTAGGTCCTACAGGGCTTTCCGGATCACTCCACCAGAACGACCGGCGCCTCGGCGTCGTCGCGGCCGCGCAGTGACTTCTCCGGCATCAGCGCCAGCGTGATCAGCGCCAGCACGAGCGTGACGGCCGCGGCAAGGAAGATCATCATGAAGGGCGTCGCCGAGACGATCTGTCCGGCAGCCGGCGCGCCTTCGCCGGCAAGCGGCAGGCCATAGCCGAGCGCGACGGCGCCGAGCATGGCGACACCGAGCGCGCTGCCCAGCGAACGCAGGAAGGTCAGCGCGCCGGTGGCAACGCCGAGATGCGCGCGGTCGACGGCGTTCTGCACCGATACGGTGGCGACCGGGAAGGTGGTGCCGCTTCCAAGGCCGATGCAGATGGTCAAGAGCTCGACCACCAGCAGCGAGGCGCGGCCGGCGACCAGGCTGAGCACGCCAAGACAGATAATGGCGAAGAGAACGCCGACCATGGCGATACGCTTGTAGTGGAAGAAGCGCGGTATCGTGCGGCCGCTGAACGTCGCGCCGGCGACCGTTCCGAGCAGCAGGCCGAGCATGGCAAGGCCCGACTGGCTGACCGACAGGCCGATGATCGACTGCAGATAGACCGGCAGGTACACCGACAGGCCGATATTGGCCGCCTGCAGCAGAAACATCGACGCCGTGCCGGCAAGCACGATCGGATTGCTCAGCACTTCAAGCGAAATCAGCGGCTCGGCCGCACGCATCAGCCTGAGCGCGAACGCACCCCAGAAGACCGCCGAACAGGCGAGCAGGCCGACGATCTCGCGGGAGACCCATGGATAGGCGCTGCCGCCCCAATTGAGGGCCAAAAGCAGCAATGCCGTCGCCACCACCAGAAGCAGCGCGCCCAGCGCGTCGATGCGATGCCGCTTTGCGGCGACCGGCAGTTTGCGCAGCGGCTTGTTGATGATGGCCATGGCCAAGATGCCGAGCGGGATATTGATCCAGAAGATCAGCGACCAATGCAGATGTTCGGCAAATCCGCCGCCGAGCAAAGGCCCGGCGATGCTGGCGACAGCCCAGGTGCCCGAAATCCAGGCGGCATAACGCGCGCGTTCACGCGGCGGCACCAGGTCGCCGATGACGATCTGCGCCAGGGCGAACAGGCCGCCGCCGCCCGCACCCTGGATCGCCCGGCCGACAACCAACACGAACATGTTGGGGGCCATGGCGCTGACCAGCGATCCCAGAAGGAAGATCAGGATCGCCGCATAGACGGTCGGCCGGCGGCCATAGACGTCGGAAATCTTGCCGTAGAGCGGCGCCATGGCCGTCGCCGTCAGGAGATAGCCGGTCACGATCCACGGCAGGTAGTCGGCATGGCCGAGCGAACGCCCGATGGTCGGCATGGCCGGCGCGACGATTGTTTGGTCGAGCGCCGCCAACAGCATCGACAAAAGGATGCCGGCGATGATGACGTTCTTCTCGCTTTCCGTCAGCGGTGCGGCGGGAGGCAGCCTAGCCGGCTTGTCGACAGCTTGGTCCATATCATTTCATCCATAAAGTTTGAGAGCGATTGCGCGGCGCCAAATGGCCGCTCCGCTACGCGCCGCCTCAATTGGTCTTGATCTGGTGTTTCGAAGCTCGCGCCTTGCCAGCCTGACATATCTTGCGAGCCTGACATATGTCGTCCCGTATAGGCCGATTTCGACCTATGCCCGAAAATTTTCTGGGGCTGGCCTCATGTTTCGGCAGAATTGGCTTGGTATCAGTCCGTGTTTCAGCCGGGCGGAAGCTGGCCCTTCTCGACGCGCTGCATGCGGTAGCGCAGCAGCCGCAGGATGCGGCTTTCGAAATTCACGCCTTCCACGCGGTCGAAGCGCAATTGGTCCTGGTCATGCCTGGCGAGTTCGGCCGCGGTGATCTGCGCCGCCTTCGCCTTTGCCCCGGCGCAGGTCTTTTGCGCAAAGCTCGCGTTCAGCGCGTCTTCGAGCAGACGGCCGTGGTTCTTGGCGATCTCGACATGACGCTCCTCATGGCGCTTGATGTCGGCCGACAGCGTGTCCCAGAACAGTCTGACATCGGGATCGGCCTTGCGCGGCCTGCGCCACTCCGGAAGGATGACCTTGACCTTGACGGTAACGGCGGCCTTGGCGATGCGGCAGGTGTCTGCGGTTTGCGCGTAGCCGATGCGGGTGGTGAACGCCATCTGGGTGGCGCCTGGATGCCGCATCCCGGTGCTTTTCACCTCGGGTCCATGCTTCGACAATTGCGTCTCGATGTCATCGAGCGTGCTGCCGCCGATGGCAAAATAGCTGTAAGTCTTCACCAGATTGGCAGCATTCGCCGGCAGGACGGTCAAAGCCAGCATCAGGGCGCAGAGCAGGGGTCGTTTCATCATGTTGCCTCTTCACTCACCTTGCTTTACGGCCGTTGCCGGCGCAACGGAATTGATCTTCCACCGATCACGCATCGTTGATGGATTGCAAGCGCTCGATGAGCCACATGCCAATGAGCCACATGCCAATGAGACACATGGTTGAAGGACAATGACGACAAGGCGATGGCAACTGGCGCATAAGTGCCATCTCGACCTTGGCGAGAAAGCCATTGTGGTCGGCATTCTCAACGTCACGCCCGACAGTTTTTCGGATGGAGGACTGTTCATCACGCCTGACCAGGCGGTGGCGCAGGCGCACCGCATGGTGGAAGAAGGCGCCGCCGTCGTCGATATCGGCGGGGAATCGACGCGCCCCGGCGCCTCGCCCGTGACGCCTGAAGAAGAGCAGGCCCGCATCCTGCCGGTCATCGCCGCGCTCGCCAGTTCAGGCGAAGCCCTGATTTCGGTCGACACCTATCGCGAGGAAACCGCGCGCCTCGCCGTCGCCGCCGGCGCGCATATCGTCAACGATGTCTGGGGCTTGCAGCGTGAACCCGGCATCGCCCGCGTCGCCGCCGAGACCGGCGCCGGACTGGTCATCATGCATACCGGGCGCGGGCGGCAAAAACTGCCCGACGTCATCGCCGACCAGTTTTTGTTCCTCAAGGCTTCGCTGGAAGTCGCCAGGCGCAGCGGCGTTGCGGACGATCATATCGTACTCGATGCCGGCTTCGGCTTCGCCAAGGAGACGGCTGAGGAAAACCTCGACCTGATGGCGCGGTTTTCCGAGCTTAAGGAGCTCGGTTTTCCCTTGATGGCCGGCACCTCCAGAAAACGCTTCATCGGCACCGTCACCGGCCGCGAAGCCGGCGCGCGCGCCGCCGGGACGGCAGCCACCAGTGTCATTCTGAGGCTGAAGGGCGCCGATCTGTTTCGCGTCCACGATGTCGCAATCAACGTGGACGCACTGGCGGTCGGCGATGCTATGCTGGCGCGCGAAAAGCCAGGACGCTGAGCCCAGGACAGTAAGAAATGTACGTCATCCGCATGAAGAACTGCGCCTTCTTTGCCCGGCACGGCGTGCTGGATGAGGAAGAGGCGCTTGGCCAGCGTTTTTATGTCGATGCCGAGTTGACGGTCGAGCCCAGCCGCCCGCTGGAGGATGATTCCATCGAGGACACCGTCAATTACGGCATCGCCTTCACGGTGATTGAAAAGATCGTCACTGGACATCGCCGCTTCCTGATCGAGGCGCTGGCGCTCGAAGTGGCGAAGGCGCTGACTTCACGGTTCCCGCAGATCAGGAAGGCCGAGATCACCGTGCGCAAACCCAACGCACCGGTGCCCGGCGTGCTCGATTACGTCGAGGTGACCGTTGTCTGGCCAGAGTAACAATAACACGGTCTATCTCAGCCTTGGCGGCAATCTCGGCGATCCCTCGGCCTCGATGGCGGCGGCGCTGCGCCTGCTCGACGCCGACGAGAGCACGCGCGTCGTCGCCGTCTCCTCACTTTACCGCACGCCGCCCTGGGGCAAGCTCGACCAGCCGGATTTCCTCAACGCCGCTGCCGAAATCTCGACCTCGCTGGCGCCAAGGGCGCTGCTCGACCTCTGCCTCGAGGCCGAGCGCAAGCTGAAGCGGGTGCGCGAGGAGCGCTGGGGTCCGCGCCTGATCGACATCGACATATTGGTGTTCGGCGACCGCACAATCCACGAAACCGGGCTGGAGGTGCCGCATCCCCGAATGGTGGAGCGCGCCTTCGTGCTGGCGCCCTTGGCAGAGATCGCGCCGGATCTGGCGGTGGGCGGCAGGAGCGTGACCGAGCGGCTCAGCGCCGTCGATACGTCAGGCATAGAGCGGCTGGCTTCCGGCCGCGATTGGTGGCTGGGTTAACCGGAGAAGCCGCCGCCATCGAGAAATGCCTGTTCGTCCGCCGTCGTCTCGCGGCCAAGCATCTTGTTCCTGTGCGGAAAGCGGCCGAAGCGCTGGATGATGTCGCGGTGCTCGATGGCGTATTTCACATACTCCGGCGCCCTGGCGGTGGTGAGCTCGACCGATCTGTCCTGGTCGGCGGGCAGTTCCGAATGTTCGTAGGGCAGGTACAGGAAGACGCGCAGGTTTTCTTCCAGCGAAAGGTCATGGCCGGCCGCAATCGCCTTGGCGGCAAAGTGCCGTGCCAGCGGATCGGTGGCGTACATATGGCCTGAGCCGCGAAAGCAGTTGCGCGGAAACTGGTCGAGCAGGATCATCAGCGCCAGCGAACCCTCGGCATGCTCCGACCATGCGTCGCACTCGCGCCGCGCGGCGGCAAAGTGCAGGTCGAGAAACCTGCTGCGGAAATCCGCGTCGAAGACGTCGTTCTTCTCGAACCACGCGTCTTCGCCGGCCTCGCGCCAGAATTTGGTGACGGCGAGCGCGCGCTCATCCGATGCGGTCATCAGCTTTCCCCCTGATCGGCGGGCTCGGGCTTGTGCAGCACGCCGGCCGTCTCTTCGTTCAGCGCCTGGCCGGGCCGGCGCGGTTGCGTCAGCGGCGTCGGGATCGGCGTGCCGGTATTGCCCCTGAGGAAACGTTGCCCGGCGCGGACGCCTTCGGCCAGCTGCGTCTCCAGTCGGGCATTGTCGCGCCGTCGCACATCCTCGATGACATCGGCGACATCTTCCGGCTCGACGCCCAAAACCTCGAGCGCGGAACCGCCGAAGACGAGGGCCGATTCGAAGGTCTCGCGCAGCTGGAAGTCGACCCCGGCGCGGATGAGCGACAGGGCGGTGCCGCGATCGAAGGCACGCGCCAGGACAGTCAGCAACGGGAACTCCGCCTTGATCAGTTCCGCCATGCGCACCGTGGCGTCCGGCTTGTCGACGCAGATCAGCACGGCGCGCGCGCGGCCTGCACCTGCGGCGCGCAGAATGTCGAGCCGCGTGCCGTCGCCATAGTAGACCTTGAAGCCGAAATCGGCGGCCGCCTGTATCATTTCGACATCATTGTCGATGATCGACACATCGATGCCGCGCAACAAAAGCGGCTGGCTCGCGATCTGGCCGAAACGGCCGAAGCCGATGACCAGCACGCTGCCGGTAAGGCCGTCGGCGATGTCGACGCCTTCAAGCGACTGCTCGTCGCGCGGCGTCAAATATTTGAGCGCAATGATGGCCAGCGGCGTCAGCACCATGGAGATGATGATGATAGCGGTCAGCGTTGCGTTGGCCCGGCTGTCGATGATGCCAACCGCCGCCGCGGCCGAATAGAGGACGAAGGCGAATTCGCCGCCTTGCGCCATGATCACGGCGCGTTCCAGCGCTTCACGATGACCGCTCTTCAGCATGCGGGCGACGAGATAGATGCCGAGCGCATTCATCGCCATGTAGGCGACGACATAGACGGCGATCAGCCGCCAGTTGTCGGCCACCACATGCAGGTCGAGCGACATGCCGACGGCGAGGAAGAACAGGCCAAGCAGGATGCCGCGGAATGGCTCGACGTCGGCCTCCAACTGGTGGCGGAAGGTCGATTCCGACAACAGCACGCCGGCCAGGAAGGCGCCCATCGCCATCGAGAGGCCGGAAAGCTGCATAACCAGCGCCGACCCCAGCACGACCAGAAGTGCTGCCGCCGTCATGACTTCGCGCGCCTTGGCGTCGGCCAGGATGCGGAAGAACGGGTTGAGCAGATAGCGGCCGGCCACCACCAGCCCGACGATGGCGCCAAGACCGATGCCGATTTCGGCCAGCCTCTGCTGCAGGGTCATCTCGGCGCCGCCCGGCGCCAGGAAGGCGACCAGCGCCAGAAGCGGCACGATTGCCAGATCCTCGAGCAGCAGGATGGACACGATGCGCTGGCCCTTGGGGCTGGCCATCTCGCCACGCTCTTCGAGAAGCTGCATGACGATCGCCGTCGAGGTCAGGACGAAGCCGGCGCCGGCAACGAAGGATTGCGCGATCGGAAAGCCGCCGGCGAGACCAACACCGGTAAGCAGCAATGCGCAGACGCCGACCTGCAGCGCGCCGAGGCCGAAAATCTCGCGGCGCAGGCCCCATAGCCGCGACGGCTGCATCTCCAGCCCGATGATGAACAGGAACATGACCACGCCGAGTTCGGCGACATGCAGGATGGCTTCCGATTCGGAAAAAATGCCAATACCGAACGGGCCGATGACCACGCCCGCGGCGAGATAGCCGAGGATCGAGCCCAGCCCCATGCGTTTGAAGATCGGAACGGCGACGACGCCTGCGGCAAGCAGCGCTACCACCTGAATGAGATCGCTGCCCGATGCTTCCGCTGCCATGCCTCTTGTCCCTGTGTCCGACAGCACTCCTTGCATGCACTGGGAGCGGGAGGCAAGGGCGGGAAGCCTGCCAGAATGGGTAGGGTGCCGTGGCAGCGATTCCCCGGTGGAACAACAGTCTGCGCTTGCCTGTCGGACGGCCGGTATCTATATCTGGCAAATGCCTGATTATTCGTCCCGGCCGTCGCCGCTGCCACATATCCCGATGGATGCGCTCAGCGAAGTTCTGCAAGACTTTCGCTTGAGTGGCGTCAACTATGGCCGCTGCGAACTCCGGCACCCATGGAGCATAGACTTTCCGCAACAACAACTGCTTCGTTTTCACTTTGTCGGCCAGGGTCCATGCTGGATTCACACCGAAGCGCAAGGCTGGCAGGAGTTGCGCGATGGCGATCTGGTGCTGCTGCCGCAAGGCATCGCCCATCGGCTGGCGAGTGCGCCGGACGTGGTGGGCGATTCGCTCGAGGGCTGCCAGGTGATCAAGTTGGGCGGCAACGTTTGCGAAGTGATACGGCAGGGAACGGGCGCGACAAGCACCCTTTTCTGCGGCTCCATGTCTCTCGGCTCCTATGCGCTCAATCCGTTGATCACGTTGATGCCGCCTCTCATCAAGGGTTGCGACGTGGCCGGCAATGACCCGATGGTCGGCCCTTTGCTGGCGGCCATGACGGTGGAGGCCGCGCAACCGCAGATGGGCAGCGCCACCATCCTGTCGCGTATGGCGGATTTGCTGACAGCCAGGCTCATACGCTGCTGGGTCAATTGCAACGGCGCCTCGACCATCGGTTGGCTTGCAGCCATCCGCGACCCCCATATAGGGCGCGCTCTGGCGGCCATGCATCGCGACCCCGGCCACAGCTGGACGCTGGGAAGCCTGGCCGGCGTGGCAGGCCAATCGCGTTCGATTTTCGCCGAGCGCTTCAGCGCGGTATTGGGGGAGGGCGCCGCACATTATCTCGCCCGCCTGCGCATGCAGCTTGCCCGCGAATTGCTGGGCCAAAACGGCTTGTCTGTTGCCGAAGTCGCTACCCGTTTGGGCTATGATTCCGAGGCGTCCTTCGCCCGCGCGTTCAAGCGCATCACCAATGTCTCGCCAGGCGTTGTGCGCCGCACAATTCCCGGACGAATGGATATGAATTTCGGATTTTAAGGTACATAACATCCGGGCGGACTCGCCTATCTAAGATCTCCAAACTGTGGAGATCTTCCCGTGACTGACACAACATTACAGCTTGAAGACGCCGCCATTGGCCTTGATGCCGATGCACCAGCCGCGTGGAGCGCGGCCACCTGGTTCGCGGTCCTTTCATTGGCGGCCACCAGCTTTGCCCTGGTGTCTGCCGAATTCTTGCCGGCAGGTCTGTTGACGCCGATGGCGCGCGATCTCGGCATCAGCGAGGGAACGGCCGGACAGGTCGTCACCGCCACCGCTTCCGTTGGCGCCGTGACGGCCATGTTGAGCAATGTTCTCATCGGTCGATTGAACCGCAAGGCGGTGCTGGTTGGCCTCATGGCCCTGGCGGTCGGTTCCAATATTCTTGCGGCGCTGGCGCCCAATTTCTGGCTGCTGTTGCTGGGCCGGGCCGGGTTGGGGATCGCTCTTAGCGCTTTCTGGGCACTTTCCGTTGCCGTCGTGGCGCGGCTGGTTGGCGCCAATGCGACAGGTCGCGGCATGGCGATCGTGACCCTCGGCGTCTCACTCGCCACCATTGCCGCGCCGTCGATGGGTGCGTTGATCAGTGACTGGCTGGGATGGCGCAGCGCCATGGCCATGACGGCGGGGCTGGCCGCGCTTGCCCTGCTGCTGCAGCTTCTCAGCCTGCCGACCTTGCCTGCGGCGGCAAGCAACAGCCTTGCAGACGTCTTTCGGCTGACACGGCGGCGTGGCATCCAACTCGGCATGCTTGCCATTGTTCTGCTGATGACCGGGCATTTTGCCGGCTCGGTCTATGTGCGCCCGTTCCTCGAACAGGTGACGCTCCTCACAACCGGGCCGATTGCCCTGGCGCTGCTCGGGTTCGGCATCGCCGCTGTGATCGGCAATATTGCCGGTGGTCGCCTGGCCGACACCAACATCCACATGGCCCTCGCAGTAACCGCCGCGTTGATGGCGTTTGCGGCACTCGCTTTGGTGCTTTGGGGCGCGCAAACCGGCGTTGCCTTCGGCTTTGCTACGCTGTGGGGCTTCGCCTTCGGCATGGCGCCGGTGGTGCTGCCGACCAATATGTCTCGCGCGGCACCTGATGCGCTGGAAGCAGCAGGCAGCCTGATGGTCACTTCCTTCCAGGTTGCCATCACCGTCGGTGCGGTTGTCGGCGGCTATGTCGTGGACACCTATGGCGCTACGGGACCTTTGACCCTAACCGCCGTCCTTGCCGCGGCGACGGCCGCACTGGCGCTGCTGCAGCCTCGTGGCTGAAACCTCGCTTCGTCTGACACGGGCGGCCTCAATCAGGCCGTCCGCGCCGTTGCAGCAGCGCTGCACAGGTTTATGCGCCGCACACGTTGCGTTTTGCCGCAATCGGCGGCTATGGGACGCCAGGCTTCGGCCGTTGGAAGGCAGCGACGATCAAGTTCTGCCTTCGTGAGGAGAATGACTGACATGAAGAAGTTTTTGCTCGTCGGCGTGGGTGTCGCCATGCTTGCCGCATCGGCCTGTTCGAAGGCGCCTGAATGCACGCAGGAAATCGCGGCCAAGAAGGCGCAGGAAATGACCGCCGCGCTGCAGGAAGCGATCACCAAGGATCCGACCAAGGCCGCCGACCTGACCGCCAAGGTGCAGGCTGTGACGACCAAATATCAGGGCGCCACCACGCCGGCCGACGCCTGCAAGGCCTATGACGAGCTGACGGCCTCCATCAAGGGCTGATTCTTCGTTCGGAAATTGAGAAAGGCGGTGGCTCGAGTAGCCGCCGCCTTTTTTGCTGGTGTTCTTAAAGCGCATCGCGCTGACACGAAGGACGGCCGGCACGCACAGGACCCTGACACGTTGGCCTTGCTGTGGCTTGGGCCGTCGGAGACGCTGACATCGTCGGTTGCGCGCCACATGTCCGGTCGCGGCAGAAAGGTGCCGCACCGAGCGGCCCGTGCTTGAGGAGCGCCGACCCGGCCGCAAGGTGGCCTGTCATTTCCCGACATCGAGCTGAGCGGAACAGCTCAGCTATCGCGCAGTGCAACCCCGTTCCGCGCTTTTTTCGGGGAACCGCTTGAGAGTCAGTTTTTGGCGATGGAGCCGACTTCGACGGCGTCGACGCGCTTGAGGCTCATGCCGATGACCGGCACCAGTTGCTGGTCGACGCGCACGGCGATAGTCACCGTCATCGAATTGTCGTCGGGAATGCGGGCCTGCATGACGCCGCGCAGCTGGTTGCGGTTGATAGTGAAGACGACTTTGCGGGCATCGACCACGTTGCCGCCGATGATGTCCAGGCCCGACCCCGCGGCGCCGCCCATGAAATTGCCCTTGTAGTCGCGGCCCTTGCGCTCGACGGTCGCCGACATTTTCTGGGTGAAGACACCGACGCGGCAGTCGCCATCGAGCGTCATGCCGGTCTTGTTGTCCGGCGTCGAGCCGTCGAAGCTGCAGGTGAACTTCGTGCCCTTGTATTTGCCGGCGATGATTTCGCCCGGGCCGACCCATTTGCCTTCAACGGTCCGGAAGAACTGCTTGTCGGGCTCGGCTGCAAAGGCTTTCCCGGTCGGGCCCAGAGGTGCTGCAAGCGCGACCAGGGGCAGGACGCAGGACAAGATTACGCTTTTCATAGACGACACCCGGCAACAAGGAGGCTGTTGTTGGACGACCATGAACAAGATTGGTTAATGCTTGGTGACCGCGAGAGGGCGTTCACTTGCTTGAGGCGGGTGCTTCATTCTCTTTTTTGGCCGCAAACGAGGTCAGCGCCGACAGGAAATCGCCCATACCCGGCCGCCTGCCGGCAATGAAGGGCAGGGGCCGCGCCGTCTCCATGGCAGCAATGCCGATACGCGCCGTCATCATGCCGTTGACCACGCCTTCGCCGAGTTTCGCCGAAAGCCGTGCGGCAAGGCCATGCCCGACGATCTGCTGGACAAAGCTGTCGCCGACGGCGATCGAGCCGGTCACCGCCAGATGGGCAAGAACGCTGCGCGCCAGCCGGAAAAAGCCCAGCGTGCCCGGCCTGCCGCCGTAGAGTTCGGACAAGCGGCGGATCAGGCGCCCGGCCTCGAACACGACATAGGCAACGTCTACGAGTGCGCGGGGGCTGACGGCGGTGACCAGCGACACGCGTTTGGCTGCTTCGAGGATCATCACCTTGGCTCTCGCATCGAGCGGCCCGAGAATCTCGGTCTCGGCCAGTCGCACCAGATTGCCGCCGTCGATGATCTCGCCGCGCAATTCGGCCAGGGAGCGCCTGCCGGCCGCGGTTTCGGGTTTCGCAGCGACAAAGGCCGAAAGCTCTTCGACGACGGCCCTTGCAGCCTTCGGATCGTCGCGCGCCACGGCATCGAGCGCCCGCTTTTGCAGTTTTTCGACCTCGGCCAGCCGGGCAATAGCCAGGAATTCCCGCACCAGCACGACAGCGAGCGCCAACACGGCAATTGCGGCCATTCCCGCTGCCAGCCACCCCAGCCACTCTGCGCGCTCGAACAGGTCGCGGATGAGTTGGTCGGTCCACAGGCCGACGGCGAGCGAAACCAGCACGCCGACCGCGCCGAAAAACAGGCTGGCAAACAGCGAGCGCCTGCGCGGCGCGGTCGCCGGCGGCGGTTCGGCGGCGACAATGTCGGGTTCGTCGAAGACATCGATCTCGGCCGGCACGACGACGGCGCGCGACTTGCGTGCCGGCGGCTCGGCATGGGGGCGGCGCGTTTCCTGCTTCGGTTCGGCCTCCGGCTCGATGCGGAAAGCTGCCGGTCTGCGGGGCGCGGTCATGCCAGATGGTCTCCGATCAGGAACTGCAAGGCGCGGTCGAGCCTGATATGCGGCAGCGACAGCGTGACGCCTTCGGCGGTGCGTTCGAGCTTTGGCGGGCGAAAGCGCACGAAACGGATCGCCGGATCGTCGCTGCTCTGCCGGTGGTCGGCTTCGGAAACGTCGAAAACCGCGTCAATTTTCTCCGGCAAGTCCCCGGGAAATATGGCGGTTTCGGCTTTACCATCAAAGGTTTCGCCGTTGATCTTCTCGCCCTTCAGCGGCGTGCCGATGATCACCGGCAGGGTTTCGCGGCCTTGCTTGACCGTGCCTTCGCGCGTCGCGCGCACCGCCGCCATGGCGACCACGTCGACATCGGCGCCGGTGAAATTTGCCCGCGCCACGGCGCGGTCGGCAAGCCGCCGCACGATTGCCTGCAGCCGGTCATGGCTTTCGTGATGCAAATGGTCGGCCTTGGTCGCGGCAACCAGGATGCGGTCGATGCGGCGTGAAAACAGGTCGGTGAGGAAATTGCCTCGGCCAGGACGGAAACAGGAGAGGATTTCGGTCACCGCGCGTTCCAGGTCGGCCATCGCGCCGGGGCCGGCGTTCAGCGCCTGCATGGCGTCGATCACCACGATCTGGCGGTCGAGGCGGGTGATGTGTTCGCGGAAGAACGGTTTCACCACATGCGTCTTGTAGGCCTCGTAGCGGCGCTCCATCATCGCTTGCAGCGAGCCGGACCGCGGCCGTTTCTCACCCTTGAGCAGCAAGGGCGCGAAGGTCAGCGCCGGCGATCCCTCGAGGTCGCCAGGCATCAGGAAACGGCCGGGCGGCAAGGTCGAAAGCGCCCGCTCGTCGAGCTTGCAGGCCTTGAGGTAGGCGGCAAAACTCTCGGCGAGGCGCCGCGCCGTCATCTCGTCGGCGTCGGCAATGGGTTCGATCCTCGCCGACAGCGTCCGCCAGTCCTGCGACACGTCGGCCCGCACCGGCAGCATCGCCATCTCGAACGCCTCGCGCGAAAAATCTGCGAAGGATTTGCCGAGCAGCGGCAGGTCGAGCAGCCATTCGCCGGGGTAGTCGACGATGTCGACCGACAATCGGCCGCTGGAAAACATCCGGTTCCAACCGGAGGCAGACTCATATTCGATGGTGAGCCTGAGTTCCGAAATGGCGCGCGTCGAGTCCGGCCAGGTGCGGTCGTTGACCAGGGCGGAGATATGGTCCTCGTACTGAAAACGCGGCACGGCATCGTCCGGCTGTTCCTCGAGGAAGGCGCGCGCGATCCGTCCCGACTTCTGCGCCTCGAACAGCGGCAGGCGCCCGCCATGGATGAGATTGTGGACGAGAGCCGAGATGAACACCGTCTTGCCGGCCCGGGACAGGCCGGTGACGCCCAGCCGAAGCGACGGCGAAAAAAGCCCGCTCGCACGCCCCGACAGCGTATCCAGGGCAATTCTCGCTTCGTCGGTGAAAGTGGTCAGCGATGATGCCAAAATCTGTTCTCTCAGGCGTGCTCTTGCGCCCGATATAGGCTTTGCGGTTCAAGTTTGAAATGGCGCCCGGCCTCGGCCGGCTCGGCTCAGAGATCGACGGGCGTCAGGAAGGCTTCGAGGTAGCCCGCGCCTTGCGCAGCCTCCGTGAGGGTGCCCTCGAAGCGCACGACCGCAAGGCCGGAGGTCGGGAAACCATGGTTCATGATGGCCCGAGCAGCCTCGTCGCCGTCGCCCGAGACCGCCATGGCAAGGTCTTCCGTCATCGGATTGTGGCCGATGACCAGCAGCGAGCCGGGGCCGCCATTGCTGCGGATGATGGCGAGGTAGCCGGCGGCATCCTCGCTGTAGAGCGTGTCGAAGAACAGCACCCGGCCGGTATCGGTGTGGCCGGCGATGCCTTCCAGCGTCTGGCGCGCCCGCTTGGCGTTGGAGCAGAGCGTGATATCGGGGATGTAGTTGCGGGCACGCATCGCCGTCCCCATCATTTCGGCATCGGCAATGCCGGATGCGTCGAGCGGGCGATCGAAGTCGCGCACGCCGGGCAGGGCCCAGCCAGCCTTTGCATGCCTCAACAGATACAGTCTGCTCACCGGACCCCCAATGGTGTGCTGCCCACCAATGACACAACTGGATTAGCCACGAGAAAGGCCTGAGGCACAATGGGCGGCGACGCCCAAGCGCAGCGAATCATGTGCGAATTCGCCCGCGCCCTTGCTGTGGAAGGCTTTGCTACGGATCGCCCGCACGGCATTAACAATTGCGTGAAACGCGCGCGGATTACGCTTGTGCAGCCTTCTCTGCACGAATATATAGGCGCCAAATTTGGGGTTGTTGGGTGAGTCGAATGAACGATATCGTTACAGCCAATTACGTACCCTCCGAAGACGAGCCGTTCATGAACGAACGGCAGAAATCCTACTTTCGCCTGAAGCTCGTCACCTGGAAGACCGACATACTGCGCGAAGCGCGCGAAACTCTCGAAATCCTGCAGCAGGAAAACGCCAACCATCCCGATCTCGCCGATCGTGCTTCCTCGGAAACCGACCGCGCCATCGAGCTTCGGGCCCGCGACCGCCAGCGCAAGCTCATTTCAAAGATCGATTCGGCGCTGCAGCGCATCGATGAAGGCACATACGGCTATTGCGAGGAAACCGGCGAGCCGATCGCGCTGAAGCGTCTCGACGCGCGTCCGATCGCGACCTTGTCGATCGAAGCGCAGGAGCGCCACGAACGCCGCGAGAAGGTCTATCGCGACGATTGAGCCGCTGCCGTCAGGCAGGACTGTTTCATCGAAATGGCCGGGTTTCCCGGCCATTTGTGTTTTTAGCGAAGGGTTTAATCGCACGAAGTTAAAGCGCGTCGCGCTGAACGGATTTGTGCGACACGCTTAAGCGGCGTTCGATCGGGAATCGGCAAGATGTGACGGTTCGCCGGGCTTTATCGTTTCTGGCTGGCGAGTTCGCCGAGCAGCTTGGTCATCTCGTCGTCGAGAGACTGCGGTGCCTTCGCAGCCGGCTTGCTTGCCGGTTTGGGGTGCGAATCGTCGAGCGAGACCTCGAGCTCCCGCATCAGGGTATCGTCGATGGACTCATGCTTCGGTGGCGGGGCCTGCCGGGCAGTATTGGCGGCGGAGCCATAGGCCGGCAGCGGTGTCACATTGCTCGCCTGGTAGATTTGAGCCGGTTTCGGCGCCGGCGCGGCCTGGCGCGGCGGAACGGCGGCCGGAGCAGCCCTTACCGGTTGCGGCGGCGGCGCCTGCCTTGCGGGCGTGGCCGGAGCGGGTTGTGCTGCGCGCGGACGCGGCGCCTGTTGCTGCTGGCCAACACCGCCATCGCCGGTCAATGCCGGACGGCGTGGCGCTGCAAGCCTGATATCGCGCTCGACGACAACGTCGGTTGGGCCGCCGATCAAAAGCAGGTGTTCGATGTCGTCGCGACGGATGAGCACCAGCCGGCGGTGGCTGTCGACTGCCGTGGCGTCCATGACCGCCAGCCGTGTCTTGCGGTTCCTGCCGCCGGCAACGAAGGTGCCGAAGGTCAGGTTGCGGATCAGCCTGATGATGATGAGCACGATGACCAGCAGGACAAGGGCAGCAAACGTCCACAGCAGCGCTGCGGCATATCCGGGACCCGCCACATTATCCAGCCACTGCATCGGTGCCCCCAATCGGCTTTTGAAGTGGAGGGACACTAGACCGTTGCGGCCAGCCACCGCAAGTTGCCTTCACGCTTCGTGAACAGCTTGAAAACACCGACGCGTCATTTTTATCCGACATTTGCCGCCAAGGCCTTTTCCGGATTAGGAGAATGTGATTCAACCGGCCGGGGGCGGTGTCGGACAACTCACGAGCAGGGGGCATATGGCCAGGGAAACGCGCGGCGATTTCTATCCGGTACCGATCGTCGATCAGAACACGCGGCCAGGCGCGGTTACCCGGCTCATCGTGTTCATCATCGTCCTGACTGGGGCCGCGATCGTTTTCGGCATTTTCCGCGAGCGTCTTGGCGATCCGTTCCTGCTCGGCATGCTGGGCGTGCTTGCCATGATCGGCGTCGGCTTCCTGTTCGCCACGGCCATCGGCTTCGTGCAGATCGCGCCGCGTTCGACCGGGGACGAACTGTCGAAGGCCTTCGTCGATTCGATGTCGCAGGGCCTGATCGTCACCGACACCAAGGGCCGCGTCGTCTACGCCAACCGGGCCTACGCCGAGATGACCGGTGCTGCGTCGGCCGCCGATCTGAAGACGGTCGAAGGCCTGCTTTCCGATGTCCCCGAAGCTTCGGTGACCATATACCGGCTGGCCTCGGGCTTGCGCGATGGCCAGGCCGGCGACGGTGAGTTCCGGCTAGCACAGTCGATCCGGCCGGGCGCCGAGCCCGGCGCGCGCTGGTACCGGGCGCGGGCCCGGACCTTCAGCGTTCCCGGTCAGCGCCTGCCGATGCTTGCCTGGCAGCTTGCCGATATCTCGCAGGAACGGGCCGAGCAGGAGCGTTTCTTCCTCGACTTGCAGAAGGCCATCGACCATCTCGACCATGCGCCGGCCGGTTTCTTCTCGGCCGACCAGGAAGGCCGTGTCACCTACATCAACGCCACGCTCGCCGAATGGCTGGGCATCGATCTGGCGAGCTTCACCCCTGGCGCCGTGACACTCCCGGAAATCGTCGCCGGCGACGGCATGGCGCTGGTGCGCTCGGTCAAGGCCGATCCCGGCACCACCCGCAACGCCGTCATCGATCTCGATCTTACGACGACGACCGGCGAGGCGCTGCCGGTGCGCTTCATGCATCGGGTCTCGGCCAGCCGCGAGGGGACCAACGGTCCCACCCGCACCATCGTGCTCAACCGCACGCAGGGCGAGGACGCATCGGCCGATCTTCGGGCTTCGGAGGTACGCTTCACTCGCTTCTTCAATTCGACGCCGATGGCCATTGCCGCCGTCGACAATGGCGGCCGCATCCTGCGCACCAATGCGCCGTTCCTGTCGCTGTTTTCCTCCGTCGTCGACGGCGACGCGGTCGACCGCCGCGTGCGGCTGGACACCGTGATCCACGAGCGCGACCGGCCGGCCTTTGCCGCCGCCTTCGAGAAGGCGCGGCTGAGGCAGGCCGACATCGACCCGATCGACACGCTGCTGCCCGGCAATGAGGAGCGTCACATCCGCTTCTACGTCAACGCCGTCGCCGACGGCACCGGCGAGGGCGCCGAGGAATCGGCTATCGTCTATGCCGTCGAGACCACCGAGCAGAAGGCGCTCGAGGGCCAGATGGCGCAGAGCCAGAAGATGCAGGCGGTCGGACAGCTCGCCGGCGGCATCGCCCACGACTTCAACAATGTGCTGACCGCCATCATCATGGCGTCGGATCTTTTGCTGACCAATCACCGGCCGTCGGACCCGTCCTTCCCCGACATCATGAACATCAAGCAGAATGCCAACCGGGCGGCCTCGCTGGTGCGGCAGTTGCTCGCCTTCTCGCGCAAGCAGACATTGCGGCCGGAAGTGCTGAACCTGACCGACGTGCTTGCCGATCTCCGGATGCTGCTTGCCCGCCTGGTTGGCAACGAGATCAAGCTGAAGGTCGACCACGGCCGCGATTTGTGGCCGGTCAAGGTCGATATCGGCCAGTTCGAGCAGGTGGTGGTCAACCTGGCCGTCAACGCGCGCGACGCCATGCCGGCCGGCGGCGACCTCACCGTACGCACCCGCAACGTCACCGCCGAACAATGCAAGAGCTTCTCCTACCGCGAGCTCACGCCTGCCGACTATGTCGTGGTCGAGGTCGAGGATAGCGGCTCGGGCATTGCCCCGGACGTGCTGAAGAAGATTTTTGAGCCGTTCTTCACCACCAAGGAAGTCGGCAAAGGCACCGGCCTTGGCCTGTCGATGGTTTATGGCATCATCAAGCAGACCGGCGGTTTCATCTTCTGCGATTCCGAAGTCGGCAAGGGCTCGACCTTCCGCATCTTCCTGCCGCGCCATATCGTGGAGGCGAAGAAGCCCGGCGACGTCAGCGAGGCGCCGGTTGCGCCCGTCAAAGCCGCCGACAGCGCCAAGGACCTGTCGGGCTCGGCCACTGTGCTCCTCGTCGAGGACGAAGACGCCGTGCGCATGGGCGGCTCGCGGGCGCTGACCTCGCGCGGCTATACCGTCCATGAGGCCTCCTCGGGCGTCGAGGCGCTGGAAGTCTTCGAGGCGCTCGGCGGCAAAGTCGATATCGTCGTGTCCGACGTGGTGATGCCGGAAATGGACGGACCGACGCTGCTCGGCGAACTGCGCAAGCGCCAGCCCGACATCAAGTTCGTCTTCGTGTCTGGCTATGCCGAAGACGCTTTCGCCAGAAACCTGCCGCCGGACGCGCAATTCGGCTTCCTGCCGAAGCCGTTCTCCCTCAAGCAACTGGCCACCGTGGTCAAGGATGTATTGGAGTCCTAGGGCGCCCTAATTCAAAGCTTGCGCAATGACGTGACACTGCCATGATTGCAGGCGAAACGGGCGGCGGGTTTTGGGGAGCATGTCGTGACGCCGCACAACGAGGCTGCCAGGGGCGACTATGCCGCAACGGTGCTGTTGCCGGGCGATCCGCAACGCGCCGAGTGGATGGCAAAGACATTTCTTGAGGCGCCGCGCTGCGTCAACCGCCGCCGGGGCGCACTCGGCTTCACCGGTCTCTATCGCGGCCGTCCCATCAGCATCCAGGCCACCGGCATCGGTGTCCCGTCCTTCCTGGTCTATGCGCATGAACTCCTGGATGTTCACGGCGTAAAAACGCTGATCCGCACAGGCACCTGCGGCGGCCTGACACCCCGCGTGCCGCTGCGCTCCTTGGTGATCTCGCAGTCGGTGCGCGCCGAAAGCGACCAAAGCGGCCAGGTCTTCGGCCTCTACGATGCTGCCGCCGGGCCCGATCCCGGCCTGTTCGCCCACGCTTTGGCCTGCGCCGCCCAGCTCGGCATCGACCACCAGGCCGGGCTGACCATCTGCAGCGATGTCTTCTACCACCCTGAAGGGCGCGACCGCTTTGCCGAAGCGCAGGCGCTTGGCGCTCTCGCTGTCGATATGGAAACCAGCGCACTCTACCGAATCGCGGCGCATTTCGGCGTCCGCGCGCTGTCGCTGCTGACCGTCGTCGACAACATCGTGACCGGCGAACAGACTGCCTATTCCGAACGTCAGGCGCTGTTCACCGATATGGCGCGGCTCGGGCTCGACGTTGCGGCGGAAGGCTAGCTTCCTCAGGCCGCTTCGCGCTTCGGCGTCAGCTCATCCATGTCTGGCCGGTGACCGCGCAGATAGAGCGCGCAGGTGGTACGCAGCATCGACGCGAAGTTGGGAATGGCGCCGTTGATCTCGATCGCCTCGTCATAGAGTTTTGAGATGAACTTCGGCGTCGTCAGGCCTTGGCTGTCGGCAATTTCGTCAAGCAGCGCCCAGAACGTTCCTTCAAGCTGGATACTCGTAGAGTGACCGTCGATGCGGATCGACCGGTTGATCTGTCGATAGCCTTCCGGATCCTGCCCGGCAAAAACCCTGCACATCCTTACCTCCCGATATTGTTGGGTTTGGGCGCAGCGTGTCGCGCCTTCAAGTTGTCGTTGTCCCTGCATGTTCGGCCTTGTGGGCCGAATCGGCAATCGGACTTTCGTCTTTAGGCGCTGGCATAGCAGCGATTGCAAATTTAGCCGTGGTAACCGGCTGCCACCACCTTTCGCGCGTGCCGCCCATAATCGCCTCCAACATGCAGCGGCGGAGACTGATTTGGCGAAGGCAATCCATTCCATGATCCGGGTTCTCCAAGAGGCCAGATCCGTCGATTTCTACAGAAACGCTTTCGGGCTCGACGTCGCCGACAGGCTGGATTTCGAGACATTCACGCTGATTTACCTTGCCAACGCCGAAACGGGGTTCGAGCTCGAACTCACCGTGAACAAGGGCCGCACCGAGCCTTATGGGCTTGGCGACGGTTACGGCCATCTGGCGGTCTCGGTGTCCGATCTCGACAGCGAACACGACCGGATCGGCGCGCTCGGCCTCAACCCCAAGAAGATCGTCGAATTCAACCGCGACGGATCGCTGATCGCCCGCTTTTTCTTCATCGAGGACCCCGACGGCTACAAGATCGAGGTTCTGCAGCGTGGAGGGCGCTTCCAGTAGGGGATTATCAGCCGCATTCAGCCGCGCGGCGCCAGCAACGGCGCTGTTCAAGGGCGCAAACAGCAAGCAGGGAGGAACAAATGGTCACGATCTATGACGCGAGGCTCTCACGTCGTGAACTTCTCAAACGCGGCGGCATCGGCGCGTTGCTCGTCATTTCCGGCAGCGCCGTCATCAGCCCTGAAAATGCCTGGGGGCTCGAGACATCGGCGCTCAAGCCCGAAACCATGGCGACGCTGATCCAGATGGCGCGCGACATCTATCCGCACGATCAGGTGCCCGACAAATACTACGCCATCGCCGTAAAAGGCCATGACGAGCAGGCCGGCAAGGACGCTGCCTACAAGACGATGATCGAAGACGGCATCGCCGACCTCGACAAGAAGTCGGGCGAGGGCGGCTATCGCGGCCTCGGCTGGGAGGAGCAGCGCGTCGCCGTGCTGCAGCAGATCGACGCGACGCCGTTCTTCCAGTCCATCCGCGGCGGCCTCGTCGTCAGCCTCTACAACCAGCAGGAGGTGTGGCCGATCTTCGGCTACGAGGGCGAATCCTACTCCAAGGGCGGCTACATCGCGCGCGGTTTCGACGACATAGAGTGGCTCTGAGCCCTTCCGTCGTTCTGAAACCCGGCAAACAGGAATTCATGGGAGGAAACCATGGCAGCTTCATTTGATCTCAACAACGATGGCGTGGTCGTGATCGTCGGCTCCGGCGCCGGCGGCGGCACGCTCGGCAACGAACTCGCCCAGAAAGGCGTCGATGTCGTCATCCTCGAGGCCGGCGCGCGCCACGAATACGAGGATTTCATCAATGATGAGTGGGGTTCCTTCAGCCAACTCGCCTGGACGGACAAGCGCACGACGTCCGGCGACTGGCGGGTGTCGAAGGATTTCCCCAATTTGCCGGCCTGGATAGTCAAATCGGTCGGCGGCTCGACCACGCACTGGGCCGGCGCCTCGCTGCGCTTCCAGGAGCATGAGTTCAAGACGCTCTCGACCTACGGCAAGCTGGAAGGCGCCAACCTGCTGGACTGGCCGGTCACATTGGCCGAGATGGAGCCGTACTACGCCAAGGCGGAAGCCAAGATGGGCGTCACCGGCACCAATGGCTGGCCGCGGCTGCCCGGCAACAACAATTTCAAGGTGCTCAAGGCCGGCGCCGACAAGCTCGGCTACAAGGAATGTCATACCGGCAACATGGCAATCAATTCGGTCGAGCGTGATGACCGGAACTCCTGCCAACAGACCGGCTTCTGCTTCCAGGGCTGCAAATGGGGCGCCAAATGGTCGACGCTCTATACCGAGATCCCCAAGGGCGAGGCCTCCGGCCATCTCGAAGTCCGGCCGAATGCCATGGCGATCAAGATCAACCACGACGCCTCAGGCAAGGTGACCGGCGTCGTCTATGCCGACAAGGACGGCAAGCTGCAGGAACAGAAGGCCCGCATTGTCGCCGTCGCCGGCAACTCGATCGAAAGCCCGCGCCTGCTGCTAAACTCCGAGTCAGCGAAGTTTCCGCAAGGGCTTGCCAATTCGTCGGGGCAGGTCGGCAAGAACTACATGCGCCACACCACCGGTTCGGTCTACGCCATCTTCGACCAACCGGTGCATATGTATCGCGGCACCACCATGGCCGGCATTATCCGCGACGAGGCGCGGCACGATCCCTCACGCGGCTTTGTCGGCGGCTATGAATTCGAGACGCTGTCGCTCGGCTTGCCCTTCATGGCCGCCTTCCTCAATCCCGGCGGCTGGGGCCGTTCCTTCACCACCGCGCTCGACCACTATGATCACATGGCTGGCCTGTGGATCGTCGGCGAGGACATGCCGCGCGCGGAAAACCGCGTCACGCTGCACAAGGACGAGAAGGACGCGCACGGCATGCCGATCGCCGACGTGCATTTCGATGATCATCCCAACGACACGGCGATGCGCAACCATGCCTACAAGCAGGCCACAGCGCTTTATGATGCGGTCGGCGCGACGCGCTCCTTCCCGACGCCGCCCTATCCCTCAACCCACAATCTCGGCACCAACCGGATGAGTGAAAAGGCGGAAGACGGCGTCGTCAACAAGCACGGCCAGGCGCACGACATCAAAAACCTGTTCGTGTCGGACGGCAGCCAGTTCACCACCGGTGCGGCTGAAAATCCGACGCTGACGATCGTGTCGCTGGCTATCCGCCAGGCCGAATACATCGCTTCGCAAATGTCGGCCAAGACGATCTGAGCCGTCCTCCCGGATCGCTACGCGGAACGCGCATGGCGCGTTCCGCCCTTTTCCCTAGGACACTATGCGCCGACCGGCTGTCCGTCCTTGCGGCGGATGGCGACGACGGACGGCCGCGGCAATTGGCCATCCCTGAAGTCGGGCCACAGCGTCTGCGCCTTGTCGAGCGTCTCTGCATCTTCCGCAGGGTGCTGCACCGACAGGAACAAAGTCGAGCCGTCCGGCGTGAAGCACGGGCCGGTCGCTTCGGCGCCGTGCGGGCAGGTGAACAGCAGCTTCGGCAGGCCGCGCGCCGCACCTTCGGTGTCGACGCCATAGACGCCGTCCGGCAGGTCGAAATCATTGGCGCCGTCCGTCGCCACCCACAGCCGCCCGGCCGGATCGAAGGTGATGTTGTCGGGGCAGACGAACCAGCCATTGTCCGACGTATCCGGATGGAAGGTGGCGCCGACCTTGGCATCCCTGGGATTGCCGCAGAGCACGAACAGGTCCCAGGCATAGTTTTCGGCCGTGTGGTCGGCGTCCGCGCCGCGGCCGCCGGGCGGGATCAGTTCGACAATATGGCCCCAGAGATTTTCCGGCCGCGTGTTGGCCGGATTGACCTTTGACTGGTCGCGCTTCTTGTTCTTGGTCATCACCGCATAGACGCGGCCGGTCACCGGATTGGTCTCGATGTCCTCGGGCCGGTCCATCGGCGTGGCGCCGAGCGCATCTGCCGCAAACCGCGTCTTCAACAGCACCTCGGCCTGGTCGGCAAAACCGTTCTCGACGGTAAGCTTGCCCTGGCCGTGCACCAACGGCAGCCACGTCATCGAGCCATCGGCATCGAAGCGGGCGACCGACAGCACGCCATCGTCGAGCAGATCGGCGCCGGAGGCCGGGTTGGCCTTGTCATAGGCCTTGGCCGAGACGAAGCGGTACATATATTCGAAATAGTCGTCGTCACCCATATAGACGACAACGCGGCCGTCCTTGTTGAGGACCACGGTCGAGGCCTCATGCGACATGCGGCCAAGTGCCGTGCGCTTCACCGGCCTGGACTGAGGATCGTAAGGGTCGATCTCGACCACCCAGTCGAAGCGGTTGGCCTCGTTCGGTTCCTTGTCGAGGTTGAAGCGGTCATGGAAGCGGCCGCGGCCATAGATGTCGGAGCCGTCGAAGCCGTAACGGTCGAGCAGGTCGGCAGTCGGCGCCTTTTTCGGGTCGCCGCCGAAAATGTCGGACACGCCTTCCTCGCAGGTCAGCACCGTACCCCAGGGGGTGAAACCGCCGCTGCAATTATAGCTGGTGCCGAGCACTTTCGTGCCAGTCGGGTCGGCCGAAGTTTTCATCAGCGCATGGCCGGCAACCGGTCCGGAAACGGTCATTTCGGTGTTGGCGGTGATGCGGCGGTTGAGCGGGCTGTCCGCCACGCTTGCCCACTTGCCGTCCTTCAATTGCACCTCGACGATCGAATGGCCCATCGCGGCCATGCCGAGATCGACCTGTTCCCTGGTCATCGTCTTGCCGGCATCGCCCTCGGTCATCCCCGGAAACATCACATTGGGCGAGATGTATTCGTTGTTGACGCAGAGCAGGCCATGATCGGAATTCACCGTGCCCTTGGGCAGCGGCATGAAGGCGATGTAGTCGCAATTGTAGCCGAAGCGCTTTTCCTGTTCCTCCGCCGCGACCTTGTTGCCGTCGAATTCGGCGAGGCCGGCTGCAAGCGGGTCGCCCCAGCGCGCGACGATGGTCGTCTCATAGCCTTCGGCGGCGGCATGGGTCTTGCCGTAGACCCGTTTCAGCTCGGGAAAGCCGAGCGTCGACTGCGCTGTGGCGGCATGCGTTTCGCCGGCAAACAAGGAGCCGACAAAGCTGCCGCCGGCAATCAGCGCGCCGGAGGCGAGGCTGCCTTTCAAAAGAGACCGGCGCGAGACGCGCTCGGCAATGATTTCGCGGATGACGGGGGAGGATGAAGACGGTGCATTGGCCATGGTGTCTGCCTCTCAGGGTGGATGTTACGGCGCACCGTTGCCCTAGTCTGCCTAGGCAACATTCACATGACATAAGAGGAAGGTTTTGCCGCAACTGGGCGCGGCACTACGCATCGCTCAGCCCTTGGTGCAGGTCGAGGCGGTGAAGGCGCCGTCGGGCTGCTTCAGAATGATGTCGAATGACGGGGCGGTCTCGCCGTCCAGTGTTGCCTGTGTCATGGAGACGGAGTTGCCACCGGTGGTATAGCCGCCCAGCGGCCCGAGCCAGGTGATCTCGCCATTGGCATTCATCTGATAGTTGTAGCCTTGCGTCGCGGTGCCGAATGTCACCGGACCACTATAGACATTGCCCTTGATAGTGATGTCGCCGAGGTTGAGGAAGGCGCCGAGCAAATAGACCTCGCAATGATAGGTGCCGTCCGGAAGCTTGCCCTCGCTGAAATCGGCGCGCGCGGCGCCGCTCGTTGCCATCAGCAGCAGGATGCCGGAAATGCATGAGGTGCGAGATGTCATGACGTCACTCTTTTGAAGGCGAGCTTGCCCTATTTTTGCGCGGTACCGCAACATTGTTAGCCCGGAACACACGGCCGGAGATCAAAAACTAGGCATTTGTCTCAATTGGGCAAAAATTAGGCAAAAGCCATGTGCGCTGCGCAAATTTGCCTCAATCAATTTTCGCCGGCTACCACTGTTTTCTCGAGGCTAATATACCAACCGGCTGATAACGCTCGGCTATTCCATCTTCGTGAGCGGCGCCTTTGCGTTTGGCACGGCAGTTGCATTGCATTATCGCGGTGCAATCAAACAGCTTGGGAGTCTTCGGTATGAGGGGTAATTTCTCCACAATAACAAAAATGTTTTCGGCCGGCGTGGTCGCCGCCGGCCTGTCGATGTCGTCTCCGGCCCAGGCCGCCGAAGACACGATCAAGGTCGGCATTCTGCATTCGCTATCGGGGACCATGGCGATTTCGGAGACGACGCTGAAAGACGCCATGCTGATGCTCATCGAAGAGCAGAATGCCAAGGGCGGTCTGCTCGGCAAGAAGCTCGAGGCGGTCGTTGTCGATCCGGCCTCCAACTGGCCGCTCTTTGCCGAAAAGGCGCGCGAGCTGATCTCGAAGGACAAGGTCGCCGCCGTGTTCGGCTGCTGGACCTCGGTGTCGCGCAAATCGGTGTTGCCGGTGTTCTCGGAACTCGACAACATCCTGTTCTACCCCGTCCAGTATGAGGGCGAGGAAAGCGAGCGCAACGTGTTCTACACAGGCGCCGCCCCGAACCAGCAGGCGATTCCCGCTGTCGATTATCTCATGAGCGAGGACGGTGGCTCGGTGAAGCGCTGGGTGCTGGAAGGCACCGACTACGTCTATCCCCGAACCACCAACAAAATCCTCGAGGCCTATCTGAAGGCCAAGGGCGTCGCCGCCGAAGACATCATGGTCAACTACACGCCGTTCGGCTTCTCCGACTGGCAGACCGAAGTCTCCGCAATCAAGAAATTCGGCTCGGCCGGCAAGAAGACCGCCGTCGTCTCGACCGTCAATGGCGACGCCAACGTTCCGTTCTACAAGGAACTCGGCAACCAGGGCATCAAGGCCGAGGACATCCCGGTCATGGCCTTTTCGGTCGGTGAGGAAGAACTGGCCGGTCTCGATACCGCGCCGCTGGTCGGCCATCTCGCTGCCTGGAACTATTTCGAGAGCGTCGACACACCCGAAAACAAGAAGTTCATCGCCGACTGGCACAAGTTCATCAAGAATGACAAGCGCACCACCAACGACCCGATGGAAGCTCACTATATCGGCTTCAACATGTGGGTGAAGGCGGTCGAAAAGGCCGGCACCACCGATCCCGACAAGGTCATCGACGCCATGGTCGGCGTGTCCGTGCCGAACCTCACCGGCGGCTATTCGACCATGATGCCGAACCATCACATCACCAAGCCGGTGCTGATCGGCGAGATCCAGGCCGACGGCCAGTTCGAGACCGTGTCGCAGACGCCCGGCCTCGTGATGGGCGACGAATGGTCCGACTATCTGCCCGATTCCAAGGACCTGATTTCGGATTGGCGCGCGCCTCTGTCCTGCGGCAACTTCAACGTTGCCACCGGCAAATGCGGCGGCAAGGGCACGAACTGATCCCTCCCGGGACCGACCGATCGTGGACGCGTCCACGATCGGTACCGCCAAGCGTCCGGGCGCTTCAGCCCGCCCGGACGCGGAATTTCCCCACAGAAGAGTATCTGAACGGATGATCCTGTTGCGCACTCTCGGCCTCATGCTGGTGTTCCTGGTGGCAAGCCTATTGCCGTCGAACGCAGCCGAAGCCGATCTGCGCGCCATCGTCGCCAAATTCGCCACGGGCACGGGCTTTGCCGCCACTGAGGCCGTCGTGCGCGAACTTGCCGCCACCGGCGATCCGCTGGTCGAGCGCCCGCTTGCAGCGCTCGCCGAAGGCAACCTTTACATCCGTAAAGCCGATTCAGCCGTCTTCGTCGGCAGTGAGGCCGCCGACAGCGTCACGCTGCTCGACCCGCTGAGTGGCGAGAAAGCCGGCGACGCCCCCAAGGCCGACATCACGAAGATCAAGGTCAACAACACGCTGCGTCGTGTCATCCGAGATGCACTGGGAACGCTGACGTTGCGCGCGAAAGATCCTTCTGTCCGCATCGCCGCCGCCGACACCATGTTCAAGACCCCCGATGCCGCCAATATCGAGCCGCTCGATGCAGCCATCGCCGCCGAGACCGACGCCAAGGTCAAGGCATTGTTCGAACAGGCGCGCGCGGCATCGGTGCTGGTCTCCGACAAGCCGGAGGCCGACAAGCTTGCCGCCATTGCCCTGATCGGCGCGCGCGGCGACCGCGACGCGGTCTCGCTGCTCACCGCGGTCGAGGCCAATGCGCAAGGCGCGGTCAAGGATGCCGCGACGGCGGCAATCGCCAGCATCAATTCGAGCCTGGCGCTGTGGGATGCCGGCCAGAACATATGGTACGGCATCTCGCTTGGCTCGGTGCTGCTGCTGGCCGCCATCGGCCTCGCCATCACCTTCGGCGTCATGGGCGTCATCAACATGGCGCATGGCGAGATGGTGATGCTCGGCGCCTACACCACCTTCGTCGTCCAGCAGGTGATCCGAACCTCGTTCCCCGGCCTGTTCGACTGGTCGCTGGTGATCGCGTTGCCGCTCGCCTTCCTGGTTGCCGCTTCCGTCGGCCTGATCATCGAGCGCGGCGTCATCCGTTTCCTCTACGGCCGGCCGCTGGAAACGCTGCTCGCAACCTGGGGCGTCTCGCTTGTCCTGCAGCAGGCGGTGCGCTCGATCTTCGGACCGACCAACCAGGAGGTCGGCAACCCCTCCTGGATGTCGGGATCGTTCGATGTCGGCCAACTCGCCGTCACCTGGAACCGCCTCTGGATCCTGGTCTTCGCGCTCACCGTCTTCGGCGTGCTGCTCTTTGTTATGAAGCGCACGCCCTGGGGCCTTCAGATGCGCGCCGTCACCGCCAACCGCCGCATGGCCGCCTCGATGGGCATCAGGACGCCTTGGGTCGATGCGCTGACCTTTGCGCTCGGCTCCGGCATTGCCGGCATTGCCGGCGTCGCGCTCAGCCAGATCGACAATGTCTCGCCCAATCTCGGCCGCGGCTACATCATCGACAGCTTCATGGTCGTGGTCTTCGGCGGCGTCGGCAATCTCTGGGGCACGCTGGTCGGCGCCTTCTCGCTCGGCATCGTCAACAAGGTTCTCGAACCCTATGCTGGCGCGGTGCTCGGCAAGATCGTCGTGCTGGTGCTGATCATCCTGTTCATCCAGAAGCGCCCGCGCGGCCTGTTCGCGCTCAAGGGCAGGGCGGTGGAAACATGATCACGGGACGCTTCTTCGCCGCGGGTGCCGACCGTCGCATCGCCATCACTATTTTCATCCTGCTGACGGCCGCCATTATCGTGCCGCTGCTCAACCTCGCAGTGTCGCCGCAAAGCGCGTTCTATATTCCGTCCTACATCGTCGCGTTGACGGGCAAGTACCTCTGCTATGCATTGCTTGCCTTGGCGCTCGATCTCGTCTGGGGCTATTGCGGCATCCTCTCGCTCGGCCATGGCGCCTTCTTCGCCCTCGGCGGCTATGCGATGGGCATGTACCTCATGCGCCAGATCGGCTCGCGCGGCGTTTACGGCAATCCGATCCTGCCCGATTTCATGGTGTTCCTGAACTACAAGGAATTGCCCTGGTTCTGGACCGGTTTCGACCACTTCTGGTTCGCCGCCATCATGGTGCTGGCGGTGCCCGGCCTGCTCGCCTTCGTCTTCGGCTGGTTCGCCTTCCGCAGCCGCGTCACCGGCGTCTATCTCTCCATCATCACCCAGGCGATGACCTACGCGCTGCTGCTCGCCTTCTTCCGCAACGACATGGGTTTCGGCGGCAACAACGGCTTGACCGATTTCAAGGATATTCTGGGCTTCAACGTGCAGGCCGACGCCACCCGCTCCGCCCTGTTTGCCGCCAGCGCCATCATACTCGCGCTCGCCGTCTTCATCACCTGGGCGATCGTCGGCTCCAAATACGGCAAGCTGCTGATGGCGGTGCGCGACGCCGAGAGCCGCACCCGCTTCCTCGGCTGGCGGGCGGAGAACGTGAAGCTGTTTGCCTTTACCGTCTCGGCTGTCATGGCCGGCATCGCCGGCGCGCTCTATGTGCCCCAGGTAGGCATCATCAATCCCGGCGAATTCGAGCCGTCCAATTCCATCGAAGTCGTGATCTGGGCAGCCGTCGGTGGGCGCGGCACCATTGTCGGCCCGATCGTCGGTGCGCTGCTCGTCAATGCCGGCAAATCCTGGTTCACCGGCCTGCTGCCGGAATTCTGGCTGTTTGCGCTCGGCGGCCTGTTCGTTGCCGTAACCCTGTTCCTGCCCAAGGGCATCGTCGGCATGTGGGATTCCTGGCGCGGTAACGCTCGGGCGATGCGGGCTGCAGCGATTGCAGAGGAAGCGGGCACAGACCCTGATGCCCCGCCGCCATCGAAGATCGTGCGCAGCGCAGCAACAACGCCCGGTGCCTGGTCCGCGTCCGGGCCTGAACCGCAGCCGGCGGAATAGAGCGATGTCGAAGTCCAACACCATCCTCTATCTCGACGGCGTCTCGGTCTCCTTCGACGGTTTCCGCGCCATCAACAATCTGTCGCTGGTGCTCGACAAGGGCGAGATGCGCGCCATCATCGGTCCCAACGGCGCCGGCAAGACGACGATGATGGACATCGTCACCGGCAAGACCCGGCCCGACGAGGGCGAAGTGTTCTTCGACGGCCAGGTCGATCTGACCCGGCACGACGAGGCGGAGATCGCCATGATGGGCATCGGCCGCAAATTCCAGAAGCCGACCGTCTTCGAAAGCCACAGCGTCGAAGACAATCTGATGCTGGCGCTGAAGGGCCCGCGCTCGATCTTTCCGGCGCTGTTCCATCGCCGCTCGGCCGCCGAAGCCAGACAGATCGACGACATCCTCGGCATCATCCGGCTGGGCGACAAGCGCCACGATCTGGCAGCCAATCTCAGCCATGGCCAGAAACAGTGGCTGGAGATCGGTATGCTGCTGGCGCAGGACCCGAAGCTGCTTTTGGTTGACGAGCCGGTCGCAGGGATGACCGATGCCGAGACCGAGGAAACCGCGCGGCTGCTCAAGGACATAGCGCGCGAGCATTCGGTCATCGTCGTCGAGCACGACATGCATTTCGTGCGCGAACTCGGCGTCAAGGTCACCTGCCTGCATGAGGGCTCGGTGCTGTCGGAAGGCTCGCTCGATTTCGTCTCGGCCGACGAGCGGGTCGTCGAAGTTTATCTCGGGAGATGAGCATGGTCTGGCGGGTGCAATTCCATCGCTTCGACTTTCCGTTCCTCCGCTTCTGGAGAAGGCGCTGACATGCTCGAAGTTTCCAACGCCACGCTCCATTACGGCGCTGCTCAGGCGCTGCGCGGTGTGTCGCTGACGGCGGGTGCCGGCAAGATCACCTGCGTGCTCGGCCGCAACGGCGTCGGCAAGACCAGTTTGATGAGATCGATCGTCGGCCACCACCGGCTGACGAGCGGAAGCGTTGCCTTCGAGGGGAAGGCGCTCGACCGGAGCGCGGCGTATGATCGCGCCCGGTCGGGCATCGCATTCGTACCGCAGGGCAGGGAGATCTTTCCGCTGCTGACGGTGCGCGAAAACCTGGAGTCCGGCCTTGCGCCGTTGAAGCGCGCCGACCGCAACGTGCCGGCGCATGTCTTCGAACTGTTTCCGGTGCTGAAGCAGATGCTGGGGCGGCGCGGCGGCGATCTCTCAGGCGGCCAGCAGCAGCAGCTCGCCATCGGCCGGGCGCTCGTCATGCGGCCGAAACTGCTGGTGCTCGACGAGCCGACCGAAGGCATCCAGCCCTCGATCATCAAGGACATCGGCCGCGCCATCCGCTATTTGCGCGATCAGGCCGGCATTGCGGTGCTTCTGGTCGAGCAATATCTCGATTTCTGCCGCGAGCTCGCCGACGAGGTCAACATCATGGACCGCGGCCAGATCGTCCACACCGGCCCGGCCGAAGATCTCGACCGGGCGGACGTCAGGAAGTTTCTGACGGTTTAACGCAGGTCGACGGCTGCACGGATCGTACACGTCGAAGATTGGCTGAAATGCCCACAATCACTTCGTCATTCTAGGGCGGAGCCAAGGAGCGGAGCGACGCGCGCAGACCCCAGAATCCATGCCGCGACATCAGCCAAAGAGTGCCGCGATGCAGAACAAGATCGCTTCTGCGGCACATTGGCCATTCCACATTCTGCACCGTTAATGACGCTTCTTCGTCCCGGCATGGATCCCTGGGTCTTCGCTCCGCTTCGCGTCGCTACGCCCAAGGATGATGAAGTCGCGAAGGTCCGCGCGCCGTTGCGTCGGACTTTCGTCCGAGGTCGCCACCTCTGGCACGCCGAATACTGCATGCTAGTCTTTCCTAGGCCTCGGTGAGTCGGCCGCTTCCGTATCAGTCTGGTTCTGTAGCAGATCGAGGGAATATGCTGGCTCAGCCTGCAAGTTCCACGCAAGCAAGCCACCCTAGCTTCCCTCGCAGTTCTGATTGTCGGTCAATGCGTTCAGATAATCTTGCCAGGAGAATAGGGCTATGGAACGGTTCGTCGAGGACCACCAGAAACGACGGCTGACAGAGCGTGTCGACATCATCACCGCCATCAACATTCTGCGCTCGCAAGGCTACCAGCAGGATGAGCTGATCGGCGAAATCACCAAGGTTTTCTACGTCGACCTCGACACTTACAACGAGATCGTCATAGCGGCCTAAAAGCGCGTCGCGCCTGAACGGCCTCATGCGACGCGCTTTGGGGTGTTGTTTTACGTGTGGTGAGGTTCAGGCCGGCTGAATATCAGCCCAGCCTACCCGGCGCGCCGGAAGGCGAGCACACGGTTGCGGCCGCCGCGCTTGGCGCCGTAAAGCGCCTTGTCGGCGGCGCTGAGCACCTTGTCGAATTTGGTGCCGCCCTCGCTGCCGAAGGCGTAGCCGGCGCTGACGGTGCAGGACAGCAGGCGGGTCTCGGTATCGATCCGGCGCATGGCAAAACTGGCCCGGATCCGCTCGGCTATGAATTCCACCTTTTCAGGCAAGGTGCGATCGAGCACCAATGCAAATTCCTCTCCGCCCATGCGCGCGGCGACATCGCCCGGCTGGAGATTGGCGGTCAAATCCTTGGCGAACAGTTTCAGCACCTCGTCGCCGGTGGCATGGCCGAACTCGTCATTTATGGCCTTGAAGCCGTCGAGGTCGAACACGATCACGGCGGTGAAGGACCGGACCGGTGTTTTGCCGTGCAGGTCGAACAAAGCGCGCCGGTTGAGCAGTCCGGTCAGCGGATCGGTCAGCGCTTCGCGGCGATGATGCTGCGCCAGGCGTCCCTGGTTGAGCGCCAGCGAGAGCGCGCCGATGCCGGTCATGCAGGCGATGACGACGATGAGGCTGAAATCCTCGGCCCAGTTGCTCGGCGCATGGCCAAGCACCAGCCTGCCATCCCAGACAAGTGCACCGGAGCACAGCACGAAGGAAATTGCGGTGGCGGTGTAGAGCCCTGCAATGCCGAGGATCGGGGCCGGGAATTCCGTACGACCCTTCCAGTATTCATAGGCCGTCGCAAACAAAAGCAGCGCGGCGAAGGCATTCTCCAGCATGAAGCCCAGCCCGTCATAGCCAAGCGCCATCGGCGGCAAGGCGACTGCCAGCGAGACGCCGGCGCCGACAGCGATGCGCGGCAATGGCGAGCGGCCGGTCGTGAACTGATGGGCCGCGCCCAGCATGGTCGCGAAGCCGAGCAGCAGGAACGTGAAGCTGGCGAGGCCGAGCAGGCGTCCGGGCGCGTCGATATAGGCCTGGTAGGCGAAGACGTCGGCGACGATCAGAAGCACGCTGACCGCCCAGGTCAGCAGGAATTTTTCCGAGCGCGCGGTAAGCCAGATGCCGAACAGCGTCAGGCCGAGGCAAGCGGCGGAAAACCCAACAGCCAACAGAAGGGAACTGTAGTCGAGCGACATGCCCTCGTCCTTGCGCGCGGCGGCCGGCCTCTAGAAAGGACCCGCACCGGATTTATGCAGGATGGAGGTATCGATAAGGTTACGATGCGCATAAGCTATCACGCTTCGGTTGATCGTAGCAATTCTGGGT
This sequence comes from Mesorhizobium sp. C372A, assembly GCF_030323245.1. NCBI lineage: Bacteria > Pseudomonadati > Pseudomonadota > Alphaproteobacteria > Hyphomicrobiales > Phyllobacteriaceae > Mesorhizobium > Mesorhizobium sp. C372A. The sequence goes on along the minus strand of NZ_CP100475.1, from coordinate 4,734,964 downwards.
TGAAACCCTTTTCAAGGGAAAGCGCTACCCGGTTTTCCGGGAAAACCGGTCCGCACTTTTCCTGGAATTGCTCCTAATGCATGTCGCCCAGAAGTGTGCCGCGGTTCTGGGACAACGGCATGCATCAAAGACTTAAATCGCGTCGTATGAATCCGTTTCAGCGCGACGCGCTTTAACCGATCAGCTCACCCGCTTCATCAGCGCCATGGCGCCGAACGGCGCGCGCACCTTGCCCTCGGTGATGAAATAGACGAACACATCGCGCGGTTTCACCGGCGCGTCGAAAGTCGGATCGGCGCGCCGCAGATCGGCCGGCTGCTTGCCTTGCGCCCAGGTCTTCACCCGCGCTGCCCATTCGTCCAGGCCATTCGGCGTATAGCAATCCGGATTGTCGTCGCTGCCGGTCTGCAGCCGCGCATAGATAAAATCGCCGGTGATGTCGGCGATACCAGGATATTTGGCATGGTCGGCATAGACGATTGCCGCCTTGTATTTGCGCGCCAGGCCCACAAATTCCGGCACGCTGAAACTGTCGTTGCGCACTTCCAGCGCATGGCGCAGCGCCACGCCATCCTGCTTTTCCGGCAGCAGCTTCAGGAAGGCCTCGAAATCGTCGGCGTCGAACTTTTTCGTCGGCGCGAACTGCCACAGGATCGGGCCCAGCTTGTCGCCCAGCGCGGCAATGCCGGAGCCGAGGAAGCGCGTCATGGACTCGCCGGCTTCGCCAAGCACGCGGCGGTTGGTGACGAAGCGATTGCCCTTCAGCGAATAGACGAAACCGTCCGGCGCCTCGCCCGCCCATTTGACGAAGGTCGGCTCCTTGAAGCTGGAATAGTAGGTGCCGTTGACCTCGATGCTCGGTACCTGGCGGGTGGCGTAACTCAGCTGTTTGGCCTTGGAAAGCTTGTCCGGGTAGAAGGACGTATCCCAGGGTTCGAAAGTCCAGCCGCCCATCCCGGCGCGGATTGTTCCTTGGCTGATCATCGTCTTCCTCCCAGTTCTAAAAATGCGGTCAGGCTATTTTTCCAACCGGTTTGATCATGTCGACCACGGTCCATCCGGGACGGTGGGGATTGGCTCGGCGGCCCGTTTCGTGGAAGCCATAGGCCGTATAGATCTCGATGTTCCGCTCCATGCGCGAATTGGTGTAGAGCCGCACCTCCGGCACCCCCCATAGCCGCGCCTGTTCCTGGGCGAAGTCGAGCAGCGCGGTGCCGAGTTTCCTGCCCTGGAAAGCGGGGGAGACCGCGACGCTGAAGATCATCGCATGATCGGGATGGCGCTCAATAACGATCAGCCCGGCGAGTTCCGCGCCGCTCTCCAAGAGCCAGACCTCGCCACGCTCGATGCGTGGCGCATAGTCCTCGGTGACTGGGAGCGGCGGCGCGCCTAACAGGGGCGTGTAGTGCTCATAGGCGGTCTGCGTCAGCGAGACGACTGCGTCGAGATCACCGGCAAGCGCCTGTCGGACTGTCATTCAAAGCTCTCCAGGCGCCCGACCGGTCTGTCAGTTACTCCGCCGCTTCGCGCTTGCCTCCGGGCCGCCGCTCCAAAAGCTCCTTCAGGAACTGGCCGGTGTAGCTGCGCTTTTCGCGCACGATGGCTTCCGGTGTGCCCTGTGCCACCAGTTCGCCACCGCCATCGCCGCCTTCGGGGCCGAGGTCGAGCACCCAGTCGGCGGTCTTGATGACTTCGAGATTGTGCTCGATGACCACCACCGTGTTGCCCTGGTCGACCAGTTCGTGAAGCACTTCCAGCAACTTGGCGACGTCGTGGAAGTGCAGGCCGGTGGTCGGCTCGTCGAGGATGTAGAGCGTCTTGCCGGTCGCCTTGCGCGACAATTCCTTGGCGAGCTTGATGCGCTGCGCCTCGCCGCCCGACAGCGTCGTCGCCTGCTGGCCGATATGGATGTAGCCGAGGCCGACCTGCTTCAGCGTCTCCAGCTTGTCGCGCACCCCGGGCACGGCGGCAAAGAAATCGACGCCTTCCTCGACCGTCATGTCCAGGACGTCGGCGATCGACTTGCCCTTGAACAGGACGTCGAGCGTCTCGCGGTTGTAGCGCTTGCCGTGGCAGACGTCGCACGTGACGTAGACGTCGGGCAGGAAGTGCATCTCGATCTTGATGACGCCGTCGCCCTGGCAGGCTTCGCAGCGGCCGCCCTTGACGTTGAAGGAGAAGCGCCCCGGCTGGTAGCCGCGGGCCTTGGCTTCGGGCAGACCGGCGAACCAGTCGCGGATCGGTGTGAAGGCGCCGGTGTAGGTGGCCGGGTTCGAACGCGGTGTGCGGCCGATCGGCGACTGGTCGATGTCGATGACCTTGTCGAGGAATTCGAGGCCCTCGATGCGGTCGTGATCGGCCGGATGCTCGCGCGAGCCCATGATGCGGCGCGACGCCGCCTTGAACAGCGTCTCGATCAGGAAGGTCGATTTGCCGCCGCCAGACACGCCGGTGACGGCGGTAAAAGTGCCGAGCGGGATTTCGGCAGTGACGTTCTTGAGATTGTTGCCGCGCGCGCCGACGATCCTCAGCCGGCGGTTTTTCTTGGCCTCGCGCCTGACACCGGGCGTGGCGACTTCGAGCGCGCCCGACAGATATTTACCGGTGATCGAGTTGGGATTGGCCATCACCTGCTGCGGCGTGCCCTGGGCGATGATCTCGCCGCCATGAATGCCGGCGGCCGGACCCATGTCGACGACATAATCGGCATGCAGGATGGCGTCCTCGTCATGCTCGACGACGATCACCGTGTTGCCGATGTCGCGCAGATGCTTGAGCGTGTCGAGCAGGCGGGCATTGTCGCGCTGGTGCAGGCCGATCGACGGCTCGTCCAGCACATAGAGCACGCCGGTGAGGCCGGAGCCGATCTGCGACGCCAGCCTTATGCGCTGGCTCTCGCCGCCCGACAGCGTGCCGGAATTGCGCGACAGCGTCAGATAGTCGAGGCCGACATCGTTGAGGAAGCGCAGGCGGTCACGGATTTCCTTGAGAACGCGCACCGCGATCTCGTTCTGCTGGTCGTTGAGATGTGGCGGCAGTTCGGTGATCCACTGGTCGGCCTTGCGGATCGACAGCTCTGTGACTTCGCCGATATGCTTGCCGGCGATCTTCACCGCCAGCGCTTCCGGCTTCAGCCGGTATCCCTTGCAGACCGGGCAGGGCGTCGCCGACATGAAGCGCTCGATCTCCTCGCGCATCCAGGCGGATTCGGTTTCCTTCCACCGCCGTTCGAGATTGGGAATGACGCCCTCGAACGTCTTGGTGGTCTTGTAGGAGCGCAGGCCGTCATCATATTGGAAGGTGACCTCGCGCTCGCCGGTGCCGCGCAGGACGGCTTCCTTGGCCTCTTCGGTCAGGTCTTTGAACTTGTCGCCGAGCTTGAAGCCATAGGCTTTGCCCAGCGCTTCCAGCGTCTGGGCGTAATAGGGTGAGGTCGACTTCGCCCACGGGCTGACGGCGCCGTCGCGCAGCGAGACGTTTTCGTCCGGCACGATCAGGCTGGCGTCGATGGCGCGCTGGTTGCCGAGGCCGTCGCAGGTCGGGCAGGCGCCGAACGGGTTGTTGAACGAGAACAGCCTGGGCTCGATCTCCGGAATGGTGAAGCCGGAAACCGGGCAGGCGAATTTTTCCGAGAACAGGATGCGCTCATGCGTCTCGTTCTTCGATTTGTTGACCGAGTCCTCGCCGGTCTGGCTGGCGTCGAGCGGCCGGTCGGCGAACTCGGCCACCGCCAGCCCTTCGGCGAGCTTCAGCGCCGTTTCGATGGAATCGGCAAGCCGTGTCGCCAGGTCGCCGCGCACGACGATGCGGTCGACGACGACGTCGATGTCGTGCTTGTACTTCTTGTCCAGCGCCGGCACGTCGGCGATCTCGTAGAAGACGCCGTCGACCTTGACGCGCTGAAAGCCCTTCTTCTGCAGCTCCAGCAGTTCCTTGCGATATTCGCCCTTGCGGCCGCGCACGATCGGCGCCAGCAGGAAAAGGCGCGTGCCTTCCTCGACAGCCAGCACCCGGTCGACCATCTGGCTGACCGTCTGGCTTTCGATCGGCAGGCCGGTCGCCGGCGAATAGGGGATGCCGACGCGCGCGAACAGCAGGCGCATGTAGTCGTAGATCTCGGTGACGGTGCCGACTGTCGAGCGTGGGTTCTTCGACGTGGTCTTCTGCTCGATCGAGATGGCCGGCGACAGCCCGTCGATCTGGTCGACATCCGGCTTCTGCATCATTTCGAGGAACTGGCGCGCATAAGCCGACAGGCTCTCGACGTAACGGCGCTGGCCCTCGGCATAGATGGTGTCGAAAGCAAGCGACGATTTGCCGGAGCCCGACAGGCCGGTCATGACGATCAGGCTGTCACGCGGCAGGTCGAGATCGACATTCTTCAGGTTGTGTTCGCGTGCCCCGCGAATGGAAAGGTATTTATGGTCGGCCATCGCCGGTCGCCGCCTCAGGTCTGGTGTCAGTGGGATCGGCGGGTTTTCCCGGCCATTCCCTATGTAGGTATTTTTGCCGCCACGTCGAGAGACGCCACACTTCTCGACCAAGGCCGTTTAACCGTCTTTCGCGCGAAGGGGCAAGCGGAAAGAACAAAGGCCGAACACGCTCCTGACAAAGCTGTGCAGAAACTGACAAGGGTGTTTCAGAAACTGACCGTGACGCAAGCTCCCGGCGATCACATTTTCCGTAACCGGCTATTCAAGGTTGACGTCGTCGAATCGGGGGCGCACTCTGCCGGAGTCAACGGAGCCGGCCGTCTTTGATGGCCTCGCCGCCCATAGCGGCCTGCGAGACGCCGCAGGTTTTTGCGATTTGTGCTTCGGATTGACACCTGTCGCAACGGACATAGGAGCGGAGCATGACGCCACCGGATAGTCCCTTGAGGCTCCACCTGCTAGTGGAGCCGCGGCGGGCATAAGTGCCAGGTAGTTTCGAGGCATTGAAGTGTATGTGTCCAAATGGACGCATCGCGACAATCCAACAAACCACCCGACAAACCGTGACCTGCCGAATCCCACAAAAATCAGAGACGGCTAGTCGGATCGTCGGCTGAACGCCGCGAAGCATCCGAAATCAAAGTCGGTATAACACTACCGGCCAGTTTGGATTTGGAATCCAAAAAAAGCCCCGACCGTTAGCGGAAGCAACGGCGGGGCTGTTCTTTTGTGAGGAAGTCGTCGGCGCAGGGTTTCTCTCCCGTATAATAACTGGGAGAAGGGGCTACCGGTGCGGCGGCTTGATCCCACCCGTGCCGACATCGACAGTGATGTTGCCGGAAATCCTGACATCGGTGTCGCCGATCTTGAACGTGCCGTTCTCGCCGGCAGGCAGCGCGTCGTCCGGCTCCGGCTGCGGCGCGGGCTTGGCGATGCGGTAGTCGCCGGCCACGCCGGGCAGGGCGCCTTTCGGCGACGTGCTGCTGCTGTCCCCGGCAAATGCCATGCTCGATGTCGCCGCCGTGATGGCAATGGCTATGGTCAGTCTGTTCAGGTGGTAGCGCATGGCAAGACTATAGTGCCGCGCTCAAGGCGAGGCCAGACCAGCGGTGTTGAAATGAGGGAACACCGGCCTGCATTCAATCCGCCGATCAGGCCGCCGCCTTTTTGCGGGTGTCGAACACATGGTCGACGAGGCCCCACTCCTTGGCCTCCTTGGCGGTCATGAAGAAATCACGGTCGAGCGTGCGTTCGACCTCTTCATAGGTGCGGCCGCAATGCTGCGCATACAGTTCCGTCATGTGCCGTTTGGTGCGCAAAATGCCTTCGGCATGGCGCTGGATGTCGGAGGCCTGGCCCTGGAAGCCGCCCAAAGGCTGGTGCAGCACGATGCTGGCATTGGGGAGCGCGATGCGCCGCCCCGGCGTTCCCGCCATCAGCAGGAAGGAGGCCATCGACGCGGCAAAGCCCATGCACACGGTCGACACCGGGCAGCTGACATATTGCATCGTGTCGTAGATGGCGAAACCGCTGGTCACCACGCCGCCCGGCGAGTTGATGTAGAGCGAGATCTCCTTGTCGGGATTGTCCGATTCCAGCGACAGGAGCTGGGCGCAGACCAGCGCCGACATGCCGTCATTGATCTCGCCATTGACGAAGATGATGCGCTCGCGCAGCAGCCGCGAGAAAATGTCGAAGGCGCGTTCGCCGCGGCTCGATTGCTCGATCACCATCGGCACCAGATTGGCAAAGCCGCTCATCTCATTGTCTCCGTTTTGATTTTTCCGGTTCAGGCAGCGCGCAGCAACAGGCGCGGCGCGTTGGCGGCGACTGGCGGCTTGGGCTTGTATGCGCGCAGCGAGAGCCGGCAGGCGGCGCCCGCCATCGCCACCGCAGGCGTTGCCGCCGCGGCAAACCCGTCATGAACAATGCGCAAATGCGTGCCACCGGAAACAGTGCGGGCAAGCGTGAAGGTCACGATACTGTCCAGCCCATTGGCATCGCCGGTTTCAGAACGCTCGCGCCAGGAATAGCGCAGCAGGCGCCCCGGTTCGGCATCGAGCACTTCGCACTCGATCGGCTTCTCAGGCCCGGCAAAGGCAAAGCGGCTGCCGGTTTCCGGCTTGATGTCGTTCGGCATCATCCATTCCGCCAAAAGCTCCGGCACGGTCAGCGCCCGCCACACTTTTTCCGGTGCGTCCGGCAGATCGCATTCGAAGGCGAGGGCATCCTTGGCGGTCTGCGTCTGCTTTTCGTCGGTCATTGGTCCATGTCCTTCAAAACGGCCTTCAGTCTTTCGATGCGCTCCGGCCAGAATGCGCGGTAGCGTTCGATCCAGCCGAGCAGCGGCTCGAGCCCTTGCGGATCGGCGCGATAGTAGGCGTTGCGGCCGGCCCGCCTTTCGCTGACCAGGCCGGCGCCGCGCAGCACGGCAAGGTGCTGCGACACCGCCGGCTGCGACACGCTCATGCCAGTGCGCAACTCCGACACGCTCATCTCGCCGGAAGTCAGCCGCTCGTAGACGGCGCGTCGCGTCGGGTCGGCCAGGGCGCGAAAAATCTCTGCTTCGATCATGGCAAAAGCATAAGTCGATACTTATCGATTTGGCAAGGGGTGTTTTGAATGCCCGGTATTGATTGGATCCTGCCGGGCCTCTAATCCACGGGGAACAAGATGGGCCGATCATCGCGAGGCAGGAGTAGTATTTATGAATTCCAACGTCGATCTTTCGTCCGCCGAGAACCTCAACGAGGCTCTGAGGCTCTATCGCCGCCTCGTCCTCGGTATAGGCGCCATCGCCGTCATCGGTTTCGTGGCCGTGATCTTGTTGGCCAAGCTGGGTACGGCGCTATCGCCGCCATACGGGATTTACATCTTCGGCGAAGGATTGGGGACCTGGGGCCTGATCGCGGTGGTAGCGGCGCTCGTCGCTCAGGTCTGGTGGCACGGGCGCGCGATCGGGAAATTGCTGAATGACCCGGCTCTGAAATCTGAACCTGCAGTCGGGCTGATGTCGGCACCAACCGTGATCGCACAGCGCGCCCATGCCATGGGCATGGAGTGGAGCGGCTTTTTCGGTCCGTTGCGACCAGCTAAAAAACGGCGCTGACGACACCGCTTCTCGCCGCTGCGTGTCAGCTAAATCCACGCGCCCGCGTCGGCGATTGCTGCCATTCCTTGACAATCCGTGGTTAACAGTATAGGAACGAAAAGGGAACAAAAACCTTGTGGGAAAAGCCAGCCGCGGCAAGCCAGGATTGTCCGCGGCCTGTAAGGTGAACGACTTGAAATTTGTTTCGGATGAGCGCGGAGAAGTGTCATGGCGGGTAGCGTCAACAAGGTCATTCTGGTCGGTAACCTCGGCGCGGACCCTGAAATCCGCCGCCTGAATTCTGGTGACCCGGTCGTCAACATCCGCATCGCCACGTCGGAAAGCTGGCGCGACAAGAACTCCGGCGAGCGCAAGGAAAAGACCGAATGGCACAACGTGGTCATTTTCAATGACCAGATCGCCAAGGTCGCCGAGCAGTACCTGAAGAAGGGCATGAAGGTTTACGTCGAAGGCCAGCTGCAGACACGCAAATGGCAGGACCAGACCGGCGCCGACAAGTACACGACCGAAGTCGTGTTGCAGAAATTCCGCGGCGAGCTGCAGATGCTCGATTCTCGCGGCGAGGGCGGCGGTCAGGTCGGCAACTATGCCGGCGGCGGCGGCGCGAGCCGTGGCTCGGATTTCGGCCAGTCTGGCCCCAATGAGAGCTTCAATCGCGGCGGCAACAGCGGTGGCGGCGGTTCCAAGGGCGGCGGTGGCGGCGGCTCGTCGCGCGAACTGGACGACGAAATCCCGTTCTGAGCTGACGATAGTCAGCGATATCTGAGGAGAGGGCGCGATGTCGCTCGGACCGCTTCTGTCGGCGCGCCCTCCCATTCCATGGCACGCCTTCGCGGCCCTTGCCGCGCTGGCCATTGGCGCTACGCAACTGGCACTGCCGAAAGGCACGACGCGCCATCGTGTCGTCGGCTATACTTGGGCGGCGCTGATGCTGGTCGTCGCCATCTCCAGTTTCTGGATCCAGCAGATACGCCTCGTCGGTCCGTTCAGCCCGATCCATCTCTTGTCGATTTTAGTGTTGATCGCCGTGCCGCTGGCGGTCTGGCACGCGCATATGCATCGGGTCGCCAAACATCGCAGGGTCATGATATCGCTGTATGTTTTCGCCCTGATCGGCGCCGGCGTGTTCACGCTGCTGCCGGGGCGGATCATGCACACGGTCGTCTTCGGCCAGTGACGCTTTCTGAAAGGAAGATTGCCGTGAAAGCGCGGATCAAATGGGTCGAGGAGCGCACCTTCGTCGGCGAGTCCGGCAGCGGCCACAAACTGGTGCTGGGGACCGCCCCCGGGCCGGAAGGCAAGACGCCGGGTCCGAGCCCGATGGAATTGGTGCTGATCGGCACCGGCGGCTGCTCGGCCTATGATGTCGTCCACATCCTCGAAAAAGGCCGCGAGGCGATTGAGGACTGTGTTGTCGAACTCGACGCCGACCGGGCCGAAACCGACCCGAAAGTCTTCACCCGCATCCACATGCATTTCATCGTCACGGGCCACGCGCTGTCGCACGACAAGGTCCAGCGCGCCGTCAACCTGTCGATCGAGAAATACTGCTCGGCCTCGGCCATGCTGGCCAAGACGGCTGTCATCACCCACGATTTCGAGGTCGTCGATACGGCGGTGGAGTAGGGAGCAGGGAGCAGGGGCTGCCGCTTACCCCGCCATCAGCGCCTTGATGCCATCCGCGACGAACTGAACCGCAAGCGCGGCCAGGATGACGCCGAGCAGGCGGGTGAGGATCGAGCGGCCGGTCTGGCCGAGGATGCGGTCGATGCGCTCCGACAGCACGAACACCAGATAGGTGATGGCAAGGCAGACGAAGATGATGCCGACCAGCGCCGCTTGTGCTGCAAAACCCTGAAAAGAGCCCGACAGTAGCACAGTCGCCGAAATCGCACCGGGGCCGGCTATCAGCGGGATCGCCAGCGGGAAGGCCGCGATGTTGTGGATCATGTCCTTGGTGATGGCGACGTCGCCGATCTTCTCCTTGCGGTCCTGGCGGCGCTCAAACACCATTTCGAACGCGATGAAGAACAGCAAAAACCCGCCGGCGACGCGGAAAGCCGGCAGCGTGATGCCGAACACCGACAGGATGGACGCCCCGGCCACCGCAAACAGCGCCATCACCAGGAAGCCGATGATCGAGGCGCGCACCGAAACCTGCTGACGTTCCTCGCGGTTCATGCCGCGTGTCACCGCGAGGAAGAGCGGCGCGAGACCTGGCGGGTCGATGGTCACCAGAATGGTGACGAAGGCGTTGAACAGGCTGTCGAAACTCGGCATCGCTGACCCCTCCCGCCGGGCCGGACCCCTGCGCCACCATAGTGGTAGAGCAAAGCCCGACCGGTGGGAACCGTCTGACATGGCGATACCGGAGACGCCGGCAGTGTTAGGCGGCAGCGTTGCAATAGGCCTCCAGGCGATAGCCGTCGGGATCGACGATGAAGGCAACGTAATAGTCCTCGCCATAGTCGGCGCGCAGGCCCGGCGCGCCATTGTCGCTGCCGCCTGCACGCAAGGCGGCGGCATGGAAGGCGACGACACTCTGCCTCGTCGGCGCGGCAAAGCAGAAATGCAGACCGGACTTCTCGTCCGATGGCACTGGCCGCTCCGCGTCGTTCACCCACAGCGCGACGGCTTGCGCACCATAACCCAGTGAGCCTGGCGACTGGCTGAGGCAGGAATAACCGAGCGGCTTTAGCGCGGCATCGTAGAAGGGCTTCGAAAAATTGGTGTCGCGGACGCCGATCGAGACATGGTCAAGCATGCTTTTGGTCACCTTTTTGCAATATGTTGCGTCATCAGTCGTGGGCGACGCGGCGCGCCAGGAACTCGACTTCGAGACGCCATGTCTTGCCATCGTCGTGCGAACGCTCGCCGAGCCAGCGGAAGCTGTCTTTGGTGATGCACGAAAAGCTCCAGCGGACCGAGGAACCAGTGCCGTCGGCGCCGACCTGCACAATCGTGTCGCCTTCGGCGCGACCAAGCTGGCGGCTGTAGTATTGGTTGCGCGGGTCGCTCCAGAAGATGTGCCAGGCATCCGAGCCGGGATCATAGGCCCGCAGCGTTGTGCCATAGAAAGTCCATTTGCCGAGAGAAGGCGAGGGGCCGGCATCCCGCGCGGGCAGGATCCATACATCCTGGATCGCCCTGCCTTCCAGGACCCAGCCGAAATGCACCTCGCCGCGTCCGGTGAGAACCGTGCCGTCCTCGAGATGGCGCGTGGCATCGAATGTCCAGGCGCCGACGAAGCGGCCGTAGAGATCAAGCTTTTCAGCCAGACCGGGGTTGGGGCCGTCGCTGTGGAGCGCTTCGGCAAAGGAGGATGTACCGATCATACTTGCTGCCTTCGTTGTGTCAGGAGGCTGCAAGCGATAGGCCCCGACCGGGTGTCGCGCTTGGGAAAAATTGCTATCTTTCAAGCCATGACGACGAGCGAACAAAACCTGGCATCGGGGCAGGGCTGGCATGTGTCCGACGTGCTGTGCACGGCCGGCGCCGGCGACCGCCCGTTCGAAGAGGCGCACGACACCTTCTGCGTTGCCGCTGTCACCAGCGGCACCTTCCGCTACCGCACCAGGCAAGGCGCCGCCATGCTGGCGCCGGGCGCGATCCTGCTCGGCAATGTCGGCGCCTGCTATGAATGCGGGCATGCGCATGGCGCCGGCGACCGTTGCCTGTCCTTCCACTTCGCTCCGGCCTATCTCGACCGCATCGCCAGCGACGTGCCCGGCGCGAGCAAGCTCGCCTTCGGCGTGCCGCATATGCCGCCCTTGCCGGCGCTGGCATCGCTGCTGGCCGAGGCGGAAGCGGCGCGCGAGATGGTCGACATCGACGCCTTTGAAGAGCTTGGCCTGCGAATTGCCGGCGCAGCACTAGCAGTTGCCGGCGCAGCACTGCCTGTGGCCAGCGATGCGGTGCCTGGCGTTCGACCGCCGAGCCGCCGCGACCAGAAACGGGTTGCCGAGGCGGTGCGGCAGATCGAGCTCAATGCCGACAGGCCGGTCTCGCTTTCCGAGCTTGCCTGCGCGACGGCGACCAGCCCGTATCATTTCCTGCGCACCTTCCGGCAGGTCGCCGGCATGACGCCCTATCAGTTTCTGCTGAGAACCCGGCTGCACCGCGCGGCGGTGCGGCTGCGCATGTCAGGCGATGCCATCTCGGCAATCGCCTTCGAGGCCGGTTTCAACGATTTGTCGACGTTCAACCGCCGTTTCCGGCGCGTCATGGGTGAGACGCCTGGCCACTATCGCGCCCGGCGGGTGGCTACCCGCTGACGCGTCTGTCTGCCTCCAGATAAGCTCTTGGCTTGGAAAACTGTCCTTCGCAGGCTTTTGCCCCTGGCGGCGGCGAATGCGTTATGGCCAAATCGTCGCAATCAGAGGTATCCATTTGAATTTACCACTGAAATCCTCATTGGAAAAGCACCACGAATATTGGAGTTTCGGCCGTGCTTCCTATATAAGCGGTCAGTGATTCCTGATTAGATTGTGATCCGATTTGACCGACCAAAAACCCCCGCGCGGCGCCGACGGCGGCCCTACCGGCATCGAGCCCATCTCCATCATCGAGGAGATGCAGAGCTCCTACCTCTCTTATGCCATGAGCGTCATCGTCAGCCGTGCGCTGCCCGATGTACGCGACGGCCTGAAGCCGGTTCACCGCCGCATTCTCTATGCGGCGCATGAGAGCGGTTACCACTGGAACCGCAAATATGTGAAGTCGGCCCGCCCGGTCGCCGACGTGATGGGTAAATACCATCCGCATGGCGACGCCTCGATCTACGACGCCTTGGTGCGCATGGCGCAGGACTGGTCGCTGCGCGTTCCGCTGATCGACGGGCAGGGTAATTTCGGCTCCATCGACGGCGATCCGCCGGCGGCGATGCGCTACACCGAATCGCGGCTGACCAAGGTCGCGCATGAACTCTTGGAGGACATCGACAAGGAAACCGTCGATTTCCAGGAGACTTATGACGCATCCGACACCGAACCGAAGGTGCTGCCGGCCCGCTTCCCCAATCTTCTGGTCAACGGTTCCGGCGGCATCGCCGTCGGCATGGCCACCAACATCCCGCCGCACAATCTGGCCGAGATCTGCAACGGCGCCATCGCCATCATCGACAATCCGGCGATCGATTTGCCGGCGCTGATGGAGATCATTCCGGGTCCCGATTTCCCGACCGGCGGCATCGTGCTCGGCCGTTCCGGCATCTACAGCGCCTATGCGACTGGCCGTGGCTCCATCGTCATGCGCGGCAAGGTCAATGTCGAACAGCGCGGAAACGACCGTGAATCGATCATCATCACGGAAGTCCCGTACCAGGTGAACAAGGCCTCGATGATCGAGAAAATGGCCGAGCTGGTGCGCGACAAGCGCATCGAAGGCATTTCCGACATTCGCGACGAAAGCGACCGCCAGGGCTACCGCGTCGTCATCGAGCTGAAGCGCGACGCTGTCGCCGACGTCATTCTCAACCAGCTTTACCGCTTCACGCCGCTGCAGACCTCCTTCGGCGCCAATATGGTGGCGCTGAACGGCGGCAAGCCGGAAGTGATGAACCTGACCGACATGCTGAAGGCGTTTGTCAGCTTCCGCGAAGAGGTGATTAGCCGGCGCACGAAATTCCTGCTGCGCAAGGCGCGCGACCGCGCCCACGTGCTGGTCGGCCTCGCCATCGCCGTCGCCAACATCGACGAAGTGATCAAGCTGATCCGCACCGCGCCCGATCCGCAGACGGCGCGCGAGCAGTTGATGGAGCGACGCTGGCCCTCCGGGGACGTGGAGTCATTGATTCTGCTTATCGACGATCCGCGCCATCGCATCAATGAGGATGGCACCTACAACCTCTCCGAGGAACAGGCGCGCGCAATCCTCGAACTGCGCCTGCAGCGCCTGACCGCGCTCGGCCGTGACGAAATCGCCGACGAGCTGAACACCATCGGCGACGAGATCAAGGATTACCTCGACATTCTGTCGTCCCGCGCCCGCATCCAACAGATCGTCAAGGACGAGCTTGCCGCCGTGCGCGACGAGTTCGGCACGCCGCGCCGCACCGAGCTCACCGACGGCGGCGCCGACATGGAAGACGAGGACCTGATCCAGCGCGAGGACATGGTCGTCACCGTCAGCCATTCCGGCTACATCAAGCGCGTGCCGCTGTCGCTCTACCGGGCGCAACGCCGCGGCGGCAAGGGCCGCTCCGGTATGTCGACCAAGGAAGAGGATTTCGTCACCCGGCTGTTCGTCGCCAACACGCATACGCCGGTGCTGTTCTTCTCCTCGCGCGGCATCGTCTACAAGGAAAAGGTCTGGCGGCTGCCAATCGGCAATCCGCAGTCGCGCGGCAAGGCGCTGATCAACATGCTGCCGCTGGAGCAGGGCGAGCGCATCACCACCATCATGCCGCTGCCCGAGGACGAGACCAGCTGGGGCGAACTCGACGTCATGTTCGCCACCACGCGCGGCACCGTGCGCCGTAACAAGCTGTCCGAATTCGTCCAGGTCAACCGCAATGGCAAGATCGCCATGAAGCTGGAGGAGGAGTGCGACGAGATTCTCGGCGTCGAGACCTGCACAGACAATGACGATGTGCTTTTGACCGCCAGTTCCGGCCAGTGCATCCGCTTCCGCGTTGGCGATGTGCGCGTCTTCCAGAGCCGCAATTCGGTCGGCGTGCGCGGCATAAGCATGGCCGAGACCGACCGCATCATCTCCATGTCGGTGATCGAGCATGTCGATGCTTCGCCGGCGGAACGCTCCGCCTACCTCAAGCGGGCAGCACTGGAGCGGCGGCTTGCCGCCGAGGTGACCGGCGAGGAAGAAGAGATTGCACTCACCAATGAGGAGATTGGCGAGGAGACCGAGCTTTCCGACAGCCGTTACGAAGAGCTCAAGGCGCATGAGCAGTATGTGCTGACGGTGACCGAATATGGCTACGGCAAGCGCTCGTCATCCTACGATTTCCGCCTGACCGGACGCGGCGGCAAAGGCATCCGCGCCACCGACGTGTCGAAGGTGGCCGAGATCGGCCAGCTGGTGGCGACTTTCCCGGTCGGCAATGACGACCAGATCATGCTGGTTTCGGATGGCGGCACGGTCATCCGGGTGCCGGTCAACGGTATCCGTTTCGCCAGCCGCGCCACCAAGGGCGTGACCATCTTCAACACCGCCGAAGGCGAGAAGGTGGTTTCGGTCGAACGGATTTCGGAGCCGCAGGCCGACGAGGATGTCGAAGAGGGTGTCATTGAGGCCGGCGCCGGAGATGCCGTACCGGACAGCACCGAATAGGTTTGAGCAACAACGCCGGCCCGATGGGCCGGCGCAAACAAGAACTAGCAATAAATCAGGGGCGACGGTGGGGCCAGCGAGCGCCGAAACCTTCGAACCGCTTTGTGCGGACACGGACGCGCTCTGCCTCGCTATGCAATCCGAATGCGGTGGCGATCAGCATGGCGACGGTCATTGCGGTGGCGAGCATGTAGATCAGCATGTGCGTGTTCTCCTGCGCCTATCCAACGGTTAGATCGGGTTTTGGTTTCATTTTCCGAAGTGCAAACTAGCGAACGCGGCGTGAAGTCTTCGTGATCAAGGCATTCATCTGTCGTTCATGTCTGCGAAAAGGTTCACGCAGATGTTCCCAATCGCATTTGCCTTCCGCCCAATGCCCCGCTAGAAGCACCTCCCATGACCGATCGCATCGCCCTTTATGCCGGCTCCTTCGACCCGCTGACCAACGGCCATCTCGATGTCCTGAAGGCATCGCTGGCTGTCGCCGACACGGTTTATGCGGCGATCGGCACCCACCCCGGCAAGACGCCGCTGTTTTCCTTCGACGAACGGGTGAAGCTGATCGAGGCCGCGACCAAGGCCGAATTTGGCCGCGACGGCGACCGGATCAAGGTCGTCGCCTTTGACGGGCTGGTCATCGACGCGGCCCGCAAGCATGGCGCCTCGATCATGATCCGCGGCCTGCGCGACGGCACCGATCTCGATTACGAGATGCAGATGGCCGGCATGAACGAGACCATGGCGCCGGAACTGCAGACGGTTTTTCTGCCCGCCAGCCCATCGGTACGCACCATTACTGCCACACTTGTGCGCCAGATAGCCTCGATGGGCGGAGACATCCGTCCCTTCGTACCGGCCGCCGTTGCCGGTGCGCTCACCGCCAAATTCGCGAAATAGTGCATGTCGCCCCAAAGTGGATGCCGGTTTTTGGGGCAACGACATGCACCCTAACAAAGACCTTCGGAGATCCCTTATGCAGCTGAAAAAGCTCGCCTCGTTCCTCGTCGTGCTTGCCGGTCTCGTGACCGCATCCGTTTCGGCCTTCGCCGCCGAACCGGAAAACACCATTGTCATCACCTTGAAGAACGGCGACGTCACCATCGCGCTACGCCCCGACCTGGCACCCAAGCATGTCGCGCAGATCAAGAAGCTGGTGCGTGAAGGCGCTTATAACGATGTCGCATTCCACCGGGTCATCAACGGCTTTATGGCGCAGACCGGCGACGTCAAGTTCGGCAACATGAAGAAGGGGTTCAGCCCCGAGGCCGTCGGCACTGGCGGTTCAGACCTGCCCGACCTGCCGGCCGAATTCTCGCAGAGCGAACATTTCAAGCGCGGCACGCTCGGCATGGCCCGCTCGCAGGACCCGAACTCCGCCAATTCGCAGTTCTTCATCATGTTCGCGCCGGCGCCGAACCTCGATGGCCAGTACACCATCGTTGGCAGTGTCGTCAGCGGCATGGAGCTGGTGGACAAGATCAAGAAGGGCGACGAGGCCGACAACGGCACGGTCAGCGAGCCCGACCGCATGATCAAGGTACGCATCGCCGCCGACAAGTAAACCAATCAAATCAATCTGTTTTCTGAGATAAAGGATATACGACATGGCTGAGATCAAGGACCGCGAGAACGCGCTCATCCTGGAAACGACCAAGGGCAAGGTCGTCATCGAACTGTTCCCCGATTTGGCTCCCGGCCACGTCGCCCGCATCAAGGAACTGGCCCGCGAAGGCGCCTATGACGGCGTGGTCTTCCACCGCGTCATCGAAGGCTTCATGGCGCAGACCGGCGACGTGAAGTTCGGCAATTCGTCGAAGCCGACCTTCGCGCCTTCGCGTGCGGGCATGGGCGGCTCGGAAAAGCCGGACCTGAAGGCTGAGTTCTCCAACGCCAACCATGGCCGCGGCACCTGCTCGATGGCCCGTTCGCAGAACCCGAACTCGGCCAATTCGCAGTTCTTCATCTGCTTCGACGATGCCGCCTTCCTCAACCGCCAGTACACGGTCTGGGGCCAGGTCATCGAAGGCATGGACAATGTCGATAAGATCAAGCGCGGCGAGCCGGTGGTCGATCCCGACAGGATCGTGTCGCTGAAGGTCGCGGCCGACGTCAAGTAAGGACAAACGACGATGATGGGCGTGGTCTGGTCGCTGCTCGGCATCCTGTCAGGCGCCTTCATCGCCGTCCAGGCGCCGATCAACTCGCAGCTGGCGCGCGGCCTGGGGCTCCCGGTCGCGGCTGCTGCCTTCTCGTTCCTGTCGGGCGCGATCGTGCTTGGTATCATCTCCATTGCCGTTGTGCGGCTGCAGGACATCTCGCTCGACTGGAAGGCGCCGGCACCTTGGCTGTTCATCGCCGGCGGCATGCTCGGCGGTTTCTATGTCACCCTGTCGACCATTCTTACGCCGCGCATCGGTGCAGCCGCGTTGATGGCGTTCCTGGTTGCCGGCCAGCTCTTCGCCGGCATGCTGATCGATCGCGTCGGCTTTCTCGGCGTGGCGGTGCGCGAGATTTCGGTCGGCCGCATCGCCGGCGCGGTGCTGCTGTTGGCCGGAGCGCTGCTCGTCCGGCTCTACTGATGCGCGTCGACCTCTTCGACTTCGACCTGCCGGAGGAGCGCATCGCGCTGCGCCCGGCCGAGCCGCGCGACAGCGCCAGAATGCTGGTGGTCAGGCCAGGCGAAGACTTTGCGGACCGCGCGGTGCGCGACCTTCCGTCCTTGCTCAGAACGGGCGACGTGCTGGTCTTCAACGACACCAAGGTCATTCCTGCCCAGTTGAGAGGCATCAGGCGGCGCGGCGAAGCGCAGGCGCAGGTCGACGCCACGCTGCATATGCGCATGGCGCCGGACCGCTGGCTGGCCTTCATGCGGCCGGGCAAGCGCATCGCCGCCGGCGACCGCATCCATTTCGGCCATGACGGCAATTCCTGTTTTCTCGGGCAACTCGACGCCACGGTGATCGAGAAGGGCGAGGCCGGCGAGGTGCTGCTCGGTTTCGACCTGTCGGGGCCGTTTCTCGACGAGGCGCTGCATGCCGTCGGCCACATCCCGCTGCCGCCCTATATCGCGTCGAAGCGCGACGACGACGCGCGCGACCTGACCGACTACCAGACCATCTATGCCAAAGAGGAAGGTGCTGTGGCAGCGCCCACCGCCGGCCTGCATTTCACGCCGGAACTGTTTGCAGCACTCGACGCTAAAGGCATCGAACGCCGCTTCGTCACCTTGCATGTCGGCGCCGGCACCTTCCTGCCGGTCAAGGCGGACGACACCGCTGACCACAAGATGCATGCCGAGACCGGCTCGGTCAGCGAAGCAACAGCCGACGCTCTGAATGGCGCCAAGGCGCGGGGCGGGCGCATCATCGCTGTCGGCACGACCTCGCTGCGCCTGCTGGAGAGCGCGGCACGGCCTGATGGCTCGCTGACCGCCTGGTCCGGCCCGACCGACATCTTCATCACGCCGGGCTATCGGTTCAAGACCGCCGACCTGCTGATGACCAATTTCCATCTGCCGCGTTCGACGCTGTTCATGCTGGTTTCGGCCTTCAGCGGCCTAGATACGATGCGTGCGGCCTATGCTCATGCCATCGGGAACGATTACAGGTTCTATTCCTACGGAGATGCAAGCCTGCTTTATCGAGCGGAGATGAGCGATGGACGATGACCTGCAGGCCTTTGATCGCGAAAGCCTGATCGCCGAAGTGAAGAAATTGCGTGCCGGCATTCGCCAGCACCGAGATTCTACCGGCCATGATTTATGCTGGCATCATCCCAACCTGTGGGACCTGCTGCCGGAAGAGACCGATCCATCGATTGCTGTGCCGCCATGGCCGAAATTCATGCGCGGCTGCATCCAATACCGGCAGTCGCTCGACAGGCAGGCGCCAGGCGCGCCTGTCCATGACAAGGAATTCAATGGCTGAGACATTCACCTTCAAGATTCTCGCCACCGACGGCAAGGCGCGGCGCGGTGTCATCGAGATGCCGCGCGGCGAAATCCGCACGCCGGCCTTCATGCCGGTCGGCACCGGCGGCACGGTCAAGGCCATGTATATGGACCAGGTGCGCGGCGTCGGCGCCGACGTCATTCTGGGCAATACCTATCATCTTATGCTGCGGCCAGGCGCCGAGCGCGTGGCGCGGCTTGGCGGCCTGCATGAGTTCGCCCGCTGGCCACAGCCGATCCTGACCGACAGTGGGGGTTTTCAGGTCATGTCGCTGTCGAAGCTCAGAAAATTGACCGAGAAGGGCGTCACCTTTCGCTCGCACATTGACGGCGCTGCCTACGAGATGTCGCCGGAGCGCTCGATCGAGATCCAGGGCCTGCTCGATTCCGACATCCAGATGCAGCTCGACGAATGCACAGCGCTGCCGGCCGACCTCAAGCAGATCGAGCGCGCGATGGAGCTGTCGCTGCGCTGGGCCGAGCGCTGCAAGACAGCGTTCGGCGACCAGCCCGGCAAGGCCATGTTCGGCATCGTCCAGGGTGGCGACAACGCAGCACTCAGGGTGCGCTCGGCGCAGGCGCTGAGCGCGATGGAGCTGAAGGGCTATGCCGTCGGCGGCCTGGCCGTCGGCGAGCCGCAAGCGGTGATGCTGGATATGCTGGAGATCACCTGTCCGGAATTGCCTGACAACAAGCCTCGATATCTCATGGGCGTCGGCACGCCGGACGACATCGTGAAATCGGTGGCGCGCGGCATCGACATGTTCGACTGCGTGATGCCGACCCGCGCCGGCCGCCATGGCCTGGCCTATACCAGGCGCGGCAAGGTCAATCTCAGGAATGCCCGCCATGCGGACGATCCGCGGCCGCTGGACGAGGAGAGTGACTGCCCGGCGGCACGCGACTATTCACGCGCCTATCTGCATCATCTCGTGCGCTCGCAGGAGGCGCTGGGCGCGATGCTTCTGACCTGGAACAACCTGTCTTACTATCAGAAGCTGATGCAGGACATTCGCGCCGCGATCGAGGCAAAGGCCTTCGAGGCGCACACATCAGACATTTCAGAGGGATGGGCGAGGGGCGATATTCCGGTGCTATAAGCACATCTAGGTGCTGAGCGAATTCGCTGCGCGCAAGCTGCAGCCGGTGATTTGAAAGCTGCCGTCGGGCTGCTGTTCCAGCGTGTAGACCGCCTCATAGTCCTTGCCGTCGGGCCCAACGATCAGCACTTGCTGGATTAGCGAAGTTGGCCCCATCTGCTCGACCTTGCCGAAGGAATAGCTCTGCGGCTGGCGCACCGGCGGATAGCCGTTGGTCACCATGTTCATGAAGGTGTCGACGGTCGGAAAGATGCGCTTCACATTTGGAGCGGCGAAACTGTACGCCTTGGCGCCATCATTGGCGATGAGCGCCTTCAACTGACCATCGATGACGGCCTGGCCGGCCTTGACTTCGGCGTCGCCGGCAAGGGCTGCCGACACGAACAACGCGAACAGCAATGAAACAACTGCGAATGCGGTGCGGCGCATGGCCTGTCTCCATTGTCCCCCAACAAAACCTGTCCCGGGACGCATCATACCATACGGTTTGCGGAGCCTCACGGTTTCAGCAACCGCAATATTCGCCACGCAAGTGCCACATGATCATGCTTAAGCCTCCTTTAACGCGGGGCGCGCATCGTAGGGACGGGTGGGGACCCGTTCGCGCAACCAGGGGACGACCATGTTCAAGCAGCCGATCGACCGGCGCCTTTTGCTGAAGGGCGCGGCAAGCCTCGCAGTTTTGGCTCCCTTGCCCGCCTGGGCAAGCACCGGGCCGACTGTCACGGAAGTCGCCTTCGATCCCGCCATTCCAGCGCTCGGCAACCCCGATGGCGACGTCACCATCGCCGAATTCGTCGACTATCAATGCCCGATCTGCAAGCTCGTCTTCGTCGAACTGAAGAAGTTGATGGAAGAGGACAACGGCGTCCGGCTTGTGATGAAGGACTGGCCGATCTTCGGCGACGTGTCGCGCGACGCGGCGCGGGTGACGCTGCTGAGCGGCGAACACTATGGCGCGGCGGTCGATGCGCTGATGACCAACCAGCGCGGCCTTTCGGAACGCCGCACCAACGACATCCTTTCTTCCGTCGGTGTCGATGTGGCGATGGTGCGTGCCGACCTCGCCATCCGTGAACCCGACATCGACGCTGCCCTTGTCCGCACCGAAGCCCAGGCGACGGCTTTCAAGCTGCGCGGCACGCCAGCCCTGGTCATCGGCGGCAACCTGTACCGGCGCGGCATGCCCGTGTCCGAACTGAGACAAGCCGTCGCCAAGGCCCGCTCCGCCTGATGCTTGAAAGCCGGGCGGCAGTCTGCCACAAGGGCCGCTTGAGTGCTGAAGCTTGATCGGGACCGGCAATGAAGACGTTTTTCATGCAGATAAAGTGCGATCTGGGCAAGTCCTATGAGGTCGCCAGCGCGCTCGCCGATGCCGAAATCGCCTCGGAGATCTACTCGACCGCCGGCAATTACGACTTGCTTGCCAAATTCTACGTCGACGACGAGGAAGATGTCGGCCACTTCGTCAACGAGAAAGTGCAGATTATTCCCGGAATCAAGGACACCTTCACGGTCGTCACTTTCCGCGCATTCTAAAGCAATTCCAGGAAAAGTGTGAAGCGGTTTTCCGTCCGGAATTGCGGCAAAGCAAAAAGCCATGGCAGGTCGCCGTTTCCATGAAACGGTGAACTGCTATGGCCGCATCAGGCACTTGCCCGGTGAACTGCTAGAGCCGCATCAGGCACTTGCCCGGCGACAAGGCAGAGCCTGATTAAGGTCCTGTTCCGACTGCCCGAATTTTGGGCAGTCGGAACATACTGATCGCCGATATCCTCCAAATCACCGATTGCGCTTGATTTTCTCCCGCGACGCCAGTGAAATGGCGTCACAGGGGAGCATGCGATTGGCAGCGTTCGATGAAATGCTTCCGGAAGTTTCCGGGCTTAGACAACCGTATACGGCTTACGACCGCTGGCTGAAGGAGCAGGACCCGGCCAGGCTTACCGAAAAGATGCAGGACGCCGAGCGCGTCTTCCGCAAGACCGGCATTACCTTCGCCGTCTATGGCGAGCAGGAAGCCTCCGAGCGGCTGATCCCCTTCGACATCGTGCCGCGCATCATCTCCGGCAATGAATGGCGAAGGCTGACGCAAGGCATCGAGCAGCGCGTGCAGGCGCTGAACGCTTTCCTCGACGACATTTACCACCGCCAGGAAATCCTGCGCGCCGGCCGCGTGCCGAGGGAGCTGATCGCCAGGAACGAGGCGTTCCTGCCGGAAATGATCGGAGTGCGGCCACCGGCCGGCGTCTACACCCACATTATCGGCGTCGATATCGTCCGGATCTCGGAGAACGAGTTCTACGTGCTGGAGGACAATGCGCGCACGCCGTCGGGGGTCTCCTACATGCTGGAGAACCGCGAGACGATGATGCAGCTCTTTCCCGAGCTGTTCCAGCAGATCAAGGTGCGGCCGGTGGAGAATTATCCGCAATTGCTGCGCCAGTCGCTGGCGGCAGTGCGGCCGCAAAGCACCAAGGGCGCACCGACCATTGCCGTGCTGACGCCGGGCAGCTTCAACTCCGCCTATTTCGAACATGCCTTCCTCGCCGACCAGATGGGCGTGCAACTGGTCGAAGGCCAGGATCTGCGCGTTGTAGACGGCCACGTCGCCATGCGCACGACCGAAGGCTACAAGCAGATCGACGTGCTTTACCGGCGCGTCGACGATTCCTTCCTCGATCCGCTGACCTTCCGGCCGGACTCGGCCCTTGGCGTGCCCGGCATCATGGACGTCTACCGCGCCGGCAACATCACCATCGCCAACGCGCCGGGAACCGGCATCGCCGACGACAAGGCGATTTATTCCTACATGCCCGACATCGTCGAGTTCTACACCGGCCGCAAAGCCATCCTCGGCAACATCCCGACCTGGCGCTGCTCGGAGCCCGACAGCCTGAAATACGTGCTCGAACACATCCATGAGCTGGTCATCAAGGAAGTGCACGGCTCCGGCGGCTACGGCATGCTGGTCGGCCCGGCTGCGACCAAGAAGGAATGCCAGGATTTCGCCAAGAAGCTGCAGGCGAAGCCCTCCAACTACATCGCCCAGCCGACGCTGGCGCTGTCGACTTGCCCGATCCTGACAGAAAAAGGCCTGTCGCCGCGCCATGTCGATCTCAGGCCCTATGTTCTGGTCTCCGACCGAATCCAGATCGTTCCCGGCGGCTTGACGCGGGTGGCGCTGAAGGAGGGGTCGTTGGTCGTGAATTCGTCGCAAGGCGGCGGCACGAAGGATACGTGGGTGTTGGACGATTAGGTAGGGAATAGGGCAGTAGGCAGTAGGCAGTAGGCAGTAGAGGGACAAGAAATGCCATATTCCACAGAGATTCAAATGCTTACTAATCCCTACTCACTATTCCCTACTCACTAGCCCGAAGGCCACTTCACATGCTTCTCGGCCGCACCGCCAACGGGCTCTACTGGATGAACCGCTATATCGAGCGGGCGGAAAACATGGCGCGTCTGGTCGATGCCGGCCTTCGCATGGCGCTGACCCGCACCCAGAGCGCGTCGGAAGAGTGGAATTCGGTGCTGCTCAGCGCCGGCTCCGACGTCACCTTCACGCAGAAATACAAGGACTATACCGCCGCCAACGTCGCCGACTTCCTGCTGCGCGACACCTCGAACCCGTCGAGCACGATGTCGGCGATCGAGACCGCTCGCAACAATGCCCGCATGGTGCGCACCGCGCTGACGCGCGAGACCTGGGAGAGCATCAACGAAGCCTGGATGGCGCTGAAGCGCATGCTGGCAAAGCCGATCGACGAGCGCGACCTGCCGAGTGTGCTCGACGCCATCAAGCGCGAGACGGCGCTGATCCGGGGCTCGTTCTATGGCACCATGCTGCGCAACGAAATCTTCGACTTCTCGCAGCTCGGCACCTATGTCGAGCGGGCCGACAACACGGCACGCATCCTCGACGTGAAATACTACGTGCTGCTGCCGTCGATCTCCTGGGTCGGCTCGAGCCTCGACAACTACCAATGGGAATCGATCCTGCGCTCGGTGTCGGCGCACCGTTCCTATCGCTGGGTCTATGAGGCCGACTACAAACCCACCAACATTGCCGACTATCTGATCCTCAATGTGCGCATGCCGCGTTCGCTGACCTTCTGTTATCGTTTTCTTGCCGAGCATCTGAAGTTCCTCGGCGACGACTATGGCGACCGCCATGCCTGCCACGCCACCGTCGACAGGACACAGGCGATGCTGCAGGCAGGGTCGATCAAGGACATATTCGACACCGGCCTGCACGAATTCCTGGCCAGGTTCATTCAAGACAACACCAAGCTTGGCGAAGAGATCGCACAAGATTACCGGTTCAATTGAGCATGATCGCGAACCGGAGGACCGCGCTAGCGACAAGTGAGACCCGGTTTTCGGATAAGATCATGCTTGCAAACGGAAAATAGGCATGCGGCTCAAGATCACCCACCGTACCGAATACCGCTACGACGCGCCGGTGCACTATCTGTTGCAGCGGCTACGCCTGTTACCGGTCAGTGGCCCGACGCAGACCGTGCTGTCCTGGGCGCTGAAGATCGAGGGCGCGCGCGAGGAAGTCCGCTTTAACGACCATTTCGGCAACGATAACAGGCTGTTGAGCGTCGAGGGCGAGCGCGACTTCATCACCGTCGAGGCCTCCGGCGAGGTTGTCACGCGCGACACAGCGGGCGTCTCGGGTCCGCATCACGGCTTTGCGCCGCTGTGGCTGTTCAGCCAGGAGACAGCTTTGACCATCCCGGGTGAGGGCATAAGCGAGCTTGCCGCGGCGGTCGGCAAAGGTACCGACATCGAAAGGCTGCATCGGCTGATGGCGCTGATCGTCGAGCGCGTCGCTTACACGCCGGGCACCACCAGCGTGACGACCCCGGCGGAAGAGGCATTGGCGCTGAAGACCGGCGTTTGCCAGGATCACAGCCACATCTTTGTCACCGCAGCCCGCGTCATGGGTTTTCCGGCTCGCTATGTCAGTGGCTATCTGATGATGGATGCGGCCATCGAGCAGGCGGCGAGCCATGCCTGGGCCGAAGCCCATGTTCAGGGTCTCGGCTGGGTCGCCTTCGACGCCGCAAACGGCATTTCCCCCGATGAACGCTATGTCAGGGTAGCCACCGGCCGTGATTATCGCGACGCCTCGCCGGTATCGGGAATTCGACTGGGACAGGCGGAGGAACAGCTTGCAGTCACCGTCACGGTAGAGCAGTAGTCTCCGGCAAGATTGCTGCCTGAAGAGATTCCATGACTTATTGCGTCGGCCTCAAGATCGATCGTGGGCTCGTGTTCATGTCGGACACGCGCACCAATGCCGGGATGGATTCGATCTCCACTTTCAAGAAGATGCATGTCTGGGAAGAGCCAGGCGAGCGCGTCATCGTGCTGATGTCGGCCGGCAATCTGGCCACGACGCAGGCCGTGGTCAGCCTGCTCGACGAGCGCACCAAGGCGGTGGCCGAGCGCCACGCGACGCTGCTCGAAACCCCATCCATGTACCAGACGGTGCGGCTGGTCGGCGACACCGTCAAGGAAGTCATCGCCAGCTCGTCGCCTGCCGGCGAAAAGGCGGATTCCTATTTCAACGCCTCCTTCATCCTCGGCGGCCAGATCAAGGGCAGCCCGCCACGGCTGTTCATGATCTATCCCGAGGGCAATTTCATCGAATCGACCGACGACACGCCGTTCTTCCAGATCGGCGAGACCAAATACGGCAAGCCGATCATCATCCGTGCCTATGAAAGGACGATGAGCCTGGCTGAAACGGTCAAGCTCTTGCTGGTATCGTTCGATTCGACGCTGAAATCGAACCTGTCCGTCGGCCTGCCTCTCGACCTTCTGTTCCTGGAGGAGGACACGTTCATGGTGGGTTTGAAAAAGCGCATCGGCCAGGACGATCGATATTATCGTGCTATTTCCGAAGGCTGGTCGAACGCGTTGAAGACGGCCTTTGCCAGCCTGCCGGATTTTCCGGGGTAGCGCGGGAACCTTCGTCGCGGTTGCCTGTCTCTATTTAACATGTTAATCAAAATTCAAGCGGCTGGCTGATCGGCGCGTCGGGAGGATCCATGGACAACGAGCAATTCCGCGACTGGTCGAGGCGCGCCGCCGACTGGGGCGCTGATTACCGCGCCGGCCTTCGCGATCGGCCCGTGCGACCTGCCATAGCGCCGGGCGAGATCTTCAGGAGCATCGAAGCTTCTCCGCCGGAGGCCGCGGAATCGATGGAGACGATCTTCGCCGATTTCGAAGCCAAGATCGTGCCCGGCATGACGCATTGGCAGCATCCGCGTTTCTTTGCTTATTTCCCGGCCAATGCAGCACCCGTCTCGGTGGTGGCCGAATATCTGGTCTCTGCGATGGCCGCGCAGTGCATGCTGTGGCAGACTTCGCCGGCGGCGACAGAGCTTGAGACGCGCATCGTCGACTGGATGCGCCAGGCGCTCGGCCTGCCCGAAGGCTTTTCCGGCGTGATCCAGGACTCCGCATCATCGGCGACGCTGGCCGCCGTGTTGACCATGCGCGAGCGCACGCTCGACTGGCAGGGCAACAAGAAGGGTCTTTCCGGGCAGGGCAGGCTGCGCGTCTATTCCTCCGACCAGGTGCACACCTCGATCGACCGCGCCATCTGGGTCGCCGGCATTGGCGAGGAAAACGTCGTCCGCATTCCCGTCGCCGGCACCTACCGCGCCATGGATACCGCGGCTTTGGAAGCGGCGATTGTTGCCGACCGCGCGGCCGGCCTATTGCCGGCCGGCGTCATCGCGTGCGTCGGCGGCACCAGCACCGGCGGCACCGACGACATCGCTGAAGTGGCCGCGGTGGCCAAACGCCAGGGGCTCTATCTGCATATCGACGCCGCCTGGGCCGGATCGGCGATGATCTGTCCGGAATACCGGCATTTCTGGACCGGTGTCGAGGGCGCGGACTCGATCGTCTTCAACCCGCACAAATGGCTGGGCGCGCAATTCGACTGCTCGATCCAGTTCGTCCGTCAGCCGGAGGATCTCGTGCGCACGCTGGCGATCAAGCCGGACTATCTGAAAACTCGCGGCCATGACGGCATCATCAACTACTCCGAATGGTCGGTGCCTCTCGGCCGTCGCTTCCGGGCGCTGAAGCTGTGGTTCCTGCTGCGCGCCCATGGCCTCGAGGCGCTGCGCACCATGATCCGCAATCACGTCGCCTGGAGCGAAGGCATAGCAGCGCGCCTGGCCGAGGAGGAGGATTTCGAGCTCGCCAGCCAGCCGATGCTGTCGCTGTTCTCGTTCCGGCATCGCGCCGCATCCGGCGCTGACTGCGACGAGCACAATCTGCGTCTGGTCGACGCCATCAACAATGACGGCCGTATCTACCTGACGCAGACGCGTGTCGATGGGCGGGTCGCCATCCGCTTCCAGGCAGGCCAGTTCGAGACAACCGCGGCCGATGTCGATACCGCCTTCACTGTCATCTGCGAGTGTGCAAGATCCCCGAAGGACTGACAGGGATTGCCCGGGTGGTTGCCGCCGCCGGGGCAAGCCAGCAAGGACTTGCGAGCAAGCATATGGCCGGAAGGGCTGAAGGGGTTAGCCAGAATCTGACGGGCGTCTGGAGCGGGCGCTATTTCTATCCGCGCGAACTGCCGCCGGTTTCCTTCGTTGCAACGCTGATCGAGACGGCAACCAGCTTGACGGGGATGACCCACGAACCGGCGGCGACCAGCACGGCAAGATACGCAAGCCTGCAGGGGCAGCGAGAGGGCAACGCCGTCTCCTTTACCAAGACATACGACAAGGCCCAATTGAAGGCGCACCCGATTCACTACAGCGGCATCATCAACGGTGATGCAACCGAGATCAAAGGCACTTGGCGAATCCCGGGATACTGGTCCGGCAATTTCCTGATGATCCGCTCGCCAGGTAAAGTCGCGGCTGTCACCCGCAAGGTGGCGGAGCGGGTCTGAGCCGTATCTGCCCGGTTCGCCTTTGCAATCATCGATATTTCATTAGCCGGCGTCTCCCTTTTCATTGCTTTCGTTTTCAGCTACAAACAAGAAAAACGAAAACGGGAGGTTCTCAGTGTATTTGTCGCCGCGCCATGCCGAAATCATCCAGATGGCGAAGGACCATGGCCGTGTGCTGGTCGATGACCTCGCCACGCATTTCAACGTGACGCCACAGACCATCCGCAAGGACCTCAACGATCTCTGCGATCAGCGGCTGCTGACGCGCATCCATGGCGGGGCCCTGTTCCCGTCCGGCATCGAGAACATGGAGTATGAGGCGCGCCGCAAGATTGCCGCCGACGAGAAGGAGGCCATCGGCCGCGCGGCGGCCAGGCTGATACCCGACAACGCCTCCCTGTTCATCAATATCGGCACCACGACCGAGTCGGTCAGCAAGGCGCTGCTCGACCATACCGGGCTGATGGTCATCACCAATAATATCAATGTTGCCAACAGGATGCGCATCTATCCTTCGATCGAGGTGGTAATCGCCGGCGGCGTCGTGCGTGGCTCCGACGGCGGCGTTGTCGGCGAGGCCGCGGTCGATTTCATCAGGCAGTTCAAGGTCGACTATGCGGTGATCGGCGCCTCGGCCATCGACCATGACGGCGCGTTGCTCGATTTCGACTTTCGCGAAGTGAAAGTGGCGCAAGCCATCATCGCCAATGCCAGGCATGTCATCCTGGTGTCCGACCAGACCAAGTTCGAACGCACCGCGCCGGTTCGCATCGGCCATCTCTCGCAGGTAAACACCTTCATCACCGACCGTTGCGACATCCCGTCGGTGCGCCGGATCTGCGAAGAGGCCGAGGTGCAATTGATTGAAACGTCGCTCGGATAGCGGCGCTATCACAGCCCCGTGATATTTCGTTTGACATTCGTTCTTATTTCGAAATAATCCCGCTACGGTTTCGTAAAAACCTAAAAATGCTGCAATGCGAAATCGCGGGAGGGCTTTGTGGACGCAGTCCGTGACATCTTCGTCATCGGTGGCGGCATCAATGGCTGCGGCATCGCCCGCGACGCCGTTGGGCGGGGCTTTTCGGTATTTCTCGCCGAGATGAACGATCTTGCCAGCGGAACCTCCTCCGGCTCGACCAAGCTGATCCACGGCGGTCTTCGCTACCTCGAATTCTACGAGTTCCGGCTGGTGCGCGAGGCGCTGATGGAGCGCGAGGTTCTGTGGAAGAACGCGCCGCACATCATCTGGCCGATGCGCTTCGTGCTGCCCTATGCCAAGGGCCTGCGCCCGGCCTGGCTGATCCGGCTCGGCCTGTTCCTCTACGATCATATTGGTGGCCGCAAATTGCTGCCGGCGACCCGGACACTGGACATGTCCAAGGATCCAGCTGGCAAGCCGCTGAAGCCGCTGTTTCACAAGGCCTTCGAGTACTCGGACGGCTGGGTCAACGATGCCCGGTTGGTGGTGTTGAATGCGCGTGACGCCGCCGACCGCGGCGCCACCATCCGCACCCGCACGAAAGTCGTCGGGGCGCGGCGCGAAGGCGATCTGTGGGCGATCCGCGTGGAAGACGTGCAGACGGGAGAGGCCGAGGAGGTCAAGGCCCGGCTGCTGGTCAATGCCGCCGGTCCATGGGTCGACCACGTCCTGTCGACCACCGTGGACCAGAACGACGTGCACAATGTGCGCCTGGTGCAGGGCAGTCATATCGTCATCAAAAAGAAGTTCGATGATCCGCGCGCCTATTTCTTCCAGAACAAGGACGGGCGCATCATCTTCGCCATCCCTTACGAGGAAGAATTTACGCTGATCGGCACCACCGATCGCGACTATCCCGGCGATCCGCATGACGTGAAGATCAGCGACACCGAGATAGACTATCTCTGCGCGGCGGCGAGCGAATATTTTGCTGAAGCCGTGACGCGCCCCGACATCGTCTGGACCTATTCGGCCGTGCGCCCGCTCTACGACGACGGCGCTTCGAAGGCGCAGGAAGCGACCCGCGACTATGTGCTGAAAGCCGACGGCGGCGGGGGCAAGGCGCCGATCGTCAACGCTTTCGGCGGCAAGATCACCACCTACCGCCGGTTGTCGGAATCGATGCTGGAAAAGGTCGAAGGTTTTCTCGGCAAGCGCGGCAAGCCGTGGACGGCGAACGCGCCCTTGCCGGGCGGCGATTTCCCGGCCACCGGTTTCGACGTCCAGGTGGCGAAGCTGAAGAGCGCCTTTCCTTTCATCGACCAGCGCCTGGCGCGTCGGTTGACCCGGCTTTACGGCACGCGCGCGCAAGTGCTGCTCGGCCTCGCCAAGTCGAACGCCGATCTCGGCCGCAATTTCGGCGCCGATCTCTATGAGGCCGAGGTACGCTACCTCAGCGAAAACGAATGGGCGCTGACCGCCGAAGATGTATTGTGGCGTCGCACCAAGCGCGGTCTGCATCTCAGCCGCGAACAGGCCTCGGCGCTTGACGAATTCATGCGCGGCATCAGCCGGCGCCATGTCGCGGCAGCGGAATAGGGAAGGCGATTGATGCACAAAGCCTGGGAGGAGGCATCATGCTGGAACTGAGAAACGTGACGAAGATGGTCGGCGCGGTGGAGCATATCCGCGACGTGTCGCTGACGCTTCAGCACGGCTCGCTCAACGTTTTGCTCGGGCCGACACTGTCGGGCAAGACCAGCCTGATGCGGCTGATGGCCGGACTCGACGTGCCGACCACCGGTTCAGTCTGGTTCGACGGCCAGAATGTCACCGGCATGCCGGTGCAGCAGCGCAAGATCGCCATGGTCTATCAGCAGTTCATCAACTACCCCGCGATGACCGTCTACGAGAACATCGCCTCGCCATTGCGCGTCGCCGGCACCGACCAGGCCAAGATCGACAAGGAAGTCCGCAACGCGGCAGGGCTTTTGAAGCTCACACCCTATCTCGACCGCACGCCGCTCAGCCTGTCCGGCGGCCAGCAGCAGCGTACGGCGCTGGCTCGCGCCATCGTCAAGAATGCCAGCCTGGTGCTGCTCGACGAGCCGCTCGCCAATCTCGACTACAAATTGCGCGAGGAGCTGCGCGCCGAACTGCCCAAGATATTTGCCGCCGCCGGCACTATTTTCGTCTACGCCACGACCGAGCCGCATGAAGCCTTGCTGCTCGGCGGCAATACGGCGACGCTGTCCGAGGGGCGGATCACCCAATTCGGGCCGACCATCGACGTCTTCCGCAAGCCGATCGACCTGGTGACGGCGAAAACCTTTGCCGATCCGCCGCTCAACACCATCGTGCTGGCCAAGAAGGGCCCGGATTTCCTGCTCGAGGGCGGCGTCAAGCTGCCGGTGCCGGCCGAACTCGCCGGCATTGCCGACGCCAATTACACGATCGGCTTTCAGCCGCATCATCTGTCGCTCGAGCGGCCCAACGCTGCCGCGGTGCCGGTGCGCGCCAAGGTGACGATCACCGAGATCACCGGCTCGGAAAGCTTCATCCACCTCGATTTTGCCGATGCGCGTTGGGTCATGCTGACCCACGGCATCCGCGATTTCGAGCCGGACGCCGAGATCGAGGTGTTTATCGATCCGCGCCACATCATGGTCTTCGACAGCAACGGCAGCGCCGTCGCCGCGCCGAAGCTTGCGGCCTGAGGAGGGAAGAGATGGCGCGCATCGACGTCAACCATGTCAGGCACTCCTACCTGCCCAACCCGCAGAAGGATGCCGATTTTGCGCTGAGGGAAGTGCACCACACATTCGAGGATGGCGGCGCCTACGCGCTGCTGGGGCCTTCGGGTTGCGGCAAGACCACGCTGCTCAACATCATTTCGGGACTTCTGCACCCCTCGCACGGTGAGTTGCTGTTCAACGGCAAGGACGTCACCAATCTGTCGACGCAGGAGCGCAACATCGCGCAGGTGTTCCAGTTCCCGGTCATCTACGACACCATGACCGTTTACGACAATCTTGCCTTCCCGCTGCGCAATCGCGGCGTGCCGGAGGCCGATGTCGACCGTAAGGTGCGCGAGACGCTGGAGATGATCGACCTGGCGTCGTGGGCGAAGAAGAAGGCGAGGGGCCTGACCGCCGACCAGAAGCAGAAGATCTCGCTCGGCCGCGGCCTGGTGCGCTCGGATGTCAATGCCATCCTGTTCGACGAACCGCTGACGGTTATCGATCCGCACATGAAGTGGGTGCTGCGCTCGCAATTGAAGCAACTGCACCGCCGCTTCGGCTACACGATGGTCTATGTGACCCATGACCAGACCGAGGCGCTGACTTTCGCCGACCAGGTCGTCGTCATGTATGATGGCGGCATCGTCCAGATCGGCACGCCGGCTGAATTGTTCGAGCGCCCGCGCCACACATTCGTCGGTTACTTCATCGGCTCGCCCGGCATGAACGTCATGCCGGTGGCGATCGACGGCAAGACCGCGACCATTGGCAGCCAGCGCATCGAGCTGCCCGGCGCGCCAAAGACCGCCGCTGGGAGCTCCGGCGCCATCGAACTCGGCATCCGCCCCGAATATGTCAGGCTCGGCCGTGACGGCATGGCGGTTAAAATCAGCAAGGTCGAGGATCTCGGCCGCCACAAGGTGGTGCGCGCCAGCCTCGAAGGCCGCGAGATCGCTGCCGTCATCGGCGAGGACGAGAGCGTGCCGGCCGACCCAAAGGTTCGCTTCGATCCGGCCGGCATCAACATCTATGCCGATTCCTGGCTGGTTGAGATGGGGCGTGTCGAGATGGGGGCATAGATGGAAAAGACCTGGAACAACAAGGCCTGGTTCCTGGTGCTGCCGGTGCTGGTGCTGGTGGCGTTCTCGGCCGTCATTCCGCTGATGACGGTCGTCAACTATTCGGTGCAGGACACCTTCGGCAACAACGTCTTCTTCTGGGCAGGCACCCAGTGGTTCGAGGAACTGCTGTCGTCCAGCCGCTTCTGGGAAGCGATGGTGCGCAACCTGATCTTCTCCTTCATCATTCTGGCCATCGAAGTGCCGCTCGGCATATTCATCGCGCTCAACATGCCGAAGAAGGGCTGGGGCGTGCCGGTCTGCCTGGTGCTTATGTCGTTGCCGCTGCTCATTCCGTGGAACGTCGTCGGCACCATCTGGCAGGTCTTCGGCCGCAACGACATCGGCCTGCTCGGCTACTACGTCAACGCGCTCGGCATCGACTACAATTACGTGCAGGATCCGTTCGACGCCTGGGTCACCATCATCATCATGGACGTCTGGCACTGGACCAGCCTTGTCGTGCTGCTCTGCTATGCCGGCCTGGTTTCGATCCCGGATGCCTTCTACCAGGCGGCTAAGATCGACGGCGCCTCGCGCTGGGCGGTGTTCCGCTACATCCAGCTGCCGAAAATGCAGCGTGTGCTTTTGATCGCCGTGCTGTTGCGCTTCATGGATAGCTTCATGATCTACACCGAGCCCTTCGTCGTCACCGGCGGCGGCCCCGGCAACTCGACGACCTTCCTGTCGATCGACCTCGTCAAGACCGCGCTCGGCCAGTTCGACCTCGGTCCGGCGGCCGCCATGTCGCTGGTCTACTTCCTGATCATCCTGTTGTTGTCATGGGTGTTCTACACCGTGATGACCAACTACGACGCGGAGCGCTGAGATGGCCGGCGCCAACGAAAGAGCCGACAGAGTGAGCGAAACCACAGCTTCGGGAAAATTGGCGAGCACGCTTTCGCAGGATCAGGTCGCCCGGCTGATGCGCAAGCGCGGCGAGGAATCGCGCTGGTGGTGGATCGTGCCGACGATCTACATCATCGTGCTTCTGCTGCCGATCTACTGGCTCATCAACATGAGCTTCAAGACCAATGCCGAGATCGTCTCCTCGCTAACGCTCTATCCGCATCAGCCTACGATCGCCAACTACGTCACTATCTTCACCGATGCGTCCTGGTATTCGGGCTACATCAACTCGATCACCTATGTTGTCATGAACATGGTGATTTCCGTGGCTGCGGCGCTGCCGGCGGCCTACGCCTTTTCGCGCTACCGCTTCCTCGGCGACAAGCATCTGTTCTTTTGGCTGCTGACCAACCGCATGGCGCCGCCGGCGGTGTTCGCGCTGCCGTTCTTCCAGCTCTATTCGGCCTTCGGCCTGATCGACACCCACATCGCGGTGGCGCTGGCGCACTGCCTGTTCAACGTGCCGCTGGCGGTGTGGATCCTCGAAGGCTTCATGTCGGGCGTGCCCAAAGAGATCGACGAAACAGCCTATATCGACGGCTACTCCTTCCCGCGCTTCTTCGTCAGGATTTTCATGCCGCTGATCGCCAGCGGCATCGGTGTCGCGTGCTTCTTCTGCTTCATGTTCTCATGGGTCGAGCTTTTGATCGCTCGCACGCTGACGACCACCGATGCCAAGCCCATCGCCGCCACCATGACCCGCACCGTCTCGGCCGCCGGCATGGACTGGGGCCTGCTTGCCGCCGCCGGCGTGCTGACGCTGATCCCCGGCGCGCTCGTCATCTGGTTTGTCCGCAACTACATCGCCAAGGGCTTCGCCCTGGGGAGGGTGTGATGAAACAAAAGCACGGGTTCATCCTCACCACCACCGCCAAGGGCTTTGCCCTGGGGAGGGTGTCACCATGAATCTCGACCTCACCTGGATGGCGTGGACGTGGCCGACGGCGGCGTTCTTCGGCACCATTCTCCTGCTGCTGTGCGGCATGGCGTTTTGGGAATATGCCTCGCCGGGCGGCAATCCGCGCGTCGGCATCCTGCGCTTCGAGACGACGCGCGGCGACCGTCTTTTTCTGTCGCTGCTTGGCAGCGCCTTTATCCATCTCGCTTGGCTGGGTCTTGTCGGATCCAACCTGTGGTGGGCTCTCGCTCTCTCCGTGGTCTACGCCGTCGGCGTGTTCCGCTACGTATAGAGGGGGAAACTGTTGGATCGACCGCGTGCCGGCGGCCGTTCCAGATCGCACTTGAAACCTAAATGTGGAGGAAACCTATGCGACGGCAATTTTTAACATCAACAACTGCCCTTGTCCTGTTGCTCGGGGTAGGCAACGCCTACGCCGGAATGGATGAGGCCAAGGCGTTTCTGGACAAGGAAATCGGCCCGCTGTCGACGCTCGACCGCGCCGGCCAGGAAGCAGAAATGCAGTGGTTCATCGATGCCGCGAAGCCTTTCGCCGGCATGGACATCAAGGTCGTGTCCGAAACCATCGCCACCCACCAGTATGAATCGCAGGTGCTGGCGCCCGCCTTTACCGCCATCACCGGCATCAAGATCACGCATGACGTCATCCAGGAAGGCGACGTCGTCGAGAAGATCCAGACCCAGATGCAGACCGGCCAGAACCTCTATGACGGCTGGGTCAACGATTCCGACCTGATCGGCACCCACTGGCGCTACCAGCAGGTCCGCAACCTGACCGACTGGATGGCGGGCGAGGGCAAGGACGTTACCAATCCGAACCTCGACCTGAAGGATTTTATCGGCACCTCCTTCACCACCGCGCCGGACAAGAAGCTCTATCAGCTGCCCGACCAGCAGTTCGCCAACCTCTACTGGTTCCGTTACGACTGGTTCAACGACGAGAAGAACAAGGCCGACTTCAAGGCGAAATACGGCTACGACCTCGGCGTTCCCGTCAACTGGTCGGCCTATGAGGACATCGCCGAGTTCTTCACCGGCCGCGAGATCGACGGCAAGAAGGTCTATGGCCACATGGACTACGGCAAGAAGGACCCGTCGCTCGGCTGGCGGTTCACTGATGCCTGGCTGTCGATGGCCGGCAACGGCGACAAGGGTCTGCCGAACGGCCTGCCGGTCGACGAATGGGGCATCAAGGTCAACGAGAAATCACAGCCGGTCGGCTCCTGCACGGCGCGCGGCGGCGACACCAACGGCCCGGCTGCCGTCTACTCGATCCAGAAATACCTCGACTGGCTGAAGGCCTACGCTCCGGCCGAAGCCCAAGGCATGACCTTCTCCGAATCCGGCCCGGTGCCGGCACAGGGTGCGGTCGCGCAGCAGATATTCTGGTACACCGCCTTCACCGCTTCGATGGTCGACGCCGGCGCCAAGGCGGTGCTGAACGACGACGGAACGCCGAAGTGGCGCATGGCCCCGTCGCCGCATGGCGTCTACTGGAAGGACGGCATGAAGCTCGGCTATCAGGACGTGGGTTCCTGGACGCTGATGAAGTCGACGCCGACCGACCGCGCCAAGGCCGCCTGGCTCTACGCGCAGTTCGTGACCTCGAAGACGGTCGACGTGAAGAAGAGCCATGTCGGCTTGACCTTCATCCGCGAAAGCACGATCCACGACAAGAGCTTCACCGAACGTGCGCCGAAGCTCGGTGGTCTGATCGAGTTCTACCGCTCGCCGGCCCGCGTTCAGTGGTCGCCGACCGGCACCAACGTGCCCGATTATCCGAAGCTGGCACAGCTCTGGTGGCAGGCGATCGGCGATGCCTCGTCCGGCGCCAAGACGGCGCAGGAAGCCATGGACTCGCTCTGCGCCGAGCAGGAAAAAGTCATGACCCGCATCGAGAAGTCGGGCGTCCAGGGCGATATCGGCCCGAAGATGGCCGAAGAGCATGACCTCGCCTACTGGAACGCCGACGCGGTCAAGAACGGCAATCTCGCGCCTCAGCTGAAGATCGAGAACGAGAAGGAAAAGCCGATCACCATCAACTACGACGAACTGGTGAAGAGCTGGCAGAAGTAATCTTGGCGTACGCGCCAGGATCATAGTGAACGGGGAGGCGGCATCTTGCCGTCTCCCCTGTTTGTATAGGCGAGCTACCGGGAGGACTAATGACCGGATACATCCTTGCAATCGACCAGGGTACGACATCGACCAGGGCGATCCTGTTCGACGGCGCGATGAAGGTCGCCGGCAGCAAGCAGCAGGAATTCACGCAGCATTATCCTGCCTCCGGCTGGGTGGAGCATGATCCGGAAGAGATCTGGGCAAGCGTCGTCGCGACGGTCAAAGGCGCGCTGAAGGCCGCCGGCCGCGAGGCCTCGGATGTGGCGGCGATCGGCATCACCAACCAGCGCGAAACCGTCGTCATCTGGGACAAGGCGACCGGCAAGCCGATCCACAATGCCATCGTCTGGCAGGACCGCCGCACCGCGCCGCTGTGCCAGAAGCTGAAAAAACACGGCCTGGAGAAAAAGTTCACCAAAAAGACCGGCCTGCTGCTCGATCCCTATTTCTCCGGCACCAAGATCGCCTGGATGCTGGACAAGGTAAACGGTGCGAGAAAGCGCGCCGAAAAGGGCGAACTGCTCGCCGGCACTATCGACAGTTTTTTGATCTGGCGGCTGACCGGCGGCAAGGTGCATGCGACGGATGCCACCAACGCCTCGCGCACGCTGGTCTATAACATCGAGAAAAATGTCTGGGACGACGAGCTGCTCTCCATCCTGCGCATCCCGGTGGCGATGCTGCCTGAGGTCAAGGATTGCGCCGACGACTACGGCGTGACGGAAAAAAGCCTGTTTGGCGCCGAAATCAAAATCCTTGGCGTGGCCGGCGATCAGCACGCAGCGACCATCGGCCAGGCCTGTTTCGAGCCAGGCATGATGAAATCGACCTATGGCACCGGCTGCTTTGCGCTGCTCAACACCGGCGCCGATCTGGTGCGCTCGAAGAACCGGCTGTTGACCACCATCGCCTATCGGCTGAACGGCAAGACCACCTATGCCTTGGAAGGCTCGATCTTCATCGCCGGTGCCGCCGTGCAATGGCTGCGCGACGGCATCAAGGTGATCGGCAAGGCCGAGCATAGCGGCGTTTTGGCTGCAACCGCCGACCCCACACAGAACGTCTATCTGGTGCCGGCTTTCGTCGGTCTCGGCGCGCCGCATTGGGACGCCGAAGCGCGTGGCGCGATCTTCGGGCTGACGCGCAACTCAGGCCCGGCGGAGTTTGCCCGCGCGGCGCTTGAATCCGTCGCCTACCAGACGCGCGATCTCCTCGACGCCATGCGCAAGGACTGGAAGGGGGCATCGGCCAAAACCGTGCTTCGCGTCGACGGCGGCATGGTGGCCTCCGACTGGACCATGCAGCGGCTGGCCGATATCCTCGATGCCCCGGTCGATCGCCCGACCATTCTGGAGACGACGGCGCTGGGCGCAGCGTGGCTTGCCGGCTCGAAGGCGGGTGTGTTGCCGAAGGCGAAGGATTTTGCCAGGAGTTGGGCGCTCGAGCGCCGCTTCAAGCCGGACATGGATGCCGACACCCGCTCGGCAAAACTGGCGGGTTGGCGCGACGCGGTGCGCCGGACATTGAGCGCGTCCTGATTTCGCACTTAAGACCAAGTCCGCGAAAAGACGAAGCCCGCGCCCGTTGCCGGCGCAGGCTCCGTCCTACCCTAACTTCGCCCTAAACACATCAATAGGGCGAATTACACTGCCGCCGAGGGCCGTAGTTGGGCTGGAATGTGTTGTCCGAGGCGCGGTAGGAGCGATAGCGGTCGTAGCACCACTGCACATGCGCATCGCCGCCGTAGACGCGGTTGTTCTCGCTGTTGACGATCGCACCGGTGATCAAAGCGCCGGTGGCGAAGGCAGCCAGCGGGAACCAGTAGTCGCCGTGACGGCGATAGCCGCGGTGATATTCGCGATAGCCGCGATGGCCATTCCAATAGCTGCCGCCATCATTGTTGCGCGAGAACTGGCGGCCCACGCGGAAATCGCGATTGCCGGAATTGCGGTTGCCATGGCGCATCCACCGCCAGTTGTCATGACGAGAATCGCCCACATTCACGATGTCGGACGAAGTTGCTGATGACCGGGGCACGAACATCTGGGCGGCATTGGCCGGCATAGCGGCGGCCGCGGCAAACGAAATTGACAGGGTGGTCGCCAGTAGACCCGTTGCGATCTTGTTCATGATCTTCTCCTTGAAGGGTGGTTGACGTCCCTTGTGAGACGAAAACGGCCCGTTCGTGCGATGGTTCCCACCAAAACAGTAAGTTGCTGATTTGTAATGTTTCTCGAATTCGGCGCGAGAGAAAAGGCGTCTCGCGCGCCAACAGATCGAAGCGGCGACCACGTTGCGGGAGCGGCTCACCGGACTGGTGACGACGCAATTTGCGGCGCGTCGGGCGATGGCTGAAACCCCGGTGGAACGGCCATCTTTTTCCGGTTGACCGGTCGCGGCACTCTCCCTATGTTCCGCGCAATTTCGAGGGCGGCCTTTAGAGCCCGCGGGAGCGCGTAGCTCAGCCGGTAGAGCAACTGACTTTTAATCAGTAGGTCTCGGGTTCGAACCCCGACGCGCTCACCAGAAATATTTCGTGCGGAAGTTGCTCCCTGTCAGCAGCCCCCATCGCCGCCTACAATCGCCGCCCGGTCTTGACGTCGAACAGATGAGCACAGGCGCGGTCGATCTCGATGCGCATCTGCTCGCCCTGTTTCAGTGCCAGCCGCTCGCGGAAAAGGCAGGAGATTTCTTCTCCGGCGCAGTCGACCCTGGCAAAGATTTCCGAACCCGTTGCTTCCAGAAGCACGATCGTGCCGGGGATTCCTTTGGCGGTCGTCGCTCGGATGTGTTCGGGGCGGATGCCGTAGATGAGGTCGCCGCCGGGAATGTTGGTCAGGTCGATGCCTTCCGGCAGCGGCAAGATCAGTCCACCGGCGCTGCGGAAAACACCTTCCTCGACATGGCCGCGAATGAAATTCATCGCCGGCGAGCCGATGAAGCCGGCAACGAAGAGGTTGGCCGGGCGATCGTAGAGATCGAGCGGCGCGCCGATCTGTTCGACAAGGCCGTCATGCAGCACGACGATCTTGTCGGCCATGGTCATGGCCTCGATCTGGTCGTGCGTGACGTAGATGGTTGTGGTCCCGAGCCGCTGGTGCAGCGCCTTGATCTCGCCGCGCATCTGCACGCGCAATTTGGCGTCGAGATTGGACAGCGGCTCGTCGAACAGGAACACCTGCGGGTCGCGCACGATGGCGCGGCCCATGGCGACGCGCTGGCGCTGGCCGCCGGAAAGCTGACGCGGATAGCGGTCGAGCAGCTTGTCCAGGCCGAGAATGCTGGCGGCCCTGCCGACGCGGCCGGCGGTGTCGGCCGGATCGGCTTTCTTGATCTTCAGGGCAAAGCCCATATTGTCGGCCACCGTCATATGCGGATAGAGCGCGTAGTTCTGGAACACCATGGCGATGTTTCGGTCGCGCGCCCTGAGATTGTTGACGACGCGATCGCCAATGGCGATCCTGCCGCCCGAGATCGTTTCCAGTCCGGCAATCATGCGCAGCAGCGTCGACTTTCCGCAGCCCGACGGCCCGACCAGGATGACGAATTCGCCATCGGCGATGTCGACGCTGACATCGTGGATGATCTTGGCGGCTCCGAAAGCCTTCTGAACGTTGTTGATTGTTACCGATGCCATTGGATCTCTCCCGGAAATGAGTGATGTCGGGGCCGTGCCTCAGCCGCCCTTGACGGCGCCTGCGGTCAGCCCGGCGACGATCTGCCTTTGCGCGAACAGGGTCAGCACCAGCACCGGCAGCGTGACCACAAGTGCTGCGGCGGCGAGCGGGCCCCAGCTCACCTGCTCGTAGGAAAGCATGTTGTAGACGGCGACCGGCAGCGTGCGGGTCTCGCGGCTGGCGAGCACAATGCCGAAGACGAAATTGTTCCATGAGAAGATGATCGACAGGATGAAGGCGACGACAATGCCCGGCTTGGCGATGGGCAAGGCGACCAGCCGGAACACCTGCCAGGAACTGGCGCCATCGATGTTGGCCGCTTCTTCCAGCTCCATCGGCGTGGTCTCGAAATAGCCGATCATCACCCAGACCACGATCGGCACCGTCACCACCAGATGGATGATGATCTGCGGCCACAGCGTGCCGAGAATGCCGACCCACTGGAACAGCAGGAACAGCGGAATGAGATAGGAAAGCCCCGGCGTCATGCGGGCGATCATGATGACCACCGCCG
Source organism: Mesorhizobium sp. C372A (assembly GCF_030323245.1). Taxonomy (NCBI): domain Bacteria; kingdom Pseudomonadati; phylum Pseudomonadota; class Alphaproteobacteria; order Hyphomicrobiales; family Phyllobacteriaceae; genus Mesorhizobium; species Mesorhizobium sp. C372A. The sequence goes on along the minus strand of NZ_CP100475.1, from coordinate 4,694,220 downwards.
AGCGTTCGGCCTTGAGCCGCGCGATGCCATAGCCGGCCGGCACGCCGATGAGCAGCGCGAGCAACGTTGCCGTGCCCGTCACCAGAACCGAATTCCAGAAATAGAGCAGGAAATTGTTCTCCTCGAATACCTTCACATAGTTCGACCAGGCGAGATGTTCCGGGATCAGGATCGGCGGGTATGCACCGTTGTCGATCTCGAACTTCAGCGACAGCGAGATCATCCAGAGGAAGAACAGGATCGCCGGCGAGACGAAGACCAGAGCCGCGAAAAACAGCCCGATCCGGTTGAGCAGCCGTGAACTCATCTATTTGCCCTCCACCCCGATCCATTGGGAGCGCTGGCGCAGCATCAGCAGGATGAAGGACAGCGCGACGATGACGATGAAGAACACCACGGCCATGGCCGAGCCATAGCCGATGTCGTAGTAGGAGAAGGCGGTGTTGTAGAGATAGATGTTGATGGTTTCCGAGGCCGTGCCCGGTCCGCCTTGGGTCATGGCATAGATGATGTCAAAACTTTTCAGCGCATCGATGGTGCGGATGATCATCGCGATCATCAGGAACGGCGCGATCATCGGCAAGGTGAGATAGCGGAATTGCTGCCAGGCGTTGGCGCCATCGATCTCGGCGCTCTCGAAGGGCTCGCGCGGCACGGAGGCCAAGCCGCCCAGCACGATCAGCATCACCAGCGGCGTCCACTGCCATGTCTCGACCGCAACCAGGGACGGGATGACCGTCCTGGCATTAAAGATCCATTCCTGCGCCGGGATGCCGACCAGCGACAACAGATAGTTGAGCACGCCGAGCTGGGGATGGAACATCATCGTCCAGACCAGCGCCACGGCGACTGGCGTTGCCATCATCGGCATGACGAAGACGCCGCGCAACAGGCCGCGCAGCGGAAATTTGGCGTCGAAGATCAGCGCCGCGACAGTGCCGAGGAACATCGGCGCCGCAACCGAAAGCGCCGTGTAGGTCAGCGTATGGAAAAGCGATTCCCAGAAGCGTTGGTCGACGGCCAGCCGCAGGTAATTTTCCATCCCGGCAAAGCTTCGCGCCTGGCCGAGGGTCCAGCGGTTGACGCTCATCCACAGTGTGAAGGCCCAGGGAAAGACGATCACGGCGCCGACGACGACGAGCGCCGGGACGACGAAAGGCCAGTAGTTGGGAGCCAGCCGGATGGTCTGGCTCCCTTCGATGGCTTGCGTCGTCACCCCGGTGCGTTCTGGGGTGGTGGCGGACATCAGCCTTGCTCGCTCCGGTCGAGCACCGGCTGGAACTGCTCGGTGGCCTTCTTCAGTTCCTCCGCCGGATCGGCGCCGGCGATCAGATTGGTCAGCGCCACGCCATAGATGTCGCGGAACTCGGTGACCGGAATGATGACCGGCAGCGACAGCCGGCTGACATTGCCCGAGCCGACCACGGCATCGAGCCAACTCGCCGGCATGGTGACGCCTTCGCGCACCTTGGGATTTTCCAGCACCGACTTGCGGAACGGCACGCCGGCACCCGCCTGCAGCAGGCGCGCGCCCATCGCGGGCGAAATCGCCCACTGGCAGAAGAGGTAGGCGGCCTCCTTCTTCTCGCTGGCGGCCGTCACGCCGAGGCCGTCGCCAAAGGTGCCGGCGGCATGCGCCTTAGGCCCCTTGGGCATGACGCCGTAGCCAACCTTGCCGACAACTCGTGACTTTTCCGGATTTTCCATTGGCGGGGCAAAGCCGACGCCATCGAACCACATCCCGATCTTGCCTTGCAGGAAGGCGGACTGGGCTTCGGCCCAGTTGAATCCGGTGACGCCTGGAGGCGCCGACTTGGTCATCAGCCGCTGGTAGAGGCTGGCCGCCTCGACCGCCTCGGGCGAGGTCGTGCGCAGCTTGCCCTTGTCGTCGAGCGGCGTCATGTCGTAGCCGAGCATAAGCGACGTCCACACCGGCGTGTTGGCGTTCTTGAGGCCGCGGGCGACAAAGCCGTAGGTGTTGGTCGATGGGTCGGTCAGCGCTTCGGCGGCCGCCACCAGTTGCTCGAAGGTTTCAGGGTATTTGAGGCCCTTGGCCTCGAACAATTCCTTGTTCCAGTAGACGATCCAGTAGTCGACTGAGAACGGCAGCGAGCGCAACACGCCCTGGCCGTCCTTGGCAAACAGCATGCCGGCATCGGCGAAATCGGTTTCCACCAGCGCAGGATCGGTCAGGGTCGGGTCAGCGAGATAGCCTGATATGTCGGCCAGCCAGTCGCCCTTTTCGAACTGGCGCTTCTGCACGTGGTAGCTCAGATGCACGACGTCGAAGCTCGGTTTGCCGGAGCTCAGTTCGATCACCGTCTTCTGGCGCTGCTGCTGTTCCGGCGTCGCTTCGGCATTGACCTTGATCCCGGTCAGTTCCTCGAACTCGGCGATGTATTTTATCAGCGTGTCGCTGCGCGGGCTTTTCACCAGATTGACGTCAAGCGTCGTTCCCGCAAAGCGCTTCCAGTCGACGCCGGCGGCAAAGCTTGGGCGAACGCCCGCAAAGCCGGCGGCGGCAAGCGCCGCGGTTCCCTGAAGCAGTTGCCTCCTGGTTGGGTTGAACAGATTGGACGACATGTCTTCCTCCCGGTTGTTGTCGTTGTCGATTGCATCGCGGACCGCGGTGCGGCTCAGGTTTCCTCAGATCTGCAGCGCCAGCCGGCGCGCCTTGTCGATATGCAGACTGATCGCCTCGACCGCCTTCCCTGGATCGCGGCTCTCCATGGCTTCGATCACCGCCAGGTGCTCGCGCATCACCGGCACGACGCGCCCGTCGATACGGAACCGCTCCTGGTGGATCAGGCGGATCTTCACCGAATTGACCAGATAGGCCTTGGCGATGATCTCGTTGCCCAGCGCATCGATGAACGTGTCGTGCATGGCCCAGTCGATGGTCTGCGCCTTGGCCTCCATCTCCGGCGTCGGGGTCTGCGCCAGCGCCTGGGCATGCATGTCCTCATGCTCGCGCCGCAAGCGGGCAAGCTCGGCATCGGAGGCGCTGACCGTAAACAGCGCCACCGCTTCACGCTCCATGAACAGGCGGAACTGAAAGGCCTCGCGGATCAGGCTGATATCTATATGGGCGATCTGCATGCCGCGCTGCGGAATGGTCGTCAGCAGTCCTTCCGCCTCGAGACGCGGCACGATCTCGCGAATGGCGCCGAGCGGCAGTCCGGTGAAGGCAACCAGCTCACGTTGCGACACGAACTGGCCTGGCTTGAAGTCGCGCGCCAGCAAATGCCGCGTGAAGCTGGCATAGGCCTTCTCCCTGAGGGTGGTCGGTTCGTTGCCGTCTTCCATTTCGGCGCGCTTCCCTTTGCCGGTCAGGCCGGTTCCCTGGCAAACAAGCTGTCATAGGCTGAGGCAAGCTGCTGCTGCCCTTGCAACGCGATCGGCTCCAGCGGCGGACGGACCGCCAGCCAGCGCTCGTCGCCGGTCTTGCGCGCCACCATCACCTTTACCGCCGGGGTGACCGGATATTTGAGCAATTCGAGCACAAAACTCTCGACGCGAGGATCGTCGCGCCCGTCCTCGGCCATGGCGCGGATTTCGCCCGGGACGAAATTGGCCATGCCCGAGATTGCGCCTTGAGCACCCAGTCGCACCGCACGCGCCAGATGCCTTTCATCGCCGATCAGGATCACCAGATCGCCATGGGCGGCAAGCAGCGCCTCGCTGTAGCTCCAATTTCCACCGGAATCCTTCACCCCGGCGACCACGTCGGGAAAAGCAGTGCGCAACCGGCCGATCAGGCCAAGCGAAAGCTGCACCATGGTAACCGAAGGGATGTTGTAGAGCAGCACGTCACGGGCGAGGGGGCCGAGCGCGGCAAAGACGGCGGAGAACCAGCCGAAAAGACCGTCCTCGCCGACATTCTTGAAGTAGCTTGGCGGGGCCAGCAGAATGTTTCGGGCGCCGCGCTGCAAGGCATGCTGTGCCTGTTCGGCGGCGTCTTCGGCGGCGCCGACCAGCACGCCGGCAACGAGTTGATGCGGCAGGATTCCAGCAGCCAGCATGGCTTCGGTCACCGACCGCCGCTCCGTCGTGCCCACCGATGCGCCTTCCCCTGTGGTGCCGAAAAGCGTCACGCTGCCGCAACCCTGCGCCAGGCAACTTTTGGCCTGAGCGATCATGGGGGCGGTGGCGATCTGCCCGCGGGCATCGAAAGGCGTGGCGAGAGCGGCCGAAAGTCCAAAGCGTGATGTCACCGGAAGGTCTCCGAAGCAGGTATGTATGCTGTGCTAGCACACTAACATGTTAGTAGCAAATCGTGCCGGTTTTTTTTACGATCAGAGGAGGGGTATGACGGAATGGGATGTGCGGACCGTTTTCGGCACCGATGCGAAGGTGGTCAACTCTATCCAGCGCGCGGCCCTGCGCTTGACGAGGTAGCGGCGGGCTGATCTCATCAAAAGCATCTGGCGCGATGCAATTAGGGGCAACGACGTGATCGGGATCTTAGCGCTGATGCTTTTATGGCTAGGCCCTTCGGCGTATGTCATTTACCGCAAAGGCCTAACGAGGGCGGCTCTTTTTATACCGATTTCCCTCTTTGTTGGCTTGGCTGCCTTTTTCGGTTCTGCGCTTGTTGCACAGGAGCTAGGAGCGGTGGGAATTGCAGTTCCCGTGTTCATGTTGTTGGGAGGGATCGTGACAAACGCAGCCCATCTGAGGTTGGAGATGGGGCTTGGCTAAGTTGGTTGCCAATCGACGGCGCAACCTTGTCGCCACATCAGTCGCTGGCTAAACTCAGCCCTTCCCAGGGGAGGGTTCTGACATGACACTTCAGCTTTCGGCCGATGTTGTCGCTCCTAAGGCGGCGGCGCCTCAAAAATACCTCTTCGGCCCGGTCGCCGATTTCCTCATGCTGGGCGGCAGCGCGTTTCTCATCCTGCCGGTGCTGTTTCTCGTTCCCCTCGAATATGAGGGTCCGGTGGCCGCAACTATGGTGATCGTTGCCTATCTCGTGAACTATCCCCACTTCGCCCACTCCTACCAGCTTTTCTACCGCAATTTCGGGCGCAAGGTGACGGGCGACGGCTACGACAGGAGTCTGCAGCTTCGCTACATCTTCGCGGGCATTGTCGTGCCCCTCGTCATGGCCGGGTTCTTTGCTTATGGCGCGGCGGCGGCGAACACGCGCCTGCTCGGCTATGCCACCAACGCGATGTTCTTTTTTGTCGGTTGGCACTACGTCAAGCAGGGCTACGGCATGCTGATGGTGGATGCGGTGCTGAAGCGCAAATTCTTCGACGACCGCGACAAGAAGGTGCTGCTGGTGAACTCCTATGCGGTGTGGATCCTGGCATGGCTGCAGACGAATACGGCGGTCACCCAGGGCAAATATTATGGCCTGGACTATTACACATTCGCGGCCCCTTCCTGGATTACCGACATCGGCATGCTGGCGGCCGTTGCGTCGACGGCGGCCACGCTTTTGATGTTGGCCAATCGCTGGCGAAAGAACGGCGGCGGCCTGCCCTATAACGGTTTGGTGGCCTATGTCGCGTCGCTCTATCTCTGGATCCTGATTGCGCGCGTAAACCCGCTCTGGCTGCTGATCGTGCCCGCGCTCCACTCGCTGCAGTATCTCGCCGTGGTCTGGCGCTACCAGACGAACGTCGAGCGAGACAGTTCCGATGCCGAAGGCGATCCGCAGCCGAAAATCCTGTCCTTTCTCGGCCCCCTCTACAGGTTTCGGCTCTTCGGCTTTATCGTCGGCGGCACCGCCCTTGGCTATCTCGGCTTCTGGCTGATCCCATCCGCGCTGACGGCCTTGATCCCGTATGACAGGCAAGTGCTGGGGTCATCGCTGTTCTTCTTCATCGTGCTCATCTTCATCAATGTGCACCATTATTTTCTGGACAATGTGATGTGGCGCCGTGGCAATCCGGAGGTATCGAAGTATCTGTTCCGCTGACTGATGCGCAGACCGTCGAGCCCGGTTTTCGTCAGCTGTCGAGAGTATGCCATTGCGAGCGTGATCGTCAGTGCAACGGAGAGCCCTGGAATGGCGGAGTGCTTTTCCGAGAGCCGCCTGGAAAATACCCTGCGGTGGCATCTGTACCGGCGTTGGCGCCGCCGGCGTGACCCTCGACGCGTGAGTTGCGGCCGACGTGCGGCGGGATCGGCTGGAACGTCACGAAACCAGTGAGACATTGCCGCCGGCATGGCGCTCGATGCGGCCGGCAAGGTCGAGTTCCAGCAGCACCATGGAGACTTGCGCGGCGTTGAGGCCGGTGTGGCGGATGATCTCGTCCACGCCCACCGGCGTTGGGCCCAGCGCCTCGAGCACGCCGCTGCGTTCGTCCTCACCGGGCGGGGGTGTTGCCGAAAAATCGGGTGCCTTTTCTGGCGGCGCAATGCTTCGCGTTCGCGTGCCCGCCAAGGGTGCGATCGCACCGGAAACGTCGGCCGCCTCGGTGACCAGGGTGGCGCCATCCTTGAGCAGCCCGTTGGAGCCGGCGCAGCGCGGATCGAGCGGCGAACCCGGTACGGCAAAGACCAGCCGGCCCATCTCGCCGGCCAGGCGCGCGCTGATCAGCGAGCCGGAGCGTTGCGCAGCTTCGATGACCACCAGTCCGAGGGCGGCGCCCGCGACAAGCCGGTTGCGGCGCGGAAAATCCTGCGCCCGCGGCTGCCAGCCGAACGGCATTTCCGAAATAACGGCGCCGCCACGCTCGGCAATGTCTTCGCACAAGCCGATATTTTCGGGCGGGTAGGGGACATCGAGCCCACCGGCCAGCACACCCACTGTACCAGTCGAGAGACTGCCCTGGTGTGCTGCCGTGTCGATGCCGCGCGCCAGGCCGGAAACGATGACGTAGCCGTCGCGGCCAAGATCCGCCGCCAGCATGCGCGCCATCTTGATGCCGGCGAGCGACGCGTTGCGGGCGCCGACGATGGCCACCGCCGGCAGGCGAAAGACGGCTGCCTCGCCCTTCACGGCAATCAGTGGCGGCGGATTGTCCATGTTTTTCAGCATCGGCGGGTAGTCGGCCTCGCCGATGCCGACGAAGCGGGCGCCGTTTTCACTGGCTGCGTCGAGTTCCGCTTCGGCTTCCTCCACGGAAGGAATGCGCATGATCCTTTTGGCTCCGCCCGAAATCATCAGCTCGGGCAGCATCTCCAACGCCGCCTCCGCCGAACCAAAGCGGTTGATCAATTCGCGAAACGAGGCCGGGCCGACATTTTGTGTGCGGATCAGCCGCAGCCAGCTCAGCCGCTGCCGGTCGCTGAGGCGCGGCCCGGCGGCGGGCTTGCTCAACCCTTGGCTCCGATCTTGCCTTCGGTGCCGGCAAGAAGGCGCGAAATGTTGGCGCGATGTTTGAAGATGACGATCAGGCTCATCACCAGGAACAGCCCGGCGGTCTCAGGTGTGCTCCAGAAATAAAGCGCGATCGGCACGATGACCGCCGCCGTCAGCGCTGCCAGCGAGGAATAGCGAAACAGAAAAGCCATCGCCAGCCAGACGACGATAAAAATCAGCGCCACATGCCAGCCGAGCGCGATCAGCACGCCGAGATAGGTCGCCACGCCCTTGCCGCCCTTGAAACCGAGCCAGACCGGAAACAGATGGCCAAGGAAGGCGCCAAGGCCCGCCCAGAGTCCAAGGCCGGCCCACAGTCCGTAGTCGTGTCCAAAATGGCGCGCGATCATCACCGCCGCCGTACCCTTCAACGCGTCGAGCACCAGCGTCGCGGCGGCGAGGCCCTTGTTGCCGGTGCGCAGAACGTTGGTGGCGCCGATATTGCCGGAGCCGATTTTGCGCACATCGCCGAGGCCGGCCGCGCGGGTGATCAAGAGGCCGAAGGGAATCGAGCCGAGGAGATAGCCGAACAGCAATGCCAGGATAACGTTATAACTCATTGTTTGCCCCCGCATTTCCCCAGCAACATATCGGTCTGCGACGTGGCGCGATCGCTCTAGCTCGAAAACACTGTGCGGCCCGCCACCAGCGTTTGCAAGACCATGCCTTGCAGCCGCGCACCTTCGAAGCAGGTGTTTTTCGAGCGCGAGCGGATGCCGCTTTCACTCACGATCCAGGGTTCTTCAAGGTCGATCAGCGCAAGATCGGCCGGCGCTCCCGGCTTCAGCGTGCCGCCCGGCAGGCCGAACAGCCTTGCTGGTGCGGTGGACAGTGTTTCGACCAGCCGAAGTAGCGGCACGTCCCCATTGTGGTAGAGCCGAAGCGCTGCTCCAAGCAGCGTCTCCAACCCGATCGCGCCGGCAGCTGCATCGGCGAAGGGAAGGCGCTTGGTGTCGACATCCTGCGGGTCGTGCGAGGAGACGATGATGTCGATCGTGCCGTCCTTGACCGCCTCGATCATGGCCAGCCGGTCTTCCTCCGCGCGCAAAGGCGGCGTCAGCCGGAAGAAGGTGCGGTATTCCCCGACATCGTTCTCGTTCAGCGACAGATTGTGGATCGCCACGCCCGCCGTGACACTGGCCTTGTCGGCTTTCGCGCGCGTCATCGCTTGCGCTGCCATCGCCGTCGAGATCTTGGCCGCGTGGTAGGCGCCGCGCGTCAGCCGTGCCAGCGCCAGGTCGCGCTCCAGCGGGATGGACTCGGCCTCGCGCGGAATGCCGGCAAGGCCGAGCCAGCTGGCATACAGGCCTTCATTCATCACGCCCGCCGAAGCGAGGTCGCCATCCTGTGTCTCATGTGCGATGACGCCGCCGAAATCGCGGGCATAGGTCAGCGCCCGGCGCATCACCAGTGCGCTGGATATTGTGTGCCGCCCATCGGTGAAGGCGACCGCACCGGCCTCGCGCAACAGGCCGAATTCGGTCATCTCGCGACCGGCGAGGCCTTTGGTGATCGCCGCCGCCGGAAAGATGTTGACGCTGGCCGTGTCCCGGGCGGTGCGCAGCACGAATTCGACCAGCGCGACATTGTCGATCACCGGGTCGGTGTCGGGCATCATAACGACGGAGGTGACGCCGCCGGCCGCCGCCGCAACGCTGGCCGAAGCGATGGTCTCGCGATGTTCGCCGCCCGGTTCGCCGATGAAGACGCGCGCGTCGATCAGGCCGGGAATGATCGCCTTGCCGGCGCAGTCGACCACGGTGGCTCCCGCCGGCAGGCCCTGGTTCAGGGCAGCCTTGCCGGCGGCAACGATCTTTTTCCCTTCGACGATGACGGTGCCGACCTCGTCGATGCCGCGTGACGGGTCGACGATGCGGGCGCGCTCAAAGACCGTCGTGCTCATGCGCCGCGGCCCTCTGCATTGCGGCGGGGATCGAGCAGCGCTTCCATGACCGCCATGCGCACGGCCACCCCCATCTCGACCTGTTCCTGGATGACGCTTTGCGGACCGTCGGCGATTTCGGACGCAATCTCGACGCCGCGGTTCATCGGACCGGGATGCATCACCAGCGCGCCGTCCTTGGCGGCCTTCAGCTTTTCGGCATCGAGGCCGAAATAGCGGAAATATTCGCGTACCGAAGGCACGAAGGCGCCTTCCATCCGCTCACGCTGCAGGCGCAGCATCATCACCACGTCGGCGCCCTTGAGGCCCTCGGCCATCGAGCGCGAGACGATGACGCCCATTTTCTCGATGCCGGTGGGCAGCAGCGTCGACGGCGCCACGACCCGCACCTGCGCGCCAAGCGCGTTCAAGAGCATGATGTTGGAACGCGCGACGCGCGAATGCAGGATGTCGCCGCAGATCGCTACGATCAGTTTCGACAGCGGCCCCTTGGCGCGGCGGATGGTCAGCGCGTCGAGCAGCGCCTGCGTCGGGTGTTCATGCGCGCCGTCGCCGGCATTGACCACCGAGCAGCCGACCTTCTGCGCCAAAAGAGCAGCGGCGCCCGCAGACTGGTGGCGGATGATCAGGATGTCGGGGCGCATGGCGTTCAGAGTCATGGCCGTGTCGATCAGCGTCTCGCCCTTCTTCACCGAAGAGCTCGCCACCGACATGTTCATGACGTCGGCGCCGAGCCGTTTCCCGGCCAGTTCGAACGACGACTGCGTGCGCGTCGAGGCTTCGTAGAAGAGGTTGATCTGGGTGCGGCCGCGCAGCGTCGAGGTCTTCTTTTCGGACTGCCGCGAAATGGCGACGGCGCGATCTGCCCGGTCGAGCAGAAGCTCGATGTCACCGGGGGAAAGATCGCGGATGCCCAGAAGATGGCGGTGAGGATAAAGCGGCAGGGACGAAGCGTCGGTCATCTCAAGGCGCTGCTATAGGGGGGAGAATTCCTTGCCGCAAGCGTCAGCTTGGCATTGCGGCCTTTCTCCCCGGTATTTTCGTCGCGCGCGCCGCCTGCCTTGGGCTATATCTAGCCGATTGCTTCGGATTCGAAGCCTCGTGATGATAAGTGCCTTTCTAGCGTTAGAAGGCCCTTCTACTTTCAGAAGGATTGGGCGTGACCGACGACGTGACCAACCAGCCGCCGCCGCTGACGGGCGGCAACGCCTGGCGGGGCGATCCGTTGCTGATCCAGCTTGCCGAGCGTTTTTCCGATCCGGTGCGCAAGGACCTCGACGGGCTTGGCCGGTTCGTCCTGACGCAGGAGGCGCAGGAGCTGGCGCGCCTCGCTAATGTCGAGACGCCGAAGCTCCGCACGCATGACCGTCAGGGCCGGCGCATCGACCTCGTCGAATTCCATCCGGCCTATCATGCGCTGATGCGCCGCTCGGTTGCCGGCGGCCTGCATTCCTCGATCTGGGAAAACGGCGATAGCGAGATCGGCCGTCGCCATCAGGTGCGCGCCGCGCGTTTCTACCTGACCGCCGAACTCGAGACCGGGCATCTCTGCCCCATCACCATGACCAGCGCTTCGCTGGCCGCCCTGATGGCCAGCCCAAAGCTGTTTCGCGAATGGGCGCCGCGCGTGACGACGCGCAAATACGACCAGAGTCAGAAGCCGCCGGTCGACAAGACCGGGCTGACGCTCGGCATGGGCATGACCGAAAAGCAGGGCGGCACCGACGTGCGCGCCAACACCACACGGGCCGAACGCGCCGGCAGCGGCTTTTATCGCCTCACCGGCCACAAATGGTTCATGTCGGCGCCGATGTCGGACGCTTTTCTCGTGCTTGGACAGGCGCCTGAAGGGCTTTCCTGCTTTCTCGTCCCGCGCATCCTCGGCGACGGTTCCGGCAACGGCTTCCGCTTTCAGCGGCTGAAGGACAAGCTCGGCAACCGCTCCAACGCCTCATCGGAGGTAGAGTTCGTCAACGCCATCGGCGAGATGGTCGGCGAGCCCGGCGCCGGCATAAAGACGATCATGGACATGGTCACGCTGACCCGGCTCGACTGCGCCGTCGCCTCGTCGGCAATCATGCGGGCGGGGCTGGCTGAGGCCGTGCATCACGCCCGTCATCGCCAGGTGGCCGGCTCGACGCTGATCGAACAGCCGCTGATGCAGCGCGTGCTGGCGGACATGGCGCTCGATGTCGCCGCCGCCACGGCACTCTCGTTCCGACTGGCGCGCTCCTTCGACGAGGCTGCCGGCGACCGCGGCGAGGCTGCCTTTGCCCGCGCCATGACCCCGGTGGTCAAATACTGGGTCTGCAAGATCGCGCCGCCACTGCTCTATGAGGCGATGGAGTGCCTCGGCGGCAATGGCTATGTCGAGGAAGCGCCGCTCGCCCGCTACTACCGCGAAGCCCCGGTCAATGCGATCTGGGAGGGCTCAGGCAATGTCATGGCGCTCGACGTGCTGCGCGTGCTCGGCCGCGCGCCCGGCCTGTTCGAGGAGGTGCTGGCCGGCATCGACCGCGATCTCGGCGCCGGCGGACGCGGAACCATTGGCGTGCTCAAGGCGGCCATGCAGGTCGCCGGCACCGATGAGGGGTCGGCCCGCCTGCTGACCGAACAGCTGGCGCTGTCGGCGGCAGCTGCGGAATTGCGCCGGCTGGGGGCAGGGCGGATTGCGGACGCCTTCGTCGAGACGCGGCTCGCCGGCCAGTGGCGCAACACCTATGGCATGCTCGATTCGCGCCACGATGCGCGCATGATCATCGACACGCTCTATCCGCCGGTGAATTGAGGGCCTTCCGCCAGGCCGTGAACGAATTTGCCTGCCTGTGGACAGCCGTTAACCTTAACGAATGGTTTCCGTTGCAGCCGCAGGCCGCAGACCCCACTGTCTTTGTCACCAAAGCAGGAATGCCATGCGGCACATTTTGACGTCCTTTCTGGCCTTGCACTGGGCGCTGGTTTTCGCCCTGCTGGCGTTCATCTGTGTCGATGGAAACCGCGGCGTTGCGGGCGCTCTGGGCGTGCTCGGCGTCGTCGTGGAAAACACTCGTCTGGCCGATCTCGACAATGCTGCCGTCGTGGCGCCGCTGGCCATCGCCTTGCTGGTCGTGGCGGTGCTGTTTTGCTGGGTCTTCGAGAGCCTGGTTAACGCCGCAGCGAGCCCGGACGGAGCCGACAGTGTGGCGCGGACCGCCTTCATTTCGGCATCCGCGGTGTTGTCGCTCATCCTGGTCGGCGGCGCGGCGCGAGGCATCAACGGCCTGTTTTTGGTTGTCGCCGTGCAATTGGCGGCACTTCTGGCCTCCTATGTCGCCATGCTGGCCGAGCGGAGGTCGGTCTTCGCCGTCATGGTTTCGCGGGAGGCAGAGAGTCGCGCCACCGCCAATGCCATGGCCAAGGGTGCCGCGCACGGCTCCTTGCTGTCGCGCATTTCCGGCCGTCCGGACATTGGTCCCAGCGGTCCCAGAGGCGGCTCCAGCCGCAGGGACGGTCACTGATGCGCACGCTGTTCGCATTGTGGGCCGCGCCACTCGCTCTGTTCTGGGGCTGGTTCTTCCTGTCGCTCAACGACATCAATTTCGGCTACGTCATGCTCAGCCGGCAGCTGCATGATTTCGTGTTCCAGCTCTACGGGCAGATGCTGGGCATCGATCCGGCGATCATTCCGGGCATGGTGGCAAGGGCCTGCGTCTTTGACGGCTTCCTGCTGATGGCATTGTGGGCGTTTCGCCGCCGCCGCAACATCACGGCCTGGGTCAGGCGGCAGGCGGGGAATCCGGTTCCGTCCGATCGCGTGGGTCAAGCGACTGGAGCCGGTCCAGAACTCCCTGCAGAATAAAGGCCGCAGCCGCCGAATCGATCTTGCCGGCGCGCTTTCGGCGCGAGAAATCCATCTCGATCAGCGTCCGCTCCGCCGCCACCGTCGACAGCCGCTCGTCCCACAGCACGAAGGGCAGGTCGGTTATGCCTGCCATGTTGCGCACGAAGGCGCGCGACTTCTGGGCGCGGGGACCTTCCGAGCCGTCCATGTTGATAGGAAGGCCGAGTACAAACGCGCCGACATTATCCTTCTGCAGCTGGGCGAGCAGCGCTGCCGCATCCAGCGAAAACTTTTTACGCAGGATGACAGGGCGCGGATGGGCAAAGGACAGGCCGCGGTCGGAAACGGCGACACCGATCGTCTTGTCGCCGAGGTCGAGCCCGGCCAGCGTCCTGCCGCCTTCCAGGCGTGACGGCAGATCCTCGATTGCTATGATGCCCAACGGCTTTCCCCACCAGCTTTACCGTGACCCAGTCTTAACCGTGACCCAGACTTACCGTGACCCAGACTTGCCGTAACAAAGACCGCGACACGTTCTTTTGAACCGCGAGCACACTATGTCACTTTAATTTTGCTGCCGGCGTTCTATCTTCCGGCGCAACCAAAATCGAGGAACACGATCGATGAAATTGACCTGGTACGGACATTCCGCCTTCCGCGTCGAGACATCAGGCGCGACCATCCTGATCGACCCCTATCTCGTCGGCAACCCATCATGGACGAGCGGCTGGGAGGGGCCGGCGGAAGGCGTCACCCATGTGCTTTTGACCCACGGCCACAGTGACCATGTCAGCGGCGCGGTGGAGGTGCTGAAGAAGAGCGGCGCCCAGCTGGTCGCCAATTACGAGATCTGCATGTACCTGGTCGGCAAGGGCGTCGACGGCAAGAAGATCAATCCCGGCAATCATGGCGGCACCGTCGATTGCGGTGCCTTCACCACCACCTTCGTGCAGGCACTGCATTCCTCGTCGTTTGGGCTCGATGGCGGCCAGAACGTCTACCTCGGCAATCCCAACGGGCTGGTCCTGCATTTCCCGGAGGACAAGACGCTCTACCATATGGGCGACACCGACATCTTCTCCGATATGGCGCTGATCGAGGAACTGCATGAGCCGAAGATCGGCCTCGTGCCGGTCGGCGACCGCTTCACCATGGGCGGCGCGGTGGCGGCCCTGGCCTGCCGGCGCTTCTTCCACTTCGACACGGTCGTTCCCTGCCATTTCGGCACCTTCCCGATCATCGACGCGACGGCGGAGAAGTTCGTGGCCGGCCTCGAAGGGTCAGGTGTCGACGTAGCCTTGCCAGCGATCGGCCAAACGATCACACTATAGAGCGATCGTTGAAACGATCCCTTGTCGCAAAGGGGAATTAAACCATGGGTTTGAGAGAGACTCTTTGCGTTTCGATGCTGGTCGCTGCGTCGCCCGCATCCGCCGCCGAGGACTTCATCAAGGGCGTTTACCTCCAGACCCAGGAGCTTTGCGCGCAAGCCAAAAAGGACACGCTGCAGACGCTGATTGACACCGGCAATGTCATCTTGTCGGCGGACGGCCTGCAAAGCGTCGAGTATAATTGCGAGTTCGTCCAGGTCACCAAGGCGACGCGCTCGCCGAGCTGGGCGGTCACTGCCATCTGCCAGGAGCCGGGCTTTCTCTTTCCCGATATACTGTCGATCACGCAGATGAACGCGACCCAAATCGACATCGTCTCGGTGCGCCCGACCGCCGACGAAGGCGAGCAGGCCGGCAATGGCGGCAGCTATTATCTGTGCGAGGGTGTATCGCTGCCCTAGGCTGAAATGCCGCCCTGGCATGAACGGGCTCTATCCCCAAGCACGATCGATGTTGCGCGGCACGCGCCACGCCGCTATAGCGCCATCTGGTTTTCCCAAAGGCTAAAGACATGTCCGTTGATCTGCAAACTGTGAAGCGCGTCGCGCGTCTCGCCCGCATTGCGGTGAGCGAGGAGGATGCCGAGCGCATGACCGGCGAGCTGAACGCCATTCTGGGCTTTGTCGAGCAGCTGAACGAGGTCGATGTCTCCGGCGTCGAACCGATGACATCGGTGACGCCGATGGAGATGAAGAAGCGCCAAGACATCGTCACCGACGGCAACAAGGCTGCCGATATCGTCGCCAACGCGCCGGCCACTGACGAGAATTTCTTCCTCGTGCCGAAGGTCGTGGAGTAGCTGGCCGATGGCAATCGAGATCGCCATCGAAACGCCGCTGCAGGACGATGTCCGCGCTTTGGTCGAGGAGCTCAACGCGACGCTGCTCGAACTGACGCCGCCGGAGCATTGCTACCATCTGACGGTCGAGCAGATGGCTGGCGACGACACCACCGTGTTCATCGCCCGCGACGACGGGCAAGCCATCGGTTGCGGCGCGCTGAAGCGCCATGACGCCCGCGTCGGTGAGGTCAAGCGCATGTACACGCGGCCCTCGCATCGCGGCAGGAAGATCGGCGCCAAGATCGTCGAGCATGTCGAAACGCTGGCGCGCAGCGAAGGGCTGAAGCGCCTGGTGCTTGAAACCGGCGACCGCCATCCCGCCGCCTGGACCGTCTACGAACGCGCCGGCTTCTCGCGCTGCGGGCCGGTGCTGGATTATCCCGATTCCGAGTGGTCGGTGTTTTACGAAAAGAGCCTTTGATGAGCGAACTGACCCATCTGACAATTTCGCAGGCGCGCGCCAAGCTGCGCGCCAAGGAGATTTCGGCCGTCGAAATCACCGAGGCCTATCTCGGTGCCATCGAGCGCGCCAATCCGGTGCTCAATGCCTACATCGTCGTCACCGGCGACAAGGCGCGCGATATGGCCAAAGCTTCCGACGCCAGGCTCGCCAAGGGCCAGGGCGGTGCGCTGGAAGGCATCCCGCTCGGCATCAAGGACCTGTTCGGCACCGAAGGTATCCACACCCAGGCCTGCAGCCATGTGCTGGACGGCTTCAAGCCGCGCTACGAATCGACCGTCACCGCCAATCTGTGGGCAGACGGCGCCGTCATGCTGGGCAAACTTAACATGGACGAGTTCGCCATGGGCTCGTCCAACGAGACCTCCTATTACGGCCCTGTCGTCAATCCGTGGCGGCGTTCACGCCTCGACACGGTGGTGATGCCGACCACGCATCAGGGCGATGGCGGTTTCGTGTCGGCCGGCGGCACCAAGACCGCGCGCACGCTGGACAATGCCCAACTGGTGCCGGGGGGCTCGTCGGGGGGCTCGGCTTCCGCCGTCTCGGCTTTCCTGTGCGCCGGCGCCACCGCCACCGACACCGGCGGCTCGATCCGCCAGCCAGCCGCCTTCACCGGCACCGTCGGCATCAAGCCGACCTATGGCCGCTGCTCGCGCTGGGGCATCGTCGCCTTCGCTTCGTCGCTCGATCAGGCGGGCCCGATCGCCCGGGACGTGCGCGATGCCGCGATCATGCTGAAGTCCATGGCCTCGGTCGACGCCAAGGACACCACTTCCGTCGACCGGCCGGTGCCGGATTACGAGGCGGCGATCGGCAAACCGATCAGGGGCATGAAGGTCGGCATTCCCCGGGAATACCGCGTCGACGGCATGCCGGAAGAGATCGAGGCGCTGTGGCAGAAGGGCATTGCCTGGCTCAGGGATGCCGGCGCCGAGATCGTCGACATCTCGCTGCCGCACACCAAATACGCTTTGCCGGCTTATTATATCGTTGCGCCCGCCGAAGCGTCATCCAATCTGGCGCGCTATGACGGCGTCCGCTACGGCCTGCGCGTGCCGGGCCAGGACATTGTCGACATGTACGAAAAGACCCGAGCCGCCGGGTTCGGTCGGGAGGTCAAGCGTCGCATCATGATCGGCACCTATGTGCTGTCGGCAGGCTATTACGATGCCTACTATCTGCAGGCGCAGAAGGTGCGCAATTTGATCAAGCGCGACTTCGAGACGGTTTTTGCCGACGGCGTCGACGTTATCCTGACGCCGGCGACGCCGTCGGCCGCCTTCGGCATCGCTGACGAGGACATGGCCGCCGATCCGGTGAAAATGTACCTCAACGACATTTTCACGGTGACCGTGAACATGGCCGGACTGCCGGGCATTGCCGTGCCTGCCGGCCTCGATGCCAAGGGCCTGCCGCTCGGCCTGCAGCTGATTGGCCGTCCCTTCGACGAGGAAACCCTGTTCCAGACAGCCGCCGTCATCGAGCAGGCGGCGGGAATCTTCCAGCCGGAAAAGTGGTGGTAGCATGCCGCCTCCGTCTCGCATTTCCATCGTCGAGACGGGAAACGAACTGCTGATCACGAACCCGCCACGCACCTCGGATTTCAGGACAGTCTTTGTCCTGATCGGGGCCGCGATCGTCGCCTACACCGGCTACATGGGATTGACGGATATGTCGTCCGCAACGCTCACCAGCGGCACGCTCGGCCTGCTGTCCTTCGTGGCGGTCATTGCCCTCTTCACCTATTTCCTGGGCAAGGATTTCATCTGGCGGGTGTTCGGCAGGGAAACCCTGCGGCTGACCGACACCGCAGCCGTGCGCTCGGTGAGGGGTTCTTTGCGAAATCGGTGGTCACTGCCTTTGAAAGGGCATCTTAGGGTCGAAATCCTCGACCACACCTATCCCACGGACGAAGTGGGACTGTCGGAAGTCATCAGCTTGACCAACGCGAACGGCGTCCTTGTTTTCGGCAGGGAGTTAAGCCGCCTCGAAGCGGAAGCGGTAGCGAGTGCGGTCGAGCACTTCATCGGCCGTCACAATTTGAGCTGGAGATAGGCAGGCAATGTTCTTCTATCTCTCCAAGATATTCTGGTTCTTCGTCCAACCACTCAACCTGGCGATCTTCCTGCTGCTTGCCGGCTTGCTCGCGGCGCTGATCGGCCGCCGGCGATTGGCGGCGACGGGCAGTGTGTTCGCCTTCCTGATTCTGGCGCTGTCGGCCTGGACGTCGCTTGGCGCCATGATGCTCAATCCGCTCGAAGAGCGCTTCCCAAAGCCGCCGCTGCCGCAGAAGGTCGACGGCATCGTCGTGCTCGGCGGCGGTTTCGAGGGCGCCATCAATCTGGCGCGCGGTGGCTATGAGCTGAATTCCGGCGGCGACCGCATGGTCGAGACGGCGATCCTTGCCCGGCGCTTTCCCGAGGCGAAAGTGGTTATCTCCGGCGGCACCGGTGAACTGTTCATCGATGGCGAGGGCGATGCGGCCACCGCGCCGCGCCTGCTCGGTGCGCTTGGCGTCGACGCCGATCGCCTGATGCTCGAGAACAAATCCCGCAACACCTATGAGAATGCCGTCTTCACCAAGGAACTGGTAACGCCGAAACCGGGCGAGACCTGGCTGCTGGTGACCTCCGCCTTCCACATGCCGCGCGCCAAGGCGCTGTTCGACAAGGCCGGCTTTCAGACGGTCCCGTGGCCGGTCGACTATCGCACCTCGGGCAAGGAAGGCTTTGGCCTGTTTCGCGACAACGCACCCGATTCGCTGCAGACCACGACCATGGCGATCCGCGAGTGGATCGGGCTCGCCGCCTATTGGCTGTCGGGCCGGATCGACCAGCTTTTCCCCGGCCCGGGCGGCTGACCGATCACGGCTTGCCTTGCGGCGGAAAAGAACTGACGCCGCACCAGCACTGCCAGTAGCAGCAGCGTCGACAGCACGAACACGATCGGGTCGACGAACCAGCCGAGATAGCCGATCGAGAAGAACACCGCGCGCAGGCCTGAATTGAAATGCTTGCCGGCCAGCATGTTCATGCGCGCCGCGCGCCACACCGCCGTTTCGCTGACCGGGTTGCGTGACGCCTCGCCATAGGGGATCGGCACCGCGCCGATCAGGATCGTGCAGTAGTTGAAGAGACGGTAGGCCCAGCCGAACTTGAAGAAGGCGAAGGCCAGGATCAGCACCAGGCCAAAGACCTTGATCTGAAAGGCGGAGCGCGATGAGGTCGCGTTCAACGGCAGGTCGTTCAGCACGGCAAGGACCTGATCCGAGGCGCCAAGCAGCGCGAAACAGCCACCGAGCGCAATCAGCGAACTGGAGGCGAAAAAGGCGGTGCCTTGCTGCAGGCCGCTCATGATGGCGGTGTCGACGATGCGGATTTCGCGCTCGGCCATGGTGCGCATCCAGGCCTCGCGCTGCACGTTCATGGCCATCGTCAACGACACCCGGCTGACCAGTCTGCCGTCGGACGCCAGCGTATGCAGCAACCATGCGAGCAGGAAGAAAGCCAGCGCCGCCAGATCAGCCGTCGACAGATGGAAGGAATCGCCCATGCCGCCTTTTACCACAGGCAAAGCGGTCAGTTCGATGCTCCAATGCATGCGCCCAGAGGTGAGCTGCGGTTCTGGGACAACGACATGCATTGAAACAAGAACTTAAAGCGCGTCGCATGAATCCGTTTCAGCGCGACACGCTTTCAGCCGGTGATGTCGCTGCCGGAGCAAACAAGGTCGGCAGGTGCAGCGCCGCAATCCGCAAAACAGCACAAACATCATGGAAAGTCCTATATGTAGGTCTTGATCCCATTCCCGGAGACGGCGCAGCGTGTTTCTTTCGGTTTTCGACCTGTTCAAGATCGGCGTCGGACCGTCGAGTTCGCACACGATGGGACCGATGACAGCGGCGCGGCGGTTTCTCGACGAGATCGCCGGAGACGACTGGCCGCGCCCGGCCGGCGCGAAAGTTGATCGTCTGGGCGCCAGCCTGCACGGTTCGCTCGCCTATACCGGTATCGGCCATGGCTCGGATCGCGCCGTTGTCCTCGGCCTTGCTGGCCTGACACCGCAGACGGTCGATCCCGATCAGGCCGAAGGCATCGCCACGCGCATCGCCGCCGAGAAGCGGATATCGCCACACGGCCATCCCTCCTATCGCTTCGACCCGGCGACGGATCTGGTGCTCGACCGCAAGACGCCGCTCACCGGCCACGCCAACGGCATGGCTTTCTACGCTTACGATGCCGGCGACCGGCTGCTGCTCAAGCGCATCTATTATTCCATCGGCGGCGGCTTCGTGGTGTCCGAGGAAGAGCTGCAGCGGATGAAGGTCAAGGGCTCGGTGACCACAGAAGGCAAGAAGGTGCCCTATCCCTTCAAGAACGCCGTCGAGATGCTGAAGATGGCAGGCAAAAGCGGCCTGTCTATCGCCGACATGAAGCGCGTCAATGAAGAGACGCATATGTCGCGCGAGGAGCTCGACAGCGGCCTTGATGCGATCTGGGGCGCCATGAAGGGCTGCATCGACCGCGGCCTGTCGCAGGACGGCATCATGCCGGGCGGGCTGAAAGTGCGCCGTCGTGCCCGCATGCTGCACGACAAGCTGCAGGAGCAATGGCAGCAGAACAAGCCCAACCCTTTGCTGGCCAATGACTGGCTGTCGATCTACGCCATGGCGGTGAACGAAGAGAACGCGGCCGGTGGACGCGTCGTCACCGCGCCCACCAATGGCGCGGCCGGCACATTGCCGGCGGTGCTGCGTTACTGGCTGCATTTCCACCCCGAGGCTGACCAGCCGAGCATCCGCGACTTCCTGCTCACGGCCGCCGCCGTCGGCGGCATCATCAAGACCAATGCCTCGATCTCCGGCGCCGAAGTCGGCTGCCAGGGCGAGGTCGGCTCGGCCTCGGCGATGGCTGCCGCGGGTCTCTGCGCCGTCATGGGCGGCACGCCCGAGCAGGTCGAGAACGCCGCCGAAATCGCGCTCGAACATCATCTCGGCATGACTTGCGATCCAGTCGGCGGTCTGGTCCAAGTGCCTTGCATCGAGCGCAACGCGCTCGGCGCCGTCAAGGCGGTCACCGCCGCCTCTCTGGCGATCAAAGGCGACGGCGTCCATTTCGTGCCGCTCGACGCCGCGATCGAAACAATGCGCCAGACGGGCCTCGACATGAACGAGAAGTACAAGGAAACCAGCCTTGGCGGGCTCGCCGTCAATGTCGTGGAATGCTGACCGCGCAACGCCACTGGCACTGTGGAGAAGTCGGGCAGGGCCGTTGACGCAATCGCGCGCCGGACTAAACCTTAAGCGATGGCACTCAATCTCCTAAAACTGTGCGTCGGTTGCGACAGCGTCGAGGACCTCGAAGAATGGATCGCCTTTCGCGTCGATGAGCGCCGCCGCGCCGGCGAACCCGCCGGGCACTGGCACACCACCCGCATGGTGCCGGCGCGCGGCGCCGAGGTGACCGATGGCGGTTCGCTTTATTGGGTGATCAAGGGCAGCGTGCAATGCCGCCAGCTGATCACTGATATCAGGCCCTTCACCGACGACGAAGGCATCGGCCGTTGCCGCCTGATGCTCGACCTCGATGTCGTGCGCACCGACTGGCAGCCGCGCCGCGCCTTCCAGGGCTGGCGTTATCTCAAACCTTCGGATGCGCCCGCAGATATCGGCAAGGGCAAGGCCGGAATGGTCGAGATGCCGCCGAAACTGAAGCGCGAGCTCGCCGATCTGGGCTTGCTGTAGAGCCAAGGGCGCGGCCGCTTCTCCCAGAGCGTCGAGCGCTGGCCCTTCATCTTGTCCAAGGCTGGACTTGCAAGGGAGCCGACAACGCCACATCTTGCTTCTTATGAGCGACAAGAAGCAGCGCGTGCCCGCAAGGGCCGATCCTGCGCCGGTCAAGCCTCAATCCAATGCCGGCGAGATCGACGCCTTCATCCGTCAGGCCCGGACGCTTGCCGCGTCCGCGACCGGCTGCGGGCGGCTGATCCTTGCCCTTGACGCAACGATGAGCCGCCAGCCGACCTGGGATGTCGCCGCCAAGCTGCAGGGCGAGATGTTCGACGCCGTCGGCAAGGCCGGCACCCTCAGTGTCCAATTGGCCTATTTTCGCGGGTTGGGCGAGTGCCGCTCGTCGGCTTTTGTCGCCGACACCAATGCCCTGAAGCAGCTGATGACGCGGATCGACTGCCGTGCCGGCCACACCCAGATCGGCAAGGTGCTGGCGCATGCGCTGAGGGAAACGGCGGCGGCCAAGGTCAATGCTCTGGTCTATATCGGCGACGCCATGGAAGAGGATATCGACGACCTGGCGCAGAAGGCCGGCAGCCTCGGTCTGCACGGCGTTCCCGTCTTCGTCTTCCAGGAAGGCCATGATCCCGGCGCAGAAAAGGCGTTCAAGGAGATTGCGCGGCTGTCCAAAGGGGCTTGGTTCCGATTTGATCGGCGGGCTGCCGCGACCTTGGCCGGGCTGCTTTCGGCGGTCGCCGTCTATGCGACGGGTGGATTGAAGGCGCTCGAGGCAAGGGACAGGCCGGGAGACCGGCTGCTGATCGAGCATCTCAGGGGCGGCGGGAATTGATGGGCGCTATCATTGCACTTGTTGCACTGTTTCTGGTGCTGCTCGGCGCGGCGACGATCTTTGTCCGCGCCGATGCGCAAAAACTGGCAAGCGGCATGCGCACGCTCGGGCCGGTGCTTCTGGCGCTGGTCGGGCTCGCCGTGCTGGTGGTCGGGCGCGAAGGCATTGCCGGCCTCATTCTGGCCGCGGCCCTTGCCTGGTACGGTTCGATGCGAATGAAGCGGCCGTCGGTCGGGCCGGCGCCCGGCAAGCGCTCGACGGTGCGGACCGCCGCACTGGAAATGGAGCTTGATCACGATACGGGCGGGCTTGAAGGCCTGGTTCTGGCCGGCCGCCATGAAGGCAAGATGCTGGGCGCGATGGGCCTGGCCGAACTGCAGCAGCTTTACCGCGAACTCCCCGGCGACCCGGAGAGCCGCCAGCTCCTAGAGACGTATCTTGACGGCCGTTTTCCCGTCTGGCGCAACGACGCTGAGGCGAACGGTGGCGAAGGGCTGGGTGTTGCGCCAGGTGCGGGCGCCATGACTAAGGAGGAGGCCTACAAGATCCTTGGTCTTGAAGCGGGGGCCGCCGCGGCGGATGTCCGCAAGGCGCACCGCCGCCTGATGCAGCGCCTGCACCCCGACATCGGCGGCACGTCTTTCCTGGCGGCGCGGATCAACGAAGCCAAGGACGTCTTGCTCTCCAATCACAACTAGTCTCCTTCGACGCAGTAAATTTCCGGGAGATGGTTCCGACGCCGCCCTACTGTTGGACGGCGTAGCAGGCGATTTTCTTTTTCTTCAGGGCATTGCAGGCATTCCAGGCCGCGTCCTTCGAGCGGAAGCCGCCGAACCGGGCGCGGTAATAGGTCTCGCCATCCTTTTCGAAGGCGACGGTGAAACCGGAAGCAGCCCCAAGAACCTTGGGCGCCAGCTTGGCGGTCTTGTCGAGGAAAGCCTGGGCTTCGGACTGCTTGGGCGACGACGCCACCTGCACCGCCCAACCAGCCGGCACCGAGGCCGTGTTGACCGGGTCGACCGCCTGTGGGGATACAGGCGTGGGTTCGGCATAGGCAGCCACAATCTGCGCAGTTTCGACCTTCGGCGCCGTCACGATGACGGTCTTGACCTTCCTGGTCTTGACGACGGGGGCGGGCTCTTCGACCGCGGCCACCGTCTGTTCGTCGGCAGACTGGCCTTCAGCAGACTGCTCGTCAGCGGATGTCGGATCGTCATTGGACGCTACGGGATCGTCTTCAACGATCGGCTTGCCATCCGGCGTCGGCGCGTCATGCTTGGGCAGGAAGACCTTGGCCAGCGCCTTGACCGGATTGTCACCGCCGGCCTTGGCGACCAGGGCGCCGCCGCCGCGGGTCGATGCGCGCGGCATGTAGGCGTTGATCAGGCCGGCCATCTGGTTGTCGCGGCTGCGCCCCGAAGTGCCGCCCATGACGACGGCGACGAGGCGGCGGTTGCCGTCCGAAACCGACGAGACGAGGTTGAAGCCGGAGGCGCGGGTATAGCCGGTCTTGATGCCGTCGACGCCCTTGATACGGCCGAGCAGACGGTTGTGGCCATTGATGCGCTGGCGGCCGTAAAGGAAGGAGCGCTGCGAGAAATAGCCGTAATACTGCGGATAATGTTCCCTGAGCGCTATGCCGAGCATCGCCATGTCGTGGGCGGTTGTGAACTGGCCGGGATCGGGCAGGCCGTTGGCATTGCGAAACACGGTGCCGTCCATGCCGAGCGCGCGCGCCTTGGCGGTCATCATGCGGGCGAAATTGCTTTCGCTGCCGCCGAGCAGTTCGCCGAGCGCGGTCGCCGAATCATTGGCCGACTTGGTCACCATCGACAGGATGGCGGTCTCGACCGAAACCGCTCCGCCCGCCTTGACGCCGAGCTTGGTCGGCGGTTCGGCCGCCGCTTTGGCCGAGAACGGCACGGGCGTGTTCCTGCTGATCCGGCCCTTCGCCATGGCCTCGAAGGTCAGATAGAGCGTCATCATCTTGGTCAGCGACGCCGGGTAGCGCCGGCCGTTGGCATCGGACGAATAAAGCACCTTGCCGGTCTTGGCGTCGACGACGATCGCCGAAGACCTGGCGGCCATCGAGGACGCGGCATCCGCAACGACAAATGACATCGCCAAAGCGAGGATCATGATCGTTTTGAGGGAAGATGCGGATTTTGAACCGAAGACCGACAACGCCTGACGCACTGATAGTTCCTTTGAAACTCATTGCCATGGAGGCGGCAAAGGGATCCGACCTCACTTGTCGTCAAACTATCGCGGCCAGCGTTACCAATCCGTTTATGGTAACCGGCGCGTTCACCATTTTCCTCGGGCTTGAGCCTTTCTTTATTCGAATTTGAGCTGTTGCCGGCGCAGCGCGGCCTGATGCCCTGAAATCTTGACTTTTGTGCAGCGCACAATGTATTCTCGTGCATTGCACAACCGCGCTCAGGCAAGGGCGCTTCAAAACGCCAAGGGAAACGTCAAATGACCCAGACCTACGAGGACTTCTCGAAATACGGCAAGGAGTTTGCCGATACCGGATTGAAGAGCTTCACCTCGCTCTCCAAGGGCGCGCAGGCGATCGCCACTGAAGCTGGCGAATACACCAAGAAGAGCTTCGAAGCCGGCAGCGCCGCGGTCGAAAAGCTGTTCTCCGCCAAGTCGCTGGAAAAGGCGGTCGAGATCCAGTCCGACTTCGCCAAGCAGAGCTATGAGAGCTTCGTTGCCGAGGCGACCAAGTTCGGCGATCTCTATGCCGATCTCGCCAAGGAGGCTTACAAGCCCTTCGAATCGATTGTCGCCAAGGCGAAGTAATTTCGCTCGAGAATACCAGGCACGGCCTTTCGGGCTTGCAGAACAGACCCGGTCGCGGATGCGCGGCCGGGTTTTTTCATGCCGGTTTCAATTCCGGGGCTTTGGCGGTTCACGATTTTGAAAATCGCCTCGGTTTGCCCACCTAGCCATATTGTCAGCTAACAAGAAGGGCTTAAAATCGTCCATCGAACACCTACATATCGAACTCGCCATGGGGATTCGAAAGAGGCAGGATTACGTGACTTCAGGTTTGACTGCCACGACAAGCGTGGTGCGGATGCAAAGTGACGGCGACGGCAATGAGGCCGGTCGCGGCACAGCCGTCATTACGCGCACGAAGACCAAGACCAAGAAGCCCAGCCTTTACAGGGTCCTCATCCTCAACGACGACTATACGCCCATGGAGTTCGTGGTTCACGTCCTGGAGCGTTTTTTTCAAAAGGACCGCGAAGCCGCCACACGCATCATGCTTCATGTTCACAATCATGGGGTGGGCGAGTGCGGGGTCTATACATTCGAGGTGGCCGAGACCAAAGTGTCTCAGGTCATGGATTTCGCCCGACATAATCAGCATCCGCTGCAATGCGTGATGGAGAAGAAGTGAGGTAACATGCCGGCTTTCTCCCAAGGCCTGGAAAAGGCGCTTCACCAGGCGCTGACGCTCGCCAATGAGCGGCACCATGAATATGCAACCCTAGAACATCTGCTGCTCGCCCTCATCGACGACACCGAGGCGGCCGCCGTTATGCGCGCCTGCAACGTCGATCTCGACGAGCTGAAGCACACCGTTCTGACCTATATCGACACCGAACTCGACAATCTGGTCACCGGTTACGATGAGGATTCCAAGCCGACCGCCGGCTTCCAGCGCGTCATCCAGCGCGCCGTGATCCATGTGCAGTCATCCGGCCGCGAGGAAGTGTCCGGCGCCAACGTGCTCGTCGCCATCTTTGCCGAGCGCGAGAGCCATGCCGCTTATTTCCTGCAGGAACAGCAGATGACCCGCTACGACGCGGTCAACTACATCTCGCACGGCATCGCCAAGCGCCCCGGCGCATCGGAGACGCGCTCGCCGCGCGGCGCCGATGACGAGCAGGGCGGCCAGAACGGCGCCGAGCCGCAGGAGGAAGGCGGCAAGAAGAAGCAGCAGCAGGATGCGCTGACGGCTTATTGCGTCAACCTCAACAACAAGGCCAAGGCCGGCAAGATCGATCCGCTGATCGGCCGCGAGAGCGAAATCAACCGCACCATCCAGGTGCTGTGCCGCCGCTCTAAGAACAACCCGCTCTATGTCGGCGATCCCGGCGTCGGGAAAACGGCGATTGCCGAAGGTCTGGCCAAGCGCATCGTCGAAGGCGACGTGCCCGAAGTGCTGCAGGACGCCACCATCTTCGCGCTCGACATGGGCACGCTTCTGGCCGGCACCCGCTACCGTGGCGATTTCGAAGAGCGGCTGAAGCAGGTTGTCAAGGAGCTAGAGGATTATCCCGGCGCCGTGCTGTTCATCGACGAGATCCACACGGTGATCGGGGCCGGCGCCACGTCAGGCGGCGCGATGGATGCGTCGAACCTGTTGAAGCCGGCGCTGTCTTCGGGTGCCATCCGCTGCATCGGCTCGACCACTTACAAGGAATTCCGCCAGTTCTTCGAGAAGGACCGCGCTCTGGTGCGGCGCTTCCAGAAGATCGACGTCAACGAGCCGACCATCGAGGACGCCATCGAGATCATGAAGGGCCTCAAGCCCTATTATGAGGAATTCCACAAGGTGAAGTTCACCAACGAGGCGATCAAGGCTTCGGTGGAACTGTCGGCCCGCTACATCAACGACCGCAAGCTGCCGGACAAGGCGATCGATGTGATCGACGAGACCGGCGCCTCGCAGATGCTGGTGCCGGAAGCCAAGCGCAAGAAGACGATCGGCATCAAGGAGATCGAAGCCACTATCGCCACGATGGCCCGCATCCCGCCGAAGACGGTTTCGGCCGACGACGAGAAGGTGCTGCAAGGCCTCGACATCGAGCTGAAGCGCGTCGTCTATGGCCAAGACACCGCCATCACCGCGCTGACCTCGGCAATCAAGCTGGCGCGTGCCGGCCTGCGCGAACCGGAAAAGCCGATCGGCTCCTACCTGTTCTCAGGCCCGACCGGCGTCGGCAAGACCGAAGTCGCCAAGCAGTTGGCTGCCTCGCTCGGCGTCGAGCTGATCCGCTTCGACATGTCGGAATATATGGAACGCCACACCGTTTCGCGGCTGATCGGCGCGCCTCCCGGCTATGTCGGTTTCGACCAAGGCGGCTTGTTGACCGACGGCGTCGACCAGCATCCGCACTGCGTGCTCTTGCTGGATGAAGTCGAGAAGGCGCATCCGGACCTGTTCAACATCCTGTTGCAGGTCATGGACCACGGCAAGCTGACCGACCACAACGGCAAGCAGATCGACTTCCGCAATGTCATCCTTATCATGACCACCAATGCGGGCGCATCCGATGCGCAGCGCGCGGCGATCGGTTTCGGATCGACCAAGCGCGAAGGCGACGATGTCGAGGCCATCAACCGGTTGTTCACGCCGGAGTTCCGCAACCGTCTCGATGCGATCATCCCGTTCGGCTCGCTGCCGGTGCCGGTCATCCATCAGGTGGTGCAGAAGTTCGTCATGCAGCTCGAGGCCCAGCTCTCCGAGCGGGGCGTCACCTTCGACCTGTCGCCGGACGCGATCGCCTGGCTGGCCGACAAGGGCTACGATGAACGCATGGGTGCGCGGCCGCTCGGCCGGGTCATCCAGGAGCACATCAAGAAGCCGTTGGCCGACGAGGTGCTGTTCGGCAAGCTCAAGAAGGGCGGCACGGTGCGCGTCACCGTCGAGAAGAAGGAAACCGGCGAAACCGGCCTGAAGCTCGAATCACTGGCCGACGAAGCCCCGGTGCAGCCGAAGCAGGAGCCGGAAGAGACGCCGAAAGCCCGCAAGGCGGTGGCCAAGAAGCCCGTCGCCAAGAAGGCGGTGGCGCAGAAGCCTCAGCCCAAGGGCAAGGACGAGCCTGAGCCCAAGGGCAAGGATGGCGGCAAGCGCAGCCTGGTGCCGCAACTGCCGCGCAAGAGCTGAAAGGTTCGCCTATGAAGGGCCCGGTGACGGGCCCTTTTTTCATTGGCTGGCCGGTTTGCCGACACAGCGCCCCTGCTTTCAGGGCAGATGTTGTTAGGTCAGGCGGCGACGCCCTCGGGTGCAAACTTGCCCAGGAAGTACCCGCACGCCTTCCAGATGGCGATCGAAATCAGAACGCTCGCATAGCCATCCACGGCGCGGCAGCTGCTTCTACCAACGGCTCTGATGTCGCAACCGAATGTTCCACGATTTTGAAAACCCAAACGCATCCCGGTACGGCGCGCGTTATCACGGGTGGTTTGATATTTCCCTAACCGACGTAATGGATTGTGGCTGAGCTCATCGCCTTGAGGCGCACGCCACCTCAACCGTTCAGCGCTGCCCGGATCCTGGCCGCGTTCTCAGTCAGCAGTTCGGGCTTCTCCATCTGTCCCGTATGCGGCTTGAGCGCGATGCCTTCGAACCGCGGGATGACATGGACATGCAGGTGGTAGACGGTCTGGCCAGACGCCGGTTCGTTGAACTGCAGGATGGTGACCCCGTCAGCGCCGAAAGCCTTTTTGACCGCCAGCGCCACCTTCTGGACCGTGGTGAACAGCCGGCCGAGCGTCGCCGGATCGGCATCGAGCAGATTGCGCGACGGTGCTTTGGGCACCACCAGCGTGTGACCGGGGCCTTGCGGCATCACATCCATGAAGGCGACCACGGCATCATCCTCGTAGACGCGGTGCGACGGGATTTCGCCGCGCAGGATCTTCGCGAAGATATTGCTGGGGTCGTAAGCCTCGGTCATGGCGGCGCTCCGGGAGTATGCTCCCGGTGTAGCGAAGCTGTCCCGGACCGGCAAGATGGTCCGGCGATATCGACAGGCGAGGGCAGGGCGGATCGCTATTCCTCAAGATCCTTGCGGAACGGCGTATGCTCTTCCAGAATTTCGCCCATCCGCTTGACCTCGCGCCGCTCACGCCGGAGATAATCGGCCACAGCATTGCGCAGGCCGGGATGTGCGATGTAGTGCGCCGAATGCATGGTCACGGGACGATAGCCGCGCGCCAGCTTGTGCTCACCCTGCGCGCCGGCCTCGACCACCTTCAGCTTACGCTCGATGGCGAAGTCGATGGCCTGATGGTAGCAAACTTCGAAATGCAGGAACGGGTGGTCCTCGATGCAGCCCCAATTGCGGCCGTAGAGCGCATCGGAGCCGATGAAGTTGATGGCGCCGGCGACATAGCGGCCATTGCGCTTGGCCATTACCAACAGGATATCCTGGGACATGCGCTCGCCGATCAGCGAGAAGAACTTGCGGTTGAGATAAGGCCGGCCCCATTTGCGGCTGCCGGTGTCCATATAGAAGGCGAAGAAATCGTCCCAGGCCCCTTCGGTCAGGTCCTTGCCGGTCAGCCGGTCGATCGAGATATCGTTGGCGAGCGCCTCGCGCCGCTCCTTCTTCATCGCCTTGCGCTTGCGCGATGCCAGCGTAGCGAGGAAATCGTCATAGGTCGAAAAGCCTTCGTTGAAGAAGTGGAACTGCTGGTCGGTGCGGTGCAGGAAGCCGGCTGCTTCCAGCGTTGCAACGTCGCTTTCACTGGCGAAGGTGACATGCGCGGACGACACGCCGAGCTTTTCCGTCACCGCCTTCAGGCCCGCTGCGAGACCGGCCTTCACAATGGCGCTGTCCTCGCCTTTGCTGACCAGCAGGCGAGGGCCGGTGACCGGAGAGAACGGCACGGCGCATTGCAGTTTCGGATAGTAGTTGCCGCCGGCGCGTTCGAACGCATCGGACCAGCCGTGGTCGAAGACATATTCGCCCTGGCTGTGCGATTTGAGATAGCAGGGCACGGCGCCCAGCAATCTGCCTTGGGCATTTTCCAGTCTGAGATGATGACCTTGCCAGCCGGTACGCCGCACAGCGCAGCCGGAATCTTCAAGCGCGCTCAGAAAAGCATATGAAACGAGAGGGTTATAGCCATTTTCTGTGTCGCTGCGGGTTGTGCCGGTAAAGCCGTTCCACTCGTCGCAGGTGAAGGCATTGATGCCGGCGGCAACGCGGATGGAAAACTCCGCATTCGCCGTTTGCCCGTCACCTTCATCACCCTGATCCATGGGGCTTATTTAAGCTCTGTCGGGGCCGCTACAAGTCACGTTTCAGGCACTTCCATCAGGCGACATTGACCAGATCGGGTTCGAACCCTTCGAACGTCATCTGGTCGGCGTATTTGAAGGTGAGATCCACCGCCGGCTGGTCATGCACCGTCCAGGTGATGACAGGCATTTTAAGCCTTTCGCGCACGAAGCTGACGAACGGGTTCGGCAGATCGCCCGCGGCATAGGAGGTGAAGGCGAGGTCATGCGCCAGCATGGCGAAATGCGCCTCGATCAACTGGTTGTCCTGGCCATAGGCCGTGAGCCCGCCCGGAATTCCTGGCGCATCCCTGGGGAAATCGCGGACCAGCCAGTGGTCGAACGACATGATCGCCGCCTTGCCCGTGTAGCGCTCCAGCATCTTGCCGACGCTCGCCACCAGGCCCTCGTCGTAGCCGGGCACACCCTTCAATTCGACCACCAAAGGCACGCGGCCGTCGACCAGGTCGAGCACCTCCTGAAGTGTCGGCACATGGTCCTTGGTGCCGCCGATCCTGAGCGCCGCCAGTTCCGCTGCCGTGCGCTGCCAGACGAAGCCGTCCTGGCCGGTCAACCGACTGAGATCGCCGTCATGAATGATGACGGGGACGCGGTCGGACGACAAATGCACGTCGCATTCGATCGCATAGCCGCGCTCGGCGGCAGCAGCGAAGGCCGACAGCGTGTTTTCCCAGCGCGTCTTGTTCATGTCGTGAA
The DNA here is from genome assembly GCF_030323245.1 of Mesorhizobium sp. C372A. Taxonomy (NCBI): domain Bacteria; kingdom Pseudomonadati; phylum Pseudomonadota; class Alphaproteobacteria; order Hyphomicrobiales; family Phyllobacteriaceae; genus Mesorhizobium; species Mesorhizobium sp. C372A. The sequence goes on along the minus strand of NZ_CP100475.1, from coordinate 4,663,163 downwards.
AGCCGCGATGCGCCACCGGGCGGGCGGTCAGCCAGGAAAGGTCGGTCATTGTCTTGGTCCTGCTCATGCGACCTCGAAGACGGCTTCGATTTCCACTGCGGCATTAAGCGGCAGACAGGCGGTGCCGACGGCGGAGCGGGCATGCTTGCCGCGCTCGCCAAGGGCCGCGACCAGGAAATCGGAGGCGCCATTGGCGACCAGATGCTGCTCGACGAAATCCGGCACTGATGCAACAAAGACGGTGATCTTGACCAGCCGCTGGATTTTTTCGAGATCGCCAAGTGCTGCTTTTGCCTGCGCCAAGATGTTGATTGCACAGTACTTTGCGCCTTCCTTGCCGGTTGCCGTGTCGACGTCGCGGCCGAGCAGGCCGCTTGCCTGCAGCTTGCCGTCCTTGAGCGGCAACTGCCCGGCGGTGAACAAAAGATTGCCGGACCTGCAATAGGGCACATAGTTCGCGGCGGGCGCTGCGGCGGCAGGTATCGTCACGCCGAGATCGCTTAGCCGCTTTTCGATTGTTTCACTCATCGTATTTCCCTATTGCTTGGAGACGCCGCGCTGGCCGGGCCGAAATTGCTATTTTTGCCTCGCTTCCGCCACGACTTTTTTTAAGCTGGACCATCCTTACCTGCGGCCTGCCATCAGCTGCGACGATCGGAGCCCTTTATGCGCGCAACGCGCCTTGCCTTCCACGCCGTTCTCGTTCCGGTGCTGTTCTCGATGGCTCCAGCCTTTGCCGTGCCGGCGCTGCAGGCGCATCGCGCCGTCTACGATCTTACCCTCGACAAGGCGTCGGACCGCTCGGGCATCACCGGCATTTCCGGCCGCATGGTCTATGAGTTCAACGGCTCGCCCTGCGAGGGCTATACGGTAAAATTCCGTTTCGTCACCCAGATCGCCACCGGCGACAACACCAGGCTGACCGACCAGCAGACGACCACGTTCGAGGACGCCGAAGGCAAGACCTTCTCGTTCGTGACCAAATCCTTCGTCGACCAGAACCTCGACAAGGAGGTCAAGGGCACCGCCACGAAAGAGACCAAGGGCCTCAAGGTCGACATCGACAAGCCCGAGAAGAACAGCCTGGAACTCGCCGCCACTCAGTTCCCGACCCAGCATCTGGTCGAACTGATCGGCAAGGCCGAGAAGGGCGAGAATTTCTACGAAACCAGCCTGTTCGACGGTTCGGAGGATGCCAACAAGGTGATGACCACCACCGTCATCGTCGGCAAGAAGGCCGAGGGCGACAAGGCCGACCCCGAAGCGCCGGCGCTGGCCAAGCTTGCAGGCGACAAATACTGGCCGGTCGACATCGCCTATTTCGACGAGACCGACAAATCGGGCGAAGAGGTGCCGGAATACCGCATCAGCTTCAAGCTGCACGAGAACGGCATCACCCGCGACCTCACAATGGACTATGGCGAGTTCTCGATGACCGGAAAGCTGGTCAACCTGTCGCTGTTCGATCAGACCAAGCCTTGCCCGGTCTCGAAATAGCAACAATGCGGCGCTGGCCACGGCAGGCTTGATGGCAGTTCCCGATGGCGGTCTATGTCGATGCGGCGATCTGGAAATGGGCCGGCCATCGCTGGTGCCACCTGATGGCCGACGATACGGACGAACTGCATCGTTTCGCCGCCGAGCTTGGCGTCAAGCGTTCGTCCTACCAGGGGCCGCCCAGGACATCGGCGCCGCACTATGACATAACCGGCTTCGAGCGCGACCGGGCGGTGCGGCTCGGCGCCATCGAATGCAGCCGCGAGGAGATCGTTGCGATCTTCAGGCGCGTACGGGTACCCAACGGAAAGGGCCGATCGTGACGCTAACGGCATTCTTGGCTTATTGCCTTGCCATCACACTTGCCGCCGCCACGCCGGGTCCGGCGATGTTCACGGTGATCACCAACGGCGTGGCACGCGGCTTCCTGCGTGCGTTCGTCGCCGGAATGGGCATTGCCGCCGGCGATGCCGTGCTGGTCACCCTGGCACTGCTCGGGCTGGTGGCGCTGGCCCAGACCTTCGAATGGGTGTTTCTCCTGTTGAAATACGCCGGTGCGGCCTACCTGATTTTCCTCGGCATCAAGATGTGGCGGGCCGCGGCCGCGCAATCGGCCGCGCAAGGAATCCCCCAAACCGGATTGTCGCGTTCGTTCCTGCTTGGCGCCTCCGTGGCGCTCGGCAACCCGAAGGCGATCCTGTTCCACGCCTCGATCATGCCGCTGATCCTCAACCTCGACACCATGACGTTTGCCGACGGCCTGCTGGTGGTGGCAGTCGTCGTCGGCGCCAATATTCTCACCATGGGCATCTACGCCGCGCTGGCGGGCAGGGCATCCGGCTGGTTCAGGACGCCCGAACGCATGCGGCTGATTAACCGGTTCGCCGGCAGCGCCATGATCGGCACCGGAGCGCTGATTGCCGCACGCTGAGCGATGAAGCACCTCACCGCTTGCGTTTGCAGCACTTCCCCTCTATATGCGCGCTCATTCCACACACGGACTTTGGTGTCTGCCCGGGAGAAATCCGGCTGAAACCTCCGGTGGCGTTCGAGGACAAAGTCCAAAAATGCCTGTGTCCGTGGAGGCTAACCGGAAAAGGAACTAAGAATGGCACTGCCTGATTTCAGCATGCGCCAGCTTTTGGAAGCTGGCATTCACTTCGGCCACCAGACCCACCGCTGGAACCCGAAGATGGCGCCTTACATCTACGGCGCCCGCAACAACATCCACATCATCGACCTGTCGCAGACGGTGCCTTTGCTGCACCAGGCTCTGAAGCAGGTTTCCGACACCGTTGCCAAGGGCGGCCGCGTGCTGTTCGTCGGCACCAAGCGCCAGGCGTCCGACATCGTCGCCGACGCCGCACAGCGTTCGGCCCAATACTATGTCAACTCGCGTTGGCTCGGCGGCATGCTGACCAACTGGAAGACGATCTCGAATTCGATCCAGCGCCTGCGCAAACTCGACGAGATGCTGGCCGGTGAGGCCCAGGGCCTGACCAAGAAGGAACGCCTGAACCTCGACCGCGAGCGCGAGAAGCTCGACAAGGCGCTCGGCGGCATCAAGGACATGGGTTCGACGCCGGACCTGATGTTCGTCATCGACACCAACAAGGAAGCGATCGCCATCCTCGAGGCCAAGCGCCTCGGCATCCCGGTCGTCGCCATCATCGATTCGAACTGCGATCCGGACAAGATCGATTTCCCGATCCCCGGTAATGACGACGCGGCGCGCGCCATCCAGCTCTATTGCGACCTGATCGCCAAGGCTGCCATCGACGGCATCGCCCGCCAGCAGGGCGCGCTCGGCGTCGACATCGGCGCCTCGGTCGAAGCTCCGGTCGAACCGGCGCTTGATCCGGCTCCGGCCCCGGCTGCTGACGCTCCGGAAGCTTGACAATCGAAGGCCGGTTGCGGCCTTCATCATTCTCATATTTGGCACGCTAGACGGACGCATCACCGAGTACCGGTGGTGCGTCGGTGCATTTAAAACAAAGAGGCGACAATGAGCATTTCGGCTGCACAGGTCAAAGAACTCCGCGACTTGACCGGCGCGGGCATGATGGACTGCAAGGCGGCGTTGACCGAGACCAACGGCAACATCGAAGAGGCCGTCGACTGGCTGCGCAAGAAGGGCATTTCCAAGGCCGACAAGAAGGCTGGCCGTACTGCCGCCGAAGGCCTGATCGGCGTCGACTCCGGCGTCCGCGAGGCCGCCATCATCGAGGTTAACTCCGAGACCGATTTCGTGGCCCGCAACGAGCAGTTCCAGGAGATCGTTCGCAATGTCGCCAAGGTCGCGCTTGCTTATGGCACGACGGAGGCTGTCTCTGCCGCAAAGTATCCGGGTTCGGACAAGTCGGTCACTGACACCATCAAGGACGCCGTTGGCACCATTGGCGAGAACATGAGCTTCCGCCGTTCGGCCAAGCTCACCGTCCCGCACGGTGCTGTCGCAACCTACGTCCACAATGCGGTTGCCGATGGTCTTGGCAAGCTCGGCGTTCTGGTCGCGATCGAGACGACGGGCAATGAGCATGCCGCCAACGCCTTTGGCCGCCAGGTCGCCATGCATGTCGCCGCCACCAACCCGCTGGCGTTGACCGCCGAGCAGATCGATCCGGCAGCGGTCGAGCGCGAGAAGGCGATCTTCGCCGACCAGGCGCGCCAGTCCGGCAAGCCGGAAGCGATCATCGAAAAGATGGTCGAAGGCCGCCTGCGCAAGTTCTACGAGGAAGTCGTGCTCCTCAAGCAGGCCTTCGTGCTCAATCCCGACATCACTGTCGAGCAGGCGCTGAAGGATGCCGAGAAGGACATCGGCGCTCCGGCCAAGATCTCCGCCTATCTGCGCTTTGCGCTGGGCGAAGGCATCGAAAAGGAAGAGACCGATTTCGCGGCGGAAGTCGCGGCGGCGGTGAAGAAGTAGTTTTAAAAATAGCCCCGAAAAGGGCTTCTCAGCTCAGGCAACTCGGCCGGGTGTCCGCAAGGATGCTCGGCCGATTTCTTGTGCGGTGTCGATGAAGGCCCTGAGCTTTGGCGCCGTCGACGCCCTGCGCGGGAAGTAAAGGAAGAGGCCGGGCTCCTCGATCGCCGTTTGCGGCAGGATCTGAACGAGGCGGCCGGCGGCCAATTCCGCGCGGACCAGCGGCTCGAACACATAGGTCAGCCCGACGCCGGCAAGCGCAAGGTCGATCGCGGCCAGCGAATCGGTGACGATGACCGTACCCTTCGTCTCGGCCACGACATCCTTGCCGTCCTCAGTCAGGTCCCAGCGATAGAGTGCGCCGGAGCGCACAAGCCGGTAGCCGATGCAATTGTGGTCCGAAAGATCCGCCACACCGCGCGGACGGCCATGCCGGCCGACATAGGCGGGGGAGGCGACGATCACGGCGTTGAATGGCGGCGTCAGCCGGACCGTGACCATGTCCTGTGCGATCATCTCGCCCAGCCGGATGCCGGCATCAAAACCCTCGCCGACAATGTCCACCAGCCCCTGGTCGGTGAGCAATTCGATGGTCACATCAGGATAGCGTTCAGCCATCGCGGCGGCCACGGGAGTGACGGCAAGTGGAACGGCGATGTTGGGAACGTTCAACCTGAGCAAGCCGGAGGGCCGGCCCTTGATGGCTCGGATGCGGTCCATCCGGTCGGCGATATCCTGGAGGGCAGGGGCTGCCGTCTCCACCAGCGCCTTGCCGGCTTCCGTCAGCGAGACGCTGCGCGTGGTGCGCGCAAACAGCGGCTGGCCGATCCGCTCCTCCACGAGGCGCACCGCATGGCTGACGGCGGATGGGGACATGCCCAGTTCGGCCGCAGCTAGCGCAAAGCCGCCGCGTCGGGCAACGGCGACGATGACAGGCAAATGACTGAGCAGATCCCGATCCATTCATGCATGATATCGCATAGTCCTTGCGAACACTTCAATGTTCTCGATGCCGACAGGCTGACCCATATTGCCGTCACCAATGCACAAGGAGAAGAGAGATGAATGCCTTGAAACACGCTACCTTCGCCGCAGCCCTTGCTCTGGCGCCGGCTGATGCCGGCGGCGCCGAGCCGTCCGGTTGGCGCGGGCTCGCCGACGAACGCGCCGTCATCCGCATCGCCGATGCCATCGACCGTGCCGTCGATGCGCAGGACTGGAAGCTTGCCCGCTCCTATTTCGCCGACCGTGTCACCGTCGACTTCAGCAGCCTGTCAGGACAGCCTGCCGCCACCATCCCCTCCGACGATCTGATCGGTACCTGGGCCGGCAACCTCAGGGGCAGCAAGACCAGCCTGCATCTGCGCACCAATCACCAGGTGATCTTTGAGGCGGACGCGGCGACCGTCTCTTCGAACGGCTATGCCTGGAACCGGATGGAAGGCAATGGCGACCCGCTGTGGGAAGTCTGGGGCACCTACGAGCACCATCTGGTTCGCTCCGGGACCGGCTGGAAAGTCGACGGCTTCGTTTTCCGCGCCACGCATGAGCGCGGCAATCCCTGGGTCAAGATGACGCCTGGCCAGTGAGCCGGCGTCAAGAAATCAGGATAGGAAAAACACCATGACCATGAGCTATTACACACTGGGCAACAGCGGCCTGCGCGTCAGCCGGTTGGCACTGGGCACCATGACCTTTGGCACCGAATGGGGCTGGGGCGCGGACAGGGAAACCGCGCGCGCCATGGCCGACGCCTATGTCGAGGCCGGCGGCAATTTCTTCGACACCGCCGACCTCTACACCGGCGGCACAGCCGAAACCTGGCTCGGCGAATTCATCGCCGAGCGAGGCTTGCGCGACAGAGCGGTGATCGCCACGAAATTCACCTTCAACGCGGAGCCCGGCAATCCGAACGCCGGTGGCAATGGCCGCAAGAACATCTTGCGCGCCGTGGACGCCTCGCTGAAGCGGTTGGGCACTGACTATATCGACCTCTACCTCCTCCATGTCTGGGACGGGCTGACGCCGGCCGAGGAGGTCATGCGCACGATGGATGATCTCGTGCGTGCGGGCAAAATTCGCCATGTCGGCCTGTCCGATGTGCCGGCTTGGTATGCTGCCCGCGCGCAGACGATCGCCGAGTGGCGCGGCTACGAGCCGGTGTCGGCCCTGCAGCTTGAATATTCGCTGGCGGAGCGTTCGATCGAAAATGAGTTCGTGCCCTTCGGCACCCGCCATGGCGCAGGAATCATGGTGTGGAGCCCGCTGGCCAGCGGGCTGCTCAGCGGCAAGTACCGGCCGACGCAGGAAGGCCATGCCGGCCGGCTCGACGGCTTTCGCAACACCACTCATCCGGGGTTCCAGAAGTTCACCGAGCGCAACTGGGCGATCGTGGCGGAGCTCGAAAAAGTTGCCGCCGAACTCGGACGCAGCATGGCGCAGGTCGCGCTCAACTGGGTGGCAACGCAACCGGGCATCGCCACCGTGATTCTTGGCGCCACCAAGCTGGCGCAGTTGCAGGACAATCTGGCGGCGTTGGATTTCACTTTACCCGCCGAGCTTCGCGCGCGGCTGGATACGGTCAGCAAGACACCGCCGCCATTCCCGTACGCCTATTTCGGTTCCGACATACAAGCCCGGGTTACCGGCGGCGCCGTGACCGGCGACAAGCCGTTGGGTTATGCGCCGCCGCTGCTGGTCGAGGGCGACGCCGTCAGCATCACCAGCAACTGACGGGCCGCGACGGGAAGGCGGAATTGGGCGAGGGGCGCCGCGTGACATCGCGGCGCCCTTCGTGTATCGGAACTCGGCATCGCGCCAGCGGCGGCGCCCGCGCGAGGGCGGCCTGCCCAGGCTGCCACACGCAACAATGACGAGGTCCAGATGACGGCAAAGCCCCTCTATCGACGTGTCCTGCTGAAAGCGTCGGGCGAAGCGTTGATGGGCGAGCAGCATTTCGGCATCGATGTCTCGGTGGTCGACCGAATCGCCGCCGACATCGCCGAAGCCCGCGCACTTGGCATCGAGGTCGGCGTCGTCATTGGCGGCGGCAATATCTTTCGCGGCGTGGCGGTGGCATCCAAGGGCGGCGACCGCGTCACCGGCGACCACATGGGCATGCTGGCCACCGTCATCAACTCGCTGGCGCTGCGCACCTCGCTGAACAAGATCGGCGTCGATGCCGTCGTGCTGTCGGCCATCGCCATGCCCGAACTTTGCGAGAGTTTTTCCCAGCGCCAGGCCACCGCCTATATGAACCAGGGCAAGGTCGTCATTTTCGCCGGCGGCACCGGCAATCCGTTCTTCACCACCGATTCGGCCGCGGCCTTGCGCGCCGCCGAGATCGGCGCCGACGCGTTGTTCAAGGGCACCCAGGTCGACGGCGTCTATTCGGCCGATCCCAAGAAGGATCCGAATGCGACCCGCTTCGAGCGCATCAGCCATGCCGAAGTCATCAACAAGGGCCTTTCGATCATGGATACCGCCGCAATTGCACTTGCGCGCGAAAACAACATCCCGATAATCGTCTATTCGATCCACGAAAAAGGTGGTTTCGGCGATATTCTGCGGGGCGGCGGCCGTTGCACGATCGTCGCCGACGAGTGACCCGGAGTATACTCTCCTAAAAAGGGGATCAGTTTTTGAAAGCGGGTCCGAATATAGGCCCTAAGCACTGAACCCGGATCAAACGGGTCGAGGAGACTAAGATGAGTGGTGAGTTCGACGACCTCAAGCGGCGCATGGATGGCGCGATCGCCGCCTTCAAGCACGATCTGGCTTCGCTGCGCACCGGCCGTGCCTCCAGCAATCTGCTCGACGCCATCCAGGTCCAGGCCTACGGCACCACCATGCCCATCAACCAGGTGGCGAACGTGTCGGTGCCGGAGCCGCGCATGATCTCGGTTTCGGTATGGGACAAGTCGATGGTCGGCGCGGTCGACCGTGCCATCAGAGAATCCAATCTCGGCTTCAATCCGATCGTCGACGGCACCAATCTCAGAATTCCGCTGCCCGAGCTCAACGAGCAGCGCCGCAAGGAACTGGTCAAGATTTCGCATGGCTACGCCGAGAACGCCCGCGTTGCGGTGCGCCATGTCCGTCGCGACGGCATGGACTTCTTGAAGAAGGCGGAAAAGGACGGCGACATCAGCGAGGACGATCAGCGCAAGCGCTCCGATCAGGTCCAGAAGCTGACCGACGAAACGATCAGCACCATCGATCACCTGCTTTCCGATAAGGAAGCTGAAATCATGCAGGTCTAGGGTCGGCCCACACCGGCCCGAAAGCGAGACAATGGCAACGCCCGCGCATGTCGCGATCATCATGGATGGAAACGGACGCTGGGCCAAAGCGCGCGGCATGCCGCGGCTTGCCGGCCATCGCGCCGGCGTCGAAGCGCTGCGCAAGACGGTGCGCGCCGCGCCCGGTCTCGGCATTTCCTTCCTGACCGTCTACGCCTTTTCGTCGGAAAACTGGTCGCGGCCCAAGGCCGAAGTGAGCGACCTGATGGGGCTTTTGAAGCTGTTCATCCGCCGCGATCTGGCCGAACTGCACCAGAACGGCGTGCGCGTCAGGATCATCGGTGACAGGGCGGGGCTGCAGCCGGACATCAGGGGCCTGCTCGAAGAGGCCGAATCGCTGACTGCGCGCAATGAATCGCTGACCTTGGTCATCGCCTTCAACTATGGCGGGCGCGACGAGATCGTGCGCACGGCACGCAAGCTCGCAGCCGCAGTGGCGCGCGGCGAGATCGACGCAGAGGCGATCACGGCAGACACTTTTGCCGGCGCCCTCGACACCGCAGGCATTCCCGATCCGGAGCTGGTCATCCGCACCAGTGGCGAGCTTCGGCTGTCGAACTTCCTTCTGTGGCAGGCAGCCTACAGCGAACTGGTTTTTCTGCCTTGCTACTGGCCTGACTTCAGCCGCGAACACCTGGCCGACGCATTGCGCGATTTTGCTGGCCGCGAGCGCCGTTTTGGCGGGCTTGCCGCTCAAGATGTCGCTGCCTCGTGATCGGCGGCGGGATGAACAATCTTCAGCTTCGCATCGTCTCGGCGCTGGTGCTGGCCGCAATAGCGCTTGGCCTGACCTGGTTGGGAGGGCTGTGGTTCCGCCTGCTTTGCGCCGGGATATCGGCGGTCATCTTCTATGAATGGGCGCGCATGTCGCGCCCCTTGGCCGGTGCGACCCTCGGCTTCATTCCCGAAGCGCTGCTTCTGGTTTTCGTCGTCGCCCTGGTTGCAGGCGTGCCGGCATCGTGGCTTCTGTCTCTTGTCCTGGCCATGGTTGTGGTCGCTGCTGTCGGCGCCCGTATGCGTGGAGCGGCGCAATGGGATGCAGCCGGTCTTGCCTACGCGGCTTTGTCCGGCTTATCGCTGGCGCTGCTGCGCGGCGGCGACCATCCCGGCCTGGTCGCAATCCTGTTTCTGTTCGCCGTGGTCTGGGCGACCGACATCTTCGCCTATTTCGTCGGCCGCTCCGTCGGTGGGCCCAAGCTCGCGCCATCTATATCCCCCGGCAAGACGCAGAGCGGCGCGCTTGGCGGCGCTGTCGGCGGCGTGGCCGCCGGCGTGCTTCTGGCTGCCGCCGCCGGGGCCGGCAATCTTGGCGTCCTCGCCTTGGTTGCGCTGGTGCTGTCGATTGTTGCCCAGGCTGGCGATCTCTTCGAATCCTGGGTCAAGCGCCGCCACGGCCGCAAGGATTCAAGCGCGTTGATACCCGGGCATGGCGGTGTCATGGACAGGGTGGACGGGCTTGTCGCGGCGGCTTTTGCCCTATACGTGATCGGCTGGATTTCGGCGGGCGCCGATCATCCCGCGCAGGGGCTGTTTCCGGCTTGAGTGATATTTCACGGCGAAGAAATGGCGCACGCCACGGATTCGCCTGGATTGATGTCACAGTCGCGGCGACACCTTTTGCCGCGGGTGAATTTGAGGGCATGACTTGAACGAAATTCTTCACGCGTTTTTCAGCACGGAAGGCTTTGTCCTCGGCACGCTGGTGCCGTTTCTGTTCGTGCTGACCGTGGTCGTCTTCATTCACGAAATGGGCCATTACCTGGTCGGCCGCTGGTGCGGCATTGGCGTGAAGGCCTTTTCGATCGGCTTCGGCCCCGAACTTCTCGGCTTCAACGACAGCCACGGCACGCGCTGGAAGCTCTGCGCCATACCGCTCGGCGGTTATGTCAAATTCGTCGGCGACATGAGCGCCACGTCGAGCCAGCCGAGTTCGGAAGATCTGGAAACGCTGACTGACGCTGAACGCAAGGTCGCCTTCCACACGCAGCCGATCTGGAAACGCGCCGCCACGGTGGTGGCCGGACCGCTGTTCAACTTCCTTTTGACCATTGCCGTCTTTGCCGTGCTGTTTTCCCTCTATGGCCGCCCTGTGTTTGAGCCGATGGTGGCGGCGGTCACCGCCGGCAGTCCAGCCGAAAGGGCCGGCATTTTGCCAGGCGACCGATTCGTCGCCGTCGACGGCAGCAAGGTTGAGACCTTCGCCGACGTCCAACGCCTGGTCTCAGGCCGCGGCGGCGACGCTATCAGCTTCACCATGTTGCGCGACGGCAAGGAGGTCACCGTCGTCGCGACGCCGGAGCCGATGGAGCAGCTGGACGCACTGGGCAACAAGGTCAAGGTGGCCGTCATCGGCGTCGTCAACAACAAGGATGTCGGCCAGCCCAGGCTGATCACCTACAGCCCTGTCGGAGCAGTCGGCGCCGCGGTCGAGGAGACGGGGCACGTCATTCAGCGCACCGGCCAGTTCCTGCAGCGATTCGTTGTCGGCCGCGAAGACAAATGCCAGCTGGGCGGCCCGATCAAGATCGCCAAGATGTCGGGGCAGGCGGCAAAGCTGGGCTTCCTATGGCTGGTGCAACTCGTCGCCGGCCTGTCGGTCGGGATCGGAATTCTGAACCTTTTGCCGATTCCCCCCCTCGACGGCGGCCATCTCCTGTTCTACGCACTCGAAGCCGTTTTCCGGCGTCCGGTATCGGAGCGGATGATGGAAATGGGATACCGGGCCGGCCTCTTTCTGGTGCTGGGATTTATGGGCTTCGTCTTCTGGAACGATCTGTTTGGGTGCTGAAATCATGAAGAAATTTGGCTTCAGCACCGGCAATGTTGAGACGCCGTTTACCATGCACGGGGGTATGCGTGACGCGAAAGCCACGCATCAGGGTTAAGTAATTACAAATTAACCAGAAGCCTTGCGTGTAGGGAAAATCCGGTTAATACGGTAGGAGAAATTACCGCACGTCCGGTTTTCTCGCCGTGGGGACTTCGAGAAAAGGTACAAAAGCCCGATGAAGGCAGCATCCAAATTTTTGAGCGCCGCGTCCGCGGTGGCTATGTCCGCCGCTCTGGTTGTACCAGGTGCGCTCGCCGTGCAGTTCGTTGCCACATCTGCGGCGCAGGCAGCCGTTGTCTCGAGAGTCGAGGTCAGCGGCAACCAGCGTGTCGACGCCGACACCATCCGCAACTACATCACGATCAAGCCGGGCAAGGCGTTTTCCAGCGCCGATATCGACGATGCGGTCAAGGCGCTGTTCGGCACCGGGCTGTTCTCGGACGTGCAGATCAATCAGGTCGGTTCGACGCTGGTAGTCAAGGTTGCCGAATACCAGGTCGTCAACCAGGTTCTGTTCCAGGGCAACAAGAAGCTCAAGGACAACGCGCTGGCAGTCGCCGTGCAGTTGAAGCCGCGCGGGACGTTCTCGCAGGCAACGCTAGACTCCGATGTCGAGGCGGTAAAGGCTGCCTACAGGCGAATTGGCCGGGATGACGCCGCTGTCACGACGCAGATCATGGATCTCGGCGACAACCGCGTGAACGTGGTCTTCAACATCAACGAAGGCGGCCGCACCAAGATCGCCGCTGTCAATTTCGTCGGCAACAGCGCCTATTCGAGCCGCCGCCTGTCCGACGTCATCGCAACCAAGCGCTCGAGCTTCTTGTCCTTCGTGCTGCGTGACGACGTCTATGACGAGGACAAGCTCCGCGCCGACCAGGAATCGCTGCGCCGCTTCTATTACAATCACGGCTATGCCGACTTCCAGGTGGTCTCAGCCGTCGGCGAGCTCGACGACACGACCAACCAGTACACCGTTACCATCACCGTCCAGGAAGGCGACCGCTATACGTTCGGCGACGTCAGCGTCGAGAGCACCATTCCCGAAGTCGACTCGAAGGCGCTGGAATCGGTGGTTCAGACCCACAAGGGCGACGTCTACAACGCCAAGAATGTCGAGGACACCATCATCGCGCTGACCGAAAAGGTCGCGGGTTCGGGCTATGCCTTCGCCCAGGTGACACCGCGCGGTGATCGCAACTTCGAGAACCACACCATTTCGGTCGTCTATACGATCGACCAGGGCACCAAGGCCTATATCGAGCGCATCGAAATCCGCGGCAACGACCGCACGCGCGACTATGTCATTCGTCGTGAGTTCGATGTCAGCGAAGGCGACGCCTTCAACCAGGTACTCATCCAGCGCGCGAAGAAGCGGCTGGAAAAGCTAGATTACTTTGAGAAAGTAGACGTTTCGACTGTCCCGGGTTCTGAGCCAGACCAGGTCGTGCTCGTGGTTGACGTAGTCGAGAAATCGACCGGCGAGTTCTCGGTTGGCGCAGGATATTCGACCGGTGGCGACACTGCGGGTCCGTCCGTCGAAGGTTCGGTCGCGGAGCGCAACTTCCTCGGTCGCGGCCAGTACATCAAGGTTTCGGCGGGTGGTGGCAAGAATTCGCGCGACTACAGCCTGTCCTTCACCGAGCCCTATTTCCTCGGGCGCCGTATCGCTGCCGGCTTCGACATCTTCCAGCAGACACGCAACTACGACCACTATGACAGCGAGACGCTGGGTGCGACGGTGCGCTTCGGCCTGCCGATCACCGACAACATCTCGACGCAGTTGGCGTACAATATCGCCCAGGAGAAGTACAAGCTCGACGACGGTTGCGATAACAATCCTGCCGTCCCGGGCAACGCCCCTGGCGACGGGATTCCCGACGCGGACTGCAACGTATCTGCGGCAATCGTCCAGGGAATTGATGAAAGCCCTTGGATCAAGTCGTCGGTCAGCCTTGGGTTGGTCTACAACACCATCGATGACATGAAGAGCCCGCATGAAGGCATCTACGCCACCACGACCATGGAAGTTGCCGGCCTTGGTGGCGATGCCAAATTCGTAAAGGTTACCGGTCGTGGGACTGTCTACCAGACGTTGTCCGAACAGCTGGACTTGGTCGGCCTGATCTCAGGCGGCGCCGGCCATATCCAAGGCTTCGGCGGTGACGGCCTGCGTATCTTCGATCAGTTCCAGAGCAGCGACCGCATGATCCGCGGCTTCGAGTATGGTGGCATCGGTCCTGCGGATATTGCAACGGGTGACCACCTCGGCGGCACCACCTATTTCAATGCGTCGGCGGAAGCTCAGTTCCCGATACCGGTCATTCCGGAAAGCTTTGGTGTGCGCGGCGCCGTGTTTGCTGATGCCGCCACACTGTATGGCAGCAAGATTAACGTCGCCGGGGTTACTCAAGCTTCAACTGATCTAGAGTTGCGCGCTTCGGTTGGTGTCGGCTTGTTGTGGTCATCGCCTTTCGGCCCGATCCGCATTGACTACGCGATGCCCGTCAAGAAGGAAAAGACCGACGACGTGCAGGAATTCAACTTCGGCATGTCGAGCCGCTTCTGATGCGCGGGTAACGATGCTTCCGGGCCGTTGGGGTCCGGAAGAGAATTGATCCGACCTAGCTGGATATTGCTTCTGGAATGACCGATCCGGTGTTCTTCGCGCCATCACGCCGGTATACGGCCGGCGAAGTCGCGAATCTGACCGGCGCGTCGCTCGTCGATTCCGACCTCGCCCACATATCGATCGATGCGTTGGCGCCAGCCAATGAAGGCGGCGAGGGTGCGCTCGTCTTCGTCGACGGCAAGCGCAATTTCGCGCTGATGCAGTCGCTGAAAGCGGCGGCCGTGTTTTGTCCCGCCGAGTTCGCCGGCAAGGCGCCGGCCGGCATTGCGGTTCTGGTGCATCCGCGCCCGCAGCAGGCCTTCGCCATGATCGGCCGGCTGCTGTTCCCGACAGCGGCTACGCCGGGACCGATGACCAGCGAAACCGGGGTCTCGCCGCAAGCTCATGTCGATGCCACGGCGCATATCGAGGCAGGCGCGATCATCGAAGCCGGAGCCGTCGTCGGCCCGCGTGCTTCCATCGGCAGCGGAACGGTCATTGCCCCCCACGCCGTTATCGGCCCCTCCTGCCAGATCGGCCGTGACGGCTACATCGGGCCGGGTGTCAGTGTTCAATATGCGCTGATCGGCAACCGCGTCATCATTCATGGCGGCGCCAGGATCGGCCAGGACGGCTTCGGCTTTGTCGGCGGCGCCAAAGGCCCCGAGCGTGTGCCGCAGGTCGGCCGCGTCATCATTCAGGACGATGTCGAAATCGGCTCGAACACGACCGTCGATCGCGGCGCCATGTCGGATACGGTCATCGGTCAGGGCACCAAGATCGACAATCTGGTGCAGATCGCCCATAACGTTCGCATCGGCCGCAATTGCATTATTGCCGGGCTCTCTGGTATTTCCGGCTCCGTCACCGTCGGCGACGGTGTCACCATGGGCGGCGGCGTTGGCCTTGCCGATCATTTGACCATCGGATCAGGGGCCAAGCTTGCTGCAAGAAGCGGGTTCATGAGCAACGTGCCGGCGGGCGAGATCTGGGGAGGCTATCCGGCGCAGCCGATGGCGGAAGCCATGCGCGAGATCGCCATGCTGAGGAAGCTCGCCAGGACGCGCAAGCAGGGCGAAGGGGGAAGTAGCTGAGATGGTGCCGGCGACGCTCGAAGCGGTCGATATATTGGGGTTGATGAAGCTTTTACCGCATCGCTATCCCTTCCTGATGATCGATCGCATCATCGAAATCGACGGCAATGATTCTGCCATCGGCATCAAGAACGTGACCATCAATGAGCCGCATTTCCAGGGCCATTTCCCGGATCAGCCGGTGATGCCGGGCGTGCTCATCGTCGAGGCCATGGCGCAGACCGCCGGCGCGATCTGCATCCGTAACCTCAACACGGAAAAGCCGTCGCTGGTCTATTTCCTGACCATCGATAATGCGAAATTCCGCAAACCGGTCGTCCCGGGCGACCAGTTGAAAATCCACGTCAAGAAAATCAAGATGCGCGGCAACCTGCTCAAATTCGCCTGCGAGGCCATGGTGGAGGGCACAAAGGCCGCCGAAGCCGAGATCTCGGCAATGATGGTTACCGGCTGACGGTTCGAAATGCTCATGAAAATACAGACTTCAATCCACCCCTCGGCCGTCATCGAGGCCGGCGCGCAGATCGGCGAAGGCGCCGCAATAGGACCTTTCTGCTATGTCGGCGCTGACGCCGTGATCGGTGACCGCGTCGAACTGGTCAGCCATGTTTCGGTGCTGGGCGCGACAACCATTGGCGCCGCGACCAAGGTCTATCCAATGGCGACACTGGGCGGACCGCCGCAGAACACCAAGCACAAGGGCGGCCGCACCACTTTGGTCATCGGCCAGAACTGCACGATCCGCGAAGGCGTGACCATGCATCTCGGCACCGATTCCAGCCGCGGCGAGACGACCGTCGGCGACAACGGCAATTTCCTTGCCTATGCCCACATTGCCCATGATTGCGTCGTCGGTAAAAACGCCACCTTCGCCAATGGCGCGACCCTGGGCGGCCATTGCGAGGTTGGTGACAGAGTTTATATTGGCGGCCTCAGCGCCGTTCATCAGTTCGTGCGTGTTGGTGACAACGCCTTTCTCGGCGGCTGCTCGGCTTTTGTCGGCGATGTCATTCCCTACGCCATTGCGGTGGGCAATCGCGCCAGCCTGCGTGGACTCAACATCATCGGCCTGAAGCGCGCCGGGTTGCCGCGCGCCGAAATCTACCTGCTGCGCAAGGCTTACAAGACCATCTTCGACCGCTCCCGCACTGTCGGCGAGAACATCGAATTCGCCAAGGCCGAGTTTGCGTCGTCGCCGACGGCCATGAAAATCATCGATTTCATCACCAGTCGCGGCAAGCGGCATTTTGCCGTCCCGTCGCTTAAGGGTGGCGACGGCGACGATGCCGATGACGAAGGCTGAGGCCACTTCAACGGGCCTCGATCTTGCGCCGGACGCCAGGGTCGGCATCATTGCCGGCGGCGGTAGCTTGCCGGTCGAAGTTGCCGCCGGCCTGGCGGAGGCCGGACATCCGCCCGTCATCATCCTGGTCGAAGGTCAGGCCGACCGTCAGTCCGACCTCACAATCTATGAGCATGAAAGCCTTGCGCTGGAAGACATCGGCTCGCTGGTTGCGTTGCTGAGGCGCCGGCGAATCACCCATCTTGTGCTTGCCGGCGAGATCAGGCGCAGGCCGCGGTTGGTCGACATGCGTCCGAACCTTGGGCTACTGGCACTTATACCCTCGCTCGCCATGGCGCTTGCCCGCGGCGATGACGGGCTGTTGAAGATATTGACCCGCGGCCTGGAGGCACGGGGCGTCAAGGTTGTCGGTGCGCATGAAGTCGTGCCCCGGCTCGTCGCGGCCGAAGGGCCGCTGACCAAAGCAGTGCCGCGAAAGTCCGACTGGCGCGATATCGAGGCGGCACACGCGGCGGCAAAGGCCATCGGCGCGCTCGACATTGGTCAGGCGGCAATTGCCATCGGTGGCCGCACTGTTGCCCTGGAAGGCGTCGAGGGCACCCACGGACTGCTCGAGCGGACGCAGCAGTTGCGCGGCCATGGCAGGCTGGCCGGCAAGACGCGCGGTGTCCTGGTCAAATGCGCCAAGCCTGGCCAGGAATTGCGTGCCGATCTGCCATCTATTGGCCCCCAGACCGTCGAGGCGGCGCATGCCGCGGGGCTCGCCGGCATTGCCGTCGAAGCCGGCCGTTCGCTCATCCTCGAAGGCCCCGCCGTTCTCGCGCGCGCCAATGCGCTCGGCCTGTTCGTGTTCGGCCTGCCGGCTGCGGAGTCTGTCCATGGCAGGTGAGAAGCCGCTGAAGATTGCCATCGTCGCCGGTGAAGAATCCGGCGACCTGCTGGGCGCCGACATCGTGCAGGCGCTGAAGCGCATGACCGGGCGCGAGGTGCAACTCGTCGGCACTGGCGGGCGGCATCTGCAGGCGCTCGGACTGGCGCCGCTGTTCGACGGCGCCGAGATCGCGCTGATGGGGCTCAGCGCGATCCTGCGTGACCTGCCGCGCCTGATGCGGCGGATCAGCCAGACGGCAAGTGCTGTCGCCGCCGAAAAACCCGACTGTCTGATCACCATCGACAGCCCCGATTTCTCGCTGCGCGTCGCCAAAAAGGTCCGCGCCGCCGATCCGTCGATCCCGATCATCCATTATGTCTGCCCGAGCGTCTGGGCGTGGCGGCCGGGTAGGGCGGCCGCGATGAAGCCCTATGTCGACCACATACTGTGCATCCTGCCTTTCGAGGTAAAGGAGCTCAGCCGTCTCGGCGGCCCGCCCGGCACTTACGTCGGACATCGCCTCACGCATGATCCAGGCGTGCTGGGAGCGGCCAGGGCGCAAGCCCAGCCACGCGATCTCTCGGCCGATCACGTCAAGACGCTGCTCGTCCTGCCAGGGTCGCGGCGCGGCGAGGTGAGCCGGCTTGTCGGTCCGTTCGGCGAGACGGTGTCGGCGCTGCGCGCGCGTGGCCACCGGCTGCGGCTGTTGCTGCCGACGGTGCCGCATGTCGCCGAACTGGTCAAAACATCGGTGGCGCGCTGGGATCAGGAGCCGGAAGTCATCCTCGATCCCGAGCGCAAGTGGCAGGCCTTCGGCAAGGCCGATGCGGCGCTGATCGCGTCTGGAACGGTGTCACTGGAACTGGCGATGTCGGGTGTCCCGATGATCTCTTGCTACAAGTTCGATCCGATCATGCTGATGGCGCAGAGCCTGATCACGGTGTGGAGCGCTGCTTTGCCCAACCTTATTGCCGACCGGCCGGTCGTGCCGGAAAGCTACAACCAGTATGTGCGGCCGCACTATCTGGCGCGGCAGCTCGAGGCACTGTTCTCAGACACCGCCTACCGCGCTTGGCAAAAGGACGGCTTTGGCGAGGTTGCTAGACGCATGGCCACCGACAGGCCCTCCGGCGACATCGCCGCCGATGTCGTTCTTCGCCACATCGGGAGAGCGAATAGGGCTTAGCGAGTGAATAGTGAATAGTGAATAGTGAATAGTGAATAGTGAATAGTGAATAGGATTAACGAGCTCTCGACTATAATCAAGCTGCTACTTACTACCTGCTATTACTACCTGCTATTCACTACTTACCATTCACCATTCACTCTCTTTCACCTTTTCGCAATCGGCACGTAGTCGCGTTCCGGGGCGCCGGTATAGAGCTGGCGCGGGCGGCCGATCTTCTGGTGCGGGTCCTCGATCATTTCCTTCCACTGCGCGATCCAGCCGACGGTGCGCGCGACCGCGAACAGCACGGTGAACATGGTGGTGGGGAAGCCCAGCGCCTTCAGCGTGATGCCGGAATAGAAATCGACGTTCGGATAGAGCTTCTTTTCGATGAAGTAGGAATCGGTCAGCGCGATCTTTTCCAGCTCCATGGCGATGTCGAGCAGCGGATCGTCCTTGATGCCGAGTTCGCCGAGCACCTCATGCGCCGTCTTCTGCATGATTTTCGCACGAGGATCGTAGTTCTTGTAGACGCGATGGCCGAAGCCCATCAGCCGGAACGGATCGTTCTTGTCCTTGGCGCGGGCGATGAATTCCGGGATGTGGTCGACATGGCCGATTTCTCCCAGCATGTTGAGCGCCGCCTCATTGGCGCCGCCATGCGCCGGGCCCCACAGGCAGGCGATGCCGGCGGCGATGCAGGCGAACGGATTGGCGCCCGACGAGCCTGCAAGCCGCACGGTCGAGGTCGAGGCGTTCTGCTCGTGGTCGGCATGCAGGATGAAGATGCGCTCCATGGCGCGCGCCAGCACCGGATTGATCTTGTATTCCTCGCACGGCACCGCAAAGCACATGTGCAGGAAGTTGGCGGCGAAGTTCAGCTCGTTCTTCGGGTAAATGAAGGGCTGGCCGATATGGTATTTGTAGGCCATGGCCGCAATCGTCGGCATCTTGGCGATCAGCCGCATCGAGGCGACCATGCGCTGGTATGGGTCCGAAATGTCGGTGGAGTCATGATAGAAGGCCGACAGCGCGCCGACCACACCGCACATCACAGCCATCGGATGCGCGTCGCGGCGAAAGCCGGTGAAGAAGCGCGACATCTGCTCGTGCACCATGGTGTGGCGCGTTACCCGGTAGTCGAAATCGTCCTTCTGCGCCTTGGTCGGCAGTTCGCCGTAGAGCAGGAGGTAGCAGACTTCGAGGAAGTCGCCATGCTCGGCCAGCTGGTCGATGGGGTAGCCGCGGTGAAGCAGGATGCCGGCATCCCCGTCGATGAAGGTTATCGCCGACTCGCAGCTCGCCGTCGAGGTGAAGCCGGGATCGTAGGTGAAGGCGCCGGTGGTGTTGTAGAGCGCACCGATGTCGATGACGTCGGGCCCGACCGAGCCGCTTCGCACCTTGAATTCATGCGTCTTGCCGGCCAGTTCGAGCGTGGCAGTCGACGGGTGCGTCGTCTTGCTGCCGGTTTCCAGTCTTGTCGCAGCTTCGCTCATTCTCAAACTCCTTCATGTTCCTCATGCCGGCAAGGCAATTCCTGCAAAACGACACGTCGAAATCACCGGAATGCGCGAACTCGCCACCGCATTTTGGGAGGTGCGTGCCTGATTGGGCCAAGGCCTAATGTTGCACTGCGAAACCCGCCTTTCAATGCCAATCTTTTTGGGCCAGCTCGCTCCTAATCGATTTGATCCGCAATCCGCGCCAGGCTTTCCTCGCGGCCAAGCACGGCAAGCACGTCGAACACGCCGGGCGAGGTGCTACGGCCGGTAAGGGCCGCCCGGAGCGGTTGGGCCACGGCGCCGAGCTTGTGGCCGCCGGCCGCTGCGAACTCGCGCACCGCGGCTTCAGCCGCGGCAGCCGACCAATCGCCCGAAACAGTCTGCAAAGCGGCATGTGCGCCGCGCAGGATCGCGCGCGCGTCGGCACTGAGCAGTGCTGCCGCCTTCTCGTCGATCGGCAGCGGCCGCTCGACGAACAGGAAGGCCGCGCCATCGGCCAGTTCCACCAGCGTCTTGGAGCGCTCTTTCAGACCCGGCAAGGCAGCCAGCAGCTGCGCCTTCCTGGCGTCGTCGAGACGGGCGGCGATAGCCGGTCCGCTTTCCAGGTATGGCAGAGTGGCGACGAAAATGTCGAACAGCTCGGCATCGGCCATCTTGCGCATATGCGCGCCGTTGATCGACTCGAGCTTGGCGAAGTCGAAGCGCGCCGCACCCTTGTTGACATCGCCGATGTCGAACCACGAAATCATGTCCTTGATCGACATGATCTCGTCGTCGCCATGGCTCCAGCCGAGCCTTGCCAGATAGTTGAGCAGTGCCTCGGGCAGATAGCCCATGGCGCGATAAGCCTCGACACCGAGTGCGCCGTGCCGCTTCGACAGCTTGGCGCCGTCGGCGCCGTGGATCAGCGGGATATGCGACATCGACGGGACGTCCCAGCCCATGGCGTTGTAGATCACCGTCTGGCGCGCGGCGTTGGTCAGATGGTCGTCGCCACGGATGATGTGGGTGACGCCCATGTCATGGTCGTCGACGACGACGGCATGCATGTAGGTCGGATTGCCGTCCGAGCGCAGAATGATGAAATCGTCGAGGTCCTTGTTGGGGAAGCGCACCTCGCCCTGCACACGGTCGTGCACCACGGTTTCGCCCTCGGTCGGCGCCTTGATGCGGATGGCGCCCTTGACGCCGGGAGCCTCCGAGGGGGCACGATCGCGCCACTGGCCGTTGTAGCGCGGCGGCAGACCCTTGGCGCGTGCGGCCTCGCGCATCGCCTCGAGCTCGGCAGGCGTCTCGTAGCTGTAATAGGCCTTGCCCAGGCGCACCAGCTCCTCGGCCACCTCACGGTGGCGCGGCGCGCGCTCGAACTGCGATATGGCCTCACCGTCCCAGGAAAGGCCGAGCCAGGTCAGCCCATCCAGAATGGCCTGTGTCGCCGCCTCGTTGAAGCGTTCGCGGTCGGTGTCCTCGATGCGCAGCACCATCGTGCCGCCGGTGTGCTTGGCGTACAGCCAGTTGAACAGCGCCGTGCGCGCGCCGCCGATATGCAGATAGCCGGTGGGCGAGGGGGCAAAACGGGTGACGACCGTGTCGGACATGGAACTCTTGGAACCTTGGAAAGCGGAGCGTGATCGCGCGGACTTTCGCGCTTTGCGCGTTCATGTAGCATAGGGGGTCTGGGGCGCAAGGGGCAGACCCGATGGCTGGACGTGGCCGGGGCACGTCGGCAATTATCGGTTGCGTCAACTGGCGCTGGAGCCTTGTAGCACAAAATCTGTTCGCACCCTCCGCGCAACCTCGTTTGGCAGCAGCGTCAATGTCTGGGTTTCATTCGGCTGCAGCGTCCGTCACAGTGCCTGGAACATCGCTGCGACGGTGGTAGCCCCCTCTGACGAGCGGACATTTCTTCACGGATGCGGCACTGCCCGACTACAACGCCGCCGTGACAGCGTTGGCTTGGTCACGCATATTGACCTTTCTGCAATCATTATCGTGAACACCGCAACTGTGTGCAGGCCGGTCTCGCCACGAAGGAGGCATGATTGAAAGAAGGACTACCGATGACCGAAAACGCCGACCATACGGAGGGTGATCCGTTCTACCATGGTACCCGGGCGGATTTGAAACCCGGGGATCTGCTGAGCGTCGGCCACCCTTCCAATTTCAGAGGTAAACCACTGTCATGGATCTATTTCACCCAGACACTGGAAGCCGCCATCTGGGGAGCAGAGCTTGCAACGGGTGACGGTCGTCAAAGGATTTACATCGTAAAGCCGACGGGGTTTTTTATGGATGACCCTAACCTGACCGACAAAAAATTTCCCGGTAATCCGACGAAATCCTACCGCTCCCGTGATCCGTTGCTCATCCTGGGTGAACTCGGTGAATGGCAGGGTCATACACCGGAACAATTGAAGGCAATGCACGATGGGCTTGCTCGCCTGAGGGCGGAGGGCCGGGATATGATTGAGGATTGAGCGTCCTTGGCGGGTCAATTCCGGCGCGGTGGACGCGACCGCACGGACTTTCGCGCTTTGCGCGTTCATGTAGCATAGGAGGTCTGGGGCGCAAGGGGCAGACCTGATGGCTGGACGTGGCCGGGGCACGAAGGAAGGCGAAGGCGCCGAGGCAGGCGTCAGCGAACGCTCGCTGTTTGCCGATAGTCCCTATGCCGAGCCGCTGCCCCTCGCGCTGCCTGAGCCGCATCCCGGCATAGCGCCCGCGCTGCCCGGTGACGCGTTGCCGGCGCAAGTCACAGCGCCCGGATCTATCGCCCGACTGCGCAGACGGCTTCGCCGCCCGTCATGGCCCGCGCTCCGCCGCAGCCTTGCCGTGGCCGCCAACACGGAGCTCGACCGGGGCGTCGCCTTCCTGCTGGTCCCGGTTTTCCTGGCAGCCGGCGTCATCGTCTACTTCTCGCTGGCCGGCGAGCCGGGCTTTGCGCAGCCAATCGCCATTGTGGTGCTGGCGACATGTTGCGCTGTCGCCACGCGATCGCGGCCGAGGACGCATCTGTTCTGCATGGCCGCGATGCTGTGCGCGCTCGGCGTCGTCGCCGCCAAGGTCGAGACCTGGCGCGCCGGAACGCAGATGCTCGGCTCCGAGATTCAGACACGGCTGACCGGCCGCGTCGTCAGTCTCGAACAGATGGAAAGCGGCCGCATCAGGCTGACGCTCGACGTGGTTTCGACCGCTTACCCCGAGCTGCGCTACGCCCCGGAGCGGGTCAGGCTCTCGGCGCGGACCGTTCCCGCCGATATGACCGCCGGCTCCCTGATCACCGGCTATGCCAGGCTGTTGCCGCCGACCGGTCCGGTGCGGCCGGAGAGCTACGATTTCTCCTTCGACAGCTATTTCACCGGTATCGGCGGCAGCGGCTTCTTTCTCGGCAATCCGAAAACCATTGCTACGCAGGGACCGCCGCCGCTGACCGCATGGCTCTCCTCGGCAATCGAGAACGCGCGCGAAAACATTGCCGACCATATCAGGGGCAAGATCGGTGGCGCCGAAGGCGAGATTGCCGCGGCGTTGATTGTCGGGGTGCGCGCCGGCATCCCGGACGAGGTCAACGAAGCGATGCGGCGCACCGGCATCTACCACATCATCTCCATCTCCGGCCTGCACATGGCGCTGGTTGCCGGCACCATCATGGCGTTGCTGCGTGGCGCCTTTGCGCTGTTTCCCGATTTCTCTTCGCGCCGGCCGGTGAAGAAATATGCGGCCGCGGCAGCGCTTGTCTCGATCGCCGCCTATCTCGTTATTTCAGGCGTCGTGGTTGCCGCCGAGCGCAGCTTCATCATGCTGGCGGTCATGCTTGTCGCCGTGCTGTTTGATCGCGCCGCACTCACCATGCGCAATCTGGCGATCTCCGCCATTGCCGTCATCCTGGTGTCGCCGCACGAGGTGGTCGGTCCCAGCTTCCAGATGTCGTTTGCCGCCACTGCCGCCCTTGTCGGCGCCTATGCCGGCTGGGCCGATTACCGCGCCGACAAGGTGAGAACGCCGCCGGCAAAGCGCTCCTTCGTCGGCTTCCTGTCGCGAAAATTCGCGCTGGCCATGGGCGGCCTCGCAATGACCTCGATCATCGCCGGCAGTGCAACCTTGCTGTTCGCCATCTGGCATTTTCAGCGTGTGTCGCCGCTCAGCCTGATCGCCAATCTGGCCGTGATGCCGATTGTTTCGTTGATCGTCATGCCCTTTGCCGTGCTCAGCGCACTGGCGATGCCGTTCGGCGCCGACGGGCCGTTCCTCTATGTGATGGGCAAAGGTCTGATGGCGATGATCGCTATATCGGCCTGGATTTCCGAGCGCTCGCCGGTCGACGCCGTCGGGCTGATCTCCATCCGCTCGGTGCTGTTAGTGGCGGTCGCCCTCGTCATCGCCACCATGGCCACCACCTGGCTCAGGTTGGCGGCCGTGCCTTTCGCGCTGGCCGGCCTGTTGACGGTGCCGCAGGTGCTTACGCCAGACGTGCTCATATCCGAGGATGCGCATCTGGTGGCCATGCCGATCGGTGGCGGCGAACTCGCCCTCAACCGCGAACGCTCCAACGAATTCACCACGGACAATTGGAAACGGGCGCTGCGGGCCGAAACCATTATCCCACCTGAGATTTTCGAGGCAACAGATACGCGGTTCGATCTCGATCCGCTCGATCTGCCGCCCGGCTCGCCCTTCTATTGCACCGGCGATCTCTGTATCGCCCGGCACCCTTCCGGAGCCATTGTAGCGCTTGCGAAAGACCGCAAGACGGCGCGGCCGGCCTGTGCCTTCGCTAGCCTGATCGTCATCGATGACGCCACGGCCTACAATCCGTGCCGCGACCCGCTGGTGCTGGTCGTGACGAAGAAACAGCTGGCCCGCGACGGCAGCGCCGCCGTCTTCTTCGATCCGCAATCGGCAGCTGCAGCGCCAACCATCCGCTTCGCCGTCGACAAGCCGTATCGCCCCTGGCACGAGCAACGCCGCTTCTCCCGCGAAGCGCGCGGCCTGCCGCCTTACAACCAGCGTGAAAAGTACAAACCCAAGCCGGCTCAGTAGCGCCGGATCAATCCGACAAGCTTGCCCTGCACCTTCACCCTGTCCGGTCCAAAAATGCGGGTCTCGTAGGCCGGGTTGGCGGCTTCCAGGGCGATCGAGGCGCCCTTGCGGCGGAAGCGTTTCAGGGTCGCTTCCTCATCGTCGACCAACGCCACCACGATCTCGCCGGGGCTGGCTGTGTCGGCATTGCGGATGATGACCGTGTCGCCATCGAAAATGCCGGCCTCGATCATCGAATCGCCCTTGACCTCGAGCGCGTAGTGTTCACCGCCCATGATCATGTCGGGCGGCACCGAGATCGAATGGGTCTGATGCTGGATGGCGTCGATCGGCACGCCGGCGGCGATGCGTCCCATCACCGGGATTGAAATCGAGGAAACGGCATCGTCATTGCCGGCAGACATCGAACGCGACGGCGAGCCCGGCCTGATCTGGCGGCCGAGACCGCCTTGGCCCATCGCGCCTTGTCCTTGGCCGCCTTGCCCTTGGCCGGTTTGACCAAGACTGCCCTGAATGACGCTCGGCGAAAACTTCCTCGCCGCATTGAGGCCTGGTGCGATCGAGTCGGGCAGCCGCAGCACTTCCAGCGCGCGCGCCCGGTTCGGCAGCCGGCGAATGAAACCGCGCTCCTCAAGCGCCGTGATCAGGCGGTGGATGCCGGACTTGGAGGCGAGGTCAAGCGCTTCCTTCATCTCATCGAAGGACGGCGGGATTCCGCTCTCCTTCAGGCGTTCATGGATGAACATCAGAAGCTCATGTTGTTTGCGCGTCAGCATCGCGGCCCCCAGGGGTTCTGAAACCAGAATCAGAAAAAACAAACCCAGAACAAACACTATCTGTTCCAGTTGTGTTCCGCAACCTTTTAAAGTTTAATGAATGTGTTGACGTTTTGTTCAGCGTAACGTTCGGCACCGCGAGCGGCGCTCGTAGTCGTTGGCCGGCAACGGGGTGAAACAAAGACAAGGTGCCCTGCGTCGTCGGCTACGATCGCCGCTTCCTTTTCGGACGGGGCTGCGCAGCATCCGCGCCGGGTTCACTCTGGGCATAGACCTGCAGCGTGTAGCCGATGTGAGCGGTCATCAGAGTTTTCGCACGTTCGACGTCGCGATCGAGGGCCGCTTCCATCAGGGCGGTATGGTGTTCGATCGCCACGGCGTCGCGCAGGGCCGCCACGGCCTTCCGGTGGCCATCCGTGCGGCCGGCGGCGGCGCGCAGCGTCGGGGCCAGACCCAGAAAGCGGTGATGGCGATGCAATTGGTCGGAAATCGTCGCATTGAAGCGCAGCAGCCAGCTGGATGTCGCGGCACTGAGCAGCGCCGCATGGAAGGCATCGTGTTTTTCGTACCACGCGTCGACCGCATCATCCGATGGATCGTCGAGAACAGACCCGCACCGTGAGAGACGATAGTGGGCGGCAACGACCGCGTCTTCCCACTCACGGTCGCCCTTCTCGATCGATTCCACCAGCAGGGGCAGTTCGACCACCAGCCGCGCACGCGCCAAATCCTCGAGCTCCGCCCGAGAGACGGGAGCGACCGCAAACCCGCGGTTGCTGATGGCGGTCACAAGCCGTTCCGCCTCCAGCCGCGACAGCGCCTCGCGCAACGGCGTCCAGCCGATGCCGTAGGTGTTGCGCAGCGTGCTCAGCTTCAACGGCGCGGCAGGCGCCAGCCGGGTCGCAAGAATATCGCGCCTGAGCAGGCGATAGGCCACTTCCGTCTTCGAGGTCTGCTCGTCATCCAGCATCGTGATCCATCAGACATAAACGCTCGGGCGGATCATTATATATCAAAGCCTTTCAGTGGGTGAATTATATATAATGTTTGACAGTTCAAGGGCGACCACTCAAGATCGCCGGCATGTTTGGGCGGCAGGCTCCGCCGCGCGCGTTTGTCCATGGAGGGGCGCCGGATCATGAGCACGACACCCGATCTCGCTACAATCGAAGCAATGGATGCCGCCGATCCGCTGCGCTCCATGCGTGAACGCTTTGTCTTGCCGCAAGGCGTGATTTATCTCGACGGCAATTCCCTGGGCGCCGCGTCAGCGGTCGTCTTCAGCGAACTGCAGCAGGCCGCCACGCAGGAATGGGCGCACGACCTCATTCGCGCCTGGAACACCGCCGGCTGGTTCAACATGCCGGTGGAACTCGGAGATCAGCTCGGGCGACTGATCGGCGCGGCTGATGGGCAGACGGTGGTCTGCGACACAACCTCGATCAACATCTACAAGCTGCTGCACGCAGCGCTCGGCATGCGGCCGGATCGGTCGGTCATCGTTGCCGAGGGCGACAGTTTCCCGACCGACCTCTACATGGCCGAAGGCGTCGCCTCGACCCGGCCGGGAACGCGGCTGCGGCTGGAGGGCGTCGACGCGGCCGCAATCGAGGAGCTGATCGACGACAGCGTTGCCGTCATCCTGGTCAACCACGTCAACTACAAATCCGGCCAGTTGCGCGACATGGCGGCGCTGACGCGCAAGGCACATGACGCCGGCGCGCTGATCATCTGGGATCTCTGCCACACGGCCGGCGCCTTGCCGGTCGAACTTGACCGTGCCAATGCCGATTTCGCCGTCGGCTGCACCTACAAATACCTCAATGGCGGCCCGGGCTCGCCGGCCTTCATCTACGCGGCCGAGCGCCACCATGGTGATATCAGCCAGCCGCTCAGCGGCTGGTGGGGCCATGCGCGGCCCTTTGCCTTCGAGCAGGGCTTTGCCGTCGGCAGCGGCATCCGCCGCTTCCTGTGCGGAACGCAGCCGGTGCTGTCGATGCGGGCGCTCAAGGGCGCGCTCGATATCTGGAACGACGTCGACATGGCGGCGGTGCGCAGAAAAAGCATCGCGCTGACCAACCTGTTTATCCAGCTCGTCGAAGCCAGATGCGGCGCCTACCGGCTTGAACTGGAAAGTCCTCGCGACGGCAGCCAGCGCGGCAGCCAGGTGTCGTTCCTCCACCCGCATGGCTATCAGGTGATGCGGGCGCTGATCGAGCGCGGCGTGATCGGCGATTTCCGGGCGCCGTCGACCATCCGTTTCGGCTTCACGCCGCTCTATGTCGGATATGGCGATGTCTGGCAGGCGGTCGAAGTCCTGGAGGATATTCTGCGCACCGGCGCCTGGCAGGACGCCCGCTTCGCGGTGAAGACCGCGGTTACGTGAGAAACCAGAGCAATTTCAGGAAAAGTGTGAAGCGGTTTTCCGTCCGAAATTGCGTCAATCAAAGAGCTAGAGCATTTCGCCGTTTCCGTTAAACGGTGAAATGCTCTAGAGCCGGGTGCGGACCGTCCAGAGCTCCGGAAACAGCACGACCTCCAGCATCTTCTTCAGATAGGAGGCGCCTGAGGTGCCGCCGGTGCCGCGCTTCAAGCCGATGATGCGCTCGACCGTTGTGACGTGGTTGAAGCGCCAGCGGCGGAAGTAATCCTCGAAGTCGACCAGCTTCTCGGCCAGTTCGTAGAGCATCCAGTAGCGCTGCGGGTCGCGGTAGACGGTTTGCCAGGCAGCCAGCACGTCTTCGTTCTCACCGCGCGTCTCGCGCCAGTCCGTGCGCCCGGCATCGGCGCCGATGTCGAAGCCATTGCGCGCCAAAAGCAGAAGCGCCTCGTCGTACAGCGACGGCGTGGCCAGGATCGCTTCCAGCCTGTCCGTAAGATCGCGCCGGTGCTTGTGCGGCCCGAGCATGGCTAGGTTGCGGTTGCCGGCCATGAACTCGATGGCGCGGTACTGCCACGACTGGAAGCCCGAGGATTGGCCGAGCGCGTCGCGAAACTCGGTGTATTCGCTTGGCGTCATCGTGCGCAGCACGTCCCAGGCATTGTTGAGCTGCTCGAAGATGCGCGCGACGCGAGACAGCATCTTGAAGCTCGGTTCGAGGCGGTCGGCGCGGATAGAGCGGATCGCGGCGCCGATCTCGTGTAAAGCGAGCTTCATCCACAATTCCGATGTCTGATGCTGGATGATGAACAGCATCTCGTCATGGGCCGAAGACAGCGGCGCCTGCGCATCGAGCACCTTGTCCAGCTGCAGATAGTCGCTGTAGGACATCCGCTCCTTGAACGACATCTGCGCGCCATCGGACGCCGGATCGTGCGGCTTAATCAATTGCTCTTCTCCGCGCGCAACCGGAAGCGCTGGATCTTGCCGGTCTGGGTTTTGGGCAAGGCGTCGATGAACTTCACCGAACGCGGATATTTGTAGGGCGCGATCGTTGCCTTGACGTGGTCCTGCAGGCGTTTGACGGTCAATGCGTCCGGCGAAACACCTTGCACAAGCACGATATGCGCCTCGACGATCTGGCCGCGTTCACCGTCCTCGGCGCCGGTCACCGCGCATTCGGCGACGTCGGGATGCGAGAGCAGCGCCGCTTCGACCTCGGGGCCGGCGATGTTGTAGCCGGCGCTGACGATCATGTCGTCGGAACGCGCGGCGAAGTGGAAGAAGCCATCCTCGTCCTGCGTGAACGTATCGCCGGTGAGATTCCAGCCGTCGCGGACATAGTCCTTTTGCCTGGCATCGGCCATGTAGCGGCAGCCGGTCGGGCCGCGCACCGCCAGCCGGCCAGTAGAGCCGCGCGGCAACTCCCGCATCTCGTCATCGACGATGCGTGCCTGATAGCCGCCGACGGGTTTGCCGGTGGAGGCCGGCTTCATGTCGTCGAAGCGGTTGGAGATGAAGATATGCAGCATCTCGGTGGCGCCGATCCCATCGAGGATCGGCTTGCCGGTCTTCTCAGTCCATTCCTCGAAGACAGGCGCCGGCAGCGTCTCGCCCGCCGAAACCGCGACGCGCAGCGAGGACAAGTCAGCGCCTTGATCCATGGCCTTGAGCATGGCCCGATAGGCGGTTGGAGCGGTGAAGGAAATGGTCGCTTTGTAGGTCTCGATGATGTGGATCATGTTGGGTGGCGTCGCCTGTTCCAGCAGCGTCGCCGCGGCGCCGAAACGCAGCGGGAAGATGGCGAGCCCGCCAAGACCGAAGGTAAAGGCAAGGGGCGGGGAGCCGACGAAGATGTCGTCGGGCGTCACCTCCAGGATTTCGCGGGCATAGGCGTCGGCGACGATCAGCAGGTCGCGGTGGAAATGCATCGTCGCCTTCGGCACGCCGGTGGTGCCGGAGGTGAAGCCGAGCAGGGCGACATCGTCGCGGCCGGTGTTGACGGCAGTGAAGGTGACCGGCTTGTCGAGGGCGGCGCGGTCGAGTTCCGCGTCATGGTTGGCCGTGCCGTCGAAGCCAATGACCTGCTTGAGATACGCACTGCCCTTGGCGCAGGCGGTCATCTCGTCCATCAGCCTTGTATCGCAAAGCGCAACCGTGATTTCCGCCTTGTCGACGATCTTGGCGAGTTCGCCGGCGCGCAGCATCGGCATGGTGTTGACGACCACCGCGCCAACCTTGGTGGCGGCCAGCCAACAGGCGACCATGGCCGGGTTGTTGGCCGAGCGGATCAGCACCCGGTTGCCCGGCTTGACGCCATAATTCTCGACCAGGGCATGGGCGAGCCTGTTGGTCCAGTCGGACAGTTCCTTGTAGGTGCGGCGGCGGCCATTGCCGATCAGCGCGGTGTGGTCGCCGAACCCTTTTTCGACCAGCCTGTCGGTCAATTCGACGCCGGCATTTATGTGGTCGGGATAGTCGAAGCCGTCGAGCAAAAACTCCGGCCATTGCTCCGGCGGCGGCAGGTTGTCGCGCGTGAATGTGTCGATATGCGCTGATGGCCCAAGCATTTTCGGCTGCCCCTGTCTGCCTCGCGCCCATGGCTGAACAAGGCGCAGGATCGCACCAGTCGAAATTTGTTTCAAGCCTAAAATGTTTTTAGGTCGCAGGATTGACGCCGCCCTGTTCGGCGGCCATTCCTGTCGACTGAACTGAAGCCATCCGGGAGGGATGCAGATGCTCCAACATCGTGTTGCCGATTGGGACAATGCCTACGCCAACGGCGACAACATTGCCGGCAGCAATCGCTGGCCGGCCGCGTGGGACACACCGGCACAGGCTTTTCGCGACACAATGTCGGCGTCCGGTCGGGCCAAGCTCGACATCGCCTATGGCGACAGCCCGCGCAACAGGCTCGATCTGTTCCTTCCCGATGTCATGCCCAAAGGGCTCGTCGTCTTCATCCAAGGCGGTTACTGGAAGGCGTTCGACAACAAGCCATGGTCGCATCTGGCCAACGGCGCGGTTGCCAATGGCTTTGCCGTGGCAATGCCGACTTACACGCTTTGTCCCGACATACGCATTTCCGGCATCGTTAGGGAAATCGCGGCGGCGATCGGCAAGGCGGCGACGATGGTCGGCGGGCCGGTGATCCTGACCGGGCATTCCGCCGGCGGCCATCTCGCCTCCAGGATGGTGACGACAACGACACCCCTGGCCGCCGATGTGGCCGGCCGCATACGGAATGTCGTCTCGATCTCCGGGGTTCATGATCTGCGGCCGATCATGCGGACGGGGATGAACGCGACACTGGCCATCGATGAAGCGGAAGCACTGGCCGAAAGCCCGGCGCTGCTGCGCCCCATGGAGGGCGCTCGCATCACCTGCTGGGCCGGCGGCGGCGAGCGGGCGGAGTTCCTGCGCCAGAATGCGCTGCTTGCCAATATCTGGATCGGCCTCGGCGCCACGACCAGCACAGTGGTCGAGCCGGACCGGCATCATTTCAGCATCGTCGACGGGCTTGCCGATCCGACACATCCGCTGACGCGGACATTGCTGGCGGAGTAACAACCAGTCTTATCTCTTGGAATTAACGGCTTGGATCCGCGACCTTCAGCGCAACATCAGAACGCTGCAAGCAGCGCCTGCTTCTGCCGCCGGAGCGAAGGGCTCGCGCACGATCAGGCCGTTGGCGTCGGCCAGCATTCTCAGCATCGAGGAATCCTGGATGCCGAATGGCGTCGCCACCAATGCGCCGGCTTCTTCCCGGACCAC
Source organism: Mesorhizobium sp. C372A (assembly GCF_030323245.1). Classification (NCBI taxonomy): domain Bacteria; kingdom Pseudomonadati; phylum Pseudomonadota; class Alphaproteobacteria; order Hyphomicrobiales; family Phyllobacteriaceae; genus Mesorhizobium; species Mesorhizobium sp. C372A. Next base: position 4,631,093 of record NZ_CP100475.1, on the reverse strand, counting down.
GGCGCGCACATAGTCTTGCCTTAGATCATTGGCCGGCATCGCGGCGCCAAGCTGAGCCTGGCGGATGTCCTGCCGGTGGGGACGGCCGCCGAGCTGCGCCAACAGCGGCTTCAGGAACAATTGCGAGGAGACCAGGCTCGCCACCGGATTGCCGGGCAGGCCGATGCACCTGATATCGCCCAGCCGCCCGAACATCAGCGGCTTGCCCGGGCGCATGGCGAGCTTCCAGAAGTCGAGCTTCATGCCTTCGCCGGTCAGCACGTCATGGACGAGATCATGGTCGCCGACCGAAGCGCCGCCCAGCGTGACGATGACGTCGGCTTTCGCAGCGACCGCCTTTTTCACCAGTGCCGCAATCGCCTCCTTGCGGTCGGCAGCGATGCCGAGATCGAGGGCGCGGGCGCCGACCGACTGCGCCACAGCAGCGACGCCATAGGCGTTGGACGAGATGATCTGGTCGGGGCCAGGTTCGCTGCCCGGTGGCAGCAATTCGTCGCCGGTGGCGATGATGGCGACCAGCGGCCGTTGCACCACGTTCAACCGGGGATGATTGGCCGATGCCGCCAGGGACAATGCAGCCGGATCGAGCACGCGGCCTTTTTCCAGCAGCACGTCGCCTTGCGCAAAATCCAGTCCAAGGCGGCGGATATTGCGGTTCTTCGCCGTCGGCTCGGTGACCTCGATCCGGCTACCGCCGAGATCGCGGACATTTTCCTGGATGACGATGGTGTCTGCGCCTTCCGGCAGCGGCGCGCCGGTGAAGATGCGCACGGCTTCCGCCTTACCTACAGTGCCGTTAAAGCCCCGCCCTGCGGGCGCCATGCCGATCACCGAAAGCCTCGCCGGAGCGGACGCCACATCCTGCGCCCTTGCGGCATAGCCGTCCATGGCAGATGCATTGAAAGGCGGCTGGGTACGCAGCGCCACGACCGGCTCCGCCAGGACCCGGCCGGCCGCATCCGCCAGCGCGACGCTTTCACCGGGCAACGCCACAGCGCCGTCGAGTAGGCGTTGAAGCGCCTCGGCGACCGGAACCAGCGCCATTACGAACCCGCCCTGTAGTCGCCGGACTTGCCGCCGGTCTTTTCCACCAGCCTGATGCCGGAAATCACCATGGCACGGTCGACCGCCTTGGCCATGTCGTAGATGGTCAGGCACGCCACCGACGCCGCGGTCAGCGCCTCCATCTCGACCCCGGTCTTGCCGGTGACGCGGGCAAGCGCGGTGACCCTGAGGCCGGGCAGCGTGGTGTCCGGTTCGATGTCGACCGACACCTTGGTCAAAAGCAGCGGATGGCAGAGCGGGATCAGCTCATGCGTCTTCTTGGCCGCCATGATGCCGGCAATGCGCGCGGTACCCAGCACATCGCCCTTCTTGGCGTCGCCGTCGAGGATCATCTTCAGGGTTTCGGCCCGCATCGACACAAAGCCCTCGGCGACCGCCGTGCGCGTCGTCTCCGCCTTGTCGCCGACATCGACCATGTTGGCCTCGCCCTTGGCGCCGAGATGGGTGAGGGCGGCTGCCATTGTCAGGCTACCTCTGCCTTCGCCTTGCCTGTCAAAAGCAGCCGCGTTGCCGCAGCGACATCCTCTTGCCGCATCAGGCTCTCGCCGACGAGGAAGGTGCTGATGCCGGTCTTTTGCATCCTGAAGCAATCGTCGTGGGTGAAAATGCCGCTCTCGCTGACCAGCAATCGGCCGCCCGGCACCATCGACGCCAGCCGTTCCGAGGTTTCGAGGCTGGTCTCGAATGTTCTGAGATTGCGGTTGTTGATGCCGATCAGCTGCGACGACAGTTTTACCGCGCGCTGCGTCTCGGCCTCGTCATGCACCTCGATCAGCGCATCCATGCCGAGTTCGAATGCGGTCGCTTCCAATTCGCTGGCCAAGGCATCATCGACGCTGGCCATGATGATCAGGATGGCATCAGCGCCCCAGGCGCGAGCCTCGTAAACCTGGTAAGGGTCGAACAGGAAATCCTTGCGCAGCGCGGGCAGGGCGACGGCGTTGCGCGCATTGGTGAGAAATTCCGGCGCGCCCTGGAAGGATGGCGCATCGGTCAGCACCGAAAGACAGGCGGCACCGCCTTTCTCATAGGCCTGCGCCAGTGCGGGCGGGTCGAAATCGGCACGGATCAAGCCTTTGGAAGGGCTAGCCTTTTTGATCTCGGCGATCAGGCCGAAGCTGCCCGATCTGCGCTTCGCCTCAAGCGCCCTCAGAAAGCCACGCGGTGCGTCGGCATCCTTGGCTCGCGCCTTGATCTCGGCCAACGGTATCCGCGCCTTCGCCGCCGCGATCTCGTCGCGTTTGTAGGCCTCGATCTTGCGCAGAATGTCAGCCACGGCTCATCCGTTCGAAATCTCGACCAGCCTGTCGAGCACGCCCAGCGCCCGGCCGCTGTCGATGGCCTGTGTGGCCGCGGCCATGCCGTCGGCAAGCGTCGTCGCCTTGCCGGCTACCACCATGCCGGCGCCGGCATTCATCAGCACCGTATCGCGATAGGCGCCGGCAGCACCGCCCAGCATGTCGCGCAACGCCTTGGCGTTGTAGGCGGCGTCGCCGCCGCGCAACTCGTCCTTGGTGTGGCGCTGCAGGCCGACGGCTTCCGGGGTGAGCGTGAAATGGCGGATCTCGCCGCCGGCCAATTCCGCCACGTGCGTTTCGCCGGTGGTGGTGATTTCGTCATAGCCATCCCCATGGACCACCCAGGCATGCTCGGTGCCCAACGCCTTCAATGTCTCGGCCACCGGCACGATCCATTCCGGCAGGAACACGCCGACCATCTGCCTGCTGACGCCGGCCGGATTGGACAGCGGTCCGAGCAGGTTGAAGATGGTGCGCGTGCCGAGCTCGACGCGGGTCGGGCCGACATGCTTCATCGCCGGGTGGTGCGCCGGCGCGAACATGAAGCCGACGCCGGCCTCCTGGATGCAGCGGCCGATCACCTCTGGCGGGATATCGATCTTGACGCCGAGCGCGACCAGCACATCGGCGGCGCCCGTCAGCGACGACAGGCCGCGATTGCCGTGCTTGGCGACCGGCACGCCGCAGCCGGCAATGACGAAGGCCGAAGCGGTCGAGATGTTGACTGAATGCGAATTGTCGCCGCCCGTGCCGACAATGTCGATGGCGCCCTCAGGAGCTTCGACGCGCAGCATCTTGGCACGCATGGTGGCGACGGCGCCGGAAATCTCGCTCACGGTCTCCCCGCGCACGCGCAACGCCATCAGGAAGCCGCCGATCTGGCCCGGCGTCGCGTCGCCAGACATGATGATGTCGAAAGCTTCGCGCGCTTCCTCGAAGGTAAGCCCGGTTCCCGTGGCGACCTTGGCGATATGGGTCTTCAGGGCGCTCATTGGGCCAAGACGTTCATTGGGCTAAGGCCATTCATTGGGCGAGGGCTTGGGCAACGGCGGCCTGGTCGACGCTGACGGCGTACTGCGTCTGCAACTGCGCCACCAGCTGGTCGAGCAGATCGTCGGACATGCCTTGCGTGAAGGATTTTTGCGCATCGTCGGGTACCGAGCTGGCGTCGGCTCCGGCCGGCTCGAACACTTCGGCGACCTTGAACAGGATCTGGCCGTCGCCGGTGGGCGAGGGGATCAGCCCGGTGCCGCCTTCGCCGACGCCGAACATCGCAGCAGCACCCTCCTTGCCGAAATCGACATCGTCGGCCTCGCGCTTCACGCCGCGCTTGGTCTGCTTTTCAAGCTTCAGTTCGCCGGCGATGACGTCGAGTGTGGTGCCAGCCTTGAGGCGCTTGTCGAGTTCGTCTGCTTTCGCGGTCAGCCGCTTGGTCGTTTCCTCTGTCGTCCAGTCCGCCACCACGCGCTGGCGGACTTCGTCCAGCGTGCGGTCGCGAGCCGGCGTGATCGATGTCAGTTCATAGAACACGAAGCCGTTGTTAGGCGTGGTCAGGGCTTGATTCTCGGTGTTGGGCTCGGCCTCGAACACCGCCTTGATCAGGTCCGGCGATGCCGGCAGGTCCTTGATGATGGTGCCGTCCGGCTTGAGGCCGGTGCGGTCTATGGCCTCGACGGTGACGTCCTTGAGCTTCAGTTTGGCGGCGGCTTCGGCCAGCGTGCTGCCGGCGGCGCGGGTGTCTTCGTAGTTGTCGTGCACGTCGAGCAGGATGCGGCTTGCTTCGCCGAGCGCCAGATCCTTTCGGATCTGGTCTGACACTTCCGCCAGCGGCTTCACCGTTTCCGGTTTGATCTCGGTGACGCGCAAAAGCACCGGACCGAACGCGCCCTGGACGACCGGGCTGACTTCGTTGACGGCAAGCGCGAATGCGGCATCGGCGACCGCCTTGTCGGTGATCTTATCCTTGGAGAGCGTGCCGAGCAGCGTGTCGGCCGGGGTCTTGCCCTGCGCGGTGACGATCTTGTCGAAAGTGGCGCCCGTCTTCAGCGAATCGGATGCCGCCTTGGCGGCGTCCGCGGAAGGGAACACCAGCTGTTCGATGGTGCGCATTTCCGGCGTGGTGTAGCGGCCCTTGTTCTTGTTGTAGTCGTCGCTGACCTGCTGGTCCGTTACGGCGCTGACATCCATGATGTCTTCGGGCTCGAGCCGGACATAGGAGAATTTGCGGTATTCTGGCGCCGCGTAGGTTTTCTTGTTGGCCTCGAAATAAGCCTGAAGCACGCTGTCGGATGGCGCCTCGATGGGCTCCACCAACGCCTTTGGCAAGATCAGATAGTCGATGGTGCGGTCTTCGCCCCGATAGAGCGCAACTGCCTTGAAGAAGGTGTCCGGAGCCTTGAGGCCGTCCGAAACCGCTTCGACGATCTGCTGGCGCACCGCCACCTGAGCCCGGTTCTTCAGATAATCCTCCGGCCGCATTCCCAGTTCGCGCAGCCGGGATTCGAACAGCCGGCGGTCGAACTGGCCATTCGGGCCTTGGAAGGCGGGTTCCTGCCGCGTCAGTTCGGCCAGCCTGTCCTTGGAGAAGCCAAGCCCGAGCTTGCGCGCCTGTTCGTCAAGGACGGCGCCGGACACCAACTGAGCCAGCACCTGGTTGTCGATGCCATAGGCCTTGGCCTGGTCGCGGCTGATGCGCTGGCCGATCTGCTGCTGCAGCATGGCGATCTGGCGATCGTAGGCGAGGCGGTACTCGGTGATCGACACGGTGGTGCTGCCGGCGGTGATCACCGCATGATGGCCAGCCAGGAAGCCGCCCGTCATCCGCGTGGTGACGCCCCAGGCAAGGAAACTCAACACCAGCAGCGACAGCAGGGCTTTCGCGACCCAGGTCCCTGCCGCGCTTCTCAATATACCAAGCATTGTTACTTCCGATTTTTGCGCAGTTTTGCGTGCGCCCGAGTCTGAAACAAGCGCAATAGCGCCCTTCCGGCTCACTGTCGATTGCTTTGTGGCCTGATTTTGATAGGGAGGGCGAGACCCCAATGTCGCCCGGAGAACCAGATCCCCATGACGCCAGGAATTCGACCGCTCGTTGCCGGCAACTGGAAAATGAACGGCACCAGCGCTTCGCTGAACGAGCTCAGGATGATCGGCAACGGCTTCATGAGCGGGCTCGACGCAGAGACCGAAGCATTGGTCTGCGTGCCGGCGACCTTACTGTCGCGCGCCGTCGAAATCCTGTCGCGCACGCCGGTGCGGGCCGGTGGCGAGGACTGCCACATCAAGGAAAGCGGCGCCTTCACCGGCTGCGTCTCAGCCGAGATGCTGAAGGATGCGGGCGCCAGCCACGTCATTGTCGGCCATTCCGAGTGCCGCGAACAGCGCAGCGAGGACGATGCCATCGTCCTCGCCAAGGCCTCGGCGGCGTGGCGGGCAGGGCTCGTCGCCATCATCTGCATCGGCGAGACCAAGGCCGAGCGCGAAGCGGGCACAGCACTCGACGTGTTGTCGCGGCAGGTCGCCGGCTCGGTGCCACCGAGCGCAACGCCCGCCAACACCGTTATCGCCTACGAGCCGGTATGGGCTATCGGCACCGGCCTGACGCCGACCGCCGAAGACGTGGCGGAGGCGCACGCGAATATCCGCCAAAAACTGGCGGAAGCGCTCGGCGCAGCCGTGGCCGGCAAGATGCGCATCCTCTATGGCGGCTCGGTCAAGGCGTCCAACGCGGTCGAACTGCTGGGCGTCAAAAACGTCGACGGCGCGCTGGTTGGCGGCGCCAGCTTGAAGGCGTCCGACTTTCTCGCCATCGCCGAGGCATACCAGAATATCGCGTAGGCCCCGGAATTTCGTTGCCGACCAGTTCCGTCATCGACTTATGAACGCAGCAGTTCGGCGGAAATCGTTGCAAAGGGCGCATTGCTTCCCATATTCCGGCCACGGGCTTGGAAATGCCGTTAAAGCATTGTATGGAGCCGCCTCCAAATCACCGGCCCTGATCGCCAGGGAGCGGCAGGGCTTGCCAGGATAAAATATGGAAACCGTACTGATCGTCATCCACCTCATGGTCGTGCTCGCCCTTGTCGGCGTGGTGCTGCTGCAACGCTCCGAAGGCGGTGGTCTCGGCATTGGCGGCGGTTCCGGTTTCATGACCGCGCGTGGCGCCGCCAATGCGCTGACGCGGGCGACGGCGATCCTGGCCGCGGCCTTCTTCGTGACGTCGCTGACACTCTCGATCGTTGCCCGCTATGGCGAAAAACCGATCGACATTCTCGACCGCGTGCCGGCCGACAGCGGCAACGGCGTGCTCAATCAGTTGCCCGGCACGACGGCGCCGACGCCGCCTTCGGGCAACACCGCACCGGCCGCGCCCGCGGCCAACGGCGCCGCCACCACGCCGCCCGCCACCACGGCCCCGGCGACGGCTCCATCTCCGGCGACGCCACCTGCAACCGATTCGGCTGCGCCGCCGGCTACCAATGGCGTTACCTTGCCGGTCACGCCGCAGGTTCCGAACCAGTAGTCGGTAGGGTCGGATGCCGCGATCTGTTGTTGTTTCAACACAGTCGCGGCAAATGGCACACGATCACGAAGATTCGACCGCACCCCGTGCTTGAGGCCCGTACGCCACTTCGATTATAGATTGCCGGCGGCACTTTCTGCGCCCTTGGGGGGCGCCGGGCGACGCCGTGGGCAACAAGCATTGAACGATCGGATCTTCGCCATGCAGCTTCGCAGCTTCATTTTCATGGGGTTTTGTGCCGTATTCGGCATGAGCTCCGCGGCCTTCGCCGGCACTCCGGCAATGACCTCACCGCAGGCGGTTGGCAAAACCGCTGTCATCAACGTCGCCGCCAAGAGCGATGCGACGCAGCTGAAGCTTCTCAAGAAGAAGAAAAACCCGAGCCCGGACGATCTGGCTCAGATCAGCAAGCTCGAAGACAAGATCGCCGCCGACAGGGATCTCGCCCGCGTCAAGGCGCTCGAGGCCCGCAAGCTGGCGATGCGCGATGCGGCGAAAGCCAGGGCCGATGCCCAGCGCCAGGCGTTCCTGGCCAGCAAGGGCAAGCCGGTGGTGATCGCTGACGCCAAGCCAGGCAAGAAGATCACCAAGATCATCGCTCCGGTTGACCCGATCGCGCCGGTCGAGCCGATCGAATCGGCTGAACCGCTTCCGGCCGAAGCGATGAATATCGCGCTGACCGGCAACAATGGCGAATTGCGCAGCGAGGCCCCGGGCCAGAAGCCGACGAGTGGCGGACTGTTCGCCGGCCTGTTCGGCGGCACGTCCTCTGCCTCGTCGATTGCCTATCTCCCCGAAACGCGCGCGCTCGACCAGGCTCTCGCCAAGCGGCAAGCCAAGAAGCAGTTCAAGGTGAAGCCGGAATTCGTGCCGCAGGACGTCGAATTCAGCGGCTATGAGCCGGGTACGATCGTCATCGATACCAGCGCGCGCCGCCTCTACCTCGTCGAATCGGCTTTCACCGCCCGCCGCTATGCGATCGCGGTCGGCCGCGAAGGCCTGCAGTTCAAGGGCAAGGTTGCCGTTGGCGACAAGCAGGAATGGCCGCGCTGGATCCCGACGCTCGACATGCAGAAGCGCGAACCCAAGCATTATGGCCAGTACAAGGACGGCATGCCCGGCGGCGGCCAGAACCCGCTCGGCGCCCGCGCCATCTATCTCTACGACGGCAAGAAGGACACGCATCTGCGCATCCACGGCACCATCGCGCCGCAGTCGATCGGAACCAGCGCTTCCAATGGCTGCTTCCGCATGATCAACGAGCACGTCATGGACCTCTACAGCCGCGTCAGGGTCGGCACCAAGGTCGTCATCATCTGACGCTTTCACAAACCTGCCGAAAGGGCCGGCTTTTGCCGGCCCTTTTGTTTTGACCAAAACACCAGTCTCGAACCTCGGGACTATCGCGCCTTCTCTGGAAAAAGCCTCAGCGGCGGTTTTTTCTCTGGCGGAATCAATTCGGCCGCGTTAAGCGATGACTCCCATGGCGCGATATGTATTCATCACAGGCGGCGTGGTTTCCTCACTTGGAAAAGGCATCGCTGCAGCGGCCCTTGGGGCTCTCTTGCAGGCGCGAGGCTATCGCGCACGCATCAAAAAGCTCGATCCCTATCTCAATGTCGATCCCGGAACGATGTCGCCTTACCAGCATGGCGAGGTTTTCGTCACCGATGACGGCGCCGAGACCGATCTCGATCTTGGCCATTACGAGCGCTTCACCGGCCGCTCGGCCAACCAGCAAGACAACATCACCACCGGCCGCATCTACAAGAACATCATCGAGCGCGAACGGCGCGGCGACTATCTCGGCGCCACCGTGCAGGTCATTCCGCATGTCACCGATGAGATCAAGAATTTCGTGCTCGACGGCAATGACGACTATGATTTCGTGCTGTGCGAGATCGGCGGTACGGTTGGCGATATCGAGGCGATGCCGTTTCTCGAGGCTATCCGCCAGCTCGGCAACGATCTGCCGCGCAACAACGCCGTCTATGTCCACCTGACCTTGATGCCTTACATCCCCACGGCCGGCGAGTTGAAGACCAAGCCGACCCAGCATTCGGTCAAGGAACTGCGCGGCATCGGCATCGCGCCCGATATCCTGCTGGTCCGCGCCGACCGCGCCATCCCCAAGGAAGAGCGCAGAAAACTGTCGCTGTTCTGCAATGTGCGCGAGAGCGCCGTCATCCAGGCGCTCGACGTGCCCCACATCTATGACGTGCCGATGGCTTACCACAAGGAAGGGCTCGATTCGGAAGTGCTGGCCGCCTTCGGTATCGATCCGGCGCCGAAGCCGCGCATGGAGCCCTGGCAGGCCGTGTCCAACCGCATCCACAATCCGGAAGGCGAGGTAACGATCGCCATTGTCGGCAAATACACCGGCCTCAAGGATGCCTACAAATCGCTGATCGAGGCTTTGTCGCATGGCGGCATGGCCAACCGCGTCAAGGTCAAGCTCGACTGGATCGAGAGCGAGATTTTCGAGAAGGAAGACCCGACGCCGTGGCTGGAAAAGGTGCATGGCATCCTGGTGCCCGGCGGCTTCGGCGAGCGCGGCTCGGAAGGCAAGATCCTGGCGGCGAAATTCGCCCGCGAGCGCAAGGTGCCGTATTTCGGCATCTGCTTCGGCATGCAGATGGCCTGCATCGAGGCAGCGCGCTCGCTGGCCGGCGTCGAACACGCCTCGTCGACCGAATTCGGTCCGACCGACGAGCCGGTCGTCGGCCTGATGACCGAATGGCTGAAAGGCAACATGCTGGAGAAGCGCCGCGAAACGGGCGATCTCGGCGGCACCATGCGGCTTGGCGCCTATCAGGCTGAACTCGCCAAGGGTTCGAAGATCGCCGACATCTATGGCGACACCCAGATTTCCGAGCGCCATCGCCACCGCTACGAGGTCAATATCGACTACAAGGAGCGGCTAGAAGATTGCGGCCTGGTGTTTGCCGGCATGTCGCCCGACGGTGTGCTGCCGGAAACCGTCGAATATCCCGACCATCCCTGGTTTATCGGCGTCCAGTACCATCCGGAGCTGAAGAGCCGGCCGCTTGAGCCGCATCCCCTGTTCGCCAGCTTCATCTCGGCCGCGGTGGACCAGTCGCGACTGGTCTAGGGCCACGGTGAGGTTTCGCAGCTGATGCAGACCTATGTTGCGCTGCTCTACAGCATTATCCTCGGCGAAGGCCGCCGGGTCGTCATGGCCGACCTCAAGGCGATGGCTGAACAGCTTGGGCTGAAGAACCCGCGCACCCTGGTGGCGACCGGCAATCTGGTCTTCGAGACACGGGCGACCGGCATCGCCAAGCTGGAACAGCGGCTGGAAACGGCCTTCGAAAAAACCTTCGGCCGCAACGTCGTCATCATCGTGCGCACTGCCGAGGATTGGCTGAAACTTGCCGCCGGCAACCCATTCCCGGCCGACTCTGCCGAGGCAGGCGATCAGGTGGCTGTGCGGGTGATGCGCAAGCCAGCGCCAGCGGATGGTGTGGCCGCGCTCCAGGCCTATGCCGCCGAGGACGAGAAGGTGGCTTCGGTCGATGGCGACATCTGGGTCGTCTTTTCGCGCGAGCGGCCAAGCTCGCGGCTGCTCGCTGCCATGAACCACAAGCGCATGGGCATCGGCACCGCACGCAACTGGAACACGGTGCGGAGATTGGCTGAGATGGTAGGGAGTAGGGAGTAGGGAGTAGGGAGTAGGGGTTATACTATTCCCTACTGACTACTGACTACTGACTACTGACTACTGACTACTCCCTATCTCTCATTTCACGCCTTTGCCGTCCTGGCCCCTGCGCCAAGGGCGGCGGTGCGAAGGACGTAGTAGATGACCCCTGCAATGCCGACGCCGAAGAACCAGCCATAAACGCCCCACCATGCCGGTAGCAGGTTCGTGAAGTTCGGCAGGACCGAGGAGAAGATGGCGCCGATGCCGGCGGCTATGAAGGCGTTGATGTGCCAGCCGCCCTGGAAGCGGAACTCGCCATCTTCGCGGTACAGTGCCTCGACGTCGACCTCGCCCTTCCGGATCAGATAGTAGTCGACCATCATCACCCCGAAGATCGGCCCCATCGTCGCGCCGATGACGTTGACGAAAGACGCCGCACTGCCTTCCCACGGCGCGAAGGGATAGAGCACCAGCGCGATTACGGCCGCGATATAGCCGCCCTTCTTGAAGTCGATCTGCCGCGGAAAGACGTTGGAGAAGTCGAAGGCCGGCGAGACGAAGTTTGCCACCACATTGATGCCGAGCGTCGCCACGGCAAAGGTCAGGGCTGCAAGCGCTGCCAGGAACCAGCTGTCGAATTTCGCCGAGATCTGGTCGGGATGCAGAAGCACTTCGCCATACACGTCGAAGGCAGCGATGGTGGTCACGCCGGCGACCAGCGAGAACAGGATGAGATTGATCGGCAGGCCCCAGATGTTGCCCTTGCGCAGCGATGCCTTGTCTGGGGCATAGCGGGCGAAATCGCAGAAATTGAGATAGAGCGCCGAGAAATAGGTGACCCAGATCGCCGCCACCGCAAACAGCGACGTCCAGGAGCCAGGGGTTCCGGGTACGCCGGCATCCTTTGTCTTGTCGAGCAGCACATCCATCGGGATGTCGCTGGTAAAGGCAAATCTCCCGGATTTTACACAGAGATAGATCGCCAGGATCAACATCATCACCCACACCGCCGGGCCGGCCCAATCCTGGAAGCGGCGCACCGTTTCCATGCCGTTCTGGATGATCAGCAATTGCAGTGCCCAGATGACCACAAAACAGATCACTTCCAGACCCGTATGGCCGAGGAAATGCGTGTTGGCGTTGAAATCGGCGAACCATTGCGAGCGGATCAGCAACGCCACGATCGCGCCCGATGCCGCTGCCGTCTGCGCGCCGTACCAGAAGCAGGCGACGATGGCGCGCACCAGGGCCGGAATGTTGGCGCCCCAGATGCCGAAGGACGCGCGCGCCAGCACGGGGTAGGGCACGCCGGTCTTCACGCCGGCATAGCCGACCATGTTCATCAGCGCGTAGATGATCAGCGAACCGATGCCGATGGCGATGATGAAATTGACGAAGCCGCCGCAAAACAGGAACAGGCTTGCGGCGAGATAATAGCCCCAGAGGCTGTGGACGTCCGACGTCCAGACGTTGAAAATCGAGAACGGCCCCCAGTTTCGGACTTTGGCCGGAGCCAGATCCTCATTGTATAGATCGGGTGATGCGCCTTGTATGGTCACTGCGATGTCCTCCCCTTGATGCCGCACGCGCCCTCACGCGTCGACTGCGCAGGTTATGCCTGACGCAGGGGAACCGGCAAGCAATCCATTTGCCGGCTTTGGCCTTAAAGATATTCAATGAGAACAGCGCTTATCGATCGGCTTTTGGCGAAGGTCGGCGCAATCGCGGCGATCTTGATTCGACCCGCAGACGGCAGGGATCAGGACGCTTTGCGGTTGAGGGCCGGTGATGCGTCGAAATTGGCGGCAAGCCAGGCTATCGCGCAGGTGACATCATCGAGCCTGTATTGGGCCACGGTCGGCCCACGCGGCTTGACCCGGATCGAGATGCCGCCGGCCTCGTTGATCGCCTCGAAACCGTTTTCGTCGGCGGTGTCGTCGCCGAGAAAGACCGGCCGGCGTCCGGCAAAGGGCGGGATTGCCATGAAACGCCGCACGGCAGCGCCCTTGGCGGCTTCGAGCGGCATGAGTTCGACGCCGGCATTGCCCGGGATAACCCGATAGCCCTTGGGAAGCTCGGTCAAAGCCTGTTCGACAAGATGCGTTGCCCTGGCCAGCAGATGCGGCGCCGCACGCGTATGGATGGCGAGGATCGGACCCTTGCGCTCGATATGAACAAGGCCGTCATCCAGTTCGGCTTCGATGGCGTCGGCAAGGGCAGCGATATCGGCGGGAGCATCCGCGGTAACGACCGGGCCGTCCGGCGTCAGCCGGTGTTCCAGCCCATAGAGACCGGCAACACGCAGCTTCAACGGATGAAACAGGCGGTCGGCGCCTTCGACCGAGCGGCCGGTGATAAAGGCGACAGCGCCGTCCAGCCGTTTGTCGACGACGCCGAGGAGGTTGCGCAGTTCGTCGCTTACGGACACGGCGTCGGGGTGCGCCGCGTGCTCCAGCAACGTGCCGTCGATATCGAGGAAAAGCGCCCATTGTCCTTCCGGCAGGTCGGGTGCGGTTGGCAGGCCCGGTGCTTTTGACAGGCTATTCATGACGCCACCTTCCGCATGCGGTCGAACAGCGAGACGATGTTGGTGTCGGTGTTTGCGGGCCGCTCGGCGACACTTGTCGCTCTTTCGAGGTCGCCGCGTTTGCGCAGGCGCGCCGCATCGAGCAGCATGCTGCCGGCCCAGCGAAAGACATTGTTGTCGCGCACTATTTCGCGCATCGGGCGCATGCGCTCGCGTTGTTCGTCCGGTGACATGGTCAGCGCCTGCAGCAGCACCTGGCTCATCATCGCCGCGTCGTAAGGATTGACGATCAGTGCTTCCAGCAGTTCGCGCGACGCGCCGGCAAACGTGCTGAGCAACAGCACGCCCTGTTCGTCGTCACGCGCGGCGACGAATTCCTTGGCTACGAGGTTCATGCCGTCATGCAGGCTGGTGACCATGCAGATGTCGGCGGCGCGATAGATCTCATAGACCTGTTGCTGCGAATGGTGCTCAGCCACCATGACCACGGGCTTGTAGCCGTCATGACCGTAGCGCTGGTTGAGCTCGTTGGCATAACGCAGGCATTCATCGTGCAATTGCTGGTACGCCGGCAGCGTGCCGCGGCTTGGGGCAGCAATCTGCAGGAACACTACCTTGCCGATCCACTCGGGGTGGCGCGTAAACAATTCGTCCAGCGCATGGAAGCGGTCGAGGATGCCCTTGGTGTAGTCCAGGCGCTCGACGCCGACGCACAGCTTGACGTCCGCCGACAGGCCGAACCGCTCACGCAGGCGGGCGCGGCTTTCCTCGACCGGCGGCAGTTTGGCCAGGAGTTCGGCCGGCCATTCGATGGAGATGGGATAGGCGTGCACCAGGGTCGTCCGCCCGCCATACGAGATCGCGGCGTCGGCGCGCTCGATGCGGCTTTCCAGGAACCGGTCTACGCTTTCAGTGAAATTATTGGCATGAAACTGGGTGTGAAAGCCGATGATCGAGCTCCCGAGCAGTCCATCAAGAACGCGTTCGCGCCATGGGCAGATGCTGAACACTTCGGAGTTCGGCCACGGGATGTGCCAGAAGGTGATGATGATCGCCTCCGGCAGGCGCTCGCGGATCATGCGCGGCAGGAGCGCGAAATGGTAATCCTGAACCAGCACGATCGGCCGCTCATTGCGCGCCTCGGCAACCACCATATCGGCGAATTTGCGGTTGACGGCCTCATAGGCCTCCCAGTCCGAGGCACGGAAGACCGGCCGTGTGAAGGCGATATGGCAGAGCGGCCAAAGCCCTTCATTGGCAAAGCCGAGATAGTAGCCCTGATATTCGTCGTCGCTCAGCCACACGCGGCGCAGCGTATAGGACGGATTGTCCGGCGGCACCTGAACCCGATCGTTGCTGTCGACCGTCAGACGATCCGCCGTTCCGCCGCCATAGGCGATCCAGGTGCCGCTGCAGGCGCGGGTGATAGGCTCAAGCGCCGACACCAGGCCGCTGGCCGGCACCAGAAGCTCGACGCCGTCGTCCTTGATGTTGTGGATATAGGGTTCTCGGTTCGAGACGACGATGACCTGCGCGTCCGGCAGGTCGTCGGCAAGTATCTTGCGCAAGGTGTCGGGCGACCAGTTCACCAGCGCCGCGTCGGGAGATTGTCCGTTCTTCTCGAACTCCCGCAAGACCTTGCGCGTCGCTTCCGATGCGACGTCCTCGCCGGCAGTCGGTGCAACCGTCAAGCTATGGCTACGACGTTGCCTGGAGATCGATAACATAACGGCTAGAATCGAAAGGCCAAGGCTTGCAAGGATCAAGACCCAGAGCAGGGCCATGCCATAATCAGTCATTCCAATTCCAACTCAATTTTGGCCGCCAGGGCCTTTTTCTTCATGGTTCGATTTGAGTGTTCGCAGCCGACGATCGCCCGTGAGAACCTGTGTTTTTCGCAACGCACAAACCCTGGGTTCGGTTCCCGTTGAAGGCCGTTCAGATCATGTCCGCACGATCAGCGGAACCAGCCCTTCATGGCGGTCGGCGAGAAAGGCGACGACGCGGTCGCCGACGCGCTGGAAGGTAAGATCGACCCTCTTTTCGCCGACACCCAGATGCCTGAGCGTCAGCGTATCGATGCCGATCGGCAAACGGGGTCGAGTGACGTGGATTTCGCCGTTCCAGCCGTCGATTTCCAGACCGAGGCACGCCTGCATCAGCATGAAGGCCGAGCCTGCGGACCACGCTTGCGGCAGGCAGGCGACGGGGTAGGCGATCGGCGCTTCGCCCGGCGAGCGGGTGAAACCGCAGAACAGTTCTGGCAGTCGCATGTTGAAATGCACTGCCGATTCGAACGTACCGCTCATCAGCCGCACCACGCTGTCACGCTCGCCGAACCGCGCCAGGCCGGCGCCGCACATCGCCGTGTCATGCGGCCAGATGGAACCATTGTGGTACGACATCGGGTTGAACAGCACAGCATCGTCGGAAAGCGTTCGCACCCCCCAGCCGGAGTGGAAGGAAGCCGAAAGCAACTGGTCGGCGACCATCTTAGCCCGCGCCGGTTCGGGCAGGCCGACATAGAGCAGGTGTCCGGCATTCGAGGTGCGCACCTTGCACGGCTCTCCGGCGCCGTCGATCGCCAGCGCATAGAACCCGAGATCGTCCAGCCAGAAATCACGCTCGACGGCGATCCGCATCTCTTCGGCGCGATTTTCCCAGTGCTCGGCCTGCGCGAACTCGCCCCGGCGGCGGGCGAGAGCGGCAAGGCCCCTGAAGGCGGCGAAGACATAACCCTGCACTTCGACCAGCGCGATCGGCCCCTTGGGGATGCGCCCGTCGGCGTGGAAGACGGAGTCGAAGCTGTCCTTCCAGCCCTGGTTCGCAAGGCCGGATTCGGCAGCGCGCTGATAGGTGACGAAGCCGGTTGCGCGGCTCGCCTCTTCCGTCCACTTGGCGGCGGCGCAGAGAGACGGCCACAGGCTGGCGATGAAGTCCATGTCGCCGGTGCGTTCGGCATAGGCGCAAGCGAGGTGGATGTAGAGCGGCGTGGTATCGACGCCGCCATAGTAGCGGCCGAAAGGCAGTTCCTGCAGCGCCACCATCTCGCCCTTGCGCGTCTCGTGCATGATCTTGCCGGGCTGCGAGTCGCTGAAAGGCGATGTCTCGGTCGCCTGGTGCTGGGCGAGGAAGGCAAGCACGCCGCGCGCCAGGCCGGGGTTGAGCCATAGCATCTGCAGCGCCGAGATGACGCCGTCACGGCCGAAGGCCGTCGAAAACCAGGGGATGCCGGCATAGGGGTAGGGGCCGGTCGACAACTCGGTGGTCAGCAAGGCGACATCCGCGCGGGCGCGTTCGACCCAATCGTTGAAGACGCGACCCGAACTGTGCACCGTCGCGCCATGGCGGCGCTTGGCCCGCATGCCGAAACGGGCGCGCGCCGCGGCCGCCCGGAAGCGGTCGCGGTCGGGCGTTTCGGTCAGTTCCGCGCCGACCTCGACGTAAAGCATCTTGCTGCTGCGCTTGGTCACTGCGATGAGGAAATCCGCGCGCTCGGCGCTCAACTGGTCTGGCGGCTGCGAGAACGAGATCGCCGACACCCGCGCCAGCCCGTCCAGTCCGTCATAGCGCAGCAGCACCGAGGCAGGCGCGATCTCCGCTGCATGCGCCATTCCGCGCTTCGGCCGGGTCGAACCGCGCACCTCGAACATGTCGCGGAAATCGGCGGCAAAATGCAGCGAGACGCGGATTGCCGAATGCTCCTGGCTGTAGTTGGAAAGGGTGATGCGCTCGAACAGCCGGTCCTGCCACAACAGCCTGACGCGCTCGATATGGATGGCGCCCTGCGGGATGTCGCGGCCACCGACGCTTTGCATCGGCAAATTGGTCATATTGCTGGTGAACAGCACATTGTCCTGGCTGAGCGAGGCGCCGAGCAGCGATGTCTGCCGGCCGCCGACGGTGAGCCTGAACTCCGACAGCACCCGGGTGTCGTCACGGAAGAAACCGTCGCCCGCACCCCTGATATCGCCGTAGGCATCGGCCACGGCAAAACAGTCGCCTTGCTTTAGGGCAAACAGCCGGTGCGGCTCGCGCGGCGCGGTTTCGTCCAGGGAGGCAAGGGCCACGGCAGGGTCGAGCTTGCGCTCGTCAAGTTCGGTCATCAGTCACAAATCTCTGTTTCGGGCTCGGAACGTCCGCCGTCGTTCACGACGCTTTCGATTCAGCCGGGGCGCCGATGAGACGCGCATAGGCAGTGAGATAGTCGCGCGCCATCCTGTTGGCGGAGAACCGACTTTCGAAGACGGCGCGCACCTTTCGCCGGTCGAGTTGCAGCAAGGCCGGCACCGCGGCGACCGCGGCGTCGAGAGAATCGACGACAAATCCGGTAACGCCATGGTCGATGACTTCCGGCAACGCACCGCAGTTCCAGCCGATGGTTGGCGTACCGCACGCCATCGCCTCGATCGCGGCAAGGCCGAACGGCTCGGGCCAGTCTATCGGAAACAGCAGACCAGCGGCATTGCCGAGGAATTCAGTCTTCTCACTCTCGGCGATCTCGCCGACATAGTCGATGCGGTCGCCATCGATCAACGGCTCGATCGTCTCATGGAAATAGGCGCGATCATCGTCGCCGATCTTGGCCGCCAGCTTGAGTTTCATGCCCGAGCGCAAGGCGATGTCGATGGCCCGGTCCGGCCGCTTGTCGCGCGAAAGCCGGCCGAGAAAGGCGAGGTATGGTTCGCCTGCCGCCGTCTCGAAGGTCGGCTGATAGAGACCCGTCGGCAGCCCGTGATGGATGGTGGCCAGCCAATTGGCATTCGCAAGCCCGGTCTTCTGGCTATGCGAGATCGAGATCAGCGGAAAGCGCGGAAAACGCTCATAGGCTGGCGCCAGATCGACATAATCGAGCCGGCCATGAGGCGTTGTCACCGTCTTGTCCGGCATGGTCTCGAAGAACGAGAAATGCAGGAAATGGCTGAGATGAAAATGAATGATATCAAAGTCGTGGGCTCGGTTCCTCACATCGGCAAGCATCGCAAGATGCGCCGCCGTGTCCGATTTCAGTGGACGCGGATCGAGGCGTAGCGCGCGTTCGCGACCTGGTATCAGTCTGGCCGACGTCCGGCTGTCGCCGCTGGCGAACAGCGTCACCTCATGGCCGAGTTCGACCAGCCCTTCGGTCAGATAGGAAACGATGCGCTCGGTGCCGCCATAGAGAAGGGGTGGCACCGATTCGTGCAAAGGGGCGACATGGGCTATGCGCATGGTTTGAACGTGTCCCTCAAGGCAATCACGAGAGCGAAATGCATCAGCCGGCCTAACGTTCCGGACAAAAGCGGGCGTCGGCAACCCAAGCCCACCAGCGCAGATTTTTTTGCAATAAGCGGAACAAACGCGCCATCCGCGAATTTAGTAGGGTTGGTTCGCGCTGCGGCCGACCAGGGAGAGAACAAAATGGACCGCTTGCATTTCTTTACGCCCGTGCGCATTGCGCGCGGGCAGGGACACCCCGTCGAGGAAGTCGATAGCGTTGCCGAAGCGATGGTCTTTTTGCAGAAATGGCCA
The DNA here is from genome assembly GCF_030323245.1 of Mesorhizobium sp. C372A. Taxonomy (NCBI): domain Bacteria; kingdom Pseudomonadati; phylum Pseudomonadota; class Alphaproteobacteria; order Hyphomicrobiales; family Phyllobacteriaceae; genus Mesorhizobium; species Mesorhizobium sp. C372A. The sequence goes on along the minus strand of NZ_CP100475.1, from coordinate 4,612,506 downwards.
TTGGGACGGCGTGGGCCTGTGTATCAGTGCGCCGTGAATTGCTGCTCCGCGGCCCTGTCGGGCAGAATGTCGGCCGAAGCAGCCAGGAAGGCGTTTACGGGCTTTGCCCGCATCACCCGGCTGCTCGATGATGACATGGCCCTGCCGATGGGCGGCGAAAGCATGGCGGAAGTCCACGCGCTGAGGCGCTAGGCGCCGGTCCAGCCATTTGGCTATTGAACACCCGGGCTTTGGCGGCGCGGGCATCATCTTTTCCGCACCGGAGTATTCCGGCGCGGCCCTTCACCTCATGGGCCACACTGTGCTTTCATGCGGCGTTTCGCATGACCGGTGGGTGACGACCATCCACAGGCGGCCCGAACGTGGAGGGGTAGACAATGCCGAGACTGATCCTGGGAACACTCGGCGCTATCGTCATCGCCCTCATCTGGGCGGTCTTTGCCAGTTTGATGGGCGCGCCATCGATCGTGATCACGGTCGGCGCGGTCGCCATTGGGGCCGGCGTCTACACCTACGTCGACCGACGCTCGACTTGACGCGTCCCCGGTCTGCCGCGCGCTCGACCAATTGCACGCCGGTGTTTGACGCGCGCGGCAGTCGCGGCGGGCATTCTTCAAAGATGAGCTTGCTGGCCGCATAGAGAGCCAAGGCGCAGACAGGGCGCCACACGTCGGACCGGGCTCCGCGAGAACTTGGGAGAGATCGTCAAAGATCTTTCAATCCGGCCAATGTAGATCGAAACGGCGAATCCGTGGATTTCCGGTGGAACATCGTCGCCTCGAAACACTTCGGGCGTTGCACTGCCCCATCAGTGCACGTTCCCTTGTTCTGTTGGAACTGGCCGGCTGCCGAAAGGTGGCCGGCTTTTTTGTATATTAGCGGAACCTGAAATTACGGGGCTTGTTCTGCATGCGGCAGCGAGCCCCTCGCTGCTGGTCGAGGGCCGTAACCCTTGGCCGGGCCCGCATCGCTCCGCCAGTGGTGCGGGCCCACGGCCTCCGGTTTTTCCGGGCGTCTCGACTCGCTGATCCTCACCCTGGTCCGGCTATGCATGTCACTCAAAAAAAGGCTCGGTTGTGAGACAATGACATGCACACGCGGCGCGCTTTAGCACAATCATTCACAAAGCCGTGGGTTCAACTGTTGCTACCCTTCTTGGCTGGATTGTGCGAATGATGACTGTCCTTTTCACCGCCACCCCCTGAAACTCGGCTTTTGGATCGACGGTCTTCATCCGCCGGGGGTTTGTTGACCTGCAGGGGTTTTCTGGCGTTCTCGTGCGATGCGCCTGGCCCGCCCTGCCGGATCGTGTTCGGGTGTTTCTTCGATGTGGACATGATCACCGATCCTGCTGACGGCCCTGATGAGTGGTGTTGACCTTGGTGTTGGCTTGCTGCCCTTGGCGCTCCGGATCCGGCGCTCCGTGAGTGCCGTGCTGGGCATCATCGTGGCTAACCTGTCGCCCTTCTCCTCGACCCTTCTGGCTCTGGTTCTCAGGCGGCACGGGCGGCATTTTGCTCGACATCTGCATCTCCTTGGGTTGGTCTCGTGACTCCAAACCGTGATCGTGGGGGGAAGTTCCGTCTGCTTCGTCAGCACCTGTGATTTCGGTGCCGACGGAATCTGATTCCCAACGCGGATTTCAACGAACGGCAGCGGCCTGCCCGCGTCGCCCCGCCAGTGGTGCGGGCCTGCAATATAAATCCTAAGCCTGGGCTGCTATCGCAGTTTATTGCGAGCTTCCGGCGACTTGCGTAGCGGGCTGCAGTGGCTTTCAGGAGAGCAGCGTGTTGTACCCGGTCAATTGGAGCGACCGAAATACAGTGCTTGACCACGTTGCTGACATGATCGGTGACGAGCGCGGTGTCGCGCCTGGATCGCGGCAGCAGCCTCTGGTCCGATCTGCCTGCAGCTGATGGCAGCTAAAACGACGTCAAAAGACCTAAGCCTCTTTGATCGCCCTCGCTGCTCGCACGAGCGATGACCAGTCAGCTCCCATGGCTGAGACAAGGTCTCGAGCATCTTCGTCTGATATTCCGGTACGGTCTACGAGCTTCCGTGCCAGCAATTCGAATGCCAATTCTATGATCGTCATAGCTCAGCCCCTACGAGAGTGCCCGTGACGATAGCTTGCAAATGGGTCTTCCGCATTTGCACATGTTAAGCGACCATCACGAATGTCTCATGTACCGCAGAATGTCTGCAGGACGCGCTCATCCGGGCGTGGCGGCTCAGCATAGCGTTCCATTCCCGGCTGCTCATCGAAGGGACGGCTGACGACCGCCAGGATCTCCTCGAACGGTGTGAAGTCGCCGCCCAACGCCGCCTGGATCATCGCCTCGATGCGATGATTGCGGGGGATGAATTTGGGATTGACGGATTGCATGGCTGCCCGGCGCGTGGCCGTGTCGGCTGCTTCGCTTGCAATGCGCTGGCGCCACCGCGCCGACCAGGCATCGAATGAGCCTGGATCCTTAAACAACTGCCGCGCCGTGCCTTGGCCGTCCGCAGCGTCGAGGTCATCGCCCAGGCGCCGAAAGCCGAGCGTAAAGTCCGCTTCGCCGTGAGCCAGCACGTCCAGAAAGTCGGCAGCGAGCTGCAAGTCGCCTTCCGCTTCGGTCAGCAGTCCGAGTTTTCTGCGGAAGCCGCGCTGCAACACAGCCTCATAGGAGGCCTGGAACGACCTCAGCACCTCTTCCGCTTCAGACACTGCTTCATTCTCGTCCGTGCTCATGAGCGGCAGCAGGGTCTCGGCATAGCGCGCAAGGTTCCATGTGGCGACACGAGGCTGGTTGGCATAGGCATAGCGACCGGCGCGGTCTATCGAACTGAACACCGCGCCGGGGTCGTAAGCGTCCATGAAGGCGCATGGGCCATAGTCGATCGTCTCGCCCGAGATCGACATGTTGTCGGTGTTCATGACGCCATGGATGAAGCCGACCAGCATCCAGCGCGCCACCAGGTCCGCCTGTGCGGCGACAACGGCCTCCAGCAAAGCCCGGTACGGCCGTGCTTCCCCCGCCAGCTGTGGGAAGTGACGCTGAATGGCATAGTTGGCCAATATCTTGAGCGCCTCGGTGTCGTGGCGCGCGGCGAAATATTGGAACGTGCCGATCCTGATATGACTTGCCGCCACCCGTGTCAGGACGGCGCCGGGCAGCCGGACCTCGCGATAGACCGGGTCGCCGGTGAGCACCGCCGCAAGGCTTCGCGTCGTCGGAATGCCGAGCGCCGCCATCGCTTCGCTGACGACATATTCGCGCAGGACAGGGCCGAGTGCGGCGCGGCCGTCACCGTTGCGCGAGAACCGCGTTGGTCCCGATCCCTTCAGCTGGATGTCACGGCGAATGCCGTTGACGTCCACCACTTCGCCAAGAAGCAGAGCGCGCCCGTCGCCAAGCTGAGGCACGAAGTTTCCGAACTGGTGGCCCGCATAAGCCAGGGCGATTGCCTGCAAGCCTTCCGGAAATCTGTTGCCGGCAAGCATCGCCACTCCATCCGGGCTGGTAAGCTGGTCGGCATCGAGCCCGAGTTCCTCCGCGAGGGGCCGGTTGAACCGGATCAGCCGCGGTTCGGATACCGGCTTCGGATCTGTTTGCGAGAAGAAGCGCTCCGGCAATTGCCCATAGCTGTTGCTCAGGGCGGGAAGCCCCGTCTGAATGACCGGGGGTTGTTCAGCAGTCGCAGGTGACGTCATGACAAGCTGTCTCTGAAGAGGAGGGTTCAACAGCTCCCGTTTCGAGGAGCCTGTGTTCATTTGAGCATATAGGGACGCAACGCCGCTGGTGCCATCCGGATCCCATCAGGCCGGCACCGGATACAAGCTGGGAACCACCCGCCTCGATTTTCGAGGTTCAGGCTGCCGTGGGACGACGGGCCGTGGCGGAATCCAGAGATGACCCCCGCATCGCCACTGTCTCCGAACTGAGCACCCGGCAATCTAGTCAGTGCGGGCGGGCAATGCCGGGGCGGCGTCTGCCTTGGGTGGCAGCGGCTCTCTCGGGGCCGCTCCCGGCGATGATTTCGAACCCGGTTCGACTCGTTCCTCGGCGATGAGTCGGGCGCCACGCTCATAGGTCAGGTAGCGCCAGAGCCACTGGATCGAGACCTGAACGCGGTGCTGAAAACCGACGAGCAGATAAACATGGATGAGCGCCCAGGCAGACCAGGCGAACCAGCCTTTCAGTTTCAGCCTGCCCGATTCGAACACGGCAGCGTGGCGGCCGACAATGGCCGTGTTGCCTCGATTGCTGAAGACAAAAGCGGGCAGCGTGTCGCCAGCATCTATCCGGCGTGACAGTGCCTTGCCGAGGTGCTCGCCCTGCTGCTTGGCGACTTGGGCAAGACCCGGCAATGGCTGGCCGTTCCCATCGAGGACCAGTGCGACGTCGCCAAGCGCGAAGACATCGGGATGGCCAACGACCTGCAGGTCGGATTCGACCTTCACCCGACCGCCGCGGTCGAGCCCGACACCAAGCTGGGCGACCAGCGGAGAAGCCGCCACCCCGGCGGCCCAGAGCGTCAAGGCCACCGGGATCACCTGGCCGCCGACGGTGATCTGATGCGCTTCGATCGCCTCGACCCGGTTGCCGAGCGCGACCTCGACGCCCAGGCTTTCAAGGCGCAGACGTGCATATCTGGAAAGCTCCGGGGCGAATCCGGCGAGCAGACGCTCGCCGGCTTCTACCAGTATGATCCTTGTCTTCTCGGGCCGGATGTTGCGGAAGTCGCGCGCCAGTGTGTGCCGGCTGAGTTCGGCGATCGAGCCCGCCAGTTCGACACCGGTCGGGCCGCCGCCGATAATGGCGATCGTCATCAGCCGGGATTGCTCGACTGGATCGGTGGTCCGTTCCGCGTGCTCGAACGATAGCAGCAGCCGTGACCGGATCGTGCGCGCGTCCTCGATGGTCTTTAAACCGGGACAAACCCGAGCCCAGCTCTCCTGGCCGAAATAGAATGGCTGCGAACCAGTGGCCAAGACCAGGATGTCGTAGGGGACCGTGGTCCCATCGGCCAGCACCAGTATCCTGGCCTCGGTGCCGATCTCGGTGACATCGCCGAAGAGGACCTGAACCGAGGGATAGCGGCCCAGGATCTTGCGGATGGGCTCGGCGATATCAGGCGCCGACAAGGCGGCGGTTGCAACCTGATAGAGCAAGGGCTGGAACAGGTGGTGATTGTGGCGGTCGATGATCGTCACCCCGATTTCCGCCTTGCCGAGCGCCTTGGCAACCTCCAGACCGGCAAAGCCTCCGCCGACCACGACGATGCGCGGTGTCAGGCTCCGGCCGTGGCTGCTCTCGGTGGCGAACTGCATGCTTGATACTCCCCTATCCCTGTCCGGAAGTCATAGCCTGGCAGGAGTGCCTCGCTGCTGGCTGGAGCTACTGCTCATTCCGGCGGCATCGGTCCAGGCGAGGCATCCGGCAATGACAGGCGTCGTGCTGACCACAAGGGCGCCGCGCGCGTGAAGGGATACCAACCCGCGCCATGAGACGCGGTCGACCGCCCAGATGGTGCCGCTGGCGTCGACCCATTTGAGATGGGCGTCGGCGACTTCAACGGCCCGCATCATCGCCGCCGGTTCCATCCCGGCCCGAAAGACGATGATGGAATTGGCGGCACCGTTGAAGAACGGGCCGGCGCCGGCTGCCAATCCCGCGAGCAGGACGATGCTGGTAAGCGCTGCCGAAGCACCGCGTGCCGGTCCGCCGCGGTTGGGCAGCACCAGCACCAACACAAGCGGCACGATGCCGAAGATGACCAGCCACGCAATATCCCAGGCGAGCGGCAAGTCGCTGTTCATCTTGATCCGGTGCAGACCCAGCAGCCAGTGAAACACGACGGCATCGACGACATGCCAGACGCCGAACCCGGCGAAGGCGAGCCGCAGGATCTCCGTGGTGGTCCCGGGCCGCGCGCCGGCCGCCCTCGCGGCCACCAGCAGCACCGTGCCGGCGACGGCGAGCACATACATGAAAAGATGGAAGAGGCCGTCGGCCATGATCTGGAAGCGCAGGTCGGAACCCACCGGATCGGCGACGCCCGAGAGAAGATGATGCCATTGCAGGATCTGATGCAGGACGATGCCGTCGAAGAAACCGCCGAGCGCGAAGCCGAGCAGCAGCCAGCCGGCTCGCGTTCTCGGGTCGAGTGTCGCGGTGATCGCGTCCATGTCAGGACCACCGGCTCCAGGCCGGGGCGTTCAGTTGCCTGGGCACCGACATGTCCGGCGGCATGGGGTCATGGAAACCATGACGCGCCTCGAGCCAGAAGGCGGATATCAGCCCACCAACCACCGTCGTCAGAACCAGTGTCGCAGCAATTATCGCCAGCATGGACGTCGATCCTCAGCCGCGCAGGGTCGGCCGCGCGGAACCTAACCGCGGCTTCCGTGGAATGTTCCTACCGCCGGTTCGGTGGAGGGAACAATCAAGTTCCAGCACGGTTCGATGCTGGCGACGGACGGCTCAAGCGGAGAAGGTCATGAACGAATATACGGCGGCAGATCCGGACGGTCTCGACAGCCACCAGCCGACCGGCATCACCCGATGGCTGTTTTCGACCAACCACAAGGACATCGGCACACTCTATCTGGTCTTCGCTTTCATCGCGGGGGTGATCGGCATGCTCTTGTCGGTGAGCATGCGAATCGAGCTGCAGCAACCCGGGATCCAGTTTTTCCCCGGACTGGCGTCGATGATCTACGGTTACCAGGGCGACGCAGCGATCGACGCCGGCAAGCAGCTTTACAACGTCTTCACCACGGCCCACGCGCTGATCATGATCTTCTACACTGTGATGCCCGCCCTGATCGGCGGCTTCGCCAACTGGATGGTTCCGATCATGATCGGCGCCCCCGACATGGCCTTCCCGCGCATGAACAACATCTCGTTCTGGCTGCTGCCGCCGGCATTGATGTTGCTTTTATTGTCGATCTTCATGCCCAGCGTCCCCGGCGGCTATGGCCCTGGGACCGGCTGGTTCCTGTACCCGCCGCTGTCGACCTCCGGCCATCCCGGTCCCGCCGTGGATTTGGTCATCCTGTCTCTGCACATTGCGGGCGCCTCCTCGATCCTGGGAGCCATCAACTTCATCACCACCATCTTCAACATGCGCGCGCCGGGGATGACCCTGCACAAGATGCCCCTGTTTGTGTGGTCGATCCTCATCACCGCCTTCCTGCTGCTGCTGGCTCTGCCGGTGCTGGCCGGCGCCATCACCATGCTCCTGACCGATCGCAATTTCGGAACCACGTTCTTCGCGCCGGACGGCGGAGGCGACCCGCTGCTGTACCAGCATCTCTTCTGGTTCTTCGGCCACCCGGAAGTCTACATCATGATCCTGCCGGCGTTCGGCATCGTCAGCCAGGTGATCTCGACCTTCTCGCGAAAGCCGATCTTCGGGTATCTCGGGATGGTCTACGCAATCGTGGCGATCGGGGTGATCGGCTTCGTCGTCTGGGCCCACCATATGTACACCAGCGGGATAGGCCTCGACACGCAGCGCTACTTCACCTTCGCCACGATGGTGATCGCAGTGCCGACCGGGATAAAGGTGTTCTCCTGGATTGCAACCATGTGGGGCGGTTCGGTCAGCCTGCGGACGCCGATGCTCTGGGCCCTCGGCTTCATATTCCTGTTCACCGTAGGCGGGGTGACGGGCGTTCAACTCGCAAATGCCGGCCTCGACCGTGAACTGCACGACACATACTTCGTCGTCGCGCATTTCCACTACATACTTTCACTGGGAGCGATCTTCGGCATCTTCGCGGGCTGGTATTACTGGTTTCCGAAAATGACGGGATATCTCTACAACCCGCTTCTGGCTGGGGTCCATTTCTGGACGACCTTCGTCGGCGTGAACCTCGTCTTCTTCCCCCATCACTTCCTTGGATTGGCTGGCATGCCGCGTCGTTATGTCGACTATCCCGACGCATTCGCCGGCTGGAACATGGTGTCCTCGTATGGATCGTACCTGTCGGCCGCGAGTGTCGTGATTTTCCTCTTCGGCATCTTGGAAGCTTTCTACCGGCAAAGAGCCGCCGGCATGAACCCATGGGGGCCAGGAGCTACCACATTGGAGTGGGAGCTGACCTCTCCACCCCCTTTCCATCAATGGGACAGGCTGCCGCAAATCAGATGAGGCCGGGTTGTCGAACTCCTTTGCGCAAGCCAGCCCGGTTCGCCGCTGAGGCGAACTTCAGCCTGCTGGTGGCAGACGTTGGCTGCAGCTGAGAACCGGATCGCTATCTGAAGCTGATTAACAGCACAGCGAACAAGCTTGCGAGCGCGACTGCCCAGCAGAATAACCAATTGGCGATCAGAAGAAGCGATTTGAGCACGGTGGCATGGCAGTAATCTTCGATGATCGATTGCATTCCAAGCCGCATGTGAACGCAGCTTACGAGAATGAAGCCAATAAGGGCTGGCGCGACATAGATCGATCCTACGACGCTGAGGACGGCGTCTCGAGGCTCACCGACCAGCATTATAACGACCGCGACGATGTAAATGACAAGGATCAACAGGGCAGCAGATGTCAGCCGCTCCAGCATGAACGTTTCGGTTCCGTGTTTCGCCGATCCAAGGCCCCGCACTCGAGCTAGCGGAGTTCTGATTGAGGGTCTGTCAGCCATGGCGTTTCCCCAAAACTACTTGGTTGCCTTGCGCGCAACTCAAGCTGTTGCTGTTTCGATGCCCGGGCCGTCGGTGCCGACGGATAGTGGGCAAGCACGGTCTCCAGTCGAACAAGGCGGGCTTTGTGGGCGTTCAGTTCGTATCCTGAACGCCATCCAATTTGCCTGGGTCTGCCATCTCTGCATAGCTCGCTTTCAAGCAGCGAGATACGAAGGCGGACCGCGTCGATCTCCTTGACGAGCGCGGCCTTCACCGATTTTCGACTCTGCATGGCTGTAGTTCCGGTGCAAGGATGGTTCCAAACCTGACGCGTCTGGAAATGTTCCCGGGTGCCGAAGGCGTGCTGAAGATTAATGCCTCAGTGCTGGACCCGCACAATGGGTCGCCATGAGCTAAAGCCGGGCACTAGCTCAACGGGCGCGATGTGCCCGGCGAATGCTTGTGAAAACGAGCGAATGCCTGGCCCGCCTCGTCCCGAGAGATAAGTAGCCCTCAGAACAGCGACCGCACGTGGCCGAGATGACCAGAGGGTGTTCTTGGGCCAACATATGTTAACGGCCACTTTTGTTTCTCTCTCCTGCAAAAATATTTGGGCTGAAAGAGCCGGGAACTAACCGATCCTCCGGATGTTGCGGAGTTAGTCAGGAGAAACGGACTATGTCGGACAAAGAAATTCATCGGGGCGCCTCGCGTTTTCGCCCTATCCGCGTCGTGGACGCCCGCGTGTTTCGCGGGCCGCACCTCTATAGTATGACGCCAATGGTCCAGATTCGGATCGACCTCGGAGCCCTTGAGGCGTTCCCGACAGACAAACTGCCCGGGTTTTCCGAACAAATCGTCCGACTGTTGCCCGGCCTTGCGGGCCATGGCTGCAGCTATGGCGCCGCCGGCGGCTTCGTCCGCCGCATGCAGGAAGGAACCTGGCTCGGCCACGTCGTCGAGCATGTCGCCCTGGAACTGCAGAGCATGCTCGGTCACCGGGTGACACGAGGAAAGACACGGTCGGTCAAAGGCAGTCCCGGCACTTATAACGTCATGTTCGCCTACAAGGATGAGCTTGTCGGGCTGCTCGCCGGACGCGTCGCGCTCGAACTGGTGGACAGCCTGCTGCCGGCCAATCTGCATGGTGTCGAGGGGCTCGGCGACATTGCGGAAACGCAGGGGCCATTCGAGTTCGCAGCCAGGCTGCAGCAGCTCAAGCGTCTGGCCGCCGAGCGTGCCTTGGGGCCTACGACTGCTTCCTTGGTGCGCGAGGCCGAGAGGCGGGGCATACCCGCCGCGCGGATCGACGACAGCAGCCTCGTGCTGTTTGGTCACGGAAAGCATCAGAAGCGGATCCGCGCCAGTTGCAGCGACCTCACTTCCGAGATTGCGACCGAGATCGCCTCGGACAAGGACCTGACCAAATTCCTGCTGCAACAGGCCGGCCTGCCGGTGCCACGCGGGGAGCTGGTGCGATCGGCGCAGGACGCAGTCGCGGCGGCAGCACGGCTGGGCTACCCCGTGGTCACCAAACCACTCGATGGCAATCATGGAAGCGGCGTCAACATCGGTCTGGCAACAGAAGACGAGGTCCGCTGGGGCTTCGAACAGGCGCGAGAACACAGCCGTAGCGTTATAGTCGAGCAGCATTTCGTCGGCTCGGACCACAGGATCCTGGTGATCGGCGGAAAGGTGGTGGCGCTCGCCGAGAGGGTTCCGGCCCATGTGGTCGGCGATGGCCGGAGTTCTGTCGCCGAGCTCGTCGAGGAGACGAACCGCGACCCACGAAGGGGAGAGGGCCATTCCTCGGTATTGACCCGCATCGAGATCGACGAATGTGTCGAGCATTTCCTGTCAAAATCGCAGCTCACCCTGGCGAGCGTTCCAGCGCCGGGTCAAATGGTGCTCTTGCGGCCCACCGCCAATCTCTCCACCGGTGGGACCGCGATCGACCGAACGGAAGAAATCCATCCCGAAAACGCGCTGATCGCCAGGCGGGCGGCACAGATCGTCGGCCTCGACATTGCCGGGATCGACTTCGTCTGTCCCGACATCTCACGGCCGGTGAGCGAAACCGGCGGCGGCATCATAGAGGTGAATGCCGGTCCTGGCTTTCGCATGCATCTCGAACCCTCGTCGGGGCGCGCCCGCAACGTCGCACGGCCCGTGCTCGATCTTCTCTTCAAAGGCGGCAAGGACGGCCGGATTCCGATCTTCGCGATCACCGGGACCAACGGCAAGTCGACCACTGCCAGAATGCTGGCGCACATCCTGCAGGCGAATGGCGCAACCGTCGGGCTCACCTCGACCACCGGCGTGTACCTGAACGGCGAACGAATCATCACAGGCGATTGCTCAGGCCCGCAGAGCGCCAGGATCGTGCTGCGCGAGCCGGGTGTCGATGTCGCGGTGCTGGAATGTGCACGCGGCGGCATCCTGCGCGAAGGGCTTGCCTTCGATGCATGCGATGTTGGCGCGGTGCTGAACGTCCACGGCGATCATCTCGGGCTGAGGGGCATCGACACAATCGAGGACCTGGCGGAGGTGAAATCGGTCGTGGTCGAGTCCGTCCGCCGCGGCGGATGGAGCATTCTCAATGCCGACGACGTCCATACGTCCGCAATGTCGCGCGATGCCGGCGGCAGGATCTGCTACTTCTCGCTGGCGAGCAGGAGCGAGTGGCCCGGTTTCTTGCGCAGCCACCTGGCGGAAGGCGGCCGCGCCGTGACGCGGGAGCCCAGCAGCGACGGCTGGGACATTTTCATCCACGAGGATGGGGAATCGATGTTCTTGATGAGCGTCGACGAAATTCCCGCGACCTTCGAGGGTTCGGCCGAATTCAACGTTGCCAACAGCCTGGCAGCCGTCGCCATGGCGCATTGCCACGACGTTCCGGCGGCAACGATCCGGGCGGCGCTGGCCGAGTTTGGCACCTCGTTCGAGCAATCTCCCGGTCGCCTCAACGTCTTCGACGGACATGGTTTCCGCACCATCGTCGACTATGCGCACAATCCGGAGGGGCTGAAGGCGCTCGGAAAGCTCGTTTCCCACATGAGGCGCGGCTATCAGCGCACGATCGGCCTGGTCGCCATACCGGGCGACCGCCGCGATTGCGACATACGCGAGATGGGCGCGATCGCTTCGCGGATATTCGACGTCATCGTCTTCAAGGAGGATGAGCAGGAGCTGCGCGGCCGAGCCCCCGGAGCGATCGCCGGCTTGCTGCGGGAAGGTGCCTTGAACGCCGGCTGCGCCCCAGGCCGCATTCACGCCGTCTGTCCCGAGAAGGAGGCCGTCGACGTGTGTCTCAGGCTTGCACGGGAAAACGACCTTGTCGTGCTGACCGTCGACGACGTTGAAGCCGTGTGGCGGCAGGTAACCGGCTTCGGAGGCGCGACGCCTTCGAGGGGAGGGCCCGATCAGACCCATATTCGCCATCTGAGGGCTGGCTGATGTGGTCGCTGATCCTGCACGGCGGCGCCAAGGAGATCGATCCGCAAGAGGAGGAGGCGCATCGCAACGGATGCATCGAGGCACTCGAGGCAGGTCGGGCCGTCCTGGCCGGCGGCGGAACGGCGGTCGATGCCGTGGAAGCGGCCGGTCGCATCCTCGAGGCGGACCCGACGTTCAATGCGGGATATGGAAGTGCCCTCAATTCGGACGGCGAGGTCGAGATGTGCGCTGGCCTGATGGAGGGCAGGGACTTCAATGTGGGTGCCGTCGCAGTGATCAAGGGCGTGCGCCATCCAATCAGTGTCGCGAAGGCAATGCTGCATGAGGAGCCGATCCTGCTGGCGTCGGAGGGGGCCCGGCGTTTCGCCGCCGACAAGCAGCTGGAGCTTTGCGATCCGGCGGATTTGATCACGCCGCAGCAGCGCGACGCCTCCAGCAAGTCGGAGGCGAAGGATACGATCGGTGTGGTTGCCCTGGATCAGTACGGGGACATCGCCGTGGGCACTTCGACCGGCGGACTGGACGGCAGTGCTCCGGGTCGTGTGGGGGATTCTCCGCAACCCGGTTGCGGCTACTATGCCGACAACCGGTTGGGAGCCGTCGCCTTCTCGGGAGACGGTGAGCATATTGCGCGAAAGGCTCTCGCGGCCCGTGTCATGCAGTCACTCTCGGCGCGGCAGGCATTGTCCTCGGGACAGGCTGAAGGCGGCCTGGAGCAGGTGCTGAATCCCGCGCTCAAGGAAGTCGAGGCGATCGGCGGCGAAGCCGGAGCCATCGTGCTTACCGCGACCGGCGTGTCTGGATGGGCGCATAACAGCAGGGAGTTCGCAGTCGCTTTCATGACCAGCGAGGACAACCACCCGCACGTTTTCCTGCGCAAGAAAGACGTGGGCAAATGACCGACAAGAAGAAAAAACGATCCTCGAACGGTAAAGCTGGAACGCTCGTCATCATCGGCGGCCACGAGGACCATGATGGCGATCGTGTCATCTTGAAGGAGGTAGCGAGCCTGGTTCCGAACGGCCGCCTGGTGCTTGCCACCATAGCGTCTCATGAGCCGGATGGCTATCTCGAGAAGTATCAGAGGTCCTTCGGTGAGCTGGGCATCAAGGATGTCATCGAACTCTACGTCAACGACCGCCTCGAGGCAGCTCATGAAAAGAAAATAAGTGCGCTCGCAAACGTGAGCGCGGTGTTCTTCTCCGGCGGCGACCAACTCCGGATCACCAGCCAGATCGGCGACACGCCCATCGACGAGCGGGTGCACGAAATCTATGAAGCCGGCGGCGTCATTGCCGGCACCTCCGCGGGCGCGTCGGTCATGAGCGACACGATGATGGTGAAGGGGCCGAACGCAGCCTCCTTTCGGATCGGCCACATTCGGATGGCGCCGGGACTGGGCCTGCTGCCGAATGTAATTATCGACCAGCACTTTGCGGAACGGGGCCGCATTGGGCGGCTCATCGGGGCGGTGTCGCAGAACCCGCGCGTCCTCGGCATCGGCATCGATGAAGACACCGCGATCGTGGTGAAGGGCGAGATGTTCAAGGTCATCGGCAGCGGCGCTGTCTATCTGGTCGATGCAGCCGGCGTGACGCATTCCAACATCGCGGAAGGTGAGCCTGATGCCGCCCTTTCCATCCATGATCTTAGGGTTCACGTGCTGAGCTCAGGCGACGGGTTCGATCTCGCGCTGCGACGGCCGGTAGGGCTTCCGTAAGACTTCGCCACACTCAAGCTGATGGTGCGGCGCGGTCCGCGTACCGCGAAAACCGCATATATGAAGCAGTTCTCCTATTTGAAGTCGCCCAACCAGAATTGTCGCATTGTTGCGGGTCCGGCAGGATTACAGACGGCCTCTCGTCGGCTCCAATCCCGCTAAGCTGAAGACCTTCGCTCGCCCGGCGTTCTGTCGGGCTAACCCCGCCGGCGACTGGCCTGAATGGCAGCAAAGGTTACCGGACGAAACCCCCATGCGTCGACGCCGACATCATGCTGGCGCGTCATCGGCTTCAGACGACCGTGCGAATGACCGTGCAGGTTTACCGACCTCTTGCCGATCTGGTTCCAGGTGCGAAAAGGATAGTGGCACAGAACCAGCAAGCTGCCCTCGACAAGAAGCTCCATGTAGTGGTGCACGCTCGCCCAGGCCGGGTCGCCAATGGTGGCGGCGCCATCATTGTTGCCAATTATCAGGTGCTTGGACCCGTTAAGAGACGACAGCAGTGAAGACACGGTCTCGGCTGGACCCTTGGCGAAATCGCCGAGGTGCCAGACCTCGTCGTTCGGGCCAACCGTTTCGTTCCAAAACGCAACCAGCGCCTGGTCATGATCGACCAACGAGGCGAAGGGACGCCGGTCGAGGCGCAGAATGCGCGGATCGTTGAAATGCGTATCGGAAGTGAAGAAGATCATGCGCCGCGGCCGGCTGCGACGCGCGACCGGCGATCGCGTCTAACTGCCGGAGCGCTCTTCGGCTTCATCATCGATCCCGATCGGGGCTTCCCTAAGCATCTTGAGTGCCTCTTCCTTCGTAAGGCCGCACTTGCGCGCGAAGTAGAGCGCCTCGATCGCCTTTTCGCGATCCGCCGTGGATTTTGCGTGCTGTTTGGGCTTTTTGCCCATCGTTCTCTGCCACCTTCCGAGGCCACCAAACCATCACAGTGCCGCGTTGTTCCCGTGCATCGGCTGACCTGCCGGACTGCGCGAATGCCGATGTCGCCGGCATCCCGCGAGCCCCGGACAGCGCGTATATCAGCCGGCTCGCGACAACGGCGGAGCGACTCCAACCCCGACAGCGTGAATTCAAACGAAAGCCCGCGCCGTGGGAGGGGCCGGCGCGGGCGATCGGGCTACCGATCTTGCAGCGCGGGGGTCGACCGCTGCATGGCTCGAACTGTGCAAGCGAGCATTTGTTCCGGGCCGCATGCAAAGCATCGGCGTTTCATTGCAATTCTGGGGGACACAACCAGCATTTCGCTTCAGTCCGCCGCCGATGTGGGAGGATGAATACCGCCTTGCGCTAATTCGTCCGCCCTGGACACGAAACCAACCGCGCATTGAGCGCGTAGCTTCGGCGATTTAAAAACACCTGCACTGGAATATTTCCGGGCGCATGGAACATCTCCGGCCGCTGATGTTTAGGCCGGAATGACGATGATCTCTGTTCTTACAATGATTTACTCTCTCGCCATCTTTATCGGCGCGAAGCGGCGCAACCTCTTGGTGAATGCGAAACTCGATAGAGTTTTGCGCAATATGGCTGGCGCAGAACTGAATCAACGTGGCCAGTAAACCGCAACACCGCCGGTTCCAGTTCACAGCCAGTGTCCTCGCGGCCGCTACCTCGGTTCGGGTGGCAAGCGGCTCGGCAGGACTGCAAGGGCCGCCCCCTCTGGGCTGGCTGGTGCGTGGTCGATCCGATTTCGTCGATGAGGGCGGAGCACGATGCTCCCGCAGTGCGCCGTGCTGGCTCGAATTGCGGGGCCGCGTCCACGATCCGCTCACGGGGCACGCACCTTTAGGTCCGGCCCACGCGAGTGGCTTCGGAGGACCTATCCATGAACGATGATGATCCTATAGATTCGCTCGCCAATGCAATTCGTCATCGCAGCGCAATTTTGTTTGTGGGGGCGGGGGTATCGATCAGCGTCGGACTTCCGTCTTGGGAGAAGCTCATCGAGCGAATGGCAAAGGAGCTCGGCGTCGACGATGAATTTTCCACGCGACGCGATCGTTTTCAGACCTTGGCCGAATACTATCGGATCAAGCATGGCAGTATCGGACCACTTCGCAGTTGGATGGACAGAAACTGGTCTGTCGCCAAGGAACGGATCGAGAAATCGGAATTGCACCGACTCATCGTGACGCTCGATTTTCCCGTCATCTATACGACGAACTATGACCGGAACCTGGAACTCGCTTTTGAAATCCACGGTCGAGAGTACGTGAAAGTGGCCAACGCACGGCACGTTGCGCAGGCCCGTCGAGGCGTAACGCACATCGTGAAATTTCACGGCGACTTTGACGAGGACTCTTCCCTTGTCCTCACCGAAACCGACTATCTTGACCGCCTGTCCTTCAATTCTCCCCTTGATGTCCGCTTTCGCTCCGATGCTCTCGGCAGCACGATCCTGTTCATTGGCTATAGCCTCTCCGATCCAAACATCCGGCTGCTGTTGCACCGGCTTTGGCAGACCTGGCACCGGTCTGGATATGAGAAAGATCGTCCCCCTTCGTTCATCTTCATGCCCAGCCGCAACCCTGTGGAGGAGGCCGTGCTTGGGCGCTGGGGTATTTCGGTGCTCGTTGGCGCAGGTGATGATCCTGAAGCCGGTCTGACGGACTTCCTCAGGCGTTTGGTGGAAGCGGTGGGGGTGACCTGAGGCGCGCTCCCCAGTGGACTGCAGTTGGGTTTTCTCAGGTGCGCGGTGACCGACGCACCAGGCGGTGGCCGACAGGCACCAGATCAGCGACTGTTGGAGCTAGGACTTCCACAATCAATCCCGCCGCGATCATCTTGGCGTGAAGTCGATCTCCGGCGTCAATTGCCGGCAATATGCACAAACAAGGTCAATCGTCGTTTGCACATCATCCAGGCAAACAACTTCGGACGGGGTATGCATGTAACGCACAGGCACGGAGAGCACTCCACTTGCCACGCCGCCTCGGTTCTGCTGCATGACACGCGCGTCGGTAGGGCTTGAGCTGCCCACCGCCTGAAGCTGATAAGGTAGGCCCTCTTTCTCGGCCACCGACTTCAGCAGATTGAACACCACCGGGTTGGTGTTCGCGCCTTGAGTGATTGCCGGCCCTTTCCCAAGGTCCAGTTTGCCCTGATCCTCGGCGCGAGCGCGCGGATAGTCCATCGCCACGCCCATATCGATTGCGAGGCCGGTTCGAGGTGCGATGTTGAACGCTGAGGTCATCGCGCCTCGGGACCCAATTTCCTCTTGAACCGTACCCAGGATATAGAGGCCCACGCCGGGGTGAACGCCTCCCTCCTCGGAGAGGCAGCGCAGGACCTCGGCGCCGATGAGGAGGCCAACCTTGTTGTCGAACGCTCGTCCGACAGCAAGGTTGGCCTGTAGCGCCGCAAACTCGCCGTGGATAGTGACCGCGCTGCCGACCTCTACGACCTTCAACGCTTCCTCTCGCGAACTCGCGCCGATATCGATCCACAGTTCCATCAGCGAGGGAGTCTGAGACGTGTCAGAGGCTTTGAAGGTCTGGATTGCTTTGCGACCCACGACGCCCAGGATCGGCTCCTTGCCGTGCACCCAGACACGCTGGCCGATTTCAGTGGCAACGTCCGTTCCACCTATGGTGCTGAAGAAAAGAAAGCCGTCATCGTCGATGTAATGGACGATGAAGCCGACCTCATCCATGTGCCCGGCATACATGAAGCGCATAGACGCCTCAGGATTGATGATCGCCGTGACATTGCCCATGACGTCCGTCGTCAACCTGTGGGCATAGGGACGAACATACTCGCGGAAAAGCTCCGCTACGGGTTGCTCGAAGCCGCTCGGCGACGGGGTCGCCACAATTTCCTTCAAGAACTTGAGTGATTCATCGCGCATCAAGCTGACTTTCACGGTTCACGGGGTGGAGGGCCATTCGAGCATGGTCATACTCGTCGGGCTTCGCGCCAATTTTGGCCTTCTTCGGTGCGATCGCCCGCGAATTGGTCAGCCCAAGGCAGGTTGTGGAGCCAGGCTTCGCGCCGGGGGGTCCAAAGCTCGTATGTCGGGAGAAGGTCGTTTGGCGCATCGTCGAGAGTGCCGGTCATGATCTCGGCTTCGTCGTCGCGGAGATTCACCACGCGCGACCCGCATGCCGGACAAAAACCTCTGCCGTTGAACGCCGCAAGCTCGCCCTTGCACTGGTAAGCCGACCGCGGCCACACGGCAAAGGCACTGTAGGTGCTGCCGCTGGTTCGCTTGCAATCCTGGCAATGACACAAGCCAACGCGCAACGGCGCGCCGGTAACAACATACCTCACAGACCCGCAAAGACAGCCGCCGGTCCGCTCTATCTTGTCAACCTCGTCGTTCATGGTCGCCGCCGACATGAGTGAGGGAAGCGTGTTGGACTCCGCTCTGCCGTTTGCATCGAGGCATCAAGTTAATGGGCAATGTCTTCAACAAGGCCTAGCTCCAAAGCTCTTGCTGCCATCAGGTAGCAGCTGTTCAGGGCATGGTCGCGCAGCTCTTCCAGCGATGTTCGAGAACCTTGGACGAGATCGGCGAACCCTTCATTCTCGAGTCGCTCTGCCGTTTCCAACAGCGCAAGTTGTTCGCGAACGATCTGAAGACAGCTTCGAATTGGTCCATTCAGAACCAAGTCTTTCTCAAGCCTTCTTTCATGAATCAGCAGGACTGCTTGCGGGCAAAGGAACCTGCAGGCTTTCGGGAAAGCGGCAAGGACCGTTACCCCGGCAGAGTAAACCGTATTCTTGCCAATGATGTAGCCGTTGCGGCCCGAGTGTTTCAGAAAAAGTTTGAACTCTAGAGCTAGACGTCGCGCGCCGTCGGCGTCGCCTCCGGGCGTGTCGATTTCAACGTAGAGATCGTCTTCCCCGGAACGCACGGCTTTCAAATCGTCCAAGGCTTTGGTGACGACAGTGTCATCAATCAAGCCGTGTATACGCAAGTTTGGATCGAACAAAAGCCGGTGAAGGTCTGGAGCGGGCGGCGGGGAGACGGTGTGTTCGGCTGACTGGGGCAACAGGTCCATATAGGCATCCTCATTATGGGGGCCGAACTTAGTTGGTACCCTTTTGTTCCCTTGAGGGAGTTCGAGCGGTGGTGATCACAGCCGCGTCTCTCGGCGGCTGTGGAGCTCCCTCTTTCATTGCAGATCCTTTTCGCACCAGGCCCGGTAGAGGCACCTCAGCCGCTAGGTTGGCTCCATCGGCATATCGGGCATTTGCCGGAGCTGACGCAGTCGCTTTGCTGATTTCTGCCACGTCCGGGACCAGTCCTGTGGACGGTTGAACTCGACGGCCTCAATGGTTCCCGGCTGCTGCCTTCCGGACCCCCGCGGTCGGGCTATTTTTCCTGGCCGTGCCATTTTTCCGGGGGGCTGAAACAAACAGCTTTGTTGGCAGTTCTAGCGTCCGGAGCACCGGCTCCGCGCGGCGCGGCCGAGCGGCCGGGGCTGTCCGGCAGGAGGTCCAGCAATGTCTCACGATATGCAAAGACGATTTGCAACGCGCTTGATCGCGGTTGCGCTGATGCTCTCGGCCAGTGGCGTGGCGCCTGTCCTGGCCCAGGATACCCCGACCGACTTCACAGCGATCATCCAGCAGAAATTGCCGGCCGTGGTCGCGATCACGACCCGGGAGGTTGTCCAGGACCAGACGACGGCGGGCGACTTTACAAGTCCGTTCGACGGCCAGGGCCTCGGACCCGTTCAGCCGCAGGTGAGGGAGGCGCTTGGCTCCGGATTTGTGATCAGTGCCGACGGCTACATCGTCACCAACAACCATGTCGTTGCCGATGCGACAGAGATCCATGTCGTATTTTCCGACAAGGAAACGGCGCCGGCGCAATTGGTCGGCCGTGACCCCGCCACCGATATAGCGGTGCTGAAGGTCGACCCGCGGCCCAACATGACCACGACCAAATGGGGTGACTCGGATGCAATGCAGCCGGGCGCATGGACAATCGCGATCGGCAGTCCCTTCGGGCTCGGAGGGACTGTCACTGTCGGCGTTCTTTCGGCCCGCTCGCGAGACATTCAAGCCGGGCCGTATGACGATTTTCTCCAGACGGACGCGTCGATCAATCGAGGCAACTCGGGCGGTCCGCTGTTCAACGCACGTGGCGAGGTGATCGGCGTCAACACCGCCATCGTCTCGCCGTCCGGCGGCAGCATCGGGATCGGGTTTGCGGTGCCATCGCGCACCGCCCAAAGCATCGCCGACCAGTTGATCAGAACCGGCCGGATCGAGCGTGGCTTCATCGGGGTCCGCCTGCAGGACATCACGCCGTCGCTGGCTGAGGCCCTCGGGATGAAAGATGACAAGGGCGCGCTGGTTGCTTCGGTCGAGCCCGGCAGCCCGGCGGAGAAAGCCGGCTTGAAGCCGGGTGACGTGATCACCCGGTTCAACGGCAAGGGCATTGAGGGTGTCCATGACCTCACGCTTGCGACGGCTAGCCAGAAGCCTGGCAGCAAGGCCACTCTGACACGGAGTAACGGCGGAAAGGACCAGGAGATCGCGCTTGTCATCGGTGAGCGCAAGGATGCGGAGGTGAAGACCGGCGCTGTTCCCGACAAGAAGTCGGCGGCCGAAGGCCTCGGCCTATCCCTCAGCCCGATTCCGGATCAGGCGCGTCAGCAGCTAGGCATCAAATCAGGAACGACCGGCGTCTTCGTCGTGGAAGTGGTTCCCGATGGCCTTGCCGCCCGGAGCGGATTGCAGCCCGGCGATGTCATCATATCGGCCAACAATCGCCGCGTGACGGAGCCTTCGGATATCGTCGAGGAGTGGGCGAACTCTCGCCGGCAGAGCAAGCCCATCCTGTTTCGGCTGGAAAGGCAGGGGCAGTCCGTGTTCGTGGCGGTCGCCGGGAAATGACCGTCTCCAGGACGGCCATGTGACTGCACCAGGATCCGCTTGCGGATCCTGCTCCAAGGGTGTCGGACCCCAGGTGCACCGGGGAAGCATCGCCGCAGAAAGTCTGCGGGATGCGCTCATCGGCCGGGTGCGCAACGCGCACTGATTCTGCAGCGCCATCGTGCTCGAAGGCGCTCGCCATCCTCAGGCAGTTTCGCGCCTTGCCGTAAGCCGTGCCTGGAGAAGGACGACGACGAGCAAAAACAGCCCGCGGATCACCGACTGCCAGTAGGCTGACAGCGAAATCCAGCCCATGCCGTTTTCGAAGTTCAGGACGTTGAAAAGGATGCCGAGCAACAGCACGCCGGCCAGCGTGGTCAACACCGAGCCAGAGCCGCCGGTCAGCAGCGTCCCGCCCACGACGACCGCTGCGATGGCAAACAGTTCCCAGCCGACGCCCTCGATCGGCTGGCCTGCGCCGAACTGAGAAGCGAGGACGACGCCGGCGAGCCCGGCCAGGCACCCGCTTGCGACATAGACGAGAAATTTGACGCCGTCAGTGCGCAGCCCCATCAGCCGCGAGGCATCCTCGCCGCCGCCGATGGCCAGCACCGTCCGTCCCGTGCTGGTGTAGTTCAGGACCACTGAGCCGACGGCATAGGCAACCAGGGCGATGACTGCCGGAATCGGGAAAATCCAGAAATTCCCTTGGCCGATGGCGGTGAAACCCGAATCGTAAGACACCGAAACGGTCTGGTTGCCGGCCAGAAGCAGCGCCGAGCCGCTTGCGGCCAGCATGGTGGCAAGCGTGGCGATGAAAGGCATCAGGTTGCCGCGCGTAACCAGGAGCGCGTTGATCAGCCCGGCTGCCAGGCCGGCGCCAACGCCCGCTGCAAGGCCTGCCACGATGCCGTGCGGGCTCGCCAGGGCTGACGCGACGCTGCCCAAGGCGGCGACGGAGCCGACGGACAGGTCTATGCCGCCGGTCATGATCACGAAGCACATGCCGAGCGCGACGAGCGCGAACATCGAGTTGTAGCGCAGAACGCTCATCACGTTGAAGAGGCCGAGGAAGCGGTCGTAGCGCAGGAATCCGAACAGGACGAGGGCTGCAAGCGCGATGACGACACCGTAAGTGCCGATGATGCGAACCAGTCTGGCGCTGTTCATGGATTACACCCGGTGTTGCTGCTGCAGCCAGACGGCGAATGCGATGATGCCGGCCTTGACGACGAGCGCAGCGGCGTCGGGTACGCCATTGGCGAGCAGCGTGTAGCGCACCAACTGGATGGTCAGTGCGCCCAGCAGGGTGCCGATGATTGTGGCCTTTCCGCCACTCAACAGCGTGCCGCCCACCGCGACCGCCGCGATGGCGTCGAGTTCCATGCCCAGCCCCACGAGATTGGCGTCGCTGGAGGAGTTGATCGCAATGACGACGAGACCGGCTAGCCCCGCGCACAGGCCGCTG
Organism: Mesorhizobium sp. C372A; assembly: GCF_030323245.1. Lineage (NCBI taxonomy): Bacteria > Pseudomonadati > Pseudomonadota > Alphaproteobacteria > Hyphomicrobiales > Phyllobacteriaceae > Mesorhizobium > Mesorhizobium sp. C372A. The sequence goes on along the minus strand of NZ_CP100475.1, from coordinate 4,590,401 downwards.
ATCGCATAGACAGCGAGCTTGATCCTCGATACGGCGATGCCGGCGAGTTCAGAGGCCTTTTCATTGCCGCCGACCGCCAGGATGCTTCGCCCGAACACCGTGCGGTGAAGGGCCCAAGCGGCCACCGCAACCAGCACGGCCATGATGATGACCTGCGCGGGAATGCCGAGCGGGCGGGCAAGTCCGATCCACTGGAATTGCGGCACGCGGAAGGTCTGCAGATTGCCGTTGGTCATGACCTGCGCGATCCCGCGCCCGGCGATGAACAGCACGAGCGTTGCAACAATAGGTTGGATGCGGAAACGCGAGACCAACCAGCCATTGAACAGCCCGAACAGGCCGGCGACGAGGATCGAGGCAATCATCGCGACGGCTACCGCCAGATAGATGTTTCCGACCGGGAAGATCGTGCCCATGAAGATCATCGGCGCCAATGCGCCGGAGATCGCCATCAGCGAACCAACCGACAGGTCGATGCCGCCGGTGGCGATCACCAGGGTCATCCCCACCGCGACGATCACAATCGTGCAGACCTGGGTTAGGTTGACGTTGAGTGTCTGCAGCGTCGCGAAATTGCGCGTATAGGCAAGGTTGAAGACCACCAGCAGCACAAGCGCGATCACCGTGCCGTAGCGCGCCAGGAAACCGAACACATCAAAGCGGCGGTTTCCAGCGTCGTTGGCTGCGGATGGTGTGGCCAGATCGCTCACGCTGCCTCCTTCGCCGCGCCGCCATGCGCCATCGCCGCGAGCACGTCCTCCTCGTCGGCTGCCTGGCCTTCCAGTTCGGCCACCCTCACTCCTTCGCGCAGCACGAATATGCGGTCGGCTCCTTCCATCACTTCCTCGAGTTCCGAGGAGATCATCAGCACGCCGAGCCCGTCATCGGCAAGCTTGCGGATGAGGCGCTGGATCTCGGCCTTGGCCCCGACATCGATGCCGCGCGTCGGCTCATCGAGAATGAGCAGCTTCGGGTTCATTGCCAGCCAGCGGGCAAGCAGCACCTTTTGCTGGTTGCCGCCCGACAACTCGCGGACCTTCTGGTTAGGCCCCGAGCATTTGATGTCGAGTTCACGAATGAAGCGCTCGACGATCTCCTTCTGCCGGGCCTCGTTCAGGATGCCATTGCGGCTGATTTTCGGCAGCAGTGCCAGTGTTATGTTCTCCGCGACGGTCATTTCCGGCACGATGCCCTCGGCCTTGCGGTCCTCAGTGCAGAAGCCCATCCCTGCGGCGATGGCATCGGCGGCACGTGCGGGATGGTAGGACGCGCCCTCCATCGTCATCTCGCCTGCGCTCCGGCGGTCGGCGCCGAATACGAGGCGGGCTGTTTCGGTGCGGCCGGCGCCGAGCAAGCCGGCAAAGCCGGCGATCTCGCCGCGGCGCAGGTCGAAGCTCACGTCACGCACCAACTGGCCGGCCGCCAGCCCTTGCGCGGTAAACAGCACATCACCGATCGTCGACCGATCGCGCTCGCCGAACGCGGTTGCGTGGCCTTCGACGGCTGCGACGTCGCGGCCGAGCATGGCCGCGACCAGCTCCAGCTTGCCGATGTCGCTCATCGCCGCGCTTCGCACCGTGCGGCCGTCACGCATGATCGTGACCCGGTCGCAGACCTCGTACAACTCGTCGAGCTTGTGGCTGACGAACAGAACGGAGACGCCGTCGGCCTTGAGCTGACGGATAACGCTGAACAAGACCGAGACTTCACGCTCGTCCAGCGAGGAGGTCGGCTCATCCATGATCACGAGGCGGGCGGAAAAGCCGATGGCTCGGGCGATCGCCACCATCTGCTGCGTGGCGGTGTTGAAATCGCTGAGCGGGCGGCGCACGTCGATGCCGATCGAGAAGCGGCTGAGCAGGCGCCCGGCTTCCGCATGCATCGCGCTCCAGTCGAGCAGGCCGCGGCGGCGCTTCTCGCGTCCAAGGCAGATGTTCTCGGTCACCGAGCGCAGCGGTACGAGATTGATCTCCTGGTAGATGGTGCTGATGCCGCTGACCTGCGACTGATGCGGAGACCCAACTTCGAACGGCTTCCGTTCGAACAGCACCTGCCCCGCATCCCGGCGGTAATAGCCGGTGAGCACCTTGATAAGTGTCGATTTGCCCGCACCGTTCTGGCCGATGAGTGCGTGGATCTCGCCCGGAAGAACCTGGAGCGAGGCATCGGCCAGGGCAGGGATGCCGGCAAAACGCTTCTGGATGTCACGCATGTCCAGGAGCAGCGCGGCTTGGTCCGGCTGAGCGGTCATCGTCAAACTCCCAAACCCTACCCGCCGGAGCGGGTAGGGCAGCTGGAAAGAGAGTGGATATCAGAACGCAATATCGAAGTCTTTCTTCGCGTTCGTGGCGTCGAAGAAGGCATCCTCGTTCTTGATGAACGGCGGGATCTTCTTGCCGGCCGCATAGTCGGCCATCGTAGCGAAGGCCTTCGGCCCGAACAGCGGGCTGCAAGCGCAGATAGCGCCGATCTTGCCGTCAATGATCGCCTGGACGCCTTCCTTCTCGCCGTCGATCGACAAGATCAGCACATCCTTGCCCGGGGTCTTGCCGGCTGCTTCCAAAGCGGCGATGGCGCCCAGCGCCATCTCATCATTGTGCGCGTAGATGATATCCGCATCAGGGTGCGCCTGAAGCAGCGTCTCGGCGACCTGCCGGCCCTTGTCACGAGCGAAGTCGCCGGACTGCGATGCCAGGATGGTGAACTGCGAGTGCTTGGCGATGAAATCGTCGAAGCCTTTCTTGCGGTCGGTAGCGGCCGAGGCTCCGGTCGTGCCTTCCAGCTCGATGATTTTCGACTTGCCATTGGCGTTCTTGACCAGCCATTCGCCGACGCGGGTCGCCTCCTCGATGAAATCCGAACCGATGAAGCAGACATAATCCTCGCCCGGCTTGGCCATGGTGTGATCAACGTCGCGGTCGACCAGAAACACCGGTATGCCGGCATCGCGCGCGGCAAGAATGACCGGCACCAGGGGCTTGTCTTCGCGGGGCGGCAGGAAGATTGCGTCGACGCCCTGCGCGATCATCGAGTTCACGTCGGAGGCCTGCTTGGCCGACGAACCGGCGGCATCCGTGTAGACCAGCTGATGGCCGAGCTTGGCGGCTTCGTCCTGCATGCTCTTGGTCTCGGCAAGGCGCCACGGATTGTTGCTTTCCGTCTGGGCGAAACCGACCTTGTACTTGTCCTTCTTGGCGAGTGGCGGGAGCGCCGCGAAGGCGCGTGAGCCGAGTGTCAGCGCGACCGCGCCGGCGGCGGAGCCAACCAGTAGTTTTCGACGGGTAATGATCATGCTCTTTCCTCCTTTATTGTCGCTTTCAGCGACTGTGTAATTTCCTCACGATATCGGCCCAGACGGCTTCGGCGAGACGCCGTCGGCAAGCTGGATCCGGCGCTATGCCGCCTCCAAAATAAAGTCGGCGCAGCGGTCGCCCAGCATCATGGCGGGCGCCGCCGTATTGCCGGCATTGATGTTGGGGCAGGCCGACATGTCGGCAACCCGCAGATTGTCTATTCCGCGCACGCGCAGCGCCGCGTCCAGCACCGCCATCCGGTCGCTGTCCGAGCCCATCCGGCATGTCCCGGCCGGATGGTAGTTGGTCTTCACAAAGCGCTTGCAATGCTTTGTCATGGCTTCGTCGCTGAGATCATCCTGGCTTGGCACGGCAATGGCCTTGACCCGATCGGCGAGCGGCTTGGTCTGAAAAACCTGCAGGAAATAACGCTGGCCGGAGATCATTTCCCTCATGTCGTCGGGATGTTTAAGGAGGTTCGGCGAAACGATCGGCATGTCCTTCGGATCCGCCGAACGCAGCCTCACGAAACCGCGCGACTTTGGCTTCACCACCACTGTCGTCACGGTAAGCCCATAGGTGTTCTCGACCAAGGTCAGGATATCGCGGTCCAGATAGACGTGCGGTACGCAGAAGGCCTGGATCGTCGGTTCGCCCTCGGGATCGGCCGGATTGACGAAGGCTCCGGCCTCCACCCCCGCTGACAGGATCGTGCCGGTGCCGAAGAGCTTGAAATGCAGGCCGTTCTTGATCATCCGCCAGCCTTGGCCCTGCCTGAAATAGCCGTATGGGCCGTTTGCGGTGGCGATGATCGGCACCTCTGGATGGTCGATCAGGTTTTCGCCGACCCCGGGCAGGTCGGCGACGCAGGAAATGCCGTGCCCGGCAAGCGCCTCGGCGGGGCCGATGCCGGACAGCATGAGCAGTTTCGGCGAGACGAGGGCACCGGACGAGACGATCACGTCGGCATCCGCATGGACGGTATGCTCGGCGCCCGACGCATCCGAATAGACGACGCCGGTGACCCGACCGTTCTCGATCAGCAGCCGGCTGACTGTGCAATTGAGTTTCAGCGTCAGCTTGGGATCATTCGTCAGCGGCTCGATGAAGGCATAGGCGGCGCTGCTTCGCTTTCCCCGCCGGTTCATGAACTGGTAGAAGCCGACCCCGCGCTGCGACGGTCCGTTGAAGTCATGGTTGTACGGCAATCCAAGGCCTTGGACGGCCTGGACGAACCAACGGGAAACATCATCGATGTGGCCTGGATCCGAGACCAGCAGCGGACCTTCGCTGCCATGCAGTTCGCCGCCGAGGCGGTTGTTTCCCTCCATGCCGGTGAAATGCGGCAGCACCGCCTGCCAGTTCCAGCGCACGCCGGCATTGTTGCCGCGCAGCAGTTCGTCCCACTCCTCATAATCGGCCGAGCGGCCTCGCATGTAGACCTGGGCGTTGACCGAGGTGCCGCCGCCCAGCACGTTGCCTTGCGAGATTTCATGGACGCGGCCGTCGAGATGGGCCTGCGGCTCGGTGCGGTGATAGCGCATGAATTTCGAGCCGTTGATCATCTTGAAGATGCCGGGCGGCATGTCGAGCAAGGGATGATGATGGGAATGGCCGGCCTCCAGCAGCAGGGTTCGCCGTCCCGCTTTGACAAGCCTTGCCGCCGCGACGCAGCCGGCTGCTCCGCCGCCCACCACGATATGGTCGTAGGACTGCGTCATGCTTCCGGCGCCTCACGGCTTTCGAATGTACCGCGGACATACTCCCAGGCCGCCGAGAGGTGGTTGAGCAGCGCCCGCTCGGCGCCGTCAGGATCTCGCTCAATGATGGCCGTGCAGATTTCACGATGGCTGAGGAAATTCACGCGGTTGCGCTCGGGCGACCGTGGCATGCGCATCCAATGCGGCGACAGCCAGGCGGTAAATGCCTTGTGCACGACAGGCAGCACCGGGTTGCGCGCGATGTCATAGAGCGCTGCGTGGAACGCCACGTCCGTCGCATAGAATTTCTCGGAATCCGGGATGGCTGCCTCGTTCATCGCCAGCGCCGCCCTCAGGGCTGTGACGTCATCCTTGCGGGCATGGATGGCGGCGTTGCGCGCCAGCGACGCCTCGAGGAAGACGCGCATGTCGTAGAGGTTCTTCACGCCCGCCTGGTCGCTCAGCAGATGTCCTACGATGCCGTCGAGGGCGCCGAGCGCGGCATCCAGGCCAGGCCGGCGCGCCACGGGCCGGAACCGCGGACGCGCTTCCACCAGGCCGCGGCTGGCCAGGCGCGCAATCGCCTCACGCACAACGCCCCGGCCCACACCATACTCGATCATCAGTTCGCGCTCGGCCGGCAGGTAGCTGCCGTCGCCAAGCCTTCCGGACGTGATGTCGGCCTCTATGCCGGCCACCATCGCGTCGGCCGCGCGGGCGGCGAGAATAGCCGCGGGCATCTCAGGACGCTCTTCCGTATCCAGCAAGCCTTTTCCTCCCAGATGGTCCTGTTATTAGAAGGTAAATCGGACCAAAGCACAAGCGGATTGATGCTTTTGTAGGACCAAAAATGACGGATTGGCTTCAGAACCGCTGAAAGATCAGCCACATTGTTGCCAGTCAGCGCTGCCGGTGCAATTATGGTCCGATGAAAAAACGTGAATGGAGCGCAGCATGAGCCGCACCGAAATCAAGGAAGTCGAGACCCGGCTGTTTCGGGTCCCACTGCGTGAGGTGATGACCGATGCCAAGCACGGCGCGCACACGCATTTCGAGCTGGTCACCGTCACGCTGAGGCTTGCCGACGGCACCGAGGGCACAGGCTACACCTACACCGGCGGCAGGGGCGGCTATGCAATCAAGGCAATGATCGATCACGACCTCGCGCCGTTCCTCAAGGCACGCGACGCAACGCAAATCCACACGATCTACGACGGCATGCTCTGGCACATCCACTATGTCGGGCGCGGCGGCATCGCTTCTTTCGCGATCTCGGCGATCGACATCGCATTATGGGACCTCAAGGGCCGGCGTAGCGGCCTGCCGCTTTGGCAGATGGCGGGCGGGGCCGGGAAGAGCGCCAAGGCCTATCGCGGCGGCATCGACCTAAACTTCACCCTCGATCAGCTTTTGGCCAGCATCGATTCCTATCTCAATGCCGGCTTCACCGGGGTGAAGATCAAGGTCGGCAAGGACGACCTTGCCGAGGATGTGGCCCGGGTGAAGGCAGTTCGCGAGCGCATCGGCCCTCATGTCACCTTTATGGTTGACGCCAACTACGCGCTCGACGTCCCGCGAGCGATCGAGGCAGCGAGAGCATTCGCCGCCTACGATCTGCTGTGGTTCGAGGAGCCCATCATACCCGACGACTATGAGGGTTACGCCAGCATTGCCAAGGCGACCGGAATGCCCCTGGCAATGGGAGAAAACCTGCATGTCATCGAGGAGTTCGAGCATGCCTTCGCTTGGTCGAATCTCGCCTACATCCAACCCGACGCCTCCAACTGCGGCGGGGTCACCGGCTGGCTGCGCGTGGCAGCGCTCTCACGCAAGGCTGGCATTCCGGTCTGCAGTCACGGGATGCAGGAACTTCATGTCAGCCTCGTTGCAGGTCAGACAAATGCCGGCTGGGTGGAGGCGCATAGTTTTGATATTGACCATTATACGACTGAGCCGCTGAGGCTTCAGGATGGTTTGGCGATAGCACCCGACGAGCCTGGAGTGGGCGTTGTCTTCGACTGGCGGAAATTGGCGGATTTTCGCCAATAGCGCCCCCTGAACGGCGGCACGGCCGCATGCATTTTGTCCAGATCCTGCTTCCTCGTTCCGGCACGCGGAGAGCGCTTCGCCGAGGAAGACTTCGACCGTCTGAAGAACGAACTCGCCGCCGCCGCAGCCAGCGGGCATACCACTTATCGGATGCCACACTTACATTTGTAATTGCAGCGACGCTTCACCGGCTTTAACTCACGCGATCATAGCAGCGACACGACAAATGCAGGCGGCCGCCCGAAAACGGGCAGAAGCTGCAAGCATTGGGTGCGCCTGCAGGGAGGCGGCGATGGTTGCAACGCGTACGGACACTGCGCATCCGGTTATGGAGGACTTCATTCTATCACGGCACCGCTCACCGGTCCGCGAAGTTGGATTTTACGAGGCTATGAGTCAAACCCGACAAGCGATCGCCACATCGCGCGAGGTGCTGAGGCGCTTTCGCGAACGTCAGGGCGACGACACTCCTCGAGCAAAGAATACAGACCGTGGTCCTGTCGCCGTGTCAGCCTTCGATGCCGACATCATACGCGCTGCATGCCGAGATCTGATCGCGGAGATGAACGTGCCCGAGTGTCAATGGCGCGAACTGGCGCGAAGTCTGGTGCGCGAATTCGTGGCCTGCGAGCAGACCGAAGCCGGTTTGGTGGATTGGATCGTCCGCCGGCCAGCGATGACGGAGACGGACGAGGCCGGCCGACCGGAGCCAGCCGGCGAGGCGGCGAATGAGCCAGGAGTCAGTCGACCGCAATCAACGCGAGCAAACAGGTCTCCCGGCGACTTGTTGCGCGGGAACTGCGGTGATCCGAGGATCGGAAACTTTGGCGAGCGGCTTGGACACATCTGATCCTGCTCGTCTCTAGCGTCGGGCTCGTGTTCGCATTTGAAGCATGTAGTGAGACTAGCCGATGGCGTGACCTTTCGTTGAGTGGAGACGAATGCGTCCAGCCCACTGTCCAAGGCACGGCGACGGCCATGTCGCGTTGCTCCCGGCCTTCGCACACAAGGAGCCCAAGCCGGATGCCAATCAGGCTGCATTAGGCCAATGGGAACAATTTGCACGGGCCGAGCTTGGGCTAGCGTCGTACAGAGGTGCAAGTATGCAAGATAATTTTGACCGAGCTTCATCCGTCGCCGAGGTTGCGGAATCATTCGTGAGATCCCGGAGGCCGTTCTCTGTCGTATCGACCCGGGATGCGGTCACGATTGTCAGGAAACAGGCAGCTTTTTGCGAGCATACGGATGGCGAGCTTGCGGAGTTGGTGGCGGCAATTGCGGTCAGGCATGGTCGATTGGTCGCGTTCGATCTTGATCTCGACGACACAGGGTTGGAGATCGGTCGCGCAGCATAGCCAACGCCTCACGCAATGAGATAGCCACCGTCAACCGGCAGAATTGCCCCAGTGATGAAGCCCGCGAGCGGCGAACACAAGAACAAGGCGGGGCCGGTCAGGTCGCCCGGCGTACCCCAGCGACCCATCGGAGTGCGTTTCATCAATTCCGCGTTGCGAGCTGGATCGGCCCGTGGCGCGGCGGTCATGGCGGTCTCGATCCAGCCAGGCGCCAATGCGTTTACGCGAATGCCATCCCCGGCATAGGCGATGGCGAGCGACTTGGTAAGTTGCACGATGGCGCCCTTGGATGCGGCGTAAGCCGGCGCATGAGCTGCGCCGAAAAACGCGAACATCGAGGCGATGTTGACGATGGCGCCCCCGTTCGAGAGTGCCCCTCGGAACGCGCTCGCACTCCGCATGGAGCCGGTGAGATTGATATCGACCACCGTTTCGAAACCCTGGACAGTGAATTCGGCGGCGCGCAGGTTTACCCCTGCGCAATTTACGAGCGCTGCAACGGATGTGAACTGACTGGAATATCCTTCGACCGCAGTCATGTCCCGGACGTCGAGTACTGAATACGAGACGGCGGTGCCGTATGCACGAGCGGCCGCCACCTCGGCGGCCGTGGCCCCCGTCGCGTGGACGATTGCCCCGGCCCCGGCGAACGCCATGGCGATGCCGTTTCCGATGCCTGTCGTGCCTCCGGTAATGACGACGATCTTGCCCGCGAAGAAGGGCATGGCCCATATGGAATCGGTCACCAAAATCTCCTCGTTTCGCCTCTGTGGCGGAGCGCGAACTCATCGCAGCGGAAGACAAACGGGCGGATGTCTACCGTACGAATTGATCGACGAAATCGTCACCGAGACCCACGCTCGCATAGTGATTTCTGCACATGTCGATCTTGGTGAAAACGTCCTCGAAACCAATCTGCTTGTTATCCTTGTCCAGGTAAACCATGCAGCCGGAGATGTTGAAGAAGGTGATCATCTCGGGCACGTCGCTTGGAACCGTGAGCGTGTGGATTTCACCGGGCGGCTCGAAAACGTAAGATCCGGTCTCTGCCATCCAGTCGTGTTCAAGATAGTGCCAACGCCCCTTGATCACATAGCCATGCACGGGGGCCGGATGCAGATGACGGCTTAATATCCCGGCCCGGCGTACGCGGAGCAGATTGCACCACTGCCCTTGCATTGTGTTGAGCATAAGTGGTCGGAACCACACGCCCTCCGCCTGTGGGACCCAGACACGCTCGTCTTCGGGGACGGCAGCGACCGCGATCTCTTTCGGTGCCAGGGGATGGGCGGAGCCGTTGAAGGATTGATACATAGGAACCTCTGTCGCCAATTCATTGGAACGTCCATATCGGCGCGATCCTAACAACTGGGCCGAGTTCTGCCGAGGCGCAATCGGGCGCCCACCCATTGGGAATGTTGTAGGCGCGCACCCGCCCGCTGCCGCGACCGCAAGCGGGAAGGGGTTCGGAACGGTCCGTTGGGCGTCGAAGACGATCAGTGGGTTCATTCTTGCCTCATCATGCGGCTATCCGGGAGTGCACCGGGCTGGTACTGGTCTGGAAGCCCCGGTTTCGGGCTTCCAAGGCCAGCAAAGCGAGTTGGACCTCGTCCAATCGCGACGGGCGTGCATTTTCCGGCATGCCTTCGGCGGTGGCCATGTCGATCAGATACTCGTTCCAGGCCCAGTTCTTGAGCACGGCGCGTTTCTCGTCGGGTGCTAGCACTGGGTCATCCACAACCTCCATCGGAGAGGCGTAGAATGTCTCGGGCTCCGACAGCGCCGTCTGTATGTGCGCTGCCTGTGCACCGGCGCCATAGCCGTGGCTTGCCTGGAGCCAAGCCAACTGCAGCCGCTGCCAAACCAGGTCGGAAAAGGCCTGTTTCTCCTCCGATGCATGCTGGCGCGTGACCTTGGCCTGGGAAGCAGGAGGTGCAGCCTGCACGACATAGTTGAGGCCTTGACGCTCGGCATAACGGATCGCCGCTTCCAGCGTCGGAAAGTTCAGTTCAACCTGGGTCAGGGTGTCCCGGCCACCGGTATAGCCCATCAGCGGCTCGATGAACGGGGCTGTGCGGCGTTCGAAGACCAATCGCCAGGCCTTGCGGGGCTTTGCCGAGGTCATGGCCGGGCGGCATGGCTGGTAGATCCGCGCCGTTGCGCCGTCCGGAAACACTGACCGTCCCATTGACAAAGCCGGCCCGTCTAGACGAGGCCGATTGTCATTGTCCGGCCGGACGGACGTCTTGGTTAGGTTTCTGTTGTCGCTGCTTTGAACTGTCTCCATTGCCTGTCCCTCCCGTTATGAAGGGTCGCACGGGCAGCGGCCGTAAGGGCCGCCACCCATACTGCATCCGTCAGTTCTTCCCGTTGATTGCGATCCGCTTGGCCTTCGCCTGCGCCCGCTCGGTCTTGGGCAACGTCACGGTCAGCACCCCGTTCTTGAAGGCGGCGTTGACCTTGTCTTCTTCAACCTCGTAGCCGAGCGGAATGAGGCGCTCGAAGCGACCGTAGAAGCGCTCGGAGAACTGCCGGTCCTTGTCCTCGGTCTCGGAACGCTTCTCGCCTTTAAGCTTGAGCGCCCCATTTTCCAGCAGGACTTCTATGTCGCTCTCGTCCAGGCCAGGTATTTCCGCCGTGACGCGGACTTCCTTGTCCGTGTCGGAGATTTCGACACTCGGCCAACTGGCGGCGAAAGAGGGACCGAAGGCCGGCAGTCTGGCGCCAAAGCTGCGGAAGGCGTCATCGAACAGCCGGTTTACCTCCCGGTGGAGGGAGACGAAGGGGTCTCGATCTCCGTCGGGGAAGAGACTGGGCGCCGAGTTTCCGTTGCCCCGGCCCCATGGGATCAAGTCACGTACGCTCATTGTCTTTCTCCTTTTGTAGGTCTCTGAGTCGGGCGGGACGCCCGGCTCAAGCGAAAGCCTTCATGGTGGATTGCTCAGGCGCCAGCTTGTCGGTCTCGACCTTGGGCGCCTCGATCTTCGGCATGGGAGCCCCGCTGGAGATTTCGATCTTGCGCGGTTTCATCTCCTGGGGAACCTCGCGCTTGAGATCGATGCTCAGCAGTCCGTTCTCAAGGCTGGCGCCCTCGACTTTGACATGATCGGCCAGTTCGAACCGACGCTCGAAAGCGCGCCCGTTGATGCCGCGGTACAGATACCGGCCGTTCTCATCGCCGGATTGCGACCCGCTCACAACCAGCATGTTGGGCTGGTGGGTGACGGTCAGCTGGTCCTGCGAGAAACCGGCGACCGCCATCGTGATGCGATACTGATCATCATCAACCTTGGCGATATCGTAGGGCGGCCAGTTGTCGAACGAGGCCACACGGCTCGCACTTTCAAGCATGTCGACCATGCGGTCGAAGCCGATGCTGGACCGGTATAGAGGGGTAAAATCGAGGTTTGTCTTCATAGCCACATCCTCCTTGAGCAACATGGACAACAGAAGGCGCCAAGAGCCTTGCCGCCTCCTGGTGTTGCCGGCCCCATTGGGCGGCCGGCGACCATCATTTAGAATCGCGACGTGCACCTTCAAGAGGAAGAATAGGAAAATTTTCATCGGCAATCTGGGCGAACGCACCGATGCCACACCCCTCCCGCCGGCGGGGTCACTCGCCGACGGGTCCATGGTGTCAAGAACAACTACGTCGCCCTTAAATCCGATCGACGAATGGTACGAACGCGGCCACTGCCGCGCTGTCACTGCAGTCAGGACCGGCACGCTCATCCGATTGATCCAACTGTTGCAACGCATCCATGATCGTGTCGAAGCTGACCGGTTCACCCGCTCCCGGCTGCATGCGAAGCGCTGGCACGGATTCTACGGCGCAGGCATCCGACGCCCATGACGAAAGAATGGCGCGCTACTCCTGAACAGCCAGGGCAACGTCGGCCAAAACGTCGTGGGGATGTTTGAAATGCCGCGCCGGATGCAGCAAGCGGTCCAGAAAACGTCGGGGGCCACGGGTTCAATCGATGCAAAATAGGTCGAAATGGGTCCTTCCATGGATGGTCCTCCGCTTCAGACAATCTCATGCGTGTTTGGCGGCTCTCGCCAGCGGCTGTCGATCACGACCAGGCAGATCATCCAGGAACGACGCTCAACGACTTTCCCTAGTCGATACCGAGACTCATCGTCCGGCACCCTGGGCGGCTCGATCACGACCGAAGCGAACGAGCCGTTCGCGATCGAGGGTGGCGATGCTGCACTTCCCCAGATGTTCGGAGCATAGCGAGGGCTGCGGCCTTGGAGCGGCGAGGGGACTTGCCTACATCGCACATGTCGTCGATATGGAGGTCGATGAGTTCGCCGAAGGCTTCAGGCGCGCTAACAGGGCTTTGTCGGCGTCTCACTGCGATCGACTTGGTGTCGGTGCCCCGGCGCCGCGCATCCTCGCGTTGCAGGAAGGTCTCGCTGACGCAGCGTGTGCGGCAGGTTCTAAGGTTCTGATGTTAAACAGATGCTGAAAAATCAAGAGCATAGACTGGCCATTGCACCGATGATGGATGGGATAGATGATGAGTAATATCAGATAGCTGCATGATACCGTGTGCAAAAATCGCACACGTAAGTTCTGCTTCTCTTCTTTTTCGTTCCCACGACGGCGGCGCCGACTGCCCTTTTCGGACGCCCTTCTTCCCGACGACATTGACCGTTCCAATCCGGATGTTCGCCGGGATATCCGTGAACCTCATTCTCCGATGCGGCGTCCAATTTTTCTGCGGTTCATGGAAGCTGTTCGAACTTTCTGGGTCGCACCTCAGCCCGAATTACTGGGGCTCCTGGACGAAGCGGGAAGGAGATTCGGCTTCCGGCAGTTTGGCGGGCGTCGAGTGTAGACGGCCGCTTTGCGCCTCATATCGCCACAGGACGGCAACTTGCACCCGGCCGGAGACGGACCTACGCCCGGGAATCGCGGTTTGATTTGGCGTGACTTGGGCCCGCGTCCTATTTATTGGCGCTTGTTTCAGCCCGACTCCATGGGCTTTTCACGGATATCGTTGACGCGCGTACGCCACGGTGGCGGGATGAGCGGGTTGCTCTACCTCGACGGATCTGAGTTGCGCGCTACCCGGGCGTCATCGACTTCAGCATCGAAGCGACGCGCATGATTATCGGCATCAGTACGATTATCAGGCTCAGCGGAAACAGACATGTGGCCAGCGGAAAGAGCATCTTGATAGGCAGGGCATTGGCCTTTTCCTCGGCGCGCAGGATTCGCATCTGACGCATTTCCTTGCTGTAGACGCGAAGGCTCTTTGTGACACTGGAGCCAAGTTCTTCCGACTGTCGAAATAACACGGCAAGCGACCTGGCCTCGTCGATGCGCAGGCGGGTCGCCAGGTTGGTCAATGCATCGCGTAGGCGCCGGCCGCCGCGAACTTCAAGCATCATTATGGATAGGTGCAGCCCGAAGTCGGGCCGGGTCGACATGAACTCACGCGCGACACGATCGGCCGCCGCTTCGACGCTCAGGCCGGCGTCGACGCAAACGATCAACATATCCATGAAATCAGGAAAGATCCTGCGATAGGCTTTCTCCTTGGCAACTCCCATGCGTTCGAGCACGATGCCGTGGATGAAGAAAACAAGGCCCCCGCACAACATGGATATCAGGATCGCGAGCGGCCTGGAAACGCTGACCAAGTAGTGTTCGAAAACCAGAAATGTGCCAAGCAGCACCAGCACCGAGATCACGGCACGCGCGGTCTGAAATATCGTACTAGCCTGCGGTGAAAAGAACCCGGCTCGCAACAGGCGGTTCGGCAATGAATTCGAATTTGCGTCTTTCCGGACAACGTTGAAATAGTTTTTGACGAAGACGCCGTACCGGTCATCGGTTATTTCGGATGCAGTGCTGTAATAGGAACCGCCGACCGCGTCGCTGTCGCTCGCTGCATCTGTCAGCCTGGACGCCATTTCGCGTTGGCTCGCAATCCTTCCAACAATGACCGTCGAGAAAAGCAGAACACCGACGAAAGTGGCAAGGAGGATCAGTGTTTCGTTCATCTATCGCACTCAAAAATCGAAATTGACAAGTTTATAGAGAATAAAATTCCCGACAGCCATCACAGCGAAGGCCACCGCTAAAATAACGTTGCTATATCCACTTTCCCAGACAGGATCGAAATAGGTCGGCACGAGTGTGCTGATCATAAGATAGAGGCCGAAGGGAAATGCCGACATGATCAGGGCCGTTATCCTGCCTTCGGCGGACAGGGCCTTGACCTTGGCCCGAAGGATCGCTCGTTCGCGAACCACGTTCGCCAGGTTCTCCAGTATCTCGACAAAATTGCCGCCGGTTCCACGCTGGACGCTCATCGAGATCGCCAGAAGCTTCAGGTCCTCCGCTCCGACGCGCTCGATCATGTTGAGCATCGCATCGTTGAGATCGGTTCCGTAGGTGAGTTCGTCACTGAGCATGCCGAACTCCGTCCCTATGGGATCGGGCAATTCCCGCGAGACCAGGGCTATCGATATCGGCAATGGATGCCCGGCCGAAAGGCTCCGGGTCACCACGTCGAGTGTGCCTGGCAATTGGGTCGTGAACTTTCTTATCCGTTTCCCACGCACGCGTATCATGATGACAAGCGGCAGGGCGGCCAAAAAGAGGACCACCGAGATGAACCTCGGCAGTGTCGGAACACCTAGATAGCTCAGCACCAACCAGACCAGAACAGCGATCACCGGCGCATAGATCGCCAGCCTCATGACGTCCAGCTTCAGTCCGGATTGCGCGAACAACCGCCGCAGTCGGACCAGCGGTTTGAAGCCGCGGCGATCATAGTCAAGCGCCCTTTCGCGGACCATCCCCTTGAAGACGCCAAGACTGTCCTCGGTGCCTTGCAGAAGCTTGAGGCGGTAGTTCAGCGAACTGCTTCGCCGGAATTGGTTCGCGACAATCCCTGTGACTCTTTCGAACAGTATCAGGCCACCGATAAAAACTAATGCGTAGATGAGCATGAGGTCCATTGCGCACCTACACCAATGAGCGACCCGGATCGAAAATGTCGCCCGGCAGCTGGAAGCCCAGTTCGGCGATATGCTCGAGGAATCGCGGACGGATGCCGGTTGCCCGGAACTGACCATTCACCCTGTTCAAGTCGTCAACGCCAAGCTTTTGGAATTTCATGATCTCCTGCATCTGGACGACGTCGCCCTCCATGCCGGTGATTTCGGTGACTGAAACCAGACGCCGCGTGCCGTCGTGAAGGCGCTCGACCTGGACGATCAGGGTGATTGCCGAAGCGATCTGGGACTTGATGCTCAACTGCGACATCGGCATGCCTGCCATACCGATCATTTGCTCAAGCCTGGAGACCGCATCGCGCGGCGTGTTGGCGTGAATCGTCGTCATCGATCCTTCGTGACCGGTGTTCATGGCCTGCAGCATGTCGAACGCTTCCTCGCCGCGAACCTCACCGACGATAATCCTGTCGGGTCGCATACGGAGGGCGTTCTTCAGGAGCTCGCGCTGGCGTATTTCGCCGCGTCCGTCCAGCGTCGGCGGCCGCGTTTCGAGCCGGCCGACATGGGGTTGCTGAAGCTGCAATTCGGCGGCGTCTTCGATCGTGATCAAGCGCTCGCGGTTTGAAATCTGCGACGAAAGCGCGTTGAGCATGGTGGTCTTTCCGGAACCGGTTCCTCCGGAGATGATCATCGAGACCTTGCCCTTGACCGCCGCGGTCAGCAGAACCTGCATTGCCTTGGCCATCGAATGACTTTCGACAAGGCGGTCGAGCGTGTACGGGCGGCGCGAAAACTTGCGGATCGAGACGAGCGGACCATCGATCGCGACTGGCCTGATGGCAGCGTTCACCCGGGATCCGTCGGGAAGCCGCGCGTCGACCAGCGGCGACGACTCGTCCACACGTCGCCCGACGGTCGTGACGATCTTGTTGATCACGCGCATAAGGTGATCTTCGTCCTTGAACCGGATAGGGGTATCCTCAAGCTGGCCATAGCGCTCGATGTAGACGTGCTCATGGCCGTTGATCAGGATATCGGAAATCGTATCGTCCTTGAGCAACGGCTCTATCGGGCCGAGCCCGAGCATCTCGTCGGTAATGTCGCTGATCAGGGTGTCGAGCTCACGTGCATTGAGCGGGAAATTCCGCGCCCGGACGTATTCGCGCACCAGCGGCCGGATTTCTGCCGCGAGTTCGTCATTTTGCGCGGTCTCAAGCAGTCCGAGATTGATACGGTCCAGAAGATAGCGGTGCAGGTTCACACGTTCCGAAACCATGTCGGGGCCAAGAGCACCACGCTCCTCCGGCTTTGGCTCCTCGGTCAGCGGCGGAACGGAAGGAACGACTTCGGTCTTGGTCTTCTCTGCGAGCGCGAGGTCAGACGCCACGACAGGCGCCTGCGGCAGATCCTCGGATCGTGACCTGTAAAATCGTCCAATGATGCCGTTGGCCATACCGCCCGCTCTTCCTATTCGACAATCACTTTTGCGCCAATGTGCACCTCGCCATAGAGCTTCAGCACATCGGCGTTGGTCATGCGAAAACAGCCGGAAGACACGAATCCTCCGATCGAGGGCGCATCGTTGGTGCCGTGGATGCGATAGAGTGTGTCGCGCTGCCCTTTGAACAGATAGATCGCGCGCGCGCCAAGCGGATTGTAGGGGCCTGCCGGCATCATTTCCGGCAGCCGCGGATCGCGCTGGCGCATCTCGGCCGGCGGCCGCCATTCCGGCCATTCGGCCTTACCGCCGACACGCACGGTGCCGGTCCATACGAACTCATCCTTGGCCACGCCGATCGAGTATCTGGCGACTTTGCCCGGCGCCACGACAAAGTCGAGCGTTCGCGCCGCGGTCGAGATCAGGATTGTTCCCGGCTTTTCCCTGGTCTCCGTCGCAACGACGCGCCTGGTGACCGGCCCAAGGCTCTTCGGCACCGGGTCGCTTCGTCTCTCCGTCGCATCGGCTCTGCCGATGCCGGCGATGGCCACCAACACAAGACCGGCTCGGGCGCTGCCGCGCGCTAGGCGGCCGATCCGACCCAGACTGGTCATTTCACGGCCTCGGCTAGTTTTTCGATCTGGCGGACGAATTTCGAGCGCGGGTTGACTTCGACCGGCAGCATGCCGCGATTGATTGCCTCGTTCATGGTGCCCCAGTCGTCCTCGACGACCATGGCGCTCGATTGCTTGAAGATGTTGTTGGCGTCCTTCTTGCCGATGCCGAAGCTGAAGAGACGCCTGCGATGCTTGTTGGCGATGACCTTGATCGCAATATCGTCGCTTCTGAGCTTCTTGATCCGGTTGTAGACTTCCTTGGCCTGCTGCAGGCCGGGAATGGTCAATTCGGTGACCAGATGGATGGAATTGACCGCGGCCAGCAGTTCATCCTTCCAGCTCGTCTCGTAATAGGGGATGTCGACCACGGTGTGATTGTTCTGGAGAGACACGACGTCCAGCATGCGCAGGACAAGTTCGCCGCCGGTGGGAGCCATCGTGACGCCGGGTTGGCGGAACGACAGCAGCGAAAAACCGCGCTGGTGCTTCTTCTTGATGATGTCGATGAATTCCAGATCGACCCGCGAAGGCTGCGCGATGATCGGCCGTAAATCGTAGTCATTGGGCGTATTCAGGTAGTGACCGCAAGCGCCGGTGGCAAAATCGAGATCGAACAAGGCAACGCTGACTTGCGTTTTCTTCGCCGTGCGGGCGAGCGCATCGGCCAGCGAGATTGCGACGGAGGTTCCGCCGGCTCCGCCCACCGCCGAGACGACCGCATGCACATGGTTGCCGCCTGAATGCGCCATCTGCACATTTCCGGTCACGGCTTCAAGGAAGCCCTTGCGGTCCAGCGGCTTTCTCACCCAGTCGCTGCCGTTGAGCTTCAGCAGCAGCCGCATGCGCTGGTCGGTGAGCGGATCGGAAACCACGATCAGCGGAAGCGCGGCGAACTTGCGCCGCAGTTCCTGCGCGACGGTGCTTTCGAGGAGGGCGCCATCGCCGGCGTCGAGCACCAGCAAATCGTAGCTTGCCGGATCGACCGCCATGCGCTTGTCCAGCAGCGCGCCATGATCCTTCACCTCGGAATCGTATTGCGAAAGCGCCGACAGCGAGCTCTGCATGAACTCGGACGCCGCCTGATCCGCCGAGGCGATCAGCACCTTTATTCTTCTCGAAAAGTTCATATGGCTTGTCATCCGAGAAATGCTCGATGTTCGGCAGCCTTGGTCAGCTGCCCGAGTTTGTGTTCAAGTCCTCGCTTGTGACGGTCACCGGCATGGCTGGAACCGTTACATTATTGAGTCCTAATAAAGCGCCGAGTAAAGGCAGATTGAAAGTGATGCCGAGAACTTCCATGCGTATGGTTAGCACCGCACCGCCCGGCCTTCCGTAGTAGCCAAGTCCCGACATCATGTAGGTGACGCGAACGTTGTCTATGCCGATGCGGGGGTTTAGTTGGCACATTGCCGGACTGCCGGTGCCGATCGGCTGGCATGATGTCACGCCGGGGGCGCCATACACGATACGGTTGAGTTCCGTGGTGCAGGCCGGGCTCCCAGTGCATGTCCAGGGGCCAAGCGCGCCGACCGGTATCGCAACGCCGCCGTTCGTGCTCCCGGGCGCCAGGGCTGTCACGATGGCGGGATCGAAGCCGGCTACCATCGAACTCGAAACCGCCGCCCTGCGCGCGCCGAATTGCAGCGCCTTGACGGTCTGGTTCCACTGGAACGCCGCATAGCCGAACTCGACGAAGGCAGCGAAGATCAGCAGGACCAAAGGCATCGCGATCAGCCCCTCCGCGAGCGTGACACCGGACTCCTCACGGACAAAGGATCGGAAGAGAGGTGCCCTCACCATCCGATATATCTTTCTTCGTGAAAGGCCTGGATGGTGATGTTGGCGAGGCCGGTCCAGCCGAACAGCGGCGAGGAGCTGTAGGCAAGTGACGTGTTCGCGGTGATAACTTTAGTCCCCGAGCGCGTAACCGTGGAAAATACGATCGCACTTCCGCTCGGCCCCCATCCTTGCACCCGCAGCACTGTGGCAGCCGGGTTGGACGTCCCGTAATAGGCGATGCGCCGGGCGACGGTGTCGCTGCATTGCGACACGTAGCCGGAAAGCGCATTGCTTGGCTGGCAGCGGGCAAGATAGCGCGCCGCGTCACGCAGGCCGGTCTCGACCTGCTCCTTCTCCCAGAACATGTTGCCGAATTCCAGGATGCCAACGGCAAACACCGTGACGAACGGCACGATGAGCAGCGTCTCGGCGAGGACCGCGCCGTGCTCGTCGCGGTGGAACCGTTCGAGAAACCGTTTCAGCCTGGTGATCATCGGACCAATTGCGCCTCCTCGCGCAGGAACTGATCCAGCGTCCCGCTGCCGCCCTGGCCCGTGACATCCACGATCTCCAGACGGATCGGCTTTTCACTGGCGGTTGTATCGTCTTCCTTGCTGTTGTCCTGTTTTTCGATAGGGTTCGTCAGGAACATACTGACGAATGCATCGGGTTTAAGGGTCGTTTTGCCGCTGATCGTCGTGTGCTTGGTGTCATCGGCGAAGTCACCGCAATCAACGACAGCCGCGAATATGGTGCGGCGATCCGGCTTATCAGTGAGTGTCTCCGGCGCGCCGGTGTAGCAACGCGGGACGCCGTTCTCGCCGCTCCCCTTGTTGCCCGCCCTGTCTGCAACAAGATTGTGGTCGATTTCATATCTGTAAACATCGTAGCGTGACGCGTTCTGAAGCGCCGCCGGGAAGGGGGTGCTGACATGGTTCAGACTCCAATAGCCGGCTCGGTCCCAGGAACCATTAGTGCTGATACCCAAGCTGGGCGTCGGATACGTTCCTGGCCCGAATCCCATTGCCTTGCTCGGAACGTCACTGTCCACCTTGCCGCAGCCAGCCGAGCCAGTGGTGTTTTTGGCTCCCTTTCGAACATTGGTGGCGGGGCGATACAGCGGATCTCCCTTCGCCGAACCCAGGCTTCCGGCGTATATGTCGAAACGCACGTTCAGGCCGACATTCACCTGGCCGAACGTTACGCCGGTCTTGGTAACCACGGATTTCTTCGTGTAGCACTGCCCGCTGGCGCCCTTGGCGAAGGCGTCCTTGAGCGGAATATCGGTGTCCAGCAGTCCGAAATTGCCGGGCCCTGGTGTACTGTCGGTTTTAAGCACCTGCAGTTCGCGGCTATAGGTCAACCCCTGTGCGTATGCTTGTTGCATCGAAAGGCCCTGAGCTTCGAACGGATTGCAGATGAACATCGGTGTGACGTCACACGCGGCAGCGGTGTATGTCGCGACGGCCTCGGCCTGGAAGTTCAGCGTCGGATTCGTCAGTCCTACCGGTAACGGAAACAGCGAGGTCATGGCGCGCGGCGTCGAACGGACTAGGACATAGGCCGCGGCAGTGCTGTCAGTCGTTCCGTTCGTTCTAATCCAGGCAGCGTCGATCGCCGTGTCGTCGCTAGGCGGAATGATCTTCAGGTACGCTATGCTGACCTGGGTTTTGTCCATGGTGATCGGGCCACCATTGGAAAACCTTGCTTCATTCTTGACCAGGTCGGCAATCGCGGCATCGGCCCGTGTGATGGCGTCCGGCGCTCCGTTCAGCTCTCTTGCTCCGGCGAGCGCCAGCCCGTCGACGGCATTCTGCAGATCGGTATGGAGATTGTTGCCGCGCGACACATCGATGACCAGCAGGCTGAAGCCCAGAAGCATCGGCATGGCTATCAGTGTCAGCGCGGTAACATAGCCACGGTCGTCGAACAGCAATTCGAGTATCTTCCGTCCCATATCCAGCCCCTAGCGTCGGTTTTCGCCGCACTTAGCTTCGCAAACCCCGGAGCCGCCGCCTGCTCCCTAACTTGTCCTCGTTGTCGTCCTCAGTTCGTGGTCTCCGTTGCAGCCGGCGCGACCGCCGCCGGCACGATCACCGCGGTCGGCGCATAGCGCTGCTGCGCCCGTGCGACCACGCGTCCGTCGCCGTCGATCCTGGTGTTCCACGCTTCCTTCGGGAACGGATCAATCGTCTGGATGCCGATATTGGCCTGCGGTGCGTCGCCAAGGCCCAGCGTCACCGAATCCCTGTGCGCCATGTAATCGGCGCAACCGCTCATCAGTAGGCATGCGCCGAGCACGGCGATGGCCGTCCTATTTCTTGCCGACGGCATACGCGCCTCCGAAATCGAGATCGATGATGTGGCCGTAAGGACCGATGACGCCCTTTCCGTCCTTGAAGCCTCGCATCATGTCCTTGTCGACTTCCAGCATGCCGAGCAGGAACATATCCACGTCGTTGCCCGGCCGCGTCTGGTCCAGCGGCGAATGCAGCTTCTCGTCGGGCGAGGTCGGCCGCACGATGCGAGGCGTCACCACGATCACCAGATCGCTCTCCCGCTTCTGGAACGAGGTGGAGCGAAACAGCGCCCCAAGCACCGGGACCTGGCCAAGCCACGGCATTTGCTGCACGTCGCCGGCGTTGACCGACTGCAAGAGGCCGGCCATGGCGAAGCTCTGCCCGTCACGCAGTTCGACGGTGGCATTGGCCTTGCGCGAAATGAAGCCGGGATTGCCGTTGACCGTGACGGAACGGTCGATTTCGCTGACCTCCGGCTCGATCACAAGATTTATGAGGCCATCGTCTAGGACAATGGGGGTGAAGGAGAGTTTGACGCCATAGGGCCGATAGCTGATTTCGGTCGCGAGTTCCCCGCCAGCGGACACCGCGCGCGTAATCGGCACCTCCCCGCCGGCATGGAAGCTGGCTGTCGTGCCGCTCATCGTCACAAGATTTGGCTGCGCCAGCCGGCGGACGAGACCCTTTGCCTCCAGCGCGTTGATGACGACGTCAATGCGCCAGCCGGAAACTTCCAGCACCTTGGCGATCATCTCGCCGAATGGCGTGCCGTTCTGCGTGGCGACGCCGCCGACTTCTGTCTGGAGTTGATGCGAGTCATCGTTAACGCCGATGTGAAGCCGGGGCGCCGCGGTAAAGAGGCCACCGCTCGCACTTGCACCATTGAACCCGATCCCGAGATCCCGCCCCGCGCTGCGCGATGCCTCTATGATGCGAACCTCCAGCATCACCTGCTGGGCGTCGGCAACGCGAACCTGGTTCAGCACGGGATCGCTCGAATATTGCTGCGCGATCTCCAGCACCCGGGCAAGATCGACGCCGTCCTTGACCACGCCGGAAATCCGTATGCGGTCGTTGACGTTGGTGACGATCAGCTTCGAACTCGGCACCGCCGAGCGGATCGCCGCCCTGATTTCGTTGAAATCGAGCATGATGCGCACGTCGATGACGCCAAGAAGATTTTTCGCGTCGTCATAGATCGAGATGTTGGTGGCACCCGATCCCTTTCCCTGGATATAAAGCGAGTGTTCCGTCAAGGGCACAACGTCGGCCACCGTCGCGTTGCCAACCACGAGATCGGCGAAGCGGCGGCTGGTGGTGATCGTCAGCGTGCTGCCCGGCGCGACCGTCACATGAATGACGTTTCCACTGCCGATCGTGATGGCTTTTTGCTGGGCGTATGCAGGCTCGACTAGACCGACAAGAAGGGAGATCGCGGCAGCCAGGAACGCAATTGCAACGAGAACGCGCGTCGGCCTCGAGGCCGGTGCGCCCCTGTCTTCAAGCTGGCGATTGCCCATGCTCCGTCACCCTTCCCCCGTCCGCTCCCGAATGGCTTCTTGTCAGTCCAGCAGGTGGACCCGATATTCTTCCCGCTTCATATTGCGCGAAACGCCAATCACCACGAAGTCCGGTTTCGGCGCCGCCACCAGAACTGGTTCGGCAGGTTCAGCCGGCACGGTTTTTGGCTTGAGCTTGTCTTCCATCGCGCCGAGGCGATTGCCGAGCGTGTCGCCAACACTTTTTACGAGCTTCTCCAGATCGGTAAGTCTGCTTTCATCTTGGTCGGCACGATCGTTCTTGAGCGCCTGCGCCATCGGCCCGCCGCCGAGATCGGCGAGCGTCACCGGCTGCGTCTGTTCCACGCCGGAAGAAGCGACATTGCGCAGCGCCAGCGAAAGCGTGCCGACATTGGCGGCCAGCGTCAGCTTCTGCGCCTCGGTGGTGGTGACTTCGAAGGTCACGGTCTTGACGACCTCGACCTTGTCGGTGCGGTCGTCCGCGGTCTGGTCGGCGGCGAGAACCTTGACCCCCTGCAGCAGCACGTCGACAAAAGTCTGGTCAGCGCCGGAATCAACCTTGATCACCCGCGTCAGCATGATGTCGACGCGATCGCCCGGCAGCACGAAACCGGCGACGCCGAGGACGTCGTTGACGCGGATCGAGACCGCCTTCATGCCTTCGCCAAGCGCCGCCGACAATGTCGCGCGCTGGCCGGGCCCGGTGATTTTGGAGGCGAGCACCGGCTCGTCCTTTTCCATTGCCGACATGACGTAGCGAAGCTCACCGTCCTTGCCGAGCAAATCCTCCGGCTTGCGGAAGGCGCCGGCCGGCAGTTCTCCGGTCGGCCACGCAAGAGCCCTGACGTCCTCCGATTTGATCGCCTCGCCAAAGCGCAGCGCGCGGGTGGCGACAAGAATCGTTTCCTCGGATGCGGGCTCGCCCAGGCCGGCACGCTGCGCGAGAATGTCGCGCTGGTTGGCGAGATAGGAGCGAACGCCGAAAACAGCCAGCAGTGCCAGCGCGACCGAGACAAGCAGACTTATCGTGGTGGAGCTTTTCATCTAACGGCCCCCGCCGTAACTTGTTCGCCCAGAGGAACAATCAATCAATCAAGATAGTAACTGGATAACAAGCGGCTGACAAAGCCGCTTATTATCTATGCACCATATTCTGCTGAGGTCAAAAGACGGCAGCCAAGCCGCCTTTTGACGCTGGCGGTGTTACGCCGGGGCGGAGAGACTGGTGGTGAACCACGTACCCCAACTCCTCCACGCGGTGCTCAGGTTGGTGCCCACTGCCAGCACTGAAGCGATGACGCCTCCAACGAGCAGGCCCAGGAGAACGAGGTATTCCGAAAGCGCGATGCCGTCCTCTTCGCGGGCGAAGGCACGGAACATGCTGGTCAATTTGGTCATGATGATACTCCCTTACATGACGTTTCCATTACCGGTCCGCGAGAGGAGCCCCCAGCGCCAGACGATTTATTAATAACTCCTTAAAAAGGGTGCCGTCAATTAGTTCGTCCTAATGGTACCTTTCCGACTTGGTTTATGGTAAATTAACGCCCATGCAAGTAGCTCCAAAGGAGTAGCTCTAAAGAAGTAGCTCCGGAGGAGGTGAGTGGAAATACAACAACGACCATCCGCTGGCGGCCGCGACACCGCCTCTTGGTTACAGTTGGCTAAGGTCTCCGCCTGCTTCGTCCGCCGCTTCCCCTGGCCTCGATCAAATTGCCGATGGCAGCGATCGGGCGGATGCGCCGGCGGCTTTCGCCGGGCATAATCATTCTGCATGATTCGGCCGGTCGGGCGTCCGGCAATATGCCAAGATGGAAAATGGGGACAGGCGGGATGGAATTCCTCGGGGCATTGGCTATCGCGGCAGGGGCGGGATTGATCGTCATCGCCGCATGGCAGGACTTTCTGGCTTGGAAAATACGCAACTGGACGGTTCTGGCGCTGGTTGCGGATTACGCGCTTCTGGCTTTGATCCGCTGGGCGAACCCGTCAGGCGTCGGCATTCTGGCGGGGGTCGATGGCGATTCGCCGCTTCAGGGCGACCTTGCTGCGGGCCTGTTGCTGCTCACGATCGGCTTCGTGCTGTGGGCCTTGCGGATGCTGGGCGCCGGCGACGCGAAGCTGTTCTTCCCGATCGGCCTGTTCGTCGGGCTGCACTATCTGTTCTCGTTCGCCGTCGGGCTTGCCGCCGGCGGGATTGTCGTCAGCCTCGCCTTGCAGTTTCCCGTGCCGCTGCAATTTCAGGCATGGCGGGCGCTGTCCCGCATCGAGGAGATCCGAAAATCACGCAAGGTGCCGTATGGCGTCATCATGGCCACGGCGGCACTGGTTGCGATGTACCTGCGTTATTTCGCGGCTTGACAGGCTTGCGATGCAGCTTTTGTCGAGTGGCTTCGGATTGCCTTCAGGAGCCACATAACACTGGCGAGCGAACGACAGTCCGTTTCAGGACAATTCGCGCAGAGCAGTCTGCAACCGGCTCTCGACCTGCCGCCTGGCGGGGGGGATCGCCGCCCCAACGAATGGTTTTTGTTGTGTTTCGGCTCACACCTCCTCCGGAGCTACTTCGCCGGCCAAGTAGGAGCAGGTGCATAGGACCGTTGATAATTTACCATAGACCAAATCAGAAAGGTCACATTAGTGTCGGCTAATTGACGTCACTCTTGTTAAGGAGTTATTAATAACTCGTCTGGCGCTGGGGGCTCCTCTCGCGGACGGGTAGTGGAATAGTCATGTAAGGGAGTATCACAATGACCAAATTGACCAGCATGTTCCGTGCCTTCGCCCGCGAAGAGAACGGCATCGCGCTTTCGGAATACCTCGTTCTCCTGGGGCTGCTCGTTGGAGGCGTCATCGCTTCGGTACTGGCGGTCGGTGTCAACCTGAGCGCCGCGTGGACGAGTTGGGGTACGTGGTTCACCACCAGTCTCTCCGCCCCGGCGTAACATCGATAGTGGCATAGCCATCACGTTAAATGTCGGCTCGCTTGCTTTCGCCGCTGGGCAAGGCAGGCAGGGGCCGGCATTTTAGCGGAGATCGATAGCGCTTCGCCGCTCCAGGGCGACATGGCTGCGGGCTGCTCACGATCGGCTTCGTGCTATGGGCCTTGCGGATGCTGGGCGCCGGCGACGCCAAACTGTTCTTCCCGATCGGCCTGTCGTCGGGCTGGACCATCTGTTCTCGTTCGCCGTCGGGCTTGCCGTCGGCGGGGTCGTCGTCAGCCTCGCCTTGCAGTTTCCCATGCCGCTGCAACACCAGGCATGGCCGGCGCTGTCCCGCATCGAGGAGATCCGAAAATCGCGCAAGGTGCCCTATGGCGTCATCATGGCCGCGGCGGCGCTGGTTGCGATTTACTCGCGCTATTTCGCAACGTGAAAGCGTCACCTCGCCCAACGGTACCCCTTGTAGTCCTGCCGGAACGACTTGGCTTTTCAGGAATTCGCGATAATGCTGCTCTCGAGGTCGATGCGCCAATGAAACCCGACCGACTGATCGTCATTCCGTTGGTGGTTGCCGGTTTGAACCTGGCCGCGCTTGCGGTTTTGCTACCCCGTTCGACGGTGACGCTCGACCCGGTCATCGTCCGCAGTTTCGGGGTGCTCGAAGCCTTCGTTCTGGCCCTGTATCTATTCAGCAGATTTATCGTTTATCGAGCCCGAGACGATCAATCCAGGCTCGGCCGGGCGTTCGTCGTGGTGTTCAATGTGGCCATGCGTGCGGCACTCTATCTGGCCATCATGGTGCCAGTCGCGGTCCCCGCTGTCGTTTTGAGCTATCTCGCCGCAGCCGCCGGGGTATCGCTGGTTGACGCCGATCTCTCCGCGCTCGACGCGGCGCTGGCCTTTGACTGGCTCGGCTTCCTTGCCCTTACGAACGAGACTGCCTTTGCACCATCTGTCCTTCAGTTCGCTTATCAGAGCTTAAATTGGCAACTGGCCGTGGTACCAATCATTTTGATCGCCACATCGCAAACGAGATGCCTGCTTGAACTTGCGGCGCTGATTGGCCTCACCGTGACGCTCACGGTAGCTATTTCGGCCGTTGTCCCGGTGATCGGACCTTATGGCTACTATCATCCGGCGCCGGCCCTGTTCGATGCCTACTCAAATGTCGCCGGAAGTTCCCATCTGGCAGATTTCAATGCATTAAGGTCTGGCGAACCGTTTCTGTTGAAGCGCAACGCCGGGATTGTGTCGTTTCCGTCTTTTCACACGATCCTTGCCGTACTGCTGGCGTTCGCCCTGCGGGCAACACCTTATGTGCGTGGTCCCGCAATAGTTCTCAATTCGCTTCTGATCGTTGGCGCCGTGCCGTTCGGCGGCCACTATCTCGTCGACACTCTTGCAGGCGGGGCCATCGCGGCCCTGTCGATCTACTTTGTCTGCTTTTTCAGAGTCGGCACGGCCAGACAGGCCGGATTGCCTTCAAGAGCCACATAACGCCGGCGAGCAAGCAGGTTGGGCAGTCCCGTCTCAGGCCAACTCGCGCAGGCCAGTCAGCAATCGGCTCTCGACCTGCCGCCTGGCCGTCGACCGCGCAATCATGTCGCGTATGACGAACAGATGGCTTGCCGCGCAGGCCAGGACGACGACCGCGAAAAGGCTCACGCCAAGGGCGGGAAAGCTGCCGAAATCCGGGGTCCAGTCGATCGGCGATGCCGGGCCGATGCCGCCCATGTCGGTGCCGGCTGAAAACACTCCGGCGCGACCCATCGACAGAAAAAGCATCAGGAAAGCCAGATGGGCTTGGAGAAATAGTGCCCTGCCGGCTGGACGGGAGGAGAAAGCGATCACGGCGGCGGCGAGTGCGGCAGCCGCGAATATGACGAAGGCGGCGGCGTAACCGGAACCCGGCAGCCCGGCAACCAGGTAGAACGGCTCGCGGACCAGCGGGGCGAGAGTCATAAAATCTTCCCAAGCGGTGGGATCAGCGGGTGAGGCGCCAAGCCGATAGGCGGACGCAATGAACGCCGCGCCGAGGCCAAAGGTCAGCGCAGGCGCAAGGTAGATCAACCTGGCGGCATATCTCAGCATCGGTCGTCCCCGCAACATTTGCAGGGACGATGAACTTCTTCCGTTAAGAATTGGTTCCGCGCAAACCTACTTGCGGACTTTGCTGTAGGTTACTTTTCCGTCGGGCGACACGGTCCGCTCGAACTGGACCGGGTTCGCCGGACGGGCAGGTTCGGAACGCACTTCTTTCGGTTGCGGCGGGGGAGCGCTCAGAACGATTTCCTTCGGTGGTTCCGGGGTGGAGAGCACGGGGTCGCCGGCCTCGGAGACCGCTTGCAAACGCTCGGCCATGTCCTGGTTTTCGCCAGTGAGCTTCGCGACCTGATTCTCCAGCTGCGTGGTCTGATCGACCAGCGCCGAGATACGCCGGTTCAATTCCTCGAACTGGCTTTGGACACCCTGGTTGACCGTGTCCAATTGTCTGGAAAGCCGCGTCTCGAATTGACCGAGGCCGGAAAGCCGATCCTCGAGCGCGGAAACCTCGCGGACCGATCGCGAGAGAAAGATCAGCATGACGACCATGCCGACGGCGAAAACAAGGGAGATTACGTTAAGCGTGATGGCTATGCCGCCAGCCACTCCGGCCTTCTGCATCAACGGCCCCGGCTCTGGCGGTCCCGAGTTTTGTGGATACGCCAGGGATGCCGGTTCACTGCCGACGACGAAGTTAAGCATAACCGCCTCGCCGGACCGGTTGTTTCAACGGGAGCAGCCGAGCCGTCCGATCCATCTCAGTTCAGCCGTCTTTCCAAAACCGCCGTGAAGACATGGCATCACGGCCGCTTCGCCAACGCAGTGCTGTTGGCGAGCAGTTGAAGGTTGTTAGCAGTCGTCTCGTTCGACGGGTCCAACTCATAGGCTTTCAGGAAATTGCGTCGCGCCTGCTGGAGATTTCCACGCAGAAGATAGGAGTAGCCGACGTTGTTGTAGTATTCCGGGCGACCGCCGATCATCGTTGCAAGCTGGCGATAGGCGAGGTCGGATGTATCGAAACGGCCAATCTGATCGGCAGAAGCCGCGAAGCCGAGCCAGGCCTGCGGGTCCTTGGGGAAGAGTTCGACCGAGCGCTTGAAGAGCGCGTAGGACATTCCGTAGTTCTTTTCCTTGAACTGGGTCTTGCCTAGTGCGACCAGCTCGTCGGTCTTGTAGAAAGACACGTCGGGGAGGTCCTTTACGGAGGCGGCGCTGTCGCCATAGGAGGACAAATCTCCGGTCTGGCAACCGGCCAGAAACAAAGCGCCGACGACAATCGCCGCCAAACCCCAGCCCCTCCTGAACACGCTTCCCGGACCTTTCCCCACGCAGGACCTATTTCCCCCAAGGCTATAGGCCGAATATGCCGAATCCAACAGCGCGACCGATTATATTAGGTATTTCTGAACAAGCTGTTGCAAAAATGCCCCGCGACCGCATTATGAAAATCGTTCCAGCGGGTGATCGGGGATGCGCTCTGGACAGCTCCTAGTGGCGTTCGTCACCTCCAGCCCCAGGCGCTCGCGTTCAGGGCCCGCCACTGCCCAGCCCAAACAGCATTGATGCCCGATCAAATACTAAGTCGCCAAGCAGGCAATCCGCAGCGGATACGCAAAGGCTTTTATACGAAGCGGGTGCCCTGTCCTCCGAGCCATGACTCATATCGGGAGTGACTCAAGCGCGGCCGGATCACGCCGAGGCATGCATCCGCTTCGTCTCAAAGCGATCCCCGTTGCGGATGATCGCGCGATTGATACAAGCGCTCATGGGGCCAGTGCCAAGTTTCCACTCGCATTGAGCAGGAAGCCGGCCAATGAAAACGCCAGCCGCCACGATCAGGAGGCTGACAAGCACCACCAGAATTCGCACAGATTGCCGAAACATAAGCTACAGCGCCCCAAGGTCGATCCACCCAAGTTAGGGAGCTTCGGCTAATTCGACGTTAAGAGCAGCGTTAACGCTTTCTTACGAGCGAAGTTGCGGGAACGGTTAAGAAATGCTTCATTCTCCGTTGGACAGGGGAGGGTGGATCATGAAAATCTGGTCGTTCGACTTCGCGGGGCGCCTGATCCTCATGCTGGTTTTTGCATTTTTCGTGCTTAGCGGGGTTGGGCGCCTCGTCGCACTCTTTGGCAACGCGCAAATGTCTCCAGACGACTTCATGCTCCAATTCGTCTCGCGGGCGTCTTCGCTCGTCTTCTCCACGCTGTTGGTTACATTTACCATCATCCGGCTCCCCCCTAGGGATATCAGCCTTGGCTGGGGGCCGCGCATCGCAGCTGTCTGCGGAACTTTTATGCTCGCGACTATCGCCATCACGGTTCGCCCAACACCGACAGAGGGCATGCAAACCGTCGCGGCATTGCTGGTTTTCGCGGGCATGACGGGCTCTGCTTATTGCCTTCTCTGGCTCGGCCGATCGTTTTCGATCGATGCGCAGGCCCGCCGATTGGTAACGCGCGGTCCTTACGCCGTCGTCCGTCATCCGCTTTATCTCGCGGAATCGCTCTTCATGCTCGGAGCCGTCGCGGCCAATCCGTCACCCGTGGTCATCACGTCGGTCGTGGTGAATTTCGCCATTCAATACTGGCGGATCTTGAACGAAGAACGCGTCTTGTCCTTGTCCTTTCCCGAATATGACTCGTACTCGCGAAAGGTGCCGATGCTCATTCCTTTTTCGCGAAGGTTGCCGCTAGCCGCGCATTGAGGGGCACCAGTCGGGGACGGTTCCAGTAGGGCGCCCCACATTCATCGCTGATCCGGTGCCGCTTGGCATTGGAGCCTTTCATTGGGAGCAAGTTAAGATTAGAGCGTGCGCTGCCGTCATCCGAATGGGTTGGGATGATCCGCTCACGGGACCTGGATCCAGCTTTACGGCGTGGCGCTGGTTTGCGGGATTGCAAGACGAGACCAAGCTTTGCGTGTTTCTCGAAATCGCCGTCCCTGCTAGCAAATAGAGGCCGACGCAGGGAAGCTCTCAGCGCGTGGCAGGGCGTCATTCGTCTGCATGTTTCGCCGATGTCCAGATGGTGCGCATGTGGCCCCAGCCGGTTTCCCGATAGTCCACTTCCGGCTAGGCCCGGCGCGTACTTGGTGGAGCCCCGCCAAGGTGCCGGGCCACTCAGAACGGCTACCAGGGACAGCACCACGTGACTGGGTAACAATTATTAGGTGCCGGCCGGATGGACGCGCCGCTTGCCGCCAAATCTGCCAGCAGGCAATGCGCGCCCTCATCCGTTTCGGCCATGTCGCGAATTGTATGACCTGAACGTCCGCTCTTGACACCCTTGAAACTAGAGGCCCCCGAATTCGCCTCCGAATGTCAGTAATTGCGAGAGCGCTTCGGGCAATCCCGGAAAGAGCAATCCCACTTCAATCGCGATTACCGCGAGGACTTGGAGCAGGACGATGCGAGCGAGGCTGGAGCGGAACGGCTCCTTGCGCGTCTTGTGCCGGATCGTCTTTTGCGCGATCACAGTCCCGATGCTACCGCCAATGATGGCGAGTGTAAGAAGCGTCGACTCTGGAATGCGTTGGGCACCGTTTTTGGCCATAGCCTTGTCGAACGACATGGTGGCGTAAGCCAGCAAGTTTACCGCGACAGCGTAGCCGATGACCCCGATTGCAAACTGCCCCGGCATGCGCTCCTCCACCTTCGGGCCAGTATAACCTAAGCCCGCTAAATCATCGGATGGCAACGGGTCCATCTAAATGGGCTATCTGAAACGTCGTCATGGTGACACGAAGTGACCGATGAGCCTGTCGAGTTCATCCTGCGTCCGGCGCCTGTCGCGCTGATGGCCTTTCCAACCACGCGAAGCCTCTTCAGGGCAATACGCGCGAGATCAACCGGTTCGACCTTGACGGGCAGACCGTGCACCGCAGCGGCATGAGCCAGAATGAGTTTTACAAAGCCAATGTCGATGCCGAGCGTCATCGGTCCGGCACCTTGGGCGGCCCGGTCGCGACCAAAACGAATGAGCCGTTCGCGATCAAGGGCAGCTATGTTGCACTTCCCCAGATGTCTTTGGAGCATATCGAGGGCTGCGGCCTTGGAGCGGCGAGGGGACTTGCCTACATCGCACATGTCGTCGATATGAAGGTCGATGGGTTCGCCGAAAGTTTTCAGGCGCGCTATACGGACTTGGTCGGCGTCTCACCGCGATCGACTTGGCGCTCGGTTTAGGTTGCCCAGCGCCTGGCGTCGTCTCGGCGCAGAAAGGTCTCGCTAACGTAGCGACCCTTGCGACGGACTCGGACACGCCATGAACCGGACGAGAGTTTAGTCCATTTTCTCGTGTGCGCTCCGTGTGCACTGAGAGATCGAAACGTGGCGAAAAGGGTCGTATTCTGGCGTAAATTCGCGTGCACTCGGGCTGCTCTAACGATTTGATGTTAAAGAAAATGCTGAAAAATCAAGATCATAGACTGGCTATTGCACCCATGATGGACTGGACCGACCGGCATTGCCGGTTCTTCCACCGCCAGTTGACGCAGCGTGCGCTGCTCTACACCGAAATGGTGGTGGCGGACGCTGTCATCCATGGTGCGCGCGAGCGGCTGCTTGGTTTTGACGAGGCCGAACATCCGGTGGCACTGCAACTCGGCGGCTCCGATGCGCAAAAGCTGGCCGAGGCGGCGCGCATCGGCGAGGGCTTCGGTTACGACGAAATCAATCTCAATGTCGGCTGTCCGTCCGACCGGGTCCAATCCGGCACGTTCGGCGCCTGCCTGATGAAAGTGCCTGACCTCGTCGCCGATTGTGTGGAGGCGATGAAGGCGGCGGTGACAATCCCGGTGACGGTCAAATGCCGCATCGGCGTCGACGAGCAGGATCCGGAGCCCGCGCTCGACGCGCTGGCCGACGGCGTTTTCGCGGCCGGCGCCGACGCGCTGTGGGTGCATGCGCGCAAGGCTTGGCTGGAGGGTCTGAGCCCGAAGGAAAATCGCGACATCCCGCCGCTCGACTATGACAGGGTCTATCGCCTCAAGGCTAGAAAATCGAACAAATTCATTGGCATCAATGGAGGCGTTCAATCGCTCGAAGAGGCGGCTCGCCACCTCGATCATGTCGATGGCGCCATGCTTGGCCGCGCCGCCTACCACACGCCAGGCATCCTGGCCGGCGTCGACGCGGCATTCTACGGCGACAAGGCCGGCGCCTACGATTTTGCCGCGCTGATCGACACGATAGCCGACTACGCCGCGCGGCATATCGAGCAGGGCGGGCGGCTCGGCCACGTCACCCGCCACATGGTCGGGCTGTTCCACGGCCTGCCGGGCGCGCGCCGCTTCCGGCAGATACTGTCCACCGACGCGACGAAACCCGGCGCCGGACCGGATGTGCTGAAGGCAGCGTTCGCTGCCGTCGATTTCGACCGTGTTGAAAAGGCCGCTTAAGCAGTTCAGTCGCGCAGAATCATCCGGTCGCCGCGCACGTCGAAACCCGACAGGGAACCGATGAAGTTCATGCCGAGCAGGCTCTGGCTGAGCGCGCCGGGCGCGGCGACCATCACCTGCATGTTCTTGCGCACGATGCCGCCGATCGCCAGTTCGTCGGTGCGCACCGAAGCGGCGCGTGCCATGCCATTGGCGGTCGAGACCGGGACGGTGAAGCTCAGCGCTGCCGGATTGAAGCCGGCCGCCTGCGCGTCTTCGGCGGTGAGCACTGTACTGGTCGCGCCGGTATCGACGACGGTGCGGATCGGCGCGCCGTTGATCGTGATGCGGGCCTCGAAATGGCCGCTGTCGGCCTTGTCCAGGGTCACGGTGGCATGGCCGTCCTCGACGCCGAGCGCCAGCGGGCTGCCGGGAACGAGGCCCGCCGTCACCCGGCTGGCGAAATCCTGCAACTCGTAGCGGTACTGGTAGCCGGCGACGAGCGCCAGCACGATCAGGGCCCACGTGCCGAGATTGCGGGCCATGACGCCGAGCGGCCTGCCGGACCGGACAAGGCCGGCGCTGACCAGCAAGCCAATCGCCCCCAGCCAGACCAGACGGCTGAAATCGTAATTCTCGATGCCGAACGTGCTGCCGGCGTCGTTGTTGATCATCAGCAGCACCAGCCCGAGGCCGATTGCCGCCATCACGATCCAGAACAGTCGGTTCATTGGACCTGCCGTTTCAAGAGAGGACGTCGCGCTCGCGCGCCATGCGGCTGCGGCGTGTTTCCCGGCGCGGCCGGCGCTCGACCGTTTCCAATCGGGCCGGCAACTCGGCCATGACGCTGCGGCGTACCTCCGGCGTCATCCCCATCCAGGCGCCGATTTCATCGCGCGTGCGGCCACAGCCGAAGCAGAAGCCGGTTTTCATGTCGATCGAACAGACCAGGATGCACGGGGATTCGATGGCCGTCATGACTTTCTCTTGAAGGTTCCGTCCGGAATCCCTCGTTCCATCTCCACATGGTGCAACGGCAAAGCCAATGCAAGCCCTTCGGAATGCGGCGCGGGCAACCGCTTTCGCGCCAATGTCGAGGGGAGTTGTGCCGGCCGGGCAAGGCGGTTATGCCGCTGATCAACCACAGGGGATGATCAGGACCGACATGACCAGCGCGCTGCCCTTCGACGACTTTCGCAATCTGCTGGCGAGCCTGCCGCCTGCCGATACAGTCGCGGAAAACAGGGTGCGCACCCTGTTTTCCAAGGCCGACAAGCCGAAAGCCTCGCTTGGACGTATCGAGGACATCGCCGCCTGGCTTGCTGTCTGGAGCGGGCGCGCCCCGCCGGCGGTGAACCGGCCCCTGGTGGCGATCTTCGCCGGTAACCATGGCGTGACCCGCCACGGCATCTCGCCGCGCCCTGTCGCTGCGACCGCAAACGCCGTTGAGCTGTGCGCCGCCGGCGGTGCGGCAATCAACCAGATTTGCGTCGCCAACAATCTTGGCCTCAAGGTGTTCGATCTGGCGCTGCACATTGCGACCGCCGACATCACCGAGGACGCCGCCCTCGACGAACGCGGCTGCGCCGCCACCATGGCCTTCGGCATGGAAGCCATTGCCGGTGGCTCCGATCTGATTTGCCTCGGCGATCTCGGCGTCGGCAACTCCACCGTTGCGGCGGCCTTGTGCGCCGTCCTGTTCGGTGGCAGCGGCGCCGACTGGGTCGGCCCCGCCTCGGGCGCGGACGCGGCCATGCAGGCGCGCAAGGCTGATGTAGTCGATAAAGCCGTCGCCTTCCATGGTGCGGCTCTGAAGGACCCGTTGGAAGCACTGCGCCGGGTCGGTGGCCGCGAATTTGCGGCCATTGCCGGCGCCATCCTCGCCGCCCGGATGCAAAAAATCCCGGTGCTGCTCGACGGCTTCGCCGCGACCGCTGCCGCTGCCGTGCTGCATGCCGCCAACCCGGGTGCGCTCGACCATTGCCTGCTGGCCAGCCAGTCGCCCGAACCCGGCCAAAGGCTTGCCGCCGAGCGGCTCGGCCTCAGGCCGCTGTTCGATCTCGGCATCAGCCACGGCGAAGGGGTAGGGGCCGCCCTTGCCGCCGGTCTGGTCAAGGCGGCGGCGCTTACCAGTTCGGGCATGGCGGCGGCGGTCAAAGCCTAGAACAAGCTGTCAACGTCGGCGGGCCGCCGCCACGGTCTTGGTTGGCAGCGCCGGCAGTTCCTCCATCACTCGGGCGAGCGGGAAAATGGCGATTGCCTCGGTGCCTTCGCGCAATTTCGACTGAAGTTCGAATTCGCCGCCATGCATGGCGAGCAGGCCCTGCACGATCGGCAGTCCGAGCCCGGTGCCCTGTTCGGCGCTCTTGATGGCGATCGAGCCCTGGCCGAAGGCGGACAGCACGATCGGGATTTCGTCTTCCGGTATGCCCGGCCCGTTATCCTTGACCGAAATGTACTGGCCGCCGCCCGCCGTCCAGCCGACGCGCACGCGAACTTCGCCGCCGGTGGCGGTGAATTTGATGGCGTTGGACAGGAGGTTGAGCGTTATCTGCCGCACCGCGCGCTCGTCGGCGAACAGCCGCGGCAGGGCACTTTCGAAATCCTGGACGATGCGGATGTCCTTGTTGCGCGCCTTCAATTCCATCATGTGGCAGCAATCTTCGGCGATGTTGAGCAGCATCACCGGCTCTTCGTTGAGCTGATAGCGGCCGGCCTCGATGCGCGACAGATCGAGGATTTCGTTGATCAGGTCGAGCAGATGCTGGCCGGAATCGTGCACGTCGCGGGCGTAGTCGCGATAGGTCGGGTTGCTCATCGGCCCGAGCACCTCATTGGCCATCACCTCGGAAAAACCGAGAATGGCGTTGAGGGGCGTCCTGAGCTCATGGCTCATAGAAGCAAGGAAGCGCGACTTCGCCAGATTGGCGTCTTCGGCCCGCCGACGAGCTTCGTCCGACATCGATTTCGCGGTCTCCACCTCGGCGAGCAGCGCATCCTTTTCGGAGCGGAAGGACAGAAGTATCAGCGACGAGCGGTTGAGATGGCGCGCGATATAGGCAAAGAACGGCAATGCCGCGACCAGCAGGGCGACCATGATCGTCCCGACCGGCACCCAAAATTTCGTTTCGGCATAGGCATAGACCGCCACCGGAACGACGAAGGTGGCAAGCAGCGAGCCGCGCAAGGACGACGCCATGATAGCGGTCGCCGCCATGACCAGCAGCAGCACCACCGCCTTGGCCACCTGGAACTGGTCGATCTGGCAGGTGGCGCAGCCGAGCCAGGCGAACCACGCCCAGCCGAGGCCGCACAGCGAATGGCCGATCAGGAATTCCCTGCGGGTGCGAACAGGGTTGAGTTCGGCGGCTTCGGTGCGTTCGACGCGGTGCGCCATGAAGGCGACGATCGAATAGCAGATCAGGGTGAACAGCGCCCAGACGCTGATCTGTTTGTCCACACCGGCCAGCAGCCCGGCCGCCGCGACCGCCAACACCAGCAGTGGGATGACGGCTGCGCCGCGCACCATGGTCCCGGCATGCAGCTTCAGCAGTTCACGGTCGAAGTCGAGATTGCCAACCTGCTGCGAAAGACGGTCGCGCGTCTTGCGCACCGCGCGCGCCACATCGCTGTTGCGGTGCGGTTTCCGGCGGTCCACAATGAATTTATCCGCTGTGTTCGAGCGTAGCAGAGGCATGGAAACTTCGATTTATGCGCGCAGCG
The DNA here is from genome assembly GCF_030323245.1 of Mesorhizobium sp. C372A. Lineage (NCBI taxonomy): Bacteria > Pseudomonadati > Pseudomonadota > Alphaproteobacteria > Hyphomicrobiales > Phyllobacteriaceae > Mesorhizobium > Mesorhizobium sp. C372A. The sequence continues at coordinate 4,553,288 of NZ_CP100475.1, read as the reverse complement.
ATCTCAATTCGTTAAGCTACGTTCGAATGATTAAGAGACTGTTTGCCATATGAGCCGTTCGTGGTCGCCAAGGCCGCGCCGGCGATACTATCCGCCGCCGCCGCGAAGCCTGTGGCGCAAGCTGCTGGATTACGCGCTGACGGTCATTCTGCTCGGCCTGCTGATCCTGCTCGCCGCACGCCTCGACCGTTTCGAGACGCGCAAGGCGGAAGGGGTGGCGATCGTCAACGATGGCGATTCACTCACTCTTGGCACCGAACGTATCCGCATGCGCGGCATCGACGCTCCGGAATACCAGCAGATCTGCCGTAGGGATGGCGCAGACTACGCCTGCGGCAGGCTGGCGCGCCAGGCGCTGGTGCGGCTGATATCAGGAAATCCGGTGACCTGCAGCGGCTGGCAGCGCGACCGCTACGGCCGCCTGCTCGGCGATTGCAAGGCCGGCGGCAAGGATCTCAACCGGGCCCAGGTTGAGGCCGGCTGGGCCATTGCCTATGGCGATTTCGACACCGAGCAGGCCATTGCCCGCGCCGGCAAGGTTGGCATCTGGGCCGGCACGTTCGATGAGCCGCAAGACTGGCGCGAAAGCCACCACGGCGGCCCGCTCGAAAGAAAGCACGGCACCCTGGCTTCGGTCGGTGACGCCTTGCGAGAGATGTTTCGCTTCTGGTGACGAGCACTATAGTTGAAGGACCAGATCGGGAGGATAAGCATGAAACTGTTCGACGGCGGCCGCGCCCCCAATCCGCGGCGCGTGCGGGTTTTCCTCGCCGAAAAGGGCATCGCAGTGCCGCTGGTGCCGGTCGACATGGGTGCGATGGGGCACAAGCAGGAGCCGGTCAGGTCGCGCAACCCGCTGCAGCGGCTGCCGGTGCTCGAGCTCGACGACGGCACCATCCTCACCGAATCCGTCGCCATCTGCCGCTATTTCGAGGAACTGCATCCCGAACCGGCGCTGTTCGGGCAAGGCGCGCTCGGCAAGGCCAAGGTCGAGATGTGGCAAAGGCGCATGGAGTTCAATCTGCTCAGCTGCGTCGCCCAGGCTTTTCGCCACATCCATCCGGCGATGAAGGAATGGGAAATTCCGCAGATCCCCGAATGGGGCGAGGCCAACAAGGCGAAAGCGGTTGAATTCCTGAAACTGCTCGACCCCGAACTGGCAAACCGCGAATTCGCCGCCGGCGACGCCTATTCGATCGCCGATATCACCGGCATGATCGCCATGGATTTCATGAAACCGGCGCGCATCAAAGTGCCGGACGAGTGCACAAACGTGCTGCGCTGGTACAGTGCCGTCTCCAGTCGCCCGAGCGCTTCCGCCTGATGGAGGCGGAACTCGAACGCCTGACGGCAAAGGTCCGCGCCTGCCGCATCTGCGTCGACACTCCAGTCGGCAGGCCACTGCCGCACGAGCCGCGCCCGGTGCTGCTGCCATCATCCAGCGCCCGCATCCTGCTCGCCGGCCAGGCGCCAGGCACAAAGGTGCATTTGTCGGGCATGCCGTTCACCGACGCGTCCGGCCACCGCTTGCGAAGCTGGCTGGGCGTGACAAGCGAGGAATTCTACGACACGGATAAATTCGCCATCGTGCCAATGGGGTTCTGCTTCCCCGGCCAGGACGCCAAGGGCGGCGACCTGCCGCCGCGCCGAGAATGCGCGCTGGCCTGGCGCGCGCCGCTGATGGCGCTGATGCCGCAGATCGACCTCGTTCTGACAATCGGCTCCTACGCGCAATCCTGGCATATGGGCGCCACGCGCCGGCCGTCGCTGACCGAAACCGTGAAGGACTGGCGCACCATCTGGGATGCGCCGGCCAGCCTGAAAGTGCTGCCGCTGCCACACCCGTCATGGCGCAACTCAGGATGGCTGAAGCAGAATCCATGGTTTGAAATGGATTTGCTGCCGTTTCTGAGATCGGAAATCCGCTATCGCATAGATTAGACTTTAAGCAAGATATCACTCGCTTTTGTGCCATCCGGCAGAATTTCTTTCTTGTGAAAGGTCGAAATAAGAGGGAGTATAGCCAATCTATTCCCAAAGCGCGTCGCGCCCGAGGGAACGCGGCCTGCACAAGGAGCACCTCAATGGATCGCCTCGACAGAAAAATTCTCCGCCTCCTGCAGGAGGACGCGACGCTCGCGGTTGCCGATGTCGCCAAGAAAGTCGGCCTGTCGACGACGCCGTGCTGGCGCCGCATCCAGAAGCTGGAGGAAGAGGGAGTCATCAAGCGGCGCGTCGCCATTCTCGACCACGAAAAGGTCAATGTGCGCGTCACCGTCTTCGTGTCGATCCGCACCAATTCGCACAGCCATGAATGGCTGCGGCGTTTCTCGGAAGTCATCCAGGAATTTCCCGAGGTGGTCGAATTCTACCGCATGAGCGGCGACGTCGATTATCTCTTGCGCGTCGTGGTGCCCGATATCGCCGCCTATGACGCCTTCTACAAGCGGCTGATCGCCAAGATCGAGATCCGCGACGTGTCGTCGTCCTTCGCCATGGAGCAGATCAAGTACACGACCGAAATGCCGCTCGACTACATGCTGCTGGACAAGGAATCCGGCGCCAACGCGGCCTGAGCGCGGTTGTCCGTGACTGGGCGGTGACGCTGCACAAGCCGGCGGCGCTTAGTTTTTCTTTTTGTTGAGGAAACTCCAGGGCGAGTTGACCGGCAGCGTGATCGTGTCCGGCACCGTGTCGACTGCCACCACATCGGCTTTGCGTACGGTGTAGCCGGACTGGATGATGCTGACGCCGTCGAGAATGAACAACTGGCTCTTCTCCAAGCCGGGCCGCAAGGCGCCGGTCACGGCAACCGACTCATAGGCCTGCGACATCTTGTAGGGACGGGCCGGCGTCACCAGCACGATCTGGTTGGGCGGCGGCGTCGGCATGTGGCTGCAAGCGCCTGTCCACGGCACCAGCAGGAACTGGTAGACGAGATCGCCATCACGGTCGACCGGCAATGCATAGCCGGCTAATTGTACGGTCTTGTCCTGCAGGTTGAGCGACAATGTCTCGCCACGATCGGGCAGTTTTGCCGCAATCATCGGCAGGCCGGCATCTTCGGCCACCGCCTGCGTCGCAGGGCGGAGATCCTTCCAAAAGATATGCGCGGTTTGCGCTGAGGCGTCGAAGGTACCGGCTGTCAACAACGCGGCTGCAAGCGCGAGGGTCGATTGGAGATGTTTGGTCATAGGCCAAGTAAAGACGTCCTGGCCAATTGCGTCAACGCTTGAGCCGCATCATATGTCTGGGAGAGCCGGCGGCCAGGTTGCGTCGGCAAACGGGTTGCCAGGTCAGCCTTTTCTGGCGGCGATCCGCTCGATGATCTTGGCATTGGTGAGTTCCCTGACAGTGTCCTTGCCAATCCAGCGAGCCGTCTTGTCGGTCGACTGGGCCAGCCGTTCGGCCACGGCAAGGGCAGCACCGTGCATCTCCAACGATCGCTTGCCGATCGAACGAAGCGCCCAGTTTGCCGCCTTCTTCACGAAATTGCGGCTGTCGGCGGCATGCGCTTCGATGATCGGCAGGAAGCCGAGGAAAGTCGCCTCCGGCTCCTGCTTCCGGTGCACGACGGACCACGCCATCATGGCAAAGGCCGTGCGTCGAACGAACTCGCGCTCGTCCGCCGCGAACTCTTCAATCAGCTCCTTCCAGGCGTCCGTGTCGACGAAGAGATCGGAGACGCCGTCGACGATATCCCAGGAATCGAAGGACGCGGCCCATTGTCGTGCATCCGCGGCTGAGAAGCGCTTCGGGTCGGCCGTGACGGAAGCGATGAACTGCGCCTCCATGATGCCGGTCTGCCAAAGCTCGAAAGCACGCTCGTGGTTGCGCTTGATCTTTTTGGCGATCTGCCGCTGCATGCCATGCGAGATGCCGAGCGCGCGCTCGATCTTGATGCCGTAGCGCAGCATACCGCGGCGATTGTCCTCCGAGCCGATCGAGCGCAAATGGGCGACGATCTCATCGGCGCTCGATTGGGGCGAAAGCTCGGCCATTGCGAACGCCTATTTTTCCAGGCGCGCCAGCAAGGACGAGGTGTCCCAGCGCTTGCCGCCCATCGCCTGCACATCCTTGTAGAACTGGTCGACAAGGGCGGTCACCGGCAGTCTCGCGCCATTGCGGTCGGCTTCATCGAGGCAGATGCCGAGATCCTTGCGCATCCAGTCGACGGCAAAGCCGAAATCATATTTACCGGCATTCATCGTCTTGTGGCGGTTTTCCATCTGCCAGGACCCGGCAGCGCCCTTGGAAATCACCTCGATGACCTTCTCGATGTCGAGCCCGGCCTTCTTGCCGAAATGGATGCCTTCGGCAAGTCCCTGAACCAGCCCGGCAATGGTGATCTGATTGATCATTTTCGTGAGCTGGCCGGCGCCCGACGGACCCATCAGCCCGACCATCCGGGCAAAGGCGTCGATGACCGGCCTGGCCTTGTCGAAGGCAGCCTGCTCGCCGCCGACCATCACCGTCAGCACGCCGTTCTCGGCGCCCGCCTGCCCGCCGGAAACCGGCGCGTCGAGGAAGGAAAAGCCGGCCTTTTCAGCGGCGTCGGCCAGTTCGCGCGCGACTTCGGCCGAGGCGGTGGTGTTGTCGATGAAAACGGAGCCTTTTTTTATCGCGGCGAAGGCGCCATCGGCCCCGGTCGTCACCGAGCGCAGATCGTCGTCATTGCCGACGCAGGAGAAGACGAAATCCTGGCCCTCTGCGGCCTCTGCCGGCGTCAAAGCAAGCTTGCCGCCATGCTGGGCAACCCATTGCTCGGCTTTCGCTGCGGTGCGGTTGTAGACGGTGACCTCATGGCCACCTTTGTTCCTAAGGTGCCCGGCCATGGGATAGCCCATCACGCCAAGACCGAGAAATGCCACAGATGCCATGGGTTTGCCCTTCAGATGAAAGCGAAATTGTCAGCGCAAGCTCTAGGCACTGCACACAATTCGTCAAGACGCGCATGAGCCGATCGACTGATACAGCCGACCGCTCAGCGGATCAGATGAATGGTGATCCGCCGCTCGATCCATTCGACGCCATGTCGCAGGATCTCGACCATCACCAGATAGACGATGGCGACCCAGACATAGGCCTGGAAGTCGAAGGACTTGGCGTAGGCCAGCTTGGCGTTGCCCATCAAATCATAGACGGTGATGATGGCAACGATGGCGGAGGCCTTGATCATCAAGACGAGTTCATTGCCGTAGGGCCGGAGCGCCACGATAAACGCCTGCGGCAGGATGACCTTGCGCAGCGTCTGCAATTTGTGCAGGCCGAGCGAAGCAGCGCCCTCCCATTGGCCTCTCGGAACACTTTCTATGGCGCCGCGCAGGATTTCGGCCTGGTAGGCGGCGGTGTTGAGCGCGAAGGCGAACACACCGCAATTGAAGGCGTCGCGGAAGAACCACCACAGTCCGACGGATTCGAGCTGCACCCGGAATGAGCCCAGGCCGTAATAGACGAGATAGACCTGGACGAGCAGTGGCGTGCCGCGGAAGAAATAGACGTAGCAATAGGCCAGGACGGACAAATAGCGGTTCGTTGACATGCGGGCATAGGTGACGGGCAGCGAAAAGAGCGCGCCGAGCACCATCGAGATGGCCACCAGCGCAAGCGTGGTTCCCAAGCCCTGCAGATAGGCAGGCGCGTATCTGGCGAAGAACTCGCCATTCCAAGCGTAAACCAGATAGACGGCGATGCCGATGCCGAACAGGATCCAGAAGCCCACCAGCGCGTAGCCGACGATACGGGCCCGCGGCCAGCCCCGCGCCCGTGGTGGTGGCTTCTCTATGTCGACGGCGGCGCGCGTCACGACGCTCATCGTGCCTCCCTCCGCCCGAGCGAACGCAGGATGAAGCCGGTGGCGATCGACGACAGGATGGCAAGGATAAGGAACACCATCGCCGCGACGCTGTAGAACAGGAAGGAATGTTTGGTGACACGGGCCGCCACGCCGGCGTTGCGCAAGGTTTCAGCCAGATTGACGACCGACACCAGGGCCGTGTCCTTGAGCAGGCTCAGCCAGCAATTCTCAAGGCCGGGGAAGGCGATGCGCAGCAGCTGCGGCAGGATCACCTTGCGCATCGTCTGCCATTTCGACAGCCCGATCGCATAGCCGCCCTCATACTGGCCCTTCGGAATGGCGCGAAAGGCCGACAGGAAGACTTCGCTGGAATACGACGAAAAGATCAGCGACAGCACGATCATGCCGGCGAGGAAGCTGTCGACATCGACCGTCGCTTCCGGCCTGAACAGACGGATGACATACTGCAAGAGGATCGGCATGCCGAAGAAGAACAGGAAAAGCGTCACCAGTTCCGGCAGTCCGCGAAACACCGTGGTGTAGATGTTGGCAGCCACGCGAAGCGACGGCTCTTCGGATTGTTTTGCCCAGGCGACGAAAAAGCCGATCGTCAGGCCGATCGGCAGTGTCGCCAGCGCGAGCGCAATGGTGACCAGTGCGCCATAGGCAATATCGTCAATCCAGCCATCGGGTCCCCAAGTGAGAAGTATCCATATGTTCTGGCTTGGCATTGACGGGTCTTGTCTCCACTTCTGTCAGGCCAAGGCGGCAGCAGGAAATTTCCCCTGCCGCCTTGTTTCAGACGATCAGGACTCGGCGCCGAAGACGTCGAACTTGAAGTACTTGTCGTTGATTTCCTTGTACTTTCCGTTGGCGCGGATTGCGTCGATGGCGCTGTTCAACTTGTTGACCAGATCCGTCTCGCCCTTGCGCACGGCGATGCCGGCGCCCGGTCCAAAGATATCGACCGGCTGCGGCGAAGGCTGGCCGAGAATCTTGCAGCAGGCGCCATCAGGCGAATCCAGGAACTGTTGCAACACGACGATATCGTCCTCGATCGCGTCGAGACGGCCATTGGCGAGATCAGCCTGCTCTTCGGGGCTGCTCGGATAGCCCTTGACCGTGCTGTCCGTATAGGTTTTCGAGGCATAATTGAAATGCGTCGTGGTGGTTGCGACGCCGATGGTCTTGCCGGCCAGGTCTTCCTTGGTCACGCCCTTGAGGGTCGAATCCTTGGGTACCGCGATCGCCGACGGCGTGTTGTAGTATTTGTGGGTGAAGTCGACCTTCTCGGCGCGCTCCGGCGTGATCGACATCGAGGCGACGATGGCGTCGAACTTGCCGGCCTGCAGGGCCGGAATGATGCCGTCCCAATCCTGGGCGACGAAGGTGCACTTGACCTTCATCTCGTCGCAGAGCGCCTTGGCGATGTCGATGTCGAAGCCCACGAGCTGGCCGTCGGAGGTCAGGTTGTTGAATGGGGGGTAGGCGCCTTCGGTGCCGATTCTCAGGGTCGTTTCCTGAGCCTGGGCGACGCCGAGCGTCAGCAGCGCAGCCGATGCGGCGAGCGCGATACGCAGTGCAATACGCATGATAGTCCTCTCTTTATGGCTCCCGGCCGTCGTTCCGGAACGGCTCTGTGGGGCGGTGCTTTTGACCGCCCGCTGGCGCGATACTCCCACTGTTTTCGGGAGAAAAGCAACTGTAAAACCGTTGCTTGCGGGATTTGCGGGTCCAGCCAATGCCGACGCCGGGTTAATGCATGTCGCCCAAAAGTGCGCAGCGGTTTTGGGACGACGACATGCATAAATAAAACAACCTGAAGCGCGTCGCATGAGGCCGTTCAGGCGCGACGCGCTTAGACAATGCAACGGCTGAAGAGGGCGGCTGACCCGGGCGAGGGCAGGCGCCTCAAGGTTTGAGGCCGGTCATGCGCTCGATGAAGTCGGCTATCCCTCCCGTGTCGTCGAGATCGAACACAGGCAGGCTTTCGCCGGTAACCGCGAAGTCGGCGGCAATCGCCACGATATGTCCGTCGTTCGCCGACAGCGGCGAGCGGTCCTTGGCCTCCTGCCGCCGGGTCTCGATCTTTTTATGCACCTCGCGTTTGTAGCCTTCGACCAGCACGATGTCGCACGGGGCCAACCGCGACAGGACCGTCTCCAGCGTCGGCTCGTCCTCACCGCGCAATTCATGCATCAGCGCCCAGCGTTTGCCCGACACCACCGCGACTTCGGTGGCGCCCGCCTGGCGGTGACGAAAGCTGTCGGCGCCAGGCTTGTCGATGTCGAACTCATGATGGGCGTGTTTGACCGTCGACACTGTCCAGCCGCGCCGGACGAGTTCTGTGACCAGCTTCTCGGTCAGTGTGGTCTTGCCGGAATTCTTCCAGCCGGTGATGCCGAAGATGTTCATGGGCCGATGCTCTGCGACAGACGCTCGGCCACCGCAAGGTCGTGCGGTGTGTTGATGTTGAAGAACGGGTCGATCTCGTCACTGCCGTGGGTCAGCAACGGAAATTCCACTTCGACACAGTCGTGCCGCTCGATGAAGGCGGAGACGCGCCTGTTGTCCTCGTCGATCAGGAAATGACGCAAGGCCTGACGCAGCCCGAGCGGCCACAGCGCGAAGGTCGGATGCTGCCGGCCGCCGGAACTGGCAACCGCCATCGAGCCCGGCCGACTGGTCGCGGCAGCGGCCAGCTTTGCCACCAGATCCACCGGCAGGAACGGCGTGTCGCCGGCGGCCGTCGCCAATGCCTTGAAAGCGGTATTCGCTGCCGCCCATTCGAGGCCGGTGAGGATTCCGGCAAGCGGTCCGGCATAGCCTTCGACCGTATCGGCGAGAACCGGAAGACCGGCCGCGGCGAAGCGCGCCGGGTCACCATTGGCGCTGACCGCCAGCGATCCGACCTGCGGCGCCAGGCGGGCAACCACATGGTCGAGAAGCGGACGCCCGCCAAGCCCCAGCAAAGTCTTGTCGCCGCCGCCCATGCGCCGTGATAGGCCTCCGGCGAGGATAATTCCTGCAATGTCTTGGCTCATGGCCAAACTATATGCCGTCCGGCGCCATGTCGGGTCCAGCGCTTTCGGCTGCGGGTTTTTGCCGGCCGGCGACCCGCTCGCGATAGAGCGCGTAGAGGCCGGAGCCGATGATGATGGCGGAGCCGAAGATCATCGGCAGGTCGGGAACATCGCCGAAGATGATGAGGCCAAGCAGCATCGACCAAAAGAGGGCGGTGTAGCGGAATGGCGCAATGAAGGAGATGTCGCCGGCCCGCATTGCCATGATGATGAACTGGTAGCCGATCAGCACCAGCACCGCCGCCAATGCCAACAGTGCCGTGCCTTTGCCGGACATCGGCGTCCAGCCACCCATCGGCGACAGCAGCACGGCGCCAACGATGGTCATGGCGATTGCCGTTGCCGTCGACACCAGCAAGGTCGGGATAGCCCTCGGGATGCGCTTGGTGGCGAGGTCACGTACTGCGCAACAGGCGACGCTGACGAGTGCGTACAGCGAATAGACGCTGAAGCCTTCGAAGCCTGGTCGCACGATGATCAGCACGCCGCCGAAGCCGACGGCGATCGCCAGCCAGCGCCGCCAGCCGACCGCTTCGCTGAATACGAGTGCCGCCCCCATCGTCACCGCCAGCGGCAGCGCCTGCAGCACCGCGGAGACATTGGCGATCGGCAGATGCGCCAATGCGACAAGGAAGGCGACGGTGGCGCCGGCCTCGGCGATCACGCGCAATGCCACCAGCGGCTGCAGCATCGAGCCCGGCCGTGCGAGCGCGCCTTGCTGCCAGGCGAGCAGGCCGACGAGCAGCGACGCAAAGGCGCCGCGCACCAGCATGACTTGCGCCATGTTCATCGATTCCGACGAGAACTTGGTAATGGCGTCGTTGAGGGTGAAGCCGATCATGGCCACCATCATGCACAGCGCGCCGCGAATGTTTGGGGAAAGAGGCAAGGGCGTTACCGGTTTGCAAGAGCAATTCCAGGAAAAGTGTGAAACGGTTTTCCGTCCGGAATTGCGTGAAAACAAAGAATAAAGCGGTTCGACGTTTCGGCGAAACGGTGAACCGCTCAAGCCTGTAGCAGCCGGCGGCAAGACAGCAACGTCAAAGAAATAGGCCACGGATGTTCACCCGTGGCCCCTAGAAATCCCTGAGAGGGCTGGCCGGATGACCGGCAGCCTTATTTCGGCGTCAGCACCTCGGTGCCGCTGCCGTTCTTGCCGGCGATGGTCCACAGGCCGTGCAGCGAGCCGTCATCTTCTACCTTGTAGACGACGAGACCGATTTCCTTGCCCATGACATAGCCGGCGGAAAAGGCAACGTCGTTGCGCATGCAGATGCCGTCCGACGATGATCCGCCCGTCTCCCAATGGATGGTGCAGGTGGTCTCGCTGGTCAGTGTGATGGTGGCTTCGCCTCCATATTTCGAGCCGTCGAAATTGGTGCCCGCGACGGTGTAGCTGCCACCGATGGACTGTGCTGCTGCCGGCGCGGCGGCAAACCCAAGCAGTGCAAGAGAAAGTAAGAATGTGCGCATGTCGTATTCCCCCAAACCCAGCGACGAGCCGCTATAGGCCGAAATTTAGGGCGGAACGCGATGGCGGTAAATCGGGTTTGCAGCGTCGAGAGCGATTTATTCCCAGTGTTGCTCAGCCCCATGCAGGCTGTCGCCGATAGCGCCGACCAGTGGGTCGTACTTGGCCTTGAGCGAGGCGGGATATTCGATCCAGACTGTATGGATTGCATCCTCTTTTTCGAAGACGATTCGGGTATAGAAGATCTTGTCGCCTTTGGTGCTTGAGACCACTGCCCAGTTCTTACCGGTTTTGCTGTAAGTGACCTTTTCCCCAGAGTCAGGGTCGGCCTTTTCCTTTTCAACCAGACTGTCGGGCGTATCTTCCGTCAGCTTGTATCCGCCGTAACAGGACAAGCTCGCACCATCGGGGCTAAGCCATTTGCGACCGTCGCCATTGAGGGACTCAGGCATCGGCTTGCTGAAAATTTGGCTCGGGAACGTGCACACCGTGCCATAGCGCGCATTGATGTAGGTGAACGGCTTTGCGAGCGCCACTGTGGTCGCCAATGATAGGGCCACGACCAGCGCTGACAGCCCGGTTTGGCAAACACGCTGCATGGAAATCCCCCTCGCTTCCAACGGAAGCATTCTGCACCAATCGCGGAGAAAATCAGCCGCCGGTGACGCTCATATGTCTCGACACCGACGGGCGGCTGGTGCGGCGGTCGATGATGAAATCATGGCCTTTCGGCTTGCGGCCGATCGCTTCGTCGATGGCAGCAGCGACCAGTTCGTTGCCTTCGGACGCACGCAGCGGGGCGCGCAGGTCGGCGGCATCCTCCTGGCCCAGGCACATATAGAGCGTGCCGGTGCAGGTCAGCCGCACGCGGTTGCAGCTTTCGCAGAAATTATGCGTCATCGGCGTGATGAAGCCCAGCCTGCCGCCGGTCTCTGCGACATGGACGTAGCGGGCCGGACCGCCGGTCTTGTAGGGGATGTCGCTCAGCGTGAACTGGCGCTCGAGCGAAGCGCGCAGCAGCGATAGCGGCAGATACTGGTCGGTCCGGTCGGCGTCGATCTCGCCCATCGGCATGGTTTCGATGACGGTCAAGTCCATGCCGCGGCCATGCGCCCAGCGCATCATCTCCGGCAGCTCGACGTCGTTGAAGTCCTTCAGCGCAACGGCGTTGAGCTTCACCTTCAGCCCCGCCGCCTGCGCGGCATCGATGCCTTGCATGACCTTGCCGAGATGGCCCCAGCGGGTGATGGCGTGGAACTTGTCGGCATCGAGCGTATCCAGCGAGACATTGATGCGCTCGACACCGCAATCGGCAAGCTCGGCGGCAAAGCGCGACAGCTGCGAGCCATTGGTGGTCAGCGTCAACTCTTCCAGCGCGCCGCTCTTCAGGTGCCGCGACAGCTGGCGCACCAGATGCATGATGTTCTTGCGCACCAGCGGCTCGCCGCCGGTGAGGCGCAGTTTGCGCACGCCCTTTTCGATGAAGACGGTGCAGAGCCGGTCGAGTTCCTCGAGCGACAGCAGGTCCTTCTTGGGCAGGAACGCCATGTCCTCGGCCATGCAATAGGTGCAGCGGAAATCGCAGCGGTCGGTGACCGACACGCGCAAGTAGCTGATCGTGCGACCGAAGGGATCGATCATGTCCATGCGTTCAAGCATTCCCGTGGCTGCGAGTGGCGCCGTTATATACGGCTATGTGATACGATCCAACCCGCCATTCAAGATAGCCGCTCTGGATCTTTGGTGACATTCCCTGGCCGACATCCGGTGTCGGCCGGGTCCAAATGGCCTTTTCCGCTCGCGCGAAGCAGCGTAGGGAAGGGCGGATTGACGGGATGCAGAACAATGACGGCGCCGAAGGAACTCAGGGTCTCGAAGGACAGAAAACTGCTGTCCGTCACCTTTCCCGATCATCGGCCGTTCGAACTGCCGGCCGAACTGCTGCGCGTCGCTTCACCCTCGGCCGAGGTGCAGGGCCATTCGCCGGACCAGCGCGTGACGGTTCCCGGCAAGCGCAACGTGGCCATCCTCAAGATCGAGCCGGTCGGCAACTACGCCGTGCGCATCACCTTCGACGATTTTCACGACACCGGCATCTTCACCTGGAATTACCTGCACACGCTTGGCCACGAAAAGGACGCGCGCTGGAATGCCTATCTCGCCGAGCTCCAGGAGAAGGGACTGAGCCGCGACCGCTAGTTCGGCACTGTCGGCAAAACGTCATTGACTGGGGGTAACGCTGGCAACGGTTCGGAGACGGGAAATGTCTGAGATCACATCGGTTGAACAACTTGAAGCGCTCTACGGCTTGCCCGGCGAAGCGTCGACGGTCAAGGAACTCGACCACGTCATTCCCGAATATGCCGCCTTCATCGAAGCCTCGCCTTTTGTCGCTCTGGCGACGAGCGGGCCGGAAGGGCTGGACTGCTCGCCGCGCGGCGATCTCGCCGGCTTTGTGCGCATGCATGACCCGAGAACGCTGATGATGCCGGACCGACGCGGCAACAACCGCGCCGATTCGCTTAAGAACATCATCCGCGATCCTCGCGTCGGGCTGCTGTTTCTTGTGCCGGGTTCGGGCACGACGCTGCGCGTCAACGGCCGCGCCCGCATCGCCACCGACGCCGCGCTTTGCGCCTCCTTCGCCGTCGAAGGCAAGCCGGCGCGCTCGGTCACCGTGGTCGATGTCGATTCGGTCTATTTCCAGTGCGCCCGCGCCATCGTTCGCTCGGAGCTGTGGAACCCGGCAAAGCACGTCGACCCGAAATCGCTGCCGACACCCGGAACAATCCTGGAAGTCACCAGCCGCAAGAACATCGATGCCGGTACTTACGACAAGGAATGGCCGGAGCGGGCGAAGAAGACGATGTGGTGAGGTGGGAGGCGCGTGGATCGAACGGCTCAGGTATCCTTCAGCACGTCATAGATCTTGCGCATCTGTTCGCCGATCATATCGCACTGTTCCGCTGTCGACTGGCTCATCGCCTTTTCGATCAGCGCCATATGCACCTTCAGCGCCTTCATCAAAAGCTCCGTGCCGGCCTCGGTAAGCGTCAGCCGCAGCACGCGCTTGTCCTTCTCATCGCCTTCGCGGCGCAGCAGGCCGCGCGCCTCGAGCTGCGGCAACAGCATGGTGATGTTGGAGCGGCCGACCAGCAGTTTGCGGGCGAGATCGTGCTGCGACATGCCGGGATGGCGATAGAGGTTCATCAGCACGTCGAGCTGCGCCGGCTTGAGATCCAGCGGCGCCAGCTTTACCGCCAGCGCACGCTCCAGCACATGGCAGGCGCGCGCCACCGCGACCCAGTTGCGAAAGCGCGGGTTGTCCCAGGGCAGCTCTTGTTTAATGTTCATGTTTGAACTATTATGTTCATGCTTGAACGGAATGGATGGATCGCCACTATGGCATCATTTGGACTGAAGGTCATCCGGGGCGTGTTCGGCGCGGCCGAGCTTGTGGCGCCGCGTCTGAGCGGGCGCGCGGCCTTCGAACTGTTCTGCCGCACGCCGAGCGTGAAGGCGCTCAGCGACGGCGAGCGGCGTGCGGTCGACCGCGCCGCCGGCTTCATGGCCGAGGCGCGCCATCATCGGCTGACGACCAAGGCCGGCTGCGTCATGGTGCACGAATTCCGGCCCGAGCCGGGCAGGGCGTCCGCCGGCACGGTGCTGGTGGTCCATGGCTGGCGTTCGCGCACGGAATATATGCGGGCGCTGATCGAAGGCTTTCGCGATGCGGGCTACCGGGTCGCCTCGCTCGACCTGCCGGGCCATGGCCAGTCGCTGGGCCGTCATCTCAATATGGTCAATGCGGTCGAGGCGGTCAGGGTCGCCGGCGAATGGTTCGGTCCGTTCAAGGCGATCGTCGGCCATTCCTTCGGTGGCGCCGTCGCCGCCAATGCCATTGCCGGTTCGATCAAGGGTATCCAGCCCGTCGCGGCCGAGCGGCTGGTGCTGGTCGCCGCGCCAAGTTCCCTGCCGGCGATCTTCGCCGACTTCAGCCGCATGCTCAATGTCGGTCCGCGTTCGCAGGTTTCCATGGCCGATCAGGTGAAAAGGCTGTCGGGCCGGCCGCTGCATGAATTCACCGGCGACCGCCAGTTGGCTGAGGCGCCGGTGCCGACGCTGGTCATCCACGCGCCGGACGACCGCGAAGTCCCCGCCGACCATGCCAGGCGCTACGCCGGCGCCGGCAGCCATGTGCGGCTGCACTGGGCCGATGGGCTCGGCCACCGTCGCATTCTCGCCGACAAAGGTGTTGTCGAACGCGCTGTGACTTTTGTCAAAAACGAGCGCGAGCTGATACTGCATTGATTCCAATGGGTGTATTGTCGACTCCGACAACGCCGGAGCGGTGAGCTAACCGTTCTTCTTGCCGCCCGGCTCGACGGGCAATCCGGCCGCCTTCCAGGCGGTATAGCCGCCAAGGATGTGCTTGACCGGCGACAGCCCCATATCCTGCGCCGTCTTGGTGGCCAGCGCCGAGCGCCAGCCGCCGGCGCAAAAGAAGACGAAGCTTTTGCCCGAGGCAAAGAACGGCTTGTGGTAAGGGCTTTCGGGATCGATCCAGAATTCCAGCATGCCGCGAGTGACATGTTTGGCGCCGGGGATCTGGCCGTCCCGCTCGATCTCGCGTGGATCGCGCAGGTCGACGAAGATGGTGTCCTCGTCGTCGAGCAGCCCGGCCGCTTCCTCGGGCGAGACCACCTCGATCTCGGCATTGGCCTCGTCGAGCAACTCGCGATACCCTTTTTTCACGGATGATCCCTCCCGGCGCATTTCGCCGCCGACTGGATTTCCAGCACAAGCTCCGCGCTTTGTCACGCTGTTCCGACCAGCCCCTGCCACGCCGCCATCGCTCCGGCCACTGTGGCCATCAGCGCTTCGCACGAGGCGCCGTCGCGGGCCTGGATCGACATGCCGTGCTGGACCGTCGCATAGAAGGTCGCCGCCGCGTTGCTGTCGAAGCCCGCCGGCAATTCGCCTTCCGCCACACCGCGTTCCAGCCGTCTCAGCAAGAGGGTGTGGTTTTCGGCGCGGCGGCGGCGCAAATCATCGCAGATCGCGCCGCTGCTTGAATCCTGGTGCAGTGCGCCCAGCGCGATGAGACAGCCCTGCGGGCGGTCGTCCTGAGAGTACGCTTTTGCCGTCTGGCGCAGGAAATTCTCGATCGCCTGGCATGCCGTCGGCGCTTCGTCCAGCGCGCTCCAGATCTCGGTGCCTTCGTTGCGGGTGTAATACTCGGTCGCTTCCAGAAACAGCGCCTCCTTGCTGCCGAAGGCGGCATAGAGGCTGGGCGAGCTGATCCCCATCGCCGCGGTCAGGTCGGCGATCGAGGTGCCCTCATAGCCTTTGGCCCAGAACAGCTCCATCGCCTGCCGCAAGGCGGCGGTTCGATCGAAGGTGCGGGGACGGCCTTTTTCCGGCATGACGATCTTTTCTGTGTTGATCGATACATAATTCACTTGACGTCGCCAGGCAAGGTTGCCAGATATTTATGTATCGATCGTTACATAACGGAGAAATGACATGTCAGCGAACGGATTGAACGGCAAGGCAGCACTGGTCACCGGCGGCAGCCGCGGCATAGGTGCTGCGATAGCAAAACGGCTTGCGGCCGATGGCGCCGACGTTGCCATCACCTACGTCAACAGCTCGGCGCCGGCCCAAGCTGTCGTCGCCGAGATTATAGCGGCAGGTGGTCGCGCGATCGCCATCCAAGCCGACAATCGCGACGCCGCCGCCATCGAAGGCTCGGTCACCGAGGCGGTGAATGCCTTCGGCCGGCTCGACATCCTGGTCAACAGCGCCGGCATCTGGCGCGCGGCGCCCATCGAACAGATGTCGCTGGCCGACTTTGACGAGACCATTGAGGTCAATCTGAGAGCGCCGTTCGTGGCCTCGAAGGCGGCAGCGGCTCACATGGGCGAGGGCGGCCGCATCATTTCGATCGGCAGCAATCTGGCCGAGCGCGTCACCGACACCAGCCTCAGCGCCTATTCGACCAGCAAGGCTGCGCTGGTCGGCCTGACCAAGGCGCTGGCGCGAGACCTCGGTCCGCGCGGCATCACCGCCAACGTCGTTCATCCCGGTTCGACCGACACCGACATGAACCCGGCCGAAGGCCCGCATGCCGAACACCAGCGGCGGAAGATGGCGACGCCCCGCTTCGGCAAGGCTGACGAGATCGCCGGCATGGTTGCCTGGCTCGCCGGTCCGGAAGGGCGCTTCGTCACCGGCGCCGCGCTCACCATCGACGGTGGCGCCAACGCCTGAAGCAGCAGCCGCTTTGACCGGTCTGGAGCGGCAACGCCGCTCCAGACGTCACGATGTTGTGAAACCGTTCTGCAACAGGCCTGCGGAAATTTATGGAAGCTTAACGAAATCGGTATGAATCGGTATAGTAGCGCCTTACATCCGCCATGCGGTTGGCAAGATCGTCTAGCGGCGCGGAACGGGAGCCGGCTTGCAGCCGGAGCGGGTGATTAATGAAATTCCTCGGAAATAAAGCCACCGTGATGCCGCTTGCAGTGGCGGCAGCACTGGCCTTCGGTGTGCCGCAGGCAAGCGCGCAAGGCCTGTTCGACATGCTGTTCGGCGGTGGCGTCAAGCACAGGCCGCAAGGCGAATTCCCGCCGCCGCCAAAGCGCAAGCCGAAGCCCGCCGTATCGGGCGGCGGCGGCACCAGGATCAGCAGCCCGTCCTACTACACCTACAAGGCCGACCGGCTGGTGCGCGTCGACTTTGCCGCGTTGGTGGCGGCACCTCCCCAGGTGGCAACAGCTGAAGACGCCGCCTTTGTGCCGTCGGCGACCAGCACTGCCTTCCGCGAAGCCGTTGCAGGCCTTCGTGACTATGAACTCTATGCCGAGCCCGATATCGCCAAGGCACTGATTGCCTATTACTCTGCCAATCCTGATTTCATCTGGGTGAACGAGGGCAATCCCAATGCCCGCGCCCAGGATGCGGTGCGGGTGCTTGGCGAAGCCGCAAGCTATGGTCTCACGTCGGCCGACTACACGGTCGAAGTGCCAGCAGCCAACGCATCGGCAGTCGATGCCAACGCCCATCTGAAGGAACTCGTCCGCTTCGAGATGGCGCTGTCAGCGCGCGTACTGCGCTATGCCCGTGACGCCCAGAGCGGGCGCGTCGATCCCAATCGCATCACCGGCTACTATGAATTTCCGCCGAAGCCGGTCGACATGGAAGGCGCGCTCAAGACGCTGGCCCACACCCAGGAAGTGCGCACCTACCTCGAATCGCGGCACCCGCAGAACGCGGAATATCAGGCGCTGCGCGTCGAACTTGAATCGCTGCAGGCGAGCGCCGAAAACGAAATCGTCGTCGATCCCAAGCTGTTGCTGAAGCCCGGCGAGACCAGCGCCGAACTGCCGAAGCTGCTGACGCTGATCGCGCGCAATCTCGACGACGAGATGGGCGGCGCCTATGGCGAGATCCTGTCTCGTCTCGGCACCAGCGATGTCTATGTTCCCGAACTGGTTCCGATCATCAAGGCCGTGCAGGTGAAGGCCGGCATGAAGGGCGATGGGGTCATCGGCCCGCGCACCGTCGCCTCGCTCGCCGGCGCATCCAAGGCAGACAGGCTGCAGAAGGTGCAGGTCGCGCTGGAAGAATTGCGCTGGCTGCCGTCCGATCTCGGCAGCCCGCGGGTGTTCATCAACCAGCCCGCCTTCACCGCCAGCTATATCGACAATGGCGAGGAGAAGCTGAAGACCCGCGTCGTCATAGGCCGGACCACCAACCAGACCGCCTTCTTCTTCAAGGAGATCAAGCAGGTCGATTTCCATCCCTATTGGGGCGTGCCGCAGTCGATCATCGTCAACGAGATGCTGCCAAGGCTGCGTAGCGATCCGGGCTATCTCGACCGTGCCGGCTACGAGGTGACCGATTCGCGCGGCAGGCGGGTTCCCTCTTCCTCGGTCAATTGGGGCGCCTACGGCGCCAACATTCCCTACAGCGTGCGCCAGCAGCCGAGCGAAGCCAATGCGCTGGGCGAACTGAAGATCCTGTTCCCCAACAAGCACGCCATCTACATGCACGACACGCCGCAAAAATCCTTCTTCCAGCGCGATATGCGGGCGCTCAGCCATGGCTGTATTCGCCTTCAGGATCCACGTGGGATGGCGGCGGCGGTGCTCGGCGTCTCGGTCGACGACATCGCCGAAAAGCTCAAGCACGGCCATGCCAGCGAAGACGTGACACGCACGATTCCCGTCTATGTCTCCTACTTCACTGCCTGGCCGGACCTGTCCGGCAAAGTCGAATATTTCAACGACGTCTACGACCGCGACACGCGGCTGATGCAGGCGCTGGACGCGACCGAAGCGGTGCGTTCGCCGACGAGCTGAACCAGCGGAGTTCCTCGTTCAACGAAACGAGGAACTCACTTTGTCTCTCTGGTTTTATTAGATTTTTGGCCGATAGACGGTCGCCCGTTTCCTGCGATCAGCGCTGGATGAGCGGACGCCGGAAGCCGGCGTCGCGGCCCGCGATCAGCCAATAGACCAGGCCGGCTACGAGGCCGGCGGCGGCGATGATGCCGATATCGGCCCAGCGTCCGGCATCCTCTTCCGCGGCCGGCCAGACCAGGAAGAAGCCGGCTGCAGCGGCAGCGGCGCCAAACAGCATGTGCACCAGGAAATTGCGCAGGGCAAAGAATTCGGCGAGCAGCGCGAAGATCAGCGTCTGCAGGCCGGTCAGCACGATCGTCAGGAAATAGACGACCATGCCGAGCGGCGGCCACAGCAGCACGACAATGGGCGAAAATTGCATGGCGCCGAAATAGTCCGGCGCGTTGGGCAATACGGCGAGTGCGCAATATATCGCCACGACCGCGAACAATCCGATCAGCACCGAAACGAAATAGCCGGCAAGCATCATCAGGATGCGCTTCAAAACATGCTTAACCATGGCCATGCACCCCCGTGCCCTGCAACTGTTACGCGCACTCAGCCATCAAAGGCGGATCGGCGCAAGAGTGCATCCAGCAGTGCTTTGCGGCAAATCTTCAGGCGCCGCCGCATAGATGTTGTGAATCCGGCAAAACCCATGTGCCTTTTATCGTGAGGTCGACGCCGTAATAGACCCGCCCGCGCTCGTCGCCCTGCGGACAATCCCTCGGGATCGATATCAGGCACATGACGACAGGATCGCCGGCTTTCGAACTGGCAAGGCCAGGCTCCCGCTCGTAGGAAACCCCGGCGCCGCCATTGCTGAACCGCGCCAGGCTGCCGGCTTCAGGGCCGGCGGTTTCCAGCGGGTCGTCGCCGAGCCGCGTCGTCAGCGCGGTGATGTGGGTCAAGGCGCATTGGCCGATCGACGAGGGCAGGGGCTGGTCGAGGCTGCCCGGATGGCGGGCCGCGGTGTCGAGCGCCTTCTTGCCGATCAGGGCGATGTTGTAGTCCTGCACCCAGGACGGCGCATTGCCGTAGGTCTGCAGCGCATTGTTCTGGGCGCTGACGATGCAGGCGGCATCCTGCCCACAGGCGTTCCTGTCGGCGATGAGCGCACGGGCGATCTTGCGCTTGTCGCCGCCAAAGGCTGGCTCGAAACCCGTAAAGGCCTCGGCCACCAAGGCATCAATTGCCGACAGTCGCGGGTCGGCACAGATCGCCTTTTCCACCGGCAGGCTGGCTTTGCGGCAGTCGAAGGATGGCCCGTCGGCACGCGCTGGACCAAGGCAGACCGCCGCGCCAGCCAGTGCAACGACAAGCGCAAGCGAGTTGGCAATTCGATTGGAAGAAAGCATGGTCGCCCCGTTGTCCGACAACTGCCACCATCGTAGGCAAAAAACGCGGCGGACGGAATTGCCGAAGCGGTGCGGTATCGGCGCTATTTCGGTTCGGCGGTCACGGGATCGAAGGTGATTTCGACTTTCGCCTTGTCGGCGGTGTAATAGGTCACGGTGTAGCCGTCCTTGTCCCAGTCGACCTCCTTCACATAGCGAAAGCCGTCGCGCTGCTCGACCTTGGCGATGATTGCCGACAGTTTCTGGGCATTCGTCGGCGGCAGCGGGCTGTCATCCGCGGCAAAGGCCGTCGAGCCGGCCAGAACAACGACGACACCGGTCGCCAGAACAAGATTTCGCATGATTACCCTCATTTCACGTTGGCTGAACCGCACCGGAAACTCGCAGGCAGCACAGTTTGTTCCGATAGCTGACGTCGCGCAGGTTCCGTGAAGCCCTGGATCGCGGCGATCAGAGCGACGGCACGCCCATATTTGCGCCAACGGCCGGCCAACCATGAGTGCTGCCACGGCCCGCGCTGGACAACCCGATGGTGGTAGAGCTTTGCCAAAGACCCTGCTAGACTTCTGGTCCTGGCGGGGTGGCATGGCGCGCCAACCCCGCCGGAATCTTCATCTCTCAGCGCGCGGCGAAGTGTTTCAGGAACGGGTCGTCGCCTGTGCTGGACCAGAACCAGAAAGGGAGCGGGGGCTCGAACATGGCTGTACGGAACTACACCCGTCAGCTGGCGACAATCATTTCTATCGATGCCGTCGGGTTCTCGAGGCTGATGGGCATCGACGACGAGTCTGCTGTCGCGGCATTCGAGGAACGGCGCGACATCATCGCCGACAGCTGTGGCACATTTGGCGGCCGCACGTTCGGCGACGCCGGCGACAGCATCATGGCCGAGTTCGGCAATCCGATCGAGGCGTTGCGCGCAGCCTTTGATTTCCAGGGCCGCATCGTCGCCCTCAACGCCGAGGTTGCCGACGATATGCGCATGCCGTTTCGCGCCGGCATCAACACCGGCGACGTCATCGTGCGTGGTGGCCGCCTCTACGGCGACGACGTCAACATCGCGGCGAGAATCCAGGAATTCGCGCCGGGCAACGGTCTCGCCGTTTCGGAGACGACCTGGCACCATGTGAAGGACAAGACGGCGGCCGATTTCACCGATCTCGGCGAATTCATGCTGAAGAACATCGCCTTGCCGGTGCGCGTTCTGATCGCCGGCCGCAGCGGCAACGGATCCTCGCCGGCGGCGTCGTTCGCGGCCATTCCCCAGGCCAATGCGCAGCAGAAGCTGTCATCCAAGGGGCCGCCGGCGATCGCCGTCCTGCCCTTCCACGCCGATGGCGGCGAGCATGACATCGGCTACATGGCCGACGGCATCGCCGAGGACATCATCTATGGTCTATCCAACACCAGATGGCTCTCGGTCATCGCCAAGGGCTCCAGCTTCCAGTTCCGCGACGACACGCTGGGCACGCGGGTGATCGGCAACGCGCTCGGCGCGCGCTACATCGTCAGCGGCACGCTGATGCGCAATGGTGGTCAGATCCGCCTCAACACCTCGCTGGCCGACGCGTCCAACGGGCGGCTGGTGTGGTCGCAGCGCTTCGATCGCGATCTGGTCGACATCTTCAACCTGCGCGACCAGATCGGCGCTGAGATCGTTTCGATCCTCGACAAGGAGGTCGACCGGGCGGAACAGGCACGCACCTTCCAGGTTCCCTGGGAAAGCCTGGAGACCTGGCAACTGGTGCGACGGGGCCGCTGGCACATGAACCGGCGCACCCGCGGCGACACCGAAACCGCACTCGAGTTCTTCCAGAAGGCCTACCGCGAGGACGCCAACTCGAGCGCCGTGCTCAACGAACTGGCGTGGTGGTATTTCTGGCGGGCATGGCTGCGTTTCGGCGACAGCGACGATTTGAACAAGGTCGAGCAGTTTGCCCGCAAGGCGTTGCTGGTGGACAGCCTGGATGCGCGCCCGCACGCCCATCTCGGCGCCGTCGACATCATGCGCGGCGAACCGCGGTCGGCCGTCGACCATCTCGAGGAAGCGATCCACATCAATCCGAGCTTTGCCTTCGCGCGCTCGGCCATGGGCAGCGCCCAGCTGCTGCTCGGCAATGCCGCGACCGCGATACCGTTCTTTCTCGATACCGAGCGATTGAGCCCGTTCGACCTCTACCGCTTCCACAATCTGGGGGAACTGACGGCGGCCTATTGTTTGGTCGAGAACTGGCCGGCGGCGATCGCTGCCGCTGACCGCTCGCTCAACCTGTCTCCCGGCTATTTCTATTCCAGGTTCCTGAAGATCGGCGCGCTGATGCGAAGCGGCCGGCCGGAACAGGCGCGGCGCGAGATGACCATTTTCACCACCCGGCATCCCGATTTTTCAGAACAGCGTGTGCGCTGGATACCGTTCACCGACAAGGCCGCGAACGAGATCCTCGTCGCCAATTTCCGACTGGCCAAATGAACATGGCGTCAATGCTGGCTGGAACATGGACCAACTGTGAAAAGATTCACATACGTGCAACCGATGCAAACCTAGGCGTTGAACGGCCGGCATCGCAATAACGTGGATAGCCGGGGGGCTTGAACGCGCATGACCGAACTGAAGTATTTCGACGCTATTCGCGCGGCCCAGAAAAACCAGCGCCCGCTGTCGGAAATGCCGCCCTTCGATCTCGGCCGGATCCGGAAGACAGGGCTGATTGCGCGCATCGTCGGGTCTCTGGCCGAAGACCCCCGCTGGGCGCTTTCCTTGTTGCGGCGTTTCCGGCCGACCGGCAAGCTCTTCGGTGTTCTCGTGGTCACCAAGAACGCCGATGTCCGCGACATATTGGAGCGCGGCGACGAATTCCAGACCCCATACGGCCCGGAAATGACCGAGCTTGCCCGGGGATCCAACTTCATCCTCGGCATGCAGGACGGCGCCGACTACCGGCGCATGAAATCGTCGGTGCTGAGTGCATTCCCGCCGGCCGAGGTCGAAGCCGCCGTCAGGCCGATCGCGGCGCGTCATTCGCAAGAGATCATGATGCGCGCTAGCCCCGGCTTCGATGCGATCTCCAGGTTGATGAAGATCGTCCCGGTGCACATCTGTCGAGATTATTTCGGCGTCGAGATCGACGATGAATCCGAATTCGCCGACTGGGCGATCGCGCTGAGTGCGCTGTTCTTTTCGGACCCGACGGCGAGCCCCGTCATGCGCGAACTCGCAGTGGTGGCGGGCGACCGTCTTCTCAAAGTCATCGATCGCTCCATCCAGTCGGCCAGGGACCGGGGCTTGAAGGCCGAGCAACCGCTGGCGAGGCTGGTTGTCCAGATGGATCAGGGCCGCCTGTCGCGGGACGACCTCAATTCGATCATGCTGGGCATGATCGCCGGCTTCGTCCCGACCAATGTGTTGGCCGCCGGCAATTGCCTCGACGTGATCCTGTCGCGGCCCGACGCACGGCAGGCTATCGATGCCGCATTGGCCGAAAACGATACCGCCAAGCTCGACAGGGCCGTCCTTGAAGCCATGCGCTTCAAGCCGATCTGGGTCGGCCCCTGGCGCTACACGGCCCGCGACGCGATCATCGGCAAGGGTACGCGCCGCGAGCGCCTGGTGAAGGCCGGCACGGTGGTGATGCCGGCGACGCTGTCGGCGATGTTCGATGCCGACGCCGTGCAGAACCCGGACCAGTTCGACACATCGCGCCCGCATCGCGACTACATGGTGTTCGGCCACGGCATTCATCAGTGCATCGGCGCCGAGATCGCCAGGATCCAGATCGGCGAAAGCCTGCGCGCCCTGTTCCAGAAGCAGGGCGTGCGCCGCATGCCCGGCAAGGCCGGGCGCATGACCCGCATCGGCGCCTATCCCGAAACCCTCAAGGTCGATTTCGAACGGGCAGAACTCTGCCGCACCGTAACGCAGTCTATGGTGACGGTGGTCTGCCCGGTCACCCGGTCCGCGTCGCTGGATGCTGTCCGCGACAAGGTTGCCAGCCTCGGCAACCCGGCCGTCGAAGAGATCCGCACCGCGCTCGACATTGCCGGCACCGTCCACTTCACCAGCCTGACCGTGGTCGGCACCGGCGAGATCGGCGCTGATTCCGGTCAGGAAAAAGGAGCTCTGGTTCTCGAGATTTCCGGTGACGGCAGCATCGACGATGTCATCGATGCGGTCACGCACGCCATCGGGCACCGGCTGCGGCCGATCTTCAAGGATGTCTGCGATCTGCGCGATGGCGGCGCATTGAACGATTTCCTGCGCAAGCACAATGTCGACATATCGCCGTCCTTCGGCAGCAATGCCGGACTGGTGTTTTCGGGCACGCCGGGGCACTCGGTCCAGCGTATCAAGGCCGAGCAGCAGCTTTTCGAAGCCGTGCGCGACATCGTCGAGCGGCCACGCAAAGGGGCCGGCAACGCTCCTGCCGTGCTCGCTGAAGTTCGCCAGCGTGTCCAGTCATTAGGGACGTTTGCCTGGGCGTTCGAGCCGGCCGAAAGCCTGCTCGAAAAGCCGCCGGGTCATTGGGGCCGTGCCCTGATGACGACGTTGCTGGTACCACCGGTCTTCGTCACGGTGGCGATCATCTGGGCTGCTTGCTGGTACATGACCTACAGTGTGGTGTTCGGCAGATCTATCGACATCAGTTCCCAGGAAATCTCCTTCACCGCCATAGCGGTAGCAATCACCTCACTTCTGTTGTCGGGACTTGGAGTGTTGGTGGCAGCGGCGCTGCTGGCGTTTTCGTGCTTGCTGGCGCTGCGACGCCGCGAGGACAGGGATCGGCCGGAAAGCACATCGATCGGCATATCTGAATTGAACGCGATACTCGTCAAGGAGGGCCACGCGGCACAAAACCATCTGACTGCGATTTCGACGATGAAGGCCGGCATTCTGCGGCGGCTGGCGCTCAGGTTTTCTTTCTACCTGATCTCGATAGCTGCCCAGAAGGTATTCAAGCCAGGCTTCCTCAACACCATCAACACCATCCATTTCGCCCGCTGGATACTGCTGCCCGGCTCCAACCGATTGATGTTCTTCTCCAACTACGGCGGCAGCTGGGAAAGCTATCTTGAGGACTTCATCGCCAAGGCGTCCGCTGGCCTGACCGGCGTGTGGAGCAACACCGTGGGCTATCCACGCACACGATGGCTGTTCCTGGACGGCGCGCGCGACGGCGATCGTTTCAAGCGCTGGGCGCGGCGCCAGCAGGTGCCGACCCTGTTCTGGTACTCCGCCTATCCGCAAATCAACACAGAGCGCATCCGGATCAATTCCCGGGTCAGGCGCGGCATTGCTTCCGCCGTCGGCAACGAGGCGCGCGACTGGCTGAGCTTGTTCGGTTCGCTACGGCGCCCGGCGAGCGAAACAACCACCGTTCAAAAGACCACTTCGCTGCTGGCCAATATCAGCTCTGCCTTTCCGGCGCCTCTCGAACAGCAGCTGGAAACCGGCGAGATCCAGTCCATCTTCTTCGGCCCGCTCGGCCCGCTCGCTTATTCGCATATGCTTGCGATCCGGGTGCCGGACAAGTTGCCGGCGCCCAAGCGCAGAGCCTGGCTCGATTTCGTTGTCGAGCAGACGAGTTTCGGCGAAGGCAGGCCCGCCGGGCGCGCTATGATAGTCGCCTTTGGTCCCGGTGGCCTGCGGCAGTTTGGGCTCGACGAGGGTGTGGAGGGCGATCCACTGGAAACATTTCCGATCGCCTTTCGCCATGGCATGGGCAACCCCGAGCGTGGGCGCATACTGGACGACCGAGGCCGCGACGGCCCGGACGAATGGGAGTGGGGGTCGCTGGAGAACCCTGTGGACCTGGTCATCGTCTGCTATGCTGAAGACCCGGGACGGTTGAAGACCGAGATTGCCACCGTGAGACGAAAGACGACCGGTGCAGGCATGAAGGTCGTTGCCGAACTGCCGCTCGCCGTAAACCGGGGTCCGACCGACACGAAGACGAAATCGTCCGACGGGGCAAAGCGTGACGATCGGTCGGAACGTGGGCCAGCCTACGAGCATTTCGGTTTCGCGGACGGGATTTCGCAGCCGATTGTCCGGGGCACGACCCGCGCCAGCAGGGGCGCCGCGCCCATGCATCTGGTCGCGCCCGGCGAGTTCCTGTTCGGCTATCGTGATGAGCATGGGTTCTATCCAGCCTCGCCCTCGGTAAGCGCATCACGCGATCGGACTGGAATCCTTTCGCAGGTGCGCCGTAGCCGGCTGATTCCGGGCCTGCCGCCACCGCCGCGCGATTTCGGGCGCAACGGTTCATTCCTGGTTATTCGCCAGTTCGAGCAGCACGTCGACGTCTTCAACAACTACTGCAAAAAGGCTGCAGCCTTGGTCGCGAGCCAACTCGGCAACCAAGCCATCACGCAAGACTGGATTGCCGCCAAGATGCTCGGCCGCTGGCAGAACGGTAGCTCGCTGGTGCGCAACCCCGATCATCCGGGACGCGTCATCGACAACAACTTCGCCGCTGGCGCCGAGGATCCGCAAGGCCATCGCTGCCCGCTTGGTGCCCACATTCGCCGTTCCAACCCACGCGACTCGCTGGGTGAGGACCGCGATACGCAGATCAATATCGGCAAGCGCCATCGTATCCTGCGGGTCGGCCGCACCTATCAGAAGCAGGACGGCAAGAATGGCAAGGTCGAAAAGGGGCTGCTGTTCATGTGCCTCAACGCCGACATAGAGCGCCAGTACGAATTCATTCAGCAGACCTGGGTTTCGTCGGCCACGTTCCAGGGCCTCGTCGCTGAAAAGGACCCGACGATTGGTTCGCGCGGCGGCGATGGCAGGTTCACCATTCCGTCATGGGAAAAGGTCACGACGCTCCGTGACATGCCGCAATTCGTCACCACCAAGGGGGGTGGATATTTCTTCATGCCCAGCCGCTCGGCGCTGCGCTACCTGATTTCGCGGCTCTGATTCGGCGTCAGTCGTCGTCCTGCGACTCGGCGATGTGGCGCAGTGCCCCGGTGTCGGTGATGCGCAGGCCGCCGCGTTTGATGGCAATGAACGAGCGGTTGCGCCAGTCGTTGAGCGTCTTGTTGACGGACTCGCGCGTGGCGCCGAGGAACTCTCCGAGTTCCGATTGCGAGATCGGGATCCAGCCGGCGCTGTCGGCCATCACCTTGGCCAGGAAGACCAGGCGTTTGGCGAGCCTCGCCTCGATGCCGAAGAAGGCCTGGTCGCCGAGTTCGCCGCTGACCCAGCGCAGCCGGGCGCACAGAAGTTCGATCATCGCGCGTGCCAGCGGTGGATTTCTCTCAATGCGATCAAAGAGTTGTGTCCTGCTGAGCGAAACCAGCTCGCAAGCGGTCAGGCAGATGGCGGTGGCGGTGCGTGGCCGCCCGTCAAGCGCGCCGATCTCGCCGACGAGGCTGCGCGACAGCTCGATATTGGCCACCAGCTTCTGCCCGCCAGGCGAATAGATCGAGATTTCCACCGTGCCGCTCATCACCCCGTAGATCCGGTCGGCGGCATCTTCCTGGACGAACAGATGCTGGCCGGCGGCGTAGCGCTCGACCTTGCAGCCGCTGAACAGGATATCGAACAGCTTTGGATCGATGCGTGCCAGGCGCGGCAGATCGTTTCTGTCGTTAGGGCCGCCAAAAGCCATGTTCCAAATTCCCAATTGCCGCAATCGGCGAAGTTTAAGGGCCGAAGTCTAAGGCAAGAGTGCACCGCGTCAAAGGCCGGCGTTCATCCCTTGCGATTACGCCTTGTAAAGGCGTGGCGCAGTGGTCGCGCCCAGTGCCTGGCTCGTGCCGGGCGGAAAGCCGCCTGCACGCGCGGCGGGAGGAGCCGCGCGTGCAGGCGCCAACTGATAAAAATGGATAGGTGATAAAATTTCTGTAAAACCGAGCGGCCGCAATGGCCCTTCCACCCGTTGCGATAGGTGGGGGCAAACAGCGTGAGCGTCTGTGACGGAGATCACATACGGCATCGCTGAAATAATGCGAGCGTCATACATCGCGCGAGCGACTGCCGCAAAGAGACATGCCGACGTTGCGCTGCGGTCATCTTCGACGCGAGTTGATTTGTTTCCTTGCCTGCCAGTCAGAATTGCACCAGTCTAAAATGGGGCAATACAGTTCTTTACTTCGACAGAACGTTAGAGGGCTACTATGCCGGTCAGCAGAGAGCAGCGAATCCGTCGATATCTCGATCTCGTCACCGGGGGCGAGGGGACTGAATCGGTCCTCGGCAACATGGAGACGATGGCAGGCGGCGGACTGGAATCCCTTGCGCCTGCGGAAGCCGGCAAGACGGAGGCGGCGTTTGAATCGGCGCGCGCTGGCATGGAGA
The DNA here is from genome assembly GCF_030323245.1 of Mesorhizobium sp. C372A. Taxonomy (NCBI): domain Bacteria; kingdom Pseudomonadati; phylum Pseudomonadota; class Alphaproteobacteria; order Hyphomicrobiales; family Phyllobacteriaceae; genus Mesorhizobium; species Mesorhizobium sp. C372A. The sequence continues at coordinate 4,524,866 of NZ_CP100475.1, read as the reverse complement.
GCCTCGCGCGGGGCGCCGAAGTCGCGCCCGAGCAGCTTTCCGATCTGGAAGCCATAATCATCCCGGAGTTGCGGCCGGTCTATGACATCAAGGATGGCACCTTTACGACGCTGACTTTCGACGGCGCTCCGACACCTGGCCATTCGCTGTGGACGAAGCTTACCAGCGAGGCCGCATTGAAGCAGCGCATCGAAGCCGCCCTGCCGGCGATCGGGCGTATCGAACTGTTGTGGAACACCAATATCCCTTACGGCGGCACGGGCTTCGTCGTCGGCCGCAACCTGCTGATGACCAACCGTCATGTGGCGCAGATATTTGCGGACGGCCTTGGCGACCGCAATGTGCAATTCATCAACGGCCGCGCCGCCGGCATCGACTTCAAGCGCGATTCGGCGGCGGGAAACGTCTTCAAGATCCGCAATGTCCGGATGATCCATCCCTATTGGGACATGGCGATCCTCGAAGTCGAAGGCCTGCCCGACAACATCACGCCGCTGTCGCTCGCGGTCGCCGACGCGCGCGATATGCTGCGCCAGGAAGTCGTCGCCATCGGCTATCCCGCGTTCGACAATCGCAACGCGGTCGATGTCCAGAACGAGCTCATGCGCAATCGTTTCCAGGTCAAGCGCCTGCAACCGGGCATGCTGCAGGGCGGCTTCGATACGGAGAGTTTCGGTAAGATCGTCAGCGCGGCGACACATGATTGCTCGACCACTGGCGGCAACTCCGGCACCGCCATGATCAACCTCGCCACCGGCGAGGTCGTGGCGCTGCATTTTGCCGGCCGCTATCTCGAGCGCAACTACGCCGTGCCCACCGGCGCGCTCGCCAAGGACCAGCGTGTCGTCGACCTCGGCCTCAATTTCGCCGGCGCCGCCAGCGGCGGCCCCAACGATTGGGGCGCATGGTGGAACAAGGCGGACAGTGGGTCGCCGGCCGAGGGCGTAAACCTGGTTGAAGTCGGCGGCGCCCAGCAGATCCCGGGCGTCGCCACCCAGACGCCTCCATCCGGAGGCGTCGTCGTTTCGCCGGGCGGCAGCGTCACCTTCGAAGTGCCGTTGCGCATCACCGTCTCGCTCGGCGCAACGCCTGGCCATGAAGCGGTCACGGAATCGGTCGAACTGGAAGCGGCCAAGCCGACCCCTCCAGGCGGCGCATTCGTTCCCAAAACGGTCGCGGACTATGCCGGCTATAAGGGCTACGACGAAAAATTCCTGTCCGGCGGCACTAAACTCGCGCCCGTCGTGGTGCCGATGCCGGAGGCCACCGACCTGTCCGTGCTGGCGCAGCTCAAGGCAGGGGGCACGCGGCTAGATTACCAGAATTTTTCACTCAAGATGCACGCCAAGCGGCGGCTGGCGCTGTTCACCGCCTCCAACGTCACCGAGGAGAGCAATCTGCGCGAGCCGGAAAAGGGCCGCAACTATTCGCGTGGCGGCCTGTTCAGCGAGCGCTGGTTCCCGGATCTGCGGCTCGACGACAAGTATCAGATCCCCGATGTCTTCTACACCCAGGATCAGGGCGCCTTCGACAAGGGCCATATCGTCAGGCGCGATGACGTGGCCTGGGGCAGCACCTTCGAGCTGCTGCTCAGGGGCAATGTCTGCTCCTTCCATGTCACCAACTGCTCGCCCCAGGTCGAAGGCTACAACCGCTCCGACAGCGGCGAGAAGAACTGGGGCGATCTTGAGAACCACGTCCTGTCGGAGGCGGCGAGCGAGCGGCTTTGCGTCTTCGCCGGGCCGGTCCTCGCCGAAGACGACCGGACCTTTGCCGGCAAGGGTCCCAAAGGCACCAGTCTTCGCGCGCTAGTGCCGCGCCGCTTCTGGAAGGTGGTGGTCGCCCGCGTCAGTGACGGCATCGCCAGCTACGGCTTCGTGCTCGAACAGGATCTGTCGGACACGCAGCTTGAGTTTGCCGTCTCCGACGAGTTCATCGGCGCCATGTACCCGCTGACCGAAATCTCCGAAATGACCGGCGTCAGCTTCGACCAGTCGCTGGTCGATGCCGACCAGTACGAAACGGTTCGCGGCACCGAAATTGCCATGCGGGCGGGATCACGCAAGCGGAAGAAGAAGGCTTAGGGTCGGAGGGAATCCCATGACCGAATGGACGCAATCCGAACTGAACAGTCTCAACCGCATCCTCGCCAACCTTTACCCGATGATCGGCGACGGCGTGCGTGTTGCCAAAGGTGTCGGTCTTTCGACGGCCCAGATCGCCTTTGACAACAAGGCGATCAACAACTGGTTTGCGATTGTCCAGCGCGCAAAGCAGGAGACCAGGGCCGACGACCTCGTCGCCTTTGCACTCGATGAGAATCCCGGCGACCAGGCACTGCTGCAGGCAAAGCAGCACGCCCCGCCGCCGCCGGTCGAAGGCCCCGCGACCGCCAATTGGAGCGGCGCGACGGCGCCGGCCCAGCTCGAAAAAATCCTTGGCGACAAGAGCACGCTGGTGCCGATCAGCTATCTCGAACTCGGCCTTGTCAGGGCAAGATCGGTGGTGCGCATCAAGCGTGCGGATGGCAGCTCCGGCACCGGCTTCATGACCACCGGCGGGATACTGATCACCAACAACCATGTCTTGCCTGACGGCGCTTCATTGGCGGGCACGGTGGTCCAGTTCAACTATCAGCGCACCGTTGCCGGGCTCGACGCGCCGCTCGACCAGTTCGACATCGACACCGCCGTGCCTCTTCGTACCTCCAAGGACAATGATTGGTCCGCCGTCCGCATCAAGGGCGATGCCTCCAAATGGGGCGAGTTGGAATTGAAAACCATGACCGTCAAGGCCGGCGATCATGTCAACATCATCCAGCATCCCGGCGGTGCGCAGAAACAGATTTCGTTCGTCGCCAATGTCGTGGCCTTCGTCGGCGGCGGCCGCGTCCAGTATCTGACCGACACACTGCCGGGTTCGTCGGGCTCGCCGGTCTTCGACACCGACTGGAACCTGATTGCGCTGCATCACAGCGGAGGCTGGCTCACCGAGCCCAACGCGCCTGCCAAAAGCACATATTATCGCAACGAAGGCATCGCGATCGACACCATCATCCAAGACCTCGCGGCAAAGCCTGTGTAGATGGTGAGCTATGCAGACCGATGGCGCAGCTCGATGCGCGGCGATTTGGGACTACGGCATGTAAATTTTTTCGGATGTGACGGTTTATAACGCCACACACCAAACACCAGGGAGTTCAGAGATCAGCGCCTATTTCGACCTCAGGCTTCAACTGGCTGATCTCTACCCATTGCCTCCCGATTGGTTGCAGGTAACCAAGGACGCTGGGATCGTCGCTGGCGCCATCAACTTCCAGGGCGCGGCGCTCACAGTCTGGTTCAACATCCTCGACTATGCCTTGACCAACAAGCTGTCGCAGCCGCTGATAGACACTGTCGTTCAGCAAAATCCGCAATGCGCCGCAATATGCAAAGCCTATCTGGATGAACTTGCCGCGGGCGAGAAACCGACGCCCGAACTGCCGGGCCTGACCACCGATGACCGCGTCAACACGGCCGTTGCCGGCTTCGATGCCGTCAACCAGCAGCCAAAGGACATTCAGGCCGTACTCGCCGCCGGCGATGGGCTCACCGCCGTCACCAGCCAGATCGATGTTCTTGCGACCTACAAGAACTTGCATGATGGCCTGCAGAGCTTTCAATATGGCATCGGCAGCTTCCAGACCCTGATGATCGCCGGGCGAGACATGGGCGCTGATTTGAATCAAGTCCGCGTCCTGCGCAAATTCCTCAACCAGTTGAGGCTCTTCTGCGCATCCGCCGGCGACAAGGTCACTGTATTGCCCCCTGGGCCGGCGCTTCGCGACATCGAGCAGGCATGGCTCGACGACCTCGGGCAGGCTGCGGCGAAACTGCAGGGCGCAATCCCCAACACATCGGCCGACGCCTACGATGCCTTGCTGGATGTGCGCACCGTGCTGCGCGTCGTACCCTCGCGGCTGAACCAGCAGATATTCGTCACCGCAAAGAACTTGCCTTTCGGCATCCTGGCCGCGGGGCTCGAAACAATAGCCGGCAAACTTCCAGCCGGCGAGCCTTCCGTGCCTGCGATAAAGGCCGCGCATGACGCGATCAAGGTACTGTCTTCGACCATCTATGCCCGCGTAGTCGAGCACAAGCTCTGGCAGGACATCGACAACAAACTGGCCAACCTCACCGATCTGATCGAACCGGTGGAAGGGGGGGCGGCGGCGGACAAGTCGCTGCCTTTCCAGTTTTCGCCGCTGTGGCGAAATCTGGAAGTGAAGGTCCAGGTTCTCGCCGATCTCGACCCGAACGGAAAATGGCGAACCACGCTCGCCGGCTACTCCACCGACGTCAACGACGAGCTGGCGCGCGAGACCGTCGACCCCGCCTTCATCCTTGCCTTCGAAGCCTATCGGGATGAGGCCCAGCAGCGCTTCGTCCAGGTCGATCTGGCGCTCAAAACCGAATGTGCCTCGATCGTCCGCGTCAGCACGCCTTTGCACAGGATCATTGAGGAGCTAGGGCCATGAGCGATGAACCGGCGACCGACGCTCAGACCGCAACCTCGGCTGATGCGGATTTCGACTCGCTGAGCGACATCCGGGTCGCGCATCTCGAACTGATGCGGATCGCCAGCAGCAATGAAGCCGTCGACCCCTCGATGAAGCGCAGCGACAAGGCCGGCGCCGAGACGACGGACGCTGATGCCGACAACGCGATTCCGGATGCACAAACCATCCGCGACTTCCTCGCCCAGGCGCGGCGCGCGGGTAGTACTATCGAACGGGAATCCGACCGGCGCGCGGCGCAGCGTATACTCGACTATTGGTCTGCCGAACTGGTCACGCGTCCCGGCATCACCTCCGCCGATGTCAGCCCGGCGCGTCTAGCGCCCTTCGCAGGCAGTGGCGGCCTCGAAACAGCCGAGCCAATTGCCGTCGCGGTCGACTCCGAATCCGCATCGCGTGAAATCACCGATTCGGGGGACATTGCCATCGCCGTTCCCGAACCGGTTGCCGTCGTGACCAAGGACAGTGCCGTATCCGGCGACGGCTTCGCATCCGACGACGAACTGAGTTCGGACGAGCTGATCGAGCGCTTTCGCATCCGCGTTGCCGCGCAGGCCCGGCAGTGGAAGAACACCGGCTATGCCGGCTATCTCCTGCGCGGCGAAGCGCTGAAGGAGGCGTCGGAGCTGTCGCAGGGCCCCGACATCGCCGAGTTCATCAAGGCGAGTGCCAAGGCGGAGACGGAGAGAAAATCGCGCGATCGTCGCAAGACACTGCTGACCTTGGTGTTCGCCGCGCTTGGGATAATACTCGCAGCAGTGACCTATTTCGCTTATGCCCAGAGAAACGAAGCTCTCAATGCGCGCTGGATTGCCGACAAGGCGCTGCTTCAAGCAGAGGAATCAGCGAACAGGCTCGCGACGCTCAACATAGCCCTTAGCGAGGCCCTTAAAGAGACAAAAAGTGCGCGCGAGCAGGCCGAGGCCGCGTTTGACGTCGCGCGGAAGAGTGTCGATGACGCCGCCAAAAGGCTCGCCGAGCAGCAAGCCATGCAGGGCACCCTGCGGTCGGCGACCGTGCTGGTGATCACACAGCTCAAACTTGAAAAAATGGCCATCGACGAGCTGACTCCCAGTCTGCGGCAGGCCGTGCTTGTGGAATTGGCTGATCAGGTCAGGAGCGGCGAGGTCGTTCTCGCCCAGTTGCCGGCACCGCTGCAGAGTGCACTCGAACCGCTGCTCGGCAAAGTTACCGACAACTTGCCCAGCGGCCTTACGGGATACAACATCGATTTTATCCAGGCCAAAATCGGATTTCCCAGGCTAACCGGCGATTTGGCGAGCGACGTCGGCCTGTCGGCGCCGCTGGCCTACTTCAACTATTCGTTGGTCATGGGCCGAAGTCACCGCATGGCCATCTATTCAGCGGTCAATCTGGACCGCTCGCAAAGAGTGAGCCTCCAGATCACCGGCAGCGGATTGCGGTACGATGTCCGCCAACCGACTTCAGTGCAGCCGGATCTCAACTGGTATCTTGGCCAAAATCGAAGCTGGCTGCCGGCGCGTTTGGCAAGCGCAAATGACATTGCGTGGGGTCCCGAATTCGCAGGTGATCCGGCCGCGGCAGCGCTCAAACTGGCGCAATATACCCGTATCTTGCCGAACACGATGCCGCAGGCGCGTGAATTCTATCGGCTCAGGTGGACGCGGCTCGAAAGCTGGGTGGGCACGCAACATAATCCACTGGCCAACCGGGTGATCATTTTCAGCGGTCCGGTCTTCCGGCCTGCGGACCAGCCGATCGGCGGCGTGCCGGCCCCTTACGCCTATTGGAAACTCGCCGTTTCTTCCGTCCCGGCTGCCGTTATGGGAGAGGTGAGGGAGCCCGAATTCGTCGTCGACGCGTTCTTCATTCCAGCCGACGCAATAGGCGAATTCGATCCCGAGCGATACCGGCTCCCGGTTGCCGAGCTTGAAAAGCGCACCAGTCTGAATTTCGGCACGCTCATCGAATGGACGGATTCAGTGAAGAACCCCGGCCCGGATGGAACCGCGGCAGACGCGTTGGCGGGCCGCGTCAAGCTGCTCGACAGCGCCGACGGCGCCAGCGATGCGCTGCGCGGTGAATTGATTGCCGTCCTCGGCAATCCGGACCTGCCGGCACCTGAACGGCGCAAGGTCGTGGCGGCTCTCGTCGAGATGGCCGGCCTCCGACACATGACCGGACTGACGCCTGCCGGGCGCAGCAACGTGCTTGAGACCTTGCTCAGCGTTCCGCCCGACCTGTGGAGCCGCCCGGATTGGCTGCCTGTGCTTGCCGCCGCGCGCCGCGCCGTCGCGGATCTCCATATGTCCGAGGTCGATGGGCATGCAATCATCGACGATCAGGACCGCGAAGCCCTCAACACGTTGAAGGACCGGCTGCATATCCAGCGGAGCCCGCAGACGGTTTACGTCCAGTTCGCCGGCATGACACGCGAGGACGCCCAGGCGCTCTCCGCCAAGATGCGGGCCTTGGGCTGGAATATTCCAAGCCCTGGTGAAGAACGGGTCGCCGCTGCGGCCGGCAAAAACGAGGTTCGCTACAATCCCGACAGCGACGCCGACCACCGCGCCGCCGAACTGCTGGCCGCCGACCTTACCGCTGCCGGCCAAGCGGTGACCATAAAGGCAGTCCCCGTTATCGGCGCCAACACGCTGGAGATCTGGATCAGCATATAGCAGCGGCAGAAAGCACGGGCTGCCGGAAGAAAATCTGGTTCGTCAAAAAGCCGTGATGCAGCGCTTCAAAATAGCGGCGATAATACGGGCCGGTTTCACTCCGGGGGTTTACCATGCGCACACGCCACGCCGTCATGCTTGCACTTGCAGCGCTTTCCATTCCTGCCGTCTCCATGCCGCTGCAGAAAGCCAGCGCGCTGGAGCCTGAAAAATACACGGTCTATTGCGCCAACGACCACATCGAGGTTTCGTTCTGGGATCTCGAGCAGATGAAGGTGCGCAACGGCTCCGATGTCTGCCAATTCCAGAGCTATACGAGCTACTCAAGCGCCTTGAATTTTGCCCAGAAGAATTTTGGTGGGGAAGGGGCGGACTGCAGCTGTTAGCTTTTGTTGGCGTGCGATTTGGGGCGCCGACACCGACTCCTGACTCATACCGGATAAGGCTGCGTCAATCGCATCCACAACTGGGGAATCAACCTTCGTTCAGCCTCCGTCTTTTCATCTCGCCGGCATTTCGCCGTTTTCTTAACCGTGCCAAGAGACTTCGGTCACCGCGCGATTGGCCTCCAATAATTACGCAAAAGCTCATTGCAGGTTGTCGGAGGGAGATCGATTTTTCCAAAAGTCACCGCCTCTGGTCCGAGCGAAGTTTGAATTTCCTCGGAGATGAGAAAGCGTTCGCGTCTGAGATACCTATGCTGGTGCCAAGGACAAGCGACTTCTTTTTTCCCTTCTCTGGAACAGTCAGCAGCTCAAGGTTCATGGTCCCATACGAAAACCCAAGATAAATCACCTGTTCGGCCTCTGCGATGAGGCCGTGAATTCTGGCCATCATCTCCTCGTTTCCACGCGTTCGGTGAAGGTTCGAATCTGTTTGGCAATCTCTAAAAGCTCGGTTGAATGTGGTTCGGCGCCGAATTTAACCTGGCCGTTTGGTTGCCACGGTAGCCTGCCGACCTGACCGTAGGGATGGATGACGGTCAGCTTGTTGACGGCTTTCTGCGCTTCCTGCTCCGAGATGAGCAGGTAGTTTTGTAAGGCCTTTTCCAAATAGAGTTCGATACACCGGTCGTAGTTGAAGGTGATAAAGCTCACATTGTCGAAAAGCGTGTCAGTGGCCTTCGCCTGGGCATTTTCCAAAAGCATTTTGACGAAGGTTGAATGCCAGCTCTCTTTGATTGAGTCGTAATTCAATTTGCCATCCCGATCTTTGTCGCCGCGAAGGCTAGAAGCCCGTTCGGCATCTAGGATGCAGACGGCAATCCCGAGTTTGCCCATGAAGACGATGTGTTCGTCATGGGAATGGGTGTGCATGAAGTTATCAATCGAAATAGCTTGCGGCATGGCGGCTTTGATGGCTCGGCCAGCGCGCCACCAAGGGTTAGAATCTCGTATTTCCAGCTTCTTGATATGCTCTTGGACAGCCCAATAAACAGCCAAATTTCCTTCTTTCGGATTGAACCCGTCCGGGAAGGTAAAGCCCAGCGCCTTGCCGATGCGCCCCTTAAGCGCATCTCCCATCGGCAAATCAACTTCTGCGCTGGCGCCAGCACCAACAATGAAGACAGTTTTCTTCTTAAACATGGTCACCCGAACCGCTTAGGCGCAATCGCCGCTCTCGGTGGCACCGGTTTAATAGGGTCAAAGGTTTTTGCCTAGGCAAGCGCCGGGTTTCTCGCAAGATTCAGACGAAGAGGCTCCGGCCTATCGTGAAGCTTACGGCACATTTGTGCTCGATGATGAGGTTAAACGGAGTAACCGAATGGGATACCGCCACCCAGATTGGTCATCGTCGGCCGGGCACGGCGGAGACATACATGCCGATGATCCGGCGTGCCTTAAGTGTGCCGCTAAGGCGCTCAATAAGCTGGTAGCGGCGGTAGCAAATGGGCTTCCCGCGTGGGCAAGCGGGACCACTATCCGGACCGGCTAACCGGTGGAACGGGTGGGGCCGGTATGACGCCATGCCGGAGGGTTTTCGGTTTGCGCGCCAATGACTGGCGCTCACTCGATGGCGGCTGAGTAAATTATCTAGGGATTCCAAGCAGATTGGATGGTGGGCGATGCAGGGATTGAACCTGCGACCCCACCCGTGTGAAGGGTGTGCTCTCCCGCTGAGCTAATCGCCCGCTCGTTGCCCGAAGGCCAAGCGAGCCGCGATATAAGGGAGGCAGGGTTGTGAAGTCAAGGCGATGCGCCCGCCTTCTGTGCCTGAAATAGGCGAGGGCAGGCGCTGCCGCGCAATCGCCCGTTTCGCTCAGCCGGCCGCAGCTGCAATCAGCCGTTCCGCCAGGTCGAGCGTCAGCGCGTCGAAATGCGAAATCACCGCCGACGGCTCGAATTCCCTGACATGGCGGTCGGTGTAGCCGAAATCGACGGCAACCACGGGAATGCCGGCGGCCTTGGCCGTGTCGATGTCGGTCTGCGAATCGCCGACCATCAGCGCATGGTGCGGGTCACCGCCGGCGAGCCTGATGGTTTCGGTGAGATGGCGCGGGTCGGGCTTGCGGAAGGCGAACGTGTCCTGGCCGGCGATCGCGGCGAAATGCTTTGTCAGGCCGAGCGCCTCGATCAGCGCTTTCGAATTCGCCTCATATTTGTTGGTGCAGATGGCAAGCAGGTAGCCGGCCTTCTCGAAGCGGGCGATCGCCTCGACCACGCCGGGGTAGGGGCGGGACTTGCCGGGGATGTTGAGTGTGTAGTGGTCGAGGAACACCTTCAGCAGCCTGTCGTGCTCCTCCACCGCCAGCGATTTCTGCTGCGCGGTATGCGCGCGCTCGATCATCACCCGTCCGCCCTGGCCGACAAAACGCCGGAAGCCGGCCTCGTCGACAGCGGCAAGCTCGCTGGCGGCAAGGCTGTGGTTGAGGCTGTCGAGCAGGTCCGGCGCCGTGTCGATCAGCGTCCCGTCGAGGTCGAACACGATGATCGGTTGGGTCATGGCCTGTCCTGTGGCTGATGCATTGCAGGCAGGCGATAGCGGCTGCGCTTCTTTCAGGCAAGCCGGTGCGAGCCAAAGTCTTTGACCCTGCGGGCAAAAGTGCTAGGAGCGCGCATCCAGAAAAATCAGAACCAAGCCAAATCCCCGGGGCGAGCATGGATGCGAGGCAGTTGAAGGTCGAGGCCGCGCGGGCTGCCCTTGCCCATGTCAGTGACGGCATGCGCATCGGCATCGGCACCGGGACGACGGCCGACGAATTCGTGCGGCTGCTGGCCGAAAAGATCGCCACCGGCTTGTCCGTCATCGGCGTGTCGACGTCGGAGCGCACTGCAGCCCTTTGCCGCGAACTCGGCGTGCCGCTGTCGACGCTTGAGGAAACGCCCGAGCTCGACCTCACCGTCGACGGCGCCGACGAGATCGACGCGGCGCTGACGCTGATCAAAGGCGGCGGCGGCGCGCTGCTGCGCGAAAAGATCGTCGCGGCGGCATCTCAGCGCATGATCGTCATTGCCGATCGCTCGAAGATGGTCGACACCCTTGGCCAGTTTCCGTTGCCGATCGAAGTCAACCAATTTGGCCTGCGCGCCACTGAAATCGCGGTCGCGGCAGCGGCCAAAAGTCTCGGCCTTTCCGGCCCGGTTACATTGAGGATGACGGGGGGCCAGCCTTTTGTTACAGACGGCGGCCATTTTATCCTCGATGCATCTTTTGGCCGCATTCCGGATACAAGAGCGCTTTCGAATGCTCTCCATGCCATTCCTGGTGTGGTCGAGCATGGTCTTTTCATCGGGCTGGCGTCAGCGGCCATCATCGCCGGCGGCGACGGCATCCAAACCGTCCATGCCGCCCGAAAACCAGGGAGTTCTACCGATCATGATGTTGCATAACCGGGTTCGCAATCTTTGCGCCGTTCTGGCGGCTTCGGCCGTTTTCGCCTTCTCCTCCCCGGCGTTCTCGCAGGAGATCACGGAATCGCATCTGAAGGCAGCACGGGCGGCGGTCACGGCAATCCACGCGACCGACTCGTTCGACAACATCCTGCCGCAAGCGGCGGCCTCGCTCGAGCAGCAGCTTATCCAGAAGAACCCTGATATGCAGGAGCTGATCGGCAAGACCGTCAGCGAAAAGGCACTGGCGCTGGCCTCGCGCCGTGCCGATCTGGAGAAGGAAGCAGCGCTCGCCTATGCCAAGGTGTTCTCCGAGAAGGATCTCACCGACATCGCCGCCTTCTACAATTCCGATGCCGGCAAGAAGCTGCTCGACAACGGCCCCAACGTGACGCGCGAACTGGTCAAGGCCGCCGACATCTGGCAGAACGGCCTGGCGCGCGATCTCGCCCAGCAGGTCGGCGAAACGCTGGCAGCCGCCGCGAAGGCCGCTGCTCCGGCCGCGCCTGCGCCGGATAACGCAACTGCCCCCGCCGATGGCGCTGCACCTGCCGACGGCGATGCGCCCGCAGACGGTGACCAGCCGGAAGCGCCGAAGAACTAAGACGTCTGATTTCGCCACCGGCATCCTTGCCGCTGGACCAGAAAGCCCGGTGGAAACCGGGCTTTTCTTTTGGCTTCATGCAGCCTACCTGTCTCAAACATTTCTTGGGGCAAGGAACAGCAGCATGGCCGGTTACGACTACGATCTCTTCGTCATCGGCGGCGGCTCCGGCGGGGTGAGGGCGGCGCGCGTGGCGGCAGCGCTCGGCAAGCGTGTCGGCATCGCCGAGGAATACCGCTATGGCGGCACCTGCGTCATCCGTGGCTGCGTGCCGAAAAAACTCTATGTCTATGCCTCGCAATTTCCCGAGCATTTTGCCGACGCCGCCGGCTATGGCTGGACGGTGCCGGAGGCGAGCTTCGACTGGCCGACGCTGGTCGCCAACAAGGACCGCGAGATTGCCCGTCTGGAAGCGATCTACGAAAAGAACGTGAAAGGCGCCGGCGGCGAGACGTTCCACTCGCGCGCCATGCTGGTCGACCCGCATGTCGTGCATCTCCTGGGCGATGACCGCACCGTCACCGCCGACCAGATCCTGATCGCCACCGGCGGCCGGCCGGCGCCGCACCCGGCGCTGCCCGGTCACGAGCATTGCATCTTTTCCAATGAGGTTTTCGACCTCAAGCAACTGCCGAAGGCGATCATGATCGAGGGCGGAGGCTACATCGCCGTCGAATTCGCCAATATCTTCCATGGCTTGGGCGTCGACACCACGCTGGTCTATCGCGGCAAGGAGATACTGTCGCGCTTCGACATGGACCTGCGGCACATGCTGCACGAAACCATGGAAAAGAAGGGGATCAAGATCCTCTGCCACGCCGTGTCGGAATGGGTCCGCAAACGGCCGGACGGCAGGCTGGATGCGTTGGTCACCGGCGGCAAGGTGCTGACGATCGACCAGGTCATGCTCGCCATCGGCCGCCTCCCAAACACCGAGAATATGGGCCTGGAAGGCGTCGGTATCGAGCTCGGCATAACCGGCGCCATCGTTGTCGACCAGTATTCCCGCACCAACATCGACAACATCTGGGCGATCGGCGACGTCACCAACCGCGTGCAGTTGACGCCTGTGGCGATCCACGAAGCCATGTGCTTCATCGAGACCGCATTCAAGGGCAATCCGACCGCGCCCGACCACGACACCATTCCGACCGCCGTCTTCTCACAGCCGGAGATCGGCACCGTCGGGCTGTCCGAGGACGATGCCGTCAAGCGCTACTCCGATATCGAAATCTACCGCGCCACATTCCGGCCGATGCGGCACACGCTGTCGGGCCGCGACGAAAAGATGCTGACGAAGCTGGTGGTCGATGGCGCCACGCGAAAAGTGCTCGGCGCGCACATCCTCGGGCCGGACGCCGGCGAGATGGCGCAGTTGCTCGGCATTCCGCTGAAGGCCGGCGTCACCAAGGATGATTTCGACCGCACCATGGCCGTCCACCCGACGGCAGCGGAGGAACTGGTCACCATGTACAAGCCCACCTACCGCGTGAAGAACGGCGTGCGGGTCGATTGACGCCCGCGCGCTCGATCTTGAAGAACCCCCCATGGCAGCCGCTGTTGCCACCGCGATGGGAGGCCTGAAGCTTATTACAACAAAGTGCCGCGCAGGATGACCAGCGCCACCGAGAAATAGAGGCCGGTGACATCGACCAGCGTGGCGACGAACGGCGCCGAGGCGCTCGCCGGATCGAAGCCGATCCGTTTCAGCGCGAACGGCAGCATCGACCCCGACAGCGAGCCGAAGGTGACGATGCCGACGAGTGCTGCCCCCACGGTCGCCGCGATCAGCGGCCAATGCGGCCCATAATCGTAGAAGCCCATATATTGCCAGAGCGCGATGCGGCAGATGCCGACCACGCCAAGCATGGCGCCGAGCACGAAGCCGGTGGGCAATTCGCGCAACGCCACCCGCCACCAGTCGCGAAGGCCGATCTCGCGCAGCGCCAGCGCGCGAATGACGAGCGAGGTCGCCTGCGAACCGGAATTGCCGCCCGAGCTCATGATCAGCGGGATGAACAGAGTGAGCACGATCGCTTTTTGCAGTTCGCCTTCATAGCTTTGCATGGCATTGGCGGTCAGCATCTCCGAGATGAACAGCGCGCACAGCCAGCCGCCGCGCTTCTTGATCATCGCGAGAAAGCTCATCTTCATGTAGGGCTCGTCGAGCGCCTCCATGCCGCCGAAACGATGCGCGTCCTCGGTCGTCTCCTCGATCATGGTGTCGATGATGTCGTCGATGGTGACGATGCCGAGGATCTTGCCGTGGTCGACGACGGGAACCGCGAGCAGGTCATATTTGGAGATCGTCTGCGCCAGTGTCTCGCGATCGGTCAGCGGCGTCACCGTCACCGGGGCGCGATCCGGCGCCACCGACAGGATCGGATCGTCCGGCTCGCCGGTGATCAGCCGGCGCAGGCCGGTCGAGCGCACCAGCACATGCGTGTCTGGATCGACGATGTAGATGGCGTAGACGGTCTCCCGCGTCCGCTCCACCTTGCGGATGTAGTCGAGCGTGCGCCCGACGGACCAGTCCGACGGCACCATCGGCGACGTGATCATTGGCAAGGATACGCGCGATAGCGACGGCATCGTCGCCCGCTACGACGGGGGTAAATTCGTTCATGGCTCACTCCTTGCCGTCCGGCGGGACGTGAGCCGTTAGAGGTCACATCGAGGCGGACGGCGGTTGCGTTCGACTACTGTCGCCAGGCATGGCGCGGTGACCTTTCTGCTCGCGGGTTCGAGTTGGAATTCAGCGAGCGGGCGCAACATAGGAGCGCATCTTGGCGAGTCAATCGCGGGGGTGGCGGAAAACAGCCGGGAGCCGGCCCAATCGCGAGACTGTGATGATTATTGAAGGGGGAGGGAGCGAGTGCCCCGCCGCCAGTGGCGGAACGCGCTTCGGCGTGGCTGCTATTTCTGCTTCAGCCGGCGTGAAAAACGCATCCATTTGTCCTCGACCGGCCGCGGCTGCGTAAGGATGGTGGTGAGCTCGCGCGGAAGGTTCGGAACAAGCGGCCTCTTGGTGGCGACGCCGTCGGCGATCGCGACCACGCTATGGTAGAATTCCTCGCCCGAGGCCGAACGTGGCGGCACCGCCTCATGCATGATGCTGATCACCGTGACATCGGGACAGTTGTCCTTGATGGCCTGGTGGAAGGCGATCTTGCCATCCGGATCGAGCGCGCCGGTCGCTTCGTCGAGGAACAACAGTCCCGGTTGCTGCAGCACGATGCGGGCCACAACCAGCTTCTGCTTCTGGCCGCCGGACAGCAGCTGGTCCCAGATCTTTCCCTCGCGGCTTTCATCGGCCATGTGTTCGATGAAATCGCCAAGGCCGGCCTTGTGCAGGGCTGCCGCGACCTGCGCATCGCCATAGTCGTCCTCGGAGCCGGGCAGGCACACCAGCTGCTTCAGCGACACCAGCTGCAGCTTGACCTCCTGTGCGGCATAGAAGCTCCTCACACCGTCAGGGAAGACGATGGTGCCGCGGCCATAAGGCCACAAGCCGTTGATCGCCTTGATCAGCGAAGTCTTGCCGCAGCCGGATTCGCCCTTGAGGAATGCCCACTCGCCGCGCCGAAAGCGCAGATTGGCTGCGCTCAGGAACGGCGTGGCGTCTTCACCCTGATGCGCCAGTTCAAGCTTCTGGATGGTCAGGCCGAAGACCGGGTTCTGGCTGGCATAGTGGAAATCGGAACGGCCGGTCTGGCTGTAGAATTCCTGCGGCTGTTGGACGTTTTCAATGGCGTGCGCCAATTCAATGACGCGCTGGCTGTTGGCCCGCAAGGTGGCGAGACTCGGCATGACATGGATGAACCAGGAACATTTGCTGATCAGCGCGTTGACCTGCTCGGAACCGGTTATGTAGCCCTTGAGGTCGACGCCGTTGTGGATGAACGGCACCAGACCAGGTCCGTAGGCGACAACTTTGGCCCCGACGAAATTATAGACCGATTCGAATCCCGCATAGAGGGTGTTGACGATGTTGAGCTTCGACCAGGTGGTATCGATATCGAGATAGAGCCGTCCATGTATCGTCTTTTGCACGTCTTCGCCTTGCGACGCCGACACATGGAAACTGCGGCGCAACAAGGTGATCAGCTCGCTGCGATAGGTGCCTTCGGCCTTCTGCATCCTGACATTGAGCCACTCCAGCATTCCGCCGAGTTTGATCGCGATCCAGGTATTGACGGGCACATAGATGGCAACCGCCAGCAGAGCGAGGACGGCGCTGCCATAGCTGCCGAGGGCATCCAGGCCTTTTACCTCCACGGAATTCGCCAGCAAAGCGCCGCCGACAAAATAAAGTGAGGTGAAGACGCCGAAGACACCTTGGGCAAGCCCGATGGCGCCGCCCGCCATGTCTTTGATGGATTCCTGCACGCGCTGATCGATGTTGTCGGGCGCTGGCGCATCTGGCGAGCCATTCTGAGCGTGGTAGTGAGTATGGTTGGTATCAAGCAGCGCCGCATTGAAACGCGCGTTCAACCAGGCGCGCCATTTGCGATGCAATGTCGCCGATACAAATTTGCAGGCGCCTATGATTCCCATGTCCTTGAACACGACCAGCAGCACAAGCAGGCCGGCATTGGTAAGCACTGATTCAAGGGGCGTGGTATTCGCGGCGTCGTGGAAAAAAGCGATTGAGGCTGCCAGTTCGCCCGCCAACACGGTAAACCAGACGTCGGCCTTGCTCGACAGGGCTATGATGAGTGCGAGGACGACGGTGAGAGCCCAGGCCTCTCTCCACCGGTCCGAGAACCAGTAGGCCCGCATCAGTCCCCAGAAGGTCCGCATCGACGATACTGGCGTCAGGGGCGACGGCCCGGCGGGGGCGTCGCGGTTCCAAAGTGCCGATATTGAACGTCGCGGTCTGTCGACCCGAATCACAATCCCGCCCAAACCTTTTTAGTTTTGTTACGGATAGTAACACCAATTGATCATTTTCTATGAATTTTATCCCGGCGAATGTGAAGCAGCCCACCCGCCGTTGCCATGAGGCAACAGTTGGTGCTGCGAGACCGCCGTCTTTGGGCCGAATTTGTCCTTTGTTTCAATGTGTTGCGAGAACGCTCAGATGTGCGAATATATTCCCTGAGGGAAGGCTCATACACGGCTTTGTGACCAAAAGGCCTGCCCGTCGGCCGGTTTTCCCACCGCGCGCTAACCGGATCGCCCGAAAAATTGCCGTCCGTGATCGCCCCAGGCCGCCCGAATCATTTCACCGGCCATCATGGTTGGGCACGCAAGATCGTCGCTCCTGCACGGCGACTGCTCATGAGTTGGCCCACGCTTTTTAGCTGCAGCTCAACACCGTTTGACAATCAAGCGCACTGGAATGAACCTTGCCGGGCACTGTCGGCACCGATGCATGTCCGGTCCCCAACAAGGAAGCTCCCCAATGCTTGCACGCGCAGCCGTTCCCGCAATGGTGACGCTCTTTGCCTGGCTGCCTCTTGCGCATGCCGTCAGCCAGACCATTCCGGCAAGCGCCGAAGGGCAAATCGAGTTCAATGCTCCGTCCGGCAACATCGGCTGCATCTACACGCCGAAGGGCGGCACCAGCACCTACGAACCACAGGATGGCGGTCCGGAACTGAGCTGTTCGCGCGTCGAGCCCAGCTACGTCACCGTGATCCTTGGGCCGAACGGCCCGGCGACGTTGATCAAGAATCCGGGCGAGCAGGGCTGCTGCAGCGATGTGGCGAAGCTGGCTTACGGAAGCAGCTGGAGCAAAGGGCCGTTTACCTGCCAGTCGTCAACCAAGGGACTGACCTGCACGGGCAGCAACGGCCACGGATTCTTCCTCAGCAAAGCCAAGGTGACGGTGAAATAACCCGAGCATGATCCCGAAAAGTGGTTGCCGGTTTTCTCGGACAAACGGGAAACCGTTTTGTCCAGAGATCATGCTCAAACAAGGAGATAGAGCCCCATCCCGATTTCCATCGGGATGGAACAGGCTCTAGCCGGCCTTTTCCAGCTCGCCCTTGGCCTTTGCAGCCGCGACCTGGCGGATGGCATCCGTCAGCGTGTCGGGGTCCTGCGCGCCCATGACGGCGTATTTGCCTTCGAGCAGGAAACACGGCACGCCGGTGATCCCCATCCGCGATGCCGTGGCGATTTCTGTGCGCACCTCCTCGACGTCGGCATCGGTCGGCAACAGCGTTTCGACCACGGCAGCGTCCATGCCTGCCTCGCGGGCGGCATCGACCAGCACGGCGTGGTCGCCAATATTGCCGCCTTCCTCGAAATACAGCTGGAACAGCCGGCGCACGAGCCGGTTCTGCACGGCTTCACCGGCGGCACCGGCCCAGCGGATGACACGATGCGCGTCCAGCGTGTTGGCGGCCACCTTGATGGCGTCGAAAGCGAAATCGATGCCTTCGGCTTCGCCGAGCGGCTCTATGCGGGCATGCATCTGACGGATGCGCTCGTCGCTGCCGAATTTGGCCAGCATGTATTCGCGCCGGTCCTTGCCCTCGGGCGGGATGGTCGGGTCGAGCTGGAACGGCCGCCAGCGCACATGAACCTCAACGTCGCCGGCAGCGGCAATCGCTTTATCCAGCCGCTTCTGGCCGACGAAGCACCAGGGGCAGACGACGTCGGAAACCACGTCGACGGTAATGGAATTGTCATCGCTCATCTTGATCTCCTGCAGCCGAACGTTTCAGCGAGACCGATCTCGGCCACGCTCAGTTCGGCTTGCGCCACCAGGTCGGCCATTGATAACCGAATATGGGCGTCTTTTTGGGATGGTCCAGGTAATTCCAATAAGCGAGCCATTGCTGCGCGTTGTACTGCATCGGCACCATGTAATTGCCGGAGATCAGCAATCGGTCGAGCACGCGCACGGCGGCGACATAGTCTTCCTTGGTCCGTGCTCTCAGCATCGCGTCGATCGCCGCGTCGACCGCCGGATCGGCGACGCCGGCCAGATTGAATGAACCTTCTCTTTTGGCCTCTGAAGAACCCCAGCGAAGGTTCTGCTCCATACCGGGAGACAGCGAGTTGCTGAACCCGCTCGACCCGACAAGAACCTCAAAGTCGAAACGCTGCTTGCGCGACTGGATCTGGTCGGCCTCGAGGCTGCGGATGGTCACCGCGATGCCGATCTTTTCCAGCGAGCGCTGATAGATGGCGGCAAAGCGTTCCTCGTCCTGCGAGGCCGTCAGGATCTCGAAACCGAACGGGTTTCCCTTTGGGTCCAGCAGGACCCCGTCCTTGACGGTGTAGCCCTGGCTCTTCAGCAGGTCGAACGCCACCTTCAGCACCTTACGGTCCTGGCCGGTGCCGTCATTCACCGGCGGGCGCCAGCTGCCGTCCATGACATCGGCCGGCACGCGGCCGGGGTAGGGCGCCAGCAGCGCCTTTTCCCTGTCGCTGGCGGGATGGCCGAGCGCGGAAAGTTCGGAATTCTGCCAGTAGCTCA
Organism: Mesorhizobium sp. C372A; assembly: GCF_030323245.1. Taxonomy (NCBI): domain Bacteria; kingdom Pseudomonadati; phylum Pseudomonadota; class Alphaproteobacteria; order Hyphomicrobiales; family Phyllobacteriaceae; genus Mesorhizobium; species Mesorhizobium sp. C372A. The sequence goes on along the minus strand of NZ_CP100475.1, from coordinate 4,505,779 downwards.
TCGTGCGCGTGTACTTACCGCCGAACAGGTTCTTGTTGGCCCATTCGAAGTCGTAGAGCATGCCGAGCGCGCGCCGCACCTCCGGATTGGAAAACTTCTCCAGCCGCGTGTTGAACAGGAACCCGGTCACCACGGGCGGTATGCCGGTGTCGAAGGTCTCGGCGATCACCTCGCCGCGATGAAAGGCGGGAAAATCGATATCGCGCTCGCGCTTGACCGGATCGCCCTCATCGTAAATGGCGCAGATGCCTTTCTTGAACGCTTCCGTCTTGGCATTGGCGTTGAGGAAGTACTCGATGGTGATCTGGTCGTAGTTGTCGAAGCCGCGCTTGGAAGGGATGTCCTTGCCCCAGTAATTCGGATTGCGCTTGAAGACGATGCGCTGTCCCGGCTGCACCTTGTCGATGGTGTAGGGACCGCTGCCGATCACCGGCTTCAGCGTCGTCTTGTCGAAGGTATCCTTGTTGAAGGCGTGCTTTGGGATGATCGGCGTCAGCGCGATGATCAAGGGGGTCTCGCGATTGGCCTTGTCGTTGAAGGTGAAGCGCACGCTGTGATCGCCGGTCTTTTCGAGCTTGGCGATCAGGCTCATGCGATCCCTGTAGGGCGGGCGGCCTTTGTCGGTGAAGACATCGTAGGTGAACAGCACGTCATCCGGCGTCACCGGCTCACCGTCCGACCACTTCGCATTTGGATTAAGGTGGAATTCGATCGATTTGCGCTCCAGGTCCATATCGGCGCTGTCTGCGAGCAGGCCATAGAGGGTGAAGGCCTCGTCGTAGTTGCGCATCATCAACGGCTCGAAGACGAGATTGCCGAAAATGAGGTCCTGCATGCCGCGCGCCGTGGTGCGCAGGCTCTTCAGGATGAACGGGTTCAGATTGTCGAAGCTGCCGACGACGCAGTAAGTGATGTTGCCGCCCTTGGGCGCATCGGGATTGACGTAGTCGAAATGCTGGTAGTCGGCTGGCAGCGCCGGCTCGCCCTGCATGGCGATGGCATGTTTCGGTTCCGACATCGCCACGCCGGGTGCAAAGGCGAAGAACGAGATTGCGGCGATCAGCCAAACAAGAATGCGGCCCATGACCGTCTCCTTACTGGGCGGCTTGATGATTCGGAGTGCACCCTAACATGGCGCCGCGGCGCTCCGGCCAGATACATTAATCCAAATCGCACGACCCAAATTGCGAGGCCAAGAATTGCAGGCGGCGGGCTGGATTCGGCTGCTCATGCAGTGTAACACGCGCTCCGAAGTCATTCTGTTGCCTCAATTCGGCAACAGGTAGCAGGACCACACGGCGCGAAGAAGCCGGTCCCGGGATCATTTGAGAGGAAATGCACGACATGACGAGCCTGAACAGCAACGCATACCGCCTTTCGGTCCTGGCCGCGGGCGTGGTCGGCTTTCTGGGCGCCGGACTTCCCACCGCTTCGGCACAGCAACAGATTCCGCAGGGTTGGTTCAAGGCCTGCACCAAGCAGGAAGATGTCGACATCTGCAATGTCCAGAACATCATCACTGCCGGCAACGGCCAGTTCGTCACCGGCGTCAGCCTGATCGAGTTGAAGGGCAAGGTAAACCGCAAGGTCTTCCAGGTCACGGTTCCCCCAGGTCGCCTGGTGCCCCCCGGCATCGCCCTGCAAATAGACGCCGGCAAGGCGACGAAGCTGGATTATGTCATTTGCTTCGCCGACCGTTGCGTTGCCGAAGTGCCGCTGACCGACGCGCTCGTCGCTTCCTTCAAGAAGGGACAGGCGATCACGCTGACCTCGATCAACTTCCAGAGTCAGCCAAATCCAATCAAGGTTGCCTTGACCGGCTTCAGCGGCGCCTTTGACGGCGCGCCGCTGCAGCAGTCGGACATCGAGGACCGGCAGAAAAAACTTCAGGATTTCGTCGTCAAGAACAACCAGGACTTCGCCAAGAAGCTCAAGGACGAGCAGGCCAAGGCCAAAGCCGCCAACTAATCGCCGGGACAGATACCGGAGCGACAAAAAGCGGGGTCATGCCCCGCTTTTTTGTTGTCGTCACGTCGATGCAAGGTGATGTCAGTGTCTCGACTGGCGTTTTGGCTCATAGCGTCCGTCGGGCCGCTTGTCGAACATCTCGCCGATCTGTGGATGCCGGACCGGTTCGCCCGATTGATCCTCGAGCAGGTTCTGCTCGGAGACATAGGCGATGTATTCGGTTTCCGAATTCTCGGCGAGCAGATGGTAGAACGGCTGGTCCTTGCGCGGCCGCACGTCGGCCGGGATGGCTTCGTACCATTCGTCGGTGTTGGCGAATTGCGGATCGACATCGAAAATGATGCCGCGGAACGGAAACAGCCGATGACGAACCACCTGTCCGATCGAAAATTTGGCCGTTTTCATCATACTCACCACTAAGCCTCTAGAGCGCCCGGCGTCCCCTCGAATGTGCGAAGAGCGCTCTAAGACTTTGAATTTACACACACCGTGGCCAAAAATCGAGCCCGACTTAGGTCTGGGATCAGGCTTTATTTGGCGCAGATAGCGTGTCAGTTCAATGCCGAAGCGCTTGACGCCTGATGAAGCTACGGGCTAGCCCGGTCCCGGGGTTTCGGGCCAGGGCAAAAATGTCTGACATTGTCGGTCTTGTTCTTCCGTTCTTCGGGCTGATTTTCATCGGCTTTCTGGTCGCGCGCATGACCAGGCAGCCGCTGGAAGCGCTTGGCTGGATGAACACCTTCATCGTCTATGTCGCGCTTCCTGCCCTGTTCTTCCAATTGCTGGCCCGCACGCCGTTCGAACAGTTGACCGAATGGCGCTTCATCTTCGGCTCGGTATTTTCCACCTACACGATCTTCTCGATCATGTTCGTATGGTCGGTGACGGCGTCGCGCGGCGAGATCGCCCAGTCGACGATCAAGGCGCTGGCCGCGGCCTACGGCAATATCGGCTATATGGGGCCGGGGCTGGCGCTGCTCGCCTTCGGCGAACAGGCGGCGGTTCCCGTCGCGCTGATCTTCTGCTTCGAAAATATCATGCATTTCGCCATCGCGCCGATGATGATGGCGCTGTCGGGCGACGACAAGACATCGCCGTGGCGGCTCATCCTCGGCGTAGTCAGGAAAATCGTCCTGCACCCGTTCATCATCGCGACCGCGCTTGGCGTCGGCGCCGCCTATCTCGGCTTTCACCCACCGCAGCCGGTCGATCGCCTGCTCGAATATCTGTCTCGGGCGGCCGCCCCTTGCGCCCTGTTTGCCATGGGCGTGACGCTTGCGCTCCGGCCCCTCAACCGCGTGCCGCATGAGTTGGCGTCGATCGCGGCGCTGAAGCTGATCCTGCATCCATCGCTCTGCTACGTCGTGCTGAGCTGGATCGGGAACTTTTCCGAAATCTGGGTTTTTTCAGCCGTGCTTTTGGCGGCATTACCGACCGCAACCAACGTCTTCGTCATCGCCCAGCAATATGGCGTCTGGGTGCAACGCGCCTCGGCCAGCGTGCTGATCACCACCTGCCTCTCGGTGCTGACGGTGACCGGGCTGCTCTACATGATCCGCCACGGCATCTTACCGCCGGACCTGTTTCCCTGAACCGCCGGTAAGCGCCGCAAAGCCGCTGCCCGGCCTCAAGCCTTCGCGCATGAAAAAGGCGCGCAGCGGCGCGAAACTGCCGAGCACATTGAGGCCGGCGCTGCGTGCCATCTGCGCCGGCAGCATGTCCGAAAGCAGCGACATGTTGAGCAGATTGACCGCGCCGGAACGCGCCAGAATGTCGGGACGGCGCCTGGAATCATAGGCGGCCAGGGCCTTCGCGGCGCCGGGGTCACCGCGATTTTCACCAGCGATTCCAATCAGATCCTCGATGTCCCTGATGCCGAGGTTGAGACCTTGGGCTCCGATCGGCGGGAACACATGTGCAGCCTCGCCGACCAGCGCCACCCGGTTTTGCGCGAAGCGCCCCGGTGATGCCGCTGAAAGCGGGTAAATTTGTCGGCCGGGCTCGACCGACACCCGGCCCAGCATCGACTGCATCTGCTGCTCGACACGCTCGGAAAGCGTCGCGTCATCGAGTGCGGCGAGGTCCTTGGCCGTCTCCGGTTTCACCACCCAGACGAGGCTGGAGCGGTTGCCGGGCAGCGGCACCTGGGTGAACGGCCCGGTCTCTGTGTGGAACTCGGTCGAGGTGAAGCCGTGTTCGCTGCGATGGCCAAAATTCAGCACCAGCGCCGCTTGGCGGTAGGATCGCACCGAAGCCACTATGCCTGCCGCCTCGCGCGCCGGCGACAGGCGCCCATCGGCAGCGACCGCAAGCGCGGCCGAGACTTCGCGACCATCAGTCAAGACGGCATGCGCCTGATCGGCGTCCAGACGCCAACTCTCGACCGTCGACGTCAGCCATTCGATGCCGGGATGCGCCGCGACGGACTTGGCCAGCGTCGGGTTCAGCGCACTGTTGGGCAGGTTGAGCCCGAACTGCTCCTCGCCGATCTCCATGGCGCGAAAAGTCACCACCGGGCTGCGGATCAGCCGGCTGGTCGCATCAACGATGCGCATGACCTTCAGCGGCGCGGCCTTCGGCGCAAGTTCGGCCAGCACGCCCAGCCGATCGAGAACCTTGAGAGCAGGGTTCATCAGCGCCGTGGTCCGGCCATCGGGCCCGCCTGCTTCGGGTCCGACCAGGGTTACCGGAAAGCCCGCCTCGGCGAAACCGAGCGCCGCGATCAGTCCGGCAGGGCCGCTGCCGGCTACCAGTATCCGTGCTGTCTCGCGATGATCCAAATTGGACTTCCAGTTTGCGATGCAGGTGTCTACCCATGGATATAGGTCAGACCATGCGGCTTGATCAACGCGGCGATTAGGCTCATTCGGTTGTCATGACCGGCCAGCAGGACGATTTCAGCCATCTCGACCGCGCCGGCCGCGCCACGGCAAGCCTGGCCCGCAGCCCCCGCCTGACGGTCAACATCGCCATCGCCGGCGGCATTCTGCTCGCCTGGTTCATTCTCGGCGCCATGGCGATCCGCGGCGCCGAAGGCCGGCTCCCCGGCGTACCAGGCGATGTGGTCCTGCGATATCTGCCGCAACTGCCGCTGCCGGATGTCCTCGACCGCTTCTTCGGCATGTGCCTGACGCCCGCACCACTTGATGCTGGCGGCGCACCGGTTCTGGCGCTGATCGTAATGTGGTTTTTGATGGCCGTGGCGAAGATGCTGCCGTCGGCGGCGCCGATGATCCGTACCTATTGTGAAATCGCCGACACCGCCCGCCTCAAGGGCGAGCCGGTGGCCCACCCGCTGGTCCTGGTTGCCGGCTACCTCTCGACATGGCTTGTCGCCTCTATCGGCTTCGCGGTGCTGACGTTGCTCGTCCACGCATTTGCGTCCTCCGCTCGATTGCTCGATCCGGTGAGCGGCCTTGCCGCGGCGGCCGCGCTGCTGGTTGCCGGCCTTTACCAGTTCAGCAGCCTCAAGCAGGCCTGCCTGACAAAATGCCGGAACCCGTTCTCGACACTGTTTTCCAACTGGAGCGCGGAGCCGGGTGGCATCTTCCGGCTAGGGCTGAAGCAGGGCCTGTGGTGCCTCGGCTGCTGCTGGGCGCTGATGCTGGTGATGTTTGCCGTCGGCGCGATGAACGTGTTCTGGATGGCGCTGATCGGCCTGTTCACCTTGATCGAAAAAGAGACCACCGCCAGCCTTCCAACCCGAGTGGCCGGTGCGATACTGCTTGTCTGGGCAGTCGCCCTGCTAGTAGTCTCGGCATGACGGGGGATAATTCCATGGCAGAGCAAGGCTGGGCAATGAAAGGAGAGCTCGTACTCTCCTGCAATTGCACGGTTTTTTGTCCTTGCGTACTGTCGCTTGGCAGCCATCCGCCGACGGAGGGTTATTGCCAGACCTGGGCGGGCTTCCGCATCGACGCAGGCCATTTCGGCGAGGTCGACCTGTCCGGCCTCAATCTCGGTCTGGTCATGGAAATCCCCGGCTACATGAGCCGCGGCAACTGGACCGCAGGCCTGTTCATCGACAAGCAAGCCTCCGTCTATGCGGTGAAAGCGCTGACCAGGATCTTCACCGGGAAGGCCGGCGGAACCACCTCGCTGTTGTCGATCCTTGTCGGCAAGTTCCTCGGTGTCGAGCAGGTGCCGATCACCTACGAGACGCGTGACAAGACCCGTATTTTCCAGATACCGAAGATCATCGACGGGGTGGTCACACCGATTCCCGGCAAGGATCGCGAGAAGGATACCGTGATCGGCAACTCGGAATACTGGATCGCGCCGGAGATCATCGTGGCCAGGTCCGACAAGAGCAAGATGCGGGCTTTCGGCCGCAACTGGAACTTTGCCGGCCGCTCGGCCGAAATCTGCAAACTGGATTGGCGGGGCCCGTGAGCAAGAACACAACGGCCAGAAACGCCGCCAAAAAGATCACCGACCGGATTCCGAGGCCGAAGAAAAAGGTCACCTGGCCGCAGGCGCGGGCATTCTCGGTGCATCTGTTGACCGCGTCTGGCTCGTTCCTGGCCTTCCTGTCTCTGGTGGCGGCAAGCGAGCAACGCTGGACGGCGATGTTCTGGTGGCTGGGGCTGGCGCTGTTCGTCGACGGCATAGACGGGCCGATCGCCCGCAAGCTCGAGGTCAAGGAGATTTTGCCGACCTGGTCGGGCGAACTCCTCGACAACATCATCGACTATGTCACCTACGTGCTGATCCCGGCCTTCGCACTCTACCAGCGCGGCTTCATGGGCGAAGGGCTGTCGTTCCTGTCGGCGGCCATCATCGTGGTGTCCAGCGCCATCTATTATGCCGACACCGGAATGAAGACGAAGGAGAACTTCTTCAAAGGCTTTCCGGTCGTCTGGAACATGGTCGTGTTCACGCTGTTCGTCATCGAGCCCGGACAGTGGGTGTCCTTCGGCGTCGTCGTGGCGGCCGGCATCCTGACCTTCGTGCCGATCAACTTCATCCATCCCGTGCGGGTGGTGCGGCTGCGGCCAATCAATCTTGGCATGACGCTGCTCTGGTGCGCTTTCGGTGCGCTGGCGCTGGCGCAGGCGGCCCTTGCCGCCTTCTACGACCAGATCGGCGTTTTGGGCGAACAGGTCGGCGTCTTTACCAAGGTCGGCATCACCATCACCGGACTTTACCTCGCCTGCATCGGCGGTATCATGCAGTTCTTCCCCAAACTCGGCGCCAAGCCGGACACTAAGAAAGCCTGACCGCAGGAAAGCCCACAAATGTCCAAAGCAATCCGTATCCACGCCCATGGCGGTCCGGAAGTCCTGACCTATGAAGACGCCGATCCGGGACAACCCGGCGCCGGGCAGATCCTGGTCAGGCACACCGCGATCGGCCTCAATTTCATCGATGTCTATCACCGCAATGGCCTCTATCCGCCGCCCGGCGGCTTCCCGCTGATCCCGGGCGGCGAGGCGGCAGGTGTGGTTCTCGAGGTCGGCGCAGGCATCGACTGGCTGAAGCCGGGCGACCGCATCGCCTATGCCGTCAATGTCGGTGCCTATGCCGAACAGCGCATTGTCGCCGCCGACCGCGTGGTCAAGGTACCGGACCGCATCAGCGACGAACAGGCCGCCGGCATGATGCTTAAAGGCATGACGGCGGAGTATCTGTTGCGCCGGACCTTCAAGGTGAAGGCAGGCGACACCATCCTGTTTCATGCCGCCGCCGGCGGCGTCGGGCTGATCCTGGGACAATGGGCAAAACATCTCGGCGCCACCGTCATCGGCACGGCAAGCTCAACCGACAAGATCGAGCTCGCCAAGGCGCATGGCTTCAACCATGTCATCAACTACAAGGAGCAGGATTTCGTCGCCGGGGTCGCCGCCATCACCGGCGGCAAGAAATGTGACGTCGTCTACGATTCGGTCGGCAACGACACATTCCCGGCCTCGCTCGACTGTCTGAAGCCGCTCGGCATGTTCGTCTCTTTCGGTCAGTCCTCTGGACCGATCCCGCCATTTTCGATGTCGCTGCTGGCGCAGAAGGGCTCGCTGTTCGCTACCAGGCCGACTTTGTTCGTCTACAACGCCAAGCGTGAAGACCTCGAAGTCTCCGCCGCGGCATTGTTCGACGTGGTGTTGAGCGGTGCGGTCGAGATCAAGATCAACCAGCGTTATGCGCTGAAGGACGCGGGCAAGGCGCAAGCCGATCTCGAAGGGCGCAAGACCACGGGTACGACAATACTGATCCCCTGACGGAGGTTTGCCTTCCTTTCAGTGCTTTGCCGCGGCGCCCAGGCACTGTTTGCACGAAAAACCGGTCGGTCGGTTTGTTGTGCGAAACGGGCCTATCTTTACCCCTTGAGTTTCCGCTGAAATTCTTGAAGCTCTTTCAAGGTGGGTGCTGCTTTCGCACGAGAGCGGCCAGCGCATACGATGTTGGCGGGAACACAGAACATATCCGGAAACCGGATGGGAGGCACTGTGAGTGCAGATCATGATGGAGCGAACCTGCTTGAGGTTCGTGGCCTGACCAAGATATTCGGCACGCTGACTGCGTGCGATCATATCGACCTCAACATCGCCAAGGGCGAGATCCACGCGCTGCTTGGCGAAAACGGCGCCGGCAAGTCGACGCTGGTCAAGATGCTGTTCGGTTCGCTGGAGCCCAATTCCGGCGAGATATTCTGGAACGGCGAAGCGGTGCGGATCACCAGTCCGGGCATGGCGAAGAAGCTCGGCATCGGCATGGTGTTTCAGCACTTTTCGCTGTTCGAGGCGCTGACCGCGGCCGAGAATATCGCTCTGTCTCTGGATGACGGCTCACCGATCAGCTCGATCGCGGCCAAGGCGAGGGCGCTTTCCTTCAGCTATGGCCTGCCGCTCGATCCGGACTCGCTGGTCGGCGATCTCTCGGTCGGCGAACGCCAGCGCATCGAGATCATCCGCTGCCTGTTGCAGACGCCGCAGCTCATCATCCTCGACGAGCCGACCTCGGTGCTGACGCCGCAGGAAGCCGACAAGCTGTTCGAAACGCTTGAGCGCCTGCGCTCGGAGGGCAAATCCATCCTCTACATTTCGCACCGGCTGGAAGAGGTCAAACGCATCTGCGACCGCGCCACCGTGCTGCGTCACGGCAAGGTCGTCGGCCATTGCAACCCGCGCGAGGAAACGGCTTCGTCGCTGGCCCGCATGATGGTCGGCAACGAGGTGAAGGCCGTGGTGCGCGCACCGGCCGAAGGCATCGAGGCCGCGCAGCCGCTGCTCGAAATCCGCGCCCTCAGCCGCAAGCCGGCAACCCCGTTTTCGATCCCGCTGAAGAATATCAACCTCACTGTGCGCGCCGGCGAGGTGATCGGCATTGCCGGTGTCGCCGGCAACGGCCAGGGCGAGTTCTTCGAATCCGTCTCCGGCGAGGTGCTGCAGCAGGACGCCGCATCCGTGCGCATCCGCGGCAAGGATGCCGGCTCGCTCTCGATCACAGGCCGGCGGCTGATGGGCGCTGCCTTCGTGCCGGAAGAACGCCTCGGCCATGGCGCGGCGCCACGCATGAAGCTTTCGGAAAATCTGCTTCTGTCGCGGCACGCCACCGACGGCAAGGTTTTTGTCGGCGCCGGCGGCGCCGTCAAAAGCGGTGCGGTCTATGCCGCCGCCCAGCGCATCATCGTGGCGATGGATGTGCGCAAGAGCGCGCCCGATCCGGAAGCTGCGGCCCTTTCGGGCGGCAATTTGCAGAAATTCATCGTCGGTCGCGAACTCGACCGCAGCCCTGCCGTCATGGTCGTCAACCAGCCGACCTGGGGCGTCGACGCCGGTGCCGCCGCCCACATCCGCCAGGCGCTGATCGAACTGGCGCGCAGCGGCTCGGCAGTTCTGGTCATCAGCCAGGACCTCGATGAGCTGTTCGAGATTTCGGACGCGATCGCGGTCATGCACAATGGCGAATTGTCCAAACCGCTGCCGATCGCCGAGGCAACTTTCGAAAAGGTCGGTCTGTTGATGGGCGGCGCCGAGCCTGGCCACGCCGAACATGGTCTGGAGACGGCATGATGCGCCTCGAACTCGTCAAACGCCCGCAGCGCTCTATGCTCTTTTCGGCGCTGTCGCCCTTCATCGCCTTCGCCCTAACGATCATCGCCGGCGCGGTTCTGTTCGCGCTGCTCGGCGTCAACCCGCTGAGCGCATTTGAGATCTATTTCATCGAGCCGATCAGCCAGGTCTGGCAGCTGCATGAGCTGGCGATCAAGGCCGCGCCGTTGATCCTGATCGCGGTCGGCCTGTCGGTCTGTTACAAGGCCAACATCTGGAACATCGGCGCTGAGGGACAGTTCATCCTCGGCGGCATTTTCGGCTCGGCCATTCCGGTGCTGTTTCCCGGGTTCGAAGGCCCGCTGGTGCTGCCGCTGATGCTGTTGTTCGGCATGGTCGGCGGTGCCGCCTATGCAGCAATCCCGGCTCTCTTGAAGACGCGCTTCGGCACCAACGAAATCCTGACCAGCCTGATGCTGGTCTATGTCGCCCAGCTTTTCCTCGACTGGCTGGTGCGCGGCCCCTGGCGCGATCCACAGGGCCACGGTTTCCCGCAGACGATCCAGTTCAATGACTCGGCGGTCCTGCCGGAACTGATGCCGGATGCCGGCCGCGCCAATTGGGGTTTTGTCTTCGCGCTTGTTGCAGCCGTGCTGATCTGGGTGCTGATGAGCCGCCTGCTCAAGGGTTTTGAGGTCCGCGTGCTCGGCTCCAGCCCGAGGGCAGGGCGCTTCGCCGGTTTCGGCCTCAACCGCATGGTGTTCTTCGCCTTCCTGCTGTCAGGCGCGCTGGCTGGGCTTGCCGGCATTTCGGAAGTCTCCGGCGCCATCGGCCAGCTCCAGCCGGTGATCTCGCCCGGCTACGGCTTCACCGCCATTATTGTCGCGTTCCTCGGCCGGCTCAATCCGCTCGGCATTGTCGCCGCCGGCCTGGTGCTGGCGTTGACCTATCTCGGCGGCGAGGCGGTGCAGAGCGCGCTCGGCATTTCCGACAAAGTGGCACGCGTGTTCCAGGGCATGCTTTTGTTCTTCGTGCTCGGCTGCGACACGCTCATCCACTATCGCATCCGTCTGGTCGGCATGGCGCTGACGAAAAGCGCGGCGAAGCTTGAAGCCGCGCCGAAGTTGAAGGAAGCCCGCTGATGGACATCGCCGTCAACATCCTTTTGACCATCGCCACGGCGGCGACGCCGCTTTTAATAGCGGCCATCGGCGAACTGGTGGTCGAGCGCTCCGGCGTGCTCAACCTCGGCGTCGAAGGCATGATGATCATGGGCGCCGTCGGCGGCTTCGGAGCCGGCTATCTCACGGGATCGCCCTGGATGGGCCTGTTGGCGGCAATTGCCATGGGCGCGGTGTTCTCGCTGCTGTTTGCGGTGATGACGCTGTCGCTCGCCACCAATCAGGTGGCGACCGGCCTGTCGTTGACGCTGCTCGGCCTCGGCCTTTCCGGCATGATGGGGACCAGCTTCGTCGGCCAGCCCGGCGAGCGGCTGCCAAACCTCTACGTTCCGGTGCTCACCGACATTCCCGTGGTCGGCAGGCTGTTGTTCGGCCAGGACCCGATCTTCTACATCTCGATCGCGCTGACGGCGGCCGTCATGTGGTTCCTGTTCAAGACCCGCACCGGCCTCACTCTGCGCTCGATCGGCGACAGCCACACATCGGCGCATGCGCTCGGCATCAAGGTCATCCGCTACCGCTATCTCGCGGTCATCTTCGGCGGCGCCTGCGCCGGCCTTGCCGGCGGCCATCTGTCGCTGGTCTACACGCCGCAATGGGTGGAGAACATGAGCGCGGGCCGCGGCTGGATCGCGCTGGCGCTGGTCGTCTTCGCCTCCTGGCGGCCGTGGCGCGTGCTCGCCGGCGCCTACATCTTCGGCGCGGTGTGGATCGGCCAGCTTCATGCACAGGCATTTGGCATTCCGGTGCCTTCGCAGCTGCTTTCTTCTCTGCCCTATCTGGCAACCGTCGTGGTTCTCGTTCTAATCTCGCGCAACAAGCGTCTGACGATGATGAACACGCCGGCTTCCTTGGGGCAGCCATTCGTTCCGGATCGTTGACAACAAAAACAAACGGGAAGCTCCAAGGCTAAACTCAGAGAGGTAACACAATGAAAAAACTGCTTATTGCGTTGATGACCACGACGGCCGCCATGTCACTGGCGGCGTCCGCGCAGGCCGCCGACAAGTTGAAGGCATGCTGGGTCTACACCGGCCCGATCGGCGACTTCGGCTATTCCTACCAGCACGACCAGGGCCGCCTCGAGGTGGAAAAGGCGCTCGGCGACAAGGTCGAAACCGCCTATCTCGAGAACGTCTCGGAAGGTCCCGATGCCGACCGCGCTTTCGAGCGTCTGGCGCGCGAAGGCTGCAAGATCATCTTCGGCACCTCTTTCGGCTTCATGGACCCGGAAGTGAAGGTCGCCAAGAAGTTCCCCAAAGTGATGTTCGAGCACGCCACCGGCTACAAGACCGCTGACAATCTCGGCATCTACAATGCGCGCTTCTATGAAGGCCGCTATGTGCTCGGCCAGATCGCCGCCAAGGAATCGAAGGCAGGGGTCGCCGGCTATATCGTTTCCTTCCCGATCCCCGAAGTGGTGATGGGTATCAACTCCTTCATGCTCGGCGCGCAGTCGGTCAACCCGAACTTCAAGGCCAAGATCGTCTGGGTGAACTCCTGGTTCGATCCGGGCAAGGAAGCTGACGCGGCCAAGGCACTGTTCGATCAGGGCGCCGACATCATCGTTCAGCACACCGATTCCACCGCTGCCTTGCAGGTGGCGGAAGAGCGCAAGCTGCACGGCTTCGGCCAGTCCTCCGACATGATCAAGTTCGCGCCGAACGCGCAGCTGACCTCGCTGACGGACGAATGGGGGCCGTACTACATCAGCCGCGTTCAGGCAGCGCTCGACGGCACCTGGAAGCCGGACAATGTCTGGCTCGGCATCAAGGACGGCGCCGTCAAGCTGGCGCCCTTCACCAACATGCCGGACGATGTGAAGGCGATGGCCGAGGCAACCGCCAAGAAAATCGCAGATGGCTGGAACCCCTTCACCGGACCGGTCGCCAAGCAGGACGGCACGCCGTGGCTCAAGGACGGCGAAGTCGCCGACGACGGCACGCTGCTCGGCATGAACTTCTATGTGAAGGGCGTCGACGACAAGTTGCCGCAGTAAATATCGGAAACGCAAAGGAGAAGGGGCGCCGCGCGGCGCCCTTTTTCATTTCGCGGGCTGCACGCTTCGACTGCGAAACCGCGCCGAGGGCTGTGCCAAAAATCCGAGGGCGCCGGGAGGCGCCCTTTTTGGTAATTTTCTAAACCGCCGAGCCGTAAAGGTCGTAGGCGTCGGCGCGGTCGATCTTGACCGTGACGATGTCGCCTTGGCGCAGCGGGCGGCGCGACTGGATATGCACCGAACCGTCGATCTCGGGCGCGTCGTATTTTGTCCGGCCCTTGGCAGACGTGCCATGCGCCTCGTCGATCAGCACCGGCAGGCGCTTGCCGACCTTCTTGGCCAGCTGCGTCGCCGAGATCTTCTGCTGGCGCTGCATGAAGCGATGCCAGCGCGCTTCCTTGATCTCCTGCGGCACCTGTTCGAGGCCGAGATCGTTGGAGCGGGCGCCGCGGACCGGCTCGTATTTAAAGCAGCCGGCGCGATCGATCCTGGCCTCGTCCAGCCAGTCGAGCAGCATCTCGAAATCCTCGTCGGTCTCGCCGGGGAAACCGACGATGAAGGTCGAGCGTATCGCCAGATCCGGGCACACCTCGCGCCAGCCGCGAATGCGCTCCAGCGTCTTTTCGCCATGGGCTGGACGGCGCATGTTCTTCAGCACCTGCGGCGAGGCGTGCTGGAAGGGGATGTCCAGATAGGGAAGGATTTTTCCATCCGCCATTAGCGGGATGACATCGGCGACATGCGGGTAGGGGTAGACATAGTGCATGCGTACCCAGATGCCGAGCTTGCCCAGCTCCTCCGAAAGGTCGAGGAATTTCGCCCGCACTTCGCGGTCGCCGAACATCGACGTCTGGTACTTGATGTCGATGCCGTAGGCGCTGGTGTCCTGCGAGATGACCAGCAGTTCCTTGACGCCGGCCTTGGCCAGCTTCTCGGCCTCGCGCAGCACATCGGCCGCCGGGCGCGAGACGAGGTCGCCGCGCAGTGCCGGAATGATGCAGAAGGTGCAGCGGTTGTTGCAGCCTTCGGAAATCTTGAGATAGGCGTAGTGGCGCGGCGTCAGCTTGACGCCTTGCGGCGGCAGAAGGTCGATATAGGGATCGTGGCTGGGCGGCGCCGCCTCATGCACCGCGGCCATCACGCTCTCATAGGCCTGCGGGCCGGTGATGGCGAGGACGTTGGGGTGCTTCTCTCGGATGACGTCCGGCTCGGCGCCGAGGCAGCCGGTGACGATCACCCGGCCGTTTTCCGAAAGCGCCGAACCAATGGCGTTGAGCGATTCGTCGCGGGCTGAATCGAGAAAGCCGCAGGTGTTGACGACGACAAGGTCGGCGCCGTCATGCTTGCGTGCGATCTCATAGCCTTCGGCGCGCAGGCGCGTGATGATGCGCTCGGAATCCACAAGCGCCTTCGGGCATCCAAGGCTGACGAAACTGACGCGAGGCGCAGACATGAGAAACATTCCGGGTTTTTCGGGATCGGCGGCCAGTACCACACTTATTGCGGCATTGGTATGGGCAGCGGCTGCGGCGAACGCGACCACTGCCTCCGGCAGATACCCGTAATATACAGAAGCTGTAGGACCGGCAGCGTCAGCTCACCACAGGACTGACATGCGGCCAGACCTCGACAACGCCGCGATAGACCATATCGATCGCGACGTAGAGAATGATCAGCAGGCCGACATAAGCGATCCAGCGGTGGCGGTGCAGCAGCTTGGCAATGAAGCTCGCGGCCAAGCCCATCAAGGCGATCGACAGCACCAGGCCTATGACAAGCACCGGAAAATGATCGCGCGCCGCACCGGCGACCGCCAGCACATTGTCCAGCGACATCGAAACATCGGCGACGACGATCTGCAGGGCCGCCTGGCCGAGCGTCTTGCGCGGCGCCTTGCCACCTACCGTTCTGTCGCTGTTGAGGTCGGAATCGGAGAGCGCCTCGGTCGCCTCGAACTCGTCGGCATGCGACGTCCGCAGCTCGCGCCACATCTTCCAGCACACCCACAACAAAAGGATGCCGCCGGCCAGCAGCAGGCCGACAATGGCAAGAAGCTTGACGGTGACGGCGGCAAACAGGATGCGCAGCACAGTCGCCGCCAACACGCCGATCAGGATGGCTTTCTTGCGCTGCTCGACCGGCAGGCCGGCGGCGGCAAGGCCGATGACGATGGCATTGTCGCCGGCAAGCACCAGATCGATGGCGATGACCTGGAGGAGGGCCGTCATGCTTGCAGCGCTGAAAATGTCCATCGACCGGAGCCCCTTGCTGTATCGGCGTGTTCGTCGTCGGATATGCCGACGCCCTAACGTGTATGGTTCCCGCGCGTCAAGAGACTGCCGGCGCAATTCCAGGAAAAGTGCGTAGCGGTTTTCCGTCCGGAATCATGCAAAAACAAAGAGTTAGAGTGGGTCAGCTGCTCTGTAAAAAGCTGAACCGCTCTAACGGCCGACGCTGAAAGCCACGGGAATAGGGAAGGTCGTTCTGCCAGAGAGAATTCTGGTCGCAGCGAATTCAGTCGTAGAGATTGTACTTCGCCCAGTCGGCTTCCGGAATCTCGTCGCCGATGCGGTAACGGAACTGCAGGACCTCCATATGGTCAGGCGCCGTCTCGCATTTGAACTTCAGCCGGTACCACTGCCCCTTGCTGCGGAAGGCAGCACCCGGGCTGCGGATGGCATCGGCCTTCATTTCCGGCGTCGCGAAGGCGTAGGCGACGACGCGGTCTGCCTTGTACTTGTGGTCGTCATGGCTGATGCGGTCGAGCACTTCGGCGTCGCATCTCTGCTCCAGCCGGGTCTCCGGGTCGAGTTTCAGCAGGCCGGCGCGCAGGGCGGCGTCCATCGCGTGGGCGGGCCAGGCCAGCGTCACCGAGGCCAGCGCCGCAAGGAATAGTTTTTTCATGGGCGGGAGAACGACCATAACTCGCGTGAAAAATCAACCGGAGTGCCATTTTGGGGCAGCCGGATATGCGCGGAAATCGCCGTTGGCCGGGCAGGGTGTTTTGACGCAGCCGCTTTGATACGTCGCCGGCGCCATTCTTATTTGTCCGGGCTGCCATGCACCGATTGCCTGTTTCGCCGTCTTTGCGCTTCTCGCGATCGCGGCACCCACCGCCACGGCCGCAAGGCGATATAGACAGCGAGGAAGGCTCTTTGTGCAAGGCCGGCCTCGCTGTGCCAGACCTCCCTTATCCCCGCCGCCCGCAAGGCCCTTCGTTGGGTGCTGTTGCGGTCCCAGCGCCGGCTGATGCTGCCCGCCCGGTAGTATTTGTGGCAGAGCACTTGCGGCACGCGGACAAAGCCGCCGAGCAGCGACAGATGCAGAAGCCAGGTCCAGTCGGCGCTGAATTCGCCTTGGCTGTTGGGCTTGATCCCGCCGCTACGGTGGAACGCCCAGGCCCTGAATATCCCACGATTGGGAACCCACCATCCATGCGGCTGGCGCGCCATCGCCCGGCCACGCGCAAAACCGTCCTGCAAGCCCTCCAGCAGGTCGAACTTCCACGTGGCACTTTCGCCGCTGACTTCGATCACTTCGACGTCGCTGAACGACAGTACGGCCGCGGGATTGGCATCGAGCGCCCGCACCAGCGCCTCGATATAGGTTGGATCGATGACGTCGTCATGGAAGGCAAAGAACATCAATTCGCCGCTGGCATTGGCCATCAGATCGTTGGAGTTCTTCAGCCATCCCAGGTTTTTGTCCCGGCGGAGGATACGGACATCGTCGCGGCCGCCGGCGAAGGCTGAAACGGCCTCGAATGTCGCGTCGGTCGAATTGTCCTCCCCGACCAGGATCTCGATATTGTCCCAGGTCTGCGCGGCGAGGCTGTCCAGCGTACGCGAAATGAATGCCGCCGAATTGTAGCATGGCACCAGCGCCGTGACCTTCGGCCGCCAGCCGGATCGAAGCTGGACTTGTTTCTGCGCTACCTGCTTCGCGCCGCCCTGTTCTGTCTCACCCATTCACTCGATCCCGCAGATTTGCCGCGCCAGCCTGTCGGCAAGCCACGGCGCCGTCGAATATTTACCTGTGTCGACCGAGATGTAGTTGCCCAGGCGGTTGACCCCGAATTGGTCGCGGCGATGGATTGTGGCTTTCGGGTCGCTGAGCGAACCACGCCCTTGCGCAAACACGAAGCCGCCGCGTACCTCAAGCTCCTCGGCATCGTCGAACATGCTGGAAACACTGGGCACCAACCGGGCGAGCGTGGCGCGAACGTCGCCGATGAACCGCTGTCGTGCGTCGGCATCGAGCGCTTGCGGCGTTTCGATCGACAATTCGCCACTCTCCGCAAGCAACCCGCTCGGGTACCAGGAGAGATAGAAGTTGCGCCCGTCATAGTTTTTTATGTCGCCGAACGGGCCAAGGGCGACGACCGCGCATGGCACATTGACAGGCTGCCTGGTGCGGCCGAACAGGCAAAGCCTGTAGCGGTGCGACCATCCGGGAACCGGCTCGATGCCGGCCGTGCGGTCGACAGCCAGCCGCCCCTCCCAAAGGCAATTGACGACGATGTCGAACGCCTCACTTTTCTTGCCTGCGACCGCCACGCGCCATTTCCCGTCAATTCCGTCCACCGGCTGTGCCGACAGGACTTTGGACGCCATCCGCAAGCTGATATTGGGTTCACCCCGAAGCGCCGCGCAAAGCCGGTCGGCAACCCATCGCGTGTTGACGGATCGCTCCGGCACCTGGAAGCCGCCGACGATCTGGTCCGAGTTGGTGACATCGGCCAATTCAGTTCTGGAAAGCCGTTTCGACCGCGCCGCCGATACGTCGGCAAGGTAGCTCGTGGCGTCAGCGTGGCTGCGCACCAATACATCCACACGTTCAAAGATCGCCCCCAGCGCCTCGGCAGCGACGATCGAGTTGCGATGGATCAGATAAAGGTCTTCCGAAAGGGTCGTGTGCGCTTCCAGATTGCTTCCGATCAGCTCGGAAACAAGCCTGCCGAAACACAGTCCTCCCGAAAGCAGATGCCGGGCGGTCAGCAGCGAGGGATCGTTCCCGTAGAGATAGCCGAGATGAATCTTGCCCTCGTTCCAACGGCTGGCGCAGGCCATCGGCTCGCTCTCCTTGTCGAAGAGGGACACCGCGTAGCCTCTGCGGGCCATCATGAGAGCGAGGCTGGCGCCCATGATGCCGGCGCCGAGAATAGCCATTCTGCCGCGAGGCGCTGTCATGTCCTGGCGCGCATCGCGGCCTCTCCTTTCCCGATGAGTGTCCTCAGGGGTTCGATACGTAGTTTTCAGGGTCGTATTCGGTATCGCAGAAAACCAGCAAAGACGGGTTCTCGCCTTCATAGGTCTGCAGCGCCCACACCGGGGCATCGACCAGCACCGCGCGGTTCGATGCGGTGAGCGTCAGCCGTTCGACCTGTTCCTGATAGCGAAATTCGATGCCGATCTCGCCCGACAGCTGCATCATCAATTGCCGGCCCGAGCCGTGTGCATGTCCGCCCCGCGACGTGCCGCGCGGCGCGGTGACGACGAACGCCCGCACGGCTTGGAAATTGTAACCGCTGAACTCGATAGCGGTCAGCATTCCCCTGGGATCGCAATGTAACGAAGTGGGGATCTCGGTGACCTTGCCGCCAAAGAACGTTCGATGCTGCATAACGTAAGCCCGCCATATGCCGGTCGAAATTTACCTCAGACTAGCGCTTATATCAAAAGACAGAGAATACAAGCACTTAGGAGGTGTTTTGGGACACAGCAGCGGATCGATGTCGAGCTCGGCCTCAGGCCGATACGGTGCCGACTACCGAAGGTCGCCGCGCCGTCACGACTTCTGAGTCGCGGCCGAAACCACGGCTTAAGACCTTGGTCCGAGCGGTCTAGGACCTTTGAGTTCGGAAGGCCGGCCGGTCCCAACGAGGGTGATCTACTTCAGCAATTTCAAAGAGTTATGCTGGTTGGCGTTTCGCCGGCCGGCCGCTTCGTTCTCGCAATGAAAGCACAGCTATATCCAAGTTTACCCTTTGTGTTAGCGATTCCTCATGTTGCCCGCTATAGCGGTTAGTGGCGGTGGCAATCTCGGAGGTAGTTATGACATCCCGAAAGACCCTTTTTGCTGCATTTGCGGTGTTCTCGCTTCTGGTGTCGCCGGCCCTGGCTGCTGCTGGTGGCAACGGCCATGGTAACGGCCATGGCAATGGTAACGGTAACGGCAATGGCAATGGCAATGGCGGAGGAAACGGTAATGCTGGCGGCAATGGCGGAGGCGGCGGTTCGCTCGGCAAGTCGGCATCCGCCAAGGGCCAGGTCGCCAAGGCCGCTACCGGTTCAGTGTCCAAGGAAAAGAATATCCATGCCAAGCTGGGCCGATTGAACTCACTGCAGCGCAACGCCAACGCCTTTATGCACTCCAAGAGCAAGAACTTCGCTGGCGTGCAGGCTTATGTGACACAGTCGGCAATAGCCAAGAACGCTCAATCGGCGCTCGATGCCGCTAATCAGGCGGTTGCCGACGCCAAAGCGGCGCTCGACGCGCTGAATGCGAAAGCGGCTGACCCGAATACCCCGCCCGAAGATGTCCCGACGCAGGCCGACCTCGATGCAGCACAGGCAGCGCTCGATGACGCCACCCAGGATGCGGCCGCTGCTCAGACCGCCGCCACAGCTGCCGCTGCCAACGTCCCATCGATCGATGCAGCCCTTGCCCAAATGGCCAACAAGCCCGTTGACCCTGAGGTGACAGATTGGGCCAATAGCGTACTTGCCGACAAGATCGACCAAGTAGCCGCCAAGCTGGCGCCGGCCGCGCCTTAAGGCCCCATGCGGCGGCAGCGATCCAATCGACGATAAGCCGTCGGGTCCGCCCGGCGGCTGCACCTTTCTCGCCTATCTGCAGCGTTGGTCCCAATGCAGGTCCGAGATTCTGGTCATGGCTATTTTGCGAAATCTCCAGCCGGGCCGCCGTCCTCAAGGCTGAATTCATGCGTGCTTCGCGCATCTTCATCGACCACACGAAACCAATGCTCCTGAAGCGCTCTAGGCGACACCCTTTGGCCCGTGACCTTCTCTACCGCAGATAACGGATCATCGGCGCTCGTGGCCTGAGTTGAGACACACTCCTCTCCATGCCACTCTTCCACCTGGTACTCTGGCATGCCGGCCTACCTACCGCTCCCCAGAGCCTTCGCTTCCCGCTCCAGCGTCTCGCGTCGGTTGCCGTGCTTCGCGATCAATTCCTTGACCTGCTGCGGGGTGATGCCGGCCTTGGTGGCGAAATACTCGACTTCATAATCCTCATCGGCAGAGACGCGGTCCCGATCGCGGAAGTCCGTCTTCGTTTTGTCGTCAGCCATTTGCTTTGCTCCTGGTTGAATGATCAACCGCAACGTGCAGCCGCAGCCTTTTGTTGCAGCGGAGCCCGGATTTCCGAAACGGTCACATGGGAAAACGGCCCTCAGTCGCAGGAGGTGCTGGTGTTGCTGTAACTTTGAACGGAACGGTTCTTCTCCTTGACGGTTGTGACGTGAAGGAGATGCCTCATGTTTGAAAGTGTGATGTGGTTGATCGTCGTTGCTGGTGGGCCACTGTTGCTGGCCCTATTGATGGCATACGTTCTTATGACCCGACGCCACCGTGGTCCTGCAGAACGCATGGAAAGCGACCGCGCGACCAAACGGCTCTATCGCCAGGACGAACGTTGATCCTGAGGCTGGCGCAACGTTTGCGCTCACGCTGGCCCGCTGCCTCGCGGTGGCAGGCTTCTTCGTTTTAGGAAGTTAGGAATAACTTAGGAAAGATTTGGCCCTCTTTGAAAATACAGAGGCAATTCAGCACGGTAGCCAAATATCTGGCGGAGGGAGTGGGATTCGAACCCACGGTGGGCTTGCACCCACGCCGGTTTTCAAGACCGGTGCCTTAAACCGCTCGGCCATCCCTCCAAAGTATTGATCCTACTACGTTATTCCTTGTGCCAAGAAACTTCATTCGTGCGTTTGCTACGCACTTTGCAACTATTTGGCTTTTCGCTGGCTGCTTATAGCCGCCTGCAATGCCACGTCAACTTGCTCCGCCGCGTCGGCCTGCATTCCCGGCATGACATGCGAATATAGGTCGAGCGTTATCCCGATGTTGGAATGGCCCAGGCGCTCGCTTGCTATCTTGGGGTGAACGCCTGCGGAAAGCATCTGTGTTGCGTGGGTGTGCCGCAGATCATGGAACCGGATGCGGGGCAGGGAGGTCTTGGCCAGAACGCGCACCCACTCATGCGTCAGCGAGCGGGGCTGCAGGGGCTGGCCGTCGACCTGTGCCACAACGAAGCTGTCGGCATCCGGACGAATGCCCAGGCGCAACTGCTCCTCGGCCTGCCGGGCGCGGTGCGCCTTCAGTTCGGCGACAGTGCTGGCCGACAGAGCCACCGTTCTGGCCCGGCCGCTCTTAGGCTCTTTGTATCGGACGCCCTCGTTCGTTTGTTCTGCGCTTTCCTGGATCGACATCTGTCGGCTGTTTTCGCCAAGTTCGAGGTGGCGCCAGCGCAGCGCAAGAATCTCGCCACGGCGCAACCCACAGGTCACAGCTAGGAGTATGGGAACAAACATTCGCGTCGGCCGAAGCGTGTCCAGCAGGATCGCTGTCTGCACCGCATCATAGGCCGTCACCCTCTTGCGTTCGACCTTTGGCGGCGTCGTCGCCAGCGCTGGATTTCGAGACAGCCTGTCCCATGTCACCGCCTGGCCAAGCGCCTTGACCAGCACCCGCCTGTAGTGGTGAACCGTACGGGGAGACAATGGCGGAAGAGCTTTGGACGGCTCCTCGTTTTTCTTCTTGCGGTGATCCATGCGCGGTGCCGTCAAGGCCGTTGAAAAGGCCGCGTCAATCCGGTCCGTTTTCAGCTTCGATAGGATCACATCCCCGATTAGCGGGCCAAGTCCCTTTCGGCATATCTCGGCATACCGCTCGTGCGTCTTCGGCGCGACCGATGGCCTAATGAACGTCAGCCACTCTTCAAAAAATTGGCCGAGAGTCTGCTTAGTCGGCTCGACATATTGGCCTTGGGTAAGGGCCGTGATGAGCCGGGAGCATTCATTGTCGGCCTCGCGCTTCGTGCCGTTGAAGCTGTGCCACTTACGTTTCTTTTTTCCGGTCTTTGGATCTCGCTCTCCGATATCGAGGACGATTGCCCAATGCCCCGGCGAACGTTCTCTGAGATGGCCCTTCATTTCTTTGGTCCCAATTCGGCAAGAATGGCTAGATTGGTGGCAAGCCTTGAGGCTTGTTCGACGGCCTGATCCAATCGCACACCAGACATGGCTTCCTTCGCCAGTCGCGCCTGACTGGAGGCCTTTTCGAATTCGCCAGCACCACGCATTTCCACGGTAGAAAGTCTGAGTTCTCTGATCTCAATGGATTGCGAAATTGCCTTGGCGATGGAGTCTGAAAGGGCGATCAGCGCTTGAGCAAACAAGTCGCGCTTCTCGACGGAGATACTATGGAACCCGATTTCAGTAAGCTGACCGGACAACTCTGTCAGCGTTGGGATCAAGGTCATGCTCGCAGCGTCGATTTCTTCAATGGATGCATCACACCAGCGCCCGATCTCAACCAATCTGCGGATTGCATCTGATCTTGTGGCCACTCGATTCGCGTACCGCCAATTGTCGATTTCGGTGAGCTCTTCATCGGAGAGCATCATCGGTACGCGGTTTTCCCGAGGTTTTTTCGCCATCAATCTTCAGTCCTCGCCTGAAGCCTTCTACAAAATCGGCACAAGAAGCACAAGATGGTATTGACTGGTATTTGAAATGCCATAGCGTCACAAAACGGCACAAGAAGCGCCGATTTTGAAAGGACGATTGCTATGAGCAAAATCCCCAGTAATGAAATCACGACGAGGGAGCAGGCCCTGCAGTATGCAACGCTGCCCGTAACCGTCTTCGGTCGTGTCTTCCTGGATTTGTCGCGCAATGCCTCCTATGCGGCTGCGGCGCGTGGTGACATCAAGACATTGAAAATGGGCCGTCTCCGCCGCGTTCCGGTGGCGCAGGAGGCAAAGCGCCTAGGCCTTCTCCAAGGGGAGAGCGCATAAATGGAAGCCTCCCTTGAAGAATTCAAAGGGCGTGTTGTTGCACACCTGCGTCAGCATCTGGTTCACGCTTTGGTGCACGGTAAGGACATCCTTAATGAGGCGAACCGGTTTCCCGTGGTTCCGGAATCCATCAGGCTCCAGGCCGTTTATGAGGCTGAACAAGAGGTGACCGAATTCGCCTTGGGACGATTGAAAGCCCAGTGCGCCGTCGAAGGCTTTAGCAAGGTGTTGCGGCCGGAACCGGCTGCCCCTCGCAGCCGGACAATCGGCGAACATGATCCGTGCCCATTCTGATGCGCATCGATCTCGAACTTGTCGAGTTCGTCGCCATCCAGATCGCAAAGAATTTCCGCGATCTCGGCAGGCCTTTGGTACCGAGCGTCTGCCGGCATTTCGGTATCCAGAGCGTCACCGCGATCCTTGCGGTCAAGCGTGCCGCTGAGATCCGCGCTGAACAGGCGAAGGAGGGCCGGTGATGGGCGCCGATACCAAAAGCGGCACGGCCGGCGCCGCCGGTAGCAAGAAGCGCCGGTATCTCCAGGATGGGTTCTTCATTGCCCATCGCCTCGAAATGCTCCTCAGCCCGGCCTGGGGACTGGCGCCACAACCCCTACGTAAGATTATTGAGCGGCTGGAGATCGAACACCTTCGCCATGGCGGATATGAGAACGGGGACCTGTACGTCACCTATTCCCAGTTCGTCGCCGCAGGCATTTCAAAAAAGACAATCCGGCCGGCGGTCACCCTGGGTGAACAACTTGGCCTTATCCAATGCATCCTGGATGACAATCCCAAGGGGGACATTCGCGGCGCC
The DNA here is from genome assembly GCF_030323245.1 of Mesorhizobium sp. C372A. NCBI lineage: Bacteria > Pseudomonadati > Pseudomonadota > Alphaproteobacteria > Hyphomicrobiales > Phyllobacteriaceae > Mesorhizobium > Mesorhizobium sp. C372A. The sequence goes on along the minus strand of NZ_CP100475.1, from coordinate 4,481,785 downwards.
AATAAATACCGACTGACATTTGTGCCGGCCAAGGGAAGGCGCGAGCCGACCGATGACTGGAAAAAAATTACGGTCGAAAAGGCAAAGGATTTTATCGAGCAATTTCGCCGTGCTTCCGATGATGAAAAAGTCGACGCCAATAGATCGAAAAAGGTGGCCTGACCATGTGCATCGAAAAACAGCTTCCCAGTTCCCTTTCCTGCCTTTCACCGGTTCCCTTTCCTGCCTCGAAACCGGCTCCATCGGTTCCCTTTCCTGACCGCTGCCCAGTAGTAGAAAGGGAACTACTTTATAGATCTTGGGTGGGAGTCCGTTATGCAGCGTGATCTCCCGTTGTTCGAATGCGCGGCCCGGCCTTGCCAAATACTGGCCTTCCCCCTGGCGTGCCGCGTCGGCAAGGTCCGCGACGTCGCCACCAAGCTGTCAGGGAAGACGACAGAGAAGCATGCGGTCTCCTACCGGCTCCAGGTCGATGTTGGCCTAAGAACGCATCTGGCGAAGACACGCCTGAGGCCTGAGGCCATAGACGCCGAGGTGGCCGCTTTCTGGTCTTCAGTCAGGATTGAAATGCAGCGCATCGCCTACCGCGATCATGGCAGGGGAGGCGCGACACCATAGAAAAAATCGAAAAATCAGAAATCAGAAATCAGAAATCAGAAAATCAGAAAATCAGAAAATCAGAAAAAGGAGCGGATGGATTATGAAAAATGAGCAAGATAAAGACTGGCAAAAATACGAAATCGGCGGCGCCAGATAGATCCAGGGCCTCAACCGCCAAGACCGCAAAGCAGCGGAAAGAAGAATGGAAAGCGCGACAGGAAAGAGGCGAGGCCGTATTCCCCCTAACCCTCAAAGTCGGAGAGGCCCGAGACGCATTCCTGATTGCTGGCGTATTGCCTGAATGGGACTCCGAGGATCCTAAGGAAATTGGCGAGATCGCATCTCGCATCGTGAAAGCTGTAATCAGGTTCGTGAGCGGCCACGGTAAATTGCCCTTCGATCTAGACACAGTCAGTGTCAGGACACTTGTAGGGTTGCCATCCGACCCGTTCGCCAGCTGTCACCGCGAGCGGTCGCGGAACGCGTTCCCGGTCACCGATCTATGGTCTGCTATGTTCAAGCCTCATCCTACCGGAGGCTTAATCGTGAACACATTGACGAGTCATCTCAATCGCCAAGACCTTGATGCCGTCCTCAGACTGGCAAGAGCTTTGACCAAGGCTGAGAACAACGTTGGTTCTGCTCACATCGATGATCCCGAATTCTTGCAAGACGTCGCCGATGTAATCAAGGCAACCGTCGAAAAAGAGACCAAGTCATTGGCAAACCGCGTTCGTTTGCTCGAACTTGCGACCGGCCCGCAAAACGATGCCAAGCGGGGCGTTGCGAAGGCCCGCGCCACCAAGGTGAAGCTATGACCCCGTCGCAGGCAATTGCATTCGCCACTGAGGCGCTTGGCAATGTTCGCGATAAAGTTCTTGTCGACTACGAAGCCACCCTCAAGAAGCAGGACATCAACGAACGCGAAATCAGCGTACGTCTTGCCACCTATCGGCGGCAGATGGAGACCTGGTTCCAGCGTTCGATTGAAGGGATCAAGAAGCGTTACCCAGTCCATTGAAACCTGTCGTTAGCCTGGGCGTTTCCCCTTCCTCCCAGGCTCACTGGCCGCCGCGCTGTGACGCCAGCGTGGCGGCGCCTCCATTACCACACGACGTGCGCGGCGGGGGATAGTCGGGTTGTATCATTGATGTGTTCACAACCGCAGATTGCTTCATTCAGGCACTTTTTTTATTGCGAAAGGTGCGATTCCGCGACTTGGAAAGATTAATGACCAAGGCCAATCCCAAAACCCATGAATTTCCGGCACCAAGATGGATGACGCGCACCGAAAAGCTCGAGTTTAAGAGGCTGAATTCGATCCGAAAAGCCGCCGGGAATCCAGTTATGGAAACAGATGTCATACCGATCTGCGATCTGGTCAGCGCCCGTAGCCGCGTCACTGCCCTGCGTGGGCTATTCAAGCGGGCGATGGTAGCCTGCCGGGATAGTGATTTCGAGTCGAGCCAACGTCATCTGCTTGCAATAGCCCGCGACATCGACAGGGCGACGGCAGCCGCGCAAAAGATGGCCTCAAAATTGGGGATCTAAGCCTGTTTCCGACCGTTTGTCTTTGGCAAGCCCTTGCTGGCACGATGGCAATATTGATATCAAAGACGGGCGCACTCAATTGGTGTTTGCGAGCTACCGGTTGTGCTGGCTCCGCGATAGTGCTCTTCTGTTCAAATTATTTTGGGAGGGCAATATGAAAAGTACGATTCTTGCCGCCGTGGCGGCTTTGACTATGTTGGCTTTTTCGATCGATACCTTCGCGCACGGCGGAGGCACCGATTCCAATGGGTGCCATACCAACCATAAAACTGGTGAGTACCACTGCCATTGATATCAGGGCCAAACTGCGTGATTTGGATGGCGTGCGCGTAGGCATATACGCGGCGCCTAGATAGCAGGCGCTGGTGCTGGTCTTCATGGGGGCGCAGATGAGAATTCGAACGGTGATCCACCTGGGGACATTGATGCTTGCGGCGTCATTGGCCACGCCGTGTTTTGCGCAGGAGACTTTCGGAGGAAATGACTGCACCGAAGATTGTTCCGGCCATAAGGCGGGCTACGACTGGGCAGAGCAAAACCAGATTTCCAACGAAAGCGACTGCAGTTCAAACAGCCAATCATTTAATGAGGGCTGCCAGACCTTCGTCGAAGATCCATCTCGCGGTTCGGACGAAGACGATGAGGGCGAAGAGATTGACGACTGAGGTGGCAGCGCTGATCTGGACAAGGATCCAGCCGGCGGTTTCCCATCGTGTATGCGCGGTCGCTTTTGGTGTGGCATCTTTCATCGGCTGCGCTCATGCCGAAGACGCGTGCGACCAAAACTACACTGGGGCCTGCGTTCCAATAGCCAGCGACGTCGATTGTTCCTCTGGAAAGGGCAACGGCCCCGCATATGTGCGCGGGCCGGTCACCGTCATAGGCACGGATATCTATGATCTCGACCGAGACGGCGACGGGATAGGCTGCGAAAACGGCTAAAGCCGACACTAGCGCATAGCCTTCCGCCACCCAGCCGCGCGCGCTGCATCTTCCGAACAGAACCACCGCTCGCCCTTCGAAAGACTGATGCGGGTCTCGGAATAATGTTCCTGCCCGGGAACGTGATAGATGCGCTCGCCAGTGTTGTAGCTGATATTGCCCTTGATGCCGCAGCCAACAGCAGGGGGACCGAGTTCAAAGGCCAGCAGGCCAGCCATAACCGCACCGAAGGCCCCGATCTTTAGCCATAACGGCGCGTCGCGCGAACGATGGCGCCTGCCATACCTTCGCCGGTTGTATTCATTGTCTGCGTAGTAGCGACGTTTGCCCACGCCCCTCACTCCCCGATGGGAGAATGCGACGCCTAGGACTTGGAGTCCAGATGGGCGGCTTTGCTGGCTCTGTCCCGTTCCACTGGATGAACGTTACTTCCTCCCAGGTGACGTCCCGCACCCCCCGCTACAGCACGTCATGCAGGACGCGCGTCTGACGGCAGTGGTCGCAGTGCGGGGATATAAACGGCTTGATGATACTCAAGTGCAGCGCTTCCGCTGCCGCCACAAAGCGCTCAATATTGCGAACCTTTCGATCGTGCCATGGCCTATCCTCGAAATCTCTCTGTGTGCCAGACGACCTTGCCATCGATCTTCATCGGCTTGTGGATCACTAGGCGCTTTGGCAGGTGTTCGGGATGCACCTCCAGCAAGGTGATTTTGATCTGCGGCTTACACCGGTTGCAGTCGAACTTGAGCTTCAAGGGATCGACGCCGCCGCCATAGACCATCATCAGATCGGCCGATCGGCAGTAGCGGACGTTGCCGCAGCTGCACTCGGCCTTCACAAGCATGTTGTGCCGGGTCGCCTTTCCCAGCGTGTCGATCGGATCGTGCGCCATGAGAACGAATAGAGAACATTCTTCTTGATCGTCAAGCCGATTTGTGGAATCTTTTCAACATGAGCGATGAACCTTCACGGCTTGCCGAAGGCATGACAGGGGCCCCGCGCGATCGACGGCGCGTCGACAACCATGCGTGCGAACATGCCGGCTGCGGCCGGGATGGCGGGTTCGGCTTTGCGAAGCCGCGCATGGCATCGCACTGGTTCTGCATGGAGCACCGCAGCGAAGGCGAGCGATATCTTGCTGGAGCAGGAAGGCACCAATGAGACCCGCCCGACCTTCGGAGGAGAACTCTAAAGCGGGTCCGGCCGCGTAGCAGCTTTTTGACGCTGTTTTTCCATGAGCCTGCTCCGCAACCCTAAGCGGTTTGCGGCAACAAGGTTCCCGGACCTCCGTCTCACCATCTGCCTTGTCGGCTAGTCCTTTAGCGCGTCCGCGACGCTATTGTTTTCGCGCTGACGTTGACGAAGGCGCTTCAGCAATTCGCGTGAGGCTTGGATCGCCCTGCGCGATTGATCCATGCTCTGGCGGAACGTGGCGCGTTCCTCCATGGACTTCTGCCACCTCAGCAAGGTGGCCGCATTCGCAGTGGCCGCTTGAGCGATATCTTTGGGCGTCGCAACCATCGCATCCTCCCGATAAGGCAATGGTAAACGCAATCTTTATAGGCCCGCCGAAACTCTCTCTTCAATGAAAAGAATTGTACGATTTTTACCAATTCCCGCACCTTCAGTGATGCCGGACCGCTGCTATCCTCGCTCTTGTTCTGTCATCGCAATGAAGGACGACATCTTTGAGCACCCGTAGCACACCTGTTGCATGGAAAAAGCAGTAGGCGTTTACAGGTGCCCGGGAAATCCGCCGTTTGTCTGCATTGTGGAGCGGGACAAAGCAAGTTACCTCACTCAGGCCTCCTACCGTGATGCGGGGCACAAGCCCGACTTCGACGAATTGCCGTGGGAAACCGAACACAGGGCGGCCAAAGAAAAGAAGGGTGGCCAGGACGGCGGTGGCTAAAGCACCACCGGCGCGCCATCAGGACCTAAGTCGGGCCGGCATGCAGAGGTCGGATCGCGGAACATCTGCACGAGCTTTCATGGCGAAATGTCGTTGACAAACTTAGTCATATTTTCCTTGGGCTTCCGCTTCAGGAGGACTATCAGCAGCACGGTGCGCATTGCCTCATGCTGGCGGCTATCAATTTCCACCGTCCAGTCGTCAGGGGGATTGTGCCACGGGAAGTCTGAATCACGCAAAGCCTCGCGAAACGTCTCCGGGTCAATGCCCGCAGCGGTCGCCATTTCTGCGGCGTTAGTCAGTTCGGCCATGCCGATCCCAAATGCTCTGCGGTAAGCACATAGGGCGATAGCTGGCGGCTTCAAATGATGAGGGAATAGCCGGTGCGGCCCGGGGCTCTCGTTCGGGGGTACAGGCCGCACCGGTCAGCGGGTTTTGATTGGATCGTCCCTCCCGCAGTGCCTAACGTATTTCATATTAGCAATTTCGCAACTAAGCATTTGGCGCTACCCAGCCGTAGGGGAATGGCCGCTAATAACACGCGGAAGTGTTTATCAGCCCGTTCTGTGCCGTGTTTGCCTGTGACCCGAACACGCGGTCAAAGGCTTCCTCTGACTGGTCGGTTTCTAGTTCGCGCAACCAACCCCTTCGCCGCTCGTTGACCTATGCTGGCTCGTTCCAGCAACTTCTGCAGCGGTCCCTGCCGGTGACCAAGATGGCCCCTCACTCATCATGGTCGGCCCGCGCTCGGAAGCAAGCGCGGCCCATCCCTGAACAAGTCCGGGGCAACCGGCAGGCAATTGCAGCATCGATGTGTGGGCGCGGCCGCCTTGGCCGAACTTGCGGCCAATGCCTCCTAGGCTGACGACCAACGATCGGTAGCAATTTCTACAATTTTCAATTTGGCTGGAAACCCTTTCTACCCGCAAGCGTTGAATTAGCACGGCTGCATTCAAGCAGTTGCATTCGGAGGAATTTTGATGAATTCGAAAATGCTCATTCTCGGCGCGACATTTGCCCTTATGACCGGATCGGCCTTTGCCGGCAGTTCCACTGGCACGTCTGCGCTCGACGATCCTGCAAAAATGTCTCCTTTCTTCACGGACAGCAGCATGAAGACCATGAAGTCTGAGGCCGAAGCGAAAACCGCCTGGTCGGCTATGTCTCAGGAGGATAAGGACGCGGTGATGAAGGACTGCGCTGACGCAGATATTGCGAAGGCCCATGAGAACTTCTGCAAAGCTGCGATGATGATGGGCAAATAGGCCCAGCACCTAGCTTAATATAATATGCGCCCGCTGGCCCCGGCCGGCGGGCGTTCGGGCCAATTCGCACAGTTGCTCCCCTGGGATGGCGCGGGCCACTCGATCTGAGACTCTGTCAATCGCCCGTCGGGCCTGATGTCCTCCATGGCGCAAGCCGGAATGCGTGGACGATGTGGGTAGCCGTCATCTGGGCGACCGCCGAAATGAGCCTCCAAGGCGCAGTGCGCCACCGCGGCCGCCGCTTCGAACCCGTATAGTTCGACCGCAGCTCGAGCGGCCTGATCTTGGTCGACGAGATCGGCAATCTTCACAGCCGCAAAGGTCAGCGCTCTGCTCCGGGGTATAAGCACCGAGCCTAAAACGCTCTTGGCCACTTGCCAACCTTTTTAGACCTCCTTTAGCATCCCCTCATGGCAACTCTGCGGTACGAGGTAAGGCGGGAACCGGATGGGACGTGGACGGTGTTCGACGTGTTCACCGGGCTGCCGGCTATTGTGGCGGGCCACGCATCTGTCGACCTTCCCGATATGGAGTATGCCGAAGATCTGGCCGCCATCCTGAATGCCGAAGACCTGAAGCAGAGGCTATCTCACGGGAGGTTGCCCGGAGGGTTCGCCTGACTGAGGTGGCATGACAAGTTAGCCATTCGCCCGCCTGCGTACTGCCCATTCAGGATGGTTCAACCGTTTCCATCCAACAATGGCTGGCTTTTCCGCTTATCCTTTTTTCTCCCGGCGGCGCCACTGTCTATTATCGGCGGCGAGGCCGCTATCACCTTCTGAGCGGGCGAGCGATGGAGTGCCTTCGACTGTGAAGACAATTCCGGCATCCTCAAACGCTTTGCGGATGGCTGCGATGTTGTGGGGACGCGATTTGCTGAATCCGTTCTCAAGATCGCTGATCACCATTTCGCTAAGATTGGCCTTTGCGGCAAGTCGCACACGCGACCAGTTCAGTAGGGCTCGTGCTGCTCTGGATTGATCTGCTGAGAGTACGGTTCGGCTGTCCATAAACAGTCGAACATTCAATATCGCTAAAATGTTCCTCTTGACCTTCCGCGATTTCTAACGGCGTGAGGCCGACCTCTCGGGTAACGCGGCGGGGCTTCCCAATAACTTTGCGGAACGCTGATCGTCACGCCGCAACGTCTTCTTTTTCGGCTTGGTCTTCTCAACCAGACCTGGCCTTTTCGCTATCAGGTAGTCAGCCCTGTTCGTTCGATAGTCTTCTTGTGGATGGACATTTCTACAATCTCCATTGTGGAGATCAACGCGGCCGGAAGCCGACACGTTCCCAAAAATCGCTTGTTCAAGGCCGAGCCGAACGGCACACGGATGCCAAAAACGCGAAAAGGGCGCGGTTCGTGACGCGCCCTTTATTTGAACTGGCTCAACTGTCGTATCCTACGAGTCTTGTCGGCCATACCAGTCGTCGACGTCTCGCCGCACGCGATCCTTCTCAATGCCGTAGCGCTCCTGGATCGTACCTTCGAGCTGATCGCGGTTGCCGGCTATGCGGTCGAGATCATCATCAGTGAGCTTGCCCCACTGCTCCTTGACCTTACCTTTGAATTGCTTCCAATTTCCTTCGACGCGATTCCAGTCCATGATGGCGATCTCCTTTCGTTGTCCTTTCGAATAACGGTCGTATGGCCGTCAGGTTCCTCTGCAGGTAAGCGCGCTTGCTCGTGATCTAGCGATGGAACCTAATGCCCAGCGCCAGCTTGAGTGCGCCGGCCTTTTCAGTTTTGGAACACAGCGGGCCTTTCGCCGTTGGGTGCAATGGAACAGCTTCGCAGCCAGATGCAGGTATTCGCCGATCCGGGCCTGTGGGTCGCCTTGGCGGCACTGCTGATCCCTTATGGGATCGGTGTCGCACTGCTTCTGAGGGTAGCCGGGTGATGGACCTGCCAGGTCTGGCACAGGATGAGCGGATTCACGAGAAGCCGCCTTAACGTGGCGGCTGCCTGGCGACGCAATGGGCAAGCCGGGCCTGATCGGACGAGTGAAGCACTTGCGTAGCAGCGGAGGACCTGCGCCATGGACGCGCCGGATGCGCCTGCTGTGTCAAGCCAAAGAAACCAAGGCTCAAGTGTTGCACGAATGAGACAGTAAATTTGTCGAACTCTGGTACATATTAGCTCCGGTTAATGTGGGGACGATAATGCGCAGCCTTTCAATTGCAATTGCAGGTATTTTGACGATGCTGGCCGGAGCGGCATTTGCCGCAGACCCGATGGCCATCGTTCCATCTGAAAGCAGCGCCATCAACTGGTCAGGAGCCTATATTGGCGCCGTAGCCGGATATGGTTGGAACAGCGATCACTACGATTTCGGCCCCCCCGGCGTCGATGTTGATTCGGATGGCTTCATTGGCGGCCTGACCGCAGGGTACAATTGGCAGCGGGGCCAGATCGTGTTCGGCGTTGAGGGCGACGTGTCATACGCCAATATTCACGGTAGCGCCCTTGAGGTTCCGTTTGTGCCGCCATGCGGCAATGAAGGCTGTACAGCCGATGTAGACTGGTACGGGACGGGCCGAGTGCGCGTTGGCTATGCGTTCGAGAATTTCCTCCCATATCTCACGGGCGGCTTTGCTGTCGGTAAGGTCAAGGGCACGGCTGACCTGGGAGCCTGCGGCTTTACGCCAACATGCGGCTATGACGAGACCAGGTGGGGCTGGGCGGCCGGCGCAGGACTTGAATGGGCGCTGAACCAGCAGCTGTCGTTCAAGGCTGAGTATATGCACGTCGACCTGGGCACTCCCGAGTTCAACACGCCTTCTTCTGTCCCATCGACTGACAATATCGACTTCGACACGGTCCGCGTAGGCATCAACTATCACTTCTGAGGCTCTACGCCTTTCTGTCGTCGGTTTATTTTGAGGAGAAAACCTCGGTGAAGAAAATTTATTTGAAGCCAACGTTGGCGAAGCGCGGTAAACTGTCGGCTGTGATCGCTGGCGGTCCATCCTCCCCGGGCCCGGTGGCAACATAAGTTCTGTTACCGCCACATTCCGAGCTCCTTGGTGCGTCCAGCTTGGCGGATTGACTGGCTTGGCTCTATATCGGCCGGATGGGAAAAGGCTGGACGTTCCAATCGCTGATCGACCAAAAGATGACGTCACGGCGTACTGCCACACCCCAGCGTGCCATCATAAGCAGGGAGCTTGAACTGGTGAAGCTCCGCGACCGTTTCAGCCTAGAGGCGCCGGCCCAAGCTGAAATGCGCCAAGTGCGGCAGCAACAAAGTCGGGCTGATCTACTCGCCGGACACCAGCCCGAACGCCTATGGCAAGGCGAAGGGCAGCTAACGAGCCAGCGCAATTCCAATGCCAACACCAAGGCCGATAGTGAGGGCCAAGGAACAGCTTGCTGGCAAGAGCGAGGGCGAAGGCGCAACAGGGCGCCACACGTCCAGGCGGGGCTCTCTAGGGCGTTGGCGATATCGTCGAAAAAGCTTTCATCCGGGCAATGTAGATCGAAACCCACCTCGAATCTATGAATCGCCGGTTTGTTCCGTCAAAGTCTAACGATCAGGGAAGCGCCCTGGAAAGCACGTGTAGTAACGGTTGATTCAACCATTGCTGGTATAAGTGTGGGGTGGGTGGCGGCTCCGACAGTTCGGGGTGGAACTCAATGCCGAAGCCGCCTGCGCAGCCAAGGTTGGGGTTTGACCGCGCCGTCCTATTCTGGGACAGCGCGGTCAACGATTCGTTAAAACGCTCCGGAACTAATTAAGCACGCGCTAATTGACTCGCGGTCTCGGGAGTCAGTGCATGCGTGAAGTTCATTGCTCCGATGATGGAGCCGATTTTGGCGGGACAAGCCTCCCGAGGGCATTGGACAGCGTCACGTACCGGCCGCCGTCTTCGTCTTCCCTCTTCCTAGAGATCCGCCATTCGTTGGGCGAGTGGGTTGTTCGCATTATAGGGAGGAACGGTGCAACGTATTCCCGAGCATTCGAAAATGAGGCAGATGCCGTCGCTTTCGCTGGCGATCAGTCTTCTCGTCTAGGATTGGAAGCTCCCCCGAACCGAGCAACTTGACCGCCCTTCTCTGAAGATCGAAAGCGCGAATCTGTGAATCCCCTGGAACATCGTCGCCTCGAAACACTTCGGGCGGGTCGCACTGTTCCCACTTCAGTGTCTCCCAAAACTGCCCACTACTCCTGAACGGAGGTGGGCTTTTTTGTACATTAGCGGAACCTGAAATTTGGGGGCTTGTTGATAGAACGGCAGCGAGTGGGTGTTCGCTGCTGGTCGAGGTCCCGCAAGACTCGGCCGGGCTCGCATCACCTGCCCTGGTCGGTGCGAGCCCACCGTCGCGCGACCAAGCGAGCTTCCCTGTGTCGGTCTATTTGATACTAGGAGACGGCGTTTTCATCATCACGCGCAATTGCATCTGGTCAATGGTTGCGACGATTGCAGCTGCCAGTGCTTCCGCCTCGTGGATCAGTTCCGGCCCATAGAGGCCATTCACCATCTCTTCGCTCGGTAACACGCCAGGCGGACAGTGATCCTCGATAGTGCGCCGGATGAGCGTCAGCGCTGCCCGGCATTGGTCGGCTTCGATCTTCATAACCATTGAAACATGCAATTCGTCTAAAATGTTCCGGAACCGATTTCGGGCTTCCAGCTTGAATCGCCGGAGGGTGGGTCAGTGCATGCGTTTGAAGTTCATTGAGCCGTTGATGCCGACCTTAGTGGAGAAGCCTCCCGAGGGCGGCGACTGGACCCATGAGGTGAAGTTCGACGGCTACCGTTCCCAGATGATCATCGATGAGGACGGGACGCGCATTTATACGCGCAACGGCCACGACTGGACGGCGAAATATCGCGACCTGGTGAGAGAGGCCAAGCGACTTGGTACCGAAAGCGCCATTGTCGACGGCGAGATAGTCGTTCTGAACGATAGGGGCCTTTCGGACTTCGCAGCGCTGCGCAAAGCCATCACCCGCCGGCAGCACGACTTGTATTTTGTTGCCTTTGATCTGCTTCATCTTAACGGCCACGATCTGCGCGATAAGGCGCTAGAGGAGCGGCGCGAGATCCTGGCCAGCATGATCGAGCCCGGCGGGCGTATTCAGTTCAGCGAGCCCCTGCCGGGGGAAGCCAAGGCCATCTTTCACTTGCTCGACAAGGCCGGACTTGAAGGCATGGTGTCGAAGCGGAAGGACAGCAAATACCGAAGCGGTCCGTCGACCAACTGGCTGAAGGCCAAGTGCTATGCGATTGACGAGTTCGATCTGCTCGGCGTCGAGCGTGAAGCGGGCAAGCCGGCTTTCGCTCTGATGGCTGAGCGCGGCACCGGGCGTTATGTCGGCAGCGCATTCGTCACCTTGAACCGGGAAATGCGCGAGAGGCTATGGAAACGCGTCCAGGAGCACTCAGGCACGGCGCCCAAGGGCATCATGAAGCGGCCGGCCACGCAATGGGTCAAGCCGGGGCTGATCGGCCGCGTGAAGCACCTGCGCGGCGAGGATGACCTGCGGCATGCATCGCTGCAGGACTTTCGAGAAGAATGAGCAAGCGGGGTAGTGATTTTCTCTACCATTGGATCTCGGATCATTTGTCGGACGATCCGATTATCGATCCGGTGCTGCTGGTGATCGATATGACTGCGGAAGCAAAACGGGCGGCCGAAACCCAAGGCATCCCCGGCCAGGAGATCGATGAGGAAATCGGCACGATCTACAAATTAATCATGCAAGAGTTGCGCTAAGTCAGGATTTCCGCGAGGTCGACGACGGCTCTCGCGGCTGAAGCCGGTCCTGTCCCGTTCCATTTGATGAACTGCGCCTTCTGGCCGGTGATGGTCTCGATCGACTTCAACAGGGGCCGATGGACCTCACGTAGAGCTTGGTAGTGCTCGCTGTTGTAGGACAGTAGCGGTCGAACAATGCTCTTGTACAGCGTCTCCGCTGCCGCCAGGACACGGTCGATCTCGTCCTGCGAAAGCTGCTTGGAAGGTTTGGTTCTGGCCATTGGCGATCTCCGTTGAAGGGGTCGCGGCAACTGGATGATCTTTCCAATTTTCGCTCTTTGAGCGCAAGTGCCTGATGCGTTACCACCCTGTCAATTATTTACCCGGTAAGCTGGCCCGCGCATGATCGAACATTTGCAAAAATTGCAACAGCGATTACATTTGGCACGCCGCGCCGCGACTTCCGGGCGCGAGAAGTTTGGAATGGCATGGCGATTTTTCTGATTGTTCCGCAACCACACACGTCCGGGCATAAGCTCGGCCCCGCCATCGCTGCCAACTTTCCAAACGCCAATTATGCGTTGGAGGGCGAGGCAGGTTGGCTGGTTTCGGCAAACCTAAGCGTAATGGATTTGTCCGGGCGCCTAGGGATAACCGATGGTTCAAACGGTGCGGCAGTGATTGTCGAGGCCGCGTCCTATTATGGGCGCGCAAATCCGAACACATGGTCCTGGATAAAGGCCAACTGGGATTCAACCAAAAATGGTTGATGAACCCAAGACCAGCACGCCGGAATCGATGGTGCAGACAGCGCCAGCTAGCACAAGATCATATGATGAAATGAACACTCATCAAATGATTTTTGAGATGCAGGGCACGTTGGGAGAAATCCGGGAGGCAATTAGATCGCTCGAAAAAGGTGCGCAACGAGCGATATCTCGGGTTGAGGACAATGAGAAAGCCACCGCAGAGCTGAAATCCCAGATTACCGCGCTGACACCTAAGGTAGAGGACGTACTGGCTTTCATTCGGCACGGTATGCCGTCCTTGGTAAACAAGGCTGATCTTGCCGCACTGAAAATCGATATCGAAAAGAGACCGACACGGCGGCAGGCAATTTTGGATATTGCCTGGGTGGTCGGCTTGGTATCCACAATTCTGGCGATTGGTGCGCGCCTGGCTCATTAGCCGGTCCGAGAACGCCAAATTGCGATTCAAAGCTCTTCCCTAAAATCCTGTAGGGACGCATGGCGCAAGTCTTCCTCGCGCCGCAAGTGCTTCACGCTCTAGGCCCGGCTTAATTCGTCCGGGCGCTTCATCAGTCCGGCAGGCTTCCAAATGGCTGTAGCCAGTCCCGCACCCACTGAGGGAGAGGTCTCATTTCTAGAAGACAGTTTTTGGCATCAGCGATGGACTGCGAACCTGTCCTAGACGCTCTTTCTAGCCTGCCTATTGCCTCTAAGACATCTAGAGCTGCAGCGCGATCACCATAGGCGTCCAACATCTCGATCCAATGAATAATGGAGGCGGCGACAACCGCGAGAGTCGTTAAATGAATTTCCGGCGATTTGGGCTCCTGGTGGCGATGCGTAAATTTGTGGCGCACCTTAAATAGGTTGCGAACGAGGTCAGCTGGCGCGGGGCGGCAGAGCGTCGAGACATAGGTCTCCATGCTCGCCCATCTGGCGCTGTCGTTCTCGCCAAACAGAATATCTAGCGTTCCAACTGCTTGAGACACAAATTGACCGGGTGTCGTCGAATTGAACGCCAGCATCAAAGCGTGCGCACAGCTTTCGACCCCTCCAGAAGCTTGGCCGTTGAGTAGATTCGCACATATGGTTGGTGCACCAAGAATTGCGGCATCGACGTCGGCCATCGTTCGCTTACGGAAGGGCTTCATCATCATGGTATTCGGCCAGCTGAGTGGCTGAGCATGACCGGACATCCAGAACCTCTCTCGGTCAAAAACTATCGGCAATTCTGGATGTTCGGGGACGCGATTTACCCATACCGGGACAGGCAGCGATCGGACGCCTACTCGACCATCGCCGGTGGCCAACTCATACATTGGCTTGTAGAGGGCCATGACATTTAATGCCGAAATGATCTGTTCGGCCTTGAGGCTGGCCCGTTGCCAGCCCGCATAGTCAATTTCTTCCATGAAGCACTTAACTATCAACATTGCGTCGGGCTTCATTCGATCGCGTATCATGGCCACATTGCCGCCGAATCCATCCGGACTTTGAACAAGCGCGTCGATGGCGTCGGGTTCAGGACTCACGAGAGCCCAATTCCTGTTCAAGAGCTCTAAGGTGATGTCGGCGGGATCCATCAATATTCCACGCACAGGGAAAAGTGCGTAGCGTTCCTTAGCCATTATGCAGTCCCTCCCGATGGCGAAATCAATGACGCCTTTCCTGGAGTCGTTCAACCACCCCTGATGCGCGTCACACCGGCCGGCGACGCCAGAAATTATACGGTCATCATCCGGTCGGAGTATGCGAAACGCCGGTTTTGCAGCAAGGGCGAAGCACGGCCGGCGGGCTGGAGCAAATCCCGTGTAGGCGCACTACGGGTCACAGCGGGCACAAGCAGACATTTCCGCTCGGCCTAAATCTGCGGCCACGCGAAACGCCTGGTCGCGATCATTGTAAGGACCGTGCCACTTTCCGTTCCGGCCGGAATCTTCTTCATGTATACCGGCACCGTGATTGCATGCGGAGCACTCGGCGCGATGGATACGGCCGCGATCTCTGGTCCAGTTTTCATAGACATATAACGACATGAGAAGCCTCCGTGTTCATCGAGGCTTCCCATTAAGAGCATTTCCGGCCGCGAAACTAGTTCACTAAACGGAATTATTTTCGCGCCTATCACGTCACCCGCAAGGCCGCTTGCTCGTCAACGGTGAACCCACCACGGCCCCGCCTGAAGCCGCTGTAGAGATCATCGACCATGGCGGCCTCGGCTGGGTACAAGATATGCCCATAGGATAGGCCCCGCATCATCGCCCTAAGCTCGCGATCATGTTGCGGGTTGTCGGCAAGGCA
The DNA here is from genome assembly GCF_030323245.1 of Mesorhizobium sp. C372A. Classification (NCBI taxonomy): domain Bacteria; kingdom Pseudomonadati; phylum Pseudomonadota; class Alphaproteobacteria; order Hyphomicrobiales; family Phyllobacteriaceae; genus Mesorhizobium; species Mesorhizobium sp. C372A. Next base: position 4,466,758 of record NZ_CP100475.1, on the reverse strand, counting down.
TCTCTCGACGGCCGCATCCAGGATCGTTGCCCAATTCTCGATATCGACGGCTACGGCGCCGGAGGCCTCGCGCCGGAGCCGGGCGAAGATGGTGCGGATATCGAGCTCGCGCGTTGCCTCGACATAGCCGAGGCCGCGCCGGCCGGCATCCATCATGAACCGCTCGAAAGGGGCCTGATCGTCGCCGGTGACGGCGTCGATCATGTCGGGCAGCTTTGAAAGGATCATGCCGACGCCGCCCAGGATGATGGGCGAGAAATATAGGAGATCGCTTAAAACCATTGTCATCTTCCTCCGCCGTCCGGCATGTCTAGCCAGAACAATTCCGCAACAAACTGCTACGCTTTTTGCAACTAAACTGCGTAGCACTCGAAGGTACGAGGCGGGACTGAAAGGTATGGGCGCCGCCTCAACGCCTTGGAAAGACGGCACTTGGAAGGACGTAGTGGGATGGGAAGGGATGTGAATGACCGAATTTCAAGACCGGTGCCTTAAACCGCTCGGCCATCCCTCCAACGTGACTTTTCAATCATCTAGGAACATCAACCGACCCAGTGAACGACAGTTGGTATCGAATGATACCTATCCTTCCGGACCAGCTTGCGGTTCATTTCTCTAGAGCGTTGCCCATCGCCAAGTCAACCATCGGCGCTGCCATGGATAATAGGGGGTGGCGTTCGTTACCCGAACGGAGCTGCGAACCCGTTTTCGAAGGAGCCGGGATCTAATTGCGATCCTTGCTGCCGACCTGCACAAGTTGCAGAAGACCCAGCACGACAAGTGCGAGCAAGGTAGCCAAAGCCGCGATCTGCCAGAACCCGAGCCCAACCGCCAGGCCTATGGCGCCTGCCAGCCACATGCCCGCCCCAGTGGTAAGCCCTTGAACCTCGCCCTTGGAGAAGAAGATCAAGCCCGCGGCCAGAAATGCCACGCCGGCAGTCGTGGCTTCGATCAAGCGGATAGGATCAATGGCGATTTCCTGACCATCGAAGACGTGAAGATGAGTAATCTCGATCGTGAGGATGGCAATTAGAGCCGTCGCAACACAGACCAGGATGTGTGTCCTCAATCCGGCCGGTCGGTTACGCCATTCGCGTTCGATCCCAACGATGGAGCCAAGGACGGCCGCGAGCAAAAGCCTGGCTGAAATTACGGAAAAGGGCAGCCACGTCTGTTGCCCGAAACGTTCAATGAATTCATCCATGAGGCGCAGAACGTATCTCGGGTCGGTCGGTTCCAGGCAGCCGCGCTTCATGCCACAGGTTCACTTCCAGACTCCAAAGGACAGAGGTCTCGGATGCCTCCTCACAGGCGCCCGGCCAGCCCGGGACCTGGCCGCCACATTCCTGCCCGGTTCCGGACACAATCGATTAATACGCTGATAAACAATTCCTGCGCACAAGGGATGGGGATTGGCGCGTCGCAGGCATTGCTCATCTGGCTCCGCCGAAATTCTAGAAGCGGCGCCTGTGTCGAGACGGTAGGGGACATCGGAAAACATGCAGACCACGACGCATCGGCGTCTTCGTCGCGCTCCTGCTTTGGTGTTGTGCGCTCTTTCGGCTGCGTTGCTGGCCGCGTGCGCGTCGCCGCAGTCCGAGCCGAAAGCCATGGTCTACAAGAAGCCTCGCTCGAAGGAATATTTTGCCGAGACCGAGTACGGCGTGAAGGCCAGCCCGCGCGTTCAGTACATGCGGCGCGGCGGCGGCCGCGACCAGTTGGGCAAGCCCTATCAGGTGCGCGGCAAGTGGTATTACCCCAAGGAAGACAAGCGCTACGCCAAGGTCGGTCTCGCCTCCTGGTATGGCGATGCCTTCCACGGTCGCCTCACAGCCAATGGCGAAGTCTACGACATGACCCATCTGACGGCGGCGCATCCGACCATGCCGCTGCCAAGCTACGCCCGTGTCACCAACACCGAGACCGGAAGCTCGGTCATCGTGCGCGTCAACGACCGCGGCCCCTATCACGAGGGACGCATCATCGATGTCTCGGAACGCGCCGCGCAAATGCTCGACTATGCCAAGGTCGGCACGGCCAGGGTCAAGGTGGAATATATTGGCCGCGCACCGCTCGACGGCGACGACGACCAATATCTGGTCGCCTCCTACCGCCCGGGCAACCGCCCGGACCCGTCCGATGGCTTGCCGACCGGCGTCATGGTGGCGATGAACGGACCTTCGCCGAGCCTATCTGTTGGCGCACCCCCTGCCGTAGTGCCGTTTCCTGGTCAGTTGACGAATTCCGACACACAGCCAGTGATGTCGATGCAGGCACCGGCCTCAAGCGATGTGACGCTGCCTGAATTCGGGCCGATCGTGCCTCAGCGCCCGGAATCGCCCTTTGCCGTGGCTTCGCTCTCCTATGCGGATGAGCGCGTACAGCGCGCCGACGTCTTTGCAGCGCTTGACGACCAGGGCATGTCGCCAGCCGACATCCTGCAATCGTGGAAGAAATCCAACCCGCAGGCATCGCCTGCCGTTTCCGACTATGTCGCCGCCGGATCCTTCGACGATGCCGCCGAGGCAAAGCGGGTGGCTGCGGCTCTCGAACCGTTCGGCAGGACCGAAATCCAGAGCACCGAACTCGACGGCAATGACTGGTACGCGGTCAATCTCTATCCGGATGGCCATGGCAATGTCGACGACCTCTTGCGCGCGGCATGGTCGCATGGCGCGCCGGACGCGCTGGCTGTGCGCAACTGACCAACAAAGGCACGCCGGTTTTGTCATTGCGCGGTTGATCCGCCGGGAAGAAGCCTGATAGCGTTGCGGCAAGTTTCTGCCGGCTAACAGTCGAGCCTCTTCATGCGATTTCGCCTTTTCCACCCTTTTGCCGGGCTTTTTGGCCTTGGCTTCTTGCTTGCCGCGCTGGTTCCGGCCAACGCGCAGCTTTTCGAGACCAAGGCGACGCAGGCTTTCATGATCGATGCCGAAACCGGCACGGTGCTGTTTTCCAAGGATGCCGACCAACCGATCCCGCCGGCCTCGATGGCCAAGCTGATGACGATGGAGATGGTCTTCAACGCCATCAAGTCGAAGCGCATGAGCCTCGACGACACCTTCGTGGTTTCGGAAAATGCCTGGCGCAAGGGCGGTGCGCCTTCGGGAACGTCGACCATGTTTGCCAAGCTCAAATCGGCGATCCGGGTCGAGGATCTGATCCAGGGGGTCACCATACAGGCCGCCAATGACGGCTGCATGGTGCTGGCCGAAGGCATGGCCGGTTCGGAAGAGAATTTCGCGGCGCAGATGAACGATCGCGCGCGCCAGATCGGGCTGCCGAAATCGACATTTGTCAATTCCACCGGCCTGCCGGCCGACGGCCAGCAGACGACAGTGCGCGAACTGGCGCAGCTTGGCCTGCATATATGGCGCGAATATCCGGATCTCTATCTCTATTACGGCCGGGCCGATTTCACCTGGAACAAGATCTCGCAAAAGAATCGCAACCCGTTGCTGGCCATGGGCATCGGCGCCGATGGGCTGGCGGTCGGGTCGAGCGAGGCGGGCGGTTTCGGCATTGTCGGCTCGGTCAGCCATGACGGAACCAGGGTGTTCGCGGCGATGAGCGGATTGGCCAATGATCGCGAGCGCGCCGAGGAAGCGCGCAAGCTGCTCGAATGGGGCGTCCGCTCCTTCGAGAAGACCGAGATTTTCGCTGGCAACGAAGTGGTCGGCGAGGCCCAGGTGTTCGGCGGCGCCAAATCCAGCGTAGCGCTGAAGGCAAAGGCGCCGATCGACGTCCTGCTGCCGATCGCCAACCGCGACAAGCTGACCGCCAGGATCGTCTATCAGGGGCCGGTATCGGCGCCGGTGGAGGAGGGGCAACCCGTCGGCGCGCTGCGCGTCTGGATCGGCGATACGCTGAGCCAGGAAACGCCGCTTTTCGCCGCCGAATCGGTCGGCGTCGGCACACTGCCGCAACGCGCGTTTGATGCCGCCAGGGAACTGGCCGTAGGCTGGCTGCGTTGAGTTCCTGCGGCGTGGACCTTTTCTCGGGCGCGGACTAAGACACCAGCGCAAAGCAGGACAAAGGCCTTTCGATTGGCAAGCGGATTTTTCATCACCTTCGAAGGCGGCGAGGGCGCCGGCAAGTCGACGCAGATCGAACGGCTGGCCCAGAAGATGCGCGCCAAGAAATACGATGTCCTCCTCACCCGCGAACCCGGGGGGTCACCCGGCGCCGAGGCGGTCAGGCACGTGCTCCTGTCCGGCGCCGCCGAGCCTTTCGGGCCGAAGATGGAGGCGCTGCTGTTTGCCGCCGCGCGCTCCGACCATGTCGAGCAGGTCATCCGGCCGGCGGTGGAGCGCGGCTCCATCGTGCTTTGCGACCGTTTCCTGGATTCGTCGCGCGTCTATCAGGGCGTCACCGGCGGCCTCGATCCGGCTTTCATGGAAGCTCTGGAGGAGGTCGCCATCAACGGCATGATGCCGGACATGACGCTGATCCTTGACATTGACCCCGCCGAGGGCTTGCGGCGCGCCGCCGCGCGGCGTGGCGCCGAGGACGGTCCGGACCGCTTCGAAAAGGAGACGCTGGACATCCACCAGCGCCGCCGTGACGCCTTCCTGGCGATCGCAACCGCCGAGCCGGACCGCTGCATCGTGATCGACGCGTCGGCGCCTCCCGCTACGGTGGAGGATGTCATCACCGCGGTGGTGTTCGCCGCACTTGAGGCGAGGGCGCCCGCGCGCAACCGACAGGCGGCGCCCGCATGATCTTCGAACGCATCGCTCCCGAGCAGCACGACACGCTGGACGGTGTACCGGAGCCGTCCGAGACGCTGCGCCTGGTCGGCCATGAGCAGGCGGCCGCGATGCTCGCTGCCGCCTATCGCTCGGGAAAACTGCCGCATGCGGTGATCTTTGCCGGGCCGATCGGCATCGGCAAGGCGACGCTTGCCTTTCACCTGGCGCACCATCTGTTGAAGCATCCGGCCTTCGACCAGGCGCCGGATGTGTTTGCCGTTCCCGATCCGGCCTCATCGCTGTTTCGCCAGATCGCCACCGGGGCGCATCCCGGCGTGCTGCATCTGACCAGGCCGCTGAACGACAAGACCAAGAGCTTCAAGACGGTCGTCACCGTCGACGAGATCCGCAAGGTCAACCGCTTCCTGTCGCTGACCTCGCATGACGGCAGCTACCGGGTGGTGATCGTCGATCCGGCCGACGACATGAACACCAACGCCGCCAATGCCTTGCTGAAGAACCTCGAGGAGCCGCCGAGCCGCACGCTGTTCATCCTCATCGTGCATGCGCCGGGCAGCCTTTTGCCGACCATCCGCTCGCGCTGCCAGATGGTGCGGCTGACGCCGCTCGATGCCGGCAGCCTGATGAGCGTTCTGGAAACCGTTGAGCCGCCGCCACCTTCCGATCCTGCCGCGCGCGCGGCACTGGCGGAACGGGCAGGGGGCAGCGCCCGCAATGCGATCCTTCTGACCCAATATGGCGGGCTGGAGATTGCCGGCACGCTCGACGCCCTGGTCACGTCGGGCAGGAGCGACATCGCCGGCGCCTATCGCCTTGCCGAGGCCGTCGCCGGCCGCGACCAGGCGATCCAGTTCGACATCTTCAACCGCCGCGCGCTCGATCTGCTCTCCACCGGCGCCAGTGAAGCCGCGCTGGCTGGGGATCTCGCGCGGGCGAAAACGCTGTCCGACACTTGGCACGAGGCGCTGAACGCCATATCTGAGACCGATACCTACAATCTTGACAAGAAGCAGCACGCCTTGACCATGATCGACCGCCTGAATTCCGCAATGCGAATGTGACCGGTTTCGGCATTGGGGCGGGATGGCAATCGCCGTCTCGATGCGATATCCACCGCTCACATTCATTCGGCCATTCATGACGGTTAATTCATGTCACGCGACACATTCTACATCACGACACCAATTTTCTATCCGAACGGCAAGCCGCATATCGGCCACGCCTATACGGTCATTGCGACCGACGCGCTGGCCCGCTTCCAGCGCCTGGACGGCAGGGACGTGCTCTCCCTCACCGGCACTGACGAACACGGCCTCAAGATGCAGCAGACGGCCGAGAAGGAAGGCATAACGCCACTCGCGCTTGCCGACCGCAACTCGGCGATCTTCCGTTCGATGACAGAGGTCCTGGGCGGCTCGAATGATGATTACATCCGCACGACGGAACCACGCCACTACGAGTCGTGCCAGGCGATCTGGAAGGCGATGGCGGCCAATGGCGACATCTATCTCGACCGCTACAGTGGCTGGTATTCGATCCGCCAGGAAGCCTATTTCGAAGAGAGCGAAACCACGCTCGGCGACGACGGCGTGCGCCGCGAGCCGCTTGGCTCGCCGGTCGAATGGAATGAGGAGGAAAGCTACTTCTTCAGGCTTTCCGCCTATCAGGACAAATTGCTTGCGCTGTACGAAAGCCAGCCCGATTTCGTCGGTCCGGCCGAGCGCCGAAATGAGGTGATGAGCTTCGTCAGGTCCGGCCTCAAGGACATCTCGGTCTCGCGCACGACCTTCAATTGGGGCGTGCCGGTGCCCGGCGACGACAAGCATGTGATGTATGTCTGGGTCGATGCCTTGACCAACTACATCACCGCTGCCGGCTATCCCGACACCAAGGCCGAGCAATGGCGCTACTGGCCGGCCACGCACATTATCGGCAAGGACATCGTCCGCTTCCATGCCGTCTACTGGCCGGCTTTCCTGATGTCGGCCGGCATCGAACTGCCGAAGCGCGTCTTCGCGCATGGCTTCCTGTTCAACCGCGGCGAGAAAATGTCGAAGTCGGTCGGCAATGTCGTAGACCCCTTCACCATGGTCGAGCATTACGGCCTCGACCAGGTGCGCTATTTCTTCTTGCGTGAGGTGCCATTCGGCCAGGACGGCAGCTACAGCCATGACGCGATCGTCAACCGCACAAATGCCGATCTCGCCAACGGTCTCGGCAATCTGGCGCAGCGCTCGCTGTCGATGATCGCCAAGAACTGCGGCGGCGTGGTGCCGCATCGCGGCGAGCTGACCGAAGCCGACAGCGCGATCCTCGACCAGGCGGTGGAAGCGCTGGGTACCGCGCGCCAGGCGATGGCGGAACAGGGCATCCATCTCGCGTTGGCGGCGATCTTCGGCGTTGTGGCGGAAGCGGATCGCTACTTCGCCTCGCAGGCGCCCTGGGCGCTGAAGAAGACCGATCCGGCGCGCATGGAAACAGTGCTGTGGACGACCGCCGAACTGGTGCGGCGCGTGGCATTGCTGTGCCAGCCCTACATTCCGGGGTCGGCCGGCAAGCTGCTGGACCTGCTGGCGGTGCCGGCGGACAAGCGTGACTTCGCGCATGTCCATGCCGACTATGCGCTGGTGCCCGGCACGGCGCTGCCCGCGCCGGAGGGCCTGTTTCCGCGTTATGTCGAAAACCCTGAGGCGAGCGCCTGATGCTCGTCGACAGCCATTGCCATCTCGACTTTCCGGATTTCACCGAGGAGCGGGCGGCCATCGTCGCCCGCGCCAAGGCTGCCGGTATAGGTCACATGGTGACCATCTCGACACGCGTGAAGCGGTTTGCGCAAGTGCTTGAGATTGCCGAGAGTTTCGACGAAATCTATTGCTCGGTCGGCACTCATCCTCACAATGCCGGCGAAGAGCTGGATGTGACGGCTGAGGACCTTGTGCGCCTGTCCGCGCACCCGAAGGTGGTGGCGATCGGCGAGGCCGGGCTCGACTATTTTTACGACAAGGCGCCACGCGATGCGCAGGCGCAGGGCTTTCGTACTCACATAGCGGCCGCGCGCGAGACCGGCTTGCCGCTGGTGATCCATTCGCGCGATGCCGATGACGACATGGCTGCCATCCTCGAAGACGAAACAGGGAAGGGCGCCTTCCCCTTCATCCTGCATTGTTTTTCGTCGGGGCGACGGCTGGCCGACGTGGGCGTCAAGCTTGGTGGCTATGTGTCCTTCTCGGGCATACTGACCTTCAAGAACTCAGCCGATTTACGCGCCATCGCAGCCGATGTGCCGCATGACCGGCTGCTGGTCGAGACCGACGCACCGTATCTGGCGCCGGTGCCGTTCCGCGGCAAACGCAACGAGCCGGCCTATGTCGCGCATACAGCCAAGGTGCTGGCGGAGACGGTCGGCGTTGGCGAAGCCGAGATCGCGACGCTGACGACGGCGAACTTCTTCCGGCTGTTCGGCAAGATGCCGCGGCCCGCCGGGCTCTGACGCATGAGCGACCGGCTGCGCCTCACCATCCTCGGCTGCGGCTCGTCACCTGGCACGCCGCGCATCACCGGCGACTGGGGCAATTGCGACCCGGCCAATCCGAAAAACCGGCGTACACGCTCAGCCGCGCTCGTCGAGCGGATAGCAGCCAACGGCGCCAGAACCACGGTCGTCATCGACACCGGGCCTGATTTCCGTGAGCAGATGCTGATGGCGGCCGTCCGGCGCATCGACGCCGTCGTCTATACGCATCCGCACGCCGACCACATCCACGGCATCGACGATCTGCGCGGCTACGTGCTGGAGCAGCGCCATTTGATCGATGTCCATGCCGACCAGCCGACCATGCTCAGGCTGCGCGAAGCGTTCGGCTATTGCTTCGAGACGCCGTTTGGCAGTTCCTATCCGCCGATCGTCAGGCCGCACATCATCGATCACGCAAGGGCGGTGACGATCGAAGGCGAGGGCGGTGCCCTCACCCTCGAGCCGCTGCCGCAGATCCATGGCGACATCATTTCGCTCGGCTTCCGCATCGGCGGGCTGGCCTACTGCCCCGATATAAGCGACTTCCCGGATACCACCGCCGAGCGGCTGCGCGGCCTGGAAATGCTGGTCATCGATGCCTTGCAGTACCATACCCATCCCAGTCATCTGTCGCTCGGTCAGGCGCTTGGCTGGATTGAAAAACTGGCGTCGAAACAGGCCGTGCTGACGCATATGCATGTGCCGCTCGACTATGCCACGGTGAAGGCCGAGGTGCCGGCCAACGTCACTCCGGCCTATGACGGCATGGTGATCGAAATTCCTTTATGAGACAGCATGATACGAGCATATCTTTATAAGGACGTTCGGTTCTTCGGCGCGAAGATCAGCAGCGTTCCAATCCGCTCATAGCCCATGCGGGGATAAAGCAGCGCTCCGGCACGCGTCGCCAACAGCATCGAGCACCGCGACCCATGCGCTTTGTCGTCATGCAGCATTTTGGCCATCAGCGCCTGGCCGATGCCTCGACGCCGGTGCGAAGGCTCGACAAACATTGCCGAGCACCATGTGGCGCCGACGGCGTCTATGCTGCGCACACGCCCGACGATGGCGTCGCCATCGAGCGCCACATACTGGCGAAACGGCGCATCGTCGCCGAGTTGATCGTCTGGAAGTGGCCGCCTGCGTATGACCTTTCCCAGTTGTGCAGCGCGTTCAGCCGTCCTCACGCGTTCGATAGAGACGATTGCTGGCGGGTCTGGAATTTGGCGCAGCGACTGGATGAAAAAGCCTTCCGTCCGCAGCAGCCGGTAGCCGAGCGCCTTGTAGGCCGTTCGCGTCGGTTCGTCCGGGCCGTCATTCGCGATCACGACCGAAACGGCAAAGCCCGGCCGCGCATGCTGCCGCACGATGGCATCGGCTTCCTCGGCGGCGACGTCATGGACGATCCATTCTTCGCCACGGTAGTCGCGTGCATTCTTGCGCTCGGCATCGCGCATCAGCCACAAGGGTCCGACGCGGCTGGCTTCGTATGGAAAGGTGCGGCTCTTGTCGGTGCTGAAGCCGTGCACGAACACTTCGATCGCCGCTTCGATGTCACGCTTTCCTGTTGTCATCAACACAGCGTAGCGTTGGCCATCGGCTCAAGGCAACACGCGTCGATCATGCCAAGCCTATGAAAGTCCGCGTCCTTTCCCAGCTGCAGCCTGATGCATAAGTTCCATAATCTATCTTATGCGACTTTCATATGTGGCTGCTGCTTCCATTACGGACGTGCCAATATACGCCCTGCTGACTGAGATGCGGGCCGGCGGCTCTGATTGCTTGGCGGGAGGAACGTTGACGAAGCAGTGGCGAAATGAGTTGGCGTGGTCTTCATTTCTCAAGGGATGGCGCCTTTCGCAAAGGCCTCGACTTCCTGCTCGACCGGCCCGCGCCGGGATAACGAACAGGAGCGTCATCCCGAAAAGCTTTCCAGGAGGCCGCTGAAGGCTGCTGCGATTGCAACAAGATGGAAGACGCCAAGGGCCAGCCATCTGGAGCCGCCGGCGCCCGCAACAAATGCCCCATAGGCAGGAAACTGCAGCGCAGCCAATCCGATGGAAAGGCTGGTGATCGTTGTGTTGGTCAAAAGCGTTGCCAGCATGGGGACCGGATAGAGAAGTCGCGCCAGCACATAGTCGCCATGCCCGGCCCCGGCCGAATAGAGCGCCAGGAAAAAGGCGGCCGGCGTGACGCCGAGGCCGACAAGGAACCCTGCCCGCGAGGAGAATTTTGGCGACGTCATCTGGCCATGGCCATGGCGGCCGGTGGGTCGCCGCCGGGTGGCAGTGGTACGGGAGCGTATCCGGAATAGTCGGCGCGCAGGCGTGCCAGTCCGTTCGAACAGGACCGGAGCGCATCCTCCAGCATGAACATGTTCGCGAGCGGCATTGTCGCTTTGACAACGACGACCACGCCGCTGATTTCCCGACTCCGGATCAGGCCCCGGCGGCTGTGCAGTTCGGCGATGATTTTGTCGACATAGGCCGCCGACGTGTTCACCTCGACTTGCATGATCGGCTCGAAGAGCTGCACGCCCAGCTTGGGAGCGGCTTCACGGAAGCAGGCTCGGCCGGCGATCTCGAAAGTCAGGGGCGAGGAATCAGTATCGTGATACGCGCCGTCGATCAGCGTTGCCTTCACGCCAAGCATCGGGAAGCCAGCAAACGGGCCTGAAGACAGAATGTTCCGCAGCCCCTTTTCGACGCCCGCAACATATTCGTTCGGAAGCGCACCGTCGGCGACCTTGGACCCGAAGACGAAGTCCCAGCTACCGCCATTCGGCTCGAACGCAATCTTGACGCGGGCGAACTGACCCGTACCACCGGACTGCTTATTGTGCGTGTAGTCCTGCTCGTGCTTACGGGTGATCGTCTCGCGATACGCTACCTTGGGCGCGCCGACATTCACCTCAATGCGAGACTCGCGGCGCAGGTGGTCGATGACTATGTCGAGGTGGAGTTCGTCCCTGCCGGCGACGATCGTCTGGCCCGATTCCGCATCCTGCTTGACGTGCAACCAGGGATCCTCGTCCGCCAGCTTCGACAAGGCAGTAGCTAGCTTCTCCTGATCCGCCCGCGACTTCGGCTCGATCGCGATTTGCAGCAGAGGCCAGGGCGCGGCAGACTTTTCTATCATGACGCCATGGTTGCAGATCGATCCGATGACCGCAACGGAGGGGTCTACGCCCGGCCGGCCGCCCTGCCCGTCCCTTTCGCTTCCTGACTGTGGACGCGCGCCAGGAAATCGCGCACCAGCGGAAGTGCCTCATCGAAATGCGTTTCGAGCAACCAGTGGCCGGCGCCATCGATCAGATGAAGCTCCGCTTCCCGCAAATCGCGCTGGTAGGCATGCGCCGATTGTGCCGGCATGTAACCATCCTCGGGGCCCCAGACGATGAGCGTTTGCGGTTGGTGCTCGCGCAGATAGCTCTGATAGCGCGGGAACCAGCCGAGGTTCGCCTCCAGCTTCTCCATCAGGCCGACCGCGAGCCGCCGGCGGATCGGCGTGTCCATCAAAGGCCAGTGGAGTTTCCAAAGATCGGGAGGCACGCGCTCGGCTACAGCGTAATCCACCTCTCCGACAAACTCGTGCCGGAAGCCCTTCTCGCTTACCGCCTCTTCCAACGGCCGGTGCTTTTCGGGCGTCTTTTCCTTCCAATAGGCTTTTATCCCAGCGTATTTCGGCCCGAGAACATCCTGGTATATATCGCCGTTCTGGATGATGAGTGCCGCGATGCGCTCGGGATGTGCGATGGCGTGGCGCAGTCCGATCTGAGAGCCATAATCGTGCAGCCAGAGCGCATAGCGCGACGTGCCGAGCGCATCGGCGAAAGCTGTCAGAAACCCGGCATAGGCATCGAAATCATAGCCAAAGTCCGACATTTCGGGCGTGCCGCTGTAGCCAAAGCCGGGAAAGTCCGGCGCGAATGTATGCCAGCGATCGGCAAGTGCCGGCATCAACCGTCGGAATTGATAGGACGAGCACGGATAGCCGTGCGGCAGGAGAAGGACGGGAGCATCAGGCGGGCCGTCTTCGCGATAGAAGATGCTGTTTCCGTCAATGTCGATCCGGCGATGTTGCAATTATACCTCCTTGCTCAAAGCTTGCCCGCCACTTTGTTTACGGCGCTCGGGCAAGAAGGTTCCCTTGAAGTCAGGGCGTGACGGCTTCCGGCTCTCCATTGCCCGACAGGATCTGCAGCGTTCCGCGCGTGGCGTTGCGGAACGCATCGTCGAAACTGACGCCACGTACCTGCCAGCGATACTCCTTATCCTTGAAGCTGAGCCGCCAGTCGCCGACCCAGCCCAGCGCTTCCTGGCGCCATACCAAAGTGCCGGCAAGCAGGGCGTCCCCATCCAGCGTGTTGGCCACGTCGGCGAGCGCGACGTCGGACGGCCGAGGCAACTCCAGCGGCAAACCGGTCCGGTGCGCCGCGTCCGCCAGCGCAACGCGCATATCCGCCGCAAGCTCGCCGCCGCCATCGCGCACCAGCGTGAAGCCGTCGCCTTTCATCGGCCTTACATCCAGCAGTGCGACCATTTTTGGCCGCGGCACCGCCCACGGTTTGCGCCCGAGCGACGCCAGCAAGGCATCGATCTTGTCCGGGTCGAAATCGGCGGTGATGTAATGCGGCCGGTCGTGGGTGCCCTGCTCGTCATGCGGCGGGCGGTTGTTGAGCAGGTCGCGGTAGCCGAAACCAGTGACATAGTCGGCCGCGTGCCGGCTCATGTCCGCAACACGCGGGTCGCCGATCAGCCGCGGGTCGCCGGAAACCTTGACCAGCACCTCTTCAAGGCACGGCGCCAGGCCCCAGGCCCGGTTCTCCTCGCCAGTGCCGCTGGTCACCGATTGCGCGCGGTAGAGGCTGGCGCGGTCGATGTCGGCGGCAGCGACCGGAAAGACAATCAGCACAGCCAGCGCCGCTGCCACAAAGCCCAATTTCAAGCATCCAGGCACCCGCCGACCCTCCCGAACGGTCCGGAACATCCGTTGGAGCCATACTCCTGATCATCAGGGAATTTCAAGGTACCGCCCATCAAGGCGTATCGCCGACGATGCGCCGGTGTACGCCGTCCAGGCTCTCGGTGAGCGCCTCGAACATGTTTCGCGCCGTGAGTTCGCGAAGAACCTGTTCGTTGATGCCGCCGCGCGTCGCATAGTCCTGCGCCAGATGCATGAAGTCGGCATCCGGCGACATATCAGGAGCGCATCCCAAGGCTTTGAAAAGCGAGGCGATGTAATCGCGCCCCTTCCCTTCCTCCACGCCATTCCTCTTGAGCCAGCTGTTAATCGTATCGAGATATCTAAAGTAGCTGGCATAGGTTGCGGTGGCCACGCTCAACGCGTTGAATTCGGCTGGGTTCTCGACCTCGATCACTTTCCCCAGATTGCCGAACAAGGCAGCGACAGTGGCATCCGGCGGGCAGATGGTCGTTGCCCCAGCCGGTGGGCGATCATCGGCATGGGCAGCGCTTTCGTCACCTGGTGCGCGGGTGCGGTCAAGCGGGCAATCTCCTCGCGCGGCAGCGTGGCGATCAAGCTGATGAGGTGATGCTCGCGCCGAAACCGCAAACCCGGCAGGACGTCATGCGCAATTTGCGGCCGGACAGCCAGCATGACCAGGTCGCATTGATCGAGAACCGCCTGATTGTCATCAGCGATACGCACATCCGGATAACGGGCTGCCAGCTCTGCGGCGATCTCTTCATTGCGCGGCGACAGCAGCACGGAGACGGAGTTATCCGCGACGGATTTGAGCCCGCTGACAATGGCCGCTGTAAGGGCACCCGTGCCGATGAAGCCAAGTTTCATCGCGCCTGTCTCTGGTTCATCGGTCACAGCGGCGCATGCTCGAGCCGTACCTGATAGCTCAGCACGCGCTTTTCACCGGGCGCGATCAGCATCACGCCCGGCTTGTCCGCGAACTCGCCATCGAAATCCACGGGGCTGGCAAGCCCGTGCCAGGGTTCGATGCACAGGAACGGAGCGCCGCCCGGCTTCGACCAGATGCCCAATTCCTTAAAACCCTGCCACGACATCTCGATCGCCGCACCGTTCGCGGCGGCATAGCGCACGCTGGTGCTGGCCGGCCGGTCGAGGATCACGGCGTCTGCCTCGAACAGCTGTTCGGAAAGCGCCAGCGTTTTGCCTTCGATAGGCGTCGGCCGCGGTGCAGCCAGCACCAGGCCATCCTTCAGCCGGCGGATCGGCGCCGGCTCGTCCTGGGCAAAGGTCAGGTGGTAGTCTGTCTTGGCGAGCCCCGGCTGCAATGGCCAATTGAAAGCCGGATGTGCACCGATGGAGGCTGGCAGCGTCTCGTCGCCGGTGTTGGCAATCTCGAAGCTCACACCAAGTTCGCGACGCTCGAGGGTGTAGGTGATGGCAAGGCGAAAGGCGAACGGATAGCGCGTGCGTGTATCGGCATCGTCGGTCAACACCAGCGTGCAGGATCGGGGGCTCGCGTCAGCCCACACAAATGGCTTGTCGCGGGCAAATCCGTGCTGCGTCAGGGGATAGACCCGGCCCCGATGGCGAAGCTGGTCCCCCTTCAGCCGGCCGACGATCGGAAACAGCACCGGCGAATGCCGCCGCCATTCCGGCCCGGCCTGCCACAAAAACTCCAGACCCTCGGCATTGCGCAAGGAGACGAGCTCGGCCCCCTGCCCGACAATGGTTGCCGAGATGCCGTCGCCCTGAAGCGTCACTTGTTCCATGCGTTCTCGCGGAAAGCTGCGTGCGAGCGGCAGGTTAGCAAAAGCCCGCATGGACTCAAGGGCGCAGCGACATCGCGCTGATAGAGGAGCGATGTCTCCACGCCAAAACGACAGTGGCCGGAGATTCTCCTCCGGCCACTGCGAGATCGAGATTGTTGCCTTGCTACGGTTCGACTATTCGCGTTCGCCGGTGAAGTTCAGCAGCAGCTGGAAGATGTTGACGAAGTTCAGGTAGAGCGACAGCGCGCCGAAGACGGCGAGCTTCTGCTGCGATTCCGCGTCGAAATTCTCAGCATACTGTTCCTTGATCGTCTGCGTGTCCCAGGCGGTCAGGCCAACGAACACCGCGATGCCGATCACCGAAATGGCGAGCTGCAGCGCGGTCGAGCCGAGGAAGATGTTGACGACGCTGGCGATCACCACGCCGATCAGACCCATGATCAGGAACGACGAGAACTGGGTCAGGTCGCGCTTGGTCGTGTAGCCGTAGAGGCTGGTGGCGCCGAACATGGTGGCGGTGATGAAGAAGGTGCGCGCGATGCTGGTGCCGGTGAAGACCAGGAACACCGAAGCCAGCGACAGGCCCATCACCGCGCAGAAGGCCCAGAACATCAACTGGGCGCTCGCCGCCGACATCGTCTGCATCTTGAACGAAAACAACAGCACGAAGGCGAGCGGCGCCAGCATCACCACCCATTTCAGCGGGCTGGAAAAGATCGGCACGTAGAGGGCCGGCGTCGAGGACACCACCATGGCAACGATGCCGGTGACGACGAGGCCGATGCCCATATAATTGTAGACGCGCAGCATGTGGCTGCGCAGGCCCTCGTCATAGACGGCGCCGGCGCGCGCGCCAGTGCCCATGCGGTATCCGAGGTCAGGGGTATTCATTGCGGGTTCTCCTTATGTGGTCTCAGTAAAGCGTCTTGATCAGTAAAGTGTCCTGATCAGTAAAGTGTCTTGGCAAGCGTCTCGGCGGTGCGGTCGAGGTCGTGGACATCGCTGCGCGCGACGACCGCGTACGCGACCTCGCCGATCTGGAAATAGGCAGAGGAGATGTCGCCGGAGGGCGCGATGGCAGGCTTGACCACGTCGAAGGTTCCGGGCCGGATCGCAAACAGCGAGACCAGCCCCATATCCTTCGTCTCCAGCGCCACCTCGACGCTCGGCCCGAAGCGCGACGGATAGATCTGCACGTCGCGGACCTTCCAGTCCTTGGGCAGCGATGGCATGACGATTGCGGTGGCGGCGCGGATTTCGTCGCCATTGTAGTTGGGCGCCTCCAGCTGCGAGGGCATCGCCTCGCGCATGAGCGTCGTCTTGTGCGCCCGGATCGCTTCTTCGACATAGGCGGGCGGCGGCGGCGAAGCCACGACCTTGGTCACCAGCAGCGGCCCGAAGAGGCCGTTCGCCAGCCAGCCGGCAGCGACAAAGACGGCGACCGCGGCCGCCCGCTGCAGCACGGCGAAGACGCGGCGACTGGCCAGCCCCCTGCCCAGCCGGCGCGCGACTTCAGTCGTCGCCGGCCGCGCCATTCCTGTGGAAGCAGCCAGCGCCAGGCGCAGTTCGTCGCGCGTCCTCAAGTCGGACATCACCCGCGCCGCAGCCTCCGGACGAACCGAGAGGAACGCCTCGACCTCGATGCGGCGCGCGACATCCAGCTGGTCGTCGACATAAGAATCGAGATCGGTATCGGTCACCGGGTCCCGCAACAGGTCGGTCATGACGGGTCTCCCACGATCCTCAGATGGCTTTTGGCCGGCGAAGGTGCAGCGTTTTCCATCTCGCGCAGTGCTGCGCGCGCCCTGCCGATGCGCGACATCAGCGTGCCCAGCGGCACCCCGCTGGCGTCGGCGGCCTGCTGGTAGGAAAGGCCCTCGATGGCGACCAGATGCAGCGCCGAACGCTGCTCCTCCGGCAGACTGAAAAAGGCCTCGCGCACCTGCGCCAGTCGCACGGAATGTTCCTGAGGCGCCGGCGTGCTGGCATCGGTGAGATAGCCGGCCTGCTCGACACGCGCTGCTTCCGACCGGCGCGAGCGCATCTTGTCGATGAAAGCGTTGTGGACGATCGACAGCAACCATGCCCGCAGATTGCCGCCCGAGCGGAATGTGTCGCGCCGCTCGTAGGCGCGCACCAGCGCATCGTGCACCAGATCCTCGGCGTCAGTGCTGTCGCGCGTCAGCGAGCGTGCGTAGCGCCTGAGCGAACCCAGCTGTCCGACAATATCGAAGCGTGGCATCGACCGTTTCATGCCCCGTTTACGAAACAGGCGGGGATCTTAATCCATCGCCACCAAAACTTTTTTGCGTCGCCACAATAGGCATCATGCAATCAGAAGTCCGCTGCGCACTTACCCATCTCCCGTGCGGCAGATGTTTGCTTTATGGATGAAGTCTAGCCTTATCCGTCTGTCCCAGGAGCAAAAGATGGCCAATGGTAGTCGTGTAACGGGTTTTGCAGCGTTGCCGATCGTCGGCAGGGTGTTCATCATCTTTGGCATTGTCGGAATGATCGCTTCCGGCGTGCTGGCCATCGTCGAGATGTACGGCCCTCGTACCGCTTCGGCGACAGGCAGGATTGTCGCCGCCGAATACAATCCCCGCATCGAGTTCTCGACCGCCGACGGCACCGTTATCCGCTTCAACAATGCCGTCCACAGCTCGTTCTGGGGTGATGGCGACAGCGTCCCTGTCGCTTACGACCCAACCAATCCGCAAAATGCCTCCGTCGACAGCTTCGCCGGACGCTGGTTCCTTGCCGGGCTGGCCGGCATGCTCGGCGGTTTCTCCCTGCTGACCGGCACCGGTCTCGCCGTGATTGGACGGGTGCTTATCCGGCGGATTGGAATGAACCCGTCGCCATAGCCGCCGACCCCTGCCGTACAGACAAAGCTTGGCGTAGCGGTCCAGTACGCTAGCGGACTGGCGCAGATGGAAGCACTGGCGAAACGCGGCCGCTTTGCGTATTACTCCGCCGCCATTGGAGCCGTATTGATGTTCGAGACCCTGCAACCTGCCCCGGCTGACAAGATCATCGCCTTGATCGGCCTCTATCGCGCCGATCCGCGCCCCGGCAAGATCGATCTCGGCGTCGGCGTCTACAAGGACCGCGACGGCAGGACGCCGGTCATGCGCGCCCTGCGCGAGGCCGAGAAGCGGTTGCTGCAGGACCAGGACACCAAGACCTATCTCGGCCTTGCCGGCGACACCGGCTTCAACACGGCGATGGTCAAGCTGGCCTTCGGCCCCGCTGCCGACATGACGCGCATCCGCGCCGCGCAAGCGCCTGGCGGTTCCGGCGCGCTGCGGCTGGTGGCGGAGCTGTTGAAGCGGACCCGCCCCGACGCAACCGTCTGGCTGTCGGACCCGACATGGCCGAACCACCCGCCGGTGATGCGCGGGGCCGGCCTCAAGGTGCGCGATTATCCCTATTTCGATGCCGTTTCCGGCGCGGTGCGCTTCGACGAGATGCTGGCAACCCTTGGCGCAGCCGAGCCCGGCGATATCGTGCTGCTGCATGGCTGCTGCCATAACCCGACCGGCGCCAATCTCGATATCGCGCAATGGGCCAGCGTCACCGATCTTGTCGTCGAGCGCGGGCTGTTGCCCTTTGTCGACATTGCCTATCAGGGCTTTGGCGAAGGCCTGGACGCCGATGCGGCCGGCTTGCGCCTTCTCGCGGGCAAGGTGCCTGAAATGGTCGTTGCCTCGAGCTGCTCGAAGAACTTTGCCGTCTACCGCGACCGCGTCGGCGCGGCGATGATCCTGGCGAAGGATGGTGCGCAAGCCGATGTGGCGATGAGCCAGATGCTGGCGGCGGCGCGCGCCATGTATTCGATGCCGCCGGACCATGGCGCCGCCGCCGTGCGCATGGTGCTGGAAGATGATGGCCTTCGCGCCGACTGGGAGGCGGAGCTGGAGGAGATGCGGCTGCGCATGCTGAGGCTGCGCGTCCAGTTCGCCGACGCGCTGCGCCGGCAGTCCAACTCCGACCGCTTCGACTTCATCGCCAGCCATCGCGGCATGTTTTCCAGGCTTGGCCTGACCGAGGCGCAAGTCGAGCGGCTGCGTGCCGAGTATGGCGTCTACATGGTCGGCGACAGCCGCATCAACGTCGCCGGCCTGCCCGAGGACGGCATGGATGACCTCGCCAAGGCGGTTGTGTCGGTACTCGGCTGATACGGCTGAGCTGTGGACAAGGTCAGGCCGCCAGCTGACAGCGTTGGCCGCACGACAGGCAGCGGGATAGCATTCGCCGCATGAAACCTTCGCGCGACATTTCCCGGCTGATCGAGATCATGGCGGCGCTCAGGGCGCCGAAGACCGGCTGTCCCTGGGACATCGAGCAGGATTTCTCGACCATCGCGCCCTATACGATCGAGGAAGCCTATGAGGTGGCGGACGCCATTGCGCGCGGCGATCCCGACGATCTGCGCGACGAACTCGGCGATCTCCTGCTGCAGGTCGTCTACCACGCGCAGATGGCTGAGGAAGCCGGCGATTTTGCCTTCGGTGATGTGGTCGAGGCCATCACCACCAAGATGATCCGGCGCCATCCGCATGTCTTCGGCGACGAGAAGGCGCGCAACGCCGGCATGGCAAAGGGCATGTGGGAAAAGATCAAGGCTGAGGAAAAAGCCGAAAAGCGAAGTGCGCGCCTCGCCCGCGGCCTCGACCCCGAAGACCATGGCAAGGGTTTCCTGGACAGCGTGCCCGTCGCCCTGCCCGCTTTGACTCGTGCGCTGAAGCTGCAGGAAAAGGCAGCGCGTGTCGGTTTCGACTGGAGCGAGGCAGCACCCATCCTCGACAAGATCGAGGAAGAGATCGGCGAGCTGCGCGAGGCACTGGCTAAGGGCGAAACGGCTGAGATCAAGGACGAATTCGGCGACATGCTGTTTGCCGTCGTCAATCTGGGGCGTCACCTCAAGCTCGATTCGGAAGCGGCGCTTAGCGGCACCAACGAAAAGTTCCGCTCGCGCTTCCACTATGTCGAGCGCGCGATCGATGCATCGGGAAGCACGCTCGAAAAAGCCACGCTGGACGAGATGGAAGTGCTCTGGCAGCAGGCCAAGGGCGTGAAATAATCAGGCTTACTGCCTGTTTTTGCGGTGCAATCGGCTTTCGATCTCTTGCCGGGCGGTGTGCGTGGCCTTGAGTGCGATGGTCGCGCTGCCATCCTCATTGTCTACCCGCGAAACGACGTCGCCATTGCGGTATAGCCAGTCGACAAGGCCGAACTGCGGCGGTTCGATCGTCACCGTCAATTCCTCGAGTTCGCCCGACATCCTGGTCTCGATCAGCGCCTTCAGCGCATCGATGCCTTCGCCGGTGACCGCCGAGATGGCGATCGGCGGCGCCTTGTTGGCGTCAGTGCCGTCGGCGAGCAGGCGCTCCCGGTTGCCGTCGTCGAGAAGGTCGACCTTGTTCCACACTTCGATGACGCGCTTGGCATCGCCGGCATCGACGCCGAGATCGGCGAGAATGCGCTCGACGTCCTCGGCTTGCGCTGCGGTATCCGGATCCGAAATATCGCGCAAATGGATGACCAGATCGGCCTCGACGACCTCTTCCAGCGTGGCGCGGAAGGCGGCGACCAGATGCGTCGGCAGGTCCGAAATGAAGCCGACTGTGTCCGACAGGATGATCGGCGTGCCGTGCGGCAGGCGCACGCGGCGCAGCGTCGGGTCGAGCGTTGCAAACAGCATGTCTTCGGCCAGCACGTCGGCCCCGGTCAGCCGGTTGAACAGCGTCGACTTTCCGGCATTGGTGTAGCCGACAATCGCCACCACCGGGAACGGCACCTTCTTGCGCTTGGCGCGGTGCAGGTCGCGGGTGCGGCGCACCGTTTCCAGCTCATGCTTGAGCTTGATGATTTTTTCCTGCAGCTGCCGCCGGTCCGACTCGATCTGGGTTTCGCCGGGGCCGCCGAGGAAGCCGGCTCCGCCGCGCTGGCGTTCAAGGTGGGTCCAGCTCCGCACCAGACGGCCCTTCTGGTAGTTGAGATGGGCAAGTTCGACCTGCAGCGTGCCCTCCTTGGTCCGCGCGCGCTCGCCAAAAATCTCCAGGATCAATCCGGTGCGGTCGAGCACCTTGGCATTCATTTCTTTTTCGAGATTGCGCTGCTGCACCGGCGTCAGCGGATGGTCGACGATGACCACCTCCGCGTGACCCTCTTTGACGATCTCGGCGAATTCCGCGACCTTGCCGCTGCCGAGCAAGGTTGCCGGGCGTGGATCGTTGACGGTGACCACCGCCGTGTGGATCAGATCCAGGTTGATGGCGCGGGCAAGGCCGACCGCTTCGTCGTGGCGCGCATCCGCCGAACGCGGCAGCCGTGGACGGTTCGTTTCGTCATCGTTGCGCTGATGCCGGGTAAGCACCGGCACAATGACAACCGCCCGGGTCGGACCTGTGGCTTCCGTCCCGGAATTATGTGCTGGTTTCCCGCGGACGCCGCGGTCCGCGTCTTTTTCACGTGCCAATCAGGCGCCCTGGCTTTCCTCGCCATCGAACATCTGAACCGGCTGGCTCGGCATGATCGTGGAAATGGCATGCTTGTAGACGAGCTGGGAGTGGCCGTCACGGCGCAGCAAAACACAAAAATTGTCGAAGGAAGTGACCACGCCGGTCAGCTTGACGCCGTTGATGAGAAAGATGGTGAGTGGATTTTTGCTCTTGCGAACAGAATTCAGGAACAGGTCCTGAAGGTTTTGCGATCGTTCCGCCATTGTTCTTGTCTTTCGCCGATCCCCTTCGGTTTGCAGGCTAATGCGCCAAATTAGCGGGCACATGTCAAGCTTGCAAACACCCCCTTGCCGTCAGTAACGACAAGCAGAACGAGATATATTGATGTGCAGTCCGTCTGTGCGGTTATCAGGCTGGACTTTTTTCCGCAACGTCAAAAAAGGCTTGCCGCAATGAAAGTGTTATCGAACCGGGGTGCCCATTGGCGACCGCGGCACCGTCGATTGCCACGACCGGCATGGCGATTGTCGTTGCCGAACTGATGAAAGCTTCTCGCGCAGCCTTGGCTTCAGTGACTGAAAAACCGCGCTC
This sequence comes from Mesorhizobium sp. C372A, assembly GCF_030323245.1. Classification (NCBI taxonomy): domain Bacteria; kingdom Pseudomonadati; phylum Pseudomonadota; class Alphaproteobacteria; order Hyphomicrobiales; family Phyllobacteriaceae; genus Mesorhizobium; species Mesorhizobium sp. C372A. The sequence goes on along the minus strand of NZ_CP100475.1, from coordinate 4,444,758 downwards.
CTCGATCGTCAACCCGAGCTTTGCCGCCACTTCGAACATGGTCGTGCGGGTGATGCCGCGCAGGATGCCATGCTCCGCCGGCCGGGTGACCAGAACGCCGTCCCTTGTAACGATCCAGGCGTTGGACGAGCCGCCCTCCTTGACGTTGCCATCGGTGTCGACGAACCAGGCCTCCTGGGCGCCGGCCTCCTTGGCCTTCTGCTTGGCCAGCACGTTGGGCAGCAGGCCGGTGCTCTTGATGTCGACCCGGTCCCAACGGTTTTCCGGCACGGTGATGACCTTGATGCCCGCCTCGGCTCGCTTGGCGGCCGCCGCCGGGTCGGCCTTTCTGGCCGTAATCACCAGCGATGACGGTGTATCGGCCGGGAAAACGAAGTCGCGGCTGGCAACACCGCGCGTAACCTGGACATAGACCAGGCCGTTGACGACGTGGTTGCGCCGGACGATCTCGCGCAGAAGAAGCGGCAGCACGCCCTTGGTGACCGGCCAGTCGATCGACAATTCGCTAAGCGAGCGGTTCAGCCGGGCAAGATGGCGCGGCATGTCGACGATAAAGCCCTGCGCCACCTCGCAGACCTCGTAGACGCCGTCGGCGAATTGATAGCCGCGATCCTCGATATGCACGGCAGCGTCGGCATGGGCGACATAGCGCCCGTTCACATAGGCAATGCGCGGCATGGGTTATCCCTCAGAACAGTCTCGCTATTTCTAGGCGATTCCGCCGCTGCCGTAACCGGCAATTGCACGGGCCACGGCCCGCTGGACCAACAACAATGGGGATCAGACCCCCAGCGACTTCAGTTTCCGGTGCAGCGCCGAGCGCTCCATGCCAATGAATTCCGCCGTCTTCGAGATGTTGCCGCCGAAACGGTTGATCTGGGCGATCAGATAGTCCTTCTCGAACTGTTCGCGCGCCTCGCGCAGCGGCAGCGCCATGATGTGCTGGTCGGACTGGTTCGGCGTGCGCGGCATGACATCGCCGATCTCCGACGGCAACAGGTCGGCGGTGATCGGCGCATCGATATCGTCGCCACGCGCCAGGATCATCAGCCGTTCGACATTGTTGCGCAGCTGGCGGACATTGCCCGGCCAGTTGTGCGCCTGCAGCACGGCAAGCGCATCGTCGCCGATGCGGCGCGGCTTGATGCCGGCCTGGCGAGCGATCTGCTTCATGAAATTGTCGACGAGATAGGGAATGTCCTCTCGCCGCTCGGCCAGGCCCGGCACCATGACCGGAACCACCGCCAGGCGGTGATAGAGGTCTTCGCGAAAACGGCCGTCGGCGATCATCGCCTCCAGGTTCTGCGAGGTCGAGGAGATGATGCGGACGTCGACCTTGACCCGCTTGGTGCCGCCGACCCGCTCGAACTGCTGTTCGACCAGCACGCGCAAAATCTTGTTCTGCGTCTCGCGCGGCATGTCGGCCACTTCGTCGATGTAGAGAATGCCGCGGTGCGCCTCTTCAAGCGCGCCGACCTTGCGCTCGGTGCCGTTCGATTCGGTACCGAACAGCTCGATCTCCATGCGCTCGGGCGTGATGTTGGCCGCGCTCAGCGTCACGAAGGGCGCGCCCTTGCGCGTCGACAGCGTGTGGATGGCGCGCGCGGCGAGCTCCTTGCCCGAGCCGGACGGACCGATGATCATGACGCGGCTGTTGGTCGGCGCCACGCGCTCGATGGTCTGGCGCAGCTGGCTCATCGCCGACGACATGCCGATCAGGTCGAAGGTTTCGCCGCTGCGCTGCTTGAGGTCGGACACCTCGCGCCGCAATTTCGAGGTTTCGAGCGCCCGCTCGGCGATCAGGATCAGCCTGTCGGCCTTGAACGGCTTCTCGATGAAATCATAGGCGCCGCGGCGGATGGCCGACACCGCTGTCTCGATATTGCCGTGGCCGGAGATCATCACCACCGGCAGGCTCGGATGCATCGTCTTGATCTCGTCGAGCAGCGCCAGCCCGTCGAGGCGCGAGCCCTGCAACCAGATGTCGAGGAAAATCAGCCGCGGCGCCCGGTCGGCGATTGCCGCGAGCGCGCTGTCGGCATCGAATGCCGTGCGGGTTTCATGCCCTTCGTCGCTCAATATGCCCGCGACGAGTTCACGGATGTCTTCCTCGTCATCGACGATGAGAATATCAGACGCCATTACCGACCTTTTCAGTTTCTCGTTCGTGTTCCGTTTCGCCTTGACCGCGTGGCGGCGCGGTTGCGGCAGCTGGCGGCAGGATGATCGAGATCATCGCGCCGCGTCCACCGTGGAAATCCGCGGGCGCATCGTGCAATTCGAGCCGCCCGCCATGGTCCTCCACGATCTTCTTGACGATGGCGAGACCGAGCCCGGTGCCCTTCTCGCGCGTCGTCATGTAGGGCTCGAGCAGCCTTTGGCGGTTCTCGCGCGGCAAGCCTTTGCCATTGTCGATGACGTCGATTCTGATTGCGCCATTCTGCCGGGCAGCTTGAATCCGGATTATGCCGTGTGAACCGTCCTTTTGTTCCAGTCCGTCAATCGCTTCGGCCGCGTTCTTGATCACGTTGCCGAAAGCCTGCGCCATCAGCCGGCTATCGAACGTGCCCTTGAGCGGTTCGTTGCCGAACACGCGTTCGAAAGCGATGTCGGCGCGACTGACTTCGACCAGGAACGAAGCCTCGCGCAGCGATTCGCGCAGATCGATAGCCTTCATCTCGGGTTTGGGCATGCGGGCGAAAGCGGAGAACTCGTCGACCATGCGGCCGATGTCTTCGACTTGTCGGATGATCGTGTCGGTGCACTGGTCGAAAATCTCACGGTCCTCGGTGATGACCTTGCCAAAGCGGCGCTTGATGCGCTCGGCCGAGAGCTGGATCGGCGTCAGCGGGTTCTTGATTTCATGTGCGATGCGCCGCGCCACATCCGCCCACGCCGACGAGCGCTGCGCCTGGACCAGATCGGTGATGTCGTCGACCGTCACGACGTAGGATTTTTCGTCCTCGCCGTCGTCGCCGGCCTCGATGGTGATCTGCACGTTGAAGGTGCGCTCGGCCCCAGTGCGATAGAAGGTGACCTGCTCGCGATAGACCGGCTTGCCGGACTTGCGGCCAATCTCGAAGACGCGGCCGACATGCGGCAGCACGGCGGACAGGTTCTGCCCAAGTGCTGCCGTGGCCGATATGGCCAGCATCGTTTCGGCCGATTTGTTGACGATGGAGACGATGCCGTAGGGATCGACGCCGATGACGCCGGCGGTGACGCCGGCCAGCACCGCTTCCGAGAAACGACGCCGTTCGTCGATCAAATCCTTGGCCGACAGGATCTCGTTGCGCTGCGATTTAAGCTCCAGCAGCATCTTGTTGAACGTATCGCCAAGCGAGGCGACATCGCCGTCGGAAGGCCGTACCGGCACGGCGACATCGAGATTGCCGGTCGCAACCTCGTCAGCCGCGCCGATGAGCTGGCGGATGGGCCGCACCAGACGGTCGGCCACCGCTATGCCGGTCCAGATGGCCGACAGGATGATGATCAGCGTCAGCGACAGATAGGGCAGCGCAAACGCCACCTGCGACGTCCGCCTGTTGTCTTCCAGGCCGCGATATTCCGCGGTATTGGATTGGACGATCGCCCGTGCCTTGATCACTTCGGGGTCGACGAGGCGATTGGTGTAGAGATAGAGGCCTTCGATCTCGCGCAGCTTGATGATGGCGCCCATGATGTTGCGCGTCTTCGGCTCGATCAGCACCGGCTTGCCGTCGGCCGCACTCGCCACCGCGCCCTCGGGCGGTGCCGGCATGGCGAAATTGGCATCGGTCTGGGCACTCACGACAAAAGAGCCGTCTTCCCTGACCAGCGCCGCATGCACCAGGCTTCTGCCGACGGCTTCCTTGTTCATCAAGTCGAGAAAGCCGGTTCGATCGAGGCCATAAAGCGTGCGCGAGGCGTCGAGATCGTAGGCCATCGACAGCGTCGTGCCCTGAAGATTGCGAGCGTTTTCCTGCACATAGGCGTCAGCGATCGACAGCGACGAGTTGACGATCGCCTTGGTGCGGATCTCGAACCAGCGGTCGAGGCCGATATCGAGCGTGATCGAGGCAATGATGGCCACCATGATGGCGGGGATGGCGGCGACCAGCGCAAACATCGTCACGATGCGCACATGCAGCCGCGAGGCCGCCTTGCCGTGCCGGCGCGCCATGGTGATGCGATGCACCTCGCGGCCGACCAGGGCGATCAGCGCCAGCACAAATACGGCGTTGGCCGCAATCAGCGTCAGCGTTGTGTTTGCGTCTGGCGTGATCGGCGTCGCGCCGACAAGAATCGCAAACGAGATCGCCGCCGTAACCAGCGCGCCGGCAATTGCCACAACGCCGGGCAACGCAAGCAGCCGCCGTCCATCCCTCTGGCCGGGTCTGCTGAAAAGCGGTTCGTTTGATGTCAGAGCTTGCGAAGCCATGTCGCCGTCTAAGAGCCAGTGATTGCGTCGGATGTATGCAACGCATTGTGGCGATTATGCAACAAGTGTGGCCGTGACGGAAATCTTTCGGCCGCCGATCCCCTGAAAAGGGGATGACCCCACGTCACTTCGGGCGGTAGGCGCTCATGATCTCGACGATTTGTAGACGTTGACGCCCAGCTCGCGAATCTTCTTGCGCAGCGTGTTGCGGTTCAAGCCGAGCAACTCGGCGGCCTTGATCTGGTTGCCGCGCGTTGCCGTCATGGAAGCCAGCACCAGCGGATATTCGACCTCGGACAGGATGCGCTGATAGAGACCTGCCGGCGGCAATTCACCGGCGAAAGAGGCGAAATAGCGCTGCAGGAAGTGCTCCACCGCCTGGCCGATGGACAGATCGTCCGGGATCAAATTGCCGCCGCCAGGAACGACCGGCCTTTCGCCGGTCTTCAGCTCGGCTTCGATGATCTCGGCTGATATCTCGTCCTGCGAATAGAGCGCGGCAAGCCGGCGCACCAGGTTTTCCAGCTCGCGCACGTTTCCGGGCCACGGATAGCGCTTCATCAATTCAATGCCGCCGGTCGATATGCGCTTGGTCTGCAAGCCTTCGCTGGCGCCGATCTTGAAGAAATGCCGCACCAGGTCGGGAATGTCTTCCGACCTCTCACGCAAGCCCGGCAGTCTCAGCGGCACGACATTCAGGCGATAGAACAGATCCTCGCGGAAAAGCCCCTGGTTGATCAGCGTGCGCAGATCCTTGTTGGTGGCGGCGACGATGCGTACATCGGTCTTGATCGGCGTGCGCCCGCCGACCGTTGTGTATTCGCCCTGCTGCAGCACGCGCAGCAGCCGCGTCTGCGCCTCCATCGGCATGTCGCCGATCTCGTCGAGGAACAGCGTGCCGCCCTCGGCCTGCTCGAAGCGGCCGGTCGAGCGGTTCTGTGCGCCGGTGAAGGCGCCCTTCTCGTGGCCGAACAGCTCCGATTCGATCAAATCGCGCGGGATCGCCGCCATGTTGATGGCAACGAACGGACCGCCGCGGCGACGGCCATATTCGTGCAACGCGCGCGCCACCAATTCCTTGCCGGTGCCGGACTCGCCCGAGATCATCACCGTCAAGTCGGTCTGCATCATGCGCGCCAGCATCCGGTAGATGTCCTGCATGGCGGCCGAGCGGCCAACCAGCGGCATCGAGTCAGGCTGCTCTTCCGGCCGCGTATCGATCTTCGGCCGCCGCGGCTCTGACAGCGCACGATTGACGATGTTGAGCAGCTCGGTCAGGTCGAACGGCTTCGGCAGATATTCATAAGCACCTGTTTCGGAAGCACGAATCGCCGTCATGAAAGTGTTTTGCGCGCTCATCACGATGACCGGCAGCTCCGGCCGGGCCTTCTTGATGCGGGGCAGCATGTCGAAGGCGTTCTCGTCCGGCATGACAACGTCGGTGATCACCAGATCGCCCTCGCCCGCCGCCACCCAGCGCCACAGCGTCGAGGCGTTGGAGGTCACGCGCACCTCATGGCCGACGCGCGACAGCGCCTGATTGAGCACGGTGCGGATGGCCGCATCGTCGTCGGCGACGAGAATATTGCCGCGAACCGTCATTTGCGGTCTCCTTCGCCTTCATCATCGGCAGTGTCGATGGGTGTTTCTTTCCAGGCCGGCATCAGGATTCGGAAGGTGGTGCCGCGCGGCGTCGAATCGCATTCGATGATGCCGCCATGCTCGCCGACGATTTTCGCCACCAGCGCCAGGCCGAGCCCCGACCCGTTCGGCTTGGTGGTGATGAACGGATCGAACAGGATCGGCAGAATGTCTTCCGAAACGCCCGAACCATTGTCGCGCACGCAGAATTCAAGCGGCAGCGACACGCGGTCCTGGGTTCCGGGAACGGAAACGCGGATGCCCGGCCTGAACGCGGTCGACAGCACGATCTCCCCCTGTGGGTCGCCGCCGATGGCCTCGGCGGCGTTCTTGACCAGGTTGAGGAACACCTGGATCAGTTGGTCGCGGTTGGCGAAAACCGGAGGCAATGATGGATCATAGTCCTCCATTATCCTGATCCTCTTGGCAAAACCGTTCTTCGCGATTGCCTTCACATGGTCCAGCACGACATGGATGTTGACGGGATAGCGGTCAATCGGCCGCTCGTCGGAAAACACCTCCATGCGGTCGACCAGGGAGACTATGCGATCAGTCTCGTCAGTGATGAGGCGGGTCAGGGCGCGATCCTCGTCGGACGCCGAGAGTTCGAGCAGCTGTGCGGCGCCACGAATGCCGGACAGCGGGTTCTTGATCTCATGCGCCAGCATGGCGGCAAGGCCGGTGACCGAACGCGCGGCACCCCTGTGTGTCATCTGCCGGTCGATCTTGTCGGCCATCGAGCGTTCCTGGAACATCACCACGATCGAGCCTGGGAATTCCGGCACCGGCGCGACATAGAGATCGACGACCTTCTCGATGCCGAGACGCGGCGACGACACGTCGACACGGTATTCGTTGACCGGCGCACGGCGCTCGCGCACCTGATCGACCAGCTGCAGCAACGGGCTGCCGAACGGGATCAGCTTGGACAGTGTGTTGCGGGCAAGCATGTTGGCACTTGAACGGAAGAAGTCTTCCGCATCGGCATTGGCGTAGGTGATGAACCCGTCCGGATCGACCATGATGACCGGACGGCGGATGGTGTTCAGCACGATACTGGCGGCATCCGCCATGTCGGAGCTCGGTGTGACGGTGGCGTTCATGCGGCGCTCCGCAAGGGCGTGGCTTCGCCGGAAAACACCTCATGCAGCAAGGCAATGACGCGGGCGGGTTCGAAAGAGGTGAGGATGGCTTTCCGCCGCTCATCGGAAACGCCAGCAGAGTGGCGGTCGAGATACCAGCCGAGATGCTTGCGCGCCTGGCGCAAGCCGCTTTCGACGCCGTAAAGCGTCAGCATGTCCTCGTAGTGGGAAACGATGTAGTCGGCCATGGCTTGCGGGCTTTCCGGCACGCCGGAGAGCGCGTCGCCCGCAGCCTTCGCCGCAATGCGGCCCGCCGTCCATGGCGCGCCATAATGGGCACGACCGATCATCACCGCGTCGGCGCCCGACTGTTCAAGGATTTCGGCGGCCTCCGCGGGCGAGCCCACATCGCCGTTGGCGACGACCGGGATCGAGACGGCGTCCTTGATGCGGGCGATGGCGCCCCAATCGGCCTTGCCTTGATAAAACTGGCAGCGCGTGCGCCCATGCACGGTCACCATTTTAACACCGGCCTCTTCGGCGCGGCGCGCCAAAACGGGTGCATTGAGCGCATTGTCGTCCCAGCCGAGCCGCATCTTGACCGTGACCGGCACCTGGACCGCGCCGATCACCGCTTCGATCAGCGACAGCGCATGGTCGAGATCGCGCATCAGCGCCGAGCCGGCATAGCCGCCGGTCACCTTCTTGGCCGGGCAGCCCATATTGATGTCGATGATGTCGGCGCCCTCGCCGGCAGCGATGCGCGCGCCCTCGGCCATGTGCTCGGCCTCGCGGCCGGCAAGCTGAACCATATGGACGGGCAGCCCGGAATGACGGATGCGCAGGTCGCATCCGGCCCTGCCCTTGGCAAGCTCGCCGCTCGCCACCATTTCCGACACGACCAGGCCCGCGCCATGCGCGTCGGCGCGCTGCCGGAACGGCTCGTCCGTTATTCCCGACATGGGCGCGAGGAAGACGCGGTTGCGGATTGTCACGCCGCCAACGTCGAGCGGCGAAGCCAATTTTGTCACTTCAAGCATGCACAAAAACCAAGCATATCGGATTGCTGCACATTCTCTAGCCATAAGAAAGGCATTCTGCAACGCGCAATGACGTCACATTGCGGCGCATTTGGGAAAATGCTGGCCTTCGCCATAAGCCGCGACTAAGCCTCTCGGCATGACAGACGCAAGCGAAAAACCGGCCGAGGCGACGACCGACAAGGTCGGCGTGGTCATCGTTGCAGCCGGCCGCGGCGCGCGTGCCGGACAGGCCGACGGGCCGAAGCAATATCAACGCATCGGTGGCCGTGCCGTCATCGCGCGCACGCTGGAGACGTTCCTGGCGCATCCCAAAATTGGCCCCGTCGTCGTCGCCATCCATGCCGATGACCGCGCGCTTTTCGACAAGGCAGCCGGCGTGTATGCCGAGCGGGTTACCGCCGTGGTCGGTGGCGAGTCGCGCCAGGCCTCGGTCCGGCTCGGCCTGCTGGCGCTGAGGGAACGTACGCCCGGCCGTGTCCTTGTCCATGACGCGGTGCGGCCGTTTGTCGACACGGCCCTGATCGACCGTATCATCGCCGCCATTGGCGAGCGCCAGGGCGCGCTGCCCGCTTTGCCCGTCGCCGATACGCTGAAGCGCGAGTCGGCCACCGGCATGATCGAGGAGACGGTGCCAAGGGCCGGCCTTCATGCCGCGCAGACGCCGCAAGGCTTTCCGTTCTGGCCGTTGCTCGCCGCGCACGAAAAAGCCCATCATCTCGGCAAGACGGATTTCACCGACGATGCCGCGATCGCCGAATGGGCGCATATTCCGGTAAAAATCGTCGAGGGGTCGCCGGACAATGTCAAATTGACCTGGGCAAGGGATATCGCGATGGCGGATCAACGGCTTACTGGCGAGCGTTTTCCAGACATTCGCACCGGCAATGGCTATGACGTGCACGCCTTCGAGGCCGGCGACCATGTCACCCTGTGCGGCGTCGCCATTCCGCACGGCAAGAAGCTTTCCGGCCATTCGGATGCCGATGTCGGCCTGCACGCGCTGACCGATGCGCTGCTCGCCACTTGCGGCGCCGGCGACATCGGCACGCATTTCCCGCCTTCCGATCCGCAATGGAAGGGCGCGGCGTCAAAGATCTTCGTCGAGCATGCGGCCAGGTTGGTGCGCGAACGCGGCGGCCGCATCGCCAATGCCGACATCACGCTGATCTGCGAGGCGCCGCGCGTCGGCCCGCATCGCGGGGCCATGACCAATGCGCTGTCGGCGATGCTGGGCATTTCCAGCGATCGCATCTCGATCAAGGCGACGACGAACGAGAAACTCGGCTTTGTCGGCCGCGAGGAAGGCATCGCCGCCATCGCCACCGCCAGTGTCGTCTTCCCCGGGGAGGTTCCCGCATGAACAACAGCGATCTTGCCAACGCCCTGCTCCAGGTCTGCCAGCAACGCGGCATCATGCTGGCGACGGCCGAGAGCTGCACCGGCGGCATGATCATCTCGGCACTGACCGACATTGCCGGCTCGTCCGCTGTCGTCGATCGCGGCCTCATCACCTATTCCGATGAAGCAAAGATGGAGATGCTCGGCGTCTCGCCCGCCACACTCGAGGCGCATGGCGCCGTCTCGCGCGAAACGGTTCTGGAGATGGCGGAGGGCGCTCTGGCCCGCTCGCGCGCCGGGCTTGCGCTTGCCGTCACCGGCATTGCCGGCCCAGGCGGCGGCTCGCCGGAAAAACCGGTCGGCCTCGTCTGGTTCGGAGTTGCCCTAAGAGGTGGGCCGGTGGCTGCCGAGCTCAATATGTTTGCCGACAATGGCCGCGACTTCATCCGCCGCGAGACGGTCAAGCATGCGCTGGAGATCGGCCTGCGCGCGCTCGGCGACACTCATGAGATGGGCGTCGTTCCGTAGATGACGTCCGCACGTTTTTCGAAGGCTTCGGAAAACATGCGGAAGGCGCGATCGAACATGGTGCCCATCAACACGCCGAGGATACGGCTCTTGAACTCGTAGTCGATGAAGAAGCGAACGTTGCAGCCGCCGCCGTCGGCCGGCTCGAAGCGCCAGATATTGCTGAGATATTTGAACGGCCCATCGATGTATTTGACGTCGATTGTGTTCTCGTCCGGCTTCAGCAGCACCTGCGTCGTAAAGGTCTCGCGGATCGCCTTGTAGCCGATGCTCATATCGGCGAGGAGAATGGTGCGGCGATCACGCTCCTTGCGAGAGCGCACCGTCAGCGCCTCGCACAGCGGCAGAAATTGCGGATAGGTCTCGATATCGGCGACCAGCGCAAACATCTGCTCCGGCGTGTGGGCAACGCGGCGTGTGGCTTCGAATTTCGGCATTGAAGCAGGATTTAACTGGCTTTTTTGAGCTGCGCCTCACGCGCCGCCCGCAGCCTGGCGAAATCGTCACCGGCATGATGCGAGGAGCGCGTCAGCGGGCTCGACGCCACCAGCAGGAAACCCTTGGTCTTGCCGATCGTCGCGAAGGAGCTGAATTCCTCCGGCGTGACGAAGCGGATCACCGGGTGGTGCTTCTTCGACGGCTGCAGATACTGGCCAATGGTCATGAAGTCGACATTGGCCGAGCGCAGGTCATCCATCAGCTGCAGGATCTCGTTGCGCTCTTCGCCGAGGCCGACCATGATGCCGGACTTGGTGAAGATCGACGGATCGAGCTCCTTGACCCGCTGCAACAGCCGGATCGAGTGGAAATAGCGGGCACCCGGCCGCACCGTCAGGTAGTTCGACGGCACGGTTTCGAGATTGTGGTTGAAGACATCGGGCTTGGCCGCCACGACGATCTCCAGCGCGCCTTCCTTGCGCAGGAAATCGGGCGTCAGGATTTCGATCGTGGTCAGAGGTGTCGCTGCCCGGATCGCCCGGATAACCTCGGCGAAATGCTGCGCGCCGCCATCGGCGAGATCGTCGCGGTCGACCGAGGTGATGACGACATGGGTCAGCCCCATCTGCTTTACGGCATGCGCGACACGCGCCGGCTCATCGGCATCGAGCGCGGTCGGAATGCCGGTGGCAACATTGCAGAACGCGCAGGCGCGCGTGCAGATCTCGCCCATGATCATGAAGGTGGCGTGCTTCTTTTCCCAGCACTCGCCGATATTGGGGCAGCCGGCCTCTTCGCACACCGTGACCAGCTTGTGCGACTTCACGATCTCGCGGGTTTCGGCATAGCCCTTGGACATCGGCGCCTTGACGCGGATCCAGTCGGGTTTGCGCAGCACGTCCTGATCAGGCTTGTGCGCCTTCTCGGGGTGCCGCAGGCGCGGCGCGTTGGCGATCGTGTCGAGGACGGTGACCATCTCAAACCTGACTTGTTGGCGTCTGCCCGTCGGCATTCGCCCTTCTGACGTCATCTAGGACTTTTCGGTGCAAAGAAAAAGGCCGCGGCGGCGCATGCCGCCACAGCCTTTTTCGCATAGCGGTAGTCTAGCGGCGTATCAGCCGCCCGGCAAAGATCAGCAGGCAGGCGCCGATGAAGCCGGTGATCAGGTAGGCGAGCCAGCCGACACCGAAGGGTTCGATGTTGAGCGCCCTGAGAATTGCGTTCAGCACCACCGCGCCGACAATGCCCATAATGATGTTCATCAAGACGCCGGTATTGCTCTTCATGACCATCTCGGCCAGCCACCCGGCCAAACCGCCGATGATGATGGCCGCAATCCAGCCCACGCCATTCACGTCCATATGCCAACTCCTCCAGTGTCAGGTGAAAATGCATCCGGAAACGAACTGTCTTGCCGTAAGGTTCCTCCGGCGCATGCGTCTGAGTCTCGCGGCAGCAATTTATCACGCGTTGAGCGCACGGCCATAGGCATCAAGCACGCTTTCCTTCATCATCTCCGACAGCGTCGGATGCGGGAAGATGGTGTGCATCAGTTCTTCCTCGGTGGTCTCCAGGTTCATCGCCACGACAAAGCCCTGGATCAGCTCCGTCACCTCGGCGCCGACCATATGCGCGCCGAGCAGCTGGCCGGTCTTCTTGTCGAAGACGGTCTTGATGAAGCCCTGGTCCTCGCCAAGCGCGATCGCCTTGCCGTTGGCGCCGAACTGGAAGCGGCCGACACGAATGTCCTTGCCTTCGGCCTTGGCCTTGGCTTCGGTGAGCCCGACCGATGCGACCTGGGGGTTGCAATAGGTGCAGCCCGGGATCTTCAGCTTGTCTGTCGCATGCACGCCGGGGAAATTGGCGATCTTTTCGATACACACCACGCCTTCATGCTCGGCCTTGTGGGCAAGCATAGGCGGTCCGGCGACATCGCCGATAGCGTAGATGCCGGGAACGTTGGTCTTGCCATAGCCGTCAATGACGACGCAGCCGCGATCGGTCTTCACGCCGAGCGTCTCGAGGCCGAGATTCTCGATGTTGCCCTGCACGCCGACGGCCGAGATCATGCGGTCGGCGGTGATCTTCTCGACCTTGCCGTCTTTCATCTCGACGTGGGCAGTGATCGAGTTGGCACCCTTCTCGACCTTGGTCACCTTGGCCTCGAGGATGATTTTCATGCCCTGCTTCTCGAACTGCTTCTGCGCGAATTTCGAGACCTCGGCATCCTCGACCGGCATCACCGCCGGCAAAAGCTCGACCACCGTCACCTCGGCGCCCATGGTGCGATAGAAGGAGGCGAACTCGATGCCGATGGCGCCCGAACCCATAACCAGCAGCGACTTCGGCATCTCCTTCGGCACCATCGCCTCGAAATAGGTCCAGATCAGTTTGCCGTCCGGCTCGATGCCGGGCAGCGCGCGCGGCCGGGCGCCGGTGGCCAGAATGATGTGCTTGGCGGTATAGGTGCCCTCGCCCTTGACGCCCTTGGGCACCGGCGGCTGCGGCTCCATCGGTTTCTTGGCCGTCTTGGAGACGACGATTTCACCCGGCTTGGAGAGCTTGGCCTCGCCCCAGATAACGTCGACCTTGTTCTTCTTCATCAGGAAGGCGACGCCGCCATTGAGCCTCAACGACACTTTGCGCGAGCGGTCGACGACAGCGGCCGTGTCGGCGCTGACCTTGCCGCCTTCGAGCTTCAGGCCGTAGTCCTTCAGATGATCGGAATAGTGCATGATCTCGGCCGAGCGCAGCAGCGCCTTGGTCGGGATGCAGCCCCAGTTGAGGCAGATGCCGCCGAGATGCTCGCGCTCGACGATGGCAGTCTTGAAGCCGAGCTGGGCGGAGCGCACCGCCGTGACATAGCCGCCGGGGCCTGAGCCGATGATGATCACGTCGTAGGATTCAGCCACGGGGTTTCTCCCTGATTTTTCTCTAGAGTTCCAGCATCACGCGCACCAATGGCGCCAGCGCCTGGCCGATATTTCGCGTGTTTTCGGCATCGAGATGGACGCCGTCGATCGGTGTGGTCTCGGCCACCGTGCCGGCATCGAAAAAGCCGCAGCCGGCCTCGTCGGCGAGCGCGGAATATTGCGGCGCCAGCCGCTTCGAGGCCTCGTCGCCGCCGGCAAACATTTCCTTGAATTCGGCATTGTCGGTGCGGCTGACCGCTGGTGGCGCGACGATCAGGATTTGCGGCGCGGCCCAGTCGAACGGATAATCGTGGCCGCGTACGATGTCGATCAGCCGCTGCACCCCCTGCTTGGCCGCGACCGGATTGCCGTGGATCCAGGGCTTCATGTCGTTGGCGCCAAGCATGATGATGATCAGGTCGAGCGGCGCATGGCTGGTCAGGATCGTCGGCAGCACCTTGGCGCCATTGCGGTCGGCACCAGCCAGGTGATCGTCGAAAGCCGTGGTGCGGCCGTTCAGACCTTCGGCAATGACTTCGATATCATCGTCGCCCAGCGCCGCCTTGAGCACGCTCGGCCAGCGATCCTCCAGCGCATGGCGCCCGAGGCTTGCCGCGTCATAGCCCCAGGTCAGGGAATCGCCGTAGCAGAGGATCGTCTTCATGCACCCGCACCCGCCTCCGCCTTAAGCCCGCGCCGCACGCGCCATCCCACGAACAGCCACTGCACGATGACCGTGGCGATGCTTGGCAAAATCAGACCGGCGACAACGGGGAGATCGCCCGACCACTGGGCTTTGCCCGGCGGCTGAGAGAAGGTCCAGGCAATCAGCCCGATCCCGGCCAGCACGAACAACGCAACCCCAACAAGCCCCGTCAGATTGATCGCCCTTTGTAGGTTTGGCACCAATTGCGCGATGAAAAACGCCACCGTCGCAACGATAGAGACCAGCGCCGAGGCCATGAAGACAAGGATGAATTCCGAGTTCGCATTGGTGGCGATTGCCAGCCACAGCGCCACCAGCCCGCCGGCCAGGCCGGAAAGGATCAGGGCGAAAAGGCTGGTGACGAATTTCCGCACAGCCTTTCCTTCCTAGACCAGCATGCCCATCGGGTTTTCGATCATGCGCTTGAAGGCGACCAGAAGTTCGGCGCCGAGCGCACCGTCGACGGCGCGGTGATCGGTCGACAGCGTCACCGACATGATATTGGCGATTTTGATCTCGCCATTCTTGACCACCGGCCGCTGCTCGCCCGCACCCACCGCCAGGATCGTCGCATGCGGCGGGTTGATGACGGCGGCAAAGTCCTTGATGCCGAACATGCCGAGATTGGAGACAGCCGTCGTGCCGCCTTGATATTCCTCAGGCTTCAGCTTGCGGCTGCGGGCACGGCTCGCCAGATCCTTCATCTCGTTGGAGATAGTGGACAGCGTCTTTTCGTCGGCGTGGCGGATGATCGGCGTGATCAGGCCGCCGGGGATCGACACGGCAACGCCGACATCGGCGTGCTTGTGCTTGACCATGGCGCTTTCGGTCCACGATGCATTGGCATCCGGCACCGCCATCAGCGCCATCGCCATCGCCTTGATCACCATGTCGTTGACCGAGAGTTTGTAGACGGGAGCCTCGCCCTTGTCGGTCTTCTTCGTCGGAGCAGCCGCATTGATCTGTGTGCGCAGCGCCAGCAGCGCATCGAGCTCGCAGTCGAGCGTCAGGTAGAAATGCGGGATGGTTGTCTTGGCCTCGACCAGGCGGCGCGCAATGGTCTTGCGCATATTGTCGTGCGGGACGAGCTCATAGGACCCTTCGGCAAACAGCTTCAGCACCTGTTCGTCCGACATCGCCTTGGGTGCCGCAGCCGGCGCAGACGCCGGAGCGCCGGCAGGTGCGGCTTTCGCGGCCGGCGCGGCCTTGGCGCCACCGCCGGCGATCGCCGCCTCGACATCGGCCTTGACGACACGGCCATGCGGGCCGGTGCCACTCACGGCGGACACATCGACGCCGGCGTCTTTGGCTATGCGCCGCGCCAGCGGCGAGGCGAAAGTGCGCTCGCCTGACGATTGGCTGATCTCCCCCCTTGTGGGGGAGATGGCCGGCAGGCCAGAGGGGGGCGCGACAGACTGAGAGGTCGGCGGGACAGCGCCCCCCTCTGTCGACTTCGTCGACATCTCCCCCACGGGTGGGGAGATTGACGCCTTATCCTGTTTGGCATCGGCTTTCGCGGGCGCGGCATCGCCGCCGCCCTTTGCCGCCGCCCCTGCATCCTCGCCTTCGCCAGCCAGAATGGCGATCAGAGCATTGACCTTGACGCCTTCGGTGCCGGCCGGAACGACGAGCTTGGCAACCGTGCCCTCATCGACGGCCTCGACTTCCATCGTCGCCTTGTCGGTCTCGATCTCGGCGATCACGTCGCCCGGCGAAACCTTGTCGCCCTCCTTGACCAGCCACTTGGAAAGATTGCCCTCTTCCATCGTGGGCGAGAGCGCCGGCATGGTGATGTTGATTGGCATGATGTCCTCCCGACCGGCTCAGCGATACGTGACGGCTTTGACCGCCTCGATGACCTCGCCGACATTGGGCAAGGCCAGCTTTTCGAGGTTCGCCGCATAAGGCATCGGCACGTCCTTGCCGGCGATGGTGATGACCGGCGCATCGAGGAAGTCGAAGGCGCGCTGCGAAACCTGGTTGGCGATGTGGTCGCCGACCGAACTTTGCGGGAAACCTTCTTCGACCACGATCAAGCGGTTGGTCTTCTTCACCGAGGCAATGACGGTGTCGAGGTCGAGCGGACGGATGGTCCTGAGATCGATGATCTCGGCATCGATGCCCATGCCGCGCAGCTCGGCTTCCGCCTTGATGGCATAGGTCATGCCGATGCCGAACGAGACGATGGTGACGTCCTTGCCCTGCTTGTGAATGCGCGCCTTGCCGATCGGCAGCACGAAATCGTCAAGCTTCGGCACGTCGAAGGACTGGCCGTAGAGGATTTCGTTTTCGAGGAAGATGACCGGGTTCGGATCGCGGATCGCCGCCTTGAGCAGGCCCTTGGCATCGGCAGCCGTGTACGGCATCACCACTTTCAGGCCGGGAATATGGCTGTACCAGGCGGCATAGCACTGCGAATGCTGGGCGCCGACGCGGGCGGCAGCCCCGTTCGGGCCGCGGAACACGATCGGCGCGCCCATCTGGCCGCCCGACATATAGAGCGTCTTGGCGGCGGAGTTGATGATCTGGTCGATCGCTTGCATGGCGAAATTAAAGGTCATGAATTCGACGATCGGCTTCAGGCCGGCCATTGCCGCACCGACGCCGACGCCGGCAAAGCCATGCTCGGTGATCGGCGTGTCGACCACGCGTCGCGGCCCGAATTCCTGCAGCAGGCCTTGCGTGATCTTGTAGGCGCCCTGGTATTCCGCGACCTCCTCGCCCATGACGAAGACATCGCCGTCGCGGCGCATTTCCTCGGCCATGGCATCGCGCAAGGCCTCGCGCACCGTGGTCGAGACCATCTCGGTGCCGGCGGGAATATCGGGATCGGCCGCAGGTTTGGCCGCCGGAGCGGCGGGAACTGCCTTCGGAGCCTCGCCGGCATCCTGGGGAGCCGCTTTTGAACCTTCCTCGGCTGCATCGGTCCGCTGACCGCCAGCGGAAACGGCATCCTGGGTGGAGGCAGGCTTGCCGCTCTTTTCGACATCGCCTGCACTTTCACCGTCCTGCAGCAACACGGCGATCACCGCGTTGACCTTGACGCCTTCGGTGCCGGCGGGAACCACGATCTTGCCGATCGTGCCTTCATCGACGGCTTCGACTTCCATCGTCGCCTTGTCGGTTTCGATCTCGGCGATGACATCGCCGGCGACGACCTTGTCGCCCTCGTTCTTCAACCATTTGGAAAGATTGCCCTCTTCCATGGTCGGCGAGAGAGCGGGCATGAGAATTTCGATCGGCATGTCCTTGCCCTCCCGTTACAATACGATGTCGGTCCAGAGCTCGGACGGATCCGGCTCTGCGTCGTGCTGGGCAAATTCGGCGGCGTCGGCGACGATGTCGCGGACTTCCTTGTCGATGTTCTTGAGTTCGTCCTCGGTCGCCCACTTCTTGGCCGTCAGCCGCACCTTGACCTGCTCGATCGGATCATGATCCGAGCGCATCTTCTGCACTTCTTCCTTGGAGCGGTATTTTGCCGGATCCGACATCGAGTGACCGCGATAGCGATAGGTCTGCATCTCGAGGATGATCGGACCGTTGCCGGCACGGCACCATTCGGTCGCCTGATCGCCGGCGGATTTGACCGCACGCACATCCATGCCGTCGACCTGAATGCCGGGAATCTTGAACGATGCGCCGCGATGCGAAAAATTGGTTTCCGCCGACGAGCGCGACACCGAGGTGCCCATGGCATAGCGGTTGTTCTCGATGATGTAGATCACCGGCAGCTTCCACAGCGAGGCCATGTTGAAGCTTTCATAGACCTGGCCCTGGTTGGCTGCGCCATCGCCGAAATAGGTCAGCGAGACATTGTTGTTGTCGCGGTAGCGGTTGGCGAAGGCCAGCCCGGTGCCGAGCGAAACCTGCGCGCCGACAATGCCGTGGCCGCCGTAAAAATGCTTCTCCTTGGAGAACATGTGCATGGAGCCGCCCTTGCCCCTCGACAGGCCACCACGGCGTCCGGTCAGCTCTGCCATGACGCCCCGCGGTGACAGTTCCATCGCCAGCATGTGGCCATGGTCGCGATAGGCGGTGATCATCTGGTCGCCGTTGATCAGCGACATCTTCATGCCGGTGACGACCGCTTCCTGGCCGATATAGAGGTGGCAGAAGCCGCCGATAAAGCCCATGCCGTAGAGCTGGCCGGCCTTTTCCTCGAAGCGACGGATAAGCAGCATGTGCCGGTAGGCGGCAAGCTCCTCGTCCTTGGTGAAGTCGGCCGGCTTGGGGGCGGAAAGCCCCGTTGATTTGGCGGATGTCGATTTAACGGATTTGGCAGGCGCTTTTTTGGCGGCGGTGGCCATGCATCACTCCCTGTTGGCGTCTCTTCGCGGACACTAAAGCAGACCATGTCTGCTCCGGAGAGGATCAGCTCCTCCCCACCGATTGGAAGGAAGCTAACATGCGAGACGGCGTTTCGCCATGCAGAAAAACGCATGGCTGGCATGCGCCTAAACGCCCAGAATCGTTAGAGATATCAGCGATTAACCGAAATTCGGTTATTTCGAATTGGCCGGCAGCATGATGGTGATTTCATCGGGCTGGGACAGATTGAGCGCCCGGCGTGCCTGCTCGTCGAGCATGTCCTTTTCAAGCGTGCCCTCATGCATCAGCTGGACGCGCCGCTCCAGATCGATCCGGCGCGCCTTGATGGCATCGTACTTGGCCTGCAATTCGATGGTCTGCGCTTCGAGCTGATATTTGGAATTGATGCCGAACTCGCCATGATAGGCATGGAAGCCGAAATAGGCCAGGAACGCCACGCAAAGCGACGGGATGATCAGCCGGCCGGTGTTTCTCTGCTTGTGCTGGCGTGTCCACATGGTCGCAATCCTTTGACCGCCATTTGTCGCTCGATTGTGCTTAATGGACGGTTACGGACAGGTGCATTAGCCAGCGGCCGCAACGAAAAAGGGCGGGAAAATCCCGCCCTTCGTCGTTTTCGCCAGTTCGGCAGAATTTAAGCTTTGACCACCGACTTGCCGGCGTAGCGCGCCTGCTTGCCGAGCTCTTCCTCGATGCGGATCAGCTGGTTGTACTTGGCCATGCGATCCGAGCGCGACAGCGAACCGGTCTTGATCTGCCCGCAATTGGTGGCGACGGCGAGGTCGGCGATGGTCGAATCCTCGGTTTCGCCCGAACGGTGCGACATGACGGCTGTGTAGCCTGCCTTGTGCGCGGTCTCGACAGCGTCGAGCGTTTCGGTGAGCGAGCCGATCTGGTTGACCTTGACCAGGATCGAATTGGCGACACCCATGCGGATGCCGTCGCGCAGCCGCGCCGTGTTGGTGACGAAGAGGTCGTCGCCAACCAGCTGCGTCTTGTTGCCGATCAAATCGGTCAGGTACTTCCAGCCCTCCCAGTCGTCCTCGGCCAGGCCGTCCTCGATCGAGATGATCGGATAGTCGGCGGCAAGCTTGGCCAGGTACTTGGCCTGCGCCTTGGGATCGCGGGTCCTCTTCTCGCCCTCATAGACGTAATTGCCGTCCTTGAAGAATTCGGTCGCCGCACAGTCGAGACCAAGCGCGATCTCCTCGCCCGGCTTGAAGCCGGCCTTCTCGATCGATTCCATGATGAAATCGAGCGCCACCGGCGCACTCTTCAGATTGGGCGCGAAGCCGCCTTCGTCGCCGACATTGGTGTTGTGGCCGGCATCCTTGAGCTTCTTGCGCAGCGTGTGGAAGATTTCCGAGCCCCAGCGCACGCCTTCGCGCAGCGTCGGCGCGCCGACCGGCAGGATCATGAATTCCTGGAAATCGATCGGATTGTCGGCATGCGCGCCGCCATTGATGATGTTCATCATGGGCACCGGCAGCAAATGCGCCTTGGTGCCGCCGACATAGCGGTAGAGCGGCAGGCCGGCGGCTTCCGCCGCGGCCTTGGCGACCGCCAGCGAGACGCCGAGGATGGCGTTGGCGCCGAGCCGGCTCTTGTTGGGCGTGCCGTCGAGCTCGATCATGGTCTGGTCGATGTGGATCTGGTTTTCGGCTTCCAAGCCGCCGATCGCCTCGAACAGCTCGCCATTGACGGCCTCGACCGCCTTGAGCACGCCCTTGCCGAGATAGCGGGCGCCACCGTCGCGCAGTTCGACGGCCTCATGCGCGCCGGTCGACGCGCCCGACGGCACCGCGGCGCGGCCCATCGAGCCGTCTTCGAGGACGACGTCGACCTCGACGGTCGGATTTCCACGGCTGTCCAGGATTTCACGCCCGACAATGTCGATGATGGCGGTCATTGCGATGTCCCCGATTGATCGATTGAAAGCGTCGCGCCCCTCTTAGCCAAAGTGCCGCAAAAGGCAATCAGGAATGGCATGAAATAATGGTGACAGTCGCCCCATGCGCTCAGGCCGTGGGGCATGGGCGACGCCATCTGAACGCAAACAGCCCGCCCTGACGTCATATGTCTGGCGCGGCATGGGGTGGGTGCCCCGCCCCTGCGGCAATGCCTTTGTCACGAAACCAGGCGGCACACAAACTCCACCCGATGCTTCAAAAGAGGCTACCGCCAACGTGACAAACTTCACAATGCAGAGAATTCGAAGATGTTAGGGTCACATCTACAACGCGAACTATTTGGCGACCACAGTGAAATCAACAAACTTGAACTCTTTGGGGAGGCGGCAATGGCAGCGATTTCAGGTACTGGCTGGGAACTTCTTATTAGTCGCCAAGTCGAACATACGAGGGGCACCAGACGCAGGACAGTTGGTACCTATAAAGTCTTTCACAACGGCACGGCAGTAACGGGTCTATCGGGGTTCGTGTGTGAATCTCGCGGCCCAGGCGACAATTCCAAAGAAGACAATGGCAGGCGCATCGAGCCCGGCACCTATCCACTGGCGACGCAGGCCGGAGGCAAATATGTGACCATCGGCTACACTGGCGGCAAGACGCCACCCAAACCTGGACTCGAACTGCTGAAGACCAACAAGCGCACCGAAATCCTGATCCATCCGGGCGTCAATTTCCTGTCCAGCGTCGGGTGCATCAATCCGACGAAGAAGGTGAGCGGTCCGCTTTCCGACATGGATTTCACGGAGAGCCGGACACGCGTAATCGCCCTCATCGATGATCTGAAAACCTTTGCCGGCGGTGGCTTCCCGAAAAGCAACGGCAAGCGAATTCCCAATGCTTCGGTGGTCGTCGAAGGCGAACCGGTGCTCTCGACCGAGAGTGTCGAGAGCGTGCTCGAAGCCGTTGCGGGCGATCCGAACAAGGGTTTGCCGGCAGCGGTCTTCCAGAAATTCGCGCCGAGACCGGCAAGCGGTTCCAAGCGAACAATCTATGACGGTTACATCGGCGCCTTTACCTCCGACAAGGGCCTCAAGACACTTGGCGATCATGGCGTGTGCAACAACTATGATCGGCTGATGCATTTCTTCGCTCAAGCGGCGATGGAAACCGGTGGCTTCACCCTCATTCGCGAATCCCTGACCTACACGACCGTGGCGGCAATCCGGAACGCATGGAGGTCGCGAGCCGCGGGCAAGACGGATCAGTGGATCAAGGACAACCTGCTGCGCAAGCCGCAAGCCCTGGGCGACTGGGCCTATGGCGGCCGCATGGGCAATGTGAAGGGAACGTTGGACGGCTTCAATTTCCGCGGCGGCGGCACGTTCCAGACCACCGGGCGCGACGCGTACACGGCCAAGGGCAAGCTCGCCAAGGTTGACCTCGCCAATCATCCTGAACTGATCGAGGATCCGCAGACTTCGCTGCTCGCAGCTTGCGCCGAATGGAAAGGGTCAGGCTGCAATGCCTTTGCCGATGCCGGCCTGATCAAAAAGATCTCGCGCGCGATCAACGTCGGCAACGCCAATTCCGCCACGCAGGCCAATGGCGAAGCGGATCGGATCGCCTGGCATGAGAAGGTTTTCAAGGCGGTCAAGAATGCCGGACTCCTCGGCTGAGCATGCCTCGGATCACGTTCGACAACACCACGTCATCATAATTCAGAGATAACAATCTCTGTGTCGACTAGGATGGTGATGCGCGGGGCGAAACAGGAGGAGTTTCGCCATGTCCGAGTTGAGCGGTATCGTGAGTTTGTTCCTGATCGCGGCGGCGTTCCTGACGTCCTGCGATACGCGGCAGCCGCCAAGGGCGGCGACGCAACTGTCCACGCTTTACGCAGCAGAATAGAAACTGTCGGGTTACACTGAAAAGGCCCCCGTTTCGGAATTCGGGGGCCTTTTCACGTCAGGCGTCAGCGCAGCTGATCAATGCCAATACGGCGTGACCTTGTAGTAATCATAGGAAGCATCACGCGCGGCCTCGCCATCGGCGCCGGCCAGTTCATTGATCGAATAGGCGGGTGCTGCCTTCAGCTGCTCCTTCGAGAACGGCACGACATAGCCGCCCTTGTCCTCGTCATAGTCGAGGCTCGCCCACGGAATGGCGTGATACTTCTCGCCAATGCCGAGAAATCCACCGAACCCGATCACCGCGAACATGATGCCGTTCGACGTCTTGTCGAGCATGATGTCCTCGATGCTGCCGATGCTCGTGCCTTCGGTGTTGTAGACCGACGTGCCGATGACGCGCGAAGCGGCGATGGCTTCGGTGTGGCCTGTCTGGGTGGTCATGGCTGCTGCTCCTCATGTCGTTGATCGATACTTTGACAATGAGGGGCGCGGGCGAAAGTTCCCGTTTTTTCGAGCGGCGGGCGGTTACTCCGCGAGGATGAACGTCACCTTCATGTTGACGCGATACGCCGCGATCCTGCCGTCCTCGACGACGATCTTCTGGTCCTGGATCCAGGCGCCTTCGACGTTCTTCAGGGTTTTGGATGCGCGCTCAATCCCCTTCTCGATGGCGTCCTGAAAGCTCTTTTTCGACGACGACGTGATTTCGGTGACGCGGGCGACGGACATGGCTTCCTCCTGCCAAGACGCTCATTTGCAGGAGCGAGCCTACAGCCGGCTTATGCCTTCCACAAGCAGGGCAGCGCGCGCGCCATAGCCGAAAGCATCAGCCTCGGTTCAGGTCAGCAGCATTCTTGGCGATGCGGTCGAATGCCATCAGTCTTTCGAGCAGCGCCGGCATGTCCTTCAGCGGCAGCATGTTGGGCCCGTCGGAGGAGGTCGAATTGTCGGGATCCTGGTGGGTCTCTATGAACACGCCGGCGATGCCGACGGCAACGGCAGCCCGCGCCAGCGTCTCGACAAAGCGGCGCTCACCACCGGAGGAACCGCCCTGCCCGCCCGGCTGCTGCACCGAATGGGTGGCGTCGAAAATCACCGGCGCGCCGATCTCGGCCATCACAGGCAAAGCCCGCATGTCCGACACCAGCGTGTTGTAGCCGAAAGACGCGCCGCGCTCGGTGGTCAGCACATTGAGGTTGCCCGAACCGGTGATCTTGGCCACCACGTTCTTCATGTCCCAGGGCGCCAGGAACTGCCCCTTCTTGACGTTGATCACCTTGCCGGTCTTGGCGGCGGCGACCAGCATGTCGGTCTGGCGCGACAGGAAGGCCGGAATCTGCAGCACATCGACATGGGGTGCGACGATCGCGCACTGCTCCTCGGTGTGGACATCGGTCAGAATGGGAAGCGAAAACGCCTTGCGCAACTCGTCGAACACCGGAAGCGCCACGTCCATGCCGGCGCCGCGCGTTGCCGACAGCGAGGTGCGGTTGGCCTTGTCGTAGCTGGTCTTGTAGACGAGGCCGATGCCGAGCTTGCCGGTCAGTTCCTTCAGCGCGCCGGCCATGTCGAAAGCGTGCTGGCGCGATTCGAACTGGCACGGACCGGCGATCAACGCCAAGGGCCCGCTATTGTCGAAGACGACGTTGCCGACGGTTACCGACGAATTCGGCGCCATCGAATTAGGCCCTTGCGGCTTGCTCATGGGGTCTCCCGGAAGATGAAAGCCGCGCCCTGTCCGGATGCCGGCTGCACGACGATTTCGTTGCCCGCTATATCGTGCCCGACGGCGTTGTCTGCAAGCAGCCTCGCGACAGCGCCGACACTGCGGACTGAAAAGACAATCGCGGCGAAGCGAACTCTTGTCGGCGCACCGGCCGGAATGTCGAAGCGCGCGGTGAAAGCCGCAGGATCCAGAACGGTCAGACGCGCATTCGGCAGGGCGAAGACCGCGCTGCTCTGCTGCTCCGAGCCAACCACTGTCGAGATCAGGCTGATCTGTGTGGAAGGCACATCGCTGACCGCAACGACTTCGGCAATGCCGGTCACGCCGTTGGCATGGGCCTGCAGTGCCGTACGGTCGATTTGAGGGGCGTTGATCCGCTCGCAAGCGAACAGAAAGGCGTCCATCGTCTCGGCGCCGGCGGCGAAAGCCAGTTTGAACGAGGCCATGTCGCTCTTTCCGGCCGTATCGGTGAAGGCGCGGGAAAAGCTCAGCACGTCTCCCGCCGACATACCGGCCGAGACATAGCGCGCATGATCCGCATCGGCATCGTCGGTGGCCAGCACTACGGCGGAAAAGCCCTCATCGCCCAGGCTGGCGCGATAGAGGCGGTCGCGCGCGACAAAGACATTGCCGCCGGCGATCGCACTCGCTGCCACCTGTTCATTCCCGACCGCCAGCGGTTCGAGATAGGTGCCGTCGGCAAGGAAGACGCAGCAATTTTCGGTGCCGAAAGGGTGGATGCCGGTTGGTGCGACGATGAAGCCAAGCGATGTCAGCCGCGCCCGCGCCACGGCGAGGCTCGCCGTCGGCAACACAAGATGGTCAAGCGGATGGAT
Source organism: Mesorhizobium sp. C372A (assembly GCF_030323245.1). Classification (NCBI taxonomy): domain Bacteria; kingdom Pseudomonadati; phylum Pseudomonadota; class Alphaproteobacteria; order Hyphomicrobiales; family Phyllobacteriaceae; genus Mesorhizobium; species Mesorhizobium sp. C372A. The sequence goes on along the minus strand of NZ_CP100475.1, from coordinate 4,419,939 downwards.
CGTGCTGGTCATGCCGGCGCGGTGTGCATCATTCCGGAAATCGGTTCAAGGCCTCTTGCCAGCCCGATCAGGCCATCGCCACGACATCGGCCGAATAGCGCAATTCGCGCAATGGTTTGACCCGGCTGGTCGTCTCGGCATAGAGCGGGTGCGCCTTGTAGGCGGCAAGCGCGGCATCATCCTCGAACTCGGCATAGACGACCACGTCGATCGCATCCGACAGCGGATCGACCTTGGTGTTGAGCGTCACCTCGAAGAGGCTTGAATGCGGGATCTTGCCCAGCGCGAGCAAGCCCGTGCGCACGGCCTCGACATCGTCCTTGCGCCGCGCGCTGAAGAAAACGATATGCCGGATCACGCCTGCCTCCACGTTCGATTTGCGGCATGTTTTGTGTGAGCGGGACCGTCGCGTCAACCGCCACGATGTCGCGCCCGGCAATGCCGGCAGCGACTTTGCAGAGGCGCAAAAAGCTAGGCTTTGCCGGTGACGTAGCGCACGACGCGCGACATCTCCCTGACCGTCGTGTCGAGATAGCGGCCCTGATTATAGAGGCCGTCCCAGATCAGGAAAAAGGCGATGGCGACGATGACGATGACATAACGCATGGCTGAAACTAACGTATGTGGCTGTTCGTAACCATAGCGATTTCACCGAGGGCCGCGCTCTCCCGCGGATTCTGGCCTCAGGCCGGCAAGCTGGGCCAGCGCCGCACGAAGCTTGCCTCTTGAAGTTTCGGCCAATGCCATGGAAGATTGTGGGGAAAATTCACGCAGGCTACGGCGTTCGCGCCTGGCGAATGAAAGTGGAGGATGTGGAGGCCGGCAGATCTTGCGCCGCCCCCGCGGAATTCCAGGGGGGTGTGAGATGGCTGTCAGGGAATACAAAGGCTTCGGCGACGCCATCAGGCTGGACGAACTCAATTTCGCCGAGATGGTCAAGGGCCTGCCGGCCAAGGCGCGCATGGTGCTGTCGGCGGCGATGAAATTGCCGCGCGGTTCGCTGAAGGTGAGGATGCCGGATGGCCGGGCGGTTCTTGTCGGCGGCAACGGACCCGGCCCGGATGCCGAACTGGTGTTGAAGAACTGGCGCCTGCCCGGCCGTGCCTTTTCCGGCGGCACCATCGGCGTTGCCGAATCCTACATGGACGGCGACTGGGAAAGCCCTGATGTAACCAGCTTCCTGGAACTGTTCGTCGTCAACTCGGCCGTTGGCGAACGCATTGCCGGCGGCGCCAGCTGGCTCATCAACACGGTCCAGCGCATCCGCCACTGGTTCAACGAAAACACCCGCACAGGCTCGAAGCGCAACATCTCGGCGCATTACGATCTCGGCAACGCCTTCTACAAGCAATGGCTCGATCCCAGCATGACCTATTCGTCGGCGCTCTATGCGACCGGCGCCAACGACCTGGAAAGCGCTCAGGCCGCCAAATACCGCGCGCTGGCCAAGGATACGGGTATCGGCAAGAAGGACCATGTGCTCGAGATCGGCTGCGGCTGGGGCGGTTTTGCCGAATTTGCCGCGCGCGAGATCGGCTGCCGCGTCACCGGCCTGACCATCAGCCGCGAACAGCACGATTTTGCCAAGGCGCGCATCCAGAAGGCCGGGCTTGCCGACAAGGTCGAGATCAAGCTGCAGGATTACCGCGACGAAACGGGCACTTACGACCGCATCGCCTCGATCGAGATGTTCGAGGCGGTCGGCGAAAAATATTGGCCGGTATTTTTCGGCAAGATGAAGGCGTGCTTGAGGCCCGGCGGCACCGCCGGCCTGCAGATCATCACCATCAACGAGGCCGCCTACGACACCTATCGGGCGAGGCCGGATTTCATCCAGCGCTATGTCTTCCCAGGCGGCATGCTGCCGACGCCGTCGATCCTGAAGACGCTGGGCAGCGACCATGGCCTTGCCCATCTGCGCGAGCGCGTCTTTCCGGACGACTATGCCCGCACGCTTGCCGAATGGCGCAACCGCTTCTGGGCGTCGTGGGAAAAGATCGTCCCGCTCGGCTTCGACGACCGCTTCAAGAAGCTTTGGGAATTTTATCTCCACTATTGCGAAGCCGGCTTTAGAGCCAGCTACATCGACGTGCGCCAAGTGGTCTACAAAGCCTGATCCGAAGCGTGATTGAGCGGGCGTATGCCCGCTCGTTTTCCCTGTTAGCTGCACGTTGCCTCAAAGCAGGATGCGATACTTCGCAAACCCGGATTCGCCCTCGCCGGCCGGCTCGATCTTGAGCGATTTCACTCCCGATATAAAATCCTTCGCTTTGGGGCCGGTCTCGAACACGACGCTGGTGCCGGGCAGCGGCGTGAACGACCAATTGTCGTCGGCCGAGGGATTGATCGTGCCTTCGCTGACGACGTAGCGCACGATCACGTCGCGGTTGGTGTCCGGCGCCTCGTAGATGATCTTCGAGGCATTGATGTCGGGGAAATTGCCGCCACCGCCGGCGCGGTAATTGTTGGTGGCGACGACGAATTTCGCTGCCGGATCAATAGGCTTGCCGTCGAAGCTGAGGCCGACGATGCGGTTCGAGCCGGCATTGGCGACGCCACCCTTGGCATCGTATTTCGGCAGCTGCGACAGGTCTATTCCGTAGCTGACGCCATCGATCACATCGAAATTGTAGGACGGGAATTCGGTGTCGATGAGCGCCTGGTCGGCCTTGCCCGGCTCGATCTTCCTGAAAATGCCGGCCGACATTTCCAGCCATTCCTTCACTTGCGCGCCGGTGATTTCGACGGCGCGCACCGTGTTCGGATAGAGATAGAGGTCGGCGACGTTCTTGATGGCGATGTCGCCCACCGACACGTCGGTATAGTAGTCGGCGCCGTTGCGCCCGCCGGCCTTGAAGGGTGCTGCCGCCGACAGCAGCGGCACATCCTTCCACTGCGTGCTCTTCAATATGTCCTTGAGGTACCAGCTCTGCGCCTGGTTGACGATCTGCACCGACGGATCGTCGGCGACCAGCGCGAAATAGGAATAGAGCGGCGCCGAGGTCTTGCCGACCGGTCGGCGGACATAGGCAAGTGTCGCCTCATGGTCCGCCTTCAGCGCATCGACGACGCGCTGGTCGTCCGCCACCGTCGGCTTGTTTGCCTTGTCGACGCGCTGGTAGATCGGCCTTGCCTCCGATGTGGCCGAGGCTACGCGCCATTTCGATCCGTCCCGTTCCAGAAGCAGATCGATCAGTCCCATATGCGAGCCCCAGAAACCGCCCATCACGGCGGGCTTGCCCTGCAGCGTGCCTTTCTCGGTGTCGACGCCTTCGAGCGCCTGAAAATCCTTCTTGCCGGGGAAGACGAGATGCTGATGGCCGGTGAACACCGCATCGATGCCTTCGACGCCGGCGACGAAGAAGGAGGCGTTCTCCATGCCGTCGCCCTGCTTGATATCGATGCCGGAATGCGAGAGCGCGATGACGATGTCGGCGCCCTCCTCCTTGATCTGCGGCACCCATGCCCTGGCCGCCTCGACGATGTCGCGCGTCCTGACATTGCCTTCCAGGTTCTTCAGGTCCCAGACCATGATCTGCGGCGGCACAAAGCCGATGATGCCGATCTTGATCGGCTGCTCGGCGCCCGACCCGTCCTTGATCTTCTTGTCGAGGATGACATAGGGCTTGAGGTAGAGCTTGTCGTCGCGCGGTTTGGCGGCAAGCTCGGTGCCGCGGATCAGATTGGCGCAGACGAAGGGGAAATTGGCTCCGGCCAGCACCTTGTCGAGGAACGACAGGCCGTAATTGAACTCGTGATTGCCGAGCGTCGAGCATTCATAGCCCAGCAGGTTCATGCCCTTCATGATCGGATGCAGATCGCCTTCCTTGAGGCCCTTCTCATAGGCGATGTAATCGCCCATCGGATTGCCCTGCAAAAGATCGCCATTGTCGATCAGCATCGCATTGGTGGCTTCCTTGCGCACCGCCGCGATCAGTGAGGCCGTCCGTGACAGGCCCATCGTGTCGTTGGCTTTGTCGGCGTAGTAGTCGTAAGGCAGCACATTCACATGGATGTCGGTGGTCTCCATGATCCTCAGATGCGCCTGATTGGCCTGCGCGCGGGCGGAAAACGGATGGAGCATGATCAGCGCCCCGCTGGCGGCCGTACCGGCAAGAAAACTACGGCGGGAGACGGGGTAATTGAGATGCGGCATTGGTTTTCCCTCCCAGCGACGTGACAAGATCCCAGCCCCGGGCGGAAGCTTCGCGCCGAAAACCGGCCATGTCCATCGGGAAGTCAGTCGATCAGCAAAAGGTGACGGCTGGATGAATATCCTTGGCCGCGGTTGAGAACCTCAGCCCTTGTCATCGTCGCCCTGGGTGATCAGCCGCGCGCTGCGCTGGCCGGTGAAATAGATCCATAGCCAGCTAAGCGACACCGAGAGCCGGTTGCGGAAACCGATCAGGAAGTAGATATGCGCCACGCCCCACAGCCACCAGGCAAGCCATCCCGTGAGCTTGATCGAGCCGAAATCGATCGCGGCTGCCCACTTGCCGATCGTCGCCAGGTCGCCGGCATGTTTGTAGCGGAAAGGCCGCGGCGCGCCATCGCCGGCCAGCCGCGCCCTGATCGTCGCGGCGACATGCTTGCCCTCCTGCTTGGCCGAGGGCGCCACGCCGGGCACCGGTTTGCCGTCCGGCCGCAAGACATGCGCGGTGTCGCCGATGACGAAGATTTCAGGACTGTTCGGCACGGTCAGATCGGGCTCGACCATTACCCTGCCCGCCCGGTCCACCGGCGCGCCCAGCCACTCTCCCGCGGGTGAAGCCGCCACGCCGGCGGCCCACAGGATGGTTCGCGCCGGCAGATGCGTATCGCCAAAGACGACGCCTTCGGCATCGAGGCGCGTGACGGCGCGGCCAAGCTCGACCGTGACGCCCCGTCGCTCCAGCGCCTTGCGCGCATAGTCGGACAGCTTTGGCGCGAAATTGGCTAGGATCCTGTCTCCGGCCTCGACCAGCACCACACGCGCCTCACGCGTGTCGATGTTGCGGAATTCGCCGCGCAGCGTTTCATGCGCGAGTTCGACAATGGTGCCGGCAAGCTCCACGCCGGTCGGGCCGCCGCCGACGATGACCAGTGTCAGCAGTGCCTGGCGCTTGGCCGGATCGGTCTCGCGCTCGGCCTGCTCGAAGGCGAGCAGGATGCGCCGCCGAATGGTGGTTGCGTCTTCAAGCGTCTTCAGCCCGGGCGCGAAAGGCTCCCATTCGTCGTGGCCGAAATAAGCATGACGCGCGCCGGTGGCGAGCACCAGCGTGTCGTAGGGAACAGAACTGCCGTCCTCAAGCAGCACGCGTTTGCCTGGACGGTCGACGCCGGTGACGTTGCCGAGCAGGGTCGTCACGTCCTCGCGCTTGCGCAGCAGATGACGGATCGGCCAGGCAACTTCCGAGGTCGCCAGCGAGGTGGTCGCCACCTGGTAAAGCAGCGGCTGGAAAAGGTGATGGTTGCGCTTGTCGATCATGGTGATGCGCACGGGTGCGCCGGCCAGCGCCCGGGTGAGTTCGAGACCGCCGAACCCTGCGCCGACGACAACGACATGATGGCTGGTTTCACTCATCGCATTCACCCCTGTTTGTCTCTCTTTATCTAGTGATTTTTGTGCACCGCAACAATGTCGCGGCGCGCTAGACTGCCGCGCGTAAGGCTGCCCAGGACTCGTCGCCGGATGTCGCGAATGCCTATGTCGGCAAGCCTGGACGGGTATAGCCTTGCAGGGGCTGGAACCACGGGAGTGAAGCATGGCCAACGACGATGACAAAGATCGCAAAGGGCGGGCGCAATATTCTTCGCCGCCTTGCTTCATGCACGAACTCGATCCGGAATTTCGCGCGCCATTGACCGACTGGACCGATGTGCGCCGTTGGCGCAAGGCCGAGCGCGAGCGTCTGATCGCGGCACGGTTGGCGGTTTCCGCCGATGCGCGGGTGGCGATGTCGCGGGCTATCGCCGAAGGGCTCGACGCGACCATCGGCGACATTGCCGGCCGCATGGTCAGCCTCTATTGGCCGTTTCGCGGCGAGCCGGACCTGCGGCCGTGGATGGCGTCGATCAACGAACGCGGCGGCCGCACGGCGCTGCCCATCGTGATCGAGAAGGGCCAGCCGCTGATCTTCCGCGCTTATGTGCCTGGCGACCGGCTGGAAAAAGGCGTCTGGAACATCCCTATCCCCGCCGAAGGCGACCCGGTGCTGCCCGACATCGTCATCTCGCCGATCGTCGGCATCGACCCGCGAAACTACCGCCTGGGCTATGGCGGCGGCTTCTTCGACCGCACGCTGGCTGCCATGCCGTTCAAGCCATTGGTCATCGGCGTCGGCTACGAACTGCAGCGCATCCCCACCATCTACCCGCAGCCGCACGACATCCCGATGGACCAACTGGTGACCGAGGTATTAAAAGCCTAGCGTGATGAGATTCAGAGACCCTCCGTGTGATCGCACATATTCATAAATATCACGCTTAGAAAAGATCGCCGTTGGTGTCATTCCCAGGCAACTGAGGAATATCCGCCTTACCGGCATCTTTATACTCGGCCAACAAACGAATGCGGCGATACACACTGAACAGAATTTTCAGAAAGACAAGCGGATCTCCGGTGCGCGCGTGTAGCGCACCTGCAGACGGAAGCTCAATCAATCGGGCCATGTCATTGGCACTGTCGGCGATTATCTTCACCTCTTCAGCGGCTTTTCTAGTATCCACTTTATTTGTTTTAAGCACAATTCCGTGCACTCCGCTACTCAGCTCCTAAGCCTCTCCGCTTCTTCTCCATCGCCGCGCGATCAACAATCGCGCAAGGCAAAGGACGAACTGATCTTCATCACGTGCGGCATAACAGACAGCCACTTCTTGTGGATGCGTTGATAGCCCACGAGGTGCTTCGCCGCGATGCGCAGGATGTAGTCGTATTCACCCGACATCAGGTGGCAGGACAGCACATTTGGGCAGCACTTTATCGCCGCATCGAGGCCGGTTGACCGCCGTGTAGCAACACAAATGTTACGTGACAAAAATCCGACGTGGTCGATAAATACTCTTTAAGGGAACCATGCTGCAGCGAACCGCTTCGACATGCGCTTCGGGCGGATCCAACAGTGTCGAGCCGCTCTTGAATTGGCTGCTTCGCAACGGGTGGCGAGATGATCGGACGAACCATAGCAATTACCCTCGCAATTGCGTTTTCCCTTTCGCCTTTGCATGCGCAACCACGGCATCGTTTGCCGAGCGGCTACAAATGGGGCCGCTGCCTGCTTGTTGTTGGCGGTCAGACCCGCATATCCGGAAGGTGCTCTTATCAAATCGAGCAGGGCGGCGATTTCAATATCCAGGGACCGAAGCAAGTTTTTGCAGGGATCGACTATCCTGATCCGCATAGTGGCGCTGGTGAAATGTCTAAAGATTACTGGGCGGATGTCTACAAGGACGGTGATGTCTGGGCGGGCTATGCAAACTCCGACATTCGCGCCACCCACGGTGATGAACGCTGGGAAGAACTTCGCCGCGAAGGCGCATGCTATATCGGGAAGGACGTCCGAGTATGTTTGTGGCGTTAAGCCAGTTCCGGCTTCATTCCCATGGCGGTCCGATCGACGATCTCGCGCAGGGCAAAGGATGAGTTGATCTTGGTCACATGCGGCATCGCCGACAGCCACTCCTTGTGGATGCGCTCATAGTCGACCAGATCCTTGGCGGCGATGCGCAGGATATAGTCGTATTCGCCCGACATCAGGTGGCACGACAGCACATTCGGGCAGCGCTTGATCGCCGCCTCGAAATCCGACAGCGTCTTTTCGAACTGTCCCGACAGCGATATGTGCACGATCGCCGTCATCTGGTGACCGAGCGCTGCATTCGAAAGCCGGGCGTGATAGCCGCGGATGGTGCCGGATTTCTCCAGATTGTCGAGCCGGCGCGAACAGGCCGACTGCGACAGGCCGACCCTTTCGGCGAGCGCCGCATTGGGTATGCGGCCATCCTTCTGCAGTGCCTCGAGAATGGCGATATCGATCCTGTCGAGCGGCATTTCTCGTGATTCCTGCGAAATTTCCTTGATTTCGCGCAACGATTATCGAAACGCGTGACCCCGCGCAAGCGCATTCGCAAACACCTGCGCAACGATTTGTGGTTCACTCGGTTGATACAGGGAACGAGCCCGAAGGGCCGGATCAGGAGAAGACTATGCGCGTCGGTTGCCCCAAGGAAATCAAGAACCACGAATACCGCGTCGGCCTGACGCCGGGCTCCGTCCGCGAATATGTCGCGCATGGTCATGAAGTGCTGGTCGAAAGCGGCGCCGGCGCCGGCATCGGCGCCGATGACAATGCCTACCGCGCCGCCGGCGCCACCATCGCCAGGACCGCCGCCGACGTGTTCGCCAAGTCCGACATGATCGTCAAGGTCAAGGAGCCGCAGCCCAACGAATGGGCGCAGCTGCGCGACGGCCAGATCCTCTACACCTATCTGCACCTGGCCCCGGATCCGGAGCAGACCAAGGGCCTGCTCGCGTCCGGCGTCACCGCAATCGCCTATGAGACCGTAACCGACGACCGCGGCGGCCTGCCGCTCTTGGCGCCGATGTCGGAAGTTGCCGGCCGCCTGTCGATCCAGGCCGGCGCGACCGCGCTGCAGAAGGCCAATGGTGGCCGCGGCGTGCTGCTCGGCGGCGTGCCCGGCGTGCTGCCCGGCAAGGTCACCGTGCTCGGCGGCGGCGTCGTCGGCCTGCATGCCGCCCGCATGGCGGTCGGCCTCGGCGCCGACGTCACCATCATCGACCGCTCGATCCCGCGCCTGCGCCAGCTGGACGACCTCTTTACCGGCCGCGTCCACACCCGCTACTCCACAGTCGAGGCGCTTGAGGAAGAATGCTTCTCGGCCGACATCGTCGTCGGCGCCGTGCTCATCCCGGGTGCTGCTGCACCCAAGCTGGTGACCCGCGAAATGCTGTCGGGCATGAAGAAGGGCTCGGTGCTGGTCGACGTCGCTATCGACCAGGGCGGCTGCTTCGAGACTTCGCACGCCACCACCCATGCCGAGCCGACCTATGAGGTCGACGGCGTGATCCATTACTGCGTCGCCAACATGCCGGGCGCCGTGCCGGTGACCTCGGCGCACGCGCTCAACAACGCGACGCTGCATTATGGCCTGCAGCTGGCCGACAAGGGCCTGAAGGCGCTGGTCGACGACCACCATTTGCGCAACGGCCTCAATGTCCACAGGGGCAAGATCACCAATCGCGCCGTGGCCGAAGCACTCGGCTATGAGCTGGTCGAACCGAAAGTGGTTCTGGCTGCCTGACCTGACCTGGCATTTTGCCTCCCTTACCCGCCGGTTGTACCGGCGGGTTTTTCTTGGCTACAAGACCGCAAAACGCCCGCTCCAGGGCAAGGTGCAGCCCCTCTCGACAGCGCTTTTGCCTGTCGATGTGACATTTTTGTCATTCCAATATTAACGAGCATCCTGTTAGAACACGGACGGGTTTGTTCTATGCTAAGGGGCTAAAATGTTTATTTCTGCTAAATCCGTTCTTCTCGGCGCCGTTTCGGCAATGGCTTTGATATCGGTAGCGCATGCCGCCGACGTTGTGCAGCCGGTGGAAGAACCTGCCGGTTTCAACTGGAGCGGCGCCTATGTCGGCATCGGCGGCGGCTTCGGCGCCACCGTGCACCGCATCAGCGTCGACCCGTTTCTCGACTTCAATGGCATCGGCGGCAACGGCGTGTTTGGCGAAGTGACCGCCGGCTACGACTACATGGTCTCTGAACGCTTCCTGCTCGGCGGCTTCATCGACGCCAACATCGGGAATATCGGTCCGTCGATCAGCCTTCCGGGCGCTGATATCGACCTGACGAACGCTTATGGCTTCGACGTCGGCTTGCGCGCCGGCTATCTCTTGAACCCCAGTACGCTCGGCTATGTGCTCGGCGGCTACACTTGGAACCATTTCAAGCTCGAGGGTTCGGGCTTTGCCGACGGTCTTGATTTCACGGAGAACCGTGGCGGCTATGTCGTCGGCGTTGGCATGGAAACCGTGCTGCGCGGCAACTGGACGATTAAGACCGAGTACCGCTACGCCAACTATGGCGACGACTCGGTGGCTGACCTCGGCATTATCGGCGGCCCGGGAACCTCTCTGGATGTCGAGCCGTCCAGCCACACCTTCCACATCGCGGCCAATTACCGCTTCGGCGCCCAGAATGGCGGCGGGGCCTCGTTTGCTGCTCCGACCTACAACTGGACCGGCTTCTATGTCGGCGGCGCGCTTGGCGCCGGCACCGTGGTGCATGACCTGACGCTCGCCAGCGCCCTCGAATTGGATGGCATCGGCGGCGAAGGCGTGTTCGGCGAGGCGAGCATCGGTTACGACCATGATTTCGGCGGCTGGGTCGCCGGCGTTCTGGTCGACGCCCGCTATTCCGGCATACGCTCGAAGCTGGACATTCCGGGTGGGTCGATCAAGGGCGATGCCGACTATGGCTTCGATGCCCTGGCCCGCATCGGCGCCAAGGTCAACGAATCGACGCTGGCCTATGTCCTCGGCGGTTACAGCTGGCAGCATTTCGACCTGCATGCCTCCTCGCCCGTTGGCGACATCGTCGACTGGGGATCGAGCGGCTTCTCGGTCGGTGGCGGCCTGGAAACGGCCGTTTCCAGCAACATGACGCTTGGTCTCGAATACCGCTATTCGCAGTATGAGAAAGAAGATTTCGGCTCGGGCGGCTTCCTCACCGACGAGCCTTCCTTCCAGACCGTTCGCGTCGGCGCGAAGTATAAATTCAACTAAACGCCGCACACACACACGGCGAAGGCCCGTCGGTCAATTCCGGCGGGCTTTTTCTTTGCGCAAAATTCCTGGCGCCGGAATTGAACAGGCTGGCGGACATCAAAAAAGCGGAGCCAAAGCCCCGCTTCCTCGGTCATCGAGATCCCCGCCGGTTCATCCGCGGTCGGCAATCCATCGACGCTGGTCTTTTACCGAGAGAATGCGACGGGAGTACGACAAGTCCCAACCGCCATCGGCGTGCGTCGCCATGCCGGCGAGGATCGCGATGCTGTGTGAAGTGCTTCACATCCGCAATTCGAAAAGCATGCGCAGACAGGGATGCCAACTTGACGGATCGAGCCGTCACACGGTTCCCAACTGCCCGCCAGACCACCGGCGGGCATCTTTTTGTCAGAAACGCTCGATGCGGCACTGATAACAATTGTTGCGCGCCGAGCGGACGTGGACATAGGCGATGTCAGCGCGCTCAAACAGCGTCTCTGCCCGCGCCGCAATGCCGCCAGTCGGAATGACGCCGCCGCTGCCATAGACGATGCGGTCATCCGCACCATAGCCGCGCACGATATAGTCGCTGCTCTCAAGCATCTCTGGAAGCGCTTCTGTCTCGGCTGCGCGTTCGCATTCCTGCGCATGCAGGAAGATCGGTCCTGTCTCGGCGTAAGGCTGCAACGCCGGAAACGGCCGATAGGCCATGATCAGATAGCCATCGCCTTCGGCGACGTTTCTCAGGCAATGCCGGCACGGCACCCCGTCGCCATCTGAAACCTTCCGCTCCGGCGTTTGCCCGTAGGCGTCCGGCCCGCCGCGCTGCAGCGCTCTCACATCTTCTGTCGGCAAGGCTTTGAACTGGACGGTCATGGCTAAATCTCCGGTGTGGTTGACCGGAAATTATGCCCCCGCCGAGGTGCTTCCCACCCGATTCCTGTCAACTGTCAGCAGCCCGGCCAGTCTCAGGCCGGACTGCTTCGGCATTGGGCAGGTCCCGCGCCGGCTCAGCGGATGAAATCGTCGAAGCGGCGCAGCATCACCCGGCGCCTGCGCCAGTTCTCGTCCTGGGTCCGCACGAGCAGGAATTCCTCGCCATGAACGGTCGGTTCGGCCTTCAGTCGGAGAAAGTCACGGCCGCATGACGCTGGCCGAGCGCTCGGCGAACGACAGCGGATGCACGGTCTCCTTCTTTTGCGCCACCGGCGCAAAACCGAGCTTCTGGTAGAGCGGCAAGGCAGCCGGATGGTCGAGCGTGCAGGTCTGCACCGTTACCCGTTTCGGCCCATACGACCATGCTGCGGCAATCGCCGCACCGAGGAACCAACGGCCGATGCCTTGCCCGGTCGCATGTTCCATCATGCCGAAATAGGCGAGCTCGACTTCCTCTGGCAAATGCGGCTTGAGGTCGAAGAAACCGGCCGGCGCGCCGTCGAGATAAAGCACCCTGATGTCGCGGTCCTCGCGGTGGATCCCGGCGGCAAGCTCGTCATCGTCCAGCCTCAGCACATTGACCCAATGCCATTTGCGCCCGACCCGATCCATCAGATAGCGATAGAAATGCAGCGGAATGTCCTTGGTCCTGAGCAGCGCGATCTGCCTGTTGTAGGGCAAGGGCGGCGAATAGGCCGGCGGCACATGCATTTCCAGAAACGTGACCGTGACCTCGATGTCGTCCAGCGCGCCATTTTCCATCGCCATCATTCCTTGCCCGTCACCACGGGCGTGTCTGCCAGCCCGCCCCATTCCGTCCATGAGCCGTCGTAGAGCCGGTTGTCGGTGTGGCCGAGCGTCTCCAGCGCCAGAGTGACGACAGCCGCCGTGATGCCGGAACCGCAAGAGGTGACGACCGGTTTCGACAGATCGATACCGGCATCCTCAACGGCCTTGCGCAACTGGTCCTTCGACAACAGCGCGCCATCCAGCGACAGCGCCGAATAAGGCAAATTGTGCGCGCCGGGCATGTGGCCGGAGCGAACACCCGCGCGGGGCTCTGGCTCGGCGCCGGTGAAGCGGCCCGCGCCTCGGGCGTCCGCAATCTGGCTCTCGCCAGTCTCGACGATGCGGCGCATGTCGGCAAGGCTGGCGACGCGAGCGGCATCGAAATCGGCATGAAACACATTCGGCGCGATCTTGGTCGGCTCCGCCGTCACCGGCCGGCCCGCCGCCTTCCAGCGGTCGAAGCCGCCGTCGAGCACATAGACCTGGAACACGCCCATGACGCGGAACATCCACCAGGCGCGCGGCGCCGAGAAGAAACCCGGACCGTCATAGACGACAATGGTGTCGTCGGCCGAAATTCCCATGGCGCCTACATATTGCGCCAAATGCTGTGGCGAGGGCAGCGTGTGCGGCAGCTTGGCATCAGGATCGGAGGCCGCATCATGATCGAAGAATCGCGCGCCCGGAATATGCGCAGCCTCATACTCGGCGCGCGCATCGCGCTTCTGCGCCGGCAGATACCAGGATGCATCGACGATCGTCAGGCCGGGCTCGCCAAGACGGCTCTGCAACCAGTCCGCATCGACGATGAAAGAGCTGTCATCGGCCATTGTTCTTCTCCTGCTCCGCCTTGGCGAAGCATTGCTTCCTGTTGACCATGATCTTCCCCGAAAACCGGCTTCCACTTTTCGGGATCATGGTTCGTTCAAGCCACCGGCATTGGTCCGAAGCGAATGCGAAAACGCCGGTTTTCGCGGCCCTTCTTCTCGATCTTGCCGATATGGATTTCACCGACTTCGCCGGTGCTTTTGACATGGGTGCCGCCGCAGGGCTGGCTGTCGATCGAAGCGTTGTCGCCGATGCAGACCAGGCGGATCTTGCCGGTGCCGGCGGGCGGCCGGACATTCTTGGATTTCACCAGGCCAGGATTGGCTGCCAGTTCCTCGTCGGTGATCAGCCTGATGAAGATCGGATGATCGGCTCGCACCAGCTCCATCAGCCCGGCGGTGACGTCTTCCCTGGTGAAGCCGGCATCGGGAGCGTCGAAGTCGACGCGGCTGTCATCTTCGGAAACCGCGGCACCGGTAATCGGAAACGGACAGACGACGGTGAGCAAATGGCAAGCTGCGTGCATGCGCATCAGGAGATGCCGCCGCTCCCAGTCGATGGCGAGTTTCACCTGCTCGCCGACCTCGGGTGCCGGCTGCTCCGGCGCCGGCACATGGATAATCTCGTCCTTGGTCTCGCCGGTGATGGTGGCGGCAATGGCGATGCGGCTGCCGTCGGCGCGCTCTAATGTTCCGGTATCGCCAGGCTGGCCGCCCGATGTGGCATAGAAGATGGTCCGGTCGAGAATGATGCCGCCGCGCTCGTTGATGGCGACAACAGTGGCGTCAGCCGCTCTGAGATAGGCGTCGTCGCGAAACAGCGCTTCTGTTCTGTGCGCCATCAGGCGACCTTCTCATACGGCACCGAAATTGTGCTGCGCTCATCCATCCAGCCCGGCACCGGCAGGTTCTTATCCCGCAGGAATTCCGGGTTGAACAGCTTCGACTGGTAGCGCGTGCCATAGTCGGCAAGGATGGTCACGATGGTGTGGCCGGGGCCAAGCTCGCGCGCCAGCCGTATCGCGCCGGCAATGTTGATGCCGGTCGAACCGCCGACGCACAGGCCTTCTTCCTGGATCAGGTCGAAGACGATCGGCAGCGCTTCCTCGTCCGGCACCTGGAACGAGAAGTCCGGCGTGAACCCATCGAGATTTGCCGTGATGCGCCCCTGCCCTATCCCTTCGGTGATCGAGCTGCCGTCGGACTTCAATTCGCCACTGGTGTAGAAGGAATAGAGCGCCGCACCCAGCGGATCGGCGAGTGCGATCTTGACGTTGCTGCTCCTGGCCTTCAGCCCGAAGGCGACGCCGGCCAGCGTTCCGCCCGAACCCACCGCCGAGACGAAACCGTCGACCTTGCCGCCGGTCTGCGTCCAGATTTCTTCCGCCGTGGTGCGGATATGGCCGTCGCGATTGGCAACGTTGTCGAACTGGTTGGCCCAGATCGCGCCGTTCGGCTCCGACCTCGCCATCTGCTCGGCCAACCGCCCCGACAGTTTCACGTAATTGTTGGGGTTCTTGTAAGGCACCGCCGGCACTTCGATCAGCTCGGCGCCAAGCAGCTTGATCGTGTCCTTCTTTTCCTGGCTCTGGGTGTCGGGAATGACGATCACTGTGCGATAGCCCAGCGCCTTGGCGACCAGCGTCAGGCCGATGCCGGTATTGCCTGCCGTGCCCTCGACGATGACGCCGCCCGGCTTCAACAGCCCGCGCTGTTCGGCGTCGCGGATGATGAACAGGCCTGCGCGATCCTTGACCGACTGGCCGGGGTTCATGAACTCGGCCTTGCCCAGGATCTCGCAGCCGGTCTGCTCCGAGGCCTTGTTGAGGCGGATCAGGGGCGTGTTGCCGATCGCTTCGATCACAGAACGGGGCATCCGGGATTCCTTATGTAGCTGCGGCGAGACCCTAGAAACCCGAAGCGTGCGTTTCAAGGTAAGAATTCGCCTGGTCCAGTC
Organism: Mesorhizobium sp. C372A; assembly: GCF_030323245.1. NCBI lineage: Bacteria > Pseudomonadati > Pseudomonadota > Alphaproteobacteria > Hyphomicrobiales > Phyllobacteriaceae > Mesorhizobium > Mesorhizobium sp. C372A. The sequence continues at coordinate 4,404,662 of NZ_CP100475.1, read as the reverse complement.
GCATTTCGGGCACTGCAATCTCCCGCGGCCGGACAACGCGCGATGACGATCATTTCAACCAGTACGGAAAAGCGCTCTTTTCATTCGATTTTTTCACCGCTAGAGCACTAATGACAGATCGGCAGGGCGCAGAATGACACTTTACCGGGCCAACCCGAAGCACGGCGTCGCCTGGATAACCGGCGGCAGCAGCGGCATCGGCCGTGCGCTGGCCAAGGACCTCGCGGCAAAGGGCTTTGTCGTCGCGGTCACCGCACTCGACGGCGACCCACTCGACGCGCTCATCGTCGAGACGGCGCAGATGCCGGGACGTGTCGTCGCCTACCCTTGCGACGTCACCGATGAGCCGCGCATGGCAAGCACGGTGGCGGCGATTGAAAAGGAGCTCGGGCCGATCGTGCTCGCCGTCTTCAACGCCGGCAACTACATCGCCACGCCCGGCGAAGACCTCAGGGTCCGCGACTTTCGCCAGACCTTCGAGGTCAACTATTTCGGTATCATCAATGGCCTCGTCCCGCTCATGGAGCGCATGCGCATCCGTGCGCGCGGCCATATTGTGCTTGTCGGATCGGTTACCGCCTATTTCGGCTGGCCGACCACGGCGGCCTATGGCGGCTCGAAGGCGGCGATCAACATCTTGGCCGAGTCGCTGAAATACGATTTCGACAAGATGAATGTCCGGATCCAGGTGATGAATCCGGGCTTCATCGACACGCCGCTGACCGAAAAGAACATGCTGCCGATGCCGGGACTGATGCCGGTCAACCGCGCCTCGCGCCGCATGCTGCGCGGCATCGAGCATGGCGGCTTCGAGGTTACCTTCCCTCACCGGCTGAGCTGGGGGCTGAAGGTGCTGGCACTGCTGCCAAGGCCAGTCTGCCGGTGGTTCATCAGCACGGCGACCCGCTGGACAGGGCGGCCGCTGAATTTCGACCGCAAGCCGCCGAACCAATAGCTGTCCACAGTCCGGCTGTTGCCTGACTGCACCGGCCGCCATAGGCTTTAGAATTGTTGTGGAGTCTGAGATGGGGCGACGGATCGTGCTTGCGGTGCTGGGCGTCGTCATCATCCTTGTCTTGGCCCTCCTGCTTGGTCCGCGCGTTCCCGTCGACACAACAATCAGCTTCGACCCCAAAGTGATCGGCGACGATCCGCAAGCGTATATTGCGCGCGAAGAGGCTGCCGTGCCCAACGTTCGCGACGGGCTCGAGAAAGAAATCATCTGGGCCGATCCGATGGTTCACGCCAGGACGCCATTGGCGATCGTCTATATCCATGGCTTTTCGGCATCGAAGGGCGAGGTTCGCCCGCTGGCCGACGAGGTCGCCGACCAACTCGACGCCAACCTTTTCTACACCCGCCTCACCGGTCATGGGCAGGACGGCGCTGCTATGGCGCAAGGCAGCGTCAATGCCTGGATCAACGACTATCAGGAGGCGCTCGCCATCGGCCGAGCCATCGGCGACAAGGTGATCGTCATCGGCACCTCGACCGGTGGATCGCTGGCGGCATGGGCGGCGACTGAGCCTGGCGCATCGGACGGCGTCGCTGCAATCGCATTCATCTCGCCGAATTTTGGCATCAGGGCTTCAGGCGCCGAGCTGCTGACCATGCCCTGGGGCAGGCAGATCGCCGATTTCGTCGGCGGCAAGGAGCGCAGCTTTCCGACCCGCAACGCGCTGCACGAGAAACTCTGGACGCACACATATCCAATGGCAGCTGTGCTACCGATGGCGGCGCTGACCAACCTTGCCTACGCAGCGCCTGTGGAGAAGGCAACCATACCGGCGCTGTTCATCTTCTCGGATTCCGACAAGGTGGTGCGCCAGGATCGCACCCGCGAAATCGCCGGCCGCTGGGGCGCACCGCATGAACTGGTGCCCGTCGACGACAATGGCGATCCCGACGACCACGTCATTGCCGGCGACGCGCTGTCGCCCTCGACCACGGCTTTCCTGGCGCAGCGGATCGTCGTGTGGGTGAAGGCAATTACCGGGCAGCCCTAAACGAAAAGGACGGCCGAAGCATTGCCCCGGCCGTCCTCATATTCAATCGTCAGCAATCAAGCCAGGCTCGACGAGCCTGACCGGTTCGTCTGATCAGGCAGCCCGCGCAGCGGGCCGCTTGCCGCCGAAGCGGCGCTTGTTGTTGCCCTTGAAGGCCTTGGCGCCTTCCGGCTTGCGCTCGCTTGCGCCCGCAAAGGCCGGCTTGTCACCAAAACGCTTCTTGGCGAAGCCGTTGTTCTGGCCACCGGGCCGCCTGCCGTCGCGACGGCCATTGCGGTCGTTGCGATCATTGGCGGGCTCGAAGCGCTCGTTCTTTTCGGCCGGATTGCGCACCGGATCCGGGCTGCCGAGATGGTCGGCAACGATCGGCAGCTTGCTGCGGATGATGCGCTCGACCTGACGCAGCTTGCTGTTTTCGGAAGGATCGCAAAGCGTGATGGCGATGCCGTCCATGCCGTTACGGCCGGTACGTCCGATGCGGTGGACATAGCTTTCGGCCTCATCCGGCAGGTCGAAATTCACCACATGGCTGATGCCGGGAACGTCGATGCCGCGCGCCGCGATGTCGGTCGCGACGAGAATGCGCACCGAACCCTCGCGGAAATCGTTGAGCGCCTTCTGGCGGGCGTTCTGCGACTTGTTGCCGTGGATGACGGCGGCCTTGAAGCCGTCGCGCTCGAGGTCCTTGGTCACCCGGTCGGCGCCATGCTTGGTGCGCGAGAAGATGATGACGGACTTCATTGCCTCGTCGGCGAGCATCGTCGACAGCACCTGGCGCTTCTGCTTGGTGCGGGCAAAGACGACGCCCTGCACGATCTCGGCGGCCGCGGTGCTCTGCGGCGCGACTTCGACGCGGATCGGGTTCTTCAACAGGCCCTTCGCCAGCTCGGCGATTTCGTTGGGCATGGTGGCCGAGAACAGCACCGTCTGACGGTCGGGCGCGGTCGCCTTGGCGATCCGCTTGACGTCGTTGATGAAGCCCATGTCGAGCATGCGGTCACCCTCGTCCAGCACCAGCCATTTGGTGTCGGAGAGAATGAGGTCGCCCTCGCGCACCAGGTCGGTCAGGCGGCCGGGCGTGGCGATCAGGATGTCGACGCCGGGCGCAACCTTCTTCACCTGGCTGAAGCGCGAGACGCCGCCAAGCACGAGAGCGGTCGAGACATGCGCGCCCTTGGCGAGGATCTTGATGGTGTCCTCGATCTGGACGGCGAGTTCGCGCGTCGGCGCCAGGATCAGCGCACGAGTGGTCTTGGCTCGGCGCTTGGTGCCGAGCGCGATGATCTTCGACAGGATCGGCAGCGCGAAGGCAGCGGTCTTGCCCGAGCCGGTCTGGGCGATGCCGAAGATATCACGGCCTTCCATCTGCGGCGGGATCGCCTGCGTCTGGATCGGCTTCGGCTCGGTGAAGCCGGCGCCATGCGTCGCCTTGAGCAGCGCGCCGGTAATTCCAAGAGCTGCGAAACCGGTGAGTTCCGTAGTGTTGCCGGCCGAGATTGCGTTACCGGCTGAGGTGTTTTCGTTGGTCAAAATAGTCTTCTTTCACGCGGTCTTGGCCGCAAACATCGATGGCGGCAGGGCGCAACCTGCCGTCGAAAAATTTGATATGAAACGACAAGGCGGGCGGACGGTAACGTCCACTCGGCTGCGCTGTCGTGCCCGCAGGCGTCATGCCACGGGGCTCTTTCGCCACTTCGTGATGTATCGGAAAGAGAGGCCGATATACCGGAAAGAGGGAAAACAGACGCAACCAGTCTCATTTGTCGAGAAGGCCGGAATCTCCGGCCCAAGCGCCTATGGGCTGCATATGGCTGAGTTCGCTCCGGAATGCAAGGGGCCACATGTTGCAGCGCAATAATCGAGGCCGAAAGCGGCGCTTGCACACGCCTGCAGCCATCATTACCACAAAGGCAGCTGCCATTTCTGGGGACCGAGCGATGAAGGACGTGCTGAAGGAACTTGAGCGCCGCCGCGAGATCGCCCGCATGGGCGGCGGCCAGGCCCGCATCGACGCCCAGCACAAGAAGGGCAAGCTCACCGCGCGCGAGCGCATCGATGTCTTTCTCGACGAAGGCTCGTTCGAGGAGTTCGACATGTATGTCGAGCATCGCTCGACCGACTTCGGCATGGAGAAAACCAAGATCGCCGGCGATGGTGTCGTCACCGGCTGGGGCACCGTCAATGGCCGTCCGGTCTATCTCTTCGCCAAGGATTTTACCGTCTTCGGCGGCTCGCTGTCGGAGGCTCACGCCGAAAAGGTCATCAAGGTGCAGGAGATGGCGCTGCGCAACCGCGCGCCGATCATCGGCATCTACGACGCCGGCGGCGCCCGCATCCAGGAAGGCGTGGCGGCGCTAGGCGGCTATGCCGAGATCTTTCAGCGCAACGTGCTCGCATCCGGCGTCATTCCTCAGATTTCCGTGATCATGGGCCCGTGCGCCGGCGGCGACGTCTATTCGCCTGCGATGACCGACTTCATCTTCATGGTGCGCGACACCTCTTACATGTTCGTCACCGGGCCGGATGTGGTCAAAACGGTCACCAACGAGACGGTGACGGCCGAGAGCCTTGGCGGCGCGTCCGTCCACACGACCAAATCGTCGATTGCCGACGGCGCCTACGACAATGACGTCGAGGCGCTGTTGCAGATGCGCCGGCTGGTAGACCTTTTGCCCGCGTCAAATACGTCGGAGCTTCCTGAGATCGAGTGCTACCAGTCGGTCACCGACCATGATCTGTCGCTCGACCGGCTGATCCCAGACAACGCCAACAAGCCTTACGACATCAAGGAGCTGATCCTCAAAGTTGCCGATGAAGGCGATTTCTTCGAGATCCAGCAGAACTTTGCCAAGAACATCGTCACCGGTTTCGGCCGCGTCGAAGGCCGCACCGTCGGCTTCGTCGCCAACCAGCCGATGGTGCTGGCCGGCGTGCTCGATTCCGACGCAAGCCGCAAGGCGGCGCGCTTCGTGCGCTTCTGCGACTGTTTTTCCATTCCCATCGTCACCTTCGTCGACGTCCCCGGCTTCCTGCCCGGCACCGCGCAGGAATATGGCGGCCTGATCAAGCATGGCGCGAAACTCCTGTTTGCCTACGCCGAGGCGACCGTGCCGAAAATCACGGTCATCACCCGCAAAGCCTATGGCGGCGCCTATGACGTGATGGCCTCAAAACATCTGCGCGGCGATATGAACTATGCCTGGCCGACGGCGCAGATCGCGGTGATGGGGGCGAGAGGCGCGGTCGAGGTCATCTACCGCAAGGATATCGGCGACGCCGAAAAGATCGCAGCTCACACAAAGGCTTACGAGGACCGTTTCCTGTCGCCCTTCGTCGCCGCTGAACGCGGCTATGTCGACGAGGTGATCATGCCGCATTCGACCCGCCGCCGCATTGCCCGGGCACTGCGCATGCTGCGCAACAAGGACATGCAGAACCCTTGGAAGAAGCACGACAACATCCCGTTGTAACATCCAATGTCGCGACTGATCATCAGCGCCGGTCGGCGGTTTGGCAGGTTCACGGTCCTGTTTTTCGTTGTTCCCGCTCTCATCATCTTCTGCGTCTGGATGTCCCTGCTCGACAACCATCCAATCTGGTTTATCGCCAGCGGCTTCGTCGTCATGCCGATCGCCACCACGGCCTTGGCATTTCTGTTCGGCACATTGTTTGCGGGCTTCCGACGCAGCAAGATCAAAGGCGTCAGTGAAGCAGAAGCGCCCGGCCTGTGGGCGCTGTGGCGGAGCGTCGCCGGACCGCACCGTGCTGCGCGCACGGTTGTCATACTAGAGGGCAACCTGAACGCCAGCGTGCGCGAAGAGCGCACGCTTCTCGGCCTTCTCGGCAATCGGCTGTTTCTAACCATTGGCATCCCTCTCCTCGCAGTGACCGATGAAAGAGCGCTTGCCGCGATCCTTGCCCATGAGGACGCGCATGTGCGCAACAAGGATACCAATGGCAGCCTCAATCTCGCTGAGTTCGAAAACGGTTTCGGATTTGTCTTCGAGTATGCCCCGCCCGGAACCACGATCACAGGCAGCCTGCTCCACGCCGCTATCGGCTGGCTGTCGCAATCGTTCGAGCGGGAAGAAATCCGGCTTTCGCGCGAAGCGGAGATCAAGGCAGATCGACACGCGGCATCCTCCGGCGACGCCGAGCACGCCGCACGCGCGCTGTTGCTTCTTGCCACGGCAGACGTGCATTTCACGGAGACGGTCTATGACCCTTTGCAGCATGAATTGCGAGGTGCTTTGCGTCCGCCGCGACCGCCGCTCGAGCGCATGCTGGAAGCTGCCAGCCAGCTGCGAGAACCCATTTGCCTCGATGTTTGCGCCCGCAAGGCGTGGGCAAGCCCGGATGACGCAAAGTCCACCCATCCATCATTGGCTCAACGGCTGGCGGCGCTTGGCTACACGGAGCCGCCCGACCTGGACCCGATCGCCGTGACCGCGCTCTCGACGCTGCTGAACTCGAGCGTAGCACAGCGGCATATTGCGGAATTCGACACCAAATGGACTGCGCGGATGGAAGACCATCTGCAGCGCTGAACTGGTGGTCGCCCAACTCCCAGGCTCACTCCTCTTCTGCCGCCCCGAACCCCGCATCCCTGGGGGCGCTGGTCGCGCTCGCCCAAGGCGTCGCGTGGTTGTCGATGCGCATCTGGAAGATGAAATAGGTCGGCGAGCAGTAGCCGATGCCTTTCACCTTGGCGGCGCCCGGCGTGTCGGGCGGCAGCGACTGGCACATATAATCCTCGCGGCAGAAATGATCGGCCGAACAGGCGGGACGGTTGCCGCGGTTGACCGCGCCGCCGAGGCACTGGTCGAAATTGTTGGTGGCGACGCAGGTGTCGAATTTCTTGCCGCCGACCATGCCGCAAATTTCCGATGGCATCGGCTTGCCCGTCTTGAAGGCGGCGAAGCTGCGGTCCTTGTCGTCGCAGCCGCGATAAGCGATGCCTGCCGGTACGCCGATTTTCGGTGGCCGGCAGGTGTAGGCGGTCCGCGAAAAGGTCGGCGCAAAAGCAGCGAACTGGCCGGTGATCTTGTAGCGGTCGTTGAACGGCTGAGACGGGTTGCTGGCGATCGACCCGGTCAGGCAGGGATGGCCCGAAAACATCTTTGGACTGTCCTTGGGCAACAGACATTGCGCCAGCGTGGTGCGCACGCCTGAGGCCGTCGCCAGCGGCGTGCAGACGGTGCCGCTACCGCATTGCCAAGTCGCGCCGAAGCGTCTTGCATCATCCGGCATCAGGCACGTCATCGCCATCTCGGCCGGGGCGTAGTCGACATCGCCGGCATCGGTCCATGTCGCCGGCGGCGCAAAGGACAGCGGCCGGTAGCGGTTCGGCTCCTTGCCTTCTTCGGTCGCGCGCAGCCAGGCCTCACGTCGCGCAATCTCGGCATGGAGATGCGGCGAGATGCCGACTTCGATGCGGTTGAGCGGCGACGTCGTTTTGTCGTCGAGGCCGATGAAGTGAAAGCCGGCCGTCGAGCCCGCCTGGTGGCAGCCCTGGCAGGCGCCATTGTCCAGCCGCTCGACCAGCGCCTCCGGTGTCCGCACCAGCTTTAGCGCCGCATAGTCCAGGCCGGCGAAATCCGCTGGCTGGAACAGCGGCGTGAACGGATGGTTGGCCTGTCTCGCGCTGCCGAAGGTCGACCACGAAATGATTTTCTTCGCCAGGAATTCGTCGGGGATTTCGTAGACGCCGAGATCGACCGCCGCGACATCGGCGATGACGTAGTCGGCGAGCCTTTTCTTGAGTGCAGCATTGTCCGAGAGCTGCGCAACGTCAGGCGTATTCTCCAGCGGCTTCTCGCTGATGGCAGCGCCATCGATGCCGAAGATCCGCATCAGATAGGCCGCCTGCCCGCCGAATTCGGTCTCCTGTCCCGAGGGAAAACGCACCACCTGCGCATTGAGCTCAAGCTGTTTGAAGTTCAGTTCCTCCGGTGCCAGCGGCCCGCCGGCCAGCCAGCCGGCATCAACGTTTTCGTCGATCTGCGGTGTCCAGCGCCCGGCAACGCCGACGCAGCCGCCATCGGCATCCGGCGCCACGCTGTAGACGGCGTTGAAATTGAATGGCAGCCGCGATGCCAGAACCTTGCCGTTCTTGCGGAAACTGTAGGCCAGGCGATAGACAAAGCGCACCTCGCCACAGCTCTTGTCACCTTGCAGCGCGGTGAAGTCACGCCGGTCCAGCCGGTTGACGACGCCGACCAGGCGGAAGCGCGCGGCCTCGGTCTTCAGCCAGCGCATATCCATGATGCGGCCGACATTGCCGTCGGTCACCTCGTAGAGCGTGCGCCCGCCGGCCTTTATCTCGGCCCGCAGCGTGGCAATATCGGCCGCAACCATGTCGACAACGGCACGATAGGCCGGCGCCTCACTGTAGAGCGTCTTCAGATCGTCCGGGCCGTCGACGGCGAAAATGCGGGCGAAGCCAAAACCCTTGACATCGAGGGCGGCGAGCACCGCCGGATCGTCGACGATGGTCACGGGCTCTTGAGCACGCACGCCATGTGACGCGAACAGCGCGATGATGGCCGCAACGACGAACGCGAAATGCTTCATCTGATCGCCACCTTCTGCCGTGCATCGACCAGTTCACGCAGCACCGGCACCAGTGCCAGCGGGAGATCCTCGGCGATCAGACCCGGTCCAAAGCGGCTGCCGGCCTCGGCGTGTATCCAGACCGCTGCGCAGGCGGCCTCGAATGCCTGCATGCCCTGCGCCAGCAGCGCGGCGACAATGCCCGCCAGCACGTCGCCGGAACCGGCGGTGGCGAGCCATGGTGCACCATTGGCGTTGATCACCGCGCGGCCGTCCGGCGCCGCGATGACGGTGTCGGCGCCCTTGTAGACCATGATGGCGTTGGCTCGTTCAGCGGCTGCGCGCGCCTTGGCGAGTTTCGACTGCTTCTTGTCCTTCGCGATGTCGGGAAAAAGTCTGGCGAATTCGCCCTCATGCGGCGTCAGCACCAATACCGGCGCCAACGGGAGCAGCGCGGCGTCGAACAGGGCCTGAGGCTGATGCGCCAATGACGTGATGGCGTCAGCATCCAAGACAATGGCAGGGCGCTGAATTCCGAATGAACTCGTCGACATGCGGTTTAGGTCAGCGACCGTCGCGATCAATTGCAACGCGAAATCCCCCACCTTGGGTTTCGGCCCGAGCCCTGGTCCGAACACAAGTACTTCGGGGTGCCTCGCCGACAAAAATTCCTGCACTTCCTCCATCGAACCGGCCTCGCGCAGCATGATCGATGTCAGATGCGCGGCGTTTACCTGTATGGCATTTTCAGGCGAGAGCACGGTCACCGCCCCTGCCCCGGCTCTGGCTGCAGCCATCGCCGACAGCCGCGCCGCACCTGTCGCGCTCGGCCCGCCGGAAAAGACGCTGACGTGGCCGCGCTTATACTTATGTGTATCGACCGCCGTTTTCGGAAAACTGTATAGCCAGAAGTCAGGCGTGTTCTCGAACGTCTTGATCTTGAACTCATCGACGATCGCATCCGGAATGCCGATATCGGCGACGATGATCTCGCCGCAGAGGCTGCGCCCCGGCATCAGCAGATGGCCGGGCTTTTTCCGCACGAACGTCACCGTCACGTCGGCCTTGAAATAAGCGTTGCTCAAGCCGGTCTCGCCCGACACACCAGAAGGCAGATCGATTGACACCACAGGCACGCGCTCCGCCGCGGCCAATCCTGAGACGGCAGACGCATGCAGGGATATCTTCTTCGACAATCCCGCACCATAGAGCGCGTCCACGACGACTTCACCCGGTTCCGGGTAGCAGTGTCCGATGTGCTCGACCGGCAGATTGCAGGCCTCGGAAGCTCGCGCCGCATCACTCCCGGGCTTCTGCTTGCCTTCGGCCCAGAGCGCCACATTCACACCAGCCTCGGCCAGCAACCGCGCTACAACATAGCCGTCGCCACCATTATTGCCGGGGCCGCACAGCACGTGCACGCGGCTTGCTGCGGGATAGCGTGCCAGGACCACAGCAGCGACCGCTTCGCCGGCGCGCTGCATCAGGCCATAGCCGTCGAGCGGACCGGCCGCGATCGCCAGCCGGTCGGCCTCGCCCATCTCGGCCGGCGACAGGACTTCATTGCTCATGGATTGCCGATCCGCATTTCGTTCAAGGCCGACCCCTTTGTCCCTATCGAGCATTGTCCAGTTTCGGATTCGAAGCAAACGGCCAGGTGCTGCGTTGGCGTGCGGCCAATCCTTTCGCAGACTGGTGCCACGGATCCGCGCGGGCCTGCAAAATGCGCAATCTGCCTAATTATCGTGCAGACGCCCGAAGCGGCAATGTGTAGGCTTCGGGCAGCTTTGCCGCAGCCGAAGCAGAGGATGACGCGAATGTGCATCCCGGCGCGGCGCGGCATTGGAATTGCGCGAAACCGCTTCGCGTGGGCTGAAATTGGCACAGTTCGTGCTTGATGGAGGCGCAAGCGGGGCGCACAACCCGTTTTTTTGGCAGTGGAGGCCACTTTTTACATGAAAAAGATCGAAGCGATCATCAAGCCGTTCAAGCTAGACGAAGTGAAGGAAGCGCTTCAGGAGGCCGGTCTGCAAGGCATTACCGTGACCGAGGCTAAGGGCTTTGGCCGCCAGAAAGGCCATACCGAACTCTATCGCGGCGCCGAATATGTCGTCGACTTCCTGCCCAAGGTGAAGATCGAAGTCGTGCTGGGCGACGACGCCGTCGAAGGCGCCATCGAAGCCATCCGCAAGGCGGCGCAGACCGGCCGCATCGGCGACGGCAAGATCTTCGTCTCCAACATCGAGGAGGTCGTTCGCATCCGCACCGGCGAAACGGGGATGGACGCCGTCTGAGCTTTCTGATTTCAGATTAACGTCTCCTCGAAACGTCATCACACAGGGAAGAAACGACATGACGACAGCCAAAGACATCATGAAGCAGATCAAGGACAACGACGTGAAATTCGTCGACCTGCGCTTCACCGATCCGAAGGGCAAGCTGCAGCACGTGACGATGGATGTCATCGAGGTCGAGGAAGACATGTTCGCCGACGGCGTCATGTTCGACGGCTCCTCGATCGCCGGCTGGAAGGCGATCAACGAGTCCGACATGGTGCTGATGCCCGATGCGGACACCGTCCACATGGATCCGTTCTTCGCCCAGTCGACCATGGTCATCCTGTGCGACATTCTCGATCCAGTCTCCGGCGAATCCTACAACCGCGACCCGCGCGGCACCGCTAAGAAGGCCGAGGCCTACATGAAGGCCGAAGGCATCGGCGACACCATCTATGTCGGCCCCGAAGCCGAGTTCTTCGTCTTCGACGACGTCAAGTACAAGGCCGATCCCTACAACACCGGGTTCAAGCTGGACTCGACCGAACTGCCGTCCAACGACGACACCGACTACGAGACCGGCAATCTCGGCCACCGCCCGCGCGTCAAGGGCGGCTACTTCCCTGTGCCGCCGATCGACAGCGCGCAGGACATGCGCTCCGAAATGCTGACCGTGCTGGCCGAAATGGGCGTGCGCGTCGAAAAGCACCATCACGAGGTTGCCGCTGCCCAGCACGAGCTCGGCATCAAGTTCGACACGCTGGTCCGCAACGCCGACAAGATGCTGATCTACAAATATGTCGTGCACCAGGTCGCCAACGCCTATGGCAAGACGGCCACCTTCATGCCGAAGCCGATTTTCGGCGACAACGGCTCGGGCATGCACGTCCACCAGTCGATCTGGAAGAACGGCAAGCCGACCTTCGCCGGCAATGAATATGCCGGCCTGTCGGAGTCGTGCCTGTTCTACATCGGCGGCATCATCAAGCACGCCAAGGCGATCAACGCCTTCACCAACCCGCTGACCAACTCCTACAAGCGCCTTGTGCCTGGCTATGAAGCCCCGGTGCTGCTCGCCTACTCCGCGCGCAACCGTTCGGCCTCCTGCCGCATTCCGTTCGGCTCGTCCCCGAAAGCCAAGCGCGTCGAGGTCCGCTTCCCCGATCCGGGCGCGAACCCCTACCTCGCTTTCGCCGCCATGCTCATGGCCGGCCTCGACGGCATCAAGAACAAGATCCACCCGGGACAGCCGATGGACAAGGATCTCTACGACCTGCCGCCGAAGGAACTGAAGAAGATCCCGACCGTCTGCGGTTCGCTGCGCGAAGCGCTGCAAAGCTTGGACAAGGACCGCGGCTTCCTGAAAGCCGGCGGCGTCTTCGACGACGACCAGATCGACTCTTACATCGAGCTCAAGATGGCCGAAGTGATGCGCTTCGAAATGACCCCGCATCCGGTCGAATACGACATGTACTATTCGGTCTGAACGATAACCTCAGCGACAAGGAAAAACCCCGGCGTCAGTTCAGACGCCGGGGTTTTTGTTTGACCAATAGCAGACTGTAGACGTGGTAGCAGGAGGCTACGGCGCAGGCTTACGAAGCCTGCGCCGCTATAGATGCTTAGGCGGCCGCCGAAACCTGGGCGCTGGTCGAAACCTCCGCGATGGTCTTCAGGATCTGCGAAGCGATCTGGTAGGGGTCGCCTTGCGAATTCGGGCGGCGGTCTTCCAGGTAGCCCCTGTAGTCATTGTTGACGAAGGAATGCGGCACGCGGATCGAGGCGCCTCGGTCGGCGATGCCGTAGCTGAAGCGGTTCCACGGAGCGGTCTCATGCTTGCCGGTCAGGCGCTTGTCATTGTCCGGGCCGTAGACGGCGATGTGGTCCATCAGGTTCTTGTCGAATTGAGCCATCAGCGCTTCGAAATAGGCCTTGCCGCCGACTTCGCGCATATAGGCGGTCGAGAAGTTGGCGTGCATGCCCGAGCCGTTCCAGTCGGTGTCGCCGAGCGGCTTGCAGTGATACTCGATGTCGATCTCGTACTTTTCGGTCAGGCGCTGCAAGAGATAGCGGGCCATCCACATCTGGTCGGCGGCCTTCTTGGAGCCCTTGCCGAAAATCTGGAATTCCCACTGGCCCTTGGCCACTTCGGCGTTGATGCCTTCATGGTTGATGCCTGCTGCGAGGCAGAGGTCGAGATGCTCCTCGACGATCTGGCGCGCGATCGGGCCGACATTCGAATAGCCGACGCCGGTGTAGTACGGGCCCTGCGGCGCCGGATAGCCGCTCTCGGGGAAGCCGAGCGGACGGCCGTCCTTGTAGAAGAAATACTCCTGCTCGAAGCCGAACCAGGCGCCCTCGTCGTCGAGGATGGTGGCGCGCTTGTTGGACACATGCGGCGTCACGCCATCTGGCATCATCACTTCGCACATCACCAGCACGCCATTGCTGCGGGCCGGGTCCGGGAATACGGCGACCGGCTTCAGCACGCAGTCGGAGCTGTGGCCTTCGGCCTGCTGCGTCGAAGAACCGTCGAAGCCCCACAGCGGCAGCTGCTCGAGCGTCGGGAACTCGGCGAACTCCTTGATCTGGGTCTTGCCGCGAAGATTGGGGACCGGCGTGTAACCATCGAGCCAGATATACTCGAGCTTGTATTTCGTCATTCTAGAGCCTCTCGTTGCTTGATCACCGAACCTGGATGACGCCGGCGCGCCGAGCCATCCAGCAGCCCAGCTGCCGGTCGATAAAATGCAAATCGTGTGCCACTTCAGTTGGTCAGGGTGCGGCAAAAATGCCCTTTCATCCCGCCGGTGATGGCAAGCCGCCTAAGCAATGCGCCCGGATCAATCAAAGGCAGAATTTGCTTAAATAACAGGCAAATGCCGATCTTTCTTTAGGCATCTTGCCTAAAAGGATTGCAGGACCTACCTTGATGGAAAGATGAATCGAAGAGCCTCTCCAGAAGAAAGGAGACCGACCATGGAAATCACCTCAGCCCGTCCGTCGGCCAAAATCCTGATGTTCCCGGTGGCAGCGCGTGCGGGTGCCTCAAATTTAGGCGTAAAGGCCAAGTTTGCGGCAGAGCTTGCTTCGCTGCGCGATCACCCGCTTGCCCATGGCGAGGCCTGGTATCATGAGGCCGCCATTGCGGAGGCCGAACAGCCTCGCAAGAGCTAGGCGTCTTCCGCGCTGATAGATCGAACAGGCCCACAAATCAAAAACCCGGCGCGATCGCTCGCGCCGGGTTTTTTGCTTGATACAGAGCCGTCGGCTACTGCTTGGTATGCAGGTCGGTGCCGAGCGTATCCCTGACGAAGATCATGCCGATGATCAGCGTCACCGCCGCGATCACCACCGGATACCAAAGGCCGTAATAGATATCGCCCTTGTAGGCGCTGAACGCGAACACGATCGCGGGCAGCAGGCCGCCGAACCAGCCATTGCCGATGTGATAGGGCAGTGACATGCCGCTGTAGCGGATGCGTGTCGGGAACATCTCAACCAGGATCGCCGCGATCGGCCCGTAGACCATGGTCACGTAGAGGACCAGGATGAACAGGATGCCGATGACCTTTGCCCAGTTGACCTGTGCGGGGTCGGCAAACATCGCGAACGCGCCCGCTGCCGGAACGCTGTACACGGTCACCTCGGTGGCGCCCGCGGCCTCATCCTTGGTCAGCACCTTGTCCTTGATGGCCTGTTCGGTCGGGACCGCGGTCTTTTCGCCGGCGCGTATGGCTGCCGCATCGAGCTTCAGTTCAGGATTGGCCGCGACAAAGGCGTCGAGCTTCTGGTCGGCAACCTTGGCGGCAGCACGCTTCAGCGGATAACCGCCACCCTGAAGCGCGAGGTTGATACCCTTCTTGAAGGCAGCGTCGCTGGCAGCCTTCTTGTCGCCCGCGGCCTTGGCATCATAAGACGCCACGGTTTCGCTGCCGATCATGACACTCGCCGGGGTCCCCGCCGCCGCCGTCGAGACGATGTCGTAAGGCACCGAGTTCTTGGCAAGGAAATCGGTCGCGATATCGCACGAACTGACCGGTACGCGCGTGCCGGTCGGATTGAACTGGAAGTTGCAGTCTCCCGGAGCCGCCGTCACTGTGGCGCGCGTGTTCTGCTGTGCTGTGGCGAGCGCCGGATTGGCGGCCCAGGTCAACGCCTTGAACAGCGGGAAGGTGGTGACGACCGCCAGCGCAAGGCCGGCCATGATGATCGGCTTGCGGCCGACCTTGTCGGACAGCCAGCCGAAGAAGACGAAGAAGCCCGTGCCGAGTGCCAGCGCAATGGCGATCATGATGTTGACCGACTGCGCGTCCACCTTGAGCACATTGGCCAGGAAGAACAGTGCATAGAACTGGCCATTGTACCATACCACGGCCTGACCGGCGGTGAGGCCGAACAGCGCCAGGATGGCGATCTTGGCGTTTTTCCACTGGCCGAAGGCTTCCGACAGCGGCGCCTTGGAACTCTTGCCCTCTTCCTTCATGCGCAGGAAGGTCGGCGATTCCGAAAGCGACAGCCGGATCCAGACCGAAATGCCGAGCAGGATAGCCGAGACCAGGAACGGAATGCGCCATCCCCAGGCGTTGAAGGCGTCCTTGCTTACGGAATTCTGCACCAGCAGGATGACAATCAGCGACAGGAAAAGGCCGAGCGTCGCCGTCGTCTGGATCCATGAGGTGTAGAAGCCGCGACGGTCGTCCGGCGCATGTTCCGCGACATAGGTCGCGGCGCCGCCGTACTCGCCGCCAAGCGCCAGGCCCTGCAGCATGCGCAGCGCGATCAACAGGATCGGCGCCAGAATGCCCAGTGTCTCTGAACCCGGAAGCAGGCCGACAAGGAAAGTCGACAGACCCATGATCATGATGGTGACAAGGAATGTGTATTTGCGGCCGACGAGATCGCCGATGCGGCCGAACACCAGCGCGCCGAACGGGCGCACGATGAAGCCGGCGGCGAAGACCAGCAGCGTGAAGATGTAGCGGGTGCTTTCGGGAAACGAGTTGAAGAAGGTCAAGCCGATCGCGCCGGCCAACGCTCCGTAGAGATAGAAATCATACCATTCGAAAACCGCGCCCAGCGAGGAGGCGAAGATGACCTTCTTCTCCTCTCGTGTCATGCCGCGGCTGGCTCCGCCGGCGGTCGATGCCAATGCCATTGAACTGTCCTCCCGTGAATCGTCTGCCTTCGACGCTGGGCGTCATCGTCGGCGTTCCCTCTGAACGCGACTCGAACCAGCCATCAGCGTAAAAAATGACAGAAAGCGACCGCTGGAGGCAGACAGACCTTGGATTTATGACTTTGGTATTAGGTGCAGTGCGGCAAAGGCCGAGGATCAGGTCTTCAGCGCATCGAGCAGGCCGACGGCCGCCATCATGTCGCGTTTGCGGGCCGAGCGGCGTGCGACAGCCTCGGCATCCTGGCCCCAATGCTCGATCTGCCAGTCCTCGTCGACATGGCCGGCGGCCCAAGCCGCGTCGCCATCGAGCGCGCCGTAATCGACCGCCAGCGCCAGCAGCGCCGACCCGGTCAGCGAAGTCATGACATGGATTGCGGCCAGCCGCAGCGGCTCGGCACGCTGGGCAAGATGAGCGCCGAGCACTGCGATGCTCTCGCGCGGCTGCTCGACATGGATGATGCCCTCGGCGAGATTGAACCGAGCCCCTAATGTCGCTCTCGCCCAGTCGATCACCGGATCCCAATGCTGGTTCTGCCGCTCGACCAGCCTCTGTGGCGCGTCGGCGCGGTAGCAGGTCAGATCGGACGAGGCGAAGCGCAAGACGTCCTCCAGCACCGCCTGCGGGTCGCTGGCGACGCCGTCGATGGCGGTGTTGACCAGACGCAGCACCGGCATCGTGACCGGGTCGATGGTCTCGCCCTGTGCAGCGAACTCATTGGCGACCAGGGCGGCGGCCTTTTCGGTCGGCAGCGCCAGCAGCGCCTTGCCCGGCGTGCGCACCGGCTTGCCGTCGAGATGGACGGCAAAACCGTCCTCCACAGCTGCGACCGACACGTCCTTGTAGAAGCGCTTCGGCAGGTGCGTCTTCATCTGGATCTGGGCGCGGCGGACCGGATCCGGATCGGACAGATGCTTTCCCGCTTCGAGGTCGTTGAGGATGTCACGCATGGTCGAACTTTCTATCCAGGTACCTGCTTGCGCGCCGGCCGGTTGACGATGATCAGGCCGACTGCGATCAGCCCAAGCGCCACAAAGATCCTGGTCGTTGGCGCCTCGCCAAGAATGATAGCGCCGCAGAGGACGCCGAACACCGGCGACAGGAAGGCGAAGCTCGACAGGCCCGATGCCGGATAGCGCCTGAGCAGCCAGAATCACAGCACATAGGTGAAGGCAACTATATAGAGCGACTGGAACAGCAGCGCCAATGTCGGCAAGGCACTGACCGCGCGGATCGGCGGGCCGGCGAAAGGCAGAACCAGGACACCGACAATGGCCGCACCGGCCAGCTGATAAAGCAGCAATTTCTCGGCACTGGTCTCGACCAGTTTCGAACGCTTGATGACGATGCTGGTCGCCGCCCACAGGATGCCCGAGCCGAGGCTGAGCAGATCGCCCATCAAGGTCACGTCGGTGCCGCCGGCAATCCCGTCGGAAAACACCGCCACAAGGCCACAGAAGGCAAGCACGAGCCCGCCAAGCTTGCGCGCGTTGATACGCTCACCGAGCAGGAAATGGCCGCCGATCAGGACCCAGAACGGCATGGTGTTGACCAGCAGTGTGTTGCGGGCAACGGTCGTGTATTCCAGCCCGATATAGAGGCACAGGAACTCGACGCCGAACAGCACGCCGACAATGATGCCGGCGACAAGCGACCCGTCGGCCTTAAACAGCCTGATGCCGCGCAGCCAGCACCAGCCGAGCACACAGAGCCCGCCGATGATCGAGCGTGCGATCGAGACGAAAACCGGATCGAAGCCGGCATAGGAGATCTTGGCAGCGACGTAGTTCAATCCCCAGGAAAAGGTCAGCCCGACCATGATGGAGGCAGCCGCCAGATCGACCGCATCGCGGCGATCCAATGCCGAGGCAACGGCCAATGTCAGTCCTCCGCGCTGGCGTCGTCGAAGCCGATCAGGTTCCAGCTCTGGCGCATATGCGGCGGCATCGGCGCGGTGACGTCGATGACGCCCTTGTCCGGGTGCGGAATGACGATGCGGCGCGCATGCAGATGCAGGCGGTTCTGAATGCCGCCCGGAAAGTCCCAGTTGGTGTCGGCCTCGAAATATTTGGGGTCGCCAAGGATCGGGCAGCCGATATAGGCGGCATGAACGCGCAGCTGGTGGGTGCGGCCAGTGTACGGCTCCATTTCCAGCCAGGTCATCGTCTGAGCCGCCTGCTCGATGATGCGGTAGTAGGACACGGCGTGGTCGGAGCCCTTTTCGCCATGGGCTGCCACGCGCACGCGGTCGCCGTCCTCGGTGGGCTCCTTGATCAACCAGGTCGAGATCTTGTCCTCACGCTTGGGCGGGACACCCTTGACCAGCGCCCAATAGGTCTTCTTGGTCTCACGCGCCCGGAATGACTCGGAAAGCTTCATCGCCGCAAGCCTGGTGCGGGCAACCACCAGCACGCCCGACGTGTCGCGGTCGAGCCGGTGCACCAGGCGCGGCTTCTCGCCCTTCTGGCTGCGCCAGGCCTCCAGCATGTCGTCGACATTGCGGGTGACGCCCGAGCCGCCTTGCACCGCCAGGCCCGCCGGCTTGTTGAAGACGAAGACTTTTGGATCTTCGTGGATCAGCATCTTGGCCAGCACATCGGCGTCGCCCTGGTTGCGGATCGAGTAACCCGTAAGCGCACTCTCGCCCTTCTTGTCGACCTCGAGCGGCGGCACACGCACCACCTGGCCGGGCTCGACACGGCTGTCGGCCTTGACCCGGCTGCCATCGACGCGGATCTGGCCCGAGCGCAGCAACTTCTGCAGATGGCCAAAGCCGAGGCCGGGGAAATGGGTCTTGAACCAGCGATCGAGCCGCATGCCCGCCTCGCCGGCCTCCACCGTGATCTGTTCTACGCCTGCCATGATTTTCGCTTTATCCGTTTCTAACGTGTGACCCCGAAAATCTACTCCGGCTTTCGGAAAGGATCATGCGCAAGATCAAAGTTTCTGCAGCGCGTCCAGGAGGATGCGCCGTGCTCCAGGCGGGGCAATAACACTATGAAACGGTTCTTGCGAGCCAAAGTCCCAGAAACAGGGCGATAATGGCGCCAACGACGCTGGCCAGCGCATATCCCAACGCCGGCAGCGTCGCTCCGCGCTCCCATAGGGTCGCGAAATCGAGCGAAAAGGCGGAGAAGGTGGTGAAGCCGCCAAGGATGCCGGTGGCGACGAACAGCCGGAGCTCATTGGAACCGCCGCGCCGCATCAGCGCGGCGATGAACAACCCCATGGCAAATGAGCCGACGATGTTGATCGCCATCGTCCCCCAGGGATAGTTGGGGCCGACGAGGCGCAAGGTGCCGATGTTGGTCAGGTGGCGGATGCCGGCGCCGATGCCGCCGCCGACCACAACAAGAAGCAGATTGAACATGCCCGTTTACTGCCCGGCCAAGGCAGTGCGGTCAATCCCTTCAGGCCAACGCCTCAGGTCGTCTCGACCTTCTTTGCCTTGCTCGAGCCGATCATCTTCCAGTTCTTGTAGAACATGGAATTGATGCGCTCGACGGTGACCGAAACGATGGCCAGAAGTCCGGCGATGAAACCGGGGAACGGCGACGGGCGGATGATGTCCATGAACACGCAGTAGCGGCGCCCATCATACTCGTTGACCGAGCGGTGCAGCAGCGTGTCGTCGAAAATATAGAGCGGGTTGTCGTGCCAGTAATTCCTGGCGCCGTTGCATTCGACGAAAACCTCTGCCTTCACCGGCAAGAGATTGTAGAGGATGCGCAGGCTGAGCCGCAGCGGTCCAAAATGCCAGGAAGTCGATTCCTTGCCTCTGAAGACAGACACGGCAATGGTCTTGATGTATTTGAAATCCTTGTTGAATTCCGCGACATTGTCGATCCGGTGCTTGCCGTACCACTGATAGACATACATGCCGCGACGACCGGTGCCGAAATTGGCGTCGATATCGGCGATGATCTCGTCCTTGCGCGCCTTGAAGACGTCAAGAACCTCGTTGACCTCGCGCTGATAATCGGCGGGAAACTGCTCCAGCTTCCACACGCCCGGGTTCCTGTAGCAAACGAGGTCCACCAGCAGATTGAAGGGCGACAGCAGCCAGGTGAAGATGCCATTGCCGAGGAAATAGCCGCGCAACAGCGACAGATCCTTGTTGGCGTTGCGCAGCACATCGATCAGGCCGCAGACGATCCAGATCGTGGTCAGGATCGGAATGAAATAGAAGCCGAGCGCGAGCAGCGGGACAGCAATCACAGCCTGGCGAAGCGTTTTGCGAAGGGATTTTGTCATTTTCTGTTCGCGCGGCGCGCTGTCCCCGTTCCGAATTATCGCCCGTCCTGGCAGCCTCCCGGCCGAGTCATGCGACGTGATAGGGCTTTTTGTCATGCGGTACAATCACACTGCTGTGACTGGCGAGGACAGAATTTCAGTTCATCGCAGGCAGCCGAGTTCGTCCCGTTTGTCCCGCGCACCTATTTTTCCCGCTCGCTGCGCAGCTTTGCCCAATAGTCCAGCCGTTTCTTGATATCGCGCTCGAAGCCGCGTTCGGGCGGATCGTAAAAGGTCTGCCGGCCCATCTTTTCGGGGAAATAGTCCTGGCCGGAAAAGGCATCGGGCTGGTCGTGATCGTAGCGGTAGCCGGCGCCGTAATCCTCCTCTTTCATCAGCTTGGTCGGCGCGTTGAGGATGTGCTTGGGCGGCAGCAGCGAACCGAACTCCTTCGCCGCCCGCGTGGCTGCCTTGAAGGCGGTATAGACGGCGTTGGATTTGGGCGCGGTGGCGAGATAGACGGTGGCCTCGGCGAAGGCCAGTTCGCCTTCGGGCGAGCCGAGATAGTCGTAGGCGTCCTTGGCGGCGTTGGCGATAACCAGCGCCTGCGGGTCGGCCAGCCCGATATCCTCCATCGCCATGCGCACCAGCCGGCGGCCGAGATAGAGCGGATCCTCGCCGGCGTCGAACATGCGGGCGAGATAGTAGAGCGCCGCGTCGGGATCGGACCCGCGCACCGATTTGTGCAGCGCCGAGATCAGATTGTAGTGGCCGTCCTGGCCCTTGTCGTAAATCGGCGCGCGGCGCTGCACGATGCGCTGCAACCCTTCGGGATCAAAAACCTCGCCGGGTTTGGCGGCGCGCCAGACTTCCTCAGCCAGCGTCAGCGAGGCCCGGCCGTCGCCATCGCTCATGCGGATGAGCATCGCCCGCGCCTCGTCGTCGAGCGGCAGCGCCCTGCCCTCCGTCTCCTCCGCCCGCGTCATCAGTTTGGCGATGCTGTCCTCGCCCAGCGAGTGAAACACCAGCACCCGCGCGCGCGACAGAAGCGCGGCGTTCAGCTCGAAGGACGGATTTTCGGTCGTGGCGCCGACCAGCACCACCGTGCCGTCCTCCATGACCGGGAGAAACGAATCCTGCTGGGCGCGGTTGAAGCGATGGATCTCGTCGACGAACAGCAGCGTCTGGCGGCCATTGGTGCGACGCAGCTTTGCCGCCTCGAACACTTTCTTCAAATCGGCAACGCCGGAAAACACCGCTGAGATCTGCTCGAAGGCAAGGCTGGTCTCGCCGGCCAGCAGCCGCGCCACCGTGGTCTTGCCGGTGCCGGGTGGCCCCCAGAAAATCATCGAGCCGAGCGAACCGGAGTTGATCAACCGCGTCAGCGCGCCGTCCGGCCCGGTCAAATGCTCCTGGCCGACAACCTCGCCGAGGTTTTTCGGACGCAGCCGATCGGCCAAAGGCCGGCCGGGCGGCGCTCTTTCCGGTTCATCGACGCTGAACAGATCGGCCATCTAGGTCTTCTGGTTGGAGCACGATCCTCAGAAATGGGAAGATCGCCTCAGTAACGCAACACCTGGCGCAGTATCTGCCCGCCGCGCTCGACGGTAAAGCGCCACCAGCGTGTATCCTGCTGGGCAAGCTGCGCCAGTGTCGCCGCCGTATCGACCGTCGTGCCGTTCACCTCGCGCACGATGTCGCCCGGCTGGAAGCCGAAATCGGCGGCCGGCGAATCGCGGTTGATGTCGACCACGGTGACCCCCTTGAGGTCGGTGCGCAGGCCGAGCCGCTGGGCGAGCCTGGGCGACAGTTCCGCGACCTTGGCGCCGGAGAACGGGCTGCGGCCATGCAGCGTCACTTCCGAAGCCTTGGCTCCTTCCGGCGCGCGCTCCAGTGCAATCTCCATCGTCGCCTGCTGGCCCTTGCTCAGGATGGCGAAGGTCGCCTTGGTGCCGATCGACAGGGTCGCCATGCGGTAATCCAGCGCCTCGATGCCTTCGACCGTCGTGCCATTGAGCTGCAGCACGACATCGCCGGGCTTCAGCCCTGCCTTGGCCGCCGGTCCGGCTTCCTCAACCGACGACACCAGCGCGCCGGTCGGCTTCTCCATGCCGAGCGATTCGGCGATCTGCGGTGTGACCGCTTCGAACTCGGCGCCTATATAAGGCCGCTCGAAGAAATCGAGCCCGGCCTTGGCCGCGTCGGCGAAGGCGCGCACCATGTTGGCCGGGATGGCAAAGCCGATGCCGATCGAGCCGCCGCTGCGGCTGTAGATGGCGGTGTTGATGCCGACCAGCTGGCCGCCCATGTTGATCAGCGCGCCGCCGGAATTGCCGGGATTGATGGCGGCGTCGGTCTGGATGAAGTAGCCCGAATCCGAAACGCCGATATGGCTGCGGGCAAGCGCCGACACGATGCCGCTGGTGGTGGTCTGGCCGACGCCGAACGGATTGCCGATGGCCAGCACCAGGTCGCCGACCTCGAGCGCGTCGGAATCGCCGATGGCGATCACCGGAAAGGGCTTGTCGGAGTTGATCTTGAGCACGGCGAGGTCAAGCGTCTCGTCCTTGAGCATGACCTTCGAGGTGAATTCGCGCCCGTCGGCGGTCGCGACCTTGACCTCGTCGGCATCCTTGATCACGTGGAAATTGGTGACGACGACGCCGCTTGGATCGACCAGCACGCCCGAGCCGAGCGAGGATTGCGCGCGCGGCTGCGCGCGGCCGAAGAATTCCTCGAAGAAAGGATCGCCGTCGAAGGGCGACGTGACCTTGGCCGTCTGCGAAGCATAGACATTGACCACCGCCGGCGCCGTCTGCTTGACCAGGGGCGCAAACGACAGCTGTACCTCTTCGCGGCCGAACGGCACGCGCTTGTCGGGACCGGAGGTGCCGTTCTCGCCTTCGACGCCATGCAGGAGGTCGGTCAGCACATCGGAGAGCCCCGGATCGGCTGGCTTGGCGGCGTCCTCGGCCAGAGCCTGCCTGACTGTCGGCGCGGCTGCGAACGCCATCATGGCGAAGAGCAGAACAAGAGACAGTCGGTTGGCGCGCATTCGCGAATCCTCCAAGGCAAGTTCGGGGGCATTGTCCCGACGATTGTGCAGAATGAAAGGCTAATGCACTGAAATGCGGCGATTGTCGTGCAAAAGCACTTGGCCGGCAGGCAAAAAAGCCTGGCGAAGCATGCCCTCGCGACAATGCAAAAAAGGGGCCCGAAGGCCCCTTGAAGTCATTCCTGAAAAACCGAGCCTTATGCGGCAGCGGCTTCCTCGTCGGTGCCTTCGGCCTCGATGCGGGCGCGGTCGCCGGCGCCCTTGGCCGAGGTGTCGCGATCGACGAACTCGATGACTGCCATGGCGGCATTGTCGCCGTGGCGGAAGCCGGCCTTCATGATGCGCAGATAGCCGCCATTGCGGGTGGCGTAGCGCGGCGCGATGGTGTCGAACAGACGCTTGACGACGCCTTCATTGCCGATCTGGGCAATGACCTGGCGGCGCGCATGCAGGTCGCCGCGCTTGCCGAGCGTCACCAGCTTCTCGACGATCGGACGCAAATCCTTCGCCTTCGGCAGGGTGGTGACGATCTGTTCGTGTTCGAGCAGCGACACGGCGAGGTTGGCGAACATCGACTTGCGATGGCTAATGCTTCGGGCGAAGCGGCGGCCTTTAAAACCGTGGCGCATGGCTCTTTTCCTTCTTCAGTTGTTCAAGAGGCCGTGGCCTCTGATGGTTTTCCGCATGACCGTCGGATCGAGCGGCCCACGCCGCCGATCCTTGGAAATTCATGCTCAATATTGGTCTTCGTAACGCTTGGCGAGGTCTTCGATGTTTTCCGGCGGCCAGTCCGGCACTTCCATGCCGAGGTGCAGGCCCATCGCCGCGAGCACTTCCTTGATCTCGTTCAGCGACTTGCGGCCGAAGTTCGGGGTGCGCAGCATCTCGGCTTCGGTTTTCTGGATAAGATCGCCGATATAGACGATGTTGTCGTTCTTCAGGCAGTTGGCCGAACGCACCGAAAGCTCGAGTTCGTCCACCTTCTTGAGCAGCGCCGGGTTGAAGGCGAGCTCGGTGACGGCCTCGGTGGCGACTTCCTTCTGCGGCTCGTCGAAATTGACGAACAGGCCAAGCTGGTCCTGCAGGATGCGGGCAGCGAAAGCCACCGCGTCCTCCCCCGAGATCGAACCGTCGGTCTCGATAGTCATGGTCAGCTTGTCATAGTCGAGAACCTGGCCCTCGCGGGTGTTCTCGACCTTGTAGGAGACCTTCTTGACCGGCGAATACAGGCTGTCGACCGGGATCAGGCCGATCGGCGCGTCTTCGGCGCGGTTGCGGTCGGCCGGCACGTAACCCTTGCCGGTGTCGACGGTGAATTCCATGCGGATTTCAGCGCCCTCGTCCAGCGTGCAGATGACGTGGTCGGGGTTGAGGATCTCGACGTCGCCAACCGTCTGGATGTCGCCAGCCAGAACCGCACCCGGGCCCTGCTTGCGAACGACCATGCGCTTGGGACCATCGCCTTCCATGCGGATGGCGATTTCCTTGATGTTGAGGACGATGTCGGTCACGTCCTCACGCACGCCGGCAATCGACGAGAATTCATGCAGAACGCCGTCGATCTGCACGGCGGTGACAGCCGCACCGCGCAGCGAAGACAAAAGCACGCGGCGCAGCGCGTTGCCGAGCGTCAGGCCGAAGCCACGCTCGAGCGGCTCGGCGACCAGCGTGGTCAGCGTCTTCTTCTTCGACGAGAACTCGATCTTGTTCGGCTTGATCAGTTCCTGCCAATTTTTCTGGATCATGATGCTTTCCTTCCGTTGACCCGCCACCATCCAATCGTGGCGGGCGACCTGGAGTGCCGTGGAGGAGCGCCTTGAGGCGCTCACGCGGCGTTCGGTAATGTCTTAGACGCGGCGCTTCTTGCGCGGGCGGCAGCCATTGTGCGGGATCGGCGTCACATCACGGATCGAGGTGATGGTGAAGCCGGCCGCCTGCAGGGCGCGAAGCGCCGATTCACGACCGGAGCCGGGTCCGCAGACCTCGACTTCGAGCATGCGCATGCCGTGTTCCTGGGCCTTCTTGGCGACGTCTTCGGCAGCCATCTGGGCGGCGAACGGGGTCGACTTGCGCGAACCCTTGAAGCCCTGGGCACCGGCCGACGACCAGGCAATGGAATTGCCCTGCGCGTCGGTGATGGTGATCATCGTGTTGTTGAAGGTCGAATTGACGTGGGCAACGCCCGACGAGATGTTCTTGCGTTCGCGACGGCGAACACGAGCGGCTTCCTTGGCCATGATAGTCCTTTCAGTTGATCTCTACACCGCCGTAATGCCAGCGGCTCCACCTTTGAAAGCGAGTAGTGAGCAGGGACCAGCGAATAGGGAACCCCTACTCGCTAATGGCTACTCGCTATTCGCTCACTTACTTCTTCTTGCCTGCAATCGACTTGGCCGGGCCCTTGCGGGTGCGTGCATTGGTGTGCGTGCGCTGGCCGCGAACCGGCAGCGAACGGCGGTGACGCAGACCGCGGTAGCAGCCGAGGTCCATGAGACGCTTGATGTTCATCGACACTTCGCGGCGCAGGTCGCCTTCGACCTGGTAGTCGCGGTCGATGGTCTCGCGGATCTGCAGCACTTCCGCGTCCGTCAGCTGGTTGACGCGGCGCTCGGCCGGGATGCCGACCTTGTCGACGATCTCCTGGGCGAACTTCTTGCCAATGCCGTGAATGTACTGAAGCGCAATGACGACGCGCTTGTTGGTCGGAATGTTGACGCCGGCTATACGAGCCATATTCTTCTCTTCTCCATGTGGGACCGGCCGGCCTTCAAAAAAAGGCATGCGCGGCGCTGTTCAAATTACCCCGCGTCCGGTGGAGGCCGGCCCTTGCGGGAGTTCCCTAGTTTCAATGCGGCTGCCTTGCCCTTGCGGACAAGCAAGCCTCATGCCTGATAGGAAGACGGGCCGCCATAACCCAGCGAACCGTTCCGGTCAAGCGCAATCTTTACTTTACCGTAACGGTCTCCCGCGTCACCGCCGCGAGCAGCGCTTCAATCTCCGCCGTCACGGTCTCGACAGGGGCCATGCCGTCGACACTCCTAAGCGAGCGTTTGGCATAATAATAGCCGATCAGCGGCGCGGTCTTCTTGTAATATTCCCGCAGGCGCTCTTCGAACACCACCGGATTGTCGTCCTTGCGCACCGGCTGTCCGGCGGCCTTGGCGTCGTCGGCGCGCTTGACGATGCGGCCGACCAGCGCTTTGTCGTCGACGACGAACTCGATCACGGCATCGAGGCCAATGCCGCGCTCGGCGAGCATCGATTCAACCGCATCAGCCTGCACCAGCGTGCGCGGATAGCCGTCGAGAATGAAACCGTTGATGCAATCGGGCTGATCGATGCGCTCGGCCACGATGGCGTTGACGATGGCGTCGGAAACCAGCTCGCCGGCATCCATCACCGCCTTGGCGCGCTTGCCGACTTCGGTGCCGGCCTGCACGGCCGCCCGCAGCATGTCACCCGTCGACAGCTGCGGTATGCCGTATTTTTCTACCAGTCTTTGTGCTTGCGTCCCCTTGCCCGCTCCTGGCGGCCCAAGCAATATCAATCTCATCTGGCCTTCTTCCCCCCGCGCAGCTTCGACTTCTTGATCAGGCCCTCATACTGGTGCGCGATCAGGTGACCCTGGATCTGCGCCACCGTATCGAGGGTTACACTGACCACGATCAGAAGCGATGTGCCACCGAGGTAGAATGGTACGCCAGTCGCCGAAATCAGGAACTCGGGCAGCAGGCACACCAGCACCAGATAGATGGCGCCGACGACGGTGATGCGCGTCAGGACATAGTCGATGTAATCGGCGGTGCGCTCACCCGGACGGTAGCCCGGAATGAAGCCGGAATGCTTCTTGAGCTGGTCGGCGGTGTCCTTCGGATTGAACACGATGGCCGTGTAGAAGAAGGCGAAGAACACGATCATTGCCGCATAGAACAGCATGTAGAGCGGCTGGCCGTGGCCGAGCGAGGCGAGCACGGTGCTTGCCCAGGCCGGCAGGTTTGTCGTCTGCGAGAAGCCGGCGACCGTTGCCGGCAGCAAAAGCAGCGACGACGCGAAGATCGGCGGAATGACGCCCGACGTGTTGAGCTTCAGCGGCAGATGCGAGGTATCGCCCTGGAACATGCGGTTGCCGACCTGGCGCTTCGGATACTGGATCAGCAGGCGGCGCTGCGCGCGCTCGAAGAACACGATCAGCGCGATGACGATGATAGCCAGCACGATGATCGCGAGTATCAGCCCGGTCGATAGGGCGCCGGTGCGGCCGAGCTCCAGCGTGCCGGAGATGGCGCGCGGCAGGCCGGCGACGATGCCGGAAAAGATGATCAGCGAAATGCCGTTGCCGATGCCGCGGGCGGTGATCTGCTCGCCCAGCCACATCAGGAACATGGTTCCGCCAACCAGCGTGACGACGGTCGAGATGCGGAAGAACATGCCGGGATCATTGACGATGCCGTTGCCGCCTTCCAGGCCCACCGAAATGCCGTAGGCCTGCACCAGCGCCAGGAGTACCGTGCCGTAGCGCGTGTACTGGTTGATGACCTTGCGGCCCTGCTCGCCTTCCTTTTTCAGCGCCTCCAGCGACGGAATGACCGAGGTCATCAGCTGCATGATGATGGAGGCTGAGATGTAAGGCATGATGCCGAGCGCGAAGATCGCCATGCGCTGCACGGCGCCGCCGGCGAACATGTTGAACATGCCGAGCACGCCCTTGGCCTGCGAAGAGAAGGCCTGCGCGAATGCATCCGGATTGATGCCGGGCAGCGGGATATAGGTGCCGAGGCGATAGACGAGCAGCGCGCCGACGGTGAACCAGATTCGCTTCTTCAGGTCCTCCGCCTTGGCGAAAGCCGCAAAATTCAGATTCGAGGCTAGTTGTTCAGCAGCCGAAGCCATGCCTGATTCTCCGCTAGAGCATGATGCCGAAAAGTGTGAAGCGGTTTTCGGACAACGTCATGCGCTACTTCTTTGATTTGTATGTCACGCTCGATGCCCGCAGCTCAGGCGGCGCGTGGCACCGAAGCTCACGAGATAAGCTCCGGGCTCTAAACATGCAAGCGGCCGCGTTGACGCGGCCGCCTAATTGATTGGATCAAAGCGCAATCGTGAACAAAAACGGATACCGTTCCTGCCGACCGCGCTTCAAATTGCCGTTACTCCGCTGCCGCTTCCGGCAGCTTGACCGAACCGCCGGCCTTTTCGATCTTCTCGATCGCGGCCTTGGAGGCGCCCGCGACGTCGAAGGCAAGCTTTGCCTTGAGCTCGCCGTCCGAGAGGATGCGCACGCCGTCCTTGACGCGGCGGATGACGCCGGCGGCAACGAGCGCCTCGGCCGTCACGGTCGCCTTGGCGTCAAGCTTCTTGGCATCGAGCGCCGTCTGGATACGAGCCAGCGACACGACGACAAAGCTCTTGGCGAAGATGTTATTGAAGCCACGCTTCGGCAGGCGCCGATAGAGCGGCATCTGGCCGCCCTCGAAGCCGTTGATGGCAACGCCGGAGCGCGCCTTCTGGCCCTTGACGCCGCGACCGCCGGTCTTGCCCGAGCCGGAGCCGATGCCACGGCCGAGACGCTTCTTGGAGTGCGTCGCGCCGTCCTTGTCACGCAGATCGTTGAGTTTCATCTGGGTTCTCCTGCGCTTTTGCTCAGCCCTCGTCCACGACGCGGACGAGATGCTGGACGGCAGCGATCATGCCGCGCACCGAGGGAGTGTCCTCCAGAGTGCGCTGCTTGTGCATCTTGTTGAGGCCGAGGCCGACCAGCGTCGCGCGCTGTTCCTTCGGGCGGCGGATCGGCGAACCGATCTGCTCAACGGTGATGGTCTTGGTTGCTTTCTTGGCCATGGTCAAAATCCCTGGTCAGATCGACTATTCTTCAGCCGCAACGGCGGTGCCGCGGCGGGCCTGAAGGGTCGAATACTTGATGCCGCGTGCAGCAGCCACATCCTTGGGATGCATCTGGCTCTTCAGCGCGTCGAATGTGGCACGAACCATGTTGTAGGGGTTCGACGAACCCATCGACTTGGCGACCACGTCATGCATGCCGAGCGTCTCGAAGACAGCGCGCATCGGGCCGCCGGCGATGATGCCGGTACCCTGCTTGGCAGCGCGCAGCAGCACGCGTCCGGCGCCCCAGCGTCCTTCGACGTCGTGGTGCAGCGTGCGGCCCGAGCGCAGCGGCACGAAAATCATGTCGCGCTTGGCCGACTCAGTTGCCTTGCGGATCGCTTCCGGCACTTCGCGCGCCTTGCCGTGACCGAAGCCGACGCGGCCCTTCTGGTCGCCGACGACGACGAGTGCTGCAAAACCGAAGCGACGGCCGCCCTTGACGACCTTGGCGACACGGTTGATGTGGACGAGCTTGTCCACCATGCCGTCATCGCGTTCTTCACGATCGCGGCCGCGGCCGCCATCCCTACGTTCCTGTGCCATATCCTGTTCCTTGTTTTTTTCCGGAAGCACGGTTGCTGATAAGATCCGGTGCGCCTCTTTGGGTCACCGGGGGCGAATTATTTTTCCTTGCATGATCTTGTCCGAAAAGTCTGCAACTTTTTGCTGCGCTGACCTTCGGTTCGGGATCAGGCAATTAGAAGCTCAGACCGCCTTCACGGGCAGCCTCGGCCAGCGCCTTGACGCGGCCGTGATAGATATAGGCGCCGCGGTCAAAGACGACTTCCTTGACGCCGGCCTTCGAAGCACGCTCGGCGATCAGCTTGCCAACAGCGGCTGCTGCCTCGGTGTCGGCGCCGGTCTTGAGCGAACCCTTGAGGTCCTTCTCGAGTGTCGATGCAGCCGCGATGGTATGGCCCTTGGCATCGTCGATGACCTGCACGTAAATGTTCTTCGACGTGCGGTGAACCGAGAGACGCGGACGTTCGCCGGCGACCTTCTTGATCTGGCGGCGGACGCGCTGCGCGCGGCGCTGGATGGATTCCTTGGTAGCCATGATAGTCTTCCTTGCCTTCAAAAAACGGGGGCCGCCATGTGCGGTAGGCGAAAGCGCCTCCCGCGACCGCTCCCCGCGGCGTTGCACTTCTTTGGCTTGGCCTTTTCCGAAAAGTCTGCAACTTTTCGGGGCCAGGCCTACTACTTCTTCTTGCCTTCCTTGCGGACGATCTTCTCGCCGGCATAGCGGACACCCTTGCCCTTGTAGGGCTCGGGACCGCGATACTCGCGAATCTCGGCGGCAACCTGGCCGACCTGCTGCTTGTCGATGCCGGTCACGGTGATTTCCGTCGGCTTCGGCACAGTGATCGTGATGCCAGCCGGCGTCTGGTAGACGACATCATGGCTGAAGCCAAGTGCCAGCTGCAGGTTCTTGCCCTGAAGTGCCGCGCGATAGCCGACGCCGGTGATCTCGAGCTTCTTCTCGAAACCGTCCTTGACGCCCTGCAGGATGTTGACGATCTGCGTGCGCGACATGCCCCACTTGGAGCGGGCGGCCTTGGTCTGGTCGCGCGGCTGGACAGCGATTTCGCTGCCTTCCATCTTGACCAGCACTTCATCGTTCACCACGAACTTCAGTTCGCCCTTGGGGCCCTTCGCCGTCACGGTCTGGCCGTTGACGGTCGCGGTCACGCCCTGCGGCAGCGAAACGGGTTTCTTTCCAATACGAGACATTTGGTTGTCCTCGTCACTTCTCTTGTTTCAGGTCTGCCGAATTAGAAAATCTGGCAGAGGATTTCGCCGCCGACATTCTGTTCGCGTGCTTCGTGATCGGCCATCACGCCCTTCGGCGTCGAAAGGATGGCGATGCCGAGGCCGTTGGCGACGTGCGGGATCGACTTGGCCGAAACGTAAACGCGGCGGCCAGGCTTCGAGACGCGGGCGATTTCGCGCACGACCGGAGCACCGTCGAAATACTTCAGCTCGATTTCGATTTCGGACTTGCCGTTGTCGAAGTCGGTCTGGCTGTAGTCGCGGATATAGCCTTCAGCCTTCAGCACGTCGAGGACGCGGGTACGCAGGCGCGACGCCGGCGTCGAAACGCTCGACTTCTTACGGCCATACGCGTTGCGGATGCGGGTCAGCATATCGCCGAGAGGATCGCTCAATGACATGTTATGTCCTCCTTACCAGCTCGACTTGACCAGGCCCGGGATCTGGCCGTTATTGCCGAGATCACGAAGCGCGATGCGCGATACTTTGAGCTTGCGATAATAGGCGCGCGGACGGCCGGTAACTTCGCAGCGGTTGCGGATGCGGATCTTGGCCGAGTTGCGCGGCAGGGCAGCAAGCTTCAGCTGAGCGCGGAAACGCTCTTCCATCGGCTTGGACTGGTCCATGATGATCGCCTTGAGCGCTGCGCGCTTGGGACCGTACTGGTCGGCAAGCTTGCGGCGCCTGTTGTTCTTCTCGACTGAGCTGGTCTTTGCCATTTCAGATTTTTCCTTTTCTCGCTGCCGTTACTGGCGGAAGGGGAAGTTGAAGGCCTTGAGCAATGCCCTGGCTTCGTCGTCCGTCTTCGCAGTCGTACAAACGATGACGTCCATGCCCCAGATCTGATCAACCTTGTCGTAGTTGATCTCCGGGAACACGATGTGTTCCTTGATGCCCATGGCGTAGTTGCCACGGCCATCGAAGCTCTTCGGATTCAGTCCGCGAAAGTCGCGGACGCGCGGCAGTGCGATGTTCACGAGACGGTCGAGGAACTCGTACATGCGTTCCTTGCGCAGCGTGACCTTGGCGCCGATCGGCATCTTCTCGCGGACCTTGAAGCCGGCGATCGAATTACGGGCGCGGGTGACGACGGCCTTCTGGCCGGCGATCATCGCCAGGTCTTCGGCCGCGATCGAAGGCTTCTTCGAATCCGCGGTCGCTTCGCCGACGCCCATGTTCAGCACGATCTTGTCGATGCGCGGAACCTGCATCTCGTTCTCGTAGCCGAACTGCTCCTGCAGCGCCTTGCGGATGGTCTCGTTGTAGACCTGCTTGAGGCGCGGCGTGTTCTGGGCCTTGGACTGTTTGCTTTCAGCCTTGGGCTTCGTGGTTTGAGCCTTAGCCATTGATGACTTCTCCCGAGCGCTTGGCGACGCGCACCTTCTTGCCGTCCTTCTGGAAGATGAAGCCGACGCGGGTCGGCTTGCCATCCTTGGGGTCGGCGAGCGCGATGTTCGACAGCTGGATCGGCGCTTCCTTGGTGATGATCCCGCCCTCTTGGGACTGGGACTGCTTCTGGTGACGACGGATCATGTTGACGCCGCGCACCAGCGCGGTGTCTTCCTTCGGCTGAACCGAGAGGACTTCGCCCGAACGGCCCTTGTCCTTGCCGGCCAGCACGACGACCTTGTCGCCTTTTCTAATCTTTTGCATTGGTCCGGCTCCTTACAGCACTTCAGGCGCGAGCGAGATGATCTTCATGTGGTTCTTGGCGCGGAGTTCGCGCGGAACCGGTCCGAAGATACGCGTGCCGATCGGCTCTTTCTTGTTGTCGACGAGAACGGCCGCGTTCTTGTCGAAACGGATCACGCTGCCGTCCGGGCGGCGGATGTCCTTGGCCGTGCGAACCACGACCGCCTTCATCACATCGCCCTTCTTAACGCGGCCGCGCGGAATGGCTTCCTTGATCGACACCACGATGATGTCGCCTACGGAAGCGTATTTCCGCTTCGAGCCGCCCAGCACCTTGATGCACATGACACGACGGGCGCCGGAATTATCCGCGACGTCGAGGTTTGTTTGCATCTGAATCATGACTGGCCGCCTTCTTCTCTTCTAACGGGACGGGCTCAAAGCCCCTCCCCGGTCTGTCCAAAATTCGGTTTGTTACGCCTGGTCCGAAGACACGACGATCCAGCGCTTGTCCTTGGAAATCGGCTTCGATTCCTGGATGAACACCTGATCGCCGACCTTGTGGGCGTTGTTCTCGTCGTGCGCCTTGTACTTCTTGGTCATGCGCACGGTCTTCTTCATCACGGGATGCGTGAAGCGCCGTTCGACCTTGACGACTACCGTCTTCTCGTTCTTGTCGCTGACGACAGTGCCCTGCAGAATGCGCTTTGGCATGATTTTCGTCCTTAAGCCTTCTTGGCCGCGGACTTTTCCGCAGCGATGGTCTTGATACGCGCAATGTCCTTGCGAACCTGCCGCACGCGCGCGGTCTTCTCGAGCTGGCCGGTGGCCTTCTGGAAGCGCAGGTTGAACTGCTCCTTCTTCAGGCTGGCCAGATCGTCGGTCAGCTGGTCCTGGGTCTTGGTCCGGATGTCTTCGGCTTTCATGATCAGCCCGTCCTTATTCTGCGATGCGCTGTACGAAGCGCGTCCTGACCGAGAGCTTGGCCGCGCCGAGACGCAGCGCCTCACGGGCGGTTTCTTCGTTGACGCCGTCGATCTCGAACATGATGCGGCCCGGCTTGACGCGCGCCGCCCAGTAGTCGACAGCGCCCTTGCCCTTGCCCATGCGCACTTCGGTCGGCTTCGACGTCACCGGCACATCAGGGAAAATACGGATCCACACGCGGCCGGCACGCTTCATCTCACGAGTGATCGCGCGGCGGGCCGCCTCGATCTCACGCGCGGTGACGCGGTTCGGCTCAAGCGCCTTCAGCCCGAAACCACCGAAATCCAGGTTGGTGCCGCCCTTTGCGGTGCCATGGATACGGCCCTTGAACTGCTTGCGGAACTTTGTGCGCTTTGGCTGCAGCATCGTTCTAACTCCAAATTCCTAAATAATCAGGCGTTTTCGCGACGACGACCGCGTTCGCGATCACCACCACCGCCATGCGCAGCATCACCCTCGGTCGCGCGACGCTCCGAAGCCATCGGATCGTGCTCGAGGATTTCGCCCTTGAACACCCAGACCTTGACGCCGCAGATGCCGTAAGCCGTGTGCGCTTCGGCCGTGCCATAGTCGACATCGGCGCGCAGCGTATGCAGCGGCACGCGGCCCTCGCGGTACCATTCCATGCGCGCAATCTCGGCGCCGCCGAGACGGCCGGCACAGTTGATGCGGATGCCTTCGGCGCCCAGGCGCATCGCCGACTGAACGGCGCGCTTCATGGCGCGGCGGAACGCGATACGACGCTCGAGCTGCTGGGCGATCGACTGGGCGACCAGGGTCGCGTCGATTTCCGGCTTGCGCACTTCAACGATGTTCAAGTGCGTCTCGGACTTCGTCATCTCCATCAGCTTCTTGCGAAGCTTTTCGATGTCGGCGCCCTTCTTGCCGATGATCAGGCCCGGGCGCGCCGCATGGATGGTGACGCGGCACTTCTTGTGCGGGCGCTCGATCACGACCTTCGAAATCGCAGCCTGCTTGAGTTCCTTTTCAAGATATTTGCGGATCTTGATGTCCTCATGCAGCAGTTTGCCGTACTCGCCGGTGTTCGCGAACCAGCGCGAATCCCAGGTACGGTTGATGCCGAGGCGCAGACCGATCGGATTGACTTTCTGACCCATTATGCGGCCTCCCCTTTTTCTTCGACTTCACGAACGACGATCGTGAGGTGCGAGAACGGCTTTTCTATACGGCTGGCGCGACCGCGGCCACGAGCATGGAACCGCTTCATGACGATCGACTTGCCGACATAGGCTTCCGCCACGATCAGCGCATCGACGTCGAGGTCGTGGTTGTTTTCCGCGTTGGCGATCGCCGATTCCAGCGTCTTCTTGACCGTGCCGGAAATCCGCTTGGCCGAGAATTCGAGATCGGAAAGCGCTGTCGCGACCTTCTTGCCGCGGATCAGCGCGGCAACCAGGTTCAGCTTCTGCGGGCTGATACGGATCGTGCGCAGAACGGCGCGCGCTTCGTTGTCAGCAAGCCTGCGCGGAGCTTTGGCCTTGCCCATGATTATTTCCTCTTCGCCTTCTTATCCGCGCCGTGACCGTAATAGGTCCGGGTCGGAGCGAATTCACCGAACTTGTGACCGACCATGTCCTCGTTCACCGAGACGGGAACATGCTTCTGGCCGTTGTAGACACCGAAGGTGAAGCCGACGAACTGCGGCAGGATGGTGGAGCGACGGCTCCACATCTTGATCACCTCATTGCGACCACCTTCACGAACCTTGTCCACCTTCTTGAGAAGGTAGCCGTCGATGAAGGGGCCTTTCCAAATAGAACGAGTCACTTGGCGTTACCTCTTCTTAGCTCTTGCGCTGATGGCGCGAGCGCAGGATGAACTTGTCGGTCGCCTTGTTGGACCGCGTCTTCTTGCCCTTGGTCGGCTTGCCCCACGGGCTGACCGGATGACGGCCACCGGAGGTGCGGCCTTCACCACCGCCATGCGGATGGTCGACCGGGTTCATGGTCACGCCGCGATTGTGCGGGCGCTTGCCGCGCCAGACCGTGCGGCCGGCCTTGCCGTCGTTGATGTTGCCGTGGTCGGGGTTCGACACGGCGCCGACGGTGGCCATGCAGGAGCCGTGAACGACCCGCTGCTCGCCCGAGTTGAGGCGCAGGATCGCCATGCCCTGATCGCGACCGACCAGCTGGCCGTAGCCACCTGCCGAGCGGGCAACCTGGGCGCCCTTGCCCGGCTTCAGCTCGATGTTATGGACGATCGTGCCGACCGGCATCGAGGCCAGCGGCATCGCATTGCCCGGCTTCACGTCGACCGATTCACCGGCCACGATCTTGTCGCCGGCGGCAAGGCGCTGCGGAGCGATGATGTAGGACAGCTCGCCATCGTCATACTTGATCAGCGCGATGAAGGCGGTGCGGTTCGGATCGTATTCAATGCGCTCGACCGTGCCGACGACGTCGAACTTGCGGCGCTTGAAGTCGATGATGCGGTACGAACGCTTGTGACCGCCGCCGATGAAGCGGGCCGTGATGCGGCCGTGATTGTTGCGGCCGCCCGACTTCGTCAGGCCTTCGGTCAGGCCCTTGACGGGCTTGCCCTTGTAGAGGCCCGAGCGGTCGACGATGACCAACTGGCGGGTGCTCGGCGTTACCGGGTTGAATTTTTTAAGTGCCATGTTTGTTGTCCTCGCGGCCTAGCTCAGAGACCCGTCGCGACGTCGATCGACTGGCCGTCGGCCAGCGTCACAATCGCCTTCTTGACGTCGCTCTGGCGGCCGATCGTGCCGCGGAAGCGCTTGATCTTGCCCTTGCGGACAAGCGTGTTCACGGCCGTAACCTTGACGCCAAACAGCGCTTCGACAGCGGCCTTGATTTCCGGCTTCGACGCCTTCTTGGCGACGTTGAAAACAACCTGGTTGTTCTCGGAAGCCATGGTCGACTTTTCCGTGATCGCCGGCGAGACGATCACGTCGTAATGACGGAGGTCGGTCATTTAAAGCGCTCCTCGAGAGCCTCGACGGCGGCCTTCGAAAGGACCAGCGTGCCGCGGCGCAGAATGTCGTAGACGTTGATGCCCTGGATGGGCAGCACGTCGATGTTCGGGATGTTGGTCGCCGCCAGCTTGAAGTTCTGGTCAAGCTCGGCACCGCCGATCACCAAGGCGTTGGTCAGGCCCAGTGTCGCGAAATTCGCGATCAGCGCCTTCGTCTTGGCCTCGGTCAGCTTCAGCTCGTCGATGATGATGATCGACGCGCTCTTGGCCTTGGCCGAGAGAGCATGCCGCAAGCCCAGAGCGCGCACCTTCTTCGGCAGATCGTGCTCGTGGCTGCGAACGACCGGGCCGTGGGCCTTGCCGCCGCCGCGGAACTGCGGAGCGCGTGCCGAATGGTGACGGGCGCGGCCCGTACCCTTCTGCTTGTACATCTTAGCGCCGGTGCGCGCGATTTCGGCGCGGCCCTTGGCCTTGTGCGTGCCCTGCTGGCGCTTGGCCAGCTGCCAGCGCACGACGCGCTGCAGGATGTCCTCGCGCGGATCAAGGCCGAAAATCTCCTCGGAGAGTTTCACCTTGCCGGCGTCCTTGCCGCCAAGCGTTGTGATCTTGAGATCCATTATTCTGCTCCCTCTGCGGCCGGAGCCTCGTTCTTGGCGCCACTCTCGGCAGCAACGGCGCGGATCGCGGCAGGCTTCGGCGCATTGGCCGGCAGTGCCACCTTGGCCGCATCGCGGACCAGGATCCAGGCGCCCTTCGATCCGGGAACCGCACCGCGGATCAGGATCAGGCCGCGATCGGCGTCGGTCGAAACGATCTCGACATTCTGTGTGGTGACGCGGGTGTCGCCCATGTGGCCAGCCATATGCTTGCCCTTGAACACTTTGCCCGGGTCCTGACGCTGGCCGGTCGAACCGTGCGTACGGTGCGAAACCGAGTTACCGTGCGTCGCGCGGCCACCACCCATGTGATGGCGCTTGATGACGCCCTGGAAACCCTTGCCGATCGTCGTGCCCGTCACATCGACCTTCTGGCCGGCGACGAAGTGCTCGACGGTGATCTCGGCGCCGACATCGATCATGTTGTCGGCGGAGACGCGGAACTCGGCGACCTTCGCCTTCGGCTCGACGGAAGCGGTCGCGAAATGGCCGCGCATCGCCTTCGACGTGTTCTTCACCTTGGCAAGGCCAACGCCGAGCTGGACGGCCGTATAGCCGTTCTTCTCCTGCGTGCGCTGAGCCACGACCTGGCAGTTCTCCATCTGGAGAACGGTGACGGGAACATGTTCCCCGGCATCATTATAGATGCGGGTCATTCCCACCTTCTTTGCAATCACACCTGAACGCATCGGTTCAATTCCTTTAGAGTTCCGGGCCAGGGGCACCGCCCCTTACCGCGCTCTCATTCCCTTAGAGCTTGATCTCGACGTCGACACCGGCGGCCAGATCGAGCTTCATCAAAGCATCGACCGTCTGCGGGGTCGGATCGACGATGTCGAGCAGACGCTTGTGCGTGCGCATCTCGAACTGCTCGCGGCTCTTCTTGTCGACGTGAGGCGACCGGTTGACCGTGAACTTTTCGATCCGCGTCGGCAGCGGAATGGGGCCGCGGACGTTTGCTCCGGTGCGCTTGGCCGTCGACACGATTTCTTTCGTCGAGGCGTCAAGCACGCGGTGATCAAACGCCTTCAGGCGGATGCGGATATTCTGTCCGTTCATGCGTCACTTCCTTGTTCTGGCGCGGCGCGGGCAAATCCTGCGCCCGCGACAGATCGGTTTAAGTCTAAATTACTCTTTGATGGTGACGACGATGCCGGCACCGACGGTGCGGCCGCCTTCACGGATGGCGAAGCGCAGCTTCTCTTCCATGGCGATCGGCACGATCAGCTCGACATCGACCGTGATGTTGTCGCCGGGCATAACCATTTCCGTGCCTTCCGGCAGCGACACGATGCCGGTCACGTCGGTCGTGCGGAAGTAGAACTGCGGACGGTAGTTGGTGAAGAACGGCGTGTGACGGCCACCTTCGTCCTTGGTCAGGATGTAGGCTTCGGCCACGAACTTCTTGTGCGGCTTCACCGTACCGGGCTTGGCCAGAACCTGGCCGCGCTCGACGCCTTCACGATCAACGCCGCGCAGCAGCGCGCCGATGTTGTCGCCGGCCTGGCCCTGATCGAGCAGCTTGCGGAACATCTCGACGCCCGTGCAGGTCGTCTTGGTCGTCGGACGGATGCCGATGATTTCCAGTTCCTCGCCGACCTTGACGATGCCGCGCTCGACGCGGCCGGTGACGACCGTGCCACGGCCCGAGATCGAGAACACGTCTTCGATCGGCATCAGGAACGGCTTGTCCAGCGGACGAACAGGCGTCGGGATGTAAGCATCGACCGCAGCCATCAGCTCGCGGATCGCGTCTTCGCCGATGGTCTTGTTGGAATCTTCCAGAGCAGCCAGCGCCGAACCCTTGACGATCGGAATGTCGTCGCCGGGGAACTCGTTCTTCGACAGAAGCTCGCGAACCTCGAGCTCGACCAGTTCGAGCAGCTCGGCATCGTCGACCTGGTCGACCTTGTTCAGGAACACCACGATCGACGGCACGCCGACCTGACGGGCAAGCAGGATGTGCTCGCGGGTCTGCGGCATCGGGCCGTCGGCGGCCGACACCACCAGGATCGCGCCGTCCATCTGCGCAGCACCCGTGATCATGTTCTTCACATAGTCGGCGTGGCCGGGGCAGTCGACATGGGCGTAGTGGCGCGCTGCCGTCTCGTATTCGACGTGCGCCGTCGAAATGGTGATGCCGCGGGCCTTCTCTTCGGGCGCCGCATCGATCTGGTCGTAGCGCTTGTACTCGCCAAAATACTTCGTGATCGCCGCCGTCAGCGACGTCTTGCCATGATCGACGTGGCCAATCGTGCCAATGTTCACATGAGGCTTGTTACGCTCGAATTTACCTTTTGCCATGTGATGTCTCCAATCTGCTCGCCCGTACGGGCCTTGAATTAAGTTACCGATGCAACCCGTTCAGGTTACGCGTATTTCTTCTGGACTTCCTGGGCGACCGCGGTCGGCACAGGCTCATAGTGATCGAACTGCATCGTGTAGGCCGCGCGGCCCTGGCTCATCGAGCGCAGGTTGTCGACGTACTTGAACATGTTGGCCAGCGGCACCATCGCGTTGATGACGACAGCCACGCCACGCGCTTCCTGGCCCTGGATCTGGCCGCGACGGCCGTTCAGGTCGCCGATGACGCTGCCGACATAGTCTTCCGGCGTCACGACTTCGACCTTCATGATCGGCTCGAGCAGCTGCACGCCAAGCTTGGGTGCGGCTTCACGGAAGCAGGCGCGGCCGGCGATTTCGAATGCCAGAACGCTGGAGTCCACATCGTGGTAAGCGCCGTCGATAAGCGTCGCCTTGACGCCGATCATCGGGAAGCCCGCGAACGGACCCGACGACATGACGCTGTTGATGCCCTTTTCGACACCCGGGATGTATTCCTTGGGAACCGCGCCGCCGACGATCTTGGTCTCGAACTCGAACTCCGAGCTTTCCGGGTTCGGTTCGAACACGATCTTGACGCGGGCGAACTGACCGGTACCGCCGGTCTGCTTCTTGTGGGTGTAGTCCTGCTCGTGCCTGCGGGTGATCGTCTCGCGGTAAGCCACCTGCGGCGCGCCGACATTGGCCTCGACCTTGAACTCGCGGCGCATGCGGTCGACGATGATGTCGAGGTGAAGCTCGCCCATGCCCGAAATGATGGTCTGGCCGCTTTCCTCGTCGGTCTTGACGCGGAAGGACGGATCCTCGGCGGCCAGGCGGTGAAGGGCGAGGCCCATCTTTTCCTGGTCGTTCTTGGTCTTCGGCTCGATGGCGATCTGGATGACCGGATCGGGGAATTCCATGCGCTCGAGGATGACCGGGTGCAGCGGATCGCTGAGCGTGTCGCCGGTGGTCGTGTCCTTGAGGCCAGCCAGAGCGACGATGTCGCCGGCAAAGGCTTCTTCGACGTCGGCGCGCGAATTCGCATGCATCTGCAGCATGCGGCCGATGCGCTCTTTCTTGCCCTTGACGGTGTTGTCGACCGAGATGCCCTTGGTCAGCTTGCCCGAATAGATGCGGGCAAAGGTCAGCGAGCCGACGAACGGGTCGTTCATGATCTTGAAGGCCAGCATCGACAGCGGCTCGTTGTCGTCGGCATGACGCTCGATCTCGGCGTCGGTCTTGGCGTCGACGCCCTTGATGGCGGGAACATCGGCCGGCGACGGCAGGTATTCGACGACGGCGTCGAGCAGCGGCTGCACGCCCTTGTTCTTGAAGGCCGAGCCACAGAACATCGGGTAGAACTTGACCGCGATGGTGCCCTTGCGGATCAGCGCGCGGATCTCGTCATTCGACGGCATCTTGCCTTCGAGGTAATTCTCGAGTGCCGTCTCGTCCATTTCGACAGCGGCTTCGATCATCTTCTCGCGGTATTCTTCGGCGCGAGCCTGCAGGTCGGCCGGGATCTCGACGACGTCCCAGGCAGCGCCCAGCGTCTCGTCGCGCCAGACCAGCGCGTTCATCTCGACGAGATCGACGACACCCTTGAACTCGGTCTCGGCGCCGATCGGCAACTGCATGACGACGGCATGCGCACCAAGACGCGAGCCGATCATCTCGACCGAGCGGTAGAAGTCGGCGCCGATCTTGTCCATCTTGTTGCAGAAGATCATGCGCGGAACTTTATACTTGTCGGCCTGGCGCCAGACAGTCTCGGTCTGCGGCTCGACACCGGCATTGGCATCGAGCAGCGCAATGGCGCCGTCGAGCACGCGCAGCGAACGCTCGACTTCGATGGTGAAGTCGACGTGTCCGGGAGTGTCGATGATGTTGAAGCGGTACATCTTGCCGCTGCGACCCTTCCAGAAGGTCGTGGTGGCGGCGGACGTGATCGTGATGCCGCGTTCCTGCTCCTGCTCCATCCAATCCATGGTGGCAGCGCCGTCGTGGACTTCGCCGATCTTGTGCGACTTGCCCGTGTAATAGAGGACGCGCTCGGTGGTCGTCGTCTTGCCGGCGTCAATATGCGCCATGATACCGAAATTGCGGTAGTCTTCGATTTTATATTCGCGGGCCATCTTGGATGCCTTCTCAGTCTCGTTCGCGCTTTACCAGCGGTAGTGTGCGAAAGCGCGGTTGGCTTCTGCCATCTTGTGGGTGTCTTCACGCTTCTTCACGGCGGTGCCGCGGTTGTTGGCCGCGTCCATCAGCTCGCCGGAGAGGCGGTCGACCATGGTGGTCTCGTTGCGGTTGCGGGCCGCGGCGATCAGCCAGCGGATCGCCAGGGCCTGACGGCGCTCGGGGCGCACATCGACCGGAACCTGGTAGGTAGCGCCGCCGACGCGGCGCGACCGGACTTCCACATGCGGCGCGACATTGTCGAGCGCCTGATGGAAGACGGTGACCGGCTCCTGCTTGGTCTTCGACTGAACCTGGTCGAGCGCACCGTAGACGATGGTCTCGGCAACCGACTTCTTGCCGTCATACATGACGGCGTTCATGAACTTGGTAACGATCAGATCGCCGAACTTCGGGTCCGGATTGATCTCACGCTTTTCTGCACTGTGACGACGCGACATGGCTTTTGTCTCTCAATCTCGTAGCCCGACGCATTCAAGCAGCGCCAGGGCCGGAAAATCTTACTTCGGACGCTTGGCACCGTACTTCGAACGGCGCTGCTTGCGGTTCTTCACGCCCTGCGTGTCGAGCACGCCGCGGATGATGTGGTAGCGCACGCCCGGAAGATCCTTGACGCGGCCGCCGCGGATCATGACCACGGAGTGTTCCTGAAGGTTGTGGCCTTCGCCGGGGATGTAGCCGATCACTTCAAAGCCGTTGGTCAGGCGGATCTTGGCCACCTTGCGCAGTGCCGAGTTCGGCTTCTTCGGCGTCGTTGTATAGACGCGCGTGCAGACGCCCCGCTTCTGCGGGTTCTGCTGCATGGCCGGGACCTTGTTGCGCTTCACCGGCGCAATGCGCGGCTTGCGGATCAGCTGGTTGACGGTAGGCATTAAACCCTCTTGTCTCTCAATTCCGTGTCTCGCCCGGTCAGGGCCGCTCAAAGCGCCAATTCCATACGCAAATTCGGGCCATAAACCGCGCCTCGCGGTCCTGCCCGAACAAAATGCAGAGGAAGCGGGAACCGCTTCATGCGCGCCGGAAATGTCTTTTCGCTCGTAAAACGAACCCTGTTTGAGGCAAACTCCAAAGCGTGTCGCTTCGGAAGGGAGAGCCTCACATCGGTTCTGACTGGGCGGCTTCTACTCGCAAGACCGTGAACCGTCAACCCCGGCACGCCAAATATTGCGCGCTGACGACGGCTTGGCAGCCATGTGAAAGACGCATGTAATTTTCTTTCTTCATTTTGCAAGGCAGAGGAATAAAGTGACCCGCGCAGACAAGAAAGTGACCGGCTTTTGGCTGTCATGCGCGGGTTCTTCATGGCAAAAGGCGCCATGGACAGCGCAAATCCCCTCGCCCGCACCCGTCTCAAAAGGAATCAGCCCGTGAACGACAATGAGGAGCGCCCGGTCACCATCATCACCGGCCGGGTCTGGAAAAAGAAGGGCGGCAAGCCGGAAGGCGTGCATGTGATGCTGGTCGCGCCCGACGACGATTCGGCCGTGCGCCGGGCGCTCGAATCGCTCGCCGCCGAAGGCTATGCCGAAGCTGAGCTCGACCAGATCGGCGATATGGAGGGCGTACCCGACGAGGAGCCGCATCTGTCGGCCTTCCAGGGCGCGCTCGAAGGCGAAGTGTCGATCGTTACGTTCGAGGTTCCGCTCTGAGCGTCGCCGGCTGCTTGCGCCTGTCACCGCGCCGGCTTGCCCGGCACCGGTTCTCTGCTAAGAACCGGGCGACTTAACCAGCCAAATTCGAATCCGCGGAGTTCCCATGCCCTCGAACAATGGTCCCATCAAGCTCGGCATCGTCGGCGTCGGCAAGATCGTGCGCGACCAGCATCTGCCGGCAGTGGCCAAGGATGCGGACTACCGCCTCATCGCCGCCGCCAGCCGGCACGGCAAGGTGGACGGCATCCCGAATTTTCCGACCATCGAGGCGATGCTCGACGCGGTGCCGGAACTCGAGGCCGTGTCGCTGTGCATGCCGCCGCAGTTCCGCTACGACGCGGCACGCACCGCGCTAATAGCGAAGAAGCATGTTTTCCTGGAGAAGCCGCCGGGCGCCACGGTCAGTGAGGTCGAGGACCTGAAGCGGCTGGCGGCAGCCAACGGCGTCTCACTGTTCGCCAGCTGGCATTCGCGCTA
Organism: Mesorhizobium sp. C372A; assembly: GCF_030323245.1. Taxonomy (NCBI): domain Bacteria; kingdom Pseudomonadati; phylum Pseudomonadota; class Alphaproteobacteria; order Hyphomicrobiales; family Phyllobacteriaceae; genus Mesorhizobium; species Mesorhizobium sp. C372A. Next base: position 4,360,830 of record NZ_CP100475.1, on the reverse strand, counting down.
CGCGCCGGCAGTGGAGGCCGCGCGCGCCTTCCTGGCGTCGGCCAGGGTCAACTCGGCTGCTATCGTCTGGAAGGAAGACGTCCGCCGCTGGCACCCAAACCAGGACTGGATCTGGGCGGCCGGCGGTTTCGGCGTCTTCGATCCCGGCATCAACGCACTGTCGATCGCAACCCACATCCTGCCGGCGATGTTCATCACCTCGGCCGTCCTCGACTTTCCGGAAAACCGCGCCTCGCCGGTGGCGGCCCACGTGACCTTCCGCACCTCCGACGGATTGCCGGTGACCATGGAGCTCGACTGGCTGCAGACTGGACCACAGAGCTGGGACATCCTGGCCGACACCGACAAGGGCAAGATGGTGTTGTCGGGCGGCGGCACCAGGCTCGTCATCGACGGAAAGGTGGTTCACGACGAGCCGGAAGCCGAATATCCCCAGCTTTACCGGCGCTTCGCTGAAATCGTACGCGCCGGCGTCTCCGATGTCGATTTGGCACCCCTGCAGCACGTGGCCGACGCCTTCATGCTCGGCAAGCGCAATGTGGTGGAAGCGTTCTTCGATTGAGCGATGAGTTCTGCCGGACCGCAGTCCGGACACTCATCATGCAGCCTTACTCGACGATCGCAATCGCAAACCCGTCATAGCCTTTGGCGCCGACGGTCTGGATGGCGGTGCCGTCCAGGCGCTTGTCGCCGCCGATGAAGGAAAACGCACCGCGTGCGCCTTCGACATACGCGTCACGGCCATCGTCGTTGAGCACGGTGCCGTCGCGGATGACGTTGTCGCAGATGATGACCGTCCCCGGCCGCGACAGGCGCATGGCCCATGACAGATAATTCGGGTTGTTCGGCTTGTCCGCGTCGATGAAGATCAGATCGAACGGACCGGCATTTTCGGCAGCCAGCGTCTCAAGCGACTGAAGCGCGGGGCCGATCCTGAGCTCGACCTTGTCCGGCACCCCTGCCCGCTCGAGATTCGAGTGCGCGACTTTTGCATGATGCGGCTCGAGTTCGAGCGTCACGATCTTGCCGCCGACGGGCAATCCCCTTGCCATCCAGATCGTCGAGTAGCCGCCAAGCGTGCCGATCTCCAGCACCTTCCTGGCGCCGCTGATGCGGACCAGCAGCGACAGCAGCTTGCCCTGCGCCGGCGATACGTCGATGGCCGGCAGGCCCTGGTCGCGGTTGGCCGCAAGCACCGCTTCGAGGATGGGATCTGCCTCGAAGAGAGAGGAAACGATGTAGTCGTCGACGTCAGTCCAAACCTTCTTGCTCATGTTTTCCTCGATTCGATTGGGGGTCAAAACGCGAAAAGGGGCCACTGAGGCCCCCTTCCTTCTTCTCGTCCTACCGCGCTTACTGCGCGGCGTTGACCATGTCGGTCAGCATCGGCTCGGCGACCTCGACACCGGAGGCCTTGCGGCGTTCGTCGATGATCAGTTCGTCGCGCGAGGTGGCGATGCGCCGGATCTGGCTCATCGTGCCGCCGGTACCGGCCGGGATCAGCCGGCCGACGATGACGTTTTCCTTCAGGCCCTGCAGCATGTCGGTCTTGCCGGCAACCGCAGCTTCGGTCAGCACCCTGGTCGTCTCCTGGAAGGAGGCGGCCGAGATGAAGGAAGGCGTCTGCAGCGAGGCCTTGGTTATGCCCAGCAGCACCGGCTGGCCTTCGGCCGGCTTCTTGCCGTCCTCGACCAGGCGCTCGTTGACCTCTTCCAGTTCGATCACGTCGACGTGGTCGCCCGGAATGTAGGTCGAGTCGCCCTGTACCGTGATCTCGACCTTCTGCAGCATCTGGCGAACGATCACCTCGATGTGCTTGTCGTTGATCGACACGCCCTGCAGACGGTAGACTTCCTGGATTTCGTTCACGAGGTAGGAAGCAAGTGCTTCCACGCCCTTGATCGCCAGGATGTCGTGCGGCGCCGGATTGCCGTCGAGGATGTAGTCGCCCTTCTCGATGACGTCGCCGTCCTGGAGATGGAACGGCTTGCCCTTCGGGATCAGGTATTCGACCGGCTCAAGCGTCGAGTCATGCGGCTCGATGATGATGCGGCGCTTGTTCTTGTAGTCGCGGCCGAAGCGGATCGTGCCATCGATCTCGGCGATGATGGCGTGATCCTTCGGACGACGTGCCTCGAACAGTTCGGCAACACGCGGCAGACCGCCGGTAATGTCCTTGGTCTTGGCGCTTTCCATTGGGATACGCGCCAAAACGTCGCCGGGACGAACCTGCGAACCCGGCTCGACCGAAAGAATGGCCTCTACCGAGAGCAGGAAGCGGGCGTCGCCGCCCTTCGACAGCTTGCCGACCTTGCCCTTGGGGTCAAGGATGGCGATCGCCGGCTTGAGGTCGTTGCCGCGTGGCGTCGAGCGCCAGTCGATGACCTCGCGCTTGGTGATGCCGGTCGATTCGTCGGCCGTTTCCTGAACGGAAATGCCGTCGACCAGATCCTCGTACGACACCTTGCCCTCGATTTCGGTAAGGACAGGGCGGGTATAGGGATCCCATTCGGCGATACGCTGGCCCCGCTTCACCTTGTCGCCATCGTCCACGAAGATGCGCGAACCATAGGTAAGGCGATGCGAGGCACGCTCCTTGCCGGCTTCGTCGAGGATCAGCACCGCCATGTTGCGGCCCATGACCATCTGCTGGCCGTCCGAGTTGCGCACCACGTTGCGGTTGCGGATCTCGACCTTGCCCTCATACGAGGCTTCAAGGAACGAGCTGTCCACCACCTGCGCCGTACCGCCCATGTGGAAGGTACGCATGGTGAGCTGGGTGCCCGGCTCGCCGATCGACTGCGCCGCGATGACGCCGACGGCTTCGCCCTGGTTGACCGGGGTGCCGCGGGCAAGATCGCGTCCGTAGCAGACCGCGCACACGCCGATCCTGACCTCGCAGGTCAGTGCCGAGCGAATGCGGACCGACTGCACGCCGGCCTTTTCGATCTTTTCCACGTCACGTTCGTCCATCAGCGTTCCGGCCTTGACCAGAACTTCGCCCGAAACCGGATGCGTGATGTCGTCGAGCGAGGTGCGGCCCAGCACGCGCTGGCCGACCGAAGCGACGACCTGACCGGCATCGACGATCGGCTGCATGGTGAGGCCCTTGTCGGTGCCGCAATCCACGGAGTTGACGATGCAGTCCTGCGCCACGTCGACCAGACGACGGGTGAGGTAACCCGAGTTCGCCGTCTTCAAGGCGGTGTCGGCCAGACCCTTGCGGGCGCCGTGGGTCGAGTTGAAGTACTCGAGCACGGTCAGGCCTTCCTTGAAGTTCGAGATGATCGGCGTCTCGATGATTTCACCCGAGGGCTTTGCCATCAGGCCGCGCATGCCGGCGAGCTGACGCATCTGGGTGGGCGAACCACGCGCACCCGAATGCGACATCATGTAGATCGAGTTCATCGGCTTTTGACGGCCACTGTCCTCGAACTCGACGGCCTTGATGCGGGCCATCATCTCGTCGGCGACCTTTTCCGAGCACTTGGCCCAGGCGTCGACGACCTTGTTGTACTTCTCGCCCTGAGTGATCAGGCCGTCATTGTACTGCTGCTCGTATTCCTTGGCCAAAGCTTCGGTGTCGGAAACCAGCTTGATCTTGGCGTCCGGGATCAGCATGTCGTCCTTGCCGAACGAAATGCCGGCGCGGCAGGCGTGGCTGAAGCCGAGGGCCATGATGCGGTCGCAGAAAATGACCGTCTCCTTCTGACCGCAGTGGCGGTAGACGGTGTCGATCATCTTGGAGATGTTCTTTTTGGTCATCTCCTGGTTGGCCGTCTCGTAAGGCACATTGACGTTCTTCGGCAGCAGCTCGCCGATGATCATGCGGCCAGGCGTGGTGTCGTAGATTTTCGACACGACCTTGCCTTCGGCGTCGACCGTGCGGAAACGACCCTTGATCTTGGAGTGCAGCGTCACCGCCTTGGTCTCGAGCGCGTGCTGGAGTTCGCCCATGTCGGCAAACACCATGCCTTCGCCCGGCTCGTTCTGATTGACGATCGAGAGATAGTAGAGACCCAGGACCATGTCCTGCGAAGGCACGATGATCGGCGCGCCGGAAGCCGGGTGCAGGATGTTGTTGGTCGACATCATCAGCACGCGGGCTTCAAGCTGCGCTTCCAACGAGAGCGGCACGTGAACGGCCATCTGGTCGCCGTCGAAGTCGGCGTTGAAGGCCGTGCAGACCAGCGGATGCAGCTGGATCGCCTTGCCTTCGATCAGGATCGGCTCGAACGCCTGGATGCCGAGGCGGTGCAGCGTCGGCGCACGGTTCAAGAGCACCGGATGCTCGCGGATGACCTCGTCGAGGATATCCCAGACTTCCGGACGCTCCTTCTCGACCAGCTTCTTGGCCTGCTTGACGGTCGAGGAGAACCCCTTGGCGTCGAGGCGGGCGTAGATGAACGGCTTGAACAGTTCGAGCGCCATCTTCTTCGGCAGGCCGCACTGGTGCAGCTTGAGCTCCGGACCGGTGACGATGACCGAACGGCCCGAATAGTCGACGCGCTTGCCGAGCAGGTTCTGGCGGAACCGGCCCTGCTTGCCCTTCAACATGTCCGACAGCGACTTCAGCGGACGCTTGTTGGCGCCGGTGATGACGCGGCCGCGACGGCCGTTGTCGAACAGCGCATCGACGGCTTCCTGCAGCATGCGCTTTTCATTGCGCACGATGATGCCGGGGGCGCGCAGCTCGATCAGCCGCTTCAGACGGTTGTTGCGGTTGATGACGCGGCGATAGAGATCGTTCAGGTCGGACGTCGCGAAACGTCCACCATCCAGAGGAACCAGCGGGCGCAGGTCCGGCGGGATCACCGGAACCACCTTCATGATCATCCATTCCGGACGGTTGCCGGACTCCATGAAGTTCTCGACGACCTTGAGCCGCTTCAGATACTTCTTCTGCTTCAGCTCGGACGTGGTCGAAGCCAGTTCCGAACGCAGGTCGCCGGCGATCTTCTCCAGGTCCATGCCGGCCAGAAGGTCATGAATGGCCTCGGCGCCGATCATGGCGGTGAACGAATCCTCGCCATACTCGTCGACGGCGATCATGTACTCTTCCTCGCTGAGCAGCTGGTGCTCCTTCAGCGCGGTGAGGCCAGGCTCGGTGACGATGTAGTTCTCGAAGTAGAGGACGCGCTCGATGTCCTTCAGGGTCATGTCGAGCAGCGTGCCGATGCGCGACGGCAGCGACTTCAGGAACCAGATGTGAGCGACAGGTGCCGCCAGCTCGATGTGGCCCATGCGCTCGCGGCGAACGCGCGACAGCGTGACTTCGACGCCGCACTTTTCGCAGATGACGCCCTTGTACTTCATGCGCTTGTACTTGCCGCATAGGCATTCATAGTCCTTGATCGGGCCAAAAATGCGCGCGCAGAACAGACCGTCACGCTCCGGCTTGAAGGTGCGGTAGTTGATGGTCTCCGGCTTCTTGATCTCGCCGAACGACCAGGACAGAATCTTCTCAGGGCTGGCGAGCGATATCCGGATGGAATCGAACACCTGCGCCGGCGCCTGCGGATTGAAGAGATTCATGACCTCTTGGTTCATGCCGTTCTCCTTTTCGGGGTCCTCGAAAACCCCTTGCATCTAACGCGGGCCAAATGCCCGCTGAGTGGTCGGCCCACTGGCCGTAGAATTTGTCGCATCCGGTCGCGGCGTTCCGCGACCGGATGTCTTGCTTACTCGGCCGCGCCCCTATTCGGCAGCATCTGGCAGCCGGACAGGGTTGTCGTCGAGCTTGGTGTTCTCCAGCTCGACATTGAGGCCGAGAGACCGCATTTCCTTGACGAGCACGTTGAAGCTCTCGGGAATGCCGGCCTCGAACGTGTCGTCGCCGCGCACGATCGCCTCGTAGACCTTGGTGCGGCCGGCGACATCGTCCGACTTCACCGTCAGCATTTCCTGCAGCGTGTAGGCGGCGCCATAGGCTTCCAGCGCCCAGACCTCCATTTCGCCGAAGCGCTGGCCACCGAACTGCGCCTTGCCGCCCAGCGGCTGCTGGGTAACGAGCGAGTACGGACCGATCGAACGCGCGTGGATCTTGTCGTCCACCAGGTGGTGAAGCTTGAGCATATAGATATAGCCCATCGTCACCTTGCGATCGAACGGCTCGCCGGTGCGTCCGTCATAGAGCTGCGACTGACCGCTGGTGTGCAGGCCCGCCTGCTCCAGCATGATGTTGATGTCGACTTCATGCGCGCCGTCGAACACCGGTGTCGCGATAGAGACGCCGCGGCGCATCTGCTCGCTGAGGCGAACGATGCTCTCGTCGTCATATTCGCGGACCGGCTCGTTGCGGTCGTTGGCTGGGATGAAGCTCTCGAGCGTCTTGCGCAACGGCTTGATGTCTCCAGCCGTCTTGTACGCGTCGATCAGCTCGCCGATCTTCTTGCCCATGCCCGCGCATGCCCAGCCCAGATGCGTTTCCAGGATCTGGCCGACATTCATGCGGCTCGGCACACCCAGCGGGTTGAGCACGATATCGGCATGCGTGCCGTCCTCGAGGAAAGGCATGTCCTCGACCGGAACGATCCGCGACACGACACCCTTGTTGCCGTGACGTCCCGCCATCTTGTCGCCCGGCTGCATCTTGCGCTTCACGGCCACGAAGACCTTGACCATCTTCATGACGCCCGGAGGCATTTCGTCGCCGCGCTGGACCTTCTCGACCTTGTCCATGAAGCGCTGCTCGAGCGCCTTCTTGGAATCGTCGTACTGGCCACGCAGGGCTTCCAGTTCGCTCTGGAGCTTTTCGTTCTCCACCGCAAACTGCCACCACTGCGAACGCGGATACTCGTCAAGCGTGTCCTTCGACAGTTTCGAGCCCTTCTTGAAGCCCTTCGGCCCGGCAATCGCTTCCTTGCCGACGAGAACGTCGGAAAGGCGCGAATAGACGTTGCGGTCGAGGATCGCCTGCTCGTCGTCGCGGTCCTTGGCGAGGCGTTCGATCTCCTCGCGTTCGATCGCCATGGCGCGCTCGTCCTTCTCGACGCCGTGGCGGTTGAAGACGCGCACTTCGACGACGGTGCCGAAGGTGCCCGGAGGCATGCGCATCGAGGTGTCGCGAACGTCGGACGCCTTTTCACCGAAGATGGCGCGCAGGAGCTTTTCTTCCGGCGTCATCGGGCTTTCGCCCTTCGGCGTGATCTTGCCGACCAGGATGTCGCCCGGCTGCACTTCCGCGCCGATATAGACGATGCCGGCTTCGTCGAGGTTCTTCAGCGCTTCTTCCGAAACGTTCGGAATGTCGCGTGTGATTTCCTCCGGTCCAAGCTTGGTGTCGCGGGCCATGACCTCGAATTCCTCGATGTGGATCGAGGTGAAGACGTCGTCGGCCACGATGCGCTCGGAGAGCAGGATCGAGTCCTCGTAGTTGTAGCCGTTCCACGGCATGAACGCGACCAGCACGTTGCGGCCGAGCGCCAGATCGCCGAGCTCGGTCGACGGACCGTCGGCGATGATGTCGCCCTTGTTGACGCGGTCGCCCATGCGCACCAGCGGACGCTGGTTGATGCAGGTGTTCTGGTTCGAACGCTGGAACTTCATCAGCCGGTAGATGTCGACGCCCGACTTGCCGGGATCGAGATCTTCCGTGGCGCGGATGACGATACGCGTCGCGTCCACCTGGTCGACGATGCCGCCGCGGCGGGCGCCGATGGCGGCGCCCGAGTCACGGGCAACGATCGGCTCCATGCCGGTGCCGACGAACGGCGCTTCGGCGCGCACCAGCGGCACGGCCTGACGCTGCATGTTGGAGCCCATCAGCGCGCGGTTGGCGTCGTCGTTCTCGAGGAACGGGATCAGCGCCGCGGCCACGGACACCATCTGCTTGGGCGACACGTCCATCAGATCGACGTTTTCGCGCGGCGCCATCATCACTTCGCCGGCGCTGCGGCAAATGACGAATTCGTCGACGAAACCACCATTCTTGTCGAGCTCGGCATTGGCCTGCGCGACGTGGTGCTTGGACTCTTCCATAGCGGAGAGATAGACGACCTCATTGGTCAGCTTGCCGTTGACGATCTTGCGGTACGGGCTTTCGATGAAGCCGTACTTGTTGACGCGCGCGAAGGTCGCCAGCGAGTTGATCAGACCGATGTTCGGGCCTTCCGGCGTCTCGATCGGGCAGATGCGGCCGTAATGCGTCGGGTGCACGTCGCGCACTTCGAAGCCGGCGCGCTCGCGGGTCAGACCGCCCGGGCCAAGTGCCGACAGGCGGCGCTTGTGGGTGATCTCCGACAGCGGGTTGGTCTGATCCATGAACTGCGACAGCTGCGAGGAACCGAAGAACTCGCGCACGGCGGCAGCCGCCGGCTTGGCGTTGATCAGGTCCTGCGGCATCACCGTATCGATCTCGATCGAGGACATACGTTCCTTGATCGCGCGCTCCATGCGCAGCAGGCCGACGCGGTATTGGTTCTCCATCAGCTCGCCGACAGAACGCACGCGGCGGTTGCCGAGATTGTCGATGTCGTCGATCTCGCCCTTGCCGTCGCGCAGCTCGACCAGCGTCTTGACCACGGCCAGGATGTCGTCCTTGCGCAGCACACGCACGGTATCCTCAGCCTTGAGCTCGAGGCGCATGTTCATCTTGACGCGGCCGACGGCCGACAGGTCGTAGCGCTCCGAGTCGAAGAACAGCGAGTTGAACATGGCTTCGGCGGTTTCAAGCGTCGGCGGCTCGCCCGGGCGCATGACACGGTAGATGTCGAACAGTGCGTCCTGGCGGCTCTCGTTCTTGTCGACGTTGAGCGTATTGCGGATGTAGGCGCCGACATTGACGTGGTCGATGTCGAGAACCTTGATCTCGCTTTCGCCCGTGCCGAGCAGCACCTTCAGCGTCTTTTCGTCGATCTCGTCGCCGGCTTCGAGGAAAATCTCGCCGGTGCCGTAGTTGACGATGTCCTCGGCCAGGTAGTTGCCGAGCAGATCCTCGTCGGTCGCCTTGATCGCCTTCAGACCCTTTTCGCCAAGCGCCCTTGCCTGGCGGGCGGTGATCTTCTTGCCGGCCTCGACGACAACTTCGCCGGTGTCGGCATCGACGAGGTCGCCAACGGCCTTCAGGCCGCGGAAACGCTCGACGTTGAACGGGATGCGCCAGTGGTCGCCGGCGCGCTTGTAGGTGATCTTGTTGTAGAAGGTCGACAGGATCTCTTCGCCGTCCATGCCGAGCGCCATCAAGAGCGACGTCACCGGAATCTTGCGGCGGCGGTCGATACGGGCGTGCACGACGTCCTTGGAATCGAACTCGATGTCGAGCCACGAACCGCGATAGGGAATGACGCGCGCCGCAAACAAAAGCTTGCCCGAGGAGTGCGACTTGCCCTTGTCATGGTCGAAGAAGACGCCCGGCGAACGGTGCATCTGCGAGACGATGACGCGCTCCGTGCCATTGACGATGAAGGTGCCGTTGAGCGTCATGAGCGGCATGTCGCCCATATAGACGTCCTGCTCCTTGATGTCCTTGATCGACTTTGCGCCGGTATCCTCGTCGATATCGAACACGATGAGGCGCAGCGTCACCTTGAGTGGCGCGGCATAGGTCAGGTCGCGCTGACGGCATTCGTCAACGTCGAATTTCGGTCCTTCGAACTCGTACTTCACGAACTCCAGCATCGAGGAGCCGGAGAAATCGGAGATCGGGAAAACCGACTTGAAAACGGCCTGCAGTCCCTCGTCCGGACGCCCACCCTTGGGCTCCGCCACCATCAGGAACTGGTCATAGGATGCTTTTTGAACCTCGATCAGGTTCGGCATCTCCGCAACTTCCGGAATCTTTCCGAAGAACTTGCGTACGCGTCTGCGGCCATTGAAAGTCTGGGTCTGGGCCATCGTCGCTCCTTAGCTATAAACTCGGGGCGAGCCTCGCCGCGGCTCACCTTGCATGCGCGGCCACCTCGGCGGCGGCCCCTGATCTGTTTCCCGCCGCCTGGCGGCGACGGCTAAAACGGGAGAAAACCCGTTTCCTGAAGGCCGGTTTCGGCCCTCAGGAAAGAGGTTCTCGTACATCTCGCGCTACGCATCCTCCCCTCTGATGAAGGGAGTGGCGGGCGGCGCGAGGCCGCCCGCCGCTTTTACGCTTACTTCAGGTCGACCTTGGCGCCGGCTGCTTCCAGCTGGGCCTTGAACTTCTCAGCGTCAGCCTTGGAAACGGCTTCCTTGACCGGCTTCGGAGCTGCTTCGACCAGATCCTTGGCTTCCTTGAGGCCCAGGCCGGTGATGGCGCGGACTTCCTTGATGACGTTGATCTTCTGAGCGCCTGCCTCGGTGAGGACGACGTCGAATTCCGTCTTTTCCTCAGCCGGAGCAGCAGCAGCGGCAGCGCCGCCGGCAGCGGCAACCGCCACCGGAGCAGCAGCCGAAACGCCCCACTTTTCTTCCAGAAGCTTCGACAGCTCGGCCGCCTCGAGGACGGTCAGCTTCGAAAGGTCGTCTACGATCTTTGCCAGATCAGCCATTGTTGTATTCCTTCATCAGGTTCGAACGTGTGTTTGTGATAGCGAGGAACGGCCTCATGCCGCCTCGTCCTTCCGGGCGTAAGCGCCGATGACGCGCGCGACCGAAGCCGCTGGCGCATTGACGATCTGGGCGATCCGGGTTGCCGGCGTGGCGATCATGCCAACCAGCCTGGCGCGCAGCTCATCGAGCGACGGAAGTGTGGCGAGTGCCTTCACACCGTCGGCGTTGAGCGAGGTGGTGCCCATTGCGCCGCCGAGAATGACCAACTTGTCATTTCCCTTGGCGAAATCGGACGCGACCTTCGGCGCCGCAATCGGATCCTCCGAATAAGCGATCAGCGTCTGTCCCTTGAACAGGTCGATGATCGATGCGGAGTCCGTGCCCTGAAGAGCGATTTTGGCGAGACGGTTCTTCGCGACTTTGACGGTGCCACCGGCAGCGCGCATTTTCGACCGAAGGTCGTTCATTTGCGCGACGGTGATACCGGCGTAGTGGGCCACGACGACTGAACCAGCGCCTGCAAAAGCACCATTCAGGCCCGTGACGAGTTCGCGTTTTTCCGCTCTGTCCACTGCCTATCTCCAGTTGACCCCTGGCCCCGCTAGTGGGACAGGCGTCGGGTTGCCTTTTTGCCGGCCGGGCCATCCATTACAGATCTCCCGAACGACGCTCGAGGATCCTGCCCCCTTTCGCCACATCGACGGCAAGCCGGAGATGCGCAGACAAAAGGCAAACACGGTTCGAACCTTTCATTGGAGCTTGTCGCTCCGTTGTCCGGTTTTCACCCGTCTCATGCAGGCCCAATTCAATTAAGGCTTCTGGGCCGCCTGCAATCTCGGACAGGATGTCCGGAAGCCTCTCGACTTCCGGTACCGGGCCGCCGACAAGTCGGAGGCCCGGAATTCACTTGCGGATCAGCGCCTTGGCAGCCGATCCAGATGTTCGTATCAAGACGCTGCGAGCGTCGAGACGTCGAGCTTGAGGCCCGGGCCCATCGTCGAGGTGACCGACACCTTCTTGACGTAGTTGCCCTTGGCGCCAGCCGGCTTTGCCTTGGTCACGGCATCGGCGAAGGCGCGGACGTTTTCTTCCAGCGCCTTGACGTCGAACGAGACCTTGCCGACGCCGGCATGAACGATGCCGGCCTTCTCGACGCGGAACTCGACAGCGCCGCCCTTCGATGCCTTGACGGCGGCGGCGACGTCGGTGGTGACGGTGCCGACCTTCGGGTTCGGCATCATGCCGCGCGGGCCGAGCACCTTGCCCAGACGGCCGACCAGCGGCATCATGTCCGGCGTGGCGATGCAGCGATCGAAGTCGATCGTGCCCTTCTGGACGATGTCGACCAGATCCTCGGCACCGACGATGTCGGCGCCGGCGGCGCGAGCCTCATCGGCCTTGCCGCCACGTGCGAACACGGCGACGCGGACAGAGCGGCCGGTGCCGTTCGGCAGGTTGACCACGCCGCGGACCATCTGGTCGGCATGGCGCGGGTCGACGCCGAGGTTCATCGCAACTTCGATGGTCTCGTCGAACTTCACCGTCGAACGGTCCTTGAGCAGCTTCAGCGCCTCACCAAGGGCATAGGCCTTGTTGGGGTCGATGCCGTCGCGGGACTTCGATACACGCTTTGCAATCTTTGCCATGATCTCAGCCCACCACTTCCAGACCCATCGAGCGGGCGGAGCCCTCGACCATGCGCATGGCCGCCTCGACGTCGTTTGCGTTCAGATCCTTCATCTTCTGTTCGGCGATGGCGCGCACCTTGTCGCGACCGATCGTGCCGGCCTTGATCTTGCCCGGCTCTTTCGAACCCGAAGTCAAGTTCGCCGCCTTTTTCAGGAAGTAGCTCACCGGCGGCGTCTTCATGACGAAGGTGAAGGACTTGTCCTGGTAATAGGTGATGACGACCGGGATCGGCGATCCCTTTTCCATTTCCTGGGTCTGCGCGTTGAACGCCTTGCAGAATTCCATGATGTTGATGCCGCGCTGACCAAGTGCCGGGCCGATCGGCGGAGACGGCGTAGCCGATCCCGCTTTGACCTGGAGCTTGAGCTGGCCTGCAATTTTCTTAGCCATCTCTTTCCTGCCTTTATCTCATGCCGGCCCCAGTATCGGGAACACCGGCGGTTGCAGTCTGGTGGTGCGGTCCGCGCGGCCGGCTAAAGCCGCATTCGCCTCCCACCCGTTCATGGCCGCGCGCTTTCCGCGCCGCCTCCCCTTGCCGGCGAACCGGCGCAGGGTTTTCGGATCAGCCCTTTTCGACCTGTCCGAATTCCAGATCGACCGGCACGGCGCGCCCGAAGATCGAAACTTCCACCTTGAGCCGCGCCCGCTCCTCGTCCACTTCCTGGACGAAACCGTTGAACGAGGCGAACGGACCATCCGAAACGCGGATCGCCTCGCCGATCTCGAAAGTGACCGAAGGCTTCGGCCGCTCGACGCCTTCCTGAACCTGGTTCAGGATGCGCTGCGCCTCGGCTTCGGTGATCGGCACCGGCTTGGAGTCACCGAGGAAGCCGGTGACCTTCGGCGTGTTCTTGACCAGCGAGAACACCGCATCGGTCAGATTGGCCTTGAGCAGCACATAGCCCGGAAAGAACTTGCGCTCGGCATCGACCTTGCGGCCGCGGCGGATTTCGACGACCTTCTCGGTCGGCACCACGATCTGCTCGATATCGGCGGACAGGCCCTTCTGCTTGGCCTTGTTCTCAATGTCCTCGGCGACCTTCTTTTCGAAGTTCGAATAGGCGTGGACGATGTACCAGCGCGCGGTCATTTCAAGACTTCTCCGTAATCGCCGGACTTAATGGCCGAGGCTCAGTAACCGCTCGATCGCGTAGCCCATGGCCACGTCGGCGGTGAAGAAAAAGATCATCGCGATGACCGCGAATACGAGCACCATCACCGTCGAGATCATCGTCTCCCGGCGCGACGGCCAAGTCACCTTGGCGGTCTCCGCGCGGACCTGCTGGAGAAAGACGAAAGGATTTGTGGTTTTCGAAGCCATATGCCGCTCTGTCTTCAAGACCCGTTGGCCGGGTCTCCTGGATGATCCCGCTGGCCGGGACGTGCCGCCTGGGTTCAAGTCGGCGCCGAATCAGCGCCATTTCGCCCATGCAAATCGGACGCGTAAAGCCGGCTTCCCAGCTCCACGCGTCGCGTGTCTGTTGTGTCTACATAAAACCGATTCTTGATCCACGCAAGTGGCAAGTGTCCGCTTTATGACCAAACGCCGCCTCGGAACCATCCAGTCGTCCCGTCCCGGCTATCGGGGCCTTATGCCTCAGTTCACCCAATATGGCAAGCCGCCTGCCGTTTTTCAATGCCGGACCCGAATTCCGGAGGTGCATCCGGAAATCAGGCACGTGACTACAAGTTCGAGGAAATGGCGTTGAGGACGAACCTGCGACCTGCTGTTTTGGAAAGCAAATGAAGCACCCAAGGTTGGAATCCAGCTGCCCCTGGCGAGGCAGCTGGATCAACCCAGGGTTAGTTCAGGCACAGGCGAGTTCGACCCCGGCCACTGCGCCGATTCCGCGTGGTGGGCGTGGGCGCGGCGCGATCACTGCCGGGCACGGGGGCGGGTCGTCGTCATCGTCGGGGCCGAAAGAACGGCCACGACGCCGCCAAGCCTTGAGAGCGCTGCGGCGCGAGGAGGGTCGCCAAGGCAGCACTCGGCCTGAAGTCTCTTTCCCCAGCGTGGGTTTCTCATCCAGAGCCTTCAACGCCCTCAGAATCTGGTCGACAGGGATTACCGTGCCGTTGTCCAGGCGGCGCAAGGCAGGCTGGTTTTCCACCGCGCAGGCATCGGACGCCCACGAGGAAAGCAGTGCCCGCTTTTCTCCACGGCTGAGGCGTGGATGGTTGATGACGTCGTCTGGATTGTCGAGCAGGCACAAAGAAGTTTCAATTTTGCCCGAGCGTGCCGCAGAAAGTGTCGGTGTCTCGTAGAAGTTGTCCATCTCCATTCTCCGCAATCTGGGCCTCCCGGCCGAAGCCGGGAGGCGGACCGCAGGGATAACTGAATCGATACGATCAGGCCGCTTTGCGGGTGCGTTCCGTATCCTGGGCGATCTGCTTGCCGCCCACCTGAGCGTCGCCGGCCCCGATGCTGATGCGGCGCGGCTTCAGCTCTTCGGGAATCTCACGGACGATGTCGATGGTCAGGAGACCCTTCTCAAGGTTTGCTGCCTTGATCTTCATGTGGTCGGCAAGCTTGAACGTCTGCCTGAAACTGCGGTAGGCGATGCCCTGGTGCAGCAGCTGGCGTCCGCTCTGATCATCAGCCTTCTGGCCTACCACGACCAGTTCGGGTCCATGCTGGGTCAGCTCAACCTCATCCTGGCTGAAGCCTGCGATGGCCATCGAGATACGGTAGCCGTTCTCGTCGACCTTCTCGATGTTATAGGGCGGCCAGTCCGGACGCGTGCCGCTGTCGAGCATGTCGAAAAGCCGGTCGAAACCGACGGTGGTCCGATAGAGAGTATCAAAGGTTCTCATAGCCACATCCTCCTTGAAGCAACATGGGTACAAGGACGCCGCCCCGTGCGGCGCCGCCATTTTTTGCCAAGCCAATCGGCCTCGGCGCGAAACGAATTAGGAAGGGCTGAAAACCGGTTCAAGACCCCTGTTCAAAAAAATTCCAGAAGCCAGGCCAGCATCCCGCTTCCAATAATTCGCAGCCGCTGAAAAGCAGCCGGCGGCAGCAAAATAGGCCTATTCTGAATTGTGAACGCAAACGGCAATTGGCTCGCCAATGGCAGTTGGATCAAGGAAATCGGTTCGTGGAAATACGCCGACTTCGGCATTGCGCATCAGCGCTCTCGCTCTGCGCATGCCTTCGGAACGTCGCTCGTGAGTACGCGGCTTCAGCCCAACCAAACGAGGAGCCAAAACAAGGCGTTTCTAAAATGCCGGATTCCAACAAGGAAAATGGCACGGGCAGCAGGGCTCGAACCTACGACCTGCGGTTTTGGAGACCGCCGCTCTACCAACTGAGCTATGCCCGTACGCGCGTTTCAGCGCAGGCGCTTCCTAAAAGCTTCCGGGCGCGCTGTAAAGAGTTGTCTGACGCGCTTTCAGATCCTTTGCCGGAAATCCGGATAGGTGATGACCAGCCCGTCCCTGCCTATCTCGATTTTTCGCCTGCCTGAAGCCGCATGCCGGCGCTCAGCCCCCGGCCGGCGGCTTGTACGGCCCGCCCGGCACGCCCCAGCCCCAGGCCGGCATCGGTTCGGTCTGCGGGTCGCAAGTCTCGCCGAGGGCAGAGTTCATCTTGGCCAGCCGCGATCCCCATTCGACATAGCCGATGAAGGCGGAGCGGAATTCGGGATCGTCCGGCAACCCGACCGCATCGGCGGCATCGGCAAGCAGGCTGATCCAGCGGCGGCGCTGTTCCTCCGTCAAATGCTTGCCGAGATGATGCATGACCATCTCGCGGTGACCGCCAAATTTCTCGCTGTAGGTCTTCGGCCCGCCAAAAACCTCGCCGATAAAGGCCGCGACATGCGCGGGATGATCCGGCGACATGTGTTTGAACATTGGGCCGACCACCGGGTCGCGGGACACCATGTCGTAAAAGGTTTCCGTCAGCCGATTGAGGGCTTCGATGCCGCCGGCCCATTCGTAGAGTGTCGGGATATCCTGGCTCATTCTCGATCCTCCCCCGGGCGGCGCCTGCCACGACGATAGCGGAGAAATCGGGCATGGCTCAACCTGCCTCGATGGCCAGTTTCTGCGATGCCTACAGTTTGGCGGGCGACTCGGCCTTGGCTGTCGGCGGAAGCAAACAGTTGTCGGGCTTGGGTGAGGTTTTGCAAATAGCGGGGCCAGTTAGCGCCTCCACCGACTCCGGCCCGGTTGTCAGCCCGACTTTGAGCATCATGTCGGGCTCGAGCTGACGCTCGACCGAGCCTATCGCGGCGAACAGAGCTGGGTCCATCTCCATCTCCTCCAGGTAGGCTTTAACCAACTGCGTCTGTCCCCTCGAGGACATGCTGAGCCTCGCCTTGGGATCGACCAGCCTTTTGGCGCCGGCGGCAAGCATGAGCGCGCAGGCCGAATCGCAGTCGGCTCCGGCGTCGAAGCTCAGCCCGGCATAGATGCCGTCCTCGACCGGGTCACCGATATCGGTGCGGCCAACGGCGACGTCGAGCTTCTTTTCATGGATGATCCGTCCGGTCGCCAGAGCGCTGAACAAGTCTCCGCCTCGTGAGCTGATCACCACGGGCAGCCGCCGGTTGCCAAGCGTGTCGAGTAATTGGCGCAATTTTTTGCGGTGTCTGAGGCGTGATCGCGCCTTGCGCAGAAATCCATTGCGGACACTGCGGCGTGCAATGCTGGTCGCTGCCGCGGACCACGACAAAGCTCATATCCACACGAGCCGCTGCGGGGTCCGGCAAAGGCTTTGTGACAGCGGCGGGCTTGGCTGCCACATTCGCGAGCTTGACTGCGACCGTCGTGGCAGCGACCGGCGGCGTCGGCTTGCCTGCCGGTCCAGGCACTTCCCGGCAGTTCGGAGCCGGCGGGTCGAACATGCACAAACTTGCTCTGGTAAACAGCTCAAGAGTGTCCGTGCTGGTCGCCAGTTTCATCGTCAGCATATCGTGGAGGCCGATCTGCCTGATGTCGCTCGCCGGCGTCGCCTTCATCAAGTCCAGCACGCCCTGCCCGATACCCATCTCTCGGAGATAGGCCGAGATCTTTCTCGCGTACCCCTTGCTCATCTCATAGGTCTTGTAGCTTTCACCTTGAGTGACCGTTTGCGTGGTGACCCGATATTTTTTGCCCCGTTTGACGCGATATGTGGTCCGGTAGTGCGTTGTGGAGGGGAACCAGGTGGTGGTGATCTGATGAACACCCAGATAGTTCCAGCCGCCGGCCACGCGGCGGACGCCACCGGCAAACATCAGCGGACAGGCGGAGTTGCAGCTGGCGCCATCAGACGCCCGGCCGAGATAGGCGGAACCTTTGCCGTAACTAAAACCACAACCATCCGTCCCGGGCCAACAGTCGGAAAACTCGGTCTTGCCTACGGCGATATCGAGCTTGTTCTTGCGGATTATCCGGCCAAGTTCGAGCGCTGCATTGACGTTGCCGCCAAAGGAATTGACGATGATGGGCAGTTTGCGGCTGCCAAGCTTCTTCAAGGTACGCTTGAGCAAGGCTGGCGTGCCGGCTGAGATGTCGCCTTCGGCGGAGATCCACTCCGGACAATTGGGCTCGCAGCCAGGTGCGCTGCTGCGCGTGACGACAAACTGCATCTCCGAGTGATCGTCGGTCCATATCGTCGGATCGGTCGGATAGAGCACTCCCTGCAGAGCATAGGCGCTAAGATAGCTTTGGCATGGACTGAAATTTGCGCTTTCGTGGTGGTTCGCGCCAGCGATATCGCAAGGCACGGAGATTTCGGCGCAGGGCCGCCAAGGAAGGTTGAGTAAAGATGGTCGCGATCAGAGAGGCGACGATCTGGCGGGTGGCGCGCCACAGTAGCGGGCGCCCGTCGCTCAAGGGGGAGAGACACCCAACTCCTGCGAGAGGGGTTCGGTCACGAGCGCGATGAGGAAGTGGGCAAGGATCCAAGGCCTTGCGATCCTTGGGTCTTTGGCGGGAGGAGAGCGCAGCCCGATCAGGCTCTTCAGGCGCTTGAAGGCGAGTTCGATGCGCCAGCGCATGCGGTAGAGCTTGAGGACCGTATCGGCGGGAAACTCCTCCCGGTCAAGCGAGGTCACAAGCAGGACGAAGCCGGCCGCAATCAGCGTCTGTGGTTGAACCTTGTTGCCCTTGGCCCTGGCTTCCTTGTTGATTTTGCGCCGCGCTTCTTGTGCCGCAGCCTCGGATTTGCGCAAGGCGATCAGGCGCATCTTCACAGGCTCGCCCTTCTTGAGTGCCAGCCGGGCAGGCGTTTCGCAGACTTCCTCCCGGCAGTTCTCCAGGTAGCCGATGAGATCGAACGCCCTGCCGTTGGCGTCGAGCCATCGCGCGTTTTTCCACGACGCGCGCACAACAACATCGCCGCCTTGCGCCATCACCTTTGCGATCCGCTCGGCCTGCAGATAGGCGCGGTCACCGATGCGGATCTCGCCCGGCACCACCGGCACGCGGTCGATCAGCTCGGCCTCGCTCTGATCGGTGATCTCGATGAAGTCGAACTGCTCGCGCTCAAGCTCGAAGGCGCAGTGCATGCGCCAAAGACCATTTTTCTTCTTCTCATACGCACCGGCCTTGGCAACCGCTGTCGCATCGAGGATGCGAACCAGTCGGCCTTTGGCCAAACCTGCATCCTCGCGCTTCAAAAGGTGCCCAATCAACTGCTGCAGCCATGGTCCTGCATTGCGCAGCCGGCCAAGCAACGCCACGTCCGAAATGTCGGCTATCCCGCTCGCCGCCGCCCAGGCCACGACGCCCCGCATGCCAACCTTGCCAAGGCAGTAAGCCAGTGTCAGGCGCAACAGGTCGCTCGCCGACCTGACGCCGCGCGGGCGCAGGAACGCCTTCGTCTCGCGGGCACTTGCTGCGATCAACTCTTCGCCGCCCAGAAGCTCAATCGTCTCGGCCCAGCCGTCATCAACAAGCGATTCGTGTGTCATCGCAGTGTAGAATCACACCCGATTCCGCAGGGCAATACCTATCTTAGCGCCTATGCCCACAAGGGGGTACTGTCTGCCATGTCCCGGGGGAGGCATCCTCGGCCTTCGCGGCGAAGGCAGCCATCGCCATCGCGGCCACCGTCGACAGCCGGACCAGCCCGCGCCGCCACCGTCCCACAGTGTCTGAACGTTGTCCCAAAACCACGCCCGGCAAACCCCTCAATGCAATCCATAATAGTTGCGGCGACGGTGCTTGCAATAGCTTTGAAACAATCGTGCAATACTTGTGCCGCGCAACGCCGGAAACAAAAAGGCAGCCCCAAAGACCGCCCTTTCCTGGTCCATCCGGCTGACACCGGCTCGACTATTTCTCGATGGTGATGACGACGCCGGCACGACGGTGCGGCCGCCTTCACGGAAGGCGAAGCAAGGCTTCTCTTCCATGACGATAGGCGCGATCAGCCATTGGACGACGGCACCACGCGGCAATTCTCAGGTTTCGGCGCCGATCTGCAGATGCTGGACCCCGTCAGCGCATCCACCGACTGGCGCCCGGTCGTCAGGCCGACCTCCAGCATCATGTCGGGTTCGAGCTGACGCTCGACCGAACTGCCCTGGAGCGCCCGGAACAAAGCGGGGCTGATCGCCATCTCGTCGAGGTAGGATTTGACCGCCTGCTTCTGCCCCATCAGATAGAGGCTGAGCCGCGCCTGGGAACCGACAAGCCGCCTGGCGCCACCGGCCAGCATGAGCGCGCAGGCCGAATCGCACTCGCCGTCGCCATCGACGCTCAGCCCGGCATAGGCGCCGTCCTTGGCCAGGCAATTCCACTCTGCCGGGTCGCAGCCGACGAAATCGGTGCGGGCAACGGCAACGTCGAGCTTCTTTTCATGGATGATCCGGCCCGCCGCCAGGGCGCCGGAGAGGTCTCCGCCTCGCGAGCTGATCACCACCGGCAGCCGCCGGTTGCCAAGCGTGGCGACCAATTGGCTGAGTTTCTGCGGCGTCTGGGGCGTAATCGCGCCTTGCGCTGCAATCCATTCCGGGCAGTCGGGATTGCAGAGCGGGTTGCTGCCGCGAACCACGACAAAGCGCATGCCGTCATCGTGCGGCGCGCTCTCCGGCTTCACCGGCAGCGGCGCAGCCTTTGCCACTTCCGGCAGGCCGCCGGCTGGCTTGTTCTCCGGTATCTCCCGGCAATTCGGAGCCGGAAGGTTCAGCCTGCACAGGCTTGCGCTGGTCAGCAAATCTGCAGCGTCGTCGCTGGTGACCAGCTTCATTGTCAGCATGTCGCTGAGGTCGATCTGCTGGATGTCGCTGGCCGGCGTGCTCTTCATCGTCTCGATGATGCTGAGGTCGACACCCATCTCCTTGAAATAGGCGGACAGCTTGCGCTCCACCCCCTTGCTCATCTCGTAGGTCTTGTAGCTGCCGGTGTTCTTGCGGCTGACGACCTTCTTGCTGATGACCCGCTTCTTGCCTTTCACGATCCGGTAGCGGACCTGATATTGCACGTTCATCTGCACGATCGTGGTGGTGATCTGGTGGACGCCGAGATAGGCCAGCGGCCCGACCAGGCGCCTGGTGCCGCCGGCCAGCATCATTGGACAAGCGGATGCGCAATAGCTGCCGAGCACATAGGGGCTGCCGATATAGTGCGCGCCTCTGGCGTCGTTCTCCTTGCAGTTTTTCACCCCCGGCTCGCAGCCGACGAACCAGGTCCTGCCGACCGCGATGTCGAGCTTGTTCTTGCGTATCATCCGGCCCATGGCGATGGCCGCATCGACATCGCCGCCGGGAGAGTTGATGACGATCGGCAATTTGCGGCCGCCGAGCGTTTTCAGGGCAGCCTTGAGCAGCGCCGGCGACTTGGCCGATATCGCACCCTCGGCCGATATCCATTCCGGACAGGTCGGCTCACAGCCCGCCGCGTCGCTGCGCACGACGACGAACCGCATCGGCGGATCCGGATCCGGCTCTGAATTTTTTGTCTCGGCCGCGAAGGCGGCGCTGCCCACGGCAAGCATCGACACCAGGCAGATCAGCCCCAGTGCCAACCATGGCCGACTATGCAAACGGTGCTGTGGAACCATCCGACCAAGCCCTCAACGCAATCTATACTGTAGAGGCTCACAGACTTGCAACAGAGATTGGGACCCCAAACAGGCACATCTGGCCAACGAAAAAGGGCGGCCCGAGGGCCGCCCCTATCCGTTTCGATCCGGCGATGCCGGGCTCGATTACTCTTTGATGGTGACGACGATGCCGGCACCGACGGTGCGGCCGCCTTCACGGATGGCGAAGCGCAGCTTCTCTTCCATGGCGATCGGCACGATCAGCTCGACATCGACCGTGATGTTGTCGCCGGGCATAACCATTTCCGTGCCTTCCGGCAGCGACACGATGCCGGTCACGTCGGTCGTGCGGAAGTAGAACTGCGGACGGTAGTTGGTGAAGAACGGCGTGTGACGGCCACCTTCGTCCTTGGTCAGGATGTAGGCTTCGGCCACGAACTTCTTGTGCGGCTTCACCGTACCGGGCTTGGCCAGAACCTGGCCGCGCTCGACGCCTTCACGATCAACGCCGCGCAGCAGCGCGCCGATGTTGTCGCCGGCCTGGCCCTGATCGAGCAGCTTGCGGAACATCTCGACGCCCGTGCAGGTCGTCTTGGTCGTCGGACGGATGCCGATGATTTCCAGTTCCTCGCCGACCTTGACGATGCCGCGCTCGACGCGGCCGGTCACGACCGTGCCACGGCCCGAGATCGAGAACACGTCTTCGATGGGCATCAGGAACGGCTTGTCCAGCGGACGAACCGGCGTCGGGATATAGGCATCGACCGCAGCCATCAGCTCGCGGATCGCATCTTCGCCGATGGTCTTGTTGGAGTCTTCCAGAGCAGCCAGCGCCGAACCCTTGACGATCGGAATGTCGTCGCCGGGGAACTCGTTCTTCGACAGAAGCTCGCGAACCTCAAGCTCGACCAGTTCGAGCAGCTCGGCATCGTCGACCTGGTCGACCTTGTTCAGGAACACCACGATCGACGGCACGCCGACCTGACGGGCAAGCAGGATGTGCTCGCGGGTCTGCGGCATCGGGCCGTCGGCGGCCGACACCACCAGGATCGCGCCGTCCATCTGCGCAGCACCCGTGATCATGTTCTTCACATAGTCGGCGTGGCCGGGGCAGTCGACATGGGCGTAGTGGCGCGCTGCCGTCTCGTATTCGACGTGCGCCGTCGAAATCGTGATGCCGCGGGCCTTCTCTTCGGGCGCCGCATCGATCTGGTCGTAGCGCTTGTACTCGCCAAAATACTTCGTGATCGCCGCCGTCAGCGACGTCTTGCCATGATCGACGTGGCCAATCGTGCCAATGTTCACATGAGGCTTGTTACGCTCGAATTTACCTTTTGCCATAGTCTCTTTCCTTGGACGGCCTTGACCTTCAGTTCAGTCGAATGCGGGGCGATTAGCGACTACGGCCGAAAAACACAAGTGCCTTGTGGCCGGGTGCGCTGTCCACTCGGTCTCAACCGATGATCCGATTGCGGGGATGTGGCGCTGATATAGGAACGCGCGAGCGGAAATGAAATGGGGGCTGCGGGCTCCAGCACCTGTTTGCTATTCCCGCCCATGTCCTGTCCCGCCCATGTCCTGGCCTTTGCCTGCCGGATTTGCAGCCGGCGCCTGGCCCATTGCCGCTGCGGCGGCGGTCTGATTTGGTTGCCCCATGCAATTCATACCGACCTCCATACGCGGCCCGCTGTTCATGATCGTTTCGACGGGGTCGTACCTCGTCAACGACACGATGATGAAGCTCGCCACAGCGGGATTGCCGTCCTATGAAGTGCTGTTCCTGCGCGGGGTCGCGGCCACGCTATGGGGCATGCCGCTGCTGTTCCTGCTGGGCTATCGCAGGCAGATCCCTTTGATCTTCGACAAACGCGTGCTGCGCCGCAACCTGCTCGAGCTGGCGGCCATCCTTTGCTACGTCGTGGCGCTGGCCAACATGCAGATCGCCGATTCGACCGCGCTCGGGCAGATCACCCCGCTTTTGATGCTGGTCGGCTCCTCCATCCTGTTCGGCGAACGGATCGGCGGCGTGCGCATGGCGCTGATCGGGCTCGGCTTCATCGGTGCGCTTATGGTGGCCCAGCCGACCATGCAGGGCATCTCGGTCTATGCGTTGCTGGCGCTCGGCAACGCGGCATTGGCGGCGGCACGCGATCTTGCCGGCAGGCGGGTCGCGGCCGAGGTGCCGGGCATGATCGTCGCCATTTCCGCCGTCGTGGTGGTGCTGATCGGCGCGGGCGCCGCGCATCTCGTTTCCGAGCGCTGGGTGATGCCGGAAGCCCGGCACCTGCTGCTCATGGCCGGCGCCGGATTCTTCCTGATCTTCGGCCATTTCTTCATCTTCATGGCCTATCGCGTCGGTCCGACCGGCATCGTGGCGCCGTTCTACTACTGTTTCACCGTCTGGGCGGTCATCTCAGGCGTGCTGGTGTTCGGGCAGTTCCCGAATGCCCTGGCGGTCTGCGGCATCCTGCTGGTGGTCGCGAGCGGGCTGACCATCGTCTCGCTCGATGAACGCAAACGAAGGCTGACCGTCGTCGCCTGACCTTCAAGTCAACGCGTCGAAGCAGGTTCGGCCGTCCTGCGGTCAACCAGTCGGCAGACTGGCGCCTAAAGCGTTCGCTTGCCGGAGAACTGGTGATAGGCCCACAGCACGACCACCGCGCCGATGACGGCGACGATCAGGCTCCAGATGTTGAGGCCGGTCACACCCGTGGCGCCAAAGGCGCTGAAGATCAGCCCTCCGACGATGGCGCCGACAATGCCGAGCACGATATCCATGATCAGGCCCTGGCCGGTCTTGTTGACGATCTTGCTGCCGATAAAGCCGGCGATGACGCCGAGGATGATCCAACTGATAATGCCCATTTTTCCTCTCCATTCCCCCGCCGGCCGATCATGGTCACATGATTGTCAAAAGCTCAAGCCAACTTGAATTTCCGCCCGCATGCTCCATTGTAGCCGGCGGGACGGGCTTGGTCGTTATGGAGGATTGACCTATGGGACTTTTTGACAACGCCGTACCTGGCGGCAACATCACCAAACCGCTGATGATCGCGCTCGGCGCGCTGCTGGTGGGAAAGATGCTGAGCGGCAGAAGCGCCGAACAGACGAGTGCCGAAGAGACGGGCGAGCCCGCCCAGCCTCAAACGCCAGCCCCCACCGGAACCACGGCCTCAGGGGATGGCGGCCTGCTTGGCGGACTGGGCGGACTGCTCGACAAGCTCAAGACTGCCGGCCAAGGCAATGTCGCTGACTCCTGGGTCGGCACCGGACAGAACCAGCCGATCAACGCCAATGATCTCGGCAAGGCGATCGGCCCGCAGGTCATTCGAGAGATCGCGCAAAGGACCGGACTGGACGAGCAGGAGTTGCTCAAGCAATTGTCCACAGCCCTGCCCGGCATTGTCGACAGACTGACGCCGAACGGACAGGTGCCGCAGCAACACCAGGTCGCGTCCGCCTTCAACAGCTAGACTTCTGCGCCTGCATCACGCGCAAACACGCCCGGCACCGCCTTGCGGCTGTCGGGCGTTGCTGCGACCAGCGCCGCGAACCGCCTGGCAGTCGACGCATCGACCGGCGTGTAGACGGAAACCGAGAAATCACTGTCGCGGCCGCCCGGCTGCAGCGTGGCGAAATCGAACGACATCGCGCCGGCGACAGGGTGCCGGATGGATTTCCGCCAGATCGGTGGCTCGGCGATGTCGCGGCTGTTCCAGCACGTGGCGAACGCTTCGCTTGCCGCTTCCAGTGACGAAACCAGCGCAGCCAGCACCGGATCGCGAGTCATGGCGACAGTGGCAAGCCGGAACTGCGCCGCCGCCGAGCGCGAAACCTCCGGCCAGTCGACAAAGCGCTGCCGCCATTCCAGGTCGAGAAACAGCCGGGCGAGCAGGCTGCCGGACCACTCATCATCCGTCTCGAAATCCCCAAGCAGCACCGCCGCCGGATGGCTACAGGCGACGACCTGCCAGTAGCGATTGACGACATATGCCGGGTGCGGCGCCAGCCCGTCGAGCAGGCTGAGCAACGGCGCGCTGGGCAGGCCTTGCGCGCCGAGCCGGTTTCGCCAATCGAGATCGGGCCGCGCCAATTGGAAGAGATAGGCCTGCTCCGACCGGCTCAGTCTCAGCACCCGCGCCAGCGAGCGAAGCACCTGCGGCGACGCGTTCACCTCCCGTCCCTGCTCGAGCCAGGTGTACCAGGTGGTGCTGATCCCCGCCTCGGCGGCGACCTCTTCGCGCCTGAGGCCCGGCGCCCGGCGGCGGCCATTGGCGCCATCGATCCGCGGCAAGCGGTCCCGCCGCTCGCGCAGGAAGCGGGCAAGCTCATCGTGCCGTGGGCCGTCGTATGGCATGCAGTCACCTCCGATACCAGTATAAGCTATAGTCTTGTACTACTTTAAAGGAAAGCTAGGTTGCGGGCGATCGAACATCAGCCCACGGGACTTCGACAATGAATGCGCTCAATGAAATCCGTCAGATCGACTACACCGTCATCTTCGCCCGCGACATGGCCGCCATGCGGCACTTCTACGGGGATGTGATGGAATTTGATCTGCAGCGCGAACTCGGCGACAGGTGGATCGAATATCGGGTCGGCCCGAACACGCTGGCCTTGACCAGCCTCGGCATGATGTTCAACGACACGCCGCAGCAGCGGGATGCGCTGTCGCTTCAGCTGGCATTCCGGGTGGCGCCGGAGATGGTCGCTGCTTGCGCCGAGGCGCTTCAGGCCAAGGGCGTGCAGCCGGTCCTGCCGCTCACCGACCAGGAATGGGGCCACAGGACAGTGTTCTTCCGCGATCCGGACGGCAACGTTGTCGAGATATTCGCTGAGATCTGATGCGGAGTGGGGAGTTTGGAGCGGGTAGCGGGAATCGAACCCGCATATTCAGCTTGGAAGGCTGCTGCTCTACCACTGAGCTATACCCGCATCGTCCTCAAGGTTCGCGGGCTGGCAGTGGTGGAGAGGGTTGGATTCGAACCAACGTAAGCTAAGCTAACGGATTTACAGTCCGTCCCCTTTAACCACTCGGGCACCTCTCCAGCCTGCCGTCGAAGCCTTGCAACGAGGCATTCTCGCCGATCAGGTCGAAACCAGGGTTTTGTCCGAAATCAGCGAAGCGCCTTATGGCGGCAAGGCCAGTGGGTGTCAACCGCACCGCAAGGCAAAATGCGCTGAATTTGACAGCCTGCCCGGCAAGCCGGCTTTCTGCCTGTATCCACAGCCCGGCGACGCGGCTATAGAAGCCGGCCATGAGCAATGACAACACGCCCAAGACCGCCAAAGACACCCACTACGCCAAGCTGCGTCGCGCCCATCGCGACGAGAAGGCCGGCGGCGCGCCCGCCTTCCGGCCGCGCCAGCCGGTGCCGCCGGGCGAGAACGCCGCCGACGGGCTGGTGCGGCTTTATGGCCTGCACACGGTGCGCGCCGCGCTCGACAATCCGCGCCGGCGGATCAGAAAGATGTTGGTGACGCGCAATGCCGCCGAGCGGCTGGCGATCGCCGACCTCGCCGCTTTGCCGTTCAAGGCCGAACTGGTCGAGCCGAAGGACATCGACAAGATCACCGGTTCGGACGCCGTCCACCAGGGCGTGCTGATCGAGGCCGAGCCGCTGAAGCCCAAGCGCCTTGACGCGCTCGGCGATACCAAACTGGTGCTGGTGCTCGACCAGGTCACCGACCCGCACAATGTCGGCGCCATCCTGCGCTCGGCGGTCGCCTTCGGCGCCGGTGCGCTGATCACCACGGCCCGCCACAGCCCGCAGGAATCCGGCGTGCTGGCCAAATCCGCCTCCGGCGCACTGGAACATATCGACCAGATCGAGGTGAAGAACCTGGCCGACGCGCTGGGACAGTTGCACGAAGCCGGCTTCCAGACCATTGGCCTCGATTCCGATGGGCCAGCGGAGCTCGAAACGAGTTTTTCAGGCGAAAAGATAGCGTTGGTGCTCGGCGCCGAAGGCAAGGGCCTGCGCCAGAAAACGCGCGAGACGGTGACGACACTCGCCCGCCTCGACATGCTCGGCGCCATCCGCTCGCTCAACGTGTCGAACGCCGCGGCGGTGAGCCTTTATGCGGCACGGAAATTCCTTGGAAAGTGAATGGTGAAATAGTGAATGGTGAATGGTGAATGGAAGCGTTCTTACCGTCACCGTTCACTATTCACCCACTTCATGCCCCGCCATCCGCTCCAGCGCCCGCACCAGCGCCGAATGATCCTCTTTCGCCCCGCCATTCGCCGCGCACGAGTTGAACAGCTGCTGCGTCGTCGAGGTGTTGGGCAATGAGACGCCGAGCGCCTTGGCGCCTTCCAGCGCCAGGTTGAGATCCTTCTGGTGCAGTTCGATGCGGAAGCCCGGCGCGAAGGTGCGCTTTATCATGCGCTCGCCATGCACCTCGAGGATGCGCGATGCCGCCAGCCCGCCCATCAGCGCCTGCCGGACCTTGGCGGGGTCGGCGCCGGCTTTTGCGGCAAAGACCAGCGCCTCGGCGACCGCCTCGATGGTCAGGGCTACGACGATCTGGTTGGCAACCTTGGTGGTCTGGCCGACGCCGTTCGGGCCGACAAGCGTGACGTTCTTGCCCATCTTTTCGAACACGGGCTTGGCGCGCTCGAACGCCTTGTCCTCGCCGCCGACCATGATGGTCAGGGACGCCGCCTTTGCGCCGACCTCGCCGCCCGACACCGGCGCGTCAAGATAGTCGCAGCCGAGATCGTTGATTTTCTTGGCGAAAACCTTGGTCTCGATCGGCGAGATCGAGCTCATGTCGATGACCAGCTTGCCCTTGCTCAGGCCGGAAGCGACACCGTTCTCGCCGAACAGCACCTCGGCTACCTGCGGGGTGTCGGGAACCATGGTGATGATGATATCCGCGGCCTTCGCCACTGCCGCGTGGCCGGTGATGCTTCTCAAGCCCTTGGCGACGAGATCGGCCGGCGGCTTCGAGCGGTGGTCGCTGGCAATGACGGCGTAGCCGGCATCCAGGAGATGCCCCGCCATCGGCGCGCCCATGATGCCAAGGCCGATGAAGCCGATGGTTTCCATTGTTGTTCTCCAAATGACTGTGTGAAACGCCCCCTCATCCGGCCGCTACGCGGCCACCTTCTCCCCGTTGGGGAGAAGAGGCTGGCGCTAACCTCGGCGATCTCTTCTCCCCTCGGGGAGAAGGTGGCCCGAAGGGCCGGATGAGGGGGCTGCGACGCTTAAGCCGCAGCACTCCCCTGCCCGTTAAGCTCTCTGAACCACCCCAACCCGGCCTCCGTCCCCGCCTTCGGCTTGTATTCCGCCCCGACCCAGCCGGAATAACCAATCCTGTCGATATGCTCGTAGAGGAAGGGATAATTGATCTCGCCCGTCCCCGGCTCGTGACGGCCGGGATTGTCCGCAAGCTGGATATGCGCGATGCGGCCGAGGTTGGCCTCGATGGTACGGGCGAGATCCCCCTCCATGATCTGCATGTGATAGATGTCGTATTGCAGGAACAGGTTCTTCGAGCCGACGCGCTCGATCA
Organism: Mesorhizobium sp. C372A; assembly: GCF_030323245.1. Classification (NCBI taxonomy): domain Bacteria; kingdom Pseudomonadati; phylum Pseudomonadota; class Alphaproteobacteria; order Hyphomicrobiales; family Phyllobacteriaceae; genus Mesorhizobium; species Mesorhizobium sp. C372A. The sequence continues at coordinate 4,332,182 of NZ_CP100475.1, read as the reverse complement.
GCGCCAGCGCCTGCTCCGAATAGTTCAGGAAAAAACCCGGTATGTCGCGCGTGTTGATCGGCTCGATCAAAAGCCGGATGCCGGCCTGCTCCAGTTTCTCGGCTGCAAACGCCAGGTTTTCGGCAAAGGTATTTTCCAGCACCGAACGATCCACGCCCTGCGGCGCGATGCCGGCGAGGCAATTGACCTGCTCGCAGCCGAGCGCATGGGCATAGCTGATCGCCTTGGCGATGCCTTGCCGGAATTCCGGCGCGCGGTCGGGCAAAACCGCGATGCCGCGCTCGCCCTTGCCCCAGTCGCCGGCCGGGAGGTTGAACAGCACCTGTGTCAGGCCGTTCTTCTTCAGCCGGGCCGCGACCACGTCAGGCGTATGATCATAGGGGCCGATATATTCGACGCCCTTGAAGCCGGCGCGGGCTGCGGCATCGAAGCGATCGAGGAACTCATGCTCGCCAAAGAGCATCGACAGATTGGCTGAAAAACGCGGCATTCTTTTTCTCCTTCTTCTGCTTGGCCCTAGGCGTGTTGAGATTCAGGTCAGGCAGAGTCGAAAACGGTGACTTTCGAGAACCGGAGCGGAACGTACTTTCTGTACGTGAGCACCGGAAGCGCAGGAAGGCGCCGTTTGCAGGCCTGTCTCACCTGAATATCGGCGCGCCTAATCGAGCAACACAATCGCCGTCGGCGCATCCTCATGGCTTTCGGCAAGGTCCTCGAATTCGGTGATCTTGTCGATTTCCGTGCCCATGGAAATGTTGGTGACGCGCTCGAGGATGAATTCGAGCACCACCGGCACCTGGTATTCCTTCATCAGCCGCTGCGCTTCCTTGAACGCGCCGGCGAACTCTTCCGGTTTGCGCACCCGGACCGCCTTGCAGCCCATCGCTTCTGCGACCGCGACATGGTCGACGCCGTAGCCGGCCTCCGGATCGTTGGCGCGGTTGACGTTCTCGAAGGCCAGGCTCACCTCGAAATCCATCGCAAAACCGCGCTGCGCCTGGCGGATCAGGCCGAGATAGGCATTGTTCACGACGACATGGATATACGGCAGTTTGTGCTGTGCGCCGGCCGCCAGTTCCTCGATCATGAACTGGAAGTCGTAGTCGCCCGACAGCGCCACGATGGTGCGATCCGGATCGGCGGCGCGCACGCCAAGCGCTGCCGGCAGCGTCCAGCCGAGCGGGCCGGCCTGGCCGCAATTGATCCAGTTGCGCGGCTTGTAGACATGCAGGAACTGCGCCCCGGCGATCTGCGAGAGGCCGATCGTGGTGACGTAGGTGGTGTCACGGCCGAACGCCTTGTTCATCTCCTCATAGACGCGCTGCGGCTTCAGCGGCACCTGCTCGAAATGCGTCTTGCGCTTCATCGTCTTCTTGCGGGTCTGGCATTCCTTCGCCCAGCCCGACCAGTCGCGCAGCTTTCCTGCCGTCTTCCATTCGGTGGCGACGTCGAGCAGCATCTTCAGTGCCGCACCGGCGTCCGAGACGACGCCGAGATCCGGCGCGAACACCCGGCCGATCTGGGTCGGTTCGATGTCGACATGGATGAATTTCTTGCCCTTGGTGTAGACATCGACCGAACCGGTGTGGCGGTTGGCCCAGCGATTGCCGATGCCAAAGACGAAATCGGCTTCCAACATCGTCGCATTGCCGTAGCGATGCGAGGTCTGAAGCCCGCACATGCCGGCCATCAGCCGGTGGTCGTCGGGGATCGCGCCCCAGCCCATTAGCGTCGGGATGACCGGCACGCCCGTTATCTCGGCGAATTCGATCAACAGATCCGACGCATCGGCGTTGATGATGCCGCCGCCGGCGACGATCAGCGGCTTTTCCGCGGCATTGAGCATCGCCAAGGCCTTTTCGGCCTGGGCGCGCGACATTGCCGGCTTGAACGGGACCAGCGGTTCATAGGCATCGATATCGAATTCGATCTCGGCCAATTGCACGTCGACCGGCAGGTCGATGAGCACCGGGCCCGGTCGCGACGAGCGCATCAGGTGAAATGCCTTCTGCAGCGCCATCGGCACGAGATAGGGCTCCATGACCGTGACCGCCCATTTGGCGACGGGTGCGGCTATGGCGGCGATATCGACCGCCTGGAAATCCTCCTTGTTGAGCCGTGCCCGCGGCGCCTGACCAGTGATGCACAGGATCGGGATGGAGTCCGCCGCCGCCGAATAGAGCCCGGTGACCATGTCGGTGCCGGCCGGGCCCGACGTGCCGATGCACAGCCCGATATTGCCTGATTTGGCTCTCGTGTAGCCTTCGGCCATATGCGAGGCCGCTTCGACGTGACGAGCCAGGATGTGGCGGATCGAGCCCCTCGCCTTCAGCGCCGAATAGAACGGATTGATCGCCGCGCCCGGCACACCGAAGCCGCAGGAAACGCCTTCCTTTTCGAGAACGAGAACCGCTGCATCGACAGCGCGCATCCTGGCCATGTCCAGCCTCCTCAAGATTGTTGGTTGGTTGACAATGCCAGTGTCGTTTTCATTTTTCAATTTTTTCAGAATAATTTTTCATTTCGAGAAAACCGCTTCTATACACTGATTCCCCTGGCTTTTTCGTTTTCCATAAATCCGGCCATCAAAATCGATGAAAAAGTTTTTCATTGCGATTTCGGCGAAACCGGCGACAATGCCGCCATGGAAACCAGCGAAAAACGCCAGCGCGGCCGGCCGCGCGCTTTCAACGGTCCGTCCGAGGCCGGTTCTGTACAGTCGCTCGACCGGGCCTTGCGCATCCTGGCCATCGTCGCCGAAGGCAGCGGCCTGTCGCTGAGCGAGATTTCGGCGCGCAGCGAGCTTGCGGCGTCCACCGCCTATCGCATGCTGACGACGCTGCAGAACCACGGCATGGTCGAATTCGATACATCGGACCAGCTGTGGTCGATCGGCGTCGAGACCTACCGCATGGGTGCCGCCTTCCTGCGCCGCCGCAAGCTTGTCGACCGGGCCCGCGTGGTCATGCAGGAATTGATGGAGAAGACCGGTGAAACCGCCAATCTCGGCGTCGCCGAGGACGATTGCGTCGTTTTCGTCAGCCAGGTCGAGACCCATCAGGCGATCCGCGCCTTCTTCCGCCCGGGCACGCGCAGCTCCTTCCATGCCTCGGGCATCGGCAAGGCGGTGCTGGCGCAGCTCGAGCCGGAACGCGTCGCCGCCATCCTGCGCAAGTCGGGCCTGCAGCGCTTCACCGACAAGACGCTGTCCGACATTTCGGCGCTGGCCCATGACCTGGCTGTCATCAAGCACCGCGGCTGGTCGGTCGACGACGAGGAGCGGCATCCCGGCATGCGCTGCGTAGCCGCCGCCATTTTCAACGAGTTCGGCGAGCCGATCGGCGGTGTCTCGGTCTCCGGACCGACGGTGCGGGTGACGATGGAGCGGCTGGACGAGATCGGGCCGCTGGTGCGCGACGCCGCCGCTGAGGTGACGAGGATGATCGGCGGGTTCCGATTATAATGCGGAGAACGCTTCAGCTTTTGCTCGCCGCTTCACTGTGCGGATGCGTGGCGACGGCGCCCGAACCCGCCCCTGTCTCCCAGCAAGTCAGCGAGATTCCGATCTCGCTCGCTTTGGAGGAGACAATCACGATCGGCATTCGCCAGCATTTGCAGGATCCTGTATCCGCCAGATTCGGGCAGATGCGTGCCGGCGAGCGAACGCTCGACGGCCGCCGCGAAATCCTGGTCTGCGGCCATGTCGCTGCAAAGACGTCGTCCGGTGGTCATACAACAGACCAACCGTTCGCCGCCAAGATCTATCCGGATGAAGGAAGCAGCTTCGAACTCATCGCCATGGGCGATCAATCGCAGAATGCGAGTGTTGCCCGCATCTGCCGTGCAGCGGGATTGCCGATCTCCGAACCGTAGCCCGCACCGCGGCGCGCTCAAATCAGGAAGGAGGGGCTGTGTACAGCCCCTCCTTTCCGTGTGGGGGTGCCTCCTCCTAAAGGCGGCAATAGTGGCGGTAGCCGTCATAGCCGACATAGGTGTCGGAGTACGGATCGTAACTGGCGTAGCGGTTGGCGCAGCGGCGGACGTGCCAGGAGCCACCCTCGTCGTCGACATAGACGGTGCGGGGCTGCTGGTTGAGCAGGCTGCCGAGCACGAACCCGCCGACGCCGGCGGCGATGCCGATGCCGATTTCGCGGTTGTGGTGATGGCTGTGGGCGGCCGACGGCTGGACGGTGCCGACCAGCGAGGTGGCGGCGACAGTGCTGGCGATAAGAGCGGAAGCGATTTTGCGCGTGAACATGACGATCTCCTTGTTTCGTTGCGAGAGGCGATCCATCCGCCTCTTGATGATGGGTCGTCGCGACGAGAAAAAAGGTTCGAAGGTTTTTGAGATTTCTTCTCGGGTCCGGCAAAAATCTGCTGCGTGCCGGTTTCATCGCTATCGAGGCCAAGCAAAAAAGGGCGGCCGAAGCCGCCCTTTCCGCGAGGCGGTCGTCTCGCTCAAAGGAAGATGATCACCTTGCCATGATGATGCTTGTGGTGGTGGTGCTTGTGGTGGTGGTTCCACCACCACCAAGGCTTGTCGTGGTGGTGGTGCTTGTGGTGGTGGTTCCACCACCACCAAGGCTTGTCGTGGTGCTTGTGATGATGGTGGTGGCTGTGAGCGGAGGACGACTGCACGGTGCCGGCGAGCGCGCCGGTGGCGACGAGAATGGCGACGAGGCCTGACGTAAGAGTGCGCTTCAACATGATGATCTCCCTGGTCGAGGCGACCATTCGCCTCTGGAGATCAGTCGTCGCGGTGCGGCGAAAGGTTCGAAGGTTTCAGCGAGTAGCGAGTAGCGAGTAGCGAGTAGCGAAATGGCTTTCGGGAGTTAAGACTTCCCTATTCGCTACTCCCTATTCGCTATTCGCTCCCGTCACCCCATGCCCGTAACGTGCCGCAGCCAGAAGGCCAGCACGATGAAGCCGATGATGGTGGCGACGCCGGTCCAGTCGATCTTGGCGCTCTTCACATCCTTGATGAGCTTCACCACGAGAAACCAGGCGATGACGACAAGCGGCAGGATGATGACAAGTCTGATCATGCGACACCCCGTTCGATGCGTTTGCACCTGAGAGATATGTAGGGATCGCATTGGCGGTTTTCAGCATGGCGGCCCGCCCACCTCGGCGGGGTCCATTAGCGATCGAAAACGGAGTTTTGTCTTTACTGGCGCACGAAATATGCTAACCGGAGCGCCGTGCCCTTGTAGCTCAGCTGGTAGAGCAGCGGTTTTGTAAACCGAAGGTCGGCGGTTCGATTCCGTCCGGGGGCACCAATAAAATCAACATGTTAGAGAACATTCCCTTCGCGTCATCCCGCTAGGAATACCCTCCTGGGTAACAAATAGGGTAACAAAAAGCCCCCACCGGGAGGCAGAATCGTTCCTCTTCGGGGAAATGGTCAGGCGCTTTTACCGCCGGCCTTCATTGGGCGGGGTTGCGGATATCGCTGGCCGGCCTTTCAACGTCATTGAACCGAGAAACTCTTCCAGACGTTCCAAGCGTACTCTCTTGCATCGCAGTGTGTTCGCGACGTCGTGCAGCCTAGATTGACCCTTACAATTGGCTGCGGCGATCAAGTCTATTTCGAGCCGATCGATATCGCTTCGCAGTTCGCGAGCCTCGGCTTCCCTTAAGCCCTTGATCCATCCAGCCCCGCGCATCGCAAACACGCCATCCACCGACACTAGGTGGCACGATAGCAGCGAGTTTGCTAACAACTATGCCATGGACCTTCTCGAATTTTATGCATTGCTAATATAAGAAGCCTGCCACCGTGAGGCAGATTACGGTGCCAATTCAGCCTCTTTCAAAGTGGGAGGCCGAATAATTGGGTCGGAATCGGACCCGATTTTAGGGCGACCGGCTCAACAGAAAAAGTCCGCCGGAATAGAGAAACCCGCCGCTGAGACGGGGCGCAGGGCGGCGGGTTCTGCACCTTGAATAGGGCGGCCACTTTCCGGAGAAGACCGCTGCACGACATAAACCCGCAGAGGCGGCTCTTGTTCCAGACAATTCTTAGGGGCCGCGCTCCACCAGCACTTCCTGCGATTTCAGATTCAACCACCGAACGCGGGCCGGTTTTTCTTGGCCGCCCCCGCTTGCCGGCCGCCGGCAGAAACGGCGAAATCAGCGCCCATTCCGCATTCGTCAAATCGCTTGCGTAGCGCAGGGCTTCGCGCCGATAGTGCCGCCGGGTGGTTTCAGTCCAAGCCATCGTGATCTCCATTGTGCTTCGAAACCCAATGCAATCACAACCGATTCGAAATCACCCAACTCCTTTTTCAGTCAGCCTCTGAGGCTTAAATGGTTCCCGAAGTTGCCGGAATGTCACAGACGCGCCGCCCCATTTGGTCTACAGGTCGGGCAGAGCGGGTCAAAGACTTGGGGTCAAAATCGATGAAACAAGTTGCTGTTGCAGCCGCCATTTTCCTGGCCGCTACGGGCTCGGCCTGGTCCGCTGATATCTTGGAACCCGCGGCGCCGGTTTCGTCGTTCAACTGGTCCGGCTTGTACGTCGGTGCGCAAGGCGGTTATTCTTGGGTTGATTCCAGCATTACCTTCCCAGGGTTCCCCGGAGGTTTTGAAGGCAATCCTTCGCCTAATGCGTTTTCCTTAGGCGGCCAAGCTGGATATCGCTATCAATTTGATGGTGGCGTCGTCGTAGGCGTCGAGGGCGATATCTACAGCTACTTTAACAAAGAAGACGCTGCACAACTGAATAGCGGTCCCAACGGCGAATCCATAACAGTGAACTACGGCGGGTCGCTGCGCGGCCAGGTTGGATATGCCTTTGACCGGTTTTTGCCTTACGTGACCGGCGGCTTGGCTTTCATTGACTATAGCGGCGGTGGCATCGGCTTCTTCCCTGGCCCCATCGTTGCTGGGACCGATTTTAGCGAAACCAAGGCCGGGTGGACCGTTGGTGCAGGCTTGGCCTACGCCATAACCGATCATTTCGTTGCCAATGTTGATTATCGGTATTCCGACTATGGCAGCACCACCTTTGCAACGCCGTTCGCCGGGGTTGGCACCACGAAGGTGGATCTGAAGGAAAATGCCGTCAAGTTCGCTCTCAGCTACAAGTTCTGAGCTATACGTCTTCGCGAAAATCCTGAAGCGAAGCGTTCTTAAATCCTCCTCGCCCTGCAAACGTACCACTGCGGTCGACGGCATCCACGATGTGCAACCGCCTAACGCCCTGCTCAAAATCGCGGATCGTCATTTCGCTAGGATTGGCCTTTGCGGAAACCGCGTCCCCACAACATCGCGGCCATGCGCCAAGCGTTTGAGGACGCCTGAATTGTCTTCACCCTCGAAGGCACTCCATCGCTAGACCGCTCAGAAGGTGATAGCGGCCTCGCCACTGATAACAGACAGTGGCGCCGGCGGCAGAGGAAAGCATAAGCGGAAAAGCAGCCATTGTTGCATGGAAACGGTTGAACCATCCTGAATGGGCAGTACGCAGGCTGGCGAATGGCTAACTTGTCATGCCACCTTAGTCAGGCGAACCCTCCGGGGAACCTCCCATGAGATAGCCTCTGCTTCAGGTCGTTGGCATTCAGGATGGCTGCCAGCTCTTCAGCATACTCCATGTCGGGAAGGTCGACAGAAGGGTGGCCCGCTACAATAGCCGGCAGCCCCGTGAACACGTCGAACACCGTCCACGTCCCATCCGGTTCCCGCCTTACCTCGTACCGCAGAGTTGCCATGAGGGGATCACATAGGTCCGCGTTAGGGGTTGGGAATATTTGGTCCACGGTGACGCGGGGCCGCCTGAAAGCACCGAGACACAGTCGGCGTTCAGTAACGCGCCCGCCCACCCGACATGTCGAATACCGCGCCGGTATTGAAGTTGCTGGCGTCCGAGCACAGCCAGGCCACCATGTGGGCAACTTCTTCGACCCGGCCGAGCCGGTTCATTGGACTATCGGCGACCATTGTCTCGACAGCTGCGACCCCGAGGTTTCGGATCATGTCCGTATCGATTGGCCCAGGAGCGACGCAGTTCACGCGTATGTTTGTATTGGCGACCTCACGCCCAAGCGCCTTTGTGAAGACTACGATACCTGCGCTGGAGGCTGAATAGGCGGCAAGGTTGGCAAGTCCTTCCTTGCCCGCCAAAGAGCCCATATTGACAATGCGGCCAACACCCCATTTTCGCATGTGGGGCAAAACCAACTGCGTCACTTGCATCGTGCCGATCAGATTGGTTTCGATGATGCTTCGCCAGTCTGCAGGTTCGTGTTGGTCAAACGGGTGAAGGGTTCCTAGATAACCGGCGTTGTTAACCAGAACGTCTATACGCTGGCCACGACCGACGATCATGTTGATCGCATGGGTTACCTGATCGCGGCTGGTAATATCGACCTTCGTAGACACCACACCCTTCAGTTCGATCTGATCTCGATCCCACACGTGCACTGCAGCACCCGACGCTACAAGGCGCTCTACGATTGCCTTGCCGATACTCTTTGCTCCGCCGGTTACGACGGCTGTCTTGCCAAAGAGGTCATATGATACCGGCACAAAGCCCCCATTCATGCGTGTTCACACGGGCTAAGTTTAGCAGGATCGCATATTTTAGCCAGCGGCCAGACGGGTGTCACCAGATCTTGGCAGCGCCGGAGCCAGCTATGACCTGGTCGGCAGCGAGCCAGGTCGTACACCGACGATGTTGTTCTTTGTCCCGCTCTCCTGCGGCGACACGCCATTGCCCAGTTTGAAACAACCAAAGAGACAATCAGGACAGGCCGGCGATATTTCGATGAGGGGGGCTTTCGCCATTAGTTAGCGCAGGCTAATATGTGTTCTTCGCGGTCAGAGAGCCGCCTGCATGTTGGGCAGAGATGCTTTAGCACCTACTACAATCGTGCCAGCCGCGATGCCTATCCCCTTGGCGTCTCCCCCGACGGGCTCTTTATGCGCTTGCCTTGGGCGGATCCGATGGCGTCAGGCACTGTGTTGACCTGTTAAGCCGGGAATTTGAAACGGCAATGGCGTTAACCGGGAGGACCTCAATTGGCGAGATTGATCGAAGTCTCATCTGGTGACAAGCAGGGGGATGGATGTCGCTGAGGGCTCCGGGGACGCCGACACGGACCATCTACTTGTGCTCTGGCCAAGGTTGGGACGTTGCTTCGATGTGCATTTCAGACTGGCGGGGGGGTCCTTACAGGAGAAGAACATTTGCTTGAAGTGAGAGGGGTCCACAATCATCATGAAGATAATCTCACATGCAGAACAGCGACGGGAGGAATGGCGCGTTGGAGTAGAAACCCGGATGCTTATATCCGCTGAGAACGGCGCGCTTCAGCTGTGCATTTTCGAGCAATGGGTAGCGCCGGCTATGGGTGCCCCGACGCACAGTCACCGTGTTGAAGAAGTGCTCTCTGTGGTCACCGGCAAAGCAGAGATTTGGATCGACAACGAGTCGGTTAGCATAATCGAAGGGCAATCGCTTGTTGTTCCGGCTAATCGAAAACACCGGTTTCGAAACGTCGGCTCTGAAATCCTTCACATATATGCCGTGCTCGCATCATCAATTTTCGAGGCGGCCTTTGATCATAGCGAGCCTGTCCGTCGCTGGCTTCCATCGGCGGCAGACTGATCCCGAATTTCGACGATTATCGATGCGCGCAGTACGCGATCCGTGCCGTGGGCGACGAATGGGTCAAAGGAGTTCTGCGCTCTTTGATCGACAAAATGATAGCCTACCCCAAAGAAGGTCATCGCACGCTCGCTGAGCGTATCTTGCTCGCCTAAATCAGATCCTGGATCGGACCTTAGAGCCCGGATAGCGCGTTAGTCTGTACGCGACATCGCGATGTCCGGAAATCGACCGGAAAGCTGACATAGAATCCTGTACGGAAATTATGTCAGGTAATTGCATGCGCTTGTGATGACACATGCGAAGAGACCGCCTTCAGCATTTCTCTAGACGATGATGGATGAGAGATGTCGTCAAGACCTTATGAACGAAAGCAGGTCGGGATTGAGGACATCAGCATGTGTGGTTAGCATGCCATGAGGGTAGCCGGGATAAGTCTTCAGCAACCCTATCTTGAGCAATTCGACCGCGCGCGGCACGGAACTTGCGAACGGGACGACTTGATCAGCCTCGCCATGCATCACCAGCACCGGCACGGCGATCTTCTTGAGGTTCTCAGTGTAATCCTCGAGCCAAGAGTCTACGGTCGCGTAGTGAGCGAGGGCACCGCCGGCCATGCCTTGGCGCCACCAGTTCGCAATGATTGCCTCCGAAGGCTTGGCCCCATCGAGGGTGTACCCGTAGAACGGATGCTCAGGGACGTAACGGAAAAATTCCGACCGGTTGCCCAGCACTCCTGCCCGGATCGCTTCGAACCACTCCGGCGGTTGACCGGACGGGTTGTCTTCGCTCCGGTACATGTTCGGAGTCAAGGAAGCGACCAGCACCGCCTTCGCGACGCGCTCCGGGTGGCGTGCGACATAGCGAGCCACCTTCGCGCGCCTACCTGCCCCTGAAGACGCGGAAATTTATTGATTTCTTTAAAGAGCAGATATTGTCGGAGGGTTCGAACTCTTGATCCTCTCGGCTAACGCCAGATGGACAATGTCTGTGCGCCGCTGGTGGCGCCTGTCGCACGGCCTCCAGTCCTCTTTTTTCGCTGTTCGGGAATAAAACGCCGCCCGCCCTGGTCTTCCATGCATACGCTGCTGATTGACCTTGAAGGAACGCCCCCCTGCAATCCCACATACTGACGACCATGACGGCAACGGTCGACGCGTTCCCAAGACCTCTTGAAGGCGACGCGTTGGGCGCCTGCGGCTGGCTGGCTCCCAGCCTGTCTACCTTAAAACGTCCTGCCCCGGTCGGGATCGAGAAAGCTAAGACGCCACGGATCGATGCCGGCCGTGGATTCGGCAATGCTTGTGCTCAGAGCGCGTCCGGGTGGATGCATCGTTGCGGTCCTGTGTGTGATTGACATCGATGAGACAGTTGCCTTCAAATTCACCGCAGCTGGCGACCCGGCATATTTCCTCTGGGTTCGATCGCAACGCAGAACCATTCTCGCCATATGAGCACACGAGCTCGAGGCGAGGCGCATATGACGGTGTACCGATGCTGAGCAGCAATGCGCGGGCCGACCGCTTCGGCGAAGTGGTAATGCCCCATCTCGCCGACGCGCTTTCGCTGGCCCGCTGGCTGACCGGCAATGCCACCGACGCCGAGGATGTCGTGCAGGACGCCTGCATGAAGGCACACGCCAACATCGCAAGCTATGCCGGCGGCAATGCACGTGCCTGGCTTCTCACCATCGTTCGCAACTCGTGCTACACATGGCTGTCGCGCAATCGCCCGCGCAGCATCGTCTCGGTGGGCGACCTCGGTGATCTCGACGAGGTGAGCGCCGCTCACGCAGTCGATCTGACTGAGAGCGAAAGCCCGGAGGCGAGCCTGATCGCCAAGGCAGACGTGGCGGCCCTTGAGGCGGCGATCGCCGCTCTGCCGCAACCCTTTCGAGAAACGCTCGTGCTGCGCGACGTGAATGGCCTCGCCTACCGCGATATCGCAGCCATGCTGGGCGTGCCGATGGGCACGGTGATGTCGCGGCTGGCGCGGGCGCGTGGCCTGCTGATCTCTGACCTTGGGAGGGCGCAATGAGTGCGCACAACGATGGATTGCCCGAGGACGCCGCAGGCATGAACCTGATGCTGCACGCGCTGATAGATGGCGAGCTTGACGCCGCCGCGGCCATGGCTGTCGAGCGGCGCATCGCAGCCGATCCCAAGCTGGCGGCCGAACATGCCCGCATCATGGTCTTGCAAGGGGCTGTGGCCAGGCTTCCGAAGCCCCGAGTGAGCGACGAGTTCAGCGCGCGCATTGCAGCCCTGGCCGCGTCCAGCCGCGTCGAGGTGCTGCGGCCCAGAGCGCCGACACAGGCGAAGTCGGCTCAAACGTGGTGGTCGGCGCGCAACTTCGGATCATTCGACTGGCGCACGATGGCGGCCTCGATCATGATCAGCGCAGTTCTGGCCAGCGGCGCGACGCAATGGGCGATGCAGCCTAGCGTAGCCGACAGCTTTGCCGCAGGGGTAGCCAGCGGCCACCAACGCAGCCTGCTGGCGACCAGCCCTGTCGATGTCGTCTCGTCGGACCGGCACACGGTAAAGCCATGGCTCGATGCAAGGCTCGGCCTTTCGCCGCCGGCGCCGGACATGGCCAAGGACGGATTTGCGCTCATCGGTGGCAGGGTCGAGGTCATCGGCGGCCGGGCGGTGCCAGCGCTGGTCTATCGCCACCGCGAACATCTGATCACCCTTGTGGCCGAGCCTCAAAATGCCGGAGCTGTGACCGACCCTGTCGATCTCTCGGAGGGCGGTTTTTCGCTTGTGCATTGGAGCGACGGCGCCTTCTCATACTGGGCGATTTCCGACATGGAGCGGCCGGAGCTCGACGATTTCGTCGCGCGCTTCCGCGCCGCGGTCGTCCCCGGCTGATAACCGACCGTCGGCACCCCAACCGATATCGAGTGCCGACCTGACTAGCCGTGACGTTCCTGCCCGGATGACAGACCACGGCAGCAGCATGGCGCCGACGTCCAACGCGTCCTCGTGCAGCGTCGGCTCCAGTTCGGGGCGGACGCCGGCCCCTGTTTTCGGGAAATCTCAAAAGAATTTCGCGCCGCCCGGGAATAAAGGGATGTCCTGATGGGTCTTGTGGTTAGCGGGCCCAATTTCCCGGCACGCACCCAAGAAACGAAACAAGGATCTACCGAGATGACCAAGCTCGCTCTCAGCGTGGCTGCCCTGCTGCTTGCCTCAAGCGCTGCCTTTGCCGGCAGCGACCACGGCGCCAACAACTCCAATCAGCCGGTCGCTACCGTTGACACCAATGCCACTGCTTCCATTTCCCCCTCCCCGCACCAAGCCGGCGTCGACACCATGGTGACGACCGAGCCGCGCCAGGGGTCGGTTCAGGACATCATCACCAGGCACAACAACGACGGCATCTGGGGCCGCTGAAGGCACCCTTCCGAACATCTTCTCTCACCACTCATGATGGAGAGCCAAACCTTTGCCTCTCCATCATCACCCCATAACGCTGCAGGAGAACACCTATGTTCATGATGACACGTCGCACGTTGCTTGGAACCACGCTCGCCGCGACCGCCTTCGGCCTCGCCGGCAAGCTGGAATTCACCCGTCCCGCCTTCGCAGAAACGTCGGTCGAGCCGGCCGTCGGCTTCTACAAATACAAGGTCGGCGATATCGAGATCACGGCCATCTATGACGGCATCTGGCGCAAGCCGCACGACCCGGCCTTCATCAAGGATGTCTCCGTCGAGGACACCAAGGCCGCCCTTGCCAAGGCCGGCCTGACGACGGACTTCATGCCCATCCCGCTCACCGTCGTCGTCCTCAAGATGAACGGCAGGCTGATCATGATGGATGCCGGATCGGGCGTCGGCCAATGGCAGACCAATGCCACCCATCTGCCGGCCAACATGGCCGCCGCCGGCATCGACTATAAGACGATCGACACCATCATGATCTCGCATTTCCACCCCGACCATGTCTGGGGCCTGATGGAAAAGGGGACCAATGCACCGGTGTTCCCCAATGCCGAGCTGATCGTCAACGCCACGGAATACAAGTGGTGGACCGACCCCAGCCGGCTGGCCAAGCTGCCGGAAGGCCGCAAGCCGGCGGGCAAGCGCATCGCCGAAAATTTTCCGAAATGGAAGAACTGGAAGCTGGTCAATGACGGCGCCGAAGTCGCACCCGGCATCCAGATCATCGCTGCGCCCGGCCACACGCCGGGACATTCGGTCTTCCTCGCCAACTCCGGCAAGGAACAGCTGATGATCTCGGCCGACACCATGTATGTGCCCGCCCTTCTGGCGCCGCATCCGGAGTGGCAGGGCAGTTACGACCAGGATGGGCCGACGGCGATCGCCACGCGCCACAAGATCATCGACCGGGTGATCGCCGACAACATCCGCATTTCGGGTTCGCATTTCCCGTTCCCCGGCACCGGCGTCTTCGTGAAAGACGGCAATGCCTATGGTTTCACCCCAGTTCAGATTTGAGCGCGAGCTCCCAACCCAGGCGAGAAAGATGATGAAACAATACTATCTGGGCAAGCACGCCCTGTTTGGCCTGCTCGGCGCCATTGCCGTGCTGACCGTCCTTCCCGTGGCCACTATCCTGCCGGCCTATGCGGTCGACGACATCGAAGGCGCCGATGCGCCCGACCTCACCGCCGTCCAAGCCAAGATCGCCATAAAGGACTACAAGGGCGCGCTGGCCGATCTGCGTGATCTCGCGCAGGACAACCAGCAGGCCGACGTCTACAACCTGCTCGGCTTCACGCTGCGCAAGACCGGCGATTTCACCACCGCGCTGACCTACTACAACAAGGCGCTCGAGCTGAAGCCCGACCACAAGGCCGCCCGCGAATATCTGGGCGAACTCTATGTAGAGACCGGCGACATGGCCAAGGCCAACGAGCAGTTGGCATCGCTGCAGAAGCTGTGTCCCGCCGGCTGTGAAGAACTCGAAGACCTCCACAAGTCCATCGACACCAAGGTGACCAAGTAAACCAGGCAGGCGCTGCAAGGCGCCTGCTCCTTTCCCATGGAGCCCATCGTGACAACGACACAAACCGCCTCGAAACTTCATCTCACCGACTTGACCCTGCTGACGGGTCGCCTGCTGCTCTCATTGCTCTTCGTGCATGAAGGCCTGGAGCTGGCGACGCATTTCGCCGGTGCAGCCAAGGCGATGACGGCGCTCGGCGTCAGCCTGCCGCTTTTGATAGCCACCATAGCGCTGCAGCTGGGAGCTGGCCTTTCGGTCGGCCTTGGTCTGCTGACGCGTCTGGGCGCGGTCGCGCTCGGACTTTTCTGTTTGGCAACGGCAGCTTTGTTCCACACCAATTTCGCCAACCAGGACGAATTGCTGCATTTCGAAAAGGACCTTGCCATAGCGGGCGGCATGTTCGTCCTGGCTATAGCCGGCGCCGGCGCGATATCTCTCGACAGGGTGCTGAACGGCCTCGTGAAGCGCCGGCAACAGGACAGAGAGACGGTTGCGGCGCTCATAGCGGCCGGTAGGCCTCTCTCGGTCGGCGATATCAAGCTTCCATTCTAAATCGCCAAGACATCGGGGGGTCTCATATCAACCCGCCCGCCCGATCCGAACGCTACAAACGCCTCGGGCGACCCCTGATGACGAAAGCCGTTCATGGCGGGTTGTTTACCGACGTCCGCTTATCGGCACGGATAGGAACGTCCTATCGCCGATATGAGGCGCAAAGCTGCCGTTCAAAAGGTAGCACGCTTGGAAGTTCGTGCCGACGCGCTATCTGGCGCATGTGCCAGAAGTCGCTGCCTTCAAAGCTATCCAAAAACCGAATCTTTGTCCCACTTTGTCCATAAGCCCCGCAAAAGCATCCAGGAACCCCAGGCGATTTGGCCGTATCGAACTGCCACCACGTCGTGGAATGACAGGCGGCAAGGCTTGATTGACTGATTGTCGCCGCCGGCAAATCTTGACCGGAAGGCGCTATTGCCGGCGTGTTTTGGTCAGCGAATCGTGCAAGGCACTGCAAATGAGCCAATCGCAGGTCCCAGCACCACCGCCCGGATGGTTGCCGGACGCGTGGCTCCGCAACGCACGGCTGGTGTCCGGCCTTGTGCTGATGGCGTTCGTGACGCTGCATTTCCTGAACCATGCGTTGCTCCTGATCTCGCTTGAAGCAGCGGATAAGGGGCGCGCGGTGTTCCTGCTGATCTGGCGCAACCCGGCCGGGACGCTGCTCCTCTACGGCGCGGTCGCCACGCATCTCGTTCTGTCGCTGCTGGCGCTCTACCACCGCCGCACGCTGGCCATGCCGGTGCGAGAGTGGGCACAGATACTGCTCGGCCTCTCCATCCCGCTTCTGATTGCCGAGCACGTGGTCGGCACGCGTGCCATGCACGCCCTCTATGAGGCCAACGACACTTACGAGTTTGTGGTGCGCTCGCTATGGATCCTGACACCGCAGGTCGGGGTGCGGCAGGCGATCGCGGTGGTCGTCATCTGGGCACATGGCTGCCTCGGCCTCTGCTTCTGGCTGCGCTATCGTCGGTGGTATCCGCGCGTCGCGTCGGCTCTGCTGGTCCTGGCGGTGCTGGTTCCAGTCCTGGCGCTGCTCGGTTTCGCCAGCGCCGGAAAGGAGGTCTCGGCGATGGGACCGCCTCAGTCGCAGCCCATCGAGCCAGCCCTTTTCGACCGGGCGTTGGCGACCAAGGAGCGCATGGACAGCAGCATCTATGCCGGCTTTGCGGGACTGATCGTCCTGGTGCTGGCGGCGCGCATCGTTCGCGACCGCATCGAGCGGCGCAACCTGATCAAGGTGCGCTATGCCGGCGGGCGCAAGGTACGCATTCCCCGCGGCTACAGCGTGCTCGACGCCAGCCGGCTGGGCGGCATCGCGCATTATGCCGTGTGCGGCGGGCGCGGACGCTGCTCGACCTGCCGCATCCGCGTGGTCGACGGCCTGGCCGAGCAGCCGGAGCCCAGTCCGATCGAAGCGGCGACCCTGCGCCGCATCGCGGCCGACGGCGACGTGCGGCTCGCCTGCCAGCTCAGGCCGCGCGGCGATCTTCGCGTCGCGCCGCTGCTGTCGCCGCCGGTCACGGCGGGGGGCCCGCTCGGCGCAACCGCCAGCGATCCCGGCCACGAGAAGGTAGTGGTGGTGATGTTCTGCGACATGCGCGGCTTCACGGCGATGGCCGACCAGCGCCTGCCATTCGACGTGGTCTTCCTGCTCAACCGCTATTTCGGCGTAATCGGCCGCGCAGTCGAGAGCTCAGGCGGCCGCGTCGACAAGTTCGTTGGCGATGGCGCCATGGCGCTGTTCGGGCTGGAGACCACGCCCGGCGAGGCATGCCGCAACGCACTTTCTGCCGCCAGCGCCATCGTCGAAGGGGTTCGCGCCCTCAGCGACGACTTTGCCGAGGAACTGCGCGCCACCATCAAGGTCGCGATCGGCATCCATGTCGGCCAGGCGATCGTCGGCTCGATGGGCTACGGCGCGGTCACGAACGTGACCGCGATCGGCGACACTATCAACGTCGGCAGCCGGCTGGAGGCCGCGGCGAAGGAATTCGAGGCGGAGATCGTCGTCTCCGAAGCGACGGTGCGGCTTTCGGGCATGGAACTACCCGGCGCGGAGGCGCGCGAGATCGACATCCGCGGCCGTGCGCGCCCGCTCGGCGTGCTGGTCGTGCCGCGCGGCGCGGCGGTGCCGATCGCCTTGCCAGCAAAATGAGATAAGGCGGGCTCGAAATGCCGGCCTCGCACACTCCCTACGATGCCGGAGGTCAGTCGGCGCGAACCGGATCGAGCGTCATCTGAGGCGCTATCCTGACAGCGAAGTCTCACCGTCGGGCAATATCAACCTTGGCAAATATGCGACATCGCAGTGTCCGGCAATCGACCGGAAAGCTGACATAGAATCCTGTACGGAAATTATGTCAGGTAATTGCATGGGCTTGTGAAGACAAATGCGAAGAGACCGCCGTCAGCATTCTCTGGACGATGATGGATGAGAGATGTCGTCAAGACCTTATGAACGAAAGCAGGTCGGGATTGAGGACATCAGCATGTGTGGTTAGCATGCCGTGAGGGAAGCCGGGATAAGTCTTCAGCAACCCGATCTTGAGCAATTCAACCGCGCGCGGCACGGAACTTGCGAATGGGACGACTTGATCAGCCTCGCCATGCATCACCAGCACCGGCACGGCGATCTTCTTGAGGTCCTCAGTGTAATCCTCGAGCCAAGAGTCTACGGTCGCGTAGTGAGCGAGGGCACCGCCGGCCATGCCTTGGCGCCACCAGTTCGCAATGATTGCCTCCGAAGGCTTGGCTCCATCGAGGGTGTACCCGTAGAACGGATGCTCAGGGACGTAACGGAAAAATTCCGACCGGTTGCCCAGCACGCCTGCCCGGATCGCTTCGAACCACTCCGGCGGTTGACCGGACGGGTTGTCTTCGCTCCGGTACATGTTAGGAGTCAAGGAAGCGACCAGCACCGCCTTCGCGACGCGCTCCGGGTGCCGTGCGACATAGCGAGCCACCTCACCGCCACCTGTCGAGTGCCCGACATGTATCGCCTCGCGCAGGTTGAGGTGTTCAGTCAGGCCCGCGAGATCGGCAACCCAGTGGTCCATGTCGTTTCCGCTGCTGGGCTGGTCGGACCGGCCGTGGCCGCGCCGGTCGTGGGCGATCACCCGATACCCGTGATGAAGGAAGAATGTCATCTGGGCATCCCAGTCGTCCGCCGACAACGGCCAGCCGTGGCTGAAAACGATCGGTTGGCCCGAGCCCCAGTCCTTGTAAAAAATACTTACGCCGTCCGTCGTTGTAAAAGTAGGCATCGATCCGCTCCTTTTTTGGATATCGCGGAACATAGATTCTCCTTCTTCCCGCAACAAAGACCTTGTATGCTCGACCTATGCCTGAAAGGTATAGGTCGAGGGATACGATGGAACTCCGGCATTTTCGTTACTTCGTCGCAGTGGTTGAAGAAGGTAGTTTGTTGATGGCAGCGCAGCGGCGGCTGAATACGTCGCAACCCTCATTGAGCCGGCAAATCCGGGACTTGGAAGCTGAAGTGGGTGTGCAACTGCTGGAACGACAAGCGCGAGGCGTCTCGCTTACACCTGCGGGTCGCATTTTCCTCAATCACGCGCGCCTGGCCCTACTGCAGGTCGAAGCAGCTGTTGATAGCGCGCGACGAGCGGCTGAGCCGAAAAGGCCATCTCTTTCCATAGGATTCCTGGTAGGACTGGAGGTTACGTGGCTTCCGCATCTGTTGCGCATACTCCGAGAGGAAGCAGCGGACATAGAGGTCACCCTGTGCAGCCTGTCCTCCCCTGAGCTCGCCCTTGCATTGATGCGCGGGAAACTGGACATCGCATTTCTTCGCACCGAGAAACAAAGTCTGGGCCTCTCGTTCAAATTGCTTGCTGAAGAACCATTGATTGCGGTTCTGCCGGCAGGTCATCGCTTGGCTTCTCGCAAGAAAATCTCGCCGCAGGATCTTGTGTCCGAAATCTATGTCAGCTCGGCGCGGACCTCCCCGGTCCTGCAGGAGGTAATCCTCGATTACGCATCGAAAGCCGGGATCGCGCTCAAGGCGAGATACGAGGGCGAGAACATATCGTCGGCAATGTCGCTTGTCGTCTCCACTGGCGGAGTTACACTCGTGCCACTGTATGCGCAGAATATGTTGAGCCCAAACGTCGTCGCGAGGGCACTTGACGGTACACCTCCTAAAATTGGTCTCAACCTGGGATACAACGACGCGAATTCTTCACCATTGCTGCAACGGCTCCTGTCTCGGGTCGATGAGTTGATAGATAGCGTGCAAAATCAGAGCATCATTCGGTACGCGGACACACAGTAATAGAGACGCGAACTGGGAGTTCGAGGGCCGCGAGGGTAAGATCGTGGCGGGCTGCTTGTCGCGCACAACCGATAATTGCTCAGAGACTCTATCTCGTCTGCGCCATGAACTGCCCCCTGCCCTCATTTTACCGACGTCTAATTTGGGGCCGTTAACGGCCTGGCAGCTTTCAGGATGACTGGCAAGAAAGCCGACCGTTGCGTCCAGCCTAGTGCAGACCGCTTTGCGCCAGAAGCGGCCCTCGCTCACATCGGGCCGGCCCAAATTGTCTGCGGTCACTCGCGTTGCACTGAGGAAAGAGAGCCTGCTAGTAAGATTCCGGCCGCCGGGCGGTACCGAAGTGCCGGGGTGCTCGACGGATGAGACTGGGGACGCAAGGCAATGGCTACCGGTAGGATCTCCGACATCGTCCTTATGGACGGCATCGGGCTTTCGAGCGCTATCAAATCGAAGCAAGTTTCTTGCGTCGAGGTGATGACCGCTTATCTCGACCGCATCTACGCATTCAACCCGCGCGTGAACGCCATCATCTCCATGCCGCCGCGCGAAACGCTGCTGGCAGAGGCCAGGGAGCGCGACGCGCAGCTCGCGCGCGGCCACATTCTCGACCCGCTCGAAGCAGATGCCGGCGCCCTTGCCGGCACGATAGAGCGAACGAGAGAACGCCAGCGCCTTGAGCTTGCCGTCACGGGCCACCGCATAGGCGCTGATCTCCTCGCCGGCAATGAAACGCTGCGCCACCCACGGCATTTCCGGCGAAGGGCTGATGGCGTCGAGTTCTTCAGGTGACGGGCGCAGCAGGACATGGCTGGCAAAACGCGACCAGACCGGCTTGAACACCAGCTCGCGCGACCGGTCGTGCACAGCCTGCAGATCGTGCCTGCTCTGCAGCAGCGTCGTTTTCGGCACGGCGAGGCCGAGGCTTTCAACCAGCCGGATGAAGGCGTGCTTGTCGTGGACCCGGGCGAGCAGATCCATGTCAGGCGCAAACAGGCGGGCAGTCATGGCGCGGTCGCGCCAGAGCTGGCCGAGATAGAAAACCTCCTCGCAGGTCGGGATGACGAGGACGACGCCCTCGCTGCGTACCAGCGCTTCCACCGCCTCGGCATAGGCATCGGGCGCAAAACGAGGCGGCGGCAGGCGGCGATAAAGCGCGCATGCCGTGCTCGCCGCAGCGATCGGATGTGCCGGGCTGTCGGCCAGGATCACTCGCCGCCCGACGCCGTGCAGCAGCCGCGCCAGATGCAACGCCACCGGCGCCCGGGCTCCGGTGATCAGCACGGTGCTATTTGCATGCGGCACCGACATCACAGCGGAGCGAGGATCAAACGCCGGTCAAGGATTTTGTCGTCACCAGCGTCACACCGGCGCTGGCGAAATCGGCATTATGCCGGGCGATGATCTGCGCGGCCGTCTCACTGGGGCTGTCCAGCGTGCTGTGGGCGTCGGACACCACGGTGACGCCGAGCCCGCGAGCAAAGGCGCCCTTCACGGTGGCCGCAACACAATAGTCGCTCTGCGCGCCGATGAGCACGACCTCACCCGCGCCCTGCCCTGCAACCCATTCGCCAAGTGCGGCATTGCTGAAGGCGTCGCCGACATTCTTGGCGAAGGTCGGCTCGCTGTCGGCCTGGCCGAGTGCCGACCACACCGGCCAGCCCGGCGCGCCGGGCGCCAGCGGGTCTCCCGCCGGTCCATCATGCCTGATGAAAGCGATCTTGCGCCCGCCGCGGCGTGCCCATTCCAACAGCGCCTGGACACGCGCGGCGATGCCCGCCGCATCATGGATCGGCGGCTCGGCGATGCCGTCGAACATGCCGGTCTGGAGATCGATGACGATGAGCGGCGCGGTGGATGCAGGTGCTGGTTTTGACATGGCCGCGACCATAGCGCGGGTGACAGGCGGGTCAAGGATTTCAGGATGCAGGCACTCCCGGACGCGAGCTGCCGGCGCCGTCGGTATCGGCTACGAGCTGCGCGGGTCGGGTCTGCACTGCGGGACCGCCTTGGTAGTGTTGATCAACCGGGTGCGCACTACGGATGGCTGCCGAAGGTTCTGCCAATAGGCTCCGGCCCCCTTCATCTCGCGCCCCGCGCCGCCGCCGATCATGCCGTCCGCCCCGACGAGCATCGTCACGACCTTGATCCCGCAGGCGAGGTTGCGGTTGGGATCGGTGATGTCGACCTCCGACTTGAAGCCGCATCTGTATCTCTCTTCATCTGCCAGCGACAGCTGCAGCAGCCCGATGGAATATTGGCCCTGATCCGCTTCCCAAAAGGCCGCCGAGGTATTGTTTACGGACTCTTCAGCGGCCAGGTCAGCAATCATCGTGCGCCAGAAAACCGCCCGCCCGTTTCTGTCTTGCAGCATGTAGCCGGGGCAGAAAGTTGCGATGTCGGAGGGTTCCAGCGCAGTCAAGGGTGTGTCTGCATTGATCAGCGCCGTCACCTTGCGGGTGACTATCTTGTTGTCGAGCTGCTTTTCCACCGCGCCTTGCCCGTCAAGGCACTTTTTGGCGAACGCCTGTGCCTGGGGCTGGGTCGTGTGGCCTCGAGCCCGCCATTGCGCGGTGCAGGATGGCTGGGCTCCGGCCGGAGGAGCCGCCGGCGCCGGGGGAACCGCAGGGGATGGGGGAGCGGCCTTGGATGGGGGAACCGCCGGGACGGCGCTTTCAATGACGCGCGGGTTCGCGCAGCCCTCGACCAGGCACGCCAGAGCGCCAGACACCGCAATTGCCTGCAACAGTCTCGATCGCAAAAAGCCAATCAGCGGCGCTGACCCGTACACGAACACCCCCTCCCGGCCACCGGTTGCGCTTGCCACGACCTGCACAGTCTTGTTGGCGTCAACTTGGCAGATCGGTATCCGTATGTCACCCGATGCCGCCGGTTGTGGTAAAGGCACCGGCAACGCGTCCGTCGGGCAGGCGCACGATAGCCGTGACGACCGTGCCGTAGGCGCCGCGCCAGACGCTATGGAAGCCTTGATGCGTGTGGGGCGCCACGACAGCCGAACTGGAACGCGCAAGACGCTGTCGACCGCTACAACTGCCCGCACACTTAGTAGAAACAATGGAACAAGATGATATCAAATGGGGCTTGGCAACAGCATATCCCTCCCTTGCGGAATTGGGCAAAAATAGCGGTTTGGAGATAGGTTGTGCCTTTTCCGGAAATGTCGACGCGCGGTATCGTCGATTGCTTGCTCATCATTCCCGACTAATCGTCCCGGAATGGCAACTGAAACCACGATTTGTGCGACCGAGGCGGACCTCGACGTACAATTTCGAACCCTGTAACGCGATTGCAAAGCTGGCTCGAACAACATGGCGTTCCACGGCCATACGCTGTTCTGGCACCAAGAGCCGATCCGCTGGGCGCAAAGTGAAAAATTCGATCGGGTGAAGCACAATTATGGCGGCTTCATCCGTGATGTCATGCAACACTACCCCCAGGCGGTCTCGTGGGATGTTTTCAACGAGATTGTCGGCGAGCAGGCGCCGTTGCGCGACGAGTTCTTCATCCAGCCATTCGGCCTGCAGTTCATCGACTACTGTCTGCGCCTCGCGCACGAATGTGCCCCGGCCGCCCGCCTCGCCATCAACGACTACAATCTGGAATGCGCCACCGACTGGTCGCATGCCAAGCAAGACAACATGTTGCGGCTGATCGTGCAGATCAAGGCCATGGGCGGCCCGCTGCATGCGATCGGCATCCAGGGCCACCTGTCGTCGATCCACAAAGCGTCGGCTGAATCGACCGTGCGCTTCATCGACCGGCTAGCGGATCTCGGTCTCGATGTCTTCATTTCGGAACTCGACGTCAACGACTCCACCATGCCCGTCGACACTGCGGTTCGTGACAATGCGGTCGCAGCCTACTACGAAGACTTTCTGACGGTGGTTCTCAGCAGACGATCGGTCAAGCGCCTGGTGTTCTGGGGCATCTCGGATTTCGACAATTGGGTGGTCCGGCGCCAGACACGGGAAAGGCGCCGATCCGGTAAGGCTCGCCCTGCCTTGTTCGATGACGGGCTTCAGCCAAAGCCGGCTTTTGACGCCGTGGTGCGGGCGTTGCAGGGTGCGCCACGGCGTTGACCCTGCCCTGCCCGAAATCCTACGCTTTAACCACCCGGTCGCAGACTATGCCATTGCGCTGCATGGCGTTTCGCGTGTCGATGATGAGCCTCGAATGGTTGGCCAGCAAGCCGTAGTCAATATCGTCGTGATCAGTCACGATGACCACGGCGTCGTAAGCGCCGATGGAATCACGGCTTAACTTGATGCAATCCTTGCCGGCAAGCGTCGGGTGCTTGCGCGTCTTTGGAATGCGCGCCACGTGCGGGTCGTGATAGGCGATGTCCGCGGCTCTTGTTTCCAGCAACTCGATGAGCTTGAGCGCCGGACTTTCACGCACGTCGGAAACATTCTTCTTGTAGGCGACGCCGACGATGAGAATGGATGCCTGGCTGAGTGGAAGACCAAGCTGCGTATCCAGTGCCTCCGACAGCTTCGACATGACATAGTGCGGCATCGACACGTTGATCTCGCCGGCCAGTTCGATGAATTTTGTCGACACCTCGAACTCCCGGGACTTCCACGTCAGATAGAACGGGTCGATAGGGATACAGTGCCCGCCAAGCCCCGGTCCCGGGTAGAATGGCATGTAGCCGAAGGGCTTGGTCTTGGCTGCCTCGATCACCTCCCAGATATCGATGCCCATTGCGGCATAAATGACCTTGAGTTCGTTGACCAACGCGATGTTCACCGCGCGGAAGATGTTTTCGGTCAGCTTGACCACCTCCGCGACCTTGATGGAGGACACCGGCACAACCTTGTCGACGATGGCACCATAGAACTGCGCCACCAGCCTGGCCGCGATCGCGCCATCGCCCGCAACGACCTTGGGGATGGTCGCGGTTTCGAAGCCGACGCTGCCTGGGTCCTCGCGCTCCGGCGAATAGCCGAGGAAGAAATCACGCCCGGACCGGTACCCGCCGGCTTCCAGAATAGGCTTCATCACCTCGTCGGTCGTGCCGGGATAGGTGGTGGATTCAAGTACGATCAACTGGTCCTTGCGCAGATAGTCAGCAATTGCGCGCGTCGTGTTCTCGACGAAGGAAAGATCGGGTTCGCGCTGCTTGGTCAGCGGCGTCGGAACGCATATGGAAATGACATCGCATTCGGCAAAGCTGGCGAAGTCGCATGTCGGCGTAAACGAGCCTTCGGCCATGATCGACTGCAGCGTTTCGTCGCTGACCGCGCCAATGTAGGAGCGGCCTGTTTTCAGTTTCTCGACCTTGCTGTGGTCGACGTCGAATCCGATGACCTTGAAGCCGGCGCGCGCTGTGACAGCGGCCAGTGGCAGGCCGACATAACCAAGCCCGACAACACCGATTGTCGCCGTGCGGTTTTCCAGTCTGGAAAGAAGCAAGGCACCGCGCATCTTGTCCGTATGAATGTTCAATTGCGCCTCCAAAGATGCAAGGCGAGGACGTTCGCGCTGCAATCTCAACAACTTGAGAGCCGCGAATTGCGTCTCCCGCCTTGAGACAGAGCGCAACCTTTGTGCCAATCCGTATTTATCCGGCAAAATTCCGCATTCAAACGGCCCAGGAGGTGAGAAAGACGGGATTCCGGCTGCTGCTGAGCATTGAAAATGTCAAGAGCAAGAGACGTGCCAAAATCATACATCTTTGTTGCGTAGTAGCTCATATAGCAAATTGTGTCCCAAAAAATCCAATGATTACAATACGATAGTTAACCACTCCCGTTAGTCATATCGTTAACAATTAGTTGCATTTGCCTGTGGAAAAGTTGTTTCGATACCTGGGGCGCACAATGAGGGGGTGCGGTTGTCCTTCGTCTTCAATGCAGGAGTGTCGCCATTATGGGTACATACATCAGAGAAGTCAGATGCCTGATAGCGGGAGGTGCAGGGTTCGTCGGAACGAACCTCGCGCGCAGTCTGCTTGAGAATGGCGCTACCGTGGATTGCGTCGACAATTTTTCGACAGGCCGCAAGGCCAATGTGACGGATCTTGCCCGATATCCGAACTTCAACTTCATCAAGCTCGATGTGACGGATACGGCATCCTGCGACCGCTTGCTGCGGCGCCGCTACAGTCACGTCTACAACCTTGCCTGCCCGACCGGCGTACCCAATATTGCGTTGCTCGGCGAAGAAATGCTCATGACATCTTCGATTGGCGCATTGAACCTGCTCAAGGTCGCACGCCGGTCAAAGGCCAGCTACCTCTTCGCCAGCACCGCAGAGGTTTATGGCGACCCAGAAATCTTTCCGCAGCCGGAAAGCTATGTCGGCAAGGTCGATCCTGTCGGCCCGCGCAGCCCCTATGAGGAAGGCAAGCGCTTCGGCGAAGCCCTCGCTCACTTCTGGGCCCAGAAGTACGATGTCGATGTCCGCATTGTGCGTATCTTCAACACCTACGGTGCAGCAATGTCGCCCGATGACCAGCGGGTTATCCCGCAGATGCTGTCGCGGCTGATTGCCGGCAAGCCGGTGCCGATCTATGGCGACGGCGCCCAGACCCGGACCTTCCTCCATGTCGACGATTTGGTCGACGGCCTGGTCACCGTCATGGAAAAAGGCAAGAAAGGCGAAGTCTACAACATTGGCGGCGATACGCAGATCACCATCTGCGACTTGTTCGAGCTGGTGAAGACGGCAACCGGCCTCGCGGGCAAGGCACAGTTCAAGAAACACTTCATTGCCGATCATCGCGGCCGGTGCCCCGACACCGCAAAAGTACGGGCGCTGGGATGGCGCCCGCAGGTCTCGCTCGCCGACGGCATTCGCCAGAGCCATCGCGATCTGCTGGCATCGATCAACGCTCATTCGCCCTGCAGCAACGGCGCGGTGACCAGTCAGCTTTTGGGACGTCGAATTTCCGCAGGACTCGATCCCGATCTGCGACCGGCCCTGACATGAACGAGGTCGCGGCGGCCAACATAGCCATGATGGTGCTCAGCGCTTCGCTGGGCATCAACATCATCTTCTGGTGCACGATCGGCGTCATCAGGTTCGTGAGCGAATTCGGATCGCGAAATGCCACGGGCGCACTGCCGAGTGTCCGCCTCGCCGATGTAGCCGTCGTCATTCCCGCGCACAATGAAGCGATCGCCCTGCCGAAATGCATCGCAGCGCTGAAGCAGATCATTCCGGCCAGACAAATCTACGTGGCCAGTGACGGTTCCCGCGACGCCACAGTGGCGATTGCTCGCGCTGCCGGCTGCAGGGCTCTCGACATCCAGCCCAATGGCGGCAAGGCCAAGGCCATCGACCAGGCGATACGGCACTACCGTCTTTGCGATCGATACAAGGCCGTGCTGATCCAGGACGCGGATTCCGAAATCGATCAGCATTATTTCCGCCACGCACTGCCATTGTTCGACGATCCCGGTGTGGCGGCAGTTGCAGGCCATGTCCTGTCGCGCTGGCGCGACCACCGCTGGCCAAGCATTGACATGCTGTTTGCGGCCTACCGGACGCGGCTCTATCGGATTCTGCAGACAGCATTTCAATACGGACAGTCCTGGAAATGGACCAATGTCACCTATATCGCGCCGGGCTTTGCCAGCATGTATCGCACCGACGCGCTACGCTTCATCGATATCACCGCGCCCGGACTTGTCATCGAGGATTTCAATATGACCTTCGAGGTCCAGCACAAGCGGCTGGGGCGTGTTGCCTACTCGCCACTGGCCCGCTGCTCTTCCGAAGACCCCTTCACACTAAACGACTATCGCAAGCAAGTTCAGCGCTGGTACCTCGGCTTCTGGCAGACCGTATGGCGCCACGGGATCTGGCCAAGCCGGTTCTGGCTGTCGCTGGGCGGACTGCTGACGGAGTTGATGGTCATCTCATTGTTTGCGCTGGCACTGCCTTTCGCCGCGATCTTCTATCTCGCAACGGGTATCGAGATTCCGGCCATCTCGCTCAATGAATTGGCTGTGCATCCGGTGTCTCCACTAGGCCTGCTGGCCCTGTTCCTTGCGGTCGACTACTCGCTCACCTTCGTCGTCGCCGTCATTGAGTGCCGTCCAAGTCTGCTTGTTTATGGCCTTGCATTTCCATTCATCCGGCTGCTCGACGCTGCTCTTTTCCTGCGCGCGCTGCTCAAGTCGCTTTCCGCAAAATCGGACGGCCGCTGGATCAGTCCGGAACGATACGTGCCAGTCGTCCTCGACGGGAGGAAAACATGAACATAACCCGACGGACTGCCCTTCTTGGTGGTCTTGCGATGCCGCTGCTCGCATTCGCGGGCAAAGGCATTTCGCGGGCCGCGACCGCCGAGACATTGCCCAACCCGCTGATCGTCGCCATCAGCGGACTTGATGCCACGGCAAAGCCGGCCCGGCTCGCAGCACTTACCGATGCCTTCCTGGCCCGCAAGGTGCCGATCCTGGTCACCATCGCGCCCGTCGATGCCACTGGTGCTTTGCTCGATTACAATTCCGACGTGGCCAAATGGCTGCGCCAGACGATCCTGCTCAATACGGGCGGGATCGAATTCGGCGCGCACACGGACACCATCACTTCTGCGGATCCCTATTTCCAGGCGCGGCAGGCCAGCGACATCCAGGCCGCCTTTTCCTATCTGGCCAACGAGTACCAGAGATATCAGTCGAAGGCGGTCATCACGGCTTTGACAATGACAACCAATTCGCCGTTGCGGTCGCACCAGGACGCCTCGTCGCTGCGCGCGGCCGGTATCCGTTCGCTGATCAGGCTGCGTGGCGGGCTCGAGGACAAGGTCGGGCTGCAGCCGGTTGATGGCGGCTACTGGAGCACCGACACCAACCTGGTCAATGTCTTCGCTTCCGCCCTGACCTCGACCAGGCCGGCGGCCGCGAGTTCAGGCCCGATGGATGTGCCGACCCTCGGCGCCAACATTGCCGGCCTGACCGACCGCAAAAATCCGATCATTGTCGATATCCCGTTTGCGGCACTGGCAGGCCTCAGCGACGGCGATCTGGCCGGTTATGGGGCGACCGTCGCACAGGCGGCGGTCGATGCCATCGCGAGCGGCAAGGTGCGGAGCATTCTGCCGCAAAAACTCTACGTCCAGAGCAAGCAGACCAACCGCCTCATCGTCGTCCGGGTCGATGATCTCCGCGTCGACCGCGACACCGACCCGAGCCATATGGCTTTTGTCTACGATTTGATCGAGTCCGGCTATCCCGTCACCGATGCGATCATCCCCGCGCCGCGGTCGGGCCGTTTGTCCACGGATGAAAAAATCAAGGCCTTTCTGCGCGCAATGCTGCCGGAAAAGCACTACGATATCGCCGCACATGGCTGGAACCATACGCCACAGGAACTGCTCGGCAATTCGTCGCAAAAGGACTTCGACCTGATCAGGGACGGTATCAGCGAGGTCTATCGCTCCACGGGCAAGTTCCCGACTTCCTACATCCCGCCCAACGACGCCTTCGACGACAACACGCTGAATGCTGTGGCTGCCACCGGCACGCCCGTTTTCAGCGCCGAGAAGGGCGATCTGCGCTGGTTCAGCGGGATCGACAGGCGTGGCATCCTGCACGTCTCCAACACCATGAAATTCGAGAAAGCCTGGACCCCCGACCTCCCCTATTTCACCAGGCAGCAGGTGCTCGACTATTTTGGCACCCACAACGATGCGGTGTTCTGCATCCATCCGCAAACTGCCAACACGCCGGAAAAGCAGGCGCTGGTCCTCGACATGCTGGCCGAGCTTTCCAGTCAGCCCGGCACGAAACTCGTCAACTTCGACGAATATTGTCGCGCCGTCAGTCCGGCGATGCCGAAGGTCGATCGCATTCGCAGCGCGCGCGCCGATGTGTCGGTGCGCGACTGGATCAAACCGGATCCGTATCCGCTGGACGACGGCGTGCTGAAAGCAGATGCGGCACTGGCCTGGAGCTATTTCGACTGGGGCGCGAAGAATTACAACGGCATGGTTCCGGCCACGTCATGGATCGAGTTCGGCAAGCAGACGGGCTACCCGTTCACGACGATGTGGGATGTCGGATCGTACATCCTCGCCGCCTTGTCGGCCGAGCGTCTCGGCATCATCGGCCAAACCGAATTCGAGACGACCGTCAGCCGGATCATTGCTTTCCTGGGCGAAACCAGCTTCCGTTATGCAGGCGGAAAACTGCCGCACACCGAGCGCGCCTTGAAGTCGCAAGCTG
The DNA here is from genome assembly GCF_030323245.1 of Mesorhizobium sp. C372A. Lineage (NCBI taxonomy): Bacteria > Pseudomonadati > Pseudomonadota > Alphaproteobacteria > Hyphomicrobiales > Phyllobacteriaceae > Mesorhizobium > Mesorhizobium sp. C372A. The sequence continues at coordinate 4,302,542 of NZ_CP100475.1, read as the reverse complement.
GCCAGCGCGACGGCTTCGACAGCGCCGACACCGGACGCTTGCTGATCGCTCTGAAGATCCTCGACAACTACACGTCCGGCACGTTCCCTGTTTTCGACCTTGTGTCGGGTTGGTCGTTCAAGCCCGTACTCAAGGGCGGCGAAATGCATGTCGTCAGCGACAAGGGCCGCATTTCGTCCGCGCATGCGAACAGCTATGCCGGCTATGCCGGCCGCGGCTACAGCATGTGGGGCGAAGAGCTCAAGCCGGTCTTCGATACAGCCCATCCGGACCGCAACATGGACGAGGCCGTTGTTGCGCTGGGGGAAATCCAGCGCCGCGGGCGGATCGCCACCGAACCTCACGTCACCGAGGAGATCGAGCTGGGCGGTTCACCGCACTGCCGCCTGATGGCCGACATCCTCTACGCCGCCCAGCTCAAGCGCTATCGTGAGACCGGCATTGTCACCTGCGTCTCGGAAAGCGCCATGGTCGGCCCACCCTATTTTACCTATCAGGGGTATCAGTTGACCGACATTGGCGGCAATTTCACGGTCGACACGATGAAAACCTCGGCCCCGGACAAGGCGGCAAAACTGGCTGATTCCCTGCGTCTGGTCAGCGCCAAGGGCGCCTATCTCTGGCACGCGTCACGCCCCGGTGATTATTCGACCATCCTGGTCGACCTGGTCAGGGATCGAGCGAAAATGCCGGGCATGGGCTTCTCCTCCGGCATTTCGGAAAAGACAGGCAAGGCCATCCGGGTCAGCGACGTCAACACCAACGGCATCATCCTCGAATCCGTCGCCTATATTCTTGGTGGGCGAAAACCACTCCTGCTCTCGGAAGAGGCATGAGCAATTCCAACAAAGCTTGAAGCGGTTTGTACGGATTGTGTAGCATGGGCTTCCGCCGGGAGCGATTGCGGAGATGCGCGTTGCGGCGCTGGCCCCTGCGATCGTCTCGGTCATGTAAGTAGAGCCGCGTTTAAGTAGAGCCGCGTTCTCCGCGAGCCTCGCGCCGGGAATCGCTCGAATTTCTCGTTAGTGCAGAGTTTCCGGCGCGCGCGAGAAGTACGATAGCTGCTGAGACCGAAGCCAGCGGGCAAAGGCTTGGAGCAACCAGGAAGGCCCTGGCGTGAATAAACGGGCGACCGCTGGATTGGGTTCCCTTGGTGAATGGTGGCTCGCTCCGCGCAAGGCGCGAGCGGACCAAGATATGAGGGCATATCTCGGTCAGCACCCGGGACCGTCGACGAACTCGCTGCGTGCACCGCGGTTGACCTTTGACCTTTGGCACACGCTATTCCGATCCACCTTTGCAGCAATGAATGGATCTCGCCGCTTCGCTTATCGACAGTCTTGATGACGGCCGTCCTGGAAACAGGGATGATGCCGGATGCACTTCTGTCTGCGCCGGCAGATTTTCGAATGGCACGCTCATCTCGCCCGCCAAGCCTCCCGGCGCTTAACCCTGTTTGTGGCCTCTTGTTGGCCTTGGTCCTGATTGAGTTCCGGACTGCATTTTATGCGACTTCAGGTGGGTGTGCCCACCGAATTTTAGTCTTGGCGGCTAGAATAGTCCCTGCCCTATCGAGCACCAGAGCCTACGGAGTGATTTGCCCAATGATCAACTGCGGCGCTGAGGCCGCTGCCTTCGTCGCGGCGATGCGTAATGCACCTCAGAGGATCGCGAAGGAACGCGACCTTCAAGAAATACGGCCGTCAGTAGCAGCGCTAGTCCATTGTGTTGTGGCTATCCTCGCGGATCAATGTCCGGTGTGTCGCCACTTAGATGTGCCGCCTAGCGCTCGCAATGTCCGCTTTTGGGAACGCCGAAATGGGTCTAAACGGCCGACATGAGGCGCTATCCTGACAGCGAAGTCTCACCGTCGGGCATTAGCAACCTTGGCAAATATGCGACATCGTAGTGTCCGGCAATCGACCGTTTTCCGGACAGCAGGCCGAGACCCTCCAGAGAGGCAGGAACCGAAGCCGCATGTGTCCAGAAATTATGTACAGAATTCTATTGTGTGGATAACCCTTTCATGAAACAATCCGCACATGCTAGTTGGCTACGCGCGCGTTTCGACCATCGATCAGAACCTTGACCTGCAGCGTGACGCCCTCACCCGTGCCGGCTGCACGAAGATTTTCGAGGAAAAGAAATCCGGCAGGTCCGGTACCAAGCGGCCGGAGTTCGAGGCTGCCCTCGCCTTCTTGCGGCCCGACGACGTCCTGATCGTCTGGAAGCTCGACCGACTGGGGCGATCCCTGGTCGAGATGATGCGCACCATCGACACGCTACGGCGCAGCGAAGTGGCTTTTCAAAGTCTCACCGAACATTTCGACAGCGAGACCGCTCATGGGCGTTTCGCGTTGCAGATGCACGGAGCCATGGCCGAGTATTTCCTCGACCTTAACCGCGAGCGCACAATGGAGGGACTCAAGGCAGCCCTTGCCCGCGGTCGCAAAGGAGGACGTAAGAAGAAGCTCACTGACGGGGACTTGGAGGCCGCGCGCGCACTTTTGAGGGCGGGCACAATCCCCGTCGCAGAAATCGCTCAAAGGCTAGGAGTGTCACGCACGACGTTTTATTCTTATTTCCCGTCCGCTCGCGCTAGCTCGTTGCGTTGACCGAATTCGTGAGTGCTCAAAGCTTCAATGACAGGCCGCGTCACGCTGATTACGACTCACGATGCGTGCCGAGAACCCGACCGTCGGCTCCACCTGTGTCTCGGCAAAAGCCGGTCGAGTGAATACCAGCCTGCTGCCCAGCCCGAAGGCGGCAGCGGCGATGGCGGATTCGACCAAGTGCGGCTCGGCGGTTCAGATCTGCTGGCTGGCAGATGGAAGGAACCGACCAAGTCTGGAAGTTAGTTCCATTGCTGCCGCGCCAGGATCATCCCAATTGGCGTATGGTCTGACGAGACGGGCGTTGGCTAATGGGCTGTACGTCTCGCTCACAGCAAGAAATGCTACTCCACAAGAACCGACATCGCCGGCAATCGAGTGCCTGTTGGCGTGGCAGACCATATTTGACCTGCCTGCACAGGCATCGCCAAGGTTAAGGTCCCGGTCGTTATGATTTCGCCAGAACACAGCGGAGGGCCGTAGGCGGAATTTGAAAGAAGCTCATTAAGATGCCGCAGAGCATTCAACGGGCTTCCCAAAACATCAGCACCTTTGCCCTTGGCAACCACTTCTCCGTTGCAGCACAACTCGACCTCGAAATTGGCGAGCCACTCGAGCCACTCGTCTACGCTGGAGATAGGCACACGATCGTTTATTATGAGGCCCGCGTGAACGCCGAAGCCCGCAACAGCGTCAGCTGCCTCGAATTTCCAGCCGGCGAAGATTGAAGAGACGAGTTCAAAGCCGAGGGCCACCCACTCTACGCAATCCAGCAGCTCTCGTTCAGTGATCCCAAACCGTGGTGATGCCCCAAGCCCGAAAACGATCTCTGGTTCGATCTTCGGATGGGGAAAATTCGAGACAACGAGGCTACCGCTAGTGTCTTGAAGGTCGCGTACAGTGCTTTCATAAATTGGCCCCCAGATGGGTGCCTTGACGTCGTAGGCTTGCCACATGTGGCGATTGGTAAATCCAATCTTGCGCCCGACGCAGCGGTCGCCCAGCGATTCCCTACGAAGCTGCACCGCCTGGGCGATGCGATAGGCGGTTGGGAGATCTAAACCCGGGTACGTCTCGGTAAGCCGCGGTCGTTCGAGCCCACTTCCAAACACATCGCTCAGTTCACGAGCGATGGTTTCAATCGTTGAATGCTCTATCATTGACTTCGAGCCCCCTCTCTAGTGGCGGGTATTTTGTGTCCATTCCTCTACGGCTGGGCAGCGAATGCTCGCGTATGAGCGCGGATTGCTGCGGCGTCTCTGATTTCCATGCGGACGCGGGCCAGTTCGTCCAGGAAGGCGCGCATTAGCGCCCGGTGGTGCGCCAGGCTGATACGTAGGGCGCGCGCCAATACGATGTCGTTCAGTGGTTGCATGTCCCATCCGTACCACAACCGAATGATGTATTAGATGGAACTAAGGTGCGGGTTGTGCGTTTCGGCGCCGGGTGTAGGGGTGCATTCCGGATGGAAAAAAGTTGGTTGTGGTCGTAGAAGACGAGCCACTGATATTGCTCGACCTTGAAACGACGTTGGAAGAGGCCGGCCTTCGAGTCCTCGCCGTCCCCACCGCCGAAGCGGCCATTGAGGTGTTTAACGAGAAGCCGGATGGGAGCTAGCCAAGTACCTGAGAGGCACAAATCCCACTTTCCCTGTGGTTTACATCAGCGGGGATAGCGCGGTTCACTGGGGCGCTGAGGGTGTTCCGGAAAGCATCATGATCACGAAGCCATTTGCTCTGCCCCAGATCATCACGGCAGGGCCGCGAGGGGTGGGTTGGCTCAATGCATCATGAGCGACCCAGCCTTCTCAGAAACCGGCACCCGTCTGCGCAGCCCTATGATGCAGATAGGTAGAGTCAAAATCTGCGGCGCGAATGAGCCCTGCCCAGTCGGTCGCATGAAAACGCGAGCCAACGGTGGATATCAGACCGTCGCGTCGAAGGTCCTGAAGCACTCGGTTGACGTGCACGGTGGAGAGGCCAAGTGCGTCGCCAAGTGCAGCCTGCGTTATGGGGAGATAGGCCACATGATCTTCAATGCGACCTACTGAGCGAAGGCGGACAATGAGTTCGCAAAAAATGTGAGCCATACGAGAGTAGGCGTCGCGCCTTCCGACGTTGGTGACCCACTCTCGATAGATCGCCGCGTCGATCACAGTGGAGCGCCAAAACACTCTCGTTATCGAAGAGTGCTGTTCGCAAATGGCGCGAAGATCGTCGTGCCGCATGAAGCCTACTCGAGAGGGCATCAGAGGGGTGAAAGTGCAATCCATGACCGACAAATGCAAACCATGCAGGTCGGGAATGTCGCCCGGAACAAAAAAGGAGGAGATCTGACGCTTGCCCTCCCCGGTTAGTTTGGTCGACCCTATCAAGCCGTCAAGAACGACGAAGGAAAGGGTCGGCTTTTCGCCCTCGCGCAAAATGTCTTCATTGGCCTGATATTTCTTCTCCTGAATCGAGATGTTCCCCAGAATGCCAATATCTGATTGTGCGAGTTCCGAGATGGCCTGGAGCTTGCGGATCAAGATGTTTGAAGTAGGAGCCTGTGCCATCAAGACCCCGTTCGGGTAGCCGACCAATTTGCTGTGGGCGCTAACGTTCTCGATGGCGGTAGGGCTGGCGACGTTAGATTGTGCTTGATGCCTTTGGCTTCCCGCATCAGGGAGGACCAATTCGCTCCTAGCAACGCTATCAACTCCAATGCTTGCGGCTCCGTGATGTCGCTCTCTTCGATAAGCCTTTGTACAAGGCGACGCTCGGCTTCAGAGTTCATGCTGCCTAAACTCCTTCCTGACCGCTCAAAGACCCCTCCTAACTATAACATTTGATATAAGTTCCCATCTAAGTGACTGTTTTGCGAGGCCCCAACTCCTTCGAAGCCGCACCTTCCGGATCACAGCCTGTTATCCGCCGGATTAACTTATGTTATTGTTCAAGGAATTCGAGGCCTGCGGCCGTTGGTCATGCTGCCAACGGGCCAACGCGTCGGGGTCCACCAGAGAGCCACGCATGGCCATTGCCAAAAGGGTCGATAGCAGAATCGCCAAATGAGAGGCCGCAAACGCATTGGTACCAAGTTCGAGTTCCGCTAGGTCTCCGGGGTGTCGCTCTACCATGGTCTTCGACTGCATCCACAGGCGTTCCGACGACCCTGCTGGGCAAAAAAAGTCAGTCACGCCGCGCAAGCGGGAACAAACCAACTAGCCAAAATCTCCCTTGTCGTAATGATGCAATATCGACGGCCGTTTTGGCGGGCAGGAAGCGCCATTAGGAAGCGTTCATCGATCGCACTAATGTGGGCCTAGGACCAGTGCCTTGATGCTCTGAGCCAGCCATTCCGCATAGGCATCCGCTGTCATCCCGCCGATTTTGATGAGGAGCAGGTAGAGCTCGGGGCTTGCGAGACGCCAAAGCTCTTCGTTGGCGTCGGACACCGATAGGCCGGCTCGCAGATCGGGGGCGAGCGAAGCCGCGAACACGTTAAGATTGCGGCGCCGACCTTCGTGGAGTGACCTGTATAGCACGGCCGAGTCCCCGTCTATTTGGGCAGCGGCTCGTGCGACGTCCACTATCGGTGCGATGCGACCCAGGATCTCGGTGACAGTCGCTGCGAACCGCTCGATCTTTTCCGCAGCCGTTGCTCCTTCGATTGCCGCCCTTGGCGCATCCTGGTCCAGCAGTGGAGTTTCGGGAGCCGCGCCTCGTACCGCTCGCTTGGCAAGGTCGGCGAGGATGGCGGTCTTTGCGCCCCACACCGCATAAATGGTCTCCTTCGAGACAGCTGCTTCACGGGCAATTGCCGCGATGGTGGTTCGTTCCCAGCCATTCTGCCCAAACAACTTCCACGCCGCATCGAGGACCGCCGAACGGGTTTGCTCAGCCTGGCGATGGCGTGAAGCGGACTCGTATTTACGGCGAGGCTTGACATCAGCATTCATTTAGATGCACCACAGGTGTATTGAATGCAGTTACAGTGCATCAATACGGCGCGCGGCGCAAGCCGCGCATTAATCAGGAGCTTACAATGTCTTCCGACCTCATGACTTCCGGCCTGCAACTTACCGCAATCCTTCTGATCTCCTTAGTGATGGGGGCTGTGTTCGGCGTTTGGCGCGGTTACAATCCTGCCCTTCTCAGTGCGTCTACCTTCGTCGAGATGCAACAAGGCGCCATCCGTGGCTTAAATCTTCTGCTGCCGGCCCTTGGACTGGCATGTTTGCTGGCGACGGCAGCTCTTGCGGCTCTCAGCCGGAACCGGCCGCCTGTATTGGGCCTTTATCTGACCGCGCTTGCCGCCATCGCAATCGCGGGCCTTGTCACGCGATTCGGAAATCAACCAATCAACGCGCAGATGATGCACTGGTCAGCGGCCTCGCTTCCCAACAATTGGGCCAACATTCGGGACAAATGGTGGACGCTCCATCTTGTTCGGCTTTGTGCGAGCTTTGCGGGTGAAGTCATGCTCATTGCTGCAATCTTTGCCGACCGCACTGCGTGAACGATCCTATCTGCCGATCGTCAACCCAATCCACGAGGCGACCAGCGTCTATGAGAGCGCGCCCGCTCATTCCAAGGAACAAACTCATGTTTACAAATCTAGATCCCTCCACAATTGACGCCGATCGGGTCGCCGTTACCCAGTTGGTGAAAGGTTTCGATACTGCCTGGAACCGCCACGATATGCAGGCGTTCGGAACGCTCTTTGCCGATGACGCCGAGTTCGTCAACGTAGTTGGAATGTGGTGGCGCGGCCGCAATGCTATTCAGGCCGCCCACGCCCATACGCATGCGACCTTCCTTAAAAACAGTGTTCTCGTGTGGGACATCGCCTCGCTCAGATTCCTCGGTGCCGAGGTTGCCCTGGTCCACGTCCGGTGGCGGATGACTGGGCATCTGGATCCGTTCGAGGCGATCGGGGCGCCGCGTCAAGGAATTCTTTTGCTGGTCACCGTCAAATCACCTGCCGGATGGCGGATCGCGGCTGGGCAAAACACCAACGAGGTCTCCGGGGCAGAAGCACGCATGCCGCGGGCCTGAGTTGCTTCTATAGGCGGCTGATCGCTGTTGGCCGCCTGATCCTTCCCAGGATTCCATGACGCATTCGGGTGAATTTCATCGCGCCGATCGAAATCAGCGGGAAGAAACCGGACTGTCAACTACCAAGCACCAAGAGCTTCGCTGCACGGGGGGATTTCAAATGCCACCACACGCGAGCTTCTGAACTCATGTTGGGATTCAACCGCGGCGGATCCTGTGTGGGAATCGGGTATCGCTTGCCACCCAGCAGATCGTCCGGTTGCTTTCTGCTTCCACCCCATCTGTTTCCGGATTATGAGTTCACGGCCTAAGGTCCCTTCGAGATGGTTCAGACGATAAATCTATTTGAACCTATGTCCCGGCGAATGCTCTTAGCTCTGCCTAAGCTGCACTTCGGAAATCGAAATAGGTTGCCAAATCTCAAATGCCCCGTTTTTTGTATTCGGCTTTTCCGAAATGCCCGGTTCGGCGCAGCTTTAAAAAAGAGGATTATCCCGTTATAAAAGTACGATGGTCTAGAATAGGGGCACAAAAGCGCGGTCTTAAGTAGTAAACGCACCAAGCGCCAGAGTTGCGCGGTGACCGCGCGCGTGGCGGCGGCCGCAATCCTTTTAGGTGGATCTTTGTGGGCCGGAACGGGAGATGTTAAAGCCAGTGGGTACCGACCTGCTTCGCACCCAAAAGTTGGCTTCCAGATATCTCAATTCCGGGCTGACAACTACCATGTAGCCTACGGAGCATCGGATGCTGCAATTGATCTTTTTGTTGTGCCGATATTCCTGAAAGTTCTGGATTGGAATTTCCTGATCCAGAATAGTCAAAGGCATGTTGGGGCCGAGGTCGATGGCGCGATGGGTTTGCCCGTCGAAAGTGATAACGGCGCGGGTATTCGCCGGTTTGCCAACTGCGGCTTCTGTAACCGAGATTGTTTGGCCTATCTGAATAGCAGGCGTTGCGCCGCCATTGCGCAAGATGACTTTCAGGTGGACAGCGGCGGCGGTTCCGTCATCGTAGAGCACGTATTCAGCGCTGACCTCTTCAACGATGAGGTAGGCGCGGAGCTGCGCTTCAGTGCTCTCCCGAGAGATGCGGTTGGCATCGGTATTCGCGCTAAGAGTGCTTCTGACCAACCATACGGCCCAAGTGCTGACGCCTATGCCGAAGAGAGCGGAGAGCGCTGCGACCCACTGTGCGTACGTATCCGTAGGCGAAGTGTAGGTTTCCCAGAGGCTGGGCCTTATGACTGGATTGTTTTTCCCGGTCTCGCTGTTTTGCGAGTTTTGGTATCCATCTTGCTGATAGGCTGGATTACGAAACCCAGGGAAGGCCCAGACAAGAAATAATAGGGCAATGCCGACGCCAACAACTACGCCAAGTGCAGCGTCTGTGAACCGATTGCGGTTAGACATTGAAGTAGAAACGCCGCCGTGAATTTGCCCCTAGGGAGCTTATTCCGCACGTTTACCTCTTTCTCGTCAACGCCAATCTTCCATCAGCACGCGCGACCGCCTAGTACTTCGGCAGCAAGCCTAGGCGGATTCGCATGGCTTCGGGCGAGACTTGGAAAGCACCGGCAAGCGCGTCCGCATCTGTCCCATACAGTGAGAGCGCCTGTTGGATCAGGTGATCCGGCATGAGAACGCTAAACTTCGATGTCTGGGGGATCCGGCCATTCGAGCGAGTTGAGCACAGCTTAAGCGGGAATCCGAGCCCCTGCCTCGCACAGGGGACAAATCCCTAAAAAAAGCCCTTCAGCCTGGCCACGAGCTCCCACGTTCCAGCTTCCAGCATTTCTTCGTAGTGGTCGAACTTCACCTCAGCTTTGTCATACGTTCGCTGACGCATCCATTTCGGCTTCGGTGGGAAGTCCCATTCATCAGGATCGAACGACCCGATGGAACAGAGGCGCCTTTTGATCTTGGCTTTTCCCTGATGCGCTCTCCCCGTCTGGTCGAGGAACTGGGACTGATATGCGACCTGTCGGCCCCAATGTCTCTTTGAGGCGAACCTGACCGCGCCTGGCGGCATCCAGAGCACTGACACGGGCACATGCAGACGAGGACATGCAAAATACCACTGCCGTCCCCCGAAGTGTCGGGGCATCGTCCATAGAGGGATGCGCTGGATTTCATTGTTGATGCGGACTTCGAACCAGCCCTCGGGACTGCTCATGTCGGCGGTGATCGTAGCGGCCGCCCGCGGCTCACCGCTATAGCTATCTGTCCAGGTGACCGAACAGCTCCGATATGAACCGGGCCTGAGGAAGTCATTTCGGATCAAGCGGTTTATGTCGAGCTTAAGGCCGGCTTCCAGCGTAGCTCGCTGTAGAGGTCTTGGCATGTCAGCCCACTTCTTTGATATCCGCAAGAAGCTCGCGGAAGTGCCGACGTTCCGCCATTGCTTCAGCCGAGTACCTCCCATGTTTGAAAGCATTGCTGTTGCCTTTCGGCGCACCAGGAGACTTGCCGCCGTGCAATCTGCACCTACCGTTCGGCATCGCCGGTGACTGGCACGGGGTCGTCGACCTCGTCCTTGCACCGCATCGCGGGCTGGAATGCATCTGAAAGCTTTGCATGGGGTTGATCCTCGATTTGGTTGGTGGCCCCTCCCCCCTCCTTCAATGCGGCGTTCACCGTCCCGACGACCGCTTGTCCGCCAGCATGGACGTGAACGTGCTCGACCGTGACCTTCTGCTGCCCTTTGCCTCGATGACGGTTCAAAGCCTCCAGCAGGGTCGTATAAGTTCGCGACAGCTTGTTTGCCTGGCTGAGGTTTTCTTTGCGGCTTTCAAAAGTCTGTTCGCCGATCATAGCGCGTCGATAGCATTCCATCGCGGCATTGTGGGCGGCGATCGCTTGAGCAGCTAGCATTCCTTCCAGTTCGTCTCTTGGGGCGATACCCATCAGGGCCGCAACCGTAGCAGTTAATTGCTTGTCCCGTTCTTCAGCGCTTGAATTCTTTAGCCAGAGAGCTTGGATGGCCTGGTTGGCGATCAGGTTGTTCCCGACATCGGATTTAGATCCACCCAGGCTATGCAGACGACCCGGCGGTGCGTCGGGGTCGACCTGAAGGGTAACCGCGTTGTCTCTGCACTGCTTAATGGCGGTCATGTGCCCACACTGTTCGGTCGGAGATACAGGTCATGCCCCGTCGCCATCGTTCTGGACCAGTCGCCCGCTGCACTCGCCTTGCAGTGGCGCCGATGTGCGACCGGAATTCAGATTCGGGCCCCCCTTGGTGAGCTGCCCGACAAGGCCTGCCGCTGTCTGGCGCCGATAGTGGTCAGCGCCCTTCCCTTTCAGGTTAGCCAGGGCTTTCGCGGCCTTTCGAATTTGTCCAACGCGCCGGCGCATGTGGGAACAGATCACCTTGTCAGGCATGTTCAGCCTCAATTGGAGGCGATTGCCACGTAAGCCACTGTTTCTGCCGGAGGGCGTACTAGAAACTGCCGCTTGGTCGGTTGGCACGGCGGCGTAGTCAAATCGCCGTCCGAGTGTCACCTGGTTTTCAGTCATGCTCGCCTCCGCATCGGAACAATGTGCGGCGGATTGTTGGGCTGCTGCATATGCCGTTCGCGCCACATGCGTTTCGCGAGGCCGGGGATGGCACTGATGATCTTCGCGGTCGGCCGCGATGCTGCCCATGCGAAGAGGTCGAGTTGGGCCGGATCGTGCTTGCGCTTTTTCATGCCGCGTCCCTCCGTTGACCTTGAACAATGGCTGGGGTAAGCCGCCCCGTTGCGAGCAGCGTCCTCATTCGTTGCAATGTGAGCGGACCGAGCCCGACGCCGGCGAACAGACTCGACATCACCGCGGCCAATTCGTCTTCGCTGGATGGCGAGGGGAACGGGATGTGCAGATCGTCGGATTTTGCAGCCGCATACCCGTTTTTAGAAATAGCCTCGCTATAGGGTTCTTCACCTTCAAAGCTAATAACTACTTCAGGTGTTCCCTTAAGGTGTTTACCCGACATATTTGTCTGTTCGAGAGGGGACACAAATGTCGGTTCGACAACAGTTCGACCCGACATATTTGTCTGTTCGAGCGATGCCCTTTCACCCTGTTCTCGTTCGGCCTTCCTCTGATCGCGCAGGTGGTCCTGGTAGTCATCGATTTCCTTCGTGACCTGGGCATTGGATAGGAAGACATAGCGATTTGACTTTTTCCGGTTGTAGCGCCGGATGTCGATCCATCCGCAATGCTTAAGGACTTTAACGGCGCGCTCTGCCGTCTTCTCGTCCTTGTAGTCTAGGCCGTCGGCAATCGTTTGATATGACGGGTTGCACTGGAGCGTCGCGCAGTTGACGCATTGCAACAGATAAATGGCCGTGGTCTTGGCTGAAGGAGTCATCTCCTTACGATGGTCCCGCAGGATCCAACTGATCATGTCAAGCTTGGCACTCGTAAACGCGCTGACCTCGGCGGCCGTTGCCTTATCGGGGTTCCGCGGCGTCGGCAGCGCTCCCAGAGAACCTTCGATGGTCATCCTGGGCGCAATTTCCGTTGGAATGGCCGGGCACTCGGCGGAGGAAATCGCATCGAATGCCCGCTTCAATTCCTCGATTGGAGATTTCTTCCTGATCTCCATTTAGCCCGCCCTCGACATTGCAAGATTGTGCTGGCGAACTGCCTCACAGGACTCTTTTGGGCTAAGGCCGAGTTGGCGCAGCGCTGGTATAGCGGCACCCCTGATATGGCGCGGAGTTTCCGACAGGAAGCGAAGGCCGCGCTCGACATTGGCGCCCTCACAGGAGGCGTGGTCGTCGCTGTAGACGCCGGTCATCATGCCACCGCCCTAACGGACTGTGCAGACTCCCAGGCTTCGATGTCGGCAAGGCGCCAATAGCGATAGCGCCCGATATAGAACGGTTTCGGGAAGCCCAGCGTCTCGTCCTTCACCCAGCGCCAGAGCGACATCGACGAGACGCCGTAGCGACGCCAGACTTGGCCGGCGGGGAGGAACTCGGACTTCGGATTATTTTGTGTGTTGCTTGCTGCTGCAGTCTGGGGCATAAAAACCATGCGTGAGGAATCCTTGCGCAAAGGGGAGACACACCTTTCGGGTGTGATTTCTGATTAAAAAACAGCCGGGCAGCTTTCCTAGGGCGAAGCCCGGCTGTTTCAATTTCCGAACCATGCGGCTCGTTAGCTACAAGTTATCGTATGTAGTGATTCGGCGGCAAGCAGTTCCGTTCTTTTTTCGTTCCAAATCAGCGGCAATACCCGGTTTCCACAGGCATTTGGGGGGTAGGACCAGATTTAGGCGCTCGTCCGCTGGAGCGGCACCACATTTTGCGCCGCCTTGCCTTCTACAAGGTCGATGACGAACCGCCCCCACACGTCGAGCGCGGCCCGCTTCTCGTCGGCGTAGTCATCAACCTGGTAGATAGCAGCTATGCCCCGAAACGAACCGGACTTGTGGTTGAGCACCTTCTCCGTCACTTCCATCCGCACGCCTAGGCGCTGCATGCCAGCGGCAACGGTGCGGCGGATGTCATGCAGTGTCCAATCAGCAATCTTTGTCTCGCCGGCACTCTTGGCCATGAGCTTGTCGACGCGCAGTTTCATCCTGGAGAAGCCGCTGATGGGGCTTTCGCCGCCGGTGGTGAAAACATAACCCGCCTTGCTCTTGATGCGTGGCACGGCGCGCAAGATCGCGAGAGCCTGCTTTGACAGGGGCACCACATGCGGCTCGCCATTCTTCGACCGCGCTGCCGGAATGGTCCATTCGGCAGCCTCCATGTCGATCTCGCCCCATGTCATCTCCGCGACCTCGGAGCGGCGCTGTCCGGTCATGACCAACAGTTGCAGGAACAGCCCGAACGGCCCCCTGCCCGCTGCGCCGTCATAGGCTTTGCAGGCCTGCCACAACCAGCGCAGTTCATTGTCACTTGAGCCGGGGACTTCCTTGCGCCGCGTCAAGATTCGGTTGCGGCTGTTGTTCTCCTCGGACGGCGCCTGTAGGTCCGTCATTGGCGATGCTGTCAGGATGTCCTTGCCAACTGTCCAGTTAAAGAACTTGCGCAGCTCCGCAAATGTGCGGTTGGCGCCGATCGGCGCCGTGGCGGCAAGCTTCTCCAGATGCTCTCTGATGTCGCGGCGGGTGATGTCCTGAATGCGCTTGTCGCCCCACAGGCCAACAGCGCGCTCAGGATTGGTGATCCACTCGCCATCTTGTAGGCGCATGCCTAGGAGCCGCGCCTTCTCGGTCGCACCCCGGCGCTTCGATGCATACTCTTTGAGATTGCGTTCGACCACGGTCTGGAACTTGTCCCGGTCCTCGTCCTTCACCTCTCGCTTCGCGGCCTGCTTTTCAGCACCGGGATCTTCGCCCCGGCGAACGCGATCCAGTATGTGCGCTGCTTCCCGGCGGATGCGGGTCAACTCTTCGCCGGCAGCGTCGACGTCGTCACCGAAGAGAGAATTGCCGAGCGTGACCTTTTTCGGGATGCCGGAGGCCCGGTAGCGAACTGCCCAGGATTTCCGGCCGGTGGGCTGGATCACGAAATAAAGACCCGTCAAAATCCCGTCTGCAATTTCTCGTCGCCTGGAGGGGTCAGCCTTCAGCTTGAGAAGAGACGCCGCCGTAAGTGCCTTTGCCATGTCCGATCCCCCTGGGTAACATTGGGGTAACACAATGCGCGTGTTATGCTCCGTTACCCGATGTTGGCAACGTATGATAACAAATGCCGCAAAGCAAGGCAGAGAAAGGCATAGACCAGGATTGGATGTTCGGTTTTGTTAGGCGCCGTTACCCTGAGTTTCAGGTTTTGTAAACCGAAGGTCGGCGGTTCGATTCCGTCCGGGGGCACCACCCTTCACTCTTCGAGCTTCGGGTGGCAGGCCACTCGAAGCTCGTTAGACGAAGGAGGACTGCCGACGGTTCTATTCTGCGGAGCTGGCAGCACGACATCAGGCCAACTCGCAGCCGTCGGACCTTCTAGGAAAATGTGGCAGCCTGTATGGCTGCCGTATCGCCGAACGTGTTCCTCACCCTAACCGACCTGTAGACGTAGGCGGCCCAGATCCCTGTGACTATGAAGGATGCCAAAGGTGTAACCAGAGCTCCTCCGGCAAGCAAACGGTTTACCGGGACACCCAGAACAGTCGATATCCAAACTGTGTCCAGTACGAATAAGAGAGGGATCGCGAACCACAGACATATGAACAGCTGCGGAAAGCGGTGGCTTCGCCGCAGCATCGAAACAAGCACGACCAGCTGAAGCACCAGAAATGCCAGATTGAGGGCTGCCTCGCCATAGATGGCCAAGGCCCCGTTGGGCACTGTAACAAGCTGTTGGTAGGTTTTGACCAGACTGGCCATATCGACAAGTGTGCGCAACGGCGAAAGGGACAGGCTGATCGCCAGCAGGATCAGCCAGCCGCCGAACCCCACGAGGTCATCTGGGCTCTGTGACGATTTGCGCGACGACCGGACGGCGAAGAAAACCGGCACGCCAATCAGCAACAGAAGTATCGCCCAATGCCACATTTACCCACCCTCGAATACATCCCTGGGTTGTTTAGCTCGCACCTCTGGATTGTGCAAGCGTTTTTACAGAGATCAAGGCATCGTAGAGATTTTCGGGTTTAGGTTTGCAGAGGACGCTTTCGTCGCTCGCAATGGCCGCATCTCACCCCAAGTCAAAATGCCGCGGAAAGGCCTGGTGCAGCAGGAGCAGCATGGTCTTGCGCAGCACGTCGGTGTCGCGGCTGGACGGGTTGAGATGGTCCCAATACCAGGCGCCATGCACCAGATAGTTCAGGCTCTCCGACAGCGTGTCTATGTCGACGCCGGTGTAACCGCCGCTGCGTGAAATCTCGATCAGCAGCTCGCGCGCTTCGGCCGTGTAGGCGAGATCGCTCGGCAGGCCGATTTCATTGTAGATCTGCATGCTCTTGCGGTCGCTGGAAAACACGACGAAGACCGAGACCCATTTCGGATGCTGCCGGGCAAAGCGCTGCGCGCAATCGACCGCGCCCAACACCCGCTCGACCGGCGACAGGCCGGGCGCCCGCACCAGCGTCAGCCACAGCGCGTCATATTGGTCGCTGAGATATTGCAGGACGGCCCGGAACAGGTTCTCCTTGCTGCGAAAATGAAAGACCACCAGTGCGTTGGACGAGCCGACATGCTCGGCAATGCGCTGCATGGTGACGCTGGCCAGCCCCTCCTCCGCGATGAGCTCGATGGTGGCGTCGATGATGCGCTGGACGCTCGCTTCGCCGCGCTCGCGCCGGCGGTCCTTGGGCGCGGCGTCGTTCGCCGCACCCTTGGCCGCCTTGCTTTTTCCCGCATCCGGAGTGGCTATGCGTTGCGCCATTGTCGTCAGGCCTTTCCCCGGCGGCCGAAACATCCCGCCGCTGCCTTGGCATGCCGGCGCCCTGCGGACTCACAGCGCCGGGCGTGTCCCGGCATTCGTGTACCACTGACCACGAGCCGTCTCATAGGCCATACCCGCCCGGAACACGTCAGCGTCGCTATAGGTGCGGCCGACAATCTGGATGCCTGTCGGCACGCCGTTGGCGGCGCGGCCCGACGGGATCGACAGAACCGGGCAGCGGCTCAGCATGTTGAACGGCGTCGTCATCACCCAGCCCAGCGACGGGTTCACCTCTCGTCCATTGATCTCGACCTTGCCTTTGGTCTGATCGAATTCCGCCGGCACTGCGGGAAGCGCATTGGTCGGGCAGATCAGCACGTCGTATTTTTCCAGCAAAGGCCCCAGCGTCAGGTACATCCTGGCCGCCACATCGAGCGTCGCGACAAAATCCGTCGCCTTCGACTTCTGCCCGTCCTGCGCGAACTGCCTGGCATAGCTGGTCATGTCCTTGCCGTTCTTGGCGAGCAGCGGCGACAGCGAGGCGCCGAAGAGATGTTCGAGATAGGCCATGCCGGCCTTGAGCACCTCGTCGCCCCAGCCGAGGTCCACCTCCTCGACGGTGGCGCCGAGCGAGCGGAACACATCGCAGGCAGCGAGCGTGTTCTTGCGCACGTCCGCATCCACCTCGAAGGACCCGAGATCCATGGAGAATGCGATCTTCCAACCCTTGATCGGCTTGTAGTCGAGCGGCAGGCGCAGTTTCGGGCGCAGCGTGGCGATGTCGAGCGGGCTCGGCCCGGCCATGACGTTCTGCAGCAGGATCGCATCCCCGACGTTTCGGGCCAAGGGCCCGGTGTGGCAGAAAAAATCGAGATTGAACGGCGGCTCATCGGGATTGCGGCCGTAAGGCGGCTTGAAGCCGACCAGGCCGCAGGCCGAGGCAGGGATGCGGATTGAGCCCGCTATGTCCGAGCCGGTTGCGATCGACGACGTGCCGGAGGCCAGCGTTGCCGCCGAACCGCCCGACGAACCGCCCGGCGTGAAATCCGGGTTCCAGGGGTTGCGCGTGACGCCCCAGCGCTTCGACCAGGTATAACCGGCGCAGCTGAATTCGGGCGTCGCGGTGCGGGCGTGGACGATGCCGCCGGCCTTCATGACACGCTCGTTCATGGTCGAGGTATGGCCGCCAATGGCGTCCCCGGACAGCAGCGAGCCATGCGAGGTCGGCTTGCCCTTGATGTAGCTCTCATCCTTGATGCCGATCGGCAGGCCCTCGAGCGCGCCGGTCCTGGCGCCTCTGGCGTATTTCGCCTCGGCTTTTCTGGCGAGATCCATCGCCTCGTCGAAATGCGTGAAGGTGAGGCAGTTGATCGTCGCCTTGGTTGCCTCGGCGCGGCGGATGGTGGCCTGCATCAGTTCCAGAGGCGACAGTTTCTTCGCCTTGAACAGCCGCAACGCCTCGCTGGCCGGCATGTAGCAAAGGTCGAGATCGGACATAAAAAATCTCCCGCGGCGGCTTTACGGCATCTGGCATTGGGGATGGCCGAGCCGCGATGCGCGGCCCGATGTTGGTCAGCTTCGGCCGGCGGCGCTGCTATTTCTGCAGATCGGTCCAGATCCTGGTGTAGAGCGCCTGGACGTCGGCGGGACAGGCCGACATGAATTGGCCCTTGTCGGCAAATTCGGCCGGAACATCCACTTCGGGCGCGCCCTTCATATCGGCCGGCAGGAAGGGCTCGGAGCCCTTGATGCCATTGGCGTAGTGCGCGAAGGCCGAGATCATCGCTGCATTCCTGGGGTCCATGATGAAATTCTGGAAGAGCTTGGCGTTCTCGACGTTCTTGGCATCCTTGAGCACCGCGACATTGTCCATCCAGATTGGAAAGCCCTCCTTGGGATAGCCGTAGACGATCTTGTCGTTCTCCAGCCGCTCGCGCAGCGATATGCCGTTCCAGTTGACGCCGGCGGCAATGTCGCCCCTGCCGAGACCGTCGACGGCCGCATAGTCGAGCGACAGCCATTTCGCTTTCGCCTCGATGAGCTTGTCATGCACCTTTTTCAAAAGCACCTTGTCGTCGGTGCAGTACTTACCGCCCTCATAGGCAATGGCGAGGAACATGATGTCTCCCATTTCGGGCACGACATTGATCTTGCCCACGAGTTCCGGCGGCGGATCGAGGAAAATCGCCGAGGTGTTCGGATCGCCCGCATAGACCGATTTGTTGACCGAGATGCCGGTCGTGCCCCATTGCCACGGCACCGAATATTTGCGGCCGGGGTCGAACGGCACGTCGACCCATCTCGGATCGACGTTTCTAAAGTTCTCCATCGTGTTGGGATCGGTTTCCAAGAGCAGGCCTTCGCTGATCCAGATCGGCATCACGCTGGCCGATGGAACGACGATGTCATAGCCGGAAGCGCCCTGGCGGACCTTGGCCAGAGCCGTATCGTTGGAGTCGTAGTCGGTGACGGTAACCTTGACCTTGTAGGTTTCCTCGAACTTCTTGATCAGGTCCGGGCTGGTGTAGTTGCCCCAATTGTAGATTTGGAGTTCGCCCTCGGCGCGGGCAATGCCGGTCATCGCCAGCAGCGACAGGCCGAGCGCCGTGGCGGTCGATTTCAACTGCATGCTTGTGTCTCCCATTGTTGGGACCGGCGGGATTGCGCCTCGAGTCCCTAAGTTCCCTTCGTCCTGGTGATCATTCACCGGCGAATGCCGGCTGACCAACTCGGTATCTCGGGCAACGGTATTAATTACTAAACATACAGTCAATATCTTTTAGCGACACAACTGCATCATCGGCACCGGCAGTGCGCCGGCGAAGCCGACATGATATGGTCAAGGTTGGGCCATTGATGAATTGGGGCAAGCCGTGGCGTGAGCGCCGCAGCCTGCAGGGCTTGGATCACGGTCATGCGCCTTTTTCTGGCGGTCGTGCTGCTGATGACCATGGCGCTCTTCTCCGCTGCGCGCGGCGAAGAGCGGATAGCGCTGGTTGTCGCCAATCCGGCCTCTGAGGGCTCACCGGCAATCGCCAACGCCGACCTCAGTGCCGAACTCGTTGCAGCGACACTACGATCGCTTGGCTTCACCGTCCGGCAGGTGTCGGATGGCGACCGCGCCGATGTCGCGCGCGCCATGCATGATTTCGCCCAATCCCTGGCCAAACCGGACTCCGTCGGCATCTTCTACTATGTCGGCCACACCGCGCAGGCCAACGGCAGGAACTATTTACTGACGCGCGGCACCCGGATCGATTCAAAGGAAACGGTCGACCAGACGGCATTGCCCCTCGATCTGTTCATGCAGGCGCTCGAGGCAACCCCGACATTGAAGGTGGTTCTGCTCGACAATCCCGGCGATGGCCACAACCCTACTTCCGGCGTGATGCAGGGTCTGGCGGCGGTCGATCCCCTCACCCACGCCATCGTCGCTCTGTCGGCCAAACCCGGAACCGTTGCACTGGACGAAGCCCGCCCCGTCACCGTATTTGCCGATGCGCTCACCGCTGCGCTGGTCAAGCGCGGCGCGGACATAGCCATCATCCTCGCCTCGGTCAGGCAAACCACTATCGACAAAACGTCAGGCGCCCAGTGGCCATGGATGGCATATGGCCGCTCGGCAGACGCTGCCTTTGTGCTGACGCCGGACCAGGTGGCCGGCGCGGCACCGGCGCTGCCGCTTGTGCCGGAACCGGCACCGCCGGCGATGGCGAGCGGCGGCTACATCTCCGGGAGTGGCGGTTGGGAGCCTGATGGCAGCGACTACGCCGATGGCAGCGGTCAGGAGCCCTACCCCATGGACGTTGCACCGGGCTCCGGCAGTCCCGATGCCGCGATGGGCGACAGCGCCAAGGAGGCGGCGCTCTACGAGGAATACAAACGCCAGGAACAGCAGCGCCAATTGCAGGAAGAGCAGGCTCGGCAACGATACGAAGAGGAAAAGCAACGTCTTGAAGACGCAGCTGTGGCCGCTGCCCAGAACAATCTCGGCGGGACCTATCCGCAGGATGGCGGAGCCACCGGCGCCGAACCGCCCCCCGATAAGGCAGGGATCCCCCCTGAGGACGGCATGACATCGGCCCCGCCACCCGCGACCGGCGCCGAAAGTCCGCCGGAGGCGCAGGCGCCACCGAAACCAGCGCCGCCGCCCATCGACCAGGCGCAAAGCCCTCCTTCCGGCGGCGCCCTTCCACAACCCGAGACGGGCGCTGTCGAGGTGGTGCGCCATCCAACCATCGATGCGCCGGATGAGATTGTCGCCGGCGAGACGGTGACCGTTTCGATCGCCCTTACCGAAGAGCAATTCACGCCCGAAGTGAAGGTGAAGGCAGCGCCGGGCTCGTCGGTGACGGAAGATGGCGCCCTGGCCATGGCGATGCCGGCGGGAACCGAGCAATGGCCGATCGATATCGATCTGTTCGCCTCCGGCTTCGATCTCGCTGACGGCGGCAAATGGAGCCGACGGACGACGCTCTACCGCCAGGGCGACAGCGACTTCGTCCGCTTCGACGTCAAGGCGCGGCCGATCGCCAAGGACAGCAAGCCGGCCCAGTTCATCGCGCGCATCTACAGCGCCGGGAGGTTCCTGGGATCGGCATCGCGGTCGGTTATCATTCGCCGCACCGCGCCTGTCGAGGCAGCCGCTCTGAGCGCCACAGCCGAACGCTCCGCAGCACCTGCCATGCTGATGCTGGCCGCAGCGGCGCCGCAGCCGGCGGTAACTGGCAATGTGACGCTCGGCGGCGCAGCCGGCGATGACGTCCCCGATCTCGACGTGACCATCCTCTATGACGATCCGAGCGGGCTGGGTTCGGGGCAGATCATCATCCATTCGCCGCATCTGGCCGGTCCGGTGACCGATACGTTCTCGACGCCACCTGAGATGGCGGCATGGCTGGACTCCGAATACCGCCGCCTGCTGCAGCTCGGATTGAGCCTGCGCGGCGCCGTTTCGCTGCAGCAGCCTGCCGCAAGCAGCGATACGGGGGCGCAAAAGCGCTTTGTCACGCTCGCCGCCGAAGGTTTTGGCGATGCGCTCTACCGCGACTATGTGCCGAAACCGTTCAAGGACGTGTTCTGGTCGCTGCGCGGCAAAGGCGAACTCCATTCGATCCAGATCACCTCGAACAGCCCGACGCTGCCCTGGGAATTGATCCGCCCGCGCAGCGCCGACGGCGCCGTCGCCGACGGTTTTCTCGGCATGGGCTACCGGCTGGCGCGCTGGGCTCCGCGCAGCAGTGCCTCACAGGTCGACAACCCGCTCGACCGCATGACCTTCACCGGCGTCGCGGCCGTCGCGCCCTCCTATCTCGACAAGCGCTCGCTGCGCTTTCAGCAGGACGAGATCGCGGCGCTGAGCAAGCTTTACGGCTACCGCCGCTTCGATGGCGATTTCACCTCTTTCGAGAAACTGGTCGGTGAAGTCTCGACCGGTTTCATTCATTTCTCCGGTCATGGCGAGGTCAACCAGCCGAGCAGTGGCCGGCCGGTCTTTGCCATCGATCTCGTCGACCAGTCGCTCGACCCCGATACATGGGCCGCGCTGGTCGCGGCCGCGCATGGCAAGGGCAATCCGTTCTACTTTTTCAACGCCTGCGACACCGGCCGTTCGCAGATGCTCGGCGGCTTCGTGCAGGGCTGGGGTCCGGCGGTGCTGGCGGGCGGCGCTTCCGGCTTCATCGGCGGCATGTGGCCACTGACCGACCGCGCGGCAGCGGCCTTCTCGACCGATTTCTATGGCGGCATCAGCACGCGGATCAAGGACGGGCCGGTCTATCTGGCCGAGATCCTGCAGGATGTCCGCAGAGAATTCTACCGGACCGGCGATCCGACCTATCTCGCCTACACATTCTACGGCAACGCCAATCTGAGGATTGTCGGGCAGTAGGCGACGGATCGTCGTTGGCGGATTGGCTTCGCCTACAATGCGTTTTGCGGGCATGGCACGCCGGCGCCGCCGCAGCGTGAGGCCATCGGCCTGGAGCTCATGTCTTCGGACTGCCGCACAAGCTCCGCAAAGAGAAGGGCGAAACTTCCCATCACAAGGAAGACGATAATCAGGCGTGTCACCGGCAATAGACAGGTCTCGACTGGCTAGCCCCCCAGCCACCCATCCTCTGTCGGCTAACATGATCGATCAGGCTTTACGAGTGCTTAAGCTCGCACTTAACCATCACATTCGCCGTTCCGGCGACATGAAGCGCGAGCCGCCGATTTCGTTTCGCCGCGGCCGCAACTGGCCCGGACGATGCCTCCCTTTGCAGATGCGCTTGCCCATGCTACCCCACGCAACCGCCGCCGACCGCCATCGGCCGACCGCCATCGGAATGTCATGAGCAAAGCCAATCTCGCCTTCGTCTCCTCCGACACTGCCGATGCCAAGGCGGCGATGGAGAGCCTGTCGGCCCGCTATGGCCAGGCATCCTTCGACGACGCCCAGGTGGTGGTGGCACTGGGTGGCGACGGCTTCCTGCTGCAGACCTTGCGCGACACGATGAGCACGGGAAAGAAGGTCTACGGCATGAACCGTGGCACCATCGGCTTCCTGATGAACGAGTACCGCGTCGGGGGCCTCACCGAGCGCATCGCGGCCGCCGTCGCCGAAACGATCCGCCCGCTGGAAATGCTGGCGTTGACGCATGAGGGCGAGACGGTTTCGGCACTCGCCATCAACGAGGTGGCGCTGTGGCGTCAGTCCTACCAGACGGCAAAGATCCGCATCACCGTCGACGAGCAGGTCCGCATCGAGGAACTGAACTGCGACGGCGTGATGATCGCGACGCCGGCCGGCTCCACCGCGTACAATCTTTCGGCGCACGGGCCGATCCTGCCGCTGGATGCGCCGTTGCTCGCGCTGACCCCGGTCAGCCCGTTCCGGCCGCGCCGTTGGCGGGGTGCCTTGTTGTCAAACAAGGCGACCGTACGCTTCGATATTCTGGAGTCGGAAAAGCGCCCGGTGAACACCGCCGCCGACCACACCGAGGTCAAGGCGGTGGCTTCCGTAACGGTCCGCGAATCGCCGACTGCGACGGCAACGCTGCTGTTTGATCCCAACCATTCGTGGAACGAACGCATTCTCGCCGAGCAGTTTCGCTATTGAGCCGGCGCAAAGAGTGACTACCTAATTAAGCATCGCGATTAAGCTTACGTTTTCACAATCGTGCCAATCCCGCCCGTTTCTGTTGACAAATCGCGGGCTTGCGCCTAATCGCAATACCAATCTTGCAGGCACGCTGTGCTTGCCGCGACGGATGCCGTTGCGCTTCCCCGAACCAGCCAAAGACAGCAACTCTTGTCCTCAGACACCACGACCGCTCTAGAAGCGTTGACCTTTTCAGACCTCGGCCTGTCGCCCAAGGTCCTTTCCGCAGTCACCGATGCGGGCTACACCGTGCCGACGCCGATCCAGGCTGGCGCCATCCCGCATGCCTTGCTCGGCAAGGATATTCTGGGCATAGCACAGACCGGCACCGGCAAGACGGCTTCCTTCGTGCTGCCGATGCTGACCCGCCTCGAAAAAGGCAGGGCCCGTGCCCGCATGCCGCGCACGCTGATCCTCGAGCCGACGCGCGAGCTCGCCGCGCAGGTCGAAGAGAATTTCATCAGATACGGCAAGAACCACAAGCTCAACATCGCGCTGCTGATCGGCGGCGTCTCCTTCGACGAGCAGGACAAGAAGCTGGAGCGCGGCGCCGACGTGCTGATCGCCACGCCCGGCCGTCTGCTCGATCACCGCGAGCGCGGCAAGCTGTTGCTCAACGGCGTCGAGATCCTCGTCATCGACGAGGCCGACCGCATGCTGGACATGGGCTTCATCCCCGACATCGAGCGCATCTGCGAGATGATCCCGTTCACCAGGCAGACGCTGTTCTTCTCAGCGACCATGCCGCCGGAGATCACCAAGCTCACCGAGAAGTTCCTGCATGCGCCGGTGCGCGTCGAGGTTTCCAAGGCGGCATCCGCTGCCACCAACATCATCCAGCGCCTGGTCAAGTCCGGCTCCAAGCCGTGGGACAAGCGCGAGACGCTACGCAATCTGATAAAGGCCGAAGACGCCGAGCTGAAGAACGCTATCATTTTCTGCAACCGCAAGGTCGAGGTCGCGGAGCTGTTCCGCTCGCTGTTGAAGTATGACTTCGACGCCGGCGCCCTGCATGGCGACATGGACCAGCGCGCCCGCATGCAGATGCTGGCCAATTTCCGCGATGGCAAATTGCGCTATCTCGTGGCGTCCGACGTCGCCGCGCGCGGCCTCGACATTCCCGACGTCAGCCACGTCTTCAACTACGACGTGCCGATCCACGCCGAAGATTATGTCCACCGCATCGGCCGCACCGGCCGCGCCGGACGCTCGGGCAAATCCTTCACCATCGCCACCAAGTCCGACACCAAATACATCGACGCCATCGAGCGGCTGATCGGCAACAAGATCGAGTGGCATGACGGCGACCTGTCGACCGTGGTCGCCAGCGAAGGCGGCGAGGACGAAGCGCCCCGCCGTGGCCGTGGCGCTCCGCGCCGCGCCGGCCGCAAGGACGAGGACCGCAAGGCCCATGATCGCAAGGAGGGTGGCGAGCGCAAGCCGCGCGAACGCCATGCCAAGCGCAGCGACGACGCGCCGGCGGCAGATGCCGCGCGCGAGGAACAGCCGGTGGTAGCCGAGGCCGCGGTCGCCGACATCGGCGAACGGCATCAGCGCAAGGAAGCGATCCGCTCCGAAAACAGCGACCGCAAGGTCTCCGATCGCAACAACGAGAACCGCGCCCCGGAACGCGGCGACACAAGGCCGCAGCGCGCCAGCAACAGCCGCCCTGCCCGCGGCAACAACCGCGGTGAAGACAATGACGGCACCGTCGGCTTCGGCGACGACATGCCGGCCTTCATGAAGATCGTCGCCAAGGTCTGATTCCATGAGCCGCGGCGTCCCGAGGACGCGCGGCTTTCCTGGACGCGATTGGGATGCGAGATCTGGAGCCCGCTCAGGATCAATCAGCGCCATGCGCGGCATTCGCAAGACAGGCTCGATCTGCCCGATCTCTTCCGGCCTGGAGCGCTTCAAATACCCGTCGATGCTACAGGCTTTTGAGTTCCAGGCGGGATGCCAATAAATCCAGAAATGCCCGAACCTTGGCCGAAGATGACCGGCCTTCCTGCCACAAGGCATGGATCGGCACCGGTGCCGGCTCGAATTCCGTCAAAACCAGTTCGACGAGACCGTCGTCGACCAAATGTCTTATCTGCCACAGAGGCGAGAAGCCCAAACCCAGTCCGTGGATTGCGGCGGCATAGACCGAGGTCATCAGATTGGAGCGAAAAGCGCCTGCGACCTTCACGGTCCGGGGTTTCCCGTCGATCTGAAACGTCCATTCACCTGGACGCTCGTTAGCGGTTCTGATGATGCAACTGTGCTCACTCAGCTGGAAGGGATGGGCCGGCCGGTCGCACCGCGCGAAATAGGAAGGCGCGCCGAACACAACGCGCCGCAACGCTCCCAGGCGTTTGGCTTTCAAGTTGGAATCCGGCAAATCGCCGATGCGTATTGCCAGGTCGAGACCTTCGGCGCCAAGATCGGCAAATCCATCGGAAAGTTGAAGATCGACCTCGACCCGGGGAAATGTCCGCATGTATTCCGCGATGACAGGCATCAGGACGTTCGGGCCAAACAGAACCGGCGCCCCGATGCGCAGGACGCCTGCCGGCTCCGATCGTTGATTGATCGCCTGAAGTCTTGCGTCGTTTATTTCGTCGACCGCGGGTTTGATCCGGTTGAAAAAGGCTGCTCCGACTTCACTTGGTGTCGAGCGACGCGTTGTCCTGTGGATCAGCTCGACGCCGACTGATTGCTCCAGTGCCGCCAGGGACCGGCTGACCGACTGCAGCGAGCGGTTCAGCCGATGTGCGGCAGTCGTCAGACTTCCATGCTCGACGATCGCGATGAAAGCCTCGAAATCGTCCATCCGGCTCATGCATTCTCCCGACATTCGACATAATATATCGCAAAAACGGGTAATTGTAACGACAATTGCGACGTCGTACCTCTCTGCAAGTTGTCCCGCGAGGACAGGCTTGATGGAAGGAAATCGTCATGCAAGTAGCCAATCCAACTGTTCTGGTTGTTGGTGCCACAGGCCGAGTTGCGGGACTTGTCGTGCCTGAACTTGTCCGCCGCAATGCCAATGTTCGAGCGCTCGTTCGCGACCCTGCGAATGCCGAAAAGGCCCGGAAGGTGGGGGCATCCGAGGTTGCGACAGGAGATTTGCGAAATCGTCAGAGCCTCGAAAGGGCGGTCGCGGGCGTCGACGGCGTCTTTCACATTGGGCCGGCTTTTGCTCCCGATGAAGCAGCCATGGGCGTTGCCATGGTTGAGGCCGCCACGCGAGCAGGAGTTCGAAAGTTCGTCTTCTCGTCGGTGATCCAGCCTACCAATACGCGACTGAAGAACCATGCCAGCAAGGTGCCTGTCGAGGCTGCTCTCTACTCGACGACGATGGAATATACGATTCTGCACCCTGCCAATTTCATGCAGAACCTCGCAGCGGCCTGGCCGTCCGTCGTTGAACATGGTGTTTTCTCGGAACCGTTTCCAAAGACGGCGAAGCTGGCCCGCGTCGACTACCGCGATGTCGCTGAGGTGGCGGCGATCGCCCTAACCGAAGCGCGATTGTCCTACGCGACCCTCGATCTGTGCGCTGACGGCATGCACAGCCGGGAAGACATCGTTGCGATGATGAGTGAGGAACTTGGCAGACCCATCTCTTCTGGTGAGCCGACATTTGGCGAGTGGGCGGCCGAGGCACGCCTTCCCTACAATGACCGCCAAATGCAGGTGCTGGCCAAAATATACGCCCACTATGCCCACTATGGCCTTGGCGGAAACAGTCTGACATTGCGCGCCGCCCTGGGCCGCGAACCGCGTTCGTTGCGCGGCTTTATTCGAAACCTTGCCCAGCAAATGGCGCAGGCCGCCTGACTGCGCCCAGCCGCGCATACTTCCACTTTTCGAGAAGGAGATAGGTGATGCGACCGTCATCCCACAAGGTTTTGAAATCGAGGAAGCTACCGGCCTCCTACAATGCGCTGGTAATGCCATTCGTACTTTCCATCCTGATGTCGTGCATTGTTTCCGCGGTAGCGACGCTGATCAATGCGGGCTGGACAACCGGTTTCGTGGCGACCTGGCCGTATGCATGGGGAGCATCATGGCTAGTGGGCTTTCCAAGTCTGCTGCTGGTCTTGCCGATCGTGCGCCGTATCGTTGCGGCAATTGTCGATCAGCCGACCTCGTAGGCCTTGATTACGGAGTCCGACATGCCAAACAAGAACGGCCCTTGCGGGCCGCTTTTACCTTCGACTGACGGCTCGCAGCGCCATTGTCGACTTCCGCGACCAGATACCTGTCTTCATGCGGGCAGCCTTCATGCGCGCCGGCCCTCATGCCGATCGTCGTCCGAGCCTGACTCCCGAGCGCTCTCAAATGCAGCCGGCCAGCTTGCACTCTTGGCACGCTCCTATCCTGGCCCGTCCGTCACATCGGGCCGGGCATCATCTTGGTCGGGTTTTCCAGCATCGGAAACTCTGCCTTGCTGCATTTCACGTTCGGGTTGGTCGGACTGAACATGCCGTTCGGATTGTCTCTGAACAGCCAGGCATGAAGGTCGTAGTGGACGAACTCCCTCGGAATGAGCGGATAGTGCCCTTCCATCGGTCCCATGAAGGTCTGGCCAAATAGTTTTGGAGGTTCCTTGGTGTCTGGCGTCAGGGGCACCAGCCATTCCACGCCAACCAATTTCAAGCCTTTCTTGGTCGGCTCGTAGATCAGCACATTGGGGCGCATCGGATCGAGTTTCTGACCGACACTCGGGACGTTGACGAAATGGATGCCCATAGCGCCCTTCGGATAGTCCATTGCGCCCTCGATCCTGTCCCCGCTGTAATAGACGCACCCGACAGTCGACAGATAAAGGTCGCGGACGGCGACCGTGTAGTCTTCATATTTGGCGAGCGATTTCTTCAACGCTTCGATGTCGGCTTTGTTGGCGTCCTCGGCTCGAGCCGTGGCCGCCGCGCACCAAGCAGAGACCAGACCTGTCAAAATGAGGACGCCGCAACGCCCAAGACGAGCTGTTCTTGTCATGCATTCCTCCCAGATTTCCTTATCTGGCCGTGCAGGACCGGGGCCGACTAAGTGACTGCATGGCCGTTTGTATCGCCCCATCCCCTCTGGAACCGCACCAATGCTAATCCCTTCCAAGGCCTCCGGAAAGGGCTTATTAGAAATCTCTAATGCGTTAGACCTTTTGGCGGACCGCAGGAGCCCAAAAAGAAAGCGGCCCTTGCGGGGCCGCCTTCGCATTTCGATGCCGACCTGATCAGGTCAGCGGCGAAAGCTGGATCTCGACGCGCCGGTTCTGCGCACGGCCGGCCGCCGTTCCATTGGACGCGATCGGACGGGTCTTGCCGAAACCGGTGACGGCGAAGCGGCGCGAATCGACACCTTGGCCCGAGAGATAGTTGGCGACCGCCAATGCACGGCGCTGCGACAGATCGAAATTGTGTTCGTCGCCGCCGGTCGAATCGGTGTGGCCGAACACGTCGACCGTGGTCTGCTTGAACTTCTTCAGCACCAGCGCAACCGAGTTCAGCACCTGGTAGAAGCCAGGCTTCACCGCATCCTGGTCGACGTTGAAAGTAATGTCGGACGGCATGTTGAGGATGATCTGGTCGCCGGTGCGGGTGACGCTGACGCCGGTGCCTTCGAGCTGGCGGCGCAGTTCAGCCTCGTTCTGGTCCATGGTCGCGCCGATGGCGCCGCCGGCCAGCGCGCCGATACCGGCGCCGATCAGCGCGTTGCGGCGGTCATTGCCGCCGGCAAGCAGGCCGAGGCCCGCGCCCGCCAGGGCGCCAAGGCCGGCGCCGGCTGCGGTGTTCGAAACCTTCTGCTCCCCGGTGTACGGATCGGTCGTGGTGCAGGCACTCACCAGCACAGCCGTCGCAACGGCGACGAGCACAGTCTTTTTCATAAGGATCGTCCCTCTCCAAAGCGCGGCCTTTGCGGCTCGCGCATATAAGCCCTTCTCCGGTCTTGTAACATGAAATGCGGCGAAAAACCGAGCGGCGAAAGCGGCTTCTCCCCGCTCGCGCCACACTTCCGCTTCGGTGGCTGGTGCTGGCCTACCAGAGGTTCTTGCCGTCAATGACGACCACCTCGACCTTGTCGAGGTCGAAATCGTCGAACAGCCGCGAATTGACTGAGATCTTGGGATTGTCGAAGTCCGGTTTTCCGGTCGACCAGTCCGGCGTTTCGGTGAAGGTGCCGCAGCCGCAAATGGCGCAAAACCCGTGTTTGACGGTCTTCGATCCCCATTGATAGAAGGAAACGTTTTCCGGCGAGCTGGTGAGCTTGAATTGCGACGGAACGTAGTAAGCCCACAGCGAACCGCGCTTGGAGCAGAACGAGCAGGTGCATTGTGTTACCGTCTCGGGCGCCTGCGAGACCTCGAACGTCGTCGCCTTGCAATGACAGCTGGCCTTGATGGTCATGAAAAGCTTTCCTCTCCGTTGCCCGCCACCCATGCGGCAAGGCACCATAAAGGAAGGCTCCTGACAACTGTCTGTCAGCAGGCTCTGATCGATCGAGCCGAGCGGCGCTCTGGCCGAAGCGGACCCGTCGTCACCTCCCAATCGTGGTCACCTGCCGATATAGGCGGCCAGTTCGTCCGGCGTCCCGTTTGGGAAAGCCTGTTTCAGAAAATCCAGGAACGCCGACACGCGCGCGCTGAGCAGCCGCCGCGACGGGTAGAGCGTCCATAGAGAGATCTCCGGGCCGTCGATATCCCCCCAATTCACCAGTGTGCCGTCAGCCAGGTCGTGGGCCACCAACGAAATGGGAAGCCGTCCTGCGCCGATTCCGGCTCGCACCGCATCGCGGACCATGATGAGTGTCGACAAGGCGAGGATCGGCTCGATTCTAAGTGTTGCCCGGCCACCTGGTGTCTTCACCTGCCATGTTTGCCGCTCGCCTGTCCCGCGCGCAACGCCAGGAGCGGCGAGCCCATCGGTCGGGCGAGGAAGGTCCGGGCTCGCGACGACGACCAGGCGGTCGCGGAGAAACGCCCGTCCGACCAGGCTTTCATCGGGATCCGGATTGACCCGGATTACCAGATCGTAGCCTTCCTCGATCATGTCGACATGCCGGTCTTCGGTGGTCACTTCAAGCCTCACCTCAGGATACCTCAGGGCAAATCCCGCAGCGATCCTCCCCATTGCAGTCTGCGAAAAATGCAAAGGCGCGCTGATCCGCAATCTGCCCTTGGGTCTCTGACCGCCCGAGGCAATCGCCGATGCCGTCTCGTCCAGCTCGGCAAGCAACGCCCCCGTCCGCTCGAAGAGCGCCCGTCCTTCTTCGGTCAGCTTCAGGTTACGCGCACCCCGTTCGAACAGACGCAGATCCAGACTGCTTTCCAATTCGCCAACGCGCCGGGACAATGTTGCCTTGGGCCGGCCGGTGGACCTTGCCGCTTTGCCGAAGCCGCCATGGCGAGCCACGAGGTTAAAATCGGCAAGGGCTAAAAGATCCATGACTGTCCCACCAGTGAGACGACGTGTCTAAAATTGCCGTCTACTGGGCTCTTTGTGAGCCACACATATTGGGGCTGTCAAGCAACCCAACAGGAGAAATTCCATGACCATTCTCGTTACCGGCGCCACCGGCAATATCGGCCGCCAAGTCGTCGAACAGCTCGCCAAGCGCGGCGCCGATGTGCGTGCTCTCGTGCGCGATCCGTCGAAAACCAGTTTTCCGGCAGGCGTATCCGTCGTGCAAGGCGACTTTCTCGATGTCGATTCGCTGCGCAAAGCCATGTCTGGCGTTTCCACGCTGTTCCTCTTGAACGCCGTGGTGCCGGACGAATTCACCCAGGCTTTGATCGCCTTGAATGTCGCCCGATCGGCCGGCATCGAGCGGATCGTCTATCTCTCGGTGATCCACGCTGACGTCTATGTGAACGTGCCGCATTTCGCGGGCAAGTTCGGCGTGGAGCGAATGATCGAACAGATGGACTTCAAAGCTACGATCTTGCGCCCGGCCTACTTCATCCAGAACGATCTGACGGTCGAAGACGTCATCACCGGCTACGGCACCTACCCAATGCCGATCGGCCCCAAGGGTCTCGCCATGATCGATGCCCGCGATATCGCCGAGATCGCCGCTCTTGAGCTGCTGCGTCGCGAACGGTCCAAGGAGCCGCTTGCGTTCGAGAGGATCAACCTCGTCGGTCCGCAGACACTGACCGGGACGGACATTGCCGCAATCTGGTCAGACGTACTCGCCCGCCCGATCAGCTACAGCGGCGACAATACGGAGGGTTTTGAGCAAAATCTCAAGCAGTTCCTGCCCGCCTGGATGGCCTACGACATGCGCCTGATGGGCGAGCGTTTCTTTACCGACGGGATGCTGCCCGAGACCGGCGACGTCGAGCGCCTGACGGCACTTCTGGGTCGCCCACTGCGGCCGTATCGCGACTTCGCCTCAGCACTCGCTGCTTCCGTCTGACGCAAGCGCCTTCAGCACCAAGGCCGGCCTTCCGATGAGAACTGCCAACAGAACTCAGTAGGAACGCGGTGGCACGAACAGGCAGATCGTCTTGCCTGCGTCGAGGCCGGCCTGGTGCGCGCACCAGTGGAAATCGCCGTCGGGTGAGTCCTTGACCCGCTTGTCGCTCATCGGCACGACCTCCCCCGTTCCGGCGATGACATAGCCCTCCGGCTTTTCCAGCACCTCGCCGGTATGGGTGGTGCGGCAGTCGTAGTTTGCACAGCAGGCGAAGGGATAACTCCAGCCTTGCGGCTTCGCCGCCGTGGGCTTGGCGTCATGGGCGAAGGCGGGTGCGGTCAGCACCGCCATCGCAAGCATCGCGATGGCAAAGATCGGGGTCACGAACATTGAAAACACGAGTCGGCCAGCCGGTTGAACGGCTCTGGCCGATCGGAGAGTGGCAGCAGACATGGAAGCGTTCCTTTCAAACGAGCATCAAGCGTTTCGCTTGCCCGTTCCCGGAACGTGTCTTCCCAGTGGCCGGATCGTCAGGTCGCAGATATGCCGCGTCCGGCCATAAATGCTTTTTCTCTTCCAGCCCTCGGATGCTGGGCTGATTCCTTGGCCGGCGCAAGAAGTTGCTGCGCGAGGCCGCACATCTGCGCCGCTATCTGCAACCGCTGACGAGATCCAAGGCCAGGCTCAACTCCCGGCAGACGGGCAACGAAACAACGGGATTGGCCGTATGTGGTTCCAGCCTATACGTCGCCTGGACCGGCGATCACATGCCCTTCATATTGCGGCAAGTCGTCGGCGATGGTGAACCATGGCGCCTTGGAGCCGACGAAGATGTGCGCGGTCGGCCGGATCGTCGGATCGTCGACCAGCGTGCCCATGGCGACATGGACATAGGCGCCGTCGCGGACCAGCGAATACAGCAACGAGCCGCAGCGGCTGCAATGCGCATCGTGGCCGCTGTCATCGCCGAAATGGATGAGCCCGTGATGCCCTTCGGCAAGGGCAAGTTTCTCGCGCTCGATGCCGGCGAAGGGCTTGAAGGCGGAACCTGTGGTGCGCCGGCAGTTCGAACAATGGCAGATCGCGGCATAGACGAACTCGTCCGCCACTTCATACTGAACCGTGCCGCAAAAGCATTTGCCGGTGAGCCTGCGAGTCATGGTTCCTCCTTCGCTCCCCCGCCAAGGGATGTTCTTATTCAAGAAAGTGGCGGAAGCGCAGGTATCATCCATTCGCAGGCCGGCCTCAGCTGAATATGAACATATCCTAGTCGAGGTCGGCCACGGCTTCACCGGCACCGCCCTCGATGCGCTGCGACAACGAGGCTTCCATGAAGTCGTCGAGGTCGCCGTCGAGCACGCTCGACGGGCTGGTGCTCTCGACGCCGGTGCGCAGGTCCTTCACCAACTGGTAGGGCTGCAGCACATAGGAACGGATCTGGTGACCCCAGCCGATGTCGCTCTTCGACGCTTCTGTGGCATTGGCCACCGCTTCGCGCTTCTTCAGCTCTTCCTCGTAAAGGCGCGAGCGCAGCATTTCCCAGGCCTTCGCCTTGTTCTTGTGCTGCGAGCGTTCGGCCTGGCAGGCAACCGCGATGCCGGTGGCGATATGGGTGATGCGAACCGCCGAGTCCGTGGTGTTGACGTGCTGGCCGCCCGAACCGGATGAGCGGTAGGTGTCGATGCGTACATCGGATTCCGAGACGTCGATCTCGATCCTGTCATCGACGACCGGGTAGACCCAGACGCTGGAGAAGGACGTGTGGCGGCGCGCATTGCTGTCATAGGGTGAAATGCGGACCAGGCGATGAACGCCCGACTCGGTCTTCAGCCAGCCATAGGCATTGTGGCCCTTGATCAGGAGCGTGGCGGACTTGATGCCGGCCTCTTCGCCGTCATGGACTTCCAGCACTTCGACCTTGAAACGGCGACGCTCGGCCCAGCGCGTGTACATGCGCAGAAGCATCGAGGCCCAGTCCTGGCTCTCGGTGCCGCCGGCGCCGGCATGGACTTCGAGATAGGTGTCGTTGGCGTCGGCCTCGCCCGACAGCAGCGTCTCGACCTGGCGGGCCTTGGCCTCGCCCTGCATCGAGCGGAGGGCTGCTTCCGCCTCGGCGATCACGCTCTGGTCGCCCTCTTCCTCACCCAGTTCGATCAGGCCGATATTGTCTTCCAGCGCCTGAGTCAGGCTTTTGACGCCGGCGATCCCGTCTTCGAGGCCTTGGCGCTCGCGCATCAGCTTTTGCGCTTCCAGCGGATCATTCCAGAGGCTGGAATCCTCGGCGCGCACGTTCAGGTATTCAAGCCGCTTTATAGCCTGATCCCAGTCAAAGATGCCTCCTCAGCAGGGTGATCGCCTGCCTGATCTCGTCGACAATATTCTGCGTTTCCGCGCGCATGGCTGGTTGTTCTGTCCTGTTTTCGAAGTGGCGCTTGGGTCGGCGCGATACATAGGCACGGCATTGCTGCCTGTAAAGCGAAATGGGCCGGCTCAACAAGCCAGCCCATTCGACGTAAAAAATCAGGTCGTCAGTAGAGTCCGCCGCCGGGTGCCTGGATGGCTTCCGTTGCCTGCGGCGATAGCGGTCCGCCGGCGCCGTTGGACCCGTCGGCGCCCATGCCGATCACCCAATAGCTGTCGGCTGGGCCGGTGCCAGGCTTGAAGGCTTCGATGATGGTGCCGGGATCGCCCGACGCGGCACGCATGCCGGTCTTGCGGTTGATCGCGACCAGGTTCATGCC
Source organism: Mesorhizobium sp. C372A (assembly GCF_030323245.1). Lineage (NCBI taxonomy): Bacteria > Pseudomonadati > Pseudomonadota > Alphaproteobacteria > Hyphomicrobiales > Phyllobacteriaceae > Mesorhizobium > Mesorhizobium sp. C372A. The sequence continues at coordinate 4,268,274 of NZ_CP100475.1, read as the reverse complement.
TTCCGGCACCTTGAAGTCGACATTCGGCGTGCCGTCCAGCGCAACGCGCATGAAGTCCTTGAAGATAGGTGCCGCCAGACCGCCGCCAGTGGCGCCATGGCCGAGACCGCGCGGCGTGTCGTAACCCATGTAAAGGCCGACGACGAGGTTCGGCGTATAGCCGATGAACCAGGCGTCCTTCTCGTCATTGGTCGTTCCGGTCTTGCCGGCGATGTGGCGGCCAAGCTCGGCGATGGTGGCGCCGGTGCCGCGCTGGACCACGCCTTCCATCATCGAGGTGATCTGGTAGGCCGTCATCGGATCGAGCACCTGCTCGGAATTGTCGACCAGTTCCGGTTCGGGCTGGTTGTTCCATTCGGGCGCGTTGCAGCCTTCGCAGCCGCGCTCGTCCTGCTTGAACACGGTCTTGCCGTAGCGGTCCTGGATGCGGTCGATGAGCGAGGGTTTGATCGACTTGCCGCCATTGGCCATGATCGAATAGGCCGACACCATGCGCATCACCGTCGTCTCGCCGGAGCCCAGCGCCATCGGCAGATACGGCGCCAGATGGTCGTAGACGCCGAACCTCTCGGCATACTCCACCACCAGCTTCATGCCCATGTCGTTGGCGAGCCGCACCGTCATCAAATTGCGCGACTTTTCGATGCCGGAGCGCAAGGTCGCGGGGCCGGCCACCGTGCCGTCATAGTTCTTCGGCGTCCAGGTCGTGTTGCCGCTCTGGATGGTGATCGGTCCGTCCATGATAACCGAGGCCGGCGTATAGCCATTGTCGAGCGCGGCCGAATAGACGATCGGCTTGAAGGACGATCCCGGCTGGCGCATCGCCTGCGTGGCGCGGTTGAACTCCGACTGCGCATAGGAGAAGCCGCCGACCATGGCCAGCACGCGGCCGGTATGTGGATCCATGGCGATCAGGCCGCCCTCCACTTCCGGCACCTGGCGCAACGTGTAGGCGCCTTCCGACCCTTCGTTCTTCTGCACGAAGATGACGTCGCCGGGCTGCAGTACATCGGCCGGAGACTTGGCCTTGACCGTCTTGCCATCGACCACATGGCGCATGGCAAAGCTCATGTCTTCCTTGCTGACGGCGCCTTCGACGCGTTCCTTGACGATATCGCCCGAAATCTGCCGCGTCGGCTGCAGGCCGATGGAAAGGCCGGTCGCCGAGCTGTCGAGCACGACGGCAAGCGACCATTCCGGCACGTCTTCCAGCCCCTTGACGTTGCCCAGCGCCACGCCCCAGTCGCCGGAAGCATCGATATGCGTCACCGGTCCGCGATAGCCGCGCAGCGTGTCATATTTGAGCAAGCCGTTCTGCATCGACTTGCGGGCGATGAGCTGGATCTTCGGATCGAGCGTCGTGCGCACCGAAAGGCCGCCCTCATAGAGCGCGTTCTCGCCATAGCGCGAGATGATCTGGCGGCGCACTTCCTCGGTGAAATATTCACCCGCAAACAGATAGGAGCCGTTACGACGCGGCGTCACGCCGAGCGGCTCGGCCTTGGCCTTGTCGCCTTCCTCGCGCGTCACGTAGCCGTTCTCGACCATCTGGTCGATGACCCAGTTGCGGCGCTCGATGGCGCGGTCGGCATGCTTGAAGGGATGGTAGTTGTTGGGCCCCTTCGGCAGCGACGCCAGATAGGCGGCTTCCGCGACCGTGAGTTCGTTGACCGACTTGTCGAAATAGGTCAGTGCCGCGCCCGCAACGCCATAGGCGCCGAAACCGAAGAAGATTTCGTTGAGGTAAAGCTCAAGGATGCGGTCCTTCGAATAAGCCTGCTCGATGCGGAAGGCCAGGATCATCTCCTTGATCTTGCGCTCGTAGGTCTGGTCCGAGGACAAGAGGAAGTTCTTCGCCACCTGCTGGGTGATGGTCGAGGCGCCGACCTGGCGCCTGCCCGAACCCAGATTCTGCAGGTTGACGTAGATGGCGCGGCCAAGCCCGGTGATGTCGATGCCGGGATGGTTGTAGAAATTCTTGTCCTCGGCCGACAGGAACGCCGCCTTGACCCGGTCCGGAACCGCCTGGATCGGCAGATAGAGCCGCCGTTCGCGCGCATATTCGGCCATCAACGAGCCGTCGGAAGCATGGATGCGGGTCGTCACCGGCGGCTCGTACTTGGCCAGCACCTCGTAGTCGGGCAGGTCTTTCGACAGATGGCTGATGTATATCGCCACGCCCGCGGCGACGATAAGCGCCAGCGTCGTGCCGATACCAAAGAAATAGCCGATAAGACGAATCATGCCCGCTCCAGTCCGAGGTCCGGGAATTTCCTAGACGAAGCCGCCTTTCGCGCAAGCCTTCGCAACTGTCCCGATCCGTGATGGAAAACCCATGTCGCCACCATGTGGGCAAAATACGGCAGTGCCCGGTTTAGGCATCCCCCACCTGAAATAAAAGCGCCTGGTGTTGTCGTCGTGCAACGCTGCCTCCGGTCGTGGGCGGCGGCGACCATCTCAGCCTCCGGTTCCCGTTCCCATCTTGGCGGAGGCAAACAGGGCGACGGCGTTGGTGATGCTCTGCGCCGCCTTGCCGCGCCAGTCGGCGTCGAGCAGTTGCGCTTCATCCTTGGCGTTGGAGAGATAGCCAAGTTCCACCAGCACCGACGGCACATCGGGCGCTTTCAGCACTTTGAAGCCGGCCGAACGCTGCGGATTATTGATCAGGCCAACGCTGGTGGACAACTGGCCGACCAGAGTGTGGGCAAAGCTCATCGAGAAATTATGCGTCTCGCGGCGGATCAGGTCGATCAGTATGTCGGTGACTTCCTTGTTGTCGTCCTTGATCACCATGCCGGCGAACTGGTCGGAGAGGTTTTCACGGTCGGCAAGCGCCTGCGCTTGCGGATCGGACGCCTTGTCGGAGACGGTATAAACGGTGGCGCCTCTGATACCCTTGACGCTGATCGTGTCGGCATGGATCGAGATCAAAAGGTCGGCCTCGTGCTGCCGGGCGATGCGCACGCGGTCATCGAGCCGCAGGAACTCGTCGGTATCGCGCGTCATGAACACGTCGTAGTTGGCGACGGCGGCGAGTTTGTCGCGCAATTCGGTGGCGAAGGCCAGCGTCACGTTCTTCTCGATGGTGCCGTTGAGGCCTTCGGCGCCACCGTCGATGCCGCCATGGCCGGGATCGATGACGATGGTGAAGCGATGCCCGGGATTGGAGATCGGCCCTGTGCCGACCCTGGAGCCCTTGTCGGTGGAGACGGTCGAGCCAGTGGTCAGCGCCTGGTTGGCAAGGGCTTCGTCGAACTCGCGGTCGGAGGCTGCCGACATGTCGATGGCGATGCGATAGCCTGCGCCGTCCTCGTTCTTGAGCACCTCGAGCTTGTCGACCGAGAACGGCCCCTTGCCGGTCAGGATCAGCCGCGATCCCTCGCCCTGATCGCCATAACGCACCGCTTTGACCAGGCCGCGGGCCTTGGCCTCCTTCGCGCCAATGGCGAATCGGGTGCGCGGCAGGTCCATGACCAGCCGGTTGGGGCCGCGCAGCAGGAACCATTTGATGTCGGGCTCGCGGTCGAAATCGATGACGATGCGCATCTTGGTTGCGTCGCCGGCCATCTTGTAGGCGGTGGCGCCGAGTGGCGCATCGGCGGCGCGTGAAACCGGCGCAAAAGCAAGGCAAAGCGCCAGCAGCAACAGCACACCGGCAGCGCGCAGGAAACGGCCTGCACGGCCATGGCCCTTGTCTGTGATGCCCGCCAGTCCCATTTCTTTGCAGTCGCTCCCGATTTGGCGCTTGCGCCCGCGTGGTTGGTCGAAATGCCGGTCAGGCCGCAGACTCGATTAACGATTGGTATCCAGAGAAGGTTAACCAAGCCTTTTCATTGAGGATTAAGGCCTGTGCTTCCGTTACGGCACTGCTTTTTGCCGGCATCCGAAATCGGGGTTGCCTTCCACCCCGTCAAATCATAAAAGCGATGGTGGATCACTGCAATCCTGGAACCGCTTCTCCCGCAGCTTCCTGCTACAGGTCAGATGAAAGGCGGCTCCTTTCGCTCCAGCGAAAAGGCTTCAGGTGATCGCGACGAATTTCGCAGGTGTGCGCCCGTGGCGGGGGAATCGCCTGCGTGAGGAAAACGGCCGGGTTTGTTCCCGTGCCGGCTCTGTATGAGCAAACAAGCTGGTCCGGTTCGTCCGGGCTTTGGTTCAAAAGGTTCTGCTGGTGACGATGGCTTCAAGCGCAATCATGGAAAGGTCCGCATCAAACCGCGCCATTGTGGCTGCGGGCGGCACCGCCATGGCGCTCAAGCGGCGTCCGGCGGACATTCAGACATCCGGCACCCACATCCCAGACACGCAGCAGCGGGCTTTGCCTCGCAAGCTGCGGCTGACGGCTGCCGGGAGGAAACGAAATAATGCCCAACAAAATGCTGATAGACGCCTCCCACCCGGAGGAAACACGCGTTGTCGTTATCCGCGGTAACCGTATTGAAGAATTCGACTTTGAATCTCAGGACAAGAAGCAGCTCAAAGGAAACATCTATCTCGCCCGCGTAACGCGTGTCGAACCTTCCCTCCAGGCAGCCTTTGTCGAATATGGCGGCAACCGTCACGGTTTCCTCGCCTTCAGTGAAATTCACCCCGACTATTACCAGATCCCGGTCGCCGATCGTCAGGCTTTGCTGCGCGCCGAAGCGCAGGAAGCCGAGGACGAGGAGAACGAGGACAATGACGGCGACGACCGCCAGAGTCGCGATCGCGGCCGGCGCGGCCGCCGGCGCGGCGGCAAGGGTCGTGAGCGCGGCGAACACAAGCGCGACGCCGGCGCCGATGATGAAAACGGCGAACATGGCGATGCCGGCAGCGATGCCGTCTCCGAAGCGCCTGCTTCCGAGCATGCCGCGGCCAATACCGCCGGGCATGACGATCATGCCGGGCATGGCGACAGCGAAGCCTCCGACGCCGAGACATCCGGGACCGAACCGTCGGAAGGCGGCCCGACATCGATCGCGGCAAGCGTCGAAGCGGATGTGATCTCCGAAGCTGTCCCTGCGGCGGAGCCGGGTGACGAAAGGTCGTCCAGCGAGGCAAGTGGCGAAGCCACCTCCGAGGACAATGATCGCGGCATGCTGGAAGAGGTGCAGTCCTCGCATCCGGACGACCACGAGATCGAATCCGTAGGCGCCGAGGATGCGCTGGAAGAGGTGCGCAGCCGCCGCAAGCCGGTGCGCCGCCAGTACAAGATTCAGGAAGTCATCAAGCGCCGGCAGATCCTGCTGGTGCAGGTGGTCAAGGAAGAGCGCGGCAACAAGGGCGCTGCACTCACCACCTATCTGTCGCTTGCCGGCCGCTATTCCGTGCTGATGCCCAACACCGCACGCGGCGGCGGCATTTCGCGCAAGATCACCAGTGCGGTCGACCGCAAGCGCCTCAAGGAGGTCGTTGCCGATCTCGAAGTGCCGCAGGGCATGGGCGTCATCCTGCGCACCGCCGGCGAAAGCCGCACCAAGGCGGAAATCAAGCGCGACTACGAATATCTGATGCGGCTTTGGGAAAACGTCCGCAATCTGACGCTGCAATCCACCGCCCCTGCCCTCGTCTATGAGGAAGGCAGCCTGATCAAGCGCTCGGTGCGCGACCTCTACAACAAGGATATCGACGAGATTCTTGTCTCCGGCGAGGAAGGCTACCGCGAGGCCAAGGATTTCATGCGCATGCTGATGCCGAGCCACGCCAAGGTGGTTCAGCCGTTCCGCGACACGACGCCGATCTTCGTGCGCAACGGGATCGAGGCGCAGCTCGACCGCATGCTGCAGCCGCAGGTGACGCTGAAGAGCGGCGGCTACATCATCATCAACCAGACCGAGGCGCTGGTCGCCATCGACGTCAATTCGGGCCGCTCCACCAAGGAGCACTCGATCGAGGACACCGCTCTCCACACCAACCTTGAAGCGGCGGAAGAAGTCGCCAGGCAATTAAGGCTGCGCGATCTCGCCGGCCTGATCGTCATCGACTTCATCGACATGGAGGAGAACCGCAACAACCGCTCCGTCGAGAAGCGGCTGAAGGATCACCTCAAGAACGACCGAGCCCGCATCCAAGTCGGCCGCATCTCGCATTTCGGCCTGATGGAGATGTCGCGCCAGCGCATCCGCGCCAGCGTGCTGGAATCAACCATGAAGCCGTGCCCTCATTGCGGCGGCACCGGCCATGTGCGCTCCGATTCGTCGGTGGCGCTGATGGTGGTGCGGGCGATCGAGGAATTCCTGCTCAAGGATTCGCGCAGCCACATCACGGTGCGGACCCCGGCGGCGACCGCTCTCTATGTGCTCAACCACAAGCGCGGCACGCTGGTGGAACTCGAAAGCCGCTTTGGCCTGACCATCACCGTCGAGGCCGATGATACGGTCGGTGTGCAGCACTACGCGATCTTCCGCGGCGCCATTGCCGAAAAGCCGGAAGGCTTTGTCGAAGCGCGAACCTTCCCGGCCTATGTCGAGCCGGAAGAGCCCGAGGACGAGATCGTCATCGAGGAGGAAGACGACGAGGTTGTGGTACAGGCCGAGCAGCCGCGCCAGGCGCAGCCGCAATCGCAGCAGCAGCCGAGATCGGCTGAGGACGGCGAAGGCCGCGACCGCAAGCGTCGCAAGCGCCGCAGGCGGCGCGGCGGCAAGGATCGCGAACGCGAACATGGCGATCGCGAGCATGGCGCCGAAGGTGCTTCGGTTTCGGCGGCAAGCGACGACTTTGCCGCTGAACCAGGCGATGACGATGCAACACAGCAAGACGAAGCCCAGGTTGGCGCCGTCGAAACGGTGGAAGCATCAGATGACGCCCAGGGCAAGAAGCGCCGTCGCGGCAAGCGCGGCGGCAAGCGCAATCGTCGCGAAGACGGCACGGAGACCGAAGCCGGCGAAACCGCCTCGGTGGCCGAGGCCGCTGAAGTCGGAACGGCCGCAAGCGAGCCCGTAGCAGCCGTAGCGGTTGAAGAAGCGGCGGCTCCCGCCGCGGCGAACGACGACGCTCCAGCCGAAAAGCCGAAGAAGAAGCGCGCTTCAAGGGCAAAGAAGGCTGTGGTGGAAGTCGCCGATGAGACGGCGGCCGAGGCTGCACCGGAAGCTGCCGTCGAAGCTGCCGCCCCCGCTGCGGCCGATGCCGCCACGGAAACGACCGTCGACGACGAGCCCGCCAAGGCTCGCCCGTCACGGCGCAAAGCCGTGGCCGCGGATACCTCCGCGGTGCCGGTGGTTTCCTCCAGCGTTGCCGACGAGGCAAAGGCCGAGGAAAAGCCGAAGCGCGCCGGCTGGTGGCAGCGGAAGGGCTTTTTCTAAGCTATTCAGCCGATTAAGATAGGTTCCTGACAAAAATCCCGCGCCATTCAAACCACGGCGCGGGATTTTTTCATGCGCGAATGATGGAAGGCGTCAGGGGGCGAAAATCGACCAGTTCATCATCCTGGCCAGTTTTTCCAAGGCGATCGACCCCAACTTGGAATTGCCGTTGGCGTTCAAGCCCGGCGACCATACGGCGAGCGAAGCAACACCCGGCACGATCCCCAATATGCCCCCGCCGACGCCGCTTTTTCCCGGAATGCCGACACGGAAGGCGAAATCGCCGGAGCCGTCATAGTGGCCGCAGGTCAGCATCATGGCGCCGATGCGCCGCGCCCGCTCGGCAGACACCACGGAGTGCCCGGTTGCCGGGTTTCTGCCGCCATTGGCGAGGAAGCGGCCGGCCAGCGCCAATTGCCGGCAGCTCATGGCGATCGCGCAATGGTGGAAGTACACGCCCAGCGACAGCTCGGGTGCATGGTTGAGATTGCCGAAGGATTTCATGTAGTTGGCAAGCGCGAAGTTGCGATAGCCGGTGGCGCGTTCGGATGCCGCGACCTCGCGGTCGATGATGATGGTTTCGTCATCGGCAAGGAACTGGATGAAGCGCAGGATTTCGCCGATCGCCTCGCGCGGCTGGTGGCCGGCAAGCAGTATGTCGGACACGACGATGGCGCCGGCATTGATGAACGGATTGCGCGGAATGCCGTTCTCATGCTCGAGTTGCACGATCGAGTTGAACGGATTGCCCGACGGCTCGCGTCCGACACGCTGCCACAGCGCGTCGCCGACATTGCCGAGCGCCAACGTAAGCGTAAACACCTTGGAGATGGACTGGATCGAAAACGCCTGGTCGGCGTCGCCGGCGACCAGCACGCGGCCGTCATTGGTCACGGCGGCAATGCCGAATTTCTTCGGATCGACCTTGCCGAGCTGCGGAATGTAGGTGGCGACGTCACCGCGATCGGTGCGCTCGGCCATCTCGGCGGCGACATCGGCCAGCACTTGTTCAAGATCCGGCATGCTCGTCCCCGCTTTTCAGCCAGCGCTCGATGCGCGCCATCGCCTCGACCATGTCGTCATGGCTGCCGGCATAGGAAAAGCGCATCGTGCGGTGGCCCTGAAGTGGATCGAAATCGCGGCCGGGCGTCGCCGCCACATGCGCCCCGGCCAGCATCTTGCGCGCAAAGGCCATGCTGTCATTGGTATGCCGGGTAACATCGCAGAAAGCGTAGAAGGCGCCGTCCATCGGCGCCGCCAAGGGAAATCCGAGTTCCGGCAGGCGCCGCATCAACAGCTCGCGGTTCCAGGCGTAGCGCGCCTTTACCGCTTCCAGCTCTTGCGTCGCCTTGAAGGCTTCGATCGCCGCGATCTGCGACAGTTCCGGCGGCGAGATGTAGAGGCTCTGGGCGATGCGCTCGATCGGCCTCACCAGAGCTTCCGGCAGCACCATCCAGCCGATGCGCCATCCGGTCATGCAATAATATTTCGAGAAGGAATTGATCACCGTCACGCCTGAGCCATGGGCCAGCGCCGTGGTGTCGGGCGCGGCATAGGCCAGCCGGTGATAAATTTCGTCCGATATCACCGCGATGCCGAGTTCTTCGGCTGTCCTCACCAGTGCCGACAACTCGTCGACGGGAATGACCGCACCTGTCGGATTGGCCGGGCTGGCGAACAACACGCCCTTCAGCGGTTTTTCCCGGTGCGCCGATTTCAAATGTTCGGCATGAAGATAGGCGTCGCTGCCGAGCTCGATCTCGACGATCTGGATACCGAGCGCGGCCATGATGTTGCGGTAGGCCGGATAGCCGGGTGCTGCGATGGCGACGCGGTCGCCGGGATCGAACATCGCCAGGAATGCCAGATTGAAGGCGGCCGACGATCCCGTGGTCACGGCGATCCGGTTCGGCGCGACATCGATCCCGTAATGGTCGCCACAATGCGTCGCGATCGCCTTACGCAGATCCGCCAGACCGAGCGTGTCGGTATAGCCGATGCGTCCGATCCTCAGCGCATTTGCGGCTGCTTCCCTCACGCCCACGGGCGCCGGATCGGATGGCTGGCCGACGGCCATGGACACGACAGGCACGCCCGTCGCCTTCAGCCGGTTGGCTTCGGCCAGAATGTCCATGGCGTGAAACGGCTCGACTTCACCGCGGCGCGACAGCGAAACTACCATTTGACCTCCGTCCGGCCCGCCGCTCGAAGCCATCAACCGGCGGCAGCGCCGCACAAATGCCCGATTGATGTGAGGATCACAAGTTCGCCTAGTTTCGGTGCCGTGACTTTTCATCGTTCGCCCGCTCGTTTACCAGTGGACCTCATGCTGAGCCGACCCAAATCGACGATGTCCAAATCTTCCATCGGGAAGACAGCGCGCGGCTTCGCGACGCTTTTGCTTGCCGCCGCCGTCGCTGTCACCGGCTCGGTGACGGCCTTCGCGCAGGCGGTGCCGGTCGTGCGCGATGCCGAGATCGAGGCGCTGGTGCGCGACTATGCGCGGCCGATCTTCAAGGCGGCCGGTCTTGCCAATGACGGTGTCGATATCGTTCTGGTCAACGATCAGAGCTTCAACGCCTTCGTTACCGGGCGCCGGCTGTTCATCAACACCGGCGCGCTGATGCAGGCCGAAACGCCCAACGAGATCATCGGCGTCATCGCCCACGAGGCCGGCCACATCGCCGGCGGCCATCAGCAGAAATTGCGCGACCAGCTCGAGCGCGCCAAGACCATGGCCATCATCGCCACGCTGCTTGGCGCCGGCGCCATCGTTGCCGGCGCCACCACCAACAGCCGCGGCCTTGCCGGCGCCGGCATGGGCGTGGCTGCGGGCGGCGGCGAGATGGCGCAGCGCAGCATTCTTGCCTACCAGCGCACCGAAGAGTCGACCGCCGACCGCTCTGCCATCACCTATCTCAATGCCACCGGCCAGTCCGGCATGGGCATGCTGAAGACCTTCGCCCGCTTCCAGAGCGCGCTGTCGCTTTCCGGCACGCAGGTCGATCCCTACCGCATCAGCCACCCGATGCCACAGGAGCGCATCGCCAATCTCGAAGTGCTGGTCAAGCAGAGCCCTAACGTCGACAAGGTCGATCCGCCGGCACTGCAGCAGCGGCACGACATGATGCGCATCAAGATCGCCGCCTATATGGGCGGCCAGGCCGCCGCCACGCGGCTGATCCGCAAGGCCCCGGGCAGCCTCGCCTCGCGCTATGGCGAAGCGCAGATGGCCTATCTCTACGGCAATCTGGGTGCAGCACTGACCAAGGCCAATGCATTGATCAAGGAACAGCCGAAGAACCCCTACTTCCAGGAAATGCGCGGCGACATACTGATGAAGGCCAACAAGCCCAAGGACGCCGCGGACGCCTATGCCAAGGCGGTCAGCCTCGATCCGGTGAGGTCGGGCCTGTTGCCCGTTTCCCTCGGCCAGGCGCTGATGGCCATCGGCACGCCCGACTCGCTGAAGAAGGCGGTGGTGCAGATCAACAACGGTCTCGGGCGCGACAAGGAAAACACGGTCGGATACCGCTATCTCGCCCAGGCCTATGGCGAGCTTGGCAACATTCCGGCGGCGGAACTCGCCACCGCCGAGGGCCACTTTTATTCCGGCGATTACACGAATGCGAAAATTTTCGCCATGCGCGCGCAAAAAGACTTGAAGCGCGGCGAGCCCGGCTGGATTCGGGCGCAGGACATCATAAACTACAACCCTTCAGGCAAACTCAAGAAATGAACCTTCCGGTCGCCCGCGGCGACTAGGATAGACCGGAACCGGTAAAGAGGATGAGACGATGAACAAGGCAATATTGCTCGGCACGACGGGAGTGGCGGCTGCTCTTGCCATGCTCGCTTTCGGGTTCGTCGCCGGCAGTCCGCAGGTGGCCAAGGCCGGCACGGCGCAGACCGTGCAGACCGCCTCTGCCGACACCAAGATCGATCGCACTGAGGTCGAGGGCATTATCCGCGACTATCTCCTGAAGAACCCCGAAGTGCTGCTCGAAGTGCAGGAGGCGCTCGAGGCCAAGCAGAAGGAAGAGCAGCGCATAGCCAGCCTCGGCGTCATCGAGAAGGCCAAGTCCGAGATTTTCAACTCGACCTTCGACGGCGTCGTCGGCAATCCGAAGGGCAAGGTCACCATCGTCGAATTCTACGACTACAATTGCGGCTTCTGCAAACGCGCCATCGACGACATGCAGGCTCTGACAAAGGCCGATCCGGAGCTGCGCTTCGTGCTCAAGGAATTCCCGATCCTCGGGCCGGATTCGCAAAAGGCCAGCGTCGTCTCGATGGCTTTCCACCTGATGCATCCGGAGAAATACGGCGAGTTCCACAACGCCCTGCTCGGCGGCCAGGGCCGCGCCACCGAGGCGGCGGCCATCAAGGTTGCGCTGTCGCTAGGCGCCGATGAGGCGAAATTGCGCGAGAAGATGAAGGACCCGACCATCACCGAGGCCTTCTCCAAGACCTTCGACCTCGCCAACAAGTTGGCCATCACCGGAACGCCGTCCTATGTCGTCGGCAATGAAGTGGTGTTCGGCGCGCTCGGCCAGGAAGTGCTGGCCGAAAAGATCGAGGCGGCGAAAGCCGCGCTCTGATCTTGCACGCGAGCCTTCTCACGGGCACATTTCCGCCTGTTGTGGACAGTGAAAGATCGCACTTGTGCTCTTTCCGCGGGCGGCTATGCCCATTATAGAAGGCCCTGCGCGCCGGCTTGAGGCCGGCGTCGGAAAAGGTCGGCATTTTTGAAAACGATTTTCGTCCTGAACGGCCCCAACCTGAACGCGCTCGGCAAGCGCGAGCCGGGCATCTATGGCGGCAAGACGCTTGCCGCGATCGCCGACGACTGTAAGCAGGCGGGCGCCGCCCTTGGCCTCGAGATTGATTTTCGCCAGTCGAACCATGAGGGCGACCTCGTCGACTGGATCCAGGAAGCCGGCGACAAGGCAGCCGGCATCGTCATCAATCCGGGTGCCTACAGCCACACCTCGATTGCCATTCACGACGCCATCCGCGCTGTCGCGCCGCTGCCCGTCGCCGAAGTTCACCTCTCCAACATCCACGCGCGGGAACCATTCCGCCACGTCTCCATGGTCGCGCCGGTCGCTGTCGGCATGATCTGCGGGTTCGGGCCGCTTGGCTACTCGCTGGCGCTGCAGGCGCTGGCGGCACGCCTATGACCGGCCCACAAACAGAAGGCTCGAAAATGTCGATAAAGAAGACCGGTGTTGACCAGCAACTGATCCGCGATCTCGCGGGCATACTGAACGACACCAATCTCACCGAGATCGAAGTCGAGCTCGGCGACCTGAAGGTGCGCGTGTCGCGCCAGGCGCCGGCCGTCCACGCCATCGCCGCACCGCAGGCCGGTTATGCTCCGGCAGCGCAGCAGCCCGCGGCGGGCGCGGCTGCCGCACCAGCAGTGGCCGATCCGTCCAAGAACGCGGTCCCCTCGCCGATGGTCGGCACCGCTTATCTCGCGCCCTCGCCCGACGCCAAGGCCTTCATCGAAGTCGGCCAGAAGGTCAAGGAAGGCCAGACGCTGCTGATCATCGAAGCGATGAAGACGATGAACCAGATCCCTTCGCCGCGCGCCGGCACGGTGACGGCGATCCTGTTCGAGGACGGCCAGCCGGTCGAGTACGGCATGCCGCTCGTCGTGATCGAGTAGAGCGGGCCGGATGTTCCAGAAGATCCTCATCGCCAACCGCGGCGAAATCGCGCTTCGGGTGCTGCGCGCCTGCAAGGAACTCGGCATCCAGACCGTGGTCGTGCATTCGACCGCCGACGCTGACGCCATGCATGTCAGGCTCGCCGACGAAAGCGTGTGCATCGGTCCGCCGCCGTCGCGCGACAGCTATCTCAACATCCACCAGATCGTCGCAGCCTGCGAGATCACAGGCGCCGATGCCGTGCATCCGGGCTATGGCTTCCTGTCGGAAAACGCCAAGTTCGCCGACATTCTCGCCGCCCACAACATCACCTTCATCGGCCCGTCGGGCGACCACATCCGCATCATGGGCGACAAGATCGAGGCCAAGCGCACCGCAAAGCGGCTCGGCATTCCGGTTGTGCCGGGCTCCGACGGCGCCGTCACCGATCAAAAGGAAGCCAGGCGCATTGCCGCCGAGATCGGCTATCCCGTGATCATCAAGGCATCGGCAGGCGGTGGCGGGCGCGGTATGAAGGTCGCCCTTACCGAGGCTGACCTCGAGATCGCCTTGCAGACAGCGAGCACGGAAGCGGGAGCCGCCTTCGGCGACGATGCCGTCTACATCGAGAAATACTTGGAAAAGCCGCGCCACATCGAGGTGCAGGTATTCGGCGACGGCGCCGGCCGCGGCGTGCATTTCGGCGAGCGCGACTGTTCGCTGCAACGCCGCCACCAGAAAGTCTGGGAAGAGGCGCCCTCGCCGGCCCTCAACGCCGAGGAGCGCGCCCGCATCGGCAATATCTGTGCCAAGGCCATCGCCGACCTCGGCTACTCCGGCGCAGGCACCATCGAATTCCTGTACGAGAATGGCGAGTTCTACTTCATCGAGATGAACACGCGGTTGCAGGTCGAGCATCCGGTGACGGAGGCGATCACCGGCATCGATCTCGTCCACGAACAGATCCGCGTTGCCTCCGGCGGCGGGCTTTCGGTGCGCCAGGAGGACATCAAGTTCAACGGCCACGCCATAGAATGCCGCATCAATGCCGAGGACCCGCGCACCTTCACGCCTTCGCCCGGCACGATTACGCATTTCCACACGCCTGGCGGTCTCGGCATCCGCGTCGATTCCGGTGTCTATTCCGGCTACAAGATCCCGCCCTATTATGACAGCCTGATCGGCAAGCTGATCGTGCACGGCCGCAACCGCGTCGAATGCATGATGCGGCTGCGCCGGGCGCTCGACGAATTCGTCGTTGACGGCATCAAAACGACGCTGCCGCTGTTTCGCGACCTGGTCGGCAATGCCGATATCGCCAATGGCGACTACGACATCCACTGGCTGGAAAAGTATCTGGCCAAAGAGGAATAGCGCCCGACTTGCCGCTATGATGCCGCGATGACCCGTCCTTACGCTCCCGGCTATCGCATTCCGACCGACCTGTTGCTCAAGGCCTATGCCTCGGGCGTCTTCCCGATGGCCGAGAGCGCTTCCGACCCGGAAGTGTTCTGGGTGCGGCCGGAGACGCGCGGCATCATACCGCTCGATGGCTTCCACACGCCGAAGAGCTTGCGGAAGACAATTCGCAAGCACCCGTTCGACATCCGCTTCGATTTCGATTTCGAGGCGACGATCGACGGCTGCGCCGAAAAGCGCGAGGAGCGCCGCTCGACCTGGATCAACGCGCCGATCCGCGAAGCCTATATCGAGCTGCACCGTCTGGGGCACTGCCATTCGGTCGAGGCATGGCGCGAGGAACGGCTGGTCGGCGGCCTCTATGGCGTCTCGCTCGGTCGCGTGTTCTTCGGCGAAAGCATGTTCGCCCGGGAAACCGACGCGTCCAAGACCTGCCTGTATCATCTGGTCGAGCGGCTGAAGGCGCGCGGCTTTGCCCTGCTCGACACGCAATTCACCACTGAGCATCTCAAACGCTTCGGCGCGGTCGACGTGCCGCGCGTCAAATACGAGAAGATGTTGGCCGACGCGCTGAAGGGCGAAGCCGTTTTTTATCCCTGACCGGAGACCGAGCGGCCGAGCCGGCTCGACCGGTGAAAGGGGTCAGCCCTTCGCGGTTTCCATCGGCGTCTGCGAATGGAACATCATCTTCCAGCCGTTGACACGATGAACATAGCCGGTGCTAACCAACGCGGCGTAGGGCTCGCCGTTTTCTCGTGTCGCATGAGCCTCATAGGTCAGCATGATAATGTCGCTGCCGGGCTCGATGATACCCTTGAGGTCGATCTGAAGGTCGCGCCAGCGGTTGGGCTTGGTCGCGGTCTTGGCCAGATCGGCATTGTCCATTGCCTGTGCCATCTCAGGAAATGCTACCAGGCATTCTGTGTCGACATTGGCGGCGTAGTAAGCTTCGTCGCCCGTCCAGAACCCCTTTTCGAGTTCGAGCAGGTCGTCTTTGCTGGCCGTGATCCGTTTGCTGTCCGACATCAGAATATCCTCCAAGCGCATAAATGCGTCATCGTCCATGGCCCAACGCATAGTTGCCACCACGGTTCCGGAGGATCAGTTGGTGTTGGTCGCGTCAGGTTCCGTAGGGTCCGGCTGTTCGGCGGCCGGAGCAGCGGCGGGCTTTGGCTTGGACGTGTCGACCTTGGGCGTCTCGGCATTGGCCGCGTCGGGCGGCGGCACATCCGACTTCTGCTTGCAGCCCTTTAGCCAGACGTCATAGACGGCGTGCTCGACGGCGTTTAGGCCGGGGCTCTCGGCGAACATCCAGCCGGTGAAGATGCGGCGGATCTTGCGGTCGAGCGTGATTTCGTCGACTTCGACGAAGGAATCGGTCTTCGGCTCTTCATTCTCCGGCCGCGAATAGCAGATGCGCGGCGTCACCTGCAAAGCGCCGAACTGCACGGTTTCGTCGATGTAGACATCGAAGGTGATGATACGGCCGGTGATCTTGTCGATGCCGGCAAATTCGGCGACCGGATTGGTGATGCGATCGGAGATTGCGGGTGCTGCCGCAGGCGCCTGCGCCGCGGCAAACGCTGTCGGGAACATGGCGACAGCGCCAATTGCCGCCAGTCCGGCCATCGATGTCAGGCTGAAAATGTTCATGCGGAGATACCGGTGGTTTGGGCCCGGGTGATTCTGTCACGCCCAAGGCTATTCGCCGTTGTCATATCAGCAAGCAGCTAAACGCCAATTGTGGCGACAAAGGACCGGCCGGCGGTCAAGAACCAGGCGTCCACGCATCGTAGTCGCCCGTCACCTGCGGACGGTGCTGATTGGTGAGCACGGAACCCTTCGGGCGATAAGCCGCCGGTGTTCCCGTGAGGTTCGGCTCATGCGCCTTTTCCCATTCGCGCGGCCGATAGTCGTCGCTTGGCGGCGCCACATCGACGCGGTGATGCATCCAGCCGTGCCAGCCCGGAGGGATCGCCGACGCCTCCGAATAATTGGCGTAGATGATCCAGCGGCGGGTGCGGCCTTCCGAATCGACGCCGCCTTCGTAGTAGACATTGCCGGCCCCATCCTGGCCGACCTTGTTGCCGTGGCGCCAGGTGTGAAAACGGGTTCCCAGCGTCTGGCGGTTCCACCAGGTGAAAAACTGCAGAAGGAAAGTTTTCATTCAGATCCTCGCGGGCGCGCGGCGGTGGCTGTTCCCTGCTTATGGCGTCAGGCCTTGGCGAAGGCAAGGGTTTTGCGGCGCCTGCGGCACTGACGGCATGCCGAAACGCTCGGTCATTGGCCGATCCATTTCGCACCTGCGAACCGACGCTTGCCAAGCCGGCTGCGTCTTCCTAAAGCTCTCATCGCCCGGCGCTGCCGCATGACCCCGAAAATCGAAATCGATTTTCGGAAAGGATCATGCGCAAACCAAAGTGCTACAGCGTCCTTTGCGCGTCCACGGGACGCGCGGCGCTGTAGTCAACGCCGGCTGCGGGAGGTGAGGAATGGCCTTAGCTGTCGCCAGGATCAGTGCGGAGACAATACGCGCCCGCAAGGGCGGCGTGCCGGTCGTATGCCTTACCGCTTACACCTATCCCGTCGCCCGCCTGCTCGACGATCATGTCGACCTTCTCCTGGTCGGCGACAGCGTTGCCATGGTGCTGCATGGCCACAAGACCACGCTCGGCGCCTCGCTGGAGATGATGATCGCCCATGGCCAGGCCGTGATGCGCGGTTCGTCAAAGGCCTGCGTGGTGGTCGACATGCCGGCCGGCAGCTACGAGACTTCGGCCGCGCAAGCCCTTGCCTCGGCGCGCCGCATCTCTGAGGAAACCGGCTGCGAGGCGGTGAAGCTGGAAGGCGGCGTCGAAGTCGCCCTCCAGATCGCCGCAATCGTCACGGCCGGCATTCCAGTGATGGGCCATATCGGCTTGCAGCCGCAATCGGTGGAAAAGGACGGTGGCTACAAGATCAAGGGCCGCACGCCGGAGAATGTGGCCGCGCTCATGCGCGACGCCGACGCGGTCGCAAAGGCCGGCGCGTTTTCGCTGGTCATCGAAGGCACGGTCGAGACCGTTGCCGCCGACCTCACCCGGCACATTACCATTCCTACCATCGGCATCGGCGCCAGCCGCGATTGCGACGGCCAGATCCTGGTCATCGACGACATGGTCGGCCTGACGGTCGACCGGGTGCCGAAATTCGTCAAGGAATACGCCGATTTGCGCAGCGCTGTCGCCGATGCCGCGGCGCGTTATGCGGCGGAGGTGCGCAGCCGCACCTTCCCCGGGCCGGGCCACGTCTTTTCAGCCGCGAGCGACAAGGACAAGGCATGAACCGGCCCCCCATCCGCCAGCCGCTCGTCGTCGACACCGTGCCCGGCCTTCGCGCGCAGATCCGCGAATGGCGGCGCGAAGGCCTGAGCGTCGCCATGGTGCCGACCATGGGCGCTTTGCATGACGGCCATATCTCGCTGGTCGGGGCTGCGCTCGCAACGGCCGATCGCTGCGTCGTCTCCATCTTCGTCAACCCGGCCCAGTTCGCCCCCACTGAAGATCTCGACAAGTATCCGCGGCAGCTGGCCCGCGATCTCGACCGGCTGACCGAGGCCGGCGCACAGCTTGCCTTCACGCCTACGGTTTCCGAAATGTATCCGGCAGGCTTTGCGACGAAGATTTCGGTCGGCGGCCCGTCTTCTGGCCTGGAATCGGATTTCAGGCCGACCTTCTTCGAGGGCGTCGCCACGGTCGTGGCCAAGCTCTTTCTGCAAGCCCTGCCCGACTACGCCATCTTCGGCGAAAAAGACTACCAGCAGCTTTGCGTCGTCCGAAAGCTCTGCCGCGATCTTGACCTTCCGGTGGAAATCGTCGGCGCGCCAACCGTGCGCGATGCGCATGGCCTGGCAATGTCGTCGCGCAACGCCTATCTCGACGCCGCCGAGCTCGACGTCGCGCGACAGCTCAATGTCATCTTGCGCCAGACGGCGGCAGCGCTCGCGGCCGGTGCCGATGAAAACGGCGTGACCGGTAAAGCCACTGCCGCGCTTCTCGAGGCAGGCTTCGACAGCGTCGACTATGTCGCCGCGCGCGAGAGCCTGACGCTCACCTCGTGGCGGCGTGACGGCGATGGCCGCCTGCTTGCCGCGGCGTGGCTTGGCAGAACCAGGTTGATCGACAATGTGGAAGTTTACTCATTTATTCCCTGAAAAATTCCAATTCCGTTCACTTTGATTTGTATCGCAGAGCGGCCCGAGCGCTCTTAGACAACGGCTCATCAGGTACGTTCTGGCCAGCCCGTAAGCGCTCACGATACACCGAACGCCGCTGTGAGACGTTTCACAGACGTAACCAAGCCGGCTATGTTGTGTGCGACCCCAGGCAGAGACAGTGTGTGACCTGCCACTACGCTGCAATCCTTACGAGGCTCTACGTGTCTGTCCAGGCCAACATAGTCGGTCGCGCCCTGCCGCAGATCGTCGAGGCAATCTACGATTCGATTGTCGATGTCGGCCGTTGGCCATCGACGCTTGAATCAATCTGCAAATTGGCGCTCGGCCGGCTTGCCATGCTGGCGGTCGTCGATACGGCGAGAAACTCGGCCCGGTTTTCGACTTCCTGCGGCGATCCGGTTCTGCTTGAGCCGCTGCAGCGCGACTACGCCTGCGAGGTGCCCTTTTTCAAGGCGGTGCCGAAGATGGAAGTCGACATACCGTTGACCGTCGACAGCGTCTACGCCCTGCAAGGCCCTGACGCCCGCCAGAACTGGCTCGAAAGCCGCATCGTGCGCGAGTGGGTGGAACCCAACCGTCTCGACGATTTCTTCTGGGTAGCGCTGATGAAGCAGCCGGCGCGCACCGGCACGCTGATGGTGGTTACCGACAAGGACAGGCCCCAGATTTCAGCCAGGGATATCGACCTGATGTCCAGGCTCGCCCCCCATGTCCGGCGTGCGGTGACCATCGGCGACCTGTTCGAGGCCGAGCGGCGCAAGGCCGACATCTTTCGCTCGATCCTTGAGAGCCTCGACCATCCAGTGCTGATCGTCGCCGACGATATGCAGATCATTTTCGCCAATCCGGCAGCCGAAGCCCTGCTCACCGAAACCGCCTCAGTGTCCTCGGTGCGCGGCCAGCTGTCCTTCGCTTATGCCAACGCCAACACCGCCATCGGCCGCGCCGTCCAGCTCGGCACGCGCGACGAATTCGCGCTCGGACCGTCCGGCATCAACATTCCGCTGGTGAAGGCCATGTCTCCGGCGGTGGCGCATGTCATGCCTCTGGCGCGACGCGACATTTCGGCCCGCATGTCGCCGCGCGCCGCCGCGGCCATCTTCATTGCCGCCGCCGGCGCCGCATCAGTGCCGGCGCTGGAAGCGATCGCTGCGCTGTTCGGACTGACCGCAGCGGAAAAGCGTGTCGCCGGCCATGTCGCCGCCGGGCTGACACGGCGTGAAATCGCGGCTGCCAGCGGCGTCTCGGACGGCACCGTCAAATCACAGCTGGCAACCATCTTCGACAAGACCGCCACCGGCGACCAGCGAGAGCTGGAACTCCTGATGCGCGAATTGACGCCGCCGCTGCGCTCGGCCTGAAGCCATACTCGGAGCCAATCATCAAATTTTTCAACTATTTGCCGGTACGCAGGCGTAATCCACAATACCAAGCCGGCATCGTTGCAATTCGGCCAAAATCATGGTGCGGTTCTGCTCCGGTCCGGAGACGGTGCATCGTGCACGACCGGACGTGGAAAACCATTTCCTGGGCGGTCCCCGAACTTGATACCGACACGAATTGAACGGCTGCTGCCTTACCTCTTCCTGCTGGCCCTGCTTTGCATCGCGCTCGCTTTCCGTCCGCTACTGCCGGTCGACGAGACGCGTTATCTCAGCGTCGCCTGGGAGATGTATCTCGGTGGACATGTCTTCGTACCGACGATGAACTTTGCGCCCTATCTGCAGAAGCCGCCGCTGTTGTTCTGGCTCATCGATCTCGTCTGGAACATCTTCGGTGTGAGCCGCGCGGCGGCGATGCTCGTCATCTTCGCTGCCTCGTCGCTGGTCATCTGGCTGACGACACTTCTGGCCAAAACCCTGTTTCCCGAGCGCCCGGAAATCGCCAGTCGCATCCCCTGGCTGGTGGCCGGCAGCACCGTCTTTGTCATCTATTCGACCCTGATCCTGTTCGACATGCTTTTGACGGCCTGTGTGGTCGCCGCACTGCTGGCGTTGCTGGGCTTCGCCAGGACCGGCAACCGCTGGCAGGCGGTGCTGGCGGGTCTCTTCATCGGGCTCGGCGTGCTGGCCAAAGGCCCGGTCGTGCTCATTCACATCGGCGCGCCCGTCCTGCTCTATCCCCTCTGGCGTGACCGGCGAGCCGGCCTTGCCCCTTTGCAGTTCTTTGCCGGAGCCGGCCTGGCAATTCTCGCCGCCCTTGCCCCGGTCGCTATATGGCTGGCGCCCGCGACCATCCTGACCAAGGGCAGTTTCGTCTACGATCTCGTCTGGAACCAGTCGGCAGGTCGGGTTACCGGAAGCCTGCACAATTCGCATGGCCGGCCGTTTTACTTTTACCTGATGCTGTTGCCGCTCATGTTCGTGCCCTGGGCCGTTATCCCCCCGGTGTGGCGGCTGAGGCCGGTTGCCCGGATACGCAGCCTGATCGACACCAAATCCCCGGATCTGCGTGCCCTGCGCCTGCTGTCGTTCTCGTTCATTGCGGTGCTGCTGGTCTTCAGCGCCATATCCGGCAAGCAGCCGCACTATGTCGTGCCGGCACTACCGTTCGCGACCATTCTGCTGGGCTATTTCATGGCCGAGATTTCAGTCGCCAGGCTGAGGGCGACGGCCTTTGTCATGCTTGCCCTTTTCGCCATCGGCCACGCCGCCGCCTCGGCGACCGTGTTCAAACGCTACGATCTCACGCAGCTGGCGAGCTTCATCGACGAACGAAAGGACGCCGACTGGGCCGTCGCTTACGACTATCAGGGCGAGGTCGGTTTCCTTGGGCGAATAGAGAAGCCATTCGAGAACGCCGACAAGCCTGAGGAATGGCTCAAGTCTCACCCCGGCGGCTACGTCATCGAAAAGCAATCGAAAGATCCGGGCACATCCGAACAGATCGCCTTCCGGCAGCCGGTGGAACGCGGCTATCTGGTCGTGCTGAAAGGACAGCACTGAGCGTTTCGTCGGGCGCCTATCCCAGCGGTTTCTCGAAGATCAGCGCCGGCAACCCCGAACCGCCGCCGCAATCGGCGGTGCTGCCGACCGGCAAAAATCCCTTCGAACGGTAGAAGGCGATGGCCGGCACGTTGGCCTCTTCCACCTCGACGCGCAACCTGTTCGTCTCGGGAAAGCTGGCTTCGACCTCGTCCAGCAAGGCCTGGCCGATGCCTTGCCGCTGGCAGGCCGGCAGTACATAGAGCTGGTTCAGCAGCACGATCTTCGCATCCGTCGTTGCGGCGGCAAAAGCCATGCCGCCGATACGCTTGCCGTCATCGGCGACCAGGAATTCCGAGTTCGGCCTTGTCAGCCGCGCCTTGAGCGAGGCGATCGAATGCCAGTCGTCGGTAATTTCGATCACCCGCTGGGCGCCATAGATCGCGTCGTAGGTTGCGTGCCAGGTTTCGACCAGCAGCGCGCGGACAGCGGCAAGGTCACGTTCGCTGGCGGTGCGGACGAACATTGTTCTATTCGATACCGAGCTTGGCCTTGACCAGATCGTTGACCGCCTGCGGGTTGGCCTTGCCGCCGGTGGCTTTCATCACCTGGCCGACGAACCAGCCGGCCATGGTCGGCTTGGCGCGAGCCTGCTCGACCTTGTCGGGGTTGGCGGCGATCACCTCGTCGACCGCTTTCTCGATGGCGCCGGTGTCGGTGACCTGCTTCATGCCGCGGCTTTCGACCAACTGGCGCGGATCGCCGCCCTCGTTCCAGACGATCTCGAACAGATCCTTGGCGATCTTGCCGGAGATGGTGCCTTCCTTGATCAGGTCGATCACGGCACCGAGCTGCTCCGGTGTTACAGGAGCATTTTCAATGCCCTTGCCGGCCTTGTTAAGCTGGCCGAGCAGGTCATTGATGACCCAGTTGGCGGCAAGCTTGCCGTCGCGGCCCGAGGCCACCTGCTCGAAATAGTCGGCGATCGGCTTTTCCGACACCAGGATCGAGGCGTCGTAGGTCGACAGGCCAAGTGAAGAGATCAGCCGCGCCTTCTTGTCGTCGGGCAGTTCCGGCAACTCCTTGGCCAGCGCGTCGACATAGGCCTGGTCGAACTCCAGCGGCAAAAGGTCGGGATCGGGGAAGTAGCGGTAGTCATGCGCCTCTTCCTTGCTGCGCATCGAGCGCGTCTCGCCTTTGACGGCGTCGAACAGCCTGGTTTCCTGGTCGATCTTGCCGCCATCCTCGAGGATGGCGATCTGGCGGCGCGCCTCGAACTCGATGGCCTGGCCGATGAAGCGGATCGAGTTGACGTTCTTGATCTCACAGCGCGTACCGAATTCGCCGCCGGGCCTGCGAACGGAGACGTTGACGTCGGCGCGCATCGAACCTTCGTCCATGTTGCCGTCGCAAGTGCCGAGATAGCGCACGATGGTGCGCAGCTTGGTGACATACGCCTTGGCCTCGTCGGCGGAGCGCATGTCGGGCTTGGAGACAATCTCCATCAGCGCCACGCCGGAGCGGTTGAGATCGACATAGGACATGGTGGGATGCTGGTCGTGCATCGACTTGCCGGCGTCCTGCTCCAGGTGCAGGCGCTCGATGCCGATCTCGATGTCCTCGAACTTGCCCTGCCGGTCGGGACCGACCGAAATGACGATCGTGCCTTCGCCAACGATCGGCTGCTTGAACTGCGATATCTGGTAGCCCTGCGGCAGGTCGGGATAGAAATAGTTTTTCCGGTCGAACACCGACTTGTGGTTGATCTGCGCCTTCAATCCGAGGCCGGTGCGGATCGCCTGCTTGACGCATTCCTCATTGATGACCGGCAGCATGCCGGGCATGGCCGCGTCGACGAGGCTGACATTGGCGTTGGGCGCCGCGCCGAAAGTCGTCGACGCCCCGGAAAACAGCTTTGCTTCCGAGGTCACCTGCGCATGAACCTCGAGGCCGATGATGATCTCCCAATCGCCGGTAGCGCCGGGAATAAAACGTTTGGCATCGGGCGTGCGGGTATCGATAAGGGTCATGGTGGCCTGCGCTTTTGGCTCGCGAAAACTGCGATTTTCGCGAATTTGGGTATCGGTCTTCGCTAGTGCAAACCGCTTCGCGAGACAAGCGCCCAAAGCAGCGCAGAGCAGCGGGCTGGCCTTTTCAGCCCTTTTCGGCCGCTCGGCAACCGATGAATGAACGCCGCCGGCCGGTATTCGGTCGGCGGTCTCTTCGTCAGGTCAGGCCGTTGCGATATAGGCCCTGATCTCGTCGGCCTCGCGCTCGACATCCTCGATGCGGCGCTTGACCACGTCGCCGATCGACACGATACCGTCGAGCAGCCCGTCCTTTTCCACCGGCAGATGGCGGAAACGGCCTTTGGTCATGATCTCCATCACCTCGTTGACCGTGTGGTTCTCGTTGCAGATCTTCACTTTCGGCGTCATCGCCGAGCGTACCGTTATATCAAGTGCGGCAGCGCCTTCCCTGGCAACGACCCGCACGATGTCACGCTCGGAAAGGATGCCGACGATCTTGCGATCGCCATTGGTGATGACCAGTGCACCGATCTTGTGGTCGGCCAGGATTCGAATGGCTTCGCTGAGCTTTACATTCGGCCCGAGCGTGAACACGTCATGGCCTTTTCTCTCGAGAATTGCCTTAACCGTCATGGCGTCCTCCTCCTCCTGCTTGGCTAGCCAGCTCCCGCCCTGACCGGCTTCACATAAGAGTGAACATCGTGCGCCGTGATCGGTTGCTTTTCAAGTGTGCCAGTGGGGTGGGCCAGTGGGGTGCCCCAATAGAGTGCGCTAGTCGAGGGTGCGCTGGTCGTCGGGGATCTCCCATTCAGGCGCCCGCCAGCGCCGGTCGAACCAGCGCAACCCGAAGAAGCCGGCGACGAGGCCGCCAATGTGCGCTTCCCAGGCGATCTGGCCGGGTTCTCCGAGCCCGAGACCGTAAAGGCCGGTGGCGAGGTTGATGACCATCCAGGCGCCGAGAAAATTGACGACGCCGCGCATGCGCAAAACCATTGCGATCGGCAGCATGGGACCGGCAAAGGCCGCCCTGCCGGAGGAGCGCTCGGTACGGAACCCGAAGCGAGCCGCCGCACCCATCATGCCCGATATCGCCCCGGAAGCGCCGACCAGCGGTGCTTCGCCGTGTGGATGGACCGCCCAGAACAGCACCACCGCGGCCAGCCCGGTGGCGGCGAAAAACAAGGCGAACCAGAACCAGCCGAGACGGTTGGCCAGCGGCGACCCGAAGGCGGCCAGCGCAACCATGTTGATGGCAATGTGGGCAACGCCACCATGCATGAAGGCATAGGTGAAAGGACGGGTGAAGAGGAACCAGTCGAAACCGTATTGGCCGGTGTAGAGGACCGGAATGAAGGCGCCGTCGGTGAGCAATGTTATCTGCTGCTCTTCGGTCAGCACATATTGCTGCAGCAGGAAGACGGCAACGCAGATGCCGATCACCGCCAGCACCGCCGGTGGCAGGTTGAACACCGGCTCGCGGCGCGGCGGCGGCGCCTCCGCGGTCTGTTCGGTCTCCAGGGGGCCGGCCGGTTCGCTCATATGCTCTGATCCAGGGATTTGCGTGTCGCGAGCATCTAGGCCATGCCCGGACAAATCACAAACTACGAATCACAAAGCGCGAATCACAAACCGCGAATCAAAAAGAAGCCGTCCAAGGTTTCCCTTGAACGGCTGGTCGAGCCCCCTGCTCCCCTAAAACTATTGACCGAAGTGCTGTTGGTCGTCGCGAAACGACCGCTTCTGGAGTGGTTTTGGTGTGCCATGGCAAGCCTGCGCGCGCAACGTAAACCACTTGTTAACCTTAACGCCCCCGACCCGTGAACAAGTCTTAACGACGCTGGCACGCATCCTGCTCCGGAACGCATGTAGGTCATCGGAGGGCGCCCTTTCTGTTCACCGATGGGACCATCAGACGGCAGAATGCGCGGAGTTTAATAGCATGAACCAGAACGGATCAATCGCGCTGTTCCATTATTGGAATCGCCTGCGTGGTGGACGTCCTGCCCCAAAGCGTTCGGAGATCGAACCTGCCGACATCAAGGCGCTTTTGGCCGACACCTTCATCCTGGAAAGGGATACGCGTGGCGAAGCGGTGTTCCGGCTTGCCGGCACCAGGCTTTGCGCCGGCTACGGCCGCGAGCTCAAGGGTTTTTCGTTCCCCTCGCTATGGCGTGAGAAGGACCAGCGGCTGGTGTCGCGCCTCATTCACGGGGTTTTCGAGCAGAAATCCGTGGTGCTGATCACTTATGAGGGGTTCAGCCGCAGCGGCCGTTCCAACCACTTCGAACTGCTTGCGCTGCCGCTCGATGG
The DNA here is from genome assembly GCF_030323245.1 of Mesorhizobium sp. C372A. Lineage (NCBI taxonomy): Bacteria > Pseudomonadati > Pseudomonadota > Alphaproteobacteria > Hyphomicrobiales > Phyllobacteriaceae > Mesorhizobium > Mesorhizobium sp. C372A. The sequence goes on along the minus strand of NZ_CP100475.1, from coordinate 4,242,441 downwards.
CGGCGTCGAGAACCCGCGCTGCCTCGGCGTCATCAGCGCCGTGGAAAAGCCGTTCTGGCTGGGCGCCGACCCGATCACCGATGCGCTGATCGATGCCATCCACGTCATCGATCCCGACAAGGACCCGATGTTCCTGAAAAACCGGCCGGAAATATCCGTTCCGTCGTTGGCTCCCGAACTCGAAGCGCCGGAGACCATCTCGGCGCTCGGTCGCTCGCGCCGTATCCGCCACCTCGTCGTGTTCGACGGCGGGCGCGAGCAATAGTCTCCAAGCCGGCGCTAATCTTAACTATCGGCGGCCCGCTTTTCCCCTTTGTTAACCTGCTTGGCTGTAGTTTTTGCCGAGATTCCACGCACGACGCGGGAATGCCAACGGGGTGTAGGCAGTCATGAGGTCAGCGGCGGTCGAATACGCACCGTCCCGCGCCGAAAGGCGTAATTTTCAGCGCGTCCGGGTCAAGATCTACGGGCGCTTCATGCTGGAGGACCGCACCGAGCACCCCTGCCAGGTCGTCGATATGTCGCCGGGCAATGTCGCGCTGCGCACCGAGCGCGTCGGCATGCCGGGCGAAAAAATCATTGCCTATATCGATCATATCGGCCGCATCGAGGGCGTGGTGACGCGCACTTCGCAGGACGGCTTTGCCATGACCGTCATTGCCTCGGATCGCAAGAAGGACAAACTGGCCGCGCAGTTGACCTGGCTCGCCAACAAGCATGAACTCGACCTGCCGGAAGACCGCCGCCACGAACGCGTGGCGCCGCGCAACCCGACAAGCGTGCTGCAGCTCACCGATGGGCGGCAGTACCAGTGCCGCATCATCGACCTGTCGCTGTCGGGCGCGGCGGTCGAGATCGACGTCAAGCCGGCGCTCGGCATCCAGGTGATGCTGGGCACCATGCGTGGCCAGGTGGTGCGTCATTTCGAGGATGGCGTCGCCATCGAATTCGCCGTCATCCAGCGCCCGGAAACGCTCGATTCCGAGTTCAACGCTCCGCGCGCCTGAACGATCGGCAACAGGCAGCAAAGACGAACCCGCCCTGCGCGGCCGGTTTTTGTTGCCGGCGTTCCGCCTGCCTCTGCAGCTTGTAGCGGCACTCGCAAATCCACGGCTCCACCCGGAATCCGCGCCTCCGACACCGCGGTTTTACGCCGAGACCCTGAACGATTTTATATTAAAATAGATCAAATTTTACGCTTATTCTATTGGGGTTTTACTCAATGTCTACTTCGGGTTTTTGCGTCAAATAAATCCAACGCTGTCATTGTCTCCTCAAACGGGGAGACTGACGAATGGCAAAGACGTGGGGCAAGCTGTTGCTCATGGCAATGGCGATGCAGCTTCCCGCTTGGGGAACGGCGCAAGCAGCAGGACCGGCCTACATGCACACTGGCGGCCGCACGACACAGCCGGTCGGTCACTACGAATTCTGCCAGAAGCTGCCGCAGGAATGCGCTCAGCGCACGCCGAAGCAGACACCGGTCGAACTGACCCGCAAGCTGTGGGCGGCGATCGTCGACGTCAACAATTCTGTCAACACCCGGATCGTGCCGCGCACCGACATGGAAATGTGGGGCAAGGAAGAGGTCTGGTCCTATCCCGACAGCGGCTTCGGCGACTGCGAGGATTATGCGCTGGAGAAGCGCCGCGAATTGATGGCGCTTGGCGTTCCCGCCGGCAATCTCTTGATGACCGTGGCGCGCCAACAAAATGGCGACGGCCATGCGGTGCTGACCGTGCGCACCAGCCTCGGCGAGTTCATCCTCGATAATCTGGAGTCCAAGGTGCTGTCCTGGACCGACACCGACTACACCTACCTGAAGCGCCAGTCCGACCAGAATTCCGGCGTGTGGGTGACGATCAACGACGGCCGCGCCGACGCGGTCGCCAGCGTCCGCTAGGACGCCATTACAGAGGTCAAGCACATCGAATAATGCGACGTGCCTAACGAGAAAGCCCGGTCGAGTCCCCACCCTCCCCGTCCCCAACGACCGGGTTTTAAGGAGCCGGCCCCGTCCCCGGGCCGGCTCCACCATTTCAGACCATGATCCCGAACCGAAGGACCGCGTCAGCGAAAGCGAGAAACGATTTTTGCTGCGCTGACCCGCCGTTCGGGAAAGATCATCGTCAAACAGGAATAGAGTTCAGGCCTTCTTCAGCCCGGCCTTGAAGCGCTTGCCGTTGGCGACATAGTGCGCGGCCGAGGCGCGCAGCCTGGCGACCGCGGCATCGTCCAGCGTCCTGATCACCCGCGCGGGCGAGCCGACGATCAGGCAATTGTCGGGGAACTCCTTGCCTTCGGTGACCAGTGCGCCGGCGCCGACCAGGCAATTCCTGCCGATCCTGGCGCCGTTGAGCACGATGGTGCCCATGCCGATCAGGCTGTTGTCGCCGATCGTGCAGCCATGCAGCAAGGCGCGGTGGCCGATGGTGCAGCCTTGCCCTATCGTCAGCGGAAAGCCGGGATCGGTGTGCATCACCGTATGCTCCTGGACATTGCTGTCGGCACCGACGACGATCGGCTCATTGTCACCGCGGATGACTGCGCCAAACCAGAAGCCGGCATTGCGACCGACGCTGATGTCGCCGATCAAGGTCGCATCGGGCGCGATCCAGTTGCTGTCGGCATCCTCGAAACGGGGCGATTTTCCGTCGATTGCATAGGTCGGCATTTCCAGTCTCCGATTCGTCGCAGGCCGGGACAAACCCTAGAACAATCCTGGGAAAACCGCGTAGCGGTTTCCCCAGCAATTGCCTCAAGGCAAATACCGCGCCAGCGATTCCACCAAAAGCTGAAGCGCACCAGGAGAGCCAATGCCCCAGGAGGCAATGGCGATCAGCACGATGCCCAGCGCCAGCGCCCAGGCGATCACCGTGCAGCCGCAGGACACCAGCATCAGCATCGAAATGCGGCCTTCGCGCCGCGCATCGAGCGCATCGTTGGCGAGCATGAACGGACCGGCGCAAGCGGTCGCGGCCAGCGAGCGCAGGATGTACGCCGGCGACACATAAGGCTCGGCAAAGGCAAGCCGGCGGCCCGCCGCCAGTTCCATCACGGACCCGGTAAGCCCGCAGGCAGTGAGGCCGACTGCAGAAGCGAAGAGAACGGGCAGCAGCAGGCTCATCTTTACCTTCCGTTTACCATGAGATCGCACAGTCGCGTCCAGCGCAGCAAGAGCCGTGCCACGGCATGTGTGCCGCCCAGGGACAGACGGCGGCGACTATGGGGATTGCGATGAAGCAGGCAGCGACCGCCGAAGAGTTCAACGTCGTCGATTCCGTGCTGATGAAGCGGGTGTTCTATGCCTTTGCCGCACTGGCGCTGCTGTCGCTGGCGATCAGCCTTGGCGGAAAATGGTTCGGCCGCTCGATCGCCATGGCCGGCTACACCGACGACACCACAGTCCACAAGGTGGTGATCGGCAACAATGTCATTGCCGTGCCGGCCAACGCCATCCGCTTCCTGCAGGCGCGGCGCGACGGCATCGCTTCGCGCCTCGACCTTTATCTGCGCTATCCCCAGATGGACGGCTACAGCGAAGCCGCACGCGACGATTTCAACCACACGGGCACGGCCAAGAACATCATCTTCCTGTCGTTCGAACCGCAGATGATGTCGCGCGACATGAGCGGCCGTTTCGCGCCGATCTATAGCGCGCTGATCAGCCAGCCCGGCGCGCCCGGCCCCGGCGGCACGACGATTTACGGCTTTAGCGAAAAATCAGGCTATCTCAACGAGGTGCTTGCGGTCGCCGACCGGGCCGGCAAGGACCCGTTCGTCGCCCGCTGCCTGAGCGGACCGAGCGCCGAGGAATCGCTGGCGCCCTGCGAGCGCGACATCCAGGTCGGCGACAGCCTCAGCCTGACCTACCGCTTTCCCCGGGAGTTGCTGGGCAACTGGCCAGCGCTTGACGCCGCTATCGTCGCCGAGGCCACGCGCGTCTTAAAGACCGCACGGTAGCGGCCCTCTGCTTTTGTCATACATGGGCGCGAAGCCGCGCGGACCCGAGGATCCGTTCCATGCCCTTAAGGCAGCGAAGCGGTGCAGAATTACTGTTGGGAAGCAGCAGAGGCAGTTCTGGACCGCCACATTCCTGAGCCGAGGCCTGGAATATATCCCAGGGTCTCAGCGACGCCGCTGTGCGGCTGCTTCTCCCCGGGATGACGATGGCGCAGCTGGCTGCCGCCAATCGCCGAAGTCCGTAGCCGTCTGGGCTCAGGCCAGATCGATGTCGAGGATCGCCATCGAGAAATTATAGTCGCCGTCGTCTTCGTCCTTGAAGACGATGCCGAGGAACTCGTCGCCGACATAGACCTCGGCCGAATCTTCCTTGCGCGGCCGCGCCTTCACCTCGAGTTTGGGATTCTGGAAGACGCGCTTGAAATAGGCGTCCAGCTTTCTGATTTCGTCCGGCTTCAAAAGTCTTCTCCGATCGTCGGGCTTGCTCGTTGGAACGCGCTTCTGGCACGTCGACAATGGCGATGTAAAGGCAAGCCGGCTGGATAGAACGCGAACCCTGGGGCCGGATGATTTCAGGTCGAATCCAAATCCGCCTCTAAATCAAGGAGGTAGAGCATGATGTCGTCCGAAAACCGCCTCACACTTTTCGGCATCATGCTCCAGGGGCAACGGCGCCGGCAACCGGACTCAGTCCGGCACGCCGGGTGTTGCAAATCAGATGTCGAAGCTGACGACCTGGTCCATCGATTGCGACGGCAAAAGCTGGTCCATCTGGCGCGAAGGCTGGTCGCAGCCGGTCTCGCCGACGACGCGGGCCGGTACGCCGGCAACCGTCTTGTTGTGCGGCACCGGCGACAGCACGACCGAGCCTGCCGCGATCTTCGAGCAATGGCCGATCTCGATATTGCCGAGAATCTTGGCGCCGGCGCCGATCAGTACGCCGTAACGGATCTTGGGGTGACGGTCGCCGCCGGCTTTGCCGGTGCCGCCCAGCGTCACGCCATGCAGGATCGACACATCGTCCTCGATCACCGCCGTCTCGCCGACGACGAGGCCGGTGGCGTGGTCGATGAAGATGCCCTTGCCGATGCGGGCGGCCGGGTTGATGTCGGTCTGGAACACCGAGGACGAGCGGCTCTGCAGATAGAGCGCGAAATCCTTGCGGCCCTGATTCCACAGCCAATGTGCCAGCCTGTGCGTCTGGATCGCATGGAAACCCTTGAAATAGAGCACCGGCATGATGAAGCGGTCGCAGGCCGGATCGCGGTCGTAATAGGCCTGGATGTCGACACGCACGATCGACGACCATTCCTTGTCGTCGGCCAGCATCGACTTGAACGTCTGGCGGATGAGGTCGGAGCCGATGTCCTGATGCGCGAGCCGCTCGGCGAGCCGATGGATGACAGCTTCCTCCAGGCTCTCCTGGTTGAGGATGGTCGAATAGAGGAACGCCGCCAGAAGCGGGTCGCGGTTGACCGCTTCCATCGCCTCGTCGCGGACCGAACGCCAGATCGGATCGACCGGCTGGACCATTGTGGGGCGGGAAATGCTGATGCTGTTCATCGACGTCTTGTCCTGCGTCCTGGCCGCTTGCCTATTCTCCGGCGGCACATATAAGCCAGATCATAGCACGATTGAACTCAATTTTCCTTAGTGCTCGGTGAAATGGATTTGGTTCACGGAAATTCAAGCCGCCATGGAAAACGAACCCTTGATCGACGCTCCGCTGAAACGCGCGCTCTCCGCGCTCTATCAAGCTCCGGATCGCCACTATCACAACCTCGCCCATATCGAGGCGTTGCTGGCGCTGGCGGACGAATATCGAGCATCGCTGCATGATTCCGGCGCCGTCGAAGCCGCAATCTGGTTCCATGACGCCATATATGACAGCCGCGCCAAGGACAACGAGGCCAGGAGTGCAGCACTTGCGCAGGACAAACTTGCCGCCCGCACCGATCCGGAGCGCCTCGGCCGCATCGCGGCGATGATCGTCGCCACTGCCACGCATGAACTGCCCAGCCTTCAACCACGGGGCCTTGCCGATGAGAACGCCCTCCACGACGCAGCGCTTTTCCTCGACATGGACCTGGCGATACTGGGTGCGTCAGCCGACGCTTTCGACGCCTATGAACAAGCGGTCCGACGCGAATATGGCTGGGTCGAGGAGCCTATGTGGCGCGCCGGCCGCGGCGCGATTCTCAAGACTTTCCTCGCGCGCCAGCATATTTTTCACACGCAGGAATTCCGCCACAGGTTCGAGCCCCAGGCCAGGCAAAACCTGGCGCGGTCTCTAGAAACGCTCAAATCCTAATCCGGAAATGTCCCCATGCGCTGCGCATAGGCTTTGAAACCGGCGCGCCTGTAGACCGATTGCGCGGCCGGATGGTCGTATGTGTCGGTATGAAGCCAGACCCTTTGCGGCGCCCGCGACCAGATGGCGCGAAGCGCCTGGTCGAGCAGGAACGGGCCGAGCCTGCGACCCTGGAAGGCGGGAACCAGCCCGAAATGAACCAGCTCGACCTCAGGCTGGCCGACGCCGTTGAATTCGCACAGGCCAGCGGCCTCGCCCTCGACGCGCAGCACATGGATATGTGTCGAGGGCAGCGCCAGCAGGCGCTCGAGGTCTTCCGCCGGCATGCGCAGCCGCTGGTCCCACTGCACCGGCTCGCCGACAGCGCGGTAGAGGCTGAGATAGGCGGCGCGGTCCAGCCTCTCACGCACAACCCTGGCACTTGCCGCCGGGTTGGCGCGCGCAGGCGCCAGATCGGCCTGGCGCATTTCCATATAGGTGACGAAAAGTTCAACCAAAGCGGCACCGCCTCCGGCTGCAAGCCAGACGAAGATCGATCACCTGAAGGCGCCAACGGATTTGGTCGCCGCCCAAACAAAGAACAGGCCGATCACCAACGACAGCCCGTTGAGGAGGATACCCATGATGCCGAGGACATGATTGTCGTTTGAACGTCCCAGTGCCATCAAGCCAAAAACCACGCCGGTGATGTGCGCCAGCGGCGCCGCAACGAGAAACACCACCAGAAAAACCCCGCCGAGGACGTTTTGAGCGGCCAGCGACGCCTCGCCTGGCATCAACGCCAGCGTGACCACCGCCGCAAAATCCATTGCGAACGCCAGCAGGGCCAGGATCACCGAGCGTTTGCCCAAGCTGCTCCGCCCCACCACGCCGGGCATTGCTATCGTGCTTCTTCCCCATCCGGCCATTACTCGTCCCCGATCAGGTGAAAGCGCCTATCGTCGATGCCATTGCCACAAGCAGCAGGAAGCCAACCGCCAGGGAGCCGCCGTTGAGCAGGATGCCGACGACCCCAAGCACGCGGCTATCGTTCGAACGCACCAGCGCCATCAGTCCGAAAATCAATCCGGCAATATGCGCCAACGGCCCTGCCAGCAGGAAAACCGCCATGAAGAAACCCGTGGCGATGTTCTGGGCACGCTCGGATGCGTGGGTCGGAAGCGCCACCATTGTGGTCAGCGCCATCACACCGGCACCGAAGGCGAGCAGCGCCAGGATGACGGAACGCTTGCCGAACTTGCTTGTCACGACGGCGCCCGGCAGAGCGTCGGCGCTTCTTCCCCATTGTGCCATTGTTTGCCACCCCTCGCCGGCCGCCCAATCCATATCGCCCGAAAATCGCTTACCGGTTAAAGCGGATTTTCGGCATAAAACTCCAAAACCCGCTGCTTGAAGGTCTTGTCGCCCACAGCCAGCATATGGTCGCGGCCGTCTATGTGAAACACCTTGGCGTTCGGCATCAGCGCGGCGAGCTCGTCGGGCGAGCCGCCGATATCGTCTGTCGTCCCGACCGCAATCAGCGTTGGTTGGGCGATGCGCGTCATGTCGTCTTCGCTGAGCAGTTCGCGCGACGTGGCGATGCAGGCGGCCAGCGCGCGGCGGTCGCTGCGCGTCTGATCGGCAAAGGCGCGAAACGAGCGACCGCGCGGATGGCTGGTGGCGGCCGGATCGTTGGCCAGCAGCGCCTCGGCGATCGGATCCCAGTCGCCGACGCCGTCGACCATGCCGATCCCGAGCCCGCCGAAGACAAGCGTCGCCACCTTGTCGGGATCCGACAGTGCCAGGAACGCCGCGATGCGCGCGCCCATCGAATAGCCCATGACATGCGCGCGGCCGATGCCAAGATGGTCGAGCAGGGCCGCCGCGTCCGAGCCCATCTTGGCCGGGGTGTAGTCGGCCTCGTCATAGCTTTTCGACGACGAGCCGTGGCCGCGATTGTCGAAGGCGATGGCGCGATAGCCGGCATCGTTCAGCGTCTTGAACCAGCCGGGCGATACCCAGTTGACATAGTGGCTGGAGGCAAAGCCGTGGATCATCAGCACCGGATCGCCCGCCCCCGACGCCGGCTGGCGGTCGAGGAAGGCGAAGTCGAACCCGTCATGGGAGAAGAATTGCATCGGGAGCGGCTCAGCCGGCGCCGGGCGTGGGCGCGTTGCCCTTGTCCGATGGCGGCATGCCGGGGCCGGACACCGTGCCGACGGCCGGATGGCGCAGCAGATCGCCATAGTCGATGCCGTTTTTGGCGGCGGTGCCGGCCTTGAGCTCCAGCACGAAGCGCACTGGCACACCCGGCGAGATGACTGCATCGGACAATGGAGTGCCGTGCTTGACGGCCCGGACCTTGCCGTCCTGTCCAACAAAGATCAGGTCGAGCGGCATCGGCGTGTTGTGCATCCAGAAGCCGACCTGCTTCTGCATCTCGAAGACGAACAGCATGCCATGATTGTCGGCCATATCCTGGCGATACATCAGGCCGGCCTCGCGTTCCGAGTCGGTGTCGGCGACTTCGATCGAAAAGGATTTATCGCCCCCTTTCGTCGCCACGACCAATGGTGTCGGATCGACGGGAAGGATCATCGCCTGACCGCCGGCGATCGTCTGCTGGGATGCGGTCGGCTGCCCGGAATAGAAGTAAGCGCCTGCGGCTACCGCAACGATGACGCAGAGCGCGCCCGCTGTCAGCCAGTTCCTGTACGCCATTGGAAATCCTCGACCAAAGACCATGATCCCTAAAAGTGGTCTCAGGTATTCGGATAAGATCGTGGTGAAACCAAGAAAAACGCCGTCCTGACTTCCTCAGGAAGGCTCGCGTCCTAATGCGCGACCGGCAAGGTGCCCATATCAGGGTGAATCTCGGCAGCCATGAGGCCCTTGTCACCGCGTCCGAAACGCACCAGCACGACCTGTCCGGGCCTGAGCTCGGTGATGCCATAGCGGCGCAGCGTCTCCATATGGACGAAGATATCCTCGGTGCCCTCGCCGCGCGTCAGAAAGCCGAAGCCCTTGGTGCGGTTGAACCACTTAACCAGCGCCCGCTCGAGCCCGCTTTCCGGCGTCACCGCCACATGGGTGCGCTGTTCCTGCATCTCGGCCGGATGGATCGCCGTAGTGGTGTCCATGGACAGCACCCGGAACGCCTGCAAACCACGGTCGCCGTGCTTGACAAGGCACACGACACGCGCGCCCTCCAATGCAGTCTGAAAACCGTCCTTTCGAAGGCAGGTGACATGGAGGAGGATGTCGCCCGAAGAACCGTCATCGGGAAGTATGAAACCGTAGCCCTTGGCCACGTCGAACCATTTGATGGCGCCGGCGATTTCGACAAGGTCGGCGCTATCGCCGCCACTGTCACTCTTCAGGGCGTCGTCAAGGTTCTCATCCCGCCTCGTGAAAGAGGCCTTATCCCCCATAAGAATGCCCCCTTTTTTCAAGAAAACCGCAAGTGATTCTTGACATTAGATTAACACCGCCGCTTCCGGGGTGTGCAAGACCTGCCGTGCCTTTTTTCACGGTTGAATACAGGAATAGCTGACTTGTTGTTTGCCGGCGTTGCTGCCGACAGCAATGACGATCCATCAAGGCGGTCAACCGGTCGGCAATTTGCAAGGGATTTCGCCGAAATCGGCAACCACTTGTGTCCGACGCTTTTGTCAGAGCAACCTGATTTTCCAAAACCGGTGACCACTTTTCCAGTCCGATGCTCGTTGCCCTTCGGCGGGGTGGACCTTATGTTGCCTCGCAACCCAAACATTCCCGAGGAAATCCCATGCGCTACCTCCACACAATGGTCCGTGTCGCCGACGTCGATGTCTCGCTTGATTTCTACTGCAACAAGCTCGGCCTGAAGGAAGTGCGCCGCTACGAAAACGAGCAGGGCCGCTTCACGCTGATCTTCCTCGCCGCCTCTGAGGATGTAGAAAGCGGCATCACTGAGAAGGCGCCGCTGATCGAACTGACCTACAATTGGGATCCGGAGGAGTACAAGGGCGGCCGCAATTTCGGCCATCTCGCCTATGAGGTCGACGACATCTACGCCACATGTCAGCATCTGATGGACAATGGCGTCGTCATCAACCGGCCGCCGCGCGACGGCAACATGGCCTTCGTCAAGTCGCCGGACGGCATCTCCTTCGAACTGCTGCAGAAGGGCCCGGCCAAACCCAAGGCCGAGCCGTGGGCATCGATGCCGAACACCGGCACCTGGTAGCGATCACGCCATCTTGAGCGAGGCGGCCGCGCCGACAAGCCGGCCGCCTTTGCCATTTCGACCAACGGCACCTATTTACCTGCCTGTCGCGCCAGCCAAGCAAAGCCAGTGCCTCATCCAGGAGAATTCGTTCATGCCGACCAGCCGTGCCGATGTCACCACCGCATATGCCAGCCGCTATTTGCAGCAGCTGTGCAAGCACTGGGCGCACAAATTTCCCGTCGAGTTCGATCCGAACCACGGCACCATCGATCTGTCGCTCGGCCGCACGGTTCTCGATGCCGATGCGGCAGCGCTGCATATCACGGTGTCGACGGATGAAAGCGGATCGCTGGAGCGCATGGAGAGCGTCGTTGCCGATCACATCAAGCGCTTTGCCTTCCGCGAGGAGCTGACTTTCGAGTGGAAGCAGGCACCGGCGGCATAGCGTTATTTTGCACCGGCTTTGCCGGCCATCTCCAGCAGCGCCAGCACCGACCGCCAGTTGCGCGCGGTGCCGGGCACTTTCAACGTGCGCGGGATGAGATTGGCGAACATCGATTTGCCGAGCCCGTCCGGCGCCTTGAGGTAGAGCACGTCACCCTTGACCTCGAAGCTTTCCGGGCCGGTGCATTTTTCGGCAAGCCTGGCGATCTCGTCCGCCGTCGGCTGGCGCTCCAGCGTGTAGGCGTGCAGCTTGGTCGGATCGCCGGCGACCTCCGGATAGGGATTTTCGCCCACCAGCCGTTCGAACCAGGAGAGATCGCGCACCATGATGCGCGAGTGAAAGCCCCATTTTTTCTCGAACGCCGTTTCGATCTGTTTCGCCAGCGTGGCGGCGTCGCCCTTCTCGGCCCGGAACACGACATTGCCGCTCTGTACATAGCTGGCTACGTCGGAGAAACCGAGCTCTTCAAAAAACGCCCGCAACTCCGCCATCTTGACGATGCGGTTGCCGCCGACATTGATGCCGGAAAACAGCGCGACGAAGACCACCCTTCGCTCTTCGAGCTTCGGGTGGCAGGCTGTACCGCTCATATGATGAACCCGGCCAGGGTCTCGTTGTCGCTGATGTCCTGATAGTGGACGCCCTCGGCCTCGAAATTCGCCTTCAGCAAATCGAAGTTTCGCCGATCCCTGGTTTCGATGCCAATAAGCACAGAGCCGAAATTGCGCGCCGATTTCTTCAGATATTCGAAGCGGGCAATGTCGTCGTCGGGACCGAGCAGTTCCAGGAAGTCGCGCAGCGCGCCCGGCCGCTGCGGAAAGCGGATGATAAAATATTTCTTCAGCCCCTCGAAGCGCAGCGCCCGCTCCTTCACGTCGGGCAGCCGCTCGAAATCGAAATTGCCGCCCGACACCACCGCGACGATGGTCTTGCCGCGGATTTCCTTGCGCGAAAAATCCTTCAACGCGTCGATCGCCAAGGCACCGGCCGGCTCCAGCACCACACCTTCGATGTTGAGCATCTCGATCATGGTGGCGCAGAGCCGGTTCTCAGGGATCAGCCGCACCGCCTGAGCGGCGAACTCCTTGAGGTGGCGCAACGGCTCGCGGCCGATCTCGGCCACCGCCGCGCCGTCGACGAAATTGTCGACATTGGCGAGCCGGACGCGCTTGCCGCTGGCGAGGCTCTGATGCAGGCTCGGCGCACCGGCCGGTTCGCAAAAGACGTAGCGCGCCTCACGTTGCTGATCGGCGAAATAGTGCGTCACCCCCGCGGCCAGGCCACCGCCGCCGACCGGCAGCATGATGATGTCGGGCATGCGCGCGCCTGGCATCTGGTCGGCGATCTCATAGGCGACCGTCGCCTGCCCCTCGATAATATCCTTGTGGTCGAAGGGCGGCACCATATGCGCGCCGGAACTTTCGGTGAATTCGAAGGCGGCGCGGTAGCAGTCGTCGAAGAAGTCGCCGACCAGCCTGATCTCGACGAAATCGCCGCCGAACAGCCGCGTCTTGTCGATCTTTTGCTGCGGCGTCGTCACCGGCATGAAGACCACGCCCTTCTTGCCGAAATGGCGGCAGACGAAGGCAAAGCCCTGCGCATGGTTGCCGGCCGAGGCGCAGACGAACAGCTCGGCCTCGTTGCCGGCGGCAAGCGCCTTGCGGAAAAAGTTGAAGGCGCCGCGGATCTTGTAGGAGCGCACGGGCGAAAGATCCTCGCGCTTCAACAGCACCCGAGCCCCCGTCTTCTTCGACAGATAGTCGTTTTCCTGCAGCGGCGTTTCGGGAAAGATCTCGCGGATCGCGGCTGCGGCGGTGGCGACACGGGAGGAGAAACTGTTCATGGCGCCGTCACCTCTGGATCGAATGGTTCGAAGGCGAAGCCTATTGCACAATTCGCCGTTTGCAGCCACCGATGCGGCGCGGCCGCTTTGACGCGCCAGCAGGAATCCATTGGAGCCATCTTCATGCCTGTTTCGGCTGTCGCCCTGAAGACCGTAGACCTTCCTGAATTCGGCGAACCAACAGTGATGCCGCTAGTTCAGCGGCGGACCTACGAAGCGCGCATCGAGGCTCTGCTGGCGCGCGGCGCCGAGGCCGGGCTCGACGCCTTTGCCGTCTATGGCGACCGCGAGCACGCGGCCAATGTCGCCTATCTCAGTGGTTACGATCCGCGTTTCGAGGAGACGCTGCTGGTCATCGTTCCCGGCAGCCAGCCAAAACTTCTCGTCGGCAATGAGGGTTGGGGCTATGCCGAATTCTGCGACGGGCCTTACGAGCGCGTCCTCTACCAGACCTTCTCGCTGCCGGCGCAGCCACGCGACCGCTCGGCCTCTCTATCCGACACGCTTGCCGCCTGCGGCCTGAAAGCCGGCCAGAAGATCGGCGCCATCGGCTGGAAGCCGTTCGGGCCCGGCGATGGCGGCTTTGGCGAGACGACGCTCGACCTGCCGTCCTTCATCGCCGATACGCTGCGCACACTGGCCGGCGACAGAGGCGCGGTGGTCAACGCCGCCAACCCGTTGATGAACCCATCCGACGGCCTACGCGCCATCAACGAGGCAGACCAATTGGCGTCCTTCGAATTCGCCGCGACCTTTTCCTCGCAGGGCCTGCGCAACGTGCTTGGGAATATCGAGCCCGGCATGAGCGGATTGCAGGCCGCGCGGCTGATGGGGATCAACGGCCTGCCCCTTTGCTGCCACCCGATGCTGTCCGCCGGCAGGCGTGCGCCCTACGGCTTGCCTAGCCCGCGCCTCGACATCATCAAGCGCGGCGATCCCGTCACCATGGCGTACGGCATCCAGGGCTCGCTCAACGCCCGCGCCGGCTTCCTGGTCGAGAGCGCGGCCGAACTGCCGCGCGAGATAAGCGACTATGTCGAACAGCTGGTAGCGCCCTATTTCGCCGCCGTCGTCGACTGGTACGAGACCATCGGCATAGGCGTTGCCGGCGGAGCGCTTTGGAAAGCCGTGCATGACCGCATAGGCGACCCGTTCTTCGGCGTCTCGCTCAATCCCGGCCATCTCGTCCATATCGACGAATGGATGCATTCGCCGGTGTTTTCCGGCTCGGACATCAAGCTGCAATCGGGCATGGCGCTGCAGGTCGACATCATTCCGGCGACCGGAACCAGCTATTTCACCACCAACATCGAAGACGGCATCGCGCTTGCCGATGAGTCCCTGCGCGAGGAGATCGCGGCCCGCTATCCCGAGGCATGGCGCCGCATCGAGGCGCGCCGCGCCTTCATGCGCGACGTGCTGGGCATCAGGCTCAAACCCGAGGTATTGCCCTTCTCCAACATTCCGGCGTTCCTGCCGCCATTCTGGCTTTCGCGCAACAGTGCGATGACCGTGGCTCGACGCTGACCACATTTCGGCTGGACACGACTTACTTCTGCCGCACTCTCACTGTCCGGGAGGTGTCGCGGGGGTATATGGGCCTTTTGGCCGGAGTGGAATTTTTGACGTGCGTTTGAAGACGATTTGCATTCTTGCACTTGCCCTGTTGATCGCCGGCTGCGGCGGCCGCAAAACCGAGGAACTGCTCGGCAGCGCCGTCATGTCCACGCCGGTGACCGAAATCTCGGGCAATCACTCGATCTTCATTGCCACCACACGCAAGAAATCCGACGATCCCAACAAAGTTTTCGACGGCGAACGCTCGGCGACGCTGAACTACGCCCGCGTCACCGTCACCGTTCCCGGCACCCACCAGACCGGCCAGATCGAGCGCCGCTCGCGCGGCAAGTCGAACGACCCGGCGAAATACTTCATGGCTTCCGAGGTCGTCGGCTACGATGCGCAGCCTCAATTCTCAAGCGCGCTCAATGCCGACATTGCCGCGCGCGGCGGCCGCGTCATGGTCTTCGTGCATGGCTACAACACCGGCTTCGATGACGCGGTCTACCGCCTGACCCAGATCGTCCACGATTCCGGCTATCCCGGCACGCCGGTGCTGTTTTCCTGGGCATCCGGCGCCAGAACCACCGACTATGTCTATGACAAGGAAAGCGCCAGCGCCGCCCGCGATCAGCTGGAGGTGACATTGCGCATGCTGCAGCAGTCCGGCGCGCGGCGCATCGACATCGTCGCCCACTCGCTCGGAACCTGGGTGACCATGGAAACGCTGCGCCAGATGGCCATCACCGGCGACCGCGATCTCGGCGGCAAGCTCGGCGATGTCGTGCTGGCCTCTCCCGACATCGACGTCGACGTCTTCAAGAGCCAGATGCGCCGCTACGGCAAGCCGGACAAGCCGTTCATCCTGCTGCTCTCCGACGACGACCGGGCGCTGCGGCTCTCAGGCCTGATCGCCGGCTCGCGGCCACGCGTCGGCGACTACAAGGATGCCGCCGACCTCGCCGCTTATGGCGTCACCGTGGTCGACCTTTCCAAGGTCAAGGGAGGCGACAGCTTCAACCACACCAAGTTCGCCGACAATCCCGAACTGGTGAAGATGATCGGCCAGCGGCTGCGCGAGGATGATGGCTTTGCCAGCGACCAGACGGTGACCGACCGTATCAGCGCGCTCGGACAATAAGGCTGTCGCCTTGCGGCGACCGTCGCCGCGTGAGGTCGCGAATGCCGCTCGGCCCGATCACTTTCAACTGGACCGGGCCGGTCTCTGCCTCTACGACATTGAAATCGGCGCCAATGCGCCAGCGGGAGCCCGCGTGAACGAGCGTTGGAAGACTGTCCTGGTCCTTGCGTTCGCGCTCGCTGCCGCCGGCTGCGCCGGCCCCAACACCCATGACCTGTTGAACAAGACGACGGTTTCGGTGCCTGCCTCCGACATCGCGGCCACCCACGAAATCTTCGTCGCCACCACCCGCAAGCAGGCGACCAAGGACCCACGCCAGGTGTTCGATGGCGATCGCTCGCTGACCACCAGCTACGCCCGCGTCGACGTCACCGTGCCGAAGGTCCACCAGGTCGGCGCCATCGAGCGCGCCAAGGGCTCGGCAAATTCGAACCCGGCCAAGCAATTCACCGCCACCGACGTCGTCCACTATGGCGACGCCTCGCAATTCGCCAAGGCCGTCGGTGCCAACATCACCATGAATGGCGACCGCGCGCTGGTCTTCGTCCACGGCTTCAACAACGGCTTCGACGACGGGGTCTACCGGCTGACGCAGATCGCCCACGACACCGAATATCCCGGCACGCCGATCCTGTTTTCGTGGGCTTCGAGCGGCAAGACCACGGGCTATATCTACGACAAGGACAGCGCCAACGCCGCGCGCGACGACCTCGAGGCGACGCTCAGGATGCTCGCCAAGACAAAGGTCAAGAGCATCGACATCATCGCGCATTCGATGGGAACCTGGGTGACGATGGAAGCGCTGCGCCAGCTCGCCATCACCGGCGACCGCGATCTCGACGGCAAGCTCGGCCGTGTCGTCCTGGCATCGCCCGATATCGATGTCGACGTCTTCAAGAAGCAGATGATCCGCTACGGCAAGCCCGACAGGCCGTTCGTCATCCTGCTTTCCGCCGACGACCGTGCTCTGAGACTGTCCAGCCTGCTATCCGGCGACAAGCCGCGCGTCGGCGACTACGGCAACGCCGCCGACATTGCCAGTTACGGCGTCGTTGTGGCCGACCTCAGCCAGATCAAGGGCGGCGACCGCCTGAACCACGCCAAATTCGCCGACAACCCGTTCCTTGTGCAATTGCTCGGCGACCGTCTGCGCGCTCCAGCCGGCCTGGCATCGGACGAACCCACGCAGGGCCAGATCGACAATCTCGGCCGAGGCCTCGGCAAGGCAGTCGGATCCGTCGCCGAGATCATCATCACCACGCCATTCAAGGTGCTGACCATCGCCACCGGCGGATGAGAGCCAAGCAGCGGGCTGATCTCAGATAAAAAGATCGACCTTCTGGAACGTCGTCACGTCGATCAGGCCGACATCGGAAATCCTGAGCTCCGGAATGACGACCAGCGCCAGCAGCGAGTGCTGCATGTAGGCGTTGTTGAGCGAGCAGCCCATCTTGCGCATTGCTTCGGTGAGTTTCTCGGCCTTGGCCGCCACGATTTCGGCGCGCTCGTCCGACATCAGCCCGGCGATCGGCATTTCGACAAGCGCCAGTTCCTTGCCCTTTGAAAACAGCACCACGCCGCCACCGACCTCGCCCAGGCGGTTGACGGCCAGCGCCATGTCTTCCTTGTTGGTGCCGACGCAGATGATGTGGTGGGCATCATGTGCGACGCTCGACGCAATGGCGCAGTCGCCCATATAGCCGAAGCCTGAGACGAAGGCATTGGTGACGCCGCCGGTGCCGCGGTGGCGCTCGACCAGCGCGATCTGGCAGATGTCGTTGCGGCGGTCCATGGCGACCAGCCCGTCCTCGACCGGCAGGTCGGCCTCCAGCGCCCGCGTCGGCGCCTGGTTTTCGATCACGCCGATGACCCGCACCCGCACCTCGTTGGCGCCCTTGGGCGCCGCAATGTCGAAGTCGCCTGGCTTCAGCTTCTTGCCGAGCTTGACGGTGTTCTTCGCCGATTTGGGGTAATCATAGGCCGGGATGTCGATCTCGAGCTTGCCGCCCTTGGCCAGCCTGATACCGCGGCCATAGACCTCGTCGATGGTCATGGCGGCGAGATCGGCGACGATCAGCAGATCGGCCAGCCGTCCCGGCGCGATCGAGCCGATCTCGCGCTCCAGCTTGAAATGCTGGGCGGTATTCAGCGTCGCCATCTGGATCGCCGTCACCGGCTTCAATCCCTGTTGGATGGCGTGGCGCACCACCCGGTCCATATGGCCTTCATGCACCAGCGTGCCGGAATGGCTGTCGTCGGTGCACAGGATGAAGTTGCGCGGGTCGAGCCCGCTCTCGGTCACCGCCTTGATCTGCGAGGCAACATCGTACCAGGCCGAGCCCAGCCGCAGCATTGCCTTCATGCCCTGGCGCACGCGGGCGATCGCGTCCTCGGCGCGCGTGCCTTCATGGTCGTCCTCCGGCCCGCCGGCGACATAGCCATGGAACGGCAGGCCGAGATCGCGCGACGCATAGTGGCCGCCGACCGTCTTGCCCGCTCGCACCGTGGCGGCTATCTCGCCCGACATCACCGGATCGTTGGCCACGACACCGGGAAAATTCATCACTTCGCCGAGCCCGATGATGTTTTCCCAGGTCATCGCTTCCGCGACATCGGCGACCGTCAGTTCGGCCCCGGCATGCTCCAGCCCCGGCGCGGACGGCACGCAGGACGGCATCTGGACATGGACGTTGATCGGCATGGCGACGGCCTCGTCATGCATCAGCCGCACGCCGGGCAGACCCAGCACATTGGCGATCTCGTGCGGATCGATGAACATCGAGGTGGTGCCGTGCGGGATGACGGCGCGGCAGAACTCGGTCACCGTCACCATGCCGCTCTCGACATGCATGTGCGCGTCGCACAGGCCGGGCACGAGATAGCGACCGCCGGCGTCGACCACCTTGGTGCCCTGGCCGATGGCATGGCTGGCATTCGGCCCGCAATAGGCGAAGCGGCCGCCTGATATGGCGATGTCGGTGCCGGCGATGATTTCGCCCGAATGCACGTTCACCCAGCGGCCGTTTCGGATGACGAGGTCGGCCGGCTTGCGCCCCGTCGCGACATCGACCAGATGCGTCGCCATCTCGGTCCAGGGCTTGGGTTTCGTCGCCGACGGCTGCTTGGCCATGAAAGACTCCTGTTTGCCCGACTGTGCCAAGCCGGCAACGTTTTGACCAGCGATTGCGGACGAAATCCGGTCGATGAGAACTCGCCCGGGCGGATGCGCTGCACCTGTTCACCCCGACGACAGCATCAACGGTGCAGTCATTCAGTTTGGCTTGTGCCGGCACTTATGCTACTATTCTGGCGATCGTGCTGATTTGCGCCGACGACCCGCCGCGAGGCGGGTTTTTGTTGTGATGAGCCCGAAACCTCCTGAGGTGAAGTCATGATCCGGTTCCTGAAAGCATTCGCCTTCGTCACCCTGTTCCTGATCTCGTCCGGCTTTGCATCCGCCGAGGAGCGTTGGCAGACCTTGCCGGAGCCGGCGGCGATGCCCAAACCGGATCAGAGCGGATATGCGCCGGTCAACGGCATTCAGATGTACTATGCCGTTTTCGGCGCCGGTGATCCGATTCTCCTGATCCATGGCGGCCTTGGCCATGGCGACATCTGGGCAAGCCAGGTGGCGACGATGTCCAAGACGCACATGGTTATCATCGCCGACAGCCGCGGCCATGGCCGTTCTACCCGCACCGAGCAAGCTTACGGCTATGACCTCATGGCGTCGGACTATCTTGCGCTGCTCGACTATCTCAAGATCGACAAGACCGCTCTTGTCGGCTGGAGCGACGGCGGCATTATCGGCATCGACATCGCGCTGCATCATCCGGAGCGGCTGACACGGCTCTTTGCGCAGGCCGCCAACGTCACCACCGATGGCGTCGATCCGGGTGTGCTGACCAACAAGACCTTTGCCGCCTATATCGACCGCTCGGGCCGCGACTACAAGAAACTGTCGAAGACTCCCGACCAGTACGATGCCTTCGTGGCGCAGATCAGCCACATGTGGGAGTCGGAGCCGGCCTGGACCAAGGAACAGCTCGGCAAGATAACCACGCCGACCGCGATCGTTGCCGGCGACCATGACGAGGCGATCAAGCGCGAACACACCGAATACATGGCCTCCGTCATTCCGGGCGCCAAGCTCATCATCCTGCCCAACGCCAGTCATTTCGCCATGCTGCAGGCGCCGGACGAATATAGTCAGGCGGCGCTGGACTTCATCGACGCCAAATAGCGCCCCCAAAATAGAGCACCCCAGCACAGCAACGGGTGCTTCCGATTGTTGAACAATGGGTTCCGTTTTGCGACGAATAGGATTACCTTCCGGCAAGGCGCCTTCTTAACCGCCTTTTCGGAGAACTCGATGCGCTGTCTGACCATTGCCAGTGCCGGATTTCTGATTGCTCTGGCCGCGCCGGCGTTCGCCGCCGACCCGATGGCGGTGCCGATGACCGAACCAGGCTTCGACTGGACCGGCTACTATGCCGGCCTGCAGGCCGGCTACGGCTGGGGCCAGTCCGACATATCAGTGACAGAAGGCGCGCCGTTTTCCATCTCGCCCGACATTGACGGCGGTTTCGTCGGCGGCCATGTCGCCGGCCTGTGGCAGTTCGATCAGGCGGTGCTCGGCGCCGAGGCGGAGCTCAATTATTCCGCCGTCGACGGTACGGCGGTATCAGGCCTTGGAAGCACATTCCGCACGGACATCAAGTGGTTCGGATCTGTAAACGCCAAAGCGGGCTTCGCCATGGACCGCGTGCTGGTCTACGGCGTCGGCGGCGTCGCCTTTGCCGGCATCGAAACTTCGCAAGTCGCGGGCGCGTCGTTCGCCGGCACACGCACGAATGTCGGCTGGACCTTGGGCGCCGGCGTCGACTACGCGCTGACCGACAAATTCATCGTCGGCGCGCAATATCGCTATTACGATTTCGGCTCCGAGCACTATGACGTGGCGGAACCCTTCAACGATCGCGATCAGGATGTGAAGATGAACGCGGTCGGTATCAATCTCAGCTACAAATTCTGAGCCTTCTCGGCGACTGAGATTTTGGCAACAACCAACTGTTTTGCCATCACTAACCACCTTTCATGAGTCCGACACTCGGCAAAAGATGGCTTGACGGGTTTTCGCTGGCGTCTGAAAAGGGCTGGCCTGCGGACGTGGCGGAATTGGTAGACGCAAGGGACTTAAAATCCCTCGATCTCTGATCGTACGGGTTCGATTCCCGTCGTCCGCACCAAATTGAAATGCTTAGGATTCGTTCTGTAAGAACTCACTGGCTACCATAGAAAAGGCTGACGCGGGTAGCCGTAGAGCCGGGATACAAAGCCAGGAACTGCCATGCTGGAGTTTTGGTGTTCGGTATTGGCTGCCGTAAGAACAGTGACGGGGCTGACGGCGCAACTGCGCTTGAGCCAAATCCCGAACCTGTAGCCCTTTCGGTCGTAAGCTCGGCAGTTGGGGATCTAATGCAGCCGAAAAACGACGGTATCCGTGTCGCCGGACTTGCATCGAATGCCGACCAAAACGCCGGTTTCATAGTCATCGACGTGCCACGGTCGGAACGTCGACCACACCGCAGCGATCAAAAGCTATATTACAAGCGTGCTGGTAGCTCTTCATACGCTATGGAGCATGTCGGCATAGAGGATGTGGCTGCAGAACGTCTCAAAGACCTTTGCGAGCCGGCCACCTATTGGCCAGGGCAATCCTCTTCGAGTGTAAGCCGCAACTCACAGACCTTATCATGCCGATGCCACTGGGGCTTGGCTTTGATAAAAGCGCATTGGCAGAGGAGAGGGACAAAACTGAAGAGGTTTAACACTCTTGCTGGAATACCTGCTGCAACACTCCTGTCGGTAGCGACCGACCGCGCGGGCCAGGTCAAGCACTCCCTTGGGAGCCGGCTGGGGCCGCAGCGGCCTCAACCCGGTGGGCATGCTCCGTCGCGATTTTAAGAAGAGTTGCAGCCGTTTCCTGTGGCGTCCAACCTTGCGCTTCTGACGCAGTCACCAAGGCCGCAAACGCGGCTTCTAATGCGACTTCACAGTTCACCTCACGGTCTGGGCTATCCTCTGGCAATATCGGGGGTTCGACGGATAGGGACATCGTGACTTCTTTCAAAGGGGAAAAACCCGCCCCAGCCTTTTGCCACTCAAACATTTCAGCAAAGGATCATTCCAGCTATCAGCAGCGTGATTAGAACTGACAACGGCACGGCCAGAAGACCGACCAACTCAACATTTCTTGTGTTTTGTCGCTTGTCCATCTTCGTCGCCCGCATGTCGTTGGCTTTGGCATCTTGCCGTCAACGCGCAGCTGTTGGAACCAACCACAAGTGCCGCTGATCGGAGATTCAGTCGGTGCTGCATATTAGCAACACATTGTGGAACGATCGGGCGGCATCAGCCAATTGCTTTTGAATGCCCTTGCACTTGCTTCGTACGATTCCGTACAGTTTCCCCCATTGGGGGAGGCGGCCGATGGACCATGACGAGGAAGGCTACAGCATTGACGCCTTCGATTTCGATGTGGTGTGCGAGACCTTCAGGAGATCCGTTCGGGAGCTGAACCTGGCTGAAGAGCATTGGGTAGACCACGCGAAGGCGCTCCTACGGGAATTCACCGACAGCGCACCTGACGACGACATGATTAGCCGGATCGTCGGGCGCTAGTGGCCTATACAGCCCTAGTTGGTTAGAATCGTACCCCGGTCCTGCCACGGAAACCTTTTCCAAGGTTTGCCACGTCATAGAGGCATCACAGAAGCTCTCGGAACAGATTGCCCAGCGCGGAGGCCTATTAACTAAAAAAGCTCGCCACCTTGAGGCAACGGGCATCGCCAATGCCCTCAGAGAGCCCTGCCTGGACGTGTGGCGTCCTGTCCGGCCCTCGCCATTGATTTCGTCGGCAAGCTTGTCTTTGGCCTCGTGATAGGTCTTGAAGTTGGCATCGGGATGGCAATCGCCGGCTGCCAAGGATGCCGGGCCGCTGGCCGACCTATCAGTCAGGCGTCCGTAGCCAGAGCGTTATAAAGCAGCAAACACGCCAGGATAGAAACGGCGCTGCCTAGCAGCTGGTCTGCCGTCAGGCCGGAAAAATAGACAAGATGAAACGTCACCATCGCTCTACCAATCACGGTTCGGAACACTGCCGAATTAACCGTTAGCCGACGCTAATGTTCCGCTCTGGACTCACTACCGCTTTGGAAGAATCCTGCCGCAGCGATCAGCGCCCCGCCGACCTTGATCTCAACGTCGGTGCCACAAGGCTTTCCTTCGTTCGCATGGTTCGCAGAGATTAGCACGATCGCATACTCTCATCTCATCCGGCGTCGTCTCCCTCACAAAGCAGCGCCGGTAAGGCTCGGCGACCTTCTTGTTTGTCCCGTGTGCCAAAGGAGGTCGCCGGGCCTGCCGTTGCTCATCTTTGCTGGTGGTTGCTCCTGATGCTGCGCTTGGCGCCGTCGCCCTACTGCTACCTGCGGGGTAAGGCCGGCGAGCCCTCTTGTCAGGCAGTCCGGCATGTAGGATTATAGTCCTCGTTGCGGCGACCCCTCAATGGAGAGCGCCAATGGCCAGAACCAAACCTTCGGAACAACTTTCCCGGGCTGAAATCGAGCGCTTCCTGGCGGCAGCCGAAGCGCTGCACAAGAGCATCGTCGGGCCGCTCCTGGCGTACCACGGCGAGCACTACCAAGCTCTACGTAAGGTCCATGGACCCCTGTTGAAGTCGATCGAGACCATCACCGGCCAGAGGGCGAAGTTCATCCAGTGGAACGGGACAGGACCGGCACAGCCCCGGGACAAGCCTCCGGGCTAAGTCTCCTCCCGGAAATCCAGCAGCTTGGCATGGCGAAGCTTCTCCTCGCCCTTTAGGAACCGCACGCGGCCGACCAGGCCCGGCTTTAGCCATTCGGCCTTGTCACTCTTGAGCCCTTTCGGCGCCGGCCCGCCAATCTTGCCTTGCACGCGGTCCCATAGGCGCTGGCGCTTGTCCGCCTTGAAGGTGACGAAGGCGCCGCCGGCATAGTGGCCTTTGTCGGCCATCAGCACCATGGCAGGCTTGCCGGCCTCGCGCTGCACGCCGATGATGTCCATCTCCTTTTCGGCATAGCACTTGATCTTGCGCCAGTTCGTCGTCGGACCCGACCGATACTTGCTGCCCTTCCGCTTTGAAACGATACCTTCAAGCCCAGCCTGGTCGACCAGATGAAAGACGGCGTCGCCAGTGCCCGGCATCGCTTCGCTGAACTGGATTCGGCCGCCGTCCGGGATCAACGCCCGGAGGATCTCGCGACGGTCTTCCACCGGCGTGTTCCGCAAGTCATGCCCGTTCAGGTGCAAGAGGTCGAATGCTAGCAGATACAGATCGCGCGACGGCTTGCGGCTGGTCGCGGCTGATTGATGCGCATGGAAGTCGGATAGGCCAGCCTCATTGATCGTAATGGTCTCGCCGTCGATGATGAAGTCTTTCGCCTCGATCGCTTCCGCCTCACCGGCAAGTTGGATGTAGCGGCCCGTCCAATCATAACCGTTCTTGGTGATCAGCCGAATCCCGTCATCATCCTTGATGACCTGGGTGCGGTAGCCATCGAATTTGATCTCATGAATCCAATCATCGCCCATCGGCGGCGTGTCGACCAGTTCGGGTTCCATAGGCTTGATGAATTTCAGACGCATGCACTGACTCGCAGAACCACGACTTCAATTAGCTATCGCTAAATTAGTTCCGGAACATTTTAGACGAATTGGATGTTTGAAGAGCTATGAAGATCGAAGCCGACCAATGCCGGGCAGCGCTGACGCTCATCCGGCGCACAATGGAAGAGCACTGTCCTCCTGGCGTGCTGCCGAGCGAAGAGATGGTCAATGGGCTCTATGGTCCGGAACTGATCCATGAGGCGGAAGCCATTGCCGCCGGCATCGTCGCAACCATTGACCAGCTGCAACTGCCCGTGATGAAACCGCCGTCCCCTAGTATCAAATAGAGACCGACACAGGGAAGGTCGCTTGGCCGCCCGATCGTGGGCTCGCAACGACCGGCGAGGCGATGCCGGCCTCACCAAGGGTTACAGCCCCTCGACCAGCAGCGAAGGCGGCTCGCGGCAGTGCAACGCCCGAAGTGTTTCGAGACGACGATGGCCACCGAGCGTAGCCAGCGCGCGTTGTGCTGCACAAGGACTGAGGCAGCGGCACGGCCGCCCGGGCTACTCCAAAGGCGGCTCTTCGCTCTGTGGAGCCAAAACGGTGATATCCATCCTGGCGATTGTCGATGCGGCGCGCCCCTGGGCGCCAGAATCCGTGTCGCCACTTTCTGCCGCCATTGCCTTGGCGCGATGTCCTACGCTGTCTGCGCTTTTGCCTGGCGCAAATCCTTCGCCCGGTTCTGTCTTTGCGGGTTTCGGTCGAGTTTCAGCTGCCTGCCGATGTTGGTTTCCAATCGCCGAGACCATTGATACCTCCCCTTGATGAGGCCGCGACTGTACCTGTCAAGGCTGTAGCGAGGCTGATCACTTAAGTGGTCGGGTTGCGCCCGCTCGTCGTGGCCCTCCGATCACTGGGCTCTCGATGCCTTGGCGCTCGCGGACGTCTGGTCGGGTCGGAAGTTGAAACTCAGCCGCCCTTTGCGGCACCGGCTTCGCCCGACAACTAGGAACGATTTCGGCCGCCATGTGTTACGCAATCATGAATCTCGCGGATCCCGGATCAACAATGGCAACCGATCTTTTCACGATGCAACTCGCTGATGCTCAGCAGCGCATCAAACAGACCGAGTTCGCGCTGGTACTCAGCGAGAAAATGGTGGCTGAGAACCTCGCTTTATCCAGCAGGATACGATCGGCGAGGCGGCGTGTCCTGAAGGCCGGAAGGCCTCTGGCGACAGTCGACTCAACAAGCTGAAAGAGTTCTTCAAATGATCTCGACCCAGTCCGGACGTGGGAGAGCTTGCCGGTAACCTTAGCGGTAATCGGCCGAGTCGCAGCAGGAAGCGCGCTGAAAACTTGCTCGATGAAGACTGCGGCGTCGCTATGAATCTCGCCTTGCCGAATCCGATCTGCGCAAAGGCGCGTGGTCGAGACCAGGCAGCGGCTCACGAAGATTGATCCCAGCAGGGCAAATTGACCGCTACGGCTCAGTTGAGGCAGCACTTCGAAATCACGGCTATTGACCTGCTGAGCTATCAGTTTGCCTCGATCTCTAATCGTATGGGTTCTCCGCACCACCCTTCGCTCTTCGAGCTTCGGGTGGCACGCCACCCAAGGCAGCCATCTCAAACGTCGAGATAGCCGGCGGCGACGAGCATCGCCTTGTATCGTTGGGCAAATCGGCTGGGCAAACGACTGAGGTAACCTGACGCGCCAATATCCCAATGCGCGCCCAGTTCGCGGTCGAAGGCAGCCGGGTCGAATTGCAGCAAGCCGCTGCGTGGGTAGACCGTGAATTCTCCGAAGATCGGCTCCCCCTCCTCCTCGTAGAAATCGACACGCACCATGTCGAACTCGCTGCCGAGCGCCTCGGCTGCCTCGATCATCCGCGCCAGGCTCTTGGGAGGGGGAATTTCCAGGCTCGAGTCGATCGCGCCCTGGACGATGTTCAGCGGGCGCCAATCGCGATCCAGGTGGGCGGTATTCTTGACCGTGGAACGGAAGGCGACGACGACAATGTAGGCGACGTGGCCAGCCAGCACACAGAATTTGTAGTCGACCGGGTCATAATCCTGGTCCTTGCCGACAAGCGCTTCGACGAAAACCCGCCGCTCTATGTGCGCATAGCTGCGCTCCAGCTTGCGGGCGCCATAGGTTTGGCCAAGGTATTCCGTCATCTCGGCAATGATCGCCTCCCGGTCGGCGTTGGCCGGATCGCGAACGATGACATTCATGGCGCAACCGTGGTTGCATTTGACGGCGTATGGGATTTTCAGGTCATCGAAGGGGATCTGGCGCGGATCGTCGCCCTGCCACAGCACCTCCGGGATGGCGAGCCCGGGAAGCCGCTCCCTGACGATTTCCTTGGACTTGAGCTTGTCGAGAAGGCCGATAAAGCGAGGATCGTCATCGAAAATCTTGCGCCAGTGGACCTTTTCCGTGAACGTCACCGGGGCTGCAAAATTCGGCAGATGCCGCATTCGCTCAAGGAAACGCTGGGTCAACCGGCGATAGCGGACAAGCAGCGCGGCGTTCAGCAACAGGAGAGATGCCCGCGCGCTGTTTCGCTTCAGCCATGCCTTTGCGCCACGCGCCATTCCGGTGTCCTTGCAACTTGCGCAACTTCATCCGCGAAGTGGACGGCCACCCTGCCCGCAGCAGTGAGGCACGTCGAGCTTCGCCGAGCTAGCCCTTCATCGGGTACAGTTTCAAATGCTGGATCAGGATGATCGTCTTGGCATCGATGATGCGGCCGTCTGAAATGCCGGCCAGCGCTTCATCAAGCCGCATTTCCAGAACCTCGATGTCCTCGCCCTCGTCGGCCGCGCCGCCGCCGGCCGAGATGCGGTCGGCGGGTGAATAGCGCGCCACGAAGAACCACAGCCGTTCGGTGACGCTGCCCGGGCTCATATAGGGGGAAAACAGCCGCTCGATGTTCTGTAGGCGATAGCCGAGCTCTTCCTCGGCCTCCTTGAGGATGGCGGTTTCGGGATCGTTTTTGTCGAGCAGGCCGGCGCAGGCCTCGATCAGCGGTTCGCGGTGGCCGGTGACGTAGGCGGGGTAGCGGAACTGCCGCACCAGAAGCACCGTCTGACGCTCGGGATCGAAAGGCAGGATCACCGCGCCGTCGCCACGATCGTAGGTCTGGCGAATCTGCGTCTCCCACTGCCCGTCGCGCCGACGGTAATCGAGAATAGTCTTCTTCAGGACCGCCCAGTCGTCGGACAGGACTTCCTCCGAGCGGATGCGGATACGATCTTCCATGATGAGCTCCAAGCTGTCGGCGCCATGGCGTAACCGCGAACGGTTTTGCGCGCAACCGAAACGGCGACGCTTTCACCGCCTCGTGTCTGGTGCCGGCAACTGCCATCGCCTAAATAGCTGCAGTCCCTCTCCGGAGTTTTTTGATGACCGCAGCGCTTTTCCAGCCGATCGCTCTCGACGGCCTGACCTTTCCGAACCGTATCGCGGTGGCGCCGATGTGCCAGTATTCCGCCGAAGATGGCTCGGCCAGCGACTGGCATCTCTATCACTGGATGAACCTGGCGATGTCGGGCGCCGGCATGGTCACCGTCGAGATGACCGACGTCGAACGGCGCGGCCGCATCACCCATGGCTGCCTCGGCCTCTATTCCGACGACAACGAGGCGGCCGCCCGGCGCACGCTGGATGCAGCAAGGCGCGTCGCCGCGCCGGAAACGAAATTCGGCATTCAGCTTGCCCATGCCGGCCGCAAGGCCTCCAACCGAAAGCCCTGGGAAGGCGGCGGCCCATTGCAGCCGGGCGAGGATCCCTGGCAGACCGTCTCGGCCTCGGCCATCGCCTATGACACCGGCTGGAATGTGCCGCATGCGCTGGAGGAGGATGAAATCCTGCAGCTTATCGAGCGCTTCACTCAAGCCGCGAAGCGGGCCGAGCGCGCCGGCTTCGACTTCCTCGAGTTGCACGCCGCGCACGGCTATCTGATCTTCCAGTTCCTGTCGCCGCTTTCCAACCAGCGCACCGACCGCTGGGGCGGCTCGCTGGAAAACCGCATGCGCTTCCTCATCGAGATCGCCAAATCGGTGAGGAAGGCAGTTCCAAACCTGATGCTTGGCGCCCGCCTGTCGGTGAAGGACTGGGTCGATGGCGGCTTCGAGGTCGAAGAGGCGATCGAGGTGGCCAAAGCTTTGAAGGCGCTTGATGTTGCCTATATCTGCTGTTCGAGCGGCGGCAATTCGCCGTTGCAGAAGCTGCCGACCGGCGCCGGCTATCAGGTGCATCTGGCCGAAGCGGTGCGCAAGGGCGCCGGCATCCCGACACGGGCTGTCGGCCTGATCGACGATCCCTCGCAGGCAGAGGCGATCGTCGCCGACGGCCGCGCCGACATAGTCGCGCTGGCCCGCGCCTTCCTCGCCGATCCGCGCTGGGGCTGGCGCGCCGCCGCCACCTTCAGCGAGAAAATCCATCCCGCGCCACAGCTCGCCCGCTCGGTGACGACGATGCAGCATTGGACGAAGGGCTGAACAGGCAGCGCCGACGGATGCGCCAAACGCATCTGCTGGACAGATTGCCGCAGCTTCGCGTTAATCCGCCCGCTATAGTCCCTGGGGGCAGGCCGCCTTGGCGGCCGGATTGGGAGCAAAGTCCATGGCATCAAGGGCAATCTATCCGGCGGCAGCCGCTCTGGTGGTCGCACTGTCGTTCGCCGCGTCGTCTCCGGTCGGCGCGCAATATTGCGAAGGCACGGTGCACGGCCTGTCCAGGCACTACGATCTGGATACCGGCAGCGGGTTTCTCGCCGTGCGCGCACGGCCGAACTCGTCGTCGCGCATGATCGGGCAATTGTTCAACGGCGACCACACGGAGATTTTCGACCGCCGCGGCAACTGGTACCAGGTCGAAATCGGCGGACGGACCGGCTGGGCCAACGCCCACTGGCTGCGCAACGACTGCGGTTACTGAGACCAACGATTGCGGTTGGTGAGACGTTTGGGCGCAGGCTGACGGCCACTTTTGCAACCATATTGGCTGCTTTGCGTTGCGGCCATCATGGATAACAAACCTTTTGAAACCCCGGTCGTGGTCGAACTCGGCCATGTCGGCAAATATCGCCAGATCCGCAGCACCCAGGAAGCGGCGGAGTGTCTGATGACGGTGTGGCCGCTCAATCGCGGCCCGCGCCATCGTGATGCTCTCGACACTTGCCTCAAAGTGCTGGAAGGTTATCGTTCGACGGCCGATGCACGCAGGGCTTTGATCGAAGCGGCCAAGGAATCGGAAGTGCTGGTTCCCGAAGACCGGCTGCCAGACGCCAAGTTGCATTGAAGCCCAAATTGCAATGAAAAACGGGCCGCATTGAGCGGACGGACGAACCGGAGGATTCCATGGCGAAGCTGACTTACAAGATCGTCGAGCATGACGGGGGCTGGGCCTACAAGGTCGGTTCGACATTCTCGGAGACATTCCCGACCCACCAGGATGCGCTGCGCGCCGCCGAGATCGCCTCGGCCGAACAGCAGATCGCCGGCGCCACGGACGGCATCCAGTATGAGGATGCCGAAGGCAAGTGGCACGACGAACTGGCCGACGGCCGCGACCGGCCGCAGACCGAAGTTTCCGACTGATCCTTGCCCCTCAGCTTTCGCTGCCGGCCATGGATGCTCGCCTAAGCAATTCCCTTGGGAATTGCGTGTCAAAACAAACAGGCGGGACATCCTGCCGGTCAGTCGAAGCCGCGGCTTGATCACTTGCCGCAATATTGATCGTTCACGTTGGGCCTCACATTTCCATAGGGTCCTGACGGGTCGGAGGCGCACGGCCCCGTAGCGCCGCCATAGCCTTGGCTGCCGTCGGCATTGATGCTGCCGGTGGTGCTCTGGTCGACGGTCGATGACTGCTCGTTCCCGAACGGCCACCAGCTGTGATGGTTGGAATACGTGCTGTCCGATGACTGCGCCATCGCCGATGTGGCAAGACCGATCGTCAGCACGGATGCTGCAAAAACTTTCCTGTACATTGAATTACTCCGTATCCGCCGCCTTGGGTGCGACACGGGGTAAAACCGGATATCAGCCGAATGGTTCAGTGAAATTGTTGTGAGGCTGTGGTGAGGTCTTGGCCGGCGAATGTCCGCTCGGCAATGCGCTTGATGAAGGCGATGACGCGGTCCGGCTCGACGAATTGCGGCATGTGGCCGAGGCCTTCGACCGTCTCGAAATCGAGCCCTTCGATCCTGTCCTTCATCGGCTCCCCATGTATGCGCATGGCGATGACGCGATCGGCTGTCCCGAAGAAAATGCCGGCCGGCATGGCGATCTCTTCATAGCGCTCTTCGATGCGGCCAAGATCCTGTTCGACCGCTACGAAATCGGTGGAGGTTGCATGGAAATGGCTTGGCCTCAGCCCGAGCCATCCGCCGCCATCGATCATGTAGTCGGCGGGAACGGCCTGCGGCGCGAAGATGAACTCCAGTGTCTGCCGCGCATATCTGAGGCTTGTCGGTATCGCGACGGTGTAGGCCATGATCCAGCGCCAAAGCCGCGAACGGATATAGAGCAGGCCCGCTTTCTCGCGGGCGCCGGCTTCCAGATGCGTCAGCGGCGCCAGCAAAGCGATGCCGGAAATCGCGCCGGGATGCTCCAAGGCCAGGGTCAGCGCGACGGCGCCCCCCAGCGAGTGCCCGACCACGAGCGGCCTTTCCAGCCCGAGTGTTTCGATGAAGCGCCTGATGATCTCGACCTGTTCAGGCAGACGGCCGGTGGCTCCTCGCGCGCGAACAGAATAGCCCGATCCCGGCCGGTCGAGTGCAATGAGGCGGTAGCCAGGGCCAAAGCGCTCAAACAGCGTGTGGCGAAACTGGTGGAGTTGCGCGCCAAGTCCGTGCACGAACAGGATCGGCCGTCCCTCGCCCGTTTCGACATAATGGATGCGGCTGCCGTCGATCTCGACGAAGTTTCCGCTGGCCGGCACCAGCCTTTCGGCCTTGGCGGCAATCCAGAGCGTAGCGGCCACCAGACAGGCCACGATGACGAGAGCCAGCACGGACAGGCCGGCGACAAGCCAAAGCAGAATCGATACCAGCATGTTTTCACCCGGGAAGCGGACCGGCGCGCACCATCACCCACTGACGAACGCTCGGCAAGGCAGATGGCGGCTTGTGTCGGCATTGCCGCCAGTTCGATGGCGCGCTATCTCAGGCGACCTTCTTTCTGCCTCAGGCGACCTTGTCTGCCAACGGGCCTGTTTGCCGGAGCCTTCCATGCCTGAAATCGTCACTGCCGCCATGCTTGTCATCGGCGACGAGATTCTGTCCGGCCGCACCAAGGATAAAAATATCGGCCACCTCGCCGACATCATGACGGCCATCGGCATCGACCTGAAGGAAGTGCGCATCGTTCCCGACGAGGAGGACGAGATTGTCGCTGCGGTGAATGCCGTACGCGCCCGCTACACCTATGTCTTTACCACCGGTGGCATCGGCCCGACGCATGACGACATCACCGCCGATTCCGTTTCCAAGGCTTTTGGGGTGCCGTGCGAATACGACGCCAAGGCCTATGCCATGCTGGGCGAGAGCTATGCCGCGCGCGGCATCGAATACACCGAGGCCCGCAAGCGCATGGCGCGCATGCCGCGCGGCGCCGACCATATCGACAATCCGGTCTCCGTCGCGCCCGGCTTTCGCATCGGCAACGTCCATGTCATGGCCGGCGTGCCGGCGATTTTCCAGGCCATGCTCGACAATGTCGTGCCGACGCTGAAGGCCGGCACCAAGATGCTGTCGGCCACCGTCCATTGCCCGTTCGGCGAAGGCCTGATCGGCGGTCCCCTGGGCGACATCCAGAAGGCGCATCCCGACACCATCATCGGCTCCTATCCGAAATATGGCGACGGCAAATTCTGGACGGAGCTGGTGGTCCGCGCCCGCAGCCAGGAGGCGCTGGATTCGGCACGCAAGGACGTCGAGGCGATGGTGGCCGGCTTCACCGCCGCCAATTGACCCTGGGTTCGCGGACCATCGCCGGGCCGGAACCAAGCACCGCACTCCCACGTTTTCCCTCGGGCGCAGCACGCGCTGGCAGATTTGAGGGATTTCGCATGCGCTTCAAGACCATCGTCGCCATATTGCAGAACGAACAGGACGCCGAACGCGTGCTCGACTGCGCCATCCCGCTTGCCGACCGGTTCGAGAGCCATCTCATCGGCATCCATGCCGAAGCGCTGCCCGTTCCCTACACCTCGGCAACCGGCTTCCCCGACACTGAGTTCCTGCAGGTCTCCGCCGACATGAACCGCGAGCGCGCCGAGAAATTGCAGGCGCTTTTCGTTGGGCGGATCGAGAATTCCGGCCTTTCCTTCGAATGGCGCAGCCTCGAGAGCTTTTCCGGCGACAGCGCGCTGACGGGTATTTCCAGCGTGCGCGCCGCCGATCTGATTATTGCCGCGCAGCGCGAGACCGGGGGCGACACGAGCGCCGATGTCGACACGCTGGTTTACGATGCCGGCCGGCCAGTGCTGGTGGTGCCGCATGAGGGGCCGTTGGTCACCACATTCAAACATGTGCTGCTGGCCTGGAACGGCAGCAAGGAGGCGGCGCGTGCCGCCTTCGACGCGCTGCCCTTCATCATCGAGGCCGAAAAGACCGACATTCTGGTCATCGATCCGCCGGATACGCTGGATGACAACCCGGAAGCCGCCGGCGCCGAGATCGCCGCGGCACTCTCCAGGCATGGCGCAACGGTCAGCGTGTCGGTGCAGAAATCGGGTAATGCTTCGGTCGATGACGTCATCCAGACCCGGATCGCCGAGACCGGAGCCGACCTTCTGGTGCTCGGCGCCTACAGCCATTCCTGGCTGCGTCAGCTTTTGTTCGGCGGCGTCACGCGCACCGTGTTGCGCAGCGTGCCGGTTGCGGCCTTTTTGTCGCGGTAACTCCACAGCTGGCCCCGCCCTTGCCAATGCCCTGACTTTCCAGTTAATTCCGCGCGCATTCCACAATGTTGCGCGCGGAGTGCAGAATGTCCCTTCCCGAAAAAGCCTTTCCGGTCTCCTGGGACCAGTTCCACCGCGATGCCCGGGCGCTCGCCTGGCGGCTTGCCGGCGCCAACAAGGGTCAGTGGAAGGCCATCGTCTGCATCACCCGTGGGGGCCTGGTTCCCGCTGCCATCATCTCACGCGAACTCGGCATACGCGTCATCGAGACGGTCTGCGTCGCCTCCTATCACGACTACACCAGCCAGGGGCAATTGCAGGTGCTGAAGGAGATCACGCCGGCGCTGCTCGCCGATGATGGCGCGGGCGTGTTGATCATCGACGACCTCACAGACACCGGCAAGACGGCAGGCATCGTGCGCGCCATGATGCCCAAGGCGCATTTCGCCACCGTCTACGCCAAGCCGAAAGGCCGGCCGCTGGTCGACACCTTCATCACCGAAGTCAGCCAGGACACCTGGATCTACTTTCCCTGGGACATGGGTTTCACCTACCAGAAGCCGATCGCCGACGATCACGCCGGCTGATTCGCGCCAGCCCCATTTCTGCCCAGACGGCCAAACCCGCCCCGTCTGCTATGAAAACAGACACTGGAAGGCACATTATTCTGTCGAATCGACGCCTGTTGGCGGATTGGACGGTTGGTGTGATGTTTTTTACTTTTAAGACTTACACTTGTCGGTAAGATTCATACGGCGGCTAACGATTCTGAGGGCTGGGGTAGCTTTCACTGATGCTGACGACACCGGCGACACACGACCATCTGGCTGAAAGGGTCCGCAAGCTCTTCGGCACTTCGCCTTGTCGCCTGCAGGTTGCCGCTTTGCCATGGCGCAATAACGAAGACGGCGTCGAGATCATGCTGATCACCAGCCGAGACACCGGGCGTTGGGTGCTGCCGAAGGGCTGGCCCGAGGCCAGGGAGCCGCTCTGCGAGGCAGCGGCGCGCGAGGCGGGCGAGGAAGCCGGATTGCGTGGCAAAATTTCGCTTTTCGAGGCCGGTCGTTACTTCTACGCCAAGGCCCTCGCGTCCGGCGAGGAAGTCCCTTGCGAAGTGCTGGTGTTTCCGCTGCAGGTCGAGCACGTTGCCGACCGCTGGAAGGAAAAGCGCGCGCGCACCCGCAAATGGGTCAATGGGGCCGAGGCCGTACGCATGGTCAACGAGCCGGACCTCTGCCAGATCATCGCCCATTTCTGCGCCGATCCCGACAAGTTCGTCGTTAGAGCCTAGCTCACAGCCACCGCTGCATAGTCCTGCGCGCCCGCACCGGTTCTTGCCCCGATTCCGGGCTCGGTGCTTCGCTCCGCGCGCCAGCAATCCGACACTATAAATCCCTCCCCTTCAGGCCAAGCTTAGCCACAGCTTGACATGCAGGCATTTACCTGCATATTGTGTCTTCAAGATGAGTGAGACCGATGGACGCCGACAAGGTTTTCAAAGCGCTGGGCGACCCGACCCGCAGAATGCTGCTCGATCTTCTGTGTGAGAAGAACGGCCAGACGCTCGGCGAGCTTTGCGAAAATCTCGACATGGCGAGGCAATCCGCCACGCAGCACATCGATCTGCTGGAAGCGGCCAATCTGATCAGCACGGTCAAGCGTGGCCGCGAGAAGCTGCATTTCATCAACCCCGTGCCGCTGCACGAAGTCTACGAGCGGTGGGTGCGAAAATTCGAACGGCAGCGGCTGAGCCTGCTGCACGACCTGAAACAAGAACTCGAAGGAGACGACCAATGACCCGGGAAACCACCAGTTTTGTCTACGTGACCTACATCAGATCGACGCCACAAAAGGTGTTCGAAGCCATCACCAGGCCCGATATCGCCAAGCGCTACTGGGGCCACGAAAACGTCTCCGACTGGAAGCCCGGCTCGAAATGGGAACACATCCGCGCCAATGACGAACGGACCGTCGAACTCGTTGGCAAGGTCGTCGAAATCTCGCCGCCAACCCGGCTGGTCATGAGCTGGGCCAACGCCTCGCAGGCCGACGATCCGACCAAGCACAGCCAGGTGACGTTCGCCATCGAGGAATACGACACCATGGTCAAGCTGACCGTCAGCCATGACGAGCTCGAAGCCGGCAGCGGCATGGCCAAGGGCATCAGCCAGGGTTGGCCGGCCGTGCTGTCCAGCATGAAATCCTTCCTCGAAACCGGCACGGGCATCGACCTGTTCGCCAAGCCGAAATCGGCCTGAAGCAACCGCGGAGAACGATGATGACCAAGCACTTTACCGGCGGCTGCGCCTGCGGCGCGATCCGCTATGAGGCCAGCGGCGAGCCGATCTTTCAGAACCACTGCCAATGCCTCGATTGCCAAAAGCGCAGCGGTACTGGCCATTGTTCCTATGTGACCTTCGGCCGGCGCGCTGACGTAAAGATCACCGGCGAGCCGAGCACGTGGCGGATGATCGCCGACAGCGGCAATGAAAAAGCCCAGGCCTTTTGCCCGACCTGCGGCACGCCGGTCTACGTAACGTTCGTCGCCATGCCGGAGGTGACGGCTATCCAGGCCACGAGCCTCGATGATCCCGGCCAGTTCGACCCGCAGGCGGTCACCTACACCGTGCGCGGCCACGCCTGGGACACGATCGACCCAGCGCTTCAGCCATTCGAGCGAATGCCTGGATGAACCAGGCAGAGCCCTATCCCTCGGATAGGGCTCTGCGTTCAGCTCAGATCACCAGGCCCTTGGTCAGTTCCAGCGCCTGCCGCTCGAACAGGCGGCGGTAGATGCCGCCCTTCAGCCGGATCAGCTCGTCATGCGAGCCTTCCTCGACGATCTTGCCACGGTCGAACACGAGCAGCCTGTCCAGCGCTCGCACCGTCGACAGACGGTGCGCGATGACCAGCGTCGTGCGGCCAACCATCAGCCGCTCCATCGCCTGCTGGATCAGTACTTCCGATTCCGAATCGAGGCTCGATGTCGCCTCGTCCAGGATCAGGATGCGCGCATCCGCCAGGAAGGCGCGTGCGATCGCCACCCGCTGGCGCTCGCCGCCCGACAGTTTCACGCCGCGTTCACCGACCAGCGTGCCGTAGCCCTTCGGCAGGCTGGTGATGAAGTCGTGCGCGCTGGCGAGCTTGGCGGCATGCTCGATCTCGGCCTGCGTGGCGTCCGGACGGGCATAGGCGATGTTTTCCGCCAGCGAGCGGTGGAACAGGATGGGCTCCTGCTGGACGATGGCAATCTGCGCGCGCAGCGACGCCTGTGCAACCTGGGAGATGTCTTGGCCATCGACCAGGATCCTGCCGCCGCTGACATTATAGAGACGCTGGATCAGCTTCACGAAGGTCGTCTTGCCCGAGCCGGAATGGCCGACCAGTCCGACCCGCTCGCCCGCCGCTATCTCCACCGAAAAATCGCGGTAGAGCGGCAGGCGATGGCTGCCATAGTGGAAGCCATAGTGGAAGGTGACGTTATCGAAGGCGATGTGGCCATGCGTGATCCGGATCGGCTTGGCGCCGGGCCGGTCCTCGATGCCGAGCGGTTGCGACTGGAAATCGACCAGTTCCTCCATGTCGTTGACCGAACGCTGCAAATTGCGGATATGCGTGCCGATGTCCCTGAGGTAGCCCTGCAGCACGAAGAACGAGGTCAGCACGAAGGCGACATCGCCCGCACTTGCCTGGCCCCAGGCCCACAGCATCAGCGACAGGCCGATTACTGCCGTCCGCAGCACCAGCAACATGGCGCCTTGCGTCGTGCCGTTGATGGTGCCGCGCACCCAGGTGCGGCTGGTCCGCGCGCGCCATTTGGCGACGACCTTGGCAAGACGCGTCTCCTCGCGCGTCTCGGCACCGAAACCCTTGACCACGGCATTGCAGCTCACCGCATCGGCAAGCGAGCCGCCAAGCCGCGTATCCCAGCTGTTGGCGAGCCGTGCCGCGGGCGCGACATAGCCGAGCGACAGCAGCGCCGTCACCGTGATGAACAGCAGCGAGCCGACTGCCACGACCAGCCCCATCAGTGGCCAGAACCAGCCGAGCAGCAACGTCGAGCCGACCAGCATGGCGACCGACGGCAACAACGCAATCAGGATGGTGTCATTGAGCAGGTCGAGAGCCCACATGCCGCGCGTGACCTTGCGCACCGTCGATCCGGCAAAGCTATTGGCGTGCCAGTCGGTTGAGAAGCGTTGCACGCGATGGAACGCGTCGGCGGCGATGTCGGCCATCATCTTCAGCGTCAGCTCGACAATGCCCATGAAAGCCAGGTTGCGCAGCACCACGCCGGTCATCGCCAAAGCGATGAGCGCGAAGAACGCCGCCATTGCCGCATTCCACGCGACATCGTCAGCCAACGCACTGCTGGCGACGGCGTCGACCAGCCGGCCGGAATAGAGCGGCGTCAACACGTCCGCTATGGTCGACAGCAGGAAGCTGCCCATGATCAGCGAAAGCCGCCACGGCTGGCGCCGCCAGTGGCTGAGCGTGAAGCCAAGAACGCTGCGAAAGGCGCTTGCACGCAGATCGATTCGAAAACGAGCCATGATGTCATCCGGGCGCAAATCTGCCCGGTCCCGGTAAGGTCTGAAAATTGAAAACCGCGCTGGGCAATTCGCCCGGGGCTGCGGAGGTTCGGCATGGGTGGCGGCGCGCCCCGGGTTGTCGGGTGGCGACCGGCATCGGCAGAAGCCTGTACTCGACCCGGCATCGGTGCGAAGGGCAAACCTTCGCCGGACGCCAGGTGAGACCTAGGCTTCGCGGCCTCGCATTACCATGTGAAATACTGCCATTCAGACCTCCCGCAAGACACTTGCGGAGCGGTCCTTATAGAGACGCCATGAAGGATCGCCAAGGCCGGGCACGTGGCAAAGCGTAACTGGTCCAACCAGTGAGGTTATTTTGCAACAACAGCGGGTCAACCCCTCGCTATGCCTCATTCCGGGTTGCGATCGAGGCGCATGTAGCGGCCGTCGGTCGATGCCTTGAAGCCCAGCTTCTCATAAAGGCCATGCGCGTCACTGGTCGACAGGCTCCAGTGCGAGACCGTGTTGAGTTCAGGGTGGTTGATGAGCGCCCGCACCAGTTGCGTGCCAATGCCTTGGCCGCGATGCTGCGGCCAGATGATGATGTCGGCGAGATAGGCAAACACCGTACGGTCGGTGATGGCCCGGCCAAAACCGACTTGGTTCCTATCGATATAGGCCGCGGTGCAGAACGAGTTGCCAAAGGCGCGGCGATGAAAGTCATCGCTGCGGCCGGCGCCCCAATAACTCGCCATCAACAGATCGGAGGTCGCCCGGAAATCGATCCGTGACATGTCGAAGCTGATTTCACAGTCGGGCATGGTGCCTCGCAAAGAATGGAGGGCGGCCGAATTCAGTCCGGCCGGTGATTTGGCTGCCCACGTGGCGCGCTTATGGCACCACGAGATAGGCCTTCTGGTCGGCGATCGCGATGGTCACGTGGGTGCCGGAATTGAACTCGACGAAATCGAGCTCCATCCCGTCGCTGAAGATGACGCCGCCCCTGCTCTGCCGCGAAGAAACCACCAGCGGCCGGTCGCGGGTGATGACGCCATGCACAAGCGACACGCCGGTCGTGTTGCTCGGAAACGGTTCGCGCACCGAAAAGAACAGCTGTTCGGCTTCGCGGTCATAGCCTTGCGGCGGCACGGTCGGCACGGAGTTGTCACCATAGGCCGCGGCCAGTCCCGCGGCGCCCGCCATCACCGAGCGCAGCCAGCCGGTAGAGCCGGCGCCCGTGGAGATGATAATGCCGCTCGACGACTGGCGCTCGGTCCTGCCGCCATAGGTCAATTCGTAGCGCGCCGAGACATGCGTCGAGGCGCCAACGAACAGATCGTTGAAGGCGATCAGCCGGCGTCCGTCATTGGAGCGCGCTTCGGCCATCACCACCGCCTGGCGCTTCGCCTTGCCGGCGATCGTCAGGCCGAGGACCTTTTCGGTATCGTCGGCATTCCACGGCAGCAACACGCCGTCGAAAAGCGCCGGGTCCGGGTTGATGCCGATCAGCGGCTGGTACGGGAGGTACTTCGCGGTGTTGGACACCAGCCCGTCCTGACCGAGCGCGATCACCGCGTCGGAGCCGAATTCGAACTGCGGTACCAGTTCGCGGTCGAGCCGCAACTGTTTGAGGCCTTGGGGAAGCGAACCCATCACCCGGTCGAGCGCCTGGTGATAGACGTCATGCGCCGCCTTGACCGGGTCGAAATCCATGCCGGCCTGCCGGAGATAAAAGCGCGCCTGTCCCTGCGTGTTGAAGCGCGTCGTCAGCTCCTCCAGCTCGGTCTTGCGGGTGACGACGATCACCCGGTCGATCGGCCTGCCGCTCTGGTCGCTTGCCACCCGTGCTTGCCTTTCAGGACCCGGCTTTCGGCGTGGAAAGCTGGCTGAGCGCGCTGGTGAGCATGTCAGGCGTGATCGACAGATTGCCGACCGAACCGCCCTTTTCCGCCCAGGCCTTGAAGGCCATCGCCGTCAGCACGTGGGCGGGCGCCGACGAATAGACGGTCAGTTCCAGCTGCTGCGCCTTGGCTTCCGCCTCGGCAAGCGTCAGCTTGTTGCGCGCTTCGGTGTCGACCAGCAGCTTGTTGCGTTCGGCAAGCTCGATTTCGGTCGCCAGTTCGCTCTGCTTGATCTCGCGCTCCTTCTCCACGCCCCAGGCACGGCGCCCATAGATCGCGGCATCGGCCTGGCGCTGCAGCGCCTCGCGATATTCGGTCTGGAGCGCCTTGCGGATCTCCGGCGTCGGCTGGACCGAGGTGATGTGGACCTCCTCGATCGACAGGCCGGCGGTTGCCGCAATCGGATCGTTGCGCAGGAGTTCGGCGAGATTGCCGCCGAGCTTGGTCACCTCGGCCAGCGCCTGCTCCAGCGTCATGCTCGAAACCACCGCGCGGGCGCGGCTCTGTATCGCCAGCACCAGGCGCTCGGCGATCTTCTCCCGGCCGTCGCCGACGACGTCGGCACGGCTGAGCTTGGCGCTGAAATCAAAACCTTCGGCTGCCTTGAGTGGATCGATGATGCGGTAGCTGACCGACCCCTGGATTGCCAGATCCTGGAAATTCGCCGTCGTCTCGGTGAAGATGAAGGGGTTATCGAGCGACGTCACCGGCACCATCGCTATCGTGGTGCCGAACGTGCCGTACCAGAAGGAGATGCCGCGCCCCTGCTCCCTGATCTTGCCGTTCTTGAAGCGCAGGATGTGATACTCAGGCGTTCCCTTGAAATAGCTGATAAACATGCGCCCCCCAAGGTTCATCAATTTAATCAGATGTTTAGCCGCGATCCCTGAAACGGTTGGTGATGGGATAGCGGCGGTCGCGTCCAAAATTCTTACGGGTGATCTTCACACCCGGCGCCGCTTGCCGGCGTTTGTACTCGGCAATGTAGAGCAAATGTTCGACGCGCGTCACCGTCGCCCGATCGTGGCCGCGCGCGACGATGTCGTCGACGCCCATTTCGTTCTCGACCAGGCATTCCAGAATGTCGTCCAGCACCGGATAGGGCGGCAGCGAATCCTGGTCGGTCTGGTTCTCGCGCAATTCCGCCGACGGCGCCTTGTCGATGATATTCCTGGGGATCACCTCGCCTGAGGGACCGAGCGCGCCCGGCGGCACATGGCTGTTGCGCCAGCGCGACAGCGCATAGACCTGCATCTTGTAGAGGTCTTTTATCGGGTTGAAGCCGCCATTCATGTCGCCATAAAGCGTGGCGTAGCCCACCGACATCTCGCTCTTGTTGCCCGTGGTGACGACCATCGAGCCGAACTTGTTGGAAATCGCCATCAGGATCGTGCCGCGCGCGCGGCTCTGCAAATTTTCCTCGGTAATGCCTTCCTTGGTGCCCTCGAAAAGCTGCGTCAGCGTATGCAGAAAACCCTCGACCGGTTCGAAGATCGGCACGATGTCATAGCGGCAGCCAAGCGCACGGGCGCAATCCTCGGCATCCTTCAGCGAATCCTCCGAGGTATAGCGGTAGGGCATCATCACCGCCCGCAGCCGCTCCTCGCCAAGTGCGTCGACGGCAAGGGCCGCGCAGATCGCCGAATCGATGCCGCCGGAGAGACCCAGCACCACGTTCTTGAAGCCGTTCTTGTTGACGTAGTCGCGCAGGCCGAGCATGCAGGCGCGGTAGTCCGCCTCTTCGCGCTCGGGGATTTTCGACATCGGCCCTTCCGAGCAGACCCAGCCGTCGAACTCTTCTGCGTTTTGCGCGCCTGCGGCGACGCGGTTGCGCTTCCAGGTGGTGACGTCGACAGTTTCCTCGAACTGGCTCATCTGGAAGGCAAGCGTCTTGTCGGCGCCTATGGCAAAAGAGGCGCCGTCGAAGATCAGCTCATCCTGGCCGCCGATCTGATTGGCATAGATCATCGGCAAACCGGTCTCGATGACCTGGCGGATAACGACCTGATGGCGCACGTCCATCTTGGCGCGGTAGTAGGGCGAGCCGTTCGGCACCAGCAGGATTTCCGCGCCGCTTTCGGCCAGGGTTTCACAGATGCCGACGTCGCCCCAGATGTCCTCGCAGATCGGAATTCCGATGCGCACACCGCGGAAATTGACGGGTCCCTGAGCCTCGGGGCCGGCCTGAAAGACGCGCTTCTCGTCGAACTCGCCATAGTTTGGCAAATCGAGCTTGTAGCGCTCGGCGAGGATCTTGCCGCCATCGGCGATGATGATCGAATTGTGGGTGCCGCTCTTGCGCTTCAGCGGCGTGCCGATGATGACGCCCGGCCCGCCATCGGCGGTATCTCCGGCGAAGTCTTGCGCGGCCTTCTCGCAAACCTTGAGGAAGGCCGGCTTCAGCACCAGGTCCTCCGGCGGGTAACCGGCAAGGAAAAGCTCGGTGTAGAGCACGATGTCGGCGCCCTGGCGGGCGGCATCGGCCCTCGCCTCGCGCGCCTTGGCAAGGTTGCCGGCGACATCGCCGACCGTCGGGTTGAGCTGGGCAACGGCGATGCGCAGAATATCGGGTGCGGTCTTCTGGGTCATGCCTGCGGTTTAGCGCGGCAAATTTGCCCGGGCAATGGCGTTCGTTTGGACCAATTCGGTGATCAGTCATCGCCCATATATTCCCGCAGCGATTGCGGCGAATGGTTCTCTCCGATCGACATCGCCAGAATGCGCGAGATGTGCCGGCGCGGCAGGCCGGTTTCCTGCGCCCATTTGTTGATCTGCGCCTGAATCCTGTCGAGATCCCTCTTCGACGTCGGACTTTCGGCGATGTCGAGGCCGGCGTCACGCAAAGCCGCGACCATATCGGCCGAGATGACGAAGGCGTCCCATTGCAGCCAACGCAGGAAATACTGGCCGGTGTTGCCGCCAAGCCGGCTGCCATGCTTGCCGAGATACGCCATCAGCCCGACCTGGTCGTCGTCAGGCCACTCCGCGAGGAATTTGCCGAAACCGCCATGTTCCTTCGACACACGCTCAACGAAGGCGGCGTTGTCGCGGACGGATTTGATCTTCTGCGGGTTGCGCACAATGCGTTGATCAGCCGTCAGGTCATGCCAGAAGTCATCAGGTTGAAACAACAGCCGTTTCGGCTCGAAATGGAGAAAGGCTTCCTCGAAGCCCGGCCATTTCTGTTCGATGACGCGCCAGACGAAGCCGGCGGCAAACACCCGCTCGGCCATCGTCGACAGGATGCGATCGTCCGTAATGTCGGCAACAGCAGCATTGTCAGGCGCCGGCCCGAGCAGCGAGGTCAGCACGGCGTCGCCGCCTTTGCGTTTTGCAGCACGGGCGCGAATCTTCGCGAAATCGGGCATCCTGCATCCTCGCGCCGCGCTTTTGACGAAACGCCATCTTCCTATATGCAAACGAGGCTGCCAAGCCGATGCTTTTCCTATGGAGACATCCATGCACAAGACCGTGCCAGAACTGGCCAACCGCTGGCTGAGGCGAACGCCGGAGGGCCTCAGCGAGCTCGAGCGGCGGGTGTTGCAGAGCACTGTCGACCGCAAGCCCATCTCGCAGGATATCAACGACAGCCTCACCGGCCTTCAGGGCGCCGGCGACCGGATCGCCGATGCCATTGCCCGCATCGGCGGCTCGTGGACGTTCATCCTGTCCTTCATTGCTTTCCTGGTGCTGTGGATCGGCGCCAATTGGTGGCTGCTCGGGCGAGACTCATTCGACCCCTACCCCTTCATCTTCCTCAATCTCGTGCTGTCGATGATCGCCGCCCTGCAGGCGCCGGTGATCATGATGTCGCAGAACCGCCAGGCCGCACGCGACCGCATCGACGCCGCGCATGACTATGAGGTCAACCTCAAGGCCGAGATCGAGATCATGGCTCTGCATGAAAAGCTGGACGAACTGCGCCACAGCCAGATCATCGGCGTGCGCGAGGACATCGCGCGCCTGGCCGAACAGGTGAACCGCATAGACGAAAAAGTGTCGGGCCGGCAAACCTCTCAATGACCGGGATCGTCCATCACCTCATCGAGCAATATGGGTTGATCGCGGTTTTCCTGGGCTGTGTCGCCGAAGGCGAAAGTGCGGCCATCCTCGGCGGCTTCTTCGCCCATCAGCATGTCTTCATCCTCTGGAAGGCTTTCCTCGCGGCCGCCATTGGCGCCTTCGTCGGCGACACGTTTTTCTTCATTCTCGGCCGCAGCTTTGCCGACCATCCCAGGGTGCTGAAACTGAAGGCGAGGCCCGGCTTCAACCACGCCTACCGTCTCGTCTCGTCCCATCCCAACATATTCGTCCTGTCCAACCGCTACATCTATGGCCTGCGCCTGGTCGGCGGCATCGCGGCCGGTTTCGCCAGCATTTCGGTAGCGCGCTTCGTTATCCTCAACGCGGTGTCGTCGCTGGTCTGGGCGGCTTTGTTCTGCGGCATCGGCTACGTCTTCGGCCTCGGCGCCGAGCAGATGATAGGCAAGGCACTGCTCCATCACGAACGGCTGCTGATCGCGCTTGCCATAGGTCTGGGTGTCGCCATCCTTGCCTGGCTCATCGCCCGCACCATCGCCGGTAAGGAGCGCGCCAAGGACGCCCGCGACAGCGAAACCACATCGTAAGGTTCAGTCGTCGTCCTCGACCAGAGCCCGGTCGCCGCGATCGAGGATCAGCGGGATGATGAGATCTTCCTCGTCGGCCAGATGCCGCTTCAGCATGGCGATCAGCCGGCTGTTCTCGTCCGCATAGGCGTCGGCGGCGAAGCGCTGCCTGTCCTCGCTCTCCTCGAGCGTGCGGATGAAGGCGTTCGCCGTCTCGGCGTTGCGCTCCAGCCCCTCATGAATGGTGTGATGGTCGGCATCGAGGATTTCGAAGCCGCGCTTCAGGCGCGGCTCCGCCTTGGCGAAAGCCGGGAAATATTGGTAGTCCTCGACATTGTGGTGGCCGTCGAGATTGCCGAGAAAGTGGTTCAGCCGCGGCGCGAACCAGCGCGCGAAATCCGGCGCCGTCAGCCTGCCTTCGCGATAGTCGCCAATGCCGTTGGTGAGCATGCCGCCCAGCTCTCGGAACATGTCGTGCCGCTGCAGCCACATGTTTGCCATGCCGTGGATGTTGGCGTGGCCCTGCCATGTCTCGCGCGGATATTTTTCCGCCAGCCAGCGCAGGTCTTCCGGCAGGCCGGCTCTTTCAAGCAGCAGAAAATTGGCTTCCACGACGTCAGTCTCCTTTGGTGACTAACATATGGGAGCGTTCAGATCAGATCGGTAGTCCCGTGATGCGCTCGATGAGGGAGATTCCCCAGACGCCGGCGACGATAACAACCGAAATCAGCACCGCCAGCGAGCCGCAGTCCTTGG
The DNA here is from genome assembly GCF_030323245.1 of Mesorhizobium sp. C372A. NCBI lineage: Bacteria > Pseudomonadati > Pseudomonadota > Alphaproteobacteria > Hyphomicrobiales > Phyllobacteriaceae > Mesorhizobium > Mesorhizobium sp. C372A. The sequence goes on along the minus strand of NZ_CP100475.1, from coordinate 4,197,623 downwards.
CGAGCTGGATGTCGACGTTGAACTCGCGACTGAAGGCATCGCAGGCTGCCTCGATGCCGGTGTTCAGCACTTCGACCATGATGAGCAGCAGCACCGCGCCGATCAACAGCGCGTAGCCGCGCCACGAGACCGAGACGAACCAGCCGAGCGGCAGCGCCAGCACCAGCAGCATCAGTTCCTGCTGAAATGCCCTTTCGCTGGCGGCGAGCTTGCGAAAGGCTCGCACAGAATTGAAGTAAGCACCGATCAGCCGCTGCATGCCGCATCCCCTTCGAATCACCGGCAGGGGATATCGCAATGGCTGGATCAAGGGAATAAGGCAGCCGCCGCAAAATCACTCCTCCGCAACCTTGATCGTCGGCGTCGACTTCTCGAACTGCGGCAGTCCATCGTCGATCGTATAGTAATCGCCCTTGTCGCCGACAAAGATGTGGCATTGGCCTTCGAGCCCGGTCGGGTTGTCGAACGATCCGGCCAGAACTGAGACATAGGCATCCTGACCCGGCTTCCAGAACAGCACCGAGCCGCAGATCTTGCAAAAGCCGCGCTTGGCAAAGGAAGACGATTCGTACCAGCTGATGTTGTCGGCGCCGGTTATCGTGATGTCGCCGTCGGCGACGTTGGTCGCGGCGTAAAAATGCCCGCTCTGCTTGCGGCACTGCGAACAGTGGCAATAAATGACGCCGCGCAACGGCCCTCGCGTCTGGAAACGCACGGCTCCACACAGGCAAGATCCGCTGTGGTTGTTGCTCATCCCTACCTCCACCAGCCATTGTCCACGGCTTCGCCGCTGGCCGAGAGGATTTCAGTTTTGCCGCAGCCGGGCACCGGCAAATGCGACATGGGGTGGGCGTGTTCGGACCTGACCTCAGGATCTTTGCAAACCATTTCTGCAGCCTGCGGTAGAACGGACGCGTTACCTGGCGGCAAATTAAGGAAACTTTAGCGCCGGCGCATCTATGGTCGTTGCCAAGCGAATGTCGCGATTGGGGACGTGTCTTTCGCAGGATGATCCGAAATACGGCTGGCACTCTCCGGTCGGCGGCATCTCGCACGGTCTGCGATGGTTCCCAGAGGCAGAGTGAACAGAACATGCAGCCGGCAGCCGTCCAGACCGACCGAAACAGCGACATTGCAACAGCCGTTGTGGCGACCATGCGTCAGCTCGGCGTGCTTGGCCTGCCGCGCAATTACGAAATCTTCTACGAAGCACTGAAAGGCACCAATCGCGAACTCGGCCTGGCCGTCGTCGCGCTGGGCAACCAGCCGACGCAGGACGATCTCGACCGCATCGGCCGCGCTTTCTTTGCCCAGCATCACGGTCCCGGCATTGTCGAGCAGGCGCGCGACGTGCTGGCCAGGGAACTCGAGGACATCGCCTTGCTGCTGCGCAGCGAACGTAGCCATATCGAGAAATACGGCAAGATCCTCGATGAGACATCGAGTGGCCTCGCCAACCGCAGCCTGCTTTCGCAGGATCTGCTGCAGAAGGTCGCCAGCGCCATGGCGGCGGCCACCAACTCGACCCTCGACCACGGCAAGCAGGTTGCAACCACGCTGAGCGACAAGACGGCGGAACTGGAGAGCGTCAAGTCGAAGCTTGAGGAGTACAAGCGGCTCGCCGACACCGACCCCTTGACCCATATCTGGAACCGCCGCGCCTTCGACAAGCAAATCACGGCGATTTACACCTCCAACAAGGGGATCCTGTTCAACGCCCTGATCCTTGCCGACATCGACCATTTCAAGGGTGTCAACGATCGCTACGGCCACCCGGTCGGCGACAAGATCATCCAGATCGTCGCCGACATCTTCCAGACCAGCATCCGTGAAGACATGTTCGTTGCCCGCACCGGCGGCGAGGAATTCGCGCTGATCGTCGAGGGCGCCAGCGAGGATACCACTTACGAGATCGCCGAACGCATCCGCGTGCTGATCGAACAGACGCCGTTCACCAGCAGCCAGACCGGCGCCAATTACGGCACAGTGACCGTTTCCATGGGCATCTGCATGGCTTCCGAAGCGGAAAGCCCGGAGGATCTTTACACCAAGGCGGACCGGGCGCTCTACCGCTCCAAGGTTGGCGGGCGCAACCGCGTCACCCGGCACTCGACAATGGCCGGCCGCACCGGCAAGAACTGGCTGCTATACAAGAAAGACTGACGCTTCGGCGTGCAGCTAATTCCCGGGCACAGGCAAATTTATCGGATCCCGCCTCTTTCCATATGAATTTCCGTGGACTATATTTTCCATGGAAAGAGAGAGGCCATGTCTGTTACACAACCCAATGCTGCCCCTGATCTCACCGCGACGGCGGCCGAAAACGCGGTTCTGACCAAGGCCACGCTGCGTGCCGCCGAACTCCTGGATATAACCGCCAGGGTGCTTGCGTCGATCATCGGCGTCTCGGAAGCCACGGTTTCACGCATGCGCAGGCAGGAATTCCTGCTGGAGCGCGGCACCAAGCCGTTCGAACTCGCGGTGCTGTTCGTGCGGCTGTTCCGTTCGCTCGATGCCATTGTCGGCGGTGACGAGACGATAGCCCGGGCATGGCTGAAGAACGCCAACACGGCTTTCGATGGCAGCCCGCTTGAAAAGATCCTCACCATTACCGGGCTTGTCGATGTCATTGCCTATCTGGACTCCCGACGCGCTCTCGTCTGAAGCCGTCCGGCTCGACGGCAAATACTGGCGCATGGTCGAGGCGCAGCACCGCGTCTCGACGCTGAAGATCGTCGACACGCTGGACGAACAGGCGCTGCTCGAGGATCTGATCGAGGAGACCAAGCCGCAGATCCCCATGGAATGCCGGCATCTCCACTATCTCTTGGCGACGCCCTTCCGCTACGGCTCGATCTATCCCTACGGCTCGCGCTTCCGCCGCGCCGGCCGCACCCTGGGCGTCTACTATGCGGCGGAGACGATCATGACGGCGGTCGCCGAAATGGCCTTCTACCGCCTGCTGTTCTTCGCCGATTCGCCCGACACGCCATGGCCGCGCGACGCCGCCGAATACACCGCCTTCGCCGCCGCGATCCATACCGACAATGCCATCGACCTGACGCGGCCGCCGCTCGACCGCGATCGGGCCCATTGGACGCATCCGACCGACTATGCCGCCAGCCAGGCGATTGCCGATGTCGCGCGTGAGGCTGGGCTGGAGGCGATCCGTTACCGTTCGGCGCGCGACCCGAAGGGCGTCAATGTGGCGCTGCTGACATGCCGCGGCTTTACCAAGGCCAAGCCGCTGGAGCCGCACACATGGCGCATCCGGCTAGGCTCCCTCGGCGTCCAGGGGATCTGCGAATTTCCGGAAAGGCGCATCGAGTTTTCCAGAACCGCCTTCGCCAATGATCCCCGGCTCAACGGATTGCGCTGGGAACGCGGGCGTTGATCAAACGAAAAAGCGCCGGATTTCTCTGGCGCTTATCATTTCAATTCTGAAAACGGGTTCAGCCGTTAGCCACCTGCTTGTGCTGCACCGGATGGCTCTTCTTCAAGAGATCCGACACCAGGAACGCCAGCTCGATCGCCTGGTCGGCGTTGAGGCGCGGGTCGCAATGGGTGTGATAGCGGTCCTGCAGCTCCTCGGCGGTGATGGCGCGGGCGCCGCCGGTGCATTCGGTGACGTTCTTGCCGGTCATCTCGACATGGATGCCGCCGGGGTGCGTGCCTTCGGCGCGATGCACCTCGAAGAAGGTCTGCACTTCCTTGAGGATGCGGTCGAACGGCCGCGTCTTGTAGCCGGCAGCCTCGATCGTATTGCCGTGCATCGGGTCGGACGACCACATGACGCTGCGACCTTCCTTCTGCACCGCGCGCACCAGCTTCGGCAGATGGTCGGCGACCTTGTCGGAGCCGAAGCGGGCGATCAGCGTCAGCCGGCCCGGCTCGTTCTCCGGATTGAGCAGGTCGATGAGCTCCAGCAAGCCGTCCGCTGTCAGCGACGGACCGCATTTGAGGCCGAGCGGGTTCTTGATGCCGCGGCAATATTCGACATGCGCATGATCGGGCTGGCGGGTACGGTCGCCGATCCAGATCATGTGGCCCGACGTTGCGTACCAGTCGCCCGAGGTCGAATCGACGCGGGTCAGTGCTTCTTCATAGCCAAGCAGCAGCGCTTCGTGGCTGGTGTAGAAGTCGGTCTCGCGCAGCGCGTAATTGGTCTCGGAGGTGATGCCGACGGCCTTCATGAAGTCCATCGTCTCGGTGATGCGGTTGGCGAGCATGCCATACTTCTCGCCTTGCGGGCTGTCGGAGACGAAGCCCAGCATCCAGCGATGCACATTCTCCAGGCTGGCGTAGCCGCCTTGGGCGAAGGCACGCAGCAGGTTAAGCGTCGCCGCCGACTGGCGGTAGGCCATTTCCTGGCGGGCCGGGTCGGGAATACGCGACTTGGGGTCGAACTCGATGCCGTTGATGATGTCGCCACGGTAGCTTGGCAGCGTCACCTCGCCCTTGGTCTCATTGTCGGACGAGCGCGGCTTGGCGAACTGGCCGGCGACACGGCCGACCTTCACCACCGGCTGCGCGCCGGCAAAGGTCAGCACCACCGACATCTGCAGGAAGACGCGGAAGAAGTCGCGGATGTTGTCGGCGCCATGTTCGGCGAAACTCTCGGCGCAATCGCCGCCCTGCAGAAGGAATGCGTCGCCGGCAGCGACAGCCGCAAGCTGCTTCTTCAGCTTGCGCGCCTCACCGGCAAAAACCAGCGGCGGAAAGGTGGCGAGCTGGGCTTCCGTGTTCTTCAGCGCGGCGAGGTCCGGATAGGCAGGAACCTGCTTGATCGGCTTTGCTCTCCAAGAATTCGGCGACCATTTCGTCATCGCTGCACCCAAACGCTCTTTCCAGCAGGCTTTTGCCCGCCATTCCCGCCCCATATGGGGATGGCGGCTCCATACACGAAGCCGATTTTCTATTCTAGACCGGAATTCAAGCGCTGGCGAATGATGGGGAGCTCCATGCCGCGACCCACTTTGGCTTCTTATCTTCGCGACGGCTGTGCAATATCCCTTGGTGCCAGAATCGATCCTCACCGATGTAGTCGCGCCGGTCATCGTCCGCTGCGCAACAATTCTCCATGGAGTCCCTATGTCCGTGTCCGCCTACCTTGACCGCGTGCGCCGCGAGCAAGGCCTGTTTACGATCGAAGAGGTTGTTGGCCTGTCCGAGCGCGGCAACGTGATCTACGACCCCTACTCCACGCTGATTTCCGCAGGCGCCGTCATCGGGCGAGGCAACGTCTTCTTCCCCGGCGTCTACCTGTTCTGCACCGACGGTGGCGCGCTGGAGATCGGCGACGCCAACATTTTCCACACCAACACACTGTTCGAAGCATCCGCCGGCGCAATCCGCGTCGGCTCACGCAACCAGTTTGGCGAAGGCGGTTTTACTGCAAAGGCCAACAGGCCGGGAGCCTCGATCGTGATCGGCGATCAAGGCCGCTATCTCAACGGCGCGGCGGTGTTCGGTGAGACGGTGCTCGGTTCGGGCAGCCAGCTTCTCGGCGCGATCACCGTCGACAGTTGCCGGCTGGAACCGGGCGGCAGTTTTCGTGAGTCCGACCCCGACCGCCGGGCCGGATTGCTGAAAGGCGCCGGCGCCGCGCGCGGCTTCACCGTGCCTGCCGGGCACGTCATCGTCGGCGCCGGCACGTTCTCGGCATCCGACCTGCAGTTGCAGTCGAATTTCCATCCGAAAGTCTAGGTGGCCACCAGCCGCGCCAACTGCGTCATGACGACAGCCGAGCCCGCCAGACGCTTCTCGGCTGTCGGCCAGTCGCGGATGAAGACCACGCTGTGGTCGGCCCTGATCTTGGCCAGCGAGCCCTGTTCGCCGATGTACTTGACCAGCCCGACCGGGTTGGAAAACTCGCGCTTGCGGAAATGGATGACGACGCCCTTGGGGCCGGCATCGAGCTTTTCGACATTGGCCCTCCGGCAGAGTGCCTTGATGAAGACGATCTTGAGCAGATGCTTCACTTCCTCCGGCAGCGGGCCGAAGCGGTCGATCAGCTCGGCGCCGAAAGCATCGATCTCCTCTGTGCTTTCGAGATCGCCAAGGCGGCGGTAGAGCGCCAGCCTGAGCTGCAGGTCCGGCACATAGCTTTCCGGGATCATGACCGCCGTGCCCACCGCGATCTGCGGCGACCAGCCGCCATCCTGCACCTCACCGGAATCCTTCACCTCGGCCACCGCCTCCTCCAGCATCTGCTGGTAGAGCTCGAATCCGACCTCCTTGATATGACCGGATTGTTCTTCGCCGAGTAGATTGCCGGCGCCCCTGATGTCGAGGTCGTGGCTGGCGAGCTGGAAGCCGGCGCCAAGCGTGTCCAGCGATTGCAGCACCTTCAGCCGGCGCTCGGCGGTGTCGGTGAGCTTGCGATTGGCCGGCAGCGTGAACAACGCATATGCCCGCACCTTGGAACGGCCGACGCGGCCGCGCAGCTGGTAGAGCTGCGACAGGCCGAACATATCGGCGCGATGGATGATCAGCGTGTTGGCGGTCGGAATGTCGAGCCCGGATTCGACGATGGTGGTCGACAACAGCACGTCGTACTGGCCGTCATAGAAGGCGTTCATGATGTCGTCGAGTTCGCCCGGCGGCATCTGGCCATGGGCCACCGCCACCTTCAGCTCGGGGACGGATTCGCGCAGGAAATCATGGATTTCGGCGAGATCGCTGATGCGCGGAACGACATAGAAGGAATGGCCGCCGCGGTAGCGTTCGCGCAGCAGCGTCTCGCGGATGACCAGCGGGTCGAAAGGCGAGATGAAGGTGCGCACCGCCATGCGGTCGACCGGCGGCGTGGCGATCAGCGACAGTTCGCGCACGCCGGTCAAGGCAAGCTGCAGCGTGCGCGGGATCGGCGTCGCCGACAGCGTCAGCACGTGGACGTCGGTCTTGAGGTCCTTCAGCCGTTCCTTGTGCTTGACGCCAAAATGCTGCTCCTCGTCGATGATCAGCAGGCCGAGATTCTTGAACGAGATCGCCGACCCGAGCAGTGCATGGGTGCCGATGACGATGTCGACCTGCCCCTCGGCGATGGCTTTCTTGGTTTCCGCCAGTTCCTTGGCGCCGACCAGCCGCGAGGCCTGGCCGACGCGGATCGGCAGGCCGGAGAAGCGCTGCGAAAAGGTCTTGAAATGCTGGCGCGACAACAGCGTCGTCGGCACCACGACCGCGACCTGGAACCCTTCCATCGCCGCGATGAAGGCGGCGCGCAACGCCACTTCGGTCTTGCCGAAGCCGACATCGCCGCAGATCAGCCGGTCCATCGGCTTGCCGGCGCCGAGATCGTCCACGACGGCATCGATCGCGCCTTGCTGGTCGTCGGTCTCCTCATAGGGAAAGCGCGCCGAGAATTCGCCGTAAAGCCCTTCCGCCGGCACCATGGGGGGCGCGGTACGCATCTGGCGCTCGGCGGCAATGCGGATCAGCTGTCCGGCCATGTCGAGCAGGCGCTTCTTCAGCCGCGTCTTGCGCGACTGCCAGGCGCCGCCGCCGAGCTTGTCCAGCGTCGCCTCGGCTGTGTCAGAGCCGTAGCGCGACAGAAGCTCGATGTTTTCCACCGGCAGGAACAGCCGGTCGTCGCCGGCATAGTGGATTTCCAGGCAGTCATGCGGCGCGCCGACCGCCTCGATGGTGCGCAGGCCGATGAAGCGGCCAATGCCGTGATCGGCGTGGACGACGATGTCGCCGGCCGACAGCGACGAGGCCTCGGCGATGAAATCCGACGCGCGCTTCTTGCGCTTCGAGCGGCGGATCAGCCGGTCGCCCAGAATGTCCTGCTCGGCGACGACAACCAGCTGTTCGGTCTCGAAGCCGGATTCCAGCGGCAGCACGGCGAGTGCCGCCTGCCCCGGCTCGAGCTTTTCGGCTTCGGCCAACGTCGCCACCGGCACCAGATTGCCGAGATGATGCTCGGCCAGGATCTGGCCGAGCCGATCGAGCGATCCTTCGGTCCAACCGGCGACGATGACCCGCCGGCGCGCCGCGCGCTCGTCGGCGATGTGTTTTACGACGACATCGAAGACGTTGATGTTTGGGTCAGCCCGTTCCTCGGCAAAGCTGCGGCCATGGCGCGAGCCGCCATGGAAGACCTTCTTGGCCCCGACATCGGGCGCGTCGAAGGCGGTGAAGTCGATGGCTTCGCGCGGTCCGAGCGACGCCACGAGGTTTTCGGGTGAGAGATAGAGCAGTTCCGGCGCCACCGGCTTGTAGGGCACGGCGTCCTTCAAGGCGGCGTCGGCCTGTTTGCGGCGCGCTTCGTAGTGGTCGAGGATCAGCGTGTGACGCTCAGCCAGCGCTTCGTGCGCCAGATGGTCGAAGATGACAGGCGCATCCGGCAGATAATCAAACACTGTCTCCAGCCGCTCGTAGAACAGCGGCAGCCAGTGCTCCATGCCGGCAAAGCGCCGCCCTTCGCTCACCGCCGCATAAAGGCCGTCGTCGCGCTGCGGCGCGCCAAAGGCTTCGATATAGGAGCGCCGGAAGCGGCTGATGGTTTCGGGCGTCAGCGCCACTTCGCTCATCGCCTGCAGCGCCATCGACTTGCGCTGGCCGGTGGTGCGCTGCGTGGCAGCGTCGAATACACGGATCGATTCCAGCGTGTCGCCGAAGAAATCGAGCCGCAGTGCTTCCGTCCAGCCGGGTGCGTAAAGGTCGAGGATGCCGCCGCGCACGGCGAATTCGCCGATACCGCGCACCGTCGGCACCCGCTCGAAGCCGGAAATCTCCAGCCGGGACACCAGCGCGTTCATGTCGATCTGGTTGCCGGGCCTTGCGTGGAAAGTCTGCGCTTCGACCAGATCGGCCGGCGGAATGCGCTGCAGCAGCGCATTGGCAGTGGTCAGGATGACCGCGCGATGCGGCTTTTTCGCCAGCGCGATCATCGCCGTCAGGGCATCGAGCCGCTTGGCGGCGGCATCGGAGCCTGGCGAAACGCGGTCATAGGGCAGGCAATCCCAGGCCGGCAACTCCAGCACCGGCAGGCCGGGGGCGGCAAAGGTCAGCGCCTCGATGATCGACGGCAGGCGCTGGCCGTCGCGCGCCACGAACAGCACCGGTTTGTCAGGCGCAATCTCATGGATCGCCTGCACCAGCGCAAAGGCTTCGTAGCCATCGGCAACGCCGTCGACGATGAACTGGCCGGCACGGCCTTTCGGCAGACCGATTTTGGGAATGAGGCTCATGGTTGCACGTTTAAAATGTCATGGTCCGGCGCGATGCCAGGATCTTTTGCAGGACGGCACAGTCGATATTCCCGGGAACCGGGCCTTCGCCGGTGACCATGGGCAGGAATTCGGTGTCGGGAATGTCGAGGAGCTTTTCATATTGGTCGATTTCATCGCCGGTCAAGGCGCCGATCTCGTTGTCGGCAAAGGTACCGAGGATAAGGTCCATCTCGCGCATCCCGCGATGCCAGGAGCGGAACAACAGCTTGCGGCGCCTGATATCCAGCCCCTCGCTCGATCGTTTCGTCCCGGTCATCGTGCCGCATCCTTGCTTGGTGCGGCGCATATAGCGTGGATAGAGGGCGGTGTCAGCCTTGCAACGCACGGGTGGGCGGCTAAACATCCCGGGTGTGAAGAACACTCCTGACAACGCTGGTGCCGGACACCGCCCGCACTTCACCCTCCCCCTTGTGGGGAGGGTCGGCGAGCACGCTTCGCAAAGCGAAGCGAGTGAGACGGGGTGGGGGTGCGGCGCTGACCTACCGACTTCCTCGAAAGTTAGACGCGCACCTACCCCCACCCCGCTCCGCTTCGCGGATCGACCCTCCCCACAGGGGGGAGAGTAAAGCCATGCGCCCCTCCCTCCTCGACCCTCTCTTCGTCCCCATCACTTCGCTTGCCGGCGTCGGCCCCAAGGTTGGCGCTCTGATCGAGAAGGTAGTGGCGGCCGATCTCGGCGAACGGCCGGCGCGCGCGGGCGACCTGTTGTTCGTGCTGCCGCACACCGTCATCGACCGTCGCAATCGTCCCGGCATCGCGCTTGCGCCTGCCGGCGCCATCGTCACACTCGACGTGCGCATCGACCGCCACCAGCCGCCGCCGCGCGGCAACCGGTCGGTGCCTTACCGCGTCTATGCCCATGACGACACCGGCGAGATCGGCCTGATCTTCTTCCACGCCCATGCCGCCTATCTCGAAAAGGCGATGCCGGTGGGCGAGCATGTCGTCGTCTCCGGCCGCATGGAGTGGTTCAACGGCCGCCCGACCATGGTCCATCCCGACCATGTCGCCCTGGTGAGCGAGGCGGAAACACTGCCGCTGGTCGAACCGGTCTATCCGCTGACCGCCGGCCTGTCGGGCAAGGTGCTGCGCCGCGCCATCGGCCAGGCGCTCGGCCGGCTGCCGGAATTGCCGGAATGGCAGGACGGCGCCTTCATGCGCAAGCAGACTTTCCCCGCCTTCGCCGACGCGCTCGCCCGCATCCACTATCCCGCGGACCCGATCGATGTCGCCATCGAGGGGGTGGCATGGCGCCGCCTTGCCTATGACGAGCTTCTCGCCGGCCAGGTCTCGCTGGCATTGGTGCGGGCAAAAGTGCGCCGCCTGTCGGGCCGGCCGCTCATCGGCGACGGTCGCATCGTCGAGAAACTGCGCGCAGCCCTGCCGTATTCATTGACCGGCAGCCAGGAATTCGCGCTTGCCGAAATCAATGCCGATCTGGCCGACCCCGAGCGCATGCTGCGCCTGCTGCAAGGCGATGTCGGGTCCGGCAAGACAGTGGTGGCGCTGCTGGCCATGGGGCGCGCGGTGGAGGCCGGCGGCCAGGCGGCCTTGATGGCGCCGACCGAAATCCTGGCGCGCCAGCATCTGGCGACAATCACGCCGCTGGCCGAACAGGCCGGCCTGCGCGTCGCTATCCTGACCGGCCGCGAAAAGGGCCGCGAACGCACTGAAACGCTATCAGGTCTCGCCAGCGGCGAGATCGACATCGTCGTCGGCACCCATGCGCTGTTCCAGGAAACGGTGACCTATCACGACCTCTTGCTTGCCGTGGTCGACGAGCAACACCGCTTCGGCGTCCACCAGCGGCTTGCCATCACCGCCAAGGGCGACGCCCCCGACATGCTGGTGATGACGGCGACGCCGATCCCGCGCACTCTCGTGCTGACCGCCTTCGGCGACATGGACGTCTCCAAGCTGACGGAAAAGCCGGTTGGCCGCCAGCCGATCCGCACCGTCACGCTGCCACTGGAACGGCTGGACGAACTGGTCGGGCGCATGCTCGATGCTGTCGCCGACGGCCAGAAGATCTACTGGATCTGCCCGCTGGTCGAGGAATCCGAAGAGATCAAGCTGATGTCGGCCGAGGACCGTTTTGCCTCGCTGCAGCCCTTGTTCGGCGATCGCATCGGCCTCGTCCATGGCCGCATGAAGGGCGCCGAAAAGGACGAGGCGATGCGCGCCTTCAAGGCCGGCGAAACCCGCATCCTGATCGCCACCACCGTTATCGAGGTCGGCGTCGACGTGCCGGACGCCACGATCATGGTCATCGAGCATGCCGAGCGTTTTGGCCTGGCGCAACTGCACCAGCTGCGCGGCCGCGTCGGGCGCGGCGACAAGCCTTCTTCCTGCGTGCTGCTTTACAAGGACCCGCTCGGCGAGACGGCAAAGCGCCGGCTGTCGGTGATGCGCGAGACCGAGGACGGTTTCCTGATCGCCGAAGAGGATCTGAAGCTGCGCGGCGAAGGCGAATTGCTCGGCACCCGCCAGTCCGGCACGCCGGGCTTCCAGGTGGCGCGCATCGAGGTGCACGCCGACTTGCTCGAAGCAGCCCGCGACGATGCAAGGCTGATCCTGTCGCGCGACCCGGAACTACAGTCTGAGCGCGGCGAGGCGCTGCGCCTGCTGCTCTATTTGTTCGGCCGCGACGAGGCCGTACGGCTCTTGCGCGCCGGCTGAGCGCCCTCGGCGATCAGCCCGCCAAGCGGCGGGTTGGCGAGATCTCCGTCGATCGGCTGGCCGTTCATCGTCACCATTTTCGGCTTGACTTCGGGCGCCACCAGCCCGGCCGAGACGATCAGCCTGGCGCCGTCCTCGATCGTCATGTCGAGCAGCACGATGTCGGATTTCGGCACGTACATCAGGAAACCGGTGGTAGGGTTCGGCGTGCACGGCATGAACACGGCGATCATCGGGTCGCCTGCATGGTCGAGCTTCTGGTTGATCTCGGTTTCCTTCTCGCTGGCGACGAAGACCAGCGACCAGACGCCTTTTCGCGGATATTCGACCAGCCCGACCTGGCGGAACATATCGCCCTTGTTCGACAGCACCGTCTGGAATATCTGCTTCAGCGAACCGTAGATGCCGCGCACCAGCGGCATACGGCCAAGCAGCCGTTCGCCGAAATTGACGATCGCGCGGCCGACGATGTTGGCGGTCATGAAGCCGATCAGCGTGATCAGCACGAGCGCCACGATCAGGCCGAAGCCGGGCACCGGAAACGGCAAATAGGTGTCGGGGCTGTAGCGCGCCGGAATGTACGGCTTCACCCAGGAATCGACCCAGCCGACGAACGACCAGGCGATATAGGCGGTGATCGCCAGCGGCGCGCAGACGATAAAGCCTGTGAGGAAATAGTTCCTCAGCCGGGTCATGCCGGAAGTTCTGGGAGCATCAGACATGGTTCACCGGGGACGCGGTTGCAGGGCCACACTAGTGAAGCGAACGGCGCTTTGGAACCGCGAAGTTTTTAAGACCGCCGATGAGCGCCGACTACTCCACAGTCACCGATTTCGCTAGATTGCGCGGCTGGTCGACGTCTGTCCCCATAAAGACGGCGGCGTAGTAGGCCAGCATCTGGATCGGCAGCGCATAGATGATCGGCGAGATGATTTCCGGCACGTCAGGCAGGATGATCGTCTCCATCGTCTTCACGCTCACCTGAGCCGCGCCCTTGGCGTCGGTGATCAGGATGATCTTGCCGCCGCGCGCCGCCACCTCCTGCATGTTCGACACAGTCTTTTCGAAGATGCGGTCATGCGGCGCGATGACGATGACCGGCATGTTCTCGTCGATCAGCGCGATCGGCCCATGCTTCAGCTCGCCCGCGGCGTAGCCCTCGGCGTGGATGTAGGAGATTTCCTTGAGTTTCAGTGCGCCTTCCATGGCCAGCGGGAAATTGGTGTCGCGGCCGAGATAGAGCACGTCCTTGTAGCGCGAGATTTCGCGCGCGATGCGCTCGATCTGCTCCTCGAGCTTGAGCACCTGGTTGGCGTAGCGAGGCGCCTCCGAAAGAGCGCGTACCAGCGTCTTTTCCTCGTCCTTCGAGATCGTGCCGCGGGCCACGCCGGCGCGCACCGCCAGCGAGGCCAGCACCGAAAGCTGGCAGGTGAAAGCCTTGGTCGAGGCTACACCGATCTCCGGACCGGCCAAGGTCGGCAGCACGACATCGGATTCGCGCGCCATGGTCGATTCGCGCACATTGACGATGGCGCCGATCTTCATGCCCGCCTTGCGGCAATAGCGCAGCGAGGCCAGCGTGTCGGCGGTTTCGCCGGACTGCGAGATGAAGAAGGCGGCATCATCCGCCGATAACGGCATTTCGCGGTAGCGGAATTCCGAGGCGACATCGATGTCGACCGGCAGCCGCGCATAGCGCTCGAACCAGTATTTGCTGATCAGGCCGGCTAGATAGGCGGTGCCGCAGGCCGAGATCGCCAGCCGGCCGATCTTGGCAAAGTCGAACGGCAGTTCCAGCGGCTTCGACACGCCAGAGACGAAATCGACATAGTGCGCCAGCGTATGCGAGATCACTTCGGGCTGTTCATGGATTTCTTTTTCCATGAAATGGCGGCGGTTGCCCTTGTCGACCATGAAGCTGGTCGACAGTGATTGCTGGCGCTTGCGGGCAACCTCTTTGCCGTCGATGTCGAAGATGGTGACGCCATCGCGGCGCACCACCGCCCAGTCGCCGTCTTCGAGGTAGGTGATGGAATTGGTGAACGGCGCCAGCGCGATGGCGTCGGAGCCCAGAAACATCTCGCCATCGCCATGGCCGACGGCCAGAGGCGGACCATTGCGGGCGCCGACGATGAGGTCCTCGTCGCCGGTGAACATGATGGCCAGCGCAAAGGCGCCTTCCAGCCGCTTCAGCGCCTGGTGCGCGGCCTCGATCGGCTTCAGCCCCTTGGCCAGTTCGCGCGCCACCAGATGCGCTACGACCTCGGTGTCGGTCTGCGACGAGAAGGAATAGCCGTCGCGGATCAGCTCATCGCGCAACTCGGCGAAATTCTCGATGATGCCGTTGTGAACGATGGCGACGCCGTTGGAAAAATGCGGATGGGCGTTGGTCTCGTTGGGCACGCCATGGGTCGCCCATCGCGTGTGGCCGATGCCGATGGTGCCGTCGAGCGGTTCTTCCTTCAGCCGGCGTTCGAGGTTGATGAGCTTGCCTTCGGCGCGGCGGCGGCCGAGCGCACCTTTCTCGACGGTGGCGACTCCGGCGGAGTCATAGCCACGATATTCAAGCCGCTTCAAAGCATCGACAATGAGCGGCGCGACTTGGCTCTGGCCGACAATTCCGACGATACCGCACATGCGCCTGCCCCCGATTCACCTGGAAAACCAGTCCCGATGGAAAACCAGCGTTATCTAGGGATTGCCGGCCCGCCGCGAAAGTCACTTTGCATTTCGTCTGGTGTAACGGAACGCTTCTCAACCCGATGCACCATGACACACCGCTCTTGCAATCCGGTTACCGCAATTCCTCGGTTGTTCAATTGCTTCGGCGGTTAATGGTCGGTGCCGGCCTTTTTCTTCGCCGCAGCGGCCGAGGCAAAGCGCTCGCGCAATTCCTTGCCTTTCCCGGGAATGGTCTTCTGGCGGGCGCGGCCGAAGGCCAGCGCATCGTCCGGCACGCTTTCGGTGATGACGCTGCCCGAGGCGATGTAGCCACCCTTGCCGATGGAAACCGGCGCCACCAGCGACGAGTTCGAGCCGACAAAGGCACCCTCGCCGATATCGGTGAAGAACTTTGAATAACCATCATAGTTGCAGGTGATGGTGCCGGCGCCGATATTGGCCCCCGCGCCCACACGGGCATCGCCGATATAGGTCAGATGATTGACCTTGGCGCCCTCCTCGATGACCGCCTGCTTGACCTCGCAGAAATTGCCGACCTTGGCCTTTTGCCTCAGATCGGCGCCAGGCCTGAGCCGCGCGAACGGACCGACGTCGCAATTGGAGGCGATGGTGGCGCCCTCTATGTGGCTGAAAGCGTGTATCTTGGCCCCGGTTGCAATTTTCACGCCCGGGCCGAACCAGACATTGGGCTCGACGATCGTGTCGGCGCCGATTTCGGTGTCGTGCGAGAAATACACCGTCTCCGGCGCGATCAGCGTTACGCCCGACAGCATGGCCTCGTAGCGCCGGCGCACCTGCCAGATGCCTTCCGCCTGCGCCAGCTCGGCCCGGTTGTTGATGCCGAGCGCGCTCTCGAAGCTCGTTTCGGTGGCGAGGACATCGAGCCCTTTCGCACTGGCGATCTCGACGATGTCGGTGAGATAGTACTCGCCCTTGGCGTTCTTGTTGCCAACCTGGTCGAGCAGGTCGAGCGCATGCTTGCCCGCCACCGCCATCATGCCGGCATTGCAGAAGCCGATCTTCTTTTCCTCGGCGGAGCAGTCCTTCTCCTCGCGGATGGCGGTGAGCTTGCCGCCCTTTTCGATCAGCCGGCCATAGCCGGTCGGGCTGGGCGGACGGAAACCGATCACTACGACGGCCGCGCCATCGGCAAGCTTTTGCCGCGCGGCCACTAGGGCTTCAGCATCGATCAGCGGCGTGTCGCCGAACATCACGAGAATATCGTCATAACCCTTTGATATCGCATCGCGCGCAGCCAGCACGGCATGCGCAGTGCCGAGCCGCTTCTCCTGCACGAAGGTCTCGGCCTTGGGCGCGAATTTCGCCGCCGCCTTGCGCATATCATCGGCGCCATGGCCGATCACCAGCGCCTGGCTGCGGGCGCCGGCGGCCTCGGCCGCTTTCACCACATGGGCGACCATCGGCAGTCCGGCGATCTGGTGCAGCACCTTCGGCATCGCGCTCTTCATGCGCGTGCCTTCACCGGCGGCGAGAATGACGGACAAGCAGGATCTCTGGCTCATGGAAGGACAACCGTATGAATGGGATCAGGAATCGCAGAGTGGTAGCATCTGGCGCCATGCTGCACCAATGGGGTTAAATTCCGGTGAGGTGATGAGGCAGTTCACTCTCGATCAGCGGATCTCTACCCCAGCCGGCCCAGCAGCGGAAAGGTCTCCAGCAGCCAGTAGGACACCGTCTGCACGCCGCCGGTGAGGAAGAACACGCCGGCGACGACCAGCAGCGCGCCGATCGCCTTTTCGACGCGGCCGAGATGGACGCGGAATTTGCCGAGGAAGCGCATGAAGGCGCCGGAGAACAGGGCAGCAATCAGGAACGGAATGCCGAGGCCAAGCGAATAGGCGGCAAGCAGAAGAGCGCCCTCGCCCACCGTCTCGCGGCCGCCGGCCAAGGTCAGGATCGGCCCCAGCACCGGGCCGATGCACGGCGTCCAGCCAAAGGCGAAGGCCAGCCCCATGACATAGGCGGCGACCATGCTGGCGGGCTTGCCCTGCGACTGGAAGCGCGCCTCGCGCGACAAAAGCGGGATGCGCAGGATGCCGAGGAAATTCAGCCCCATCAGGATGATCAGCACCCCGGCAGCCATCGCCAGCGGCTCCTGCCAGACGCGCAGCCAGTGGCCGATGGTCGAGGCGCCGGCGCCAAGCGCCACGAACACGGTGGAGAAACCGAGTACGAAGGCGAGCGAGGAATAGATGAGCGCGCCGCGGGCGCCGGCCTTGGCCGTGACGCCGGCATCGTCACCGCGAAAATCGTCGACCGACACGCCGGCCATGTAGCAGAGATAGGGAGGCACCAGCGGCAGCACGCAAGGCGACAGGAACGAGATCGCCCCCGCTCCGACCGCGCTGACATAGCCGACGTCCAATGGCATTCCAGAACTCCAGATTCCCTGGCGCCGATATAGCGGTGCAAACCCGTGTTCGCCAATCACCATCGTGTGGCATTTGGCTACAGATACGGTCCGGCGGACGAATTGTTGGCGGCCAATCCCAAGTTGACCAAGCCGGGGAAGAAATGTCCCTCGCCGAGCGTTCACAGAGCGAAGCCGCGATTTCTGCGCGCTTCGTCGGATCACCAGGGAGATTTCCATGAAAACGATCACCGTCGGCCTGGCCGCCCTTCTGCTCAGCACCGCCGCATCCTTCGCCGCCGAAGCGTGGAAGGAAGCCGAAGTCGGTGGCACCAAGATCTACACCGATGCCAATGGCATGACGCTCTATACCTATGACAAGGACGAGAAGGGCAAGACCAACTGCTACGACAAATGCGCCACCAACTGGCCGCCGCTGAAGGCCGAGGACGGCGCTAAGGCGGACGACGAATGGACCATCGTCGACCGCACCGACGGCACCAAGATGTGGGCCTATGACGGCAAGCCGGTCTACACCTTCATCAAGGACAAGAAGGCCGGTGACATCACGGGCGACGGCGTCGGCGAAGTCTGGCACATCGTCAAGGCCGACTGATCGTCCGAACCTCTATCCCGCACCCCATCGGCGGGACTCGGCTGGCCGCCGGCTCCAAGCGACCCGGCGACCAGTTCGGCATTTACGCGCAGCACGAACTGGTCGCGGCGCCTTTCCCGGTGGCTCGAAACACGAACCGTCCCAGACAAAAATTTTGTGATCTTCTCCATACACTCTAAGAGTGTATTGCGGCACACGCCTCCGCATTTTGGCCGCTTGCCCTTGACCGATCGCAAAAGCGCGGCCATGTGAGCGACCAATTGAATGCGTCACGCAGCGGAATTCTTCTGCCGCCCCACAGCTGATATGAGACCTCATGGACGTCGTCGTCGTCGAATCGCCGGCCAAGGCAAAGACAATCAACAAGTATCTCGGCAAGAACTTCAAGGTTCTGGCCTCGTTCGGCCATGTCCGCGATCTGCCGGCCAAGGATGGTTCGGTGCGTCCCGACGAGGATTTCGCCATGTCCTGGGCGGTCGACACCGCGTCCGGAAAGCGTCTCACCGACATAGCCAACGCGGTCAAGGATGCCGATGGCCTGATCCTCGCCACCGATCCGGATCGCGAGGGCGAAGCCATTTCCTGGCACGTGCTGGAGGTGCTCAAGCAGAAGCGCGTGTTGAAGGACAAGCCGGTCAGCCGCGTCGTCTTCAATGCCATCACCAAGTCGTCGGTGCTGGAAGCGATGGCCAATCCGCGCCAGATCGATGCGCCATTGGTCGATGCCTATCTGGCTCGCCGCGCACTCGATTATCTCGTCGGCTTCACGCTGTCGCCGGTGCTGTGGCGCAAATTGCCGGGCGCCCGTTCCGCCGGCCGCGTCCAGTCGGTGGCGCTGCGCCTGGTCTGCGACCGCGAATCCGAAATCGAACGTTTCGTCCGCGAGGAATACTGGCAGATCGCTGCCCTCCTCGGCACGCCACGTAACGACAGCTTCGAGGCGCGGCTGACCGCGTTCGAGCGCAAGAAGCTGCAGAAGCTCGACATCGCCAGCAAGGCGCAGGCCGACGATATCAAGGGCATGCTCGAAGGCGCGACCTTCAAGGCTCTGTCGGTGGAAGCCAAGCCGACGCGGCGCAATCCTGGCCCGCCCTTCACCACTTCGACGCTGCAGCAGGCGGCATCGTCGGGCCTCGGCTTTTCGGCGACGCGCACCATGCAAGTGGCGCAGCGCCTCTATGAAGGCATGGAGATCGGCGGCGAGACCACCGGCCTGATCACCTATATGCGAACCGACGGCGTGCAGATGGCGCCGGAGGCGATCGACGCCGCCCGCGACACCATCGCCAAGGAATTCGGCCCAAGATACCTCCCGGAAAAGCCGCGCCAGTACACAGCCAAGGCCAAGAATGCCCAGGAAGCGCACGAGGCGGTCCGCCCGACCGATTTCATGCGCACGCCGGCTTCGGTCAGGCAGTATCTCGATTCCGACCAGCTGCGGCTTTACGAATTGATCTGGAAGCGCGCCATCGCCAGCCAGATGCAGTCGGCCGAGATCGAGCGTACCACGGTCGAAATCGAGGCGGTCAATGGCGCTCGCACCGCGGAGCTTCGCGCCGTCGGTTCCGTCGTTCGCTTCGACGGCTTCATCGCCGCCTACACCGACCAGAAGGACGACGACGCCGAAGACGAGGAAAACCGTCGTCTGCCCGAGATCCGTGCCGGCGAGCAGCTGGCCCGTCAGGCGATCAATGCCACCCAGCACACCACCGAGCCGCCGCCGCGCTACTCCGAGGCGTCGCTGATCAAGAAGCTGGAAGAGCTCGGCATCGGCCGTCCGTCGACCTACACCGCGATCCTGAAGACGTTGGAAGACCGTGACTACGTCACCATCGACAAGCGCCGGCTGGTGCCGCAGGCCAAGGGCCGGCTGCTGTCGGCTTTCCTCGAAAGCTTCTTCGAGCGCTATGTCGAATATGACTTCACGGCCTCACTGGAGGAAAAACTTGACGAGATTTCCGACGGCAAGCTCGCCTGGAAGGACGTGCTGCGCGACTTCTGGAAAGATTTTTCCGGCGCCGTCGCCGACATCAAGGAACTGCGCGTCACCGACGTGCTCGATGCGCTGAACGAGGAACTGGCGCCGCTGGTGTTCCCCGCGCGGGAGGATGGCTCGAATCCCCGCATCTGCCCAAAATGCGGCTCCGGCAATCTGTCGCTGAAACTCGGCAAGTTCGGCGCCTTCGTCGGCTGCTCCAATTATCCGGAATGTTCCTTTACCCGCCAGCTCGGCGATGCCGCCAACCCGAATGGCGAGAATGGCGGCGGCGAGGACGGCACCAAGGTGCTCGGCAACGATCCCTACACGGCAGAGGAAATCACGCTGCGCTCAGGCCGCTTCGGTCCTTATATCCAGCGCGGCGACGGCAAGGAAGCCAAGCGGTCCAGCCTGCCCAAGGGCTGGACGCCCGACTCGATCGACCATGAAAAGGCCTTGGCGCTGCTGTCGCTGCCGCGCGATATCGGCAAGCATCCTGAATCCGGCAAGATGATCTCCGCCGGGCTTGGCCGCTATGGTCCATTCGTTTTGCATGATGGCACCTATGCCAATGTCGACAGCATAGAGGATGTGTTCTCGATCGGCCTCAACCGCGCTGTCACCGTGATCGCCGAGAAGCAGCTGAAGGGCAAGGGCGGCCGCAATGGCGGCACTGCGGCGGCGCTGAAGGAACTCGGCGACCATCCCGATGGCGGCGGCAAGATCGTCGTGCGCGATGGCAAATACGGGCCCTATGTCAACTACGGCAAGGTCAACGCGACACTGCCCAAGGGCAAGGATCCGCAGTCGGTGACCGTCGAGGACGCGGTGGCGCTGATTGCCGAGAAGGAAGCCAAAGGCGGCGGCAAGAAGCCGTTCCGCAAGGCGGCAGCCGCCAGGGCCCCCACAGCCAAGAAAACCACTGCCAAAACAACCACTGGCAAGAAAACCACAGCCAAGAAGTCGGCGACCAAGAAGCCGGCGGCGAAGAAAAAGGGATAGCAGCGTGGCGCGCAGGATCACCGGTAGAAGCCACGGCGATCCGCGCACCGCCGACACGAGGGCCAAAGTCAAGGACGACTACAGGCCCTCGCGTGACGAAATCCTGCGCTACATCGCCGAGAACCCCGACCGCGCGGGAAAACGCGACATCGCAAAGGCGTTTGCCTTGCGCGGCGACGACCGCATCTGGCTGAAGGACATTCTGCGCGACCTGCAGGACGAAGGCATCCTGACCAAGGAGCGCAAGCGGCTGGCCCGTGTCGGCGCCCTGCCCCATGTCGCCGTGCTCGACATTTTCGGCCGCGACGGCGACGGTATTCTGCTGGCGCATCCGGCGGAGGCCGTCGGCACCGGCGAACCGCCGGTGATCTCGATCCGCGTCTCCCGCGGCGGCAATGGCCCGCAGCCTGGCATTGGCGACCGTGTGCTGGCCAAGACCTTCCCGACCGACGAGGCGACCGGGCCTGCCTATACGGGCCGCGTAATGAAGATTTTCGAGAAGCGGACAGATGCCGTGCTGGGCGTCTTCCGGATCCTGAGGGACGGCACCTTCCGCATCGAGCCGGTCGAACGTCGCCAGCCCGAACTGATCGTCGACAAGGAATTCCAGAACGGCGCCAGGAACGGCGACCTTGTCGAGGTCGAGCCCGCGCGGGCCTCCCGGTATGGTTTGCCGCGCGCAAAAGTGCTGGCGGTGCTGGGCTCGCTGACCAGCGAAAAGGCGGTCTCGATGATCGCCATCCACGCGCACGACATTCCGCATATCTTCCCGGCCGACGTCATCGCCGAATCCGAGGCGGTAAAACCGGCGACGCTTGCTCACCGCGAGGACTGGCGCGACCTGCCGCTGGTGACCATCGACCCGGCCGACGCCAAGGACCATGACGACGCCGTCTTCGCCACGCCCGACCTCGACGAGAAGAACCCCGGCGGCGTGATCGCCACGGTGGCGATCGCCGATGTTGCAGCCTATGTCCGCTATGGCACCGCACTCGATCGCGAGGCGCTGAAACGCGGCAATTCTGTCTATTTTCCCGACCGCGTCGTGCCGATGCTGCCAGAGCGCATCTCCAACGACCTGTGCTCGCTGCGCGAAGGCCAGGACCGTCCCGCGCTTGCCGTGCGCATGATTTTTGCCGCCGATGGCCGCAAGCTGCGTCACACCTTCCACCGCGTCATGATGAAATCGGCGGCAAAGCTCGCCTATCCGCAGGCCCAGGCCGCGATAGACGGCCTTCCTGACGACAAGACCGGCCCGATCCTCGATACGGTGCTGAAGCCGCTGTGGGACGCCTACGCCATCCTCAAGCGCGGCCGCGATGGCCGCCAGCCGCTCGAGCTTGATCTGCCCGAGCGCAAGATCCTGCTCAAGCCGGACGGCACCGTCGACCGCGTCGTCGTCCCGGAGCGGCTCGACGCCCACAAGCTGATCGAAGAATTCATGATCCAGGCCAATGTCGCCGCCGCCGAAACGCTGGAAGCGAAGAAGCAGGCGCTGGTCTACCGCGTCCACGATGCGCCGTCGCTGGCCAAGCAGGAATCGCTGCGCGAGTTCCTGCAGACGCTCGGCCTGTCGCTGGCGCGTGGCGCGCAGATGCGGCCCGCCCAGTTCAACGGCATTCTCGAGCGCGTGCGTGGCGCCGACAATGAGGGGCTGGTCAACGAAGTGGTGCTGCGCTCGCAGAGTCAGGCCGAATATTCGCCCAAGAACATCGGCCATTTCGGCCTCAACCTGAAGCGCTACGCGCATTTCACCTCGCCGATCCGCCGCTATGCCGATCTGATCGTGCATCGCGGGCTGATTGCCGCACTTGGGCTCGGCCCTGGCGGGCTGACGCAGGACGAAGAGACGCGGCTGGAAGACGTCGCGGTGCTGATCTCCGGCACCGAGCGCCGCGCCATGGCGGCCGAGCGCGACACCGTCGACCGGCTGATCGCTGCCTACCTCGCCGAGCGCATCGACGACCGCTTCGACGCCCGCATTTCGGGCGTCACCAAATCGGGACTATTTGTCCAATTGCCGCAGTTTGGCGCAGATGGCTTCATCCCGGTGTCAAGTCTGGATGGCGATTACTATATATATGACGAAACCGCGCGATCGCTGTTCGGAGAACGCACCGGCAAGGGCTATCAGCTTGCCGACCGCGTCGAGGTTCGCCTGATCGAGGTGGCGCCTATGGCCGGCGCGATGCGTTTCGAGATGCTGACCGACCCGAAGCCCCTGCCCGGCTCCAAACGGTCGTTTCACAAGGCAAAAGGCCGCGCCCGCGCGTCGCAATCGCGCCCGGGGTCGCGCGGCAGGAGACGATAATGGCAAGCGAAATGGGAATCCAGAAGCAGGTTTTCGGCGGCGAACATCATTCGGGCCGAGTCGCCCGCCCGCTGTGGACGGCGATGAAGCGCGGCGCCCTTGGCCGCTGCCCGCATTGCGGCGAAGGCAGGTTGTTCGCCGGCTTCACCAAGAGCGTCGACAAATGCGCCGTGTGCGGTGAGGAGTTCCACCACCACCGTGCCGACGACCTGCCCGCTTATCTCGTCATCGTCATCGTCGGCCACATCGTTCTCGGCGCCTTCATGGGCGTCGAGGCGACCTCGACGCTCTCCATGTGGCAGCACATCGCAATTTGGGTGCCGTTGACCATCGTGCTGTCGGTCGCTCTGCTGCAACCGGTCAAGGGCGCCGTCATCGGACTGCAATGGGCGCTCTATATGCACGGCTTCGGCGGCGAAAAAGACGGCACCGAGCCGCATCCCGGAACCTAGTTTGCGTCAGGGCAATGTCGCCTGGCGCAACATGCCGACCGTGAAAGGCCACTTTCGTTTGCCAGAAGTTTCCGCTAGGTCCTGCGCATGGAAGGTATGACCAAGGCGGAAGTCAGCAGGATGGACCGTGGCGCGGCCGCCCACAGCGGCCTGCCCATACGCCCGCGCGATGCCGCCACCCTGATCCTGCTCGACCGCGAGGGCGACGAGATTCTGGTGCTGATGGGCCGGCGCCATGCAGGCCACGCCTTCATGCCCGGCAAGTTCGTCTTTCCCGGCGGCCGCACCGATTCGGCCGACAGCCGCATTGCCGTTGCCACCCCATTGCTCCCGGAGGAAGAAGCCAGGCTGACCGCCGGCGTCGGCCGCATCAGCCCGTCGCGGGCCCGTGCCATCGCGCTCTCGGCCATCCGCGAGACCTATGAGGAAGCCGGCCTGCTCATCGGCCGCAAAGGCTCGTTCGCAACCGACAAACGCGACTGGCAGGGCTTTGTCGAGCACGGCGTCCAGCCTTCGCTGGCGCCGCTGCGCTTCATTGCCCGCGCCATCACCCCGCCCAATCGCGTGCGTCGTTTCGACACCCGCTTCTTCAGCGCCTGGCGCAGCGATGTCGCCGTGGAACTGCCGAGTGGCGGCCCGACCAATGAGCTGGAAGAACTGGTCTGGCTGCCGCTCGCCAAGGCCAGAGAGGCCGATATCCCCGACATCACCCGAACGATCTTGCAGGAGCTGGAAACGCGGCTTGCCGGCGATCCGCACCTGCGACCCGGTGGGTCCGTGCCGTTCTACCGGCTTGTCCGCAACCGCTTCGTTCGCGAAATTCTTTAGAGCAATTCCAGGAAAAGTGTGACGCGGTTTTCCGTCCGGAATTGCGCAATATCAAACAGACAGAGTATTCAGGCATCACATGACGGTCGATACCCAGCAAGAGGGCGACGAGCGCGTACATTGGCTACCGATGATCGCCGCGATCTCATCGATCAGCGTCGTCGGCATCGCCATAGGCCTCGGCATGCCGCTGCTCAGCGTTATTCTCGAGAGCCGCGGCCACTCGGCATCGATGATCGGCCTCAACACCGCGGTCGCCGGCCTCGCCTCGATCGCCGGCGCCCCGCTGGCCACGCCGCTGGCGATGCGCTTCGGCGTCGCCTGGACGATGATCGCCATGATCGCCGCCGGCGCGCTCGCCTTTGTCGGCTTCCACTTCGCGCCGGACTTCTGGATGTGGTTCCCACTACGCATCGTGCTGCACATCGCGCTGACGGTGCTGTTCATCCTGTCGGAATTCTGGATCAGCACCTCGGCGCCGCCGCGTCGGCGCGGCCTGGTGCTCGGCATCTACGCCACCGTGCTGTCGCTCGGCTTCGCCGCCGGGCCATGGATCTTCGCCCATATCGGCAGCACCGGCTTCTTGCCGTTTGGCGTCATCATCGTCCTGGTCGCGCTGGCCGCAATCCCGGTGCTGGCCGCACGGAATGAAAGTCCCACAATCGTGGTTGACGGCGAAACCAGCAACTTCCTGCGCTACATCTGGCTGGTGCCGACAGCGACCGCCGCCGTGCTGGTGTTCGGCGCTGTCGAGACCGGCGGCTTTGCGCTGTTCCCCGTCTATGGCAACCGCATCGGCTATTCCGAGGCGGATGCAGCCCTCCTGCTCACCATGATCGGCCTCGGCAACGTGCTGTTGCAGATCCCTATCGGCATGATCAGCGACCGCGTCTCAGACCGCCGCTATCTGCTTTTGGCCTGTGCCACGGTCGGACTTGCCGGCACCATCTTCATGCCGTTCTTCGCCGGCAATTGGCACCTGATGGCGGCGCTTCTGTTCGTCTGGGGCGGCGTGGTGGCCGCCATGTACACGATCGGCCTTGCCCATCTGGGCTCGCAGCTCTCCGGCCATGAACTGGCCTCGGCCAATGCCGCCTTCGTGCTCTGCTACGGCGTCGGCATGGTGCTTGGCCCGCAGGCGATCGGCATCGGCATGGATGCCTTCGGGCCCTCCGGCTTCGGCTGGTCGCTCGGCCTGTTCTTTGCCGCCTATATCGCCTTGGTCAGCGCCAGGCTGGTCCGCAAGATCTGGTAGCCTGTTCGCCCGCCAGCCTGCGCAATCCTGACGGGATGTCGCCGCTGCTGACAGAACCGTGTCAGGAGACCTCAGCTAAAAGGGTGTCCCAAAAAACCCGAGTTTGAGGATACGGCGATGATCGACAGCGGCTTTGAAACCACATCTCTGCGCATGACGCTTCTGCTGCTTGTCAGCTTCCAGGCCCCGGCAGCCGATGTCGACCGCATCATGGACGCCGTGGTCGCGATCGCGCCGCTGGCAATGGGCAAATACGACCGCAACGCCTATCAAACCGCGCACGGCATCGAACGCTACCGACCGCTGGAAGGTGCAGCCGCCGGCATCGAAACCGAACTGCGCCGCCGCCCCGGCACCGTCGAGGTCTCGTTCGAGTTGCCCGACGACCAGGCGCTCGCCGCCCGCGTCGTCGAGGCGATTTTCCAGGCGCATTCCTACCAGGAGCCGGTGATCCGCATCCAGCCAATCCTCGCCAGCCGCTCCAAGGGCCTGGACGACCGCGCCAATCCGAATTGCTGGTGGAACACCACCGGGGACTGGAAGAAAGCGCTTCCAGTTAAGGAAGAAGCCTAGAAATCCGGCCCCGCTGAGGGGAAGCACCGGCCTTACCTTCTCCCGTTGTGAGGTGAGAAGCGGTCCGTAGCGGACGAAAAGCCAATTGCTTGGTTTTTCGAGATTCGAACGCCCTGAGCCTGCGAAGAATTGGGCGGGGGTGACAATCCACCCTGCCCAACCCGCCGCTTCGCTGCGTCCCGGCATTCGCCGGCCCATAGCCATGCTGTCCGTCTCGTCCTCAGCCTCCATCGCGCCGATGATAAAACCGGACAACTCACGTGCTACCTAATCCGGACAACTCATGTGCTTACGACAGAGGCAAGGCGTCGGGCTTGACTTTCCGGGCACGTTCTTTATGTGTCGCGCCAAGTTTCCCGCGTCCGGGTGTTTTCCCCCGCTCCAGCGGCCAAAACCCCACGAACATAACGGACTGATACAATGGCCAAAGCCGCAAACATCAAGATCAAGCTTCTGTCGACCGCCGACACCGGTTTCTTCTACGTGACCAGCAAGAACAGCCGTACCAAGACCGACAAGCTGTCGTTCCGCAAATACGACCCGGTCGCCAAGAAGCATGTCGAGTTCAAGGAAACCAAGATCAAGTAATCTGGTTTTCATACGCTCTGTCAAAAGCGCCGCCCCTTCGGGCGGCGTTTTTGATTCAAGGCCCCGAAAAGCCAGAACCCTCCGCTGTTTGGCGCGAAGTGCTCATCTCATTTTTTGGCAAAAAAGGGGGCCGGTCGGCGTATGGCAGCGGTACGAGGAGGCCACTATGTGCCAGCGCCGGCCGGCCGACCCCACGGACCCAGGAGATGCGGCGGACCTGAGCATCATGGGGTATTCGGCGAAGCGATGCGGCTGTCTACCCTCGTGCCCGCATCGCCCTTGTTCTTGCACCGCACATTTGCGCAACAATGTTTGAAAATCAATAGTTTCTTAACCAAGCCTGCCGAATCGCTTGGATTAAGGTAAATTCCTAACCCTATCCGATTGACTGGATAATCGGTGGTCTAGCCTACGCTGCCTTGGCGACGACCCGGTTGCGGCCGCCACTTTTGGCTTCGTAGAGCGCCACGTCGGCACGTTTCATCAACGCCGCGACCGTGTCCGCGCCCTTCAGAACCGATGACACGCCGACGCTGACCGTGACTTCGATCGCCTTGCCTTCAGGGCCGATGGCAAAGGGCAGCTGGGCGATTTCGGCGCGAATGCGCTCGGCAACCTTCTCCGCCACCGCGCCGTCCGTGTCCGGCATCACAACGACGAATTCCTCGCCGCCGAAGCGGCAGGCAAGGTCGATGCCCCTGACGTTCTTGCGCAGCCGCCTTGCGAACTCGCGCAGCACATCGTCGCCGCCATCATGGCCATGCGAGTCATTGACGGTCTTGAAGCGGTCCAGATCGGTGATCATCACAGACAGAGGCCGCCGCCGCGCCACGGCGCGGTCGAACAGCGTCTGCAAATGGCTGTCGAGGTAGCGGCGGTTGTGCAGCCCGGTCAATGCGTCGGTCACCGCCATCTCTATGGTCTGGGTGACGCTGGCGCGCAGCTGGTCATTGTAGCGCTTGCGGCGCACCTGCGTGCGCAGCCGCGCCGTCAGCTCCTGCTGGTCGATCGGCCGCATCAGATAGTCGTTGATGCCGAGTTCGAGGCCTCTGATGATGCGGCCCTCCTCGCCTTCGTCGGCAATCAGGATGATCGGCAGGAAGCGGGTGCGGTCGAGCGAACGCAATTGCGAACACAACCGCAGCGGATCGAAATCGGTAAAACCGGTCGAGATCAGCACGCACTCATAGGGCGCCTCGGCGGCCTGGAAGAAGCCGGCATGCGGATCGGT
Source organism: Mesorhizobium sp. C372A (assembly GCF_030323245.1). NCBI lineage: Bacteria > Pseudomonadati > Pseudomonadota > Alphaproteobacteria > Hyphomicrobiales > Phyllobacteriaceae > Mesorhizobium > Mesorhizobium sp. C372A. The sequence goes on along the minus strand of NZ_CP100475.1, from coordinate 4,169,818 downwards.
GGCAATGTCGAGCTCGGCGCTGCCGCGCAGCATGTTCTGGATGCGCTCGAACGACGATTTGCGCTCGTCGATCAAAAGCACCTTCGGCGTGGCGTCCTCCGACGCGAAGCTGCGGCTCAACAGCGCCTCGATGCCGATGTTGCGGGTGGTCGATGCGCGCAGCCGCAGCTCGTCGGTCAGCGACTTCAGCCTGACCAGGCTCTTCACCCGCGTCATCAGTTGCAGATCGTTGACCGGCTTGGTGAGAAAGTCGTCGGCGCCTGCCTCGAGGCCGCGCACCCGGTCGGCAACATGGCCCAGCGCGGTCACCATGACCACCGGTATATGCGCGGTCGCCGGATCGCTTTTCAGCCGCTTGCAGACCTCGAACCCATCCATGCCGGGCATCATCACGTCGAGCAGCACGACATCGACCTTGCCGTTTTCGCAGGCCTCGATCGCGTCCGGCCCGTTGGAGGCCGTCAACACCTCGAAATATTCGGCCAGCAGCCGAACCTCGAGAAGTTTGACATTGGCAGGGATGTCGTCGACGACGAGGATCCGCGCGGTCATGTCACAAGGCTCCGGCTGAAGGCATCAGGCATCAGGCATCACCGAGATAGGATTTGATGGTCTCGATGAAACGCGGCACCGAGATCGGCTTGGAGATGTAGGCCTCGCAACCGCCCTGGCGAATGCGTTCCTCGTCGCCCTTCATGGCGAAGGCGGTGACGGCGATGACCGGAATGGAATGGAGGTCGTCGTCCTCCTTCAGCCATTTCGTCACTTCCAGCCCCGACACTTCGGGCAGCTGGATGTCCATCAGGATCAGGTCGGGCCTGTGCTGGCGCGCCAGATCGAGCGCCTCGAGCCCGTTGCGCGTGCGCACCGTTTCATAACCGCTGGCTTCGATGAGGTCGCGAAAGAGCTTCATATTGAGCTCGTTGTCCTCGACGATCATGACCTTCTTAGGCATCGATTTCCCGTCCCGGCCAGGCTTCTGCCCGAAGCCCTGCCGCTATGCGCCTTTGTCGAAGCACACCAAACCCTCGCTCACTCTTAAGGCAATATGATTGACGAAATGCAAACCCGAAGCGGCAAAAGCCATTCGGATTCCACCTCGAAAACCACATTGGATCGGGGCTGTGGCTTGCCGCAGGCGACGCTTGCGATTACTGCGGAAAAGAGACTCATTTCCGCAACGAGAAAGTAGTGATGGCAAACGCAGCGTCAATGCGCGAGGAAGCGGAAACCATTGCCGTGAAGGCACTGGGCTTCGTCGCCGCCGACCCCGAACTCCTGCCGCGCTTCCTGGCCATCACCGGCATCGAGGCGTCCGCCATCCGCCGCGCCGCGGCCGAACCGGGATTCCTTGCCGGCGTGCTGCAGTTCATCCTCGCCCACGAGCCGACCTTGCTGCGCTTTGCCGAGGAAACCGACACTCCGCCGGCCTCAGTCGGCAAGGCGTTGCGCGCGCTGCCTCTTGGCGGCGACGACCATGAGCATTCGATATGAGCGACGATCCCGAGACGGCACGCCAGATCGCCGAACTTGCAGCCGACGACCGGCCTCTGCTGATCCTCGATGTCGACGATGTCGTGCTCGAATTCATCCGGCCGTTTCCGCATTTCCTGAAATCGCGCGGCTTCGGCCTGACCCTGGCCTCCTTCCGCCTCACCGGCAACATTGCCGAAACGGCGAGCGGCCGGCTGATCGAACAGCCGGAGGTGACGGCACTTCTCGGAGATTTCTTCGATACGCAGGCCGACTGGCAGAGCGTCACCGATGGTGCCGAACAAGCGCTTGCCAGCCTTGGCGACCGCGCCGAGATCGTCCTTTTGACCGCCATGCCGCACCGGCATCGCGCCGCCCGCCGCGCCCATCTCGATGCGCTCGGTCTGCCCTATCCGCTGTTGACCACCGAAATGGCCAAGGGACCGGCGGTGGCGAAACTGCGCGGCAAGAACGGCCGGCCGGTAGCCTTTGTCGACGACCAGCCCGCCAACCTCATCTCGGCACGCAACTCGGTTGCCGACGCCCATCTCTTCCACCTGATGGCCGACAATTCGCTGCGCGCCTTCCTGCCGCCGGTGCCGGACGACATCATCTCCGTCGAGGACTGGCACGAGGCCGCGCCGAAGATCGCGAGCGCGCTCGGGCTTTAAGCCCAAGCGCCTCCAAGCTTGGCGATCAAGGCTGCAGCTTCGCCCCTGCTCCGCCATTGTTGCCCTCGCCAGGGATCGCATCCTGATCGGTGTTGTCTTCCACGACCGGATCCGGCCCCTTCAGCATGGCGCCGTTGACCGTCACCGACCCATCGTGCCTGGCGTTGATCACCCATTCGATACGACCATCCGGCAGCGTCTTGGCAAATCCCTTGATGGCCAAGGCGCCGGTAAAAGCCTGTGAGGCCTGCGGGTCGGTCTTCGCCGCCTCCTGCAGGCTTGCCACGATCTTGTCGTAGCCGGTCACGTCGATTGTCACGTTGGCATCGGGCTTCTCGCCATCGGGAAACGTCATATCGCCCTCCAGCCCGATTTCGGCACCGCCGCCCTTGACCGTGCTGTGGCCGATGAGGATCTTGGGGCCGTTCGCCAGAAAATCTTTCTTCAGGCCGTCGCCGAAATCCGCCGAAAGCGGCGGGTTGTTGTTGAGATCGAAGGCCTCGATAGCCTTCTTGGCCATTGTGTCGAGATCGATGTTGGCCCCACCGAAATTGAGGTCGACGTCGGTGGGCAACAGCGCGACGCTCCAGGCTGGAACAAGATTTTGCGGTATCGAGAGCCCAGACGCTTTGATCCCGTAGCTGATCGTTCCGTTGCGCGAGACACCGTCCATGCCGAAGGCGATGCCGAGTGTTGCTGCGCCGAAACTGCCGATCGGGCTGCCGACGCTGAAATCCTTGAGACTGTAAGCCCCATCAATCCGCTCCCATATCGGCAGCGCGGTCAGAAGATGCGACTTGAGCTCCGCCTGATTGGCTTTCAGTTTCGCCTCGTCCTCATTGGCCACGGCGAAAGCCAACAGGTCCAGAATAGGCTTCGTGCGCAGCCCCTTGCCTTTCGCGTCGACCGAAAATTCGGGCGACTTGACCGTCAGCGGGATTTTCTGCCCGCTGTTGGGGTTGTCGATCGTGATGACCTCTGCAAAATCGGCAATCGTCTGAACCATGCTAAAATCGACACCGCGATTTGCGCCCTTGGTAGCGCTCATTGTGGCGGTTCCAGCACCAGAACTCATCTCCGTGCGCTGCCTGGCGTCCTGCGACGTCATATTCATGCCTTCAAGTGACGACGTGGCGCTGCTGAAAGCCGCCAACTCGGGATCGTAGACACCAACGAACTTCCCGCCCTTGATAGACATCTTCATGCTTTGCGGCCCCTGAGGGCCGTTGAACTCCATCGACCCTTCCGGCGCCAGATTGCCTGAGACATCCCACGCGCCATCGCTGCGTGGTTTGGTCAACAGCGTATAAGGGGTGAGATCGAGCTTCAGGCCATCCTGTTTTGCCAAGAGTTCCACGACGGGCTTGAAATCGAATGCGAGCTTGTAGGCGTCGCCTTCGACCGAGACCTTCAGAAATCCGATCTCGAACGGCTTCTTGCTGAAATAGCGCGCCAGATTGTCGGTAAGCTGCTTGGCGCCCTCGCTGTCGACCGTCTGCCCAAGCGCCGGCGCACTGCAGGCTAGAAGCAAAGCGAATGGCAAAACGCGCTTCATATCGATCCTCCACTTTATTGCAGTCGTCAAAACCGCTTCTACCACTGGTAGGAAAATACCATCACAGCCGCAAGACAAGACCTATGGATTGCTGCCGCCTACAACACCAGCCGCATCAGCGGCCGTCCGGCCTTGCGTTCGACAAGCCGCTCGAAGCCGGCCTTTTCAAACACACGCGACGAGCCGACGAACAGCCCGATCGAACGCGAATCGCGCGACACGTCGATCGGACACGCCTCGACCAGCCGCGCCTTGTTCTGGCGGGCAAAAGCGATGCCGCCCTCGACCAGGCGGTGGCTGACGCCCCGGCCGCGCGCCCTGGCGCGGATGAAGAAGCAGGAGATGGCCCAGACGCCGGGATCTACGGCGTCGGTTGGATCGACCGGCGCCGAGCCCCGGCCCCGATTGTTCCATTCGGGCACGTCGGCGCGTGGACCGATCTGCATCCAGCCGACCGCCTGGCCGTCCTCGAAGGCCAAAAGCCCCGGCGGCGGCCCGGCCTCGATACGCGCCTTGATATGATCCTTGTTGCGCTGCTTGTCGCTCGCGCGCCGCGCCGCCGGCGCCTGTCTGAAATATAGGTGCACCAGCAGTCGTAGAGCCTCCACTAAGATAGGCGTGCCCTGCCGACAAACGAATATCATTATTTCAGTAGTTTACCGCACGTGACGAACACGATGGGTGGAACAAGATTGGGATATTCCGGGCAATCTGGGGTGTTTCGTGACGAAAAGTCCCGTGAAATCCGCATCTCCCCCTGCAGCTGGGCAGCTCATTGACCGGCTCGGCTTCCATGGACTTTAGGGTGAGTGGAATTAGAGCCATCGACGGGGAGGGCCCGCTACATAAAGCCAATGGCATGAAGAAAGCCATTCAGTTGGGGGTGAACTGCTGCGACACGGAGAACAGCATCACGGTCTAGCCTTGTTCTTAATCCCATCGCGGTCATCGGCTTCACGTACTCTGGCCACTCCTTATGAACACGCTGCGTGGCGATTGCCGTCGTTTGGGGCTGCAGCAAATGACATCCGGGCAGGTGGTTCAGCAGCATTGCCTCGTGACAAGGCACCTGCCAGATCACGCTGATACCGAGTCGGTTCGCCAAGGCAATTGCCTGCTGCCCACGGACCGCATTCTGAATCAGACGGTCCCGGTCGAGGAAGGCGAAGCGCGCCACATAGGCGTCCTTCCCGCCAAGGTCCCGTCGCCTGATCTCTTTTTCAGCCAACTGCATCATGCTCTTTGGGTCACCGCCGTTCAGGAGCACGATGTCGAGGTGAAAGTCTTGACGGCGCTCTTCGAGGATAGCGCTGACCATGCGGATGTAGGCTCGCTCGCTGTCACCCTCCGCACCTACGAAGACGCGCTTCCTTGGGGGCCGGCGCGGCATCGCTGCCCCTCAACCGATCTGCGGCAGGGCGCCGTAAACGCCGCCCAAATATTTGCGGGAGAAGGCGTCGGTGCGGCGCGTTCCCTTGACGTCTCGCAGCCGGAATACGCTGGTGCGCCCGTGCCTGTCCTTTTCGCAGAACAGCACTTCCTCCTTCGACAGCTCGTCGAGCAGCGTGGTGTTCTGGCAGCTCATCCACAGCTGTGCATTGCGCGGATTGCGCGTGGGATCGTGAAACCAGCTGACGATCTCCGCAAGCAGGACCGGATGCAGCGCCGCGTCAAGCTCGTCGATGACGGCGAGGCCACCCCTCGCCAGGGCTTCGAGAACCAGCGGAAAGACCTTCACGAACTGCCGCGTGCCATTGCTCTCGAAAGCGGGCGGTAGCGGTCCTACGAGCCCCTCGTGATGGAAGAACATCGCCGGGCCAGTCTCGCCCTGGCGAACTTCGATGTTGCGCACGCCGATATCGGCACGCTGAACTTCGAAGTTGAAGCGTTCGACGTGCCATGGATTTGCAAGGTAGTTGCGGGCGACGAGGTCATCCGACGGGTCGCTCCGCTCTACGAGGATATTACTTTTCACACCCTCCGTCACCTGCCAAACTGCCTTGGAATACGGATGCTCCAGCCGGGCCAATGTCGAGATGACGCTGACGGTGGGGCGGAGAATCTTCTCCAGCGCGGGGCGAAAGCCGGCAAGTTTGAAGTCCTTGCCAGCCGTCACCTTGCCTTCGGCGTCGCGGTGAAACAGCTTCACAGCGCGGCGAGACCTGCTCGGCTGGAAGGAGAGAACTTCGCGCTCGATGATGTGCTTCATCGCGCCACCGCCGATCACCACCTCGTAGAGGTAGCGACATTGTGATGCATCGGCGTCCTCGACGCGGTCAATGTCCTCGACGCCTCCCAGCTCGATGGCAAGGCGCGTCGGCTTGCCCACGCTCTCGGCGTCGTTAAAGCGCCAGAACGGTAGCGCTGTATCTGGTTGAATCTGGAAGCTATCGCGGATGAACCAGGCCAGGAAGGACAGCGCCCGAAGCACGTTCGACTTGCCCGACGCGTTGGGGCCGAAAATCCCCACGACCTTGGGCGCCACTGCAGTCGCGCCTTTCCACAGCGGCGCCAGCCGGAGGGGATCGTCGGGGGCGTTTCCAGCTGCCGCCAGGTCGATGATCTGCAGGTCTCGAATGGATTGAAAGTTCTCAATCTCAAGCCGATAAAGCATGCCAAACTCCCGTTTTCAGTCGTTAAAATAGGAGTATATAACGGATAGTTCAACAATTTTTTGCCAAAGTATCAGTTCGGTGCCATGAGGATAACCGCACCCCGTGCGGTCCTCTACATCGACGAAGGCGTTGGGCGTTAAATCTGACGAAACGCTCCAGCTGCCGTCACTGCGCGATTTGACCAGTATCGCAAAGGGCGCGAGATTGAATGTCAGCGGGTCCTTAATGGGATTTGCCCTAAGGACCGAGTTGAAGTCGAAGCCTATCCGGTAGGCATTCCCATCGACCGAGATCTTCAAAATGCCGCTGTCGAGCGCCTTCTTGCCGATATACCGCGACAGATCATCCGATAGCTGCTTCGCACCTTGACTATCGAGGGCCTGCCCCCAAGGCTGGCGTGCCGAATGCGAGCAGCAAGACAAATAGCAAAACACGCTTCATGTTAACCCCCACTTCAATCACTGAACTCAAAACCGCTTCGAACATCGATAGTGAGATATCGTCACAGTAACAACACGACTGGACTACAGCACAAGCCGCATCAGCGGCCGGCCGGCCTTGCGTTCGAGGAGCCGCTCGAAGCCGGCCTTTTCGAACACACGCGACGAGCCGACGAACAGCCCGATCGAACGCGAATCGCGCGACACGTCGATCGGACACGCCTCGACCAGCCGCGCCTTGTTCTGGCGGGCAAAAGCGATGCCGCCCTCGACCAGGCGGTGGCTGACGCCCCGGCCGCGCGCGCTGGCGCGGATGAAGAAGCAGGAGATGGCCCAGACGCCGGGATCTACGGCGTCGGTTGGATCGGCCGGCGCCGAGCCCCGGCCCCGATTGTTCCATTCGGGCACGTCGGCGCGTGGACCGATCTGCATCCAGCCGACCGCCTGGCCGTCCTCGAAGGCCAAAAGCCCCGGCGGCGGCCCGGCCTCGATGCGCCCCTTGATAAGATCCTTGTTGCGCTGCTTGTCGCTGGCCCGTCGGACCGCCGGCGCCATCCGGAAATGCGTGCACCAGCAGCCGTAACAGGCGCCCTGCTTGCCGAAAAGATCCTCGAAATCCGCCCACAGGTCAGGCGCCAGCGGCGCTATGGTGGTGCTCATGAGTTCTCTCCCGGCTAACCGCTTGTGGCGGCTTCCGTCCTGACGTACCATTGCATTTGTTCTCTTTATGTTCGCAGCGATGGCGGCCCCTGTCAACAATCCCGAGCACGGTTTTTGCCGCGACTGCCTGACCTTTCAGCGCAGCGATACCAGGCGCTGTGAGCGTTGCGGCAGCCCTCGACTCACCCGCCATCCCGAGCTCTACCAGCTGCATCTGGCGCATATCGATTGCGACGCCTTCTATGCGGCGATCGAAAAGCGTGACAATCCGGCGCTGAAGGACAAGCCGCTGATCATCGGCGGCGGCAAGCGCGGCGTCGTCTCCACCGCCTGCTACATCGCCCGCATCAAGGGGGTGCGCTCGGCAATGCCGATGTTCAAGGCGCTCGAAGCCTGTCCGGAAGCGGTTGTCATCCCGCCCAATATGGAGAAATACGTCCGCGTCGGCCGCGAGGTCCGCGCGCTGATGCAGGCGCTGACGCCGCTGGTCGAGCCACTCTCCATCGACGAGGCGTTTCTCGACCTCGCCGGCACCGAGCGCCTGCACGGCATGCCGCCGGCAGTGGTGCTGGCACGCTTTGCGCAGACCGTCGAAAAGGAAATCGGCATCACCGTTTCGGCCGGCCTTTCCTACTGCAAGTTCCTGGCCAAGGTTGCCTCCGATTTCCGCAAGCCGCGCGGCTTTTCGGTGATCGGCGAAGCCGAGGCGCTGGGTTTCCTGGCCGAACAGCCGGTGACGCTGATCTGGGGCGTCGGCAAGGCTTTTGCCGCAACGCTAGAACGCGACGGCATCCGCAGCATCGCCCAGTTGCAGCGCATGGAGCGCGCCGATCTTATGCGCCGCTATGGCGTGATGGGCACCCGGCTCTACCATCTCTCGCGCGGCCAGGACGACCGCCGTGTCGATCCCGACCAGGATGCGAAAAGTGTGTCGGCCGAAACCACTTTCGACACCGACATAGCTGAAATGGGCGAACTGGTTCCAGTGCTGAGGGGATTGTCGGAAAAGGTCTCGGCGCGGCTGAAGAAGTCAGGCATTGCCGGGCGCACCGTGGTGCTGAAGCTGAAGACGCAGGATTTCAAGCTGCGCACCCGCAACCGCCAGCTCGGCGACCCGACAAGGCTGGCCGACCGTATTTTCCAGACCGGGCTCGACCTGTTGCGCAAGGAGGCGGACGGGACAAAGTACCGGCTGCTCGGCATCGGTGTCAGCGATCTCTCGGATGACGAGAAGGCCGATCCGCCCGATCTCGTCGACGTCGGCTCGCGCAAGCGCGCCATGGCCGAAAGCGCCATCGATACGCTGCGCGACAAGTTCGGCAAGAAGGCGGTGGAAACCGGCTACACCTTCGGTAAAGGCCGCAACGCCAACCCGCCGGAGCCGATCGAGGAGTGAGACGGCTTAGATACGCTTGAGATCGATGCGGCTCGTCACCACGTTGTTGCCGGTTTTCGGATCGACGTCGGTAACGGTCAACCGCATTCCGTCGCCGCTGGTTTTCTCGACCGTCAACCGCGCCTTGCGATCGCCATTGACCTCCGCCGCCCAGCGAATGCCGAGACTGATCGCGTTCCCGGAACGGCTGCCGGCGAGCTGTGCCGGCCCGGTGCGCGACCCGACATAGACGCCAGTATACTTCGCCCCGCGGGCCTTCAGATTGGCGCTGATGGCGCGCGTCACCACGACAAGACCACGGCAATTGCCGTCAAGCGACAATGAACTCGAGGTCGCGTCGGAATTGAAGGTGCAGGACACATTCACCGTCGGTGCGTCGGTGGTGACCTTGACTGTCCCCTTGCCGGAGAAATTCCCTTGCAAGGAGCTGAGAAAATTCGCCTCGTCGGCATCGGCCGTGGCGCTTGCAGTTACCAGGCAGCCGGCTAGCAGAAACCGCGCGAATGATTTCATCGGAATCTCTCCCCCGTTGATGTTGAAGAAACGATGCGTCCAGCAATTGGCCAATACCGGGAACCAACGCCTGCCGTTGCGTCAGGTTCCACTTCCAGCATGGCTGTTTTGCAACGGGTCTGGCCCAGTCGAATGCGTCGCCTAACGGTTGCGATAGAAGTCCCGGCTTGCGACATAGCGCCTATGGCACCTTCCCCATCGATCCCCAAAGCCGCGTTCTGGATGGCGCTGTCGATCGCCTCGTTTCTGGCGATGTCGGTCGCCGGCCGCGCAACCACCGCCGAGCTCAACGTCTTCCAGGTGCTGGAACTGCGCTCGGTGATCGGCTTCTTCATCCTGTTGCCGCTGGTGACGATGAGCGGCGGATTCGCTGCAATGCGCACGCAGCGCCCGTTGGCCCATATCGCTCGCAATGTCATCCACTATACGGGCCAGGCGGCATGGCTCTATGCGCTGACGCTGATCCCGCTTGCGGTGCTCATATCGATCGAATTCACCACGCCGATCTGGACCGCGATCCTGGCGGTGACCTTTCTTGGCGAAAGGCTCTCCCGCCCGAAAATTGCGGCGGTCGTGCTTGGCCTGATCGGCGTGGTGGTCATCGTTCGCCCCGGCGTCGGCTCCATGGATCCGGGTCACCTCGTCGTTCTCGGCGCGGCCGTGTGCTTTGGCGTATCGGTGGTGTTGGTCAAGTCGCTGACCCGCACGGACAGTGTCGTGCGCATCATCTTCTGGATGCTGATCATCCAGTCAGTGGTCGGCCTGATCCCGGCGCTTTATGAATGGCGCAACCCACCGCTCGAACTCTGGCCATGGATCCTGCTGATTGCCTTCACCGGCATGTCGTCGCATTTCTGCATGGCGCGTGCCCTCACCTATGCCGACGCTACGGTGATTTCACCGATGGATTTCCTGCGCGTGCCACTGTCGGCGCTGATCGGCTGGCTGCTCTACAGCGAACAGATCGACATCTTTACAGCCGGCGGCGCCCTGCTGATCCTGATGGGCAACCTGCTCAACCTGCAGCGCAAGGCGCCAAAGCCGGCCGAGGTCGCGGCCTCGGAGCGGTCGGTCAATTCCCCTCATCCGGTATGTTGAGAAGATGCCCGCAGGCCTTGCAGTGCACGGCGTCCGGCTCATGCCGTTGCAGTCCGCACTGCGGACAGGGAAAGAACACCTTGGCGGGTCGAAAAATCGCCGTCGCCAGTCTGACGAACAGCGAGATGCCGATGATCATGGTGGCGATCGCGGTCAGCTTGCCGGCGATCCCCGGCAGCACGATGTCGCCGAAACCGGTCGTCGTCACCGTGGCAACGGTGAAATACAGCGCATCAATGTAGTTTTCGAGGCCGGCGCCGGTGCGGAAGAAGAAGGTGTAGACGAAGCCGGTGATGACGAACAGGAACGTCAACAGGTTGATGACCGCGTGGCTCGCCTCGCGCCAGGGCCTCAAGCCACGCATTTCGAAATGCTGCCACAGCGAACCGCTGCGCGACAGCGACCACAGCCGCAGGATGCGCAGGAACGCCAGATTTGCCAGCGCCGTCGGCATCAGCAGCGTCAAAAGGATGAAGACATCGACCCAGGATGTCGGCTGTTTCATCAGCCGCAGCATGTCGTTGGAGGCTAACAGCCGGGCAATCAGGTCGGCGGCGACCAATGCGGCGACGGTATAGTCGAGCCACAGGAATGACGGCTTGTCCTGGAGCACCGGCGTGGCAACGAAGAAGGCGATGATGGCGAGGTCGATGATGACCGCCGCCAGTTGAAACCGGAACGCCGCCGGCGTGCGTCCGTGATAGAGCTTGCGCAGCCTGTCACGCAGCCGCGCCATCGCTGAGCTTTGCTGCAATCCGTCCTTCTCGGCTGCTTTCATCACCAAGTGCGTAACGGTCCCAGCCGGGGTCGTCTAGAGCATGATCCCAAAAAATGGGGTGCCGGTTTGCGGAAAAGATCATGCTCCAACAAAGGGTTAGATCATGATGAGATTTCAACCAAATCTCATCATGATCTGACCCGGTGATCGTCACCCCTCCACCACCTTGCCGTCCGGCCCGACAAGGCGCCAGGCCGAGGCGGTGTCGTAGACGAACCGCTCCTCCGCAATCCGGTCACCACGCCAGCGCTGCAGGGCCACCTCTTCCAGCCGGCGCACGGTGCCGGCCTTGTCGACACGGTCGAAGGTCCAGCGTATGGCGACATTGTCGCCATCGACCAGGAATGTCTGGACAGGATGGGTGTGCATCTTCTCGATCCGGTCGAGTGCTGCCTGCTCATGCGCCATCAGTGTTTCCTTGCCGCGCCGCGGGACGCCGAGATTTTCCTGCATGGTGGCATCGTCATGGTAGAAGTCGGCGATCGCTTTGACGTGGCTGCCTTCGACCACCTCCTTGAGGAAGGCTTCGACGCGTTCGCGGCTGGGCATGATTGTGCGTTCCTTTGAAGTTTCTGCTCAACGCATGTGGTTCAAAGGAAGGTCAGGTCAACCACGCCCCGCACGCTGGCCCTATCGGCTGCAATGTCAGGCCCAGAGCATCTTTATGCCGTCATGCACTGGCCGACGTCGATGCGATTGCCGTGTATATCAGCGCAGCCTAGACGAGCTCGACTTCGACCACACCCGGCACCGCGCGCATGGCCGACGCGATCTGCGGCGAGATGCGGTAGCGATTGGGCAATTCGATCTCGATCTCACCTTGCCCGGCTTCCTTGATCAGCACGAAGCTGACCTGGCCCTCGCCCTTTACCGCCAGTTGGCCGGCCAGCATGCCGATCGGAGCCGCATCGCGCACGAAGATGCGCAGCGCCTTCTGGATACGGCTGGCCTCATCCTCCAGCGACTGCACCGTCTGGATGCGCAGATTGACCCCTTCGGGCCTATCCTCGGCCGAAACGGTGATCACCACCGAACGTCCGGGCTCGAGCAGATCGCGATACTGCGCCAACCCTTCCGAAAACAGCACGGCTTCATATTGGCCAGATGTGTCGGAAAAGGCGATGACGCCCATCTTGTTGCCGGTTCGGGTCTTGCGCTCCTGCTTGGTGGTGACGGTGCCGGCGAGCCGGCCCGCGGCGGCACCGCGTTTGACCGCAGCCGAGAACTCGCCCCAGTTTTGCACGCGCATCTTCTGCAGGGCCGCCTTGTACTCGTCGAGCGGATGCGCCGAAAGATAGAAGCCGACGACCTGGAATTCGCGGTGCAGCCGGTCGGCGGCAAGCCACGGATCGGTCTGCGGCAAATTGAGCGCCTGCTGTTGCGCGCCGAGCGACGCGCCGAAAATGTCGTGCTGGCCCGAAATGGCATTCTGCTGCGCCAGAGAAGCCAGCCCCATCATCCGTTCGACGCCGGCCATCATCTGGGCGCGGTCGTGGCCGAAGCAGTCGAGCGCGCCGGCCATGATCAGGCTTTCGAAGACGCGCTTGCCGACGATCTTGGGATCGACCCTTTCACAGAAATCGGCGAGATTCTTGAACGGCTTTTCGCCGCGCATGGCGACGATGTGCTCGACCGCAGCGTCGCCGACGCCCTTGAGGGCCGCCAGCGAATAGTAAATGCGGTTCTCGCCGACCTCGAAATTGCGGAAGCTGGTCATCACCGACGGCGCCACCACCTCGATGCCGAGACGCAGCGCATCCTGGCGGAAATCGGCGAGTTTGTCGGTATTGCCCATGTCGAGCGTCATCGACGCCGCCAGGAACTCGACGGGGTAATGCGCCTTGAGATAGGCGGTCTGGTAGGACACGACGGCGTAGGCGGCCGCGTGCGATTTGTTGAAGCCGTAGTCGGCGAACTTGGCCAGAAGGTCGAAGATGAAGTCGGCCTGCGGCTTGCCGACGCCGCGTTCGACCGCACCAGTGACGAAGCGCTCGCGCTGCTTGTCCATTTCGGCGCGGATCTTCTTGCCCATGGCGCGGCGCAGCAGGTCGGCTTCGCCGAGCGAATACCCCGACAGCTCCTGCGCGATCTGCATCACCTGTTCCTGGTAGACGATGACGCCTTGCGTCTCCTTCACCAGATGGTCGATTTTGGGATGGATCGAGGCCATCTCCTCTTCGCCATGCTTTCTGGCGTTGTAGGTCGGGATGTTCTCCATCGGGCCGGGGCGGTAGAGCGCCACCAGCGCGATGATGTCCTCGATACAGTCGGGCCGCATGCCGATCAGCGCCTTGCGCATACCGGCACTTTCCACCTGGAACACACCGACCACTTCGCCGCGCGACAGCATGGCGTAGGTTTCAGGGTCGTCGAGCGGGATCGTCGCCAGGTCGATCTCGATGCCGCGCCGGCGGATCAGCTTCACTGCCGTCTCCAGCACGGTCAGCGTCTTCAGGCCGAGGAAGTCGAACTTCACCAGCCCGGCCTGTTCGACATATTTCATGTTGAACTGGGTGACCGGCATGTCGGAGCGCGGATCGCGGTACATCGGCACCAGTTCCGACAAGGGCCGGTCGCCGATGACGATGCCGGCGGCGTGCGTCGAAGCGTGGCGGTAGAGCCCTTCCAGCTTTTGCGCCATATCGAGCAGCGTCTGCACGATTGGCTCCTTCTCGGCCTCCTCGGCAAAGCGCGGCTCGTTGGCGATGGCATCCGCCAGCTTGACCGGATTGGCGGGGTTCTGCGGCACCATTTTGGAGAGCTTGTCGACTTGGCCGTAAGGCATTTGCAGCACGCGGCCGACGTCGCGCAGCACCGCGCGCGCCTGCAGCGTACCGAAGGTGATGATCTGCCCAACCTGGTCGCGGCCATATTTCTGCTGGACGTAGCGGATGACCTCTTCGCGCCGGTCCTGGCAGAAGTCGATGTCGAAGTCGGGCATCGACACGCGGTCGGGGTTGAGGAAGCGCTCGAACAGCAGCGAGAAGCGCAGCGGATCGATGTCGGTGATGGTCGTGGAATAAGCGACCAGCGATCCGGCGCCCGAACCACGGCCCGGCCCGACCGGAATGCCTTGCGCCTTGGCCCATTTGATGAAGTCGGCGACGATCAGGAAATAGCCGGGAAACTTCATCTTCTCGATGATGGAGAGTTCGAAATCGAGCCGCTCGCGGTATTGTTCGACCGTGTAGCCGGAAGTGGGCCCATGCGCAGCCAGCCGCGCCTCGAGCCCCTCATGCGCCTGCCGGCGTAGCTCATCGGCCTCCGCTTTCAGCGCCACCTCATTGTCGGCGACATCGCCGCCGGTAAAGCGTGGCAGGATCGGATTGCGGGTCTTGGGATAATAGGAACAGCGCAGCGCGATCTCGACGGTGTTGTCGATCGCTTCCGGCAGGTCGGCGAACAGCCGCGCCATATCCGCCTGGCTGCGCAGGAAATTGTCCGAACTCAGCCGGCGACGGTTGTCGGCGGCAACCACCGAACCCTCGGCAATGGCGATCAGAGCATCATGCGCGTCATAGTCGTCGCGGGCGGCGAAGAACGCCTCATTCGTGGCGACCAGCGGCAGATCATGGATATAGGCAAGGTCGACCGATGATTTCTCGATAGCGCGGTCATAACCGGAAACACGGTCCAGCTCGACATAGAGCCGGTCGCCGAACAGCGCCTTGAGTGCCAGAAGCCGCGTCTCGGCAAGATCTCGGCGATCCTCCTTCAGCGCCCGGCCGATCGGGCCGCGCGGCCCGCCGCTGAGGCAGATCAGGCCATCGCTATGGCCTTCCAGCATTGCTGACGTCAGATGCACGGGCTCGCCCGGCGGCGTCTCCAGATAGACCTGGCTGACCAGCCTGACGAGGTTGCTGTAGCCGGCCTCGGTGGCGGCGAGCAGCACCACGGCGTGCATCTCCGGACCATGGCGGCGGCGGTCGCGCTGCGCGTCGCTGGTCTCGCCGGAAAAGGCGAGATCGATCTGGCAACCGATAATCGGCTGGATGCCTTCCTTCACCGCCTTCTGGGCAAATTCCAGCGCGCCGAACAGATTGTTTGTGTCGGTGACTGCGATTGCCGGGCACTCGTCCTTGACTGCATGACCGACAACGGCGGCGACCTGCAAGGCGCCCTCGAGCAGCGAATACGCCGAATGCACGCGCAGATGGATGAACGGCCGCGCCGGCGCCTCCGGGCGCGCAGCAGCGAGCGCTGCTTCGCGCCTCAGGGGATCGCGTGGAAGTTTGTCATCCGCCATGATGTTTCAAATTGCTCGAAGGGCTTTGAGTCGATGGAGATGTATTGTCCCGGACCGGGCGATGCCAGTCCAGCACAAATGACCACCGACCACAGGCTTCCGTACCCAGCCGCACGGCTCAGAGATTGTTCGAAATTCGCACTGGCGAGTCATATGATGGTGGTTTCGAGAACCGGAGCGCAGCGGCCATTGGTCCGTGAGCACGGGAAGCGCAGAACCACCTTCAGATGGCCGCCGGAGTAGAATTTCCAAACAATCTCTAGGCGAACTCCATGATCACCGCATCGACAGCCAGGCTGTCACCCGGCTTGGCGTTGAGCTTCGACACGACAAGATCGCGGTCGGCGCGCAGCACGTTTTCCATCTTCATCGCCTCGACCACGGCCAGCGTCTCGCCGGCCTTGACCTCCTGCCCCTCGGCAACCGCGATCGACACGACCAGGCCCGGCATCGGGCAAAGCAGCATCTTGGACGTGTCCGGCGCCACCTTCTCCGGCATCAGCCTTTCCAGCTCCGCCGTGCGCGGCAGCATGGCGCGCGCCGTCACCGACATGCCTTTCCAGGCAATGCGCAGGCCGTTCGGCGCCGGCCTGATCTGCGCCGTGACCTTGCGGGCACCGACAGTGCCGCGCCAGATGAGGTCGCCCGGCCGCCAGTCGGACGCCACGGTCAGCGCTTTGCCGCCATCGACCGACAGATCGATTTCCATCGGAATGGAGATCATGCCCTCGATGATCGAAGCCTGGAGATAGTCGTCGCCGAGCTTCACCACCCAATCGCGCTTGAGTGCGCCCGAATGCGGCGCCAGCCGCCCGCCCAGCCGGTCGAGCCGGTCGCGGCGCAGAAGCTCGACCGCGGTGGCGATCGCCGCCAGCACTGCCTTTTCATCGCCATTGGGCACGATCGGCGCGAAGCCGTCAGGATATTCCTCGGCGATGAAGCCCGTCGATATCCGCCCCTCGCGCCAGCGCGGATGCTGCATCAGCGCCGCCAGGAATGGAATGTTGTGCTCGATGCCGTCGACGACGAAACTGTCCAGCGCTTCCGACATGGCGTCGATTGCCGCCAGCCGTGTCGGCGCCCATGTGCAGAGTTTTGCCACCATCGGGTCATAGAACATCGAAATCTCGGAACCTTCGGTGACGCCGGTGTCGTTGCGGATGACGATGTCGCCGAACGTGCCCTCCTCCGGCGGCCGGTAGCGCGTCAAACGGCCGATCGAGGGCAGGAAATTGCGATAGGGATCCTCGGCATAGAGCCGGCTTTCCACCGCCCAGCCGTTCAGCTTGACGTCGCTCTGCTCGATCGCCAGCTTCTCGCCGGCGGCGACACGGATCATCTGCTCGACTAGGTCGATGCCGGTAACAAGCTCCGTCACCGGATGCTCGACCTGCAATCGTGTATTCATTTCAAGGAAATAGAAGTTCTTTTCAGCATCGACGATGAACTCGACGGTGCCGGCGCTCTGGTAGTCGACCGCCTTGGCCAGCGCCACGGCCTGCTCGCCCATGGCCTTGCGCGTCCTGGCATCGAGGAATGGCGACGGCGCCTCTTCCGCAACCTTCTGGTTCCGGCGCTGGATCGAGCATTCGCGCTCGCCGAGATAGAGGGCGGTGCCATGCGCGTCGGCCAGCACCTGGATTTCGATATGACGCGGATCGACGACGAACTTTTCGATGAAGACGCGGTCGTCGCCGAACGAGCTTTTCGCCTCCGAGCGCGCCCGGTCGAAGCCGTCGCGCACTTCCGACTGGCTCCAGGCAATGCGCATGCCTTTACCGCCGCCGCCGGCCGAGGCCTTGATCATCACGGGATAGCCGATCTCGCCGGCGATCTTTTCGGCATGGTCGGCATTTTCGATGACACCAAGCCAGCCCGGTACCGTCGACACTTCTGCGGCATTGGCGAACTTCTTCGATTCGATCTTGTCGCCCATCGCCTTGATCGCCTTGGCTTTTGGACCGATGAAGACCATGCCCTCAGCCTCAAGCGCTTCGCAGAAGGCGGCCCGCTCCGACAGAAAACCGTAGCCGGGATGCACGGCCTGCGCGCCCGTCTCCTTGCAGGCAGCGATGATCTTTTCAGGCAGAAGATAGCTTTGCGCGGCCGGCGATGGCCCGATATGCACGGCTTCGTCGGCCATTTCGACGTGCACGGCGTCGCGATCGGCGTCGGAATAGACCGCTACGGTGGCAATCCCCATCCTGCGCGCCGTCTTGATGACGCGGCAAGCAATCTCGCCGCGATTGGCGATCAGGATTTTCGTGAACATCGAAGGCGTTTCCTCGGTCTTTCGTCCTTCTTATGGGCTTCGGCAGCCGGGCTCAAGCACCGCCGGCAGCGCACCCATCAAGACACTCCCTGCCCGCCAGGCCCGTGCCGAGGGGCGAAGGTTGGGCTCGCCGACGACTGAGCCAAGATTTGCGCCATATTTGGTCGCCAAATCGGGTTGAAACAGTATAAAAACCCTGAAAGCCTGAAGACCAATCGCCTTGGGAGGAATTGCCTGATGAAAACCCGCGCCGCTGTCGCTGTCGCCGCCGGAAAGCCGCTGGAAATCATGGAGGTCGACCTCGACGGACCGCGCGAAGGCGAGGTGCTGGTCGAGATCAAGGCGACCGGCATCTGCCACACCGACGAGTTCACTTTGTCGGGCGCCGATCCCGAAGGTCTGTTTCCGGCAATCCTCGGCCATGAAGGCGCCGGAATCGTCGTCGATGTCGGCAAGGGCGTCACTAGCGTCAGGAAGGGCGACCACATCATCCCGCTCTACACGCCGGAATGCCGGCAGTGCCCGTCCTGCCTGTCGCGCAAGACCAATTTGTGCACCGCCATCCGCGCCACGCAGGGCCAGGGCCTGATGCCGGACGGCTCGTCGCGCTTCTCAATCGGCAAGGACAAGATTTTTCACTATATGGGCTGCTCGACCTTCTCCAACTTCACCGTGCTGCCCGAGATCGCGGTGGCCAAGGTCAACCCCGAGGCCCCCTTCGACAAGATCTGCTACATCGGCTGCGGCGTCACCACCGGCATTGGCGCTGTCATCAACACCGCCAAGGTCGAGCAAGGCGCGACCGCCGTGGTCTTCGGCCTAGGCGGCATCGGCTTGAATGTCATCCAGGGCCTGAAGCTGGCCGGCGCCGACATGATCATCGGCGTTGATCTCAACAACGACAAGAAGGCATGGGGCGAGAGGTTCGGCATGACGCATTTCGTCAATCCGAAGGAGATCGACGGCGACATCGTCCCCCACCTCGTCAACATGACCAAGCGCGGTGCCGACCAGATCGGCGGCGCCGACTACACGTTCGACTGCACCGGCAACACCAAGGTAATGCGCCAGGCGCTGGAAGCCTCGCATCGCGGCTGGGGCAAGTCGGTCGTCATCGGCGTTGCGGGCGCCGGCCAGGAGATTTCGACCAGGCCATTCCAGCTGGTCACCGGCCGCACCTGGATGGGCACCGCCTTTGGCGGCGCACGCGGCCGCACTGACGTGCCAAAAATCGTCGACTGGTACATGGACGGCAAGATCCAGATCGACCCGATGATCACCCATTTGCTGAAGCTGGAAGACATCAACAAGGGCTTCGACCTCATGCATGAGGGCAAGTCGATCAGGAGCGTCGTCGTTTATTGAGGAGAAGAAGCCGCCGACCGAAGGGCCAGCGACTGTAGTTGCATGGGTTCAACAAGGGAGGAAGATAATGCCTGAGAAACTGCATCCGAAAATCGACAATGGCCTGCCGAAGGAAAGCGCAAGCTTTGCCGGCGGCACGCTGGTCTGCGCCTGCACCAGCAAGCCGGTGAAGGTGACGGTCAAGGGCCAGATCGCCCACAACCATGCCTGCGGCTGCACCAAATGCTGGAAGCCTGACGGCGCGGTGTTCTCGGTCGTGGCCGTAGCCGGCACCGGCGATGTCACAGTCACCGAAAACGGCGACAAGCTGAAAGTGGTCGACCCCTCGGCACTTATCCAGCGTCACGCCTGCACCGGCTGCGGTGTCCATATGCACGGACCGGTCGAGCGCGACCATCCGTTCAAAGGTCTGTCCTTCATCCATCCCGAGCGCTTCCAGGAAGACGGCTGGTCACCGCCGGGCTTCACCGCTTTCGTTTCGTCGATCATCGAATCCGGTGTCGACCCCAAGCGCATGGACGGCATCCGCGGCCAGTTGAAGTCGATGGGCCTCGAGCCCTATGACTGTCTCAACCCCGGCCTGATGGATTACATTGCCACCTGGACGGCGAAGAAGTCGGGCGCGCGGCCGGCCTGACAGTACGAGATTTCTGGCATGGGGCCGGGTAACATGCCGGCCCCATGTCCGTTTTGGAGAGATAATGCCGGCACCCGCCATCTACGTCGACGCCGACGCCTGCCCGGTGAAAGCCGAGGTCGAGAAGGTCGCCGAGCGCCATGGCGTGGTCGTCACCTACGTCTCCAATGGCGGGCTGCGTCCGTCGCGCGATCCGATGATTCGCAACGTCGTCGTCTCTAAAAGCGCCGATGCCGCTGACGATTGGATCGTCGAGAACGCAAAACCCAACGACATCGTGATCACCGCCGACATCCCGCTTGCCGCTCGCACCGTGGCGCTCGGCGCGCATGTGCTTGGGCCAACCGGCCGGCCGTTCACGCCGGAGACCATCGGCATGGCGGTTGCAATGCGCGATTTGAAGCAGCATCTGCGCGAAACCGGCGAGAGCAAGGGCTACAATGCCAGCTTTGCGCCACAGGATCGCTCGCGTTTCCTGGGTGAGCTCGACCGTATCTTGCGGCGGGCTCTGAAATCCGTCACACCCGACCAGACGTGAAGCATCATCCGAGGTCGGGCTATGGCCGACACATCGCCGAATAACCCCTTGCAGCGGCACAAGCAGTTCTTTGTGTCGCTAGCCGTCGGTCTGGTCGTATTTGCCGCGGTATTGCCTTTGATTGGATCGCTCCCCGTCTCCACGCGGCTTGCTTATTCGATCTCGATTGCCGCCGATTCCTTCTTCGTCGTCTTCATCGCGCTCGTCATCGCCAAGATGCCGCTGCTGTCCGGCCGCTATCTCAGCAAGAACGCGCGCGAACTGGACCTCCCAGTGCTGGGCATCTTTGCCATCACGCTCGGCATCGTCGCCATGGCCATTGTCCTGCTGTTCCTTTTGATCAATCACAAGGATCGCGACCCCATCGAACTCGGCTTCGCCATGCTGTCGATCCCGCTTGGCTGGTTCACCATCCATGCCATGGCCGCCCTCCACTATGCGCATGTCTACTGGATGGACGGCGACGCGATCGATGCCGAAACCAAGAAGAAGATACCGGTCGGCGGCCTCGATTTTCCCGGCAGCAAACGGCCGGACGGTTGGGACTTTCTCTATTTCGCGACGGTGATCGGCATGACCGCGCAGACCGCCGACACCGCGATCACGACCTCGCATATGCGCCGCGTGGTGCTTGTCCATTCGATCCTGTCGTTCTTCTTCAACGCCGTCATCGTCGCCGCCGTCGTCAATCTCGCGGTGAGCCTCGGCAATTGAGTATCCGTGCCCGCGATAAACCCGTGCCCGTAATAAAAACGTGACCGCATGAAACATCGCTTTCGATAGCGACGTATTGGGAGGACAAGGACGAGCGCGGCCATCCCAGGATCGCGCAGCCGGAGGCGAGGAAAAGATGGAAACCATTACCATGAGTCAGCCCGGCGCAGGCGTCGATGCCGCCTCAACGAAGGATGCGACGCTGATCTACCGGCAATCGCGCTGGACCCGCCTGACGCACTGGCTGTGGGCGATCTCGCTGTTCTTCTTGCTTTTATCCGGCCTGCAGATCTTCAATGCCCGGCCGCAGCTCTACATCGGCAAGCAATCCGGCTTCGAGTACAACAACACCGTCTTTGCCATCGGCGCCGAAAACACCGCCACCGGCCCGCGCGGCTATACCGAAATCTTCGGCCATCGCTTCGACACCACAGGCGTGCTCGGCTGGTCGGGCCCGGCCCGGCAGCAAACGTCGCGTGCCTTCCCGTCCTGGGCGACAATCCCGTCCTATTACGATCTCGGCACCGCCCGCGTTGTGCATTTCTTCTTCGCCTGGATACTGACAACCACCTTGGTCGTCTGGCTGGTCGCCAGCCTGGTCAACGGCCATCTGCGCCGCGATCTGGCGCCGCGCCTTGACGATCTCAAGCGGCTGCCGCAGGACATCATCGAGCACGCCAAGCTCAGGTTCCACCACACACGCGAATACAACACGCTGCAGAAAATGGCCTATGGCGGCGTACTGTTCGTGCTGTTGCCACTCATGATCATCACCGGCCTTGCCATGTCGCCGAGCATGAACTCGGTGCTGCCCTGGCTCAACGAACTGCTCGGCGGAAGGCAGACGGCGCGCACCATCCATTTCACGGTGATGGTGCTGCTGGTCGGCTTTTTCATCGTCCATATGATGATGATCCTCGCCGCCGGCCCGATCAACGAACTGCGCTCGATCATCACCGGCTGGTACCGCACCGATCCGCCAAGGCATGGCGACACCGAGAGGAGTGCGTGAGATGGCCAAATTCCAGATCAGCCGCCGAAAGTTCCTGACGGGCGCCGGCCTCGGCGTTTCCGGCATCATGTTGTCGGGCTGCGATGCCTTCGACAGCCAGCTCGGCATGGGCGACGGCCTGCGCAGTTTCCTCGAAAACGCCAATGGCCTGACCTACCGCGCGCAACGCTGGCTTGCCGGCCGCGATGCTCTGGCGCCGGAATTCACCGAGGCCGACATCCGCCAGCCGCAGCGGCCGAACGGCGTCACCGCGCCCGACGATGACACCTACAAGGGCCTGCTCGCCAACAATTTCGCCGACTGGCGGCTGGAGGTAACGGGCCTGGTCGAAAAGCCGCTGTCGCTCAGCCGCGAGCAGTTGGAGAACATGCCGAGCCGCACGCAGATCACCCGCCACGACTGTGTCGAAGGCTGGAGCTGCATCGCCAAATGGACCGGCACCCCGCTGTCGCTGGTGCTCGACCAGGCTGTGGTCAAGCCGCAGGCCCGCTATGTCATGTTCCACTGCCTCGATACGATCGATCGCAGCCTCTCCGGGGAAATCAAATATTACGGCACCATCGACCTGATCGATGCCCGCCACCCGCAGACGATCCTCGCCTACGGCCTCAACGGCAAGCCGCTGCCGGTCGAAAACGGCGCGCCGCTGCGCGTGCGCGTCGAACGACAGCTCGGCTACAAGATGCCGAAGTATCTCTACAAGATCGAGCTCGTCGACAGTTTTGCCAATATCGGCGGCGGCCGCGGCGGCTATTGGGAAGACAATGGCTATGACTGGTATGGCGGGATTTGATGGCCTCGCATTCTGACCGAGCACGATCTGACTCCGACCGAACCGAGCTTGCCTGAGGAAGCCGGTTTCGATCGCGTGGCCGAACTTGGCGATTGGCCTGAAGACACTCCAATATCGTCCTCTGCAAAACGGTCGCAGAAAACGGCGCGGCTTAAGCAACCTTGTCGAGCAGTGGCTTGAGCGCCGGATGTATCTCCGGCGAGGCGAGTTTGATCAGCGTCAGCAGCGCGCGTTCATTGTCACGCAGCGGGCGGTCGGTGCCGATGCGATCGGCCAGCCATTTCGCCTCGCTGGCGTCGATCGTCTCGGCGCGGCGCGCGAGTGCCTCGGCGGCACGGTTCTTCGACTCCCATTCGGCCTCGATATCGCCGGGCGAACGATAGGCTTCCATGATGCCGGCCAGTCCGCCCGACACCATGCGGCTGAAGAAGCCACCAATTTCGGGCTCGACCTGGTCCAAGAAACTGTCACGACGCAGCGCCACATCGCGCGTCGGCGCTTCGTAGCCGGCCGAACACATGACGAAATTGGCGAGCGCCTTGACGAACAGGTCGTTCCAGGACGGGTCGTTGTGGGTCGCTGCGGTCTGCTCGTTGATCTGGAACAGCACCTCGGCCTCAACCCGTGTGATGGCGATGTTACCGTCGCCGCCATAGGCATGGAGAATGCGGCGCAACAGATCGACCTCTGCCTTGGCGACCAGCCCGGGAACCAGCGCGCCGCCGAGCATCAGTGGTCCCTTGCCGTCGACCACCGCGTTGGCGACCTGCTCGAGCGCATAGGCGGAGAGCCGGCCGGGCGATGATTTCGCCCTTTCCAGCACATGCACCAGCAGCTCCAGTTCGGTCACACTGTCGACCATTCCGTCGCGCGAGATGGTCTGGATCAGCCAACCGGCATTGTCTTCAGAGATATAGCCTGCCGGCTTTTCCTGGTGGACGATGTAGTCGGTAACGGCCTCGACGAAGAATTCAGGCCATTGCGGACATTTGTCCGTCGCTGTCGCATCGAGCGCGAACAGTGCTTCAGCCTCGCCGCGCGTCACCACGCCGTCGGCGAACACTTCGCGACGCAGCATGACGACATCTTCCGCCGTGATGCGGTCCTTCGAGGCCAGCCCCGCCACCGGCGCGCTCCCGATCCGTTCGCCCATCTGTCAATCCCCATCCGCCGTGCCCAACGCAATTGCCGGCCAAACCGTCAGCCCAGAATATCGCACATTGTCTTGAAAAACCGGCAAACGGCGTGGTTAGCGAAGACTGTAAAGACGCCGCGCTTTACGTGTCGCTGGCAGGTGACAAGGTGTCGCCGACAAGCTATGGATGGCGCGTCGAGGGCTTAAGTTTTGAGTCCTACCTGTTTGCGGGAGAGAGCAGCGCGAGCTGCCGCCGAAGGGGAAATCGCCCGAAATCTCTCAGGCAAAAGAACCGTAGACGGGAAAGACACTCTGGAAAGTCGGGGCTTGCCCCCGCGCCGAAGGTGTAAGCGTCGCCGACAGAGTTCCGGTTGCGCGAGTCTCTCAGGCTTCAGACAGAGGGGCACGGACTGGTCGCCAGCAGCGGCCGATTGCGTGCGACTCTGGAGATGACATGACGGGCGACGACACCAAACACCTTCCTCTCGAAGATCTGCACACCGCCGCCGGCGCACGCTTTGGCGCCTTTGCGGGCTGGTCGATGCCGCTGACCTATCCGGCCGGCGTGATGAAGGAGCACCTTCACACCCGCGAACATGCCGGCCTGTTCGACATTTCGCATATGAAGCTGTTCGCTGTCAGCGGACCGGGCGCTGCGGCACTGCTCAACCGCGCCAGTCCGCTCGATGCCGGCGCGCTTGAGATTTCACAGTCCAAATATAGTTTCTTCCTCAACGAGGCCGCCGGGATCATCGACGATCTGATCGTCACCCGGCTCGGCGCCGAGCGCTTCATGGTGGTCGCCAACGCCGGGAATGCGGTCGAGGACGAGAAGCATTTGCGTGCGCTGGCCGCGGACTTCGACGTCAAAGTCGATGCGCTCGACCGCGTCTTCCTGGCGATCCAGGGGCCGGAAGCCTGGGCTGCCTTGTCCCGCGCCGGCATCGAGACCGGCTCACTCTTGTTCATGCATGGCATCGAGCCGAAGCAAAACTGGTTCATGAGCCGCTCCGGCTACACCGGCGAGGACGGCTTCGAGATCGGCCTGCCGGAGGCGGATGCGCGCGCTCTGGTAACGAAACTGCTCGAGGACGAGCGTGTGTTGTGGATCGGCCTTGCTGCCCGCGACTCGCTGCGGTTGGAGGCCGGCCTGTGCCTGCACGGCCAGGACATCACGCCGGAGATCGATCCGGCGAGTGCCGGCCTGATGTGGGCGATCCCCAAAGATCTCCGCGCCGGCGGGTCCTTCATCGGCGCCGATGCGCTGCGGTCCATCCTGGAGCGCGGGCCGTCGCAAAAGCGCGTCGGCCTGAAGCCGGACGGCCGCCAGCCGGTGCGCGCCGGCGCTGCTTTGTTCGATGCCGACGGCGATCCGGCCGGCTACGTGACATCAGGCGGCTTCGGCCCGTCGGCCGGCCATCCCGTCGCCATGGGCTATGTGTCAACGGCCTTGGCCAAGCCGGGCACGAAACTGTTCGCCGACGTTCGCGGGACGAAAATCCCGGTCGATATCAGTTCCTTGCCCTTCACTCCTCATCGCTACCGCAAAGGATAATTCCGATGGCAAAAACCTATTTCACACAAGATCACGAATGGCTGAGCGTCGAGGGAGGCATCGCCACCGTCGGGATAACCGACTATGCGCAGGAACAGCTTGGCGATCTCGTCTTCGTCGAACTGCCTCAAATCGGCACCAAACTCAGTAAGGGCGACACCGCCGTGGTCGTCGAATCCGTCAAGGCGGCATCCGATGTTTATGCGCCGGTTGATGGCGAGATCACCGACGCCAACGGCGCGCTGTCCTCGGACCCGTCGCTGGTCAACTCCGCTGCGACCGGCGACGGCTGGCTGTGGAAGATGATGCTCGCCGACGAAGGCCAACTCGCAGGCCTCATGGATGAGGCCGCCTACAAAGCCCATATCGGTTGATATCAGGACCTATTGCCATGAGCGCAGCACTTACCCCCTTCTCGGCCCGCCACATCGGTCCTGATGTAAACGATGTCAGAGCCATGCTTGCCGTGATCGGCGTTCCCTCTGTCGAGACGCTGATCAGCCAGGCTGTGCCGCAGTCGATCCGCCTCGATCTGCCGCTGACCCTTCCCGCGCCGGCGAGCGAAGCCGAAGCGCTGGCCGAATTGTCGGCGATCATGGCAAAAAACACGGTGCTGAAGAGCTTCATCGGCGCCGGCTATCACGGCGTCCACGTGCCGCCGGTCATCCAGCGCAACCTGTTCGAGAACCCGGCCTGGTACACCGCCTATACGCCCTACCAGGCCGAGATCAGCCAGGGCCGCCTGGAAATGCTGTTCAACTTCCAGACCCTGGTCACCGAATTGACCGGCCTGCCGGTGGCTTCGGCTTCCCTGCTCGACGAAGCGACGGCGGTGGCCGAAGCGGTCGGCATCGCGCTGCGCCATCATCGCGACAAGCGCACCAAGGTAGCGCTGGCCGGCACGCCGCATCCGCAGACGCTGGACGTCGTGCGCACCCGCGCCGAGCCGCTCGGCATCGAGATCGATGGCGAGACCATCGACGACAACACCGCCGCCCTGCTGGTCTCCTGGCCGGACACGTTTGGCGTCTATGGCGACCACATGGCGGCGATCGAGAAGGCTCGCGCCACCGGCGCCGTGGTCGTCTTCATCGCCGATCCGCTTGGTCTCACGCTGACCGACGCGCCGGCCAGGCTTGGCGCCGACATCGCCGTCGGCGCGATGCAGCGCTTTGGCGTGCCGATGGGCTTTGGCGGCCCGCACGCCGCCTATTGCGCCGTCTCCGACAAGCTGACCCGGCTGATGCCCGGCCGCCTCGTCGGGCAGTCGATAGACAGCAAAGGCCGTCCCGGCTATCGCCTCGCCCTGCAGACGCGCGAACAGCATATCCGCCGCGACAAGGCGACCTCCAACATCTGCACCGCGCAGGCGCTGCTTGCCAACATGGCGACCGCCTATGCGATCTGGCACGGCCCCACTGGTTTGCAGGCGATCGCAGCGCGCATCCATGAGCTCGCCAACCGCCTCGCAGCAGGCCTGAAAACCGCTGGTGTTTCCGTGCTCGGCTCAAGCCGTTTCGACACGGTGACGGCCAAAGTGAAGGGCAAGGCAGCTTCGATCGCCGCTGCCGCTGAAAAAGGTGGCCGGCTGCTGCGCGTCATCGATGCCGACCGCATCAGCATCGCCTTCGACGAAACCTCGACCGAGGCGGATGTCGAGGCTATCGCCGCCCTGTTCGGCGCCAAGTCCGGCGCTACTGAGGCCGGCGCGATGCCCGGCAAGCCGCGCGGCAAGGAGTTTCTGACCCAGCCGGTTTTCCGCGAAAACCACTCCGAGACCGACATGATGCGCCTGCTGCGCAGGCTAGCCGACAAGGATTTGGCGCTCGACCGCACCATGATCCCGTTGGGCTCCTGCACCATGAAGCTCAACGCGGCGGCCGAAATGATGCCGGTCAGCTGGCCTGTTGTCGCCAACCTCCATCCCTTCGCGCCGGCCAGCCATTCGGCCGGCTATCGC
The DNA here is from genome assembly GCF_030323245.1 of Mesorhizobium sp. C372A. Taxonomy (NCBI): domain Bacteria; kingdom Pseudomonadati; phylum Pseudomonadota; class Alphaproteobacteria; order Hyphomicrobiales; family Phyllobacteriaceae; genus Mesorhizobium; species Mesorhizobium sp. C372A. The sequence continues at coordinate 4,142,392 of NZ_CP100475.1, read as the reverse complement.
GCCATGGTCGGCGAGCTGGAAGGCTGGCTGGCGGAGATCACCGGCTTCGACGCCGTCAGCCTGCAGCCCAATGCCGGCAGCCAAGGCGAATATGCCGGCCTGCTCGCCATCCGCGCCTATCACCGTTCGGGTGGCGAAGGCCATCGCACCATCTGCCTGATCCCCCAGTCCGCGCATGGCACCAATCCCGCGAGTGCGGCGATGGCCGGCATGAGCGTCGTCGTCGTGCGTTGCCTGGAGGACGGCAATATCGACATGGACGATATGCGGGCCAAGGCCAACGAGCATTCGAAGAATCTCGCAGCCCTGATGTTCACCTATCCCTCGACGCACGGCGTCTACGAAGAAGGCGCGCGCCACCTGTGCGCTCTCATTCACGAGCATGGCGGCCAGGTCTATTTCGACGGCGCCAACCTTAACGCCCTGGTTGCTTTGGCGCGGCCCGCCGATATCGGCGCCGATGTCTGCCACATGAACCTGCACAAGACCTTCTGCATCCCGCATGGCGGCGGCGGTCCGGGCGTCGGTCCGATCGGCGTCAGGGCGCATCTGAAACCCTATCTGCCGGGTCATGTCACCGAAGGTTCGGCGCATGCCGTGTCCGCTGCCCCGTTCGGCAGCGCTTCCATCCTGCCGATCACCTGGATGTACATCCGCATGATGGGCGCCGCCGGCCTGAAGCAGGCGACGGAGACGGCGATCATCTCGGCCAATTATGTGGCGACGCGGCTCGCGCCGCACTTCCCGCTTCTCTACAAGGGCAGGCACGATCGCATCGCGCATGAATGCATCCTCGACACGCGCGTGCTCAAGGAGAGCGCTGGCATCAGCGTCGACGATATCGCCAAGCGGCTGATCGATTACGGTTTTCACGCGCCGACCATGTCGTTCCCTGTCGCCGGCACGCTGATGGTCGAGCCGACCGAATCCGAGCCCAAACGCGAACTCGACCGGTTCTGCGAGGCGATGATCGCCATTGCCGGCGAGGCAGCGAAAGTGGCGAAGGGTGAATGGCCGCTCGAGGACAACCCGCTGGTCAATGCCCCGCACACGGCGGCCGAAACCCTTGCCGGCCAGTGGACCCACCCCTATTCGCGGCTGGAAGCGGCCTACCCCGCCGACGATGTCGATACAGCGGCCAAATACTGGCCGCCGGTCTCGCGCATCGACAATGTCGCCGGCGACCGCAACCTCGTCTGCTCCTGCCCGCCGCTGTCGGAATATCTCGGCGCCGCCGAATAACACTCTGGCCTGTCAGGCTGAGCGCAGGGCCGGTCCGTCGGCTTTGCCGTTGAGGACAAGCACGCGATTCGCCCGGCGTTCTTGGCCGCGTAGAGCGCCCGGTCGGCCTCGGCCAGCACTTCATCCAGGCTGCTGCCGTCTTCCTTGCCAAAGCCAATGCCGCCGCTGACGCTGCTGCGCAACGGCCCGCGCGGCGTCGGCACCACTTCCGTGCCGAAGGCGACGCCGATCCTGCTGGCGAAATCGTAGGCCTTGTCTTCGGTCATCCGAGACATGACCAACGCGAACTCCTCGCCGCCCAGCCGGAAGGCGTCGACGCCAACCCTGTCATACTTCTTGATGACTGCGGCGAAACGGCAGAGCACCCGATCGCCGACGGGATGGCCATAGACATCGTTGGTTCGCTTGAAGTGGTCGAGGTCGAACATGGCGACCGACATGAACGGGCCGAAGACGCGCTCGCGATAGAGCGAGTTCAAAGCCCGCCGGTTCATCAGACCGGTCAACGGGTCGGTCAGGGTCTCGGCCTTCAGTTCGATCTGTGCCTGCAGATGATGCAGCGACAGCGTCAGCGCGCCGAGAGCCGTCATGCAGGCGACCGCCACGACCGAATTCAACCGCTCGGCCCAATTGTCGGGTGCGACGCCGAGCACCCACTGGCCCTTGACCAGAAGCACGGCGCCGCAGAGCCCGAAGGATACGCCGCAGACGCCGCTTAGCGCCGAAACGACCAGCAGAATGCCGCGATCCTGACCGCCCTTGATCCAGAACATCACCCCGATCGAGGCGAGCAGCACTGTTACCGTCGTATAGGTGAGGATGAAGCCGACACCATCGAAACCGAGATAGGTCACGCCGGCGCAGACAGCGATCGCGAGCATGGCCGGCAGGACAGCGCGGCTGTAATTGCGCACACCAAGATATTGCATGGCCGAAAGTGAAAGCGCCAGGAAACCGAGGCTGAGCAGCGCCAACGCTGCCTGACAAAGCAACGGACTGGGCTCCCTCGTGTAGCGCCAGAAGACGATGACGTGGGCGACAAGGACGAGAATGCCGCACGCCACCGTCAGCACGAAGCGTGCACGCGGCGCCGTGAACCAGATCACAAACATGGTGACGCTCAGGCATGTGCCCGACAGCGCAGCCGCCAGCAATAGCGAACTGAAATCCAGCATGGATGAGCGGCAACCTTTGGGATCTTCGATTTGTGGCGCATCATAGGCATGCAACCGGCCGGAGATACCGTTTTCGGCCGGTTTTCAAAGCAACCTGCCGACAGGGTTTACAAAGCGTCGACTGCCGTCCCGCGAAGCTCGGCACGCGAGTGTCCCTAGTCTCAGCCCTTGTTGAGCAGCGCCAGATTGGCGTTGATCACGCTCGGGTCGGCCATGCCGGCCCTTGCTTCCATGAGCAGCGCTCTCGCCTTCTTCTTGTTGCCGCGCAGCAGCTGCGAATAGCCCATATTGTTGACAATCTGCGGCTTGCGCCCGGCAACCTTCAAAAGCTGGTCGTAGGCGCGGTCGGCGAAGTCGAAGCGGCCGAGTTCGTCATAGGAGGCGGCAAGCCCCATCCATCCCTCGGCACTGTCGGCCTTCAGTTCCACGGCCTTGCGGAAATGCTGTTCGGCAAGGCCGTAATTGGCCTCGCGGAACTGCGCCTTGCCTTGCGCAAGGTCGGAGGTGCTGACGTCTTTTGCCACCGGTTGGATCGATGTGGTCTTGGTTTTGTCGACGTTGTCGGTCGTGCAGCCGCCGACCATCAAGACCGCCGCTAGCGCGGCCATTGCCGTGAAACTTCTGTGACGCATGCCCCTGGCCCCAATCGCCCGATTTACCGGGTCGTTCTCTGAGGAAGCAGACTACAACAGGGCGATTAAACTTCAGTGCGGAAACGCGCCTAAAATTTGGTTTCGGGCACAGAAGCCATTAACCAACCGAAGCCTATTCCGGCTCCAGCGCCTTGAGCCCCGCCGGAAACTGATAGCGCCTGCCGTCGTAGCGGAGCCGATAGGTTCGTTTCATGGACCTGCCGGGATGGGACTGGCACTCGCCATTCTTGTCGACAGATGGATTGTCGGTGTCCAACCGCTCGAACACTGTGATGTCGTGATAGCCGTGATGTCTCGCCGGGCTCATCGCCAGGCTGACCCGGTTGGATTGAAAGGATCCTGCGCAATTGGTGTCGCCTTCGCCGCCAAAGCCGGCCACGATGATGCCGTCGAGCACCAGGCGCAGAGCACCGCCGTCAAGGGCATAGAGCCGCAGGTCGGTTTCACTGAAAGGATTCGGCTGCGAATGGTTTGCCATGTCGATGCGCAGGCCGAAGGCGCCGACATCGGGCGCCAATCTGTAGCGCCCGGTATCGAAGTCGATCTCGCGGATGCCGACGGCATCATCGGTCATCAGCCCGGGCTGGAGCAGGCGCTGGCGCACCTGCCGGGTCTTCCTGTCGACGACCAGAAGCTCGACATCGCCGAAATGCCCGTCGTCGCTGGATTGGGAGCTGTCGATCAGCGGCACGGCGACCAACAACAGGTCGGCATGGGCGGGCCAGATCTTGCAGACCACGCCGAATGGCGCATCGCCATCCCAAAGCGTCTGGGCGATGCTGGTATGAGGTTCGAGCGTGAAGGAGGCGCCATCGGCACTCTTTTGGGCCTTGGGATATGCCTGCTGCACCAGAGCGGCAGCGTCGCCGCAATCGTCGGCCGCGGCCGAGGCCGGCGACAGACTGGCCGCGGCGAGGCCGAGGAAGGCGGTGCACAAGACTATTCGCATGGACGGCTCACTCATTTTGCTTTTTGCGGATTTTGCCGAAGGAGAGCGGCCAAACCGGCCGGATATGACATCCAGGCGAAGCGTAGTTGAAGTGAGTAACCGCAGAAAGCCGCCGGGCGGCCACTTGGTATCTACTGCCTTGGTATATCTACTGAACCGCCGTCATTTTGACGATGATCGGGATGACGGCGATCATCAGCACCACCGGCAGGATGCACACCACCACCGGCACCGACATCTTGGCCGGCAAGGCATGTGCCTTCTCCTCGGCCAGCGACATGCGCTTGTGGCGCATTTCGTCGGAGAACACGCGCAGCGCCCCGGCGAGGCTGGTGCCGAGTTCCTTCGACTGCTGCAAGAGCGTGGCGAAGGAGCGCACCTCGTCCAGGCTGAGGCGGTCGGCGAGCGCCTTCAATGCATCGTCGAGGCTGCGGCCGGCCCTGAGTTCCAGCGACACCAGCTGCAGATTCTGGCTCAGCGACGGATAGGTCTTGGCCAGTTCCTTCGAGACCCGCTCGATGCCGGCCTCCATGCTCATGCCGGCATCGGAGCAGACGATCATCAAATCCATGAAGTCGGGAAAGCCGTTGCGGTATTCGCGCATCTTTTCCCGCACCTTCTGGCTGAGCACCAGGCCGGGCACGAAATAGCCGGCGGCTCCCGACAGGATGATGAAGGTCCAGCGGCTGGTCGCGGTGGAATCGGCGCTGCCCATCCAATGGTTGACCAGGAACGCGCCGATCGCTGCGCCCACCAGGCATGCGAAGCGGATCAGGAAGAATGTGCCGACCGCGCGCGGCTCCATATAGCCCGCCTGGATCAGCTTCATACGCAGCCGGGCGACATTTTCCGGATCGCTCTTGGCGTAGAATTCCTGCGCCCGCTTCACCGCCTTCTCGCGCACGACGCTCTGGTTCTTCTTCGGCACCGCCTCGGCCTGTTGGGGAGTCTTGCTGTCGTCGATCTTGAGCCGGCGCTTGAGATCGTTGCGGTCGCCTTTGGCCACCACCAGCGGCCATGCCACCGCGCTGCCGCCCAATGCCAGCAGCAGCGCGGCTACCGGCATCAGCGACGTCGGCGCCAACGAGGCAAGAAACTGGATCACCTGATCCATCTCAGAACCGGAAGTTCGACATCTTGAACATGATGATGTTGCCCAGCATCAGCCATGTCACCGAACCGCCCAGCAGATACCAGGTCTTCGGCACATCCCAGACGCTTTGATAGAATTGCGGCATCATCACCATGATGGCGGCGAACAGCAGCGCCGGCACCGCCGTCAGAATATAGGCCGACATACGGCCTTCGGTTGAAATGGCGCGCACCTTGCGGCGCAGCTTGCCGCGTTCGCGGATCGTCGTCGACAGCCCGTCGAGGATCTCGCGCAGATTGCCACCCGAGCTCGTCTGGATCGACACCGCGGTGACGAACAGCGGCAGATCCTCCTGGCCGACGCGGTCGAACAGTGAATTCAGCGCCGAAACCAGGTCGGAACCATAAGTCACCTCGTCGGAGATAACGCCGAATTCGGTGCCGATCGGATCGGGCATCTCGCGCGACACCATCGAGATCGCCACGGGAACCGGATGCCCGGCCTTCAAGCCGCGCGTGATCAATTCCAGCGCCTCCGGCAACTGCACGCCGAAACGCTTCACCCGCCGGGCACGCTTGGAACGCAGCACAATTACCGGCAGCAGCGCTGTCAGCACCACAAACAGCAAAATGGCGAGCAACAGCGGCAGGCCGTACCAGAGCGCGACGAGCATCATCGCCAGCGCCACGCCCGTCGTCATCGTCAGGAATTTCGGCAAGGGCATCACCATGCCAGACTGCGTGCGCAGCGCGCGAAAACGGTCGGGCGAGAAGAATGACGTGCCGGAATCGAGGCCGCGTTCCTTGCGCAGCTGGATCAGCACCTGTTCCTGGCTGATCTTGTTTTCCTGCAGCTTCATGCGCCGGTTGATAGCCAGGCGCTTGTCGCTGCGGCCGGCATAGAGCAGATAGCAGCCTTCGGCGATCATGATGCCGGTCAGCGCTGCCGCGGCATAGACGACATAGATCGGGCTGAAATTCTCGAACACCCGGCTACTCCTGCGGCCGGCCGGGTTCGAAATATTTGCCGGGGAATTCAATGCCCATATTGCGCAGGTCCTCGAGGAAACGAGGGCGAATGCCGGTCGCCTCGTAGTGACCGAGGATCTTGCCGTCGGCTTCCATGCCGGTGCGCACGAAGCGGAATATCTCCTGCATCTGGATGACGTCGCCTTCCATGCCGGTCACCTCGGCGACGCTGGTCACCTTGCGCTTGCCGTCCGACAGTCGCGTCAGCTGGACGATAAGGTCGAGCGCGCTGGCGATCTGGCTGCGGATCGACTGCACCGTCATCGGCATGCCGGTCATGCCCAGCATCTGCTCGAGGCGCGAAATGGCGTCGCGCGGCGTGTTGGCGTGGATGGTCGCCATCGAGCCTTCATGGCCGGTGTTCATCGCCTGCAGCATGTCGAAGGCCTCCTCGCCGCGGCACTCGCCGAGGATGACGCGGTCAGGGCGCATGCGCAGCGCGTTCTTGACCAGGTCGCGCTGCTTCAGCTCGCCATGACCTTCGATGTTGGCGGGGCGCGTTTCCATGCGCGCGACATGCGGCTGCTGCAGCTGCAGTTCGGCCGCGTCCTCGATGGTGATCAACCGTTCGTCTTCCGGAATAAAGGCTGACAATGCGTTGAGCATCGTCGTCTTGCCGGTGCCGGTACCGCCCGAGATGATGGTCGTTTTGCGGGCGTGGACTGCAGCCGCCAGCACCTCGGCCATGTTCTGGGTGATGGCGCCGAACTCGACCAGCTTGTGCAGGCCGAGCTTGTTCTTTGAAAACTTGCGGATCGACACCAGCGGCCCGTCGACGGCGACCGGGCGAATGGCGGCGTTGAAGCGCGAGCCGTCGAGCATGCGGGCATCGACCATCGGCTGCGATTCGTCGACCCGGCGGCCGACGGCGGCGACGATCTTGTTGACGATGCGCAACAGGTGCGCCTCGTCCTTGAACGGGATATGGACCTGCTGCAGCTTGCCCCGTTTTTCGACGAAGCAGTTCTGGTGGCCGTTGATCAGGATGTCGTTGATGTCGGGGTCCTTGAGCAGCGGTTCCAGCGGGCCGAGGCCGACCATCTCATCGACGATGTCATCGACCAGCGCTTCAAGTTCGACGGTGTTGATCGCCATACGCTCCTGGCGGGTCTTTTCCGACACGAACTCCTGCACCTGCCGGCGCATCTCATCCTTGGGCAGGCGCTCCAGCGCGACCAGGTTGATTTCCTCGAGCAGCAGCCGGTGGATGCGCACGCGGGCATCGAGCACCTTGTTGGCGCTTTTTCCCGGTGTTGTCTCCGGCTTCGGCGGCAAGGCCTTGCGGTTCGTCGGGATGACCACGGCGTGATGCGCGACCGGCGCCGCCTCGGCCGGCTTCAGCGCGCGGACGTCACGGTTCTGCAGGGTCGAGAAGCGGCTGGTCATCCGGCTTTCCTCTTCAGGAGGCCCCTGCCGATGCCGAACAGCGAGCGCGATTTCTCCGGCGTCACCACGGCTTCTTCCGGCAGGATGATCCTCTTCAGATCGTTGACGACATTGGCGTTCGGGTCGATCTCATGCAGCGGCACGCCGCGGTCGACCGCTTCACGCACAAGCCGGTAATTGTTGGAGATGCCGCCGACGAAATGCTCGCCGAGGATTTCCTGGACATCCGCCTGCTTTATGCCGTTGTCGAACATCTTCTGCTCGAAACGGTTGACGATCACGTTCGGCTTCACTTCCTTGCCTGCCGTCTCGTAGACCGCCTGGATCAGCCGCTGCGTATGGCGCAGGCACGGCACCGTCATTTCGGCGACGATGTAAAGCTTGTTGGAGCCGAGCAGCACCGTTTCCGTCCACGGAAACCAGGTGCGCGGCATGTCGATGACGACGTTGTCGAAATAGGCCGAAACGAGATCGAGCATGCGCACCACGACATCGGTCTTGAACGAGCGCATTTCCGACGGATGCGTTGGCGCCGCCAGCACGCAGAGCCCGCTCGCATGCTTGGACAGCATCACATCCAGCAGCTGACGGTCGAGGCGCTCGGGCTGGTTCTCGATTTCGGTGATGTCGAAGCGCGGCTCGAGGTCGAGATATTCGGCGCAGGCGCCTTGCTGGAAATTGAGGTCGACCACGCAGGTCGACGCGCCGCGCGTCACCGAATGATGCAGCTGGAAGGCGGTCTGCAGCGCCAGCGTCGTGGTGCCGACGCCGCCGGCGGCCGGCATGAAGGTATAGATCTGCGACTCGGTGTTTTCCTCGCGCCCCGGCCCTTGCAGCGCGCGCACGACCGACCGCACCAGATCGGCGGTGGTGATCGGCTTGACCAGGAAATCGGCGACCTGGAGCTGCACCAGGATACGCACTGCGGCTGCGTTGAATTCCTGGGTGACGACGACCACCGGAACGCGGCCTTCAAGCCGGCGCATGATGCGCTGCAGCGACTCGATCTCTTCCAGCTTTGCCGCATCCATGTCGACGATGAGCGCGCCGAAATCGGCTTCCTGGACCTCGCCGCGCAGTTCGGTAATGTTCTTCTCGACGGTCGAAAGCTGGATCACCTCCGAGGCCGCGAACGCGGTGCGCGTATCCTGCGCAAAGGTCCGGTCGCTGGACACCAGCAGGATCTTCTTGGTCTTGATGCCGCTTGCCATTTTGTCAGCCTGTCAGGTCATTCCCGGTCAAATCACCGGGCAAATCAATCGGTTGTCGCTGTCGGTTGCACGGCCTTGGCAGCAGCAGCCTGGTCGGCGGCGTTGACTGCCGCCTCACTGCGCTGCGCCGGCACCAGCAGCCTGGTGTTCTGGACGCCGTATTTCCAGGGATCGACCATCTGCATGGCCGTATTGGCGGCCTGTGCGTTGCCGGCGGCAATCGTCGGTCCCTCGGAGCGGACATAGTCGTCGCTGGTGCAGCCGCCGGCGAGGCCGGCGATCAGCAGGGCGATGCATGATTCCACGCGCATGGCTTCAATCCTTCGGCAGGTCGAGGAAATGCCCGACGGTGGTGACCGCGGCCGGCTGTGCCGTACTGCCGCTGGCCATTGCCACTGCACGATTGGCTTCGGACGATTTCACTTCCTCGGTGTTGTTGAGGAAATAGTCGACATTGCTGGCCGGCTGCGTGCCGTCGGTCGGCTCGAGCAGCTTCTTCGACGGATCGACCGGCTTGACCAGATAGGGGGTGACGATGATCACCAGATCGGTCTCGCGCCGCTGATAGGATTTGGAGGAGAACAGCGAGCCGAGCACCGGCAGCTTGCCGAGGCCGGGGAGACGCGACGTGGTGATGTCGTTCTGTGACTGCAGCAGGCCGGCGATCATGAAGCTCTGGCCGTTCTTCAGGTCGACCGATGTTTTGGCGCGGCGCACGATAAAGCCCGGCACCGAGATATTGCCGATATTATAGGAGGCCGAAGCATCGATCGAGGACACTTCCGGCGCTATGTCGAGGCTCACCAGCCCGTCCTTGAGAACCGTCGGCGTGAAGTCGAGGCTGACGCCGTATTTCTTGTAGCTGACGGAAATCTTGCCATTGTCCTCGGAGACCGGGATCGGGAACTCGCCGCCGGCGAGGAAGCTTGCCGTCTGGCCCGAGCGGGCGATCAGGTTCGGCTCGGCCAGCCGCCTGGCAAGACCACGTTCCTCCAGCGCCTTGATGGCGACGTCGATCGACAGGCCGTTGGACAGCAGCCGGCCGATGATCTCGCCATTGCCGGCTCCCGGCACCGAGCCCGGCTCGATGGTGACGTCGCGCCCGCCAATGCCGTAAGCAAAATTGGCGCTGTATTTGGCGCCGAGATCCTGTCCGGCCTGGCGATTGATCTCGACGAAGCGGACGTTGAGCTGAACCTGCTGCGAGGACGAGATGTTGACCGAATTGATCACTTCTTCATTGCCGGAGAAGCGGCTGGCGATCTTGCTTGCCTTCTCGGCGGCGACCGCGTCATCGGCCTCGCCCGACAGCACGACGCGGCCATTGGCCGAGCCGACCTTGATCTTGGCGTCCGGCACGCTGGCGCGAATGGTGCTGGCCAGCTGGTCGGTGTCCAGCGTCACCTCGATGTCGACGGTGCCGACCAACTGCTTGTTCTCGTCGAACAGCGCGATGCCGGTGGTGCCGAGATTGTTGCCCAGCACATAGAAGGATTTGTCGGTCAGCGGATTGACGTTGGCGATCTCCGGATCGCCGATGACGATCTGGTAGAAGGCGGCATTGGTCATGACCGTCTTCGGCTTGCCCTTGGCTACCTTGATCGACGCATTCGTTGTCGACGAGACATGGACGATATCGTTGTCGGCCTTGGCTGGCGCACTGAGGCCGAGCATTGCGGCCGCGGCCAGGCAAGCCCCCACCGCAAGCGCCCGCATTGGGCGCAGCCCTTTCGTAGTTCGAAATGCATGAAGTCCCGACATCTGTCCCGTCCCTCGCCCGGTCCCCACCGGCAGTTATTGCTGGTCCCGCGCAGGAACCTGGTATTCTTCGACCTGCGTGCCGCGCGTCACGATGATCGTCTTGAATTTCGGCTTCTCAGGCTCCTTGGTCGCGGCAGTGAACAGCGCGCCGGCAGCGGCCTGGACGCCGGAGGCGACCGATCCGCCGAAGGACGAGATGGTGGTGACGCCGTCCTTGGCGGCCCCTCCGTCTGCGGCCGAGCGGAGCGACAGCGACAAGGTGCCGACGGTGCGGGCAAGCGCCACTTTCTGCGCGCCTTCGGTCGTCACCTCGATGGTGACGGAATTGGCGATCTGCGGTGTGGTCTGGCGCTCGTCGGCGCCCTGCCCCACGGTCAGCACCTTGGCGTCGGAGACGACGATCTCGGAGGTAACGGTCGATCCGGCAGCGCCCTGCGCGTTCTTGGCCACTTCCTGGATTTCGCCCGCATCGCGTGTCAGCACCACGTCGACCCGGTCGCCCGGCATGACGAAGCCGCCGACACCGGCGATCTCGTCGGTGCGGATTGTCACCGCCCGCATGCCGGGCGTCATCATGTTGGATAGCGTCGCGCGGCCGTTCGGCCCCGACAATTTGCTGATCAGCACCGGCTCGTTGATCTCGATCGGCGACAATACCACGCGGCTGCCTTCGGCGAGCAATGCATTGACTGTGGTGAACGCGCCCTGCGGCACCGAATCCTCGGACCATGGGATTTCGCTGAGCTGCGCCCGGTCAAGCTCCATGCCGTAACGCAACGGCGCGTTGGCCACCACGATGGTCTTGAAGACGATCTTGGGGACGGCGGGCGCCGGGATCGACGCCGTTTTCTCTTCGGCATCGGCCTTGGCCTGGCTTTTCACCCAGAAATCCGCGGCAAAGATTGAAATCGCGCCGAAGACGGCAGCGATGCCAATCATCGTTATGGCCTTGCCCCTCACAACCAACCCCTGACATTCGTGGTCTTTTGTTTTGTTGAGGCGACGCTAGGCCGCTTTGTTAAAGATTCAGGAATCGCGCCCGCTCCGCAGGGACCTATTTCCGCCAGCTTGGTTATCGAAAGGTTTTAGGATAAGAAGGGTTTAATCCCCGAACGTAACAGGAACTTCCGTCGCTTGGCGCCGAAAAGCGTGGCAGTATCGACGGGTGATTCGCGGCACCGGATTCTATGGCAGGCATGGACGACAACAACGATCTTTTCGGCAATCTGGAAAAGCAGCCCCAACCGGCTCGGACACCGGAGCGCCCGGCCGACCCGCTGGTGCAGGCCACGAAGCGTCCTGCCGCGACCAAGGACGGCAGCGAGGGCTATAGCGCCGCCGACATCGAGGTGCTGGAGGGGCTGGAGCCGGTGCGGCGCCGTCCCGGCATGTATATTGGCGGCACCGACGACAAGGCGATGCACCATCTGTTTGCCGAGGTCATCGATAATTCGATGGACGAGGCGGTCGCCGGCCATGCCACCTTCATCGATGTCGAGCTGTCGGCCGACGGGTTTCTGACCGTTACCGACAATGGCCGCGGCATTCCGGTCGATCCGCATCCGAAATTCAAGAAGCCGGCGCTCGAAGTCATCATGACGACGCTGCATTCGGGCGGCAAGTTCGATAGCAAGGTCTATGAGACCTCCGGCGGTCTGCACGGTGTCGGCGTCTCGGTCGTAAATGCGCTGTCGGACCATCTCGAAGTCGAGGTCGCGCGCGGTCGCCAGCTTTATCGCCAAAGGTTCTCGCGCGGCGTTCCGGTGAGCGGGCTGGAGCAGCTCGGCGAAGTGCACAACCGGCGCGGCACCAAAATCCGCTTCCATCCCGACGAGCAGATTTTCGGCAAGGGCGCCGCCTTCGAGCCGGCGCGGCTCTATCGCATGACCCGCTCGAAAGCCTATCTGTTCGGCGGCGTCGAGATCCGCTGGAGCTGCGACCCATCGCTGATCAAGGAAAAGGACCAGACGCCCGCCAAGGCGGAGTTCCATTTCCCCGGCGGCTTGAAGGACTATCTCAAGGCATCGCTTGGCGACGACTTCCAGGTGACCCGCGAGATCTTCGCCGGCAAGAGCGAAAAACAGGGCGGCCACGGCTCGCTGGAATGGGCGGTGACCTGGTTCGGCGGTGACGGCTTCGTCAACTCCTACTGCAACACCATCCCGACCGGCGAAGGCGGCACGCATGAGGCCGGCTTTCGCAATGTGCTGACGCGCGGGCTTCGGGCCTATGCCGACCTGGTCGGCAACAAGCGCGCCTCGATCGTCACCTCCGAAGACGTGATGATCTCGGCGGCAGGCATGCTGTCGGTGTTTATTCGCGAGCCGGAATTCGTCGGCCAGACCAAGGACAGGCTGGCAACGATCGAAGCCATTCGCATTGTCGAGACCGCCATCCGCGATCCCTTCGACCACTGGCTGGCCGACAATCCGCAGGAAGCCTCCAAGCTGCTGGAATGGGTGATTGCGCGCGCCGACGAGCGGGTGCGCCGGCGCCAGGAAAAGGAAGTGTCGCGCAAGAGCGCGGTGCGCAAGCTGCGCCTTCCCGGCAAGCTCGCCGACTGCACGCAGAATGCCGCCGCGGGCGCCGAACTGTTCATCGTCGAAGGCGACTCGGCCGGCGGCTCGGCCAAGCAGGCGCGCGACCGCGCCAGCCAGGCGGTGCTGCCGCTGCGCGGAAAAATCCTCAACGTCGCCAGCGCCGGCAACGACAAGCTAGCCGCCAACCAGCAGATTTCGGACCTGATTCAGGCGCTCGGCTGCGGCACGCGCTCGAAATACCGCGACGAGGATTTGCGCTACGACCGCGTGATCATCATGACCGACGCCGACGTCGACGGCGCTCACATAGCCTCGCTGCTGATCACCTTCTTCTACCAGGAAATGCCGAACCTGGTGAATGGCGGCCATCTCTATCTGGCGGTGCCGCCGCTCTATTCGATCCGGCAAGGCGGCAAGGTTGCCTATGCCAGGGACGATGCGCACAAGGACGAGCTGTTGCGCACCGAATTCACCGGCCGCGCCAAGGTCGAGATCGGCCGTTTCAAGGGCTTGGGCGAAATGATGGCCGCGCAGCTCAAGGAAACCACCATGGACCCGAGGAAGCGCACGCTGCTCCGGGTCGATGTGATCGACGCCGTGGCGGCGACCAAGGATGCTGTCGACGCGCTGATGGGCACCAAGCCGGAAGCCCGCTTCCGCTTCATCCAGGAACGCGCCGAATTCGCCGCGACGGAAGTGCTGGATATCTGAGCGCCGGCCGACTCTTCGTTTTGACGCAGTTCCGGGCGGAAAACCGTTTCAAACTTTTCCTGGAATTGCTCTAGCCTGCACTTCCGATACGGAGACCAGCTTGTGATCCGGGCGCGGCTGAAGAGCTACTTCGAAACCAGTTTGGCGGGCCTGACGCAGCCGACGCGCTCGGATTGGATTTTCGCCCTGCGCACGGTTTCGGCCGGTCTGATCGCGCTTCTCGCTGCTTACGCGTTGAAACTCGACCACCCGCAATGGGCGATGATGACGGTCTTCATCGTCGCCCAGCCGGTCGCCGGCATGGTGCTGGCGAAAGGTTTTTACCGGCTGCTCGGCACGCTGGCCGGTGGACTTGCGGCGATCGGCATCACCTCGGTTTTCGGCACCAATCCCTGGCTGCTGGTCACGGCGCTATCCGTCTGGATTGGGCTGTGCACGCTGGTTTCGTCGCTGCTGCGCAATCCGGAAGCCTATGGCGCCGCACTTGCCGGCTATACCGCGATGATCATTGGGCTGCCGGCTTTCGGCCAGCCGCACGTGGTCGTCGATCTCGCTGTCGCGCGCTGCGCCGAGATCGTGCTCGGCATCGTCTGCGCCGGCCTGACCAGCCGGCTGATCCTGCCCAAGCTGGCCGCTGACGCCATCATCTCCAGGCTGAAGCGCAGCATCCTCGACCTTGCAACCTATGCAGGCGGCGCTTTTTCCGGTGGCGACCCGGCGACGCTGGCCGGCCTGCACCGCAAGCTGATCACGGACGCCCAGATGCTGGCCGAGATGCGCGCCTATGCCCGGCTCGAAGCCCCGAGCTTCGCCACCCGCGCCCATCCGGTCCGCCTAACCATCGGTCAGCTTCTCTCGGCGCTGTCGGCGGCGCGCGCGCTGCATTCGCATGCCGCGCCGAAAAACGCAGCGCTCATTCCGGTGCGCTCGGAACTGCAGTCGTTGGTCAGCGAGCTGGCAGCGACGCCCGAGGCGCTGGACGACACGTCGCCCTGGGTGACGCGGCTCGACGCGATTGCCGGCAAGGCCCGGCAAATGCCCGACGCCTCGACCGATCAGGGCGACGACAGGGTCGGCACCATAACCCGCCTCACCATCGCCGCCGATTTCGCCGAAGCCTTCAAGCAGGTGCTGCGCGGCCTCGACGCCCTGCGCGCACCGGTGACGGGCCCCAGCCGGAGCAACAGGCAGCCGCCTGCGCTGGTGGTGCACCGCGATTATCCCGGGGCTTCGCGCAATGCCATACGCGCCGGCCTTGCCACGTTGGCGGTCGCCGCCTTCTGGCTGACGACGAAATGGTCCGACGCGGCCGGCACCGTCATCCTCGTTGCCGTCGTCTCCAGTCTTTTCGCCGCGCGGCCTGACCCGGTGCGGGTGTCCTGGGGCTTCTTCAAGGGAACGCTGCTGGCTTTGCCCTTTGCCTTCCTTGTCGGCCAGGTCGCGCTGCCTGCTTTGCCCGGCTTCGGCTGGTTCGCGCTGTTTGTCGTGCCGATCCTGGTACCGACGGCGCTGGGCATGGCCAATCCGCGCACCGTCGGCGTGGCGACGGCCTTTGCCATCAATTTCCTCGCCTTCCTCAGCCCGCATCAGGCGATGACCTATGCCCCAGGCCCGTTTTTCGCCGGCTCGGCGTCGGTGCTGGTCGGCATCCTGCTGGCGATCGGCGTCTTCATCGTGGTGCTGCCGGTGGATCCATGGCGCGCGGCCAACCGCATCGTGCGGGCCATGCGCGAGGATCTGGCGCGGCTGTGCCTGCATGAGCGGGTGCCGCGGCGTTCGGCCTTCGAGAGCCTGGCCTATGACCGCATCAACCAGCTGATGCCGCTCTTGCAAAATGCCGGCAGGAAAGGCGATGCGATTCTGGGCGGCGGGGTCGCCGCCGTTACCGTCGGCCTTGAAATCCTGCGTCTGCGCGCCGCGCAGCAGAGCCCGTCCACTCCTTCCGACACCGCGCTCTCGATCGCCAATTTCCTGCGCGGCCTCGCGCGTGAACTGCTCTTTCGCGCAACCGGCGATCCACAGACAGCAACTGTCACTGTGGCCCGGCAATATGCAGCCAGCCTTTCAGAGCGCAGCGGCGGTGCGGATATGCTGCAGATCGCAGCCTCGCTGCGCATCATCGCCGCCGCGATCGAGGATTTCCCGGATTTCTTCACCAGGGACCGTGGCTAGGGCGTCAGGCCGCGGCTATCGCCAGCGCATGCCCGCGCGCGTTTTCCCGCAGCGCGTCGAGATGGATCGACTTGACCAGGCCGGCGAGATCGCCCTCAGTGGATTGACCTCCGAGTTCCTTCAGCATCAGCCAGCTGACTTCCTGCACGCCGGCGAGGCGCTTGCCGTTGGCGACTTCGCGCCAGATCTTGAGCGCGCGCAGGATGATGCCATGGGTGGAAGCGGCAAGGCCGGCGCTGCGGAACAGCGCCTGCAACGCAACGTCCTGGCCGCCGGCGAGCAAGGCCCGCACCCGCTGCTCCGACTGCTGGCTGAGCGCAACCAGGGCCGAGCCGAAAAAGTCGACCTTGCCGTGGGCAATGGCACGGATGACGAAACTTGCGGTCAGGTCGCCGCGCAGGCGCAGATGTTCGATAAGTGCCGCATGTTCCTCCGCGCGCGTGCCTTCGACCAGCCGCACCGAAGCCTTGACGCAAGCATCGCGCGTGACGCGCTCGGCTCTGGCCGCCCCCATCAGCGCCATCACCAGCGGCGAAGCCTTCAGCGTTTCGCCGAGCTTGACCAGTAGCATGTGCCGGCAGTCGGCCGGCAGCCGCACATCCGTGACCATTGCCTCGCGCAAATGAGCGATATGGCCATGCCGCTCGGCCATGCGGCGGAAGCTGAGCGACGCGATATCGGCGCCGTCATTGGCGAGCAGCGCCGCACACGCTTCCGGTTCGCCGATCTCGGCGATTGCCGCGGCAACCGCCATCGAAACGACCGGCCGGTCGGCGATCAGTTTTTGCGTCGCCTTGTGACCGGCCGCGACGCGGTCGATCAGGTCGGCGTCCGTCAGCAGCGGGGAGCGCGCCAGCACCAGGGCTGCCACTTCCGGCTGATCGGAGGCAAGCGCGCTGATGATCTGCAGCGGCGCGTGATGGCTCATCGACAGCGCTTCGGCCATAGCCAGCCGCACCTTCGACGAGGCGTCGTCGAGCAGCAGCGTCAGCGCCGCTTCGGCCGCGCAACGGTCTTCGAAAGGCAGGTCGGAATTGACGTAGGCGCGGGCCAGCGCGCTCGCCGCCGCGGCGCGCTCCGAAACTCTCGCGGTGTAGATCCATTTGAGAAAATGCGAGACAACCATACTGCCTGCTACGCCCCTTGCCGGAAAGCTTCCGGCCCCAGGAATGACCCTAGGCAGAAATGGTTTACGAACGGTTCACCATGTTTATTAACTGGCTTGCGGGTGGCATGGGCAGCGCCTATCAACCGTCAGGCAGCGGAGGAGAAAAACGATGCCCGGGCTTTATCTCGAAGAGTTCGTCGTCGGACATGTCTTTCGGCACACGCTGCGCAAGACCGTCACCGAAAGCGATAACATGCTGTTCTCGGTGATGACGCTGAACCCGCAGCCGCTGCACATCGACTTCGACTTCGCCGCCAAGAGCGAATGGGGCAGACCGCTGGTCAATTCGCTGTTCACGCTCGGCCTGATGATCGGCATTTCCGTCAATGACATCACCGTCGGCACCACAATTGCCAATCTCGGCATGAAGGAGACGGTGTTTCCGCACCCGGTCTTCCATGGCGACACCATCGGTGTCGAAACGACTGTGATCTCGGTCAGGGAATCGAAATCCAAGCCGGACCGCGGCATCGTCGAGTTCGAGCATCGCGCCTACAATCAGAACGATGTGCTCGTCGCCAAATGCACGCGCCAGGCGATGATGATGAAAAAGGCGGCCTGATGCGCTCGCTGCTGTTTGTGCCCGGCGATTCCGAAAAGAAGCTGGACAAAGGCTTTGGCGCCGGCGCCGACGTGGTCATCGTCGACCTTGAGGATTCCGTGGCGCCACAAAACAAGGCGTCGGCACGCGACATCGCGGCACGTTTTATCGGCGGCAACCGGCAGCAGACAAGCTCCGCCATCTATATCCGCGTCAACGATCTCTCGACCGGATTGACCGACGACGATCTGGCCGCCCTGGTTCCGGTCAAACCCGACGGCATCATGCTGCCGAAGTCGAACAGCGGCCAGGATGTCCAGCAGCTATCCGTAAAGCTCCGCGTACATGAGGCCGAAAACGGATTGCCGGATGGCGCGATCAAGATCCTGCCGATCATTACCGAGACCGCTGCTGGGTTGCTGGCCGCCGCGACCTATGCCGGGGCAAGCGCCAGGCTTGCCGGCCTCACCTGGGGTGCCGAAGATCTGTCGGCGGCGATCGGCGCGCAGGCTGCGCGCGACGATAACGGCCGCTACACCGATGTCTTCCGCCTTGCCCGCACCATGACCATCCTTGCCGCCGGCGCAGCTGAAGTCGCGGCGATCGACACGGTTTTCCCCGCCTTTCGCGACATGGCCGCCTTCGAAGCCGAATGCACGGAGGCCGAGCGTGACGGCTTTACCGGCAAGATGGCGATCCATCCGGCGCAAGTGCCGGTCATCAACGCCGCCTTCACGCCATCGGCGGAGGCAGTGCAACGCTCGCAGGCCATCGTCGCGGCCTTCGAGGCGGCCGGAAATCCCGGCGTGGTCGGCATTGACGGCAAGATGTATGACCGGCCGCATCTCAGGCTCGCCGAACGGCTTCTGGCTCGCGCCAAGGCAGTCGGGGTTTAGTCCCGCGCCAGCACGATGACCCGGTCCTCAGGCAGGTAGGCCAGCGCTTGCGACTTCAACGGGTTGACGGTGACGCCGCCCAGAGCCCGCTCATCACTCTGCGCAGCGCGAACGCGCCTATGTCCGATGGCGATCTCGCCGCGCAGCCGCGCCGATTCCGCGATCGTCCAGAACGTCACCGGCTGATCGATGGCGACATAGTGGCCGACCGGACGCATGTAGATTTCGGAGCCCTCCTCGTCGAGCAGGTCATCGAAGATCGCGGCGAGATGCTGGTTCTCCGATGCCTGCGCCAGCATCAGGCTGACCAGCCGGTTGCTGACGACGAAGTCATCGGCCTTGGTCACCGCCGCCAACTCGCGGTTGCGCACGTCGATCATTTCGCTAACAATCGAGATATGCGTGCCGGCATCGTCTGCGATTTTGCGCAAATGCAGCAGCGTCACCAGCGTGCGCGTATCGGCGGGCTGCGCTGCCATGGTCTCGCTGTAGCCGAGGACGAGCACGTGGTCGTAGGAAGGCACGTCCAGGCTTGCCAGTGCTGTGCTGCTCGACGTGTCGGTGATCCGGCAGGAAACCGACAGATTGTCGCCGACGACCGGCAGCCCGGTAACTTCCTGTTCGAGGCCTGGCGTATCGGCGGCGATGGTCAGGATCGAACCAGGCGCGACATAGCGCGACAGTTCATAGGTTATGATCGGACCGCGCCGGTTCCAGCCAAGGATCAGCGTGCGCTCCGGCTTCGCCTCGATGGGCTGATGGCGAAGAATCGCCGCGGCATCGATCTTGGCTCCGGCGCTTCCCAGCTTGATGGCGGCATCGTCCTCGGCAATGATGATGGCGCGCGTGTCCTTGCCGATTACCAGCTCCGACGGCGGGTTGAGATTGACGCGCCCCTGCTGGTCGCAGAGCCCGATCAGCGTGCAATGCTCATACGCCATCACTGCCTCGCCGAAGGTCTTGCCGGTGAGATCAGGCTGCTCGGTCGTGTAGATTTCGCAGCCGTCGAAATCGAGCAGCTCCGAATAGACGCCGCTGAGACCCGACTGCCGGCTCGAATGCACGACGATGCGCGAGATCAGCTGGTCGGCCAGGACAAGCTGTACCTCGGCCCCGCCGACGACGCGGGCGACCTCGGCGTTCTTTCCGTCGCGGATCTCGGCGGCGATGTTATAGGGCGCCGTGCGCCGGTTCGGGTCGTTGGCCAGCGCCAGCACCGTCTTGATCACCTGCGAATCCGGGTCGTCGCCGTCCGGCGACAGCACGATGATCGAGCGCGAGGTCTGCGGGTTGACGATGGCCAGATCGTAGAGGTCGGTCGGGTCGCCGCTGCGGCAGATGATGCGTGTATTGCCCAGTCTGCCGACTTTGGCGGCGATCTCGTCCTCCATCGCCACCTTGTCCATATTGGCCATGACGACAATGCGCGGATGGCGGCGGCTGGCATTGGCAATGACGAGTTCGGAGATGACGTCGAAGATCGACGGCGACCAGTTGAGGATGATGGTGTGGTCGCTCTCCAGCACCCGCGAACGGCCCTTGCGCAATTCATCGAGCTTGCTGTCGACGCCGGCGCTGAGCACGCCGATGAGGGCCGACACGACGAAGATGCCGGCGAGCGTGACAAAGAGCATGACGAGACGAAAGGCCCAGCCGGTGTCGCCGCCCATCGTGCCGGAATCGAGCGTGCGCATCAGCGATTCCCAGAATGCTTCGAAGAAGTTCAGTGGTTCGCCGCCCTCCGGCGCGATGCGGGTCACCGCAAGAAAAGCCGCGGCGGCGATGATGATCAGCAGCGAAGCGACGGCGAGCCAGCCGATCAGCGCGATCGGCCCGGCCGCCATGCTCTTGTCAAACCCATAGCGCAGCCGGGTTCGCAGCGAGTCTCGTTTCTTCATGTCGCCGGCGACCCCCAAAAAAATCCCCATGGTCGATGCGCCAACCCCCAACGCATCGCCGAAGCCGCTGTCTTAGCCTGTGTTTAAATAAAGGGGAATCGCTTTCGGGTGTCAGCCGTTCCACGGCCCAGCATAATCGGCATAGAGCTTTGCCGGATCGGGCCGCGGCCGTTCCGGCGCCGGTCCCTGATAGCAGCCGATGTGGACGAAGCCGACAACACGTTCCTGTGGCGCCACTCCCAGCAGCGCCCTGCCCTCCGCCACGTCGGAATACCAGTTGCTGATCATGTTGGTGCCGTAGCCCAGCGCATTGGCTGCGATCATCAGGTTCATCGCCGCCATGCCGCCGGACAGGAACATTTCCCATTGCGGGATTTTTGGATTGTCCTTCGGGCTCGAGACCACGCCGATCACCAGCGGCGCACGCGAAAACCGAGCCAGTTCCTGGTTGCGGCGGTTTTCCGGCAGCGGTCCTTCGCGCTGTTCGGCGAGCGCCGCCAGCTTCCTGCCGATCTCGACGCGCGCCTCGCCGCGATAAAGGATGAAGCGCCACGGCTCCAGCCGGCCGTGATCGGGCACCCGGCTTGCAGCCGCGATCATGGTCGCGATATCGCCATCGCTGGGCGCCGGTTCCTTCAATTCAGGAATCGGTGCGGAGTTTCGGGTCAGCAGGAAGTCGATGATCGGCGACGCCATGGGGGCCAGGTCTCCTAAAGCACTCGATTTTGAGCTGAAGCGCGCCATTGCGGACGGGGCGGCTCGGGCATTGGCGCGGGCGCGCCGGACGAAAGAACCTGTTGCCAAGGCGGTCGGACTCTTAAGCCTTGAAATTGCCACCGCCTTGGGCTTCAACGCAAGGCATGTTTGAGGGGACATCGCGCCTTTTCCTGATTTGGCTCGCCGTAGCGCTGTTTGCGCCGGCCTCGATGGCCATGGCGCAGAATGCCGACGGTATCGGCAATCTGAAACTCCCCGATATTTCGAGCTATGCACCGCCCAAGGGCGAGACGCCGCTGGCACTCGGTGGCGGCGGCGCCATAACGCTGTCGGCCCAGTTGACCGACAAGGGCGCCGACATCACGCGCGGCATCGTCTGGCGCGTCTTCAAGCCCGAGGCCGCCGGCGACGGCAAGCTGCCGATGGTGGCTTCCGCGCATGGCGGCAGCGCCGTGTTCCAGCTCGAACCCGGCAGCTATCTGGTCCACGCCTCATACGGACGCGCCGGCGCCACCAAGCGCATCACCGTCGGCAAGGACGCCAGGCGCGAAAGCCTGGTGCTCGATGCCGGCGGCCTCAAGCTCGACGCGGTGCTGTCGGGCGGCGTGCGTATTCCGCCGAAAAAACTGCGCTTCTCCATTTATGAGGGCACCGCCGAGGCCAATGGCGACCGCGCTTTGGTCATTCCCGATGTCGAGCCGAACAGCGTCGTGCGGCTCAACGCCGGCGTTTATCATGTCGTCTCCACCTATGGCGCGGTCAATGCCGTCATTCGCTCCGACATCCGTGTCGAAGCCGGCAAGCTGACCGAAGCCACCGTCGAGCATCGCGCGGCGGAGGAGACCATGAAGCTGGTGCGCGAGACCGGCGGCGAGGCCATCGCCGATACATCCTGGTCGCTGCTCAACGAATCCGGCGATCCGATCAAGGAGGCCGTCGGCGCCTTCGCCTCGATGGTGCTGGCCGAAGGCCAATACACCATCATCGCCAAGAACCGCGACCGCATCTACCAGAAGGATTTCACCGTCGTTGCCGGACAGAACCAGGAGATCGAGGTCCTGGCCACCGAGGCGTCGGCCATCGATCCCGAGGAAGGCGCCGACTGACCGGCGCGCCCATTGGCCTCGGTTTGGCCCTCAGTTGAAGTGGTAGTTCAGGGCTACGTCAGGCGGCCTTGCGCAGGCGGCGCTGCAGGAAGTGGACCCGGCCGCGCGGCGCGTCGGGCGCCAGATCGAAGACGCCGCGATGAAGACGCTCAAGCAGCGCCTTGCGATCGCGCAGCGATTCCAGCTCGGCCCAGCTCAACAGGTTGCCGACGCGCACGTCGATCGTCTTGCCGGACAGCCGCGCGAATTCGCGGATGAGCATTGAAAGGCGCAACGTCAGCGACGCCTTGCCGACGAATTTCGCCACCCTTCCTTCGCGCTCCGCCATGTTCATCGGGCCGCTGACCAGATGGAACAGCCGGCCGTTCTGCCCGGAAAAATGCATCGGCACCACCGACGCCTTGGCGTCCTGCACGAGGCGCGCCGGAAACATCTTCCACGGCAGGTCGCGCGCCCGGCCAAAGCCTTTCGGCGCGGTGGCGACGCCGCCGGCCGGAAATACGACGATGGTGACGCCCTCTTTCAACAGCCGCACTGCCTCGTGGCGCACCGCCATGTTGTTCTTCACCGCGTCCTTGGTCTCGGAAAAGTCGATCGGCAGCGAGTACGGTTCCATCTCGCGGATCTTCAGCAGATCCTTGTGGATCATGACGCGGAACGGACGCCCGAGTTGCTCGACGAACGACAGCACGGCAATGCCGTCGCCAATGCCGAACGGGTGGTTGGCGACGATCACCAGCGGCGTGTCCGGCAGCCCCGCCGGCGGCCACCGATCGGTGCTGCGCACCTTGACGTCGATCAGCTCCAGCATGCGGCTGAACACGCGCTCGCCGGTCGGCGCCACCTGGCGGCGCCAGAAATCATAGAGCGCGGCATACCGGTCGCGCCCCGACAGGCCTTCAATGGAATGGATGAACCAGCGCGTCAGCGCCGGCTGGCTCGCATTGGCGTAGGAGAGTTCGGGAAACGGCCTTTCCCGTATCTTCAGCTTGAGCATGGGGGCTCGTTACAAGGTTGGCGTGACAGGCATGTGAAAATGGCGGTGGATCGCTCCACCGCCATTTCTCCGAAATATTGATTGCTCAGGCCGCGCTGCGCCTTCGGTCGGGCGAAACAGCCTCGTCGGAAAGCAGCTTCAGCGCGTCGGCCAGCTTGAGCGATTCCTGATCGCGCGAGCCGAGCCGGCGGATGTTGACTGTCTCCTCCTCCGCCTCGCGCTTGCCGCAGACGAGGATCACAGGAACCTTGGCCAGCGAATGCTCACGCACCTTGTAGTTGATCTTCTCGTTGCGCAGATCCGGTTCGGCCAAAAGTCCTGCCGCCTTCAACTGTGCGACAACCTTTCGCGCATAGTCGTCAGCATCCGAGGTGATCGTCGCCACAACCACCTGCAGCGGCGCGAACCACAGCGGGAAATGGCCGGAATAATGCTCGATCAGGATGCCGAGAAAGCGTTCCATCGAACCGCAGATGGCGCGATGCACCATCACCGGCTGCTTCTTTTCCGAATCCGAACCGATGTAGAAGGCGCCAAAGCGTTCCGGCAGATTGAAGTCGACCTGCGTGGTGCCGCACTGCCATTCGCGGCCGATGGCGTCCTTCAGCACATATTCGAATTTCGGCCCGTAGAAAGCGCCCTCGCCCGGATTGATCGAAGTCTTGATGCGGTTTCCCGAGCGCGTCCTGATTGTATCCAGCACGTTGCCCATGATCGCCTCGGCATGATCCCAGGCCTCGTCGGTGCCGACGCGCTTATCCGGCCGCGTCGACAGCTTCACGCTGACATCGTCGAAGCCGAAATCGGCGTAGGTCGACAGGATCAGATCGTTGATGCGCAGGCATTCCGCGGCCAGCTGCTCCTCGGTGCAGAAGATGTGCGCATCGTCCTGCGTGAAGCCGCGCACGCGCATCAGCCCGTGCAAGGCGCCGGACGGTTCGTAACGATGCACATTGCCGAATTCCGCAAGTTTTACGGGCAGATCGCGATAGGATTTCAACCCATGCTTGAATATCTGCACGTGGCCCGGACAATTCATCGGCTTCAGCGCGAACACGCGGTCGTCGTCGGTGTCGTCGCCGGCCACCGTCACCTTGAACATGGCATCGCGATACCAGCCCCAGTGGCCCGACGTCTCCCACAGGCTCTTGTCGAGAACCTGCGGTGCGTTGACCTCCTGGTAGCCCTGCTCGTCGAGGCGGCGGCGCATGTAGTTGACCAGATTCTGGAACATCTTCCAGCCCTTGGCGTGCCAGAAGACGACGCCCGGCCCCTCTTCCTGGAAATGGAACAGGTCCATCTCGCGGCCGAGTTTGCGGTGGTCGCGCTTCTCTGCCTCTTCCAGCATCGTCTGGTAGGCATCGAGTTCAGCTTGCTCGGCCCAGGCCGTGCCGTAGATGCGGGTCAGCATGGGGTTGTTCGAATCGCCACGCCAATAGGCGCCGGCCACCTTCATCAGCTTGAAGGCGTTGCCGATCTGCCCGGTGGAGGCCATGTGTGGGCCGCGGCAGAGGTCGAACCAGTCACCCTGGGAATAGATCTTGAGATCCTGGTCTTCGGGAATGGCGTCGATCAGCTCGAGCTTGTAGCGCTCGCCCTTCTCGGCAAAGACCTTTTTCGCCTTGTCGCGCGACCAGACTTCCTTGGTGAACGGCTTGTTACGCGCAATGATCTCGCGCATCTTCTTTTCGATCACCGGGAAATCGTCAGGCGTGAACGGCTCGTTACGGGCGAAGTCGTAATAGAATCCGTTCTCGATCACCGGCCCGATGGTCACTTGCGTTCCCGGCCACAGTTCCTGCACGGCCTCCGCCAGCACGTGTGCTGCATCATGACGGATGAGCTCCAGCGCGCGCGGATCGCTGCGGGTGATGATCTCGACCTTGCCGGACTTGCCAAGCGGGTCGGAAAGATCGCGAACGGTGCCGTCGATGGCATAGGCGACAGCCTTCTTGGCCAGCGACTTCGAGATCGATTCGGCGAGGCCCGCACCGGTCATCGCCGTGTCATAGTCGCGGACGGAGCCATCGGGAAATGTCAGGGAAACGGAATTCAGCATCGGGTATCTCCTATCCAGTCCCGCAAACGAGCGCGGGTGGTCGTGGTGTGAAGCCGGAGGCATCCGGCAGCGGGCGGGTTTTAGAGGCAGCACGGTGTGAGGTAAAGAGCGCTGGTAGTGTGTCAGTTTGAATTCCAGTTGGAACGTTGCCATCGGCCTCCCCGATCGGAACGACCAAGGACCGCCACTTTGCAGCCGTTCAAGGCTAGCGCGAGCTTTCACTCACTCGCGCAGGCCTGCCTTGCGCAAGTTCTCGCGAAGATGTTCCAAGTCACCTGAGTTCTTGTATGGCGCCATGTCCGAGGTCGTTCTCATCGTGATTGTGGCTCGCGGCTCCAGCTGCAAAATGTGCTCGATGACCTGCTGCGCTTCGTCTTCGCTCCCTAAAGCCGCGTAGCTCGCTGCCAGGTATAAGTGTTGGTATACGGTGTCGAGGGTTCGTAGACCTTCCAACGCCGCGATCGCTTCACGATATCTGCGAACGTCGTAGTAAATCTGGCCAATCTGTAGGATGTACCACTCGGGGTAGTGAGGGTTGAGACGCATGGCTTTTTGCGCCGCCTCAAGGCCTTCCTGTGCCCTCCCACAATAGCTTAGGCAGGAACCGTAATCCAACAGCACGTCGGCGTCATTTGGATTAAGCTCAAGGGCCCGTTGATACTCAACGATAGCGCGTTCGTATTGTCCGCAAAATAGGCAGTGCCCTGCGAGCGCATAGTGCCCCCATGCCTCGGCGTCGTCCCGTTCGATCGCCAAATTGGCGTATTTCAGGCCACATGCCAGTGAAGCCTCGGGATTCGCGCTCCAACCGTCGCTTGCGTCGATCATGTGCGTCCAAGCGAGCTTGGCAAACGCCTTTCCGAACTTCGGATCGAGTTCGCCTGCCTTCTCGAAGAGTTCCCGAGCACGCAAGTTGTCTTGTTTTGTGTAGCGGTTGAGAGACTCCATGCCGCGCACGAAATAGTCCAGCGCCTCAAAATTCCGCGTCCCCGCGACTTCCGGGCGCTCTTGCCACGCCTTTAACAGTCGGCCTCCGTACGCTGTGGCTAAACTGCCGATTATTCTTTCAGTGACATCGTCCTGCACGGCAAAGATGTCCTCGATGCCTCGGTCGTAGCGCTCTGCCCAAAGGTGCCGCCCAGTCTTGCCGTCAATGAGCTGGGCGGTAATGCGGACCCGGTCCTTCGACCTCTGTACACTGCCCTCCAAGATATAGCGGGCACCCAGCTCTCGGCTGGCATCCTGTATCTTCGTGGCTTTGCCCTTGTAAGCAAACGTCGAATTACTGGCGATGACGGAAAGATCGCGAAACCGAGACAATCCGGTGATGACGTTCTCTGTGATCCCATCCGCAAAGTAGTCCTGCTGACGGTCGTCGCTCATATTGACGAACGGCAGCAAAGCGATGGATGGCTTATCAGCAAGCGACGCCGGCGAAGTGGGGGCCGCTTCGGGACCGTCGAGGCGCACCGCATAAGCTCGCACGGGGCGTTCAATATTTTTAAGTATCTGCTCACCAATGTCGTCGAATTGCAGTTCAAGCCGGTTTCCGAGGTGATCTCGCACCGTGCCCGAAACCATAACACCTCCAACAGGAGCGATGCCTTCGAGCCTTGTCGCCACGTTCACGCCGTCACCCAACAGATCGTCATTCTCGACGATTACGTCACCGAGGTTGATCCCAACGCGGAATTGTATTCTTCGGTCCTCGGACAGTTTTGCGCTGCGACCCGACATGGCACGCTGCATAGCAACGGCACAAGCCACGGCGTTCACGACACTTGGAAACTCGGCGAGGATGCCGTCGCCAGTCGTTTTGAAGATGCGACCTTGGTGCTCGGCCATATTTGGGTCGATAAGGTGGGCCCGTATCTCCTTCAGATCGGCAAGTGTGCCGGCCTCGTCGCTGCCCATCAGGCGCGTATACCCCACCACGTCAGCGGCCAGAATTGCGGCAAGACGGCGTTGGACGCGTCCTTCGGTCATGTGGTGCATTGCTTTCAAGAGCAACAGGACCGGGATTGTAAGGGCGACGGCCGACAGAGTCCACGAGCCGGAACGTCGACTGATACATTTCCGCAGCGGTCATTGGCACAGCCGCCGGGATTTGTCGCGGCAACTCACTTCACGAGTTGCGGCAACTCCCTCAGTAACGCCGCGCGTGTCGCCGGGCCTTTCGGCATGTCGATCGGCTTGGTGTCGACGACCAGCCGGGCAAAGACGATCCGGCGGCCGCCCTTTTCGGCCCAGCCGACGAACCAGCCCAGCGCGCGCTTGTCCTTGCTGTTTCCCAGCCTGGTGCTGCCGGTCTTGCCCCGCACCGTCCAGCCGCCGGCCTGGAAAGTCGGCAGGATGGCTCGGGTCATCTCATGCGCCTTGGCAGAAACCGGCACCTTGCCGGCGAGCAGCTGGCGCAGGAAGGCTGTCTGTTCGACCGGCGATATCTCAAGCGAGGAATTTATCCAGGATTGCGTGAGCCCGTTGTCCTTGTCGGCATCGCCCGAGACATCCATGTTGCCGTAGCCGAATTTCGAGACGTAGCCGGCAAAGCTTTTTGCGCCGAGCCGGCGCACGATTTCGCGCGAATACCAGACGATCGAGTCGCGCTCCCAGATCGTCGGATCGACGGTTTTGTGGTCGCGCTTCACGGCCTTGAACTCGGGCTTGTAGTCCCAGCTCGGCGTATGGGCGTTGCTCAGGATGCCGCTGTCGTAACCGATCAGCGCCAGCGGCACCTTGAAGGTCGACGCCGGGCTGACGCGTTGGTCGCAGACGCCGTTTTGATAGAGCGTCTCGCCGCTCGCCGCGTCCTGAATCAACGTGCATTGGACATCGCCCAGCGGCGCCGATTGCGCCCGCATCGGAAATCCCAAAAACCAGGCCAGCAGGAACAGGACCGCGGCGATAATGAAGGGATGGGTTTCGATCCGGCGCATGCGAGCTCTCTCCTGGGGAATGACCAGGAGCCGCTTAGCGAAGTGTCTTGGCTCGATTTTGACTCAAATGCGCAGTGTTTGTGCAGCCCGTTGTTAACCCTACCGGATTGTAAAGAAATGCCGCGCTGGCGATCTGGATCAGGGACCAGCGCACCCGCCGTCGGCCTCGCCGCGCTTCCTGCCGATCTGCCAATAACGCCATGGCGTGAACCAGACGTAGCGCGGGGCGAGCACCTCCGGCACGCGGTCGATGCCGTGCGTTCCGAACGGCCCGCAGCGCAGCACGCGGAACAGCCCCATGAAGCCGCCGGCCCACAGGCCATGGCGGGCGATTGCCTCATGCGCGTATTCGGAACAGGTCGGCAGATGCCGGCAGGAATTACCGACAAAGCCGGACAGCGTCAGTTGATAGAGGCGCACCAGCGACGTGCCGAAAATGCGGCCGGGTGTTTTGCGCCAGGGACCGGGCCAGTTGCGCCCGCGCCGGGTCCGTCCGGCGGCATGCACATGCCGATGCTGGTCGCCCACCGCAGTCTCTTTCCGAACGCGACCCGAACCGGCTTCCGGGTCAGCTTGCGTTTCCAAACCGATAGATGTGAGCTTCGGCCGGCAAACGCAATCCTCTTCACTCACTCGCCTCTTTGTCGGCTTCAGGGTCGCGAGCGGCGAAAGGGATGCCGCTCCGCTGGAGCCGCCCAGCGGGTGGCCGGCCTTTGCTCGGTGCGCTGCACATGATGCTGCCTGTCGCCACGCCATTGAAACGTCGCGATCCGCATCACATCGCCAAAGATTTCCAGAAACTGGATCATGTCCGTGTCTCCTCTAAGAGCGGATTAGACGCCCGCTGGCCTTCGCCTTCAAACGAGTATAATTTCCGGTTCGGATAACTTCGGGTTATGCGAAATGAAGCGCGGACGGTTGCCCCTGACGGCGTTGCGAAGTTTCGAGGCAGCCGGCCGGCAATTGAGCTTTAGCCGGGCCGCCGAGGAGCTGTTCGTCTCGCAAGCCGCCATCAGTCGGCAGATCCGCGAACTCGAGCAGTTCCTGCGCCAGCCCTTGTTCCACCGTCATCACCGCCGCGTCGAGTTGACCGAGGCCGGTCAGCGCCTGCTCGATCAGCTGGTCAGGAGTTTCGATGACATCGACAGGCTGCTTTCGGACCTGGTGGCTGCCCCGACGCAGTCGGTGGTCCGCGTCAGTGTCGAGCCGTCGCTGGCCTCGGTATGGCTGTTGCCGCGGCTCAACCGCTTCAGCCAGTTGCGGCCCGATATCGACGTTTCCCTCGAAGTCGACCCAAGGCCGATCGAGTTCCGCAGCGATCAGCCCGAACTCGCCTTGCGCTTCAGCGCGCGCGCCACCTCATGGCCGCGCAGCGAGGCCGAATGGCTCGCCTCGACCGTCGATTCACCGGTCCTGTCGCCCACCTTGCTGGCATCGGGCCCTGCCCTCGAAAAGCCGCTCGACCTTGCCCGCTACACGCTGTTGCACGAGGAAAATCGTCAGGGCTGGGCGCGCTGGTTCGAAGCGGCTGGCGTCGCCGCCGACGCCATTCCGGCGCGCGGCCCTATGCTGGCGGATGTGTCGCTGTCGAAGCAGGCCGCCCTGCTCGGCCACGGC
Source organism: Mesorhizobium sp. C372A (assembly GCF_030323245.1). Classification (NCBI taxonomy): domain Bacteria; kingdom Pseudomonadati; phylum Pseudomonadota; class Alphaproteobacteria; order Hyphomicrobiales; family Phyllobacteriaceae; genus Mesorhizobium; species Mesorhizobium sp. C372A. Next base: position 4,112,536 of record NZ_CP100475.1, on the reverse strand, counting down.
GTGGCGCTGGGCGACCTCTTGCAGATCGGCGAGGAGATTGCGTCCGGCGCGCTGATCAAGCCGTTCGACATCGACGTCGCATCCGGCGCCTACTGGCTGGTGGCCAGGAGTTTGAAGGATTTGCCCGAACCGGCCAAGGCATTTGCCGACTGGGTGAGAAGCGAATTTGCCGAAAGCAGACGGGCGCAGCAAACCAAGAGCCGCCTGACCGGCCTCAGCTAATTTGGCTTCTTGCGGAATTTTTCGAGGGCTTGGTCGAGCTCCTTCGCATCGATGCCCAGAGCCCTGTCCGAAGTATCCTGTCCCGGGTCGAATGTCAGCACGACATCACGCCACAGATCATAATGGGCCGTATAGGATGTCAGCCTGGAAAATGGTGCGCAGCGCGAGATGGCCCGGACAGCGGCCTCGGCAACCTTGTCCGGCGTCGGTGGCGCAGGGCTGAGGATTTTTGGCGGACCGGCGAGCGAACCGTCCTTGTTCAGGCTGAACTGGACGCGGACTATGCTGTGGGCGTCTACAGGTATGCTCCAGCAGAGCTGGATGGCCTTCTTGAGATACTCGCCGATATCGCGCTGGACCGCCACGTCCGCCCGGCTCGCGCCGCTGCTCAACGCAACTGCGCCAGCAAGGCTCGCGGCGAACACCAGGCTTTGGCGATCAAATGGCAAGGGTCACGCCGCTTGTTCGGCGCGTTTCTTCTCGATCTGACCGATGGCATCGACGACCGCATCGAAGGTCAGCATGGTCGAGGCATGGCGCGCCTTGTAGTCGCGCACCGGCTCCAGATATCTCAGATCGGCAAAGCGGCCTTGCGGCGGCGCGCCGTTTTCCTTGAGCATCTTCAGCACGGTGTCGCGCACCGCCCGCAATTCGTCGGCGCTGGCGCCGATGACATGTTGAGCCATGATCGAGGACGAAGCCTGGCCGAGGGCGCAGGCCTTCACGTCATGAGCGAAATCGGTGACGACGCCATTGTCCATCTTGAGGTCGACGGTTACCGTCGAGCCGCACAATTTGGAATGAGCCTTGGCGCTCGCATCCGGATGATCGAGCCGGCCTATGCGGGCGATGTTTCCGGCAAAACCCAGAATTTTCGCATTGTAGACGTCGTCAATCATATTTTTCCAATCCGTCGCCGCCAAGCGAACAGCGATTGCCGCTGTGGCGTCTTTCATTCGCTGCGCACGACCATATATAATGCTGGCAGTCGGGTATCGACAAGGCAACGCAAAGCCATCGTCCTTGCCCATTTCGTTCACGCCGCTTGCGGGCTGGAAACCGGGCGAGTTTTCAGCACCCGAAAGGTCGTGGTCCGTTCAACTCGTTCCTCCTGAGAGAGGAACTACGGGAGACGCCTTTATGGATGCCGTCATCAAGAAAATAATGCCCCCTTCCGACTATCTGGACAAGCCGGTCACCGACAGGCCGAGCGAAGCCGAGGTCGAGGCCGCCGTGCGCACGCTGTTGCGCTGGACCGGCGACAATCCGGACCGCGAGGGCCTGATCGACACGCCCAAGCGCGTCACCAAGGCCTTTCTCGAAATGTTCAACGGCTATGACATGTGCCCGGCCGAAGAGCTCGGCCGCACTTTCGAGGAAGTCGCCGGCTATGACGATCTCGTCATCGTCAGGGACATCCAGTTCCACTCGCATTGCGAGCACCACATGGTGCCGATCATCGGCAAGGCGCATGTCGGCTACCTCCCGGATGGCAAGGTCGTCGGCCTGTCCAAGATCGCCCGTGTGGTCGATATCTTCGCCCATCGCCTGCAGACTCAGGAGGCCATGACCGCACAGATCGCCGGCGTCATCCAGGACGTGCTCAATCCGCGCGGTGTCGCCGTCATGATCGAGGCCGAGCATATGTGCATGGCCATGCGCGGCATCCGCAAGCAGGGCTCCACCACGCTGACCTCGACCTTCACCGGCGTGTTCAAGGACACGCCCGAGGAACAGGTCCGTTTCGTCACCATGGTGCGCGGCCTCGGGGCGTAAGCCTCTCGCCGGCATCGCTAGATCAAGGACCGGCGATGTCGGCACCAACATTTCCCAAGGCTCCATCAGACAAGAAGGCTCTCGAAGAAGGCGCGGTGTTTTCCCCGCGCTTCGATGCTGCCGGGCTGGTCACCGTCGTCGTCACCGACGCCGCTGACGGTATGCTGCTGATGGTCGCGCATATGAATGCCGAGGCGCTGGCGCTGACGCTCGAAACCGGCATCGCGCACTACTGGTCGCGCTCGCGCAAGGCGCTGTGGAAGAAGGGCGAAACATCAGGCAATTTTCAGACCGTCGTCGAGATGCTCACGGATTGTGACCAGGACGCCATATGGTTGCGCGTCAAAGTGTTGGGCCACGACGCAACTTGTCACACCGGCCGGCGTTCATGTTTTTATCGGACGGTGGGGCTAATCGGCGGCAAGGCAACGCTTGCCGGCGATGGCAGCACGCCGCTGTTCGATGCGGAAAAAACGTATCGGAAGCCCGCGTGAACCATTCAACAGTCGCAAACCACTCCTATTCACTATTCTCAAACGTCCTTCCTGTAGAACGGACGCGGGACAAGGGAGATCATGATGCTCGAGTGGGCGTCATTGCGTAGCAGACCGGACGTGCGGGAGGCCAATGGCCCCTCATCGTCCGGCGGCGTGCCTGACCCGCAACCCGCGCGCAAGACAGGCATTTCGCTCGCGCTGGGCGGCGGCTGCGCACGCGGCTGGGCGCACATTGGCGTGCTGCGCGCGCTCGACGAAGCCGGCATCGAAGTCTCGATGATCGCCGGCACCTCGATCGGCGCGCTGGTTGGCGGCTGCTATCTCGCCGGCAAGCTGGACGAACTCGAGGAGTTCGCCCGCAGCCTGACCAAGCGGCGCATCTTCGGCCTGCTCGATCTCAATCTGCGCGGCAGCGGCCTGTTCGGCGGCATGAAACTGGACGTCAGGCTGCGCGAGCACATGGCAGGCATCCGCTTCGAGGATCTGACGAAACCCTTCGTCGCCGTTGGCGCGGAAATTCGCACCGGCCATGAGATCTGGCTGTCCAGCGGTTCGCTGATCACCGCGATGCGGGCTTCCTATGCGCTGCCCGGCGTGTTCGAACCGGTGAATTGCAACGGCCGCATTCTGGTCGACGGCGCGCTGGTCAACCCGGTTCCGGTTTCGGTCTGCCGCGCCTACGAGCAGCCGCTGGTCGTCGCGGTCAACCTTCACTACGATCTGTTCGGCCGCGCCGCCGTCATCAAGCACAGCGCCGGCGAACTGCTCATCGAGAAGGACGCGCCCCGGCCAGGCCAGGCCAGCCCCGACCACCAGCCGCACCAGAGCCGTCTCGGCATCACCGGCGTCATGGTCGAAGCCTTCAACATCATCCAGGACCGGATTTCACGCGCAAGGCTGGCGGGCGATCCGCCCGACATGTCGCTGCAACCGAAACTCAGCCATATCGGCTTGACCGAATTCCACCGCGCGGATGAGGCGATCAGCGTCGGTTACCAGGCGACGATGGCGCAGATCAGCGAGTTGAAGCGGCTGCAGACGGTTCTCGCTTAAACCAGTTCGGCAATGTCAGGCTTTGGCCGCATCGGTGATGCGGAACTGCACCGTGCGGTTGCCGTTCCAATAATTCCCCGACAGCGAGCCGGCTACATGGATCGTGTTGCCCCTGTTCTTGAACAGGAATTCGCCCAGCGCGGTATCGACGGATCGAAAGGCGATGCCCTGGATGCGGCCGCCGCTTTCCGACTGCAGATCAGCCCGGATGTGGTTGGTGCCGACGGCCCGCGCGTCGGCCAGCCGGTGGCGCGGCAGCGCGAACACCGGCGCGACATGGCCGGCGCCGAAAGGCCCGGCCTTTTCCAGTGCATCGAGCAAAGCAATCGTCGCGCCCTCGGCGGCGAGCGCGCCGTCGACGGCCAGACTTTCTTCGTCCTGCAGCCGGAACACTTCGGCCGCCGCGCGCTCCTCGAAGAAAGCACGGAGTTCGCCGAGCTTGGCGCGTTCCACCGTGATGCCGGCGGCCATGCCGTGGCCGCCGCCCTTGACGATCAGCCCGGCATCGGCGGCTGCGCGCACCAGCCGTCCGAGATCGAAGCCCGACACCGAACGGCCGGAGCCGGTGCCGATGCCATTGGCGTTGAAGGCGATGGCGAAGGCCGGCCGCCGCGCATGGTCCTTCAGCCGCGAGGCGATCAAGCCGACAATGCCGGGATGCCAATTGGTGCTGGCGGTGACGATGATGGCCGGCCCGTTGCCGCCGGCAAGTTCGGCGTCAGCCTCGGCGCGCGCCGCTGCCAGCATCTCCAGCTCCATCTGCTGGCGTTCCTGGTTGAGCCGGTCGAGTGTCTCGGCAATGGTCCTGGCCTCAACCGGATCGTCGGTGGCGAGCAGCCGGCTGCCAAGTGCTGCATCGCCGATGCGGCCGCCGGCATTGATGCGCGGCCCAATCAGATAGGCGAGATGAAAGGTGCTTATCGGCTCACCAATGCGGGACACCCGCGCCAGTGTGGCGAGCCCCTCATTCTTCTGCTGCCGCGCCATCTGTAGTCCCTTGACGACGAAAGCGCGGTTCACGCCGATGAGCGGCACCACATCGCAAACCGTGGCCAGCGCCGCCAAGTCGAGCAACGACAACAGGTCCGGTGGCGCTGCGTCGGGCAATCGGCTGCGCAGGACCCTCGCCGTCTGCACCAGAGTGAGGAAGACGACACCGGCGGCGCACAGATGGCCTTGCCCGGAAAGGTCGTCCTCGCGATTGGGATTGACGACCGCGGTCGCCTCCGGTAGCGGGCCGCCGACCTGATGGTGGTCGAGCACCACCACATCGGCGCCTGCGGCCTTGGCGGCATCAATGGAGACAGCGCTGTTGGTGCCGCAATCGACGGTGACGATCAGCGTCGCGCCGCGCGAGACCAGTTCGCGCATAGCCTCCGGATTGGGGCCGTAGCCCTCGAAGATGCGGTCGGGAATGTAGATCTCCGAAGGCACCAAGAAATGCGTCAGGAAGCGTTTGAGCAACGCCGAAGAGGCGGCGCCGTCGACATCGTAGTCGCCGAAGATTGCCACCTTCTCCTTGGCCATGACCGCTTCGGCGATGCGGGTCGCAGCCTTGCCCATGTCGGTCAGCGAAGCCGGATCCGGCAACAGATTGCGGATCGTCGGATCGAGGAAGCGCTCGGCCTGGTCCGCGGTGACGCCGCGCCCGGCGAGCACGCGCGCCACAATGTCGGGCACGCCGTGGCCCTGCGCTATGGCCAGCGCAGTCATGTCCTGCCGCTCGCTCAACCGGTGTTCCCAGGAAACACCGGTCGCCGACTGCCTGACGTCGAGGAAGAAGCGTTTGTCGCCCGTCATAGGAGGCGTAGTCTACAGATTGTCATTTCCGGCAATATGCGACGGCTAAACAGGAAAGTCTCAACTTTTCCACCTCCTGGTGACGCGCCTTGATCTCGCGGCTCACGCCTCCGCCAGAACCCGATGATGACTGGTGGGTTCGACCTGAAATCTCAATCCGGCTCCAAATCAAAGAGAGAGAGCATTATGGCGTCCGAAACCATTTTCAGCAGCAGCATCAATCGGTTAAAGGAGAAAAATGACTTGGCCTAGCCCGCACGCTCGATGCGGATAACCTGCGGCTTGTCTGTGAGGTGGCCGTCCTTGGTGATGCCGTCGACAGCCTTGCGCACCGCTGCTTCCGTCGTCTCGTGGGTGACCAGGATCACCGTCTTTTGCGCGTCCGTCTCGCCGCTGACGGCATGCTGGACGATCGATTCCAGCGAAATGTCGTTGTCCGCCATGCGCTTGGCGATCGCGGCGAAGACGCCGATGCGGTCGTGCACGGTCAGCCGGATGAAATAGCCGCCGGCATGGCTGCGCATCTGCGCCTTCTTGTAGGGGCGCAGTTCCTTGGCCGGCAGGCCGAACACCGGACCGTGCTGGAAGCCCGGCCGGCTCTTTGCGATGTCGGCGATATCGCCGACCACGGCGGACGCGGTGGCGTTGCCGCCGGCGCCCGGGCCGGAGAGCAGCAGTTCGCCCAGAATGTCGGTTTCGATGGCCACCGCATTGGTAACGCCATGCACCTGTGCGATCACCGACGCGGTCGGCACCATGGTCGGGTGCACACGCTGCTCGATGCCGCTGTCGGTGCGCTGCGCGACGCCGAGCAATTTTATCCGGTAGCCAAGGTCGCCCGCGGCGCGGATATCGGCCTGGCTGATATTGGAAATGCCTTCCATGTAGATGTCGTTGGCGGCGATCCTGGTGCCGAAGGCCAGGCTGGTCAGGATCGACAATTTATGCGCCGTGTCATGGCCCTCGATATCGAAAGTCGGATCGGCTTCGGCGTAGCCCAGCCGTTGCGCGTCCTTCAGGCACTCGTCGAAGGAGATGCCCTCGGCCTCCATGCGGGTCAGGATGTAGTTGCAGGTGCCGTTGAGGATGCCGAAAACGCGAGTGACCGAATTGCCGGCCATCGCCTCGCGCATCGTCTTGATGACCGGGATGCCGCCGGCAACTGCCGCCTCGTAGTTGAGCAGCACGCCCTTCTTCTCGGCGATTTCGGCAAGCGCCACGCCGTGCTTGGCCAACAGCGCCTTGTTGGCGGTGACGACATGACGTCCGGCTTCAAGTGCTGCCTTGACCGACGCGCGCGCTGCCCCTTCGTCGCCGCCGATCAGTTCGACGAAGACGTCGATATCGGCGGCCTGCGCCATCTTGATCGGATCGTCGAACCATTTGGCGGCGCTGAGGTCGACGCCGCGGTCGCGCTTGGGATCGCGCGCGGAAACGGTCGTGACGATGACATCGCGTCCGCACTGGCGCGTCAGCTCCGCTGCCTTGTCGCGCAGCACTCGCGCCACCGAGGCGCCAACCGTACCCAGACCCGCAATTCCAACACGCAACGCTTCAGCCATGCCCGGCGACGCCCCTCAAAAAATCTGCTCGAATAAGATGTGCGGCGACTTTAGCGATGCGCGGCGAGCGGCACCACATTGTTCGGCTGCTTGGCGCTGGACGCCAGGAAGCGCTTGATGTTGCGCGCCGCCTGCCGGATCCGGTGCTCGTTTTCGACCAGAGCGATGCGGACGTGATCGTCGCCATGCTCGCCAAAGCCGATGCCCGGCGCAACCGCGACGTCGGCGTGCTCGATCAGGAGCTTGGAAAACTCAAGCGAGCCGAGATGCTTGAACGGCTCCGGGATCGGCGCCCAGGCGAACATCGAGGCAGCCGGTGCCGGAATGGTCCAGCCGGCGCGGCTGAAGGCGTCTACCATGACGTCGCGGCGCTTTAAATAGACCTCGCGCACTTCGGCGATGTCGGCGCCGTCGCCATTCAGCGCATGCGCCGCCGCCACCTGGATCGGCGTGAAGGCGCCGTAATCGAGATAGGACTTCACCCGCGTCAACGCCGAGATCAGCCGCTCGTTGCCGACGGCAAAGCCCATGCGCCAGCCGGGCATGGAGAAGGTCTTCGACATCGATGTGAACTCGACGCAGACATCGATGGCGCCCGGCACTTGCAGCACCGAAGGCGGCGGATTGCCGTCGAAATAGATCTCCGAATAGGCAAGGTCCGACAGGATGATGATGTCGTTCTTCTTGGCGAAGGCGACCACGTCCTTGTAGAAATCGAGCAAGGCGACCAGCGCCGTCGGGTTCGACGGATAGTTGAGGATCAATGCCAGTGGCTTCGGGATCGAATGACGGACACCGCGCTCGAGCGCCGGGATGAAGCCGTCATCCGGCTCGACCTGCAGCGAACGGATGACGCCGCCCGACATGATGAAGCCGAAAGCATGGATCGGATAGGTCGGGTTGGGGCACAGGATCACGTCGCCCGGCGCGGTGATCGCCTGCGCCATATTGGCGAAGCCTTCCTTCGAACCGAGCGTCGCCACCACCTGCGTGTCGGGATTGAGCTTCACGCCGAAACGGCGCTGATAATAGGCGGCCTGGGCGCGGCGCAGACCTGGGATGCCGCGCGAGGAGGAATAGCGATGCGTGCGCGGATCGCGCACCACTTCGCACAATTTGTCGACGATCGCCTTCGGCGTCGGCAGGTCCGGATTGCCCATGCCAAGGTCGATAATGTCGGCGCCGCGCGAACGGGCGCTGGCCTTCAGCCGGTTGACCTGCTCGAACACGTAGGGCGGAAGCCGGCGGACCTTGTGAAATTCTTCCATGTCAGTTCCAGACGATTTAAGATTGGCTTTAGCACAGTTGGCTTGGCTAGGCGCCTTTGGCAAAGACCGCTTTCGGCGCGCGATATAGCCTTATTTGCAGGTAGGGTCGAGGGCGGGATCGCATTTGGCTTCGATCTGCTTCAGCGTGTCCTTGCCATGGTTCTTCGCCAGCGAATTCAGCGCCGCCGGGCTGGTGGACGGGGCACCGCCGCCGCCCTTGGCCACTTGCCCCTGCTGTTCGCCCTTCAACTGGGCAAGCTTGGCCTGCGTCTCCTCAGGGGTGAGCTGCTTTGCCGCCACCTGCGGTGGGATGTTGAGATTGGGATAAGAGCCGGTGTCCTGCGCGCCCTGGGTCAGGCCGACATTCATCCCGTTGCCGGTGTTGGCGCTCGTGCAGCCACTTGCCGCCAGCAGCCCTGGCGTCAGACAGGCGATTGCAACCGCGACGCGGCAAAAGCGGCCTGCCCCCGAAAAAATGGTCTTGCCGGTGTTAATCGTCATATTGTTTTCCTGGCAGCCGGGGTACAGCGCATTGGACCCGGTCAGATGTCCCATGATAATATGTCAAGAAAACGCCTCGGGAGGAACCCCGCGAGCCATGTCCAAAACACCTGATTCGAGCAAAGCGGAAGATGATCAATCTTCGACCGTCGAGCAATATCTGGTGAAAGACCCGGAACGCTTCGCGTTGAACATGGCGCGTATGGTCGAACAGGCCGGCAAAGCCGCCTCGGCCTGGGCCGAGCCGCGCGAAAAAGGCGAGGTGCGCGATCATGTCGCCGAACCCGTGGTCGACATGGTCAAAACCTTTTCCAAGCTCAGCGAATATTGGCTGGCCGACCCGCAACGCGCGCTGGAAGCGCAGACGCGACTGTTCGCCGGCTACATGACGGTCTGGGGCAACGCCATCCAGAAGGTTAGCCCGAATGCCGAAGCGCCGGACGATGCGGTCAAGCCCGAGCGCGGCGACAAGCGTTTTCAAGACCCCGAATGGGGTCGCAACGCTTTCTTCGATTTCCTCAAACAGGCCTATCTCGTCACCTCGCGCTGGGCGGCCGACCTGGTCGAGCACGCCGAAGGCCTCGACGACCACACCCGCCACAAGGCGAGCTTCTACGTCAAGCAGGTGTCCAATGCCATCTCGCCGTCGAACTTCATCCTGACCAATCCGGAGCTGTTTCGAGAAACCGTCGCCTCGAATGGCGAAAACCTGGTGCGCGGCATGAAGATGCTGGCCGAAGACATCGCCGCCGGCAAGGGCGACCTGAAGCTGAGACAAGCTGACTATTCGCCCTTCGAGATCGGCAAGAACGTCGCGACATCTCCCGGCAAGGTGGTCGGGCGCAGCGATGTCGCCGAAATCATCCAGTACGATCCGACGACGGAGACGGTGCTCAAGCGCCCGCTGCTGATCTGCCCGCCCTGGATCAACAAGTTCTACATCCTCGATCTCAACCCGCAAAAGTCCTTCATCCGCTGGGCGATCAAGCAAGGCCATACCGTGTTCGTCATCTCCTGGATCAATCCCGACGAGCGGCACGGCGCCAAGGGCTGGGAAGCTTACATACGGGAAGGCCTGCAATACGGCCTCGACATGATCGAGAAGGCGACCGGCGAGAAAGAGGTCAACGCCATCGGCTATTGCGTCGGCGGCACGCTGCTGGCGGCCGCACTCGCACTGCTGGCACAGGAAGGCGACAACCGCATCAAATCGGCGACCTTCTTCACCACGCAGGTCGACTTCACCCATGCCGGCGACCTGAAAGTCTTCGTCGATGAGGACCAGGTGGCAGCGGTCGAGAAATCGATGAACGAAAAGGGCTACCTCGACGGCACCAAGATGGCGACCGCCTTCAACATGCTGCGCTCGGGCGACCTGATCTGGCCTTATGTCATCAACAATTACATGCGCGGCAAGGATCCCCTGCCCTTCGACCTGCTCTACTGGAACGCCGATTCCACCCGCATGGCGGCTGCAAACCACTCCTTCTACCTGCGCAACTGTTATCTCGAGAACAATCTGACTCGTGGCGTGATGGAACTCGCCGGCCGCACTGTGTCGCTGGCCGACGTCACCATCCCGGTTTACAACCTGGCGTCGAAGGAAGATCACATCGCGCCGGCCCTTTCGGTGTTTCTCGGCTCGCAATATTTCGGCGGCGACGTCGAGTTTGTGATGGCTGGTTCCGGCCACATTGCCGGTGTGGTCAACCCGCCGGCAGCCAAGAAATACCAGTACTGGACCGGCGGCAAACCGACAGGCGATTTTGGCCAGTGGCTCGCCTCGGCGGTGGAGCATCCCGGCTCCTGGTGGACGCACTGGCAGCACTGGATTGAAACCCAGGACGACACCCTCGTTCCGGCCCGGAAACCGGGCAAGCATATGAAAACCCTGGGTGATGCCCCCGGCACCTATGTGAAGGTGCGCGTGTAACGGCCGGCACCTTTTGCAGGTGCCTGTGTGTAACGGAATGTAATGTCTGGTGAGTTGACGAGCCGGCAAAACGGGGCGAAATGGTGTCGTCAACCTTCAAGAAGCCTCAATTGGCCTCCAACGAGCAAATAATTCAGAGGCTTGCAGAATTGACACAAGTCTCGTTTCCGGTTTGGGAACACAAGGTTATTGGATGTGAACGTTTCGACGCCGCACCAATAGCAGGCCGACCGGACACCGAGGGGGAATTTAGTTTTGAAATCAGCAGGATCGCGTCTCGCGGGGAGAGAAGGTCGCACTATAGCGGCAGCGCTTTTCTCCGTGCTTCTGGCGTCCTGCACCTCCGCTGGCGACCCCACAATGTCCGTCGGCATGCCTGGCTACAACGCGACCGCTTCTGACATCGCCGCGGCTTCCGGCGCCAGCCCTGCGGCGCCGGGCGATTCGACCGTGCAGGTCACATCCACCGGGCCGCAGATGATGATGACGGCAGCGGGCGATGCGACACTGCCCGAGCAGGTCGCCTATGTGCCGGTGGCCAAGCCCGGCACCGGCTTCCCGGTCAATGTTCCCGCCGGCTCCGAAACCATTGTCGGCCAGACGCCGCAGTCGCTGCAGCAGTCAGCACAGACCGCGGCCGCAACGGACGCCGTGGCGCAGAAGATCGCCGCCGCCGATGCCGGCGTGACCGCACCGAAAGCGACGGCAGCGGCACCCGCGACCAACGAGGTCTACGTGACCGCCGCGCCCCAGCAGATCGACACGCCGAAGAAGGGCTTCCTGGCCTCACTGTTCAGCACCACGCCAACCTCCGCGGCACCTGCTCCGCTGGTCAACTCGCGCTCGGGCGAACAGCCTGCGGTTGCTTCCCAGAAGGCCGTCCCGGCAAAGCCGATCATCACGCTAGCGTCAGCCAATTCCGCCGACAAGCCCTTGCAGCTTGCCTCGCTTGGCAACGAGAGCAACCACATCACCGGCAGCGATGCCTTGCCCGGGGTGCGCCAGACGGCGCTGTTCGAGATCAAGCGCAAATCCGGCCTCGACGACGAAAGCGACGTCGACCTGAACGAGGACGAGGGTTCGGGCGGCGCCTATCAGGTGGCCTCCGCCGCCGGCCTCGCCCGGCTGGCGCCCAATGGCCTGTTGAAGCAAAACGAGAGCGTCGACGTCGCCTGCCTGAAGCCGTCGCTGGTGCGTGTGCTGAAGACCATCGAAGGCCATTACGGCCGCAAGATGATGGTCACATCAGGCTACCGCGACCCGGCCCGCAACCGGCGCGCCAACGGCGCCAAGAATTCGCTGCACATGTATTGCGCCGCCGCCGACATCCAGGTTCCCGGCGTCTCCAAATGGGAACTGGCGAGCTACATCCGAACCATGCCCGGCCGCGGCGGCGTCGGCACCTACTGCCATACCGAATCCGTTCACGTCGACGTCGGCCCCGAGCGCGACTGGAATTGGCGCTGCCGCCGGCGGGGTTAGCATCCCCATTCGGCAAACGGGCCGAGGGGCCGTTAGCAGCCTGCCGTTTTTCCCGATTAGCTATCAGCGACGTTCGAGATTAGCCGAGGCACCCGCGACTTCGTCATCCTATGGCGAAGCAAGGCGCGCAGCGACGCAGCGCAGACCATAGGATGACGACTGCGCGGGGCGTTCAGGCTAATCTCCAAAGATGTGCAATGACGCGAGGGCAGAAAACCTGGGCTGGCTCACCAAACTGGCCGTTTTCGCCCCTCTTGAAAAAAGTTTTGGCATCTGGCGGCTGATGGGTTGCCGGTTGGCAACAACGCAATTATAAGCCGCTTCGTCTGAGCGCGCCCATCGTCTAGCGGTTAGGACACCGCCCTTTCACGGCGGTAACAGGGGTTCGATTCCCCTTGGGCGTACCAGATCTTTCAGGAAAACAGGAAGCCTCGCGGCAGCCGCCGAACTAGCAGCGGCTGGAAGGGTGGCGCGGCGCATCGGTTGAAACGGCGAACAGCGGCTGCCGTGCCGAGGTTTCCCTCGGCGCCTGCTCGCGGCAATCTCCGGCCACTCACCCCTGGTCGTGCGCTACCTGCGGCCAGCGCTGTAACGCCGCGTGGCCACCCTCGGTCAGCGCGTAGACGCCGCGCTCGGCCCTGGCGAACCAGCCATAGACATTGTCCAATAGGATGCTGGGCGCGCGCGGCGAAATCGCTTTCAGATCGCGCGGGCGTTTCGGCCCATCGGTCATGGCTGCGGCGCAGGCCAGCGCATCCTGCCGGTAGGCGGTCATGATCGGGGCGCGCGAGCCACCGCCGACCACCGGATCGCCGCGCCGGCGACGGTGTTCCTCCATCAGCCGCGAGCGCCGCTTTGGATCGCGACGCGGCGGCAGAGCGGCCGGGCTGAGCAGCAATTCGACCTCCCCCTTGCCGCTGACAGCCAGAAGCCCGAAGCCGAGCCGCCGGCACAGCGCGCGAAAACGGCGGTCGTGCTCGCGGCCCTTGCCACGCGCCGACATGCGCGCGGCCAGCCACACTTCGTCGCATGCCGCGGCGCGATCGACACCTTGCAGCACCAGTTCGAGGTTGAACTGCAATTTCAGTTCGCAGATGACCAGCACAGGCGGCTCGCCGTCGCGCACCGCCACGATATCGCAGTGCCCGACTTCGCCCTTGACCGTGAATTCCAGGCTCTCGAGAAACCGCTTCACCGGGATGTAGAGAGACGTTTCCTGCATCGCGCAGGCATAGCCGATTCGGATCGGGTCGGCACAGGGATCGCCGAGAGGCCGACGCCTTGCGCTAAGCCGCCTTGAGACCCACTGTTTGCAAAGGCGGCCGTCAGGCAGGTCTCCGGCATGATAGTCCCGCCATAGCGCTCGACGATTTCCTTGGCGATGACCGACGTCGCCAGGGCCGAGCGCGACCAGTATTTCATCGCCTGTCTCGCGTTCAACAAGGCGCTCGCCGTGGCTGGGACGGCACAATCGACAGCGTAAGACCCGAGATACGTCGACGCCAAGACCGGTCCACGGTTGGCCACACAATGATGAGCGCGTGTGTTTTGAGGCTAGGGGCGGGTGCGCGTCCGGCGCTGCCCTGGTGCGGCATCGTCCGCCTTGAAATGCATCTCGTCCTGGACCGCGGCGAAAAACCGGCGGACATCGTTGGCCGCCGAAGCCGCATCGCAGCCGGCCGCGACCGCCTTGTCGAGGAGTTCGCGCGCCGTGGCCTTCCAGAACGACGTGGCCGTGTCGCCGTGCAGTCTGCCCAGCCTTGCGGCGACCTCGCGCACCAGCACGGTCTGCCGATCTAGCGGGAAGGTACGCACATTGGCTGAAGACATGTTCTGCACCATGAAACCGACGCAACGAATCAGACGCTGCTCTATGGCTCATGCCTAGCTGTGAAGTCGGAAACGGAACCTTAACGCCGCGGAGTCCGCGCCGATTGGAACGAGTCGGTTGGCCGGCCTCCAGGCCAAGCAGAACTCTAGACCCTCAGGCCCCTCGCCTCGCCGGCGCGCTTGGCCGTAACCATCATGTCCCTGGCCAGTAGGCCACTGACCCGGCAAAACGCCATGAAGGCGCGCCATGCGTCCTCAGTCCTGACCACATCCACCGTGGCCCCGAAACAGGCATTGAACGCCGCTTCATAGACCTTGCCCTGTCGCTTCGTTGGCCAGTCATGCAGGATATCCAGCGCCTGTTCGACGCTGTATATTTCCTCTACCGGCAGCCCGGGCGCGGGCGCGATGCGCACCGGCACCTCGAATTGCAATCTGTCCATTCTATATCTCCCGAACTGGCGTCGACCACAGCAACGCCGTTCGTCGTCAAAAGTTGCTTTGGCTGCTTTTGCGCGAAAATGTGTCGTCAGTGCGATCTCGGCATTCGGAGGAGATCGCGCACTGGATGTCATCTGAGCGGCCGCGCAAGCCAGGAATATCGCCAGTATCAGTCCATTGCCGGCAGTTCTTCCTTGAACCTTGCGGCTTGCAGTGCCAAATCTGGGGAAATTTTCTAACGGGCTGATATGCGCCGCCCGCTTACAGGCAAACGGACACTATGGTCACCTATCTCGACGCCGCCACGGCACCCCTCAGGAACACCGGCCAGATCCGCCTCTACGGCGAAGAAGGATTTGCCGGCATGCGCAAGGCCTGCGATCTCACCGCGCGCTGCCTTGATGAACTGGTGCCGATGGTCCAGCCGGGTGTCACCACCGAGACCATCGACCGTTTCGTCTTCGAATTCGGCATGGACCAAGGCGCGCTACCGGCGACGCTCAACTACCGCGGCTACACCAAATCGTCCTGCACCTCGATCAACCACGTCGTCTGCCACGGCATTCCAGACAACAAGCCGTTGAAGGATGGCGACATCGTCAACATCGACGTCACCTACATCCTCGACGGCTGGCACGGCGATTCCTCGCGCATGTATCCCGTCGGCACCATCAAGCGCGCCGCCGAACGCCTGCTTGAAGTCACTCATGAGTGCCTGATGCGCGGAATCGCGGCGGTCCGGCCCGGCGCCCGCACCGGCGCCATCGGCGCCGCCATCCAGACCTATGCCGAGGCAGAGCGCTGCTCGGTGGTGCGCGATTTCTGCGGCCACGGCGTTGGCCAGCTGTTCCACGACGCACCCAACATCCTGCACTATGGCACCGCCTCGGAAGGCGTCGAGATGCGGCCGGGCATGATCTTCACCATCGAGCCCATGATCAATCTTGGCCGGCCGCATGTGAAAGTGCTGTCGGACGGCTGGACGGCGGTGACGCGCGACCGCTCGCTGTCGGCGCAGTACGAACACACGATCGGCGTCACCGAAACTGGCTGCGAGATTTTCACCCTGTCGCCAAACAAGCTCGACCGCCCCGGCCTGCCGCCGGTCAGCTGAAAACAAGATCGCCTCAAGCCGCAGCTTTGAGGCGCCGTCGCCGAAAAAACTCGACCGCGCGCTGCTTACCGCTCTAATCTGCCGTCGAAGCCTCGGGGAGTGAGGGGGATGGATGGGGAACAGCGGTGACGACGAACGGGGGTTCTTCTCCGAGCGGTGGCTTGAACCACCGGCGAAGGACAAGGCACCAAGAGACAAATCGGCGGAGAAGCCACACTATCACGGCCATCGCGACCGTTTGCGCGAGCGCTTCGTTGCCGGCGGCGCGGACGCCCTGCCCGACTACGAACTTCTCGAACTGCTGCTGTTTCGCCTGATCCCGCGCGTCGACACCAAGCCGATCGCCAAGGCGCTTTTGGCGCGCTTCGGCACTTTTGGCGAAGTGCTTGGCGCACCGGTGGCGCTGCTGCAGGAGGTGAAGGGCATCGGCCCCGCCGTGGCGGTCGACCTGAAGGTGATTGCCGCTGCCGCGCAGCGCATGGCGCGGACCGAGGTTCGCGACCGCGAGGTGCTGTCCAACTGGACGCAGCTTCTTGCGTACTGCCGCTCGGCGATGGCGTTCGAGAACCGCGAACAGTTCCGCATCTTGTTTCTCGACAAGAAGAACGTGCTGATCGCCGACGAGGTACAGCAGGTCGGCACCGTGGACCACACGCCGGTCTATCCGCGCGAAGTGATCAAGCGCGCGCTGGAACTGTCGGCCAGCGCCGTCATCCTGGTGCATAATCACCCATCAGGCGATCCGACACCATCGCGTGCGGACATCGAAATGACCAAGCAGATCATCGACAGCGCCAAGCCGCTCGGCATCGCCGTCCACGACCACATCATCATCGGCAAGAAAGGCAATGCCTCGATGAAGGGCCTGCTGCTGATCTGAGCCCGACGCTCGCCGGCGCCGTCAACCCAAACGCCACCGCTCGCGAGCCAATCAGCAACATTCCGCTTTGGCTCAAATGCCCACGGTTGCGGTGTAGAAGTGATATTGCGACGGAAGCGCCCGCTTCGGCGACAATGTGGTAGACCCGCGAATACGAAGCAGCCAGTTCCCGACAGCCATTGCAGGAGATCTATTCAAT
This sequence comes from Mesorhizobium sp. C372A, assembly GCF_030323245.1. Taxonomy (NCBI): domain Bacteria; kingdom Pseudomonadati; phylum Pseudomonadota; class Alphaproteobacteria; order Hyphomicrobiales; family Phyllobacteriaceae; genus Mesorhizobium; species Mesorhizobium sp. C372A. Next base: position 4,095,978 of record NZ_CP100475.1, on the reverse strand, counting down.
GACGCTCGAATGCATAAATCCAAATGACCTGCCGATTCCGGAAATGTACTCCCAGGTCGTCGTTGCGACAGGAAGCAAGCTGGTGTTCGTCTCGGGCCAGCAGCCAGAAGACATACACGGCAAGCTCGTTGGCCATGGTGATTTCGCAGTCCAGGCGCGCCTGGCGTTCGGGAATCTCGGCCGAGCGCTTGCTGCCGCCGGCGCTCGGCCCGAGCAAGTCTGCAAGATCACGATCTACATCGTCGATTACAAACGCGACGAACACGTGCCGATCATCGAAGCGGCCCAGATCGAGCTGCTCGGCGATCACAAGCCGGCAAACGTAGTGGTCGGGATAGCGGTGATGTCTCCCGGCTACCTGATAGAGATCGATGCGATCGCGGTCATCGAGCCGTAGGCCAAGCGAGGACGCGTCAAGTCGCCCAAACAAATCCCGGAACTCGCTGCGAGATTGCCACGACCTTGATCTCTCCATCCATCCACGATCACATCGTCATCGGCAGGAATTGCGATGTCTCGATGAAGAGCCTGCTGCTCACCTGATCAACGTCGGAAACAGGAAACACGCAATGCCCCAGCCCGGCGACGAACCATGGCCGTTCGACAAGCCACGCGCAGCCCTCCTGGTCATCGACATGCAAAGCGACTTCGTCGATGAGGGCGCCGTCATGGAAGTGGCCATGGCCCGCCATCGCATTCCGGCGATGCGGCAGGTGGTCGAGCTTTGCCGCGCGCAAGGCGTCCCGGTGATCTACACCCAGCATGTGCTCAGCGACCATTTCGATATCTCGCCGCTGGAACCAGCTATCAGCCGAAGCTGAAAACCAAAGGCATGCGGGAAGGCAGCGCCGGCGCCGAAATTGTCGCCGCGCTTGCGCCCTTGCCTGGGGATGTCGTCATCAAAAAGCACCGCTACGATGCCTTCCACAACACGCAGCTCGAGACCGTGTTGCGCAACATCCGTGGCGCAGGCCGGGTCGACACGGTGATCATCATCGGCACCGTGACCAGCATCTGCTGCGAATCCACCGCGCGGAGCGCCTTCATGCGCGACTACAAGGTGGCTTTCATCAGCGACGCCAATGGCGGACTGGACGAGGCATCGCACAATGCAACCCTCGACATCATAGGCAAGGTGTTCGGGCGCGTGATGACGGTTGCCGAGCTTGGGAACCTGTTGCGGAGCTGAGCCCGCGCGTCAGCTGGCGTGCGTCTCAAGCTCCGGCGACGAGCCTGCCCTCAAGAAAGTCGCGCCGCTGCTGCAATTCGCCGGAGACGAATTTGGTGAAGGCGTGGACGCGCGCCGTGCGGCGCAAATCGTCGTGCACCAGCACCCACAGCGCCGAGCCGATCTCCTCGATCAGCCCTCCGACCCTTACAAGCCCGGGCAGGCTGTCGCCGAGATAACAGGGCAGCGCCGCAACCCCGATTCCGGCGCCCGCCGCATACGACATCGTCACCAGGGAATCGGCGCGCATGGCGATCTCGACATCGGGCAGCGACGACCGCATCCAGCGGGCGACGCCGGTGTTGGCTAGGCTGTCGTCGGGCGCGATCCAGCGCAGCGCACCCAATCTCGGCTCCGGGGGTAGCGTTTCGGCATAGGAACGTGTCGCGTAGGCGGCGAAGGCGACGCCCGAAATGCGCCGGCCGACCAGGATTTCCTGCGGTTGCGACACCGGCCTGATCGCCACGTCTGCATCCCTTTGCGTCAGGTTGGCGATGGAATTCTGCGTCATCGCCTCGACCCGTATGCCGGGATGGAGCTTATGAAACGCCGCCAGGATCGGCGGCAGCACCGACGCCATCAGCGTATCGGTGGTGGTGACCCGCAACCTGCCTTCGAACCTGAGATCCTGCCCCGACAGTTTGCGCGCCAGTTCATTGACCGTCTCGGCCATTGTGCGTGCCGCGCCCAGCAGTTCCTCGCCGCCCGCGGTGAGGGCATAGCCAGTCGGCAGCCGATCGAAAAGGCGGATACCCAGCCGCGCCTCGAAGGCGTTGACGCGCCGCAGCACAGTCGTGTGGTTCACGCCCAGGATCCGAGCCGCCGCCGCCAGCGAAGCGCCATCGGCGACGGCCAGCACCATGCGCAGATCTTCCCAGTCGATATCGCGTGAGCTGTGCATTCTTGCAGAAAGATAAAAGAAAGCGCTGCGCTCTGCGAGTCAAAATCACGCTTCGCTGTGCAAAAACGCAGAGCAAGCGGGCGAATCGGCATGTCGATCTGCGCATGCACGCACGCCATATGGAGTCCGACGACAAAAGAAACAGTCGCGGAGAAGAGCCATGACGCCGATAGAACTCTACACCTGCCAGACACCCAACGGGCACAAGGCCTCGATCATGCTGGAAGAGGTCGGCCTGCCCTACTCGGTCCGCTTGGTCGACATCGAAAGGGGCCACCAGACCAAGCCTGATTTCCTGGCGCTCAATCCCAACAACAAGATCCCGGTGATCGTCGACCGGGACGCCGGCCGCACGGTCTTCGAATCCGGCGCCATCCTACACTACCTGGCGCGACGGTCGGGCAAGCTTCAGCCGGTGGGCGCGCAGGAGGCGGACGATACGCTGACCTGGACCTTGTTCCAGGCGGCCCATGTCGGCCCGACGCTTGGCCAATTGTGGAATTACAAAATCTTCGCGCCGGAAAAAATCCCTTACGTGATCGAGCGTTTTGAGCGCGAAACCGGACGTGTCTTCCGCGTTCTCGATAGCCGGCTAAAGCACCATGAGCACATTGTCGGCAAAAGCTACGGCATCGCCGATGTGATGACATGGCCATGGATCAACGCGGCCGTCACCAGGCTCGGCCTCAGCCTCGATGACGCGCCAGACCTGGCGCGTTGGTATGCCGCCATAGGCCGACGCTCCGCAGTTGTCAGAGGCATTGCCGTTCCCGCCCTGCCCGAAGCATCGGCTGCCGCTTAGATCATGATGAGATTTGGTTGAAATCTCATCATGACCTAACCCTTTGTTGGAGCATGATCTTTTCCAAAAACCGGTACCCACTTTTTGGGATCATGCCTAGCCGCAGCACCCACATTCAAGGAATACGATCGTGGAAATCCTCTTCGTCCCTCTGGCGCTTGTCGCCGGTGGCCTGCTTGCGGTGCAAGCCGGCGCCAATGCCCAACTTTCAAAGGCGGTCGGCTCACCCTTTGCCGCGACCACGCTTCAGCTCGCGGTCGGCGCCATCGTGCTGTTGTCGATCACGGCCCTCACCGGAACGACACCGGCCCTGCTTGCCGTTTGGCAAGCCGAATGGTGGCATGCGATCGGCGGCATGGCTTCGGCCTTCTACGTCGTTTCGACCATTCTTCTGTTCCCTCGCCTTGGCGCCGTCGTGTCCGTCGGGCTCTTCATCGCTGGGCAGATGCTTGCATCCTTCGCCCTCGACACGTTCGGCTGGCTCGGGATCCCCGAAGCCGGACTGCGAGCCGGGCCTGCCTTCGGCATGCTCGTCTTGCTTGCCGGGGCTGCCCTCATCGTTCTGGGACAGAAGGGCGCGGCCGACAATACCGCATCCTCAAGACCAGGGTGGATCGGACTGGCGCTGCTGGCAGGCGCCGTGCTTCCGGTGCAAGGCGCTGTAAACGCCTTGCTTCGGCACGACCTTGGCGGCGCGCCGTTTGCGGTCGGCACCATCTCGTTCCTGGTGGCGATGCTGGCCATGGCCGCGGTGCTTCTGATCGCGCTTGCCCTGACGAAGACGCCCCGCCCTCGCCTCGCCGGCCTGTCGTCGATGCCCTGGTGGGGCTGGCTCGGAGGTTTTGCCGGCGCCACCTATGTCACGACCGTGTTCACCGCCATCCCCGTCATCGGAGCGGCAGCTGCCGTCAGCCTGACGGTGGCCGGCCAGCAGGTCGCCGGCATCTTCGTCGACACCTTCGGCTGGTTCCGCCTGCCGCAGCGGCTTGTCTCCGGCATGCGGCTCGCCGGCGTCGTGCTGCTTTTGGCCGGCTGCATCATCATCAAGGCGCTTTGATCCCGCTGGAACAAGGCAAGCCGAATCAAGCCAGCCCCTGCCCTCCCTGATTTGGGGGGTCAGGTGTCGCTCCGGCGTCACCAACGAAGCAAGGTCCGGGCGCCGCAGAAGCAATTTTTCGCTCCTTCCACAACCGGCTCTAGAATTTCGATCGCAAATCACGCATGATGCACTTGGTATTTTCCCGGGACGGCTTCGCGCCCCCTGAAATACCGGGAGGAACGGGACATGCCCATAGTGGTTGTACTCGTTTTGATCGTCGTGGGCTCGGTGTTGTTCCACTTCCTGAGCCCATGGTGGTGGACTCCGATTGCCTCGAATTGGGACTATATCGACAACACCATCATCATCACCTTTTGGATTACCGGCGTCGTCTTCGCCGCAGTCGTCCTATTCATGGCCTATTGCGTTTTCCGCTTCCGTCACCGCGAAGGCAACCAGGCGGCCTACGAACCGGAGAACAAGCGGCTCGAATGGTGGCTGACGATCGTCACCGGAGTGGGTGTTACCGCCATGCTGGTTCCCGGCCTGTTTGTCTGGAGCCGGTTCGTCAACGTTCCAAGCGACGCAACCGTGGTCGAAGTCGTCGGCCAGCAATGGCAGTGGAGCTTCCGCTTGCCCGGCAAGGACGGCAAACTCGGCACATCCGACACCCGCGACGTCACCGCTGAAAATCCGCTGGGCGTGATCGCCAAGGATCCCAGCGGCCAGGACGACGTCGTGGTCGAAGCGGCCGACCTGCATCTGCCGGTCGGCAAGGCGGTCAAGATGCTGCTGCGCTCGATCGATGTGTTGCACGATTTCTACGTTCCGGAATTCCGCGCCAAGATGGACATGATACCGGGCTCGGTCACCTATTTCTGGTTCACCCCCACCAAGACCGGGACCTTCCAGGTTCTGTGCGCCGAACTGTGCGGCCAGGGGCACCCGATGATGCATGGCATCGTCATGGTCGATACCGAGCAGGACTATGTGGCCTGGCTCGACCAGCAGCAGACGTTCGCGCAGTTGTCGGCGCCGCAGCAGACGGGCTCGGTGGAACAGGCGCCGGGCAACGCGACGGCGTCAGCTCTAGAAGTTGCGGCAAAACTCGAAACTGTCGGGTCCCGCTGAAGGGCACGGAGGTGCTCCGCCTATGGTCGATATCACGCCTGCAGATGCCGTCCCGCCCGCCGAAGTCGCGGAAATGGAGCTTTACCATCCGCACAGCTGGTGGACGAAGTATGTCTTCTCGCAGGACGCCAAGGTCATCGCCATCCAGTATTCGGCGACCGCAACGGCCATCGGCCTGGTCGCGCTGGTGCTGTCCTGGCTGATGCGGCTGCAGCTCGGCTTCCCCGGCACGTTCGATTTCATCACCCCCGAGGCCTACTACCAGTTCATCACCATGCACGGCATGATCATGGTGATCTACCTGCTCACGGCACTCTTCCTCGGCGGCTTCGGCAACTACCTGATCCCGCTGATGGTCGGCGCCCGCGACATGGTCTTTCCCTATGTCAACATGCTGAGCTACTGGATCTACCTCCTTGCCGTGCTGGTGCTGGTGTCGAGCTTCTTTGCGCCCGGCGGACCGACCGGCGCCGGCTGGACGCTCTATCCGCCGCAAGCCATCATGACCGGCACACCTGGCGGCCAGGAATGGGGCATCATCCTGATGCTCGTCTCGCTGATCCTGTTCATCATCGGCTTCACCATGGGCGGTCTGAACTATGTCGTGACGGTGCTGCAGGCCCGCACGCGCGGCATGACGATGATGCGCCTGCCGCTGACCGTCTGGGGCATCTTCACCGCCACCGTCATGGCGCTGCTCGCCTTTCCGGCGCTGTTCGTCGCCTGCGTGATGATGCTGCTTGACCGCGCGCTTGGAACCTCCTTTTTCATGCCCGCGGTCGTCGAGATGGGGGAACAGCTACAGCACAATGGCGGCAGCCCGATCCTGTTCCAGCATCTGTTCTGGTTCTTCGGCCACCCGGAAGTGTACATCGTGGCGCTGCCGGCCTTCGGCATCGTCTCCGATCTGATCAGCACGCATGCGCGCAAGAACATTTTTGGCTACCGGATGATGGTCTGGGCCATCGTTGGCATCGGCGCGCTGAGCTTCGTGGTCTGGGCGCACCACATGTATGTCAGCGGCATGCACCCCTATTTCGGCTTCTTCTTCGCCACCACGACACTGATCATCGCCATCCCGACGGCGATCAAGGTCTACAATTGGGTGCTGACGCTGTGGCGGGGCGACATCCATCTCACCATACCGATGCTGTTTGCCATGGCTTTCATCGTCACCTTCGTCAATGGCGGGTTGACCGGGCTGTTTCTCGGCAACGTCGTCGTCGACGTCCCGCTGTCGGACACGATGTTCGTCGTCGCTCACTTCCATATGGTCATGGGTGTTGCTCCGATCGTCGTCATCTTCGGCGCGATCTACCACTGGTACCCGAAGGTCACCGGCCGGATGCTGAACGAGACGCTCGGCCGGTTCCATTTCTGGGTCACATTTCTCGGCGCCTACCTGATCTTCTTTCCCATGCATTACATCGGCCTGATGGGCGTGCCGCGGCGCTATGCCGAACTGACCGACGTGACGGTCATGACGGAGTCGGCGCATCACCTGAACTCGTTCATCAGCATCATGGCGTTTATCGTCGGCTTCGCCCAGATCGTTTTCCTGTTCAATCTTATCTGGAGCATCCGCCATGGGCGCGAGGCCGGTGGCAATCCATGGCGAGCCACGACACTCGAATGGCAAACGCCGCAGACGCCACCGGCGCATGGCAATTTCGGCAAGGATCTGCCGATCGTCTATCGCTGGGCCTATGACTACAGCGTGCCCGGCGCCAAGGAGGACTTCATTCCGCAAAACATGCCGGGCACGTTCGGCCCCTCCAGGGAGCCGGCATGAGCGTCATCCTGGTCTTCCTTCTCGTGATCGCCGGCTTTGCCGGCTGGTGGCTCTCGCATCAGCGGCTGATGGCGAAACCATGGCTCGAGCAAGGTGTGGCAGGAGATTTTGTCGCCTTCGACCGATCGAGCCTGCCGACCGCCAAGATCGGCCTCGGTGTCTTCCTCGCCGTGGTCGGCTGCCTGTTTGCGCTGTTCACCAGCGCCTACTTCATGCGTATGGCGCTGTCGGACTGGCAGCCGCTGCCCATCCCACGCCTGCTCTGGCTCAACACCGGCATGCTGGTGCTGAGCAGCATCGCGCTGCAATGCGCCTCGATCGCGGCGCGCAAGCGCCAGATGGACACGGTCAGGCTAGGCCTTGCCGCGGCTGGGCTCACCGCGATCGCCTTCCTCATCGGGCAGCTCATGGCATGGCGGGACCTGACCGCCGATGGTTATTTTCTGGCCTCCAATCCGGCCAACAGTTTTTTCTACCTGATAACCGGGATGCACGGCCTGCATATCGTGGGAGGGCTGGTGGGCCTGAGCAGGACAACCGCCGGCGCCTGGAACGGTGCACGCCCGGAACGGCTTCGCCTCAGCGTCGAATTATGCGCCATGTACTGGCATTTCCTGCTTTTCGTCTGGCTCGCCATCTTCGCTCTTTTGGCCGGCTGGGCCGTGACGTTCATCGATATTTGCCGGCAGTTGCTGACCTAGGAGGTCGAGGAGCATGGCAGAAACCACACTGACGCATACCGGCCAAACGGAGACGCGGCCCGCAGGCTGGCAAGGCATCGCCGCCGACTGGTCCTCGGATCAGCGCGCGTTCAAGAACGTGTCCTGGGGCAAGGCCATGATGTGGATCTTCCTGCTCAGCGACACCTTCATCTTCGGCTGCTTCCTGCTCTCCTACATGACAGCGCGCGTTTCCACGCGCGTGCCGTGGCCCAATCCGAGCGAGGTCTTTGCGCTTCGCATCGGCGGTTCGGACATTCCACTGATCCTGATTGCCATCATGACCTTCGTGCTGATATCGAGCAGCGGAACGATGGCCATGGCGGTCAATTTCGGCTATCGCCGCGACCGCCGCAAAACCGCAATCCTCATGCTTCTGACGGCAGCGCTAGGAGCCACCTTCGTCGGCATGCAAGCCTTCGAATGGACCAAGCTGATCACCGAAGGGGTACGGCCGTGGGGCAATCCCTGGGGCGCGGCACAATTCGGCTCGACTTTCTTCATGATCACCGGCTTCCACGGCACGCATGTGACGATCGGGGTGATCTTCCTCATCATCGTGGCGCGAAAGGTCTGGCGTGGAGACTACGACGTCGGTCGCCCCGGCTTCTTCACCAGCCGCAGGGGTCGCTACGAGAACGTCGAAATCATGGGGCTCTACTGGCATTTCGTCGACCTGGTCTGGGTGTTCATTTTCGCATTCTTCTATCTTTGGTGAGAGGCTGACATGGCTGAAGCAACCGCAAACGGCCTCGGGCAACACGCGCTGCACTCTGATCATGCGCATGAAGGGTCATCGACCGGCGTCGCGGAGATTCATCAGGAACATCCGATCAAGCTCTATCTGGTGGTCTGGGCGTGGCTGTTCATCCTTAGCGCCTGCTCCTACATGGTCGATTATCTCGGCATCCACGGCTATCTCAGATGGTCTCTGATCCTGATCTTCATGATCCTCAAGGCCGGGCTGATCGTCGCCGTGTTCATGCACATGGCCTGGGAGCGGCTGGCGCTTACCTATGCGATCATCCTGCCGCCGCTTCTGATACTGGTGTTCGTGGCGATGATGCTCTTCGAAGCGGACTACACGCTTCTCACCCGGTTGTCTTTCTTCGGACCGGGGCCCTGACGCACAGTCTTCATCTCCGGTCAAAGACCGGAGATGAAGCTTCCCATCAGCTGATCTGCAGGGTCAGAGGCCTACCCGCGTCGGGGACGATGGCGGCTCCACAACCTTGCGGTAGACATGCCAGGTGGCGTGACCCAGGATCGGCAGCACGACCGCCAGCCCGGCAAACACCGGCAGCGAGCCTATGATCAGGGCGACGGCGACAATCAGTCCCCAGACAGCCATGGGGATCGGGTTCGCCAGCACCGCTCGCACCGACGTGTGGATGGCTTCGTAGGCGCCGACGTCGCGGTCGAGCAGCAATGGGAAGGCGACAACCGTCGTGCACAACACCACCGCGGCGAAGACGAAGCCGATGGCGTGCCCCAGGACAATCAGAGACCAGCCGCGTCCGGTGGCAAATATTTCATTGATGAAGCCCGAAATCGATGCAGGCGGAGCCGGGCCGAAGAGATATTCGTAGAACACCTGCGCCGCCAAAAGCCAGGCGATGAAGATTGCAACCAGCATGATCCCGACTGCGGCGATGGCTGGCAGGGCCGGAGAATTCCTGACCTCGAAAGCGTGCGTCCAGGAGGTGTCGAGCCCGGCTTCTCGTCTGCGGCTGATCTCATAGAGGCCGATCGCCGCGAATGGACCGATCAGCGCAAAGCCGGACACCAGCGGAAACAACATCGGCAACGCATTGGCGCCCGAAGTCCAGGCAGCGAGCACCACGCCGACAAGCGGATAGATCAGGCAGAGAAAGACGATGTGCGACGGTTTGACCATAAAATCGTCAACACCGCGCTTGAGCGCATCGAAAAGATCGGAAACACTGATTTTTCGGATTTTGGTGTGTTCCAGCGTTTCGCTGGCGCCTGCAATCACGTGAAAACTTGTCATGCCCGTTCCTCCAGACCAGGTCCGGCAAGGTCGCGGTTTCACGGTGCTGCCGTTCTGCATGACTGGCCACGCGAACCGCGACCTGCACCGCAATCAATATACTCCATTGACTGGAGCTTGTCGCCCGTTCTTACAAAAGGCTCCCGGAAGGCGAGGTTTCCGAACACAGCGTCATGCCGTCACCCTCCGGCTGACATGAACGCGCGTATCGCTATGGTGTCGGCAAGCAGCACGGCAAAGATCGCGAAAAGATAGAAGATCGAATAGGCAAACAGCGCCTTGGCCGGCTTCATCTCCTTGTCGAGGATGACCAGGGCGTTCCAGGCATGCCAGATGAAACCCGCGCCCAATGCAGCCGAAACAATCCCATAGACCCCGCTCGTAAATCCGAACGCCCAGGGCAGCACTCCGATCGGTGCCAGGAGCAGTGAATAGGCGAAGATCTGCCTTCTGGTCGAGGCCTGGCCGGCCACGTTCGGCATCATCGGGATGCCGGCAGCGGCATAGTCGCCGGCCTTGAACAGTGCGAGCGCCCAGAAATGCGGCGGCGTCCACAGGAAAATGATCAGGAACAGGATGAGGCTTTCAATGCCGATGGCGCCGGTGGCCGCCGCCCAGCCGATCATCGGAGGAAGGGCACCCGCCGCGCCGCCGATGACGATGTTCTGCGGTGTCGAGCGCTTCAGCCACATCGTATAGATGACGACGTAGAAAAAGATGGTGAAGGCCAGCAGTGACGCGGCAAGCCAGCCCACCAGCACGCCGAGCGTCATGACCGAAAGTGCGGAAAGCACCAGGCCGAAGCCGAGCGCTTCGCCGGCCGTGACGCGGCCCGACGGAACCGGCCGCTTTGACGTGCGCGACATCAGCGCGTCGATGTCGGCGTCGTACCACATGTTGAGCGCGCCGGCCGCTCCCGCTCCAACCGCAATCGCACCTATGGCGATCACGGCGATGACCGGGTTCATCGCGCCGGGCGCCACCATCAGACCGACGAAGGCGGTAAAGACGGCAAGGGCCATGACCCGAGGCTTCAAGAGCGCAAAGAAATCACTGGCCGTCGCTTCCGAGAGGCGGACGCCGGTATCCTTAACGCTTTCCTTGACCGACATTTGAGACGACCATCGATGGAAACCGGGCAGCCTAGAGCAATTCCAGAAAGAGCGTATGCGGTTTTCCGTCCGGAATTGCGTAAGAACAAAGAGATCGAGCGGATCGCCGTTTCCGTGAGACGGTGAAACGCTCTGGCCGGCCGACGAGCCAGGTTACGGGGAAAATTGCTTCAGATAGGCGATGACGTTGGCGACGTCCTCGTCCTTCTTGAGACCGGGAAACGCCATCTTCGTCCCTTTGACCATTGCCTTGGGGTCGTGAAGATACGTCGTCAGTGTCGGTTCATCCCATTTGACGCCGGATGTGCCGGCCGCGATCATGGCTTCGGAATATTTGAAATCCGGATGCGTGCCGGCCGTCCGGCCGATAACGCCATGCAACGAAGGGCCTATCTTGTTGGTGTCTTGGTCTGCGACGTGGCAGACCTTGCATTTGGTGAAGACCTTCTCGCCCGCCGCGGCGTCCTGTGCCCGCGATGGATTGGCGATGAAAGTTGCAACGGAAACGACGGCGAAAAACGCAACCAAGCGCATGGCATTCCTCCCTGATCGTCAAATTTTCCTCAGACGGTCTGCACATGCCGGTAGCACCAGCATGCGCCCTGCACGGCAGAATAGATTCTCCGCTCCTCCCCAGATGGAATTGCGGCACTTGTGTACCACAGAATCTGGCCGGTAGGTAGAACAGGTCGACCGTACAAAGGTTCAGGTGGGCTGCGGTGGCTCAAGGCACATCCGCCACAACGAAAAAGGCCGCCTCGAGGGCGGCCTTTTCTGATCTTGTCGTCAGGCGCTATTCGGCGTCCTTGGCGGCCTTCTTCTTCGGGGCTGCCTTCTTCTTCGGCTCTTCCGCGTCGTCGGCCTTTTCAGCCTTGTCGGCCTTCTTGGCAGCGGCCTTCTTCGCCGGCTTGGCCTTGGCTGTATCGCCCTCTTCGTCGTCAGCCATCAGCTCTTCCTTGCTGACCTTGACGTCGGTGACCGAGATCTGGCTGAGCAGATGGTCGACGACCTTCTCCTCGAACATCGGCGCGCGCAACGTGTTCAGGGCTTCCGGATTGCTGCGATAGAACTCGAAGGCTTCCTGCTGCTGGTTGGCCGGGTAGCGGCGCACCTGCTCGAACAGGCCGCGCTGCAGTTCCTCGTCGGAAACGGTGACGCCGGCCTTCTCGCCGATCTCGGCCAAAACCAGGCCGAGACGCACGCGGCGCTCGGCAAGCCGCAGATATTCGGCGCGTGCCTCTTCTTCCGTCGTCTCCTCGTCGGCGAAGGTACGGCCGGCGGCTTCGAGATCGCGGTTGACCTGGGTCCAGATGTTGTTGAACTCGGCATCGACGAGCTTCGACGGCGCCTCGAACGAATAGGCCGCGTCAAGCTGGTCGAGCAGCTGGCGCTTGACCTTCTGGCGGGTCATCGAACCGAACTGGTTCTCGATCTGGCCGCGCACCACGTCGCGCAGGCGCTCCAGCGATTCCAAGCCGAGGTTCTTGGCCATCTCGTCGTTGATTTCCAGCGCGCCGGGCTTGGACACTTCCTTGACGGTGACGTCGAAGGTGGCTTCCTTGCCGGCCAGATGCGCTGCCTGGTAGTTTTCCGGGAAAGTGACGGTGACCTGCTTCTCGTCGCCGGCCTTGGCGCCGATCAGTTGGTCCTCGAAGCCCGGAATGAATTCCTTGGACCCCAGAACCAGCGGCTGGTCGGTGCCGGCGCCGCCGGAAAAGGCCTCGCCGTCGATCTTGCCGACATAGTCGATCGAAACGCGATCGCCTTCGGCGGCCTTGCCGGTCTTCGGCTCGAAGCTTCGCGCCGATTCGGCAACGCGCTGGACCTGCTCGTCGATCTCGCTGTCCGGCACTTCGAATACCTGGCGCGTCACCTTGATGTCGGAGAAATCCTTGATCTCGATCGCCGGGATGACCTCGTAGTTGAGGCGGAATTCGAAGTCGGCGCCGCCGGCCAGGATCTTCTCGGCCTCTTTCTCGTCTTCCGTCATGATCACTTCAGGCTGCATGGCGGCCTTTTCGCCGCGCCCCGTGATGATCGAACGGGTCGAATCGTTGAGGATTTCGTTGACCACTTCGGCCATGAACGACTTGCCGTAGACCTTGCGCAAATGCTGCACAGGCACCTTGCCGGGACGGAAGCCGTTGATGCGGACCTTGTTCCTGGCGTCGGACAGCCGCGCCATCAGCTTGGCTTCCATATCACCGGCCGGCACGGTGATCTTGATCTCGCGCTTGAGACCGGAGTTGAGCGTTTCGGTGACCTGCATCGTAAAACCTTTATCTTCACCAAAGAGGCTGCCACGGCGTCTTGCCGTTCACAGCCTGCCGGTACAATCTTGCCGGGAATGGCTTTTGGTACGGAACCTGGCGATTTGACCGAAATTACGGCTCAAATTGTTCCAAACTGCGTTCCAAGATGTGAATAAGTTCTTGTTTTTCCTACTTCTTATCACATTCTGCAGAAGCGGATCGGCGCGTCCCGTCACATTTGACACGCCTTTTGTCACAGGCGAGGCCAATTTTCAACCATCTTCGCGTTGCAGCGAATGACCGCCCCAACGGCAGACATTTTCGCCCCGACATTGACAGAATGATGGCTACATGGGATTGCCGACAAATGCGGATGTGGCGGAACTGGTAGACGCCCTGGATTTAGGTTCCAGTGCCGAAAGGCGTGGGGGTTCGAGTCCCTTCATCCGCACCACCCTTCGCTCTATCGAGCTTCGGGTGGCAGGCCACCCAGGAGCTTGATAAAGCGAAGGGTGTCCTCCGAAGCCGTGGCGTAGGAGGACTGGCGGCGACGGCCTACACTTCAAACACTTGACCGGTAAACCACTCCGCCAATTTCGCCAGCTCCGGCCCCAGCACCCGGTCGGCGTCGACCGGGGGCACGATCTTCCTGATATCCGCGACAAAATCCTGCAATGCCGGCGGCGCGGCGCGTTCAGTCACGTACAGGGCCTGCGAGGCGATCATGGCCAGCATCGCCATTGCCGCATCGAGGCAGCGGCCGGCCGTCGCTTCCTTGGTCCAGGCGAAGAATGCGGTGGTGGCGACGTCGTCCTGGCCGGCGCCGGCCGATTCGGTGCCCGGAATGAAGGTGCGCTGCGCCGCGAGTTTGGCCTGTTCGAGATAGCCGGTGATCGCCATCGGCACATAGCCGACATTGCCGTGCCCGTCGCTGTCGGCCCAATGCCGCCCGGTCATCAACAGGTCGGGCAGCAGCGACACCTTGCCGTTCAGCAGCTTTGAGGCGTGGCGGTCGCAGAGCAGGCAGAGATCGGCCCAGATCGCCGCCAGATCGTCGAGCGCCGGCGTCGCCATGGCATTGTGATAGCCGCCGGTCGAGATGCAGCGCCCCAGCGGGTGCGCCGCGTCGGGCGGGATATAGACTGGATTGTCCGAGATCGAGGCCAGCGATACGGTCGCCGCCTGCTCGGCGACGGCCAGCGCCCGATGCGCATGGCCGAGCACACGCGGCACGATGCGGTAGCTGACCGGCGCCTGATAATTGCGCCGTCCATCCCCTGCGCCGACCAGAAACTGCCGCAACCCTTGCAAGGCGGCCGCTTCGTGTTCGTCGCCCCAGAGCCCGTCGAGCGCTGCATCATAATGCTCGAGCGGCGCACGAAACGCTTCGATCGACAGCGCGAACACCTTGTGCGCCATGGCGAGGCGACGACGCGCGGCAAGTGCTGCGTCCGCCACCAGTGCCGCCGCGCAGGGCGAGCCGTTGATCAGCGAACCGCGCTCCTTCACCTCAAGCTCAAGGCTGGCGGTAAGCGCAGCAAACAGCGGATAGAGCGCCAGGATCTCGCCGGCGCCACCCTGCCCTTGCGACGGCACCACCGGCATCGGGCCGCCGTCGAGCATCGCCGCGACCGCCCGTGCGATGCGCGGCGTGGTCGCGGCATTGCCTTCGATAAAGTTGGTCAGCCGCGCCAACACGATCGCCCTTACGACGCGCTCAGGCAATGGCTCACCGAACGATGTGGCGGCAGCAAAAGCCTTGATGCGCGCATGGCGGTCGCGCTCGTCAAGTTCGAGCTTGCGGCTTGCCAGCTCGCCCATCGCGGTGGTGACGCCGTAGATGACCGGCGGCGGATCGGACTCAATGAGTTTCAGGAACGAGGCGCGGCATTCGGCAATGCGTTGCAAGGCCTTGTCGCCGATTTCGACCGTGTCGATTCTCCAGGCGACGCGCAAAACGGCATCGAGATTGATATCTTCGCGCGTCGTCACCGTAATCGGCATTGTCTTCGCCCGTCTGGTTTGCATGAGGGCGAAGCGATCGATCGTTGCCGAAGTCCATGCCCTGGGTAATGTCTTCTAGTAGAGCGGTTCCTCAAACAATGTCTTGTCGCCGTCCATCAACGCCTTGATCTGTGCCTGGCCACTGGCGGCGAGCGCGATGCGCACGCCGAATGGCCGCACCCGCATGTCGTTCTGGATCGCCATGCCCTGGCCCTCAGGTAGGTAGAAGCGGTCGATGCCGTATTGCGGTGCGATCGTGGATTCAGGATCAAGCGTCCAGCCCGGCGCGACCTGGCCGACAATATCGGCTTCGTCGGCGGTCGCCGGCGTCGGAGCCTTGCCGAACCAGGCCGTGGTCGCATGCCAATAGCCGTCGGCACCCGGCTTCAGCCGGACCACGATCGGCGTGTTCTCGCTCACGAGCTGGCCGGCCGGGATGTTGGCGATCAGCTTCACCGGCAAGCGCGATATTTCATAGCCGAGGATAATATAGTCGCCGCGCAGCAGATCGCGCGGATCGACCGGCTCGACTTTCAGCAAGACCTCCTTGCCGTTGCGCAGGATCGCCGCGCGGCCGGCGATGATCCAGCTCAGGAAGCCGATCTGGACGAGCGCCAGGACCAGCGCCGAGATGACAAGTTTCTTTCCCGACATCATGCTGCCGCTCCTTCCGGGGCCTTCATGCGTTTTTCCACACGGATGATGACGAGAGCCAGGATGCCGAACAGCACTGCGGCAGCCAGGAAGAAGCCGGCCGTGCCGAGCATCGTCTGCAAGGTCACGACATAGATAATGGCGAGCTCGAAGGCAAAGCCGGCATAGGCAACCCAGCGCAGCCCCCTGCTCTCGCGCCCGCCCAGCATGATCGCCGCGGCAATGCCGGCCAGTGCGATGACCGACGCAATGGCAAAGCCGTTGCTGAAGGCGTTGTCATCGCCCAGTTCGATCTGCATCATCGCCAGCCCGGTGAGAAAGCCGATCAAGGCGTGCAAAGGCAACCCCCCGCCGAGCTGCAAGATCCGGTCGGCCGGCCCAGCGGCGAAGATCGAAACCGCAAACAGCAGCGCCGACACCACGACGAGAGGAATAGCCAGGGCGAGCGTGTTCTGGTCCAGGCCGCGCACCGCGATATAGAAAATGACCGAGAGAATGATCAGGTGGCGTGCCGGCTGGCTGCGCGTCCACAACGAGACGACAAAAAGCACCGGCGCCATGATAACGAAGAAATCCGGAAATACGGGGCGGTCATAAAAGTCGAACGCGCGCACGAACAGCCAGGCAACGGATATGCCGACGGCAGCGACCGTCAGCGGGTTCGAGCGCAACGCCACCGCGGCTAATGCCGTGCCGATGCCCCAGGTGACGATGGCCGAGGCTTCGTCACCCGTGAGATGGTACATCTGGCCGATCAGCGCGATCGATCCGCCGAAGGCCGCGGCGGCCACGATCCACAGCGCCTCGCCGATCGCCGCATGGTCGCGCATCTTCAACACCGCGCCGCCGACATAGCCGGCGAGAATGACGGCAAACAGCGCCGCGACCCGCACCAGCCGCGGGATCGCGTCCCAGTTGGCGGCGACGAAGAGCAGGATCGCGGCGCCGAACAGCAGCGCTGCCATCATAGCCAATATAGTGCCGAAGCTCAGCGATTTGCGCTCGTTTGCGTCGATGTCGCACTTAAGCGCATCGGCCGTCTTGGCGTCGATCAGGCCGGCCTGCAGCCACCGCCCGATATCGGCCCTCGCCCGTGACGAATAACTCGCCATGCCGCTTCTCCCCCAGCTTGGTCTTTCTGACAGCCGATCCGCCCAAATCGTTGACGCAACGTCATTTTCCGATTCGGGTTTCTTCATGACGAAGCCGTGAACGCGCGTTAATGTTGCATTGCACAATTTGCATTGCTGCCATGCGCCAACAGCACTTTTAAATCGATATTACCCAGCCTATTTACTGTTCGTACACAAACGGAATGATCCGAAGAAAGACGAAACGAGCACTACCATGAACCTGATCCGCAACTACCGCAACTGGCGCCGCTACCGGGACACCGTCTCCGAGCTGAGCCGCCTGTCGAACCGTGAACTGACCGACCTCGGCATCAGCCGCAGCGACATCCACTACGTCGCCCGCAAGGCGGTCTAATCCTCTTCGGATCGCAAATGATCCGAACCAGTTTTGAAAAAGAGAACGACAATGAACCTGATCCGCAACTATCGTAACTGGCGCGTTTACCGCGACACCGTTACCGAGCTGGGTCGCCTTTCGAACCGTCAGCTCCATGATCTCGGCATCGTCCGTGACGAGATCAAGATCATCGCCCGCAGGGCTACGATCTAGCCAGAATTTCGCCAGGGTCGACCTCCTCCCCGACCCTGACGGATACGGTCAGCCTTCACCTCCTCCCGAGGGTTGACCACCAAAACGGCGCCCGCCGCACCTCCTCCCGCGGCGGGCGCTGTTTCCAAAGCGAACGCAGTTCGTCTTTCCGAAGCGAACGCTAGTTCGTCTTCAAAGTGAACGCAGTTCGTCTTCCAGGGATTTCGCCTCCCTCGATCCGGCGAAAAGAATTTCGTCAAAGCCGACCTCCTCCCCGGCGATGGCGAATACGGCCGATCCCCACCTCCTCCCGAGGATCGGCCCCAAAAACGACACCCGCCGCACCTCCTCCCGCGGCGGGTGTTGTTGTTTTTGGGCAGGCTTTTCAATTGCGCATGCAGTCGATCGAGGCGCTTTACGCCGCCATCAGACCGTCGCTGCGGACATAAGAAAGTCGAGCTCCGTCGTTGCACGACAATGACCCACGCTCGCACCGGCCAATTGCAAACGGCGCGCCAAGCGATTATTCCGGCGCTCATGAGCAAAAATCCAATCCATATCGTCGGCGGCGGCCTCGCCGGCTCCGAAGCCGCATGGCAGGCAGCGCAAGCCGGTGTTCCCGTCATTTTGCATGAGATGCGCCCGGTGCGCGGCACCGATGCGCATAAGACCGATGGCCTGGCCGAGCTCGTCTGCTCCAACTCCTTCCGCTCCGACGATGCCGAAAACAACGCGGTCGGCCTGCTGCACGCCGAAATGCGGCTGGCCGGCTCGCTGATCATGAGTGCCGGCGACGCCAACCAGGTGCCGGCAGGCGGCGCGCTGGCCGTCGATCGCGACGGTTTCTCCGACGCGGTGACGAAAAAGCTTGAAGCGCACCCGCTGATCACCATCGAGCGCGAGGAAGTGCCGGGCCTGCCGCCGGCGGAGTGGGACCAGGCGATCATCGCCACGGGACCGCTGACCGCGCCGTCGCTCGCCCAGTCGATCGCCGAGGCAACCGGCGCCGACGCGCTGGCCTTCTTCGACGCCATCGCCCCGATCATCCATTTCGACACGATCGACATGGACACCTGCTGGTTCCAGTCGCGCTACGACAAGGTTGGGCCCGGCGGCACCGGCAAGGACTACATCAATTGCCCGATGGACAAGGACCAGTATCTCGCCTTCGTACAGGCGCTGGTCGACGGCCAGAAGACCGAATTCAAGCAGTGGGAAGGCACGCCCTATTTCGACGGCTGCCTGCCGATCGAAATCATGGCCGAGCGCGGCGTTGAGACGCTGCGCTACGGGCCGATGAAGCCGATGGGGCTGACCAATGCCCACAATCCGACGGTAAAAGCCTATGCCGTGGTGCAGCTGCGCCAGGACAATGCGCTGGGAACGCTCTACAACATGGTCGGTTTCCAGACCAAGCTGAAGCACGCCGAGCAGGTGCGCGTCTTCCGCACCATTCCGGGCCTGGAAAACGCCGAGTTCGCCCGTCTCGGCGGCCTGCACCGCAACACCTACATCAATTCGCCGACCTTGCTCGACGCCTCGCTGCAGCTGAAGTCGCGGCCGGGCCTGCGCTTTGCCGGCCAGATCACCGGCTGCGAGGGCTATGTCGAGAGCGCGGCGATCGGCCTGCTCGCCGGCCGCTTCGCCGCCGCCGAGCGGCTCGGCCACGCGCCATCGCTGCCACCGCTCACCACCGCCTTCGGCGCCTTGCTCAACCACATCACCGGCGGCCACATCGTTTCCGACGACGAGCCGGGCAAACGCTCGTTCCAGCCGATGAACGTCAATTTCGGCCTGTTCCCGCCGGTGGAAGCACCGAAGACCGAAGGCAAACGCCTGCGCGGCAAGGACAAGACGGTGGCCAAGCGCCACGCGATCACCTCACGCGCGCGGGCAGATTGTCGGGAGTGGCTAGGGCTGCCGGCGCAAACATCGGAAGCTGCTGAATAGCCAAGTCTCAGAGTCCTAACGCGATTGACGTTTACGTTAACTCGCTGGCCAACCCCGCGTTGCGCGCCTGAGCAACAGCCAATGCCGGCGCAGAGCCGAAAGCCGGGCTGCGCCACCAAGCGGAGAGCGGCCATTGGCCATCTTGCCGAGATAGGCGCTGGTCAGCGCCAGCGGCAGGAACGCCGGACGCAGCGTTTCCGGAAGTGCGGACGCCCCTTGCTCGAAAGCGCGGAGATGCTCCTGCGCCAATGCAATCATCGCAGCCACCGCGCGCTGAGCGCCGGGGCCGCCGTCGCCGCTGACGAACTCCTCCGGCGATGAGCCTACCGCGGCAAGGATATCCGCCGGCACGAAGCATTGCCCGCGCCGGCGATGCAGCGGCAACAGCAGCAACAGGCCGGTCATCGCCTGGGCGCAGCCGGCCCTGCCCGCCAGTTCGGCAAAGGGCGGCGCCTGATTGGGATCGAGCACCATCGCCGCCAGCTGGATCAGCGCGGCCGCCGTCTCGCCGCAATATCCCTCGAGATCGGTGCGCGACGGCATCGGATCGTCATAGAGGTCGAAGATGCGGGCCTCGAGCATGTTGTCGAAGGCAGTTTTGGGCAGGCCATGGGCAGAAATCGTCGCCTTCAGCGCATCGGCGAGCGGGTTGCCTGTGGCTGCGGCTTCAGCAGCGATGACATCGCGCCACCATTGCAGCCTCACTTCGCCCGGCAATGCCTCGTGGATGCGGTCTCGGACAGACGCAATCTCGGCATTGAAGGCGTAAAGCGAAAACAGCGCCGCGCGCTTGTTGGCCGGTGCATAGAGTGCGCTGACATAGCGGTCATGGTCGCCGGCGCGCACCGTCTCCATGACGATGTCAGCTGTATCGGTCACGTCAGTCGACGGCGATCAGCGCCGCGGCCACGGCGCGGTCTTCGGCAAGCAGAACATTGTAGGTCCGCACCGCTGCCCCCGTCGACATCGGGTCGGAGCCAATGCCAGCCGCTTTCAGCGCCGCCCGAAGTGCTGTCGGCAAGGGCCGCAAATCCTTGCCTGTGCCGACCAGCAGGATCTCGACCTTGCCGGCCTCAGCCAGCAGCAGGTCGAAATCCGCCGCCGTCAGGGCCAGCGGATCGGCCGGCTCCCAGCCATGGATGCCGGAGGGCAGGCAAAGAAGCGAGCCGCGATGCGACATGTCGGCGAAGCGGAAGCCGCCATTGCCGTAGGCTTCGATCGGCGCCCGTCCGGGGAAATGCGCCTCGCGGATGACGATGCCTTTTGCCACCAGCGCAGCCGTCAGGTCGCCATGGCCTTGCCGCCACCAACCGGCTTCTCCTCATCGGCGCTCGCTCCCTGCGGCCTGAGCCTGAACAGGATCAGCAAGGGCGCTGCGATGAAGATCGACGAATAGGTGCCGAAGACGACGCCGAACAGCATCGCCATGGTGAACGAGCGGATCACCTCGCCGCCGAACAACACGAGCGCCAGCAGCGCCAGGATGGTCGTCACCGAAGTCAGCGTCGTTCTCGACAGCGTCTCGTTGATGGCGTTGTTCAACAATTGTGGGAGCGGCATTCGTTTGTATTTTCGCAAATCTTCTCGAACACGGTCATAGACGACGATCGTGTCGTTGAGCGAATAGCCGATAATGGTCAGGATCGCCGCCAGCGAAGACTGGTTGAACTCGAGCCCGGTGATGACGAAGAAGCCCAGCGTCATCACCACATCGTGCACCGTCGCCACGATTGCGCCGACCGCGAACTGCCATTCGAAGCGGAACCAGACATAGACCAGGATGCCGATCAGCGCGATGATCATCGCAATCGTGCCTTGCTTGGCCAGTTCGCCCGAAACGGTGGGACCCACCACCTCGACGCGGCGGAAATCGTAATTGTCCTGCAGCTCGCCGCGCACCTTGTCGATGACGGTCTGCTCGGCGTTCTCACCGCCATCCTGGGTGCCAACGCGGATCAGCACGTCATTCGGCGCGCCGAATTGCTGGACCTGCACTTCACCGATATTGAGCTCCGACAGCCGGCTTCTGATATCGCCAATATCGGCGTCGCCTTGCTTGGACTGCACCTCGATGATCGAGCCGCCCTTGAAGTCGATGCCGTAGTTGATGTCGATGGTCAGGAATCCGATAACCGACGCGATCGACAGCAGGCTGGACAGTGCGAACGTCCAGCGGCGGATGCCCATGAACGGGATTTTCGTGCCGGCCGGAACGAAGGTCACCGGCGCACGCGGCAATTCCTTCGGACGCGCACGGCGCAGCCAGATCGACACCAGCAGACGGGTGAAGGTGAAGGCGGTGAACACCGTGGTCAAAATGCCGATGGCATAGGTGATGGCGAAGCCCTTGACCGGTCCGGTGCCGAGATAGAACAGCACGACCGTGGCAATCAGCGACGTCACGTTGGAATCCACGATGGTCGCCAACGCCTTGGTGAAGCCTGTGTCGATCGACTGGATGACCGAACGGCCGGCCCGTCGCTCCTCTCGGATACGCTCATAGATCAGCACGTTGGAATCGACCGCCATGCCGATGGTCAGCACGATACCGGCAATGCCGGGCAAGGTCAGTGTCGCGCCAAGCAGCGACAAGACCCCGACGATCATCGCCACGTGCACGGCGAGCGCAATGTTGGCGAGGAAGCCGAGAAGTCCGTAGGCGACGAACATGAAGGCGACGACGAGAATGGAGCCGATGATGCCGGCGACCTTGCCGGCATGGATCGAATCCTGGCCGAGGCCCGGGCCGACGGTGCGTTCTTCGATCACGGTCAGCTTTGCCGGCAGCGCGCCGGCGCGCAGCAGCACGGCGAGGTCGTTGGCGCTTTCGGCGGTGAAATTGCCTGAGATCTGGCCGCTGCCGCCGAGGATCGGTTCGCGGATCACCGGCGCCGAAATCACCTGATTGTCGAGGATGATGGCGAACGGCTTGCCGACATTCTGCTGCGTCGCCTGGCCGAATCGTGTCGCACCGCGCGAGTTGAAGACGAACGAAACCACCGGCTCGTTGTTTCGGGAATCATAGGTTGCCGTCGCCTTGGCAAGATCTTCACCGGACACGATGACGCGATTTTCCACCAGATACGGAACCGGCGGATCGTCCTGCGAATAAAGCACCGAGGAGCCTGCCGGCGGGCGGCCGTTCAGCGCATCCTGCACCGACATCGAGGTATCGACCATCTGGAAGGTCATCTTGGCGGTCTGGCCGATGATCTCCTTCAGCCTTTGCGGATCCTGCAGGCCCGGCACCTGGACGAGTACACGGTCGTCGCCCTGCCGCTGCACGATCGGCTCGGTGGTGCCGAGTTCGTTGACGCGACGCTCGACGACTTCGATCGACTGCGCCAATGCGGCCGAGGTGCGGTATTTGATGCCGGCGTCGGTGACGGTGAATTTGAGCAGCCCGGCTTCGGAATCATCCAGGGACATCTCCTGGATGGAGCCACCGGTGAACAGGCCGGCGGCGACCGGATCGGTCAGCGGCTTAAGCGCCGCCTTGGCGGCATCGATCTGGGTTGGATCGGTGATGCGCACTTGTACGGTCCTGCCGGTGCCGCCAAGGCCGGTATAGCCCACCTTGGCATCGCGCAGCAGCGTGCGGATCTCGTCGCGCGTCGTTTCCAGCTGCGCCTTGACCAGGTCGTTCTGGTCCATCTGCAAGAGGATGTGCGAACCGCCCTGCAGATCGAGACCAAGCGTCATCTGCCGCTTCGGCACCCAGTTGGGCAATTGCGCCAATGTGCTGGCCGGGAAGAGATTTGGCGCGGCAAGGATGAATGTGACGGCCACGGCGATCCAGATCAGGATCATCTTCAGGCGCGAAAAATACAGCATATGGCGTTGTCCGTCAGGGCGTACTGGCGGATCGTTCCGCCGACAATTCGGTTATTTCTTGGCGTTCTTATTTGCCACCGGCTCGCCCTTAACCCGCACTTCGCCGATTGTCGAGCGCGCTGAGGTCAATTTGGCGCTGCCGCCGGCAGCGGTTTCGGCGTCAATCGCCTCTGTCGGTTCCATTCTAATTCTGATCACCGCCGGGCGCTATCGTGCGCTACTCGACTATTTTCAATTGTGCAGGCATCGGTCCGGAACGCAAAAGCAAGGCCAGATCATCGGCGTTCTCCTTTGTAAGGTTGCCCGATATCTGGCCGCGGCCGTTAAGAATTGGCTCGCGGACGACTGGCACCGAAAGCACTTGGTTGTCGAGGATCATCGCAAATAGCTTGCCGACATTCTGCGAGGTCGCCTGCGCAACGCGTGCCGTTGCCCTGGAATCGAAGGTGAACGAAACCGCCGGCTCATTTGTGACGGAGTTGGGAGTCGCCTGAGCATTGACAATGTCGTCACTGGAAACGATCGTTCGGCTCTCAACCAGATAGGGAACCGGTGGATCGTCCTTCGAATAAACCACCACCGAGCCAGCGGGCGTCCGGCCATTGATCGCATCAGCGACCGGCATCGACTCATCAACCCACTGAAAAGTCAGCATTCCGGTTCGGGTGAGAATTCTCCTCAGCCTTTGCAAATCCGCAACGCCCGAGGTCCGGACCAGCATACCGTCTTCGCCCTCTGGCCGCACTACTGGGTCGGCTACACCAAGATCACGCAGGCGATTCTTAATGACCACGATCGACTGCGCAAGCGCGATCGACATCCGATACTTGATACCTGTGTCTGTTACCGTGAACTTGAGCAACGCTGCTCCGGTATCATCCAGGATCACTTCCTGGACCGGACCAGCGCTGCCAAGGACAGGATCAGTCACCGCCTCCAATGCCATCTTGGCCGCGCCGACCTGAGCGGCGTCGGTGATATGCACCTGAACGGCCCGACCCGACTTAGCAAGACCAGTATAGCCGATCCTTGCATCGCGCAGCAGCGTCCTGATTTCGTCACGCGTCGCCTCCAACCGGCGATCGATCACATCGGTCGCGTCCAATCGAAGCAGCACGTCCGCGCCGGCAGCGTGAAGACTGGGCGCGTCGACGAGCATTGTGGCCATAGCAAGCCAGATCAGGATCATTTTCAGGCGCGAAAAATGGACCATACGCCGTCTTTTGTCAGAGCTCTGCCCGCGGATCGCTCCGCTTGGGAAACTGGCTTACTTCTTGGCGTTCTGGTTGGCCACCGGCTCGCCCTTGACCCGAACATCGGCGATCGTCGAGCGCAGCGCCGTCACCTTGGTGCCGCCGCCAAGGTCGATCTCAAGCTCATTGTCGTCGATCACCTTGGTCACCTTGCCGACGAAGCCGCCGCCGGTGATGACCGTGTCGCCACGGCGCACGGCCGAGATCATCTCCTGGCGCTTCTTCAACTGGGCGCGCTGCGGCCGGATGATGAGGAAATACATGATCACGAAGATCAGAACGAACGGGAGTATCATGCCGATATCCCCGAACGGACCAAGCGGAGTTCCGGTAGCTTGGGCGTATGCCGGTGTGACGAACATCAAGAACTCCTGGTTATGAAGAAGGCCGTAGGGCGGCCTCGCCAAATTTGGCCGGAATATAGTGGGTAAAGTTACCAATGCAACTGCGCGGCCGGGCTTTCAGCTGCTTTTCCGGCCGGTTGACCCGTGTTAGAGCATGCTCCCGGAATACGGGCGTGGTTTTCGCAAAAGATCATGCCCAAACAAAAGCTTGGAACCAGTTTCTATCTCGCCCGGATCAAGACGATTTCGGCCCCTACGCACGTTCGTGCGGAAACATAAAAGACGAGACATGACCGACAGCACCATCGAGGCCCTGAACCAAAAGCTCGACCGCCTGATCGAGGCGGTCACCCGCCTCGCCCCGCCGCCGGTGCCGCAAACCGATCTTGCGGTTGCCGATTGCTTCGTCTGGCAGGCCGACCCCGGCTATCTCGAGCCGGTGCGCAAGGTCAACCGCGTCGACATCGGCCTGATCCGCGGCGTCGACCGCGTGCGCGACATTCTGGTCGAAAACACGGAACGCTTCGCCGCCGGCCATGCCGCCAACAATGTGTTGTTGTGGGGTGCGCGCGGCATGGGCAAATCCTCGCTGGTCAAGGCCGTGCATGCGCAGATCAACGCCCAGGCCAAATCCGACCTGCCGCTCAAGCTGATCGAGATCCATCGCGAGGATATCGACACGCTGCCCAGGCTGATGGGCCTGCTGAAGGCGGCGCCGTTTCGCTTCATCCTGTTTTGCGACGACCTCTCCTTCGACCATGACGACACCTCCTACAAGTCGCTGAAGGCAGCCCTTGAAGGCGGCGTCGAGGGCCGCCCGGCCAATGTCATCTTCTACGCCACGTCGAACCGCCGGCACCTGTTGCCGCGCGACATGATCGACAATGAGCGCTCGACCGCCATCAACCCGTCCGAGGCGGTCGAGGAAAAGGTTTCGCTGTCCGACCGTTTCGGCCTGTGGCTCGGCTTCCACAAATGTTCGCAGGACGAATATCTCGACATGGTCAACAGCTATGCCAGCCATCACGGGCTCACTATCGACCCGGAGCAGCTGCGCGCCGAGGCGCTGGAATGGGCAACGACGCGCGGCAGCCGCTCGGGCCGCGTCGCCTGGCAGTTCACCCAGGATCTGGCCGGCCGGCTCGGCAAGCCGCTGAACGACTGATTGATTTCCGTCAGGTCACTGAAAAAGCCCGCCCCTTGCGGAGCGGGCTGAGCCGGCGGGCCGGACTGGAGGTCAGACGGCCTGCAAAACGTTTATTGTTCTATTCGAGATAGCCAGAGGGGTCGACCGGGGCCGAGTTCTTGCGCACTTCGAAGTGCAGTTTCGGCGAGTCGGTGGTCCCGCTCATGCCCGACAGCGCGATTTCCTGGCCGCGCTTGACCTTCTGGCCGCGCTGCACCTCGATCGACCTGGCGTGACCATAGACGGTGACCAGCCCGTTTTCGTGGCGCACCAGAACCGTATTGCCGAATTCCTTGAGGCCGTCGCCGGCATAGATGACCACGCCGTTTTCGGCCGCCTTGACCGGCGTCCCCTCAGGCACGGCGATGTCGACACCATCCTTGCCGCCACCAAAATTGGAGATGACGCGGCCACGCACCGGCCAACGCATCTTGCCGATGCCGGTGGCATCGGGCGCAACAGCATCGTCGTCCTCGGCCTGCTGGATAACCTTGGCGTCCTTCTTCGGCGGCGTGTAGGTGGCGAGTGTCTCCGTCGGCTTTGCCGCCGGTTGGGTGGTCGCGGTCGTCACCGGATCAACTTTGGCCGGCTTGGCGCTGGCGACCGTTGCGGTGCCACCTGCCGGAACCTTCAGCGTCTGGCCGATCTTGAGCAGGCCGTCCTGCATGCCGTTCGCCTGCTTCAGCGCCACGACGCCAACGCCGGTCTTCCTGGCGATGGAGGACATGGTGTCGCCCGACTGGACCGTGTAGGTGCCCGCGCCGGCCTTTGGCGCGGCCGAGGCCGTCTGCGCCGGCTTGTCGGTCTTCGGCTTGTTCGCTGCCGAAGCGTCAACCTGCGCGGCGGACTTGCCGTCCTTGAGTTTCGGCTGCTGCGGCAGCACGGCGACCTTTTCCGGCGCTGGCGCCTTGGGGCTGTTTGCCGGCTTGCCGTCGGCAAGTTTCGGCTCTGCCCCCTTGCTTGAATAGGCATAGGCCGGGATGACCAGTTTCTGACCGGTCTTCAGCCCCTTGGTGGCGCTCAAGCCGTTGACCTTCATGATCACGTCGGCGGGCACATGATAGCGATGAGCGATGCCGGAAATGGTCTCGCCGTCGCTGACCACGATCTCGGTCGCATGCGGCGTACCAGCCGCAACTGGTTTCGGATCGGAGTCACCGGCATTCTTGAACGGCCTCGCCGGCTGGACGGTGCCGGTAGTCGTTCTGTCGACATGCGGTGCCGGTGCAAGCGCCGGCGCGGAAGCGGTACGCATCGGAGCAGCTTTGGGCGCGCTCGGCGGCGGCAGCTGCTGGACGGTGACCGGCTCCAGGCTGGAGCGGCTGACCGACTGGTTATGGCTGCCATCGACAGGTGCCGCAGCGATCGGCTCGGCCGCCACATCGCCCGGATAGGGCTGAGCGGTGCTCTGCTTGTCGATGATGGCGCGCTGATTGTTGGTCGAGGAGGTGAAGACGTCGTCGACACCGTTGAACCGCGAGACTTGGGAGCTACACCCCGCCGCCACTCCGGCTAGCATGAGGACAGCGCAGCCCCGCGACAGAGTACGCCCGTTTGCCTTCAAAACACTGAATTGCATCGCACTAACCCGCACAGACCCGGTACACACTGGTCATGATTAAAGCGCGTTAATGTTACTGGCGGGTTAACCCCATAGAATCAGACGCAAATTTTCTTAAAACATTTTCGAACGCGCCATCGTCAGCGTACCTGCTGCCCTGGGCCTATCGGAGGTAGCTTTGGTGTCACGCGGAGTGATCCGGAAAATTCAAAGGTAAAGAGCGAGTATCGTCGACTTTGAAGCCATCTGTGGGGATACTCAAAACTTCGCCCCGTGCCATTCGGTATCGAGCTGTCACGCCTTACCAGGGATCCTCACATGGACAAAGCGACGACCATCATTGGAATAGACTGCAGCCCACGCGCGTCCAGTAACTCAGGGCGGATGCTCGGCGAGGTTCTTCGCTCGCTTGAGAGAGATCGGCGGGTGAAGGTCGTGGAACAGGTGCGTCTGGCCGATGAGCGTATCGACTGTCTCGGGTGCGAGCAGTGTTATCAAACGTTCGGATATCACAGCGACGGGATCGATCGTGTTCTGTCACTCATGAAAGAGTCGGACGTGATTCTGATCGCTACTCCCACCTGCTTCGGAATGCCGCCGGCCCTGGGCGTCGTCTTGCTCGACAGATCGGATCCCCTGTGGCGCGACGGACAACAGCTCAAAGGAAAACTCGGAGCGATCATCGTCAACGGTGCCAGCGATCCCGCGGACGATCCGAGTGTGCGCCTATGCGCGGACAACATGATCAAGTTTTTCGAACAGCACGAGATGCCCTGCGTTCAGCCGGTCCATCTGGGGGGAACGCTCGCGTATCCCGACCAACGGTTTCCGGACCCGCTCCCCGTCGGGACGACAGGCGATCTGGAGCAATTGGCTGACGAGATCCGGCAATGGGTCGGGAGCCGGTGATACGGCACATCTCTTGCCAAGGCCGTGGGCTTGGAACAGCGGCTATTCATCAACGATCGGCTTCGGCTTACCCTCGAAGCACGTGACAGGCAGAATTCAAATAACCGCCGCGACGCTGCGCATGATCGGTTGCAGGCGCACGGTTCCGATATCCTCGCGCTCGAAGCGGCTGCCGACCTTGGTCAGCTTGGCCAGCACCTGCTCGCCCTCCTCCGGCCCGATCGGCGCGATGACGATGCCGCCGCTCGACAGCTGATCGAGCAGGAAGCGCGGCAGGCTGTCGAAAGCCGCCCAGGCGACGATGCGGTCGAACGGCGCCTCGTTGGCAAGCCCGTTGGAACCGTCGGCCTGGCGCACGACGACATTGCCGATGCCGAGCGCCTCGAAGCGTTGCCTCGCCTGTTCGGCTAGCGTCTTGTAGCGGTCGACGGAGACGATGCGCGCCGCCAGTCGCGACATCACCGCTGCCGTATAGCCCGAGCCGGTGCCGATCTCGAGCACCCGGTTTCCGGGCTCTAGTGCCAACGATGCGATCACCGCCGCCTGCAGATCGGCGCCCTCGATCGCCTCGCCGCATTCGATCGGCAGCATGCCGTCCGACCAGGCGATGGAATGAAACTGGCCGTTGAGGAAGCCGCGGCGCGGCGTCGCCTCGAACGCCGCGATAAGCGCCTTGGGCACCGCGCCGCCGCGGCCACGCAGGCGCAGCAGGAAAGCGGCAAAACCCTCGCGGTCGTCGAGCGGCATGTTCATGCAAACACCTTGGTCATGCCAAACCCTTAATCAGACAGAGCCTTGGTCAATTGGTCGCGGATTTCATGCGCGGTGAGATCGAGCTGCAGCGGCGTCACCGACACCAGCCGGTTGCGCACGGCGTGGAGATCAGTGCCTTGCTTGCCCTCGACCGGCTCGCGGCCGAAGCGCAGCCAGTAGTAAGGCAGGCCGCGCCCGTCACGGCGCTCGTCGACCCACAGGCTGTGCACCAGCTTGCCTTGCGAGGTAACGACGGTGCCGGCAACCTCATCGGGCAGGCAGTTCGGAAAATTGACGTTGAGCAGCACACCGTCCGGCAGCGGCATGGCGACGAGCTTTTTCAGCAGCGCAGGCGCCAACGTCTCGGTGGTCTCGTAAGGCACCACACGATCCTCGCCGACATAGGAATAGCCCTGGCTGAGCGCGATCGATCTGATGCCGAGCAACGCGCCTTCCATGGCGCCGGCGACGGTGCCGGAATAGGTGACGTCGTCGGCGATGTTGGCGCCTGAATTGACCCCGGACAGGATCAGGTCCGGCGCGCCAGGCAGGATCTTCTTGACGCCCATAATGACGCAGTCGGTCGGTGTGCCGCGCACGGCGTAGTGTTTCTCGCCGATCTTGCGCAGCCGAAGCGGCTCCGAGATCGACAGCGAATGCGCATAGCCCGACTGGTCCTGCTCCGGCGCCACCACCCAGACATCGTCCGACAGCGTGCGGGCGATGCGTTCGAGCGACGCCAGGCCCTCGGCATGGATGCCGTCATCATTGGTCAGGAGAATGCGCATTATTTCGATTCGATCTTTGCCAGACCGCCCATATAAGGCCGCAGCACTTCAGGAATGGTTACGCTGCCATCCTCATTCTGGTAGTTTTCGATGACGGCAATCAGCGCACGGCCGACGGCGGTGCCCGAGCCGTTCAGCGTATGCACGAAGCGGTTGCCCTTGCCGTCCTTGTCCTTGTAGCGGGCATCCATGCGCCGGGCCTGGAAGTCGCCGCAGACCGAGCAGGACGAGATCTCGCGATAGGCGTTCTGTCCCGGCAACCAGACTTCGATGTCATATGTCTTGCGCGCGCCAAACCCCATGTCGCCGGTACACAGAACCATGGTGCGGAACGGCAGCTCCAGTCGCTTCAGCACCTCTTCCGCGCACTGCGTCATCCGCTCGTGCTCGGCGAGCGAAGACTCCTGGTCGGTGACCGAGACCAGCTCGACCTTGTAGAACTGGTGCTGGCGCAACATGCCGCGCGTGTCGCGGCCGGCGGAGCCCGCTTCCGAGCGGAAACACGGCGTCAGCGCCGTATAGCGCAGCGGCAGCTTTTCATGGGCCGTGATTTCTTCGCGCACCAGGTTGGTGAGCGGGACCTCGGCGGTTGGAATCAACCCGAGCCGGCCATCGCCATGCTGCACGAAGAACAGGTCGTCCTCGAATTTCGGCAGCTGGTTGGTCCCGAAAAGCACTTCGTCGCGCACCATCAGTGGCGGGATGACTTCTTCATAGCCATGCTCGGTCGTGTGCAGATCGAGCATGAACTGGCCGATGGCGCGCTCCATCCGCGCCAGCCCGCTCTTCAGCACGGTGAAGCGTGATCCCGACAGCTTTGCCGCCCGCTCGAAATCCATCATGCCGAGCGCTTCGCCGATCTCGAAATGCTCCTTCACCCAGTTCGGCCGAGTCGGCACCTCGCCGACGATATGCTTGATGACATTGTCGTGCTCGTCCTTGCCGACCGGCACGTCGTCGAGCGGCACATTCGGCAGCACCGCCAGCGCATCGTTCAGCGTCTTGTCGAGCTCGCGCTCGCGCGCCTCGCCATTCTGGATGAAGGTCTTGATATCGCCGACTTCGGCCTTGAGCTTTTCGGCAAGTGCCGTGTCGCCCGAACGCATGGCGTTGCCGATCTCCTTCGAGGCGGCGTTGCGGCGTTCCTGCTTGGTCTGCAGCTCGGTGACGTGCTCGCGCCGCGCTTCGTCCTTCTTGATCAGCTCATCGACCGTGGACTGCGCCTCGTCAGCCGACCACGAGCGCTTGGCCAGCGCCTCGACAAGGGCCTTCGGGTTGTCGCGAATCCATTTGATATCAAGCATGGTTGGTTCGTCCTCAGAATAAGGCTGAGGGGGTAAACCGCATCCTTCATCGATGCAAGATGGCGGCTGTCGCGTTTTTCCGCTAACGCGGATACCCGAACGCGACAGCCTATGAACGAGCCTGCTTTGAGGACGCGTCCGCCGCCTTTTCGGCCACGGCTTCGGCGGCTTCCTGCTTCTCGCGCGCCAGCTTCTGCTTGACCTGATCGCGCTCGATCAGCCGGGCCGCCCAGATCGACACCTCGTAGAGCAGGATGGTCGGGATGGCCAAACCGATCTGGCTCATCGGATCAGGCGGCGTCAGCACCGCCGCGACGACGAAGGCGATGACGATCGCCCATTTGCGCTTCTCGCCCAGCGCCTTCGACGACAGCATGCCGACGCGCGTCATCAGGCTGGTCACCACCGGCAGCTGGAACACCAGGCCGAAAGAGAAGATCAGCGTCATGATCAGGCTGAGATATTCCGACACTTTCGGCAGCAGCGAAATCTGCACCTGGTCGTCGGTGCCGGCCTGCTGCATGGCGAGGAAGAACCACATCACCATCGGCGTGAAGAAGAAATAGACCAGCGACGCTCCCATCAGGAACAGGATCGGCGATGCGATCAGGAACGGCAGGAAGGCGTTGCGTTCGTTCTTGTAGAGGCCTGGCGCGATGAATTTGTAGATCTGCGTGGCGATCAGCGGAAAGGCGATGACCATGCCGCCGAACATGGCGAGCTTGACTTGGGTGAAGAAGAATTCCTGCGGCGCCGTATAGATCAGCTCGACCTTGTGCGGATCGAGCCCGGCCCACTGCGTGGCCCATTTGAACGGAACGACCAAAAGATTGAACAGCTTCTTGGCAAAGAAGAAGCAGACGAGGAAGGCGACGAAGAAACCGCCGATCGACCAGATCAGCCGCCGGCGCAGTTCGATCAGATGCTCCATCAGCGGAGCCGACGACTTCTCGATCTCGTCCTTTTCGCTGTCCGTAACGCTCACTTGGCGGCCCCCGCCGTCTTCTTGGACGCGGGCTTCGTGGCCGGCGCAGGCTTCGGCTCAGCCTTTGTGACTGCCTTCGGTGCAGCAGCCGGCTTGGTGGCGGCTTTTCCGGGTGCAGCCTTGGCGGGCGCCGCTGACGGCTTGGCCGCAACCTTCGCCGCAGGCGCCGGCTTTGCCGGTGCTGCCTTGGCTGCCGCTGTTTTGGTTGCCGGGGCCTTTGATATCGCAGCCCCCTTGGCGCGCGCGTTTCGTGGCGCTGCTGTTGCTGCAGCCGGTGTCACCACCGCCTCGTCGGTCATCGCCGGAAGGATCGGCGCCGCCGGCGCTGTTTCCGGTCCGTTGACGCCGGGCATCACCGTCGCGCCGTTCTTGAGCGGCTCGGCCGCCTGTGGTGTTTCTGCCGCCGGCGTTGCGGGGTCGACGGCGGGCTTCGGCTTCATCACCGCATCGACGCCGGAGCGAACCTCTGCTGCCGCCTGTTCGAACGGATTGAGCTGCTTGCGGATCTCGGCCGCCGGATTGAGGCCGCGCAGCGTATCGACCGACTTCTTGACGTCGTCGAGCTCGGCTTCCTTCAACGCCTCGTTGAACTGCTTCTGGAAGTCAGAGGCCATGGCACGCAGCTTCGCCGTCGTGCGGCCGAAGGTGCGCAGCATATTGGGCAAATCCTTGGGTCCGACGACCACGATCATGACGATCGCGATCACCAGCATTTCGGTCCAGCCGACTTCAAACATGGCAATCAGTTCCGACTAGTGCTTGTCGCCCAAAAGTGCGAAGCGGTTTTGGGACAACGACTTGCACAAAAGCAACAACCTTCGGCTCAGCTCTTGCTGGCCTTTTCCTTCACTGCCGAAACGGTCTCGTCCGGGCGGTGCTCGACGGTGCGCTTGTCTTCGGCGGTATCGTCATCGGCCATGCCCTTCTTGAAGCTCTTGATGCCCTTGGCCATGTCGCCCATCAGCTCGGGTATCTTGCCGCGGCCGAACACCAGCAGCACGATCACCAGCACGATCATCCAATGCCAAATCGAAAATGAACCCATTGTAACTCTCTCTCGAATGTTTTCCCTGGCGATGATCTATGCGTTTTCGCGTTGGGATTCAAACACAACAGCGACAAAGTTTATGAAGGCGCGGCTTATGTCACGCATTTTCGGCAAAGCTGCCCGCTACCAATCGGCGCATCTACCGCAGCAATGCAGCTTTTTGACAGCGGCTTGCGGTCAATCTTCCGTGACGCGCGGCGTCAGCAGGCCGAGTTCCTCGAGATCGATGTCGGTCAACGCATCCTCGTCCTCGGTCAGCGCGTCCGGATCGGCCGGCGGCAACGGGATGGCGAAATTCGACGGCATGCGGCCGGAGAGCAGCCCTGCCCCCTTCAGTTCGTCCATCCCGGGAAGATCGCGGATCTCCTCCAGTGCGAAATGGTCGAGGAAAGTGTCTGTCGTGCCGTAGGTGACGGGACGGCCGGGCGTGCGGCGGCGGCCGCGCATGCGCACCCATTCCGTTTCGAGCAGCGTATCCAGCGTGCCCTTCGAGGTCTCGACGCCTCTGATGTCCTCGATCTCGGCGCGCGTCACCGGCTGGTGGTAGGCGATGATCGCCAGCACTTCGAGCGCGGCGCGCGACAGCTTGCGCTGCTGCACCGTGTCGCGGCTCATCAGGAAGGCGAGATCGCCGGCGGTACGGAACGCCCAGGCATCGCCGACCCGAACCAGATTGACGCCGCGCCGCGCATAGATCTGCTGCAGCTCAGCCATGGCAGCGGCAATGCTGATGCCATCGGGCAATCTGGCTGCGAGCTGCTTTTCGCTGACCGGCTCGGCGCTGGCGAACACGATCGCCTCGGCCATGCGTATGGCTTCGGCCATATGCAGCCGTTCGCCAGGATTCAGAAGCAGGGTATCAGTCGGGTCCTGGGCGATAATGCCCTCCTCGGTCTCTTCTTCGACCTTGAACGGAATGACCGAAGCGTTGGCGCGTTCGCTCATGATGCCACCTCGACTGCCTTGATTGGTTGCGCGCGGCCGCGCAGATAGAGCGGCGCGAACACCTGGTCCTGTCGCATCTCGATGCTGCCTTCGCGCACCAGTTCCAGCGACGCCGCGAACGAGCTGGCAATCGCGGTACGCCGTTCGTCCGGGCTGGTCAGGTAATTGATCAGATAGCTGTCCAGCGCCGTCCAGTCGCGCAGCGAGCCGATCAGCCGGGTCAGGATATCGCGCGCATCCTTGAGCGACCACACGCCACGCCGGGCAATTGTCACATTGGTGATCGCCTGTTTCTGGCGCTGCTGCGCATAGGCGGTGAGCAAATCGTAGAGCGAGGCCGAATAGGCGTTACGCTTCTCGACGATGACCATTTCAGGCATGCCGCGTGCAAACACGTCGCGGCCGAGCCGGTTGCGGTTGACCAGCCTTGCCGAGGCGTCGCGCATGGCCTCCAGACGCTTCAGCCGGAACTGCAGCACCGCGGCCAGTTCCTCGCCGCTTTCGCCTTCCTCGCCGGGCTGCTTGGGGATGAGGAGCTTCGACTTGAGGAAGGCCAGCCACGCCGCCATCACCAGGTAGTCGGCGGCAAGCTCAAGCCTTAGCGCCCTCGCCGTCTCGACGAAGGTCAGATACTGCTCGACCAGCGCCAAGATGGAAATCCGCGACAGATCGACCTTTTGGTTGCGGGCGAGATGCAGCAAGAGGTCGAGCGGACCTTCGAACCCGGCGACGTCGACGACAAGCGACGGGTCGCCGGTGACCCGTGAATCGTCGTTCTCGGCCCACAGACGGTCCATCGGTGCGGCCTTCGCAGCCTTGCTGTCCAATGTCTCCGCCACTTGTTCCTTTACCTCTGGTTAGAGCATGATGCCGAAAAGTGTGAAGCGGTTTTCGGACGACATCATGCTCTCTCTATCTAATTTAGAGACGGATTCAGATTTCAGGTCGAACAGACCTGAAATCATCCGTCTCTAGGCCACCGCATCGAAATAGGTGGCAAACTCGGCGCGTATCTCGGTTTCGTCGGCCCGGTCGCGATCCCTTATATAGGTCAGCGCCCGCTTGGCGCGCTCCAGCGATGTCCCTTCAAGTCCCGTGGTTCGCGATGCGATGCCCGCCATCTCCTCGAAAACGCCATTGCAGTGAAGGACCAGATCGCAGCCCGCCGCAAGGATCGAGGCCGCCTTTGTCGGGAAATCCCCAGAAAGTGCCTTCATCGAGGTGTCGTCGCTCATCAACAGCCCGTCGAAGCCGATCTCGCGGCGGATGATCTCGTCGATGACCTTACCTGACGTGGTCGCCGGGTTGTTCGGATCGATGGCGCTATAGACGACATGCGCCGTCATCGCCATCGGCAGATGGCTAAGCTCGCGGAAAGGGGCGAAATCATGCCGCTGCAGGTCGCTCAGCGAGGCATCGACCACAGGCAGTTCGAAATGCGTGTCGGCAAAGGCGCGCCCGTGACCCGGAATGTGCTTCATGACCGGCAGCACGCCGCCCGACATCAGCCCTTCCGCCGCCGCGCGGCCGAGTTCGATGACCGGGCGCGGCTCCTTGCCATAGGCGCGCGCGCCGATGACGTCGCTGGCGCCCTCGATCGGCACGTCCAGCACCGGCAGGCAATCGGCAGAGATACCGTAGCGTAACAGGTCGAAGGCATGCAGCCGCGCCATCAGCCAGGCAGCGCGGGTGCCGGCATCATGGTCCTTGCGCCACAATGCACCGAGCGCGCCGCCGGCGGGATAGTTCGGCGCCAGCGGGGGCCGCAGGCGCTGCACCCGGCCACCTTCCTGGTCGATGAACACCAGCGCATCGGGGCGCCCGATACAGTCGCGCATTTCGGCGACCAGATCGCGGATCTGCTCGGTTTCGCCGATGTTGCGCGCAAACAGGATGAAGCCCCACGGGCATTCATTGCGATAGAAACGGATTTCTTCGCGGGTCAGCGATTTCCCGGCACAGCCGAGGATCATGGATTTTGATTCGGTCATTCCACCAGTTTAGGGCTTCGCGCCGGCAAAGGGAATCTCCCCGGACGGCAAGCGCCTCAACCTCTCGCCCATCCACATGAAAAAGCCGGCGCGACCGTTGGGAACGCACCGGCTCTGATAATTGGATCCGGCCTTACCGAGACACGAAGCAGTTGCCGCCGGCAGCCTTGTAGCTGGTGCACAGATTGATCGCATCGTTGCGCGATTGCGCAGGCACCCGGACACGGTAGAAGGTGCCCTTGCCGGCGATCTCCGCCTTGACGATGTTGGCGGTGCGACCGGCGAGCACATTTCCATAGCGGCGCTGCAGGTCGGCGTAGTTGGCCTGGGCGCTTTCGACCGTCGGCTGCGAAGCGATCTGCATCGACCACGAACCGCCCGATGTCGAAGCCGTCGCCGGGATGGAGGCAACCTGGTCGGGCTTGACCTCGCCGACCACGTCGACCGGCTGGTCGGACGGGCGCTGCGGCGCTACGGCAACCGTCTGCGGCGTGTTGGCGGACTGGGTCTCAGCCTTCGGCGTGGCCGCCGGCTTCACCGGCTTGACCGGCTTGGCGGTCTCGGCACTTGCCTGGTCGCTATTTGCCTGATCGGCAGGCGCCACGGTGCCGGTCTGCTCGGCATCGGCCGAAGGGGCGACGTGCTGCGGCGCCGGGTCAAGCGGCTCAGTCGCCGCAACCTGTGGCGCGGCCGGCGTCGAGTCCTCGCGGGCCACCAACGAGCCGTCGGGCTTGACCACCATGGTCCGCACCTTGCGCGGGGCAACGGCGACCGTATCGGGGTTCTTGTCGGCTTCCTGCAGCACCTGAGCGATGCGGTCCTCGGACTTTGGCGCCGGCGCGACAGCCGCGTCGGGGTTGACGGCAGCTTCGGGGTTGCCGGCAGCGTCGGGGCCTGGGGCAGCGTCGGTATCGTCGGGCGACAGATCGACGACGCGGCTTTCAGGCTCCTGCGCCTTCACATCGACCGGCTCTTCGGTGTTGGTGACCAGCTTCTCCTGAACCGGCTCGGCCGGCTTGGTGCCCTTGGCGACCGCATCATAAACCTTGTTGTCCTGGTTCGGCACCACGGCGCCGCCCGGATTTTCGGGCTTGACCTTGATCGGCCTGTTGTCGGCTTTGACAATGACCGGCGCATCGCTGCCGCCCTTTCCGCCGAACGACAAGGCGAAGGCGCCAAGGCCGCCGGCAATCGCAACCGCAGCAACGACCCCCGCGACCAGCAGGCCGCTCCTGCGCGGCCGTGCGGCTTCCTGCTCGGCGAGGCCCGGCACCGCCATTGCCTCGTCCAGATCCGGATCGTAGTCGAGTTCGTCGACCGCGAAATCGTCGGCCTGCGAAACCGGCTGGCTGCCGGGCAGATCGTCCATGTCGAAGCCGCCGGCGGCATCGGCGTGGTGAGCTTGCGTGGCTGCAAGCACTTCGGCTGGCCGCGCCGCATAGGCGCGCTGGTCGAGCTCGTGGCCCGAACTGAAGCCGGAACTGTAGGAATCGTCATCATAGCCGGCACTGCGTGCGGCAGTGGGCGGCGCCACTTCCACCGCGTTCATCTCGTTGAGCATGCCGGCGAATTCGGCGTCGATGTCGTCATAGGCGGCCGGCTCGTCTTGCTCGAAGCTGAGTTCTGGAATGTCGAGGTCGTCGGCAATCGCCACCACACGCTCCGGCACATCGACCGTCTCGACATCCGGCATCTCGTCATAGGCCTGAGGCGGCGCCTGGCGCGATGGCGTCGGCGCCGCATAGGCAGCAGCTGCAACCGGCTGGTCGCGATAGCTTGGCGCTGCCGCCGGCGGCATGGACGGCTTTTCTGCAAAAGAAGGTTGCGGCTGCGCTGCAAAGGAAGGCTGGGCCGGGGTGGGAGTCACGCGGCTCCACGAACGCGCCGGCTCCGGCGGCGTCGAGCGCCAATCGCCAGCGACCGGTGCTGCCGTGTCATTACCGAGATCGATGCCCTTGGCGAGCGCCGCATCGAAGGCATGATCATCGAACTCGATCTCGGGCTCATGGCCCTCGAGTTCGCCGGCAAGCAGATCGTCGAAATCGGCATCGTCCGCCCGGACCTCCTGAGGAGCCGGCGCGTGTTCGTCCAGGTCCCAGTCGAGATTATCGACCGGAGCGACCGGCGTTGCGACGGACCGCTGCACCGGGGCAACCGGCTCATAAGTCCTGGCGGGCTCGATGGCGGCAGCCCTGGTGGGCTCGGTGACGACCGGAAACGGCGCGACTGGCGCCGGGCGTGGTGTGGTCATGGCGCCAAGCAGCGCGTTGAGTTCATCTTCCAACGTCCGTTCGTCAGCGACCGGAGCGGCCGGGGTCGCCATATTGGTAGGCGCCACATAGGCTGGTGCGACCGGAGTTGGCTGAACCGGAGTGGGTGCGATCTCGGCAACCGGCTCGTGATCGGCAAGCGCATCATCGATGCTCAGATCGAAATCGTCGAATGCTTCGTGCGCAGTCTCATGAGAGGGGCTGGCCTCCACAGTCCAGGCCGGCGTCTCGTCCACTTCCGGCGCATCCATCTCAACCGGCGCGCTGGCCTGCAGATCGCTGACATCCAGATCGCGCTCTTCCGGATCCTCGGCCTCAACAGGCTGAGCCTCGAAAGCCTGAGGCTCGAAATGCTCGGCCGCAAAATCCTGGGCTGCAAAATCCTGGGCTGCAAAATCCTGGGCCGCAAAGTCCATGTCGACATCGGCCATCGCGTCATCGAAATGACCCGCAAAATCCTCGTCGGCAACAGCGTGGTCGGCGGAGCCGACGGCGTCGAAGGTATGGATCGGCGCCTCGGCTACTGGCGCGGCATACTGGTCCTGCGCCGGCGCAGGACCGTCCAGCGTCAGCTCGTCTTCCAGCGACATCGAGACGGCATTGTCGAAATCATCGTCGAACGCGAGATCGTCGGCAGGCGCAGCAGCAACCTGCGCGACATCTGCGGCATGGGCGACGGTCGCATCGTCATCGAGCAGCAACCCCTGCTCGAGCGAAGCGGCAAGCTCGTCATCCATCGGCAGGTCGTCTTCGAGCGGCGATACGTTTTCCAGTGAACTGGCCACGGCATTGTCGAAATCGTCATCGAATGCAGCTTCGTCGAATGCGGGCTCGGCAAACCAAGGTTCGGCAACCGAGGGTTCAACGGGAGCAGCCGCAGCCTGCGGGGCAGCGCCGAAATCCAGATCGGCGGCATCGTCGAAGACGAAATCATATTCCAGCGAAGCAGCCAGCGCATCGTCCATCGCGGCATCGGTGGTTTCGAAAGCCGGCTCGCGAATCTCGGCAGCAGGTTCGTAGGGCTCAGCGGCAGGCTGGTGAACCTCGGGAGCTGGCTGGCTGGCCTCCATGGAACCGACTTCATCGCCGAATTCGCCCATCAACTCCTTCTCGAGGTCGATGTCGAAATCGCCCTCGTCCGCAGCCGTCTCGACGGCTGGCGCCTGCGGCTTGACCGGCTGGCGCGGATCGAAACCCATGATCCTGGTCAGTTCAGCGAACGGATCATCTTCGGCGATGTCGTTGTTGTCGGCTACTCTCAGCTGGGTTCTGTCTGCCATTATTGTTCCCGAACTCGCACTCATTCGGACGCCATGGACGTCGCGTAGGGTTGGCCCTTACCAGCGCAATGTGGGCAAATGGTGACAGGTGTTTTAGTTAAACCTAACGCATCTCAGTGGGCGCATCAGCCCCAATCAGCGTCAGGCCGGAGGTCAAAACATCCGAAACAGCCTGCACCAGCCCTAGTCTGGCATGAGTCAATTGTCGGTCGTTAACCTTAACAAAACGTAAGTCGGCATTCTCGGTGCCCCGATTCCAGTGTCCATGGAAGCTGGAAGCCAGATCGTAGAGGTAGAATGCCAGCCGGTGCGGCTCCAGCGCAAGGGCCGCAGATTCGACCAGCCGGGGATATTCAGCCAGCTTCCGGATCAGGCCGATCTCGCCCTCGTCGGTGAGCGACGCCGAGGCCGCGGCCAGGCTGTTGCGGTCGAAATTGGCCTCGCCCAGTTGCTCGCTCGCCTGCCGGAACACCGAATGACAGCGCGCCGAAGCGTACTGCACGTAGAACACGGGATTGTCCTTGGACTGTTCGGTGACCTTGGCGAAATCGAAGTCGAGCGGCGCGTCGCTCTTGCGGTAGAGCATCATGAAGCGGATCGCATCGCGGCCCACCTCCTCCACCGCTTCGCGCAAGGTCACGAAGTCGCCCGACCGCTTCGACATCCGAACCGGTTCGCCATCGCGAAACAGCTTCACCAGATTGCACAGCAGCACCGTGAGTTGCAGCTTCAGATCATCGCCTGCAATCGCCCGCGCCAGCGCTTCCAGCCGCTTGACGTAGCCGCCATGGTCGGCGCCCAGCACATAGATCAGGCCGACGAAACCGCGGTCGACCTTGTCCTTGAGATAGGCGACGTCGGCGGCGAAATAGGTGAACGAGCCGTCGGACTTGACCAGCGCCCGGTCCATGTCGTCGCCGACCGCCGTCGAGCGAAACAGCGTCTGCTCGCGGTCTTCCCAGTCGTCCGGCTTCTCGCCCTTGGGCGGCGGTAGCTTGCCCTTGTAGATATGGCCTTTCAGCGTCAGATCGTTGATCGCCGAGCGAATTTTTTTGGCATTGTCGGCATGCAGCGTGCGCTCGGAGAAGAAAACGTCGTGATGCACATTGAGCAACGCCAGATCCTCGCGGATCATCACCATCATGGCGTCGATCGTGCGGTCCTTGACGATTGCCAGCGACTCATCGTCGGGCATCTGCAAGAGCTTGCGGCCAAATTCGGCAGCCAGCGCCTGACCGACCGGCACAAGGTAATCGCCGGGATAGAGGCCGGCCGGTATCTCGCCAATGTCGTCGCCCAGCGCTTCGCGGTAGCGCAGGAAGGCCGAACGCCCGAGCACGTCGATCTGCGCGCCGGCGTCGTTGATGATGTATTCCTTGGTGACGTCATAGCCGGCGAAGGCCATCAGATTGGCGAGCGTGTCGCCGACAACCGCGCCCCGGCAATGGCCGACATGCATCGGCCCGGTCGGATTGGCCGAGACATATTCGACATTAGTCTTCTTGCCGCCACCAATGGTCGAGCGGCCGTAGTTTTGCCCCTCGCCGAGCACCGCGGTCAGATGTGCCTGCCAGAAAGCGTCCTTGAGCCGGAGATTGACGAAGCCGGGACCGGCGACGTCGGCTTCGGCAACATCGGCGTCGCTGCGCAGCACTTCCACCAGCCGCTCGGCCAGCGCCCGCGGGTTGTGCCCTGTCGGCTTGGCCAGTACCATCGCCGCATTGGTGGCGAGATCGCCATGGCTGGCGTCGCGCGGCGGCTCGACGGCGATGCGCGACAGGTCGGGCGAAACGCCATTACTGTCTTTCAAATCAAGCGCTTCGACGGCTTTTGTGATTCGCG
Source organism: Mesorhizobium sp. C372A (assembly GCF_030323245.1). Classification (NCBI taxonomy): domain Bacteria; kingdom Pseudomonadati; phylum Pseudomonadota; class Alphaproteobacteria; order Hyphomicrobiales; family Phyllobacteriaceae; genus Mesorhizobium; species Mesorhizobium sp. C372A. The sequence goes on along the minus strand of NZ_CP100475.1, from coordinate 4,054,428 downwards.
CGCTGAAATCGGCGAAGATGTTCATGGGTCTTGCTCTGGCGGACTGTGCAGGGGAACCGGCTCATTGGCCGGCAAATCGCGCCCGCCCTAGCTTAAATCGGGCGTATGGTCAAACAGACGGCGGTGTTCCTTCAAGGCGTAGGTATCCGTCATCCCCGCCAGGAAATCGGCGACGCTGCGCGCCTTGATGCGGTCCTCCGCCCGGTCGAGCCCCTCCCGCCAGCCGTCCGGCATGGCGCGCGGATCGGCGAAATAGACATCGAACAGCTCGCGCACGATCTGCTCGGCCTCAGTGCGAACGCGCATCACCTCGTCATGCCGGTAGAGATGCTTGTAAAGAAAGGTCTTCAAATCCTTCTCGATCGCCGCCATGTCTGCGGAAAAGGTCACCATCGTCTCGCCCGCCGCCCGCACCGCTTCGGCGCTGTCAGGCTTGATGCGCTCCAGATTGGCGGTGGTGGAAACAATGACGTCCTCGACCATCATCGTGATCTGCCGGCGCATCAGCTCATGGCCGGTGCGCACATCGTCCAGGCCCGGATAGCGCGCGCGCACGCTTGCCAGGATCGATCCCGGCAGCGCCACCGTTTCCAGCATGTCCAAGGTCAGGAAGCCGGAGCGCAGGCCGTCGTCGATGTCATGGGTGTTGTAGGCGATATCGTCGGCGATCGCAGCACATTGCGCCTCGATGCCGGCGAAATGGTCGAGTTCGAGGTTGTGCAACTCGGAATAGTCGCGGATCGCCTGCGGCACCGGGCCTTTGAGCCCTTTTCCCTTGGCGTCGGTCAGCGGGCCATTGTGCTTCACCAGGCCTTCCAGCGTTTCCCAGGTCAGGTTCAGCCCGTCGAACTCGGCATAACGCCGCTCCAGCCGCGTCACCACGCGCAGCGACTGCGCATTGTGGTCGAAGCCGCCCCATTGGGCCATCCGCTCGTTCAGCGCGTCCTCGCCGGTATGGCCGAACGGCGTGTGACCGAAATCGTGCACCAAGGCGACCGCCTCGGCCAGATCCTCGTCGCCGCGCAGCGCTCGCGCCAGAGCCCGCGCAATCTGCGCCACCTCGATCGAATGCGTCAGCCGGGTGCGGTAGTGATCTCCTTCATGGGCGACGAACACCTGCGTCTTGTGCTTCAGGCGGCGGAAGGCAGTCGAATGAATGATACGGTCGCGGTCGCGCTGGAATGGCGTGCGAGTCGGGCTCTCGACCTCGTCATAGAGCCGCCCGCGCGACCTGGCTGGGTCGCTGGCATAGGCCGCGCGCGGCCGATAGCCGAACCCAATGTCGCCAAGCTCATTTGTCATGGCTGATGCCGCCGCAGTTGACTTGCCCCTTCCCGCTTCATACCTATCATGTGAAACTGAAAGCAAGGTGACGCCCATGGGCGCTGATGCCAAGACTGCCATGAAAGTCGAGATGACCGGCGCCGCCGCCAGGCGGATCGCGAAAATCGTCTCTGGCGAGGCCGGCAAGACGGCGCTGCGCGTCTCCGTAGAGGGCGGCGGCTGCTCCGGCTTTTCCTACAAGTTCGACCTGGTCGATACGCGCAATGACGACGACGTCGCCATCGAAAAGGACGGCGCCACCGTGCTGATCGACGATTTGTCGCTGGTCTATATGGGCGGCTCGGTGATCGACTTCGTCGACGATCTGATGGGCCAATCGTTCCAGATCCGCAACCCCAATGCAGTCGCCTCCTGCGGCTGCGGCACCAGTTTCTCCATCTAGGCAGATGTCCGGCGTCGGCCCGGTCCGTCAGGTAGCACTGTCGGCCGGGCGCGACCTCGACGTGACGCTGGCCTTCTGGCGCGATGTGCTCGGCCTCAATGTTCACGCCCGCTACGATCCGCCGGGCATCGCCTTCATCATGGCCGGTGATATCAGGTTGCTGTTCACCGATGGCGTTCCGGCCGGCACCGTCTATCTCGATATAGCCGGGCTCGAAGCCTTCCACGCCGAGGCGAAAGCGTCCGGCGTTCCCTTCACCGCACCGCCGGCGCTCGTCCACAACGACACCGAAGGCACGTTCGGAACGGCGGGGGAAAGCGAGTGGATGGCCTTTCTAAAGGACCCGGCAGGCAATACGATCGGGCTTGTCGAACGTCTTTCGCCCGAACATCCCTGAGGCCGCTCATGAAAATCGTTACCTGGAACATAAACGGCATTCGCGCCCGCATCGGCAACCTCACCCACTGGCTGAGCGAAAGCCAGCCCGACATCGTCTGCCTGCAGGAGATCAAGTCGGTCGACGAGCAGTTCCCGCGCGCCGAGATCGAGGCGCTTGGCTACAACGTGGAAACCCATGGCCAGAAGGGCTTTAACGGCGTCGCCCTGCTGTCGAAGCTTCCCTTCGACGAGGTTATCAGAGGCCTGCCAGGCGACGAGACTGATGAGCAGGCGCGCTTCATCGAGGGCGTGTTCTCGACCGACCAGGGCGCGCTGCGCGTCGCCTCGCTCTATCTGCCCAACGGCAACCCGGTCGATGACGAGAAGAAGTTTCCCTACAAGCTGGCCTGGATGGAACGGCTGCATCGCTGGGCCGAGCAGCGGCTGCTTCTGGAGGAGGCGCTGGTGCTGGCCGGCGACTACAATGTCATCCCCGAGCCGGTCGATGCGCGCTTCCCCGAGAACTGGCTTGGCGATGCGCTGTTCCAGCCGCAGACCCGGCAGGCCTTCCGGCGGCTGAAGAATCTCGGCTTTACAGAGGCGGTGCGCGCCGTCACCGATGCGGCCGACGTCTACACCTTCTGGGACTACCAGGCCGGCGCCTGGCAGAAGAACAACGGCATCCGCATCGACCATCTGCTGTTGTCGCCCGAAGCGGCCAACCGCTTTTCCTCGGCCTCAATCGAAAAGCATGTGCGCGCCTGGGAAAAGCCTTCCGACCATGTGCCGGTGGCGATCGATCTGGCGCTGCTGCCGGCCTGATATCAGCCGAAACCCTGATATCGCCACAATCGCGCCATTCAGTCAGAGATCAGCATGGCGGCTGGGGTTCCATGGCACTACGATTCCTCCTTTGCCCGATCGGCCTAGCATTTGCCATGGCCTCCCCTGCAGCGGCACTTGCCGACCAGCAGTGCCTGGCCAATGGCAAGTCCTACCAGGTCGGCCAGGTCACCTGCCTGACGGTTTCAGACAAGAGCCATATGGCCCGCTGCGACCTGGTGCTCAACAACACCTCATGGACCAAGATCGGCGATACCTGTCCCGACAGCACGATTAAGCCGCATCTGCACGTCACGCCGATCTCGATGCCGGTGCACAGAGCGGTGCCGGCGGAACTCACCGAGAACTGATGGATGTGAGCTAATCTCCCCCCTTGAGGGGGAGATGGCCGGCAAGCCAGAGGGGGGCGCGAAGAAACGCGACCTTTCGGTCAAACAAGCTCACCCTCTCAGTCCAACCCGGGCAAACTTTAGTCAACTGAAATGCCAGCGGGACAGCGCCCCCTCTGCCCTGCCGGGCATCTCCCCCTCAAGGGGGGAGATTGGCAATTTCACTGGTCGCCGCCGCCCTTGGTCAGGATGTCGTCGGCAAGCGAAATGGCAGTGCGACGGTCGGCTTCGCCGGCGGCGGCAAATGCCTCTTCCTGCATGCCGCGGATCCACGGCTGGTCGCTCGGCGAGGCGCGTTCGAGCGCGGCGGTCATCATGGCCAGCCCGCGCACGATCTTGCCGCTCTGGAACAGAAGATTGCCGAGCGTCGCCTGGGCGCCGGCATGGCCTTTTTCGGCGGCGAGCTGGAACCAGCGGCCGGCCTGCTTGACGCTGGCCTTGACGCCGCCCTCGCCCTTCAAAAACATCTGGCCCATCTCGAACTGAGCGTTCGGGTTGCGGTAATTGGCGGCCGCGCGCATGTAATATTCCTGCGCCGCGACCTCGTTTTCCTCGACCGGGCTGCCGGGGATGCCTGTCCGGAGATAGTCGCCCAGCGCCACCAGCGCGTCGGAGACATAGCTTTCCTCCGGCGATCCCGGCTCGACATCCTGATCGACGATCTCGGAGAAGAATTTGAAGGCCGCATAGTCGTCGCGCGTCACGCCGTCGCCTTCGGCGTACATGCGCGCGAGCTTCCAGGTGGCGCCGATCTGGCCGTTCTCGGCGGCGTATTTATAGGCCTCGACCGCCTGTTCCTTATGGCCGCTCTTGTAGGCGGAGAAGCCGAACTGGAACACGGCCCATGGGCTCGATTGCGGCTTCACGCCGGTCTTGTCGTCGAACACCTTGTCGTCGAAGGCCATGGCCTGGCCCACGGCCCCAAAGATCGCAACAGCGACCAGTGCCGGAAGGACAGACGACCTCAACAACTCAGATATCCGCATAGCAATGTGTTTCTTTGGCACCGCCCGGATGGGTGACCGCGCCGTCGCGGGCAGGCCCTACCGTCTGTGCGTATTTCCAGATCGCGCCCGACTGATAGTCGGTCGTGCGCGCCTTCCAGGCCTTCGCCCGCGTTGCCAGTTCGGCCTCGGACAAATCGACCGCGATCGTGCCTTTGGTTGCATCGATCGAGATCACATCGCCGTCTTTCAAGAGCCCGATCGGGCCGCCAACGGCAGCTTCGGGCCCGACATGGCCGATGCAGAAACCGCGCGTCGCGCCCGAAAAACGACCGTCGGTGATGAGGGCGACCTTGCCGCCCATGCCCTGGCCGTAGAGCGCCGCCGTCGTCGACAGCATCTCGCGCATGCCCGGGCCGCCGCGCGGACCTTCGTAACGGATGACGAGAACCTCGCCTTCCCGGTAGTTGCGGTGCGTGACCGCCTCGAAACATTCCTCTTCCGAATCGAAACAGCGTGCCGGACCTGAGAATTTCAGCTCCGTCATGCCCGCGACCTTCACGATCGCGCCTTCGGGGGCAAGGTTGCCCTTCAAGCCCACGACACCGCCGGTTTGGGTGATTGGACGGTTGGCGGGACGGACCACATCCTGGCTATCATTCCAGGCAACATGCTCCATGTTTTCGGCCAAAGTACGGCCAGTCACGGTCATGCAGTCGCCATGGAGATAGCCGTGGTCGAGCAGCGTCTTCATCAACAGCGGAATGCCGCCGGCCTCGAACATGTCCTTGGCGACATATTTGCCGCCCGGCTTGAGGTCGGCGATGTAGGGCGTCTTCTCGAAAATCGCGGCAACGTCGAACAGGTCGAACTTGATGCCTGCCTCATGCGCGATCGCCGGCAGGTGCAAAGCCGCATTGGTCGAGCCGCCGGTGGCCGAAACCACGGTCGCCGCATTCTCCAGCGCCTTCAGCGTGACGACGTCGCGCGGCCGGATGTTCTTGGCGATCAGCTCCATGATCTTTTCGCCGGAGGCGAAATTGAAGCGGTCGCGCATCTCGTAAGGCGCCGGCGCGCCGCAGGAGTACGGCAGCGCCAGGCCGATCGCCTCGGCGACGGTGGCCATGGTGTTGGCTGTGAACTGGGCCCCGCAGGAGCCGGCAGACGGACACGCCGCCTGCTCGATCTCGAGCAGTTCGGCATCGCTGACCGTGCCGACCGAATGCTGGCCGACTGCTTCGAACACGTCCTGCACAGTGATCTGGCGGCCGCGATAGGAGCCCGGCAGGATCGAGCCGCCATAGATGAAGATGGACGGCACGTTGAGCCGCACCATGGCCATCATCATGCCGGGCAGCGACTTGTCGCAGCCGGCAAGGCCGACCAGCGCATCGTAGCAATGGCCCCGCATGGTGAGTTCGACCGAATCGGCAATGACATCGCGCGACACCAGCGACGACTTCATGCCCTGGTGCCCCATGGCGATGCCGTCGGTGACGGTGATGGTGCAGAATTCGCGCGGCGTGCCGTTTGCGGCCGCCACACCTTTCTTGACCACCTGCGCCTGGCGCATCAGCGAGATGTTGCAAGGCGCCGCCTCGTTCCAGCAGGAGGCAACGCCGACCAGCGGCTGCGCGATCTCGGCCGCAGACAGGCCCATGGCATAGAGATACGAACGGTGCGGCGCACGCGCCGGACCGACGGTCACATGGCGGCTAGGGAGCTTGGCCTTGGAGATGACTTTGGCGTCCATTCTCTTCCTTGCCGCGGGCGGTGCGGCCTGCCCATTGCCGAGCCTTCTGGCGCGTGTCCCGAGACGAATTCGAGGTGCGCCGGGTTTATGGCGGGAAATGGGCAATTTGGTCGAGCGGGACCGTAGCGCGGGGGTTGGTCCGGAACTGTTGCCAAAACGTCACAATTACGAGAGGCGACATAGGTGCGGCGGATTTGAACGCCGGCGCTTGACGGCACGGCTCGACGCTGTGCCGCAAACTGAAAAAGGCCGGGCACTGCCCGGCCTTTTCTCTTTTAATTTGAAAAGCTTACCACTTCACCTTGAACGAAGTCGAAACGGCTGAAACCAGATCGTTGCCGAAATCGGCGGTGTAGTCCGTACCATATGTGACGCCATCCTTGCCTACGACGGGATGGATCGATCCGCTTGTGAGCACACCCAACGCGCCGCCAAGACGAAGCTCGACGTTCGCGGTCGGGGTGTAGGATACACCACCGCTGACCGTCCATGTATCGGTCTGGGCGCTGAGGCCCGTGCTGGTTCCACGATCCCAGGTCAGACCCGCGGCGCCGCTCCACTGGTCATTGAACTTGTGGCCAATGCCGCCGGAAACCGTCCAGCCATCACGATAGAGCAGATCAAGCGACGTGAGCCTCAAAGCACTGGTCGTCGTGCAAGACGGAACGCCTGTCGGACAGAAAGGAATGCTCTGCAGCACGCTCCAATTGACCCATTTGATGGACCCGAACGCCAGCCAACCGGGAGCTATGCCCGACTGAAGTTTGAGTTCCAGCGACTCCGGAACCTCCGACGAGCCGCTGACATTGGTAACATTGCCCAGGAACGGGTTGGCCGGACCGACGGCGGGAAGCTGCGTCAGGTCGAGCGTTCCGTCCAAATGGTCCAGCTTGACCGCCGAGTTGTAAACGAGGCTGGCGCGCAGCGCGATATCCGGAATCTCATAGGCTACGCCGGCGCGCCATCCCCAACCGTCACCTTCGAGATCAAGACGGCCAATTCCCGACAACCCAAGGGGGCCAACAAAAGGCGAAACCAGCTGTTCCTTGAAACCCGAAACATCCTCGTGAAACACGCCGCCGATAAAGCGCACCTGTCCTTTTCCGAGATCCATCTTATACGAACAGGTCCCGCCTACGGCCTCGCTCTTGACCTTGGTTATGATGTTACCGTTCGCGCCGGCCCAGTTGGCGCCGGGATTGCTGTACGCACCGATCGGCTGGCCGTAGTCGATAAGACAATCGACGGGCCCCATACCAGCCTTGATACCGACACTCGGCACCCAATAGCTTTCGGTATCACGGGCACTGTTGGAGAAGCCCAGAGCGTTAAGATTGCCGCCACCCGTAACCGGGTTTGGATCAATATCCACCACGTTCTTCAGGTCGCGTTGCGGCATTACATAAGTGCCGGTCACCTCGCCTGTGACCTGCGCCGGATCGAAAAGCAGGTCGATGTCGTAGCCACCGCGCTCCAGACCGCCGGCATGCACGGAACCGATCAAACCCAGCGAAAAACACCCCGCCCCCAACAGTGTTTTCAAACGCAAATTGTTCATGGATGTCCTCCCCGAAATTCCAGTGCGTCAAGCTAGAACCAATTCGGGTTAACGGTGCAACAATGAATTGAAATAGCGTACATGTACGCACTTGCGGAACGCATTTGGACAAAGTGGCGCGCCGCGCAAGCATGCCGGAAAATGGCCATTTGAGCGGCAATCGGCGCAAAAAATCATGAAAAACCGCTCTAAACAGTATAAAACCCGGCTGTTTTACCGGCATTAGGCCCCATTGTTACATTATGGCAACAATGGGGCGCAAACTTTCCGTTTACGTCAACATTAACGTTACGGAATGCCTGTTTTTCTGGCACAAGACCTGCCTTGACGCTGTTCCCAGGCATCGCGAATCCGGCGCTCAGCCGGCGTCGCGCACCCGGGTCAACGCCACCGAAAGCTTCTCCTGCTGATCACGGTATTCCGCGAGTTTTTCGCGCTCGGCTGCGACGATCTCTTCCGGCGCGCTGGCGACGAATCTCTCGTTGGACAGCTTCTTGTGCAACCGCGCGATCTCCTCGGTCACCTTGGCCAGTTCCTTCTGCAGCCGCGCCGCCTCGGCGGAGAGATCGATCAGGCTGCCGAGCGGCAGGCAGATCGTCGCCTCGTTGAGCACGATCTGGGCCGAGCCCTTGGGTGCGGCGTCCTGCAGCGAGATGTCGCCGGCCCGCGCCAGCCGCTGGATGGCGGAAGAATGGCGTTCCAGCCTCTGGTGGGTCTCGGCGCTGGCGCCGACCACCACCAGCGGCGCGATCGCCGCCGGCGGCACGTTCATTTCCGAGCGCACCGAGCGGATGCCGGAGACCAGATCGACCAGCCAATTGATGTCGGCGGCGGCGTCTGCGTCCTCGAAATCGGGTGATGGCCAGGCGGCGTGGCAAAGCAGCGTACCACGCGTCCTGCCCTCGCCTGCCGTCTGCGCCCACAATTCCTCGGTCATGAACGGCATCATCGGGTGCAGCAGCTTGTAGATCTCGTCGAGCACGAAAGCGACGCAGGCGCGGCTTTCGGCCTTGGCCGCTTCGTCGGAGCCCATGAACACCGGCTTCAAGAGTTCCAGATACCAGTCGCAGAAGAGGTTCCAGACGAAACGGTAGGCAGCGCCCGCCGCTTCGTTGAAGCGGTAAGAGGTGATGCCCTCGGTGATCGCGTGCGACGCCCTGGTCAGCTCGGTCAGGATCCAGCGGTTGACCGGCAGCCTGGCGTCGTTCAGCCAGAAATCATCGTTGCGCGCGACCTCGTTCATCTCGGCAAAGCGTGTCGCGTTCCACAGCTTGGTGCCGAAATTGCGGTAGCCGGCGATGCGCGCCGGATCGAGTTTCACGTCGCGCCCCTGCGCCGCCATCACCGTCAGCGTGAAGCGCAGTGCATCGGCGCCAAACTCGTCGATGAGGTCGAGCGGATCGATGACGTTGCCTTTCGACTTCGACATCTTCTGCCCGTTCTTGTCGCGCACCAGCGCATGCACATAGACGGTGTGGAACGGCTCCTCGTGCATGAAATGCAGGCCCATCATCATCATCCGGGCGACCCAGAAGAAGATGATGTCGAAACCGGTCACCAGCACGTCGGTCTGGTAATAGGTCTTCAGCTCCGGCGTGTGATCCGGCCAGCCCAGTGTCGAGAACGGCCACAGTGCGGACGAGAACCAGGTGTCGAGCACATCCTCGTCGCGGCTCAGGATTTCGCCCGGCTTGAAGGTCTCGAGCTTGTCCTCGACCCAGGCCTTCCACGGGCCTTCCAGCGCCAGATAATATTCAATCGCGGCGCCCAGCGCCTCTTCCTCGGTCTTCTCGACGAAGACGCGGCCGTCCGGCCCGTACCAGGCCGGGATCTGATGACCCCACCACAGCTGGCGTGAAATACACCAGGGCTGGATGTTCTCCATCCAGTCGAAATAGGTCTTTTCCCAGTTCTTCGGCACGAAGTTGGTACGGCCTTCACGCACCGATGCGATCGCCGGCTTGGCCAGCTCGGCGGCGTTTGCATACCACTGCTCGGTCAGAAACGGCTCGATCGGCACGCCGCCGCGGTCGCCATGCGGCACGGCGTGGCGATGCGGCTCGATCTTGTCGAGGAAGCCGCCGGCCTCCATCAGCTCGACGATTTTCTTGCGCGCGACGAAACGGTCGAGACCGTCGAGCTCGTCCCAGACGGCCTGACGCTCCGGCGTCACGTCGAGCCCGGCGAGAAAATCCTCATTATCCCTGAGCGTTATTGCCGCCTCGATGGTCAGGATGTTGATCGCCGGCAGCTTGTGGCGCTTGCCGACCTCGAAATCGTTGAAGTCGTGCGCCGGCGTGATCTTGACCGCACCGGAACCCTTTTCCGGGTCGGAATACTCGTCAGCCACAACCGGAATTTTCCGGCCGACGATCGGCAGCACGACATTCTTGCCGACCAGATGCCGGTAGCGCTCGTCGTCCGGGTGCACGGCGACCGCCGTATCGCCAAGCATCGTCTCGGGCCGTGTCGTCGCCACGGTAATGAAGGTCGCCGAATTTTCCGGATCGAAAGTCTCGCCTTCGATTGGATAGCGGAAGTGCCAGAGATTGCCGTTGATCTCCTGGGGCTCGACCTCCAGGTCGGAGATCGCCGTCAACAGCTTCGGGTCCCAGTTCACAAGGCGCTTGTCCTTGTAGATCAGCCCTTCCTTGTAGAGGCTGACGAATACTTCGAGCACGGCCTTGGACAGGCCTTCATCCATGGTAAAACGTTCACGCGACCAGTCGGCCGAGGCGCCGAGCCGCTTCAGCTGGTTGAAGATGGCGCCGCCGGACTCGGCCTTCCACTCCCAGACCTTCTCGATGAACTCCTCGCGGGTGAGATCGCGGCGATGGATCTGTTTCTCCATCAGCTGGCGCTCGACCACCATCTGCGTGGCGATGCCGGCATGGTCCATGCCCGGCTGCCACAGCACGTTCTTGCCGCGCATGCGCTCAAAGCGCACGAGTATGTCCTGCAGCGTGTTGTTGAGTGCGTGGCCCATATGCAGCGAGCCGGTGACGTTGGGCGGCGGGATGACAATGGTAAAGGCCTCGGCCCCCTCTTCCGCACCTGCGCCGGCGCGAAATGCGTCCGCCTCTTCCCAGATTTTGGCGATCTTGGGTTCGACGGTCTTGGCGTCGTAGGTCTTTTCAAGCATGGGAAAGTGGTCCGCGCGGTCGGGAGTTTTGCTGACCCGGTGTAAATCGGAAGGTTTTGGCCAAGTCAACCGCGAGGGCTGCCTCAGTCCTTCAACGCAAATAGGCGGGGCCCTGGTCATTTCAACGGGAAGGCCATGCCCGCACCTTCATCGTCAGCGATCCCGACGGGAAGCTGATCGCATTCGCGACATCAGCCGGACGCTGGCCTGCAGCGAGAAAGCGCCGCCCGAAGGCGGCGCTTTAATCCGGAACGGGCTGTGGTGATGCCTATTGCGCGCCGCGCGCGACGCGCTCGATTTCTTCGCGTACCAGGCGCTCGACCAGCGTCGGCAGGTTGTTGTCCAGCCAGTCCTGCAGCATCGGCCGCAGCATCTCCTCGGCCATCTCGTCGAAGGTCTTCTTGCTGCGGCTGGCGAAGGCGTCGGAGAGCTCGCCGAAGGCGGCTGCGACCTGCCGTCCCGTATGTTCCGAAACGATCGCCGGACGGGCCGGGGTTGTATCGGCCGGGCGCGCGTGCTCGCTGCGCGAAGGACGAGGCTCGAAAGCCGGCTCGGCAGCGAGATCGTCTTCGAAAGCCTCGACCTCCGCGATTGCTGCCTGCCGATTTTCAGTCTCCGGCTGCCTGATCTCGGGCCGCCGTACTGTGTCAGCCGGTTTTGCCTGATTGCCAACGGCCGCGATTTCGCGGCGCCAATCCGTGACGATCGAGTCGGTGGTTTCCGTCTTTGCCCGCACTGCAGCTTCTGCCCTGACGGCGGGAGCTGGCTCACTGGCTATCTTGGCGCTTACTTCCGCCAATGTCATCGGAGCATGCGCGGGTGGCGCGGCGGTCGTGGCATTTGCCGCAATGGCAGGCTTCACTGGCGACGGCTCGGAGCGCGGCTCCAGCCGCGCAACCACCGGCTCGGCCAGTTGGGCCTGCACCTCGGCCAGCGTCACCGGCTTCTTGCTTTCGGTCGAGCTGTGCAATTCGCTGCGGAAGGCCTCGACATCCGAAACAGGCCCGGCGGCCGGCACAAGGTCCTGGCGCAACTCATCGGCGTCGCCCGGCAGCTTGCGGCCGGTGTCGCTGTCTTCGATGATCCTCCTGATGGAAGCCAGTATTTCTTCCATGGAAGGTTCGCGCTGTGCGCTGCTTGCCGTCGCCATCGTCACACCCGCCGCCGCCGCGCATGATCCCGAAAATCGATCTTCGATTTTCGAAGAGGATCAGGCGCAAAATCAAAGTTCTACAGCCTCCTTTGCGCATCCATCGGACGCGTGGCGCTGTAGTGACCCGTTCCTGGATTCCTGTCCGGCAAAGCCGGATACGAATCATGGCGACAGCGTAGCCGACGGATCGCCATCCGAGAATCCCCAATCTCGGAAGACGCCGGATTTCAACAATTTAGGCTACAAAAGACAAACGCCGCGCATCCTTGGGAAGCGCGGCGCTACGATACTTTCAATCTTGGCGGGATTTGAACCGCTCAGTCGCGATCAACGACCGTCCGGCGTACGCAGCCCGATCCATTTGTCCTTGACGGCTCTGTAGTGCTCTTCAGGCTTGTACTTCACCACATTCAACGCCAGGCGATCGGCCGACAGGCGGCCCATGGCCGACAGGATGGCGTAGCTCGCTACAACCACATCGCGCTCGGAGCTGGCGAGGTCGATCTTTGCCGAGATGACGGCGTTCTGGGCATTCAACACGTCGAGCGTGGTGCGCTGTCCGACATTGCGCTCCTCGATGACGCCGTTGAGCGCCAACTGTGCGGCCGCGATCACCTGCCGATTAGCGTCGACGCTTTCACGCGCTGCGATGTATTGCGTCCATGCCGAGGTCACGGCCTGGCGCACCGAGTCACGGCTGACATCCACCTCGATGCGAGCTTGGCTGAGCGATTCCTTCGACTGACGAACGAGTGCGGAGGTACGGCCGCCCGAATAGATCGGAACGGTCAGCGTCGCGCCAACGGTGGCGGCATTGGAATCGCCGTCCGAATCCCCCGCGCTAGGTACGGTATTTTGATAGACATGGGAAAGGCCGGCACTGGCAGTCAACTGCGGCAGCAACGCACCCTCCTGCGTCTTTACATCAAATCCGGCTGCATCGACGGAATGTAGGGCGGCCAGGATGGCCGGATGCTCGTTCGATGCAATGCCGATCGCCGCCTCGAGACTCCTCGGCAACAGCTTCGCCAACGGCGACGCGGCCTTGAGCTTGCCCGGCTCGTCACCGACGATCTGATGATAGGTTGCCGCACTGGCCAGAGCCTGCGCACGGGCGGCACTCAATTGCGCCACCGCGGCCGAACGCGACGCGTCGGCCTGCGCCACATCGGTGCGCGTGCCCTCGCCGACCTCGAAGCGCGAGCGTGCCGCGCGCGCCTGCTCGGTCAGGAACTGCAGATTCTGTTCGGTCAGCACCGCCACCTGGCGGTCGCGAATCACGTCCATATAGGCGCTCGCCGCGTTGAACAGCGTGTTCTCTTCGGTGTTGCGCAGGCCCTCGACCGAGGCCCTCACCTGTGCAGCGGCCGACGCGACCCTGTTCTTGGTCTGGAAGCCGTCGAACAGCGTCTGATCAATCCGAACGCCGAAGCTGCCGGTGGTCAATGCCAGGCTCGCGTTCCTGCCGTTCAGGTGCCTGGAGGTGTAATCGATATCAGCCGAACCAGTGATCACCGGGCGATAGCCCGACTTGGCGATCGCCACGCCCTCATCGGTGACGCGCACGCCGGCACGGGCCGAATTCAGCGAGGAATTGTTCTGGTAGGCCTTGGAAAGCGCGCCGAGAATGGTTTCCGCCGAGGCGGCTATCGGCGAAAGCGCTGTCGCGGAAATGAGGACAGTAACAAACAAACTCTTGGTTAAGGACGGCACTTTATATCCCTCATTCGTTTTGCACGGGAACCACGCCACGCCAGCCCATCCCTAGGGATCGGCCAGCGCCGCGTCGATGTATCGTTCCCCCGCTGACAGCCTCCCGAAACCCCGGTTAACCAATCAGCAACGATTGTTCAATCGCAAGCCAACATGACAGAGTCTTTGCTGCAAGGCAAAATCACTTAGAACTCGAAGGCATGAATGCGTTCAAATCCGGGTAGTGGCTTAATTGCCGCATTAAATGCCCGTCTTCCGGTTACAACCCCCCCTGCATTGAAAAAGAGCCGGGCTACGCCCGCATTGCCCTGCCCTTCCACAGCCACCAGCCGGCCGCCTTCGGCAAGCTGGTCAAGCAGCGCCGCAGGCACTTTCTCGACGCTGCCGCCGATGAGAATCACATTGTAGGGCGCCTTGGCGGCATGACCTTGCGGCAGTGGGCCGGTGACCACGGTGACGTTATCGCAGCCCTGCGCCGAAAGCGCCGCTTTGGCTGCTTCCGCCAGTGTGGTATCGCTTTCCAGCGCCACGACGGATTTGGCCAGCCTGGACAGCAGCGCCGCGGAATAACCGGTGCCGCAGCCGACATCGAGCACCGAATCGCCGGCGTCGATCTCGGCCAACTGCAAAAGCTTGGCCAGTGGCGACGGCTCCATGAGGTAGCGCGCACCGCTGCCATCGGCGCCGTCGGAGATGCGGATATCCTCGTCAATATAGGCGAGAGCCTGTTGGCCGGCCCCGACAAAGGCCTCGCGCGGCACGGCAAGCATGGCGTCGAGCAATGCTGCGTCGGTCACATCGGTGGTGCGTACCTGGCCGTCGACCATCTTGACGCGAAGTTCGGAGAAATCAGCGCTCATGTCCCAACCAATCCGTCAAAAGCCAATGCGCTGAAATGCGCTTGTCGCGCCGACACTGCGGCGCATTCGACCGGAACTCAAGCCCCCGGCATGCGGGAGTTGAAGCGATTGGAGGCCTCGCCCGGAATCGAACCGGGGTGCAAGGATTTGCAGTCCTCTGCGTAACCACTCCGCCACGAGGCCTCATCGCTCCCGGCGAGCGAACTCAATATGGTGGCAGCGAAAGGTCGTCAAGCGTCCGCGCGGCATTCCGGCGCGCTTTCCTCATCAGCCGCCGCAACGTGGTTCCCGAGCGATTTCAGCGCTTGGCGCACCGGCATATTGGCCGCTCCTCAAGCATGGCTGCGCGACCGGCGAAACTCGAACCCGCAGCTTTACGCAGCGGGTGCAAACTGGCTTTCACCGTAAACGCGCGGCTGACACCAGGGGCTGCCGTTCTCAAGGAGATATTCGAGGGGAAGGTCTGCGGGGGGCTGGAAGCGAAGCGTCCACTGAACCGGGACCGCGCGCCATCGCTTTCAATTTGGCCGGCGACGCCGTTCCCACCAGACGACGAACCGGCGCCGCAGGCGGCGCACCGCGGCAAATTCGTAGGAAAGCACCAAAAGGCCGAGCGGAATCATCCAGAAGCCGAGAATCGGCAGGAAACCGAGAAGGCCGAAAAACACCAGCACGATACCGATGGCGATCCTCAGCCCGCGCGAGCGCGGCATGGTGAACTCGCGCCCGAACACCGAGATTTTCCGCGCCGGTGCCTGGTTTTCGTCTGCTGCAGTCATGTCGAAAGTCGATCCGGTTGCCTTCGATAAAGCCATATGCGCTAAAGGCTGCAATCGCCTTTCAGGTTCCGCCGACCAAGGTCCGACGGCGCCCAAGACGGCTCATATGTGGTGTCATCCGGCGATTGCCAGAAACCATTGGGTGAAAATGCGCTAAAAAATGCGAAATGCTTCTTTGCAAAGCCGAAAAGGGTTTGCTATAGGCTGCGCCACTCACATGAGAGCCTCTATTCCCCGGTAGCTCAGTGGTAGAGCAACCGGCTGTTAACCGGTTGGTCGCTGGTTCGAATCCGGCCCGGGGAGCCACCGCCTTTTCTAAGCCGTGGTGCGATCTTGTACACTACAGCGCCATTGTCCGCGCACTTCGGTCCGCTTAGCTTCTGCCAGAACGGCTGGTAACAGCTACGAAGCCGATCGAGGCAGTTTGGTGGGCATCGCGCCCCTGCCCTCGCCCGAAGGCAGCCTGATAACGCCCGGTATCATCTATGAAAATACCAAATCGGGAGGACGTTGGTGCAAACCAAGAAGATCATCAATGACGGCAATCGCGCCGTCGACGAGATGCTGGAAGGCATCCTGGCTGCGCATCCCCGCCATCTCAAAGCCGTTGACGGAAGCCCGCGCTCGATCATCGCCCGCGATGGACCGCGCCAAGGCAAGGTAGGCCTCGTCATTGGTGGCGGCTCGGGCCACGAGCCGAGTTTTCTCGGCTTCGTCGGCAAGGGGCTGGCCGACGCGGCGGCGATCGGCAATGTCTTCGCCTCTCCGCCGCCCGACCCGATCCTCGAATGCGCCAAGGCGGCGAGCGGCGGCGCCGGTGTGCTGTTCATGTACGGCAACTATGCCGGCGACGTCATGAATTTCGACATGGCGGCCGAGATGGCCGCGATGGACGACATCGAGGTGCGCACGGTGCTGAGCACCGACGACGTCGCTTCCGCGCCGGTTGGCGACAGGCACAAGCGGCGCGGTGTCGCAGGGAACTTCTTCATCTTCAAGGCGGCAGGCGCCGCCTGCGACCGCATGTTGTCTTTCGATGAATGCGAACGCATTGCCGGGAAAGCCAACGACCACACCTTTACCATGGGCGTCGCATTGGCGCCCTGTTCGTTGCCGCAAACCCGCCGGCCGAATTTCGAAATCGGACCCGACGAGATGGAGATCGGCATGGGCATCCATGGCGAACCCGGCGTCGCACGCGGAAAACTCAAAACGGCCGACGAGATCACTGACGAAATGCTGGACAGGATTCTCGCCGAGATGCCGCCGGCACGCGGCGAGAAGGTCGCCGTGCTGGTCAATTCGCTGGGTTCGACACCGCTGATGGAACTCTACATCATGAACCGGCGCGTGAAGCAGCGGCTTGACGATATCGGTGTATCCATTCACGCAAGCTGGGTCGGCAATTACTGCACCTCGCTCGAAATGGCCGGCGCTTCGATCACGCTGCACCACCTCGACGACGAGTTGCAAACGATGCTCGACCACCCTTGCGACTGCGCCATGTTTCGCGCCGGGTAAACTGGGGACGGCAAGGAACAACAGATGACGACAATCGACACCACCCGCCTTGCCGCGATGTTCGCGGCCATCGCCGACGCTATGTCAGCCGACCGGGATCGGTTGTGCGCGCTTGACGGGGTGATCGGCGATGCCGACCACGGCATTGCGATGGAGCTTGGATTTTCCGCGGCACGCGATGCGGTGGCCGCATTGGATACCGGCACCACCGATCCGACCATCTTGCTGAACACGGCGGCGAAGTCGTTCCTCAACGCCGTCGGCGCCTCCTCGGGCCCGCTCTATGCCACGGCATTCATGCGCGGCGCGGCCGCCGTCAAGGGCAAGGCGACGCTCGACGACGCCGACGCGGTCGCTATGTTCCAAGCGATGGCCAGAGGCATTCAGGATCGCGGCAAGGCCGAGCCTGGCGAAAAGACGATGATCGATGCGTGGGCGCCGGCCGCGACGGCTGCGGGCGAGGCACTGGCCGCCGGCAAGGGGCTGGCCGGCAGCCTCGCGGCTGCAGCCGAGGCGGCAAAGGCCGGCGCGGAGGCGACCAAGGCGATGATCGCCACCAAGGGCCGGGCCTCCCGCCTCGGCGAACGCTCGCTTGGCCATATGGATCCAGGCGCGGCGTCCGCCGTAACCGTCATCGAGGCGATGCGGATCGCCTTGACCGGCTAGGTCGGGAGCGGATCCTCAGCGCTTCGCGTCGAGCTTGTCGACAGCCTGCACGTTGGCGGCAGAGGGACCGTTCGGATCGAACTCCGAGGCCAGCCAGGCGTCGGCGATCGATTTGGCCAGTTCGGGGCCGATGACGCGCGCACCCATGGTGATGATCTGGGCATTGTTGGATTTCGCAGCGCGTTCCGCCGAATAGGTGTCGTGGGTTAGCGCGGCACGGATTCCGGGCACCTTGTTGGCCGAGATGCTGACGCCGATGCCGGTGCCGCAAAACAGGATGGCGCGGTCGTAATTGCCGTCGACAATTTCGTGGCCGACCGCAGCGGCAATATCGGCGTAGAATCCGGCCTGGCTGAGATCGACGACCTGCAGTTCTGGCTTGGTGGCGAGATGCTTGGCGATGACATCGAGCAGCGGCTTGCCGGCGCTGTCGGCTCCGAGTGCGATCTTCATGGCAATAAACTCCTTCGTTTTCGTGGTCAGCGCGCGATGGCGGCCGACGCCTTTTTGAGAATGTCGATATAGCCTTCCGCTTGCCATGCCGAGCGGCCGATGAACAGCCCATCGATATGCGGCTGGCCGATCAGTTCGGCCGCGTTGCCGGGATTGACGCTGCCGCCGTAGAGCACAAGCGGGGCGGTCGGCAACCGGGTTGCTGCGACCTGCTTGATCAGCGCCTGCTGCTTGTCGGCATAGTCGGCGCTGGCCGGAATGCCTTTCTCGCCGATCGCCCACACCGGTTCATAGGCAAAGAGTATCTCTGCCGACAACTCATTGTTTGCGAGACCCTGCAGCGCGCCCAAAACCTGCGCGGTCAGGATTTCGTCGGCGCGGCCGCCCTCGCGCTCGGCCAGCGTCTCGCCGACACAAATCAAGGGTACGAAGCCGTGCTTGACTGCCGCTGCGGTTTTCAGTCCCACGATCTTGTCCGTCTCGCCAAAATGCTCACGGCGCTCGCTATGGCCGAGTTCGATCAGGTCGAGCCCACAATCCCTCAGCATCACCGGCGAAATCTCGCCCGTCCAGGCACCGGCATCGGCCCAATGCATGTTCTGGGCGCCGACCTTGACGCGGGTGTTGGCGAGCGCCGCCTTGACCTGCCGCACCGCGGTGAAGGGGGGAATGACGAAAGGCTGTATCGCCGGATCGAAGCCCGGCACGAACGCCGCCAATGCCTCGGCGAACTGCAGCGCCTCCGCCAGCGTCTTGTTCATCTTCCAGCTCGTGCCGACCCAATATGGGGCCATTCTTCTCTCCTTCGATCCGAAATTCGAATGATGCGTGTTTCCGGGTCTGCGCCGCCTTCGGGCCGGCGGTTTGCCTCAAGCGCGAGGCTTGAGACTTTCGCGGCCGCTGTCGATGTAAGGCGCCCAGAAATCCACCGACTCACGGATCATTGCAATAACCTGATGATCGACCGGTTCCCTCTCCCGGAAGGAAAGTTCAAGGCAGATTTCATTGTCGGTTCCGCCACCCGCCCGCACGGCGTCGAGCAGCTTCTGCGGGATGATGCGGCCATCCTTGTTGTAGGCGGCGGTGAACGGCCAGTGCCCGCCCTTGTTCATCGACGATTGCTTGATGTGGATGATCGGCGATTGCAACGGGAACGCTTTCGCCCAGGCATAGGGATCAGTGTCGTCAGGATTGGGCGAGGTCACGTCGCCATGGTCGATGTCGACCATCATCTGCATCGGGATCGGCAGCTTGGCCGCATCGACGGCGCCTTGCAATTCGACGCAGCTTTCGATCGTGTGGCCAAACTCGCGGCCGACCGACATCGGTTCCCAGAAAAGGTAGGTCAGGCCCGCCGCCTTGGCGTGCTCGGCCACTTCGCGCCAGCATTCGAGCGCGATGTCGAGAAGCGCCGCGCGCCGCTGCGGATCGTCAAAATCCTTGTAGGTGAATATGGCGAACTGCGTGCCCATGCCCGACGCGCCGAGTTCGGCGGAGATGTCGGCGAAGGTCTTGAACCAATCGACATAATAGCGGCGCACATCCGCGTCCGGATGGCCGAAATGATTGAGCCGGCCATAGGGACCGGTCATACCCGAAGTGATCCGCACGCCGGTCCGCGCCAGGGCGCTGTTGAACAGGCGAACGAACTTGGCGATCGTTGCCGCCGGCCAGCCCGGATTGACGAATTCATGCGTCAGCTGCACGTCGCGGATGCCGATGCCATAGGCAATGGCGTCGATCAGATCGTCGGGATCGGCGAAGCGATTGACCAGCGGGTTGGTGTTCAGCGAAAGCGTGAAGGCCATCAGTTCACCGCCGCCATTGTCTTTGTGCACCAGTCTTGGAATGTTTTCCGCTCGGCCGCATTGATATGCAGCCCGTGTTTGGTCCGGCGTTCGAGAACGTCGGCGGCGGTCATCGCCCATTCGGTCTCGAACAGGAAGACAGCTTCGAGCTCATAGAAATCCGGGCCGAAACGACGTCCGAGATCGGCTTCGCCTTTTACGCCTTTCAGCAAGGCGCGCGTGCGCGTGCCGTAGCTGCGGGCATAGTGCTTCACCAGCGACGGGCTAAGCCACGAAAACTCGGCGTGCAGATCGCCCAGGAACTGCTCGAAATCCGCGTTGGGCAGGTCGCCTCCCGGCAGGGGAATTTTGGCTGTCCAGGCCTTCTTCATGGTCGGAAAGAAGGGCTGGATCTTTTCCAGCGCATGTTCGGACAGTTTGCGGAAGGTGGTGACCTTGCCGCCGAACACAGAAAGCAGCGGCGCGCCACCGTTCGGGGCGTCGAGTTCGAAGATGTAGTCGCGCGTCACCGCGCTCGGGTTGTCGGCATTGTCGTCATAGAGCGGACGCACGCCCGAGAAACTGTAAACCACGTCTTTCGCGGTCAGCTGTCGCTTGAAATAGCGATTGACCACCTTGATCAGATAATCGATTTCGCTGGCCTCGGCCGCCACTTCTTCGGGCCGGCCCTCGTAGGGAATGTCCGTCGTGCCGATCAGCGCCAGATCGTTCTCATACGGGTTGACGAAGATCACCCGCTTGTCGTTGTTCTGGATCAGATAGGCCTGCCGCCCCTCCCAGAATTTCGGCACGACGATATGGCTGCCCTTCACCAGGCGAACGTTGCGGGTGGAATTCTGCCCGGCGACGCGGCTGACGATGTCATTCACCCACGGCCCAGCCGCATTGACCAGCCCGCGTGCGCGGACCTTCGTCACCGCACCGGTGCGGCCATCCTGCATGTCGATGGACCACATGCCGCCTTCGCGCCGGGCAGCAATACAGGCGGTGCGGGTGAAGACTTTTGCGCCGCGCTGACTGGCGTCGAGCGCATTGAGCAACACCAGCCTGGCGTCATCGACCCAGCAGTCGGAATATTCGAAGCCGCGCTTGAATTCGTCCTTGATCGGCTCCCCTTCCGGCGCGGTCCTCAGGTTCAGCGTCCTCGTTCCCGGCAACCGCTTGCGGCCGCCAAGATGGTCGTAGAGAAACAGCCCGAGCCGAACCAGCCATGCCGGCCTGTCTTCGGGGCTGTGCGGCAGCACGAAGCGCATCGGCCAGATGATGTGCGGCGCCGCCTCAAGCAGCACCTCGCGTTCGATCAGCGCTTCGCGCACCAGCCGGAACTCGTAATATTCGAGATAGCGCAGACCGCCATGCACCAGCTTGCCGGAGCGCGAGCTGGTGCCTTGTGCAAGATCGTCCTTCTCGCACAGGATGACCGACAGCCCGCGACCGGCAGCATCACGCGCTATGCCGGCGCCGTTGACGCCGCCGCCGATCACGAAGAGATCGACAATATCTGACGTATCACTCAAGACTTTGCTCCTGTGCGGTGCGCCATGCCCTTCCACACCGGCCGCAGCGCCTGGCGCGCCGCGACGAAGGATGGAAACAGCGCATCGTAGGTTTGGGAAAGCGCCTCGTCATAGGCGTCGCATTCGCCCAGAAGCGGCGTCACCCATTCGGCGCAGCAATCATCCATGGAGCGATAGACGCCGAGCCCGACCGCGGCCATCATCGCCGCACCCGCGGCGCCGGCTTCCTGGCGGCTGCTGGTCCTGACTTGCGCGCGGGTCGCCGCAGCGATGATACGGCGCAGCGACGGGCTGCGCGCGGCGCCGCCAGACAGGCGGATTTCGCCGGGCACGCTGCCCATTGCCTGGTAGCAATCGCGGGCCGCGAAGGCCAATCCTTCGAGAACTGCGCGCGCCAGATCGCCAAAACCGTGCTTGACGGAAAGCCCGATGAAGCCCGCGCGCGCGTCTGGATCGACGAACGGTCCGCGTTCGCCGGCAAGCGAGATGTAGGGCTGATAGACCAGCGACCCCGGTTCCGATCCTTCGACCCAGACATCGAGCGCTTTCAGCAATTCGTCGCGCGAAGGCTTGGCGCCGCTGGCGGTCAGCACGTCGCGCGCCAGGCCGAGCAGCCAGTCGATGTTGAGCGTCGCCGCCATGTTGGATTGCAGTTGCGCATAGGCGCCGGGAACCGGCATGGCGATCGTGTAGCCGGACGCGTTGTCGTTGAGGATGACATCGTCGGCTGTGCGCGCCAGGCGCGTGTGGATGCCGGTCGAGCCGATGACCGTGCAGCCAACATTGCCGCTTGGATCATAGAGGCCGGCGCCGAGCGCGGTGCTGACCATGTCGACATAGCCCAGCACCACCGGCGTGCCCGCAAGCAGGCCGGTCTCGCCTGCTGCCGACGCAGAAAGCGGATGATGGTCGGTCGTGCCTTCGAGCATGGGGGGCAGCAGGCGGCGGTGCGACGTCAGATCGAGAATGTCGAGCACCTCGTCGGAATAGCTGCGCGCGCGGAAATCGCCGAAGGTGAATGTTCCCTCCGAAGGATCGGTGGCGCGCTCGCCGGTCATCTTGAAATAGAGCCAGTCCTTGCAGTGAAAGGCAGTGGCGGCGCGCTCCAGGATTTCCGGGCTGTTTTTCTTCAGCCAGCTGAGCTGAGCGCCCTGCTGGCAGGCGTTGAGCCCGGTGCCGGTGATCTCGAACCGCGTGCGATCCCGGGGATCGCCGCGCATCTCGTCCACCAGATGTCCGGCGCGCGCATCGAGCCAGAGCCACGCGCGCCCGACCGGCATGCCGTCGCCATCGATCAGCCAGGTGCCGTCGCCCTGCCCGGTGACCGCGACGGCCGCGGTTCGCCGCGCGAGGTCTGGAATTTTCGTCGCCAGATCGAGAACGGTCAGCACCATGTCGCGCCAGGTCTGATTAAGGTCCTGTTCGGCGCCGCCGCCTTCCAGCGTGACGAAGCTGTTGGTCACCGATGCCATGTCGAGCTGCCGCCCCGATAGATCGAAAGCGACCGATTTGATCACGGACGTTCCCGCGTCGATCCCGATCAGCAGGTCTTTCATGCCGCAAGTTCCGGATGGTTATGAAGGCAAGTCACAAGGAGCAGTCTTTGTTGTCTCGAAGCCATGGAAGAGCCAGGGAGTGTCCGCAAAGGACACCCCCTGAGCAGGTTTTTATTCCGACAGCACGAAGGGTGCGGTGTACTTGTCCACATTGTCCTTGGTGATGAGCAGGCAATCGAACAGCTGCTTCTCGCTGGTGGCGCCAGTAGCGCCCGACTTGATGAACGAGTCGGCCTGCTGCACAGCCTTGGCCGAGAAGATGGCCACCGGCTGAAGCACGGTGTACTGCAGTTCGCCGGACTTGATGGCCGCAACCGCATCCGGGGAACCGTCAAAGCCGCCGACCTTGATGCCGGCGAGCTTGCCAGCTTCCTTCAGCGCCGCAACCGCGCCAAGCGCCATTTCATCGTTGCCGCTGATCACGGCGATGATGTCGGGATTGGCCTGCAGCATGCTCTGCATCTTGTCATGGCCCTGGGTACGATCCCAGTTGGCGACCTGCGAAGCGGCCTTTTCGAGATCCGGATACTGGCTGAGCACAGTCGCGTAGCCGTTCGAGCGCGTGGCGGCGTTGTTGTCCGACGGGGCGCCGAGCAGTTCGACATACTTGCCCTTTTCACCGACCGCCTGCACCCACTGCTGGGCACCGAGAGCCGCACCCTGGGCGTTGTTGGAGACGAGCTGTCCCTTGGCAAGACCTTCCTGGTTGATCTCGGCATTGACGAGGAAAACCGGGATGTTGGCGGCAATTGCCTTCTTCACCGCGCCGACCGAACCATCGGCATTGGCCGGGTCGAGGATGATCGCCACCGACTTGTTGGTGATGGCGGTGTCGATCAGATTGCTTTCGGTATTGGTGTCGCCCTTGTGGGCGGCGACGTTGGCTGTATAGCCAAGCTTTTCGGCTTCGGCCTTGGCAACGTTGCCTTCGGTCAGCCAGTAGGGGTTGGCCGGATCGTTGACGATGATCGAGATCAGGCCCGCGGCCGATGCGGCTGCGCTAAACCCGACCACCATCGCGGCGGCAAGCAAACTTCTAAGCACGATTTTCATGTACATTCCTCCAATGATTTTACGCGGTCTTGCTGCCAGTCAGCTGGCAGTCTTCCCTTGGGCAGGATTGGCCGGTTCGGCCTTCCCCCGTTTCTGAGAAGTCGGTTGGCCGCCCGTCGAAGCTGGAAGCTTGCTACGGCGGCGATACTGAACGGCATTGAGGAGCACGGCGAGCACGATGACGGCGCCGGTGAACACTGTCTGCCAGTAGGATGAGATGCCGATGATCACCAGACCGTCGGACAGGAAGCCGATGACGAAGGCTCCGAGCAGGGTGCCGCGAATGTTGCCGCGCCCGCCGGTGAGTGCGGCGCCGCCGATGACGACGGCGGCGATGGCCGTCAGTTCGTAAGTGGTGCCAGCGGTCGGTCCGGCCGAGGTCAACTGCGAGGACAGGATCAGGCCGGCAATGGCGGCACAGATGCCTGAAAGCACATAGACCGAAATCTGCACAGTCTTGACCGGAACGCCGGACAGTTCGGCGGCGCGCTCATTGCCGCCCGAGGCGTAGAGCCAGCGCCCGAACGCGGTGCGGTTCAACACGATGCTGCCGATCAGCGCGATGACCGCCAGCACCACCACGCCGGTCGGCACGCCGAACAGACGGTTGAAGCCAAGCGCGTCGAAACCGGTGTTGCCCAACTCCGGCTTGCCGCCGAGATTGTTGTAGGTCAGGCCGCTGGTCATCAGCAGTGCCAGGCCGCGCGCCATGTACATGACGCCGAGCGTGGCGACAAAGGCCGGAACCTTGAACCGCGCGATCAGCACGCCGTTGATCAGCCCGACAGCGGCGCCCAGCATGCAGGCCAGCACCGCGACCACCCAGACCGGCGGATAGAGAACGACGCCGAGCCAGGTCAGCGTCACGCCTTGCATCAGAAAACCGGCGACGACGCCGGCAAGCCCGAGCGTCGACCCCACCGACAGGTCGATGCCGCCATTGAGGATGACGAGCAGCATGCCGATGGCGAGAATCCCGAAGATGGCGACATGCGAAGCCATGGTCAGGAAATTCGCCACCGAGAGGTAGTAGGGCGACAGGATCGAGAAGACGACAATGATGACGATCAGGGCAAAGAAGGCCCGGCCTTCGAGCAGCAGCTTGGCCACGTCGAAGCCCTCTCCGCCCGCATTGGGGCTGGACTGTTTGCTGGCCTGGCTGACATCGCTCATGGGTCGGGGCTCCGGAAATTCTGTGGTCAGGCGACCACGGCTTCGCCGGAGGCGGCCATGATCTGCTCTTTGGTGGCGTTGGCGCCGAATTCGGCTGAAATCTTGCCGCGCCGCATGACGACGATGCGGTGGGCGATGCTGAGGCACTCATTGACCTCCGAGGTCGAGAAGACGACCGCCAGGCCTTGCGCGGCACGCTCGCTGAGCAAGCGAAAGACTTCGGCCTTCGCGCCGACGTCGATGCCGCGGCTCGGCTCGTCGAGAAGGATGACCTTGGGATTCGTCGTCAGCATCTTGCCTATGACGACCTTCTGCTGGTTGCCGCCCGACAGCGATCCGATCATGGCGTTGCCGCCCGCGGTCTTGATGGTCACCTTGCGGATCGAATCGTCGATCAGTGCGCGCTCCCTCTGCCGGGAGAGGAAGAGCCCCTTGGCGAATGCCTCGATGCTGGCAAGCGACAGGTTGCGGCCGACGGTCATGGTCTGAACCAGGCCATCGCGCTGGCGATCCTCGGGGACCAGAACCAGACCTCGGGCGATGCGCTGGGCAATGGTCAGTCCCGAAACGTCCTCACCCTCCAGCAGCGCCCGCCCGCCCGCCATGGGCACACGGCCGGCGACGGCCTCCAGCAATTCCGTGCGGCCCGCGCCCATCAGCCCATAGATGCAGACGATCTCGCCCGCTTTGACATCCAGCGACAGATGATCGACGACGTAGCCTGAACCCGAAGCGTCGGTGACGCTGACATCCTCGATCGACAGCGTCACCGCGCCGAACTCGTGGCCGGTCGGCGGCGAGCCGAGATCGAAATTCTCGCCCACCATGTTGCGGACGATCCATTCGAGGTCGATGTCCTTGGCCTCGGCCGTCGCCGTGATCGCCCCGTCACGCAGCACGACGGCGTAGTCGGTGATCTGCAGCGCCTCTTCGAGGTGATGCGAGATGTAGACGATGGAGACGCCGCGGCTGGTCAGGTCGCGGATCACCTTGAACAGCACTTCGACCTCCGTGGCGCTCAGCGCGGAGGTCGGCTCGTCCATGATCAGGATGCGGGAATCGACCGACAGCGCGCGTGCGATCTCGACGATCTGCTGCTGCCCCAGGCGCAGGTCCTCGACCAGGGTCATCGGATCGATGTCTTCTTCGAGGTCGGCCATCAGCGCCCGCGCCTGGCGCGACTCCTCGGCGAAGTCGAGGCCGGTTCTGGTGCGCAGTTCGCGGCCCATGAAGATGTTGTCGCGAACGCTGAGGTTCGGCGCCAGGCTGAGCTCCTGGTGGATGATCGAAATGCCGCGATCGCGCGCGTCTGAAGACGAGGCAAAGCTGACGAGATTGCCGTCGAGTACGATGTCGCCGGATGTCGGCGTCACCACGCCGGACAGGATCTTCATCAGCGTCGATTTGCCGGCGCCATTCTCTCCGAACAGGGTGGTGACCTTGCCGCGATGGATGTCGAAATTGACGCCCTTGAGCGCGTGGACGCCGCCATACGACATGACGACATTGCGCGCCGAAAGCACGGCATCGCCAGTCGCGGGTTCTGTGCCGGCAGCCATTGTCATTTGACGTCCAGCCTCACCGGTGTGACCAGCCAGCTCTTCGGATTGACCAGCTTGAAGACGCCGACCACCGCTATTGTCTTGCCGGTCAAGGCGCTGGTGTCGACTTTCGCCAGCACCTCCTTCTTCATCTCGTTGTTCAGCGCCGAGCCGGCGTCCTGATACTCGATCTGGTTGGTGAACTGACCAAAGGTGATCTTGCCGGTGGCGTCGCGAAGCTCGGTGCCGTTGATCGCCGGCCCAGTCTGTACGCGGACGGTCAACGTGTCCGGCAAACCGTCGACGGCGACCTTGTAGATGCCCGATTTTCCCTCGCCGACGACGCCGGTGAACTTGACCGAGATGACCGGTCCGACTCCCGCCGGCACGCCATATTCCTTTTCGGCCGTCGCCCTGTCCTTGGCGATCGCCGTCGCCACCGTCGCGGCGTCGGCGGCACGCGCTTCGACATCGGCTTGCACCTTGGGGAATTCAGATTTGCCGTAGTCGGCCGCCGAAAACACGGCGTTGCGGACATCGCCGGCAGAGCCGATCTTGATCACCTTGGTGTCGAGCGCCATGGCGCCGAGCAGAACCACAACCGCGGCGCCGGCAAGCACCCGGCGCAAGCGGGGCGAAGCTTGCCGGGCGGTGGCAGCCTTCGCGCTCATGATGCAACCACCAGCGATTTTCCGTTGTCACGCATTCGAAGTTCCTCCGTTCACGCGGCGCTTCGCGGTCCCGGCTGCATCGTCGAGCTCGACCAGCGCGCGGGCCGTGCATTCGTCGGTGATCAGGCCGCTGAGATAACGGCTTTCGAGTACTGCCTTGATGGCGCGCACCTTCACCTTGCCGCCGGCGACGGCAACGATCCTGCGGCCCTTCAACTGATCCCGCGGAAGCGCCAGTATTCTTTCCGACAGCGCCGTTTCGACCGGACCACCCTTGTCGTCGAAGAAATGCGCCAGCAATTCACCAACGCCGCCGTCCCGCTTGACCTCATCGATTTCGGAAGGCTCGATCATGCCGGTGGCGACCAGCGACGCCTCCCGCTCGGCCGTGCCTATTCCGACGAACATCAGGTCGGACCGGCTGGCGAGAGCGAACACATCGCTGATGCCGCGTTGGCCAAGCAGCACTTCACGGTCCTCGGCGGTATTGGCGACAAAAGGCACCGGCATCACAAAGGCCTGCGCGCCTGTCCGCTCTGCCAGGCGATGCATGACGTCGTGCGGGTTGGCGGCGAATTTGCGCGTCACGCCGCCAAGCAGCGAGACGAAACGGATGTGAGCAGCAGTTGCGCGCGTCAGATATTCGACGCTGGCGGCAAGCGTGCGGCCATGGCCGACGCCGATCAGCATGTCTTCGCCGCGATCGATTTCGCGCTTCAGGAACTGGGCGCCTGCAATGCCCAGCCCCTTCAGCGGCAGTTCGTCCTGATCGAGATCGGGAACCACCTCGCAATAGTGGAGCCCAAAGGCGGCGATCAGGCGCTGTTCCAGGTCGACGCATTCGGCGACGTCGCCGTCGATGAAGACCCTGACCAGACCTTCCTGGTTGGCCTTGGTGATCAGCCTATGCGCCTTGAGGCTGGTCAGGCCAAGCCGCTTGGCCACCTGGGCCTGGGTCAGACCACCGGCATAGTGCAGCCAGGCCGCGCGCGTGGCGAGGCTGGATTCATGGTCGCGGTTTGCGCTTCCGCCGGAATTCAAGCCATCCCCTCCCCAGGGTGATAATATTATCTTTGTGTGCAAAAATTTTCATACCTTTGCACCGCTGTCAATCCCTCCGCAGATGGTTGCCTCAGCCGACGTTCCGCAGCCAACGCGAGCCTATTAGAAGGTAAGCATATAATATGACCATACGGTAGTGTTAATTTAACGTCAATTTGTGTTACCGTATCCAGTGACAGCATGAGCCCGTAGGCGCCGGCAAATCCCAATCCGGGTGCAAAATGGGAAGGTGATGCACACGGCGCAACAAGGGCAAATCGATCGGATTGCCTCAGGAAAAGCTAGGCGTCGGCGATCAAGCGATCAGTCCAGCCGCATCAGGTTCCTGCCCTCGAGCTCGACAACAGCGGATTCGACCTCCCGCGTGAGGCGCTCGGTGCTCCACCCCAACGCCCGCCCCGCGATCGCGGCAATCTCCTGCAGGTCGCGGCTCGTCAGCGAGCCGCCTATCGCCAACGTGCTGCGGCGCATAACGACATCGGCCAGATGTTCGACGAATTCGTTGCGCACGATGTAGTCGATTTCCGCCTTGCCGTAGCCGTCCGAGTCCGGCAGACGACGACCCTCATCATCCGACCCGTGCCTGGCGATCTCAACGGCTCTGGTCCCGTAGCGCGACAGCAATTGGTCAAGGCGCCTTTCCCCGGCGCCTGTTGCCTGCTGTGCCTTAGCCAGCCAGTCCGCGCGCGCGGCGGCATTGGCCGGAAAATTCCTCCCGCCGCCGATCGGCATGGCTCGCGTCGTCACCTTGCGGCTGCGCTGCAGGCGCTTGAGTACCGTGTCAGCGACTTCCTCGGCAAAGCCGCGGAACGTCGTCCATTTGCCGCCGACCAGCGAAATGACTGCAAAGGGCCTGTTGCCGTCCGGCTCGGCGACCGGCGCTGAATGATCGCGGCTGATCAGCCCTGGTGTCGACGCCTCGGACGTCGGCAGCGGCCGGATGCCGCTATAGGCGTAGACGATCTGGTCGCGCTCGAACGCCATGCCCGGCAGCAGCGTTCGCACGCTGTCGAGCAGATAGTCGACTTCTTCGGGTTCGCAGCGGACCGCGTCCGGATTGTCGGCCTTGATGTCGGTCGAGCCGACCAGCGCCAGGCCGAGATAGTCGTAGACCAGGCAGATGCGGCCGTCATCGGCCTCGAAATAGAGCATGCGCCCGGCGAGGCTTTTGACCAGTTCGTCATGCCTTAACAGGATATGCGAGCCCTTGGTGCCGCCGATCATCTTCGATGGAGCACCAAGCAGCGCGTTGACGTCGTCGATCCACGGACCGGCGGCGTTCACCACCAGCTTCGGCCGCACCGAAAAGGCCGCGCCGTTTTCCGGCTGGAAGGTGAGCACGCCATTGGCTGAAGCCGCCAGTGTCGTGTAGTTGGCACCGGCAGACGCCGCGTGAGCCTGCAAGCCGTCGAGGATCAGTTCCAGCACCAGCCTTTCCGGGTGACTTATCTTGGCGTCGTAGTAGGTGCCGGTGGCGACGATCGCCGGATTGAGCGCCGGCATCTCAACAAGCGCCTGCCGCCGCCCGACCATGCGGTGGCGCGGCATGACCTGGTTTCGTGAACCGTAGAAATCGTAGATCATCAAGCCGATCTTGATCAGTATGGCGCCGCGGCTGCGCGGCGCGCTGGTCGAGCCGAACAGCGTTCGCAACGCCGCGAGCATGCCCTTGCTCCACGAGAAGATCGGGATGACGGTCGGCAGCGGGCTGACATAGTGCGGCGCGTTTTGAAGAAGCAGATTGCGTTCGAGCGTCGACTGCGCCACCAGCCCGAACTCGCCGGTCTCGAGATATTTCAAGCCGCCGTGGATGAGCCTCGACGGCGCGGCACTGGTGCCCGAGCCGAAATCCGCCTTTTCGACGATCAGGCAGCTGACACCTTGCGCGCACAGATCGCGAAACAGCCCAGCCCCGTTGATGCCGGCGCCAAGAATGACGACGTCGACTTCGCCGGTCCCGGCCATCGCGGCGAGACGCCCTGCGGGATTGTCCGCCCCGGCTCCATCTGCTGGGTTCATGGCGCCTTCGTCTTGACGATGCGCAACTTCACCCCCGCCCGTTCGAGGCTCTGCGCCTGCGCATCGCCCAGGCCCTCGGTCACCAGCACGGCGTCGAAACTGGTCAGATCGTCGAAGACATGCAGCGCGATCCGGTCGAATTTTGCGTGGTCGACCAAAAGGATGCGCTTCACGGAGGCGGTCATCATCGCCTGCTTGACCCGCACGACATTCGGATCCTGGATGAAAGCAGTGGTTCCGGTGACGGCCGAAGCCGAACAGATCAGCACATTGGCGCGCAACTGCGCCACGGCGTTCTCGCAGACAATGCCGATATAGGCATTGTAAGTGGGATGATACTGGCCGCCGAGGCAGATGAAATCGATATCGTCCACATTGATCAATTGGCCCGCCGTCGAAACGCTGTTGGAAATGACGGTCAGCGGCTTGACGTCGAGCAGCAGTGTCGCGACCGCGTTTGCCGTCGATGAATCGTCCAGCATCACCACCTGGCCGGCCTCGATATAATCCAGTGCCGCCCGCGCCAGTGCATCCTTCTCGGCTCGATTGACGGTCACCCGGTAGCGGAAAGCGCTCTCGTAGAGGCCGGAAGGCTGGACCGTCACCGCACCGTGCAGCTTGCGCAGCACGCCCTGCTGCGCCAGCCGGTCGATATGCCGGTGGATGGTCATGCGCGACACGCCGAAATGCTCGACCAGATCATCGATGCGCACCTGGCCGAGCTTGATCACATAATCGGCGATCTCTTCGCGTCGTTCGTCGGCCTTGATCATGCGTTTACCCCCGCCAGCCTTTCGATATCAGGCCAATGCGACTTCAGCTGCTCGGCTATGCGGCAGTAGAGCGAAAACCGCTCATTGAACACAGCACTGGAGGCGGGCACGGGTTGATACGTCCGCTCCGTCATCCCGACCTGCCTGGCGCCCTGTTGCGGCGTCGCGAAGATCCCGACCGCGGCACCTGCGCAAAGCGCGGCACCGAGGGCCGCGGTCTCATCCGTCGAGGTGACGGTGACCGGGGCGTTCAGCACGTCGGCAAACATCTGCACGAAGGCAGGATTACGCGAGCCGCCGCCGGTCAGGCGGATCTCGCTGATAGCAAAGCCTTCGCGCAAAGCCTCGACATGGGTGCGGTGATTGAAGGCGATGCCTTCCAGAACCGCCTTCAGCATGTCGCCGCGATTGTGCCAGCCATGCAGGCCGACAAAGCTGCCGCTGGCCAAATCGCCATAGGGAGAGCCGAACAGATAGGGATGAAACAGGATGGTCGAAGGCTTCTTCAACGCCGCGTCGATCTCTCCCGCCAGCAATTCGTGGAGGGAGCCGCCATCCGTCCTGTCCTGCTCCGCGCGGCAAAACGTGTCGAGAAACCAGTCGTAGTTCGCGGTCGAGGCCGGCGAGATCGACATGTTGTTCCAACGGCCCGCGTCGATGGCGTTGCGGCAGAACCAACGCCGGTCGACGCGCGGTTGCGAAGAGACGACTTCATTGATGGAATAGGTGCCGGCGACGATGGCGAGCACGCCGTCTTCATGGCCGCCCATGCCAAGCGCCGAGGCGGCCACGTCGTGCAGGCCGCAGGCGACCGGTGTTCCCTTGCGAAGGCCGGTCCTTTCGGCGGCATCGGCGGTGACTTGACCGGCGATTTCAGCGGAATGCGCCACCGGCGGCAGCGCGTCGAACAGATCCTCCAACCCGAAGATGCGCAGCGCCTCAGGCGCATAGGCTTGCGTGCGGAAATCCGTGAATGAGGTGCTTGCCTCCGTGCGGTCGGTGCCGATCGTGCCGCTCAGGCAAAAGCGCAGCCAGTCCTTGCAGGCCAGCACATGACCGATGCGGCCATAGCGATCAGGATCGTTCTGCTTGAGCCATGCCAGCAGCGCCGACGGCGCCGAAACATGCGGCGTCTGGCCTGTCGTCGCCAGCGCATCGGTGAAAACGGTACCGGCGGACCACCTGTCGACAATGTCGCCGGCGCGGCTGTCGAGCGACAGGATGCCTGGTCCCAAAGGCTGACGATCATGATCGAGCAGATAGAGACCATCGCCATGCGCGGTCGCCGCCACCGCCTTGATGTCTTCCGCCGGCCTGCCGGCGAGCGCGATCGCCTCCTTGATGGCGTCGGCTGTTGCTTGCCACAGGCCTGACATGTCGCGCTCCACCCAGCGCGCGTGGGGCATCGATTGCGGCACCCGGCGACGCGCCACGGACAATTGCGTGCCGTCGGCATCGAAGATGACCGCCTTGGTGACCGTGAGGCCGTTATCGATTCCGAGCAGGCTGGGCATGATCACCGCCTCTTTCAGCATTGGCGATTGCTACAGGGCGATCCTGCAGTCTGATGCAAGGGCGAAACACATGGCGACAACCCCGATAGAGCAAGGCGGATAAAATGGCAAAAGTACCTTGCCCCGACAAAACACCCATATCTTTATGTGAATTTAACGTCAACATGCGCGACAAAAACCGCTACCGCGCCGTTAGAGGGCATGAATGGATCTCGCGGTTGCCAGGCGACGCGTAATCAGCTGCTAAGGCCGTCACGGATGGCGCTGAAATAGCGGTCGGTTCCAACCTGCCCGCCCTTGAGTGCCACCTCCAGCCCATCGATCGCCTTGACGCGCGAGTGAGCGACGCAAAGCGGCGAGCCCAGCGACGCCGGCAACGGCATCCGCACGGTCAGCGCATCGACACCCATCTGGCCGAGCGCGTGGCTCGACGTATCGCCGCCGGCAACGACCACGCGCTGCAACTTCTGCTCGATGGTCAGCGCGCGAAGCAGTTCGCCGAGGCCCCGCCCGAGCTTGTGGCGGGCGCCTTCCTGGCGGTCGATTTCGCCCCCCCTATCGGCCGCGGGTCCAAGGGCCGTGTAGAGAACGACGCTGCGCCCGGCTTCCAGACTGGCGCGACCGGCTGCCGTCGCGCGTGCGATCGCATCTCCGGAAGCTTCGGAGATCAGTTCGACGGGATCGACCTCGATGCCATCGAAGCCGTCGGTCAAAGCGTGCCGGATCTGTCGTTCGGTCGTCGGCGAACAACTGCCCGAGACGACCGCGATCCGGTCGGCGGCACCTGGCGGCGAAAATCCTGGCTCAGCTCTGACTGTCCCACTCGACACCCATTCGGCCAGCAGCGCATATTCGATCCCGGACGAGCCGACGATGAACGAACCGCCCGGCTTGCGGGCGCGCCATATCCCCTTGCCGGCAAGCGCCTGCGTCTCGAGGCTGTCGACATCGACAAGTACGATGTCGGTGCCCTCAGCGAGCAAGCGGTCGAAGGCTTCCGAGCGCGACACCGACTGCAACGTCGCGAGATCGACCAGCCCCGATGTGAGCTCCGTCTGCCGCGACAGATGGATCAGCAGGTCGGATTCATCCATCGGCGTCGTCGGGTGGCGGCTCATCACCGGATGGCGGTCGATGCGGAAATACTTTTCGCGATAGGCCGCGAACAAATGACCGAAGGCCGTGTAACGCTTGAGCTGCGGCGCCCCGACCAGCAGCGGCACGCTGTCCTGCGCGAAGACCGAGCGGCCGATCTCGATGGCGCGACCGATGCTGCCGATGGTCGGGCTGGAATCGAAGGTCGAGCAGACCTTGTAGTGACAGATCGCGGCATTCAGCGTCTTCAGCCAGGCGAAGGCATCGCTCAGATGCGTGTCCATCCATTGCGGGGTTTCGCTGCGGCTGGTGCCGGCCAGGCCAACGGCTCGGCAATGTGCGAACTGCGCAAGCATGGCCGCGTCCGGCTGGCGCATGAACAGCACGGTCGGCACGCCGCCGAGTTCGAGCGCTTCCATGACGTCGGTCGAACCGGTGAGGTCATCGCCATAATAGCTGAGAAGCAGATCTTGCATCGCTTCAGGCCGCTTTGCCGTCGCCGAACTTTTCGATCGACCGCGCCAGTTCGGGATGGCTCAAGGCGAACTCCGCCAGCGGAATGCCGTCGACCGCCGCCTGCCAGGCTTGCTGCACGGCACGCACCCCGGCGCCCGGTCCATCCGGATGGCTGACGATGCCGCCGCCGCACAGATAGAGCAGATCGACGGTCCGGCCGGTCCGTTCATAGGTCTCGGGCGCTTGCCCGCCCCATTGGCCGGAGCCCGCCACAGGCAAGGCGCAATCCTCAGGGGCAAAAATCGGCGTCGTCACCGCCTTGAAGGACTCGACGAAAGACGCGTCCGGCTCCCAGTATTTCGATTGGATGCCGTTGATCTGGAACTGGTCGACGCCGAGCAGCCGCCAGAACTGTTGCCAGACCTTGAAGTTCATACCGAGGCCGGGATGGCGGGTGAGGATGTCCCAGCCGTTGCGATGAGCGTGAAGCACCAGGCTGGAGCGTTTTCTCAAGAAGGCCAGGCCACCGAAACCGACGGAGTTGATGTTGACCACCGCGCAATTTCCGCCGGCCTTGGCCACCAGATCGTGATTGCGCATCATCTCGTCCGGGTCGGCATGCGAGATGCCGAAGGCGTACATCACCTTCTTGCCGGTCCTCTGCTCGTGGTCGAGGATCAGCGGCATGATTGCCTTTACCCGCTCCGCCAGCGGCGAATAGGCTGGGCTCATCAGCTTCTCATCGTCCTTGATGAAATCGACACCGGCGGCGATCAGCTCGCCCACCATCGCGGCGGTTTCGGGGGGCCGCAGCCCCAGCGCCGGCTTGACGATGGTGCCGATGATCGGCCGATCCGTGACACCTGTCAGCCTGCGGCTGCCGGCGACGCCGAATTGCGGACCTGGATGCGCGCCGCGGAATTGCTCCGGCAGCTTCATGTCGACAACGCGAATGCCGGTTAGGCCCTTGATCGAATAGGCGCCGCCGATGGCAATGGTCATCAGAGCCGACAGGTCGTGGCCGATGGCATCGAATGGAAAGGCGATGTCGACATCCGCGCGCTTGAACGGCCCGTTGCCGGCCTCGGGAATGGAGGGGCGAAGTGCGTCCGGCAGGTGCCGAATGGCCAGGACACGCGCGGCCACCCGGGCTTTCAGTTCCTCGGTCTCGCCGGGCAGCGCGACGAAGGTTCCAGTCGACTGGTCGCTGGCGATCTTGGCTGCCAGCCTCTCGATGCTGCCTGATGTCTCGATGCGGTAGGTGAACGTGATCATGGTTCGTTGTCTGAGGCCGCAGGGGGTTCGAAAAGAGTTCCTTGATCGTCGAAACCTGGTATAATGAGTACATAAGCTTTGCAAGTGATATCCTGTCTGGCGGGGTACGGTCGAGCGGTCAGACAGGCGTTCCGAAAATCGCGGTGGCAGTGCTAGATAGACACAGGTCAAGGGAGTGATTCGCGACGATGAACCGTTCGGAGCCGATCGTCCGGCGCAAACTTTCCGACGAAGTGTTTTTGCGGCTGAAGCGCCTGATCACCAGCGGAGAATTGACGCCGGGCGACGACATGCCGTCGGAGCGCGAGTTGATGGAGCGCTTCGAGGTCGGCCGTCCCGCGATCCGCGAGGCGATGCAGGCGCTGAGCAATATGGGCCTCGTCGCGATCTCGCATGGGGAACGCGCCAAGGTGCTGCAGCTGACCGCCAAGTCGATCATCAAGCAGGTCGATGGCGCAGCCAAGATCATCCTGTCGTCGTCGAAGGACACGTTGGAACACCTGAAAACGGCGCGCATCTTCTTCGAGCGCGGTATGGTCAGGGAAGCCGCCGAAAACGCCACTGCCGAGGACGTTGAGCAGCTGCGGGCCACAATTGCCGAACAGCGTGGCTTTCGCGGCGATTCCGAGGCTTTCATTTCAGCCGACATGAAGTTTCACACCCAGATCGCGGCCATTTCAGGCAACCCGATCTATATCGCCGTCAGCGAGGCGATGCTCGGTTGGCTGAAGGAATATCACACCGAAATGCTGATCTGGACCGGCAAGGAACAGTTCACGCTGACCGAGCATGAAGAGATCATCGGCCGCATCGAGAAGAAGGATGCCGACGGCGCCGAGAAGGCGATGATCAAGCACCTCGAGCGCTCGCGCGCGCTTTATGTGATGAACTCCGGCAACTGATTTCAGCTGATCCGCGTGATCGCGTAAGGGGTCATCACCAGTTGGCCTCGGCCAAGCGCTGAGATGTCGACCGTCACGTCGTCCGCCGTCAGGTTCGCCAGCCACGCCACGGTCTTGCCCGAAGCGGAGCGGCCGGCCAGCGCCAGCACCTTGGTCTCGTCGCTCGTTTTCGTCGCCACATACGTAAGGCCGGCCAGTTCGCAAAGCCCCTTGATGGCATCGAAGATCGGCCGAGGCGATCCTTCCGCGACGGGTTCGCCGGATGCTGCGAGCACGCCGAAGGGCCCGGCGAAGCCGGACAGCGTGAGCAGTTCCAGCCCGGCCGGCGCGACACGCGCGGCATAGCCGATCGTCCATGCGGCAGCGAACAGGCCGGCATGACGAGGGTCGCGATCGGCCATGGCGATGCGCTGTCCCCCGGGATTGCCCTTGGTCGCGCCGCCATAGGGGTTCTGGCGCATGGCGAGCGTCGACGGACCGATGCGGTAGGGCTTTGCCCCGAAGATCGCCCGCGTCGACGCGGTGATGAAGGGCAGCGCCTCCAGCGACTGCATGACGCTGAGATCGTCGGCAGCGTGCACGATCGGGCACGTGCAGTGGGTGACGAAATCGAGCAGGCCCCCCGGCACGCGCTTGCGGTTGAGCTCGGTGAAATAGCTGAACATGCCGCCACCAAGCCGGATATCGGGAAAGGCGCGCCGCGCCGCGTCATAGACGTCTTCGAGCGGCGGACAGTCCGGCCACGCACTGCCCGGCGGTGTCGACTGCCGGTCAACCGAAGGCGAGACGGCAATGGCCGAAAGCTTCAACCCGGCTTGACGCACCATGTCGGCAACGCCTGACAGCTCGGCATCGAGGTCGCCCGCGCAGGCAACGACGCATTCCAGCGTCGTCTGCACCGGATAGGCGGCGGTGAGCCTTGCATAAGACTGCAATGCTTCGAGACCGTGGCCGCGCGTCGGATCGTAGTGGAAGACAAGTTGCTGCGGGCCGAGCTCGGTCAATGTCGAAAGATTTGCGAGCGCTGCTTCGACCTCATCCGGGTAGATGATCACGCCGAGATCCGGCAGCCTCTGCCCGGTCTCGCCGAGTTCGACGCTGACCGGTTCGGCGGCAGATGCTGCGGCCGGCATCCCCCCCTCGCCGGTGATGCGAGCTGACCGTCTGGCTTACAGTTTGGCCGGCCGGCAGCACATAGGGCCATGGCAGCGCCAGCGGCCGCACATAGGTCTTGTATGACGCGTCCGACCAGTTGCGCTGGTCCTCCATCTCGAAAGTGTCGCCTTCCATCCGGCATTCGGCAGTGATGCCCGGCCGGACTTCATGGGTGATCGCGCGCAAATCCTTGAAAGGCTGCCAGGGATCGATCAACAGCGGCAGCTTCGCCGCCACCAAGCTGCCGTCCGTATGCTCGACCGTCACCGGGCTTCCGGAGAGGCCGGCGATCGGATGCAGGATGCAGAAGCCGCAGCGATTGGTCTCGAAATCGCTTTCAGGGACCGCGCTGACGTCGAAGACCAGGTGACCGTTGGCGGAGCCCTTGATCGTAGCGCGAAGGTCGAGCCGGCTTCCGCCCGGCGCTAAGCAACTTGCGGAGTAGCTGACGGAGAAGCTGTCGGCGTCCTGATCGACGGCAAGGTCGGTCAGTTCAGGCTCGTAAGTGCCCCAGTCGCGGTCGCGCACGATGTAGGCGATGGCGCGCAGCACTTCGATGCCGCCGTAACGGATGGTGCGCAGGCTGCCGTTGACAAAGTCGGCGCTGAGCAAGCCCGCACTCAGCCTGACCGGCTCGGCCTCGACCACGCGTGTGCCGTATAGGAGGAAGGCGTCGGCTGTCATGTCAGCAAGCCATCCAGGTGGACAGGTTCGTGGCTCGCGGCGCCCAGATAGGCCGCCTCGACCAGCGCGAATGTCTTGAGGTTGTCGGCGCCCGAGGTCGCCGGCTCGGTTCCCTTTGCCAGGCAGTCGACCCAGTGCTGCTGGATGGCGACGACGCTCTCCTGGATGTTGTGCCATGGGCGCGATGCCCAGGCGAGTACGGGCGGCGAAACGTCGGTGATCTTCGTGCCGCTCCTGCCGGTGACGGTGAGCCGATATCCCTGCGCCAAGCGGATCGTGCCGTCGCTGCCGTCGATCTCGATCAGCGTTTCGGGAAACGGTTCGGTGGCGAGCTTCGTCGCGTAGCTACAGTCGACCACTGACGTCGCCCCGCTCTTGTGGTCCATCAGCATCGTCGCGACATCTTCGCCCGCGATGCCGGGGTTGATGCGCGCGGTTCGCGTCGTGATCGTCGACACGTCGCCCAGTAGAAAACGGGCGATGTCGAGACTGTGGATACCGAGGTCCTCGATGATGAAGCGCTTTCCCTTGGCGAGATAGGGCTGGCCGGAAAACACGTCATAGGCAGA
This sequence comes from Mesorhizobium sp. C372A, assembly GCF_030323245.1. Classification (NCBI taxonomy): domain Bacteria; kingdom Pseudomonadati; phylum Pseudomonadota; class Alphaproteobacteria; order Hyphomicrobiales; family Phyllobacteriaceae; genus Mesorhizobium; species Mesorhizobium sp. C372A. The sequence goes on along the minus strand of NZ_CP100475.1, from coordinate 4,015,727 downwards.
GCGGAAGGAGATGCGCCCGAAGAACGGCGTGCCGATCTCGCCGCTGTCGAGCACGGCACGCACCGCCTGGATCGCCGACTGCCAGCGAAAATTCTCATGCACCATCAGCGGTACGCCGGCTTCCACGCAGGCCCTCACCATCGCCTTGGCGTCGGCAAGCGTCGGCGCGAACGGCTTTTGGCAAATCACCGGCACACGGTGCAGCGCCGCCATCTCGACCAGCGGACGATGGCTGGGAACGGTGGTGGCGATATCGACGAAGTCGAGGCTTTCGCTTGCAAACATCTCTGCCGCGTCGGTGTAGCGCTTCGCAATGCCGAACTGGTCGCCGATGATGCGCAGCCGCTCCGGGTCGCGGTCGCAAATGGCGACCATCGCGGCGCCTTCAATGTCGCGCCAGGCATGCATCTGGTTGATGGCAAAGAAGCCGCAGCCGATGAGCCCTCCCCGCAACTCCGCCATGCTCAGCCTGCCTTTGCCATCTGCATCAGCGTCACCCGGCTCTGCAGCCGGCGCTGCGCTTGGTCGACGACGACGGCGACGATGATGACAAGGCCCTTGATCACCATCTGCCAGAAGGAACTCACGCCCATCATCACCAACCCGTCCGAAAGAATGCCGATGACGAAGGCGCCGACAATGGTGCCGCCGATCGTGCCGCGCCCACCCGACATCGAGGTGCCGCCGAGCACCGCCGCCGCAATGGCGTTGAGCTCGAAACTTTCGCCTGTTGCCGGGTGCGAGGCCATCAGTTCGGACGAGATGATCAGGCCGACGATCGCCGCGCAGAAGCCGGAGAACATGTAGACGAACATTTTCACCATGTTGACACGAACGCCCGAAATTCGCGACGCCCGTTCATTGCCGCCGACGGCGAAGATGTGGCGGCCGAGCGGGGTGTATTTGGCGAGGTAGGCCGCCGCCAGCGCAACGACGATCAGTATCCAGATCGCCACCGGCAGGCCGAGCAGCCGCCCGGCGCCGAGGAAACCAAACCCGGTGGTGCCAAGCTCCGGCTTGCCGACGAGGTTGGGGAAGGTGCGGCCGTCCGACGACAGCAACGCCAGGCCGCGCGCGACATAGAGCACGCCGAGCGTGGCGATGAACGGCGCGACGTTCAGCCTGGTGATCAGCAGTCCGTTGACGGCGCCGATCAATATGCCGACCGCCAGCGTGATCAGCGCGATCTCGACGACGTTGAAATAGACGGTGTAGCCGAATTGCAGGTCGATGCCGTTGAGCACGAGGTAGCCGGCGACCATGCCGCACAGGCCGACGATCGAGCCGACTGAGAGATCGATGCCGCCGGTGATGATGACGAAGGTCATGCCCATGGCGAGGAAGGCGTTCAGCGCCACATGTTTCGACATCAGGATCAGATTGGCTGTCGACAGGAAATTCGGCGCCGCGATCGAGAAGAAGATCAAGACGGCGATCAGCGCGATGAAGGTCCTCGCCTTCATCAGCGTCAGCAGCAGCGAGCCGCTCGAAACGGAGGAGACAGCCGCCTTGGCCGGGATGTCAGTCATGGGTTCTCCGTGTGCGGGGCCGGTCCGTGGCCAAGTGCCGAGGCGGCGACAAGGGCTGCCTCCGTCGCCTCGGCGCGATCGAACATGCCCGTCAGTTTTCCATTGCTCATCACCGCGATGCGATCGGACAGCGCCATCACCTCATCGAGATCCGAGGTGGCGAACAGAATGCCGAGCCCGTCTCGCGACAGTTTGCGCATGGTGCGGAAGACGTCGGCCTTGGCGCCGACATCGATGCCACGGCTCGGCTCGTCCATCAGCAGCACCTTCGGCCCGGTGAGCAGCGCCTTTCCGATCACCACCTTTTGCTGGTTGCCGCCCGACAGCGATGAGACCTCCTGCGCCGGGTCGGCGACCTTGATCGCCAGTTCCCGCACCATCTGCGTCACCGCCTGCTTCTCGTGGCCGCCGCGAATGTGAAACAGGCGGACAAAACGCGACAGGCTGGCCAGTGTCAGATTGCTCGCGACGGACAGGATCGAGACTAGCCCTTCGCGTTGGCGGTCTTCGGGGATCAGCGCCAGCCCGCGCCGGATACGCCGCGTCGTGTCGCGCTCCTTGACCTTTTTGCCGGCGATGAAGATCGCGCCGGTCGCCTGGCCATGGCGGCCCATGATGCAGTCGAACAGCTCGCTCCGCCCGGCGCCCATCAGGCCGTATATGCCGAGGATCTCGCCGGCGCGCAGCGACAGCGAGACGTGATCGACCGCCAGCCCGCCGGTCGCGCGCGGCAGGCAGATGTCCTCGGCGCGGAATATCTCTTCGCCAGGAACATGGCCGTCGGCCTTGGCGAAATCCTTGGCGTCGGAGCCGATCATCTGCCGCACGATCCACCGGGTGTCGACGTTCTTCATCTCCTCCTGGCCGGTGATGTGCCCATCGCGCAGCACGGTGATGTAGTCGCCGATGCGGATCAGTTCTTCCAGCCGGTGCGAGATGTAGACGATCGCCACGCCGCGCGCCTTGAGGTCGGCGATCACCTTGAACAGGATCTCGACTTCCGCCGCACTGAGCGCCGAGGTCGGCTCGTCCATGATCAGGATGCGCGCATCGAGCGAAACCGCCTTGGCGATCTCGACCAGCTGCTGCTGGCCGATGCGCAGATCCTCGACCAGCATGTCGGGCCTTATCCCGGCCTGCAGGCGTTCGAGAAATTGCGCCGCGCGACGCTCCTGCTCCTTGCGGTCGATCTTGCGGAACCGGTTGGTGATCTCGCGCGTGGCGAAGATGTTCTCGGCGACGGTCATATTGCCAAACAGGTTCAGCTCCTGGAACACCATGCCGATGCCGCGGTTCACCGCGTCGCCCGATGACGAGAAGGAGACCTCCTCCCCTTCCAGGAGGATCCGGCCGAGCGTCGGCTGTTCGACGCCGGCGATGATCTTCATCAGCGTCGATTTGCCGGCGCCGTTTTCGCCGACCAGCACATTGACGGCGCCCTTGCGCACCTCGAAATTCGCGCGCTTGACCGCGACGGTGCCGGAATAGACCTTGGAGACGTCCTCCAGCTTCAAGACGACATCGTGAGCAACCGCAGCGCTCATGGCTTCAGCCCGATTTCTGCCTCCGCCGGCGTCACCAGCGGCAGGTCCTGGCCGCTCTCGAGCGTATAGGCGCCGAGAACCTTGGCGGTCCGGCCTTCCAGCGCGTCACGCGGCAGTTTGGCAAACAGGGCCTTGACGGCATAGGCGTTGAACGCCTTGCCGAACTGGGCGAAGTCGATCTGGTTGGTAAAATCGTTGAACTGGATGAAATCGAGGCTGTCGCGCAGCGCGGTTCCGCGCATCGCCGGTCCGATCTGTACCCGCGCATCGGCCTTGCCGTCGCCGTCGACATCGATATCCATGGTCGCGGCCCGCGACTGCGTGTTGGCTGCGATGATCTTGCCCTCGACGCGAACCGCGAAGGTCCAGGGCGAATTCGCCTGCTTGTTCGGATTGCCATATTTGGCGCCGGCGGAAGCAGGATCGGTTTTTGCCAGAGCGTGGACCTCGGCAAAAGGCCCGGCCTTCTGCTGGAGGTAAGGCACGACCTTCGCGGCCCAGATCTCCTCGACCATCTTGTCCGGATTGAAGGCGGCAGCGCTGCCGCTATCCCCCGAGGGAGTCGGCAAAATCTTGCAGGCGGTCAGGCTGATGCCGACTGCAACGACAAGCATCGGCCAGATCGGCTTGTTGTTCAGCATGATGGCCTGTTGAGCATGGTGATTGGCACCCACGGAAAATGGCGGCGAGGGACGACCTTGATCGCCCCTCGCTATTCATGTCACGCCGGCTCAGTTGGTAAGCGCAAACGTTTCCAGCTTGGAAGCATTGTCGCCATTGACCAACACGCAGTCCATCAGCTGCTTTTCCTTCTCGGGCGACTTCTTGTTCTTGATGAAGTCGTTGGCCTGCTCGACCGCCATCTGCGCCTGCGCATAGGCCGGCTGCAGCACGGTTGCCTTGATGCCGCCCGCGGTGATCGAATCGCGCACGTCGTTGGATCCGTCGAAACCGACGACGATGACTTCCTTGCGGTTCGCCGCAACCAGCGCCGCATACGCGCCCATGGCCATCGTGTCGTTGCCGGAGATGACGCCCTTGATATCCGGGTTGGCCTGCAGGATCGATTCCATCTTGGAATAGGCTTCCGTCTGGCTCCAGTTGGCCGATTGCTGGGCGACCATCTTCAGGTCCGGATAATCGTCGATGACGTCATGATAGCCCTTCGAGCGAATGCCGGCATTGGTATCGGATTCCTTGCCGACCAGCTCGACGAAATTGCCCTTCTCGCCCATCAGCTTGACGAACTCCTGCGCGCCGAGCTGGGCGCCCTGGTAGTTGTTGGAGACGATCTGAGCCACGGCGACGCCGGTGGCGTTGATCTCGCGATCGATCAGGAACGACGGCACGCCTGCGTCCTTGGCCTTCTGCACGGCAGCGACAGTGGCGTCAGCGCCGGCATTGTCGAGGATGATCGCCTTGGCGCCGCGACCGATCGCCGTATCGATCAATTCGGATTGCTTGTTGGCGTCGTCATCATGGACGAGCACAAGCGCTTCGTAGCCGAGTTCCTTGGCCTTGGCTTCGGCGCCGACGGCTTCCGCCTTGAAGAACGGATTGTCGTGCGAGGGCGTGATGATGGCAATGAGGTCGGCCGCATAGGCGGGTGCCGCCGTGCCAAACGCCAGCATGCCGGCGAACGCCGCAAGTGTCATTCTGCGTGTGAGTTTCATGATGTCCTCCCGTTTGAAAAATTGCCTTGATAAATCAAGGCCTCTGCATTCGAATTCATCGCGCAACGCGGGCCGCCGATCGGTTCAGGCTGAATGCCGGTGCCGGCTTCCCAAACGATCGCTGCTCCCCCGCCGTCCCTCCACTCGCCCAGGCTTCGTACTTCTCGCGAATCCTTGCCCAAGCCATCAACAGCTAAGCCAACTGGTATGATGAGTCAATCACTAATTGAGGTGACATGTGCCCACTGAGCGAAAGCATCTGGGCATGGCGGGTGTGTCGAGCCATCGAGGCGCTCCGGCAAGCGCCCGACTCCGCCTGTCTCAAGTAATGCGCCGAATGCTGGCGGCGATCTCTTCGGGCTCGAACACCCGCTTCCAGTCGTCGCGCATCAGCACCGGCTTGCCGAATTCGATCGCCTTGTTGCAGGCATCCGAGAATACGCCCTTGGTTTCGCCGAAAATCACGGCGCCGAGCACGTTCATGTGGCCGAGCAGGAAATCGAGCGCCGCCTGTTGGTCGACGCCTCGCGCGACGACCTCGTCGACGGCTTCCTTCATGACGACAAGCAGTGACGCGCACACCGTCTCCGATAGACCGGGCTCCAGCAGCGCCATCTGTTCGACGGTGACACGGTGCGAGCGCATGACCGGCGCCCAGATGATTTTTGCGACCGCCTCGCCCTTGGCGTAGTCCGCTTCCGGCCCCTGCATCAGCGCGCTGACCATATGCTGCTTGGCCTTGACGCCGCCAAAATAATCCTTCTTGGCCGCCATGTCGGTCTCGTCGTTGAAGATCGGCGGATGACAGGGATGGGTGACGAAATAGGTCAGGTCCGGCCGGTTGGGCAGATGGCCGGCGAAGGGTGCGGCCGCGTCGAGCACTATCACCATCGTGCCAGGCGCGAGCTTGCTCTCGATATCAGCCGCCACCTTGCCGATATGCGTGTCGGGAACGGCCAGGATGGCGATATCCGCCCCGTCCAGCGCCGCATCGGCACTGACCGCGTCGAAGCCCAGTCCGGTCTTCAGCCGATCGCGGCCGGCCTCGCTCACCTCGACATGGCGTACCGTGTAGGGCGATCCGCGAAAATTGGTCGACAGGCGGTAACCCATTTTGCCGCCGGCACCGAACAGCGCAATCGTCGTCATCTATCCCTACTCCCGCTTTGAACGACGGCCGCGCCGATCGTCATGTTATTAACTGGTAAAATCACCTTACCACGAATTGAGGAGTTGAACAGGGCTTTGATGAGCGGCTATGCAGTCGCCGTTTGGCTTCCGTCCGCACGATTTCCGCGGTGGCGGCCGATAATTCAACCAAGCCAGAGCGCCGTTGCCTTTCCAGACAATCGATGCCCGCGCTAGAAGCCTCCAGGTCCATTTTCTCGGGGGCTCGGTTGCGAAGTGACGGTGGGGGCGTCACCAGCAAGGCGAAGCGCGTCCGCGCGGTCCGGTCGCGTTTTCGGGCCGTGAGTTCTCGCGGCGATTTGGCGAAGGGGCTATAGAGAATTCGCGCTTCGCCGGGGTTCCGGCGAGCCAAATCACTTCTAGTCGATCATGCCGACAACTATTTGCCGGTAGCTTCCCGGGTCCTTGGCTTTCTCCGCCCGACAGCTGTCAGTGCGTTGCGCCGCCGTGCGGTAAGCGCCTTCATAAAACCTGATGGCTCTCTTGAATTCGGGGGGATTGGGTATCAGGTGTTTATCTTGCACATCGTACAAGATGTATATCGCCGTTATTTTGGATTTTCCGTCTGGAGTCAGCTGCAGCGCCGGGCATCGCGTCGTAACGGCGATGACGTTAGCTGACCATGTTACGACCAATTTCAACTGGGCGTCGGACAGCCCGGCCAGATAGTTGATGTTTTTTTGATAGGCAGGGTCGATGTGTTGTCGATTATCTTTTGCAGACGCAGCGGAAGACAGGACACCTACCACGCCGAGTATAATCAACATGCATTTCAAAAGCTGCCTCCCCCAATGTTCTGGCCATCTCGACCACGGCATTGTCCGTCCCACAAAGCAGGTTGAAACAAGTCAATTCGAAAAGCAATTGGGGTTCGCGACCTTATACGGATCACCGCACCTTCAGAACCCGGTTGCTCGCCGGACGCCCTTCTTCAACCAGGTGAAACCGGTAGCGATCGCGCACGAACTCGTTGAAAAATTGCCCTTTCGAGAAGGCGGCGCGGAACGCCGCGTAGGTCTCGGGCTCGACCTCCTCGTAGTCGTAGCGGGCTCCGCTCGGGACGAACCAGACCGAGAGGATTTTCGTCGACGGGTCGTAGTGGGTATTGCGGATGGCAGTGGACGGCATGTCGAAAATCCCGCTTCGTCCCCAAATCTTCTCCAAATCCTGCTTCGAACATGCGTAATGCCGCAACGATGCGGAGGTTCCGACAGGGAGGCGCACCACAACGCCGAAAATCTTGCCCGGGTGGCGAGGCTTCCTATCTCTCCGTCAGATGGCACAGACGAAATCCAGTACAACAGCGTATGCCAGCCAGGGCGATCTCTTCGGCGCGGCCGACACGCTGCCGGAAGGATTTTCTTACCGGCCTAGCCTGATCACAACGGACGAAGAGGCGGAACTGGTCCGTCACCTCAATGAACTGTCCTTCAAGCCGTTCGATTTCCACGGCCACCTTGCCAACCGGCAGGTCGCCGGCTTCGGCTGGCGCTACGACTACGACCGGCGCCAGGTCGTCGAAGCGCCGCCCATCCCGAAATTCCTGCTGCCGCTTCGCGACAAGGTCGCGGATTTTGCCGGCAGGCAGGCCACGGAATTCGCGCAAGTGCTCATCAACGAGTATCGGCCGGGCGCGGGCATAGGTTGGCATCGCGACAAGCCGCATTTCGATCTCGTCGCCGGCGTCTCGCTGCTGGCGCCCTGCAGCTTTCGGCTGCGCCGAAAAAACGGCTCGAAATGGGATCGCAAGACGATCGAGGTTCAGCCGAGATCTGTCTATCTCATTGACGGCCCGGCGCGCCACGAGTGGGAGCACAGCATTCCGCCGGTCGCCGGGCACCGCTATTCGATCACGCTGCGCACTCTGAAATAGGCCACACTCCAAGCCACGCAGCAGCCGCTCTGGAAGACCGAGCGCAGTTGTGCTTCGATCGCACATGAGCGTGGATAGCAGCAGAGTTTTGGTTACCCGCGTGGCGCTCTTTCTGTGGGCATGCCTGTCCTGCGTTCTGGCTCTGCAGTGGCTCGTCGACCTTGGCATGGTCGGCTTTCCCGACGGATACATAACGCCCTATGCCCAAGCAACGAGCACGCTGTTGCATGTCCTTGTCTGGGCATGCCTGGCTCAAAGTCTCTACTTCGCTTGCCGAGCCTTGTTTGGCAAACGCTTCGAGCCTGCTCCTCTCTTCCTGCAAATCCTGATCGCCGCCGCACTGACTGTCGTGCCGGTATTCATCGTAAAACACTGTCCGCGGTCCCAGGTATGCAGCAACATCTATGAAGCGCTCACGAATACGATGATGGACGACGGCACCGGCGGATGACGTTGTGTCTCCAGTAACTGACGAGAGATAGAAGTTTGGCGTCGCGCCCGCGCGGTGGCGGTAAAACCTGGAGGAACCATGCGAAAGATCCTGGCATCGATGCTGCTGTTCGCGGCGGCGCTCTCTGCAAACCCCGCTCGGGCGCTGGACAGTACCAGCCCGCCGGTTGTCGTCACGCCGCTTGCCGATCGCAGCCAGACGGCGTCCGGCCAGCCGATCGTGCTGCCGCAGAAAAATGTCCAAGTGCTGGTTTCAACCTATGACATTGCGGTCGGCGCCACTCTGCCGGTGCACAAGCACCCGTTTGCCCGCTACGCCTATGTCGAGGCCGGGACACTCAAAGTGACGAATGTCGAGACCGGCAACAGCAACACCTACAAGACGGGCGATTTCATCATCGAGATGATCGGCCAATGGCACCAGGCCACCAACATCGGCGACGCCCCGGTCAAGCTGCTGGTCATCGACCAGGCCGAACGAGGCGCCAAGAACACGCTGCTGCGCCAGTAATAGCGGATCGGCCGGGTTGCCGGGCTGGCCCAAGCAGCGACTGGCTGTTCCGGCTTCCCCACCAACCGAGCCGATGCTAGGGCTGGCCGTCATGCTATCATGAAGGATCGCCCCTTGGCCGGAAATGCTCGCCCCCTGATCGAAATCTGCGTCGAAGGCATCGATGGACTGCTGGCTGCGCAGGCCGCCGGCGCCGACCGGGTCGAGCTCTGCGCCAGCCTGGTCGAAGGCGGCATCACGCCCAGCCTCGGCACGGTGCGCGCCGCACTCGAGAGCGCGACAATTCCCTTCCATGTCATCGTGCGGCCGCGCGGCGGCGATTTCCTCTACAGCGAGGCCGAATACAGCTCGATGCTCGCCGATGTCGCAGCGCTTCGTGACCTCGGCGTCGCCGGCGTCGTTGTCGGTTGCCTCAATGCCGACGGCACCATCGACGAAACCCGCATGGGCGCGCTGGTCGATGCCGCCGGTCCGCTCGCCGTCACCTGCCACCGCGCCTTCGACATGACGCGCGACCCGGCCGAGGCGCTGGAAGCGCTGATCCGCTGCAAGGTCGGCCGCGTGCTGACCAGCGGCCAGAGGGACACCGCGGTGGAAGGCGCCGGCCTGTTGGCGGATCTCGTCCGCCAGGCCGACGGCCGCATCATCATCCTCGGCTGTGGCGCGCTGGACCCCGAAAACATCGCCGGGGTGCTGGCATCAACCGGGCTGACGGAAATGCACTTCGCCGCGCTCAAGGATGTACCGAGCGCCATGGCCTACCGCAACCCGCAAGTCGGCATGGGCGGCGGCGATCTCGACCGCGAATACCGCACCACAGTCACCGATGGGGCGCTGGTTGCCGCGACGATTGCGGCGGCCAGAGCATGATGAGCGAAGCCGTGACTGGGCCGTCGCCGATCAGCCGTGTCTCGCCTCAGGACGAAGCGGCCATCCTCGCACTCAACAATGAGCACGCCGCCGAACTGTCATGGCTCGAGCCGGAACGGCTGTCCTTCCTGCTTGGCGAAGCGTTTTACGTCAGGCGCATCGGCACGCTCGAAGCCTTCATCATGACCTTCGACCAGGATGCGCGCTACGACAGCCCGAATTTCCTCTGGTTCCGCGAGCGCTATCCACGCTTCGTCTATGTCGACCGCGTCGTCGTCGCGGCGCAAGCGCGCGGCCGCGGCCATGCCCGCCGGCTCTACGAGGATCTGTTCGGGGAAGTCGCCCGCGCGGGCCACAGCATCGTCACCTGCGAGGTGAATGCCGAACCTCCCAATCCGGCTTCGGACGCCTTCCATGCCGCGCTTGGCTTCGCCGAGGTCGGCGACGCGGTGATCCATGGCGGCAAGAAGGCGGTGCGCTACTACCTCAAGGAGATCGCCGGCTGATGGGTCGCTGGCTGATGATCGGCAAGCAGATCGTCGCGGCAGCATAAGATTAGGAGTCCGTAGCCCTCACCAATTCCGGTTCAGCCAGGCCCGCGCGGGCTTCTCGACCAGATAGTAGCTGCATAGTGCACAGGCGAAGACAGCCGCCAGCATCGGGATCGGCGCACTGCCCTGCTCGGCGACGAATTTGTAGAAGGGCTGTTGCCAGAGATAGAGCGAGTACGACCATAGCCCGATCATCACCATCGGGCTGGATGAAAGCAGGCCGGTAAGATGCCAGTTGCTGGTGTCCAGCGTATTCACGGCAAGCGCCAGCAACGGCACCGCCAGTAGGTAATGGATCGGCGTCGGCACCGGATCGAGGAACAGCAATATAGCCGCCGCCGCCGACACGAGGCTGACATAGGGGCTCGTCAGGAATGCCGGCAGCCGGTCATCGTGCTTGAGCAGGCAGATCGATGCCGACAGCAGGATCGAGGCGATATGCACATCGGTGCGCCAATAGCTGTGCTCGTAATCCATGCCGAGTGCCCAGTACGAAATGGCGCCATTGGCCATCGCCAGCAGCGACAGCGTCACCAGCAGCCGAACGACATTACCCCGCCCGGTCACCACCACGCTGATCAGCGCCAGGATGATGTAGGCATGCTCTTCCACGCATAGCGACCAGATGTGGTCGAGCGCGCCGGCGCGGGTGATGAGAATTCCGGCATAGTTGTAGGTGAATGTCAGCGCCGTCAGCGCCGCCTTCCATTTGAAGCCGATAAAGGTGCCGGAGAGCCCGATCATGGCTGATGTCACGAACACCAGCAGCGCGGGATAGATGCGCGAAAAGCGGCGCTTGAAGAATTTTTTCAGCGGAAAGCGTTCGATGAACAGTATCTCGCCCATCAGCCGGCCTGAGAGCACGAAGAAGAACTCGACGCCGAGCACGCCGAGATTGATCCCGGGAACGGGGAAGAAATGGCCGATCAGCACCAGTGCGATCGAAAGCCCGCGCCAACCATCGAGATAGGCCAGTCTTGCTCTGGCTGCTTTGTCGGCTGTGGCCCGCGGCAGGGCAACAGACGCTGCGGAGATGTCGGCCATGCCGATCCTCTACGACGCAAGATCTTGGCGCAGCTCACACCGCCGCGCGCAGAATCCACCCCGTGTTCCGCCAAGCTATACATATTGCAGTGCAATATCAGATTGTGCAAGTGCGAGAATGGGGCTGGGCAGTCCCTTGGGAAGTATGCGCCTGTTCTTGCACGGGAATTACCTGAAACAACGGATTTGCGCGTGGCAGCGAACCCGCAAGGACTGGGCAGTTACAGCCCGCCACAGACGAACAAAGGGGCCGCGATGGCCCCTTTCCTTGTCAGTAGCTTTATGATGTCAGGCGTTGGCTGCCGCCACCGCGCGCTTGGCCATCACGGCGATCAAATTGGCACGGTATTCGGCCGAAGCGTGGAGGTCGGTCATCAAATTCTTCGCCGGCACTTTCACGCCGTCGAGCGCCGATGCGGCAAAATTCTTCGCCAGTGCTGCTTCGATCTCCTTCGAGCGGAACACACCGTCATCGCCGGCGCCGGTAACGGCAACGCTGACCCCGTCCTTGCCCTTTGCCACGAACACGCCGACGATCGCATAGCGCGAGGCCGGGTTGCGGAATTTTTCGTAAGCAGCCTTGGCCGGCGCGGTAAAACTCACCGCGGTGATGATCTCGCCTTCTTTCAGCGCCGTTTCGAACAGCCCGGTGAAGAATTTCGCGGCTGAAATCTCGCGCTTGTTGGTGACGATGGTGGCGCCCAGCGCCAAGAGCGCCGCCGGATAATCGGCGGCTGGGTCGTTGTTGGCGACCGAGCCGCCGATCGTGCCCTTGTGGCGCACCGCCGGATCGCCAATCAGCGACGCAAGGTGGGCAAGCGCCGGACAGGCCTTCCGCAGCTTCTCGTCATTGGCGACGTCGTAATGGGTTGTGGCGGCGCCGATGGTGACGGTCTTGCCCGACACCTTGACGCCTTGCAGCTCCTTGATCCGCGACAGGTCGATCAGGTCGGACGGTGCGGCGAGCCGCGTCTTCATCGCCGGGATCAGCGTCATGCCGCCTGACAAAAGCCTGGCGTCGCCGCTCTTCACCAGCTTGGCGGCGTCGACGACCGAGGCGGCGCGGTGGTAGTTGACTGCGTACATGGGATCCTCCCCTGAAGTGGTTAGGCAATAGTGAGTAGTGAGTAGGGAATAGGGACGCTGTCATCTCCGGTAATGCCCATTCCCTACTCACTACTCCCTACTCACTCATTTCTTCGCCCTAATCGCCGCCCACACCGTTGACGGCGAGGCTGGCATGGCGATGTCCACAATCCCCAAAGCGTCGGTGATGGCGTTGATGACCGCCGGCGGCGAGCCGATGGCGCCGGCCTCGCCACAGCCCTTGATGCCGAGCGGATTGCTCGGACACGGCGTGTTCGAGGTCGACACCTTGAATGACGGCAGGTCGTCCGCGCGCGGCATGGTGTAGTCCATGTAGCTCGCCGTTAGCAGCTGCCCGCTATCGTCATAGTGCGCGCCTTCCAGCAGCGCCTGGCCGATGCCCTGGGCGATGCCGCCATGCACCTGACCCTCGACGATCATCGGGTTGATGATGTTGCCGAAATCGTCCGCCGCGACGAACTGGACGATCTCGGTCGTGCCGGTTTCCGGATCGATCTCGACCTCGCAGATGTAGCAGCCCGCCGGGAAAGTGAAGTTCGCCGGATCGTAGAAGGCTGTTTCCTTCAGTCCCGGCTCCATGCCTGCCGGCAGATTGTGAGCGGTGTAGGCGGCAAGCGCCACCTGGAACCAGGGCAGGCTCTTGTCGGTGCCGGCAACCTTGACCTCGCCATTCTCGATGACGATGTCGCCCTCGTCGGCCTCGAGCAGATGGGCGGCGATTTTCTTGGCCTTGGCCTCGACCTTGTCGAGCGCCTTGGCAATTGCCGACATGCCGACCGCGCCCGAGCGCGAGCCGTAGGTGCCCATGCCCATCTGCACCTTGTCGGTGTCGCCATGGACGATCGACACCGAGTCGAGCGGCACGCCGAAGCGCTGGGTGACCAGTTGCGCGAAGGTCGTCTCATGGCCCTGGCCGTGGCTGTGCGAGCCGGTCAGCACCTCGATCGTGCCGACGGCATTGACCCGCACCTCGGCCGATTCCCACAGACCGACGCCGGCGCCGAGCGAACCGACCGCCGCCGACGGCGCGATGCCGCAGGCCTCGATATAGCAGCTCATGCCGATGCCGCGCAGCCTGCCCTGGCTGGCGGCCGCCGCTTTGCGCTTGGCAAAGCCGGCATAGTCGGACGCCTGTGTCGCCGCATCGAGTGAAGCTCCATAGTCGCCGGCGTCATAGTTCATGATGACCGGCGTCTGATGCGGAAACTCGGTGATGAAATTGGCGCGCCGAAGCTCCGCCGGAGACACGCCGAGTTCGCGTGCGGCGGTCTCCATTGTGCGTTCGAGCAAATAGGTCGCTTCCGGCCGCCCTGCCCCACGATAGGCATCGACGGGTGCCGTGTTGGTGTAGACGGTGCGCACATTGGCGTGGATCGTCGGGATGTTGTACTGGCCCGACAGCAGCGTCGCGTAGAGATAGGTCGGCACGCAAGACGAGAACAGCGACATGTAGGCGCCGAGATTGGCGATGGTGTCGACTTTGAAGCCGGTGATCTTGTTGTTCTTGTCGAACGCCATTTCGACCGTCGAGACATGGTCGCGGCCATGTGCGTCGGTGAGAAAGCTTTCGGTACGGTCGGCAACCCATTTGACCGGCACGCCGGTCTTCTTCGACGCCCACAGGCAGACGATCTCTTCGGGATAGATGTAGATCTTCGAGCCGAAGCCGCCGCCGACATCGGGCGCAATGACGCGCAGCTTGTTTTCCGGCGCGACATTGTAGAAGGCGCTCATCACTAGCCGCGCGACATGCGGGTTCTGCGACGTCGTCCAGCAGGTAAAATGGTCCTCGGCCTTGTCGTAATGGCCAAGGGCCGCGCGCGGCTCCATGGCGTTGGGAACCAGCCGGTTGTTGACGATCTTCATGCGGGTGACATGGGCCGCCGCCTGGATCGCCGCGTCGGTCGCCTTGGCATCGCCGATCTCCCAGTCGAAGATAAGATTGTCCTCGGCTTCGGCATGGACCTGCGGCGCACCTTTTTGCAGCGCCTTGGTGGCATCGACCACCGCCTTCAATTCCTTGTAGGTGATCTCGACCGCTTCGGCCGCGTCGCGGGCCTGGCCCTTGGTTTCCGCCACCACGATGACGACCGCGTCGCCGACATAGCGCACCTTGTCGACGGCCAGCGGCGACCACGCGCCCATCTTCATCGGCGAGCCGTCCTTGGAATGGATCATCCAGCCGCAGATCAGGTTGCCGATGCCGTCGGCCTTGAGCTCCTTGCCGGTCAAGACGCCGATGACGCCGGGCATCGCCTGCGCTCGTCTGACGTCGATCTTCTTGATCTGAGCATGCGCGTGCGGGCTGCGCACGAAAGCGGCATGCTTCATGCCGGGAACCACCATGTCGTCGACATAGCGGCCGGCGCCGGTGATGAAGCGTTTGTCTTCCTTGCGCACGACCCGAGCGCCGATGCCTTCAATGCCCATAGGAATTCCTCCGGAATAGCGAATAGTGAGTAGCGAATAGTGAACAGTGAGTAGGGAATTGTGCTCGGAGCGGTTCGGCTAAACCGACTACTCGCTATTCACTATTCACTACTCGCTTCTTTCTTACGCTGCCTGTTTCGCCCTGCCCTTCGGCACCTTCGCCATCGTCTGCGATGCGGCGAGGATCGCCTTGACGATGTTGTGGTAGCCGGTGCAGCGGCAGATGTTGCCTTCGAGCTCGGCGCGCACCGTCGCCTCGTCAAGGCCTTCGGGATGGCGCGCGATCATGTCGGTCGCCGTCATGATCATGCCCGGCGTGCAGAAGCCGCATTGCAGCCCATGATGTTCCTTGAACGCGGCCTGCATCGGATGCAGGTCGCCGCCATTGGCAAGCCCTTCGATCGTCACCACGGTCGACCCGGAGGCCTGCACGGCCAGCATCGAACAGGACTTCACCGCCTTGCCGTCGACATGCACGACGCAGGCGCCGCATTGAGAGGTGTCACAACCGACATGCGTTCCGGTGAGACCAAGATTTTCGCGCAGGAAATGAACCAGAAGCGTTCGGTCCTCGGCAGCGCCGCTGATCCGTTTTCCGTTCACGACAAACGAAACGTCCGACATGCATCCTCCCTGGGTATGACCTTGGTAGTCATGCTGCCGATGCGGCTTTGGCGCTCGGCCATGCGCTATTGGTACACTGCACAAAGCGCAAAAAACACACGGCGCTCATTGTACTTTCGGTCATGGAGAAAACGAAAATCATGGGCCTGTCCGCCCCATTGCCAAAGAGCGAATAGGGGGCAACAATGCCCTCGACGCCAGCGCGCCGAGAGACATAAAACGGGCGCGCGCAGGAAGCGTCGGAGGATATCGGGAGGAAGCCTCTGGCCAGTTCACGGACGAGCTATGCATCCGGTCTGTCGGCGCTCACCACCGACGAGCCCGACGCCGATGCATTCGCCCTGGCGGTCGCCGTCGAGGCCGCAGCCATCGATGCCGGCTTTGCCCTGCTGTTCTTCTCCCAGAGCCTGTTTGACGCGAGCGTCCTTTCGCAAGGGCTGAAGACCCACGCGCCGACGCTGGCCTACGCCGCCTGCTCGACCGCCGGCGAGATTACCCCCCAGGGCCTGGAGGAAGGCCATGTGCTGGCGCTGCTCTTTCCCTCCGCGTCGTTTTCGGCGGTCAGCACCATGGTCGACAATCTCTCCTCGTCGGGCATGGACAGGATCACTGATGAAGTCGAGGGCTTGCGGCGCCTGCTGCGCGGACGCACCGGCAGTTGCCATGCCAAAAGCACTTTCGCGCTCTGCTTCATCGACGGCCTGTCCTTTGCAGAGGAAGCGGTGACCTCGGCCATCCATTGGGGGCTGGACGACATCCCGCTGATCGGCGGTTCGGCGGGCGACGATTTGAAATTCGAAACCACCAGGCTGATTTCGAACGGCAAGGTAGCGTCAGATAGCGCCATCATTGTGCTGATCGCCACTGAGATTCCGTTCCATGTCTTCAAGACCGACAATTTCATCCCCACCGACGAGAAGCTGGTGGTGACGGCATCCGATCCGGACCACCGCACCGTGCGCGAATTCAACGCCACCAATGCGGCTGAGGAGTATGCAGCCTCCGTCGGCATCGTTGCGCAGAACCTGACGCCGATGAGCTTCGCTTCGCACCCGGTGGTGGTGAAAGTGGGTGGCGAATTTTACTGCCGCTCGATCCAGAAGATGCATCCCGACGGCTCGCTGTCATTCTTCTGCGCCATAGACGACGGCGTCGTGCTGTCCATCGCCCAGCCCAAGGACATGGTAGAATCCACGCGCGCCGCACTGCGCGACGTCGAGCAACGGCTCGGCGGCATCGACATGATCCTCGGCTTCGATTGCGTGCTGCGCCGGCTCGACGCCCGCAACCGCCAGGTCTTCCGCGACATTTCGGAGCTCTACCGGGTCAATAACGTCATCGGCTTCGGCACCTATGGCGAACAGTACCGCTCGATGCATCTGAACCAGACTTTCACCGGCATCGCCTTCGGCGAACGCCAGGCGGCGGAATAGCCCATGCCGCTCAGGGACATCAACGACGTCGACAGGCTGAAGAAGATCAACGCCGCTCTGGTCAGCCGCGTCGAGCGCTCGATGGACCAGCAGGGCAATGCCTTCTCGCTGTTCCAGACCGCAATTTCGCTGGAAAACCGCGTGCGCATCCGCACCGAGGAACTGCACTCGACCTTGCGCCGGCTGGAACAGTCGAACATCGACCTCAGCGCCGCCAAGGAAAACGCCGAGCTGGCAAACCTGTCCAAGACCAGGTTCCTGGCCGCCGCCAGCCATGACGTGCTGCAGCCCCTGAACGCCGCCCACCTTTCCGTCTCGGCACTGGCCGAAGTGCAGACCAGCGACGAGGGCAAGAAACTCGTCCGCCAGGTCGAGCGCTCGCTGGAGACCATGGAAGACCTGTTGCGCACGCTGCTCGACATTTCCAAGCTCGATGCCGGCGTGGTCCAGCCCGACATCGGCGATGTCAATCTGGAGACGCTGTTTTCCTCGCTGCGGTCGGATTTCCTGCCCGTGGCCGAGATGAAGGGGCTGGCGCTGAAGTTCCGCCCGGTCAGCGCCGTGGTGCGTTCGGACCGCACGCTCTTGCGCCGCATCCTGCAGAATATCCTGTCCAATGCGCTGCGCTATACCCCTTCGGGCGGCGTGCTTGTCGGCACAAGGCATCGCGGCGATACCATCCGCATCGATGTCGCCGACACCGGCTGCGGCATTCCCGACGACCAGCGCGAGGCGGTGTTCGAGGAGTTCCATCGCGGCTCCGCCATTCCAGCCGACACCGGGATCTCCGGCGGCGGGCTGGGCCTGGGCCTCGCCATCGTGCGGCGCATGGCCGCCGCGCTAGGTCATCCCGTGACGTTCTCCTCGAGGGTTGGGCGCGGCACCATCTTCCACATCGACGTGCCGGTCGGCATCGGCGCCAGCGCCGACGCCATCGCCAGCCTTGCCGAGATGGAGCGGCCGCGCGGCTACGGCCTGTTCGGCACCAAGGTCCTGCTGGTCGAAAACGACGCCGACGTGCTGCAGGCGATGACTTTCCTGCTCGAGCGCTGGCAGTGCCTGGTGCGCGCCGCGACCTCGACCGAGGCTGCGATCAGCCTGCTTGGCGACACCGACTGGGTGCCCGACATCGTCATTGCCGACCAGCATCTCGACGACGGCGACCTCGGCACCGCAACAATAGCCGAAGTCCGCGACTATCTCGGCCGCGCCGTGCCGGCGCTGATCGTCACCGCCGACGGATCGGAGGCCGTCGCCAAGGCAGCCCGCGCCGCAGGCATAGAGCTGATGCGGAAGCCGCTAAAGCCGGCGCAGCTAAGGGCGCTGCTGGCGCATTTGCTGGCTTGAGCCCCATACCCTCCCCTCGATGGGGAGGGTCTGCGCGCAGCGCCGGGGCGGGGTGCAGCGCCAAGCTCCCCCACCCCGCTCCGCTTCGCGGATCGACCCTCCCCACAAGGGGGAGGGTAAAGATCAAAACCCGGCCTGATCGCGAAACAGCTCCGCATTGTCCAGCTTCGACACCTCAATCACCGCTTGCGTGCGGCTGTAGACGTTGAGCTTGCGCAGGATCTCCGAGACATGCGCCTTGACCGTGGTCTCGCCGACCTGCAGCTCGTAGGCGATCTGCTTGTTGAGCAGGCCTTGGCGCAGCATCTGCAGCACGCGCAGCTGCTGCGGCGTCAGTTTGGCCAGCCGCTGCACCATGTCGGCGCGGTCGGCGCTGTCGGCGTCGGGTGGCTGTCCCTCATATGTCTCCGGCACATAGATCGCGCCCTCCATCACCGAGCGGATGGCGGCGGCGAGATCGCTCTTGCGCGCCGATTTGGGGATGAAGCCGGCAGCGCCATATGACAGTGCCTCGGAAATGATCTTCGGCTCCTCATAACCCGAGACGACGACCACCGGCAGCCGCGGATGGCGGGTCCTGAGCTGCAGCAACCCATCGAAGCCATGCACATCAGGCATGTTGAGATCGAGCAGCGCCAGATCGAATGGCTTTATCCCACCCAGAAGATCGAGCGCCTCGGCGATCGAGCGCGCCTCCACGGTGTCGACTTCCGGATAGGCCATCTGCACGGCGCTGTGCAGCGCCTCGCGAAACAGCGGATGGTCGTCGATGATCAGAAACCGGGCGCGATCGTTGACTGCGGTCATGGTGTTCGTTTCAGTCCTCCCTGGGCACGATACTCCCCGGGACCATGGCCAGCTTATTGGCAAATAGTCTATCGTCATCTTGACCCCCGGAGGCGAAGCCGACTTTATCGGACCATCAGGCGCAGCCGATGCTTTTGCGGACGCTCATGCCTTGCCCGGCGGTTCAAATCGGTCAAATGTGCCGGCAGTTGAAGCAGAAAGACCGCGCATGACAGAATTCGTCTTTCCCTTGCCCGCAACACCATCGGTCGCCACAGAAGGCTCGGCCCAGCGTTTTGCGGTGCGCCGCATTTTCTGCGTCGGCCGCAACTACGCTGCGCATGCCCGCGAACTCGGCAATGACGAGCGCGACCCGCCCTTCTTCTTCACCAAGCCGGCCGATGCGGTGGTCGATTCCGGCACCACGGTCCCCTACCCGCCTTTGACCAAAAACCTGCACCATGAGATCGAGCTGGTGGCGGCGATCGGCAAGGCCGGCTTCCGCATTCCGCGCGCTGAGGCGCTCGACCATGTCTGGGGCTACGGCGTCGGCATCGACCTCACCCGCCGCGACCTGCAGGACGAAGCCAAGAAAGCAGCGCGGCCCTGGGATTGGTCCAAGGCCTTCGACCGCTCGGCGCCCTGCGGTCCGCTGGTGCCGGCCGCCAAATCCGGCCATCCGCAAAAGGGCCGCATCTGGCTGGCCGTTGACGGCGCGGTGAAACAGGACGGCGACCTCGCCGAACTGATCTGGCCGATCGCCGATATCGTTTCGATCTGCAGCAGTGCGGTTGTACTACAACCGGGCGACCTGATCTTCACCGGCACGCCGGCCGGCGTCGGCGCGGTGGCGCCGGGTCAGACGATGACCGGCGGTGTCGACGGCATCGGCACCATCGAGATCACTGTCGGCCAAGATTCGATCGGCCAAAATTCCACCGACAAGCCGTGATCCGATGAGCGATCTGGTCCTCCATAACTACTACCGCTCCTCCACCTCCTATCGCGCACGCATCGCGCTGGAGATGAAGGGCCTGACCTACGATTACGTGCCGCATCATCTGCGTCATGGCGACCATCTGGAGCCCGCCTATCGCGCGGTCAACCCGCAGGGGCTGGTGCCGGCGCTGATCCTGGGCGACGGCACGCTTTTGACGCAGTCGCTGGCGATCATCGAATATCTCGACGAGACCAATCCCGATCCGCCGCTGCTGCCGAAGAATGCGCTCGGCCGGGCGCGCGTGCGAATGCTGGCACAGATGATCGCCTGCGACATCCACCCGGTGAACAATCTGCGCGTGCTGACCTCGCTGCGCACTTTGTTCGGCGCCGGCGACCAGGATGTCATCCACTGGTTTCGCCACTGGGTGAACGAAGGGTTCCAGCCGCTTGAAAAGATTCTGGCTTCATCGGATGAGACCGGCACATTTTGCCATGGCGACGCACCGGGCCTCGCCGACATCTGCCTGGTCGCCCAGATCGCCAGCAACGCCCGCTTCGGCGTCGACCTGACACCCTACCCCGAGATCTCGCGCATCCACGCCGCCTGCATGGCGCTGCCGGCCTTTCAGAAGGCAGCACCGGAGAATCAGATAGATGCGGAATAGAAGCGCACTGGCGCAGAGCATGAGGACCACCCGATGAAAGCCGTCGTCTTCGAGAAATTCGGCCAAGCGCCGACGATCCAGACCGTGCCGGATCCGAAGCCGGCCGCCGATGGCGTCGTCATCAAGGTCGAGGCGACCGGGCTCTGCCGCAGCGACTGGCATGGCTGGATGGGCCATGATGACGGCATCACGCTGCCGCATGTGCCGGGCCATGAGCTGGCCGGCGTCGTCGTCGCCGTCGGCAAGCAGGTCACCCGCTGGAAGGCCGGCGAACGCGTCACCGTGCCGTTCTGTGTCGGCTGCGGCCGCTGCTTCGAATGCAATTCGGGCAATCATCAGGTCTGCGAACACCAGACGCAGCCCGGCTTCACCGCCTGGGGATCGTTTGCCGAATATGTCGCCATCGAACATGCCGACACCAACCTCGTGCGGCTGCCCGAGGAGATGGAATTCGCCACCGCCGCCAGCCTCGGCTGCCGCTTCGTCACCTCGTTTCGCGCCATTGTCGACCAGGGCCGGGTGACGCCGGGCGAATGGGTGGCGGTGCATGGCTGCGGCGGCGTCGGCCTGTCGGCGATCATGATCGCCAGTTCCATGGGCGCCAATGTCATTGCCATCGACCTTACCGACGAGAAGCTGGAGTTCGCCAAAAAGATCGGCGCCGTGGCGACCATCAATGCCTCGAACACGCCGAATGTCGTCAAGGCGGTCAAGCAGATCACCAATGGCGGCGCACACATGTCGATGGACGCGCTCGGCCACCCCACGACGTCGTTCAACTCGATTTCCAATCTGCGCCGGCGTGGCCGCCATGTGCAGGTTGGCCTGATGCTGGGCGAGCATGCCCGGCCACAGGTGCCGATGGACAAGGTGATTGCCTTCGAGCTCGAAATCCTCGGCAGCCACGGCATGCAGGCCCATCGCTACCCCGCAATGATGGAAATGATCCGCACCGGCAAGCTGAAGCCCGATCTGCTGGTTGGCAAGAAGATCAGCCTCGATGAGGCGCCGGCGGCGCTGATGGCGATGGGCGGGTTCGAGGGGATTGGCATCGGGGTTGTGACGAAGTTCTGACAGCGATTCGATAGAAATTGCAGAACAGTCCATGCAACCAAGACGCCAGTAGAATCGCTCGACAAGGTTGCGCTAGTCCGTCAGAATCGACCCCAAGCGATCATCGGATTGAACCTGGCTGGACCAGCCACACACAGGAACTATACTGTCGCTATGGCCTATTGGGTAAAGCGTATTGCACTAAAGGATGGCGAAGTAGTCACGGAACGTGAGCTTCGCGCAGACGAAAACCGATTTGCTGGAACGGCTCCGGTGGTTGGTGACTTGATTGAGGTCGAATGTCGCGGCCGCAGGTTTATGGCTGAGGTGGTATGGGGAAATTGGCCCGGCCGCGTTCATCCACACGATACAGTTGTACCGCTTCGGGTTTTCGAGGTTGGCCTTGATCCGGCAACCCCGCTCCGCTTTCCGACTCGTGGCCCAACCTGATCGCGGAGTGACTGCTTCCACCAAGTTCTGTCATTTCACATTAATGAGACCGCGGCCGAATCAGCCAATCCTACCGCGCAAACCTCTTCGCCCCGACCACGCAGGCGACCACACCCAGCGTGACAACCACCATCAGCGGGCTGACCTGCTCGTGCAGCAGCGACGCTGCCAGCGCCAGGCCGAAAAAGGGCTGCAGTAACTGCAACTGCCCGACGGCAGCGATGCCGCCTTGGGCGAGGCCGCGGTACCAGAACACGAAGCCGATCAGCATGCTGAACAGCGAGACATAGGCGAGACCCATCCAGGCGCCGGAGCCGACGCCGGCGAAGGACGACGGCAGCGTCGCAAAGGTCAGAACCAGCATGATCGGCAGCGAGATCGCCAGCGCCCAGCAGATCACCTGCCAGCCGCCCAGCCTGCGCGACAATGCCGCCCCCTCGGCATAGCCCAGGCCGCAGACGATGATGGCGGCCAGCATCAGGCCGTCGCCGACAGGTGAGGCCGTCACGCCTTGCATCAGGGCAAAACCGGCGACCAGCGCGCTGCCGATGCAGGAAAACAGCCAGAAGGCCGGGCGCGGACGCTCGCCACCGCGCAGCACGCCGAAGATCGCGGTGGCCAGCGGCAGCAGGCCGACGAAGATGATAGAGTGGGCAGAGGTGACGTGCTTGAGCGCCAGAGCGGTGAGCAAGGGAAAGCCGACAACCACCCCAAGGGCGACGATCACCAGCGACAGAAAATCGCTGCGCGCCGGGCGCTTCTGCTGGAACAGGACGAGCATCGCGAGACCAAGCAGCCCGGCAATCGCGGCGCGGGCCGAGGTCAGGAATGTCGGATCGAACTCCGCCACGGCGACGCGCGTCGCCGGCAGCGAGCCTGAGAAGATCAACACGCCGATGAATCCGTTCACCCAGCCGCTCGCGGTCTTGTCCATTCCAGGCTCCATTGCTTTCGCCCTCTATCGGGCACGTGCCTATGGTGCAGCCAGAGACAATGCAGTACAATTCCATCAAACTGTAATGGCTGATTGAGCAATACAGATGACTGGTCTCGTTCTGGAAGTCGACACCGCACGCACTGTTGCCGCGGCCACTCTGGTCGAAACTGTCATGGCGACCATCCGCCAGCGGATTGCCGCGCGCAGCCTGACGCCGGGCGCGCGGCTGCCTTCGATCCGCGCCTTCGCCAAGGCCATGCAGGTGTCCAAATCCACCGTCGTCGAAGCCTATGAGCGGCTTGCTGCCGAAGGCGCGATCCGCTCGCGGCCGGGCTCGGGTTTCTATGCCGCCGGATCGCTGGCGCCGCTATCGCTGGCCGAGATCGGCCCTCGGCTCGACCGCGCTGTCGATCCGCTTTGGGTTTCGCGCCAGTCGCTGGAAGCCGGCGACGAGATGCTGAAACCCGGCTGCGGCTGGATGCCGGCCTCATGGATGCCGCAGGCGGCCTTGCGCCGGGCGCTGCGCACCGTGGCGCGCGCCGACGATGTCGACCTCGCCGATTACGGCACGCCGCTCGGCCTGCCGCCGCTCAGGCAATTGCTCGCGCGGCGCATGGCCGGCCACGGCATCGAGGTCTCGCCCGAACAGATCATGCTGACCGAATCGGGCACGCAGGCCATCGATCTTCTGTGCCGCTTCCTGATCGAACCGGGCGATACCGTGCTGCTCGACGACCCCTGCTATTTCAATTTTCACGCGCTGCTGCGCGCCCACCGCGCCAAGGTCGTCAGCGTGCCCTACACGCCATCGGGGCCTGATATCGAGCTGTTCGCGCAGGCGCTCGCCGAGCACAGGCCGCGCCTCTACATCACCAATTCCGCCATCCACAACCCGACCGGCGCGATCCTGTCGCCGGTCACCGCGCACCGGCTGCTGAAGCTCGCCGACCAGTCGGACCTGACCATCGTCGAGGACGACATCTTCGCCGATTTCGAGCACAGCCCCGCGCCCCGGCTGGCGGCGTTCGACGGCCTCAACCGCGTCGTCCATATCGGCAGCTTCTCCAAGACGCTATCGGCATCGGTTCGCTGCGGCTTCATCGCGGCACCACGCGACTGGATCGAGCAACTTACCGACCTCAAGATCGCCACCACCTTCGGCGGCGGCCGGCTGGCGGCCGAACTGGTGCTGACGCTGCTTAGGGACGGCAGCTACCGCAAGCACATGGAATTGCTGCGCGCGCGGCTTTCCCGCGCCATGGGCGAGACGGGCGCGCGCCTGAAGGCCATCGGCATCACGCCCTGGATCGACCAACCGGCCGGCTTGTTCCTGTGGTGCAGCCTGCCCGATGGCGTGGACGCAGCCGAAATCGCCCGCCGCGCGCTGGCCGACAACATCGTATTGGCGCCCGGCAACGCATTCAGCCTGTCGGGAACCGCCAGCCGCTTCCTGCGCTTCAACGTTGCCCAGTGCCAGGACGAGCGGATTTTCAGGGTGCTCAAGGGGGCAATGGCGCGCTGAGGGCTCAGCGGGAGGCCGCGCAGACCTCCCGAACGCAATCTCGCAGCCAGCGTTGCGCCGGATCGGCATCGAGCCGTGGATGCCAGAGCATCGAGATGGTGACCTCCACCGTGGCGACCGGCAGCAGAAAGCTGACCATGCCGGCGCGTGCGCCTTGCGTGTGCCGTTCGGGCACGCTGGCAATAAGGTCCGAAGCGCGCGCCATGGAGAGTGCAGCCGAAAAGCCGGAGACCATGCACGCCACGGTTCGCTGCAGGCCGAGCAGCGCCAAAGTCTGATCGATCGGCCCTCTTTCCCGACCCCGCCGTGAAACGCTGATGTGGCGGCCGGCCGCGTAGCGTTCAGGCGTTACCGCGCCTTCACTCAAAGGGTGGCCGGCTCGCACAGCACCGACGAAGCGGTCGCGAAACAGCGCCTGTATCAGCACTTCAGGTCCGGCCTCGCCGGCAACGCCGATTTCGAGGTCGATGTCCGCGTCGCGCAGCGAGGCGACATCCTTGTCGGATTTGGGCCTAAAGCGCAGCCGCGCGCCCGGCGCCTCGGCCTGGATGCGGGCGACAAGACGCGGCCCGAATTCCTCGACGAACCCTTCATTGGTGCGCAGCGTGAAGATCTGGTTCAGCTTTGCCAGATCGAGCAGCCTGGCGGGACGCAATAGCGTTTCCGCATCGTGGACGACACGGCCGGCCTGCTGCCGCAATGCCTCCGCGCGCGGCGTCGGGACCAGGCCGCGGCCGGCGCGGACCAGCAGCGGATCGCCGGTCGCTTCCCGCAGCCGCGCCAGCGTGCGGCTCATCGCCGAAGGGCTGAGCCGCAGCCGGGTTGCCGCGCGAGCCACGCTACCTTCGGTCAGCAGGACGTCGAGAGCGAACAGCAGATTGAGATCTGGCGATGCCATCGGCGGATTGTAGCACATGCCATGGCGTTTGGTGCACGAATAAGATGCAAATGATGCGCCTTCCGCCATTCCATCCTGACGACTAGATCTCCGACAGGTCCGGTTGCGGGACTGACAAGGAGGAAATCGCCATGGCAATTGCTGAGCAGAACGAGTGCGCATCGGCGCCGCACAACACCCGGTCCGCAGGCCTGGCCCACTCTCCTGTCTTGGCATTGGCCAGCCTGTCGCTCGCCACGCTGCTGTCGTCGCTTGGAACCAGCATTGCCAGCGTCGGACTGCCTTCCCTCATGCAGGCGTTCGGTGCGCCGTTCCAGTCCGTGCAATGGGTGGTTCTCGCCTATCTGCTCGCCATCACGGCCCTGATCGTCAGCGCCGGTCGGCTGGCCGATATGCTCGGCCGCCGGCCGTTGCTGCTCGGCGGCATCGCGCTGTTCACACTGGCTTCGGTGCTCTGCGGCCTGGCGCCGACGCTCTGGCTGCTGATTGCGGCGCGCGCCGTACAAGGACTGGGTGCCGCGCTGATGATGGCGTTGACGCTGGCCTTTGTCGCGGAGACCGTGACCAAGGAGAGAACCGGCAGCGCCATGGGCCTGCTCGGCGCCATGTCGGCGATCGGCACGACGCTCGGACCCTCGCTCGGCGGCTTGCTGATCGCCGGCTTCGGCTGGCGGGCGATCTTCCTCGTCAATGTGCCGCTCGGCCTCCTGACCTTTGCCCTCGCCTCGCTGGCCCTGCCTGCCCGCGACAAGACTGCGGAAGCAGCTCAAAACAGCTTCGATGCGATCGGGACGGTCTTGCTGGCCCTGACGCTGGCCGCCTATGCATTGGCCATGACGCTCGGCCGCGGCCATTTCGGCGCCCTCAACACCGGCCTGCTGGTTGCCGCCGGCATCGGCGTCGTTCTGTTCGGCGTCGCGCAGAAGAGGGCGAAGAATCCCTTGATCCGGCTTGCCCGGTTGTACGACATCCGGCTCAGCGCCAGCCTCGCCACGAACCTCGTTGTCGCCACAGTGATGATGGCGACCCTGGTGGTCGCTCCATTCTATCTGTCGCGAGCGCTGGGGCTCGATGCTGCGATGGTCGGCGTGGTCCTGTCGACAGGTCCGCTGGTCTCCGCGCTCTCGGCGCTCGTCGCCGGCCGCCTCACCGATCGCTTCGGCGCGCACAGGATGATGGTCGTCGGACTGTTCAGTCTTGCCGTCGGAACCTCATTGTTGTCGCTCGCCGCAACAAAACTCGGCATTGCCAGCTATATCGTGCCGATCGCCGTCACCTGCTTCGGGTACGCCCTGTTCCAGACATCCAACAATGCCGCCGTCATGAGCGGTGTCGCTGCCGGCGAGCGCGGCGTGGTGTCCGGCCTGCTCAATCTGTCGCGCAATCTCGGCCTGATCACCGGCGCATCGCTTATGGGCGCCATTTTTGCGGCTGCCTCGACGGGAGAACGGCAAAGCCAGGACATGCTGACCTCAGCGGCAGCCGCGCGCGGCATGCAGGTTACCTTTCAGACGGCAACGGTCCTGGCGGTGGCTGCGCTGTTGCTGGCACTGCTCTCGACCCGCGCCGGCGGCAGGCTGTCGGTGCGGCAACAGCCATCATGACCGAAGATAGGGAGCTTACGCTCCCGCCCGCTTGCGCCGCTCATAAAGCATGACCAGCGTTTCGGCGGTCAGCGCCGGCCTCTGTTCGCCCTCGATCTCGACCGTATTGGCGGCCTTCATCAGATACTGGCCCGGCCCCTTGTCCTCCACCGACAACAGCGTCGTGCGCAGCCGGATGCGTGCGCCGACCCTGACGGGCGCCAGGAACCGCACCTTGTCGAAGCCGTAATTGAAGGCGGCTTGCGTGTTTTCGGGTACGATGCCCATGCCCAGCGCCAGCGCGCCGATGATCGACAGCGTCAGATAGCCATGCGCGATCGTGGTGCGAAATGGGCTCTGCCGCTTCGCCCGCTCCGGATCGACGTGGATCCACTGATGGTCGCCTGTGCATTCGGCAAACTGGTTGATGCGGTTCTGGTCGACGGTCGTCCATTCCGACACGCCGAGCTCCTGCCCGGCCATCGCCCTTAACTGCTCGAAGGTCGGCGGCGTTTTCGGCCGTAGTTCCGTCATTCCTGCTTTCCCGGTGGCTCCCAGTGCCTCGGACCACGAACGGACGGCTCCTGTCAATTCGCCCGTTGCGATTCCGTTCCGCCATTTTCCGCCAAACAGCGTCCCTCGTCCATGCTCATGCGCCGCAACCGGCCCACTCCTCTCATGGTTGCGTTGAGAGTCACTTCTTGTCATAGCCCGAGCGGATTTCCTCCATCGCTTCCTTGATGCGGCTGCGCAGGATTTCGATCGATTCGGTGCCGGATTTCTTGACCAGCTCGGCCACTTCGCCGGCATTTTTCAGGGCGGCTTCGAAGGATTTCCTGGCGAACTCCGCCTGTTTTGTCATCAGTTCCTGGGGATTGCCCGGCGCCTTGTAGCTCTGCGCCATGTCGCTGACTTCACGCAGCGTGTCCTGCAGCATCTCGCGCTGTCTGGACAACAATGAGGTCGCGCCGGCAGCTCCCGCCCGCGCCGATCTTTCCAGGGCCTCGAGGTTCTTGCGATGATGCGCGAGGATCGCCTCGACATTCGGCACCTTCAGGTCACGGCCGAACCGGCTGAACATGTCAAGGAACGAATCGGAGTCGGGTTGTTTGGCCATTGCTCGTGCTCCCCAGTTGTCGCAAATGCTGAACCTCGAGCAATTCCAGGAAAAGTGTGAAACGGTTTTCCGTCAGGAATTGCGTCAAAACAAAGAGTTAGAGCAGGTCGCCGTTTCCTTGAAACGGTGAACTGTTCTGTTCTGGACAATAGCACTCGCGCGCCGTGTGTCCATTCGGACGCCCAAGCAATTCAGCGGCAAATGCAGCATCAGCCAGCGAGAAACAGCCTCTCCGCCGTGTAGAGCACGAGACCGGCCAGGCCGCCAATAATCATGCCATTGAAGCGGATATATTGCAGGTCCCTGCCGATGTTCATCTCGATCAGCCTCGTCAGCTGGGCAAGGTCCCAGCGCTTGACCTGATCGGCGATGAACGTCGACACACCGCTCTTCTGGCTCTCCACGAACGACGACAGCGCCACGACAAAGCCCTGGTTCATGTCGGCCCTGATCTGCGGATCGCCTGAGAGATGGCGGCCGACCTCGACGAACATGTTGGCGAGATGCGCGCGAACAATCGAATTCTCCGCCTTGGCGTCCTGTTCGATGAACACGCTGAGGCTCTGCCACATGTCGCCGGCGAGCGACTTCACTTCCGGCCGCGCCAGGAAATCGCGCTTCAGCTTCTCGGCCCGTTTGGCGTATTGCTTCGAGGTTCTGAGCCGCTCGATGAAGCTGTGCGCGAAACGGTCGAATTCGGCGCGCATCGGATGGTCGGGATCGGCCCGCACCTCGTCAAGCAGCGAACCGGCGGAAGCGACGATCTTTTTCAGCAGATAGGCGTCGGCTCTGAACAGGTTGAACAGCGACGGCAATTCCTCGCGGATTTTCTCGCGCATGGTCGCCAGCGCCTCTTCATCGTTCAGGAACCGGCCGATCACCCTGGTGAATTCGTCGAAGAGTTTCTGGTGGCGGCGGTCGTCGGTCAGTGCCGACAGCAATTCGGCCGCGAGCGGCGCCAGCGGCACCTTGTCGATCTGCTCCAGCATGCGGCTGGTGACGAAGCTCCGCAGGCCGGATTGCTCGATCGCCGCAAGCGTCTGCGGGACCAGCCGTACGACGAAGCGCGACAGGCCGGCAGAGCGTTCGGCGTCAGTCAGCCAGTCGGCGACGAGTGCTGCAAAATCGACCTCGGCCAGCTTTTCCCGCACCGGCCCGGGCGCCAGAAAATTGACCTCGATGAAGCGGCCCAGATTATCGGCGATGCGGTTCTGGTTCGCTGGGATGATGGCGGTGTGCGGGATCGGCAGGCCCAGCGGCCGCTTGAACAGCGCCACCACCGCGTACCAGTCGGCCAGGCCGCCAATGGTCGCCGCCTCGGCGAAGGCCGCCACGAAGCCCAGCCACGGATACTTGGCCTCGAACGATTTGGCCACGGCAAAAACCACGACGCAAAGCACCAGCGCAGCCGTGGCGAGGAACTTTGTCCGCCGCAACGCGAAAAGCTTGGCGCCCGTCTCGGCATCAAAACCGCCAGGCGCCAGGGACGAAGCCGATTGGGACATGATACGCCGCTCCTCATCGATCTCTTGGCTATCTGGCATGGGCTATTTAGGGGGTGTTTGGGCCCGTAGCATGATCGGATGGGCCGATTTCGTCCGGGAATTGCCGGTTTCGCACGCAAAGTTGACAAGAATGTTCATCTATCATGCAATCCCAGTCTGGAATTGTTCCAAGGTATAGGCCATATTCCGATCAGGCCAGTGTGGGCGAATCCGAAACTCCGGGTGAGAAAGCTGCACCAGCACAATCTAAAATCTGGTGCAGTTCCAGCGCGCCAGCACTCGGTGAGGAATGAAATGCGGCTGACGCGCCAGACCAACTACGCCATGCGCATCCTGATGTATTGCGCCGCCAACAACGATCGCCTGAGCCGCATCCCCGAGATTGCGGCCGCCTATTCGGTGTCGGAGCTTTTCCTGTTCAAGATCCTGCAGCCGCTGGTCGAGCATGGCCTGGTCGAGACAGTGCGCGGCAGGAATGGCGGCGTGAGGATCGGCCGCCCCGCCGAGCAGATCAGCCTGTTCGACGTCGTACGGGTGACAGAAGAGAGCTTTGCCATGGCCGAGTGCTTCGAAAACGACGCCGCCGAATGCCCGCTGGTCGACAGCTGCCAGCTGAATTCGGCGCTGCGCGAGGCGCTCAACGCCTTCTTTGCCGTGCTTTCCCGCTACACGATCGCCGATATGGTGGCGGCGCGCCCGAATGTGCGTCATTTACTCGGCATCGACATGCTGGTCCAGCGAGCACCGGCCGCCTGAGTTTTCTAGTGCATGTCGCTCAAAAGTGGCCCCGGTTTTGAGACAATGACATGCATAAAAACAAAGACCTAAAGCGCGTCGCCTGAGTCCGTTCAAACGCGACGCGCTTTAGGCGGCTGACTGCAGCAAGACGAACGGCATGTTCGCCGCCGGCAACACACCGACCCTTAGCCGACAATCGAACACCTTTTCGATCAGATCGTCGCTCAGCACCTCCTGCGGTGAACCGTCGGCGGCGAGCCGGCCGCGATGCATCACGAAAATCCGGTCGGCATACATGGCCGTCAGATTGAGGTCGTGCAGGATGGCGATCACACCGCCGCCGCGCCGGGCGAAATCGCGGGCGATGTTCATGATGATCAGCTGGTGCTTGATATCGAGGCTGGAGACCGGCTCGTCGAGATAGAGATAGCGCGGCTTGCCGTCGAGCACCGGCGCCCAGACCTGGCACAGCACGCGCGCCAGCTGCACACGCTGTTGTTCGCCGCCCGAAAGCTCCTGATAGAAGCGGCCGGCAAAGCCGTCGAGGTCGACCCGCGCCAGCGCCCGCTCGGGCAGACGATCATCTTCGCCCGGCAGAACGCCGGAACGGCCGCCGATAAGGCCGAGCCTGACCACTTCGTGCACGGTGAAGGGAAAGGACAGCGTCGCGGTCTGCGGCAGCACGGCACGCACGGTCGCGGCCTCCACCGGCTTCATCTCGGAGAGGTCGCGCCCGTTGACGGCCACTGTCCCCGTAAACGCCAGATCGCCCGACAACGCCTTCAAAAACGTCGTCTTGCCCGAGCCGTTGGGTCCGACGATTGCCGCAATTTCGCCCGGCCGCGCGACGAAATCGACATTGGCAACAATGCGCTTGCCGCCGATCGCCACCGAGACATCGCGTGCTTCGATCATGCCGCCTCACAAGTCGATTACCCCGCGCTTGCGCAGCAGGATCCAGAGGAAGAACGGTGCGCCGGCGATCGCCGTGACGATGCCGATCGGCAGTTCGGCCGGCGCCACGATGACGCGGGCGACGGCATCGGCAATCAGCAGCATCGAGGCGCCGAGCAGCGCCGAAGCCGGCAAGAGATAGCGATTGTCCGGACCGATCAGCAGCCGCAGCAGATGCGGCACGACGATGCCGACAAAACCGATGCCTCCGCTGACTGCGACAGAGGCGCCGACCGCTGCCGAGACGCCGACGATCGCGGTGTATTTCAGCCGCTGTACCGGGATGCCGAGATGTCCGGCCGTCGCCTCGCCGAGCGCCAGGGCGTTGAGGCCTTTGGCCAGGAACGGCATTGCCGCAAGCGCCAGGATGATGATCGGACCGACGGAAGCGATCTTCGGCCAGGTCGCGCCGCCCAGCGAGCCCAGTTGCCAGAAGGTCAGATCGCGCAACTGCCGGTCGTCGGCCATGAAAATCAGGATACCGGTCAGCGCCATGGCAAGGGCTGCGAGCGCAATGCCGGCAAGCAGCATGGTAGCGACCGATGTGCGCCCCTGCCGCGTGGCGACGCGGTAGAGCACCAGCGTGACCGCAAGGCCGCCGCAGAAAGCGGCGAGCGGCAAGGCCAGCCCGCCGAGCGCCAGAGTGAGCGGCGCCAGCCACGTCGTGCCGAGCACGATGACGGCGACCGCGCCGAGGCTCGACCCGGCGGAAACGCCGATCAGGCCGGGATCGGCGAGCGGGTTGCGAAACAGGCCTTGCATGACCGCACCCGATACGGCCAGTGCCGCCCCGATGAGCACACCGAGCAGTACGCGCGGCATGCGGATATCGTAGACGATCAACCGGTCGCGGGCACCAAGCGCGGCGTCGTCCGGCGTGGCGCCGGTCAGCCAGTCACGAATGACACCAACGGCCGATGCATCGGAAGCGCCCGACCTCAGCGACAGGAACATCGAAAGGGCAAGCGCCACACACAGGAGCACAATAACCAGGCGAGCGCGCCCGGAACGATCGCCCTCGGCCACCTTGCCCGCCGCGCCGGCGATCGACTGATCCACCATCGGCTCAGTCCGTGACCTGGCTGCCATAGAGCGAGGCGGCCAGATCGTGGATGGCATCGGCCGTGCGCGGCCCGAAGCCGAGGAGATAGCTGCCATCCATCAGGGTCAGCTTGCGGCCTTCGCCCGCCGGCGTCGAGGTGATCGACGGGATGGCGAACAGCTCGGCCTCCGCAATCGGCGGGCCGGCATTCTTCATGGCCAGGATCACGTCCGGCCTGGCAGTGACGATCGCCTCGTCGGACATCTGCTTGTAGCCGGAAAAACCTTCGACCGCATTGACGGCACCGGCGAGCTTGATGATGCCGTCACCGGCGGTGTCGGTGCCGGCGGCCAGGATCTTGCCGCCCTGGATCGACAGCACGAACAGGATGCGCTTGCGCTGCTTGATCGACGCCGTCTGCTTCTCGGCCGCCTTCAGCTTGGCGTCGGTCTCAGCCACCAGCGTCTCGGCCTTGGCGTCGACGCCAAGCGCCTTGCCGACGATGCGGATCTTTTCCAGGATGCCGTCATGGCTGTAATGCTCGGGCACGTCGATGAACGGAACGCTCGACTTTTTCAGCACATCGACCGCTTCCTTCGGCCCACTGCCATGCAGCGCCAGAATGCCCGAAGGATTGACCGACAACACGCCTTCCGGCGACAGCTGGCGCATATAGCCGACGTCGGGCAGCGCGACCGCGGCGGCGGGGTAGCGGCTGGTCGAATCGCGGGCGACGAGATGACCTTCCTCGCCAAGCGCGTAGACGATCTCGGTGATCGAACCGCCGATCGCCACGATCCGCGACGTGTCGGCCAACACGGCCACGTTCTCGCTGGCCGGCACTGGGGCGGCAATAAACAGCGACAGGCCCATGGCCACGGCAAGCGTCCTGAACAGTGAAATCATCGTCGTTTCCTCAGGCTGCGGTCGGGCTTGGAATGCGCGGCAGGTTCTCGGCAAGGAACCGCCAGTCGTCGCGCTCGCCCTCGCCTTCACGGCGCTTGCCGAAGAACTGGATGATCATCTTGCCGTCGGCGCCATAGGCTTCGAGCGAGGTGACATGACCGTCCTTGGTCGGTTTGCGCACCGCCCACACCTCCTGGATGTGGTCGGTGCGCAGATGCAAATGGAAGGTCTCGTCCATGACGTTGATCCACGGCCCCATCGGCTTGATCGACTTGACCGGGCCGGAATGGATCTGGATGCAGCCTCGGTTTCCGACAAAACACATGATCGGCATGCCGTCGGCGGCGGCATGGTGGAACATGGCGCCGATGGCGTGATTGTCGAGCAGCCAGGCATAGTCCTGGCCGACCATGCGCACGGCCTGGCGGCGGCTGAGCTTCAGCGCTTTCAACATGCCAAAGAACTGGTGGACGTCGGTCAGCCGGCTCCAGCGGTCGCGCAGATCATCGATGTCTGCGGCAATGCCCGACGTCTCCGCGTCGTCGTCGGCCAGGCCTGCGATAGACACGGTCGCCTCCTGGTTCGGCGATTCGAGTGCGGCCACGAGCTTCTGGTAGGCATAGAGATTGGACGCCGGCCGCAGATGCACCTTGTGCACCGCATCGCCGGCCGCGTCGAAGAATTGCAGGCTGCGGCGGATGTCGCCACCGTCGCGCTTTTCCACGGCAAAGCCATGCGCCCAGACCTTTGGAAAGATACGCAGGTCGATGTTTTCGCCCAGCACCATGGCATTGTGCGCGCCTGTGACAACCTTGTCGTAGACGCCGATCTTCTCGTGCACCGCGCTTTCGTTGCGGGTCAGCGCCATCACTTCGCCGACGGCGTCGAGGCCGGTCAGAAGATCGTTGACCCTGGGCTCGACGCGCACGACACCGTCGCCGCAACGCGCGGCCACCAGCTCGGCTTCGGAAATACCGAGCTCGGCGGCAAGATCGCGCTCGCGCGCTTTCGGATTGTCTGCCCGCGCTCGCCGGATTTCATGCGGTGCGGGTTTTACGCGCTGGTCCATGTCCTGCTTACCTGTCCTGCCTGGCGTTTTGGCCTGCCTGGCTGTTTCGTCACTTGTTGAGGATGAGCTTGCCCTGGCGGGTGATCTTCAGCCGATAGAGCGCCCCATGGTGCTCGATGCCGATCTCGTGCTCGCCCTGGAACAGCGTGTTGGAGGACAGCGTCCGCACCGCCAGCGGCACCCGGTCGAAGCGGGTCGGCGTCTCCTCGGAACGGCGGACGCGGTAACGGAAGTCGTTGGGATTGTGGGTGTTCATCTCTTTCGATCCCTTTCCTGTGCCGGGCAACTGGCTAGCGTTGTAAAAATGCCGATTCATTTCTTGACTCGACATGTTTATTAGTCAGTGCAATACCGGACAAAATGAGTCAACATTTAAGACGCCGGACAGAATGAAAAATGCCAGCGAGCACCAAGCCAGCCAGCATCGAACCTGGAATTTTGGAGTTGGGGCATGGGCTTGGGAAATTGTGGACGACTGGGTCTGGCGAACGCCGATCCGGTGCATCGGCCTATGGCAAAGGCAATGGCAGCCTTGCTTGCGGGGGCAGCGACGATCGCGCTGCTGACATCGCCGGCCAGCGCTCAGCAGGCTGCTCAGCCGGCCGCTGACCAGGCCGACCAGACCAGGAAAACCGAAGACACCAAGCCGGCGCCCGCCGGCGCGACCCTGCTGGACAAGATCCTCGTCATCAGCCGCACCGGCGAGACGGCAATCGAATCGCTGGCCTCAGCCAGCCATGTCGACCAGGAACAGCTCGACCGCCGCATGGCGACGACGCCGAACGAAATGCTGCTCGGTGTGCCTGGTGTCGCCGTGCAGGCCGATGCGCGACGCGTCAGCTCCAGCATCAACATCCGCGGCCTGCAGGATTTCGGTCGCGTCGCCGTCATCGTCGACGGCGCCAGGCAGAATTTCCAGCGCTCAGACCACGGCACGCAGTCGACCTTCTATGTCGATCCCGAGCTCATCAAATCCGTTGACGTCATTCGCGGACCGACCGCCAACACCTACGGCTCCGGCGCCATTGGCGGCGTCGTCTTCTTCGACACCAAGGATGCGGTGGATTTCCTCAGATCGGGCGAAACCTGGGCCGGCTCCGTCACCGGGCGCTATGAAAGCAACGGCAAGGGCTGGACCGCCAGCGCCAGCGGCGCCTACAAATTCAACGACGATTTGGATGTGCTGGGCAACATCGTCTACCGCGACTACGGCGACTACAAGAATGGCAGCGGCGACACCGTCGCCGGTACCGGTTTCGACGTGCTGAGCGGCCTGCTCAAGACCACAATCCGCCCGAGCGAGAACAGCGAATTGAAGCTCGGCTGGGTCGGCTCGAGCGACGGCTGGACGGAAACCAGCGGCGGCGTGCCGGCCAACGACGTCGACCTGAAGTCGAACACCTTCACCGCCCGCTACAACATCACTGACGACGCCAAGAGCTGGCTCGACCTCCACATCAACGCCTCCTACAACAAGACCAATCTCGACCTCACCACGCTGGTCCCGCAGAACCGCTTCGATCCGTCGACCGGCCTTCCCGTGCTGCTGCCCGTCGGTTCGACCTCGACCTTCGACGTTGGCACGGCCGGCGTCGACATCTGGAACACGTCGCGCTTCGAAACAGCCGGTGTTGCGCACGAATTGACCTATGGCGGCGACTGGGTGGGTGACGATGTCGAGACCGGCGGCACCGCCGGCGGCGACAGCTTCTACACCCCATCGGGCAAGCGTAGTGTTTCGGGCGCCTACATCCAGGACAAGCTCACCTGGGACTGGCTCGAGGTCATTGCCGGGCTGCGTTACGACAATTACAGCCTCGAAGACAGCACCCACGAAACGTCAGGTGATCGTCTGTCGCCGCGCATCACCGTTGGTGTCACGCCCTTCGAAAGCGCCAGCCTGGCGGGCCTGCAGTTCTATGGCACCTACGCGGAAGGCTACCGCTCGCCGTCGCTGACCGAAACGCTGATCAGCGGCAACCATCCGGCGGGCGTCACCTTCCCGTTCCTGCCCAATCCGAACCTGCGGCCAGAAACCGGCAAGACCACTGAATTCGGCGTCAACTACAAGCTGAACGACCTTATCGAGGCCGGCGACGCGTTCCGGCTCAAGGCCGGCTACTTCCACAACGATGTCGACGACTACATCGAAGGCGTCACGTTGTCGGCATTCGACCCGACCAGCGGTTGCCCGTTCGGCCCCGGCATCCCGATCTGCTTCCAGTACCAGAACGTCGCCCAGGCCAAGATCAACGGCTTCGAACTGGAAAGCGTCTACGATGCCGGCTGGGGCTATGCTGGCCTCTCAGCCTCGATCATCAACGGCCACACCATCTCCGATGAAGGCGAGCGGGCCGACCTTGCCACCATCCCGTCCTCGCAGGTCACCGGGCAGCTCGGCTTCCGCTTCCTTCAGGACAAGCTGACCGTCGGCGGCGAGGTGCAGTACAACGGCAAGCCGAAGGGCAACCCCGTGGCCAAGGATTATACTCTGGTCAACGCCTTCGCCAGTTACCAGGCCACCGACAATCTGAAGGTGGACTTCCGCGCCGACAATTTGTTCGACGTCAAATACACCAACCCGCTGAACGGCGGTACCACCGCCGTCATCTATGAACCCGGCATCACGCTGAAGCTGGCCGCAACCATGCGCTTTGGAGGCTGACACCCATGACAAGTTTGACGGCATCGCTTCGCCTCCTGACCTCGACGCTGGCGATGTCGCTTGGCTTGATGCCGGCGTGGGCTCAGTCCGCGTCGGCTCCGCAACTCAGCCTCGAGCTCAATGCCGCGCAGCCCTCCGAAAAGGGTTGCCGGCTGACCTTCGTCGTCAACAATGCGCTCGGCGCCGATCTTTCCAAGGCGGCATTCGAAATCGCGCTGTTCAACGAGGCCGGCATTGTCGACCGCCTGAGCGTGCTCGACTTCAAGGACCTGCCGGCCGGCAAGACCAAGGTGACCCGCTTCGACCTCGCCGGCACCGACTGCACCAAACTCAGCCGCGTGCTGATCAACAGCGCCACCGAATGCGCCGGCGTCGAACCGGGCGCCTGCATGCGCGGCCTGAAGACGCAGACCAAGACCGGTATCGCATTCGGCGTCTGAGGTGGGCCTGCATCCCGCCTTCCTGCACGACAATGCGACACGACCCGTCGCAGCTCCGCCGTCATGGCCGGCAACCGATCTTGATTTGACAATCCCACCCCGCTCGCGGCAGGTCTCGCCGCGAACCATGCAGGACATCACCCCCCTCCCCGACGCCGGCAACGAACCGGCGATTACGATGGACGAGCTCGCACAGCCGGCAGCCGCGGACCGCAAATGGACTGTGGCGATCGTCGCGTCCTGCCTGCTCCATGCCGCTGCCGCAGCGGCGTTCTTCATCGGACCCGCAGGGACATTCGATTCCAGTAACGCGATACAATCCGAAGGCACCGACCAATCGGGCGCCGAGGTGGTCGGCAGCGCCTTGGACAGCCAGGCTCCCGACGCGGTCGATGTTACCCTGGTAACCGATCCGCAGCCGGCCAAGCCCGAGGCCGTTCGACCCGTGCCGCCGACCGAGGCGCCTCAACCGGTAAAGGAGCCGGCGGCGCCCAAGCCTGCGCCGGAAGCCGCCGAACAGGCGACCGCCGCGCCAGATACACTGACGGCCGCCATCCCGAATGATCAAACTGTCGCCCCAAGCGCTGAGACGTCGACTCCGCCAGGGGTTCAAACGCAAAGTTCAGAGGCACCGCCCGCCGACGAGCCCGCCGTTGATTTGCCTGCTGCCAAACCACCAGTCCCGAGCCCGCGGCCGACCCCTCCAGCCGGATCTGGAGATACCCGCGGTGCGGCAGATGGCGAAGAACGCGACGCACCGGCGGTTGCCAGCAAGGGTAAAAACCAGGACGCGGCTGGCAATGCGATGGAATCTCGTTACGGCGGTGAAATTCAAAAGAAGCTTGCCCGCGCTAACCGGCGCGTTTCGAAGGAAATTCAAGCCAAGGCTCGCAACAATGCCAGGGTCTATTTCGTCGTCATGGCTGACGGCAGCGTCAGCGACTTGCAGCTTGTCGAAAGTTCAGGGTCTGCCGAACTAGACCAATTCGCTTTGAAACTGGTGCGCCAGCAAGCCCCGTTCCCGCCCATTCCACCCGAGACCGGATTATCAAGTTGGGTGTTCAGGGCGCGGATCGGTCCGTTTTAACCAGCTCGCAGACCTTCGCCAAATCGTCCATCAATTCAAGAGGAAGCCCAATGTACATCGCCATGAACCGCTTCAAGGTCCAGAACGGCTCGGAGACCGCTTTCGAGGATGTCTGGAAGAACCGCGATTCGAGCCTCTCGGAGATGAAAGGCTTCAGGGAATTCCACTTGCTGCGCGGCCCGGTCAACGAGCCCGAGGGTTACACGCTATTTGCCTCGCACACGGTGTGGGCAAGCCATGAGGATTTCGTCGCCTGGACCAAATCCGAGAATTTTCGCGCCGCCCACCGCAACACCGGCACGTCGAAGGTGCACTATCTCGGCCATCCGCAGTTCGAAGGCTTTTCGGTCGTCGAAGGCGCCTGATTGAGATTTCACCCGTCGACGAGATCTGACGACGGGCAGATGCCGTCATGTTCCGGTTGAATTCCGGCCGCCCAGTCGCTGAAGCCACTGGGCAATGTGCAGGCGCAGCCGCCGCCAGGGCTGTCCGCGTGTCAGGTAGCGCGCCAACCGCGGATCACCGGCCAGCTCCGGGAATTGGCGCACATGCTGCGTCAGGAATGCAGCTATGAAATTGCGCCCGTTGAGATCGCTGAGCCAGGCAGAATTCGCCAGCAAATAGTCTGCGGCATCCGCCGCCAACACGCTCCTGTAGCTCCTGTATGCAGGCGTTTGCCGCACATTGCCGCCGGCAAAGGCAGTTCCGGTGGACAGGTTGGAGCCATGCAGGCGATAGAGCCCGAGACCTTCTGACAGGATGAGGCTGCCGCCGGCCTGGTGCGCGAGTGTCGCCGTCAGATAATCCGTCCCGACCTTGGCCTTGAACGGGAAGGACAATACCGGTTCCAGCGCGCCACGCCGGTACATGATCGCCGAGCATTGCGACCACAGCCAGCCCGTCACCGCAGGTGCGAAATAGGTTACCGGATGCTCCGATGCGTAGGCGATCCCGGGCGCCATGCCGGCAAGCCGGCCACCGGGCGCGATGGCGACGCCACTGCGATCCGCTCCGGACCGCGGTTTGCGCAAGGCAAGGAAGGTACCGCCCAGCAAGGTGCCGTCGCCATCGACAAGGAACACATCGGAACTCGACAGTGCGGCCGAATGCGTCGTGTTGAGGTGGGCGGACAGATGCGCGAGGAGAAAATCCGGCAGCCACACGTCATCGGCGTCGAGAAACGCGACGAAGGGCGCGTCGGTTGCGGCAAAGCCGTCGCGGAATCCCGCGGTCTGGCCGCCATTCTCCGTGCGCGCCAACAGGCGCAGGCGCGGGTCGTCTATATCCCTTAGAAGCTGTCGGACATGGTCGGCCGAGCCGTCCGTCGAGGCATCGTCGACGATGACGCATTCCCAATTCCGGTAGGTCTGCGCAAGCACCGAGCGGATCGCCTGTTCGACGTACGGCCGATAATTGAAGCAGGTGATGACCACCGCCACGCGCGGCAGCTCAAACGGTCGGGACGTGTCTTCCATCTGTTCGGCTGCCCCGCTCGAGTTGCTCTCTATCCCTTGCGCATACCCTTGCAACCCGACGCAGGCAAGCGAGCCGCGAAAAGCCCCCTAGGCCGCCGCGAGCAGGCTGGCATTGCCGCCGGCGGCCGTGGTGTCGACGCAGACAGCGCGTTCATGCGCATAGGCCGCCGGGTTGAGCACCTCGCTGACCAGCGGCACGATCGGCCCGCTGCGGTCGGCAATGACCTTGCGCACGATCCGCGCCGCCTCGGGCCTGCCCGAGAAGGCGACGACATGGACGCGCAGCGAACGCGCTTCGACTGGGTCTGGCCGACCGTCTATGGCCGCCAGCGGCAACCCCTTGCCGGTCAGCGCCGACAGTGCCGCCGGCGCGCTCGGCGCCACGGCCAGCACCGCATTGCCGGCGGCCAGCGCCTGGATCGTCTGGGCAAGCAGCGTGTCGGCGTCCGGACCGAGGCACAGCACCCGGCCACGCGGCGACAGCGACAGCGTGTTGGCCTCGCCGGTCGGTCCGGGCAGGTCGACCTGGCCGAAATCGATGGCGGCTGCAGCGCCGATCGCTGCAGCGCCCTTGCCGCGCAGATGCTTTCTCAAGATGGCGATGCGGTCCGGCCGCGTCGACCAGCCGCCAAGCGTCGGATCGGGCAGATTGTCGGCCAGTTCGGTCGCCGTCACCTTGTGGCCCTCGGCAATCTCCGTGCCCGCCTCCGGCCCCTTGCGGAACCGCCGGAGATAATGCGGCCCGCCGGCCTTCGGCCCGGTGCCCGAAAGCCCCTCGCCGCCAAAGGGCTGCGAGCCGACGACGGCGCCGATCTGGTTGCGGTTGACATAGATGTTGCCGGCATGGATGCCGTCGACGAAATGCTGGACGCGGCCTTCGATGCGGGTGTGCAGGCCGAAGGTCAGGCCATAGCCTTTGCGGTTGATGGCGGCGATGACGGCGTCGATCCCGTCGGCGTCGAAGCTGGCGACATGCAGCACCGGACCGAACACTTCGCGCTCCATCTCCTCGATGCCTTTGACCCGGAACACATGCGGCGCAACGAAGCGGCCATCTTTGGGTGCTTCGAGCTTGGCGATCAGCCGGCCCTGCAGCCCCATTTTGGTGCAATACTCGCGGATCGAGTTCTGCGCCTCGTCATCGATAACCGGCCCAACATCGGTCGAAATCTGCCAGGGATCGCCGATGGTGAGCGCTTCCATGGCGCCCTTCAGCATCTCCAGCATCTTCTTCTCGACATCCTTCTGCACGTAAAGCACGCGCAGCGCCGAGCAGCGCTGGCCCGCACTCTGGAAGGCGGACGCCAGGATGTCGCGCACCGCCTGTTCGGGCAGTGCTGTGGAATCGACAATCATGGCATTGAGACCGCCGGTCTCGGCGATCAGCATGGCGTCGGGCGCAGCTGTCTCGGCCAGTTGCTTCTCGATCAGCTTTGCAACCTCGGTCGAGCCGGTGAAGCAGACGCCGGCAATGCGCGGATCCGCGGTCAGCGGTCCGCCGACCGACGGGCCGTCGCCCGGCAGAAGCTGGATCACATCTTCCGGCACGCCGGCCTCGCGCAGCAGCTCGACGGCGCGGAAGGCGATCAGCGGCGTCTGTTCGGCTGGCTTGGCGATGACCGAATTGCCGGTGACGAGCGCTGCCGCGATCTGGCCGGTGAAGATGGCGAGCGGGAAATTCCACGGCGAAATGCACACGATCGCGCCGCGCGCCTCGGTGCCCGCTTCGTTGTTGGCCGCTTCGGCAGCGTAGTAACGCAGGAAGTCGACGGCTTCGCGCACTTCAGCCACGCCGTCGGCCAGCGACTTGCCGGCTTCCCTTGTAGCCAGCGCGAAAAACTCGACCGCATTGGCCTCATAGAGGTCGGCGGCGCGGTTGAGGATGGCGGCGCGCTCGGCGACGGGACGCTTCGCCCAGGCCGGCTGCGCTTCCACAGCAAAGCGCACCGCGGTCGCGACCTGCTTGGCAGCGGCTTCGGCGACCGTGCCGACGATCTCGGCAGGCTTTGCCGGATTGACCACCGGGCGCTGCTTGCCGTAGCCGGCGGCGCGCGTGATCGGCTTGGCATGCCAGCGCTCGGGCCCGGCAAAGGCCGCCTTGGCCTTGTCGATCGCCGCCAGCGTCACCGGATCGGTGATGTCGAACCCCTTCGAGTTGCGCCGACCAGCGCCGAAGATCGTTGCAGGACGAGCGATTGCCGGATTGGCGGCGGGGCCCTGGCTCTCGACCGTCTCGAGCGGATCGCGCGCAATATCCTCCGGCTCGACGTCCTCGTCGGTGAGCTGATGGACGAAGGAGGAGTTGGCGCCATTCTCCAGCAGGCGGCGAACCAGATAGGCCAAGAGGTCGGAGTGCGCGCCGACCGGCGCATAGATGCGGCAGCGCGTGCCTTCGGCCTGGCGCACCGTCTCATGCAGCGCCTCGCCCATGCCGTGCAGGCGCTGGAATTCGAAAGCGTCACGGTTGTCAGCCATCGACAGGACGGCAGCGACTGTATGGGCGTTGTGCGTGGCGAATTGCGGATAGATGCGGTCGGTCATCGACAGCAACTTTTTGGCGCAGGCCATGTAGGAAACATCGGTGTTGGCCTTGCGGGTGAAGACGGGGTAGCCGGAAAGCCCCAGCGTCTGTGCCCGCTTGATCTCGGTGTCCCAATAGGCGCCCTTGACCAGCCGCACCATGATGTTGCGGTCGTACTTTTCCGCCAGCGCATAGAGCCAGTCGATGG
The DNA here is from genome assembly GCF_030323245.1 of Mesorhizobium sp. C372A. NCBI lineage: Bacteria > Pseudomonadati > Pseudomonadota > Alphaproteobacteria > Hyphomicrobiales > Phyllobacteriaceae > Mesorhizobium > Mesorhizobium sp. C372A. The sequence continues at coordinate 3,972,990 of NZ_CP100475.1, read as the reverse complement.
TGAAGGCCGCGCGCGGGCCGTAGGCCTGGACGACGACGCCAAAGCCATTCCAGCCGGCAAGCTCCGGCTCGGACAACACACGCTCGATCACATCGAGCGACAGGTCGAGCCGGTCGGCCTCCTCGGCGTCGATGTTGAGGCCCATGCGCGAATGGCGTGCGGCCAGCGCCAGCGACAGCAGCCGCTCGGCCATCACCGGCAGCATCTTTTCCTTCTGTGCCTCTTCATAGCGCGGATGCAGCGCCGACAGTTTGACCGAGATGCCGTGGTTCTGGCGGATATCGGGACCGTTGGAGCCTGAATCCAGCGAGGAGATCGCGTCGGCATAGGCCTTGAGGTAGCGCAGCGCATCGGCCTCGGTGCGGGCGGCCTCGCCCAGCATGTCGAAGGAATAGAGATAACCTTTCTGGATCATCGACTTGCCGCGCTTGACGGCTTCCGCAATGGTGCGGCCGAGCACGAACTGCTCGCCCATTTCGCGCATGGCGGCGGCGACCGCCTTGCGGATCACCGGTTCGCCCAGCCGGCGAACCATCGAGCGCAGCGTGCCTTCAATGCCGCCCTCGCCTTCGTCGAGCACACGGCCGGTCAGCATCAGCGCCCAGGTCGAGGCGTTGACGAAGATCGAGCTCGAACCGCCCGAATGCGCCGACCAGTCATGCGGTGCGATCTTGTCGGCGATCAGGTCGTCCATGGTCTCGGTGTCAGGCACGCGCAGCAGTGCCTCGGCCAGGCACATGAGCGCCACTCCTTCCTTGGTGGAGAGGCCGTAGGCCGAGAGAAAAACCTCCATCAGCCGCGGGTCGGACGAGCCGCGCACCGCGCGCACCAGATCCGCGGCACGGGCCGAGACGGCTTTGCGGTCATCGGCCGAAAGTTCTGTCGCGGCAGCCAGGCGCTTCACAGCCGCGTCTTCGTCGGGCAGGTAGTTGGCGCGGATCTGCTGGCGGATGGTGTCGAGCGGCATGGCGGTCCTGCGGAGCAAGCATCTGGGAGCGGGCCGGCGGTCGCCGGACCGAATGGCGCAAGCTAGCACAGAGCCGCATTTTCGGGCGGTCCAAAGAAATCGACATGGCAGGCCGAGCGGTCTATCATGCGGCTAAATTGTTATCAGATGGACTGTGATATCCGTGACAGGAGACCAATTGGACCGCATCGACAGAAACATCCTGTCGGCGCTGGCGCGCGACGGGCGGCTGTCCATGTCGGAACTGGCCGGCAAGGTCGGCCTGTCGAAGACGCCGGTGCAGGCGCGGGTGAAGCGCCTGGAGAAGGACGGCTATATCAGGGGCTATCAGGCGATCATCGATCGCGAGCGCATGGGCGAAGGTCATGTCGCCTTCGTCCAGGTCAAATTGTCGGACACACGCTCGGCCGCGCTCGATGCTTTCAATCGCGCGGTGCAGGCCGTGCCGGAGATCGAGCAGTGCCACATGATGGCGTCGAGCTTCGATTATCTCCTGAAAGTCCGTACCACCGACATCGCCGCCTATCGCCGTGTTCTCGGTGAGCGCATCTCGGCGCTCCCCCACGTCGCCCAGACCTCGACCTTCGTGGCGATGGAGACGGTGAAGGATCGCTAGCTCACTCCGACAGCGTCTTCAAAAACGCCACCAGCGCCGCGCGTTCGCGGTCCGACAGTTGCAACGGGTGCACTTCGGAGGTGCCTTCAACGGCCGCCTCCGCCTTCGCGTAGTGCGCCACCACCTCCTCCAGCGTGGAGAACTGTCCGGCATGCATATAGGGCGGCCGTGTCGCCGCGCCCCGCAGCGACGGCGTCTTGTAGGCACGCATCAGTTCGGGTGCTGCCTTGACGATGAAGCGCAGTTCTCCGCAGGCGCCGGCGTCGCCATCGCGGAAGGCGCCGAAGCAGTTGAATGGGTCGGCCTGAACCTGGGCCACCGCATCGAAACGGCCGCGATCCAATGGCAAATCCCTGACCGGCCGCACGCCGGTGTTGTGGAAAGCGTTGTCGGTGAAGCGCGGGCCGTTATGGCAGGTGACGCAATTGGCCTTGCCGATGAACAGTTTCAGCCCGAGCATCTCCTCCTGCGAAAAGGCATCGTCGGCTTTCGGCTTGGCGCCTGACGCAAGATCGATGGCAAAGCGGTCAAAGCGCGTCTGTGCCGGTTCGATCGACCGTTCGAAGGCGGCGATCGCCTTGCCGATGTTGGAAAAGACGCGGTTGACGTCGTCCATTTGCGCCGCGGTCATTGCCTTCCACGCCGCCTGCTCGGCCTCATTGCCGAGCGGGCTGGCGTTGGCCGGCACGGCGGAAAGATCCGGCAGTGGCCCGAAGATGCGCTCATAGCGCTCGCCGAACCGCTTCTGGATGTAATGCGCGAAGGCCGCGCGGTTCCCCGCCTGCTCAAGCGGGTTTTCCAGCGGCGTCAGCGCCTGCGCCCACAGGCTGTCGCGCCGTCCATCCCAGAAGAACCACGGATTGCGGGCAATGCCGGCCAGCGGCATCGAGCGCCTGTTGGTTCGGCCAACGCCGACGGATTGCGGCAGGTCATCCTGGAATTGCCGGTCGATCTTGTGGCAGGTCGAGCAGGATACGTTCCCGTCACGGCTCATCCCCTGATCGAAGAACAGAGTGGAGCCCAGGGCGGCGGCGGCCGGCACGTCGGCGAAGCGGTTGGTGGTGTCGGGTTTGAGCGCCGGCAAGGTGTTCAGCGCCAGCGAAGCGATGGTCTTCTTCTCGGCATCGGAAAAATCCGGTTTGCCGCAGCCGGCAACGAGCACGACCGCCGCCAATGCCAGAAGGCGCAACAGGCCGTTCATCCGCTCACAGCACCACGTTGAAGACGACCGTGTCGGAACCGGCCGCCGCCGAAATGGCGAAGCGCAACTGCCACACGCCGCTCATGGTGAATTTCAGCCCCTCGATCCTGTAGCGCCCCTCGCCAAGATAATCGGTCGCCTGCGGACTGGTCGGCAAGCCGTGATTGTGCTGCGGCATGCCGCCGGACACCGAGATCGCCGCACCTTCCACGGAATCGCCGTTGACCGTCTTCAGGGTCAGCAACCAGGATTGCAGTTCGCCTTGCCGGATAACGCCGCGTTCCGGCTGAATGCTGGCGACAAACAAGCCGTTCGCCGTCTTCTTCGAGCGCGAAATATCCGGGCCCGGCGCCGACTGCGGCGCGGTCAGATAGACGATCGCCAATATGCCAGCCAGCAAGCCGGCCAGACCAACGCCCGCAAGAAGATAACGCCATATCGATGCCAAACCGGTTCCTCTTCTGGGCATAACGTCTCGGGAAGCAATTCGCGTCCCGCCGCTTCTGTGGGAAAACGCTTCTGGCGCAAAAAACCGCCGCCGCCAAGCATGGCGCTGCCGGCCGCAAAAAGCTACAGCAGCGAACTGATCCGGAGACAGATACATGGCAGCAGACGGCGTCGCTTCGATCGGTGAATGCATGCTCGAGCTGTCCGGCCAGGCCGGGCCGAACTGGCGCATGGGCTTTGCCGGCGACACGTTCAACACGCTGTGGGCGCTGCATGCGCTGAGCGGCGAGCGGCCGGCGACCTATGTCTCGGCCTTCGGCGACGATCCCTTCTCGCAGGGCCAGATTTCGTTCTTCGCCGAAAACGGCATCGACATCGGCGCCAGCCCGGTCATCCCAGGCGCGCGGCCCGGCCTCTACGCCATCACCTTGACCGGCGCCGAACGCGCCTTCACCTACTGGCGCAGCGACGCGGCGGCCAGGCGGCTCGCCTCGGACCCGGCCGCCTTGGCAAAAAGCCTTGAAAACCAGGCTCTTGTGTATTTTTCCGGAATCACTTTGGCAATTCTGGATGCCGCCGCGCGCAAGACGTTGCTGGCGGAAGTGTCCAAGGCGCGGGCTGCCGGTTCGCTCGTCGCCTTCGACCCCAACTACCGGCCGCGCCTGTGGCAGAGCCGCGAGGAGGCGCAAGCCGCGATCCTCGACGCGCTTGCCGTCACCGACATCGCGCTGCCGACCTTTCCCGACGAGCAGATGCTGTTTGGCGACACGGCATCGCAAGCGACCGCCGAGCGGTTCGGAAAACTGGTCGGCGAAGTCGTCGTCAAGAATGGCGAGGAACCCGCGCTGATCGCCACTGGCGGAGCCCTGCAGCCGGTTCCGGCCCAGCATGTCGCCACCCCGGTCGACACCACCGGCGCCGGCGATTCCTTCAATGGCGGCTATCTCGCCGCCCGGCTTGCCGGCCATGCCCCGGCGGATGCCGTGCAGCGCGCGCATCGCGTCGCCGCCGCTGTCGTGCAGGTGCGAGGCGCGCTGGCGCCGTTCGAGGTTCTAAGAACCGCTTTCGAGGGCTAAGACCTTAGGGAAGCCTGAAACGATATTCCGTCACCTGATGATAGATCTGGCCCGGCCACAGCGTGGCCTGCGGGAAATAGGGCCGGTTCGGCGCGTCGGGCCAGGTCTGCGCTTCCAGGCAAAAGCCGGAAAACGCCTTGTAGCGCCGTCCGTCCAGGCCGCCCGAGGTCGGCGCGACATACTGGCCGGTGTAAAGCTGCAGGCCCGGCTCGGTGGTCCAGACTTCCATCTCGACGCCGGAATTGGCGCCTTGCGCCCACGCCACCTGGTGAAGCGGGCCCCGGGCTGACGCCAGGCAGAAATTGACGTCGTAGGGAAGCTGCTCGCCTTCCGTTTCCATGCGCAGCGGCCGCGCCTGGCGGAAGTCGAAGGGCGTGCCGTCGACAGGTTTGACGACGCCGGTCGGGATCATCTCGCCATCGACCGGCGTATAGGCGCCGGCATTCAGCATCAGCCGGTGGTCGAGAATGTCACCGGTGCCGCCATCGTCGAGATTGAAATAGGAATGCTGCGCCAGATTGCACAGCGTCGGCTCCTCGCAGGTGGCGGTCAGCTCCATCGAGAGCGTGCCGGGAATCTTCAGCCGGTAGGTGCAGGTGACGTCGAGCGCGCCGGGAAAGCCCATCGTGCCCTCGGGATCGTGCAGGGTCAGGGTGACGAAATCCCGGCCATGCAGCGAAACCGTCCACGGCCGCTGGAAGAAGCCCTCCGAACCGCCATGCAGCGTGTGCTTGCCGAGGAAATTGCGCTCGGTCTGGTAGCGCTGGCCGGCAATGGTGAAGCGGCCGTCGCGGATGCGGTTGGCGTAACGGCCGACGACCGCGCCGAAGAAGGCCCGGTCGGTCTCGTAAGGCTCGAAGCGGTCGTAGCCCAGCACCAGCGGCGCATCGTGGCCGGCGAGGCGCAGATCCTGGATGATTGCGCCGAGCCCGATGATGTTGGCGCTGATGCCGCCGCCCCGGATGGTGAAACGGCGAACGGGTTCGCCCGCCTGCGTCGTGCCGAAGACTTCGCCGTCCTTCATCGCTATGTCCAAATGCTAATTCGTCGATCTATCGACTTAGAGCAATTCCAGGAAAAGTGTGAAACGGTTTTCCGTCCGGAATTGCAAAAAACAAAGAACTGGAGCGGTTCGGCGTTTCCGTGAAACGCTGAACCGCTCCAGGCCGGCTGAATGTCGTCTGGCAAGGGCCGGCCCGCGGCCTGCCCTGCCCGTCAATGATTTAGAGGCCGAGACCCCCGATGCAGACATATTTGGTGTCGAGATAGTCCTCGATGCCCTGATGTCCGCCTTCCTTGCCGAGGCCCGATTCCTTGACGCCGCCGAACGGCGCTTCCGGCGTGGTGATCAGGCCTTCATTGACGCCGACCATGCCGTATTTCAGGCCTTCCATGACCCGGAAGGCGCGGCCGAGGTCGCCGGTGTAGAAATAGGCGGCAAGGCCGAACTCGGTGTCGTTGGCAAGCGCAATGGCTTCCTCCTCGGTCTCGAACTTGAACACCGGGGCGATCGGGCCAAAAATCTCTTCCTTCATGAAGCGCATGTCAGGCTTCGCATCGGCGATGACGGTCGGCTGGAAGAATGAGCCGCCAAGCGCGTGGCGCTTGCCGCCGGCAACGACCTTGCCGCCCTTCGACGTGGCGTCGGCGATGAATTCCTCGACCTTCTCGACCGCCTTCACGTCGATCAGCGGTCCCTGCTGCACGCCCTCTTCCAGGCCCGAGCCAACCTTCAGCGCATTGCTGGCAGCGGCCAGCTTCTCGACAAACTTGTCGTAGATGCCGGCCTGCACCAGGAAGCGGTTGGTGCACACGCAGGTCTGGCCTGAATTGCGGTATTTGGCGGTGATGGCGCCGGCGACGGCGCGATCGAGGTCGGCATCGTCGAAGACCACGAACGGCGCATTGCCGCCGAGTTCCATCGAGACCTTCTTGACGGTGACGGACGACTTCTGGATCAGCAGCTTGCCGATCTCGGTCGAGCCGGTGAAGGTGATCTTCGACACCAGCGGATTGGCGCAGATCTCGTCGCCGATTTCGCCGGCAGCACCCGTGAGGATGTTGATGACGCCCTTTGGGAAGCCGACTTCCTCGGCGAGCGCGCCCCATGCAAGGCCGGAATACGGCGTCTGCGAGGCGGGCTTGACCACGGCGGTGCAGCCGGCGGCAAGCGCGGGGCCGAGCTTGCGGGCAAGCATCGAGGAGGGGAAATTCCACGGCGTGATGGCGGCAATGACGCCGACCGGCTCCTTGGTCACCAGGATGCGGCGATCGCCCCATGGCGATGGCACGACATCGCCATAGGTGCGGCGGCCTTCCTCGGCAAACCACATGATATAGGCGGCGGCCGAACCGATCTCGCCCTTGGATTCGGCGAGCGACTTGCCCTGCTCGATGGTGAGCAGTTCGGCCAGCACATCCTGATTGTCCATCATCGCGTCATGCAGCTTGCGCAACAGCTTCGAGCGCTCGAGCGCGGTCGTCTTGCGCCAGGTCTTGAAGGCTTCGCTTGCGGCTTCGATGGCGCGGCGGGTTTCCGCCTTGCCCGACTTCGGCACGGTGCCGATCTTGAGACCGGTGGCCGGGTTGTTGACGTCGACCGTCTGGCCGCTGTCGGCCTGCACCCATTCGCCGTTGATGAGATTGGCCTGGCGCATGAAATGGCTGGTTTTCTGCAGCATGGTCTAGCCTCCGTTCGGCGCACTGACGGGCCGGTTTCCTGGATCTCTTGAACGAGCGTGCACAATGGCGGCGGAGCCGACACGCTGAAGCCACTGCTCTTTACCTAGGGCAAGCCCGGCAAGCAATTGCAAGATGGCATATAGGCTTTGGGCCAGCCCAACGCCAGAGAAAATTCACATGTAAATTAGTTTGGGCCGCAGCCTTGTCAAAGACCAGCCTTGCCAAAGACCAGCCTTACAGAAGACCAAGCCTACCCAAAGACATGCACCACCACCGTCAGCCAAAAGGCGGTTGTAACAACCGCGCTTGCCGTGGCGATGGTCATCTGGTTCGACGCCAGCGCCTGGCCGGTGTTGAACTGCACGGCGATGAGATAGGAATTGATGCCGGACGGCAGCGCCGCCACCACGACCGCCACTTTGGCCGTCAAGGGCGGCAGGCCAAACAGCCAGACCAGGCCGAGCACCAGCGCCGGCATCAGGAACAGTTTCAGCGTCGACAGCGCCAGCGCCGGTCGGATGTTACCGGAAATGCCGAAACGGCGCAGGCTGAGCCCCATGGCGAACAGCGCCACCGGCCCGGCGGTGTTAGCCAGCGCATCGGCCAGTCGCATGGCAAGGTTCGGCAGCGGCGCGCCGGTGAGGCGCCATGCCAGCCCGGCCAGGATGCCGATGATCAACGGATTGGTGAACAGTCTTCTCAGAAAGCTCTGGATGATGCGCAGCGGGTGTACGGGCTCGCTGCCGCCGCGGCCAAATATCTCGAACATGATGATCGAAGCCATCATCATGGTCGGCAGATGCACGGAAACGAGCAGCGACAGCACTTCGAATCCGCTGGACCCGAATACGCCGAGAACGAAGGGAATGCCCAGCAACACCACATTCGAGAAGGATGACGACACTCCACCGACGATGCCGGTGCGCGCGTCCCGCCCGAAGATCCGTGTCGTCACCAGATGGCCGGCGGCCCATGTCATTGCAACCGCCGCGAAATAAGCACCCCACAGCGACCAGGGCGCCACGCCGTGGAAATCCGAATTCACCATCGTCCGAAACAGCAGCAGCGGCATCGCCACGTTGATGGCGAACTCGGCGATACCCTCGCCGCTCGCCGGCTTTAGATAGCCGGTGAGCCCGGCGAGATAGCCGAGCGCGACAAGGCTGAAGACGAAAAGAACGGTTTCCGTGAGCGGCGACATTTTTCAGGGATAGGCGAGCCCGGATTGCAGTGCAATCGCCCTGATCTTCAGAAATCGATCCTCGATCCGGCCGGCGCCTGAATTTGATCATGGTCGGGTGACAGCGCTATACAGGCTTGGGATCATTAGGGCGGACACAAAGAATGGTCGCGACGCCGAAACAGCGTCATTTCAGACGGGAGTGGCTGGTCAGACAGGGGTGGCTGGTCAGACAGGGGTGGCTGGCGGGTTTCGTCGTTATACTGCTTTGCCTTGGCGTATCTGAGGCCCAGGCCGCCGAGACCAAAAGTCTCAAGGGCGTGGCGCTGATCATCGGCCAGTCGAAATACGAACACATCGCAGCCCTTGCCAACCCGGCCAACGACGCCCGCGACATGGCCAAGATGCTGACCGACCTCGGCTTCGACGCCCGCAACGTCACCGATCGCGATGCCGCCAAGCTGAAGCGCGATCTCGATCGGTTTGTCGAGGACGCCGAAGGCGCCGACGTAGCCTTCATCTATTATTCCGGCCACGGCATCGAGGCCGGCGGCGAGAACTATCTGGTGCCGGTCGACGCCGACGTCTCGTCGTTGAAAAATGCTGGTGAGGCGCTGGTGCCGATTTCAGCCGTCATGGACGAGCTGAAAAAGACCATGCCGGTGACGATCGTGCTGCTTGACGCCTGCCGCACCAACCCGTTTCCGCCGGACGCGGTCGTGCGACGCGGGCCGACGGCTTCCGCCGAGCCCGTCGGCGCCGGCGGGCTGGAACCGGTGCGCGGCGCCAAGGCCCTCGCCGATGCCTCAGTGGATGATGCCAGCCTGGGAACCGTGGTCGGCTTCGCCGCCGAGCCGGGCCGACCGGCGCTCGATGGCGTCGCCGGCGAAAACAGTCCCTACGCCGCCGCCCTGCTGCGCCACCTCACCGCGATGAAAGGCACCGAGTTCGGCTCGGTCATGCGCATGGTAACCGAGGAGGTCTATCTCGACACCAAGGCAAAGCAGCGCCCCTGGGTCAGCGAGAGCCTGCGTCGCCTGCTCTATTTCGGCGTCGCGCCGCCCGAACCGACCGGCGACGACGGGCTGATCACCGGCGAGAGGCGGCAATTGCTGCTGACCATTTCCGACCTGCCCGATCCCAAGCGGGCTCAGGTGGAGTTGGCTTCTCTCCAGGACGGCGTGCCCCTTGACGCGCTCTACGGCGTGCTCAAGGCGCTCGGCACGGAAAAGATCCCTGAGGATCCCAACGACCTGCAGAAGGTGCTGGACAGCCAGGCCGAGCGTCTGAAGAAGATGATGGCCGAGCGCGCCGCGCTGCGCACCGACGATCCCGAGATCAGTCGCCTGGTCGCATCCGCCGACAAGGCCATAGGCCAGGGCGCCATGGTGACGGCGCGCAAATTCCTCGACGACGCGGTCGGCCGGATCGAGGAAAACAGCGGTGCGGTCGACGAGGCCGAGGACCTGCTCCGGCAAAAGCGCATCGCCGACGCCGCCATCTATGCCAAACGCGCCGACGCCGCCGCGCTGGTCTTCGACTACAAATCCGCCGCCAACGACTATGCCAAGGCGTATTCGCTGGTCGAGAAGTGGGACGAAAAGCTGCGCTGGAACTACAAGAACCAGGAGGCCGAGGCGTTGAACGCTCATGGCTACGCCACCGGCGACCTCGATGCACTACAACAGTCCATCGAGGCCTATCATGTCATCTTGAACTTCATTCCCAATGGCGAACAGAGCCGCGATTGGGCAATCACTCGCAACAACATGGCGGTCGTGCTGCAAACCATCGGCGAACGCGAAACCGAGACCGCGCATCTGGAAGAGGCAGCGCAGATCTTCCGCGGTTCGCTTGCCGTTTTCGAGCGCGAGAAAGATGATCGCAACTGGGCCGCTGCGCAGAACAACCTGGCCAATGTGCTGCTTAAGATCGGCGAACGCGAAAGCGACCCCAAGCGCCTGAACGATGCGGTGGCGGCAATGCGCGCCACGCTGGAGAAGCGCCCGCGCGACAAGCTGCCTTTGGACTGGGCCTCTTCGCAGAACAATCTTGGCCTCGCCCTCTATGCGCTCTCCGAACGCGAACCCACCGGCGAGCATCTGAAGCAGGCCGAAGCCGCCTACCGGCTCGCGCTCGAGGAGTACACGCGCGAAAAAACGCCGGTAGAATGGGCGATGATCGAGAACAATCTCGGCAACACGCTGGTCACGCTTGGCATCCAGCTCAACGACAAGGCCAAGATCAATGAGGCGGCCGACGCTTTCCGCGCCGCGCTGGAAGTGCGAACCCGCGAAACTTTCCCGGTGTCCTGGGCGACCAGCCGCCTCAACCTGGGCAATGCGCTGAGCGGTATCGCCCGCTTCGATATGGGCACGGCTACGCTCGAAGAAGCTGCTGCTGCCTATGACGACGCTCTGACGGTGTTTACCCGCAAGCGCTTCCCGATGGACTGGGCGTCAGCCCAGAACAATCTCGGCTCGATCTATCAGACGCTGGGCCAGCGCACGCGTGATGCGGCCAAGCTGGAACAGTCGGCGGCAGCCTTCCAGGCGGCACGGCAGGTCTATGTCAGGCGGAAGTTCCCGCAGGACTGGGCGATGAGCTACTACAATCTCGGCAACACGCTGCAGCTTCTCGGCGGCGTCACCGACAAGCCCGAGCATTACAGCGAGGCGGTCGACGCCTACGGCAATGCGTTGCGCGAGTACAAGCGCGAGACCAACCCGCGGCAATGGGCAATGGCCCAGGCCGGCCTGGGCTCGACGCTGCACTGGTTGAGCATGAGCAATGGCGATGCCAAGATGCTGCAGGATTCGATTGCGGCGCGGCGGGCAGCGCTCGAAATACTCACCATCGAGGCCGCGCCGGTCGACTGGGCCAACGCTCAAAATGGCCTCGGTATGAGCCTGCTCAATCTCGGCAATCTCCAGCGGACCGACAAATATCTCAACGACGCCGAAGCGGCGTTCACGGCGGCGCTGAAGGTGTTTACGCGCGAAAGTCAGCCGCTGCAGTGGGCCTTCGAGCAGAACAATATCGGCGACGTCCACTGGAACCGCGCCAGCTATGGCGCGGGCAAGCCGGAATATCTCAAGGCGATCGAATTCTTCGAGAACGCCAAGCAGGGCTTCACCGAAGCCGGCTACACGATCCCTATCCCGCTCACCGATCAGAAGATCGAGCTGGCGAAGAAGCAAATGGCGAAAATGTGAAGCGAACCGAGGGTTCGCCTTTCGCTTGTCTTTGTGCCGGCTTTCCGATCCCTATATCAGAATGACCGGAGCCGGCATCCGGCTCCCGGAAAGGTTTCGATGATTCGATTTGTGCTGTCGCTGTTCCTGCTTGCTGTTCCCGCCGTCGCCCACGCGACCGACGCCGGCTGGGCGCTGCTGCGTGACGGCGGGCATGTCGTGCTGCTTCGCCACGCACTGGTCACCGGCACCACCGACCCCGCCAATTTCGTCATCGACAACTGTGCCACCCAGGTCAATCTATCGGCGCGCGGCAAGCAGCAGGCGAGCAAGATCGGCGCGCTGTTCGGCGCCCGCGCCGCCCCCATCGAGCGGGTGCTGTCCAGCCGATATTGCCGCTGCCTCGACACTGCCCGCATCGCCTTCGAAGCGGAGCCGGAGCTTTTTGCGCCGCTCGACCTCCTGAAGAGCGATCCGACCGAGAAGGCCGCGCAGCTCGACGCGGTGATGAAGGAAATCCGCGCCTACACCGGTTCCGACAATCTGGTCATGGTCACGCATCTCGAAAACATCGTCGCGCTGACCGGCGTCTCGCCGCGCGAGGGCGAAGCGGTGGTGGTCGAGCCGCAGGGCGATGGCTTGCGCGTGCTCGGCCGCGTCACGTTCTGAGAAAGCCAGTGGTCAAGCTCCCTAAAAACTGATCTGACGTGACGTCAACTGGAAGGGCCGCCGGCTTGTCGGGCAGCCCTTCTTGTCTTTATGGGAAGGCCATACCATCTGCGCCCCGCGCATCAGGCCTTTTCCTGCCGGGAAAAACCGATTAGACAGCGCCCAAACCAGATGCGGACAGATTCCGCCCGCAACCGAAGGAAGAGCCCTTGTCCACCACGTTCGACAAAGTCGCCAAGATCATTGCCGACACCAGCGAGATCGATATCGACACCATCACTCCCGAGAGCCACACGATCGACGATCTCGGCATCGACAGTCTCGATTTCCTCGATATCGTCTTTGCCATCGACAAGGAATTCGGCATCAAGGTGCCGCTGGAAAAGTGGACCCAGGAAGTCAATGACGGCAAGGCTTCGACCGACGATTACTTCGTCATGAAGAACCTGTGCGCCAAGATCGACGCGCTGGTCGCCGCCAAGACCGCCTGATATCGGCTGGCGCGCGGCCTTGACGGGCTGCGCCGCCTGACCCACAAAGCCGCTCATGAGCAGCCCTCGCGACGTCGTCATCACCGGTATCGGCCTTGTCTCCTCGCTGGGAGAGGGTCCGGATACCCACTGGCAGAAGCTGGCGCAGCCCGGCCTGCAGCCGGTGCTCGAAGCCGCGCGCTTTGCGCCCTACACCGTGCATCCACTGCCGGAGATCGACTGGAACCTGCAGATCGCCAAGCGCGGCGACCAGCGGCAGATGGAAACATGGCAGAGGCTCGGCACCTATGCCGCCGGCATGGCGCTGGACGACGCCGGCATCAAGGGCAATGACGATCTCTGCACGACCATGGACATGGTTGTCGCTGCCGGCGGCGGCGAGCGAGACGAGGCGGTCGATGCCGCCATCCTCGCCGCGTCCGAGAGCCGCAACGACCGCGACGTGCTGCTCAACGAGAAGCTGACCACCGAATTGCGGCCGACGCTTTTCCTGGCCCAGCTCTCCAATCTGCTCGCCGGCAACATCTCCATCGTCCACAAGGTGACGGGATCGTCGAGGACCTTCATGGGCGAGGAAGGTGCTGGCGTCGCCGCCGTCGAGACCGCCGCCGCGCGCATCCGCTCCGGACAGTCGACGCACATACTGGTCGGCGGCGCCTTCCAGACCGAACATTCCGACATGCTGCTCGGCTATGAGCTGGCCGGTTATCTGCATCGCGGCCCATGGAAGCCGGTCTGGCAGAGACAGGGCGCCGAGGGCGGCGGCCTGGTCTCCGGCTCCGGTGGCGCCTTCCTGGTGCTGGAGCAGCGCGAACACGCGCAAAGCCGTGGGCGGAAAATCTATGCCGAGCTCGGACCGGTCATCTCAGGCCGCGCCCGGCGCTCGCGCGGCGAGCTTGACGCCGAGATCGCGGCATTGCTCAAACAGGCGGCTCTCCCGAACGGCAAGTTGCTGGCCCTGTCGGGCGCATCCGGGGCGCATACCGCAACGTCAGCCGAAAAGGCAGCGCTGGATGCCAATCCGGCGATATCGGCGCGCGGCTTCGCGACGCTGACCGGGCATATGAAGGAAGCGCAGTTTCCATTCGCGGTCGCCCTCGCCGCCCTGGCCGTCGACCGCAAGGCCGCCTACCCCGTTTTCGACGCCGCGGCCGAGAAGCCGTTCGAAGGCATTCCCGAAACCGTGCTCGCAACGGCGATCGGCTATCACCAATTCGAGGGCATGGCGCTGGTCAACGCTGCTTGAAGCAGCGCTGCGCGATCATGCTGCAAAGTTAAGAGGTTCCGGATGGCCAATCTCAGAGATTACATGGGCAGGCCGATCGTCGCCGTCACCGGCATCGGCGTGGTAACGTCGCTCGGCATCGGCAAGGCCGATAACTGGGCGGCACTGACCTCCGGCAAATCGGGCATCCACCCGATCACCCGCTTTCCCGTCGACCACCTCAACACCCGCATCTCCGGCATGGTCGACTTCCTCGACTCAAGCTCGAAAGGCGCCAGCCTGCTGACCTACGAGCTGGCCGAAACCGCAGCGAAGGAGGCGGTGGCCGAATCCGGCCTCGATTCCTCTGATTTTGGCGGGCCTCTGTTCCTCGCCTCGCCGCCGGTCGAACTCGACTGGCACGACCGCTTCGCGCTCTACAATTCCGACGGCAAAGGCGCCGGCGCCGAAAGGCTGCTCAGGGTGGCGCGCGGGCTGAAGGAAACAGATACGTTCGCAAGCACGCAGTTCGGCGCGATCGCCGACCGGCTGGCCGACCGCTTTGGCACGCGCGGCCTGCCGATCACGCTGTCGACGGCCTGCGCTTCGGGCGCCACCGCCATCCAGCTCGGCGTCGAAGCGATCCGCCGCGGCGAATGCGACCGGGCGCTGTCGATCGGCGCCGACGGTTCGGCAACCGCCGAGGCGCTGATCCGCTTTTCGTTGCTCTCGGCGCTGTCGACCCACAATGACATCCCTGAAAAGGCGTCAAAACCCTTCTCCAAGGACCGCGACGGCTTTGTGCTGGCGGAAGGCTCCGGCGCTCTGGTGCTGGAATCGCTTGAGGCAGCCCTTGCCCGGGGCGCCAGCGTTCTCGGCATCCTGCGCGGCTGCGGTGAAAAGGCCGACGATTTCCATCGCACCCGTTCCAAGCCCGACGGTTCCCCGGCGATCGCAGCAGTCCGCGCCGCCCTTGCGGATGCCGGCCTGAGCAAGGACGAGATCGACTACGTCAACGCTCACGGCACCTCGACGCCGGAAAACGACAAGATGGAGCATCTGTCGCTGTCGACCGTGTTCGGCGATCGCATCGGCTCGATGCCGGTCTCGTCCAACAAGTCGATGATCGGCCACACGCTGTCGGCGGCGGGTGCTGTCGAAGCGGCGTTTTCGCTGATGACCATGCGCGAAAGCGTCATTCCGCCGACCATCAACTACGACAATCCCGACCCGGCAATCGTGCTCGACGTGGTGCCCAACAAGAAGCGCAATGCCGAAGTCGGCACCGTGCTCTCGAACTCGTTCGGCTTCGGCGGCCAGAACACTTGCCTTGTCATGGCGCGGGAACCGGTCTAAGCGACCTTTTTCAGCCAGACTGAACTGACAGGCTCCATGCGCGCACTGCAACTTATCGAGGACCGCCGTCTTGAAACGGTGGACCTGCCGCCCCCGCCGCCCCCCACATTGGGCGAAGTCACGCTGCGCATCAAGGCGGTGGCGCTGAACCATATCGACGTCTGGGGCTGGCGCGGCATGGCCTTCGCCAAGCGCAAGCTGCCGCTGGTCGTCGGCGCCGAAGCCTCCGGCGAGGTCGAGGCTGTCGGCCCCGGCGTGTCCAGCCTGCTGCCCGGACAATTGGTATCGATCTACGGCGCTCGCACCTGCGGCCTTTGCCGCGCCTGCCGCGAAGGCCGTGACAATCTCTGCGAACATGTCTCGGGCGTCCACGGCTTCCATCTCGACGGCTTTGCGCAGGAGAAGATCAACCTGCCGGCGCGCCTGCTGGTCCCTGCCCCTCCCGGCGTGACCGATGTCGGCGCTGCCGTCGCCCCTGTCACCTTCGGCACCGTCGAGCACATGCTGTTCGACAATGCCAAGCTGCAGCCCGGCGAAACCATCCTCATCCATGCCGGCGGCTCCGGCATCGGCTCGGCGGCGATCCAGCTGG
This sequence comes from Mesorhizobium sp. C372A, assembly GCF_030323245.1. NCBI lineage: Bacteria > Pseudomonadati > Pseudomonadota > Alphaproteobacteria > Hyphomicrobiales > Phyllobacteriaceae > Mesorhizobium > Mesorhizobium sp. C372A. Next base: position 3,957,315 of record NZ_CP100475.1, on the reverse strand, counting down.
CCAGGCGCATGGGTTGCACCATCATCACCACGGTCGGCTCCAACGACAAGATCCACAAGGCCAAGGCCCTCGGCGCCGATCACGTCATCAACTACCGCGACGACCGTTTCGAAGGCGTCGTGCGCAAGCTCACCAGGAAGAAGGGCGTCGACGTCGTCTTCGAACATGTCGGCGCCGACACCTTTGCCGCCTCGATGCTGTGCCTCAAGCGCGGCGGCCGCCTGGTCACCTGCGGCTCGACCTCGGGCGTGTCGACGCAGATCAATCTGATGCAGCTGTTCCAGCAACAGCTGAAGCTGCTTGGGTCCTTCGGCTGCCGCATGGAGAACATGGCCAACGCCATGCAGAAGATGGCGGCGGGACAGGTCGCACCTGTCATCGACACCGAGGTCGGCTTCGACGGCATCGACGCCGCGTTGAAGCGCATGGAAGGCCGCGACGTGTTCGGCAAGATCATCCTGCGCGTTTCCTAGGACAATGGCCGGCTCGGTGTTCAAGAAAGCCCGCCGGGACTTCATGTTCCGCTATGGCCGAAGACTGCGCCAGATGGAGCACTGGCTGGTGGCGCGCGTGGCGATGACGATCATCTCGCTGCTGCGCCTCCTGCCCGCGGACAGGGCGCTCAATTTCGCCGACCGCGCGGCCCGGCGCATCGGTCCGCGGGTCGGGCGCCACCGTGTCGCCATCGACAATCTGCGCCTTGCCTATCCCGAAAAGAGCGATGTCGAGATCGAGGCCATCGCCTCCGACATGTGGGGCAACATGGCCCGGCTCGCCGCCGAATACATCTTTCTTGACGCGCTCTTCGATTATGATCCGAAGGCAGCGAAGCCCGGCCGCGTCGAAGTCGGTGGCGCCGATCATTTCCATCAGATAGCTGGCGAGGACAAACCGCATATCCTGTTCACCGGCCATCTCGGCAATTTCGAGCTGCTGCCCGTGGCAGCCGCGACGTTCGGCATGAAGATCACGGCGCTGTTTCGTCCGCCCAACAATCCTTACCTCGCCGATTATATCCATTCGACGCGGCGTTCGAGCATGGGCGCCTTGCTGCCGTCTTCGACCGGCGCCTCCTTCGCGCTGGCGTCGATTCTGGAGAAGGGCGGCAATATCGGCGTGCTGGTCGACCAGAAATTCTCCAGTGGGCTGGAGACGATCTTCTTCGGTCGCCCATGCCAGAGCAATCCGGTTCTGGGCATGCTCGCTCGTCACTATGATTGCGACGTCTATCCGGCGCGATGTGTGCGGCTGCCAGGCAACCGCTTCCGCCTCGAGATCGAGGACAAGCTGACCTTGCCGCGCAATGAAAGCGGCAGCGTCGATGTCGCGGCCACCACCCAACTGCTCGCCGACGTGGTCGAGCGCTGGGTGCGCGAAGATCCGGGACAGTGGATGTGGTTCCACAAAAGGTGGGAAATCTCAGGCCGGCGTCGCCGCCGGCGCGGACAGGCCAACGCCACCGGCCAGGGGCAGCGTCAATCTTAAGTGGTCGAAAGCCTCAGTTCGTCACAACGATCCGCGTATTGCCGAAGCCGACTTCGCGCACCATCGCATAGAACATCGCGGCATTGGCGGTGTGCAGCCGCACGCAGCCATGCGATGCCGGACGCCCTAGCTGCCTGACCGCGCCGGTGCCGTGGATGGCGTAGCCGCCATGGAAGAACACCGAGTAAGGCATTGGCGACATGTGGTATTTCTTCGAATACCACATCCGCGCCGTGCGTTGCGGCCGATAGGTGCCACGCGGCGTGAAATAGCCGCTGCGCGCGGTCGACACGCTCCAGCGATAAAGCACCTGGCCGTATTGGCTGACGGTCATGGTCTGCGACGAGACGTCGATGCTGGCCACCAGCGAGGCAGCCCTGCTTTCGATGGACGTGCCGAACAGCATCGCAGCAAAAGCAGCTGCCATGAGAACGATTTTAGTCATGAGATCAAACCCCTTTGATGCCCCTTGCCTGCCCTGTCATCACGCGGTTTTTCATCTTTTTAACGACAGGTGAGTGATCTAACACACACTCCTTGATAAATTCGCCAATCTAAAGCAGCGAATTTGAACGATTTTCCCGCCATAGTTGCCGCTGCGACACGAAGTTTCGGCGCCAGTGGCGCGATGCTTGCAAAACCACCCCCTTGCCTGCTCAAATCCGGGAATGAACGAACGACTCTTCAAAGCGATAGACGCCCGTGTTGATGACCTGGTCGCACTGACCGCCGGCCTGATCCGCTTCCCGACCATCAACCCGCCTGGCGAAGCCTATCGCCCCTGCGCCGAATATATCGGTGCGCGCCTAGGCAGGCTTGGCTTCGAAACCGAATTCATCCGCGCCGAAGGCACGCCCGGCGACACCGACCGCTATCCCCGCGTCAATGTCGTCGCCCGCTTCGACGGCCGCTCGCCTGGAGCCTGCGTCCATTTCAACTCGCACATCGATGTGGTCGAAGCCGGCGAGGGCTGGAGCGTCGATCCCTTTGCCGGCGTGGTGAAGGACGGCAAGGTCTACGGGCGCGGCGCCTGCGACATGAAAGGGGGCATGGCTGCCTCGATCATCGCGGCGGAAGCCTTCATGGAGGTATTCCCCGACTTTCCTGGCGCCATCGAAATCTCCGGCACCGTCGATGAAGAGTCCGGCGGCTTCGGCGGCGTCGCCCATCTGGCGAAGCTTGGCTATTTCTCGAAACCCAAGGTCGACCACGTCATCATCCCCGAGCCGCTGAACAAGGACCGCATCTGTCTTGGCCATCGCGGCGTCTGGTGGGCGGAGATCGAGACCAAGGGCGAGATCGCGCATGGCTCGATGCCGTTCCTCGGCGACAATGCCGTGCGCCACATGGGCGCCGTGCTGCAGGCCTTCGAGGATGAACTGTTTCCGGCGCTCGACCGCAAGGTGACGCGCATGCCTGTCGTGCCCGAAGGCGCAAAGCGCTCGACCATGAACATCAACTCGATCCATGGCGGCCAGACCGAGGATTTCCGCCCCGGCCTGCCCTCACCCAACGTGCCCGACGCCTGCCGGCTGACCATCGACCGCCGCTTCCTGCTCGAGGAGGACCTTGCCACGGTCAAGAGCGAGGTGACCGATATCCTCGACCGGCTGAAGCGCGAGCGCAAAAAGTTCGACTACGAGATTCGCGACCTGATGGAGGTGCTGCCGCTGATGACCGAGCGCGACGCGCCGGTGGTCAAGGCGGTGGCGCAAGGCATCATGGCGATCTTCGACCGTGAGCCGGATTATGTCATTTCACCAGGCACTTACGACCAGAAGCACATCGCCCGCATCGGCCACATCTATGATTGCATCGCCTATGGCCCGGGCATTTTGGACCTCGCCCACCGGCCCGACGAATGGGTCGGTATCTCTGATATGGTGGAGTCGGCCAGGGTGATGGCGATCGGGCTGAATGTGCTGCTTAGGGGCACGGCCGCGGACTGAACCATCGACTTCGCTGAAAAAACATTCCTCCCCGCGCCGCTGCAGAGCACGAAACGCAATTTACTCCACCTCGAAATCACGCTTCTATCGTACCAGGGTTCGAGCATTTGGGAGTTGCACGATGAAATTGTGGAAAACCATTCTTGCCGCCACGGTGCTGGCACTGGCCGGCAGTCAGGCATTTGCCGCACGCACCGACCTGGTGATCGGCATTACGCTCGAGCCGCCACATCTCGATCCGACCGCCGGTGCTGCCGCGGCGATCGACGAAGTGCTCTACGCCAACGTCTTCGAGGGCCTGACCCGCATCGGTCCGAATGGCGAAGTGCTGCCCGACCTTGCCGAGAGCTGGGCCATTTCCGACGATGGCAAGGTCTACACCTTCAAGCTGCACACCGGCGTCAAATTCCATGACGGCAGCGATTTCGACGCCGGCGACGTGAAGTTCTCGCTCGACCGCGCCCGCGCCGACAATTCGGTCAACGCGCAAAAAGCCCTGTTCGCCTCCATCGATACGGTCGAAGTCGTCGATCCGACGACGGTCAAGGTGACGCTGAAGAACCCGCAGGGGTCGTTCCTCTACAATCTGGGCTGGGGCGACGCGGTGATTGTGGCGCCCGAGAGCGCCGACACCAACAAGGAAAAGCCCATCGGCACCGGCCCGTTCAAATTCCAGAGCTGGGCCAAGGGCTCGTCGATCACGCTGGTGAAATCGGACACTTACTGGGGCGCCCCGGTGTTCCTCGACAAGGCCGAGTTCCGCATCGTTCCCGACGCCGCTGCCGCCGTGCCGGCGCTGCTCTCCGGCGACATCCAGGCTTTCCCTTTCTTCGATCCCGACAGCGTCGCGCAGGTCAAGGACGATCCGCGCTTCAAGGTGGTGATCGGCTCGACTGAGGGCGAGACCATTCTGGCGATCAACAACAAGAAGCCGCCTTTCGACAAGCTCGAGGTGCGGCAGGCAATTGCCTTCGCGCTCGACCGCAAGGCGATCATCGACGGCGCCTCGGCCGGCCTCGGCGTGCCGATCGGCTCGCACATGTCGCCCGCCAGCAAAGCCTATGTCGACCTCACCGGCCTGTACCCGCACAATGTCGACAAGGCCAAGGAGCTGCTGAAGCAAGCCGGCCTGGAGAACGGCTTCAAGGCGATGCTGAAACTGCCGCCGCCTTCCTATGCGCGGCTTGGCGGCGAGATCATCGCTTCGCAGCTGCGCGATGTCGGCATCGACCTGGAAATCATTCCGGTCGAATGGGCGCAGTGGCTGGACCAGGTGTTCACCAAGAAGGATTACGACCTGACCATCGTCTCCCACACCGAGCCCAACGACATCGATATCTACTCGCGCAAGGACTACTACTTCAACTACGACAACCCCGCCTTCGACAAGATCATCGCCGAGCTGAACCTCACCTCCGACGACGCCAAGCGCAACACGCTGCTCGGCGAAGCACAGAAGATCCTGGCCGACGACGCCGTGGTCGGCTTCCTCTATGAACTGCCGAAGGTCGGCGTCTGGGACGCCAAGCTGCAGGGCCTGTGGGAGAATGCGCCGATCCAGGCGAATGATCTGACCAAGGTGAAGTGGACGGATTGAGGCGGCGGGCCAAAGGGCGGCGTTTGCGCTCCGTCACACCCCCCTCTGCCCTGCCGGGCATCTCCCCCGCAAGGGGGGAGATCGGGCTATCATCTCCGCTTTCGCCTATCGCGAACGTTGAACGCTGGTCGACGACACAGAACCTGCTGATCTCCCCCCTTGCGGGGGGTGAGGAGTGGTCCGCGCAGCGGACGGAAAGCCAACTGCTTGGCTTTCCGAACAACGAACGCCCGAAGCGACAGCGAAGGGCCGGGTCCGGCAGGACAGAGGGGGGTGGGGGGGAACTCGACTTTCAAGGCGCAGCCGCACCGGGCGCCCCTCCACCATGACCGCCTACCTCCTCAAACGCCTCGCCATCGCCATCGCAACCTTGATCCTGGCCTCGATGGTCGTCTTCGCCGTGCTAGAAATCCTGCCCGGCGATCCGGCGCGGCTGATGCTTGGCCTCAACGCCAGCGCCGAGCAGGTCGAACTCCTGCGCAACCAGATGGGCCTCAACGCGCCGCTTCTCCTGCGCTACCTCCACTGGGTCGGCGGTCTGCTCAGCCTCGATTTCGGCCGCTCCTACACTTATTCAGTGCCGGTCATCGACCTTGTCCGCGAGCGCATGGCGGTTTCCCTGCCGCTGGCGCTGATCGCGCTGGCGCTGTCCACCATCATTGCCATCCCGGTCGGGCTCTATTCCGCCAGCCGGCGCGGGCGGGCCGGCGATACGATCGCCATGGGCGCCGCCCAGCTCGGCGTTGCCATCCCGAACTTCTGGTTCGCGCTGATGCTGATCTACCTCTTTGCCGTCTGGCTGCGGCTGGTGCCGGCCGGCGGCTTTCCCGGCTGGAGCGCCGGCGCCTGGCCGGCGCTGAAATCGCTGCTGCTGCCGGCCATCGCCCTCGCTCTGCCGCAGGCGGCGATCCTGGCGCGCGTTGCCCGCTCGGCGCTGATCGAGGTGCTGAACGAGGACTATATCCGCACCGCCCGCGCCAAGGGCCTGCCTTACCGCGCCGTGCTATGGCAGCACGCGCTGCGCAACGCGATGATCCCGGTTCTGACCATTCTGGGCCTGCAATTCGCCTTCCTGCTCGCCGGCACCATCATCATCGAGAACGTCTTTTATCTCCCCGGCCTCGGACGGCTGGTGTTCCAGGCGATCACTCAGCGCGACCTGATCGTGGTGGAAAGCATCGTCATGCTGCTGGTCGTCGCCGTCATTGCGGTCAACCTCGTCGTCGACGTCTCCTACGCCATCGTCGATCCGCGCCTTCGAGGCCGGCAATGACGCTGCACATCGACATCCCGCAGGAGACGTTGGGCAGCATTCTGGCCAAGGCCTTCCGCAACCGCTCCTTCCTCATCGGCTTCGCCATCACGGTGCTGGTGGCTGCAATAGCGGTCATCTCCTACGTCTGGACGCCCTACGACGTGACCAAACTGGTGATCTCGGACAAGACGCTGGCGCCCTCTGCGGCGCACTGGTTCGGCACCGATCATTTCGGCCGCGACATCCTGTCGATGATCATGGTCGGCGCCCGCAACTCGATTGCCGTGGCGCTGGTCGCGGTCGGCATCGGCATGGGCGTCGGCGTGCCGCTCGGCGCCTTCGCCGCGGCGCGCGGCGGGTTGGTCGACGAGGCGCTGATGCGGCTGACCGACCTCGTCTTCGCCTTCCCGGCGCTGCTGTCGGCGATCATGATCACCGCCATCTTCGGACCGGGCGCAATCAACGCCATCATCGCCATCGGCATCTTCAACATCCCGGTGTTTGCGCGCGTCGCCCGCGCCGGCGCGCTGGCGATCTGGCCGCGCGAATTCATCCTCGCCGCCCGCGCCGCCGGCAAGAGCAAAGCGCAGATTACAACCGAGCACGTGCTGCCCAACATCGCCACGCTGCTTCTGGTGCAAGGCACCATCCAGTTCGCGCTTGGCATTTTGGCCGAAGCCGGCCTCTCCTATGTCGGCCTCGGCGCCCAGCCGCCAATGCCGAGCTGGGGCCGCATGCTGTTCGACGCTCAGACGCGCATGGTGGTGGCGCCTTGGATGGCCATCTTCCCCGGCATGGCCATCGTCGTCACGGTGCTTGGGCTCAATCTGCTCGGCGACGGCATCGCCGACATACTCGACCCGAAATCGCGGCGGCAGCGATGAGCCTGCTGCAGATGGAGAACCTGTCGCTGGCCATCGGCGACACGCCGATCCTGAAAGGGGTCGACCTCTCCGTCGCGCCCGGCGAGGTGATGGGGCTGGTCGGCGAATCCGGCTCGGGCAAATCGATGACGGCGCTGACCATCATGCAGCTTCTGCCGCATGCTGCGCGCGCCACCGGCCGCGTGACCTTCGACGGCATCGATATTCTGGCCGCAACCGAGGACCAGATGTGCGCGCTGCGCGGCGACGACATCGGCATGGTGTTCCAGGAACCTATGACGGCGCTTAACCCGGTCAAGACGATCGGCGAGCAGGTCGCTGAAGGCATACGCTGGCACACCAGGGCAAGCCGCGCGGAAGCCGAAGACCGGGCGCGCAAAATGCTCGACCGCGTCGGCCTGCCCGAGGCCAAATTCCCGCTGTCGCGCTATCCGCACGAACTGTCGGGCGGCCAGCGCCAGCGCGTCGTCATCGCCATTGCCTGCGCATTGAAACCCAAGCTGCTCATCGCCGACGAGCCGACCACGGCGCTCGACGTGGTGCTGCAGGCGCAGATCCTCGACCTCTTGCGCGGCCTTGTCAGCGAAAACCGCATGGGCCTGCTTCTGATCTCGCACGATCTCGCCGTCGTCACCGAAATGGCCGACCGCATCACCATCCTGCGTCATGGCGAGGTGATGGAAGCCGGCGACACCGCACGCACGCTATCGGAACAGCTGCATCCCTACACGCGCCAGCTGGCGCTGGCCTCCATGCACGTGCCCGCGCGCGCCAAGGTTCACGCCACCGGCCAGGGCAAACCGCTGCTTGAGGTCGAAGGCGTGACACGGGACTATCCGGGCCGGCGCACCTCCCTGTTCAAGTCAGCGGCTCCAATCCGCGCCGTCGACGACGTGTCCTTGTCGCTGGCGCCGGGCCAATCGGTGGCGCTGGTCGGCCGCTCCGGCTGCGGCAAGTCAACGCTTGCCCGCATGATCCTGGCGCTCGACAAATCGACATCGGGAACGATCCGCTTTCGCGGCGAGACCATCACCGGCAAAAGCGAGGCGGAGCTCAAAGCCGCGCGGCGCGACATGCAGGTGGTGTTCCAGGATCCCTACGGCTCTTTCGACCCGCGCCAGAAGGTCGAGAAACTGGTCGCCGAGCCGCTGCATGTACTGGAAAAGAAGCCGACACCGGCCGAGCGGCGCGAGATGGTGGCGCATGCGCTGCACGAGGTCGGCCTCGGCGTCAGCGACATGGACAAATATCCGCATGAGTTTTCCGGCGGCCAGCGCCAGCGCCTGTCGATCGCCCGCGCCATCATCACAAGGCCGAAGCTGGTCGTCGCCGACGAGCCGGTCTCGGCGCTCGACGTGTCGATCCGCGCCCAGATCCTCGATCTGTTCGCAGAGCTCAACCAGAAGCTCGGCATTGGCTATCTCTTCATCACTCACGATTTGACCGTCGCCCGCGCCATCACCGATGAGGTGCTGGTCATGCATGACGGCAGGATCGTCGAGCGCGGCAAGACCGGCGACGTGCTCGATCATCCGCAGTCGGAGGCGGCCAGGGCGCTGGTCGCGGCTGCGCCCGATCTGCATCGGGCGATGCTCACCGTATGCAGGAACAGGGGTGAGTGACCGGTTCGCGCAGCGAATTCATCGTGCCAGTGGCACGATGAAAGGTCACGAACGCTGGGACGCTGCGAAGCAGCGGGGACCCGGCCGGGCGGCCGTTGCCCCTGGTCTGCCTCACTCCTCCGGCTTCACCACATCGACCGGGCTGATGTCGAGCAAATCGAGCGTGCGGCGCAACAGCCGCACTTCGCTCTCGGCCAGTTTGGAATCGGCTTTGGCGATCTCCGCCATGTGGAGCGCCAGCAACTTGCGCCGTTCGACATCGAGATCGCGGAACAGCGCCATGGCTTGCGAACCGTTGGTCTCGTAGCCGAAATCATTGAGATATTCGATGACCGCGTCGATGCTGGTTTCCGGGATGCCGAAGGCGTCCTTGCAGATGCGCCGGAAGGCGACCATTTCGCTCTCCGAAACCGAGCCGTCGGCCAGGATCATGCGAAACAGCATCAAGAGTTCCGCCGACAGCACGGGGTCGTCGGCAACCTTGCGCACGCCGGGGTCACCATCGAAGATCGAGCGTATCTGGTCGAGCAATGCCATCGCCAACAGTGTCCCTTTCCCGAGCCCGCCCAGCGCACATGACCAAAACTGCGCCGCGGTATTGGGATAATGACATGCACCACAGGAAATCCAAGCGCAACGCGCTTGGATGGACGTAGCGCGGAATCGGCCTTGCGCAAACCGGATGGCCATGAGAAGGCGCGGCACCACCTTTCCCGCCGGAATGTTCAGAAAATCCCGATGCTCGACCTCGCTACCCAGACCGTCATCATGCTTGCCTTCGCCGCCTTTGCAGCCGGCTTTGTCGATTCGATAGCCGGCGGCGGCGGGCTGATCACCATCCCGGCCCTGCTGCTTGCCGGCTTCCCGCCCGTCGCAGCACTTGGAACCAACAAGCTGCAGGGCATTTTCGGCACCGCTTCGGCGACCATCCACTACGCCATGAATGGCCATGTCGATCTGCGCCGACAGCTGCCATCGGCGCTTCTGGCCCTTGCCGGCAGTGCCGTCGGCGCCTTGCTGGCGGCATTCGTGCCGGGTGATCTCCTGCGGGCGCTGCTGCCGCTGCTTTTAATCGCCATCGCGATCTACTTCGCCGTGAAACCCAACATGAACGATGTCGACCGCGCCGAGCGCCTGTCGCCCTTCCTGTTCGGGCTGGTCATCGCCCCTTTGGTCGGCTTCTATGACGGGCTGTTCGGGCCGGGAGCCGGCTCCTTCTACATGCTGGCCTTCGTCAGCCTCGCCGGCTTCGGCGTGCTCAAGGCCACGGCACACACCAAGCTGCTCAATTTCGCCTCCAACATTGGCGGCTTCATCGTCTTTGCCGTCGCCGGCGTCGTCTGCTGGAAGATCGGGCTGATGATGGGCGTCGCCCAGTTCCTCGGCGCCCGGCTCGGCGCCAGCCTTGCCATCCGCATCGGCGCCCGGCTGATCAAGCCGCTGCTGGTGATCATCTGCCTGGCTCTGGCGGTGAAGCTGCTGGCCGACCCGGCGAACCCATTGCGCCAGCTGATTGGTGTATAAGCCTCACGCCTGATAGAGTGCCGTTGTACGAATCATGTTGGAGGGACCACACATGAATCTTAGTGCACCCACTCAGCTTGTTTTCATCATATCCCTTGTCATCGCCATCATCGGCGTGCTCGCCGCGCTTGGCGTTCTTGCGTTCATTCCTCTGGCTGCGGTGTGGATTGTCCTCATCGCATACATCGTGCTTGCCGCCGCCTGCCTGATGCGCGGCGCCTAGGCGCCCGCGACTTCTGCAATTCGAAGCGCCCGGTCAAAAGCCGGGCGCTTTTGCTTTGGATGCATGGTCCGTTAGGCTCTTCCGCGCGGAGGATGACCATGTCCGGCGAGACGGAGCGCCACGATCAACAGCACCGCCCGGTAGCCGACCGGTTCGAGATGGTGCAGCGCGCGCCGGGCCTGCGGCTGCAGAACGCGGTCACCGACATTTGTGGCTATCGCGAAACGGCGCCCGGCCATTTTCGCAATGTCGAATACGCCTCGCTCACCGTCCCGCTGGTGATCAGTTTCGCAGAATCCTTCGCCATCGGCCTTGGTCCTTCAGCGCCGCGTCGAAGGTCGGCGAAAGCGCCCGAACTTCGACATCCACGGAGTGGAAACGAAGCGGACGCGCAGACCCGAGGATGGCGAAACGGTGGACGGTCCTACCTTGCTAACCCAAAAATCGCATCGCACTCAAGATGGCGCTCCAGCTCGGTGGCGATCTCGTCCAGCGCTTTTTCCACGTCCGCGCGATAGTCGATGCCGCCGCCTTTCACGCCGAGGCTTTCCAGGAATCTCGCCCGGAAAGCGTCGGCGGAAAACAGGCCGTGCAGATAGGTGCCAAAAACCTTGCCGTCGGCGGAAATGGCACCGTCGTCGATGCCGTTGATCACAGCCGACGGCCGCGCCATGTCCGGCCCGGTGGTGCGGCCGAGATGAATTTCGTAGCCCTCGAGCGCGAGGCCGAACGGCACTGAGCGGGCGCTGACATTGCGCACCGTCTTTTCCGGTTCCATCACCGTCTCGATGTCGAGCAGGCCGAGTCCCTCGGCCTCGGTGACGCTGCCCTCGATGCCATCGGGATCGCGCACCAGGCGGCCGAGCATCTGGAAACCGCCGCAAATGCCGACGATATGGCCGCCGCCTTTGCGGTGGGCGAGGAGATCGCGATCCCAGCCATTCTCGCGGAACTTCATGAGATCGCCGATCGTCGATTTGGAACCGGGAATGACCACCAAGCCGGCATCCTCCGGCAAGCGCTGCCCCGGCGGCACGAACACCACTTCGACCTGCGGCTCGGCCTTGAGCGGGTCGAGGTCGTCGAAATTGGCGATGCGGCCAAGCATCGGCACGGCGACCTTCAACGCCCGCTTCTCGCCCGATGCCAGGCGTTCGAGCACGACCGAATCCTCCGAAGGCAATCGCGTCGCCGCCTTCAGCCACGGCACGACGCCAAAGCAGCGCCAGCCGGTGAAGTTTTCGATCGACCGGATGCCGTCGTCGAACAGCGAGACATCGCCGCGGAACTTATTGATGAGGTAGCCGACGATCATGCGCCTGTCTTCCTCCGGCAGGATCAGATGCGTGCCGGCGACCGAAGCGATGACGCCACCGCGGTCGATGTCGCCGACCAGGATGACCGGCACGTCGGCGCGCGTGGCAAAGCCCATATTGGCGATGTCGCGGCTGCGCAGGTTGATTTCGGCCGGCGATCCGGCGCCCTCGACGACGACCAGATCGGCGGCCTCACCGACCTTCGTCCAGGACTCCAGCACGGCGTCCATCAGCCCCGCTTTCATTGTCTGGTAGTCGCGCGCTCGCGCCTCGCCGAACACCTTGCCTTGCACGATCACCTGCGAACCGATGTCGCTCTGGGGTTTGAGCAGCACCGGATTCATATGCACGGTCGGCTGAACACCACACGCCAGCGCTTGCAGCCATTGCCCACGGCCAATCTCGCCGCCGCCGGGGCGGTTGTCGCCCGGAATGTCGGCGACGGCGGCATTGTTCGACATGTTCTGCGGCTTGAACGGCCTGACTTTCAGCCCGCGATTCCTGGCCGCGCGGCAGAGCCCCGCCACCAGCACCGTCTTGCCGACATCCGAACCCGTGCCTTGCAGCATGATCGCCTTTGCCATGCTCAGCCCCTGCCCTTCGCGCCGGAAACGGTCGACTTCTGCGACAGCGGCCCGCCGCGCCAGATGTAGAGCGCCAGCAACGGTTCGCTGCCGGTGCGCATGGCATGGCTGACATTGGAGGCGTGATGGATAATTTCGCCCGCCTGGCGGATGTGAAAGCCGCCCTCGCCCATGCGCCATTCGGTGCCGCCGGTCAACGGAATGTAGATCTCCTCGGCAATGTGATGATGGTCGGGATAGGTGATGCCGGGTCCCAGGATCAGCAATCCGGCCGCGACCTCTTCATTGGCGAAATGGCCGCGCGTGCCAAACACCTCCAGCCAGCCGTAGTTCTGCAAGAACGCTTCACCAAAATCGCTCGCGTTGTAGGTCTGCCCCCAGCACAGATCGTCACGACGCTCCGCCAGCAGTTGCACCAGAGGCTGCGGGTCCGGCGGCGCCAGTTCGACAATGCGGTCGAACAGACCAAGGCAAGGCAGCGGATGCGCTTCGAGCACGCGCGCCGTCATATTCCAGCCGATCCGGGTCACGGCGTCCCGCACCAGCGCGTTGTCCACGCCCCGGAGATAGGCATGGAAGCGGTCGAGCAATTCGTCGAAATACGTCGGCACGCAATGCTCCGTTGATCCATTCATGCACAGCGGCTGCGCGGCGAGCCGGGTTGCGCGGCGGCATCATTGGTCTAGATTGAGCGGCGCGCAAAGCCAAAAACAACAGGCCAGCAAGCCAACCCCAGCTGGGGAAACACAGGGAGCACGCCATGGACGCCGCGGTCGATGCGAGCACCAGCCAGTTCGAACTCAATGAGGAGCAGCGCGCCATCCAGGAGATGGCACAGGCCTTCGCCGCCGATCGCGTTGCGCCCAATGCGCTCGAATGGGACCGGGCAAGACACTTTCCCGCCGATGTAATCCGCGAGACCGGCCCGCTTGGCCTTGGCGGCATCTATGTCAGGGACGATGTCGGCGGCTCGGCGCTCGGCCGGCTCGACGCCGTGCTGATCTTCGAGGCACTGTCGCACGCCGATCCGGCGTTTTCCTCCTTCATCTCGATCCACAATATGGCGGCGTCGATGATCGACCGCTTCGGCGACGACGAGCAGCGCCAACGCTTCCTGCCGAAGCTGACCTCGATGGAATGGCTGGCGAGCTACTGCCTGACCGAGCCGGGCTCAGGCTCGGATGCCGCGGCGCTGAAGACGCGCGCGGTGAAGAGCGGCGACGACTATGTGCTTAACGGCGCCAAGCAGTTCATCTCCGGGGCCGGCGACAGCGACCTCTATGTCGTCATGGCGCGCACCGGCGCCGACGGGCCGAAGGGCATTTCCACCTTCGTCGTGCCGAAGGATGCGCCCGGCCTGTCCTTCGGCGCCAACGAGCACAAGATGGGCTGGCACATGCAGTCGACCCGCCAGGTGATCTTCGAGGACTGCAAGGTGCCGGCTGCAACCCTGCTGTCGGGGGAAGGCGCAGGTTTCGGCATCGCCATGGCCGGCCTTGACGGCGGCCGCCTCAACATTGCGGCATGCTCGCTCGGCGGCGCGCAATCGGCGCTCGACAAGGCGCTGTCCTATACCGCCGAGCGCAAGGCTTTCGGCTCGAAGATCAACCAGTTCCAGGCGCTGCAGTTCAGGTTGGCCGACATGGAGACCGAATTGCAGGCAGCGCGGATCTTTCTCTACGCCGCCGCCTCGAAACTCGACCGCAAGGCGCCGGATGCCGGCAAATGGTCGGCCATGGCCAAGCGCTTCGTCACCGACATCGGCTTCAACGTCGCGAACGAGGCGCTGCAGCTGCATGGCGGCTACGGCTATCTCCATGATTACGGCATCGAAAAACTGGTGCGCGACCTGCGCGTCCACCAGATCCTCGAAGGCACCAACGAGATTATGCGCGTGATTATCGCGCGGGCGTTGATCGGACGCTGACGGCAACAATTCAGGAGAGATTGATGACCACCATCGCCTTCATTGGTCTCGGCAATATGGGCAACCCGATGGCTGCCAATCTCGTCAAGGCGGGGCACGCGGTGCACGGCTTTGACCTGATGCCGGAGAACCTCACCGTCGCCCACGAGCATGGCGTCATTGTCACGGCGAATGCCGTGGCGGCGGTGAAAGACGCCGATGTCGTGATCACCATGCTTCCCGCCGGCAAGCACGTGCTCTCGGTCTACGAGGACATCGCACCCAAGGCCAAACCAGGCGCCCTGTTCATTGATTCCTCGACCATCGATGTCGAGTCGGCCCGCAAGGCGCATGCCGTAGCAAGGAAGCACGGGCTGCATTCGATCGACGCCCCCGTCTCCGGCGGCACCGGCGGTGCTGCTGCGGGAACGCTGACCTTCATGGCCGGCGGCGCCAAGGATGCCTTCGCCAAGGCCGAACCGGTCCTGAGGCCGATGGCAGGCCGCATCGTCCATTGCGGTGACGACGGCGCCGGTCAGGCAGCCAAAATCTGCAATAACATGATGCTCGGCATTTCGATGATCGGCGTCGCAGAGGCCTTCGTGCTGGCCGAAAAGCTCGGCCTCTCGCATCAGGCCCTGTTCGACGTTGCCTCGACCTCGTCGGGCCAGTGCTGGTCGCTGACCACCTATTGCCCGGTGCCGGGTCCCGTGCCGGCCTCACCCGCCAACCGCGACTACAAACCGGGCTTTGCCGCAGCACTCATGCTGAAGGACCTGAAACTGGCGCAGGAGGCGGCCCAAAGCGCCGGCGCGGTGACGCCAATGGGGGCCGAAGCGGCCCAGCTTTATGCGCTGTTCAACGCCCAGGGAAATGGCGGATCGGATTTTTCCGGCATCATAAATTTCCTTCGCGGCAGTTCTCTATAAGTTTCGAATTTGGCAGCGCTTTTCTCGATTTTTATTGCCCGGAAAAATTGCAAATTTAGATTTGCTTAAGCTCTCGATAACCCGGCGGTAACGATGTGCCTATATAACGGATGGCGAGGCGGACATATCGCATCCGCCCGGCGCTCCGGATCAGGTCTCGCGTACCGGAGCCCGTAAGTTTCGCAAGTGTATTGTTGGCGAAATGCCATGCGTATCTGGCAAAGCCGCGTTCCTATGGAGCGCGGTTTTTGCGTTTTGCAGTACTATACTGCTCGGTCTGAATTATTATTCCGATTGCAGCGTTCGGAATTGCCTCATGGCCTTTATTGACCAGCACGATCGGTGCGCTGACCCCGTCGACCCTGACGATAAGCAGGCGCACAGTCCGGGCGCCCTGTTTGCAAGGCGCCCGGCGCTCGTTCCATCTACTTCTTGCGCAAATCCGCTTGCGCCAGATCCAGCGCTTTGGCGATGCGATCGCAAGCCATGTCGATCGTCGCGCGGGTCCAGATCAGCGGCGGCGACAGGATCATCGTGTCGCCGGTGGCGCGCAGCATAAGGCCTTGCGCGATGGCGTGGTCGCGGACGGTGACGGCGGCACTGCCCGCCGGCAGGAAGCGCTCCTTGGTCGCCTTGTCCTTGACGATCTCGATCGCGCCCATCAGCCCGATCGATCGCACCTCGCCGACCAGTTCGTGGCCGGCAATGCGCTCTTGCAGCGCCTGGGCGAAGTAAGGTCCGGTGTCGTTCCTGACCCTGTCGACCAAGCCTTCGCGCTCCATGATCTCGAGATTCTTCAGCGCCACCGCGCAGGCCACCGGGTGACCCGAATAGGTATAGCCGTGGTAGAATTCGCCGCCCTTTTCGACCAGCGTCGCCGCGATACGGTCGCCGACCAGCAGCGCCGACAGCGGCTGATAGCCCGAGGTCAGTGCCTTGGCCGTGGTGATGGTGTCAGCCTCGACGCCGAAGGTCTGCGCCGCAAACCATTCGCCGGTGCGGCCATAGCCGGTGATGACCTCGTCCAGCATCAAAAGCACATCGTATTTGCGGCAGATGCGCTGCACTTCCGGCCAATAGCTCATCGGCGGTATTTTCACCCCGCCCGCGCCCATCACCGGCTCGCCGATGAAGGCCGCCACCTTGTCGGCACCGGCTTCGAGGATGGCGTCCTCGACGGCCTTGGCCGCGCGCAGGCCGAAATCATGGTCGCTTTCGCCGGGCAGCGCCAACTCATAAGCATAGGGCATCATGACATGGACGATGTTGGGAACCGCCCCGCCGAGCTGCTTGTGCATCAAATCCATGCCGCCCAGCGACGTCCCGGCGACGGTCGAGCCGTGATAGGCCGACTTGCGCGAGATGATGCGGTTCTTCTCCGGCTTGCCTTCCAGCACCCAATAGTGGCGCACGAGCCGCAGCGCCGTGTCGTTGGCCTCCGAGCCGGAGGAGCCGTAGAAAACCTGGCTGATGCCCTTGGGCGCCAGCTCGGCCAGCTTCTTCGACAGCAGCACGGGCGTCGGCGTCGAGCATTTGAAGAAGGAATTGTAGTAGGGCAATTCCTTCATCTGCGCGTAAGCGGCGTCGGCCAGCTCGTCGCGGCCATAGCCGACATTGACGCACCACAGCCCGGCCATGCCGTCGAGTATTTCGGTGCCGTCGGCATCGTAGATGAACGGGCCGTTGGCGTGGGTGATGATGCGCGAGCCGGTCTCGCGCAATTCCTTGTGGTCGGTGAAGGGATGCAGATGATGCGCGGCGTCAATCTGCTGAAGCTGCTTCAGCGAATAGTTCTGGTAAGTCATGGGTTTGCTCTTTCCTCTGGAATCAAACCGGCAAGCTGCCGGGGCGACTTCGTCAGAGGACGGCGGGCGGCGAATAGCCGATGCGGGCGCACAGCCTGAGCAGTTCGGCGCGCAGCGTGCGCGGCGACGGTGTCACCGCGACCCCGAAGGCGCCGGATGTGCTCATGTAGACCATGGCGGCAGTCTATGCCGCCCGAGGCCCGGAATTCAAGCGGTGCCGCTCAATACCCTTTGCAGGAACACGTATTTCATGGCGGTTTGCGCCGCTTGCGGCCGGCGGTCGCCGCGCCCGCCATGGCCGCCTTCCGTCTCCTCGAAGAACAACGTCTTGCCGTGACCTGCTTCCTGCAGCTTCGCGGCCATCTTGCGGGCATGGCCGGGATGGACGCGGTCGTCGGCGGTCGATGTCGTGAGCAGCACCGGGGGATAGTCGGCATCGGCCGAGACATGATGGTACGGCGAATAGGCGGCGAGCCACTTGGCTTCTTCCGGTTTTGCCGGATCGCCATATTCGCCGATCCACGAGGCGCCTGGCGGCAGTTCGGTGTAGCGCAGCATGTCGAGCAGCGGCACCTCGATGATGACGGCGCCGAACAGTTCGGGATGCTGCGTCAGGGAAACGCCGGTAAGCAGGCCGCCATTCGAGCCGCCCTGGATGCCGAGGGAAGCAGCCGTGGCTATGCCGCGCCTGACGACGTCCTCAGCCACCGCGGCGAAATCGTCGAAGGCAGTCTGGCGATTGCCCTTCAGCGCGGCCTGATGCCAGGCCGGCCCGAACTCGCCGCCACCGCGGATGCAGGCCTGCACATAGGCGTTGCCCTTTTCCAGCCACAGCCTGCCGCGCACGCCGGCATAGCCGGGCAGCAGCGGTATTTCGAAGCCGCCATAGCCGTAGAGCAGCGTAGGCACCGGACCCTTCTGGTCGCGCCGCCTGACGACGAAATACGGGACCATTGTGCCGTCCTTCGAGCGCGCCTCGAACTGTTCGGAGACCAGCGGCGCGGCGTCGAACCGAGCCGGCTGCGATTTCACGGTGGCCAGCGTCGCCCCGTTATCATCCGACCAGATGATCGAACTCGGCGTCAGGAAATCGGTGAAGGAGAAGGAGACGCTGGAACCGAAATGCTCAGCATGCGCGATGCCGACATTGCCGTTCTCGGGCAGCGCCACCGGCTTCAGCGACCAGCGGTCGCCGCTGCGCTCGGCGACAACGACCTTGCCGCGCACATTGTCCATCAGATTGATGAACAGCCGGTCCTGAGTGCGGGCAATGCCGGCGACCGAAACACGGTGCGCTGGCGCGAGCATGGTTTCAACAGGGCCCAGGTCGCCGGTGTCCATCCAGTGTTCGAAATCGAAGGAATAGAGGCCGTCCGGCAAGCACTCAGTGCCGCCCGGCGCCGTCCATGGGCTGCGCACCCCGAACACGAACCGGCCCTTGAACAGCGCGGTGTCGGTGACATCGTCCGGCAGCGGGATGCGCCGGTTTTCGCCCGACGGCAGGCGCAGAAAACTGTGCGAGGAGAAGAAGGCGATCGTGCGGGCCAGAAACAAATACTGCCTGTCGCCATCATGCTCGACCCCCGCGCCGGCCGCGAGATCCTGCTTCTCGGCCTCGAAGATCGGCGTCGCCTCCTCCAACCGGGTGCCGCGCTTCCACAGCTTGACGACGCGCGGATAACCGGACTGGGTCTTGTCGTCTTCATTGAAGGCAGCCGAGACAATGACCGTGTCCTTGTCCAGCCAGGAAAAGCCGGATTTCGAGGCGGGAGCGCGGAAGCCGCCCTCGATGAATGATTTGGTCTCGATGTCGAATTCGCGCATCTCGCTGGCATCGCCGCCATCCGGCGACATCGCCACCAGGCAAAGGTTGAAATCGGGGTAAAGGCGGCTGGCGCCGCTGAACACCCACTTCACCCCCTCCTTGGCCGACAGCACGTCGAAGTCGATGATCGTCTCCCACGCAGGCTTCTCGGTCTTGTAGGAAGCAACCGTCGTGCGGCGCCAGAGGCCGAGCACATTGGTCTTGTCCTGCCAGAAATTATAGACTTGGCCGTTGAGCGCGGCACCGGCCGCAATGTTGTCCTCGGCCGTCATCAGGTCGAGCGCCGTCTCGAAGGCCGCCTGGTAGGACGGATCGCCCTGTAGTTCGGCCACGGTGATCTCGTTCTGGCGATGCACCCAGTCGAGCGATTCCTTGCTGGTCCGGTCCTCCAGCCAGAGGAACTTGTCCTCCGCGGTGGCATCCGTCTGGCGTTTTGTCATCGATTGGGTCACGCATGGTCTCCAGGCTAGTGGCGGGCAGCCCTGCCTACATCGCGTTGCAAGCGGTTTTATTCAAGATGGTGACGTCAGGTCATCGGGGGAATGCGGCCTCAAACCATCCGCCGGCGCAGGACCGTGGCCACAGCCAGTGCCAGACAAATTGTGCCCAGCGTGATCGGCAGGCCGGAGGCGCCGATCACATCCATGACGCCACCCGCCAGCGGCGGCACCACGATGCCGCCGATGCCCCACATCAGGGAGAAGGCGGCATTGCCGGCGACCAGCGCCGAGCCGGTAAAGCGCTCGCCGAGCTCGATGATCGACATGGTGTAGATGCCATAGGAGACCGCGCCCCAGATAAAGACGCAAGGCCAGATCAACGGCGTCTCGATCAGCAGCGGCAGCAGCACGCAGCCCAGCACAGTCACCACGACGCAGACGAATCGCACCAGCCGCGCCGTCAGCCGTTCCGCCAGCAAGCCGAGCGGCACCTGCATGGCGATGTTGCCTGCGATCATCACCGACAGCAGCGCCGACATGCGCGCTTCCGCGATGCCATAGTGCGTGCCGTAGACCGGCAGCAGCGCCAGCACGCCCTGTTCGAAACCGGCGGCAACGACCACCGCCGACAGCAGTAGCCATGCCAGTGGCACGAAGCCCATGACCGAAACCCGGCGCCCAGCTTCGTCGACCTTCGGCAGTCGCGGCAGCACCAGCGCGAGGCAGGCGCCGCAAAAGATGAAGGCGGCGATCCCCACCAGGAATGGCGGCCATCCCACGGTGCCGACAGCGAGCAGGCAGAGCGGCCCGGCAGCGAAGCCGGCCGAGATGATGGTTGAATAGACACCCATGACGCGACCGCGGCGCGATGGCGGCGCCAGTGCAATGACCCAGATTTCGCTCAAGACATAGAGCGGATTGGTCACCACCCCGATCAAGAAGCGCAGCGGAAACCACAGATAGACATTCTGCGTCCAGCCGATCAGCGCAAGCACAATAGCCGAAAACGCCGCGCAGGTAAGCGCGGTGCGCCCTGCCCCGAACCGGCGCGCCAGTGCCGGGATCAGCGGCGACGAGACAATGAAGCCGATCGGCGTCATTGCCGCCGAGAGCCCGATGATGGCCGGCGAAACGCCCTGGCGTTGCAGGATGAAGCTCAGCAGCGGATAGGACAGGCCTTGCGCGATGGCGAACACCGAGACGGTCGCGATCACGCCGCTGATCGCCGCCCACTGCATCTTCTCGTTGTCAGCTTCCGCCAGGTTCATCATTGGGACCTAAACCAGATTCAGGACTAGCTTTTCTGTCCGACGCGGGTAAGCCCCGCCCCGGGAAAAACCGTTTGCTCCAGACAAGGCCTGTCATGAGTTTGGGCCTGTCAGGAGTTTTTGGGCCTGTCAGGAGTTTGGCGCTTGAACGATCGGTAAAGCGCGAAGCTCACCAGCAGCGCGTCGAGTCCGGCGATCACCACCGGCAGACCGAGCGGACCGATGGTCTGCATCAAGGCACCGGCGCCAGGCGGGCCGACAATGCCGCCGGCGCCCCACATCAATGCGAAGGCGGCGTTGCCGGCGACCAGCACGGTTCCCCTGAAGCGGCTGCCGAGCTCCACCAGCGCCATGGTGTAGACGCCGTAGCCAACAGCGCCCATGACGAGAAGGACGAGCCAGATCGCCGGCGTCGTGATCAGCAACGGCAGCAAAACCGCGCAGGTCGTTGTCGCCAACGCACAGAAGATGATCATCGCCCGCCCGCCGAAACGCTCGGCCAGCAGGCCGAGCGGGATCTGCAGGAAGATGTTTCCCAGCGACAGTGCCATCACCAGGGCCGCCAGCGTCCTTTCGGGCAGGCCATAGGCGGCACCGAAGACCGGCATCAAAGCGTAGGTGCCCTGCTGGACCGCCGCCGAAACCAGCACGGCAAACAACAGCGCCGGCGCCAGCCTGGCGAAACCGAAAAAGCCGCCGGGCAATTGGCCGTCATCCTCGAAGCCGGCGAGGCTTGACGAAACAGCACGAAGGATCGCGGCGCACAGGATGAAGCCGGCCATGCCGACCAGGAAAGGAACCCAGCCCGATATCCCTACCGCGGTCAGGACCAAAGGCCCCGCAGCATAGCCAGCGCCCAGCACGGTGTTGAATGCCCCCATCACCCTGCCGCGGCGCGACGGCGGCGCCAGCGACAGCGCCCATACTTCGCCCAGTATATAGAGCGGGTTGATGACGATACCGATGATGAAGCGGATGACGAACCAGCCCACCCAGTCCTGCAGGTAGCCGATGCCGAGGAAGCACAGCGCCCCAATCAATGAGCAACCCACAGCCAGGTTGCGCGCGCCGACCAGCCGAATGGCTGCCGGCACGAACGAGGCCGAAAGGATCAGGCCAAGCGGCATCATCGCTGCCGACAAGCCGATCAGCGCCGGCGACATGCCTTGCTTCTGCATCAGCAGCGTAAACAGCGGCGAGCTCAGCCCTTGCGCCGCACCGAACATCGCGAGGGCGGCAGTTACGCCGGCAAGCGCCGCCCATTGCGTCCCCGCTTCGCCATCGCTCGAACCGGTCGCAGCCATGATGCCTTCCACATGAATTGCCGGCCCATCCAGCGGCAAACCACTGAGCTAGCGGTTCGATTTAGGGAAAGGAAGGGCCGCGCCTGAAATCCCCTTGCGCCAAGAGCCGCAGTGGGCGCGTCCTGTCCGCCAATCCCCGGCAAGGTTGTCAGCTATCGGACTGCCGTTCGGGCATGTCGCTTCCCTCGTCCTAGTGGTCGCCGCCTCCGCAATGGTCGGACAGCCGCCGGTCCATTATGCCGCCCGCTACCAGCATCGTACGAGGACCATCATGACCGCCGCCCTGCATCCAGCCGAACCGCCTTTGGCAACCGACCGTGCCCGTCGCGGTGGCCGTGCGGGCAAGCGCGCCGGCGGCTCGGCCGCCTTCGAACAGCCGGCTTTTCGGCAACTGAGAAATCCGCTGACGCCGACCAAGCTGGTCTCTGACGACGAGCTGGAATCGATCCACCTCGCCTCGCTGCGCGTCTTGAGGGAAATAGGCGTCGACGTGCTGCATGACGAAGCGCGCCGCATGATGAAGGAAAACGGCGCCGATGTCCGCGAGGGCAGCGAGCGCGTGCGCTTTGACAGCGACATGATCCTCGATCTCATCTCCAACTGCCCGTCGGAATTCACGCTCCATGCCCGCAACCCGGCGCACAATGTGCGCTTCGGCGGCAACAATGTGATCCTGTCGATGATGGCGTCGGCACCGAACTGCTCCGACCTCGATCGCGGCCGCCGTCCGGGCAACCAGCAGGACTACCGCAACTTCCTGCGTCTGGCGCAGATGCACAACATCCTGAACTGCACCGGCGGTTATCCGGTCGAGCCGACCGACATCCATCCTTCCGTGCGCCACCTTGAATGCATCCGCGACCTCGCCACGCTGACCGACAAGGTGTTCCACATCTATTCGCTCGGCAAGGAGCGCAATGTCGACGGCATCGAGATCGCCAGGATCGCCCGCGGCATCAGCCATGAGCAGATGCTCGAAGAGCCGTCCGTCTTCACCATCATCAACACCAATTCGCCGCTGAAACTGGATGTGCCGATGATGGAAGGCATCATCCAGATGTCGAGCAAGGGTCAGGTCGTCGTCATCACGCCCTTCACCCTGTCCGGCGCGATGGCGCCGGTGACCATCGCCGGTGCGCTGGTGCAGCAAAATGCCGAGGCGCTGTCCGGCATCGCCTTTGCCCAGATGGTGAGAAAGGGCGCGCCGGTTGGCTATGGCGGCTTCACCTCGAATGTCGACATGAAGTCGGGCTCGCCGGCCTTCGGCACGCCTGAATATATGAAGGCGCAGCTTGTCGGCGGCCAGCTTGCCCGCCGTTACAAGATCCCCTACCGCACCTCCAATACCTGCGCCGCCAACACCGTCGACGCGCAGGCAGCCTATGAAAGTGTGTTCTCGCTGTGGGGCGCCATCCAGGGCGGCGGCAATCTGATGATGCACGGGGCCGGCTGGCTCGAAGGCGGCCTGCGCTGTTCCTACGAGAAGACCATGCTGGACATCGACCTGTTGCAGATGGTGGCCGAGTTCCTCACTCCGCTCGACCTGTCCGACGAAGCGCTCGGCTTCGACGCCATCCAGTCGGTCGGCCCCGGCGGCCATTTCTTCGGCACCCAGCACACGCAGGACCGCTACAAGACAGCCTTCTACTCGCCCATCCTCTCCGACTGGCGCAATTTCGAGACCTGGGCCGAAGCCGGATCGCCGACCGCGCTGGAAAAGGCCAACAAGGTCTGGAAGGAGCGGCTGGCATCCTACGAGGAACCCTATATGGACCCGGCGATCCGTGAAGAGCTCAACGACTTCGTCGAAAAGCGCACGGCCGAAGGCGGCGCGCCGACCGATTTTTGATCGGCAAGCAACTGGCGGCATCCCGCCAACCGACACACCTGATTCAATTTACGCAAAAACGGACCTATCTCTCATGAAATCTCATGTAAAAGCGGTTGTCATTGGCGGCGGCGTCGTTGGCTGCTCGGTGCTCTATCACCTGGCCAAGGCCGGCTGGACCGACATCATGCTGATCGAGCGGTCCGAGCTCACCTCCGGCTCGTCCTGGCACGCAGCCGGCGGCTTCCACACGCTGAACGGCGATCCCAACGTCGCCAAACTGCAGGCCTATACGGTGCAGCTCTACAAGGAGATCGAGGAAATCTCCGGCCAGTCCTGCTCGCTGCATCTGACCGGCGGCGTGATGATGGCCGATACGCCCGAGCGCATGGATTTTCTGCGCCTGGCCCACGCCAAGGGCCGCTATCTCGGCATGGACACCGAGCTGATCACGCCCTCCGAAGCCAAGGCGATGTTCCCGCTGATGGACGAGACCAATTTCGTCGGCGCCATGTGGGATCCGGTCGAAGGCCATCTCGATCCCTCCGGCACGACGATCGCCTACTCCAAGGCGGCCAAGAAGCTGGGCGCCGAGATCGTGCTGCGCAACCGCGTCGTCGACTTGACGCAGGAAGTTGACGGCACCTGGAACGTCGTCACCGAACAGGGCACCGTCCACGCCGAGCATGTCGTCAACTGCGGCGGCCTGTGGGCGCGCGAGATCGGCCGCATGGTCGGCGTCGAACTGCCGGTGCTGGCCATGGAGCACATGTACCTGCTCACCGAGCCGATGCCCGAGGTCGAGGAATTCAACAAATCGACCGGCCGCGAGATGATCGGCGTGCTCGACTTCAAGGGCGAGATCTACACCCGCCAAGAGCGCAACGGCATCCTGCTCGGCACCTATGAAAATGCCTGCAAACCCTGGTCGCCGGTCAATACGCCGTGGGATTTCGGCCATGAACTGCTGCCGCCCGACCTCGACCGCATCGCGCCGTCGCTGGAGATCGGCTTCAAGCATTTCCCCGGCATCGAGAAAGCCGGCATCAAGCAGATCATCAACGGCCCCTTCACCTTCGCGCTCGACGGAAATCCGCTGGTCGGGCCGGTGCAGGGCCTGACCAATTTCTGGTGCGCCTGCGCCGTCATGGCCGGCTTCAGCCAGGGCGGCGGCGTCGGCCTCGCGCTGTCCAACTGGATGGTGCATGGCGATCCCGGCTTCGACGTCTGGGGCATGGATGTCGCCCGCTTCGGCGAGTGGGCCGGCCTGCGCTACACCAACGCAAAGGTGCGCGAAAACTATTCGCGCCGCTTCTCCATCCGCTTCCCCAATGAAGAGCTGCCGGCTGCGCGCCCTGCACAAACCACCCCGCTCTATGACACGATGCTCGCCAACAACGCCGTAATGGGCGATAGCTGGGGCCTGGAGACCCCGCTGTGGTTCGCGCCGAAGGGCAAGGAGCCGAAGGACGTCGTCTCCTTCCACCGCTCAAACGATTTCGGTCCTATCGGCGAGGAAGTGCGCGCCACGCGCGAACGCGTCGGCGTCACCGAAATCGCCAACTTCGCCAAATACGAAGTGTCGGGACCTGCGGCTGAGGATTTCCTCAACCGGCTGATGACCAACCGCATGCCGAAGATCGGCCGCATCGTGCTGACGCCGATGATCAACGAGTTCGGCAAGCTGATCGGCGACTTCACCATCGCCAAGGCAGGCGAAGACAGATTTATGATCTGGGGTTCGTCCGCCGCGCAGAAGTACCACATGCGCTGGTTCGAAAAGCACCTGCCGAAGGATGGTTCGGTGCGCATCCACCGCTTCGATCAGACGCTCGTCGGCCTGTCGATCGCCGGGCCGAAATCGCGCGATCTCTTGCAGAAGCTGGTCGATGTCGACATCTCGACCAAGGCGTTTCGCTTCATGGATTTCCGCGAAATGGCGGTCGGGGGCGCGCCCTGCATGGTCAACCGCATCACCTATACCGGTGATCTCGGCTATGAAATCTGGATGGCGCCGGCCTATGAGCGTCTGGTCTACAAGGCCATCAAGGACGCCGGCGAGGAGTTCGGCCTCGTCGATTTCGGCATGCGCGCTTTGCTCTCCATGCGCCTGGAGAAGAACTTCCCGACCTGGTACCGCGAGCTGCGGCCGATCTACGGCCCGTTCGAAGGCGGGATGGACCGCTTCATCAAGCTGGAGAAGAACGACTTCATCGGCCGCGAGGCCGCCGCCAAGGAACAGGCGGAAGGACCGAAACTGCGCCGTGTCTCCTTCATCATCGATGCGGCCGACGCCGATGTCATGGGCGACGAGCCGATCTGGGCCAAGGTCGGCAAGGACTATGGCACGGTGGAAAAGCCGCATGGCTATGGCGCGCCGCGCTTCGACATGGCGGGCAAGGAAGTGCGTGGCTCGAAGGCTGCCGAAGGCGCTTCCGCCGTGCGCGGCATCGTCGACGGCGACTGGCGCGTGGTCGGCTGGGTCACCTCGGGCGGTTACGCGCACTATGTGCAGAAATCGATGGCGCAGGGCTATGTGCCGGCGGCACTCGCCGAGGACGAAAGTGCCGGACTGCTCGAGATCGAGATCCTCGGCCACCGGCGTCCGGCGCGTATCAATGTCGAGGCGCCCTTCGACCCCAGCGGCGAGAAGATGCGGACCTGAAAAGGCGACAGGGAGCGTGAGATCGTGTAAGGGGCCTTCGGCAGTTGGCCGCAGGCATTTCCCTCGATGAGAAGACGATCCCCTTGCAGTATCTAGAGAAATGGACGGACTGGCTCGGCGAAGGCAAGGTCGGTCCCTTCAACGCCGCACTGGTCTGCGTCGCGGTCTATTGCGTCGTCCAGATCGTGGTGATGGCGCTGCTGTCCCATGTCGTGGGAACCGGTGTCGGCGTCGACGATTCCGAACAGCTGATGTACATGCGCTACCTCTGGGCTGGCTATGGCGGCTCGCAGCCGCCGCTCTACACCTGGCTCGCCCGCCTCGTCGCCGCCGTGGTCGGAACGAACATCCTCGCGCTCAAGATCGTGAAGTACCTACTGATCGGAGCGGCGCTGGCGTCGGTTTTCATCGCTGTCCGCCGCCTGGGCTATTCCAGCCGCGCTGGCGCCGCCGCATTGTTCGGCCTGCTGTTGTTTCCGCAGATGGTGTGGGAGATGCAGCACGCCCTCACCCACTCGATCGCCGCTTTCTGTTTTTCAGTGGTGCTGTTTCTTGCGCTCGTCGAACTGGTGCAGCGGCGTTCCCTGGCCACCTATGTGCTGTTTGGCGTGGCGATGGCCGCCGCCATCCTGTCGAAATACAACAACGCGATCTTTCTCGGCGCGCTGATCCTGTCCACCCTGTCGCTGCGCGAAACGCGCGGCGTCATCCTCAACCGCCGGTTTTCGATCAGCCTTGTCGTGGCGGTGCTGCTTTGCCTGCCGACGCTCTACTGGAACCTGACCTACACCGACCAGCTGCTGTCGCACAGCGGCGGCTTCGGCATGGGCAGAGGAGAAAGCGCCATACAAACCGCATTCTACGGAATGCGCGGACTGGGCAAGGCTATCCTGTATTTCGCCGTGTTGCCGGCCGGCATATTCGTCGCGGCTTTGCTCATCGCATGGAAAAAGCCGGCGCCGGCTCTGCAACCGGCGCCATGGACCGAGAAACTGGTGTGGCGCACCATCGCTTTTGCCCTGGCGATGACCATCGTGCTCGTCCTGGCGAGCGGGACGACGCAATTTCGCGATCGCTGGATGCTTCCCATTCTTGTGTTGCTGCCGGTCGCGCTGGCCTTGCGGATGGATGCCAGAGGCGACAAGGGAAGGAAGGTGCAGGACGTCGTCGTCTTTGTCGGCGCAACGCTTGCCATCCTCGTGCTGCCGGTGACCTGGTACACGCACCTCAATGGCGGCGACAGCCGCGGCAGCATCGTGCGTGTCGACTACCAGTCGCTCTATGGCCAGCTGACGGCAAACGGTCCGGTTCGCACGGCGATATCGAGCTGGCACTGGGTGGGAAATCTGCGTCTTGTCGATCCCGATCTGGTCGTGCTCGACGACGAGATGCCGGACTTCGGCCATTTGCTGATCGAGCCGGCGGTGCTCGTGATGGCCAATGACAAGGAACCTCCCGAGGGCATCCTGCGGGCCTTGAGCGAGGCCGGCTATGTCGCTGACGGCTCGCCGCAGCAGTTGGTCGTTCCGATGCTGTTCGACAGCGAGCCGCCCACCCGCACGCTGACGGTCACGCGGCTGAAGAAAGCGGCCGCGGGCGCAGCGCCACAGTAAGTCGGCAGGGAGGCGTCGGGTGGAGAAACAAGGGTTCGGTCGTCATCGCAAGATCATGCCGTTCGAGCCCGGCTCCGTCGAAGCCTTGCGCGAAACATCGCGCCAGAAGGCGGCGTCGCTGAACCAGCATGTGCTGGGCTATGGCGCGCTGGCTGAAGCCGAATGGCAAGCGGCAGGCATCGCCGCGCCCGATCTTGCCGCGATGCGCAAATACCGGCTCGAGCGCCTCCGCGCCGAACTGAGGCGCCGAAACTACGCCGGCGCGCTGCTCTACGACCCCGTCAACATCCGCTACGCCACCGATTCGACCAACATGCAGCTGTGGGTCGCGCACAATCCGACCCGCCACTGCTTCGTCGCCACTGAGGGACCCGTGGTGCTGTTCGACTATTTCTCCTGCGAGCATCTGTCCGATCATTCCGGCGTCGTCGACGAGGTGCGGCCGGCAGTGTCGTGGATGTATCTCTATGGCGGCGAGCTGACCGAGCACAAAGTCCGCCGCTGGGCGGCCGGCATCGCCGATCTGGTCAAGGAGCATGGCGGCGGCAACAGCCGCATTGCGGTCGACCACATCAACCCGGAAGGCGTCGAGGAACTCGCCCGGCTCGGCATTTCGATCGGCAATGGCGAAGCGGTGATGGAAAATGCGCGGCTGATCAAATCGCCGGACGAGATCCTCGCCATGCGCCGCGCAATCGTCGCTTGCGAAGCGGCGATGGGTGAAATGGAGAAGGCGCTGACGCCGGGCATTTCCGAAAACGAATTGTGGGCCGAACTCCACCGCGGCAACATTGCGCGCGGCGGCGAATGGATCGAAACCCGGCTGCTTGCCTCGGGGCCGCGCACCAATCCGTGGTTCCAGGAATGCTCGTCGCGGGTGATCGAGGAAGGCGACCTCGTCGCCTTCGACACCGACCTGATCGGTCCCTACGGCTTCTGCGCCGATCTCTCCCGCACCTGGCTTTGCGGTGACGCCAGGCCGTCGAACGAGCAGCGCGACCTGTTCCGCATCGCCGCCGACCAGATCGCCCAGAACACGCAATTGATGCAGCCCGGCATATCCTTTCGCGACCTGGTCGAACGCTCCGTGGTGCCGCCGGGAGATTGCTTCCCGACACGCTACGGCGTGCTCTATCACGGCGTCGGCCTGGCCGACGAGTACCCGACCCTGCCGCATGCAAGCGACTGGACGCCGGACACGCCCGACGGCGCGCTGGAGCCGGGAATGGTGCTGTGCGTGGAAAGCTATATCGGCCGTCTCGGCGGCCATGAGGGCGTCAAGATCGAGGAACAGATCCTGATCACCGCGACCGGTAACGAGCAGCTTTCAACCTACAAGCTGGATGCGAGGTTGCTCGGCTGATCCGGCAAGCGCCTCGCGCAGAGCCTTGAGCGTCTTTTCCGGCGTCGTCCTGGCGGTGATGTAGGGCAGGCCTTTGCGCCTTGCCGTCCAGCCGACGACCTTCACGGCGTTTGCCGCAGGTTCGAAACGCTGCGCCAGCGCCCAGCTCTCACAGTCGATGGCAGCTATATCCGCCTTGCCCTCGGCGACCGCGACGATCGAGCCGCGATGGCCACCGCTTTCGCTGCGCGAGGAAAAGATATCCAGGCTTTCGCCGGCGGCCTGCAGATCGCGCGCCAGTGCAATGATGCCCGACATCGAATCGAGGCTGTTGTAGGTAAAACTCTTGCCGCGCATCAGATCGAGCGGCAGCGAGGCTTTGCCATCCGCGGGCGAGCGAACCTCCGGTCCCTCGCCCGTCCGCATCACCAGCGCGCTCGAATAGAGTTCGCCTTCGCCGCCCTCGTAAGCGTCGTAGCTCGGCTGGCCGACCACCTGCACATGCTTGCTCAGGCCGAGTTCCATCGGCCCCCAGCAGGTCTGCGCGAACAGCAGCGCCGGATGCAGCCAAAGCTGGTGATGGTCGAGTTCGTCCGGCGGCAGTATCGCCGGATCGGGCGCGATCAGTCTGCCCTCGGCGTCGTGGATACCGCCCGGCACCGGCGGCAGGTCGCCATTGCGGCGCACGATTGTCTGCGGCCCATCGACGCCCTTGTGCCGAAAAGCATCGCGCAACGCTGCCCATTGCGCGTCGACCTCGTCGCGCACTTCGGGCCAGTCATACATCGGCAATGCCGCAACCAAATCACTCATGCCGACACTCAATCATCATGGCTCGGGAAAGGATCGCAAAAACGCGGCGTCCAATCAGAATTGGCCGACACGGGTTCGGGAAGTCCGGGGATTATTCCTTCGGCGGCTCGGCCGGAACCGGCGCGCTGCCAAGCCCGCTGATGCTGCGCGCCCTGATGCGCGGCTTGAACGCCCTGCCCGGCTCGGGCTGGCGGCGCAGCACCGGGTGCACGATCGGCTCCTTGGCCTTGAAGGCGTAGGCTTTGATCAGTGCGAAATAGTTCGGATAGGCGTAGCCATTGTTCATCCGCAGCCACTCGTCGCGGCGGTCGGCAAACACTTTTGGCAGCCTGTACCAGGCAACGGTCGGGGTCTTGTGGTGAACGAAGTGCAGATTGTTGTTGAGGAACAGGAACGACAGCGGCGAGCGCTCGATGATCACCGTGCGTCCTTCAGGGTGCTCGGACCACTGATGTTCGGCGAAAGTCCGGACCGCGATCAGCGACTGGCCGAGCCAGACCGGCACCAGAATGTAGAGCCATACCGGAATGCCGAAGCCGAACTGCACGATCGGCACCACGATGCCGAGGCCGATCGCATGCAGCAGCCATGCCTTGCCGATCACCTTATCGCCGGCAATCACATGCCTGGCGTCGTCGACGAAGAAACCGATGCAGGACAGCCAGGGGCCGAGAAAGAAACGGCCGGCCATGGTGTTGTTGATCTTGAGCAGGAATTTCATCGTCGGCGGCAGATCGTCATGCATCCACAACGCCTGGTAATAGCTCTCGGGATCGTCGAGCGGATCGGTCAGGCGCTCGTCGGCGTGGTGGCGCAAATGGAGCGTCTTGAAGCGACGGAACGGCCAGACCAGGCCGATCGGCAGGAAGACGAAGGCTTCGTTGATGAGCGCGCTGCGCGTCGGATGGCCATGCAGCACTTCGTGCATGATCGACGACTGCAAGGCCAGGATGAAGCCGAGGAGAAGAAGTGCCGGGATCGGATAAGAGGGCCAGAGCAGGAGCCCGGCAGCGAGCCACATTCCGTAACAGAAGAAAGCGAGCACCACGGTCGGCCACTCGATGGCGGCTGCGTCGCGTCGCTTGATGCGCTTGCCTGTCATGCTATCGACCACTGTCCCTCAGTCGCCGGAATTGGTTCCTGACAGCATAGTGTCAGGAGAAGCGATTCCGCTCAACGAGACAAAGTGTACAAAATGTTGCGATTGCGCATTTTCGACCGCAGATGTTATACATTGTAAACAACCCTACGGATTCATTTACGCTGGAAGTGCTGATTCGACGGCTCGGGCGCAAATTTTTCCTAAGAGAGTGCGGAGAACGAACAGTGGACAAACGGGACCTTTCGGCAATCTTCCGGGAGCGCCTGAAGCTGCTCCTGACACGGTCCGATCTCAACCAGTCAGCTTTCGCGTCAGCAGTCGGCATCGACCGGTCGGCGCTGTCGCAACTGATGTCCGGCGCCTCGACGCGCCTGCCACGCGCCGAAACGCTGCTCAACATCGCCGCCGAATTCAAGATCTCGCTGGACTGGCTGCTCGGCCTCTCCCAAGACGAAGGCGTCACCGGCGAAATCCGCGAAAGCCTGGAGATCGAAGAGGCGCCCGACGGCTTCGACCGCACGCTGCTCGCCAAATGGTTCGCGGAAGCCGCAGGCACCAAGATCCGCTATGTGCCGGCCGGCATTCCCGATCTCCTGCGCACACGCCAGCTGGTCGACTACGAAGCCAACATCACCAACCGCAGCCGTCTGGCGCAGGCCAGCGAGACGCAGTACCGCATCGAGTACAACCGGCGCCCTGAGACCGATATGGAGGTCTGCATGCCGCGCCACACGCTGGAGATTTTCGCCCGCGGCCTGGGCGTCTGGGACCGCTTTCCCGAGGCTGACCGCCGGCAGCAGCTTGCCCATATGGCGACGCTGCTTGACGATCTCTACCCCACCTTCCGCCTGTTCCTCTATGACGGCCGCATGCGCTATTCGATCCCGCTGACAATCTTCGGTCCCTACCGCGCCGCCATCTATGTCGGCGACATGTATGTCGTGCTGAACGCCACCCAGCCGGTCCAAGCGCTGACCCAGCATTTCGACAATCTGATCCGGGCCGCCGACATCAACCCGCATGAGGCCGCCGCCTACGCGCGCAATCTGGCCGGCGCGTCATTTCCATCGGGTTCTGCCTGATCCCCAACGCCCCGGAAAGGTGCGCCGCGCGGCATTGCCGGTCGCAAACACATTGACTGGACATAAAGACTTCTTTATATCCTTATTCCATTCAAATATCTGAAAGTCGATCCGATGACCGCGAACAATCCCATCGATGCTCTGCTGGCCGAAAAGGGCGTGCTGCTCGCCGATGGCGCCACCGGCACCAATCTGTTCGCCATGGGTCTGGAGGCCGGCGAAGCGCCCGAGTTGCTGAACGAGACAGCGCCCGACACCATCACCAGCCTGCACCAGAATTTCGTCGACGCCGGCGCCGATATCATCCTCACCAACTCGTTCGGCGGCACCCGCCACCGGCTGAAGCTGCATCATGCGCAGGACCGCGTGCATGCGTTGAACAAGCGCGCCGCAGAGATTGCCCGCGCGGTCGCCGACAAGGCCGACAGGAAAGTCATCGTCGCCGGCTCGGTCGGTCCGACCGGCGAGTTGCTGGTGCCGCTCGGCGCCATGACCTATGACGAAGCAGTCGAGGCTTTTGCCGAGCAGATCGAGGGTCTCAAGGAAGGCGGCGCCGAAGTCGCCTGGATCGAGACCATGTCTGCGCCGGACGAAATCCGCGCCGCGGCGGAGGCCGCCATCCGCGTCGGCCTGCCCTACACCTATACCGGTTCGTTCGACACTGCCGGCCGCACCATGATGGGCCTGCTGCCCAGGGATATCCACGGCGTCGTCGACGGACTTTCAGAGACACCGCTCGGTGTCGGCGCCAATTGCGGTGTCGGCGCCTCCGACATCCTGGCCTCGCTGCTCGACATGACCGAGGCGAAGCCGGAAGCGACGGTGATCGTCAAGGGCAATTGCGGCATTCCCGAATTTCGTGGCACCGAGATCCATTATTCCGGCACGCCGGAGCTGATGGCCGACTATGTCCGGCTGGCGGTGGATGGCGGCGCGAAGATCATCGGTGGCTGCTGCGGCACGTCGTTCCAGCACCTTGCCGCCATGCGCAAGGCGCTCGACGCGCACACCAAATCCGAACGCCCGACCGTCGCGGCGATCGTCGAGCGCATCGGTCCGATGCGCAACAAGGTGGCGACGGAAAACACCGCCGAGACCAGCGAAGCCCGCCGCGAACGCCGCCGCACCCGGGCCTGATATCGAACTTATTCGCTGTTTTCAGCGTAACGCGATAGCGCCGTCTTGAAATCCAGGGCGGTGCTGTCGGCGCTTTCATTCATCGTCACCAGGTCACCCGACGACTGCGGATTGCCGATCTGCTCCAGCATGACGCGAAAGCGGTCATTGGTCAGCGCCGACTTTGCGGTATTCCGGGCTGCGTCGACGTCATCCATGATGCGCCTGGATTCTGGCGACAGCGTTCCCGACGCCTGCGTGTGTCTCACCGCCGGCGTCGTGTTTCCAATGTTCATGATCTGCAATTCCCGGCTCCCCAAGCCCAGTCCCGACCCCATGCAATAATAGCAGGGCATTGCGATGACGTTCCGGAAAAGCTGCGCAATTTAACGATCAGGCGGATCATCTGTGCGCTTCGGATCAATCGATCCGAAAAAAGGCCGGCAGGGTTTCCCCCGCCGGCCTGCCTCACCCGCCCGTAGCCGGTTCCCCGTATCAGAACGACCCCCGTCTGAAAGGAACCGGCTGTATTGCCACTACCGGTTACCGCCGAGCGCCGAGGCAAGGCGCACAAGCGAAAGGAACTCGGACCTGTACCCAAACGGGTCGGCTCCTCGGGCGGCGGTGGCAATCTCCATGATCTTGTCGTAGCCGAACTTCGCGGTCGCATCCTCGTCGCGCAGCTTCTGGCCGAAGGCGGCGACAGCGACGGAGAAACGCTGGTCGGTGCTGGCCTGGTCGAAGGACGCGACCTCGTTGGCCGACGTCACCGGCGTGGTGATCAGCTTCGAGACGTCTTCGTTCGGCAGCTTGTAGCGGATTTTCACGAAGGCATATTCGTCGGCGTTGGCGACGCCGCCATTGTCGACCGCGGCCTGGCCGTAGCGCAGCGGATCCATCTGCTCGCCGCCACTGCCCTTCGGCGTGATCTCGTAGATGGCGGTCACCGAATGACCGGAGCCGATATCGCCGGCATCGACGCCGTCATTGTTGAAGTCCTCGCGGTTCAAGGCGCGGGTTTCATAGCCGATCAGCCGGTACTCCGAGACCTTGTCCGGATTGAACTCGACCTGGACCTTGACGTCCTTGGCGATGGTGAACAGCGTCGAGGAAGCATCCTCGACCAGAACCTTCTCGGCCTCGGCCAGCGTGTCGATATAGGCGGCGGTGCCGTTGCCGTTCTGGGCGATGGTCTGCATCATCTGGTCGTTCAGATTGCCGCGTCCAAAGCCGAACACCGACAGGAAGACGCCGGTCTTGCGCTCCTGCTCGATCAGTCGCTTCAGATCGTCGTCATCGGTCTGGCCGACATTGAAGTCGCCGTCCGTGGCCAGCATCACACGGTTGATGCCGTCCTTGACGAAGGACTGCTGGGCAAGCTTGTAGGCTTCCTTGATACCCGCCTCGCCGGCCGTCGAGCCGCCCGGCTGCAGATTGTCGATAGCGTTGAGGATCTTGTCCTTCTCGGTGACCTTGGTCGGCATCAGCACGGTGCCGGCGTCACCGGCATAGGTGACGATCGAGATGGTGTCGTCCGCCTTGAGCTTGCTGACCAGCAGCCGGAAAGCCGACTTGAGCAGCGGCAGCTTGTCCGGCTCATCCATCGAACCCGAGACGTCGATCAGGAACACCAGATTGGCCTTCGGCTGCTCGACCGGCTTGATGTCGAAGCCCTTGATGGCGACGTGCATCAGCTTGGTGTGCCCGTTCCACGGCGTCGGCATGACGCTGACGGTCGAATTGAACGGCGTCGAAGCCGAGTCCGGCCCCTTCCAGTCATAGGGGAAGTAATTGACCATCTCCTCGACGCGCACCGTGTCGGCCTGCGGCAGGTAGCCCTGCTTCAGCGAGCCGCGGACGAAGGAATAGGAAGCGGTGTCGACGTCGATCGAGAAGGTCGAGACCGGATCCTGAAGCGCTGCATGCACAGGATTGGTCTTGAAATCCTCGACGCGGTCGCGGTTTGGCTCCTGCGGCGCTATCTGGTCGGCCGGCATCGTCGAAGGCTGCGCCAGGTACTTGGATTCGGTCGCGCCGGCCATGCGGTCGACCCGCGCGCCGCCGGCCGGGGCAGCGGTGCCGTCAAGCGACAACTCGCGGCTCTCAACTGGCGCAGGCTCGGCCAACACGCCGCGTCCCAGCGCATCCTGCTGCGCCGGGGCGACAGCAACGGTCGATTCGGGCTTCGGCGACGCGGGTGGCGTAAGCGGCGTAGTGGTGTCGCGGCTTCGCACATCGGCGTCGGCCTTCTTGTCGCCTTCAGGCGCCTGCTTTTCTTTTACCGGCGCGTTGATCGCCGGCCCATTGGTTGCCGGCTTGTCGGCCAGCGTCTCGGTGATCTTCTCGTCGCTACCGAACGGCAACGGCTGTTCCCTCAGCATGTGGAAGGTGGCGTATCCGGCGATCGGCAGGGCGACGAGCCCGGCAATGGCTGGCGTGGCGATGAGTTTCTTTTGCATGATCTCGCTCCAGAGCTTTTGTGCTCGCTCTGTGAGACGAAGCCCGCCGACCGATCCTTGGGTGACGGCAGAAATATTTTCCTGATCATAGGCGCGCATGGCGGCTTCGAAGGCGCGTGTCTTCGCGCTCTCGCCCGGCGCAGGTACTGCTGCATCGCGCAGCCTGTTGAGTTCGTTGTCGTCGACCATGGTCACACTTCCCCGGCTGAACGAATCAACGTCTTCAGCCGTTTCTTCGCTTCATGGATGTGCCAGGAAACCGTCGTCTCCGAGATTGCCATCGCCTCGGCGGCGGCCGCATGGCTCAACCCTTCGCCATAGACCAGAAGTACTGCATCGCGCTGCTTGTCCGGCAGTTGCCGCACCGCTGCCCAGAGCGCCTCAGTCGGATCTTCGGGCTCGGCGGATGCCTCTCCCGATATCATGCTGTAGGCGCCGAAAGCCTCGGTCTTGACGTTTTCGCGCGTCGTCTTGCGCATCATGTCGCGCGCCGCGTTCAGCGTCACGGAATAGAGCCATGTCGTAAACGCGCCGCCGCCGCGGTAGTCGCGGATCGCCTTGCCGAGACGGACACAGACCTCCTGGGCGATGTCTTCGGCATCGGCCTTCTTTCCGCACCAGCGATAGGCGGCGCGATAGACGAAGTCGTAGTGCCGCTCCAGCAATTTGCCGAAGGCACCCCTGTCTCCGCCCTTCGCCCGCCCGATCAATTCGGCGTCGGAGGCTTCGCTTTCATCCAGCATCATCGCCATCATTTGCCTGTTGGACGAAGGCTAATGGCCAATCCTTGGGGTTATGGAAAGATTTTTTTCCGAGGCGACGGATGCACGCGCAACAGGTGCGCTGAGATTCAGGTGAGGCCGAGCCGAAAACGATGGATTTCGAGAACCGGAGTGGAGCGTACTTTTGGTACGCGAGCACCGGAAGCACTGAAAGCCGTCGTTTGCAGGCCGGCCTCACCTGAATATCAGCACACCTGGCCCGAGGCCCAGCCGGACGACCAAGCCCACTGAAAATTATAGCCGCCCAGCCAGCCCGTGACATCGACGACTTCGCCGATGAAAAACAGCCCCGGCACGGATTTCGCCTGCATCGTCTTCTGATCGAGCCCGTTGGTATCGACACCGCCAAGCGTCACTTCCGCCGTGCGGTAACCCTCGGAGCCGGCCGGCTTGATGCGCCAGTCGTTGACGGCGGCTTCGACGGTTTTCATTTGCAGGTCTGTCAAATCAGCGAGATTGCCATCGATCCCACTGCGCTCGGCGACTGCTTGCGCAAGGCGCTTCGGCAAATGGTTTGCAAGCACCGTCTGCACCGCTTGCCTGCCGTTGACGCGCCGGGCGGCGCGAAGCAGTTCCGCCACATCCCTCCCCGGCAGCATGGCGATGCGGATCTCGTCGCCCTCGCGCCAATAGGACGATATTTGCAGGATGGAAGGCCCGCTCAAGCCGCGATGCGTAAACAGCATCGCTTCTGAAAACCGCGTCTTGCCGCAGGCGACTTCGGCATCGACGGCATTGCCGGCCAAAGGCGCCAGCCGCTCCAGCGTTCTTGCGTCGAAGGTAAGCGGCACCAGCGCCGGCCGTGTTTCCACCACCGGAAGGCCGAATTGCGCCGCAAGCTCGTAGCCGAAACCGGACGCGCCCATTTTGGGGATCGACTTGCCCCCGCAAGCCACGACTAACGAGCTGCAAGCGACGCTGCCAGCGGAGAGCGTCAGCACAAACCCGTCCGCGGTCTTGCTGACGTTCCTCACCTCGGTCGACAACGCCAGTTCCACACCCCAATCCTGCATGTCGGAAACCAGCATGTCGATGACCTGGCGCGCCGAGCCGTCGCAAAACAGCTGTCCCAGCGTCTTCTCGTGATAGGCAATGCCATGGCGTTCGACGAGCGCGATGAAGTCGCCTTGCGTGTAGCGGCTGAGCGCCGAAATGCAGAAATGCGGATTGCCGGAGATGAAATTCTTCGGGCTGGTGTGGATGTTGGTGAAATTGCAGCGGCCACCGCCGGAGATGCGGATCTTCTCGCCGGGCTTTGCCGCGTGATCGAGCACCAGGACCGAGCGGCCGCGCTTGCCCGCCTCGATGGCGCACATCATTCCGGCCGCACCGGCGCCGATCACCACGACATCATAGGATTGCATCAGGCTGTTCGTTCCCGCTCGACTGGCGCTGTTTTAACAGGCCGCGCCAATCGTGCAGTCTCTACCCGTTCGTTGCGACTTCAGGCAACGCCTCGTTAGATCAGCGTCTCGGCGAACAGCGTCGTCAGTCGCTTCCAATGACGTTCGGCGCCGGCCGCGTTGAAGACGCAGTGGTCCGACACGCACCAGCCATGCGCCATGCCGGCATAGTTTTCGATGGCGTGGTCGACCTCCGCCACGCGCAGCGCCTCGACCAGCCGCGCCGACTGCTCCGGCGGAAAGCTGCGGTCGACGCCCGATGTCCCGACATAGACGCGCGCCTTGATCATTGCGGCCTTGCGGTGCGGGCTGTCGGCGGCATCGCTGGCCAGATTGCCGCCATGGAAGCTCGCCGCCGCCACGATGCGATCGGGATAGGTTGCAGCCGCATTCAAAGCCCGCGCCCCGCCCATGCAGTAACCGACGACACCGACCGGTCCGGTGACACCTTCAGCGGTAAGCGTGTCGAGGAACGCCCTGCTGTCGCGGATGGTCATGTCCTGTGTCGTGCCGTGGACCAACGCCGTCAGCGCGACCTTGGTCTCCTCGACGACGAAAGCGGTCTTGGGCTCGAACGGCCCGTAGGGTGCTTTGCGATAGAAAAGATCCGGCACCAGCACGGCATAGCCCTCGCCTGCCAGCCGTTCCGCCATTGCGTCGAGCGCCGGTCGCGGACCGAAAGCGTCCATATAGAGAATGATGCCGGCCCTGGACGAGGAAGCGGTCGCCGAGCGGAACAGCCCGGCTTTCGCCACGCCGTCCCCGGTCTTGATCTCAATGTCCTGCTTCGCCATGGCCCGCTCCGTTAAATGTCGTGCGATACATATAAGCAGGCACCGTCAGGGCAAGCCGTTCCCTGACAATCCCGTTCAACACTTTGTGCGGGCTTTCGACCCGGCTACAGGCCGGCAAACGCCGTCATGTGAAAGGCCTGAACCTCAGGCGGATAGCGATGGGCCGTGCCATACGGACAGGCGTTGCGGTCGAGGCAGCCGCCGCCGCGGCATGGTTCGCCCTTCGATCCCCGCACATGCGCCAGGCAAGCCTGATGAGCGAAACCATCCGCGGAATAGGCGTCAACCGGACAGGATTTCAGGCAAGGTTTTGCAACACAGGCGTCGCAAAGGTGAATCGCTTCGCGACGTTCAGGAAGCGCGATCTCATCCTCGAACAGCAACGCGCCGCGATAGGCATGCCAGAGCCCGTACTGCGGATGCATCAGGATGCCCAGCGGCGACGGTCTCAGCCCCTCCGCTCGCATCGCCCATTGCTGGAACGGCAGATAAGGTCTGTCCGAAGGCGAAACGGCGCGCGCGCCGAATTTCTCCGCCACCGCACCGATCACTGCGCGCGACCATGTGTCGAGCGGATTAGCAATGGTTTGCGGTTGCCGGTCGCGCCAGCGCAGGAAATGCGGCCAGGGTGCCGCTCCCGCCTGCCCCACCAACAGCACGGATTTGGCGGGGGCAACTGAAGGGCCATGCGGCGGCGTTTCGCTTGTTGCGAAATTGAAGCCGCCGCGCAGGATGAGGCCGTCGGCGGAAAGCGCGGCCGCTATCTCGTCAGCCCGGCGCCGCGCAATCATCCCTTCTTGTCCGGGTCGGAGAAAGCGCTCCGCCAGACTTCCTTGTGGATGATGTTGGCGACTTTAGCCCCGCCTGACTCGGGCTCCTTTCAGGTGAAGGCGTCAGCCATCGACGCCTTCTTCGTCGCGATGTAGTCCTTCAGCCCGTCGTCGATGCCCGGATCGAGATACGGCGCCTCATAGGTCTCCAGCCAGCGGCGGGCGAGTTCGTTGGCGCGCTGCGGCGCTGTCTTCTCGCCCTCGGCCAGCCACTGCTCGTAGGAATTGTTGTCGGCGATGCTGGAGCGGTAGAAGGCGGTCTGGAAATTGGCCTGGGTGTGGTCGCAGCCGAGATAGTGGCTGCCCGGGCCGACCTGGCGGATGGCGTCCATCGCCTGGCCGTTTTCCGAGAGGTCGACGCCTTCGGAAAACTTTTG
Organism: Mesorhizobium sp. C372A; assembly: GCF_030323245.1. Lineage (NCBI taxonomy): Bacteria > Pseudomonadati > Pseudomonadota > Alphaproteobacteria > Hyphomicrobiales > Phyllobacteriaceae > Mesorhizobium > Mesorhizobium sp. C372A. The sequence continues at coordinate 3,917,193 of NZ_CP100475.1, read as the reverse complement.
CGTCATGCCGAGCTGATCGATGTCCATCATGAATTTTTCGTAGCAGGACGCCAGTCCGCCTTCGAGCCAGCCGGCCGAATGCAGGACGAAATTGGTGCCGGCAAGAATGGTCGAGTTGAGCGTGTTGGCGCTCTCGTAGGCGGCCTGCGCATCCGGAACCTTGGAGGCGCAGAGCGAGCCGCCGGTGCGGAACGGCAGACCGAGCCGGCGGGCAAGCTGTGCGGCGCCGTAGGAAACCAGCGACGGCTCCGGTGTGCCGAAGGTCGGCGCACCAGACTGCATGGAGATCGACGAGGCGAAGGTGCCGAACAGCACCGGCGCGCCGGGACGGATCAACTGCGTGAAAGAGGCGCCGGCCAGCACCTCTGCCAGAACCTGCGTCAGCGTGCCGGCCACCGTGACCGGGCTCATCGCGCCGGCAAGGATGAACGGCGTGACGATGCAAGCCTGGTTGTGACGCGAATAAACCTTCAGCGCGCCCAGCATGGTTTCGTCGAACACCATCGGCGAATTGGCGTTGATCAGGCTGGTCAGCACGGTGTTGTTTTCGACGAAATCGTCGCCGAACACGATCTTGGCCATGGCGACGGTGTCTTCGGCCCGCTCTGGCGCCGTCACCGAACCCATGAACGGTTTGTCCGAATATTTGATGTGGCTGTAGATCATGTCGAGATGGCGTTTGTTGACCGGCACGTCGACCGGCTCGCAAACCGTGCCGCCCGAATGGTGAATCGACGGCGCCATATAGGCGAGCTTCACGAAATTCCGGAAATCCTCGATCGTCGCGTAGCGCCTGACACCGTCGAGATCGCGCACGAAGGGCGGACCATAGACCGGCGCGAAGACGGTGGCGTTGCCGCCGATCTGCACCGAACGTTCGGCGTTGCGCGCATGCTGGGTGTAGATGGGCGGCGCGGTCTTCAGCAGCGAGCGGCAGAGGCCCTTGGGAAAATGCACGCGCTCGCCCTTGACGTCGGCGCCCGCCTCTTTCCAAAGCTGCAGCGCCTCGGCGTCGTCGCGAAAGATGATGCCGATCTCTTCCAGCACCGTATCGGTGTTGTTTTCGATAATCGCCAGGCCTTCCTCGTTGAGGACCTCATAGATGTTGATCTTGCGCTTGATATAGGTGAGCTGGGTGCCCGGTCCGCCGCCCGAGCGCGCCGCCCGCCTTGCAGCCGCGCCGCCGCTGGCAGCACGTCCACGTCGCGCATTGGACGCTTCCTGGTCGACTGACGCGTTTTCACTCATGATCGTTTTTTCCCTAAAAACCGTTTGCGGCCGCGTATGGCGGCTTCTCGCCCGGATCGTAGTCATGCACCCTATTCGAAACGGCCCGCCAGCGCCAACGCCTGTCGCAAAATCGACAAGAATTCCAATAGATTTGCGGTCGCTTTCCTTTTGCGGGAAGTCGCAAATCAGCTATGGATACCTGCCCCTGCCGGGTTAGGTATTGACGCGATTATTTTAAGCCGCCGTGATCGCATCCGCGCGGCAAGGAGCCCGAGAAAAAATGGCCGACGACGAGATCATCCTCTCCGAGCTTTCCGACGACGAGTTGGTGCAGCAGATGCACGACGATCTCTATGACGGGCTGAAGGAAGAGATCGAGGAAGGCACCAACATCCTGCTCGAGCGCGGCTGGGCGCCCTACAAGGTGCTGACCGAAGCTCTGGTCGAAGGCATGCGCATCGTCGGCGAGGACTTTCGCGACGGCATCCTGTTCGTTCCCGAGGTGCTGCTGTCGGCCAACGCCATGAAGGCCGGCATGTTCATCCTGCGCCCGCTGCTGGCCGCCACCGGCGCGCCGAAGCAGGGCAAGATGGTGATCGGCACCGTCAAGGGCGACATCCACGACATCGGCAAGAACCTCGTCGGCATGATGATGGAAGGTGCCGGCTTCGACGTCATCGATCTCGGCATCAACAATGCGGTGGAAAAATACCTCGACGCCATCGAGCAGCACCAGCCCGACATTATCGGCATGTCGGCGCTTTTGACCACGACCATGCCCTACATGAAGGTCGTCATCGACACGATGAAGGAAAAGGGCATCCGCGACGACTATGTCGTCCTGGTCGGCGGCGCGCCGCTCAACGAGGAATTCGGCAAGGCCGTCGGCGCCGATGCCTATTGCCGCGACGCGGCTGTGGCGGTCGAGACCGCCAAGGACTTCATGAAGCGCAAGCATAATATGCGCGCTTCAGCCTGATCTCTTCCGCAAGGCGTCTGGCCCACAATCGAAAGCCGCGCCTTGCAGCGCGGCTTTTTTGTTCCCAGCTATTGGAACGGATGGCTGCGTCAGGGTTTGGTGACGGTGTCGTCGACGGCTTTCGCAGTCGATTTGATATCCCGGCCGACACCACGGACGGTGTTGGCACAGGCCGTAAGCGCCAGGACGCAGGCAAGGATTGCAATCGGCGCAACGCGTAACAGTTTCATGGACGGTTTATCCCTCTCTCGATAGATTCGCCCCACAGCAACGAAGGCCGCTTCGACCGGGTTCCATGGCCAGAATGCAAAAAACGAAACCGAATCAGGACGACAGGCTGCTGGTCATCGCCTGTGGAATGATTGCGCGCGAAGTTTTGGCCGTCAAGGAGCAGCTCAAGCTCGACCATCTCGACCTGACCTGCCTGCCGGCGGAGTTCCATTTCTACCCCGACCGCATCGCACCGGCGATGGACAAGGCGATCGAAAAGGCCAAGGCGGAAGGCTATAGCAACATCTTCGTTGGCTATGCCGATTGCGGTACCGGCGGCATGCTCGACCGGGTTCTGGAGAAGCACGGCGTCGAACGCATGGCCGGGCCGCACTGCTTTGCCTTCTACCAGGGCATGGACGCCTATGCGAAGGTCGCCGACGCCGACATGATGTCGTTCTACATGACCGATTTCCTGTGCCGCCAGTTCGACGCCTTCTTCATGAAGCCGCTCGGCCTCGACAAGCACCCGGAGCTGATCAAGGACTATTTCGGCAACTACCAGAAGCTGATCTACATCGCCCAGACCGACGATCCGGAACTCGACAAGGTCGCCGAGAAGGCCGCGAAGATGCTTGGCCTCGCCTATGAGCGCCGCTCGACGGGCTATGGCGACCTGACGGCCGGGCTGGCGCAGGCCGCCGCCCACGCCTGAAGCGGTTCTTGAGCCGGGACGCTGTCGAGAACAGATGACAGGCCGCCGCGAATGGTTAAGTTGTGAGCCATAAGCAAACAGGCTGATTCAGCCATCCGAACACGGAACGTCCCGATGACCCCTCGCGTCCTGCTCGCCGCCCTTGGCCTCCTCTGCCTCGTCTTGCCCGCTCGCGCCGACGGCGAGGTGCAGAAGATCATCACGCCTGCCGACAAGGTTCGCCTCGACAAATATGGCGAGACCCGCAAGGCGGCGCTGGCCGAGGCAAAAGCGGGAGACCCGGCTGAGGTCAGCCAACTCGACGCGCTGCTGGCAAAGCCGATAGTGGCCTTTTCCGACAAGGACCTGAGCGGCAACTGGCAATGCCGAACCATCAAGGTGGGCCTGACCGGCCCGCTGGTCATCTATGGCTGGTTCAAGTGCAAGGTCACGGACGATGGCTCCGGTTGGCAGCTGGAAAAGGTCAGCGGCTCGCAACGCACCAAGGGCCGTTTCTTCGACGATAGCGAAAAACGCGCGATCTATCTCGGCTCCGGCTATGTCAATGACAACAAGCCAAAACCCTATGGCAGCGGCCCGGAAAGCGACCAGGTCGGCTATGCCTTCCGCACCAGCGCCAATGAATGGCGCATCGAATTCCCGGCGCCCTACTACGAATCGAAACTCGACATCATCGAGTTCAAGCGCTGATCCGTTGGTCTCTCGCTGGCCGGGCGGTCATCAAGATTTAACCTCGCCCGGCACAGAATTGAGCCGGGCAGCGCACGGCAAATGGCTGCGCGCCGGCAAGAAAGCGCGCCATGGCATCAGCGGTTGAAAAAAGTGCTGCGATCGTCATCGTCACCGAAGGCGGGCCGCACATCTGGGCCATCGTCAACGCCATCGCCGACCAGTTCGGTCCTGTCAGCGTCATCCTCGAAAGCCCTGAATCCAAAAAACAATTGCTGCTCGGCCGGGCGCGCCGCCAGGGCTTGTTTTCGGCCATCGGCCAGCTTGGCACGATGGTGCTGACCAGGCTCGGCAAACGCCTCTTCGCCGGGCACGCGGAGCGGCTGATCGCAGCGCAAAACTGCAGACAGAGCCGAGGCCGGGACAAAAGATCATCCACGTCTCCTCCGCCGACGGGCCCGATTGCCTGCAGGCGGTCGCCGACATCCGCCCGGGCGTGGTGCTGCTCGCCGGCTGCCGGATTTTGTCCCGGCAGACGCTGGCGCAAATGCCCTGCCCGGTGCTCAACTACCACGCCGGCATCGCGCCCAAATACCGCGGCATGAATGGCGGCTACTCGGCGCTGGCCTCCGGCGATCTCCAGAATTTCGGCACCACCGTGCATCTGGTCGACGCCGGCGTCGACACCGGCGGCGTGTTGAAACAGGCGCGCGGCAAGCCGGAGCCCGGCGACACTATTTCGAGCTATGCGTTGCGCCAGGCGGCGTTCTCGCGCGACATCTGCGTCGAGGCGGTCCGCGGTGCCTTGGACGGCAAGCTTGTCACGATCGACCCCGGCCTGCCGTCGAAACAATGGTACCACCCGACGATCTGGTTCCATCTCTGGACCGGTGTGCGCCGGGGTGTGTGGTAAGGCACTGTCAATCTGACGGCTTGTACGCTATTGTCATACAGAAAGCGAGTTTGCCGATGTCAAATATGGCCCCCCTCAGTGTCCGCGTCACCTCTGATGAACGTGACATTCTTGAAGCCGCCGCCAGTCAGGCAAACACCAATCTCAGCGACTTTATCAGGCGCAAGGCGGTCGAAGCCGCCGAAATGGAGGTACTGGACGGACGTATCGTGACGATTCCGGCCGCCGATTGGGAAAAGTTCGAGGCGTGGGCGAAGTCTCCCGCGAAAACCCGTCCTGGGCTGCGGAGGCTCGCTGCCTCACGACCTGTATGGCAGGACTAACGCCTCCCCGGCCTCTTGCGGCGGATGACGACAGAGAGGCCTTCGATTGCGGTCGCGAGTCGCTCAACAACTGGCTTCGCCGCCATGCCTGGCGCAATCAACAGGATGGGACCTCGCGCACCAGCATCATTTGTGATCTCGCGACCGGGGCTATCGCCGCCTATGTCACCTTAAGCACGGGTCAAATCGAGCGCGCCCATCTGCCAAAATCGGCGCAACGCAACCGCCCCGATCCCATTCCAGTTATCTTGCTCGGCCAGCTTGCCGTGGACCGGCGGTATCAAGGTCATGGCTGTGGACGTTCGCTTCTCCTTTTCGCCTTGAGAACAGCGGTGCGGTTCTCAAGGGAAATAGGCTGCTTCGGTGTCCTGACGCATCCGCTCGATGATGATGTAAGAGGCTTCTATCTCGCCTTCGACTTTGAAGATCTCCCATTCGACCCAAAACGCAGCATGATTGTTCGGATCGCGGATTTGAAACAAAACGGCTTCGAGGACGAATGACGACGCTGTTGGAAAAGCGGCGATGTTCACCCTGCCAGGCGGTTTGTACGCACCCTCTTACCCTCGCCTCAGGCCATCTCAGCCCGTAACAAAGTCAAAGATTCTTGCCTTTCTTTTTGCGACGTCCAATAGCGTCGCTTTTGAATGCGCGCGCGTCGTCCCATAACAAGCAGCCCCACTGCGCATCCGGCAATGCTCGCACCTGCTGGACAAAGTGGTGGAGCGTCGTTTCCCTCATGGACGCACGGCGCTCTACAGGGAGTGAGAGAATTCATGGCCGATCTGATTGTCGTCTATTGGCGCGACATCCCCGCCCAGGTCATCGTCAAGAAGGGCCGGCAGAACGCCAAGCGCGAACTGCCGCTGCGCTTCACCGAGGCGATCGACATGTGCGCCATGCGCACCGGCGCCGGCGGCACCGACGATTACCTCGCCGAATGGCGCAAGGCCGATCCGATCCCCGTCGGCGACGACCTCGAAGCCGAGGTCGAGAAGGCATTCAGCGACATCGACGCGAAATACGACCGCGAGCGGCTGGTCGCTCTGGTCAAGGCGGGCGGGAAAGAAAATGTCTGAAACCACTCCTGCCAAAGAGGGGCCAAGGGTTACCCAGCCGGTTACCCAGGCCACTCAGGTCAAGAAAGCAGCGCCGAAATCCGACTACAAGCCGGCCGTCGTATCGCCGCAGCGGCGCGTGCAGCGCTCGTTTGCGATCAGGCTGTGGTCGATCCGCCATTCGCGATTGCTCGAATGGTTCTACTCCAGGTTCGCAGACATGTTCCTGCTGCTCCATCCGCTGTGGAAAGGCCTTGGCTACGGCCGCGTCGAAGCGCCGATCAAGTTCGTTGAAAAACGCGTCAAGGGCTTCATGTTCGACTGCCGCATGTGCGGCCAGTGCATCCTGTCCTCGACCGGCATGTCGTGCCCGATGAACTGCCCCAAGCAGCTGCGCAACGGCCCTTGCGGCGGTGTGCGCGCCAACGGCAATTGCGAGGTCGAGCCCGATATGCCTTGCGTCTGGGTCAAGGCCTGGGAAGGCTCGCGGAACATGGAGCATGGCGACAGGATCCTGACCGTGCAGAAGCCGGTCGACCAGTCGCTGCGCGAAACCTCGGCCTGGCTGCGGGTGACGGCCCAGTCGGCAGCGGCCCGTGAAGCAGCGGCCAAAGCCAACACTGGAGCGGGCGCGTGATCGGCCGTCAGCGCGATGAAAACCCGGCCGGCATCCATCTGCCGCTAGATCCCCTGCCCGGCCACTCCTCGCGTGGCCGACTGGAGCGCGTGCTGCGACGCGGCGAATTCGCCGTTACCACCGAGCTCAACCCGCCCGACAGCGCCGATCCCGAAGACGTCTACAACAGGGCGAAAATCTTCGACGGCTGGGTCGACGCCATCAATGCCGTCGATGCCTCCGGCGCCAACTGCCACATGTCGTCGGTCGGCATTTGCGCGCTGCTCACCCGCATGGGCTACGCGCCGATCATGCAGATCGCCTGCCGCGACAGGAACCGCATCGCCATCCAGGGCGACGTGCTGGGCGGTGCCGCCATGGGGGTCGCCAACATGCTGTGCCTCACCGGCGACGGCGTCCAGGCCGGCGACCAGCCCGGCGCCAAGCCTGTCTTCGACCTCGATTCCATGTCGTTGCTGGAAACCTGCCGCATTATGCGCGACAACGGCAAGTTCCTGTCCGGCCGCAAGTTGACGACGCCGCCGCAAATTTTCCTTGGCGCCGCCGTCAACCCCTTCGCGCCACCCTTCGATTTCCGCCCGATCCATCTCGGCAAAAAGATCGCCGCCGGCGCGCAATTCGTGCAGACGCAATACTGCTTCGACGTGCCGATGTTCAGAACCTTCATGCAGAGGGCGCGGGACTTGGGGCATACGGAAAAAGTTTTCATCCTGTGCGGCGTCGGCCCGCTGGCTTCGGCCAAGACGGCCAAATGGATCCGCTCCAACGTGCCGGGCATTCATATTCCCGACGCCATCATCAAGCGGCTGGAAGGTGCGCAGGACCAGAAGAAGGAAGGCAAGCAGCTCTGCACCGACATCATCAACGAGGTGAAGGAAATTCCTGGTGTCTCCGGCATCCATGTGATGGCCTACCGCCAGGAGGAATATGTCGCCGAGATCGTCGATGAATCGGGTGTGCTGAAAGGCCGCCAGCCATGGAAACGCGAGATCCGCCACGACGATCAGATGGTCGCCGACCGGCTCGAGAGCATACTGCACGACGACATTACCGAAACGCAGGTGGATATGGTGAAGACCGCGCACTGACAGCGCGGACGGCCAGCCATTCGCTTGAATGAAACCAGACAACGATATAAAGAAATCTTTATATCAGGCGGAGAGTCTTCATGACCCGGACCATCGTCGCCTCGGCGACACGAGAGATCATCATCGGCTTCGACCAGCCTTTCTGCGTCATCGGCGAGCGCATCAACCCGACCGGCCGCAAGAAGCTGGCCGCCGAGATGATCGCCGGCAATTTCGAGACCGTCGTCAAGGATGCGCTGGAACAGGCCGCCTGCGGCGCCACCATGCTCGACGTCAATGCCGGCGTCACCTCCGTTAATCCGAACGAAACCGAACCCGGCCTGCTCGTGCAGACGCTGGAGATCGTCCAGGGCCTTGTCGACTTGCCGTTGTCGATCGACTCGTCGGTGACCGCCGCCATCGAGGCAGCGCTCAAGGTCGCCAAGGGCCGGCCGCTGGTCAACTCCGTGACCGGCGAAGAGGAAAAGCTCGAAGCCATCCTGCCGCTGGTCAAGAAGTACAACGTTCCGGTCGTCGCCATCTCCAACGACGAGACCGGCATTTCGATGGATCCGGATGTGCGCTTCGCCGTCGCCAAGAAGATCGTGCAGCGCTGCGCCGATTTCGGCATTCCTGCGCATGACGTCGTCGTTGACCCGCTGGTGATGCCGATCGGCGCGCTCGGCGATGCCGGCCGCCAGGTCTTCGCGTTGCTGCGCCGTCTGCGCGAAGAGCTCAAGGTCAACACCACTTGCGGCCTGTCCAACATTTCGTTCGGCCTGCCGCACCGCCACGGCATCAACGCCGCCTTCATCCCGATGGTGATCGGCGCCGGCATGACTAGCGCTATCATGAACCCGGTTCGCCCGCAGGAAATGGAAGCCGTGCGCGGCGCCAATGTGCTCAACGGCACCGACGAGAACTGCACCAACTGGATCCGCACCTACAAGGATTACAAACCGGCCGAAGGCGGCCAGGCGGTCGCAGCGCCCACCGCCGTTAACGCTCCGGGCGAAGGCGGCGGCAATGGCGGTCGCCGGCGCGGCGGCCGTGAAGCCCGCATGGCCAGGGGATAAGCGCGCAATCGTGAACTCGCCTGCAAACATTACTGATCCGCTCGTGCTGTTCATGCCGTCAGGCAAGCGCGGGCGCTTTCCCGTCGGCACACCGGTGCTCGATGCCGCGCGTCAGCTCGGCGTCTATGTCGAGAGCGTCTGCGGTGGCCGCGCCACCTGCGGTCGCTGCCAGATCGAAGTGCAGGAAGGCAATTTCGCCAAGCACAAGATCGTCTCGTCCAACGACCACATCTCGCCCAAGGGCGCCAAGGAAGAGCGATATGAGCGCGTCCGCGGCCTGCCCGAGCGGCGGCGCCTGTCCTGCTCGGCGCAGATCCTCGGCGACCTCGTCATCGACGTGCCGCAGGACACGGTCATCAACGCCCAGACCATCCGCAAGGATGCCGACACGCGCGTCATCGCCCGCGATGCGGCAATCCGCATGTGCTATGTCGAGATCGAAGAGCCCGACATGCACAAGCCGCTGGGCGATCTCGACCGCCTCAAGATCGCCTTGATGAAGGATTGGGGCTTTAAAAACCTCGAATTCGACTTCTACCTGATGCCGCAGGTGCAAGGCATACTGCGCAAGGGTAACTGGACCGCGACCGCGGCCATCCACAAGGATGCCGAAAGCGACATCGCCCGCGTCATAGCACTCTGGCCCGGCCTCAAGAACGAGGCCTATGGACTGGCCTGCGACATCGGCTCGACCACCATCGCCATGCATCTGGTGTCGTTGCTGTCGGGCCGCGTCGCCGCTTCGTCGGGCACCTCCAACCCGCAGATCCGCTTCGGCGAGGATCTGATGAGCCGCGTCTCCTATGTGATGATGAACCCGGACGGCCGCGAAGGCATGACGGTCGCCGTACGCGAGGCGATCTCGGGCCTGGTCGACAAGGTCTGCGCGGAAGGCAATGTCCAGCGCAACGACATCCTGGATTCCGTCTTTGTCGGCAATCCGATCATGCACCATCTGTTCCTCGGCATCGATCCGACCGAACTCGGCGGCGCGCCCTTCGCACTCGCCGTCTCGGGCACGGTGCGCATCAAGGCCTCCGATATCGGCCTGAAGCTCAACCAGGGCGCCCGCCTCTATATGCTGCCTTGCATTGCCGGCCATGTCGGCGCCGACGCCGCAGCCGTGACGCTGTCGGAAGGCCCGCATCGCCAGGACGAGATGATGCTGATCGTCGACGTCGGCACCAATGCCGAGATCGTGCTTGGCAACCGCAAGCGGGTGGTCGCAGCCTCCTCGCCCACCGGTCCCGCCTTCGAGGGCGCGGAAATCTCCGGCGGCCAGCGCGCTGCCCCCGGCGCAATCGAGCGCGTGCGCATCGACCCCGATACGCTGGAGCCGAAATACCGCGTCATCGGCTCTGAACTCTGGTCCGACGACCCCGGCTTCCTGGATAGCGTGCAGGCGACCGGCGTCACCGGCATTTGCGGCTCCGGCATCATCGAGATCGTGGCCGAAATGTACCTCGCCGGCATCATCTCCGAGGATGGCGTCATCGACGGGTCGCTGGCCGAGCGGTCGCCGCGCGTCACGGTCAACGGCCGCACCTTCTCTTATGTCTTGAAGGAAGGCGAACCCAAGATCACCATCACGCAGACCGACGTGCGCGCCATCCAGCTTGCCAAGGCGGCGCTCTATGCCGGCACCAAGCTTCTGATGGAAAAGCAGAACACCGAACACGTCGACCGCATCCATTTCGCCGGCGCCTTCGGCTCGTTCATCGATCCGAAATACGCCATGGTGCTCGGCCTGATCCCGGACTGCGACCTCGACAAGGTCTCGGCCGTCGGCAACGCCGCCGGCGCCGGTGCGCGGATGGCGCTGCTCAACCGCGGCTATCGCCGCGAGATCGAGGACACGGTCAGCCACATCGAGAAGATCGAGACCGCACTGGAGCCGAAATTCCAGGAGCATTTCGTCTACGCCATGGCGCTTCCCAACAAGGTCGATCCGTTCCCGAAACTGTCGGCGGCGGTGAAATTGCCGCCACGCAAGACCGTCAGCGAGGATGGCGTCGCCGGCGACGCCGCCCCGCGCCGGCGTTCGCGCGAAGGCCATGCCGCCAGGCGCAGCCGGGAATAAGCCGCCTTACGAAGGCCGCCAATTCGCCCAATTTCATTTGTATGCAAATGTTTCCAGATCGCACCGATCTGGAAACCGAAACGCTGTTTTGGCGCAATCCGTCCGATACAGACGTGAAGCATTTAACGGACATCGAATGGCGGACCGGACTATTCCGCCGCCACAACGCTCCAAAGGAGAATAGAGATGTTCGAGACCCTGGGCCGTTTTCGTGCGGCCATGAAGAATGCACAGGCCGTGCGCGCCATGAACAACCTGCCACCCGAAATCCAGAAGGACATCGGCTGGCCCGTGTCGCCGCGCATCGACGCCCAGACCAACCTGTCGCGTCTGATCCTGGGCTCGGGCCGCTGATGACCTTCGCCGACAAGTGCAAATTGCTGACCAAGCGCCGGGGCCGCCGCATGGTCCCGGCTGCGACCGACGTCAAGCTGCGCGCCGCGCTGCTGCCCCGGCGCTGAGCCGCGCTGCGCAAAACAGCGGACCTGGCTGATCAAACAACCGTGTTGGCTTGGGCCAGAATCTTGACATTTCGGCTGGAGGTACGATCTTCGAGACAGTGGGGGAATTCTCTTAGTCGGCTGCGGCCGAGCTTGTGTACGCGAATGCCCAGTTTCAAAAGCCACCTCGTTTCCTTCATCCTCCGGCACAGCCGCAAGAAGGCATTTGCCAGCCCGGAAAACCTGCAGCGCTGGATCGCCTATGCCCGCAAGACCGAGGATCATCATCCCCCGGCATTGCTGCGGGAGCAGCTCGATATCACCGAGCGCAGCGTCGATGGCTTCCCTGTCTATGAAATCGCGCCGAAGGCCGGCGAACGCAGGCGCATCCTCTACATGCATGGCGGCGCCTATGTCTTCCAGATCACATCCTATCATTGGGGGTTGATCGCCGAGGTGGCCGAGCGCTTGGGTTTCGGCATCACCGTGCCGATCTATCCCATCGCGCCGGAGCATGATTTCCACGCCATGTTCGGCATGGTCGGCGACGTCTACCGGCAGATGCTGGATGAGACCGACGCTGAAGACATCGTCTTCATGGGCGATTCCGCGGGCGGCAACATGGCCGTCGTGCTGACCATGATGGCGGCTGAGGAAGGCCTGCCCTTGCCGTCGCGCCACGTGCTGATTTCACCCGGCCTCGACATGTCGCTGTCCAACCCCGAAGTGTTCGAGGCGGAACGCAACGATCCGTGGCTCGGCATTTCCGGCGGGCTGGAAGCGATCCGCATGTACAGTGCCGGCATCGATCGCAGGGACTGGCATATCAGTCCGCTCTATGGCGACCTCTCGGTGCTGCCGCAGACCCTGCTTCTGACCGGCTCGCACGACCTGCTCAGCCCCGACAATCTGATCTTCGCCAAAAAGGCACGCGCTGCCGGCGTCGATATCGACGTCGTCTATGAGGAAGGCATGTTCCACGTCTGGCCGCTGATCGAGATGCCGGAGGCGCGTCGCGCCAGGGACAGCATCGTCGCCTTCCTTGAAGGTGAGCCCACCAAGCGGCGCGCAACTGCGCGGCGCACGGCGCGACCCGCTCTCGCGGCGCGCCCCGCCCAAGCAGCGGAATAGCAGAGCAATTCCAGGAAAAGTGTAAAACGGTTTTCCCGGGAAAGCGTGTAGCGCTTTCCCTTGGGAATTGAGTCAAAACAAGGAGTTAGAGCGGCTCGCCGTTTCCGTGAAACGGTGAACCGCTCTAGAACTTGCCGGTTTCGCGGAAAAGCTCGAACGTCGCACGGATATGGTCGGCGACGGCCTTGACCGGCGCGCTGGCGTCCGGCGACACCACCATCGCCAGATTGTAGGTGCCGATATCGGGCATGCCGTCCTTCGGGCAAAGCTCGACCATGTCGTTGCCCAGGAACGACTTCGGCAACGGTGCAACCGCGAGATCCGACATGATGGCGGCGCGCTGGCCTGCCGTGTGGGCGCTCATATAGGCGATGCGGTAATTGCGGCCTTCACGGCTCAGCGCATCGAGCGCGCCGGCCCGCCAGGCGCAGCCCTCTTCCCACAGCGACACCGGCAAAGGCTCGCGCAGATGCGCGCTGCCGCCCTTGGCGCCGGCCCAGACGATCGGCTCGGTGAGCAGCACCTCGGCGCCGAGTGCGCTGGTCTTGTAGGAATTGGTCAGCAGCGTGATGTCGAGCGCCCGGTCGTCCATGCGGCGGCGCAGATTGCTGCTCTGGTCGATGGTGACGTCGACGGCAATCGACGGATGCGACTGCGCGAAACGCTTCAGCACATGCGGCAACACGCGCTCGCCATAGTCGTCCGGCGAGCCGAGCCGCACCACGCCGACGATCTCGGGGATGATGAACTTCGACACCACCTCGCGGTTGATCGACAACAGCCGGCGGGCATAACCGAGCAGCATCTCGCCATCCGTGGTCAGCGTCACCGAGCGCGCATCCCGCGCGAAAACAGACCGCCCGAGAATGTCCTCGAGCTTCTTGATCTGCATGGAGACCGCCGACGGCGTGCGGAACACCGCATTGGCCGCCGTGGTGAAACTGCCGGTCTCTGCAATGGCCACGAAGGTGCGCAAAACGTCGAGATCGAGCAGCGGCAGCGGATGATTGAGTGGGGCGTTCATCGGGATCGACCTTCAATTTTTCTGATGTGAAGCATCATTCCATTTCGTTTGATTGAACATCAGATTGGGAGGATAGTCAACTCCATCGAAGGCAGGACGTGCCATGGCTCCAACGCTCCTGACACGGAATTGCACTCGATGCGGAATATCCAGGCGACGGAACGCGTTCATGCGGGACGTGCCACAACCAAAGGAGAATGAAATGTCTATCCTGTCATCCATCGGTCGGCTTGCGACCGAATTGAGCGCGGCCCGCGCCCGCTTCCAGACCGAACGTGCGATCCGCTCGCTGCCGATCGAACTGCAGAAGGATATCGGCTGGCCTGAAGCTGCCGACACCAAGACCGGTGCACGCCACGGCGTCGGATCCTGGGCTGGAGCAAAGTAAACCATTGTGTACCTTGTGCTGAAGGCCTGCCGCGCAGACCAGCCCGGCAGGCCTTCTCTATTGGCCCTGCAGGCTTTCTCCAACTTATTTGCACTCAAATGATTTTCAGAGCCGTGTCGCCGCTGCATGGCGCATATGCGTCACTTGCATGGCGCCTCAATGTCGCCGGTAACACACTGTAAGTAATCGTAAATTTTGGGCACCATGCCCAATAATGTCGCAAACGATGTCGCATTTCCATTCAAGCGCTTCGCATTTGCGATTTAGTTTCTGCTCACGCAGGCCTATATCACCGTCAGCAAACGAGCTGCCCCACTCCATCAAGCGAAGGCGACCCGTCTGAGCAACCGATAGGAGATGATGATGAAGCTTTTTGCCCGCCTCTTTGCCCGCCGCGAAATGAACCTGACGACCGCTCTCGAGCGCCAGCGCCTTGCCAATACCATGCCCGGCCAGACCGGTGCCATGAATGCGGTGCGCCTCGGTTTCGTTGCCTGAGATAACGGCTAGCGCTCAGCGCTTCCCTGCCGCTGCCGATAGTCGATAACAGCGCCGCTTCGGCTTGACCGAAGCGGCGTTTCTCATTTTTGGCACCTATGCCGCCGCCACCATGCCCAATCCGTCGGCAGCCCGTGCCTGTCATCCCGGACGATTGCTCATTTGCGACCCATGTCGCAAATATAGTTTCCGCTTAGCCCCCTAGCCGATTGACAGGAATGGTTTTTCCTGATGTCGCTGTGCTGTTCGCGACATCCTGTTCGCGCCATGGCCGCGTGAGGTTCCCTTGAACGCCGTAAAGCATCCGATCAAGCGATCGTTTGTATTCTTCCTTGTCCCGGACTTCACCATGATCGCCTTTGCGACGGCGCTCGACCCGCTGCGCTCGGCCAACCGCATGCTCGGCTATGAGGCCTATCGCTGGCGCCTCGCCAGCATCGACGGCAAGCCGGTGCGCGCCTCCAACGGCGTCGAATGCGCCGTCAACACCTCGCTCGAGGAAGAGCGCAAGAAAATGGCCGGGCCGGATCGGCCGAACATGGCCATCGTCTGCAGCGGCATGAATGTCGAGCGCTACCAGAATAGGTCGGCCTTCGCCTGGCTGCGCGAGGAATACAACAGAGGCGTCGCGGTCGGCGGCCTGTGCACCGGCGCGCATATCCTTGCCGCCGCCGGCCTGCTCTCCAACAAGCGCTGCGCCATCCATTGGGAAAACCTGCCGGGCTTTTCCGAGGCCTTTCCCAAGGCCAACGTCTTTGCCGACCTCTTCGAGATCGACCAGAACATCTACACCTGCGCCGGCGGCACCGCCGCCCTCGACATGATGCTCAAGCTGATCGGCGACGATTTCGACGACAATCTGGTCAACCGCGTGTGCGAGCAGGTGCTGACCGACCGCGTGCGCAGCCCCACCGACCGCCAGCGCCTGCCGCTGCGCGCCCGCCTCGGCGTGCAGAATTCCAAGGTGCTGACCATCATCGAACTGATGGAAGGCAATCTTTCCGAACCGCTGTCGCTGATCGAGATCGCCGACCATGTCGACCTGTCGCGCCGCCAGATCGAGCGCCTGTTCCGCACCGAGATGGGCAGATCCCCTGCCCGCTACTACTTGGAAATCCGCCTCGACCGCGCCCGGCACCTGCTGATCCAGTCCTCGATGCCGGTGGTCGAGGTAGCGGTCGCCTGCGGCTTCGTCTCGGCGTCGCATTTCTCCAAATGCTACCGCGAACTCTATGCCCGCTCGCCGCAGCAGGAGCGCGTCGACCGCAAGCAATTGCTGGCGGCCTGATCCGAAAACGCACTCAGGCTTCGGCGGGCTGCGCCTGTACTGTGCGCATCGCCTCGACGCGGATATCCTCGGTCAGCCGCGCCTTGAGCGCCGAGAACTCCCGGCTGGTCTTCAGCGTATAGTGACGCGGATGCGGCAGGTCGATGGCGACATCCGACTTGATGCGGCCTGGCCGCGCGCTCATCACGATCACCCGCGAAGCCATGAAGATCGCCTCCTCGATGTCGTGGGTGACGAACAGCACTGTCTTCTTGCGCCGCTCCCAGATGCCGAGCAGCAGTTCCTGCATCAGCCCGCGCGTCTGGTTGTCGAGCGCACCGAACGGCTCGTCCAGCAACAGGATTTCGGGGTCGTTGGCGAGCGCCCGGGCGATCGCCGTGCGCTGCTGCATGCCGCCGGACAGCTGCTTTGGCCAATGGTTCTCGAAGCCCTTGAGCCCGACGAGGTCGACATAGGAAGCGACGATCCCGTCTCGCTCCTTTTCGGCCATGCCGCGTTCGCGCAGGCCGAAGGCGATATTCTGCGCCACCGTCAGCCACGGAAACAGCGTGTAGGACTGGAACACCATGCCGCGATCCGGTCCCGGCTGCGTCACCGCGTTGCCGTCAAGCAGCACACGGCCTTCGCTCGGCGCTTCCAGGCCGGCAACGATCCTGAGCAGCGTCGACTTCCCGCAGCCGGACGGCCCCAGAATGGTGATGAAGTCGTTGGCCGCGACCGCAAGGTCGACCGGCATCAGCGCCTTGACCGGCTGCCCGCCGCGCACGCCGGCGAAGGTTCGCGAGACGCCTTCGATAAGCAACTTGCTCATGCCAGGCTCCAGGGAAAGAGCCAGCGATTGAACGCCTTGAAGGCGAAGTCGGACAACAGTCCGATCAGCCCGATGACGATGATGCCGAAGATGATCTGCCCTGTCGCCAGCCGCGACTGGCTGTTGATGATCATGTAGCCGATGCCTGAGGACGAACCGATCAGCTCGGCGACGATGACATAGGTCCAAGCCCAGCCGAGCACCAGCCGAAGCGTCTCGGCAATCTCGGGCGCATTGGCCGGCATGATGACCCGTTTGACGATGCCATTGTTGGTCGAGCCCAGCGTATAGGCCGCTTCGACCAGGTCACGCCGGGTCGAGCCAACCTTGACCGCGACGATCAGGATGATCTGGAACACGGAGCCGACGAAGATGACCAGCAGCTTTTCCAGTTCGCCAATGCCGGCCCACAGGATGAGCAGCGGAATGAAGGCCGAAGCCGGCAGGTAGCGGGCGAAGGAGACGAACGGTTCCAGAAACGCCTCTATTGGTTTCCAGGCGCCCATGGCGATGCCGATCGGCACGGCGACGATCGAGGCCAGCAGGAACCCGCCGAAGACGCGCCAGATGGTGATCAATATGTCGAGCCAGAAGCGGTCCTCGACCAGCAGCCGCCAGCCATCCCGCAGCATTGACAGCGGATCGGCGAGGAAGATGCGGTTGACGTGGCCGCCAAGCGTGATCCACGCCCAGAAGGCGACGAACAGCACGAAGAAGGAAATGCCAAGCACGGTTCGAATGCCCGGCGACACCGGGTGCAAGGGGCGCATCGTCAGATCGTCCGCATCGTCAGATCGTCCCCATGCTCAATCGCGTTGCCCGAAAGCGGCGGCGCGCTGGCACCGCCGCATGATGGTCAAAGGCCGGACTATCAGTTCGCCACCGCGCTGGTGTCGGCCAGCGTGGCAACATCTGGCGCTTCCTTGATCAACCCCATCTGCAGCAGAAGCTCGCCGGCGGTCTTGGAAAAGTCCTGGAATTCCTTGGTGAAGAACTGCTTGTTCTCCGCCTTGTCGGCCCATTTCAGGTATTTCGCCGAATCCTCGAATTCTTTCGCAGACTGCTTCACGTCGGCGCCCATGATCTCGTAGGATCTCTGCGGATCGCTCTTGATCAGGTCGAGCGCTTCGAAATAACTGTCGGCCAGCGCCTTGGCGGCGTCGGGATTGGCGGTGAGGAATTCAGGCGTGCAGCCGACCGTGTCGAGCACCATCGGGTAGTCGAGCGTGGTCGCCAATATGTGGCCCTGATCGGACTTGTCGCGCACCGCCGAGATGAACGGCTCATAGGTGACCGCCGCATCGTTCTGGCCGGCCAGGAAGGCTTGCGCCGCCGCATCCGGTTCCAGGTTGACGACGGTCACATCCTTGGTCGACAGGCCGTTCTTGTTCAGCACCCAGGCCAGCATGAAATAGGGCGACGTGCCCGGCGCCGAGGACGCGACATTCTTGCCCTTGAGGTCGGCGACGGTCTTGATGTCGTTGCGCACGACAATGCCGTCGGCGCCATAGGATTTGTCGAGCTGGAAGATCTGCTTGGTGGTCACCCCTGAGGCGTTCCACACCAGCCAGGTCTCGACCGTGGTGGCGGCGCATTGCAGGTCACCGCTGGCGATGGCGAGCGGCCGGCTGGCCTGCGGCACTTTCTTCAGGGTCACGTCGAGGCCATGCTTCTCGAAGATGCCGGCCTGCTTGGCGAGCGTCAGCGGCGCAAAGCCGGTCCATCCGCTGATGCCGATGGTGACCGATGTGGCAGCCTCGGCCGGCACGGATATTGCAGCCGCAAGCGCCAATACCGCGGCAGCGACGATGGTCTTGTTCATGTCGGTTCCCCTTGTTTTTTCGGATGCCGAATTGTGTCACAGACGCCCATGGGCTTGTCAATGAAACCGGCCCTTCACGGCAGCGTGATGATTCGAACGCTAACGCGCATCGAACATCCAGCTGCGGTCGCGCCACATCTTTTCGCCGACCTGGCAGTCGGTCGGCCGGTCCTGCGCCAGCACCACCGGCGGATGCCCGGCCTCCTCGCGCGCCCGTTGCGGCGAAGCGGCGCCGGCCAGCTCCAGCACCAGCTTGCGGCGGATGGCTTCGGGAAACTGCGTCCAGTCATTGACCGGGATCATGAAGGATCCGGGACCGCCGATGACGCAGTCGCTGTAGTAGCGGTCGAGATTGTTGACGTCATAGGCGCCGCCGAACCCGCCGCGCGTCATCAGCGGCAGGCCGTTGATGATGATGCCTTGCTTGACCACCGCGTCGCGGGTGATGTCGACGGGCGCGCCCTGGTTGTTGGGCCCGTCGCCGGAAATATCGATGACGCGCTTTGTCCCCTGAAAACCGCTTTCGGCGAACAGATCGCTGCCGAATTCCAGCGCGCCGGAAATCGAGGTGCGCCGGGCGCTGGCCGGCGGATGGGCGGAAAGCTGCGCGGCCACCCGCTCGGCATCGGCCCGGCTGGCGATCACCGTCCACGGCACGACGACCTGCTGCGTGGTCGCTCCCGCCCATTCGACATAGGTGACGGCGACCTTGCCGTAGGCGCCATCGGCGATGGCCTGCAGAACATTGTCGTGCGTCAGCGCAGCAGCATAGCCGTGACGCTGGATTTCAAGTTCGCCCGGCGACATCGACAGCGACACGTCGACGGCCAGCACCAGCTCGACGTCGACCGGCTCGGCGGCTTGAACCGGCGGCACCAGCCAGAGCCCCAGCGCCAGCGCGGCGCTGCCTGAAAGGAAATGTCGTGCGCAAGAAAAAGCAGACATACCCGAAGGTAAGCGAAAACCGGCTGCTGACAAAGCAAAAAGCCGGGACTGAGGGCTTCTACATCTAACCCCGAAACGGCGGCGCGGTTCGGCCTCATTTGTTGATGGGTCGCCCACCTTTGCCGCGCCATTCCACGTCGTCGGCTCCGGCCTTCGCCGCTTCCGGGTTTGGACGGGACTTCTTTCTGCCGGTGCCACGAAGCGCCCTCCAGTTCGGCTTGAATGATGGCGGCAGCCACAACAGGATGCCTGCTATCGCGGCGGGCAGGATCACGGCGAAACGCAATACCGACAGCACGACACCGCAGAACCCGACGATACGCGCCGCCCGCCCCTCGCCGAAGCGCCGCGCAAGCAGATGCCGCGCGATCACCCCACCATCCAGAGGGTATGCCGGTAGAATGTTGAGGACGGCGAGTACCCCATTCAACATGGCGCCGATCCATAGCGTCCACGCAAGATAAGTCATCGGCATCGGAGGCGGCGCACTGAACAAGCTGTCCGATTCGACAGGCGCCAAAGGTTTGGCGATCAGATAATAGGAAGCAGCAAAAAACGCCGCCAACAGGATGTTGGTCAGGGGTCCGGCAAACGCAATCCACGCCCAACCATAGGACGACGTGGCGCCGCGCTTGAAGTAGGCAACCCCGCCAAACAGATAAAGCTCAATCCTGTTGGTGCCGATCCCTTGCCGGTGGGCAACCCATGTGTGCGCCAGTTCGTGCAGGAACACCGATACGAAAAACAGTGCGGCAAAGATCGATGTGTGGATCAGCGCGGTTTTGGGACGCGTCGACCACTCGTGCAGAAAGGGCAGGACAACCGGGATGGCAAAGGTCCAGCTGACGAGAACGGGGATGTTCCCATTCACGCTGAACACCAGCGCATCGCTCTTCCTGTCCCAGCCAAATCGCCGCAAGTGCTTCACTCCGCCCGAAGCGACGGTAGGCGAGAATTGCCAGCTTACAAAGAGAAAAGCCCGGCAAGGAGCCGGGCATTCATCTGTTCGTTTTGCGTCACACCAATATGAGCGGTGCTGCCGAGAAATCGACGGCGCTCAACTCCTCGGCTTCAAATTCTCTGGATCGTAGAGCGGCTTGTAGCCGACGGCAGCCACCTCGACCGGGTAGGTCTCGCCGAAATATTCGATGGCAAACTTGCGGCCCTCCTGGGCATAGGCCCAGGGCAGATAGGCGAGGCCGATGTTCTTGCCGATGGTCGGGCCATAGGCCATCGACGTGGTGAAGGAGCGGCGGCCGAGTTCGTCGACAAGGGTTTCGCCGGTCTTCGGATCCATCACCGGCATGGTGCCGACGGGATAGCGGGCAACACCCTTCGAATCGACGTTTTCCGTCATCACCAGCGTGCACAGGATCGCCGGCTGGTGTTCGCGGGCGCGGTATTCGACATGTTTGGCCTTGCCGCAGAAGTCGTTCTCCTTGACCTTCGGTCGGGCAAGGTCGGCCTCGAGCAGATTATACTCGGTCAGAAGGTCGGCGTTCTGCAGGCGCAGGCTCTTTTCCATGCGCCGGGTGTTGGCATAGGTCTCGACGCCGAACGGCATCACGCCGGTCGAGCGCAGCGCGTCCCAAACGGCCAAGCCGTCCTCGTAGCGCATATGCAGTTCCCAGCCCTGCTCGCCGACATAAGAGATGCGGAATGCCGTGACATCCTTGCCGCCGATCCTGACCGGCTTGATCGCCGCGAACGGGAAGTTCTCGAGCGAGAGACCATCCGGATTTTCGACCACTTTCCGCAGTGTCGTGCGGGCGTTCGGTCCCCAGATGCCAATGGTGACATATTTTTCCGTCACGTCGGTGATGGTGACGTCAAAGCCTTTATCCTGCGCGGTGCGCTGCATGTAGCGGAAATCGCGCGGACCGGCGTCGGCGCCGTCGATCAGCCGGCAGCGGTCGGCCATGCGGATGACGGTGAAGTCGGCGCGCACCATGCCTTCCTCGTCGAGGAAGTGGGTGTAGATACCCTTGCCGATGTTGTTGTCGCCGCCGATCTTGGCCGCGCACAGCCACTCCAGCAGCGCGACATGATCCGGCCCTTCGATGTCGTACATCGAGAAATGCGAGAGGTTGACGATGCCGCAATCCTCGCTCATCGCCAGGTGCTCGGCATTGGACACCCGCCAGAAATGGCGATTGTCCCACTCGTTCTCACGTATGGGAACCCGGTTGCCATACTTCTCCAGCAGATGCTCGTTGGCGGCATAGCCATGCGCGCGCTCCCAACCGCCCAGCTCCATGAAGTAACCGCCAAGCTCCTTCTCGCGCTCCCAGAATGGCGAGCGGCGGATGTTGCGGCCTTTGGAGAACGGCTCGCGCGGATGCACCGCCGGATTGTAGACCTTCATCGCCGTCTCGGTGCAGCGATCCCAGATGAACTGCTCTTTCGTCTGGTGCGGATAGAAGCGCGCATAGTCGATGGCGTGATGGTCGATTTCCGTGCGGCCGTCCGTCATCCAGTCGGCGATCAGCTTGCCCATGCCGGGGCCGTCCTTGACCCAGATGGCGACGGCGTACCAGAGGCCCCTCACCTTCTGGCTCTCGCCCATGGACGGGCCGCCATCGGCGGTCACCTGCAACAGGCCGTTGAAGGAATGGCTTTCATTGTAGCCGAGTTCGCCCAGGATCGGCGTCAGCTCCATGGCGCGCTCAAGCGGCGCCAGGATCTGCTCCATGTCGAGATCGCGCTGCGACGGCGACAGCCGCGCCTGATCCTTTTCCAGCAAATCGCGCGGATGGCAAAGACGCGGATTGGTCTCTTCGTAGTAACCCCATTCGATCTGGCCGCCTTCGGCGGTCTTGGGATCGCCGGTGTCGCGCATATAGGCCGAATTGCCTTGGTCGCGCAGCAGCGGCCAGCCGATCTCCTTGCCGGTGCCGGCGAATTGATTGTAAGGCCCGAAGAAGGTCAGCGGATGGTCGATCGGCATGACCGGCAGGTCCTCGCCGACCATCTCGGCGATCAGCCGGCCCCAGATGCCGGCGCAGACGATGACATAATCGGCCATGATCGTGCCGCGGTCGGTGACGACGCCCTTGATGCGGCCTTCCTCGACGATGAGAGATTTGGCGGGCGTGTTGGCGAAGGATTTGAGTTTCCCCGTAGCTTCCGCCTGGTCGACCAGCTTGCCGGCGACAGTCTGCGAGCGCGGGATGACCAGGCCGGCGTCCGGATCCCACAGGCCGCCCTGCACCATGGACTCTTCGATCAGCGGGAATTTTTCCTTGATCTCGGCCGGTTCGATCAGCCGGGCGCGGGTGCCGAAGGATTTGGCCGAGGCGATCTTGCGCTTGATCTCGTCCATGCGGCTGTCGTCGCCGACGCGCGCCACTTCGAGGCCGCCAATGCGGGCGTAGTGGCCCATCTTCTCGTAGAAATCGATGGAGTAGAGCGTCGTCCAGCAGGACAGGAAATCATGGCTGGTGGTGTAGCAGAAGTCCGAGGCGTGCGCGGTCGAGCCGATGTCGGTCGGAATGCCCGATTTGTCGATGCCGACAATGTCGGTCCAGCCGCGTTCGATCAGATGATGGGCGATCGATGCGCCGACAATGCCACCCAGGCCGACGATGACGACCTTCGCCTGTTTCGGAAACTCTGCCATTGCCGCGACTCCAAGGGATAAAGCAGGCGTGTCCGCGCCCGTTCGAATGGCGCACAATATGCAGAGGACGTGGATGCAGCTACCGCCTGTTTGCGACACGTCGCGGATGCGACGCGACCCGGCGCGCCGGCGTGCCGCCAGTGGCGATCTATCTCAGGCGAAGGCCCAGATGTCCTCGGCCTGGAAGCCGACCTGGTAGCCTGATGTCTTGAGCTTGACCACTACCTCGCCGATTTCGGCCGCCGGCAGCGCGCCGACCTCGACCTTGATCATGCCCGGACGATAGCGCTTGAGATCGAGCTGTTCGAAGACGATCCAGTCGGCGCCCTCGCAATCGACCAGGAAGGCGTCGATATGCGTGATGCCGTTGCGGTCGAGCAGCGTCTGCAGCGTTTCCGACGGCACCTCGATATCCCTGAGGTGCGGCGCGAACTTGTTGAAATTGGCGTCGGCCTCGCCCCAGGCATTCTTGCCCGACATCAGATTGGTATCGGTGATCGATGAGCAGCCGATGAACTCGACCGGCAGCGTGCCGGCCTCGAGTGCCGCGGCATCGAAAGTGTGGACGGTGATCGTGCCCTTGGTTTTGGTCACCGCGACCGGCTCGATGATGAAACGGTTCGTGTCGGGGTAGTTGGCGCGCAGCCGCTTCTGATTGTACGGGATCGGCTCGACCAGCACGGCCTTTGCGCGCGGGATGCGATGCAGCCACGGCGTGACGTCGTCGAACAGCGCGCCGTCGCAAGCGCCGACATTGACCATCTGGAACGGTTGCCCACCGCCAAACCGCGCCTTCAGCGCCGCCTTGGCCAGGAATTTCGTGCCACGCAACGCCGGCCCGCGATCGAGCAGGCCGGCGGGCAGGCCGAGCGAAAGGGCGATGCGCGCCAGGCCGGAAATGGAACTCATGGATTATCTCCAGGTATGGCCTGCAAGGCGATGGGCCGCCTTCCATTCAGGCTTGCCGACGCCCACAGCGCCATGATCGGGCCGACGAGCAAAAGGTAGGGCGGCAGAAGGTTCGGGAAGTAGATGCGGGTGTCGTGGATCGGAAAGACGGTGAATTTCGCCAGCACGCCAAGCACCAGTGCTGCAAGCAGGATGCCGGCGCGACGATCGAGCCGGAAGCCGGCGCGGCCGAGCGCAAACCACGCGGCCAGCGCCAGAACCGAGACCCCGACCCAGCTGTTGATGCTGATAGCGCGAATGAAGGATGCGGCAAACGCCTTGAGATAGGCGCCAACCGAGAACGGCGGCTCGAAGCCATCCATATTGTAGTGCTGCTCGATGCTGGAGAACCACAGATGCGGCCACCAGCCGGGATGCTGGGCCCAGTGCGAAATCGCGAAATAGGCGACGAAGGACGCGGCAAAGCCGGCCAGCGCGCCCCACGCCCGCTGCCGGAAGACCAGCAGCAGCACGGCGAAAATGGCCAGGAACACGATGTTGTCCGGCCGCGCCATGAAGGCCAGGAAAAGCAGGACAGCGGTCGCTGCCTCGCGGCCGCGCACATAGGCAAGCAGCCCGCCGAGGAACAGCGCCGAGCACAACAGATCCGGGGTCGAGGCGCGTGCGGCATCGCCGAAATCGGCCATGATCAGCACCGCGCCGACCACAGGCGCCAGCGCAAGCGCGCCTTCGGTTCGCAGCCAAAGCAGCGTGATCATCCCGAACAGCAGCACCGAGACCACCTGCAGCACCCGCATCGCCTCGACCGGCGACATCACCGAACTCATAGTCGACAGCATCTCGGCATAGAGAAACTTGATCCGGTACATGCCAAGCAGCGAATGAAAGTCGGCGGCATCTTGCGCCATATGGCTGCGGAAACCGCCGCCATCGTCTGTCAGCGCCTTGTAATCGGCGGCCGAAACGCCGGCCTGGACCGTCCTGTAGGCATAGTCATGCAGCGCCTGCGCATCTGGGTAAGCGCCCTCCTCGGCGATTGCGAGATAAGGCAGCATGTCCCAATTGGCATCGGGCATCGTCCAGGCGGTAAACGCCGTCAGCAGGATATAGAGCGAAAACGCGATCGCGCCGATTGGCGCGGCCCATCGCGCATAAGTCCCCTCGCCCCACGCCAGAGCGGCCGCGGTCAGCCGGTCGAGTGTGTTTTGCGGGGCGGGAGACTTGCTCAGCATTGTCGGACTCGGGACTTCGCTCAACGGACTTCTTTAACGGACTTGGCTTTTGACGAAATCCTTCACGATCCCCACGATGCCGCGCGACAGCAGGCTATCGAAGGCATCGACGAAACGGTCGACATGCTCGCGCTGGCAGATCAGCGGCGGCTCGAGACGGATGACGTTGCGGTTGTATTCGGTGAAGGCGACGAGCACGTCATAGTCGCGCAGCAACAGCGCGCCGACGAAGCCCGACAGCGAGCCCTTCAGCTTGTCGTCGAGGACGCTGACGATCGGACGCAGCACCATCGGCAAGGTCTGCGAGAAGTCGTGGAACTCGAGCCCGACCATAAAGCCTTTGCCGCGCACATCCTTGATGATCTTCGGGTACTTCTCCTTCAGCGCCTGCAGGCGCTGAAGCAGATAGTCGCCGGTAGTGGCGGCGTTGTCGATCAGCCCCTCATCATAGAGCACATTGATGCCCTCGATCGCGGTGACGCAGGCCTCGCCCATGCCGCCAAAGGTGGCCATGGCATGGATCATCGCCGTCTTCGGCGTGCCATAGGCCTTCATATAGACCTCGCGCCGGGCGATCATCGCGCCGACCGCCGCCTTGCCGGCGCCGAGCGATTTCGCGAGCGCCGTCACATCGGGCACGACGCCATAATGCTCGAAGGCATAGAAGCGTCCCGAACGGCCATAGCCGCACTGCACTTCGTCCGCCACCCACAGCACGCCATACTGGTCGCAGAGCACGCGCAATTTCTGCCAGTATTGCGCCTCTGCCTGGATGATGCCGCCGCCGCCCTGGATTGTCTCAAGCACTATGACGCCGACCTCCGGGTCGGAGCGGAACAGCCGCTCGACCGCTTCGATATCGGCGAACGGAATGCGAACGGTGTTCTCAGCCATCTTGAAGTCCGCGCGGTAGAGCTGGCCATCGGTAATGCCGAGCACGCCCTTGGTCTTGCCGTGGAAGGAATTCTCGGCATAGACGATTTTTGGCCTCTTCGGCCCGGCGGCGCGCTCGGCGAGCTTCACCGCCGCTTCCATCGCTTCCGAACCCGACGAGCCCAGAAACACCATGTCGAGATCGCCGGGCGAGCATTTGGCGATGTTGTGCGCAAGGGCCGATGCATATTGCGACATGAAGGCGATGGCGATTTCCTGGCGCTTCTCCTCCTGGAATTTGCGCCGGGCCTCCAGGATGCGCGGATGGTTGTGGCCGAAGGCCAGCGAACCGAAGCCGCCGAAGAAGTCGAGAATCTTGCGGCCGTTCTGGTCGATGTAGAACATGCCTTCGGCACGCTCGATCTTGATCTTGTGGAAGCCGAGCAACTTCATGAAATGCAGCTGGCCCGGATTGAGATGCGCCTTGAACAGGTCGGTCATGCGCGCGACATCCATCGCCTTCGCCTGCTCGACGCTGATCAGGTCGGGCTTGGCGATGGCGGTAGGCGACAACGCCGGCGCGCCGACCATGGTGCGCGCGTTCGTCTGCTCAGGCTTGGCCATGACGGTCATTTCGGAGTTCTCCTGGTCGTCCCACTTATTCGGCGGGGACATGATTGGCGGTGACGGCAAGCCCGTCTTTCTTGGCGCGGTATTCGCTGTAGGCGGCGATCAGCATGTCCTCGTCGCGATATTGCGGCACCCAGCCGAGCTGGCGCTCGGCCTTGGATACGTCGAGCACGCACTCCTCATCGGCGATCAGATATTGTTCGGGATCCATGATCGGCATGTTCATGAGATCGAGCAGGTCGAGGGTGCGCTTGACCGCCCAGCCCGGCGTCGGGATCAGCAGCGACTTCGAGCCGGCATGCTTGATCAGGTCGCCCAGCAATTTCTTCACCGGCGGCGGATTGAGGGAGCCCAGATTATAGGCCTGGTTGGGCACGCCTGCCTTCCAGGCCGCGCGGGCAGCTTCCGCGCAATCGAACACCGAGATGAACTGATAGGGGTTCTTGCCCGAGCCGATCATCGGCACAGGAAAATTCCAGTCGATCAGTTTGAACAGCTTTTCCAGGATCCCGAGCCGGCCGGGACCGATGATCAGACGCGGGCGAAACAGCGAGATCGACATGCCGCGCTTGCGCCATTGAGCGGCGAGCTCCTCGGTCTTCTGCTTCGACCAGCCATATTCGCCGAGCGGCGCGACCGGGTGCTCCTCAGTCATCGGCTGGGTGACCGTGTGGCCGTAGATCATGTCGGTGGTGTAGTGGACGAGCTTGGACGCGCCGGCCTTGTCCATCGCCTGCATGATGTGTTCGGTGCCGTGGAAATTCACCGGAAAGAAGAAGTCGTGACGCTTGGCCCGCACCTGGATCGGCGACAGCATTTTGGCCGACAGGTTGTAGACCATGTCGTCGGCCTTCAATCCGATGTTGGCCACCGAGGCCGTATCCGTGACATCGCAGGTGACGAAGCGAACGTTGCGATAGTGCGTCAGGTCGCTCTTGACGATGTCGGCAACGACAACCTCTTCGCCATCGGCCACAAGCTTCGGGGCAAGATGACGGCCGACGAAGCCGTCGCCGCCGAAAATAACATGTCTCATCGAACGATCTCGCTGGTCTTGTCGGGGATGATGGAAGCGGTTTGGTCGTCATGCCCGCGCCCGCCCAAGTCTCGACCGCTTTGCGCGATCAGCACGGTGCCGACGCAGATGAAGGCGATGCCGGCAATGCGCCAGGCATTGAGGTCCTCGCGGAAGATGAAATAGGCGAAGATCGCAACCGCGACATAGGCAAGGCTGAGGAACGGATAGGCAAAGCTGAGCTCGACCTTGGACAGCACATAGAGATGCGAAGCCATCGAGATGACGAAGGTGCACAGGCCGAGAAACACCCATGGGCTGAAAACGACCTGCAACAGCTTCAAAAGCGGATTGGTGCCTTCGAACGAAATGGGACCGAGCGACATCATGCCTTGCTTCAGCATCAGCTGCGCGGCGGCATTGGTCATGACCGTGAACAGAATGAAGACGATGTATTTCATATTTTGCACCCGCCACTCGCAACGGTCCTATTACGAACCTGCAAACATTTCGTGAAGTCACGACAATGCTTTGAGTAACCCACGGAACTTACGATCTATTCACCATGACTTATTCGGATTGTACCTATTCAGCTGCCTCGACACGCCCTGGCCGGACGTTGAGCTTTTTCGCCGTCCGCAGCCAGAAACTGGACACGAACGCCGGGTCGCGCAGCGCTTCAAGCCGCTGCCAATTCGGGAAGGAGGCCGCAAAAGTATCAGCGCCCATGCGCGCATCCTTGTACGGGTTGACCGCGCCGCCGGCCGCGACCGTGATGCGGTCGAGTTCGCTGAGCAGGGCCAGCGTCCTGTCGCCGCGATTGGGGAAATCCAGCGTCAACGTGAAGCCTGGCCGCGGAAAGGACAGCAGCCCCGGCGAGCGGATCGAGCCGAAGCGCTTCAACACGGTGAGGAAAGAGCCCTGCCCGGCCCATCGCGCCGCCTCGAGCAGCGCCGGCACGGTCTGACGCGCGACATTTTCCGGCACCACGCTCTGGTGCTGGTAGAGACCTTTCGGGCCATACAGCCGATTCCAGTCGCCGACACCATCAAGCGGAAAGAAAAAGCCCTGGTAGCCGGTTTGGCTCGGCCCCGGCGAGCGCCCCTTCTTCCACCGATAGGCGGCGTTGAAGGCGGTGAGGAACGGCCGGTTGAGCACATTGAACGGCGGCTGGAACGGCACTGAAAAACGGGAGCCGGCGCGAGACGCCGCATGCGAGCCATACTCGGCATGATTGCCTGTCAACAACAGGCCGCGCCCGCGGCCATGGCCGCCGGCAAGCTGGTCGATCCAGGCGACGGCATATTCATTGGCCTGGTCGGCGGCCTCGGCCAGTTCGAAGAATTCGCCGAGATCGGCAAACCGCGTTACCTTCTCGGCGATATCGAGCGAATGCACCCGCATCAGCCGGATCGAGGCCGACAGGATCAGGCCGGTCAGCCCCATGCCGCCGATCGTCGCCGCAAACAGCCTTGCATTGTCGGTTGCCGAGCAGGTGTAGGTCCGCCCATCCGAGCGCAGCAGCGTGAACGACTCGACATGGCAGCCAAAGGTGCCGCGCCGGTGATGGTTCTTGCCATGGACGTCATTGGCGATCGCGCCGCCAAGGGTGACGAACTGGGTGCCTGGGACCACAGTCGGAAAGAAACCGTAAGGTGCAGTGTGCGCAATGATATCGGAGAGGAACACGCCGGCCTCCGCCTCGAGCAGGCCGGTCTCGGCATTGAAGGCGCCGATGCGGTTCAGCGGCCGCATGTCCACGACCGCACCTGGCTCGTTCTGGCAGGAATCGCCGTAGGAGCGGCCATTGCCATAGGCGAGCAAGGCGTTCTTTGTCGCCTTGCCGCTCCGCATCAGCGCGATGGCATCGTCGGCCGCGATGGCTCGCTTTGCGGCCGGCGTGGCGAGGCCAAAACTCCGGTACCGTTCGCCGGCCATGCCCTACCAGCCTCCCGCGACCAGAAGGGCGGCGCCGATCACCACGACGATCTGGCTTCGCCAGTCGCGAATGATGAAGATGACCGGATCGTCATTCATCTCGTTGCGGCGCGCCAGGATCCAGACCCGCATGGTCAAATACAGCACGATCGGCGCCAGCGGCCAGACCAGCCAGGGATGCGGATAGAGTTCGCGTACCGCGACGCTGTCCATGTAGAGCGCCAGCACCAGCGCCGAGGAGAAGGCCGACGCCATTCCTGCCTGGGCGACGATCTCCTGATCTTCGATGCGGTAGCCGCGACCGGCAATGCGCTCGCCCACCGGAATGGCTGTGGTGCGCAGTTCGACATAGCGCTTCACCAGCGCCAGCGACAGGAAGAAGAAAATCGAGAAGGCGAGCAGCCAGAACGAGACTTCGACCCCGGTCGCCGCAGCACCTGCCAGCACACGCACCGTGTAGAGCCCGGCCAGCGTCAGTACGTCGGCCAGGAGCATGCGCTTGAACGACAGCGAATAGGCTGTGGTCACCACCAGATAGCCGGCGAGCACGCCCAGGAACTCGATCGGCAACAGAAGCCCGGCGGCAATGCCGATCGCCAGCAGCACCGCCATCGCGCCGAGACCGAACGGGATCGACAAAGCGCCGCTGGCGAAAGGCCGGTTGCGTTTGGTCGGATGCTTGCGGTCGAGCGCAAGGTCGAAGAAATCGTTGAGAATGTAGATGGCGGAAGCCACGGCGCTGAAGGAGACGAACGCCAGCAGGCATTGCCAGATCATGTTGATGTTGAAGTATTCATGCGACAGCACCATCGGCACCGCGATCAGCGAATTCTTCAGCCACTGATGCACCCGCAGCATCTTGACGTATGTCTTCAATGTCCTTTTCGGCGCCGGCATCCTTTCGGCGCTATGCGCGGCCTGCCAGCGCTTCGCATGGCGGTCGGGCGCCACGACGATGGCGTTGCGTGCGGCTCCGAAAACCTTGAGGTCGTGCCGGCTGTTGCCGGCATAGTCGAAACCGCCGTCGCCATAGGCGGCGATGAGCGCGTCGCGCTTGCGGCCCGAGGTCATGTTGTGGGGACCGTCGGTCGCCAGCACATAGTCGAAGACGCCCAGATGCGCGGCGATCGTCTCGGCGAACTTGCGTGGCGTACCGGTCGCCAGCACGATCTTGCGTCCGTCGCTATGGTCGGCGAGCAGCCGCTGCAGCAGCGCTTCGCGATAGGGCAGCGAGGCCGGATCGATGTCGATGCGGTCGGCGATGGCTTGTTTCAGCCGCGCCGGGCCGGCGGCCAGCCAGAACGGAACCAGGAAAACATAGAGCGGATTCTTCTTGAGCAGGATGAACAGGCCTTCCCAAAGAAGATCGGTCGCAATCAGCGTGCCGTCGAGGTCGACCGCAAGCGGGATTGCGTTCTTGTCCGACCGCGCATCCATGTCCGTTCTGCCCTATTCATAACCGTTGCGCCGTGTTTCGGCGTCTTCGCACCGGTATAGCGGCGGAACGGCGTAGCGAACGTTAAAACGCACGGTTGCAGCCGGTAGGCGCCACGATATTTCCCGCGTCATTGTTAAGCAATCGCTACCGCGAACAATAAAAGGCCGGGCATTGCCCGGCCTCTACTACATTTGCCTGCCGACTTTACTTGATGCGGGCAACGCCACCCGAGATTTCGACCGTTTCCGAGCCGGTCAGGGCCTCGAGGTCACCATTGGGCAAGGTGACAAAACAGCCGTTCGGGCAGAATTCCACGGTTTCGCCAGCGGCCAGCGCCAACTCCGTCTTGCCGCCGCCTTCCGTCACGATCAGCGTACGGGTCTCAGCATCCTTGTTGACCGCGCTGGCGGCAAAGGCCGAGCCACTCGCTGCGGTAAGAGCGATGGCGACGACGAGCGACTTCCACATTTTGCAATATCGGTGTTTCCACACCGCCTCTGTTGCATTTCGCAAGGCATTCTCGCCCTTGCATGTGAGCTTATATGAGATGCAAGCTGAACCGCAACTGAATGCCGCATTCATGCCGCAATTGGTTTGGGAAGAGCTTGGGGCCTTAGCTGGGATCGGGTTTGCGGGCCTTGCGACCAGTTTTGGCCAGCCGCTTCGCCTCGGCGGCGGCTCTGGCCTCCGCCTGCTCCTTCTCGGCGAACTCGACCTCGATCTTGTCGTCGTCGATCGGCCATGCGTCGGTCTTCTTGACCTTGACCTCGGCGCGCGGCGTCGAGGGGATTTCTATGTGCTCGGCGTCAAAAGCATCGAGAACGGCAAAGCGGATATCGTTCTGAACGATGGCGCCGTTCAGCACATCGGCCAGGAACACGCGGATCTCGAACTCGAGTGCTGCCGGCCCGAAATTGGTGAACAGCACGAAGGGTTCCGGGTTCTTCAGCACCAGCGCATGGCCGCGCGCAATCTCAAGCAGAACCGCGTGTACCCGCTTGACGTCGCTGCCATAGGCGACCCCGACCTTGATCTCCACACGTCCGAGCTTGTTGCGGTGCGTCCAGTTGCCGACGGCGTTGTTGATGAGGTTCGAATTGGGCAGGATCACCGATTGCCGCTGGAAGGTCTCGATTTCGGTGGCGCGCACGCTGATCTTCTTGACCGTGCCTGATGTGTCGCCGGCGACGATCCAGTCGCCGACCTTGAACGGCCGCTCGGCGAGCAGGATCAGGCCGGACACGAAGTTGGACACGACATTCTGCAGGCCAAAGCCGATACCCAGCGAAAGTGCGCCGGCAACAAGCGCCAGGTTGGAGAGATCGATGCCCGCCGCCGAGATGCCGACGAGCCCAGCGAGCGCGACGCCGGCATAGCCGACCGCCAGCCGGATCGAGTTGCGCACGCCGGTATCGACCTTGCCGCGCGCCATTACCGAGCCGTCGAGCCAGCCCTGGAACCAGCGGGTCAGGAAATAGCCGATGATGAAGACGACGATGCCGGTGAGGATGCCGGTGACCGAAATCGTCACCGAACCGACGGTGACGCCTGTCGCCAATTTATAGCCCCAGGCCTGGATATCGCCGGGCTGGAAGCCCCACATCAACAGGATCAGCGGCAGGAACACCAGCACGATCATCAGGTTGATGGCGACGCTGACGACGAGGCCGAGTTGGTCGAGCGCGGTGTCCTCATAGCTGGAATTGGTCTTCAGCCAGCGCCCGATGGACGTGCCGGCGAAACCACCCTCCTCGCCGATCTCGCGCGCCGACAGGAAGCCGATATAGGCGGTGAGCAGGATGGTGCCGGTGACCACGACCTGCAACGAGACGAAGATGGCAAGACCGATATAGCCGAACAGCGCCGCCGCAATCGTGAACAGGCCGAGCGCGACACAGGTGTAGCGCAGCCAGGCCGGCCAGGGGCGCCAGCGCCCGTCGGCGTCCTTGTAAGGCTTCAGCAGCGCCATCAGGATCAGGATGACGCCCACGATGACGGTGGCGACAAAACTCCTGGCCACCGTCAGCGACAGGGGCGAGCCCATCTTGTCGTTGACGATCGACAGGAAATTGTTGATGCCGATGACGACTGCCATGGCCGTCGTCAGTCGCACCAGCCAACGCGCCGGGCCGGTCTCGACCTGGATCAGGCGCCAGTTCGGCATGCTGGGCGACAGCGCCGCATTGGTCAGGCGGTTGACACAGAACACTATGGCGATGACGGCTGCCAGAGCGTTGAGGAACACGCCTATGTCGCCGCGCAGCACATTGTAGTAATTGTACAGGAACACCGTCGAGGCGAGGAAGGCGCTGACCGCCAGCGTCGGCAGCAAGGTCGACCAGAACGCCACCGACAGGCGACTGAGATATGTCGGATCTTCAACCGACGCGTCGGGCTCGAAGATGCGCCCAAACAGGCGGCGCCCACCGACCAGAAGCACCACGGCCAACGCAAGCGCCATGAGGGTCGCCGCGAGCATCGCCTGGAACTTGAACTTGAAGGCAAAGCTCAGCCACGACGACACCGCCCTGTAAAAATTGGCGTATTCGTCCCTTGCGTCGGAAAACACCTGCGGGCTCAGTGCATCGGACAGCACGTAGCGCTTGGTCAGCCCGCTGCGAAACAGCTCGCTGCGCATGTTGCCGATCTTCTCGATCAGCGCATTGATGCGGATCGACAGGTTCTGCGCGCCGGCGATGACGGCGTTGATCTCCGCCTTTTCCGACGCCAGCGCCTGGCGCTCGCCGGTCACGATGTCCGGTTCAGGCGGCTGTCCGGCAGCCGGCGGTGCGCCAAGCTGCTCGAGCCTCGAATTGATCTCTCCCAGCCGCGAACGAAACGCCAGCGCGCTGTTCAGCGCAGCGCGCGACAGCTCTTCCAGCTGCAGGCGGATCTCGACAAGGGTGGTGTCGTCGACGCCGTCCTCCTGGACTTTCTTCTCCAGAGCGTCGGTCTTCGTCGCCAAACCCTGCAGGATTTTCTGCTGGTCGGCGACCAGCCCGGCAGGCGCCTGGCCCAGCCCCTGCGCCATGGCGCCGAACGAATGCGGCGCCAAGGCAACGAGCGCTAGGACCAGGATCAGGCGAAAGAAGCGAAAAAACATAATGGTGGCGACTCAAAGGGCGGCAAAGGCCGCCTCTAAAGCGGTCCTTGATAGAGACGCTCATCCCGTGGGGCAAGTCGTGGCGAAGTCATCGCAGTTGGGCGCCTTGCGGGAGTCGGCCAGTCGAAAAGCCATGGCGCAATCTTGGCTTTGCGCCCGCCGCCTGCTCTATAGTCTGCCGCATCGCGCCGAGCCGGAAGGTTTCAGGTCTGTCCGACCTGAAACCTTCCGGCTCTAGAAATCAAAGATATAGAGCATGATGTCGTCCGAAAACCGCTTCACACTTTTCGGCATCATGCTCTAGGGATGACATGAAGAATGGCGGAATATTCAGCCCTTTCGCTTCTCACGAACGCGCTCAAGGGAAACAAGGACTGGAAGCCGGCCTGGCGCAAGCCCGACCCCAAGGCTTCCTATGACGTCATCATCATCGGTGGCGGCGGCCACGGCCTGTCGACGGCGTACTATCTGGCCAAGGAGCACGGCATCACCAATGTCGCGGTGCTGGAAAAGGGCTGGCTGGGTTCCGGCAATGTCGGCCGTAACACCACTGCGGTGCGCTCCAACTACCTTTTGCCGTCCAACACCCGCTTCTACGAACATTCGATGAAGATGTGGGAGAACCTTTCGCACGACCTCAACTACAACGTCATGTTCTCGCAGCGCGGCTGCCTGAATCTGGCTCACACGCCGGGCCAGTTCGACGACTTGGCAAGGCGCGGCAACGCCATGCGCCACCTCGGCGTCGATGCCGAGCTGATGAGCACCGCCGAGATCGCGCGCCTGGTCCCGGCGCTGGACATGTCGGCCTCCGCGCGCTTTCCCATCGTCGGCGGCCTGATGCAGCCGCGCGCCGGCACCGCCCGTCACGATGCGGTTGCCTGGGGCTATGCCCGCGGCGCCGACCGACGCGGCGTCGACATCGTCGAGAATTGCGAGGTCACCGGCTTCCTGCGCGACGGCGACCGCATCACCGGCGTGCAGACGACGCGCGGAGAGATCCGCGGCAAGAAAGTTGCCGTGGCCGTTGCCGGCAGCACCGGACGGGTGATGCAGCTTGCCGGCATCGACAGGATGCCGATCGAGAGCCATGTGCTGCAGGCCTTCGTCACCGAATCGCTGAAACCTTTCGTCGACACGGTGCTGACCTTCGGCATGGGTCATTTCTACATGTCGCAGTCCGACAAGGGCGGCCTCGTCTATGGCGGTGACATCGACGGCTACAACAGCTACGCTCAGCGCGGCAACCTGCCCATCGTCGATGAGGTGATGAGCGAGATGCTGGCGCTGTTTCCCGGCCTTGCGCGTGTACGCATGCTGCGCTCCTGGGGCGGCGTCTGCGATATGTCGATGGACGGTTCGCCGATCATCACCACCGGCCCGCTGCCGGGCATGTATCTCAACTGCGGCTGGTGCTATGGCGGCTTCAAGGCGACGCCGGCCTCGGGCTGGTGCTTCGCATACACCATCGCCAAGGACGAACCGCACGCGTTCAACGCGCCGTTCACGCTCGACCGTTTTTATCGCGGCCTGGTGATTGACGACAAGGGCCAGGGCGCAACGCCCCGGCTGCATTAGGGTTCAAACAAATGCTTATCACTTGTCCCTATTGCGGCCCGCGCGACGTCATCGAGTTCACCTATCAGGGCGACGGCAACCGCGAGCGCCCGCAGCCCAACTCGCAGGACCTCGACGCCTGGAACGCCTATGTCTACGACCGCCTGAACCCGGCCGGCGACCACAATGAGATCTGGCAGCATTCCGGCGGCTGCCGCACCCATCTGAGGATGGTGCGCAACACGGTCACGCATGAGATTTCCAGCACCGGTTTCGCCCGCGGCGACCACAATGCCGGTGCCCGGCACAAGGCCGGAGGGAAGTCGTGAGCCCGCGCCGCACCGAGACCGGCGGCCGCGTCGACCGCATGCGCACCATCCGCTTCACCTTCGACGGCACGCCCTACACCGGCCATGCCGGCGACACGCTGGCCTCGGCGCTGCTTGCCAACGGCGTCACGCTTTTCGGCCGCTCATTCAAATACCACCGCCCGCGCGGCCTGCTCTCGGCCGGCGTCGAGGAACCGAACGCGCTGGTGACGGTGCTGCGCGGCGAAGTGCGCGAGCCCAACATCGCCGCAACCATGGTCGAGATCTATGACGGGCTGGTGGCCGTCAGCCAGAACCGCTTTCCCTCGCTCGCCTGGGACATCAACGCCGTCAACCAGTTCGGCGGCAAGATCCTGGCCGCCGGCTTCTACTACAAGACCTTCATGGGCCCTGTCTTCGGCCCCTTGAAAGGCACCCGCTTCTGGATGTTCTGCGAGCATTTCATCCGCCGCGCCGCCGGCCTGGGCCGCGCCGGTATTGCCGCCGACACCTCGCGCTACGAGCGCATGAACGCGTTTTGCGACGTGCTGGTGGTCGGCTCCGGCCCGGCCGGCCTGTCAGCCGCCAAGGCCGCTGCCAACCAGGGCGCGCGCGTCATCTTGGCCGAACTCGAGCCGCGTTTCGGCGGCTCGGCCAACTGGTCCGGCGAGGCCATCGACGGCGCGCCGGCCGCCGACTGGGCTGCGCGCGCCGTCAGCCAGCTCGAAGGCCATGACACGGTCCGCCTGCTGCCGCGCACCACGGTGTGGGGCTATTATGACGGCAACACGCTAGCCGCGCTCGAGCGCGTCACCGACCACAAGGAAACGCCCGGCAAGGGCGAGCCGCGCCACCGCTACTGGGCCATCCGCGCCAAAACGGTGGTGCTGGCCACCGGCTCTTTCGAGCGGCCGCTTGTATTCCCCGGCAATGACCGGCCGGGCGTCATGCTGGCGCATGCCGCCGACCGCTATGCCAACGACTATGGCGTGCTGCCCGGCGACAGGATCGCGCTGTTCACCAACAATGACAGCGCCTATCGCTCGGCGCTGGCGCTGAAAAAGGCCGGCGCGGCGATTGTTGCCATCGTCGATGTGCGCCCCGAACTGTCGGCCGAGATGCGCAGCCTGGCCACCGAGGCCGAAGCCGAAATCCTCTCCGGCCATGCCGTGGTCGCCACCGAGGGCGGCAAGGCGCTCTCCGGCCTCAAGGTACAGCGCTTCGACATGAATTCGGGCACACTGAGCGGTGACGCCCGCAGCATCCACGCCGATAGCCTGCTGATGTCGGGCGGCTGGTCGCCGACCATCCACCTCGCCAGCCAGGCTGGCGCCAGAGCCGAGTGGAATCCTGCCCGCCAGGCCTTCCTGCCGCCAAAGCAAACGCAACAGCGCTGGCCAAATCAGCAATGGATTGGTGCGGGTGCTTTCAACGGAAGCTTCTCGACCATCGAAGCAATCACTGAGGGCCGCGCAGCCGGCTTGTCCGCAGCGGGCGGAGCGGCTGCGCCGGCAGCCTTGCCGGATGTCGAAGCAGCCCCGGGAAACCCAGATCCGGCCCCGGTGTTCGAGATCAAGGCGAAAGGCAAAAGCTTCGTCGACTTCCAGCATGATGTCACCGCCGAAGACGTGCGGCTGGCGCATCGCGAAGGCTTCGTCTCGGTCGAGCACCTGAAGCGCTACACCACGCTCGGCATGGCGACCGACCAGGGCAAGAACTCCAACGTTCCGGGTCTCGCCATCATGGCCGAGGCGTTGGGCAAGCCGATCCCCGAAGTCGGCACGACCCGCTTCCGCCCGCCCTACTCCGCGGTGTCGATTGGCTCGCTCGCTGCCGAGCGTTTCGGCGATCTGAAGCCGGAGCGGCTGACGCCGATGCATGACTGGCACCTCGCCAATGGTGCAACGATGTATTCCGCCGGGCTCTGGTATCGGCCAATGATCTACGGCCTTGCCGGCGAGACGGTCGAACAGGCCTATGTCCGTGAAGCCAGGGCGACACGCGAAAGCGCCGGCATTGTCGACGTCTCGACGCTGGGCAAGATTGCCGTGCAGGGACCGGATGCCGGTGAATTCCTCGACCGCGTCTACACCAACATGTTTTCTACCCTCCCCGTCGGCAAGGCCCGCTACGGCCTGATGCTGCGCGAGGATGGCCTGGCCTTCGACGACGGCACCACCTGGCGGCTTGGCGAACAGGATTTCCTGATGACGACCACCACGGCCAACGCCGGCAAAGTGATGCAGCATCTGGAATATTTCCTCGACGTCATCTGGCCGCAACTCAAAGTGCATGTCACCTCGGTAACCGACGAATGGGCGGGCGCGGCCATCGGCGGGCCGAAGGCGCGGGCCATCCTCGCCGCCTGTGTCACAGGCACCGCCGTCGACAACACGGCCCTGCCCTTCATGGGCATCGTGCGCGGCGAGATATCAGGCGTGCCGGTGATGATTTGCCGGCTGTCCTTCTCCGGAGAAATGGCCTTCGAGGTCTATTGCGGCGCCGACTACGGCACCCGTGTCTGGCAAGCCCTTGTCGAAGCCGGCAAGCCGTTCGGCCTGGTCACCTACGGGCTGGAGGCGTTGGGCACGATGCGCATCGAAAAGGGCCATGTCACCGGCGCGGAGATCGACGGGCGCACTACGGCGCGCGACCTGCATCTCGACTGGATGCTGTCGAAGAAGAAGCCGTTCATCGGCTCGGCGATGATGGACCGCGAAGGCCTGATCGCGCCCGAGCGGCTGCAGCTGGTCGGCCTAGTCTCGCTCGACAACCGGCCGTTCAATGGCGGCGCCCACCTCGTCGAGCAACTGGACGAAGCCAATCCGCACGATTCCATCGGCCACATCACCGCCTGCTGCTATTCGCCGGCGCTGGGCAAGCACATCGCGCTGGCCCTGGTCGAAGGCGGCAAGGCGCGCCATGGCACCCGCGCGTTTGTCTCCGATCCGCTGCGCAACCGGTTCGGGCCGGTCGAGATCGTCTCCAACCATTTCTACGACCCGGACGGGAGCCGCATGCATGGCTGAGCGCCAATCACCCGAACGCCAATTACCCGAGCGCCTCTCGCCGCTCGAGCCGGTGTCCCATCCGGGTTCGCACGGCAATTTCGAGCATGGCGTTGAAGTCATCCTGACCGAGACCCGGCCGGGCTCGATCCTGCAGCTGGCCGCGTGGCCGGGCGCGGAAAAGCAACTGATCGACGTGATCGGCAAGGTCACCGGGCTCGATTTGCCCGATGGCGCCGGCGGCGGTCTCGCCAAGGACGGCAAGGCCGTGTTCGGTTTCGCGCCTGGAAAATTCACGGTCGTCGACGAGGCCGAGGGCCTGGCGGCGAGTTTTGCCGGGGACGTAACCCCGGCAATCGGCACGATCACCGACCTGTCGCATGGCCGCACCGCTATCCGCATCGCCGGCCCTAAGGCCGAATGGGTGCTGGCGAAATTCTTCGCCATCGACTTTGCGCTGCCCGCCTTCCCCATAGGCTCCGGCCGTTCGACCACCCATCACGACGTCTTTGCGCAGATCCAGCGCACCGGCGCCGACCAGTTCGACATCTATGTCTTCCGCTCCTTTGCCCGCTCGTTCTGGAAGGCGCTCTGCCATGCCAGCGAGGAGGTCGGCTACGAGGTTCAGTAGGGCCGACAGCCGTTCTGGCCTCAAGGCCAGCCGGTTCTGCCGCTAGAGAATGCTCCAATGGAAGCCCATGGTGGGGAACGTGGCCCAACCGGCCCAGGGGATTAAAAAGATCCCGTCTCATAGTCGGCATCGTCGTTTGGTTCGAACATCCCCATGACCGCAGAACTATCCGCCGGCGCCACGGATCGCGCCGATGTGTCGGCTAGAGCCTTGCTCCTGCTGCCGCTGACGGTCGCCTGCGGCGTGTTCATGACCAGCCTCGACCAGAATGTCGTGGTCACCGCCCTGCCCGGCATCAGCGACAGCCTCGGCCGGCCGCCGAGCCAGCTCGGCCTGTTGATCACCGTCTATGTCGCCAGCCTGATCATCTCGATGCCGCTCGGCGGCTGGGCCGCCGACCGCTTCGGC
The DNA here is from genome assembly GCF_030323245.1 of Mesorhizobium sp. C372A. Classification (NCBI taxonomy): domain Bacteria; kingdom Pseudomonadati; phylum Pseudomonadota; class Alphaproteobacteria; order Hyphomicrobiales; family Phyllobacteriaceae; genus Mesorhizobium; species Mesorhizobium sp. C372A. The sequence continues at coordinate 3,877,220 of NZ_CP100475.1, read as the reverse complement.
CTGCGCAACGTTTACTGCTTCGCCTTGCTGGTGTTCGCCGCGTCATCGGCGCTGTGCGGATTGTCCAACGACATCTGGACGCTGGTCGGCGCCCGCGCGCTGCAAGGCTTCGGCGGCGCCTTGATGGGGACGCTCGGCCAGGTCGTCATCCTGTCGACCTTCCCGCGCAGCCGCACGCTGAAGATCAACATGTATATTTCGCTGGCCGGCCAGTCCGGACCGCTGGTCGGCCCGCTGGTCGGCGGCGCGCTGACGACTTATATCTCCTGGCGCTGGATCTTCTTCATCAACGTGCCGTTCGCGCTGGCGGCGGCCGTTCTTGCCGCCTCGCTGTTTCCGACTGTTACCAAACCGGTGCGCACGCAGTTCGATTTTCCGGGCTTCCTGCTGGTCGGCGGCGGCATGGTCCTGCTGGTCTTCGGCATGGATTCGCTTGCGGCCAAAGACGCTGCCGGCAGCATGATCGCGGCCGAGCTGGCGCTGGCGATCGTCATCCTGACGCTTGCCTCCTTCTACTGCCTGCGCGCCCGCAACCCCTTGCTTGACCTGAAACTCCTGCACATCCGCACCTTTCGCATCTCATTCCTCACCGGTGGTGGGCTGGACACGATCGGCCTGAGCTCGGTCGTTTTCCTTTTGCCGCTGATGTTCCAGCTCGGCTTCGGCATGAGCGCGGTGCAGGCGGGATCGCTGACTTTCGTCGCCGCAATCGGCTCGCTGATCATGCGTGTCTTCATGCCGCGCCTGCTCAACCGTTTCGGCTTTCGCCGCGTGCTGGTCGTCAACACGCCGATCGTTGCTGCCATGGTAGCGGGCTTCGCCTTGATTGACGCGACAACGCCGGTCTGGATCGTGCTCGTCTATATCTTTGCCTTCGGCGTTCTGCGCTCGGCGCAGTGGGCTTCGACCGGCAATCTCGCCTATTCCGACATCGCGCCCGACCAGCTCGCCCGCTTCAGCGCGCTCTACTACATACTGTGGCAGTTGGGGGTGGCGATCAGCGTCGGCCTGGCGGCGGCGCTGTTGTCGTTCCTGGCTGGCGGCAGGCCGGCGGTGACCAACGATTTCCGCATCCTGTTCGTGGTCGAGGGCGTCATCACGTTGTGCGCGCTGATCGCCTATCTCAGACTGACACCGCAGGACGGCGCCCATGTCAGCGGCCATGGCGCGCAGATGAACGTGGAATGAGGCCCCGGTAGCCGAGCCCTATCCGCTGAACGTCACCCACTCTTCCAGCGGCACGCGGTCGGTGCGGAAGTCGTTTTCGGGTTTCGACGTATCCTCGAGGCCGAGCGCCATGCCGCAGACGACGATCTCCTCGTCGGGGATGTTGAGCACCGGCCGGATCTGCCGGTGATAGGGCGCGAAGGCGGCCTGCGGGCAGGTGTGCAGGCCCCTGCCTCGCGCCGCCACCATGATGTTCTGCAGGAACATTCCGTAGTCGATCCACGAGCCCTGGTTCAGCCGCCGGTCGATGGTGAAGATCATGCCGACCGGCGCGTCGAAGAAGACGAAGTTGCGGTCGTGCTGGGCGCGCATCTTGTCGACCTCGCGGCGGCCGATGCCGAGTGCCCCATAGAGCCCGAAACCGTTGGCGCGGCGGCGGGTGAGATACGGCTCGAAGAACTGGGTGGGGTAATAGCGATACTCGTCCCAATCGGCCTTTTCGGCGCGGATACCGGAATTCAGGATGGCATCGGTGATCTGCTGCTTGACCTCGCCCTTGACGACATAGACCCGCCAAGGCTGCATATTGGTGCCCGAAGGCGCGCGCGAGGCGACGCCGAGAATGGCTCGGATCGTCTCGTCATCGACCATGTCGGGCAGGAAGGCGCGCACTGAACGGCGCGAGATGATCGCCTCGTCGACAACAGCGGCGTTATGCGCTGCCAGGCCGTTTTTTTCCAGCATGGGCCGTCCCTTTGCGCACACTTCGAAAGCCGAACCGGCTATCGGAGAAGACCTTGCGCAGATTTGAATCCTTGGTCGCCGACCCGCATTCCCACACCGCCGCTCGTGCCAGAGCCTTTGCATGAACCGCCAAAATCGCGCAAGCAAATCTTGTGTGTCCATGAAAATTTGCTTGATTTTTTCACGGATATGAGCTCTCATGAAATTCGTTTCCAGATTTTCATCAAGTGAGCGTTTTTGCCCCCAGCTATCCCCAAAACATTGCAGGGACCCGACGAGCGCCTGCTGGCGAGCGACATCCGTGCGCTGCGCAAGGCGCGCGGGCTGACGCTGGCTGAGATCGCGCTGAAGCTTGGTCGCTCCGTCGGCTGGGTCAGCCAGGTCGAGCGCGGCCTGTCTATCCCTTCGCTTGGCGACCTCAGGGCTTTCGCAGACCTGTTCGGCGTGCCGCTCAGCCTGTTCTTCAGCCACGACGTGCCGATCGAAAAGGAGCGCGGCTTTGTCGTGCGCGCCGGCAGCCGGCGCACGCTTGGCACAAGCGAATCCGGCCTCGTGGAAGAGCTTCTGTCGCCCGATCTCGGCGGTAGTTTCGAGATGGTGCGTTCGATCTTTGCGCCGGGCGCCGAGATGAAGAGCGAGCAGCTGCGGCCGACCGAGGAAGCCGGCTACATCGCCTCTGGCATTTTCGAGATCGAGATAGCCGGCGTCTGGCACCGGCTCGGCGAAGGCGATTCCTTCCGCTTCGAGCGCAAGCCGTACCGCTGGCGCAATCCCGGCAGCGAGCCGGCCGTAATCATCTGGGTGGTTTCGCCGCCTGTTTATTGAATGCATGTCGCCCAAAGTGTGCAGCGGTTTGGGAAACGACATGCATCAAGCAAAAAGATAGAAGCGCAGCGCGCTTCAGGTTTGGGAGAAGAATATGGCCGGTTTGCCGACCACGGCACGCGTGGTGATCATCGGAGGCGGTGTCGTCGGCACCTCCTCGCTCTACCATCTGTGCAAGGCGGGTTGGACCGACTGCGTGCTGCTTGAAAAGAACGAGCTGACATCGGGCTCGACCTGGCATGCCGCCGGCAATGTGCCGACCTTCTCGTCGTCCTGGTCGCTGATGAACATGCAGCGCTATTCGACCGAGCTCTATCGCGGCTTGGCTGATGCCGTCGACTATCCCATGAACTACCACGTTACCGGCTCGCTCCGCCTCGCCCACACCAAGGAGCGCATGCAGGAGTTCCAGCGCGCCAAGGGCATGGGCCGCTACCAGGGCATGGACATCGACATCGTCGGCCCCGACGAGATCAAGCGCCGCTATCCCTTCATCGAGACGCATGACCTCAAAGGTGCGCTCTACGATCCAAACGACGGCGACATCGACCCCGCGCAGCTGACGCAGGCACTGGCCAAGGGTGCGCGCGACATGGGCGCCAGGATCGTCCGCTTCTGTCCGGTGTCAGGTGTGCGCCGCGAGAACGACGAATGGGTTGTCGGGACGCCGCAAGGCGAGATCCGTTGCGAGATCGTCGTCAACGCCGCCGGCTACCGAGCCGCGGAAGTCGGCAAAATGTTCGGCCGCGACGTCCCGATGATGGTGATGAGCCATCAGTACATTTTGTTCGAGGAAATCCCCGAACTGGTGGCCTGGTCGAAGGAGCAGGGCAAGAAACTGCCGCTGCTGCGCGACGTCGACACATCCTACTATCTGCGCCAGGAAAAGAACGGCATGAATCTCGGTCCCTATGAGCGCAATTGCCGCGCGCATTGGGCAACCCACAACGACCCGATGCCGGAGGACTTTTCCTTCCAGCTCTTCCCCGACGATCTCGACCGTCTCGAGCACTACCTTGCCGATGCCGTAGCCCGCGTGCCGATCCTGGGCACTGCCGGCCTGTCCAAGGTGATCAACGGGCCGATCCCTTACGCGCCGGACGGCAATCCGCTGATCGGTCCGATGCCCGGCGTTCCCAACGCGTTCGAGGCCTGTGTCTTCACCTTCGGCATCGCCCAGGGCGGCGGTGCCGGCAAGGTGCTGGCCGAATGGGTGACGCAAGGCCAGACCGAATGGGACATGTGGTCCTGCGACCCGCGCCGCTTCACCTCATTTGCGGCCGCCCCCGACTATAGCGTCGCCAAGGGTATGGAGATCTACGGCAACGAATACGCCATCCAGTTTCCGCGCCATGCCTGGCCGGCCGGGCGCGACCGCAAGCTGTCGCCGATCCACGATCGCATCAAGGCGCTCGGCGCCCAGTTCGACGCCTATAATGGCTGGGAGCGTGCCACCTGGTATGCGCAACCCGGTGACGACACGTCGGAAGAAGCAACACTCACCTTCCGCCGCGACGGGCCGTGGCAGCACCGCGTGCGCGAAGAATGCCTGGCGGTGCGCGACGCCGCCGGCATTCTGGACCTGCCCGGCTTCTCGCGCTTCAACCTCGAAGGTCCTGGCGCAGCCGAATGGCTGGCGCTGCAGGTCACCGGCCTGGTGCCCAAGCCCGGCCGCATCGGCCTCGCCTATTTCGCCGACGACAAGGGCCGCATCGTCACCGAGATGTCGGTGGTGCGCCATGGCGAAGAGCAGATGACCCTGATCACCGCGGCGGTAGCGCAGTGGCACGATTTCGAATGGCTGAAGTCGCGCCTGCCGAAGGACGCAGCTTTCACCCTCACCGACAGGACCGAAGACTATTCGACGCAAATCCTCGCCGGCCCCAATTCGCGCAAGATCCTGGCCGAGGTCTGTGGCGCGGATCTCTCGCTGCCCTGGCTGACGCATCAGGAAACCACCATCGCCGGCCGCTGGGCGAAGCTGGTGCGGGTATCCTTCGCCGGCGAACTCGGCTGGGAAATCCACACCAAGGTGGGAGACACCGCCGCCATCTTCGACGCCGTCTGGACGGCGGGACAAAAACACGGTCTGAAACCGTTCGGCATGTATGCGCTGGATTCGCTGCGCCTCGAAAAGGGCTACCGGACCTGGAAGGGCGACCTGTCGACCGACTATACGGTCCTGCAGGGCGGGCTCGAGCGCTTCGTAAAATGGGACAAGCCCGACTTCCGCGGCAAGGCAGCCCTGCAGAACGAAAAGCAGCAAGGCGTAAAGAAGCGCTTCGTCACGCTGGTGGTCGAAAACCCCGGCGATTGCGACGCGCCGTCCGTGTCGACGCTCTGGCATGACGGCAAGATCGTCGGCGAGACGACGTCCGGCGGCTGGGGGCATCGCATCGACAAATCGATCGCGCTCGGCATGCTGCGCGCCGACCTGGCTGAACCCGATACCGCGATCGAGATTGAAATTTTTGGCGATCGTTTCAAGGCGGTCGTGCAGAAAGACGAGCCGCTGTGGGATCCGAAAAACGAAAGATTGAGAGCATGAAGAAAGTCATTCTCACCGATGGCGGCATGGGCCAGGAACTGGTCCGCCGCAGCAGCTCCGAGCCGACGCCGCTCTGGTCGGCCAGGGTGCTGATCGACGAGCCGGATCTGGTGCGTGGCCTGCATGCCGAATTCATCCGGGCCGGCGCTCGCGTCATCACCATCAACACCTATTCGGCGACGCCGGAGCGGCTCGCGCGGGAAGGAGCAGAAGACCTCTTCAGGCCCTTGCAGAAGCGCGGCATCGAATTGGCAAGACAGGCACGCGAGGAGGCAGGCGATGCAGCGATCGCCGGCTGCCTGTCACCGCTGTTCGGCAGCTATGCGCCGGCGCTGACCATATCGTTCGAGGAGACGCTGGAAATCTATCGCCGCATCGTCGCCGAGCAGGCCGATGGCGTCGACCTGTTCCTGTGCGAGACCATGGCCTCAGCCGAGGAAGGCCGTGCGGCCGTCACCGCTGCGTCGGAAAGCGGCAAACCTGTCTGGGTGTCTTGGACGCTCGCCGATCACGGCGCGCCGCGGCTGCGCAGCGGCGAAACAATAGCGGCAGCGGCGGACGCCCTCGACGGCCTGACGGTTGCAGCGCGCCTGGTGAATTGCTGCCGGCCAGAAGCTATCGCCGCGGCACTGCCCGAATTGATTGCTCTCGGCGGCCCGGTCGGCGCCTATGCCAATGGCTTCACCTCTGTCGAAGCGCTCAAGCATGGTGGAACGGTGGAAGTGCTGCACGCACGCCACGACCTTGATCCGGATGCCTATGCCGACCAGGCGCTCGGCTGGGTCGCCGCTGGCGCCACCATCGTCGGCGGCTGCTGCGAAGTCGGCCCTGCCCACATCGCCGCCTTGCGCGACCGGCTCGAACAGGCCGGCCACGAAATCTCGGGAGTATCCTGATGCCCAGACCATCATCGCGCATTTCCGGCATCGTGCCTTCGGGCAAGGATGGCTGGGAGGTCCACACCGAGGCATGGGCCCGCAAGGAGGCGGGCCAGGACATCATCATGCTGTCGGTCGGCGACCATGATTTCGATACGCCGAGCCAGACCATCGAAGCCTGCGTGACGGCGGTTCGCGGCAGCAACCACCACTACACCCCGCTTCCCGGCGTTCCGCGCCTGCGCAGGGCGATGGCGGCGGCCTCGACCGCCTGCACCGGGGTCGAGACGAGCGCCGACCAGGTGATCGCCACGCCGGGCGGTCAGGCCGCCCTTTACGCTGCCGTGCAGGCCGTTCTCGACCAGGGCGACCACGCTATCGTGGTGGCGCCCTACTACGCGACTTATCCCAACACGTTCAGCGCCGCCGGCGCCAGCTTCACCGTCGTCGAGACGCCGGCCGGAGACGGTTTCCAGCCGCACGCCGAGATGATCCGCGCGGCGCTCAAGCCCAACACGCGCGCCATTTTGATCAACACGCCGAACAACCCGACCGGCGCCGTCTATTCGCGTGAGCGTCTGGAAGAGCTGGCCGAGATCTGCCGCGAGCACGATCTCTGGCTGCTGTCGGACGAGGTCTACTGGACGCTCGGCGGCGGCGAGCACATCTCGCCGCGCGGCCTGCCCGGCATGGCCGAGCGCACGCTGGTCATCAATTCGATGTCCAAGAGCCACGGCATGACCGGCTGGCGCATGGGCTGGCTGACCGGCCCGACGCAGATGATCACGCTGTTGACCAATCTCAATCTGGTGACGACCTACGGCCTGCCGGCCTTCATCTCGATCGCCTGCGCCGAGGCGCTGGAGAACCGCTATGGCGTCAAGGAAATCGCCGAGCGCTATGCGGCGCGCCGCACCGTCCTGCTCGACGCCGTGCGCGGCATGAACAATATCAGCGTGCACGGCTCGGAGGGCGGCATGTATGTCATGCTCGACATCTCCGCCGTCGAGCCCGACGACGAGAAATTCGCCTGGGCCTTTCTCGACCAGGAGAGTGTCGGCGTCATGCCGGGTTCCAGCTTCGGCAAGGCCGCTGCCGGCCACATCCGCATCAGCCTCTGCCAACCGGAGCCGGTGCTTCAGGAAGCCGCAAAACGCCTGCGCCGCTTCGCATCCGGCTATCGCCGCGAGGCCGCATGACCAGAAGCATTCCCACCAAGGCCCGCGCGGTTATTATCGGTGGCGGCGTCTCCGGCTGCTCGGTAGCCTATCATTTGGCCAAGCTCGGCTGGACCGACATCGTGCTGCTCGAACGCAAGCAGCTGACCTCGGGCACGACCTGGCACGCCGCCGGCCTGATCGGCCAGCTGCGCGGTTCGCAGAACATGACGCGGCTGGCGAAATATTCGGCCGACCTCTACGTCAAGCTGGAGGCCGAGACCGAAGTCGGCACCGGCATGCGCCAGGTCGGCTCGATCACCGTGGCGCTGACCGAGGAGCGCAAGCACGAGATTTACCGTCAGGCCTCGCTCGCCCGCGCCTTCGATGTCGATGTGCGCGAGATTTCGCCTGGTGAAGTCAAGGAGATGTACCCGCATCTCAACGTGTCCGATGTGGTCGGCGCCGTGCATCTGCCGCTCGACGGCCAGTGCGATCCGGCCAACATCGCCATGGCGCTGGCCAAGGGCGCCCGCCAGCGTGGCGCCGCCATCGTCGAGAATGTGAAGGTCACCAAGGTCCATACCAAGGCCGGTCGCGTCACCGGCGTGTCGTGGGCGCAAGGCGACGACCAGGGCACGATCGAGGCCGACATCGTCGTCAACTGCGCCGGCATGTGGGCGCGCGAGCTCGGCGCCCAGAACGGCGTCACCATCCCGCTGCATGCCTGCGAACATTTTTATCTCGTCACCGAGCCGATCCCCGGGCTCGGTCGTCTACCGGTGCTGCGCGTTCCCGATGAATGCGCCTACTACAAGGAAGACGCCGGCAAGATGATGCTCGGCGCCTTCGAGCCGGTGGCCAAGCCCTGGGGCATGGACGGCATAAGCGAGGATTTCTGCTTCGACCAGTTGCCGGAGGACATGGAGCATTTCGAGCCGATCCTCGAAATGGGCGTCAATCGCATGCCGATGCTGGCAACCGCCGGCATTCACACCTTCTTCAACGGCCCCGAAAGCTTTACCCCCGACGACCGCTACTATCTCGGCGAAGCGCCGGAGCTGTCGGGCTACTGGATGGCGACCGGCTACAATTCCATCGGCATCGTCTCGTCCGGCGGCGCCGGCATGGCGCTGGCGCAGTGGATCAATGACGGCGAAGCGCCCTTCGACCTCTGGGAAGTCGACATCCGCCGCGCCCAGCCATTCCAGAAGAACCGTAGGTATCTCAAGGAGCGTGTCTCCGAAACACTCGGCCTGCTCTATGCGGATCACTTCCCCTACCGGCAGATGGCAACGTCCAGAAATGTCAGGCGCTCGCCCCTGCACGAACAGCTGAAGGCGCGCGGCGCCGTGTTCGGCGAAGTCGCCGGCTGGGAGCGCGCCAACTGGTTCGCCCGCGAGGGACAGGAGCGCGAATATCGCTATTCCTGGAAGCGGCAGAACTGGTTCGACAACCAGCGCGAGGAACATCTGGCGGTCCGCAACAAGGTCGCCCTGTTCGACATGACCTCGTTCGGCAAGATCCGTGTCGAAGGCCGCGACGCCTGCGCCTTCCTGCAAAGGCTCTGCGCCAACGATATGGATGGGGCGCCCGGCAAGATCGTCTACACCCAGATGCTCAACCAGCGCGGCGGTATCGAGAGCGATCTGACGGTATCGCGGCTATCTGAGACCGCCTACTTCCTCGTCGTGCCGGGCGCGACGTTGCAACGCGATCTCGCCTGGCTGCGGCGGCATGTCGGCGAGGAATTCGTTGTCATCACCGATGTGACGGCGGCAGAAAGCGTGCTCTGCCTGATGGGTCCGGATGCGCGAAAGCTGATCCAGAAAGTCAGCCCTAACGATTTCTCCAACGAGAACAATCCGTTCGGCACCTTCCAGGAGATCGAGATCGGCATGGGCCTCGCCCGTGCGCACCGCGTCACCTATGTCGGCGAACTCGGCTGGGAACTTTATGTCTCGACCGACCAGGCGGCCCATGTCTTCGAGGCGATCGATGAGGCGGGGGCGGATGTCGGCCTGCAACTTTGCGGCCTGCATACGCTCGATTCCTGTCGCATCGAAAAGGCGTTTCGGCATTTCGGCCACGACATCACCGACGAGGACAATGTGCTGGAGGCCGGCCTCGGCTTTGCGGTCAAAACCGCCAAGGGCGAGTTCATCGGCCGCGATGCGGTGCTGAAGAGAAAAGAAGCCGGCCTGTCGCGCCGGCTGGTGCAGTTCCGTTTGAAAGACCCTGAACCCCTGCTCTTCCACAACGAGGCGATCCTGCGCGACGGCAAGATCGTCGGCCCGATCACATCGGGGAATTACGGCCACCATCTCGGCGGCGCGATCGGACTGGGCTATGTGCCCTGCCAGGGCGAGAGCGAGGCGGATGTGCTGGCCTCGTCCTACGAGATCGAGATCGCCGGCGAGCGTTTTGCGGCGGAAGCATCGCTGAAGCCGATGTACGATCCCAAGGCGGAACGGACGAGGATGTAGCACCTTTTTACCCTCCCCTTGTGGGGAGGGTCGGCTCGCAGTCGGAGCGAAGCGGCGATTGCGAGACGGGGTGGGGGTGCGCCCTACGAGACCCCCCACCCCGCTTCGCAAATGCCGCCTTGCGGCATTTGCTGCGCGACCCTCCCCACAAGGGCGAGGGTGAAGAAGCTCAAAACCGCTCCAGCTTCGCCCGCACTTTCACCAGAAACGCCGCCCTCGTCCTTGGCGTCGAGGCGTCCATCAGGTAGTGCGCCAGGAAAAACGTCCGGCAGCGGCGGGCGCACAGCGCGCGCATACCGCGCAGCAAGGTCTTGCGGCCGGGCTGGCCGACGACGACGCTCCACCAGGTCGGCGCGCCGCAGGTGGTAATGACGCCGACCCTGGTGACATGTGTCATCAGCGACGTGATGCGCCCCTTGCCCAGCTTGAAGGCGACATCGGAAGCCCAGACCCGGTCGAGCCAGCCCTTCAGCATGGCCGGCAGCCCGTACCACCAGGTCGGATAGATGAACAGGATCGCCTCAGCCCAGGCGAGATGCTCGAAATGCGGTTTTAGGGCCGGATCCTCCGGCGCCCGCTCATTGTAGGCGCGTCGCTCTTCGCAGCCCATCACCGGATCGAATTTCTCCGCATAGAGGTCGAGCAGCCGCACCTCCCAGCCGCGTGCCTTCAGCACATCGACTGCGGCATCTCTGATGGCGGCGCAAAAGCTTTCGGGCACCGGATGGCAATAGACCACCAGCACGCGCATCAGAATTCATCCATCCCGGCCGCGACCTTGGCCATGAAGGCTGCCCGCGTCTCGTCGGTCGACAGGTTCATCGAATAATGAGCGAGGTAGGACACCGAGGCGCCGGGCCTGATCGTCGCGCGCAGCATCCGCTTGACCAATCTGCGTGGCGGATCGCCCATCAGCATGGCGCGGAAGCGGCTGCCGCCATAGGTGGTGACGGCGGTCAGCTTGCGGATGTTGTGGAGCGAAGGCTGCGCCTTGCCGTCGACCAATTTGAACGACACGCCGGGCAGAAACACGCGGTCGAAAAAGCCTTTCAGGATGGCCGGGAAGCCGTAGTTCCAGACGGGATATGACAGCACCAGCGCCTCGGCCTTGAGCAGCCGCTCGACATAGGGCGCGGCCGGGTCCGCAGGGCTGCGTTGGTTATGATAATCCAGCCTCTCCCCGCGCGTCAGCCTGGGGTCGAAATCCTCGGCATAGAGATCGCAATCGTCGACCTCATGGCCGGCGGTCGTCAGCCGCTCGACGATCGTGCGGTGCAGGCTGGCATTGAAGCTGGTCTCCACCGGGTGTGCGTAAAGGACGAGGACTTTCATGGGAAGGCATTGCCGGGGTCGGCGCGAGGCACCCCCCTCTGCCCTGCCGGGCATCTCCCCCTCAAGGGGGGAGATCGGACTGCCGCATCGCTTTCACTAATTGTCAGCGTGTCAGATTGGCTGCGGCGTTCAGGCTGCCAATCTCCCCCCTTGCGAGGGGTGAGAAGTGGTCGGCGAAGCCGATGGGAAGCCAATTGCTTGGCTTTCCAAACGACGAACGCCCGAAGCGGCAGCGTAGGGCCTGTGCCGGCAGGACAGAGGGGGGTGCTCAAGCTCAAACCTCTGCTCATTCTGCTTTCTGCAAACCCTTGAACAAAAAAGTCCGGCCCGAGCGATAGTCGTAATCCGGATTTTCCCAAGCGATCATCTTGCCGGGATTGAGCAGGCCTTGCGGATCGGTCTCGCGCTTGAAGGCGAGCTGGATTTCATCCGTCTGCTTCATGCCGCCCTCTTCCAGCGTGTAGCGGTGCGGGTTGAAGATCGGGCAGCCGTTCTCCTCGTGCAGCCGGATGATTTCGTTGAGCCGCGCCTCGGTGGTGAATTTCACCAGCGGCAGGCCGAAGCAGGTGATGTTGCCGTCGAGGCGCACGAATTCGAGATGCGAAAAGACCTCGTTCGGAAACATCGCGTCCATCTTCTCCACCAGCGCCAGCTGGTTGGGAAACGGATAGAGCGATTGCAGATAGGTGATCGCGGGATCGACCCGCAGTGCCCTGAGCGTGGTGTGGTTCCACGCCAGTTCGAAGCCCGGCGGCAGGCCCTTTTTCTCTTCGTCCGTTGCCGTCGCCGCATTGAAGATGACTTCGCCGCCGGCGCGGCGGGTGAAGGCGAGGAACGCGTCTAGCCCATGCCGGGCAACCATGACGACGCAGATGCTTTGCCCGTCCCGGAAGAACTTCTGGTGGCGCTTGAAATAGAGCTGCGGCACGGGCGCGGCGATCGGCGTGATCAGCTTGGTCAGGATGCCGTCCTGGCGTGCCAGCGCGTTGCCGTAGCGGGCTGCCGGCATGAAAGCGTCGAAGCCGACGATCACGTCGGTCCATTCATAGGCTGCAGTCAGCGGCATCTCGACCTCGGTGATGATGCCGTTGGTGCCATAGGCGTGGGTGACCTTGTGCAGGTCCTCGCCGGCGAGTTCGAGCGCCTTCGGCTCCGCCTCCATAGTGACGACCCGCAGGCGCAGCACATTGCCGAAATCACGCAGACCGCCGAAATTGATCGAGCCAACGCCGCCCGAGCCGCCGGCGATGAAGCCGCCGATCGAGGCGGTGTTGTAGGTCGACGGCGACAGCCGCAGTTCCTGCCCGGAATGCGCGCGCGTCGCTCTGTCGATGTCGGCGAGGATCGCGCCCGGCCCGGTGACGACGCGGCCCGGCGCTATGGCCTTGATCTCGTTCATCTCGGCGAGGTTCAAAACCACGCCGCCCGACAGCGGCATCGCCTGGCCGTAATTGCCGGTGCCGCTGCCGCGCGGCGTCACCGGAACGCCATGACGGTGGCAAGCGGCAAGCACGCGGATCAGTTCGGCCTCGTTCCTGGGCGTCACGATCAGGTCGCCGGTGACGTGGTCGAGCTGCTGCTTCAGCACCGGGCTGTACCAGTAGAAGTCGCGGCTCTTCTGCTGGACGATGGCCGGATTGTCGTCGAGCTTTATCCCGTCGAGATCGCGTTTGAGCGCCGAAACATCCATCATTCCACCATCAGTTCGTCGAGCTCGGCATAGTCGGGCAATTGCCTGTCGATCGCTCGGCCGTCGCGCACGACGATGCGATCCGATTCGGGCCGCGACAGCAATTCCGTCCAGCTCCGCCCTTTGAAGACGATGAAATCGGCGCTGCCACCGGCTGTCAGTGTCCCGACACCGTCGAGCCGCATCACCTTGGCCGGCGTCGCCGCCACCGTCTGCGGCCAGTCGCCGACCGGATGGTCGAAATGCAGGATGCGCGTCGCCATGCGGTAGACCTCCAGCATGTCGAGATCGCCATAGGCATAGAACGGATCGCGGGTGTTGTCGGAGGCGACCGCGACCGGGATGCCCCTCGCCTTCATCTCGTGCAGCAGCGTCACGCCGCGCCAGCGAGGCGTGGTCTGGTCGGCGCGCCGGTCCTGCAGATAGAGATTGCACATCGGCAGCGACACCACGGCAAGCTTGGCCTTGGCGACCTTGTCCAGCGTGTCGAGCACGTCGAGATCCGGCTGGCGCGCCAGCGAGCAGCAATGTCCCACCAGCATGTTGCCCTCAAAACCGTTCCACAGTGCCGCCTCGGCGATCTTCTTCAGCGATATCGCCGCGATATCGTCGGTCTCGTCGGCGTGGAAATCGAGATCGAGCCCGTGCTTGTTCGCCTCGGCGAACACCTTGTCGAGAAGCTCTTCGAGATCCGGCACCATATAGGTGACGACGCCGAGCACGCCCTTGGCCGCAGCCACACGCTTGGCCAGCCTCTCGAACCACTTTCTGTCGCGCACGCCTTCGATGCCGAGCAGGCAGGCTGCCTGCAATTCGATGCGGCCGCGCCATTTCTCCCGCATCGCTTCGAACACCGGCCAGGAGATTTCCTCCTGTGGCGGCACGCTGTCGAGATGAGTGCGCAAGGCCTTGGTGCCGTGCGCGTAGGCCGAGCGCAAAGAGAAATCCATGCGCCGCGCCACGTCCTCGGCGCTCCAGCGCGCTGCACGGTCTGCGCCGGTGGCATTGAGCGCGCCCATGAAACTGCCGTCGGGATTGGGTTTGCGCGGCCAGATATGGCCCTTGTCGATGTGGGTGTGGCAATCGACGAAGCACGGCAGCACGATGCGGCCGGCAAGGTCGATGGCGGTGGCTGGCGCTTTTGATTTCTTGTGCGCGGCGATGCTGGAGAGCTTACCGTCGGCGACGGCGATGTCGGCCAGCGCGAAGCCGTCGGTATCGTAAGTGGTGGCAAGACCTGATGTCAGCGACCGGTGAAGGCGGACGTTGGTGAGATGGTACGAGCCAGAGGTCGGTATCAAGGACCGCCCCCCTCTGCCCTGCCGGGCATCTCCCCCTCAAGGGGGGAGATTGGCAGCTTTTCCGACAGCACCCGTCTTCCAACGTCGATAATTGGCGAAATCCCGGATGACGTCCAATCTCCCCCCTTGAGGGGGAGATGGCCGGCAGGCCAGAGGGGGGTGTTTCGCGCCAGCATCTCAATCACGTCACCCAACCCCCTACCGCTCCTGCTTCAGCGCGCTCTCGTGCCAGCGGCGCAGGATGAGATGCGATATCAGCGACAGCACCAGGAAGATCAATATGCCGGTGAGCGAGATCAGGATCAGCGCCGCGAACAGCCTTGGCGCGTTGAGGCGGTAGCCGGCCTCGATGATGCGCGACGCCAGCCCCGACGACTGCCCCTGCGCGCCGGCGACGAACTCGGCCACCACGGCGCCGATCAGCGACAGGCCGCCGGCTATCTTCAAGCCTCCTAGAAAATACGGCATGGCCGCCGGCAGTCTGAGATAGCGCAATTGCTGCCAGCGCGTCGCGCCGTTGAGCTTGAACATGTCGCGCAGATTGCGGTCGACCGAATTGAGGCCGAGCGTGGTGTTGGACAGGATCGGGAAGAACGCAACGATCCAGGCGCAAAGCAAAAGCTTCACCGTCTGGTTGTCCACATAGATGTTGATGAGCGGGAAGACCGCCACGATCGGCGTTACCTGCAGCACGATGGCGAAGGGAAAGAACGACATCTCCACCCATTTCGATTGCGCAAACAGCACCGCCAGTCCGACGCCGCCGACGACCGCGAGCAGCAGGCTGAGAAAGGTTATGCGCAACGTGACCAGCAGCGCGGAGAACAGGAGCCCGGCATCGCTATAGAGCGTCCACAGCACCACGCCGGGGCGCGGCAGGATATATTGCGGGATCGCGTTCCACACGCAGATGCGGTCCCACAGCCAGATCGCCAGGATCATGATCGCCAGCGGCAAGACCCACCGGCCGATCCGCTCCAGCCGCTCCTGGCGTACGCGGCCGGCCTCTTCCGCGTCGAGCGTTGCGGCATTCTGGTCAATGGCCGTCATGGTGCGGTCCGGCTGATGTGTTGATGGCGTTGACCAGGATGTCCGAGGCCTGGCGGCAGAGCGCGGCATAGTCGGGCGAAGTGCGGAAAACCTCGTCTCGCGGATAGGAGGCGTGGATGGCAAGCTCGGCATGGACGCGGCCCGGCCGCGCCGCCATGACGACGACGCGGTTTGACAGGAACACGCTTTCGAAGACGCTGTGGGTGACGAAGACGACGGTGAAGCGCTCGTCCTGCCACAGCTCCAGAAGGTCGTTGTTGAGCTTGAAGCGGGTGATCTCGTCGAGTGCCGCGAACGGCTCGTCCATCAACAGAATGCGCGGCTTCGTCACCATGGCGCGTGCGATCGAGACGCGCATCTTCATGCCGCCGGAAAGCTCGCGCGGCACGGCGTTTTCGAAACCGGTCAGGTGCACCCGCTCCAGCATCTCCGTCACCACCGGCGCCGCCTTGGCGCGCGACACGCCTTTCAGCCTGAGCGGCAACCAGACATTGTCGAAGACATCGGCCCAGGGCAGCAGCGTCGGTTCCTGGAAGACGAAGCCGATATTGGCGCGGTCGATCGAACCGCCCCAGTCGAGTTGACCGGATGTCGGCGTCGACAGGCCCGCGATCAGCCTCAACGCCGTCGACTTGCCGCAGCCGGACGGCCCGAGCAGGCTGACAAAATCGCCCTCGCGGATGGCGAGATCGACGTCGCTCAATGCAGTCACGCCATTGGAAAACACCTTGCCGACATGGCGCAGCGTCAGCAGCATCGGGCCTTCACCCGATGCCGTCATGGGCGCCTGCGCCATCTTTTCCAGCTTCACGATTACTTCTTCAGCTCGATTCCGACACCTTTGTTGATGAAGGCCAGCGTATAGGCCTTCTTGATGTCGATGCCCTCGGGCGTGACCTTGGCCTTGACCATCTTGTCATAAAAGCTCTTGATCCGGTCTTCGTTCATGGCGCCGATGCCGAGCTTTTCGGTGTCGCCGGAATCGGCCAGGCCGAACTTCTTCATCTGCTCGATCGAGAAGGCAATCTGCTCGTCGCTCATGTCGGGGTTGTCTTTCTTGATCATCTCGTTGGCGGCCTTGTTGTCGCCGTAGAGGTAGTTGTACCAGCCCTTGGCCGAGCCATCGACGAAGCACTGGACCACCTCCGGCCGCTTGTCGATCGTGTCCTGCATCACCTCGATCGTCGTCGAATAGGTGTCCCAGCCATAGTCGGCGAGCAGGAACTGGTTGGGCACGAAGCCGCCTTCCTTCTTGACCGCAAAAGGCTCCGAGGTGACGTAACCCTGCTGGATCGACTTCTTGTTGGCCAGGAATGGAGCGGTGTTGTAGGTGTAGGGCACGCGCTTGGCGGCATCGAAACCGAGTTCGATGACCATCCACTGGAAGAAGGTCTGGACGCCCTCGTCGCCGAGAATGTACTGGTCGGCGTTCTTCAAATCCTCCCACTTGTCCAGCCCCTGCCCCGGGTGGGACATGATGACCTGAGGGTCCTTCTGGAAATCGGCGGCCACGACGCGCATCGGGATGCCCTGCTGGACGGCGTCGAAGGCCGACAGCAGATTGCCGCCCATGTAGAAATCGAGCTTGCCGGCCAGCAGCAGCGGCCGCCCGCTGACCTGCGGACCTCCCTGCGAAATCGTCACGTCGAGGCCACATGCAGCGTAGGTGCCGTCGGCGACGGCCTGGTAGTAGCCGCCATGCTCGGGCTCGGCCAGCCAGTTGGTGCCGAAGGTGACCTTCTCGTTTGCTGCCGCGCCGAACGTGCCGGCTCCAAGCAGCGCGACCGCAAGCGCTGAAATCTTCTGTTTTCCGTACATCGACACCACCCTTTGTTGGCTCCGGAGCGTCACGCGCCGGGCTCGACACCATTGATCCAAGAAGCAAGACACATGCCACCGCCCGGGCCGCCTGCTTGCGCGGCAGTCACTGCCAACACCGGACGGGTCATGCTGTGCGGGAGGCATCGTGCCTATTTTTTGGACGCCTGTCCACAATCGCCCTTGTGCCATGCACCACATCTTGAACGTACTATCGGTCACGTCTTAGGCTGGTCTCGCAGACAGGAGATTGCCATGTTCAGATACCTCGCGCCGAAGTCGATCAAGCCGCCTTTCGCCCGCTATAGCCACGGCGTCGAGGTGCCGCCAGGCAAGCGGCTGGTTCTGTGCTCCGGTCAGGTCGCCATCACGGCGGACGACCAGATCCCCGAGGATGCCGGCGCGCAGGCCGAGCTCTGCTTTCAAAACATAGCGGCGATTCTGGCTGAAGCCGGGCTGGGGCTAGGCGACATCGTGCGCATAAACGCCTACGTCACCGACCGCGCCTTTCTGCGGCCCTATATGGACGTCCGCGACCGCTTGTTTGCCAGCCCCGCGCCCGCCTCGACGCTGATGATCGTGTCAGGCTTTGCGCGGCCGGAGTTCAAGGTCGAGGTCGAGGCGATTGCGGCTGGGTGATCGACAGGCGACGTTTGGCGCGCTAGGTCTCCCTCACAGTCAAGAGGCATGACATGACCGTTGCAAACAGACGCGTTTGGTGGGGCGACTACCGGACCACCGAATACGCCGCGATCGATCCGGAGGCGACGATTGCCGTGCTGCCGGTGGCGGCGATCGAGCAGCACGGCCCGCATCTGCCTGTATCAACCGATACCTCGATCATGAACGGCATGCTGGAGACGGTCATCGCCCGCCTGCCCGGCGATCTCGACATCCGCATCCTGCCGGTCCAAACGGTCGGCAAGTCGAACGAGCATCTGCAGGCGCCGGGCACGCTCACCCTGCCGGCGGCCACCCTGGTTGATGCCTGGACCGAGCTTGGCCTGTCCGTTGCCCGCGCAGGCGTAAGGAAACTGATCGTCGTCAACTCGCATGGCGGCAATGAAGAGATCATGGGCATCGTCACGCGCGAGCTGCGCGTGCGTGAGAGGATGCTGGCGGTGAAGACCAGCTGGCAGCGCTTCGGCCGCCCCGCCGGCATGTACACCGAGCTGGAAGACCGCCATGGCATCCATGGAGGCGACGTCGAGACCTCGCTGATGCTGCATTTTCGCCCGGAGTTAGTCGACATGGCCAAGGCCGACAATTTCGCCTCCAAGGTCGCCCGCGCCGAAACCGAATTTGCGCTGCTGCGCCACACCGGAACGCACGCTTTCGCCTGGATCGCTGGGGATCTCAACCCCAACGGCGTGGTCGGCGATGCCAGCATTGCCACGGCCGAGAAAGGCCGACTGACGGCGGAGCATCAGGCCGACGGCTTCATCACCCTGTTGAAGGATGTGCGCAAGGCGAAGCTTGCCGACTGGCTGGCATAGCGGGCCGCCTTAGCCGTCGATCTTCAACACGAAAGGCGTACCCTCAAAAGCATCGGCGCCGCGTCCGATCGCCTCGATCGCTTCGATCATGCGGCCTTGTCGTGAGAGAAGAGCATCCGCGACGGCGATCAACCGTGGATTGGGTGTCGCCGAGGGCGAAAGCTTCCGCAATGTCTGCGCAAGTTCGACTTCGTCGCGCTTCGGGGCGAGCGCCGCCGCAATGATATAGGCCGAGGCGGTCGAGCGGCTGATGCCGGCATAGCAATGGACGACCATGGGTTTGGCGCGGTCCCATTTCCGGGCGAAATCGAGCAGATTGCGCACATGGCCTTCGCCGGGCATGGTCATGCCGTCCTGCGCCACCGCGATGTCGTGCATGACCAGATGCAGGTGGTTTTCCCTCACGATTGAGGCCGGCCGCGTCACCTCGGTGCCGGCAGCGAGCAGCGACAGCACGCGCTCGGCGCCGCTTTTGGCCACCGTCTCCTCAAGCTTTGCCAGCGAACAGATATGGATCATGGCGCGATCTCCTTCGACCCATCGTCGCGCCGTGCGTGCCAGTCGGCAAGCGCCGATTCGAGCCGCTGCCATTCCTCCTGACTTCCAGGCAGCCCCGCGCGGAGCACCTGGGGACGCTCGGAAAAATGCCTGAGCAATATGCCGCGCTCACCGAGCGTCGAAAACAGCCCCGGTGCATCGGCAAGCCGGAGATAGCGAAACAGCGTCGTGCCGCCGGCGACAGCAACGCCAAAGCGCGAAAGCAGCGCATCGAGCCGCGCCGCATCCTGCGCCAGCCGCCGCCGCATGTCGGCCTGCCAGCCGCTGTCGGCAAGCGCGCGGATGCCGTATTCGAGCGCTGGGCCGGCGACCGCCCAAGGGCCGAATTGCGTTTCAAGCCTTTCGACCGTCACCGCATCGGAAAGTGCGAAGCCGAGCCGCAGGCCGGCGAGACCGAAGAACTTGCCAAACGAGCGCAGCACGACGATGCCGCCCCGCCCGACATCGCCGGCCAGGCTTTCCGCGTGCGGGCCGACATCCATGAAGGCTTCGTCGACGACCAGCAGACCGCCTATGGCGCGCAATGTCTCGGCAAGCCGAAGCAGCCTCTCCCGCGACACGACGCGCCCGTCGGGATTGTTGGGATTGACGACGATGGCAATTTCGGCTCCCGCAAGCGCCTCGAAATCGTCGACCTCCGCCACCGCATGGCCGGCAATCGCGGCGGCCCTGGCATGCTCGGCATAGGTCGGCCCGAGCACCAGCGCCTTGCCGGGGCTGACCAGCGAGGCGACGCGCGGCAGCAGGATCTGCGTGCCCGGGGCGACCGCCACATTCTCGGCCGAAGGCGCGCCATAGGCGCCGGCCGCGACCCTGGCCAGCTCACACAGGCGCGCGGCCTCCGGCAATCGTGACAGGGCGGTGGCGGGCAGCTCGAAAAGCGGGT
Organism: Mesorhizobium sp. C372A; assembly: GCF_030323245.1. Taxonomy (NCBI): domain Bacteria; kingdom Pseudomonadati; phylum Pseudomonadota; class Alphaproteobacteria; order Hyphomicrobiales; family Phyllobacteriaceae; genus Mesorhizobium; species Mesorhizobium sp. C372A. The sequence continues at coordinate 3,857,284 of NZ_CP100475.1, read as the reverse complement.
AGGAGTGCGGATTGATACCTGTCGAGAGATCGACGAAAGGTTGTGGCGCGTGAGGGAAGAGCGCCTTCGCCCGGCCAAGGGATCCACCGTGATCCACCACAGTAATCGCTCCATCAGAAAGCTTCATGTCGATCCTGATCGCTTTCCTGTCGCTGGCCATCGAACGCATCCTGGGTTACCCGGACTGGCTGTTCCGTGCCGTCGGCCATCCCGTCACCTGGTTCGGCAGGCTGATAGCCTTTCTCGACCTCAGGCTCAACCGCGACACTGATTCCGACGCGCTGCGTCGCCGCCGCGGCGTGCAGGCGCTGCTGGTGATCGTGCTGGTGCCGGCGGCAATCGCCTTCATCGTGCAAATCCTGCTCTGGCAGGTCTTTCCTGCCGGCATGATCATCACGGCAATCCTGGCCTCGTCGCTGCTGTCGCAAAAGAGCCTTACCGAACATGTCGAGGCGGTGGCCGATTCGCTGGATACCGGCGGGCTGGCGCTCGGCCGCATTGCGGTTGCGCGCATCGTCGGCCGCGATCCAGAGAAGCTCGACCATGCCGGCGTCAGCCGCGCCGCCATCGAAAGCCTGGCCGAGAATTTCTCCGACGGCATCGTTGCGCCCGCCTTCTGGACAGGTGTCTGCGGTCTGGCCGGCGGCGTCGCCTACAAGGCCGCCAACACCGCCGATTCGATGATCGGCCACCGCACCCCGCACCACGAGGCCTTCGGCCGCGCGGCGGCACTCTTCGACGACTGGATCAACCTGCCGGCGTCCCGGCTGACCGCGTTGCTGATCGTTGCCGCCGCCTTTCTCGTTGACGGCGCCGATCCCCGCAACGCCTGGCAAGCAGTGCGGCGCGACGCCAAAAAGCACCGCTCACCCAATGCCGGTTGGCCGGAAGCAGCAATGGCCGGCGCACTCGGCCTGGCGCTCGCCGGCCCGCGCAGCTATGGCGGCGTCATCGTCGAGGACGCCTATATGGGCGAAGGCGGTAGGCGCGCGGCGGAAAGCCAGGACATCAGGCAGGCGCTGAAATTGTACCAGGTGGCGGACTATCTGCTGATTGGGCTGTTCGGGTTGCTGTCGGCGGTGCTTATCGCGGTGACGTTCTGAGAGCTTACCGTCGCCCTTCCTTTACCCTCCCCCTTGTGGGGAGGGTCGGCGCGAAGCGCCGGGGTGGGGGACTGCGACCCTACGAGAACCCCCACCCCGATCCGCTTCGCGGATCGACCCTCCCCACAAGGGGGAGGGTACGAAACCCCTCAAAACTCGATCCCCTGCTGCGCCTTCACGCCGGCCGAAAAATGATGCTTCGTCACGCCCATCTCCGTCACCAGATCCGCCGCCTCGACCAGCGCCGGCTTGGCATTGCGGCCGGTGACGACGACATGCAGGCCTTCGCGCCGCGCCTTCAGCGCCGCGACCACCTTGTCGAGATCGAGATAGTCGTAGCGCAGCGCAATGTTGAGCTCATCGAGGACGACAAGGCTGACAGAGGGGTCGGCGATCAGCTCCAGCGCCTTGGCCCAGGCGGCTTCGGCCGCCGCAATGTCGCGCTTCAGATCCTGCGTCTCCCAGGTGAAACCCTCGCCCATCGTGTGCCAGACGACACGGTCGCCGAACGCCGCGAAGGCGTCCTTTTCGCCGGTGTGCCATTTGCCCTTGATGAACTGGACGACGCCGACGCGCTTGCCATAGCCGAGCATGCGCAGCGCCAGCCCGAAGGCGGCCGTGGTCTTGCCCTTGCCGGGTCCGGTGTTGACGATCAGCAGCCCCTTCTCGACCGTCTTTTCCGCGACCTCGGCGTCCTGCACCGCCTTGCGTTTGGCCATCTTGGCGCGGTGGCGTTCTTCGTCTTTTGCGTCGATATCGGTCATCATTTCACCTTGAGCGGCAGCCCCGCCACCATCAGTAGCACCGTATCGGCAACCGCCGCGACCTGCTGGTTGAGACGGCCGGCGGCATCACGAAACCGGCGTGCGAGCGCATTGTCGGGCACGATGCCTTGCCCGACTTCGTTCGAGACAACGAGCCAGGGCCCGCGCGGCCGCGACAGCATGTCGGCCAGCCGCCGGCATTCCGCCTCGAGATCATGGTCGGAAAGCATATGATTGGTCAGCCACAGCGTCAGGCAATCGACGAGCACCGGCTGGTTGTCGGGCAAGGCTTCGAGCGCTCCGACAAGATCGAGCGGCGCGTCGATGGTCGCCCAGCCTTCGCCGCGCCGCGAGCGATGCAGCGCGATGCGCTCGCGCATCTCATCGTCATAGGCTTCGGCGGTGGCGATATAGGCCCATGGCGGCGGCAACGCCGTCGCCAGGGTTTCGGCATGCGCGCTCTTGCCGGAGCGCGCACCGCCGATGATAAAGGTCAAACTGCGATCAGGCAAAGCTGTCGCGCAGGCTGGTCGCCGAGCCGGTGAAGCGTTCGCGCACCACGCCAATGACGGCGCCGAGCACCAACCAGAACACCAGATTGGTCACCGTCACCGCCACCACGAACTGGTGATGCAGGCCTTCGGGGATCGGCGTCTCGAAACTGTCGGGCTGCGGCGCGCCGACAATATGCGGGGCGACGATCAGAACGACGGCAAGGACGGTCAGCGGCGCCGAGGTGCGGAAGGCGATCAAGGCAAGGCCAATGGCAGTCGCCACAACCGTCGCCACCCACCAGATCTGGCGCTGCATGAGATCGGCCGCCGGCATTGCCGGCAGTTCCGGCGGCAGGCCGAGGCCCGGAGCCAGCGTGAATACGGCAAAGCCGGCCAGACCCCAGAACACCCCCTGGCGCCAGTTGCCGATGCCGCCGGCGAATTCGGAAACGGCCACCAGGACCAGCGCGAAACCGATACCGGTGACGATATTGGCCAGCACGCTGAAGGCGAATCGCTCGAAGCCGTCGGCCGGCGCCCAGCCTTCGTCCTCCGCTGGCGCGGCAGCTTCAGCCGGGGCTGCGCTGCTCACGGCATTTTCCGCCGGCGCGGCGGTGCTCATGGCATTGGTGTCCGCAGCGTTGGCGGCGGGCGCCGCGGCATGCTCATGCTCATGGCCGCCACCAGCCTTTTCGTAGACCTCGGCCTTGAGGATCAGCGGCACGGTGGCGTAGGCCTGCATGCAGGCGAGAGCGACACCCGCCACGAGCCCTGCGATCGCCGCGATGAACACGACGTTGCGAAACAGGTTCATGATGTCAGATCCTCGTCAGTGGCAGGGAAACGCCATCGAATGGCGATAGTCGTGCGCCGCATTGTGGACCGCATCGATATGCGAGAAACCGACAACGCCGACGACGAAAATGCCCAGAAACGCGCTAAGCACGAGCTGCATGAAGCGCGACTGCGAGGAGACGGAAGCGCCGAGGGAGACGGAAGCGGTATTCATATCTTGTCCTTTCGCCCTCCACCCGAGGGCATCGAAGTCAGTTCCCTGTCGCCGGCAGGTCTCCTGGCTCGCGGATCAGCGCCCTTCCCCACCTTCCCGAGGAAAAAATCCTCAGTGGCTTGGAGAGGACTACCGCACACAGTTGCGGGGGCAGCCACGGCATTGGGCAACAAGTCAGCCCTCACCGCATTCCCTCTTGGTCCCTAACGGAACCGACGACATGCATGACTATAGGCTGAAACGGCCGCATCCGGCAAACCAAATTCCGCCGGCCAACAGCGCGAATGCGCCATGCGGCGTTACGGGTTCAACGCGGTGATCCGCTCGGCAACCAGCCGCTGCAGCCGCCACAGATGGCGATCGTGAATGCCGCGCTCTTCAAGGTTTTTCACCGTGTTGTAGAGATAGTCGGCGCCCGACCCCCAGTGCCCGCAGGACGTTGCCAGCCTTTCGACGACCTTGCCCTCGTCGAGCGGCCCTGAATAGGTCAGGCCGTTGCGGTTGATGACGAAGGCCAATGCCCTGAGCGGTCCGGCCTCGCTTGCAAGCTTCAGCATGCGCGGCCGGTAGCTTGTCGGCTTCAGCGTGACTTCGCGCCGGAAAAGCCGGCCCAACTGCCCGCGCCGGTTACTTTCGGTCAGCCGGAAGGCGACGCCCTTGCATTGTCCGCCACGGTCCAGCGCCATCATCAGGCCGGGGCTGTCCTTGGTGCCGCGCCAGCGCGTCATGTTCATGCAAAAGGACCGATGCCAGCCGCGCGCCAGCGCAACGCGGTCCTCGACATAATCTATTTCCGGTTTCCAGATCAGCGATCCATAGCCGAACAGCCATAGCGGTTCGCTATCCGGGAGTTCGACCTGCAATTCATCCAGCAGCGCGTCATAGTCGGCGTCATCGAGATGCATCGCGTCCGGATCCGGCCCGGGGTCCCTGATCTCGCGCCAGCAGCGCGCGACCAGCTCCGGCGTAAGCGACATCTGTCGTGCGGCCAATTTCCGAATCCCCCCAATTTCCGAATGTCCCATGTCCACGACATGATTATGCGCCGCGCCTGCAACCGGCAATGCGGCACTCTGATTGACAAACGATCTGCCGGGGTGTCGGCTGACGCTTCATAGGAAGCCAGCCATGCATCCCAACCCGAGCGAGCGCGACCCCTATAACGGCCTGAGCCGGGCCGAACCGACGCTACCGTCATCGGCCTATTGGGATAGCGAGGCTTACCAGCGCGATCTCGACGCCATCTGGTACAAAAGCTGGCTGCTCGTCTGCCGCGAGGCCGATCTTGCCCAGCCTTTGGCATTCAGGACAATCCGCGTTGGCACACAGGAAATCGTCGTGCTCCGCGACGACACCGGCGAGTTGCGCGCCTTCCACAACACCTGCCGGCATCGCGGCTCGCAGCTTTGCCAGGAAAGCGAGGGCCGGCTGAAAGCGCGGCTCATCACTTGCCCCTACCATGCCTGGTCCTACTCGCTGCGCGGCGATCTCGTGCGCGTTCCCTCGAAATCGCTGCCAGATGGTTTCGACAAGGCAGATCATCCGCTCTACCGGGTGGCGCTGTCGGTATGGCGCGGCTTTGTCTTTGTGAACCTTCAGCAGGCTGCGGCCGGCTCCGCCGGGACCTCCTTCGATCCCGCATCCGGCGACCTCGCCAACTGGCCGCTGGAAACTCTGGTATCAGGCCATGTCCTGCGCAAGGTGATGAACTGCAACTGGAAGATCTTCTGGGAGAACTTCAACGAGTGCCTGCATTGCCCAGGCGTCCACAAGGACCTGTCTCGGCTGGTGCCGATATACGGCCGCGGCCTGATGAGCCGGCACGACGACCCCGACTGGGTCCGCCATGCCGACAATGACGCACCGCAGTTTTCGGGTGGCCTGCGCGCCGGCGCCGAGACCTGGTCGCGCGACGGACATGCCCATGGCCCGGTCTTCCCGGGCCTGACGCCGGCCGAGCGTGCGGCCGGACAGACCTATGCCACCAGCCTGCCCTCGATGTTCATCGTCGGCCATGTCGATTATGTCAGGACGGTGCGACTGATGCCGCTCGGTCCCGAACAGACCGAACTCACCGCCGAGTGGCTGTTCGCGCCCGAGGCGCTGGCTGAGACGGACATCGACAATGTCGTCGCCTTCGGCACCCAGGTGCTGGAGGAGGATGCCGCGATCTGCGAGATCAATCAGAAAGGCCTGCGCTCGATGCGCCACCAGGCCGGCGTGCTAATGCCGGAGGAGTACGATCTGCACCGCTTCCACAACTGGGTGCGCGAGCGGCATGCAGCGCTTGAGGCAACCGCCTGATCGGCGACTAAAGCGACTTCGGCAGATAGCGCCAGGAGATAAAGCCGCAAACCGCGGCCAGAATGCCCAGCGTCACGAACACCGAGCCGAGGCCGAAAAACGCCAGCACCACCGAATAGACCAGCGGCGGCGTCAGCTCGGAAAAGTCGAGATAGGTGCGGTAGACCGCGGCCATCTGCGCCCGCTCATAGGACCGCACCGAGCGCATGAAGGCGGTCGAGCCCAGTGCATCGAGCGCGATGGTGAAGAAGGCGCCGCAGAGCAGGAAAAAGCCCGTAAGCAGCGGCGCGGTAGTGCCGACCGCGCCCGCGGCAAGCAGCGTCGCCGACATCGCGAAATAGGCGAAGGTCATGGTGCGCCGGCCGCCGAAGCGTTTTCCCGCTTTGCCCCAGAAGATCGCCATGAACAACAGCGCATTGCCGGCCGAAACCAGCAGGCCGCCGGCAAGCTTGCCCTCGCCGGTAATCACCATGAACAGCGGCCCGTAGACGAAGAACGTCGTCCAGAAGCAGGAGCGGCCGAAGGCGATCAGCCAGGCCAGCCTGAGCCTGGGTTGTGCTACGAAGCGGCCGATATTGGCCAGCGGATTGGCCGGCCGTGTCTTGCCCGGCCGGATCGACCGGTTGTCGCCCAGCCTGTAGGTCCAGAACAGCGCCAGCAAGGCCAACGCAAACACCGCGACCGCGCCATGCGCGGCATAGATGCCGTACCGTGTGTAGAGGAAGATGCCGAGTGTCGGCCCGCCGGTCCAGGCCAGCATCGACCACGCCATGCGCAGCGATTCGGCCTGCATGAAATCGGTCTTGCGGATGTGGTCCATGATGTAGAGGTTGAGCGTGATCGACAGGGCGCTCGCCCCCATCACGCGGCACAGCATGCCTGCCAGTTGCCCGGCAAGCGTGTGGGTGACGAAGAACAGCGAGCCCATCGCCAGCAGGCAGGCGCCGGCGGTATAGACCCAGCGCCGGTCAAACCTGCGGATCAGCATCGGCATGAACAAGGTCACCGACAGGCCGAGCAGCGCCACGATGGTGTAGAGGATCGAGACGATCTGCTCGTTGTGCAGAATCTCATAAGCCTGGATCGGGATGACGCTCGACACCGTGGCACGGGCGAAGGATTCGACCGCATAGAGCGAGGCAAAGGTGCGCGCATCCGCCGGACGCAGGGCTGGCAGCCAGATCGGATGGCGCACATGGGTGGACATTTGATCCCCAAATCAGACTCGCAGCCCAAATCTGCGCTGGCGCTTCCTCCGCCGGTAACAGGAAACCGACCCCTTCCCGGCAAAAAGCGAATTCGGCCAAAGGCTTTCCGGCTCTGGCCTAAAGCGCCGCGCGATGCAGCCGCACGGCGCGACCCGGAGCGTAGAGGGCGGCCTTCTTTTGTCCGGTGCAACCGTGATAGTCGTCTTTGGGGCTGAATCAGATCGCGAGACCATGAGCATCCATACCGCACCCCCTGGAGATCAACTGAAGCGAGATCAACCGAAGCGCATCGTCGCCATCGATGTCGTACGCGGCATCGCGCTGATCGCCATGGCGAGCTACCACTTCACCTGGGATCTCGAAAATTTCCACTACACCGATCCCGGCCTCACCGCCGTCGGCTGGTGGAAGATCTATGCGCGCTGCATCGCCTCGACCTTCCTGTTCCTGGTCGGCGTCAGCCTGTTTCTCGCGCATGGCAGGCAGATCCGCTGGACCGGCTTCTGGAAACGTTTTGCCATGGTCGCCGTCGCGGCCGCCGCTATATCGGCGGTCACGTACTTCATCACGCCGGACAGCTTCATCTTCTTCGGCATCCTGCATCAGATCGCGCTGGCCAGCCTGCTCGGCCTTTTGTTCTTGCGGCTGCCGTCCTTGCTGGCGCTTGTCGTGGCGGCGGTGGTGATCGCCGGGCCGATCTATTTCCGATCCGAAGCCTTCGATCATCCGGCGCTGTGGTGGGTCGGCCTGTCGGCGATCAACCCGCGCTCCAACGATTACGTGCCGCTGTTTCCCTGGTTCGGCGCCGTGCTTCTCGGCATCGCCGCGGCAAAGTTTGCGTCCACCACCGGCCTGCTGGCGCGGCTGGCCACGCTGGCATCGGGAAGCTGGACCAGGCCGCTCACCTTCATCGGCCGCCACAGCCTGGCTTTCTATCTGATCCACCAGCCGCTGCTGTTCGGCTGCGTCTGGCTGTTCTCGCAGATCGCGCCGGCGCCGGTCGAGACACGGGAAGTGGTCTTCCTCAAGGAATGCCAGGTATCCTGCGAACAGCAGCGCGACACGGAGTTCTGCACCAGCTATTGTGTGTGCATGCTGGACACGCTGCAAAGCGAAGCGGCATTCGACCGGCTCTACAATGGTGACCAGACCCCGGAGTTCAAAGCGCATCTCGGTGAACTCGCCGGCATCTGCACCGCAAGGACGGAGGAGAGTCCGATGACGCAGGGAGGGCAACAATGACCGACAAGCTCACAAAACCCGGGCTGGCAAAACCCGATCTACCGAGACCACGGCTGATCCCATGGCCGCCGCTGATCTACATCGCCGCCATTGCCATCAGCATCGCGCTCGGCCTGTTCTATCCCCTGCCCTGGATCGGCGACCTCTTGGGCGACCTTTTGTTTGCCGCCGGCTTTGTGGTGCTGTTTGCCGTCGCAGCCCTCTGGTTCACCGCTATCCGCACCATGATCGGGGCCAAAACGACGATGAACCCCAATGGCGTGCCGGATCATCTGGTGACGTCCGGCCCGTTCGGCGTGACGCGCAACCCGATGTATCTGGCCAACACGCTGCTTTTGATCGGCGTCGCCTTCGTCTCGGGGATCGTATGGTTCCTGCCGCTGGCTTTGATCGCGGCATTTGCAACGCAGAAGGTCGCCATCGAGAGCGAGGAGAAGGTGCTGTTCGCCAAATTCGGCAAGAAGTACCGCGACTATGCGAAGCGGGTCAGGCGCTGGATCTGAGGCGGCGTGGCAGGGGTGTATACCTTGGCGATTAGCTGGCGCATCCGTTTCTTCGTCATCCACGGGCGGAGCAAGGAGCGTAGCGACGCAGCACAGACCCGAGGATCCATGCCGCGACTCCAGAGCGTTGCTATGGTCCAGAATTCGCTACCGCTGCACTCCACGACCGATGTCACGGAATGGATTCTAGGGTCTCCGCGACGGAGCTTCGCTCCTGCTTCGCCCTAGAATGACGAAGTGTGGAAGGCCTCCGCTAATCGCGAACGTTTGCGACGGGCGCGCAAACGCTCGACGGTCCGCTCAGGTATTAACCCCCAGCTCCACCAGCCGCTCGACGCAAGACTCCTCAGCCTGGTCGAGCTCCGCCAGCGTCTCCTCGAGATCGCGGCGCTTCTGCCTGAGATCCTCGCGCTTCTCCTCGATGCGCTTGATCATCAGCTTGAGTTGACCGACCTCGCCTGGCGGTTCCTTGTACATCTGGATGATTTCGCGGATCTCGTTGATCGAGAAGCCGAGCCTTTTCCCGCGCATGATCTGGCGGATCAGATGCCGGTCCGACGGACGAAACAGCCTTGTGCGGCCCCGCCGCACGGGTTGCACCAGCCCCTCATCCTCGTAGAAGCGCAGCGTCCGCGTCGACACGTCGAATTCGCGGGTCAGTTCGGTGATCGAATAATATTCCCGCATCTTTGCTCCAAATGTCGGAACATCGGAAAACGCCCGGTCGCCCGGGATTTCCACGCATTCCGATCAACCCCGTTCCAAGCCGGACTCGGCATGGAACCCCGCGCAAGCCTCGCACCACATTTACGTAAAAGTCAATTGAACCCGCAACGCCTCTTTCTCAAGGGATAGCGAACCACCAGGTGGCCAGCCCGAGGAAGGCAAAGAAGCCAACGACGTCGGTGACCGTAGTGACGAAAACCGCCGACGCCACCGCCGGGTCGATCTTGAACCGGTCGAGCAATAGCGGGATCAGGATACCGGCAAGGGCTGCCACGAACATGTTGATGATCATCGCCGCCGCTATGATGCCGCCCAGATTGGCATCGCGGAACCAGACGGCCGCGACGATGCCGATCAGCACGGCGAAGATGATGCCGTTGATGGAACCCACGCCCATTTCGCGGCGGATGATGCGGCCGGCATTGTAGATGTCGAGATCCCTGGTCGCCAGCGCGCGCACCGTGACGGTCATGGTCTGCGAACCGGCATTGCCGCCCATGCCGGCCACGATCGGCATCAGCACGGCCAGTGCCACGATGTGCTCGATGGTGCGGTCGAACAGGCCGATCACCGAAGCCGCCAGGAACGCCGTCAACAGGTTGACCAGCAGCCAGGGAACGCGCGAGCGCGAGGTCGAAAGAATGCTGTCGGACAACTCTTCGTCGCCGACGCCGCCCATGCGCAGCAGATCTTCCTCGGCCTCCTGCTGGATGACGTCGACGACGTCGTCGATGGTGAGCACGCCGACCAGCCGCTCGTTCTCGTCGACGACGGCGGCGGACAGAAGATCGTATTGCTCGAAGTCCCGCGCCGCCTCTTCCTGGTCCATGGTGGCCGGAATGGCGTGCCTCGTCTCGTGCATCACGTCTCCGACCTTGGTCGTGCGCTTGGTGCGCAGGATCTGGTCGAGGTCGATGGCGCCGAGCAACTTGAAGCTTGGATCGATGACGAAGATCTGGCTGAACCGCTCGGGCAGGTTCTTGTCTTCGCGCATGTAGTCGATGGTCTGGCCTATGGTCCAGAACGGCGGCACGGCGACGAACTCGGTCTGCATGCGGCGACCGGCGGTCTCTTCCGGGTAGTCGAGCGAGCGGCGCAGCCTGATCCGCTCGGTGAACGGCAGCTGCGACAGGATCTCGTCCTGGTCTTCCTTTTCAAGGTCTTCGAGAATGTAGACCGCGTCGTCAGAATCGAGGTCCTGCATGCCCTGGGCAATTTGCTCATTGGGCATATTGTCGACGATATCGCGGCGGATCGCCTCGTCGACCTCGGTCAGCGACGAGAAGTCGAAGTCGGCGCCGAGCAGTTCGACAAGGGCGCGACGCTGTTCGGGGTGCAGGGCCTCCAGCAGATCGCCAAGTTCCGACTGGTGCAGGTCGTCGACTTCGCGCTTCAGCGTCAGCGTATCGCGATCGGCGATCGCCGCGCCGATCTGGGCGAGGAATGATGACAGAACGGCGCCGTCCTCGCCATAGATGTCGGCGTGGGCATCGTCAGCGGCTTTGGCGCCGGTCTTCTGGTCGTCCTGGCGTTCCACCAGCGGCTCCCGCCATGGGAATTTCGGAAAGGTGCCTGTCAGGTCTAGCGCGCAACGCACGGGAATATCAAACGAAATGCGCCCCGCCCTGCATATGGGCGAGAGTGATTTCATCAGGATATGACGCCGCCCAGGATTCAGGCGGCGCGACAGCACATGTCGCTGGGGAAAGAGCACCCGAGCACGGTTGGGGCAGAATTGTCATGGTGCAGGTCCTGCCATCTGCCGGACCCGCCCAGGCCAGGAACCAGAACAGCCGGAAGCCCTTGAAGATCAGGTCACAGACGCAGAAGGCAATCGAGGAACGGCGCGTGCGCGTGGTCGTCGCCGAACGCAATCCGCTCGTCATATCGGCGCTGCGCGACATGCTGGACTGCGACGGGCGCTTCGAGCTCCTGGCCTGCGTGCAAAGCGGCAGGCATTTTCTTGAGTTGGCAGCGGAAGGCGAATTCGACGTCGCAATCATCGGGTGGAAGCTTGCCGACATGGACGGCGCCGATGTGCTGGCCGAGGTTCACAGCCGCAAGCTGGGCGTGCGCATCGCGGTGTTTTCCAACGACCACGACATCGGCATCCTGAAGCAGTGCGTGCGGCTCGGCGCCCAGGGCTACTGCTTCCAGTTCGACGATCCGGCGATCATCTTCGAGACCATCCTGGCCGTCGCGCATGGCCGCATCTGCATCCCCTACATCGACATCAACAAGGTCAACGACACACCCTTGTCGCTGCTCACCGTGCGCGAGCGCGAGCTGCTGGCGGTGCTGTCCGACGGCTGGACCAATCTGCAGATCGCGACGCGCACCGGGATTTCGGAGAACACGGTGAAATACCACCTCAAGAATCTCTACGACAAGCTCGACGTCCGCAACCGGGCGATGGCAGTCGCGCTCTACGCGCGGGAGAGGCGTACCCAGAAGCAGCCGTTGGGGTAGGCGAGCGACTGGCCGCGGGTAGGTCACCCGGGTAGGCAACCCCCACCCGCGCGCGGCAAGATGTTACCCCTTGAGGTGTTGTTGCCTTTAGCCGTCGAGACGAAACTCCCCTCACCGCTTTGCTGGATCAGGAGGAGTTCGCGACATGGCCGGTTTCACCCATCTTTTCATTCCCGGACCGACCAACATCCCCGAACGGGTCCGGCAGGCGATGAACCTGCCGATGGAAGACATGCGTGCAGCATCCTTCCCCGATCTCACGCTACCGCTGTTCGAAGACATCAAGACGGTGTTCAAGAACGAGACCGGCCGCGTCTTCATCTATCCCTCCTCCGGCACCGGCGCCTGGGAAGCGGCGATGACCAATGTGCTCAGCCCCGGTGACCGCGTGCTGATGTCGCGCTTCGGCCAGTTCTCGCATCTGTGGGTCGACATGGCCGAGCGCCTCGGCTTCGAGGTCGATGTCATCGATTGCGACTGGGGGACCGGCGTGCCGCTCGAGCTCTATGCCGAGCGGCTCAGCGACGACAAGGCGCATCGCATCAAGGCAATCTTCTGCACGCAGAACGAGACGGCGACCGGCGTGACCAGCGACGTCGCCGGCTGCCGCGCCGCGCTCGACGACGCCAACCACCCTGCTTTGCTCTTCGTCGACGGCGTCTCGTCGATCGGCTCGATCGACTTCCGCCAGGAGGAATGGGGCGTCGATTGCGCCGTCAGCGGCTCGCAGAAGGGTTTCATGCTGCCCGCCGGCCTCGGTTTCCTCTCCGTCAGCAAGAAGGCGCTGGTGGCCTCGCGGAGCGCCACGCACCGCCGCTGCTTCTTCTCCTTCGAGGACATGATCCGCGCCAACGATGCCGGCTACTTCCCTTATACGCCGGCTACACAGCTGCTGCGCGGTCTGGGCGCCTCGCTCGACCTGATCGCCGAGGAAGGGCTGGAAAACATCTTCGCCCGCCACCATCGTCTCGCCGAAGGCGTGCGCAAGGCAGTCGACGCCTGGGGCCTGAAGCTCTGCGCCAAGGCGCCGAAATGGCACTCCGATACGGTCAGCGCCATCCTGGTGCCGGACGGCGTCGACAGCGGCGATGTGGTCAAGCGCGCCTACCAGAAATACCAGACCGCGCTCGGCGGCGGCCTCAACAAGGTGATCGGCAAGGTCTTCCGCATCGGCCATCTCGGCTGGCTGAACGAGGTGATGGTGCTGGCCTCGCTCTCGGCCGCCGAAATGGCGCTGCTCGACTGCGGCGTACGGCTGGCGCCCGGCTCCGGCGTCGGCGCCGCCATCCAGCACTTCCGCGCCTCGGCCGCCGTGCCGGTCGCCGAAGCCGCTTGAGGGGAGCCGACGATGAGCCACACCATCAACCATCTGAAAAAACTGCGGCTGCAGCGCAGCGAGCTGGCCGTTCCGGGCTCCAGCCCGGAGATGATCGACAAGGCCGCCAACAGCGCCGCCGACTTCATCTTCCTCGACATCGAGGACGCCGTTGCCCCACCCGACAAGGAGCGCGCCCGCAAGAACATCATCCAGGCGCTCAACGACATCGACTGGCGCGCCAAGGGCAAGACCGTCTCGGTGCGCATCAACGGCCTCGACACGCACTACATGTACCGCGACGTGGTCGACGTGATGGAACAGGCCGGCGACCGGCTGGACACCATTTTGGTGCCGAAGGTCGGCGTGCCGGCTGACCTCTACATGGTCGAGGCCATGGTCAACCAGATTGAGATGGCAAAGGGTTTCAGGACCCGCGTCGGCCTCGAAGCGCTGATCGAGACCGCGCTCGGCATGGCCAATGTCGAGGCGATTGCCGCGACACCCGGCCGGCTGGAAGCCATGCATTTTGGCGTCGCCGATTATGCGGCAAGCTGCAAGGCGCGCACGGTCAACATCGGCGGCCTCAACCCCGACTATCCCGGCGATCAGTGGCATTTCGCTCTGTCGCGGATGACCGTCGCCTGCCGCGCCTATGGCTTGCGCGCGATTGACGGGCCGTTCGGCGACTTCTCCGATCCGGAGGGCTACATCGCCGGCGCCAGGCGCGCCGCCGCCCTTGGCATCGAAGGCAAATGGGCAATCCATCCCTCGCAGATCGCGCTAGCCAACGACGTCTTCTCGCCACCGGAAAAAGAGGTGACGCGCGCCAGGCGCATCCTCGAAGTGCTGAAGGAGGCGGAGGCGCAGGGCAAGGGAGCAGCCGCACTCGACGGCAAGATGATCGACGCAGCGTCGGAACGCATGGCGCGCAATGTTTTGGTGGTCAACGAGGCAATCGAACGGGCCAGCCAATTCTCTAGCGAGCCGCGTGTCGCCGCGCATTGACCGTTCAGGGAGGACAAAATGGACATCCACGAATATCAGGCCAAGGAACTGCTGGCACGCCACGGCGTGCATGTGCCGCGCGGCGGGCTGGCCTACAGCCCCGAGCAGGCGACCTACAGGGCGCGCGAGATCGGCGGCGCCAAATGGGTCTTGAAGGCGCAGGTGCATTCCGGCGCCCGCGGCAAGGCCGGCGGCATCAAGCTCTGCGCCAATGACGAGGAGATCTCCAACGCTGCCGAAGCCATGCTCGGCCGCAAGCTGGTGACACAGCAGACCGGCCCGCGCGGCAAGCTGATTTCGCGCCTCTATCTCGAGGAAGCCGTCGACATAGCGCAGGAGCTCTATGTCGGCTTCGTCCTCGACCGCAAGGAAGAGCGCGTCATGATCGTGGCATCGGCTGCCGGCGGCATGGAGATCGAGGACATCGTCGAAAAGGCGCCGAACTCCATCCTGCGCACATCGGTCGATCCCGGCGTCGGCATGCAGCGTTTCCAGGCGCGCGAGATCGCCTTCGGGCTCGGCCTCGACCACAATCTGATCGGCAAGGCGACCGAAACCATTTTCGCCTGCTATCAGGTGTTCCGCGACTACGACGCCTCGATGCTGGAGATCAATCCGCTGGTGGTGACCCGCGACGGCAATTTGATCGCGCTCGACGCCAAGATGTCGTTCGACGAGAACGCGTTGTTCCGACGGCCGGAAATCTCCGAGCTGCGCGACAAGAGCCAGGAAGACCCGCGCGAGACCTTCGCCAGCGACCGCGGCCTCTCCTATGTCGGCCTTGACGGCAACATCGGCTGCATCATCAACGGCGCCGGCCTCGCCATGGCGACCATGGACATGATCAAAATCGCCGGCGGCGAACCGGCCAACTTCCTCGACATCGGTGGCGGCGCCTCGCCCGAGCGGGTGGCCAAATCCTTCCGCGCCGTGCTCGGCGACAAGAATGTCGAGACCATACTGGTCAACATCTTTGCCGGCATCAACCGCTGCGACTGGGTCGCCGAAGGCGTCATCAAGGCGATACGCGAGGTCGGCGTCAACGTGCCGCTGGTGGTCCGTCTCTCCGGCACCAGGGCCGAGGAAGGCCGCCGCATCCTGGCTGATTCCGGCGAGGCGGTGATCGTTGCCGACACGCTGGCCGAAGCCGCCGAAAAAGCCGTCGCCGCCTGGCGCGCGGCCACCAAGAAAAAAGCAGCCTGAGGGGGAGGTCGAGAAAATGGCAATCCTGCTCAACCGCAGCACCCGCGTCATCGTCCAGGGGTTCACCGGCAAGATCGGCAGCTTCCATGCCGAAGACATGAAGCGCTACGGCACCAAGCTGGTCGGCGGCGTCACGCCCGGCAAGGGCGGCCAGAAGCATCTCGGCCTGCCCGTCTTCAACACGGTCAAGGGCGCGGTGCGCGAGACCCGCGCCGAGGCCAGCATCGTCTTCGTGCCGCCGCCCTTTGCCGCCGATTCGATCATGGAAGCGGCGGACGCCGGCATTAAACTCTGCGTCTGCATCACCGACGGCATCCCGTCGCAGGACATGATGCAGGTCAAGCGCTACATGCTGCGCTACCGCTACGAGGACCGCATGCGGCTGATCGGCCCGAACTGCGCCGGCGTCATCACGCCCGGACAGGCGCTGATGGGCATCATGCCCGGCAGCATCTATCTGCCTGGCCGCGTCGGCATTGTCGGCCGCTCCGGAACGCTCGGCTACGAGGCGGCGTCGCAGATGAAGTCGCTCGGCATCGGCGTCTCGACCAGCGTCGGCATTGGCGGCGACCCGATCAACGGCTCGTCCTTCAAGGACATGCTGAAACTGTTCGAACAGGATGACGACACCGACGCGGTGGTGATGATCGGCGAGATCGGCGGACCGCAGGAAGCCGAAGCGGCCATCTGGGCGCGCGATAGTATGCGCAAGCCCCTGATCGCCTACATCGCCGGCCTCTCCGCCCCCAAAGGCCGCCGCATGGGCCACGCCGGCGCCATCATCTCGGCCTTCGGCGAGTCGGCGCAGGAGAAGGTCGAGATTCTAAAGGACGCCGGGGTGATCATCGTGCCGACGCCGTCGTCGTTTGGCGAGGTGGTTGCAGAGACACTATCACGTATGAAGAAGGCCGCCTGAACAGCGGCCTTCGCGTTCGACCGCGCCTCATGCCGCCTTGTCGGCTGCCGGCTTCGCGACCTTGGTGCGGGTGGCGCTGCGGCGGCCGTCGACGCTGACCGGAATGTCGCCGTCGACCGTGGCGCGACGCACCACCCGGTGCTGGTCGCCGTAATCGTTGACGGCGTAGTGCTGCGTCGCGCGGTTATCCCAGATCGCCACATCGCCGGCCTTCCAGCGCCAGCGCACGGTGTTCTCCGGCGCCGTGACATAGGACTGGAACACCTCGTAGAGCTTCGCCGAATCGCTTTTGGAAAGACCGATCAGCCGTTGCACGAAATTGCCGAGCAGCAGCGAGCGCTCGCCTGTTTCGGGATGGACGCGGACAACGGGATGCTCGGTCTCGTAGATCGTCGAGGTGAAGATTTCCTCGAAGTGCTTCTTTTCCGCAGCACTCGCACGCGGCCGCACCGCGGCGTAATCGTAAGCGTTGCTGTGCACCGCCCAGAGATTGTCGGCCAGCAGCTTCAACGGCTCGGGCAGGTCCTGATAGGCGGCCGCGGTGTTCGACCAGATGGTGTCGCCGCCGGCCGGCGGTATGACGACGCCGCGAAGAACGGAGAATTTCGGATAGGCGTCGACGAAGGTGACATCGGTATGCCATTGGTCGGCGCGACCGCCGCCACGGCTGGAATCGAGTTCGAGAATGGACGCCGTTCCCTTGACGGGACCTTGGGTCGGATGCGGGACGAGGTCGCCGAGACGCTGGGCAAAGCGCTCCTGCTCGGCATCGTCGAGATGCGCCTGGTCGCGGAAGAACACCACCTTGTGCCGCAACAGGATCTGGTTGATCGCCGCGACCGTCTGCTGCGGCAGGTCGCCGGAGAGCCGAATGTTCCTGATCTCTGCGCCGACGCGTCCGGTAAGCGGGACAATATCGGCATCCGGGATGATCTGCTCTACGGGGGTAAGTCTGGTCATGGGAACCTCTTCCTCTAAAGCCGCGGGCTGGTGGCAATGCTCCGCCGTCTGCCGGCCGCATAGCGATCGGCGGAGCAACTCCCTCATCGGGAGCCGACTTGCTTGGCAACGAGAGCACTGATCTCAACTCAGGAGGCGAAGGCCGCCAAGGCTTGCGAGCAGTACCGAGATCCCATTCAAAGCGTAATTCTACAAATTCCATAGACATTTCTTTTCAAAGTTCGGCGGCCCTGAGAAAAATGCCTTCTGTCCAATTCGTTCGTGAGCGGCAGGCGGTGGAGCGCTGCGCGACGCGGCCCGCACCAGTAGTGACGCTGTCGTATCCCCTTCGATATTGGAGATGGCGGGTGAATTGCATGCCTGATATTGATGGCTTCCACGCATCACGCAGGCGCCGAGATGACAGACTCCGATAAGGCTGACGCTGTCGAGCAATTGCTCGATACGCCTGACCTCGCCACCGCGCTGGAAAGCGACCAGTTCAAGAAATTTCTCGACCAGATGCCGATCGCGATCGCCGTCTCGGAATTGATCGCGAAGGAACGTGTCGTCTACGCCAATCCCGAATTCGAGAAGCTCTCGGACCTCAAGGCGCCGAAGCTTGCGCGGGAAAACTGGGCGGCCCTTTCCGGCAGGGGGCTTCATCGGCAGAAGGACAGGCCGCTCGCCGAGGCTGTCGTTGAAGACACCGATTTCGTCGGCACGTTTCGCCTCGAGCGCGGCGAGGACAAGCCGGCAATCGTCGACGTTTATTCCAACGTTATCGAGGACGACAACGGCAAGCTCTGCTTCCGGCTGGTGGCGCTTGTCGACGTCACGGCACACGGTGAGACCGAGGACGCGCGACCCGCGGAGGAGCTCATCCGGGAGAAGGACACCCTGTTGCGCGAACTGCAGCATCGGGTGAAAAACAATCTGCAGATGATCACCGCTTTGATCCGGATGGAAACCCGCAACGCCACCGAACCGGACCAGAAGCGTTTCGAAAGGCTTGCCGGCCGGGTAGACGCATTGGCAATCCTCTACCAGACATTGTCGGCTGACGAGCAGAAGGATGAGGTGGATCTTGGCGTGTACCTTAGCCAGATCGCGTCCGCCGTCATGGCGTCGCACGCAGTCGAAGGTATCCGCCTCGACCTTAAGGTGGATACCTATCCGGTATCCATCAACGTTGCCATGCCGACAGGCCTGGTCGTCAATGAGTTGCTGACCAACGCTCTCAAACATGCATTCGTCGGGCGCGATGGCGGCACGATCACGCTGCACAGCGTCGTCAGCGGCGATGGTTGCCGGGTGACTGTCGCCGATGATGGGATCGGTCTGCCGACGGGTGAGACCTGGCCCAGGCCCGGCAAGCTCGGCTCCTTGATCGCGCGGTCGCTGACCGAAAATGCCAAGGCGCAATTCGACGTCAAGTCGAGTGCCGGCGAGGGAACCAGGGTCACCATCGTCTTCAAGCGATCGGCGGCGACGGACTGAGGCTATGCAACGGCGCGCCGGCAAATCCCGGTCGGACAGGTGCTTCGGGCGCTCGCGGGTGTGGCCTTAAGTCGCAAACGATTTGGCTGCAGAAGCGGGGCGCCGGGCTTCTTTGACGGTGCGATCAGCACCATATGTGGTCCACAGCCCTCCAAAACGAGAGAAGCTCGCTCCGACCGGTCGCATCGCGGCCGTCAGCCGGCAATGGCTATGAACCAGGAAACTGAAAACCATCATGCGTGAAAATATCAGACCAGCGTCGAGAGACGTCCCCCTCATTCAGCTAGGCCTGCACCAGTGCCGCTTCCCGGTGAGCGAAGACCGGTCGGTACCCGGTGGTTACCGGTTTTGTGCCGGGCCGACGTCGCCGGATCGCGTCTACTGCGATCACCACCACACCGTCGTGACGGCCGTTGACCCTCGTCGAGCCCGTCCGGGTCTCCATTTCCCGCAACGACGCGCCGCTTAGGTCAACCACATCCCCTGCCCCGCCACCGGCAAAGCCGGGGACTCAGGTGCAGGAGGCTGGCCGGTGCGAGCCAAGCGGCGTTCGCGTGCGGCTCTGCGACCTCATGTTGCAACTCTGCTGCGGCCGGTTCAAGCGCCAAAGGCGATGATTTGGCGTCGACGGCCTGAGAAGCCGCAATGATTTCAATGGCCGAAAAATTATGGTGCGGTCGAGAAGACTCGAACTTCCACGGGTTGCCCCACAGCGACCTCAACGCTGCGCGTCTACCAATTCCGCCACGACCGCCCGTGGTAGGAGCCGGAACGAACCGGCTCGCGGCGTGTAGCAAATCGTTTCCTGCGAAACAAGGGCGCGGCGCGCAATAATCGCCGCGAATTGGCATATCGGCCTCTACAGCGCCGCGCGTCCTGTGGGACGCGCAAAGGACGCTGCAGCACTTTGATTTGGCGCATGATCCTTTCCGAAGATCGTTCCTATCTTCGGGGTCGTGCGCGAAGGCCGAAATGCGTGGCGAACTGGACGTTTCAGCCGGATACCGCCATATGAAGGGCAAATGCATTTGGCCCCAGAGCGCAAGGCGGTTTCGCCAAGCCGGCGTGCATCACGCGAAAAACGAAAAAGCCATGACCGAACGCAGCCAGATCGCCACGTCGTTCCTGCCCTTGCCGGGTTCGGCGCCGGTCGAATGGCGCATCGAGCCCGGCCTGACCGGCTACACCGATGCGCTGGCCCTGATGGAAGCGCGCGCCGAGGCGATCCGCGCGGGTGCAGCCGCCGAGATGGTCTGGCTGGTCGAGCATCCGCCGCTTTACACCGCCGGCACCAGCGCCCGCATCGAGGACCTAATCGACCCCGACCGTTTCCCGGTCTTTGCCGCCGGACGCGGCGGCGAATACACCTATCACGGGCCGGGGCAGCGGGTTGCCTATGTCATGCTTGACCTGAAGCGCCGGCGTGAGGATGTGCGCGCCTTCGTCGCCGCGCTCGAGCAGTGGATCATCGGCACGCTTGCCGCCTTCAATGTACGCGGCGAACGCCGCGAGGACCGCGTCGGCGTCTGGGTGGTGCGGCCCGAGCGCCCGTCCCTGCCCGACGGCTCGCCGGCCGAAGACAAGATCGCGGCCATCGGCATCCGGCTGCGGCGCTGGGTGAGCTTTCATGGCATCGCCGTCAATGTCGAGCCGGATCTCAGCCATTTCAGCGGCATCGTGCCATGCGGCGTGCCGGACCACGGCGTCACCAGCCTGGTCGACCTCGGCTTGCCCGTGACCATGGCCGATTTCGACCTGGCGCTGAAATCCGCCTTCGAGGATGTTTTCGGGGCAGCGAAGTCAACTTCTGCAGAGCCGGTCCGCAAGGCCGGCTGAGTCTCGCCTCGACCAACGCTCAAAGCAACCGCGCCGAGGCCCACAACAGCCCGAAACCGTGAATGGCGAAGACGGCCAGCAGCGCGCCGGCCATGGCGAAACGGTCGAAGATGCGGATCGGCTTCAATTCGTGGCGCGGTTTTACCCCGCTACCCACTGTCATCAGGCTGAGGATGGCAAAGACGGCGCCTGCCACAAGCAGAAAGCCTTGGGAAAAACCAGCGAGCCAACCCACCGCCAGCAAGGCCGACAGCAAAGAGAAAGACGCCAGCGCAAGCGCGACCGGCCCCGGGCAGATCTGGCGCAGCACCTGACCGCCGTCGAATTTCCACACCGGCACCAGATTGGCGATGTTGAACAGCGCGGCAAAGCCGGCAAGCGTCGCCAGAAGGGCGGCGGCGAGCCGATGTCCCTCGCCGGATGCGAGCCCGCTGGCGACGATCAGCAGCGGTACCAGGAACGCGGAAAAACCAGCGCCCATCAGCGCCACGAAGGCGACCTCGAAGCGGCTGTCATAAGGCCGGCCACCAATGGCGAGGCCGCCGAGCAGCGGAATAAAAATCATCCGCGCCTTGCGATGACCGGTCAGCCGAAAGGCCGCCATGTGGCCGAACTCATGCAGGGCGACCACCGAGGTCAGGATCGCGGCCAGCGCCAGGCCGCCGAGATTGAGCCCGAAGAACGGCCACAGGATGAAAGCCGAAAGAACGGCGAAACCGACCTGGCTCAGCGGATGCTCGAACCAGCCGCCCTTGCGATATTGTCCGGTCCTCGCCCAGACCTCCAGCTTGCCGAGCTCGCGGCGCATGGCGAAGTAGCGGAACACCAGGAAGGCGACGCCGCGATAGCGATCGGTCTGGCTGAGCGTCACCCGCGTGCCGGCACCTTCCGAGGTGAGTTCAGTGGTCTCATAAAAATCCTTCCAGAACGACGCGTCGAGCGCGGTATCCTCGATGACCCGCATCGAAAAACGACTGCCTTCGACGACGTCCTCGAAGCGCGACCCGCGCTCGATCGGCTGGCCGTCGCGGCCTTCCCAGGACAGCAGGATGCGGGTCGTGCCCTGCCCGTCCAGCGGCTGGGCCTTCAGTATCTCGCCGGACCAGCCGGCATCACTGCCGAGCGGCCACAGCGCCTGCCAGAGGCGCTGCCGGTCCACGGCAACCACGCGGCTCAGCCGCACCGTGCGCAAACCGAGCGGCGCGGTCATCAGAAGGAAAATCAATCCGAGATTACCGGCCACGAGAAGGGCCGTCACGATCGGCGACACCTGAGGTTTTTGCTCCCTGTCTTGGCGGGGCAGCCTAGCGTCATGGCGGCAAGAAAGGCTTAACGGCACAGCGCCTTCCTGCCCGCCTAAAACAGTGCGGCGAACCGCAGTTGCATCACATGGCGCCGATCCAGACAGCCATGGAAACCAGAAACGCACTCATGCACACCAACGAAACGACGTCCTGAACAAGATCGCTCATAACTCTCTCCTGTTGTTGATATGTTCGTATTTTGTTCTAACTTTGTTCGAAAGTCAATGAGCGGAAAGCGGCATGCCGACGAATCCTGACAGCCGGTTTGGGCAGGGTTAAGGAAAGGTTGACGGGGTGACGGCAGTGCTGACGCAGGGCGCATCGCATGCCTTTGCGATCGGCCGAGACGCACCAATCACTTCGTCATCCTAGGGCGGAGCAAGGAGCGCAGCGACGCGGCGCAGACGCTAGGATGACGAAGTTGGGGCCCACAACGGAACGACCTTGCCGTCCGCCAGCGTCACCCGGCGATCCATGCGCGAGGCGAGCTCGTGATTGTGGGTGGCGATCAGCGCGGCAAGGCCGGACTGCTTGACCAGCGCGCCGAGCGCCTCGAACACATAGGACGCGGTGACCGGGTCGAGATTGCCGGTCGGCTCGTCGGCCAAAAGCAGCAAGGGCGCATTGGCGACGGCACGGGCGATGGCGACGCGCTGCTGTTCGCCGCCGGACAGCTCCGACGGCCGGTGCGAAGCGCGCTTGCCGATCTGCATATAGTCGAGCAGCTGTGCTGCGCGCTCCGACGCCTCCTTGCGCGAAAGCCCTTTGATCAGCTGCGGCATCATGATGTTTTCGAGCGCCGAAAACTCCGGCAGCAGATGATGGAACTGATAGACGAAGCCGACATCGTTGCGGCGGATCGCCGTGCGTTCGTCGTCGGAGAGCCGTCCGCAGGCGCGGCCGGCCAGAATGACGTCACCGGCATCGGGGCGCTCGAGCAGGCCCGCCGTGTGCAGCAGCGTCGACTTGCCGGTGCCCGACGGGGCCACCAGCGCCACCATCTCGCCGCGCTTCAGCGAAAAGTCGGCGCCGTTCAAAATGGTGAGCTTGCGCGGCCCCTGGACATAGTGCCGCTCGACGCTCTTCAGCTCGATAATGATCTCGGACTTCATTCGTATCTCAAGGCCTCGACCGGATCGAGCCGTGCGGCGCGCCATGCCGGAAACACGGTTGCCAGGAAGGACAGGCCGAGCGCCATCAGGATGACGTAGGTGGTCTCGCGTGGGTCCATCTTTGCCGGCAGTTGGCTGAGGAAATAGAGTTCCGGATTGAACAGCACCTTGCCGGTCATCCAGGAGAAGAACTGGCGGATGGATTCGATGTTCGTGCAGATGAGAACCCCGAGCAGCACGCCGGCGAGCGTGCCGGTGACGCCGATCGCAGCACCCGTCATCAGGAAGATGCGCAGGATGGCGCCGCGCGAGGCGCCCATCGTGCGCAGGATGGCGATGTCGTGGCCCTTGTCCTTCACCAGCATGATCAGGCCGGAGATGATGTTGAGCGCCGCCACCAGCACGATCAGCGTCAGGATCATGAACATGACGTTGCGCTCGACCTGCAGTGCCGAAAAGAAGGTCTCGTTGCGCTGGCGCCAGTCGACCATGTCGATCGGCCGTTGCGCCGCCGCATCGACCAGCGGTTTCAGCGCGTCGACATTATCGGGATTGTCGACATAGATCTCGATCGTCTGCGCCCTGCCGTCCATGTTGAAATAGAGCTGCGCTTCGGAAAACGGCATGTAGACGATGGAGCTGTCATACTCCGACATGCCGACCTCGAAGATCGCCGCCACCTTGTAGCCCTTCAGCCGCGGCGTCGTGCCCATCGGCGTCACATCGCCGTCCGGCGAGATCAGCGTGATGGTGTCGCCGAGCACAAGGCCGAGATTCTCCGCCATGCGCTTGCCGATGGCGACGCCATCGCCGGAGTCGAAGCCGTCAAGCGTGCCTTGCTTGACGTTTTGGGCGACGATGGCGATCTTGCCGAGGTCTTCGGCCCTGATACCGCGCACCAGCGCGCCCATGCCGCCGCCGACATTGCCTTGCGCCAGCACCTGGCCGTCGATCAGCGGAATGGCGTATTTGACGCCGGCCACGCCGTTGATGCGGGCGGCGACCTGCGCATAGTCCTCAAGCGGCGAATCCAGCGGCTGCACGATCAGATGGCCGTTGACGCCGAGGATGCGGGTCAGAAGTTCGGCTCGAAACCCGTTCATGACAGCCATGACGACGATCAGCGTGGCGACGCCCAGCATGATGCCGAGGAAGGAGATCGAGGCGATGACCGAGATCACCGTCTCCTTGCGGCGCGACCGCAAATAACGCCAGGCGACCATGCGTTCGAACATGGAGAACGGGCCGGCGACCGGAGACTTGGTGACCGGAGACTTGGCGACCGGAGACTTGCCAACCGGAGACTGGGCTACCGAAGACTTCGCTGCCGCGGCTTCGCTCATGCGGTTGCACCGAAGCGTTTCCTGGCCTCCGCGACCGGCAGCGTCTCGCGCTCGCCGGTCCGGCGGTTCTTGATCTCGATCTCGCCGGCGGCCACGCCGCGCGGCCCGACGATCACCTGCCAGGGCAGGCCGATCAGGTCGGCGGTGGCGAACTTGCCGCCCGGCCGCTGGTCGGTGTCGTCGTAAAGCACATCCTTGCCGGCGCCGGTGAAGGCGGCGTAGAGCTCGCCGCAGACGCGGTCGCACTCGGCGTCGCCGGCCTTCATGTTGATCAGGCCGATGTCGAACGGCGTCACCGCTTCCGGCCAGATGATGCCGTTGTCGTCATGGCTGGCCTCGATGATCGCCGCCACCAGCCGCGACGGACCGATACCGTAGGAGCCGCCGGAAACGAAATGATCCT
This sequence comes from Mesorhizobium sp. C372A, assembly GCF_030323245.1. Classification (NCBI taxonomy): domain Bacteria; kingdom Pseudomonadati; phylum Pseudomonadota; class Alphaproteobacteria; order Hyphomicrobiales; family Phyllobacteriaceae; genus Mesorhizobium; species Mesorhizobium sp. C372A. The sequence goes on along the minus strand of NZ_CP100475.1, from coordinate 3,832,583 downwards.
TGCCGTCGGGCCCGGTCACCTTGGCGCCCATGGGCTTGGAATATTTGTCGCCGAAATGGAAGATGTGGCCGACCTCGATGCCGCGTGCCGAGACCCGGTCGGCCTCGCCAAGCTTGTCCCAGGCCGCCTCGTCATGCATCTCGTCGGTGGCGGCGTAAGGCGTCGTCCACGTCTTGACGATGTCGGCGATCTCGCCGTCATTGCCGAAGTCGGTTTTCTCGCCGGGCACCTGGAGCGACAGATATTCGCGGTCGCAATAGACCTGGCTCTCGCCGGTGTCGGCCAGGATGATGAATTCATGGCTGAGATCGCCGCCGATCGGCCCGGTGTCGGCCCGCATCGGAATGGCCTGCAGCCCCATGCGCGTGAACGTTCGGAGATAGGATACGAACATGCGGTTATAGGCGGCCTTCGCGCCCTCGAAATCGAGGTCGAAGGAATAGGCGTCCTTCATCAGGAATTCGCGTGAACGCATGACGCCAAAGCGCGGACGCACCTCGTCGCGGAACTTCCACTGGATGTGGTAGAGGTTGAGCGGCAAATCCTTGTACGACTTGACGTAGGCGCGCACGATCTCGGTGACCACTTCCTCATTGGTCGGACCGTAGAGCATGTCGCGGTCCTGCCGGTCCTTGATGCGCAGCATCTCCTTGCCATAGTCGTCATAGCGGCCGCTTTCGCGCCACAGATCGGCCGACTGGATGGTCGGCATCAGGATTTCCAGAGCGCCGGCGCGGTTCTGCTCCTCGCGGATGATGCGGCAGACCTTGTCCAGCACCAGCTTGCCCAGCGGCAGCCAGGAAAAGCTGCCCTGCCCCTGCTGGCGGATCATGCCGGCACGCAGCATCAGCCGGTGCGAGACGATCTCGGCCTCGCGCGGATTTTCTTTCAGGATGGGCAGGAAAAACTGCGACAAACGCATGGACAGGTCCGTGAGAGAGGAGGCTGCGCCGGAATCGGCGCGGCTGGCTTGCTTGCCCCGGCTTCATAGCTATTTCGTGACGGAATGGAAACCCGACCGGCCGCATCGGTCCGAAATCGCAAAAATCGATTCTTCTTCCAAAGACCTTCGCACCGAAAACGATAATGCTTTTGATGCAAAATGATGACCCTGACTCCGAAGTGCTCACACACGCTTTGCGCGTCCGGGCGACGCGGCACACCTGACCAGATTAAGGCGGCAGCCCCGGTGTTGTTCGTTTCGCAAGCAAAGCCTGCCGCACTATTGTGCACTGCAGCACAGATTGCCCGATTGCGGGCAAAATTCTGCGTGACAATTTCATCAGGGTTAGGCTAGTGTGCCCCGATAACCGAGAGGGTGGAGAAAAATCTGCTCTCCTACGCGGTCAAAGTCTTGGGAGGATGCGATCTAGGCGCGGTTACCCGCTGCCGCCGGAAACCGGAAAACAGATCGGAACGCGTTTAAATTGCAAGGCCTTGTGCCTTGCATTTTTTTTGCCCGATCATCTGGTTAGATCAACCTGTTCCCCAAATCACATGAGCTTGCGTCAGCCTGATGCCCAGTCGTGATTCTAATGCGGGTGGGCCATGCCTGGCCGCCGATTGTGCATCGCAGGCTGGCGAGACAAAACCTGAGTTTGGCGCTCCGAAAACAGGCACGAACACCCCACCCGATCTGTCGGCGGGAAAGTGGTTAGTTAGCAGGTGCCTGGCTGGCTTCGGGGATGATGTGCGGGACTTCGTCGAGGCTGTAGCCCAGCCCGTGCGTCAGGCTGTAGAAAACCCCCATGACGACAGCAGTGACGATGGTGGTGCGGATCACGGCGCGCAGCATATGCGGTCCGCGCGGCGCGCTCGCAACCGTGCCCAGCGTCACGTCCTGGTCGTCATCCTGCGTCTTGACGCTGAACGGTAGCACGATGAACAGCATCAGCCACCACGTGATGAAGAACAGCGCGGCAAACGAAATCCAGCTCATGCCTGCTCCAGTTCGACCAGCGTGCCGAAGAAATCCTTGGGATGCAGGAACAGCACCGGCTTGCCGTGGGCGCCGGTTTTGGGATTGCCGTCGCCCAGCACGCGGGCGCCGCTTGCTTTGAGGTGATCGCGCGCGGCAAGGATGTCGTCGACTTCGTAGCAGACATGATGCATGCCACCCGAGGGGTTCTTCGCCAGAAAGGCCGCGATCGGCGACCGTTCGCCCAGCGGCTCCAGGAGTTCGATCTTGGTGTTGCCGACATCGACGAACACCACCGTCACGCCATGCTCGGGCAAAGCCTGCGGCGCAGTCACCCGCGCGCCAAGTGTATCGCGATAGGCCGCAATCGCCGCGGCCAGGTCCGGTACGGCAAGTGCTACATGGTTCAGGCGTCCCAGCATGAAGTGCTCCACAAGTTAAGGGAGTAGGGAATGGGCAGTAGGCAGTAGTGATACATCTGCATTTTTCTCCACTGCCTACCGCCTACTGCCTATTCCCTCACCTCGTCACAAACACCGTCACCAGCGGCTTCTTGCCCCAGGCCTCGTTGGCGGCGCCGCGCACGGCGCGGCGCACCGCTTCCTGCACCAGATCGAGGTCCTTGCGGCGCTGGCGAGGGATCGAGTCGACCGCGCCGACGGCCGCGTCGAGCATCAGATCTTCCATGTTTTCGCCACGGGCATCGGCCTCGGCGACGCCGATGGCGACCAGATCGGGATCGCCGGCGAGCTCATATTTATCGTCGAGCACGACATTGACCGCGACATGGCCGGCGAAGGATAGCTTGCGCCGGTCGCGTATGCCCATCGCCTGGTCGGTGCCGATCAGCCTGCCGTCCTTGTAGATGCGGCCGAACGGCACCTGGTCGATGATCGTGGCCGGACCCGGCGCCAGCCGCAGCATGTCGCCGTCGCGCACCTGCGCCACCTGGCCGATGCCGGAGGTCGACATCAGCGACCCCTGCGCCACCAGATGCGCGGCTTCGCCATGCACGGGAACGCCGATCTGCGGCCGCACCCACTCATACATCCTGCGCAATTCGCTGCGGCGGGGATGGCCGGAGACATGCACAAGCGCGTCGCCATCCTCGATGATCTTGATGCCGAGGTCGATGAGGCGGTTCTTGATCTCGAGGATCGCCTTCTCGTTGCCGGGAATGGTGCGCGAGGAAAACACCACCGTGTCGCCGGCCGTAAGCGACACCGACTTCATCTCGTCGCGCGAAAGTTTTGCCAGCGCCGCCAGCGACTCGCCCTGGCTGCCGGTGCAGATGATGACCAGGTTCTCGCGCGGGATGAAGCCGAAATCCTCCTCGGCGATGAACTCCGGCAGCCCGTCCATGTAGCCGAGCTCGCCGGCGACATCGATGACCCGCTTCAGCGAGCGGCCGAGCACCAGGCACTGGCGGCCGGCATCGCGCGCCGCCTTGGCGATCGAGACGATGCGCCCGACATTGGAAGAGAAGGTAGTGACGGCGACACGGCCGACAGCGCTCTGGATGACGCCCCTGAGGCCTTCGCCCACCGCCACTTCCGACGGCGATTCGCCTTCGCGCAGCGCATTGGTGGAATCGCAGACCAGCGCCAGCACGCCCTTGTCGCCATAGGCGCGAAACCGCGCCTCGTCGGTTTTCGGACCGATCGTCGGTTCCGGATCGATCTTCCAGTCGCCGGTATGGATGACGGTACCAGCCGGCGAGGTGATCGCCAGCGACATCGGCTCGGGGATGGAGTGCGCCACCGGAATGGCCTCGATCGAGAACGGGCCGACGGTGAATGTCTCGCCTGCCCGGTAGATCGTCACCGGAATTTTCTTCGGCGCGCCCTGCTCGCCTTGGCGCTTGGCGTCCAGCAGGCCGGCGCTGAACGGTGTCATCCACACCGGCGCCTTCAGCTTTGGCCAGATGTCGAGCAGCGCCCCGTAATGGTCTTCATGCGCATGGGTGATGATGATGCCGCGCAGGCCGGCGAGGTTCTCCTCGATGAAGCGCGTATCGGGCAGGATCAGGTCGACGCCCGGGTGCGCCGCATCGGGAAAGGTCACGCCGACATCGACGACGATCCACTCGCGCGCGCTAGGCGGCCCATAGCCGTAAAGGGCGAAGTTCATGCCGATCTCGCCGACGCCGCCGAGCGGCACGAAGACGAGTTCGGCGTTTTGCGCTTTCGCCATCAAATTTCCCTTCCCGGCCCTTGCGACCAGCCCTAAATCTTTGCCGACGCGACGGCGCCGAAATGCACGTCGCCGGCGGCTACCGTCACGACCGACCCCTCATCATCGCGGATCACGAAACGGCAGTCCGCGTCAATGGTCTCGAAGGTACCGCGCACCACATTCCCGTCAATCCTGACAGCAACCTCGCCGCCAAGCCCCGCCGCGCGCGCCAGCCAGCGACGCCGGATGGCGTCGAGCCCGCGTCCGTCGTCCCACAGCCGGGCATTGTCGGTCCAGGCATCGGACAGCGCCAAGAACAGCGTTTCGGCGTCGCATGTCGCGCCCAGTGCCTGAAGCGATGTCGCCGGATACGGCAAATCCGGCGGATGCGCCACCACATTGACGCCGATGCCCACCGCCACCGCGAAACGGCCGCCATCGAGAATGGCCGATTCCAGCAGGATGCCGGCCAGCTTGGCGCCGGAGGCCAGCACATCGTTCGGCCATTTCAGCTCGAAGCGGTTCTGCCCCTGGCTGGCGCCGTCGAGGCCGATAGCGATCCTGCCCTTCGGCACCACGGCGTCGAGCGCATCGGCCAGCGACAGGCCGGCGACGAAGCCCAGCGTCGCCGCCAGACGCAACTCACCGCCGGTGATGACCAGCAATGTCGCCGCCAGATTGCCCTCGGGCGATACCCAGGCCCTGCCGCGGCGGCCACGACCGCTTTCCTGCTTCTTGGAAACGACCCACAATTTGCCGGGATCGCCTGCCCTTGCATGGTCCAGCGCCAGCGTGTTGGTGGAACCCACACTGTCATGCGCCTCGAGCCGGAACCCTTCCGTCTCAGAGGTCGGAGCCAGCCGAAATGCCATCCGGTCAGAAAAATGTCTTGGCGGCGGCTTCGGCGTAGGTCGCGATCGGACCGCCGATCAGCACATAGAACAGCACGAAAGCGCCGGAGACACCAAGCACGAGGCGCAGCTCAACCGCCATCGGCACGAAGCCGCCGGCCGGTTCGTCGAACCACATGATCTTGATGATGCGCAGATAGTAGAAAGCGCCCACGACGGAGGCCAGCACGCCGATGATCGCCAGCGCATAGAGGTTGGCGTTGATGGCGGCGAGGAACACGTACCATTTCCCCCAGAAGCCGGCGAGCGGCGGGATGCCGGCCAGCGAGAACATCAGGATGGTCAGGATCGTCGCCATGATCGGATTGGTCGACGACAGACCGGCGAGATCGCTGATCTGCTCGACATTGCCTTCCTTGCGCCGCATGGCGAGGATGAAGGCGAAGGTGCCGAGCGTCATGACGAGATAGATCAGCATGTAGATGGCGACGCCGCGCACGCCGGCCTGGCTGTTGGCGGCAAGGCCGACCAGCGCATACCCCATATGGCCGATCGAGGAGTACGCCATCAGCCGCTTGATGTTGGTCTGGCCGATCGCGGCAAAGGAGCCGAGCGCCATCGAGGCGATCGAGATGAAGACGATGATCTGCTGCCAGTCGGAAGCGATCGGCTTGAAGGCGCCCATGGTGACGCGCACGATCAGCGCCATTGCCGCCATTTTGGGAGCAGCCGCCAGGAAAGCGGTGACCGGCGTCGGTGCGCCCTCGTAGACATCGGGCGTCCACATGTGGAACGGCACCGCCGAAATCTTGAAGGCAAGGCCGGCCAAAACGAAGACCAGGCCGACGACGAGACCCAACTGGCGCTCGCCGCTGCCAAGCGCGGAGGAAATTTCCTGGAAGCCTACATTGCCGGTGTAGCCGTAAATGAGGCTGATTCCGTAAAGCAGCATGCCCGACGATAGCGCGCCGAGCACAAAATACTTCAAACCGGCCTCCGTCGAACGCAGATTGTCGCGATTGATCGCCGCCAGCACGTAAATCGCCAGCGACTGCAGCTCGAGGCCGAGATAGAGCCCGATCATGCCGTTGGCCGAGATCATCAGCATCATGCCGAGCGTGCAGAGCAGGATCAGCACCGGGTATTCGAACTTGTCGAAATGCTCCTGCCTGGCGAAGCGCATCGACATCACCAGCGTCACCGCCGAACCGATCAGCGACAGCACCTTCATGAAGCGGGAGAACGGATCCTGGATGAAGGCGTTGCCGTAGGCTGCGCCCTGCCCCGTGGGAAAGATCAGCCATAGGCCTGCGATCACCAGCACGGCGACGGCAAGGCCGGTCACCAGAATGGCAGTGTTGGCGCGCGAATAGGCGCCGACCATCAACAGCGCCAGCGCGCCGATGGCGAGGATCAGCTCCGGCGTCGAGAGCGAAAGGCTGGAGTAAAGGTCCGGCGTCATGGTTCGCAAAACCTCTGGTCAGTTCGCCGCCGCGGTTTGCGCGGCGCCGATGGATGCGGTGACATTGGTGACGAGCGCCTTGACCGATTGGGCCGTGGCATCGAAGACGGGAGCGGGATAAACGCCGAAGAAGATGACCAGCACGACCAGGGGGTAGATGATCGCCTTCTCGCGCGTCGACAGATCGAGCAGGCCCTTCAGGCTTTCCTTGGTCAGCGCGCCGAAGATCACCCGGCGGTAGAGCCAGAGTGCGTAGGCGGCCGACAGGATGACGCCGGTGGCGGCGAAGAACGCCACCCAGGTGTTGACCCGGAACACGCCGAGCATGGTCAGGAACTCGCCAACGAAACCTGACGTGCCCGGCAAGCCGACATTGGCCATGGTGAAGATCAGGAACACCGTGGCGTATTTCGGCATGTTGTTGACCAAGCCGCCATAGGCGTCGATCTCGCGCGTGTGCATGCGGTCGTAAATGACGCCGACGCACAGGAACAGCGCGCCCGAGACGAGGCCGTGGCTCAGCATCTGGAAGATCGCGCCCTGCACGCCTTCCTGGTTCATGGCGAAGATGCCCATGGTGACGAAGCCCATATGGGCGACGGAGGAATAGGCGATCAGCTTCTTCATGTCCTCCTGCATCAGCGCCACCAGCGAGGTGTAGATGATGGCGACGACCGACAGCGTAAACACCAGCGGCGCGAACATTTCCGAGGCCAGCGGGAACATCGGCAGGGAAAAGCGCAGGAAGCCGTACCCGCCCATTTTCAGCAGGATGCCGGCCAGGATCACCGAGCCCGCCGTCGGCGCTTCGACGTGGGCGTCGGGCAGCCAGGTGTGCACCGGCCACATCGGCATCTTCACCGCGAAGGAGGCGAAGAAGGCCAGAAATAGCCATGTCTGCATGTGGGCCGGGAAGTTGTGGGTCAGCAGCGTCGGGATGTCGGTGGTGCCCGCCTGGAAGAACATCGCCATGATGGCGAGCAGCATCAGCACCGAGCCGGCCAACGTGTAGAGGAAGAACTTGAACGAGGCATAGACGCGGCGCTTGCCGCCCCAGACGCCGATGATGATGAACATCGGGATCAGGCCGGCCTCGAAGAAGACGTAGAACAGCACGATGTCGAGCGCGCAGAACACGCCGATCATCAGCGTTTCCAAGAGCAGGAAGGCAATCATGTAGGCCTTGACGCGCTTGTCGATCGCTTCCCACGACGCCAGGATGCAGAGCGGCATGAGGAACGTCGTCAGGATGACGAACAGCATCGAAATGCCGTCGACGCCCATATGGTAGGAGATGCCGGAATCCAACCAGGCAAACTTCTCGACGAACTGGAAGCCGGCTTGCGAATTGTCGAAGCCGGTCCAGATGAACAGCGAGATGATGAAGGTGGCCGCTGTCGTCGTGAACGCGATGGCGCGGATGTTGCGACGCGCATTCGGGCTGTCATCCCTGATGAACAGGATCAGCAGCACACCTACAAGCGGCAGGAAGGTGACCAGCGAGAGGATTGGCCAGGCGGTCATCAGAGCATCATCCAGGTGACGAGTGCGGCCACGCCGATCAGCATGGCGAAGGCATAGTGATAGAGATAGCCGGTCTGTAGCTTGACGACGCGGTCGGTGACGTCGACGACACGCGCCGAAATGCCGTCAGGGCCGAGCCCGTCGATGATGGTGCCGTCGCCGGTCTTCCACAAGAACCTGCCCAGCGCCTTTGCCGGCCGCACGAACAGGACGTCGTAGAGCTCGTCAAAGTACCATTTGTTGAGCAGGAAGGCATACAGCAGCCGATGGTTGGCGGCGACGCTCCGGGGCAGTTCCGGCGAGCGGATGTAGAACTTCCAGGCGACGGCAAAGCCGATGATCATGGCGACGAACGGTGCCAGCTCGACCCACAGCGGCAATTCGTGGATATCGTGCAGGATGTGGTTGTCCGGCAGCGTGAACAGCGAGGCCTTCCAGAATTCGGTATAGCCTTCGCCGATGAAGGCACCATGGAAGATAACGCCGGCAAACAGCGCGCCCGCGGCCAGGATGAACAGCGGCACCAGCATCACCGGCGGCGATTCATGGACATGGTGCATGACGTCGTGGCTCGCCCGCGGCTCGCCATGGAAGGTCATGAAGATCAGCCGCCAGGAGTAGAAGGAGGTGAAGCAGGCGGCGATGACCAGCAGGACAAAAGCGAGGCCAGCGACCGAATTGTGGCCGGCAAAGGCAGCCTCGATGATGGCATCCTTGGAGAAGAAGCCGGCGGTGCCGATGACGGTCACCGGAATGCCGACGCCGGTCAGCGCCAGCGTGCCGATCACCATCATCCAGTAGGTCTTCGGAATGAGCTTCCGCAGGCCGCCCATCTTGCGCATGTCCTGCTCGTCGGAGACGGCATGGATGACCGAGCCGGAGCCCAGGAACAGCAGCGCCTTGAAGAAGGCGTGCGCGAACAGATGGAAGATCGCCGCGCCATAGGCGCCGACGCCGAGCGCGACGAACATGTAGCCGAGCTGCGAACAGGTCGAATAGGCGATGACGCGCTTGATGTCGTTCTGGACCAGGCCGACGGTCGCCGCGAAGAAGGCGGTGAAGGCGCCGATGAAGGTCACCACGGTCAGCGCCGAATGCGACAGTTCGAACAGCGGCGACAGCCGCGCCAGCATGAACACGCCGGCCGTGACCATGGTGGCGGCATGGATCAGCGCGGAAACCGGGGTCGGGCCCTCCATCGCGTCCGGCAGCCAGGTGTGCAGCGGCACCTGCGCCGACTTGCCCATGGCGCCCATGAACAGCAGCAGGCAGACGATGGTCATGGCTGCCTGCTTGTCCAGCGCGTAGCCGAGGAAGGTCAGCACGGCCGCGCCTTGTGGGGCGCCTTCAGCCGGAATGAACGTCGCGGCATTGGCGAAGATGGTGCCGAGATTGACCGAGCCGAACAAAACGAAGACGCCGAAAATGCCGAGCGCGAAGCCAAAATCGCCGACGCGGTTGACGACGAAGGCCTTGATGGCAGCAGCATTGGCCGACGGCCTCTTGTACCAGAAGCCGATCAGCAAATAGGAGGCGAGACCCACCCCTTCCCAGCCGAAGAACATCTGCACGAGGTTGTCCGCCGTCACCAGCATCAGCATGGCGAAGGTGAACAACGACAGATAGGCGAAGAAGCGCGGCCGGTTCGGATCGTGGTGCATGTAGCCGATCGAATAGATGTGGACCAGCGCCGACACCGTGTTGACCACCACCAGCATGACCACCGTCAGCGTATCGATCCTGAGCGCCCAGGACGCGTCCAAGCCGCCGGATTGGATCCAGCGCAGTACCGGCACGGTGAACACCTCGCCTTCGCCGAAGCCGACGGAGAAGAAGGCGACCCAGGACAGCACGGCCGAGATCACCAGGAAGCCTGAGGTGATATATTCCGATGCCTTGGCGCCGAGCGCATTGCCGAACAGGCCGACAATCAGGAAGCCGAGCAGCGGAAGGAAGACGATCGCTTGATACATGTTAGCCCCGTCAACCCTTCATCTGGTTCACGTCTTCGACCGCGATCGAGCCGCGGTTGCGGAAGAAGACGACGAGAATGGCAAGACCGATGGCCGCTTCGGCGGCCGCGACCGTCAGCACGAACAGGGCAAACACCTGGCCGACGAGATCGCCCAATGCCGCCGAGAAGGCGACGAAATTGATGTTGACCGCCAAAAGGATCAGCTCGATCGACATCAGGATGACGATGATGTTCCTGCGGTTCAGGAAGATGCCGAACACGCCGAGCGTGAACAGGATCGCCGATACGGTCAGGTAATGTGCGATGCCGACGACCATCTCAGAGCCCCTCGCCCGACTTGACCTTGCGGATTTCCATGCCTGTCGCCGGCGTGCGGCCGACCTGGGCGGCGATCGACTGCCGCTTGACCCCTTCCTTGTGGCGCAGCGTCAGCACGATGGCGCCAATCATGGCGACCAGCAGGATGAGGCCCGAAATCTGGAAGTAGTAGAGGTAGTCCGTATAGAGGATGTCGCCGAGTGCTGCGGTGTTTGTCCGCGCGGCAAGATCCGGGATGGGTTTGGAGACCGTCGAGGCCAGTTGCGGCGCGAAGGTGTAGCCGCCGAGCACCACGATCAGCTCGGCCGCCAGGATCAGCCCGACCAGCGCGCCGATCGGCGCATATTGCAGGGCGCCTTCCTTCATCTCGGCGAAGTCGACATCGAGCATCATGACGACGAACAGGAACAGCACCATGACCGCGCCGACATAGACGACGAGCAGGATCATCGCCAGGAACTCGGCGCCGGTCAGCATGAACAGGCCGGCGGCGTTAAAGAAGGTCAGGATCAGGAACAGCACGGAATGCACGGGGTTGCGCGACGAAATGACCATGAAGGCCGACGCCACCGCGACAAAGGCGAAGAGGTAGAAAAAGGCCGCCTCTAGTCCACTCAGCATTGGGGATCCCCCGGGTTCCTGTCCAAACAGGACATCCGTCCTGTTTGATTTCTGCGACCGCCTCCGGCCGGCAAGTTGCGTTGTCCTTAGACGAGGGCCCTCGCCCCGTCCATGCGTCAAATGTCAGCGGTAAGGCGAGTCCAGCGAGATGTTGCGCGCCAGTTCGCGCTCCCAGCGGTCGCCATTCGCCAGCAGCCTGTCCTTGTCGTAGTAAAGCTCTTCGCGCGTCTCCGTCGCGAACTCGAAATTCGGCCCCTCGACGATGGCGTCGACCGGGCAGGCTTCCTGGCAGAAGCCGCAATAGATGCACTTCACCATGTCGATGTCGTAGCGCACGGTGCGGCGCGTGCCGTCATTGCGGCGCGGGCCGGCCTCGATGGTGATCGCCTGCGCCGGACAGATCGCTTCGCACAATTTGCAGGCGATGCAGCGTTCCTCGCCATTGGGATAGCGGCGCAGCGCGTGCTCGCCACGGAAGCGCGGGCTGGTCGGCCCTTTCTCGTGCGGATAGTTGATCGTTTCCTTCGGCGCGAAGAACTGGCGCATCGACAGGAAGAAGGCGCTGACGAAATCCTGCAGCAGCAGCGATTTTGCGGCCTGGCCAAAAGCGGACATCACGCAAACCCCGTGATTTTGAGGAAGGCCGCGGTGGCAACGACCATGAACAGGGAGATCGGCAGGAACACTTTCCAGCCCAGCCGCATCAGCTGGTCGTAGCGGTAGCGCGGCACGAAGGCCTTCACCATCGAGAACATGAAGAACATCAGGCAGATCTTGAGCACGAACCAGATCACGCCGGGCACCCAGGTGAAGGGGGCGAAGTCGAAGGGCGGCAGCCAGCCGCCGAGGAACAGGATGGTGGCCAGCGCGCACATCATCACCACGGCGACATATTCGCCGAGGAAGAACAACAGGAACGGCGTCGACGAATATTCGACCATATGGCCGGCGACCAATTCGGACTCGGCTTCCACCAGGTCGAAGGGCGGGCGGTTGGTCTCGGCCAGCGCCGAGATGAAGAAAATGACGAACATCGGGAACAGCGCCAGCCAGTGCCAGTCGAGGAAGCTGTTGGGCAGGCCAAGCTTGGTGCCCAGCCCATCCTGCTGCGACAGCACGATGTCCGACAGGTTGAGCGAGCCGACGCAGAGCAGCACGGTGACGATGACGAAGCCGATCGAGACTTCGTAGGACACCATCTGCGCCGCCGAGCGCAGCGCGCCGAGGAACGGGTATTTCGAATTGGACGCCCAGCCGCCCATGATCACGCCATAGACCTCGAGCGAGGAGATGGCGAAGACGTAGAGGATGCCGACATTGACGTTGGCGATCCCCCAGCCGGCATTGACGGGAATGACCGCCCAGGCCGAGATTGCCAGCACGGCCGACACCAGCGGCGCCAGCAGGAACACGCCCTTGTTGGCGCCGGACGGAATGACCGGTTCCTTGAAGACGAATTTTAGCAGATCGGCGAAAGCCTGCAGCGTGCCCCACGGGCCGACGACGTTCGGGCCGCGGCGCAATTGCACCGCCGCCCAGATCTTGCGGTCGGCGTAAAGCAGGTAGGCAACCCCGATCAGCAAAACGACGATCAGCACGACCGACTTTAAAAGGATGATCAGCGTCGGCAGCACGTAGAAGGAGAAGAAGGTGTCCATGTCTACTCTGCCGCCTGCCTGAAGCCGTTTTTCGCCAGCGCCGAGCATTCCGCCATGACGGCGGAGGCCCGCGCAATCGGGTTGGTCAGATAGAAATCCGTGACCGGCGAGGTGAAAGTGCCCTTGTTCAGCCGCCCGCCGAGCTTCGCCACCCTAGCGACGTCATCGGCATTGCCGGCTTCGACATGATCGATGCGGGCGAGATGCGGGTATTCGCCATAGAGTTTGGCGCGCAACTGCTGCAGCGAATCGAAGGGTAGTTTCTTGCCCAGCACATCGGACAATGCCCTCAGGATCGCCCAGTCTTCGCGCGCGTCGCCCGGCGCGAAGCCCGCGCGGTTGGTCTGCTGCACGCGTCCCTCGGTGTTGACATAGGTGCCGGACTTTTCGGTGTAAGCGGCTCCCGGCAGGATGACATTGGCGCGGTGCGCACCGGCGTCGCCATGCGTTCCGACATAGACGACGAAGGCGCCGCCGGTCTTGGACATGTCGATCTCGTCGGCGCCGAGCAGGAACAGAACCTCGCTCTCACCCAGCATGCCGGCAACGTTCTTGCCGCCCTTGCCAGGCACGAAGCCGACATCGAGACCGCCGACGCGCGCGGCTGCAGTGTGCAGCACGGCAAAGCCGTTCCAGTCGGCGCGGGCAGCGTTGACGGCGGTGGCGAGTTTCGCCGCCTGGCCGAGCACCGCCGCGCCGTCGGCACGCGACAGCGCGCCCTGGCCGACGATGATCAGCGGATGCGTCGCCTTCTTCAGTACCTGGAAGAACTTGCCATTGCCGTCGGCCAGGTCTTTCAGCGACTCCGGACCGGCGCCGAGCTGTTCGTAGTCGTAACGCGTGTCGCCGACCTCGCCGATGACGCCGACCGGCAGATTGCCGATCCGCCAGCGCTTGCGGATGCGGGCATTGAGCACCGAGGCCTCGAAGCGCGGATTGGCGCCGATGATCAGCACCGCGTCGGCCTGCTCGATGCCCTCGATGGTGGGGTTGAAGATGTAGCTGGCGCGGCCGAGCGCGGGATCGAGTGCGGCGCCGTCCTGGCGGCAATCGGTGTTCTTCGAGCCCAACGCAGCCATAAGCTGCTTCAGCGCGTAGATTTCCTCGACGGCGGCAAGATCGCCCGCAATCGCGCCGATTTTCTCGGGCGCCGCATTCGACACCGCATCCCTGATCGCAACGAACGCTTCGGCCCAGCTGGCCGGCGCCAACTTTCCGTCCTTGCGAACATAGGGGCGGTCGAGGCGCTGCGTGCGCAATCCGTCCCAGATGAAGCGGGTCTTGTCGGAAATCCACTCCTCGTTCACCGCTTCATTGACGCGCGGCAGGATGCGCATCACCTCGCGGCCGCGGCTGTCGACGCGGATTGCCGAGCCGACGGCGTCCATGACGTCGATGGATTCTGTCTTGGTCAGCTCCCACGGCCGTGCCTGAAAGGCGAAAGGCTTGGAGGTCAGCGCGCCGACCGGGCAGAGGTCGATGACATTGCCCTGCAGCTCCGAGGTCATGGCGCTTTCGAGATAGGTGGTGATCTCGGCATCCTCGCCGCGGCCGATCAGGCCAAGCTCGGAAATGCCCGCAACTTCCGTGGTGAAGCGAACGCAGCGCGTGCAGTGGATGCAGCGGTTCATAACCGTCTTGACCAATGGGCCGATATACTTGTCTTCGACCGCGCGCTTGTTCTCGTGATAGCGCGAGGAATCGACGCCGAAGGCCATCGCCTGGTCCTGCAGGTCGCATTCGCCGCCCTGGTCGCAGATCGGGCAATCCAGCGGATGGTTGATCAAAAGGAATTCCATCACGCCTTCGCGGGCCTTCTTGACCATCGGCGTGTTGGTGAAGATTTCAGGCGCCTCGCCATTGGGTCCCGGACGGAGGTCGCGCACATTCATGGCGCAGGAGGCCTGCGGCTTGGGCGGCCCGCCCTTCACCTCGATCAGGCACATGCGGCAATTGCCGGCGATCGACAGCCGCTCATGGAAGCAGAAGCGCGGCACTTCCGCGCCGGCGTCCTCGGCCGCCTGCAGCAGCGTGTAGTGGTCGGGTACAGTGATCTCTTTCCCGTCGACCTTGAGCTTTGCCATCAATTGCCCCCGGCGGTCTGCGCCGTCTCATATGCCTGAAACAGATCGCTCAGCCTGATGCCATTGATCATCATGCCGGCGACTTCAGCGTTTTCTATCTTCAAATTGCTCATATTCACATTGCTGAAAAACGCGTTCGAGAGGTTCGCGTCGTCCACCACGGCCGCCGACAGGTCGACGTTGTGAAACTGCGTGTTCGACAAGTTCACATCGTCAAATCTGGAGTTGCTGACGATGGCATTGCGCACATCGAGAACATCGCTCCTGTCGTGGATCTCCATGCCTGCCACCCCTACTTCTTCGCCTTGGCAGCCAGCGTCAGCGCCGCGGCCTGGCGGGTCCACTCGTCGCGGCCGATACGGCCGGTGAGCGACAGGTAGTCCTCGACCCAGGCGATCTCTTCCGGCGCCCAGGCGGCGATCTGGGCAAAGGTCCAGATGCCGAGGCCGTTCAGCACCTTTTCCAGCTTCGGCCCAACGCCGGTGATCGCCTTGAGATCCGACGGCTTGGCCGGACGAGCCACGGCCTTGGGCTGTCTGAAATCCTCCGGCATCAATCCGATCGTCGCGCCTTCGGCGACGGCATCGGTCTTCTCCGGCTCGGCATCGACGGTGCGAGCGGCAATATCGGTCACATCCTGGGCAAAAGTCTGCGCCTCGGCGATCAGGGTTCTGGTCGCCGCGCGCGCCTTGGTGGCCGGCGCGGTCTCGGAGAACCCTTGGGTGCGCTGCTCGAAATCGTCGATGATCGGGTGGAAAATCCGCTGCGATGCCTCGGCAGCACCCGACAAGGCGCCTAGCCACACGCCAAAGGCATGGTTGGCAAGGCCGAAGCCCAGCGCCGACATGGCGGCGGCACCCGCGACAGGATGCGCGAGAAGGTTGACGGCGCTGGCCATCTCCTTCGGCATCATCCTTGTCAAATCCTGGTTCATCTTCTCAAGCTGGTCCAAATTGGGCATCAAAGGGTTCGAATAGGGCGCCATAGACATCTCCTGGTCGTTTCTTCGTCAGCCCCGCCCCGCTGTGTCAGTCCCGGGCTTGCGCCCGTATTTCAAATCTACTCAGCCGCCACCATCACCGGTTCGGCCCGGTGCGCGTTGCGCGAAAACTCGTCGATGCGCCGCTCCACCTCGCCGCGGAAATGCCGCATCAAGCCCTGGATCGGCCATGCCGCCGCATCGCCCAGCGCACAGATCGTATGGCCCTCCACCTGCTTGGTGACGTCGAGCAGCATGTCGATCTCGCGCTTCTGCGCCTCGCCGCGCACCAGCCGCTCCATCACCCGCCACATCCAGCCGGTGCCTTCGCGGCATGGCGTGCACTGGCCGCAGCTCTCATGCTTGTAAAAATAGGACAGCCTGGCGATCGCCTTCACGATATCGGTCGACTTGTCCATGACGATGACAGCCGCCGTGCCGAGGCCGGATTTCAGGTCGCGCAAAGCATCGAAATCCATCGGCGCATCGATGATCTGCTCGGCCGGCACCAGCGGCACCGAAGCGCCGCCCGGAATGACCGCGAGGAGATTGTCCCAGCCGCCGCGAATGCCACCGCAATGCGTCTCGATCAGCTCGCGGAACGGGATCGACATCGCCTCTTCGACGGTGCACGGATTGTTGACGTGACCCGAGATGCAAAACAGCTTGGTGCCGACATTGTTGGGCCGGCCAAAGGACGAGAACCAGGCGGCGCCACGGCGCAAAATGGTCGGCGCGACCGCGATGGACTCGACATTGTTCACGGTAGTCGGACAACCGTACAAGCCGACATTGGCTGGGAATGGCGGCTTCAGCCGGGGCTGGCCCTTCTTGCCTTCGAGGCTTTCGAGAAGTGCTGTTTCCTCGCCACATATATAGGCGCCGGCGCCGTGATGCATGTAGATGTCGAAATCGTAGCCGGACGTGTTGTTCTTGCCGATCAGCCTGGCCTCGTAGGCCTCGTCGATGGCGCGCTGCAGTGCCTCGCGCTCGCGGATGAACTCGCCGCGCACATAGATGTAGGCGGCGACCGCGCCCATGGCGAAGCCGGCGATGAACGAGCCCTCGACCAGCGTGTGCGGATCGTTGCGCAGGATGTCGCGATCCTTGCACGTGCCGGGCTCGGATTCGTCGGCGTTGACAACGAGATAGCTCGGCCTTCCGTCGCTCTGCTTGGGCATGAACGACCATTTCAGCCCGGTCGGGAAACCGGCGCCGCCACGGCCGCGCAGGCCTGACGCCTTCATCTCGTTGACGATCCACTCTCGCCCCTTGGCGATGATGCCGGGCGTGTTGTCCCAGGCGCCGCGCGCCATCGCGCCGGCCAGCGACTTGTCGAAGAGGCCATAGATGTTGTTGAAGATGCGGTCTTTGTCGGCCAGCATGACTTACCTCTTTCCCCGCAAGACGATCGAGACCCACACCAGCACGCCCATGCCGGTCGCGGCCATCGATTCCAGGGTATCCGAAAACGGCAATTCGACGAGGCGCCGAAGCCCCTCCAGAAGGATGTTGGCAGCAGCGATGCAGACAACGCCGATGACAATGCTGCGCAGCGACAGCAAAGATCCGGTGCTTTGCGCTTCAGCCATCAACGTGGCTCCTTGCCGAAGACGCGGATGTATTCGGCGACGCCGCCCTTGGCGAGCGCCTTGGCCTGCTTGCCCCAGTCGTCGCGCTCGATGCGGCCCTGGAAAGCGAGATATCCATCCACCCAGTCGCGCTCGGCCTTATTCCAGGATGCGACCTGTGTGAAGGTGAAGATGCCAAGCGAATGAAGGATGCCCTCGATCTTCGGGCCGATGCCCGAGATCAGCTTGAGATCGTCGACCGCGGCCGGCCTGTCGATTCCGG
Organism: Mesorhizobium sp. C372A; assembly: GCF_030323245.1. Taxonomy (NCBI): domain Bacteria; kingdom Pseudomonadati; phylum Pseudomonadota; class Alphaproteobacteria; order Hyphomicrobiales; family Phyllobacteriaceae; genus Mesorhizobium; species Mesorhizobium sp. C372A. Next base: position 3,815,164 of record NZ_CP100475.1, on the reverse strand, counting down.
CCGGACGGTTCTTGTCCTCGAGCGACGGCTTTGCGGGCCTGGCTGCCGGCGCCTTGACGGCCGGGGCCACCGTGGCCTTGGCCGCTGGCGCCTTGAATTCCGGCGCGGTGAAGGCAGCTGCCGGCGTGGAGGTGGTCTTCGGGCCATTACGCTGCTTGGCGACCTTCTCGACTTCAGGCGCCGCGGTGTTGGCGTTGGCGGCCGAATGCAGGGGCGCCGGGACGCTCGCCGCTTTTTCCGCCGCCGGTGCAACCTTGGCCCTGGAGGGCGACTTCAACGCCGAGCTGGTTTCCGGCGCATCGGTTTTCGGTTTGCCGGCGTTGGATGGCGCGACCGGGGCGGCCGCTGCAGGAGCGGCAGGAGCCGGAACAGGCGCCGCAATGATTGCGTCGGGCGCCGCGTGGGCAGCCTTGCTCGCGGCCCTGGCTTCCTTGTCGCGCGTTGCTTTGAGGATCGCCTTTTCGCTCTTCAGCGTCGTCAGGCCAGGCGCCGGCTCCGAGCCGGTTCTGCCGTTTTGCGGTCCCGTGGGAACCGAGGCGCCCTTGCCCGCATCGTAAAGATCGATGATTTCGGCCAGCCGCTCGGGCGTCAGATCCTCGAACGTATCCTTGAAGACCATCACCATCGGCGCGTTGACGCAGGCGCCGAGGCATTCGACCTCCTCCCACGACAGCGTGCCCTTGTCGTTGGTGTGGAACTGGTCGTGATGGATTTTCGAGCGGCACACATCCATCAGCGCTTCCGAGCCGCGCAGCATGCAGGGCGTGGTGCCGCAGACCTGGATATGCGCGCGCGTGCCGACCGGATTGAGCTGGTACTGCGTGTAGAAGGTCGCGACTTCGAGCCCGCGAATGCGCGGCATGCCGAGCATGTCCGAAATCGTCTCGATCGCCGCCTTGGTGACCCAGCCTTCCTGCTCCTGCGCAATCATCAGCAAGGGAATGATCGCCGACTGCTCGCGGCCCTTCGGATATTTCTTGATCCATTGCTTCGCAACCGCCGCATTCGCCCGGTTGAAGGCGAAGGTGGCTGGCTGGACGCTTGCTTCTGCGAGACGGCGGACTGACATTTAGCGATCGACCTCACCAAACACGATGTCGAGGGAACCCAGGACGGCAGTGACGTCGGCCAGCATGTGGCCACGGCAGAGGAAATCCATGGCTTGCAGATGCGCGAAGCCGGGCGCGCGCAGCTTGCAGCGGTAGGGCTTGTTGGTGCCGTCGGAGACGAGATAGACGCCGAACTCGCCCTTCGGCGCCTCGACTGCGGCATAGACCTCGCCGGCCGGCACGCGGTAACCCTCAGTATAGAGCTTGAAATGATGGATCAGCGCTTCCATCGAGCGCTTCATCGCCTGGCGCTTGGGCGGCACCACCTTGCCGTCGAGGTTCGACACCGGCCCGGTGCTCTCCTTGCCTAGCAGAAGGTCGACGCACTGACGCATGATCTTGGCCGACTGGCGCATTTCTTCCATGCGCACGAGGTAGCGGTCGTAGCAGTCGCCGTTCTTGCCGATCGGGATGTCGAAATCCATCTCGGAATAGCATTCATAAGGCTGCGACTTGCGCAAATCCCAGGCCGCACCCGAGCCGCGCACCATGACGCCGGAAAAGCCCCAGGCCCAGGCGTCGGCCAGCGACACGATACCGATATCGACATTGCGCTGCTTGAAGATGCGGTTGCCGGTAAGCAGCTTGTCGAGGTCGTCGAGCGACTTCAGGAACGGGTCGATCCACTTGCCGATGTCCTCGACCAGCTTCGCCGGCAGATCCTGGTGCACACCGCCCGGACGGAAATAGGCCGCGTGCATGCGCGAACCCGAGGCTCGTTCATAGAACACCATCAGCTTTTCGCGTTCGACGAAACCCCACAGCGGCGGCGTCAGCGCGCCGATATCCAGCGCCTGCGTCGTCACATTGAGGATGTGCGACATGATGCGGCTGAGCTCGGAATAGAGCACGCGGATCAGCTGGCCGCGCTTCGGCACCTCGATGCCGAGCAACCGCTCGGTGGCGAGCGCGAAGGCATGCTCCTGGTTCATCGGCGCGCAATAATCGAGCCGGTCGAGATAGGGCACGGCCTGCAGGTAGGTCTTGTGCTCGATCAGCTTTTCGGTGCCGCGATGGAGCAGGCCGATATGCGGATCGACGCGATCGACCACTTCGCCGTCGAGCTCCAGCACAAGACGCAAAACACCGTGCGCCGCAGGGTGCTGCGGTCCGAAGTTGATGTTGAAGTTGCGGACGGAGGTTTCAGCCATTCTGGCGCCTCAATTCGTCTTGGCTTTTTCGTCCCCAGGCAGGACGTAATCCGTCCCTTCCCATGGCGAAAGAAAATCGAAATTGCGGAATTCCTGCTTCAATTCCACCGGCTCGTAGATCACGCGCTTGGCTTCGTCGTCGTAGCGCACCTCGACGAAACCTGTCAGCGGGAAGTCCTTGCGCAGGGGATGGCCCTCGAAGCCGTAATCCGTGAGGATGCGGCGCAGGTCCGGATGGCCGGAGAACAGCACGCCATAGAGATCGTAGGCTTCGCGCTCATACCAGTCGGCGCCGGGATAGACAGCGGTGAGCGACGGCACCAGCGTCTCTTCGTCGGCCTGCACCTTGATGCGGATGCGCAAATTCTGCTTCGGCGACAGCAGATGATAGACGACATCGAAACGCTTGACGCGCGACGGGTAGTCGGCGCCGCAGATATCGATGATCGAAATGAACTGGCAGCCCGAATCGTCACGCAGGAAGCTTGTCACCTCGATCAGATTGTCTGTAGCAACCGAGATCGTCAGTTCGCCATAGGCAAGCACTGCATCGGTGACGCGGCCCGGCAGCTTTTCGCCGAGATAGGTCGACAGTTCGCTCAGGGATGCGGCCATGGGTCTACCGTTCGATCGTGCCGGTGCGGCGGATCTTCTTCTGCAGGAGAAGAATGCCGTAGAGCAGCGCTTCGGCGCTTGGCGGGCAGCCGGGCACATAGATGTCGACCGGCACGATGCGGTCGCAGCCGCGCACCACCGAATAGGAATAGTGATAATAGCCGCCGCCATTGGCGCAGGAGCCCATCGAGATGACGTAGCGCGGCTCCGGCATCTGGTCGTAGACCTTGCGCAAAGCCGGGGCCATCTTGTTGGTCAGCGTTCCCGCCACGATCATGATGTCGGACTGGCGCGGCGACGCGCGAGGAGCCACGCCAAACCTTTCAGAATCATAGCGCGGCATCGAGGTGTGGATCATCTCGACGGCACAGCAGGCGAGACCGAAGGTCATGAACATCAGCGAGCCGCTGCGTGCCCAGGTGATCAGCGCCTCGGTCGAGGTGACCAGAAAACCCTTGTCGGCCAGTTCATTGTTGATCTCGAGGAAGAACGGATCGTCGGAACCGACCGGACGTCCGGTATTGGGGTCGATCAGGCCTTTGGGCTTCGGCGCGACGAGCGTTCCGGAACTGTCGTTCAATCCCATTCCAGCGCTCCTTTTTTCCATTCATAGGCAAAGCCGATGGTCAGCACCGCCAAAAACACCATCATCGACCAGAAACCGAGCATGCCGATCTTCGAGAACGACACCGCCCACGGAAACAGGAAGGCCACTTCCAGATCGAAGATGATGAACAGGATCGACACCAGGTAGAAGCGGATGTCGAATTTCATCCGGGCATCGTCGAACGAGTTGAACCCGCACTCGTAGGCGGAAAGCTTCTCCGGATCGGGATTGCGATAAGCCACCAGGAACGGCGCGATGATAAGCGCCAGGCCTACAACTGCGGCCACGGCGATGAAGAGGACGATGGGCAGGTATGAACTGAGGAGTACGTTCATGCTCGGCTTTCCGTTGGCGGCCAATCCACTTTGATTACAGCAACCAACCCTAATGCGGAAGCGCGACAGTTTAACCGCTGAACCGTTTTAGGTGCCTTTGCTGCAACGCGGCGAGGGTTAGCGCAGGGCTTTCAGCGAAGCAAGTCAAACCTTGTTCAAAAGACAGTGCTGGACGGCAGGCCGGGAAAAACTGGTCCGATCTCCTCCTGTTTGATTTCCTTCATCTTTCACTCCACTTTTGTCTCCTGACACATTTCCCGCCATTTGCCTGCTAGCATGACCGGAATCGCCGGCTAAAGTCGGGAAAATGGTTCGAGGCAAGACACTTTGACGAAGGACAAAATCTCACTCCCCGCGGCCAGGCGCATCGCGCTCGCCGCGCAAGGATTTCTCGATCCCCGCCCGGTCGGCACGCCCGATCGCCGCCACCTCGCCCGCGTGCTGTCGCGCACCGGCCTGCTGCAGATCGATTCCGTCAGCGCCGTGGTGCGCGCCCACTATATGCCGCTCTATTCGCGCCTTGGCCCCTACCCGCTCACCCTGCTCGACAATGCCGCAATCACCCGCAAGCGCACGGTGTTCGAATACTGGGCGCATGAGGCCTCGTTCCTGCCGGTCGAGACCTACCCACTGATGCGCTGGCGCATGCAGCGCGCTGAAAGCGGCGACGAAATGTATCTGGGCCTCGCCAAATGGGGCCGCGAGCACGCCGCCTATATCGAAGAGATCTACCGCGCGGTCGCCGAGCGCGGCCCGATTGCCGCTTCGGCACTGGAGGGCCAGAAAGGTTCGGGCGGCTGGTGGGGCTGGAGCCACGCCAAGCACGCCTTCGAATGGCTGTTCTGGGCCGGACGCATCACCACGGCGCACCGCCGCGGCTTCGAGCGTTTCTACGACCTGCCCGAGCGCGTGCTGCCGCAGGCGATCCTTGATCTGCCGGTGCCGGCGGCCGAGGACGCGCACCGCGAATTGCTGCGCATTTCCGCCCGCGCCCACGGCATCGCGACGTCGGGTGACCTGCGCGATTATTTCCGCTTGTCGCCAGCCGACATGAAGGGCCGGTTGGAGGAACTGGTCGAACTGGGGGAACTGCTGCCGGTACGCGTCGAAGGCTGGGACAAGCCGGCTTACCTCTATAAGGACGCCCGCCTGCCGCGAAAGATCGAGGCCCGCGCGCTACTGGCCCCCTTCGATCCGGTGGTCTTCGAGCGCGCGCGCACCGAGCGTCTCTTCGATTTCCACTACCGCATCGAGATCTACACCCCGGCCGAAAAGCGCCAATATGGCTACTACGTGCTGCCCTTCCTGCTCGGCGACCGGATCGTCGCCCGCGTCGATCTCAAGGCCGACCGGCCTGCGAGTGTCTTACGCGTCCACGCCGCCTATGCCGAAGCAGGCGCACCGCCTGAGACCACCGCACAGCTTTTCGAGGAACTAAAGGAGATGCAGGGCTGGCTTGGCCTTGAGCGCATCGAAGTGACGCCGGCCGGCAATCTGGGGCCGGCATTGGCTAGCGAGAGAGATGGCCAACCCTTGCAGCGTCTGTCATAGACGCCTCAATAAGCCTCGTAGGTTGTGCAATGGCATCGGACAAAGTGCTCGACATGATCCATGGCGCCCTCATTGCGCATGGAATAGATGCAGTCCGCAGAGATAGGGACGTCATGCTCCAATCGAAGCAGCTTCGGTTTGAGGCTGAGGTGTTCGAGACGAGTTCTGACCGGCTGGTCCTGGAAATCTACATTTTTTCTCCGCTGCTTGATGTTCAGCCGGTCATTGAATCCTTTGCTGGCTTCGGCGACACGCGCGAACAGGAACTGAACCAGGCGTTTGAAAAGTTTCTCCGTGGTGTTTTCCATGTGGCCATTGAGGGACTGGCCGATCACGTCTGCGAGAACATGCAGGCCGAAATAGAGCTTTGGCAGCGAAGCAGCGCCAGTTGGAAGATCTGGCGAAAAGATGCCCGCTGGAAAATCTATAGCGGCCCGGTCATTTCCCAGGCCACAACCGAGCTATGCTCGCTGACACCAGGCTATCCAGCATTCTATGCCAAGCTGGAAAAGCTGTTCACAGCTTCGGTACCCCCCGGAAGCCATTTTGTCCGGACCTTTCTGGCAGGCTTGAAGGGCACGCTGATTAGTGCCGAAGTCCTTCTGGACAACGCGGTTTGGCATGAGGGACAGAATCTGGCTGTCGGTCATGACTGGGACTATAGCGATGGCTATCAAGCTATCCGACAGGTCATCCTGGCACTGCCGGAAGCCGGGACATGACAGCCCCTGCCGACATCGCCATGTCGTAGCCGTGCGTTGACACCGCCGCCCGCAAAAGCCTAAATCCGCTCCAGACGGTCCCCTGCCCGCAACGGCAAGGGCCAAGAGGGAATGCGGTGCGGGACGAAAAAATCCCAAATCCGCGGCTGTCCCCGCAACTGTAAGCGAAGAGCCAAGGCCGAAAGCCACTGGGTAACACCGGGAAGGCGGCTAACCAAGGCGACGACTCGCGAGCCAGGAGACCTGCCGTCTGCGACTATAGAATCCGATCGCCCGGCGGGTTTCCGGGCAAGGAGCCCGGTTTTTGGACCAGAACAGCAGTTTTTCGGCTGGCACAGCGGATGTTTCGTCCGCCGATAGCGACGCCTTGGCCGGCGTGACCGTCATCGTCTGCGCCTCCTGCCGCGACGAGACCGGCTCCGACGCCCATCCCCGCGCCGGCGAACTTCTGGCCGACGACACGCGCCGCGCCGCTGCGAATGACAACATCCGCGTCCGCACGGTCGAATGCCTCGGCAATTGCAAGCGCCGCCTCAGCGCCGCGATCCTGCGCGACGGCTGCTGGAGCTATGTCTTCGGCGACCTGACCGCGACCAGCGGCGCCGACCTCGTCACCGGCGCAAAACTCTTCGCCACCTCGACCGACGGCCTCATCCCCTGGCGCGGCCGGCCCGATTCCCTCAAGCGCGGCCTCGTTGCCCGCATCCCGCCCCTCGACATGCTGAAGGACTGATCATGAGCGCTTCCGTTTCCCGTGTGCCTTGCACCGTCGTCACCGGCTTCCTCGGTGCCGGCAAGACGACGCTGGTCCGCCATCTCCTGGAAAACGCCGGCGGCAAGCGCATCGCCATCATCGTCAACGAGTTCGGCGATATCGGCATCGACGGCGAGATCCTGAAAGGCTGCGGCATCGACACCTGCCCCGAGGAAAACATCGTCGAACTGGCCAATGGCTGCATCTGCTGCACCGTCGCCGACGATTTCGTGCCCGCCCTCGACAAGATCCTGGCGCTGACCCCCAAGGTCGATCATATCCTGATCGAGACCTCCGGCCTGGCGCTGCCCAAGCCGCTGGTCCAGGCTTTCCAGTGGCCGAGCGTGAAAAGCCGCGTGACGGTCGACGGCGTCATCGCCGTGGTCGACGGCCCGGCGCTGGCCGAAGGCCGCGTCGCCAACGACATGGACGCCTTGCAGGCGCAGCGCGCCAAGGACGAGACGCTCGACCACGACGATCCGGTCGAGGAAGTGTTCGAGGACCAGATCGCCTGCGCCGACCTGATCATCCTGTCGAAGAGCGATTTGATGGATTCAGCCGGTTCGGCCCGCGCCAACGCCATCATCGGCGAGCATTCCGCCCGCGCCGTGAAGATCGTGCCGACCTCGCATGGCAAGGTCGATCCGTCCGTGCTGCTTGGCCTCGGCCTCGCCGTCGAGGACGACATCGAGAACCGCAAGTCGCACCATGACGGCGCCTTCGATCACGAGCATGACGACTTCGACACCTTCATCGTCGACATCCCCTCGATCGCCAATCCGGACGAACTGGCCAAGCGCGTCGCCATCGCCGCCGAACAGGAAAATGTCTTGCGCGTGAAGGGCTTCGTCGAGGTCGGCGGCAAGCCGATGCGGCTTTTGCTGCAGGCCGTCGGCCCGCGCGTCAATCATTACTATGACCGCGCCTGGACGGCCGAGGACGACCGCCGCTCGCGCCTCGTCGTCATTGGCCTCAAGGGGCTGAACCGCCCGGCGATCGAGCGTATACTCGCCGGCTGACGCAAACCGGCGTAGCAATTCCAGGAAAAGTGTTTCACGGTTTTCCGTCCGGAATTGTGTAAAAACAAGGAGATAGAGCGGGTTCACCGTTTCCGTGAAACGGTGAACAGCGCTAGACCGCAATGCATATACTCACCACGACCTCCGCCTCGCTCGACGATCTCGCCGAGCCGGTCGATCTGCGGCAGACGCCGGCGGATATCGTGGCGCTGTCCTTCACCGACAGCGATCTCGCCGGCCTGGCGGCCGCCTGGAAGGCCGATTCCGCCCGCCTGCCCTCGATGCGGCTGGCGGCACTGCGCGACCTGCGGCACCCGATGTCCGTCGACCTCTGGGTCGATAGCGTTGCCCGCCACGCCAAGGTGATTTTGGTGCGCATCCTCGGCGGCTACGACTGGTGGCGCTACGGCTGCGACCAGTTCGCCGCAACCGCCCGCGCGCACGGCATCAAGCTGGCGCTGCTGCCGGGTGAAAGCCACGACGAGGATCTCAGGCTGATCGAAGCCTCGACGCTGCCGCGCGCGGAATTGGATGGCCTGCTCGGCTATTTCCGCGAGGGCGGGCCAGAGAATATGACGGCGCTGATGCAGCGGCTGGCGCGACTGGCTGGGTCAGATGTAACCGCGGCTGAGCCGATCAGTGTGCCGAAAGCGGGCTACTACGAGCCAGGTCGCGGCGTGGTGGGCAAGTTGGATTTTGCCGATGTCGGCGTTCCTTCACACCCCCCTCTGTCCTGCCGGACATCTCCCCCGCAAGGGGGGAGATCAGCCTTCACCACGGCCGGCTCGTTTTCAGCTTTGTCAGAAACCGAGCCCTCTTCAACATCGACGATTGGCGAAAGCGTCGATGACAGCTCAATCTCCCCCCTTGCGGGGGAGATGTCCGGCAGGACAGAGGGGGGTGGGCGGGAACGCGACGCCGACCACATCAACGCTCCAGTCATCCCCATCCTGTTCTACCGCTCGATGCTGCTGGCCGCCGATGTCGCGCCCATCGACGCCCTTTTTGAAGCACTCCGCCAACGCGGCATGCGCCCGGCCCCCATCTTCGTCTCAAGCCTGAAAGACCCAGCCTCCCTAGACTTCGTCGAAACAGCACTCGCCTCCCTAAACCCCGCCGCCCTCATCACCGCGACCGCTTTCGCATCCGGCGCCGAACCCGGCGTCGAAACCTTGTTCGACCGCGCCGGCGTGCCGGTCTTCCAGGTCATCGTCGCCACCACCCGCCGCGACGTCTGGAACAACAACCAGCGCGGCCTGGCGCCCGCCGACCTCGCCATGCATGTCGTGCTGCCCGAACTCGACGGCCGCATCCTCGCCGGCGCGATTTCCTTCAAGGGCGAAAGCGAGACCGATCCGGCCCTCGGCCACCGCGCCTTCGCCAACCGGCCGGAACCGGATCGCATGGCGCAGGTGGCGGAGCGCGTGGCGGCCTTCATTCGCCTGCAGGAGACGGCTCGCGCCAAGCGCAAGCTGGCGATCCTGATCCCCGATTATCCGAGTGCGCCAGGCCGCACCGGCTATGCCGTGGGCTTGGATGTGCCCTCCAGCGTGCTGGCCATGCTGCATGACCTGAAGGAGCAGGGCTATGGCGTTGAAGGGATTCCGCAATCGCCACGTGCGCTGCTGGATGCGTTGGAGCGGAGCGGTGACGGGCTGGTGTTGGGCGAATATCGGGACTTGTCAAAGGGCCTGCCCAAAGAAGCACTGGCTGCGGTAGAGGCGGCATGGGGCGCTCCTTCACCCTCCCCCTTGTGGGGAGGGTCGGTTCGCGACATTCGCGAAGCGGATGGCGCGAAACGGGGTGGGGGTAGCGGTGCATCACCCCCACCCGGCCCTGCGGGCCACCCTCCCCACAAGGGGGAGGGTAAGATCGGCTTCCCCTTCCGCGCCGCCACCTTCGGCAACGTCACCGTGGCGCTGGCCCCCGACCGTGGCCGCTCGGCCGACCGTCGCGCCGACTACCACGACCCGACGCTCCCCCCGCGCCACGAGCTGCTCGCCTTCGGCCTTTGGCTACGCAAATCACTGAACGTCCACGCCCTCATCCATGTCGGCGCCCACGGCACCCTGGAATGGCTGCCCGGCAAGACCGTCGCGCTTTCGCAAAATTGCTTCCCCGAGATCGTCACCGGCCCGCTACCGGTCATCTACCCCTTCATCGTCTCCAATCCGGGCGAAGCGGCGCAAGCAAAGCGGCGCATTGCCGCTGTCACGCTTGGCCATCTGCCGCCGCCGCTGACCGGCGCTGGCCTTGACGAGGAGCAGCACAGACTCGAACGGCTGGTCGACGAATACGCCCAGGCCGACGGCCTCGACCGCCGCCGCCGCGACCGCCTCGCAAAACTGATCGTCGACACCGCGCGAAAGACCGGCCTCGCCTCCGAAGCCGGCGTCGCCAGGACAGATGCGCCCGACGAGGCGCTGCGCCGCATCGACGCCTGGCTCTGCGACCTCAAGGACTTCGCCATCAAGGACGGGCTGCACATCTATGGCCGCGCACCCGACGATGAGCCCGATGCCACGCGCCGGCAAAGTGCAGACGCCGAGAAAGCCGCGCTGCTGGCGGCGCTCGACGGCCGTCACGTCAAGGCCGGCCCGGCCGGCGCGCCCGCCCGCGGCCGCTCTGATGTCTTGCCGACCGGGCGCAATTTGTTCACGTCGGACCCGCGCACCATGCCGACGCCGACCGCCTATGATCTGGGCCGAGCGGCTGCGGAAGAGGTCGTGCGCGGCTATATGCAGTCGCATGGCGACTGGCCGCGCTCGCTGGTCATCGACCTCTGGGGCTCGGCCTCGCTGCGCACCGGCGGCGAGGAGATCGCGCAAGGCCTGGTGCTGATGGGATGCCGGCCGCAATGGGATGCTGCCACCGGCCGCATCACCGGCATCGAGGTGCTGCCGCCGGCCATCCTCGGCCGTCCGCGCATCGATGTGACCTGGCGCATATCCGGCCTGTTCCGCGACATGTTCCCGACCCAGATCGCGCTGATCGACGCCGCAGCCAACGCCGTTGCCGCCCGCGACGAAGAGGATTCGGAAAACCCGCTCGCCGCCAAAACCCGCGCCGGCGGCAAGATCAGCCCGCGCATCTTCGGCACCTCACCCGGCACTTATGGCGCCGGCGTCGAGGACCTTTTGTCGAGCGGCGACTGGGCCGCGCGCGAAGAGATCGGCCGCGCCTATCTCGACGCCACATCGCATGCCTACGGCGGCGCTGGGGGCGAAGGCGTCGCCTCCCCCGGCGCCTTCGAGACCCGCATCGCCGAAGCAGATCTGCTGGTCCATACCGGCGACGACCCAGGCCGCGACATTCTCGAGGGCTCCGCCGACGTTGCCTTCATCGGCGGCTTTTCGGCGGCGCTGGCGGCGCTGGGCAGGAATGCCGATGTCATCGTGCTCGACACCACGGACCCGCAAAAACCGAAGCCGCGCTCGGTCGGCGAGGCTGTGTCGCGAGTGGTGCGGGCACGTGCGGTCAATGCCCGCTTCATAACCGGCCAGATGCGTCACGGCCCCCGCGGCGCCTCCGAATTCGCAGAAACGGTCGACCGTCTCATCGGCTTCGCCGAAACCACGCATGCCATATCGGGCGCGCTGATCGAGGCCGTTCATGATGCCTATGTCGGCGATCCCCTGGTTCGCGCCTTCATCCTGCGCGAAAACCCGGCCGCCGCCAAAGTTATCGCGGAGCGCTTCCAGTCGGCACGTCGGCGCGGCCTCTGGCATCCCTTGCGCAATTCCGTCGACGACGATCTCGAGGCCCTGATCGTCGAGGCCGAGGCGCTCGGTGTCGCCGCATGAACGCCTTCTCACGCCGTGGCGCCTGCCCGGCCCTGTCGGCGCCGATGCAGACCGGCGACGGCCTGCTGGTGAGGTTGAACCCGGTTGCTGGAGGATTGTCGCCGAAGCTGTTGATCGGACTCTGCGAATCCGCCTTGCGCCACGGCAACGGCATCATGGAAGTGACCGCGCGTGGCAGTTTGCAGATACGCGGGCTGACGGCGGAAAGTGCGGCACTTCTCGCGGCTGGGGTGGATGCGCTGGGTATCGTCGTGCGCACCGGCGTGCCGGTCGAAACCGGGCCGCTGGCCGGCATCGATCCGCAGGAGCTTGCCGATCCGCGGACTCTGGCTGAGCGGATCAGGGCGGCGGTCGAGGAGGCTGGGCTAACGCAGCGGTTGGGGCCGAAGGTTTCGGTGGTTGTCGACGGCGGCGGGCAACTGACGATGGATGCGGTGACGGCTGATGTGCGGCTAAAGGCGATGCGGGCCGGGGATGGCGTCTTGTGGGCTGTATCTGTTGGAGGTGACGGTCAAAGTGCGAGGCCGCTCGCGACGGTCGAGGACGATGCAGCGCGCGACATTGCTGTTGCGGTGCTCAGGATGGTTGCTGAGAAAGGGCGCGAGGCCCATGCGAGGGATTTGACGGAAAGGCAGCTGACATCGCTCGCAGGCTGGCATTCCGTCGCGCCCCCCTCTGGCCTGCCGGCCATCTCCCCCTCAAGGGGGGAGATTGAACTCTCATCTCGGCTTTCGCCAGTCGCCAACGTTCCAAGTGGAGCGCCAGCGCCCAAACTGCCAATCTCCCCCCTTGAGGGGGAGATGTCCGGCAGGACAGAGGGGGGCGCGAAGGATCGTCGACCTATCGGTCTTTTCTCCTTATCGAGCGGCCACGCCCTCGGCATCGGCCTGCCCTTCGGCAGCATGCCAGCGCAAAACCTTATCGACCTTGCCAGCCAGGCGTCGAACCTCGGCACCACCGAAATCCGCCTCGCCCCAGGCCGCGCTCTCCTCTTCCTCGCCCAGCCGCCGACCGCCAACGACCCCCTCCAAACTACCGCCACCATCCTCGGCTTCGTCATCGCCCCCACCGATCCGCGCACCCGTATCGCCGCGTGCCCCGGCACCCCGGCCTGCACCTCCGGCTACATCGCCACCCGCGCCATCGCCGAAACAATCGCCGCGCAAAACGCCGACATTCTCGACTTCACCTTGCACATTTCCGGTTGCCCCAAGGGCTGCGCTCACCCCGGCCCAGCCGCGCTAACATTGGTCGGCGGCGAAAACGGAGCCGGACTTGTCGTGAACGCGACGGCAAAGGCCCTTCCTGCGGGCTACAGGCCGGGCTATGACGCCGCACGCGGCGTCAGTCGCGTCGCGGCGATGGTCCGCAGCGCACGATTTCAGGGCGAAACCGCCGCCGCTTGCCTGACAAGGCTCGGGCCGGCGGCAATCGCCGAAAGCTACCGACAGGAATAAGCATGGCCGCCTACGACTACATCCATGACGGCAACGCCATCTATGAGCGCTCTTTTGCCATCATCCGCGCCGAGGCCGATTTGTCCCGCTTTTCCGAGGCCGAGGCCGACGTTGCCATCCGCATGATCCATGCCTGCGGCCAGGTCGAAGCATCAAGTCATTTTGTTTTCTCCAGCGATTTCGTCGCCGCCGCCCGCAGCGCCTTGGCGGCCGGCGCGCCGATCTTCTGCGATGCCGAAATGGTCTCGCATGGCGTCACCCGCGCCAGGCTGCCGGCCGGCAATGAGGTGATCTGCACCTTGCGCGACCCGCGCACGCACGACATCGCCAAGCAGATCGGCAACACCCGCTCGGCCGCCGCGATCGACCTCTGGGGCGAATGCATGGCCGGTTCGGTCGTGGCCATCGGCAATGCGCCGACAGCGCTCTTCTATCTCCTGGAAAAGCTGCGCGATGGCGCGCCCAAGCCGGCCGCGATCATCGGCATGCCGGTCGGCTTCGTCGGTGCCGCCGAATCCAAGGATGCGCTGGCCGAAAACTCCTATGGAGTGCCCTACGCCATCGTGCGCGGCAGGCTTGGCGGCAGCGCCATGACCGCAGCCGCGCTCAATTCGCTGGCGAGGCCCGGCCTGTGAACGCAGCCGTCAAAGAAGATCTGGCAAAAGGCCGTCTTGTCGGCGTCGGCACGGGGCCTGGCGACCCCGAGCTGCTGACGCTGAAGGCCGCGCGCGTTCTGGCCGAGGCCGATGTCGTCGCCTACTTCGCCAAGCGCGGCAACAACAGCAATGCGCGCGCCATCGTCGAGGCGCGTTTCCGGCCGGATATGCTGGAACTGCCGCTGCTCTACCCCGTCACCACCGAGATCGACAAGGATCACGACGACTACCGTTCGCAGATCACCGATTTCTACGAGGAGTCGGCCGAGAAGGTCGCCGAACACCTCGAAGCCGGCCGCATGGTCGCCGTGCTCTCCGAAGGCGACCCGCTGTTCTACGGCTCCTACATGCACCTGCATGTCCGCCTCGCCCATCGCTTCCCGACCGAGGTCATCCCCGGCGTCACCGCCATGTCCGGCTGCTGGTCGCAGACCGGCGTGCCTATCGTCCAGGGCGACGATGTGCTGACGGTTTTGCCCGGCACGATGAGCGAGTTCGAGCTGACACGCCGTCTCGCCGACACGGATGCCGCCGTCATCATGAAGGTCGGCCGCAATCTTTCCAAGATCAGGCGGGCACTGGACGCCACCGGCAAGCTCGCCCGCGCCGTTTATGTCGAGCGCGGCACCATGGCCGGCAGCATCTCGATGAAGCTTGCCGACAAGCCGGACGACAAGGCCCCCTATTTCGCCATCGTGCTGGTTGCCGGCTGGTCCGGCCGGCCTGGCGTCATGGGAGCCAAGCCATGAGCGGCCGCCTCACCGTCATCGGCCTTGGGCCCGGCAATGCCGATCAAGTGACGCCGCAAGCCAGCCGCGCCGTCGCCGAGGCAAAGTTCTTCTATGGCTACAAGCCTTATCTCGACCGGCTGGAGCTGCGCCCGGACCAGACCCGCGTCGCCTCGGATAATCGCGAGGAACTCGCCCGCTCCAAGGACGCGCTGGTCAGGGCTGCCGAGGGCCATGACGTCGCCGTCGTTTCCGGCGGCGATCCCGGCGTCTTTGCCATGGCCGCCGCGGTCTGTGAGGCGATCGAGGCCGGCCCGGCCGAATGGCGAACCGTCGATGTCACTGTCGTGCCCGGCGTCACCGCCATGCTGGCGGTTGCCGCCCGCATCGGCGCGCCACTCGGCCATGATTTCTGCGCCATCTCGCTGTCCGACAATCTCAAACCGTGGGATCTGATCGAGCTGCGCCTTTTGGCGGCGGCCGGCGCCGGCTTCGTCATCGCGCTCTATAACCCGATCAGCAAGGCGCGCCCTTGGCAGCTCGGCCGCGCCTTCGAATGCCTGCGCGCCATCCTGCCCGGCACCACGCCGGTCATCTTCGGCCGCGCCGCCGGCCGCCCGGACGAGCGCATCGAGGTCTTTTTGCTGGCCGATGTCGACGCGCAAAAAGCCGACATGGCGACCTGCATCATCATCGGTTCGCCGGAAACACGGATCATCAAGCGCGGCGACAAACCGGCGCTGGTCTACACGCCGCGCTCCGCGACGGGGTCGAGACCATGATTGATCATCGCGGCCAATGCTTCGACAGTTTCGGCCGACGGCACCTCCGGCAGGATGGGCCTGCGCACCATCACCACCTCGATACCGAGCGCCCGCGCCGCCGCGATCTTGCCGTAGGTCGCCTCACCGCCGCTGTTCTTGGACACGACACCATCGATGCGGTGCTCCTCGAGCAGTGCGCGTTCATCCGCCTCGCGAAACGGCCCGCGCGCCAGAAGGTAGGTCGCATCCGGCACCGCCAGTTTCGGCTCGACCGGATCGACGCTGCGGATGAGGTAGTGATGCTGCGGCGCCGCCTCGAAAGCCGCGACCTCTTGCCGGCCGAGCGCCAGGAAGGCGCGGCGCGGCGTCGATCCAAGCGCGTGCACCGCATCGCCTGTCCTATCGACCTGCGTCCAGCGGTCGCCGTCGACAGGCTTCCAGCCGGGACGGCGCAGCGCCAGGATCGGCACACCGGTCAGGCGCGAGGCTTGCGCCGCATTGGCGGATATCTGCGCCGCATAGGGATGTGTGGCGTCGATCAGCAGGTCGATGCCCGCCTCCCTGAGATAGGCGGCCAGCCCGTCGGCGCCGCCAAATCCGCCGCTGCGCACCGGCACGCCTTGCGCGACCGGGCTTTCGGTGCGGCCGGCCAGCGACAGGGTGACACGGAAATCTTCCACCAGTTTTTCGGCCAATTGGCGCGCTTCTGTCGTGCCGCCAAGGATCAGAATCTTCTTCATGAGCACCATGTTGAACAGCGTCGGCGCTGCCCCTCACCCCTACCCTCTCCCCGTGAAGAACGGGGAGAGGGAGGCGTCAGCGCCGGAGCGTCTCCCTTCTCCCCGTCACTACACGGGGAGGTGAGGAGTGGTCTGGCTGGCAGACGAAAAGTCAATTGCTTGACTTTTCGAACGACGAACGCCTCAGGCGGATGAGGGGCGGCGCGACATGTCAAAAAAACAGCCCACGCCAAAATGGCTTACAATCATCGGCATCGGCGAGGACGGTTTAGCGGGTCTCGGCGACAAGGCCAAGCGGTTGATCGCCGAGGCCGAATTCGTCTTCGGCGGCAAGCGGCATCTGGCGCTGGTGGCCTCCCTGGCCAAGGGCGAGGCGCGCGCCTGGCCGGTTCCTTTCGATGCCGGCATGGCAGACGTGCTGGCGCTGGCCGGCCGGCAGGTCTGCGTGCTCGCCTCCGGCGATCCGTTCTTCCATGGTGTCGGCGCTACGCTTGCCCGCAAGGTGAAGCCTGGGCAAATGCATGTCATCCCCGCGCCATCGGCGATTTCGCTGGCTGCCGCCCGGCTCGGCTGGGCGTTGCAGGACATCGAGACGATCTCGCTGCATGGCCGCCCACTCGATCTGATCCGGCCGCTGCTGCATCCCAGGGCGCGCATCCTGGCGCTGACATCGGACGGCGACGCACCAGCGACAATAGCGCGCCTGCTCGTAGAGCTCGACTTCGGCGGTTCGCGGCTGACCGTTCTGGAAGCGCTGGGCGGACCGAACGAGAAGCTTCGCTCGGCACGTGCCGACGCTTTCGATCTCAGAGACATCAATCCGCTCAACGTGCTGGCGCTTGAGCTTGAATCGACACAAGAGGCCCGCATCCTGCCGCTGACCGTTGGCCGCGCCGACCATCTGTTCGAGCACGACGGCCAGATCACCAAGCACGACATCCGCGCCATCACGCTTGCGGCGCTGGCGCCGAGGCGTGGCGAATTGCTGTGGGACATCGGCGCCGGTTCCGGCTCCATCGGCATCGAATGGATGCTCGCTCACCCCTCGACGCGCGCCATCGCCATCGAGGCCAACAGCGACCGCGCCGCCCGCATCGTCCGCAACGCCGCGCATTGCGGCGTGCCCGGTCTTGTCGTGGTGGAAGGGTCGGCGCCCAAGGCACTGGCCGGGCTGGACACGCCGGATGCGATCTTCATCGGCGGAGGTGGCAGCGACGCCGGCGTACTGAACGCCGCCATCAAGGCGCTGCCATCCCGTGGCCGTCTCGTTGCCAATGCGGTGACGCTGGAGATGGAGGCGCTGCTTCTCGCGGAGCACATCAAGCGCGGCGGCGACCTTACCCGCATCACCATTTCCCGCGCTTCTCCTGTCGGTTCGATGCAGGCCTGGCGCCCGGCCATGCCGGTCACCCAGTGGAGCTGGGTGAAGCCATGATGGTGGCGGGCATCGGCAGCCGGAAGGGCGTGAGCGTCGAAGACGTGCTCGCGGCGATAGAAACGGCGCTCGAAGCGCACGGGCTGGCGACGACGGCGCTGTCGGCACTGGCGACTGCCTCGCTCAAGAAAGACGAAGAAGCGATCTCTGCCGCTGGCCGCACGCTCAACCTTCCCGTCATCATCGTTGATGACGCAGCACTTCAGGCCGTCTCGTCGGAGGCACTCAGCAAATCCGATCTCTCGCAGGATCTCGCCGGCACACCCTCCGTCTCAGAAGCCTCCGCCCTTGCCGTTGCCGGCCCCGGTGCGAAGCTGCTTGGTCCACGCACCGTGCTCGGCCCGGTCACCTGCGCCATCGCCATCAGCGGAGACGCGCCATGACCGTGCATTTCATCGGCGCCGGTCCCGGTGCCGCCGACCTCATCACACTGCGCGGCGCCAAGCTGCTGGCAAGCTGCCCGGTCTGTCTGCATGCCGGCTCGATCGTCGCGCCGGAATTGCTGCAGCACTGCGCGCCTGGCACAAAACTGATCGACACCGCGCCCATGTCGCTCGACGAGATCGAGGCCGCGTATCTGGAAGCCCATCAGGCCGGCCATGACATCGCCCGACTGCATTCCGGCGATCTCTCGGTGTGGAGTGCGGTTGCCGAGCAGATCCGCCGGCTGGAAAAGCACGGCATCCCCTACACGCTGACACCGGGCGTTCCCTCTTTCGCCGCCGCAGCCGCAGCCCTTCGCCGCGAACTGACCATTCCCGAGGTGGCGCAAAGCCTGGTGCTGACCCGCGTCTCCGGCCGCGCCTCGAAAATGCCGCCGGGCGAAACGCTGGCCGGCTTCGGCCGCACCGGCGCGACGATGGCCATTCATCTCGCCATCCACGCCATCGACCGAGTCGTCGCCGAATTGTCGCCGCATTATGGCGGCGATTGCCCGGTGGCGATCGTCTTTCGCGCTTCATGGCCGGACGAGCGCGTGCTGACCGGCACGCTCGCCACGATCGAGGCACTGCTCGCCGCCGACCCGATGGAGCGCACGGCGATCATCTTCGTCGGCCGCTCGCTGGCAGCGGAAGGTTTTGGCGAGAGTTCATTGTACGACGCCCACTATCAGCGGCGTTTCCGGGGACGGACGGATTGTGAGCGGTAAAAGCGAAAACACCACGCTCGAACAGGCCCTTGCCCGGCTGAACTTCAAGCCGCGCCGGCTTGAGCCGGGCCATGTCTGGCTGGCCGGCGCCGGCCCCGGCGATCCCGGCTGCCTGACGCTGGAAGTGCTGGCGGCATTGGCCGAGGCCGACGCTGTGGTCTATGACGCGCTGGTCTCCTCTGACGTTGTCGCCGTTGCGGACAATGCCCAGCTGTTCTTTGCGGGAAAGCGCGGCGGCAAGCCGTCGATGAAGCAGGACGACATCACCGCTTTGCTGGTGCGGCTGGCGCGCGATGGCCGCCGCGTCATCAGGCTGAAGGGTGGCGATCCCTATATTTTCGGCCGTGGCGGCGAAGAGGCGCTGGCGCTGGCGCGCGAAAAAATCCCGTTCCGCGTCCTGCCCGGCCTGACATCGGGGCTGAGCGCGCTGGCCGCCACCGGCATTCCCGCAACCATGCGCGGCATCAACAAGGCGATCATCCTGGCGACAGGTCATGCCGCCGGCACAGATGACGATCTCGACTGGGGCGCGATCGCCCGCACCGGCCAGCCGGTGGTCATCTATATGGGCATGGCCAATCTGCCTGTTATCGCCGCGTCGCTGCTCGAAGGCGGGCTGGCGCCGTCGACGCCGGCGGCTGTCATCGTTTCGGCGACGACACCGCAGGAGCGGACCGTCGTCGCGACACTCGCCACCATTTCCGAAGCGGCCGCCGCGGCGGAATTGGCCTCGCCGGCCCTCATTGTCGTCGGCGGCATCGTCGCCATGCGCGCAGCACTGGCGGGTAACGCATGACCCGCGCCATCATCATCGGCGCGCCGCGTTCCGGCTCCGGCAAGACCAGCGTCACCATCGGCATTTTGCGCGCGCTCGCCCGGCGCGGCATCAAGGTGCGCGGCGCCAAGTCCGGCCCCGACTATATCGATCCGGGTTTTCATACCGCCGCCACTGGCCTGTCCGGCGTCAACCTGGACAGCTGGGCGATGTCGCCTGACCTGCTCAACGCGTTGGCCGGCAATGCCACCGAGGACGCCGATTTTATCTTCCTCGAAAGCGCCATGGGCCTGTTCGACGGCATCCCGGCCGGACAAGGCCGCACCGGCTCGGCCGCCGATCTGGCGCGGCTCTACCACCTGCCGGTGCTTTTGGTGCTCGACGTCTCGGGACAGTCGACGACGGCGGCCGCCGTCGCGAAGGGTTTTGCCACCTACGACCCGGATGTGCGCATGGCCGGAATCGTGCTCAACCGTCTCGGCAGCGAGCGCCACCGCAAGCTGTGCAGCGAGGCGATCGAAACGCTCGGCCTGCCGGTCGTCGGCGCCATCCTGCGCGATCCCACGCTCAATTTGCCGGAGCGCCATCTCGGCCTCGTCCAGGCCGGCGAATATGCCGACCTGATGACGCATCTCGACCGCCTCGCCGACATGGTCGAGAAATCCCTCGACCTTGACGCCATCATGGCGCTGGCCGCGCCGTTTTCGCCGGCATCAGGCAGTTTCGAACATGCCTTGCAGCCGCCCGGCCAACGAATCGCGCTCGCCGAAGACGCCGCCTTCACCTTCCTCTATCCGCACGTCGCCGCCCACTGGCGTCAGGCCGGCGCCGAGATCGTGCCGTTCTCGCCGCTAGCCGACGAAGCACCGGTGCAGAATTGCGATGTCTGCTGGCTGCCCGGCGGCTATCCCGAGCTCCACTCCGGCAGCCTCGCGGCGGCGACCAATTTCCGAGCTGGCATGGCCAGGTTTGCCGAGACCAAGCCGATCCATGGCGAGTGCGGCGGCTTCATGGTGCTGGGCGAAGCGCTGGAGGACGCGGCCGGCGAGACGCACGCCATGCTTGGCCTGCTCGGCCATTCCACCAGCTTTGCCAAGCGCAAGATGAACCTCGGCTACCGCGAGGCACGCCTGCGCGTCGCCTGTCCGCTGGGGCCGCAAGGCGCGCTGATCCGTGGCCATGAATTCCACTATGCGCAGATGATTGCGACCGGCAATGACGAGCCGCTGGCCGACCTAGCCGATGGCCAGGGCAATCCACTCGGCGCCTCCGGCTACCGGCGCGGCCATGTCAGCGGCACCTTCTTTCATGCCATTGCGAGGAGTGCATGACCGCCGTGCCCTCGCCCCGGCAAGCGCTCGAGGACGTCGCGCTTTGCCTCGTCTTCTTCACCCGGCTGCCGCTGCCGGTCTTCGACTTTCGTGGCCGCAGCCTGGCCGATGCGATCTGGGCGGCGCCTGTCGCCGGCCTCGCCATCGCTGTGGTTGGTGCTGTCGTCTACGCAGCGGGCGTACAGCTCGGCCTTGCCCCCGGCCCGGCAGCAGCCCTTGCGCTTGCAGCAACCCTGCTCGCCACGGGCTGCCTGCATGAGGACGGGCTGTCGGATGTCGCCGACGGTTTTGGCGGCGGCAAGACGCGCGATAAAAAACTGGAGATCATGCGCGACAGCCGCATCGGCGCCTATGGCGCAGCAGCTCTTGGCCTGTCGATGCTCATCCGCTGGAGCGCGCTGTCGCAACTGGCCAATCCGACAAGCGTGCTCTTCGCGCTGATCGCCGCACACGCCGCATCGCGCGGCCTGCTCGGCGCGTTCATGCATCTGGCGCCGGCGGCGCGCAGTGACGGCCTGTCTGCCGGCGCCGGGACCGTCTCGGCCCAGACAGCTGTTCTCGGCGCCGTGCTCGGCGCCATCCCCCTTCTGACGCTGGGGCTCGGCGGCGCCTGTGCCGCACTGATCCTGCTCGCTCTCGTGTTCAGCGCCTTGCGCGCGCTGTCCCTCAACCAGATCGGCGGCCACACCGGTGACACGATCGGCGCCCTGCAGCAGCTGGGCGAGATCACTGTCCTGCTCGTCGCTTCCGTTTCCCTGTCCTGATTCTTCCCCGGAGATTCCTTCCCCATGCCATTCAAATCATTCGACGAACTGCGCGCCGCCTGTCTCGATCTGCCTGCCGGCAGCGATACCGCCGCCAACGCCGTCGCCCGCCGCCAAGACACGCTGACCAAGCCGCAAGGCAGCCTGGGCCGGCTGGAAACTCTCGCCGCCTGGCTGGCGCGCTGGCAGGGTCGCGACATGCCGAAACTCGACCGCGTCAAAGTCTTCGTGTTCGCCGGCAACCACGGTGTGACGGCGCAAGGCGTGTCGGCCTTCCCGTCGGAAGTGACGGTGCAGATGGTGGCGAATTTCGCCGGCGGCGGCGCCGCCATCAACCAGCTGGCCCGCATCGCCGGCGCGGAACTCGACGTCATCCCGCTCGATCTCGATCATCCGGCCGGCGACTTCACTGACGTGCCGGCAATGGACGAAAAAACCTTCCTCGCCGCCGTCTCGGCAGGCTACGACGCGGTGACGAACGACCTCGACCTCGTCTGTTTCGGCGAGATGGGCATCGGCAACACCACGCCGGCGGCCGCCATCTCGACCGCCCTGTTCGGCGGCGGCGCTGAAAAATGGACCGGGCGCGGCACGGGCGTCGACGATGCCGGGCTGAAGCGCAAGGTCACCGCCATTGAATCCGGCCTCAAGCGCCATGCCGACGCGCTGTCCGACCCGCTGAAGATCGCCGCCGCCCTTGGCGGCCGCGAACTCGCCGCCATCTTCGGCGCCACGCTCGCCGCCCGCCGCAAGAACGTCCCGGTGCTGCTCGACGGCTTCGTCTGCACGGCCGCCGCAGCACCCCTGGCGCGGCTGCACCCCAACGGCCTTGCCCACACCATCGCCGCCCATGTCTCAGCCGAATCCGGCCACCGCCGCCTGCTCGAAGCGCTCGGCCTGCCGCCGCTGCTCGACCTCGGCATGCGGCTCGGCGAAGGCTCCGGCGCCTGCCTCGCCGTCAACATCGTCCGCTCGGCACTGGAATGCCATGCGAGGATGGCGAGTTTTGCCGAGGCTGGCGTGTCAGAGAAGTAGCTAGAGCGATTTGACGGGAGGGCGCCGGCCCGAACCTTCACTGACCATCGTCGGGCCGGTCACTGGCATTCCAGGCTGGTGGCTCGAACAGCACGGCCGCTGAAAGATTCCCCACCTGGGGGTTGGCCCGCTGCTTCTGTGGTGGGCTCTTTTTACTGGCACTATTCGCCGCCGTTGCCGACAAAATGTGATTGACGTAACGGTGACCAGGCGCAATCATTACGGATTGTGCAGGGTGAGGGCGTTTTCAATGAAACTCGTTGTCTTTGGCGTAGCAATAGTATTGGCCGCTACCGGAGCAGCTGTTGCGAAAGAGAAGAAAAAGGTGGCCACCGCTCAGGCTACAACCTCGTGTTCTACAGCTCATAAGAAGGCTGGCAGCAAGCCGACCGCGAAACCGGATTGCAAATCGACAGGCACCGTGGTTGCGCGACCGTCAAATAGGGCCGAAAACTTCCTGGATCATTATAATCCGCGCTTAGGGTATGACACCAGTCCGTGGTTTCAAACTGGCTTTAATTGATGGCGGCTTCGGCTTCCGGGCTTTTCTTAATCCAGCGCGGCCTTCACTCCTTCGCCAAATAGCGCACCGGCTTACCGGCCGCCGAGTTTAAGGCAAACCTGCCCCATGATTGAGGCATGTCGAGGCGCGTCAACGCGTCCGGCATTCCAAGGTCTTCCACCAACTCTTCTAGAAATTTGGTGGGTGCGCACAGGATTGAACTGTGGACCCGCTGATTAAGAGTCAGCTGCTCTACCAACTGAGCTACGCACCCACTCGGCCGGCAAAAACCGGCGTTGGCGGGCATATAGCCGCCGATACCGGTCCTGTCCAGCCCTGCCGGAATCATTTCCCGACAAATCGCTCCGGGCTTCGGTTTCGAGTGTTGCAGCGAAGCAAAAACCAGAGTCGTCGGCGGGACAGCGCCCCCCTCTGCCCTGCCGGGCATCTCCCCCACTTGGGGGGAGATTGGCAGCCTTGCCGTTTCGCCTGTCTTTCGGCGTTGGAGATTGGCGAAAGCCAATGCGACATCCGATCTCCCCCCTCGTGGGGGAGATGTCCGGCAGGACAGAGGGGGGCGTGAAGGATCGCCGACAGCGACGATCTCAGCCACGGGCCACTCAAACGAACAGCTTGCCTTCCGCCACCTTTACCGCATGGCCGCCGATGCGCGCCGAGGCCAGTTTTCCGCCCTCGACAGTGAGTTCGAGCCGGATACGCGATGGCCGGCCCATCTCCAGCCCCTGCTCGATCCACAGCTGCGAAATGCCGTCGGTCGGGCCATCGAACTGCATGATGGCGCCGGCAAAGGCCGCCGCCGCCGACCCGGTCGCCGGGTCTTCATAGGACGGCGTGCCCGGCACGATCATACGGACATGGAAGGCGCTGTCATGCTTCACCGTCTGGCGGCAATAGACATACGGGCTGGCGAAAGCCCATTCGCTCTTGCGCGGCGCCAGTTCGGACCAGGCCTGGTTGTCGAGCTTGATCCGGCCGGCAGCCTCCAGATTGGCAACCGGAATGGTGACGTAAGGCACGCCTGCCGACCAGAACGACACCAGGTGATTCTCGAAGCCGATCTCGTGCGGCGCCAGCCCGAGGGCGGCGCCGATCGCCTCCGGGTCGGCATCGAGCTTCAGCGGCTCCGGCAGCTTCGCCAGGTCGAACTCGGCAAAGGTGGCGCCATCGTGCCGGCTGACGGCGCAGCGCACCGGGCCGATATTCTCCTCCAGCACGAAGATGCCGGCTTCGCCCTCGCCTGTCAGTTCGGCCAGCGCGATCGCGGCGCCAACTGTCGGATGTCCGGCGAACGGCATCTCATAGTCGGGCGTGAAAATGCGGATGCGGTTGCGATGTTTTGGATTGTCCGGCGGCAGTACGAAGACCGATTCGGACAGGTTGAACTCGCGCGCAATGGCCTGCATGGCGGCTGTATCCAGCCCTTGGCTGTCGAGCACGACAGCCAGCGGATTGCCGGCCAGCCGCTCCGTCGTAAACACATCGTAGAGCAAGTAATTGCGGGTCTGCATCTTGAAAAACCTTCCGCCTCAATCCGAACATGGCCGAAATTTAATTTGATATTCGAACCACCAAGCCTGATCTGTGCACAACTAGGGACATTACGCTTTCATAGGGGTCCGGCGTGGACCAGCTTGTCAATCTGCCAAAGACGGAATCGGATTCCGCCATCGAGGCGGCGCTTGGGCTTGACCAGAGTGGTGTGCGCAAGACGCGCCGTCGTGGCTGGCTTTACGCGCTGCTGGCGCTGATCGCACTTGCCGGCGGCCTCGCCGGCTACCAATGGTATGCCGGCTCCCCGGCCAAGATCGACTACACCACAACGCCGGCCACCATTGCCGACCTCACCGTCGCGGTATCGGCGACCGGCACGCTGCAGCCCCTTACCCAGGTCGACATTTCAAGCGAACTGTCCGGCATCATCCGCTCGGTGTCGGCCGAAGAGAACCAGCAGGTCAAGAAGGGCGATGTGCTGGCGACGCTAGACACGGTGAAACTTGAGGTCCAGATCGAACGCGCCGAAGCCTCGGCCAAGGCCGCTGCCGCCAATGTCGAGGACGCCACGGTAACCCTGAAGGAGAACGAAAGCGCCCTCACCCGCGCGGCCGAACTGACCAGGCGTGGCATGGCGACCGATCAGTCGCTCGAGGCGGCGACTGCCACGCGCGACCGCTCCAAGGCGGCGCTTGATAGTGCGCAGGCCAATCTCGCCATCGCCCAGGCCGATCTCAAGGCGCAGCAGACCGACCTTGCCAAGAGCACCATCTATGCGCCGATCGACGGCATCGTTTTGACGCGTTCCGTCGACCCCGGCCAGACGGTCGCCTCCTCGCTGCAGGCGCCGGTTCTGTTCATCATCGCCGCCGATTTGAGGAACATGGAATTGATGGCGGCGGTCGACGAGGCCGATATCGGCGCGGTCAAACCAGGCCAGCATGCACGCTTCACCGTCGATGCCTTTCCGGAGCGGCCGTTCGACGCCGAGATCCGCGACATCTCCTACGCCTCGGTCACCACCGACGGCGTCGTCACCTACAATGCACGGTTGGAAGTCAACAATAACGAGCTTTTGCTGCGGCCCGGCATGACCGCCACGGTTTCGGTCGTCACCAGGCAGGCCAAGAGCGTGCTCACGGTGCCGTCCACCGCTTTCCGCTACCGCCCGGCGCAGCAGGCCGCGCGCGCGTGGAGCCTCAGCGATCTGTTCACCGGCCGCATGGGCCGTGGCGGCAACCGCCGCCAGCCGGTGAAGGCGCCCACCGACGGCTCACGCACGCTCTATGTGCTGGAGAACGGCCGGCCGCATCCGGTCAACGTCAAGATCGGCTCTACCGACGGCGAACTGACCGAGATCACCTCCGGGCTGGACGAAGGTGCAGAGGTTATCACGGCCTCGCAGCTGCGGAGCTGACGCCATGGCCGCGGGCCTCATCGGTTTCGACACGGTCTGGAAGAGCTATGGCCAGGGCGAAGCCAAGGTCCATGCGCTGGCCGGCGTCGACCTCGCCATCCAGCGTGGCGAATTCGTCGCCATCATGGGCCCGTCCGGTTCGGGCAAATCGACCGCGATGAACATCATCGGTTGCCTCGACACGCCGACGGCCGGAACCTACTCCTTCATGGGCATCGACGCCGGGCGGCTCGACCGCAACCGCCGGGCGCTTCTGCGCAATCTCTATATCGGCTTCGTCTTCCAGGGTTACAATCTGTTGCCGCGCACCACGGCGGCGGAAAATGTCGAGCTGCCGCTGATCTATCGCGGCGCGCCGGCCCGCGAGCGCCGCGATCTTGCCATGCAGGCGCTGGCGGAGGTCGGCCTGGTCGGGCGCGAACATCACACGCCGGCCGAACTCTCCGGCGGCCAGCAGCAGCGCGTGGCGATCGCGCGCGCCATCGTCACCAGGCCTACGCTGCTCGTCGCCGACGAGCCGACCGGCAATCTCGACACCGCCCGCACGCATGAGATCATGGAGTTGTTGACGCGGCTGAACCGGGAGCTCGGCTTGACCATCGCCATGGTCACCCACGAGGCCGATGTCGCCGATTATGCCGAGCGCACCATCCGCTTCCTCGACGGCCACGTCGCGTCCGACACGGCCAAGTCGGAGTTGGCGTCATGATCTGGGAAACCGTCCGCCTCTCTCTGCGCTCCATCCGCCGCAATGTGCTGCGCTCGTTCCTGACGCTGCTCGGCATCGTCATCGGTGTCGCCGCCGTCATCGCCATGCTGACCATCGGTTCGGGCACCACGGCCAAGGTCAAGTCGGACATCGCCAAGCTCGGCTCGAACCTGCTCGTCGTCCGTTCCGGCCGCCCGGCAGGCACCGGCGGACCAGGCGGGCTCGACCAGGCGGTACGGCCTCTGGCCGACAAGGATGTAGCCGCCCTCGTAGCCCACCTGACCGGAGCGCGCGCCATTGCGCCGGCGTCGCAGAAACAAGTCCGCGTCATTTTCGGCACCGAGAGCTTGACCTCGGGCGTCACCGGCACCGACAGCGCCTATCTCGACGCCCGCGACTGGAAGCTGGTGTCGGGCCGCCCATTCTCGGATTCGGAAACACGCTCCGGCACCGGCGTCTGCCTGATCGGCGAAACGGTGCGCCAGCAATTCTTCGGCGCCGGCGAACCCGAGGGCGAGATCATCCGCGTCAACCGCACCTCGTGCAAGATCATCGGCCTGCTCGAACCCAAGGGCTATACCGGCTTCGGCCAGGACCAGGACAATGTCGTCTTGATGCCGCTTGCCGCCTATCAGCGCCGCATCGCCGGCAACCGCGACATCGACAACATCTACGTCGCCGCCGACGACCGCACCCCGACCACCGAATTGCAGCCGCGAGTCGAAGACATTTTGCGCGACACCCGCCGCATCACGCCGGACCGCGAAGACGATTTCTCGATCCGCGACATGACCCAGATCGCCGACGCCATGGCCAGCGCCACCACCACCATGACCGGCATGCTGGGCGCCGTCGCGGGCGTCAGCCTGCTGGTCGGCGGCATCGGGATCATGAACATCATGCTGGTCTCGGTCACTGAGCGCACCCGCGAGATCGGCATCAGGCTCGCCATCGGCGCGCATGAAAAGCACATCCTCATCCAGTTCCTGGTCGAGGCGACGGTGCTGTCGCTGCTCGGCGGCATTATCGGCATCCTGATCGGCCTGGCGCTGGCCGGCCTCGCCTCGGCAACGCTGGCCATACCGTTTGCGCCGAGCCCGGCGGTCATCCTGCTCGCCGTCGGTTTTTCGGCGCTGATCGGCATGGTGTTCGGCTTCTTCCCGGCGCTGCGCGGCGCCAGGCTCGACCCGATCGACGCGCTGCGCCACGAATAAGCGCCAGATCAGCTCCACCGCAACCAACCGCTATCCACAAGGATGGGTGCTTGTCGACATCGGCAATACTTGTTGTCGTCCGGTCTGCGATGCTAATTTTAGAGCAAAGCATCTGGTCAAGGAGTGGCAATGAGCAAGAAGGCGCGGCTGATTCTGACGATGGTGATCATCGAAGGCGGCCTTGCGGGACTTTGGTGGTATCTCGCCCGCTACGGCATGGCCAATCCCGATCGTGTCACCGCCGATTTTCAGGCAGTCGTCGGCCAGACGATGGGCATGGTCATGGGTGGATTGCTGGGCATCGGCGTCATCCTGTTCCTCGTCGCCGCCCGCAACGACCGCAAGGCGGCGCAGAACAATCCGCGCCGTTAGCCCCCGCCACCGCCAAAATGCCACTCGACCAGCGGCTTCATATGCGGTGCCAGCCCTTCCGGCAGGTCGGCGGCGTGGCGGATGATCACCGGCCCCTCGATCTCCGGCTCGGTCTCGGTCGCGACGAAGGCGCCGATGCGCCGCGCAATCTCGTCGGCCGGCGCATCGACGTGGTAGCGGCGGAAGAGGACCGTGCCGGTCGAAGTCGACAGCGCATGGTAGCGCTTGCCGCGCGCGGCGCCTGTCAGGTCAAGCCCGGTCTCCTCGCGCACTTCGCGGATCATGTTGAAATCGACATCGACGCGGCCATCGCGAAAATCGATCGGCTCGAACGAGCCGGCAGCGAAGTAGACACTGCCGGCCGGGACCGTGTGCGCGCCCATGCGGATCGCCACCAGGGCGTTGTCGCCGGCGACCAGCATGGCGTGGCCATAGGCATGCTCGGCGCCCGTCCCCTGCCGGTTCTTTCGCCACAGCAGGAAGGTCGAGTACTTCACAGCGTGACAACGCCCGACGATCCGGTTGTCGCGCCAGGCGAGCGCCGAGAGCAGCACCACCGTGCCGTCGAACAGCTCCGGATTGGCCGTAACCTCACGCCGCCAGTTGTCAGTGATCGCCTGCGCGTTGTCGCGCTCGAACGGATGCGGGCCGGGGTCGAGCCGGACGTCGATTTCGTCGACGGGCAGGATGACGTTGCGCGGCAGGTCGAAGCTCACCGTGCTCAAGCCATGTCCAGGGTAATTGCGACGGGACAATGGTCCGACGCCTTCGGCCGGTCCCAGCCGGCGCGCGGAAAGCGCTCCACCGCCTGTCCCGCCGGAAAGATGGTGCGCCAGGGCTGGCCGTTGCGGATGATGTCGGGAACCGCCGTCGCATTCTTCGCCGCCAGCCCTTTCGACAGCAGGATGTAGTCGAGCTGGCACAGATGCCGCTCCTTCGGCCCGCGCGTGTGGTAGAAACTCCAGCGGTCCATCTCCGGCCGGCGTTCGACGACATTCTCGCAAAAGCCGCCGGCGGTGAGCACATCGATACAGGACTGGCTCTCGTCGATCACCTGGAAGCGGTAGCCGTCGATAGCGTCGCCCCCGATCTTCACCCGCTGGCGGTAGTCGTTCATGTCGCCGCAGATCGCCCAGTTTTTGTCGGCTGCGTGCTCTTTGCCGAAGCGCTCGTCGATGATGCGGCGCACGGCTTGCGCCTCGGCGATGCGCACCGGCATCGTCGCCTCGCGTCCGTCGAGCCCGTTGCGCGGCGAGCCCATCGATTTGAGATGGACGAGATAAAGCGTCAGCGGCACGCCGCCGACCTTGATGTCGACCTCCAGGCAGTCGCGCCGGAAGATGCGTTCATTGGCCAGGTTGCCGAGCGCCTCGAGTTCAGGCGTGTGCAATCCGAACTGCTCGAAGGTGACATAGGCATGGCTGGTCATGCGCACGAACTCGATCGGCTGACCTTGCGCGGTCTCGTTGCGCATCATCACGGCAACGTCGATGCCGCGCGAATCATTGCCGGCGGTGGTGTATTTCTGCCGGTAACCCTCGCCCACCATCTTGAAGAGATAGCCGTACTCGAAGGCCTTCAGCGCCTCGATGTTGTCGACCTCCTGCATGCAGATGATGTCCGCACGGGTGGCGGCAATGGCGAGCGCGGTCAACTGGCGCGTATCGTCGGATTGCGCGATGGCGCGCGCCTGCTCCAGCATCCGGTATTCGGCTTCGCTCTGGATGTCGAAAAGCGCCAGCGTGCGGTCTTCGTTGAGCTGGTTGCGGAAGCCCGAGAAATCGAACCTGTTCATCAGGTTTTCGACATTGAAAGTGGCGAGGCGCAGCGACATGGACTGACCTTTGCCTGCAAGCGCCCATGAAAACAAGGGCTGCTTGTCATGGCTGATGGAACCTTTCTGTTCATCCTCCGTTCAGACGCCAAGGTCCATCAATAGGCCACTTCCCTGGGGTATCCGGGCGTGGGGCCTGTATCACTTGGAGAGTGCAATGAGCTCGCTCTTTTCGTCCACAGTCAAATCCGGGCTGTTAGCGCTCGGTCTTTTCTCGGGTCTCACGGCGCCATCCGCCGCCGGCCCGATCCTGCAGCCAAACCTGGCGGTGCCGACAAGCACCGCATTGTCTGACATCACACCGGTTCGCGACAGCTGGGCGGGCGGCAATGACCGCCGCTCCTTCAACGATTGGCAGTGGCGCCGCCACGACGGCCGTCGCTTTGCCCGGTCAGGCAACTGGAACAACGGCAACTGGAATGGCGGCAACTGGAACGGCGGCGACAACTGGCGCTGGCGCCATCACCGTCACCATCGCGGCCGTGATTTTGACAGCGGCGCCGCAGCAGTTCTCGGCCTCGGCCTGGGTCTCGGCCTCGGCAGCATCTACAACAACGGCTACTACAACAACGGCTATTACAATGACGGCTATTACGTGCAGCCGGCGCCCCGCCGCTATTACCGCACGCAGCGTCTGTCCAGCGCCCATGTACAGTGGTGCTACGACCGCTATCGGTCCTACCGGGCCTGGGACAACACGTTCCAGCCCTATGGTGGCCCGCGCCAGCAATGCTGGTCGCCCTACAGCTGAACTATAAATGACAAATACACGACGGCGCCGCCCCATCGCGGCGCCGTTTTCATTTGGGAAAGACGGCTGGTCTCGGTCACCGCTAACCATATGTTTATCGGCTCAGCCTATCCGTGATATCGTGCCCCATCGGACGATCGCGCCGATCCGGTCGCGAAGGACGTGCCGTCATGGCCGACAACGAATTGCGAAACAAACACCGGCAGCGCGTGCTGAAAGGCGCGACGATTCTGACTGGCCTCACCAATTCCGAGGTCAAGTGCACGGTGCGCAACATGCATGCCGGCGGCGCCGAGCTGAAAGTGTCTATAGACGCGCGCGTGCCGGACGAGTTCCTGCTCTATGTGCCGGTCGACGGCATCGGCTACAAGGCCATCGTGCGCTGGCGCCGCGACGACCGCATCGGCGTCGAGTTCACCGGCACCGAGCCGAAGCCGCATTGGCACTATGGCTGAGTATCCTGATCGATAAACCGGCATCAAAAGCCGGCGGATCGCTCCGCCGGCTCTTTGCTCGGGTTAGTTCTTGGCCTTGTCGACCAGCTTGTTCTTGGAAATCCAGGGCATCATGGCGCGCAGCTTGGCGCCGACTTCCTCGATCTGGTGGCTGTCATTGTTGCGGCGGATGCCCTTGAAGCGCGACATGCCGGCGCGGTATTCCTGCATCCACTCCGAGGTGAATTTTCCGGTCTGGATGTCCTTCAGCACGCGCTTCATCTCGGCCTTGGTCTCGGCGGTGATAATGCGCGGGCCAGAGACATATTCGCCCCATTCGGCCGTGTTCGAGATCGAGTAGTTCATGTTGGCGATGCCCCCTTCATAGATCAGGTCGACGATCAGCTTGACCTCGTGCAGGCACTCGAAATAGGCCATTTCGGGTGCGTAGCCGGCCTCAACCAGCGTCTCGAAGCCGGCGCGGATCAGCTCGACCAGGCCGCCGCAGAGCACGACCTGCTCGCCGAACAGATCGGTCTCGCATTCCTCGCGGAAATTGGTCTCGATGATGCCCGAACGGCCGCCGCCGACGCCGCAGGCGTAGGACAGAGCGAGATCGAGCGCGTTGCCGGAAGCATCCTGGTTGACGGCGACCAGGCACGGCACGCCCCCGCCCTTCTGGTATTCGCCGCGCACCGTGTGGCCGGGGCCTTTCGGCGCGATCATGACGACATCGACGGTCGACTTCGGCTCGATGAGGCCGAAATGCACGTTGAGGCCGTGCGCGAAGGCAATCGCGGCGCCGTCACGAATGTTTGGCGCGATTTCGTTTTTGTAGATGTCGGCCTGCAATTCGTCAGGCGTCGCCATCATCATCAAATCGGCCCATTTGGCAGCGTCCGCCACGCTCATCACCTTGAGCCCGTCGGCCTCGACCTTCTTGGCGGTCGCCGATCCAGCCTTGAGGCCGATGGCGATTTCCTTGGCGCCGGAATCCTTGAGGTTGAGCGCGTGCGCCCGGCCTTGGCTGCCATAGCCGATAATGGCGACCTTCTTGCCCTTGATCAGATTGAGATCGGCGTCGCGATCGTAATAGACACGCATCTTTTGCTTCCTTCCCACAGAGATTAGAGGCCTTGCGGCCCGGTTTTTGCTCCATAAAGAGCGAGAAACTGCTGCGTCGCCCGGGCGGCATCGCCGCCGATCGCCGCTTCAGTCAATTCCAGCCGGTCGCCGAGCAGGAGACGGATCTGCACGTCGCGGGCGACCAGCCCGAAAAAGGTCCGGAACGCCATTTCGGCGTCCGTAAAGTCGAGCAGCCCGGCCTGCTTGCCGGCAAGCAGCACCGGCTTCAACCGTCTGGCCAGCGCGAAACGGCCATTCTCCAGCACGATCGCGCCGAGATCGTCCTTTCCGGATCCGGTATGGCCGACCGCGACGCGGTTCAGCGCGATCGAGGTATCGCTCGAAATCACCTTCAGCCAGTCCGAGGCGAAGCCTTCCAGGCTTGCCGTCAGCGAGGCAAGATCGAGCCGCTCACCGTCGACCGGCACCACGCGCACTTTCGATGCCTGCCACTGCACGGTCGCCGTCAGCAGTCCGTCGCGGTCGCCGAACCATTTGTAGAGCGTTTCCTTCGAGCAGCTGGCGCGGCGCGCCACCGCCGTCATGGTCAGATTGTCGCCCTCCTCGACCAGCAGCCGCAAAGCCGCGTCCAGGACGGCCTTTTGCCGCTCTGTCAGCACTTCGCTGGTATCGATCTCGGCCCTTGCCTGCAACAATTTCCTGCCCATTCGATGAGGTCGCCGGGTCGCCTCAAACGGCGTACCGTACGTTACGGTTCGGCATATTGCGCAATCCTATGCTCGACGCAAGGGGTCAGGTAGAAAAATCGTCGACGTGAGAGCCGCCGAGCAAACCACGAGATTCTGACGGATCAATCATCGGCGGGCGGATGGCGCAGCTCTCCAAGCAGCCTCGCCAGTATCTTCAGCTCCTCCGCGGAGAGTTTTGCGCCGACCGATTCCGCAATCGACCGTCCATAGACAGCCCACATCCGTCGCCTGGTCTCACGGCCCTTGGCCGAGATGCGGATGGTTTGGCCGCGGCCGTCGTCGGCAACCCTGAGTTTCTCGACCAGTCCTTCGGCCTCGAGCCGCGCCAGAAGCCGCGAGATATTATACTGCGCAAACAGAGTGCGCTCGGTCAGCTGAAATGGCCGCAGCCCGCCCTCACCCGCCTCGGCGAGTTCATGCAGCACGTCATACCAGTCGAGCGGCGGCAAGCCGCTAGTCTTCAAAGCCTCTTCCGCCCTTTCGATGAGCTGGCGCGAAACCCGCATCAGGCGGGCCCAGGCCTTGACGGCTTCGGGCGAAGGCGTGGTTGTTTTGGCCATGACCCATCCTAGGCGATAGATGCAGTTGCATCAAGCTTGACGGTCAATGCACTTGCATCTATATGCATGCAACTGCATCGATCCGGGAAAGATCCATGAAACACGAAATTTGCAAAGTCGCCGACGTCCCACAGACGGGCAGCCTGATCGCGCCATTCTTCGGCCGCGAGGTCCATATTTGGCGCAGCGGTGAGCGCATCCGCGCCGCCGCCAATGTCTGCCTGCATTTCGGCGGGCCGCTCGACTGCAAGGACGGCAAGCTGGTCTGCCAATGGCACGGCGCCGCCTTCGACATGACATCAGGCGACCGGATCGAAGGTCCGGCGCCAAAAGCGTCGCGACTGATGTTCCTGTCGACGCGCGTCGAGGACGGCGCGTTGAACTATGTCTGGGGAGAGTGACATGCCTGAGAAGAATGAAATGCCTGAGAAGAATGAAATGACTGGCAAGCTCATTCTCGTCAGCCATCATCTATGCCCCTATGTGCAGCGCGCGGCGATCTCGCTGGCCGAGAAAGGCGTGCCGTTTGAGCGTGTCACCATCGACCTCGCCAACAAGCCGGACTGGTTCAAGGCGATTTCGCCGCTGGGCAAGGTGCCGCTGCTGATCGTCCACGCAAATGGCGAGGAGACGGTGATCTTCGAATCTGCCGTTATTCTCGAATTCCTCGAGGAGACGCAAGCCAATCCTCTGCATCCGGCCGACGCCTACGCCCGTGCCCGGCATCGCGCCTGGATCGAGTTCGGCTCGGCGACATTGAACACCATCGGCCGGTTCTACACGGCTTCGACGGAGGCCGCCTTCCTGGCAGAGTCCACGGCACTTTCGGCCATGTTCGATCGTCTGGAGGACGAACTGGCCGACCAGGCCGGACCGTGGTTCAATGGCGAGTGCTTTTGCCTCGTCGATGCCGTCTACGGCCCGGTCTTCCGCTATCTCGACGCCTTCGACCGGATCGGCAATTTCGGCATTCTGGACGGCAAGCCATTGGTCCAGGCCTGGCGCAAGGCGTTGAGCGAACGCGCCTCGATCAAGGGTGCCGTGGCGCCGGACTATCCGCAGCGGCTGCGTCTATTCCTGCGTGCGAGAAATTCGCTTCTCTCGACCCTGATCCCGCCGGATGATCTGGCCAGTGCACCTCCTCTAGCCCGATCCGCCTGAACGGATCGATCAGCGTGCCGGCCACCATCGAGGCAAGCACGCTTGGCACTGGCGGGATTTTGGCGATGGTTGCCACCAGCCTGTCGCGGAAGAAGGGCAGCATCGTGCCGTCCGACTGGTAGAACGGCGTCAGCGCCAGCGACAGCAGCTGGAAGATTCGGACATGCCATCGCCGCGCCCGGGCGTAGCTTTCCAGCGCTGCCTCGACGTTGCCCGTTTGTGCCAAGGCATGGCTGAGTGCTGCCGCGTCGAGCAACGCCATGTTGGCGCCTTGCCCGAGCTGCGGGCTGGTCGAATGCGCGGCATCGCCGATCACGGCCAGCCTGCGGCCGGCCGGCAGGTTCATCGTGTGGTGGCCGTAGCGCGCCAGCGACAGCTGGTCGAAGCTGTCGATCTGGCTGGTGAACGCCTCGCACTGTGGCCACAGCGAGACCAGTCTCGCCTTCCATGCGTCGAGCCCTGCCGCGCGCACGTTTTCGGCATCCGCCGGCTTCAGGCTCCAGAAGAACGCCGCCATCTTTTCCCCGCCCGGTTCCGGTCGGCCGATCGGCAGGACGCCGATCATCACGCTGGCCTTGTCGTAGCGCTGCAGCAGCGCATTTTCGTCGAAGCCTTGGCGCCAGCCGAGCGAGGCCCAGAACGCGCCGTAAGTGAGCTGCCGCGGCTGGGCCGGATCGTTGAGGCACCGGCGCAGCTTCGAACGCGAGCCGCTGGCGTCGACCACGAGGTCGAACGGCCCTGCCCTGCGGCCCCCCACCGTTCGGCTCTTGTCGAAGATCAGGATCGCCCGCTCACCGACGTCCAGCGTCTCGATCTCGACACCGGTTTCGATGGGGATGCCTTGGCGCTGCGCGGCGCGAAACAACATGTTGAACAACGCCGCCCGGTGCACCGCCAGCCCGAAACGGTCGCCAGGCTGCGCATCGTAGCGCACGGCGAGCACGGTGCGGCCGCTCGAGGCATCGGCGCCATGCAGACGCTCGATGCGGCTCCCCAGCGCCAGAATGTCGTCGAGCAGGCCGAGATCGGCGAGCACGCTCAGCCCGGTCGGCTGCAGGATCAGTCCGGAACCGACGGGCTTGGGTTCCTCGAAACGTTCGAAGATGGTGACGTTGTGGCCCGCGCGCTTGAGATAGAGCGCGGTAGCGAGCCCCGCCGGGCCGGCGCCCGCAATCGCGATGTCGAGAGATTTTTCCATTGCCCGCCCAACCACTGGCCGGACAATCCTTCAGCGCCATTGTCAAATCAAGCCATTGCTGCATGGACCAAAATATCAGCCACCGGCGTCGAAGGCAGCGCGCGCCTTGCGCACCGCACCATGGTTGAGTTCGGCCCACAGGATCAGTTGATGCAAGGCGCCGAACATCGAACGGCCGAGATCGGTCAGGCTGTATTCGACGCTTGGCGGCTTGGTCGGGAACACTTCGCGATGAACAAAGCCGTCGCGCTGCAGATCGTGGAGCGTCTGGGTCAACATGCGCTGCGAGATGTCGGGCACCAGGCGCCGCAACTCGCCGAAACGATAGGGCTGCTCGGCGAGCGCCGCCATCAGCAGCGAACTCCATTTGCCGTTCACACCCTGCATCACGTCGCGAACCGGGCAATCGGCAATGTTTGCGCCATCGCTGGTGGCTTTGAATATATTGAGCTTGGTTCTCAGATTGACGACCTTGCCGTCCATGGCTGCTGGTTCCCTGGCGGTGCCTACCTCCCTAAAAACTGCCTTCTTTACGGTGGCCGGTCAATTCTTATTTTAGTGCTGGTCTCTTTTTGAGACTGTCAGAAGCACCCGCCACCCGGCGCAATTTCAGGATCCCCCATGACCGCAACCCTTCTCGTCACCGGCGCTTCCGGCCAGCTTGGCCGCGGCGTCATCAACCACCTGCTGGACACATTAAAGGTCCCCGCAAACCGCATCATCGCCACCACCCGTACACCCGCCAACCTTGCCGATCTGGCGGCGCGCGGCGTCGTCGTCAGAGCCGCTGACTTCAACGACCCGCAATCGCTTGCCGAGGCCTTCGCGGGAGCCGACCGGGCACTCGTCATCTCGACCAACGAACTTGAGGTACAGGGGAAGCGGCGCGAGCAGCAGCTTGCGGCGGTGACGGCGGCCAAACAGGCTGGCGTCGGCCACCTGCTGTACACCTCGATGCCCAACCCCGAGCCTGGTTCGCCGGTTGTTTTCGCGCCCGACCACTACGACACCGAACAGGCGATCAAGGCGAGCGGCATCCCCTACACGA
Source organism: Mesorhizobium sp. C372A (assembly GCF_030323245.1). Lineage (NCBI taxonomy): Bacteria > Pseudomonadati > Pseudomonadota > Alphaproteobacteria > Hyphomicrobiales > Phyllobacteriaceae > Mesorhizobium > Mesorhizobium sp. C372A. The sequence continues at coordinate 3,778,116 of NZ_CP100475.1, read as the reverse complement.
TCTTCCGCAATGGCTGGTATAACGAGAACCTGTTCATGGCGTTGCCGCAGGTTCTGGCATCGGGTCAGTGGTACACCTCCGCCGGCGACGGCGCCATTTCCTACGGCACGCGCGACGATTTCGCGGCGGCGATCGCAGCGGGGCTCGCCTCGGACAGCAGCGAAAGCGCGACTTACACGCTGACCGGCCCCAGTGCGTATACGGCTGCCGAAGTGGCGGCGTTGGTCACCGAAGTCACCAGCAAGCCGATCCAGGTCATCCAGCTTTCCGACGAAGCCCTGACCGAGGGAATGAAGTCGGCCGGCCTGCCTGAACCCTTCGCAAAGGTGCTGGTGTCGTTCGACGCCGCCGCCCGCGCAGGTGACCTCGGCATGGTGACCGACGCGGTCGAAAAACTCTCCGGCCGAAAGTCGGTGCCGCTGAAGCAGTTTCTGGAGACGAACAAGGCTGCACTGGCCGGCTGAAAGCTGCCGTTGCGGGACGCCGAGCCCTTACGATTCGGCCTCCCGCACAATTACTTACGTCGCTTGACCAGTCCCAGCCGGATCAGGCTTTCGCCCGTGGCAATCAAAGCATCTTCGCGCGAGCGTGGCGCCCAGCCGAGCACGCGCACCGCCTTGGCGTTGGTGGCGTTCTTGATCTTGCCCAGTTCCGTTGCGAGCTGTGCCGCTTCCGGATTGAACAGCCCGATGATGCGCACCAGCCAATCGGGAAACTCCCGCGTCGAGACGCGCGACGCCGCCGGCCCGAGCCGCGTCTTCAGGGTCTGCGCGATCTTGCGCACCGTCATGAAATCGCCGGCGACAGCGAGGAACCGTTCGCCCTTGGCGGCGGGGTGGGTCATGGCGCGAACATGCAGATCCGCCACGTCGCGCGCGTCGACGACGCCGAAGGACAGGCGCGGCAGCCCAGGCACGGCGCCGTTCAGCATGCGCTGGACAAATTCGGTCGAGGTCGAAAGGTCCGCGCCGAGCACCGGTCCAAAGATGCCAACGGGATTGACGACCGCAAGTTCCAGCGCGCCGCCCTGCTCGGCGATGAAATCCCAGGCCGCGCGCTCGGCGAGCGTCTTGGACTTCACATAGGCGCTGACCTTGCCTGCCGGATCGGTCCAGTTTTCCTCGTTGAAAGGCTGCCCATCCGCGCGCATCTTGCCATAGCCGACGGCCGCGAAGGATGAGGTGAGCACGACGCGCCTGACCCCGGTATCCCGCGCCGCCCGCAGCACGCGCAACGCGCCCTCGCGTGCCGGAAGGATCAGGTCATCCTCATGCGTGGGCACGCCGGGCGGAAAAGGCGATGCGACATGCAGCACGTAATCGCAGCCGGCCACCGCCGCCGGCCAGCCTGCGTCGGCCATCAGATCGGCATGGGCGAATGAAAGGGCGTCACCAGGCTCCGTGCCACCTGCCTTGAGCATGGCGAGCACATCGGCTTCGCGCCTGGCCGATCGCACGGAGGTGCGGACGCGGTAGCCGGCCTTCAACAGTTCGAGGATGCAGTGAGCGCCGAGGAAGCCGGACCCGCCGGTGACCAGCACCAATTCGCCGCTCATATTAGCCTCCTCGACGATTTATCCCTTCGAGACCCCTCAGATCGCCACCTGCGTGCCGATCTCGACCACACGTCCGGTCGGGATCTGGAAATACTCCGTCGCATCGGCCGCCGAGCGGGCGAGCCCGATGAACAGCTTGTCCTGCCACACCGGCATGCCGGAATTGGGCGATGCCTTGAGCGAGCGCCGCGACAGGAAGAACGACGTCGTCATGATGTCGAACTTCCAGCCCTGCTTGCGGCAGATCGCCAGCGCGCGCGGAATGTTGGGCTGCTCCATATAGCCGAAGGTCAGCGTCACCCGCATGAACAACTCGTTGACTGTCTCCATCTTGACCCGCTCGCTGTCGGGCACCAGCGGCTGCGGTGCGGTGACCACCGACAGAATGACGTTCTGCTCGTGCAGCACCTTGTAGTGCTTCAGGCTGTGCATCAGCGCTGTCGGCGCGCTTTGCGGATCGCTGGTCAGGAACACGGCGGTGCCGGACACCAGCTGCGGCTTCTTCTTCAGCAGATTGCCGGCGAGGAAATCGAGCGGGATTTCGTTGCGCCGGGTCTTGTCGAACAGATAGCGGCTGCCGCGCACCCAGGTCCACATCGCCAGAACGATGGTGAAGGCCACCGCAAGCGACGCCCAGCCGCCCTCGAACACCTTCACGATGTTGGAGGCGAAGAAGCCGATGTCGATGAAGCCGAACAGCGCCGTCATGGCGACGGCCACCCACAGCCGCCATTTCCAGATGCGGGTCATGACGACGAACAGCAGCACCGTCGTCACCAACATGTTGCCGGTCACCGAGATGCCATAGGCAGAGGCGAGCTTGCTCGATTCGCCGAAACCGACGACCAGCAACATCACCGCCAACGCCAGCAAAACATTGACGCGCGGCATGTAGATCTGGCCCGACTGCCGTTCCGACGTGTGCAGGATTTCGAGGCGCGGCAGCATATTGAGCTGCACCGCCTGCCTGGTCAGCGAGAAGGCGCCCGATATGACCGCCTGGCTGGCGATGACCGTCGCCGCGGTTGCCAATACCACCATCGGGATCAGCGTCCAGCCTTCGTTCATCTCGAAGAATGGATGGCCGACGTGACCGTTCTTCGCCAGCACGAAAGCGCCCTGCCCGGCATAGTTTAGCAGCAGGCAGGGAAACACGATGGCCAGCCAGGCGAGCACGATGGGCTTGCGGCCGAAATGGCCGAGATCGGCATAAAGCGCTTCGGCACCGGTGACGGCGAGGAAGATGGCGCCGATGGTGACGAAGGCGACATCGGGCGAATTGATCAGGAAGGCGACGATGTAGTGCGGGCTGACCGCCCACAGGATTTCGGGATCGGCGATGATGTGGTTCAAGCCCGAAAGACCGATGGCCAGGAACCAGACCGCCGTGATCGGCCCGAAGATCAGCGCCACACCGCCGGTGCCGAAGCGCTGCACCGAAAACAGGATCGCCAGGATGACCAGCGTCAGCGGCACGACATAGGGCTGGAAGGTCGGGGTAACGACATTCATGCCTTCAACCGCCGAAAGCACCGAGATTGCCGGCGTGATGACGGCGTCACCGAAGAACAATGACGCGCCGACAATACCGATGGCCAGGATGATCGCCGAGCGGGTCGGGAAACTGCCGCGCGCCAGCGCCATCAGCGACAGCACGCCGCCCTCGCCTCGGTTGTCGGCTCTGAGCACGAACATGATGTATTTGATGGTGACGATAATCGTCAACGACCAGATGATCAGCGACAGCACGCCCAGAATATCGCCGCGCTCGGCGATTTCGCCGCCGGAGGACGCAACAAGCGCTTCCCGGAAGGCGTAGATCGGGCTGGTGCCGATGTCGCCATAGACCACACCGAGCGCGCCCAGCATCAGAACTTTGGTGCTGTGCTGTTCGATTTCGGGATGGCTCGATTGTTCGACGGGTTCTGCCTCAATACCAGCATTGGTAAGGGCCATGGACGACACTCCGATAAGCGCGCGGTGCTCTACGCTTGCTGCGATGCAATATCAAGTGCCGTGACGGTAGGGCTACCATGTTCCCAGCGCAGGGCTTGCCCCGCAATGACCGGTGCGTGGCGTCAAAGGCTGCCGGAAACCTCAGATCGCCACCTGCGTGCCGATCTCGACCACACGTCCGGTCGGGATCTGGAAATACTCCGTCGCATCGGCCGCCGAGCGGGCGAGCCCGATGAACAGCTTGTCCTGCCACACCGGCATGCCGGAATTGGGCGATGCCTTGAGCGAGCGCCGCGACAGGAAGAACGACGTCGTCATGATGTCGAACTTCCAGCCCTGCTTGCGGCAGATCGCCAGCGCGCGCGGAATGTTGGGCTGCTCCATATAGCCGAAGGTCAGCGTCACCCGCATGAACAACTCGTTGACTGTCTCCATCTTGACCCGCTCGCTGTCGGGCACCAGCGGCTGCGGTGCGGTGACCACCGACAGAATGACGTTCTGCTCGTGCAGCACCTTGTAGTGCTTGAGGCTGTGCATCAGCGCTGTCGGCGCGCTTTGCGGATCGCTGGTCAGGAACACGGCGGTGCCGGACACCAGCTGCGGCTTCTTCTTCAGCAGATTGCCGGCGAGGAAATCGAGCGGGATTTCGTTGCGCCGGGTCTTGTCGAACAGATAGCGGCTGCCGCGTATCCAGGTGGTCATGATCAGCCCCATGAGGCAGGCAACGGATATTGACACCCATCCGCCTTCCACGATCTTGACGACATTCGCCAGGAAGAAACCCATGTCGATGGTGCCGAACAGCAGCGCCAATGCCAGGGCGAGCCCAAGCTGCCATTTCCACAAATTGCGCATGACAACGAACAGCAGAATGGTTGTCATCAGCATCTCGCCGGTCACCGAAATTCCGTAAGCGGAAGCCAGCGAACTCGAGCTGCCGAAGCCGACAACCAGCAGCATCACTCCCAGGGCGATGAGCAGGTTGACGCGCGGCATATAAATCTGGCCGCTCTGCATTTCGGACGTGTGCTGCACCTCGATGCGGGGCAGCAGGTTGAGTTGCACTGCCTGACGTGCCAGCGAAAAAGCACCCGAGATCACCGCCTGACTGGCGATCACGGTGGCGGCCGTTGCCAAGCCGACCATTGGCATCAGCGCCCAATCCGGCAACATCTCGAAGAATGGATTGGTCGGCCTGCCGCCATTCGCCAATACAAAGGCGCCCTGGCCGAAGTAGTTGAGCAGCAGGCAAGGAAACACCACGGAAAACCACGCGAGCACGATCGGCTTGCGCCCGAAATGTCCAAGGTCGACATAAAGCGCCTCGGCCCCCGTTACCGCCAGGAACACTGCACCAACGGTCACGAAAGCGGCGGTCGGCGTGCCGGCTAGGTAGGCGATTGCATAATACGGGTTGATAGCCAACAGCACCGAAGGATCATCCATCAGGTGGTAGAGCCCGGAAACGCCGATGGCCAGGAACCATAGCGCCGTCACCGGCCCGAATACTGCCGCCACCTTCCCCGTGCCGAAGCGCTGCACGGAGAACAGAAATGCCAGGATGACCAAGGTGATCGGAACGACATAGGCCTCCAGCGTCGGTGTCACCACTTCCAGGCCCTCAACTGCCGACAGCACGGAAATGGCCGGAGTTATGATAGCGTCTCCGAAAAAAAGCGACGCCCCGCAAAGTCCGATGCCGAGGATAAGCTTGGCGCCTTTTGGATAGGCGCTGCGCGCCAGCGCCATCAGGGACAGCGTGCCGCCCTCGCCCTTGTTGTCGGCGCGAAGCACGAAAGCGACGTATTTTATGGTGACGATAATCGTCAGCGCCCAGACGATCAGCGACAGCACGCCCAGGACATCTATGCGCGTGTCGGTACCAGGCGAAGCGTGAAGCGCCTCGCGGAAGGCATAGATCGGGCTGGTGCCGATATCGCCATAGACGACGCCAAGCGCGCCCAGCATCAGAACTTTGGTGCTGTGCTGTTCAGTGTGGGAGTGGTTCGGTTGTTCGACGGGTTCAGCCTCGCTACCGATGCTGGAAAGAGCCATCGACTACTCCCCGATCACCGCGCGGTGCGCCTTGCTTGCTGTCATGCGATATCACCTTCGACACGAGCCTTCCACCGCTACCAACCGCAAGCCTTCAGAAACCGCCCCACCGTGGCGGCCATGCCATACTCCAACGCATCGGCTGTCAACCCGTGTCCGATAGACACTTCGGCCAATGCCGGAATGCGCTTTGCCAATGCCGGAAGGTTGTTCACCACCAGATCGTGCCCGGCATTGACCTGGAGCCCTGCGGCGAGTGCGGCATCCGCGGTTTTTCCCAATCTTTCCAGCTCCTTCCGCGCCTTGGCGGAATCGGAATGGTAGCTGCCGTAGGGCCCGGTATAGAGCTCGATGCGGTCGGCGCCGGTGTCGCGCGCGGCATTGACGCCGGTGGGATCCGGATCGGAAAACAGCGACACGCGGAAGCCCCCTTTTTTCAGACGCTTGACGATCGGGATAAGGAACGCCGCCTCGGCGGCAAAGTTCCAGCCATGGTCCGATGTCGCCTGCGCCGGATCGTCGGGCACCAGCGTCACCTGCTCCGGCTGGTGCCTTTCCACAAGCGCCAGAAAATCCTCGGTCGGGTAGCCCTCGATGTTGAATTCCGCCTTGGGAAACTCGTCGTCGATCAGCGCCCGGATCTCCGGCAGGTCGGAATGCCTGGTGTGGCGCTCGTCGGGCCGCGGATGAACCGTCAGCCCGTGCGCGCCGGCCGCCAGCGCCAGGCGGCCGAGCCCGGTGACGCTCGGCCACGGCAGGTCGCGGCGGTTGCGCAGCATGGCGATGGCGTTGAGATTGACCGAGAGTTTCGCGGGCATGGCGTGAGGTCCGGCTGTTTGTGCAGCGCATCTATACTGCCTTTGATGGGAACAGACAGGGGCTTTCGGGTGTTCCAGTGATGACATCTGCTCGCAAGGGGGAACCCAGCCAATGAATTTTCTCCAATCCGTGCCCGCGATCCGCCGCCTCGAAACCGACCGTGAGGACCTTTTCGCCATCGACGTCGTCGGCCATGTATCGGCCGCCGACGGCGAAAATCTGTTCGGATTGCTGGAGGCTGCCTACGCGCTGCACCCGAGGATCGACGTCTTGGTGCGGCTGGTCGACCATGAGGGCGTCGACTGGATCTATATGGACGACGAGACGCTGAAACAAGGTACGGTTCATGCGCTAGAGCATATCGCCCGGTGCGCGACGATCGGTGAGCCCGACTGGATAGCGGATGCGCGGAACTTCCTTCCGGCTTCGCCACCCATCGAGTTCAGGCACTTCGCGGCCGAGGACGAAGCGGATGCCTGGCAATGGCTGGGTGCGACGCCACTCAGCCCTGCTGCGCCGGCTGCTACCTGACGCCGGCTATCTAACGCCAGCTATCCAACGCCAGTTATCTAACAATCGTCAGCCGCTCTGCCGCCCGCGTGATGGCGGTATAAAGCCAGCGCTGGCGGGTTTCCTTGAACGCCCAGCTCTCGTCGAACAGCACGACGTCGTTCCACTGCGAACCCTGCGCCTTGTGCACGGTCAGCGCGTAGCCATAGTCGAAATCGTCAAAGCGCTTCTTCTGCTGCCAGGGGATATCGGCGTCCGGATCCTCGAAAGCCGACTTGAGCAGCTTGATCTTGGCGACGCCGCGGTCGGGATCGTCCTCCTCGGGCGAGACCAGAAGGTTGATGCCCGGCTTCACCGTCTCGCGCGACGAGGTCATCACCTTCCACAGCGAACCGTTGAGCAGGCCCTTGGCGGGGTCGTTGCGCAGGCAGACCAGCTTGTCGCCGGCCTGCGGATAATCGGCATTGAAACCCTTCAGCTCGCGCAGGCGCTGATTGTAGCGGCGGCGTGTGCGGTTGGTGCCGACCAACACCTGGTCCGCCTTCAGCACCAGCTCCTGGGTGACGTCCTCCTTGCCGATGACCTGCGCGCTGCCGTAGTCGCCGCGCATGAACTCGCGGCCCTCGCGCACGTCGAGCGCCAGCTGGATGATCGGATTGTCGCGCGCCTGGCGATGGATTTCGGTCAAGAGCACATCCGGCTCATGCTCGGTGAAAAAGCCGCCGCCCGAGATCGGCGGCAGCTGCGCCGGATCGCCAAGCACCAGGATCGGCGTGCCAAAACTCAGAAGGTCGCGACCAAGCTGCTCGTCGACCATCGAGCATTCGTCGATGACCACCAGCTTCGCCCGTGAAATAGGGCTTTGCCGATTAAGCGAGAAGGTCGGCGACATCGAGGTCTTGCCGGTCACCTCGTCCGACACCGATTCCTCGCCCTTCGGCCGGTAGATCAACGAATGGATGGTGCGGGCATTGACCGCGCCCTTGGAACGCAGCACCTGCGCCGCCTTGCCGGTGAAGGCGGCGAACTGCACCTGCCCGTCGACATGCTCGGCAAAATAGCGCGCCAGCGTGGTCTTGCCGGTGCCGGCATAGCCGAACAGCCGGAAGACCTGCGGCCGGCCCTCTTTCAGCCAGCGCGCGACCGCTTTCAGAGCCTCATCCTGTTGGGGGGAGAATTCCATCGGTTCGACAGACCGGATTCGCGAGAGAAAGACAAGCTTGGTGCCAACCACCGCTTAAAACGATGGGATTGCCTCACCTTCAACGGGACAAACATCAGGCGCAAATGCGAACGTAAAGTGAACATGCAGGCGGATAACGAACGATTTGAATTCAGGCATTTGAACCTAGATCGGGCAATGCCACTATCACGGACTTGATCGAGATGCAGATCGGCGCAGACACCTATAAGCGAGGATATTGATGAGGTCGTTCGCAGACAGGCTGATCGGAAAGTCGATAAAGAAGATCGAAATCGGCGAACCTGGTTATGGCATCGTTGTCTCCTTGTCGGATGACGCAGGGTTCGCGATATATACCGAGGTCACGGCCTGTCTGAGTGACGAAAATGCCAGAACCATAGAACGTGTTACCATCAGCGACGAGCAAGTGATCCTCCACTTGGCTGACAACGACTTCGTCGTCATTTCCAAAAACCGTGGCCGCTTCGCCGTCGTTGAGGCGTTTGTCTATGGGGACGACGAAGGCATGGTCGTCGAAAATTAGTTGTATCGGCCGCCAGATTTCAAACACCAACCACAGGCGGACTATATGTTCGCGCCGCCGCCGCTACCTCTGGTCGGCCCGGGATCGTTCTCCAACAAAATCGGCTTGCCGTGCGGGGTTGCATGCGCGGCGCGTTCCCAGGCGGCGGCGAGCGTGTCGACGTCACTTTTTCCCGCGACGCCCTTGGCCGCCAGCAGCGTCTCCAGCGCAGCCAGCCAATGCTCGTAGTAGTCGTGGCCGTCGCTTGCGGCGCCCGGCTTCTTCACTTGCGCCGACAGCGCATCGGCCCATTCGCTCCACGAAAACAGGCCCTTGTCATGCAGCGCCACCGTCATGGCGAAGGCTTCGGCCTGCCAGGGTTCGGCGAATACCGGTTCGTCCAGACCCGCCGGCAATGCACCTTCAGGCCGGCTCAAGATAGCTCTCCCAGGCATCGATCGAGACGGTCAGCGTCGGGTCGGCGCCCTCGCCCCAGATTTCCGAGCCATCGAAGACCACGGTATAGACCCATTGCGGGTTTTCACCGTTGCCATGCGCGTTGCTGTCGGGGAACACAAAACCGTCACGCACGGCCTCGATCACTCCGTGCTTGCCGCGCGCATAACGCGGTAGCCTTGTGTGGCCGGTGGGATTGAAATTCCTTGTCCGCACCGGGTCGCCGGCCTTGAAGCGCGGCGCCGTCTCGACCGGCCGGTCGCAAGGTCCTCCCTTGGCCAGTACCGCCGGCACGTTTTCGGCCTTCAACACCCTTTTGGGCGTCGCCGCCGGATCGACCGCCCGACCCTCCGTCAGATCGCGCTCGCTGACGAAGCCATGGCGCTTCAGCAGCACCTCGAGCGCTTTGATCCAGATCTGGTAGTAGCTCGAGGAATAATAGACGGCCGGATGCACCGATTCCCTGGCGTGCCGGCTCTCGTCGATGTTCCAGGCGCCCATGGCGCCGGCGGTCAGCGTCACGCCCAGCGCCCGCCGCTCCCAGTCGGCATGGAAGTAAGGCTCGTTCCTTTCGGGCGCGACCGGCCCGAAACCCATCTGCCCACCGAGATCCTGCGGCCCGTTCATGCCGGTTCTCTCGCCACCGCCGTGCCGATCATCGCATCGCGGCTCACCAGTTCGGCGAGCTGGTCCTCACTCCAGCCTTCGGTACCGCCAGGCCGCATCGGCACCACGAGATAGCGCAGTTCGGCAGTCGAATCCCAGACGCGGATGTTTTTCTCCGCCGGCAAGGTCAGCCCGAACTCCTCCAGCACGCCGCGCGGATCGATCACGGCGCGCGAGCGATAGGGCGGCGCCTTGTACCAGACCGGCGGCAGGCCGAGCACCGACCACGGATAGCAGGAGCACAGCGTGCAGACGACGAGGTTGTGCGTCTCGTCCGTGTTGAACACCGCCTGCATGTGCTCGCCCTGGCGGCCGGTGTAGCCCAGCGAGGTGATCGCCGCAGTCGCGTCGCGCTTCAGCCACTCGGCAAAGGCCGGATCGCTCCAGGCTTTCGCCACCGCCCTGGCGCCGTTGCGCGGCCCGATCTTGGTCTCGTAGGTGTCGACGATGACGTCGATCGCCGCCGGATCGATCAGGCCTTTTTCGGTGAGGATGGTCTCCAGCGCGCGCACGCGCGCCGCAAATGGGTCGAGCTCATTGTCGTGGTCATGATCATGGGACATGACCCTCAGATTAGGATCGGCGGCACGCGGCCGCAAGCATGACAGCTTGGGCCACGGGCTATCGCCTATTCGGCGGCGGCCCTTTGCGGCTCGAGCCGATCCTCGGGAGCGAACAGCGAGGCCTGCTCGCCGCTCTCGACCGCATGCAGCTCCGGCCTGTTCTTTTTCCAAGAGAAGAAGCTCACCAGCCAGCCGGAGAAATTCTCGAAATAGACATAGATGACAGGGGTGACGAACAGCGTCAGCGCCTGCGACGCCAGGAGACCGCCAACCACCGCGACACCGAGCGGCTGGCGCAGCTCAGCACTGGCGCCGGTGCCGAGCGCGATCGGGAACGTGCCCATCAGCGCCGCCAACGTCGTCATCATGATCGGCCTGAAACGCATCAGGCACGCCTTGTGTATGGATTCCTTGGCCGACATGCCTTCTCGTCGCAGCTCCAGCGCGACGTCGACCATCATGATGCCGTTCTTCTTGACGATGCCGATCAGCATCAGGATGCCGATCACCGCGATCACCGACAGGTCCATGCCGGCAAAGCGCAGCGCGACCACCGCGCCCAGCACCGCCGAAGGCAGGCCGGTCAGAATGGTCAGCGGATGGATAAAGCTCTCATAGAGGATGCCGAGTACGATATAGATGGTCAGAACGGCGCCGCCGATCAGCAGGCCCTGATTGGCCAGCGAATCCTGGAAGGTCTTGGCGGTGCCGGCAAAGCTGGTCGAAATCGCCGGCGGCATGCCGATCTGCTCCTTCAGCGCGGCGATGCGGGCCGTGCTGTCGCCCAGCGCCACGCCTTGCGGCAGGTTGTAGGAGATGGTCACCGCCGGCAGCTGGCCGAGCTGGTTGACCGTCAGCGCGCCGGCGGTGCGGTCGACGCGGGCAAAGGCGCCGAGCGGCACCAGGCTGCCGCTTGCCGTCCTGACCTGGATGGCCAGCATGCGCTCGGGCGACCATTCGATGTTGGGATCGAGCTCCATGATGACTTCGTAGCTGTCGGCCGAGCCGAAGATCGTCGAGACCTGCTCCGTGCCGAAGCCGCCATAGAGACTGGAGCGCAGCGTGTCGGTGTCGATGCCGAGCGACGCCGCCTTGTCGCGATCGACCACCAGCGTCGCCTGCAATGAATTGTTCTGCAGATCGCTGGTGACGTCGGTGAAATTCGCATGATCGGCCGCCATCGCATCGTTGAGCTTTTGCGCCCATGTGTCGGTCAGGCCGGTATCGAGGCCCTGAACGACGAGCTGGTAGGCGCTGGCGGAAGAACGCGCGCCAAGTCGCAGGTTCTGCACCGGCTGCATATAGGCATCGATCCCCGGCACGACGGCCAGCTGCCGCCGCAGATCCGACAGCACCTTATCGATGTCGGGGCGCTGGCTCTTGTCCTTCAGCTGCACATAGAGCTGGCCCTGGTTCAGCGCATTGTTGCCGCCGCCGGCTGACCAGGCCACATGCGAGACATAGGGCGAACGCGAGAAGACACTTGCCGCCTGGTTCTGCAGCTTGACCATGGCGTCGTAGGAGATGTCCTGCCTGGCGATCGTCGTCACCGAGATCTGGCCGATATCCTCTTGCGGGAAAAAGCCTTTCGGCGAGACCTCGATCAGCCAGACCGACCCTGCCGCCGTGCCGACGAAGACGAGGAACACCAGAAAAGTGTGGCGCAGGCAGAAGGTCAAAAGCCGGTCATAGCCGCGGGTGACGATATCGTGCTTGTGGCCGGGGGCATGCTTGTCGCGATCGGCCTTGGTCACCGACAGCAAGCGCGAACACAGCATCGGCGTCAGTGTCAGCGACACGAACATCGAAGCCAGGATGGCGACCGTCACCACGACGGCGAATTCGTTGAAGATGCGGCCTATGACGCCGCCCATCAAAAGCACGGGGATGAACACCGCCACCAGCGAGATCGAGATCGAGATGATGGTGAAGCCGATCTCGCGCGCGCCTTTCAGCGAGGCATCGAAGGCCGAGAGACCGTCCTCCTCCATGTGGCGAAAGATGTTTTCCAGCATGACGATGGCGTCGTCGACGACGAGGCCGACTGCGAGCGTCAGGCCCATCAGCGAGATGTTGTCGATGGAAAAGCCGAACAGGAACATGGCGCCGAGCGTCGCGATCAGCGAGATCGGCACCGCCACGGCCGGAATGATGGTTGCGGTCACCCGGCGCAGGAAGACGAAGATCACCGTCACCACCAAAGCGATCGTCAGAAGCAGCGTGAACTGGACGTCGTCGACGGCCTGGCGGATCGAGGTCGAACGGTCGTTGAGCAGCTTGATGTCGGCGGCGGCCGGCATTTGGTCCTTGAACGACGGCAGCATCGCCTTGACCTTGTCGACGACGTCGACCGTGTTGGCGTCGGGCTGGCGCTGCACCGCCAGGATGATGGCGCGCGTGCCGTCGTACCAGCTTGCGGTCGTCGTGGTCTCGACCGAGTCGATGACGCGCGTCACCTCGCCCAGCCGCACCGGATGGCCGTTCTTGGTGGCGATGATGAGGTTGGAGAACCCGGCGGCATCGGTGAGCTGCGTGTTGGCCGTGATGGTCAGCTGCTGCTTGTCGTTCTGCAAGACCCCGAGCGGCGTGTTGGAATTGGCCGAGGCGATCGCCGTCTGCAGCTGGTCGATCGAAATGCCGCGCGCCGCCAGCGCCGTCGGGTCGATCTGCACGCGCACCGCATATTTCTGCTGGCCGAAGATCGACACCTGCGCCACGCCGTCGATGGTCGACAGCGAGGGCGAGATGACGTTTTCGGCGAAGGCGTCGAGGTCGGTGAGCGGAACCGTGTCGCTGACCAGCGACATCAGAAGGATCGGCGCGTCGGCCGGATTGACCTTGCGATAGCTCGGCGGCGACGTCATCTCCGGCGGCAACTGCCGCTGCGTGCGCGCGATCGCCGCCTGCACGTCGGCGGCCGCCGCGTCGATATCCCGGTTGAGCACGAACTGGATGGCAATGGACGTGCGTCCCAGCGAATTGCTGGTCGAGATCGAATCGATGCCGGCGATGGTGGCGAACTGCTTGATCAGCGGCGTCGCCACCGAAGTGGCCATGGTTTCGGGCGAAGCGCCGGCCAGGGTGGCCGAGACGTTGACGACCGGGAATTCGGCGCTCGGCAGCGCCGCCACCGGCAGGAACTTGTAGGCAAACAGCCCGCCCAGCACGAGGGCGAACGACATCAGCAGCGTGGCGACAGGCCTGCGTATGCAGAATTCGGAAATCATTGGGCAGCCGCCTTGCCGGCCTCGGCGACCTTGGGAGCAGCTTGATCACCGCTGGCCGCCTTGCCTTCGTGAATGGCGGCGCCGTCCTTCAGCCTGGTCTGGCCCTCGACCACCACCTTCTCGCCTGATTTGACGCCCTCGCTGATGGCGCTGTTTTCGCCTTCGGTCAGCGCCACCTGCACCGGTCGCATCTCGACCGTGTTGTCGGGCTTGACGACATAGACGAACGGTCCCTTTTGGCTGGGCTGCACGGCAACGGTCGGGATGGATGTCATCTGCGGCATGATGCCAGCGTCGAGCACGACATTCACATATTGCCCGGGCCACAGTGAAAGATCGGCGTTGGGAATGCTCGCCCGTGTCGCGATGGTGCCGGACGCGGTGTCGACGCTGGAATCGACGAAGTCGAGCGTGCCGTTGCCGATCGGCGTCGGATCGCCATCCTTGGTCAGCGTCACCGCGCCTTGCTGCGGGTTGGCCAGCGCCTTGTGCAGCAGCGCCAGGTTGCTCTCCGGCAGGTTGAAGTTGACTTGCAGCGGATCCATCTCGGTGATCGTCACCAGCGGCGTGGCCGTGCTCGAGTTGCCGTTGCTCAAGGTGACGAGGTCACCGACCGAAACGTTGACCGCGCCCAGCCGGCCGGCAATCGGCGCCTTGATGCTGGCAAAGCCGAGCTGGACATTGTCGGCGTCGATCGTCGCCTTGTCGGCATCGACCGTCGCCGCGGCAGCCTTTTGCGCCGCCACCGCCTGATCGTAAGTCTGCTGCGTGCCGGCCTGCTTGGCGACGAGATCCTTGGCGCGCTGAAGGTCGGAGCCCGAACTGGTTAGCAGCGCCTGGTCCTTGGCGAGCGTCGCCTGATCCTTGGCAAGCTGCGCCTTGAGCGCCCTGTCGTCAAGCGAGAACAGCAGGTCGCCGGCCTTCACCATCTGGCCGTCCCTGACGTCGATCGATACGATCTGGCTGGACACGCGGGCGTTGATGTTGACCACGGCCGGCGAAGACACGAAGCCGATGGCGTAACGGCGGATCGGAAAATCGGCCGTTGTCGCGGTGGCCGAGACGATCGAGGCCGAACGGGCGGCATTGCCGCCGGCGCCGGATTTGCCCCCTGCCTTGTCGGCCGAAGCCTTGTCCGATCCAGCCGGCTTGTCCGCCGCTGCCGTCTGCCTGGCGCCCGGCAGCATCTGCTGCAGACTGCTCATCGCCGCCGGCGAAAAATAGACCCATGCCGCGGCGACACAGGCCGCTGCCACCACCACCGCCAGAACGACTTTACCGCGCATCGACTAAAAGCCCTATGATCCGACACGCCGAACCCGGTGGTCTCATTCTACGCAATCACGGCGCCTTGCCGCGATCTCGCCGAAGTAGATAGGACGCACATTTGTCGGAAAAGGGCCAAAACACGGCATTACGAAGATTTAATGTGCACTGCACAATGACTATGCAGCCGGCTCAGCAGTCGGAAAACCAGCCAGGATGCGGTTGAGATCTCAGGCGGGATACGTCTATTTCAGCATCGGCCAGAGCGTCGCCGCCAAGAGCACGCCCATGGCGATGTTGAACCATTTCAGCCGCACCGGATCCGACAGGAACCCGCGCAGCGCTGTGCCGAAACCGGCCCACATCGAGACGCTCGGCAGGTTGACGACGGTGAAGGCGATCGCGATCAGCGCCACCGACAGGAACGGGTGGTCCGGATTGGAGTAGACGGCCATGGCGGTGATCGCCATCACCCAGGCTTTCGCATTGACCCACTGGAATGCGGCTGCCTCGATGAACCGCATCGGCCGTGCCTCCGTCTCACCCTTGCTGGACAGCGAGCGCGACATGGCGATCTTCCAGGCGAGATAGAGCAGATAGGCAGCGCCGGCGATCTTCAATCCGGTGTGCAAGGCCGGAAACGCCGTAAGCACCGCGCCCAGGCCAAAGCCGACAGCAAGCAACAGCACCAGGAAACCCATGCTGATGCCCAGCATATGCGGAATGGTTCTGACCAGGCCGAAATTCACGCCCGACGCCAAGAGCATGAGGTTGTTCGGCCCCGGCGTGATCGAGGTCACGAAGGCGTAGACCAAAAGGGCAAGGAAAGCGTCGAGGGTCATGACGGCTCACAAAGGTCAGCAATGCTGACTTAAATCGACAGAGCGCTGGACGCAACCTCATTCCATTGGTCCAAAGCGCTCCGCCGTGATCCGCCTATCCCGAGCCAGCCAGGCCGGCACAGTCTACCTGCCGTGGGCCCGCGCCGACAACAGGCTGGGAGCGGCGGCGGCCTCCTGACGGCCAGCCACACGCCGCAGGCCTTTGCGCCTCGGCGTGTTCCCGGGAAGCTTCACGCCATGCGCGAGGCCGAGGGCAGCCAGGATGCGGATGAAGAGCCAGCCGAGATCGATCTGCCCGCGTTCCAGGCCGAGCTTTGCGGATTCGGGAAACGCATGGTGATTACCGTGGAAACTCTCGCCAAAGGTCACCAGGCCGAAACGCGGCAGGTTGTAGCCCTGCACGGCAACGCCATCGACACGCCAGCCCTGCTGCCCGCTGCGATGTGCGAAATGCCCGACCAGCCAATGCCCGGTCAGCGACACGGAGATACGCACCGCAATGCCCCAGACCACCCAGCTCCACCCGCCGAGCAGCAAGAAAAGGATCGCCCACGGCAGTTGCTGCAGCATCCAGGTCCGCTCGACGAATTTGTAGAAGCGGTCGTTTCTGATCGACGGCTCGATGACGAAGTCAGGCGGATTGCGCAACGCCACGGCGCAATGCATTTGCCAGAAAGCGTCGGTGAAGAAAGGCCGGCGGTGGGCGTGCAGGTCGTGACAAGCCGTCTGGCGCTGCGCCCAGTCTCGTATGTCATGCGCATAGATCATGCCGAACGGACCGGCCATGCCGACGAGCGTGCCGAGATAGACCAGCGCGTGTTCGAGCCAGATGTGAACCTTGAACGAGCGATGGATGAGCAGGCGATGCATGCCGACCGAGTGTCCGGCGCAGATCGTCACCGCCGTCGTCGCTACGAACAGGGCGAAAGCGCTCCAGCTGAAGGTCAGCGGCCCGAACACCAACGCAATCAGCGTCATCGCACCGACCCAGATCGACTTGGCCGGCATCCAGACGACCTCGCCATCTTCGGCATCGCTCAAGGGCTGCGAGATCATTCTGCCTGTGGATATGGTCTTCATCGGTACCCCTCCTCTGCAGGAAACATTTCCGGACCAAAGAGCCTTGCCTTCCGGCGCGCCGGCGCTTATTTAGGCAATAAGCTAACTATCTACTTCCGATTTAGGTATTTAGGCAATAGACTAAATACCGGAAGCGAAACGACAGAGGCAGGCGGTGATCGAAGACAATGCAGCGGATGGCGACACGGCTATCGGGGCAAGCAGCGCCATACAGCGCGTGTTCGAGGCGCTGTCATCGCAGCCGAGGCGCAAGATCCTCGCCTATCTCGCCCACTCCTCGCTGACCGCGGGCGAGATCGCGGCGCGCTTCGACATGTCGAAGCCGTCGATCTCGCAGCATCTGAGCATCCTGGAGACGGCCGGCCTCATCGCCAGGGAGCGGCAGGGACAATTCATCCGCTACTCGCTGGTCCAGAACAATCTGGTTAACACGCTGAACGGCTTCGTCCAGGACGTCTGTCCGGTATCGCGCCCGATCAAAAGGGAGAGTAAGAATCTGGCGAGCGGCAAGGTCGATCCCAAGCCGGTAAAATAGTTGGACTGAGACTACATCCCTTGCGGGCCGCGGTTCATCGCCGCCACGCCGGTGCGGCAGATCTCGACCAGGCCGAGCGGCTTCATGATGGCGATGAACTGGTCGAGCTTCGAACCCTTGCCGGTAATCTCGAAGATGAAGTGCTCGGTGTTGGCGTCGATGACCGAAGCGCGAAAAGCGTCCGCCAGACGCAGCGCCTCGACGCGGGCTTCGCCGGTGCCGGCGACCTTGACCAGCGCCAACTCGCGTTCCAGCGGCCGCTCCTGGCCGAACTCGTGCGAGCGCACGGTGAGATCGACGACGCGATGCACCGGTACGATGCGTTCGAGCTGGTGCTTGATCTGCTCCAGCACATGCGGCGTGCCGCGCGTCACGATGGTGATGCGTGACAGGTGCTTCTCGTGTTCGGTCTCGGAGACGGTGAGGCTCTCGATGTTATAACCGCGGCCGGAAAACAGGCCGATGACCCGGGCAAGCACGCCGGGCTCATTGTCGACCAGAACGGAGAGCGTGTGGTTCTCCGGCTTTTCCGTTTCCTTGGCGATGAAATAGGCGGAGCCGGTCGGTTGAAGCTGTGCGTTCATGACATGAATCTCGATTTCAGACTTTGAGCTAATTCTCTGTTGCGCACGGCTTCTCGCGACAGCCCTGCCCCGGCTTGGACCTAGACCAGTTCCCTGCCCTTGGCGTCGATGGCGTTGGCCACGGCTTCGTCGGTCGCCTCGTCGGGCAGGAGCATTTCATTATGCGCCTTGCCCGACGGGATCATCGGGAAGCAGTTGGCGAGCGTCGCCACCCGGCAATCGAACAGCACCGGCTTCTTCACCGCGATCATCTCCTTGATCGCATCGTCCAACTCGTCCGGCTTCTCGCAACGAATGCCGTGGCCGCCATAGGCGTCAGCCAGCTTGACGAAGTCGGGCATCGCTTCGGTATAGGAATGCGACAGGCGGTTGCCGTGCAGCAGCTGCTGCCACTGACGCACCATGCCCATATACTGGTTGTTGAGGATGAAGATCTTGATCGGCGCATTGTGCTGCACCGCCGCGCTCATCTCCTGCATCGTCATCTGCACCGAGGCGTCGCCTGCGATGTCGATGACCAGCGCGTCCGGGTGCGCGATCTGCACGCCGAGCGCAGCCGGCAGACCGTAGCCCATCGTGCCCAACCCGCCCGACGTCATCCAGCGGTTCGGCTTCTCGAAATGATAGTGCTGCGCCGCCCACATCTGGTGCTGGCCGACCTCGGTGGTGATGTAGGTGTCCATGTCCTTGGTCAGCTCGTAGAGCCGCTGGATGGCATATTGCGGCATGATCACATCGTGGTTCATCTTGAACGCGAGCGAGTCACGCGCGCGCCATTTGGCGATCTGCTCCCACCAGGGATGGAGCGCCTTCTTGTCGGCCTTGGCGCTCGCCCGCCACAGCCGCACCATGTCCTCCAGCACCCGGCCGACATCGCCGATGATGGGCACTTCCGTGTGCACGTTCTTGTTGATCGACGATGGATCGATGTCGATGTGGATCTTCTTCGAGTTGGGCGAGAAGGCGGTCAGCCGTCCGGTGATGCGGTCGTCGAAGCGCGCGCCGATGCAGATCATCACGTCGCAATCATGCATCGCCATATTGGCTTCATAAGTGCCGTGCATGCCCAGCATGCCCATCCAGTTCTTGCCCGATGCCGGATACGCGCCGAGGCCCATCAGCGTCGAGGTGATCGGGAAGCCGGTGAGGTCGACCAGTTCGCGCAGCAGATGGCTGGCCTCCGGACCGGAGTTGATGACGCCGCCGCCCGAATAGATGATCGGCTTCTTGGCGCCGGCCATCAGTTCGACGGCGGCCTTGATCTTTTCCAGGTCGCCCTGGACCTTCGGCTGGTAGCTGGTGCGCGGCGCCGCCTGCGGCGGCACATAGATGCCTTTGGCGAACTGCACATCCTTCGGAATGTCGACCACCACCGGGCCGGGGCGGCCGGTCGTCGCGACATGGAAGGCCTCATGGATGGTGGCGGCCAATTCGTTGACGTCCTTCACCAGCCAGTTGTGCTTGGTGCAGGGGCGCGTGATGCCGACCGTGTCGCACTCCTGGAACGCGTCGGAGCCGATCAGCGAAGTCGGCACCTGCCCGGTCAGGCAGACCAGCGGGATCGAATCCATCAGCGCATCCTGCAGCGGCGTCACCGCATTGGTGGCGCCCGGGCCGGAGGTCACCAGCATGACGCCGGCCTTGCCGGTCGAGCGGGCATAGCCTTCGGCCGCATGCCCTGCGCCTTGCTCGTGGCGGACGAGGATGTGCTCGACCTCGTCCTGCTGGAAGATTTCGTCATAGATCGGAAGCACCGCGCCGCCGGGATAACCGAAGACATGCTTGACGCCATTGTCCTTCAGCGCCTGCACCACCATTTCGGCGCCAGTCATTTCCCTGTTTGGTATTTCGCGCCGTTCGTTCTGTCCGTTGCTCATCGGTCTGGTCCCGTACTTCTAGCCATGAGGCGATTGCTGGTCGTTTAGTCGTGTTTCGGGCAATAAAAAAGGCCCCCGATGGGAGCCTGTGTGTTGCGCATGGGAGGTTTTCGCCCGGCGGTTACACCGCCTTGCCCACGCGCTTTCCTACGAGAATGAGTGCCTTTTTCATCGTGGCGGACACTACGAGGGTGAAAGGCAAGGTGTCAACGGGAAAAACGCGCGATGCGAAAGACAAAGCAAGTGGCCCGCCGCCTCTGGTCGGCGGGCCACCGCGGCGCATACGATACCCCTAATCGCACCGCGCCGGGAACAAGAGTCGCTGCCGTGTCACGTCAGGATCAGCACGATCTTGTACGTATCCGGGTCGACGATGACGATGCGCCCGTCGGCCAGCACGAAGTACTCATAGGATTCGTAGGCCGGGACGATCTTGACAATGCGCGCCGGCAGACGGTGCAGGCGCACTTTGTGCCGCGGCACCTCGATGCCGACCGAAATGTCGAAGTCGACGTTCTTCACCGGCTCAACCCTGGTCTCGTGGATGATCTGCGTGACCTGCGTCTTCTGCTCGACGGTCACGTTGTTGATCGAGGCCGTATTGCCCTGGTCGGTCTGAACGTTTGTGTTGCCCTGAGCGTTCTGCTCGGTGGTGGTCCCGGCCTTGCCCTGGGCCTGCTGGTCCGTGCTGGTGCCGGTCTGGCCCTGAGCGTTCTGCTCGGTGCTGGTCCCGGCTTTGCCCTGAGCCTGCTTCTCGGTGCTGGTGCCGGTCTGGCCCTGAGCGTTCTGCTCGGTGCTGGTCCCGGCCTTGCCTTGGGCCTGTTCATCCGTCTTGAGCTTGGCCTTGCCCTGAGCCTGCTTCTCGGTGCTGGTGCCGGTCTGGCCCTGAGCATTCTGCTCGGTGCTGGTCCCGGCCTTGCCCTGGGCCTGTTCATCCGTCTTGAGCTTGGCCTTGCCCTGAGCCTGCTGATCGGTCGTGGCGCCGGCCTGACCCTGAGCATTCTGCTCGGTACTGGTCCCGGCCTTGCCCTGTGCCTGTTCATCCGTCTTGAGCTTGGCTTTGCCCTGAGCCTGCTGATCGGTCGTGGCGCCAGCCTGGCCCTGTGCATTCTGATCGGTCTGTGACTTCATCTTGCCTTGCGCCTGTTCTCCGCCCTTGCCGCCCTTCTGGCAATCGGCCGCGCCGGCGGCGCAGTTGTCGCCACCGCTCGGCTGCACGGCCTGGGTCTGGGCGATCGCGGCGCCGCACCCGACGCCAAGCGCAATCATGCTCGTGATCAACACATGTTTCATCTGCTTTCTCCTTAAAGAGTCGGTCCCTCAGCCTAGCCAACTCTGCCAAAAATACTTTGTTCCACATTTTGTGAATAAAATCGGGCTTCTAAGAAGACCAATGAATGTTGGCAGTAATTTTGCAACAATCACCTACAAATTGCATCAAACAATTAATGCAACGCAACATTTTATTTTCTCCTGAGCTTGCGATCCCATAGCGATGACACCAGCATCACAAGCTTAGAAGTACTCCCGTCGTCATGACCAGGATGGCTACCCCGAAAACAGGCAAGAGCAACCATCGTGCCTGATGGACGCTGTTGTCCATTAACGCCTCCCACAAGTGCTGATCTCAACGATGCCGAGAAGCCTGTGTTCCGCCCTGAGGAGGCTCTAGGACCTCTACAGCCTGGCACCAGACTTTGGTCCCTCCCCTATCGTCCATTGGCCCGATGACGCCCGGACCGAAGCCCCACGCGGGAACGCAGCCGCGAAAAGCCCGTTCGGCTTGCGGTGTGCATCAACCTCACCAACACCACGTATCGGAATCGAGCTCGCGCAAGATGCATGAGCGTTGCTCGCATGAAGGAGAGAATCATGACGACCATGTACCAGTCGACCGCAATTGCCGGATTCTTGCTGCTCGCGAGCGCGGGCGTAGTTGCTGCTCAAGACGTCATCATCGCGCCGGAGCAGGAAACGGTTGTGCGCGAATACGTGAAAAAGCAGCCCCTTGCGTCGGTGAAGATTCCAGGTGTCGAATTGAACGTGGGGACCGCCATTCCCGACACGGTGGAACTGCATGAAGTGCCGAGCGTCAAGTATCGCTACGTTGTGGTCGACGGGCGAACCGTGCTGGTCGACCCCGGCACGCGGAAGATCGTCAAGATCATACAGTAACGCTGATCCCACCGCCGTTCCCCGCGGGTGGCGGTGGGATCATGCCCTGAAATTGCGGTTTCCCCGGCAATTCAACCTAGCGCTTGCTCGCACCATCGACCGTTCTAGTTGTAGGATGGCTTAGGATTTTGGCACGGCCAAAGCTCGCGGGGTCGGTTGAGACGTGCGCTACATTGATAGTCTCTATCAAAACTGGAACAGGCTATCGTTGGCTTGGCAGTTCATCATAGTCGGAAGCATTGGGCTGCTGTCGCTGATGCTGGTCGTCGGCCTATGGGTCACCTCGCAAATACGAGATGGAGTGATCCGCAACTCTGCAAGCACGACCGCGCTTTACGTCGACAGTGTCATCGCGCCAATCCTGCCGGATATGCGCAAAAGCCAGCAGCTCAGCGACACCGTTAAACGGGCACTCGATGAAACCCTGGACCAGGGTGCTCTCGGAAAAAAACTGGCGTCGTTCGTGCTTTGGCGGCGTGATGGCAAGGTGCTGTACGCCAAAGACGCGGCTCTTATTGGCCAGACCTTCGAGCCAAATGCGAACTTGCTGCATGCGTTCGGCGGAAACGTGGTGGCGCAATTCAATGATCTGGACGAAAATGAAAGGAAGGAACGGAAGAGCCCCACCGCCTCGCTGCTCGAGATCTACAATCCGGTTCGAGAGCCGTGGTCGGGCGATGTTGTGGCCGTTTCCGAGTTCTACGAGATAGCCGACGATCTTCAGGGCACTTTAAACTCGGCACTATGGTCGAGCTGGCTGCTCGTGGCTGGCGCGACGGCGGTCGCCTTGGCGATGCTCTCGGGAATCGTGCTTCGCGGCAGCAGCACTATCGAAACGCAGCGTTCAGCGCTTGAGACACAAGTGGCGGAACTTCAGTTGCTTTTGGAGCAGAATTCCGCTTTGCGGGAGCGCGTCCAGCAGGCGTCGCGCCGCGCAACGGCAATCAACGAACGTTACTTGCGTCGCATCGGGTCTGATTTGCATGACGGTCCAGCTCAGCTCGTCGCACTGGCTGCGCTGCGCATGGACAGCCCTCTGCTGCTCGATCCCGCCGCATCCCCAAGCCACCGCAAGACCGAGATCGCCGATATCCATCATACGTTGGATGAGGCGATGCGGGAGATCCGCGCCATCTGCACCGGCCTCGTGCTGCCACAGATCGAAGCTTCGACAGTCGCGGAGATATTGCGGCTTGCGGTTGCCGAACATGAACGCCGTACAGCCTCTTCCGTATCGCTTTCACTGCCATCTCGCCTGCCCGACCTGGGGACCTCCGAGAAAATAAGCATCTTTCGCTTCGCGCAGGAGGGGCTGAACAATGCCTGGCGACACGGTCTGGGCAAGGGGCAGGCTGTCAAGGCGAGAGTGACGCAGGGCAAGCTCCTCATTCAAGTGCTTGATCACGGCCCTGGATTCCAGTCGGGATCGTGTGAAGGACTTGGACTCGCCGGTATGAGGGAACGTATCGAAAGTATCGGAGGTCACTTCGAGACCTTTTCGAGCCCCAGGGGGACCCGGCTGACCATAACGCTCAACATCGAGGACCAGAAATGACCGCTCCCATAAGGATTGCCATTGTTGATGATCATCCGCTGTTTCGCGAGGGTGTGGCTCGCAGCCTCGCCGAAATCGGCGGCTTCGAAGTCGTTGGTGCGGGCGAAACCGCGACGGATGCCGAACAGCTTGCGGCCTTGGCAAATCCCGACATATTGCTGCTCGACATCAGTTTGCCGGGAGGGGGTCTGGCCGCAGCGGAAAATATTCTTGCAACTCAGCCTGACTGCAAGATCGTCATGCTCACCGTCTCGGAGGCGAACGCCGATCTGGCAACGGCGCTCAGGCTGGGCGTACGCGGATATGTGCTGAAAGGGATTGGGGCGGCATCGCTGGCCGAGGTGCTGACTTATATAGCCGCAGGAAAAAAATATGTTTCGCCGACCCTGTCAGCGCAGCTTTTGAATGAACTGATCCGGCCGGAAAAGCGCACAACCGATCTCGTTGCGAATCTCTCGGGACGCGAGCTTGGGATAATCTCCTTGGTAGGCGAAGGACTGAGCAATAAAGAAGTCGCCAAACGTCTCAACCTGCAGGAGAAAACGGTAAAACACCACATGACTCGGATATTTCAAAAGCTAAAGGTGCGAAACCGCACCGAAGCAGCCATTCTTATGCACGCGCCCAAAACGGGTCTTGTATAGGGAGATCGGGGCTTGTCTGAAGGTCGGATGCTGGTTGGCGACCAACAGTTACAGCCCTTTCAGACGAGCAATGTCGGAGGCCCTTACGGCGCGTTCGACAATTGTCCTTCCAAGCGGATCCTTCATAGTGAAGCGGCCGGCCTCGATGCTTTCGCTGAATCCATCGCGATGCACGACCTGGATTTTGGCGCCCTGTACCGTCACCGTGTCGCCAGCGGCATTGACTTGGCTACTGGGAGCTTGGCTACCGGGGGCGTTGTCGCCGGCACCATTTTTTCCCTTTCCGTTGGCATTACCATTCCCGGCGTTGCCGCCTGAGCCATTACCATTACCACTACCGTTGCCACCACCGTTACCATTGCCATTGTTTCCGCTCTTGGCGCTGGCAGCGGCGAATTCGATCTTGTAGCCGTCGACATGGCTCAACCGCAGACCAAGCACCGGCATCGTCACCGCAACCGCCGCGAATACGCGCAAGCTAAAGTACGCCCAGCGACGCACGGATGAAAACAGGGGCTGCCTTTCTCCATTCATGCCACCATCACATCATGATGTGTCACGGTATTCAAGAATGAACAGCCCAAAATTGCGGCTTAAAAACGCTGAGGAAACTCTCTTTTCGTGCTTTCAGCTCGATTCTCAGACCTTCGTCTGAGTCAAATATACACCGAAGTCTGACCTACTGATCTTGGCCGCGCCGACGGATGTCGCAATAAAATCCGCGGTGACAAGGCTCGTCACCGGTAGGGATCGGCAGCGAGGCGCGAGCGCCCGCGGCACGCAGACGCTTGCGGCAGGTCTCCGGCATACGGTTAGCGCATGCTCGCCGTCGAAGCGGTAGCACATGCCGTTCCTTTCCCGGATTATGATCAGGCGCGATTGGCGAAGTCGCGGACAACCCGTTGCAGCAGCGGCATGTAGTCGCGAAATGCCCGGGTCTTCATGTTGGCGATCTTGCCGGCCTCGTCCCAGATGCGGACCCGAACCGCTTCCTCGTGGAACGGGTTCTTGCGGAACTCGGCCACCTCTTCGGCGTTCATCGGCCCGCCTTGCAGCGACAGCGTGTGGACCGAGGCCTGCGACAGCCTGCCGAAATAGGTCGGGTCGGTAGCGCAGAGGTAGCGCTTGGCCGCGACATGCAGCCTGACGCATTCGACGATCACCGGTGGAAAGAACGGCGCCAGCACCTCGCCGCCGGCTTCGTCATGATGCTTGTCCTCGATATCGTCGGGCGAATAGGTGCCGAACTCGCTGGTGTAGTGGCCGATATCGTGCAGCAGTGCTGCCGCCACCAGCACATCGGGCGCGCCGTCCTTTTCGGCGAACCAGGCGCCCTGCAACATGTGCTCCGACATGGTGACGGGTTCGCCGAGATAGGATTCCGCCCCTCGGCGTTCGAAAATATCGGCGATGAATTCGACGATGGTGTCCGCGTTCAAATCCTGGCTGCTCATTCCGCGGCTTCCTTGAACTCGTGTTCGATCGCCGACAGCGTCGACAAAAGGCCATCCTTGTCGGCGTAGCAGCCCTGCAGCCAGCGCTTGCCGGCGCCGGAGAATTGCTTGCGGGCATGCATGACGCGGGTGTTATCGACGATGAAGGCCTGGCCTGCCTCGAGCTTGAAGGTCACTTCGAAGGACGGATCCTCGATCAGTTCGGCAAACCGGCGATAGGCGGCGTAGTAGGCCTCCATCTCCGCGAACGGCACATCGACCGTCGGCGCCAGCGAGCGGTTGTTGAAGCGGATGGCGATGAGTTCGCCATCCGGCCCGAGCTCGATCATCGGCCGCTTGGCCTGCAATCGCACGCCCGACGACCCCGCATATTCGAAACGCGCCGGGTATGAACTCAACAGCCGGAAGCCTTCGGGGTTTTCGGCCTGCAGCGCGGCCGCCACGGTAAAACCATCGACGACGCTGGATTCGCCGCCCTCCACTGTGTTTTCGATGCAGGACAGGATCTGCAAGGTCGGCACCGGATCGCGATAGGGATTGTCGGTATGCGCCTGCAGGCCAAGATTGGTGTAGGCCAGATTGGTTGGATTGACCTCGGCGCGCACCTCGAACCAGCGGCCGTAATTGGTCTCCCT
This sequence comes from Mesorhizobium sp. C372A, assembly GCF_030323245.1. Taxonomy (NCBI): domain Bacteria; kingdom Pseudomonadati; phylum Pseudomonadota; class Alphaproteobacteria; order Hyphomicrobiales; family Phyllobacteriaceae; genus Mesorhizobium; species Mesorhizobium sp. C372A. The sequence goes on along the minus strand of NZ_CP100475.1, from coordinate 3,751,956 downwards.
AATATAGCCGAACAGATCGGACACTTTGCACAGCGCCCCGGATTCGGGCGGCAAATCGTCCATCACCGCGAAGCCGTAGGTCTTCACCGCCGACAGCCATTGCCGCAAGACGGCGCGGTCGCGGCTGGCAGCGACATAGCCGGCGCGCGGCACCGAATTCTGCATAGAGGCCCTGGTCCATCGCACGGTGCCCTCGCCTGTCCAGCCGGGCTGTCGGGCGGCATCGCGGTCATAGGCATTGGCGCTCAGCCATGCCGCAGGAAAGCGCACCGTCTTTCCCTCCGGTTCGAAACTGACTTCAAGCGCATCGCCCTTGATCGCGGCTGCGCCGATCCGCGTTTGCGCCGGAATGTCGAGAATGGTGATCAGCCGCTGGCCGTTGCCGGCGCTGCGCGTCTTGTCGTCGAGCGCATTGTCGCGCAACCACATGGCGTGAAAGCGAGTGCGCGCGCCGTCCTTCCAACCGAGGTCGATCGTTCTTCCTTCGTCGCCGATCAGCGCCTGGGTAAGCATGGAGATCCGTTCCTGTCCGCTGCGCCCCGCAGCCAACTCCGCAGGGTTTCCGGTTGCATCGTGATGATGTCGAAGGCATAACTCAAATTATCATTTTGCGGCCAAAGGCCATAAACGGTTTATGCCTCAAACAACCCTGCCCTTGCCGCCGCTCGACTGGCTGCGGAGTTTCGAGGCCGCCGCGCGGCTGTCGAATTTCACCGCCGCCGCGGCCGAGCTTGGCCTGACCCAGGCTGCGGTCAGCCAGCACATCCGTTCTCTCGAAGAGCGGTTGAAGCAGCCGCTGTTCATCCGCCTGGCGCGCGGCGTCGAATTGACGCCGGAGGGTGCCGCCTACCTGCCGCATCTGCAATCGGCCTTTGCCGTGATCGCCAACAGCACGCGCGAGTTGTTCGAACCCAAGACCGTCCAGAGCGTGACGATACGCTCGCCGATCTCGTTTGCCGTGCTGATGATCGCGCCGAAGCTGCCGCAAATGGCCAAGGACCTGCCCTTCGTCCAGCTGCAGATCGAGACCATCCACACACCGGCCGATTACGGCGAGCGCTTTGTGGGTCTCGACATCCGATTCGGCATTGGCTCCGGCTCCTTTGCCGGACGGCAGGCCGACCGCCTCACCCGCGAAACCTTAACGCCGATGGCGTCGCCAAATGTCGCCAAGGCCAAGGATTGGACAGGATTGCCGAGACTTACAGTGGTCGGCGCGCGGGAAATGTGGGGCGAGTGGTTCGCCGTCGCCCGGATGAAGCCGGCGCTCGGGCCCACGCACAAATTCGACAGTTTCGTTACCGCGTTGGAGGCGGCGAAGCACGGCGCCGGCATGGTGCTGGGATCGCGACCGTTGGCCGACGCGGCACTGCGCGAAGGATCTCTCGTTACCCTGTCCGGCTTTACGCTGTCGAGCGGTGCCGGCCACTATCTGACCGCACCTTCGGGCGCGCATCTGAGCCCGGCCGAAGAAGCGGTCCGCCGCTGGTTCGCAACGGTCTTCGGCGTCCCGATTTCCCGATAAGCCCCTGAATACGCGGCAAACTATTGGACGACGTGACGCGGCGCATAATTTGTCGCGATACTGCGCCAGGCCGGACGTCAAGCTTCGGCAGGGTTCCGCTCGCTACAGGCGGCCAAGAAAAATCGCGGAGGAAATTCAATGCTCGACAAGGCCCCCAACAAGAAGCTTTCCGACCTGCTCGATCGCTTCGGCGCGGCACTCGCCGCCGGTGACATCGACAAGGCGGTCGCCTGCTTTCAGGAGGATTGTTTTTGGCGCGATCTCGTCAGCTTCACCTGGAACATCAAGACCATGGAAGGCCGTGACCAGGTGCGCGACATGCTGGTGAGCCAGCTGGCCAAAACCAACCCATCGAACTGGGCGATCGCCAGGGGCGAGGACGCCACTGAAAACGATGGCCTGCTCGACGGCTGGATCAGTTTCGAAACGTCTGTGGCGCGCGGCTTCGGCCACATCCGGCTGAAGGACGGCAAGATCTGGACGTTGCTCACCACCATGGTCGAGCTGAAGGGCCATGAGGAGCCGGCCGGTTTCGACCGCCCGCTCGGCGCCAAGCACGGCCATGGCAAGAACCGCCCGACCTGGAAGGAGGAGCGCGAGAAGGAGGCCGCCGAGCTCGGCTTCAAGACGCAGCCCTATACGCTCATCATTGGCGGCGGCCAGGGCGGCATCGCGCTCGGCGCGCGGCTGCGGCAGCTCGGCGTGCCGACCATCATCGTCGAGAAGAACGAACGGGCCGGCGACAGCTGGCGCAAGCGCTACAAATCGCTCTGCCTGCACGATCCGGTCTGGTACGACCATCTGCCCTATATCGACTTTCCCAGGAACTGGCCGGTCTTCGCGCCCAAGGACAAGATCGGCGACTGGCTGGAAATGTACGCCAAGGTAATGGAGCTGAACTACTGGTCGTCGACCGAGGCCATGAGCGCTGTCTATGACGACAGCAAGAAGGAATGGACGGTGGTGGTGCGCCGCGACGGCAAGGACATCACGCTGAAGCCGAAACAATTGGTGCTGGCCACGGGGCAATCCGGCAAGGCCAACATGCCGAACTTCAAGGGCATGGACACATTCAAGGGCGACCAGCATCACTCCTCGAAGCATCCGGGACCCGATGCCTATGTCGGCAGACAAGCTGTCGTCATCGGCTCGAACAACTCCGCCCACGACATTGCAGCAGCCCTTTGGGAGGCCGGCGCCGACGTCACCATGGTGCAGCGCTCGACCACGCACATCGTCAAGTCGGACACGCTGATGGAGATCGGCCTGGGCTCGCTCTATTCGGAAAAGGCGGTTGCGAGCGGCATGACCACAGCCAAGGCCGACCTCGTCTTCGCCTCCCTGCCCTACAAGATCCTGCACGAATTCCAGATTCCGGCCTATGCCGAGATGAAGAAGCGCGACGCCAACTTCTACAAAGGCCTGGAGAAGGCCGGCTTCATGCTCGACTGGGGCGACGACGGCTCCGGCCTTTTCATGAAATATCTGCGACGCGGCTCGGGCTATTACATCGATGTCGGCGCCTCCGACCTGATCATCGACGGGTCGATCAAGCTGAAAAGCGGTGTCGACGTGAAGGAGATCAAGGAGCATTCGGTCCTGCTCAGCGATGGATCGGAACTGCCGGCCGATCTCATCGTCTACGCCACCGGCTACGGTTCGATGAATGGCTGGGCGGCCGATTTGATCTCACGGGAGGTCGCCGACAAGGTCGGCAAATGCTGGGGCCTCGGCTCCAACACCACCAAGGACCCAGGCCCCTGGGAAGGCGAGCTGCGCAACATGTGGAAGCCGACGCAGCAGGAGGCGCTGTGGTTCCATGGCGGCAATTTGCACCAGTCGCGCCATTACTCCCAGTTCCTGGCGCTGCAGCTGAAGGCGCGCATGGAAGGCATCGCCACGCCGGTCTACGCGCTGCAAGAGGTTCACCACAAGGGTTAGGCAGCGCCGCCGATGCGCTTCCAGTAGATGAGCGTGCCGGTCAGCCCGCCATGGGGCTTCAAGGCAAAGTCCGGTATTTCGCCAGTGAGCGTGAAGCCGAGTTTTTCGTAAAGGCCGGAAGCGCCCTCCTCGGTTGCGGTGTCCAGCACCAGAAGCGTGCGGCCTTTCTCGACGGCGAGCGTTTCTGCCGCCCGCATCAGCCGGCTCGCTATGCCTTTGCCGCGGTGTTCGACGCGGGTCATCAGCTTGGCGATCTCGGCCCGGTGCGGCTGATTATCAGGAAAGTCGAGCAGCACGGTCACGGTGCCGACCAGAACCTCGCCCTTCCATGCACCCAGCACCGCTCTTTCACCTCTCTCTGCTGCCACCAACGAGTTGCTCCAGAAAGTTTCCGCCGCTTGCCTGGATAAGGGATGCATGAAGCTGACGGAGCCGCCGTCCGCGACCGTCTCGATCAGGAGGTCGGCCAGCATGTCGCGTGTTCCCGCAGTCAGCGACCTGATTTCGATGGGACTCACCTGCACTTTCCCTTGCTAATCCAGACGCGCGACGCGGCGCCGCTTTCGTCTCGCCTTGATCGCGGCGATGCGATCGGTGTCTTTCGGCTGCAGATGCAGCCCGCGTTCGAGGATTTCGAGCGTGTATTCCTCATAGGTCAGGCCAAGCCGCTCGGCCTTTTCCATGCGCATCAGCATCACGTCACGGCTTGGCGCCTTCCACGCCTTGGCATGCGCTGCCTGCCAGGCCAGGAAGATGTAGGGATCGCCCTTGCCCCATGGCGGGCCCTTGTAATCATCGAGCGGCGGTCCGCCATTGTCGGAGCGCTTGGGACGTCTTGCCACGATTTCAGCCCCTGACCAGCGCAACCAGATAGTCGGCCGGCTGCGGTCCGACGGCATGGAACGTGCAGTCCGACGGCGCGCCGAGCGCCAGGCAGTCGCCGGGCTCGAGACTATGCACCATATCACCCTCGGTGAACTCAAGTCGCCCGGAGATCAGCCACATCTGCTGCTTGATGAAGGCATAGGACGCCGCCGGGAAACTCACACTGGCGCCAGCCGGCAGTTGCACCCGGATCAATTCGAGCGGCGTGTCGGAAACCGGCGACAGATGCCGACGGACATAGCCCGTACCGGGGTCGCGCCATACCGGCTGCTCACTCTCGCGCAGCAGGCCGCCACCTTGCTGCTCGGCGCGTGCTATCAGCGTCGACAGCGTCATGCCGAAAGCAGCGGCGATGCGCACCAGCAGCGCGGCCGTCGGGCTGGTCATGCCGCGCTCGATAGTGCTGAGCATGGCTTTGGAGACGCCGGAGCGGTTCGCCAGGTCGGCCAACGACCAGTCCCGCAAGGCTCTTTCGGCGTGGATTCGTCTGCCTATCGTGGCCGACATGTCATTCGCTATATCAGTCATTCGTCCAATATATCGAATATTTAGATTCGGAAAAGAGGCCGGCAGGTTGAATTTTCGCTGACCGGTTAACCCCTGCTACACCATCCCGCATCACGCCACCTTAACCCCGTCTGTGTAGGATCGAGGCTCCACGGGAATGGGGATCGGATCGTATGTTTGTCGAGCGCGAAGCCTCCGTCGGCGAACCGACCTCGCAGGAGCGCCGCCGCGCAGAGCAGAGCGACAAGCGCATTCTCGGCAACGTCGTGCAGTGCGACGGTGCGCGCGCCACCATCAGCGCCTATGCCGACGACATCGAAGGAGCGGTCACCGGCCTGTGGACCGTCGGCAAGATGATCTCCATCAATCTCGGGACATCGCGCACCGTTGGGCTGGTCTACGAAATCGGCAAGTCGGATCGCGCCTGGAGCAATGAGGGACAAAACCCCATCGAGGTCAGCGTCGAGCTGATCGGCGAAGTGCGCGACGGCGCCGAACCGGGGGCCAAACCGGTGTTCGACCGCGGCATCACCACCTATCCTCATATCGGCGCCATAGCGCACCGCATCCGTACCCGTGATCTGCAGGCGGTCTACGATCTCGCCGGGCGTCATTCGATCACCATCGGTACGCTGTCGCAGGATGAGTCGATCGACGCCAACATCGCTATCGACGACACGCTGGCGCGCCATTTTGCCGTTGTCGGCACAACCGGCGTCGGCAAATCCACCGCCATCTCGCTGCTGCTGCGCAAATCGATCGCGGCCCGGCCCGATCTGCGAATCCTCATCCTCGATCCGCACAATGAATTCGCGGCGTCGCTGCCTGAGTTCTGCGTCCGGGTCGATTCCAAGACGCTTGACCTGCCGTTCTGGATGTTCAGGCTCGAAGAATTCGCCGAAGTGCTGTTTCGCGGCCGAGAGGTCGTGCCGGAAGAAGTCGATGTCCTGCGCGACCTGATCCCCGCCGCCAAGAACCTCTATCGCAATCCCAATTCAGGCTCTTACGTGCGCCGCGGCAGCGATGCGCTGACCGCCGACACGCCGGTGCCCTACCGAATGGTCGATCTCCTCAAGCAGATCGACGAGCGCATGGGCCTCCTGGAAAGCAAGAACGACCGCCCGACGCTGAAATCGCTGAAGACGCGCATCGAATCCGCCGCGTCCGACCCGCGCTATCGCTTCATGTTCAATTCGCGGCTGATCGAGGACACGATCCACGAGACGATCGGCAATATTTTCCGTGTGCCGCATCATGGCCGCCCGGTGACCTGCTTCGAGATGGCCGGCATGCCGTCCGAAGTGGTCAATTCCGTCTGTTCGGTGCTGGCTCGGCTCGCCTTCGACCTTGCGCTGTGGAGCGAGGGCCGGCTGAAGCTTTTGCTGCTGTGCGAGGAAGCGCACCGCTATATGCCGGCCGATCCGCGCCTAGGCTTCGCCCCGACAAGGCATGCACTGTCGCGCATCGCCAAGGAAGGCCGCAAATATGGCTGCTATCTCGGCGTCGTCACCCAGCGCCCGGGTGAACTCGATCCGACCATCCTGTCGCAATGCTCGACCTTCTTCGCCATGCGGCTGGCCAATGAGCAGGACCAGGCGATCATCCGCTCGGCGATCGCCGATTCCTCCGCCTCGACGCTGGCCTTCCTGTCCTCCATGGGCCAGCGCGAAGCGATCGCCTTCGGTGAAGGCGTGGCGACGACCATGCGGCTGAAGTTCGAGAAACTCGCGGAGAACCTGATCCCCGGCACCGCCAAGCGAGAGCAGGACGAGTTCTCGCAGGACGGCAACGACGTCGATCTCGCCGCCATCGTCGAGCGGCTGCGCAACGTCCCGAAACCGCAGCAGCAGATGGCCTTCGCCGAGGTCGTGGACTCCGGCCGCCAGGCCGGCGATCCCGATTACCGCAAGCCGGCCACCGCCCAGCGCGTCCAGCCCGACGACGATTTCGACCTGCGCTACGGCCTCAAGCCCACAACCTTCGGCATGCGCCCGCAGAACGATTGACCTTCAGCGTAGCGTCTTTTTTGCCGGCCAATTGAGAAGCCGCCGGAGCGCCAGGGCTCGGCTTCGTTGGCCGCTTGGGTAAATCACGCCAGAAAATTCGTCAGGCTGAGTCGGTTGGTGTCGACTTCGAGAACCGGAGCGGAGCGGACATTGAGTCCGTGAGCACCGGAAGTCGAGAAAGCCACGTCAGGCAACCGGCCTCATGAATTCTTCTTCGGGATTTTAGGCGCAGACGCGGTTGCGGCCTTGCCTCTTCGCCTCGTAGAGCTGGCGGTCGGCGCGGCGGTAGAATTCCTCGGCGGTTTCTTTCCGATCCCAGACGGCGAGTCCGACGCTGGTGGTGATCTTGAGGCGGACATTGCCCGACAGCACCGACATGTTGGCAATCGCCTTGCGGATGCGTTCGGCGAACTTCCCCAACAACTCCGCATCCATGTTGGGCGTGACGACGGCGAACTCCTCGCCCCCAAGCCGCGCCACCACATCGTGGTAGCGCGTCATGCCTTTGAGGCAATTGGCGACTGCCCTAAGCACCTCGTCGCCGACATCGTGGCCATGCGTGTCGTTGACCTGCTTGAAATGATCGAGGTCGAGGATCATCAGCCCGACGGGCTTTTCGATGCGGCGGAATTCCTCGAGATATTCCTTCAGCGCATCATCGAAGTAGCGCCGGTTCTGCATGCCGGTAAGGCCGTCGGTCAATGCCGCATGCTGCAGCGTTTCCGAGCGGGCGCTGAGCGAAACCGTCATGGCGCGCAGCTTGCCCTCTTCCGTGGCCTGCCTACGGATCAGCGGGTAGATGAAGAACACGCCGAAGAACAGCGCTGTCGCCAGCAGCACCCCGGTGACAAACAGCAGCGTGTTGAGATAGGCGATCCTCTCGACCCGGGAAGTCGTATCGTGACCGACCGCGATGAACTGCAATTGACCATAGGCATAAAGCGTCACCAGGCCTGCGGCCAGGATCACGAAAATAAAGACGAAAAATGCGGATTCCGCCTTGTGGAAACGCATCTGCTCCCCGTTGGAAAAGTATCCGCCGGATCTGTGGCATGCTGGCGCCTTACGGACGGTTAATCCAGACAACCGGAGCGGGAATATTCATTCCTACTTCTGTTTCTTTAATTGTATTGGCAGCACGAAAATCAAATCACGGTTTGCAGGCGGTCGCCGGGCTGCAATCTCAGCCATTCCGGTCCCAGCTGATGGCGAAACCACGTCGTTTGCCGTTTGGCATATTGCCGCGTCGCTGCCTTGCAGCGCTCGATGGCCTGAGGAAAGCTGATGTCACCCGCCATGGCAGCCGAAAGTTCGCGAACGCCGATCGCCTTCATCGCCGGCAGGTCGGGATCGAGGCCAAGCGCCGCAAGCCGTTTGACCTCATCGAGCGCGCCGAGATCGAGCATGCGGTCGAACCTTGTTTCGATCCGCTCGACAAGGGGGGCGCGGTCCGGCTCGATAACGAAGAACCGAGCGCTGTCGCGGTCGATCAGCGGCCGGCCGCGCGCTGCCTGCCATTCTAGGATGGAGCGGCCGGATGCGTCGAGCACCTCCAGCGCCCGCACGATGCGCTGGCCGTCGGTCGGCTTCAGCTGCATGGCGACCGCCGAATCTTCATGCATCAGGATGCGGTGCAGCTTGGCTGCGCCTTGCTCCTTTAACTCGTAGCGCCAGCGGTCGCGTACCTGCTGCGGAATGTCGGGCATTTCCGAAATGCCCTCGGCAAGTGCGCGAAAATAGAGCCCGGTGCCGCCGACGAAAATCACCGGACGTTCAAAGCCGGCGTCATCGGGCTGTCGGGCGAGCGTGCCGTCATCGATCAGCTTCATCACGTCGCGCAGCCAGGCGCCGGTGGAATAGGCGGTGGAGGGATGCACGTGGCCATAGAGATAGTGCGGCGCGCGGCCGAGTTCGGCGGCATTCGGTCGCGCAGTCAGCACATCAAGCACCGAATAGCCCTGCATGGAATCGGTGTTGACGATGACACCGCCCTTGCGCTCGGCGAGATCGAGCGCCAGCGCCGACTTGCCGCTGGCGGTCGGCCCGGCTATCAGGATCGCGTCCTTCACGCGGCCCTCGCCCGCCTGCCCGCCCTCGCCTAGCTGCTTGGAAGCCTCGATGCCGCTCATTGCCACGCTTGTGTCTCACCCCGTCCGCCGCGCGATGTCGGCCTCGCTTGCGAATATGGCCTCACGGTCGGTCGGCGCAAGCGCTGTTCGCTGGCTGGGCGAAGGCGTCGCCTGCGATCTGGTGCTACCCGAGGGTGCGGAAGCCGCTGAGGCAAGTGCCGCCTTGCGCTTGGCACTTGGCTCCGAGCCGGTCGACGTGATCGTTCAGCAGGCCGAAAGCCGCCGCAAGACAATCCTGCTTGCCGATATGGATTCAACCATGATCGACCAGGAATGCATCGACGAACTCGCCGACGAGATCGGCGTCAAGGACCGCGTCGCCGCCATCACCGCACGCTCGATGAACGGCGAGATCGCCTTCGAGCCCGCCTTACGGGAACGCGTAGCGTTGCTGAAAGGCCTCGATACGGCCGTTGTCGACCGCATCATCGCGAACCGCCTGACGCTGGCGTCGGGCGGCCACGCCCTGGTGCAGACGATGCGCGCCAATGGCGCCTGGACGGCGCTTGTCTCCGGCGGCTTCGACGTCTTCACCAGCCGTGTCGCCGCCATGCTCGGCTTCGAGGAAAACCGTGCCAACCGCCTGATCGAGGAGAACGGGCGCTTTGCCGGCCTGGTCGCCGAGCCGATCCTCGGCCGCGCCGCCAAGGCCGATGCGCTGAACGATATCTCGGCCCGCCTCGGCCTGACGCCATTCGATGCGATTGCGGTCGGCGACGGCGCCAACGACCTCGACATGATCCGCCTGGCCGGCACCGGTGTCGCGCTCCACGCCAAGCCGGCCGTTGCTGCCGAAGCCAAGGTCCGCATCGACCATGGCGATCTCACCGCGCTGCTCTATCTCCAGGGCTACCGCCAGGAAGAGTTCGCCCAATGAAACCGATGCGCACCGAGCGCCTCATCCTGCGCAACTGGGAAGACCGCGATCGCGAACTCTTCCACCGCATCAATTCGGACGAGCGGGTGATGGAATTCTTTCCGTTCCGCCGCGACCGCGCCGAGACGGATGCCAAGATGGACGAGTTTCGGGGCTGGATCGCCGAGGACGGCTTTGGTTTTGCCGCCGCCGAGATCGCCGCGACTGGGGAATGCATCGGCTTCGTCGGTCTCTTAACGACCGATCACGTGCCGTCCCTGCCTTCCGATACGATCGAGATCGGCTGGCGGTTGGCGCCGGAATTCTGGCGCAAGGGCTATGTCACGGAGGCCTCCGAAGCCTGGCTCGCTTTTGGCTTCGAAACGCTTGACCGCGACGAGATCGTCTCCTTCGCCGTCGCGGCCAACCGCCGCTCGACGGCCGTCATGGAGCGTCTTGGCATGAGCCCTGACCCGGCTCGCGATTTCGACCACCCATCCATCCCTGACAGCCACCCGCACCTCAAGCGGCATGTCCTCTACAAACTGTCGCGCACGGACTGGCAGGCACGAAAAAGGGCGGCTCGCTAGCCGCCCTTTCCCTGAAGACAATCGGTTATGGGGCTTTCCGGACTCAATCCATCCGGATCGTCACGAAGCGCAACTCGCCTGTCTTGGACGCCAGCATCAAGAGCGCATTCTTGCGGCCCTGCTCCTTCAGCGCGCCGATCCGGTCCATGACGTCCTTCGGGGTCGCGACCGATTCCTGGGCGATTTCGGTGATCACCTCGCCGGCCTGGATGCCGCGCTCGGCGGCGGCCGAATCCTTGGTGACGTCGGTGATGACGACGCCGGAGACGTCGGCCGCGATGCCGAATTTTTTCCGTGTGTCGTCATTGAGCTCGCCGACGGTCATGCCGAGCACCGAGGCCGTGGAGACCGCGGGCGCCTTGTCGCCGCCCTTGTCCTCATCGGTAGTGCCGTCCTCACCGGCGGCGACCTTCTCGCCGTCCTCAAGCCGGCCGAGCGTCACCTTTACCGTCTGCTCGACGCCCTTGCGCACGATAATCACGTCGACCGCCTTGCCGACCGGGCTTTCCGCCACGACGCGCGGCAGGTCGCGCATTTCATGGATGTCCTTGCCGTCGAACTTGATGATGACGTCGCCGGCGAGAATTGTGCCGTTGTCGACCGGTCCGCCCTTGATGACGCCGGCCACCAGCGCGCCCTTGGCGGTCGCCATGCCGAGGCTCTCGGCGATGTCGTCGGTCACCGGCTGGATGCGCACGCCGAGCCAGCCGCGACGGGTCTCGCCGAACTGGCGCAGCTGGTCGACGACGCCCGAGGCAAGCTGCGAGGGGATAGAGAAACCGATGCCGATCGAGCCGCCCGACGGCGAGATGATCGCCGTGTTGATACCGATGACCTCGCCCAGGCTGTTGAACAGCGGCCCGCCGGAATTGCCGCGGTTGATGGCGGCGTCGGTCTGGATGAAGTCGTCATAGGGGCCGGAATTGATGTCGCGGTTGCGGGCCGAGACGATGCCGACCGTCACCGTGCCGCCAAGGCCGAACGGATTGCCGATCGCCATCACCCAGTCGCCGACGCGCATCTTGTTGGAATCGCCGAACTTCACCGCCGTCAGCTTGTGGCCCTTCGGGTCGACCTTGAGCACCGCCACGTCGGTCTTGGTGTCGGTGCCGACCAGCGTCGCCTTGAGCGTCACGCCGTCGGAGAAATTCACCTCGATATCGTCTGCATCGGCGATGACGTGGTTGTTGGTGACGACAATGCCTTGCTCGGCGTCGACCACGAAGCCGGAGCCCAGCGACTGCACCTTTTGCGCGCCGCCATCCTTGTCGCCGCCACGGTTCTTGAAGAAGTCGTCGAAGAAATCCTGGAACGGCGAACCCTCCGGCAGCTGCGGCATCGGCACCGCGCCCGGACCTTCCGTGCCCTTCACGGTCTGCGAGGTCGAGATGTTGACCACCGCACCGAGCAGGCCTTCGGCGAGGTCGGCGACCGAAGCCGGTCCGTCCGCGGCCACCGTCGGCGTCACCAAAGCGGGAACGGCAAGCGCGCCGACCATAAGTGCCGCAGCACCTGCGATGAACGTCCGCCTCGCCGCGCGCAGAAGGGTGTTGGATGTCATCGAAAGCCTCCCGGATTGCTGAAAAGAAAAAGCGCTTCGGCAAAACGCCGCGTCGCGTCATGTTGGCAAGAAATACGGCACGTTTGCGGCTATGGCCACATCAGGAGGATAAATCCTCCGTTACACCTTAGAATGGTTCGCCGTTTCGCGGAAACGGCGAACCGTTCGATCCCTTTGCTTTTACGCAATTCCGGACGGAAAACCGCTCACACTTTCCTGGAATTGCAGATCAGCGGTCCTCAGCCACGCACCAACCAGACGATGCCGACGCCGATGGCGATCGCCACCAGCCCGACGATGCGCAGCGCAATTTCCGGCGTCGACAGCACTTCGCCGGCAAGACGTTTGGCAAGGCCGGGAAAGCCGCCATAGACCAGACCCTCTACGACGAGGACCAGGCCTATGGCCGCAAGGAAATCCTGCACCGCCCTACTGGGCGGGTGCAGGTTGTGCAGCCGGCGCGGCAGGTGCCGTCGCCGGCGCGGCAGGTGCCGTCGCCGGAGCCGCAGGCGCCGCCGGCTTCGCGTCCGTCCCGTCCGGATTGCGGAAGAAGCGGAAGAACTCCGAGTTCGGCGACAGCACCATCGTCGTCCCGGAGTTGTCCAGCGCCGTGCCATAGGCATTCATCGACCGGTAGAAGTCGAAGAACGCCGGATCGCGTTTGTAGGCGTCGGCAAAGGTCGCGCTGCGCTGGGCTTCACCTTCACCACGCAGGATTTCCGATTCCTTGCGCGCTTCGGCGACGATTTCCACCACTTCGCGGTCGGCGCGGGCGGTGATGCGCTGCGCGGCCTCCTTGCCGCGTGCTCTCAGCCGTTCGGCCTCGGCCAAACGTTCGGCCTTCATGCGGTCGAAGGTCTGCTGCGAAACCTCAGCCGTCAGATCGGTTCGGCGGATGCGCACATCCTCGATCTGCAGGCCGAGCGAGGTAGCGTCGGGCCGCAGCTGATCGCGCACTTCACGCATCATCACGGCCCGCTCTTCCGAGAGCGCCGCCTCGAAGTCGCGCAGACCGTAGACACGGCGCAGCGCCGCATCGAGACGCGTCCTCAGTCGTGCTTCGGCCAGTGTGATCTGACCGGACACGGCTGAGCGGAACACCCGCGGATCCGAGATGCGGTACGCGATGAAAGCGTCGACCTCGTAGAACTTGCCGCCCGAAACCTGGACGCGGATGTTATCGAGATCGAAGCGCAGCACCCTGTTTTCGATCAACTGCACGCTGTCGGCGTCGAAGAAGGCGAAAGGCGCCTTGAAATAGATGCCGGGTTCATTCTTCACGTCGACGATCTCGCCGAACCGCAGCACGAGCGCCTGCTGGCGCGCGTTGACCACGAAGACCGAGGAGTAGAGCAGGAACAGAAGCACGGCCGCGATGACCGCGATGATGGGAAGACGATTGGCCATCACTGGGCTCCTCCCGTGGTCGCAGGCGGCGGCGCCTTCGGTTGCAGTGCCGGCAGCGGCAGATAGGGAACGACCCCTTGCCCATTGCCCTGTTCGACGATCACCTTGTTGGAATCCTTCAGCACCTTCTCCATCGTTTCCAGATAAAGCCGCCGGCGCGTAACATCGGGCGCCTTGGCGTATTCGTCATAGACCGAGATGAAGCGCTGCGCCTCACCTTCGGCTTCCTGGACGACACGGTTCTTGTAGGCTGCCGCGTCCTCGCGGATCTGCGCCGCGGCGCCACGCGCCTGGCCAAGCTTCTGGTTGGAATACTGGTTGGCCTGCTCGACGAACTTGTCTTCGTCCTGCTCGGCGCGCTGCACTTCGTCGAACGCGTCGGCCACTTCACGCGGCGGCGCCGCGTCCTCGATCGAAACCGCGTTGACATTCAGGCCGGCCTTGTAGCCGTCCAGCGTCGTCTGGATGATTTCACGCACCGACGCGGCGATGCCCTGACGGTCGTCGCGGAAGATGTCCTGCGCCGGTCGCCGGCCAACCGCTTCGCGCATGGCGCTCTCTGCGACCTGCTGCAGCATGCCTTCGGGATCGGAGACGTCGAACAGATAGGCCCGGGGATCGGAGACCTGATAGGCCACCGAAAACTGCACGTTGACGATGTTCTGGTCGCCGGTAAGCATCAGCCCCGACGAGTTGCCGCTCGTCGCGCCGCCACCACCGATATCGACGAGTTGTTCGGCGATGTTGGCCGTCTCGACGGTTTCGACCGGCCACCAATGGAAATGCAGACCCGGCTGCGACAGCTCCGCCTTCGGCTTGCCGAAGCGCAGCTCGACCGCAACCTCGTCCGGCTGCACGGTGTAGACCGCCTTGAACGCCCACAGCACGATCAGAGCCGCTGCGATCAGCGCAAAGACGGCCGGGCTGGCGCCGCCGCCACCGGGCAGCGCGCGCCGCAGCCGGTCCTGGCCGCGGCGGATGATGTCTTCGAGATCGGGAGGTGACCCCGGCGGGCCGCTAGGCCCCTTCGGTCCCTGCCCCCAGGGTCCCTGATTGTTGCCGCCGCCGCCCCATGGGCCGCCGCCGCCGCTCTTGTCGTTCCAGGGCATGAATGTCCTTTCGCTTGGGATTCCCTCAGCGCCGACGTTGCGGCGCAAAATCCAGTTGTTCTTCTATAGGGACGCAGCGATGCGCTTTCAACGCGATCCGCTGCCGAGCATGTCCGTTTTGGACGTTCGCGACCCTTTTATCGTCTCAATGCACGCCGCGGCGTCGCTCGTAAACCGAATAGCGCGTCGCATGGCTGTCCTTTTCACCGGCCGGAACGTCCTGAGCGTTGACAAGGCGCCACAAATCCGGATCGATGTCGGGAAAATGCGCGTCGCCATCGACCGTCGCCAGCACATGGGTGACGTGCAGCCGGTCTGCCAGCGGCAGCGCCTGCGCATAGATCTCGCCGCCACCGATGACGCAGATTTCGTCGACGCCGTTCATGCAACGCCCGCGCACCGTGGCCAGCTGGATCGCGGCCTCCAGGGAGTGCGCTACCTCTATGCCCTCGGCGCGCCAGGCCTTGTCGCGGGTCACCACGATGTTCAATCGGCCCGGCAGCGGCCGGCCGATGCCTTCATAAGTCTTGCGGCCCATGATGACGGGCTTGCCCATCGTATCGGCCTTGAAGCGCTTGAGATCGGTGGACAGCCGCCACGGCAAGCCGCCGTCGCGCCCGATGACGCCGTTCTGCGCAATGGCGACATAGATTGCGACGTCCATCAGTTGGCTTCCCCGGCGCCCTTATCCGACGGCTCCAAAAGCAATATGTCGATGTTGTGCTCGGGATAGAAATCCTGCGCCGTCGTCTCGAAGGTCGTCGGCCCGACCTTCTTGACATTGTCGCCGCAAAACGAGATCAGCGCTTTCGGATTGCCCTTGTCGACGGTCAGCTTGAACTTGCCGATGCCGCCATTGGCCCAGTTGCCGCCGGTGGTCAGGATATAGGCAATGCGGTTTTCGTAAAAATGCGGATAACCGTCGGCCTTCGCGGCCTGGCGCACTGCATTCTCGAAGCTGTCGTCCATGCAGTAGCGGGTCTTGTAGGTCGTGTACTGGCTGCCCTCGGTGAACTTGCCGTCATAGAAGAAACTCACCGAGGACGTGCCGCCGACGCTCGGTTTGTAGCGGTGCGAGACGTGGACATCCTTGTTGGCCGGAAATGTCGCGCGCCACCAATAGGTCGAGCGCAACTGCCACCACGGCGTATAGACCTTGTTCGCCTCGGTACCGTCGCTGCCCGTATCCTCGATGATGATGCCGCGGTTTTCCCAATCCTCGGAGACCGTTTTCGGCAGATTCGCCAGGGCCGCCTTGGCCGCATCGCCGAACGGATTGAACGGCACGTTCTGCGCCTTCAGATCGGCGCCGATATCGATGCCGACAGCGAACACTTTCTGCTCGAGCTGCGGCTTTGCCGGCGCTCCGTCGATCGTCACCTCGAAGCCAAGGAAATTGTCGCTCTGGTTTTCCGGGATGGCCGGCATTTCCTCCGGATTGCCTTCGATGTCCGGCAGCGGAAAAGCGACGATGGCATTTACATCCTTGTCGGTGTTGTTGTGGAAGACGTAGTCGACCGTGATCTTTTCCGGCGAGATATAGAGGTCCTCGCTTTGCATCGACACCGCGTCGCTACGCGACAGGATCAGGCCACCTGTGCCGAGTTCGGCGGTCGTATCATTGGCCAGCGCGGGCACGGCTAAAAGCGCCAGCGCTACGGACAGAACATATTGCAACATCGAAGCCCCTCGCCAAGAATGCCGCGACCCTAGCCGTTTCAATGTGGAGTTTCAAAGCCTTCCGTCTCCCAGCAGGACGCCACAGTGTCTGGACACGCCAATCGGCGGTCTGGACTAACAGGTTTCGATCGGGCAGGAGTTCGCGTCATGCGCAAGCTTCTCGTCATCGGCATCGGCGCCGGCAATCCCGACCATATGACCGTGCAGGCCATATCAGGCCTAAACCGGGCGGACGTCCTGTTTATCCCCGACAAGGGGGCGAAGAAGAACGACCTTGCCGAATTGCGCCGCCATATCTGCGACCGTTTCGTCAGCAATCCGAAATCGCGCCGCGTCGAGTTCGACGTGCCGGTGCGCGCCGAGCCGGCGCCTTCCTATCGCTCGACCGTCGATGACTGGCACGAGGCCATCGCCCAGATCTATGAGAGCCTGGTCCGCGACGAACTTGCCGAGGACGGCTGCGGCGCCTTCCTGATCTGGGGCGACCCCTCGCTCTATGACAGCGCGCTGCGCATCCTCGCGCGCGTACGACTGAGGGGCAATGTCGCATTCGAACTGGAGGTCATTCCCGGCATCACCGCCGTCCAGGCGCTAGCCGCCGGCCACAAGATGGCGCTGAACCGCATCGGCGACCCCGTGCTGATCACCACCGGCCGCCGCCTCGCCGAACAAGGCATGCCGCACAATGCCGGCAGCGCCGTGGTCATGCTCGACGGCAAATGCGCCTTCAACACGCTGGCAGACAAGGATCTGATCATCCATTGGGGCGCCTATCTCGGCACACCGGACGAGGTCATCGTTTCCGGTCGCCTGGGTGATGTCGGCGAGGAGATTGAGAGGACGAGAGAAGAAGCCCGGAAAAGAAAGGGCTGGATCATGGACACCTATCTGCTGCGTAAAGCAGGAGAGCCCGAGGAATAGCGCGCTCAAAGGTCGAGTTCCTTCGCGCCCCCCTCTGTCCTGCCGGACATCTCCCCCTCTAGTGGGGAGATTGGCCGTCACGGAGGATTTCGCCAATCGCCTAACAGATTAGCGCCCGTATACGGGCTAGCTGATCTCCCCCCTTGCGGGGGAGATGTCCGGCAGGACAGAGGGGGGTGTGACGGATCGCAAGCTTCAACCCTCACCCAGCATCAATCTCCGCCTGCAAGGCGTCCATATGCGTGGCCGCCGCTGCCGCCGCAGCGCGCTCGATAGCGCGAAAACGGCTGACGACTGCAAGGCCAACTGAGGTCAGCTGTGCGCCGCCGCCCTTTTTGCCGCCGGTCTGCGCCGCGACCAGTGGCTTGCCGAACACACGGTTCATATCTTCCACCAGATCCCAGGCGTGCTTGTAGGACATCTCCATGCCGCGTGCCGCAGCCGAGATCGAGCCGAAAGTGGCGATCTGCTCCAGCAATTCGATCTTGCCCGGACCTATGCGCCCGTCCGGATCGAGATTTATCCGCAGGCTCAGCGACGGCATCTCTTGTCCTCCACGGTCACACTAGCCCCTCTCGACCCATAGCGCTATTCCAAAACGATATAGCGGCTATCAGCCATCCGCTTCGGCCGGCAGCCCGGCGCCGGTGTTGGCGCGGTCGAAACTGACAGTCTTGATCACCGCGAACACCTTGCCGCCGAGTTGAAGGTTCAGTACCTGCCTGGATTGTTCGGTAATGCGCGCAAGCACGGTTGCGCCATTGCAGTCGATGCCGATTTCGACCGTCGGCCCCTCGCCCGGGCCGATTGCGACGATGGCGCCCGGCAGGATGTTGAGCGCACTGAGACCTTTCGGCTGTTCGGTGGCGATCATCACATCGCGGGCGCGGATGCGGATGCGCACAGGCGCGCCGACCGAGACCGCCAGAAGCGGCACCCGGATTTCGCCCGCCGCCGAGCCGAGCACGGTCATCCCGAAGATCTCATCATGGCGCAGCACCTTGGTGTCGAGCACCGCGCCGCCCTCGCCGCGTTCCTCCGCCGGCAGCAATTCGAGCCGTTGCATGATCGCGCCGGTCGGACCGGAGGCTGCGACCTTGCCTTGCGCCATCACCACCACGTCGCTGGCCAGCTGCGCCACTTCGGCGACGGAATGGCTGACATAGACGATCGGGATCTTCGTCTCGTCGCGCAGCCGCTCGATATAGGGCAGGATCTCGGCTTTGCGCGCATCGTCGAGCGAGGCCAGCGGCTCGTCCATCAACAGCAGTTTCGGGCTGGCAAGCAGCGCCCGGCCGATCGCCACGCGCTGCTTCTCGCCGCCCGACAGCTTTGCCGGTCGCCGGTCGAGCAGTGGACCGATGCCGAGCAGTTCGACGACCGCGTCGATATCCGCATAGCGCTCCGCCGGCGGCGTGAACCAGCGGCCGTAGCGCAGATTGCCGGCCACGCTCATATGCGGAAACAGCCGCGCGTCCTGGAACACCATGCCGATCCGGCGCTTGTGCTTCGGCACGAAAATGCCGGCACCGGTGTCGACCAGCACACGGCCGTCGACCGCGATACGGCCCTTGGTCGGCCGGATCAGGCCGGCGATCACGTTGATCAGCGTCGTCTTGCCGGAGCCCGAGGGCCCGAACAGCGCCGTCAGCCGCCCGGCGCTTTCGAAACGCGCGTCGACGGCGAAACCGCCGAGTCGATGGCTGATGTCCACCAGCACGCTCATTCGATGTCCATCCGCCGGCCGACGCGCCGCGCCAGCACTTCCGAGGCGACCAATGCGGCCATCGAGATGACGATGGAGATCAGCATCAGCCTGAGCGCCCCGTCATCGCCGCCAGGCACCTGCGTGAAGGTGTAGATCGCCGACGGGAGCGTTTGCGTCTCGTTGGGAATGTTGGAGACGAAGGTTATGGTGGCGCCGAACTCGCCCATCGCCTTGGCGAAGGACAGGATCGAGCCGGCGATCAGCCCGGGCAGGATCAGCGGCAGCGTGATGGTGGCGAAGACCCAAATCGGGTTGGCGCCGAGCGTTCCCGCCGCTGCCTCCATTTTGCGGTCGACCGCCTCGATCGACAGCCGGATCGCCCGCACCATCAGGGGAAAGCCCATGATGCCGCAGGCCAGTGCGGCGCCGGTCCAGCGAAACGAGAAGACGAGGCCGAAATGCTCGGCCAGGAACGCTCCCGCCGGCCCGCGCCGGCCGAAGGTAAGCAGCAAGAGATAACCTGTCACCACCGGCGGCAGGATCAACGGCAGGTGAACCACACCGTTGAGCAGCGTCTTGCCCCAGAATTTTCCGCGGGCCAGCAAAAGCGCCATCAAGATGCCCGGCGGCAGGCTGAACAGCATCGCCACCGTCGCCACCTTGATCGACAGCCGGACCGCATTCCATTCGTCGGGAGTGAGGTCCAGCAGCCAGTTCATGCGTCAGCCGCTACCTTAATTGCTCGGCGTGAGCACGGTGAAACCCTGATCCCTAAACAGCTCCACCGCCTTGGCGGACTGCAGGCACTTCAGGAAAGCCGGGGTATCCTTGTCCTTCGAATCGGTGGTCTGGGCAACCGGATAGATGATCGGCGGGTGCGAATCCTCCGGGAAGGTGCCGACCACCTTGACGCCCTTGTCGGCATGCGCGTCGGTGGCATAGACGATGCCGAGCGCGGCCTCGCCCGTTGAAACCAGCTTCAGCGCGGCGCGCACATTCTCGGCCTGCGCCACCTTGCCTTCGACCGACGACCAGACGCCGAGCGATTCAAGTGCCGCCTTGCCATACTTGCCGGCCGGCACCGCCTTGACGTCGCCCATGGCGAGCTTGCCGTCGCTGATCAGCTTGGCGAGGTCGAAGCCTTTCTCGATCCTGGTTTCGACCTTGGAATCCTTCGGCGCCACCAGCACGATCTGGTTGCCGAGCAGTTTCACCTCGGTGTCCGGCTTGGTCAGTTTCTTGTCGGAGAGATATTTCATCCAGTCGAGGTCGGCCGAGATGAACACATCGGCGGGCGCCCCGCTTTCGATCTGCTTGGCCAGCGCCGAGCTCGCGGCGTAGGAGACCGTCGCCGCTTCACCGACATCGGCTTCGCAGGCCTTGGTGACGGCGTCGAGCCCGTCCTTGAGGCTGGCTGCGGCAAACACGATCACCTTGTCTCCCGCGTGAGCCGCCGGCATCGCGGCCATCAGAGCTACGGCAAAGCCGCCAATCGCGATTGCCATCATACCAAAACCTTTGTGCCCCAACATGAAAACTCTCCCTGGGCTTGAAATCTGCTGGCTCGACTCCTGCCGACCGATATATCTGGATGAATATAACAAGGGAAGGCCGCCTCCTGCGAAAGCGTATGTTCGGCATCGATTGTTCTGGTTTGGACGTGCACCGAAACCCGGAAAGGAACTCCGATGAAGATCAGCGCCCGCAACATCCTCAAGGGAACGATCGTCGAGATCGTCAAAGCACCTCGCCTGTCCGCGGTGATGTCGCCGGCTCCGTCGTCACGCTTCGATCACCAACGAGGCCGTTGCCGATCTCAAGCTCGAAAAAGGCAAGCAGCCTATGCCATGATCAAGGCAACCGACGTCATGGTCGACATCGATTGAGGGTCGGAATTGATTGACGGTGGACGGATCAGACCGCGATCGGCGCCTTGATCGACGCGTCGGCAAAATAGTTTTCCAGCCGGAAATCCTCGAAGCGGAAGGCGAACAGGTCCTTCACCTCCGGATTGATCCACAGCGTCGGCAGCGCCTTGGGTGTGCGCCGCAATTGCTCGCGCGCCTGCTCGAAATGGTTGGAATAGAGATGCGCATCGCCCAGCGTATGGACGAACTCGCCGGGCTTCAGCCCGGTCACCTGCGCCACCATCAGGGTCAGCAGCGCGTAGGAAGCGATGTTGAAGGGTACGCCGAGAAAAATGTCGGCCGAGCGCTGGTAGAGCTGGCAGGACAGCTTGCCGTCCGAGACGTAGAACTGGAACAGGCAGTGGCAGGGCGGCAGCGCCATCGCCTCCACTTCGGCCGGGTTCCACGCCGAAACGATCAGCCGGCGTGAATTCGGATTCCTGCGTATCTCCTTCAGAACATTGGCAATCTGGTCGATCGACCCGCCATGGCCATCCGGCCAAGAGCGCCACTGCTTGCCATAGACCGGGCCGAGATCGCCATTCTCGTCGGCCCATTCGTCCCAGATCGAAACGCCATGATCTCTAAGGTATTTGATGTTGGTGTCGCCGGCCAGGAACCACAGGAGTTCATGGATGATCGACTTCAGATGCAGCTTCTTGGTGGTGGTGACGGGAAAGCCGCGCGACAGGTCGAAGCGCATCTGGTACCCGAACACCCCACGCGTGCCGGTGCCCGTGCGGTCGCCACGGTCGGCGCCATTGTCCAGCACATGCTGCAAAAGGTCGAGATACTGGCGCATCGGCTTCGCCTCGATTCGGGGTTACCGCCATCATAACCGACTGGCCGCCGGCCGAACACAGCAAAAGGACCAGAACGCGGCTTGCCCCATCACTCTTCAAGGGTTAGCGCTGCCCCTCACCTGCCTGCCGGCATCCTCTCCCCGTATAGGGACGGGGAGAGGGGCGCTGTGATCAGCGGTTTCGCCAATCACAAGCGTTCGAGAGAGAGAGAGAGAGAGAGAGAGAGAGAGAGCCAAGGCTGCGGTCAGCCCTTTCTCCCCGTCACTATACGGGGAGAAATGCCCGGCAGGGCAATGAGGGGCGGTGCTGACCTCCGGTGAGGAGCAAAATCAAACGCGCGCTCTACCTATCGGCAATAATCTCTACAAAGAGCCGAGCTTGCCCAGATCCTTGGCGACCAGATAGTAGAAAGTCACGCGGCTCTTGGAGCTGTCGGCGGCCAACGCCTTGCAGGTCTTCTCGATCGCTGAGTCGGCTTTCGCCCCGTCGGTCACGCCGAGTTTCTTGGCAACCCAGTTGGTCTTGACGCGCTCCAATTCCTTGGGGTCGGTGCAGGATACCAGCGAGGAATCGCGGTTGCGCAGCGCGATGCCCAGATGTTTCACAATCTTGGCAACCACATCGGCATTTGCGGCGGCGTCGTATTTCTTCACGTCTGCGAGATAATCGGCCATCAAATTTCCCCATGTCGGCGCCACGGGATCCGATCGATGAGGGCTGTGGCGCGCTGCCGCAACTTGTGCGCTCGGTCGATACTCCTCACCATCGCAAAGCTTCGGTTGAGACCGCGCGCGAGTCAACCCTCGGCGCCGCAGTTTGGTGCGGCCAAGAAGTGTCATTGCGGCCTTTCATTTTGTGCGCCCGCCCCCTATATTCGTTTTGTCGGCTTGACCGACTATGGCGATAAATGGGCGATGTAATAAGCCGTTCGGACCCGGGGGCGGTACCCGGCGCCTCCACCAAGAACCGCTCTGTGATCAGAGCGGCTGTTGCTGGGGGCGAAATAGGATCGACGAAGGTGTAAAGATCGTACTTTTGCCCGGCATGGTACCACCGTCATCGGGCTAAACCTGTAGTTGCAAATGACAACTATGCGGAAGCACGTCTCGCCGCTTAAGCGGTGCGATAGCTTCAAATCAAGCCCTAGAGGTTCGCACTTCTAGGCGGGGTTCGGAGGTACCTGGCAACAGAAACCTCCACTTCTCCCCTCCTCGATATCGTACGCTCAATGCCGGCTGCCGCTGGCCGGATTTCGCATGACGATGGGCCGCGAAGCCTACACCAAATTGAGCCATGAGCTGGTGCAATTTGCCGCTGGCGTCGGTCGAAGGCCGTGGCCGGGGCCGGATTACCCCAGACGTGAAAAAGGCCGGGATGACCCGGCCTTTCCGGTCGATTGCGGTCAGCTTACTCGGCCGGCGCTTCAACGGCTTCGCGCGAGCGGCCAAGCGTCAGTTTGGCCAGCGTGAACGAGATCACCGCGCAGAGCGTGATGCCGGCCACCATGGGCAGCGGGGTGCCGTCGAAGAAGATGCCGGCGACGCCCATCGCCAGCGCACCGATGGCGAAGTGCAGCGTGCCCATCAGCGCCGAGGCCGTGCCGGCGATCTCGCCATGCTCTTCCATGGCCAGCACCGACGTCGTCGGGATGACCAGGCCAAGGAAGCCGTAGCCGACGAACAGCAGTGCCGCCATAACATCGAGCCGGTCGACGCCGGTCGCCATGACTGCGAACAGCACAACCATCGTCGTGGCATAGCCGGTTACCGCCACCCAGACGACGCGCTTCAGCCCGAAGCGCTCCGACAGCATCCCCGTCAGTTGCGACATGCCGATGAAGGCCACCGCATTGATCGAGAAGAACACGCTGTAGACGGAAGGCGACAGCCCGTAATGGTCGATCAGGATGAAGGACGAACTCGAGAGGTAGACGAAGAAGCTGGCGATGCCGAAGCCGGCGATCGCCACCAGGCCGAGGAAATTGCGGTCACCCATGAGGAAGCGATAGCCGGCGAGTGCGGTTCCGAAGGAGGAACCGACGCGTTCTTCCGCCGGCCGCGTCTCCTTCAGCGAGGTCGCCAGCAGAATGGTGGCCAGCAGGGCCGCGCCCGTCACCGTCCAGAACACGGCGCGCCAGCCGAAATTCTCGATGATCTGGCTGCCGGTCAGCGGCGCCAGGATCGGCGACACCGAAAACACCAGCATCAGCAGCGACATCAGCTTGGCGGCTTCGGTGCCGGTGTGCAGGTCGCGCACGATGGCGCGCGGCACCGCCATGCCGGCGCTGGCGCCCAGTCCCTGCAGGAAGCGGAAGGCGATCAGCCATTCGATGGTCGGGCTCATGGCCGAACCGATACCGCCGACCATGAACAGCGCAAGGCCGCCGTAAAGCGGCAGCTTGCGGCCGACCATGTCGGAGATCGGTCCGACGACGATCTGGCCGAAGCCCATCGACAGGAAGAAGATCAAAAGGCTCATCTGAACGGCGGCGGTGCCGGCATGCAGATCTTCGCCGATCGAAGGCAACGCCGGCAGATACATGTCGATGGCGAAGGGGCCGATAGCGGACAACAGGCCGAGCACGACCGCGATGCGGAGGAATTTGGGACTCATGATAAAGGCTTCTTTCAAGTCTGGTTGGCGCCGCCAACGCGACGACTAACCCTAGGACGTTCCATCCCGTTGAAATCCGACGGCTCAGAGCGAGATTATTCGTCTCTACGGAGCGAATTCCCCATTTATTGTGTCCACAAATTTAGACAGCCTTGTCTAATTCGTCAATCACCTCTATATAGATTTCTATGAAGCTTGCCGTTTCTCCTGACATTTTCCCGCCACGCGGCCACGAGGCCAAGCGTATGTCGATTATCGATGCGGCGGCTTCGGTCTTTTGCCGGGAAGGCTTTGCCGGCGCGAATATCGACCTGATCGCGGTGGAGGCCGGCGTGTCGCGCCAGACCATCTATAATCACCACCGCGACAAGGAAAAGCTCTTCATGGCTGTGGTGCGCGATCTGACGGAGCGCTGCAATGCCGGCATCTTCGCCACCTTCGCCTCTTTCCCAGACCAGCCGAAGGATCTGGAAGCCGACCTGATCGGCTTTGCCGTGCGCATGAATCAGAACTGCATCTGCAACCGCGACGGACGCTTCCTGCGCAAGCTGATCCAGACCGAAGGCGAGCGCTATCCCGAGCTCTTCGCAGAATGGCGCGACCAAGGGCCGGGCCGGACCTGGCCCGCACTTGCCGCCCGTTTTGCCCGCCTCGCCCATGCCGGCCATCTCGCGGTCGACGATCCCGATGTCGCCGCACGCCAGTTCCTGGCGCTAGCCAACGCCGAACTGCAGACCACCTTCATGCTAGGCGGGATGCCGTCGGAAGATGAAGTGTTGCAATCCGCCACCCACGGCGTGGGCACATTCCTGCGCGCCTTCGGCAAGCGCAGATCAGCGGCAGCGGTGGAAAAACAGCTGGCCAGCGCCTGAACGCCAAAGCAGGCGATCAAATCGTCCGTTACGGGCTTCGCTTCGGCGCATCAGCGATCTATATCCGGTTTACGCCGCGCTCAAGCTTGATTACAGCTATGCGGACGATTCAACGGAACCCGACCAGCACATGGCCGACGACCACATCCGCTACGACATCCTGGCCCAGGAGGCATTGCGCGGCGTCATGCGCAAGGTCCTGGCCGAAGTCGCGCGCACCGGCCTTCCCGGCAATCATCATTTCTTCATCACATTCCTGACCGGCGCGCCGGGCGTGCGGGTGTCCTCCAGGCTGCGCGAGCGCTATCCCGAACAGATGACCATCGTCATCCAGTTCCAGTATTGGGACCTCAAGGTGACCGATACCGGCTTCGAGGTCGGGCTGTCCTTCTCCGACGTGCCGGAGAAGCTGGAAATCCCGTTCTCGGCCGTACGCGGCTTCTACGACCCATCGGTCAATTTCGAACTCGAGTTCGACGTTAAGACCGACGTCCCGGCGGAAGACGATGCAGCCGCCCAGCCGGCTGCCGAGCCTTTGGCTATCGTCTCCGAGAAAAAGCCGAAGGCCGAGAAGAAGGCAGCTGCCACTGAGGCGGAGAAAAAGCCCGCCGTGGCCGATGCCGCCGCCGGCAAGGGCGCCGACGTCGTGTCGCTCGACGCCTTCCGCAAGAAGTAGCGGGACGGTCGGCGCGACATGGGCGAAATCGTCAACCTTCGCCAGGTCCGCAAGCAGAAGGCGCGCACCGAAAAGGAAAAGCTCGCCGGCGAGAACCGCGCTCTGCACGGCCGTTCCAAAGCCGAAAGAACTCGTGACCGTCTGACATCGGACAAGGCCGAAAAATTCGTCGCCGGCCACCGCCGCGAACGCCCGGAAGACCAGGGCGATTGATGGACCGCCTGCGGTGAGCCCGGTCGAAAAACGCTCCGTGACCATCCGCGGCCATCGCACCAGCTATTCCCTCGAAAAACCCTTTTATGACGATCTCGTCGCCATCGCCGCCGCGCGCAAGCTGACGCTTGCTGCCCTGGTCGCGGAGATCGATGAGACAAGACCGCGCGATGCGAACCTGTCCTCGGCGCTCAGGCTTCATGTGCTGGACTGGGCCAAGCGCGGCGCGGTCTGAATGGTTCTTAATTGCCCAGCGACTTCAGCAGATTGTCGACGGAGAACGGATTTGTCCTGGGCTTCGGCGGCGCCGGGGCCGAACCGTCACTGACACCGGGAAGTGAGCGGTCGACCTTCGGCGCCTGCTCCTGAGCCTTGCGCTCGGCCTCCAGCCTGGCTTTTTCCTGCGAAGCGATCCGCATCGCCTGCTCAGCCTTCTTCCGTTCGTCCTCGGCCTTTGCGGCGTCTTCGGCAGCCTGCTCTTCGGCCTGCGCTTTCGCGTCCGCATCTGCCTTGGCCTTTGCGTCAGCCTCTGCCTGCGCTTTCGCATCGGCCTTTGCTTTGGCATCCGCCTTGGCCTTGGCATCCGCTTCGGCCTGTGCCTTTGCGTCGGCCTGTGCTTTCGCCTTGGCGTCGGCCTCGGCTTTGAGCCGTGCCGCTTCCTCCTGCTTGCGCAATTCCTCGGCGGCGTTGTCGCGCTCGGTCTGCAGGGCGGCGTAGTAGCGCACCTCGCGCCGCAGCCGCTGCTTCTCGAGCAGTGCGGCCTGCATCGCCTCGACCCGCTGCTGCTCCTTTTCCAGCGCGCGCTGGGTCAAAAATTGCGCCAGCGGCTCGCTGTCGAACTGCTTCTTCAGCGCCCCGAACGGCCCATCGACGCTGAAATTGACCGTCGGATCGGAGCCGATCAGCGCCTCGTCGCCAGGCTTGTAGGTGACAGCGCCCTTGGTGGCGACGGTGCCGGTGTTGAGGTCGGCCGTGATGTCGGCAGACAGCGTCGCCGCCTGGTTTTCGAGTTTCATCGGTGGTGCCCGCAACGTGCCGCCGGCGACCGTGAAGGCGATGTCGGCATCGCCGGCAGCAAAGCTGCCGTCGCCAGCGATCTCAGGTGCAAAGCCCGCGGTCTTGGCCACGTCGATGTCGCGCCCGATCGCATCGGCCTTGGCAATCAACGCGCCGAAGGCATCGGGATTGACGCCGGCAATGGTGAGGCCTTTCAGCGCCGCCGTGCCCGAGCCGGAGAGTGCGGCAATCATCGCGTCGACCGATTTGCCGCTGGTCGACAGCCCTGTCGAGAAGTCGCCGCTGCCACTCAAGCCGGCAGCCGGCAGCACGGTCGCCAGGTCAGCGCCGGCAAGCCTCATCTGGCCGGAGAACAGCCCCGTGCCGTCCGTGTTCTTCAACTCGAACAATCCGGTGAGCGCGCCGCCGAGCAGTTTTGCCTTCAGGTCCGAAACGCGGATGCCTTCCTGGTCGAGTTTCAACGACAGCGACGCATCATAGGCTGTCGCCAGCGGTCCGGCGGCAAGAGTCGCCGTCGTCAGATCGAGATCGGCGCTGAACGGCAGGCTGGATTTCTGGCTGAATGGCGCCGTCGGCCAGTTCGCGTTGCTGCTGAGGAACGACTGGTCACCGAACAGCGCAACCGCAATCGGGTCGAGGTCCAGTTCGTCGAGCGCCAGCGCACCGGCAAAATGCGGCAGCCCCTGCTTCGCATCGATGTTGACGTCGCCCGAAATCTCCGACTCGTTGATGGATCCGCTGAGACCGCTCAACACCAGCAGGCCATTGCCGAAATCGGCATCCGCGCTGAGCGAGGTCGAGGTGCCCGTTCCCATGCCCGGCAGGCCGGCGCCGGTCGTCATCAGCCAGGGCTCGATGTCGGAGGCGTCGAGGCCGATCTTGCCCTTGGCGGTGGCGCCTTGCGGTGTCTGAGCAACGGTGCCGTCGAACGTCGCCCTGAAGTCGTCGGCGGCGAAATTGAAGCTCGTCGCCAGGCCGCCGCCAAACGTGCCTTTGGCCGAAATATCGGTGCTTGCCTGGCCGAGCATGCCGAGCGGCAGCGCCGGCAGGCCGTAGAGCGCCAGCAGCACGGTGGCGTCGGGATTTTTGGCGTTGAAGGTCAGCGTCACCGGCGCGTCGAGCAACTGGCCGACGGCACCCTTGCCCGACAGCGACGCCGAAAAGGCCGAACCGCCGGCCTTGCCTTGTCCGCTCACCGCCAGCCCGGTCGTGCCGTCGCCATTGTCGGCGGCGCTCGCCACCAGATCGACGCGCGCGTCCTGGAACAGTTCAGGATAGGCGGCCGTGCGGCCAGCCAGCCCCTTCAGCACCTGATTGTCGGGATAATGTTGCGCGGCAATGTCGATCAGCGGCTTCAGATCGACGGCGACCACCGAGGCATCGAGCTTGCCGGTCGGGCTTGCCGGAAAATCCTTGATCCGGCCGGTGGCGCTGATCGAGGCGCCGGCAAGGCCGCCAATCGACAGCCGGTCGATTTCGAGCAGCCCGTCGCGGAGCCGGAGCGCGGTATCGACCGTGTCGGCGGTGAGCCCGCCGGCATTGACCGGCCCTGCCTTGATCTGAAAATCGAGGTCACGGTCGGAAAAACGGTTGGCGCCCTTGTCGCTGACGAAGATCGAGGCGAAGGCCGTCAGCCCGTCGACATCGAGTTCGCCGCCCTCGAGCCGCATCAGCACCGAGGACTTGGCGTCGTCGGGCTGGCTGGAATCGATGCGGCCGGTGAACTTCGACTTGCCGAGGATCAGTTCGAGATCGCTGAACGCCTGGCGCTTCTCCGACAGGTCCACCTTGGCCTTGAAGCCGGCGGCCGGCAGCCGGCGGATCGCCTCGTCGACATCTTTGGACAACCAGGCAGCAAAGCCGGAAGGCTGCGCCACAGCCAGCAGCATGGAGCCGCTGAAACCGAAATGATCTTCGACGCTGAGCATGCCGCTGGCTTCCAGCGTCGTGCGCCCGGGCAAGGTCGCGGCCAGCGATTTCACCGACCAGCCGCCCTCGACCGGCTCGGCCGAGAGATGCACGTCGCGCACCGTGGTGTCGCCAGCCACCACCGCCGGCAGCTTGACCTCGACAGTGCCGGGGATGCTCGGCTTCGGCAGTTCGAGCAGCGCCTGCTCGATCCCGGCAATGCGCTGGTCCAGCGTCAGGCCGGCGCCCTTCTCAGCGCCCACCGCCTCGTCCAGTTGCACCTGCGCGCCATTGGCCTCGATGGCGAAGTTCGGCCTAAGGCCGAGATCGACCGAAGCCTTGCCGTCGGCTGTGTAGGGATTGTCGAGCGGCCCGGTCTCGAAGCGGAATTCGTCGACGCCAAGCTTCTGGTGGTCGAGCGAGAACTTGCCGTTCAGCCTGAACCCCGGATCGGGTTTGCCGGCTCTGATTTTGACGCTCTCGCCATCGCCGCCGCGCAGTTCGGCGCTGTTTTTGTCGTTGCCGGAAATCTTGAACTGGCCGGAATAGACGGCAGCCCCATTGACGATGCCGGCATTGCCGTCGGTTTCGATGACCAGTGGATAGGCATCGGGATCGACCTTGAGCCTCAGCCGCATCTGGCCGCTGCCTTCGGCCTTGCCGGTCGAAGCCGCAACCGTCGAACGCAGTCCGTCGAGCAGCAACGTTCCGTCCATGCGCCACGGCCCGGCCAGCGACTTGGCAGAGATGGTCGAATTGATCTCGGAAATCAGATGGCTGCGCCCGCCTGCGGCATGGCGGAGCGCAATTTCTCCCTCCGTCACCGTGAGCTTCTCGATCGAGATCTGGTTGAGATCGAAGGGCGAGGACGGCCGTATCGCCCAGTCGACCGTGCCGTTATCGGCGATGTCGATCGTCGCCCTCGGATGCACCAGCCGCATGTCGAAAATCAGCACTTCGCCGCGCAGGAACGGCGCCAGTTCCGCGTCCATCGAAAAGGTCTCGACGGTCATTGCCGGCTGGCCGCCGGGGCCGCCGGCGACCGTGACGTTTGAGAAGGTCACCGAGGGGAACGGCAACAGCCGCGCCGTGGCGTCGCCTTGCACCGTCACCTTGCGGCCGAGAATGGCGCTCGCCTCGCGCTCGAATTGGGCGCGGTACCCGGTCCAATCGACAAAATACGGCACCACCAGCGCCGCAACCAGCACCAGCACAAACAAGCCACCGAAGATCACGAACAGGCGTGCGAGCATCAGCTCCGAACGGGTTGATTGAAAGTCAGCCGCACTCTACCCGCATCAGCGTGTCGATAAAGAGGCAATTCATCCAGAGTTGCTTGATCTCTGATGTATCTGGAAGAGCAGAGATTTTTGGAGCCTTTGACCGCGGTCCGGCCTGTGCGTAAGAGACTATCCTGCCATGGCCCGTCGGCGATATTCGTTCAGCAGCACTATCATCTCCTCGGGCGACAATGTCCAGCCCTGCGGTAATGCGGCTTCGGCGCCGAGGCTTTTGGTCACGCTGCCCATGACGGAGCTTTTCTTGACCCCCGGTGCGAAATTGTACCCGATCATATCGCCGATTCTGCGCCGGCGATGGACGACGAAGAAGCTTTCGATATCCTTCCAGGGGACCAGCTTGGGCGATCGAACAAGGCCTCCGCCGAGACTGAAACCTTGTCCGTTCAGCACCAGAATCTGCGGCCGCACAAGCTGCCAGGCAAACACCAACGCGACCAGCCCGAAAAAGGCCACGCACCACCAAAGGCCGGCGGTGTCGCCGTCCTCGGAGACATAAATCAGGAAAGCGCAGGCCAGGACAAAAAAGAGGCTGGTCGACAGCAATAACAGTGTCTTGCCAAGCGATGCCCTTATAATCAGGGTATCCATTGCCGCTCCTCACATTTCGGCTATGCAGGTAATATCTTGCCTGGGTTCATGATGTCTTGCGGGTCGAGCGCTTTTTTTATGGAGCGCATGATGTCGACACCATGGCCGAGCTCATGGCGCAGGAAGCCGATCTTGCCCTGGCCGATGCCGTGTTCGCCGGTGCAGGTGCCGTCCATGGCGATCGCCCGCATGTTCAGCCGCGCCACGAATTTCTCCGCCAGCGCGATCTCTTTGGGGTCGTTGACATCCATCAGCACCAGCACATGGAAATTGCCGTCGCCGGCATGGCCGACGATCGGCGCAACCAGGCCCATCTCGGCAATGTCGGCCTCGGTTTCGGCAACGCATTCGGCCAGCCGCGAGATCGGCACGCAGACATCGGTCGAAAGACCCTTGGCGCCCGGCCGTAGCGTCAGCGACGCCCAATAAGCATCGTGCCTGGCTTTCCAGAGTTTCGTGCGCTCCTCGGCGACGCTGGTCCAAAGGAATGGCCCGCCGCCATTGTCTTCAGCAATGGCACCGAAGGTCTCGGCCTGTTCGGCGACGCCGGCATCGCTGCCGTGGAACTCGACGAACAGGCACGGGCTCTCGGGATAATCGAGCTTCGAGTAATTCTTCATCGCCCGCATCTGCAGTCCATTGACCAGTTCGATGCGCGCCACCGGAATGCCCATCTGGATGGTCGCGATGACCGCGTTGCAGGCCGCCTCGAGGTTTGGAAACGGGCAGACGCCGCCGGAGATCGCCTGCGGAATGCCTTGCAGCTTCAAGGTCAGCGAGGTGATGATGCCGAGCGTGCCTTCCGAGCCGACCAGAAGCCGCGTCAGATCGTAGCCGGCCGAACTCTTTTTCGCCCGCTTGCCGGTCGTCACCGTCTCGCCATCGGCCATGACGGCTTTCAGCGACAGCACGTTTTCACGCATCGTGCCGTAGCGCACCGCATTGGTGCCGGAGGCCCGCGTTGCCGCCATGCCGCCGAGCGAAGCATTGGCGCCGGGATCGATGGGGAAGAACAGGCCGGTATCGCGCAGGTGCCGATTCAAATCCTCGCGCGTTACGCCAGGCTCGACCGTGCAGTCGAGATCCTCGGGGTTGACCGACAGGATGCGGTTCATGCGCGAGGTGTCGACCGAGATGCCGCCACCCGGCGCATTGGTATGGCCTTCGAGCGACGAGCCGACGCCGAAGGCGATGACCGGCACGCGGTGCGCGGCGCAGGCACGTACGATCTCCTGCACCTCTTCTGTCGTCTCCGGGAACGCGACACCGTCAGGCGCCTGCGTCGGAATATAGGTGGTGGTATGCGCATGCTGCGAGCGGATCGCCGCGCCTGTCTGGAAGCGTTCGCCGAGCTGCTGCTTGAGAATGCCGAGCACGGCGGCGATGCCTTCCTCGTTGCGTTCGACCGGATTGAGGTCGCTCAGAGCCATGAATTCCTCCGCGAATGGACCAGCGTCCACGCTTGTTATGCGATTATGGATGCGTAGTCTCGACTGCCGCGCTCTGTCCAGCACCAGAACAAGGAACTTTCCATGCCTGTTCCCGCCCCCTTAGTTTCCAAACCGATGGACATCGAGAAGGACTGGATCGACTACAACGGCCATCTCAACATGGCCTATTACAACGTGTTGTTCGACCGCTGCTCGGATGAGGCGTTCGAGGCGATGGGCATGGGGCTGGACTATGTCGAAGAGCGGCGCCTGACCATCTACACGGCCGAAGTCCATGTTTGCTATGTCCAGGAACTGCACCTCGAACACAAGGTCGTCGTATCCTTCCAGCTGATCGATCACGACGACAAGCGGCTGAGGGCCTACCAGGAAATCCGCCATGTCGATGGCTGGCTTGCCGCCACCTCCGAAACCCTGTCGCTGCATGTCGACATGTCCGGGCCGAAAGTCGCGCCCTTCCCCGCCGATGTGCAGGCCAAGGTGGAAGCCATGCGCGCCGCCCATTCTGCACTGCCGATGCCCGAGCGCGCCGGCCGTTCGATCGGTATTCGCCGCAGGACCGCTTGAAGCGCTGCCGCGCCCGCGTTAACCTTACCAAGGTTTTAACGTGAACAAGCCATTTGGGCCATTGAACGACTCAGCTGACCGTTTGAGAACGGTGCCATGCGAGTTGTGACGCGGGCGGCGGGCAACAGGCGGTTCGAGGAACGTGCATGAAAACCGACATCAAGGTCGAGGTGGACAGGCTGGCTGCCGATCCGCGCATCACCGACTATGATTTCTGGCGCTCGTTGAAGAACGTCAACAACGAGATCTTCCACATCGCCAACAACAACGAGCCTATCCCCTTCGACATGATCCGCTGGCGCGCCATCCTGAAGCAGGCGCGCATGAAGCGTGGCCACGCCTGATGTTTCCGCTGTTCTGAGAAAGCCGCCACCGGCGAGCGCCGCCACGGACCATTGCGACCTGATCATTTCCAAAGGTCTGCGCCAGCCCCGCTTTCAGCGAATCGGCTGCATCCGACAACCTTCAAAAACCGTTCATTTCGACAGTTTGCGCAACCGGCGATTCGGTTTCGCAAACGGCTGCCTGCGACAAGAAGATCAAGATTGAACCAATTCCACGTCTAAGCCGTTGTGACCCCTGAAAAACGGCTTGGAGTGAAAGCATGGACTGGAAAAGGACCAGGGAACCGGCCGACGCATGGCACATGACGGACAATCTGCATGCCGAGCACGGCAAGGGCGATCCGTTCGCGGCCGCCATCCGCGCCACCCGCATGTCGATGGTCATCACCGATCCCCGTCAGGCGGACAATCCGATCGTCTTTGCCAATGACGCGTTCCTGCGCCTGACCGGCTACGAGCGCGACGAGGTCATGGGCAAGAACTGCCGCTTCCTGCAGGGGCCAGAGACAGACAAGGCAGCTGTGGCTAGCGTGCGCGACGCGATAGCAGCGGGAACCGATATCGCCATCGATCTGTTGAACTACCGCAAGGACGGCTCGACATTCTGGAATGCGCTCTACATCAGCCCGGTTTCCAACGACAAAGGCGAACTCCTGTTCTTCTTTGCCTCACAGCTCGATGTCTCCGATCGCAAGCGCTCGGAGGATCGCATCACCGCCGACAAGAACCGCTTTGAAAAGGCTGTCAAGGAACGCACGCGCGAGCTTGAGGCCGCCCTTGAGGCGCAGACCACGCTGCTGCACGAGGTCGACCATCGGGTGAAAAACAACCTGCAGATGATCTCCTCGCTGATCATCATGCAAAGCCGGGCAATCAAGGATGAAGCGACAAAGCGATCGCTGGCCACCATGCTGGAGCGCATCGAGGCGCTGAGCACGGTGCATCGCCGTCTCTACCAGTCAAAGGATGTCAGCCGCTTCGATGTCTCGGATTTCGCCAGGGATCTGGTCACCGACCTGCTGACCGCATCCGGACGCGCCGAGATCAAGCCGACGCTGGACCTCGAACCCATCGTCATTCCGGCCGAAAAAGCCACGCCTGTTGCCTTGATGGTCAATGAGCTTGTCACCAACGCGCTGAAGCATGCCTTCAAGGAAAAGCCGGACGGCACCACCGCGGGGCGCATCGGCATCAAGATGAGCCAGCCCGACGGCCACTTCAACATCGAGGTTTCCGATGACGGCGTCGGCATGGCCGAGGCCAGTGGCGATGCTTCTTTCGGCATGCGGCTGATCAAGTCGCTTGCCCGTCAGTTGCATGCGGACATCGAATGGCGCGACGCCGGCCCGGGCACAAAGGTCGTCATCTCGATGCCGAACGAACCGCAGCAGAAAGGGAAGCTGTCATGAACGAACCGCTCAAGGTCCTGATCGTCGAGGATGAGGCGTTGCTGGCGATGGAACTGGAAAGCCTCGTCGAGGAAGCCGGCCACAGCGTTGTGGGTTGGGCGACATCGTTGGCCGAAGCAAGAGATATGATTGATACCGCCGATGCCGATATTGCCTTTGTCGATATCCACCTCGCCGACGGACCAACCGGGGTCGAGGTTGCCGAGCATATCCGCGAGGGTAACCGTTCCATGGTGGTGTTCATGACCGCCAATCCAAAACGCATCCCCGACCATTTCGCCGGCGCGATCGGCGTCATCGCCAAGCCCTACACGATGAACGGACTGGTGTCGGCGTTGCGCTATCTGCAGGAGGGCGTGCGGCGCCCGCCCCCGGTCTCGGTGCTGCCGGCCGGTTTTACGCTGTCGCCGGCCTATGAAAGCGTATGGGCGTCGTCGGCGGCCTGAAGCCTACGCCAGCTTCTCCTTGAGGAAAGCGATCGTCCGTCCCCAGGCGAGATCGGCTGCCTTCTTGTCGTAGCGCGCGGCCGAGGTGTCGTTGTTGAAGGCATGGTTGACGCCGTCATAGACATAGAGCGTGTATTCGACATGGGCGGCGTCGAGCGCTTTCTTGTAGGCATCGATGCCGGCGTCGATGCGCTCGTCGAGCCCGGCATAGTGCAGCAACAGCGCCGCCTTGATCTTCGCCACATCCTCGGCCTTCGGCTGCATGCCGTAATAGGCGACGCCGACGGCGAGATCGGGCGCGTTGACCGCCAGATTGTTGACCGTGCCGCCGCCCCAGCAGAAGCCGACAGCACCGACCTTGCCGTTGCCGTCCTTCTCGCCCTTGAGATAGGCGATGGTCGCCAGGCCATCGGCGGTGACCTGGCTGGCGTCGAGCTTGGTGAACATGTCGCGCGCCTTGTCTTCGTCAGCGGGCGTGCCGCCGAGCGGCGACAGGAAATCCGGCGCCAGCGCCACGAACCCTTCCAGCGCAACGCGCCGCGCAACATCCTTGATATGCGGGTTGAGCCCCCTGTTCTCATGCACCACGATGACGGTGCCGAGCTTGCCGGACTGGTCCGCCGGCCTGACCAGATAGCCCTTCATCTCACCGCTGCTGCCGGAATAGGTGATATCTTCAGCCTTCACGCGCGGATCGTTGTCGGCGACGATTGCCGCCTGCGCCGAATTCGCCGCAAGCAGCGGCGCGATCGCGGCCGCCGCCGCGCCCGATCCGGCAAGCCTGGTCAGCTGTTCCATGAAGCGGCGGCGGTCGAGCGTCAGATGCGTGTATTCGTCATAGGCATCGATCATCGCCTGGGTGATGGCAGGTTTGGCAGGTTTGACGGCTTCGGCGGTGGGTTTCGTCATGGCGTGCTCCTCGTTAGGAGATGATCTCACGGTCACTCCGGGATGACCTCATGGTCACTCCGGGATGACCTCGCGGTCACTCCGGGATGACTCGCGGATCAAGATAGGGTGCAAGCTCGCACGGTCCAGTCTCGGATGGGTGACGCTTGCGCCATCGAACGATGCGGCCGCCCCGCCGAACGCGCCCATCACATTTTGGTCATTTCAGAGAATGTCGATGGTGCCGCCACAATATGGAAGGAAGCTGATGATGGTCTCGCTCGTAGCGGCGAGCCCGACGAGAAGGAACAACGCCATGACCTTGTCTACTCCGATCCTTGCAAGCGCGCTCGTGCTTGCTGTTGCTGCCTTGCTGGCAATGCGCTCCGCTGCTGCCGCAGCCGCCGCTCGGATGGTGAAGGTCCGCGTCGACCGGCGTCGGCCGGCACCACGCTGATCCAGCAGGCCGAAACAGGGCCGCAGCTAACCAATGAAGTACTGGGCTCCGTGCCCAGCCTCAAAGGCCATCTCTTACGCAAGCTGACCAAGGCTGCTGCTGCCCTCATCGCCCTGCCGGGCACTTCTCCCCGTATAGATGCCGGCAGGCAGATGAGGGGCGGCGCGACAGAATATCTGCCGGGCCGATCACTTACCTAAGTCACATCGCTGCTACTTCGGCAGCGTATAGGCCATCACATAGTCGCCGGGCTTGGTGCCGACCGAGCCATGGCCGCCGGCGACGATGACCACGAACTGGCGGCCGTCGGCGACGGTGTAGGTCATCGGCGTCGACTGCCCACCGGCCGGCAGCCTGGCCTGCCAAAGCTGCTTGCCCGATGTCAGGTCATAGGCGCGCAGATAGTCGTCGACCGCCGCGCCCAGGAAGACGACGCCGCCGGCGGTGATCATCGGCCCGCCAATGCCGGGAACACCGACCTTCAGCGGCAAGGGCAACGGCGTCATGTCGTAGACGGTGCCGTTGCGGTGCTTGTAGGCGATCTTGCCGGTTCTGAGGTCCGCTCCCGCCACATAGCCCCATGGCGGCGCCTGGCAGGGCACGCCGAGCGGCGACAGGAACGGCCCCATCACCACCGCATAGGGTGCGCCCTCATTGCGGTTCAGCCCCTGCTCGCTGCCGCGCCCCTCATCCGGCGGCGGCACCTGGTCGCGCGGAATGAGCTGCGATTTGAACGCCAGATAGGTCGGCATGCCGAACATCACCTGCCGCACCGGATCGACGGCGACGCCGCCCCAGTTGAATGTGCCGAAATTACCGGGATAGACCAGCGACCCCTGCACCGATGGCGGGGTGTAGCGGCCCTCGTAGCGCAGGCCCTGGAATTCGATCCGGCAGGCCAGCTGGTCGAACATGGTGATGCCCCACATGTCGGCGCCGGTCAGCGGCCTCGGATTGAAGGAGAGATCCGAGACCGGCTGCGTCGGCGACGTGTGATCGCCCTCGACAGCGCCGCCCGGCGCCGGCACTTCCTTGATCGGGATGATCGGCTCGCCGCTGCGCCGGTCGAGCACGTAGAGGTCGCCCTGCTTGGTCGGTCCAACCAGGCCCGGAACGACGCCGGCAGCGGTGGTGATGTCGACCAGGGTCGGCTGTGCCGGCACATCCATGTCCCAGAGGTCGTGATGCACGGTCTGCCGCACCCAGCGCACTTGTCCGGTGGCCAGATCGAGCGCGGTGATCGAGGAGGAAAACTTCTCGACATTGGCGCTGCGGCCCATCCCGAGCTGGTCCGGCGTCTGGTTGCCGAGCGGCACATAGAGCAGGCCGAGCTTCTCGTCGGCGCTTGCCGTCGACCACATGTTGGGCGAGTTGTGGGTGTAGGTCTGGCCTGCCGCCAGCGGCGTTGTCTGATCCGGATTGCCGGAATCCCAGTTCCACACCAGGGCGCCGGTGTCGACGTCGAAGGCCCGGATGACGCCGGACGGCTCTTGCGTCGAATAATTGTCGTTGACCGCGCCGCCGATGATGATCTTGCCGCCCGCAATCAGCGGCGCCGAGGTCGAGTAATAATAGCCCGACTTCGGATACGGCATGTTGGTCAACAAATTGAGCGTGCCGGCTTCGGCGAAGGACGGGCAGACCTGGCCGTTGGCGGCGTCGAGCGCGATCAGCCGCGCATCCGAGGTCGGCAGATAGACGCGCGTCGCGCAAGGCTGGCCGGCGGCGATCTTGGCATCGGCATAATAGGACACGCCGCGGCAGGTCTGGTGCTGGCGGTCCTTGTCGAGCTTGATCTTGGGATCGAAACGCCATTTCTCCTTGCCGGTGGCGGCATCGATGGCGATGGCGAAATTGTGCGGCGTGCAGATATAGAGCGCATCGCCCACCTTCAGCGGCGTCACCTGGTAGGTGGTTTCGCCGACATCGTCCGGCCCTTTCACGTCGCCGGTCTGGTAGATCCAGGCCGGCTGCAATTTGGCGACATTGTCGGGCGTGATCTGGTCGAGCGGCGAATAGCGCTGGCCAAATTGCGTACGGCCGTAGAAATGCCATTCGCCCGGAGGCACATTGCCGCCGAGATCGGCAGTCGGCGTCACCTTGTCGGCGCTGAGGTCGCCGGCGATGTCCTTGGGATCGGCCGTCATCGAATAACCGGCGACGGCGAGCGATGCGAGCACGGCCAGAATGAGCGGCGCGCGCGCGTCGGGGCCGATCAGGCCCCGCCTTGCCCAAGGCGTCAGCAGCCACAGCGCCAGAAGCACGATGATGCCGCCGCGCGGTCCGAGTTCCCACCAGTCGAAGCCGATTTCCCACACCGCCCAGGCCAGCGTGCCGAGCACGATCGCCGCGTAGAGCCAGAGCGCCGTCGATTTGCGCCGGAAGAGCAGCCATGCGGCGATGAGGAAGGCGAGACCGGTGACGACATAGTACCAGCTGCCGCCCAGCATCGCGAGCCAGACGCCGCCGCCGCCAAGTGCGAGGCCGATGAGGAACAGGATGAGGGAGGTGATGACGACAGCCAAGACGATACTCCTTCGACTGATGCGCATTCCGCGGCGCGGCCATGGGCAAAGGTATGCCAATCCTGCCCCCGGCGGTACAACCTTCTCCCGCCCGCCGTGCCTGTCAAGCCGCCGGGGAGCGATCCATGGCGAAACCAAACGGCCATGCCGCAGGCTCCGCGCACAGGGCGTTTTTTTCGAGGCCACACGCCCAGGTGGCAATCCCGCCTTGCCGGCATCCGGGTTTTCCAGCAGTCTGCTTTCGACCAACCATCAGGAGCAACCAGAGTGATGTCATTCGCCTCGCCTCTGACGCGAGTAGTCCTTGTCCTCTGTAGCTTCGTCGCGCTCACGGCCGGCACAGTGGCCGCGCCGGCACAGACGCTGAGCGAGATCAACAAGGCAAACGGCTTTCACGAGATGCTGATGGGCATCGGTCCCGGCATCGCCGCAGCCACGAAATCCATACCCGAACCGTTACCGGCAAATTTCCAGGACGCCTTGTCGGTCGCGCTGGAAGGCGCCTTCGACGCAGTCAAAATGGAGACTGCCATCGAATCGCGGATGGCGGACAGGCTGTCGGCCACCGATCTGTCCGACCTCGCAGCGTTTTACGCTTCCCCGTTGGGCAAGCACGTCACCGCTTTGGAAATTCAGTCGTCTGGCCCGGAAGGCAGGCAAAGCAAGAAGACAGAGGGCAAGCAAATCCTCGCCGAGCTTCCGACCAAGGATCCAGCCCGGCTCGAATTGTACCGCAAGATCATCGACGATATCAGCGCTGTCGACACCGGCGAGGCGATAGCGCTGAACATGAGCTACGCGATGGTTACGGGGATGCTGGGCGCAGCCGGAAAGCCTCTGTCGGACGAACAGATCATGGCGCTGGTGCGTCAGCAATCCGTGAAAATTCGCCAGAACATCGAACAGAATGCCATGCAGGGTAGCGCTTATACGTACCGGGATCTCCCGCTCGGCGATCTCAGACTGTACTCGACATTCCTGGCGTCACCCGCGGGCAGCCGCTATTACGACCAGATGCTGACGGCCTTTGGCATGGTGATGACAGAGGAAGCGCGCTCGTTCGGACATCGATTGTTCGTCGCGCTCGGTTACCGAAAGGCCTGAGCCGCAGTATCGGGCACTTTAGCAGAACAAAACGTAGACACTTCTGGTCTTTCGCTCCCGAATCACTACATTCGGGGGAGATGTCCGGCTTTGCGGAAGAAATGCCCTTTTTCGACGAACCCAATGCGCGGCCCGCGGCCCCGTCGGGCATAGCCGCGCGCGCCATGGCGGCCCGCAGCGGACCCAACAGCGCACCCGATTATCTCAACGGCCTCAACCCCGAGCAGCGGCTGGCGGTGGAAACCACCGAAGGCCCGGTCCTGGTGCTGGCCGGCGCCGGCACCGGCAAGACCCGCGTGCTGACCACCCGCATCGCCCATATCCTGGCCACCGGCAGGGCTTTCCCCTCGCAGATCCTGGCGGTGACCTTCACCAACAAGGCCGCGCGCGAGATGAAGCAGCGCATCGGCCATCTCGTCGGCGAAGCCGTCGAGGGCATGCCGTGGCTCGGCACCTTCCACTCCATCGGCGTCAAGCTCTTGCGCCGCCACGCTGAGCTGGCCGGGCTCAAATCCGATTTCACCATCCTCGACACCGACGATGTCGTACGGCTGATCAAGCAGCTGATCCAGGCCGAAGGCCTCGACGACAAGCGCTGGCCGGCCAAGCAGTTCGCGCAGATGATCGACGGCTGGAAGAACAAGGGCCAAGGCCCCGCCGACATTGCCGAGGGCGACGCGCGCAGCTTCGCCAACGGCAAGGGCCGGGAACTCTACAAGGCCTATCAGGAGCGGCTGAAGACGCTGAACGCCTGCGACTTCGGCGATCTGCTCTGCCACCCGATCCGCATCTTCCGCGCCAATCCGGACGTGCTGAAGGACTACCACAAGCGCTTCAAATACATCCTCGTCGACGAGTACCAGGACACCAACACCGCGCAATACATGTGGCTGCGGCTGCTGGCGCAAAGACCTACCTCCCCCTCGATGGGGGAGGTCGCGCCGCGTAGCGGCGCGAGTGGGGGTGGCAGCGCCGGCGCCAGTCACCCCTCCCCGCCGCTTCGCGGCGACCCTCCCCATCCAGGGGAGGGTAAAGCGCGCTCGGCCAAAGGCCGCATGCCCGACCGGGCGTCCGAGCCGTTGCGAGGGCCCGCGCCGGCAGGCGCGGAACAGCCCGTGAGCGTGAATATTTGCTGCGTCGGCGACGACGACCAATCGATCTATGGCTGGCGTGGCGCCGAGGTCGACAACATCCTGCGCTTCGACAAGGATTTTCCCGGCGCCACCATCATCCGTCTGGAGCGCAATTATCGCTCGACCGCGCACATCCTCGGCACTGCCTCGCACCTCATCGCCCACAATGAGGGCCGCTTCGGCAAGACGCTGTTCACCGAGAAGGTCGCCGAGGACGACGAGAAGGTGCATGTCCACGCCGCGTGGGATTCCGAGGAGGAGGCGCGCGCCGTCGGCGAGACCATCGAGACCTACCAGCGTGCCAAGCACAAGCTCAATGATATGGCCATCCTGGTCCGCGCCTCCTTCCAGATGCGCGAATTCGAGGATCGCTTCGTCACGCTCGGCCTCAACTACCGCGTCATCGGCGGCCCGCGCTTCTATGAGCGCATGGAAATCCGCGATGCACTGGCCTTCTTCCGCGTCGTCGCGCAGGGCGCCGACGACCTCGCCTTCGAGCGCATCGTCAATGTCCCCAAGCGCGGCCTGGGTGAAGCCACCATCCGCCAGATCCACGACACGGCGCGGAGCTTGCGCATCCCGATGCTGGAGGCAGCCGCCAAGCTCGCAGAAAGCGACGAGCTGAAGCCCAAGCCCCGCGCGGCCTTGCGCGAAGTGGCGGCCAATTTCGAGCGCTGGCAGAAGGCGCTGGAAACCACGCCGCACACCGAACTCGCCGAGACCATTCTGGAGGAGAGCGGCTACACCGACATGTGGAAGAACGACCGCTCGGTCGAGGCGCCGGGCCGGCTGGAAAACCTGAAAGAGCTTATCCGCTCGATGGAGGAGTACGAATCGCTGCGCTCCTTCCTCGAGCATGTCGCGCTGGTCATGGACGCCGAGCAGAACGCCGAGCTTGACGCCGTCAACATCATGACGCTGCATTCGGCCAAGGGCCTCGAATTCGAGACCGTGTTCCTCCCCGGCTGGGAGGAAGGCCTGTTCCCGCACCAACGCGCGCTGGACGAAGGCGGCCGCTCCGGCCTGGAGGAAGAGCGCCGTCTCGCCTATGTCGGCCTGACCCGGGCCAAGAAGAACCTGCATCTGTGGTTCGTCTCCAACCGCCGCATCCACGGCCTGTGGCAGTCGACCATCCCGTCGCGCTTTCTGGACGAACTGCCGGAAGCCCATGTCGAGGTCGCCGAAAGCGGCAACTCCTATGGCGGCTACGGCAATTCCTATGGCGGCGGTTCGTTCGCGTCGGGCCGTGGCGGCCAGGGCGCAGGGCGGCAGAACCCCTACGGCGCCTCGCGCTTCGACAATGTCGGCGCGGAAAAATCCGGCGCCTTCTCCAACACCTATGCGACGCCCGGCTGGCAGCGCGCGCAGGCCAACCGCACCGAGGCGACCGACCGCAACTGGGGCTCGCGCTCCGGCCACCAGGTCGAGCGCATCGGCTATGGCGAGACCGACTCCGGCTACGGCGCCGGCCGAACCAGCGTCAAAGGCCGCACCATTGACGGCGAACTGGTCGCCAAATCCGTCGCCGACACGCCGTCAGCCTTTAGTGTCGGCGACCGCGTCTTCCACCAGAAATTCGGCAACGGCAACATCTCCAACATCGAAGGCAACAAGCTGACCATCGACTTCGACAAGGCCGGCCAGAAACGCGTGCTGGACGGGTTTGTGGCGGCGGTGTGAGCGCCCGCTTGTCCTGTTGTCCTACAAGCGACCACATTGTTGTAGTCTGGCGGAGCCCTCCCCGCCTCGTCATCCACGGGCGGAGCAAGGAGCGTAGCGACGCAGCGTAGACCCGAGGATCCATCCCGCGTCTTCAACGCGTTGCCACGGTGCGGAATCCTGCGCAGCTGCACGCCAAGGTCGCGGAATGGATTCCAGGGTCTACGCGACGGAGCTTCGCTCCTGCTCCGCCTTAGAATGACGAAGCGACGGGCGTCTGCCCAGTCGTCGGGGCATGCGGTCCGCAACATGAGCGTCCCCGTCAATTTAGCCCGCCCCTCACCTGTACCGCGCCTGGTTCCACTTGTGCCCCAGCAGCGACAGGATGATGATCAGCCCGTTGAAGAACTGGACGTAGAAGCCGCTCAGGCCCGCCGCCACGACGCCGGTCTGGATGAACGACACGGTGACCGCGCCGATCGCTCCACCGGCAACCGTACCGATGCCGCCCCAGGTCGGCGTGCCGCCGACGAACACCGAAGCCAGCACCGGCAAGAGATAGCCGTCGCCCGCGGTCGGCCACCAGGTGAAGTTGATCATCACCGAAAACGTGCCGGCGATCGCGGCCCCGATGCCGGTGAAGATGAACACTTTCACCCGCACACGCTTGACGTCGATGCCCATTTGCTGGGCGCTGTCGGGGTTGTCGCCGACGACCCTCACCTGCGCGCCGAAGCGGTGCCGGTTGTAGAGCATTGCCGAAAAAATGACGAAGGCGAGTGCCCAGAAGACCTGTACCGGAAAACCCCACACCTGACCGGAGAAGATGGTGTACGCCCAGCTGTCGCTGAGACCGGTCAATGCCGTCGATCTGCCCTCGTTGATGATCTGGATCAGTCCCCGCAGCAGGAAATTCATGCCGAGGGTGGCGATCAGCGACGACAGCCCGCCATAAACGACCAGGGA
Organism: Mesorhizobium sp. C372A; assembly: GCF_030323245.1. NCBI lineage: Bacteria > Pseudomonadati > Pseudomonadota > Alphaproteobacteria > Hyphomicrobiales > Phyllobacteriaceae > Mesorhizobium > Mesorhizobium sp. C372A. The sequence continues at coordinate 3,708,284 of NZ_CP100475.1, read as the reverse complement.
TCCGACGAGAAAGCCGAGCAGCGTGCCGGTGATGAGTGCGGCAGCAATGCCGAGAAACGGATCGTAGCCGGCCTGCACCACCAGCGCGAACACCCAGGAGGCAAAGCCCATGGTTGCGGGAAACGACAGGTCGATCTCGCCGCAGGTGACGACGAAGACCAGCGGCACCACCACGAACAGGGCAACCGGCAGCGTGGTCAGCACGGATCTGTAGAGATACCAGGTGGTGAACACGGTCGGGTTGGCGATCAGGAACGCCGCCATCATGATGTTGAACACGGCGAGCGTGCCGAGCGCTGCGCGGTTGTCGATGACGAAACCGCGCAGCCAATGGTCGGACGGGTGCTTCCACTCAGGCCGGGCTGCCTTGCCGCCGAGCGGGCTCTGCAGATCGGGTTCCATGGTCTTGCTCATCGTGCTGCCCTCTCCGCGTCGCCGGCCTCGTGCAGCCCCGGCAATCCGCCGGGATGCGCAACGTCTTCCATGAAATTGATCAGCTCTTCGGCCGACTTGACCTCGGTGCGATCGGCGGTCAGCGCCACCTTGCCGCGGTCAATCACCACGAAGCGGTCGGCGATGTCGAAGACATGGTGGATGTTGTGGCCGATGAATAGGATCGAACGGCCGCTCGCCCGCACCTGGCGCACGAAATGGAAGACCTTGGCGGTCTCGGTCAGCGACAGCGCCGTCGTCGGCTCGTCGAGGATGATCAGCTCCGCCTGCTTGTAGATGGCGCGCGCGATCGCCACGCCCTGGCGTTCGCCGCCCGAGAGCTGGCCGACGATCGAATGCGGCGTGAACACTTTCGAGGTAAAGCCGATCTCGCGCATCAGCCGGCTCGCCTCCTCTATCTCTTTATTGACCTTCAGAAAGCCCATGAAGCCGGTGAGTTCGCGGCCCATGAAGATGTTGCGCACGATGGTCTGCTGCACGGCCAGCGCCCGGTCCTGGAAGACCGTCTCGATGCCGGCGTCGCGCGAGCGTGCCGCACTCCAGCCGGTCACCGGCTTGCCGCGCACCAGGATCTCGCCGCTGGTCGGCTTGACGACGCCGGACAGGATCTTGATCAGCGTCGATTTGCCGGCGCCATTGTCGCCGATCAGGCCAACCACCTCGCCGCGGTCGACCGAGAGATTGACCCCGCCCAGCGCATAGACCTGGCCATAGGATTTGCTGATGTCGCGCAGTTCGATGATGCGTTCGGCCATGGCGATCCTCGCTCCTGTGGTATCATCCCGGCCTGGTGCCGGCGGTCCTGCCGGCCGGGCTTGCGCCCAGCCGGCAGTTTGGGAGGTCAGCGAAGCGCCTGCTTGGCGAGCTCGGCGACGATCTCGTAATTCTGCGGCGTGACGAAGCCCGCCCCGGTGTCGACATTCATCGGCGCCAGGCCCAGCACCACCTGCTGGCAAAGGCTGAGGATCGGCAGATAGCCTTGCAGAAACGGCTGCTGATCAGCCGTCAGCTGCACCCAGCCGCCCTTGAACGCCTCGACGATCTGCGGGCTGGTATCGAAGCCGAAATTGAAGATGTCGCCCGGCTTGCGCCCTGCCGCCTGCATGTAGGTGGCGACGTTGCCCAGCATCTGGCCGCCGGGATAGCCGACCGCCTTGACGTCGGGATTGTTGAGCAGGGCCGCGGTGATCACCGGTATCGCCAGATTGGGGTCGGACGCCCATTCGCCGCTCGGCGGCGACGACAGCTGGATGACCTCGACGCCGGCTTCCTTGAGTGCTGCCACCGTGCCGCGCTCGCGCGCGCCGCGGGCCTCGTTCTCGAACGGACCGATCATGATCGCCTTGTCGCCGGACTTGAGATTGCCGAGCTTGAACGCTTCGACGCCGAGCGCGCGGCCCTGCTGCTCCTGCTGGGCGCCGACATAGCCGCCGCCGAACGCAGCCACCACCGTCGGCACCGGCACGTTCTGGTACATCATCTTGATGCCGTCCTTGTGCGCCTGTTCGGCCAGCGGCATGATCGCGGCGTCGCCCGGATGGCCCATCATGGCAATGCCGTTGGGCTTCACGGCGACGGCCTCACGCAATTGCTGCACCATCTTCTCGACGTCCCACTGCGAGAAGATGTAGTCGACCTTCGGCCCGAGATCGGACGCCGCCTGCTTGGCGCCATTGTAGACGATGGTGCCGAAAGCGTCGCCCTCGGCGCCGCCGACGAAAAAGCGGATGTGGACATCCTTGCACCACTGGGCGTCGAGCGCCTGCGCCGGCAGAGTGGAGATGGCAGCGCACAGCGCCGTGGCGGCGGCCACGACGGTCGAGCGCAGAAGTGTCGTTCTCATTGCGATGCTCATGCACGTTCCTCCCTTTTGTCCTCGGTGAGCCGAGGGGTTCGTCGTTCGCCTGTCGGCAGTGCTTGTCGGCAGTGCTTGGCAATCTGTCAGGCCGGCTCCTCCCACCGGCCCTCGGTCACGCCGGGTTCGGCAGGTAGGTCGCTCCTCCCCGGCATTGCTTGAGGTATTCCAGCCCGCGCACCTGGCCTGTGATTTCGAGGTCGCCGCGATAGACCGGGTCGTGCCAGCCCTCGATGTCGATGGCGCCCTTGTAACCGGCCAGCCGCAATTCGCTGATCACCCGCGTCCAGTCGCTGTCGCCAAACCCGGGCGTGCGCATCTGCACGAAGGGCAGCTTGCCGAACACGCCGTGCTCGCGGATCACATCCCAGCGCACCGTCGCGTCCTTGCCGTGGACATGGAAGATGCGCGGCGCCCATTTGCGGATCTGCGGCATCGGGTCGATGAGATAGACCAGCTGATGGCAGGGCTCCCATTCGAGGCCGAGATTGTCGTCGGGCAATTCGTTGAACATCAACTCCCAGGCATCGGGATTGTGGGCGATGTTCCAGTCGCCGGCCGCCCAGTTGCCATCCATCGCGCAATTCTCGAAGCCGATGCGCACGCCCTTGTCTGCGGCGCGCCTGGCCAGCGGACCCCAGACCTCACGGAAGCGCGGCAGGCTGTCTGTCAGCTTCTTGCCACGCAGGCGGCCGGTGAAGCCGCTGACCGTCGAGGCGCCGAACAGATGCGCATTGTCGATGACGGTTTCCCAGGCCGCGAGCACGCCGCGATCGAGCTCGCCGTCCTCCAGCGGATTGCCGAACACGCCGATCGACGACACGGCGACATCGGCATCGCCGATCGCCTCGCGAATCTCACCGGCGAGCCGCGGCAAATCCTTGCCGCCCAGCGTCTGCCAGAAGAAGGGCTGGATGCTCTCGAAGCCGAGAGGCAGAATCTCTTTGATGTAGGCGGCGGGGTCTTCGAGATTGGCCCGCACCATGGTGCCGATCCGGATGTCGAGAAGCGGGTTCGGCATCATGATGCTTCCTGTGTGATTGCGACGCGCCGCCCCGTCTCGGCGCTTTCGATGGCGCCGAAAACCATGGCCAGGCTTTTGATGTTGTCGCTGCCACGGGTTTCCGGCTCGCTGCCGGTCTCGATGGCGTGGATGAAATCCTTGATGATGCCGAGATGACCGCCGATGCGGTCGGCGGGATCGAGCGGCGGCACTGTGATGGGTTGGGTCAGGTCGAACAGGCCGTCGCGGACCGACAACACAACTTCGGCCTTCAGCCCGTCCTCGCCGTCCCAGACCAGGCTGCCGTGCTCGGCGACGATGCGCCACGTGCTCTCCCAGCTGGTGCGGAAGCCCGCCGCGCACCAAGAGCCTGCATAGGTGAACACCTTGCCGCCGCCGAGATCGAAGATAGCGCTGGCCGACGATCCCTGCCGGTACCAGGAATTCGCCGGCTCCCATTCCTGGCAAAAGACGCCGGCGGGATCGCCGCCGACCATGTAGCGGGCGGCGTCGAAAGTATGGATCGCCATGTCGAGCAAGAGCACATGCGCCATCTCCTCGCGGAAGCCGCCGAAATGCGGCGCGACGAAGAAATCGGCATGGATGCTGGTTGGCTTGCCGATGGCGCCGGAGTCGAGAAAGCGCCTGATGCGCCGGACATTGGCGACGTAGCGGCGGTTCTGCACGACCGCATGGATACGCCCCGCGTTACGTGCCGCATCGACGATGGCGCGCGCATTTTCTGGAGTATCGGCCAGCGGCTTTTCCGTCAGCAGATGGCAATGATGGGCAAAGGCGGCAAAGGCGACGTCGCGGCGGGCGGCGGGAACCACGACATCGAACACCGCTTGCGGTTTGGTCTGGTCGAGAACCGCATCCAAGCTGGTGCCGATGACGACGCTATCGAGCCCGTATTCGCGTGCCCTCGCCCGCGCCCGTTCGGCGTCGAGATCGACAAGGCCGACAATGGCGAGCCCGTCGATCTGCCTCGCGGCATCGAGCCAGGCCTTGCTCATCGCACCACAGCCGACGAGGACGGCATTCATCATCCAGCATTCCTCCCGTCCGGTCCCTCCAGACCGAATGTCACGGCATTTCCGGCATCACCGTAAACGTTTCTCCGTAAACGTTTACGAGAACACACCCGATGGCGTAGAATGTCAACCGGCTGCCAGCGAAAATCATCCCGAAGCCTTGGCCTGGGCGGCAGCCGGTGCTAGCCAAGACAGGGGGAGAACTGTCCTTGGCGTCCAGCATCCATGACCTTGCGCGTCACCTGAACATTTCGATCGGCACCGTGTCGCGGGCGCTGAACGGCCGCGCCGACGTCAATGCCGACACCCGCCAGCGCGTGCTCGCCGCCGCCAAGCAATTGAACTATTCGCCCAACCAGTCCGGCCGCAGTCTGCGGCAAGGCACCACCCATTCGATCGCCTTCATGCTGCAGCCGCATCCGGGCGACCAGCAATATGGCGAACCGTTCTTCATCCCGTTCCTGATCGGTCTGCAGGGCCGACTGGCCGAGGATGACCTGGATCTGATGGTCGTCATGGGCGAGCCCGGCCAATATCAGCAGGAGAGGCTGCGCCGCGTGGTTGAGACGCGCCGAGCCGACGCGGTCGTGTTGGCCAATACACGGCGGGAAGACGATCGGATCGACTATCTCAGCAAGGCTGGCTTTCCCTTCGCCACGCTTGGCCGAAGTCAATCCGGCGACGACACCTATCCTTCGCTCGATATCGATTTCGAGAGGGCGGGTGATGAAGCCGTCGACCGGCTGGTCGCGCGCGGCCACCGCCGCATTGCCGCCATCCGCCCTTCGCTGGATCTCAACTTCGGCTACCTGTTCCTCGACGGCTACCGCAAGGCGCTGGGGCGGCATGGCATCGAAGTCGACCCCGGCCTGATCGCCGACGGCTTCATCAACGAGGCCGGAGGCTACCAGGTGACGCCGCGCGTGATGCTCTCCAAGGACCGGCCCACAGCCATCATCTTCAACAATGACGCAATGGCGCTCGGCGGCTGCAAGGCACTGGCCGAGATGGGCATCAGGCCCGGCCACGACATCGCGGTGATCGTCATCGTCGACACGCCGCTCTGCCGTTATTTCTCGCCGGCGCTGACCGCCTTCCGTCCGTCGCTGGAGCCGATGGGCCGGCGGCTGGCCGAAATGTTGCTGGCCTCGCTTCCCGCCTTTGCCGGCCCGGAAGGTCCGCGCATCATCCGCGAAGTCTGGCCGCTGGAGCTGATCGCCCGCGACAGCGATTGATAGTGCGTCTCTCCCTTCTCCCACAAGGGAGAAGGAAGAGGCCCGCTCTGTCACGCAAGTATCATGTTCGCGTCCTAGACCGCTTTGCGAGAGGGCGACATCGTCGATGCGATGCGGTGGCCCCTTTGCGCCGCTCAAGGCTTGTCACAAAGAGGATCTCCATGAAAATCTCGCACCGAACCGTGTCGCTCGGCGCCGCGCTGGCGCTGTTTACCGCCCTGACCCCTGCCCTTGCCGACAGCACAGCCACCGTTGGTGGCTTCGTCAACAAGGGCCTGGTCGGCGTCGGCCGCATCCCGTCCGATCAGAAGGACAAGTTCGGCGAGACCTTCGGCTCCGGCTCCGGCATGTCGATCGACGCCGCAAGCTGGACCCGTGGCGCGGACGGCTACAAGGGCTCGCTCTGGTTGCTGCCGGACCGTGGCTACAATGTCGTCGGCACCACCGATTACCGGCCGCGCCTCAACACTATTCGCATCGAGTTCACGCCGGTAGCACTAGGCGCCACGCCCACCTCCGGCCAGGAACAGACAGGCGTCAAGGCGACGCTTGCCGATTCCCTGCTCCTCACCGACGACAAGGGCGCTGACGCCACCGGCCTCGATCCGCTCAACGGCGTGCGCGCGGCCAATGGCGACCTGCCGATCCTGCCCGAGGCCAATGGCAAGCTGGCGCTCGACAATGAGGCGATCGCGCGGCTGCCCGACGGCACCATGTTCATCTCTGACGAATACGGCCCCAACATCTACCGCTTCTCGGCCGACGGCCATCTGTTGTCGGCAACGCAGCCGCCGGCCGCTTTGGTGCCGATGCGCAAGGGCGCGCCGAACTTCGCCTCCGACAATCCAGGCCCCGGTGCAGCCGAACCCGATCCGAAGGATCCCGAAACCGGCCGCCAGAACAACCAGGGTCTCGAAGGCATGGCGCTGACGCCGGACGGCAAGTCGCTGATCGCCGTGCTGCAATCGGCGCCCCGCCAGGATGGCGGCGATTCGCCCGCGACGCGCCAAAACACCCGCGCGCTGGTCTATGACGCCTCCGACCCGGCCCATCTCAAGCTGGTGCATGAATATGCCGTGCCGCTGCCGGTGTTCAAGGACGCCAAGGACAAGACCAAGGTCGCCGCGCAGAGCGAGATCGTGGCGCTGTCCGACAAGACCTTCCTGATGCTGGCGCGCGACAGCGGAAACGGCCAGGGGGTGAAGGGCGATACTTCGCTGCTGCGCCAGATTTTCGTCGTCGACGTCTCTGGCGCCACCGACATTGCCGGCGGCGCCTTCGATGCCGCCGACAAGCCGCTGGCGCCCAAGGGCGTGCTCGACCCCTCAGTGACGCCGGCCAAGCTGACGCCGTTCATCGACATCAACGACAACAAGGAACTCGGCCGTTTCGGCCTGCATGGCGGCAAGCCGAACGACAAGAACAATCTCTCGGAGAAGTGGGAAGCAATGTCTGTGGTCAGCCTGCTCGATCCGGCGCTGCCCGACGACTATTTCCTGTTCGTCGGCAACGATAACGACTTTCTCACCCAAGACGGTTTTCAGGTCGGCGCGCCCTACAAGGCCGACGACGGCGCCGATGTCGACACCATGTTCCTGGTCTATCAGGTCACGCTTCCGGGCCTCGCCAAGAAGTAGCCGTATACGGAAAGGCGGACGCGCCCGGCGCGTCCGCCTCTAACCCTTTGTCGGCGATCAGCGATGCCGTGAAGGCACCTATTTCAAAATCTCCGCGTCCCTTGGCACGCCGGCATCGATCGGCTCGGCGGTCCGGCTCGACACAGCCATGATCTTGCCCGCGGCCGACAGGTTCGGGCGCACATAGACCTGGGCTACGCCGTTGACCCGGCTGTAGAGGTCGATGATGTCCTGGTTCATGAAGCGCACGCAGCCCGACGACGCGTTCTTGCCGATGGAATCCCATTCCGGCGTGCCGTGCAGCCGGTACATCGTGTCCTTGCCGTCGCGGAACAGATAGAGCGCACGCGCGCCGAGCGGGCTCTGCGGTCCCGGCGGCATGCCGTCCTTATATTTCGCCAGTTCCGGCCGGCGCTGGATCATTTCGGGGGGCGGCGTCCACACCGGCCATTTCTTGCGCGCCTGGATCACGGCGCTGCCGGTCCAGCCAAACCCGGCCTTGCCGAGGCTGACGCCATAGCGCATTGCCTTGCCGCCGTCGCGCACCAGATAGAGAAAATGCTCGGATGTATCGACAACGATCGTGCCGGGTTTTTCGCCGGTCGGATCGTCCACGATCTGGCGCACGAACTTCGGATCGAGCTTGGCCACGGGGATTGCCGGCAATGAAAAGCCCTCATCGACGCGCGCCGAATACATGGTGGCGGCATCGCCGAAAGCGGGCTCGGGTGCGGGTGCCGGCGCCGGCGTCGGCGGTACTGCCACATCAGTGGTTGTGCAGGCCGAAAGTGCCATGGCAGCGGCACCCAAAGCGGATGCTCCCAGAAACGCGCGCCTATTCAGGCGCTCGGAAAATAATGGATTGTCGGACATGATCCCCCCGGTTTGCGGCCCCTCGCGGCGATGACCCATAGCCCATTACGCAAGCTTTGAGAACCTGATCGCCTCAGCCGCGTTAAGCGTGATGTTCCGATGCCGCATCGACCTTGTCCGTTAAATCGGCGATCATTGCCGGGCGGACTTTGAGATGAACCTTCGCCGAACAGCCCATGGACGAAAAAATACCACCGCGCCGGCGCACCGGCGATCTCACCAGCGGCCCAATCCCTCGCACGCTGCTTTTGTTCGCGCTTCCGGTGCTCGGTTCCAATGTGCTGCAGTCGCTCAACGGTTCGATCAACGCTGTCTGGGTCGGCCGCTTCCTCGGTGAATCGGCGCTGACCGCCACCTCCAACGCCAATCTGGTTCTGTTCCTGATTCTTGGCACCGTATTCGGCATCGGCATGGCTGCCACCATCCTGGTGGCGCAATCGGTCGGCGCCCGCGACCTGCCCGAGGCGCGGCGCATCGTCGGCACCAGCGCCAGCTTCTTCTTCCTCGTCTCGGCTATCTTCGCCGTCTGCGGCTGGATCTGGGTCGACGCCATCCTCAACACACTGGGCACCCCGCCCGATGCGCTGCCGCTGGCGCGCTCCTATCTGCGTATCATCTTCGTCGCCGTGCCGATGATGAACCTTCTGTCCTTCGTCATGACGGTGCTGCGCGGTGCGGGTGATTCGCGCACGCCATTCTTCTTCATGGCGCTCGCGGTCGTGCTCGACATCATCCTCAATCCGCTGCTCATTCGCGGCATCGGCCCCTTCCCCGAACTCGGCATCGCCGGCTCCGCCACCTCGACGCTGATCGGCCAGACGGTGAGCGTGATCGCCATCCTCGTCGTGCTTTATGCCAAAAAGCATCCGTTGCGGCTCGCCGGCGCGAACCTCGCTCTGCTGCGGCCGGATCCGGCGCTGCTCAGGATCGTCGTCTTCAAGGGCGTGCCGATGGGCCTGCAGATGATCGTCATTTCGGCGGCGGCGCTGACCGTGATGGGCATCGTCAACTCCTACGGCTCGCAGGTCGCCGCCGCCTACGGCATCGCGGCGCAGCTGTGGACCTATATCCAGATGCCTGCACTGGCGATCGGAGCCGCAGTCTCGTCGATGGCGGCCCAGAATGTCGGCGCCGGGCGCTGGGACCGCATCGGTCGCATCGCGGCGTCCGGCGTCGGCTTCAACCTGGTGCTCACCGGCGCCCTGGTGGCGCTGCTGTTCCTCTTCGACAGGCCGGTGCTCGGCCTGTTCCTTAGCCGCGACAGCACCGCAATCGACATTGCAGCCCACATCAACAAGGTGGCGTCCTGGTCGTTCATCCTGTTCGGCGTCACCATCGTGCTGTTCGCCACCGTGCGCGCCACCGGTGCCGTGATGCCGCCGCTGATCATTCTGGTGATTTCCGTGCTGGTCGTGCGTACCGGCTTTGCCTACTTCTTCAGGAGCTACATCGGCGAGGAAGCGCTGTGGTGGAGTTTTCCGGCGGGATCGATCACCTCGCTGGTGCTGGCCGCCGCCTATTATCGCTTCGGCCGCTGGCGCACCATGCACATGATCGAGGACCGGCCGGCCGCCGGCGAGCCGCCCGACACCGGCCTCGGCATCCCGCGCGGACGGGCAAACATGGCGCCCGAGACGCCAAACGGGTGAGGCTCAGCGCGCGTATTTGACGCCGAACCCCAGCGCTACGACAGAGAACAGCGTGATCATGCCGGCGAAGGCCAGGCTTGCCGTCGTCGGAGTGGCCCAACTCGACAGCAGCCCAATGCCGATCACCGGCAGCGCATTGCCGCAGAAGCAGCAGATGAAGAACGCCGACACCAATTCGGCGCGACGCTCGGCAGGTGCGATCTGGCTCACCACCTGCAGGCCGCCGCGATAGCCGAGCGCCGCCGCCACGCCGCACACAGCGGTGGCGGCAACCATCAGGGACATCGACGCGAAAAACTGAGCAGCAACCATCAGCCCTACGGCCGGGATCATCAGCGCCAGCGCGGCCAGCATGCCGGCGCGACTGGACAGTCGGGTCGTGGCCAGAATGGTCGCGGCCGCAACGATCGACAGTTCAAAGAACAGCCCGCCGGCCTCGGCATGGTTGGCCACATGCAGCTGCTGCGCCAGGATGCTCGGCGCCAGGGCTGCATAGAAGCCGACCAGCGCCATGGCGCCGAAGCCGGTGACGGCCGGCGCCACGAAAGCGGCGCGGATATCAGCGGGCACCGACAGCCGCGGCCGCAGCGAAACGTCGACCAGCCTTCCCGGCCGCGAAACGGTTTCCCTGGTGCGCCAGATCAACAGCGTCACCACCACGAGCAAGGCAAGATAGACCGCAAACGTTAGTCTCAACGGCCAGGGCGCATATTCGGCGAGCAGGCCCGATGCCAGCGCGCCGAGGCCAAGGCCAACGAAGTTGGTGCTGGTGGCGATGATTGCCGCGCGCGATTTGTCCTTACCCTCGATCAATTCGGCAAGCCAGGCCGTGCCGGTTCCCGCGCCGACGCCGATGCCAAGGCCGCTCAATATGCGGGCGACATCGAGCCATGCGACGTTCTCGGCCAACAGGAACACCAGCGCGCTGACCACCGCTATGGCCATCGACGCCAGCGCCGCAGGACGGCGGCCAATGCCGTCGGACAAGCGCCCGAACATCAGCAATGCGCCGAGATTGCCGACGACATAGACGGCGTAGACCAGCGTCAGCGTGATCTGCGAGAAACCGAAGGCCTGCTTGTAGATGACGTAAGCGGCGTCAGCACCGTGCTGCCGGCGAACAGAGCGGCGATCATGGCGGCAACCGCGGCCATCGCGGGCCGGCCATCGAGTCCGTTGTCGCGCGTTATGGTCTCGGCATAGCTGGTCATGGCAACCTCCGGCCAATCGCCCAACGCCCAATTGCGCCCCAACGTCCATGTAAGGATGGCCGTTCCACGCGCCGAACTTCATCCTGACAACCTTGTCAGGATGGTCTTGCCCGAAATCCTCGCTTAACGTCTTTCCATCGAGAAGGAGAATCCATGGGAAAAGGCAGAGTCGAGGCATTCACCGATGGGGTGGTCGCCATCATCATCACCATCATGGTGCTGGAGCTGAAAGTGCCCCATGGGGAGGATTTTTCAGCGCTTCTGCCGCTGTGGCCGATCTTTTTCAGCTATGTCTTGTCGTTCATCAATGTCGGTATCTACTGGAACAATCTGCACAACATGTTCCACACCGTCCAAAGGGTCGACGGCCGCGTGCTGTGGGCCAACCTCAACCTTCTGTTCTGGTTGTCGCTGATGCCGGCGACGACGGCCTTCATGGGCGAGAACCATTTCGCGCCGGTCCCCGTCGCCGTCTATGGCATCGACCTGGTGCTGTGCGCGGTCGCCTACACCTTTCTCGCCACCAAGCTGCACCATTTGCACGGCAACGACACCGCCTTCGCCAAGGCGCTGGGCAATGACCGCAAGGGCAAGATCTCGGTGGCCCTCTACGCCGCCGCCGTCCCGCTTGCCTTCGTCAACCAATGGATCGGCGTTGCGATCTTCGTGCTGGTGGCCGCCGTCTGGTTCGTTCCGGACACGCGTTTTTCGCGGGTGCTGGAAAAGTAGCGTAGGACGCCTCTACTTGCGCATCGCCTTCAGCTTTTCGGCAACCGACGCGGCTAGGTCGGCATAGCGCTCCTCCAGCCGCTCGGCCGCCTTGATGATCGAAAAATCATGGCCGAATTTTTCCAGCGCCATGCGCAATTTCTCGACGAACTCGGCCTGTTTTTCGAGTGCCGAAAACAAGGTCTTCACCTGCGCTTCGCTTATGTCCGGATTGGCAAGCATCTGTGGCACCTCGCGGCCCATCTGGTCGCCGGTGGCGGTCTGCTCCTTCAGGATCGCAACCCAGTCGGTCAATCGGCAGTCTCCTGTTCAGCCGCAGCATGCACAGCCGCCGTTGATGCGGTCAACCCGAACACGCGGGACGGCCTTGCACGATGCGCGTCCCGCGCTAAGTTCGGCGCCACCCGAACCCTAGGAAAAGATCATGACCTCCGACGCCGAAATCCAATCCGCTTTGCCCGCCCTCAGCCGAGGCAACGTCGCCGTCATCACCGGGGGCGCCAGCGGCATCGGGCTTGCCGCCGCCAAAAGGCTGGCGGCTATGGGCATGAGACTGGTGCTGGCCGACATTGGCGGCGCGCGCCTCGATGCGGCCCGCCAGGCAGTCGCCGCGATCGCCGGCGAGAATGCCGTGCTTACGGTCGCCACAGACGTCTCGAAGGCCGACGAACTCGGCCGGCTGGCGGAAAAGACGCATGCCGCTTTCGGCGCCGTATCGCTGCTGATGAACAATGCCGGCGTCGGCAACAATCCGGGAAAACCGTGGGAGAACGGCGACGCCTGGAAGCGGCTGATCGACATCAATTTCTGGGGCGTCGTACATGGCGTCGAGGCCTTTGCGCCGGCCATGCTGGCCTCCGGAGAGCCGGGCCTGATCATCAACACCGGCTCCAAGCAAGGCATCACCACGCCACCCGGCAATCTCGCCTACAACGTATCCAAATCGGCATTGAAGACGTTCACCGAAGGCCTGGCGCACGCATTGCGCAACGAGCCGGGCGCGAAGGTCGCGGCGCATCTTCTCATTCCCGGCTTCACCTTCACCGGCCTCACCGAAGGAGCGGTCGAAAAACCCGCTGGCGCCTGGACCGGCGAGCAGGTGGTCGACTTCATGCTGGCTTCGCTGGCGCGCGGGGACTTCTACATCCTGTGCCCCGACAATGAGGTGATGCGGCCGACCGATGAAAAGCGCATGGCCTGGGCGATCGGCGACATCATCGAGAACCGGCCTGCTCTCTCGCGCTGGCACCCCGACCATAAGGACGCTTTCGCGGCCTTTATGGGAAACTGATCGTCGAACTCAGCCAAAGCCGAGACTCAGGCGGGCGCGCGTTTTTTCGCGGTGCGCTTTTGCGCGACGGCCTTCTTGCCCGCCAGTTCGGCGAGCTCGTGGTCATGGCGTTTTGCCGCCCGCTCGCATTTGTCTCTGATCTCCTCGACCTCGGATTCGGTCAGGTGCTCGATGCCGATGAAATGATTGTGGCCCTCGCTGACGCGGATCAGTTCGTCGAGCTTGGCCTGAACCGCGGCGCCGTCGCGGTTCTGGGTGTTCTGAATCAGGAACACCATCAAAAAGGTGATGATCGTCGTTCCCGTGTTGATGACGAGCTGCCACGTATCGGAGAAGCCGAAGAATGGCCCGCTTACCGCCCAGACGATAACGATGGCGCAACAGGCGATGAAAGTCGGCGGCAGGCCCGCCAAGTGCGAAACGGTGTTGGCGATTCTGGTAAACAGCTTTTCGATCATTCACATCCTCAACCGTTCAAAGCGCGACGAGCTGACCAAGGCCGCATTCATCGCTCCAACAATAAACAACCGGCAGCCGCTTCCGGTTCCCTGTCGCAGAGGGCATCGCTGGTGCAATTGTATGCACGCCAAAGGCGCAGCGCCGTGAAAAGCCGCCTTATCGGTTTGTTGCCATTAGTCACCATGCAGGCCAAAACCTGTTCGTTCCGCTTCACGGCGGATTTGTCTCCAAAGCCCCTTCCGCTGCGCCACCCCCGCATGGCGGAAGGGGTCCGTTGCGTTGCCGCAGACCGGCGGAACTCTTCCCGACACGTGCCGTTCAGAATTTTGGCGCCAGGATTTCGGCCAGCCAGTCGATGAAACCGCGCACGCGCGGCGAGCTCTCAGGAATGCTCTTGCTCCCAACGATCGAGGAAATCCTCAATCGGCAAGGCCTGCATGTCGGGAACCGCTTTGGCGAGTTTCTCCGGCGGCCAGTCCCACCAGGCAAGGCTTTCGATCCGCGCCGCGATCTCGGAGGGAAAGCGCATGCGCAACGGCTTCGCCGGTACGCCGGCGACGATTGTGTAGGCCGGCACATCCCGCGTCACCACCGAATTGGCGCCGATGATGGCGCCATTGCCGATGCTGATCTCGGGCATGATGACGGCGCCATGGCCGATCCAGACATCATTGCCGATGCCGACCGCCTTGGCCTGCCGCCGCGCGCGGAACGCCGCGTCGACGCCCAGCCAGCGGAAATACTCGTTCGGCCGGTAGCTGAGCTTGTGCTGCGTGATCCGCTCGATCGGATGCTCCAAGGCATTGATGCGGCTGTTGGCGGCGATCGAGCAGAATTTTCCGATCGTCGTGTAGATCGCCTCGGCGTGGCGCTCGAAATAGGAGAAATCGCCGACATTGACCTCGCGCAGCACCACCCGTTCGCCGATCGAGGCATAGCGGCCAAGCTTGCACGCTTTCAGCTCCGCGGTCGAATGGATGCGCGGCTCGGGATCTTTCAGGACGAGGTTTTCGGTACGGTCCATCTGGCGGATTTACCCCCGCGCAATTGCGGAAGCAATTGTCGCGTTGCGCCCGGAGGATCGTTATTTCGGCTTGCCGCCGGTCCACACCACGTTCTGGCCGAACAGCGGCACGGTCGTCACCGACATTTTCGCCGAGCCGTCCTGCACTTGGCGCGAATGCGAGAGATAGATCAGCGTCTCGTTCTTCTTGTCGTAGATGCGGTTCACCACCTGCTTCTTCCAGATCAGGCTGATGCCTTGCTTGAACACCTCTTCGCCGCCCTCGCTCATGTCGATGTCGCCGATGGTGATCGGCCCGGTCTGGCGGCAGGAGATCGAGGAATCAGACGGATCCTCGAACCAGTTGCCCTTGTGCAGCCGGTCGATGACGCTGCGGTCGAAATAGGAGACATGGCAGGTCACGCCGTCGATTTTGGGATCCTTGATCGCCTCGACGATGATGTCGTTGCCGACCCAATCGACGCCGACCTTGCCGACTTCCTCTGCCGCTGCGGCACCGGCGCCAAGGGCAATGCATGCGGCCAGCGCGCCGCCGATCAGTTTCTGCCCAATCCGTCTCTGCCCAGTCCGTCTTTGCAAGGGAGCCTCCTCAGGTTCAGTTTGCCGGTCTCAGGTGGGATAAGGGCCAGCTGTTTGCAAGGTAGCGCCCAGCCCGGTTGCGGCAACGCGGCATCTTTGCCTTGCCCCCTGCGACCGGCTAAGACTGCCGGCAGAGAGGCGCCGATCCGGCGCTCGATGATTTCTGCTACGGACAATTCCTGATGATGCGTTCAATTCTGGTCGGCATTCTCGTTCTGATGGCGGCGGGCATCGGCTGGCTCACCTTTGACTTCTATCGCGGCCACTATGGTGGCGAACCGTATGGCGCGCCATTCACGCTGGTCGACCAGAAAGGCGCGCCAATCACCGAAGCCGCCTTCCGGGGAAAACCCAGCATCGTCTTCTTCGGCTTCACCCATTGCCCGGAAGTCTGCCCGACCACTTTGTTCGAAATGGCCGGCTGGCTGAAGACGCTGGGCGACGACGGCAAGAACCTCAACGCCTACTTCGTTACCGTCGATCCAGAGCGCGACACGCCGCCTGTGATGAACACTTACGTCAGCAATTTCTCCGACCGCATCGTCGGCATATCGGGCGATCCCGACAAGGTGCACGCCATGGCGAAGTCCTTCAACATCTACTGGAAGAAGGTCGACACCGGCGACGGCGATTATACGATGGACCACACCGCCTCGGCGCTGCTGCTCAATGCCAAGGGCGAGTTTTCGGGCACCATCGCCTATGGCGAAAGCGCCGATACCGCGATTGCCAAGCTGAAGCGGCTGGCAGCAGGCTAGGCATGATCCCTAAATGTGGAATCCGGTTTTCTCGGACAGAAAAGTGTTGTCCAGAGATCATGCTCAAGCAAGAGACCAACTGATGGGTCAGACCAGGCTCCACTTCATCGCTGGGAAGATCGAGGCCGACCGCATCTTTGCCGCGCTCGAGCCGGCTTTCGAGGATGAAGGCCTGCCGATCGCCGTGCTCGAAGTCGATGAAGACCGCGACATCTATGAGGTTTCGCTCTACACCGACGGCAATGTCGACGCGGTTGAGGCGCGGCTAAAAGACAGCCTTGTGGGACTGTCCCTGTCGAAGCCGATCGAGCGCGAGGTTTTGCCCGACATCGACTGGGTGGCGCGCTCGCTGGAGGGACTGAAGCCGGTGCGCGCCGGACGTTTCTTCGTCCATGGCGCGCATGACCGCCGGAAGCGCCACAGCGGCGAACTCGCCATCGAGATCGAGGCCGGCCTTGCCTTCGGCACCGGCCATCACGGCACCACGGCCGGCTGCCTCGAAATGCTGGAACGGGTCGTGCGCCGCGAACGTCCCAGGAATGCCCTCGACCTCGGCACCGGCAGCGCGGTGCTGGCAATCGCCGTCGCCAAACTGGCGCATATTCCGGTGCTGGCGACCGACATCGATCCGATCGCCGTCAGGGTCGCCGCCGCCAATGCCCGCCTCAACCACGTCAAGGCGCTGGTTGAAACGGTGACGGCGCCCGGCTTCCACCACCCGATCTTCGGCAAGCGCGCGCCTTTCGACCTCATCGTCGCCAACATATTGGCGCGGCCGCTGATGCGGCTGGCGCCTGAGATGGCCAGGCACATCAGCCTCGGCGGCTCGATCGTGTTGTCCGGCATCCTCGAGCGCCAATGCAATGCGGTGATCTCGGCCTATGTCGGCCAGAATTTCCGGCATGTCAGGACCTTGCATCGCGAAGGCTGGGTGACGATCCACCTGAAGCACTGAGACGCAACGCGCTTTGGACCAATCCGAGCCTGTTGCGATTGGCGAAAATCGATTCCGGTTTTCCGGGTCATGCGCTACGGTCGCGCCCGATACAGGAGGCATACCATGTTCCAGACCTTCGATTCCGCAGGCGACCCCAGCGTCGGCAAGCCGCGCGTGACGTTGCTGCGGCGATGGCTGGCGGATAATGGCCTCGACGGTTTCCTGGTGCCGCGCGCCGACGAGCACCAGGGCGAGTATGTCGCCGATCGCTCGGCGCGGCTGAAATGGTTGACCGGCTTCAGCGGCTCGGCGGGCGTAGCACTTGTGCAGCGTGACCGCGCCTTCATGTTCGTCGATGGCCGCTATACCTTGCAAGTGCGCCACGAGGTCGATCTCGACATTTTTGCGATCGAGAGTCTCGTCGACAACCCGCCGGCCTCCTGGATCAAGGACAATCTCGGCAAGGGCGCCAGGCTTGGCTTCGACCCGTGGCTGCACACGATCGCTGAGGTCAAGGCGCTGAAAACCTCGGCCGAGCAATCCGGCGCGACGCTGGTGCCGCTCGACAGGAACCCGATCGACATCATCTGGAAGGATCAGCCGGCGCCGCCCGTGGCGCCGGTCGAAATCCACCCGATCGGCTTTGCCGGGGAACTCGCCAAGGACAAGCTGGCGCGGCTGGTGGCGGCAATCGGCAAGGAGGGCGCGACGCACGCCGTGCTCACCGACCCCTCCTCGATCGCCTGGGCCTTCAACATCCGTGGCGGTGACGTGCCGCACACGCCGCTGGCGCTCGGCTTCGCGATCCCTGCCGCCGACGGCAAGCACCAGCTGTTCATGGACCAGCGCAAGTTTTCGCGCACGGTCGCCGCCTATCTCACCCAACTCGCCGATCTGCACGAGCCCGGCGAATTCGAGGCGGCGGTCGTTACCCTTGCCAAGGGCGGCGCCAAGATCGCGCTCGACCCGGTGCTGGCGGCGGAGAAGCTGAGAATGCTGGTCGAGGACAATGGCGGCGCATTTGTTTCAGCGGCCGATCCCGCCCGCATTCCGCGCGCCACCAAGAACCAGGCGGAAATCGCCGGCAGCCGCGCCGCGCACCGCCGAGACGGGGCGGCCGTGGCGAAACTGCTGTGCTGGCTGGAACGGCAAAAGCCGGGCACGCTCGACGAAATAACCGTTGTCACCAAGTTGGAGGAGGTGCGCCGGCAGACCGGCGAGGAAACGCAGATGCCGCTGCGCGATGTCTCCTTCGACACCATTTCCGGCAGCGGTCCGAACGGCGCCATCATGCACTACCGCGTGTCGCGCGCCACCAACCGCGAGCTGGCAAAGGGCGAGCTGTTCCTGCTCGATTCCGGTGCCCAGTATCAGGATGGCACCACCGACATCACCCGCACCGTGCCGATCGGCCAGCCGACCGAGGAGATGCGCGAGCGCTTCACGCTGGTGTTGAAGGGCATGATCGGCATTTCGACGCTGCGCTTTCCCGCGGGCACGCGCGGCTCGGAAATCGACGCGGTGGCGCGCATGGCGCTGTGGAAGCATGGCTGCGACTTTGCCCACGGCACCGGCCATGGCGTCGGCTCCTATCTGGCGGTGCACGAAGGGCCGCAGCGTATCGCCCGCACCGGCACCGAAAAGCTGCTGGCCGGCATGATGCTGTCCAACGAGCCCGGCTATTACAAGGAAGGCTCCTACGGCATCCGCATCGAGAACCTGATCCTGGTGACGCCGGCTGAACAGGTGGAGGGCGGCGACATCGCCATGCACGGTTTCGAGACGCTGACGCTGGCGCCGATCGATATCAGGCTGATCCGCACCGACCTGCTGACGCGCGAGGAGTTGCACTGGCTGGATACTTACCATGCCTGGGTGCTGGCCGAGATCGGCCCGATGCTCGACGGCGAGACGCTGGCTTGGCTGGAGAAAGCGACAGCGCCGCTGCCGCACGACGCCAAGATCTGAAATGAGCTTCTTTCTCCCCGTCACTATACGGGGAGGTGAGGAGCGGTCCGCGAAGCGGACGAAAAGCCAATTGCTTGGCTTTTCGAGTGACGAACGCCCGGCAGGGCAATGAGCGGCGGCGCCGACAGTTCGAAACTGTTCCGCGCGCAGGCGCCCTATGCCACAAACTGCCGCGCGAGGACCAGCACCACCGCCCCGGCCAGAAACATCGCCATCAGGCCGCCGCGCAGCGAGACCACAGCGGCGACGACCAGCGCCGCCCATTCCGCCGGTCCGGCGCTAAGTGCGGCGGGCGCCACCAGCGTCGTCAACACTGCGGCCGGCACGGCATTCAAACCCGCCTCGACGCGTGGATGGATGTGGTCGAAGCGCGAGATCACCAGATGGCCGCCGACGCGGGTGAGATAGGTGGCGATCGCGCCGGCAATGATGATCCACAAGGTCGCGCTCATCGTTTTGCCTCCACACCGCTATGGTGCGGCGGCAGGATGACGGCCAGAAGCACGCCTGCAACGGCGCCGATGGAGACGTGCCATGGCGATCCCACAGTTTTGTAGGCAATGATCGACGCCGCGGCGCTGGCGATCACCACCGGCAGCCACAGTGGCCGGTTGCGAAAGCCCATGACCAGCCCGAGGAAATAGATCGGCAGCAGGAAGTCGATGCCGAGCGCATGCGTGTCCGGGATCAGCTTGCCGAACACCGCGCCCAGCGCGCTCTCGATCCCCCAGAACACATAGACCGGCAGGCCAAGCCCCATGTACCAGGCAAAGCCAACGGTCTCGCCGGCTTCGGCCTTACGCTCGGCCACCGCGAATTGCGGATCGGTGAGCACGAAATAGCCCAGCGCTTGGCTGATAACCGGCCAGTGCGCGATTCGCCGGCCGATGCTGGCGGAGTAAAGCACGTGACGGAAGTTTACGGCGAAGATCGACAGCACGATCAGCCATGGCGCGACATGCTGGCCGAACAATTCGATGCCGACCATCTGGCTGGCGCCGCCGAAGATCAGCGCGCTCATCAAGAAAGCTTCGAGAACGGAAAAGCCGTTGTCGACGGCGATGGCGCCGAACAGCAGCCCAAATGGCGCCGCGGCGACAACCACCGGCATCGACAGCCGCACGCCGTCCCAGAAGTCGCTGGCCACGGAATTTTCGCTTAAGGTCTCTGCCGACATGTCACATTCCCATCTCGCGCTGCTATGTAGGAGCCGGCGTTTGAAAAGTCAGACGAATTCGCTTGAGCCAACAAATCAGCGAAACTGATGTTGTAAAAAACAAATGAGGGGGTTCGGATGATCGCTTATGACTTCACCGGCAGGCACGCGGTCGTCACCGGCGCCGGTGGCGGTATGGGCGAGGCGATCTCGCTGGCGCTGCTCGATGCCGGCGCCTCGGTCACCGCCATCGACGTCAAGCCGCGTCCGGCGTCGCTTGCCGCCTATGACGACCGGCTCACCTTTGCCCAGGGCGACCTCACCGACGTCGCCTTCGTCGAGCAGACCATCAATGCCGCGGGCCGCGAGCGCGGCGGCATCGATTATCTCGCCAATGTCGCAGGCGTGCTCTGGTTCGGTCGCGACAAATCGGCCCTCGAGATGGACCTCGATGTCTGGGACCAGGTCTTCAACATCAATCTGAAATCCTTCGTCCACACCGCGCGGGCGGTGGTTCCGCATATGCGGGCCGGCGGACGCGGCGGCGCCATGGTGCACTTCTCCACCATCCAGTGGTATCGCGGCGATCCGACCCCGCAGGATGCCTACCAGGCATCGAAGGCCGGCGTCTGTGCGCTGTCGAAGTCGCTCGCCATGCAGTTGGCGGGCGATGGCATCCGCTCCAATTCGATCTGCCCGGGAATGGCGTTGACGCCGCTGCAGGCGCGCTGGGACACCGAAGAGAAACGCGCGGCCGTTGCCAATTATGCGCCGCTCGGCCGCATCGGCACGCCGCAGGACATGGCCAATGCCGCGCTATTCCTGCTTTCCGATGCGGCAAGCTACATCACCGGCATCGAACTGGCAGTCGACGGCGGTCTTTTGATGCGGATGTAGCCGTGCAGTGCGCCGGGCTGATTTAGCTCCGCGGTGCCGTGCCCTGGATCACCCTGCCCCAGTCGAGCAACGGCTTGGCGCGCAATGTGAAATCGACAAGCTCGTCGACCAGCGCTGGCGCGTGGATGCCGGCCGGATCGATCATGTGCTGGACATAGAAGTGCCGGTTGCGGATGGCGTCGACAAGATCGGGTTCGTTGACCTGCTCGAAGCCGCGCGGCGTGCGCTTCATGCGGCCCTCGGTTTCGAGTTCGAAGCCGTTTTTCCTAAGGGTTGAAAGCAGTTTTCGGAACTCGGCCGGCCGGGCGATGATCGCCTTGCGCATCGCCAGCAGCAGGGACGGCTCCGGATTCCACCAGGCGACATCGGCAAAGCAGCGGTCGATCCCGACATAGACGAAGAACACGCCCTGCTCCATCTTGGTGCCGTCCGGCGACAGCATGGCCGACAAATGCTGGTTGTAGGGCCGCTTGTCCTTGGCGAAGCGCACGTCGCGGTTGATGCGAAACAGCGACTTCTTGCGGTCCCCGCGCAAGCCCAGACCCGCCGCCGCGAAGCGCTCGGTCAGCGTCTCGACCAGATCGCAGAACGGCTCATGCAACTCGCTGTCGTAAAGCGCGCGGTTTTCCTGGAACCATTCGCGGCTCTGGTGGAAGTCGAGCGCCTTGAGGAACGGGATGACTTTTTGCCCGAAACCTTTGAACGAACCGGCCATCACGCCTTGCCGACCCGTTGCAGCCAGGTGTCCTCGTCGATGACTTCGACGCCGAGTTCGCTGGCCTGCTTCAGTTTGGAGCCTGCGCCCGGCCCGGCCACCAGCAGATCGGTCTTCGCCGACACCGAACCCGCCACCTTGGCGCCGAGCCGTTCGGCCATCGCCTTGGCTTCGGAGCGTGTCATCTTTTCCAGCGTGCCGGTGAAGACGATGGTCTTGCCGGCAACCTCGCTGTCGGCCGACACGGTGACGACATACGGCTTCGGCTTGACCTGTTCGAGCAGTCTGTCGAGCACGTCGTCATTGCGTTCATTGCCGAAGAAATCGCGCAACGCATCGATCACCGTGTCGCCAATGCCGTTGATGGAGGGGAAGACGCTGTGCGGATCCTCAGCCGCCGCCGTTTCCTTGCCGACGCGGATCAGCTCCTCGATGGTCGAAAACGTCCGGGCAAGCACGGCCGCCGTCGTTTCGCCGATATGGCGGATGCCGAGTGCGAAGATGAAGCGGTCGAGCTCCGGCTCGCGGCGCGAATCGATGGCCGCGAACAGCTTGTCGAGGCCTTCATAATTGCGGTCCTCGACACCGCGCACATTCTTGCGCGCCTTGCCCGATGCCGCCTCGCGCTGCCTGGCCTGCTCCTCGCGCCGCTCGGCCAGCGCCCTGGTGACGGCCGGGCGGCGATCCCTGAGGGTGAAGATATCGGCGGCGGTCTTGACCAGTCCCGAATTGAAGAACAGGTCGATATTCTCGGCGCCCAGCCCCTCGATGTCGAGCGCGCCGCGCGACACGAAATGACGCAGCCGCTCCACGGCCTGCGCGGCGCAGATCAGCTCGCCGGTGCAGCGCCGGCGCGAATCCTCCTTGCCGGTCTTCTCGTTGATTTCGCGCGTCGCCGGCGAGCCGCAGACCGGACAAATGTGCGGGAATTCGTAAGGCACCGCATCAGCCGGCCGCTTGTCGACGACGACGCTGACGATCTGCGGAATGACATCGCCCGCCCGTTGTATGACAACCGTGTCACCGATGCGGACATCGATGCCGTCGCGAATCGGCAAGCCGTTGCTGTCAAAACCCTTGATGTAGTCCTCGTTGTGCAGCGTGACGTTTTCGACCACCACGCCGCCGACCGTGACCGGCGCTAGCCGCGCCACCGGCGCCAGCGTACCGGTACGGCCGACCTGGATGTCGATCTTCTGCACCGTCGTCATCGCCTGTTCGGCCGGGAATTTATGCGCAACCGCCCAGCGCGGCTCGCCGGTGACAAAGCCCCAGCGACGCTGCAATTCCAGCTGGTCGACCTTGTAGACGACACCGTCGATGTCGTAGCCGAGCGACGAACGCAGCTCCTCGATCTTGTGGTAGTGCGCGATCAGCTCCTCGACAGACTTCGCCCGCACCATCAATGGGCTGACCTTGAACCCCCATTCGGCGAATTTCTGCACCGAATCATATTGGGTCGGCGCCGGATCCGCTGTCGTATAGCCCCAGGCATAGGCAAAAAATTTAAGATTGCGGCTGGCGGTGACGGACGCATCCTTCTGTCGCAAGGAGCCCGCTGCCGTATTGCGCGGATTGACATAGTCCTGGCCGCCCACCGCCGCCGAGCGGGCCTTCAGTGCCTCGAATTCCGCATAGGTCATGTAGACCTCGCCGCGGATCTCGATGGTCTCGGGCCAGCCCGATCCTTTCAGCTTGGCGGGGATGTCGGCGATGGTCCTGAGATTGGCGGTGATGTCCTCGCCTACAGTGCCGTCGCCGCGCGTAGCACCCTGCACGAACACACCGCGTTCATAGCGCAGCGACGCCGACAGGCCGTCGATCTTCGGCTCGGCCGTAAACGCGATGTCGAGGTCCTTGTCGCGGTCGAAGAAGCGCCGGCCACGCTCGATGAAATCGGTGACGTCCTCGTCTGTGTAGGCCTTGGCGAGGCTGAGCATCGGCACCGCATGGCGCACCTTGGCAAAGCCTTCCGCCGGCGCGGCGCCGACCCGCAGCGAGGGCGAATCCTCGCGCACCAGACCGGGAAAGCGCTCCTCGATGGCAAGATTGCGCCGCCGCAGCGCGTCATATTCTGCGTCCGTAATCGTCGGCGCGTCCTCGGCATGATAGCGCCGGTCATGACCGGCGATCTCCTCGGCCAGCCGCTGGAGCTCATCCGCGGCTTCGCTTTCGCTCAACGATTCGACTGGTTTTTCAGACATGCAGCGGTCCCTGGACAGTGGCGAGGCACCATAAATCAGGATTTCGGAAAAAGCATTCCTGAACAGCGGGATGGAGCCATATCCTGACTCAGTCCGAAAGCCTTGCGACGACTACGCTGCAGCAATATTCTCGCGCAGCAGCCGTTCCGCGGCTGCGCGCGCCTCTTCGGTGATGGTGGCGCCGGCCAGCATGCGTGCGATCTCTTCCTGGCGCGCCGCCCGGTCCATCTCGGCAATGCCAGTGGCAACCTTGTCCGAGCCGCCGGATTTGGAGATCAGGAAATGCGTCGCAGCACGTGCCGCCACTTGCGGAGCATGCGTGACCGACAGCACCTGCACGCGCTTCGACAGCCTAGCCAGCCTTTGGCCGATCGCATCGGCCACTGCGCCGCCGACGCCGGTGTCGATCTCGTCGAAGACCAATGTCGGCGCCGAGCCACGGTCGGCCAGCGCCACCTTGAGCGCCAGCAGGAAGCGCGACAGCTCGCCGCCGGAGGCGACCTTCATCATCGGGCCGGGCCTGGTACCGGGATTGGTGCGCACCCAGAACTCGACCTGGTCGATGCCCTCTTCCGTGCGGTTTTCGCCATCGCTGGTCAGCCCGACGATGAACTCGGCCCGTTCCAGCTTCAGCGCTGGCAGCTCGGCCATGACAGCCTTGGTCAGCCCGACCGCGGCGGCGTGGCGAAGCGAGGACAGCTGGGCTGCGGAAATATCGTAGGCTTCCCGCGCGGCGGCGGCCTGCTTCTCCAAGAGATGCAGGCGCCCCTCGCCGGCATCAAGATCGGCGAGATCGGCGGACATGGTGTCGCGCAGTTGCGCCAGATCGTCGACGGCCACACTGTGCTTACGTGAGGCCGCACGCAGCGAAAACAGCCGCTCCTCCGCCTTCTCCAGCCGCTGCGGGTCGTATTCGGTGGCGCGCAGTGCCGCCTCGACGCCCGATTGCGCCGCATCCAGCGACAGCATCGCCTCGTCCAGCGACTTCACCACATCCTCGAGCAGTCCCGGCGCTTCGCTGGCCTTGCGCTGCAGGCGCCTCAGCAGGCTGGCCAGTTGCGGCAATGGCGAGGACGGGCCTGACAG
Organism: Mesorhizobium sp. C372A; assembly: GCF_030323245.1. NCBI lineage: Bacteria > Pseudomonadati > Pseudomonadota > Alphaproteobacteria > Hyphomicrobiales > Phyllobacteriaceae > Mesorhizobium > Mesorhizobium sp. C372A. The sequence goes on along the minus strand of NZ_CP100475.1, from coordinate 3,683,531 downwards.
CACATCCTGTGCATCGTGTATTTCCGAGGCGATCTTTTCCGCCCGCATCATCGTTGCACGCAATTCCGCCAGCTGTGTCTCTTCGCCGGGCTGCGGATCGAGCTTTGCCAGTTCCGCCACCGAGGCCCTGACGTAATCGGCCTCGCGCGCCGCCGCCTCGACCTTGGCGCGGTGCCTGACGAACTCCTGCTCGGCGCCACGCCAGTAGCGCCACGCCTCGCCGGTCGCGCGGGCGGCGCCGAGATGGCCGCCAAAACTGTCCAGCAATTCGCGATGCGCGCCTGGATCGACCAGGGCGCGCTCGTCATGCTGGCCGTGGATCTCGACCAGCGCGTGGCCGATGTCGCGCATCAGCGTGACGCTGGACGGCTGGTCGTTGACGAAGACACGGGTACGGCCATCCGCCGTCTGCAGCCGGCGCAGGATGATGTCGCCGTCATCCTCGATGGCGTTCTCGGCCAGCAGCGCGCGCACCGGGTGGTTGCGCGGCACATCGAAGACGGCAATGACCTGGCCCTGGGCAGCACCGTGCCGCACCAGCGAGGCGTCGCCGCGGGCGCCAAGCGCCAGCGACAGCGCGTCGAGAAGGATGGATTTGCCGGCGCCGGTTTCACCGGTCAGCACGGAAAGGCCGGGCTGGAAGTCGATATCCAGCTTCTCGATCAGGACGATATCGCGGATCGACAGTCTGGAAAGCATCAGAACCCGGACCTCAAGCAATTCCAGGAAAAGTGCGTAGCGGTTTTCCGTCCGGAATTGCGTAGAACAAAAAGTTAGGACGGTTCAGCGCCTCAATCAAACCACTGAACCGCTGTGAAGCGGCATGCGACCGATGGAGTCGCAGCGCCGCACTATCTTTTTGTTTGAGCGTCGGATCAATCCGAAAAGCGCGTCCGCCTCAGTCGATGCTCGGGCGTCAGGCGCCGGTGATCAGCTTGCCGGCCTTGGATATCCACGATCCGGCATTCTCGCGCGGCTCAAGCCCGTTGCTCTGCAACAGCTTGTAGGTATCCTTGTACCATTGGCTGTCGGGATAATTGGTGCCGAGCACCGCAGCGGCGGTTTGCGCTTCCGAGGTCAAGCCCATCGCGTAGTAGCTTTCGGCCAGACGCGCCAGCGCCTCTTCGACATGGCGGGTGTTGGAATAGTTCTCGACCACGTTGCGGAAGCGCTTGACGGCAGCAATGTATTCGCGCCGCTCGAGATAATAGCGGCCGATCTGCATCTCTTTGCCGGCCAGCTGGTCGTTGGCGAAACGGATCTTTTCCTTGGCGTCGTCGACATATTCCGACGTCGGCCAGCGCGTCACCAGATCCTGCATCGTCTGCACGGTCTGGCGTGCTTCCTTCTGATCCTGGGTGACGTCCTTGATCTGCTTGTAGTAGCTCAGCCCGATAATATACTGGGCGTAAGCCGCGTCGTCGGTCGACGGATAAAGCGTCAGATAGCGCTTGGCCGAGCCGATTGCTTCGTCATAACGGCCGGCGCGATAGTCGGCGAAGGCGCCCATCACCATCGATTTGCGGGCGAATTCCGAATAGGGGTGCTGGCGGTCGACGGCGTCGAACTTCTTGCTCGCCTCATCCAGGCGGCCGGCATTGAGATTGGCAAGGCCTTGATTGTAAAGGACGTCGGCCGGTTCGGTCTGGTCGACATAGGTCGACAGGTCGACGTCTTTCTCGGACGACATGCAGGCCGAGAGGAACAGCGATGGCACAACCACCGAAAGCGCCAGGAAAACAGCCCGATACGGCGCTTTCGATTGACCAACTCGCTTGAAGAACATGATTGGATTGCGCCCTTTCGGCGTTAGTTCAATGCCTTTCGCATGGCGTTCCCTCAAAACTGATCCCCACTTTTGAGCGACATGCGCCTAACACACGGCAGCAGCCATAAACCATAACTGCCTTGCCCAGCAACGCTATGTCTAGCCAATCGCACATTTTTGTGGCGACTTGGTGTTGGCTCGAACGCTATGCGCTTTCACCCGCCGGTGATGCATTCATGCAACACCAGCCCGCGCTCAGAAAGCCAGAAAATCGTTAAGAATCAGATCACCCAAGGTGCAAAGACAGGGCCGGTGACGGCGCTCATCTCGGCGGTGCGGCCGCGCTCGCGGCGCGTGGTCTCGACGACCTCGAAGGCCGAACGGTCGGACAGAAGCCGCCGCAAAGCAGCCGCATTCATCCGGTGACCGCCGCGATAGGAGCGGAAACAACCGATGAAACGGGCGCCGGCCAGCGCCAGATCGCCCATCGCGTCCATCGTCTTGTGGCGAGCGAACTCATTGGGATAGCGCAGGCCGCCCATGTTGATCACCCGGTTGTCGTCGCCGATCACCAGCGAGTTCTCCAGCGAGGAGCCCAGCGCATAGCCGGCCGCCCACAGCCGCTCGACATCCTTCATGAAGCCGAAGGTGCGGGCGCGCGCGATATCCTGGCGAAAGATGTCGGGGTTGATGTCGGAGGCGAATAGCTGGCGGCCGATCGCCGGGCTTTCGAAATCGATCTCGACCTCGAAGCGCGTGCCGCTATAGGGCCTGAACTCGGCCCAGGACGCGCCATTCTCGATGCGGACGGGCTTGACCACCCTGATGTAGCGGCGCTTGACCGCCAGCGTCTCGATGCCGGCTTGGTCGATGGCTTCCACGAACGCCACCGCACTGCCATCGAGGATCGGAACCTCATGACCGTCGATCTCGATGACGATGTTGTCGATGCCGAGCCCGAAAAGCGTCGCCATCAGATGTTCGACGGTGGCGATATGCTCGCCTGCCGGATCGCCGAGCATGGTGCAGAGATCGGTCGCGCCGACTTCGGCAACCAGCGCGCGGAACTCGCGGCTCTCGCTTCCGTTCGAAAGGTGGAAGAGCACGCCGGTGTCGGCGTCCGCAGGGAGGAAATTGACGGTGACCGGTTTGCCGCTGTGAACGCCGGTACCGGTCAGCGTTGCACGCGATTTCAGTGTCGTCTGATAGTCTTGCAAGACAAACCCCATAGCCCAAACGCCTAAGTCCGCTTTAACCCAAAAGGCGCGGCTCTTTTTTATCGGCAGGCAGGGCCACTTCCCCGAATCCCAGCACACCGAAAGTGCTGCGGCAAAGATAATGGTCTGTCAGGGAGACTCCAAATCACGGTTTCTTACTCTGTGTAACCGCGACAGACCTTGAGCGTCACATCGTAACGCCTTGTTACTAAACCACTTTAAACGTTAACAGGCAGACAATCTCTCGTCTGCCTGTTAACAAGTGTTACATACCGTTAACGGCTCAGTTGGCCTGGCGGCGCAGGAAAGCCGGTATCTCCAGCTGGTCGTCTTCCTGGGTCGACCTGGTCTGCGGCGTCAACCGGCCCTGATCGTCGAGCTGGCCGCGGCGCGGCGCGTAAAGCTGCGGATCCTGGCTGGCAAGGCGGCGCATTTCCGGCGCCGCCTGGCGCAGTTTCGGTTCGCGCGGCTGTGCCGGCTGCAACCGGGCCGGCTCTTCTTCGCGGCGCGTCAGCCCGTTGGTCAGCCGCTTGAGCAGCCCCATCGGCCCGCTGTTTTCATGGTCGGCCGGACGGCCCTTGGCTTCCACCTCGGCCCGCACCACCGGCGGAAAATCCTCCACCCGCGGCATGCGCTGCGGTACGGCAGCCACCGGCTGCGGCATTTCCCGCATCGGCGCCGGTTGCATCACCTGCTGCACGACAGGCTGCGGCTGGGCAGGCGGGGCCTGGAAGATCTTGCTCTGCGGGCGGAAATCTTCCGCCTGGGCCATCGGCGCCGGACGAGCCATTGCCGCCGCATTGGCCTCGGCAAGCTGGATCGCCTCGGCCACCGGATCGGCCGCGCGCTGCTCATAGGTCTGCTGCTGGACCGGTGCCGGACGGCCTTCCGCCCCCGGAGCCGCTGGGCGGCTGACCGGCTTCTGCTGCGGCGGCACGGCCCGGATCGAGATCGGCGCCGCGGCGATTTCAGCTGCCGATTTGTCGATGCCGGTGGCGACCACCGAGACGCGGATGACGCCTTCGAGTTCCTCGTCGAAGGTGGCGCCGAGGATGATGTTGGCGTCCTGGTCGACTTCCTCGCGGATGCGGGTCGCGGCCTCGTCGACTTCGAACAGGGTCAGGTCGCGGCCGCCGGTGATCGAGATCAGCAGGCCCTTGGCGCCCCTCATCGAGGTCTCGTCGAGCAACGGATTGGCGATCGCCGCCTCGGCGGCGGCCATCGCGCGGCCCTCGCCCGAAGCTTCGCCGGTGCCCATCATCGCCTTGCCCATTTCGCGCATCACCGAACGCACGTCGGCGAAGTCGAGATTGATCAGGCCTTCCTTGACCATCAGGTCGGTGATGCAGGCAACACCGGAGTAGAGCACCTGGTCGGCCATGGCGAAGGCGTCGGCAAAGGTGGTTTTGTCATTCGCCAGCCGGAACAGGTTCTGGTTGGGGATGACGATCAGGGTATCGACACATTTCTGCAGCTCCTCGATGCCGAGATCCGCCGTCTTCATGCGGCGCTGGCCTTCGAAATGGAACGGCTTGGTGACGACGCCGACGGTGAGGATACCCCGTTCGCGCGCCGCGCGGGCAACCACGGGAGCCGCACCGGTTCCGGTGCCGCCACCCATACCGGCGGTGACGAAGCACATATGGGTGTTGGAGAGATGATCGATGATCTCATCGATGCACTCTTCCGCCGCCGCACGGCCCACTTCAGGCTGCGAGCCGGCGCCGAGCCCCTCGGTGACATGCGCGCCGAGCTGGATCAGCCGCTCGGCCTTCGACATGGTCAGCGCCTGTGCATCGGTGTTGGCCACGACGAACTCGACACCGCGCAAGCCCGCGGTGATCATGTTGTTGACGGCATTGCCGCCGCCGCCGCCGACACCGAATACGGTGATCCGCGGCTTGAGCTCGGTGATGTCCGGCTTTTGCAGATTGATCGTCATTGTCTCCGTCCTTTGCCTTTCCCGCCGCTTCGCCGCCGCGGCCGCCTATGGGGCTGTCCCCGTCAATTAGAAACTGTCTCTCAACCACTGACTCATGCGATGCAGTTTTCCGCCCGTTCCGGTCATCCTGAGACCGGAAATTCCTTTCGCCGGATGGCTCTCGAAGCTCGCCATCTGCGGATAGATCAGCAGCCCGACCGCCGTCGAGAAAGCCGGCCCCTTGGCAGCTTCCGGCAGGCCCGCCACGCCGAGCGGGCGTCCGATGCGCACATTGCGTCCCAGAATGCGGCGCGCCGCCTCGGGGAGACCCGCAAGCTGGCTGGCGCCGCCGGTCAGCACGACGCGTTTTCCCACGGCATTGCCGTAGCCCGACTTGTTCAGCCGGTCGCGCAACAGTTCCAGCGTCTCGTCGATGCGGGCGCGGATGACGCGCGTCATCACCGAGCGCGGGATCTGCAGCGGCATCTCGCCGTCTTCGCCGATCGGCTGGATCGAGACCAGGTCGCGATCGTCGGCACTGCCGGGCAGCGCCGAACCATGCATCACCTTCAGCCGCTCCGCGGCGTCGAGCGAGGTCGACAGGCCCTTGGCCATATCGAGCGTCACATGATTGCCGCCGATGGCAATGGCATCGGCGTGGACGAATTTGCCTTCCGAAAACACCGAGATGGTCGTCGTGCCGCCGCCCATGTCGATGCAGGCCGCACCCATTTCCAGTTCGTCGTCGACCAGGGCCGCAAGCCCGCTGGCATAGGGCGTCGCCACCATGCGCTCGACCGAAAGATGCGAGCGGTTGATGCAGAGCTCCAGATTGCGCAGCGGCGCGGCATCGCCCGTCAGCACATGCATATCGACGCCGAGTTGGTCGCCGACCATGCCGCGCGGATCGCGCACGCCGCGCTCGGCGTCCAGCGAAAAGCCGACGGGCAGCGAATGGATCACGTCGCGTTCGGCCTTGAGCGCCTGCTTGGCGCCGGCGGCAAGCACGCGCTTGATGTCGGCTTCGTCGGCCTGATGGCCACCGAGATTGATGGTGGCCGAATAGGTTTCGCTCTTCAGCCGGCCCGCCGTCATGTTGACGATCAGCGAATCCACGGTCAGTCCCGCCATGCGTTCGGCTGCGTCGACGGACAGGCGAATGGCGTGCTCCGCGCGGTCGAGATCGACGACCACGCCCGACTTCACGCCTTGCGATTTCTGGTGGCCGATGCCGATCACCTGGATGCGGTGCGAGCGGCCGCGCAACAGCTTGCCGTCCTCGCGCGGCTTCAGTTTCGCCACCACGCAGCAAACCTTGCTCGAGCCGACATCCAGCACGGTGAGCGTGCCGGAACGCCGCGAAGAGGCATCGCTGTTGCCGCCAAGCCAGCTCATATCTTCGTCCCCGACTTGCGCTTCAGATTTTGCGGCTTTTCATTGAGCGCGGCCTGGCGCTGCGTCGCCGCTTCCGGCGTCAGCTGCACCACCAGGCGATCGGAGATGCGCATGTCGACGGCTGCGATGTCCCGCGTCAGAAGCCCGTTGTCGTGGTCCATCCGAACCAGATCGGCGATCGCCTGATCCTCGCCATCCTCGGGCAGCTTGATCGTGATGCCGTTTTCCAGCTTAAGATCCCAGCGCCGTTCGCCGATGCGGATATAGCCTTTGACCCGAGCCGCGAGCTCGGGAAATTTGTTGATCTTGGCCACGAAGTCGGGCGCCTTGGCCGGTGCGCCGGTGCCGATGATCAGCGGCAGCAGCGCCTGCTTGCCGCCGGAGAACGGCGCGATCACCGCGCCGGAGCGTTCGATGACCGAAAGCTCCGCGCCCTGCTGCCAGAGCGCGAAGGGCTCGCGCTCCTCGACACGCACTTCCAGCGTATGTGGATAGACCTTGCGCACCGCCGCCACTTCGACCCAGGGCAAGGTATCAATACGTTCACGCGCGGCCTCGGCATCGAAGCCGATCAGTGACGTCCAGCCGTCGAGCTCGAGCCGGTCCAGTATGTCGATCTCCGAAGTCTGGCGGTTGCCGACCACCTTGATCTGGTCGACGGCAAAGCCGGTCCGGGCGGTGATGCTCTGGACGATGTCGTCGGCATGACCGCCGAGAATGGCGCCATAGAGGCTGCTTGATGCAATGAGCGAAGCCGACAGGATGGCCGCGGAAAAGCGCGGCGCGACGAAGTCGCCGCCGCCCAGGCGCGCCAGCACGCGCACCGGCCGGCGCAGCACGCGCGGCAGCACGAAATGGTCGAACGACAACGGCATGCCGAACAGCGCCGGCCCGGCGCCGCCCCTGCCCTTGTCCTGTCCCCATTTCAACGCAGACACGAAGCGTCCTCCACCATCCAACTCAACAATTCGCCAAACGAGTGCCCGGCCTGGGCGGCGATTTCAGGCACCAAAGACGTCGGCGTCATGCCCGGCTGAGTGTTGATCTCGAGCCAGACAATCTCGCCGTTTTCGGAGTGACGGTCGTCATAGCGGAAGTCCGATCGGGAAACGCCCCGGCAGCCGATAGCCAGATGTGCCTTGAGCGCCAGTGTCTGTATTTTTTGGTAAATATTTGATGAAATTTTAGCAGGGATTTCGTGTTTTGATCCGCCGGCGACGTATTTTGAATCATAGTCGTAGAAGGAATGGCCGGTCGGAATGATCTCGCAGACGCCGAGCGCCACGTCGCCCATGACGGCGCAGGTCAGCTCGCGCCCATGGATGTAGCGCTCGACCATGACGGTCTCGCCATATTTCCATTCGGACGAGCCGATGACCTGCGGCGGATGCGACTGCCCTTCATGCACGATGACGACGCCGAAGCTTGAGCCTTCATTGACCGGCTTGACCACGTAGGGCGGCTTCATCGGATGCTTGTTCTGGATGGCAAAGCGGCTGGCAACCTTCGATTCCGCCACCGCGATGCCGGCAGCCTTGGCGACCTTCTTGGCTTGCTCCTTGTTCATGGCGAGCGCCGAGGCGAGCACGCCCGAATGGGTGTAGGGAATGGCCAGATATTCGAGGATGCCCTGGATGGTGCCGTCTTCACCGAACGGGCCGTGCAGTGCGTTGAAGACGACATCGGGCTTGAGTTCGGTGAGCACGGCGCCGACATCGCGCGCAACATCGACGCGGGTAACCTGGTAGCCTTCATTCTCAAGCGCATCCGCACACGCCTTTCCCGAAGACAGAGACACGGGCCGCTCGGACGAGAATCCGCCCAGGAGGACAGCCACATGCTTGTTCTTCATATCCCGTCATCCCTCTCACGGCGGGCCCGCAACCACGCATTCAGCGACCAGATTGAGTCCGAGTCTCCCGGCAGGTTGCCCCCCAGACGGAAAACGCGGTCGACGCGTCGAACGACTCAAATCAGGAAACGCTTTAAGGCAGAGAATCAGAGAGTTGATTCGCTGGCAAGTGCTTATGATTCCGACAGATTCACTTTCCGCGAAAACGGCCGGAAAAAGCGTGTTGTGAGTCTTTGGAGCAACGGTGGCGCTGTTGTTTCAGACCGTTTGAAGTTCAAGCATCACATGAACTTCAGCTTGCGCTAAAGAAGCTGTCCGAGGAATTCCTGCACGGCATGGCCGGGGCGGAAATTGCCGAGCCGCTTGATTTCCCACTGCAGGCGGATGCCTGAATTTTCAAGCACGCGGGCGCGCACCGTCTCGCCGAGATATTCGAGGTCGTATCCGGTCGCTGTTCCGGTGTTGATCATGAAGTTGCAGTGCATCGGCGACATCTGCGCGCCGCCGATCATGAGCCCGCGGCAGCCGGCCTTGTCGATTTCCTTCCAGGCCGAGGTGCCTTCCGGATTCTTGAAGGTCGAGCCGCCGGTCTTCTCGCGGATCGGCTGCACCGTCTCGCGATGCGTCTGGACGGCGTCCATGGCCGCCTTGATCGCCTCCTGGTCTTCCAGAACACCTTCGAAAACCGCGGAGGTGAAGATCAGCCCGGCAGGTGCGGCCGAGTGACGATAGGCATAGCCCATGTCTTCATTGCTGAGGGTGTGGAGATTGCCCTTGCGGTCGAGCGCCCGAACCTCGACGACACGTTCCCGCGTCTCGACGCCATTGGCGCCGGCATTCATCCTCAGCGCCCCGCCGATGGCGCCGGGAATGCCGTGATAGAAATGAAAGCCGCCAATACCGGCCTCATAAGCGACGGCCGCGACGCGCTTGTCGGGCGTCGCAGCACCGGCCTTGATGACGGTCGGCGAAACCACCTCGGCCTCGCCAAAGCCCTTGGCCGAAAGCCGGATGACGAACCCTGGAATGCCGCCGTCGCGCACCAGGAGGTTGGAGCCGACACCGACGATGGTGAGCGGGATGTCCTCCGGCACGGCGCGCAGGAAGGCAGCCAGATCCTCCTCGTCGGCCGGCTGGAACAGGGCGTCCGCCAGACCGCCGGCGCGGAACCAGGTGATCTTGTCCATCTCGGCATTGGGCGTGATGCGGCCGCGCAGGCCGGCAAGCCGGTCGCCAAGTTTGTCGAGCAGGTCCTGGCCGCGCATCATGAGACGGTACCGCCGAGTTCCCCAGGCAGCGCATAGGCCCATTGGGTGATGTTGCCGGCGCCCAGGAAGATGACGAAGTCGCCCGGTTTCGCCAACGCGCGGATGACGGGCGAAATCGCGGCAGGGGTTTCGACGTAGCGCGCATCGCGATGGCCCCCGGAGCGGATGCGCGACACCAGCGCCTCCGAGGTCACGCCGTCGATCGGCTCCTCGCCCGCCGCATAGACCGGCGCCACCATCACCGTGTCGGCATCGTTGAAACAGACCGAAAATTCGTCGAACAGATCGTGCAGCCGGGTGAAGCGGTGCGGCTGCGCAATGGCGATGACGCGGCCCTTGGTGGCGCTGCGCGCCGCTTTCAACACCGCCGTGATCTCGACCGGGTGGTGGCCGTAATCGTCGAAGATGTCGACGCCGTTCCACGAGCCGGTGTGGGTGAAGCGCCGCTTGACGCCGGCAAAGGACGACAGCCCTTTCTTGATCGCTTCGGCCGATAGGCCGAGTTCATGCGCGACCGCAATTGCGGCGGTGGCGTTGGAGACGTTGTGGCGGCCGGGCATCGGCAGCCGCAGATCCGATATCGTCGTCTGGCCGCCGGTCTTGCGGTCGCGGATCACCACGTCGAATGCCGAGACGGCACCGGCCATCCGGTGGTTGGTGAAACGCACATCGGCCTGCGCGTTCTCGCCATAGGTGATGACGCGGCGGTCCTCGATGCGGCTGACCAGCGCCTGTACTTCCGGATGGTCGGTGCACATCACGCCAAAACCGTAGAACGGCACGTTCTCGACGAATTGCCGGAACGCCTCGCGCACCTTGTCGAAACTGCCATAATGGTCCAGATGCTCGGGATCGATGTTTGTGACGACGGCGATCTCGGCCGGCAGCTTGAGGAAGGTGCCGTCGCTTTCGTCGGCTTCGACCACCATCCACTCGCCATCGCCCATACGGGCATTGGTGCCATAGGCATTGATGATGCCGCCATTGATCACCGTCGGGTCGAGCCCGCCGGCATCGAGCAGCGTCGCCACCATCGACGTGGTTGTGGTCTTGCCATGCGTGCCACCGATCGCGACCGCCTGGCGGAAGCGCATCAGTTCGGCCAGCATCTCGGCCCGGCGCACGATCGGCAGCAGTTTTTCGCGCGCGGCCTTCAGCTCGGGATTGGATTTCTTGATCGCGGTGGAGACGACCACCACTTCGGCCGCGCCGATATTCTCGGCCTTGTGGCCGACAAAGCATTCGATGCCCTTGTCGCGCAGCCGCTGGACATTGGCGCTGTCGGCCTGGTCCGAACCCTGCACCTTGTAGCCGAGATTGTGCAGAACCTCGGCGATGCCGCTCATGCCGATGCCGCCAATGCCGATGAAATGCACAAGGCCGATGGTCTGCGGCATCTTCATCAATGCGTCCCTTTCCTGAAATCCGAAACGGTTTTTCTGGACGCAATAGCCTCTGTGAGATCAGCGAGCAACCGTGCCGCGTTCGGCCGGCCAGCCGACTTCGCTCCGGCAGCCATGGCCGTCAGCCGCTCGGGAGTGTCCATCAGCCCGCCAATGAGAGCCGCGATGCGCTCCGGCGACAGTGACGATTGCGGATGCACCTCGCCGCCGCCCGCCGCGGCAAGGGCGGCTGCGTTCGCCGCCTGATCGTGATCCAGCGCATAGGGATAAGGCACCAGCAGCGCCGGCCGGCCGATGACGGCGATCTCCGAAACCGTCGAGGCGCCGGAGCGCGAGATCACCAGATGCGCCGCGCCCATGCGCTGTGCCATGTCGGTGAAGAAGGGCGAGACCTCGACATGGACGCCGAGTGCCGCATAGCCGGCCTTCACCCGCGCCACGTCGTCGGCGCGGGCCTGCTGGGTGATCACCAGCCGCTTGCGCTGCGCCTCCGGCAGAAGTGCGATCGCCGTCGGCATGGCGTCGGAAAAGAACTGCGCGCCCTGGCTGCCGCCGAACACCAGGAGCCTGAACGGATCCGCCCCTTTGGATGCGGTGTAGGGCGTCTTGGCCGCCTCCAGGATTGGCGGCCTGACCGGATTGCCTGTCGTCACCGTCTTGGCGCCTGTGGCACTTTCATCTTGCGGCAGGAATCCGCCGGCGATGGCATCGACGCGCCCGGACAGCGCCCGGTTGGCGCGGCCCATCACTGCGTTCTGCTCATGGATCAGCGTCGGCAGCTTGCGCCGCGTCGCGGCATAGAGCGGTGGCAAGGTCGGATAACCGCCAAAGCCGACGACCGCATCAGGCTTGATCCTGGCGATGACGGCGGAGGCCTGGCGCACGCCGCGCCAGATCTTCCAGAACGCGCCAAGCAGCGCGACAGGGTTTTTCGAGCCCATCGTCGCCGACTGGATCGGATGGATGGCGGCGGCCGGGAAATGGCCGGCAAAGCGCTCGGCGCGGTCGTCCGTCGCCAGATGCACGCCCCAGCCGCGCTCGATCAGCTCATGCGCCAGCGCCTCGGCCGGAAACAGATGTCCGCCTGTTCCGCCAGCAGCGAGAAGGATGACACCCCGCGCCATATCACTCCGCCGGCAGGGCGCGCTGCGACAGGGCAAAGCCCATCTGCTTGCGCTTTTCCGGTCGCTTGCGCGTCAGCGCCAGCACCATGCCCATCGAGATGGCAATGGCGATCTGCGAGGAGCCGCCATAGGAGATGAAAGGCAGCGTCATGCCCTTGGCCGGCATCAGTTGCAGGTTGACGCACATGTTGATGACCGACTGCAGGCCGAACACGGTGACGAGACCGCCGACGGCGTAGCGGGTGAAATCATCATGTTCCTTCAATGCCGTGCTCAAGCCGCGCAGCACGATGAAGGCGAAGATCGACATGATGAAGAAGCACATGATCAGCCCGAACTCTTCGCCAGCGACCGAAAACACGAAGTCGGCATGCGCGTCGGGAATGACCCGCTTGACCGTGCCCTCGCCCGGCCCGACGCCGAACCAGTGGCCGTTGATCAGCGCCTCGCGGCCCATGTCGACCTGGAACGTGTCGCCTTCGCCGGTTAGGAATTTGTCGATGCGCGCGGCGACGTGCGGGAACACCGTATAGGCGGCAAACAGGCCGCCGGCGCCGGTGGCGCCAAGCGCGATGATCCATAGCCAGGGCAGGCCGGCCATGAAGAACATGACGCCCCAGGTGCCGGTCACCAGCATGGTCTGGCCGAGATCGGGCTGCGCCACCAGAAGCGAGATGACCAGGATCAGCAGCAGCATGGCAAACAAATTGCCCGGAATGTCGGGCTGGCGCTTGTGTTCTGCGAACAGCCAGGCGCAGACGATGACGAAGGCGGGTTTCAGGAATTCCGACGGCTGGATCGACATGCCGACAAACGACACCCAGCGCCGTGCGCCCTTCACCTCGACGCCGATGTAGAGCACGGCCACCATCAGCACCAGCATGATGCCCAGGATGATCAGCGCCATGCGCCGGATCTGCCGCGATTCCAGGAAGGACACCGCCAGCATCACGCCGAGTGCCGGCACGGTGAAGATGATCTGCCTGGTGGCAAAGTGGAAACTGTCGAGGCCGATGCGTTCGGCCACCGCCGGGCTTGCCGCAAAGGACAAGACGATGCCAAGCCCCATCAGCGACAGGAACGCCGCCAGGAACCAGCGATCGATCGTCCACCACCAGGTTGCAACCGGGCTTTTGTCGAGACGGCTTTGCATTATCGTGCCCCTCCGATGGGTTTCACGCCCTCGATAGCATTCGCAGCTTGCCTGAAGGCTTCGCCGCGAACTTCGAAATTCTTGAACTGGTCGAAACTGGCGCAGGCCGGCGACAGCAGCACCACCGCCTCGCCGCTGTCATCCTTGGCCGCGTCTTTCGCGGCATGGTCGACCGCGGCGGCCAGCGTGCCCGAGATTTCATAGGGCACGGCTTCGCCGAGCGTCGCCGAGAACGCGGGTGCCGCCTCGCCGATCAGATAGGCCTTGGCGATGCGCGGGAAGAAACCGCGCAGCGGCTCGATCCCGCCTTCCTTGGGCAGTCCGCCGGCGATCCAGTAAATGCGCGAAAAACTCGACAGCGCCGGTGCCGCCGCATCGGCATTGGTCGCCTTGGAATCGTTGACGAACAGCACGTGGTCCTTCCGCCCGACCTGCTCCATGCGATGCGCCAGGCCCGGGAAGCTCTCAAGTCCTGCCTGGATCTCGCCGAGGCTCAAGCCGACCTTGAGGCAGGCGGCGACCGCGGCAAGCGCGTTCTGCGCATTGTGCTGGCCGCGCAACGAACCGATGCCTTCGAGGAAGGCGACGCGGCGGTAGCGGCCATGCACGGCTTCCATCAGATCGGAGCCGTCGGCGAAATAACCGTCGGTCAGCGGCAGCCGCTTGGAGATGCGGATCACCTGTCGGCCCGCCCTCTCCAGCCGGTCGGCGATCTGCGCGCACCAGCTATCGTCGACGCCGACAATGGCTGTCTCGCTGCCGGCGACCAGCCGCTCCTTGATCGAAGCGTAGTGCTGCATGGTGCCGTGGCGGTCGAGATGGTCGGGCGTCAGGTTGAGCAGGATGCCGGCCGTCGGATTGATCGAGGGCGCGAGATCGATCTGGTAGGACGAACACTCGACGACATAGTGCCGGTCAGCCCGCGGTGGATCAAGCGTCATGATGGCGCGGCCGATATTGCCGCCCATCTGTGTGCCGCGCCCTGCCGATTTGAGGATATGCGCGGTCAGCGCCGTGGTCGTCGACTTGCCGTTGGTGCCGGTGATGGCGATGAACGGCGCATCAGGCGCGCGCGCAATCCGCTCGCGGCAGAACAATTCGATATCGCCGATCACTTCGACGCCGGAGCCACGCGCCAACTCCACCGTCCAGTGCGGCTTGGGATGCGTCAGCGGTACGCCGGGTGAGAGCACGAAGGCCGAGAATTTCGACCAGTCGGCGCCGCGCAGATCGGCGGTCGCAATGCCTTGGTCAGCAGCCTTGGCGACGCTATCGGGATTGTCGTCCCAGGCGAGCACGTCGGCGCCGCCCTCGATCAGCGCGCGCGCCGTGGCGATCCCCGAGCCACCGAGCCCGAAGAGCGAAACGCGTTTGCCCGAAAAGGATGCGGCGGGGATCAAGCGGGTTCCTATCTCAGCTTGAGGGTCGACAGGCCGACCAGCGCCAGGATGACGGCGATGATCCAGAAGCGGATCACCACCTGGCTTTCGGTCCAGCCGAGCTTTTCGAAATGATGATGGATAGGCGCCATCAGGAAGACGCGCTTGCCGGTCATCTTGAAGTAGCCGACCTGGATGATGACCGACAGGATTTCCACGACGAACAATCCGCCGACGATGACCAGCACGATTTCGTGCTTGGTGGCGACCGCGACCGTACCGATCAGGCCACCCATGGCCAGCGAACCGGTGTCGCCCATGAAGATCGCTGCCGGTGGCGCGTTGAACCAGAGGAAGCCGAGGCCGGCGCCGATGACGGCGCCAAGCACGACAGCCAGCTCGCCGGTGCCGGGCACGAAATGAATCTGCAGATATTCGGCGAACACCGCATTGCCGGAGAGGTAGGCAATAACGCCGAAGGATGCCGCCGCGATCATGATCGGCACGATCGCCAGCCCGTCGAGGCCATCGGTCAAATTCACCGCATTGCCGGCGCCGACAATGACGAAGCAGGAGAACGGCACGAAGAACCAGCCGAGATTGATGATGAATTCCTTGGCGAAGGGGAAGGTCAGCGACGACGAGAACGGCGCCTGGCCATTATGCATGATCGCCCAGGCGGCGATGCCGGCGATGACGAATTCCAACGCCAGCCGCGCCTTGCCGGAAAAGCCGAGATGCGACTGCTTGGTTACCTTGAGATAGTCGTCGTAAAAGCCGATCGAACCGAAGCCCAGCGTCACCAAGAGCACCACCCAGACATAGATCGAGGAGAGGTTCGCCCATAGAAGCGACGAGCCGACGATGCCGCACAGGATCATCAGCCCGCCCATCGTCGGCGTGCCGGCCTTCTTGAAATGCGTCTGCGGGCCATCGGCGCGGATCGGCTGGCCCTTGCCTTGCCGCAGCCTAAGCGAATTGATGATGGTCGGCCCGAAGATGAAGACGATCAGCGCCGAGGTGATCAGCGCACCGCCGGTGCGGAAAGTTATGTAGCGGAAGACATTGAAGACCGAGACCTTGTCCGCAAAATCGACGAGCAATGTAAACATACGATTCCGTTCCCCGGACTAGTTCTGTTTCGTGCCTGCGGCTTCCGCCGGATATTTGCCGAGCAAGGCCTCGACCAGCTTTGAAAAGCCGATGCCTTTCGACGATTTGATCATCACCACGTCGCCGGCCTTCAGCGTCGACAACAGCAGCGGCTTCAATTCCTCGGCGCCGGCGCGGTATTCCGTTTTGATCTCGTCGGGCAGGATGTCTGCCAGCGCCCGCATTTCCGGACCGCCGAGAAAGACCGTGTTTGTGCCGGTGCCGACGATCAGTTCGGCAAGGGCTGCATGGAGCTTGGCCGAATGGTCGCCGAGCTCGAGCATGTCGCCGAGCACGGCGATGCGCCGGCCCTCGCCCGTGACAGGCGTCGCGTTGAGCAGCGCCATGGCAGCAGCCATCGAGGCCGGATTGGCGTTGTAGCTCTCGTCGATCAGTGTGATCGGTCCCTTGGGGTGGCGAAGCATATGGCGCTTCCCACGGCCACGCTCGGCCGAAAGATCGGCCAGTGCCAAGGCCACCTTGCCGATGTCGGCTTCAACCAAATGCGCGGCGCCGAGCACCGCCAGGACGTTCTGTACCATGTGGCGGCCGGGCGCGCCGATGCGCGCCGTCACATCCTGCCCGCCGATCCTGGCGGTGATGTCGGAATGATCGGCATGCAGCTCGCATTTGGTCAGCTTGTAGGTCGACCGTGCATTCTCGCCGAAGCCAAAGACATGTTCGACGCCGGCGGCTCGCGCCATCTTGTCGAGCAGCTTCCATCGCGCATCGTCGCGGTTGAGCAAGGCCGCACCGCCGGGCTCGATGCCTTCAAAAATCTCGGCCTTGGCCTTGGCGATCTCGTCGAGATTTCTAAAGAAGCCGAGATGCGCCGCGGCGATCATCGTGACGATGGCCACATGTGGCCGGACCATCTTGACCAGCGGCCGGATCTCGCCCGGATGGTTCATGCCGATCTCGAACACCGCATAGTCGCAATCGCCGGGCATGCGCGCCAGCGTCAGCGGCACGCCCCAATGATTGTTGAAGGACTGCGCCGAAGCATGCACCGTGCCGACGGCCGACAGCACATGACGCAGCGCCTCCTTGGTGGTGGTCTTGCCGGCCGATCCGGTCACCGCGATGATTTTTGCGCTGGAACGGGCGCGGGCGGCAACACCGAGTTTCTCCAGTGCTGCCAGCACATCCTGCACGACGATCATCGGCGCCGTCAGCCGCCCAAGCGACGGCAATTTGCCCTCGGCGACGACCAGAACGCCGGCGCCGGCCTTGATCGCCGCGGTCGCGAAGTCATGGCCGTCCATCGCCTCGCCCTTGATGGCGAAGAAGGCGTCGCCCGGCTGCAGGCTGCGGCTGTCGATCGAGATCCCCGAAATTCCCTCCGGCATCGGCCCGAGCGGCCGACCGCCCATGGCGTCGACCAGCGCCTCGGAAGTCCAGAGCACGCTCATGCGGCCCACTCCCGCAGCGCCGAGCGGACTTCTTCGTGGTCGGAGAACGGAAAAGTCTCGGCGCCGATGGTCTGGCCCTCTTCATGGCCCTTGCCGGCAACGATCAGCGTATCGCCCGCTTTGAGCATGGCGACCGCTTCGTGGATCGCCTTGCGGCGGTCGCCGATTTCGATGGCGCCGGGTGCGGCTGCCAGGATCGCGGCACGAATCGTTTCCGGCACTTCCGAGCGCGGATTGTCGTCGGTGACGATGACGACATCGGCCAGCCGCGTGGCGATTGCGCCCATGATCGGCCGCTTGCCCCGGTCGCGGTCGCCGCCGCAGCCGAACACGACGATGACGCGCCCGGTGGTGAACGGGCGCACGGCGGCCAGCACATTTTCCAGCGCATCCGGCTTGTGGGCATAGTCGACATAGACGGGCGCGCCATTGGCGGTGGCGCCGACAAGGTCGAGCCGTCCCGGTGCCCCCTGAAGTTTCTCCAATGTCATCAAAGCTTTGGCGACCGGCGTTCCGGTGGAAATGGCCAGCCCTGCCGAAACCAGGGCATTGGCGATCTGGAAGTCGCCGGCGAGCGGCAGGTCGATCTCGTAGAGCACGCCGTCGGCTTCGACCTCGGCGCGCTGGCGGTGGCGCTCGTGCTCGACCCGCTTCAGGCGCAGGAAATCGCCATGGCGGCCGACAGTCAGCACCTTGAGCCCGGCGGCCTGCGCAGCCTGGATGGTCGGCGCCGACCACGGATCGTCGGCAAAGATGACCGCTGGCGCGCCTTTCGGCAGCAGCGTGTCGAACAGGCGCAATTTCGCGCGATGGTAATCCTCGACCGTCGGATGATAGTCCATATGGTCGCGGCCGAGATTGGTGAAGCCGCCCGCGGCGAGCTTGACGCCATCGAGGCGGCGCTGGTCGAGACCATGGCTGGAAGCCTCCATCGAGGCGTGGGTGACGCCGGCCTCCGCCAATTCCTTGAGCAACTGGTGCAAAGCCACCGGATCGGGCGTGGTCAGCGAACCGTAATCGTTGCGGCCCGGCGCCACCACGCCGGTGGTGCCAATGGACGCGGCGGCAAAGCCGGCCTGCTCCCAGATCTGCCGGATGAAGGCGGCGACCGAGGTCTTGCCTGCGGTGCCGGTAACCGCGACCATCGTCTCCGGCTGGCTGCCGAAGAAACGTGCCGCGCTCAGCGCCAGCGCCAGGCGTGGGTCGTCGACGCTGAGCACCGGGACGGACAGGCCGGAAACGGCGCCGGCCTTGCCCACGACAACCGCCGCTGCGCCGCGCTTTGCCGCATCGGCGGCATAGGCCGAACCATCCGCCTTGCTGCCGGCGAGCGCGAAAAAGACCACGCCGGTCTTGACCGTGCGGGAATCCGACGAAATCCCGGTTACCTCCACATCGCGGGAAGATGTTCCCTCGACAGGCAGGATACCGGCTAAATCTCTCAGGTGCATCGAACCCCGTTTATCTCAACAAAATAGCGCGCAGTTGCCGGCGCGCCCTAAGAATCACTGATAGGAAACCAGCGTTGCGCCATTTTCATGGCTGAAATCTGGCTTCACGCCAAGCATGGCGGCTGCCCGCCTGATGATGTTTCCGGCCATGACACCCGCATTGTTGGCGGCGACGTCGGTCATCCCGGGCTTTTCCGGGTGCGGAGCGTCGGCGATCGTAAACACCAGATATTGCGGATCGTCCATCGGGAAGGCGGCGACGAAGGTGTTGAAATTCAGTTCCTTCGAGTAGCGGCCATTGATCACCTTCTCGGCGGTTCCGGTCTTGCCGCCAACGCGGTAGCCGGGGGCCCTGGCGTTTCTGGCCGAGCCTTTCTCGGCATTGAGCGTGTAGAGGTAGCGCATGCCCTCCACAGTCTTTTCGCTGACCACTCTCTTGGCCACCGCCATGGCATCCTGCTCGCTGCGGACCAGGAAAGTCGGCGGGATCAAATAGCCCTGCATCAGCGCCGCGCAGCCGACGGCGGCCTGCAGCGGCGTCGTCGACACACCATGGCCGAAGGCGATGGTGAAGGAGTTGACCTGTTTCCAGACCTTCGGTTCGGTCGGGCGCGCGACCTCAGGCAGTTCGGTCTGCATCCTGTCCAGAAGGCCAAGGCGATGCAGGAATTCGCGGTGCCCCTCGATGCCGACCATTTCGGCCTCACGGGCCGATCCGATATTGGAGGAGTAAAGGAACACCTCCGGCAATGACAGCACGCGGTTCTTGCCATGGAAATCGTGGATCGCCTGATGGCCGACGCGGATTGGGTGCGAGGCGTCGAAACGGCTGTTCATATTCGCCTTGCCGGAATCGAGTGCCATGGCCGAGGTGAAGCTCTTGAAGGTCGAGCCCATCTCGTAGAGGCCGGCCGACATGCGGTTCAGCCGATCCTTGTCCTGCGCATTGAAGGGATTGTTCGGATCGAAATCCGGCACCGAGGCCATCGCCACCACTTCGCCGGTCTTGATGTTGAGCACGACGGCGCCGGCGCCCATGGCGCGATAGCGCTCGAGGCCGGCGGCAATCTCGTCGCGCACCACATGCTGGACGCGCAGGTCGATCGACAGCTGAACCGGCTTCAGATCCTTGGCGATCGCAAGTCCTGAGGCCTGCAGGTCGCTTAAGCCCTGCTCGTCAATGTATTTCTCCATGCCGGAGATGCCCTGATTGTCGATGTTGGTGAGGCCGACAATGTAGGACGAGGTCACGCCGGCCGGATAGAAGCGGCGCTTTTCGGTGCGAAAGCCGATTCCGGGAATGCCGAGCTGCATGATGTCGGCCTGCTGCTTGGGCGTCAGCTGCCGCTGCAGCCAGACGAAGCCGGCGCCGCTCTTCAGCTTGTGATAGGTCTGCTCGGGGTCGATATCTGGCAGAATGGTCGACAGCTTTTCGATCGCCTCGTCGGCATCGACGATGCGGCGCGGCTCGGCAAACAGCGATGCCGTCTTGATGTCGGTCGCCAGCACCTCGCCGTTGCGGTCGACGATGTCGGGACGCGACGCCGTCACCCGGCTTTGCGGCCCATTCGACATGTCGGGGGACTGGAAACCGAGATAGACCAGCCGCCCGGCGATGGTCGAATAGATGCCGAAGAACACCGCCATCGTCATCACGATTCGGGTCTTGGCCTTGCCGCCGGTCGCCTTGCGCGCGCCTTCGACCACGATGGAGCCGTCCTCGCCGGTCCGTGCGCGGCGCTTCAGCAATTTGCCGACCGACGGAAGTTTGGCGCGCATTGGAAATCCAGCGATCATTGGACGATGGCTCCGGTGACCACGGGATCCTTGTCGGCTGGTCCTTTGCCGGAATTGTCGGCCATGCCGCCAAGCCGTTGCGACGACAGGTCCTCGATGTTGAGCGGTTTTGCCGGCAGGTCGTCGAGCCCGACGATCTGCCGCGCATTGACCGGCTCGAGTGCGAGCTGCGATTTGTAGATTTCAGCCAGCTTCTGCAGGCGCGACGGCTGGGTCAGCAGGCTCCAGTCGGCCTTGAGCAGGTCGATCGTGTCCTCCTCATAGCGGATCTGCGCCTCGATCTTCTGCACCGAAGCCAGTTGTTCCTCGGCCTCGCGCTTGGCCTTGTAGGTCAGGGCCGCGGCCGAGACCATGACGGCGATCAGGACTATGTCGCTGGTTCGAAACACGTATTCACCTCTCTCGCGGCGCCTGGATGCCGGGAAGTTTTGGAAGTCCGAAAACGGTGAGATCACCGGCGCGCGCCGGCGCCTCGGTGCGGATGGCGGCACGCAGCCTGGCCGAGCGCGCCCGCGGATTGGCAGCGACTTCGGCATCGCCTGCCGTCACGCCGCCACCGGCCTTGCGGAAGGTCGCGGTACGCGCGTGCGCTTCGGGCAAATGACGTGAGCCGGTGGCGACGTCGGCGCGGTCGGCGATGAAGCGCTTGACGATGCGGTCTTCCAGCGAATGGAACGTCACCACCGCAAGCCGCCCGCCGGGCTTCAATACCCGCTCGGATGCCATTAGGGCTTTGGCCAATTCGCCCAGCTCGTCATTGACGAAAATGCGCAGCGCCTGGAAGACGCGGGTGGCCGGATGAATCTTGTCCTTCGGCGCGCGGCCGATATGCGTTTCGATGGCGTCGGCGAGATCGAGCGTGCGCTCGAACGGACGTTTTTCGCGGCGTGACTCGATCATGCGGGCAATGCGGCCGGCATTCCGCTCTTCGCCGAGGAAGCCGAAGATGCGGGCAAGGTCGCCTATCTTGAACGAATTGACGACGTCGGCAGCACTCAAGCCCGCCTGCGCCATGCGCATGTCGAGCGGCCCGTCGGTGCGGAACGAAAAGCCGCGCTCGGGCTGGTCGACCTGCATGGAGGAAATGCCGATGTCGAGGACAACGCCGTCGGCGCTTTCGACCTGCTCGTCCAGCGTCGAAAATGGCGCCTGCACCAGCCTTAGCCTGCCGCCGGATTGCTGTTCCAGGCCGCGCCCGGCGGCAATCGCATCGGGATCGCGATCGATCGCCACCACCGAGGCGCCGCTCGCCAGGATCGCCTTGGTGTAGCCGCCGGCGCCAAACGTGCCGTCGACGATCACATCGCCGGCTTTGGGTGAGAGCGCCTCCAGCACTTCGGCGAGGAGGACCGGAATGTGGCGGACCGGTCCGCCAACGGCGCTGAGATCATCGCCGTGATCCGCCATCATTCCGGCCGCTCCCCAGCCTTGGCCTCGTGAGCCTTCGTCCCCTGCCGAAGCTGCAAAAGCCGAGCGCGCGCCTGCGCCCCATAGGCGGCCAGCCGTCCCGGCTCCCAAACTTGAAAGAAATTGCCACGGCCGACAAAGGCCACTTCGCTCGTGATGCCCGTATGCTCGCGGATGAAATCGCTCATCGTGATGCGGCCATCCTGATCGAGCTTCAGGAACGTCCCGTCGCCATGGCAGAAGAACGACATATCGTCCGCCGTCTGCAAAAAAGGGTCTTCCAGCGCGATGCGCTGCTCGTAGCGGTCGAGCAGATCGAGCCCGCCGACATCCATCGCAGGCACGTCCAGGCCGCGCAGCGCATAGAGTTCCGAATAGCCGCGTTTCTGCACGACCGCGCGGAAATGCGCCGGAACGGAGACCCGCCCCTTCGCATCGATCCTGTTCACCGCGCTTGACAGAAACCGGTCCATGACACGCTGCAGCCGCTTCCGCCGCCGCACCCCTCTCCATGTTTTCGTCCGCGCCGAAGCGCGTCCCCTGCCGAAAATCCGCTTCGATCCCAGCGGCAAAACCCCGCAAACGCACAGCCGCCGCGGCTGCCCGATTGGCGTACGCTTTACCCTGACGCGGAACGAAGGCTTTGGTATCGAAATGGGATATCATGGGGCACTATGGGCGTCAACGGGAACAGGCTTCACAAACGCGCGCGCCACAACCGGTGAGAGCAGCTCTGACAACACTCCCGTCTTTATCTCCCATTAAGCCTAACGAACCGTTTAGAGCGGGCTGGCCCAAGCGGAAGCGGCTTGCCGCGCATCACTGCCGCGAATAGCGTCGTCAGTCTTTTCGCTGAGCAACAAGGTCAGAAATCCATGTCCGAAACAGCCAGGTCCCGCGCGGCCTCCCTTGCCCATCTGCGTCGCGACGGACTTGCCAAAGGCGACCCCATCCCATTGCCGCTGACCATGGCCGCTATTTTCCACAACCCGGGCGACGGCGCCGGCTACCGTCAGTACGGCCGTTACAGCAACGCCACCTGGGATGCAGTCGAGCACATGCTGGCGCATCTCGAAGACGCGCCATGCGTCGGCTTCCCCTCAGGAATGGCGGCAATCTCGGCGGTGTTTTTCGGCCTGTTGAAATCCGGCGACCGCGTGCTTTTGCCTTCGGACGGCTACCATGCCACACGCGCGCTGGCCGAACGTTTCCTCAAGCCCTTCGGCGTCGCCTATGATCTGCGGCCGACAGCTACATTCCTCGACGGCGGCTTCGACGGCTACCGCCTTGTCTACGTTGAAACCCCGTCAAATCCGCGATTGGACATTTGCGACATCACAGCCGTCACCGAGGCCGCGCACCAAGCGGGCGCGATCGTCGTCGTCGACAACACCACGATGACGCCGTTCGGCCAGCGTCCGCTCGATCTCGGCGCCGACATTGTCGTTGCTGCCGACACCAAGGCGGCCAATGGGCATTCCGACGTGCTGTTCGGCCATGTCGCCAGCCGCAATCCAGACATCATCGCGGACGTCACCGGCTGGCGCGAGACCGCGGGCGGCATTCCCGGCCCGTTCGAGGCTTGGCTGGTGCATCGCGGCCTGGAGACGCTGGACGTACGCTTCGACCGCATGTGTTCTTCTGCCGAGGTGATCGCGAAGCGCCTGAAAGACCATCGCGCCGTTAGCGGCTTGCGCTACCCCGGGCTGGAGGGCGACCCGTCGCACAACCTCGCCCGGGCGCAGATGGAGCGCTTCGGCTTCCTCGTGTCCTTCGAACTCGCTTCCGAAGACAAGGCCGAGGATTTCATCAACAACTGCACGCTGATGCAGGCGGCAACGTCGTTCGGGGGTGTCCACACCTCCGCCGAGCGGCGGGCCAAGCGAGGAGATTCGGTTCCGCCCGGCTTCGTGCGCCTGTCGGTGGGCTGCGAGCCGGTGGAAGAACTCTGGCAGGCGATCGAGGCATCGCTGGACAAGATCGGCGTCTGAACTGGTGGATTAGGTCACCAAGTCGTCGGCGCCAATATCGCGCCTGCCGTGCAAAACGCGGACGATCTCGATCGCGTCTTCGCCCATGCGATACAGAGTGACATATTCGCCGACGATCAGATGACGAATGCCGGGCGCGATATCATCGCGCGGCGCACCTGAGAACGGGTGCAAGGTGAGCAGTGTCTAGCGCCTCTCCAAAGCGTCCACAAGGCGCATGGCTCCCTTTGGGCTATGTTCCGCAATGTAGTCACCGATGCCTTCGACATCTGATATCGCCTGAGGAAGCAGCCGATATTTCACTCTTCCGAGCCTGCAGCTTCCGACATCCTGTGATATTTGGCTCGCAGCCGGTCCATGAAGGGCTGGCCGTCCACCGCCGGTCCGCTGTCGATCCCCTCCTGAACCAGCCTGCGCAGTTCCTCGACCGTATAGCCGAGCAGATCGCGGCGGTCTTTCCATTGCCGCAGCGCATCACGGATGACTTCGCTGGCCGAGGCATATTCGCCGGCGGCCACGACATCGTCGACCGCCGCCGCCAGTTCCGGCGAAAGCGTGATGCTGCGTTTGTCGACATGACCCATGGCGTGCTCCTGATCAAACCACGACGATCATGGTACGATTAAATCGTACCAGCTTCAAGAATGCGTTTGTCTCGACCCACCCGGTGCAGTTGATTCAATCGCTCAAGCACCTGAATCGTCAGCTGCGCCCGAAGGCGCAGACTGCTGATCCCAAAGGATTAATCGCGATATGGGGAGAAATTGCCAGCTGGCCTGTAAGCCGGGTTTTGTATGGCCCTCGCCCCTTTCGGGGCGAGAACGTGGCGGCCATTCATCTTGGGCGCATGTTGCCATGCGCCTCACGCAACCTACCCGGACGGTGAGCCGGAAACAGCCCTCGAAGGTTTCCCCTCGCACCGTCCCTATTCGGTCTTGCTCCCGGTGGGGTTTACCGTGCCGCTCCTGTTGCCAGTCGCGCGGTGGGCTCTTACCCCACCCTTTCACCCTTGCCCCGATAAATCGGGGCGGTTTGCTTTCTGTGGCACTTTCCCTGGGGTCGCCCCCGCCGGCCATTAACCGGCACCGTGTCTCCATGGAGCCCGGACTTTCCTCACCCGCAGCCTTTCGGCTTTGCGGGTGCGGCCGCCCGGCCAGCTGGCACAGCGTATAAAGGGGTTCACGTTCCAAAACGCAAATGAAAAAGCAGACTTTATGCCGGCGATCCCAATGCCGCCAACTGCACCTTGACCTTGCCGCAATAGGCCGCCGACACCGGGTTCATCCGCGTCGCGGCATGGCCGGCATTGTATTTCAGGATCGTGCCGCAGGTGGTGCCGCCGCCGAGATTGCGCGCCATGGCAAGGTACTTCATGCCGTATTTGATGTTGGTGTCGGGATCGAACAGACCCTTGGCGGAGCCGCTATACCCCATCATCCGCGCCGTTGCCGGCTTGATCTGCATCAGGCCGATTTCACCCGCGCTGCCGACGATGTTCGGCCGGTAGTTGCTCTCGATCTTGATGACCGCCTGGGCCAGCGACACCGGCACGCCTTCGGCCGCGGCATAGCGGGCAATGATTGCCGAATACTGGCCGCCAAGCGCGGCTGCCGCAGTCGACTCCGCAGCGGTGCTTGGGCGGATCGATGCGGTCGTCGTCAGGTCGACGCTCTTCCTGTTGCGCTTAAAATGCCTCTTGGCCGTGGCTTTTCTGGCCTTCACCACGGCTGCTTTGCGCACATTCGCGGTGGTTGCCCTTTTTGCTTTCGGGTTTGCCTTCGTCATGGTGGCTTTGGCGGGTGCGGCGATGAAGCCCTGGTCTGCCCTCTGGCTCAGTGGTGCGGCATCGGCCGTGCTGAAGGTAAAAGTCATTACGCCGGCAGCAATAGCTGCCGTTACAACGGTCAATTTCTGCATGTGGTCCCGTTCTGTTTGGCCGCGCGAAGATCTTCACGCAGCAACGCCTAATCAATATCGGAGCATCCGGGGGGCTGGAGGTCCGATAACTTGCACGAACTGCCTTTGAGGGCGGAATTTGTGTCGAACAAGGCGAGGCAATTCACTTTCAGTGACAGGTTGTAACTTGAATATCAGGAAACGATTATTTAGACGCAACTGACCTAAGGGAAGTCAGCAGGCTTTGCAGCGTGCTAGACGTAGAGCCGTCGGCGACACCATCCACCAGGCGCGGTCGGAAATGCCGTTGAAAAGCTTCGACGACGATTTCGGTCTGGCGGTCGAAGACACCTGATATCTCGACGCCATAGCCATAGAGCGCCAGCATCGACTGCAGTGTCTCGACCTCGGCGCCGGTATCGCCGGCTTTCAGCACCGCGCCGCGCCGGACCGGCGCCGCAGGCACGAGATGGCCGACCCCGGCCGCAAACAGCGCCTTCCAGGGGAATTTCTCGCCCGGGTCGATCTTGCGCCCCGGCGCTATGTCGGAATGGGCAAGCACCCTTTGCGCCGAAATGCAATGGCGTTCGATGATACCAAGGCAAAGCCCGATCACCGCTTCCACCTGCCGCTTGGGAAAGGCCGAATAGCCGAGCGAATGGCCGGGATTGACGATTTCGATGCCGACCGAACAGGAGTTGATGTCGGTACGCCCGAACCAGGAACTTGCACCGGCATGCCAGGCGCGGTCGCTTTCGCGCACCATCTGGATAATGCGACCGTCCTCATGGACGAGGTAGTGCGACGAGACTTCGCTTGCGGGGTCGCACAACCAGGCTTCCGCGGCAGCACCAGTCGCCATGCCGGTATAGTGCAGCACGATCATGTCGGGCCTGAGGGTTTCGCGCCGCGGGCCGAAATTCGGCGATACCCTGACCTCCGCGCTTGGCTCGTCGGGCGGGAAGCCGCTCATGCGTGCCTGAGGCCCCGCTCGATCATTTCATAGGCCGCGTTGATCGCCGCGACCCTGGTCGTTGCAATCTTGATGAATTCCTGCGGCAGGCCGCGCGCGATCAGCCGGTCCGGATGATTGTCGGAGACCAGCTTGCGGTATCGCTTCCTGACCTCCTCGAACGGTTTCCCGCGCTCAATGCCGAGCACGATATAGGGATCGCCGGCGCCGAGATTGACGTGCCTGGCCAGGATGGCCTCGTAGTGCACCTCGTCGATGCGGAAAATCTCGGCAATACGGTGCAGGAAAATCCCTTCGCGCTCATGCACCAGCCCATCCGCCTTGGCGATATGGAACAGACCGTCGAGTATGTCTTCCAGCATGACGCAGTTCGAATGGCCCGAGCCGCACATCTGCGCCATACTCTCGGCATAGGTCTCGAACCCGGCGACGTCGCGCTTGGCCAGATCGTAAAGCCGCGCCACATTGCGGGTCTGTTCTCGCGGCACCTCGAATATTTCCTGGAACGCGCGAACCTCGTCCTGGGTGACGATGCCATCGGCCTTGGCCATCTTGGCTGACAGCGCAATCATCGCCACAGAGAAGGCAACACGCCGGCGCAGATCGGCGTCACCGGAGAAAACCGTGCGCACGGCCTCAACCACATCGGCTACGCCGGACGTGGCTGAAGATGAAACGCGGGTGATGAAGTCGCCGAGGCGATCCCAAATCGACATGAGCGCTTATTAGGGCCGCCGGCCATTGCTATCAAGCCAAGACAGCGCCGCAGAGTGGACCGAATTTACGCAAGCAACCGACGCGCCAGATCCCAAACCGTAGGAAAGAGCCGGTTCAAGGCCCTTGAGCCCCGAATCGACCTAAACGCAGGAAGGCCGGCGCGAAGCCGGCCTCCTCTCTCGTCACGTCAAAGTGACCGAGACTGCTGCTACTGCGCGGGGGCAGGAGCAGGTGTTGCCGGAGCCGGTTCTGCAGGCTTCGGTGCATCCGGCGTCGCCGGCTTCATGGGCTCGGCGGCTGGCGGATTGGTGCTCTGGGTGGTGGTGTTATCCGTACCGCTGTCGCTGCAGGCGGCAACGCCGAACAGGGCCAGGGCGGAAACGGAAGCAAGAATGAGCTTTTTCATGACATCTCTCCTTCAACACACGCTCACGTTGCGGTGAACGGTCGAAGGCAAAATGCGTCAAACGGCCATGAGTTTCGTAACGTTGCGTTTCCTGATGTAACATCCGCGCACTACCGATTGCGGGCCGGGCGATGCCGAACTAACAGTCTGGACCCAAATGCAATGCCGGAGTTCTGCGTGGACAAGAAATGGGATTTTTGGATCGACCGCGGCGGCACCTTTACCGACGTGATCGGACGTGATCCGCAAGGCGGTTTGCATCCCAGGAAATTCCTGTCGGAAAATCCCGAAGCCTATCCCGACGCGGCCATAGCCGGCATCCGCGAGCTTCTGGGGCTGAAATCCGGCACCGCTATTCCTCCGGGCCTGGTCGGTGACGTCAAGATGGGTACCACCGTTGCCACGAATGCGCTGCTGGAGCGCAAGGGCGACCGTGTGCTTTTGCTCATCACCAAGGGCTTTCGCGACGCGCTGAAGATCGCCTATCAGGCGCGGCCGGACATCTTCGCCAAGGAGATCATCCTTCCCGAACAGCTCTACGAGCGAGTCATCGAGATCGACGAGCGTGTGCGCGCCAATGGCGAGGTCGAGCGCTTGCTCGACATCGCCGCCTGCCGGCCCGCCATCGAACAGGCGAAGGCCGACGGCATCGATGCGGTGGCCATCGTCTTCATGCATGCCTGGAAATATCCCGACCACGAGAAGGCGGTGGCGAAAGTCTGCCGCAAGATCGGGTTCAGCCAAGTCTCGGTCAGCCATGAAGTCTCGCCGCTGATCAAACTGGTCGGCCGCGGCGACACCACCGTGGTCGATGCCTATCTGTCGCCGATCCTGTCGCGCTATGTGCAAAGGGTGGCGGGAGAACTGGGCGCGACGCCAATCTCCCCACTTGTGGGGGGTGAGGAGCGGTCGGCCAAAGGCCGAGAAAAAGCCAACGATTTGGCTTTTTCAGCGACGAACGCCCGGAGCCATAGCGAAGGGCAGTCCGCAAAGCCGACAGGGGGGGGCGCTGTCCCGCCAGCGCCTCATTCCGTCACGCCCCCCTCTGCCCTGCCGGGCATCTCCCCCACGAGGGGGGAGATTGGCCAATCTCCTCGCCTGATGTTCATGATGTCGTCGGGCGGGCTTACCGCCGCCGACATGTTTCAGGGCAAGGACGCGCTGCTGTCCGGCCCGGCCGGCGGTGTCGTCGGCATGGTCGAGACGGCGAAACTCGCCGGATTCGAGAAAGTCATCGGTTTCGACATGGGCGGCACCTCGACCGACGTCGCCCATTATGACGGCGAGTATGAGCGCGCCTTCGACACCGAGGTCGCCGGCGTGCGCATCCGTGCGCCGATGATGCGCATCCATACCGTCGCTGCCGGCGGCGGCTCGATCCTGCACTACGAAGCCGGCCGTTTCCGCGCCGGCCCGGATTCCGCCGGCGCCAATCCTGGCCCCGCCGCCTACCGGCGCGGCGGCCCGCTGGCCGTCACCGACGCCAATGTCATGCTGGGCAAGCTGCAGCCCGATTTCTTCCCGGCAATTTTCGGCCCAGGCCAGGACCAGCCGCTCGATGTGGCCGCCGTGCGCAAAAAATTCGCTGCGCTGGCCGTCGAAATCGGCGATGGCCGCACGCCGGAAGCCGTCGCCGAAGGCTTCGTCACCATCGCGGTGGAAAACATGGCCAATGCCATCAAGAAGATCTCCGTGCAGCGCGGCTATGACGTCACTGAATATCTCTTGAACTGTTTTGGCGGCGCCGGCGGCCAGCATGCCTGCCTGGTTGCCGACGCGCTCGGCATGGAGGCGGTACTGATCCACCCCTTTTCCGGTCTGCTCTCAGCCTATGGTATCGGCCTGTCGTCGGTTTTCGCGTCGCGCCAGCAGGCGCTCCTGAAGCCGCTTGCCGAAGAATCCAGGACCCAGATCGGCAGCCTCATCGGCACGTTGAAAAAAGCCGTCATCGCCGAATTGGCAGCGCAAGGCATCGCCGAGGACAAGATTGCGGCAAAGCCGGTGCTGCACATCCGCTATGACGGCACCGACACCACGCTGCCGGTGAATTTCGAACAGGACTCGATCTTCCAGGCCAGGCGCGATTTCGAAGTGGCCCATAAGGCGCAGTTCGGGTTCGTCTATGACGACAAGCCGATGATCGTCGAGACCGTTGGCGTGGAAGGCGCCGAGATCGTCGAGACCACGGCCGAAGCCGTTGCGCCCGCCGGACCGGCAATGGTTGAAGCCGGTGCGTCCGGAACGCGGCGCATCTACACCGAGGGCCGCTGGCATGAGGCCGGCATCCATCGCCGCGAAAACCTGCGCCCATCCAATCTGGTCCCAGGCCCCGCTTTGATCATCGAGCCGAACCAGACCATCGTCGTCGAGCCGGGCTGGCGGGCCGAAATCACCAACCTCAATCACGTCGTCATCCGCCGCACGGAACGGAAAGTGCGCACGGCTGCCCTCGGTACCGAAGCCGATCCGGTGATGCTGGAGGTCTTCAACAACCTCTTCATGTCGATCGCCGAGCAGATGGGCGTCACGCTGCAGAATACCGCCTATTCCGTCAACATCAAGGAAAGGCTGGACTTTTCCTGCGCCGTCTTCGACCGTCATGGCGCGCTGGTCGCCAACGCGCCGCACATGCCGGTGCATCTCGGCTCCATGGACCGCTCGGTCGAAACCATCATCCGGCTGAACTCCGGCGACATCCATCCCGGCGACGTCTTTGCGCTGAACGCCCCCTATAATGGCGGCACGCATTTGCCTGATATCACCGTGGTGACGCCGGTGTTTTCCCTCCCCCTTGAGGGGAGGGTGGCCGCGCAGCGGCCGGGTGGGGTCCTCTCAGAAGGCACCACAAGAGCGTCGAGCACTGCCGCAACCACCCCCTCACGCGGCTCCGCCGCCACCTCCCCCTCAAGGGGGGAGGAAGTAATCTTCTACGTAGCCTCGCGCGGCCACCATGCCGACATTGGCGGCACGGCTCCCGGCTCGATGACGCCGCTTGCCACCACGGTCGACGAGGAAGGTGTGCTGTTCGACAATTTCCGCGTTGTCGATCGTGGAAAATTCCGCGAGGCGGAGTTGCAAACGCTGCTCACCGACCACCCCTATCCTGCCCGCAACCCACACCAGAACATCGCCGACCTCAAGGCGCAGATCGCCGCGAATGAAAAGGGCGTGGCGGAATTGCGCAAGATGGTCGCCCATTTCGGCCTTGACGTCGTCGAAGCCTATATGGGCCATGTCCAGGACAACGCCGCCGAAAGCGTGCGCCGCGTGCTGGAGCGGCTGCCAGATAGTTCCGAGTACGAATACCCGACCGACACTGGCCAGGTGATCAAGGTGAAGATTACCGTCGATCGGCAAAAGCGCGAGGCGACCGTGGACTTCACCGGAACGTCGAAGGTCGAGAAGAACAATTTCAATGCGCCCGAGCCCGTCGCCCGCGCATCCGTGCTCTATGCCTTCCGTGTCATGGTCGAGGACATGATCCCGATGAATGCCGGCTGCCTGCGGCCGATCAACATCATCATCCCCGACGGCTCGATGCTGAAGCCCGCCTACCCCGCCGCCGTCGTCGCCGGCAATGTCGAGACCTCGCAGCATGTCACCAACGCCCTGTTCGGCGCCATGGGTGCCATGGCCAATGCGCAAGGCACGATGAACAACCTGACCTTCGGCAACAAGCAGTACCAGTATTACGAGACCATCTGCTCCGGTTCGCCGGCAGGCCGGATGAACTCCGGCCGCGGCTTTGCCGGGACATCCGGCGTCCACACCCACATGACCAATTCGCGCCTGACCGACCCGGAGGTGCTGGAATTGCGCTTTCCCGTGCTGCTCGAGGATTTTCACATTCGCGAAGGCTCCGGCGGCAAAGGCGAATGGAGCGCCGGCGACGGCACCAGGCGGACGATCCGTTTCCTCGAAAAGATGGAATGCGCCATCCTGTCCTCGCACCGCAACCGCCCGCCGCAAGGCCTCGACGGCGGCGGTGACGGCGAGGTCGGCTCGACCAAGGTCCGCCGCCAGGACGGCAGCGTCGAGACGCTGAAGGCCTGCGACCAGACCGTGCTCGACGCCGGCGACGCCGTCATCCTGACAACGCCGACACCGGGGGGATTTGGCAAGGCCTGAACTCGCGTCAACAGCCTGTCACCCGCCTGTCATGCCCCTGAGTTACCCGCTTGCGGCAAAGCAAATGGGGAATCACTTTGCCATGACGGACGTCTCCTCGGATCTCGTTTTTCGCCGCGGCAAGGAAGTTGGAAAAGCCGTCTACCAGAACCGCCCGCTGTCGAAGGCCGGCATCTCGGAGCGGCTGTTCGCGCTGCTGTTTTCCGGCCTTGTCTATCCGCAGATCTGGGAAGACCCTGAAGTCGACATGGAGGCCATGCAGCTTGGCCAGGGCCACCGCGTCGTCACCATAGCGTCGGGCGGCTGCAACATCCTCGCCTACCTCACCCGCTCGCCTGAACGCGTCGATGCGGTCGACCTCAACGCCGCCCACATCGCCTTGAACCGGATGAAGCTGGAGGCGGTGCGGCATCTGCCCTCGCAGGGCGATCTGTTCCGTTTCTTCGGCGCCGCCGACACCAACCACAATTCGCAAGCCTATGACCGCTTCATCGCGCCGCATCTCGACCCGGTCAGCCGCCACTATTGGGAGCGTCGCAACTGGCGCGGCCGCCGGCGCATAACCGTCTTCGACCGCAATTTCTACCAGACCGGCCTGCTCGGCCTGTTCATCGCCATGGGCCACCGCATCGCCAAATTCTTCGGCGTCGATCCCGCCGGTATCATGGCGTCGAAGAGCCTCGCCGACCAGCGCCGCTTCTTCAACGAAGAGCTGGCGCCGGTCTTCGACAAGAAGCTGTTGCGCTGGGCTACCTCGCGCAAGGCTTCGCTGTTCGGCCTCGGCATTCCGCCGGCGCAGTACGATTCGCTGATCACCTCGGGCGATGGTTCGATGGCCAGCGTGCTGAAGGCCCGGCTGGAAAAGCTCGCTTGCGATTTTCCGCTGAAGAACAACTACTTCGCCTGGCAGGCTTTCGCCCGCCGCTATCCCAATCCGGGCGAGGCCGCCCTGCCCGCCTATCTAGAAGAGGCCAACTACAAGGCGATCCGCAACAATGTCGATCGCGTCGGCATCCACCACGCCAATCTGATCGAGTTTCTGGCCGGCAAGGACGCAGGCACCGTCGACCGTTTCGTCCTGCTCGACGCGCAGGACTGGATGACGGACGACCAGCTCAATGCCCTTTGGTCGGAGATCACCCGCACCGCCTCGGTCGGCGCCCGAGTCATCTTCCGTACCGCCGCCGAGCCCAGCCTGCTGCCGGGCCGCGTCTCGATCTCGCTGCTCGACCAGTGGACCTACGAGGACGAGGCCTCGCGCGACTGTTCGGCCCGCGACCGCTCGGCCATCTATGGCGGCTTCCACCTTTATGTGAAGCGCGCGGCATGAGCGCGAGCGAGCTGCCGGCCGACCATGCCGAACTGATGGACGGCGTCTATCGCTGGCAACGCCATATCTACGACCTGACCCGCAAATATTACCTGCTCGGCCGCGACCAGATGATATTCGGGCTGGATGTGCCGGCAAATGGCAGAGTGCTCGAACTTGGCTGCGGCACCGGCCGCAACATCGCGCTTGCCGCCCGCCGCTATCCCGACGCCCGCCTCTACGGCCTCGACATCTCGGCCGAGATGCTTGAGACGGCGAGCAAGGCGATCGGCCGCGACGGCCTGTCCGGCCGCGTCGTGCTGGCGCGCGGCGACGCCACCGATTTCGACGCCAAGACGCTGTTCGGCATCGAGCGCTTCGACCGCATCTTCGTGTCCTATTCGCTGTCGATGATCCCCGGTTGGGAAAAGACGGTTTCGGCAGCCCTTGCGGCACTCGCGCCCGGCGGCTCGCTGCATGTCGTCGATTTCGGCCAGCAGGAAGGCTTGCCCAACTGGTTCCGGAGATTCCTGCGCGGCTGGCTCAAGAAATTCCATGTCACGCCACGTGAATCATTGCGCGAAGTCTTGGAATCGGAATCTCGGCGAACCGGCGCAAGCTTCTGTTTCGGCGCGCTTTATCGCGGCTATGCCTGGCTGGCGGTTGTCAAGATCGCGCACTCTTACCTCCCCTCGATGGGGGAGGTCGCGCCGAAGGCGCGGGTGGGGGTGAAGTGCCAGGCACCCCGCCCCGGCGCTACGCGCCGACCCTCCCCATCAAGGGGAGGGTAAAGGGAGCTAGCGCAGTGCCTTCATCAGCGCGCCGACCATCACCTGCGGCCGGTAGCCGAGCTTGGCCGGCGTCAACCCCAGCCGCACCACCACCAATTGCTCCGACGGGATGATGGCGACCGTCTGGCCGTCATGGCCCTCCATCCAGTAGGTATCGTTGGGCAGGCCGGCGGCGACGCCGGCGCCGGGATTTCCTTCGTCCCCCGGGGCTTCGATCCAAAGTTGCCCCTTGCCGTAGACTTTCGAGGCCGGTGCCGGTTCGCGCATCCAGTCGACGAAACCGGCCGGCAGGATCTGGTTGCCGTTCCAGACGCCGCCCTGCAGCAGGAATTGGCCGAACCGCGCCCAGTCATGCCCCGTGGCATAGAGGTAGGATGAGCCGACAAAGGTACCCTCCTCGTCGGTTTCGAGCACCGCGCTTTGCATGCCGAGCGGCCCGAACAGCGCTGTCCTTGGCCACATCAGCGCCTTGTCCTTGTCGCCGATAGCATCCTGCCACAGCCGCGACAGCATCACCGCCGTGCCGCTCGAATAGGAAAAGACCTTGCCGACGTCGCCGGTCAGCGGCTTGGCCTCGGCGAAGCCCGCCATATCGGGTTCGAGGTAGAGCATGCGCGTCACATCGGCGACGTCGCCATAATCCTCGTTGAACTCGAGCCCGCTCGACATCGCCATCATATCGGCAAGGCTGATGGCGGCGCGGCCGTCCGCCTTCCATGAGCCGAACAGACCCTGATTGGTCACCGCCATCTTGCCGTCCTTGACCAGCGTGCCGACGAGCGCGGCGTTGACCGTCTTGGTCATCGACCAGCCCAGCAGCGGCGTTTTCGCCGAAAAGCCGTCGCCATAACGCTCGGCAACAATGCGGCCGTTTTTGACCACCACCACGGCGCGCATGCCGATGCCGGTCATTGCCGCACCGTCCAGGATCTTGTTTATTTCGGGATTTTGCGAGGCGTCGACTCGATCTCCCTCGGGCCACAGATCGCCCTTGGTGGCCGCCGACGCCTCGGCAGGGATTGACGTGCGCCGTGCCTTGCCGACGTCGCCATCGGGAACCGACGCGCAACCCAGGCCGGCGCGCGCAACGGCAACGCTCTTGCCGAGGAAGCCAAGCAGCCCGGCCGAGACGGTCCCCCTGTTCTTGTCGACCGACACCTTCATCAGCCTGAGAAGCGGATGGCCAGGCGCCTGCACGTCGATGGCAAGCACCTCATTGGGATCACGGCCGGCGATAAAAACATTGGAGCAGACAATCTTGGCGGAATAACCGGAACCGACCCGGATCAGGTCGGGCGGCGCGATGTAGAGCCAGGTAAACAGGGCGGCTATGGCCAACACGACCAGGCCGAGCAGCCATTTGATGATCTTCACGGCGATCCGCATCTTTCCGTCCCTGCTTTTCCGCTGGCCGTGGCTTGCGGCCCGATTTATGTCATCGATTTGCCGCCATTGCTTCCGCACAATCGGTGTTCTTGTCGAGCGCCGTCAACCTGTTATCAACCATGATCGGCGATCACTGATGCATGTCGCCCAAAAGTGCGCAGCGGTTTTGGGACAACGACATGCACGAAAATAGCGTATCAGGCGATGCTGTGGGGCGATCGCCTGAGGGGCACTTGCAACGACAACCCAACAGCGACCGGCTGATTCCGGCTCGGGAAATGCGATGCGCCGTTTTGCGGCCCTCATCACGTTGACGCTGCTGGCCGCCTGCTCGACCGCCAGCGATCTCGTGCCCTCGATGTCGCCATCCAGCAGCCCGACGGTTGCCGTGCGCGCACCGCGTTTCGAAGACTCCAAGCCGCATGAATGGGATAGCGGCGCGCCCTGGAACTATGCCGTTCACGGCACCGACGTCTCCAAATACCAGACCTCGGTCGACTGGCCGACGGCCAAGGCCAGCGGCATCTCCTTCGCCTTCATCAAGGCGACCGAGGGCGGCGACCGTTTCGACGAGTATTTCAACGAGCATTGGTCGCGCACCAAGGCCAATGGCATTCCGCGCGCGGCCTACCATTTCTTCTATTTCTGCACGCCGGCCGCCACCCAGGCGCGCTGGTTCATCCAGAACGTGCCCGTCGACCGCTCGGCCATGCCGCCGGTGCTCGACATGGAGTGGAACCCGCAATCGCCGACCTGCCGGCTGCGCCCGGATTCGGCGACGGTGCGGGCCGAAATGACCACCTTTCTCGAGATGATCGAGCGGCACTATGGCAAGAAGCCGATCATCTACACCTCGGTCGACTTCTTCGACGATAACGACCTTTCGACCTTCCGCGGCTATCCCTACTGGCTGCGCTCGGTGGCCGGCCACCCCCGCCAGAAGTACGGCAGCCACCCTTTCACCTTCTGGCAATACACCGGAACCGGTATCGTTCCCGGCATGACCGGCAAGTCCGATATCAACGTCTTCAACGGCACTGAGGCAGCCTGGAAAAAGTGGCTGCGGCAGAACACCCGTTGACACCGGCTCTGCCGCCTGCTTTTCGACGTCCCATGCGCACCTACCTGCAACCACTGGGATATCCACGCCGGAAACAGTCGAAGAGCCGCCTGCGCTCCGGGCTGCTCGCGGCCCTGCTGCTCGGCGCCGCGGTCGTGCCGGCGGCGGCGCAGGAATGCGGCGGCGACTTCGAAACCTGGAAGCAAGGCGTGGCGGCGGAAGCCAAGGCAGCCGGTGTCGGCGCTGTCGGCCTTGACGCGCTGGAAGCCGCCACCATCGACGACAAGGTGCTGGCGCGTGACCGCGCCCAGGGCGTCTTCGCCCAGACCTTCATCCAGTTCTCCAACCGCATGATCTCGGCCTACCGGCTGAAGCAGGGCGCGGCCAACCTGAAGAAATACGCCGAAATCTTTGCGCGCGCCGACCAGCAGTTCGGTGTCCAGGCGCCGATCATCACCGCCTTCTGGGGGCTGGAGACCGATTTCGGCGCCGTACAGGGCGATTTCCACACGCTGAGCGCCTTGGTGACGCTGTCGCATGACTGCCGCCGGCCGCAGCTGTTTCGGCCGCAACTGGTGCCGCTGTTGACGCTGATCGATCGCGGCGTCGTTCCGGCCGACGTCACCGGCGCCTGGGCCGGCGAGATCGGCCAGACGCAGATCCTGCCTTCCGATTATCTCGCGCGCGGAGTCGACGGCGACGGCGACGGCATCGTCGACCTCAGGCGCAGCGTACCCGACGTGATCATGACCACGGCCAACAAGGTGCTGTCGCGCGGCTGGAAACGCGACCAGCCCTGGATCGAGGAAGTGCGCGTGCCCGAGGACATGCCCTGGGAGCAGACCGGCCGCACCAACAAGTTGCCGCTGTCGCAATGGGCCGCCTGGGGCGTCACCAATCCCGATGGCACGCCGCTGATCGACAATGGCCTGAAGGCCGGCCTGGCGCTGCCGATGGGCCGCAAAGGTCCGGCCTTCCTCGCCTACGACAATTTCGACGTCTATCTCGAATGGAACCAGTCCTTCACCTACGCGCTGACCGCCGCCAACTTCGCCAGCCGGCTGGCCGGGGCAAAGCAGTTCGACCCGCGCAATCCCGAAACCGGGCTCAATGGCGACCAGATGAAGGAATTGCAGACCAAGCTCGAAGCCAGGGGCTATGACGTCGGCACCGTCGACGGCATTCTGGGCACCAACACCCGCGAAGCCATCCGCAAGGAACAGATGCGGCTCGGCATGCCGGTAGACGGCTGGCCGACGCCGGAGCTTTTGGGGAAACTGTGAGTAGAATCTGCCCAAGCTGGGTTCCTTATTCCCTACTCCTTGCCCGGACGAAGTCGATAAATGCCCGCAAAGCCGGGGGGACGTGCCTCGGACTCGGGTGATACAGGAAGAAGCCTGGAAAGCTGGGCGACCAGGGCTCTAGAAATCTCATCAGCCTGCCCGCATCGATCCAGGACTGGACCTGATAGTCGATCATGTAGGCAACGCCTGCTCCACCCAGCGCCGCGTTCAGCATCAGCTCGGTGTCGTTGACAGTCAGGCTGCCCTCGACGGCGATTTCCAGAGACCGTTTGCCGCGCGCGAACTCCCATCGATAGAGGTTGCCGCCACCAGGCCACTGGAATTTTATGCATTGGTGCTGATGCAACTCCTGCGGATGGCGCGGTATGGCCCGATTTTCGAGATAGACGGGAGCGGCCACCGCCGCCATCTGCAAATCCCCGCTCAGTTTCACTGCCACCATGTCCTTCTCCAGCCGCTCGCCAAGCCTGATTCCGGCATCGAACCGTCCTCGAACAATGTCGGTCAGCGTATCGTCGACGATGACGGTCAGCGCTATATCAGGATAGGCGCGTTGGAAGTCGCCAAGGATCGGGCCGATGAACCGCACCGCGGCAACACGCGGCACGTTTATTCGTAGCGAACCCGCCGGCCGATCACGCGCGGCATGAATGTCCGCTACGGCGCCCTCTAGCTCTTCGAACGCAACGGCAAGGCGCGCAAACAGCGTCTCGCCGGCACCAGTGGGTGAAACACTACGCGTCGTGCGATTCAGCAACCTGACGCCGATGCGAGCCTCCAGTTGCCGGATCGACTGGCTGAGCGCCGGCGGGGAAACACGCAGCCGGGCGGCGGCGCGGACGAAACTACGCTCTTCCACGATTGCGGCAAATGCCTTGAGCTCGGCGAATTCAGAACCGCGCATTGTGTATCCCTAGATTAACAAGCTAGTCAGATAATAGGCCATTATCTGATCAGTTGCATGGCCCTATTTCTCGACTAGCGGACCCGTCGGATGAATCCGGCACGGGCCTGAATGATTGAAGGACGTATCATGCCCAAGTCCTTGCAAGGCAAAACCGCACTCGTCACCGGCAGTTCGCGCGGCATTGGGCGAGCCATCGCCGAAGGCCTCGCCTCCAAGGGCGCTGCCGTCGTCGTCAACTATGTCGGCAACCACGAAGCCGCTGACGAGGTCGTGGCCGCCATCGCCGGCAAGGGAGGAAAGGCGATCGCCGTCCAGGCCGACATATCAAGCGTCTCGGATATTCATCGCCTGTTTGACGAGGCTGAGAGTGAGTTCGGCGCGATCGACATCGTGGTTGCCAATGTCGGCGTCGCCGTCATCAAGCCTCTGACCGAGGCAACCGAAGCCGATTTCGACCATGTCTTCGGCACCAATGCCAAGGGCAC
Organism: Mesorhizobium sp. C372A; assembly: GCF_030323245.1. Classification (NCBI taxonomy): domain Bacteria; kingdom Pseudomonadati; phylum Pseudomonadota; class Alphaproteobacteria; order Hyphomicrobiales; family Phyllobacteriaceae; genus Mesorhizobium; species Mesorhizobium sp. C372A. The sequence goes on along the minus strand of NZ_CP100475.1, from coordinate 3,644,479 downwards.
GTTCTTCGTGCTTCAGGAAGCAGCGCGCCGTGTGCGAAACGGCGGCCGCATCATCGCGGTCTCCACCGGCGGCACCAAGATGTTCTTCACGCAAACGGCGCTCTATCTCGGCAGCAAGGGCGCCGTCGAACAATTCGTCCGTGTGCTCTCGCGTGAACTCGGACCGCGCGGCATCACCGTGAATGCGCTGTCGCCTGGCTTCACCGACACGGACCTGCTTCCCGAGCGCGATCGCGCCGTGGCGGCCGGCATGTCTCCATTTGGCAGGATCGGCGCGCCCCGCGACGTTGCCGATGTCGCGGTCTTCCTGGCCAGCGACGAGGCCCGCTGGCTGACCGGCGAGAATATCCAGGCCGGTGGCGGGGTCGCTTAGTCCGCCATCGTCTCCAGGCTGGCGAATCCCTGCGGCGCATCGCCTTCGTCAAACGGCGTCGTCACCTCGACGAAGGTATCGGGATAAAAGCCGTTGAAGCGGGTTCTTAGCGACAGCGAATAGGCGCCGATATGGCCGATCTCGATCCAGTCGCCGGTGTCGACGGTTTCCGGCAGCCAGAACGGCCGCGACAGGATGTCGACGGAATCGCAGGTCGCGCCGCAGACCTTGAACGGCACGATGTTCTTCTCCTCGCCATTGCGCGAGCGGATCGCCGGATCGGGGATGAAGCGGGCCGGCAGTGTGATCTTGCCGGTCCAAGAATCCGACAGCGACGCCCAGATGCCGTCATTGATGTAGAGCCGCTTGCCCTTGCGCAGCAGCACCCGCACGATCAGCGACAGGCAGCGCGCCACGATCACCCGGCCGGGCTCGGCCACCAACGGGATCTGGTCGAACTGGTATTCCCTCAGGTCGCCCGACAGCCGCGACATGATCTGGCCGAGCGACGGCATCTCGATCTGCTTGCGATTGGGGTCATGGCCGTACTCGGCGGGAAAGCCGCCGCCGACATCGAGGCCCGCAATGTCGAAGGTCAGCCGGTTGCGCACCCAATCGGCGGAGGCCAGCGCCCGTTCATAGGTGTCGGGATCCTCGATCTGGCTGCCGACATGAAAGCACAGGCCGACCTTGTAGCCGGTGCGGTTGAGTCGCTCGGCGAGTTCCACAGCATAGGCCGGCCCGGCGCCGAATTTCTTCGACAGTTCATAGGCCGCCGAACCCTTGGTCTGGATGCGCACGAACACGCTGATGGAGCCCGGATCGATGTCAAGCGCCCGCACCACCCGCGTCAGCTTGGTGATCTCGTCCTCATGGTCGAGCGAAATGACCCGGATGGCGTATTTTTCCAGCGCAAGCTTGATGTCCGACTGCGCCTTGACCGGATGCATGTAGAGCATCTCGGCGTCGGGTGAGACGGCGCGCACTGCGGCGAACTCGCCGGGCGAGGCCACATCGAAGGCGGTGACGCCGGCTTCGACCAGCGCCTTCAGCACGATCTGCTCGCCATTGGTCTTGACTGCGTAGGCGGTCTTGCCGGGAAACATGCCCATGAACTGTTTGGCATCCGCCTTCAGCACCTGCGGGCGAAAGCAGTAGACCGGATCGTCCGGCCGAAGCGCCAGCGCCGCCTCGCGGGCATTCTCGAATCGCTGCATGGACGAATCCCCTGACTTCTCGGCTGCGCACAATTAATCCAAGCTAGCGGCCAAAGAAAACAATTCTGTGTCTGGCGGGCACTGACCCAGCGGCGCATCCTCCTGGCAGCACTGTTGTCAGCAATCAGGTTTCGGGTGGCTCTTGTCGCCGGACCCGATATGCCTTCTGCCTGAGTGGCTGGCATTGATGCCGCGGGGAAGGACGTTCACGATGGCAATAGCCACGACAGCCGTGCAGCGCGGACCGATGACGCTGAGGGACTGGGGACAGCTTCTGCTGCTCGGCGCCATCTGGGGCGGCTCGTTCTTCTTTGCCCGCATCGCCGTTGCCGAAATGCACCCGCTGGTGCTGGTGCTGTTTCGCGTTGCCATTGCGGCCATTGCACTGCAGCTCTATCTCGGCATTCGCGGTCCGTCCTTCCGCCTCGCCTTCCCGCATGCCGGCCTGTTTTTCCTTTTGGCGCTCGCCAACAATGTCGTCCCGTTCTCGCTGATCTTTGCCGGCCAGACCGCGCTTGGCGCCGGCGTCGCCTCGGTGCTCAACGCGACGACGCCGTTCTGGACGCTGATCCTCGCCAACGCGCTGACAGCGGACGAAAAGCTCTCCTGGAACAAGCTTGCCGGCATCGGGCTCGGCATCGCCGGCACCGCTGTCATGATCGGCCCCGGCCTGCTGGCCGGGCTCGGCGGCCCGGTCTGGGCGAAATTCGCGCTGATCGGCGCCTCGCTGTCTTACGCCGTCGCGCTGATGATTGCCCGCCGCTTCAAGGGCGTGCCCTCGCCGGTCATCGCCACCGGACAATTGACGGCGTCGACCATCATCATGATCCCGGTGGTGCTGCTCACCTATGGCCCGGCCGGCCTGTTCTCGGCCTCGCCGCCGGTCTGGACGGCGGTGCTGGCGCTGGCGCTGCTCTCCACCGCCTTCGCCTACATCCTCTATTTCAACCTCGTCGCCTCGGCCGGCGCCACCAACGCCTCGCTGGTCACGCTCATCGTCCCGGCCAGCGCCATCCTGCTCGGCCTCCTGTTCCTCGGCGAGCGGCTCGCTCTGTTCGAGTTCTGCGGCATGGCACTGATCGCGCTTGGCCTGGTGACGATCGACGGGCGGTTGTTTGGTCGGCGCTAATGCCCGTCGACCAAAAGTGCGCAGCGGTTTTGGAACAACGACGCGCTTTAGGTCTGGTAGCGCTGCCATGCCTCGCTTTCGTCACAGCCACGTCACAATTTATTCACAGGCTACCAGCGGGTTTTGCCGAAGAGTTTCAATGCCTAACGCCAGGTGGCAGGTCGCAAATTCCACAATCGCGTCGCATTGCAGCATATTTTCCGCTTGCCTGTGGCACAAATGCCCCTAGACTCCACCCATAGCTCTTGAAGAGGAGACTATGACATGGGACTTACGAGGCCAATCAACGCATTGATGATCTGTGCTGCATTTGCCTTCATTGGCGCCCTTATCATAGGTGTTCTTCCGTAACCGCCGGAGCGGAAGAACAGCAGCAATAGCCCACAAATTCGAAAGGCCGGGTGTTTCGCCCGGCCTTTTGCATTTCAGATTTCATACCACGATGAAGCTCAGGCGGCGGCGGATCCAGCTGCCTCTGTTTCGTGGGAGCGGATGCCGATCATATGGCAGATGGCAAACACCAGGTCGGCCCGGTTCATGGTGTAGAAATGGAAGTCGCTGACGCCGCGCTCGACGAGATCGAGCACCTGCTCGGCCGCCACGGCAGACGCCACGAGCGCATGCGTCTGCGGATCGTTGTGCAGCCCTTCGAAACGCTCGGCCAGCCATGCCGGCACCAGCGCGCCGCAGCGCGCCGAGAAATTGGCGACCTGGGTGAAATTGTGCACCGGCAGGATGCCAGGCACGATCGGGATGTAGATGCCGGCACGGCGCGCCTTCTCGACATAACGCTCGTAGAGATCGTTGTCGAAGAAGAACTGGGTGATCGCCCGCGTCGCGCCATTGTCGGCCTTGCGCTTCAGCATATCGAAATCGGTGGCAAAGTCCGGACTTTCCGGATGCTTTTCGGGATAGGCCGAGACCGAGATGTCGAAATCGCCGGCGTCCTTCAGCGCTCCGACAAGTTCGGCGCCATTGGCATAGCCATCGGGATGCGGCCGGTAGGCGGTGCCGACGCCGGCCGCCGGATCGCCACGCAAGGCGACGAAGCGCTTCACGCCCATATCGGCGAATTCGCGGACGACGGCGTCGACCTCATGGCGGGCGGCGTCGACGCAGGTCATGTGAGCCGCCGGCGTCAGCGTCGTCTCGTTCAGGATGCGCTTGACCGTACGCGCCGTGCGCTCCCGCGTCGAGCCGCCGGCGCCATAGGTCACCGAGACGAATCTCGGCTTCAGCGGCTCCAACCTGGTGACGGTGTCCCAGAGCCTGGCTTCCATCTCGTCGGTCTTCGGCGGGAAGAACTCGAAGGAGACGCGGACCTTGTCGCCAATGTCGGGACGGCGGGAAAAGCGGAACTGGTTCATCAGGCGATTTCCCCCATAGGGTACGCTTTGGTGGGTTGGGTGTCATTGGAAGGCTCGGCCATCAGCATGCGGCGGTCGCGGCCGAGCCACAGCTTGACGGTGAGCCTGGCTTCGTTGCCGCCGCGCGGCTCGAACTCCTGGGCATCCTCGAGATCGAGCCCGGCCTCGGCAAACCATTCTGAGATCTGCCGGTCGGAAAAGCCCAGCCTGACATGCGCGTGCTGGTCGCGCAGGAACTCCAGCGCATGCGGCGCGAAGTCGACGATCACCAGCCGGCCCGCCGGACGCAGCAGCCGCGCCGCCTCGCGAATGGCGCGTGCCGGGTCATCGAGATAGTGCAGCACCTGATGGATGGTGACGAGGTCGAAGGCGTCGCGCTCGACCGGCGGCGCGAAAATGTCGCCTTGGCGGACCTGCGCATTGGCGATGCCTGCCTTGTCGAGATTGGCCCGCGCCACCGTCAGCATTTCGCGCGACATGTCGATGCCGACGCCGCGCCGGTAGAGCGGCGAAAATATCTCCAGCAGCCGCCCGGTACCGGTGCCGAGGTCTAGCATCGACTGGAACGGCCGCTTGCCGACCAGCTTGAGGAGTGCGGCTTCCACCGCGCGGTCCGGCACATGCAGCGAGCGGATGTGATCCCAGCTGGCGGCGTTCTCGGAGAAATACTCGGCGGCACGGTCCTGGCGCTTGCGCTTGACCGATGCCAACCGCTCGAGATCGCGCTCGACCTGTGGATCGGCGCCGCGAATGCCAGAGACCAGCCCCATGACGAAGTCGCGCGCGGAATCCGTATCCGACAGCCGGAAGAAGGCCCACGAGCCCTCCTGGTAGCGGCCGATCAACCCGGCCTCCAGCAGCAGCTTCAAATGCCGCGACACCCGCGGTTGCGACTGGCTGAGGATCTCGGTGAGGTCGGACACGGTGAGATCGCCGCGCGACAGCAGCGCCAGGATGCGGAGCCGGCTCGATTCGGCCGCAGCCTTCAACGTATCAACCATCGTATCGAGCGAAACATGCATTGGCGTATTCTCGTTGAAAAGATATAAACATATGTTTATGTCAGCTTTGGCGGCATAGCAAGGCCTATGTCGCTTCCTGACAAGAAAATGCCGCACACATGGTCCCCGCCCGAGAGAACCGCTTTTCCCTGACGATCGGCTGCAAACTTGTGCTAGGGCGAAAGCCATGTTCGAGACGCGCGACGGCGAAAAGCTCCTGCAGACTGACCCGGCTGACATGCCGGCGGATGGCCATATCGTGTTCATCGGCCGCATCGCCTCGCCATGGACATCCAGGCAAACCTGCCCAAAGAACATGCGCGCGGCGCGCGAGGCCGGACAGGCGGCCACGGTTCTCATCGACCCTGCCTATCGCGACGGCCTGCTTGCGCTGGAGCGGGCCAGCCACATCGTCATCCTGTCCTGGCTGCATCACGCGCCGCGGGCACTGATTGTCCAGAGACCCCGCCATGCGGCTGAGCCGAAAGGCGTTTTCTCGCTGCGCTCCCCTGCCCGGCCGAACCCAGTCGGGCTGCATATCGCCAGGCTGATCGCCGTCGACATCGACCACGGCCGCATCGCCATCGACGCCATCGATGTGCTCGACGGCACCCCGGTGATCGACATCAAGCCCTATTTCGCCTCGACCGACGCCTTTCCCGAGGCGACCATTGCCGGGCGTGACGAAAAATGAGCGCGCCCACCGGCCGCCGCCGCGCCATCGCCAAGGCGCTGACCGCACTGCTGCCCCTGGCGCCCTATGCCGATATGGAGAAAATCCGCACCGAGGCCGGCGCCGTGCACATGAAGACGCTGCCGCCGGGCATCGCGGTCTGGCTGGCGACGATCGCCCATATCAGGCACGGCCATACCGACTATGAAAAGCTGCTGGCCGAGGGCTATGACCGCGACTCGGCGCGGTTCTTCGTCATCGAGCAAACAAACATGGTGCTGACCCGTTGGCGCGCCACGCGCCTGCTCGATGCAGAGGACGAAGAGGAATAACTTCAGCTACCGTCGCTTCAATACGGCAACCGCATTGTAGGGCTGGCCGTCGGCCTGGCCAACCCAGGTCCAGGACAGGTTCCCTTTGAAAAATCGGACGGTGATGCCGCCACCGTCGATGCACTTGTCCTGGCCGTAGCTGATGTTTTCCCGGTATTCCGCCGAACTGTCGTCGCGAGAAATCTGGGTCAACGATCCGCCGCAGCCGAGCGACGGATAGTCGATCGACGCGGCGCCATCGCCGATTGTCATTGCGATCGCCCAATCGGCGCCGGCAGCCCCGGCCGGACTTTGATGACCGCTGCCGGTCCAGACGCCGTTGAGCCCCGCCGCGTTGACCACGCAAGGCACGTTCTGAAAGATCGGCGTCAGCTCGCTGCCCATCTTCTCGCAACGATAGGTCTGGCCGTTCTGGCACAGCGCCTCGCCCTCGCGAGCGCATTGCGCGAAGGCATGGCCAGTGACGAAGACGAGGAAAATTGCAAAGCTGATGGTCCGAAAAGATCTGCCCATTTTGCCCCTCCCGGCCGGATATTTTCAAGCCGGACCATAGGGCATATCGAATGTGCTACCTAGGACAAACAGCGATGGTTGGGTGGCCCTATGCCGCCTGCAGGGGACCACTAGCTTGAATCTGCCGCATCAAGCCGAAGGGACCAATCGCCATGAACCGAAGCGCAGCAGCCGGTAGCATTGTGCCATTGCCGGCTTTGTCGGATCGCCATATCGATCCGCATTCCTATCCCGACGGCATCGCCTTTCTCGATGGTCAGTATCTGCCGATGTCGCAAGCCAAGATCTCGGTGCTGGATTGGGGCTTTCTGCATTCCGACGCCACCTACGACACCGTGCATGTCTGGGACGGGAGCTTCTTCCGACTCGACCTGCATCTCGACCGCTTCTTCGCCGGCTTGCAAAAACTGCGCATGACGATCCCGTCCGACCGCGATGGTGTGGCCGAGATTCTGCACAATTGCGTGGCGCTGTCGGGCCATCGCGCCGCCTATGTCGAAATGCTGTGCACACGCGGCGCCTCGCCGACCTTCAGCCGCGATCCGCGCCAGGCGGTCAACCGCTTCATGGCCTTCGCAGTTCCCTTCGGCTCGGTCGCCAATGCCGAGCAGTTGCGGCGCGGCCTGCATGTCGCCATTAGCGACAAGGTGCGCATTCCGCCGGTCTCGATCGATCCGGCGATCAAGAACTACCACTGGCTCGACCTCGTGCGCGGCCTCTACGACGCTTATGACCGTGGGGCCGAAACCGCATTGATTCTCGACTTCAACGGCAATGTCGCCGAAGGCCCCGGCTTCAACGTGTTCTGCGTCAAGGACGGCAGGCTGTCGACGCCAGCCGCCGGCGTGCTGCCCGGCATCACCAGGCGCACCGTCTTCGACCTCTGCGCCGAGGCAGCGCTTCCCACCACGGCCGTCGACGTCAGCGTTGCCGCGCTGAAGGCTGCCGACGAAGTCTTCATCACTTCCACCGCCGGCGGCATCATGCCGGTGACAGTGATCGACGGCGCTGCTGTCGCCGACGGCAAGATAGGCGGGATCACAAAGCGCTTGATGGCGCTCTACTGGCAAAAGCATGACGACCCGGCCTGGTCGAGCCCGGTGCGCTATCCCTGACCGGCGAAGGTCCTGCTCCACACGATGACGTGACCAAAAAGATTCCCCCTCGCCTCTGGAAAATCGCTCGACGCACCGTATATCGCGGAAGCGGAGAAGCCTCCGCTTCCCAGTTCACGGCCCGCATGGGCAAGGATTCCACGTCATGACAAGCAAGGTTTGGTTCATCACCGGATCATCGAAAGGCTTTGGCCGAGTCTGGGCCGAGGCCGCACTCGCTCGCGGCGACCGTGTCGCCGCAACCGCGCGCGATGCCGGCACGCTCGCCGATCTCGTCGCGAAATACGGCGATAATGTCGCCGCGATCAAGCTCGACGTCACCGACAAGAAGGCTGTCGAAGCGGCCATCGCCGAGGCGCACAAGCGCTTTGGCCGGCTCGACGTCGTCATCAACAATGCCGGCTATGGCCATTTCGGCGCCATCGAGGAAGTCAGCGAACAGGAAGCCCGCGACCAGATCGAAACCAATGTGTTCGGCGCGCTCTGGGTCACCCAGGCGGCTTTGCCGATCATGCGGGCGCAGGGCTCCGGCCACATCATCCAGATCTCGTCGATCGGCGGCGTCAACGCCTTTGCGTCGCTCGGCCTTTACCATGCCTCGAAATGGGCGCTCGAAGCCTTCAGCCAGTCGCTCAGCATCGAGGTCGCCGAATTCGGCATCCATGTGACGCTTGTCGAACCGGGCGGCTTCTCCACCGATTGGTCCGGCGCCTCGGCCAAGGTCTCCAAAGCGATCGAGGCTTACGCGCCGGCCCGCGCCAAGATGGCGGAACGCCGCGCCAACTCGGTCGCCGGCGACCCCGAGGCCACCGGACCGGCGATGCTTGAAATCGTCGACGCGGCCGAGCCGCCGCTGCGCGTCTTCTTCGGCGATGGCGGCCTGCCGATGATCAAGCAGGAATACGCCAACCGCATCGCGCTGTGGGAAAAGTGGGACCACGTTTCCGTCGAGGCGCAGGGCGCCAAGAAGAACCGCAAGGCGGCCTGAGCGCGTCTTGAAATCCGGCTGCGTCGCCCCGGCGGCGCAGCCCGTGCCCTAGCCCGGTACTAGGATCGATAAATCCACTGCTCGGGCACGCGCACCGAGATCTCTTCCCCTGTTGTCATACGACCCGGTTTCTCGACCCAGGCAACGAGACCGCGCAGCCGTTTCGCCGCCTTCGGGAAGGCCAGCGCGCCGGCCTCCCGATCGGCCATCCCGGCGTTTTCGGCGATCGAACGTCCAGCAAGCCGGCAAGGCCCGTTCTGCGCATCGACCTTGATCGTCACGCCACCTCTAAAGAACAGCAGCGTGCCTGACGGCAGCATCGAGAGATGCGGCACGCCTTCGATCAGCAGATTGGCGCCGATCCATTCCGGCTTGATCTCGGCCAGCCCCATCCGCTCGGCAACGACGGCGAGTTCATCCGCTGCTACGATTGATATCTGCCGCTCGTTGCGGATTTCGGTGCCGCGCGGATACCAGGGTTCGCGACCGCCGGAACGACGGGTGGCGCCGGCGTGGAAGTCGCCGTCGATGCCTTCGAAACCGAGTTGCAATCCTTCCACTGGGCGCGTCTGGAAGTGATTCGACGGTGCGGCGTAGAGCGCCGTCACCCTGGCTACGAGTTTTCGCGCTGAAATGATCTCGATCGGAGCCTCAGGGAAAAGATCCAGCATGGCTTACTCCTTGTGCAAGGTCGCATTAGCGATAGCCATGAGCCCGGTCCAGTCCAAAGCAATGATGATCCGATCAAGCGGGCTGATGGCAGCCGATCACGATCTTCTTACCGCGGATCGCATATCCTATCGTACTGCGCCGCATTGCCGCCGTGCTGCACCGGCCTCATGGTGAGACAAGTCTGCGGAGGTTTCCATGCGTCCCGGGACTGCAATCGCGCTGCTTTGGCTGATCTGGGTCGTGTCCTGGTTTCTAGCCGCCTTCTGGGCCGACCCGGCGAAAAAGCGTGCCGGCATCCAGGAGGAGCTTCGCTATCGCGCTTTGTGGTTGATCGGCGCGGTGCTGCTGTTCATTCCCGCGCATGGCTATGCCGGCCGGCTGCGATTCTGGTTTCCGACCCTTGCCGAAGCGTGGATCTGCGCAGGGCTTGTTGCCGTTGGCCTGTTGTTCGCCTGGTGGGCGCGGTTGCATCTCGGCCGTCTCTGGTCGGCTTCGGTGACGGCCAAGGCCGAGCACCGTGTCGTCGACACCGGTCCCTACAGAATGGTCCGCCACCCGATCTATACCGGACTGCTTCTGGCGATGCTTGCCACAATGGCGGCCAAAGGCACGGTCTGGGGAATCGCCGGCGCGATTCTTCTCACCATCGGCATCGTCATGAAGGCAAGGCTGGAGGAACGCTTTCTGCGCGGAGAACTCGGCAACGCCTATGACGATTATGCCCGCAGCGTACCGATGCTGGTGCCGTTCATGCCGGCCTGATTACAGCATCTGCAAAAGCGCGCCGCCGATCGAATAGCCGGCGCCGAAGGCGCACAGCACGCCGAAATCGCCGGGCTTCATGTCGGCGTGGTTTTCCGACAGCGCGATGATGGCGCCAGCGCCGGCGGTGTTGCCGAGCCGCTCCAGCACCATCGGCGCGCGGTCATGGTCGACCTCGTGGCCGAAGGCCAGTTTCAGGATCATGGCGTTCATTCGCGCATTGGCCTGATGCAGCCAGAATCGCCTGATGGCTTGCGGCGTCAGCCCGTGCTCGGCGAGGAATTCGACAATGAATTTGTGGCCGGCGACGGTGACTTCCTTGAACACCTTGTTGCCGACCTGTTTGATCAGATTGCCTTCGAGGTTGATCATGTAAGGATCGTCCTGCGCGGTGCGGGTGTGATAGCCCAGATTGGTGCGGATATTGTTCGACATCTGCGTCCAGGTGCGCGTGTCCAGCACCTCGAAACGCCCCGGCCGCCTCTCGCCCTCGCCCAGCCCCTCGACCACCATCGCCACCGATGCATCGCCGAAGATGAAATGCGTCTGCCGATCGCGGAAATTGAGATGGCCGGTGATGATCTCCGGCGTGACCACCAGCACGCGCTTGTGCGCACCCGCCCGCACGAGATTGGCCGCAATGTGCAAGGCGGCCGCGGCCGATGAACAACCAAGCCCCATGTCGAAGCCGGCGCCCTTGGTGCCCAGCGCCTCCTGCATTTCGATAGCGATCGCCGGATAGGGCCGTTGCTGGTGCGAGGCCGAGCAGATCACCAGGTCGATGTCGGACGGCTTCAGGCCGGCATGGTCGAGCGCCTTCCGGGCCGCGGCCACTCCAAACTCGGCCTGCAGCGACAGCGCGTCATCGGGCCGCGCCGGAATGCGCGGCGCCATGCGGGTCGGATCGAGAATGCCTTCGCGCTCGATCACATGGCGGGTCTGGACGCCCGAGGCATGGACGATGAAGGCGCTGTCGGATTTCTGCAGCAGCGTCTCATCCGTGCCTTGCCGGCGCGCATTCTCGGTGTCGACCCAGGCATTGAAGCTGGCGACCAGTTCTTCATTGGTGATCTTGGCTTCAGGGATTTCAACGCCAATGCCGCTGATGATGACGCGATGCATATCCAGTCCGTCCATGCGCAGGCGTTGTCGTTCTCATGTGAACGACGAAGGGGCGCGACACAACACTTTTCTCACCCCACCGGTTTACGCCGGCTTAAAGCATAGGCTGTGGCCGGATGTCATCGGGAGTGCTAGCCGGCCCGCTTGGCGACGATGAAGATACGCGGAAAGCGCAGCAGCACCTTGCCGTTTGCGGTCTTCGGATAGGCCTTGGCAATTTTGGCCGTGTAGCTGTCGAGGAAGATCTTGCGCTCGTCGGCGTCCAGCGGATCGAGGAAAGGCTTCAGCCCCGTCGACTTCACCCATTCGACGATCGCCTCGGCGTCGGTCAGCGGATGATTGTAGGCCGTATGCCAGATATCCACCCGGGCGGAGAGCGGCGACAAGAGATCATAATAGAACGACACCGCCGGCAGCGGTCCGCGCGCAGCACCTGCCATCTTGGCGGCGAACGGCATTTCGGCGGCCGTCTCGTGCATCACCTGATGCGACGGCTCAAGCAGATTGTCGGGCATCTGGACGGCGAGCGCGCCACCGGGGGCGAGAAAGCCCATCAGCCGCTGGAACACTACCGGGTGGGTGGGCAGCCACTGGAATACCGCGTTGGCGAAGATGACGTTGACCGGCTCGGCCGGTCGCCATGTCGAGGCATCGGCGAGGTCGAAATTGACGCTGGGCAGGCGCGCCTTCGCCTTCTCGATCATGTCGGGAGAGGTGTCGAAGCCGCTGATATCAGCATCCGGCCAGCGCTCGACCAGCAGCTCGGTCGAATTACCCGGGCCGCAGCCGATGTCGACCACCCGGCGCGGGAAATCCACCGGCACCTGCGCAACAAGATCGCGCGCGGGCCGCGTGCGCTCATCCTCGAATTTCAGATATTGGGCGGCTGACCAGTCGGTCATTCAAGCTTTCCTCGTATCAGTTGAGAAATTCGCCGCCCCGGTTGCTCCCTTACCGCGTCAACCTCTTGTACGTCATCCTGTGCGGGTTGACGGCCTCGGGGCCGAGCCGGCGGATCTTGTCCTGCTCGTAATCCTCGAAATTGCCCTCGAACCATTCGACATGGCTGTCGCCCTCGAAGGCGAGGATGTGGGTGGCCAGGCGGTCGAGGAACATACGATCGTGCGAGATGATGACGGCGCAGCCACCGAAATTTTCCAGCGCGTCTTCGAGCGCCGCCAGCGTTTCCGTGTCGAGGTCGTTGGTCGGTTCGTCGAGCAGCAGCACATTGCCGCCGGTCTTCAGCATCTTGGCCAAATGGACGCGGTTGCGCTGGCCGCCGGAGAGGTTGCCGACCTTCTGCTGCTGGTCGCCGCCACGGAAGTTGAACGACGCGCAATAGGCGCGCGTGTTGGCCTCGAACTTGCCGAGCTTGACCACTTCTGCGCCGCCGGAAATCTCCTCCCACACCGTCTTTGACGGATCGAGCGCATCGCGGCTCTGGTCGACATAGCCGAGCTTCACCGTTTCGCCGATGCGGACAGAGCCGGCATCCGGCGTTTCCTGGCCGGTGATCATGCGGAACAGCGTCGTCTTGCCAGCGCCGTTCGGGCCGATGACACCGACGATGCCGCCCGGCGGCAGCTTGAATTCCAGGCCTTCGATCAACAGCGTGTCGCCAAAGCCCTTCGACAAGCCTTCCGCCTCGATCACCACATTGCCGAGCCGCTCGCCATGCGGAATGACGATCTGCGTATCGCTCGGACGCCGCTTGTCGGCTGCATCCAGCAGGTCCTGGAACGCCTGGATACGCGCCTTGGACTTGGTCTGGCGGGCTTTCGGGCTGGACTGGATCCACTCGCGCTCGCGGCCGATAGCGCGCTGGCGGGCGTCGTCCTCGCGACCTTCCTGCTTGAGGCGCTTGGCCTTGGCTTCGAGGTATTTGGTGTAGTTGCCCTCATAGGGAATGCCGCGGCCGCGATCGAGCTCGAGGATCCATCCCGTGACATTGTCGAGGAAGTAGCGATCGTGGGTGATGATCATCACGGCGCCCGGATAGGCGCGCAGATGCTTTTCGAGCCACGCCGTGGTTTCGGCGTCGAGATGGTTGGTCGGTTCGTCGAGCAGCAAGAGGTCGGGCTGACGCAGCAGCAGCTGGCAGAGCGCGACGCGGCGGCGCTCACCGCCCGAAAGCTTGGTGACCTCGGAATCCTTGGGCGGGCAGCCCAGCGCTTCCATCGCCATCTCGACCTGCTGTTCGAGATCCCACAAATTGAGCCGGTCCATCTCGTCCTGGAGCTTGGCGGACTCATCGGCCGTCTCGTCGGAGTAGTTCATCATCAATTCGTTGTAGCGCTCGATGATGGCGGTCTTGGCGGCGACACCTTCCATGATGTTCTCGAACACCGTCTTGTTGGCATCGAGCGCCGGCTCCTGCGCGAGATAGCCGACGGTGGCGCCTTCGGCGAGCCACGCTTCGCCGTTCCACTCCTTGTCGAGCCCGGCCATGATCTTGAGGATCGTCGACTTGCCCGAGCCGTTGGGGCCGAGGATGCCGATCTTGGCGTCGGGATAGAAGGAGAGATGGACATTCTCAAGCACCTTCTTGGTGCCATAGGCCTTGTTGAGGCCGGCCATGTGATAGATGAACTGGCGTGCCACGCGCGCTTTCCTTGATGATTGACCGAAAATGTCGGATTGAATGGAGGTTGGCCGCTATGTAGGCGATGCCGGGCCGAACGGCAATCGCTTTTGCCATTTCAAGCCGGGTGTACACCGCACGTTAAGTTTTCCGCCGGTTGTTGGGAGCGTTGAAATCCCCGGTTAACCCTTCAGCGTCAAAACAGGATCGATCGCTGGCCTGTCGCGATCGAAAGTAGAGATCGGACCGAAGGTAGTGCTGAACAGTTTCCTGCTCCTTGCCGAAGCGGTCGTCTACTTCAGCGTCATGGTCACGCTGTTCCGCTTCAGGGATCGCATCGGCCTCGGCGTCTTCGTCTGCGCGCTGGGCGCCATGCATTTCCTCGAAACCTATCTCGCCAGCGTCTTCTATGTCGCCCTGCCCTTCGGCATGGTCTCACCAGGCTCGGCGGTGCTGTTTTCCGGCAAGCTGGTGATGCTGCTTCTGCTCTACATGAAGGAAGATGCGGCCACGGTGCGCCAGCCGATCTATGGCCTTTTGCTCGGCAACGCCTTGATGATCGGGCTGGTCCTGATCCTGCGCCTGCACGATATTTCAGCCCTTTCCGACGGCAAGCTTCCCGATATCGGTTTCATCGACCAGTTGGGCTGGCTGATGGTGTGGGGCACGACGCTGCTCTTCATCGACGCCATCCTGATCATCCTGCTTTACGAAAAGCTCGGGCGTTATCTGCGCAAGGCGCCGTTCTCCCGCATCCTGATTTGCGTCGCCTGCGTGCTCACCTTCGACCAGGCCGGATTTTTCACCGCCCTGCATTTCGTCGCAGGCGCACCGATCGCCGTCTTCTTCGGCGGCTGGTTCGCCAAGATGGGTGCCGCTTTTGCTTACAGCGCCATGCTTGTCGCCTACCTCAGATGGTTCGAAACGCGGCGGGTTACCGCACCGCGCGGATTGTCCGACGTCTTCGATACCTTGACCTACCGCGAGCGCTACGAAGCCCTGGTCGAACATGTCGGCCGCGACGGCCTCACCGGCCTGTTGCACAGGGGACGCTTTGACAGCGACGGCGAACGTCTGGTTGCTGTCAGCCTGCGCACGGCCCAGCCGCTCAGCCTGCTGATCGTCGACGTCGACCATTTCAAGTCGATCAACGATCGCTTCGGCCATGCCGAGGGCGACAGGGTGCTGAGATCGATCGCCCAGGTGCTGACCCAGGCGGCCGGCGCGCACGATCAGGTTTTCAGGATCGGCGGCGAGGAGTTCGCCATCCTTTGCTCGCAACCGCATGCGGTCGCCAGGTTGCTCGGAGAAAACCTCCGCCAGGCCGTCAAGGCGTGCGGAAACCGCTTCGACATCAGCGTCAGCGCCGGCATCGCCACTGTCGATGAGACCGTAGGCTCGCTTGCCGATCTCTTCGCCCTTGCCGACGAGCGTCTCTACAGGGCCAAGTCCACCGGGCGTGACCGCGTCGTCGGCGAAGCGCATGACGATGCCGAAGACCTAACTGCGTGGACATTGCCCACGCGTGGCGTCAGCAGATAAGGCTGTCAGCTCCGCTTGCGCTGCTGCAACGCGCCGACCGCAACTGAAACGGCTATCAGCGCGATGGCCAGCCATTTCAGCACGGTGATGATCGGACTGGCATCGATGTCATAAGCGATGAACAACAGAATGCCGGGCACCAGCAGGCCGCACATGACCAGCATGATGCGGTTGATCTGCCAAGACACTTTTGCCGCCAGCGCTTCGTCACCGGCTTCGCCGACAAGACCGGCGCGCATCTCCCGGGAGATGGCCAACGCGCTCGACAGGCGCATGGAGATCGGCAAGCCGAGCCCGATTATGAGGAAGGCACACGCCGCCAGCAGAGCCGAGAATTTGAGCGCGCTGGTCTCGGCCGGCACCGGAAACAAAAGTGTCGCCAGCGGCAGGAAGACACAGACGATGCCGAGCGCGGCAATGGCGATGAAGATCGCGGCATTGACCCAAGTGAACAGCTGGTAGCGGCCTGCCCCGATCGGCGCGGCAAGCACGCGCATGCGCGCCCACTCGGCATCGGTATAGGAAAAGCCCGGCCATTCCATGCGGCCGTCTTTTATGGCTGTCATTCCCCTGGCCCAGAAAGCCAGCCGCGCCAGCCCGCCTGATGTCATGCCACTCATCGCCACCCCCGCCGAATGAAACACATCCAGACCGTATCACCGCGTCACTGCTAAGCGACAGACGGATATCCTACTGGAACCCGGCCGCATCGACCGAACCCTTCGGACAGCCCGCCTTGGTCGTCGGCGCCGAGGCGAGCATGAGAGTGCCCAGCGAACTGTCGGGGCCGATCGGGCCGGTCAGGCCCAGCGTCAGCTCGCCGATCAGCCGCCTGCCGCTCGACGGATCGACCAGGCAGGAGACACGCACCCGCGCGCCCGCCCCGGCGCCGAAGGCGCTGTCGAAGGTGCTGCGGATCTGGTCCGAAGTCAGTTGCTTGCCGACGTTCCTGGTGAAGAGCTCGCGCACAGGCGAGGCATTCACCGCCCGCATCAGGTTCAGCGCCTCGGCAAAATACTCCTGCTGGCTCTTGCCGTAGCAGGTGCCGTGCTTGATCCATTCATGCCGTTCGAGCTTGGAGGCGGTGCCCGGCATCACCTGGTCGAGTTCGGCGCGCGTATTGGCATCGAGGTTGACCGGCGGCAGGTCTGCCCAATGGGCCGGATTGTCATTGGCCTTGTCGCTCGCCGGCACCTGGCAATAGAAATTGCCATTCGGCTGCGGCCAGAGCCCATGCAACGTGAAATGCGACGCGTCGAAGCCGCCCGCCGTCTGCGCCTGGCATTCGGGCTTGCTCGACTTGGTTTCACAGAAGGCCGGCTGCCAGCTCAGCGCGAAAACATATTCGGGTTTTCCCGAAGCCGCAGGCTTGCCCTGATCGGCGGGCGCGGCCGGCAGGGCGGCTGCGCTGCCGCCGGTGACATGACCGCAGCTGATCTTGACCCAGCGACGCTCAGGATCGGCGCCCGGCACGCGGATGAGGTAATGCGTCGGCGCATCCTTGTTGCCGGCCAGGAGGTCGTAGCTCTGTCCAGCCGTTGTCGCGATATTGCCGGGGTTCTTGCCGCTCTTGATTGCCTGCGTTGCTGGACAGGCAGCATCGGCCACGAAGGAGCCGCTCATCTTCACATCGGCGCGCGCTAGGCCGACACCGGCCAGCGCCACCAACACCGCACCCCATATCGCCGATATCCGCATTCCAGCACTCCTAGCGTTTCATAGCGCAAGCTAGAAACGTGTGACATGTCAGAATTACGATTTCTTTCGTCCGCCGCAAAAAACAATCGCTCGGTCGATCAGACCCCGCCCTCCTCGACCCGCTTCGTCAACATACGCAGCAGATCAAGCGCGGTCTCAAGCACGCGAGGCCCGATGCCCTCGCTGATGCGGTTGGCCCAGACATGCTGGCGCGTGCCGATATCCCTGATCGCGGCCCGGCCGGCATCGGTCATCGCCAGGAGCTTGGCGCGGCGGTGCGCCGGGTTGTCCGCATAGGCGGCAAGCCCTTCGGCGGCCAGAATATCGGCCAGGCGCTGCACGCTCTGGCGCGCAAGCCCCATGTCGCGGGCAATGTCGGCCACCGATTTCGGCTCCTTCAGCACCGCGCCCAGAACCTGCCAGCGCGCCGCCGTCAACCCGGCAGGCTCCGCCAGCCGGTCGGCCGCGTCGAGAAACCCGCCATTCAGCCGGAACACGGCAAGCACCAGTTCGGTGAGCACATCTCCGGCTTCGGTCCTGCTTGTCATTTCTGGCCGGCCTCGATGGTGGAAACGAAAGTGTTGACGGCTTCAGCCACCGCCTCCGGCTTGTCAAGCATCACCCAATGGCCGGAACCGGCGACGGTTCTGTGGCCAATTCGGCTGCGCAGCCGAAACAGAGCCGCCGCATTGTCATTGGCCTCCGTGGCCAGCACGAAGATCGGCCCACGATAGGCGTCGAGCGTCGGCTCGGGATTCCATTCCGCCAGCGCCTTGCCGACGCCTGCCCGAGCCGCCGGATCGACCACCGCCGCATCGGCGATGACCTGTTTGCGGACATCTGGGTTGGAGCCGGCGATCGAGATGTAATAAGCGCTCAGGACGTCGCCGCCGTTTGGCCCCGCCAGATCGTGCACGAACCCGTCGCGAATCTCTTTGGGCAGGGCGCGCGGATCGGTCGCCGGATCGACCAGCAGGATGCCGGCAACACGGTCGGGATGGCCGGCGGCATAGGCGAGCGCGGCCCCACTGCCGCCGCTATGTGCAACGAGGACAAACCGCTTCAGGCCGAACGCATCGGCCACCGCACCAATATCGTCGGCACGGCCGTCATAGCCGTAGTCGGCATCAGCTGCAGGCGCCGATGCGCCATGGCCGCGAAAATCGAAGGCGACCGCCTCACGGCCACCTGCGGTGAGCTGCATCACCCGGTTCCACTGTGTGGCGCGGCTGCAATCGCCATGCGCGAACAGGATCGGCAGGCCGCCGCCGGATTTGATGTCGTAGCCGGCAAGCTGGCCCTGCGGGCCGGCAATGGTCTTCATGGTCATCTCCCTGGTTTGGCTGGAAGCAATGCCGGGCAGGAGCATTGCGGATGAAAGGCTCGCCAGCAGAAACGCGCGGCGCGAAACGGTTTTCATGGTCATGCTCCGATCCAATTGACAGCATGCTGTCATATAGCCAAATTGACAGCACACTGTCAATAGTGACGCCGGCTGATTTCGACCTCCCCTTGACGTCGGTCACGCCGTCGCCCAACAGTCGCCAAGGGAGCGAGACATGGCATTTGACAAGCAGACGACGCTGGCCTCACCGACCGGGGCCACGCTCAATCTCTATGTGAAGCACGCGGGGGGCTCTCCACGCGCGGTAGTCCAGGTCAATCACGGCCTGGCCGAACGCGCCGCGCGCTATGCCCGCTTCGCCGATTACCTCAGCACCCGCGGCTTTCATGTCTACGTCCACGACCATCGCGGCCATGGCGCGACCAAGGCGCCCGATGCCCCGCTCGGCAGATTCGCCGGCACAAGCGGCCCGGCCAAGGTGATCTCCGATGTCGACGCAGTCCACGATTTGATTGCGAAGGAGCAGCCCGGCCTGCCGGTCATCCTGTTCGGCCATTCGATGGGTGCGTCGGTGGCGCTCAACTACCTGCTGGCGCACTCGCCGCGCGTCCACGCCGCGGCGATCTGGAACGGCAATTTCTCACAAGGCCTGCTTGGTCAGCTTGCACTCGCCATCCTCGCTTATGAGCGCTTCAGGCTCGGCTCCGATGTTCCCTCACGCGTCTTGCCCAAACTGACCTTCCAGGCCTGGGGCAAGGCGGTGCCCAACCACAAGACGCCGTTCGACTGGCTGTCGCGCGACGAGGCTGAAGTGGCCAAGTACATTGCCGACCCGCTGTGCGGCTGGGATGCCTCGATCTCGATGTGGCGCGATGTCGTGGAGATGGCGCAGAAAGGCGGCAAGGATGCGGGCTTTGCCGGCATCAGGCGCGACCTGCCCGTCAGCATCGTCGGCGGCGAGAAGGATCCGGCCTCCGACTATGGCAAAGGCATCGATCATCTCACCAAGCGGATGCGCGCGATGGGCTTTTCGAATCTGGTTTCAAAGGTTTACGCCGACACCCGCCACGAAAGCCTGAACGAGGTGAACCGCGACACCGTTATGGACGATTTCGCTGCCTGGGCCGATAGCGTGCTCAAAGAGTGACATCGCTGGCCTACCGCAAGGCCCGTGACAGCGGCATCCCGGGTTGATAGAGGCTGCGGTTCCGACCCGTTTTTGGTGATTTATGGCTGAACCTCCGCTGAAAGGCGTCCGCGTCGTCGAACTCGCCCGCATCCTGGCCGGCCCCTGGGCAGGACAATTGCTGGCCGATCTCGGCGCCGATGTCATCAAGGTCGAGAGCCCCGACGGCGGCGACGATACCCGCAAATGGGGTCCGCCCTTCGTCATGAGCCATGATGGCGAGAACCTGTCGGCCGCCTATTACCATTCCTGCAATCGCGGCAAGCGCTCCATCGCCGTCGATTTCTCGACGCCCGAAGGGGCCGAGACGGTGCGCCGGCTGGTTGCCACGGCCGACATTCTGATCGAGAACTTCAAGCTCGGCGGCCTCAAGAAATACGGGCTCGATTACGAGAGCCTGAAGGCGATCAATCCAAAGCTCGTCTACTGCTCGATCACCGGCTTCGGCCAGGATGGGCCTTACGCACCCCGCGCCGGCTATGATTTCATCATCCAGGCCATGGCCGGCATGATGTCGATCACCGGCGAGGTCGGGCGCGAGCCGCAAAAAGCCGGCGTCGCCATATCGGACATCTTCACCGGCCTCTATTCGGTGATCGCCATCCAGGCAGCGCTTCGCCATGCCGAAAAGACCGGCCAGGGACAGCATATCGACATGGCGCTGTTCGACACGCAGATTTCCGCACTCGGCAACCAGAACCTCAACTATCTCGTCTCCGGCAAGGCGCCGGTGCAGATGGGCAATGCGCATATGAACATTGCGCCCTATGAGGTTGTCCCGGTCAGGGACGGCCATATCATCCTGGCGGTCGGCAATGACGGCCAGTTCGCCAAATTCTGCGCCGCCGTCGGACTCGACCATCTCTCAGCGAATCCCGATTTCGCCACCAATCCGGCCCGCGTCGCCAACCGGGTGAAATTGCGCGAGCACATGATCGAGACGCTGAAGAACTGGGACCGAGACCCGTTGCTGGCCAAGCTCGAAGCGGCAAGCGTGCCGGCGAGCCCGATCAACAATATCGGCCAGATGTTTGCCGACCCGCAGACGATCGCACGCGGCATGCGCCTCGACCTCGACGATGGCCATGGCAATCGTCTGCCCTCGGTGCGCGCGCCGATGGTGATGTCCGGCACACCGCTGGTCTATGAACGCCCTTCGCCACGCCTTGGCGAACATACCGAAGAAATTCTTGCCGAACTGGAGAAGTCTGGACGATGAAGACCGGTGGACAACTGATTGTCGACGCACTCGAGGCGAACGGCACCGACCGCATCTTCTGCGTGCCCGGCGAATCCTATCTCGCGGTGCTCGACGCATTGCATGACTCGCCCATCCGCACCATTGTCTGCCGACAGGAAGGCGGCGCCGCCATGATGGCCGACTGCCAGGGGCGGCTGACCGGCCAGCCCGGCATCTGCTTCGTCACCCGCGGCCCCGGCGCCACCAATGCGTCGGCCGGCATTCACATTGCCATGCAGGATTCGATACCCGTCATCCTGTTCATCGGCCAGGTCGCCAGCCACGCCAAGGAGCGCGAGGCTTTCCAGGAGGTCAACTACAAGCGCTTCTTCGGCGACATCGCCAAATGGGTGGTGGAGATCGACGATGCCGCGCGCATCCCCGAACTCGTCACCCGCGCCTTTGCTGTCGCGACATCGGGCCGCCCCGGCCCCGTCGTCGTCTCGCTGCCGGAGGACATGCTGACCAGTCTTGTCGACGCGCCCGCGGCCTTGCCGCACACGCCGGTCGAAACCCGGCCCGGCGAAGCCGAACTCGATGCTTTGGAAAAGCTTCTGGCCAAAGCCAAGCGTCCCTTCGTCATCCTCGGCGGCACACGCTGGGACGAGGAAGCGGTGGCACGTATGCGCACCATTGCCGAGGCCTGGTCGCTGCCGGTCGGCTGCTCCTTCCGCCGCCAGATGCTGTTCGACCATCTGCACCCGAACTATGCCGGCGATGTCGGCATCGGCATCAACCCGACGCTGGCCACCGCCATCAAGCAGGCCGACCTGGTGCTGCTGATCGGCGGCCGCATGGGCGAGATGCCGTCCTCCGACTACACGTTGCTGAAAAGCCCCTATCCCGACCAGACGCTGGTCCATGTCCATGCCGATGCCGGCGAACTCGGCCGTGTCTACCGGCCGACCCTGGCGATCAACGCTGCGCCGTCAGCCTTCGTCGAAGCCTTCGCCAAGCGCAAGCCAGCCTCCGCGCCAGCCTGGGCGGATGAGACAGCGAAAGCACACGCTGCCTACCTCGACTGGTCGACGCCTCCTGAGACCGGCCCCGGCACGGTCCAGATGGGACCGATCATGAATTACCTGGAAAAGGTTCTGCCCGACGACGCCATTTTCACCAACGGCGCCGGCAATTACGCCACCTGGCTGCACCGCTTCCACCGCTTTCGCCGCTTCGCCACGCAGGGCGCGCCGACCTCCGGTTCGATGGGTTATGGCACGCCGGCCGCGGTTGCCGCCAAGGCGCTCCATCCCGACCGCACCGTGATCGCCTTTGCCGGCGACGGCTGCTTCCTGATGAACGGACAGGAATTCGCTACCGCCGTGCAATACGACCTGCCGATCATCGTTATCGTCGTGAACAACGGCATCTACGGCACCATCCGCATGCACCAGGAGCGCGACTATCCCGGCCGTGTCGTCGCCACCGATCTGAAGAACCCTGACTTTGCCGCTCTTGCCCGCGCCTATGGCGGCCACGGCGAGACGGTCGAGAACACGGCAGATTTTGCCCCTGCCTTCGAGCGTGCCCGCGCCAGCGGCAAGCCGGCGATCGTCGAAATCAGGCTCGACCCCGAGGCGATCACGCCGACGCGGACGATGACGCAGATCCGCGACAAGAGCTGAGAAGTTAGCAGGGAAAGCCGAGTTCCGTCACACCCCCCTCTGTCCTGCCGGACATCTCCCCCTCAAGGGGGAGATTGGATGTCATGTCGCCCTTCGCCAATCTGCAGCGTTGCAGACAGGGCGCTATGGTCAGAGCTGCTGATCTCCCCCCTTGAGGGGGAGATGTCCGGCAGGACAGAGGGGGGTGCTGTCCCGCCGACGCTGCCAAGACGATCGCCCCTTTCCTGATATCTACAAGCGAGCTATCAGACCGCTGCCAGCGCCTGCGTCAGGTCGGCGATAAGATCGTCCGGATGCTCGACGCCGATCGACAGCCTGACCGTGGTCTCCAGCACGCCAATGCGCTGGCGCACGTCGAAGGGAATGCCGGAGTGCGTCATCGCCGCCGGGTGGCTGGCGAGTGACTCCGTGCCGCCGAGGCTCACCGCCAGCTTGAATATTTGCAGCCCGTTGAGAAATGCGAAGGCCGCCTTCTCTCCGCCTTTGATATCGAAAGAAAATGTCGACCCGGCGCCGCTGCATTGCGCCTTGTAGGCCCGTCCCGCTGCCGTATCCTCGCCCAGGAACGGCAGGTAATGCACCTTCTCGACCTTGGCGTGATCGCGCAGGAATTCGGCCACGAGCCGCGCATTGTCGTTGGCGCGCTCCATGCGGATGGACAGCGTCTCCAGCGAGCGGCCGAGCATCCAGCAGGAATGCGGGTCGAGTTGCGTGCCGATGGCGCCGCGCAGCGCCTTGATCGGCTTGGTCACCGCCTTGCTGCCCATCGCCGCACCGGCGATCAGGTCGGAATGGCCGCCGACATATTTGGTCAGCGAATAGACGGAGACATCCGCGCCATGTTCGATCGGTCGCTGGAACACCGGGCCGAGCAGCGTGTTGTCGCAGACGATGATCGGCGTTGATCCTTGGCTTGCGCCGATCTCGTCGGCAAACTTCCGGATCAGTGCGATGTCGACCAGGCTGTTGGTCGGATTCGACGGCGTTTCGATGAGAATGACCGAGACACGCCCCTTCGCCACCGCTGCATCAGCAGCGGCCCGCACCGCCTTGTCGTCGACGCCGTCGGCGAAGCCGACAGCGCCGATGCCGAAGCCGGACAGCGTGCGCGTCAAAAGCGTCTCGGTGCCGCCGTAAAGCGGCTGCGAATGCAGGATGACATCGCCCGGCCGGGCATAGGCGAGCAGCGTCGTGGCGATCGCCGACATGCCCGACGAGAACAGGATGCAGGCGTCCGTTCCCTCATAGACCGCCAGCCGGTCCTCGACGATCTCCGAGTTGGGATGATTGAAGCGCGAATAGACCAGGCCGGACGCCGTGCCGCTCGGCGGCTCCTTGCGGCCGGATGTGTAGTCGAAGAAGTCGCGTCCCTCCTCCGCCGATTTGAACACGAAGGTCGAGGTCAGGAACACCGGCGGCTTGACGGCGCCTTCCGACAGTTGCGGATCGAAGCCATAGCTCAACATCAACGTTTCCGGATGGAGCTTGTGGTTGCCGATGTGGGTTTTCGACGGGCGCGGCGCGGTCATGGCTTTTCCTGCGTTCTGGAGGAGTCTCGTCCAGCAATTTATGCGATCCCGGTCCACCAGTCCTTGCTATTTTCGGCCTCGCATGGCTGCATCCCGGCAACAAATTGCCGAGCGAGAGCAAAAGTGCAACAGAAGATAGCCGACGATTTCGACCGCAAGATCCTGCGCGAGCTGCAGGCCGACGCCCGCATCACCAACAATGAGCTTGCGGAGCGCATCGGCCTGTCGCCGTCGCCATGTTTGAGGAGGGTACGCCGGCTGGAGGAGGCCGGCATTATCCGGGGCTATACCACGCTGGTCGACCCGGCCGCCTTCGGCTGGAACATGGTCGCCATCGCCACCGTCCGGCTCAGCCGCCAGAACGAGGACGAGATCGTCATGTTCGAAGACGCCATCCGCGGTTGGGAAGAGGTACTGGAATGCCACCTCGTCACCGGGTCACGCGATTATGTGTTGAAAGTGGTGACCGGCAGCCTCGAACAGTACGAGCGCTTCATCAAGGAAAAGATCGCGCGGCTGAAATGCGTCGCGTCGATCGAGACCAGCTTCGTCATGAACACCATAAAGGAACGGCGCCTCTGACATTTGGTCAAAGGCGCCGCTCTCGAGGTCGAAATTGCCTGGCCAGGCTTATTTGATCGCCTTGTCGGTGATGGCTGTGGTGTAGGCGCCGGTCGGCGCCTTGGTGATGATCTTCTGGTCGAGCAGCGCCTTGGCGGTGCGCTCGTAGGTCGCCGGGTCGAGCTTGCCGTCGGCATTGTCGATCAGCTTGGCGACTTCGCTCATCATCCGCTTCTGGTGGTTTTCGTCCTGGCCACCGCCGTCCATGACAATGCCCGCGGCCTCGTCATTGTTGTCGATGGCATATTTCCAGCCCTTCATCGAGGCGCGCACGAAACGCACCATCTTGTCTTCGAAAGCCGGATCCTTGAGCTTGTCTTCCGAGGCATAGAGCCCGTCCTCAAGCAGGTCGTTGCCCATCGCCGAGTAGTTGAACACGGTGAGCTGGTCCGGCTTGTAGCCGGCATCGATCAGCTGCCAGTACTCGTTGTAGGTCATGACCGAAATGCAATCCGCCTGCTTCTGGATCAGCGGCTGCACGTCGAAGCTCTGCTTCAAAACCGTGACGCCGTCCGGGCCGCCTTCGGTCTTCAGGCCGAGCTTGTTCATCCAGGCGTAGAATGGATATTCGTTACCGAAGAACCAGACGCCCAGCGTGTGACCCTTGAAATCGGCTTCGGTCTTGATCGGGCCGTCCTTCGGGCAGACCAGCTCCATACCGGCCTTCTTGAACGGCTGGGCGATGTTGACCAGCGGCACGCCCTTTTCGCGCGCGGCGAGCGCCCCGCCCATCCAGTCGACGATGACGTCGGCGCCACCGCCGGCGATCACCTGCTCGGGTGCGATATCGGGACCGCCCGGCTTGATGTCGACGTCGAGGCCTTCTGCTTCATAAAAACCCTTGGCCTTGGCGACATAGTAGCCGGCAAACTGCGCCTGCGTGACCCATTTCAGCTGCAAGGTCACCTTGTCGGCGGCCATTGCCTGGAACGCGGCCAGCGACATCGCGCCGGCCAGCATCGGAATGATCAGTCTTTTCATGTTTTTACCCTCTGAAGTTAACACCCGAACCCACCGCCCTATCCACCACGGACAGAGGGATGCCAAAACGTGACGGCTCTCTCGACGAGAGCGACCACGCCATAAAAGACCGAACCCGCCAGTGCTGCAACTGCGATTTCGGCCCAGACCATGTCGATGTTCATCCGCCCGACCTCGGTCGAGATGCGAAAGCCCATGCCGACCACAGGCGTGCCGAAGAACTCGGCGACGATGGCGCCGATCAGCGCCAGCGTCGAGTTGATCTTCAGCGCGTTGAAGATGAAGGGCGCTGCCGCCGGCAGCCGGAGCTTCAAGAGTGTTGGCCAGTAGCCCGACGCATAGGTGCGCATCAGGTCGCGCTCCATATGGCCGGAGGCGGCAAGACCGGCAACCGTGTTCACCAGCATTGGGAAGAAGGTCATGATGATGACGACCGCGGCCTTGGACGGCCAGTCGAAGCCGAACCACATCACCATGATTGGCGCCACACCGATGATCGGCAGCGCCGAGACCATATTGCCGATCGGCAGCAGACCGCGGCGCAGGAACGGCACGCGGTCGGCCGCAATCGCCACCAGGAAGCCGGCGCCGCTGCCGATGACATAACCGAAGATCACCGCCTTGAAGATGGTCTGCCTGATATCGGCGCCGAGCACCGGCAGGGAACTGGCGATGCGCACACCGATGGCGCTCGGCGGCGGCAAAAGGATGAAGGGAATGCCGGCGCCACGCGTCATCGCTTCCCATATGATCAGGATCCAGGCGCCGAAGATCGCCGGTATGATGAGGCGCAGCGCCATCCGCGCCCCTTTTGCCATCGGGCGAAGCCCCGACAGCACGGCGACGCAGCGCCATGCCAGCAGCCAGGCAGCGGCGAGCAGCAGGAAATACGGCGCCAATGCCATGCCTTCGAACCCTGTAATGCCCGAGATCAGCATCCAGGCGACAAGGTGAGCGCCGATAAACAGCACCGCAGCCTCGGCCACCGCCGAAATCCTGAGCATCGAGATCAGCCCCGCCAGCACGGCCAGGCCGATCATCGGGGTCTTTATACCGAAATAGGGGTAGTCGAAACTTGCCGTCGGGTCTGCAAGGGTGGCCGCTTCCGGCTTCGACATCGCGCCGAGCGACAGGGCTACAAGACACAGCGTAATGGCCAGCACCGCTTGCCAGGAGGGCTTCAGCCAGTTCATGCCGGCCTCCCGCCCATCGCGCGGTCAACGAGGCGCCCGGCTATGCCGACCACCATGACCAGAAGGGCCGCCA
Source organism: Mesorhizobium sp. C372A (assembly GCF_030323245.1). Classification (NCBI taxonomy): domain Bacteria; kingdom Pseudomonadati; phylum Pseudomonadota; class Alphaproteobacteria; order Hyphomicrobiales; family Phyllobacteriaceae; genus Mesorhizobium; species Mesorhizobium sp. C372A. The sequence goes on along the minus strand of NZ_CP100475.1, from coordinate 3,617,601 downwards.
CCACCGAGCCCGCCACAAGGGCGGACCAGATGTCGATGGACTGGCTGTAATAGGCGCCTGCCAAAAGCTTGGCGCCGATGCCGGCGACAGCACCGGTCGGCAGTTCGCCGACAATGGCGCCGACCAGGCTCGCCGCCACCGCCACCTTCATCGAGGTGAACAGGAACGGCACCGAGGCCGGCACCCGCAGCTTCCAGAAGGTCTGCGAGACACTGGCATTGTAGGTGTGCATCAGGTCGAGATGCATGAGTTCGGGCGAGCGCAGGCCCTTCACCATGCCCACCGTCACCGGGAAGAACGACAGGTAGGTCGAGATCATCGCCTTTGGGATCAGACCGCTGATGCCGATCGCCCCCAGCACGACGATGATCATCGGCGCCACCGCCAGAATGGGAATCGTCTGGGAGGCGATGATCCACGGCATCAGGCTGCGGTCGAGCGTCGCCACATGCACGATGCCAACCGCGATGACGATGCCGAGCGCCGTGCCGAAGGCAAAGCCGAGCAACGTCGACGACAGGGTCACCCAAGCATTGTAGACGAGGCTTCGGCTCGATGTGATGGGCCGCAGGAAGGTGTTCTCGAAGAAGTTCACCGCCACCTGATGCGGCGCCGGCAGCGTCGGCTTGGGCTGCGACAGCGTCTTGCCGATGAATTCGACGGTGTCGTGGGTTTCCCCGGCGCGCCGGTCGAGGTCGCGCTGGAAGGGCGCGTTTAGGATGACGGCGAAGACATACCAGAGCACCACCACGCCCAGGAGGATGGAGGTCACGGGGATGAGTTTTTCGCGGAAGGTGTCCATCTATCGCGCCTCGCCAGCGGGGCGCCCTCCTCTCCCCAACGGGGAGAGGGTGGCCGGAGCGAAGCGGAGGCCGACCACCTCCGCGTTCGTCATCCTAGGGCGGAGCGACGCGAAGCGTCGTGCAGACCCTAGGATCCATTCCGTGACGTTGGCCGAGGGGTATAAGCGGTTGAGAATGTTCGCCTTCGCGGGCGCAGCGGCGTGTGCACCGTTTTGCACCGTTGCGAACCGTATAGGTAACGGCATGGATCCTAGGGTCTGCGCCGCGTCGCTTCGCTCCTTGCTTCGCCCTAGGATGACGAAGGCGTGGCGGCGACGTCCGCACTCATTCGCTACCCCCTCAATCATCATAGCTGTGCCCTGCCCGCAAGCCATCGCGTACCCTGGCCGCGATCGCCAAAAATTCCGGCGTCTCGCGGATATCCAGTGGCCGCTCCTTTGGCAGCGTCGATTCGATGATGTCGGTAACCCGACCTGGGCGCGGCGACATGACGACGATGCGCGTCGACAGATACACCGCCTCGGGGATGGAATGGGTGACGAAGCAGATCGTCTTGTTGGTGCGCGCCCACAATTCCAGAAGCTGTTCATTGAGATGGTCGCGCACGATCTCGTCCAGCGCGCCGAAGGGCTCGTCCATCAGCAACAGGTCGGCGTCGAAGGCGAGCGCGCGGGCGATCGAAGCGCGCTGCTGCATGCCGCCGGAAAGCTGCCAAGGGTATTTCTTCTCGAAGCCGGAGAGGTTGACGAGCTCCATCGTGCGCTTGATGCGCTCGGCCTGCTCCGCTCTCGAAAGGCCGATGATCTCCAGCGGCAGCGCCACGTTACGCTCGATCGTGCGCCACGGGAAAAGGGCTGCCGCCTGGAAGACGTAGCCATAAGCGCGTTTCTCGCGCGCCTGTTCCGGCGTCATGCCGTTGACCGAGATCGTGCCCGATGTCGGTTTTTCCAGATCGGCGATGACGCGCAGCAAGGTGGTCTTGCCGCAGCCAGATGGGCCGATGAAGGAGACGAACTCGCCCTTGCCGATTGTCAGGTCGACTTTGGAGAGCGCCTCTACCGGACCGTCATTGGTCTGAAAGGTAAGGCCAAGTTTGCTTGCCGAGACGACGGCTGGCGATCGTCCCGTCATCGCTTGCTGCCTGCTTCTCGCAGCCGCCCAGGATGAAATGCCGTTGCATTCGCGTTGATGTTGCTTTCCACTCGTCCAATCCCACCCAATCGACGCCCGGAGCCTTGCCGATGTCGCCCAAACCCACTTGTCACCTTATCCGTCCTGAAAGCACTTATGAAGGCAAGCAGGGATTGACCTATTTTGCCGGCATTGCAGCCGAGACGGTCGGCTCGTCCGGCATCTGCATGCATCTGCTCACCCTGCCGCCTGGCGCCCGCGCCAAGGCGCATCTGCATGAAAGCCATGAGACGGCGATCTATGTGCTCTCGGGCGAGGTCCACACATGGTATGGCGACAGGCTCGAGAACCACATCGTCGTCAAGGCCGGCGACCTCTTCTACATCCCGGCCGGCGTACCGCATCTGCCGGCCAATCTGAGCAACGCCCCGTCCTCGGCCGTCATCGCCCGCACCGATCCCAATGAACAGGAAAGCGTCGTCCTGTTGCCGGAACTGGATGCGCTGGTGGCCTGACGCTGACGGGACTGCCGTCATTTGCACCGCGCCACTTCGCCCATGACATTGCCGTCGTCGTCGGCCACCGTCAGCTTCTTGGCGTTCTTGGCGCTGCGCTTGATGGTGAATTTGGTCGGCTCCTGTCCTTCTTCGCCTTCCGCCTCGCATGTTGCCGTCACCACCAGCGACCCATCAGCCTGCGCCTGCTTGTCCGTGAAGGTGCAGGCGCTGGCGGCGGTGACCAATGCCTCGTCGGTCAAAAGCAGCATCCGATCGGCGGCGACTTCCTGGCCATTGCGGTTGATGCAGCCATATTTGTCCCCATAGGGTTTCGTCAGGTCGATGCCTGCCGCAAGGGCCTGACCCGCAGCCAGAACGACTATCATCGCAACAGACGGCCCCAAACCGCGCGCGCTCATTCCCCCAGCTCCAACGTCACGAACACGGTTGCAACGGCCCCATTTCTTCAAGACCGGGAATGGTCACGAAGAACCCACCCTCGCCCTTGTTGGTGACCACAACGGTTTCAGCCGTCGTCCCCGCCTCGCCTTCGGCGGAACAGGTCGCATCAAGCGATTGCGTGCCCGGCGCCCACGTCAATTGCTGCGCGAACCGGCAGCCGCTGCCATAGGTCTCGATGCCTTCGGCGGTCAGCACGATATAATCGTCCCGGCCCTGAAAACCGGCCTTTGCAAAGACACAGCCGGCATCGTTGCCCCAGGAGCCGGCCAGCCTCTCGGCCCCTGTTGCCGGACCAGCGACCACCATCGCCACGACCAGTGAAATGAGCGCCCCCGGGCTCCGCAACGTCAAACGCCTGTCGCCGGAATGCCGGTGCGTTCCACCTTGCGCGGCGCGGTAATGTCCTTCCAGGTCGACAGAGCCCGGTTGACCGCCGCGTTCGGCTCGCGGGCGACGAATTCGCCATGGCCGGGCTTGGCCTTGACCTCCGCTTCCTCGACCGACAATTCGCCGCGCGAAAAGACGAAGCGCGGCAGGCCGGTCACCTCAAAACCTTCGAAGACGTTGTAGTCGATCACCGATTGCTGCTTCTTCGAGGTGATGGTCTTCTTGGCGCTGGGGTCCCACACCACGATGTCGGCGTCCGCGCCTTCGACGATGGCGCCCTTCCTAGGATACATGTTGAGGATCTTGGCGATGTTGGTCGAAGTCACCGCGACGAACTCGTTCATCGTCAGCCGCCCGGTGTTGACGCCCGTCGTCCACAGCACGGGCAAGCGGTCTTCAAGCCCGCCAGTGCCGTTCGGGATCTTGGTGAAATCGCCGAGGCCGTTGCGCTTCTGCTTGGTGGTGAAGGCGCAGTGGTCGGTCGCCACCACCTGCAGCGATCCCGCCTGCAGGCCGGCCCACAGCGAATCCTGGTGCAGCTTGTTGCGGAAGGGCGGACTCATGACGCGGCGCGCCGCATGGTCCCAATCCTTGTCGAAATACTCGCTTTCATCCAGCGTCAGATGCTGGATCAGCGGCTCGCCGAAAACCCGAATGCCCTTCTGGCGGGCGCGGCGGATGGCTTCGTGGCTCTGCTCGCAGGACACATGCACGACATAGAGCGGCACGCCGGCCATGTCGGCGATCATGATGGCGCGGTTGGTCGCCTCGCCCTCCACTTCCGGCGGCCGCGAATAGGCGTGTCCCTCGGGGCCATTATTGCCGGCGGCGAGCAGCTTTTGCGACAGCGCCGCAACCACGTCGCCATTCTCGGCATGAACAAGCGGCAGCGCGCCGAGATCGGCGCAGCGCTGGAACGACGCGTACATCTCGTCGTCGTCCACCATCAGCGCGCCCTTGTAGGCCATGAAATGCTTGAACGAGGTAATGCCTCTGTCGACGACGGTGGCCATCTCGTCGAACACCTGCTTGCCCCACCAGGTGATCGCCATGTGGAAGGAGTAGTCGCAGGCAGCCTTCGAGGTCTTGTTGTCCCACATCTGCAACGCTTCCAGCAGCGATTGCTGCGGCGCCGGCAGGCAGAAATCGACCACCATCGTGGTGCCACCGGAAAGGGCCGCACGCGTCCCGGACTCGAAATCGTCGGCCGAATAGGTGCCCATGAACGGCATTTCGAGATGGGTGTGCGGATCGATGCCGCCCGGCATGACGTAACAGCCGCTGGCGTCGAACTCATGGTCGCCATGCAGGTTCGAGCCGATGGCGACGATCTTGCCGTGCTGCATCAGCACATCCGCCTTCCAGGTTCGGTCGGCGGTGACGATGGTGCCGTTTCGGATAACTTTGGTCATTGTCGTGTTCCCTTGTTCTCTTCGCGCTTCTTGTGAGCGTCGTTTTGAATACAGATCTTAGTTCACGCCACGATCCCCGCTGTCTCTACCACCGCATGGAACAGCACGTTGGCGCCGGCGCCGGCCCATTCCTTGGTGATTTCCTCAGCCTCGTTGTGTGACAACCCGTCAACGCAGGGGCACATCACCATGGCGGTCGGCGCAACTCGGTTGATCCAGCAGGCGTCGTGGCCGGCGCCGGAGACGATGTTGCGGTGGGAATAGCCGAGCCGATCGGCGGCGTCGCGGATCGCCTTGACGCAGCCGGCATCGAAGGTGACCGGATCGAAAGCGCCGACCTGCTCGACCTTGTACTGGATGTCGAGCGCCTCACAGATCGTGTCGATGCCTTCGCGTATGCGCCCATCCATCGCGTCCAGCACTTCCTTCTCGGGCGAACGGATGTCGATGGTGAAGACGGTGCGCCCGGCGATGATGTTGCGCGAGTTCGGAAACACCTCCATGTGGCCGACCGCGCCGACGGCGTCGGGCTGGTAGTCCATGGCGATCTCGTGCACCAGTTCGACCACGCGCGCCATGCCTAGACCGGCATTACGGCGCTTGGGCATCGGGGTCGAGCCGGTATGCGCCTCCTTGCCGGTCAGCGTTACCTGCAGCCATTTCAGGCCCTGGCCGTGGGTGACGACGCCAATGTCGATGCCTTCGTCCTCGAGGATCGGCCCCTGCTCAATATGCAGTTCGAAGAAGGCGTGGATCTTGCGACCGCCGACCTTCTCGGTGCCTTTCCAGCCGATGCGCTCCAGCTCCTCGCCAAATTTCCTGCCCTGTTTATCAGTGTGCTGATACACGTCCGCCTGATCGAGCACACCGGCGAACACGCCGGACGCCATCATCGCCGGGGCAAAGCGCGAGCCTTCCTCATTGGTCCAGTTGGTAACGACGATCGGATGCCTGGTCTGGATGCCGAGATCGTTAAGCGAGCGGATGATCTCCAGCCCGCCGAGCACGCCGAGCACGCCGTCATATTTGCCGCCGGTCGGCTGCGTGTCGAGGTGGCTGCCGACATAAACCGGCGGCAGGCTGGGATCAGCGCCTTCCCGGCGGGCAAACATGGTGCCCATTTCGTCGAGCCCCATTTCGAGCCCGGCCGCCTCGCACCAGCGCTTGAACAGATGCCGTCCCTCGCCGTCCTCGTCGGTCACGGTCTGGCGATTGTTGCCGCCGGCAATACCGGGGCCGATCTTCGCCATCTCCATGATGGAATCCCACAAACGGTCTGAATTGATTCGCAGATTCTCGCCTGGGGCGGCCATGCTCTAAAACCTCATCGGTTGCGGGGCGGCGGCGTCCCCCTCCCCCTCGAGGGGAGGGTGGCCGCGAAGCGGTCGGGTGGGGTCGCCCGCGACGCGCGCGACCTTCTCTTTGACCACCTGCGCGACGTGCCAAGCGCTGTTTATGACATCGGGCTCGTCAACACGGAAGACTTCAAATCCGAGCGATCGCAGATAAGCATCGCGAACGGCATCGTGCCGCCTACCCCTGTCGTGTTCGTGCATGTCGCCATCGACCTCAACGATCAGCTTCACCGCCAAGCAGGCAAAATCCACGATGTACGGCCCAATCGGGCACTGACGGCGAAACTTGATGCCGGCTGATTTCAGGTCCCGCAGTTCATACCACAGCAGCGATTCTCCCTTGGTCGCGTGAACTCGAAGCGCTCGCGCCTTCTGGCGCATTTCGAAGCTCACGCGGGTACGGGGCATCAGGAGCGGCCTTGGAACAAAAGAGCAGGTCGGCGTCCGGTCGCACCGACCCCACCCGACCGCTTCGCGGCCACCCTCCCCTCGAGGGGGAGGGCTATCCGCGCCCGGTTTGTCAATCGATCGCCCTCAGCACTTCTCTGACATGGTCGATCAATTCGTTGATCTGGCCCTTGCTGATGATCAGTGGCGGCGACAGCGCGATGATGTCGCCGGTGGTGCGGATCAGCGCGCCGCGCTCGAACGCCTTGACGAAGGCCGAGAAGGCCCGCTTGGTCGGGCTGCCGGCGATCGGCGCCAGTTCGATCGCGCCGATCAGGCCGATATTCCTGATGTCGATGACATGCGGCTCGTCCTTCAGCGAATGCAGCGCATCTTCCCAGTAGGGCGCCAGTTCCTCGCCGCGGGTCAGCAGGCCCTCTTCCTTGTAGGTGTCGAGCGTGCCGAGTGCCGCGGCGCACGCAATCGGATTGCCCGAATAGGTGTAGCCGTGGAAGAACTCGATCATGTGCTCGGGGCCGGTCATGAAGGCGTCGTGGATTTCCTTCTTCACGAACACCGCGCCCATCGGGATGACGCCGTTGGAGACGCCCTTGGCGGTGGTCATGATGTCGGGCGTGACGCCGAAATAATCCGCTGCGAACGGCGCGCCGAGACGGCCGAAACCGGTGATGACCTCGTCGAAGATCAAGAGGATGCCGTGCTTGGTGCAGATTTCGCGCAGTTTCTGCAGATAGCCCTTCGGCGGCAGGATGACGCCGGTGGAGCCGGCGACCGGTTCGACGATGACGGCGGCGATGGTCGAGGCGTCATGCAGGGCAACGATGCGCTCCAGCTCGTTGGCGAGTTCCGCGCCATATTCCGGCACGCCCTTGGAGAAGGCGTTCTTTTCCGGCAGATGCGTGTGCGGCATGTGGTCGACGCCGCCGAGCAGCGTGCCGAACATCTTGCGGTTGGTGACGATGCCGCCGACCGAGATACCGCCGAAATTGACGCCGTGATAGCCGCGTTCGCGGCCGATCAGGCGGGTGCGCGCGCCCTCGCCCTTCACACGGTGATAGGCGATCGCCATCTTCAGCGCCGTTTCGACCGATTCCGAACCGGAATTGGTAAAGAAGACATGGTCCATGCCCTTGGGCGCGAGATCGACCAGGCGGTTGGCCAGCTCGAACACGATGGGGTGGCCCATCTGGAAGGCCGGCGCATAGTCGAGTTCGGCCGCCTGGTGCTGGATCGCCTCGGTGATCTTGGGACGGCAATGGCCGGCATTGACGCACCAGAGGCCGGCGGTGCCGTCGAGCACCTTGCGGCCGTCGCTGGTGGTGTAGTGCATGTCCTTGGCGGACACGAACATGCGCGGCGCCTGTTTGAACTGCCGGTTTGCCGTGAACGGCATCCAGAATGCGCTGAGATCGTTCGGCGTGACTTTCAGCCGGTTGGACATGACCAAGACTTCCCCTTGTAACCTGTTTCGGTGCGGCTAACGCTTGGTCTTTCCAAAGCTTGGTCTTTGCTGCGTTTTCATGCTACGCAAATTTTTGACCGATTGGACAAACGTTAGCACCGCCCTGTCGGCGGTCAAGGGATTACTAGCGGAAATGCGGCCTGCGAAGTGCGCTCCACGGGTAAGAGAAAAACTGGTCCAGAGAATTGGTCCAGATGAACCCTGCGGCCAAGGCTTGCAGGGGTGAGCGGCGCCATGGAAGGCTCAGCCCCTCGCCGCACCCGCATCCAGCAGGAAAAGCGCGAACTGATCCTGGAGGCAGCCCTCGAAGTCTTCTCCGCCAACGGCTTTCGCGGTTCGACCATCGACCAGATCGCCGAGGCCGCCGGGATGTCGAAGCCGAACCTGCTCTACTATTTCCGCCGCAAGGAAGACATCCACGAAACGCTGATGGAGCGGCTGCTGGCGACGTGGCTGGCGCCGCTACGTGAACTCGACGACATCGGCGACCCCCTGACCGAGCTCAGGAGCTACATCCGGCGCAAGCTCGAAATGGCGCGTGATTTTCCCAGGGAAAGCCGGCTGTTCGCCAACGAGATCCTGCAAGGCGCGCCGCGCATCATGCCGCTGCTGGCGGGTGAGCTGAAAACGCTGGTCGACGAGAAGGCCAACGTCATCAAGGGCTGGATGCGCGCAGGAAAAATCGCCCGCACCGATCCCTGGCACCTGATCTTTTCGATCTGGGCGACGACGCAGCACTATGCCGATTTCGATGTCCAGGTCCGCGCGGTGCTTGGGCCCGATCGCGGCGGCGACGGCCGCTTCGAGGATGCGGCGCGGTTTCTGGAGCAGTTGTTCATTGATGGGCTGAAGCCGAAGGGCTGACCTTGGGCGTCAGGCGCTGCGGCGCTCCGCCGGCATCGCCTCAAGCAAATTCTGCAGCTTCTCGATCGAATTCTGTTCGGCCAGCGGCGTGTAGACGATCAGCTTCATGTCCGAGCCGTCGTCGATCGACAGGCTCATATGCTCGAACGTCATGGCGCCGGCGCTCGGATGTCGGACATGTTTCACCCCCGACAATCGGCGTGCCACGTCGCGTTGCGGCCACCAGTCGCGAAACTCCGGACTTGAGCGCGTCATAAGCACGATCAGCCGCTCGAAATCCGCATCGCCCACATAGCGGGCGCTTTCCGCCCGGAACGAGGCCAGCACGGTGCGCGCCAATTGCTCCCAGTCAACCAGCAGGCGCCGGTGATGCGGATTGGTGAACACCATGTGGACGATGTTGCGGGCGTCGCCCTCTAGCAGGCCATAATCACCGAACACCGCTACCGCAGCCGGATTCCAGGCCAGCACATCCCAGCGCCGCCCGACGACATAGGCCGGCTGCAGCACCAGGCTCTCCAGCATATGCATTAGCGGGCCATCGACCTTTTCCGGCGCAGCCACGCGGTTCTCCGGTTGCTGGCGGCCTGCCAGGATGAACAGATGCCGCCTTTCAACGGCGTCGAGGCGCAGCGCTTCGCTGAGCGCCGCTAGCACCTCCACCGAGGGTCTGACCTCGCGCCCCTGCTCTAGCCATGTGTACCAGGTGGTGCCGACGCCGGCGATCATCGCCACTTCCTCGCGACGCAAGCCTGGCGTGCGTCTCCGCAGGCCGGTCGCGATGCCGGTGGCGGACGGCGTCAATCTTTCGCGGCGCGAGCGCAGGAAGGCGCCAAGCTCGCGCCGGCGGCTGTCTTCAGCGGAGTGCGTGGGGGCATCCATGAGAGCTATTATAGCAGTATTGATACCAGGATAAAGTTTGAACTGTTTGGGCTGGGTCAGGCGCCCCATCTTCCATCCAGAGAGATGGAGGCTCTGAATATGGATCTGAAAGACAAGACAATCCTCATCACCGGTTCGACCGACGGCGTCGGCCGTGTCGTCGCGCAAAGGCTGGGCGCCGGCGGCGCGCGCGTGCTGGTGCATGGCCGTGACGCGGCTCGCGGCAAGGCAACCGTCGCAGAAATCGAATCCGCCGGCGGCAAGGCCGAGTTCCTCGCCGCCAACCTCGCCTCGCTAGCCGAGGTCCGCCGCCTTGCCGAGGCCGTACGCGCAAAAACCGACCGGCTCGACATCCTCATCAACAATGCCGGCATCGGCACGGCCGGCGCCAAGCGACAGCTCAGCGCCGACGGCTTCGAACTGCGCTTTGCGGTCAACTATCTCGCCGGTTTCCTGCTGACCTCGGAACTGCTGCCGCTGCTCAAGGCGAGTTCGCCGGCGCGCATCATCAACGTCGCTTCGGCCGGCCAGCAGGCGATCGATTTCGGCGATGTCATGCTGACACGTTCCTATGACGGCGTGCGCGCCTATTGCCAGAGCAAGCTGGCGCAGATCCTGTTCACCATCGACCTGGCCGGAGAGTTGAAAGGCAGCGGCGTCACCGTCAACGCTCTGCATCCAGCGAGCTACATGAACACCACCATGGTCCGCCAAGCCGGCGTGACGCCATGGAGCTCGGTCGAGACCGGCGCCGACGCCATTCTCAACCTCGCGACATCGCCCGCCCTGGAGGGCCGCAGTGGCCTCTATTTCGATGGCCAAAAGGAATCCCGCGCCGAAGCACAAGCCTATGACGCCAAGGCCAGACAGCAATTGCGAACCCTGAGCCTCGACTTCGTCGGCCAGGCTTCCCCACAATCGAAGGAACAGCATTCATGACCGGCAAGATCGAACACACGGTCGTCGTCGGCGGCTCATCCGGCATCGGCCTGGCAACGGCGCGAAAACTGCTGGGCCCAGGCATGAAGGTGACCATCACCGGACGAAACCAGGACAAGCTCACCAGCGCCTGGAAGAGCCTCGGCGGCGCCGCCGAAAAAGCTGGCTTCGATGCTTCGAAGCCGGACGAAGTCCGCCAGTTCTTTGGGGAACTCGGACCGTTCGATCACCTCGTGCTGGCTGCCAGCGGCGGCAAGGGACTTGGGCGGTTCGAAACCCTCGACCTCGCAGACATCGCCGGCGGCGTCGACGAGAAAGTCAGGCCGCAGCTGTCCTGTTTGCAGGCAGCCTTACCGACGCTCAACAGATCGGGATCGGTCACTTTCATCTCGGCGGTGTCGGCACAATTGTCGGCGCCCGGCGTGGCTGGCATTGCCGCCGTCAACGGCATGCTGCTGACGGTGGTGCCGATCCTGGCGGTCGAACTGAAGCCTCTGCGCGTCAACGTCGTGGCGCCCGGCGTCATCGACACGCCATGGTGGGATTTTCTGGCCGAAGACCAGCGGCAGGCGGTGTTCAGCGAATATGCCGGCAAAACCCCGGTGGGCAGGATCGGCCGCGCCGAAGACGTCGCCGGCGCAATCGCCTTTCTCGTCTCCAACGGCTTCATGACCGGCCAGGTGCTGACCTGCGATGGCGGTTTGCGCTTCGCGGCGTGACCTACAGCGACTGTGCGATCAGCGTGAGAAAGCCTCCGGCCAGGGCGACGTTGCCGACGAAGCCGTTGATGCGCGAGGCCCGGTCCGGGCCCTGATGGTCCCAGAAATTGTGGAACATCGGCGTCGCGACAATGAGAAACAGCACCAGCACAGCACTGGCGATCGCGGTCCACAGGCCGGCCATCACCAGCGCGCCGGCAATGGTCTGCAGGACGATGCCGGCCCACAACGCCAATCTCGCCTGCGGCACGTCGCGCGCGGCCATCAGCCCGGTCAGGAACGCCTCGTTTTGAACATTGCGCAGTCCCGCGACAACGAAGGCGCCGCCAAGCAACAGGCGGCCGAGAAACAACAGGGTCGAAGGCAAATCGACAGGCATGAAATCTTCCCCGTACTTAAGCATGAAACAGGTGGAGCGCCGCCCTTTCCACGGCGCTCCATGACTAACCGGACGGTCAGGCTGCTTTGGCAGCCGGCATCGGGTGAATGGCGTGGAACGGGATGCAGAGCCGGTTCCAGGTGTTGATCATGCCGATCGCGACCGACAGCTTGACCAGTTCCTCTTCCGAGAAGTGCTCTAGCGTGCGGGCATAGAGTTCGTCGGAAACGCCATTGTTGGCGATCAGGGTCGTTGCCTCGGTCCAAGCAAGCGCCGCGCGTTCGCGCTCGGAAAACAGCGGCGATTCCTTCCAGGCCGAAACCAGATAGAGCCGTGTCTCGGTTTCGCCATCGCGCCTCGCCTCGCGGCTATGCATCTCGACGCAGTAGGAGCAGCCATTGATCTGCGAGGCGCGGAGCTTGATCAAATGCAGCAGGCTCACTTCAAGCCCGCATTCGTCGACCGCCTTGTTAAGCGCCGACACGGCTTTCATGATCTCAGGCGCCTTGGCGAAGAATTGCAGTCTCTGTTTCATCGTCTTTCCTTTCACATCTGTTTGGCGGGGGATTAAATCTGTTTGGTCGAAGCGGGTTTCTGCGGCCGCTGATGGCGCGCCACAAAGGCACAGCTGGCGGCAAACGATCGCGGATCGCCTTCGGCCTTGTAGTCAGCCACGATGTCGGACAACCGGGTTTCCGCGAGAGCGGCACGATAGGCACGCTCGGCTTTCAGCATCGCGGCATTGATGCCGCACGGCTTCACATAGGCCGAAGCATCGATCTTGACCGGGCCGCGCTGGCGGATCTCGCCGCAGCGGAAGGCCGGCTCGCGACCCTCGACCGCAAGCACGATATCGAGCAGCGTGATGCGCTCGGCCGGACGCGCCAGCCGGTAGCCGCCCGCCGGTCCCGGCACCGATTCCAGGATGCGCGCAGCCGTCAGCTGGTTCAGATGTTTCAGCAGATAGCTCGGCGACAGGCCGAAGGACTCTGCCAAGGCAGCACCCGGCATCGTGCTGTTGCCCTCCACGCTGGCCAGTGTGGCCGCGCAATGGATGGCCGCTTCTACACCCTCGCCCAGTTTCACGATGTTGCGCTCCTATTCATGGATATATTTTATCCTAGATAGATTTTATCTGCAATAGTAAAATGAAAAACGGCGCTCGAAAGCGCCGCTTTTTTCTTCGACCCGTTCCCTACTCTGCGGCCACCTTGGCCATCGGGTTGTTCGGGTGCGTCGTCCAGTTGGCATAGACCGGCGACACCGGCTTGCCGGTGCGCTGGTCCATGACGCCGGCGGCCAGCGGCTCCATGGTGATGCAGTTCTCGACCGGGCAGACATTGACGCACAGATTGCAGCCGACGCACTCGGCCTCGATCACCTCGAAATGCCTGACGCCGTCGACCATGTTGGTGATTGCCTGGTGCGAAGTGTCCTCGCAGGCGATGTGGCAGCGGCCGCATTTGATGCAGGCGTCCTGGTCGATATGCGCCTTGGCGATGTAATTGAGGTTGAGATACTGCCAGTCGGTGACGTTGGGCGTGGCGCGGCCGACAATGTCGTTGAGCGAGGCGTGGCCTTTCTCGTCCATCCAGTTTTCGAGACCGGCGATCATCTCCTGCACGATCTTGAAGCCGTAAGTCATCGCCGCCGTGCACACCTGCACATTGCCGGCGCCGAGCGCCATGAATTCAGCCGCATCGCGCCAGGTGGTGATGCCGCCAATGCCGGAGATCGGCAGGCCGCGCGTTTCCGGATCGCGGGCGATCTCGGCCACCATGTTCATGGCGATCGGCTTCACCGCCGGGCCGCAATAGCCGCCATGCGAGCCCTTGCCGTCGATGGTCGGCTGCGGCGCGAAACTGTCGAGGTCGACGCCGGTGATCGAGTTGATGGTGTTGATCAGCGACACCGCGTCGGTTCCGCCGGAGAGTGCGGCGCGCGCCGGCTTGCGCACATCGGTGATATTCGGCGTCAGCTTGGTGATGACAGGCATGCGGGTGTTGGCCTTGCACCAGCGCACTACCATTTCGATGTATTCAGGCACCTGGCCGACAGCCGCGCCCATGCCGCGTTCCGACATGCCGTGCGGGCAGCCGAAATTGAGCTCGATGCCGTCGGCTTCGGTCTCCTCGACCACCGGCAGGATCGCCTTCCAGCTTTCCTCGACGCATGGCACCATCAGTGAGACGACGATGGCGCGGTCGGGCCAGTCCTTCTTGACCTGCTTTATCTCGCGCAGATTGACCTGCAAATCGCGGTCGGTGATCAGCTCGATATTGTTGAGGCCGAGCAGGCGCCGGTCCGCCCCCCAGATCGCGCCATAACGCGGGCCGTTGACGTTGACCACCGGCGGACCTTCTTCGCCCAGCGTCTTCCACACGACGCCGCCCCAGCCCGCCTTGAAGGCGCGGATGACGTTGTAGGCCTTGTCGGTCGGCGGCGCCGAAGCCAGCCAGAACGGATTGGGCGATTTGATGCCGACGAAATTGTTTCGAATGTCTGCCATGGGTCTTTCTCCTCTGGCCGTGGCGGGCTTACCGCCACCTCAAAGCGTTGCCTGCGATCATTCCTCGCATCGAAGAAAAACCGATGGCGGTTCGCCTTCGACCGTTACCGTGATCTGGTCCGGATCGCCCTTGCGCGCCTCCAACCCGACCATTCTTTCGTCCATGCGCACGGTCTCGTCCCCGTTGAGATAGACGCTGGCGCATGAAATCTTTGTCTCAACATGATCGCCGCTTGGCGGCCCGGATGTCCATTGGCAGATCGTGTGCTCGCTGAAGCCGACACCGGATGCCTCGACGGACATCCGCTCTTCACCCTTCGCGTCACACCATTGCGTATAGAGCCAATAGTCCGGTGAAGCCGCCGGCATTGCCGCGGTGCCGATGACGGCAGCGAGGATCGGCGCGATCATCGCAGTGCCCGGTTGAACAAGCGGGTCGGCTTTACCGAGGCCAACCAGAACGGATTGGGCGATTTGATGCCGACGAAATTGTTGCGGATGTCGGTCATAACTCTCTCCGCTAGCTACAGATCACAACAAGAGTCATCTGAACTGCTACAGGCTCACTCGAAACGTTTCGGACGACGACCTGCCACACATGGTCGCTAAACGGATAACTTGCCGATACAACCAACGCAGTAGGGTTGGCCGGCGGGATATCAAGCGCGTAACCTCCAGAGATGAGCTCCTCGTTCCCGCACCCAAGCATAGGAGAGAACGCCTCCCCTGCGCGAACGTCCGGTTGATCAAAATATCTGGTCACACGATGAGCCGCCGAGGCGTTGGCAGAAAACAGCAACAGGCTCGTGCTTAAAGCTCCAACGAACTTGACGACGTTAGGCATTCCAGCTTCCTCCAGCCAGTGCCCGGTTGATGCTCTCCGCCGCGTCGCGGCCTTGCGCGACGGCCGAGACCGTCAAATCGTCGCCGCCGAAAATGCAGTCGCCGCCGGCCCAGACATTGGCGAGCGAGGTGCGGCCTTCCGCGTCGACCTTGATGCGGCCGGCTTCGAGTTCGATCGCAGCACCGCTGCCGTTAAGTGCCGCCGGCACAAAGCTCTGGCCGATCGCCTTGAACACCTGGTCGGCGGTAAGCGTCAGCGTCTCGCCCGTGCCGGCAAGCCTGTCCCCGTTCATGGCGGTGTATTCGAGCTCGATGCCCGACACTTTGCCAGCCTCGGCGATGACCCGCTTCGGCTGCAGCCAGTGGCGGATGGTGACGCCGTTGGCGGCTGCCAGATCCTGCTCGAACTCGGAAGCGTTCATGTGTTCCTGGCCGCGCCGGTAGCAGATCGTCACCTCCTCGGCGCCGAGCAGCTTCGACTGCACCGCGGCGTCGATCGCCGTCATGCCGCCGCCGATGACGACGACGCGCCGGCCGACCGGCAGGCTCGCGAGATCGCTGGCCTGGCGTAGCTCGGCGATGAACTCGACCGCATTCACGACGCCATCGGCCTCCTCGCCATCTGCGCGCAGCGCGTTGACGCCGCCAAGTCCCATGCCAAGAAACACCGCATCGTAATTCCGGATCAGATCCGACAGCTGGTAGTCGCGGCCGAGCGCCCTGCCGTTCTGGATATCGATGCCGCCGATCCCCGTGACATAGTCGACCTCGGCCTGGGCGAAATTGTCGATGCTCTTGTAGGCGGCGATGCCATATTCGTTGAGGCCGCCGGCCTTCGGGCGGGCTTCCAGTATGGTCACCTCGTGGCCCTGGCGGGCGAGCCGGTGGGCCGCGGCAAGACCGGCCGGTCCGGCGCCCACGACGGCGACCGACTTGCCGGTCGATTCAGCGCGCGGATAAAACTGCTTGTGCTCGGCCATGGCGACATCGGTGGCGTAGCGTTGCAGGCGGCCGATCTGCACCGGCTTGCCTTCCGCCACCTCGCGCACGCAGACCTCTTCGCAAAGCGTCTCGGTCGGGCAGACGCGGGCGCACATGCCACCCAGTATGTTCTGGTCGAAAATCGTCTTGGCCGAACCGATCGGGTTGCCGGTCGATATCTGGCGGATGAACAGGGGAATGTCGATCGAGGTCGGGCACGCATTCATGCACGGCGCATCGTAACAGAAATAGCAGCGGTCGGATTCGACCAGCGCCTCGTGGTGATCGAGCGGCGGATGCAGGTCGGAAAAATTCTCGGCGTACTGGTCGGCGGCAAGCCGGCCGCCGGCAATGCCGTCCTTGAACTGGCCTTCTGGCATCGTCAGTTCCCCTGTTTTCGTTTTGGGGAAGGCTAGCACGTTTTATTTTTTTATCAATTGGTCAATTTTCGACCCAAGCCGCTGAAAAGACTAGCTGATAATATGATTTAGTTCCTCATGTTATGAGTGACGGTTGCGTCCTCAAAGAGGGGAGCGCGACAAGCTCCAAGTCGCGGCAAGCTGTTCCAGGCCAGCGCGAAATGATAGGGCGCTTGAGCACGATGCGCGGCTTTCATTCAACGGAGAAGGCGATGACCGATGATAGGGAGACGGCTCACCGGTGGGAGCCCGTGGGAGATTTACCTCTGGCTGCCTGTCAGGTGTGGCGTCTAAAATCCGACAATAACTTTGAGCTGACCGTCGAAGGCGACTTCGGGACATCGGAACGAACTCTCAAAATCGATTTTCAAGGGGTAGTAGCCCTGGCTGCCCATGATGACATGCTGGGACTGACCAAAATCCGTGCGGACACCTCGATCCCATTGATTGGATCTGGCAGGCAAGCCTCCTACAGGTGGCCGATCCTGCGAGTGGAGAACTCGCACTGGTTGCGATCGACACTTGGCCCGACAGAAGACTGTACGCATTTTCTGCTGCTCAGTCTCGAATCCACGGTTGAGGTCATTGCTCGTGAAGCCACTCCTTCTTGGATCTGATCACCCGGGGAGCGAAACGCCTTGAAACCGCATACGCTCCGGCACAGGCCAAGATTGGTGGCTGTTCGCTACGAAGGTGCCAGCTGTAGGCTGGCATCTGAGCGGCCGCCATGGATCGACCTGATCTCGTCGGCAACCAGTTGCTGCAGCCGCCACAGATTGCGGTCGCGGATGCCGAATTCCTCGAGGTGGCTGACGGTGTTGTAGAGATATTCCGCGCCCGAGCCGACATGGCCGCAGGCTCTGGCAAGCACCCCCGCCACCGTGTCCAGCGGCTGCCCGAGCGAGGTTCCCCTGCCCGTCACCCCGACCCAGAAGCCGAGCGCCCGTATCCGGCCCTGCTGGGTGCGCACGGGAACCCACCGGACCGAGCTGACACTCTCATGATCGTCGATCTCGCGCCGCAGCAGTCTTTCGATCTGCTGCGGCTTGTCGCCGTCGGGCAGACGGTAGATGACGCCGTCGCATCGGCCGCCGCGTTCGAGCGCCATCATCAGCCCCGGCTGCGCGACGCTGCCGCGCCAGCGCACCATGTCGAGGCAGAAGGAGCGATGCCAGCCAAACGCAGTGGCGCGCTGCCGTTCGACGGACTCGAAAGCCGGCTTCCAGATCAACGAGCCATAGGCGAACACCCATAGCGGCCCCGCATCCGCTTCGTTGGAGAGCCGCGCGGCAAGAGCACGGAAATCCTCGTCGTTCAGCTGCGTCCAGCTGCCGTCGGGTCCAGGATCGACCTCTTCGCGATGGCACAGTGAAACAAGCTCAGGCGTGAGCGACATAAGGCGCATGAAACGACAACCCCTCGTTTGCCCAAGGAAAGTCGAAAACCGCCGCATGTGCAAGGCGTCGAGCGGGACGAAGTGCGGAACGATGTGTCAACGCAGCCGTTGAACTTTCTCCGCTTCGCTGTCGGATTCGCGTCGCTGAAAACGTCCTTTGATGGATCGGACGACGATCTATGCATGAAGGTGAGGAGACCGAGAAATGCCAAAATCCCCGATGCCCTTCTTCTGGTACGAACTGATGACATTGGTCGAAAACGCTCACCCGACCTAATCAATCTTGTCGTCTAGTCCCACTCCCATCCCTTCCCGTTCCCCCATCTCTTGAAACCCTTTCCCTTGTGATCCAACACCTTTCGAAACAAACCGCCCTCGGGCGGCTCGTTTGGTCCATAGATATCGCGCAGCAGTTGTCTCGCCTCCCCGTTGTCAACATCGCCGTCAGTAAGCGGAATCAGAGTGAGTTTTCGATCCTTAGTCGGCACAACGTGCATGATTCTAGCGGGCACCGTCATGAGCGATCGAAAATCTTTTCTGGGGCCTCTCTCAGATTGAACCATATCCTTTATGAATTTTGCATATTGCCAGACGATGATGTCAGCTGCCTGGATCATGCCAGACGCTCGCTTGTCCATAAATGAAAATGAAGTCCGCGGACGGTGGATCTTCCTATCATTGAAATACTCGCAAGCAGTGTTCCCGTTCTTGTGTCCACTTTCATAAAAAAGAGATACTTCGCAATCTCTAAAATATATATTTGCAATATCATATATTGTATCAGATACGTTCCCTACAAGATAGGTATATGGGTCAATATATTTTCCATCTTTGTTATACCCATCATATCTGCCCAATGGGGTGGAACAGATAATCGAAAAGGCGACGTGTCGATTAATTAGGTCCATCAGTTCGGTTTGAAGCTGTATTCTGCGCTCTTTTGGCATTCCTTTGAAGACGCCGCTTGGAGGCTCAGGAGCGCATTCCACCATATGGAAGTAGGGAAGATCGCCATACTTTCTTAAGACGGCTGCCCATGCCGTCTCTACGAAACGCGCATCTTCGGGTCTAACAACATACCCGCCGACAATCTGGATCGGAAACCCTCCATCATCCCCCGACTCGTCTATGTAAGCCTCTAGACGCACGAATGCAAAATCCTAGGAACAGCTGATTTTCAAATACTTTCGAATAAGCGTCTATCATCCTACCACCTGCCAATGGATGCTCAAAGTACGGTATTCCACCTTAGCCCAAACTCTGAGCCCGTAACACTAATACGGCGCGCGCCCGCGCTATCCGTACAACGCACAACAATTACTTCCAAAAATCTGTAAAGAGCCGCGGCGAAGTGCGGAACGATGTATCAACGCGGCCGTTGGATTTTCTCAAGCCCGCTGTCGGATTCGCGCTGCCGAGATCGTCCTTTGATGGATCGGACAACGATCGATGCATGAAGGTGAGGAGACTAAAAATGCCGAAATCCCCAATGCCCTTCTTCTGGTACGAGTTGATGACCAGCGACCTCGATGCGGCGCAAGCGTTCTACACCACCGTGGTCGGCTGGCGGGCCGAGCCCTTCGACAAGGCGCCCGGCATGCCGCGCTATATCGTGGTGAACTCCGCCGAGCGTGGCGTCGGCGGGCTGATGACCCTGCCCGAGGAAGCAGCCAGGACGGGTCTGAAGCCGGCCTGGTTCGGCTATATCCACACCAGCGATACCGATGCCTCGACCGAGGCACTGAAAGCCGCCGGCGGGGCTGTTCACCGCGAACCCGACGACATTCCCGGCGTCGGCCGCTTCTCCGTCGTCGCCGACCCGCAAGGCGCCGCCTTCATGTTCCTGCAGCCCAATGGTCCCGACCAGCCCGTCCTTCCGGCAACGACGCCGGGCCATGTCGGCTGGCACGAGCTTTATGCGTCCGACCGCCAGAAGGCCTTCGATTTCTACTCAAGCCAGTTCGGCTGGACTGATGCCGGTAGCATGGACGTCGGCGAGATGGGCATCTATCAGACCTTCTCGGCCGGCCCTGAATCCGGCGGCGGCATCATGAACAAGCCGCAACAGCTGCCGGTGCCGGTCTGGCTGTTCTACTTCAATGTCGACGCCATCGACGCAGCCGCCAAACGCGTCACCGACAATGGCGGCAAGATTGTCATGGGTCCGATGCCGGTGCCGACCGGCCAATGGATTGCCCAGTTCACCGATCCGCAAGGCGCTTATTTCGCGCTGATCGCGCCCGGCCGCTGATCCCCTCCGGTACTCGCCTGCACGGAACTGCTCTCATCGCGCCGCTGGTGCGATGAGAGGCGCGTCCGGGCGCGGTCACTCCGGCGCCAGCACCGCAACTTTGAGGTTCTCTTTCCTGGCGCCGCTGAGCTGGATCGTGGCTGCGCCAGGCGTCAGCTTGAAGCGCAGGCTCTTGCGGACGCCGAGGCAGGTCTTCACGCCGCTGAAACCGGCTGATTTCACGGCCTGGCCATCCTGAATGACGTCGACCCAGGCCTCATCGGACAGGCTGATCTGGAGCTCTCCTTCCGTTGGCACGGCCACGTTTGCCGTCGCGCCGAACGTGCCGGCTGCCGGCGCGCGTTGCGGTGAGACCATGAAGCTGACCGCATCGACCGGCTCCAGCGCCATATCCGCGGCTTCGCCGAAAGCAAGAGAGGCACCGGACTGCGCGGCGGGCGCTGCCGGAAACAGTTCCTGCTCGCGTGTTACCGGCCATTTGAAGGCATCGCAGCCAGCATCAGCGGCCACGGCGAAACTGGTGCTTGCGAGGATTGCGAACAGGCTGATGGCGACTTTTTTCATGGCGAAGGAACCCGTCTGGTTTGGAGTGTCTACTCGCAGATATACAACCTTAACGAGATGTATGCAACCATAACGAGAGCAAATTTCGAAGTCAGACTGGAAATAATTGCAATCACCGATTGTTGATGACAGGCCATGGGAAGTGAATGGTCCAGCGCCGGGTGATGATTTATGGCCGGGCCACATGGTTGGAAAAATGGAGTTTAGATGAAGCCTTTTGACGGTCTCGCCAGATTTCAGCCGCAGGCACTCGGCGTCCTGCGCATCATCACAGCCCTGCAGTTCCTCGAGCATGGCTCGCAGAAACTGTTCAATTTTCCGGTCAGCGCCGAGCCTCACGCTCTTAGCGGCCTGACGGCGACGGCAGGCATCCTGGAATTCGCCGGTGGCATCCTGCTGGCGCTCGGTCTGTTGACCCGCCCGGTCGCGTTCCTTCTGGCCGGCGAGATGGCCATCGCCTATTTCATGGCGCACTACCCGCGCGACTTCTTCCCGGTCAACAACAGCGGCGACGCGGCAATCTCCTTCTGCTTCATCTTCCTCTATCTGGTGTTTGCCGGCGCCGGCGCCTTCGCGCTCGACAACCGCCGCAACGTCTGACGCGCAATGCATGTCGCCCAAAGGTGCGCAGCGGTTTTGGGATAACGACATGCACAAAGGAATCTGAAGCGCCTCGGCGAAGCCGAAGCGCTTCAGGCGCGCATTCGCTCGAAGTTCGCGTCAAAGAGCGGCGCTGCCTGAACGCGCGCCGCGTGGCGCTTGCCCAAAAGTTCGATCTCGAAGCCGTCGCTCTCATCGGCGATCTCCTTCGGCACATAGCCGATGGCGACGGATTTTTTCGAGTGATGCGCATAGCCGCCCGACGTCACCCAGCCGCGCACCGCGCCATCGTACCAGATCGGCTCGTCGCCGATGACATCGGCATCGTCGGCATCGAGGATGAACGTGCGCAGCCTGAGCTTGCCGCCCTGCTTGCGCTCGGCAAGAGCGCCGGCCTTGCCGATGAAATCGGCATCCTTGCCATAGGCGACGAAACGGTCGAGTCCGGCCTCCAGCGGCCCGTAGATCGGCCGGTATTCACGCGCCCATGAGCCGTAGTTTTTCTCCAGCCGCAACGCATTGAGCGCGCGCGAGCCGAACAGGCCGAGGCCGAATTCCGCGCCTGCCGCCATCAACGCCTGGAAGGCAGCGCGCTGATATTCCGGCGCCACCCAGATCTCGTAGCCGAGATCGCCGGTGTAGCTGATGCGGCCGACCAGGCACGGCGCCGTGCCGATTTCCATTTTCGCGACCGCCATGAAGGGGAATGCGGTGTTGGCGACATCCGCGCGGCTGGCTTTCGCCAAGACCTCTCGCGCTTTCGGGCCGGCGATCGCCAGACCGGTCAGTTTCTGCCCCAGCGCCTCTATGCGCACTGAGCTATCCGCAGGTAAATGTGCCTCGAACCAGCGCATATGATACTGCTCGGCGATACCGGAGCCGGCGATGAACCACTCGGTCCCGTTGGAATTGGGGGCACCGATATTGGCCAGCGTGAAATCGCCGATGAGCTTGCCGTCATCCTTCAGCATCGGCGCCAGCGTCATGCGGCCTGGCTTGGGCAACTTGCAGGCAAAGACCCGGTCGAGCCAAGCGGCCGCCCCTCCTCCCGTCACCTTGTATTTGGCGAAGTTCGAAATCTCCGCCAGGCCGACGCTCTCACGAACAGTCGCGACCTCATTGGCGACATGGGTGAAATCGCTGGACCGCCGCCACGAGAACTCGTCCCTGACACCCTCGGGCGCATACCACAGCGGCACTTCCAGCCCATAGGACACACCCCATTGCGCACCCTTGGCCGACAGCAAATCGTAGATCGGCGTCGTCTTCAGCTGCCGCCCGGCGGGCAGCTCCTCATTGGGAAAGCGAATCGAGAAGCGGCGCGAATAATTCTCGCGCACCTTGGCGTTGGTGTAGGCCATCGTCGCCCAGTCGCCATAGCGCGCCACATCCATGGCCCAGATGTCGGCGCCGGGATCGCCCTCGATCATCCAGTTGGACAGCGCCAGACCGACGCCGCCGCCTTGTGAAAAGCCCGCCATGACCCCGCAGGCGACCCAGAAGCCCGGAAGGCCACGCACCGGCCCGACCAGCGGATTGCCGTCCGGCGCGAAGGTGAAGGGGCCGTTGATGATCTGCTTGATGCCGGTCCTCTCGAAGGCCGGGAAATGCCGGAGGCCGACTTCGAGCGACGGCGCGATGCGGTCGATATCCGGCTCCAGCAGTTCATGGCCGAAATTCCACGGTGTCTGGAATTCGGACCAGACCTTGTTGGCCTTCTCATACGTGCCCATCAGCATGCCGCCGCGCTCCTGGCGCAGGTACAGCTCACCGTCGAAATCGACGGCATGGATGATTTCCGTCCCGGTCTTGGCGTTCCACGCCGCCACCTCGGGCATATCCTCGGTGATCAGGTACATGTGCTCCATTGCCAGCACCGGCAGCTCCAGCCCGACCATGCGGCCGACCTCGCGCGCCCATAACCCGCCGGCATTGACAACATGCTCGGCCACCACTTCGCCCTTGTTGGTGATGACGCGCCACATGCCATCGGGCCGGCGCACGATGTCCTCGACCTTGGTGAAACGCTCGACCTCGGCGCCGAGCTTGCGCGCGGCCTTGGCATAGGCATGCGTCACGCCGGAGGGATCGAGATGGCCGTCCTCCTTGTTGCGAACGGCGCCGACGAATTGTTTCGGGTCGAGCAGCGGCATCAGTTCGGCCGCTTCGCTGGCCGATATTTCCTCAAGGTCGATGCCGAGGTAACGCCCCTTGGCGACGACGCCGCGCAGCCAGTCGAGCCGCGCCTCGGTCGCCGCCAGAAGCACGCCGCCGGTCAGATGCACGCCGGTCGCCTGTCCCGACAGCTCCTCGATCTCCTTGTAGAGCGAGATCGTGTATTTCTGCAGCTTGGCGACGTTGGGGTCGCCATTGATGGTGTGCATGCCACCGGCCGCATGCCAGGTCGAGCCGGAAGTCAGCTCGTCGCGCTCCAAAAGCACGACATCGGTCCAGCCATGGCGGGCCAGATGGAACAGCACGGAGCACCCGACGACGCCACCGCCAATGACCACAACCTTTGCATGCGATTTCATGAGTTTTGCTCTGTTATCAATGAGTTGAGGAGATAAGGTGAATCAGAAAGGCAGCGCCGCGCGCCGACGCTGAAAAAGTCACGGCTCGCCCTGCCCGATCGCTTCCTTGCGCCTGGCCACATACGCCTCCAGCGCCTCGCGCACGGCGATATCCATCACCGGCTCGACATAGTCTTCCAGCGCCTTTTTCCACAGCCGGGTCGCGCGCGCCGTCGTGTCGAGGCCGCCGGCCTCCTGCCATGCCTCGTAATTCTGCCAGTTGGACAGTATCGGCTGGTAGAAGGCGGTGGCATAGCGTTCCAGCGTGTGCGGTTCGCCGAAGAAATGGCCGCCGGTCGGCACCGCGCCCAGCGCCTCGACCGCAAGCTCCGCCTCGTCGACGACGATCGGGCGCAGGAACTCCATCATGTGCTGGATCATCTCGACATCGATGATGAGCTTTTCGAACGATGCCGTCAGCCCGCCCTCCTGCCAGCCGGCGGCATGATAGACGAGGTTGCCGTGGCCGAGCACAGCGCCCCACAGCGCCATCAGCGTCTCGTAGGCGCCTTGCGCGTCCGCCGCATTCGATGCCGACCCCGGTGTCGTGCGGTAGGGCAGATTGTAGCGCCGCGCCAATTGCCCCGAGGCGATGTTGGCCTTGGTGTTTTCCGGCGTGCCGAAGGCCGGCGCCCCCGACTTCATGTCGACGTTGGAGGTGAAGGCGCCGTACATCACTGGCGCGCCGGGGCGCACCAGTTGCGTCAGCACCACGCCGAACAGCGCCTCGGCATTCTGCTGCGCCAGGGCGCCGGCGAGCGTCACCGGGCTCATCGCGCCCATCAGCGTGAACGGCGTCACCGCCACCGACTGGCCGAACTCGGCCATGGTCATCAGCCCTTCGGCCATCATCTCGTCGAAACGCCGCGGCGAGTTGACCGAGATGATGGTGGCAATGCCGGGATCATCGCGCATCTCGTCCAGCGTCAGCCCGCGCGCGATTGCCATCATCTCGATGCCGTCCAGCGCCCGGCCTCGTCCGATCGCCGAGACATGGAACGATTTGTCGGTCAGCGTCAGATTGGTGAAATAGGTATCCATGTGCCTGGTGTTGGCCGGCAGTTCCACCGGCGCGCAGACCTGGTTGCCGAGCATGTGGATGCAGTTGAAATGCTGCGCCAGCCGGGTCAGATCGGCATAGTCGTGCAAGTTTCCAGCGCGCCGGCCGCGCTCCATGTCGTGCACATTGGGCGGCCCGGCGACGAGGGTGAAATTGATCGTGTTGCCGCCGAGATGAATGGTGTTGGCGGGGTTGCGCGGCGTCAGCCGATAGCTGGACTGCGTGGTCTTCAGCGCCTCGGCGACAAGGCCCCGGTCGATGCGGACATTCGCGGTCGCATGGTCGACCTTTGCGCCCGCCTTCTCGAACAGCGCCAGCGCCCGCTGAGACATCACCTCGATGCCGAAATTTTCCAGAATGTGCATCGACGCCTGGTGGATCGCTTCGACCTGGTCGACTGAGAGCATCGCCATCGGCGGATAGGGATTGGTCACCCGCCGCAGTGGAAGTTGCGGGATGGCGGCAGGCCCCCGGTTGCTGGTTCGCTCCGCGCCGCGCTTGCGTCTTGGTTCATTCATGCCTGGCATCAGAGCGCCGGCATCCGGACATCGCTGTCAGAAATCCGCCCTTCGCGGACGTGATTTTAGCCAAGGCGGCATTTTTGAATTCTGACGGAGATAAAGGCGACGCGAAAGGTCGGAATAATGGTACAGGCCCACTGAGCGCAGCCAGGCCGGCAAGCCGTTAAGAAACGCCGCAAGATTCCCTTTATGATTTCGGCCTATTCGTTTTCCAATGCGTAGTTCGAGTTTGAGTAAAATTGTAGCGGTTGGCGTGCTGCTGGCTTTGCCGGCCTGCGCGACGCCGCCCAACCATATCAACAATGTCTGCGCCGTCTTCGACCAGAACGACGGCTGGTTCGACAACTGGCAGTCGGCCGCCGAGCGCGCCTCGCAGAAATACGGCGTCCCTGTCCCCGTGCTGATGGCGACGGTGCGCAAGGAATCCGGTTTCAAGAGCAATGCCAGGCCGCCGCGTACCAAACTGCTCGGCTTCATTCCGTGGAAACATGTCTCGTCGGCCACCGGTTTCTCGCAGGCGCTCGACGGCACCTGGTCGCAATATCAGAGCGAAACCGGCAGCTGGGCGGCGCGGCGGACCAAGTTTGCCGATGCCGTCGATTTCGTCGGCTGGTATCATTCCAAGACATCAGACACGTTCGGCGTCGCCCGCAACGACACCTACAATCTCTATCTCGCCTACTATCTCGGCTGGACCGCCTACGGCCGCGGCAACCGTGGCGATGCCGGCGTGCAGGGCTATGCCAGGGCGACCGAAAAGATGGCCCGCGACTATGCCGAACAGCTGCAGCAATGCGGCAGCTGACGTTGCCAAGCGGTCTTGCAGCCACGCAGTTTGCGATCGAAGCAGAACTCAGCCATTCATTCGCTTGGGATCAGGTGGAGGATCGACCTCCCTCCCTTTACCGCTGCCGTCGACAGCTTTCGGTCAAACGTCGCCAATTGGCCGTCACGCGCCTTGGCGAGTCCCAACAGATAACTATCCGTTACCTGTGCCGGGGTGAGGATCCTGGCTGCATCGATGTCGTTGGAACCGACAAGGCTGATCTCGTCAGGCCAGAACTGATGTCCTGAAAGGGCATGCAGCTTGCCGACAATCTGCGCCACCACGGCCGGCGAACCCGGAGAATTGGGGTATTTCGGGTTGCTTACAATCCTGATGACGCCATTCTCGGTAATGGGACATGTTGCCCATGATAAATGCCCGGTGGATTGAAACCACCGATGGGCATCTTCATGCGCGACGTGAGCCGGATCGATCAACGCAATCAAGACATTGACGTCGAGCAGGAAGGTCACGGCAATTCGTCGCGAAGCGCATTGACCATTTCGAGATCGACCATCGGGCCGTCGGGCCGCGATGCAAGCAAGGGGATGCCGTTGCGTTCACCGCCGGTCGGTGGCCGGCGCAGTGAGCGGCGAGCCAAATCGGAAATGACATCGCCAACGCTGCGATCCTGCTGTCGCGCCATGGCCTTGGCCGCAAGTAGGACATCGTCATCGATTGCAAGTGTGGTTCTCACAATATGCTCCCTATCGCGCATCAAACATCACGCATCACATAAAAGCAATGGACAGCAATATTCAAGCGAACGTAGCCTGTCGTTCTTTGAGCTATGGCGACGCTGCGGCAATGCGCCAACGAGCGGCATTGCCTCTATGGCTGGTCAGCTCGGCTTCTTGCCATGCGGGCGCTTCGGCGGTTCGCCGGCGAAACCGGGGCCGATCCCATCCGGTGCGTCTTCCGGCACGCCCTCATGCGCTGCGTGTTCCCTGTCGAACTTGATCACCGGCTCCATCGTCGCCAGCACATCGTCCGACAGCCAGCACAGGCTCATATGGCCATCGCCGAGATGCTTCACCGGCGGCACCTTGGTCTCGCACAGATTGTCCGGCACCAGCCTCTTGTAGCCGCAGCGCGTCTGGAACGGGCAGCCGCTCGGCGGGTTCATCGCCGACGGGATATCGCCTTCGAGCACGATGTGCCGTTTGACCACGCTGGTGTCGGCGATCGGGATAGCCGACAGCAGCGCCTCTGTGTAGGGGTGATAGGGTGGCGCGAAGATCTGGTCGGTCGTGCCCTGCTCGACGATGTAGCCGAGATACATGACGACGACCCGGTCGGCGATGTAGCGCACGACGGACAGATCGTGGCTGATGAACAGCATCGTCGTCTTGTTCTTGCGCTGGATGTCCATCAGCAGCTCGGTCACCGCCGCCTGCACCGAGACGTCGAGTGCCGACACCGGCTCGTCGGCCACCACCACCTTGGCATCGCCGGCAAAGGCACGCGCCACGCCGATGCGCTGCTTCTGGCCGCCTGAGAGCTGACGCGGCTTGCGCGTCTCGAAGGCCCGCGGCAGCTTCACCAGGTCGAGCAGCTCCAGCATGCGCTTGCGCCGCTCGGCGACATTGTTGCCGACTTTGAATTTTTCCAGCGTGCGGATGATCTGCGAACCGACGGAGTGGCTGGGATTGAGTGTATCGAACGGGTTCTGGAACACCATCTGGATCGACGACACCGTTTCGACGCTGCGCTTCTCGATGCCGGTCGACTGGATCTCCTTGTTGCCCAGCGTCACTGTGCCGGCACTTGCCGTCTCCAGCCCCAGCAGGACCTTGGCCAGTGTCGACTTTCCGCAGCCGGACTCGCCGACGATGGCGACGGTCTCGGATTCGCGCGCCATGAACGAGATCGTCTCATTGGCCTTGACCACGCGGCCTTCGCTGGAGCCGAACACTTCGCTGCCGCCGACCTTGTAGTATTTTCTCAAATCCTCGATCTTGAGCACCGGGGCGCCGGGCACGACCTTCTCATTGACCTTCTTGGCGCCGGGCGGCAGCGCTTCCCAGTCGATCTCGTTGAAGCGCACGCAGCGCGAGAAATGCCCTTCGTGACCGGCGACCTCGATCATCGGGATTTCGGCGGCATTGCAGACGCCCTCGACGAAATGGTGGCAGCGCGGCCCGAAATTGCAGCCCTTGGGCCGCTCATGCGGCAGCGGCAACTGGCCGGGGATAGAGATCAGCGGCCGCGAATTCTTGTCGGCCCCCGGCAGCGGGATCGAACGGAACAGCCCTTGCGTATAGGGATGGCGCATCCGGTCGAAGACGTCCTTGATCTTGCCGGTCTCGACCGCTTCGCCCGAATACATCACCGTGATGCGGTCGCAGGTCTCGAGGATGAGGCCGAGATTGTGCGACACGAAGATCATCGACGTGCCGAACTTCTCGCCCAGCCCCTTGACCAGTTCGACGATGCCGGCCTCCACCGTCACGTCGAGCGCCGTCGTCGGCTCGTCGAGCAGAAGCAGCGCCGGTTTCGACAGCAGCGCCATGGCAATGACGATGCGCTGCTGCTGGCCACCGGACAGCTGGTGCGGATAGGAACGCATCATCCGTTCGGGATCGGGCAATCTCACCGAGCGCACCATTTCGAGCGCCCTTTTGTAAGCCTCTTCCTTCGACACCTTGTCGTGGATCAGCGGCACTTCCATCAATTGCTGGCCGACCTTCATCGCCGGATTGAGGCTCGCCATCGGCTCCTGGTAGATCATGGCGATCTTGTTGCCGCGGATGGAGCGCAACTCCTCGTCGGACAGCTCGCCCATGTCCTTGCCCTGGAACTTGATCTTGCCGCCGACGATCTTTCCGATGTTGGAGAGGTCGCGCATGATACCGAGCGACACGGTCGACTTGCCGCAGCCGGACTCGCCGACGATGCCCATGGCTTCCCCCGGCATCACCGTGCAGGAAAAGTCCATGACGGCAGGGATCTCGCCCTTGCGGGTGAAGAAGGAGATCGACAGGTTCTCGATCTCGATGATCGGCCCATTGGTCGACTTTGGGGGATTTCGAACTGCCTCATTCATGGGTCGCTCCAATCCTATTTTCATGCTCGCGGGCCGAAACCCGCAGATCAGTCTTTCATCGATTGTTCGCGCAGCGAGTCGGCAAGCAGGTTCAAGCCCAGCACGAACGACATCAGCGCGATCGTCGGCGGCAGCGCCGGGTGGATGAAGGAGCGCAGCAGGCGGCTGGCGTCCTTGATCGCGGTGCCCCAATCCGGGCTCTCCGGCGCCAGGCCGAGGCCGAAATAGCCGAGCGTGCCGAGCAGGATCGTGGTGTAGCCGATGCGCAGGCAGGCATCGACGATCAGCGGTCCGCGCGCATTGGGCAGGATCTCCCACAGCATGATGTACCAGGGCGATTCACCGCGCGTCTGCGCCGCCGCCACATAGTCGCGCGTCTTGATGTCCATCACCAGGCCGCGCACGATGCGGAATACGCCGGGGCTGGAGGCGAACACCACCGCCACGAAGATGTTGAGCTGGTTGGGATCGATGTGGATGATCTTGAACGGATCGGCGTCGAACACCAGGCCGGCATAGACCCAGCCGCCGATGATCAGCGTCAGCCCGAGCAATATATAGAGGCGGTCCGGCCGGTTCTTGTAGCGGGTCCAGAACAGCACCGAAAAGAAGATGATCGGGAACAGGAAGAACAGCCCGGCCATGGCGTAGGGGATCGGCGTATCCATGATGCCCGGCGTCACCAGCAGGTAAAACAGCAGGATCACCGGGAAGGCCAGCACCAGATTGGCTAGGAACGACAGCACGGTGTCGATCCGGCCGCCATAGTAACCGGCGGGCAGACCGAGCGTGATGCCGACCATCAGCGCGAAACCGGTCGCCGCCGGCGCGATGATCAGCACGATCTGGCTGCCATAGACCATGCGCGAAAAGACATCGCGGGCGAGCTTGTCGCCGCCGAAATAGTAGATGAGTTTCGATACCGGCTCGAGCGCGCCCGGCAGCGCATCCTTCATGATCGGCACCTGGGCGAGCGGATCGAAGGGCGCGACGGTCGACGCGAAGATTGCCGTGAACAGCCAGAACAGGCAGATGCCGACACCCACTATGCCGACGCCGCTATCGAACAGCTGGCCGTAGAGGCCGAGCCTTTTCTTGTAGGCGAAGCTCGCTCCCATCACCAGGGCAAGCCCTAACCAGACCGGCCAGAAACGCCCAATCACGCCGAGCACGACATTGAAGGCACCGATATATTCGACCTGCATCTGCCCCAGCCCCCTATTGAACTCTGATACGCGGATTGAGGAACGCGTAGCCGACATCCGAGATGAGCTGCGTGATCAGCACGATGAACACCGAGACCAGTGAACAGCCAAGCAGCAGATCGATGTCGTTGTTGCCGGCGGCTTCGACCAGCGTGTAGCCAAAGCCCTGGTAGCGGAACATCACCTCGACGATGACGACGCCGGTAAGCAGCCAGGGAAATTGCAGCATGATGACGGTGAACGGCGCGATCAGCGCATTACGCAGCGCGTGCTTGACGACGACGCTGCCGAAGGAAAGCCCCTTCAGCCGGGCGGTGCGGATATATTGCTGCGTCATCACCTCGACCATCGAGGCGCGCGTCATGCGGGCGATGTAGCCGATGCCGTAGATCGCCAGCGTCATCACCGGCAGGGTGAAATTGTAGAAGGTGATGCCCTGGCTTGCCGAGGCGGCCGAACCGTTCAGCCAACCGAGCCAGGAGGCGAAGATGACGGTGAAGATGACGCCGGACACATATTCGGGCGTCGCCGTCGACGCGATCGAGGCGACGGACAGCGTTCGGTCCGTTCGCGAGCCCTCGCGCATGCCGGCCAGGATGCCGATCAGCAGCGAAATCGGTACCATCACCAACAGCACGCAGAGCATCAGAATGCCGGTGGCGGCGAGTGCGGGGAAGAGCTTTGACGCAACGGAGGTTTTGAACTTCGTCGAGCAGCCGAAATCACCTTCCAGGATGCCGGAGAATTTCGGCTCCAGCGGATCGTTGCAGAAGGAGAAACGCTGCGTCGGCTTGCCGGTCGCCGGATCGGTCACCGGTTGCTTCGGGACGACGCCCAGCCATTGCCCGTAGCGCACGAAGAAGTTCTGCCGGTAGCCATGGTTGACCAGCCAGCTTTCGAGCTGTTCGGCCGATGTGTGCATTTCGGTCTGGCTGATCGCCAGCTTCTTCAAATTCGGCTCGAGGTTGATCAGGAAGAAGACGATCATCGTCAGGCACAGCATCGTCAATGCCATGGTGCCGAGACGCCGGATTACGAAAGAAAGCATGGCGGTCCCCTGCCGGTCTGGTTGGGGTTGGAGCCAGTTCGAAAAACCAGCTTTGCCGTTGCCGGCAGAGTTGGCCGTCAAATCGGCACTCGGATGCAATCAACCCAGTTTTATTGAACGGTCTTTCAGGAGAGTCCGCAACTTTTTGCTGCGGCGGCTTCCGGTTCTGGACCAAGCGAGGCGTGACGGGAAGGAGCGAAGCGCCCCTTCCCTGACGTTCCGATCACGCCTGGTCGAGCCAGACCTTGCCGTAGTCGCGCTCGAAGGTCGGATGCATCTTGTAATTCTGCACCGCCTTGACCGAGTGGCTGTAGAGCTTGCGCCAGTATGGCTGGATCATGATGCCGGAATCCTGCAGGATCTGCTCGATGTCCTTCATCATCTCCTTGCGCTTGGCCGCATCGGCAACGGCCAATGCTGCATTGAGCTTGGCATCCCATTCGGGGTTGGAATAGGCCGACTCGTTCCACGCCTCGCCGGTGCGGTAGCCGATCGCCAGAACCTGAACGCCGAGCGGGCGCATGTTCCAGTTGGTCATCGACAGCGGATACTTGGTCCAGTCGTTCCAGAACGTCGAGCCCGGCAGCACCGTGCGCTTTACCTTGAGGCCGGCGTCGCGCATCTGCGCGGCGATGGCGTCGCCGGTATTCTTGTGCCAGTCTTCGTCGACCGTGATCAGCTCATGCTCGAAGTCGGCCTGGCCGGCTTCCGCCATCAGCGCCTTGGCCTT
This sequence comes from Mesorhizobium sp. C372A, assembly GCF_030323245.1. Lineage (NCBI taxonomy): Bacteria > Pseudomonadati > Pseudomonadota > Alphaproteobacteria > Hyphomicrobiales > Phyllobacteriaceae > Mesorhizobium > Mesorhizobium sp. C372A. The sequence continues at coordinate 3,585,329 of NZ_CP100475.1, read as the reverse complement.
GGCCGGATCGCGAGCGACTTTGGGCAGCTCGTAATATTCCGGGTGGATTTGGCAGACATGGTGGTTTTCAGCCACCGTGCCGGCATTTCCGTAGCCAAGCTGCAGGACGACATTGTTGTCGACCGCGAGTTGCAGCGCGTTGCGTACCTTCTGGTCGCCGTAAGGCTTGTTGTTGATGTTGGTGCGGCACACGATGGTCGACGCGGTGACGATTTCGGACTTGACCAGGTCCAGTCCGTCGAGGATTGACACATAGTCGGCCGAGGTCTCGAAATTGGTATGGACTTCGCCGGCCTCGAAGGCACTGACCATGGCTGCCGGATCGGTGCCGTAGTCGACGAATTCGATGCCGTCGAGGAACACCTCGCCGTCCCACCACTTGTTGTCCTCGCGGCGCTTGTAGACCACCTTCTGGCCGACATCGTAGGAGACGAGCTCGAACGGGCCGGTACCGATCGGGCAGGCTTTGAAGTCGCCGCCCTTCTCGTCGAAGCTCTTGTGCACGATGAGGCCGGGATAGTCGCACATGTTCGGAATGAGCGCGATGTCAGCCTTGCCGAGCTTCAGCTTGACGGTGTGGTCGTCAACCTTGGTCACGGCGCTTTCGTCGAGCTTGTCGTCCTTGACCAGCGTGCCGAGACGGCCAGGCATGGAATTGCCCTCGGCCTTCTTGTCGGCCCAGCGCTTGAGGTTGAAGATGACGTCATCGGCGGTGAAGGCATCGCCATTCGACCAGGTCACACCCTTGCGCACATGCAGCGTGTACTCGGTGGCGTCGTCGTTGACCTCCCAGCTCTCCAGAAGGTACGGGCGGAACGTGTATTCGCTGGTGTACTTGACCAGCGGCTCAAGCGCCTGACGCTCGGCATTGGCGATTTCCGACCAGTCGGCCTTGCGCGGATCCTTGGGATCCTTGACCCATTGCGCGACTTTAAGGATGCCGCCCTTCTTGCCCTGCACCTCTTCGGCCCTGGCTTGGGTCGGCACGGCTACGCCGAGCATGCCGTAGGCCATCGCGGTCGACGCGCCGAACACGCTCGCCATGGCGAGGAACTCGCGGCGATCGACTTTGCCTGCCTTGGCTTCTTCGGCCATGGCCAGGATGTGATCGGGAACGCGATCGCCATTACTCTTGTAATTTGTCATACCTTAACTCCCATTGTTGGCTTTCCGCCTTTTAACATTCCGCATCCCTGCCGTGATGTCAAAGACGGCATGGCTACGGAACCTGTTAGGGAATGTGCAACTTTGAAAAGGGAGCGGTTCGCGTGATAACGACAGACTTGGCGCAAAAGTGCTAGCGCGCCCAGATTCCGCCGGAATCTGCTTAGGCGAGTAAATTGATACATTTTGGGCGGGTTGAGACAGCGCCAGTTCCGGCGGCGGTAAGGGCCAGGAACTCAATATTCCTTTTCGTAGAAGATGCCGCCCTTGGCCTCGCCGCCATCGTTGGCCTCGCCGCGCAGCTTGACGCCGCGTCCCACATTGAGGTCGATCGTCGCCTTGCCCGATCCTGGCCTGTCGCCTTTCTGGATCGTCACATAGGTGCGGTCATTGAGGTACTTGCCCGCCGACACGGCGGTGCCGCCCTGGTCATCGGTGGTCACATCCAGGTCGTCGACGCCGATTGCACTGCGCAGGTTTTCGAGCAGCGAGGTCGAGCCGCCGACGCCGGCCAGTTGGCCGGCGGCCTCGGCCAGCTGCGCGATCTGAAGCGGCGACAGGTTCGACATAGAGCGGCCGAAAATCAGCTGCGCCAGCACCTCGTCCTCGGGCAGCGCCGGCACCGAGGAGAAGTCGAATTTCGGATTGGTCGCTTCGCCCGAGACGACGATGGTGACGGTGGCGCTGGTCGTGGTCGATGTCGCGGTCAAGTTGAGGTAGGGCACCAGCGAGCCCGAAAAGCCGACCGTGCCTTCGGTAAAGGTCAGCCGCTTGCCGAGGATCGACAGCCGCCCACGCTGCAAGGTGAAGGTGCCGACCGCCTGCGGCGAAGCCGCCGGGCCGGTCAGCCTCAGCGAACCACCGAACTCGGCATCGACGCCCCTGCCCTGGATGAAGATCTGGTTCGGCGCATTGACCGTGACGTCGAGGACAAGCCCACTGCCGCCACCCCCGCTGGCCGCCGCCGGTCGCAAGGCCTTGTCCTGCGCCCGCACGGAGGCGGGCGCGTTCTTGTGCTTGACACCGAGCGCTGCCAGCGAGCCCGGCAGCTTATCCGGAACGGTGATGACGGTCTTGGCCAGATTGACGGTGCCCGAAATCACCGGCGCCGAGGTGAGCGGCCCCTTGATGGTCAGGTCGCCGCCGAGATTGGCTGTCACCACCCTGCCGTCGGTATAGCGGCCGTCGACCAGCTTGATAGACAAATCGGCTGGGAAACCTTGCGCCGGATTGATGCCGAGTGTGCCGGAGGCCGACAGGCTGCCGCGTGTCGACAGCGTGCCGGTCAGCCGGTTGATCCGGGCAACGCCGTTGCCGATCGAAATGTCGGCGGCAATGTCGTTGACGGCAAGGCCGGAGCGCGCGTCGACCAGGCGGGCGCCCGACGTGCTGACCGTGCCGCCGATCACCGGCGACGCCGCCGGGCCGCGCATCTGGATATTGACGTTGGCGGTGCCGCTGAGCGACAGCCCTTGCGCCGCAAGCTTGGCGGCCAGGAAGGAAAATGGCACCTTGCCGTTGAAGTCGAGCACCAGCGCTGGTGTGCCGGCCGTCGTCACCGTACCGCCGCCCTTGAGGCCAAGCCCGGCGCCGTCGCTGATGTCGGCGTTGAAGGTGAGCTTCTTGCCGGCGAATGTTCCCGACGAAGAGATATTCATGCCGCCAAGACCGGCGCTGCGCGTCTGCGAGGTCTGCACCCCACCAGCATCGATATCGAAAGCGACGGTCGGATTGCCCGGCGCGCCGGTTACCTTGACTGTTCCCGAAATCGAACCGGCGGCCTGGAGGCCCGGCGAAAAACTGTTGGCGAGTGAGGCCGGCACCTTCGACAGCGCGGCGCTGATGTCGAGTGCCTGCCCGACCTTGCCGGTCACCGTCGCCGTGCCGCCACCGAGATTGAGCACCAGCTTGTCCAGCGTCGTGGTGCCGTTGGCGATGCTGACGGTCGAGGCCTGGGCGATGGCCGCCTTGATGCCCTGCACCGTGGCCTGGCCGGAAGCGAGTTCGATGGTGGTGGTGCCGCCAGCCACCTTTACCCTGCCCGCAGCCTTCGCCGGAATGCCCTTGACGGTGGCGCCGCCGGAAAACCCGGTCCAGTCGCCGTCGCGCTTCAAATCGACATCGATGCCGCTGATGGCGGTGCCGCCGGAAATGACGCTGTCGGCGCGAATTTTGCCCGAGATGACCGGCGCGGCGAGATAGTTGGCGACCAGCGCATCGATCGACACCGTCTTCGCCTGCAGGTCGCCGCGCGTGATCGAAGCGGTCGCAGCCTTGACGGCGACGTTCGGGCCATCCGCGGTCTTGGAGAATGCAATAGTGCCGCGCACGTCGCCTTCGGCCTTTTCCAGCGCCAGCGCCGCCAGCGGCCCGATATCCGGCAGGTCGAGCGCGATGGTGCCGACCGGCACGAAAGCCTCGTCGAGGGCGAGGTCGCCGGAAATCCTGTTCTTGCCGAGTGACAACAGCAGGCCGTTGATGGCGCTCTTGCCGTCGGCCGTGGCCAGCACCGCGCTGCCTTGAAGCGCCTGCCCCGCGACATTGCCGGTCAGTTGCACATTGGCTGCCGGGTTCGCGGCATCGGCCTTGCCGGTCGCAATCAGCTTAAGTCCGGTGATTTCGCGTTCCGCCACCAGCAGGCGGTCGCTGTTGACCGTCAGGGACAGGTCCGGCGCCAGGCTGGGCCCCTGCGCGTTGAGTGCAAAGCTGATCGCGCCTTTGGCATCTTTCGACAACAGCGAGATGTCGGCCAGTGCACCCTTGATATGTGCGCTAAGCTTGTTGTCGGCGAGGCTGGCCTGACCGTCCGCGGTCAGTGCGCCCGACGCCAGCGTGACCGGATTGGCGCTGACATTGCCATTGGCATCCCGCTTCAGCGTGGCGCTGAGCTGCGTGCGCTCTGCCAGCACGCTGCGCGCCGCAGCCGGCAATGCCGCCGACAGCACGTCGGCGTTGAGGTTGAGGTCGATTGCTCCATCGGCAATGCCGACACGGCCATTGAAGGCACTGCCCAGCGCATCGCCCTGCACCGAGCCGCTGTCGATGGTAATCGCATCGGCCGCCAGGCTGCCCGCGACCTTGGCGGTGATTTTGCCGACGATCAGCGGCGCGATGGTCGGATTGTCTAGACCGATCTTGTCCGCCGTCACCGTGCCCGAGATCGGACCGGTTCGGCTTTTCATATCAAATGCATCGGAATGCAGCGCAAGCGCAATGCCCTCGACCTTGGCGTCATCCTTCGCCACCGAAGGCAGTACCGCCGAGATGTCGAGCTTGGCTTGCGCAGCCTGCCCGGCCGCCTTCACCGACAGCGCCTGCAATTCGAGCTTGATCGGGCTTTCCGCGCTGCCCAGCGTCAACGGCAGGCTCGGACCGGACGATGTCAGATCGAGCGCGAAATCGCTGGCGCCGTTCGGGTTGACGGTGCCGGCGGCCTTGCCGGAGATTTTTTGGCCCGACAGCGTCGCCTTATCCAGCACGACGCCGCCGGCCGTCGAATAGCTGCCGGCCGCATCGACATCGAGCGGTCCGAGCCCGGCCTGACGGGTCTGGCTGGTCTCGGCGCCGGCCAGTTTTGCATTAAAGCGAATGTCGGGATTTGCTGATGGCCCGGTGATTTGCGCCGTGCCGTCGAGCGTGCCCGCGGCATCGAGGCGGGGCGAAAAGCCATTGGCAAGCGCAGCCGGCAGCGCCGAGAAGGTCGCCGCCAGATCGAGCGTCTGGCCCGCCGTGCCCGACAGCGTCACCGAGCCGCCGCCGAGATCGACTACCAGCCTTTGAATGTTGGTTATGCCATCGGCAATGGTCAGGCTCGACGGCTCGGCGATCGCCACCTTGATGCCGCGCACCGTCGCCTCGCCGGACGCGATCTCGACGCTGGTCGCGCCCCCGGCAATCTTCGCCCGCCCGGCAGCTGTCGCCGGAATGCCTGATATGGTTGCGCCGCCGGTGAAATTCGTCCAGTCGCCGTCACGCTTGAGGTCGACGCCGATGCCACTGACGACGGTCGTTCCCGAGGTCACGCTCTCGGCCTTGATCGTGCCGGAGATCGCAGGGCTGTTGAGATAGTTGGCGATCAGTGCGCTGACGGTGACTGCCTTGGCTGCCACATCACCGCGCGCGATCGACACGCTGGCTGCATTGATGGCGACGGTGGGCGCCTCGCCGTCTTTGGAGAACACCACGGTGCCGCCGATATCGCCGGCCACCGTCTGCCCGGCCAGCGACGCCAGCGACGCGATGTCGGGGGCGGAGATCGTCAGCGTCCCCAGCGGCAGGAATTTTTCATCGAGCGCGAGGTCGCCCGACACCTTGTTGTCGCCCAGCGCTACGCTGAGCCCCTTGATGGAGCGCTTGCCGTCGCTCGTCACCAGCGCCGCCTTGACGGCGAGCGGCTGTTCGTCGACCGCGCCGGTCAGCGAGATATCTGCGGCCGGGCTCACAATGTCGGCCTTGCCCGATGCGGTCAGCTTGATGTCCTTGACCGTGCGGCCGGAGGCCGTCAGGCTGGCACTGTCGGCCGAAACCGAGAAATCCGGTGCGTTGCGCGCGCCGCTTGCCGTCAGCGCGAAATCGACCCCGCCGGCGACCGGCACGCCGACCAGCGAAGACAGCACCGAGACGTCGCCGAGCTTGCCCTTGATGTCGGCCTGGATATCGCTGCCTTGCGCGCTGGCGGTGCCGCTGGCGCTCAGCGAACCGGAAGTGAGTTCGATCGAGTTGGCGGCGAAAGAGCCCTGCGGATCGCGCGTTGCGGTCGCCGAGAATTTGACCCGTTCGCCAAGCAGCGAACTGATCTGCGGCGGCAGCGCCGTCGACACAGCATCGGCATTCATCTTCAGCGTCATGGCGAGATCGGCCAGCGTCACCTTGGCCGTCAGCCCGGCATTGAGAGCATCGCTGCGCAGCGTGCCTTCGTCGAGGGAAATCTCGTCCCTGCTGATCGAACCGGCAAGAGAGGCCGTCAGCTTGCCGGTGATCAGCGGCGCCAGCGTCGCCACGTCGGTCTTCAGCCCGGCGGCCGCCAGACTTACACTGACCGGGCCGCTGCGGCTCTCGATGTCGAAACCGTCGGAATGGATCTTCGCATCCAGATTGTTCACCTGAGAGCCGCCCGCCACCACCGACACCAGTGAAGCGCTGGCGTCAATCATCGGCGCCTTGCCGTCACCGAAGGCGCGCGCGGTCACATTGTTGATGGCCACCATGATCGGCTGCGCCTGGGTACCGACATTGACCGTGACCGGCTTGGCTTTGGCCACGAGTTCGACCGAAAGGTCGCTGGCGCCCTTGGGGTCGACCATGCCGGCAGCGGTACCATGAACTGCGTCGCTCTCGATCGCAGCGCGCTCGATGTCGACGCCGCCGGTCGCGGTCGCGGTGCCGGCTAGGTCGAAGCTGGTCTTGCCGGCAAACAGCGACTTGAACCGTTCCGGCAGGAAGCCTTCGAACGAACCGTCGCCCTTGGCCTCGATCCGGTTGCCCTTGTCGGTGAGCTGGTGCCGGCCGGTGAGCTGGGTAACGATCTGACCGTCGACCATGAAGGTGCCGATGCCGCTCCAGTTGGCCAGCGGCCCGGTGCCCGAGACGACGATGTTGACCGGCGGCGCGCCGGGTAGCTTGAGCAGGTTGGCGATGATGCCGCCGGCCGGCTCGGAAGCCTTGAGATCGAGGTCGAGCTTGTTTTCATCCGGCGCGAAGTGGATGTTGGCGTCGACATTGCCTTGCTTGCCGTCATGGCGGGTAACGTTGAGCACCGTCTGGATCGCCAGCGGCGACGCATCGACCTTGGCCGATCCCTTGGCCGCAAGTTCGGCAATGCCGCTGCCGGCAAGTTGCTGGCCGAGCGCGATCTCCGGCAAATCGATCGCTCTGATATCAAGCGAAACCGGCAGGCCGGTCGACCCGCTCTTGCTCGGCTCGGTGCTCGCCATAGGCAGCCGTGCCAGTTCTATCCGTTCGGCCGCTATGCGGTCGGCGCTGAAATTCTTCGACAACAGCGCCAGCGGCGACCAGTCGACGGCCACCTTGCGGGCCACCAGCCAGGCGCCCTCGCGGTCTTCCAGCACGACATGGTCGACCGTCAGCGCGCCGGACCAGATACCGTTAATGCCGCTGACCGTGACTTTGCTGTCCCCTGACGAGGCCATGTCAGAGATGATGCCGGCGAGATTTTCGCGGCCGCGCTCGGTCTTGGTCAGCACGACCAACGCGCCGATGCCCGCCGCCGCCACGATCAGCAGCGTGTAGAAAAACAGGCGAAGGATGCGTTTCAAAATCTTCATCGTCAGAACGCCTGTCCGATCCCGGCATAGATGCCGAAACGCGGGTCGCCACGGTCGCGGTTGAGCGGCACGGCGGCGTCGATGCGCAGCGGCCCGAACGGCGTGATGTAGCGCAGGCCAACGCCCGCGCCGACCTTCACGTCTGAAAAGTCCGGCGTCGCTGTGGTCGAGACAGTGCCGGCGTCGACGAACGGCACGATGCCGATCGTGTCGGTCAGAGCAATGCGCATTTCGACCGATGTTTCGAAGAAGGAAAGCCCGCCGATCGGCTGATTGTCGATGTCCTTCGGTCCGATGCCCTGATAGGCATAGCCCCGCACCGAGCCGCCACCGCCGGAATAGAAGCGCCTGTCGGCTGGAACGTTCTGAAGGCCGGTGCCGACGATCGAACCCAGCGCGACGCGTTCGGCAAGCACGAATTTCGAGGCCGTGTCGAGCGACTGATAGGCCGACCCCTCGCCCCTGAGCTTGAGGAAGGCGGCGCCGCTCAGAATGTCGTAACTCGGTTCGGCATAGGCCAGAACCCTGAAGCCGCTGGTCGGGTTGAGCCGGTTGTCCCTGTTGTCGTAGACATATTGCAGCGGAATGCTGGCGATCAGGTATTTGTGCTTGCCGAAAGCGTCGGTGATCCTGGAGTAGTCGAGCGCGATTTCAGCCGAAACCGTCTGCTTCTTGTCGATCTCATAGGACAGGCCGGTGCTGCCCTTGACCGAAAAATGGTCGTAGGCGTCGGGATGTTCGAGTACGGTCTTGACGCTGGCGATGAATTTCGAGGCCGGCCCGACCACCCCCGGCTTCTCGAACATGATGCCGGCATTGTAGTTGAGCTCGCTGAGATCGTTGCTGCCGATGCCGCTGATCTTGCCCTCGATGCGCAGCTTTTCGGCCCGGCCGAACAGATTTCGGTGGCCCCAATAGCCTTCCAGGCCTAGCCCTTCGGTGTTGGAGAAAGTGCCGCCGACGCCGAAATAGCGTGGTTTGCGCTCGCTGACCTGAACGCCGATCGGAATGTTGCCGTCGGGGTCAAGACTGTCGGCTTCCTTCAGCGTCACGCTGTTGAACACTTCGAGCCTCAGCAGCCGGTCGCGGGCATCGTCGATCTCGTCAGGCGAATATTGCCGGCCGCGTTTCAGCCCGGTCATATATTCGGTGAACTCGCGATCGACCTTCTCGGTGCCATGGACGGTGGTGTCGCCGTAACCGGCAACCGGCCCGGCGGCCACCGTCAGCGTCACGTCGAGCGTCGAGGTGGTGTGCTCGGCCACGACCTGCCTGTCGGTGATCCGGGCCAGCGGCCGGCCCTCCTGCTTCAGCGCCCGCACGATCAGCGCCTCGGCCTTGAGCACGGCGCCCGAGCCGGCATCGCCGCCGGCTATCAGCCCGAAATCGGCGCTCGCCAGCCCGGCGGCATCGCCCTCCAGCCTGATATTGCCAAGTGTGAATTTGGGCCCGCTCGAAATGCTGATCACCACCGGCACCGGCTGCGGAGCTGTAAATTCGGCATCGGGCGGCAAATCGTCGAGCACCTTGCCCTGGATGGTGATGGTGACGACGCCTTCATAACGGGCGTCGGCATAAAGCGCGGCGACCAGCTGTTCGCGGTCGCTACGCGCCTTTGCCAAAAGGCCGAGCGAGCCGGAAACCGGGCGGTCCTCGTCGGATTTCAGCGACGAGGCGTTTTCGAGCTTCTTGACCAAGTCCTTGTCGGCATCGGGCGCTTCGATGGTCACCGCATAGCGCAGCGGGTCGACGATATCGGCGTCCTCGTCATTCGAAGAGCCCCACAATTTGATGCCGAAGAGCTCGAAGGCGGCCGCCGACCCCGATTCGGCAACGAGCACGCTCGAGCACGCCAACGCCACAATCAGCGCGCGCGAAAGCGTGCGCCGTGGCGCACTTACCTTCGACATCTGCGCTTCATACGCCGGCATCAGGACAACCTAGGTTACAAAACTAAAATTGGAATGAAGTTTTGAAGCGCTCGTAAAGGGGCCACAATCCAATTGTCTGAAATAGGCAGGGCTTGGAATTCACACCTTCTGCGTTTTCGCAAGAATGCGTGATCCCTTTCCCGTGGATGAACTATCGGCATACCGGTCATTGGCCGGTTTGGGAACCGTTGGCGGGCGGAAACCTGCCCGTCCTCGTGTTGACAAGCTTGACTGAAGCTTGAACATGCCGCGGACGTAGCAGTGTCTGGAGGGTGTTATGGCGATGCGCGCGGCGGCTCGTGGTCTGTCGATCTTGATTCTTCTCATTTTCGCCTGGGGGTCTGTAGCGCAAGCGGCCGAAGCCCGCCGGGTGGTGACCTCAAATAATTCCGACTATTTCGGGTTCGATCTCAGATCGGACCAGAATGTCAGCCTCGATCAGTGCAAGACGACATGCCTCGGCGACCCCGCCTGCCGCGCCTTTACTTACAACAACAAGGCCAAATGGTGCTTCCTAAAATCCGACTATAACCAGTTGAAACCCTTCAGCGGCGCGGTCGCGGGCAAGGTCGTCAATGTCGATGGCGACCCCGATATCGGCGCCCCGCCGGAACTCGCCTTCTTCCCCAACTGGATGGCCGACCAGGCCCAGCAATACCGCAACAAGCTGACCGATCCGGCCTATGACAAGCCGACCGACGGGCTGGAATCACTCCGCGCCGCCGCCGAACAGGCTGCACTGACCGGCGACCATGGCCAAGCCATGAACAAATACGAGGCCGCGGTCTCGGTCCTGCCTGACGACGGCCAGCTTTGGCTCGGTCTGGCGCGTGAAACGCTTGCCATACAGCCGGCCAGCGGCACCTCCGAATCCTACAATCTGCCGGTCAAAGGCACCTCCGCCGCCATCAACGCCTACAAGTTGCTGCGCACCACCAAGACCCGCGCCGAAGTGCTGGCGCTGCTCGGCAACGGCCTCGACCGCCGCGATCTCTACCGTCCAGCCCTGCAGGCCTATGAAGCCAGCCTCGCGCTGGTCAGTTCGCCGGCGGTCAAGGCCGAATATGAGGATCTCAAGGCCCGCAAGGGCTTCCGCGTCATCGATCACTCGATCGACGCCGACACCAGCGCGCCGCGCATTTGCGCGCAGTTTTCCGAGGAGCTGGTGAAGACCGGCGTCGACTACGCCCAGTTCGTCACCGTCGACAACCAGCCGCCCAAGGGCGTCGAGGCCAAGGACAAGCAGATCTGCGTCGAAGGCCTGGAACACGGCCAGCATTACGAAGTGACCTTCCGCGCCGGCCTGCCGGCCGCAATTGGCGAGGTCACCGCCGCTCCGGTCGTGCTGTCGATCTATGTGCAGGACCGCGCGCCGTCCGCCCGTTTCACCGGCGACAGCTTCGTGCTGCCCGCCGGCGCCCGCCGCGGCATCCCGGTCGTCACCGTCAACATGAACGCCGCGCAGATGAAGCTCTACCGCATCGGCGATCGTTCGCTCGCGCAGCTTCTGTCCGGCTATCAGTTCCTGAAGCAGCTCGACGGCTATGATATCTCCAGCATTTCCGACCAGATGGGTGAGCCGGTCTGGCAGGGGCAGCTCGATATCGCCAACGACCTCAACAACGACGTCACGACTTCGTTCCCGGTCGACGAAGCCTTGCCGCAGCGCAAGCCCGGCGTCTACGTGCTGACCGCGCAAGCGGTAAATGAAAATGACGAGGACAATTACAATTCGCTTGCCACGCAGTGGTTCGTCGTCTCGGACATCGGCCTGTCGACCTATACCGGCCAGGATGGCCTCAATGTCTTTGCCCGCTCGCTCGGAACCGCCAAGCCGATCGCCGGCGCCGAACTGACGCTGCTGGCCAGGAACAATGAAATCCTCGGCACAGCCACGTCGGACGCCGAAGGCCATGCTGTCTTCAACCCCGGCCTGACGCGCGGCGACGGCGGCATGGTGCCGGCCGTTCTGATGGCCAAGCAGGGCGACAACGATTTCGTCTTCCTCGACATGGGCCGCGCTGGCTTCGATCTGTCCGATCGCGGCGTCGCCGGACGCGCCGCACCGGGCGCGCTCGATGTCTATGCCTGGACCGAACGCGGCATCTACCGCGCCGGCGAGGATGTGCATGTCGCAGCCCTTGCCCGCGACGGCGCCTCCAAAGCGGTGGAAAACCTGCCGCTGACCTTCATCTTCACCCGTCCCGACGGCGTCGAGAACCGCCGCATCGTTGCCGATGGCGTCTCGGCCGGCGGCTATGCCGTCGACCTGCCGCTGGAAGCCAACGCCATGCGCGGCACCTGGACGGTGTCGATCTATACCGATCCCAAGCAGGCGGCCGTTTCCAGCCAGATGTTCCTGGTCGAAGACTTCGTGCCGGATCGCATCGAGTTCGATATGAAGTCCGACAAGCAGGAGATCGCCCAGGGCGAAACCGCCAACATCGACATTGACGGCCGCTTCCTCTATGGCGCGCCGGCCGCCGGCCTCGCGCTCGAAGGCGAGCTGACGCTGTCGACGGCGCGCGACTGGGACCGTTTCGCCGACTATTCGTTCGGCCTTGCCGACGAGCAGTCGGCCGAGCCTTCGGTCACCCCGTTCACCGGTCTGCCGGTGGTCGGCGACGACGGCAAGGCGACCTTCCCGGTCACGGTCGACCAATTGCCCGCGACCACCAAGCTGGTCGACGCCAAGGTCACGGTTCGCATGCGCGAAACCGGCGGCCGCGCCATCGAGCGCTCGATCAACATCGGCATCCGCCCGCAAGGCCACATGATCGGCATTCGTCCGGATTTCGCCGACAATGAGGTGCCGCAGGGCGGCACCGCCAAATTCAGCCTCATCGCGGTCGATCCCGACGGCAAGCGCGAGACGCTGAAGGGCGCGCAGTGGTCGCTGGTCAAGGTCGAACGCAATTACCAGTGGTATCGCAACAACAACTCGTGGAACTACGAACCGGTCACCTTCACCAAGTCGATCGCCAACGGCCAGGTCGATCTCAGCGCCGATGCCGAGGCGACCGTGACGATGCCGGTCGACTGGGGCCAGTACCGGCTCGAGATCGAGACTGCCGATCCCGAGGGCCCGGCGACCAGCTATGAGTTCGACGCCGGCTGGTATGTCTCCTCGACCTCCACCGAAACGCCTGATGGGCTCGAGATCGCTCTCGACAAGGACAGCTATGCCGCCGGCGACGTGGCCAAGCTGAAAGTGTCGCCGCATTTTGCCGGCGAACTGCTGGTTACCATCGGCGCCGACAAGCTGCTCAAGACCGTCACGGCAACCGTGCCGGCCGGCGGCAGCACGGTCGACATCCCGGTCGGTGACAACTGGGGCGCCGGCGCCTACATCACCGCAACCCTGTTCCGGCCCGGCGATGCGCAGGAAACCCGCATGCCGGCGCGCGCCATCGGCGTAAAATGGCTGACGGTCGACCCAGGTTCGAAAAAGCTCGCCGTCACCCTGACGCCGCCGGACAAGACGATGCCGCGCCAGCAGCTGTCGATCCCGGTTTCGGTCGCCGGCGTAGCACCGGGCAGCAATGCCTATGTCACGGTCGCTGCCGTCGATGTCGGCATTTTGAACCTCACCAACTACAAGGCGCCGGATCCGGAGGGCTGGTATTTCGGCCAGCGCATGCTCGGGCTTGAAGTCCGCGACATCTATGGCCGTCTCATCGACGGCTCGCTCGGCACCACCGGCAAGCTCAGGACCGGCGGCGACGGCGCCTCCATGCAGCCGCAAGGCAGTCCGCCGACCGAAAAGCTGGTCGCCTTCTTCTCCGGCCCGGTCCAGCTCGACGCCGACGGCAAGGCAAGGATCGACTTCGACATCCCGCAGTTCAACGGCACCGTGCGCGTCATGGCCGTCGCCTGGACCAAGGAGGCCGTTGGCCATGCCACGACCGATGTCATCGTGCGCGATCCGGTGGTGATCACCGCCGGCCTGCCCCGCTTCCTGGCGCCTGGAGATGCAGCGATCATGCGGCTCGACGTCGCCGACACCGACGGTCCGGAGGGCGACTATGCCCTGTCGATCGCCACGACCGGCGACCTCTCGACCGGCGACAAGCCGTTGCCCGAAAAGCTGACGCTGGCCAAGGGCAAGCGCCAGACGCTGACCGTGCCGCTGATTGCACAGACGGCGGGCAATGCCTCGATCACCATCAAGCTCGCCCATGGCGACGGCACCGCCGTCGAGCAGACGCTGTATGTTCCGGTGCGTCCGGCGCAATTGCCGGTCACCACCCGTCTGGTCGTCGACCTCAAGGGCAATGGCGGCTCGCTGCGCGTCGACAAGGAGCTGCTCGCGGCAAGCCTGCTCGACGGCGCCTCGATCAGCGTCGGCGTTTCGCAGGCTGCGGCCTTCGACGTGCCGTCACTGCTGATGACGCTCGACCGCTACCCCTATGGTTGCGCCGAGCAGACCACCAGCCGCGCCATGCCGCTTCTCTACGTCAACGATCTGGCGTCCGGCGTTGGCATGCAAAGCGATCCCGAACTGCACGGCCGCGTGCAGGCCGCCATCTACAAGGTGCTGAGCTACCAGGCTTCGGCCGGCAGCTTCGGCCTGTGGGGTCCGGGCTCCGGCGATCTGTGGCTCGACTCTTACGTCACCGACTTCCTGACCCGGGCGCGCGAGCAGAACTACGACGTGCCGGCCCTGGCGATGAGCCAGGCGCTGAGCAATCTGCAAAACTCGGTCGGTTACGACCAGGACGTCCAGGATCGCGGCAGCGAAATCGCCTACGCGCTCTATGTTCTGGCCCGCAACAAGAAGGCCTCGGTCGGCGATCTGCGCTACTACGCCGACACCAAGCTCGAAGCCTTCTCGAGCCCGATGGCCGTCGCCCAGTTGGCGGCGAGCCTGGCGCTCTACGGCGACGCGCAGCGTTCGGAAGCAACCTTCCAGACGGCGCTGCAGCTGGCCAAGTCGACCACCGAATACGACTACTACCGGTCCGACTATGGCTCGCGGCTGCGTGATGGCGCCGCGATCCTGGCGCTCGCCGCCGAATCGAAGCCGGTGCCGACCATCGTGCCGGAGCTGATCCGGCTGGTGGCAAGGGAACGCGCCGATGCCCGCTGGACCAGCACGCAGGACGAGTCCTGGATGCTTCTGGCGGCCCGCGCGCTGAAGTCGGGCAACGACTCGATCACGCTCTCGGTCAACGGCGCGCCGCATGCAGGTGGATATTCCAACCACCTCAGCGGCACCGACATTGCCGACAGCCCGCTGACCATCGCCAACACCGGCGCCACGCCGCTGCAGGCGGTCGTCACCACGGTCGCCTCGCCGGTAGAGCCCTTGCCGGCCGGCGGCGACGGCTTCACCATCGACCGCACCTACTACAAGCTCGATGGCACCGAAGCCAACGTCACCGAGGCGACGCAGAACGAACGCTACGTGGTCGTGCTCAAGGTTTACGAGCAGAACCGCTGGCCTTCGCGCCTGCTGATCACCGACCTGTTGCCGGCCGGCTTCGAGATCGACAATCCGGGCCTTGTCTCCAGCGCCCAATTGTCGAACTTCACCTGGCTGGCGCAAACGGACGCAGCCCATCTCGAATTCCGCGACGACCGTTTCGTCGCGGCATTCAATCCCAATGACGGCGATGGCGACCGCAACATCATGCTGGCCTACGTCGTGCGTGCGGTAACGCCGGGCACCTATGCCCATCCGGCGGCCACGGTGGAGGACATGTACCGGCCGCAATATTCGGCCCGCACCGCCACCGGCATGATGGAGATCAAGGCGCCGTAAGGCGCCTTGACGAAGATGAACACGCCGATGTCCGCGACCATCTCCTTCTCCCCGCTATGCGGAGAGAAGGAGCCGGCAGGCGGATGAAGGGCACCACCATGCTCTCCAGAAAATTTCTCCGTCGAACAGGCATCGCCGCCGCCTCCCTCGTCGGCTTTGCGGCGATCGCTGCCGCTTCTCTCTGGGAACTCGACCGCGCTTTTCCGCCGCCGCTGCCCGGAAGGCTCACCGTCTCCACCGAGGTCCAGGACCGCGACGGCCAGCTGTTGCGCGCCTTCGCCACGCCGGACGGTTACTGGCGGCTCGACACTCATCTCGACCAGGTCGACAAGCAGTTCGTCGACATGCTGGTCACCTATGAAGACAAGCGCTTCTGGGACCATGATGGCGTCGATGTGCTGGCGCTGGCGCGCGCCGCCGGCCAGTTCGCCACCAGCGGCCATATCGTCTCCGGCGGCTCGACCCTGTCGATGCAGCTTGCCCGGCTGATCGAGCCACGCGAAAACCGCAGCCTCGGCTCGAAGATCAAGCAGATGCTGCGCGCCATCCAGATCGAGCGGCGCCTGTCCAAGCAGGAGATCCTCGAACGCTACCTGACCTTGGCGCCCTATGGCGGCAATCTCGAAGGCGTGCGTGCCGCCTCGCTCGCCTATTTCGGCAAAGAGCCGAAGCGGCTGACCGTCTCGGAAGCAGCCCTGCTCGTCGCCTTGCCGCAATTGCCGGAAAAGCGCCGGCCCGACCGCAATCTCACCATCGCTCATGCCGCCCGCGACCGCGTGCTGACCCGCATGGTATCAGCTGGCCTGCTCGGCGAGCGCGAAGCCGCGCGCGCCGCACTAGACGATGTCTCGGGCCTGCGCCGCAAATTGCCGGCGCTGGCGCCACACGCCGCCTACGCCATGTTGCCCAAGGCCATACCCGGCAAGCCGCTGCAGCTGACTATCCGCAAAAGCGTCCAGCAAGGACTGGAGCAGGTGGCGCGCGATGCCGCCATCAAGCTTGGGCCGCGCCTCTCCGTCGCCATGGTGATGGCCGATGCCCGCACCGGGGACATCCTCGGCGAAGTCGGTTCGGCCGATTTCTTCGACGCCAGCCGCTCCGGCTGGATCGACATGACCAAGATCGTGCGTTCGCCCGGTTCGACGCTGAAGCCGTTCATCTATGGCCTCGCCTTCGAGCAGGGGCTGGTGGCCCAGGAAATGCTGATCGAGGACAGTCCGGTCGATTTCGGCGGCTACCGGCCAAAGAATTTCGACATGGGCTATCAGGGGGATGTCTCGATCCGCCAGGCGCTGCAGCTGTCGCTCAACGTGCCGGCAATCCGCGTGCTCGACTCTGTCGGCCCGGCACGGCTGATGGCGCGCTTCCGCCAGGCCGGCGTCAGCCCGGTGCTACCGGTCAACGAGGCGCCGGGCCTCGCCATCGGCCTCGGAGGCGTCGGCGTAACGCTGCGCGATCTCGTCCAGCTCTATACCGGCCTCGCCAATGGCGGCAAGGCAAACACGCTCCATGACGGCACCGAGCCGGCCAATTCCGAGCGCACCACCGCCACCATCCTCGACGCCCAGGCGAACTGGCAGATCACCGACATATTGTCGGGCGTGAAGCCGCCCGAGGGCGCCTTGCAGCGCGGCATCGCCTACAAGACCGGCACGTCCTACGGCTACCGCGACGCCTGGTCGGTCGGCTTCGACGGCCGCTACGTGCTGGGCGTCTGGGTCGGCCGCGCCGATGCCGGCGCCGTGCCCGGCCTGTCCGGCTATGTCTCGGCCGCCCCCATCCTGTTCGAGGGCTTCGTCCGTTCAGGCCTCACCGCCGTCCCGTTGCCCAGCCAGCCGGCCGGCGTCGTCAAGGCCAGGCGCGAAGACCTGCCGGTGACATTGGCGCGCTTCGGCGCCGGCGCCGACGGACTGGTGCAGGCAGGCCCGACGGAACCGGCGCCAACGATCATTTTCCCGCCCAACGGCGCCCGCGTCGATCTCGCCACCAATTCCGCCGAGGCCTCGCCGCTGGTGCTGAAACTGCAAGGCGGCCGCGCGCCGTTCCGCTGGCTGGCCAACGGCAAGCCGCTCGTCGGCATCGACCGCCGCCGCACCGCGACCTGGCTGCCCGACGGCGCCGGCTATTCGACGCTCACCGTCATCGACGCCGTGGGACGCGCGGCAAGCGTGAAGGTGTTCGTTGAATAGATGGCGCCAAGCGATTCAGGGGATTGGGCTTCTTCGCCCGAGACCCGGCGCGAGGCACCCCCCTCTGGCCTGCCGGCCAATGGCCGGCAGGCCAGAGGGGGGTGTGCCGAAGCGCTTGCATCGAGGATTGGCCTTAGCCCTATCCATGTTCGTTTCGACTTGCTCCCCCGCCGACGCCGATCCCCTGCCCGCCGGCTTCGTCCGCTTGGCCGATGTCGATCCCTCGATCCGCCAGGACATCCGCTATGCCGGCCTGGAAAATTTCCTGCATCGCAAGGCCGATGGCTACGACGCCCCAATCTGCATCCTCACGAAGCAAGCTGCGCATGCGCTGTCCGGTGTGCAGAAAGCGCTCGCCGCCGATGGCCTGACGCTGGTCGTCTTCGACTGCTACCGCCCGGCCCGCGCCGTTGCCGACATGGGCAAATGGACCAGAGAGGGCGGCCCGCCCGATCCGCAATGGTACCCTCAGGTGAAGCGCGGCGACCTCATCGCCAAGGGCTATATCGGCGAATTGTCCACCCATTCGCGCGGCTCGACCGTCGATGTCGCCATCGCCCGCAGCGACGGCAAGAACAAGTCATCCGCCGCTTGCGGCGCGGCCGGCGCCGGCACGCTCGATTTCGGCACCAGCTTCGACTGTTTCGACCCGGCAAGCGAAACCGCACATCGCCCATTGGCGGCCGAAGCGGCGGCAAACCGCAAAAAGCTGCTCGACGCCATGCGCGCCGGCGGCTTCAAGAATTATGCGCGCGAGTGGTGGCACTACACGCTTCGGGATGAGCCGTTTCCAAAACTGCGCTTCGATTTTCCCATCACTGCGGGCTGAAGTGCCCGGTGCTACAGCGAGCCTTCCCTCGCTCGGCCTTGCTTCTGCGCTGTCAGCTCCTAGATAGCGTCAAACCGGCCGGATTCGGGTTAGACCAATATGAGGAAAATATTTCCTTCCGAAACCCAATATCGGCGAAAATTTCCTTCGAGCGGACAAAAAATGCAACGTTGAATGCATCTAATTTCTATCAATTCGATAGAGTTCAGCCGTCATCAACGGAGGCGGAAATGACCAAACCTCATTTCAAGAAACTGCTCGGCGCACTGGTCGCCACATCGATCCAGTTCGGCACGCTCGGTTTCGCGTTTGCCGATACGACCATTCTGAACGTGTCCTACGACCCGACACGCGAACTCTACAAGGCCTATGACGAAGCCTTCGTCGCACACTGGAAGGCCGAGACCGGCGAGACGGTTACCATCCAGCAATCGCATGGCGGATCGGGCGCCCAGGCCCGCGCCGTGATCGACGGCCTCGATGCCGATGTGGTCACGCTGGCGCTCGAAGGCGACATCAACGCCATCGTCACGAAGTCGAAGAAGATCAACCCGGACTGGCGCAAGAAGTTCGAGAACAATTCGGCGCCTTACACCTCGACCATCATCTTCCTGGTCCGCAAGGGCAACCCGAAGGGCATCCACGACTGGAGCGATCTGGTCAAGGACGGTGTCCAGGTGATCACGCCGAACCCGAAGACGTCGGGTGGCGCCCGCTGGAACTACCTTGCCGCCTGGGCCTATGCCAACGCCAATGATGGCGGCGACGAAGCCAAGAACAAGGAATTCGTCGGCAAGCTCTACGCCAATGCTCCGGTGCTCGACACCGGTGCGCGCGGCTCGACGGTCACCTTCGCGCAAAAAGGCATCGGCGACGTACTGATCGGCTGGGAAAACGACGCCTATCTGGCGCTCAATGAATTCGGCGCCGACAATTTCGAGATCGTCTATCCCCCGACCTCGATCCTGGCCGAGCCGCCGGTGGCGATCGTCGACGCCAATGTCGATGCCAAGGGCACCCGCAAGGTCGCCGAAGCCTATCTCGGCTGGCTCTATTCCAAGGAAGCCCAGACGATCATCGCCAAGAACCACTATCGTCCGGCCAAGCCCGAGCTGGTGGATGCGGCTGACATTCCGAAGACGCCCGAAATCAAGCTGATCTCCATCGACGATCCGCTTTTTGGCGGCTGGAAGAAGGCACAGCCTTATCATTTCGGCGACGGTGGTATATTCGACCAGATCTACAAGCCGGCCCAGTAGGATTTAGATCAGGACCACATGACCATAGCACCCGCCAAGGCGGGGTGGCGATTCAGACAGCCGAGTGTCATTCCGGGTTTCGGATTGACGCTCGGCTTCTCGCTTGCCTACCTCACGCTCATCATCCTCATCCCCCTGTCGGGCCTGATCTGGCGCTCGGCAGCCCTCGGCTGGACCGATTTCTGGGCGATCGCCACCGACCGCCGGACCATCAACGCACTCGAAATCAGCTTCGGCACAGCCTTCATCGCAGCCGCCGTCAACGTCGTCTTCGGCACGCTCGTCGCCTGGGTGCTGGTGCGCTACCGCTTCCCCGGCCGCCGCGTCGTCGACGCCATGGTCGACCTGCCCTTCGCGCTGCCGACCGCGGTCGCGGGCATTGCGCTGACCACTCTTTATGCGCCCAATGGCTGGATCGGCCATCTCCTGGCGCCGCTCGGCATCAAGGTCGCCTACACGCCGCTCGGCATTGTCGTGGCGCTTGTCTTCATCGGCCTGCCGTTTGTCGTGCGCACGGTGCAGCCGATCATGGAGGAGATCGACAAGGAAGTGGAGGAAGCCGCCGCGACGCTCGGCGCCAACCGCTTCCAGATCATCACCCGCATCCTGTTTCCCGGCCTGGCGCCGGCCATCATCACCGGCTTCTCACTCGCCTTCGCGCGCGGCGTCGGCGAATACGGCTCGGTCATCTTCATCGCCGGCAACCTTCCCTACAAGTCGGAGATCGCACCGCTTCTGATCGTCATCCGGCTCGAGGAGTACAATTATCCGGCGGCCACCGCGATCGCGGCGATCATGCTTTTGCTGTCGTTCGTGATGCTGCTGGTCATCAACCTGGCGCAGTCATGGAGTCGCAAGCGCTATGGCTGACCCCGAGATCAAATCCTACGAACCGCATCACGAGAGCCGGTCGGCGGCGGTGACCGAAAGCCGGCCGGTGCGGCTGCTGCTGATGGCGGTGGGCTTCGCCTTCCTCGCCATCTTCCTGCTGCTGCCGCTGATCATCGTCTTCCACGAGGCGCTGGCGAAAGGCATTGGCGCCTACACGGAATCGCTCTCCAATCCCGATACGCGCTCGGCGATCCGGCTGACGCTGCTGGTGGCGGTGATCGCCGTGCCGCTTAACGTCGTCTTCGGCATTTCGGCTGCCTGGGCGATCGCCAAGTTCGAGTTCAAGGGCAAGGCTTTTCTGACCACGCTGATCGACCTGCCCTTCTCGGTCTCGCCGGTCATTTCCGGCCTGGTCTATGTGCTTTTGTTTGGCGCTCAGGGACTGTTCGGTGAATGGCTGAAGGCGCACGGCATCCAGATCTTGTTCGCCGTGCCCGGCATCGTGCTCGCGACCATCTTCGTCACCTTCCCCTTCGTTGCCCGCGAACTGATCCCGCTGATGCAGGAACAGGGCAACGGCGACGAGGAAGCCGCGCTCTCTCTCGGCGCCAATGGCTGGCAGACCTTCTGGTACGTGACGCTGCCCAACGTCAAATGGGGATTGCTCTACGGCGTGCTTCTGTGCAACGCCCGCTCGATGGGCGAATTCGGCGCGGTCTCGGTCGTGTCGGGCCACATACGCGGGCTGACCAACACCATGCCGTTGCATGTCGAAATCCTCTACAACGAGTACAACGCCGTCGGCGCTTTTGCCGTCGCTTCGCTGCTTGCCGGCCTGGCGCTGGTCACGCTGGTCTTGAAAACACTTCTCGAGATGCGCTACGGCGCCGAGATCGCCGCGACGCGCGGGCACTGACTAAATGCATGTCGCCCAAGACTGGGAACCGGTTTTGGGACAACGACATGCACCAAATTACTGAGGGATCTACATGGAAGTTCGCGTTGCCAACGTACGCAAGGAGTTTGACCGGTTTCCGGCCCTCCATGACGTATCGCTTGACATCAAGTCGGGTGAGCTGATCGCGCTGCTTGGGCCATCCGGCTCCGGCAAGACGACGCTGCTGAGGCTTATCGCCGGCCTGGAGCGGCCGACGCGCGGAAAGATCTTCTTCGGCGACGAGGACGCCTCGCACCGCTCGATCCAGGAGCGCAATGTCGGCTTCGTCTTCCAGCACTATGCGCTCTTCCGGCACATGACGGTCGCCGACAATATCGGCTTCGGCCTCAAGGTGCGGCATGGACCGTCGCGACCACCGGCGGCCGAAATCCGCCGACGCGCCTCCGAACTGCTCGATCTCGTTCAGCTTTCCGGCCTGGAAAAGCGCTATCCGGCGCAACTTTCCGGTGGCCAGCGCCAGCGCGTGGCGCTGGCGCGCGCCATGGCCATCGAGCCCAAGGTGCTGTTGCTCGACGAGCCGTTCGGCGCGCTCGATGCGCAGGTGCGCCGGGAACTGCGCCGCTGGCTGCGCGAGATCCATGACCGTACCGGCCACACCACCGTCTTCGTCACCCACGACCAGGAAGAGGCGCTCGAGCTTGCCGACCGCGTCGTGGTGATGAGCCAGGGCCGCATCGAGCAGGTCGGCTCCGCCGACGAGATCTACGACACGCCGAACTCGCCGTTCGTCTACTCCTTCATCGGTGAATCGAGCATGCTGCCGGTCAAGGTTGAGAATGGCGAGATCTGGCTCGCCGACCGTCCGATCGGCGTGTCGGCGCCGCACGCACCCGAGGGCGATGCAACGCTGTATTTCCGCCCGCACGATATCGAACTGCTCGACGGCTGCAGCGGCTGCATCGCCGGCACGGTCGCCGCCAGCCGCCGCGTCGCCGGCACAAGACGCGTCGAACTGGAAATCGGCGGCGAGCGCCAGCGCGTCGAGATCGAACTGCCTGTGGACCATCCTGCGGCGCAGAAGAGCCGGGTGGCGTTCAGGCCAAGGCGCTGGAAGCTTTTCCCGGCGGCATAGACATCGATCCGGCGCTACTCCAGCCAGTTCTCGACCGTCAGGCCCTTGATCCGACGGAACTCAGCGGTGTTGGCCGTCACCAGTGTCGTCCCCAACACACAGGCATGGGCAGCAATGAAAAGATCATTGTGGCCGATTGGCTGGCCTCTGGCCTCCAGCTCGGCACGAAGTGCTCCGTATTCGTTATCCATCGGCACATCGAGCGGCAGCACAGGTAACTCGGCGAGCAATTGCTCGACCTTGGCGAGCAGCTTGGCCGATCCCTTGCGGGCGCAGCCATAACGCAGCTCCGAGGCGACAACGATGCTGGTGCACAGGGCACCGTCTCCCGCGCGAACCGCCGTACTGGCGGCTTTGCCGGCCGGATTTCGGATCATGTCGCTGATGATGTTCGTGTCCAGCATGAACCGCATCAGAAGATGTCCTCGGGCCCCACGGGCGCATCATGGATCTCGGGAAAGTCGTCTTCAGGACCAAGCGGCGGCTCTTTCGCCCATTGGGCAAGCAGCGCGACAAGTCCCGGTTTACGGACCGGCTCGATGATCAGCCGGTCGCCATCGCGGCTGATCAGGACCTTCTCCCCAGGCAGCTCGAATTCGACAGGGATGCGAACCGCCTGACTGCGGTTGTTGCGAAACAACTTCGCCTCCCTGGGCGGTGGTATCGAGTGACGGTGCTGCGGCATGGCAGCCTCCCCTGTCTGTTCCACTTGTATATGCCATTTGTATATGCCACTCGGCCTCGAATTGCAAACCACAGAAAACCCCAACGCATCGGCATTTCGGCTGGAATGAAATTTCGCCGATAACCTGCTTCAGCGATTTCTTTTTCGCTGCAACGCCATACGTCTGCCCCGTGTGCCTCGCAGTACACCCTCCGGCCCAGCTATGTTCTGGCAACGCATTGCACATCGGAGCCTGTTTTCATGAAGCGATTTTTCCTCAGCGTCGCCACTGTCGCCGGCCTGATCCTCGCCTGTTCGCAGGCCTGGTCGGCCGACAAATTGCTCAACGCTTCCTATGATGTCGGCCGCGAATTGTTCGCCCAGGTGAACAAGGCTTTCGTCGCCGGCCATCCGGGCTTCACCGTCGACCAGTCGCACGCCGGCACCTCAGCGCAAGCGCGCGCCATTGCCGAAGGCCTCGGCGCCGATGTCGTCACCTTCAACCAGGTCACCGACATCGACTTTCTGGTCAAGAAAGGCCTCGTCTCCGCCGACTGGCAGAAGGATTTCCCCGACAACGCCTCGCCCTTCTATTCGCTCCCATCCTTTCTCGTCCGCGCGGGCAACCCCAAGCACATCAAGGACTGGAACGACCTCGTGCGCGACGACGTGCAGGTGATCTTCCCCAACCCCAAGACGTCGGGCAATGCGCGCTACACCTATCTGGCCGCAACCGCCTACGCCAAGGAAGCCTTCAAGGGCGACGACGCCAAGGTGAAGGAGTTCGTCACCAAGCTGTTCAACAACGTGCCGATCTTCGACACCGGCGGGCGCGCCGCCACCACCACCTTCGTGCAGCGCGAGATCGGCGACGTGCTGATCACCTTCGAGTCGGAAACGCGCGGCATCCGCAAGGAGTATGGCAACGACAAGTTCGAACAGGTCACGCCAACGGTCAGCCTGCTCGCCGAATTCCCGGTGGCGATCGTCGACAAGGTCGCCGACGAGCACGGCAGCCGTGACCTCGCCAAGACCTATCTCGACTTCCTCTACACGCCCGAGGGCCAGACCATCGCGGCTGAAAATGGCCTGCGCGCCCGCAACGCTGAAGTCGCGGCAAAATACAAGGCCGACTTCCCCGATGTCCGCCTGCTGACGGTGGAAGACGTCTTTGGCGGCTGGGACAAGGTACAGAAGGAGCACTTCGCCGCCGGCGGTCTGCTCGACCAGACCTATGGCAGCCGCTGATATCAGCAGCGTTCGACCTCACCTCACAAGAAAGCCGGCGCTTTGCCGGCTTTTTTGATTTCGCGCGCCGACAAACGGCTTTCAGGCGGAATCTGTCGCGATCGGCGAAAACGTTACAAAGAATCAACGCCTTTGTGCCTAACATCTCAACCGGGCGGCTTGTTCTACGCGAAACCGGGTTGTTCAGGCGAAACGTCATGATTTGCACACAAACAACCGCCAGATGCGGGTGGTTGGGGTTTTCATGAACTGAAGCGGGCATGCTTACCAAAAAAGGCAAATACGGCCTCAAGGCCCTCGTGCATCTTTCCGGCCTGCCGGTCGGCCAGCTTGCATTCGTCAACGACATCGCGATCGCCAACAACATCCCGAAGAAATTTCTGGATGCCATTCTGGGCGAGCTGCGCAATGCCGGTTTCGTCCTCAGTCGCAAGGGCAAGGAAGGCGGTTATCGCCTCGCCCGGCCGGCTTCCGAAATCAAGATCGGCCACGTCGTGCGCGTGCTGGACGGCCCGCTCGCTCCCATACCCTGCGCCAGCCGCACGCAATACCAGCGCTGCGAGGATTGCGACGAGGCGACCTGCCAGGTCCGGCACATGATGCTGGAAGTGCGCCAGGCGATCGCCGAAGTGCTGGACAATCGCAGCCTCGCCGCCATGCGCGACGCCGACAATGATGATTTTCCGGTCGAGCTGACATCGCAGATCTAAATTAGAGCATGGTCCCGAAAAGTGGGAACCGGTTTTCGGACAAGATCATGCTCAAATGAGAGTCCTCAGACCAGGCCGAGCTTGCCGGCCAAGCCGACGCGCTGGATCTTGCCTGTGGGACCCTTGGGTATCTCCTGAAGAAACAAGATGTGGCGCGGCACCTTGAACTCGACAATGCGGCTGCGCGCGAAATCGCGTATCTCATCGGCGTCGGCGATGGCGCCCTCGGCCAGCACGATAGCCGCACCCACCTCCTCGCCGAGCATGGCATGCGGCACGGCGAAGGTCACCGCCTGCGCCACCAGCGGATGATCGAGCAGCACATTGTCGACCTCGAGCGGCGAGATCTTTTCGCCGCCGCGGTTGATGATCTCCTTCAGCCGCCCGGTGATCTTCAGATCGCCATCCTCGTCGATGAGACCCTGGTCGCCGGTGCGGAACCAGCCATCGCTGAAGGCAGCTTCATTGGCCACCGGATTGTCGAGATAGCCATCATGGATGTTGGCGCCGCGCACCGCGATCTCGCCCTTTTCACCCGCCGGCAGGATCGTCCCCTTGTCGTCCAGGATCGTCACCTGCGGACCCGCAGGCAGGCCGACCGAGCCTGGCTTGCGGCGTGCCGGCGGCAGGCCGTTGGATGTCATCTGGTGCGCCGCCTCGGTCATGCCATAGGCCTCGACCACCGGACAGCCGAAGACGCGCTCGAGGTCGCGGAACACGGTGTCGGGAAGCGCTGCCGAAGACGAGCGGATGAAGCGCAGCCGCGCAGCCGCGATGGTTTCGCCATTGCGGGCGGCGCGCGCCAGGATCGCCTGATGCATGGTCGGCACCGCGCTGTACCAGCTCGGCCGGAAATCGCCCAGCCAGCCGTAGAATTTGAGCGGGTTGAAGCCCGGCGTGCAGACAACAGCGCCGCCGACTGCCAGCTGTGCGCTGAGCGCCGCCATCAGCCCGTGAATGTGGAACAGCGGCATCACGTTGAGACACATATCGTTTGCCGACAGCGCCAGGGTGCTGGCGATGTTGGCCATCGATGCCTGCAGATTGCGCTGCCGCAAGCCGACGATCTTCGGCCGCGCCGTGGTTCCCGATGTGTGCAGGACAAGCGCGAAATCGTCGGGCCCGTTGAGCTGCACCTTGTCGCGGCGTGCCTCGCCGGCAGCCGCAAGTTCGGCGTCGCCCAAGAGGAGAAACTCGCCGGCCTTGGCGCCGTCAGTCACGACGACGTCGAGCACCGCAATGCCGAGCCCCTTTGCGGTGTTGCGCGCGGCATCGCCCATGCCTTGTCCGCACAGCAGCAGCTTCACATCGAGATCGCCGAGATAGAAGCGGAATTCGTCTTCGCCGTAAGCCGGATTGAGCGGCGCAGCCGTCGCCAACGCCGAGACCGCCAGGAAACAGGCCGCCATTTCCGGGCCGTTGGGCAAGACGATGCCGACGGCCGTGCCGCGGGCAACGCCACGCCTGGCGAGATCGCCGCAGAGCTTGTCGACAAGATTGGCGAGGCCGGCAAAGCTCAGGGATGGCCGGTCCGGCGCCATCAGCGCCACAGCAGCCGGCTGCCAGGGCTCCAGTTGAGGAAGTGCTACCGATAGGGCCTGTTTCAAGTTCGAACCCTGAATGGCGTTCACCATGGCCTTGCCGGCGCCGATTGCGCGCCCGTGGCAGACGCAGTAAAGCGATTTCCGGACGCACGCAAGAACAGGTGGACACCGATCGGATGAGGCTGCCGTGGCTGGGAAAATCCCGGAAAGCCGACCGGACACCATCGTCCGCCGTCATTTATCATACGGAAATCATCGCCGACATCCTGGTGCCCGAACGCGCCGAGAATGTTCGCTTCTTCAGCCGCAAGCTGGTCCGCGCCGGCAAGTTGCGCACCTTCAACAACAGGGATTTCCGCGAGCTGCTGCTGGCCGCCTTCTATCTCGGGGTCGCGGCATTGCTGCCGGTCAATTGGTGGGCCGCGATCTGCAGCCGCGTATCGGGACTGCGCCTCAAGCGCCACATCCGCAAGGATTTCGTGCGCTACGCCGCCGCGACGCGCGCCGTGCTCGGCAATGGCATCGATGCGCAAAGGCAGTTCAGGGCCTTGCTCTGCGCCAACCACCGTCGGCGTCTGCTGCTTGCCGCGCATCTCATCGGCCGCCGGTGGTCGCCTGATATCCGGCTGGAAGGCCTGGAAGGTCTGGAAGCGGCGCTGAAGCGCGGCCACGGCGCTATCATCTGGTGCGATCAGTTCACGGCCCAGACCATAATCGGCAAACGCGCTCTCCATGAAGCCGGAATCGAGACACACCAGCTCAGTGTCAGGGCTCACGGCATATCCGATTCGACCTTCGGCTTGCGCTTCCTGAACCCGCCGATGGTTCGGGTCGAGAACCGTTTCCTGAAAAGCCGGATCGTGTTCGACCGCAGCGACGCCTACCAGGTCACCGGCCGGATCCAGAAGATCCTTGGCAGCAACGGCGTGGTGTTGGTGACCAACACGGTGCATGCCGGCTCGACATTCACCGAAGTCGGCCTTGGCGAGAGCGGCTGGACCCACCTCGCCTCGGCGCCGACGAATTTCGCTGCCAGAGGCAAGGCGGCGCTGTTTTCCATGTCGACCTTCGAGACCGATCCGTTCCGCCAATACCGCGCC
This sequence comes from Mesorhizobium sp. C372A, assembly GCF_030323245.1. Classification (NCBI taxonomy): domain Bacteria; kingdom Pseudomonadati; phylum Pseudomonadota; class Alphaproteobacteria; order Hyphomicrobiales; family Phyllobacteriaceae; genus Mesorhizobium; species Mesorhizobium sp. C372A. Next base: position 3,557,782 of record NZ_CP100475.1, on the reverse strand, counting down.
GTCCTAAGTCCCGAACTGGTGCCGGCCCCGGCAGAGGCCGGCGAGCCCGCGACCAGAGCCGGCGGCGCCAAGAACACGGCGCTTCAGGCCGAGTACATATTGCTCAAGCGCGACCGCTTGCTGGAGGCGTTGAAACTCTATCCCGAGCAAATGATGGTCTGGTCCGGCGCCGACCGGTTCACCGAACGGCCGGAAACCGCCTTGCCCGACGAGGGTGGTTCATGATTTTGCGCCGGCCAGCAGGCTGGCAACGGCGGTGACGATCTCAGCCACTGGAAGTGTGGCGTCGGCCGTCAGCGCCCGCTCGTCGGCGCCAGGCGGCTCAAGGATGGCGAACTGGCTTTCGACCAGGCTTGCCGGCATGAAATGGCCCTTGCGGTTGGCGACACGCTGCTTGGCGGTTGCGGGATCGATCTTCAGATAGATGAAATCGATATCCCGGCGGAAGCCACGCAGACGATCGCGGTAGCTGCGCTTCAGCGCCGAGCAGGCGGCAACCACGCTTTGGCCGCTGCCGGTCAGGTCGGCGATCCGCTCGCCGATGGCATCGAGCCAGCCCTCACGCAGTTGATCTGTGAGCGGCTCGCCGCTCGCCATGCGGGCGACGTTTTCGGGCGGGTGCAGCCTGTCGCCTTCGACAAAGACGGCCCCTTCCTCTGCTGCCAATGCCTTGCCGACAGCCGATTTTCCGCAGCCGGCGACGCCCATCACCACAATGGCCCGAGGCACTGAGCCGGTAGCGCCCATTGGCGCCTTTGCGGTCTTTTCGTCCACGGTCAGCGGCTTGCCGGCGCGCGGCCGTAGAGCAGGAGCATGGCAACGATGACCAGGCCATAGACGATCTGCCGCCCCGCCTCCGGCATCTGCATGACCGAAAGGATGGACTGCAGGAGCGTGATCAGGATGACACCGGCGACGGTGCCGAGATAGGAGCCGCGGCCACCCAGGATCGAGGTGCCGCCCAGAACCACGGCGGCGATCGACGGCAAGAGATAGGCATCGCCCATCGATTGCGCCGCCTTGGAGGCATAGCCGGCGAGAAGCACCCCGCCAAAGGCGGACAGCCCGCCTGAGATAGCGAAGGCGATCATCACCACGCGCCTTGTATCGATGCCGGAGAGATAGGCGGCACGCTCGCGGTTGCCGATGCCGTAGACGGTGCGGCCGAAGCTGGTGCGGGACAGCACGAACACCATCGCAGCGCCAATCAGCGCCCAGATGATGACGGCGTTAGGCACGCCAGGAATGGTAAAACCTGTCGCAAGATAGCGCATGGCGCCGGTGGCCGAATCCTGTGGCGAGTAGCCGCCGGTATAAACGACCATGAGCCCTTGCGCGACAGCGTTGGTGGCGAGCGTGATGATCATCGAGGGTATGCGCAGATAGGCGACGCCAAAGCCGTTGACGATGCCGATCAGCACCCCGCAGAAGATGCCGAACGGGATGGCCAGCGCCACACCGATCGGGCCATAGGCCGCAGCCGCACACGCCATCATCGCGCCCGCCGCCACCGCCCACGGCACCGACAGGTCGATCTGGCCTAGCAGGATGACCAGCATCATGCCTGTGGCGATGACGCCGAGGAACGAGGCCACCTTGAGCTGCTGCAAGAGATATTCAGGCGACAGAAAGCTCCTGGAATAGAGGCTGCCTAGGAACAGCAACAGCACGATGCAGGCGAAGGCCGTCAGCACCGCCGGATCGGCGCGGCGGATGAATTTCGGCATGCGGCCGGCTATGCCGCCCAACGTCGTTTCGCTCACAGGAACCACTCCAGCCGGTTGCGGACCCGAAACAGTGCGAAGGCGCCGAGGCTGACCGCAACCAGCAGGATAACGCCCTGGAACAGTGGCTGCCATAGCGGGTCGAAATCGAACACGAACAACAGGTCGCCGATGGTGCGGAAGGCCAAGGCGCCGAAGATGGCGCCGATGGCGCTGCCTTTGCCGCCGAACAGCGAGACGCCGCCCAGCACCACCGCGGCAATCGAAAACAGCGTATAGGCGTTGCCGCTGGCATAGGCTGCATCGCCGGTATAGGTGAAGAAGGTCAGGAACAGTCCGCCGATCGCGGCCAACAGGCCTGCGAGCGCGTAGGCAGCGAACTTGCCGCGCCTTATCGGCACACCGGACATGTAGGCCGCCGTCTCCGAGGACCCGGCCGCATAGGCCGCGCGCCCGAGCACCGAGCGGCTGAACGGCACCCAGACCACGAGCACGACGGCGAGCAGCACGACCAGGCTCGCCGGCACCACGCCGAACAGGCGTCCGGTCAGCGCGTCGGCGAGACCTTCGTTGACCGAACCACCGGGAAACGGCCTGAGCAGCAGCGCGATGCCGAAATAGACCGCACCCGTGGCGATCGTGGCGACGATCGGCTGCAGGCGGCCGTAGATGACGATGGCGCCGTTGATCGCCCCGCAAAGGAGCCCGGTGCCGAGCACGGCGATGACGCCGAAAGCGGTCTCGAGGCCGGTGCCGATGACCACCCAGGAGGCGAGGCAATTGGTCAGCGTGAAGATCATGCCGACGGAGAGGTCGATGCCGGCGGTGATCACGACCAGTGTCTGCGCCATGGCGACGAAGGCGAGCAGCACGCCCTTGTTGGACGCCGTCTGCACGACATTGGCGGTGAAGCCCGCCGGATGGTTCGAGGTGTAGATGACGAACATGACAATGAATATGCCGAGTGCCATCAGTGTTCCGCGCTGCTCGGCCAGCCAGTAGCGCCACTCTTTCACGCGTCCGCTCCCTGTCTTGCGCCGGCATCGTCTCTCGCGCCGCCGTCATCGCCGTGAATGTTGAGCGCGCTTGCAATGAGCGCCCGCTCGGTGATCTCGGCCCCGACCAGCTCGCGCTTGACCGCGCCGTCATAGAGCACCAGCACGCGGTCGCAGCAGCCGATCAGTTCGTCATAGTCGGTCGAATAGAACAGGATCGCCGCCCCCGCATCCGCCAGCTTGCGCATCAGTTGATAGAGTTCCTGCTTGGTGCCGACGTCGATGCCGCGCGTCGGATCGTTGAGCAGGATGATACGCGGCTGGCGCATCAGCCATTTGGCGATGACCACCTTCTGCTGGTTGCCCCCCGACAGCGCACCGACCGGAATGTCGAGGCCGGCCGTCTTGATCGCCAGCAGCCCGACCATGTCGTCGATCAGCCGCTGTTCGGCGGCGCGGTCGATGATGCCGGCCTTGGACAGCCGGTCTAGGGCGGCAAAGGACAGGTTCTCCCGCACCGTCATCGGCAGCATCAGGCCTTCGGTCTTGCGGTCCTCCGGGATCAGCGCCATGCCGATGCGGTCGTCGCGCGCCGCTTGGGGGCTGGCGATCGAAACAGGCTTGCCGTCGATAAGGATCTGGCCGCCGAGGCCGCGCAGCACACCGAAAAAGGCAAGCAGCAATTCGCGCTGGCCCTGGCCGTCCAGGCCGCCAAGGCCGACGACCTCGCCTGCCCCGACCGTCAGCGAGACATTGTCCAGCCGGTCCGTCCAGGACAGCTTGCGCGCCTCCAGCACGGGAACGGCGGCGGCTGCGGTGCGCGCGGGTTTCGGCGGGAAAATATGGCTGTATTCGCGCCCGATCATCAGTTCGACGACTTCGTTGTCGCTCTTTGTGCCTGCCTTGTAGCTGGCGACATTGCGGCCGTTGCGAAACACCGTGCAGTGGTCGGCAAGCTCGGCGATCTCGTTCATGCGGTGCGAAATGTAAAGCAGCGCCAGCCCTTCCGAGCGCAACCGCTTGAGCACGCTGAATATCCTGGCGACGTCCGTCGCGGTCAGCGCCGAGGTCGCCTCGTCGAGGATCAGGATGCGCGGCTTCCTGGCCAATGCCTTGGCAATCTCGACCATCTGTCTTCTTGAAAGCGGAAGATCCTTGACCAGCGCCAATGGATGGATGTCGGCCGCACCTGCGCGTGCCAGCGCATCCTCGGCAATGCGGCGCTGCGCCTTGCGGTCGATCATGCCGAAACGCTTCGGCGGATCGGAGATGACGATGTTGTCGGCAACGCTGAGTTCGGGAACCAGCGACAGCTCCTGGAAGATGCAGACGATGCCGGACTTGTTTGCAGCAGCAGGCGAAGCGAACGTCACCTCGCTGCCGTTCAGCATCATGCGGCCTTCGTCGGGCGCGACGACGCCCGCCATGACCTTGATCAGCGTCGATTTGCCGGCGCCGTTTTCGCCGAGAATGGCGTGGATGCTACCGGACGAGACCGAAAGCTCGGCCTTTTCCAGCGCCCGCACACCACCATAGCGCTTGGATATGCCTTCCATCCGGAAGAGCGGAACCGCACCGTCCATCGGCCCTCCCGAGGCAGTTTGACTTCAAGGGATATCGAGTGGCCGGCGCCGCGGAGATCCCGCGGCGCCGGATATGCCGCCTATTGGTCAGCCCTATTGGTCAGCTTTGGTCTGACCCATAATTTCCTGCGCGGTGAAATTGATGCCGCAGGTCGGGAAGGAATTGCCGACGAAGAAATTGTCGGACTGGTCGGGGAAGAAATCCTGACCGGCCTTGAAGTTCGGATCCTCGACGATCGCCAGCGGCAGCTTCACCGCTTGCGGCACGACGTTGCCTTCGAGCGCGGCAATCGCCGTCTTGATGGCGACCGCGACCTGCGCCGGACCGGTGCCGGCCGATGAGCATTTCAGCCCGTCGCCGGCATGTGCCGCGCAGAACTTGCGGAAACCGTTCTCGGTCTCGCCGCCGAACGGCACGAAAGCATGCTTGGCATCGATCATCGCCTGCACGATGCCGGTGTCGCCGCCTTGCCCGGTGATACCGTCGAACGGACCGTTGGTGGCAATGGCGTCGGCCGTGGCCTTCTGTGCCACGCCGTCGTCCCATTTGCCGACCACCTCGGTGACGTCCCATTTCTTGCCGGAGGCATCGAGCGCTTCATGGATGCCGTTGTGACGGTCGGTGTCCACGGAAGTTCCGGCAACGCCGCGCACTTCGAGCACCTTGCCGCCATTCGGCACATGGCCGACCAGCCATTTGCCCCACAATTCGCCAAGGCCCTTCTGATCGACATTGACGTTGATGGCGTCCTTGGTATCGAGAATATTGTCGAAGGCGACGAGGATGACGCCAGCTTCCTTGGCGCGCTTGATGACCGGCCCGAAAGCGGTCGGGTTCTGGGCGTTGACGACGATCGCGTCATAGCCGGAATCGATGAAGTTGTTGATCGCCGAAATCTGAGCCGGCACGTCCTCGCCGGTCGAGACGACCTTGAATTCCTTCAGTTTCGCGGCGACCTCCGGCTGGGCCGCATAGGCCTTGGCGGTCTGCACCATCTGGATGCGCCAAGTGTTGGCGATATAGCCATTGGCGAGCGCGATGCGGTATGGGCCGTCTTTCTTGGGGAACTTGAAGAACTGCGTATCAGCCGCCCAGGGCGCAAAGCAATCCGGCTCAGCCGACGGTCCCTTGACAACTTCCGGGTCGGCCATGGCCGACGAACTCAGCATGACGAATGCAGTGGCGGCAACGATGCCACCAACAAGTGACTTGATCATAGATATTCCTCCCAGTTGTAGTTTTATTTGCGGCTGCTTGTTTATTTGATGCTGTTTGTCGTGGTGTGTTTTCCACGCCGAAGGCCCTCCAGCCTGGCCGGCGCCACGTCTCAAGGGCCCGAAGCCGGCCCGATCCCCTCCCCCTCGCCGCTTCACAGGCGAGAAACGAAACTAGCATATTATACATAATAAACAAGCATGAGCTGTTGCTTATGTATAATAAACAGGGGCGGCCTTTCATCAAAACGTCTGCCCGACGAAAATGGTAGCGCTACCATGACGTTGTGTAAAGCACCATTTGCTGAGGCAGCCAAAGCGTGTTCAGCGTGCGGTGCTCTCGCGGGGCTTGAGTTCGAAACCGAGATCGACGACCCGCTGCTCAGGCCTTCGTCCTGCGATCGCCGCCAGCGCCATGGCGACAGACCGACGGCCGATTTCATAGCGAGGGGTGCGGATACTGGTGAGCGGCGGGAACGCCGCCTGCATCATTTCGAGGTCGTTGAAGCCGACAATGCCGATTGTTTTCGGCACGTTGAGCGCGGCGCTATGGCATTCGAACAAAACGCCGAGCGCGATGTCGTCATTGTTGCAGAAGACGCCGTCGAGCGCCGGCATCTTGGCCAGCGCATCGCGAAGCAGCTCGCGGCCGAGCGTCACGCTGGACAGTAGCGGAGTGGTGGTGACGAGCCGCGGGTCGAACAGGCCGGCCTTCTCCATTGCCGCGCGATAGCCGGCAAGCCGCCGCTGCGAGCGCGGGTCCATGCGTGCGCCGATGAAGCCGATCCGCCGGCAGCCCGCCTCGATCAGATGCTCGGTCGCGGTGCGGCCGCCGTCGAAATGCGAGAAGCCGACCAGCATGTCGACCGGATCGGGCCCGGTCTCCATCACCTGCACCACCGGGCAGCCCGCGCTCTCCAGCAGCTTTCGCGAGGTCGGCGTCTGGTCGATGCCGGCCACGATCAGCGCCGCCGGGCGCTGCGGTGCGAACACCTGCAGCAGGCGCTCCTCCTCGAGGCCGGAATAATGGGTGTTGCCGAGCTGGACGCGGAACGGGCCGTCCGACAGGCTGTCATAGATGCCGCGCACCACTTCTGCGAAGACGTTGTTGGTCAGCGACGGCACCAGCACGCCGAACACATCGGCGCGCGCCGAGGCCAGTGCCCGTGCATTGGGATCCGGGACATAACCGAGTTCGTCGACGGCGGCCTGGATCTGGCGCCGCAGATCCTGGCTGACGCGTTCCGGTTCGCGCAGCGCCCGCGACACGGTAATGGCGCCGACGCCGGCCTTGCGCGCCACATCTGATAGGGTCGGGCGGCCGCCCCCGCGACGCGAGCGCGGCTTGGTCATGGACATCCTCCACGTGCCGGGCCCCGGCCGCTGCGCCCTTGCGAAACCATGTTCAGCTTTTCCACTGCCACCATGCCAACCGGCTGCTGCCGCACCCACTCGCCTGCTGGCGTCGCGCAGCCAATCGCCCTTGTCAAGCAACAGGGCAATCCTGCCTTCCTAAGCCATCAGGGCAGCACTGCGTTTTGCTTTCCACAGCAGCAGCCCGATGGCCACTATGTTCAGCAAGTTCCACGCGATCCCGTTGAGGAACGCGGCGGCGTAAGAGCCGGTCAGGTCGTAGATCCAGCCCGACATCCAGCCACCGATCGCCATGCCGAAGATGGTCGCCATCATGACGATGCCGATACGCTGGCCGGCCTCCCTGGCGGGCAGGTATTCGCGCACGATGATGGCATAGCAAGGCACGATGCCGCCTTGCGACAGGCCGAACACCAGCGACACGACATAGAGCGAGGCAAGCCCGTCGAACGGGATGTAAAACAAAAGCGACAGGCATTGCAGCACGGAACCGATAAGCAGGGTTTTCACGCCGCCGATGCGGTCGGCGACAAAGCCGGAGGCGAGCCGGCTGACGACGCCCGCCGCCATCATGATCGACAGCATGTCGGCGCCATGCGCAATGCCGTAGCCAAGATCCATGCAATAGGCGACGATGTGCACCTGCGGCATCGACATCGCCACGCAGCAGCCGAGACCGGCAACGATCAGCAGCACCTGTAACGCCGCCGGCGACAGCGAAATCGACTGCACTGGCCGGCTTCCGGGCGAACCGGCGGCAGCCGCCGCCGGAGCAGCGCGCCGCAACAACAGCACCAGTGGCACCATGGTGACCAGGCAGAAGACACCGATGCCGGCATAGGTGAAGCGCCAGCCTTCCGCCTTGATCAGTGTCGGCATGATGGTTGGCCAGAGCGCTCCGGCGAGATAGTTGCCAGCCGCCGCAGCTGTGACGGCGACGCCGCGCCGACGGTTGAACCAGTGCGAGATGTCGGCGATCAGCGGCCCGAAGATCACCGATGTGCCGACACCAATCAGCACGCCCTGGGCAAGGGTGAATTGCAGGATAGAGGTCGACAGCGCGGCGAGCAGCAGGCCGGCGGCGAGAGCCACCGAGGATAGCAGTGCCGGGATCCAATACCCCATGCGATCGACCGCGCGGCCAACCAGCACATTGCCGGCGGCGAAGCCGACCATGGTTGCGGTGTAGGGCATCGATGCCGCGGCGCGGTCAACGCCGAACTCGGCCTGCACGGCCGGCAGCACGACGACGACGGCCCACATGCCGACCGCACCGATCGTCGCCAGCAGCATGGAGATGGCAAGCCGCATCCAGGCGTAGCTGCTGTCGATGCCGGGGCTATCCGCCTGATTGGCGACGATCGGGGTCAAGGCGTTTCCTGTCTACGGTCCTGGGAAGTCGACCGTTGTGTCGCCACTATCGGCGCATTCACCGCGACGGGCAGCGCCACAGGGCCATGATCCGTGGCTCCAGCGGCCCGGCGGCTTTCTCGGGAACCGGCGGCGGCCTGCTCGAGTTTTTGCGACAGGAAGGAGTTTGTCATGACCGCGAAAAAGAAATGGTCGGCCGAGGTGACCGAGCACAGCGATGCGATGGACCTCGAGGACCACATCTTCGAAGCCGACGACGCCAGGAAGATCGCGGCCTCGCTCAAGCGCTCGGCCGAGCACAGCGACCGCCGCAAGGCCGAGCCGTTTCAGTCGGCCATGTCGATGCTGAATTTCTACATCAACCGCGCCGGCAAGAACCTGCCGCAGGCGCGCCGGAAAGTGCTCGAGGACGCCAAGGACGAACTGCGCGCGGCCTTCGGAAGGCCGCAGCAGGATTAATGCATGTCGCTCAAAAGTGGCGCCGGTTTTGAGACAACGACATGCAAAGACCTAAGCGCGTCGACTTAGTCCGTTCAAACGGGACGCGCTTTAGCGCTCCCGATTGGCTCTGCCAAATTCACCTCAACTGGACCTAGTGACAGGTCCTCTTTCCCCTCAGTTTGCCGGCCTCGGCTTTGTGTTTCCCCGAGCCCTTTGAAGTAGCGGCATGACGGTCAAGATCGGCATCAATCCCATCACCTGGAGCAATGACGATGTTCCCGCACTCGGCGGCGATACGCCGCTCGCGACATGCCTGTCGGAAACCAGGCAGGCCGGCTATCGCGGCACCGAACTCGGCGGCAAATTCCCCAGGCGAAGCGACGAGCTTGGACCGATCCTGTCTTCTTACGGACTGGAACTCGTCTCCGGCTGGTATGACGGCCGCATTCTGGACCGCACGGTCGACGAGGAATTCGCCGCCCTCACCTCGCATCTGATCCTGCTGCGCGACCTCGGCGCCAAGGTCGTCGTCTATGCCGACACCTCGCGCGGCCGTCATGACGGCATTTTCGCGCCGATCTCACAGCGTCCGCGCCTCGCTGACGGCGAATGGACCGCCTATGGCGAGAAGCTGACCGAACTCGCCGACCGCATGGCTGCCTTCGGCGTCGGCATGGCTTTCCATCACCATATGGGCACGATCGTCGAGAGCGATGACGAGGTCGACAGGCTGATGGCCGCAACCGGCAAGAGCGTCGGCCTGCTGTTCGATACCGGCCATTGTCTGTTCTCAGGCGGCGACCCGGCCTCCCTCCTGAACCGGCATCTCGACCGCATCGTGCATTTCCATTGCAAGGACGTCCGCGCGGCCGTGCTGGAGAAGGCACGGCGCGAGGACATGAGTTTCATGGCGGCAGTGATGGAAGGAATCTTCACCGTGCCCGGCGATGGCTCCGTCGATTTCCTGTCGCTGCTGCAGCCTCTGGCCAGCCATGGCTTCGAAGGCTGGATCGTCGTCGAGGCCGAGCAGGATCCGGCCAAGGCACACCCCTTGACCTATGCCACGAAAGGTTACGCTTCGCTTCTCAAAACGGCCTGCGCGGCCGGGTTCGACGTGGCAATACGAGACATGGCCTAACCACCGCCGGGGGGCTGGTGGTTGGGCCGGTTGGGCGCGCGCCTCGGTAGGGGTAGCGACGCGAAAGCGCCCGGCGATCCGCGCCGCCGCCCTCCCTTGGCGGCGCGGATCGCACAGTTCTTGGCATCGAAATTTTTGCCCCCGAGTTGCCGGCCCGGCGTTTCCAGCTTGAGGCTGGGGACGAGGCATGCCTTGATGCAGATGGAGGAGCGACATGGCATTCGAGGCGGCACTCGGCATGGAACGGCTTTGCACCATCCGTGAGATCGCCGAGAAGGCGGAACTCGGCGCGGCAACCGTTCACCGCGCGCTGAAGAACAGCCGCGAGGTCCGTCCCGAAACCAGACGGCTGGTGCTGGAGACTGTCTGCCTGCTTAACGAAGAGAAGATCGCCCGCGCCGCCAGGTTGGTCGGAGACTAGCTTGGCCGACCATATGCGCCTTTCCCTCGACATCATGTCGGTCGACCGCGGCTCGGACGAACCGATGCACCGGCAGATCTACGGCGCCTTGCGGCGCTTCATCCTCGACGGCCAGATCCAGCAGAACACGCTGCTTCCTTCGACACGCTCGCTGGCCGAGGATCTCAAGGTCGGCCGCAACACGGTGATCGCCGCCTACGACCAGCTGCTCGCCGAAGGGTTTATAGAGGCGCGCGCCGGGTCCGGCACCTGGGTGGCGCCGATCCAGCAGAAACGCCCGCCGGCCGCGCTGCGCGCCGGCCTCGCCGCCCCGCAAAAACTCTCGCGGCGCGGTCAGACCATCGTCAACGGCCCGCAGCCGCCACGCAATGCCGGCGTCATCAACTTCCATCCGGGCGTGCCGGAATCGGCATCCTTTCCCTTCACCATCTGGTCGAGCCTTCTGGTGCGCAATGCGCGCAGCCGCGATGAGAATTTGCTCGGCTATATCTCCTTTGCCGGCCATCCCGGCCTGCGCCAGGCCATCGCCTCGACCATAAGCCTGTCGCGCGGCATCAATTGCACCGCCGACCAGGTCATCATCGTCACCGGCGCGCAGGCAGCACTCGACCTCGCTTCGCGCGTGCTGATGGACGAAGGCGACCATGTCTGGATGGAGGAGCCCGGCTATCTCGGCGCCAAGAGCGCCTTTCTCGCCAGCGGCGCGCAGCTTGCGCCCTTGAAGGTCGATCGCCTTGGATGGCATCTCGCAGACCCAGAGCTGCCGCCGCCGCGCCTGATCTATGTGACGCCATCCTGCCAGTGGCCGTTCGGCACCATCATGCGCATCGAGGAACGGCTGCAGCTGCTCGACATCGCCGAGCGCCACGGCGCCTGGATCGTCGAGGATGATTATGACGGCGAGTACCGGTACCGTGGCCGGCCGGTACCGGCGCTGCGCGGCCTCGATCACGCCGACCGGGTCGTCTATATCGGCTCCTTCGGCAAGACGCTGATCCCGGCGCTCCGCATCGGCTATCTCATCGTGCCGCGCGAACTGTCGGTCCCCTTCGACCGCGCCGTCTCGATCACCGGCCAGTTCGCGCCGCTGATCCTGCAGGCGACGGTCAACGACTTCATCACGCAAGGCTATTTCGCCACGCATCTGAAACGCATGCGCCGCCTTTATGCGCGCCGGCAGGCCAATTTCGTAAAACTGTGCCAGGAGCATCTGGCCGAATGGCTGACTGTGACCGAGAACGATTCCGGCATGCAGCTGCTGGCCAGTTTTATCCGACCCTACAAGGACAGCGACGTCGTCGCCGCTGCCGTCAAGGAGGGCCTCGACGTGCAGGGCATCTCGATCAACTACCATTCGAGCGAGCCGGAACACGGCCTGCTGCTCGGCTATGCCGCGATGGACGAACGCCAGATCCTGCGCGCAGTGCTGGCGCTGCGCGCCGCCTTTATGCGACTGGACCGGCAATAAGCCGGTCCAACGCGGCTCTTCAATTCACGCTGTCGAATTTCTGCAGGTCCACCGGTGCTGCCTTGCGCACCTCGACATCGTCCAGCGAGGCATTCTCCAGCGCCACACGGGCCGCCGCATCGATGTTATGGATCATGTCGTCGATGTCGGCGTCGCCATGCGCCGGATTCATCGCGATCATCACCGTGCGGTTGAGGATGTCGAGAGAACCCTTGCCGAGGTCGTCGGCATAGGTCAGCCGCAGGCCCTTGTTTTCCGGCAGCGTGTACGGATTGAGCGCCGGATGATGCGCGCCCTCATGCATCAGCACCTGGTCCCACTGGGTGAAATTGTGGCGGCCGGTCTTGCCGGCAATGACGCTCGGAATGATCTTCGAAAAAGTCTGCGCCGCCTGTTCGCTGGGCAGCAGATACATTACCTGTGCCGCGCAATCGTCGTCGGGGCTGTTCATCGGCGACGGCGTCAGGCCGAGATTGCCGAGATGGCGCGTGCCGGCCAGCACCTTCTTCTTCTCCGCCCGCATCGCCTCGATGATGCCGTCCAGACGGTCGAGCTGGACATTGAGCATTGCACCCATCAGTTCCGAGGCGCGCGCCCCGATGCCGGCGAACGGCTTGATGCTGTCGCTGCGGCCCTGCCAGTAGAAATGGCAAGGGTCGATGGCGCAGCGCGCGCGCTCGGCCACTTTCGGATCGCTGGTGGCGATGCCGCCGCCCTCGCCCGACGTGATGTTCTTGAAGTAGTTGAAGGAGTAGGCGCCGGCATGGCCGATGGAGCCGAGCTTCTTGCCCTCATAGCCGCCGCCAATGCCCTGGCAGACATCTTCCAGCACGAGCAGACCGCGTTTTTTAGCGATATCCATGATCGCGTTCATGTTGCAGGCCGCACCCCACATATGCACCGGGATGACCGCCTTGGTGCGCGGGCCGATGGCGTCGCGCAGAGCGGCCGGGTCAATGGTCAGGCTCTCGTCGATGTCGACAATGACCGGAATGGCGCCGACCGACAGCACTGCCGTTGCGGTCGCCATATAGGTGTGCGCCGGCACCAGCACCTCATCGCCCGGGCCGATGCCGAGGCCGATCAGGCCGGCGGCGAGCCCATAGGTGCCGCTGGCGGCCAGCGCAAAATGCTCGACGCCGAGATGCCTGGCATAGCGGGCCTCGAAGCGGTTGCACTCGCTGTTCTCGCTATAGCGAAACAGCGCACCCGAGCGGATCACCCTGGCAATGGCTTCGATCTCTTCTTCGCCGGCAGTGTACATGGCAAGTCTCCACATCGCTGATGGTATGAAAGCAGTACGCCTGCGGCCGCTGTTTGAAAGAACCACTCCGCTGCGATCTGACCAAGCCATCCCGGTTGCTTGATGGCCGGGTTTGACGCCGAATGTGGGCATATCGAATGAAATCGACATTCCAGAATGCAGGCCCGCGGAAAAATCGTACCCATCCGAATTCGTCGAAGTGGCCCTGTCGGAAAGCCGGCATTGGGCGTTCCATCGCGTCCAGTTGGGCAAACGGTCGGTTCCATGCAGCACGGGACACACTTTGGAAGACCCTCGAAACCGGCGTGCCGGCAAGATGGTGGCCCGCAAGATGGTGGCCGGCAAGATGGTGGCCGGCAAAACGGTGGCCGTCCATGACGCGACAGCTCGTCCTGCATGAAGACGATGTCGGCATGTGCCATGGCGCCAACAGCGCCTTCCTCGAACTGACCGCACACGGCGCCTGCAGCTCCGGCGCCGTGATGGTGCCGTGCCCATGGTTCCCTGAGATGGCCGAAGCGGCAGCCGCCGATCCCCGGCTCGATCTCGGCGTCCACCTGACGCTGAACAGCGAAAAGCAGCACTACAAATGGCGGCCGCTGACGTCGCCGTCGCGCGCGGCCGGCCTGACGGACGAGTTCGGCTATTTCTGGCCCGATGTAGCGACCACCCGCCGCAAGGCAGCACCGCAAGCGGTGGAAACCGAGCTTCGCGCGCAGATCGACACCGCCTACCGCGCCGGCATCGACGTCACTCATCTTGACGCCCATATGGGGGCAGCGCTGTCGCCGGAGTTTTGCGACGTCTACATCAAGCTCGGCCTGGAATATCGGCTGCCGGTGCTGTTGACCAAAATGCTGTCGGCCTATTCGCCCAACGACAATCTGGTCGGCGTCACCGAAGCGGCGTTCCAGCGCGGCGTCACTGGAGCCCGCGCCAAAGGCTTTGTCATCTTCGACGCCGCCATTCAGACGACCTGGGGCCGTCCACGCTCCAAGCCGATAGAGCCAGCCTACAAGGCATTGGTCGGAGGGGTCCGTGAAGGCCTGACCTTCTTTTGCCTGCACTTCAACGCGCCGGGCGAGCTCGAACTGATCGAGCCGCGCTCCGCCTATATCCGCACCGAGGAATATGAACTCTTCCGCGACCAGGCTTTTCGCGACTGGCTCGGCGCGCAGGACATCGACATCATCGGCATGAAGCCGTTGCGCGAGGAACTGCGTGCACGGCTCGGGGCATCGACACCGGCAAAGGCCCGCAAAGCGGCCACCCGGTCAGCGCCGTAAGCCGATCCGTCGGCCGAGGCGCAAAGAGGGAATTGGAACTGCAACGACAATGGGAGAATGACATGAAGACTGTTCTGAAACTGGCGCTCGGCGCGCTTGTCTCGATGAGTATGCTGGCGGGCGTCGTGCAAGCGGCCGGCCTGAAGGATCCCAAGGATGTCCGCATCACCTTCGTGGTGCATGGCTCGGCCTCCGATCCCTACTGGTCGGTGGTCAAGCGCGGCGTCGACGATGCGGCGGCGCTCACCGGCGCCAAGGTCGAATATTATGCGCCGCAAGTGTTCGACGTGGTCGAGCAGGCCCGCCTGCTCGACGCGGCCATCGCCACCAATCCAGACGGCATCGCCGTCTCCATTGCCGACGCCAATGCACTTGGTAAATCGGTCAAGGCCGGACTTGCCGCCAACATTCCGATGGTCGTCCTGGATTCCGGCGAGAAGGAAGGCGCCGAACTCGGCACCTCTCTCTACGTCGGCACAGTCTCCGAATATGATTCCGGCAAGAAGGCGGGCGAGCGGCTGGCCAAGGAAGGCACGCTCAAGGTCGTCTGCATCAACCACGAGGTCGGCAATGTCAGCCTCGACCAGCGCTGCCAGGGGTTGAATGACGGGCTGAAGCCGTCAGGCGGCGGCACCGAGGTGCTTACCGTGTCGCCCGATCCGGCCGACATCCAGCGCCGCACCGAGGCCTATCTGTCGGCGCATCCCGACACCCAGGCGGTGTTTGCGCTCGGCGCCACCGCCGCCAATCCGCTGATCCCGTTCTTCCGGCAGAAGGAACTGTTCGGCAAGATCAAGCTCTACACCTTCGACATCAGCCCCGAAGTCCTGGATTCCGTCGTCGCCGGCGAAATGGGCTTCGGCATGGACGCCCAGCAATATCTGATGGGATACCTGCCGGTGATCTATCTGGTCGAGCATGCCACACATGGCTTCTGGCCGCAGAACAACGCCTACACCGGGCCGCTGTTCATCGACTCGCCCGACAAGGCCAAGGCGATCCTGGCGCTCGCCAAGGACGGCATCCGCTAAGGCAAGACCAAAACGGATCGGGGAGCCGCCATGCGCTCCCCGTCTCTGGTCGAGATTGCGAAGTGAGCGATTGGGGAGCCTAATGGCTGTTGTGGAAGACAAGGCGATACCTCCAGAAGCGCCGGCCCCCGGGGTACTGGGCAAGGACCGTTTCGGCATGACGTCGAAACGGGCTGCCGGCACTGACGAGCGGCTGGCCAGCACCGGCCGGCTGACGCAATGGCTGCGCCGGCCCGAAGCCGGTGCCGCCGGCGGCCTCATCGCCACCGTCATCATCTTCGCCCTGCTGCCGGGTGCGTCGAACCTCTATTCGCTACAGGGGTCGATGACCTTCCTGACGCTGGCAGCCGAACTCGGCATCATCGCCACGGCCGCAGCCCTTCTCATCATCGCCGGCGAGTTCGATCTCTCCGTCGGCTCGATGGTCGGCTTCGCCGGCGTCGTCATCGGCCTGACCGTCAAATACTGGGGCTTGCCGCTGTGGGGCGGCATCGCCTGCGCCTTCGCTGTCGCCATCCTCACCGGCTACGTCAACGGCCTGATCGTGGTGAAGACCCGCCTGCCCTCCTTCATCGTGACGCTGGCGTCGCTCTACATCCTGCGCGGCCTGTCGATCGGCATCACCCGCGCCGTCACCGGCCGCACGCAGATCCCCTACATCCTCGACGGCGCGCCGGACCCGGCAACCGCGGGCCTGTTCAACGGCCATCTCCTGACCGGCTTCTTCCAATGGATGGGCACGCAAGGTTGGATCGCCACCCGCACCGACGGCATTCCCTTCGTCGTCGGCATTCCGATGTCGATCGTCTGGTGGCTCGGACTGACAGCGCTTGCCGGCTATGTCTTGACCCAGACCAAATACGGCAACTGGATCTTCGCCACCGGCGGCGACCTCAATGCCGCCCGCAATGTCGGCGTGCCGGTCGACCGGGTTAAGATCGCGCTGTTCATCTACACCGCCTGTGCCGCGACCTTGCTTGCCACCATCCAGGTGATGGAGGCCGGCTCCGCCGACACCACGCGCGGCCTGCTCAAGGAATTCGAGGCGATCATCGCCGCGGTCATCGGCGGCGTGCTGCTCACCGGCGGCTACGGCACCGTCTATGGCGTGCTGTTCGGCGCGCTGATCTTCGGCCTGGTGCAGATGGGCATCTTCTACACCGGCATCGACACCGACTGGTTCAAGGTCTTCCTCGGCATCGTCATTTTGATGGCCGTGCTGGTCAACAACTACATCCGCCTCAAGGCGCTCGGACGCGGAGGCGGCAAATGACCTACCCAAACCCGTCCCCGGCCATCCAGCCAGCCATGGAATTGCGTGGTGTGTCGGTCAATTTCGGCTCGGTGCGCGCGCTGCAGGATATCGACATCAAGGTCTATCCCGGCGAGGTGCACTGCTTGCTGGGCGACAACGGCGCCGGCAAGTCGACGCTGATCAAGGTTCTGTCGGGCGTGCACCGGCCGACCAAGGGCGAGATTTTCGTCGACGGCAAGCCCGTCACGTTCCGCAGCCCGCGCGACGCGCAGGACCTCGGCGTCGCGACGGTCTTCCAGGACCTCGGCATGATCTCGCTGATGTCGATCACGCGCAATTTCTTCCTCGGCCGCGAGCCGACCAGAAGCCGCCTGCCCTTCTCGCGCTTCGACAAGGAGCGCGCCAACACAATTGCCCGCCAGGCGATGGCCGATATCGGCATCGACGTGCGCGACCCGACGCAGGCCGTCGGCACGCTGTCGGGCGGCGAGCGCCAATCGGTGGCAATCGCGCGCGCAGTCCACTTCGGCGCAAAGGTGCTGATCCTTGACGAGCCGACCTCGGCGCTCGGCGTGCATCAGGCGGCCATGGTGCTGAAATTCATCATCGAGGCGCGCATGCGCGGGCTGGCGGTGATCTTCATCAGCCACAACATCCACCACGCCTACCCTGTCGGTGACACTTTCACGCTGCTCAACCGCGGCCGCAATCGCGGCACATACGCAAAGTCCGAGATCTCGCGCGACGAGGTGATTTCCATCATGTCGGGCGGCGAGGATCTGAAGGCGGTGGAAGCTGAGATTGCCGGGCTGTTGGCGCAGATCGGCAATCGGCCGGCCGCCGCACCCTGAGCCTGGAACACTTTGCAGAGAGTTTTAGCAGCATGAGCAGGATACGGGTTGGCGTTATCGGCGCCGGCATGATCTCGCAGGTCGAGCATATTCCGAATCTGTTGCGGCTCGGCGACCTGTTCGAACTGGTCGGCGTCGCCGACCCGTCAAGGATTTCGCGGGAATATGTCAGCGAAGTTCACGGCATCGCCAATTTCGAAACGCCGGAGCAACTGTTCGACCATAAGCTCGACGCCGTCGTGATCGGCTCGCCCGACCCGCTGCATCAAGAGCAGGTGCTGGCCGCACTGGGGCGCGGCCTGCATGTCTTCTGCGAAAAGCCGCTCTGCTATTCCCCGGCGGAAATCGCCGAGATCATCGCCGCGCGCGATAAGGCCGGCAAGGTCATGCAGGTCGGCTATATGAAGCGCTTCGATCCGAGCTACCGGCTGGCGCTGGCCTCGCTGCCCGGCACGGCAAAGACGTTGCGGTCCGTCTCGGTCGAGGTTAACGATCCCGATGCCTGGCCGTTCATCGCCCACCAGCGCTACAAGCGCGGCAACGACATTCCCGAGGAGCTGATTGCCGCCGCGCAAGCCAGGCAGAAACAACAGGTCGAACGCGCTATCGGCCAGCCTTTGAACGATCTGGCTTTCCGTGGATTTACCGCCGCTTACAGCTCCGCCTTGATTCACGATGTGAATGCCGTACACGGCCTGCTCGACGCGCTCAGCGTGCCGGATGGCGAGGTCGTCGGCGCGCAGATCTTCGCCAATGGCGATGGCGGCCAGGGCGCAGTAAAACTGCTCGACGGCCAGGCGCTGTGGACGATGACGCATCTCACCGTGCCGAAGCTCGCCGACTACAAGGAACGCATCACGCTGTTCTTCGACGCTGCCAGCCTCGAGCTCGAATTCCCCTCGCCCTGGCTCAACCATCACCCGACCCGGCTGACTGTGAAGACCTCGGACGGCCACACACTGTCGACGAAGGATCTGCGCGCCGGCTACGGCGAAGCCTTCGTCGAGGAACTGCGCGGCTTCTGGGGTGCGATCGTCAATGGCGACGAGGTGGTCAACCGCCCTGAGCACGCCGCGCGCGACCAGGCGCTGCTGATCGCGCTGACCAGGCAGCATTTGGCCACTTCGCAGGCCGGCTGAGCGCTCGCAGGATGTGTTGAGATTCAGGTCAGGCCGCGCCGAAAACATTGGGTTCGAGAACCGGAGCGGAGCGTACTTAAGTACGTGAGCACCGGAAGCGCAGAAAGCCGGCGTTTGCAGGCCCGCCTCACCTGCATTTCAGCACATCCTACCGGGTGTTGATGACGCCGTCTGTATTGGCGAGCAGCTTGCGCACCGCGTTGCGGGCCGCCTCCGGCCGCTGCAGGCGGATGGCCTTCTCGATCGCCTCGTGCAGTTGCTGTGCATGCTGCAGATCGTCGAGTTCGCGCGTCGTATAGGTGAACAGATGATCGAAGGCGGATTCGATCAGCACGCCGAGCGGCACCAGCAGGTCATTGCCGGAGGCACGCAGGATGGCCAGATGGAAACGTGTGTCGGCGCGCGTGCGCTCCTGCAGGCTCGACGCCTCGCCCATCTCGCGGCAGGCCTGGCTGATCTCGGCCATCTGCTCCTCGGTGCGTCGCATGGCTGCGAAGGCAGTCGCTTCCGGCTCGATGATGTGGCGGAATTCCTGCACCGTCTTCAGGAACACCTCACGGTCGGGCGCGGTCGCGTACCAGGCGAGCACATCGCGATCGAGCAGGTTCCAGCGCTCCCTGGGCTCCACCCAACTGCCGATCTTGGGGCGCGACGCCAAAAGGCTTTTGGCCATCAGCATCTTGATCGCTTCGCGCACCGCAGAGCGACTGACGTTGAAGGTTTCGGACCATTTGGCTTCATTGGGCAGGATGGTGCCTGGCGGATAGTCGCCGCGCACGATCCGAAGCCCGATTTCGCTGGCCAGCGAGGCATGCACGCTGGTGCCGGGCATCCGGGTGGCGTCAGCCCGGCGAAGGGTCGCCGGGCGCTCGCCGGATGCCGCCTTTTCAGGCTTCTTTCCCTTATTCGGCTTTCCGTCCCTCATGCGTCCACAAAGTCCGGATTTCGAAAGCTGTCAAGCAAAGGACGGGACGTTGACGGCAAAGCCTGCGGCTGTGCACAGATCAGGTCGCAACCTTGCCCCCGGCCGTCCTATTTGACGTATTTGCGCCAGCTGTGCTCGGGACGGAAGCCGAGCATGTCCCTGGCCTTGCGGTTCGAGAGCAGCGTTTCATATTCGCCGAGATCCGCCTTGACCGGCACGTCGGGGTAAAACCGCTTCAAAAGTTCGGCCGTCGGCAGGTCGGACGAGGTGTCGTCATTGGCGGCGTTGAACACCTGGAAGCCGAGCCCGTCCGTTTCAACGGCGCGCAGCGTGATCTGGCCGAGATCGCGCGCGTCGACATAGCTCCAGGCGATGCGCTTGCGAAAGCCCGGATCGGCAAACCACTTCGGAAACAGCGAATATTCGTGCGGTTCGATGACGTTGCCGATGCGCAAGGCATAGATATCGGTGCCGTTGCGCTGCGCAAAGGCGCGCGCCGTGTGCTCGTTGACGACCTTGGACAGAGCATAGCTGTCCATCGGATCGACGTCGTATTCTTCGTCGAGTGGGAAATATTTGGGATCGCGCGGCTCGTTGGCGAACACCACGCCGTAGGTGGTCTCGCTGGACGCGATCACCACCTTCGGGATGCCGAGCTTCACCGCCGCCTCGATGACGTTGTAGGTGCCCATCGCATTGATGCGGAACGCCTCATTGTCGGTCGTGATCATGATGCGCGGTATGGCGGCGAAATGCACCACGGCATCGACCGGCTGCGGGCGCAGCGACGGATCGAATTCATGCAGGCCCATATAGCTCGACAGCGCGTTGAACACCTGGCCGCTGTCGGTGATGTCGGTGATCAGCGTGCGCACCTTGGGATTGTCGAGCGGCCTGGTGTCGATGTTGAGCACCTGGCAGCCCTGTTCGACCAGATATTGCACGACATGGCGACCGGCCTTGCCGCTGCCGCCGGTGAACATGATCCGCTTCGTCATTTTCGTCTCCAATGCCTAGGATTTCCGTGTATTGTCAGACAATATGGCATTCCGCAACCACCCTCGCCCGCCACACGGCGGCGCCCACTATCAATCATCGCAACAGGACTTCAAGACATGACCACGACCGCCGCGAGCGAAAAGATCGGCTTTATCGGCCTTGGCCTGATGGGGCACGGCATTGCCAAGAACATCGTCGACAAGGGCTATGGCCTGACCTTCCTCGGCCGCAAGAACCGCAAGCCGGCGGAGGACCTGATTGGCCGGGGCGCCAAGGAGGCGGCGACTTCGCGCGACGTGGCGGCGGCGTCCGACATCGTCTTCATCTGCGTCACCGGCTCGCGCGAAGTGGAAGCCATCATCCGCGGCCCCGGCGGCCTCAAGGAGGGCTTGAAGAAGGGTTCGGTCGTCGTCGACTGCTCGACCGCCGATCCGGTCTCGACGGTGGCGCTGGCGGCGGAACTGAAGGAGATCGGCGTCGACTTCGTCGATGCACCGCTCAGCCGCACCCCGAAGGAAGCCTGGGAAGGCACGCTCGACGCCATGGTCGGCGCGCCCGACGCGCTGTTTGCCCGTGTGAAGCCGGTCATCGAAACCTGGGCCGGCCGCATCGTCCATATTGGCGATACCGGTGACGGCCACCGCATGAAGCTGCTCAACAACTTCATCTCGCTGGGCTATGCCGCGATCTATTCCGAGGCGCTGGCGCTGGCCGAAAAGGTCGGCATCTCGCCACCGCGTTTCGACAGCGTCATCCGCAACGGCCGCATGGATTGCGGCTTCTACCAGACCTTCATGCGCTGGACGCTGGAGGGCGACCGCGACGCGCATAAATTCACCATCGCCAACGCCTTCAAGGACCTGACCTATCTGGAATCGATGGCGGGTGCGGCCGGCATCGCCAACCCGCTCGGCAACGCCACCAAGAACTCCTTCGCCGGTGCCTATGCCACTGGCCCGGCCGAGCAATTCGTGCCGATGCTGGCGACATATATCGGCAAGGTCAACGGCGTCGACCTGATGCCCAGCAAGGACGGCAAGAAGCAGACGATTTGAAGGCGGCGAAAAGCCTGTGTCAGCGCCTCGACCGGCCGATAACATCGTCGGTGTTGGCGAGCAGTTTGTGCACCGCATTGCGCGCGGCCGCAGGACGCTGCAGGCGGATGTTCTTCTCGATCGCCTCATGCAGCGCCTGCGCCCGCCGCTGATCGCTGGTCTCGCGTGTGACGAAGACAAAGAGATGATCGAGCGCCGACTCGATCAGAACGCCAAGCGGCACCAGCAGATCGTTGCCCGAGGCGCGCAGTATGGCGAGGTGAAAACGCGTATCGGCGCGGATACGCTCCTGCAGGTTCAGAGCCTCGCCCATCTCACGACAGGCCTGGCTGATCTCGTCCATCTGCTCGTCGTTGCGCCGCGTGGCGGCAAAGGCCGACGCTTCCGGCTCGATGATGTGACGGAACTCCTGCACCGTGCGCAGGAAGGCTTCCCGGTCCGGCCCGGTCGCGTACCAGGCCAGCACATCGCGGTCGAGCAGGTTCCAGCGTTCCCTAGGCTCGACCCAACTGCCGATCTTGGGCCGTGAAGCCAGCAGGCTTTTGGCCATCAGCATCTTGATGGCTTCGCGCACCGCCGAACGACTGACATCGAAGATCTCGGCCCATTTGGCCTCGTTGGGCAGAATGGTGCCGGGCGGATAATCGCCGCGCACGATTCTGAGGCCGATCTCGCCGGCCAGCGAGACATGGACGCTCGCTCCCGGAAAATGGGCGGCACCGGCCCTGCGCATGACAGCCGGACCGCGGCTGGCTTGTGCCTTGGCCCGCTCGGTTCGCTTCTTTGATTTCTCGTCCGGCATTCACGTTCCAATGCGTCGGCCGTCTGCGTCCGGACTGGTCCGAACCTGCACGGCGCGCCGATCTCGTTGCCGAAAATCCAAACTACAGACGCGTCAAAGCCGGAGCCTGCTGCCCCAACCGTTGCGTCCGTCCGGGAAGAGACGGGGCGCCCGTCAAAGGGCGCCCCGAAATCGAGAACCTACTTCTGGATGCAGGTGTCGACCGTGTCCTTTGTGCATTCGTCGAGGCCGGTGAACACCGGATCGGCGACGGCCTTGCCTTCGACCAGATCGATCATCACCGACGGTGCCTTGTAGCCCATTTCGAACGGCCGCTGACCAACCAGAGCGGTTACAAGGCCGTCACGGGCGATCGCCACTTCATCGCCGATCGTATCGGCGGCGCCGATGACGAAGTCGTTGCTGGCGATGCGGTCCTTGAGCGGCCCGAACAGGTCGCGATAGGGCTGCGGTGCGCCAAACAGCGGCCAGCCGCCCATGATGCCGAAGGCGTCGAGCTTGGGATTGGCGGCGAGGATGTCGGTCATCGCCTGCACGCCCTTGGCGCCGTCGTCATTGGTGAACACCGGGCAACCGGCGACTTCGGTCCAGCCGCCTTCGCCGGCAAGTGCCGCCAGGCCTTCCTTGCCCGACAGCGCGTCACGCATGCCCTGCGCGCGGCGCAGGATGTTGTCGGCCGCGGGATTGCCTTCGATGGTACAGATCGTGCCGCCGTTCGGCTTGCCCTTCTTGATGTACTCGCCGATCTTGTGACCCATCAAATAGTTGTCGGTGCCGAGATAGGTCTTGCGCAGCGCGGCATCTTCCTTGCTGAGATCGGCGTCGAGCGTCATGATCGGGATCGTCGGATTGGCGGTCTTGATCGTCTGAGCGATCAGCGGCGCGTTGGATGGCGAAATCGCCATTGCCACCGTGTCGGCCTTGCTCAGCATGTCCTGAACGATCTGCGCTTCGCCGGCCTCGTCGGAGGTCGATGCCGGGCCGGTGTAGAAGCATTCATATTCCGAGCTGGCATTTTCCTTGTTCCATTTCTCGCAGCCCTGGTGGATGGCTTCGAAGAATGGATTGTCGAGACCCTTCACCACGATGACGAGCTGTTTCTTGGCCAAAGCCGGCCCGGCGCCCAGCGCCATGGCGGCGACGGCGGCGAGCAAAAGTGTTTTCCTCATGTCAGTCCTCCCTTGAAACAGACGGACACGGCGTGCCCGCCACACAGATCGACCGGATGCTTAATGACCGAGGTTCGTTTCACGAGCACTCGTGTCGCCAAGACAGATCGATAAGCATTTCCAGATGCGGCATTGGCCCGGCTCAACACAAGGGTGGCGCCGCAACCTCGACCGATAAACCTCCGCCGATTCCGCCCGGCTAACCGCCAGCGGCATCGGCATAATCTCCTCCGACGCTTAGCTAATATCGGCTTGCGGCCAACGTCAATGCTATTTGTCCTACAAAACGGATTTTTGGATAACCAAGGCTTCAATTCGTCCGACAATTGATTGACGAGCGCCGGCTTTTGCGTAAAAGAACGCTGACGCTGTTTCCGGGAGGAGATGGGGAGAGCGGGGCCAAAGCAGCGCCGGCATTCACGCCGGGAACAGCAGCGGGTCGCAAAACACGGGGAGGCAAAGACTGGTGGCGGTTCTCGAACTCACCAATATCTCGAGGCATTTCGGCGCCATCCAGGCGGTCAACGACGTATCGCTGTCGATCGAGCCCGGACAGGTGGTCGGCCTGATGGGCGACAACGGCGCCGGCAAGTCGACGCTGGTCAAGATGATCGCCGGCAATTTCCGCCCCAGCCATGGCGTCATGCGCATGGACGGCAAGGAGTTGATCCTGCACAAGCCGGCGGAAGCTCGCCAGCACGGCATCGAGATCGTCCACCAGGACCTGGCGCTGTGCAACAATCTGACCGCTGCCGCCAATGTCTATCTCGGCCGTGAATTGCGCCGCGGCTTCGGCCCTTTACGCATCCTCGACTATGCCGCCATGTACAAGCGCGCCGGCCAGCTCTTCGCCGAGTTGAAGTCCGAGACCCGTCCGCGCGACCTCGTCAAGCAGATGTCGGGCGGCCAGCGCCAGGCAGTAGCGATCGCGCGCACCATGCTGTCGCAGGCGAAGATCGTGTTGATGGACGAACCGACGGCCGCGATCTCGGTGCGCCAGGTCGCCGAAGTGCTGAACCTGATCCGCCATTTGCGCGACCAGGGCATCGCAGTGGTGCTGATCAGCCACCGCATGCCTGACGTGTTCACCGTCGCCGACCGCGTCATCGTCATGCGGCGCGGCCGCAAGGTCGCCGACAAGACGATTGCGTCAAGTTCGCCCGAGGAAGTCACCGGGCTGATCACCGGCGCCATCGAACAGGTTTGATCTCAGCGAATTTCACCACGCACAGCACATGAAGGTCGACGATGGCACTGACAATTGACCAGCCGATCGAACAAAAGCAGCAATCCTTGCCGGCAAGACTGTTTGCCAGCCAGACCTTCTGGGTGGTGATCGCGGTCATCCTGGCCTGCCTGTTCCTGTCTTTTGCCACCGACGCCTTCGCCACGTCGAAGAACCTTTACAACATCACCCGCAACATCACCTTCGTCGCCATCATCGCGCTCGGCATGACCTTCGTCATCATCACAGGTGGCATCGACCTGTCGGTCGGTTCGGTGCTCTGCCTGTCGTCGATGGTGCTGGCCGTCACCATGCATGCCGGCTACTCCATCGAGGTCGGCATCCTCGCCTCGATCGCCACCGCGCTCGCCATAGGCGCCTTCAACGGCATCATGATCGCCTATCTCGGCTTTCCACCCTTCGTGGTGACGCTCGGTATGCTGTCGATTGCCCGCAGCCTCGCCATGGTCGCCTCCAACAACACCGTCGTCTTCCAGTTCGGCCCGGATCACGACAAGCTTCTGGCGCTGGGCGGCGGTGCCTGGGTGTTCGGCATCGCCAATCCGGTGCTCTACATGATCCTTTTGGCGCTGATCACCGGCTTCACGCTGCGCTGGACCAAGTTTGGCCGCCACATCTTCGCCATTGGCGGCAATGAGCACGCGGCGACGCTGACCGGCGTTCCCGTCAAGCAGATCAAGGTCGCCGTCTATATGATCTCGGCGCTGGCGGCGGGCATTGCCGGCATCATCCAGACCGGATGGCTGGGCGCCGTCACCACCAATCTCGGAACCGGCATGGAATTGCAGGTCATCGCCGCCACGGTCATTGGCGGCGCCAATCTCGCCGGCGGCGTCGGCACCGCCTTCGGCGCTATTGTCGGTGCCGCGCTCATCGAAGTGATCCGCAACAGCCTTGGTCTGCTCGGCATCAATGCTTTCTGGCAAGGCGTGTTCATCGGCGGCGCCATCCTGCTCGCGGTGCTGTTCGACCGGATCCGCAACTTCAGGCGCAATGACTGAATGTTTTTGGACTGAACCTTTCGGCTGGAAACCGTTGCCTTGACATCGAAATCCCTGTTCGAGCTCAACGGCCGGCTGGCGCTGATCACCGGCTCCGGCCAGGGCATCGGCCTGGCGCTGGCGCGCGGCCTTGCCGAGCATGGCGCAAGTGTCGTGCTCAACGGCCGCGATGCCGGCAAGGTTGCCGGTGCTGTCGCCGGCTTGCGCGACGCTGGCTTCAAAGCGCACCCCTCGACCTTCGACGTGACGGATTTTCGCGCGGTCGATGCCGATGTCGCCCGCATCGAGGCCGAGATCGGCGCCATCGACATCCTGATCAACAATGCCGGCGTGCAGTTCCGCGCTCCGCTCGAGGACTTTCCCGAGGAGCAGTGGGAGCGGCTGTTCAAGACCAATGTCTCCGGCGCCTTCCATGCCGGCAAGGCGGTCGCCCGCAATATGATCGCGCGCGGCAAGGGCAAGATCATCAACATCGGCTCGGTGCAGAGCGAACTCGCCCGGCCCAACATCGCGCCCTATACGGCCACCAAGGGCGCAATCCGCAATTTGACACGTGGCATGTGCACCGACTGGGCGAAATACGGCTTGCAGGTCAATGCCATCGCCCCCGGCTATTTCCGCACCGAGATGAACCAGGCGCTGGTCGACAACCAGGAATTCTCCGCCTGGCTGGAAAAGCGCACGCCGGCTGGCCGCTGGGGGTATGTCGGCGAACTGATCGGCGCCGCCGTGTTCCTCGCCTCCGACGCCTCATCCTTCGTCAACGGCCATACGCTTTATGTCGACGGCGGCATGACGGCTTCGGTTTGACGGGAAACCCTATCGCTCAGTCTGAAAATCCACCACTACGGCCGGCAGCACACAGCGGCTTTCGCCCCGCGCCTTGACGCGAGCCCGAACTCAGCCGCACAATCCCGTTGCAGGCGAAGGGAGGCCAGTCGTCTGCGGGAGGTATACCCATGACGGACGCGATCAGGCTCTATTGGGGCCGGTTCGGACATGTTTCTGTCCTGAATGTCGCCAGCGACTTCGTCACCCATGCGCATGTCGAGGCCCACATCATCATCTGGCTGGAGGGCACGGCCGGCGAGATGACCGTCGGCCGCGAGACGGTGCCGCTGGGTCCCGGCACCGCCGCCGGCATCAATTCCTACCAGCCGCACAGCCACATTCTGTCGCAGAACGGCAGGCCCGGCCTGTTCCTCGCCTTCTACATCGATCCGGATTGGGCGCGCCGGCGCCGCGACCTGCCTTCGTCGGCGCCGTTGTTTGCACAGGCCGCAATCACGCTCGAACCATGGCTGCACCAGGCCGCCGCCAATCTGCTCGACCATTTGAGCGAAAATGAAAGCATCGACGACGTCGCCAATTACGAGATCGAGCGCTTCATCGATAGCGTGCTCGACGCCGCCGACGCCTCGGCGCCGCCGGAGGTACGCATCCGCATCAACACCATGCAGGACTTTCGCGTCCGCAAGGCAATCCAGCTGATGAAGGCCAATGTCTGCGAACGCATCTCGTTCGACGACGTCGCCCGCAGCGTCGGCCTGTCGCGGCCGCACTTCTTTGCTTTATTCAAGGAACAGACCAATCTGACGCCCAATGTCTACTGGAACACGCTGCGCATGGAGGAAGCCGTGCGGCAGCTGCAGTGGTCGCAGGAGCCGCTGATCTCGGTCGCCTGCAATCTCGGCTTCACCACCCAGGGCAATTTCTCGCGCTTCTTCCGCGACCATGTCGGGGTGCCGCCGACGCTTTACCGCGAGGCGGCGCGGGCCATGGCCTGAGCCAAGCCGCTCGTTTTTCAGACTCCTTGATAGGGCCGCAAGACCCATTGATAAGCGCAGCGCCGGCCGCCGCCCTACCCTGCAGCGTATCGAATTCGTAGGGGAATGATCATATGGCTGAAGTCACCGTCTCCAGCGTCATCGACGCGCCGGTCGAAAAGGTCTGGGTGCGCATCCGCGACTTCAACGGCCTGCCGGGCTGGCATCCGCGCATGGTCAAGAGCCATATCGAAGACGGCAAGAGCGCCGAAACCATCGGCTGCGTGCGTAATTTCGAGCTCGCCAGCGGCGCGCGTATCCGCGAAAAACTGCTCGACTTCTCCGATGCGGATTTCCGCGTCAGCTATTCGATCCTCGAAACGCCGCAACCGCTGACCAATCACAAGGCGACGCTGCAATTGCGCCGCGTGACAGACGGCGACCGCACCTATGCCGAATGGACCGCGAGCTTCGACGCGGCACCCGACGAGGCCGACAAGATCGCCGCCGGCATGGCCGCCAATGTCTTCCAGGGTGGCTTCAATGCGTTGAAGAGCCATTTTTCTGGCCAGAGCTGAGTCAGGGGAGACTGCCATGGCGCTTGCCCTCCAGACCTTTTCGGCCGTCAGGGATGCCAACGCGGCGCTGAAGGCGCCCGGCACCCGCTATCTCGGCGGCGGCACACTGGTCGTGCGCGCCGCCAATGAAGGCGATATCTCCGTCTCCGGCCTTGTCCGCTCGACCGATCCGACCCTTTCCGGGATCACCGTTGCCGGCGGCAAGGTCCGCATAGGCGCTTCGGTGACGATGGCGGCTATCGCCCGCCATCCCGAGCTTGCGGCGCTGTCCAAGGCTGCGCGCGCCGTCGGCGGCCCGGCGATCCGCAATATGGCGACTGTCGGCGGCAATCTGTTCGCACCCGCGCCCTACGGTGATTTCGCTGTCGCCCTGCTGGCGTTGGATGCGACGGTCGGCACCGATGATGGGGAATTGCCTATCGAGGATTTTCTGGCCAGGCGGGACGACAGCCGCGCCATCGTCACGTCAGTCGCCTTCGCGTTGCCGAAGACCGAGAATTTCCGCTTCCTGAAAGTGTCGCGGGTCAAGCCGAAGGGCGTCTCGGTACTCAGCATCGCCGCCGTTCTCGAACAGGCCGGCGA
This sequence comes from Mesorhizobium sp. C372A, assembly GCF_030323245.1. Lineage (NCBI taxonomy): Bacteria > Pseudomonadati > Pseudomonadota > Alphaproteobacteria > Hyphomicrobiales > Phyllobacteriaceae > Mesorhizobium > Mesorhizobium sp. C372A. The sequence continues at coordinate 3,529,103 of NZ_CP100475.1, read as the reverse complement.
CGGCACTGTCTCCTCGGCGCGGATCGCGCTCGGCTGCATGGCAGACCGGCCGATGCGCGCCCGTGCTGCGGAAAAGGCACTGATCGGCAGCAGGCTCGAGCAGGAGGGCGTCGCAGCGGCGCTGGCTGCAGCCGGTGAAGGCGCTTCGCCAATCACCGACCCGATCGCCAGCGCCTGGTATCGCGCCGAGGTTCTGCCGGTCCATCTCGGCCGGCTGCTGCTTACTTAACCACCGCTTGGGGGGCGCGCGTCTGTCCGATCAATCGGGCAGGCGCGCTGGGAGGAAAACATGGCAAAGGTTCCGGTTCAGTTCACGCTCAACGGCTCGGAGAAGGCCGAATTTGTCGACAGCGGCACGACGCTGCTGCACGCGCTGCGCGACAAGATCGGCGACACCTCGCCCAAGGGCGGCTGCCACCAGGGCACCTGCGGCGCCTGTTCGGTCATCATCGACGGCGAACTCCGGCTCTCTTGCCTGACCCTGGCCGAGACCTGCAGCGGCGCCGACATCCGCACCACATCGGGCCTCGCTGAGGCCGGCGTGCTGCACCCGCTGCAGCGTGCCTTCCTCGATGCCTTCGCCACGCAATGCGGCTTCTGCACGCCGGGCATGATCATGGCCGCCAAGGTGCTGCTCGACCACACGCCCAATCCGAGCCGCGAGGACGTGATCGAGGCGCTGTCCGGCAACATCTGCCGCTGCACCGGCTACGAGCCGATCATCCAGGCGGTGCTGACGGCGGCCCGAGCCAATTCGCAGAACGCGGCTTAAGGACCAAAAGAATGGAACTGCGCAAAAACTATTTCGCCGATCAGCGCAAGGACGGCCTGCACGAGATCGGCCATGGGCGGCCGCGGCTGGATTCGCCGGGACATGTGACGGGCAAGACCGCCTATTTCGCCGACCGCAACGTCCCGAATATGCTTCACCTGAAAATGGTGCGCAGTCCGCACCACCATGCCCGCATCCGTTCGATCGACACTTCCGAAGCGGAGAAGCATCCCGGCGTGGTGAAAATCCTCACCGCCAAGGATGTGCCGCACAATGTCTACACCATCCTGATCCTGATCCAGGTCGGACCGGAAGACGAGCCGGTGCTGGCCGACGGCAAGGTACGCTGGAAGGGCGAGGCGGTGGTGGCGGTGCTGGCCGAGACCGAGCGCGCGGCTCAGGAAGCGGCAGCCAAGGTCAAGGTCGGTTATGAGGTGCTGCCGGCCGTCTTCGACATGGAAGAAGCGCTGAAGCCCGGCGCGCCTTTGGTCAATGAATATCACGGCCAGAACTATTATCTCTATGACAGCGGCGAATGCCGCAAGGTGCGCTTCGGCGATGTCGAGGCGGGCTTCGCCGGCGCCGACCACATCCTGGAACAGAGTTATCAATCCTCGCCGATCGAGCATGCGCCGACCGAGACCACCGGTTGCGTCGTGGTGCCCGAAGGCAATGATCGCTTCACCTGCTACACCAACACCCAGGCGATGTTCTTCACCCTCGACAACGCCTCGATCATCCTGCAGATGCCCGGCTCAAAACTGCATTTCGTCGGCGGCACTGTCGGCGGCGGCTTTGGCGGCAAGGTCGACGTCATCGTCGAGCCGATCGCCATTCTTGGCGCCAAGCTGACAGGACGTCCCGTCTCTTTCATCTACAGCCGCGAAGAGGAGATGCAGATCTCCTCGCCGCGCGCCGCTGAAAAGATAATCATCAAGGACGGCGTGATGAACGATGGCCGCATCGTGGCTCGCAAGGTGACCGGCTACACCGATGCCGGCGCCTATTCGCGCCACTCGCCTTATGGCGCGCAGAAGGGAGCGGCGCACTATCCCGGCCCCTACACCATTCCCAATGTCTGGATCGACACCTACTGCGTCTACACCAACCGCACCCCCTCCTCCGCGATGCGCGGCTTCGGCGTCACCATCGGCGACTTCGCGCTTGAGGTGCAGATGGACAAGCTGGCGCGGCTGATCGGCATGGACCCGCTCGAATTCCGCTTCATCAACGCCTATCGCGATGGCGACATGAAGGCGCATCGCCAGCCGACCGAAGGAGCGGCGCTGATCGAGTGCATGCAGGAGGCGTCGCGCGCCGCCAACTGGCCTGTGGCGGAGAAGTATATGGCGATGTCCTCCTACAAGAAGGGAGCTTGAGATGGCGCTAAGGCGCGGACGCGGCGTCGCCGCGATCAACTATCCGACGGGCATGAACCTTGGCGGCGACCCGACGCAGGCGCTGGTGCATTCGACGCCGACCGGCAATTTCATGGTGACGCTTTCCAGCGTCGATCTCGGTCAGGGCTTGAAGCAGATCATGGCGCAGATCTGCGCCGAGACCATCGGCGTGCCGACGGACCGGGTTACCATCGACACCGCCGACACCGACACCGGTCCGCACTGCATGGGCACCTTCGCCTCGCGCGGCACCCACCGCGCCGGCAACGCCGTCATCCAGGCGGCCAAGGAAGCGCGCCAGGTGATGCTGGAAGTGGCGGCGGAAGAGCTGGAGGTGAACGCCTCCGATCTCGAAACTGATGGCGAGGGCAACATTCTGGTCAAGGGCGCGCCGCAAAAGTCGATCTCGATCTTCGATGTCGCGCTGTCGGCTCATTTCAAGCGTGGCCGCTCGATCTCAGGCCGCGGCATGTTCCTGATCCCGCGCTCCTATCCGGAGAAAGAGACCGGCGCGATGAAGCCGTCGACCTGCTACGCCCATGCCTGCACGGTGGCCGAGGTCGAGGTCGATGACGAGACGGGCGAGGTTACGGTGCTGACCGTCAAGAACGTCTTTGAGATCGGCCGCGCGCTGAACCCGAAAATGGTCGAGCAGCAACTGGTCGGCGGTTCCTGGATGGGCATCAGCCACGCGCTCTACGAAACGACCGAGCCCTATTATCCCAACCGCGACCATGGCGGCACCGACTTCAACCAGTATCTGATGCCGGGACCGGGCGATCTCGCCCAAACCGAGATCATCGTGCTGGAGCGGCCGTCGGCGGATGGTCCTTACGGTGCCAAAGGGCCAGGCGAAATGTGCGCGAACCCGCAGATCCCCGCGGTTGCCAATGCCGTCTTCGACGCCGTCGGCGTGCGCATCGACACGCTGCCGATCACACCGGAGCGCATATTGCGCGCGCTGAAGGCGCAAGCGGCCAATTGATGACGCCAGAGGTGAACGCAGAGACTGTCGCGACCTCACCGGAGGCGGTGGCACGCCACCTCGCTGGATCGCGCTATCTCGCCGACGACAGCCTGGCGACGGCGATCTTCCTGGCCATACGGCTGGGCAAGCCGTTGCTGCTCGAAGGCGCGCCCGGCGTCGGCAAGACCGAAGCGGCCAAGGCGATCGCGCAGCTGCTGGGCCGCGATCTGGTGCGGCTGCAATGCTATGAAGGAATCGACGCAGCACACGCGCTCTATGAATGGAACTACCAGCGCCAGTTGCTCGCCATCCGCCATGCCGGCGAGCACGAGATCGACATCTATGACGACCGCTTTCTGATCGCGCGGCCATTGCTGCAGGTGCTGCGGGCGCCGGAGCAGCGCGTGCTGCTGGTCGACGAGATCGACCGCTCCGACCACGAATTCGAAGCGCTACTTCTGGAATTCCTCTCCGACTTCCAGATCAGCATTCCCGAACGCGGCACCATCCGCGCCGAAGCGCAGCCGATCGTCATCCTGACGTCGAACCGCACCCGCGAACTCGCCGAAGCGCTCCGGCGCCGCTGCGTCTATCACTGGATCGGCTATCCCGACGCCGAGCGCGAAGCCGCCATCATCATGCTGCGCGCCGGCAATGTCGCCGAGACCACCGCGCGCGCCGTGGCGAATGCCGTGCAGCAGATCCGCGTCCGCCCGCTGGCCAAGCCGCCCGGCATCTCCGAGGCCGTAGAATGGGCCAACGCCGCCACCATCCTGGAGAAGGGCGGCAGCCCGTGGCCGGAAGCCTTCCGCCGCGCCATCGGCGTGCTGATCAAGGACGAGGAGGATTTGTCCGCGATCGCGCCGGAGCTTGGCCGGATTGTCGAGGAGGCGCTGGGGTGACGTGTGAGGTCAACAGCTCGTTCACAGCGAGGTGGCCTCACCTGGGCACTCTGCAACGCTGGCGGGACAGCGCCCCCCTCTGTCCTGCCGGACATCTCCCCCACAAGGGGGGAGATCAGCCGTCATCCTGGCTTTCGCCAATCTCCAGCGGCGCAGAAAGAACCGAAGCGCCGAAGCCGCCAATCTCCCCCCTTGAGGGGGAGATGTCCGGCAGGACAGAGGGGGGCGCGAAGGAATGATGCGTCAGGGAACCCTTCCTCTCGCCTCCGCGCCCTTCCTCCACTTCGCCCGGCTGCTGCGCCGCCACGCCTTTGCCGTCGCCCCCGAGCAGGTCTCCAGCTTCATGCAGGCGGTCACCCTGCTCGGTCCCCGCTCGATGGCCGACATCCGCGAGGCGGCGCTCGCAACGCTTGCCCCCCCGCCCGATCGCCGCGGCGAATTCGAGGCGCATTTTCGCAATCACTTCCATGGCGATGGCCAACCCTCGATCGAAGGCGAGGAAGACGAGGAAACCCGCATCAAGGACGATCACAGCACGCGCCAGGAGGAGAAACAGACCACGCGCCAGGAGAAAGGCGGCGAGCTGTCGTCGGCAATCGAACAGCTCAGCAGCCGCGACTTCCTCCGCGACGACGATGGCCTTGGGCCCTTCCGCCGCAAGCTCGCTTCAGCCCTCCCCGCGCGCCGCTCATTCCGCACCGTGCGCACCCATTCGCGCGGCAAGCTCGATCTGCGCCGCTCGCTCAGGGAAATCGTCACCGCCGATGGCGATATCCCCTCGCCGCAGCTCCGCCGCCGCCAGACGGTGCCGCGCAAGCTGCTGATCCTGATCGATGTTTCCGGCTCGATGAAGCTGCATACATCGGATTATCTCAAACTGGCGCACGCCGCCGTACAAGGCGCTGACCGTGCCGAAATCTTCACCTTCGGCACTCGGCTCACCCGCATCACATCCGCACTGCGTATCCGCGATCGCGACCAGGCTCTCGCCCGAGCGGCGGCACTCGTCGACGACTGGGACGGCGGCACGCGCATGGGACCGACCCTGCTCGCCTTCCTCTCGGTGCCGCGGTTATCGGCCTTCGCGCGCGGTGCCGCTGTGATCATCCTGTCGGACGCGCTGGAGCGCGGCGACCATGCCGATCTAGAGACCGCGATACGCCGCCTGAGCGCCCGCGCCTTTCGCCTGTCGCTGGCCACACCTTTGGCCGGCGATCCGCGCTTCCAGCCGGCAACGGCGGCGTTGCGCGCCATCTTGCCCGATCTCGACGATCTCATCGACGGCTCTTCGCTCGGGAGTCTCACCGATTTCATCCTGTCGCTCGCCCGCCCTGCCCCGGCGGCGTCGGCAATCTGGAAAAGGGTATCGTGATGCAGAAAGCCATCGACGCGCATTTCCACATCTGGCGCCAGCAGGACCAGCCATGGCTGGTCGGGCCGATGGTGCCGCGCATTTTCGGCCCCTACGAACCGATCCGCCGCGACTATCCGATCGAGGAATTTCTCGCCGATCAGCAAGGCGCAGGTGTCGAGAAGGCCGTCTATGTCCAGACCAACTGGGCCAAGGAGGATTTCGAAAAAGAAGTCGCCTTCCTGCAGAAGACTGCCGACCAGACCGGCTGGCCGCACGCTATCGTCGGCTATACCGATATGACTGTCGACGATGTCCGGCCCCAGATCGATCGATTGAAAAAGTACCCGCTGCTGCGCGGCGTGCGCATGCAGCTGCATTGGCACGAGACGCCGGCCTTCCGCTTCGCTGCCTCGGCCGATCAGGTCATCGACCCCAGGGTGCGGGCCAATGTCGCGCGGCTTAAAGACTATGGCCTGTCCTTCGACCTGCAGCTTTTCCCCGCCCAGATGAAGGACGGGCTGACGCTCGTCGGCGAGAACCCCGACACCAATTTCATCCTCACCCATGCCGGCATGCTGACCGGCATGGAGGCGGAAACCACCGAGGCCTGGAAAGCCGGCCTGAGTACTCTATCAACAGCGCCGAACTTCTACGCCAAGCTGTCGGGCCTCGGCACCTTCGCCCACCGCAACGATCCGGCGTTGATTGCCTACATCGTCGACAATGCCATCGACATTCTGGGCGCTGACCACCTGATGTTCGGCTCCAACTTCCCGATAGAGAAGCTCTGGACCAGCCACGCCGAACTGATCAAGGCGCATCGTGCAGCCGTGGCGAAGCACGGTCCGGTGGCGGAAGCGGATATCTTTTGGAATACAGCAGAGAAGGTTTACAGACCGGCATAGCGCACGCTTTCCCTTCTCCCACAGGGGAGAAGGGAAAGCCGCCCCTCACTTCACTTCGAACTCAGGATCGACCGGAATCTGCATCGCAGTCACCAGATGGTTGGTCTGCCCGGCCAGCCCGATGATCGACACCAGATCGCCATGCTGCGCATCGGTCAAGCCTTTGGCCCGCGCCGCAGCCGTATGCGAATGGACGCAATAGGAGCAGCCATTGGCGGTCGACACAGCGATGTAGATCATCTCCTTGGTCAGCGGGTCGATGGCGCTTTCCGTAGCCATCACCACTTTCACCTGGTCCCATGTCCGTTTCAGCAAGGCCGGATCGTTGGCCAGCCCGCGCCAGAAATTGTTGACGAAGTCCGACTTGCGCGTCGCGCGGATGTCGTCGAACACAGCCTTCGCAACCGGGATTTTTTCGACCTCGGCATCGCTGAGGAGTTTTGTGGCGGCCATGGCGTTTCCTTTCGTTGAATCGGTGGATCAGGTGGTTGAATCAGGTCTCGAGCAAGGGCGGCTAACCGGCTATTCCGATTCAGTTTTTGATGCTGACAGAACCATGGCGATTGGCCGAAGCATCTCAGCTTCGTCATTCAGGGGCGAAGCAGGCGCGAAGCGCCGTCGCGGAGACCCGAGCATGACGAAGGCGCTGAGGCCTTGGCCAATTGGTGACGTATGCGCACCGTCAAACACCGACCGGCAACCTAGTGCACTGCCGCATACATGATCTTCTCCTCCGTCGCCTCCGCCGGCGAGAACTCCTCCACGATGCGCCCCTGTCGGCACACCAGAATCCGATCCGACAGGTTCATGATTTCCGGCAGGTAGGACGAGATCACCACCACAGCCAACCCCTCGTCGGCCAGCCGGTTGATGATCTGGTGGATCTCGGCGATGGCGCCGACATCGACGCCGCGCGTCGGCTCGTCGAAGATCACGATACGCGGCTGCTGCACCAGCCCCTTGCCGATCACCACCTTCTGCTGGTTGCCGCCGGAAAGCTCGACCACGCGGGCATTGTCGTTGATCGCCTTGATGTTCAGCGTCTTCGTCCATTCAGCGGAAAGCGTGCGCATCTCCTGCTGGTTGATCACCCAGGCCTTTTCGCGGCCCGCCGCCAGGAGCCCGCCGAACAGGTTCTCGGCAACGCCCATCGTCTCGAAAATGCCCTCGCTCTTGCGGTCCTCGGTAACATAGACGATGCCGTCGGCGACCGCTTCGCTCGGCACGATATAGCGCACCGGCCGGTCGTCCAGCTCGATGGCGCCGCCGCGCAGGAAATCGCGCTTGTAGATGCCGGAGACGATCTTGAAGGTCTCGGTGCGGCCGGAGCCGATCAGCCCGAACACACCGGTGATCTGTGCCTGAAAGATCGAGAAGGAGGTGTTGCGCACGACATTGCTCATCGAAATGTCCTGCACCGACAGCACCTTCTTGCCGGCCTTGCGCAGCCTGGCCTCGTCGCGCTGGCGGTAGATCTGTCCCGACAGCGTACGCCCGACCATGGCGGCGACGATCTTGTCGCGGTCGAAGGCCGATGTGTCGTCGGTGATCACCAGTTCGCCATCGCGCAGGATTGTGATGCGGTCGGCGATCATCAGCGCCTCTTCCAATGCATGGCTGATGAAGACGATCGAGACGCCGTTCGCCTTCAGCCGCCGGATCAGTGCGAAAAAGTGCCGCTTCTCCTCCGGCGTCAGCGTCGCCGTCGGCTCGTCGAAGATGATGATCTCGGCATTGTGGTGAACGGCGCGCGCGATCTCGACCATCTGACGCTTGGCCGCGCCGAGCGTTGCCACCATGGCGTTCGGGTCGACCGGGAAGTTCAGCGATTGCAAAAACTGTTGCGCCGAAATGTAGGTGCCGCGCAGCCGGTTGAGAAACTTTTCGGTGCCGAGATAGAGGTTCTGCGCCACTGTCATCGACGGCACCAGGCTGGTCTCCTGGAACACCATGGCGATGCCGGCCTCGAGCGCCGCATGCGGCGAGGCGTAGGCGATCTCGCGGCCTTTGTGGAACATCTTGCCGGAAGTGGCGTCGACGACGCCGGCGATGATCTTGGTCAGCGTGGATTTGCCGGCGCCGTTCTCGCCGAGCAGCGCGTGGATTTCGCCCTTGCGCAGTTCGAAGCTGACTTGTCTGACCGCGGGCACGCCGCGATAGTTCTTGGTGACATTTTCCAGGCGCACGATCGGTTCCATCAGAGACCTCCTGCGTCGATGGCCAGCACGCAATCGCCGCCCCTGGAGGCGATGAACAGGCGGCCGTCCGTTTCCGCCACGCTGCAGATGCCATGGCGCGTGCCGTCGGCGCGGCTGTGCAGGCTGAATTGCGGCTGCATGTTCTGATCGAGCCTGACCACCAGCCCATAGGAGCGGCTCGGCGACCAGGGCTTGTGGATGCCCATGGTGCGGATGCCGCCGCATTGCAGCGGTTCGAGGAAGCTGCGATTGGAGGCCAAAGCCGGCGCGATCCAGTAGGCCGGCGCCACCTGGTCTAGCATGTCGCGCCGATAGTGGGTTTCCTGGAGAACGAATTCGATCAGCCGGTTGCGTGGCGCGAACAGAGCCAGCCACGCGCCGCCATCGCCGGCCGGCGCGAGGCGCGCGGGATAGCCGGGCAGATGCGTCAGCACGGTCGAGCGGCTACCGGTCGCACCATCGAAGCGAACGAGCTGATGGCGCCAGCTTTCGCTGACCAGCACATCCCGCCCAATGGGATGCAGCCCATAGGGAAAGGCGATATCGCCGGCCACTTTGCGGAACTCGGCGGCGGCCGCGTCCCGCCTCCAAAGCGAACCGGACGCGCCCTTCTTCATCAGGTCGGCGGCCCATTGCGACGGCGTGTGCTCAGCCGAGCCATTGGCCAGCCACAACGTGCCGTCGTCTGCATAGGCAAGCGCGGTGATGCAGCTGACGCCGGCCGGCAGCGAAACCTCCTTGCCGGCAACCAGCAGCTTGCCGCTTTCCAACCCCACCGTCAGTTCTCCCGACAGTGATAGAGCCAGCACCGTGATGGGGGAAGGAAAGGTCTCGACAACCTTCGGCTCCACTCCTGCGGCAAGCGAATAGATGGCGTTGCCGCTGGAAGCGAGCAGCCGGCCATCGGCAACCAGAAGATTGTCGGGCTCCGTCAAATCGGCGAACACTGGCGCCTCGTCCAGCCGCGTGTTGGGACGGAAGGCACCGTCGAGCGGTGGGATGGTCACCGCCTTGCCACGAAACAGGTCGAGCACAGGATCGAGGATCATGGCTTCGCTCCCCAATAAGAAGCGGAACTGGTCCAGGTCGGGTCCGCGCCCGCAATCTTGTAGCGGCCGATGCGGTTGTTGAGGATGCCGCCGACGAACAGGAAACCCTTGTGCTCGCGCATCGAGGTGACCATCGGATGCGCGCCGCCGGTGAGGTCGCCCATCGCCTCGACAATGCCACCCTTGTCGTTGAATTTCACCACGCCGCCGGTGTTGATGTTGGGGAACAGCCACTCGTCCTGCGGCAGCCGGCGCGTCATGCGCTTGCGCATATCGGGATGGCGCAGCGACAGGTCGAAGCTGGGCGTGCGCATGCCGAGCCACGCCATCCAGTAATTGCCGTCCGACGCCCGGTTGATGTTGTCGGGATAGCCCGGCATGTCGCGGATGACGCATTCGGCGGCGCCTGCTTTCGGCCCTTCCAGCCAGTATCGATGCACACGGCAGGCCCAGCTCTCAGCGAAGAACAGCGACTTCCCGTCATGCGCCATGCACACGCCATTGGTGTAGCGGTAGCCGTCGAGCAGTGTCTTCGTCGAACCGTCCTTCGGGTCATAGACCAGCAGCCGGCCGGTGGCGCGGTTCTCGATCGAGTCCAGCGCCCAATCGTGCGCGTCATAGCGCTTGGTGGAGTCAGTGAAATAGATGCGCCCGTCCGGCGCGATGTCGCAATCATTGGGGTCGCGCAGCCGCGCATCGTCGACGATCGAGGTCCAGGAGCGCGACGTCTCGGCCGACAGGCGCTTCACTTCCCGATCCGGCGAGACGGAATAGAGCCCCATGGCGCCGACGCAGCTGATCAGATTGCCCGATTTGTCGAAGGCCAGGCCCAGCGGAAAGCCGCCGATGTGGGCAAACACCTCCGACTTAACGTAATCCGGCGCGAAGAAGCGGACGATCTCGCCATGGCGCGTGCCGCAATAGAGGTGATCGTCGCGGTCGAGGATGACGTCTTCCGGCCCTTCCAACTCGCCGAGCCCGATATGGTCGGCCGCCGACAGCCGGTTGTCGAGCGCGTAGGGCGTGCCTGAGCCCGGCACCGCAGACTGTGTCTCGCCCATCTTGAGATAGACCGGCGCGACATAGACTTCGTTGAGCACCTTATGGCGGTTCTTCAGCCAGCGAATGTCGATCGTCACCGCCACCGCCAGCATGATGCCCAGCACCATCTGGTTGGTGCCGGTGCCATAGCCCAGCCGGATCAGCCCGTTGGTCATGGTCAGCACGATGATGGCGCCCATCAGCCCCTTGATGACCGAGCCGCGGCCACCACCCAAGCTGACGCCGCCGACCACCGCCGCCGTCAGCGCCATGATCTCAAGGTTGAGGCCGGTGCCCGGCCCTGCCCCACTCAGGCGGCAAGCGATCAGGAAGCCGCCGATCGAGGCGCAGAAGCCGGAAAAGACATAGGTCATGAACACGGTGCGGCGCACGCGAATGCCGGCATTGTGCGCCGAGCGCCTGGATCCGCCGACCGCCAGCACATGCCAGCCCGGCCGTGAGCGCGTCAGCGCGATATGGGTGACGATGGCAAGAATGATCGCCAGCCACACCGAGACCGAAAGCCCCCAGAAGGTGCTGTCGCCGATGAAGTCGAGCACATCCGATGTCGCCTGGGAAAGCTGCACGTCGGCGGCATAGGTGGTGACGAGAATATCGAACAGCGCCCGGCCGAAGATGAACGTCACCAGGGTGGTGAGGAAGGCGCGCAGCCTGAGATAGCCGACGAGGTAGCCGTTGACGGCGCCGAAGATCAGGCCGGTGGCAAGCGATGCCGCCAGCGCCAGCCAGATAGACTGTTCGAGGATGAAGAAGACATAGACGGCGGAGAAGCAGGACAGCGCGAAGATCGAACCGACGGACAGGTCGATGCCGCCGCCCAGCATCACCACCGTCATGCCGGTGACCACCATCGAGAACTCGCCGAGCTGGCGGGTCGATTCCTGTAGCGAGGTCAGCTTGAAGAAGCCGGGAATGATCGAGCCGAACACGCTGAGCGTCGCCACCAGCGCCAGGAACGGAATGGCGTTGTCGGTCCAGCGTTTTGTCAGGATTTCGCCGACCAGATGGTCGGGCACGAGATTGTAGCGCCAGGACTGGAGGCGTTCGCGAAAGGACATCGGCGGCTGCTATTCCATGAGGGAACGAGGTGACCGGATTGTCCAGCCACCTCGTTTATTTCAGTCGAAAAAGCGCGGCTTACTTCGCCGCCGCTTCGCCCTGCAGCGCCTTCAGGTCCCAGCAGCTGTCGGGCTTGAGGTCGGCCTTGGTCGTAGCCTTCTCCAGTGTGTAGATGTAGGTGTGCGACGTGCCGGCCGGCTGGCCGCTCTGCAGCAGGAACTTGATGATAGCGTTCATGTCGCCGGACTGGCGAGCCAGATCGGTCATCACCACGGCGCCGTAAGTTCCGTCCTGCAATTTGTCGCAATCGGCCGCCTTCTCGCCGCCGCCGGTGGTGACCAAAAAGACCTTGCCGTCGAGCTTGGCGTCGCGGATGGCGGCGGATGCGCCGGTGGCGTCACCATCCCAGAAGTCGATGATCGAGCAGATGTCGGGGTTCTGCTGCAGCATTGTCGTCGTCACGTTGCGCGACGTCGTCGGATCCCAGTTGGAGTCGGGCTTGGCCACGACTTTGAAGTCGGGGTGCTTCTCCAGCACCTTCATGATGCCGGCATACTGGTAGAGACTGGACGAGTTGGCCTGATCACCCTGCACAAGGCCGATCTTCTTCGACGAATTCTCGCCGCAGCCCTTGATCGCCGCTTCGGCCTCGAGTTGGCCGAGCCGGTCCCAGTCGCTGCCGACAAAGGCGTCGGCCGGGAAGTTGGCGGGATTGTCGACCAGTATGACGTAGGTGCCGGCGGCCTGCGCCTTCTTCATCAGCTTGGAATAGGAGTTGAGGTCCGGCGCATGGATGATCAACACGTCCGGCCTTGTGTCGGACGAGATCGCGTCGGTGATCGCCTGTGCACCGGCATCGACGACCCAGTTCGGATCGCGTGTTTCGAAGGTGCCGCCCCAGGCCTCGACTTCCGTCTTCAGATAGTGCGACCAGCCCTGCGCAAGGTCGAAGCCCATCGCCAGCGGCACCAGCATGACGCGCTTGCCCTTGAGCGCCTGCGCGTATGCGGCCGGGCCCGGATCGTCGGCGGCGAAGGTCGGCGCGACGAAGGCGGTAGCGGCAAGCGCCGTGGCGGCCGCCATCAGTGTTCTGATCAGTTTCATGTCACATCCTCTGTTTTTCACTTATTGCCGGCCGGTCGGCATGACCCGGTCGGGTACCCCTTAGATGTCGCCCTGCTGCGCGGTCTGTTCGTCACGCGGATTGATGATGCCGTCGACGATGATGGCTCCGAGCAGGATCGCCGCCTTGATCAGGTTTTGATAGAGCAGCGGAATGTCGATGATGGTCATCGCGTTCGACAGGATGCCGATCAGTGCAGCGCCCACCAGCACATTGCGCACCCCGCCCCGCCCGCCGGAAAGGCCGATGCCGCCGATCACCGCCACCAGCACGATGTCATAGAGCAGCGTCGAGTTGACGACGCGGGTGTTGATCGAATGCAGGCTCGACGCCGTGAGCAGGCCGGCGATCAGCGCGACAAAGGCCGAAACCACATAACGCAGCACCAGCATTGGCCGCACCGGAATGCCGATGTTGCGCGCGGCGACCGGATTGTCGCCGGCGAAATAGATGTAGCGGCCCCATTTGGTGTAGCGCAGGAACAGGAAGAACAGGAAGGCGAGCCCGGCGAAGACGAACACTTCGATCGGAATGTCGAGGAAACGCAGGCCGCCGAGCAGCTCCACCCAATGGCCCTGAGGCACCGGCACCGCATCCTGCGTGATCAGTTGCGAGCGGACATAGCCGAAGACGAAGGAGCCGGTCGCCAGCGTCACGAAGATCGCCGGCACGTCGGCATAAGCGACGAGAAAACCGTTGAGCAGGCCGATGGCGAGCACGCCTGCCAGCACATAGGCGAAGGCGAGACCATCAGGCGTTCCGGCGTTGAGCAATTGCAGATACCAGGCGACCGACATCGCCATGATCGCCACCGCCGACAGGTCGATGCCCCTGCCGATTATGACGACCGCCATGCCGAGCGCCAAAATGCCTAGCACCGACACCGAGCGGACGATGGCAACGAGATTGTTGGCAGCGATGAAACCAGGCAGCCCAATGGCAGCGGCGACGAACAGCACCACGGCGATGGCAAAGACAATGCCTTCCTGGTTCAGGCTCCTGAAATGTGGCCAGCCAATCGTGTTCATGTCTGCATTCGCCCCGATGGCAGCTCTGCCACCCCTTCCGAAGAAAGCTAATCGGCTCGGCGCCGCTTCGTCAAATGAATCCGCGCTCGGAACGCCCGTTGGCAGTGATAATCTTCCAGTGGACGCACCGATTGCTAGAACTGGCGCAATCCTAGGAAAAGGCTGCGCTTTTGGCATTCCGTTGCGTCATTGCGCGTATGCGCGAAGGTGCCGTTCTGAGGCGAAAGCACAAGGCGGAATTAATTGCCGCCTGAGCGGCGAAAATCGCGAATTCAGGTCCTGGTCATGTGGCCTGAAACTTCGGCGCCTGCACCGGGCGGCAGCACGAGGAACCGCAACGCCGCCACCAGCCCGATGGCGCCGATGACCAGGAAGGCGATGCGAAAATCGACGAGGTCGAGCGCCGGCCGGTCCCTGACGATCTGCGACAGGTTGAGGATGGCAGCCGCCACCGCCACGCCGAACAGCATCGATATCTGCTGCAGCATGGAGGACAAAGTCGCCGCCGAGTTGCGCTGCGCGGCATCGATGTCGGCGAAGGCCAGAGTATTCAGCGCCGTGAACTGCATCGAGCGCGTCAGGCCGGCGATCAGCATCAGCGCTACCACCAGCGCCTGCGGCGTCTCCGGCGAGATCGCCGCGCACGCCATGATCGAGGCCGAGGCGATCAGGCCGTTGACGACCATGACCGTGCGAAAACCAAAGCGTCGCAGCGTCGGCGTCGTCACCGTCTTCATGCCGAGGTTGCCAAGGAAGTAGGCCAGGATCATCAAGCCGGCATTGACCGGCGAAAGTCCGAAACCGACCTGGAACAAAAGCGGCAGCAGGAACGGCGTGGCATTGATCGCGACGCGGAAGATGGTGCCGGCGGCAAGCGTCGAGATGGCGAAGGTCTGCACCCTGAACGCGCTGAGATCGAGCAGCGGATGCGACGCGCGCCGGAGATGCCGCACCGCCAGCCAGCCGATGACGATGCCGGCGGCAACCAGCAGCACGGCGGGCAAAGCGCCGTCTTCCGGATGTGCGATGCGCTCAAGGCCGTAGAGCAGCAGCGCGAGCCCCAGCGACGTGAGGAAAAACCCCGGCCAATCCAGCGGCTTGGGATCGGCCGCGCGGTCGCCCGGAATGAAGCGCGCGACCAGCGCCAGCCCGACGAGCCCAAGCGGGATGTTGATGAAGAAATTCCAGTGCCAGGAGAGATAGGTTGTGATGAAGCCGCCAAGCACCGGCCCGACCAGGGGCGCAAACAACGCCGGCCAGGTGATCAGCGCCGTGGCGTTGAGCAGCTCCGATTTCGACGCATTGCGCAGCACCAGAATGCGCCCGACCGGCGTCATCAGCGCGCTGCCAAGGCCTTGCACGACACGGGCCGCGACGAACTGGGTAAGGCTCTGCGAGAAGCCGCAGGCCAGCGAGGCCAGCGTGAACAGCACAATCGCCAGCAGGAAGATGTTGCGCGCGCCGAACCGGTCGGCAAGCCAGCCCGACAGCGGCACGAACACCGCCATGGTCAGCATGTAGGCGGTGATGCCGATGCTCATCGCCACCGCCGTCACGCCGAAGGATTGTCCCATCTGCGGCAGCGAGGTCGAGATGATCGTCGAATCCAGCAGCTGCATGAAAAACGCGATGGCAACGATCAACGCCACGCGCCGCGCATTGCTGGCGGTTGCGGCGGAGGCCTCGGTGTCGGGAACGGCAGTCATAGCGAACCGCGTTGAACAGCATATGGCTGGCCCCGTCCAGAGCTTATCCAACAAACTTCCGTGTCGGCTCGCAGCCTGTTATGGATGGGCGGGCGGCCAAGGACATTGCATGAAGCCTATCTATATCGACTACCTCAATGGCCTAGATATCGAAGCCCTGGAGATGACCGACGGCGAAATCATTGCCGCTGTCGAAGCCGGGCTTATCGCGCAAGGCAATGGCCAGACGGTGATCGAGCCGCGCGTCCATCTTGAACCCGACCCTTCCTTCCATGGCCATTTCAACGTTCTGCGCGGCTACGTTGCGCCGCTCGATACGGCGGGCGTGAAAATCGTCGGCGACTATGTCGACAATTATCTGCACGGGCTCCCTTCAGAATTTGGCATTCTAAACCTGTTCGATCCGCGCACCGGCACGCCGCGCGCCATTCTCGACGCCACCGTCATCACCGACATGCGCACCGGCGCCGTCACCGCTATCGGCGCCAAACATCTGGCGCGCAAGAACTCCAAGGTGCTGGCCCATATCGGCGCACGTGGCGCCGCCTATTGGAATGTCCGCCTGCTCGACCATCTCTTCGACTTCGACGAGATCCGC
This sequence comes from Mesorhizobium sp. C372A, assembly GCF_030323245.1. Lineage (NCBI taxonomy): Bacteria > Pseudomonadati > Pseudomonadota > Alphaproteobacteria > Hyphomicrobiales > Phyllobacteriaceae > Mesorhizobium > Mesorhizobium sp. C372A. The sequence continues at coordinate 3,512,980 of NZ_CP100475.1, read as the reverse complement.
GTTCATTCGCGCCGCCCGAAAAGCCGCGACGGCTTCGCGGCCAAACTCTCCGCCGATCTCGGCAAGACCGTCACGGCGGTCGCCGACTGGGAGAGCTGCGTCAAGGGCGCCGACATCGTCGTCGAGGCCTCGCGGCTGCCGGAGCCGCAGCCGCTGCTCAAGACCGAATGGATCAAGCCCGGTGCGCTGGTCGTGCCCTATGGTACGATGAGCGCGGTGGAGCTGTCATTGACCGACATCATGCAGAAAATGGTCGTCGACGACTGGGGCCAGTGCAAAGGCGGCAAGTTCGGCTCGCTGCGCGCCCATGTCGAGACCGGGCGGCTGAGCGAAGCGACGCTGCACGCCGAGCTCGGCCAGATCGCTGCCGGTCTCAAGCCGGGACGCCAGAGCGACGACGAGACGATCCTGTTCTGGCATCGCGGCCTGTCGCTGTCCGACATTGCGCTGGGCAAGGCGATGCTGGCCAAGGCTGCTGATAAAGGCATCGGCCAGAGGCTGCGCTTCGCATGAGCGCGCTCGTCCTCACCGGCGCCGGCGTCAGCGTCGAGGATGTCGCGGCGGTCGCCCGCGCCGGCCGCAAGGTGGAGGTTGAGCCTGCTGTCATCGAGAGGCTCGACAAAGCGCGCAAAGTGCTCGACCAGGTGGCCGCGTCCGGTCAGCAGATTTACGGCCTCAACACCGGGCTCGGTGCCAATCTCGGCACGTCGGTCGAAGGCGATGCCAGTGCCTTCCAGCGCCAGTTGCTGGAAGGGCGCAGCGGCGCTGTCGGCGAACCGTTGCCCCAAGAGGCGGTGCGGGCGACCATGCTTGCGCGCGCAGCGATGCTGGCAGTCGGCGGCTCCGGCATTTCGCCGGCGGCTTTCACCGCCCTTGTCGATGCGCTCAATGCCGGCGTGCATCCGGTAATGCCGCAGTTGGGCTCGATCGGCGCCGGCGATCTCGTGCTGATGGCGGCGCTCGCCCGTCTGCTGACCGGCGACGGCGAAGCTGACTATCAGGGTCGGCGCATGCCGGCGGCCAAGGCGTTGATGATGGCGCGGTTGGCTCCGATCAGCCTGGCGCCGAAAGACGGCCTGTCGCTGATCAACGCCTCGGCGGTATCAGCCGGCACTGGCGCGTTGGTACTGGCCGACGCGCTGTCGGCCTTTGCGCAACAGCAGCAGGCCAGCGCGCTGACCATGGAAGGGTTTGGCGCCAACCGCACCATCCTCGATCTGCGCCTGCATCTGGCGCGGCCGGCAGCCTGCCAGCAACTCGCGGCCAAGGGCCTGCGCGACCTGCTTGCCCGTGACGAAGAGCCGGCGCCGACCACCTTGCAGGACCCGTTGTCGATCCGCTGCATGCCGTCGATCCATGGTGCATTGATCCAGGCGATCGATCAGGCGCGGCTGGCGCTGGAGATCGAACTCAATGCCGCCGCCGACAATCCGCTGGTGCTGGGCGATGACGGGCTGGTTCTGTCGACCGGCAATTTCCACACCGCATCGCTGGCGCTGGCCTTCGAGACGCTCGGCCTGGCGATCGCACAATGCGCCGCCGCAAGTGCTGCCCGCTTCATCCAGCTCGCCGGCTCCTGCCGCAACGGCCTGCCAAAATATTTGTCACCGGTCGGCGGCGCCTCGGCCGGTTTCGTGCCGCTGCAAAAGACCGCAACGGCAATCCTGGCCGGCATCCGCCACAAGGCCAATCCGGTGATGCTGGATTTCTTGGCCGTATCCGAAGGCGTCGAGGACCATGCGACGCAGACCCCTCTGGCGGTGTCGAAATGCGCCGAAATGATCGCGTTGTGGCGACGGCTGATCGCCTTCGAATTGATGGCCGCCGCCCAGGCAGTCGATCTGCGCGATGGCCTTAAGCTGGCGCCCGGCACAGCAGCGGTCCATACCGCGGTGCGCGCGCATGTAGCGATGCTCAGGGAGGACCGGCCGCTGGGAACGGATGCCGAGGTGCTCCATGCCATGCTCGCCGACGGAACATGGCAAGGTGCAGCGATGATCGGCAAGGAGGCCGAGTAGTTAGCCCTTTGCGTCCACCCGTTTCATGAACAGGCTGAGCTCGGCCGGATCCATGCGCACGACATGCCTGTCTTCCGGATAGGCGCCGCTATCGACGTCGGCAACGTACTCGGAAAACGCCGCGACGCGTTCCGCCTGCAGACGATCGTACTCGGCGGCGAAGTTGCGGTAGACCTTGGAATGGCGCGGCATGTGGCCCCGGTTCTGGCCAAGAATATCGTCGGCAAACAGATATTGCGCGTCGCAGCCGGTGCCCGCACCCATCGACAGCATGATCAGCGAGGTCCGTTCCGAGATCGCCTTCGCCACCTCGATCGGCACCACTTCGATCTCGGCGCCGAGAGCTCCAACGGCCTCATACTGCTTGACCGCCTCAAAAATCTGCATGGCGGTGTCGGCGGTCTTGCCGACGGCCTTGAAGCCGCCGGTCCAGGTGGCGCGGGACGGAATGAGGCCGACATGGCCGATGACGGGGATCGCGTCGTCGGCGAGCCGCTTCACGGTGGCGAAACCGGCGCTGCAATAAACGGCGTCGGCGCCGGCCTTGTAGAGCCGGAACGCCCAGCGCAGGAAATCGTCCGCCGTGCCGATCTCATAAAAATTCTCGCCCGGCATGGTGAACAGGCTGGGCGCCGCATCGCGATACTCAGGGTTGAGCACCAGCTCGGGCGGCACCGAGACGATATCGACCCCTGCCCGCTCGGCAGCCTCGGCCTCATCCATGGTCAGGACGCGCAGCATGGTCAGCTGGCGCTTGCCCTTCATGGCGCGCAGATCGGCGACGGTCGGTCTCTTTCGGCTCATCGGGATGTCCCTGTTGGCTGGTTGCTTTTCCCGGTCACCTTACCGGCCCCGTAACAGGCCGGATAGAAGGCGGGTGGTTTATTCGCTACTCGGCCGCCGCCGACATATCGAGCTCGTGAAATTCACCGCGATAGGGCCGCGCCGTCGGCGGCAATTCGCGCTTGAGGAAATAATCCTCGTACCGCAGCTGCTTCAGCAGCACCGGCCAGACCTCGCGATAGGCATGCCACATGGACGGGTTCGCCGCCGGCAGGTCGTGCTTGACCAGCTCGTGCAGCCTCGGCAGCGCATGGTAGGGCACCATCGGAAACATGTGATGCTCGACGTGGTAATTCATGTTCCAGTAGATGAAGCGGCTGACCGGGTTCATGTAGACGGTGCGCGTGTTCAGCCGGTGGTCGACGACATTGTCGGCCAACCCGATATGCTGCAGCAGGCCGGTCAGAACCATGTGCCAGCTGCCATAAAAACGCGGCAGGCCGATCAGCACCAGCGGCAGCCATGAACCCAGCGCGATCGCGAGGGCGATCGTCGCAACGTACACGGCGACATGCCAGCGCGCCGCCGTGATGGCCTTGCCCTGTTCGGTCTCAGGAATGTAGCTCTTTTCGTCGTCCGACAGCTTGCCCAACGCCTGGCGCGCCAGGATCGGCAGCGAATAACGGAAATCGAGAATGCCGGTGAAGGCAAGCGCCGCCTTGACCAGATTTGGCGGCCGCATTACCGCGATCTCGGCGTCACGGCCGACGATGATCGTGTCGGTGTGATGCCGCGCATGGCTCCAGCGCCATTGCACCGGATTGCGCACCACCATGAAGCTGGCGATTTCGTAGATCGCATCGTTCATCCAGCGTGTGCGGAAGGCGGTGCCATGGCCGCATTCGTGCCAGCGCGAATCGCTCGACGATCCATAGAGCACGCCATAGACGAGCAGGAACGGCACCACCCACCACGTGCCCCAGAACCACACGATGCCGGCGGCCGAGCCCAGGATGGCTGCGATCCAGATCACTGTATCGCGGATCGCCGGCCCGTCGGAGCGCTGCATCATTTCCTTCATTGCCTTGCGCGGCACGTCGGTGTGATACCACTCGGCCGAGGCCATCCCGGTCTCGATCGCCCGGCGGGTGCTTTCGCCGACCAGGCCGTAATCGCGCTTTGTCTTGGCCGCCGTCGCCATCACCGTCTCGCCTACCTCAAAGCCCGTTGGCGCGGAACTTCCCGTCGAGAAATGTTTTCGCCCGCGGCACGTCGTCCTCGGTCAGATGCTCGATGATAACAGGGATGTTCGGGTGCTTCTCACTGAGCCGCTGCAGATAGAGATCGTAATTCAGCGATCCCAGCCCGGGCGCCGGCAGCTCGATCTCGCCGACGCCGCGGAAGGTCAGCCCCTCATGCGCGTCCGCGTCGCCGATATCGGCATGCTTCTCGGTCTTGTCGCTGCCTGAGCGCTTGACGTCCTTGGCGTGCGCGATGCGGATCTTGTCGGCCAGCGTGTCGAACACCTGGTTCAGCACCTGGTCCATGCGGTCGATATTGTGCGCCTCGAAATAATTGGTCGGATCCATCAGCAGGCCGAGGCCCGGATGGTCGACCTGCGCGAACATTTTGACCGTCTCCTCGACCGAACCGACGACATTGTTGACATAGGTTTCGAGCAGGAACACCGCGCCATGGTCGTAAGCCGTCTGGGCAAGATCCGAGATCACCTTGCGGCATTCCTCGAAGCCTTCCTCGGTCTTGTTTTTGGGATGATGCACCCAGTCGGATTCGGTGTTGTAGGTGCCGGTCTCCGAGATCACGTAGGGCGAGCCGAAGTCGCGCGCATTGCGGATGATTTCCTTGAGATAGCCGACGCGCTTCTCGCGCTCGGATTTGTCGGGATGGATGATGTTGGTGTAGCCCGAGATGCAGCAGACCGGCAGATTGTGGTCGCGAAACGTGTCGCGCACTGTTCTCGCCTTGTCCCCGGTGATCTGCCCGGCCGTGAGATCGACATCCCTGAAATGCATGTCGAGCTGCACTGTGTTGAAGCCGAGTGCACGGATGCGGCGGGCGGCCTCCGCGAGCTCATAGGGGAAATAGCCGGTGAAGATACCTGCCTGCATCATGATGTGAACTCCTCCCGGTAAGCGATTCAGCCGCCACACTATTCGGCGGCATGTTCAGTCGATCGATATCTCGGACAGTTTGACGGTGCGGCCTTGCGCCATCGAGCGGTAGCCCGCCTCGACCAGTGCCATTGTCTTGACGTTATCGGCGACGGAGAGCGCCGGCGGCGCGCCTGTCTTCACCGCATGCTGCAATTGCTCCATCACGCCGATGAAGGCATGCGGGAACCACATCGTGTCCCAGCTCGGGCTGACCCATTCGCCGCCGGTCGTCTTGGTCGACGCATAGGTCAGCGTCGAGGCCACGCCTTTCGGCCAGCCGATCGTGCCTTTGGCGACACCCTTGGTGCCGTCGACGCGCCAGTTGATGTGCTGGTCGTCCTCATAGCCCTCCTGGCGCGGTCCGGACCAGACATCCTCCAGCGACACGGCGAGCACGCCGGAGGGAAAGCGCAGCGTCGAGACGGTGATGCCGTCGCTATGCTCGAATGTAGTGCGCGGGTCCTTGCGTGTCAGCGTGGCGATTTCCGAGGGATCGCCGAACAGGAAGCGCAGCACGTCGAGATGATGCACGCTCATATTGGCGAGCGTCAGCCGGTCGTAGTCCTGAAGGAAAGTCTGCCAGTGCGGGATCGCATGCATGTCGATCTGCGCAAAGACGATGTCGCCCAGTGCGCCGCTGTCGATGATCTGCTTCAGGACGCGCATCGACTGGTCGTAGCGCATGTTCTGGTTGACCGAGAGGATCTTGCCGAACTTTGCGGCTTCGTCGCGCAGTTTCACGGCTTCATCGACCGACAGCGCCAGCGGCTTCTGCGCCAGGATCGCCTTGATGTGAGGCTGCTTCAGCGCATGGCGGATCAATGCCGGCTGCTGGTCGGGTGGAAAGGCAAGGTCGACGATCTCGATCTCGGGATTCTCGATCAGTTGTTCCGGCGTGTCGTGGACGGTCGGAATGCTCCAGCGTGCAGCTACCTTCTCGGCGCTGGCCTTGGTGCGCGAAGCGATGGCAACGACTGGGAAACCGGCCTGCCCATAGGCGGCAAGATGGCATTCGGCCATGATCATGCCGGCGCCGATGCAGCCGATCCGGTATTCGCTGGCGCGAACCCTTACATCCGGCTCGAAACCCTGGCCTGCCATCCATTCCTCCCTTGGACGACAGGATATAACGCCATGGCCGGCCCATCAGCCAAGGTCCGCTCCATCAATTCCCATCAGAACCATGCCGGGGTGACGGTGCGAACTAGTTTGCGGCAATCAGCACAGTGCTTTCCGGCGACCAGCTGAGCATTACATTCTGGCCCTCGGCCAGCCGGTCACTGCCGGTATTCTGGACGATGACTTTCAACGTCTGGCCGGCGCGCTCGACGAAATAGGTGCTGTTGTTGCCGGCGAAGATGCGCTTGGAGACTTGCCCCTTCAGCGTGTTGGCATTGCCGCTCGATGCCCCGGCATCGGTGGCGATGCGAATGCGTTCGGGACGCACCGCGCAGCTGGCCTTCGTACCGGCGGCAAGCCGATCACCCACCCCGGCGGCAATCGCCGTGCCGTCCGGCAGGCGGATGCCGTTGCCGGTCGCATCGCCGCGAAAAATGTTGGCGTCACCGAGGAAGGTGGCGGCGAACTCGCTCTTCGGCCGGTCGTAGATCTCCTCCGGCGGCCCTTCCTGCACGAGCCTGCCGTCCCGCAAGATTCCGATGCGGTCGCTCATCGTCAGCGCCTCTTCCTGGTCGTGGGTGACGAAGATGGTGGTGATGCCGATCTCGCGCTGGATGCGCTTCAGCTCGATCTGCATGTCGACACGCAGCGCCTTGTCGAGCGCGCCGAGCGGCTCGTCGAGCAGCAGCACGCGCGGCTTGGTGACGATGGCGCGCGCCAGCGCCACACGCTGGCGTTGACCGCCGGAGAGCTGGTGCGGCCGGCGCTCGCCGAGCTTCCCGAGTTGGACGAGATCGAGCGCGCGCTGCACTTCGGTGGCGATCGTCGCTTTCGTTTCGCCGCGCACCGACAGGCCGAAGGCGACATTGTCGGCAACGCTCATATTGGGAAACAGCGCATAGTTCTGGAACACCATGCCGATGCGCCGCTTTTCGACCGGCACCCGTTCGACGCTCTCGCCGCCAATGGCGATGCGCCCGGAGTCGGGAAAGTCGAAGCCGGCGATCTGGCGCAGCAGCGTGGTCTTGCCGCTGCCCGAGGGGCCAAGCAGCCCATAAAAGCCGCCATCGGCAAAATCGATGGAGACGTCGTCCAGCGCCTTGTGCGCGCCAAAACTGCGCGAGACGTTCGATACCTGCACGCCGGCCATTATTTCTCTCCGCCGAATTTGAAGAAGCGCGCCGTGAGCAGCATCAGCGCCATCGACACGACGATGATGATGGTCGAGACCGCGTTGATCTCGGGCGTGAACCCCTTGCGGATCGCGGCGTAGATTTCCACCGGCAGCGTCGTCTGCCCCGGCGTCGCCAGGAAGTAGGAGACGACAAACTGGTCGAACGACACGGCAAATGCGAACAAGCCGCCGGCAATGACGCCGGGCATGATCCACGGCAGCGTCACACGCCTCGTCACTTGCCACTGGTTGGCGCCGAGCGAGCGCGCCGCCTCTTCCAGCTCCGGTGCAAAAGTCTGCAGCCGGGCCGAGACGACGACGATGACATAGGGCAGCGCCAGCGCGACATGGCCGAGCAGGATGGCGGACAGGCCGCGGCCGATGCCGACGCCGAAGAAGAAGATCAGCATCGCCGTGCCGGTGATCAGCCATGGTATGGCGATTGGCGGGAACAGCAACGCCTGCAGCACTTTCTTGCCGCGGAAGTCGTAGCGGAAGAGCGCCAGCGAAGCGGCCGAGCCAAGCACCACTGAGATGAGCGTGGTGATGACCGCGATCTCGAGGCTGTTCCAGGTCGCCGCGATCAGCTGGTCGTTCTGCCAGAGCGAGGCATACCATTCCGTCGTCCATTCGAACGGCAATTGGTAGAAGGGCGAGACGTTGAACGACATCAGCGCCATGATGATGATCGGCAGATAGAGGAAGACGAGCAGCAGTCCGATGTAGAAGCGGCCTAGTCCTTCGAGGATGCGGGTCGTCATCATCAAGCAGCCCTCCGCAGCACCGGCGAGGCAACTGCGAGGATGACCAGCACGACGGCGAGCAGGATGAACGACAATGCCGCACCAAGCGGCCAGTTGAACACGGCGACGAACTGGTCTTCGATCACCGTGCCGTAGAAGGTGCCGGTGCGACCGCCGAGAATGCGCGGCTCCATGAACGAGCCGACGACCGGCACGAAGATCAGTGCCGCACCTGCCACCAGGCCGGGCATAGACAGCGGGATGATCACCCGCTTCAGCACCTGCAGCCGCGAGGCGCCGAGCGAGCGCCCGGCCTCGATCAGCGAGTCGTCGATTGCCTGCAGCGTGAGATAGCAGGTCAGCACCATATAGGGCACGTAGGAGTGCACCAGGCCGATGATGATTGCGGGATAGGAATACATCAGGTCGATGTTGATCTTGAACGGCAGCACGGCGTTGAGCGCCGTGTCGAGGATGCCGCCCTCGCGCAGCACCATCGCCCAGGAGAAGATGCGCACCAGCCCGTTCGACCAGAACGGCAGGATGACCAGCAGGAAGATCGCCTCGCGGCTGCGCCCCTTCAGCACCTTGGCCAGCACATAGGCGGCGGGGTAGCCGATGACGACGCACCACAAAGTCACTTCGAGGCCGAGCCGCAGCGAAGCGAGCAGCAGCGTCAGGTACAGGCTCTGCGAGAAGAAGGCGGCGTAATTGCCAAGGGTGACCGCCCACGGCTTTCCCGACAGCGGCAGGTCGGTCATGAAGGAGAAGAATACCATGGCCGAGAGCGGCAGGAAGATCGCCACCGTCAGCCAGAGATAGGCCGGCGCCAGCAGCGGCAGGGCCGATCTCAGCCCGCTGCGCGACGCGACCGCACCCTGTACTGCCATGATACCCTCCTCCCCAGGATTGAAGGGCCAGCCGGCGCCAACCGCCGGCTGGTCCGGACGTGAGCGTTACTTCACGTCGACCTTGAGCTGCTGCCACAGCGCCAGATAGGCCTCGCGCTGCGCGTCGGTGATCGGCGCCTGGAACTGGATGCGCTTGGCCACCTCGGGATCGCCCATCACCTTGCGGTTGAAGGAGTCTTCAGGCAGCGCTTCCACCGCCTTGGTGTTGGCCGACACCGGAGCGCCGACCTTGGTGACCCATTCGACATAGAATTTCGGATCGATCATCCAGTTGATGAAGGCCTGCGCACCTTCGACATTCTTCGAGCCCACCGGGATCGAGAACGCGTCGAGCCAGGCGACGGCGCCTTCCTGCGGAACGACCAGCGAGACCGGCAGCTTGAAGTGGGTCTTGGCGCGATCGGCCGAGCCGCTCCAATAGGTGCCGATGTCGATCTGGTTGGAGGCGACCATCTGGTTCCAGTCGTTCTCCGAGCTCCAGAAGGTCTTGATCTGCGGCATCAGCGAGGTCAGCTTGGTCTTGACCGCGTCCATATCCTTGATGTCGTTGATGTTCTGGCCGGTGGCGATGGCGCCGAACTGCACCGCTTCGACAGCGTCGTCGCGAATGACGACCCGGCCCTTATGCGCTGGGCCCCACATTTCGGCGATCGAGGTCGGCGGCTTGTCGAAGGACTTTTCGTTGATTGCCAGCGCCGTCAAGCCCCACACCCACGGCACGCCATAGACCTTGCCGTCATGGTCGAGCATCGGCGATTGCGCCTTGTCCTTGCTGATGTCGGCATAGTTCGGCAGCTTCGAGACATCGATCGGCTGGATCAGCTTTTCCGCCATCGCCTGATCGTTGAAGGCGGCGTTGATCATGACCACGTCATAGAGTCCCGGATTGGTGCGGATCTTGGTCAGCATTTCCTGTTCGGAATTGAAGAAGTCGTTGACGACCTTGTTGCCGGTCGCCTTTTCGAAGGCTTCGATCGCCCACGGCTCGTCGGCGCCGTAGCCCTTCCAGTTGAGCACATGCACTTCGGCGGCACTGGCGGCCAGCGTGAGCGCGGAGGTGATGACGGCGGTCGCCGTCAGCAGGGCAGTCAGTCTTGGCATGCGCATGTTCGTTCCTCTCTTGTTTGCCCGCTTGGCGGGTCAGGCTGTCTGATGGGCCTTCTGGTTCTGGCCCGGCTCGCCCGTGGCGGCCTGGCTCAGGAAAGTCTGGATCTCGCTGTCGGTCGGCGCCGATGAGCCGCCATGGCGGGTGACGCAAAGTGCTGCCGCCGCATTGGCATAGCGCGCCGCCTCGAAGGGATGCACGCCGCGCGAGAGTGCACTGACGAAACCGCCGATATGGGTGTCGCCGGCGCCATTGGTGTCGATGGCATCGACCTTGAAGCCGGCAATGGTCTGCGTCTCGCCATTGACCAACCTCACGAAACAGCCCTTGGCGCCGGCGCGGATAACGACGCCTTCGGCCTTTGGGCAGTGGTCGGCGAGCAGCAGGGCGGCGAGTGCCTCGACATCGCCTTGCCCAGCGATCTCGACCGCTTCCGTCATGTTGCAGCTCAGCCATGTCGTGCGGGCAAGCACCCGCGACAGGATCGTGCGCGCAATGTCTGCAATGACAGGCGTCGGATCGAAGACGAAGGGAACATCCGCCGGCAGCGCCTCGATCCAGTCGGTCAGCGCGTCGCGGCTTCCGGGATAGCTCAGCGTATAGCCTGACGTGAACACCCAATCATCAGGCGCGACCGCCACGGGCGTCATCATATCCAGGCTGAGCACGCTCTCCGCACCCGGCCACGACACGAAGGTGCGCTCGGCATCCCCGGAGATCATGGCCACGCAATTGCCACTGTCCATGACCGGCGACGGCGACGTCAGCGTTGTGATGCCTTCGGCCGCAAACGCGGCGCGCAAAAAATCGCCATTCGTTCCGCTGCCGAGCTGGCCGCCGAACACCACCGTCATGCCGGTGCGGCTGGCCGCGACCATCATGTTGAAGCCGCCGCCGGCGACCTGCGCAAAGCTCGACGCAGTCTTCTCGCAGCCCGGCGCCGGCAAGGCGTCGATGCGGTAGACATAGTCGACGACGGCGCTGCCGATATGGACCAGACGCCCACTCATGCCGCGGCACCCTTGCTGGCCTTTGCCGTGCGCGCCGCGACGAGGTCTTCGGCAAGCGAGCGCACCTCCCCCATATCTATGCCGACGAGCCCGGCAATGTGTTGTTGCGGCAGTTGCGAAAAGCCGACGCAGGCGCCGGCCATGCCTGAGGCAATCGCGCCGATCGTGTCGGTGTCGCCGCCGAGATTGGCGCTGATGATTGCCGCTTGCCAGGGATCGCCCTGCGCGACTTCAAGCACGGCGAAAGCTGCCGGCACGGACTCCTGGCTGGCCACACCGGTGCCGACGAGATCGGTGATGAGCCCGATCGCATCCCGCATGGTCTTGCCGCGCACGAGCTCCTGCGCCCAGGCGATACGCGCGGCGATATCGCCACCAGTCACCCAATGTCCGAGCCGGGCGCCTCGCCGCGCGGCTGCTACCGCGCTGTCGGAAGCGGCACGCCAGTCGCCACCGGCGACGCCGTGGCTGGCGGCGGCGGCAACTGCTGCGGCCGAAGCGATGGCGATCGAGGTGTTGTGCGTGGCACGGCAAGTTTCGGCCACCTTGGCGACGAAAGCGTCGAGCGGTTCCAGCGGCATGATGATGCCGACCGGCGCGATGCGCATGGCCGCGCCATTGGTGTCGCCCCGGCTTCCCGCCTCTTCCGCCGGCACGCCGTCATTGATGGCGTCGATGGCGCGCTTGGTCGATGGTCCCAGCAGGTCATAGCTGCCGCGCGCCTTGACCTCGCGCTCCCAGTCGAGCAGTGCGTTCACCCAGCGCGCATGATCGAAGCGGTCACCGGACTCGACCAGGATACGACCAAGCAGCAGCGCCTGTTCGGTGTCGTCGGTGATGGTGCCGGCCACGAGCCCCTTCGACACCGGATGGTCGGCAAACGGCGCCACGAAATCCTCGACATGGCCGTATAGCTCGGCGATCCGCGCCGGCGACAGAAGCTGCGTCGGCATGCCCAGCGCATCGCCCAGCGCCCCGCCGACAAGCGCGCCCAGCGCGCGATCGAGAATGGCGCTTTCCGGCATCGCTCAAAACCTCATGTGCAGCGCGAAATGCGCCGGGTTGAGCAGGCTGGTTACATATTCGATCGGCCGGTCATCGGCCGCACGCGTCAGCCGGCGGCCGCGCAAAAAGGGCGTGCCTTGCGGGCAACCGAGAATGGCGGCGTCTTCGGCGTTGAGCATCTCGATGCCGACCCATTCCTCGCCATGGTCGGGAATGAGCCCGGCGCCACGCAGCGTCTGGTGCAGCGAGCCTTCGCGCAGGCCGCGCAGCGGCACGTCCTCCAGTTCGGGCGACAGCGGCAGGCGGCTGCGTTCGATGGAGATCGCATGGCCGTCGCTGGCATTGGTGCGCACCCGGTCGACGGCGATGAAGAACGGGCTTTCGATGCCAAGCAGCGCGGCAAGATCGGCATCCTCGATCACTTCAAGCCGCAGCGTCCGCGTCTCGGCATTGGCGCCGGCATTGGCCAGCGCCCGCGACCAGCCAATGCTGTCATCGACCGGCTTGCCGTCGAAAGTGACGAAGGAGCCGATGCCGACCTTGGTCGTGATCAGCCCACGGCTAGACAACTCCTCGAGGCCCTTGCGGACCGTGTTGCGGCTGACGGAAAAGCGCTGGACGAGTTCGTTCTCGCTTTGCAGGCGGTCGCCGAAGCCAAGCACGCCGGAGCGGATCTCATGTTCGAGAACGGTGGCGATCTGCTCGGGCTTGCCCGTGCCGGGAGAAAGTTGAACCGCGCGCCGCTTCATATGGGTACCTGTTCAGTAAACCTGTATAGTCCTGTTCGATATTGGAGTTGAAGGGCGACGTCAACGATATATTTGGATTCACGCATATGCGTTGTGCTCAGGTGCCCCGGGCATCGTTTGTTCGCATGGCGACGCTAACCGCGCAGGGCGTCGCGTCTCCGAGACAGAGCGGGGGCAGCGCTTCCCTCAGGCGATTAGCCTTGCGCTCACACGAAGAAAAATTCCTCAATCCGTTGCTTGGCCGTCCGCAGCGCTGGCAGGATATCCCGCTCCATCGCCTCGACGGAGAACCGCGCCGACTGCGTCGAGACGTTGATCGCCGCCACGGTCTTGCCGGCGCGGTCATAGATCGGCACCGCTATCGAGCGCAGGCCAAGTTCCAGCTCTTCATTGACGACGGCAAAGCCATCCGCCCTCGCCGCGTCGATGGCCTTGGCCAGCGCGGCGCGGCTGGTGATCGTCTTCGGCGTGCGCCGTTCGATCCTCGCCTCTGCAAGCAAGGCCTTCAGCTCATCCGCGCCCAGCCCCGCAAGCAGGACGCGCCCCATCGAGGTGCAATGCGCCGGCAGCCTGGTGCCGACATCGAGCGAAACGCTGAGGATGCGGCGGCCAGGAATGCGCGCGACATAGACGACTTCCTCGCCCGACAGCACCGCCGCGTTACAGGCCTCGTCGAATTGGCCCGCGACGTCGCGCATGATGGATGCCGCGAATGTCCACAGCGAGGCGCCGCCGAGCCAAGAGCGCACGATGGCGAGCAGGCGCGGCGACAGCGAAAACAGCCGGCCGGATTGCGTGGCATAGCCGGTGGCGGTCAGCGTCAGCAGGAAGCGCCGCGCGCCGGCGCGGGTCAGCCCCGCCTCCTCCGCCATTTCGGTCAATGTCATGCCGGCCGGATGGCGTGCCAGTATCTCCATGACCGCAAGGCCGCGCTCCAGCGAGCCGACATGGTCGCGCGTCTTTGCCTTGTCCTCCATGCGGCCTCCGCAAGACAATGCGCCGCCTTGACTCGTCTCGGCGGCGCGATGTAAAAATATCTCATACAAAACAAGTGTTCGCAATACGAACTTTTTGGACTCCGGAGTTCTTGGCGATGGTCAAATTCCTGCCGCTCAAACAGGCCGTGGCCGAGAACCTGCATGATGGCGATACGGTCGCCTTCGAGGGCTTCACCCATCTGATCCCGACGGCGGCGGCGCACGAAGCCATCCGCCAGGGATTTCGCGACCTGACATTGATCCGCATGACTCCTGACCTGATCTACGACCAGATGATCGGCATGGGCATGGCGAAGAAGATCATCTTCTCCTATGTCGGCAATCCCGGCGTCGGCCTGTTGCGCCGCGCCCGCGACGCCATCGAGAACGGCTTCCCCCGGTCGATCGAGATCGAGGAGCACAGCCATGCCGGCATGGCCAACGCCTACGAGGCGGGAGCTGCCGGCCTGCCTTGCGCGGTGTTCCGCGGCTATCGCGGCGCCGGGCTGGCGGCAGTCAATCCCAACATCCGCTCGGTCACCTGCCCGTTCACCGGCGAGGTGCTTGCCGCCGTTCCTTCCATCCGACCGGACGTGACCTTCATCCACGCTCAGAAGGCCGACAAAAAAGGCAATGTGCTGGTCGAAGGCATTATCGGCATCCAGAAGGAAGCGGTGCTCGCGGCCAAGCGCGCCGTGGTGACGGTAGAGGAAGTCGTCGACAATTTCGACGACCTGCATCCCAACCTCACCGTGCTGCCGCGCTGGATCATCGCTGCGATCTCGGTGGTATCAGGCGGTTCGCATCCCTCCTACACGCACGGCTACTATGCCAGGGACAACGCCGCCTATCTCGAATGGGACGAGATCGCCGCCGACCGTGAAAAATTCCAGGCCTGGATGCAGGCCAATGTCATCGAACGCTCGGCCGACGATTTCGCGGCCCGCGTCGAACATCTGAGGAGCGCGGCATGAGCGGCTTCACCCCCAACGAGATGATGACGATTGCCGCCAGCCGCGCGCTGAAGAACGACGATGTCTGCTTCGTCGGCATCGGTGCGCCGTCCGCCGCCTGCAACGTCGCGCGGCTGACGCATGCGCCCGACATCACGCTGATCTATGAAAGCGGCACCATCGGCACCGCGCCCGATGTTTTGCCGCTGTCGATCGGTGACGGCGAACTTTGCGACACCGCCGTCACGACCGTCTCGGTGCCGGAGATGTTTCGTTACTGGCTGCAGGGCGGCCGCATTTCGATCGGTTTCCTCGGTGCCGCCCAGCTCGACAAGTTCGGCAACATCAACACCACTATCATCGGCGACTATGCGCATCCCAAGACCCGCCTGCCCGGCGGCGGCGGCGCGCCCGAGATCGCCACCTCGTCGAAGGAGATCTACATCACCATGGCGCAGTCCAAGCGCGGCATGGTCGAGAAGATCGACTTCTTCACCTCCTTCGGCCATGGCGATGGCGGCGACCATCGCCAGCGCCTCGGCATCGAGACATCAGGGCCGACGCTGCTGATCACCGACCTTGCCATCTGGAAGCCAGATCCGGTGAGCAAGGAATTCACCGTGGTGTCGTTGCATCCCGGCTCGACGCGGCTTGAGGTGCAGGACAGCTGTGGCTGGATCGTAAAGTTCGCCGAGGCGCTTGACGAAACGCCGGCGCCGACGGAACTCGAGCTGACGACATTGCGTGACCTGCAGGCCCGCACCAAGGCGGCGCATGAGGGAAGCGGTAAAGAAAAGGCCGCATGACATGACCGAGGCATTCATCTGCGATTACATCCGCACCCCGATCGGCCGTTTCGGCGGCTCGCTGTCGTCGGTGCGGGCCGACGATCTTGGCGCCATCCCGCTGAAGGCGCTGGTCGAGCGCAATGCCGGCATCGACTGGCAGGCTGTCGACGACGTCGTCTATGGCTGCGCCAATCAGGCCGGCGAGGACAACCGCAATGTAGCCCGCATGTCGCTGCTCCTGGCCGGACTGCCGAAGGAAATTTCAGGCTCGACCGTCAATCGCCTCTGCGGTTCCGGCATGGATGCGCTCACCATTGCCGCCCGCGCCATCAAGGCGGGCGAAGCCGAGTTGATGATCGCCGGCGGCGTCGAATCGATGAGCCGCGCGCCCTTCGTCATGCCCAAGGCCGAGACAGCCTTTTCGCGCCACGCCGAGATCCACGACACCACGATTGGCTGGCGCTTCATCAACCCGCTGATGAAGAAACACTATGGCGTCGATTCCATGCCGGAGACCGGCGAGAACGTCGCCGAGGATTTTTCAGTGTCGCGCGCCGACCAGGACGCCTTTGCCGTGCGCAGCCAGGACAAGGCCGTCGCGGCACAGGCCAATGGCCGGCTGGCGAAGGAGATCACCCCGGTGACGGTCCCGCAGAAAAAGGGCGATGCGATTATGGTATCGAAGGATGAGCATCCGCGCGCCGGCACCACGGTCGAGTCGCTGGCCAAATTGCCGACGCCGTTCCGCCAGGGCGGCACCGTCACCGCCGGCAACGCGTCCGGCGTCAATGACGGCGCGGCAGCGCTGATCATCGCCTCCGAGGCGGCTGTGAAAAAATACGGCCTGACGCCGATCGCCCGCGTCCTCGGCGGCGCTGCTGCCGGCGTGGCGCCACGCATCATGGGCATCGGCCCTGCCCCGGCGACACAAAAGCTCTGCGCCCGCCTCGGCCTGACACCGCACCAATTCGATGTCATCGAACTCAACGAAGCCTTCGCCTCCCAAGGGATCGCCGTGCTCCGTCAACTCGGCATCTCCGAGAATGCGGAGCACGTCAATCCGAATGGCGGCGCCATCGCGCTTGGTCATCCCTTGGGCATGTCGGGCGCGCGTATCACTGGCACCGCGGCACTGGAACTGCGCGAGCGCAGCGCCCGCTATGCGCTGGCCACCATGTGCATCGGCGTCGGCCAGGGCATCGCGGTGGCGCTCGAACGGGTTTGAGTTTGCACCGCCCTTAATAGGGCAAACCGACATAGTTTTCAGCCAGCGCGGTCGACGCCGCTTGCGAATGCACGAGATAGTCGAGCTCGGCTTCCTGGATGCGCTGGCCGAACTCGCCCGTATCGGGAAAGCGGTGCAGCATCGTCGTCATCCACCAGGAGAAGCGCACCGCCTTCCACACTCTGGCCAGCGCCTTGGCTGAATAAGCGTCGAGCCCGCTTGGTGATTTGTCCAGATAGAATTCGCGAAGCCCAGCAAAGAGATAGCGCACATCGCTGGCGGCGAGGTTGAGCCCCTTGGCGCCCGTCGGCGGCACGATATGGGCGGCGTCGCCGACCAGGAACAGCCGGCCGAAGCGCATCGGCTCGGCGACGAAGGAGCGCAGCGGCGCGATTGATTTTTCGAAGGACGGGCCGGTAACGACCGCGGCTGCGGTCTGTTCCGGCAGGCGACTGCGCAATTCGTCCCAGAAGCGACCGTCGCTCCAGGCGTCGACCTGTTCGTCAGCCGGGACCTGCACATAGTAGCGGCTGCGATGCGTCGACCGCATCGAGCACAGCGCAAAGCCCCGCTCATGGTTGGCGTAGACCAGTTCGTGATCGGCCGGCGGCACTTCGGCCAGCACGCCGAGCCAGCCGAAGGGATAGGTCCGCTCGAAGGTTTTCAGCGCCCGCCCAGGCGCCGATTTGCGGCTAACGCCGTGATAGCCGTCGCAGCCGGCGATGAAGTCGCAGTCGATGCAATGGCTGACGCCGTCCTTGTCGTAGGTGACGTAGGGCGCTTCGCCATCGAAACCATGCAGCGCGACGTTGGCCGCCTCATAGACGGTGGTCAGCCCGGCCGCCTCGCGCTTGTCCATCAGATCGTGCGTCACTTCGGTCTGACCATAGACGGTGACATGCTTGCCGCCGGTCAGTGCCGTGAGGTCGAGCCGGTGCAGGCCGCCGCCGAACGCAAGCGAGATGCCGGCATGCAGCAGGCCCTCGGCATGCAGCCTTACAGCTGCGCCCGCCTCTTCGAGCAACTCGACGGTGCCTTGTTCGAGCACCCCTGCCCGCACCCGGCCAAGCACATGCTGCCGGCTCGAACGTTCGAGGATCACCGTCTCGACGCCAATGGTGCCGAGAAGCTGGCCAAGCAGCAGCCCGGACGGTCCGGAGCCGACAATGACGATCTTTGTGCGCATCAGTGTCCCAGGCTTTCGATCTGTCCGGCGAGTTCGGCGGCGAGCCGTAGCGCAGCCGCGGTCGCTATCGCCATTTGCGGCAAGAGCAGCCATTCCAGCGTCCAGGCAGCACCGGAGCGCTCCTGCTCATGCACCAGCGCCTGGTGCATGCCGGAAAGCTGGGTGGCGTTGAAGCGCGCCAGCGTCACCAGCACTTCCGCCTTCACCGGGTTCTGCTTGTGCGGCATGGCCGACGAGCCGCCGCCGCCGGACAGCTTGATGTCGGTTCCACCTTGCGCCATCAGCGCAACGTCCTGGCCGAACTTGCCGAGACTGCCGGTGATGAGCGATAGCAGCCCGGCGAATTCGGCCAGCGCATCCCGCTGGCTGTGCCATTGCGGCGCGTCGCCAAGGCCGAGCTTTGCGGCAAGGGCCGCGCGCACGGCAGGTCCTTTGTCGCCCAGCTTCTCCAGCGTGCCGGCGGCGCCGCCAAACTGCACCACGATCAGACGCTTGGATTGCTCCGACAGTCTCTGCTGATGCCGTTGCAGCGGCGTGCGCCACACCGCCACGCGGTCCGACGCCTGAATTGGGATCGCCGGCTGCATGCGCGTCATCGCTGTCAATGCACGGCTGCCAAAACGTTCTTCCAGCCCCACCAGCCGCAGAATGTTTTCAGTCAGCAGCAGGTCGAGATGTTCAATGAGCCGGCGCAGCCGAAGCACCAGGCCAGTGTCGATGACGTCCTGGCTGGTTGCGCCGAAATGCACGCCGGCGTCGTGCGGCGCCCCGACCGCTGCCTTCAACTGGCGCACCAGTTCGGGCACGATCACGCCATCCTTCGCCACACCGGCCCGCAGCCGCGCGGTGTCCGGCTTGTATGACAACAGGACAGGTATAATCGCCGCGGCGGCATCCGTGCCGATAATCCCGCTTTCGGCTTCCGCTTGCGCCAGCGCGCGCTCGAAATCGAGCATGGCGGCGATTTCCCCATCCACCGAAAAATGCCGAGCCGCCTCCTCGTCGCCGAGCAGGCCGGAAAGCAGCGGATGGTCGAAGGGCGATACGGTCATGTGCTGGTTTCCTCCGTCAGCTGTCGAAGAAGACCGTTTCCTTCTCCCCCTGGAGATGGACGTCGAAAATATAGTCGTCGCCTTGCCGCTCGGCGATCAGCGTCGGCACGCGCACCTTGTGCTCGATGCGGGCCAGGATCGGATCCTCGGCATTGGCCTTGGCCTCGTCGGAGAAATAGAGCCGCGTGTGGAGGCCGATATTGATGCCGCGGGCGACGATCCACAGGCTGATATGCGGCGCCATCAGCCGGCCGTCGCCATACGGCACGCGTCCCGGCTTGATCGTCTGAAAACTGCACAGGCCGGTTTCCATGTCGGTCGGCTGACGGCCCCAGCCCTGAAAATCCGGATCGGCATCGCCGCGCAATTCGGCCGGCGAATTGTAGAAGCCATTGGCATCCGCTTGCCAGATCTCGATCAACGCATCCCTGAGCGGCGTGCCGGTGCCGTCGAGCACGCGAATGCGCAAACCGATGCGGTCGCCCTTGGCGTTGTCGTTGAGCATCGTGGCGCCCAGGTCTGTCGGGTAGACGCCGCCGATACCGCCGAAATTCGGCGTCAGCCCGATATGCACGTAGGGCCCGGCGGTCTGCGACGGGCTCTCCTTCAGCCGGGTCAGCGATTGCGCCATCAATTGCCCTCCGGACGGTTTTCGAACAGCGAGGCGCGGCGTCCGCGCAACACGATGTCGAACTTGTAGGCGCGCGCGTCGAACGGGATCGTCGCCTGCATGTCGAGCGCCGCTACCAGCGTCTCGATCGCCGCCCTGTCGCGGAAACCGCGCACGATCGGGCACCGCCAGATCAGCGGGTCGCCCTCGAAATACATCTGGGTGATCAGCCGCTGTGCGAAGCCGTGGCCGAACACCGAGAAATGGATGTGCGACGGCCGCCAGTCATTGGGCCCGTTCGGCCAGGGATAGGGACCTGGCTTCACCGTGCGAAAGGCATAACCGCCATCGGCATCGGTGATGGTGCGGCCGCAGCCGCCGAAATTCGGATCGAGCGGCGCGAGATAGCCGTCCTTCTTGTGGCGGTAGCGGCCGCCTGAATTGGCCTGCCAGAATTCGAGCAGCGCGCCTGAGACGCCCTGGCCGCGCTCGTCGAGCACGCGGCCATAGACGATGATACGCTCGCCGATGGCGCTCTCGCCGGGCTTTGCGAAATTGTGGATCAGGTCATTGTCGAGTTCGCCCAGCATGGCGTGGCCGAACACCGGACCGGTGATTTCGGACGCCGTGTTGTCGAAGGCCAGCAGCGCCTTTTGCGGCGAGCGCAACACCGACGTCTTGTAGTCGGGCGTCAGCGCCGGCGGATGCCAGCCACGGTCGCGCTGGAAGAAGGCTCCGCTCTCGGGCCTGCGGTTCGAGCCGGCATCAGCTGGCATGGCCAGCCCTGCTTCCGTCCATTTCCGAAAACACCTCCTTGGCGATCCTGAAGGCGCGGTTGGCGGCCGGCACGCCGGCATAGATCGCGACATGCAGGAACGCTTCGCAGATATCGTCGCGCGACGCACCGGTGTTGGCGGTGGCGCGCACATGCATGGCGACCTCTTCATCATGGCCAAGGGCGGCCAGCAGTGCCAGCGTCACGATCGAGCGTTCGCGCCTGCTGAAGCCCGGACGCGCCCACACAGTGCCCCAGGCTGCCTCGGTGATCAGCTCCTGGAACGGCCGGTCGAAATCGGTGACGGCATCCTCGCTGCGATCAACATGCGGGTCGCCGAGCACCGAGCGCCTGACGGTCAGCCCGGTCTGATATCTGGTTTCGTTTTTGGGCAGTTCATCCATGGGTCTGCTTTCTCAGGGGAAGCGCCGCGACGAAATCGCGGATCAGGGTGGTCAGCGCCTTGGGCTGTTCGACGCAAGGGATGTGCGCGGCGTCACGAATGATTTCGAAATGTGCGCCTGGGATCAGATCGGCCAGCCAGCGGACGAGATCCGGCGGCGTCGAGCCGTCCTGGTCGCCAACGACGCAAAGCGTGGGCACCGCGATCGCCTGCGCGGCCTCGGTGAAATCGGCATCGCGCACCGCGGCGCAGGTGCCGACATAGCCGGCGACGGCTTGCCGGGTCATCATGTTCCAGTAGCCGTCGAGCTCGGCGACACGGTCCGCGTGGAAGGCAGGCGTAAACCACATTTTGAGCACGGCATCGGCGATGGCCTGGATACCTTTGCTTTCGACCGTTTCGATGCGGGTGTTCCAGCTGTCGGCCGTGCCGATCTTGTGGGCGGTGTCGCACAGGATGAGGCCGTCGACGATTTCGGGGCGCCGGGCATAAAACCCTTGCGCAATCAGGCCGCCCACCGACAGGCCGCACAGCACCGCATTGTTCAGTTCGAAATGATCGATCAGGCCCGACAGATCATCGACATGCTCGTCGATCGAGCTGACGCCACCAATGTCGGACAGGCCATGGCCGCGCTTGTCGTAGACCAACACAGGCATTTCGCCACCCAGTTCGGACAACACCTCGTCCCAGACGCGGAAGTCGGTGCCCAGCGAATTGATGAACACGATCGGCCGCGCATTTCCCTTCGCCTTGATATGGCGATGGTGCAGCGTGATGCCGCCAATGTTGACGAATGGCACGATTTCGATCCTCCGTGTTCACATTGCACAAGGCATTTGGTTTGGTAAAATGATATTTTACGCCGTTTCATTAACTGCTAGGTTATGAGAACATGTCCGAAAGCCGCATAAGGTTCCGTCACCTGCAGGCATTCCTTGAGGTAGCGCGGCAAGGCAGCGTGGCGAGGGCGGCCGACTTTCTCCATGTCAGCCCACCGGCCGTGACCAAGACGTTGCGCGAATTGGAGGAGGCGCTTGGCATCGCTGTCGTCGAACGCGACGGCCGCGGCATCAGGGTGACACGGCTTGGCGAAATCTTTCTCGGCCATGCCGGCACGGCGATCACGGCACTGAAGCGCGGCGTCGATTCCGTCCGCCAGGACGGCGCCATCAACCGGCATCCGATCCGCATCGGCGCGCTCCCGACAGTGTCGGCCAAGGTGATGCCACGCGCCATAAGCCTGTTCCTGAGTGAAAATACCGGTGCTGCGATCAAGATCGTCACCGGCGAGAACGCGGTCCTGCTGGAACAGTTGCGCGTCGGTGCGCTCGATCTCGTCGTCGGCCGGCTTGCGGCGCCGGAAAACATGACCGGCTTCTTCTTCGAGCATCTCTATTCCGAACCGGTGCTGTTCGTGGTGAGGGCCGGCCATCCGCTGCTGCAGCCGGGCCAGGACATCTTCGCCCGGCTCGATGAATTTCCGGTGCTGATGCCGACGCGGGAATCGGTCATCCGCCCGTTCGTCGACCGCCTGTTCATCACCAACGGCATGACGGCGCCTGCGACCGAGATCGAGACCGTCTCGGATTCCTTCGGCCGTGCCTTCCTGCGCCAAAGCAACGCGGTCTGGATCATATCGACAGGCGTCGTCGCCAACGAACTCTCCAGCGGCGCCTTCGTCGCCTTGCCCGTCAACACCGAGGAAACCAAAGGGCCGGTCGGCCTGACGATGCGGACCGACACTGCGCCTTCGCCGGCCTTCACCATCCTGCTGCAGACCATTCGCGAGGCGGCCAGCCAGAACGCCTGAGCACCTTTCGCCAATCTGGCGCAGAGCGGGCCTTCAGCCGTATTTCCATAACCTGTTGGTTAACGAAACACCGCAAAATATCATTTTACCAAACCAAACACCTAGGGCACTGTGACGATGGGAGGATCGAAATCGTGCCGTTATCGGCATTGGCGGCGTTCCGCTGCCGCCTCAAGGCCTGCCGGGGCGATCTCCGATCTTAAGAACGGGCGGCATCGATTTTGAGCAGGCCGGCGGTGACCTCCAGGTGCCGTCAGGAAAGGGAGGAATACCAGCATGACCTCAAGCAAATCCGGCGTCTCGCGGCGCCAGTTCATCGCCACATCGCTCGCCGGCGGCGCGGCACTTGCGCTCAGCCGCGGCCAGGCATTCGCGCAGGCCGCCGACACGCTGAAGGTCGGCTTTGTCAGCCCGCGCACAGGGCCGCTCGCCGGCTTCGGCCAGACCGACGGCTATGTGCTCGATCTCGCCCGCAAGGCGCTCGCCAACGGCCTCGACATCGGCGGCAAGAAATACAGTGTCGAGATCATCGACCAGGACACGCAATCCGACCCGTCGCGCGCCGGCCAGCTCGCCAAGGACCTCATCAACAACCAAGCCGTCGACCTGATGCTGGCGGTGTCGACGCCGGAGGTGATCAACCCGGTCGCCGACGCCTGCGAAGCCGCCGGCGTGCCTTGCCTCTCCACCGTCATGCCGTGGGAGGCCTGGTATTTCGGCCGCGGCGCCAAGCCCGGCGAACCCTCGCCGTTCAAATGGACCTATCATTTCGGCTTCGGCGTCGACGAGTTCTTCCGGACCTACATCTCGCAATGGAGCCTGATCGAGACCAACAAGAAGGTCGGCGTCATGTATCCCAACGACGCAGACGGCAATGCCATCCGCACCCATCTGGCGCCGTTGCTGGCAAAGCAGGGTTTCACCATCGTCGATCCCGGCGCCTACGAGACCGGCACCACCGACTATTCCTCGCAGATCGCGCTGTTCAAGCAGGAAGGCGTCGAGATCTTCAACTCCTTCCCGATCCCGCCGGACTTCGCCGCCTTCTGGCGCCAGGCTGCACAGCAAGGCCTGATCAAGCAGATCAAGATCTGCCAGGTCGCCAAGACCGGATTGTTCCCGTCCGACATCGAGGCGCTGGGCGATCTCGGCAACAAGATTTCGAGCGCCGCTTACTGGCACAAGGCCTTTCCCTACAAGTCGCCGCTGACCGGCGTTTCGGGGACCGAACTGGCCGACGGTTATGAGGCCGCCAGCGGCAAGCAGTGGACGCAGCAGCTCGGCGCCTCGATGTCGCTGCTCGACGCCGGCTTCGAGGCGCTGAAGGCAAGCACCGACGCCAAGGACAAGGCGGCCGTCGCCAAGGCGCTGAGCACGCTCAACACCGAGACCATGATCGGCAAGGTCGACTTCACCAGCGGCCCGGTCGCCAATGTCTCTCCCGGCCCGATCATCGGCACCCAATGGGTGGCGGCCAAGGAAGGCGGCAAATTCCCGCTCGACTACGTCGTGACCGAGAACGCCACCGACCCGAAGGTTCCGGTCGAGGCCAAGCTCCAGCCGTATAACAGCTGACGGTCGGTTACGGGGATCGCATCGTGAACGGTTCAGCAAACGCCGCGATCCTCCGCGCTGCCGGCATCCAGAAACGCTTCGGCGCGCTGGTGGTGCTCGACGATGTCGACTTCGCCATGAATGCCGATGAGGCCGTCGGCATCGTCGGTCCGAACGGCGCCGGCAAGACGACGCTGCTCAGCATCTTATCAGGCGCCTTCCCGCCGAGCGCCGGCATGGTCGCCTTCAAGGGTGGCGATGTGACCGCGATGCCGGCTACAGCGCGCTGTCGTCTCGGCCTGGTGCGCACGCACCAGGTGCCCAAGCCGTTCAGCGGCATGACCACGTTCGAGAACGTTTTTGTTGCCGCGTCGCATGGCGCCGGTCTCGCCCGCGACGAGGCCTATGAAGAGGCGCTGGAGTCGCTGAAACTGTGCGGCATGATGGGCGTGGCCAACCGGCGCGCCGAAACGCTCGGCCTGCTCGACCGCAAGCGGCTGGAACTTGCCCGCGCGCTCGCGGCAAGGCCTACGCTGCTTCTGCTCGACGAGATCGGCGGCGGACTGACCGATGGCGAGGCGAGCGAACTTGTCGATACCATCAAGGAATTGCGCCGCCGCAAGATCGGCATCGTCTGGATCGAGCACATCGTCCACATCCTGCTGCAGGTGGCCGAGCGGCTGATCTGCATGGACGCCGGCAAGATCATCGCCGACGGCGAGCCGCAAGCGGTGATGGCCGACCCCGAAGTCGTGCGGGCCTATCTCGGCGGAGGCCCGAAATGAGCCTGCTCGCAATCGAGAATCTGGTCGTCCGCCACGGCCTGTTGCAGGCGGTGCGCGGCGTGAACTTCTCGATCGAGCGCGGCGAAACGCTGGCGCTGGTCGGCGCCAACGGCGCCGGCAAGACGACCCTGCTGCGGGCGATCGCCGGCGCGCACCAGCCGACGGCCGGCCGCGTGCTGCTGAATCGTGCCGATATCACCGGCGTTCCCTCGCACAAGCGCGTCGGCATGGGCGTCGCGCTGGTGCCGGAAGGGCGAAAACTGTTCGTGCAGATGACGGTCGAGGAGAACCTCCTGCTTGGCAAGACCGCCGGCCGTCCCGGCGACTGGAGCGTGGAACGAGTGCTCGACACGTTCCCCAATCTGAAGCCGCGCCGCCATGCCAAGACCGGGCATCTCTCCGGTGGCGAGCAGCAGGCCACCGCCATCGGCCGCGCTTTGATGAGCAATCCCGAACTGCTGCTGCTCGACGAGGTCTCGCTCGGCCTGTCGCCGCTGGTGGTCGATCGCGTATACGCTTCGCTGCAAGGCCTGATCAGCTCCGGCACGACGATCATCCTGGTCGAACAGGACCTCAATCGCGCGCTCTCGGTCTCGGACAAGGTCATCTGCATGCTCGAAGGACGCGTCGCGCTGGAAGGCCCGAGCAAGGGCATGTCCCGCGATGAAGTGACGAAAGCCTATTTCGGCCTGCACAGAAAAAGCGCCGGGAGTGTGCCGGCATGAGCAACCAGATCGTCCAGGGCATCCTGCTCGGCGGCTACTACGCGCTGATCGCCTGCGGCCTCTCCTTCATGTTTTCGGTGATGCGCATCATCAACCTCGCGCATGGCAGCCTGGCCGTGTTTTCCGCCTACGCGCTGTGGTGGCTCGCCTCGCAATTCCATATCTCGCCCTTCGTCGGCCTGCTCATCGTGCTGCCGCTGATGGCGGCCATCGGCTGGGCGCTGCAGCGCTTCCTGCTCGAGCGCAGCGCCCGCGGAGGCGCGCTGCTGCCGATCCTGACCACGTTCGGCCTCGCCATCGTCATCGACAATGCGCTGTTCGAGCAGTTCGGCGCCGACACACGTTCGCTGGCGCCCTATATCGGCAGCCTCTCCTACGATTCCTGGGAATGGCCGGGCAGCATCTATGTCGGCAAGCTTGCCGTGATCATGTTCGCCGCCGCCGTCATATTGCTTGGCGGACTGCAGCTGTTCCTTACCAACACCAGGCTTGGCCGCTCGATCCGCGCCACGTCGGAAGATCCCGACACGGCCGGTCTCGTCGGCGTCGATGCGCGCCGCGCCAACGCCCTCGCCGCCGCCATCGCCATGGTCACGGTCGGTCTTGCCGGTGCCTTCCTCGGCATGCGCGCCACCTTCGATCCCTATACCGGCGCACCTCAATTGCTGTTCGCTTTCGAGGCGGCGGTGATCGGCGGCGCCGGTTCGCAATGGGGCACGCTGGTCGGCGGCATCGTTCTGGCGCTCGCCCAGACGCTCGGCGCGCAGATCCATCCGCAAGGTTTTCTGATCGGCGGCCATGTCGCCTTCCTGATCGTGCTGTTCATCCGGCTCTCCACCTCCGGCCTCGGCCTGCGCGGCCTGCTGCGCCTGCCCGCGAGGAAAGCATCATGAGCGCGGTTTTAAACGCCCCCGTTATCGAGCGCGGCACCTCCGCCTCGCGCATCTCGGCGATTGCGGTCGTCGTCATCATCGCGCTACTTGGCGTCGCGCCGCATTTCCTTTCGGCCGGCGCCGTCGACCGCGTGACCGCCTTGTTCATCTATGTGATCCTGGCGGCGATGTGGAACGCGCTGGCCGGCTTCGGCGGGCTGGTTTCGGTGGGACAGCAAGTGTTCTTCGGCCTCGGCGCCTATTTCACCATCCGCCTGGCCGATGCCGGCCTCAACCCGTTCGCTTCGCTGTTCGTCTCCGCGATCATTGTCGGCGCGATCTCCTGGCCGATGTCGCTGTTCATGCTGCGGCTCAGGAACGGCGAGTTCGCCATCGGCATGTGGGTGATCGCGGCGCTCACCCATCTCCTGGTCAATCTCGACCGGCTGGTGCAAGGCGAGACCGGGACGTCGCTGATCTCGCTCAACGTCTATGACGCCGGCGTCAGGCGGGCGACGATCTACTGGCTGGCGTTGGCCGCGATGACGGCGCTGCTCGCCACCCTGTTTAGCCTGCTGCGTGGCAGCACAGGTGCGGCCATCCGCGCCATCAGGGACAATGAGGAGGCCGCGGCATCGGTCGGCGTGCGCGTCACCGGAACCAAGCGGCTGCTCTTCGTGCTCGCCGCCTTCGGCATCGGCATGGCCGGCGCGCTGTGGTTGGCCACGTCGATCACCTTCCAGCCGAAAACCTACTTCAACGTCCAGTGGACCGCCTACATGATCTTCATGGTGCTGGTCGGCGGCATCGGCACCTTCGAGGGCGCCATTCTGGGTGCGCTGCTGTTCTTCCTCATCGAGACCTGGTTCGGCGGCACCGGCGTCTGGTATCTGATCGGCCTTGGCGCCACGGCGGTGCTGTTCTCGCTCTTCCTGCCGCGCGGCCTGTGGGGAACGCTGGAGGAGCGCTTTGGCCTGCGCCTGCTGCCGGTCGGCTACCGTGTCAGGCTCCCGCCAAACGCCGCAGATGGCGACGCCACGCCTTCGCCGCAACAGACCGCAACACATAGTGAAAAGGCGTGACCATGCTGTTCGGCAAGACCATCCTCATCACCGGTGTCGCGTCCGGTATCGGCGCCCGCACCGCGGAACTTGCCGGCCAACTGGGCGCTGACGTGATCGGCGTCGATATGCGTGAACCTGCCGCACCGGTCGGCTTCTTCGTCAAGGCCGACATCTCGTTCAAGGCCGGCGTCGTCGATCTCATCGGGCGCCTGCCGGAGCGCATCGATGCGCTCTGCAATGTCGCCGGCCTCCCCGGCAACACCGGTGCGGTGTCGACACTGACCGTCAACTTCTACGGCCTGCGCGCGCTCTCGGAAGGCCTCGCACCAAGACTTCGTGAAGGCGGCGCCGTGGTCAACGTCGCCTCGATCGCCGGCTATGGCTGGCGCGCCAATCTCAACCGCGCGGCATCGATGATCGGCATCGAAGGCTTTCCCGATGTGGCGGAGGTGGTCGCCGACCATCAGGTGAAGAACGAGGAAGGCTATTCCGTTTCCAAGGAACTGCTGCTGTTGTGGACGCAGCGCGCCGCACATCAGGACCTGTTCAGGAGCCGCGGCATCCGCGTCAATGCAGTGAGCCCCGGCCCGGTCGAGACGCCGATCCTCAAACAGTTCCGCAATGTGCTGGGTGACGCCCGCGTCGACAGCGACATCGCCAGGGTCGGGCGCGCCGGAACCTCGGGCGACATCGCGCCTGTCGTGCTGTTCCTGTGCTCGGACGGCGCACGCTGGGTCAACGGCGCCAATGTGCCGGTTGACGGTGGGCTTGAAGCATCGATCAATGCCGAGGTGCTCGGCTTCTAGACCATGATCCCGAAAAGTGGGAGCCGGTGTTCGGATCAGATCGTGGTCGATAATAGATAGAAAAGACGCTCGACGGCGAGCGAGGGAGAGAACAATGGACATCGGACTTCTGATCGACGGCGACAAAAGGGATGCGTCAGGCTCCGCCTCTTACGAGCGCATGGACCCGTTCACCGGCAAGCTGGCCACCCGCGCTGCCGCAGCCAGCATCGCCGACGCCAATGCCGCGGTGGAAGCCGCGGCCCTCGCCTTCAAGAGCTGGTCGAAGACCGGACCGGGCGAGCGCCGCGCTTTTCTGTCCAAGGCGGCCGATGTCATGGACTCCAAGGTCGGCGAATTCACCAGATTGATGATGGAAGAAACCGGCGCCACCGGCCCCTGGGCCGGCTTCAACGTCATGCTCGCCGCCAAAATGCTGCGCGAGGCAGCCGCCATGACGACGCAGATTTCGGGCGAGGTCATTCCCTCCGACAAGCCCGGCACGCTGGCCATGGCGATCCGCCAGCCGGCCGGCGTCTGCCTCGGCATCGCGCCGTGGAATGCACCGGTCATCCTCGGAACCCGTGCCATCGCCATGCCGATCGCCTGCGGCAACACGGTTGTGCTGAAAGCTTCGGAAATGTGCCCAGGCACACACCGGCTGATCGGCCAGGTGCTGGTCGAGGCCGGCCTGCCCAAGGGCGTCATCAATGTCGTCACCAATGACCCCAAGGACGCAGCGGCAATCGTCGAGGCACTGGTCGCGCACCCTGCAGTCAGGCGTGTCAACTTCACCGGCTCGACCAAGGTCGGCAGAATCATTGCCGAACTCGCCGGCCGTCACTTGAAGCCGGCGCTGCTCGAACTCGGCGGCAAGGCGCCGCTGGTCGTGCTCGACGATGCCGACATCGATGCGGCGGTCAATGCGGCGACCTTCGGCGCCTACATGCATCAGGGCCAGATCTGCATGTCGACCGAGCGTCTGGTCGTCGATGAAAAGGTCGCCGACGAGTTCGTCGCCAAGCTCGCCGCCCGCGCGGCGCAGCTGCCTGCCGGTGACCCGCGCGGCCATGTCGTGCTCGGTTCGCTGATCAGCAGCCAGGCCTCCGACAAGATGGAAGAACTGGTTGCCGACGCCGTCGCCAAGGGCGCCAGGCTTGTGGCCGGCGGCAAGCGCACCGGAACCGTGGTCGAGGCGACATTGCTCGACCACGTGACGCCGGCGATGCGCGTCTATTCGGAAGAATCCTTCGGCCCGGTCAAGCCGGTGATCCGCGTCAAGGGCGAGGACGAAGCGGTATGTGTCGCCAACGATACCGAATACGGCCTGTCCTCGGCCGTGTTCAGCCGCGACATCCGCCGTGCCATGGCGGTTGCCGCGCGCATCGAAGCCGGTATCTGCCACATCAACGGCCCGACCGTCGGCGACGAGGCGCAAATGCCGTTCGGCGGCGTCAAGGGTTCAGGCTACGGCCGCTTCGGCGGCAAGGCCTCGATCGCCGAGTTCACCGACCTGCGCTGGCTAACCATCGAGGATCCGGGGCAGCACTATCCGTTTTGACTGCACCTTCTCCCACAGGGGGAGAAGGGAAGGAGCCCTCAGGGCCGTTGCCTGGCGAGCCAACCGATTCCCGCATCAAAACCCGGCAAGGCTCGAGTCGCGCGATCGGCGGCCCCTCCCGGAGTTGTAAATCGTTTAATCGTGGGTATTTTACCCCTCAAGCACATGCCGCCGGAAAGCGGCAAGTGGTTTTGGGACTACCACAAGTGCAAAGCAAAATACGCGATGCGGATCGCGCCGGGGAGGAATCGTCATGCCAAACAAGGCCTTGCCGCTGGTCATCAGCGCGCCGGAACCACGCACGCTCGACCTGATCTTCACCCCACCGCAGCTGGCGCGCCTCAAGGCGCATTGCCGCGTCGTCGAGACGACGGCCGAGGGCGTGGCGAACTTGCCCGCCGACGTGCTGGCCCAAGCCCGCTATATTATCGGCCAACCGCCGATCTCGCCCGAGACCTTGGACCAGATGCAGGCGCTGCGTTGCGTCTTCAATGTCGAGACCAACCTCATCAACAACATGCCCTATGAAACGCTGTTTGCGCGCGGCATCCATGTCGTCACCACCGGCCTCGTCTTCGCCGAGCCGGTGGCCGAGCTTGGCCTCGCCATGGCACTCAACCTCGCCCGCAACATCGTCGATGCCGACCTCGCCTTCCGCAAAGGCGAGGAGCTGTGGGGCGGTGACGGCAATTTGACGGCGCGGCTTCTGTCCGGCGCCGATGTCGGCATCATCGGCTTCGGCGATCTCGGCCGTGCGCTCAACCGACTGCTGTCGGGTTTTCGCACCCGCACCAAGGTCTTCGACCCTTGGCTGCCGCCGTCGATCCTGATCGACAATGGCGTCGAGCCGGCCTCGCTGGACGAGGTGCTGACATCAAGCGATTTCGTCTTCGTCGTCGCTTCGGTGACCTCGGAGAACCAGGGTTTCCTCGGCGCTGAGGCCTTTGCAAGTATGCGCAAGGGCGCCGCCTTCATCCTGCTCAGCCGCGCCGGCGTCGTCGACTTCCCTGCCCTGATGGCGGCGGTGAAAAGCGGCCACATCGTCGCCGCCAGCGATGTCTTCCCAGAAGAACCGCTAGCGCAGGACCATCCGGTCCGCACGATCCCCGGCTTCCTGCGCTCCCCCCACCGCGCCGGTGCGCTCGACATCGCCTTCAAGCGCATGGGCGACATGGTGCTGGAGGACATGGACCTGATCGACCGCGGCCTGCCGCCTCTGCGCTCCAAGCGCGCCGAGCGCGAGACGGTGTCAAGGATGCGTTCGAAGCCGGCGGACAGGAACTAGTTGTCGCGAGAAATCCGCCTGAGATGGATTTCGCAGTTGGCCAAAACCCCTTTGTCATCGCCGCTCAGGATGACCGGGAACCTTCCGGCATTGGCGTTTTTCAGCCGGATCGCTCCCATTTTATTCACTCCGAGCAAAGCCGGAGGCGGCCCGCTCGCCTCGCTCTATCCGGCAGCAACGCCGGCTGCCGAGCGATTGGCCAGCACCAGCCCGACCTCGCCGACAACCTGATCGACGCGCTTCAGGATGGGTTCGGCCCGCAGCACGCCGTCGGAAAAGTCCTTGTCCGTGGCATAGACCCCTGTCGGCAGCGTCAGCGCCTCGAAGAAGCCGAACAACGGCCGCAACTGGTGCTCGACGATCAACGCGTGGCGATCGTTGCCGCCGGTGGCAAGCAGCACCACCGGCTTGCCGCGCAAGGAAGCGGGATCGAAGAGGTCGAAGAAGTGCTTGAACAGGCCGGTGTAGCTGCCCTTGTAGGTCGGTGACCCCACCACCAGCACATCGGCATTGACGACGCTGTCGAAGACTGCCCGGGACTGGCCGTCGAGATCGCGCGCCCATTTGGCAGCGCCGAGCGACGGGCCGAGGTCTTCGATGTCATAGGTGCTCGCCGACAGGCCATGCTGGCGCGCAATATCCCTGACAACCTGGTCGACAAAACCACGCGTCTTGGACGGCCTGGTGAAATTGCCGGAAAACCCGACGACGGTTGGATTGGGCATGTTTCTCTCACCTCTCGCGGCGGGGTTTCATACCGCATATTTACAGGCTTGCGCCTGCCGCAAGAAGCAAATGACTGACCTTGCAGCACCATAGTGAGGAATTTTTTTCCGTTTGCCCGCTCGTCTCAGGCCGCGAGAAGCGGGCCATAGGATTCCAGGTAGAAGCCGGGCGACCTGGCGCAGGTCCGCACCGCCTCCCTGGCGGCAACCGTTTCCTGCCACCGCAGCAGGCGCTCGCATTCGGTCGGCATGACGAAGCCCAGATATTTCTCAAGCACGCACAGCTGTTCGAACCAGGGATAGAAGGCGATGTCGGCGGCGCTGAATTCCGAGCCCAGCAAAAACCGTTCGTCCGCCCCTCGCAGGGCGAAGGCATGCTGTTCCACAAAGCGCAGATCGTCGGCAAGCTGGGCCTTGATCCGCTTATGAACCATAGCGTCGGAAGTGTGCATCATGGTTGCCGTCCGGGCGTAAAGCTGCGTGTCGGCGAAGCTGATCCAGATGCGCGCCTCAGCGCGGGCCTGAGCATCCCTGGGGAAAATCGGCCGTTCGGGGAATGCATCATCGAGATATTCGCAGATGATCGACGACTCCCTGACATATTGCCCCTGATGGCGCAGCAGCGGCACCTTTCCCGTCGGCGTGAGTTTCAGGAACCACGCCGGCTTGTTGCGCAGATCGATTTCGATTTCCGTCGCCTGCAGGCCTTTCTCGGCAAGGGCGAGCCTGACACGGTGCGCATAGGGACAAAGCTGCGCGACAAAAAGCTCGATTGGCGGCATGAATAACTCCTGAGTTTCGTTATCGCCGACAAGCGGCCTGTCGGGCATAGCTAGGTCCAGTAAGGCCGGCGCGCTATTCGACAGCGTCTGGATTGATATATCGATCGTCTGTTTCTGGAGCGAAGCGTGGACCTCCTGGCTACCCTCATGCGCGAATTGCACTTCGCAGCCGCCGGGTACCGGCGCCTCGAACTGGCCGCGCCCTGGGCGATCTCGTTCAGCCAGGCTGGGCTTCGCGGCATTCACGTCGTCATCAAGGGGCGATGCGAGGCGGTGTTCGGTGAGGAAGATGTCGAGCCTCTCGATGCCGGCGACCTGATCATTGCACCGCGCGCCGATCCGCATGTGCTGCGGTCGCCCGGCGCGCTCAAAAGCGCGAACGTCCCCGCCGCCGAACTGGCGACCCAAACCGCAGCCGGGCGTATTCGCAGCGGCGGCGAAGGCGAAAAGACCGTCATCCTGTGCGGCGCCTTCGCCTTTCGCGACGCCGACCATCCGGCACTTGCCGGCCTGCCGCGCATCGTTCACATCCGGGGATCGAATGGCCGTCTGCCCAAATGGCTGCGTGGCTATGTCGAGGCCTTGCTGGTGGAAGCGACCGACGAAGGTCCCGGCAGCGACGTAGTCATGGCTCGCCTGTCTGGGGCCATCGTCACGCGCGCCTTGCGCTCCGGTCTGGAAAGCATGGACAATCCAGGTTGGCTGAGGGGATTGCAGGACCCCGCGATCGCCAGAGCGCTCGCGACCCTGCATGAAGCCTATGACCACGACTGGACGATCGAGACCCTGGCACGCGCGGTCGGGCTCTCCAGGGCAACCTTTGCCGCCCGCTTTCGCGATCTCGTCGGCGAAGCGCCCATGGCCTATCTCTTCGGCTGCCGCATGCGGCAGGCCAGCCGGCTGCTGCACGAGGGCAAGAGCCTGGGCCAAGTCGCCGAGGCGGTCGGCTACAGCTCGGAAGCCGCCTTCTCCACCGCCTTCAGCCGCCACGCCGGCGTCTCGCCCGGCCAATTCAGGAAACGGAAGGATCTGTAAGGCAGAGCGATATTGGCGGCGGCCGCGCCTCGCGCTAGGGCTTTGCCAGCACTATGTCTGATCATATCCCGACGCGGTTCGCCGCCGCTTTGCCCAGGAGATGCTTCGTGCCCAAAGGTTCTGACCTGCTTGTTGCCGCCCTCGAGAATGAGGGCGTCGATCGCATCTTCGGCATTCCCGGCGAAGAAAACCTGGACGTCGTCGAATCCATCCGCAAATCCTCGATCCAGCTCATCCTCACCCGTCATGAGCAGGCGGCGGCGTTCATGGCCGCCACCCATGGCAGGCTCACCGGCAAGCCAGGTGTGTGCATCACCACGCTGGGACCCGGCGCCCTGAACCTGACGACGGGTGCCGCCTATGCGCTGCTCGGCGCCATGCCGATGATCATGATCACCGGGCAGAAGGGCATCCGGTCGTCGCGCCAGGCCCGCTTCCAGATCGTCGACATCGTCGCCGCGATGAAGCCGCTGACCAAGCTGTCACGCCAGATCATCTCGGCGAAGACCATTCCCGCCGTGGTGCGCGAAGCGTTTCGGATTGCCGAAGAGGAGCGTCCGGGACCGGTGCATCTGGAACTGCCCGAAGACATCGCGGCCGAGGAGTGCGACGATGTCGCGCTGATCCCGCCGCATCCGGTCGAGCTTCCGCTGGCCAGCCCGCTTGCGCTCGACCGCGCCGCCGAGATGATCATCAAGGCGCAGCGTCCTCTGGCGATGCTGGGCGCCGCCGCATCGCGGCCGCGCTCGACGTCCGACCTCGCCCAGTTCGTGATCAGGACCGGCATTCCCTATTTCACCACGCAGATGGGCAAGGGCACGGTGCCCGGCGGCACCGAACTCTACATGGGCACCGCCGCGCTCTCCGAGCGCGACTATGTGCATGAGGCCATCGAACAGGCCGACCTCATCATCACTATCGGCCACGACACGATCGAGAAGCCGCCCTTCATTATGGGCGACAAGGGACCGAAGGTGATCCATGTCGGTTACCAGCCGGCCAATGTCGAGCAGGTCTATTTCCCGCAGACCGAAGTGGTCGGCGACATCGGCGCTTCGCTCAGGCTGCTTGCCGACCGCCTCGAGGGCAAGATCCCCAACGCGCAGGCGCTACTGCCGCTGCGCGAAGGGATTTTGAGCCGCATTGCCGCCCGCGCCACCGAAGACCGTTTCACGCCGCAGCGTCTGGTGCATGACGTGCGCGCGGTGATGCCGGCCGATGGCATCCTGGCGCTCGACAACGGCATGTACAAGATCTGGTTCGCGCGCAACTACCGCACGCGCGTCGCCAACACGCTGCTGCTCGACAACGCCCTGGCCACGATGGGCGCCGGCCTGCCCTCGGCGATGACGGCCGCGATGCTCTATCCCGGCCGCCGCGTCATGGCGATCTGCGGCGATGGCGGCTTCATGATGAACAGCCAGGAACTGGAAACCGCCGTCAGGCTGAAGCTCAAATTGGTCGTGCTGATCATCGAGGACAATGCTTTCGGCATGATCCGCTGGAAGCAGGCGGTCGACCAGTTCCCCGATTTCGGCATGACCTTCGGCAATCCCGATTTCGTCAGATATGCCGAGGCCTATGGCGCCAAGGGAACCAGGGTCGGCGCCGTCTCAGAAATACAATCGACGCTTGAACAGGCTTTTGCCGGCGGTGGCGTCCATCTCGTCGTCGTTCCGATCGACTATTCGGAGAACGAGCGCGTGCTGGTCGAGGAACTGCGCCACCGGTTGCCGGCGCCACCGGAGGCCTGACGGTGGAGTAGATACCGCCGCAGCAGCGCTCAGGCGGCCCGGACCTTGGCGCTCACACGCGCCCAGGTCGGCAGCCAGTCGCCATGTGTCGCCAGCAACTCATCGACCAGCGCCCAGATCTGGTCGAGATCGAGTTCGGCGGCCGTATGCGGATCCATCATCGCCGCGTGGTAGATGTGCTCGCGGTTTTCGGTCATCAGCGCCTGCACCGTCAGTTCCTGCACATTGATGTTGGTGCGTATCAACGCGGTGAGTTGCGGCGGCAGCTCGCCAATATAGGTCGGCTGGATGCCGGAGCCGTCGACCAGGCACGGCACCTCGGCGGCGCAATTGTCCGGCAGCGAGGTGATGCAGCCATTGTTGCGGACATTGCCGTAGATCACCGAAGGCTCCCCGGTCCACACCGAGTTCATGATCGAGGACGCGTATTCCTTCGATTGCTCGACCTCGATGCGGTCGGCCGAGCGATAGGCCTCGGCCTGGCCCTTCCAGCGCTCGATCTGTTCGATGCAGCGCTTGGGATATTCGTCGAGCGGAATGCCGAACTTGTCGATCAGGTCGGGGCGGCCTTCCTTGATGAAATAGGGCGTGTATTCGGCGAAATGCTCGGAGCTTTCGGTGACGAAATAGCCGAGCCGCGTGAGCATCTCGTAGCGCACCTTGTTGGGGCAGCGCGGGTTCCAGCCCGGCTTCGGCGCCCTGCCTTCGCGATAGGCGCGGACCAGGTCCGGATAGAGGTTGCGGTAAGAGCCATCCGGCTGCCGGTGCTCGAACTTCAGGTAGAAGGCCATGTGGTTGATGCCGGCCGAGCGGTAGCGTATCTCGTCGTAGGGAATGTCGAGATCGTGCGCCAGTTCCATCGCCGTGCCCTGCACCGAGTGGCAGAGGCCTACCTGTTTGATCTCAGGGTATTTCTCTGAGATCGCCCAGGTGTTGATCGCCATCGGGTTGACGTATTGCAGCATGATCGCGTCGGGGCAGACGGCCAGCATGTCCTCGCAGATCTTCCACAGATGCGGCACGGTCCGGAGGCCGCGCATGATGCCGCCGACGCCGAGCGTGTCGGCAATGGTCTGGCGCAGGCCGTATTTCTTCGGCACCTCGAAATCGGTGACGGTGCAGGGCTCAAAGCCGCCGATCTGGAAGGCGACGACCACGAAGTCGGCACCGGCGAGCGCCTTGCGCTGGTCGGAATAGGTCTCGGCCTTCGCCTTCACGCCCAGCGTCGCGATCAGCTTGTTGACGACGATGGCGCTCTCTTCCAGCCGCTGCGGATTGATGTCCATCAGCGCGATCGTCGCGCCTGACAGCGATGGGCGCTGCAGCACGTCGCCGACAATGTTCTTCATGAACACGGTCGAACCCGCGCCAATGAAGGTGATCCTGGGATGTCTTGCCACTATTAAACCTCCGGCACTTTGCTACGCCACGTCGAAGGCGGCCCTGACGAGCCGTTCGGTGTAGGCGGTCTTGGGATGGGTGAGGACCTCGTCGACGGGCCCCTGTTCGACGATCTTGCCGTTCTGCATGACGATGACGCGATGGCAGAGCGCGCGCACCACCTTGAGGTCGTGCGAAATGAAGAGATAACTAAGGCCGCGTTCGTCCTGCAGCTTGCGCAACAAGTCGATGATCTGCGCCTGCACCGAAAGGTCGAGCGCCGATGTCGGTTCGTCGAGCAGGATGAATTCGGGCTCCAGCGCGATGGCTCGGGCAATGGCGATGCGCTGCCGCTGGCCGCCGGAAAATTCGTGCGGGAACCGCGACAGGATATCGCCGGGCATGCCGGCGCTGACCAGGGCGTCGCGAACCCGATCGACCCGCTCGCGCCGTGTCGCGCCGATCCTGTTGACGACCAGCCCTTCCTCGATGATCTGGCCGATCGTCATGCGCGGGTTGAGCGAGGAGAACGGATCCTGGAAGACGACCTGCATGCGCGAGCGCAGCGGCCGCATCCCGGCGCGCGACAGGCCGTGGATCGGCTGGCCGTCGAAGCTGACCTCGCCGCGCTTGGCCTCGGTGAGCCTGAGCAAGGCGAGACCGAAGGTGGTCTTGCCGGAGCCGGATTCGCCGACCAGCCCCAGTGTCTCGTGGCGGCAAAGCTTCAGGCCGAGATCGTCGACGGCGACCAGCTCGCGCCAGTCCGGCTTCAGGAAGCTGCCATGGCGTAGCATGAAGCAGACGCGCATATCGCGGGCCTCGAGGATGGTGCCGCTGTTTTCCGGCAGCGGCTGCGGCTTGCCGTGCGGCTCTGAAGCGAGCAGCCGCTTGGTATAGGCATGCTGCGGGTCGGCGAACAGCCGCTCGGTGACGTTGTGCTCGCACATCTCGCCATGCTGCATGACATAGACATAGTCGGAGAATTTTCGCACCACGGTGAGGTCGTGGGTGATCAGGATGACCGCCATCCTGAGTTCTTTTTGCAGATTGCGGATCAAATTGAGGATCTGTGCTTGCACCGTGACGTCGAGCGCTGTCGTTGGCTCGTCGGCGATCAGCACATCAGGGTCGTTGGCGAGCGCCATGGCGATCATCACGCGCTGGCGCTGCCCGCCCGACATCTGGTGCGGATACTGTTTGATGCGCGCTTCCGGCTCGGGGATCTGGACATGCCGCAAAAGCTCGAGCGCCCGCGCCCAGGCTTGCTTGCGGCTGACCTTTCGATGCACCCTGATCGCCTCGACGATCTGACTGCCGACCGTATAGATCGGGTTGAGCGAGCTCATCGGCTCCTGGAAGATCATCGAGATGCGATTGCCGCGCAACTTGCGCCGGGCGCTCTCGGGGAATTTCAGTATGTCCTGCCCGCAATAGTCGATGGTGGATTTCGGCGACACGGTGGCCCGCTTCGACAAGAGCCCCATGACAGCGCGCGCCGTCACCGACTTGCCGGAACCGGACTCGCCGACGATGGCGATCGTCTCCCCGCGATAGAGCTGGAACGAGACATCCTTCACCGCGTCGACGACGCCGTGCTCGACCTTGAAGGCGACCTCGACGTTGCGGGCATCGATGATGGGTTGGTCGTGGCGGCCGGCATGGTCGAACCGGACGGCTGGTGCGAAGGTGGCTGCGAGCGCTACAGTCATCCCGGCCACCTCAATAAGGATCGACGGCATCGCGCAGGCCGTCGCCCAGCGCGTTGAAGGCAAAGACGGTGATCAGCACGAAGCCGACCGGCGACAGGATCCACGGATAGGTGCCGATGACCGAATAGGTAGCCGTGTCCTGCAGCATCAGCCCCCACGAGATCAGCGGCGGCTTCACCGCGAAGCCGAGGAAGCCGAGAAAGGCTTCGAGCAGCACCACCGTCGGGATGGCGATCGTCACGGCGACGATGACGTGGCTCATCACATTGGGAAAAATGTGCTGCATGATGATACGCATGTCGGTGGCGCCGACCGCCATGGCGGCGCGCACATAGTCGATCCGCGCCAGCGCCAGCGTCTTGCCGCGCACCTCGCGCGACATCTGCGCCCAGCCCAGCGCCGACATGACGATGATGACGAAGGCGAGGAAGACGTTGGTCGGCGCGGTCACCGGGATCAGCGTCGTCAGCGCAAGATAAAGCGGCAATTGCGGGAAGGCGAGCACCAACTCGACGAAGCGCTGCATCCAGACGTCGAAGCGGCCGCCGAAATAGCCCGAGACCATGCCGACCGTGGTGCCGATGACGGTGATGATGAACACCACCGTCAGCGCAATCATCAGCGAGACGCGCGAGCCCTGGACGGCGCGCGACAGCACATCGCGGCCGAATTTGTCGGTGCCGAGAAAATGCACCGGCTGGCCGTCGGCCGAAGCGAAGAAATGCCGGTTGGCGGGGATCAGGCCAAGCAGCCGGTAGTCGGCGCCCTTGACGAAGAAGCCGAGCAGGCGCGGATGCTCGTAATCCGGCCCGACGACCGGCTGGAAGGTGACCGGGTCGAGGTCTGCAGAATCCGCCAGCGCATAGACCCGCGGCTGGAGCACGAAATTCCCGTCTCTGTCGTGAAAACTCATCACTTGCGGCGGGGCGAAAGCGACATCGGTCGCCTTGGGGTCCATCGGCGCGAAGAAATCGGAAAACAGCGCCATCAGCACCAGAAGCACGACCAGGATCAGCCCGGCCATGCCGGTCCAGGAGCGCCTCAGCCGGCGCCAGACCAGCGCCATATAGCTCTCATTGCCGCGTGGGGTCGCAATCGCGGTTGCTTCAGCCGGGGGCGGCGGCGGGGATGGGTCACGCGCCAGCATCTAGCTCTCCCTGAACTGGCGTACGCGCGGATCGAGCAGCGCGAGCAGCATGTCGGCGATGATGTTGCCGACGATCAGCGTTGCCGACAGCACCATCATGAAGGTCGCCGTGACATAAACGTCGCCGACCGCCATCGAGCCGACGATGGCGGGACCGACCGTGGGCAGCGCAAAGATGATCGCCGTCTCGATCTCGCCGGTCAGCATGTAGGGCAGCACCACGCCCTGATACATGATGAGCGGGTGCAGTGCGTTGGGCACGGCATGGCGCATGACGACGGCGCTGCCGGTCAGGCCCTTGGCCTTGGCCGTCTCGACATATTGCGCGTTCAGCGTATCGAGCAGATTGCCGCGCATGACGCGCATATTGTAGGCGAGCCCGCCGAAGGTGGCGATCGCCACCACCGGCCAGACATGCTTGACGAGATCGGCGAATTTCGCCCACGACCACGGCGCGCCGCCATATTGCGGCGAGAAGAAGCTGCCGATCTCCGACACGTTGAACTGGAAGACCAGGAGATAGACGATGATCAGCGCCATCAGGAAGCGCGGCACGGTCATGCCGAGGAAGGAGATGGCCGACAGCGCCGAGTCGATCCATGTGTATTGCCTGGTCGCCGCCCAGATGCCGAAGGTGATGCCGAGCACCGACGCCAGCAGATGGCAGACCAGTGCCAGCAGCAGCGTGCGCGGCAGCCGCTCGCCGACCACGGCGGCGACCGGCTTGTTGTAATAGAGGCTGTAGCCGAAATCGCCGCGGGTGATGATGCCGGCGACCCAGTTCAGGTACTGGACGGGCAGCGGTTTATCGAGGCCGTGCTCGACCCTATAGGCCTGCGCCTGCGCGTCGGCTTCGGCAAAAGACGCCCCGCCCTGGTTGATAAGCTGCGAGCGGATATAGTCGGCATAGTCGCCCGGCGGCGCCTGGATGATGGCAAAGGTGACCAGGCTCAGGATGACCATGACCGGGACCGCCGATGCTATGCGCATGGCCAGGAATCGCAGCATCGGACCGTTTCTCCTCCTTTGATCTAATCTGTTGCCGCTGACCTTACTCCGTCCCGGCCGCGCGCAGCGCGGCCGGGCGTCAGCCAGGGGAGGAAACTCAGTTCGTCGGACCCTTGTCGCCGGGCTTGCCGGGAAGCTGGTCGGGAAAGAGTTCGTATTTCTGCTGCTTGTCGGCGGCGACGAAGACGCGTTCGCGCACGATCGAATCCTCGGCCCAGTTGAACATGAAGATCGGCGTTCCCTGCGGGATGTTGGAGAAGCGCTTGTTGATGATCAGGGCGCCGGGATATTCGGTCAGTCCGATATTGTAGACATGCTCCGTCGAGATCTTCTGGAACGTCTTCATCAGGCTGGCGCGCTCGTCATTGTCTGACGAGGAGACGAACTTGTTGACGATGTCGACAAGCTCCTTTTCGAACGGCATCAGGTCGACCACGCCGCTTTCGGGCGCGCGGTGATCCCAGCTGGTCTTGGGTCCGACGGGCGCGAGTTGCACGGTGTTCTGCACGACGGAAGTCAGCTCCTGCTCGTTGCGCCTGATCAGCCAGTCGAAGCGGCCGGAATATTGCGAGGCATCACGCTGGGTGCCGTTGAGGCCGTTGAGCACGACCCTGATGCCAAGCTTTTCCATCTGGCCGACGACGCCTTCGGCGAGGCTCTTGTCAGTGCCGTAGTCATTGTTGACCAGCATCACGATCTCGACATTCTTGCCGCCGGCGGTCCCGACCGGGAAGTTCACGAAGCCGTCGCCATCCGTATCCTTGAGACCAGCCTTGGCCAGTTCCGCCTTGGCGCCCTCGATGTCGAAGGGATAGTAGACGGTCGAGTTGCGGTCATAGAAGCTGGTGCCCGAGGAAAAGCCACCGGGGTAGATAGCGGTGAACGGCCCCTTGACCAGCGAGTCGCCGAGCGCCTTGCGGTCGAGCGCCATGGTGATGCCCTTGCGGAAGTCCTCATTGCGGTTGAGCTCGCGGATCGCCTGGCCGCGTTCGTCGGGATTGCCCCAGCCATTGGCGGAAAAGTTCATGCGCAGATTGTAGCCGATCAGGCGCGGGCCAAAGGCGAGCCGGGCCGGCGCGTCCTTCTCCGCCGCTCGCTTCAGCGAAGCGACGAAATTCTCCGGCTGCTCGAGGTTGGAGAAGTCGGCGGCCCCTGCCACCGCCTGCACGTCACGGTCGGCCCAGGTCGACAGCTTGTAGTGCAGTTCGTTGAGATAGGGCAGCTGGTTGCCCTTCTCGTCGACCTTCCAGTAGTAGGGATTGCGGCGCAAGACGATGATGTCGTCGGGCCTATACTCCACCGGCACCCAGGCGCCCATCACCGGAATGTTCATATATTCCGGCGGGAACGCGTTCTTGAACTGCTCGTAGGTATTCTTCGAGTACTTCGGATGCTGCGGCTTCAGGATATGCGCTGGGCCGGGGCAGAAGGTGCCGTAGGCCATGGCATAGAGATACTGTTTGGGGAAAGCGTCCTTGAAGGTCCACTCGACGGTGTAATCGTCGACCTTCTTCAGCGTCGTGCCGACACCGAAGGTTTCCGCTGTGGCGCCGTTCAACGGCGAGACATTGGGGTCGACGACCTCATCGTCCCAGTAGAACATGACATCGTCGGCATTGAAGGCAACGCCGTCAGACCATTTGGCGCCTTCGACCAGGTGCATGGTCAGCGTGTGGCCATCCTTCGACCAGTCCCAGCTCCTGGCGAGGTTGGGCAGCGGCTCGGTGTCCTTGGCCTCGACCTGGAACAAAGGCGCGGTGCGCGTCAGGCATTCCGAAAGGCCGATGTCGATGCCGCCCCATCCTTGGGTCTGGCCGGCGCCATAATTCCAGCCTTCCGGCCGGCCGCCAATGACGTGGCGCATGGTGTCGCCATAAACGCCGATGCCGTCCGGCATGTTGCCGGTCTTGAACACCAGCGGCTCCTTCGGCAGGCGATCCTTGACCGGCGGCAGCTTGCCAGTCTTGACGTATTTCTCGGTGACCCACTCGGGCTCGTGATATTCGGGCAGCGCCTTGAACTCCAGGATGGAATCGCGGGCGACGTATTTGATCTTGCCCTCGGCGGGAAACGCCGCCGGCGCCGGCGGCGTGGTCGGCTCGGACGCGTATGCACTGCCAAGCGCCAATGCCGAGACGCTCAGCGCCAGCCCGGCGAGAATGCCAATTCTTCGCCCGGCGAGAATGCCAATTCTTCGACCGGCGAGAATGCCAATTCCACGAAAGTTCCTCATTGTGTTCCTCCCAGATGTTTCGACGTCTGCTGCTGCCGCATCTATTCATGACGGCTGATTGGCGAACCGGCCTCCCGCTGTCCGCCTGCCAGCATTCTCAGCCGGCCTGTTTCAGGGCCGTTTTTTCGGCGCGCAGTTCCTCGATCGAGCGCACTTTGCGCCGCGCCGCACCCGCCCAGTCGCGGGTTTTCACCATCGATTTCGAAAGCCGCTCCTTGGCGGCCGGCACGGCATCGGCGTATTGCGGCAGCCAACGCGCCTGGGCGACGACCATCTCGTCGACCATCTGCCAGACCTCTTCCGGCGTCGACACCGCACCCACCAGCGGATCGTGCAGCACCGCGAGCTTGAGCAGGTCAATGTCGCCCGTAACAGCCGCATGCACCGACATGCGCTGAACGTTGATCGAAGCCATGCAGGTGGCCGCGCAGGCTTCCGGCAGCGTGATGCCTGACGCCATGTTGATGCCGAAGCGATCGACGAAACCGGGCGATTCGATGATCGCGTCCTGCGGCAGATTGGTGATGATGCCGGCGTTCTTGACGTTGAAGTGGCCGCGATAGACGCGGTTCGTCTCCAGCGCTTCGAGAATATGGCTGGCATGCTCGTTCGAGCGCTTCGATACGTCGAGCGGCTTCGACGCCGCTTCGAGGAATTGCGGATATTCCGTCTCGAACCAGTTGCGGGTTTCCGTGGAGTAGCGAAGATAGCCGCCGGTCTCGCCATGGATCCAATCGGACATGTCGATCCAGCGGGTGATTTCGTCCGGCCGCTTGCGATACCAGGGCAGATATTCGGAGAGATGACCGTTGCTTTCGGTGGAGTAGACGCCGAAGCGCTTCAGCACGTCGATGCGCAGCTTTTCCTGCTGCGAATAGACCGGATGCGCCTCGAAGGCAGCCACCAGTTCGTCCTTGCCGATCTTGCGGCCGTTGAGCCGCAAATCGATGAACCAGGTCTGGTGGTTGATACCGGAGCAGACATAATCGAGTTCGCTGTGCGACTTGGCGCCGAGCACTTCGGCGATCTGTTCGGCGCCGTGCTGGACACCGTGGCAGAGGCCGACCGTATCGACCTTGCCATATTCGATCGCCGCCCAGGTGTTCATCGCCATCGGGTTGGCATAGTTGAGGAATTTGGCGCCTGGCTCGGCGACCTCCAATATATCCTTGCAGAAGTCGAGGATGACCGGGATGTTGCGCTGGCCGTAGAGGATGCCCCCGGCGCAAATCGTGTCACCGACGCACTGGTCGATGCCGTATTTCAAGGGAATGCGGATATCGTCGGCATAGGCTTCGAGCCCGCCCACCCGGACGCAGCTGATGACGTAGCGCGCGCCTTCCAGCGCCTTGCGGCGGTCGGTCGTCGCCGTCACCCTGGTCGGCAGCTTGTTGGCCTCGACGATGCGGTCGAGGATCGCCTTGATCATTTGCAGATTGTGTTCGCTGAGATCGGTCAGCGCGAATTCGATGTCGCTGAATTCCGGGACGCACAAAATATCGGTGAACAGCTTCTTGGTGAAGCCGACG
The DNA here is from genome assembly GCF_030323245.1 of Mesorhizobium sp. C372A. Taxonomy (NCBI): domain Bacteria; kingdom Pseudomonadati; phylum Pseudomonadota; class Alphaproteobacteria; order Hyphomicrobiales; family Phyllobacteriaceae; genus Mesorhizobium; species Mesorhizobium sp. C372A. The sequence goes on along the minus strand of NZ_CP100475.1, from coordinate 3,468,474 downwards.
CTGCCGGCGCCGATAATAGCGATTTTGAAACTCATCACCTCACCTCGATGCATTCGAAATGCCGGGTAAGGAGCAACAGGAAAGGGAATGGCGGCTCGCCTCGGCGCGCATGCCATTCGAGCCGGAATTCCGGCTCGTTCTCCTCCCCGCCCGCTCCTCGACCGCGGGTCTTTCGCGTTCTCAGGATTTGGATTATGCCGTTATTCCAGGGCGCGGCCAGAGAACGATTATGCTTTCGAGGGTAATTTTGTGCTGCATGATCTGATCGCCAACGGACAGTTGATGCGCACCATCTCGCTGCCGCGCGGCCGCCAGCGCCTGCATGCCATGCCAACCAGCACCGGCTATGAAGTACGCGAGGGCGTGACCTATGACTGGGATGGGCGCAAGCGCGGCCAGACACCGTTCACCGTGCTGCAGCACACGATCAGCGGCACCGGCCAGCTGCGCTACGAGAACCGCAACTACCGCCTGCAGGCCAACGACACGCTGCTGGTGCTGGTGCCACACAACCATCGCTACTGGCTGGAGAAGGGCGACCGCTGGGAATATTTCTGGATCTCGATGAATGGCGAGGAGGCGCTGCGCGTCCACAAATCCATACTCAGCGTCTCCGGCCCGGTGTTTCGGCTGCAGCCGGAGACGATCGATCATCTCGCCGATTGCAGCCTGCGCCTGATCAAGGGCGGCGCTTCGCCTGGCGCTGCTTCGGCAATCGCCTATGAGGCGGCGATGGCGCTTTACGACGATGTCTTCGGCTCGCACGCCTTCACTGAGAAACAGAGCGTCATGCAGCCGGTCATCGATCATATCAACGCCAATCTCGACAAGCCCTTGCCCGTGGCCGAGCTCGTCCAGATCAGCGGCCTCAGCCGCGCCCATTTCTCGCGCTGCTTCGCCGAGAGCGAAGGCGTTCCGCCGGCCGAGTTCGTGCTGCAGCAGCGGCTGCAGCGGGCGGCGAAGCTGCTAACCAAAGCCGATTTCCTGCCAGTCAAGGAGGTCGCCATCCTGTGCGGCTTCGAGGACGCCAACTATTTCTCGAAAGTCTTCCGCCGGCTCTACGGCATCAACCCGACGCAGTTCCGCACCACCGGCATGTATGCCAGCCTGGGCAGCCTTCGATAGGATTACCCGATGCGGTTGCCGCTTGCGGGATCGAACAGATGCAGGGCCGCCGGATCGGCAGACAGTCTTACCGTGTCGCCCGGCCGGATAGTGCTGCGTCCCATGACGAAGACACAAACCAGCTGATTGGCGAGCCGGACATAGAACTGCGTCGACAGGCCGAGCGGCTCGACCACCTCGACCTCTGCCATGAGCCCTCCGTCGTCGGCGAGCTGGATGTGCTCCGGCCGTAACCCGACGGTGAGCTTGTCACCATCCGTGAGCGGCAATCCATCCGGCAATCTCAGCTTCTGGCTGTCGGCCAGCACCGCATCCACCTTGCCGCCCTTGGCGACTGTCGCCGGAAAGAAATTCATGCCGGGCGAGCCGATGAAGCCGGCCACGAAAGTATTGAGCGGCCGATCGTAGAGTTCCAGGGGATGCCCGACCTGCTGCACATAGCCGTCATGCATGACGACGATGCGGTCGGCCATAGTCATGGCTTCGATCTGGTCGTGGGTGACATAGACCGATGTGGTCTTGAGCTGCTGGTGCAGGGCCTTGATCTCGGCGCGCATATGCACGCGCAATTTGGCGTCGAGATTGCTGAGCGGTTCGTCGAACAGGAACACTTTGGGGTCGCGCACGATGGCGCGGCCCATGGCCACGCGCTGGCGTTGGCCGCCGGACAGTTGCCTGGGCAGACGTCCGAGGAAACTGTCGAGGCCGAGGCGCTTGGCCGCCGCCCCTACCCTGCCGTCGATCGTCGTCTTCTCCGCCTTCTTCAAAAGCAGGCTGAAGCCCATATTCGACGACACGTCCATGTGCGGATAGAGCGCGTAGGACTGGAACACCATGGCAATATCGCGGTCCTTCGGCGCGACATCGTTGACCAGCCGATCGCCGATATGGATCTCGCCGCCCGACACCTCCTCCAGCCCGGCAATCATGCGCAAAAGGGTCGACTTGCCACAGCCGGACGGGCCGACCAGCACGACGAACTCGCCATCGGCGATCTCGAGGTCGACGCCGTGCAGGATGCGCAGCGAACCGTAGTCCTTCTCGACGTTTTGCAGCGTGACGGAAGCCATCGATTATCCTTTGACCGCGCCGGCGGTGAGGCCGGTGACGAGATAGCGTTGCAGGAAGGCGAAGAAGATACAGATCGGGATCAGCGCCAGGATCGACGCCGCCATCATCTGCCCCCAGTCGACGGCGAACTTGCCGATATAGGTGAGCAGGCCGACGGCAAACGTCTTCTGGTCGTCGCTGGAAATGAGCATCAGCGCGAACAGCAATTCGCTCCAGGCGGCGGTGAAGACGAAGCCAAGCGTGGCGCCCATGCCGGGCAAGGTCAGCGGCACGATCACCTTGCGCATCGCCTGCGCCCGCGTGCAGCCGTCGATCATCGCCGCTTCTTCGAGGTCCTTCGGAATGCCGTCGAAGAAGGACTGCATCAGGAACGTGGCGAAGGCGGTGTTGAAGGCGGTGTAGATGATGATCAGCCCGACAAGGCTGTTGGTCAGGCCAAGCTCGCCCATGACGCGGTAGATCGGCGGAATGACCATGACCAGCGGAAAGGTTTGCGTCAGCAGAAGCATGATCGCCAGTGTCGCCTTGCCGCGAAAGGTGAAGCGCGACATGGCGTAACCGGCGAGCGTGGCGATGACCGTGACGAGCGCCGCAGTCGACACCGAGACGATAACGCTGTTGAGGAAATAGCGGGGGAAGTCAGAGGCTTCCAGGACAGTGATGAAGTTGCGGAAGGTGGTCTGCGACGGCCACAGCGTGATGCCCTCGGAATAGAGCAGCCGCTCCGGCGTCACCGAGATCTTCAGCGTCCAGAAGATCGGAAACAGCGCAAAGATCATATAGGCGGCAATCGCCGTGTAGAGGCCGATGCCGCTGAAGATGCGCGAGGAGGTAGAGCGTCCGGCAATCATCAGACGTGCCTCACCAGCAACCGGCGGATGGCGATCAGCGCGATCGCATAGGCGATGAGCAAGACCAAGAGCAGCACCGCCACCGCCGATGCATAGCCCTTGTCCAGCGACTTGAAGGCGCTGACATAGATGTAGACCGGCACCGTGCTGGTCGAGCCCGCCGGCCCGCCCTCGGTCATGACAAAGATCAGATCGGCGAAGGTGGCGATCCAGATCGTACGCAGCATGACGGTGATGACGATGGTCGGCGCCAGGAACGGCAGCGTCACCTTGGTGAAGCGCTGCCAAGGCGAAGCGCCGTCGATTGCGGCCGCCTCATGCAGTTCCGACGGGATCGACTTCAGCGCCGCCAGCAGCGTGATGGCGAAGAACGGAATGCCGAACCAGATGTTGGCGATGATCGGCCCCCACATGGCGGTCGCCGGATCGGACAGCACATTGGTCGGCTCGGCCTTCAGCCCGAGCGTGAAGAGCCAATGCGGCAGTGGTCCGATGATAGGATTGAACAGCCAAGCCCAGGTCAGGCCCGACAGGAAAGATGGCACCGCCCAGGGCAGGAACACCACCGCCTGCACGAACTTGCGCCCGACAAACGGTTTGTCGAGCAGCAACGCCAGACCCAGGCCGAGGAAGAACTGGAAGAACAGGCTGGCGACGGTCCACCACAGCGTGTTGACCAGCGCCTGCCCCAGCACCTGGTCGGTCAGCATCGCCTGATACTGGCCTAGACCGACATATTCGGATTTGAAGGCGGAGAACTTCCGGAACGAATAGCTGATGCCGATGATCAGCGGCACCAGCAGCACCACGACCAGCAGAACGATCGCCGGGCTGAGATAAAGCCAGGGCTCGATTGCTGCATGCGTCAGCCGCTTCTTTCGCGGCCGGCCGGCGGATCGTATTTCGGACACGGCATAAGTCATTAGCGCTCAACAATCATGGGTGGGGGCCGACAGCGGCAACAGCACCCTTCTCCCCGTTCACGGGGAGAAGATGCCGGCAGGCAGATGAGGGGCGGCGCCAGCCTTGGGGTGCTCGCGCTGCCCCTCATCCGGGCCTGTCTGTGCATGTCGTTGTCCCAAAACCGCTACGCACTTTTGGGCGACATGCATTCGGGCCACCTTCTCCCCGTAAACGGGGAGAAGGTGGAAGAACTACTTCTTGTTCTTGGCCAGCCAGTCCTGCTGTTCCTTGGTCAGGAACGCGGCCCATTGATCGGCAACGTCCTTGGCCGACTTCTGGCCGAGCAGCACTTCCTGGAAATTCTTGATCGCCACCTGGTCGACGAAATTGCCGAGGTTCTCCAGATGTGTCGGCGGCGTCACCATTTCATATTTGGAAGTGTCGCTGAGTTCGGTGAACCAGCCTTTGAACTGCTCGGTCTTGAAGTGGGCATCCTGGTCGGCGCCATTGTGGATCGGCACGACGCCGACTTCCTTGGCCCATTCGAGATTGTCCTTGGGCGACAACAGCGTCGCCATCAGCTTCCAGGCATCGTCCTTGTGCTGCGAATTGGCGAACATCGCCCAGCCGGCATAGCCCAGCGTCGGATAGGATTTGCCGCTTGGCCCCACAGGCAGCGGCGCCACGGCAAAATCGTCGGCACTCATCTTGTCGGCAATGCCGATCAGCGCATCCGGATCCTGGTTGAGCATGGCGCAGGTGCCGGAATAGAAGCCGGTGACGGTCTCGTTAAAGCCCCAGCTCACCGCATCCTTGGGCGCCAGCCCGTCCTTGTACATGTCGGCCAGCATCTGCAGGCCCTTGACCGAGCCCTCCTCGTTGATGGTCGAGGTGCCGTCCTCGTTGAAGTAGCCGCCCTTGCCAGCGGCGATGTTCATGAACATGTGCATGCCGTTGAAGGCGCCCGGGCCACCGCGCAGGCAGTAGCCGTACTTGCCCGGAATGGCGGAGATCTTCTTGGAATCGGCGATGAAGTCGTCGAGCGTCGCCGGCGGGCCGTCGAGACCGGCCTCCTTGAACAGCTTCTTGTTCCAGAACAGCGCATTCACATAGTAGCCGTACGGGATCATGAACTGGGTGTTGTTGACGGTCGAGCCGAATTGCTTGGCGCGGTCGCCCAGCGTCTTGGCGTCGTCCCATTTGGCCATGTAAGGGCCGAGATCCTCGAGCTGGCCGTTGGTGGCGTACAGGCCCATCCAGCGCTCCGGCATCTCGACGATGTCGGGCGTATCGCCGGCCTGCACCATGGTGAGGAATTTCTCGAAGGCCTGCCCCCAGGGCAGCGAGACCACCTCGACCTTGACGCCGGCATTGGCGGCCTCGAACTCGGCGATCTGCTTCTTCAGGAATTCGGTGCGCTGCGGGCTGGTGATGACCTCGACCAGCTTGAGGGTGGTGTCGGCCAATGCGCCGCTGGCGGACATCGCCAGGCCGGCAGCGGTGGCAAGCATGATGCTCAGTCGTTTCATGTTCAGAACTCCCATTTTGAACCCAGTCATTTTTTTGCTTTGTCGAAGGCCTGGCCGATGTCGGCCCAGAGGTCTTCGACGCTTTCCAATCCGACATTGAAGCGGATGGTTCGGGGGCTGACGCCGAAGCGCGCCATCGAATTGAGACCCGGTGTCTGCTCGAGCGAGGCCTTTGCCGGCACGACGAGGCTTTCATGACCGCCCCAGCTGACGCCGATGCGGAAAAATTTCAGCGCATCGACGAAAGCGGGAATGTCGACATCCTCCGTCACCTCGAAGGAGAACAGCCCGGCATAGCCGGCAAGCGTCTTCTTGCCGGGATGGTTGGAATAGGCGGGATGATTGACCCGCTCGACCTTGTCATGCGCCTTCAAGCGCTCGGCGATGATGAGCCCGCTCTTCATGTGATGCGGCAGTCTCAGCGGCAGCGTGCGCAGGCCGCGCAACAGCAGCCAGCCCTCGAAGGGCGACAGCTTTGCGCCAAGCTGCGAGTAGGTCTGGTCGTTGATGTGCTTGATATGGGCGGCCGAGCCCGCCACCACACCGGCGACGGTATCGCTGTGGCCGCCGAGATATTTCGAGGCCGAGTGCAGCACCAGATCGACGCCGTGCAGAATCGGCTTCTGGAACACCGGCGTCGCCCAGGAATTGTCGATTGTGGTGACGATGCCCTGCTCTTTCGCCAGCCGCGTCAGATGTTCGAGATCCTGCAGCTCGAACATCATCGAGGTCGGGCTTTCCAGGTAGAGCAGTTTCGCACCGGGAAGTGCCGCGGCCACCGCATCCGGATCGGAGCCGTCGACATAGTCGACCTTGATATGCAGGCGCGGAAACAGCCGCTCGAACAGTCGGTAGGCGTCGCCATAGCAATTGCGCACCGCAAGGATGCGTTCGCCTGCGCCGACGAAAGCCAGCAACGTCGCGCTGATCGCAGCCATGCCGCTCGAAAAACCACGCGCGGCTTCAGCACCTTCAAGCGCTGCGACGCGCGACTCGAATTCCATCACCGTCGGATTGTCGCCGCGCGAATAGATCGGCTGTTTCCTGCGCCCGGCAAAGGTGTCGGCCATGTCGGCATAGCTGGCGAAGGTGAACAGCGAGGTCTGGTAGATCGGCGGCACCACCGCATTGCCGGGGAACGGGTCGTCATGCGCCAGAAGCGTCGCCGCCTCGGCGAGATAGTCGCTGCCGGAAATGCCGGGGTCGAAGCTGTGCTCGTTCATGTGCGGACCGAAAGTTTGAGGTTGGCGGCGCCGCGCTTCAAATCGTCCTCGACCGTGGCGATCAGCTTCAGCGCTTCGGCCCGGGCGCCTTCCGGATCGTGCGCGGCGATGCAGTCGAACATGGTGCGGTGGTAGGGAAAGCTTGCGTGGCCGAAATCGCGCACGCCGAGCGGATGTTCCCAGAAGCGGTGGAACAGTTCGTGCATGGCGGCGATAATCTGCTCGAACAGCGGATTGCCGCAGGCGCGGTAGATCGCCTGATGGAATTCCCAGTCCTCTTCCGACGACATGCCGGCGCGGCTGAGAAACTCTTCCTCCATGATGTCGAGCTTGCGCTCGATCTCGGCGAGGTCGTCCTTGTCGGCACGAATGGCGCAAAGGGCGGCGGCTTCCGCTTCCAGCGCGCGGCGGATTTCCAGCGTGCGCATCAGGCCGGTGAAATCATTGCCGCCGGCGAGCGTCAGCGGCATGTGCAGCATGTCGAGCGAGACGGCGGCCTTGAGATAGGTGCCCGAGCCCTGCCGGCGCTCGACCAGGCCAAGCCCTTCCCAGCGCGTCAGCGCCTCGCGCACCGTGTTGCGGCTGACCTTCAGACGCTCAGCGAGGATGCGTTCGGTCGGCAGCCTCTCACCGGGTTCCAGCTTCTCGCGCATGACGAAGCCGGCCAACGCCTTCAGCACCGCGTCGTCGCGGGCCGTCGTCTGGATCGGCGGAAGGCTGAATTCGGTCACCGGGGCTATTACCGAAGTGGTTCAATGGTCCAACCAATTTCTGCACAGACGAAGGGACCTGTCAACAGTGGAAACGCAGCGAGGCCGAAGGGCCAAGGGATGCACCTTCGGCCTTGCTGCTTCAGCCGTGGATGCGCGCCGGCGCAGCGGCGGCGCGAGCCTCGCGCCAGCGAGCGAAGATTGCCTCGCGAACCCGCCTCGAACCAGAGAGGCGCTTTTTTGCCTGCGCCAGCACCGCAGGCGACGCCTCGGCGGGCGTGCCGGACCGAAAGGGAGGAGCCGGGGCGTATTCGAGCGAGAGCTGCACGATCTCGGCCTCCTCCTGTCCAAGCAGCCTCGCAACCAGCGCCAGGCCGAAGTCGATCCCCGAAGTGACGCCGCCGGCGGTGATGAGCTTGCCGTCTTCGACGATACGCTCGTCGACCGGGATCGCTCCGAACTCCTCAAGGAAATCATGCGCATACCAGTGCGTGGTCGCGCGCTTGCCCCTCAGCAGTCCGGCCGCCCCAAGCACCAGGGCACCGCTGCAAACGGAGGTGATGTAGCGCACCTGCCCCGCGCGCTCCCACACGAAATCGAGGACTGTCTGGTCCTCCAGCAGCGCGTTGACCCCGCCCCCGCCAGGAATGCACAGCACGTCGAGGGGCCGGCAATGGTCAAAGGTCGCGGTTGGCGTCAGCGAGAGGCGCGTCGATGACGTCACCGGGTTGCGATCCTTCCAGATCAGTTCCACCTCGGCATCCTTGGCCGATGCCAGGACTTCGTATGGGCCGGTGAGGTCGAGTTGTTGGACGTCGGGGAATACGAGGATGCCGAAACGAAGGGGCATGGAAATCTCCGTGGGTTGACTTCCGGCAATCTACGGCATCATGGTTTGGCACGATTGCCATTCATCCCTCGCTTCGGGCCAAACCAATGCGCCGTATCGAAGTACTTGCCTATCCCGACATCCAGCTCCTCGACGTCAGCGGACCGCTGCAGGTCTTTGCCAGCGCCAATGATTTCAAAAGGCAGGCCGGCGAACCGGCTCCTTACGAGGTCGTGGTCGTCGCCGCCTCACCGCGCATCCGGACATCGGCCGGTCTCGTGCTGGAGGCAGCAGTGCTGCCAACCCACGGAGGTAAGATCGACACGCTGCTTGTCCCCGGAGGATGGGGCGTCAACGCGGCCTGCGACGATCCCGTGCTGGTCCAGTGGATCGCCGGTCGCTCGCGCGATGCCACCCGAACCGCTTCCGTCTGCAGCGGCGCCATGCTGCTGGCGACGGCTGGCCTGCTCGACGGCCGCCGCGCGGTGACCCATTGGGGACGCTGCGCGGAGTTCGCCCGGCGCTTTCCCGCGGTCCGGCTCGAACCCGATCCGATCTTCATCCGCGACGGCAATGTCTGGACATCCGCCGGCGTAACGGCGGGGATCGATCTCGCCCTCTCCCTCGTCGAGGCCGACCTTGGCCGGCACACGGCGCTCGGCGTGGCGCGCGAGTTGGTGGTCTTCCTGAAACGTCCCGGTGGCCAGGCGCAATTCAGCCAGACCCTCAAGCTGCAGCAAGGCGACGGGCGCTTCGACCGGCTGCATGGCTGGATCCTCGAAAATCTGGCCGGTGACCTGTCGCTCACGCAGTTGGCCGACCACGCCAATATGAGCCCGCGCAGCTTCTCGCGGCGCTATCGCGAGGCCACCGGCCGGACACCTGCCCGCGCGATCGAGGAGATCCGGATCGAGGCGGCGCGGCGGATGCTGGAGCGGGGCCAGCCCGTCAACCAGACGGCCCGCCGCTGCGGTTTCGGCTCGGAAGAAACCATGCGGCGCGGCTTTCTGCGCGTGCTGGGCACCAATCCGCGCGCCTATCGCGAGCGTTTCTGATCGCGACTGCTTGCTCCATTAGGCCGGCGGTCGATGCGGTAGAAATAGAGCCTCTCTAGCGTTCAGGCGGGATGCTGTAGCTGGCTGAGCCCGCCATCGACGACGAGGGTCGCCGCGTTCATGAACGGGCACTCCTCAGAAATCATGAACACAGCGGCCAGCGCGATCTCACGCGCCGAGGCGATGCGGCCGCCGGGATGCAGCGCCAGCGTCCTGGCGCGCGCCGCAACCGGATCGGCAAAACTGTTCCAATAGTCGGTCGCCTTCTGCGTCTCGACATAACCGGGCGCCAGCGCGTTCACGCGCACGCCCTGCCCGGCATATTCCAGCGCCAGCGATTTGGTCAGCCCAAGCAGCGCGTGCTTGGCCACGGGATAAGGGAAGGTATGAGGGATGATGGTGAAGCTGTGCGTCGAGGCGATGTTGAGGATCGCGCCACCACCATTTGCGATCATTCCTGGCAGCACCGCCTTGCTGCAATTCCAGGCGCCCTTGACGTTGACGTCGAAATTGCGGTTCCACTCCTCCTCGGTCGCCTCGAGCGGCGTCGAGAACACATTCATCCCCGCATTGTTGATCAGCGCGTTGATCGGCCCGATCGCGTCGGTCGCCCGGCTGACGGCAGCGGCAATCGCGGCCCCGTCGCTGATGTCGGCTGCGGTATGTCCGACATGGCCCTGCGGTGCGGCAAGGCCGGCGACCGTTTTGTCCAGCAGCGCGCCGTCGCGATCGACCAGGAACAGTTTTGCCCCTTCGGCCAGGCAGGCCCCGGCGATGGCAAGCCCGATGCCTTGCGCGGCGCCGGTGAGGAAGATGCGTTTGCCGGACAGGCGCTCAGCCATGGCTGTCACTCCACTGCAAGATGGTCAGCGCCGGCCCAGTGCCGACGAACGCAGATTGTCGAGCAAAACGGCAAGCAGCAGGATCACGCCGCGCACAATGTACTGGTAGAAGGCTGGGATGTTGAGCAGGTTCATGGCGTTTTCGGCAATGCCCATGATCAGCACGCCGACGATGACGCCCGACATGGTGGCGCGGCCGCCGGCAAGCGAGACGCCGCCGAGCACGCAGGCCGAGATGACCGAGAGTTCAAGCCCGACCGCCGCATTGGGCTGGCCCGACGTGATGCGCGAGGCCAAAAGGATGCCGGCGATGCCACAGACCACGCCTTGCAGAGCAAAGATCCAGATGCGCGTCCAGTCGACATTGACGCCGGCCAGGCGCGAGGCCTCCGGGTTGCCGCCGATGGCCAGCGTGTTCTTGCCGAAGACGGTACGATTGAGGACAAAACCGAAGATGCAGAACAGCACGGCCAGGACCCAGATCGGCGTCGGAATGCCGAACAGCTTGGATAGCGCCAGCTGGTAGAAATCCGGGCTGTTGATGCCGACGGCGCGGCCATCGGATGCGATCAGCGCAAGGCCGCGCACGATCTGCATGGTGGCAAGCGTCGTGATCAGCGCGTTGATGCGGAATTTGGCGATGACGACGCCATTGATGAAGCCGACGAAGGCGCCGCAGGCGATTGCCGCGAGAAGCCCGAGCAGGATCGAACCGGTATAGTTCGACGCCATTACCGCGACCATGCCGGCAAAGGCGACGATGGAGCCGACCGAGAGGTCGAAGTCACGCGCGGCAAGGCAGAACATCATCGTACAGGCGACAATGCCGACGGTGACCACCGACTGCAGCAGGCCGAGCATGTTGCGGTCGGTGAGGAAGTTCGGCACCAGCAGCGACACCAGCACGAAGGCGACGATGAAGATGACGACGAGGCCCTGTTCGCCGAGCAGGATCTTCTTCAACTGATCGGTCATGGCAAAGATCCTCAGGATGCGATCGCGTCGGGGGTTTTCTGATCGGGAAGAGCGGCGGCCAGGATCGCTTTTTCGGCGAACTGGTCGCGCGCGAGTTCGGCGCTGATGCGCCCGCCGCACATCACCAGGATGCGGTCGCAAATGCCCATCACTTCCGGCAGTTCGGACGAGACGACGACGATCGCCATGCCGTCTTCGGCAAGCTGGTAGAGCAGTTCGTAGATTTCCGCTTTGGCGCCGACATCGATACCGCGTGTCGGCTCGTCGACGATAAGCACGCGCACGCCCTGCTCCGACAGCCAGCGGCCGAGAATGACCTTCTGCTGGTTGCCACCGGAGAGGTTGATGATGTCCTGCTTGCGCGACGGCGTGCGCACCTTGAGCTTCTTAATGAAGGTCTCGGCGGTGGCGATCTCGCTAGCGCGGTTCAGGATTCCGAAGCGTGTGTGATGACGCCGCGACGAGATGTTGATGTTCTCCTCGATCGAGCGGCCCTGGATGATGCCGTCATGCTTGCGGTCTTCCGAGCACAAAACGATCCCGGCGCGGATCGCGTCATGCGGATCGGTGGCATGCACGACCTTGCCATCAACGGTAATGGTGCCACCTGAGCGCGGGTCGGCGCCGAACACCAGCCGCATCAGTTCCGAGCGCCCCGCGCCGATCAGGCCGAAGAAGCCGACGATCTCGCCCGCCCTCGCCTCGAAGCTGGCGGGCGTCGTCAGTTTTACTCCGCAAACAGCGTCGACCTTCAGCCGGACATCGCCGGCCGGGCGTGGGCGAAACCCCCAGATATCGGAGATTTCGCGGCCGACCATTTCGGCGACGACCTGGTCGCGTGTGACGTTTTTCAGCGACGCATGGTGCGCCACGAGCTTGCCGTCGCGCAGCACGGTCAGGCTGTCGCAGAGGCGGAACACTTCGTCCAGCCGGTGCGAGACATAGATGATGACCTTGCCCTCGCCGCGCAGACGGTCGATCAGGGCAAACAGGATTTCGCTTTCGCGCGACGACAATGACGAGGTCGGCTCGTCCAGAGCGATGACGCGCGCGTCGAGCATGATCGCCTTGGCGATCTCGACCATCTGGCGCTCGCCGATCGACAGCGTCTTGACCTTGCGGCTGATATCGATGTCGATGCCGGCTGATTTCAGCTTGGCGCCAACATCGTCCAGCATCCTGGCACGGGCGATGATGCCGGCGTTGGCGGGGAAGCGGCCGAGGCTGAGGTTTTCGGCAACAGTGAGCTCGGGAACCAGCTGCAGTTCCTGGTGGATGACGATGACGCCATTGTCGAAGGCATCTCGCGTCGTTGCATAGGCTTGCATCTTGCCGTCGATGAGGATCTCGCCGTCATCGGCATGCTGGTCGCCGGACAGGATCTTGATCAGCGTGGATTTGCCGGCGCCGTTCTCGCCCATCAGGCCGTGCACGGCGCCCTTGTCGACGCCGAACGAGACGTCCGACAGCGCCTTGACGCCCGGATAGGTCTTGGTGATTTCCGAGAAGTCGAGAAAGGACATGGGGCGCCTATCCTTTTGCCATGCCAAACAGGCGGCGACTGTGAGCCGCCGCCTGTTTGTACAGGGAGGATTATTCGATGCCGAGACCCTTGCGGACCGTCTGGTAGTCGTCGCGCTTGGCCAGCGCACCGGCGGTCAGGATGAGCTTCTCGGGTTCCTTGTTGTTGGCGACCCAGTCATACATGTTGAGCGCAGTCTCGTAGCCGTGACGCTTCGGCGAGATGATCACCGTGCCGACGAAGCCGGTGGCGGTCGGCTTCTTGAACTCGTTGATCGCCGAATCCGCGCCGCCAATGCCGACGCCGATCACGTTTTCGGCCGGGATGCCGACGCTTTCGGAAGCGCGCACGGCGCCGAGAACGGCTTCGTCGTTGAGGCCGAAGGAGACCCACTTCTTGATGTCGGCATGGGCGTTGAGTACCACCGTCGCCGCATTGAGCGCAGCCTCGGTATCGGTCTTGGCCTGCGGCGCGTCAAAGATGTTTTCGGCCTTGAAGCCGTTGGCCTTCAGCACCGAAATGGCGCCTTCGACCCGGTCGACGGCGGTCGGCAACTGATCATAGGAGACGCGGATGGCGCCGACCTCGTCGGCCTTCCAGCCGCGCGCCTTCATTTCGTCGACGATCGCCTGGCCGACGGCCTCGCCGATCTTGGTCGCCGAAATGCCCATATGCGGCACGTCTTCCAGCGCCTTGCCGTCTGCGCCGACCAGACGGTCATCAACCGTCATCAGCTTGAGATTGTTGGCGGCGGCCTTGGCGACGATGCCGGGGCCGAGCTTCACATCAGGCGTGCAGACGATGAAGCCTTGCGCGCCCTGCGCGCCGAGATTGTCGATCGCCGACATCAGCTTCTCACCGTCCTCGGCGCCGATCTTGACCAGGGTAAAACCCTTCTCCTTGGCGGCCTGGTCGGCGAACTTCCATTCGTCCTGGAACCACGGCTCCTCGGGCTGTTTGACGATAAAACCTATCTTGGTGTCCTGAGCATATGCAGCGATGGTCGTGACGGACAGCACGGCAAGGGCGCCCGCGACGAGCGCGGTCTTCAGAAGTCGCATGATTACCTCCCAGCGATGGCCGGGCGCTCAGCCCGGATGCAGAGTCTCTAATTCTTTTTATCATACTCGTCAATTGATCTGGTATGATAATTGAGCTACATGCTCTGACCAGGGATCGCTGGCGTAAATCCTCCGCATCCGGTAAGGCCGGAGACGCGAGATCAGTGGTTTCGCCGCCTTGGAGGAGGGCTGAGGTGACCGACACTTCGAAGAAGGCATCAGGCGACACCCGCCGCCCGCGCGTCATGCCCGATGTGACCAAGGCGCTTGCCTCAGACATCTTTTCCGGACGCTATCCCGCCGGCTCGTCTCTGCCGACCGAAAACGAACTCGGCGTCGAATATGGCGTCAGCCGCACCGTCATCCGCGAGGCGCTGAAGGTGCTGGCCGCCAAGGGGCTGGTGCTGTCGCGACCGCGCATCGGCACGGTTGTATGTGAACAGGACAACTGGAACATCATCGACCCGCAGGTGCTGGCCTGGCACGCGCCGCATGCGCTGGACGACAAATTGTTCGACGCCATCCTCGAAACGCGGCGCGCCATCGAACCTCTGGTAGCTGAACTGGCGGCGACTCGTGCGACGCTGCAGGAGATCGCCGATCTCGAAGCTGCCTGGCGCGGCATGGCCAATGCCGGCGAGGATCTCGCCGCCTTCTCGCGCTCGGACATCACCTTCCACCAGATCGTCTATGCCGCGAGCCACAACCCGATCTTCCGCCAGATCGGCAATCTGATCGACACCGGGCTGAAATTCTCGCTTGAAGCAACGGCGACCATTTCGCTCGCCCGGCGCATGGAAGCAGTGGCGGCGCACCGTGAGGTGGTGGAGGCACTGCGCATGCGCGATGCCGCGGCGGCGCGTGCGGCGGCAGGCCGGATCCTCGACCTTGCAGCGCGCGACCTGGTCAGCGCCAAGAAACTCAAGAACAACTGAGACCTCGCATGAAAATCATCTCGCTCACCACTTACATTGTCCCGCCGCGCTGGCTGTTCCTGAAGATCGAGACTGATGCCGGCGTTACCGGCTGGGGCGAGCCTGTGGTCGAAGGCCGTGCGCTGACGGTCGAGGCAGCGGTCAAGGAACTTGGCGATTATCTGATCGGCAAGGACCCGCGCCTGATCGAGGACCATTGGACGGTGATGCATCGCGGCGGCTTCTACCGCGGCGGGCCGATCCTGATGAGCGCCATTGCCGGCATCGACCAGGCGCTGTGGGACATCAAAGGCAAGGCGCTCGGCGTGCCTGTCCACGAACTGCTCGGCGGCAAGCTGCGCGACAGCATCAAGGTCTATTCCTGGATCGGCGGCGACCGGCCGGCGGAAGTGGCTGATGGCGCCAGGGAAGTGGTGGCGCGCGGTTTTCAAGCGCTGAAGATGAATGGCACCGAGGAACTGCAGATCGTCGACAGCCATGACAGAATAGATGCAGCTGTCGAACGCGTCGCCATGGTGCGCGAGGCCGTTGGGTCCAACATTGGCATCGCCGTCGATTTCCACGGCCGCGTGCATCGGCCGATGGCGCGCATGCTGGTCAAGGAGCTCGAACCCTACCGGCTGATGTTCATCGAGGAGCCGGTGCTCAGCGAAAATCGCGAGGCGCTGAAGGAGATCGCAGCGCTGGGCTCGACGCCGATCGCGCTCGGCGAGCGGCTTTACAGCCGCTGGGATTTCAAGTCGGTGTTCGAACAATGCGCCGTCGACATCATCCAGCCGGACCTGTCGCATGCCGGGGGCATCACCGAATGCCGCAAGATCGCGGCGATGGCCGAGGCTTATGATATTGCGGTCGCGCCGCACTGCCCGCTCGGCCCGATCGCGCTCGCCGCCTGCCTGCAGCTCGATGCCGTCAGCTACAACTGCTTCATCCAGGAACAGAGCCTCGGCATCCACTACAACGCCGCAAACGATTTGCTCGATTATGCCGCCAACAAGGACGTCTTTCGCTACGAGGATGGCTATGTCGCAATCCCCGGTGGTCCCGGCCTCGGCGTCGAAATCGACGAGGACTACGTCAAGGAAAGGGCCAAGGAAGGCCACCGCTGGCGCAACCCGGTCTGGCGTCACAAGGACGGCTCCTTCGCCGAGTGGTAGCCCGGCCGACCTTGCGGCCAGGCCTTCAGGACCTCAAGCTCAATTTCGCGGTGGCGCCAGCGTAACGCAGGCCTCTGATGGGCCGCAGCGCCGAGCACCAGCGCATGGGAGCCGTCGGCGCCGGCAAGCCGCAACTCGCTGACCGCCTGGGTTGCCGCAAGCGATCGAAAGCAGTCGCTATCCATGGAACATGGCGGATGTCCTGTTCTCATCGACCTTTTCTTGGCCCGCCAGCCGCGTCACCTGCCCGCGGCGTGCCGGCCTGCGTTCCTGCCGGAGAAGATGCAGCTGCCGAGAAATGTCCCTTCCAGCGCATTGTAGCCGTGATAGCCGCCGCCACCGCCGCCGGCCACCTCGCCTGCCGCATAGAGCCCGGCAATGGGTTCGCCATTGCCGTCGAGAACCTGCGAATTGAGATTGGTGTGCAGGCCGCCAAGCGTTTTGCGAGTCAGGATGTTGAGGCGCACCGCGATCAGCGGCCCGTGCCTGGGATCGAGTATCTTGTGCGGCTTGGTCACCCGGAAGATCTTGTCGCCAATGTAGTTGCGGGCGCCGCGGACGGCTGTGACCTGCGCATCCTTGGTATAGGCATGCTCGACCTCGCGATCTCGCGCCACGATCTGCGCCTTGAGCCGGTCGTAGTCGAGCAGATTGTCGCCTGACAGCGCGTTCATGCCGGTGACCAGGTCGGCCAGGTTGTCGCGGACGACGAAGTCCTCGCCCTTTTCCAGGAACGCTGCCACCGATGGTGGCGCCTTGCCGCCGCGCCGGTTCTTCAGCACGGCCCGCCAATCCTTGGCCGTAAAGTCTAGGTTTTGCTCCGAACCCGACAGCACGAACTCCTTCGAAGCGATCGTCTTGCTCAGCACGAACCAGGAATAATCGTGTCCCGTCGACAGGATACGCTTCAAGGTGCCGAGCGAATCGAAGCTCGGGAAGAACGGCGCCTCCATGCGTTGTCCCAGAGCATCGAACCATAGCGGCGACGGCGCCGACAGGATGCGGATGCCGTGGTTCGGCCAGATCGGATTCCAGTTCTTGATCCCCTCGACATAGTGCCACATGCGGTCGGCGTTGATGACGCCCCCGCCGGCGTCCTGGGTGATCGCCACCATGCGGCCGTCCACATGGTGCGGCACGCCGGCAACCATACGCTTCGGCGCTGGCCCCAGCCGCCCGACCGGCCAGACCTTGCGAACCAACTCATGATTGCCGCCGATGCCGCCGGAGGTGACGATCACGACACCGGCCGAAAGGTCGAAATCGCCGACGGCCGTGCGGCTCGACTGCTTGCCGCGCTCGACATCGGATGCCTCCAGGATTTCGCCCGCGACGCCGGTGACCGCGCCGTTGGTCTTGATCAGCCGGCTGACCTGATGACGGAATTTCAAAGTGATCAGCCCTTTGGCGACGTGCTCGCGCACGCGCCTTTCGAACGGCGCGACCACGCCCGGCCCAGTGCCCCATGTCAGGTGGAAGCGCGGCACTGAATTGCCGTGGCCATTGGCCAGCGCGCCGCCGCGCTCGGCCCAGCCGACCACCGGCCACCAGCGCATGCCCATGGCGTAGAGCCACGGCCGCATCTCGCCGGCGGCGAAATCGACATAGGCTTCCGCCACTTTCCTTGGCCAATGGTCCTCGGGCCGGTCGAACTGGGCAGAACCCAGCCAATCCTGCCAGGCGAGGTCGCGGCTATCCTTGATGCGCAGGCGGCGCTGCTCGGGCGTGTTGACCAAAAACAGGCCGCCGAGCGACCAGAATGCCTGGCCGCCGAGAAAACCGCCACCCTCTTGCTCGACGATGATCACGCGCTTGCCGGCATCGCCGAGTTCCGCGGCTGCGGCCAGGCCGGCCAGCCCGCCGCCAACGATGATTGCGTCCGCGTCAGCCATTGTCGTAGCTCCTGTGCCGGCTTTTGTTTTCGAGATCGGATGCTCGTTGCTAGCCGCGCAGCGCGTTCCAGATGATGCGCGGCAGCTTCAGGAGGCTCGGCTGGTAGTTGAACTCGGTGATCAGGCGGCCGACCATGTGTGCCCTTTTGTGGGTCAGGAACCAGGCCGGCTTCGGCATGATGCGGAACGGCGCTTCGAGCACGCTGCGTTCCGGTCTGTCGAACAAATAGGTGTTGTGGACGACGCCGATGCCGCTCTGCACGTCGTCGAGCGTGTGGCCAGGGAAAGCACCCCAGGTCGGGCGCAGCAGCGCGAACAGAACGCCGCTCCAGGAATTGATGCCGATGCCGCCATAGCGCAGTTCGGCAATGATTTCCTCGAAGCGCTGCCGGCCGATCTCGGCGATCGTCCTGGGATGGATGAGGATGTTGGCGGCAAGCGTGCCGTGCAGCTTTTCATTGGCGTAGGCGACAGCGGCGCGCAGATAGGATTCCGCATTGCCCGCCGGCAGCCGCATGACGCTGAGCGCCGGCGCGAACACCTCGGCATTTTCGAGATAGGTATCCGTGCCCGGCCGGAACGGCACCACCACGCAGGCCGGCCCGCCGGGCCGCTCGAATTTCTGTACGCTGTCGGCATGCGCCTCGAAGGCGGCGAGGCGCTCGGTCGCGCCGGGATAATAGGCCGGGCGCGACGGGGCTTTCTGCATCACCTTTTCGAGGGCCGCCAGAAGCGCGTCGGATTTGTCCCAGCCTTCGGGCAACACGAGCATTTGGCAGGCGATACAGTTGAAACCGGAATTGTTGAGCTTCTGTGTGGCGATCAGTTCGGCATGGTAGGCGATGTCGGCATTCGACCATGGGCCGGGCACCACGATGGTCGGCGCCACGCCGCCAAGCTCAGAGGTGATACGCCGGCTGTTGCGCGGCTTGCCCGCCGCCTTGTTCTTGCGGCCCTCCTCGCCAGGCCCCCAGACGATCGCGTCATGCGAGGCCGCGGCACCGGTGATGTGGATGTCGTCGACGAGATCGTGGTTGCACAGATACGCACCGACATCGGCGCTGCCGCGCACGATGCGCAGCGCACCGAATTCGATCAGCGGCCGCAGCGCCGGCCGCAGGAAATCAACGAGGTAATCATTGACCGGGTTCATCTTGAGCAGGACGACCTGATGTTCGACGAGCAGCTTGTGCAGGCAGTCGAGCGGCGCGATCGAGGCGACGTTGCCGGCGCCGAGCACGAGCCCGATCTTGCCCTTGCGGCTGGTGCGCGGCGCGTCATAGGCCGATGCGGTGTTTGCGGCGAGGTTCGCCTTGGTCACGCCGGGCTGCATCCAGATCTCTGCCTTCAGCCCGGTGAACAGCACCTTGTCCCAAAGCGAATTCGGAACCACCGTCACCGCCACCTGTCCGCTAGGCAAGGTGCGGACCGGCAGTCTGTCGAGGAACTTCTTGCCCTCCATCAGGCTGAGCGTGTGGATGAACTGGTTGCAGCCATCCATCAGCGCCGCCGGGCCAGCCAGCCATTCCTCACCTTCCAGCGGCGAGCCGGTCGGGATGCCCTTCTTGCGCGTCGCGGTTTTGACCCACGCCTCGGCGACCTCGCGGATGTGATCCTTGACCTGCCGCAGCAAGGCGATCCGCTCGCCATTCGAGGTCTGCGCCCAGTCGTCCTTCCTGGCGTCGAGATCGGTGAGCGCGAGGTCGAGTTCGGCTGCCCATTCAGGCTGCACGGGCTGGGTTTTGACTGCCTTGGCAACCATCCTATCCTCCTCCACTTCGATCTCTTTGTTTGACGCAATTCCTGTGGGAAAACCGCTTCACACTTTTCCTGGAATTGCTCTACGAAAACGGCAGTGCGGCCCATTGCTCGACGAATTTCCCGCCGGAATTGACCTGGATCGAACCGAACTGCTGTAGCACGAATTCGCTCTGCGTCGGACGCAGGAAGGCGTAGTCGTCAGGCCCGACATTGACGTTGTCGGGCAGCGCCATGAATTGCTGATTGGTCGAAAAGCCGAACGTCTTGTCGGTCTTCATCCCCACGGGATGGACGGGCTTCGCCATCCATTTTCCGCCATAGAGAAAACAGCCGCGCCGCGGCAACAGCCCGAGCTTCTGCAGCAGCCAGGAGCGCTGGTCGAGGCCCGGCGCCTGGACATCGACCACTTTCAGGATCGGCGTCGCGATGAATGCGGCAGGCCGCAATTGGCTGAGGCTCGGCACATCGAAATCGGTCGGCAGCATAAAAGCCGATCCGATGGACAATTCATTGGCGCCGACCCAGCTGTCATAGAGCAATGCGGTGCTGCTGCCGCCAAGATTGAGGATCTTGCGCTGGTCGGCGGCAAGGCAAGCGACATACTGGCGAAACAGGCTGATCGCCTTGACGCGCGCCTTGGCCGGTCCTCCCAGCAGTTTGGGGATATGGCCGATATGCGCCTCGTAGGCCATGACGCCTTCGCATTTCAGCCGCGGGTAATTCGCCAACGCGGAAACTGCCCGGGCCAGTGAGTCGGGATCGCTGATACCGCCGCGATGAAGGCCGACATCGACCTCGAAGCAGACGCGCAGCTCGCGGTCGAGCTCGGCGGCAAGCGAGCCATAGGCGGCCAGCCGCTCCTCGGTATCGATCAGCCAGACGATGCGCGACGTAGCTTCGCCGAGCCCGGCGAGATCGCCCTTCGTCAGCGCGTGCCTGGCGCCGGCAACCGGCATCGGCTTGCCCAACAGGAGATCGACTTGGGGAAACACTTTCAGCATCTCGGCGCTGATCGGCAGATGAAAGGTCATCAGCCTGTCGGTCGCAAACGCCGCGCGGATATAGTCGATCAGCGGCAGGCATGGCAGCGACTTGTCGACGAGGCGCAGATCGAGGCCCGTGGCGAACTTCGCCTTGATCGCAGCGATGTTGTGATCGAGCCGGTCGAGATCGAGCACCAGGCAAGGCTGAAAGATCCCGGCTGCCCTGAGCGCGCCCGACATTTCCGCGAAATAGGTGTCGGTCAGGCTCATGCCGCGACGCCGAGCAGCTTGGCAATATAGGGCGACACGAAGCGGTTGTCCGGGTCCATCTCGCGGCGGACCGCCATCGCATCGTTCCAGCGCGGATAGAGCGCGCTCAATTCCCTTGATGTCAGGCTGTGCATCTTGCCCCAATGCGGGCGGCCGCCGCGCTTCCTGAAGATCGGCTCGGCGGCGTTGAAGAACGCCATCGGATCGCGCTCGACGCCGTGATGGATGGCGATGGAACAGGTTGGGCGCTTGTAGAAGGGGCTGAGCCAGACATTGTCGGGCGCGACGACGCGCACCTCCATCGGAAAATAGACCTCTGGAAACCGCGTCTCGAGCAGCGCAATGATTTCGCTGAGTGCGGGCGCCCCTTCCTCGAACGGCAGGTGGTATTCCATCTCGTTGAACTTGACGTTGCGCTCGGAGGTGAAGACCTTCAGCCACTCCTCGACATAATCCTCGGCCGGCACCTTGGCGAAGGCCGAGCCGATGAGACGGCGGCGCAGCCAAGGGAGCCAGCTGAGATAGTCGCGCAGTTTTCTCAGCGTCGTCACCGCATCGTCGTCTTCCGTCGGCGGACGCACCGTCGCCGGCGCCTCGGTGATGTCGCTGGCAATTAGCAGCGCCTGGCCGGAAAACGGCACATAGTAGAACTCGGCCGAACGATGCGCCGTCATGGTGCTTTCGAATTGCGCAAGCACATCGGCAATCGGCGCCGTCCAGCGGCGGTGCCGCATCCGGTAACTCGCCACGTTGCGGATCGTCACTTCGGTGACGGCGCCGAAAGCGCCGAGCGAAGCGCCCATGGCTTCGATCATGTCGGGGCTCTTGGCACGGTCGAACTCTTTCACGGCGCCACGCCCGTCGACGATCTGCATCGCCTCGAGCTGGGTATGGTAAGCGCCGAGCGTGATGCCCGAGCCGTGGGTGGCGGTGCCCAGCGCCCCGCCGAACGCCTGCTTGTCGATGTCGCCCATGTTCGGCAGCGCCTGGCCGACGCCGTGCAACAGCTTTGCCAGCGCGCCGATCTTGGTGCCGGCGCCGACCCGCGCCGTCAGTTTTTCGGGATCGTGCGACCTCAGGCCCTCGAAGCGGTCGAGCGACAGGATGGTGCCGTCATTCTTGACCAGCGGCGTGAAGGAATGGCCCGTGCCAGCGAATCGAACTGGTCCCGGCGCGTTGCGAATGGCACCACTCAGCTCATCGAGACTCTGCGGTTCGGCAAAAGCCTGCGGCGTGGCCGTGACATAGCCCGACCAATTGCTCCACTGGCTGATAGCCTCTCCCAAAATTGCCTCCCTGGGACGCCGGCTTTGCCGGTCTTTCTCCTAGCGCTGAATAATATGATACATACTCAGCTTTTCGGATATGATACATTGTCAGCTTTCTGTCAACCTGGCAATCGGAGGTGTCTTGTGTGGTCCCGTGTTCAAGTGCATGGCTTTCGCCGTGATTGTTCGCATTCCGATAGTGAGATTATCTCTAGGCAATTAAAAGGACAAACAAGGACACAAATATAATTAAAACAATCTGCTTAAATCTCACCACAAGAGCTTTGCGCTCATCCCGTTTTATTCTGATTTTTGTTTCATGTTCGTCATACTTTATATATCCATAAAACATGCAGCATGCTAACAAAAAACCAAAAAAATACCCTCCTACCATGGCTTTCTCGGAAGTCACTGCTGCCAAACGCAACCACCCATCCGCCAATTCCGTAAATAACCAATGTTGAAGTGAATAAAACGAAAAGCATCGAGAAAACGTATAGTTTCTTTAACGCATTCCGACGACCGTCGTGCCCATCCATCACTACAGTTCCTTTGCTTGCACGAACGTAAATCAATACTGCATTATTCATGATTCATACTTGATTTCCGAGTACCCCTCTAGCTCACCTCGGGGCAACGGAACTTCACTACACAATAGCACGCCGCCAGGTCGTGGGGCGAACGGCTAGGTTCCTCGTCCGTCAGCGAGCCGCGCGCCGTACTAAGGGCCGTGCAAATCCATGAGGGCAACCGGCTGTATCACGAGCCTCACCGCGACCGGGCGATCGTGATCGAGCGTGGTATCTGATTGTCATCGGACGACATTCCGCGCCGGCCGCATTATCTACAGCGACGCACGCTGAGCCGGCGTCGGCATTGAACGCAGTTCGTTGCCCCTTCAAGCCAGCCCAAACGTTTCCACGGCCCGCATGATGCCGCGCAATTCGGCCAAACCCTTCAGGCGGCCGATCAGCGAGTAGCCGGGATTGATCCTTGTCTTGCCGATATCGTCGGCGAGCAGGTGGCCATGGTCCGGCCGCATCGGGATTTGCCAGTCGGCGCGGCCCTCCTTGCGGCGGCGCGCCTCCTCCTGCATCAGCGCCAGGATGACATGCGCCATGTCGGTGCCGCCTTCGAGATGCTCGGCCTCGTAGAACGAGCCGTCATCCTCGATGGTGATGTTGCGCAGATGGGCGAAGTGGATGCGGTCGCCGAATTCCTTGACCATGGCGACGATGTCGTTGTCGGCGCGCGTGCCGTAGGACCCGGTGCAGAACGTCAGCCCATTGGCCTGGCTGTCGACGGCATTGAGAATGAAACGCGCATCCTCGGCGGTCGAAACGACGCGCGGCAGGCCGTAGAGCGAAAACGGCGGATCGTCGGGGTGGATACACATGCGCACCCCCTCCTCTTCCGCCACCGGAATGATCTCGCGCAGGAACCACGCGAGGTTGCCGCGCAACTCCTTCGGCCCGATTCCGTCATAGTCCGCAAGCGCCTCGCGAAAACTGTCGCGGTCATACTTGCGCTCTGTAGCCGGCAGGCCGGCGATCAGATTGCGCTCGATCTGGTCCATCTTCTCTGGCGACAATTCCTTCAGCCGCGCTTCCGCTTGCGCAATACGCGCCGGCGTATAGCTGTCAGCACCGTTCTTGCGCTTCAGCACGAACAGATCGTAGGCGGCGAAATCAACGGCATCAAAACGCAGGGCGTAGCCTGTCGTCGGCAGACGGTAGGCTAGATCGGTGCGGGTCCAGTCCACCACCGGCATGAAATTGTAGCAGATCGTGGCGATGCCGGCCCTGGCCAGCGCGCGGATCGAATCGCGGTAATAGCCGGCATAGCGCTCGCGTTCCTGCGCGCCGATCTTGAAGGAATTGTGGACCGGAATGCTCTCGACGACCGACCAGGTCAGTCCTGCTTCCTGGATAATGCGCTTGCGCTCCAGCACTTCGGCCTCAGGCCACGCCCGGCCGTCATAGATATGGTGGAGCGCCGAGACCACGCCGGTGGCGCCCGCCTGCTTGACATGATCGAGCGTCACCGGATCATCGGGCCCATACCAGCGCCAGCATTGTTCCATTTCGGCTTTCCTTCTGCGACAGGTTGGCAACTTATTGTTGGACCCCGATGGGAGTCGATAGAAAATGGAGGAGTTTTTAGAAATGACGGATTTCGACGGCAAGGTCGCCCTGGTGACCGGGACGACCGGAATCGGCCTGGCAACCGCCACACGCCTTGCGGCCGGTGGCGCCGCAATCATCGCCTGCGGCATCGACCGCGCCGCCAACGCGGCGATGAAAGCGCAACTGGAAAGTGCTGGTGCCGCGGTGCTGGTCATCGACACCGATGTGTCCGTCTCCGATCAGGTGCGCGACGCGGTCGCGGCTGGCGTCGCGAAGTTCGGCGGCCTGGATGTCATCGTCAACTCGGCCGCCGTCCATCCCTATGGCACGGCGACGACCACCGACTGGGAAACCTGGAACCGAACGATGACGGTCAATGTCGGCTCGATCTACCTGACCGCGCATTTCGGCATTCCGGAAATGATCAAGCGCGGAGGCGGCGCCATCGTCAACGTCGCCTCGGTGCAGGGCTTTGCCTGCCAGCAGAACGTCGCCGCCTATGCCACGACCAAGGGCGCCATCCACACGCTGACGCGCTCGCTGGCGCTCGACTACGCGGCATCAGGCATCCGCGTCAATTCGGTCAGCCCGGGCTCGATCCGCACGCCGATCCTGGAGAAGGCTGCGCGCGGTGACGGCGGCAGCGATGCCGATGTCGAAGAGGCCTACAAGCGCTTCGGCGCGGCGCATCCGCTCGGCCGCATCGGCGAACCGGAGGAAGTGGCGGAACTCATCGCCTTCCTTTGCTCGTCGAAGGCCGGCTTCTGCACCGGCGCGGACTACAGGATCGATGGCGGCCTGACGGCAGGTATTGGCGTGAAGTAGCGCTATGATGGCGTTCTGCGCGCTTGCAGGCAATCGGTGTCCGACCGCGCTACAGCTTCCACATCCGCTTGGCATTGCCCGACAGCAATTTCGTCCTCTCCTCAGGGCTGGCTCCCGCAATCAACGCATGCGTCGCCGCCACCCAGGTCGCAAGGCCACCGCCAAGCGTGCACACCGGCCAGTCGCTGCCCCACACGACGCGGTCCCAGCCGAAAATGCCGATCGTGTGCTCGACATAGGGGCGCAAGGTCTCGACGGTCCATGAGCCGGCATCGGCATAGGCGACGACACCGGAGATCTTGCCGATAACATTGGGACGCCGCGCGATCTCGGTCATATGCTCGCGCCACGGATGTTCCGCACTGGCCTTGATGTCGGGCACGCCGCAATGGTCGAGCACGAACTGCACATCCGGCGCCAGATCGGCGAGCGCAACCGCCCTTGGAATCTGATGCGGCAGGACGACGAGGTCGAAGGTCAGGCCGGTGCCGGCAAGCCGCTTGATGTTTTCGCGAAACAGCGCGCTGTCCGAAAGCTCGTCCGGCATGACATGCAGCACGCGACGGAACCCCTTGACGAAGGGATCGGCCTGCTGGCGCTCGAGATAGGCGGCGAAACCGGCCTCCTCCGGGCGGCAGGAGGCGATCGCCCCGCGCAACAGACTGCCCTTCTCCAGCGACTGCGCCTTCACATGGCTGGTCTCGGCCTGGATGTCGGCTTCATCGACGTCGACCTCCATATGCAGCGCGGCCTCGATGCCGGCCCGGCGGGCCTGGATCGCATATTCTGCGTGCGGGAAATCGCGGTTGAGCGCCGGCTCGCGGCTGAGCCAGGGATAGCGCAGCGCCGACAGGTCGATCAGGTGCAGATGAGTGTCGATGATCATGGCTGTCCTCCTCGGTGATTTCAGATCATCGCCAAATGCCTAAACCCAGCGCATGACATACTCTGGCTCAGGCCCGCTTCGGGATCTCTTTGTCCTCGAGCAGCAGCGTCAGCCCCATGGCGACGAAATAGAGCGCCGCCACCCAGATGAACATCACGTTGAAGCCACTGGAGTAGTGGTCGAGCACCACCTCACGGATCGCGTCCGGCAGGCTCGATGCGAGGTGCGGGGTCAATCCATTCAGGCCCTGTGGCAACAATACGGCGGCCTCAGTGGGAAGCTCGGCTGTCTGCCGGTTCAGCGCCCAGATCATCACCGCGCCGTTCAGCGCCAGTCCGAGCGATGCTCCGAGCGTCCGCGCCTGGGTGATCAGCGATGTCACCGCGCCGATATCCTGCAGGGGTGCCGCCGCCTGGATCGCCACAATCAGCACCTGGAACTGAAGACCCATGCTGATCCCGAACACAGCCATCATCGTCGCCAGCACCCAGATCGGCGTGTGCTGGCTGGTGAGGACGAAGCCCAGCATCAGGAGCCCGCCAATGCCCATCGCCACAACCGGCATCCATTTGTAGCGTCCGGTTGCGGCAATTACCCGCCCGGCGACGATCGAGATGACCATCGATGTCAGTGACGCCGGCAGGAACAGGAAGCCGACTTCGGCCGGGCTGAGACCCGTCAGCGTCTGCATGTAGAGGGCGAAATAGAAGAACATGCCCAGCGTCACCGTTCCGGCGACCAGCGACACGCCCGAGACGATGCTGACCGTCGAATTGCCGAACAGCCGCAGAGGTACGATCGGCTCTTCGGCCCGGCGCTCGACCATGACGAACAAGGTGATGGCGACTAGTGCCAGCAGCGGCAGCGCGAAGGTGATGAGGTCCGGTCCGCTGGGGTCGAGCACGTGGTAGCCCCAATAAACGATCGCCGTCGTGCCGGTGGCGAGCAGCACGCCGCCGAGATAGTCGATGCGGTGCCGCTTTTCGTTGAACCGGCTGCGCATGGCGAAGGCCAGCACCGCCAGCACGATGATCCCTATCGGCAAATTGACCAGGAACACCCAACGCCAGCCGAACACGCTGGTGATGTAGCCGCCGGCCAGCGGGCCGAGCACCGACGACAGCGCGAACACCGCCGAACTGTAGCCCTGATATTTGGCGCGGTCGCGCGGCGAAAACAGTTCGCCGATCATGGCGAAGGCCGAAACCATCAACCCACCCCCGCCGATACCCTGCAGCACGCGCGCGGCGATCAAGCTCTCCATCGACCATGCCATGCCGCAGACCAGCGAGCCCAGCAGGAACAGGCCGATCGCCGTCAGCACGACATTCTTGCGGCCATACATGTCGCCAAGCTTGCCGTAGAATGGCGAGACCGCGGCGGTCGAGAGCAGGTAGGCGGCACCGACCCAGCCGAACAAATGCAGATTGCCGAGTTCGCCGGCAATGGTGGGCAAGGCGGTGACGACGATCTGCATGTCGATGGTTGCCATGAACATGGCGATCAGCGCGCCGAAATAGACGATCAAGGTCGTAAGGTCGGGCCTGACTTGGGCCTCCACGGGCGCTGTGTCCGGCAGCGTCTGCTCGACAGTCATCGGTGTCTCCGTAGCTTGGGGCGCGATTTATGTCCCCACAACCAAGAGGTGTCAATCAGATATGTGCGCGTAGCATATAATTGACATCAGCATATATTCTTGCTAACGCGCTATGGATGAGCAGCAACGCATCCGGCAGTCCGGACCGATTTCCAGCCCTGTTCCAGACAAGCGGCGACCGGGATCTCGCCGATCTGGCGCGCGGCAGCGGCCTGTCCGAACCGGCGGCCGAGGCCGTGGCCGCCATCGATGCGGTAATGAGCAAGGTGCGCCGCTCGATCAAGCGCCGCGACGTCGGCCGCATGATCCTGGCGCGCGTAGACCCTTCGCTGGAAGTGAGCCATCTCGATGCGATCAGCGCCATCGCGAACAATCCGTTTTTCAGCGCTACCCAGCAGGATGAGGTGACGGTTGGCGTCATCGCCGAGCGCCTCGAGATCGATCCGTCGCGCGCCAGCCGCATCGCGGCCGACCTCGTCGAACGCGGCTATGCCTGCCGTGTCGCATCGCAACGCGATGCCCGCCGCATCTGCCTCAAACTCACCGCCAAGGGTGAGCGCCTCGTGGCGGCGGTGCGCCAGACCAAATGGCGGATTTTCGCCGGATCGCTGGCACAGTGGGATGAGCAGGACCTAGTAAGGTTCGCCACCTTGCTGGAACGCTTCGCCGGTTGGGCCATGGACGAAGCCGGGATGAAAAGATCCGCCAAGGCCGTCAAGCAGTTGATGGACGAGATGCTGCCCGAAACGAAATAGGCGGCACGGCGTGGACGCTCACCCATGTGTGCGAGCCGTTCGATAGCCCTTGACGCTCAGGTCGCGTCGGATCGTTATCGGTCGAAGAAACCGGCGTCCTCTTCCGCCAGGTATTTCTTCGCTGCCTTGGCGTCGATGTCGAGGCCGAGTCCCGGAGCTTCGAGCAGGTCCACCATACTTTCCCTGACGATCTGCCCCTTGGGCAGGCCGATGACGATGTCCTCCCACCACGGGTCGGAGGCGCTGGGATATTCGAAGGCGATGTAGTTGGCCGGCAGCGTGGCGCAGACATTGATCAGCGCACCGAGGCCCAGCAGACCGTTCGCCGTGCCGTGCGGCGCCATCATGATCGAGTGCATGTATGCGTGCTCGGCCACCCATTTGAGCTCGGCGATGCCGCCGATGTCGGCGGGATCCGGACCGATGACGCGAACCGCCTGCGTCTCGATCAGTTCCTTGAAGTTATGGCGCAGGTAGATCTGCTCGCCGGTGTGGATGGGGGTGGACGTCGATGTCGTGAGTTCGCGGTAGGCCTGCGGATTGACCCATGGCACGTAGTCGCCGGTCAGCATGTCCTCCAGCCACATCAGATTGTATTTTTCCACCGCCTGAGCGAAGCGGATGGCGTCCGGCAGGAACCACCCGGGGCCGCAATCCAACGCCAGCGAGACCGTGTCGCCGAGCACATCCTTCATGGCGATGACGCATTCGATCATATGCGCCATGCCGCGCTCGCTGATCTGCCCCTGGTCCATCGCGCCGTGATAGGTCGGCGGCTGACGCACGCCGTAGTGGAAGTCGGGGACGCTGGTCTTCATGTTGGAATGAAAGCTGATGCCTTGCTTGACCATGAAGAAACCTTCCGGCCGCTCCATCATCCATTTGACGTCGGCCGCGTAATCCTCCGGCCTGTCGCCGGTGCGCTTCTTGCGGATGGAACCGTTATAGACCCGCACCTTGTCGCGCACCTTGCCGCCGAGCAGCTTGTAGACCGGAACGCCTGCCGCCTTGCCGGCGATGTCCCACAGAGCATGCTCGATAGCGCTGACGGCGGCGCCGTAGGGCTTGAACGAGCCGCGCTGGCGGATTTTCAACATCACGCGTTCGACATCGGTCGGGTCCTCGCCGATCAGCGCGTCGCGGAAATGCAGCACCCAGGGTTTCAGATAAGGCTTGGTGTACTCGACCTCGCCGAGGCCATGGAGGCCTTCGTCGGTGACGATGCGCACGATGGGGTGCCTGCCGATGACGGCGCACCTGAGATCGGTGATCTTCATGATGTCCTCTATTTCACCGACGAGAAGGCGGTTGGCGCGAGAAACTGGCTGGAAATATTGGCTAGGATCGGGCCATCGCGCTCGGACTCGTCGCGGGCCTTGAGCCATGCCGGATCGGTGGTGAAGGCCTTCCATCTCACTTCGCGCTCGGCAAGGGATTCCCAGGCGACGAAATAGATCAGTCGATTGCTGTTTTCGCCGACCACCGTGGTGAAGAACCCGGCCTGGCGGATGCCGTGTCTATCCCACAGCGCCAAGGTATGGTCGTTGAAACGCTTGAGCAGCGCCGGCAGCCGGCCCGGCACGCAGTCGTAAATGCGAAGTTCGTAGATCATGGTCCATCCTTCTGTTCACCTCTCCCTCCGAGGAGAGAAGTGTAGAGTCAGCTCCAGGTGCGGTCCCAGGAGTATTCGTCGTCCCAGTGATCGGTCGGTTGCCAGATGCCGGTGACGCCGGGCTGCAGGTGCTGGCTGATCACTTCGTCGACGATGTCGTCGATGCCCAGACCAGGCTTGTCGGGCACGGTGATGAAGCCGTCCTTGACCAGCGGCTTGGGCAGGCCGGTGACGATATCGTCCCACCAGTCGACTTCGACGCTGTGATATTCGAGCGCCATGAAGTTTTCCGTCGCCACCGCGACATGCGCGGCGGCCATTGCCGCGATCGGGCTTTCCGCCATGTGAATGGCCATGGCGACGCCATGCTCCTGCGCCGCGTCGCCGATCTTCTTGGTCTCGAGAATGCCGCCGGTGGTCAGCAGATCCGGATGGATGACCGAGATGCCGGCGTTGAGCAGCGGCTCGAAGCCTTCCTTGAGGTAGATGTCCTCACCCGTGCAGATCGGCACCGAGGTCGCCTGCTGCAACTGCCGATACTGCTCGGTGTACTGCCAGGGGATCACGTCCTCGAGCCAGGCCGGTGCATACTTCTCGATCCGCCGGGCCAGACGGATGCCGTCCTGCAGCGAGATGTGGCCGACATGGTCGATGGCGAGCGGGACCTCGTAGCCGATCACCTCGCGGACCTCGTGAATATATTGATCGAGCAGGTCGAGGCCCTTTTCGGTGAAATGGAGGCTGGTGAAGGGATGCGGCACGTTCTGCGCATCATAGGCGGCATTACGCGCCCGGCGCTCGTCCAGCGTGCGTGCCGGACCGCGCGCGGCATGGCTGCGGAAACCGTCGAGCACGCCGGCCGGCGCCACCACTGCGCCCGATATGTGCGAAATCTGCGCCAGACCGAGATCCATCTTGAGGAAGGTGAAACCGAGATCCATCCGCGCCTTGAGCCGCTTTCCGGTCTCGGTGCCGCTGGGCTTGTCCGCGTCGGTGTCGCAATAGACACGCACCTTGTCGCGAAACCGTCCTCCCAGCATCTGGTAGATCGGCACGCCATACGCCTTGCCGGCGAGGTCCCAAAGCGCGATCTCGATTGCCGAGACACCGCCACCTTGCCGCCCATGGCCGCCAAATTGCTTGATGCGGCGGAACAGCCGGTCGACGTCGCAAGGGTTCTCGCCCAGCAACCGGCTCTTCAGCATCAGCGCATAGGTCGCGCTGGCGCCGTCGCGCACTTCGCCCAGGCCGACAATGCCCTGGTTGGTGTAGATCTTGACCAGCGCGGAGGTGAACGGCGCGCCGACGATCTCGGCAACGCGCAGGTCGGTGATGCGCAGGTCGCTCGGCCTGGAGTTCGTATTTACCCGATTGAGCGCCTCGCCGGCGCTACCCGTCTTTGCCATGGCTTATCCTCGTTCTGATTGGTGGCGCCCCGCACCCCCGGCCTGCATAAGCGTTGCTAGCCAAGCTCTATCTCGTGGGCCTGCAGGTAGTCTCGGTTCATCTCGACACCGAGACCCGGCTTCGACGCCAGCTTGAGGCTGCCGTTCGAAACATCGAGTGGCTCGTCGATGAGGTGGTTGTATTTATCGAGATTCCACTCCGACGTTTCGAGCTTGTAGAAGTTGGGAACCGTCATCATCACCTGCGCTCCCGCAACCACATTGATCGGTCCCGCGGCGTCATGGGGCGAGACCGGGATGTAGTAGGCTTCGCACAGGGCGGAAATCTTCTTCAGTTCGGTAATGCCTCCGGTCCAGGTAACGTCCGGCATGATGTAGTCCGCAAGCCTGTTCTCGAGCACCGGCACGAAATCCCATTTGGTGTGGCCGCGCTCGCCCCACGAGATGGCGGCACTGACCTTCTCACGCACTTGCTTGAGAGCATTGAGGCTTTCTGGCGGGCATGGCTCCTCGAACCAGTCGATCTGGCCGGCTTCCTCGAGGCTTCGGCAGAGGCGAATGGCGGTGGGGACGTCGAAGCGGCCATGCGCGTCGATGAGAATGTCGACATCGGGCCCCGCCGTTTCACGGATCAAAGCCGTTAGTTCGGCAGCCTCGCGCTCGTCCTTGCGGGTCATGCTGCCATCGAGGTAGCCGTCCCGCTGTTCGCGCGCCAAGCCATCGGCGATGCGGCCCTGGTGGGGGAAAGGATCGAACTTCAGCCCGGTGTGTCCGGATTCGACGATGTCTCGAATTTCGCGGACCACCGCCTCCTTGCTGGTAAACTTGGCCTGGTTGGGGTGGGTATAGAGCGCGATTTCATCGCGTACCGGACCGCCCAGCAGCTCGTAGATCGGCTTGCCTAGAACTTTGCCGCGAATGTCCCAGAGCGCTATGTCGATAGCGCTCACGCATTCGACTGCGGCGCCGCGGCTGCCCATATAGGTGAAGCTGCGGAAAATCTTGTGCCAGAGATGCTCGATGCGCGCCGGATCCTCGCCTGTGACGGCAACACCGATCTGCCGCAGGATCGTGCACAGCGCGCGGTTGGCGAGCCTTGTGGTGGTGGTGATTTCCCCCCAGCCGCTCACCCCTTCGTCGGTCGTCACCTCGACGAACAGGAACTCTCCCCAATAGGAAGCATCGGACTTGATCAGCCACGGCCGAACGCTCGTGATTTTCATCTCTCAACTACCTCTGTCTGATGGCCGGACCAATGATTTTCTGGGCTGGAAATTCTATCCGGCCCGAGCGGCGTTGCGCGCACGCATCTGTTCGAGAACGTGCCGGCCGGAACCCTCGACATGGCGGGCAATGAGCTCGGCCGCCTCGTCGGCATTTCCGGCTTTGATATGCGCGATGAGCTCGCGGTGTTCACGCATGATGGCGGCCCGCCGCGCGAGCGTGAAATTGAAACGCCGGCTCACGGCTCGCAGCACTTCGCGATGCTTCCACCAAAGCTCGGCGGCATGGCGGTTGTAGTGGCGCTGGTACATTACGGTGTGGAAGGCGGTATCCAGTTCACTGTGCCGCAATGTGTCGGTGAAGTTGTTCTCTTCGA
The DNA here is from genome assembly GCF_030323245.1 of Mesorhizobium sp. C372A. NCBI lineage: Bacteria > Pseudomonadati > Pseudomonadota > Alphaproteobacteria > Hyphomicrobiales > Phyllobacteriaceae > Mesorhizobium > Mesorhizobium sp. C372A. The sequence goes on along the minus strand of NZ_CP100475.1, from coordinate 3,435,705 downwards.
TCAGAGCCTGGATGCGTTCGAGTTCGGCGATGTCCTCGCCGGTCGCCATGTTCACGAACCATCGCGTCAGGGCCGGCTCGATCAGGACTCCGATCTCGTAGATATCCCGGACAAAATCCTGGTCTATGGGCCGGACGCGCGCGCCACGGTTGGCGACAAAGGTGACGAAGCCCTCCCCTCGCAACAGCTGCAGCGCCTCGCGTACGGGGTTGGTCGAGGTGCCGTGACGCCGGGCGAGATCGGTGACCACAAGCCGTTCGTTGGCGGCGAGCCGTCCCTCGATGATGTCTTCCCGGATCAGCTCATAAAGCGAGGCGCCCTCGCTGGACGCCCCGATGGGATCAATCCCCACGGGTGGCTCTGCTTTGAAATCACTTGTTTCGGCCAAAGCCGGCTCCCCCGATTAGTACATCGCATGCTCGATATCATACACGCGTTTTGCAAACAATGTACGATCGGGTGCGTTGACAGGCAATCCACGATCTGAAAACGTACCAGATGATCGAAGGGATACATTGAGCAGAAGGACGCATCCCGCACGGTCGGACGAGCCCCTTGGCGCACAGCGGCATGGGAGAATCTGGGAGGATACTATGACGAGGATTACACTCGGCGGTGCCGTCCTGCGCGGCACTGTCGCCACTGCTTTGATGGCGTCGCTCATGTCGGGATCGGCGCTGGGTGCGCCGCCGGTCGATTTGAGCAAGTGGTCGCCGGAGTATGTGCGCTCCATCGCCGGCACACAGGATTTCGACACGGCCGCCGATTGCGGCAAGGTCACCCCGCTCGACTACAAAGGGCGACTGACGTTCTGGTATCAGGGCGTGTTCGAGGGCGACCCCGACCTGCTGCGTCAGTACTACAAGGATTTCTTCGAGACCTTCCGCAAGACCTATCCGAACATCCAGCTCGAGGATCAGGCCCTCACCTACAACGACCTTCTCGACAAGTTCCGCACGGCGCTGCTGGGCAATGCCGCGCCGATGGCGGTCCGCCTGCAAATCCTGGGCGGAACCGAGTTCGCCTCGAAGGGTTATCTGCAGCCGCTCAAGCCGGAAGATGTGGGCTATCCCACAGAGGATTTCTGGCCCGGCGCCATGAAGGCGGTAACCTGGGATGGCGTGACCTACGGCATTCCCACCAACAATGAGACGATGGCGTTCATCTGGAACGCCGACATCTTCAAGCGTGCGGGCCTCGATCCGGACAAGGCTCCGGCGACCTGGGACGACGTCGTCAAATATTCCAAGCAGATCCATGACAAGCTCGGCATAGCCGGCTACGGCCTCGTGGCGCGCAAGAACGCCGGCAACACGCCGTACCGCTTCATGCCGCAACTATGGGCCTATGGCGGCGGTGTCTTCGACGAAGCCTCCGCGAACCCGACCTATAAGGAGGTCGAGCTCAATAGCCCGCAGAGCAAGGCGGCGTTGCAAGCCTCCTACGACATGTATGTTCGCGACAAGTCGGTTCCGGTCTCGGCCCTCACCAACCAGCAGGCCGATAACCAGCCCCTGTTCGTCGCCGGCCAACTCGGCATGATGGTCTCGCACCCGTCCGACTATAACGTCATGCTCGACCTGCAGAAGAAGGCAACGGGCGCCGACAAGGACAAGGCGCAGACCGTCATCGACAACATGCGCTATGGCCTGATTCCGACCGGCCCCGACGGCAAGCGCGCCGTCGTGTTTGGCGGCTCGAACATTCACATCCTGAAGCCCGAATATGTCGAGGGCGGCAAGGTGGACGAGCCGGCTGCAAAGGCCATCATCTGTATGTGGACGAGCCCTGAATGGTCGTTGAAGATGGCGTATGCCGGCTCGAACCCGGGCAACCTCAACGGCTTCAAGACCAAATGGATGAAGGAACGTCTGGACAACATCAAGTTCCTCGATGTCACGACCTCGATGTTGCCATACGGCATTCCGTTCCCGGCGCTGCCGCAATCCCCCGAGATCATGAATATCATCGTCCCGGACATGCTGCAGAACGCCCTGACCGGAGCGATGACCGTCGACCAGGCAGCGGACGACGCGGCCGAGAAGGTGAAGAACCTGATGGACGGACTCTAGTCCGGGCCTGACCTGCGATCCGACCGGCTGTGCCGACAGTGCGTGCAGCCGGTTTGCTCCTAACAACAAGGGCACGCCATCGTGACGATCGTGACCGGCAAGGCCGAGGCTCGCCGAAGATTGCAACCCGGTAGCTCCGGCATGCTGCGGAATATCTGGGAGCATCGCGCCGACTACGCATACGTGCTTCCAGCGATCGCCGTGATGCTCATCGTCATCGCCTATCCGATCTACTACACGGTCGAGCTGTCGTTCTTTAAGACGCCGCCTGGCCTGCAGCTCCGCGACAAGACCTTCATCGGATTGGACAACTACACGGCCATCCTCACCAGTCAGGTGTTCTGGAAAGTCACCTTGAACACCCTGATCTGGACGATCGCATCTACCTTCGTTGCCTTTGCCTTGGGATTTGCCGCCGCGCTGGCCCTCCACCGCGAGTTTATCGGCCGGGGTGTCCTGCGCGCTATCCTGATCATTCCCTGGGTCATCAGCGCGGTTGCCGCCTCCTATATCTGGAAGTGGATTTACCATTCGGACTTCGGCATCATCGGCGCGGTGCTGGTCGGCCTCGGATTGGCTGACCGGCCGCCGAACTTCATCGACAACGTCAGCACGGTGCTGCCCTCCTTGATTGTCGTCAATATCTGGCGCGAGTTTCCGTTTGCCATGATCATGATGATGGCCGGTTTGCAGACGGTCCCCGACCAGTTGTTGCGCGCCGCGGAAGTCGACGGGGCCAATGCATGGCAGCGTTTCTGGCACGTCACCTTCCCGCATCTGCGCAACGTCTCGACGGTGACGATCCTGCTGCTCGCAGTGGCCAATTTCAATTCCTTCATCATCCCGTGGATCATGACCGGTGGCGGGCCGTCGAACGCTTCGCACATCTGGATCACCCACATTTATGAGCTCGCCTTCGGCCGGCAGCGATGGGGCGTCGCATCGGCCTATTCGGTACTCCTGTTCCTCATGCTGATGGTGCTGGGCTACTTCTACGTCCGTGCGCTGGCCGGCAACGAGCGCAACGAGGGGAGCGCATGAGCACGATCGTCGAGACAGTCCCTCGACGTCCGGCCCGGCGCCGCATGCGCATCGACGGATGGCGTTGGGCCGGGCGCATCTTCCTCGTGTTCATGCTGCTTTACACCGCGTTGCCGATGATCTGGATGCTGATCACCTCGATCAAGTCCGGCTTCGCGGCGATGCAGTTCCCACCGCAATGGTGGCCGGAAGAGCCTACCCTGGCCAGCTACCAAAAGCTGCTCGATCCGCAAAACAGCGTCGGCCAGGACTTCCTGCGTTTTTTCTGGAACAGCCTCTACGTGTCGACCGTCACCACAATCCTTTCGGTGATCGTGGCCGTTCCTGCGGCCTACGCCTTTTCGCGCTTTCGTTTCCCCGGTCGAAACTTCCTGTTCTTCACCGTGCTTTTGCGCAACATGTTCCCGGCGGTGATCTTTCTCGTGCCGCTCTTCATCCTGATGCGCGCGATCGGGCTGGTGAACACGCATGGCTCGCTCATTCTCACCTATCTCACCTTCGGCCTGCCGCTGGCGATCTGGCTGCTCAAGGGCTTTTACGACAACATTCCGGTGCAGCTCGAGCAGGCGGCGCGGATCGATGGGGCGACCCGGTTCCAGGCCTTCATCCTGATCGTGATGCCTCTCTCGACGCCCGGAATCATCGCCACAGCTATCTATTCCTTCATTGGCGCCTGGAACGAGTACATCTATGCCTACACCTTCCTTTCCAAGAACGAGCAGTTGACCCTGCCGGTCGGCATACAGCGTTTCTTCTCGGAGAATACGACGGACTTTCCGGGCCTGATGGCGGCCAGCTTCATGATGAGCGTGCCCGTCGTGGTGCTGTTCCTCCTCCTGCAACGATACTTCGTACGCGCCCTTACAGAAGGCGCGGTCAAACACTAGAGCCGGATGATTTCAGGTCTGTTCGACCTCAAATCTGAATCCGCCTCTAAATCAAAGAGATAGAGCATGATGTCGTCCGAAAACCGCTTCACACTTTTCGGCATCATGCCGTAGGGAGTTGCCGATGGCCCACGTGGACCTGAGAGATCTCGTCAAGACCTATGGCGGCTTCAAAGCTGTCAACGACGTTTCGCTGACGGTCAATGACGGCGAGTTCGTTGCGCTCGTCGGCCCTTCGGGCTGCGGCAAGACAACCACGCTCAATCTTGTCGCGGGATTGATCCCGGTCACATCGGGCGACATCGTCATCGGCGACCGCGTGGTCAACGACCTCGACCCCAAGGACCGGGACATCGCGATGGTGTTCCAGAACTACGCGCTCTACCCGCAGAAATCGGTCTACAAGAACCTGGCGTTCCCGCTGCAGATGCGCAAGCTGCCCAGGGACGAGATCGACAGGAAGGTCAAGGAAGCGGCGCGCGTGCTCGACATGACGCACCTGCTCGAGCGCAAGCCGCGCGAACTTTCAGGCGGGCAGCAGCAACGTGTCGCCTTGGGGCGCGCCCTCGTCCGCGACCCTGCCGTTTTCCTTATGGACGAGCCGCTCTCCAACCTCGACGCCAAACTGCGCGTCCAGATGCGCTCGGAGATCAAGCGCTTCCACCAGGATCTCAAGGCGACCATCATCTATGTCACGCACGACCAGCTCGAAGCCGTGACCATGGCCGACAAGATGGCGGTGATGAACGGCGGCTACCTGTTGCAATACGATTCTCCGGCGCAGGTCTTTGCCCATCCGGTGAACATGTTCGTCGCCAGCTTCATCGGCAGCCCGGCGATGAGCCTTGTTCCACTGGAGGCATCGACAGCAAACGGCAACACTGCGTTGACCGGCGCGGAGGGCTGGAGCCTTGAGCTCTCGCCGCTCAACGCCCGGAAGGTTGCGGGGGCAACGTCGAGGAAAGTCGTGCTCGGCGCACGTCACTCGACCATCAGGCTCCACAAGAGCGCGGTGCCAGGCAGCGTCCCGGCCAGGGCCTATACAGTGGAGCCGACCGGAGACGTCACCTTCGTGCAGGCGTTGCTGTCAGGCGCCATCGTCAACATCAGCGTGTCCCCCAACATCGCCGTCGCACCTGACGAGCAGATCTGGCTCGAGTTCGACCAGGAGCGGCTGCATCTGTTCGATGGCGAAACTGAACTGGCCCTCAAGGCCGGCTGAGACAAGACGGGGGTTCATTGGGAACGTTGGGGATGACTGAAAAGCTTAAGATCACCGCGATCAAACCCTATCCTGTATGGGTTGGAACGCGTAATCAGATGCTCGTCAAGATCGAGACCGACCAGGGCGTCTTCGGCTGGGGCGAGAGCGGCTTGAGCGGGCGCGAAAAGGCCGTTGCCGGCGCGGTCGAGCATTTTCGCGAGTTTCTCATCGGCCGTGACCCGATGCAGATCGGGCGAATCTGGCAGGAGGCCTATCGCAGCCAGTACTTCGAAGGCGGGCGCGTTCTGCAGGCGGCTATCTCCGCCATCGACATCGCCCTTCACGACATCAAGGGCAAGGCGCTGGGGGTGCCTGTCTACGAACTGCTGGGCGGCAAGCAGCGCGACCGCATCCCCACCTTCGCCTCGACCGGAGACGAGGCCGAGGGCGACCTCGCCATCGAACGAGCCCGGGAGCTGCGCGCACGGGGGTGGCAGGCGATCCGCTTCTTCCCCGCAGGGCAAAGCAGCAGGGACATCTTCGAACCCCGCGAGTCGATCGGCGCTACCGCGAGCATGCTGAACAAGGCGCGCGAGGCGCTTGGCGACGACGTCGTTCTCGGCATCGACTATCATCATCGGCTGTCGGTGGCAGAGGCGGCGAGCTTCTGCAACAAGCTCGGCCGCGGCGTGCTTGATTTTCTCGAGGAGCCGATCCGCGACGAGACACCTGAAGCCTACGAATCCCTGCGCAGGATGACCGACATTCCCTTTGCCATCGGCGAGGAATTTGCCAGCAAGTGGCAGTTCCTGCCCTACATCGAGCGCGGCATCCATCAGTTCAACCGTCTCGATGTCTGCAATGTCGGCGGGCTCACCGAGGCGATGAAAGTCGCCGGCTGGAGCGAGGCGCACTATGTCGACCTGATGCCGCACAATCCGCTTGGTCCGGTGTGCACGGCCGCGACCCTACATCTCGCCGCCGCGGTACCCAACTTCGCGTGGCTCGAGACCAGGGAACCCGAGACGAAGCTGGGCTTCGACAATTCCGACTTCTTCCCCGTGCAGCCACGGCTCGACGGTCCCGACTATCCGGTCAGCGACCTGCCGGGCCTCGGCGTCGAGGTCAACGAAGCGGCGGTCCAGGCGGAGGCTTTTCGTTTCTGGGAAGCGCCTCACCTCAGGCGCCGGGACGGGTCTGTTACGAACTGGTAGTTCCATCTCAACCGGAGTCCACGATGACGCATATCCCTGACATCACGCGACCGCCCAAAGACCTCATTGACGCCCTGAGGGAAATCGGCGCCGCGACGGTCGCCGGCACGCTTGGCCATATGGGTTTCCGCAATCCTCACATGGTCGGTCCGGTGGCGCAGAACCATGGGAAGTCGATCGTCGGGCCGGCGCTGACGCTGCAGTTCCTGCCGCAGCGGCCGGACCTCTTCAGCGAGGGAGAATACGCCGACCCGGAAACGCAACTGCACCGGCACGTGCTCTATCACGCGCAGGAAGGCGATGTGGTCGTCGTCGACGCGCGCGGTGACATGAGCTCGGGCGTCTTCGGCGATATGATGTCGACCTATTTCAAGGGCAGAGGCGGCGCGGGCATCGTCATCGACGGCTGCATGCGCGACCGGCCCAATGTCGAGAAGCTCGATCTGCCCCTATGGCTGCGCGGCTGGACGCCCAACTACCATGTGCAAACCAGCATCTATCCGAACGCCGTCAACGTTCCGATCGCCTGCGGCGGTGTCACGGTGATCCCGGGCGACATCATAGTGGCGGACGACGACGGGGCGGTTGTGCTTCCCGTCGCAATGGCCGCAAAGGTGATCGAGGAATCCCAGAAGCATCACGATTGGGAAGAGTTCTCGCGAGAGAAGCTCATGCAGGGCGCACCGCTGCAGCGCTACTATCCGCTGCATGACGATGCCCGCGGCGAATATGAGGAGTGGCGCAAAGCCAGTCGTCCGGCGGATTGACGCAGGCATTCAAGACGATCCATATGTGCGGTGAAATTCGATGTGCCCCCCGGCAGACTACTGGGGAGCCGTCTCAGCCGGGACCGCGCCGCCGACGAACGTCCCGATCAAGAAAGGCGCTTTCGTCTGGCGAGGCGGCGGCTCCGACACGGAAGGCGAACGACGTGACCCGCGTCGCATTGATGTCGATACCGCACCGAAAGCTCAGATGGTACCATGTCGTTGCCGTGCGGAAAGCGGTGTCTGGGGCGTCAAGAACATTGCCGGCCTTGAGCGGAATGCTTGGGATCAGTTGGGGAGAATAAGAGGCGTCGTTCAACTCTTGCTCAAGAACGCTGGCGCAAAGTCTGGCGGCCCGTTGATCGCGAGGCACGTCGGCCATCGAGTTCGTTGCGAACACATCACCGGTAGCGCCTTGCGAAAAGAGTTTGCGAACGCCCGGAAGGCCCGAATATGGCCGCGGTGTAGCCGAGGCCACGTCGATGGAGTTTGGCTCTTCGGTGATTCCGCGTCCTGACTTCGTAGCCTTTGCGGGGCGGCGTTTCGGCACGTTTTCGGGTCTGGTCCGAGGCGCCTGAGCCGACGCGGGAAGCTCGATCTCACCGTCGTCCCCATGGGCAGCCAAAGGCATTGCGGCCGCGGATGCCTCTTTGACAGCGGGTGGGGTCGCAGCCTCCTGTTTGTCCGCTTCCGGCTTCTCATTAATCTTGGCTGACTCTGCCGGCTCTCCGGCGTCTGGCGCTGAGGCGGGTTTACTCTCCGCATTCTTTGGCGCGACAGCCGACTGTGGCTCGTTATCCTTGGGCGGCGATGGCGCATTGTCTTGAGCGCTGCCTCCATCCAAGGACTTTTTGGGGCCAGTGTCTTTGTCGCCGAACTGAAAAACAGGCCTCAGGACCTCGATTGGCGGCAGCTTTTCCGGTGCCTGCTTTTCAACCTTCTGCTCCGAAGGATTTCCGGGTGGCGGTGGCGGCGGCGCGGGAGCGGGTTTCGGTTTTGGCTGTTCGGGCGGCGGCACGAGCGCGACGTTCACCGCTTGCTCCTCCTGCGGCTGCTGGGCAGGAACGGGCAGGCCATAGACCAGGAATGCGGTGATGAGCGCATGCAGGACCAGCGATGCGGGCAAGGCCCACAGCAAAGTCCGACGCCGCTCGGATTTCTCGGTCTTCATCCCTCACGATGTGGAGCGAAACTGCGGCGGCATCAAGCGTGGCAACCGTATTGGCGCATTCAGCCGCAGCTCAACAGTGAGGAAACGACGCCTGATTGCTTCTCGCCGCCGGCTCCATTCTCTGCATGCCCGCCTCCAATCTCAGCGTCGCAGGCTGGCGTCGCGGGCACGCTCGCGGAGCTCTTCGCGACAAAGGCCCGCATCCGCCAATATGCTGTCTGGAAGCCGCCTCAAGCTCGCAAGCGTCTGGCGATAGGCAAGCCAGCGGGCGAAACGGTGTCGAAGTTCATGCAACATGATCGTCTCCTTGGCGAGCGGGATACCCACGTTCTTGGATTGGTCGAAAACGCAAAGCAATCGTGCAAAGCGTATGCACGATCGAACGGATTGCGCTGACTGCCTGGCCAACCGAGGTGCCTGTCATTGTCCCACCAGGGCAGGAATTTCCAGCGCCTCCAACGGCTGCATACTTGCGCGTGATGGCCGCTTCGCGCTACAGCCACGGTCGCAAGGAGTTTTTCATTTCTGCAAAATGGATATTGGCTGGGACGATCTGAGGTTGTTTCTCGACGTTGCGCGGCTGGGTGGCCTGAGCGCGGCGACGGCAACCACGCGCCTCAGCGCAGCCACACTCGGACGACGCGTCACCGCGCTCGAAAAGCAGATCGGCGAAGCGCTGTTCGTACGTCAGCAGACCGGCTACCGGCTAACCCCGGTCGGTGAAGAACTGCTGCGGCGCGCCGAAGACGTCGAAGCAGCAATGCAGTCGCTAACCCGCTGGCGCGAGGGAAACCTGCCCGACCGCATTGTCCGCGTCTCGGCCGGGCCATGGACCTCGGCCTTCGTTTCCACCCATATCGGCGAAATCTGGACCGTCGATGACGGCATCAGGGTGGAACTCGTCACCACCACCGACCGGGTCGACATCGGTCGCCGCGCCGCCGATATCGGCATCCGCAGCGAGCGCCCGACCGAACAGTGGCTGGCCGGCCGTCAGAGCGGCAAGGTCGCGTATGCCATCTATTCCGGACGCCACCTGATCAACGGCATCGCCGCCGGGTTGTTCGTCGGCGTCACCGGCGAAGGGGCAAACATTGCCTCGGCGCGCTGGCTGCAAGCCCATCACGGCGATCGCATCGCCGTGCGCGGCAACAACACCCATTCAGTGCGCGAATTGGTGGCCGCAGGCGCCGGCCTTTCGATCTTTCCGTGCTTCGTCGGTGACAGCGATCCGCGGCTGGTTCGCGTCGCTCATCCTATCCCAGAACTCGAAACCGACCAGTGGATCGTCACCCACCATGAGGAACGCCACTCCCCGCCGGTACGAAAGATTGCCGACCGGATTGCCGCTCTGATGCGGGCCCATCAGCCGCTGTTTCGCGGCAAGATGCCGATCCGCTAAGCGTCAGGCGTCGATCGGCCGCCAGATTCTCAAGGTTCTGGCGCGTGAGGCGGGCGCGTGAAGCTTGGAGGGGTTGGATCCCGGAGATTGTGGATTTTCGCTGGCCAGAATCCGAGCCGATTCCGGAAGATTGAACTGGAGACCCGTTCAAAAGGTCGGCTCATTCAGGCGCATATGGTACAAGTCCCACATCTTGTCTTGCCGCAAAGTTCACCCTCTGATTCCCTGTGCCAAGGCGATAGAACGTGATTCTTGCACCTGGCGTGTTCAAGCGGCGCGTTCCGGGAACTTTTTTGTCGATCAATTCCAAGGAGACAAGACGATGAGCACCGCGGCAAGGCCCGTCATCTCGGAAATGCGGCCGAAGATAACCGTTATTGGTGTCGGCGGTGGCGGCGGCAACGCGGTCAACAACATGATTGCCGAAAATCTGCAGGGTGCGGAGTTCATCGTCGCCAACACCGATGCCCAGGCACTGACCATGTCGAAAGCATCGCGGCTGATCCAGCTGGGTGCCCATGTCACGGAAGGCCTGGGCGCCGGGTCGCTGCCGGCGGTCGGCCGCGCGGCAGCCGAGGAATCGATCGACGAGATCAGGGACCACCTAGCGGGAACCCATATGTGCTTCGTGACCGCCGGCATGGGAGGCGGAACTGGAACCGGTGCCGCGCCCGTCATAGCGAACGCTGCACGGGCAGCCGGCATCCTGACGGTGGCGGTCGTCACCAAGCCGTTCACCTTCGAAGGGAAGCGCCGCATGCAAGCCGCCGAAGAGGGCATCGAGCAGCTTCGCGAATGCGCCGATACCGTGATCGTTATTCCGAACCAGAACCTCTTCAGGATCGCCGACGCAAAGACGACTTTCGCGGACGCCTTCGCCATGGCTGATCGCGTCCTTTATTCCGGCGTCGGCTGCATAACCGATCTCATCGTCAAGGAGGGGCTGATCAATCTCGACTTCGCCGACGTGAAGTCGGTGATGCGCGACATGGGCCGCGCAATGATGGGTACCGGGGAAGCCACGGGCGAGGACCGCGCCAGGAAGGCCGCCGAAGCGGCGATAGCAAACCCACTTCTCGACGAAGCCTCGATGATCGGCGCCAAGGGCGTCCTGGTCTCGATCTCGGGCGGCATGGACATGACGCTGTTCGAAGTCGATGAGGCCGCCACCCGCATCCGCGAGGAGGTCGACGCCGACGCCGACATCATCGTCGGCGCCATATTCGACCGGGCACTCGCCGGAAAATTCAGGGTCTCAGTCGTCGCGACAGGATTGCGGCAGGGCCTGGAGATACCGCAGTAGGCAGGATCCGGGCTGCTGATTTATGAGTCTGGTGGACCGTGGTCATGGGCTTCGCCACCGAAAAGTCGGCCCGCAAGCCCGCACCATTGAACTTGCCGGTGAATTTGCGTTGCCGGCCTAGGGACCGAATTCGTTTCGAGGCCGCTGCCACGAATGCGCGAACTCGCATCAGCGCCGCCGCGGAACCGCCCCCAACTGCAACCGCCGCGAATGCGCTTCGACCCGGATCCCCAACAGGAGGCCATACGGATTGACCACGGCAGACATTTCGCCTGCGATATGGCCAGTATCTGCTGACCACATGATCGGCCCTTTCTGATCGCTGATGCGGGCTCGCTGGATATGGCACAATAAAACCGGCATGGGTCAGGCGTCGGGAGCATCCAGTGGCGGCCAGCCTCGCAAGCACTATATCGAAGAAAAACTCAGGTCGACCCGACAGGAGCATACTCCATGGCTGACACGCCGACACCCGATGCTTCGTTTCTCGCGGCCCTGACGACAGAGCATTTCGTGCAGCAGACAGCGATCAGCACGTCCATAAGTGAAATGGCGTCGCGAACGACCATCTACATTATGTCTCTGTCGAGCGCTCTGGTGGCAACGGGCTTTGTTACGCAGTCCTCCGAGTTCTTCCTGCCGTTTGTCGCGGTTGTGCTGCCATCGGTCTTTTTACTGGGTGCCTTTACCGTCTTGAGGTTGGTCGACATCGCCGCTGAGAACATGCAGGCCCATATCGGCATTGCCCGGATCAGAGCCTACTATCGAACTTTGGGCGACGAGGCTGCCTTCCAGTTTTCCAAGGAATTCGGTCGCTGGCCCGAAAATGACGCCGAACCTTCTCTTCGTACTGGGCCTCTCCTGGCGTACCTGACCACCGCAGCGACTATGATCGCATTCATAAATGCCATCGTCGCTGCGGCGGGCGTTACTCTGCTTGCGTTTCGTGTCGGTGCAGAACTATTGCTCGCGCTGTGTCTTGGTGCTGGAACAGCAATCGGCTTGATGACGATTTTCTATTTATACCAGCGCCTTCGGACGAAAGGCATGGTCCGCATTGCCAAACCCTATGGTTCTGAAAAAAGCGTGCTTTGAGCGGGTAATGAATGTGGTGTTTGTCTGAACGCCGCCGGCATGGCAATTCCGATCTCATTGACGACCAATGCTCCACGCCCCTCGCAGGCTGTTCGCAATGGCGAGCCCTTTCGGGATCGAGATATTTGCGCAAACTTTTTTGCCCGGCATGCGTTGTTCGTTCTCCGAGCACAGGAGAAAGCCATGCAGACTAAGTCGCAGACTTCAGCCGAAGCCGCCAAGCAACGCCATATCCAGCGTGGTATCGACGCCAAAGACGAGACGAAGAGCAATGGCAAAATGCAACACGCGATGCAAGCCGGCGCTCGCAAATATCCCGAGCCACCTTTTCCCGAGCAGCATCAACCCAAACCGGGGCATGAATGGGCGATCGAGCCCGCTCCGCTCTACGATGCGCCTTACTACCTCGGATCGAAAAAACTCGATGACAAGGTAGCGCTTATCACGGGTGGTGATTCCGGCATCGGCCGTTCGGTGGCAGTCTTGTTCGCCCGCGAGGGCGCCGACATTGCGATCGTATACTTGAGTGAAGACAGGGACGCCGAAGCGACCAAAAACGCCGTCGAAAAGGAAGGCCGGCGTTGCATACTGATAAAAGCCGATGTCAGTGAATGCGAGCATTGCCGCAACGCCGTGGCGCTGACGGTCGAAAAATTCGGCAGGATCGACGTGCTGGTCAACAACGCCGCTTTCCAAATCCATTCCAGTGACTTCAACGACCTGACCGAGGAACATTTCGACACGACGCTGAAGACCAATCTTTACGGCTATTTTCATATGGCGCAGGAGAGCGTGCCGCACATGGAGCCGGGCTCCGCGATCATCAATACCGGTTCGGTGACCGGCATCGACGGTTCCAAGCAACTGGTTGACTATTCGATGACCAAGGGCGGCATTCATGCCTTCACGCGAGCGCTTTCGGGCAATCTGATCGGCAAGGGCATCCGGGTAAACGCGGTCGCGCCAGGTCCGGTGTGGACGCCGCTCAACCCTTCGGACAAGGAAGCCGACGACGTCTCGAAATTCGGCGCGGATACGCCGATGAAACGGCCAGCGCAACCGGAAGAACTTGCCCCGGCTTACGTGTTCCTCGCCTCGTCGCATTGCTCGAGTTACATCACGGGAGAGATCCTGCCGGTGGTCGGTGGCTACTGAGGTCGCGGAACGTATTTCATTGCATTGGGCTACCGAGTAGACGGCACGCGACGACGTCGTCTCCAGGGAGACGCTTGCCGTGCTCGGTCGCTTCAAGAAACGCGTGATCGGTGCCGTGGGCCGCCGCTGCACGGCACCCGCCACGGCTCCGGAGCAATAGCGCTCCGCGTTGGTCGAAATCCTCGCCCGCGTTTTCAGTTTTCTGAATTTCCGCTTGGAACTCTCCCGCCGGCATCCCGTTCAAACATCATTGAGCCAGGAGAACGACCATGCCACGAGGCGACAAATCGAAATACAGTGACAAACAGGAACGCAAAGCCGACCACATTGCCGCAGGCTATGAGAAGCGCGGTGTTTCCGAGAAGGAATCCGAGCGCCGGGCATGGGCGACCGTCAACAAGGACGATGGCGGCGGCAAGAAAGAAGGCGGCTCGGGTCGTGGTAAACACACCGGACACCCCGCGGCCCACAAGGGTGGGAAAAGCGGCGGCAAGGCATCGGCTTCACGGTCAGCCGCAAGCCGATCGGAATCGGCAAAGAAGGCAGCGGCAACACGCAAGCGGAATGCCGAGCACCATGCCCATTAACTGCCCCGCAACAGGTTCGGAACGCCATGAAACCCAAGCTCGCTGACCGCCTTCGCAACCGACAAGAGCATCGCCGACAAGAACATCGGCAGTGCCTCTTTGACTGCGATCGGAGCGTTCGGCGCCGCCTTGATCGATCTTGATGCGTGAGGTTGGCAAGCGCCTACCCGGCTCCTTGGCCATCAAGGGCGGATGTCTCTGTGGCAGGATCCGATTCAGCGCCGGGATCGAACCGAGGGTTCACTACTGCCACTGCGATATGTGCAGACGAGCGACCGGCAGCGCGTTTGCAGTTCTTGCCTGGATGCCCTGCCAAAGCCTGAGCTGGAATTCCGGAACGCCAACATATCGAAGGTCTTCGCCGATCGCGCAAAGAGGCTTCTGCCCAGAATGCGGGTCGCCGCTCAGCCTTTGCTACGACGCGTCGCCAACCGAGATCGCGCTGAACGTCGGTACCTTCGATGATCCGGCTCACCTGGTGCCTCGGTACAACTACGGTTCAGCGCAGCGCCTTGGTTGGGTGTGCTGCGGAATAGACCTACCGGACCGCGACACCGAGGAGCGCTGGTAGCGCCGCGAACGACCCAGATTGCCGATCAGGAATGCGGCCCTTGTCGCCGTGCCCCGAAAGTGCGGTCTCGATCTGCCCGGCCTGCCGACGTCGCCAGACCGTCGACAATCCCTAAGCGCTAGCCGGTTTTGATCCTTTGGGGGGCCGCATTCTCTATCGCGAAGAAAATCGCTTCGAACAGATCCTCGTCGCGGAAGGGCTTGCCGAGCAAGGGCACGTCGGCTGGCCGATCGGCAATCTCCCGGGCATCGGCATAGCCCGTGATCATGACCGCTGGCCAGTCCGAGCGCAAATTGCGCGCGAAGCGGATTACGTCGACGCCGGATACGAGTGGCATGGCGAAGTCGGTGATAATGACGTCGAACTTGTCGGGAGTGCGCTCCATCATGGCCAGCGCCTCCGCCCCTCCTCCCGCGCAGGTCACCTCGAAACCGCGCTGGCGAAGGGACTCGGCGGTCAATTGCCGCAAAACATGGCTGTCGTCGATCAGGAGGATTGATGGGTGCTCCATTCCGGCATCGGCGAACGCTCGTTCAATGTCGGGTTCCACCGCAGGATCCACCGGCTGTTCGGTCGAACGTGGCAGCCAGAGTTGCATGGTAGTTCCGCGGTTGACGACGCTTTCTATGCGAAGTGTCCCACCTGACTGCTTCATGAAGCCGTAGACCGTGCTGAGACCGAGGCCCGTTCCCTTACCGACCGGCTTGGTGGTGAAGAACGGTTCGACGACCTTGGCGACAAGATCGGGTGGTATGCCGGATCCGGTGTCCTTGACGGCGATCATGACATAGTCGCCCGGCGGAATATCCTCTGTTGGCGTCCCGATCGATCGATTCTGCGCATGCACGGTTATTGGCCCGCCAGAGGGCATGGCGTCACGCGCGTTGAAAACCAGATTCATCAAGGCCAATTCAAGTTGGCCTGCATCGACATGCACCGGCCAGATCGTGTCATCGATCTGCCAGTCGAAACGGATCAACCCCCCCAGCACGGGCGCCACCAATCCGTTCATCGTGTCGCCCAGCGCAGCAAGGCGCACCGCTTCCGGCTTCAGGGTCTGGCGCCGCGAGAATGCCAGCATTCGCGCGACAAGGTCAGCGCCTTGTCTTGCAGAACGCCGCGTCAGGTCGAGTACCTGTTGCGCCTGATCATCCAACGTAGCCCGGCGTTCAAGCAGCCCTAACCCACTGAGAATTGCGGCGAGCAGGTTGTTGAAATCATGCGCCAGGCCGCCGGTTAGCTTGCCGATAGCGTCGATGCGCTGGGATTGAAGCAGCTGATCCTCAAGACCGCGCCGCTCGGTGATGTCAAGCAATGTGCCGATGATTTCCGGTTCACGGCCATCTAAGCCGTCCGACATCACCCCCTGGTCGAGAAAAATGCGATACTCGCCATTGGCGCATTGCCAGCGGAACTCGCACGTATAGGAGCCGGTGGTTTTTGCCGCCAGCAGCGCTTCCCTCAATCGCGGCAGGTCGTCCGGATGAACGCGGCTGAGACCGAACTCTGGATCCGATGTCAGGTATTCAGGCGCAAAGCCGGTCAAGCGCTCGACGCCCTCCGTAACAAAGCGCGCCGCAAAGGGCGGCTCGGCTGCCCGAGCATGAAAGCAGACCGGCAACGAATTCAGGATGGCGTCCTGCCGTTGCTCGGCGCTGCGCAGCGCGCGTTCGGCCTGAAGCTTGTCCTTGTGCGCCTGCAACGCCTGCGCCAATAGTCCCTGCTCGACCTCCGCCTTGCGCTGGATCTCGAGCGTCTTCTCGTGGAGTTCGACGAAAACCGCGACTTTCGAACGCAGCATGATCGGATCGAATGGCTTGAACACATAGTCGACTGCGCCGGCGTCGTAGCCGCGCAGCATATGCGCATCCTCCTTGTTGATG
Source organism: Mesorhizobium sp. C372A (assembly GCF_030323245.1). Taxonomy (NCBI): domain Bacteria; kingdom Pseudomonadati; phylum Pseudomonadota; class Alphaproteobacteria; order Hyphomicrobiales; family Phyllobacteriaceae; genus Mesorhizobium; species Mesorhizobium sp. C372A. The sequence continues at coordinate 3,419,353 of NZ_CP100475.1, read as the reverse complement.
GCGGTCAAGAAGATGATTGGGGTGCGCTTGGATTGCTCGCGCTGGCGGATAAGTGCGGCCGTTTCATACCCGTCCAACCCTGGCATGAGGACATCCAGGAGAATGACGGCGAACTCCTCTTTCAGCAGAAAGCGCAGAGCCTCTTCGCCCGATTGGGCGCAGATGACCTCTCCGATAGTCGCGAGCACTTCGCTGATCGCCAGCAGATTGCGCTCATCGTCGTCCACCGCCAGGATGCGGGCTCTTGCCGGCCCTTCGGCAAGAGCTGCCACCTCAAGTTTCCTTACCCTGTTTCTTGCCAGCTTTTGCATCGAACGGCCGTCAGTTCGCTGCCAGGAGAATTTTTTCCGGGCTCTCGACACGGGATCGGGCACGCCCGATCCAGACACGAAGCAGCGCCAGCAGGAGATCCAGGTCGACGGGTTTGGCGATGTAGTCGGAAGCCCCGGCATCCAGACATTTTTGCCGATCCCCCTTCATCGCCTTTGCGGTGACGGAAATCAGCGGGATATGAGCAATCGCCGGTGTGCCGCGAATCCGCCGCATCGTCTCGTAGCCGTCCATCTCCGGCATCATGATATCGATCAATGCCACGTCGACATCGGGCGTCTGTTCAAGAAGCGCGATGCCATCACGGCCCCGCTCGGCATGCAGAACCTGTATGTCATAGGTCTCCAGAACACTCGTGAGCGAATAGATGTTACGAATGTCGTCGTCGACGATGAGAACTTTCGCCCCGGCGAGATCGGACTTGCCGTTGTGTTCAGTTCCTGCCCAGGCCTCTTGGCGACCTTCTCCCGGCAGCGTTGCCGAAATATGCAGCGCCAATTGAGCGAAGTTCTCCGCCCGCGGTGCTTCTGCCAAGGCCGGGTTCAATGCCAGTACCTGTTCAAGCGCGTCCGGGTGAGGTGTAAAGAACAGCAGCTGCGGCAAGGCTTCGCCGAATTGGCCGGTGATCTCGTCCAGCGCCTTTGCGTTGTCCTTGGCGGAGCGTCCAAAGCCGAGCACGACGGCATCATAGAAGGCGAGGCCAACGTCTTCTGCATTTGCCGCAACACGACCGATCGCGGTGACCGACGTTACGCCGTCGCGGATTGCCTCGACCAGAGCCAGACGCCGCTCCGGGTCAGGGTCCACGACCAGAACGCGGCGCTGAACGCGGAGCTTCTTCGAGTGGATATCCTGAAACACCTTCATCAGCTCGTCCGAGGAAACGGGCTTGGTGGAAATGCTGGACGCCCCCTTGCGTGCGAGACTGTCGATGTCTTCGGCACCCGAGATGACATGGATAGGAATTCCCCTCGTCTTCTGGTCATGCCGCAGCAGATCGAAAAGCACCCAGCCATCGATATCCGAAAGTCCGAGATCAAGTGTGATTGCGTCGGGAACGAGCTTGCGGGCCAATGCCAGCGTGCCGGAACCTGCAGTCGACAGAACGCCTTTCAGCCCGGCCGACCGGGCGAGGCCAAGCAGCAACCCGCCAAAGGTCGGATCGTCTTCGACGATCAACACGATCCGATCGGTGGGTAGGATTGAATCGCGGTCGTCGATCAGCTCTGCCGAGGGCGGACTGCTGAGCAGAGCTGTCGCAGCAACCGCCTCCGCCGCCGGAGCCAAGGTCGACTGTACTGTCGTCACGCGGGGGCCGTCGAACGGGATGATGAGGGTAAATGTCGACCCCTTGCCCGGCGTGCTTTCGACCCGCAATTCGCCGCCAAGCAAGCGAGCGATCTCGCGGCTGATCGAGAGCCCAAGGCCGGTGCCGCCATACTTGCGGCTGGTGGTGCCGTCGGCCTGCTGGAAGGCCTCGAAAATCAGCTTCTGTTTGTCTTCTGGAATGCCAATGCCGGTGTCGGTGACGGCGATCGCGAGAGCCTTCACCGGCTGCGTCGCGCCATTGCGGCGGCCGGCCTTTTCAACCCGGAAGTTCAGGCTGACCTCGCCTTCCGAGGTGAATTTGAATGCGTTGGAAAGCAGGTTGAGGACAATCTGCTGCAAGCGTTTCTCATCTGTGCGGACCGTGTCGGGAAGCGCCGGATCGACCTTGATGGTGAAGCCAAGTCCCTTGTCGGCTGCCAGCTGACGAAAAGTTCGTTCCATATGCTGGCGAAGATGCGTCACCGGCATATCGTTGATGTCGATGGAAACAGTGCCCGACTCGATCTTCGACAGATCGAGGATATCGTTGATGAGGCTGAGAAGATCGGTTCCTGCCGAATTGATGGTGCGGGCGAACTCTACCTGTTTTTCGTTGAGGTTGCCGTGCTGGTTGGTCGCCAGCAGGTTTGACAAAATGAGCAGCGAATTGAGCGGCGTGCGCAGTTCGTGGCTCATATTGGCCAGGAATTCGGATTTGTATTTCGACGTGAGCGCCAGTTGCTCGGCTTTTTCCTCCAGCGCGCGTCGCGCCATCTCGATTTCGAGATTCTTGTTTTCGACCTGCTTCTTTTCGTTCTCGAGCAGCTGCGCCTTTTCCTGCAGCTCCTCGTTTGTCGCATGCAGCTCTTCCTGCTTTTTTGTCAGCTCGGTTTGACGCGCTTGCAATTCCGACGTCAGCAGTTGCGACTGCTTGAGCAGGCCCTCCGTGCGCATCGTCGCAGCGATGGTGTTGAGAACGATGCCGACGGATTCCATGAGCTGGTTGAGGAACGACTGGTGTGTGTCACGAAACTCGCCGAACGAGGCGAGCTCGATGACGGCTTTGACTTCATCCTCGAACAGGGCAGGCAGGATGATGACATTGGCTGGCGAGGCGCTGCCAAGACCAGATGTGACCCGAAGGAATTCTGGCGGCACATTGTCCAGCATGATGGCGCGCTTGTCGGCGGCACTTTGCCCAACCAGGCCCTCTCGCAGATCAAGCCGCTGCTTGATGGCAGCCTTGCTCTCGGCGCCATAGGAAGCCGCCAGCTCAAGATAGGATTCCTCCTCGTCGCGATTGGTGACGTAGAACACCCCATACTGGGCGTTCACCAGAGGAGCGAGTTCGGACATGATGAGCCGCGAGACGGTGGCAAGGTCGCGCTCGCCTTGCAGCATGCGCGAAAACCGGGCGAGATTGGTCTTCAACCAGTCCTGCTCGGCATTCTTCAGCGTCTGATCCTTCAGATTGCGGATCATTTCGTTGATGTTGTCTTTCAGCGCGGCGACCTCGCCGGAGGCTTCGACGCTGATCGAACGGGTAAGATCGCCCTTGGTCACCGCCGTCGAAACCTCGGCGATGGCACGCACCTGGGTGGTCAGATTGGCAGCGAGTTGATTGACATTGTCGGTCAGGTCGCGCCAGAGGCCGGCGGCACCTGGCACACGCGCCTGACCACCGAGCTTACCCTCGATGCCCACCTCACGGGCGACGTTGGTCACCTGGTCGGCAAAGGTGGCAAGCGTCTCGATCATGCCGTTGATGGTGTCGGCCAGCAGGGCGATCTCTCCCTTCGCGTCGACCGTCAGTTTGCGCCTGAGATTGCCTTGCGCGACCGCCGTCACGACATCGGCGATGCCGCGCACCTGATTGGTCAAGTTCGTCGCCATCAGGTTGACGTTGTCGGTCAGGTCCTTCCAGGTACCGGCAACACCTTCGACGCGCGCCTGGCCACCAAGCTTGCCCTCGGTGCCAACCTCACGCGCGACTCGGGTGACCTCGCCGGCGAAGGAGTTCAACTGGTCCACCATGGTGTTGATGGTCGACTTGAGCTCCAGGATTTCGCCCTTCACATCGACGGTGATCTTCTTCGACAGGTCGCCGCGCGCCACGGCGGTCGTGACTTCGGCGATGTTGCGCACCTGGCCGGTCAGATTCTCGGCCATCGAGTTCACATTGTCTGTGAGATCCTTCCACGTGCCGGCAACGCCGCGCACCTGCGCCTGGCCTCCCAACTTGCCTTCCGTGCCGACCTCGCGTGCCACGCGCGTGACTTCCGAAGCGAAGGAATTAAGCTGGTCCACCATTGTGTTGATGGTGTCCTTCAGCTCCAGGATCTCGCCGCGGACATCGACGGTGATCTTCTTCGAAAGGTCCCCGAGCGCCACGGCGGTGGTTACCTCGGCGATGTTGCGCACCTGGCCGGTCAGGTTGGCCGCCATGGCGTTGACGTTTTCTGTGAGATCCTTCCACGTGCCGCCGATGCCGCGCACCTGGGCCTGGCCGCCGAGCTTGCCATCGGAGCCGACCTCGCGCGCCACACGTGTCACTTCCGAAGCGAAGGAATTGAGCTGGTCGACCATCGTGTTGATGACGTCCTTGATCTGCAAGATCTCGCCCAGCGCGTCGACGGTGATCTTCTGGGTCAAGTCGCCGGTCGCAATGGCCGTTGCCACCTTCGACACGTCACGCAACTGCACCGTCAAATTGCCGGCCATGGCGTTGACGTTGTCGGTCAGATCCTTCCAGGTGCCACCGACGCCTTCGACATGCGCCTGGCCACCAAGCTTGCCTTCCGATCCCACTTCGCGGGCCACACGCGTGACCTCAGAGGCGAAGGAGTTCAGTTGGTCGACCATCGTGTTGACGGTGTCCTTGAGCTCCAGGATCTCGCCTTTGACGTCGACGGTGATCTTCTTCGACAGGTCGCCGCGCGCCACGGCGGTGGTGACTTCTGCGATGTTTCGAACCTGGCCAGTCAGGTTGGCGGCCATGAGATTGACGTTGTCGGTCAAATCCTTCCATGTGCCGCCGACGCCCCTCACCTCTGCCTGGCCGCCCAGCTTGCCTTCGGTGCCGACCTCGCGTGCCACGCGCGTCACTTCCGAGGCAAAGGAGTTCAGTTGGTCGACCATCGTGTTGATGGTGTCCTTGAGTTCCAGGATTTCGCCTTGCACGGCGACCGTGATCTTCTTGGACAGATCGCCCGACGCGACCGCCGTGGTCACCTCGGCGATATTGCGCACCTGACCGGTCAGGTTCTCGGCCATCGAGTTGACGTTGTCGGTGAGGTCCTTCCAGGTGCCGGCGACGCCGCGCACCTGCGCCTGGCCGCCAAGCTTGCCTTCGGTGCCAACCTCGCGTGCCACGCGCGTGACCTCGCCTGCGAATGAATTCAGCTGGTCCACCATCGTGTTTATCGTGGATTTCAGCTCGAGAATCTCGCCCTTCACGTCCACCGTAATCTTCTTCGACAGGTCGCCCAAAGCCACCGCGGTCGTCACTTCGGCGATGTTGCGCACCTGGCCAGTCAGGTTCTCGGCCATGGAATTCACATTGTCGGTCAGATCCTTCCACGTACCACCAACACCCTCAACGCGCGCCTGGCCGCCAAGCTTGCCTTCAGTGCCGACCTCGCGCGCCACGCGCGTCACTTCCGAAGCGAAGGAATTAAGCTGGTCCACCATCGTGTTGATGGTGTTCTTCAGTTCTAGGATTTCGCCCTTGACATCGACTGTGATCTTCTTCGACAGGTCGCCCGACGCGACTGCGGTCGTAACCTCCGCGATGTTGCGCACTTGCCCGGTCAGGTTCGTGGCCATCGCGTTGACGTTGTCGGTCAGATCTTTCCACGTGCCGGCGACGCCCTTGACCCGGGCCTGGCCGCCGAGCTTGCCTTCCGTACCGACCTCGCGCGCCACGCGCGTCACCTCGGAGGCGAAAGAGGCCAACTGGCCGACCATGGTGTTGACGATCTTGCCGATGCGCAGGAATTCGCCGCGCAGCGGTCGGCCGTCAATTTCGACCATCATGGTCTGCGACAGGTCACCCTTGGCGACGGCGCCGATAACGCGCGCAACCTCAGCCGTTGGCTGAACCATGTCTTCGATGAGATCATTGACTGAACGGACACTGGATTCCCAACTGCCGGTGGCATTGCGAACCCGGCCGCGCTCGCCTATCCGCCCTTCCTTGCCGACGACCCGGCTCAAGCGCTCGAACTCGCGCGTCACTTGGTCGTTGAGGTCAGCGATCTCATTGAAAGTCTCAGCTATCTCGGAATCGAGGCCTTCATAAACATTGTCGATGCGGACGGAGAAATCGCCGCGCCGGAAGGCTTTCAGAGAATTCAGGATGCTTCGACGGTCCAATTGCTTCTTGGATGCCTGCACGGTCACAGCGCCACTCCCAGCCCTATGGATTTATACGGATAAAGTTGCCCCCGCGGCCAATGGTGGATCGCGCCGCAAGACCCCAAACGCGGCATCTTCAATTTTGTTCCATCGTGCCGTGAATTCCAGGCCGACGGTTGCGCCTTGGTTTGAACGCCGGATTTTCATGATGCGGTTGTGGATTTATCGTGCTTCAGCCGACCACGACACGTCATAGCCGTTTGCCATTGCCAGAGAGGCGGAATTGCGTTGCGCAACTCGGAAGGCGAGGCAGCCACCCGGTGGTCGAAGCTCACGGCAATTTTCTTGCCGGACATGGCATGGACCATAAGCCCGACCAATTCCTCGTCGTCGCAGCGACACTCAGGAAACCTTGCGCGGATTTCATCGACCGCAAACGCCGTCGAGATAATGTCGTCAGCGCGATAGCCAGAGATCACCGCGTAGACTGCGCTATAGGTTTCAAGGTCAATGACTTCTGTTTTCAGCACATCATCCTCCCTGCGGAAGGCCGACGGCAGAGGCGCCGGATGTCTCGCAAAGATTGCTAGATGCCGGCATCGAGTCTTCGGCGCTGTATCCTGTTCATTCTATGACGGTTGGCCGCGCTGTCGATAGCTCTGCAAGGCTTTGTACGCTTCCAGACACTGATTCACGCGAGCGACCAGATCAGGCAATCGTGCCGTTCATATACGTTTTCCGGTTCACTGTAGTGCCGTCCGCCAACTGAAACAGTCCACCCGACCAGAATGACGATTGTCGGCCCATTCACTTTAAGCCCCCCAGGTCAGCGAGTGAGTTGTGGCCAACACTCCAACACCTCCGCCATGCTGGCCGCCTCAATCTGCTCACTGAAGCGGGAATGGTAGACTTCCATCAGTGCGTCATGGGTCTGGTCGGCAGAGCTGCAGATGGCATCGGTGACGAGAATGACGCGGAAGCCACGATCGATGGCGCCAAGCACGGTCGCGAGAACGCAAACGTCGGTTTCGCCACCGGTGATCACGAGCGCACGCACGCCGGAGCCACTCAGCAGCGCGTCGAGCCGCCCCTCGGTCCAGGGCGAATAGACGTGTTTGTCGACCACCGTCGCCGGCGGTACAAATCGTGCAAGTTGAGGCATCAGCTCGATCAGGCGCGGATCGATGTTGGAAAGGGTTACCTCCGCCCACCGACGATAGTAGTTTGCCCACATTCCCGGCGCCTCGCCCGGGCGGGCGGCAGGAATGAAGCGCGTGAACAGGGTACGGCTGGCATGTCTGGCGACCAGTTCTTCGATCGCCGGGACCACCTTTTCAGCCCACCGCACGGGCCAAGGTCCACCCGGCGCAAACAGGCGCTGCATGTCGACGCACAGATGCAGGCCATCGTCGCCTATTGGTCCGTGAATCAATCCTTGGGCGGCCACTGGTGGATTCCGTCGGGTTTGGGTTACTGGCCTGCCTGCCGCGCTGCATCGGCCTCAGCCACATCAACAGTATAAAGCAATTCACCGTTTTCGTTGGATACCCTCACAAGCCAGCCGGACAGAGCGTCCGTGCCAGGCTGCAGGTCGGCGAGAAGATCGATTGCGCAGCGGATAGCTTCGGACCGGGCCGCCTCAAGGCTCGCCATCCTCGACGGCGGTATGCGTCGGCTGGTTTCGCCATCGCGATACTCAAAGACATATACGTCGCCGGCGCCGTCGCTTGCAGAGGTTATCTCGACCTGGTCGAAATTGCCGTTGCTGCTCGCGTCATATTCATTGGCTGCGAGATCAAAGGTCGCTGTCTGGACCAGGATTGCCTTTGCGCGGGCAAGCACGTCATCTTCAGCTTGTATCCCGACGTTTGCCATGTCCACCGTAACGCAGTCGCCGCCCTCGCCGCAAAATATCACCCGGCGAACCGACTGCCCGTCTGGCGCCCTGGCATTCACCACTTCGGTCCGAACGACTTGCATGACACTCTCCTGCCTGTCTGACAATGTTCATGGTGCGCTTTCGGTTCCTGCGGATGCAGGCGCCGGCCCGGCAACTTAACGGCTTGCGCCGCCGCCAAAGGCCATTCCGAACCCAAGGCCAACAATGAAGAGGCCGGCGATCCGCTGCTGCCAAAGCCGCACACGAGGGCGCTTCAGGATCCAGGCGCCTATGCTGCCGGAGGCCACGGCATAGGTCCCCAACACCAACACGCCCGTCATTTTCTGAGTTGCTCCCAGCAGCAACAGTTGAAGCGTCACGGAACTCCCATGCGGATCAACGAACTGAGGCAGGAACGCTACCATAAACGTGATGGGCCACGGATTGAACAGATTGGCAATCATGCCTTCCCGTGCCGCGGCGACGGCCTTGATCGGGGCCGTATCCGGCCGGGCCTGTGTTTCCGGCTTCGTGAAGACCAGCCCTAGCCCGAGCCATACGAGATACGCCGCCCCAAGCCATTGCAGTGCTCCAAAAGCTAGTGGGGAGGTTCGCACGAGAGACGAAACACCGAACGCTATGAGAGGAAGCTGAACCATGCCGGCGCCGGCCGTCATCCCCAATACCGTGAACAGCGCAACCCTGCGTCCCTGCCCTATGCCGCGCGCCGTCACCAGCATGCTATCCGGCCCGGGCGGCATCTGCAGCAGGACGACCGTTCCCACGAATGCTATCCAGTGGGCGGGATCGATGACTTGTTCCTCTCAACAATGATGCTCTTGTTGGACTTGGAGCGGCGATATAGCCGGTCAACGCGAAGCTGCGGCGCCGAGGCCGTTGCGCAGAAGTAGCTCATGTCTGGTTCAGAATTAACTGCAGAGCCGCGACCGCCTTGCTCCACGATCATCTCGGCAATGTACTCCTTGAGGTCCCCGACTTCGTCCTGAATGTCCTCGGGGGCGATGCCTTCCTCGTCTGCATCCGCGATGCATTGGCTTGCGAGTTCCTCTGCGGCATCGACGCCCTTCCGCATGAGAGCAGGCTTTTCGATCACATGCTCCTCAATCCATACTCCGACGAAATGGACTGTACGATTTACGATGAGGTCAGCGTCTTCCGAGAGCTGCGCCTCGGTTTTCAAATCGTCCCTCGTCGACACTTTCATGGAACTCACCTCGGCAAATGGGCTCACTTCCAACGCCGACAGGTTGCCAAAAGATGCACCGTGCCGATGAAAATCGCTGTCGAGACCGACAGGATTTCCCCCCACCGGACATTCACGGTGCACCGAGCCCCCGCCGCAGGAACAATTCGAACGGAAACGCGTTGCCCTAGCTGGAAACGGGATAAGCGCAAAATGGCCGCGCCACGTGCTGCCTGGAAGGGCTTCTTGAAGGTTGGTTCGGTTACCTGCGGCGTGAAGATTGTCGGCGCAACCAGCGAAGCATCCAAGATCCATTTCAAGATTTTGAACCGCAAGGACGGTCTGCCGGTCAGGAGCGTCTACGCCGACGAGGAGACCGGAAAGCTGGTGGATGCAGCGGATCAGGTGAAGGGTTTCGAGATCGAAAAGGACGAATTTCTCCAGATCGAACCTGACGACATAAAGGCGTTGAAGCTGACGTCGAAGCACACGCTCGAAGTCGGCGAATTCGTATCGATTGACGATATCGATACGCGCTATCTCGAGAAGCCCTACTATCTGATCCCGGCCGACGGCGCCGCAATCGAAGCATACGGAGTGATCCGCGATGCCATGAAGAACAAGGGCGTGGCCGCTCGATCCTGCGTGGTGCTCTACCAGCGCGGCCGCGAAGTGCTGATTCAGCCCTATGGCAAGGGGATGGTGATGACCGAGCTTCGCAACCACAATGAAATGGTTTCGGAAAGCACTGTGTTCGATGGATTGGCCAAGCAGAAATACGACCCCGATCTGCTCGAAATCGCCGGCATGCTTATTGACAAAAAAGTGACGACCTTCGATCCCTCGAAATTTGAAGACACCTATGAAGACGCGCTGATCGCCATGATCGATGCAAAGCGCAAAGGCAAGAAGCTGCCGAAGCCCGCACCAAGGCCACAGGAGAATGTCATCAACCTCGCTGAGGTGCTGAAGAAGAGCCTCAAACAGGAAGGGCTGGCGAGATCCACAAAGAGAGCCTCACCGAAACGCAAGACAGCATAGTTGATAACTGCCCAGCCAGAAGGTCCGCACAGCAGCTCCAGCCGCCCTTAATCGCTCGGAACAATTCTCGCGGTTGCCCGTTGGCCACCAAGGACGATGCCTTTATGGCCGAGATCAAGAACGTCGACAGGGCAGTCCTCAAAGAGCCAGAGGCAGCCGATGCCAACATTGCGCTCAAAGGAGCCGGAACGCAGGACTCTGATCGGGCGCCGACAAGCCCCAGGACCGCTGGCCATCGGTAAAAATACATGGGGTGTGAAAAGACCCTTTCGCCTCCAGACGCGGCGACGCGCGACCGGTGGCGGGCCGAACCCCACGCCCAAGCGAAACCCGGAGAATAGATGTGCCCCCCAAACCAGAGCCAACCGAAGAGCCGCCAGTGGATGCGCCGACTTGGACGCCGGACATACGCGAGCCTGAGCCGGATCTTCTTCCCGACGAAGTGCCAGTTCCTAATCCGGACGAGAACCGTGATCCGCCAAAGCGAGGCGTGGTGACAGACTGAACAACGAGTTTGGTCCGGCATCCTCCTGCAAAGGCGTTTATCTCGCCGCCGGGTTCAAGATCGCCAGTGAAATGCGACTGGATTTGGCTGCGCCGAATGCTTGACGGATTTGGTCTCGATGGTGTGGACCTGTCGACGCCTCGCCAATCCTCATTTTCCAAGTATCTGTTCGAACGTGCATTGCTTCGGGCTTTTGTCAGGACGCCATCGCAGAAATTTGGTGCCATGACGGAAACGATCGCCGGTGACATGATCGAACCGCACCTCCGCCACCAGTTCGGGCCGCAATGGCTCCCATTGTCCGCTTCTTTCCGTGCTCCACCGACTGGGACCGCCCGGCGCTTTTCCCGTGAAGCCAGGAGCCGATCGCAAAGCTTCAAGTTGTCGCGTAAGCTTGGCCCTGTCCTCCCGGGCGATCGTCGAAGTGAACCCGACATGGTCGAGTTGCCCCTGGTCGTACAGGCCAAGCAACAGGGAGCCGACTTCACGCGAATTCGCCAGGTAGCGGAACCCTCCGACGACACAATCGGCCGTGCGCAGGCGCTTGACTTTGACCATGGCGCGCTCGCCGGGTCGATATTCGTCATCGAGAAGCTTGGCAACGACCCCGTCGGTCGAACCTTGTCCGGATTGGCCAAGCCATCTGCCTGCCGCCGCCAAATCACGCGTCGCCCGAGACAGTTCGAGATCCTTTCGCGCGGCCGACTTTACGAACAGTTCGAGTGCAGCGCGCCGAACCGAGAGCGGCTGCTGCATCAAGGCGCCCTCGGAGGTCGCCAACATGTCAAAGAGGATCAGCTTTGCCGGCGTCGCGACCGACAGTTTCCGGATCCTGCTTTCCGCCGGATGCAGCCGCATCTGCAAGGCGTCGAAAGAAAGAGAGCCTGCAATTTCGATGACGATCTCACCATCGACCACGAACTCTTTTGTTTTCAGTTCATGCAACATCGCGACGACTTCCGGGAAATACCGCCCTAACGGCTTGCCGGATTTTGCACGCAACTCCACGGCCGCGCCGGCTTTAAAGGCCAGGCAGCGAAACCCGTCCCATTTGGGTTCGTATTGCCATCGGCCAGCATCGGCCGGCAACGTGTCGGCAGCCTTTGCTTCCATCGGCGCCGTGCTCAACGCCACGCCGAAAGACGATTTTACACTCGTCGGCAGATCGCGAGAGATGGCAGATTCGCCCGTCATGAAAGTTCCGTGGACAACGATGGAGATCGACTCAACGCAGCACTGGTGCCGGCTTTGGAAAAAATCATGCTCCAACAGGGTTAGGTCATGATGAGATTTCAACCAATCTCATCATGACCTGGGACGGTCTACTCGGCAGCCTGCATGTTGATCTTGCTTTCCGCCATTTCGGTGAGCTTGCGATCGGTCGCCTGCTCTTCTTTCAGATTCTTGGCCAATACGTTGGCGCAGTCACTGCGGCCAAGCTGCTTGGCCCAGGCGATGAGCGTGCCATATCTGGTCATCTCATAGTGTTCGACCGCCTGCGCCGACGCTATCAGCGCCGCGTCTAGAACCTCCTTGTCGTCGACGTCGCCGCTCACATCGTCGGCTTCCTCCAGAATGCCGTCTATCGCCGGGCAGTTGACCTCCTTGGCCTTGACGCCATGCAATTCGAACACCTGTTCGACGCGCTCGATATGGCCTTTGGTCTGCTCGAGGTGTTTTTCGAATCCGGCCTTCAATTGCGGATCGGTTGCCTTGCCGATCATCTTCGGCAGCGCTTTCTCGATCTGCTTTTCGGCGTAATAGATGTCGCGCAGCGTGTGCACGAAGAGATCGTCGAGTGTCTTGATGTCCTTCGAAAAGAAGCCCATGGCCTTACCTTTCATTGTGCAGAAGTTCGGGTTCGGCGGCGGCTTGCCCGCCACCCGCGGAGGCCGGGAACTCGTCCCGGCTTGCTGGTCAACGCACCGGTGCTGGAGGAGTTCCTGATTCCGAGCCGGCCGTTACTCCTTTTCGAGACGCTGCGGTCCATCTCCGGAGGAGCTTTGACCCGATCACACGTTCGATGGTCCAGCGAGGACCCTCAGGCGCACGCCGGCGCGGAAAAACTGACGGCCAGGAGAGCCGAAACGTGCTGTGCGCCGCAAGCTCTCGCAGGCGATGGCTGCTTCGGCAGATGCAATGCCAGCGTCGGGCGCGCACTATTGTCGGGAGAACTCTTGGTCAAGTATGCGAAGGCCCTCTTCATATTTGGCCGCCGACGCTCCGACCTGCCTCGACTGCCAGATGTTGTCCTCCAGATCGGCGCGTTTTACGGGGAGCGCCACTGGGTTCGACGCAGCCCGCCGGACAAAGGCGAAATACTCCTCATCCGGCCTGCGCGACATGGCATCGACCGCCGCGGTAATTGTAGGTCCGAAGCCTGCTTCTTCGAGCTTGGCGCGGGTCCAGCCTTCGCCTTTCTCAAGAACGTCATGAAGGTAGGCAACAGTCTTCTGATCGATTGTCTCGACGGCGTCGACGACACGGCGGCAATGCTCGATGTAGGGCCGCCCGGTCTTATCGCGCTGCGACGCGTGAACCTCCTCCGCAATCTTTGCCGCCTGGTAGAAAATGCTCATCGCGCCTGTCGTTACCGTGATTGTCTCTGCCTGATGAAACCTATTCGACGATATGTGGCGTGTGTCGCTTGTCCTCGGCAGGGTCGACATCGATACGGGCCTTTTCCGGATCGAAAGCGCCGTGACCTGCAATAGCCAGAGCAGCCGCATCGGGCGTTTCGTAGGCCCACATGAAATCGTCGGAAGAACTGCCGACGGCGTGGACACGCCAGTAGCTTGCGGTGCCTTTAAGCGGGCACCGGGTGGTGGTGTCGGTCTTTTCGAAAAGATCGAAATAGATGTCCTCGAAGGGGATATAGAAAACGGGCTCGTGCCCGTCTTCACGCAGGACCTTCGCCCGCTCCGTAGCTGCGACGATGGCGTCGGAAAACCGCACCGTCACCGTGCCGGAAAACGGTTCTATGGCCAATCGGCCAAGGTGGTGTTGTGAAGTTGCGCCTGAAGTTTGCATCTGAATTTCTCCCTGGCGATTACCGCAAGATGCCTGGAGACGAAATGCGCGGCGGCGCTTCAGGTTCCGGCATGTCCGATGAAGCTGAATGGCGGGCCGGACTTAAAGCGCCTACCGCTTGCCGTATCCAGCAGTTCTCGTTGGTAAGGCGCGGTGAAATGCTCGTCCAGCCCATTCGAAGACTTTGGAAGGACGACACGGTCGTCGCTTCCGTTGAGCGTCAGGGCTGGCACCGAAATGATCTTCGCCGCTACTTGCCGGCGGGCGAGTTCGTGGCTGGAGATGCTCCAGCTGTTTGGCCGTCGTCAGCTGCCGCCTCATGTACGGGCTCCGGGGCGGCCTCAGTTGCTGCCAACTGGGCCGCAAGGTCCCTATAGACCTTGTCCCTGCCGCCATCGTGTTTAGCGATCAGGCCAAGTAGGTCATGACGGCTTAGCTTTGCAATCTTCATTAGGAATTCGAATTCGTGCTTCGGAATCGAGGCTGCTAAGCGATCGAGTTTGGCCCGCCGGGTCTCTTTGGACACATGTGCTCCTATGTATCCAGCCATGCGAGGCACGTACTCGAAGGCCCGCCATTGTCTTGATGGCGGGCCTTCGGGCGGCCGAAGCCGCTAGGTCCATCGGCTACTTGTTGCAATTTTGCACGGTCGAGGTCGTTGCGCCACTTGCAGTGTTGTTATCGATGTCATTGCCTGCGGCGTCCTTGCAACGGTCGGTCATGCCGTTCGATTTTGTAGTCGAGTTTGTGGAATTCGGATCGGTTGGCACGGCCGCATTCCCGCTGCCAGTGCCATTGCCAGCGGCGCCGCCGCTGCCAACAGTTCCAGTACCAGTTCCATTACCCGTGCCAGCCGTGCCGCCAGCACCCGTTCCATTTGTCTGCGCCAAGGCGGAACCGGCCAAGGCAATAGTTATCACCGACGCGGCTAGAATTTTCTTCAACATTGGAGTCTCCGTGTTTGAATCGCCGAATTGCGATCGCTTTCCCAACGACAGGTTTTTCTCATTGTTCCCGGCGTAATGGATTGTGATCCGCAGCAGCCTTCGTCGAGGTGGACACTCTTGACGGCGCACGAATTGTGATAAGACCTGACAAGGGCAGGATGGGCTTTGTTCAACACCAAAGCGATATGTTGGGCGCGGCTGCATGCATCCGACGCGGATCGCGATGCGGAATGTGGGCAAGACGGGTTACAACAGAAGCGGCGATCAGAGCTGCGAGCGAACCGGCCGCCTTGATGTTAATCTGACGGTTGAATCTCAAGACCATTCCGACGCAGGAGCAGAACGCATGCCGGCTCGATCCGAAGGATTTACAATCGCTCTGGCTCACAACGGGGATGCACGAACGCAGGCGGCCGCTGCGCTCTATCGACACAACATCGAACAAACCGGAATCGATGACCGGGCAGTGATCGGCGCGGAGCTTACCGACCCCTCCGGAAAGATCTGGGGTGGAATTTGGGGCAGAACGGAACTGGGGCTCCTGTTTCTCGACATGTTCTTCTTGCCTGAAAAATTGCGTGGCCGATCCTATGGATCACAGCTTCTTATGGCGATCGAGGAGGAAGCCGTTAGGCGTGGATGCAAGAGAGCCGTCGTCGAGACGAGCAGTTTCCAGGCGCCTCAATTTTACCGGCATCATGGGTTTGAGGAATTCGGCAAGGTCGAATTCGTTATTCCAGGACACGCCCGCATCTTCCTTCGCAAGAACCTGCAGTAATCTTTGCGGAGGCGCCATCTGCACGAACGGCTGTTCGCCGGCAAAACGCCGGCGCCTTAGCCCTCCCAGCCGTAGCCATCTACTCCCGAAGGTCCTTTTGCCCTTTCCATCCAGGAAGCTCGGTCATCGGGCATAGTAGCCGCGGTCGCGCCGGATCGGAGATATCGAGTTTATCCCAGGGAATGCGGTACAGGCCGTCGCGGCGGCGCAGCCGAAACAGGTCGAGCATCGCGATGCCGATGGTCGAGGCCGACAGACGCTCGAACGCGGCGTAGATGCCAACGTGGAATTCAGTAACGACGAGCTCGTCGCCACGCTGTTCGGCGAGAATCTCTTCGATGTGACCGATGCTCTTTCCACGCTGCGAGAGCACGCGTCGCCCGGCAAGATGTTCGAGGTTGACTGTCCTCATCATCACGCTCCTGGGATGCGCCCGATGACATGATCGCGCAACCAGTCCTGCCAGGCGAAAATCGACGTCTCGCCCACCTCGATGTCACATTCGATGTCGAGCCCGTTGTCCTGCACCTTTTTCCACGCAATCCTGTGTGGCTCGGCGTGGCGTTTGCCACCCACCCTCGTCGCCAGTTGCGCCATCCATTCCCCGGGCCGCGCGCCAAGGCGGCGCGCCAAAGTGATGGAGCCGAGTTCTATCGCGACAATCCTTGGTGGTTTGCCCCGCCGCAACTCGGCCACCACTCCGTCGACCTTGCCGATCTTGACCCGCCGGCGGTCGAACACCTGCTTGTCCAGGAGATCACGCATCAATTCCATCATGTGCCTCCGAATATCTGCAGCGGAATCGTCACCACGGCGAGCACGAAGGCAAGCGCGATAATGAAGACAACGGCGGCATTCGAAATGATGCCGTTGCGATGTTCGCCGACATAGCGTTCGTCATTCAGCAGGAAGAGAAATGGAACTACCGTCAGCGGAAGGCTCGCCGCCGTTAACGCCATGGAAAAGATGGTCAGCCTCAGTGGGTCGAGGCCAAGCATGATCGGAATGGCGGCCAAAAACAATGATGCCGTATAGACGGCACTGAAGCCCGGATCATCGCGCGGCTTGCGATCCTCGCCCCAGGTCCAGCCAAAGCCCTGTGCCACCAGATATGCCTGTTGCAACCCGACTTCGAGTGCGGCGCCGAAACAGGCAATGGCGAGCGAGGCAACGAATAGAACGAACCCCCAGAAGCCGAATATAGGGATCAGCATCAACGGCAGTTGGTGATAGTCGTCCACCTGGTCGATGCCGCGCGTCGCGAGAACGAGAGCAGCGACGATCAACACGCCGATCGAAATGGTCCCACCGAAGGTCATGCCCAGCCCGGCGATGGCACGATTGGCCCCAAGGTGGCTTTCATCCCATTTGTCCTCGATAGCTCCCGAGGAATAGAACATGAAAAGATAAGGCGATATCGACGCGCCGAGAATGCTGGCCGCCATGAACCAGTAATTGATGGCATCGTGAGCCGGCAGCGAAGGCACGGCGCTGCCAGCGACCGCTGTCCAGTCGGGCTTTAACATCACCGCACCAACCACGAAGCACAGCGTCACGAGGCCGAGGACCGAAACGCCTTTCTCGATAAAGCCAAACGTGCCTTTCCACAGCAGCAGCCATGCCAGCAACGCCACCGGCAGTGCCCACCACTGGAAGCCTATGCCGGTGGCAAGTTCGAGTGCGATGGCCACACCGCCGATCTCAGCGGACAGCACCATGAAATTGACGAGAAGGACGACGAGCAACGGCCATAGGAAGACGTTGAACCCAAATCTTTCACGAATGCCCTCTGAGATCGTGTGATGGCTCATCGCGGCGAACCGACCGGCCATTTCAACCAAAAAGATGATGCATATGGTGCCGAGAACTATGGCCCAGATCAGCTGGAATCCGAAGGCGGCACCCGCCTGCGCCGCCGTAGCCATCGACCCGACTTCGAGGAAACCTCCGACACTGGTGACGACGCCAAGCGATATTTCCAGAAGCTTCTTCACGGTTTTGGTCCGAAAGCGCTGGTGTAAGCGGCGGCGAGCGAGCGCATGGCCGCCCGAAGATCCTGTTGTGCGCTTTTCACCTCAGTGCGATTGTTCACCCGCAATCCCGCCTCGGCATGCGCCACCGCCACCGACAAACTGTTGACTGCTGCCGTCAGTCCTGCTCGCCCGGCTGGTTCAGCGGTCTCGGCCGATCGAATTTGCGCCTCGACCTCGGCCAGCGTTTTTCCGACCGAGTGCAGTGCGGCCGTGGCATAGGCGGACGGTGCCGCTCCCTCCACCCAGGCATCCAGCACCATCGATACGGTCTGTGCCGCGGAGGCCGCTGTTCGTGATTGCTGCGCCACCTGATTGGAAGACGAGCATCCGGCCAACCCGGCTAGCATCAGAAGCAAGCACAGCCAGCCAACCGGAAAATGACGGTCGTTATGGGGTACAGCGCGCGTTGGATGCGCCACGCGGATTTCCTCCCCGGCCCGAACCAACTGCGTCCGGCATCAATGATCTAGAGCGCTCGGAGAGCTCGTCAAACGAAACCGACGACGAGCCTGTGAGGTCGGCTAGTCCAACGTAACAAAACGCTCCATCCCGGACAGCCGTTAAAAGAGGGGGGCCCGCGCTTCTCTTTGGCGCGGAGAAGCGCGGGCAGATCGGGCTGAGGGGATGACCCGATCGCGCAGCATCAACATGGGAGGGCAACAACGCTGCACGGTTCGAACTTCCAACCGGGCCACTTGTTCCAACTTCAACTGATCCGTTCTGAGTACTCAATCCATGCGTTTGGGGGCCTTTTTGAAGGTAGGCCATGGCGAGTTCTCATGGCGTAGAACGGTTTTTGTCGCAACGGCCCATCCATGAATGCGCGCAACGACCGCGATGACGACCGTCGCCTGACCGTCATGACAGCGCACGACCAATCCAGCCCAAACGCCGCGGAACAATTGTGCCCACTCGTGGTTCCGATGGCACGAAGATGGAGGATATGATGACGGACGCCAAACTCGCTGTGGTGACCGGCGCCTCGAGTGGCATCGGAAGGGAACTCGCAAAGCTGTGCGCTAAAGACGGTTACGACCTGATCATCGCCGCCGACGAGCCGGCTATCCGGCAGGCGGCAGAGGCACTTGAGACCCGCAATGTAACGGTCGAAGCCATTGAGGCCGATCTGGCGACCGTCGAGGGCGCCGATCGGTTGATCTCCCAGATCGGCGATCGCGATATCGACCTGTTGTTTCTCAATGCGGGACGCGGGCTCGGCAACGGCTTCGTCGACCAGGACTGGCGAAAAGTCCGCCGGATCATCGACACCAATGTCACCGGAACGGTCTATCTGGCGCATGAACTCGGCGCCAAGATGGCCCGGCGAGGCCGCGGGCGCATCCTGTTCACCGGATCGATCGCCGGCTTCATGCCCGGCACATTCCAGGCCGTCTACAACGGCACGAAGGCGTTCATCGATTCCTTCTCGATCGCGCTCCGCCATGAGCTGAAAGATAGCGGCGTGACGGTCACCGTGCTGATGCCCGGCCCCACGCAGACGCGATTCTTCGAGCGCGCTGAAATGATGGATACCAAGGTCGGCTCCGATGAAAAGGACAATCCGGCCGATGTCGCCAAGACGGGTTACGAGGCGATGATGGCCGGTGATGAACAGGTCGTCAGCGGTTGGAAAAACAAGCTGCAGGTCGCCGCCGCGCATGTCACGCCGGCAGGCACCTTGGCCGAACAGCACCGTAGGATGGCCGAGCCGGGGTCGGCGTCCAGCGACTGAGCCAATATTCGCGTCATCAAAAGGGCTGGCATTCCCAAGGCCGCATGTGCTGCGCGAGGCAATCTATCGCTGCCGCAGGGGCGGCACCATCTCGGTTCCCGGCGTCTATGTTGGTCTGGTCGATCACATCCCGTTTGGCGGCAATGAATAAGGGACCGGCTTTCCGGATGGGCCAGACGCATACGCAACGCTACCTGGAACCTTTATTGGCCATGGTCCAGAACGGCGCAATCGACCGCTCCTTGTGATTACCCACCGGACCGATCTGAAAGCAGGGCCGGATCTCTACAAGACGTTTCGCGACAATCAGGAGGTTGTGTCAAAGTGGTGATGCGGCCTCACGGCCGAGACGGGCAAGGCGACCCACACCTCACTGCAATCACAAGGGAACATTCGCGTCGACGGCCGGTTAGGTGCCACTTCCGTAATGGTCACCTGCCGTCAAAGCGAGCCCATGATGAACCATGACCAGCATGACAATGTACCAGACGCAGCGCGTAGACTTGTCGTCGGAAGCATGGCGGGAGGAATTCTCGCCGCTTATGCTTCCACGGCGTCAGCCGATACGGGAACAGTGCCTGCTAAAGCGGGCCCTGCGAGCCCGATGCTCAAACAGAATCCGGTGACGCAATATCACCAGCCGTCTTTCAAGCCACAGGAACAGAAGTGGCCGGGTTTGGCCAGCAAGATGGTGCCGCGCCCGGACCACGGCGAAACGACCTACAAAGGATCAGGCAGGCTTGCCGGCCGCAAAGCGCTGATAACCGGCGGCGATTCCGGTATTGGTCGTGCGGCGGCGATTGCATTCGCGCGCGAGCGTGCGGACGTTGCTTTCGGCTACCTCCCCGAAGAACAGGAAGACGCCGACGAACTGGTGGACCTAATAAAAGCGGCAGGTCAAAAGGCTTGCCGGCGATATCCGCAATGAGGCCTTTTGCAGAAAGCTGGCCGATGAAGCAGCAACGCCCCTCGGCGGTCTCGACATCCTGGTCAGCAACGCTGCCCGCCTCACTAGAGTCCACGGTCCTCAAAAAGGGCCGCCAAGGCCACCGCTCCTTAGGCGTGGTGGCTTTCAGACTGTCTACAGGAGGAACCAATGGCTGGCGATGAAATAGAAAGAAGGCGACTGCAGATGTTGATCGAACAATATCTGGAGACCCGTAAGCGACGGCACGATTTCGTGTCGATCGCGAATGCCGAACTCGCGATCAAGGCAGTCATGCCGCATTGCCCGGTGTCGAGCGCAGCGTTGGCAGAGATGATTGCCGCTGGCGCCGTCACTTACGGCCTTGGCGTCCTATTCGACGCGAGGCAAACCGAGGGCGAACTGCCCGTTGTTTGATAGGCTCATCGCCTGACCAATCGTCGCGCGGTCGCCAAGTTTCGCCCAGCGCTGGAATACGCCAGACCGGGAGCATGTCAATCGTGCCGGCCGGATCGCAGGCACTTGTCGGCGACGCCCTCTCGGGCATGGACCCGAATGTCGTCGCATATCTGGTGAAAAACCAGTGTCTTTGTCCCACGAGAAGTGCGTTACCGGGCTTCTCGTTGGGTTGGCACCGTTCCGCTGTCCTGGTGTCTTGCCAAAGCTGTCGGTTGAACACCGAGCATATTTCGCACGGCCTCGACCAGCGCAGCAGCCCACACGGGTTTTGACAGCATCTTGTGATGACGCAAATCCTGCGGGATGTCGGATGCCGTGTACCCACTGACGAAAACAAACGGAATTCCGCGTTGCGCTAGAAGAGGGACAAGGGCAGCGCTGGTCTCGCCGCCGAGACCAATGTCCAGGACCGCGGCAGATATGACTTCACTCTCGATCAGCTTTTTCGCGCGAGCAACGGACGGCACTGGCCCGGCGATGGCGAAGCCGGCCTCTTCCAGAATTGCGCGGTGCTCCTCCGCGACCAGCCATTCATCTTCGACGACAAGGATACGAGATGCAGTCACGTTTCGCTCTCCCGATGATCGAACGGAAACTCAATCCGCAAGCTCAAACCATCGGAACCGAAAGATGTTTCAAAATTTCCGCCAAGCCGATACTCAATTTCGCCTTTCACCAGCGAAAGACCAAATCCCGTCTTCTCAGGCGGACTGACAGCGGGACCGCCGCTTTCTAACCATTCGAGCTGAAAACCGTGATCCGACGCCGACCAAGTCACGGACACCACGCCGTTTGGCACGGACAAGGCGCCATATTTTCCAGCATTGGTGGCAAGTTCATGGATCACCATGCCAAGCGACAGGCCCTGCTGAGGCTTGAGCCGAATGTCCTCGCCTGTGGTGTTGATGCGTTCCAGCCCGAACGGCTCGACTTCCTGCCGCACGATTTCCTCGACCGAGACCTCTTTCCAGCTTTCGCGCGAGAGCACTCCGTAGGCCCGCGCCATGGCGCGCAGGCGACCGATGAGCGCTTCGGCGAAAGCCTCCGAAGAGGGAGCATTTTTCAGGGTCTGACTGGCAATGCTGACCGTAACAGCCAGCATGTTCTTGACCCGATGGTTGAGTTCCGAGATCAATACCCGCTGGTGGGCTTCGGCTTCAGCCATGGTCGTCACATCGACAAAGGTCACCACCACGCCCTGGATTTTCCGCGCGCTGTCGCGGTAGGGGATCAGCCGCACGAGATAGTGGATGCCGTTGCTATCGCGCGGCAGCTGGTGCTCGATCATCTCGCCGGCCCTGAAAACCTGGGCAATATGGTCGCGCAGGTGCGGATAATCGAGCCGGCTGGCAAGATCGGTCAGCGGTCTTCCGATGTCGGTCGGCAGCAAGTTGAAGAACGAAGACGCCGCCGGCGTGAAGCTGCGGATAACCAGCTTGGTATCGAGAAAAACAGTCGCGATCTGTGTGCTCTCGAACAGGTTCTTCAGATCGCTGTTGGCACGATCGAGATCCTCGATCTTGGAAACCAGTTCGGCATTGATGGTGTTCAATTCCTCATTGAGGGACTGCATTTCTTCCTTGGAGGCCTCGAGCTCCTCATTGGAGGACTGGGCTTCTTCGTTGACCGAGACGAGTTCCTCATTGGAAGATTTCAACTCCTCCAACGCGGTCTCATATTCTTCGATCGTCGATTGCAGGCGCTCGCGCGTATCGCGGAGCTCGCGTTCGAAATCAGCAATCCCAGATGCCACCGGCTGTCGAACCTTTAGAGCCTCCAGCCGCGGCTGCGGCTGGCCCACCGGCTCGAACAGGACGAGAAACAGCGGCTCGCCGCTGCCGCGATCAGTCAAGGGCTCGATCGTCAATGTGACGAATTGGACACGATCTTCATCTTCTTCAATGGCTATCGCTTCGCGCACAACCGTGCGCCGGCCCTCGGCGGCTTCCCGCAAAGCGCCGCGCAATTCCAGACGCAGGCCGCTGCGTGCCATTGTGAGCAATTGTCTGCTCGGCACCCCTTGCGGCGGCTCGAGATATTTGCCGGTTCGGACCGAGTAATAGACGACATCTCCATCACCATTGACGACGACGTGAGCCGGAGCGAAGCGTTCGAGAACCTGCGCTTCAACGGTTTGCCTTAGGGAATAAGACAAGCCGCGGCGGGCATGTGTGTCATTGGCGCTGGAAAAGTTGGTTGCAGGCGCAGCATTCAACAAGATCGGCAGCCGCGGCGGCGCCGAATGTTCTCGTGCCTTGAAGATCCGTTGTTTCTTGTCGACCGGTGCAAACAGGTCGGCATGCTGGCTTATGCTTTCGGAGGTGCCAAGGAACAGATAGCCACCGGGCTT
Organism: Mesorhizobium sp. C372A; assembly: GCF_030323245.1. Lineage (NCBI taxonomy): Bacteria > Pseudomonadati > Pseudomonadota > Alphaproteobacteria > Hyphomicrobiales > Phyllobacteriaceae > Mesorhizobium > Mesorhizobium sp. C372A. The sequence continues at coordinate 3,396,476 of NZ_CP100475.1, read as the reverse complement.
CAGCGAATAGTGGAAGGTCGGAATAACCTGCTTTTGCACATCGGGGCCGAAATAGATCAGGAGGTTCCGGCACGACACCATGTCCATGCGCGAGAAGGGTGGATCGCGGATGACGCTGTGCGCCGAGAAGATGCAGAGATCACGTACGCTCTTGCTCAAGATGAAACTTGTGCCGTCATTGCTGAAGAAGCGTTCGCGACGTCCAGGCGAAACGCCCGCAAGCAATGACTCCGGATAGCGCGCCGAACGTGCGATGCCCAGCGCCGCGTCATCGATGTCCGTGGCGAAAATCTGGATGCGCGGCACAGCCGAAAGTGTATCCATATGCTCGCGCATCAGCATTCCGATCGAGAAGACTTCCTCGCCGGTTGCGCAGCCGGGCACCCAGACGCGGATCGTATCGTTGGCGTCCTTGCCTTCGAAAAGTTTGGGGATGACGGTTTCTTCCAGGGTCTTGAAAGCGTCCGTGTCGCGGAAGAAATTTGTCACGTTGATCAGCAGGTCGCGAAACAGCGACCGCACTTCCTCCGCATTTGAACGAAGCAACTCTATATAGGCATCGATCGCGGTGTTCTGCGTTATTTGCATGCGTCGCCTGACGCGACGCAAGAACGTCTTGGCCTTGTAGCCCGAGAAATCATGTCCCGAATGGCTGCGCAGGATCGCGTAGATTTCCTCCTGGCCCTTGCGGAGTTTCAAAGCACTGGCCTTGCCATCGTCAGCTTCAAGCTCGTCGAGCAGTTCAAAGCTGTGGGCAAATTCCATGAGTTTCGCACCCATCTCATCGGCTGGGATGGCGATATCGATCAGACCGGAACTGATCGCGCTGCGCGGCATGTCGGGATTGCTCGGACCCGACTCGTCGGAGAGTTGCGCCAGCGTCAGGCCGCCATTCTCCTTGATTGCCTTGATGCCCAACGTACCGTCGGAATCGCCGCCCGACAGGACGACGCCGACGGCGTATTCGCCCTGATCCTCGGCCAGCGCGCTGAAAAAGATATCGATGGGCTTGCGCTCCCTGGACACGGAATTCGGTTGGCGCAGCTTTAGGCTGGAATTTTCGATGGTGAGGATCGCGTTGTGCGGCATCACGTAGACGGTGTCAGGATGGATACCCATTCCATCTTCAGCGACACGAACCGGAATTCCGGTGTAAAGCGCAATCACTTCGTGCAGCAGACTTTCCCGTTCGGGGCTGAGATGCGTGACGATCACGAACGCCATCCCGCTCGAAGACGGCATCCCGCGAAAAAATCCCTCCATGGCGGCAATGCCGCCCGCAGAGGCGCCAATACCGACTATGGGGAACCTCGGCAGCTTTTGCATCAATTGTCCTGCTTCAGTGAAATGCAACGCGGCAGCGCTGATTTCGATCCAATGTGTAAACCGTTCCTGGTCGAATTCCCATCCCGCACCGCCGATCGCAACGGAACCGATGGACGCGACCGCCGTTTAAAGCCCGGAGGGCTGCTATGTTATTAGGCATGCGAATTCTGCTCGTCGAGGACGAATTCTTGCTGGCAAGCGAACTTGCCTCTTATTTCAGCGATTGTGGGGCGACCGTTTTGGGGCCGGTGTCGTCAGTCAGCCGGGCTCGACGATATATCGATTCAGCGGACGGGGCGGTGCTGGACATCGACCTTAACGGTGAGACTGTTTTTCCCCTCGCCGATGAGCTGACGGACAGAGGCATCCCGTTCGTATTCTTCTCCGGAAACGATCAGATCACCCTGCCGGAGCGGTTCCGGTACACCCAAAACCTCTCCAAGCCGGCCGGGTTCAGGACGGTTGCCGGGATCCTCGCCGCGCAATCAACAGCGCTTGGTGAAGACAATGTTTTCCGCGCTCTTCCAAAACTGAGGCTGTCCGCGCGGCTGCTGCTGGGCGACCCACAGGCGGCCGATCGCCTCGTCGAACGGACATTGAAGGCGGCGCTGGAGGAGCGGTTGTCGACGCGGCATGACCTTCCCTTGAGCGAATGGCTCAATACACTCATGGAGGAGGTGCTCCGCAACGACAGGTCTGGCATCATGAATTAAGATTGTCCGATAGTTTGCCGCAGGCCGCCCTGTCGACCGCCCCCGCTACGGTACCCCTCCCCAAGAGCGCTTCGCTTCGTCTTGCAAATACGGCCGCATTCCTGCTAGAAATCCTCGTGGCCAAACCTCCGCAAACCAAACCTGACTCATTCCGCGATCCTGTTGAGGGCGACGCACTCGCAGCGCTGCTCGACGAAATCGCGGAAGAGGAAACACCTGAACGGCTGTTGAAGCTCGCCCTTGAGCTGCAGCAGCAACTGCTGTTGTCAAAGCAGCTGAAAAATCCCAACTGAACGGCCTGCAGCTAGGCATCTTGATTTGCCTCGAGTGACGCCGATGAGACGACCAGGAAGATCAGGGCCAACTTGGGTCGCAGCCCAAGGTCGATCACTGCTGCCCTGGCATCTCGGTATTTTCTTGCGGGTTCTTTTTAACGCCGGGCGCGGGTGATGTCTCGGCGGGGGCATTGCCGCCTTGGTTCTGTTCCGGGGTGCGCTTTACTGGCGATGTCTGCCACGATCCGCCTGAAAGGGGTATGAACACAAAGAAGGCTAGCAGTGCGACGAAGATCACAGCCGCAATGACGACGCCCCACCCGAGTACATTTCGGGTGCCACGCTGTTCTTCCTTCCGGGACACATGCTCCGTCATCACTGGACTCCTTTGTGTCATTCGATGAAGTACAAATTTATCGTGCAGATCGACCGCACGGTCTGCTCTTCCCCGGCGCCGGCCACCGGCACAGCTGAAGAAAGCTGAAGTTAATCTTCTCCAGCTTTTCGGCTGCCTGGTTTGGCGACCCGCTTTGGCGTTTCCGGCACTGCCGGTTTCTGCTCGGGTGCAGGCGGATTGACCGCCTCATGCGCCAAACGGGCTTTGCGCAATCGCGCCGTTTTCTCTTCCCGCGCTTTACGCTCGGCTTCCATTACTCCTTGTGCGTAGAGGGTGGCTCGTGCGTCTCTGTCGTTTGCGGATCCACTGGCCGCCATAGTCAGCCCTCCGCCTTGTAATTTCTTGCTTCCTTCTTGGCGCCGTCTTTGCCGTGCTCGGCTGCAAGCTCTTTGGCCTGCCCGGGTGACACGTCGGTGACTTCGGCCAACTTGATTGCCTCTTTTTCAGAGAGATCACTGTCCTTTCGCGTGGGGTTCCTTGTCATCGCAGATCTCCTATCAGAGCCCAAACGACCGGACCGGCGGTGTGTTCCGTGGAACCTTCGATAGTCCACCGATTGAGGCGGGCTATCGCGCTTCCGGCAACGAGCGAAAAGTTTCTGATGCGGGCTGACAAGGTACATGATCAGCTTCAAGGCCTTTCGAACTGCTAGGCCAGCCGGGTTATTGCCGGGCTATGACCGTGTGGGACGCGTGACACACGGACGGATTCAGGCATCGATGCCAGGCGCTAGTTCTCGCCCGCGAGCGTGGCGAGAAATGACCGCCGCCATTCTGCTGCGTCATTGCGCCTGATGCGCTTGAGCAGTGCACTATGCCTTGCAATTCTTTCCTCAAGCGGCATCGCGAGCGCTTTTGCGATCGCATCGGCAACCTCGTCGACCGCATACGGGTTCACGATCAAGGATTCGGCAAGTTCTTCAGCCGCACCTGCAAAACGCGACAAAATCAGCACTCCGGGGTCGGCTTCGTCCTGCGCGGCTATGTATTCCTTGGCGACGAGGTTCATTCCGTCACGCAGGGGCGTGACCAATCCGACCTGGCTAGCGCGCAACAGGCCAGCAAGCCGAGAGCGTGATACGGCACGGTGGATGTAGCGGATCGGGGTCCAAGCCAAATCCGCGTATCTTCCGTTGACCGCGCCGGCGGTTGCTTCAAGCTGGGCCCGGATGTCGGCATAGGCGCTGACCTCCTCGCGCGTCGGCGACGCAATCTGCAAATAGGTTGCCGCCCGCTCGTGTTCCGGATGCCTTTCCAAAAGACGCGCGAAAGCCTCCATGCGGCCGGGAAGACCCTTGGAGTAGTCCAGCCGATCGACGCCGATGATTTGCTTGAGACCCAGAATCTGGCGGCGCATGGAATCGATCTGCACATCCTCCGCCGCCTCATTGGCCATGCGTGCGATTGAATCGACGTCGATGCCGATCGGAAAACACCTCGACAACACCGTGCGGCCGTTCATCTCAGCCGAACCATTGATATCAAAAGTAATGGAGTTGGCCGCCTGCACTGAGCGCCGGAAATTCCCCACGTCCGTTTCGGTCTGGAACCCCACGACGTCATATTGAAGCAGGTCATCGATGAGTTCTTCATGGTCGGGCGTGGCTACAAACAGGTCGGGCGGCGGGAACGGTATGTGAAGAAAGAAACCGATCCGATTCCGGACTCCCAGCCGCCGCAACTGGGCGGCCAAGGGGATAAGGTGGTAGTCGTGAACCCACACCAGGTCGTCGTTGCCCGACAGCAGTCCTGCGAGCGCCTTCGCGAACCGCGCATTGATCTGCCGGTAGGCGTGTAGAAACTCTGCCCGGTGGTTCACCAGGTCGAGTCGGTAATGAAAAAGCGGCCACAGCGTGCTGTTGGCATAGCCATTGTAATAGAGCGAATACTCCTCATAGGGCAGGGTAAGCGCAGCCGTCTCGATCTTTCCCACGCGTTCCAAGCGGATCAGCGGTTCGTCGCTCGCGGCGTAGTCCTGATACTCAGCGCTTGCTCCTAGCCACAGGCCTCCACGCTCGGCCAACGCATCCCCGATGCCTACAGCAAGTCCGCCGGCTTGCAACAGATCGCGAATGTTCCCCAGCCTGTTCGAGACGACAACCAGACGACGCGGGATGGCGCGATCGCCAGTTAGCTCAGCCTCCCCACCTAAGGCGTCGCGCTCAAGGGGATCACCAACCGTTTGCGAGGCCTCGTTGAAAATTTCATCCGGTCGCTGCAACAAGAGCAAATCCTGAGCGTGAAGATCGCTTGGGGAACGGTCCGCGCGTGCGATTGTTCCCGACGTAAGTGTCCAGCCGGACTCGCTGGATCGCATTCTCGGCCCGCTCGGCGCCTTTTTCAGCGGCTCTCGCAGGATCGTCGTCGGACGCACCGGTGATGAGACTCCGATCCAGCACGCCGAGCAGCCGCTTTGGCGACGGCCGGACTTACCGCTTTGGTATTCATGCTGCCGGATCCCCTGCCCTGTCATATCAACTCCCCACCTTGGCAAAAGCCCCAACTGACCAAACCGTCAGTCCACCTCGATTACCTTGCGCGTCGGCTTTCGTTGGCGGGGCGGCTGCTTTGCGGCTACGGGCGCGGGCGGGGTCTGCGCTATCGATGCCTCCAACAACTGTCGCTGTTCTCTAAGCCGCGCCGTCTTGGCTTCCCTGGCATGCCGCTCCGCTTCCAACAGCAACTTGGCTTCTCGATCCGCCCTCTCGATCTTTTCCCTGTCGACGCGTCGTGTTTTCAAGGTCGCCTCCTTTGGTCAGACGGCGAACAAAGTGCGGACCTGAAAAAATGTTCCCAACAAATTAAGGCCTGATCTGCCTCAAATATATTGACCAGCAGCCCGCCGGTTGCGCGCATCTGCGGCTCTGTGACGTCCAAAGGAACTGCTTGCCGTCCGCGGCGTTACGCCACCACGCTGGCCGGAAGATTACCATGGACGACAAACCCCGAACGACGATCAGAAAACCGGCCCGGATTGATCGAGGGCATTGCTTTTGCGGAGCCATCACAGCTGAATTCAGTGGCGATCCCTTTTGGATTTGTTTCGACCACGACGATGACTGCCGACGAGCGATCGGCAGCCCACTGACGATCTGGATTGGCTATCGTCCAGATCAGGTCGATTGGCTCGGCTCCAAACCAAAAACATTTTCGAAAACCAGGGGCGTCGTGCGCTCCTTCTGTTCGCAATGTGGCACCTCGATTGGGTACACCGATGAAGGCTTGCCAAATGAGTTCTACATCTCGATCGGATTCATGGACGCGCCCGAGAAGTTCCATCCCCAAGCCCAGGCCTATTGGGAAATGCGGCTGCCGTTTATCAGGATGGATGACGGTTTGCCTCGCGTCGAGGGCTACACCCGGGCGCGCGACCCCGCCCTGGGCAATCCCAGAGACCGGTGAGGCAGGAGGCTGGATCTCGGGCCTCGTACCTGCAAGCCAGCGCCAGGGCTGGCGGAACGGCGGCCGAACCATTGGAATGAGAGAGATCTCCAAACGGACAAATGCCCGAAACCAATTTCACCGGCGTGGGTTGAAGATGGACATGCGGGACTTGTTTTCACAGTCTGACGACAAAGAAGCGGATGTTTGAAGGATTCAAGCTAGAGACCGTGGATCTGCCCGAGTCCTCACTGCGAGTCAGGTATGGAGGTTCAGGCCCGCCGCTTCTTTTGCTGCATGGCCATCCTCGGACGCACGTTACCTGGCACCGGGTAGCCCCACTTCTCGCCGCCGACCACACAGTTGTCTGCCCCGATCTGAGGGGCTTTGGCCAGTCCTCGGTACCGGCGGACGCCGTGGACCATGCTGGATCCTCCAAGCGTGCCAAGGCCAGGGACTGCATTGCTCTCATGGGACATCTCGGCTTTCGCCGGTTTGCCATCGCAGGCCATGACCGCGGCAGCTACACAGCGTTCCGAACAGCCATGGATCACCCGTCGGCGATCAGCCATCTGATCGTCATGGACAGCGTCCCTATCCTGGAAGCCCTCGAACGCTGCGACGCCCGCTTTGCGAAGCTCTGGTGGCATTGGTTCTTTTCGCACAGCCGGACAAGCCCGAACGCGCAATCATGGCCGATCCTGACGCATGGTATGGCGGCTCAGCCGAGTCCATGGGGGCTGAGGCCTATATCGACTACAAGGACGCAATCCACGATCCGAATGTTGTTCACGGCATGCTTGAAGACTATCGGGCAGGTCTGGCCATCGACCAATTGCACGATGCCGACGACAGGAAAGCTGGTCGCCGGGTCGCGTGCCCGACCTTGGCGCTCTGGTCCGCCCGCGATGATCTTGGGGCACTCTACGGCAACGTGCTCGATGTTTGGCGACCCTGGACCACCGAACTAAAGGGCCAACCGATCGATTGCGGACATCATATGGTCGAAGAAGCAGCCGACGCGGTAGCCGCAGCCGTCATGGCGTTCTTGCGCGAACCGAAGTCGTCATGCGGCGAGCTTTGCTGAACCAATCCGTTTGATGGCACTGCTGATCGACCGTTCGCCATCGTCGTAGTCGGCCCAGGCGACGGTCTTTTCCAGGTGGCCCGGGACCGTGCGAACGGTGTATTTTGTCGGATCGAGATCCGCCTTCACCTGACCCCATGTCAGCGGCATGGATACAGTCGCGCCTTCCCTGGCGCGAGGGGAGAGAGGGGCGACGGCTGTCGCCATGCGATCATTCCTGAGATAGTCGAGAAAAATCCGGGATGTCCGCAGCTTCTTGGCCATGTTGACGAGGTAGAGATCGGGGCTGTCTGCCGCCATCTGCATGCAGACGGCCTTTGCGAAGGCCTTGGCCTCGGCCCATGTCGTCTTGCTGCGTTGGGCCGTCAATGGCGTCACGACATGCAAGCCTTTGCCGCCCGTCGTTTTGCAGAAGCTCACCAAGCCCAGATCTTCGAGACGATCGCGCATTTCCTTGGCTGCCGCGACCACCTTCGCAAAAGGGACTTCCGGACCGGGGTCAAGGTCGAAGACAAGTCGGCCAGGTATTTCGGGATGACCCGGCTGGCAATTCCAGGGGTGAAGCTCAAGGCCGCCTATCTGGGCGATCGCGGCCAGACCCTCGACGCGGTCGATTTGCAGATACGGTTTGTGATCGCCGAAGACTTTTACCAGTTCCAGCAGATTGGATGTGCCTGGCATTGCGTGGCGCTGGAAAAACTGCTCGCCGGCGTAGCCATCCGGCGCGCGCACGAGTGAACAGGGACGACCTTTGATATGTCTGATCATCCAGGGGCCAACGGTCTCGAAATATTCTGCAAGATCGAGCTTGTCGACGGGCTGACCGTCGCCGGCATTCGGCCAAAGCGGCTTGTCCGGCTTGGAAATGATGACGCCCATGACAACCGGGCTTCTTCCTGTCTTGCCAGTCACCTTGGCAGGGTCGGCAATCGGCGTCTCTTGAGGATCAGCTGGACGCTCGGCCTCGACGTCTTTTGCGGGCTTGTCTTCACGCAGGCCTTTGAAGGCGGCCTGCCGGATATTGCCACCCCCGGTCCAGCCGGCGAACTCGATTTCCGCGACCAATTCCGGCTTCGTCCAGAAGACGGTTGAATTCCTTTTCGGTGCGCCATCGCCGGTAAACGGCGACGTCGCGGCTTTCATCTCCTGCAGCCTGGGCATCAGCTGCTTGACCTTTGCCTCGCTGAATCCGGTCCCCACACGGCCGATATAGGCGAAATGTTCACCGCGATTGACGCCGACGAATGACCGGAATTTGCCGTTGGTCGTCGACCAGCCGCCGATGACCACCTCATGCCCGGCGCGGCATTTCGATTTTGCCCAGGTGTCGGTCCTCCCCGAAACATAGGTCGCATCGGCCTTTTTGGAGACAATCCCCTCAAGCGACAGGCGACAGGCAGAACGCAGCACCGCGTCGCCGCCATTGCTGAAGTGCTCGACATAGCGGATGAGATTTTGCGCGCCGCGATCGACTTCGCCGAGCATCTCGCTCAGACGTTCCTTCCGTTGTGAGAGAGGCATCTTTCGCAGATCGACGCCATTTGCGAAGAGCAGGTCAAAAGCAAAGTAGATCAGGTCCTTCGTCCGGCGCTCCGACAGCGCCGCCTGCAGTGCGGCAAAATCGGGCGCGCCGTTCTCGTCAAGCGCTACGATTTCGCCGTCGATGATGACGTTGGGGAGGCTGGCGGCCTCCTTTGCGATGGCGCCAAATTTCTCCGTCCAGTCAAGACCCTTGCGGGTCTTAAGGGCGATGTCCTTGTCTTCCACGCGCAACTGGACGCGATAACCGTCAAACTTGATTTCGTGAACCCAGTTCGTCCCGGCCGGCGGCCGGGAAAGCGTTGCGCAAAGCTGTGGTGGGATGAAGTCGGGCATCTTCGCCGCTGAGGCACCAGCGGCTCGCTTCGGCCGCGGAGCAGGCTTTGCCGACCTGGCGGCGCGCTTGTCGGCATGGCCGCGCTTGCTGTCCCAAACGGCATCCGCATCGGCCAACGATGAACCTTTCATCATGAACGGCTTCGGACCTGCCCCCTTCCCCGCTGCAATCCTCTCCATGCTCCGACCCGAGGCGACGGATCGATCCTGAGCCAGCACGGCATCGCCATTGCCCTCTGTCGCGTATTTGTCGCGGTGTTTGATCAGCAGCCAGTTGGTCCGCTTCCCGCCATTGCGGTCATGCTTCATGCGCACTAGGACGAAACTTCCATGCAGGCGCTTGCCCTGCAGCGTGAATTTCAGGTCGCCTTTTTCCAACGCCTTTTCGGGAGACATGGCGCCTTCCGGTTCCCAATATCCGCGATCCCACAACTGCACCGTGCCGCCACCATATTGTCCTTTGGGAATCGTGCCTTCGAAGTCGCCGTACTCCAGCGGGTGATCCTCAACCTCCACGGCAAGTCGTTTGTCGTGAGGATCCAGTGATGGACCTTTGGTCACAGCCCATGATTTGAAGACCCCGCCAAGCTCGAGGCGAAGATCATAGTGCAGCCGCGTGGCCGCGTGTTTTTGGATGACGAACCGGAGTCGGTTCGAACCCGCAATCGAGCTTTCGCCGCTGGGCTCTTTCGTCTTCGCGAAATCCCTTTTGGCCCGGTAGGTTGAAAGCTCGCCCGTTTTCATGGAAGTGCCCCGACTAATGACGCAACGCCGGGACTCAACGCAGTGGGTGAGATTTGGTTCGGTTCATAGCCGAGACGACGCCGATGCTGCTTTTCCGCTTCAGAGTGGCATCGGCGTCAAATGAGGCCTTCACGGAGACTACAGGTGTCGTCACCGCTGACGTTAAGGTTCCTTGGTTTGCCCAACCATTTTTGCAAGCTCTGAAAATGGTTGGATGTCCAGTTCGCCTTGCGCGTTGTTTGCGATCTGCAGAAGCCGGATCGGGAAGCAGATCGCGTCACGGTTGGCCGGTGACATATCTTCGTAGGTCCGCTCGTCACTTGTCATGGACGCCTCTGCCTTTCGCAGGGCGGTATCGATCTCGTCAATTGACAGCAGACCTTTGTGAACGAGCAGATTGTTGATTGACGCGACCGCCATCATCAACCCTTCAAGCTGAAGATTGGCAACGTTCATGGCTTGACCGTGTTTCCGCCGCCCGGCCTCGCCGGGGCGTTCTGGCCATCGGATTGGTGCGTCTTGTCATCCACCTCATTGACTGGCCGCGTCAGACCGACCCCACTCTTGGGTTTCTTGTTGCCGGCCGCATCCTGAGAGAACGCATCCGAAGGATCAGGACCTGTTCTAGCCGGGTACTTCGTTGCGCCGGTCTCGCGATGGTTTTCATTATCAGGCATTTTTTGATCACTCCAATCGGATGACCGATAACCATTACGAGCCCGGCGAGTTCCGGCGCCGCATGGAACATTTCTGGCCGTTGGTGCAGAGACAAGCGGGCGTGTCTCGGCAATCGCGCCTCGCGCACTGGCGGCAGGTCTCGCTTTCGTTGCCGACAGCACTAGGTTGCTCGTTGAGGTAAAAGGAATTCCCCATGCGGGTGGCACGCGAAGCCTGGGTTCTTGGCAAGGAGAGCATCCTCGGATTCATCAACGACAATGCCCTCAGCCACGGTGCGGCGATGGCGTTCTATGCCGTTACGTCCCTGGCCCCGATCTTGTTGATCGTTGTTGCGATTGCTGGACTTGTCTTTGGGCATGAAGCAGCTCAACTCGCTCTGTCGGCCGAAATCGCAGGCGTGATGGGATCGCAAACCGGCGACCTTCTGCGCAGCACCATCGAAAGCGCTTCTCACAGAACCGCCGGCACTCTTGCCACCTTGGTGGGCATCGTCACCCTCTTCGTGACAGCCTCCGGGGTGTTTGGCGAAATGCAGCTTTCGCTCAACACAATCTGGAAGATTGACCCACCACCCATGTCTGTGTCGCGATTGGTGCGGGCGCGGGCGGCCAGCCTGGGTCTGGTTGCAGCGTTGGGATTTCTACTGCTTGTGTCGTTGGCGGCGAGTGCCGCCATTTCCGCGCTTGGCGCTGTCATCAACGCCCATCTGCCGTTCGGCACCATCATTCTCGCGTCGATAAACGGCATTGTATCATTCGTGCTGATTTCCGCTCTGTTTGCCGCGATCTTCAAGATCCTGCCGGACCGGTCGCTCGCTTGGCGCGATGTCGCAATTGGCGCGGCAGTGACCGCTTTGCTCTTCACCATCGGCAAGTCGCTGATTGGCTGGTATATCGGAACCAGCGCGATCGCATCCTCCTATGGCGCGGCGGGTGCACTGCTGGTCGTGCTGCTTTGGGTTTACTATTCGTCTGAGATATTCCTGCTCGGCGCCGAGTTCACGCGGGCCTATTCCGTCCGTCTCGGCAGTCGGTCCGACCTTCAACCGATAGTGGAGGCAGAGAGCCCGTCGCGACAGACATCGAACCCTGGGCCAACTATCCAACGCGAGGTGCAGGCCTGGATTGTGATCACGGGTTTGCTGACCTTCGTGGCGACACGGGTCTGGCCATCGCGGCGATCTTAGCTGCTTCCCACCAATTCTGTTTCTTTGGAACGCAACCCGGACACCGGAATTGCATAGGAACAGGAGGTTGCCCATGCCAAAATTCCGCTTTGAGACGACAGTATCCGGCCAGACTACCGCTCTCGAGGAAGAGCTAGCGAGTGCGGAGATGGCCAGTCCGAGAGCAATAGAGATGGCGCGCGTAGCGGTGGCGGCGGATCCTGGGTCAGGAACCAAGCAATCGGGATCGACTATCAAGGTCTACGATGAAGCCGGATACCTGGTCGCCACAGTCAATTTTTCCGACGTGTTGCCGAGTGATCCGGACGCCGGACAGCATGGGATTGGCGACGCGGTTGTCGAAGAACCGGGTGTGATGCGGTCTGGCTGACCCGTGGTAGATCAGGGTTTCACGTTTCGCTCACGCGATCCCCGGCAGGGCAATTCGCTGAGATCGCGAGGTCCTCGGCCATCATCAGATGCTAGAGCTGAGATTCGATCGGGAGGTGACGGACGAAGACCGCCAGGATACGGCGAAAAAATCCGGCTTCTGGTTCATGCGTATAGTCCTGAATCTTGCCTTCGCCGCATCCATGCCAATGCAGGACATTGTGTTTCAGTTCGAGCCGATAGCTTGTTTCCGGAGATATTTCCGATTGGAATCGATGCCGCAGCTCGGCGACCATTTTCGGATCCTCAAACAGAACGCCCATTTCCGAATTCAAGGACACTGACCGTGGATCGAAATTGAAGGAACCAACAAAGCCGATATTGTCGTCGACGGTGAAAGCTTTCGTATGCAGACTGGCGCCCTTCGAGCCAAACACCGAGATTGCCGAGCGCCGGTTGAACGGCTGAAGCTCGAAAATTTTGACGCCATTCCTCAGCAGCCGCTTGCGATAGCTTGCGTAAGCGCCATGGACTGCGGCCACGTCGGTAGCGGCCAGGGAGTTGGTCAGAACCGAAACGTCAACACCGGCGCCGACAAGGTCCAGCAAGATCGCTGTGCCCCTTTTGCCGGGGATGAAATAGGGCGACACAATTTCCAGACACCCGCGCGTGGATTGGATGATCGGACGCAGCTCTTTCATAAGCCAGCTGCGACGTCTCCAACCACGAACCTTCTCCGGCGGATCGGAAATGACCCGCACGCCATCCACCCAATGAACGTCGTTGCTGGCCGCAATAAACTCTGTGATCGAGCCCCGGTTGCCGATGCCGTTCAGGAATTTGGGATCGGGGCCGGTATCGCTTCCTTCAAGCCATTTGGCATGCTCATGCTCAGCCACTGATCCCAGGGTTTTGATTGGCTTGGCTTCATTGCAAGCCCAGAAGGCATCGAATATCGCCGCGGTTTGCCGTACCGCAGGCCCCAGGAGCAGCAGATCGAGGTCCCGGAAATTGGTTTCTGCCGCATCGAAATAGGCATCGCCAACATTCCGACCGCCGACAATGGCAAATTTGTCGTCGACGATCCAAGCCTTGTTGTGCATCCGTCGCGTCAATGCAAAGAGCCGCAACAGCACTTCCACACCACGCATGATCCGGCCGCGCCTGATACCGCTCGGATTGAACAACTTCAATTCGATGTTTGGATGGTTGTTCAGCGCCAGATATGCCGCATCATTTTTACGCGGATTGACGTCGTCAAGGAGCATGCGCACCCGAACACCGCGCTCAGCAGCTCGAAAAACCTCGCGAAGCAGCAAGCGGCCGGTGTGATCATCATGCCAAAGGTAGTACATCAGGTCGAGGCTGCGCTCAGCGCTCCTTGCGGCCAGCACGCGCAGAGCGAAAGCGTCATAATTGTCCGAGACAAGCAGCAAGCCGCTCTTGCCGGTTTTGATGTTGTCGTCTGCGGTTCGCGAAAGTGATACGTCCATAAAAATTGCCACCTTTGGACGGCGCTCGCTGCCATCCCGCTCAAATCATAGCTAGAACCATTCTGAGGTATTCTGGTTGCATACGCAGCGTCCAATCACCCAATTCCTGGATGCAAGCAGGGCCAGCAATCAAGCGGCTGCAGAGCGGTCAGGAGGCTTGAGAGGCGTTGCCCCGACTGCTCTGCTGCCGCTGCGGTACTTGCGTCTCCTGCAGTCCCAGGCCCTCAGACCGCACGACCGTTGGCGGGAGCCCGATGGCGTGCGCCCCGCCGCGGCTCTTCGACGAGAATGACGTGGTCGTTGTTCTCAGTGAAGCGCAGGACCCTTTAAATTTAGATATCTCCATTATCCCGGAACCGGGTTCGGGTTTCCGAGTTAAGAAAATGCTCGCGACGGGCAATTTTCAACAGAGGAGACGGCACAATGCCCACTGCCAAGAAAGCCAATGGCAACAACAAGGACCTGGAGGACCTTTTCCTCGATGGCCTCAAAGACATCTACTATGCCGAGAAGAAAATTCTGAAAGCCTTGCCGAAGATGGCCAAAGGCGCATCCGAACAGCAAGTTGCGGCGGCATTCGAGAAGCACCTCGCTGAAACCGAGGGGCAGGTCGAACGTCTGGAGGAGGTCTTCGAGATTCTCGGCGCGGCCGCGCGCGGCAAAACCTGCCCGGCGATCGACGGCATCCTGGAGGAAGGATCTGAAATCCTTCAGGAGTACAAGGGTTCGACTTCGCTCGATGCAGGGCTCGTCGGTGCCGCGCAAGCCGTGGAGCACTATGAGATTGCCAGGTATGGAACCCTGATTGCCTGGGCTACGACGCTCGGCAAGGATGACGTGGTTGCGCTCCTCAATGCGACACTTGAGGAGGAGAAGGCCACCGACGAGGCGCTGACTGCCCTCGGTGAAGCCGGCGTCAACGAACGAGCGGCAGAACGGAAAGCGGCTTGATTGATCGCCTACCCAACCGCCTCGGCGACCCATGTGCCGAGGCGGTCGCGGGAGATGAAGGACATGGTCACGCATATCTGCAAAGGACTGGAATGTTTCCTGCTTGAGTGTTCGGCCGCGCTGGTCAGGCGCCGCGCCCTTGGTGGTTCGCGCAGCGATCCTCGGCAGTTGCGAGAACAGCGCAGAGATGAGTTCAGGGCCCGCAAAGTCGCCGAATGAGCGCCAAGATGGAGAGTCGGATGGGCTTCTTTGGAAAATATTTCTCAGGACTGTTGAGCAAGAAATCGACTGACGGCAAGGGGAGCGGCGATATGCGTAAAGCTACCGGCGCGGGTCCGGCGATTGCCGCGCATTCCAAAGATGCAAAGACATCCGCTGCTTCCGGTCAAAGTGCTTCGAGCAAAAATGCAGATGGACGATGACAAAAGGCAAGATTTGGCTACCGACCCTATGTCGCATCGAAGCGGCGCAAAGACGTTAAATCGTCGAGATGACCCGCATCGCAACCTTCAACGTCAATGGCGTCAACGGCCGACTGCCAGTGCTTCTCAAGTGGCTTGGCGAAACCGGCTATGACATCGTCTGCCTTCAAGAACTGAAGACCTCTGACGAAAAATTTCCCGTCGATCCGATTAGAAACGCCGGCTATGGCGCAATCTGGCACGGACAGAAGTCCTACAATGGCGTGGCAATCCTCGCTCGCGGGATTGAGCCGCTGGAACGTCGTCGAGGTCTGCCGGGCGATCCCGACGATTCGCACAGCCGCTACATCGAGGCAGATGTGAATGGGCTTGTTGTCGGCTGCCTGTATTTGCCTAATGGCAATCCAGCGCCGGGGCCGAAGTTCGACTACAAACTTCGCTGGTTCCAACGTTTGATCACCTATGGCCAGGTGCTGCTCGGCGATAGCTCACCGACCATCCTGTGCGGCGACTATAACGTCGTTCCAGGCTCGATCGACGCGGCGATGCCGGGGCGCTGGGTTGGCGATGCCGTTTACTTCCCGGAGAGCCGGAGCGCGTACGCCGAAATGCTTGCTCAGGGCTGGATCGATGCCGTCCGTCGCATTCATCCAGAAAAGGGAATTTACACCTATTGGAACTTCTCCTACCGCGGCGGGTACGATCGGAGTTCCGGGCTCCGGATGGACCATCTCTTGCTGAGTTCATCCCTATTGGATCGCCTGAAGAATGCCGGAGTAGATGCCGAAACGCGTGCATGGGACAAGCCGAGCGATCATGCGCCAGCCTGGATAGAACTTGATTGAGCTTCCTCGGCAAGGAGCCTGAAGACCTGGTGGCGCTCCTTCGTGATTAGATTTGGCCGCATGTCTATCGCCCAACAATGAGGACTGCCGGCGCCAAGCGATTCAAAGGACGCAATGATGAAAAACACTCAAAAGGAAGCTGAACTGACTGCGCGCCTTGCACGCCAGCATGGCGTCACTGATGGCGCTGTCATGGCTGTCCTTGAGGCGTTGCGGCGTGGTGGTGGAACCATGGCCCAGTTCAGCCACGTCGACTTCGGAGGAATGTCACAATGGTCCTCCGGCATGACGATGGCCGGCGACATGTTCAATGACAGCCTCAAGGCGAAGCTCAACGCTATCGCGGCGGAGCTCTCGTCCCACCTGCTCGATCATCCCGCCATGGCCCACGCCGGCTCATGGTGGCCTGAGGAGTTTGGGAGCCCGTCTGCCGCTGGTTCTCAAAACAATATGCGCTACGCAGCGTTTCCTGAGCGAAGCCGCCTGGTCATCGACGATCATGGAAAGATGGAGATTTATGACACAGGCGACCATCGCATATCCGGTGTTTCGCAGAGCCAGAGCACGGACTCCACCCTGACCTTTGTCAGCCAGCACGGCGTGGTCCGCGTATCTGATCTCAAGCGCGTATCTGCGACGTAGGGCAGGCCGCTTCCATGCAGACAGTCACGCTCATCGGCTATCTCGCGACCGTCTGCTCGATGAGCAGTTTCACGCCGCAAGCCTGGAAAATCATCAGGACACGAGAGACAAGCGGTATCTCCGCACCGACGTATGCCATCACTGTGTTGGGGTTCGCCTTGTGGCTGGCCTTCGGCATCATGAAGGCAGAGTGGCCGATCATAATCACGAATGGCGTTTGTCTCCTGCTGTCAGCGTTCATTCTCACAATGACAGTCCTGCCGCAGGCTGAGAAAGATGCAGTTGCCAAGGCTTTCGACCCCGACGACTAAATTAACGCTTCCAACTTTTCAGAAGCGGACCTTGGCTACCATATGCAGGATCCTTGCGCGGACGCCCCACCTTGGGGATGGTTGCGAGCGCATCGCTATGCTGATCCTTGCTCCTACATTCGTCATAAGTCCCAAATGGAGGATACGCGCCGACAACCAAAAAGTCATCGGATGCCGAGAGACATTGGTGCCCGGTGCCTGCCGGGAGGACCGCGACGTCGCCAGCCTTCAGCGACAGCGTTCGTCCTTTCTTGCCCCCAAACCGGACTTCAGCATTTCCGCGGGCAATGCCCAGAACCTCGTGTATTTGCGAATGATAGTGAACGTAATCATAGATGCCGTTTCGCCAGCTATCGCCCCATCCGTTTGCATCGAAAAGCACCTCCATGACGGCTGCTGGATCAAGTCCTTCGGGCAATTCGACGGCGCCTCGATAAACGACGAGCGGCCATGCTGGATGATTGGGTACAAGTCCATCATCCTTGAACCAGAACTCATTCGACTTTCGCTGCCTCACAAATCCGGCGACAGCTTGCTTGCGCGGTCTTGCGAAACCGGTGACGTTCTCGATCACTTTCTTGCTGGTTTCCAAAATGCTCATCGACGCTGCCTCTAAAGCAGAGGTTAGTTTAGCCGCTCGCTCAGAGCTCGACCTTTGCGTTGTCGCCCACATTCGGCTTGGCGCCGGTAACGGCCGCAAACACCATCGTTGCGGTAGCCACCATTAGCCCCGGGCTGTCCCACAATTCGCCTTCATCGGGTTTGACCGTTATCAGACGAATCTCGGGATCATCGGCATTATCCCACCAGGCTGAGTCAGTTTTCTCCCAGAGCTCGGCGATCTTTTCCCTGTCATTTGTCACTGTGGCCGGGCCTGACATCGTGACGTATTTGTAGTGGCTGTTGTCACTCCAGGCCAATGTGACCTTTGGATAGGTCGACAGCTGCTTGCTCTTGGCGCTGTCGTCATTGACGAGGAAGTATATGGCGTTTTCCTCACGGACCACACGCGCAGATAGCGGACGGGCTCGATTGTACTCGCCGTCCCAGGTCACAAACATGCAGACGTCGATGTCCTCGGCGAGTTCCCAGATGCGGTCTGTTGCCTCGGCGGGCGTGAGGTCCGTCTGCTGCTCCCGGCGGTTAGCCATAAGCGTCCTCCTGCGGGTGAATATCCTCGCTTACAACTCACGTCCCGCCACGACGTTCCAACTCACTGGGTCCTTCGGCTTGCTAAAGCGGTGGAACTTTCGAAATTGCCGGAAGTTTGGATGGCAAACGCGAGGCCATGATGGCGGACAAGACGCTTCGAACATCAAAACGAACACCCGAGCAGGACGCTAAGGGTCAGTCGGAAAAGGACCACAAGGGCGGGGGGAGCGATGGCGTCGCCAGCGCCGATCCGCGGGTGATCTCCGGCAAAAAAGACGGCGACGCGACATTCCCTGTCAAGGGACCGAAGAAATAGCTATGAGCTCATTGGCAGGGCATCTGGCGGTGTCATCAATGCCACTGAGAAAATTGACGAACGGCTCAAGTCATTGCGCTAAAAGCGACAGAGTTAAGGCCGGCCTTCCCGACTTGCCTCCCGCCAGTGCGATCGCGGCAATCGTCGATCCGCATCGGCCATGTCGTGTCTCCTACTGCGTCGGATGACACTTTGCTACCGTCACCGACGCGGATCACCTTCAACCCTCCGGAGTTGCATGACGCGCATCGGCCTCAAGGCGCTAATGGCAGCCTGGAAATCACGCGACCTTTGAAAAGAGAGCGACGTCGCATCTGGCTAAACCATAGCGCCATCGGTGATCGGTTGTGGCAACCCGGCTCTGGTAGAACAGTGAAAGCTGACTGCCATCGATCATCACCGTCGAGTGGCCGTTCTCGCCCGGTTGACCTGGCTCCAACACCGGGCCGATCGAAACATAAGGCCCGCTGACCTCGTCGGCGATGGCAAAAAACACCCGTTGCCGGTTTCCCCGAAGGCCATTCGGAAGAAAGCAAGTGGCGTTGAGAAGCACCCGGCCATCCGGCAGCTCGATCAGTTGCGCGCCCTCAATGCCCCATTCGTAGTCGGGATCATCTCTGGTGTTATGGTGGGGAACATCGTTGTGGTCGAGGATTTTGCCGATCCGCTTCCACGGACCGAACCACGAGTCGGACTGGCTACGTGCCAGATAGATGTCGGGCTGAGGCACCCTCGTGAATTTTGGCATAGCCGAATAAACCAGGTAGCGCCCACCTCCAATGACTGCTGGATGCGGATCGTAAATGCCGTCCTCTTCCGTGTCCGGGATGGCCAGAATGGCCGGACTGAGGACTACCCAATGGAACCCGTCGTTGGAAACCGCATGCTCGCAACGGCCACCCGACTTCATGAATTCCGTCTGGATGAACATGTGGAAGACGCCGCACTCGTGGGTCACACCGGGAGCCGCAACACCAGTGCCGTTGATTGGAAGTTCGATCGGCTCATGCTCGGCCCACGGCCCATAAAGATCGGGCGCCGTGGCATGCAAGATTCTCCACGTCTCGGTGGTGACCGTGCCGCTTGACCCGAAGACGTGCCAGACACGGCCATCGAAGACAGGACACGGGTCCTTGAGATCATCCACGCTTTGCGGATGAAACAGTGGAAAAACGTTGGTTTCAAAGTTGATGTTCATGTCAGCCCCGGAATTCGCCTCGGCAGTCGGAGACGCGCAGAGATACAGGCGAATCATTGATGTTAGGCACATTCTATAGCCAACGAGTTCAACGCAAATACGGCAATGCCGCTGTCCACCAGCATTCGTCGTTCAACCACGCTTTCAGTGGCGGCCGGGTTCCGACAGCCGCCCTCGCCTCCGCAACCAGATCCCGCTTCGTGCGTGGACCAAGCGGGCGACCGGGCCTTCTTCATTTCAGTTGGAACAACTCACCTGATCGAAAGTTAGGAGCTGGAACTAAGTAGTTCTCTCCATTCGCGATTAACAAATGTTAATCGTAACATAAATAGTGTCACAGAGGGAGTATGTCAATGGAAGCGGCCTTTGGCGGGGTAACCGGCAGTCAATATGTTCGTCGCGAAAATATACTGGTTTGCTTCTCCCACTTACGATGGAATTTTGTTCACCAGCGTCCGCAGCATCTCCTCACTCTCGCATCCGCTCAGCAGCGAGTGGTCTATTTTGAAGAACCCGTTTTCGAAGAATTGCCGCAGCCGCTGATGCGGACGAGCGTGGCATCGGAAAACATTCTGATTGTCACACCAGTGCTGCCGCTTGGCACGTCGGCCGCGAAAGCAGATGCCGTCCAGCGGAGATTTGTGCAGCAGACCATCGCTTCTATGCCGCATAGCCGGCTGATCGCCTGGTACTACACCCCAATGGCTCTCCGCTTTACGGAATTCCTCGACCCAGACATATGCGTCTATGACTGCATGGACGAACTCTCTGCGTTCAGGAATGCGCCCCCCGAGCTGGGCCAGATGGAAAAGGCGCTTCTGCGCCGCGCGGATCTGGTTTTCACCGGTGGTCTAAGCTTGTTCGAGACCAAGCGTCACCTCCATCCCGCCATCTTTCCATTTCCGAGCAGCATCGATGTGAGGCACTTTCACACCGCAAGACGGCCAGGAAGGGACCCAGCCGACCAGGCGGGCATTCCTTCCCCGAGGGTTGGATATTTCGGCGTCATCGACGAGCGGCTTGACGTCGATCTCGTGGCGCTAGCGGCAAAGACAATGCCGGACGTGCATTTCGTCATGCTCGGTCCGGTCGTCAAGATCGACCCTGCAAGCCTGCCGCAAGCCGAAAACCTGCATTGGCTTGGCCCGAAAGCCTACTGCGATCTGCCTGACTATCTGCGCCATTGGGACGCCGGATGGATGCCGTTTGCCCTCAACGAGGCGACGCGTTTCATCAGCCCGACCAAGACGCCGGAATTTCTCGCGGCGGGTCTGCCGGTGATCTCGACGGCAATCGTCGACGTGGTGCGCAGTTACGGTGCTGCCGGGCTGGTGGAAATCGCCGACTGTGACGATCTGGAAATCAAGCTGCGCTCCGTTCTTTCGCGACCGCGTCAGATGCTCCTGCAGCAAGTCGATGCCTACCTTGCGGACATGTCCTGGGAACGGACATGGAATGCCATGGCAGCTCACATTGAGCGCGCCTACCAACGCAAGAAGGTCGTGCCCCTTCGCAGGAGTGCATAGCCATGTTCGATTGGCTAATCGTCGGCGCGGGTTTCGCCGGCAGTGTGCTTGCCGAAAGGATAGCGTCGCAGCGTCAAGAAAGCGTTTTGCTGATCGACCGCCGCAGCCATGTGGGAGGCAACGCCTACGACTGCTACAATGAAGCCGGCATCCTCATCCATCGCTACGGCCCGCACATCTTCCACACCAACAGCCAAACGATCGTGGACCACCTTTCGCAGTTCACGCAATGGCGGCCGTACGAGCACAGGGTGTTGGCGGCCGTGGACGGGCAACTGGTTCCCATCCCGATCAATCTCGACACCATCAACCGGCTTTACGGGCTAGACCTGACCTCGGCACAGCTGGAGGATTTCTTCGCGTCGCGACGCGAAACGGTGGAGGATGTCCGAACGGCTGAGGACGTCGTCGTCAGCACCGTGGGGCGCGAGCTCTATGAAAAATTCTTCCGCGGCTACACAAGAAAGCAATGGGGCGTCGATCCCAGTCAGCTGAGCAAATCCGTCACGGCACGAGTGCCGACCAGGACCAACCGTGACGACCGCTATTTCAGCGACAGCTTCCAGAAAATGCCGGCCGGCGGCTACACGCGGATGTTCGAACGCATGCTCGATCATCCGAACATCAAGATCATGCTGCAGACCGACTTCCGTGAAATTCGTGAGAAGATACCGTTCAGGCGCATGGTTTATACCGGCCCGATCGATGAATATTTCGGCTGGCAGCTCGGGCACCTTCCGTACCGTTCGCTTCGTTTCGAGCACGTTACACTGGATTGCGAGCAATTTCAGCCGGTTGCCGTGGTCAATTATCCCCAGACGGAAGATTACACGCGCATTACCGAGTACAAACATCTGACCGGCCAGCAGAGTTCGCGGACCAGCCTGACCTACGAATACCCCACGGACATCGGGGACCCGTACTATCCCGTGCCCCGGCCCGAAAACGAAGTGCTCTATAAGCGCTATGAAGCGCTCGCGGCAAGCTGCCCAGACGTGTGGTTTGTCGGTCGGCTTGCAACTTACCGCTATTACAACATGGACCAGGTAGTCGGACAGGCTCTGGCCACTTTCGCGCGCATCCAAAAAAGCCTCCCGGTCTGGGCACGCACGGAGGAGCCGTTGTTGGCCGAGCCGAGAAGATAGTTTCTTCCAAGACGGAAGATCGGGCGGGTATCAGAAGGAGAAACTCGATGGATACAAACTTCAACTCGGAAAGCCGTGAGATATTTATCGTCGGCTTGCGCAACGCGCACGCCATGGAAAATCAAGCGCTGTCGATCATGAAGCCTCAGGTCGAGCGTATAGAGAACTATCCGGAGGTGGCCGATCGCTTGCGCCGGCACATTCAGGAAACCGAAGGCCAGATCACGAGACTCGAGTCCGTCCTGGAGGGCCTTGGTGAGGAGCACTCCACCCTCAAGGACACTGCCTTGTCGATGGTTGGCAGCGTGGCCGCCATTGGACATTCGATGGCCGGCGACGAGATCATCAAGAACAGCCTGGCGAATTTCGCATTCGAGAACTACGAGATCGCTGCCTACAATTCGCTGCTGGTACTGGCCGACGCCGGGGGCTTCCAGGATGCTGAAAGGGCCCTCAAGCAGAACCTGAACGAAGAGGAAGCCATGGCCAACTGGCTCAAGGAAAATCTGAGCGACGTTACCATGCGATATGCCAGGCTGCGCGAGGCTGGGGCGACTGCAAAAAGCTGATGGACCGCACCGGCGCGGGCGGCGTTTCGAAACAGACGCTCGCCCGCCCCTCCCTCGTTTTAGGCCTCTTCAAGGTGTCGTGTCCGCCACGAGAAGACCTTGCTGACGGGCCAGTTCATCTGCTGTGGGTTTGCGCAGGTGTCGCCTGCCGTCAGCCTGGATGACGGAAAACAAACCGACCTCGGCATGTCGCGAATTGTCCCAGCCCGGGTAGGCCGTTATCGGGTACAGGCAAATACCCTCGATCGGCGCTCCGAGACTGATTGCGGAACGCACCTCGTCGCAGACATAATGGAGCCAAGCCGGCCCGCCGGATCCCTCGGAGCCGGTCTCCGCAATGAACATCGGCTTGCCGTATCGATGAGCAACTTCTAGCAACATTTCCGACAGGGCGCGGTACTCGTGGTGTCCCATCGGAATCGTCGGCCCGTTTACGTACCATTGATTGTGCGGGTAAAAATTCAAGCCCACGACATCGACAACATCTTCGCTCCCGCCCAACTCAGGTTCGACGCGGCCCAGCAACATGTCGTAAGCTTCGAACTGCCCCTGTCGGGCGTTTTCGGCCCGGCGCCGTTCGCTGCGGGTCCGGTCGCGAGGGGCGATATGGATAAGCGGCTCGGCCCAGACAAATCTGCAGGCGGGGTCGATCTCCCGCATTGCACGAACACCCGCGATGGCGGCCTTCACGAGGTGCCGCTTGAACCATCCACGTTTGTTCGGCCCCACGCGCGGGAAATAGCCGACCTCGACAGCCCATGCGAAAAAAGAGATTTCGTTGATGGGACACAACAGAGGCGATGTTCCGGTGATCGAACGGTGTACCTTGACGGCTTCTGCCGCGAACGAGGCATAGGCGTCGATGAAATGCAGCGAGCCCTGATCGACATGGTCCGGAGATCCGTAGTGAAAGATGTCCCAGATTACCTGAACACCTGCCGATCGGGCTGCCTCGACCATTGGCGCCCAACTTGACCAGTCATAGGTTCCGGGAGCGATTTCGATCAAATGCCAACGCAGGCCGTCGCGGATGGTGCGAAGGCCGAGTTCGGCGCAGCCGCGGTAGTCGCCCAGGGCATGCAAATTATGCGAGGTCGCACGAATAAGATCGAGGCGAACGCCGTCCTTGCGCCGGTGCGAGGAGCATTCAAAGCCTGCCATGAAAAAACTGGCGAAGCGCGAAGCTTCCGGAACCGAGGCCTCCGTCTGGCGTCCCACTTCGCTCATTTTTCGAAGTCTCCTTTGGGCAATCGGCTTCGAACTCGGCCGCCTTGTCCGGACCGGGAACCGCGTTGGCGAAATACCGAATTCAGTCGGGCGCGCCCCATGTTCGTTGCTCAGTCCAGCTCGTCCTTGCGTGGCCGGGTAGTGCCGAACCCATTGGTAGAGCCTTTGTTCCGGTGGTGAACTGTCCGGGCGCCGCGTGCAAATGAGGAACAAGGAGGCCCGTCCCAAGTTCGGGGCGATGTACAGCCGCCGTCATCCACTCGAGCGGCTGCTCGGCAACAACAGAGGCATGGGATCACATGACCGTTCAGATTCGACTTTCCGAGATCGACCACGCCAGGCGCGAGGATCGTGGCGACGGCGCTTGGAGCATCGCACCGGACCTGGGTTACTTGCGGCTAGCAATCGTCAATGTCGTGTTCTTCGGCGCACCGGGCAGCGGAGATCGGAACTGGGTGCTGATCGATACCGGGTTGCCGACGTCCCGCAGCAGCATTCTTGCGGTCGCGGAAAAGCGGTTCGGCGACAACGCACGGCCGGCTGCAATCATCCTGACCCATGGCCATTTCGACCATGTGGGAACCGTTCTAGAACTCGCGAATGGCTGGGACGTGCCTGTCTTCGCCCATCCGCTCGAGCACCCCTATTTGGACGGAACCGCATCCTATCCGCCACCGGATCCCTGGGTTGGGGGTGGACTGATGGCGCTGCTGTCACCGCTCTTCCCACGCGGGCCAATCGATCTTGGCACCCGTTTGGAACCCTTGCCCGCCGACGGATCGATCCCCGGAATGCCCGGATGGCAATGGCTGCACACACCCGGACATGCCCCTGGGCATATCTCGCTCTGGCGCGAGCAAGACCGCTCGCTCATCGTAGGAGACGCTTTCATCACCACCGGTCAGGAGTCGGTCTATGAAGTCGCCATTCAGGATCTCGAGATGCACGGTCCGCCGCGCTATTTCACGCCAGACTGGGATGCAGCGGAAAGGTCCGTGAAGCATCTGGCTGCCTTGGGCCCCCAGATGGTCATCAGTGGACACGGTGCGGCTGCTGCGGGAGTGGGCATGCGGCAGGCTCTCGATAACCTGGCTGAGCGATTCAGGGTATTCGCCGTCCCGCCGAAATTGAAATTCGTGCGCGAGCCAGCGTCGCCGATAGCTAGGCCAATCGAGCCGCCATCGTTCTGAAATTATGGTCGGATTGGCCAACGCGGGACCATCGGACAGAGTAACTCGGTCCAGCGGAACAAACCCGGCCGGCGACAGTTGGGGCACTCGCTCAGGGGGCGACACCCCGCGAAGTGCCGTGAGGTTCCGCGCCATGGGGAGGCTCAGATGGAAACCCGATGAACGCATGCCTCTAACGCGCGTTCCCGCAAAGAGAGATTGCAGAACCGGTGTTGTTGCCATCCAGCCCTAAGTTGACACGCCAACTGCTCTGGATCCTCGGAGGCGCATTCTTGCACGGTTGCGCGAGGGGAGTGCTCGATCCCCAAGGACCAATTGGCGTCGGCAATCGCACGATCCTTTTGAACTCGCTGGCGGTGATGCTGGTGATCGTTGTTCCCACGCTTGTTGCACTTCTGGCATTCGCCTGGAAGTTCCGCGCCTCGAACAGCAACGCCCGCTATAACCCGGAGTTCACCTATTCGGGACGCGTGGAGTTGATCGTCTGGTCGATCCCGACGCTCACCATCCTGTTCATTGGCGGGCTGATCTACTACGGATCGTATCAGCTCGATCCGCGCAAACCGATCCCTTCTAGCCAGCCGCCGCTCGACATTCAGGTGGTGGCGCTCGACTGGAAATGGCTGTTCCTCTATCCCGAGCAGGGCGTGGGTGCTGTCAATCAACTGGTTATCCCCGCCGGTGTTCCAGTGCGTTTCAAATTGACCTCGGCCAGCGTGATGAACACGTTCTTCGTGCCCCAGCTTGGCAGCATGGTCTACGTCATGAACGGCATGCAGACCGAATTGCATCTGCAGGCCGACCGCGAGGGCAGCTTTTTCGGCCAGTCGGCGCACTTCAGCGGCGACGGCTTCTCGGATATGAATTTCAGTGTGAGCGCGGTTTCAGCCGATGCCTTCACCCGCTGGGCGTCATCGCTGCGTGGCGGGGGCGGCGTGCTGAATGCCAATGCCTATCGCGAACTCGCCCGGCAAAGTACAAATGTGGCGCCGGCTTCCTTCGGTCATGTCCAGCCTGGGCTGTTCGAAGCGGTCGTTCAGCAGACGCTCCCACCAGGTCCGGGGCCTGCTGAGAGCGCAGCCAGCGGCGAGCCACAGGTGAGCCCAAGGGCATTCCCCGCGGCGGCGGCAACGATGACCCATCATCCACAAGGGGCAGAATGACGATGCTGGGCAAGCTCGACTGGTCGGCCGTTCCTTTCGATCAACCCATCCCCCTCGGCGCAGCCCTTGGCGTCTTTCTGGCAGCAGCCGCCGTGCTTGGCTGGATAACGGTGAAGGGCTACTGGCCATATCTGTGGAGCGAGTGGATAAGCTCGGTCGACCACAAGCGCATCGGCGTGATGTACATTGTGCTGGCGATGCTCATGCTTCTTCGTGGTTTTATCGATGCTATCATGATGCGCACACAACAGGTGCTGGCGATTCACGGGCCGGGCTACCTCCCGCCGGAGCATTACGACCAGATCTTTTCCGCGCACGGCACGATCATGATCTTCTTCGCCGCGATGCCGTTCATGATCGGCCTGATGAATTTCGTCGTGCCGCTGCAGCTTGGCGTACGCGATGTCGCTTTTCCGACGCTCAATTCCGTCAGCTTCTGGCTGACGGCTTCCGGAGCCCTGCTGGTCAACATCTCGCTTGTGGTCGGCGAGTTCGCGCGCACCGGCTGGCTGCCCTATGCCCCTTTGTCGGAAACCACCTACTCGCCGGGCGTCGGTGTCGATTATTATCTGTGGGCGATCCAGATCTCCGGCGTCGGCACGCTGCTCACCGGTGTCAACCTGGTGACGACTATCCTCAAGATGCGGGCGCCGGGAATGGGCTATCTGCGAATGCCGATGTTCTGCTGGACCTCGCTCGCGTCCAACCTGCTCATTGTCGCAGCCTTCCCGATCCTTACTGCCACGCTCGCAATGCTGACGCTGGACCGGTACCTCGGCTTCCACTTCTTCACCAACGAAGCCGGTGGAAATCAGATGATGTTCGTCAACCTGATCTGGGCGTGGGGCCATCCCGAAGTATACATCCTGGTGCTTCCCGCCTTCGGAATCTTTTCCGAGATTTTCTCGACTTTTTCATCGAAGCCGCTGTTCGGATACCGTTCGATGGTCGCGGCCACGATGTTCATCTGCATCGTCTCGTTCATGGTCTGGCTGCATCACTTCTTCACCATGGGTGCCGGAGCGGACGTTAATGCCGCCTTCGGCATCGCCACGTCGGTCATTGCCGTGGGAACCGGTGTGAAAATCTACAACTGGCTCTTCACCATGTATGGCGGGCGCGTTCGTTTCGACACGCCGATGCTTTGGGCACTGGCTTTCGTGACCACCTTCACCGTCGGCGGCATGACTGGCGTCCTGCTTGCCGTCCCGCCGGCCGACTTCGTGCTACACAATTCCCTTTTCCTCGTCGCGCATTTCCATAACGTCATCATCTCGGGCGTGTTGTTTGGAGCATTCGCCGGCTTCACCTACTGGTTCCCCAAGGCGTTCGGCTTCCGTTTGCACGAAGGCTGGGGAAAAGCGGCATTTTGGGTCACCTTGGCCGGCTACATGCTGGTCTTCGTACCGCTCTATATTGTCGGTCTGCTCGGCATGACGCGGCGCCTGCAACATATCGATATGGACCTTTGGGCACCGTGGCTGGTGGTGGCCGCTTTCGGCGTGGTGGTGATGATCGCCGGCGCGGCGCTGCAGATCACACAGCTTTTCGTTTCGATCCGGCATCGCGACAAGTTTCGCGACGAAACCGGCGACCCGTGGGAGGGGCGTTCGCTGGAGTGGTCGACATCTTCCCCTCCTCCTGTCTTCAATTATGCACGGCTGCCTCACGTGGAAGACGAAGAACCCTACTGGAGCATCAAGCAACGAGGGATCGAACAGAGCGCGGACGAGGAAAAGGCATATGAGCCGATCGAGATGCCTCGCAACAGCCCGACTGGCTTCGTCACCGCCTTCTTCAGCACACTGATCGGCTTCGCGCTGATCTGGCATATATGGTGGCTGGCGATCGTCGGTTTCATCGGCGCATACGCAACCTTCGTCGTATTCGCCTGGCGCGATCATGGAGACTACGAGATCCCTGTCGACGAGGTCGCCCGCATTGACCATGACAACAAGGCAGCCCAGTTTGCCCGGCTGCGCGGGTGGGAGCGCCCGGCATGAGCGATCACGCATTCTCCGGCGACATCAGCGCCGGCACCCAGGCACGGGACCCGTATCGGCTTAATCACACCATTCGGCATGCGGTGCGCTCTGCGACGGGCCACGGAGAAGGCGGCCCGGCCTCAAAGTTCGTCACGGTGACCTACGGCTTCTGGATCTTTCTCCTGTCCGACATCATCATGTTCTCGGCATTTTTCGCCGCCTACGCCGTGCTCGCCAAGGCAACCGCCGGCGGACCGACAGGCAAGGATCTGTTCGAACCGACACGGGTTGCGGTCCAGACGGGCCTTCTGCTCACTTCGAGCTTCACCGGCGGCGTGGCAACACTCGCCACCCGTCGCAGATCAATGGCTGCCACGCAGTTCTGGCTTCTCGTCACGGGGTTGCTCGGGGCAGCGTTCCTGTTCCTGGAACTACAGGAGTTCGCGGCAATGATCGGCGAGCAGGCAGGCCCCTCGCGCAGCGCATTTCTTTCTGCCTTCTTTGCGCTCGTTGGCTGCCACGGTGCCCACGTCGGTCTCGGCCTGCTCTGGCTGGGAACGATGATGGCGCAGCTGTGGGTCAAGGGCTTTCGGCCCGACATCTTGCGGCGGCTCCACTGCTTCGGGCTCTTCTGGCACGCCCTCGACATCATCTGGGTTGCCATCTTCACCCTGGTCTATCTGCTGGGAGCATCGTCATGACCGAGTTCGAGAGCAAGACCGGCGAGTTGCAGGACCGCCGCGATTCAGCGCCGGGCGAGGAACACATAAGCGAGCACGAAACGGTTGGGGGCCTCTCGGGCTATGTGCTCGGCTTCGGCCTGGCCATCCTGCTCACGATCGCGTCATTCCTGGCGGCGCGAACCGACCTGATTTACCAGCCCGCGGTCATCTCGGCCCTGGTGGTGCTCGCCGTTGCGCAGATGGGCGTGCATCTTGTCTTCTTTCTGCACCTGACCACCGGGCCGGACAACACCAACAACATCCTGGCCCTAGCCTTCGGCGTGCTGATCGTCGCGCTGGTGGTTCTGGGCTCTATCTGGATCATGGCCCATCTGAATGAAAACATGGCTGCCATGACACCCCATCAAGCCGGAACCATGCCTTGAACGCTGCCCTGCGAACGCACGGTCGCCCACAGTGCACCATTCGCACCGAGGCCCCAGGAGAGAAAAGGCTAGTCAGATCTCGTGCTTTGGCTGAGCTGCACGTATGGCATCAAGCGCTAAGCGAACGGCGTCGACGCCAGAGACGCCGGGCGGGATCGGCCTGAAAATCAGGCGGCCGTTCCGGTACTCCAGGCCCAACGCCTTGCTGTTCCGCCATTGGGACGCCGACGGCTTGTTCCGAAGGGTGATCGCGATGGCCTCGGGACCCAAATCGACTTTGCCGATGCCCAGTTCCGACGCTGCTATTCGCAACCTGGTAAATTCCAGCAAAAGGGCTACTTCGCCAGGCATGTCTCCAAAGCGGTCCTCGAGCTCTTCGCTGAATGTATCGAGGTCCGGCTCCGAACGGATGCGGGAGAGCCGCGCATAGAGGCCAACACGCACCGTAGGCTCTTCGACATAGCTCTTGGGAAAAGCGCCCTTTCCCGAACCGTTGATCTCGGCAAGTTGCTTGCTGAAGTCGGCCCCTCCGCCAGCCGCCGAGACCGCCCGCTCCAGCAAGTGCTCGTACAAGCCCACTCCGATCAGCTTCATATGCCCGGCCTGGTCTTCTCCGAAAAGATCTCCGGCGCCACGCAGGCCGAGGTCCCTTTGACTGATTGCCAGGCCGGAGCCGAGCCGATCGAGCGCAAGCATCGTCGAAAGCCGGGCCCTGGTGCTGTCGGCCAGTTCAACGCCAGGCTGGGTCAGAAGAAACGCAACAGCCTGCACCGCCCCCCTTCCGACCCGGCCCCGCAGCTGGTGCAACTGCGCCAGACCGAACCGGTCGGGGCGCCAAACGATGATGGTGTTGGCCCGCGGCACATCGAGGCCGCTCTCGATGATGTCGGTGCTCAACAAAATGTCGCCATCACCGTCGGCGAATCCGACCATGACTTCGTCCAGCTGTCTCCCCTTCATTTCACCATGCGCCGTCTTGACCCGGAGTTCCGGCACCAGTCTGTTCAGTTGGTCACAGGCCGGGGCAATATCCTCGATCCGCGGGACCACGAAGAAGCTCTGTCCACCCCGGTGAAATTCACGCAGAAGGGCCGCGCGCACCGATGCTGGATCGAACGCTGCCAAGATCGTGCGAACGGGACGTCTTTTGGCGGGCGGAGAGTTTAGAACGCTGACGTCCTGGATGCCCGACAACGTCGAT
This sequence comes from Mesorhizobium sp. C372A, assembly GCF_030323245.1. Lineage (NCBI taxonomy): Bacteria > Pseudomonadati > Pseudomonadota > Alphaproteobacteria > Hyphomicrobiales > Phyllobacteriaceae > Mesorhizobium > Mesorhizobium sp. C372A. Next base: position 3,366,002 of record NZ_CP100475.1, on the reverse strand, counting down.
TGCAGCGTCCGGGGTATCGGTGTGGCGCTCATGCTCAGCGTATGGAGGCGAGGCGTCATGGTCCGCAGGGCCCGCTTCAACTTGACCCCGAACCGGTGCTCCTCGTCGATCACCAGCAGTCCAAGATTGGCGAAGGTGACGCTCTTGGACGCCAAGGCCTGAGTACCCACAACGACCGCAACCTGGCCGCTCCGCAGACCCTCTTTTGCCGCTCTCGCCTCCGCTGCCCCGACCATCCTAGAAAGGTGGGCGACCTGCAGGCCGTTTCCTGCGAAGCGGCGGCTGAGCGTCTCATAGTGCTGTCGTGCCAACACCGTTGTCGGTGCTATGATAGCAACCTGTTTCCCGCAGAGAGCGGCGGCGGCGCAAGCACGCAGGGCGACCTCTGTCTTGCCGAAGCCGACATCGCCGCAGACGAGCCGGTTCATTGTTCTTCCGGACGAAAGGTCATCGAGCACAGCGCGGATGGCGGCCGCTTGGTCGGGCGTCTCCGTATAGGGAAATTTCGCCGCAAAACGAGCCAAGTCCGTGCGGGAGGGCTTCAAGATCTTGGCAGGCTCGCTGGACCTGATTTTGGCAAGGCTCAAGAGGCGCTTGGCCAGCCTGTCGATCTCGCGCAACGCAGCTTCGCGTCGCTTCGGCCAGCCCTCGCCGTTGAGGCGATCAAGCGACACTGCCTCCGGTTCCGAGCCGTAGCGCCATATTCGTCCAAAGTCGTCGACCGGAACCAGCAAGGAAGCCCCGCCGTGATATTCCAGTCTGACGACATCCTGTTGCTGGCCAGCCAACTCGACCTGTTCGACCGCGGCGAGCACGCCCAGGCCATGGTCTTCATGGACGACGACATCGCCAATGCGCAACTCGGGTTCGAGTATGCCCGTGGTCGCGCTCCCGTTCGCCTTCAACGCGGGACCAAACAGGTCGGATGCGGCCACCACCGCGATATTGGATTGCGCGTCGACAAACCCTTCGTCGAGGACGAATTCAGCCTTGAGAAGAGAGCCCCTTGCGGCCGAAAGGATTTGCGGCAAGTCGGCCGCTTCCTCTGCCCGCCGGCCTAGTCTCCTATCGAGCAGGCGATCTGCTCGCTGCAATTCAGAGGCATCGCCGGTGAACACTACTCTGACTCCGGCGCTCGTCTGCCTTGTGACGAATTCCGCGAAATCATGCCCGGGTCGGGCCTGGCGGAAGAATTTGGGAACTCCCACGGCAGAAACGGCAAGTCTCACGCAGCAGCGGTTAAGCAGAGCAGCGTCCCACTCTTCACGGGATAGGTAAAATCGTCCCGGCAAAGGTTTTTTCGTTCCGGCTGCCTCCTGCCTGGCACGACGTGCATCCTCGACCAGATCCAGAATTCTGCCGAGCGGCTGCCCGTCGGTCCCTTCAAGGAAGGAGATCGAGGCGCTGGAAGCCGCATCGAAGACGGATGGCATAGCGCCATACGATGCGACCAGGCGCTCTTCCATCGACGTCGCGCGCATCGCTGTCAGCTCAGGATGCTCACCAGCTTTAAAGATCAGCTCGGATGCCGGTCCGACAGTAACCGAGTCTCGAACCTGATCGCTGAGCTGACTGAGCGGGTCGTAGGTCTTGAGCTGGCCGATGCAGGCATCGGGACCAACGATGATGCGAACGGGGCCATCCGCGCCAGCAGGGAAAATATCGATGAGATCGCCCCGAAAGGCTATCTCACCCGGTTCGTCGACCCTCTCGTCGACGACATAGCCAATGGCTTCGGACCTGGTTCTGAAATCGTCACGGTCGAGCTTTTGGCCTACCTCCAGAATTGTGAAACCGCCAGCGATGACGGGAGCAGGCGGCACCCGCTGCAGAATGGCTTCGAGCGACATTACAGCGATGCGCGGGCGATCCGGCTTCGTTGCGATCTCACGCAACGCACGAAGCCTTCGCCCCATATTGGCACGTGTGGGCCACACCCTGTCGTAGGGCAGGCAATCCCAGGACGGCAGCAAGATGATATCCGCGTCAGGCAGGAACTGACGCAAGGCGCCGGCGATCTCCTCGGCACTGCGTTCCGAGGGAGCTATATGGACGATGTGCTTATCCCGACTGGTCTCCAGCCCACGGGCCAGCGCTACCGCGATTGCTGAGGATGGCGGTCCGCCGTGCTCTATCGCAAACCCGCTGTCATCCGTGTGATCGATTTGTTCGACATCCGTCCGCGAAATATGCCTGTTCACTGAAATCTCACCTTGCCACTGAGACAACGTCAGCGGAGCCACCCCGTTCCTGGCGGCGCATCAAAGAGTTCCAGGACGGGCTGCGGGTGCAGCCCTTGAATGGGCGGAGCGACAGGGTCAAAGCTGCGCCGTGATCGGCGAACTCCTGGGGCTGGCTGCCCAGCGGGAAAATTTCTAACCGAGCCTATGTCATAGGTTAATGCATTGCTGCCTTGCTCACCTATGGCTGTCCTAAAAAACTGGTGCTTCGATCATTCCGGGATCTTCAACCACGCTCGACGCTGGCAAAACGCTCCAGGCATGGGACCATGCCGCACGGCGGCGCCTTCTGCCGCCGCGCATATGTCCCCATGCCAGTCGGAACTTTTGGCGCGGATAATAGTTCGATCACCAACATCAGCCAGGTAGTCAATTTGTTCCCCACCTCATCCTCGGATGTACTCATTCGCAAGCTTCAGACCATCTCGGATCTTCGAGAGGCCGACATCGGCGTTCTGAAAGGCATTCCGATCCAGGAGAAGGAATATTTGGCCAACCACGATCTGGTGCGTGAGGGCGACCGTCCTGTTTACTCGTTTGTCGTTCTTGATGGCTTGGTCGGTTCCACCAAACATACGGGCGAAGGAAAGCGACAAATCACATCATTCTTCGTCGCCGGCGACATTCCTGATCTGCATGGGCTGCATCTGTCGGTCATGGATTGTAACTTCTCGACCCTTACGCCGGCGCGAATAGGTTTCATGCGGCATGACACCCTGCGTGCCGTTTGCGACCAGCACCCTCGCATCGCCACCGCTTTTTGGCGGTCGACGTTGATAGATGCCGCGATTTATAGGGAGTGGGTCATCAATGTGGGAAGACGCGAGGCATACACCCGCATGGCTCACATCCTGTGCGAACTGATTTTTCGCTTGCGCTCCATGGGGCGCATTGAGGATCACGTGGCGGATATCCCCATTACACAGGCGGCCCTTGGCGATGCGCTGGGTTTGTCCACGGTCCACGTCAACCGGATGCTCCAGGAACTACGACGCAGAGGCCTCATTGCCACCTCGGGATCAAAAGTTCACGCACTGGACTGGGCTGGCCTCACTCACGCAGGAGATTTCGACACGACCTACCTGCACCAAAGGAACCCCGCAGATTAGCAGTGACGGAAGCTCTCCGATGGCACGATTTTTCTTCGACAGCGGCGATGGCGATCTCATCTTCGAGGACGAAATAGGTGTCGAATGCGCTGGCCTCGAAGAGGTCCGCCGCGCGGGATTCGAGGGCCTTGTCGACCTCACGAGAGAGTCACTGAAGAGCGTCGACGGGCAGCAATTGTTTATCGAAGTGCGTGATGAAAACGGCGCCAAGATTTTGCGGCTGAGCCTCTCGCTTCGGGTAAAATCGAACGTATAAATTTGCACTCTACGCGCAGCGTTAGGCGAGCGGACTGGGACTGCAAACATCCACTGGCATGTCGTGTCTCAAAACCAGGCCACTTTTGAGCGACATGCATTAACCCATAGATTGTGCCTCGATTTGTGTACAGGACAGGGAACCATCAAAGAGCCGCCGAGTTCGTCCAACGGACAAGCCCGGAATCTAACATGGAAGAAATCGGCAAGGCACAACAAAAGGTCATAGCCCGCCTCATACGGGAGTGGATTTCATCGGACGCCAATCGTCGCCAGCTTCGCCAGTTGCTGGATCTGCCGACAGATGCGGACATGCCCAGCGAGCATCGGTCATTGCTTGACGAACTCGACCGAAAGCTCAACCAATGAGCGCCCCTGCTTTCGGCAGGGCTTCCGAGTGGATGCGAGCCGGTGGCGAGGGAAAGGAGCTGAGGTCGACATCTGGTTGAGGCCGCCGGCATTTGACCCAAGCAGACGCGAACGCTTTACGCCGGACGGCGCCGATTGGCCGAAGAAAGAATGTTCGGTGGTTTCGTGGAGCCGCGGTCGGATTCCTATAGGTGAGTTTCTGCACCTTGCTGCGCGTTTAAAAGTTGAGAAACGGCAGTTATGATCTGCGGCAGAAAAAAGGGCTTGGTGATCATTATGCTGTTGGGCACGCCTTCCGCTCCCCAGAGTACCGCGCTGTCGCCACTGATATAGACAACCGGGATGGTCGAGTTGGACCTTCGCAAGTGCCGAGCGACCTCCCACCCCGACTGTCCTGCTCCCAGACGGATGTCCGTGAGCACGGCCTTGAACTTGGTCGGATCGGGGTCGAAAGCCGCCAGCGCCTCGGCGGCACTCCGAGTGCCGACGACCTGGAAGCCGGCCTCCTCCAAAGCTGACTCGAGGTCGAGCAGGATCATTGTCTCATCTTCGACGATCAGAACAGCACCTTCGCTCATCCGGAATCTCCCCAAGCCGCCACCGCTAATACGAGTTCGGCGTCAACTTGGTTCCATCTGACGCGCAGCAGCCTGTTGGTTATCGAAGCTCTACGCTGCCTCGATTGCGCGGCGGACTTGTGACGTCGGGGAGCCACCCTGGAAAAGGCCGACACCGGCTTAGCTGCTTCGACAGCCTTGGACAATGAGGCTGAATTACAGGTTGTAGCCGACGCTTAACCGTTGCCGACGAGGTCGCTTTGATCAAGCGTTCTCCTGATCTCCAGAAGCTTGCTGGATCTGCGTCATCACCTTTTGGGGATCCACATTCTCGGCGAGTTCCGGCAGCTCTTTGTCGGCCGGGGTCGAGATATTCAGACGCGCCGTCAAGGCAGCCACCATCTCGATCAGCCGCGTGGTTTCATGTTCGTTTAGAAGGCTGATCTGCAAATCCAGTTCGGCTCGGCGCTCGCTGTGGGCGGCCATTCTGTTCTGATTGATCAGCACGAAAGTAGACAGGAAGATTGCCTCAACCGAGGCGACCATGGCCAGGATCACGAAAGTCGGGTCCCAGGCTGGGACGGCTGGTATCGCGCCAAGGTTCGCGAGGACCCAGACGACAAGAATTGCAAGGTGCAGATAGACGAAAGTCATGCTTCCCGCGAAGCGCGAAACAGCGCCGGCGACCCACGCTTGAACGCCTTGGTGCTCCTCTTGCTGCCGCCTGTGCTCGACCAGGGCCTGTATGTTCTGGTGGAGCACCGACTGCATGTCGGCTGGACGTTGGTCGCTCATTTGAAAGCCCCGTTTGGAGATCATTCCGTGCAAGCGGCGTCGCTTATCGCCGGTGGCTCCCGCGAGGCCGGATCTGCCTTGAACTCGTCGGCACACGACTTGGGTCGCTGCCGACGGCCCGCTTGGAACAAGGCGTGCCGTCCTGCAATAGTGTGCACCATGCCGACCACTGCCTGCGGGGCGCTCTGATGAACCATATGGCCGGCGCCCGGAACCACCTCAAGGAGAGACCCACCGACTTCCGCGTGCAAGCGTCGTGCATCGCGTTGCGCGTCGAACAACCGGTCCCCGGATCCCGCCATGATGCCGGTGGGCACGGCAATGTCCCTATAGTTGGCTTTTCCCAAGAGGGACGCGGCCAGCATCGATGCTGTCTCCAGAGAAACCGCCCGCAGTTGGGAAGGGCGGCTGGCGACATCTTTGGCCAGTGCGGCGAAGTCGCCGGCGACGACGGCGGGTTTAAAGATCTTCTCCATTGCCCAATGCCAAGCAAGCCTTACAAGCGGCGGCAGCAAGGTGTGACGAAACGCGGTGCCGATCACAGGCAGTGCAGGGAGTGCGGCCAGTGCAAGATCCAGCCGCGGTGGCGGATAGTAGTAACCCGAGACCAGCACGATGCCGGCGACCGATGGAGAATGCCTGCGCGCCAATTCGAGGGCGATCCAAGCTCCCCAGGAATGTCCAAGCACGAGGTATTTCTCTATACCCAGCCCGCAGGCGGCGGCATGTATAAGGTCGGCTTGGTCGCGAGCGGACCAACGCCGGCCGCGCGGCCGTGAGCTTCGCCCAAAACCGGGACGATCAAATGCAAGCACCCGATAGGTCTTTGCCGCCTCATCGAAGATGCCGCTCGACTTGAAATCCTCCGCCATGGATCCATTGCCATGCAGGAGAAGCAGCGGCATGCCGGTTCCGGCTTCGATAAAATGCAGGCGCAGACCATCGATCTCCATCACACGTCCGCATGCCCGGCCGGCAATCGCACGTTTGGCGCGGATGGCGTTGTATGCCGCCAGCGCCGCCAATGAGGCCGCGAGCAACCCGGTCGCGAGTTTCGGTCCATCTCTGTCGAACGCCATGCCCGTGCCTGTTGGAAACCATCTGCCGAACCCAACTCTCGGGGCGAAAGCTTGTTCCGCCAGACAAGACACGCTGTACAACCGGCTCAAGCGTCTTGGAAAGTAGGCCCATGGAGTTGGGACCGTTAAGCCTGGGCAGCGCTGCTGCCTCCCAGTTTCCAATCACCCTGCCAACGTGCGCGCACGGCAATCATCAGCATGGCCGCTTCCGTCATCCCGGTCTGGAAAAGTCTGACCAGCTCTCTCGCGATGGATTCTGCCGCGGTAGTGTCCGACGAAATCTCAAATTCCTCACACAGCGCGTCGAAAACCGACCGAAGCGTTTTCAGGTCGTCTGGATAGAGAGCGTCCGTATTCGTAAGAATGGGTCGGTCAAGCATCAAAACGTCTCCAAACGAGTGAAGTGCGGTTCGGGCACCCAGCCAGCGGGAGCTCGTCAAGTGCCCGCTGGTTTCCCCTTTATCCGCCACAGCGCGCCAAGCTGTCATTAACCTATGACCGCGGTGCGGCGTGTTCGGCTGACCGGCCCGCCAAACAAACTGCCGTCCTGCGGGGAACTCTTGGCCGCAGACTGCATTTAAGTCCGGGCAAAACGGGGGCGAAATGGGGGCCACTTCAAGCAATCCGCGATCTGAACTGCAGCGCTTCGAGCTTTTGGCAGCGCTGGGCGATCGTATTCGCGAGATTACGGATCCCGCAGAACTGGCCTACGCAGCCGCGGAACTGCTGGGGAACCATTTTGGCATCAGCCGAGCCGGATACGGCACGATCGATCTAGAGAAAGAAACGATCACCATTGACAGGGACTGGAACGCGCCAGGCATCAAAAGCCTGGCTGGGACGCTGAATTTCAGGAACTACGGCTCGTATATCGAGGATTTGAAGCGAGGCGAAACCGTTGTCTTTGAAAACGCCGAGACAGATCCGCGAACCAGCAGCCATGCGGAGGCACTCAAAGCCATCAGCGCCCAATCCGTCATCAACATGCCCGTTACCGAGCATGGCGGGCTGGTGGCGCTGTTATACCTGAACCACTCCGCGCCCAGACGCTGGGCGACGGAGGAAGTAGCCCTCATTTCGGCAGTCGCGGACCGGACGCGTACGGCGATAGAACGCCTTCGCGCCGAACTGGCCCTGCGTGAGAACGCCGAACGCCTTGCTTTTCTCGACCGCCTCGGCAGGGAGATAGCCCTCGCGGCCGACGCCGATGCTGTCATGCAGATCACCACTCGGCTCCTCGGCGAACATCTTGGCGTCTCGATTTGCGCCTATGCCGACATGGAGCAGGACCAAGACCATTTCACCATCCGCGGCGATTGGAGCGCACCTGGCTCGCCCAGCATCAGGGGATATTACAGTCTTGCCGATTTCGGTCGCCTGGCTGTCACCAACCTCAGCGCCAACAAGCCGCTTATCATCAACAACAACCTTGAGGAAATCGCTCCCGAGGAAGCGAAGACCTTTCAGGATATCGGGATAACGGCAACCATCTGTATGCCTTTGGTCAAACAAGGCCGACTGACTGCCCTGATGGCCATCCACGACAAGCAGCGCCGCGTCTGGTCGCAACGCGAATTGTCCTTGCTGACCGAGGTGACGGAGCGGTCCTGGGCTCACATCGAGCGCGTTCGCTCGGAACAGGCGGCACGGGCGAGCGAGGAGCGGCTGAGGCTTGCCACCGACGCGGCCGCTATTGGCACCTGGGATTACGATCCCATCAGCGGAGTGCTGCGTTGGGACGACCGGTGCAAAGCCCTTTTTGGTTTGCCGCCGGACGCGGAGGTGACATATGAAAGCGCCTTCCTGGCGGGCCTCCACCCGGAAGATCGCGCACGGGCCGACGAGGCCGTACGCCAGTCGCTCGCGCCGGGCACCCCCTCCCGCTACGACATCGAATACCGGACGATCGGCCTTCGGGATGGCAAGGAGCGCTGGATTGCCGCAACCGGGGAAGCACTTTTCCAGTCCGGCCGTGCGATCCGCTTCATCGGCACCGTGGTTGATGTCACCGCGCGAAAGCGGGTGGAGCATCAGCTTCAGTTGATGAACGCTACTGCGGCAGCCGTGGCGGCCGAGCTTGACGTGGAGCGAATTGTCCAGACGGTAACCGATGCCGGCGTCGTGCTGTCGGGCGCACAATTTGGAGCTTTCTTCTACAATGTGATCGACGACAAGGGCGACAGCTATGTGCTCTACGCCCTTTCGGGGGCACCTCGTTCTGCTTTCGAAAACTTTCCCATGCCGCGCAACACCGCGGTGTTCGAGCCCACTTTCCGCGGCACAAGCGTGGTGCGTTCCGACGATATCCTCACCGATCCGCGTTACGGAAAGAACTGGCCCCGCAAGGGAATGCCGGAGGGCCATCTGCCGGTGCGTTCCTATCTCGCCGTGCCGGTCGTCTCGCGTTCGGGCGAGGTCCTGGGCGGCCTCTTCCTTGGTCATTCAGAGACCGGCGTGTTCGCCGAACAGCAAGAAGCGGCCTTGCTGGGGCTTGCCGGCCATGCCGCGACGGCCATCGACAACTCCCGGCTGTTCAAGGCGCTGCAGGCACTCAACGGCACGCTCGAACAACGTGTCAAAGATGAAGTTGCGGAACGCGCCAGAGCAGAAGAGCACCTGCGCCAAGCCCAGAAGATGGAAGCTGTCGGACAGCTCACCGGTGGCATCGCGCACGACTTCAACAATATGCTGGCCGTCATCATCGGCGGCCTGAACCTTGTGCAGCGCAAGCTCAGAAACGGCGATACCAACGTCCACCAATTCGTAACCGGCGCGATCGATGGAGCACAACGTGCCGCAGAACTTACCAGGCGACTGCTCGCCTTTTCCCGCCAGCAACCACTGGCGCCGAAGCGGCTGAATCCAAATCGCCTCGTCTCCGGTATGAGCGAATTGCTGAACCGGACGCTTGGCGAGACCATCCAGATCGAGACCGTGCTCGCCGCGGGGCTATGGCATGTCGAGGCCGACGCAGGGCAATTGGAAAGCGCGCTGCTCAACCTTTGCGTCAACGCAAGGGATGCCATGCCTGCTGGCGGCAAGCTGACGATCGAGACATCAAACGCCCACGTCGACGAGCGCTATGCCAGGGAGAACGCGATCCCCTCCGGCCAGTATGTGATGATAGCGGTCACCGATACAGGAACGGGCATGACTGCTGATGTTGTCGCAAGAGCCTTCGATCCGTTCTTCACCACCAAGGGGGTCGGCAAAGGCACCGGGCTGGGACTCAGCCAAGTCTATGGGTTTGTTCGCCAGTCCGGCGGCAGTGTGAAGATCTATTCCGAGCAAGGCATCGGAACCACCTTGAAAATATATCTGCCGCGCTCGCACCACGGCGTGCTCGACAGCCAAATCGACGTCGTGGCAGGCGAGCACCCCGGCTGTGCAGACGAGATCATCATGGTTGTCGAGGATGAAGATCGCGTCCGGCTGATGGCCGCGGAAGCGCTGCGGGAACTGGGCTACTCCGTGCTGGAAATGCAAGGCCCACGCGACGCGCTGGTGGCCGTCGAAAGCGGGCAAGTGCCGTCGCTTCTGTTCACCGACGTGGTGATGCCGGAGATGTCGGGCCGGGAGCTGGTGGATCAGGTCAAGACAATGCACCCGTCGTTAAAAGTGCTCTACACCACCGGCTACACACGAAATGCGATTGTCCACAACGGCACGCTCGATTTCGGAACCGAACTTTTGACCAAGCCCTACACGATCGACGAATTGGCAGAGAAAGTCCGGAAGGTGCTGGATCGAAAGTGAACGGGCAACAGCCCGCGACGCTCGCCGTGTGACCGAACCCGGCGTTTGCCGCTAGGTGTGCAGCGAAACGGGCCGAAGGTGTCGACACCGACATCGTATTAATATGGCCCGGCTTCACTTTTCCGAGCCAGTATCCCTCCAGATTTTGTCTACCTCTTGCCCATCCGCGGCCTTGCTCATTGCCGTGATGGCGCAGCACGATCGAAATCTCGTTGCCGCCGGTCACCGGTCGGAGAAATAAATGCCGCCTCTGGCTCCCTGAGATGCTCAACACTGAAGCTGCCGTAAAAATGCTCGCTGGCCGATGGCCGGATGGAACAATCAACTTGCCGGGATGTTCGGATGATCTAACCGGAGAGATGTCCATGTTCATGCACAACAAGCGCCTGCAATACACCGTTCGCGTCTCGGAGCCGAATCCTCGCCTGGCCTGCATGATCATGGAACAGTTCGGCGGCGCCGATGGCGAGCTTGCAGCGGCCATGCGCTATTTCACGCAAGGGCTTGGCGAGGACGATCTTGGCCGTCGCGACATGTTGCTCGATATTGCGACCGAAGAACTCAGCCATCTCGAAGTGGTGGGATCAATCGTCACCATGCTCAACAAGGGGCTCAAGGCACAGCTGGCCGAGGGCCAAATGAAGGAAGCCGACCTTTACCTGATGATCGGCGCCAGCGGCACAACAGCCAAGGAATCAATTCTGTTCGGCGGCGCTCCCGCGCTGTGCGACTCAGCCGGCGTTCCCTGGACCGCGGCCTATGTCGACTCGCGCGGTGAACCTACGGTGGATTTGCGGTCGAATATCGCCGCCGAAGCCCGCGCCAAGATCGTTTACGAACGCCTCATCAACATCACCGACGACCCGGGAATCAAGGACGCGCTCGGCTTCCTGATGACCCGCGAGATCGCGCACCAGAAGTCGTTTGAGAAAGCACTCTACGCGATCGAAAACAATTTCCCTTCCGGCAAGCTCCCAGGCGTAGAGAAGTACGCCAGCATGTATGTCAACACCTCTCAAGGCGACGGCGATGTCGCTGGCCCATGGAATTCCGGCGAAGAGTGGGATCGGATCGATGACCTTGAAGAGGTGATGCCCGTCGACGGCGGAGACGGCCTGGCAACTGTCAAGCTGGGGGCCAAAGACATGAAGGTGGTGGCCAGGATGGCCGACCGTACGCTTTCCGATCCGGCTTCCGATCCGACAACAGGCGCTGATCTAGGAGCAGGCCCGGGAGCTGGCCGTACCAAGAACGCCGATTTCGGCGGCGCGGCAAGCATTCAGGAGGCCCCGGCCGTGGCAGAGGCTGCCGTCAAACGCGCACGTAGGCGTTAGCACAGAGCCGACGCGGGCATCTATGTTCCGCGATGCGGCCGGAAGCTAACACCGACGAAGGCAGGGCATCCGACCAGCAACGGACTGGCCGGAGCGCTCGCATCGACATCTGTGCTGAATGTGGGTGAAGCAACCATGGCCACCGCCGCACCACGACCAGATTCGGAGCGTGCGGACCAGCCGGATAAGGTCCGTCCCGACGGTTGCGAGAACCGGTGCATCGTGACAATCGGAGCATCGGCCGGCGGCGTCGACGCGCTGAAGAGACTTGTCCGCGATCTTTCGCCGGACATCCCGGCGGCTCTCCTCGTCGTACAGCACGTTGGTCCCACGAGTTACCTCGGCGACATTCTCGGTCGCGCTGCCAACATGCCCGTTGCAAATGCCTCCAACGGCATGAAGGTTAAAAACGGGCACATCTTCGTTGCACCGCCGGGAGCTCACCTTCTGTTACACCACGATCATATGCTGCTGCGGCGCGGGCCGCGCGAGAACCTGGCGCGCCCCGCCATCGACCCCCTGTTTCGATCGGCGGCCTGCAGCTTTGGCGGCAGCGTGATCGGCGTCGTGCTCACAGGCAGCCTCTCCGACGGCACCGCCGGCCTGCACGCAATCAAGATGTGCGGAGGCGTCAGCGTAGTCCAGGACCCCGGCGACGCTGCAGTACCCGACATGCCGCTGAGCGCCTTGCAGAATGTGGAAATCGACCATTGCGTCCCTCTGTCCGAAATGGCTGGCCTGTTGCACAGGCTTGCTTCCGAAATCGCAGGACCGACACCAGAAATCCCGTCCGGCATCCGCCTTGAGGCAGCGATTGCAGCTCAGGAGCACAGCACAATGGAATTGACCGAAGGCCAGCTTGGCGCCCCCTCGACATTTGTCTGCCCCGAATGTCATGGCCCCCTATGGGAGATCGAAGACGGGCCGATTACCCGTTACCGCTGCCACACCGGACATGCGTTCGGGGCAGACGTTTTGATGCAGGCCCAGGCTGACGATGCGGAACAGGCTCTTTGGAGCCTTCTAAGAGCGCACCAGCAGCGGGCTGAGTTGGCGAAACGTACGGCAAAACGCGAAGCCGCGCGGGAAAGACACAGCCTGGCCAGTCAAATGGCTGCGCGCGCCGCGGAATACGAAGCCGACGCTAAACTTATTGAAGAGATCATCCATCGTCGAACGCCGTGACATGCAACAGCGTTTGTCAGGGCGGGTACGTCTGCGCTGTCCCGATCGCATTTTCCTGGATCAGCCGCGTTGCCTCACCGCTTGGCCTGTGGCCACGGGTATCCAGGTCCCATGCTTTGATTGAACACCTGCACCCAAATCCAACTGCACGAATTTTATGCAAAGCAGGAACATAGAAGCATTACGCGAGTTAGGCACTGACCCATTGGACGTATCCTCGCATTCTGCGGTCTGCCTGGGTGGTCCTTGTTTTGTAAACGAATGCCAGGACAATGTATCGCTCGCAGCTTTTCGTACCTCTTTTTGGCCTGCTGTTGCTGATGGGTGGCCTGTTCCACGGGCACGAGGCCATGGCGCAGGAACCCTGTCCGGCCGATCACGATAAGCTGCTTGCAGCCCTCAAAGCCAACGTGAAGGCAAGCGGCGGACCAGCCAATGGCGGCTTTGAAACCAACGAATGGGCAGCCATCGTTGCCCGTGACGGCACTGTCTGCGCGATTGCGTTCAGCGGCCCCACCCCCGACTCGCAATGGCCGGGAAGTCGGCTCATAGCAGCGGAGAAAGCCAACACGGCCAACGGTCTCAGCCTGGCTCAGATGGCCCTCTCGACGGCCAATCTCTATGCGGGGGTGCAGCCCGGCGGACCGCTATTTGGCCTGCAGGAGACCAATCCCGTCAACCAGGCCGCGGCCTATACGGGCGATCCCAAAACGTTCGGAAGCGCCGGCGACCCGCTCGTCGGCAAGCCGATCGGAGGCGTCGTGGTGTTTGGCGGCGGGCTTGCCCTCTACGACGGCAAGAGCATTGTCGGCGGCCTCGGCGTTTCAGGCGACTCCTCATGCGCCGATCACAATGTCGCCTGGCGTATCCGCGCGGCGCTCGGCTTCGACAAGGTCCCGGCAGGCGTCAATCCAAATCGCAAGGATGCCATTGTCTACGATCTGGACCCCGGCGGCAAAAGCGCTTCGGGCTGGGGCCATCCGCTTTGTGCCGGAACGGAGGCCGACATCGCGGCCGAACTCGGCGCCGGCGTGGGAGGCTCGATCAATAAATGAAAGCTATGCCGCAGTTGGCATTAACGCGCGTTGACGTAGAACGACGTACCCGCAAATTGGCAGCCGGGAATTCCTTTGGCGCTATCCTTCTGGTGACGCTGCTCGCCTGCGTGCTGCTTCTGGGCGCTGCGTCCGAGCCTCCTAAAACACCAGCGATCGTACCGCCAGCCGCAGCCTCGCCACCCGATGACGGCCAATGGACGATGCCGGCCAAGAACTACGCGTCGACGCGCTTCAGCGAACTCTCCGAGATCAATGAAGGCAACGTCAAGAACCTGCAGGTCGCGTTCACGTTCTCGACAGGCGTGAACAAGGGCCAGGAAGCAGCGCCGCTGGTCGTCGGCAACACCATGTATATCGTGACGCCCTTTCCCAACTTCGTCTATGCGCTCGATCTCTCCAAGCCCGGCGCCCCGATGAAGTGGAAGTACGAACCCAATCCCGAGCCGGCGGCACAGGGAGTGGCCTGCTGCGACGTCGTCAACCGCGGGGTGGCATTCGCCGACGGGCGCATTTTTTTCAATACGCTGGACGGCCACACGATTGCCCTTGATGCGAACACGGGCAAGCCGATCTGGAACACTCATGTCGGCAACATCAACATCGGCGAGACCATCACCATGGCGCCGCTTGTGGTGAAGGGCAAAGTGCTGGTCGGCAATTCCGGCGGCGAGATGGGCGTTCGCGGCTGGGTAAAGGCGCTCGACGCCGGCGACGGTCATGTCGTCTGGATCGCCTATAGCACCGGGCCGGACAAGGACGTGCTGATCGGATCGGACTTCAAGCCGCACTACGACATGGACAAAGGCAAGGATCTTGGCGTCACGACGTGGCCGCCGGAAGCCTGGAAGATCGGCGGCGGCAACATGTGGGGCTGGATTTCCTATGATCCCGATCTGAACCTGATCTTCCACGGCACCGGCAATCCCGGACCATGGAATCCGGATTTGCGGCCGGGCGACAACAAGTGGACGTCTGGCATTTTCGCGCGCGATCCCGACACCGGCGCGGCGAAATGGTTTTATCAATGGAGCCCGCATGACCTCCACGATTATGACGGCATCAACGAGCAGATCCTGCTCGACATGTCCTGGCAGGGCAAGCCGCGCAAGGTGCTGATCCGGCCGGAGCGCAACGGCTATCTCTACATCCTCGACCGGACAACCGGCGAGGTGCTGTCGGCAAAACCGTTTGGTCCGGTCAACTCCAGCAAAGGTGTGGATCTGAAAACCGGTCGGCTGATCGTAAACCCGGACAAGAAGACCGGCACCGGCAAGGTCGTTCGCGATATCTGTCCGACGGCGTCGGGCCTCAAGGACTGGCAGCCTTCCGCGTTCTCGCCGAAGACCGGCCTGCTCTACATCCCGCACAACAATCTGTGCATGGATGAAGAAGGCGTCGAGGTGAACTACATTGCCGGCACGCCCTATGTGGGCATGAACGTCCGCATGATACCAGGGCCCGGCGGTAATCGCGGCGCCTTCACCGCCTGGGACATCGCCGCGGAGAAACCCGCCTGGAGCCTCAAGGAGAATTTCCCGGTGTGGAGCGGCGCGGTGGTGACCGCCGGCGACGTTGTCTTCTATGGCACGATGGAAGGCTGGTTCAAGGCGGTCAGCGCCAAGACCGGAGACCTGCTTTGGCAGTTCAAGACCTCGTCCGGGATCATCGGCCAGCCCATCACCTATCGCGGTCCCGACGGGCACCAATATGTCGCCATCCTCTCAGGCGTCGGCGGCTGGGCCGGCGCCATTGTATCGGGCGATCTTGACCCGCGTGACGCCACCGCCGCGCTCGGTTTCGTCAATGCCATGAAGGATCTGAAGAACGCGACAACCTCGGGAGGCACGCTTTATGTGTTCCGGCTGCCTTGATGGATTGTACTTGACCGTAGGTCCGGCGCGAAAGGGGTGTCAACGGCTGGCGATCGGCATGGCCGCGATTGCCTTCGTGTTCTTGACGGCCACAGCCGACGCACGTGAGCTGAGGGTCTGCGCCGATCCGAACAACCTGCCGTTCTCCAACGCGGCAGGTCAGGGCTTCGAGAACAGGATCGCAGAAATCGTTGCGTCCGATCTCGGCGCCAAGCTGACCTATACCTGGTGGGCGCAGCGTCGCGGCTTCATCCGCAATACGCTGAAGGCGGGCCTGTGCGATCTCGTGCCGGGCACGCCGAGCAACCTCGAAATGCTGCGCACCACCACGCCCTACTACCGATCGTCCTATGTCTTCGTCACCCGCAGGGACGGCCCCGACGTAGCATCGTTCAATGATCCGCGGCTGCGCGACATGCGGATCGGTGTTCAGCTCATCGGCGACGATGGCGCCAATTCGCCTCCGGTCCAGGCGCTTGGCCGCCGCGGTATCGTCGGGCACCTCGTTGGCTATCCGGTCTATGGCGACTATTCCGCCCCCAACCCGCCGGCGCGCATCGTCGAAGCGGTGGCGAGTGGCGAGATCGACCTTGCCGTGGTCTGGGGCCCCCTCGCCGGCTACTTCGCCGCCAGGCAGAAGGTGCCGCTCCGCATCACGCCGGTTGCGCCCCGCATCGACGGACCGCAACTGCCGATGATCTACGACATCTCGATGGGCGTCCGCCGCGAAGACGATGCGCTGCGCGGCGATGTCAATGGCGCCCTCTCCAGGCACAAGGTCGAGATAGATGCCTTGCTGTCACAGTACGGCGTGCCGCGCCTCGATGCCTCGGGGAGCCCGGTGCGATGAGAGCCGTTGTGGCCATGCTCCTGTTTCCAGTCCTGGCGCTCGCTGCCTGCCAGCGCGAGGACCGTGACACGCGCCCGCAATCGGCGCTCGGATCGGGCGAGCAGCCGACGCCTGTGACCACGCTGGAGCCCGGCGGACAGCGCCCCCCCGCCAGCGATAACAAGGCGGCGAGCTTCGAGGCCAACGCCTTCCATATGAGCGAAGGGAAACGGCTTTTCGGCTGGTTCAACTGTTCGGGATGCCACGCCAATGGCGGCGGCGGCATGGGGCCGGCCCTGATGGACCAGAAGTGGCTCTATGGCAGCTCGATCGAAAGCATCCATGCCACGATCCGCGACGGTCGGCCAAACGGCATGCCGAGCTTCCGCGACAAGATTCCCGACGACCAGATCTGGGAGCTTGCGGCTTTCGTGCGCTCGCTGAGCGGCAACGCGCCGTCTTCCGCCGCGCCGCAACGCAATGACGACATGATGGCGCATCCGTCGGAAAACCGCATGCCCGACGCGGCCACGCTGGGGAAGTCGCCGTGAAACGTCTCGTCTCGATGGCGTTCGCCACCACCGGCGCTCTGTTGCTCCAGGGATGCGCGGGCTGGCAATCCGCCCTCGACCCGAAAGGTCCCGCGGCGAGCGAACTGGCATGGCTGATCTGGTTCTTCACCGCGCTCTGCGCCGTGGTGTGGGTGCTGGTGATGATCGCCCTCGTCGTACCCTTGATGATGCGGTCGCGCGCGCAGGCGGAGCCGCTCGCGATCGAGGCCGGCGCCGACGACCGGAAGCTGCGCGCGGTGATGACCGCCGTCGGGTTGACCGCCATTGTCCTGATCGGACTGACCTTGCTGAGCTTCTTCGCCAACAGGACGCTCGCCGCGATCGGCTCGGATGCCGCACTGACCATTCGGGTCACCGGCCATCAATGGTGGTGGGAGGTGCGCTATGAGGATGCCACGCCAAGCCGGATCCTGACCACGGCGAACGAGATCCATATCCCCGCCGGGGAGCCGGTGAAGCTTCTTCTGACCTCGACCGACGTCATCCATTCCTTCTGGATTCCGAGCCTTTCGGGCAAGCTCGACCTCATTCCCGGCCACATGAACGTGCTCGACCTCAAGGCAGACAAGCCTGGTGTTTACCGAGGTCAATGCGCCGAGTTCTGCGGGGCGCAGCACGCAAACATGGGCACCTTCATCATCGCCGAGCCGCGTGCGAAGTTCGACGCCTGGTGGAACGACCAGTTGCAGCCGGCAGCTACTCCGACGGGGGACGAGGCCAAGGCCGGCCAGGATCTGTTTCTGAAGCGCCCTTGCGTGATGTGTCACAGAATAGGCGGCACGCCTGCCGGAGGAACGGTCGCCCCTGACCTCACCCATATAGCCAGCCGGCAGACGCTTGCCGCCGGGACATTGACGATGAGCCGCGGCAATCTCGCCGCCTGGATAGCCGACCCACAGGGCATCAAGCCCGGATCCCACATGCCGGTGGTGGAGCTCAGCGGCGACGAACTCAACGCCATGGTCGCCTACCTCGAGGCGCTTAAATGAGCAGCGCGGACCTCACAAGCGAACGCGACCTGCCGCGCGAAACGCCCGCCACAGGCGACGTCGCACCCGAGCATGACGGACCGCGCGACACCGGCATGGACGATGCCAGCCTGGATCGCTGGCTGGCGCGGACATGGCGCACGCCCCCCGGCATCATCGGCGCGCTGTCGAGCGTCGACCACAAGGTCGTCGCACGGCGCTATCTGATCACCGCCTTCGTGTTTCTGTGCCTGGGCGGGCTCAACGCTGTCGCCATGCGCATCCAGCTCTCAGGGCCGCAGCGCGGTCTGATCGGCCCGGACCTCTACAACCAGCTGTTCACGATGCATGGTGTGACCATGATGTTCCTGTTCGCCGTGCCCATCGTGCAGGCGACAGGCATCTATCTCGTCCCGCTGATGGTCGGCAGCCGCAACATCGCCTTTCCCCGCCTGAACGCGTTCAGCTACTGGATCTATGTTTCGGGCGGTATATTTGCCTGGGTGTCTTTCGCGCTCAACATGGCGCCCGACGTCGGCTGGTTTGCTTATGTGCCGCTGTCAGGCCCCGAATTCGCGCCGGGCAAGCGGGCCGACGTCTGGGCCCAGATGATCACTTATACAGAAGTATCCTCGCTGGCGGTCGCGGTGGCAACCATCGTCACCGTGTTCAAGCAGCGAGCCCCCGGCATGTCGCTGGACAGGATTCCGCTCTACGTCTGGGCAATGCTGGTTACCTCCTTCGTCGTCGTCTTCGCCATGCCCGCGGTGATGATCACCTCGACCTTCCTGATCCTCGACCGGCTGGTCGGCACACATATCTTCAACCCCGCCGAGGGCGGCGACGCACTGCTCTTCCAGCATCTGTTCTGGTTCTTTGGCCATCCCGAGGTCTACATCATCTTCCTGCCGGCGACGGGCATGGTCTCCGCGATCATCCCGGTCTTCGCCCGGCGTCCCGTGTTCGGGCATCTCGGGCTGGTCTTGTCGCTGATCGCCGTCGGTTTCCTTTCGTTCGGCCTCTGGGTCCATCACATGTTCGCGACGGGGCTACCCAAGCTCGGCGCCAGCTTCTTCACCGCGTCGAGCATGCTGATCGCCATCCCCAATGGCGTTCAGATCTTCTGCTGGCTGGCGACCTTGTGGGACGGCAGGCCGGTGATCCGCACGCCGCTGCTGTTCGTGTTCGGCTTCTTTTTCATCTTCGTCATCGGCGGCCTCACCGGCGTCATGCTCGCTTCGGTGCCGCTGGACCTCCAGGTGCACGACACTTATTTCGTCGTCGCCCATTTCCATTACGTGCTGATCGGCGGTTCGGTCTTCCCGCTGCTGGGCGCGGCCTATTTCTGGTTCCCCAAGATCAGCGGCCGCATGATGAGCGAGCGTCTCGGGCGCTGGCATTTCTGGCTGGCTTTCATCGGCTTCAACGCGGCTTTTTTTCCAATGCATCTCGTCGGGCTCTGGGGCATGCCACGAAGGGTCTACACCTATCCGGCCGAGCTTGGCTGGGGCAACATCAACCTGTTCATCAGCGCTGGCGCGGTGCTCTTTTTCCTCAGCTTCGTACTGTTCACTTTCAATCTTGTACACGGCGCGTTGAAGGGCGCGCTGGCCGGAAACAATCCCTGGGATGCCGGTACGCTCGAATGGGCGACGTCTTCGCCGCCGCCAAGCTATAATTTCGCGCGGATACCGATTGTCACACATGTCGAGCCGCTCTGGGCCGAACGGGAGGCGATGCCTGTGGCGACCGGACTCCGCGTCGATGTCCGTGAGCTATTGATCTCAACCGTGGCGGAAGCCCACCCCGACATTCGCGAGAAATCGGCGACACCGTCGATCTGGCCGCTGCTGGCGGCAATCGCCGTCGGCGGTACGTTTGTCTATTCGATCTTCACGCCCTGGGCGATCGTCTGGGGCGCCGCGCCGATCGCCATCACCTTGATCGGCTGGTTCTGGCCCAAGGACGACCCGGAGGATGAGGGATGAGTGAGCGTCCCAGCTTGGATCTTTCGGACCTCCCAACCTTTGGACATGGTCCGCGCAGCCCGACTTGGTGGGGAACGCTCGGCTTCATGGCGCTGGAAGGCATGGGCTTTGCGTTGGCCGCCGGCGCTTATCTCTATCTCGCCACTTTGTGGCCCAACTGGCGTCTAAGCGCCCCGCACCCCAACCATTGGCCCGGAACGATCGTCACCATCCTGTTCATTATCAGCGTGGTGCCGAATCACATCCTCCACGGCCATGCCAAGCAATGCGCGATCGTACCGGTCCGGATCGGGCTGGTGGTGATGTCGCTGCTCGGTCTGGCCCCGCTTGTCGTGCGCTGGTTCGAATTCCCTGCGCTGAACATCTACTGGGACACGAACGCCTATGGCTCGATGCTCTGGGTGCTGCTCGGGCTGCACACCACACACCTGATCACCGATGTCGGCGACACCATCGTTTTGACGGTGCTGATGTTCACACGCCATGGCTACAGCGGCCGGCGCTTCGGCGATGTCGGCGATAATGTCTTCTATTGGGATTTCGTGGTGCTGACCTGGATCCCGATCTATCTGCTCATCTACTGGATGCCGAGGCTAGGCTGATGCGTGCGTTGAAAATGGGAACGTCCTGGGGTGGTCTTCTGTCGGGGCCGATGGCTTGGGCAATCTCGACGCAGCTGAACTACGCACTCGTACCATGGCAGTGCAACCGCCAGGTGCCGGTGGTGCTTCCCGTGGCACTGGTGCTCGCCGTGCTTTCGCTGCTCGGCGGTGCCTTGTCATGGCGGGCGAAGCGGCAGGGCGGCGCCGCCTTCAAGCCTGAGCGCACGCGCAGCACCGAGCAGTTCGTCGCCGATCTCGGCATGCTTGCGGCATTGCTGTTTGCCCTCGTCATCATCATGCAAGGCAGCGCGGCTCTCATTCTCGACGAGTGCCTGCGATGAGCTTCGACGCGTTCTTCTCGACCTCGATCTGCTACGGCGCCGGCGCGCCCGAGGCCGGATGGACGCTCGCATTTCCCATCACGTTTCCGCTGGCCGCGATTGCCTTCCTTTATACCATCGGAGCGACTCGGTTGTGGCGCCGCAGCAGCCGAGGCCGTCCCGAGCGGATGCGGCAGGCGTTGTTTTTCGCCGCCGGTTGGGGCGTGCTGACGGCAGCACTGGTCAGCCCCATCCATGCGCTCGGCGAGCGGGTGTTTGCCGCCCATATGATCGAGCATGAACTGCTGATGGCGGTGGCGGCGCCCCTCCTTGTCGCCGCTTGCCCAGGCGCAGTCCTGCTCTGGTCCTTGCCGGCCGCACTTCGCCGCGGAACGGGCAAGCTCACGCGCGCAAAGACGCTGCAATCGGTTTGGGCCCTGGTGATCCGCCCCCTCAACGCGACGATCATTCACGGCGTCGCCATCTGGATCTGGCACATTCCGGCGTTGTTCCAGGCAGCGCTCCAGCAGGGCTTTCTTCATTATGCCCAGCATGCGAGCTTCCTCGGCACAGCCTTGCTGTTCTGGTGGGCGCTCCTACCGCGCCCCGGTCGGCAGCAGACCTATGGCAACTCCGTCATGCATCTTTTCTTCACCTCGCTTCATACCGGCCTGCTCGGTGTCCTGCTGCTGATGTCGCCCAAACTCTGGTATCCGGAGAATGGCGCCGGCGCGGCATTGTGGGGACTGACCGCGATCGAGGACCAGCAGCTCGCCGGATTGGTAATGTGGGTTCCGGCCGGCTTGATCTATGGCGGCGCCGCCTTGCTGCTCGCCGGCCTCTGGATAAGCAGCAGCGCAACCAGGGAGGCAACACATGCGTTCCGACCTGGTTAGGCTGATCGGGGGCGCCCTTGCCGCAATCCTGCTGCTGACCGCGGCTGTCGCAGCCGCGACTTTGTGGTCCGACCGGCGCGAGCGCGTCCGGCACGAGTCGGATGCAGCGACCGGGGGCGTAGGCGCTCGCGCCATTCCAATCATGACGGCGAATGGCTGCTCCGGCTGCCATACGATACCCGGCGTGCCGGGTGCGCAAGGCCAG
Source organism: Mesorhizobium sp. C372A (assembly GCF_030323245.1). Lineage (NCBI taxonomy): Bacteria > Pseudomonadati > Pseudomonadota > Alphaproteobacteria > Hyphomicrobiales > Phyllobacteriaceae > Mesorhizobium > Mesorhizobium sp. C372A. The sequence continues at coordinate 3,344,014 of NZ_CP100475.1, read as the reverse complement.
GTCGGACCCCGCCTGGACGGTGGCCTTGCCGACAGGGTCTTTATCGGTGGCCTGCTGGCAAACAATCCGGAGAACATGGTCCGCTGGATACGCTCGGCGAGGGAAGTCAATCGGCACACGGCCATGCCGTCGACGAGGATCACCGAGCAACAGGCGCGGGACATCGCCGCTTATCTCTACGCGTTGAAGTAATTCATCCCTCGCCGCCGCGCCGGGACCACAAGCCGCGGCCGGGGTCATAGCCGATGACCGCCGCGAGGAAGAAGGCGATGAGGCAGCCAAGGACCACAACCGCCGCGACAGGATCGAACCGCAGATAGAGCGCGAAGCGTATCAGCTCGACCGCCGAGCTGAACGGGTTCCAGGCGGCGATTGTTGCCAGCACCGGTCCCGCCTCGGCAAGCCGCCACAGCGGATAGAGCGCCGTCGAGGCAAAGAACACCGGAAAGATGACGAAATTCATGACACCGGCAAAGTTCTCCATCTGTGTCGAAACCGAGGAGACAAGCAGTCCGAACGCGCCAAGCATGAGGCCCGCCAGCACGAGCGCCGGAAATACCGCGACGTAGCCGAGAACGGGCGGCCGCACATCCCAGAAACGCGCGATCAACAGAAACAAATAGACCAGCGGCACGCCGACGATCACGCTGGCCAGCAGGCGCGCCGCAAGCAGGTACCAGCGCGGCAATGGTGCGGTCAACAACAGGCGCATGCTGCCCATCTCGCGATCGTAAACCATGGCCAGCGAACTCGCCATGGCATGGAAGAGCAGCATCATGGCCGCTAGCCCAGGCACCACATATACGTCATAGAGAACATAGGTCTGGTAGGGTGGCGTGATCGACAGACCGAGAACGGAGCGGAAGCCAGCGGCAAAGATTGCCAGCCAGACCAGCGGCCGCACCATCGCCGAGAGCAGCCGGCCGCGTTGCCGCAACGTGCGCAGCATCTCCCTGCGCAGGATGCCGTTGAGCGCGCGCACTGCGTGAGACGTTTTCATTCGGACTCCGTCAGCGACGCGAAGGCCTCGCCCGTGCTCGCCACACCGAGATCGGCAGCCAGCCGATCGGCGCGGCCGGCCCACCGGATTGTGCCTCGATGCAGCACCACCACATCGTCATCCGCCGTTAGTTCCTCCAGAAAATGTGTTGCCCACAGGACGGCAATGCCGCGCTGGCGGCAAAGCTCCCGCACGTGCCGCTCGAGCGCGTGGCGGCCCGGCACGTCGAGCCCGGTGGTCGGCTCGTCCAGCAGCAAAAGGCGTGGGCTATGCATCAGAGCGCGTGCTATCTCGACACGGCGACGCTGCCCCCCGGAAAGCGCTCGGGCAGGATCGTCGATCCTGTCCAGCACATCCAGCCGGCCGAGTTCGTGGATGGAGCGCTCCTTGCTCAAGGCCTGGCTAAGGCCATGCAAGGCCGCGTGGTAACGCAGGTTCTCGCGGGCTGTCAGATCGAGATCGAGGGTCGGCAACTGGAAGACGACGCCCATCTGCGCCAACGCGGCGGACGGGTTGACATCCATCGCCTGGTCGAAGACATGCACCGAGCCGGAGCGGGCGTGATAAAGACCGGTGATCAGCGAGAACAGCGTCGTCTTGCCGGCGCCGTTGCGGCCTAGCAAGATGCACATCCTGCCTTGGGCCACAGAGAAGGAGACGCCGTCGAGAACCCGCCGGCTTCCGAAACTATGGCCCAGATTCTCGACCGATAAGGCGTTCATGGCCCGATCACGACGCCCCACGGCCCCCGCCCTACCGGCAGCGATTTCACCACCTCCTGGTTTTCCAGATCGATAAGCGAAATATCGCCGGAATTCCCGTTTGCGCTGACCAGGCGCTTCTCGTCGCCGGAGAGCGCAACGTGCCAGGGTCGTTGACCAACAAGGTAGAGCCGACGGACCGCCAGCGTTTTCACATCGACTTCCGCAATCCTGTTGGCGGGGCCGAGCGCCACATAGACGGTCGTGCCATCGCGAGACGTCGCCATGCCGACCGCCTGCACACCCTCGCGTCGTATACCCGGCACCTCGAACTCGACTTTGCCGGTCTGCGCGCGCGTTGCCGTGTCGAAGACGGTGACAGTGCCCCGGATCTCCGAGGACACCCAGAATTGCTTACCGTCCGGCGAGAATAAAGCCGCGCGCGGCCGGGTATCGACCAGCAGATTGTCGACGAGTTCAAGCGTGCCTGCGTCGATCAGATGCACCATGCTGGTGGTCTCCGAAGTGCAGGCGACATAGCGGCCGTCGGCGCTGGCCGCCATTCCTTCCGGTTCGACGCCGACATCCACGGTGCCGATGACCTTGGCCGCGGCGATGTCCACCACCGACACCAGATTGTCATTCTCGTTGGCGACGAACAGCCGCTTGCCATCGGGATGGACTGCGAAGAATTCCGGATCGGCTCCCGAAGGCAATTCGCCGACGACCCGCCGCTTCGCGACGTCGACCACGTCGATGCGGTTGTCGTCGCCTTCCGCGACGAAAAGCATCTTGTTGTCGGTCGACAGCGCCAGCCCGCGCGGGCGGCGGCCGACATCGATCGTCGCCAGCAAAGTCATCGTCACGCCGTCGACGACCGCGACCGTATTATCCTGCTCATTGGAAACGTAGATGGTCTCGGCGGCGGCGGGAGCAGCAAGAGCGAACGCCGCCAACAACAGCGTCATCCGAACTTGCATGTGCTCTCCTCCAGGTCGATGCCCAGCGTGTCGAGCGGCGTGCGCTGATGCAGGAAACCCGGTTGCGGTGAGCTGGAAATCAAGAGGCGAGGCCCGGCGATCAAAATGGGCTGGCGCATCTGTCCGTCCCAGGGACGGAAACTAAGCCCCTGCCCCTTGAAGCCAGCGAGAAGAAACGCGTCGCCGCGTATATATCTGCCGATTGCCGCGGGATCGAGACTGTGCAGGCGCGTCGCCGCTTCGCCGATACTGCGCACAGCGAGCCAGGCCGCGTAGTCGCTGGGCAACATCCAGCGCCCTGCCTGCCTGTGGAAACGGTCCTGCAGTTGCGTGGCGCCCCATTCCTCGCTGACAGCGCTCCAGCCTATGGCGACAAGCCCTTGCGTGCCGGCGACGATTCTCGGCAGCGCAGTGCGGCCCTCCAGATAGGCGCCGAATTCATCCGCCTCGTCGGCGACCACGAGCACATCATAGTCGCTGACCTGCGTGACTGCCGGTATTTCGGTCTGCAGCGTGACATGCCCTGTATCGGCACGTCCGTTGGCGGGCCTGAATGTCCACGGCTGGTCGATCGTGATCTCGGCTCCGAAGCGAGCCGCCGCCCGTCGAAAGGCCGCAGCCATCGCCTGATCCTGCGAATGCGGCCCCACAAGCAGGAACCAACGCTGCCAGCGCTTCCAGGCGAGATATTGCGCCAGCCCGTCGGCGAGCATGGCGCGGCTCGGGATCGTGTGCAGGACGTTCCGACGGCAGTCCTGTTGGCGAAGCACGTCGTCCGGCGCCCGGCTGTTGAGCAACGTCATCTGCTCGGCACCGGGCGCGGCACTGGCCTGTAGAAGCTGACTGGCGTCGAGATCGGCGACGACAAAGGCGATGCCGGCATCGGCGAATTGTCTTACCGCGTCGTCCGGCGTTTCGGTTGGTTTCAATATTCTTTCCTCCAGCCGAAATTTCTGCCCAAGAAACCGGCCGGTGCTTTCGTCGTCGGCAATGCCCAGCCGAGCGCCTTGCAGGCCGCCGTCAGTGACGGTTTCATCAAGGGGTCCCAGGGGCAGAGCCGTTTTGCGCTCCTGGCCGATATACCCGATCACCATCGTCTGTTGCTCGGTGGCGCCAGGGCCGGTGATCAGCAAAAGAAAGAGAAGGCCAAGCAACAGTCTCATTGTGTCGCCCCCAGCCCAAAGCGCGACGATCCCGCTTCATGGCCACCAGAGATTGCGACATCGCGCACGATGCGCGCCGGCGGTCCCTCCAGAACAATAACCCGATCACCCAGCGACGAGGCATAGGCGAGATCATGCGTAACCAGCAGCGTGGTAGTCCGCCGACTGGCGAAACAATCCTGCAGCAGGCGGCGCATGGCTTGCGCGGTCGCCTCGTCGAGTGAAGCGAATGGCTCGTCGAGGAGCAGGAGCGCAGGCTCTACGGCGAGCGCCCGGGCAAGCGCTACGCGCCGCGCCATGCCGCCCGAGAGTCGCTGCGGATAGCTCTTCTCATTGCCTTTCAGGCCGACAGCGGCAAGCCACCGGGCCGCATCGGGCGCGCGATCCGGGATGGCCATCTCTACATTGCGCAAGGCGGTGAGCCAGGGCAGCAGCCTCGGTGTCTGGAACAGCATGCCTATCGGAAGCGGTCGTCCGCTCACGCTGCCGCGAAATTCGCGGTCGACGCCCGAAACAATCGACAGCAGCGTCGACTTGCCGACACCGGAAGGGCCGGTCAGGACGCAGACCTGTCCGTCGGCTATATCAAGCGACAGCGCGCGAAAGATCGTCCGGCGCTGTCCGTCGTCACCGGGGAAAGTCTTGTCCTCGATCCTGATCCTCAGCATCAGCGTCGCCAGGCGAACAGACGACGTTCCAACGGCACAAGCAGTCCATACTCTATGGCAAGCATCACAACGCCGAAGCTGATCGCATAGGCAAGGATGTGGGTGACGTCGAAGTTCTGAAAATAGACCTGTAGCTGGAACCCGACGCCGTTGGAGCGGCCGAGCAGTTCGGCGAGCAACACGATCTTCCACGTTAGTGCCAGCCCGCTGCGCAGGGTGACGAGAAAGAACGGCGCCAATTGCGGCAGCAAGACATGCTGCAGCTTTGCAGCACGCCCGAAGCGATAGAGCTCAGCCATTTCGGCAAAGTCCTTGTCCAGCCGGCTGGCGCCTTCACGAATAGTCACCACGACATTGGGGATCTTGTTGAGCGCGACCGCAAGGACAAGCGCGGTCTCGGCAAGACCAAGCCAGATATAAATTAGAATGACCGTGATCAGCGCCGGCATGTTGAGGAGTAACACGATCCAAGGCCTCATCCATATGTCGGCTCTGTGCGAGCGGCCTGCCGCGTAGCCAAGGGCCGCGCCGATGACGATTGCCGACCCGAGGCTTGCCACGACGCGCGCAAGCGAGATGCCCAAATGGTATGGCAGCTCGCCCCGAACCACTTCGTGCAGGAGAACCGAAACAACCTGGACCGGACCAGGAAACAGGCGATCGGCGGCGATCGATGATGCAATCTGCCAGACGAGCACCATGGTCAGCAATGCCGCAGCCGATTGCCAACGCTGCATTATGATGGGGAACGCTGGGACATCGGTCATTGGCGCGAGCTCAAGCCGGTATGGCCCGGAAGACACCAGGATCGAGGCTCGTCGCCTTGCCGACTAGATCCTCGCCGCCCAATTCGGCCAGGATTGCAAACAACCGGGCCGCGCCATCACGTTCGGCTTTGCCGAACCGACGAGGGATTCCGGCTCGATAGGCGGCGCGTAACGCCGCCTGTAGGTGAGGATCGTCCGTGCCCAATTGGGGCGCGAGCACCCGCCATTCGTCGTCCGAAGACTCGAGCAGCGACTTCGCTGCCGCGGTCGCGCTCGTGAATCGCGCGAGGGCTATCGGGTTGGCCCGCGCCCAGCTTTCATGGAAGACGTAGCCGAGCATCGGCAAGTCCACGGATAGGCCAAGCCCCTGCAGGATTTGCGCGACACTGAGCAGAGGCCTTGCCCCCTCTGACTCGAGACGGGCGGCGAAATTCCAGAACGTCAGCAGTGCATCCAGTCGCCCCGCCAGAAATTCCTGCTCCAACAAAGGCGGCGCGCCGAACACTGGCTCCACCTCTTCAGCAAGATCGCGCTTCACCTGACGGAGGCCGAGCGCGCGCAACAGGATCCAGCTTTTGTCCAGCGGACCACCTGCGATCCCCAGCCTTTTGCCCTTGAGGTCCGCAAGAGTTCGAATGGGCGAGCCTTGCGGCAGTTCCAGCGCGCCGACGGCACGAGAATAGGGATAGAAGACCAGATCAGCGCCTTCGCTGCGCTGGCGCATGACCCACACCCAGTCCGAAACGATGACGTCGACGCTGCCCGCCAGCAATGCGGTCTTACCGGCTTCGGTACCGGCAAGCCGCTGAGCCTCGATTGATACGCCGTGCACAGTGTCCAACGCATGTCGCCGCATGACGTCAACTTCCCAGGCGGCGGTGCCAAATCCCAGCACGCCAAATCGCACGAGCGGCGATGGCTGTGGCGCGGCTTCAGCGGAAGCACCCAATAGCCAGCAACAAATACCCGCAAGAGCGGCCCGCCGCGAGATGTGACCCTGATCATGCCGGGTCAGCCATTCGCCTGGAAGGGTAGCAGTCAGCACGGGCGCACCGGGTGTGAAGGAACTTTCCTAACGCGGTGGCGGCAGGAATGTTCCTCGATGGTGCATGGAACTAACGGGAAAGCACCTAAGGTCCGTTTTTCAGCTCGTATAGCAGCCCGGGGGGCTTGTTCAGGCGAACAGAAGAAGGTGTCAGGGGCTACGGTCCGCTCTTGGCATCATCGACCTCCAACGCGTCCATTACAGGTGCCGGATCGCTCTTTTCGGAGCTCGGGCTCTGCACCCCGGACCCGGCGTTCTCGATCGCTTGCACGATAGCATCTTCGATGTTTCCGAGTTCGTCCTCCCTTACTTCACGCCCATAACCAGCCACCTCGGCATCTTGCTCGAATTGCTGAGCGAGCACCGCGACGCTGACTTCCTCTCGACCAGGAAGTGTGCCGACATTCTCCTGTAGCCAGTTTTGAAAAAACTCTCTGGTCGCGCTCATCTCAGACCACCCTTTCGCCAAACTAAGCGCGACGATGAGCCGAAGTTCCATGATGCGTTCACTTTCCCAGTGGCGCTGTACTCACAGCGTTGGGAGCCACGAGGTTTTTGCAGGCTTGATGAGGCAGTGGCGTTTCTCTTCACGACTCGATTGGAGTTCACTCTTATCGCGCAGTGTGCATCCTGATTGCGTCCATTTCGACCCTGTGGAACAAGCTTGTTGAGTTGAAGTTAGGCCCTATGCCAAGCTTTTCGGGCGAACCAAGTTTTTCGGGCGAACAAGTTTTTGACGTTGCCATCGTCGGCGGCGGCCCCGCGGGGCTCGCTGCAGCCATGTATTTAGCCAGGTTTCTGCGTTCGGTGATCTCGCTCGACGCGGGGCATGCGCGTGCCAAGCTCATCCCAAAATCCCGCAACTGTCCCGGCTTCCCCGACGGCATCAGCGGGGAAGAACTGCTCGGCCGCCTACGAGCCCAGGCACAGCTATACGGCGCGAGCCTTGTCCATGGTTGCGTAGGCCACGCCGAAAAACGCGAGGGTTTTTTTGTCCTGACGACCACCTGCGGGATTGTCCAAGCAAGGCGCGTGATTCTGGCAACGGGCATTGTGGACAAGGCACCTCCCATTGAAAGACTGGAGGAGGCGATCGCAACCGGCATTGTCAGACTGTGCCCGGTTTGCGATGCATATGAGGCCCGGGGTAGCCGCATCGGCGTTGTTGGTCCGGAGCATCTCGCCGTCAGGGAGGCTCTGTTCCTGAAGGGATATGGCAGTCAGGTCGCCTTGCTCGCCAATAACCAGGATGATGTTTCCGAAGCTGCCCGCGGCGCCGCCTTGGCAGGCGGAGTTGAAATCTGGGACGCTGTCGATGACCTGATCCCTCGACGAACCGGGTTCGATGTCGTCATGGCCGAGGGCGCCCCGATGCGCAACATCGATGTGGTGTACCCTTCGATGGGCAGCGACGTACGCTCCGAACTCGCGGTTGCTCTGGGGGCTAACTGTGACGCAGAAGGCTATGTCCTGGTCAACCGACACCTTGAGACTTCAACGCCAGGACTCTATGCCATTGGCGACGTGGCCGAGGGGCTCAATCAAATTGCTGTTGCGTTCGGAGACGCCGCCAAGGCTGCAACTCACATTCATAACGACCTCCGCGATTGCGCCGAGCCGGCGACGAACTTCCGGCGAAGTTGACCTGCAGATGCGAACTCACCGTACCGGCTCACCTTTGGCTGCGTTGATGCCCGGAACCTGTTCCACCCGGCGTGAGACCACCGGCTTCGGCTTTGCTAGAGTTCTCCCAGGCGCAGCCGCTGGGTTGATGGACGGGCACGCGCTGGCGAACGGCTGGAGGAAGGAATGAAAATTCTCGTCACCGGCGCGTCAGGTCTGATTGGAGCCGCGCTTTGCGCGCGCCTGGCCGGCGAGAGTCATGAAGTGGTCCGCGTGCTTCACCACGCAGACACTGGCGTCCACCCGGAGATCCAAACCGTTTCCCTGGATATGGCGCGGGCCTTGCGACCTCAGGACTGGACCCCCTATCTCGCCGGTGTGGACGCCGTCGTAAACTGTGCCGGCGTCCTGCAGGATAGTGCCCGGGAAAACACCCGGCATGTCCATTCTACCGGCGCCTCGGCTCTCTTCACCGCGTGTGAGCACGCAGGTATGAATAAGGTGATCCACTTTTCTGCCATCGGGGTCGATCGCCAGCAGCCGTCCGCCTTTTCCGCCAGCAAGCTCGCCGGCGATGAGGCACTGATGGCACGTAGCCTTGACTGGGTCATCCTGCGCCCCTCCGTAGTACTGGGAAGGCCGGCCTTCGGCGCAAGTGCACTTTTTCGCGGCCTCGCGGCGTTGCCGCTCTTGCCGTTGATGCCCGACACGGGCCGTCTCCAAGTCGTCCAGCTCGATGACGTGATCTCCACCGTCCTGTTCTTCCTCAAACCCGGCAGCCCATCGCACCTCACGCTGGACCTGGCTGGGCCCGAGGCACTTTCGATGAGCGAGGTCGTGGGTCGCTATCGCCGCTGGTTCGGATGGAGCAGTGCTCGGGAGTTCATCTTGCCCAATTGGGCCGCAGCTATCTTGTACAGGTTCGGGGATGCCGCGGCTCAGCTGGGCTGGCGCCCGCCGATGCGCAGCAATGCAGCAAAAGAGATTGCCCGTGGCGCTGTCGGCGATCCCCAACCCTGGATGACGGCGACCGGCATTCAACCATCAAGTCTTACATCTGCACTGCGTTTAAATCCTGCGACGGTGCAGGAGCGATGGTTCGCCGGTCTTTACTTCGTCAAGCCGGCGCTCTTTGTCATCTTGCCGCTCTTCTGGATCATGACGGGCATCATTTCCCTCACTGCCGGCTGGCGCAGCGGAGTTGATTTGCTGATTGGCACTGCTGCCGGCCCCTTGGCCGAACCGGCGGTAGTCGCCGGCGCGCTGGCTGACATCGCCGTCGGGGCGCTTATCGCCTGGCGCCCAACCAGCCGGCTTGGTCTTTTCGGCGCAATCGCGGTATCGCTTTTCTATGCGATCGCTGGGAGCATTCTGCGGCCGGATCTTTGGCTTGAGCCACTCGGTCCGTTGATCAAAATCCTCCCGATCCTCGTTCTGCATTTTGCAGCGCTGGCCATTCTGGAGGAACGCTGATGATGTACTTCGTGCTTAAATACCTGCACGTGATCGGCGCTGCTGTGCTGCTCGGAACTGGTGCCGGCATTGCTTTTTTCATGCTTTTGGCACACCGGACCGGGAATGCCGCGACGATCGCAGCCGTCGCCCGCATTGTCGTGCTGGCGGATTTCCTGTTCACGGCTACGGCCGTTGTCGCACAACCTCTGACCGGACTGGGCCTCGCTAGGGTTGCGGGGTATTCGCTGTCCGAAGGATGGATCGTTCTCTCGATCCTGCTCTACATCTTAACGGGCCTGTTCTGGCTGCCTGTCGTGTGGATGCAGATCGAGATGCGAAATCTAGCCACACAGGCCGCACTCTCCAACCAACCTCCTCCCGAGCGCTACCATCAGCTGTTCAGACGCTGGTTTGTCTTCGGCTTCCCAGCTTTCGGCGCCGTGCTCGCCATTTTCTGGCTGATGATTGCGCGCCCGGCAATCGAGTGGTCATCGTTGTAGCTGCGATCGGCAAGCACTGCGCCGTGAATTCATCCGTCGCGCCTAGCTGGTTCGTGCCGGCGCGATGCACTGCGGTCGGGAACCACGGTCACTGCCGCGAGTTCTTTCGCATGGCCAATCATCCCGTCACCGGCGTGCTTACTTCAATCGGCACATTAACCTCCCGCCCCGCGGCATTCCTGATCCTGTTGGTCTACGCAATCCTTTGGATGATCTTCGAGCGACAAACCCTGGACTGGCATGGAGCGGCTACCTTGTTTACGTGGGCCATGACGCTGTTCATCCAGCGTGCCGAGCACCGCGACACTCAGGCCATTCACGCCAAACTGGATGAGATCCTGCGATCAGACCACAATGCCTCGAACATCACGTGGATCGACGATGAAGAGCCCGAGGAAATCGAAAAACACCGCCACCGCAAGCAGCAGGACGACTGATGAGCGGCGTTTTGGTTTCACGGCAGGACGAGTAGCGGGTTTCCAGCTTTTGACGCCTATCCAGCCCCGCCGCCTCCTGCGCTCAGGCCCAAGCCTTCGATCCTTGCTGCGGCTGTGGTTCAGCGACCGAAGGATCGGAGCCCTCTATTGTTCCACTGCATCCAGAAAAATTTGCCCGAGAACCAGGTCAGGCAAATCGGCCGGCTCGAAGTGCGTCATTCGCCTTTCTGGTTGCGCTCGACGAACTTGTTGAAACGGCTGGTTTGTCCGTCACCAGTCTTGGACTGGTAAAGAAAGGCCAGATCGTTCTCGTCGAATATGCGGAAGAACTCGTCCCATTCGACCGGCTCGAATGCTTCCTCGGGTTTGCCGAAGTCGATCCGCAGGATGCCGCCCGCCCCTTTGGTGCGAACCACTGCCGGCCGTCCATCCCGCTCCTCCGCCCATTTGCGGATTTCGTCGTGATTGGTGGTCGTTTGCGACTGGGACATTGAAATCTCCTTTGATCATCGGCGTTGCCAACATCGGGCATCGTCGGGGCTGCCGGCGTCCTAACAGCACAAGGGCGGCAATGTTCCGGCACGGCGCGACGAGCGCGATGTGGCTGCTTCCGAACGAAGCCGGCCAAAGGAACTTTGTTGAAGCCAAGGGAACAAACCTTTTGCCGAAAAGTTCGGGTCGCCAAGATTACCTGTCTGAGGAGTGGTCGTGAAACGGATATTGGTTACAGGGGGCTGCGGCTTCATCGGCCGGCATGTCGCCAAGGAACTCATCGAGCAGGATTATTCGGTTCGCATTTTGGATGTGCTGCTGGAGCAGGTGCACGCAGGCGAAACAGTCGCCCTTCCCGCCGGGGCCGAGCTGATCAAGGGCGACATTCGGGACCGGGAGGCGGTCGCCAAGGCGCTGGAAGGCGTTGACGCGGTCATTCATCTAGCCGCGGAAGTCGGCGTCGGACAGTCGATGTACGAGATCGCGCGCTATGTCGGCACCAACGATCTCGGCACCGCGACGCTGCTTGAGGCGCTGATCAAACACCCGGTCGAGCGCATTGTCGTCGCCTCATCGATGAGTGTCTATGGCGAGGGCCTCTATGCTACATCGGACGGCCGGCGCATCGACAATGCCCGGCGCAAGGCGAGCGACATCAAAAACGGACAGTGGAATCCGCTGTCGCCGGAAGGCGAACCCCTCTCCCCCCTGCCGACGGACGAGGAAAAGCCGGTCGATCTCGCCTCTATCTATGCACTGACGAAATACGCCCAGGAACGCGCCGTGCTGATCTTCGGCGAAGCCTATGGCATCGATGCGGTCGCGCTGCGCCTGTTCAACGTCTTCGGCGCCGGCCAGGCGTTATCGAACCCCTATACCGGCGTGTTGGCCAATTTTGCTTCGCGTCTCGCCAACGGCCAACGTCCAATGATCTTCGAGGATGGCGAACAGAAGCGCGATTTCGTCCATGTGGATGACGTCGCCCGCGCCTTTCGTCTTGCGCTGCAGCAACGCCAGGCAAGGGGTCACGTCATCAACATCGGCAGCGGCCGAGCCTATGCTATCAGCGACGTCGCGCGGGTACTTGCCGAGGCCATGGGAACGCCGGACCGCTCGCCAGAGTTGCTCGGCAAGGCGCGCTCCGGGGATATCCGCAACTGCTTCGCCGATATTTCCAAGGCCCGTGAGCTGCTCGGTTTCGAGCCGAGGCAACAACTGGAGAATTCGCTCGCCGATTTCGTTTCCTGGGTGCGCAACTCGTCCGCCATCGACCGCGGCGCCGACATGAAACGCGAGCTTGAAGAACGTGGGCTGGTGTCATGAATACGCGCAATCGACGCGACGCGCCCGTCGCCATTGTCGGCGGCAGCGGCTTCATAGGATCGAACCTGGCCGACAGCCTGTTGTCGGATGGCGAGCCGGTGCTGGTGATCGACAATCTCAGCCGCCCCGGCGTCGAACAGAACCTTGAATGGCTGGCGCAGAAACACGGAAGCCGCCTCATGGTCGAAACGATTGACGTGCGCGACGCCAACGCGCTTGCGCCCGTTCTGAAGAGTTCCAAGGCGATCTTCCACCTGGCCGCGCAAACCGCCGTCACAACGAGCCTGGTCCAACCGGACGAGGATTTCGACATCAACCTTCGAGGAACGTTCAATGTCCTCGAGGCGGCGCGGCTGAGCAGTGAGTTTGTTCCGGTGGTCTTCGCCAGCACCAACAAGGTCTATGGCAGCCTGCCCGACGTCGCGGTGCGCGAGGACGGCGATCGTTACCTGCCTTGCGACGGCATCATCCAAGCGAATGGCATCGACGAGACCCACGGCCTGGATTTCTGCACGCCCTATGGCTGCTCCAAAGGCGCGGCGGACCAATATGTGCTCGACTATGCCAAATCCTACGGCATGCCAACGGCGGTGCTGCGGATGAGCTGCATTTACGGGCCGCGCCAGTTCGGAACCGAGGATCAAGGCTGGGTCGCGCACTTCCTGCTGAGTGCGCTGACGGGACGTCCAATCACCATTTACGGCGACGGCAGACAAGTGCGCGACATACTGCATGTCTCCGATGCGGTCGCCGCCTACAGGGCCACGCTCGATCGTATCGAGACGACCAAAGGCCAGGCATTCAATCTTGGCGGCGGCCCCGATAATGCGATCAGCCTGCGCATGCTGTTGAGCGAGATCCGTAGCTTGACCGGCCGTGAGCTTTCGATCCGCCATGATGGCGAACGCACCGGCGATCAGCCCTTCTTCGTCGCCGACACCCGCAAGATCAAAGCGATGCTTGGCTGGAAAGCTCGTGTTTCATGGCGCGAAGGCATTCGCGATCTCGCAGACTGGCTGCAACAACACCGGCTCCAGCCTCGCCCCGAAGTCGTGAGGTACGTCGCATGAAAGTCGCCCTGGTAAACCCGTTCTGGACCTATGACGACAGCATTTATTTCGGCTGCCGCCAACCACATCTCCCGCTGGAACTCGGCTATTCGAAATCCCTGCTCGAAACAGCTGGCCATGAGGTGTTGATGCTGGATGGGCAATTGCAGAAGCTCGACAACTCGGACCTCTCCGAGCGTGTGGCTGATTTCGCGCCTGCAATGACGGTCGTCAGTACCGCCCCGACTTATCTGTTCTGGCGCTGCGCACCACCCGAGTTGCGCGTGCCGGCCGATTTCCTCAACCGTCTCGCCGGGCGCGGTGGACGCACAGTCGCGGTCGGGCCGCATGGCTCGGCTACGCCCGCGCCAACCTTGCGCAAGCTTGGGGTCGACATTGTTGTGCGCGGCGAATGCGAGGAAATCGTCGCGGAACTTGCCCGGCGCGACGCCTGGAGCGCGGTGCCCTCGACCGCTTATTTGCGGGATACCAAGGTGGTTTTGAACGGCGGCGTCCACGCCAGCTCGTTTGTCGATCATCCGCCACTCCAATGGCCATCAGACTGGATCGCTGCCCATTCGCATCACCATCACAGGTTCGATGACAATCAGGTTGGGTTCGGCGCGGAGGTCGAAGCATCGCGCGGCTGTCCCTACAATTGCAGCTTCTGCGCCAAGATCGATTTCCGCGATGCCTATCGCCGCCGAAACCACGAGGCGGTCATAGCGGAAATCGATCGGCTGATTGCCCAAGGCGTCGGCTACATTTATTTCATCGATGAAATCTTCCTGCCGCAAAAAGCGCTGTTGGAAGCGTTGATCCATCGCGACGTGAAGTTCGGTGTGCAGACCCGCATCGACCTTTGGAAACCCGAGCTGCTGGAACTGCTTGGTGCGGCTGGCTGCGTCTCCATCGAGGCCGGTCTCGAAAGCCTGACCGTGGAAGGTCGTGCGATGCTGGCGAAACGCTGCCGTCTGGGTACCGAGGAACTTGCCGCGCTGCTCGTCAATGCGAGGCGTCACGTTCCGTTCGTACAGGCCAATCTGATCGGCGTCGTCGAGGATGACCCTGCCCTTGTGGACTACTGGCGAACGCACCTCATCGACAACGGCGTGTGGGCCAATGAACCCGTACCGCTTTATCCATATCCGAGTTCGCCAAGCTATCGCGAGCTTTGGGGCGAACCCGACGACCTCGCCTGGGAGCGCGCCCATGATCACTATCTCGCATCATTCCAGAAGTTCAGCGACATCCAGGAAAGGCGCCCGCGTCCGCTGGCGGAACTGGAGGCGACATGTTGCGGACACTGACGCCGCGCTCGCGGCGCATCCTGATGACGGTCGACGCCGTGGGCGGCGTGTGGCGCTATGCGCTCGACCTGGCCAGGGAACTTGTCAACGGCGGCGATAGCGTGGTGCTTGCCGGCCTCGGTCCGCCACCGTCCAGGCAGCAGGCCGACGAGGCGGAGGCTTTCGCGAAGCTGATCTGGCTGAACACGCCGCCGGATTGGATGACCCGCAACGGCGGTGATCTCGACGCGCTGCCGCGGGAGTTGCATGCGCCCATGCGCGACCACGCCATCGACCTTGTCCATTTCAACGCGCCTTCGCAGGCGGCGGGATTCGACGCGCCGTGCCCGGTCGTGGTGGTCTCCCATTCCTGCGTGACGACTTGGTTCCATGCGGTCAGAGGACAGGCGGCGGATGGGGCATGGGCCTGGCAGAAGGAGCGCAACAGACGCGGCATGGATCGGGCCGACGCGGTCATCGCGCCGAGCCGCAGCCACGCCGACATGCTAGAGACCTGCTACGGCCCGATCGCGCGCTTGAGTGTGGTCAGAAATGGTGCCCGTCCTCTGCCGAATGCCGAAAAGCACCAACCGCTCGTGTTCGCTGCTGCCCGCTGGTGGGACGAGGGCAAAAATGCCGCGGTGGTCGACCAGGCGGCGTCCCTGACGCGATGGCCTCTGTTTGCCGCCGGGTCGACGAACGGCCCAAACGGCGAGCATGTCAGCTTCAGCCATGCTGTTCCTCTGGGAGCAGTGCCGTCCGACGAGGTGCGTTCGTTGATGGCTCGCGCCGGCGTTTTCGTGTCGCCATCGCTCTACGAGCCATTCGGCCTGGCCGCGCTGGAAGCCGCCATGTCGGCTACGCCCCTGGTGCTTTCCGATATCGCCACCTATCGCGAACTATGGGACGGGGCCGCGATATTCTTTGACGCGCGCGATCCGCACGATCTCGCTGCCTGCCTCAACCGTCTCTCCTGCGATGCCGAGCTCCGGCGAGAGCTTGGCCAGGCAGCCGTCCGACGCAGCCGCAGGTTTACGCTGACAAAGCAGACAGCGGCCATGCGCGGCGTCTACGACAAAGCGGCCTTAGCGATGGCGGAGCGCTGATCATGCGCTTTGTGTTCTACACCCATTCGGTCGTTTCCGACTGGAATCATGGCAATGCCCATTTCCTGCGCGGCGTCATGCGAGAGCTGGTCCAGCGCCGGCATCAGGCGATTGCGCTGGAGCCGGCGGATGGCTGGAGCCGGTCGAATCTGCTGGCTGAGAAGGGGTCGTTCGCCATCGAACGCTTCCGCAAGGATTTCCCCGAACTGATGCCGGTGACCTACGATGCCGGATTTGATCATGAAGCCTGGATCGCTGAGGCCGACGTTGTGATCGTTCATGAGTGGACGGATCCGGAGCTTGTCGCACGTGTTGGCCGTGCCCGGGCCGCCGGCGGCAACTTCATCCTTCTTTTTCACGACACTCACCACCGGGCCGTGTCGGCGACCGAGGCACTCTCGGCGCTCCGGCTGGAGCACTATGACGGCGTTCTCGCCTTTGGCGAAACCTTGCGCGAGAGCTATCTGCGCGCCGGCTGGGGCAAGCGCGTCTTCACCTGGCATGAAGCCGCCGACGATCGCCTGTTCAAGCCGCACCCGGAGATCCACCCCACCTCCGATCTGGTCTGGATCGGCAACTGGGGCGATGATGAGCGGACCGCCGAACTCAAGGAGTTTCTGATCGAGCCGGTGCACGATCTTGGCCTTGATGCCGCTGTTCACGGCGTACGCTACCCCAAGACCGCACTTGCGGATCTGGCCACCGCAGGACTGCGCTATGAGGGGTGGATTGCCAATGCCGACGTGCCGAAGGCTTTCGCCGCGCATCGTGTCACCGTTCACATCCCACGGCGCCCCTATCGCGAGGGGTTGCCCGGAATCCCGACGATCCGCATGTTCGAGGCACTCGCCTGCGGCATTCCGCTGATTTCAGCGCCATGGTCCGATGTCGAGCAGCTTTTCAGGCCCGGTGTCGACTTCCTGTTTGCCGAGAATGGCTCGCAAATGCGGCAACAGCTTCGGACGGTGTTGTCCGACGAGGACTTTGCGGCCTCCCTGGTGACCTCGGGTCTCGAGACCATCCGCTCGCGGCACACCTGCCGCCACCGCGTCGACGAGTTGCTCGGCGTGCTCACGCAATGCGCGAACCGACACACCGCCGTCCCGACAGCCGCAAAGGAAGCCGTCGCATGAAGATCGCATTCTATGGATCGAGCCTTTTGTCGTCCTACTGGAACGGTGCCGCGACGTACTATCGCGGTTTGCTCAAGGCACTTTCGCAATTGGGTTACGAGATCACGTTCTACGAACCCGATGTCTACGACCGGCAGAAGAACCGCGACATCGAAGCTCCCGACTGGTGCACTGTCGTCGTTTATGAGGCGACCCAGCATGCGCTGATGCAGGTCGCGGCACGTGCCGCCGGCGCCGACATCGTCGTCAAGGCGAGTGGCGTCGGTTTCGAAGACGAGGCGCTGCTTCGCGCCGTTCTCGACCACGCCCGCAGCGACGCGCTTGTCGTATTCTGGGACGTGGATGCGCCAGCCACGCTTGCCCAGTTGCGCGACGAGCCGGACCACCCGCTCCATCGTGCACTGCAGGAGATCGACCTCGTGCTGACCTATGGTGGCGGCGATCCCGTTGTCTGGGCCTATCGTGCCATGGGCGCCAAGGAGTGCGTGCCCATCTACAATGCGCTCGATCCCGAAACGCACCATCCGGTCGCCAGCAAAGCGCGTTTTGCCTGCGACCTGGCGTTCCTCGGAAACCGGCTGCCGGACCGTGAAGCGCGTGTCGAATCGTTTTTCCTCGATCCCGCCAGCCAGCTGCCGAAACAGCGTTTCCTGCTCGGAGGCTCGGGTTGGGGCGACAAGCCGCTCCCCACCAATGTAGGCTGGCTCGGCCATGTCGGCACCCGCGATCACAACGCCTTCAATGTCACCCCAAAAGCCGTGTTGAACATCAGCCGCGATAGCATGGCCGCCAACGGTTTTTCACCGGCCACGCGAGTGTTCGAGGCGGCTGGCGCCGGCGCCTGTCTCATCACAGATGCATGGCTGGGCGTGGAACTGTTCCTGAAACCAGGCGAGGAGATCCTGGTCGCGCGTGACGGCGGCGATGTCGCCGAAATAATGCGCTCGCTGACCCCCGGTCGGGCCAAGGCAATCGGCCAAGCCGCACTTCACCGCGTGCTGGCGGACCATACCTACGCGCTGAGGGCGGATGTGGCGGATGCCGTCTTCAAACGTCATTTCGAGCACGGGGCCGTGGAGGCAGCGGAATGACCAAGAAACTGGACATCGTCTTTCTCGGCCTGTCGCTGTCCTCATCGTGGGGAAACGGTCACGCCACCACTTTTCGAGGTCTTTTGAAAGGCTTGCACGGACTCGGTCACCACGTGACTTTTCTGGAGCGCAACGTGCCATGGTACGCCAATCACCGCGATCTGCGCGAACCGGAGTTCTGCGCCTTGCGCTACTACGAAACCACTGCGGAGCTGCAACGCGACTACGCACAGTGCCTGGAGCAGGCCGACATCATTGTCATCGGATCCTTTGTTCCAGAAGGACGCCAGGTCATCGACATCGTCGCCTCGCTTTGCAAGGGGCAGCTCTGCTTTTACGACATCGACACCCCGGTGACCCTGGCCAAGCTTTCAGCCGACGATTGCGATTATCTGAGTTCGCGGCAAATTCCGTATTTCGATGTCTATTTCTCCTTCACCGGCGGACCAACGCTCAACCATCTGGCGCAAGACTTCGGCGCGCGCCATGCCGAACCTCTCTATTGTTCGGTCGATCCGGAACGGCATCACCCGACAGGAGATCCGATCCGCTGGGATCTCGGCTATCTCGGCACCTACAGCATGGACCGGCAGACAACGCTGAACGCTCTGCTGCTCGAGCCCGCACGGCATATGCCGAACCTCCGTTTCGTCGTGGCCGGCTCCCAATATCCATCCGACATCATCTGGCCGGACAATGTCGAACGCATCGAACATTTGCCGCCAGCCGATCACGCCGCGTTCTATAGCCGTCAGCGCTACACGCTGAATGTCACACGCAGTTCCATGATCACCGCAGGATGGTCGCCCAGCGTGCGCCTGTTCGAAGCGGCGGCTTGCGGCACGCCCATCGTCAGCGACCGCTGGCCAGGGCTCGACAGCTTCTTTCCCGCGTCGGCGATCCACACCGCCGCGGAGACGGACGATGTCATCGATATCCTCGTTGGCGAGTCCGAGCGCGCACGCCTGGCCATGGCCGGCCGGGCTCGCAAACTCGTCCTCGCTTCCCACACCGGCGCGGCCAGGGCTCGCGAATTCGTGGCGGCGCTGACCCAACCAAGGGCGACGGCCCTCGATCTCGACATTGGAAGTGCAGCATGAACGGCAGACAGGAGAAAACAGCGATGCGACAGACAAGAAAGGCGCACAGGGCAAAGACGGTGCTTGTTGCCGGCGGCGCGGGTTTCCTCGGTTCGCATCTTTGCGAAGTATTGCTCCGCAACGGCTGGCGCGTGATCTGCGTCGACAATTTTCTGACCGGGCGCATGGAAAACATCATCTCGATCATGGACCGGCCGGGTTTCCGGTTGATCGAGCAGGACATCTGCCGGCCACTGGATCTCGGCGAGCCCGTGGATCACATCTTCAACCTGGCCTGCGCCGCCTCACCGCCGCGTTATCAGGCCGACCCGATACACACCACGCGTACCTGCGTGATCGGAACCCTCAACCTGCTCGAACTCGCTGTCCGCAATGACGCGCGACTGCTGCAGGCCTCGACGAGCGAAGTGTATGGCGATCCGGAACAACACCCGCAAAGGGAGGATTACGTCGGTCATGTGAACTGCACCGGCCCACGCGCCTGCTACGACGAGGGCAAGCGCACCGCCGAAACGCTTTGCTTCGACTATCTAAGGGCCGGCAAGGCCGACGTCCGCGTCGCGCGCATCTTCAACACCTACGGTCCGAGAATGGATCCGGCCGACGGTCGCATCGTCTCGAATTTGATCATGCAGGCGCTCGAGAAGCGTCCGCTGACGATATTCGGCGACGGCCAGCAAACGCGATCCTTCTGCTATGTCTCCGACTTGATTGATGGATTGATGCGCCTGATGAACATCGACCCCAATCCGGGCAAGCCGGTCAATCTGGGCAATCCCGGAGAATTCACCATCGTGCGACTGGCGGCATTGGTGAAGGCGATGACCGGCACCAAGTCGGATCTGAAATTTCTGCCCCTGCCGCAAGACGATCCTCGGCGCAGGCAGCCTGATATTTCGCGTGCGAAAACGCTGCTCGGCTGGTCGCCGAGAGTGCCGCTCAACGAAGGGCTCAAGCTGACGATCGATTATTTCGCGGCGCTCGAAGGCACCGGCATCGGCGATCAGATGACAGGCCTTGCCAAAAGGAGACCCGCAGGCGGGCTGCAGAACCTTCCTGCATGACGTGGGCCGCGGCCGGACCTGCCCGGAGATCGTGCGGAACATCCATCCAACCTTGTAGTTTGGCGGGAGGGACCCGATACGGAGGATCATCCTCATGCAACCCAAGCGACCCGCGAAGGATGTCGACAAGATTGCCGAACGCGAGGCGGCTGCCTATCTGCGGCGCTCCTCGATCACCTATCTCGAGTGCTGCGTCAGCCTGATGATGACGCATCTGCAGCGCGAGGAAGTGGCCGCTATTCTCGAGCAGGAAGCAGACATGCTACGAAGGCTGGATTGATCGAAACGCTACACCTGAGAGTCGTCCAGGAACCGTATCAGCCCCGCCCTGTATCGGTCTGCGGTCGCGGCCAGCCTTGCTTTTTCCTGGCCATTTTCGGATTGCGCAGCCGTGCTCCAGAGCCCGATTTGGAACGCCAAATAGCAGGGTTCGAAAAAATCGATGTGGCCATTGTCAATATCGAGCCCCATCCCCTCGACCAATGTCGTCACATCGCTGTCGGACAGTCCATATTCGACACGGGCGCCGGCAATGTCCCACTCTATCGGCTGGCAGCCAATCAAATCGTGTGCCCGGCAATGGTCGACGGCATCTGTCTTGACCACCGAGCCGTCGGCACAAACGAGAAACTCCCACGCGTGAAGCTTTCCGTCGATTTCCACCGGCTGCAGAACATGCGCAGGGGTTTTTTTCGAGAGCCAGCCGCGCAACGTCGCCGCTCGGTTCTCGCCCAGGGCTTCAGATGTATTGGAAACAGCCATTTCCGTGAGTGCGAGCAATGATGCACCCGGTTCGCAGGTTCGGAGATTGAGCGCCCGCCAGGTTAGATAGCGCGCCAACTCCGCGACCAGCCTTCCTCTTGGCAGCGGCGCCTGGTCCATCGTGGTGCCGTCAATCCACCGTTCGACCAGAAAGCCGTGGCAAAGCCCGACCACTTGCGATCCGAACCCGGCTTTCCCCAACATTTCCGCGGCTCGTCTCTTACGCCGTCCGGTTTCGCCGAGGCCGGCGAATTTGACGAGCCAGCGACCACACCCCGCGGACGCCAGGAATTTACGCCGCTCGATGCCGCGCGGGCTCGGCGGCCAATGCTTTTCGTCGACGTAGTGGACGCTCCTCCATTCGCCACCAGACAGTTCGGTCAGGCGTAATTCGGGGCTGCCGACCGCCTCGGCCACCCATTCGCTAAGCGTGGGAATGTTCGAGCTTTCGGGGAAGGTGCATTCGAGCGCCGTCGCCACATGTTTCGGACAGCGCGACCATGTCTCCCTGGCCTCCCGTGACGCTTCGATGCCCGGGTCGCCAGGATGGCTGGGAAACAGGTGAATGCGGTCCATACCAATACCCAGTTCCCGCAGCCACGCGACGACGGCGTGCATCGAACTGCCGGACAGACCGGGACCTTCGTCTACAACGGCGAAGCGTGCCGATGGATTGTTCTTCCAGGAAGCGATCGAGCGCGGATCGGCATTGATGTGCCTGCGGAAAGGATGGCCGACCGGACGAACGCTGAACGGCGCCGGCGCGCCAATCGCGGCAGCCACTATGGCGGCAAGCCCCAGGCCGATGCTGCGGATGCCGATCACGCATGTGTTCGCATCGAGACCTGACTCCTGCGCCGCTCCCAAATAGCTTTCGGGATAAAGCGCGTAATGCGCGTAACCCTCGGCAGAACCGGTCAGAACCTCAGCCTCGCAATCCAACCCGTCCAGCAGTTGGAGAAGTCCCGGCTCGATGCCACCGCCCACGGCGAAACCGCTTCGCCACGACTTCGCCACCTCTGCCGCAAGACCAACCAGCAATCTGGCGCCTTGCTGTTGCCGCGGCGAAAAGATGTCGATGCCCCTGTTCTCGAAATCGACATCGGCAAGCGCGCGAACCAGTTCCGATACGCTGATGAATAGGCCGACCAACGCGGCATGGCGTCGGACGCCATGAGCCATGCGGTCCAGACTTTGAGCAATTTCGCTCGCAGCATCGCGAAGCCGTTCTGCGCTCTGCCTCCGCTTCTGGTCGCCGTAAACAATCATCGATCGGTTTTCCAATGCTTCGCCTTGCGGCAACGCAGCGAGCGCTGCTTCGATCCATGCTGTCTTGCGCAATTTTTCGGCAGGCCAAGGAACATTCCGGCACGCTGGTGGTTCGGCTGCAGGAACTTACCTTTGAACAGCATAGGGCGGCAGTTTCGTGGGATCGAAAAAGGTTCGTGTCGGTATCGTCGGGGTCGGCAATTGCGCATCCTCCCTGGTGCAGGGCCTCTCCTATTATCGTCACGCAAAAAGCAACGAACCAATCCCAGGGCTGATGCATGCCGACCTCGGCGGTTACCATGTCGACGACATCGAGATTGTCTGCGCATTCGACGTCGCCAGGAGCAAGGTTGGCCTCGACGTCGCTGAAGCAATCTACGCCGCCCCGAACAACACGTTCCGCTTTGCCGATGCGGCGGCAAACGGCGTTCGCGTCGAGCGCGGACCGACACTTGACGGCATCGGAAAATACTTGCGCGACGAAATCGAGGAGGCGCCGGAGCCGGTTGCCGACGTCAGCGAAATCCTGCGCAACAGCGGCGCCGACGTGCTGGTCTCTTACCTGCCGGTGGGCTCCGAGGAGGCGACGCGCTTCTACGCCGAATGCGCGCTTGAGGCCGGCTGCGCCTTCGTCAACTGCATACCCGTTTTCATCGCCTCACGTCCGGAATGGCGCCGGCGCTTCGAGCAGCGAGGGCTGCCGCTGGTCGGCGATGATATCAAGAGCCAGGTCGGGGCGACCATCGTTCACCGCCTGCTGGCCAATCTCTTCCGCGAGCGCGGCGTGCGCATCGATCGCACTTATCAGCTGAATTTCGGCGGCAACACCGACTTCCTCAACATGCTGGAACGCGAGCGGCTGGAATCAAAGAAAATTTCCAAGACCCAGTCCGTGGCCAGCCAGTTCGATGTTCCCCTGGAGCCGGGCAATATTCATGTCGGACCCAGCGACCACGTACCGTGGCTGACTGATCGCAAATGGGCCTATATCCGAGTGGAAGGGACGACCTTCGGCGGCGTGCCGCTCAACGCCGAGCTCAAGCTGGAAGTCTGGGATTCTCCAAATTCAGCCGGCGTGGTGATCGATGCGATACGCTGCGCCAAGCTTGCGCTCGATCGCGGCATAGCGGGAGCACTGACCGGTCCCTGCAGCTATTTCATGAAGTCGCCTCCCGAACAGTTCACCGACGCCGAAGCGCGGCAGCGCACGCTCGCCTTCATCGCCGGCAAGGACGAGCCTTTGCTGGATGCCGCGGAATGACGACAACGTTCTTTTTGATCCGTCATGCAGCGCACGACAATGTCGGCTCCTATCTTGCAGGACGGATGGATGGCGTTTGCCTTGGCGAGGCTGGGAAGGCGCAGGCCGCGCATCTTGGTGGCCGCATGGCCCGGGAGCCGATTGAAGCCATCTTGTGCAGCCCGCGTGAGCGTACGCAAGAGACGGCCGTGCCGATCGCGCTTGCCTGCGGCGTCGGTGAAATCGCGATCTGCGCCGAACTCGACGAGATCGATTTCGGCGATTGGTCGGGAAAGACCTTCGACGAGTTGAATGGCGATGCCGGTTGGCGGGCGTGGAACGACCAGCGGCAGGAGGCCAGGACACCGAGCGGCGAGACCATGCTGGATGTGCAGGAGCGGATCGTCGCACTGATGAACGCAGTGCGCGAGCGGCATCCGAACCAGTGTGTCGCCCTGGTCAGCCACGCCGACGTCATCAAGGCCGCCGTCTGCAAGGTGCTTGGCTTGCCGGTCGGCGACTGCTTCCGCTTCGACATCGATCCAGCCTCGATCACGACGATCGTGTCGGGTGACTGGGGCTCCAAGCTCCTGCGAATGAACGAAGCTGCCTGACGAGGACTTTCCGGATGCAGATGGTCATTTTCGGTCTCACCGTTACATCATCATGGGGCAACGGCCATGCCACGCTCTGGCGCGGTCTGATCCGCGCCCTGGGTCGGCTGGGATGGTCCATCACCTTCTTCGAACGCGATACCCCCTACTATGCCGGGACGCGTGATCTCGATCGGCTCGATGGCGGCAACGTCGTCATTTATCCGGACTGGGAGGACATCCGTCGCGTTGCGGAGCGGGCAATGAAGCAAGCGGATGTCGTCGTCGTCACCTCCTACTGTGCCGACGCCGTGGAGGCCTCGCGGCTGGCGCAGCAGACAGGTCGCGGATTGCGTGTCTTCTACGATCTCGACACTCCGGTCACGCTTGCCCGCATCGAGCAAGGCGAGCGTCCGCCCTATTTCGGACCTGAGGGTCTCGCCGATTTCGACCTCGTTTTGAGTTACACCGGCGGCTCTGCGATCGAGGCGCTTAAGTCGGTTTTGGGCGCGCGTCACGTGGTGCCGCTCTATGGGCATGTCGATCCCGACCAACACCGGCCGGCAGA
Source organism: Mesorhizobium sp. C372A (assembly GCF_030323245.1). NCBI lineage: Bacteria > Pseudomonadati > Pseudomonadota > Alphaproteobacteria > Hyphomicrobiales > Phyllobacteriaceae > Mesorhizobium > Mesorhizobium sp. C372A. The sequence continues at coordinate 3,319,596 of NZ_CP100475.1, read as the reverse complement.
GAAGCGGGCCGAATTCGCCGGTGATCTGTCCTATCTCGGAACTTACGCGGCGGATCGCCAGGCCGGCGTCGAAAAGCTGCTGGTCCGCCCGGCCGCGCGCTTGCCTGACCACCGTTTCATCATTGGCGGCGCGCAATATCCGCAGGAATTCCCATGGAGCGACAACATCTTCTTTGTCAGGCATCTTCCGCCAGCCGACCATCCGGCTTTCTTCTCATCATCTCGCCTGACACTGAACGTCACCCGGGAGGCGATGGCGCAAAAGGGCTGGTGCCCGTCGGGACGGCTCTTCGAAGCGGCCGCGTGTGGGGCTGCCATCGTCACCGATGCATGGCCGGGCCTGACCGAATTTTTCGAACCCGGCCGCGAAATCTTGTTGGCGCATGACACCGATGATGTGGTCGCCGCATTGCGATTGCCGGAGCGCGAGCTCGACGGCATTCGAAGGCGTGCCCGCGACCGGGTCTTGGGCGAACACACTTCGGCACGGCGCGCGGCGGAACTGGATCGCATCCTGAACGAGGCCTTTCAAAGATCTCCCGGCGAACCGATGAGGGAAGCGGTCTGATGTTGGGCATCGTACCCGCTGCCGGGCGCGGCAGCCGCATTCAGCCGCTCGGCTTCTCGAAAGAGCTGCTGCCGGTCGGTAGCCGGATCGATGGACAGACCGAGCGTCCATGCGCCGTGAGCGAGTATCTGGTACGGCGCATGGTGCAGGCCGGCGTCGACAAGATTTGCTTCATCATCGGATCGGGCAAATCCGACATCCTTGAATACTACGCCGCCGGCTACGGTGACGCGGCGGCTCTCTTCGTGGTGCAGCCGAACCCCGTCGGTCTGTGCGATGCGATCTTCCGGGCGGCGCCCCTCGTCGCGCCCGACGAGGTCGTCCTGGTCGGCCTTCCCGATACGATCTGGTTTCCCGAGGACGGTTTCCGCCATTTGCCCGACGATCAGCTCTCATTTCTGCTTTTCCCGGTGGATCAGCCGGAATTCTTCGACGCCGTCGTCACCGACGTCCACGAGCGCGTGATCGAAATCCAGGTCAAACGACAGGATGCCGCCACGAACTGGGTCTGGGGTGCGTTCAAGATGCCGGGCCATATCCTGCATCAGCTTGCGGCACTCTGGCGTGAGCGCGAGCGCAGTGACGAATATATCGGCACTTTGGTCAACGCCTATATTGCGGCCGGCGGTACAGCTTTTGGTGTCAGGGCTGGGTCGGACTATGTCGATGTCGGCACTTTCAACGGCTATCGAACAGCTCTGCGGTTGCTTGAAAACGACGCCTCATCCGCGCAGCGCCGGCCCACCATGATCATGCCCGGCGCGCAGTCGCATGTACCCGTCGTTCCTGGCGAAGGAGCCTGAGCCATGCTGCATTCCCATGCCGAAATCCGCCGCCGCATCGATGCGCTCGGCCCATGGTTCCACAACATGGAACTTGCCGGCGTCCAAACCGCTCCCAACCATTTTCTGGGCAACTACCCGCTGATCAAATGGCGCAAATTTGCCAATGCCATTCCCGCTGATCTGAGGGGCAAGGCCGTACTCGATATCGGCTGCAATGCAGGATTTTACTCCATCGAGATGAAACGGCGAGGTGCTGACCGTGTCCTCGGCATCGATTTCGATGACGCCTACCTGGCGCAGGCTCGCTTTGCCGCCGAGGTTGCCGATTGCGAGATCGAATTCCAGAAGCTTTCGGTCTACGACGTCGGCTCGCTGCGCGAGACGTTCGATGTCGTGCTGTTCATGGGGGTGCTTTACCATTTGCGCCACCCCTTGCTCGCGCTCGACCTGATCCGCGAACATGTCGCCCGTGACCTGATGATCTTCCAGTCCATGCAGCGCGGCAGCGCGGATCTGCCCGAGTTGGAAGAAAACTATCATTTCTGGACGCATGACCTGTTCGACCAGCCGCAGTTTCCCAAGCTGCATTTTATCGAGCACCGCTATGCCGACGATCCCACCAACTGGTGGATTCCAAACCGCGCCTGCACCGAAGCGATGCTGCGCAGCGCCGGTTTCGAGATCGTTCTGCACCCCGAGCAGGAGGTCTATTTCTGCCGCGCAGCCGGGGACCCGGCCGGCGGCGGCGCCATCTACCCCTCGAAAGGACAGCTCCATGATTGAAGCCGCCATGATCTGGAACGAGCCCAACAACAAATCGCATTGGGACCCAGAGCTCGATCCCGATTGGAGCCGCTTTGCCAGGATGGCGATCTTGTCGGCTGACGCAATCGCGTCGGAGAACCCGTCTTTGACGAAAGTACTCGGTGGCATCTCGCCGATAGATCCGGGCTTTATCACCCGCATGAAGGAATTCGGCGTGCTGGACCATGTCGATGCCGTCGCCGTGCACGGCTTTCCGCTCGACTGGAACCTGTGGCAGATCCACGAATGGCCACAGAAGATCGGCGAGATCGCGACCGTCACCAACCTTCCCATCTGGGTCAGCGAAGTCGGCGTATCGACCTTCGGCGCGGAAGAAATCCAGGTCTGGGGGCTCAAGCGCACCGCCGAGTTGCTGATCGGCAACGCACCACGCATCCAGTGGTACAGCCTCTACGATCTTCCGCGCGAATGGGAAGCAACGACGCGGCATCGCGAGGCAGAGGGCTCTTCTTACTATCGACATTTCCACATGGGGCTGCTACGCCAGGACGGTACGCCAAAACCTGCGCTGGAGGAGTTCCTGCGCTACACGCCCGCAATGGGGCTGGTGCAGTGGTTTCATTTCGAGGACGCCCGGCTGGACGATGCCGTCGCCTGGATGAAGCGGCTGGGCGTCACCAATATGCGCACGGGGCTTTCCTGGGCAGACAGCTTCCGGCCGAACGCGCTGGACTGGTTTGACCGGCAGATGGAGGCACTCGCCGATTTCGACGTGACGGTCACCTTTTGCTTTACACCGCAGCATCGCGGAATGATGCCCCACCACACCAGCCCACCTCTGGTGCCGGAGGAGTTCGCGGAATTCTGCGCAACCATGATCCGCCGCTATGCGCCCGGCATGACGTCCGCTTCGCTCCCGACGCGGCGGGCCTCGGCAGCGTGAAAGTGTCATGCTGCCAATGCATCAGACGCCTGACACATTGGACGAATTAGCGGCATCATCGACAGGTGGTGCGGCATACGGGACCGAGGCGCAACCAGCCGCGGCGCTCACTGTCCTCAATGTCGCCTACCCTCTCGCACCCGTCGGACCCGATGCTGTCGGCGGTGCCGAACAGGTTCTGTCGATGCTCGATCGGGAGCTGGTTCGCGCCGGCCACCGCTCTATCGTCATTGGCTGCCGCGGCTCCAGCGCGAGCGGTACCCTTGTGGAAATACCGGCTGAAAACGGCGTGCTCGACGAGGCGGCGAAGAGCCGCGCGCAGCAGGCTCATCGCAAAGCGATCGCCGCTGCCCGCGCCCGATGGCCGATCGATGTGGCTCATCTGCACGGTATCGATTTTCATGCCTATTTGCCCGACGATGGTCCGACCCTGGTGAGCCTCCACCTGCCCTTGGACTGGTATCCGGCCGAGGCTCTGCGACCGACGCGCGACGACCTGTGGCTCCATGCGGTCTCGCCCACCCAGCAGCAAACGGCGCCACCAGGGGCCAGACTGGTGGCGCCGATTCCCAACGGCGTTGACATCGAAGCACTGAGCCTGGTGCAGCCGAAGCGAGACTTTGCCCTGGTTCTCAGCCGAGTCTGCCCGGAAAAGGGCATTCACCTGGCCCTGGACGCGGCCAAACAGGCGGGCGTGCCCCTGGTCATCGGCGGCAAGGTCTACCCCTACGAAACACATACGCGCTACTTTCGCGACGAGGTCCAATCCCGTCTTGATGCTCGCCGCCGCTTCCTGGGCCCGCTCGGTTTTAACGCCAAGAGGCGCTTTCTCAACGCAGCCCGCTGTCTGGTCATTCCAAGCCTCGCCGCCGAGACAAGCTCGCTTGTCGCCATGGAGGCCCTCGCCTGCGGTACCCCGGTGGTCGCATTCCCGAATGGTGCGCTTGCGGATGTCATCGAGCACGGCAGGACGGGCTTTCTCGTCAACACAGTCGACGAGATGGCCCAAGCCATTCTTGCGGCGCCCAGCCTGGACGCCGAGGCGTGCCGGGTGGAGGCGCGACGGCGGTTTTCGCTGGAACGGATGATCTCGTCGTATATGGCTGCCTATCAGGCGCTGGCACAACTTGGCACAGATTGCCGGCGCTTCGCTGCGGCACCGTGAGAAAAGCAGTGTTGCGCAGCGAAATCATTGATGACCCCGTAAAATTCGATGCCTTGACGCCGCACTGGTGGAAACTGTGGGAGCAGAGTTCCTCTGCGACGCCGTTCCAATCCCCCGCCTGGCTGGTGCCATGGTGGCGCGCATTCGCACCCGGTGAACTGGCGACAGTCGCGGTCTGGCGTGGCGGCGATCTGGTCGGGCTGGCGCCACTCTATCTCGAGCATGGAACGGCCGGTTCGAAGCTGCTTCCGGTCGGTATTTCGCTCAGTGATTATCTGGACATCCTGGCTGTCCGGGATATCGAGGCGGCGGTTGTCGCCACCATTGCCGAAACGATCTGCTCGGTCGGGTGGTCACAATGGATCTTGTCTGATCTGCCGCAAAACAGTGCCGGTCTTACGATCGCGCATCCCGGTTTAACGGTCGAGAGGCCGGTAATTCATGCAGCCTGTCCCGTGCTTGCTGTTGCCGGCGACCACACGTTGGCCGGCTGCGTTCCCGCTCGGCGCAGGCGCCAGTTGCGCCGGGCGCGCCAAGCGGCGTCCAGACGCGGCCGGCTCGCGTTGGCGTCAGCCCGGGGCGATCAGAACTTCCTGAACCAATTGATCCGCCTGCACCATGCACGCTGGGTTGGACATGGAGGTGGTGTATTGGCCGACCCCGCCGTGCAGCACTTCCATGGGCTTTCACTTCCCTTGCTCGATGCTCACGGCCTGGTCCGATGCTGGTTGCTCGCGATCGATGGCACGACTGTCGCCGCCTATTACGGATTTCACCACCGCGGCCGCGCCTATGCCTATCTCGGCGGCCTCGATCCTGCTTATGCCGAGGAGAGCCCAGGTGCGATCCTGATCGGCCACGCGATCGCGGAGTCGATCCGCGAAGATGCGCGCGAGTTCGACTTCCTGCGCGGCCAGGAGGCCTACAAATACGGCTGGGGCGCCGTCGACAGGTGGACGATGCGGAGGATCTGGACGCGGAGTTGATGTCATGAGTGTGCACGCGCAGCGCCGGACATCGGTCAGACGGGCGGTCGAAGATTGTATGGCCGATGGTGCCTGCGCCGAAGCTGTTCTCGTCAGGCTGGCGCTTCACCTGCCACCCACAATTGAAGCGGCGGAATTGGCGAAGGTCGTGCTGAAAGTCCGTCCGGCGGATACCGGCGATGCTGAAAGACTGCGAAAGGTCGCTGGACTGCTGCGCCACAGACCGGGCGTCCTTGCCACTTTGCGAGCGACAGGCGGCGCCGTTCGGCATGAACGCGGTAACGGCGAGACGGATATTGCCGTCGTCACGCGGCTGGCCTCGAGTTTTGATGCCGCGGCAGCAATTTCGACAGCCGCAAGTGTCCAGTTAGGATCCCTTGGCGATGACGAGCGGCTGACAGCCATGACCGACGAAATCGTTGAATGGCTCGAGGCGCGAGAATTCACCGGAATTGAACGAGACATTCTCGACATCGGTTGCGGCATCGGACGTTTCGAGCGCGCGCTGTCCAATTCCTTCAAGCGGATGGTCGGCATCGACATATCATCGCGGATGATCTCTATCGCCTCCGAGCAATGCGCAGCGCTCGGCAATGTCGAACTGCGCCAAACCTCCGGTCTCGATCTGGCCGACTTCGACGACGACAGTTTCGATTGCGTGTTGGCGGTCGACAGCTTTCCCTACCTGGTCCTGGCCGGCATGGCTGAGCGGCTTTTCGATGAAATTGCGCGCGTTCTCAAACGGCCGGGCCGGCTCGCATTGCTGAACTATTCTTATCGCGGGTCGCTTTCTTTGGACCGGGCCGACATCGGCCGTCTTGCGCAAGCTCACCAATTGCGGGTCGTCATCGACGGCGAGAAGCCGTTTCGGTCATGGGATGGCGACGCCTTCCTGCTTGCTGGGTGAGACGGAACATTACAGCGCGATGCCGGTTCGGGCGTCGGCACCGATCGGTGTCCTGGATTCGAAGGAGGAGATCATGGCATCCGGCAGCAAAAAGCATTTCGGACAAGGCAGCCAAGGCAAAGGTGCCGGCGCCGGCGCAATGACCACCTTGGACAAGGACAAGATCGAGGAAAACGCGGTTTTGTCCAACCGCGACAGGAAGCAACATGGCCGAGAGCGCGGGCTGGACGGCAATCGAATCAAGTCCGATCAATTTCAGGATCACGCCGCAAACCGGTTGCTGAAGGACTGACGCCACCGCGCCGCGTCTTGCCGCGGCACGGAGGGAAAACTGTGCAAGGGCCGCCGGTGAGCCTCTCGGCGGTCGACAACGCCCTGTAGTGCCGAGCGCTCATCATCAGACTTGGATCTAGGGATGCTATCAAGAGAACGTGATGTCTCATTCGAGCGACGATACCACGGATCTGCTTGTCGAGATGGCAGTGGATCAGGAGATTGCTTCCCTGCTGGCCGCCATAGAGCAGGAAAAGATACCAGACCGCCTGTCCAAGCTGGCGATCGAATTGCAAAACGCTCTCGTCGAGAAGCGTCGGCGAGACGTGAAGAGCTGATTATCTGCGGCTGTCGACCTCTATATCGAGCTGACCATCCGACAGCTGATTTCGCCTTTCTATCAATGTCTGCAACGAGCTCTCCCCGAGTAGCTCAAGGATGTTGGCGCGGGCACGGTTCAGCCGGCTCTTGACCGTCCCTACCGCGCAGCCGCAGATTTCGGCGGTTTCCTCGTAGCCCACTCCTAAAACGCCGATCAGCATCAGCACCTCGCGCTGATGTTCGGGCAGCTTTTGGATGGCGCCGTGAACTTCCTTGCTCTGAACGGTCCATTCCTGGGTAGCTTCCGAAATCGGTCTCGAAGACGCGCAGTCGAGAAGGCCTGGCGCTTCCCGTGCAGCGATCTTGATCCGGGTGTAGTAGGTGTTGCGCATGATGGTGAAGAGCCACGACTTCATGCGTGTACCAGGTTCGAACTTGTCGATGTTGGCGAGCCCTTTGGTCAACGTTTCCTGCACCAGATCGTCGGCATCGTCTGGAACGCGGCAGAAGGTGCGCGCGAAAGCCCGCAGGGCAGGTATCAGATCAACGATGGAAACGTCATTGGTTTGTTGGTCGGCCAAGAGATAGCCTCCGGATGACAATGGTCCAGCTCCCAGAAGAAAGAGTGAATGAACGAAGCCAGAGCTAAATGCATGGAAGTTTGGTTCGTTCCCGCCGTTGGAAACAACTCTTCGAAAATTCCACCGGGCGCGAACACGCCGACTACGGTCTTCCCCCAACCACGCCCACTTCAAAGGAACGAAACACCATGCCGAGCTTCATTCCCGGGAAGTCTCGCCGGTGCGTTTGGCTGTGCAGGGCATGGACCGAGGCGTGCGGCTGGTAACGCGCAAACCACTGCTGACAAACCTATTGGCGAACCACGTGGCGAACTCGGCTACCATCGATACATAGCGATAATGGTTGGCCGGAGACATGTTAGAGTCATTAATTTTGTTAACTTATTGGCGCGGGTGAAATCCAGCAATCGGTCGTAGTTGCCGGGCGGTCGGCCAACGAACATGCTCGTCCAGCACTTGCTCTATTCTGCCCTCCGATCGGGCTAAGCCGATGAAATACCGGGTTGATTCACCCCTCACGACGTCGCCGAACGGCATGCTGTCGCGTACAATCTGCAGCTGCTCTCCGAAGCTGGCTGTTGCGGTGCTGTGCAACTCGCTTTGGCGAAGATCACGGATGACGATCAGCGCTTGAGTGAGCGCCCGAACCGGTCCTCGATCCGCGACTGAAGGAACTCGAGCCCCATCGAGAGCAGCCAATAGATCATCGAGGCGGTGATGAGCATCTCGATGTGGCGGAACTCGGTCTGGCCCTGCGTGCGTGCGAGATACATGATCTCCCAGACCCCGACCACCGAGACCAGCGAAGAATCCTTCAGCATCGCAATGAACTGGTTGCCGGTCGGCGGCACGATGACGCGCATCGCCTGCGGCAGGATGACCAGGAACATCGTCTGGTTAGCGCTAAGGCCGAGTGCCGTAGCACCCTCGGTCTGGCCGCGCGAGATGCTTTCGATGCCGGCCCGGAAGATCTCGGTCATGTACGCGCCGTAGCAGAGCGACAGCGCCATGATGCCAGCCGGCACGGCGCCGATCACGTAGCCAATCTGCGGCAGGCCGAGATAGATGATGTAGATCTGCATCAGCAACGGCAAGCCACGAAACAGAGAGGTATAGAAGGTCGCCAAGCCATAGACCACGCCGTTGCGGGAAAGTTTGGCGATGGCGCCAACGAAGGCGATGAGGGTGGCGATGGCGATCGAAATGGCCGAAATGTAGAGGGTCGTCACCACACCCTTCGAGACGAGGAAGCCGATCTTCTTGGCGATGAACGCGAAGGACAGGTCGAAGGAATAGAAAAACAACATTAGCAACACGAACAGCTCTATCCAAACTGCCACAATCTGCTGTTTGCGGCTGAGATACCGCAGCGCGTTCCAGTTCGCCACCAAGATCAATGCGATCAGCACCGCCGAGACCGCCCGCCCGACGTCCGGGTTGGCGGCGAGCCACTCGACCGACCCCGGAACGAGCTTGCCGAGCCAACTGGCTTTGATGCCGAGCCCATACAGGCCGGCGGCGATGGCGGCGAGCACGAAGAACACGCCAACGCGGCGCGCCGCGTCCGGGTGGTTGAGCAATAGTCGGCCGATCACGTCTTCGATCTCCCTGCGGTCAGCGGGCCCGCTCGCGCCACCAATCCTGCGCCTGCAGCTTCCAGTAGGTGAGTTGCGCAACCGCAAGTCCAGCCGGGCCGCCCGCCCAGGCAAGGCCGAATGGTGCAAACAGCCGGTAACGGTCCGATTGTCCCAGTATGGCTTCGGCGATCAACTTGCCGGCGATCGCCGTGGTGTTGATGCCATGGCCACCAAAAGCCGTGAGGTACCAGACGCCCGGCTGCAACGGGCCTATCTGGGGCATCATGTGCCGGGCATAAGACATGAGCCCGGACCAGGCGAGTTCGGTCTTGAGGTGTTCGAGCTGCGGATAAGTGGTGACCATCTCACGGCGCAATTGCCTCGCCAACACGCCCGATGAGGCTGCCCGGGTGGTGATGCGCCCTCCCCAGAGCAGCCGCCTGCCGCCTTCGACAACACGGTAATAATCGCCTGCGCGACGGTTATCGCCGACGGCGTCGGTCGTCGTAATCGCCTTGGCGATGAGGTCAGGCGCCTCCTCGCTCACCATAACGTAAGTGGCGATAGGCAGGAATGCCCGCTGCAGCCGGCCGACCAGTGGGCCCGTATATCCGCCGGTGGCAACTACGGCCTGGCGGGCGCGCACTTCGCCGCTGTCGGTACGCAAGATCTTTTCGGCGCCGTCAAGGTTGGCTTCAACGGCAGCCGTTCTCTCGTATATCCTGCCGCCCAGCCGCTCGATCTCGCCAGCAACGGCGCGCAGATAGTTAAGCGGATGCATGTGGAAGGCGCTGGGATCGCGCAGGCCTTGGTGGTAGCGATCCGAATGCAGCACCGCTCGCACCTGGTCGCGATCGAGATAGTCGAGCCGGTAGTCGAAATCCCGCGCCAGTTGCTCGGCATATGCCTTGAGCACGGCGCCGCCATCGTGGCGAAGCACGCTCAATATACCGGAGCGCGGCTCTGCCGCCTTGACGTCGAGATCGCGGATCGTCTGCCGCACGAAGTCGACGCCTTCGATGGACAGGCGGTGCAGTTTTTGTGCCGCGTCGACGCCGGCCATCGCGGCGATGTTGTCGGTGCCGGTGGCGAAACCGGGATTAACGAAGCCGCCATTGCGACCGGAAGCGCCGAATCCTATCCGCTGCGCCTCAAGCACGACGACCTGCTGGCCGGCGCGAGCCAGCTGCAACGCCGTCGTCAGGCCGGCCAGTCCGCCGCCGACAACGACTGTCTCGCACTCGGAAACGCCGCTCAGCGGCGGTCTGATGGTGTTGTCGGCAAGCGTGCGTCGGTAATATGTGTCAGGACATGTCATGATCAATATGATGAGGTGGCGGCACTAGAGCATTTTGCAGGCAGGCGGAGCCGCCCGGTGTCGTGGAAATGCGGCTGAAACAAAACAGATGGAGCGGGATGTTCAATTGAATGCACCCCGCTCAAGCTTTATCCACGATGCCTCTCAGTCAGAGCTGTAATCCTTGCCGTACCACTTGGTGGTCAGTTTCGCGAGGGTACCGTCCTTCTTCATCTCGTCGAGAATGCCGCCGATCTTGGCATTCCACTCGGCATCACCTTTTTCCGCGATCACCACCAGTGGCTCACGGAAGGCATAGCCGCCTTCCAGGACACGCAACGGGTAGCCGTTCTTTATCGCGTTCTGAGCCGTCTGTTCTGGTGCGATGACCGCGTTGAGGCGCACGCCGTCGCCGAGCCTCAAATCGTCGAACGGCAGCATTGAGTCAGCGAAAGTCCTGATCTCACCGGGCTCCAGCTTGTATTCGATGGGCGGCAGGCCGGGAGCATCGATCTCGAGTTGTCTACGGATGAAATCCTCCGACGTGGTGGCGGTCTCGACGCCGATGATCTTACCGTTCAGGTCGGCGACCGATTTGGCCGGGCTGTCCTTGTGAACCACGTAAACGTAGGGGCTATAATAATAGATGCCTTCGAAATCGATCACCTTGGCCCGCGCTTTGGTCGGCGTCACCGAGCCGACACCCAGATCGTAGCGTCCCTGCCAATGGCCGCCCGTCATCGTCGCCCAGTCCGGCGTGTCGAAACTGACCTCCACACCGAGGCGCCTTGCGATCTCCTTCGAGACGTCGATATCGAAGCCGACCAACTGATTGCTGTCGTCGAGGAAACTCTGCGGCGGCCAACCGCTGTTTGTGGCGACCACCATTGCCTTCTTCGAGGTAACCCGGTCGATGGTTTCACCCGCCGACGCCGCAGACGCGAACGCGAGCGTGGTAGTGGCCAAGGCCAGCCACGCGATCAATTTCCTCACTTGAACCTCCCTCTTCATCGTCATTCAGACATATGCTTCCCAGAGCGCGCTCCCGTAGAGAAACAGTAATTGAGAGCGCGGCATGAGATCGATCTCATATCAGCACACATATCGACGAGGGGATCAAGTCCTTTTTCAAGTAGCCAGTTGTCCTCCGGGGGCGCAAAGCATCGGCACCCGCACGGTGCGGCGGAACCCGCGTTTGATGTGACGCGCGTGACTTTCAAGACAGAGGAAACGAAGATCTACTTCAACCTATCACATCATTGCCAGATGGGCGGCACAGGATGGCTTGCTGTCTACGAGTTTCCGATGTTCCGGTTAAGCATGGGTGCGCGGCACACCGGCAGCAGCACCAGCAGGATGATGGCGGAGTCGGCCCAGAGGACCCTGTTCACGCCCATCGTGTCCACGATCTGACTGGTCGCTAGGGTACCCACGGAGATGGCAAGATTGAAAGTGAAGCAGTAGATGGCCGTCGCGGTCTCCGCGCTTTCTGATGCTGCACTCAGCACCCACGTCTGCAGCGTAATGGGCGCCGCGCCATACGCGAAGCCCCACACCAGCAGCAGGATGGTTCCTGTGAGCGGCGTGACCCCGAGCAACGGGAAAAGAGCCAGCGTGGCGCCGAGCCCAATGACGACGCAGGCCAATGTGCGACCGACGGATTTTGCGGCCCAGACGCCTGCGACGGCGTTGCCAATCATTCCGAGAATGCCATACCCCAACAGTAGCCAGCCTATGCTCCCTGCAGTGACGCCCGAGACCTCCAGCAACACCGGGCTCACGAAGGTGTAGGCACCGTAGTGGGCAGCCACCAGCAGTGCGGTCGCAACCACGCCCGACAGGAGGGCGGGATTGCGCAATTGCGCACGCAGGGCTTTCACCTCCACAGGCTGCGCCGCCTCGAGCTTCGGAAGCACAAGCAGGGCGGCGAGCAGTATGGCAAAGCTCAGGCCGGCGAGAGACCAGAAGGCGCCGCGCCAGCCGACTAGATCACCGATGATCGTGCCGGCCGGCACGCCCAGCACCGCAGCGGCACTTACACCGCCGAAGACAGTAGTCATGGCGCGCGGCACGGACGGTCCAGGAACAAGGCGTACTGCGATGCTTCCGGCTATCGCCCAAAAGCCACCGATGGTGATCCCAACGAGCAGCCTGGACGCGAGCAGAACGGGAAAGTTCGTTGCGAGCGCTGAAATCACGCTCGCCGCAGCCATTACCGCGAGCAGGCCCGCCATCAGAATACGCCGGTCGAGCCTCCCCACTGCCAACGGCAAACCGATAGAAGCGAACGCCGCAATTACGCCGGGTATCGTCACCGTGAGACCGCCACTCCCAATAGAGACATTCAACTCGGAAGAAATTGCCGGAATCAGCCCCACAGGGAGTTGCTCCGCAGTGATCATCGAAAAAATACCCAGCGATATAGTGAGCACGGAGAGCCACATGCGAAAAGTGGCTCCCTGTTTCTCCCGAAGGGCTGCTTTGGTCAGAGACATGATCACCTCCAGCCCGCGAGAAGGCACTCGACGCCAACGTTTCGGGCAAACGTTAGAGAGACGGATCGGGCAATTGATCCCGGCCTGGTTTCAGATAATCTGTCCACTGCGGATTGATAATCGAGGGAGATATGGATGGTGAATTCACGAAACGTGAATGAAAGAGGTGATTGCAGTTGGACCGGCTGACCAGCATGACCGTGTTTGCCAACGTCGTCGGTGAAGGCAGCTTCGCTGGAGCGGCCACGCGGATGCGACTATCGCCAGCGGCCGTGAGCAAACATGTCCAGATGCTGGAAGAGTGGCTTGGCGCACGCCTTCTCAACCGGACGACCCGGCGCATAAGCCTGACAGAGCTCGGCGCCTCCGTCTACGAGCGCAGTCTGCGCATAATCGAGGATGTCGAGGAAGTTCGTACGAGCGCGGCCGAGAGCAAGACACGTCCCACCGGCTCACTGCGTGTCAGCGCGCCGATCTCCTTCGGCGCGATGCACCTTGGGAGAGTCGTTGCAGAATATCTCGCGGTCTACCCGGAGGTGTCGGTTGAGTTGGTGTTGGACGACCGTGTGGTTGACATCGTGGAAGAGGGCCTGGATGTCGCGGTACGCATCGCTCCACTCACGGTTTCCAATCTGGTTGCTCGCCGAATCGCGCCTTCACGCGAGGTGGTCTGCGCTTCGCGCGATTATCTGGACAGACGCGGGCGTCCCACAAAGCCGTCGGATCTCCACGACCATGATTGTCTGGACTACGCGTTGCGCGCCAGCCGCGGAAAATGGCGGTTCGACGGACCAAAGGGGGAAGTGGCGGTAAAAATCACTGCACGGATGACGGCAACGAACGGGCAGCTCCTGCGCGATGCGGCGCTGGGTGGAGCAGGCATAGTACTTTGCCCCACTTTCCTTGTTGGAGATGCCATTCGTTCGAGCCAACTGGAGACAGTGATGCCCCAGTTCAAGCCGGTAAGCCGGTCGATCTACGCGATGTACCCGTCAAGAAGGCATCTTTCCGCCAAAGTTCAAAGCTTCGTGACGCTTCTCGCCGCCCACTTTGGTGAGAACCCACCTTGGGACAACTTTGGACCATGACGACTGGAATGTTGAGCCCAGAGGCCGCGCGCACTTGCACGGCCTTACTGTGCATGGGACCAGCACCCAGGGCCAAGGGGCGGTGCATATCGAGCCGTCCAGCACCTTTTCGAGACTGAAGCATCCGCTATTTGCCGACGGTCATTCGCTGAGGCTCAATCCACCGCCCATCCTAAGCGCCGCCACAGCGCAAGTTGTAGCATCTGCGGTGTCTCTGGTTCTCTGCGGCCACCGGCGGAACGGGTAGTAAGCAGGCGCGTTTCTCCAGCGTCAAGCTTGGAGAACATACCATGGATGACGAGCTGCGCCTGAAGTTACAAGAGCTGAGCCAAAGCATGCAAACGCGAGCGGCCGAACTTTCGACGCTCGGCGGCAGCGCAGACATAAGTACGGTGATGTCGGGGATCGCCGTCGCTCTGGAGGCGCTACTGGTGATTGCCGAAGAGATGAAAACGCCACGTTCCGGCCCTTCGGTCCTGCCCGACGCTACATGAACATCTCCGATCGTTTGGGAGAGGCTCCAGAGCGAGAGCGCCTACCGCTCACCAGCAAATCGCTCGCCGAGGAACTGGCTTTAATCCACATTCCGGGTTGGAGAGTGGAGAGCGCAATCTACTCGGTGGAGTACTCCAGGTGGGGTGAGCGTCGGCAGAAATGGATTTTGCACTCGACGATGCCTTTTGGGTAATCGGGGACGGCCTTAGGACGGAGGACCACGATGGCTTGGATGGCCGCAATTTGCCCGATTACAGATGAGCAGGCGCTCGTTAATTCGGAGACAGTTGGTGACATCCGGGAGTTTCGCTGTCCGAGTTGCGGCGACTTCAAAATCACGAACTCGGCCACCGCGATGTTCAAAGGCCTATCGGCAGAACAGAAGTTGGAGCGCTTCGAATACGCTAGAGCAATCGCGGGCGACAACGCGATCACAGTGACGACGGAACATGGATCTATCGATACCGAAGATCAATAGAATACCCGCCCGATAAGCCGGTTCCCAGCGCATCTCCTCACTTGCTGCCCTGAGACCATTTGACTGCCGGTCCAGGTAGTGGGCAGTTTGAAGGTAGAAGCTCACGTCAACATGGCCAGACCATTTTTACACTGCCGATCTGCGCGGCCAGCAACGCCTCTCGTGAGGGGCAAGGCATGGGCATCAAACGTCTCGGACCGGTCGGCAGCGTAAGGCTGGTTGCCTATGATCCCCTACCGGCGAATGGAACCAGATCTGCCACAGCGCGTCATAGAAGCAGATCAGGTGCGATTTAACGTAAGGAGTGAAATCGATGATCAGGCTCCTTCTCCTCCTCGCCATTGCACTCGCCTTCGCATGCGGCGGGACGGAGGCGGCCAAGCTGGACCTAGCCGCGGTAAATCAGGCGCAATTCTCCGCCGGCGATCCGAAAGGGCTCGATCCTGCCGTGCTGAAGGCGCAAATTTTTTTGGATCGTGCGCGCTTCTCACCGGGGCTCATCGACGGCCGCCTTGGAGAGAACTTCGCCAAGGCGGTCAAGGCCTTCCAGGCGTCGAACGGACTGGCGCCAGATGGCAAGCTCACCCAGGCGACTTGGGACAAGCTGATGGCAACCTCCACCAGCCCAGCTCTGATCACCTATGAACTGACCCGCAAAGATGTACGCGGCCCCTTCACCAAACGCATTCCGGGGCGCATGGTGAGGATGGCTCGCCTGAGAAGGCTTGGCTATCACGACTCGATCGAGAAGCTGGCGGAGCGCTTCCATGTGAGCGAACCATTGCTCAGGAGGCTAAACCCAGGCACCGGATTCAGGAAAGCTGGAACCACGCTGCTGGTACCAGATGTTGGCCGGGGTGAACCTCCCGCCACCATTGCCGGCGTCGAAGTCGACAAAGGCGCTCATCAGGTGCGCGTGCTCGACCCCTCCAATAAAGCGCTTGCCGTCTACCCTGCCTCGATCGGGAGCGACGAGAAGCCGGCACCAAGTGGGCAGGCAGAGATCCAAAGGGTGGTGCACAACCCGACCTATCACTACGATCCCGATTTTGCATTCAAGGGAGTCAAAACCAAGCGGCCCTTCACCATTGCTGCCGGCCCTAACAATCCCGTGGGATCAATCTGGATCGACCTCTCCATCGAAAGCTACGGCATTCACGGCACGCCCGAACCCGGCAAGATCGGGAAGACCTTCTCTCACGGCTGCATCAGGCTAACGAACTGGGATGCCGAGGACCTCGCCTCAATGGTGCACAAACATATGAAGGTGACTTTCAAGGACGAGTGACGCAAGCCGTCGCATCCCTCGATGTCGCCGAAACAAGATGTCCGTCGGTGCCCGTGACAATCGCATCCTGCGACCCGTTGGCCGATCAGCGCGTGCTTCGGGTTCGGGGTGCAACATCAAGCGGCGCCATTTGCACGGATGGCGGCGAACCAACCACCATGGCGGGGGCGCCAGATTGCTCACCACGTTGGCTCTCTAGTTCGCGGCTCATACCTTGTTGAGCAGCTTGCATCTCCGGAACGGTGAAAACCGGGACCTCGCCCTTGAAACCCTGGAGCTCAAAGGCGCCCGCCTGGACGACCGGCATCGATGCTCCTGCCGCAAAGCCGGGTCCAAGCACCAGGGGGATGCCCAGCTTCTTGGTCGTCGATTCGAGCCGTGCCGCGCGGTTCACGGGGGAGCCGATCGCGGTGTAATCGAAGCGCCGTTCGGAGCCGAAATTGCCTACCGAGCAGATGCCGGTCTCGATGGCGACGCCGATTTCGATGGAGCGATGGCCATCCGCGGTGAAGGCGGCGTCTTCGCGCCTCACCCGCTCGATAAGGGCCAGGCCCGCGTCGAGCGCACGCTCACGATGATCGGGTTGATCTAGCGGTGCGTTCCAGAAGGCCAGCACCGCATCGCCCATGAACTTGTCGATGGTGCCGTCGCGCTTGAGGATCTCATCGGTCGCAATGCCGAGGAAATGGTTGACCACCTTGGCGATCTCTTGGGTGTCGAGCTGTTCGCTCATGGTCGTGAAGCCACGTATGTCGCTGATCAAAATTGTGATCTCGCGCTTCTCGCCGGACAGGATTGCCTCGGTGTCCGAGCTTGCGAGGCGCTGCACCACGGAGGGCGACAGATATTGGGAGAACTGTCGCGTCAGGGTGGACCGGCGCTGCTCGCTGCGCCTGTAGAGGACATAGCCTTCGAAGCCCGCAACCATGATGGTTGCAAGCGCCGGCTGCAGCGGGTCATAGAGTGCACCCTGCAGGCTGTACTCGAGAGCGCCGAACACGAACGGCGTGACGGCCAGCAGCGCCAGGGAGATGGCGCCAAGCACGACACGCCCGGCGAGCACTCCAGAAAGCCCGATGAAAACGACGGCACTGAGGAGAAACCAGAGCCGCTCGAGCATACGCGCGTGCGCTGGCTCTGCCAGGAAGCGCCCGGCAAGCATCTGGCCGATCGCATCGGCGTGGATCTCCGCTCCTGGTCGCGCTGGACTCGTCGGCGTGGGCAGGTACTGCGTCAGGCCCACAGCCGACAGGTCGACAATGGCGATGGCGTCCCGCAGCCGCGGATCGCCATGGCCCGAAAGGATAGTGCTGGCAGACAGGCGAGGCGTGTCCGTGGCGGTTTCCCAGAGGCGGATGCTCCCCTCCGGCTCGAGCGGCACAATGGCGCCTGCCATCCTGAGTGCGTCGAACCCGGCTGCATTCATCCGGGCTGTGTAACCGTCCTGTCCAGCGTAAAGGCGCAGGAGCTCGAGTGCGAAAGACGGCCACAGCTGCGCGCGTTGAGGGGTATTGCGAAGCCAGAGCAGCGGCACATGGCGCAGTACGCCGTCGGGATCGGGCAAGGTGCGAATCACGCCGAGGCCTGCGGCGGCGTTCGAGAATTCGGCAAGCGAGCCGGTAAGACCGGTGAAGCCGGGGAGTGTATCGGGCACTTGCCCGACGATCGACCAGCCGGCTTTGGGTTCTGCTTCTGATACCGTCGCTTCATTGCCCAGGCTGACGGCAAGCGCCGTTCGACTTTTGGACAGCGCCGCTGCCAGGCGCTTGTCTCCGGCGATGCCCTCAGGCGAGGTGTCAGCCTCGGGGAGTACCAGCGCAAGCCCGACCACCGCCGCACCGGATTGCGTGATGCCATCGACCAGATCGGCCAAGAGGCCACGGTTCCAGGGCCATCGCCCATGTGCCTTGAGGCTGGCGTCGTCTATCGAGACGATCACGACAGGATTGCTCGTCGCCTGACGTGGGGCGAGAAACTGATAGAAGTCGTACGTCCGCTCACGCAGGCGCGACAACGGCCCGTCAAAAGCCAAATGGCAAGCGAGCAGCAGGAGCACGACCACAAGGCCGGATATTTTGCGCCTGCCGGCTTGCCGCCAATCAGCCCAGCGCCTACCGACCGAGTGGCTCATCTCGTGCAGCCAGGCCTAATCGCAGTTGTAGTAGTAGCAGCAACCCTCACCCTCACACTCGCCCCGCCGCCCCCCGCTGCCCGCAGGTGGCGTTGGGCTGTCAGGGAATTCCATGACCACTCCTGGCAGTGCGCCGTCCCTGGACCCGCAGACTTTGAGCGAGGAGCCTAGAGCGGACGCACAAATTGCGCTTACGTCCAACCCAGGACCCGGTGCGCCCGGCAGGCCAGTTCCCGCTATCCGGTCGATACTGTCCAAGATCGGGAAGGCGTCGATGCCGCCGTAGCCGGCCAGAAGCTTGCCATCGTCCGACGTGCAGGCGTAGCCCGGGTTCGTGATGACCAGCCGTTTGCCATTGATCGTGCAGGTCATACGGCCGGCGCGCAATATGCCGACGGTCTGGCCGGCTGCCACCAGCACTTCGATGATGCCGCCTCTCGCTCCGAGCACCATGTGCGGCGTCGCAACCTGCATGACGCCCCCTTTCGAAACCTGGCCGCCATAAAAACGGGCCAGGCCGCTGTTCATCCCGATGTCGATCTTTCCCGACCCGGAGCCCGGATTGTAGACGAACTCATCGATCGTCAGGCTGGTGTTTGGACCAATCTTGGCGCTCGATTCATCCCGGAACACCAGCATTCCGAGACCGGTGGGATTGCTGCGCAACTGGTCGCCGAGTTCGACGCCGGCGCCAACGTTCATCGTCCCGCCGTTATTGCGGACGATGATGGTCTGATAGGCCGTCATCGACCCGACCGTCTCAGCAGCGGATGGTGCCGCGAAGGCGAGGCAGGCGATAAAAACGACGATCTGATGATACCTCATCGCGGCCTCTTTCAATTGAGCGTCAACGTATAGCTCATGAGCATTTCGAACGATTTTCGGTCGCGGTTGGCGAGGGCGAAGTTGGTTTTGCGGTAGGCGAGATCGACGCTGATCTTCTGCGCTTCCGTCAGCTGAAAATCGCTTTCCGAGGCAATGCGCCAGAAGTCGCTCTTGATATTTGTGCCGATGCCGACGGACAGATCGGGAGTGTCGCTGTGGCCGGCCGATAAGGCGATCTGGTGCGACCATGCGAAAAAATCCGGTACGTTCATCAACAGGCCGCCATAGCGGACCTCGCCCGTATAGCTGCGGCTGATTTCGCCCGATCCGGAAGCGAAGTCATTCGAGCCGACAAAGCGCAAGCCGAGCGCCTGGCCATTGAGGAAGCGGTAGCTGCCGCCTGCCTCATAGAAGACCCTGCTATCCGCGAAAATGCCTTGCGAGGCGCTTAGATCGATGTAGCCGCCACCGGCGAAGAGCGTCGTCTCGACCGTCGGGCGAACGACGAAACGTCCACTGAGGCCGATGCCGGTTTCGTAAATGTCGCTGTCGAAACGATCCGTAACGGTAAACGCGGAAAGCAGCAGGCGCAGCGAATCGATCCCGCTGTTGGGCAGTCCCTTGTCCCAGGTAATCGCTGCGTTGCCGTGGATAAAAGTCTTCTCGCCACCCGGAACCGACAGGTCTTCCGTGAAAAGACGCTCAGTCGCGGTCAACGACCCCGAAAGAACGAGCGCGTCGGCACTTGGCGTGCCGAGGTCCCACCGCACAAAACCTTCCGCCTGCCCGTAAGGCGAGACGAAGCTGTCGTCGTCTTGCGCCCCGCCTGGCTCAAAATCGGTGAATGCGCTGAATACGCCGCCGGTCAGGGCGAGTTCCCAGGTGACGCCACGCAACGCGCGCTCGATGCGGGCGAGCAGGCGAACAGCTTCCTGTTGCTCACTTGCGGTCAGACCCCCGACTTCGATGCCGTACTGCACCTGCCGCCGGGCCAATTCATAGGACCCGACATGGTAATACAACCGGCTGGCCGCAAGCCGGGCGCGCGCATCGCGGGGGTACTGGATCAGATACTGCTCGATCGAGGAGATCGCCTGATCGTATTGCCCAGCGTTGACCGCAACCGTGACGAATTGGGCGAGCGTTCCATTGTCGGCCGGACTGGCGATGCGGGCCGCAAACGCATCGTCATAGGCCCCAAAAAGACCTTGTGCGCCGGCCGGCAACACGCCGGCACAAAGCAGCGCTGCGGCGAAGCCGAAGATCGTTCGAAACGAAGATTGCATGCCGAGAACCCACCCCAAACCCGACTAGTGCGAGGGATTTAGCACGACTGCAAGAAAAAGGCGACTGAACGGTCGCCGGACTTATGCGAGTCCTCAGCAGCTGTTGCAGCTGCGCAACAAGATATCGGGTTTATTCCTATTTCGGCTGCGCTGATTGTCAAAAACTCTTCTCAACATTGCTGCACGTGATTGAAGTATTTGGCCCAAGGCTTAACAAAATCAAATCTCATCAGTAGTGGATCGCACAGCCGACAAGATTAATATTGGATGGGCGATCCTGCGTATCTGGTCACCAGGCTTCAAGGTCACCCACGGCTTCTCCAAAGGCCTTCCGTCGCGTTTCGCAAGGGACGGAGAGCTGGCGGAGGTGCTTCTCACGAGGCGTGTGCGATTCGGCCCGGGTCTTGCAATTTCTTTGAACGCGAGGTCAGCTCATTGCCTCAACGCCCAGGGACGCGTCACCGCACGCAGCTTGCTACAGCACGAGCATGGTGGCCAGCCCCAGCATCAGGCCCATGCCTACAATATCGGTCACGGTGGTGAGGAAGATCGCCGAGGCGACCGCCGGATCGGCGCCTACCCGGCGCAGGCCCAACGGGATCAGCACGCCGGAGATGCCGGACATGAGGCACGATCCGGACATGGCAAGCAGGATCACAAGTGCCAGCATCGGCGCCTGCGCCGCCGACGCCGGTTGCCTCGAGGCATAGAACCACATCGCCGCAGCCGCAACAACGCCGACGAGCACGCCGTTGGCGGCCGCGAGCGCGCCCTCTCTCATCACCAAGTGCAGCTTCGGTCGTTTGTCCACATCCCCCAGGGCAAGGCCACGCAGCGTCATAGCCAGTGCCTGGCAGCCGGTGTTTCCGCTCTGCCCGGCCAAGACCGGGAGAAACGCCGCCAGAGCGACGATCTTCTCGATCGTGCCTGTGAACGAACTGACCACGAATGCGGCCATGAAGGCCGTCAGGAGATTCAACTGCAGCCACGGATGACGCTTCAGGAAGGCTGAAAACAGCGGCGTAAAAGAGCGCTCCTCCTTCTGGAGGCCTACCATCTGGCCAGACTGGGCGGAAATCTCGATGATTTGCTGCTCGAACAATCGCCAGCCGCGAACCTGCCCGAGCAGCCGGTTCTCCGCATCCACCACCGGATAGACAGGATAGTGACGCCGTACCGCCGCCTTGCATGCGTTACTCAAAGAGAGACCGACATCAAGAGCGAACGGCCTGGGCAGCATGATGTGATCGACAATCGCGTCGGGTTCGCTCAGCATCAGATCGCGCAGGACCGCTAGGCCAACCAGTCTATTGCCCTCGTCCGTGACGTAGAGATAAGTGAGCTCGGTCGGCACCTGGGCGCCTCTGACAGCTTCCACCGCGGCAGCAACCGTCGTCCCGACAGGAACGCTGGCGGGGATCGGGTCCATCACGTCGACGAGCGACTCGGGGATCGCGAAACCCATCTCACCGTCATGAGAGCTGATGGGCCGCATATGCAGTGGCAAATGCTCGGCCACCTTACGGGCGTGCCCGTCCGGCAACAGCTTTAGTGTGTCGCGGATGAACTCGGGAGACTCTCTAGCGAGCAATTCAGCTGCGTCATCAGGTGCTCGAGCACGCAGCGTGCGCACCAACTTCTGAACGCCGGTCTCTTCGTTCATTTGCTATGGCCCCCCAATTGGAAAGTGAAAAAGTTGTGAAGTATCGGATCGCACCGGGGCGGAAATACGACAGCTTCTTCCGGCCCCAGCAGTCCGCCTTGTGGTTGTCGCAAGCGCCGCCTGCACACTCCTAGCTTGAGAAGGCAAAGCAGACGTCTACATTTTGGGCGTGCCTTCGGTCAGGTCAGCATGGGAGTGTCCGCGCTACTTCCCTCGCTTTTCAATCTTTAGATTTGGGAGGTCGGGTCGCTTGGATACCACACCGGCCTCCTTCAAGGCTGTGTATCCAACCTTTTTGAGGAGCTTCTCTGTTTTGGCGCGCTCCTTGTCCAGAGCGGTATCACCTTTGACCTTGGGCATCCGTCCTCCATTTGGTCGTTGTCGTTCGCCGGTAAATGAGATTGCCGGAAATGTCCCGCAGTGTCGTGCTTTGACCCGCGGCCGAGGACTGAATTGAGGCGCTTTGCCGCCCGGCAGCCTTTGGGCGGGAAGCGGACGGGCGGGCTATTCCTGCTGGAATTGACAGGGCCAATCTTCTGGCCTCGTCATGCCAGAAGGCAACTCGGTCCGGGCGTCTCCACAAGCCATGTTGAGCTGCCACTGGGACAGACCCGCCGAATTGGATAGATCGAGGCCCTCGATACGGGTCAGAAAGAAAAAAGCGCCGTCAAAGTCTATCGGTGCGGTGAACTTCGCTCCTCGGAAATCCGCCCGCGCGAGATTGGCAAACGAAAAGTGGCTGCCGCTGATATCGGCGTCATGGAACTGTGCACGCCCCAATTCCGCCTTTGTGAAATCAACATTGACCAGATTGGCGTTCTGGAAATTCGAGCGCTGCACTTCCGCGCCCGTAAACACAGCGCCCTGCGCGTCCATCTGGCTGAAGTCGGTCCTGTACGCCTCGATTTTGTCGAACCGGGCGCCTTTGGCGGTCGAGCCGGCCAGGGAAGCGCGCACAAGCGTTGCCTTCTCAAAATTTGCCGCAAGGAGATTGCTGTTCCTGAGGTCGGTCGAAGTGAAATCAACACCGAACAGGTTTGCCCCGCTCAGGTCCTGTCCTTCCAGGATGAGAAGCTTTTTGTCACACTCCTGCCAATTGACGCCAGGCGTCGCGGCTGCGTAGCAATCCTGAGCGGCGGTGGCGTTTTGCCAAGCCAATACAGTGCAAACCGCCAGAACCAAGCCGGATCCGCCGTAAGCTCTGGTTCGTCTCAAAGTCATTGTTGCTGGACCCCTCTGCTACTCGTCGACAATCAGCCTTACCACATCTGCTGACACTCGAGCCACGGTAACGACCGCCGTCACAGTTGCGCATCAACGATCCGCCGATAGCCAGCGGCAGCTTGCGAAATTATCGAGAGGTGGGGAAAAGCTTTGACGGTAGAGTGCTTTTTCGCGGATGCGATCACAAAACAAAGAGTTCGGCGTAAGCCGTGAGTTATTGGTGGGCCCGGAGGGCGAACGGAAATTGTTGATTTTGCTGGATTTTGGTGGGCCAAAATCTGAAAGGTCCCGTATCATCCCGTATGCTCCCGCGACCCCAAACTGCCGACCATAGCTGACCTCGTTTTGCAAACGTTGGGAGACAGGGTCCAGAACGGCGGAAATGGGGACGGTTGCAGATCGGCAGCTGTGGCAACAGCGCGCGACCAGCTGACGGTCTAGCGCCTCGATGTGGCCGATGAGACTTGGGAAGTAACAAACAAGCGGCAGCTTGCAGGCAGTTGTGATCGGTGGAATGGATTTACGAGTCGAGGCGCCGGACCAGGACCGGCTCACTTGCCTCGAAGTTCAGCCTGTTGGAATGGCGCGGAGGAACGAGTAGTGGTATCTAACGAGCCGGCGGCCCTCGATGTTTGACCGCGCTCGTCCTGCAACTCTCGTATGTCGTCCCGCAAAGTGGTGGCGCAACCGACCACTTCGTTCCGCATTGTTTAAACAGCGTATGACTCAATTCCAGTCAGATTTTTTTCTGAGCTGCGAAAAGGCGGACACT
Source organism: Mesorhizobium sp. C372A (assembly GCF_030323245.1). Classification (NCBI taxonomy): domain Bacteria; kingdom Pseudomonadati; phylum Pseudomonadota; class Alphaproteobacteria; order Hyphomicrobiales; family Phyllobacteriaceae; genus Mesorhizobium; species Mesorhizobium sp. C372A. The sequence goes on along the minus strand of NZ_CP100475.1, from coordinate 3,295,683 downwards.
AACCGTCAAAAAAATTGCGCTTTTGATTTTAACGGAAAATCGCCGCAAGAACTATTTTGAGGTTTCACCAGCTATCGGGTTCAATGGAGCGATTTTTGGACCTTGCGGCATTCGATGGCCTACAGAACCGCCTCAAAAAGTACCGTCACCTCTTCGGTTGACCGAGTCGTTGATCGGCCGTCATATGAGCCCTATGCTGGCACGCTGGCCAGTGAAGCAGTTGTCGGCCTTTATTCGCCGGCTCAGGGATTTATGCCCACGCTTCAGGTCGAAGAAAGACCGGGGTGTCGGTTCCAGGCTCTGGCAAGCGGGCTAAGATTGTCCTGCCGATTGTAGCCGCCAACCAAGATGTTGTCGGTCACCTCGCTGAAAAATACACCCAGAAATAGTCAAGCTATCAGGAGCAAATAGGTCGTAAGGTGGCCTTGCGGTCCTCCTTCCCGGAGCGGTTTCGCTTGCCTGTTCAAACTCGGACGGCTGTTACTCAAAAACCGCAGTGGGTATTTTATGTGCCATTTTTGCGACATTCTATAGAATTTTGCTTGAATTTAGCGTTTTAGCGGTCACTAAATCAATAAGTGCTCCCATATTTTGCAAATTTGTGAACAATCACGGTTGAGTTGTAACGCCTGGCAATAATGGCGCAGGGGAACGTTGGGGTGGGGTGAAATGAATACGACAACTATGTCGGCGATAGGCAAGCGCCTCGGCCTGCTGACGACGGTCGCCATATTGAGTTGTGGGAATGCTCACGCGCTCACTCTCCAGGAGGCGATGGCGGTTGCGGTGGAGTCCAACCCCGAAATTGGCCAAGCGATCGAAAACCGCGAAGCAATCGAATTCGAGCTACGCCAAGCGAAGGGACTTTATCTTCCCAGCGTCGATGTCGAGGCGTCGGCGGGGGTTCGTCGTCTCGACAATTCCTCCCGGCGTTCGCTGTCCATAGAGGATGACGCGCTCTATCCGGCGGAAGCCGATGTCGTTGTCACGCAGACGCTTTATGACAGCGGCGCAAGGCGGGCGGAACTGAACCGTCAGGCGTCGCGGGTCGACGGCGCATCGTTCCGGGTGCTGGAACGGTCTGAATTCATTGGACTGTCTGTCGTCCAGGACTATCTCGAATACATGCTGCAGGCTTCGATCGTTTCGGAAGCGAAGAAGAATCTGGGCTTTCACCAGGCAATCCTCGGCGACATCCGGCAAGGTATTGCAGGCGGCGCGTTGAACGAGGCTGATCGCCAGCAGGCCGAGGAGCGGCTGTTCGCTGCCAAGGCACGTATGCAGGAGGCGACCGAAGAACTGGAGGCTTCCAAGATACGGTTCTTCAAGACGGTCGGTAAGCCGCTGACCAACGCGTCAAGGCCAGGCGATGTCTCGAGCGCGCTGCCAAGGTCGCTCGACGACGCGCTAGGGCTGGCGCGACAGAACAATCCGCGCGTCCACATGGCCAACAGCGATATCGACGCCGCCGCCTCCCTGGTGGATGCGGCGCGGGCGAAATTCGGGCCCTCCGTCATCGCCGAAGGCCGCGCCCGCGGCGGCTATGACATCGACGGCGACGATGGCGACGCTAGCGACCTGCAGGCGCGGCTGGTGCTGCGCTGGAACCTCTATCGCGGCGGCATCGACAAAGCCAACGAGCAAGAGCAGGTCCGCCGCACCAGCGAGCAGCGCCTTGTGCTGCACCAGGTTCTGCGCGAGATCGAGGAAGCCGTCCGTACGTCATGGGATCGCCGCTTCCGGCAGGCCGATCTGGCAAAGACATTGAAGCTTCAGGCTGCCGCCAACGAAAGGCTGGTGGCGTCCTATCGCGAGCAGTTCAAGGTCGGACAGCGCTCGCTGCTCGACGTGCTCGACGCGCAGAACACGCGGTTCAACACAGCTACGCTTGCCGACACCGCATCCTACGCGTCGCTTTTCGCGCAGTACCGGCTGCTGGCGGCAACCGGGCAGTTGCTGAAGACCATGAATCTTCAGCCGGCAAAACAGGCCACCGCCTATGCCAAGGCCGAGTTCAATGCGCCTGAAACGGCCGACACCGAAACGTATGCGCGCACGCCGTCGGAGCAGACGAACGATCTGCCTTTCGACATCCTCGCACCGGTAAGAAAGAAGTAGGAAGGTCAAGGACGAACGATAGTCCTGCGGGCTGATCGTGAACCCACAACCCAAAATCCTCTCCCCAAAAGAGGCGTTCAAGGCCTGCTTCTCCGCTGTTGCCGGGTACCTCGGCAGGCCGAGTTCCGAGACCGTGCTGTTTGCCGGCGTGCCGCTGTCAGACACCCGCATCGATATCGACGCCATCCGGCATCTTGCCGAACGCATCGGTCTTGAAATCACGGAATTCAGCCATCGCGACTTTCTTCGCGGACGCATCGACCTTCCCGCCATTCTGTTTCGCGTCAGCCAGTTGCCGGTTGCGCTGCTTGCCCAGACCGAGGACGGTGGATTTACGACCGCTCCCCAGGAAGACGGGCGCACCACAATTAGCAAATCCGAGTTTTCCGGAAGTTATATAAGTGGCGGCGTTTCCTTCTCGATAACCTATGCCAACGCAGTAGAGGCGATGAGCGTCGGTTCGGCGGCCAAGATCGAGCGGCGACATTGGCTGACCGGCACGATGGGGCCGTTCTGGCGCACCTATTCGAAGGTCATCCTGTCGGCGGTATTCATCAATCTGCTGGCTCTTGCCTCACCGATCTTCACCATGAACGTCTACGACAGGATCTTGCCGAACAAGGCGATATCGACGCTCTGGGTGCTGTCGATCGGGATCGGCGCGGTCATTCTGTTCGACCTGCTCTTGAAGACCGCCAGAGCGTCACTGATCGACTATGCCGGGCGCAAGGCCGATCTTCGCATCTCCTATATGCTTTTCGAGAAGGTGCTGAACTCGTCCTTGTCGGCAAGGCCCGGCTCAACCGGCGAATATGCAAATCGGGTGACCCAGTACGAGTTCGTGCGCGAGTTTTTCACGTCGAACACCATCAGCGTCTTCATCGACACAGCCTTCGTCTTCGTCTTTCTTCTTGTCATCTATGCGATAGGCGGTTGGCTGGTCGTCATACCGGCCATTGCCTTTGTCGCCTCGGTGATCGTCGGGCTGATCACGCAACGGCGCATCGGCAAACGCGTTGCCGCTTCCATGAACGAGGCTTCGCAGCGCCAGGCCCTGCTGGTGGAATCCATCTCCACGCTGGAAACGATCAAATCGCTGCGGGCAGAGGCGTACCTTCTGCGAAAATGGGCGGAGCATTCCAAGAACGCATCCAACACGTCCGAGAAGATCAAACAGCTTTCGGCTGCCGCCGGCAACATAACGCAAGCCATCCAGCAGATGGTCACCGTCGCTTTGATCGTGGCCGGCGCCTATGCCTTTTCGGAAGGGCATGTCTCGACCGGCGCCATCATCGGCACCGTCATGCTGGCGGGCCGGGCGGTGGCCCCGCTTGGGCAGATTGCGATCACCTTGTCCAGACTTCGCCAGGCGATGCTGTCCCTGCGAATGGTGAATTCGATCATGGCGCAGCCTGAGGATCGGCCGGACACGGTTGGTTTCGTCAACCGCCCCATTCGCAACGGTGCAATGGCATTCAGGAACGTCGGCTTTGTCTACCCGGGTTCCGAAAACGAAGTGCTGACCGGCCTGAATTTCTCGGTGAAGCCCGGTGAGCGGATTGGCATCATCGGCCGCATAGGCTCGGGAAAGACGACCATGGGGAGGCTGATCGGCAGGCTTTTCCTGCCGACCTCCGGCGAGCTGCTGCTGGACGGGATCGACATCCGCCAATACCACCCATCTGAGGTTCGCGCCGCGGTCGGGATCGTCGCGCAAGCCAACGATCTGTTTTCCGGCACCATCAAGGAAAATCTCCTGATGGCGTGCCCGGAGGCGACCGATGAGCAGATCGTCGAGGCGGCCAAGGCTGCCGGCGTCGACGACTTCGTCTCCCGCCATCCGCGAGGCTACGACATGAATGTCGGCGAGCGCGGCACCAATCTCTCGGGCGGTCAGAGGCAGACAATGGCAATTGCCCGCCTGTTGCTGACCAAACCGAAAATCGTGTTCCTGGACGAGCCGTCCGGCTCGATGGATCTGGCTTCCGAGCGCCAGCTGATCAAGCAGCTCAAAGTGGCTTTCGATCGCAACACGACCCTGATCGTATCGACGCACCGCTTCAGCATGCTCGAGCTGGCCGACCGCCTGATCGTCATCGAGCAGGGCAAGATCGTTGCCGATGGACCGAAAGACCAGGTGATACAAGCGCTGCAGAAAACAAGCGCCTGACGAACAGAATTATGCGTGAACACAGCACGTTGGGACGTGGTAAATGCTAGCCAGGGAAGACCGTCCGCCGCTTTTTGCGTCGGCTTCGATATTCATTATCGGAGCGCTTTTTGCGAGTTCGGTAGCCTGGGCATCCTTCGCCGAGGTCGATGAAATCGCACGCGGCGACGGCAAGATCATACCGGCGTCGAAGACCCAGATCATCCAGGCCAGCGAGCCGGGCGTGGTTCAGGAAATCGCCGTGACGATCGGTCAGGTCGTCAAGAAGAATGACCTCATCATTCGTCTCGACAACACCTTCAACACTTCCAGCCTTGGCGAGCAGCAGGCCAAGGCGCGGGCATTGCAGACGCGCATTGCACGGCTCAAATTCGAACAGACCGGAAGTCTAGAGGGCGCGTTTCCCTGCCCGCCCGAGATCCAGAAGGTGGCGCCGGAAATCTGCGACAACGAGCAGAAGCTGCTAATCGCGCGGCGCGACAACTTCGAAGTCAAACTGTCGGTTCTCAAGTCGCGCCTCGATCAGCGTGAGAAGGAACTCGACGAAGCCAACGCCAATGCCGATCGCCTCACCAAGAACCTGGCCGTCAGCGACCAGGAGGCGAAGCTGGTCGAAGCGATGGTCAAGAAGGGCCTGATGGCGCGAACCGAGCAGCTCCGCGTCGAGCGCGAGCAGACCGAGCTCAATGGTCAGCTGACGCTTGCCGGAGAGACCATCAAGAAAGCCAGGTCTGCCATCACGGAAGCCAAGCTTCAGGTCGACGAACTTGGCCTCCAGCTGCAACAGGAAGCGCTCAGCGATCTGACGCAGGCGCTGGCCGATCTCTCGGTGGTGGACGAGACGATACGCGGTGCCACCGACAAGGTGGCGCGTACCGATATCCGTTCGCCTGTCGATGGTATCGTCAACACGCTTGACATCAATACGGTCGGCGCCTTCGTCCAGCCCGGCGCGGTCGTCGCGGGTATCGTGCCGACGTCCGAGACCCTGCTGGTCGAAGCCCGGGTCTCACCGCGGGACGTCGCCTTCATCCGGCCGGGCCAGGATGCCCTGATCAAGGTGACCGCCTATGACTTCTCGATCTTCGGCGGCATCGAAGGCAAGGTCTCGAACATCACTGCCGACAGCCTGGTCGACCAGAAGACCGGCGAACCCTATTATCAGGTCCGTGTCGCCACCGACAAATCGACCCTGACACGCGACGGCAAGACCTATTCGATCATCCCCGGCATGATCTGTTCGGTCGACATCAAGACCGGACGCAAAACGATTCTCACCTACCTTATGAAGCCGATCAACAAGGCGCGAGAGGAGGCAATGAGTGAGCGATAGCGCGGTCTCCCTTCCTGCCGATCGCGACCGGCTGCTGCCACCGCTGGCGGCAGAGGATTTCGGACTGGAGTTCCGGGTTGTGGCGCGTGGCGGCATGCGCCGCGGCATTCGTCTGGAACGGGCGTTCTGGACATCGCTGAAGCAGATGGCGGAAAGCCGCAAATGCACGATCGGCACACTGATCGAGGAAATTGCAGAGGGCCACGCCAACGCCGGAAACCTGACATCGGCAATTCGCGTAGCCTGCATGCGTGGATTGGCCGACCAAAACCTCACCTTGCAGAGGCTCGCGTCGATCAAGACCATCAGCGCCATTCTCGTCGCATGTCCCTCGCCGGCCTTTGCCCTGGCATCGTCGAAGAAGATCCTGACCTTCAATGCGCCGTTCCAGCAACTGGTGCGGCGGCAATTGCCGGTGGCGCCGAACGAGGACGCGCGCCAGGATCTCAAGCTGGCGCTGGACCTCAATGTCGCCGACATATTCGCTAGGCTCGACGCCAATGGCGAGACGCCGGTCGCGACCGGTTTCGTCATAGGCGCCGGCGACCGCCGCTACCGCGGTCAACTGAGCGCGGTGCGGGCGCCGGTGGTCGAGCCGGAACTGCTGATGGCGTTCGTCTTCGGCGGCTAGAGCAATTCCGGGAAAAGTGTGAGCGGTTTCCGTGGAAAATTGCGTCAAACAAGAGATAGAGCGCTCAAGACTCTCTGATGGGAGCTTACGGCTGCACACCTTCACCAGGCGCGACCGTCGAAAGGCCGCCCTTGATATCGGCTATTTGAGCAGAACCGGTCTTCGCGCCATGGATCCACGCGCGATCGGTGCTGAACGAATACAGCGGCACGTAGGTCGGCAGGTCTGTGTCGCGGGAAACTACATTGCTCAAACTGTCGAGAATGAAGACGCCGCTGCCGGTGCTGACCGACAGCACGGCATGAAAGAAACCGCGCTTGCGATCCTGCAAGACGACCAGCGACATGCTCTGCGCCGGGATGCCTGCATGCAGCAGCGCGGCCATCTTGAGGATGGCGAAATCCTCGCAGTCCCCTGCCCGCCGCTCAAGGATTTCCCGGGGCTTGGCCCAGTAGTCGAGCTTGCCGTAAACCACGCTGTCCTTCTTGTAGGCGATGGCGCGATTTATACTTGAGTTGACGAAGGACAACTTGTCGATGAAGCGCTTGTTCCCGGCTGCCTTGACTATCTCGGCAAAGGCGCTGTTCTTGCGTTCGCACGCGCTGCTCGCGGTACAGTCGACAATTGCCTTGTAGACCGGCGCCCAGCGCGCCGAAACCGGGAAATTGCGCATCGACAGGGCAACAGAACCGAACACGCCGGGAATGATCGCCGCCGTCTGGATCAGGTCGATCCCGGCGGCAGGCGGCGCGATCGAAGAACCACGCTTTTCATCAACGGCAACAGAGCTGCTGAAAATCATGCCGATCCGGTAGGCTGAAACCGGCTGCCATGGCTGCGGCCGAGCCAGCGAAACGCCGCCGAGACTGGAAGGGGTTTCGACCGCCGCCAGAACTCCAGCGGCAGCGCCGGCATTCACGGTAATTGCTTTCGCGGATGATGGCTGCGGCAGGCTTGTGATCGCCATTGCCAGCAGGATGAGCCTGAGCCCGGTTATTCCCAGGGCAGATTTTTCTTTTTTCATAACGCCCACCTCTTGACTGTGGACGGTACCAATCTTGTCTCAAATTACTGGAAAGGAAGGTGGATAAGTTTCCTTCAATCGGGAATACCTATTTTGTGTAAAACTTTATTCAAACTTATACTTCTGTTTACCAATCCAGCTCAGCCGGCGGATATAAACGAAGCGCGGCGCGGTCAATGTATATCAGATTATATCTTCCGGGTTTACCACACGTAAAAAATGCCGAGACTTGCATACCGGGATATATGAAATTGATTGCGGGACAGTTGCAAAGCAGAAGTCGTCACTGTCTCTATCCGGGAAATGCCGGAGGGGTTTGGCGATGACGACCAGTAACGATTTGGATACCGTCTCGAATTCTTGGGACGAGCACTCTTCACATGAACATGGCGGCTCGCCATCGCAGGCAGGCATCCAGGTAGCGCAGGCCGCTCAGGCGGCGCCTGCCGAGCCGGTGCCGGTCGATGTCGGCAGTGGCGCACCCGTTCAGCCGGCAGCACCCGCGGAGGCGAAAGCGCCGGCGGCAGCCGCGCCGCATGAATACGTGGCCGACGCCAGCAACATCGTGAAGCTTCCGGCGGACGTCTCCATCGACAACATCAAGGTCGACGGCCACAATCTGTTGCTGGAACAGGCCGACGGTTCAGTCATCCTCATCAAGGATGGCGCGCTCAACGTGCCGACCTTCATCATCGGTGATGTCGAAGTTCCGCGCGTGGCCTTGCTGGCCGCTCTTGAAGCGAGCCACGTCGATGTCGCCTTCGGTGCCGATGGTTCGATCTCGGCCGGCCCGGGCGGCGCCCCAGGCAGTGCCGGCGGCGACTTCACCATTCCCCCAGGTGGTATCGGCGACGGCTTCGATCTTTCCGCATTGTTGCCGCCGACGGACCTGCAATTTGGACGGCTGGAGCCGCGTGAGCTGACGATCGGGGTCAGGGAAGAAGATACGACGCCGACAATCGACATTGGCTCCGGATTTGTCGTCAACGAGGCCGCGCTTTCCGACGGGACGGACCCGGCCAGCACCGCCGAGCAGGTTTCAGGGACCTTCAACATCGTCTCGGGTGATGGCATCGGGACGCTTGTCATTGACGGTGTGGACGTGACCAACGGCGGCAGCGTTGCCGGGCAATACGGCACGCTCGTGGTCACCGGCAATCCTACGAACGGCTATAGCTGGATTTATACCCTTGCCGACAACACTCTTGATCATCACGACAACTCATCGACCGGAACGACCGAGGGGGTTTCCGACAGCTTTGCCGTCGTGGTTACAGACACAGACAATGATCCGGCCACCGCGACCCTCAATATTGGTGTGCTGGACGACGGCCCAACGCTTTCGGTCCAGGCAACTGCGCAAGCGGCACAGTTGCTTTCGGTCGAACTCGACGAGACGGTCGGCGGCGACCGCTACAATAGCGGCGAGACTGAAGATGCCGGCGGTAACGCCAACACGGATGACGGCGTTGGCCTGGCCCAGGTGACGACCGGCCTGGCGGGTGGCCTTTCTTCGCTATTCGCCGTTGGCGGCGTCTACGGTGCAGACGGACCGGGCAGCACGACCGGGCAGTTGGCATTCACCGGCATTCCGGCCGGTGGCCTTGCCACGAATCTCATTGCCACGGACGGCGGGGCCATTACGCTCTTCCTCGAAGGAGGAGTGATTGTCGGCCGCGACACGCAGGGTGATCAGGTCCTGACCATTGCGATCACCGGCGCGCCCGGCGCAGAGCAGTTGCAGACCACGCTCTACGAAGCGCTCAACCATGGCGCCGACGGCAACAAGTTCGATTCCGAACTCAATCTGTCGCTGACCAATGGCGGCCAGGTTCAGCTGCAATATGAGGTAACGCGCCAGGACGGCGACGGCGACACCATTACCGAGAAGGCGACCGTCGACCTGATCAACGGCCAAGGCTCCGCATTCTCCTTCGACGACGATGGGCCAAGCCTAACGGTCGGCGCCCACGATGGAGCGGCTGGCCTGCTTTCCGTCGAGCTTGACGAGACGGTTGGCGCGGATCGCTACAATGGCGCTATCGGCGAGACCGAAGATGCCGGCGGCAACGCCAACACGGATGATGCCGGTCCGGGCCTGGCGCAGGTCAACACCGCGGTAGCAGGCGGACTGACCAATCTGTTCACTGTCGGCGGCAGCTATGGTTCGGACGGTCCTGGTACCGTTACCGGGAATCTGAGCTTTACCGGCATTCCGGCCGGTGGCCTTGCCACGAATCTCACCGCCACCGACGGCGGCGCCGTCACGCTCTTCCTCGAAGGAGGAGTGATCGTCGGCCGCGACACGCATGGCGATCAGGTTCTGACCATCGCGATCACCGGGGCGCCTGGCGCCGAGCAGCTGCAGACCACGCTCTACGAAGCGCTCAACCATGGCGCCGACGGCAACAAGTTCGATTCCGAACTCAATCTGTCGCTGACCAATGGCGGCCAGGTTCAGCTGCAATATGAGGTAACGCGCCAGGATGGCGACGGCGACACCATCACAGAGAAGGCGACCGTCGACCTGATCAACGGCCAAGGCTCCGCATTCTCCTTCGACGATGACGGGCCGAAGGTTACTGGCACCGCCCAGGTCACCGCGAATGTCGACGAAGACGGTCTGCACAACAGCCAGTCCACCGGAAATGCCGACAATCTTCAGCCTGGCGAAGTGACCGGAACAAACTCCGCGGTTGCCATCGGTGCTGCCGGCGCATTGAATGCAATCGTCGACTTCGGCTCTGACGGCCCGAATGCGACTTCGGCCTTCGGCCTTGTCACCCAAACCACCCCATCGGATTCGGGATTTGATTCGAAAGGCGGCAATGTCCTCATCGTCTCCGACGGCACGACCCTGACCGGCTATGTCGATGTAGGCGCCGGCGCCGGCTATCAGGCGGGCACGGATCGTCCTGTTTTCACCCTGACCGTCGGTGCGGACGGCTCCTATGTCTTCACCCTGATCGATCAGATCGATCATCCGACTCTGGATATGCTCCCGGGCGACAACACCGAAAATACGCTTGCCAATGGCGGTATCGATCTTTCGGCCTTTGTCGTTGCCATGGACGGTGACGGCGATACCATCGGACTGGCGGCTGGTACATTCAAGGTCCAGGTGCTCGACGACGTTCCGCAGATCGTCGCGCGGGATGCCGGCACGACGACCACAACCACGACCGAAACGATCGTCTACACGCTGCAGGCAGGCAACACCGATGTTCGCGGCATGGATGGCGCAGGCAACCACGACATCAAGCTCAGCGCCGTCGACATCAACGAAGGCGACAATTCCGTCAACACCACCGGCACCAAGATCGGCGTTGGCGACGGCCAGATCATCGACGGATACGAAACCCATCCGCATTTGACCGGCCCCGAAATCGTGACGATGGACTTCGTCAACAATCTTGTCATCGCCCCCAACAATCCGAATCCGCCCAGCATCACCGACGGTGGTTCATACGACGTCGACTCGGTCAAGTTCACGATCGATGTTGCGGAAGCCCAGGGTGTCGAAGCCGCCGTGATGTTCATCGGCGCCAAGGACGGTGGCACATTCGAGCCGTTCACCGTGAGCATCAATGGTGTGCTGACGGCCGGCACGGCTGTCTTCGAGGGCGGCGTGCAGGTGGGCTATGCCTTCGCCGGCGTGCCCGATGGTGCGACTGTCGAGGTCATCGGCAGCACCCCGTTCGACCAGCTCAAGGTGGGCAACTACAACGATTTTACCTTCGATTCCAACGCTGGCGGAACCGATGCGACCCTGACTGGCGGCAACCCGTTCAAGATCTTCGGCATCGAAGCCAAGGTCACGACAGTCACAACGCAGACCGAGGTCTTCCGGGTCAGCCACGACGAGTCCGCCGGCGTCAACAACGCCGCAGATCCCAATCCGGCGGATGACACCGCTCTCTCCCCGCCAGCTCTGGTGGACGAGCCGGGGGCGTTGGGCTACGCAAAATCGTCAGCCAGCGCGCTCGGCCTTTTCAACGCCTCGGTCGGCGCCGATGACGACGCGACATTCTCGTTTGCCGTCACCGACGCGATTGGCAATCCGCTGTCAAACGTCGATTCCGGCCTGAAGACACTCGACGGCTCGGCGATCATGCTCTCGACAAATGCGGACGGCGTTCTCGTTGGTTCTGCCAACGGCGTCGACGTCTTCAAGGTTTATGTCGATCCGACCGGAGCGGTCTGGATCGGGCAATATCAGCCGATCGCTCACAATGTCGACGGTTCAAGCACCGCAGCCTTTGACGACATAGCGACCGTCGCCGCCGACCTGCACGTCAAGGCCACCATCACCGATTTCGACGGCGACACGAGCACCGCCGTATCCCATGTCGCGTTGAGCATCGAATTCCAGGATGATGGCCCGGTTGCGGTCAACGATCAGGACTCGGTCACCGAAGATGGGCCGCTCACGGCAGACGGCAATGTGATCACGGGCGTGGGTGGCGCCGACGCAAACGCAACCGACGGCCACGCGGATCACCTCGGCACCGACGGCTTGGGCTCGATCACCTGGGACGGCGCCGTTGCCAACCACGTTGCTGGAACCTACGGCCAGCTTACGGTGGGCGCCGACGGCAGCTACACATATGTGCTCTACACCCAAGCCCAGAACCCGGCCGGGTATGCCGCGGTACAGGCGCTGGATGTCGGCCAGACCGTGGCCGAGAGCTTCGACTATGCTGTGGCGGATGGCGACGGCGATACCGCTCTGGCGTCCCTGACCATCACCATCAACGGCACCAACGACGTGCCGCAGATCGTCGTCGACCAGGGCAACCCGGCCGGCGCGCACGACCTGGTCTATGAAGCCGGCCTTGCGGCGGGCTCGGCGGCCGGCAACGGCAGCACGGTGGCGACCGGCACCTTCACGGTATCGGACCCCGACGGCCTCGACGACGTCCAGAGCGTCACCATCGGCGGCACCACGGTTGCCATCGGCAGCCTCAACGGTTCGACCTTCCCGGGCGACCACGGCACGCTGCTGATCACCGGCTACAACGCGGTAACTGGCGTAGCGACCTACCAGTACACGCTGACCAGTCCGACCACGGACGTTCCCGCCGTCACCGAGACCGAGACCTTCTCGCTCACCGTGTCGGACGGCACCTCCTCGTCAGCCCCGGCGGCGATCGTCATAGACATCGTCGACGACGTGCCGACGGCAGTCTCGAACAGCAACAATGCTGCCGAGGGCGCCATCGTGACCGGCAACGTGCTGACCAACGACGTGGCCGGCGCCGACGGCTTTGCCGCCGGTGGCGGGGTTGTCGGCGTAGCCGCCGGCAGCAACACCGCAGTGCCGGTGAGCGGCGGGCTTGGCGGGGCGGGCATTCCCGGCACCTATGGCACGCTGACGCTGAACGCCAACGGCACCTACAGCTATGACGGCCTGCCCAACGTGGTCCCGGTCGGCGGCGCGACGGACACCTTCGTCTACACCATCATGGATGGCGACGGCGACCTGTCGACGACGACGCTCACCATCAACCTGTCCGACAGCGGCCTGGCCGCTTCCAACGACGACCTGACGGTCAACGAGGCGGCGCTGCCGATCGGCAGCAACCCGTCGAGCACCGCCGAGACCATCGCCGGCACTGTCGTCGACAATGTGTCGGGCGGCACCGGTCCCTACACCTACGCACTGCTGAGCAGCGCCACCGGCGTGCACGGCACGCTGACCTTCAATGCCAACGGCACCTACAGCTACACGCTGACCTCGCCGGTCGACGGCGTCGACGCCAACAACGGCACCAACACCGTCAACAACGTCGAGAGCTTCACCTACCAGGCCACCGACGCCAACGGCAACACGATCACCAACACCATCACCATCGACGTCACCGACGACGTGCCGACGGCAGTCTCGAACAGCAACAATGCTGCCGAGGGCGCCATCGTGACCGGCAACGTGCTGACCAACGACGTGGCCGGCGCCGACGGCTTTGCCGCCGGTAGCGGGGTTGTCGGCGTAGCCGCCGGCAGCAACACCGCAGTGCCGGTGAGCGGCGGGCTTGGCGGGGCGGGCATTCCCGGCACCTATGGCACGCTGACGCTGAAACGCCCAACGGCACCTACAGCTATGACGGCCTGCCCCAACGTGGTCCCGGTCGGCGGCGCGACGGACACCTTCGTCTACACCATCATGGATGGCGACGGCGACCTGTCGACGACGACGCTCACCATCAACCTGTCCGACAGCGGCCTGGCCGCTTCCAACGACGACCTGACGGTCAACGAGGCGGCGCTGCCGATCGGCAGCAACCCGTCGAGCACCGCCGAGACCATCGCCGGCACTGTCGTCGACAATGTGTCGGGCGGCACCGGTCCCTACACCTACGCACTGCTGAGCAGCGCCACCGGCGTGCACGGCACGCTGACCTTCAATGCCAACGGCACCTACAGCTACACGCTGACCTCGCCGGTCGACGGCGTCGACGCCAACAACGGCACCAACACCGTCAACAACGTCGAGAGCTTCACCTACCAGGCCACCGACGCCAACGGCAACACGATCACCAACACCATCACCATCGACGTCACCGACGACGTGCCGACGGCAGTCTCGAACAGCAACAATGCTGCCGAGGGCGCCATCGTGACCGGCAACGTGCTGACCAACGACGTGGCCGGCGCCGACGGCTTTGCCGCCGGTGGCGGGGTTGTCCGGCGTAGCCGCCGGCAGCAACACCGCAGTGCCGGTGAGCGGCGGGCTTGGCGGGGCGGGCATTCCCGGCACCTATGGCACGCTGACGCTGAACGCCAACGGCACCTACAGCTATGACGGCCTGCCCAACGTGGTCCCGGTCGGCGGCGCGACGGACACCTTCGTCTACACCATCATGGATGGCGACGGCGACCTGTCGACGACGACGCTCACCATCAACCTGTCCGACAGCGGCCTGGCCGCTTCCAACGACGACCTGACGGTCAACGAGGCGGCGCTGCCGATCGGCAGCAACCCGTCGAGCACCGCCGAGACCATCGCCGGCACTGTCGTCGACAATGTGTCGGGCGGCACCGGTCCCTACACCTACGCACTGCTGAGCAGCGCCANCNGCGTGCACGGCACGCTGACCTTCAATGCCAACGGCACCTACAGCTACACGCTGACCTCGCCGGTCGACGGCGTCGACGCCAACAACGGCACCAACACCGTCAACAACGTCGAGAGCTTCACCTACCAGGCCACCGACGCCAACGGCAACACGATCACCAACACCATCACCATCGACGTCACCGGACGACGTGCCGACGGCAGTCTCGAACAGCAACAATGCTGCCGAGGGCGCCATCGTGACCGGCAACGTGCTGACCAACGACGTGGCCGGCGCCGACGGCTTTGCCGCCGGTGGCGGGGTTGTCGGCGTAGCCGCCGGCAGCAACACCGCAGTGCCGGTGAGCGGCGGGCTTGGCGGGGCGGGCATTCCCGGCACCTATGGCACGCTGACGCTGAACGCCAACGGCACCTACAGCTATGACGGCCTGCCCAACGTGGTCCCGGTCGGCGGCGCGACGGACACCTTCGTCTACACCATCATGGATGGCGACGGCGACCTGTCGACGACGACGCTCACCATCAACCTGTCCGACAGCGGCCTGGCCGCTTCCAACGACGACCTGACGGTCAACGAGGCGGCGCTGCCGATCGGCAGCAACCCGTCGAGCACCGCCGAGACCATCGCCGGCACTGTCGTCGACAATGTGTCGGGCGGCACCGGTCCCTACACCTACGCACTGCTGAGCAGCGCCACCGGCGTGCACGGCACGCTGACCTTCAATGCCAACGGCACCTACAGCTACACGCTGACCTCGCCGGTCGACGGCGTCGACGCCAACAACGGCACCAACACCGTCAACAACGTCGAGAGCTTCACCTACCAGGCCACCGACGCCAACGGCAACACGATCACCAACACCATCACCATCGACGTCACCGACGACGTGCCGACGGCAGTCTCGAACAGCAACAATGCTGCCGAGGGCGCCATCGTGACCGGCAACGTGCTGACCAACGACGTGGCCGGCGCCGACGGCTTTGCCGCCGGTGGCGGGGTTGTCGGCGTAGCCGCCGGCAGCAACACCGCAGTGCCGGTGAGCGGCGGGCTTGGCGGGGCGGGCATTCCCGGCACCTATGGCACGCTGACGCTGAACGCCAACGGCACCTACAGCTATGACGGCCTGCCCAACGTGGTCCCGGTCGGCGGCGCGACGGACACCTTCGTCTACACCATCATGGATGGCGACGGCGACCTGTCGACGACGACGCTCACCATCAACCTGTCCGACAGCGGCCTGGCCGCTTCCAACGACGACCTGACGGTCAACGAGGCGGCGCTGCCGATCGGCAGCAACCCGTCGAGCACCGCCGAGACCATCGCCGGCACTGTCGTCGACAATGTGTCGGGCGGCACCGGTCCCTACACCTACGCACTGCTGAGCAGCGCCACCGGCGTGCACGGCACGCTGACCTTCAATGCCAACGGCACCTACAGCTACACGCTGACCTCGCCGGTCGACGGCGTCGACGCCAACAACGGCACCAACACCGTCAACAACGTCGAGAGCTTCACCTACCAGGCCACCGACGCCAACGGCAACACGATCACCAACACCATCACCATCGACGTCACCGACGACGTGCCGACGGCAGTCTCGAACAGCAACAATGCTGCCGAGGGCGCCATCGTGACCGGCAACGTGCTGACCAACGACGTGGCCGGCGCCGACGGCTTTGCCGCCGGTNGCGGGGTTGTCGGCGTAGCCGCCGGCAGCAACACCGCAGTGCCGGTGAGCGGCGGGCTTGGCGGGGCGGGCATTCCCGGCACCTATGGCACGCTGACGCTGAACGCCAACGGCACCTACAGCTATGACGGCCTGCCCAACGTGGTCCCGGTCGGCGGCGCGACGGACACCTTCGTCTACACCATCATGGATGGCGACGGCGACCTGTCGACGACGACGCTCACCATCAACCTGTCCGACAGCGGCCTGGCCGCTTCCAACGACGACCTGACGGTCAACGAGGCGGCGCTGCCGATCGGCAGCAACCCGTCGAGCACCGCCGAGACCATCGCCGGCACTGTCGTCGACAATGTGTCGGGCGGCACCGGTCCCTACACCTACGCACTGCTGAGCAGCGCCACCGGCGTGCACGGCACGCTGACCTTCAATGCCAACGGCACCTACAGCTACACGCTGACCTCGCCGGTCGACGGCGTCGACGCCAACAACGGCACCAACACCGTCAACAACGTCGAGAGCTTCACCTACCAGGCCACCGACGCCAACGGCAACACGATCACCAACACCATCACCATCGACGTCACCGACGACGTGCCGACGGCAGTCTCGAACAGCAACAATGCTGCCGAGGGCGCCATCGTGACCGGCAACGTGCTGACCAACGACGTGGCCGGCGCCGACGGCTTTGCCGCCGGTGGCGGGGTTGTCGGCGTAGCCGCCGGCAGCAACACCGCAGTGCCGGTGAGCGGCGGGCTTGGCGGGGCGGGCATTCCCGGCACCTATGGCACGCTGACGCTGAACGCCAACGGCACCTACAGCTATGACGGCCTGCCCAACGTGGTCCCGGTCGGCGGCGCGACGGACACCTTCGTCTACACCATCATGGATGGCGACGGCGACCTGTCGACGACGACGCTCACCATCAACCTGTCCGACAGCGGCCTGGCCGCTTCCAACGACGACCTGACGGTCAACGAGGCGGCGCTGCCGATCGGCAGCAACCCGTCGAGCACCGCCGAGACCATCGCCGGCACTGTCGTCGACAATGTGTCGGGCGGCACCGGTCCCTACACCTACGCACTGCTGAGCAGCGCCACCGGCGTGCACGGCACGCTGACCTTCAATGCCAACGGCACCTACAGCTACACGCTGACCTCGCCGGTCGACGGCGTCGACGCCAACAACGGCACCAACACCGTCAACAACGTCGAGAGCTTCACCTACCAGGCCACCGACGCCAACGGCAACACGATCACCAACACCATCACCATCGACGTCACCGACGACGTGCCGACGGCAGTCTCGAACAGCAACAATGCTGCCGAGGGCGCCATCGTGACCGGCAACGTGCTGACCAACGACGTGGCCGGCGCCGACGGCTTTGGCCGCCGGTGGCGGGGTTGTCGGCGTAGCCGCCGGCAGCAACACCGCAGTGCCGGTGAGCGGCGGGCTTGGCGGGGCGGGCATTCCCGGCACCTATGGCACGCTGACGCTGAACGCCAACGGCACCTACAGCTATGACGGCCTGCCCAACGTGGTCCCGGTCGGCGGCGCGACGGACACCTTCGTCTACACCATCATGGATGGCGACGGCGACCTGTCGACGACGACGCTCACCATCAACCTGTCCGACAGCGGCCTGGCCGCTTCCAACGACGACCTGACGGTCAACGAGGCGGCGCTGCCGATCGGCAGCAACCCGTCGAGCACCGCCGAGACCATCGCCGGCACTGTCGTCGACAATGTGTCGGGCGGCACCGGTCCCTACACCTACGCACTGCTGAGCAGCGCCACCGGCGTGCACGGCACGCTGACCTTCAATGCCAACGGCACCTACAGCTACACGCTGACCTCGCCGGTCGACGGCGTCGACGCCAACAACGGCACCAACACCGTCAACAACGTCGAGAGCTTCACCTACCAGGCCACCGACGCCAACGGCAACACGATCACCAACACCATCAACCATCGACGTCACCGACGACGTGCCGACGGCAGTCTCGAACAGCAACAATGCTGCCGAGGGCGCCATCGTGACCGGCAACGTGCTGACCAACGACGTGGCCGGCGCCGACGGCTTTGCCGCCGGTGGCGGGGTTGTCGGCGTAGCCGCCGGCAGCAACACCGCAGTGCCGGTGAGCGGCGGGCTTGGCGGGGCGGGCATTCCCGGCACCTATGGCACGCTGACGCTGAACGCCAACGGCACCTACAGCTATGACGGCCTGCCCAACGTGGTCCCGGTCGGCGGCGCGACGGACACCTTCGTCTACACCATCATGGATGGCGACGGCGACCTGTCGACGACGACGCTCACCATCAACCTGTCCGACAGCGGCCTGGCCGCTTCCAACGACGACCTGACGGTCAACGAGGCGGCGCTGCCGATCGGCAGCAACCCGTCGAGCACCGCCGAGACCATCGCCGGCACTGTCGTCGACAATGTGTCGGGCGGCACCGGTCCCTACACCTACCGCACTGCTGAGCAGCGCCACCGGCGTGCACGGCACGCTGACCTTCAATGCCAACGGCACCTACAGCTACACGCTGACCTCGCCGGTCGACGGCGTCGACGCCAACAACGGCACCAACACCGTCAACAACGTCGAGAGCTTCACCTACCAGGCCACCGACGCCAACGGCAACACGATCACCAACACCATCACCATCGACGTCACCGACGACGTGCCGACGGCAGTCTCGAACAGCAACAATGCTGCCGAGGGCGCCATCGTGACCGGCAACGTGCTGACCAACGACGTGGCCGGCGCCGACGGCTTTGCCGCCGGTGGCGGGGTTGTCGGCGTAGCCGCCGGCAGCAACACCGCAGTGCCGGTGAGCGGCGGGCTTGGCGGGGCGGGCATTCCCGGCACCTATGGCACGCTGACGCTGAACGCCAACGGCACCTACAGCTATGACGGCCTGCCCAACGTGGTCCCGGTCGGCGGCGCGACGGACACCTTCGTCTACACCATCATGGATGGCGACGGCGACCTGTCGACGACGACGCTCACCATCAACCTGTCCGACAGCGGCCTGGCCGCTTCCAACGACGACCTGACGGTCAACGAGGCGGCGCTGCCGATCGGCAGCAACCCGTCGAGCACCGCCGAGACCATCGCCGGCACTGTCGTCGACAATGTGTCGGGCGGCACCGGTCCCTACACCTACGCACTGCTGAGCAGCGCCACCGGCGTGCACGGCACGCTGACCTTCAATGCCAACGGCACCTACAGCTACACGCTGACCTCGCCGGTCGACGGCGTCGACGCCAACAACGGCACCAACACCGTCAACAACGTCGAGAGCTTCACCTACCAGGCCACCGACGCCAACGGCAACACGATCACCAACACCATCACCATCGACGTCACCGACGACGTGCCGACGGCAGTCTCGAACAGCAACAATGCTGCCGAGGGCGCCATCGTGACCGGCAACGTGCTGACCAACGACGTGGCCGGCGCCGACGGCTTTGCCGCCGGTAGCGGGGTTGTCGGCGTAGCCGCCGGCAGCAACACCGCAGTGCCGGTGAGCGGCGGGCTTGGCGGGGCGGGCATTCCCGGCACCTATGGCACGCTGACGCTGAACGCCAACGGCACCTACAGCTATGACGGCCTGCCCAACGTGGTCCCGGTCGGCGGCGCGACGGACACCTTCGTCTACACCATCATGGATGGCGACGGCGACCTGTCGACGACGACGCTCACCATCAACCTGTCCGACAGCGGCCTGGCCGCTTCCAACGACGACCTGACGGTCAACGAGGCGGCGCTGCCGATCGGCAGCAACCCGTCGAGCACCGCCGAGACCATCGCCGGCACTGTCGTCGACAATGTGTCGGGCGGCACCGGTCCCTACACCTACGCACTGCTGAGCAGCGCCACCGGCGTGCACGGCACGCTGACCTTCAATGCCAACGGCACCTACAGCTACACGCTGACCTCGCCGGTCGACGGCGTCGACGCCAACAACGGCACCAACACCGTCAACAACGTCGAGAGCTTCACCTACCAGGCCACCGACGCCAACGGCAACACGATCACCAACACCATCACCATCGACGTCACCGACGACGTGCCGACGGCCACGAACGACACCTGGGCTCCGACCATCACAGGTGCAACGGTTCTCGCTGGTCTCTTGGACAACGACAAATTCGGAGCCGATGGCGTCGACACCGACAACAATCCGGTCAGCGGCCAGGTGACCGCCACCAACGGTGCTCACGGCACCGTCACCTACAACAACGATGGAACGTTCACCTACACGCCGACGGGCATCTATATCGGCTCGGACTCTTTCACATACACGATCAAGGACGGTGACGGCGACACTTCGACGGCCACGGTGACCCTGAATGTGCAGACCAACACCGTTCCATCGGGTGGCGGGACAGCGTCGTTGACATTGAACGAAGCCGCGCTCGACACCACGCTCGATGCCTCGGCGCCCGCGGATCTCCAAGCTGGGGCCGTGACCGGCACCAATCCGAGCAGTCGCGGCGAGACGGCGCAAGCAATCAGCGGCATCACCTTCACCACGACCGGCGAAGCCATTAATGTTGCATTCGCCAACCCGACCGGCGATCCAAACTGGGTGGCGCCGACTGTTTCTGGCCTAGCCTCTGGATACACAATCAGCTGGGCGCTCGTCGGCAACCAACTCGTCGGCAGTCTGATACAAACGGCCGGCAGCGTGAACCTCGGCGCATTCGTCTATCTGGCGCTGTCAAACACAAGCGCCGGCGCCAACAGTTCGTTGACACCCGTCGTTACCGCGACACTGACCGACCAGCTCCAGCATCTTGCCGGCTCGGGCAACGTCACCATCAACGGGCTTCAGGTGGTGGCAACCGACACCAGCGGTGATCATGTTTCCGGATCGGTCAATCTGACGGTCCTGGACGACGTTCCGCTGCCATTCAAGCCGGATGGCATCTTCGTGGAAAACACCACGCATACGGTGCTGACGGAGAGCATCAATTTCGCGGCGAGCGCCGGTGCTGACGGCGTTGGCAATGTCGTGTTCAACGTGACCGAAGGCGCGGCCGTCACATCAGGCAGCACAAACATATTCCTGAATGGCGAGCAGGTCTTCTTCCACGTCGTCGATACGCATACTGTGGAGGGACGGACCTCGGCCGCGAACGGCAGCGACCTCGCTTTCACGGCGACCCTGAACCCGGCGACAGATACTTGGACATACACCCAGGCCGCGACGATGTTTGCCGGCAACCAGTTCAATACGGCGAACTTCTCGCCAAGCGGTGGCAACAACCAAGCGATTGTCCTGGACTCCATCGGCTCAACCAGCGACCTGCTTGCAACCGCCAACAGCCCCAATTCCGTGAACACCAGCACGGGCAGTTGGGGCGTCGATGGCGGAAACAGCATCAGCCCTGGTGAGAAGATCCGCTTCGATTTCGTCAGCAATGCAACCACCGACGGCACCATCGCCGGAACCCCCGCGGGCATCGGGGCGGGAACCCACTATACGGATCACTACGAGGTGGCTAGCTATACACAGGGGATTGGCAATGTCTCGGGACCGGGCCTGGTTTCGATAACGATCCGCCCGGTCAACGCCGACTATGATAACACCTACATAGGTGATGTTACCGGCGAAAGCACGGCCCTCGGCGCCTTGGTCACTGTCGTCAACGGCTCCGGCGGAGCTACTCCGACCGCAACGAACAATGGGGACGGAACGTGGACGATCACCGGTCTCGCGCAAGGCGACACCTTTACCGTGGTTGCAAATTCAGACCCGTTCAGCGCAATCGAAATTTCGGCCAATGTTGGCTCGAATGACTTCAAGCTAGGCCCGGTCACCTACACGACCGCCAACGCCGTCACACCGTTCGACATCTCGATCCCGGTCACGGCAACCGACGGTGACGGCGACCCAATTGCCGGGTCAGTGACGGCACACCTTTCGCCCGATCTCAGCACCTGGCAAGGAACTTCGGGCGTGGACACTCACACCACGACCGCGACAGAAACCACGCTGCTCGGCGAGGACGGTAACGACACCCTCAATGGACTCAATCTCCAGGCTGATATCCTCTCCGGCGGACGCGGCGATGATACCTTGTCGGGCAACTCCGGTAACGACACGCTTTACGGCGGCTCGGGAGCGGACATACTGTTCGGCGGCGACGGCAACGACCTGCTGATCGGCGGTTCCGGTCAGGACACGCTCACCGGTGGTATAGGCGTCGATACGTTCAAGCTCGAGCACCTCGACATCAAAGATCTTATCGCTGACTACAGCGGAGTCGGCGGCCATGGCGACATCATCGACCTTACCTCCTTGTTCGATACAGCCGCCGGAGGGGCCAATGTCGGCGACTTCGTGAACTACAATGCGGGAACGAACACTCTCAGCGTCGACGCCGACGGTTTGGCCAACGGCGCCAATTTCGTGGACGTGGCCACCTTGACGAACGCACCCGTCGCCAACACGATCACCCTGCTCTACGATGACGGAGTGACGCAGCATACGACAACGGCAAACGTGGTCTAGGAGCATGGTGCGGGGCCACGCGACTATGCTATGTATTAGAGATTAGGAATACAGAGGGGATCTCATCATGAAACGTTCCGTAAGACTGTTGGTTTCCGCTGCGACGCTGTTTCTGGCAGTCGGATCGACGGGCTATGCCGCCGACATCATCGACGGGCCGGTGGCCGACTATTGCCGGACCGTCGGCACATCGAACCTGGTGTTGAACGACAACATCGTCGATCTCAAGGTCCAGGTGGTCAAGCTGATGGACGAGTCGGTGGCCGTCGCCAACAGCTCGGAATGGATCAATTCGTCCCGCCCCGCCTTCGTCTGGGCGTCGGAAGCCAAGGTCGCCTGCGGCATGGCCTATGGCTACCTCAAGACGAACTACAAGGACGAGGACACGCTCAACAAGTGCGAGTGCTTCCACGACCGCATGGTCGAGTACATGAACTGACCGAAAGGGATCAAGTCGCGCCGACAGGCTGACGATGATCGCCCGTGGAAGATTGTCGAGAGCGATTGCCGGAGCGATCGCACTGGCCGTTTTTGCCCCTGAAGCCCGTGCCAACTGGCTGGAACGACCTGCCCTCGAGCAGCAAGCTCCGTCCGGCTTGACGCGGCCGGTTCGCTGCGATGTCGCTCCGGAATGGACGCGCGAGACATTCAAGGCGTTCGCGACGTGCCAGGCATCGCTCTACGGCCTGGAGCCGGTGCTGGCGCACGCGGTGATGGAGATCGAAAGCGGATTCGATCCCGATGTGCACGGCGCCGATGGTGAAGTCGGGTTGATGCAAGTGATGCCGGCGACGGCGCGAATGCTTGGCTTTCGCGGTTCGCTCGACGAACTCGCGGTCCCTGCGACCAACATCGCGCTCGGCGTCAGATATCTGGCGCAGGCAAACAGCCTTGCCGAAGGCGATCTTTGCACGACCGTCATGAAATATCGCGCCGGGCACGGTGAAACCCGGTTCTCCGAACTTTCGGTCCGCTACTGCCGGCATGCGCGCGCAATCCTGGCGAGAGAAGGTTTTGCGGTGGCCGGCCCGCTACCGGTGGCGACGTTCGGATTCTCCGCATTCCCGACAGCAGGAGACGATGGTGCCCCTGCCCCGGCGAGGCGGATTTGTGTGCGCCGACTGTTCGTGCCGGGCCCGCGATACATGAAATGCACGGACTATCGAAGCGCCGGGCAAGCCAGAATGATCAAGGCGCTCCGGGCAAGACTTTTCGACGGCTGAGCCATAATCCAGCAATTGCAAAGACGGCGAGGCAAGTCTGCCGTAAGATGAACGGATGAGACCGGGACAAATACCCGGCGGGATATGAGGGAGGCATCATGGATTCTGGCCGGCAGCGACACGGTTCGTGGACGTGGGCGATCGTCTTTGCGTTCGCGGGCATAGTGTCGGGCTGCCAGTCGAAGGGCAGCGTCTCGGACGCGCTCGACCCGGCGGCGATCGCCGCACCTGGAGCGCCGGTCACCGGCGCCGTTGCCGGTCCCGCCCAGGCGACGCAATCGCTCGGCACCGGGTCGACGAAGGTCACGATGCTGCTGCCTTTGTCGGCCCCGGGCAACGCCGGCGAAAACGGCCGGAAGATGCTCGATGCGACCAAGCTGGCGATGGCCGACCTTGGCAGCGCACTGCTCACGGTTACGGTCGAGGACACCAAGGGCGACAGCGCGCACGCCAGCGAATTGGCTGTGAAGGCGATCACCACTGGAACTAAGATCGTTATCGGCCCGGTCGAACTCGCGGCCGCGCAGCACATAGCCAAGCTCTCGGGATCGAAGCGGCCGCCGGTGCTGGCGCTGGCCGACAATTTCGCTGGCGGCCCAGGCGTCTATGCGGTGCGCCTCAACGAGGCCGACAGCGCGGCCGCGGGCGCAGCCGGCCTGGCGGTCAAAGGCAGCAAGAAGTTCGTGTTGCTCGTTGCGGCGGGCGCGAATGCCAGCGTGGTTGAAAAGCGGGTCGCCAACAGTCTCAGCATCTATGGCGCGACGCTCGCCGTCACCATTCCGTATCCGGCCGGCGACGGCGGCACCAAAGTGGTCGATGATGTGGGCTCGCTGGTCGAGGCTCCCGACGCCATCATCATCGCCAGCGGCGACGACAATCCGGCGCAGATCCTTGCGGCGCTCAAAACGAAAGGCATTCCTGGAAAAGCAATTGCCGTCGTTGGAACCAACCGCTGGCTGGAACATCCGATGGAGCCGCTGTTTGAAGGCTCCTATATCGCCACGCTCGACCCAACCGAAACCGGCCCGATCGCCGACCGCTTCAAGACGACCTACAATTATCCAGCCGACGCCAATGTCGCCTACGCCTATGATATGGTCGCCCTGACAGCAGGAATTGCAAGTTCGGCCGGGCCTGACGGCTTCAGCAAGCAGGTGCTCGAAAATCGGAGCGGATTTCGCGGATCGACCGGCCTGTTCCGGTTTCGGGCGGATGGCTCCAGTGAGCGATCCATGCCCTTCTACCAGGTTCGAAAAGGTGCACTCAAGCTGGTCGCCAAATCGACATCGGGGTATTGAGGGGCAAGGAACCTTGCTTGAGTTGATGGGCTGGCTGAGGCACAATCGCTTGATATTGCTCGGAAGCCTGCTGCTCCTGTCCGGGGTCTTGTTGATCATCCGGGCCGCCGATCTGCTTCCCATCGATCGGCCGATACCAGCGCCGCGTCAATCCATCGACGATAGCCAGCCAATGCGACCAGTTGCGACCGTCGCCAATACGCCATGGCGAGGACGGGCACGCAAGATTGCTCAGGACCTTATCGCGCCGCCACAGCTTGATCCGGCGCAAATCGAACGGGTCGAGCCGCGCCTGCCGCTCAGCGACCTTGGTCTGGCTTCGCCTGCAGGGATGCGGATGCCAAAGGATTGGAAAGAGGTCCTGCTGTACCAACCGGTTGCCACCTCGTCGGCAACCTTCGAATCCGTAGGGCGCAAGGTAGCCATCAGCGGGATCGAAGGCATTGACCTGGATGAGACCTGTTCGTTTCGTGGCATCGCCTGGCCTTGCGGCCAGCGTGCGCGCGCGACGTTCAATTCCTGGCTGCGCGGCCGGGCGCTGAAATGCGTCGTGCCGCCGGAAATCGATCGTTTTGCCATTGCGGCACCGTGCAGCTTGGGCAAGCAGGATGTCGGCGCCTGGCTTGTTTCCAATGGCTGGGCGACGGCCCTGGCGAGTGGCATCTACGGCAAGGCGGAGGCAGTGGCCAGAGACGCGCAGATGGGGATATTCGGTCCGCCGCAATAGCCGATAATTCGGTGTCGTTGCTTTTGCCGCCGTAGCCTTGCTTTTGAAGGGCTGATTTCGGGCCGATGGTAGGTGATTGCGCCATTACTAAAATTGTATGTTTCCTCGAAACTGAAAGTGCAGCACCTTGGCCTTATGACAGCCGATCAGGCGGGAGATTGGCTAATGATGACACCAATGGCGAATAGCTCGCCCCGGCAATGGAAAGATATCGCATGGCTGACTGCCCTGGGATCGGCGGGAATTCTGCTCCTCTCGGTTGGCCTAAATTATCTGCTTCTGTTCTCGGAAGCCTTGACGCCCTTCGGCCGCAGCATGGTCACTGCGATCCTGTTGCCGGTCATCGTCGGTGGCCCACTTTTCCTGTTCATTGGACTGCAGCGGACCGAGCTCGTCCGTTATCGAAGAGAACTCAACAAGTCGGCGACCTTTGACAGCCTGACAGGCTGCCTCAACCGGACAGTCTTCACGTCGATGGTTGAAAGGAGAGCAACCAGGCCGGAATCGTCTGGTCCAAGATCTGGCGCCTTCCTGGTCATTCATCCCGAACACATCAGGTCCATCAATCTGCGCTTCGGCCTTGGCTGGGGTGACGAAGCCTTGCGGCTCATAGCCTCGACCATCCAGTCATCGGTACGCAAGGAAGATCTGGTGGGCCGGATCGGAACCTCCATGTTCGGGGTCTTTCTGCCCGGTGCGACAGAAGACGACGCCAGGGAGATCGGCGAGCGTATCCGGGCGCGCGTGGCCCAAGCCTATTTCGCGCCAAAAGGAACCGCGGACACGCTGACCATCAGCGTCGGCGGCGTGGTGTTTGAAAACGAGTTGGAATTCGAGGACATGTTCCGATCGGCGGAATCGCTGTTATCCGGCGTGGAGCACCAGCCTGGACTTCAACTGTCGCACCTCCACAACTAGCTGAGACGACTCGTTGCCGGAGGAACACCGCCGCAAATATGTCTTGCCGCACGGCTGCGACAGCGATCATCTTGCCCTTGTTGCCAAACCGGACGATTGACCCATGGGGCGGTTTCAACCCGTGGGAGGTCTGGCTCCTGACGGTGCTGATGGCATCGGCCGCGCATCGCTGGCAGTATTGCCGGACCGATCAAGTTCTGGTTGCCGCTGGTTGCAGCAACCTTGATCGCCTTGATGGCCGGCTATGGGACCATGCTCCTGCCGCCGAACTCCTGACAGGCCGAGACACCCGCCGCGCGAGTAGCATCAGGTTCGGCGCTCAGGGTACGAGCGACAAAGCTTGAGGCACACAGATAGCAGCTGGATCCCCACGGCTCTCTCTTCATCGGTGGGGATCACAAGCGCGTCGACGTCGGAACCAGCAAGGCTGATGACCTTGTCGCCTCGTCCATTCAGCTGTGGTCGATATTAACCGCAAGCCAGCCGGCCACAGCCCCGGCCCTCTCTCACAGTTCGAAGGCGCTTTCGATTTCGCCGTTGATTTGGTCGGCAGGGATGCCAGGCTTCTCGGCCGCTGTCGTCAATTGGTCTGCTAAGTCGCTGGCGGCGATCGGATCGCCCCGCGTCACAATCGCGGCGCGGAGGGGTTTTATTAGCTCCCCCTCTCTTGACGCCGGCGCCGGCTGCTCCAAAGTCTTGGGCATCGCTCGGGGAAGTATCAAAGTTGGCGACGAGGTCGCAGTCACGGCGATTGTGCGCGGCCGGGTGACGCCCGATCGCATGAGCGTGACGATCCCCTCCTACGACTTCCCGCATTCTGTTGTCGATTCGACTTGGAAGACTGTGATTGGCCAGCATATGGAATTGATCGGCCCTGTCACACGCATCGACGGGGACAAGGTAACCGTCAGCCTCCGGCCATTGGTGACTGTCGAGGCCGAGCACGTGCGCCTTGTCGAAAGACATGTGGCACTTCCACGCGGGCGAAAAAAGTCGCTGGTTGACAAGGCTTAAACTTCGTTGCCGACCCCAGGAACAGCCCACTGAAACTTTCTCCTTCACATCGGCTCTGGTCGCCTCCCGCTAGCTGCCGGCGCGTTGCGATATCGGCACAGTAGACGGGTTGGCATTTTCCGAACTTTCCGCCATGTCGTCGCGATGACGTTGGCGAAGGCGCTTCAGCAGATCGCGTGAGGCTTGAATCGCCCTGCGCGATTGATCCATGTTCTGGCGAAACGTGGCGCGTTCCTCCATGGACTTCTGCCACTTCAGCAAGGTGGCCGTAGTCGCAGTAGCGGCTTGAGCGATTTCTATGGGCGTTGCAACCATCGCATTCTCCCTAAAAAGGCAATGGTAAACGCAATCTTTATAGGCCCAACGAAACCCTTCTCCAATTAAAAACGACCATACGGCATACGGCAAAATGGCTATTCGTCGGGGCGCTCGACGGCAGCTTCGTCGACCTCGGCCTCCATCTCGTCGTTGACGGTCTTGGTCTTGCCAAAACCGTCCATCGCCACACCGTCAAAGCCCTGCAGCCACGCGTCGGCATGTTCCTGCCAGTAAGCTGGCACCTCACGCTCCTTGCCATCCTTGCGCGCTTGGGCGCCGTACATCCAGGCGTAGGTGGCGCGTTCCTGATCTTTCTTAGGCATGGCCATTTGCATCATCCTCCCGGAAATCCAGCAGCCTTGCGTGCCGCAGCTTCTCTTCGCCTTTGAGGGTCTCGACCCAGCCAACCAGTCCGGGCTTCAGCCACTCGGCCTTTTCCTTTTTATGTCCCTTCGGGACCGGGCCGCCAACCTTGCCCTGGACACGATCCCAAAGCGCTTGCCGCTCATCGGCATTGAAGTTGACGAGTGCGCCGCCTTTGTAGAGGCCCTTTTCAGCCATGATCACCTGGGTAGCTTTGCCGCGCTCGCGCTGTGCACCGATGATTTGCATTTCCTTTTCCTCAAAGCACTTGATCTTGCGCCAAGCGCTCGTTTGCCGCTGCGATATGGACTGCCCTTGAGCTTCGAGACCATGCCTTCTAGCCCGTCTCGTCGACCAGGTGGCAAACGGCGTCACCAGTGCGGCATCGCTCCGCTGAATTGAATGCGCCCGCCGGCAGGGATCATTTCGTGCAGGATCTCGCCGCGATCTTCGGTCGGCATCCCGCGCAGGTCATGATGCGTGGAACCCTGCCGGTTGCTGACCGTTCTCCGTCAATGGAAGCCCCGAACCAACAGAGCCAAACGATCCTCGTGGTTGACGGCGACGTCATCGCCCGATGCGTCATCGCGGACTATCTCCGCCACTGTGGCTACAGGGTGATTGAGGCCCATTTCGCACGTGAGGCGCAACAAGCGTTGAACTATGCGGAGTTCGGTGTGGACACCGTCTTGTGTGACGTTGACCTGCCGGGCAACATGAACGGGTTCCAACTGTCGAAGTGGGTTCGCGAGAACAAGCCCGAGGTCAAAATAGTGCTTTCTGCCGCAGTAGAACGAACTGCGATCGCGGCGGGCGACCTTTGTCAGGAAGGCCCGCACCTTGCGAAGCCGTATGAGCCGGCCAACGTAGTGGACCATATCAGGCGACTGCAGCGTGTTTGGAGCTTACGATCCAGGAACCCTGGTGCAAAGCGCAATTGATCTCTGTCCAGACGCCGAGAGGCTCGTCTGCATACCAATGGTGATTTAGCCCTGCGAACTGGACGCCGCTCAAAGGAAGAACGGCGTATAAGCCGCAGTCCTGCGTGCGGCCGCAACAGTGGACGGTTGTCCCGCGCAGGACGGAGGAAATTCGCCCTCCTGCCGCGGGCGGTGAACGGGATACCGTAGGAGCGTCAGCATAGCGCCGGCCACAGGACGGGACGCGGCACCGACTGTCCCCGTCCGGTAGTCCGCATGTTTTGGTCGAAGCCGACCGGCTGAGATCGTGCGCATTTTGGTTCTCGACGGTACGGCCGCTGATCGGCGATGATGCGAGGACCGAGTTGCCCGGAAGAAATCGATCTGGTCTTGCACCTTTTTTGCTTCCTCATTCGCGGGGCAGCTTGTGATTTTCCAGCCTGACAGACCCTCCCCTGTCTATAAGAAATTTCCCGACGCATGAGCGCACGTCCAACACAGTGCGGACTCCAATGCTCACCGGCAGCGCGAGAATGGTAACCACCTATCTTGAGGGGAGCGCCACGTGCGTAATCAACGATGCAGGCGCTGCCAACCTCGGCATCCCCGGGAATAGCAGGCTTACAAATGAATATATCGTTGATCAACGCTATCGCCGCAGCCGCCGGGAGATGGACAGACCGCGTTCCAGCTAGGGGGATCGATGTTCCAGGCTAAAGGCATTGGCATGCCCGAATTAGAAAAAAGACCTGAATCCCGTAAAGCAGCAACAAAATGCCGAAAGCTATCCAGAAGCCCGGTCGCGTAAGCAATGCCAGATCATTTCTTAGCTGCTCCATTCACATCAACTAACATGGCCAAGCGTCGTTCCCGTCCGCTGGGGACAAATTTCAACTAAGCTGATCGGCTTCGTCGCATAATGGCCGCGCCACTGCGGATCGAGACACCTCAGCGCCCCGCATGAGCACGCGCAACTCGATCGGAGGCGCAAGGAGAAAGTTCGGAACGGTTCCAAGAACCCCAAGCAAATTGAGCGCCGCAGCGGACGATAAGGTTCACGCATATCCCGGCGAACATCCGCACAGCAATGGTCAATATCAACGGCAGAAGGGCGTCCGAAAAGAAACGCATCTCTGCGTCACCGCCTCATCGAGAGTCACCGCAGCGGCATCCTGAATACAGGTCGGCGATCCGAAGAGCATGCATTGCGCAAGATTTTCCAGATGAACTGATGCCGAGACCGGCCCAAGCGTCCACGCTAGCCTCCAGCCGGTCATTGCATGAGACTTCGACAGGCTGTTCACAATTATCGTCCGCTCTCTCATTCCGGGAATGCTATTGAGAGGAACTCGCCGTCGAACACTGTGCTGCGGTAAAACTCATCGCTGATGATCCATAGATTGTGCCGCTCGGCAAATGTGGCAATGATCCTCCTTGCCGAACACATATCCGCCGGGATTGTTTGGGGAATTCAGCAAGATCGCCCGCGTTCGATCTCCTACCGCTGAACGGAGAATATCCTCGGATGCCTTCCGCCGCGCATTTTGCAGCGATAGTTTGACGGGTCGGACCACTGCTCCATCGGCGCGTATTGCCGCTTCGTATGTAGATACCAAGGCTCAAGGCAAAGCACCTCGTCGCCAGCTCCGGCAACGGAAGCTTAGTGTGATTGGGCGGCCAGGCGGCCGGTCCCCAATTCGTTCGAATGATGCGCTTGCCTCCCCAAGGTCGCATGGTGAGTCAGCCGGCAAACCAAAACACTCAACCGCCGGTTAGGCCCGGCCGCCTGATGCGCCCCACAAGAGGCTGTGCCGGGCCGTTCGTCGGGGCTTCTGCACCTGAGCGTTAATGTGCCCAGGCAACACACCATTGACGCCAAGACGATGGCAAGAAGGGGAGTCGCGCAGTCCTCAAGCATAAGTCAGCAGGCACCTAGACCGATGTAGGGCCTTCCAATCGCAGCTCTCGGCTCCTCGTGACGCCGGCGCCCTGGCATCGTTTGATTGAACGAAGACGCTGAGTTGAGCTCTCGATACAAAAGCATCTCAGTCCTCGTGCCTCAATGGTTCCGGGCATGCGGCTGCAGGGGATGAAGTCATGAAGTTCAGGGATTTGATCAGACGCGCCGAGGACAATGTGGAGAGGTCGTTCGACGATCTCGAAGCTGACTTGGCTAACGCTGTCGACCAGTGCCTCGATTTGGAGGATGTCGCCGACGTGCCAAACATGGCAGGCGACAACAACGAACAGGATGACAGCGTACGGAGTGAGGGCGGTGCCGGCGACGACGATGATAGCTCGCCGATACCAGCGCATCGGCTGACCTCACACACGCAGAGCCGAATTGCTGCCGTGAGCTCGTTCAACGGCTTGTTCCACGATGCCAAGCTCCATTTCGAGGAGATCAACGCAAAAATCTCCGAAATTACAGGCACATGTCAACTGACGTTCGAGTTTTTTCACATCCTTCACGCGGACATTCTCCGTGCGAACGAACTGGAGCTGGCGAATCAAAATCTGATCGCAGATCAAAGGAACTTGTCGGAAACACTCAATGACCTGAACAGACGGTACTGTGAGCGTCAAGGCACCATCGAGACATTGCAGCAGCGCCAGGCAAGCCTTGTTCAGGAGTGTGAAGTGCTCCGTGGCGCGTTGGCCGCGGCAAGGCTGGAGCTGGTCGAAGCGGCGAACACCACCACAAAGAACGAAGCGGAATTTGGCGACCTCACGAACATGCTTGCCGCCGCAAATGTCGAGGCCGACAGGCGCTCCCGAGAGAACAAACAGCTGCGTGAAAAGAATGTGAGCCTGTCTATTGACCTGGAAAAGGCCATGAAGCGGGAGGAAGAGGCACGGCATAGGCTGGATGCCTTCTCGACGATCCATGCCAACGAAGCTGCGCGAAATTCCGAAATGCTGAGTGCGCTCGGCAAGAGCGAAAAAGAGGCAATCAAATTGCACACCTCACTCGAGGTTGCGCAGGCGAAGCTATGGGAGGTGACCGAAGCAGCCAGGATTATGCAGGCGGACATGGATGGCGAGCTTAAACGCTGCCAGGCTGAGAACCGAGGATTGCGCTCAGAAATTCAAAGTCTCCAATCGCGCTTCGAACTCGCCTCAATCGCAAACACCGAGGCCGCGGCCGAGATCGCCAGGCTCCAGCTACAATGGAGCGACGCCCTGGCGGAAAAACAGGTGACCGACGAAAGGTTGGCCGCACTCACCGAGGAGGCCGAAACCAACAAGGTGAACCTTTCCAAGATCGCCGCAGATTTTGCACAGCTGTCCATGCAGCAGGCGTCCGATCAGATTGAACTCGATGTGAGACGGCAGGAATGCGAGGACTTGCGGGTCGAAATTGCCTCGGTCAATGCTCGGGTCAGGGAATTGCTGCCCTACAAGAGGTCGCACGGAAGCGCGAACGCCTTGCCGCATACATCTGACGTGGCAAATGTAGCGGTGACTGCAGACCGAACGGTGCATGCCGCACGCCGTGGCCGCCGCAGGGCCCTCGCCGCGTTGTAGGAGCAAAGAACCTCTCCTCGTGAGGCAATTGCCCATGTCGATGATCGTGGAACGGTATGCGCTGTTTGTTGCGCAAAAGATGACAGGACACTAACGCTGTTGTCGGGCAGGACTTGGTGAGGCGGCCAGGAAAATCCTGTTGGGGCATCCTTGTAGCCGGGACAATGTCCCGGACGAGCCTCGCGCGTCGGCCGCAGGCGTCACCCCTGTCCGCATCACGTCGCCTACCAGCCAGTATGTCAGCAAGCACGCCTGCAGTGTGCCCGCGGTCGACCGCTCACAGCCGCCATGTCATTGCCGGAAAGCCCTCGACATCTGGTCGGTAAGCGGCTTCAGCAGATAAGACCAGACGCTGTGTTCGTCCGTACTTATGTGAACCTCCGCTGGCATACCGGGTTTGAGCACTTTGGCATCGGTCAGACAGGTGGACTTGTCTTCGACATTGATGCGCGCCGAGAAATAAGAAAGCTGGCGCTGTTGATCTTTTATCAGGTCCGCCGAGATGCGCTTGACAGACCCTTGGCAGGCAGGCGTGGTGCCGGCGTCGAAAGCCGGAAACCGGATCGAGACCCGCTGACCTGGACGAACGTCATCTATGCGCGACGGCGCAATCAGCGCGTCGACCACAAGGTTGCCGGTGTCAGGTACGATCATCATCAGAACTTCGCCCGCGGCAATCACGCCGCCGATCGTGTGAATGGAAGATTCCTGTACCGTTCCCGATTGCGGAGCGCGGATGGTGGTTTTGGCCAGTTCGTCCTGTGCCACAACCTTGCGCTCGCTGAGTTCGGTTTGCTTGGCTTCCGTTTCACGAAGTTCGCTCGTTACGTCACTACGCCTTTGTTCATCGAGCTGAAGAATCTGCAATTCGGTCTCGCTGATCCGGGCCTGCGCCTCGGCAACTGCCGCCGCGAGGCGCCCTGATTCTCCGTGCGCCCGGGTGGCATCCAGTCTGATGTTGCTAAGTCGCTCTTTGGACACCAGTTTCTTTGTAAAAAGCGCCTGTACATCGACAAGATCGCCATCCAGCAGGACCACGGATTGTTCTTCCGCGGTCTGTTGCGCCTTGAGGCCCTCAACTTGGCGTTCGAGTTGCTTTGAGCGGCTTTGCAACTGTGCCTTCTGCCCGTTGAGGGCCGTAGCGCGGCTGTCGAACAGCGTGCGCTCGCCGTTCACCAGCGCAGCCAGCTCCGGCTCGCCCATTCGCGCTTGAAGGCTGAACGGAAGCTGCATCTCCGACAGGCCTTGCCGCTCTGCCTCCAGCCGCACAAGCCGAACCGTTGCCCGATCAAGATCCTTGCTAATTATCTGCAGATTGGCCCGTGTCAGTGTGTCGTCCAACCGTGCCATCACATCGCCGGCCCGTACATGGTCCCCATCTTGCGCGAAGATGCCCCCTATCGTGCCGCCCGTCAGATGCTGGACCTTCTTTATGTTGCTCTCGACCACCACGGTCGCAGGCGCAATTACCGCGCCAGCAATCTTGGTCAGACCGAGCCAGAGCCCGCCGCCGGCAATTAACGTAACCGTGACCGCCGCCCCCAGGATCAGGTTGGCCCTGATTCCATCGCGCGTGCCCGAAATCATCGCGTTGCGCCGGCTCCCATTGCCGATCGGGGCCGATGGAGCCATCGTCGCCTCAGACAAAAAAATATTCCTCATGCGTGACCGCTCACCCCTTTGTGCATCGCGACGGCCGCAGCCGGGCGTTCAACAGGCGCAGCAAAGGGGCGGATGACGTTGGCCAGGACCTCCTCGCGTGAGCCGAAGGCGTGAAGCATCCCATTGGACATTACGAGTACCCTGTCGATGTTGGTAAGGGCAGAAGGACGGTGCGCAACTACGATGACGATGCCTCCACGTTTGCGCACTGCCAGGATCGCGCCGGCCAAGGCGGTATCGCCATCGACGTCCAGATTTGAATTCGGCTCGTCCAGAACGACGAGAAACGGATCGCCGTAAAGTGCCCTGGCAAGCCCTACGAGTTGCCGCTGTCCAGCCGACAAGGCTGTTCCTCCCTCGCCCATGCGTGTTTGAAAACCGTTCGGCAATCGCAGGATCATTTTGTCGACGCCCGCTGCCTTGGCAGCTGCAAGCACGCCCTTGGCGTCGCCCTTCCCGCCAAATCGCGAAATGTTATCGGCAACCGTTCCATCAAACAGTTCGACGTCCTGGGGCAGGTAGCCAATATGTGCGCCAAGGTGTTCTTGGTCCCATTGGTCAAGCGAGGCGTCGTCCAGCCTCACCGTGCCGCGACGTGGCTGCCAGACGCCCACCAGCGCGCGCACAAGCGTGCTTTTGCCAGAGCCGCTCGGGCCGACAACGGCCATTCCCGTCCCTGCAGCCAGGCGGAAGTTGACATTGGCTACCGTCGGTTTTTGCTGGCCCGGTGGCGCTATGGTCAGGTCCTCGACCGCAAGCTCCGCTTGGGGGCGCGGAAGTTCCATATGTTCGTCCCGGTCAGGAAAAGCGGCCAGCGCCGTTGCCAGTTGCGAATAGCTTTGCCGGAACGCGGCGAAGCCTCGCCAGTTCGCGATAGCGGCGTCAACAGGAGCCAATGAGCGGCCCAGCAAGATGGAGGATGCGATGATCACACCTGGCGAGGCTTCGCCTCCTATCACCAGGTAGGCACCCAGTCCAAGAACGCAGGACTGCAAGGCCAAACGCAGTGCCCTAGAGAGTGCCCCGGTGGCGCCGACGACGTCGGAAAGCCTCTCTTGGTGCCGCAGATATGCGTTATTGATCTCGCCCCAGCGGTGGGCAAGCCGTGCGGAAAGGCCCATCGCGCGTACGACTTCCGCGTTGCGGCGTCCGGATTCGGCGAGATTGCGTTGCGACACCAGCGTCTCGGACGCGCGTGTCACCGATGTGCGGCCAAGAACTTCCGCCATGACCGTGAGCAGCACGACAATGATCGCACCGCTTGTGGACAACAGACCGAGCGCAGGATGCAGGAAATAGATGATCAGCAGGTAAAATGGAATCCACGGAGCGTCGAATATAACAGTCGGCCCCATTCCGGAAAGGAAGCCGCGTAACTGATCGAGATCACGGAGGGGCTGTATCCGGTTCGCATCCTGCCCGCCAATGAGCGGCAAGGACAGCGAGAGGCCGAACACCCTCTGCTTCAAATTCCTATGGACACGATTGCCCACTCGAACCAGCAGGCGCAGGCGCACGAAATCCAGCAGCCCGTAGACCGCGTAAAGACCCAGCATTCCGATCGTGAACCCGACAAGCGTCGGAACGCTCTGCGAAGGTAAAACGCGATCGTAAATTTGCAGCATATAGACCGAGCCGGTCAGGGCGAGAAGGTTTATGACTGCCGAGAAGACGCCGACGCCTACCAGGCCAGGCACGGTCCCAAGCATTGCGCCTCGCAGATCCGACGAACTCCTTCCACCAGGGTTCATAGGTTTCGACCTCCCGTGAGAGATCGTTGCGCAAGCTCACTGGCCCCACTGGGCACCGACAATCTCTTGCTGTTCAGGAGCGTATCCCCTTGGCTTTCTAATATTACGCCCCACTAACATGCTTGGACTTTAGTCAAAATGTAGCAAAATCGTGGCGCTGCCCTCAGAAACCCGGAACCCACATGTTAAATCGGGGGAAAACTGCCGTTCCATGGTATTTGGGCGGGGCTTCATGCCGGGCGAAGCGGCCCAAGAAAACCGCCCCCTGCTTTTTTCGGGGCACTTTCGCGCTTTAGCGCTTCCTCGCAACAACTACGAAGTGTTGCGCCATCTGGCCAGGAACGCAAAGCGTTCTGCAGGCCTTCTCGACAGGCTGCATCATCATTTCACAGAACCCTGGCAACAGATTTCCCGGCCGAGGCAGGTAACCGTACGGTATCGTCTGCTCGACGGTGAATCCCGAGGCAGCCAGGAGGGCCTTGAACCTCGCTGCGCTCAGCGTGTTGCGAATTGTGCGTCCAGACGCTCGATTGAGCAGCCGGCACGCTAGGCCGACGGGCGACGTCGCATTCATGTGAACGTTGCACACAAGCCGCCCGCCATCTTTCAGGTGCTCATTGATCGCCTTCAGTGCATGCCATTTCAGTTCATCCTCTGCGTTCAGGAAAAAACGAAATGCCGTTACCACATCGAACGTCATACCGAGCTGCTCCCTTGTCAGGTCGACGTGACGCAAACTCACATTGGGCGGTACTTGCGCGCTGTCGAGCATCGTTCTGGAAACGTCGGCGCCAACCACCTCGCTGAAGAGGCCGGCGGCTACCTCGGCGATGCGGCCTGTTCCGCATGCGAAATCGAGGCAGTTTCGGCTAGCTCCGCTCAAGGGGCGAAGAACGTCGAGGATCAGCGGCTTTTCGATGTTCTCCCAAAGCGCGCCATAATAGCCGGACCTGTGTGTTTTGTTGTAATGTTGGCCGTAGCCGGGCGCGCAATGGCTGGTCCTGTAGCCGTCCGACACGAAGCCGCCCTGCGCATTGCTCTCCTTGCTAGACGTAAATTCCTGCCAATTTCCGGACTCACCGGCGCGCGACCTGGACCGCACAATTCGCGCTGACGGCATATGGAAAGCATAACTTGACGACTGCGTCACCTGATCCGCGTTCGTTGAGGGTGTCAGGGTCGCTCCCTGGTTGAAAATGCGCCTCACCTTGGATCTCCGTTCAGTTGGGTTCGCCCCCCGATAGAACAGTAAGCTCCGCACGGACTGCGGCTGACGCCCTATTGGACTGCCACACTTTGCAGTTCACTGCTGAATCTGGCTTCGAGAGTATCCCCCGGCAGCACAATCGCATCTTCGTCAACCAACAGCTTGCGCCATTCATTGCCGATCTTGCGCACGATGGTCACCTGGGCCCGTACCGTTTCGCCGGCAATCGGCAATGGCTGTGTGGATGCTCCGGTCGGCTGCAGCTTCTCGCTGGCGGCATGGAGCCTGGCGGTGACATCCGCCAGCCGGGCGTTGGTGTCCTTCAGATCCGTCAGCAAGCCAATCCTTCTTTGATTGTCGTTGCGTTCGTGCTGTCTGACAAAGTCCTCCTGCTGGCGTCGCGCCCTCATCAGCTCGACCGAGGTTTGAAGCGCGCCGCTTGAAGACAGAAGCAACGCGCGCCTGACATCCGCGAGCCGGGTGTTGGTCAGATTGCCTGCATCGAATGCCTTCGTCACTCGCGCCAAATCTTGCTCATCCGCCTTCACGCTCTCGCCCTCGACTTGCTCGCGTTTCTGCAAAACGTCAATTTGCTCGGCAGCGTCCGTCCGGCCCTTCTCCAGAAAATCCTGTTCCTGCCGGAAATCACTCAGCGCAACCTTCAGCGCCTCTGCTTCAGCCTGTGCCATCGCGGCTACAACGCTCGGCGAAAGAGGTGATCCCTGTGGTGTCTTCTTGTCGAAATCCGCCTGGCCCTGAAGCTCGGCGCGAATGCGGGCGGCGTGAAGGTATTCTTTCGTGTAATCTCCCCAGAGCATTTCGTAATCGCGCTTGAGATCAACCGGATCAGGCCCGGCCTGGCCTGCCCGTGATCGCAAAAGACTGAAGCCGCCGGAAACGGCCAGCGCCTGCCGTACAGTCATGAGCGGACGGTAGGCCTGTTGTCCTGGGGTGAGCACATCGCCCGTTACATAGATCGGGCGATAGTCCGCTATGATTGCTGTGACATCGTCGGGCTCGACAGTAACTGTCTGCTCCCGCCCGTCAGTCAGACGCACGTGAAAAATCTTGCTTGGCAAGAGCTCTTGCATTCGCCTTTGCAATTGAGACGCCGTCAGGCCTGCGACCATGATCATCCCCGCCTCCGGAAGGGCGATATTGCCATCCATCTGGACTACGGCGCGCTGCGTCCGATCAGGGATCGGCGCTATTCCTATCTCGACCGTATCGCCAGGTGAGAGTTGATAGGGCTCGACCTCGCCTGCGCAAGCCATCGAGGTTAGCGACATCATCACGACTGCGCCAAGAACGTATCGTCTACTGAAGGTCATTTGCGACAATCTCCTTCCGGTCGAACACCGGCTTCAAAGGCCATTCAACACGAGTAACGAAATCGTATACCGGGCCACCGGGCACGCCCCAGTTGCTGGACCAGACCACCTGGGTGCCGTCTGGAGACGGAGAGGCATGCGTCTCGCTCCAGTAGTCGAAGGGCGCGTTGTGCGTGTCTGCGACACGGCGGACCTCTCCACTGCCGTCTAGACACAGCGCAATGACTTGCTGAGCGTAAGGCGCCCAATCCGGGTGCTGCGATAGTTCGGCTGGCGCGCCGCCATAACTCAGAAACACCCAGCCGGGCCTGCCGAGCGACCTGAGTGACGCATGCATGGCCTCGCCATATTTCATCAGCGAGGTAGCCTTGCCATCAGCCAAGCGGCGCTTGATCACCTGATATTTGTCAGGATCCGATTTGCTGATCCCGACATAGATTTCGCTTCCGTCGGAATCGACCGTCATGTCGCCATGGCCTGGTCGATGGTGCTCCATCCACTTCTGGCGCAATATGCCGTCTATGGAGAAGACGAAACTCGCTTCGATTCCGTCCGGTAATTGCTGGGAACACAATATGTTGATTCCGAGTGGTGAGATCGAGCAGGAGCCGGTTGTTCCCGGGAATTCGGCAAGATCGATATCGGGGAATTTCTGCCGTAGCTTTAGATCGTAGCCAAAGACCACCGCTCTGCCGTCATTGTTCGTCGCACGCACCGCAATCCGGCTGCCGTCGCGGCTCGGATTGCCTTTGTTGGGTCCAAATTTGAGGTTGGAGTACGCTGCGGAGGCAAACACGACGTCCTCATGATCGGTACGTGGCGCCCATGTCGCAATCTGCCGGCCCCCGACGCAGATCATCAACTCGGGATCAGTGGGATGCCATTCGCATTCGGTAGCGCGGTTGCGGTGGAACAAAGGCAAGTAGGTTTGTCCGTCGAGAAAGCACAGGCCACCGCAACCATTGGCGATCAGGAGCAGGCTCTGGTCGGCATTCCAAGCCTGTGCGCTTGAGTAACGGTGGGTGCAGTACTTCTTCCCGCATACACCTGCCCGGCCGAGAACGCCCGGTCTGGTGATCCGTGCGAAAACCATGCCAGACCAAGGATCCCTTGTTTCGTGCACATAGCCCGGCAGGTTGTCCACAACCGCTGTGGCCGCCGCCTCCGCTGCCTTGCTTTGACGGCCGCCGGCAACGTAGATGTTGGGAGATATGGCACCGGCAGCCAGCAACAGCGCCAACGCATGACGGCCGCCCAGGGTCATGTCATGTAACCCACTTCGCGCCGTACCCGGCCTTCACTAAGGCGCTCGCGCCACCACGTGATTGTTCGCTCCAGCCCATCGCGCAGGCTGGTCTGTGTCCGCCATCCAGTCTCACGTTCAAAGCGCGAGGAATCGGCGAGCAAGGCGCGAACTTCGGAATTTTGCGGCCTCAGGCGGCTTTCATCACGACGGACCGGCTTTTTGCAATCGGTCAGCTCAAGAACAATGGCCAATACGTCCGAGACGGTCGCAGCGCGTTGGCTGCCAGCGTTGTAGGCGTGGCCGAACTCGAGCTGGGCGAGACCTGCGGTCAGGAACGCTGTCGCGGTGTCTTCGACATAGGTCAGGTCGCGGATCGGGCTGGTATCCCCTACCATGATTGCAGGACATTTCGGGTCGAGGACCTGCCGGATAATGGTCGGCACGATGGCGCGTTCACTCTGGCGCGGGCCGTACGTGTTGAAGGGTCGCAAGATCACCACAGGGACATCGAACGACCTGGCGTAAGACTCCGCCATCATGTCGGCGCCGATTTTGGATGCCGAATATGGTGACTGTCCCTGCAGGGGGTGTGTTTCGCCGATCGGCATGGTTTGGGCAGTTCCGTAGACCTCGCTCGTGGAGGTATGGATCACCCGCTCCGTCTCCCATAGGCGCGCCGCTTCGAGGACGTTCACCGTGCCTAGGATGTTGGTTTCCACATAGGACTGGGCAGCGGCGTAGGAATATGGAATCGCAATAAGCGCCGCCAGATGAAAAACCGCGACTTGGCCGCGCATGATCCGGTTAAGGAACGCACTGTCGCGGACGTCACCACGGACGAGCCTCAACTGGCTGCGGATGGTGTCCGGCAGATCGTCTAGCCATCCATGGCTGTCGAAGGAATTGTAAAGGGCAAGGGCTGTGACATCTGCCCCGTTGCGAACAAGCGCCTCCGTGACATGCGAACCGATGAATCCGTCCGCGCCGGTCACCAGGACTTTCTTTCCATTGTAGCTCATCACTGCGCATTCCCTTGGCTGTTTGGAACGCTTCCCTTGGATATTCAAACGTCGATCGGCGGTACCGGAACCCAACCGACCACTGCCAGCACTCCCCGCACCATCCACGCGAGGTCGGAGACGATGGTGCGTCGCGGATAATATGAGAGGTCCAGTGTTGCCTTGGCGGGGAACATGACCTCCCGGTAGAACACGATCGGATCTACGGATTGGGGGAAGTAATGCGCTTCGTGCCGAAAAACGACCTGGGCTGGTCCCAGCAGGCCTGGCTTGTATTGCAGCACGGCCCTAAGCTCGCCCCGGAAACAATCGGCGAAAGCCAGGCTCTCGGGCCGTGGGCCGACGATCGCCATTTCGCCTTTGAGGACATTCCACAGCTGCGGTAGTTCGTCCAGCTTCGTCGCTGCGAGAAAGCGGCCAACGGTGGTCATGCGTGTATCGCCCACGACCGTCAGCGCAAGGCCTTGAGAGCCGCAGTTCACACCGAATTTGCGAAATTTGTACATGCGGAAGGTTCGGCCGCCGGCCCCGATGCGGGTCTGAGCGAACAAGATCGAGCCACCGCCCTCGAGCAGAAGCGCTCCGGCGATCAGCAGCATCAATGGCGCCAATGCGACGGTAGCGATGCCCGCCACCGCAAGATCGATTGCGCGTCTCGCAAAGCCGTGATCAGGATTTGGAACGAACATCCGGTGAAAGGCAGGGTCTAACGCATTCATGCAGCAGTTCCTCTTTGGGCGCCTGCTTTGAGCGCGCCTGTTTTGAGCGCGGCTGCCAGGGCAGCCACGACTGATTCGGCGGCGGCGGAAGTGATCTGGGGGTGCAGCGGAATTGTGAGCTCTCGCTGAGCGAAATCCTCTGTTCGGGGCAAACTCACGCCGGGAAAGCGCTCGCGGTAGAACGTCATTTGGTGCACCGGCGGGTAGTGGATGGTGGTCTGTATGCCCTGTGTCCGCAGCTCGTCGATGACATCCTGCCGGCTCGCGTAGCGCGGCAGGACGATCGGCATGATGTGGTAAGCCGACGTCCGGGGTTCGCTAAATGGAATGACAATGGCTGGGCAACGGTCCGCGATCAGGCGTCGGTACAAGACAGCTATGATACGCCTGATTTCGTTCCACTCTTGCAGGTTCTGCAACTGAACCAGCCCTATTGCCGCTCGCATCTCGTCCATTCGGTAGTTGAACCCGAGCATCGTGACATCATATTGCGGCGTACGACTGTTCAGCCGCTGATGCGTCCCCGTGGTCATTCCGTGCCCGCGGGCCAGGCGAACCCTGTCGAGCAGATCGGGGTCACGTGCGATCACGGCGCCCCCTTCGGCCGTTGTCATGTTCTTGTTGCCATAGAAGCTGAACGCGGCCGCGGCGCCGAATGTCCCGACTTCCCTAAGCCCGGGCGCGTGCGCAGCGTCCTCGATGATATGCAGCCCGCGAAGCCGGGCGAACCGCTGCCATTGTTCCCGATCGGGGAGATACCCGGCGAAGTGAACGAGAATGACCGCTTTCGTGCGCGTCGTGCACCGCGCTTCGGCTTCCGCAACCGAGATCAACGGCACGTCGACGGACTCGATATCGACGAAGACCGGCGTCGCCCCTACATACAGCACCGCATTCGCCGTCGCCACGAACGTCAGCGAAGGAACCAGTACTTCGTCGCCAGGGCCGATGCCCAAAGCATGGAGGAGAAGATGGAGCGCTGCGGTGCAGGAACCAACCGCAACGCAATCTCGCGCGCCATGCATG
Organism: Mesorhizobium sp. C372A; assembly: GCF_030323245.1. Taxonomy (NCBI): domain Bacteria; kingdom Pseudomonadati; phylum Pseudomonadota; class Alphaproteobacteria; order Hyphomicrobiales; family Phyllobacteriaceae; genus Mesorhizobium; species Mesorhizobium sp. C372A. Next base: position 3,252,849 of record NZ_CP100475.1, on the reverse strand, counting down.
CCGGCAAAGGCCTGTTCGAACTCTCGTACCCTGTCCCCCATCGTAAGCCAGCCGCTATCAATCACCTGCGACAGGGCTGCCTTCTCTGGCACGCCTAGGATCGGGGCGCTCACCAAGAGCATTTTGACCTCCTGAAAGCCTTGTTAGTGGCTAGACCTCTGCATCAGACTTTCATGCGGCTGCAGCGGCAGCCGCGACCTCGATTGAGGACGACTGATCTTCCCAGGCAATTGCCTGTGCATTCTGGAAGTCATCGACACGACCGATGTCGAGCCAAAGACCGTCATGCTTGTAAACATGCACGGTCGTGCCGCCCTGCATCATCTGCAGCATCAGGTCATCGAACCCAAATGGGATCCCGGACGGAATGAACCGCAGGACATCTGGGTTCATGCAGTAAATCCCCATGCTGACGAGATGGGAAAGCGTCGGCTTTTCCCGGAAGAGCTGGACGGTATTGTCGATCTCGTCGATGACCCCGAAGTCCATCTTGATATGACGGCACGCCGTGGCAATCGTAACGGGATCCCTATGCAAGCGGTGCGCGGCTACAAACCGGCTCAGGCTTAGATCTGTGAGGACATCGCCGTTCAGAACGACAAATGTTTCGTTCAGTTCATCCCTAATCAGAGAGAGAGGTCCGACGGTGCCGAGTGGCTCCATTTCCTGGGTATATTTGATCTTCAAGTTCCATTGCGATCCGTCGCCGCAGACGCTACGGATCAAATGTCCTAGATACCCTGTCGTAATATATACCTCTTCAATGCCGTTGCGCCGCAGCCACTTCAAAAGCAACTCAAGAACAGGCCGGGCCCCTATCGGCATTAATGGTTTCGGCAGGACCGATGTAAACGGTCGAAGGCGCGTACCCATCCCACCACATTGAATCACCGCTTTCATTCGATCCTCCTGATCTGCAGTTGGCTTTGTTCGGGATCGGTGTTCCATTGTCCGGCCAGGGCACCCCCTCAAATCCGGCCAAACCTCGGCGGCAATCCGAACATCATATGCGAAAAGGTATGTGACAGCCGGGGCGGCTGTCGTCGTGCATTCGAATGGTAGGGATTCAAAACGTTCAAGGTATTAGATGGCCACGAGATCAACAGCCTACAGAAGCGCGATTGGGCACTGATCATGACGCCGATAAAACGAAAGCAGTTGCTTTCAAGAAAGCTGCGATCCGCCAGGGCCGGACCGGCCTACAGGTCCGGCGACAGCGGGTGGCGACATAACAGATGCCACATGATTACGATGGTCCTGAACAGCTGGCTTGGACCCAGAGATGGGAAACCGGCATCGTTTTGCGGACAGGCACCGCACGCCAGGGTTAAAAATCTATGGATGAGCTTCGCAATTTAGTATTATATTAGACGTTCTGGATGTGCGTGGATGGGACGCTGCGGACATCACTGTGATGCGTTGACCAGTGGATGGCCGCCATTTTAGGACCACCACGGATTGTCGATCATAGGCGAATGGGAGGTTCCAGCGGGTTTTCTCGTCGGGAACCGAGTAACGCGTTGGGGTAGTTGCATGGCTCGGATCGTCATTGCCGACGATCACGGCTTATATCGGCGTGGTCTCCGGCTGGCACTCATGGCTGGAATTCCAAGCGCCGAAATATTCGAAGCTTCGTGTTTCGATGCCGCGGTCAATCTTTTAGAGGAGCAGGCGTCCATCGATCTTGCGATCCTCGATCTGAACATGCCTGGGCTGTTCCATCAGGAAGTGCTCAGCGACTTTATGGCTGCCTATCCTGACACTCGCTTTGCGATCGTTTCCGGGGATGATTCCCGCTCGGAGATACTGACCGCGCTTTCGATCGGACTTCACGGGTATATCGTCAAATCGCAGAGCGACGAAGAAGTCGTGCTGGCTGTAAACGAAATCCTCGCTGGCCGGATCTATGTGCCATCTCTCCTATCTCGAACGTCTGCCGACCAGAGATCGCATGCCCCCCCACCTCCGGTTCAAAATGCCAGCCGCCGGCACGAGGGCTCGGGCGACGTCGCTAGGCTGACGTCTAGACAGAAGGACGTCCTCAAGCTGATGGCAGAGGGGTACTCGAATAAGGAGATTGCCCGCAATCTGGACATTGCCGAGGCGACAACGAAAATCCATGCCGCAGCCGTGCTGCGTGAGCTTGGGGTTAGAAACCGTACCGAAGCAGCTGTGTTGCTCCAAAGCTGGCTGACGAGACAGGCGAGTTGACGTATGCCCCTCGAACCGGCCCGAGTTTGCTTGCAGGAAATCGCAGCAAAGGGCCCACACCATCGGTTAATTGGCCAATTCGGCTTCGACTTGGAGGGGCTCTATTGCAGTCCAAATTCCTCAATTTCTTTGCGCGATACACGCAGCGAATATCGAAGGCCATCTTCGGTTATTTCCATATTCGGGGAATGCCCGACAAGCGGCGTGCTGTCCACACCGATTATCAGTGACCCGAACCCGCGGCGTACGACTTTTGAACTCTTCCGTCGGCCCGATTCCACCCAATCGAACACGAGGTCGTCGCCTTCGTCCTCGGATGCAAATCGCCACTTAACTTCGACCTTGCCATTCGGGTCACCCAGCGCACCATGTTTCACCGAGTTTGTCGTCAACTCGTGAAGGATCATCGCCAAGCCCTCGGCGGCGCCGCTTGGCACAGTGAGGGAAGGTCCACTGATCGTAATGTCGCGTGTCTCCTTGAAGGGCTGCAATTCCCGGTCCACGAGTTCATGGAGCATCCCTGACAGGTTGGCATGACGAGAAAGGATGCGATGGGTCGCCTCCAGTGTTCGAATCCAATCGATCAACATCTCCTTGTATTTGGCAACATCATTGTCGGGAGTATCGATCATGTTGACCAGAGCTCTAATCACTGGAAACACATTGCTGAACCGATGGCGCTCTTCGCGCATTATGCGCTCGCGTCTCTTTACGGCGGCGCGAAGCAAAGTTGTTTGTCGACGTTCGGTCAGATCCGCCGCCACCCCGATGCGCATTTTGCGGTCGCCGTGCTCTTCCTGCCGTCCACGCAATGCAATCCAGCGTGTGTGACCATCCACTTGCCGGACGCGAATCTCGACGTCATAGTTCGATGCCGATGAAGGCTTTGCCGAGGCGGACAACTTCGGCCAGTCGACGGGATGGATTACGGCCGAGAGTTCTTCCAAGCGGCGGACTGGGGCCGGAGGCAGACCAAGGATGTCCCAGAACTTGCCGGAGCCGGCGACTGTCCCATCCTCAATGTCTATTTGCCATGTGCCCAGGCGCCCGGCAGATACGGCGAGATCGAGCCATTCCTTCTGAGCCCGAAGGGCCTCGCGTGCCGCTTGTCGCTCGGAAATATCGTCAACCACCACGAATACGCTCTCATTTGGCGCCTCGTCCGGCCGCGACGAAGACAGGGCCAGGTGAGCCCAAAATGCCGTGCCATCCTTGCGCAAAACGCGGATATCCGTCGCCGACGCGGTCCCATTGCCCAAATCTTGCAAAAGTTTCCGCACAGTACCTCGATCGTCGGGGAAAATGAGTTCCTCCAGCTCCAGTTGGGCAAGTTCCTTGTGCGCGTAGCCAGTCATCTCCAAAAGCCGTCTGTTCGACTGCAGCAGTTCGCCATGGCGATTGGTATTAGCAAAGCCCAAGGCGGCAGCATCGATGGCAGCGAGCCTCGCTTCTGCCACCCTGAGCGCGCCGTGCAGATCTTGTCGCAGGCGGTGGAACACGGTTGCGATCAGGCTACCCGAACCCAGAAGGAAGACGGCCCCGGTCCAGTCTCGACCAGTGAGGTGACCGTCCAACAGGTGTCGCATCCACAAGCCGGCGACCGCCATCAGAAGCGTTGCTGCGATGGCAACAAAACGGCCCTCAAGATACACGATGACAACGGTTATGGGGATAAACGCAACAAGCGGCAACGGCTGGCCGCCATATACCGTACTTATCGCCTCGAATGCTATCGATGCTGCAAACACCAAAAGCGAAGCTAGATGAGCCCACGTAGTGCTCGACACATTCGATTTGAGCCAGCGCAGGTCCGAACCCATGCGCAAAGACTACAACTTTCGGTCTAGTCCGTCGAGACTAGGCCGAAGGGGTGGCACCTAATCCCAATGCCCGATTGCCATGACTTTGCCGGCGAATAAAATCATGGTGTCAGGAGCGCTCTTCAGAAAGATATATCCAAGAGACGCTGCGGAAAAACCATTCGCAGATTTCTCGCAGTATGTGGAAATTCAAGTTGAAGCAGCAACTTCATCAGATTTGATTTGCGTCAGTAGCAATGGGTTGGGTGGAAGCGATGACACTGATTGAAACGCGAAACGATGCGCTTGCAGGCAGGCAATACATTGTATTGAACGATACCCGCCACGAAAGGCCGATAAGCCTTGTGGACCGACCGGACGCAAGGGTCGGCGGATCTCGACGACGCAGCCTGGAATCCATCACCGGCATGCTTGATCGTATGGGTTGCGGCTATCTCGTCCTGGACCGAGACAAGAAAGTAATAGAATGGAACGCTGCCGCTCGGGACACCCTCGCACGCCAGGGCGAAGCAACTGATACAGCCGTCGAGCTTGCTGCCGGGTTGAGGCGGCTGGTCGCGAATGTTCCGGTCCACCTCCAGCCGGGCTCACTCTCATGGGTAGTGATCCACAGCAGAGGCGACAGGCCGGTGACCATGAACGAGACGGGGGTCGTTACACCGGACGGGACAACCGTCGTCGCATTGCTGGACCGGGATAACAAATCGGCGGCCAACCCTCGCACGTTGCAAAGGATGTTCGGTTTGACCAGCGCGGAAACGCAGTTGGCGCTACGCCTGGCCCATGGCGACGCGCCCCTGGAGATCGCCCGCAGCTGGCATCTCAGTCGCACGACTATCCGCTCTCAGCTCGCCTCGCTGTTCGCCAAGACCGACACGAGGCGTCAGGCGGAACTAGTGGCTCTTTTGGGGCGCATTTCGGTTTTGCCATGAGAAATCGACTGCTGTCTGCATCCGCTTTGATTCAGACAGCGGCGGCCCGCATTGAGCGCGCTGTCGCGTAGATCACAAGGCCGGCGGCGCCATTTCCGATCGTTCAGGCGCTGCCGAGATAGCGCGGAACGCGGAACCTGGAAACGGGAGTGACTTGCCATGGCCGAGGCAGATTCGAAGGTCAACAAGCTGGCGGATATCGTTCACGCGCTGCAGGATGGTGCTGCGTCGAACCTTACGCACACGGGGCCGATCATCGTCACGGGCGCCGCTGGGTTCATCGGATTTCATGTTGCGTCACGCCTTTTGCGGCTCGGCGCCGAGGTCATCGGCGTCGACAACTTCACGCCTTACTACGACCTGAAGCTGAAGGAGGCGCGATTTACACGGCTCTGCGCCGAGCCGAGGTTCACGCCGATGCGCTTCGACCTAGCGGACCGGTCGCTGGTGAAAGCGCTGTTCTGCGAATTCCAGCCATCGCACTTCGTGCATCTGGCCGCCCAGGCCGGGGTACGTCATTCGCTCGTGGACCCGCATGCCTATGTGGAGTCAAACATAGTCGCGTTTCTCAACGTTCTGGAGGGCTGCCGACACGCCGGCGTCAGCCATCTCGTTTATGCCTCGTCGAGCTCCGTATATGGTGCCAATCGACGCATACCCTTTTCCGAGCATCATGGTGCCAATCATCCGGTGAGCTTCTACGCCGCCACCAAGGCCGCCAACGAGTGCATGGCGCATTCCTACAGCCATCTGTTCGGCTTGCCCGTAACCGGACTGCGCTTCTTCACCGTCTATGGTCCCTGGGGCAGGCCCGACATGGCTGTCTATACTTTCACCCATGCCATCGCCGAGGGCCGAACGATCGAAATCGCCAATGCCGGGCGCGTATGGCGGGATTTCACCTATATCGACGACATCGTAGAGGGGGTTGTTCGCGTGCTCGCCAAACCACCGTGTCAGGATCCCGGTTGGGACGGTCGCGCTGCCGATCCTGCCACCAGCTCGGCGCCGTATCGGCTGTACAATATCGGCAATGATCGGCCGGAAGAAATCAACCATCTGATAGCGCTCATCGAGACGGCGCTTGGTCGCCGGGCCGTTCGCGTCAACGTACCTTTACCGCCAGGTGACGTCCTGGAAACCCGCGCCGATGTCAGGGACCTGCGCCGCGCCGTTGGCTTCGCACCGGCGACAACACTGGAGGACGGCGTGCAACGTTTCGTGGAATGGTATCGGGAATTCCATGCACGCCCTGTCGGACAGGTGCGACCAGCTGGACTTCCGGCAACGGCATTGTGAGCACAACAGCGGCATTTCCTTGGTGTGGCAGGGTCGCGGCTCGCCTTCAATCCGTCTTGGGATACGCCGGCAATGGAAGGGACCCAAGCTGCCGTCCTGTGCCGTGCCCGACCCCCAAAAGGCGCCGCGCATAGCGGGTGAGCGGCTTCTCGAACAGACGGTGGATGATAAATGCCACGCCCAGGGTGATCGCCAAGGCGGAACCGATGAAGGCCCACGGGCCGAGCACAAAGATCAACCCTGTACGCCAGAACAATATGCGCATGGCGCGGATCACGAATGGATGCATGAGGTAAAGAGCGTATGACGCATCGCCAACGCCAGCGGCCCACCTCGCCGCCAGGCTGTCATGCCTCAGTTTACCCGGCGGTGCCAAGGCAGCACTCCAAACAATTAGAGACGCCGGAATGCCATACACGACAGAGCGACCAAAGCCGGCCGAGATATCGGGAAACGCCGCCGCAAGCATCAGGGCACCCAGTCCCGTTGCGGCCATACAGGCCCTGATTGGGCCGGAAGGCCGCAGGCCTGAGGCGCACATGACCCCGATCATCGCGCCGAAAGCGAATTCGAGGATGATCGGATTGGTCCAGAAACCCCAGGGCTCAGGCAAAGGAGCCCCAAGAGCGCCCGAGAGCACCATCCCAACCAGGATCGCGAGCAGGACCGTAACTGCCCACCGCATGGGCAGCACGATCGTCGCCGTGAACAGCACGTAAAACAGCATCTCATAATTGAGCGTCCAACCCAACTCGTAGACCGGCTGAACGACGCCGTCAGGGCGACTGGCCGGAACGAATAAGTAGGATTCGACTACAAACCTGAAATCGACGTAGCTCTGGTTGAGAAGATTTGGGGCGGCCACCGCTACCGCAATGTAGAGCGAGGTGAGCGCCCAATATAGCGGGACAATTCGCGCGATCCGGCGGGAAATGACGAGACGCGCGCCCCCGGGCTTTGCGAACAGCTGTCGCGACGTATGCACCATGATAAGCCCGGAAATCACGAAGAAAATATCGACTCCAGCGCTCCATGGTATCGGATTCCAGCTCTGAAAGGTGCGGCCGGCCTGTAATTCCAGGGTGGCCGCATCATGCTGGGCGTGTCGCAGCGCGACCGAACTAGCCGCGAGGGCGCGCAGGACCTGAACTTGGGTGAGGGTTTCGCGTTGGCTGCGCTCGACAGGCGTCGATCTCTCCGAGCGACGGCGCACTGCAGGCGCCGAGGCGCTCGCCATTCGGGCTTGTTCCATGGATGCTCCGCAGATTGTGAGCACACCGTGGTGCACCTCCGAAACTGATGCATCCTTCAAATGACGGACACCGCCCGCAAAGTATCGGCTGCCCGCGGGGACGCGGGTGTCCGGAACAGGTATACGCCGAAGCGTCTGCGCAGCCCTATGGCCTTTGTGCGATCCGGGCTTCGTGACTTCCTGCCCGAACGACGGCAATCACCGTAGCCAAAACAGTGCTCTCATTTGCTCGCCCTCAAGAACCAATGCCATTGACGGGCATCGACCGCGCTCGGCCTGATCGACAGCAAGGCAAAAACCAAGCCTGGCATGATTTTCAGTCGCTTGCGGATATAGACGGCCATGGCAATGCTCCAGATGCTCAGTGCAAGTGCCACACCCACCGCAGCGCCAAGCAGGCCGTACACCGCAACTCCGGCTGCACAGGCAATTATATTGGCCACAGCACCCGCTACCATCGTCGTTGCCGCAGCCCATTCATTTCCAGTCATGGTCAGGAGATTCTGTTGGGGCCCGCACAGCGCGACAAAGACATATCCCAAAATCAGAACCCGTGCGATCGGCGCTCCCGCGCTATAACCCTCACCGAAATAGCTCAAGAACGGCTCGACTATCACCATCATTGGGACGGCCACCAGGATGGCACCGCCAGCAGAAAGCAGGGTTGCGCGCGCGAACAGCTGTTGTAGGCCTCTGCGATCGCCTCTGACGTAGAGATCGGCTGCTGTTGGCGAAAACATGGTTGCCACGGCGATACGGGACAGGCCCACGAGCATCGCGACATTCAAGGCCAGCGCGAAAATACCCGCTTCAGCAATATGGCTTGTCCAGCCCAAAACCAGGACTCCTGCCCGACTGACGAAAACATCGAGCCCAGTGATGAGCATGAGCGGGGGGACGGCAAGCCACCATTCCCTCGAGGCATAACTTGGCTTGGCGTGTCCCAGGCCGGGTGGTTCAAACCTCCTCGCGATGATGAACACCAGCGCCGCTGTGAAAGCGGAACTCACAAGCACCGCCATCGTCACCGAGGGCGCATCCACTGTTCGAAATCCCGACAATGCCAGGAGCGCTACCAACACGAGCAGGAGTCCGTCTCGCATGATGCGCTCCGGCAACAACGCCGAGACAACGCCGCCGAAAGCACGCACAAGCGTGGCTCCGAGAGCATAGGCCGTAACCAAGGGCACAGCCATCATGCCGAGCACGATGCTTGTCTCAAGCCCTCTTTCCGATGGATCTGAAAGGAACAGGACGGACGCAGCGCCGATCATCCCGAACAAGGTTGCCGCTATCAGCGATCTCTGCAGCGCAAATCTTATCACCCCGCGGGCTAGATCAAGCCTGCCACTGGCCCTATAGGCCGGGAGGAAACGCAACAATGATACATTAAAGCCAAGCGTTGCCAGATAGGCGAGCACTGACGTCCAAGCCTGAACGTAGGAATAGATACCGTAGTTGTGAGGTCCGATAAGGCGTGCAATTGCCAACTGTGCAAGACTGGTCAAACCAGCGCCACCAATATAGATCAACAAGGCGAATATGCTTGCCCAAGCCAGCCGCGAGCCCATGTCCTTGTTGCGCGGCGGTGCGGTTGCTGAACCAGTTACATCTGCGCGATGAGCCGGCAACTCAATTTGCTTTTCGCCGACCGACCTATCGAAGCGCGACAATGCAGAAAGTATTTGTCTCTCAATCCGACAAATACTTTTAAAGGTCGATGGACCATCGGTGTTTTCGACGGAGATGATTTCCCGGCCAGATGTTGTCAGGAGGTCATGCATCGCTTCAAAAACGGCGAATGAGCGCATGTTAACGCTCAAGTCGGCCTCGAAAATCCGTTCCGCCGGCGGCTCAAGCTCCATCCGCCGACGAAGGCGACTTTCCACGACCGCAGCTGGCACCAAGAGCCTGACGGTGAGATCGGCCGCCGGTGCGAGGCTGAGCGCCTTTTCCAGCGCTCTGGGGTTGGTGCTCCCATTAAACATCGCAAGCGAACCAATCGCTTGAACATATCCTTGATCGAAAATTATAATTTCGGGCGATTGCTCCGCAGACTTCCAGCAACGCGAAAGGTGCAGGATGTATCGCCAGATTCGCGCGCGCCATATTCGGTTTTTTGGCGGTATCATCCTCACTATTGCAAAGGAATTGGAAATATCATCGGCTCGCCCTGCCGAAAAAAGCAGTATTCTGGCTGTTGAAAACATCGCCGATACGATCCGTGATATGAACAGAAAGATTCCGAGATCATATTTGGCGGCCCTGGTGCTTGGCTTGTAGCTGAGAGCGACCTTGGCGTGATAGCCTTTCCCGCGCAGCTGCTGCGCAAGCGCATGTGCGAAGGTTGTTTTGCCGGATCCTGGAGGTCCGAAAAATTCAATGATCATCGTGTAGCTGGCTCGATTTAGGGGCTCGATCGCTCCCTGGAGCTTCTGTTGAAGATCGCACACGCATCTTCAAACCCTCTCCAACAGAAGATCGGCGTTGTCTCCGAGCCTGGAGCCGGCTAGCCTCTTCAGGTTCACCCGGGTGAGCACACTCCCTACTGGAACGGTGGCGGATCCGCCGGCTCCTATTGCATCCAGAGCACCACGGGCAATGCTGCGCCTCGTCCTTGCCCAGCGAACGGCAAAAAGCACCGAATCGGCCCAGCGCTTAAGCAGCCTGGTTTCAGGCCCCCCGAGGCCCAGGGGACCGTTCATGATGACCACGTCGTAGGCCGAACGCAGCTCCTCGGTGAACTGGCATTTGTCGACGGTGGACAGAAGCGTCAGGAGATCATCGGAAGGTGCTGGAGCGGCCATGAGGTCGATACCGATTTCCGGCATCCTCGTAATTGCATCCTTCAGCACGCAACGTTCATTCATATAGTCGCCGAAGGAGTTCCGGGCCTTGTCGGTGCTGAATTCACCACGAAACCCGTTCGTGAGCCGTACATCCTTGCGATCGAGATCGAGGAAAAGCACTCTTCCTCCCAGCCGCGTTGCCGCCAGCGCCAGGCTCCATGCCAACTCGGTCTTGGCATCGTCCTGGATGCTGGACGTCACGAGAATGATATGCGGCGGCTGCCCCTTCCCCTGAGTTGGCGCCGCAGTGACGAGCAGCGAAGTCACGGCGCGGCTGAACGGCAAGTTCTGCTGGCTCAGAACCAGATGCCGCAGCTTTCTGGCATTAAGTCCCGCAACCCTGGGAAGCAGTCCTACGCACGGGACCCCAAGCTCGGCCTCGGCTTCGGCTTCACTGCGCAAGGTTTGGTTGAAACCGTTGCGGACCAGGACAATGACCGCCCCCATGAGACCAAAGACGACCATGCCGGGGGGAATCAGGAAAATCGGCGACAATGTCACGGGGGTCGACGGCGGCCAGGCGGTCGAAAGGACCGCTACGCCTGGCGAAGGAGCGGCGATGCGACGTATCAGATCCTGCTGCCGGCTCAGGAGTTCGTTGTAATGCTGCGTCACGATGGCTACCCTAGGCTCAAGGGAACGCAGCCCCGAAAGTTGGCTCGCCGTGTCGGCCACGGCCGCGTCGAGCATCGCCTTGCGACTTTCAAGAGCCGTAGCCTGGGACCGGTAGACATTTGCCTCGGCAGCGATTCGGGCAACGCTTTGCTCCATTTCGCGGGCGATCGCGTTGCGCAGATCGCCGTCGGCGGCGGCACCCGACTGGCGTGTCACCAGGTCCGTCAACACGGGCGACCCGATTTCTTCAGCGATGGCCGTGACCGGGGCGCCCGCCTTGCGCAGGTCCTCAATACGGCGAAGGCGCGCTTCCGACGCGGAAAGACTGGCTTTCGATAGGAATATCTGCCGGCCGAGTTCCGCTGTCTCACTGGCTGCGTTGTTGGCCGCAGTCTGATCGACGGCGCCATGCGTGAGCCGGTATGTCTCCAGCCGATCTGTCGCTTCGACAAGATCCCTTTGTACTTGCGGAAGGCTGGCGACTATCGAATCCAGATTAACCTGATCCGATGCCCGGCTTTTTTGTACCAGATCTTGAATGTAGACTTGGGCAAACGTGTTCGCGACAAGTGCCGCACGCGCCGGACTTGGATCGGTGAAGCCGATGGTGATGACGCGTGATCGCAGCTCTTGTCCGACCCTCATTCCGTTGCGTAGCGCCTTCAGTTCGGGCGCGTCCGCTGCGTCCGGATTTTCCGCCACCGTGTTATCCTGTCTCCAGGCCCTGCTCAGGAGATCGATGAGGAACGAGCCAGCCGCGGGCGGGACGGCATTGACGACGGTCTTTCCGTTACCGTCGACTGGTTGGGCTTTGCGGAGTGCTGCCAGGACCCGACGCAGGTGGCCTTGCGAGGAGAGCATCGTCAGATGATCATCGATGTTCGATTCCAGCGAGTCCTGGGCGGATGCCACGCCGCCCGAAGCACTGCTGCTCGGGGCATCGATAATGACCTGGGTCGTTGCCTCGAACAGCACCGGGCGGGTGAAGCCTGCCAGTCCGGCCAGGATGCCGCCCAGAAGGGCCATGGCAAGCAAGAACCATTTTCGCGTCGTCAGGATGATGACGAGCTGGTGGAAGGGTGACGATTGCGTTGGCTCGCGTGGCGGCCGCATCAAGCGCAGATTGGTTTCAAGTGTCCCAACTTCCATCTGCTTGGCGCGCGGACGCCGGGCGCGGTTGGCTATGGAACCTTCCATCTCAATCCCCTGTCAGTTCGATATGGTAAGAAGGGTGCGTGGCGACCGTCGATGGCCGCATGGCTTCGTTGCGCCACGCCTGAAACATGAGCACCGGCCACAGGTCGCGGAAATTATCTTGGCTTCCATGCAGATGATTGCGCCAGCATGCGTCGACCTTCTCACGGTCGATGACCCCGTCCCCGGAGCGGCCGATCGTGGCAATGATATCGGTTGCCCAGCCGCGCAAGGGCCCTTTCAACCAAGTCCCGACCGGAACGTCGAAACCTTGCTTGGGCCGGTCGACCAGTCGGCGTGGTACATAACGATCAAGCAGTCGGCGAAGCAACCATTTGCCCTTCCCGTTTCGGACTTTGGCGCGGGCTGGCAAGCGCCAGGCGAATTCAACGACGCGATGGTCCAGGATCGGGCATCGCCCCTCGAGGCTGTTGGCCATGGTGGCTCGATCGAGCTTCACCAAAATGTCGCCCGGTAGATAGCCTGTCATGTCGGCGAATAGGAGACGCGAGAGCAGGCCGTCGAGCTTTGTGGTGTCGGTAGGTGCTGTCGACGGCTTGCGATGAACAAGGTCGTTGGCTGAAGATTTTGTCAGTTGCAGAAAGAGTTCGTCCTCATCTCGCGCCGCGAGCAGGCGGGCAAGGCGAGCCAAGCGGTCACCGCGCAAGCCATGCCGCATATTCGCCGAAAGCGGCAGATTGCCGAAGATATCTTTCTGAGAGGCTTGGGCCAGCAACCCAGCCCCCGATGCCAACAGCCGGCGAAATGACAATGGCAGCTCATGCTGCTTTGTGAGGCGGGTTGCCAGGAAGTGTCGAGAATAGCCTGCGAAGCACTCGTCGCCGCCATCGCCTGAAAGCGCCACGGTTACGTGTTGCCGCGCGAGGCGCGACACCAGCAGCGTCGGTATCTGCGATTCATCGGCAAACGGCTCGTCCCAAATCCGGGGCAGCTCCGGAATGACCTCAAGCGCGGCAGCCGGCGAGAGATGAAGTTCCGTATGATCGGTGCCCAGATGCCGAGCAACCGCGGCCGCATGGGGAGCTTCATCAAACCCACCTTCCCCGAACGCTATAGTGAACGTCCGAACGGGGTTTCGGGACTGTGCCTGCATCAGGGCGACGACAGTCGAGCTGTCGATCCCGCCCGACAGAAAGGCGCCCAGCGGCACATCTGCAACCATTCGTTGCTTGACGGCCAGTCGGAGCAGGCTGTCGAGCTCGGTCGCGAGGTCCTCGTCGCTGGCGGCTATCGGATCGCGCTGTCCCTTGCCGGCGACATCGGCCAGCGACCACCAAGGGTGAATGCGATGCGCAAGCGAACCGGTGCCGCGGGCGTTGGCGAATTGCGCCGCAGTGACCGACAGGACTGAACCAGGCGGCAACTTGAACACGCCCTGCCAAATGCAACGGTCATCCGGCACCCAGCCGTTGGAAACCATCGTCGTCGCCGCATCGACATCGAGTTCCGGGGTGAAGCCTGGGAAGCAAGTGATCGCCTTCAGCTCCGAGGCGAAGACAAGCGCGTCACGTGTCAAGGCGACATAGAGTGGCTTCTTGCCCATTCGGTCGCGGGCAAGCTGAAGCGTTCGGTTCTTCAGGTCCCACAGCCCGAAAGCAAACATGCCAGCGAAGCGCGCGAGGGCTGCATCAAGGCCCCAGCTTTCGATCGCGCACAGCATGACCTCCGTGTCGCTGGCGCCGCGGAAATGATGGCCCGCCCCTTCCAGTTCACGGCGCAGATCGCGAAAATTGTATATCTCGCCATTGAAGGTGATGACATACCGACCGCTCGCGGAGAGCATTGGCTGGCGACCCGCTTCGGACAGGTCGACGATGGCCAGTCGCCGGTGGCCGAAGGCTACCCCCCCTTCACGGCTCACCCAGAAGGCCTCACCGTCAGGTCCGCGATGACGAAGCGTCGTCGCCATCGGTCCGATGGCCCTGAGCGCACTTGCGTTGGCTGCATCGGGCGCCAACAAAATTCCGGCGATCCCACACATTCTAGCATCTCCTCTGGCGAACAATCGCGGGGATCGCTTCCGGCGTCCCGGCGGCAAGGCAGAGGGTCAGACAGAACCACACGATCGGATGGCGGATGACCAAATGCGGAGCACTGAAAACGGCGATCGATGCCACGAGCGCCACGAGAGCGTCCAGCTTCGCCCGCCAGGCGGACAACGCAGCCGAGCCGAAGATCCACATCAGGGCTAGAACCGAAATCAGGCCGCCCTGAGTGTAGAGATCCAGGATGGTGCTGTGCGCCTCGAAGGGCCGCGGCAAAAACTGTTGATTGACCACGGGCGGACTATCTAGATGCGGGCCCGGACCCAGTCCAAGCGATCCCGATCGTGCCCCCTTCTCCAAGGCTGCATTCCAGAGGTAGAGGCGAAGCGCCGCGGTTTGGGCAGTCGCTTCCCCGCCCTTGTCTTTGGTCAGGCTCTTGGCGAAGTCTTCGGCGCTGGAGGCCTCGCTGAGGGCATAGGGCGCTATAGACAGGGCCAGCGGCAGGAAGCCAACGGCCATCAGGACGGCAAGCTGCCTTGAAAGGCTCGCCTTATTGCCGTCGCTCGCCAGCCAGGCCCGGACCCGCAGCCCGAGAAGGATCAGACAAGCCAGGACCGTGGTATAAAGGTAGGTATCGCTTTTTGTCAGCCTTCCGACGTAAACGGTGAATATGAGGCTGCATAGGGCAAGGCATCTTCCCCATTTATTGCTGGTGGTTGTGGCAAGATGCAAGGCCAGTGGACCGAGTAGGGCGCAGTAGAGCGCAAGCTGGTTCGGATTGTCGGACCACCCGCAGAAGCGGTCCCAGTACCAGGGTTCGACCCCAGCCTGATGGAGCCAGCCGAAACCAAGCCCTACCTGAATGATGAAGCCCGCATTCGCGACAGCAACCATCCACCAGGCGATACGACGCAAACGGAAAGACGCGTTGGGCTCCGCAGCGGCCAGACAGGTGACGCACGCCAACAGCACATAGGCCAGCGTGTCGTGCAACAACGGATCCAGGAACAACGTGGTTGTCAGAAAACCGATGATGTAACCCACGCCCATGGCAAGCGCCAGGATCAGCCAGAAAAGCCCAAGCTTAGCCAGTGCCGGCGTAACCTCCAGTTGGCCGCCAGCAAGGATTCGCGTCATCGACAGCATTATCCAGAGCGTGAGGCACAGTTCGCTGTAGCCGAAGGGCAGCCCTGGGATGCTGAGTTGCGCCGCGTAGGACATCGCGACGCCGAAGGCCAGAAGCGCATCACGCATCATTGCCGCGCCTCGCCCAGTCGATGGGGGCTCGGCACCGCCTCTTCCCTCGGATTCGCCTGCGCAGCTTGAACAAGCCTGCTGCGATATCTGCCACCCAGGATTGTCTTGTACAGGTCGCAATACTGGTCGATGACCCACGACAACGAGAACCGCTCCCGCACGAATCCGACGGAACGGCTCCCCATGGTCTTGCCACGGGCGGGGTCGGAAAGAATATCGACTATCCGGGAGGCCAAGCCATCCGCATCGCGCGGCGCCACGAGATAGCCGTTCCAGCCATCCTCAACCACATCGTTGCAGCCCGGCATGTTGGAGGCGACGATCGGTAATCCGGACAATCCCGCCTCCAGCAGGACACGCGGAATTCCCTCGCGATATTGCGTCGGAAACGCAAACAGATCCGCCATCCCCAGGAGGGCTGGAATGTCGCGCCTTGGCCCCAATGCGACAACGTGGGGAACATGGCGCTCGATATCGGCTCTGCTGACGGCAAACGGACCTTCGGAGTCTTGCGGGCCGACAAGTACGAAACGCGCGTTGGGCCTCTCGCGGATAACGCGAGGAACCGCCTCGATGAGGGTTGGAATCCCCTTCTGCCGCGTGAGCCGACCGACAAATATTATGACCTGGGCCGATTGTAGGCCAAGTTCCTCGCGCATCGTGGCAGCCGAAGGACCACGATACCTTGCCATCGAGAATGCATCGGGGTCGATGCCAGAACTCCGGATCAGTCGCCCTTTGCCGCGAGCCACCAGCCGGTAGCGCTCGAAGAAGGCCTGATCATCACTATTCTGGAAGACGGTCATGGCTGTCCAACGAGACGCCACCCCCTGAAGGCCGCAAAAGAAAGGACGCAATGCCAGGGCCCGCGGCTCCCGCGACGAGAATGTCCAACCAAGCCCGTTGATGGTGCGAACGACGGGAACGTGCCCGCGCACCGCCAGTGGAGTTAGGAGATTGGGCTTGGTGTCGAAACTTTGAATGATGTCCGGACGCAGTTCGGACATCAGTTCACGGATCGCGCTGACAGCACCCCATTCTGCACCGCCGCTGCCAAAGCGGTCGAACCCGAATCGGCGATGGGCAATGCCATGGGGTGAAAAGGCGGCTCCGAGATCACTCGAAACGGCAGTGACTTGAAAACCCCTTTCGCGAAGCGCCAAAAGAAACGGGATTCTTAGTCTATGATCCTCGCCTCCAACGCAAACCAGATGCGGACTCATCCTGTCGCTCCTGGATGCGATACCAATCGCTTAAAACAGCTGATCCTATCCGCGGTTTCCATGGCCGGTTTCATCGCCCCTGAACACACAACAGCCAGTCCCACGCTAGGAGGAGGCTTTCGTGCTGTCCTCGTCTGTTTGCATGAAGCAAGCTGATCAACGATGCGGCAATGCAGCCACAATCGCTGTCGCCTCGGTCAGTGCGTTGGATCATCCGGTCTGACCGTGCAACGACGACACGTTCGCGTACGACACGGCGGGCCGGATATTTAGAAAAAGAGGGCTGTGTTCGAAGGTCCGCGCGCTCGCGTTCAAAGCAATCTCCGCCCGCCTTCTCACGCCGGATCAACATCGCGCCCAGATGGTGTGATGACTCGCACCGGCAGTTCTCCCGACCGCTTCGTCTGGAAGCAGGCTTTCACCCGGTCTCTGGATATGGTCGGACCCACCAGCCGCATCTTCCCGCGGCTAGGCGACCGCGTTGAGGAGCATCGAGCGGCTGCAATGGGAGGCTTCGCGAGGACGCGGTTCCTTTGCGGTCTGAGCTCGAATAAATCCTGCGGAAGCGCGCATTTGGGCGGTGGCTCGCGCAACCGAAGCGCGCATTGGCCGATTGCCGCCACTGCAAATGCGCAAGCGCTCCGGCAGACTTCGCTGCAATGCTTTCGTTGCAGGCTTGAGCGCCCGACATACTTGGATCATCTACAAACCTCTGACGCAAGCGTAGCATCGAGGCTGTTGTGTTTTCCGGACCATGATCAAAGATTCTATCAAGGGACGCCGGTATTTGATTTGTCGCTAATGGATCCTTTCCCTAGGCAGGTGTGGGGCGCCTACCGAATCGGACGAAGGGTATGTCAATGACAACACTCCATTACGCCTCGGGCGGGTCGGCCTCCGAGGTCGCGAAAGCCGGATTCAATCTTGTTGATGTATCTTCCTTGGACCAGCTCAACGCCTTGCCGGCCGGCCAGAAAGGCCTGGTGTGGCTCAATGAAGCAGATGGTGCAACCTCCTCCTTTATCCAGAAGGTCACGCCCTTCATCGGCAATCCGAAAGTGTTTGGCTTCTTCCTCGTCGATGAGCCGGACCCGACCGGCAAATGGGGAACTTATGCCACCGCCGCTGATCTGAAGGCGGAGTCAGACTGGATCCACAGCCACCTGCCCGGCGCCAAGACCTTCATAACAATGATGAACATGGGGTCTTCCGCTAACCCCGACTTTTCAAACACCTTCAATCCTGCCAACACGCATATCGACTATTACGGCTTGGATCCCTACCCGGTACGGACCGGAACAAGCACGATTGACTACAACATGATCGACAGGACTGTGGCGGCGGCCGTCGCCTCGGGCATCCCGCTCAGTCAGGTCGTTCCCGTGTATCAGACCTTCGGCGGCGGCGACTGGACGACCGACACGGGCGGTCGCTATGTCCTGCCCAGCGTTGCTCAGGAAAAGACCATGTTGGACCACTGGGCCAAGGTAGCGCCTTCGCCGGCCTTCGACTATGCCTATGCTTGGGGTTCTCAACAGGGCGACACGGCGCTTGAGAGCTCGCCGACGCTGCAGGCTCTGTTGCTTCAACACAACCAGAGCACCGCAAGCGGTCCTTCGGCCAGCGAACCAACGCCGCCGCCTACCAGCACAGCGCCTCCGCCCACAAGTGTCCCTCCGACCAGCACCGGCGATCACATTTTCTACGGCACGGGTAGCGCGGATGTGCTTCGCGGCACCGCTGGCGCGGACACGATGATGGGCCGCGGCTACAACGACACCTACTATGTCAACAACGCCGGCGACAAAGTGGTGGAACTGCGGCACAGCGGCAACGACAGCGTGCTGGCATCGGTGAGCTACGCGCTGTCGGCCGGCTCGCAGGTCGAGCATCTTGCGACCACCAGCAAATTGGGAACTGCCGCTATCAAGCTCACGGGAAACGAATTCGCCCAAACCATCGATGGCAATTCCGGGAGCAACACTATCAACGGCGGTGGTGGGAGAGACGTTCTGACCGGACATGGCGGCAACGACGTCTTTGTCTTCGATTCGGCTCTCAAGGTCGGCAATATCGACAAGGTCACCGATTTCAAAGTGGGCCACGACAAGATCCAACTCGACCACACTGTGTTTGCCGGCCTGCATACCGGCACCCTTCCCTCTTCGGCGTTCTACGCCGGCAGGGCCGCGCACGACAGCGGCGATCACATCGTCTATAACAGCTCGACCGGCGCGCTTTCCTTTGACAGCGACGGCTCGGGCGGCGCACATCAGATCCAATTTGCCACTCTATCGCCACACCTGGCTCTGACGGCGTCCTCGTTCATCGTGACGTGACCGTGGGAACGTCAGCCTGAGCAAGATGGTCTGACGTTCTTGAATATGGCTGACGGAACCAAGAAGCCCCGCCGAGCTTGTACTTGGTATGAGCGCGCGCGGCATCGAATTCCTGCAGAAATGGGTAGAGGATAAGATCCCACTCTACACCAAGGCCGATCCGGCTCTTGCGGCGAAACTTGCGGACCAAGCAACGGCGGATGCCATCAGAGCGGGAATCCGCCCCGAGGAAATCTCTGAGGAAGTCGGAAGCATGTTGACGACCATGCTCGAAGTGCTCGATCAGCACGATTCGACATGATTGCGCGCTTGGCGGCAGATGCTGCCCGGCTTGGCGCCAAATGCATAAATGTGTCATGGATCATAGGTCATGGGCCAGCCTAGGCAGCATGACCAACATGCTCTCCCAGAACGCGCGCGACGACCCCGTCCACGTCGTGAGGTTCAGCACCATTGACTTGTATCAACGGCCATCGGTCCTGGCGCAGGCACTCGCCGACCTCTCTTGAGATTTCGGCCTGCCTTAATCCTTTGTCCACGCCAAGTTCGAACAGCATAACCTCGAGGAGCGGTTGCTGCGCATGCCTATCCACAAGACGGCGGCGTAACGTTTCCTGGGGCGCGTCGAGTTGCACAACGAGATCCGGCCGCGGCAGGAACGCCAGGCACTCGCGGACCGCGTCGAGGCTTGGAGTTCTAGCCAGCACACCCAGCGCACACAAAGCCTGAATCATGCCCTCTTCGAAGATGAAGCAACCGGGCGACTCCCGCGCTTGGCGCCAGGACTGGCACAGTTGGGCGATGTCGACCTTCATTCGCCATGACCACACGCGGCTTCGAAGAGGGATCGATGCCAGAAGCCGGGCCGCGACACTGTCCTTTGGCAAGGTCGACAGCAAGATAGGACCGGATGTGGCAATCTTTTTGCCAATTCTTCCTATGCCATGGCGGATTTCCGGAGCGTCATCCTGAGCCGATCCAGGTTCAATCAGGCGATACCCATTTACTGTCTTCACATTGATGCCGTGTCTCGCCAGCCCTTGGCAGAGGCCGCGAAGCAGCGTGGTTTTACCCGCGCCAGGCGGCCCAAACAACTCGATGATCATATGCTCAAGCGTCTCCGAACGAGCAGTCATTCCCCTACGGATCAAGCTTAGCCGGATTTCAGATCACACCAACGTTCATTTGAATGATTGTTCCAGTCAGTGAATCTGGGCACCGAGCCCGGATTCTAGCGGAGATGCCGATCGCTCCGTTCGCCTGGGCAAGCCGTCTTGCGCTCGACGGAGCTTGCAAGGAAAAACGACCGGTGCTGGACACAGATGGCAAAACTTCTGAAGGACGCTCGGGAAGCGCTGGCTAGGCAAGATCGAGGCATCATCCGAATGATTGATGAAAAGATCTCCGCGGCGAGCGATGTTCGACCGTCAGCTTGGCGGGGCCCTGAATGTCCTCAGTGTGTTTGCATTCGGAAGTGGCAAATCAAAACCTACAGGTGGATCTGCGACCCACCCGAAAGTGGTCAGTCGTTCCCGAATATGATCTTGACCAAGGGGGGCCAGTCTGGCGCCGTTACCGACAGATGGGTGCCAAATTTGCGGACACTCCAATCTTCGACCACCTTGGAGATGTCGCCAGGCGGTATCCTGACAAGCTCGCAATCAGCGACGGCGCGAACCGCCTGACTTTTTCTGAGCTTTTCCGGGCGGTCGAGACGCTGGCAACTCATATCGCTGCCGTCGTCCCCGAAGGGCAGGCCATCGGCATCCTGCAAGCAAACTCCGCTTGGTATCCTGTGGCGATGTTGGCGACCATGGCGGCGGGACGGCCTTCGGTCCCGCTCAACACAAGAGATCCCGCCTCTCGCATTTTCGATATAGTCAGTGCCGCGGGGCTCGGCGCGATTATAGGCGCCGAAAATGTTCGCCCGGTCGAATTGGCCCAAGAGATCGTCTGGATCGAAATTGCGGCCGCCGTGGCGTCCAACGATCAACACCCAGAACAGCAGCATAAGCCCCCTATGGTTTCGGTCGATGCGCCCGCATTGGTGCTTTACACTTCGGGCAGCACCGGGCGCCCCAAGGGAATCGTCAACAGCCAACGCAGCCTGCTATGGCGGGTCCGGCAATATGTCGATGCGTGCCATATCAGCGCGGATGACGTTTTCCTGCCGCTGACCGGGCCAGCCACGATCGCCGGTTGCCGGGAGATCTTTGCGGCGCTGCTGACGGGCGCCACGTTGCATCTTCTCGAGGTGGAGGCTGTCGGCCTGCGCGCTACGCGCGCTCGATTGCAGTCCGAAGGTGTGACGATCGCCTATCTTGTGCCGGCACTGCTTCGAGCCCTCCTGGCTGAGGCGCCCGCCGACGCTTCCTGGCCGCTCAGAGTGGCGCGGATCGGTGGGGAGAAAGTGTCATGGACGGACATCGCTTTGCTGCGCAAAGCCGTTTCGGACCAGTGTCTGATCCAGATCGGCTACTCATCGACTGAAACCATCGGTTCGCAATGGTTCTTGCCGCCTGACTGGCCCGAGCAAGACGCGTCGGTTCCCGTCGGCAGGCTGCTCCCTGGTATGACATTCGCTATCGTCGACGAAGCGGAGCGCAATGTAGGGCCAGGCGAAAGTGGAGAGCTTCTTATCAAAAGCCGCTATGTCCTGCTTGGTCATTGGGAGAACGGTGTGGTCGTTCCCGCGCAGCCGGACCCCGACGATCCCGAGGCTCGGCTTTTTTCGACCGGGGACCTCGTTCGGCTCGACGATGATGGCATCTTGAGGATCGTCGGCCGCAAAGGGCGCCAGATCAAGATCAATGGTCGACGCATCGAGCCCGCCGAACTCGAACGGGTCTTGCGCTGCGCGCCTTCGGTGGCGGATGCCGTGGTGATGGTAACTGCCGCGCAGGAGCTCATCGCCTTCGCGGTTCCCCAGCGCTTCGCAGGCGGCGCTTTTGCAGACGACCTTCGCAAGCTCCTCAGAATGACCTTGCCGGCACCATTGCGTCCCTTGCGATTGCACACCGTTGACGCAATCCCACGCCTGTCGGGAGGTAAGGTCGATTTGGCAACACTGGCCGAGATAGATCGTTCGCACGGAAGGAGGGCGCGAGCCGCCCGGTCGTCCACTCTCGATGCTCCGCCCGCCGGAGGAGCAAAGGACACGCGTCAAATAGTGCAGCACGCGTGGACGCAGGTTCTCAACACAGGCACTGCCACGGGAAACTGGGATGATGCTGGAGGAGATTCGCTGCAGCTGCTGCACTGCGTCATGGCGATCGAAAACGCCATCGGGCAAGAGCTGGGCCTCGAGGCATTCACCGTCGGCATGAGCTTGGACGAGATGGTTGAGGCGGTCGTCTCTGCACGGTTAGGCGAAGGGCGCGAAAAGAAGCACCACCCCCCGATTCTTTTCCTGTTTCCAGGGTCCGTTGGCTATGGTCCGAGCCTGGCTGCGTTCGCAGCCGCCATGGGGAAAGTCGCCCGTGTAAACCCCATCCGATATCCGAGCCTTGCGGCGATACTGGACGGACACAACACCCTCAGCGCCATGGCTGGCGCCGCACTCGAGCAGATAAGCCGCATCCAACCTGCGGGCCCCGTGCGACTTCTCGGCCATTCTCTGGGTGGCGCGGTTGCATTCGAGGTTGCCGCACGGCTCATGAAGGCCGGGCGAACGGTGCGGTTCCTGGGCATCCTCGACACGAGCCTTCTGGACGAGCCGAGCAACCATTGGGAGACAGTTACCCGTACGTTCTATCGTATTCGCACCAACCGCATATCCGCGCACCGGATGGCTTGCAGAGCCCTTGCGAAGATCACCGTCGCCGTGGGCGGCGAAGCGCGTCTGGCCAGGATTCTGGACAGATTTGCCAATGGAGAGTTCAACCCGACTATCTTCAGGACCAAACTGGAACTGCAGGAGGTTTTAAGGGCGAAGTCATTCTTCCAGTGGCTTGAGGCACCGAAACCGGCTCTGCCCCTCTCCGGTACCTTGTTCCGATGTCGCAGGGAGGGAATGCCGCGGGCCTTGGGCTGGGACAGCGTCTTGGCACACCTGGACGTCATTTCGATCACGGGCAGCCACATCGACCTTGTCGTCGAACCAAACCTTGCCACCAACCGTCCGCTTATCGAGACGGCCATCGTGCGGACCTATTCCCCCGCCGAATCTCGCAAAAGGGAGGACTTGTCATCGACATAATTCCGGAATTCAGCAAGGACATGCTGACGCTCGATGCCCGCGCGGAGGTCGATCGCATCGTTGACACCTTGCGCACTCAGGTTCTCGGCACCCTGCATCGTCGCGGCGTGGTTGTCGGTCTTTCCGGCGGTATCGACAGCTCCGTCGTCGCGACCTTGTGCATGCGCGCGTTCGGGAAAGACAAGGTCCTGGGACTGTTCATGCCGGAGCGGGATTCTTCCGGCGACTCCCTGAGACTTGGCCGCCGCGTCGCGGCACAGCTTGGCATTGAAAGCGTCCTTGAGGACATAGCACCGGCACTGGAGGCCATTGGGGCCTACCGCCGGCAGATCGATGCGATCCAGACCGTCGTTCCCGACTATGGGGAAGGGTGGAAATGCAAGCTGGTGATCGCGTCGGTTCTGGAGAGCAGCGGGCTCAATATAACCCGCCTCACGGTCCAGGATCCGCAGGGTAAAGTAGATACCGTGCGTCTGCCGCCAGCTGCCTATCTGCAGATCGTTGCTGCGACAAACTGCAAGCAGCGCCTGCGCAAGATGACGGAATACTATCACGCCGACCGCCTCAAATACGCGGTTGTCGGCACTCCAAATCGCCTCGAGTACGACCAGGGCTTTTTCGTCAAGCAGGGCGACGGAGCCGCCGACGTGATGCCGATCGTTCACCTTTACAAAACCCAGGTTTATCAACTCGCGGAATATCTCGAGGTGGATGATGAAATCCGGCAGCGGCCACCGACCACCGACACCTTTTCCATGACCCAAAGCCAGGAAGAATTCTATTTCGCGCTGCCCTATCACCTGATGGATCTATGCCTCTACGGCCTGAACCACGGGGTCGCCAGCAATGAGCTCGCGGCGGTTGCTGGCCTCACCGAGCCCCAGCTTCAGAAAGTGTTCAAGGACATCGAAGCGAAACGAAGGGCGGCCCACTATCTTCACGCGCGGCCTTTGCTGTCCGCGGAAGGCGGAGATTGACCGAGCATGTGCGGCATCGCTGGAATCGTGGCGCTGAATGCCACAGCGGCTTCTCCTTCGCGGCAGGCGCTGATGCAGATGATGGGCGCGCTGGCGCATCGCGGTCCCGACGGGCGCGGTCTCTACCGGGACAGACGCGCGGGGCTGGCGCATGTGCGCCTGTCCATCGTCGATCTTTCCAGTGGCCAGCAGCCGATGGCGGATACAGGCGATACGACGTGGATCGTGTTCAACGGCGAGATATTCAACTACGTCGAATTGCGTGAAAAACTCACGGCACTCGGCCACCGCTTCCGAACCCGCAGCGACACGGAGGTCGCGCTGCACGCCTATCGTGAGTGGGGAGAAACGGCCTTCGAGCGGATGAACGGCCAATGGGCAATTGCGATCTGGGATTCAGTGGCCAATCGTCTCATATTGTCGCGCGACCGCTTCGGCATTTGCCCGCTGTATTTCAGCGAGCATGCGCACCGGCTTTATTTCGCCAGCGAAGTGAAAGCCATTTTCGCGGCCGATCGAACCATACCTCGCGCCCTTGATCCAGCCGGCATTGATCAGACGTTCACGCTCTGGACGGTCGTTCCGCCGCAAGGAGTTTTCCACGGAATCAACGAACTCGAGCCGGGTCATGTCCGCATCTATCAGGATGGCACCGTTCGTGAGCGGATTTTTTGGCAGCCTTCCTATCCCGACAAGTTCGGATCGCGGCAGGGCGAGTTCACCGGGTCCAGCGATGACGCGGTGGACCGCGTGTCTAGCGCTCTTGAGGCCGCGACGGCGCTCAGAATGGTGCGCGCCGACGTGCCTGTCGGGTGCTACCTCTCCGGAGGGCTGGACAGTTCGCTTGTGGCCGCGCTCGCGAGGCGCTTCGCGGGCGAGCGCTTCCAAACCTTCTCCTTGCGTTTTGCCGACGCCGAATATGACGAGACCCGCTTCCAGCGAATAGTTGCCGAGGCGACCGGCAGTGAGCACCATGAAGTGGTCGTTTCGCGCAGAGATATAGCCGGAACCTTTCCGGAGGTAATCCGACACACCGAACGCCCGATACTGAGGACTGCCCCGGCGCCACTCTTCCTGCTCTCGCGCCTGGTGCGTGAGCGTGGAATCAAGGTCGTGCTGACCGGCGAAGGCGCTGACGAAATGTTCGCCGGCTACGACCTGTTCCGCGAAGGCAAGGTCCGCCGCTTCTGGGGGCGCCACCCGACTTCGACACGACGCTCTCGGCTCCTGGAACGCCTTTACCCCTATCTCACCCGCTCGCCGGTGCAACAGCAGGCGATGGCGCGTCAGTTCTTCGGGCGAAATATTCAGGCTTACGACGCGCCGGGCTTTGCTCATGAAACCCGCTGGCAAACCACCAGGGCCATCAAGCGCTTGTTTACGGCCGATATGCGGGCTCGAACGCAGGGCCGCGACGCCGTGTCCGAGTTGCTCGCCCGTCTGCCCGCGCAGTTTGCCCGTTGGAGTCCCCTTGCGCAGGACCAGTATCTCGAGGTGCAAACACTGATGTCGGGCTATCTGCTCTCCTCGCAAGGCGACAGGATGCTGATGGCTCACTCCGTCGAGGGGCGCTTCCCGTTCCTGGACGATGAACTTGTGAGGCTCGCGAATTCGCTGCCACCCTCCTTCAAACTCCGCGGCCTCGACGAAAAGCACGTGCTGAAGCGCATGGCGGCACCCATCCTGCCCTCCGAGATCGTAGCCCGCAAGAAGCAGCCCTTCCGCGCGCCCAACGCGCTTTGCTTCGTCGGCGCAGACGCTCCGGATTACGCTCGCGAGGCCGTTTCGCAGACGGCCCTGCGCGAGGCGAATGTCTTCGATCCAAAGGGGGTCACGCACCTGCTTGCCAAATGCCAGGCCAGAACTGGCGGTGGCGACCTGTCCAATGCCGACAACATGGCGCTGGTCGGCGTGTTGTCGACCCAACTTCTTCATCAGCAGTTCGTCGCGGGTTGTCCCAGTGCAACGCTCGAATGCACGCTCAGCGTCGACGTCGACTGCGAACATCGGGAAGAGCGCCTGTATGTTGCATGATGCCGTACCATTGCTGCATGACTACCTCGCCCATTCCGCCGTCCGACACGGAAGTAAGGTGGCGCTGGTGTGCAACAAGCAGCGTGTCACCTACCTCGAACTCGAAACGCGAGCCAACGCGATCGCCCGGGACCTGGCCGCATGCGGAGTCGTTCGCGGTGATCGCGTGATGATCTTCGCCGACAACACCGTCGAGACGGTGGTTAGCTTCTGGGCGGTGCTAAAGGCGAATGCGGTGGTGTGCATCGTCAACCCGCTCACCAAGAGCGACAAGCTCGATTATCTGCTCAACGACTGCCGGCCGACGGCGCTCATCACGGACGGCCATCTGCAAGCGATCTTCCGCGAGCCGGCGCGCGGCTGCCCGTCACTTCTGCGGGTGATCGTATCGGGACCTATCGACGACGTCGAACTCGCCCAGCTGCCGTTTGCCGTGCGCTGGGACGCCGCCCTCGCCAATGGCGCGGATACGCCGCCGGCACGGCAGTGCATCGATGTTGATCTGGCAGCCATCATCTACACGTCCGGGTCGACGGGCGAACCCAAGGGCGTGATGCTGACGCACAGAAACATGATGGCCGCGTGCGCGTCTGTCGCTTCCTACCTGGCGATTGCCGAGGACGAGGTGATCCTCAATGTCCTACCCCTCGCCTTCGATTATGGACTGTACCAGATGATCATGGCTTTTCGTACCGGCGCCCGGCTGGTGCTCGAACGCTCGTTCGCTTTCCCGGCACAGATCCTCGGGTTGATCAGGCAGGAGGGAGTTACGGGCTTTCCCGGCGTGCCCACAATCTTTGCCGCACTCTCCGAACTCAGGTCCCTCAAAGACCAGGATTTCTCGAGCATCCGCTACGTCACAAACACTGCGGCAGCCCTACCCCTCAAGCATATTTTCATGCTTCGCGAGCTGTTTTCGGGTGCACGCATCTATTCGATGTACGGTCTCACCGAATGCAAACGTTGCACCTATTTGCCGCCAGAGGACCTCGAGCGAAAGCCATTGAGCGTAGGGATCGCAATCCCGAATACGGAGATGTGGATCGTTGACGAGCATGACAGGCGGATAGGCCCAGGCGTTGTCGGCCAACTCGTCATTCGCGGCGCAACGGTGATGAAGGGGTATTGGGGCAAGCCCGAGGCAACGGCCAGGAAGCTCAAACCCGGCCCGCTGCCCGGCGAGCAGGTCCTATACACCGGCGACTACTGCCGGATGGATACGGAGGGTTACCTCTACTTCGTTGGCCGTGGGGATGAGATCATAAAGTCGCGAGGCGAGAAGGTGGCGCCAAGGGAAGTGGAAAACGTACTCATGGACATTCCAGGAGTCCGAGAAGCGGCTGTCATCGGTGTTCCCGACGAGCTCCTCGGGCAAGCGGTGAAAGCCTTTGTGGTGATGGAGCATGGAAGAGCCATTGGCGAAAGGGAACTGCAGAAGGAGTGCCAGAAGCGTCTGGAAAACTTCATGGTCCCGAAATCCATCGTCGTTGTGGCGAACCTGCCGATGACGGACACGGGAAAACTCAAGAAAACGGCGCTGTCATGATGCGGGGCCAGAACCAAGTCGCTGATTTAATGGTGACGCCACGGAGGACGAATTCATGTTGACCATCAAGGAACGCACCGGAATCTACAGCGAGCAGATTCGTAGTTTCTTGGTTTCGAATTTCTACGTCAGCGACGTCAAGGCATTGCTGGATGACGCATCCTTGCTCGATCAAGGCATTGTCGACTCGACGGGTGTGCTTGAGATTATCGGCTTCATCGAGGAGACCTTTGGCATTACCGTCGAGGATAGCGAACTTCTGCCTGAAAACCTCGATTCCATCCAGGGGATCGAGCAATACATCATCCGCAAAATGAACTGATGAGTAAGCGTAACGCCCAGAGCAGCCCCGTATTTGGTCTGATTGTCGCAGGATTCATGCCTGCGTCTTGACTTGCCCCAGAACCACCCGGCCCTCGCCCGCTTCGTTCGAGACCGAACGGATGTTCTCGAATGCCTTGCTGCGTTCCAGCAGACCCGCTACCTGTCGGTCTTGGCCAAGCCCGACCTCGAAGAGCAGGATGCCGCCACGCCGCAGGTATCGCGGTGCGTCTTTCAGCACGCGCATATGAATGCTCAGGCCGTAAGGGCCGGCTGCGAACGCCTCGCGCGGCTCAAGCTCGATCAGATGGGCGCGGTCGCCCTCGAGCCGCTTTTCAGAAATGTAAGGCGGATTGCAGACGATTACGTCGATAGTTCCGTCTAGCCCAAGGCCGATGAGAGAGTCGAACAAGTCGCCCTGAAGCACCGAAAGACGCTCAGCCATGCCGTGATGTGAGGTGTTGCGGCGTGCCGTTTCGACGCATTCATCGGTGAGATCGCTTGCCCAGACAAGGGCGCTGGGCACATGGTAGGCGATCGCGCACGCCAGATTCCCAGTGCCGCAGCACATATCAACTATGCGCGGAGCCGGCAGGTTCATCTGATGCAACACACCAAGCGCGGTCTTGCCGAGCAACTCGGTCTCAGGTCTGGGGACGAGCGCACCGGGCGAAACCAGCAGTTCAAGTCCCATGAACATGGCGCGGCCGGCGCCATAGGCATCAGCTACACTGAACTCTTTGCTCATGGCCGACCCCATCGCTTGATCTCCCCAGTATAGATCTGCGGCGCTCATGCGCCAGCCAAACCTGCTCCGAAATCATGAATTCTCAAGCCTTTCCTTCGAAAAACTGCAGGCACAAACTCGGTGCATCGCACTTCTGACGCTCATTGACCGATTGCAATCTCAGGTCGCCCAAGATGGAGAGAGAGGTGCTGCTCATGCTTGAAGAGCCAATGGCGCGGTACGGCGGCTTTTAGATTTTGTGGATCGTGGAGAGGGGTAAACGCCTATCCAACTCTGATGGAGCGGAGGCGCGGACCGCAGCTCCATTGACGCGCTAATCTTCGGCTCCGGTAATTCAGCAAGTGGTCGGTGGAAGCGCCTCCGCTCCAGCATCAGCCTCACCTTGCTGCATGGAGAGGTTACCTATAGGTTTGCGGACATGTCGAAACAACTGTCCGAAGGTCTCGGATCGACATCTCATTTCCGGTCAATCGCAGAGAGGGGCCGTGAGCGAAAGCGTGAGTGTTCTGATTGTTGAGGATCAATGGCTAGTCGCGCAGGACACTGCCGCGCGGCTGCGTCGCGCCGGTTATCAGGTGGTCGGACCTGTGCCGTCGGTATCCGCCGCTCTGCGTCTTGTCGAATCGGACAAGATTGACGTGGCGTTGCTAGACATCCAGCTGAACGGTGAAACGGGTCTGCCGGTGGCGAGGATATTGCAGGCGCGAGGCATCCCCTTTGCCTTCTTGTCGGGATTTGGCCCCGCCGACGTTCCCGCAGCTTTCCGCGACTGCAGATTCCTGCCGAAGCCGGCAACCGATGCTGTCATCCTTGCTGCTGTCAGCGAGTTGGCGTCCCTGCGCACAGCTTCGCGCTGACATTCGCTCCGCCGCATTATGACCGGAGTTGCGCCCCGGCGACCTGGTAGGCCGGACGAGGTCAGTCTCACAAAGGGCAACATTGGCGCTTTGGCCATGAGGACGGCGGACTACGACCGGCGAGGACGGAAATTCAGCGTTCAAAAAGCATCCGCCGGGGTTCCACTTCTCGGCCTGTTGGCGGCGATTTGGACTTAGGTCCGATCCCGGTCGCCAGAGGTCGGATTGCGGAACATCTGCCAAGGACCCACGTTCGGGGTTTGAGCACGGAGGTGCCGGCCGATCTCGAAGCGCAAGTTTCACGGGCAACTGTTGGGGAGTGTCGTAGTGCCGATTTCAAACGATATGGGGGACGAGTACCTGGAACTGGAATGTCCAAACTGTTCTCATGTCATCATAAAAAAGGGATCGTGGTTGAAGGTGATATCCAACTTCAACTGCACCCAATGCCATGCAAAAATCAGAATTGGTTATATGACCAAGCTCGCGCTTTTCGAGAAAAAAAGGCAAAGCATGAACCCGGCTGCGCAGTGAGCGTCCTGGCGGCCCGACAGTCGTTTGGGGTGGTGCGTTGAACCGTCGGGCCTGACCGGCCCGATGGCGGGGGAGCCAGGCCGGCTGGGTGAATCGTATACATTAGATCATGCTTATCAAGCCCAAATCCGCGGCGCGACATCGCCTGGTGGAGCAACGGTGAACCCCGCGCCCATATACGCGCTAGCAGGAACGTCGGCGGTCAACATGCCGCTCATTCGTAGAGAGTGCGAACAGCTTCATCAAACAGCTCCACCTCGGCTTCAACCTTTTCAGCCGCTTTATCGACCTTGTCGAAACGCTTCAGCATTCGATTGTGGAGCATGGACAAGCGTGCGGCATGGTAGACCACGCTGCGCTTGTAACCTTCAGAGTCGAGTGGTTCGAACAACATTGTCATGGCAGAAATCCTCAATGTTTTTCGTCCTGCAATCCTTCCCTAGTAAACCGCCAGTTAACTCTTTCGTTCCGCTGGTGATGCGAAGGCGCCCGAATGAATAACTCGTTGCGCTGTCTCCAGACTGCACGAGCGTGATTCGTCTGTCTGAGGTTAGGCCCCAAGGCTTGCGCTTGCCTCGCCTGTTCGGCTCATGCTGCGTCAGTCACGAAATCGACGGCCAGCTTCAGTTCAATCGCTTTGGGCGTGAGTTGAATACCGGCGCTGCCAAGAATTGCCGAATGATCATCCTGCTGTGGTGGGACCACCGAACCCGTCAGGAGCGACGAACCGAGCCGGCTTGGATAGTCGCCCCAACCGCAAGGACGCGAGCGGATCGAAGATCACGTCGGCAGGTGCTCTGCCCTCTCTGGGAAGCCGGCGCCGCGCGCACTTACTGAAAAAACCCAAACAGAATAAGAGCGAGAAAGGCAAACAGCAGCGCTGCAGCCGCTAGCAACACACCTTTGTTGGAGCCCCGCCGAGGTTGAGGGTCAGGCACGAGTTTTTTCCGGTTTGGGAGTTCATTCATTGGACATTAATTTGCGGCTGCAAATTAGGTTCCGCTCATGCTTGAATGCCTACAATGCCGCCCCACAGCGCCCTACAGGCGCACGACCTTCGCTAGCCCTAGGCGTGTCCGCTGGCCTTCTGCAAAGGACAACGCGAACGATTCCTGATTGAATGACCGGGCAATTTCCTGATCTTTCTCAACCACGCGGACGAACCATTCGCCGCAGGTTTCTGTCACTTCGACGCAAGGCACGGCCTTGCGGAATGGAACCACGTTATCCATCACAGCCGACCTACGAGCAATGGCAACATCGGTCTTATGAGGCCACCGAATTCGGGATTTCAATAAAAAAGTCGGTACGTGATCATGTAATTTACGGGATCAAGTATTTAGTGAGCAGCGGATCGCATTTGAAGTCCGCTAACGATCACCTATGTGCTCACCGAAGCATTGGGGCTCGGCCGACACGGTGATTTTGAACGCCTACGGCAATTCCTTCTCGGAGAGGTCGCTGACCGGCATGATGGCGCACTGGAGCAAGGTGGCGAGCATGGGGCCCGGCTGCACGCTGCATGGACTTCGGAAGACGCTGGGGAAGTACCTGGCCAAGAAGGGCGCGACCCCGAAACAATCGGCAGGCATTCTCGGCCACGACGACCTGGACCACGTAGAGCTTTACAGCAAGGACGGAGCAGGAGCGGCTCGCCGTGGATGGCATGGCGAAGCTTCTGAAGCGGTTTGTCTAACCGATGTCTAACCGGGTCGTCTACCCTCGACGCAAAGCCTTATGCATCAAGGCGACTGGTGGGCCCGGAGGGACTCGAACCCCCAACCAAGCGGTTATGAGCCGCCGGCTCTAACCATTGAGCTACAGGCCCCACGCGCGCTGGATTAGTGTTTTTCCTTGCGCGGCACAAGGCTTTCCGGACGGGCTGGCCGAGATCGCCCAAATCAGCCCATATTCGCGCCCTAGTCGACAGGCGCGACTGGATCGCACACCGAGGAGATTTTCATGACCAGACATATTTTGCCGCTCGCACTTGCCGCCGCGATCGCTTTTCCGGCGATGGCAAGCGCTGCCGATTCGCTGCCCCCGCCCCGCATCATCGTGTCGGGTGAAGGCCAGTCGACCGTGGCGCCTGACCTGGCGCTGCTGACGCTCAGCGTCATGCGCGAGGCCAAGACCGCACGCGCGGCACTCGACGCCAACAACGACGCCATGGCCGCCGTGATCGCGGCAATGAAGTCGGCAGGGATCAAGGATCGCGACCTGCAGACCGCCGGCATCCAGATCAACCCGCGTTACAACTACACCAACAAACCGGACGGCAGCCAGGAAGCCGAGCTTGTAGCCTACCAGGTGACCAACACACTCTCGGTGCGCATCCGCGACATCGACAAAACAGGTGAGATTCTCGACAAGGCTGTGTCGCTCGGCGTCAACCAGGGCGGCGGCATTTCGTTCTCCAACGAAGACCCGAAAGCTGCCGTCACCGAAGCCCGCAAGAAGGCGGTCGCCGATGCCATGGCCAAGGCCAAGACGCTGGCCGAAGCCGCCGGCGTCAGCATCGGCCGGGTGCTGGAAATCACCGACCAGAACGTTGCGCCGGCGCCGATGCCGATCAATGCCAAGGCCTTCGATGCGGCAGGCGCCGCGGTTCCCGTGCAGGCCGGCGAG
The DNA here is from genome assembly GCF_030323245.1 of Mesorhizobium sp. C372A. Lineage (NCBI taxonomy): Bacteria > Pseudomonadati > Pseudomonadota > Alphaproteobacteria > Hyphomicrobiales > Phyllobacteriaceae > Mesorhizobium > Mesorhizobium sp. C372A. The sequence continues at coordinate 3,220,009 of NZ_CP100475.1, read as the reverse complement.
AATGCCTACGCCGTGCAGGTAACAGTGACATTCGAGCTTAAGTAGCAGGCCACCGGGCCGGGCCGTCGGCCGGAACCGCAGATTTCCGACGTGAAAAACCCCGGAGGACTGGCCTCCGGGGTTTTTTCGAGCCGCACCTTTCCGCGGAGGGAAAGGGGCTCCTGGCTGACCCTAGAAGGGTCATGCCGCTACTCCAGGCTGATCCTCGCAGAGGAGCATGCCTCCGGATCGACCTTCGCAGAAGGTCGTATCCCAGACTGATCTTCGCAGAAGATCAGTCTGGTTCTCTTAGCGATAGATAACCGGGCAGCCGCGCTCATTGGCGAACACGACCACTACGCGATCGCCATACTGGCGGCCGGCGACCTTCACCACGCGGCGATTGACATCGACGATGCGGACGCGGTGCAGGCCCATGCGCTCGGCCTTGTCGAGGGCGCGATCCGGCGAGCAGCGGCGCCAATTGCGGTCACGGCGAAAGCCGTCCTCATCGTCGCCGGTGTAGACGCCGACGCGGCGGTCATGGTTGTTGCCGAAGCCGAGATAGATCGAGTCCGCCTGGGCGGGCACTGCGGCAAGGGTGCCGAGAGCTACGAGACCCGAAAGGGCTGCTGTCTTGAATGAGTTGAACATTGTCTTCTCTCCTTGTTGAGGGCTTGCGCCCGTCTTGGTCGAACCGATGGGGGGAGAATGCTCCTTGCAATCTGAACTCTTCGCGAACCGGCCGTTCATTTTCGGTTAATCTGCCCGACAGGTTGAAAGCAACCGCCCCTTCCACCGCTGCAAACGATCCTGACCGTCAAAAACGTCCAATGGCGCAGAACGCCCTATGGCAGCGTCCGTTCCAGAATGCTCAGGGCTCGTCATCGAGCATATAGTCGAAATAGTCGTCCGGCTCGGCCAGATCGGTCTCACTGGCGCGGACGCGGCCGCGCATGGAGATGCCGGCATCATGAACGGTCTCGGCACTTCCCGACACCAGCCTGTGCCACCAATAGAGATCGTGCCCCTCGGCAACCAGCCGGTAGGCACAGGTTTTCGGCAGCCACGTGATGGTGCGCACATTCTGCGGCGTCAGCCCGACACAGTCCGGCACGCGCGCCAGCCGGTTGGCATAGTCCGAACAGCGGCAGCTTTGCCCATCGAACAGCCGGCAGCCGACTGATGTCCAGTAGATCTCGCCGGTATCCTCGTCCTCGAGTTTAGACAGGCAGCATTTTCCGCAGCCGTCGCACAGCGATTCCCACTCGGTGGGCGTCATCGCTTCCAGCGTCTTGGTCTTCCAGAACGGCGTTTCCATTATGGGTCGAGATGTGGCCTCCGCATGCGGCAAGGTCAAGCTGTTGTGTGACTTCAAATTCCGGCCGCACCATAGGAAAAACATGAAGTTGCCTTCAAAACGCCGGTCAATCGTCCTTGGGTGCGGGTAATGCCCGCAAACCGGAACCAATCCGGTCAAGGACAGTTTGGGCAGGGATGGGACCCCACAAGGAGAATTTAAGATGAAACGCCAACCACGGGTACTGGCAGGTACGGCACTTGGCCTGCTTATGGCATCCGCGCCGTTGGGCGCATCCCCGTTGCAGGGCAACGCCGTTTTCGGCCCCTTGCAGCACACGGCCGCGCCACTGATCCTGGTCCAGGACGACCCTGCTGCAGATGGTCAGCAGACCGACCAGGAACTGCCGCGCAAAAAGAAACGCCAGCAGGCCGAACAGGCAGCGCCGGCCGCCGAGCAGCCTGCACCGGCTGCAGAGCAACCCGCCCCTGCCGCCGAGGAACAACAGCCGCGCAGGAAGAAGCGGGATCAGCAGCAGACCGAGCAGGCCCCGGCCGAACAGGCCGCACCTGCCGCCGAGGAACAGCAGCCGCGCAAAAAGAAGCGCAATCAACAGCAGCAGATCGAGGCGGCGCCTGCGGATGAGGGCGGCGCCCAGGCAGCGCCGGCGACCGATGAGCAGCCGCTCAAGCCACGCAAGAAGAAGCGTGACCAGCAGCAGATCGAGGCAGCACCGGCTGAACAACCGGCCGAACAGGTAGCTCCGGCAAATGAAGAACAGCCGCTAAAGCCACGCAAGAAGAAGCGCGACCAACAGCAGATCGAAGCGGCGCCCGCTGAACAGCCGGCCCAGCAGCCTGCCGAGCAGGCAGCGCCCACCGAACAGGTGGCGCCGGCAAACGACAACAAGTCGGGCAAGAAAAAGCGCAAGCAGGATCAGCAGATTGAGGCCGCGCCTGCCGACAAAGCGCCAGACGTCAAAGTTGCGCCTGCCGGAGAGCCCGCGCCGCAGGCCGAGCCGATTCAGCCCCCGGCCGATCAGCAAGCGGCTCCCGCCGAAGGTGAACAGCCGAAGGATCAGGCGAAAAAGCACGGCAAAAAAACTGTCGGCGAACAGCCGGTGACGGGCGAACAGCAGCCTGCGACCGGTGAACCACAGCCTGCGGAGCAACCGGCCAATGCCGAGCAGCCCGCGCAACGTGAGACGCCGGCGCAAGGCGAAGCCACGGCCAACCCCGACGAAGCACCCATCCTGGACAGCCAGAAGGATGCCAGGCGCAAGCACCGCAAGGACCAGGGCGGCAACAGCCAGAATGGCGACGGCCAAAATGGGAACGGCCAGAATGCTGGCGGCCAGACGGGCGAGCAGCCCGCGCAGGGCGGCACCGAGGCGCAAGCCCCGAAGCCGGCTCCGGTCGACCAGGGACCGCCGCCCACCGACGACAAGTCAGCTCAGCAGGCAATTCAGCCAGAAAAGATCGCCCCGGTGACGGAGGAAAAAGGCAAACGCGTCGAGCGCGCACCCGATGAGAACGTCCGCGACCGCCGGCGTCCGAAAGGCGTCGACGTCGTCAAGGAACTCGGCGACCGCGTCATCCTGCAGTTCAACAACCAGACGATCGTGGAAAGCAATGACGCTCCGCGCATGCACCGCGGCGCCAGGAATGTTTACTATGAGGAACTGTCGGGCGATCGCTCTCGGGAAATCGTCGAGCGCGACAATGGCATCCAGATCGTCACCATCCGCAACCGCAATGGCGACGTCATCAGGCGATCGCGCATCACGCCGGATGGGCACGAATATGTGCTGAGCTATGTCGACGAGCGCAGCTATGACGACGACAATGACTGGCGCGATCCCGGTGACGACCTGCCGCCGATGCGGCTCACCATCCCGCGCCGCGAGTACATCCTCGATTCGGAAGATGTCGAAAGCCCGGACGATTATTACGAGTTCCTCGAACAACCGCCGGTGGAGAAGGTCCAGCGCCTCTATTCCATCGACGAAGTGAAGCGTTCGGCGCGCGTGCGCGACATTGCCCGTCGCGTCGACCTCGATACATTGAACTTCGAGTTCGGCTCGGCCTCGATATCCGACACCGAAGTGCAGAAACTGGAAGGCGTCGCCACGGCCATGGAGAAACTGTTGAAGAAGAACCCGGCCGAAACCTTCCTGATCGAAGGCCACACCGATGCGGTTGGCACGCCGGAAGCAAACCTTGCTCTGTCCGACCGGCGCGCTGAGTCTGTCGCCGAAGCGCTGACCAATGCCTTCGGGATCCCGCCGGAAAACCTGACCACTCAGGGCTATGGCGAGGAATACCTGAAGGTCAACACCACGGCGCCCAACCGCGAGAACCGCCGTGTCGGCATCCGTCGCATCACCTCGCTGGTGGCACCGGTGGCGAGTAACAATTGATCTGCTTTCCAATGGCTTGAGCAGCTTTCTGGAATCAGATCGACAACAAGGACCCATCCCGGCAGATCGGGATGGGTCGAGCTGCGGACAGCAATCCCGGTTCAGCAAGAATTGTACTGGTATTAGAACCGGCTCATTGAATAGAGCGGCCGCCCTCCCCAGATTCAAGCCTGGGCGTTCCCTGCCCCGTCCCGACTCCAGCGGGATGCATTGAACCCCGCCGGCCCTCCCGGCGGGGTTTTTTTGCGTCGCAATTTGCCTTGCAAACTGCGGCAAGCTGATCGAAATACCCCAGTCGACCTCAGAAAGCTGACCGGAACCGCTGCATGAAACGTCTCGAACTCGCCATCGAATCGATCATCCTCGCCTCACGCTGGCTGCTGGTGGTTTTCTACATCGGGCTGGCCCTGGCGCTCGCCGTCTATGCGCTGTCCTTCGGCAAAAAACTCTACGAGTTCGTCATGGTCGCCTTCACACTCGACGACACCGACACCATCCTGAAGATGCTCGGCCTCATCGACGCCGCACTTGTCGCCTCGCTGGTGGTGATGGTGATCATCTCCGGCTACGAGAATTTCGTCAGCCGCTTCGACGACCAGGATGGCGGTGTGCACTGGCTGGGTACGATCGATGTCGGTTCGCTGAAGGTCAAGGTCGCCTCGACCATCGTCGCTATTTCCTCGATCCACCTGTTGCAGGTGTTCCTGAATTCGTCTTCCTATACGATCGACCAGCTGATGTGGCTGACCATCATCCACCTCGCTTTCGTCGTCTCGGCGCTGATGCTGGCCTATATCGACCGGCTGATGGGACTGAGCAAAGGCAAGAAGGGCGAGGAGTGATGAGCCCCTTTCTCCCCGTTCATGGGGAGGTGAGGCTGGTCCGCACAGCGGGCGAAAAGCCAATTGCTTGGTTTTTCGAAAAACGCCGGCAGGTGGATGAGGAAGCAGCGCCGTCGGCCCGTGATTTCCGTCAGTAGATGCTTTTGACGTTCGTCGGCGAATTGGCAAATACCGCGTCCGGCACGAAAAAGTCGCCGGCCAGCGGCCCGGTCGCGCCCGGCGCATAGACCGCGAAATCGGTCACGCCCTCGGCCCGCAGCACCTCTTCATCGATGTAGAAATTGCCTGATGTCTCGCGCGATGAGCGCATGAAGATGGCGTGTGCGGCATCGGCCATGATGTCGGGTAAGCGGCTCATCGCCGCCACCGTCGCGCCGCCGAGCAGATTGCGCACCGCAGCCGTGTCGATGGTCGAGATCGGCCACAGCGAATTGACCGCGATGCCGTCCTTGGCAAACTCGGCGCTCATCCCCAGCGTGCACATCGACATGCCGAACTTGGCCATGGTGTAGGCGACATGGTTCTTGAACCATTTGGCCTTCATGTCGAGCGGCGGCGCCAGATTCAAGATGTGAGGATTGCTTGCCAACTTCAGGTGCGGAATGCACATTTTCGACACCAGGAAGGTGCCGCGCGTGTTGATCTGGTGCATCAGATCGTAGCGCTTCATGTCCGTCTCCAGCGTGCCGGTGAGCTGGATGGCGCTGGCATTGTTGACGCAGATATCGATGCCGCCGAACTTTTCGACGGTCTTGGCAACCGCCTCAGCCACCTGCGCCTCCTCGCGGATGTCGCACAAAACAGGCAGCGCCTTGCCGCCGGCCTGCTCGATCTCCTCAGCTGCCGAGTAGATCGTGCCCGGCAGCTTCGGATGCGGCTCGGCGGTCTTGGCCGCGATCGTCACATTGGCGCCGTCGCGCGCAGCTCGCAGCGCGATCGAAAGACCGATGCCGCGCGACCCGCCGGAGATGAACAGCGTCTTTCCCTTGAGCGACATGTCTTGGCACCTCCCTTGCTACATCACTGACGCGAACCATTGCGCGGCGGCAATGCACTGCGCAAGGCCTCGGCAGCCTGCAACGGGTTACGCAACGTAGGCTCAAATGGATAAGGGGGTTAGACCAGCACCAGGCCCTGCCGCATCGCGATCGCGATGGCATCCGTGCGGTTCGCAGCACCCAGCTTGATCAGGATCGCGGCGACGTGGAACTTTGCCGTGTGCACGGAGATGTTCAGCCGCCGCGCGATCACCTTGTTGGGCGCGCCTTCGGCCAGCAGCGCCAGCACTTCGGCCTCGCGCGGCGACAGCGCCGGACGGGCGGTAGCGCCATCGTCCAACGGCTCCTCGCCGAACAGCCCGCTATGGCTTCCGCCGTTGGCGGCGCCATCGAAATCGTCGTGGCGAGCGGGCGTCGAACGCCCATCCCTGGACACCCGGTAGCCGGCCGCCGCTAGTCTGACGGCAGCCGCGATCAGATTCGCATCCGACGCCAAAGGCAGCACGGCAAGCACCCGGTTTTCCGGCCGGCCAGCGCTCGCGGATAGCAGCACCCGTGGGATTGCGCTGTTGCCACCATCGGCCCGATCGAGCCAGGCCGCACTGTTCGCAACAGCGTCATCGACGACAGCGACGTCGGCAATCCCGCTGCCGGCCACGACCGGAAGCAGATCGTCCGCCATGGCAAGCGAAGCCGACAGGCGCTCGGCACGCGCGGCATCGTGCAGCGCGATCAGCACCACGAGCTGGCGTCCGCCGCCCGCCACCTCCGGCCCACCCACCTCCGGCCCACCCGGCTCCGGCCTTGTCAGCGTGTCGCTTTCCATCGGCCCTCTCAGCTCAGCGGCTTTTCACCGACGGTCAGCGCGACATCGCGCTGCTCGCCGCCGCGCACCACGCCGAGCGCCACCGCGGCACCCGCGCTATCCGGCCCGAGCTTTCGGATCAGTTCGCGCGGGCCGTGCACGGCCTCGCCATTCCACGCCACGATGATGTCGCCCAGCGCAAGGCCGGCGGCCTTGGCCGGACCATTGTCGTCGAGGCTCATGACCATGGCGCCGCGCGCCGCGCCGTCACGGATCGGGTGCAGGCCGGCGCCGAGATAGCCGCGCGCGACATGGCCCTTTTCCCGCAGCGTCGCCACGGCCCGCTCGACCGTCTCATAAGGCATGACCAGCGCACGAGCACGCGGCCCGAACAGCAGCATGCCGATCAGCGCGCCCTTGGCGTCAAGCACCGGCCCGCCCTCGAAACGGCCGCCGGCATCAACGGCGAGATTGATGCGCCGATCGATGCTGCCGCCGCGCATCGAGCGCCAGGCGGGGCCGACCTCGCCGACCGAACCCGAGACGGCCAGCGCCGAACCCTGACTGCTGCCGATGGCGATGGCAAGATTGCCGGGCCGTACCGCGTCAGCCTTGGCGAGCGCAGGCCCCGCGACCGCGCCGGCCGGCTTCAGAAGCGCTACGCCGGTCGACGGATCGCGACCGACCAGTTCGGCCTTCACCGCTTCGCCCGAAGCCAATGTCAATTCGATCTCCTCACCGGCCTCGACAGCTTCCTCGGCGGTGACGAAATAGCCGTCACGCCAGTGGAAGGCGCTGGCGGTGCGATGGTGATGGGTGGCGAAACTTGCCGTTGCCGGCGCAGCCTTGGCGGCGAGATCGGCGATGGCCTCGGAAAATGCATTAAGGTTGAAGTCACTCATGATGATCTCCTGGGTTTTCTCATGCCCCAGATATCGCTCGGCAGTGCGCCCGGAGGTACTCGTCTGACGGCTAGTTACTGGTTTGACTGGCCATCTGGTCAGGTCGCGGCAGTTCGAGCCGCTCCGCACATATAGTCATCATCGCGCCTGAAAACACGGAGCCCCGCCAATGGCCCTCGCCGCCCACAAATTCGAAACCGACGACACACTGCTCGACGCCTATTCGACGACAGTCGCCGACGCCGTCGACCGCATCGGCCCAGCCGTCTGCCGCATCGAGCGCGTCGGTGGCCAAGGTGGCCATGGCTCCGGCTTCGTCATCACCCCGGACGGGCTGGTCGTCACCAATTTCCATGTCGTTGGCGATGCCAAAACGGTGCGCGTCTCTATGCCCGACGGCGCCTCCAGCGAAGGCCGTGTGCTAGGCCGCGACCCCGACACCGACATCGCGCTGGTGCGCGCCGATGGCAGCTTCACCGAAGTCGCGCCGCTCGGCGATTCCAAGCGGCTGCGGCGCGGCCAGATCGCCATTGCCATCGGCAATCCGCTCGGCTTCGAATGGACCGTAACGTCAGGCGTGGTCTCCGCACTTGGCCGTTCGATGCGCGCCTCGACCGGGCGGCTGATCGACGATGTCATCCAGACCGATGCCGCGCTCAATCCCGGCAATTCCGGCGGACCGCTGGTGTCGTCGGCAGGCGAGGTCATCGGCGTCAACACCGCCATGATCCACGGCGCGCAAGGCATCGCCTTCGCGGTCGCTTCCAACACCGCCAATTTCGTCATTTCGGAGATCATCCGCTTCGGCCGCGTGCGCCGTGCCTTCATCGGCATCTCCGCCGACACCACCAACCTGCCGCGCCGCGCCGCCCTTCTGTCGCAAGTGACCACCAGTACGGCGGTACGGCTGCGCAGCGTCGAGAAAGACGGACCCGCGGCGAAGGCCGGCCTCAGGGAAGGCGACATCATCGCGTCAATAGACGGTCGCCCGGTCACCGGCGTCGACGACCTCGTGCGCATGCTCGACGCCGAACGCATCGGCCGCGAGACGCTGTGCACCGTGGTGCGCCGCACCGGCGTCAGCCAGGTGACGGTGACGCCGGTAGCAAGGGCGAGTTGAGCCCTTATCGAGGGTTGAGCACCCGCCCGAGCAGCGACACCAGCAGTCGCGCAAGGTCACCGGTCGGGTCGAGGTCGGGATCGTAGATCGTCATGTCCAAGCCGGTGCAGCGCTGGTCCGCTGTCAGCGCCGACAGAATGGCAACGAGTTCATCGGGGTCGATGCCGGGGCTGCCGGGCGAATCCACCGCCGGCATCACCGTCTGGTCGAGCACATCGACATCGAGATGCAGCCAGTAGGGACAGCCGGCGCGCGCCAGCGTCGCTCTTGTCTTTTGCAACACTCCAGCCGCGCCGAGTTCCTGCGCGGCAAAGACGTCGATGCGCGTCACGGCGGTCGCATTGATGTCGGGCCAGGCAAAATCGGCATCGCGGCTCTCGCGTTCGCCGATCTGAACCACCGCCTCGTCGGCGACGAGCGGACCGACAACACCTGGCCATTGCGCCAGCAAAGCCTCGCCGCGTCCGGTGGCAAGTGCCAGATCCATGCCGGCAACCGAGCCGAGTGAGGCATTGACATCGTAGTTGCCGGGATGGCGGAAATCGCTGTGGCCATCGACATGGACCAGGGCGACCGCGCCCGAGCGCCGCGCGGCGACCAGTGCGCCAAGCAGGATCGAGCAGTCGCCGCCGATGATCAGCGGGAACTCGCCTTGCCCAAGCGCACCGGTGACGATCTCGGCAAGATCGAGGTTGAAGCAGCGGATCGCCGGACCATTACGCAGCCTAGTGCCCGGTTGCGGTTCGGTACTGTAAGCGGGTCTGTCGAGATCGACCACCCGCCCCGGCGCCAGCGACTCGATCAAACCAGCTTCGCTCAGCGCCTGCGGCGCACGCCAGGTGCCGGGCACATGGCCCGGCTCCAAGGGCCGAAGGCCGAGATTGGATGGCGCACGAACAAGGCAGATGTCACGCATGCGGCAGGCCCAGCTTCAACATCACCAACATAGACCGCATGGTGCGGGTCCGGCCACAGCGGCCGGAGCCGCTGCCGACATTTGCTGCCATTGTTCAGGCGCCCGCCGCGCCCGCCGCGAATTGCGCCTGAAATTCCGGGCTGAGCGGGATCGGCTTGATGACGTCGATCAGCACGCCATTGGGATCCCTGGTGATGAAATGGCGCTGGCCGAAGGGTTCGTCGCGCAGCGGGCACAGGATCGGCAGGCCGGCCGCAACGATCCGTTCATAGACAGCATCAGGATCCCTCACCTCGAAATTGATCAGCAGCCCCGATGTGCGGCCGCGCCCCCCCTCGGGGATCGTCTCGTGGTCGCCCTGGACGATACCGAGATTGACCCGGCGATCCTCGGCAGACTGCAGATGCACATACCAGTTGCTCGCAAACAGCGGCTTGAAGCGGAAGTGATTGATATAGAAGGCTTTTGTGCCGGCTACGTCGCCCGTCATCAGCACCGGATAATAGCTCGTCGTCTTCATCTTTCTTTCTCCCGTTAGCCAACATACAGTTTGCATGTAATTCGAAATAACATACAGGCTGCATGTATGCAACGAGAAACCCCGCGCCGCTCCAACCGCGACCGCACCGAAGCGACGCGCGCCGACCTGATCGCTGCGGCGCGCAAACTGTTCATCGAAAAGTCCTATGCCGAGACCGGCACGCCGGAGATCGTTGCGGCCGCCGGCGTCACCCGCGGCGCGCTCTATCACCACTTTGCCGACAAGCAGGCGCTGTTTGCCGCCGTGGTCGAGCAGGAGGCGGCGGCGGTGGCGCAAGAGATCGAGCGCGCCTCGCCGCCTTCTTTGTTTGCCCGCAATGCGCTGATTGCCGGCTCGGACGCCTATCTCGCCGCCATGCGCGCGCCCGGCCGCACGCGGCTTTTGCTGCTCGACGGGCCGGCCGTGCTTGGCCGCGCCGCCATGGATGCGATCGACAATCGCCACGGCAACCGGTCGCTGCGCGAAGGCCTGGTTGCGGCAATGCGCGAACAGTCGATGACCAGACTGCCGGCCGATGCGCTGACCGCTTTGCTCGCCGCTGCCTTCGACCGCGCAGCACTTGCCGTCGAGGCCGGCGCCTCGGCCAAAGACTATCGCGCCGTGCTCATGGCTCTGATCGATGGGCTGTCTCCGGCTCATCCTCAGGCAGGTCGTCCGGGTCGAACTCGTTGAAGCAGCCGAGCTGGCGTTTGAACTGGTCGATCAGCCAGGCCGCCGCCGGTTTCGGGCTGCGGTCGGCGCGGTGCATGGCATAGAGCGATGAGCGCACCTCGCTAAAGGGTTCAAGGTCGAGTTCGACCAGCCTGCCGCTGGCCAAATCGTCCGCGATCAGCCAGCGCGGCAACCCGCCCCAGCCCAGCCCCTCGCGCATCAACGTATGCTTGATACGCACATCTGTCAGCCGCCATGTACGATAGGCAAAGACGCCGAAGTCGCGTCCCTTGGTGCGTTCCGACTGGTCGCTGACAACCAGCTGGGTGTGCTCTCGCGCATCCTCGAGCGCCACCGGTTTCGGCAGCAGTGCCAGAGGGTGGGTGGGGGCGGCAGCCAGCACGATCGACATGAAGCCGATGCGCACGAGATGCACGTCGACCTCGCCCAGCAAGCCACCGATGCCAAGATCCGACTGTCCGCTGACGACATGGTCGGGGATCAGACCGAGCGTGCCGATATGCAGTCGCATCATCACGGTCGGGAACTGCGCCTCGAACGCCTTCAGCACCCGCACCAGCACCGGCGAGGGCAGCGCCGCGTCAACCGATAGCGCAACTTCAGCCTCCAGCCCCTGATGGTGACCGTCGGCACGCGAACGGATGCGCTGCAGCACGCCGACCATGCGCCGGGCGTCCTCCAGCATCGCCCGGCCGATTTCGGTCAGCTGCGGCTCGCGCGTGCCCTCGCGCTCGAACAGTTTCAGGCCAAGCTGCGCTTCAAGATTGGCGATGCCGTAGCTGATGACGGACTGCGCGCGGTTAAGCTTGCGGCCGGCGGCTGAGAAGCTGCCGGTGTCGGCGACCGCAACCAGGATCTGCAATTGGTCGAGCGTCGGATTGGGCTGCACGGCATACCTACTTTATGGATGGATCGTATAGAAAATATACCAGTTTTTTGAATGGGTCGGTAGGCCCATATCAGGCGGGAGAAATCAATTCCCACTGGAGAGAACCGCTATGTCTATCCTGCTTGTAACCTCGAGCCCGCGCGGCGCTGCCTCGCACTCGACCCGTATCGCTACCGAATTCGCTGAAAAGCTCGTCGCCGCCGACCCGTCGAATACGCTCGTCGTACGCGACCTCGTGGCCAACCCGCTGCCGCATATCGACACCGATTATGCGACCGGCATCTACACCCCCGTTGAAGCCCGCACGCCGCGCCAGGCCGAAGTCGTCGGCGTCTCCGACATCGTGCTTGACGAACTGTTCGCAGCCGACACCGTGATCCTGGCCACCGGCTTCATCAACTTCAACATCTCCTCGACCCTGAAGTCCTGGGTCGATCACATCTCCCGCTCCGGCAAGAGCTTCTCTTATGGCGAGGGTGGTCCCAAGGGCCTCGTCACCGGCAAGAAGGTCTATATCGTACTCGCCTCGGGCGGCATCTATTCCGAAGGTGCGGCCGTGCAGTTCGATCACGCCATCCCCTATCTGCGCGGCGTGCTCGGCTTTCTCGGCATGACCGACGTCGACGTCATCCGGATCGAAGGCGTCGGCATGGGTCCCGACGCCGTGACCGCCGCGCTCGCCAATGCGACCGCCAAGGTCGATGCCGTGGTGGCCAAGACCGCGAGCGCGCAAATCGCCGCGTAAGCACACCCCGTCATTCGCATTGAAAAGGCAGGCGCTTCGGCGCCTGCCTTCTTGCTGTCCGGGGCCGAGAGCAGGGTCCACCGGCAGATGGCGTGGTGTTCGTGGCGGGGTTTTCGATGGCTGCCAACTATTCTTGCCCGTTCATCAGCTGGCCCTCATAGGCTTGGAGCCCCCGGCATCGCCATCGGATTTGCCGTTGGTCCACGGCCAATCTGTTTTTGCACCGACGGATCGGGCTAAACTCGTGCAACCCTGTCAAAACAGAGAGGCAACTTATGGCCGAATGTCCGAGTGGAGGAGAGAACAACGGAATTGTCGCAAGCGCTGTTGCCGACGACGATCCGCGTCTCGCGTTCATCTATCAGGAGGCGGTGAGAGGTCTCACTCAACAGCAGACGCTTGTGGAGAACATGAGCACCCGCGCCGGCAGCCTTGTCTTGGCCACCGCATTTGCCAACTCGCTACTCGGCGGTGCGGCGCTTTCCAACGGGCTTGGGCTTTGGGATTGGACCGCAGTGGCCCTGTTGTTCGGCATCGGCGGGCTGATCGTCTTCATGCTTTGGCCCTATCACCAATATACATTCCGCTTCGATCCGGAAGATCTGCTTGATCAATATGTCGACAGCGACAGGCCGACGACAATGTCGGCCATGCGCCGCGCGCTTGCCCTTCGGATCAAGGCGGACATGGCCGGCAACTGGCGAATTATCCAGCGGCTCCGGCTGGCGTTGCAGATTGCGCTGGTTTTTCTGCTGCTCGACATCCTGGCTTGGCTTTTGGCAATTGCGGGCATCTGATCACGTCTCAAGGTGCACCGGCCTCGGTCGCGCATCATACCTGCGTCCTAGGAAATGGACAGGATCTCAAGTTCGCGCGGCCCTAGCTGGACAAAGTCGCCAACGGTTTTTCCGGTCAGCGCGATGGCAACCGGCGAACCATGCGATATGGAAGCTTCAGACGGGTTGGCCTCATCCTCTCCGACGATGCGGAAGGTCTGAGTGCGGCCATCATCACGTTTGAAGGTAACGGTGTGCCCGAAGGCGATCACCTCATTAGAGGTGGGCACCGGCATAAGCTGTGCCGTACGGACGCGCTCGGCATAGTAACGCATATCTCGAACCGGAACCGCTGACTGGCGTCGCCGCTCATTGACATCTTCCAGCACGCTAGCGGCCTCGAGAGCTTGCTGGGCGCGAGTCAATTCAACCTGCAGCGTCTTGAGGCCCGCTTCCGTGACAAGGTTGACCCGATCGGAGACAGGGCGAGCCGGCAGGATGGTTTCCGATGCTGCCTCGGCGCTTTCCTCCTTGGCAAACGCTACGCTCAATTGTCGATACTTTCTGCTTGCCGCCCACTGCCGTTATTCGAGATTCTGGCGACGGATGACCGGCGCAAAACCTATGTTCGGCGCCTCGACCAGTTCGGCCCTTACCCGAACATCCTCTCGCCTTGCTCGTCGACCAGTTGCATGCCCTTCTTGATCGAGATGTCGACGGCGTCGCCCAGTCCGGCAAAGCGATCGGCGCGGATGAATTTGTGTTCCTTCATCACGCCGTCGACTTCCTTCGAAACCACGCCGCAGGTCTGGTATTGGCCCCCCTCCGCCTTGTAGGGCGTGGCGCTGATCAAAAATCCCTTGTGCTCAACCTGCTTTGCCGGTGCTGCGCTCTTGGGCTCGCCCCCCTCACCGCCACCACCGAAAAGACGCTTCAGAAAAGACATGGGGCTTCCTCCAACGGCAATCATCCTGCACCACGTCTCGCGGTGCAGGATGATTTTCAGTACCGTTCCTCAGTCGAACGGGCAAGCGTTCTCGCCAGGGGTCAACCGCGCGATAGCGCTTCCAGGGCTTCAGCGGCGGCTTCCAGGACTGCAATCGCCTCGGCCTGCTTTTCAGCCGGCGCGTCGACGAGATCGCCGAGCGCGGCACGCAGCCGGTGGCGCACGGCGCGGAACTCCTCGCGGGCATCCGAGCGACCCCGTCCACCACGCCGTCCGCCTTCCTCGCCGTCGTCGTTCCAGCCGAACCAGTCCCGCGCTTTCGCCATCTTGCGGCCGAAGCGCTCGAGATGCTCCAGCACGCCGTCGATCATCTCGCGGTTCTCGGCGAGATGCGCCTGGCCCGCCTCGGTGATCGAAAACACCTTCTTGTTGCCGTCGGCGGCTGAAGCCGCATAGCCGGCCTCTTCCAGGAAGGTCAGCGTCGGATAGACGACGCCCGGGCTCGGGCTGTAGATGCCGCTGGTGCGCTCTTCCAGCGCCTTGATGATGTCGTAGCCGTGGCGAGGCGCCTCGGCCAGCAGCGACAGCGTGATCAGCTTGAGATCGCCGTCGGCCAGCATGCGCCCGGCGCGAAACATGTCGCCCGGGCCGCCGCGTCCACCGCCACGTCCGCCGTGGCCGAACGGACCAAAGCCGCTGCCCCCTCTTCCACCAAATTTGCCTGCCATGTGCAGGAATGCGCGCTCGGCGCGCTCGCCAAAGGGATGATGTCTGTGCATGAATTGCTCCTTGAGTTATATCTTACGATACATCTTAATTAGGCTTGCCCCGCCGACGAGTCAAGATATATCTTACGATGTATCTAAAGGCGGCGCCAGAAGGATGATTTCGCCGCCGCCGGCAGCTAGAAAGCGCGTGAGGGCCAAAACCTCTCCGTAAGCGTCTGACGTCAAGCAACGCATCCACCCCGGTCTTTCCGGGCAGTTCCGCCGGAAACCCGGCGCAATGGATGCCAAATGCGACGGACCGGATGTTTCAGGAAAATCCAAAAATGACCACGACCCGTAAGCGCGGCAAGCTGCCGGCGCGCTATGCCGCGATCGTCAGTCCGCTGGTGCTGTCGCTGCTGATGACCTTCATAGTCTCGTTCATATCGACGCTGAAAACCCTTGGACTGCAACCTGATTTGCCGGCTGTCTGGCTCACTGCCTGGGGCCTGTCCTGGCTGGTAGCGTTCCCAACGTTGCTCATGGTGCTGCCGGCGGTGCGCCGCATTGTCGGCTGGCTTTGCGAGCCGGCGTCCCGGTAACGCCCATGACGGTAAGGCCCGCAGATTCTTCGGGCCTTGCCTCGCTACCAGCGGCCCTTGCGCCGGTTCCAGACATAGAGAAGATCGGCGAAACGATCATAGGCCAAGCGCGTCAGCGGCAGCGCGACCGGATTGCCGAAGAGCGTCGCCAGCCAGCCGTCGCCCGGCGTCGCCCGCCAGACGGCAACCGCGACATCGGCGCCGACCAGCAGCCTGCCTTCGGCATCGGTGGCATGCAGCCGGCGGCGTATGTCCTCCAGCGAGGCGCTGTAGCCAGAGAGCGCCGCCGGTTCGAGGTTGATGTCGCGGAATTCGATCCGCCCGGCCTTGATCGCCTCGATCAGCCGCCGTTTCTGCCGGGTGATGCCGCCATCGCAAACCGGGCAGCGTGTGTTGTACCAGACGGTCAGCGCAGGCTTGGACATGGCGCGACTATCACCCTGACGGCACGGCCCCGCAATATGACGCCGAGCCGCACGGACCCGCGCTCAGCGCTATCCAAGCGAAGTGACGATCTCGCGATAGGCAAATTCCGGGAAAGCCTTGAGCGTTCGCGTCTTGACGCTGCCACCCGTTGCCAGCATCAGGGCGAAACGAGCAAGCACAGCATCGTCGGGCGCCTCGATAATCGCCACCATGTCGTATTCGCCCATAGTCAGGTAAAACGCCTTGAACGAGCCGCCCATGTCGGCCAGTTGCTTCTTGGCGGCATCGAGCCGCTTCGGCGACTCTCGGATATTTCTGGCGCCCTGTTCCGTCCAGTTCATCAGCAGGATGTAGGTTGTCATCACACACCTCCCTCCGGCGCCACGGAGCACGGCTGAGGACATCAGCCGGGGCGGACATCCGGTTTTTCGCCCAGAACATGCATCCGACCAGGCAAGTATCCTCCCGACGGAGATGGGCGACAAGAGCCTTCACCCGGCAACAAAAAGGGCGCCATCGGCGCCCTTTTCGAATGCTGGTCTGTTGCCGGTATCAACTGTCGAGGAAGCTCCTCAGCTTGCGGCTCCGGCTCGGGTGCTTGAGCTTGCGCAGCGCCTTGGCTTCGATCTGGCGGATACGCTCGCGCGTGACCGAAAACTGCTGGCCGACTTCTTCCAGCGTGTGGTCGGTGTTCATGCCGATGCCGAAGCGCATACGCAGCACCCGCTCCTCGCGCGGCGTCAGCGAGGCGAGCACCCGCGTGGTGGTCTCGCGCAGATTGGCCTGGATCGCCGCATCGATCGGCAGGATCGCCATCTTGTCCTCGATGAAATCGCCCAGATGCGAATCCTCTTCGTCACCCACAGGGGTTTCGAGCGAGATCGGCTCCTTGGCGATCTTCAAGACCTTGCGCACTTTTTCGAGCGGCATTGCGAGCTTTTCTGCCAGTTCCTCCGGCGTCGGCTCGCGGCCGATTTCATGCAGCATCTGGCGCGACGTGCGCACGATCTTGTTGATCGTTTCGATCATGTGCACCGGGATGCGGATGGTGCGCGCCTGGTCGGCGATCGAACGCGTGATCGCCTGCCGGATCCACCATGTCGCGTAGGTCGAGAACTTGTAGCCGCGGCGGTATTCGAATTTGTCGACCGCCTTCATCAAGCCGATATTGCCTTCCTGGATCAGGTCGAGGAACTGCAGGCCGCGATTGGTATATTTCTTGGCGATGGAGATGACGAGGCGCAGATTGGCCTCGACCATTTCCTTCTTGGCGATCGCGGCTTCGCGCTCGCCCTTCTGCACCTGGTTGACGATCTTGCGGAATTCCAGGATTGAGATCGCCGTCTCGGTTGCGAGGTTCTGGATTTCCGAACGCAGATCCTTGATCGCGTCTTTCTCGTTCTTGGTGAATTCCTTCCAACCGCGCGAGGTCAGGTTGCCGATCGAGCGCGTCCAGTTCGGGTCGAGCTCGGAGCCCTGATATTCCTTGAGGAACTCCTCGCGGCGCACGCCATAGCTTTCGGCCAGGCGCAGCAGCTTGCCTTCGTTCTGCACCAGCCGCTTGTTGATGTCGTAGAGCTGCTCGACCAGCGCCTCGATGCGCGCCGTGTTGAGCGACAGCGACTTCACCGCCTTGATCAGCTGGTCCTTCAGCTCCTTCAGGCGGCGGTCCTGGCTTGGCGACAGCGTGCCGGTCGCGGCCAGACGGTTCTCGACCTGCTGGTCCTGCAGCTTGCGCAGCTTCTTGTAGGTGTCGGCGATGACGTCGAGCGTCTCCATCACCTGCGGGCGCAGCTCCGCTTCCATCGCCGCCAGCGACAGGCTCGCCTCGTCCTCGTCTTCCTCGTCGTCATCGACCAGGCCGCGCGTGTCGGCGCCGACATTGGTGATGTCGTCTTCCTCGTCGCGTCCACGCCTCGGCTTGTCCTCGGCCTTGGGCGCCTCCTCGATGCGCTCGACCACCGGCGCCTGCTTGGCTTCGGGGCCGGCATAGGTGGCTTCGAGGTCGATGATCTCGCGCAGCAGGATCTTGGATTCGTTGAGCTCGTCACGCCAGATGATGATGGCCTGGAAGGTCAGCGGGCTTTCGCAGAGGCCCGCAATCATCGTCTCGCGGCCGGCCTCGATGCGCTTGGCGATCGCGATTTCGCCCTCGCGCGACAGGAGCTCGACCGAGCCCATCTCGCGCAGATACATGCGCACCGGGTCATCGGTGCGGTCGGTCGGCTCTTTCTTGGTGGTCGTGGCGGCGACGGCGGTGCCGGTCTGCTCGGCCAGCTCGTTGGCGTCTTCCTCGGCGTCGGCATTGCTGTCGGCGGCCTCGGGCTCCTCGCTCTGATCGTCGTCCTCGACCACGTTGATGCCCATGTCGGACAGCATCGCATTGATGTCTTCGATGCGATCCGGATCGGTCTCTTCCGACGGCAGCACCGCGTTCAGTTCGTCGAGAGTCACATAGCCGCGCTTCTTGGCGGCCTTGATCATCTTCTTGACAGCATCATCGGAAAGGTCGAGCAGAGGCCCATCGGTGGCGCCTTCACGTTCGGTCTCGACCTCTTCCTTTTCCTTTGTCGGCATAGTCTTTATCTTCTCCTAGCGGCCGAGCATCGAAGCCGCGTAGCTGCCGCACCGGTCAAACTACATGCGCTGGTGGCGCTTAACCGGGCCGGTAACCGAATCAACTCTTTTGTTTGTTCATATCGTGCCCCCAAAACCGGTTTTCACTTTTGGGCGATATGCATTAAGTCCAGATTAACCCTGATATCTGTGGCAGGCTGACAGCCTGTCCAGTGATCAGCACCTCGCGTCAGTGCATTTCCATCGACGCCGGCGCGGGCTAAGGTTTCGAATCGTCCTGATTCCGTCATTCTGCCAGAAGGTCAAGCGCCTCTCGCATGATTCGCATCAAAAAAGCGAATCAATTACCCGACTTAGAGGCGTCGATTCGACGCGCAGCACGTACAACATTCATTCTTGCGCAGGTTTCGACCTAGACGCGCCCACCCCTGCCCGAGGATACACCGAACCCTTCGATCAGCGCTTCCGTTGCTTGTACATCACGGAATTGCGCCTGAATCTCGATGAGGTGCCGGTAGTTTTCGTCAGTGGGATCGCTGGCGAGCGCTGCTTCCGCCTGTTTCAGCTCCTTATGTAAGGTGCGCGCGCTGCGCTGCAAGTGCAGCGCCTGGTTGAAGGCGTCGCGGGCATCGTCAAGCGCTGCGGTTTCCAGCGCGGGCCATTGCCTGGCCCGTTGGATGAGCGCCACGGCGCGCCCCCAGATATCGCTGCAGCCGGCACGTTCGATGGTGGCGATCACCGCGCTACGGTCATTGGCCATGTCGTGCGCCATCGCATCGAGGATGGCGGCGTGCAGCCGCTGCAGATCGGTGTTGGCGAGATCGAGGAACTCGACATGGGCGAAGTTCTCGTCGATCAGCGCCGGATGGTTGACGAGGGCTACGATGATCGTCGCCTCGCGCACCGACATCATCTCGCCACCGCGTTTGACCATGGCGGAGCGGCCGAGGCTTTCGGTGATCGCGGCGCGCGCGCCTGCCCCGCTGCCTTTGGCGAACTGTCCGCCGGGTGCGGGCGTTTTGCCCTGCCCAGGTTTCCAGTCCTGGCGACCTTGCCGCACTTCGCGCTGGGCGCTGAAGAAGGTCAGCTCCCGCTCGCGCATCCACTGCTGGTAGTGGTAGCGCTGGCTCTCATCGCGGATGCGGCTGGTCAGTTCGCGCAGCGTCTTTGTCAGCCCCGCCCGCCGCTCCGGCGTGTCGAAGACGCCACCGGATGTCTCACGCATCCACAACAAATCAGCGAGAGGCCGCGCTTCCGCCAGCACGGCACGAAACGCGTCCGGCCCTTCTGCCTTGACCAGATCGTCGGGATCCTTGCCCTCCGGCAACAGTGCAAAGCGCACCGACCGCCCGGCCTGCACCGACGGCAGCGCGAGATCCGCGGCCCGCCACGCCGCCTTCAGCCCGGCCTGGTCGCCGTCGAAGCACAGCATCGGCTCAGGCGCCATGCGCCACAGAAGTTCGAGCTGGTTTTCGGTGAGCGCGGTGCCGAGCGGCGCCACGGCATTCTCGAAGCCGGCCTGCGCCAGCGCAATCACGTCCATATAGCCTTCGACGGCAATCACCGTGCCGCCTTTCGCCAGCGCTTTGCGGGCTCGGGCGAAATTGTAGAGCACGTTGCCCTTGTGGAAGAGCTCTGTGTCGGGCGAATTCATGTATTTGGCCAGCGCATCGGGCGCCAGTGCGCGGCCGCCAAAGGCGATGATCTTGCCGCGCGAATCCGGGATCGGGAACATGATGCGATCGCGGAACCAGTCATAGGAGACCGGGATGTCGTCGCCATGACGCACCAGCCCGCAGGCCTCGATGTCGGCCTTGGGCACACCCTTGGCGGCAAGATGTTCCTTCAGCGCATTGCGGCTGTCGGGCGCAAAGCCCAGCCGGAACGATTGCTGCGTCGCCGGCGTCAGCCCGCGATCCCTGAGATAGGCGCGGGCTTTTGCACCCTCCGGTCCTTGCAGCCGCTCCTGGAAGAAGGCAGTCGCCATCTCCATGACATCGGTCAGGCTGGCGCGTTCCTTCTCACGCTGTTCTTCCCGCTCGTCGCGCACCGGCATCGGCACGCCGGCCATGTCGGCGATCTTCTCGACCGCTTCGGGAAAGCTTAATCCGTCGAGCTCGGTCAGGAACTTGAAATGATCGCCCGACACCGAACAGCCGAAACAGTGATAGCGGCCCTTCTTGTCCTCGCAGTGGAAGGAGGGGCTCTTTTCGCCATGGAACGGACAACAGGCCCAATAGTCGCCGCGCGAGGCGTTGGTCTTCTTCCTGTCCCATGCGACGCGCTGGCCGATGACCGATGAAATCGGCACACGGTCGCGTATCTCATCGAGAAAGGCGGGCGGAAAGCGCATTGGGGAACTCGTTTGTCCCTCATATAATCATGCTCGCGGAATCCGACGACCCTTATTGCGGACCATACCCGGTTTCCACAGCCAAAAAGCCCGGTTTCTACAGCCAAAAGAAAGGCGGCCCTTTCGGGCCGCCTCCTTTCAAGTCTCTGCATTGCGCCGGCGAGGCCGGGCTTAATGCGCGGCAATGGCGCCGAAGATGATGCCGGACAGGACGCTGACCAGCACATAGTCGTTGCCGACGCGGATCCATTCCTGGCCGCGGCCGGGGCGATGCAGGCCATAGCGGCCATAATCGCGGATCGGCTGGTGCCGCTTCCAGCTGGAATATTTCTGGCCATTGCGCCAATGGCTGCGCTTGACGACCACCGTCTTCTTCACGACGCGCTTCCTGATATCGACATGCTTGCCGGGCCTCTGCCAGTCGACCTGCGTGTAATTCGACTGCGGTGCGACCGGTGCGTTCACCGGTGCGGCCTGGCCGGTAAGCGAAGTGGCGGCCAGCATCGAGAAAGCGAGGGCGGAAAGAACAATACGTTTCATAGCGGGGCTCCTTGGTTGTCGATGCCTAGGGAATAGCGCCCGAAGGATGAACCGAAACTGAACACTAGCATTACATTTACGTAATGAAATCGGGTGCTTATCCTGGATATTTGAACATCATCGCAAAGGCGATTGCCGGGAGTCCGGCAAACCGGGACGATCCGCTGCCATCACCAGGGATCCGCCATGCAACCATTTGCGCATCCGTCCATTTTCCGACACGCCCTGTCGCGCCGCGACGGCTCTTGAAATCGACAAGATTTTATTACCCGGCTAAAATATTCCGGATATTGTTCAAGACTGTCATGACCATGATTCGCAGCCCCGTTTTCCTCCCTGCACTGCGCGCCCTCCGCGTCGCGGTAGCTGTCTGCGTGCGGGTTTCGAAATGAGCGGCTCCGTCGTCCTGCTGCATCTGGCGGGCGCGGTGGCGCTGATGCTGTTTGCCACCCGCATGGTCAAGACAGGCGTCGAGCGCGCCTATGGCGACGTGCTGCGTCACCGGCTGCGCTCCACCATGCGCAATCCGATCATGGCGGTGCTGGCTGGCTGCGGCCTGTCGATCGCACTGCAGAGCTCGACCGCCGTCACGCTTCTCGTCGGCTCCTTCGCCGGCGCCGGCATCGTCTCGGGCATGTCGGGCCAATTGGCGGTGCGCGGCGCCGAGATCGGCTCGGCGCTGGTGGTCAAGCTCTTGACCTTCGATCTGACGCTGCTGGTGCCGATCTGCCTCGTCGCCGGCACGGTCATGTTCATGGCCACCGAGCGGCGCGACTGGCGCCAGTTCGGCCGCATCCTGGTCGGCATCGGCCTTTTGGTACTGTCGCTGGAGATGATCGGTCAGGCCTCGGAGCCTCTGCGGCAGAGCACGCTGATGCCGCTCATCATCGAATATTTCTCCAGCGACTACGTCACCGCCTATCTGCTCGCCGCGCTTGTCACCTGGTTGTTCCATTCCTCGATCGCCGCCGTTCTTTTGATGGTGACGCTGGCCGGCCGCGGCTTCATCCCGCCCGAACTCGGCATCGTGCTGGTGCTCGGCGTCAATCTCGGCTCGTCGATCATCGCGCCGCTGCTCACCCGAAGTGCCGAACCTGGCGTGCGCGTCGTGCCGATCGGCAATCTGTTGATGCGCGGCATGGGCTCGCTGGTGATGCTGATCCTGTTCATGACGCTGAAGCCGCCGGTCGCCTTCCTCGGCGCCACCGTGCCCGACCAGATCGTCAACGCCCACATACTGTTCAATGTGCTGATCCTGCTCGCCGGCCTGCCGCTTGCCAGCCTGATCTATCGTGCCTCTGAGAAGATCGTCGCAATGGGCACCAAGCCAGGGCCGGCTACAGAGCTCGATGTGGTCGAACTCTCCGCCCTCAACGACGGCGCGCTCGACGTTCCGAGCCAGGCGCTGGCCAACGCCACCCGCGAGGTGGTGCGCGTCTGCGAGACGGTCGAGATCATGCTCAAGCGCATCATCGAGCTGTATGAAAGCGCCGACGGCGACAAGATCAAGGCGCTGGCCGCCCTTGACGACCGCGTCGACAGGAAGCACGCGGCGATCAAGCTCTATCTGGCCAAATTGACCAGGAACTCGCTCACAGAGGACGAGGCGCTGCGCTGCCAGGAGCTGATAGGCGCCTGCGTCAAGCTCGAGCAGGTCGGCGACATCATCGTGCGCAACATGCTGGTGCATGTGAAGAAGAAGTTCGAGCGCGGGCTGGAGTTCACGCCCGAGGGCTGGAGCGAGCTGCTCGCCTTTCACACCTCGGTGCTGGCCAATGCCAGGCTTGCCTTCAACGTGCTGGTGTCGCGCGACCCTGAGACTGCCCGCCAGCTGGTGCTGGAAAAGGACCGGCTGCGCGACCGCGAAAAGGAAACCAGCGCCAGCCATTTCGTGCGCCTGCGCGACGGCACCGCCAAGAGCGTCGAGACCAGCTCCATCCACCTCGACACCATCCGCGACCTGAAGCAGATCAACTCGCTGCTGGCGTCGATGGCCTACCCGGTGCTGGAAGAGCGCGGCCTGCTCGGCGGCTCCAGGTTGAAGGCGAGCTGATCAAGAAAACCTAAACCGGCCGCAAAAATTTCTGCATTGCCGGCAAGCGCCATCCATGATTTGAGGCCAACTCGTTCAAGGATCGCTTCCGCGCCATGCTTCCGCTCATTGCCCTGTTCATCGCCGCCTTCGCTTTCGGCACCACCGAATTCGTCATTGCCGGCGTGCTGCCGCAAGTGGCCGACGGCCTTGGCGTTTCGATCCCGACCTCCGGCTACCTCGTCTCCGGCTATGCCGGCGGCATCGCGGTTGGCGGCCCATTGCTGGCGCTCGCCACCAAGGGCATTTCCCGCAAGACGCTGCTGCTTTGCCTGACCGTCGCCTTCACCATCGGCCAGGCCGCTTGCGCGCTGGCGCCCGATTTTACCTCGATGCTGCTCTTGCGCATTGCGGTCGCCGTCGCACACGGCGCCTATTTCGGCGTCGCCATGGTGGTGGCGGTCGGCCTCGTGCCCGAGGACAAGCGCGGCATGGCCGTGGCTGTGATCCTCTCCGGCCTCACAGTATCCAATGTCATCGGCGTGCCGGCCGGCACCGCAATCGGCAATCTCTGGGGCTGGCGCGCCACCTTCTGGGTGATGTGCGCGCTGGGCGTGGTGGCGTTTGCCGCCATGGCCGCCCTCCTGCCGCGCAAAACGGGCGCATCGAGCCCATCCACCAGCCTTGGCAGCGAGGTTCGCGTGCTGGCGCGCCAGCAAGTCTGGACCTCGCTGATCCTGATGCTGACGTTGATGATCGGCCAGTTCGGCCTGTTCACCTACATCACCCCGACACTGCTTGAGGTGACCCATCTCGACGAGAGCCTGATCCCCTGGGTGCTGCTGCTCAACGGCGTCGGCGCCACCGTCGGCGTCTTTCTCGGCGGCAAGCTTTCCGACTGGAAGCTGATGCCGTCGCTGATCACCATGCTTGCGCTGCACGCGGTGATGTTGGGCGTGATCTATGCCGTCAGCCCCTACCCCGTGCCGATGGTCATCGCCATCGTCGTCTGGGGTGGCCTCAACTTCGCCATCGGCACGCCGATCCAGACCCGCATCCTGGCCTGGACGGCGGACGCCTCC
This sequence comes from Mesorhizobium sp. C372A, assembly GCF_030323245.1. Lineage (NCBI taxonomy): Bacteria > Pseudomonadati > Pseudomonadota > Alphaproteobacteria > Hyphomicrobiales > Phyllobacteriaceae > Mesorhizobium > Mesorhizobium sp. C372A. The sequence goes on along the minus strand of NZ_CP100475.1, from coordinate 3,195,840 downwards.
AACCTCGCCTCCTCGCTCATCCCCTCCGGCTTCAATGTCGGCATCGCGCTCGCCGCGTCGCTGGGCGCTGCCATGCTCAATGCCGGCTACGGCTATCGCAGCCTGCCGGTTGTGGGCGCTGCCGCCATGCTGGTGGCGGTGGTGGTGGCACTTGCCTCCTACATCTGGGAGGGGCGCAGCCGGGCAGCGCCGCCGCTGCCGGCACCGGCCGAATAGCGTCGGACTACAAATCGATCCGGAACAACAAACTCTCGGCGCCGCCATACGCGGCGTCCTTGATGAACGGACCGACCACACGGCCACCATTGGCCAGCACCACCTTCTCCGAGGCCGGATTGTCGAGGTCAGTGGTGAGCTCGACATATGGCAAACCAACAGCCCTCGCCTCGTCCAGCATCAGCCGCAGCGCCTCGGTCGCATAGCCTCGTCCGCGCTTCCACGGCGCCACGGCATAGCCGATATGGCCGAGCACATGCGACGGCAGTGCGGCCGTACCGGGCTGCCAGCGAAAGCCGATCGAGCCGGCGGCCTCGCCGTCCCAGATCCAGCGCCGGAAGCCGGGCAGCCGCGGCACTTTCGTGCCATTAGGCAAGGTAATCGGGCCTCCTTTGGCCTCGGGATCGTCGAGGCTGGCAAGGAACGCCGCAGGATCCTCGTCGATCGCCGCAAGTTGCTCGCGCGTCGCTTCCATCAGCCGGACATTGTCCGGCGACCAGCCACGCTCGAGCGCCGCCTTGTAGGAGGGCAGATGTTCGAGCGTGGGTTTGACGATCTCGATCATGGTGGGTCTCTCCGGCAGGTCAAGGCTTGGCTCGCTTAAGCCGGTGCGGACCGTTTCTTGCCCAGAGGTGATGTCCCGCCCCCTGCTCTCCTTCGCCACTGAAGCGGTGTCGGCTCTTACTGCAGCAGGCCTTTGACGATGCCGCTGGCCTTGCCGAAATCCATCTGGCCGGCATATTTCTGCTTCAGCGCGGCGATCACCTTGCCCATGTCCTTTTGGCTGGCGGCACCGGTCGCAGCGATCGCCTCGCGCGCCGCAGCTGTTACGGCGGCGTCATCCAGCTGCGTCGGCAGGAAGCCGCGGATGATCTCCATCTCGCCACGCTCCTGTGCGGCCAGATCCGGGCGCTTGCCGTCCTCGAACGCCTTGGCCGATTCCTCGCGCTGCTTCACCATCTTGGCCAGGATCTGCAGGATCTCCTCGTCGCTGGCGGGGTCCTTGGTCGAGCCGCGATTGGCGATGTCGCGGTCGTGGATGGCGGCCTGGATCAGCCTGAGCGTCGGCAGCCGGTGCTTGTCCTGCGCCTTCATCGCGCTTTTCAGGGATTCGGCGATTTTTGCGCGCATGATGCTTTCTCCTTCGAACGGCGCGGACAATAACCGCGGCCCATCCGCAAAGCAAACGCGCCAAAGCCCTGATATCGTTCGGCGAAACAAATGCTCGCCGTTTTTGGCACGGGCATCATTGACCGCTCTGGCGCCTTCCCCTATGTACTCGGCCTTGCACAAGACAAAGAATTGATGCGCGCAGGCTCGAGAGATCGGCCGCGCCGTTTGCTGCGCAGATGGCCCGCCATCGAAGCGCGCAGCGTGACAGGAGCGTCGCCATGGCCGAGATGACCCCCGAACTGACCCCGCCTTGGGCAACCGAAAAGCCGACCGCCGTCCTGGTGCTGGCCGACGGCACCGTCATCGAGGGTCGCGGCCTCGGCGCCACCGGTTCCGCCGTTGCCGAAGTCTGCTTCAACACCGCGCTCACCGGCTACCAGGAAATTCTCACCGACCCATCCTATGCCGGCCAGATCGTCACCTTCACCTTCCCGCATATCGGCAACATCGGCACCAATGACGAGGACATCGAGGACTTGAACCCGGTCGCCCGTGCCGGCGCCGTTGGCGCGGTGTTCAAGGCCGATGTCACCAACCCGTCCAACTACCGCGCCGGCACCGGGCTGGACCAGTGGCTGAAGAAGCGCGGCATCGTCGCGCTGTCGGGCATCGACACCCGGGCGCTGACCGCGCTGATCCGCGAAAAGGGCATGCCCAATGCCGTCATTGCGCACGCGCCCGACGGCATCTTCGACCTCGACGATTTGAAGCGGCGGGCCGCCGCCTGGTCGGGCCTGATCGGGCTTGACCTCGCCAAGGAAGTCACCTCCGGCCAGTCCTCGGTCTGGCGTGAAACTCCCTGGGTGTGGAACGAAGGCTTTGGCGAACAGGCCGAGCCGTCGATGCACGTCGTCGCCATCGACTACGGCGTCAAGCGTAACATCCTTCGCCTGCTTTCCGGCCTCGGCGCCAAGGTCACCGTGGTTCCGGCCGGCACCGGCTCGGAAGAGATCCTGGCCATGCAGCCCGACGGCATCTTCCTCTCCAACGGCCCCGGCGACCCGGAAGCCACCGGCGACTACGCGGTGCCGGTCATCCAGGACCTGCTCAAGACCGATATTCCGGTGTTCGGCATCTGCCTCGGCCACCAGATGCTGGCCCTGGCGCTCGGCGGCAAGACCGCCAAGATGCACCAGGGTCATCACGGCGCCAACCACCCGGTCAAGGATCATACCACCGGCAAGGTCGAGATCGTCTCGATGAACCACGGCTTTGCCGTCGATGCCGACTCCTTGCCCGAGGGCGTCGAGGAAACCCATGTCTCGCTGTTCGACGGCTCCAACTGCGGCATCGCGCTGACCGGACGTCCGGTGTTCTCGGTCCAGCACCACCCCGAGGCTTCGCCCGGCCCGCAGGATTCGCACTATCTGTTCCGCCGCTTCGTCAACCTGATCCGCGAAAAGCGCGGCGAGGAACTGCTGGCCGAACGGGTTTGATTTTACAGGTCTTCGTCTAGCCGTTGCCCAGATCGTGATGCTCCGAATAGCCGGAGTTACAAACGCGGCGCGATTGCCCTTGTCTTGGGTCAATGGAATAAACCGGTCAACCGGTCTGTTTGTGACGGCGCGAAGCGACGAAGGCTTCGAGAGCGCCGACGGCATCCCCTGAGCCCAAGCCCCCCTCATCGCTTCGCTTGCGCGCCGCATTAACGGACGAAGCACACACCTATGGCGGGTTCGAAGTTCGCGCCTGGGTAACCTTATGCCACCGGCCGGCCTTCGCTGGCTTCCAAAATGGCGAACCATTGCTGGCGGTCGAGCGCGATATCGAGTGCCTTGACCATGGCGGCCAGCCGCTCGGGCTTCATCGTGCCCAGCACCGGCACCAGCCGGGCCGGATGGCGCAGCAACCAGGCGATGGCGACGGCGGCGAGATCGCCGGCGCCGATCTCGGCAGCCACCGCCGCGATTGCCGCCCTGACCCGCGCCTCGCGCCCTTCCTTGCCGGTGAACAGCAAGCCGCCGCCGAGCGGCGACCAGATCATCGGCGCATAGCCGAGGCGTTGCGCGTGATCGAGGCTGCCATCCATCAGCGCATTGGTCTTCAGCACCGACATCTCGATCTGGTTGGTGGCCAAGGCAAACGGCAGCCGCGAAGCCAGAAGGTCGAACTGCGACGGCGTGAAATTGGAGACCCCGACCGCTCTCACCTTGCCCGACTTGGCCAGCCCGGCAAGGGCCGCCGCCGTCTCGTCGGCATCCATCAGCGGATCCGGCCGGTGCAGCAGCAACAGGTCGAGATAGTCGGTGCCGAGATTGGCGAGCGAACGGTCGACTGAGGCGGCAATGTGGGCCGCACTGGTGTCGTAATGCTTCAGCCGGTTCTGAGGCCGGTTGGCCGATGCCAGCATGATGTCGCATTTCGAGATCAGCTCGATGCTGTCGCGTTTGCCCTTCCAGCGCGACAAGCCGGCGCCAAAGGCAGCTTCCACCTGGTAATGCCCGTAAATATCGGCATGGTCGAAGCTGGTCAGGCCGAGATCGACCGCAGTGCCGATCAGCCGCGCGATCTGGTCGGCGTCCGGGCGCGCGGCGTTGTCGAGCAGGCGCCAGGCGCCGAACACCAGCCGCGACAGCGACACTCCGTCCTTGGTCAGCTCTATGCGGCTGTCATGGCTCATATCTGGGCTCCGTCTTCCGCAGCGCCGGTGGCAACGCTTCTCACCGCCGTCGGCCTCGCAACTTTCGTCACAAAGACAATGACCGCAAGCGTCAGGAAGCACGCGCCAACCAGATAGGGCGCGCCGCCGAACACCACGGGCGCATTCGGTCCGGTGAACCAGGAAAAGATCGCGGTGTAGAGCAGCGGCGTGATGATCGAGGTGATCGAGAAGATCGACGTCATCGCGCCCTGCAATTCGCCTTGCGCCGACGGCGGCACCTTGGCGGCGGCAAGGCTTCTCAGCGGCGGATCGGCCAGTGCTTCCAGGCAGCCGACGACGATCACCGCATAAATCATCCAGCCTTGCGAGGCGAAGGCGTAGCCGAAGGCGCTGGCCGCCGTGAATGTCAGGCCGATGACCGCCGTCCTCCATTCGCCAAGTTTGGGGATCACGCGCGGCAGCACCGTCGCCATGACGATCGCCCCACACAGGCCGAAGGCGCCGAGCGAGAAGCCGATCTGCTGCTCGCTCCAGCCATAACGATAATTGGACACGAACGACCACACCGCCGGATACATCATGTGGCCGAGCGTCATTAGGAAGAAGGCGAGCCCGATCCAGCCGATGCCCTGATATTGGCGCATCTGCAGCAGCGTGCCGACCGGGTTGGCGCGTTTCCACTCGAAGCGGCGGCGGTGCTTTTCATCGAGCGTTTCAGGCAGGAAGAACATGGCGATGAGGAAGTTCACGAAGGCAAGCCCGGCGGCAAAGTAAAACGGCACTCGCGGCCCGAACGTGCCGAGCAGCCCGCCCAGCACCGGCCCAATGACGAAGCCGACGCCGAAGGCGATGCCGAGCAGACCGAAATTCTTCGCCCGGTTGTCATCGTTCGAGATGTCGGCAATGAAGGCCGACGTCGTCGAATAGCTGGCGCCCGAAATGCCGGCCAGCACGCGGCCGATGAACAGCATCGGATAGGACCAGGCGATGGCGCAGATCAGATTGTCGATCGAGAATGTAAGCACCGAGGCAAGCAGGATCGGCCGCCGCCCGAAGCGGTCGCTCAATCCACCCATGATTGGCGCGAAGAAGAACTGCATCGCCGCATAGACGAAGAACAGCCAGCCGCCTTCGATCGCCGCTTCGCTGATGCCGACGCCGGAAAGCTCCCTGAGAAAGGCCGGCAACACCGGCATGATCATGCCGAAGCCGATAATGTCGAGCAGCAGCGTGGTGAAGACGAGCGCAAGGCCCCGCCTGGCGGTTTTGGGGTTGATCATGATGGCGTCTGCTCCCTGAGACCGCCCTTGGGCGGGCGCCCGTTATAGGCGAGGCGCCACTTTGGAACAATAGGAGAACGCCTCAGGCGTTCTCCTCCTGACATCTGTTGCCGGTGGTGAATCGGCCCGCCGACGGATGCGCTTTGGACCGCGGTCGGCTGGAACTTGCGAGCGCCTCAAACCGGACCGGTCAGCGTGTTGCAATCCGACAGCTTGCCGCTCTTGTAGCCGCGCGCCAGCCAGGTCTGCCGCTGCTGCGACGTCCCGTGGTTGAAGCTTTCCGGCACGACATAGCCCTGCATCTTCTTCTGCAGCGTATCGTCGCCGATCTGCTTGGCGGCGTTGAGCGCCTCTTCGATGTCGCCCTGTTCCAGAATGCCCTTCTGCGCGGTGAAATGCGCCCAAACGCCGGCGAAGCAGTCGGCCTGCAGCTCGATGCGCACCGACATCTGGTTGGCTTCCGCCTCACCCATCGACTGCCGCATCTGGTTGAACTTGGGCAGGATGCCGGTGAGGTTCTGCACATGGTGACCGACTTCATGGGCGATCACATATGCCTGGGCGAAATCCCCCGAGGCGCCGAACTGCTGGTCGAGCTGCTGGAAGAAGGTGGTGTCGAGGTAGACCTTGTGGTCGCCGGGACAATAGAACGGTCCGGCTGCCGTCGAGGCGGAGCCGCAGGCCGAGCGGATCTGGCCGCTGAACAGCACAAGCTTCGGGTCCTCATATTTCAGGCCCTGCGACTGGAAGATGCCGGTCCAGGTCTCTTCGGTCTCGGCCAGCACCGTCGACACGAACTGCTTCATCTCGTCGGAAGCAGGCGTGCCGGCGCCGTCGTCCTGGCCGCCGCTGTTGTCGGTAATCTGGCCACCGCCACCCGGCAGCACGCCGCCGCCGTCGCCGCTGCCCAGGATCTGCGACGGGTCGAAGCCGAAATACCATCCGGCCAGCACCACGAGGACGACCAGCAGGATGCTGCCGCCGCCGCCGGTGCGGCCGCCGATCGGGATGCGGAACTGGCCAGGGCTGCCGCCGCCGAAACCACCACCGCCGCCGCTGGCGCTGCGCTCGTCCTCGACATTGTCACTCTGACGGCGGCCCTTCCAGAGCATGGCAACTCCCCGTATGCAAATTTTCGGCTGGCCTGGCCGATTGTCGTGGCCCAGTCCGACCCAACAGACAATTATCGCAATGGTTGCGCCAAGTCACAGTATTTTTCGTGGCGGCGGCATCGCGTTCGCACTCTGGTCGAGGCGGCATGCGCGCTGTAGCATCCGGTTCGAACGGGGTGTCGGGGACTTGCGGACGATCGGTCGATTTCTGCTGCTGGCCGTGGTGCTATGCCTCGGCCCGTCGCCGGCGCGCGCCGTGACGCTCGATTCCAGCGTCGCCGTGACCGACCCCGAGACATTGCAGGCGCTTGAGCGTGGCGGCCTGTCGATCAGCCGCCTGCTCGGCCCGGCGCTGGGTCTCACGCGCGAGGTCGACAATCGCGGCCTGTTTTCGGTGCGCGCGCTGACCCCTGTGCGCAACGCCGTCAAGCAGGAGATCGCCGACGAGCCTGCCAATAGCCCCGATCCTTACGTCGCGGCCATGGCCAAGTCGAAGGACACCAGCCAGAAATTCAACCCGAAATACATCGACGATGACGGCTCGACGCTCGACCTGACCGGCGTCGTCAACCGCATGGACCGCGGCTATCTCGGCCACACCGAATGCGGCGAGATCAGGCTGATCTACCGCTTCCACTATTCGGTGGCGGAGAAGCCCACGAAGGGAAAGACAGCGCAACGCATCTCGTCGCGGCTGCCGCTGACCATGAGTCTGGTCTTCAACGCCAGGCCCGGCGAGGCTCGCCCCCGCGCTTCGAGAGACCGTCCAAGCGCCACCGCCGTTTCCTGTGCCGAAATCGCCAAGCGCTGGCTCGCCGCCGGCCAGAAGAACCTTGCGCCCGAGCAACTGGCAGCCTGGCTGCGCTCCGACGAAGGGCCGCTCTCCAACGCCATGCTGAATTCGTCGCAGATCATGCGGCTTGAGCTGAACATGCAGGTTCTCCGGCTGTCGGCCTCGAGCCGCCGCGACTTCGGTGGCCACGCCGAATATCTCCTCAAGATTTTCAAATGGGACCCAACGACGTCCACCTTCCAGGAATCGAAGATGGAGAACCAGATCGACCGGAAAGTGGTTCTGGCCGACCGGCCGGCCTTCGCCAAATGGCTGCTCACCGACCGCAACATCTACGATCTCGACCGCGGCCGGCTGGTCATCGGCGACAAATTCCTGGCGACCAGCGCCGTCTCGGTCGCACCCGGCGGCATGGCCAGATCGCAAAACAACATCGCCTATGGGCTGCTCGATGATGCTGACATCGACAGGGCGTTGCAGGATTATGTCGCCAGGGGCAACACGCTGCGCAGCGTGAAATCGGTGGCCGGCTTCAATCTGCGTCTCAACGAAATGACCTGCACCGGCTGCCACCAGACGCACGGCATTGCCGGCTTCCACTATACAGGCGCCGATCCGGCCAATGAGCCGCGCCGCAACGCCGTCTTCGTCCCCGGCTCGGCGGTGTTCTTCGCCGACCTGCCGCGCCGCCGCGCGATCGTCGAGGACTTCGCCACAGGCGGCCATCCGGATTTCTCCCGCGGCTTCGCCGCCCGTCCGGACGCCAAACTCGCCGAAGCGCTGAAAGGCACCGATCTCTACAATGGCTGGGGCTCGATCTGCTACAGCGGCGAGGATGCGAGCTTCAAGGACTGGAGCTGCGGCGAAAGCCTGCGCTGCGCCGGCGTCCATGAAAGCGACATCCATCCGGGCTTCGGCACCTGCGTCAGCGAGGCGGCCACCGAAGTCGGCGACCCCGTCGAGTTTGGCGAGATCAAGATGTCGAGCTGGGGCAGCGACAAATATTGCCGCCTGTCGCCGGCCACCGCAAAAGCCTGCGCCATCGATCCGGCGCGCGACAAGAAACCGGTAATCAAGCTCGCCGGCTATGGCGCGGCGCGCCAACGCTACGACAACCCCGAGCAGAAGACCGGTGGCTTTCCCGGGGGCATGCTGCGCAAGGCAAGCTGCGACAAGCTTCCCGACGAGGCGACTTGCGGCCGCCTCGCCAAGACCGGTTTCAACGACTGCATCGCGTCGGGCAAGGACCACAAATTCTGCACCAAGGAATTCACCAAGACCGCCGGCCTGCGCGCCTGCGACAAGGCGCATCCCTGCCGCGAGGACTATATCTGCACCGCCGGCTACGACGATCTGGCCGCAGCCAAGCCTGGCAAGGGCTCCTGCATTCCGCCCTATTTCATCTTCCAGTTCCGCGTCGACGGCCATCCGCGCAGTTGGGTGCAGGACACCGAGGAATGAGCGGCAGGTTGCCGCTTGCGAACAGAACTCAGATCTTCTGCTTGGTGCCGGCGCTTTTGCCGTCCGAGCTTTTGGAGCGTTCCTCGAAACGCGCGGCGCCCTTTTTCAGCGCATGGCCGGTTTCGACCTCGGTCTTGCGTTCGTCCTTTGCCGCTGCCTGCCTCAAACCCTCGGCCGCCTGCTTGCCCTTCGCGGTCGGTGCCTGTTCGACGCCCATGTTTTCCTCCTTGGCGCGCAACAATCACGCGCAACGTCAGGAGCAACGAGCCTGACGTGCGGAGGTTCCAGTGGTGCGGCCCCGGCACCCCTCAGCGCGGCGCGATCATCGCCTTGCGAAAGGCTTCCAGCGTCTCGGCGCTGACATGATGCTCGATGCCCTCGGCATCGATGCGCGCCGTCTCGGCGCTGACACCGAGCGAACGCAAAAACGCTTCTACCGTCTGGTGGCGGATGCGGCTCTCTTCCGCCACCTTGCGCCCGGCGTCGGTCAGGAACACACCGCGATAGGGTTTTCTGGAAACGAGCCCGTCGGCGCACAGCCTGGTCAGCATCTTGGCCACCGTCGGCTGGGCGACACCCAGCCGCGCAGCAATATCGACCTGACGCGCCTCATTGCCGTCCTCGATCAGGTCGGCGATCAGCTCGACATAATCCTCGACCAGCGCGCCGCGGCGCGCTTCGCGCTGCTGCCGGAACCCTTTCGAATGAATCTCGGCGTCCGGCAGCGGCTCCTCGCGTCCAACCCGTCTGTGCTTCAGCGCCAACACGCGCTCCTTCCTATCTTTTGACAAGAATCGGCTTTGGGCAAAGCAATCGCCCTTTGCCATTCATAGCACGGGCTTAACTATTCCAGCCGTTTATTTCCATTCCATGGCAGGCGCAACCGGCGTTTGCGATCCCCTGCCGGCCTGCCGGTCGGCGCAACAGGAAGCACATACAATGAAATATAGCCTATTGCATAATGTTGAGCCCTGGCATAGATAGGATGACGTCAACCGATCCACCCAGTGGAAAGCCCTCCATGTCCGAAGCTGACGCTACCTTGGGATCATCCTGGCGATTTGACAGGCCGGAGGACAATCCTCCCAGCCTGCGCGAGGTGAACTCCACGATCGCGGTGCCACAGTCCGGCGTCTGGTTCCGTCGCCTGTTCGCCTTCATGGGACCGGGCTACATGGTCTCGGTCGGCTATATGGATCCGGGCAACTGGGCCACCGACCTCGCCGGCGGCGCCCAGTTCGGCTACACGCTATTGTTCATCATCATGCTGTCCAACCTGATGGCGATCCTGCTGCAGGCGCTTGCCGCCCGGCTTGGCATCGCCACCGGCCGCGACCTCGCCCAGGCCTGCCGCGCCTATTATCCGCGTCCCGTCAGTTTCGTGCTGTGGATCGCCTGCGAACTCGCCATCATCGCCTGCGACCTCGCCGAGGTGATCGGCACGGCGATCGCGCTGCAGCTTCTGTTCGGCATTCCGCTGATCGGCGGCGCGTTGCTGACGGCGCTCGACGCCTTCATCGTGCTGCTCTTGATGAACAAGGGTTTCCGCTATCTCGAAGCCTTCGTCATCGCGCTTCTGATCATCATCTTCGGCTGTTTCGCCATCCAGATCTTTGCCGCTGCCCCTCCGGTCGGCTCGATCCTGCATTCGATGTTCGTGCCGTCGACGGAGATCGTCACCAATCCGGCGATGCTATACATCGCCATCGGCATCATCGGCGCCACGGTGATGCCGCACAATCTCTACCTGCACTCCTCGATCGTACAGACACGCGCCTATGAACGGACCGAAAAAGGCAAGCGCGACGCCATTAAATGGGCGACGACGGACTCGACCATCGCGCTCGTCCTGGCGCTGTTCGTCAACGCCTCGATCCTGATCGTCTCGGCGGTGGCCTTCCATGGCACCGGCCATCAGGATGTCGCCGAGATCGGCCAAGCCTTCGAGCTCTTGTCGCCACTGCTCGGCCTCGGCATCGCCTCCATCCTGTTTGCGGTGGCGCTGCTGGCCTCCGGCCTCAACTCGACGGTTACGGCAACGCTTGCCGGCCAGATCGTCATGGAAGGCTTTTTGCGCCTGCGCATTCCGCAATGGGCGCGCCGGCTGCTGACGCGCGGCATCGCCATCGTCCCGGTGGTGGTCGTCACCGCGCTCTATGGCGAAAAGGGCACCGGCCAGTTGCTGGTCTTCAGCCAGGTGGTACTGTCGATGCAGCTGCCCTTCGCGGTCATCCCGCTGGTGCAGTTCGTCTCCGACAAGAAGAAGATGGGCAACCTTGCCATTCCCCGCGGCGTGGCGGTCCTCGCCTGGGTCGTCGCGGCGGTCATCCTGGTGCTCAACTTCAAGCTGCTCTACGACACCGTCTTCGGCGTCGGCTGAGTTTCTTCTGGAGCAGTTCGCCGTTTCGCCGAAACGGCGAACTGCTCTATCTCTTGTTTTGACGCAATTCCGGGCGGAAAGCCGCCTCACACTTTTCCTGGAATTGCTCAAGACGGCGACAAACCGGTGGCTTGCGCTATCTTACCGGCCATCATGACAAGTGTCGAAGACGCCAGGAAATTTTACGCGCAGCTGATGGCGGCCAATGCCGGCTCGGCCGATCCGCGCCTCGAAGAGGCGTTCGCCACCGTTCCGCGCGAGGCTTTTCTCGGTCCCGGACCCTGGGCGGTAGTCGCCGGCAGGGCGCTCACCACCGGCAACGGCAAGATCATGACGCCGAGCGCCGATCCTGTTCACATCTATCAGGACGTGCTGGTGGCGCTCGATGCCGACAAGGGCATCAACAATGGCGAACCCTCCCTGCACGCCATGTGGATAGGCAGGATCGCTCCCAGACCGGACGAGGCCGTCACCCATATCGGCGCCGGCACCGGCTACTACACCGCCTTGCTGGCCCGGCTGGTTGCGCCCGGCCCGGTGACCGCCTTCGAAATGGAGGCCGATCTTGCTGCCAGAGCGACAAAGAATCTCGAGACCTACGGCAATGTAAGCGTCATCCACGGCGATGCCGTCACCGGCGATGTGCCGCCGTCCGACATCATCTATGTCAATGCCGGTGTCGTCGCACCGCCGGCTGCCTGGCTGCGGGCGCTGAAACCCGGTGGCCGCATGATCTTTCCCTGGCGCCCGTCCCAGAGCGTCGGCCTGGCCGTGATGGTGACCCGCACCAAACAAGGTTTTGCCTGCGACCCCTTCATGCGCTCGTGGTTCATCCCCTGCGTCGGCGCCTCGGTCGCCGGTTCGGCGGCCAAAATCCCCGACCTCCAGAAGGCCGCGCGCAGCCGTTCGATCTGGCTGACATCAGACAGGGCGCCGGACCGGACCGCCACCGCCATCATCGGCGATGTCTGGTTTTCGTCGCAGGCGCTTGGCGGCGGGCGACGGCGGTAGGTACTCTTGTCGGCCGGCAGCGTTTTTTTGCCAACGCCTGTCGGGCGGCCGCAGGCCTGTCCGTCCTTAGATAGAAATCCGGCCCTGACGGCGCGGATCCTGGAAAAGGAAAATCCAATGCGAAAGATCATCGCCGCCACCTTCGTCAGCCTCGATGGCGTCATGCAGGCGCCAGGCGGCCCGGAAGAAGACCCGGTTGGCGGCTTCGAGTTCGGCGGCTGGACGTTCCACTACTTCGACGAGGTGGCGGGCGTGGCCATGGAGGAATTGTTCTCCAAGCCCTTCGCCCTGCTGCTCGGCCGCAGAACCTACGACATCTTCGCCGCGTACTGGCCGTACCAGAAAGATGCGATCGGAGACGTCTTCAACCCCGCGATCAAATATGTGGCGACACATCGGCCGGATTCGCTCACCTGGGAGAACACGCAATGGCTTGAGGAAGATATCGTCGCGGCGTTGCGCCGCCTCAAGAAGGAAGATGGGCCTGACCTGCTCATCCAGGGTTCGAGCGAACTGATCCAGACCTTGCTGGCCAACGGTCTGATCGACGAAATCCGGCTGATGATCTTCCCGCTGCTGCTGGGCAAGGGCAAGCGGCTGTTCGATGGTGGTGCGATGCCGGCCGCTTTCAAGCTCGTCAAGTCGCAGGCTACCACCACCGGCGTCATCATGGCGACCTACGAACGCGGGGGTGAGGTCAAGGTCGGGTCGTTCGCCACGCAAGAGCCGTCAGAGGCCGAGCTCGAGCGCCGTAAGAACTGGAAGTGACAGGGACAGGCTTGGCACCTTTCCTCTCCCCCGATCGACGGGGGAGAGGAAATGCAAGTTCTGTCAAGCCGCCACAGCCCGCCGTGCCAACCCACCCCGGATATACCGCGCGAACTCCTGCGCTGCCGGCGCCGTGCCGTACTTCGGCAAATGCAGATTGATGGAAAAATTCGGCAGCGGCGGCAGCCCGGCATCGAAAGGCAGGATGTCGAGGTCGGCGGGCACGGTGGAGGCCAGCCAGGCGGTGACGGCAAGGTCGGAGCGCACCGTCGCGGTCGTGGCGTCGATGTTGCCGTTCTCGAACACGGTGCGCCATTCCAGCCCGTGCTCGTTCAGCGCCGACAGCACCACCGGGCGGAAGGCGCAGGTGTCGGCGACGATCGACACCGGCAGCGGCCGCTTGGCGCGGGCGACGCCGCCCTTGGCCCCCACCCAGACCAGCCGGTCAATGGTCAGGCACTCACCGGCCGACGGGCCGACCCGTTCCTCGATGACGGCAAGGTCGATGGTGCCGGCCGCGAGGGCCGCGGCAAGGTCCGGCGAAGCCGCACAGAGCAGTGAAATCTCGACCTGCGGATAGGTCTCGGCATAGGCCTTCAGCACCGGCGCCAGCAAAGTGCCGACAAGGTCATAGGGAACACCGAGCCGCACCTGGCCGGCGACCTCGGTGCCCGCCATCTCGGCCCAGATCTCGTCATTGAGGCCAAGCAACCGTTTGCCCTTGCCGAACAGCCGCTCGCCGGGCCGCGTCAGCCGCAAGCCACGCCGGTCGCGCTCGAACAGGCTGCAGCCGAGCGCTTCTTCCAGCCGCTTGATCTGCTGGCTTACGGCGCCTTGCGTCAGATGCAGCGCGTTCGCCGCCGCCGTCATGCTGGCCTTGTCGGCGACAGTGACGAAGGTGCGGATCAGCGCTGTGTCGAGGTTGCGGATCATGGTTGGCATTATATCTGCTAATGCCAACCATCGCAAACATTGCATTTACTGAAGTATGCGGAAGTCTACCATTGGGCTTTTGATGAAGGACGCCTCATGTTGCAGCCCATCTTTCCGCTCATCCTGTTTGCCTTCGTGGCCACCGTCACGCCCGGCATCGCCACCACCCTGTCGACTGCCTCAGGTGCACAGTTCGGTTTTCGCCGTTCCGTTCCCCTATTGATCGGCAGCGCTGCCGGCCTCGCCACCGTGACCGCTGCTGCCGCCGCCGGGCTCGCCGGTCTGCTGCTGGCTATGCCTTCGCTGCAACTGGCGATGAAAATCATCGGCTCGCTCTATCTCATCTGGCTGGCAATCAAGATCGGCCGCGCCGGGCCGCCCAATCTCGATGTGGCGATGGCAAAACCCAACAGCTTCTTCGGCGGCGCCGGCATTCAATGGATGAACCCGAAGGGCTGGGCGATGGGACTGGGGGCGGCGGCCTCGTTCGCAGCCCTTGCCGACGGGCCGGGACAACTCGCGCTGCTGCTCGGCTCGACCTTCGGCCTCACTGCAGCCGTCTCGCTGTCGATCTGGTGCGTGGCGGGCATGGTGCTGGCACGGCTGCTCGAGACCGAATGGCAATGGCGCGCGCTCAACATCGTGCTGGCGCTGGTGCTGGCTGCATCGATCATACCGATGTGGCGGGGAGCGTAAACGCAGAGGTCGGCGCCAGTACCCCCCACCCGGACCTGCGGTCCGACCTCCCCACAAAGGGGAGGTAGGGGAGCGCGCACTTTACCCTCCCCCTTGTGGGGAGGGCCGCGAACGTAGTGAGCGGGGTGGGGGTCCTGGTTCGCGAAGCGAACCAGCTCTCTCCTCAAGCCGCGTAGCGGGCAGCCGGCTTGTCGGCGTGCAGGCTGCCGTAGAAGACTTGCCTTGCGCCGAGGAACGTGTCCAGCTTGGCTGTGTCGGCAAGTGCCGGCACGGTGACGGCTTCGCCCCTGGATAGGCCCACAAGCGCGGCATCGACCATATCGTCGGCGGACATGATGATCTCCTTCGGCAGATTGTCGATATCACCGCCGGCAAGCTCCCAGAAATCGGTCCGGGTCGCGCCCGGCAGCACCGCCTGCACCTTCACATTGGTGCCGGCGACTTCGCGGTGCAGGGCCTCGGTGAAGTTGACGACATAGGCCTTGGTGCCGCTGTAGATGCCGCCGAACGAGGTATCATAGGCGAGCACGGAGGCGATGTTGACGATGGCGCCGCGGTTGCGCGCAAGAAGCCCCGGCAGAACGGCGCGGGTCAGGCGGGTCAAGGCGATGACGTTGACCTTGATCATGCGCTCGGCCTCGTCGGCGTCGGCCGTTGCCACCACCTGCTGGCCGCCGATACCGGCATTGTTGACCAGCAGCGTGACGCTATCGTCGGCTGCGATCGCTTGCTCGACCCGGCGCACATCATTGTCGTCAGCAAGATCGGCTGATATCACGCTGACCTTGCGCTTGTAGGCATAACGCAGCTTTTCAGCCAGTTCCTCCAGTCGGTCGGCGCGCCGCGCCACCAGCACCAGATCGTAGCCCTGCCCGGCCAGCCGGTCGGCATAGACAGCACCTATGCCGGCCGATGCGCCGGTGACGACTGCGGTACCCTTGTTGTCCTGTCCACTCATTGTCTTGTTCCTTTTTTCTGCCCGGCGAGACAGGTCGATGACCCTCGCCCCGGCCTGATTTCTAATTAGTTGCATATGCCACTTTCCCGGAAGTAGGCATATGCCACCATCTTGTCAACGGAGGCGGCAGAAACTATTTCTGCGGCAGGCCGGCAGCGGTTTTGCCGGCAAGGAGTCGTGATGACCAAGACCGCGCTGCCGGGATTTAGCCTTTGCAACAACGCCACGCTTCGGCGGGCCGCGCGCAAGCTCGGCCGCTTCTATGACGATGTAATCTCGCCTTCGGGTCTGAAGGGCACGCAGTACGGCCTGCTCTACCAGATCCATGTCAGCAACGAGCCGGCGATGGGCACGATAGCCGAAGCGATGGTCATGGATCTCTCGGCGCTCGGCCATACGCTGAAGCCGCTGATCCGCGACGGCTATGTCGACACCTTCGCCGACAAGGACGACCGCCGCGTCAAGCGGGTGCGGCTGACGCCGCAAGGCCAGGCCAAGCTCGAGGAGACGACGAAATTGTGGACCATTGCCCAGCAGCGCTTCGAGGCGCTGGTCGGCCCGCAACGAGCGGCAGATCTGCGCGCTATGCTGGATGAAGTCGCGGCGCTGGACTACGACGTGCCCGCGGCCGCCCCTTCAAGCTGAAAGAGCGGCCGCCAGTGATTTGCAAAGGTCTATTCCGCCGGCATGGCGACCGGCCGGGCCGCCCAGCGGCCGGCCAGCACCACGCCAAGCCCGATCAGCGGGAAGATGGCGGCGACCAGGCCGAGGTCGGCCGGCACGCCGTAGCGCAGCACGGCGCCGCCGACCACCGCACCCAGCGCCACGCCGAGATAGAGCGCCGAAGCGTTGAGCGACAGCACGATCGGGGCGGCGTCGGGCGCCAGCTTGATGATGCGGCTGGCCTGCGCCGGCGGAAATGCCCAGCCAACCATGCCCCACGGCACCATCATGGCCATCAATGCCGGCCCGGCGAGATGCTGCGGCAGGAAGGTCGGGATGACCGAGAGCATCACCAGCATGACGGCGCTCAGCGCCAGCGACCAGCCGACGGTGCGCGTCGCACCAAAACGGTCGGCCGCCTGGCCGCCGGCTATGTTGCCGATGACGGCGCCGACACCGAAGGCGAGCAGCATGCCGGGCAGCGCAATCGGGCTGAGGCCGCCGCTCTGGATGGCCAGCGGCGCGATATAGGAAAACACCGAGAAGGCGCCGATCAGGGCAAGAGCGGTGGTCAGCAGGATCGGCATGACGCCGGGGCGCAGCGCCGCAGCCAGCCGCCGCCTGAGCGGCAGCTTGGTGCCGACAATTCCGCGCGGCAGCCGGTACCACAGGATGGCGCCGACCAGCGCGCCGAGCCCGGCAATGGCAAAGAAGGTCCCGCGCCAGCCGGCTATCGTGGCAACCAGCGCGCCGAGCGGTGCACCCAGCGCAACCGCCACCGTGGTTCCGCCGACGACGACTGCAATGGCCCGCGCCCGGTGGTGGTCATCGACCAGCGCCACCGCCGTGCCTTGAGCGGTCGCGGCAAACAGGCCTGACGACAGCGCCATGATGATGCGGGCAATGAGCAGCAGCTCGAAGGACGAGCTCAGCGCCGCCACCACATTGCCGATGACGAAGAACGCCAGCGTCCACAAGATGACGCGGCGCCGGTCCCATTCGCCGGTCAGCGTTGCCAGGATCGGCGTGCCGATGGCGTAAGCCAGCGCGAAGGCGGTGATCAGGGTGCCGGCGAGCGGAATGGAAATGCGGGCGTCGGTGGCGATATCAGGCAGCAGGCTGGAGATGACGAAGCCTTCGGTCGAGATCGTGAACGATCCGAGCGCAAGCCAGAAGAGGCGCTTGTCCATAGGGCGTGTCCTTAGTTCAAAACTTATTGAACAATTGGACATAACAGGACATGATGTCAATGAAGCCAGGTGAAAATAGCTGAAGCCTGCTGACAGCCCTGTGTCAGGACAGCCATTGGGCCAATCGCGAAACGGACTGTGCATGCCCGCGAAAGATCGACGCGTTGAAATCGCCACCGACTGTGCTTAGTTTCGGGCCATGACTTTGCCGCACCCCAATACAGACCAGATCAGCCTGCCGGTTGTGCTCGGCGTGCTTGGCGACCCGACCCGGCTCGCCATCGTGCGCTATCTCGCCAGCAAGGAAGGCGTGCCGCTGAACTGCAGCCGGTTCCTCGACCTCGGCTCCAAGACCAATCTCAGCTATCACCTGGCCAAACTGCGCGAGGCCGGCGTCACCCGCGCCGAAGTGGCCGGCACCAACCGGATGATCACGCTGCGCCGCGCCGACCTCGACGCCCGCTTCCCCGGCCTGCTCGACAGCGTGATTGCGGCGGCCGGAGATGACCCGGCTCTACCCATCGTCGGCGGCCACGACATCGAAATGCCGGCGTAGCTGGTGCCGAAGTCAGGCCGCTCCTAGCGCTGCCAAAAACCGATATGCGGGGCGAGGAGTTCCTCGTCCATCTCGGGGAAAGGGCCGTGGACCTCGACCGGCTTCTGCCCGGAGCCGAAGACTGTGCGCGACGAGAGGTTCATCGTCGGATTCTCCGCGTGGTTGCCGGTCAGCGCGAGAAGCTTGGTCTCCTCGAAGCCGTAGACCAGCCGGCCGATATTGGCCCAGTACAGCGTTCCCGTGCACATCGCACAGGGCTCGCCGGTTGTGACCAGCGTGCAGGACCAGAGGAAATCCGGCGGATAGGCGTCCGAGGCACGCCGGGAGAGCTCGGTTTCTGCATGGCGCACGGTGTTGATGTTTCCTTGCCGCATCAGGATGCGATCGTCGGGGCCGACGAGCACGCAGCCGAAAGGATGGTGCCCATGCGCGGCAGTCTCGCGCGCGACGTTATTGGCGGCGCGGAGGTGGGCAACCATCTGGTCGCGGGTCATCGCCTGTCCTCCCCCTGATGAACTCTGGAACGTCATGGACGCTAGCAGATGGAGTGCTTCCGCGATAGCCAGCTCCCGGCTGTCTCGAACGGCCTCAAGGGCTTGATAATGAAGGCAGCGGCTTGATAGGAAGCCGGGCCGCAAGCCTCAACGGGCTGCATCAAGGGAGCCCTCGCATGCGCATTGCCGTTCTCGCCGATATCCATGGCAATGTGCTGGCGCTGGATGCCGTCCTCGCCGATCTCGAGAGACGCGGCGGCGCCGATCTCACCGTCAACCTGGGCGATTGCGTCTCCGGCCCACTGTGGCCGCGCGAGACGTTCGAGCGGCTCGAAGCGCTCGACCTGCCGACGGTGCGCGGCAACCATGACCGCCGCGTCGCCGTCGATCCGGCCGACGATACGATGTGGGCTTCTGACCGGTACGCCCAGGAGCGGCTGACGGAGACGCAGCGCGAAGCCCTGCTCGCCCTGCCCTTCACGCTGGAGATTGTTCCCGGCGTGGTCGCTTTCCATGCGCGGCCCGACCATGACGAGAAATACCTGCTCGACGCGATCGTCGATGGCCAACTGGTGCGCGCGCCGCTTGCCGCTATTCAGCGGCGGTTGCAGGCGCTGGACCCGGCCTGCCGCATCGTGCTGTGCGGCCACAGCCACCGCGCGGAACTGGTCCGTATCCCCGGCGGCCCCATCCTCTTCAATCCCGGCAGCGTCGGCGCCCCCGCCTATGAAGATGACACGCCCCCGGCGCACGTTTCGGAGCAAGGCAGCCCGCATGCGCGCTACGGCATCCTCACCTTGGATGGCGAAGAACCCGACCGTTTTGAGACCATCGCCGTCGACTACGACCACGAAGCGGCGGCGAGACAGGCCGCACAGGCGGGCCGACCGGAATGGGCGCATGCGCTGAGGACCGGCTTCATGCCCAAACCCTCTTGGCAAGGCTCCGCTTGACCGCATGGCTGCGCCCTGCCTCGGCCTCGCGGCACCAAACATCGGACGCATTTTCAGACTTACATGGCCGCGTATCGTCCCTTATAAAACCGCCTTGGCATACGGCAGGACTGCTGCCGCAAGGGTAATCGGCGCACGGCCAAATGATGAGGCGCACAATCCGAACCATTTTGCATCGACTGACTGGCGCTCCGCTCCTGCGGGCAGCCCGGTTGTTGGCGGGTCCGTTGGTGGTGGGCCCGTTGTTGGTGAGCTTGCCGGCCAATGCCGAGGACGCGCCTGCCGACATCGTTTCCATCGTGACCGAGCTCGGCCCAGGCGATCTCCTCAACATCCGCGCCACGCCGTCGCCTGTGGGCAGAACTCAGGCGCGCCTGCCGATCGGCTCGAGCGTCAGGAATTTCGGCTGCAACGAAGTGGACGGCCACCGCTGGTGCAAGGTCGAGGAGATCGACAATCCACTGGTCAAAGGCTGGGCGCCCGCGCGCTATCTTATCCCCGACAATCCGACCGTGGTCGAAGTTGACGCCGCGCCGCCCCAGGTGACCGCCAGCGCTGAAGCCGGCGGCCCGACGCTCGCGCCCGACATGTCGACGCAGCCGGCCGACGTGGCCGCAGCGCCCCGGACGACTGCACCCGCCGCCTCTGCCGCTCCGGCTGCACCCACTCAGGCTCCACCCACCCCGGCTGCACCCGCGCCGGCTCCACTCGACCTGACGGAGCGCCTTGGCGGCACGAATCCAGGCGCGCCGAAGTCCGCCGCCGAGATCGGCAGGACCGCCATGCAGGATGCTTACGGCCTTGCCTTCGCAGCGAATGAAAGTCCGCCGACGGATGAAATCCCTGCCACAGAGGCTCCGGCAACGGAGGCCACAGGGACGCCGGAACTCGCCGCCGCCGCGTCTGCGGGAGCAGCGCCGGATACAGCGTCCGCGCCGGGGGTACTATCCCCGACGCCACGGCCAGACCAGGCCAAAGCTGCGACCGCTACGCAAACCGTTGCACGGCTGGAACCCCCGCCCGCCCCCGGCGCCACCGCCGACATCCCCTGCGCGCGCTATGTCGGCCAGCCGATGACCCGCTGCGCCGTCAACATCGTCCACAAGGGCACTGACAAGGCCGATATCACCGTGACCTGGCCCGATGGCGGCACCCGCGTCATCTCCTTCTCTGCCGGGATGCCGGCCAACTCGGATTCGCCCAGCGAGTTCCGCTTCACAAGGGAAGGCAGCCTCAACATGATCCGGATCGGCGCTGCCGAGCGGTTTGAGATTACGGATCAGCTCGCGCTGGGGGATTAGGTGTCAGGCAGTAGGGAATGGGCAATAGGCGCCTTAACCTCGCTCCTGCCTAATCCCTGCTGCCTGATCCCTACTGCCTAATCCCTACTGCCTAGCCTCATTTTCGGGGTTACATCTCCCAAAACTCTTCCCTATAAGGCCCTCCTAGCCTGATACCAGAATCGCAAGCACAACCGGCCGGGTCTTCCCGTCCCGGTTTTTCGTGCAAGCCGCTCGCCGAACGGAACTCACAACGATGCCAAGACGCACCGACATCAAGTCGATCCTGATCATCGGGGCCGGCCCCATCGTCATCGGCCAGGCCTGCGAGTTCGACTATTCCGGCACACAGGCCTGCAAGGCGCTGAAGGAAGAGGGCTTCCGCGTCATCCTGGTCAATTCCAACCCGGCCACCATCATGACCGACCCGGAACTGGCCGACGCCACCTATATCGAGCCGATCACGCCTGAAGTCGTCGCCAAGATCATCGCCAAGGAGCGGCCCGACGCGCTGCTGCCGACCATGGGCGGCCAGACCGCGCTCAATACCGCTCTGTCGCTGCGCCGCATGGGCGTGCTCGAGCGCTACAATGTCGAGATGATCGGCGCCGACGCCACGGCGATCGACAAGGCTGAGGACCGGGCGCTGTTTCGCGAGGCGATGAAGAAGATCGGCCTGGAAACGCCGAAGTCGATGCTGGCCAATGCCACCGACGTCAAGAACGCCGACCGCAAGACCCATGAGGCCGAGCGCGCCGCCGTCAAGGCCGAGGCGCCTGCCGACCTCGATGCCGCGCTCGACGCGCTGGAAACCCGCTGGAACCTCGGCGAAGGCGACCGCAAGCAGCGCTACATCAGCCATGGCATGGCGATCGCCGCGCAGGCGCTCGACCATGTCGGCCTGCCAGCCATCATCCGCCCGTCCTTCACCATGGGCGGCACCGGCGGCGGCATCGCCTACAACCGTGCCGAATTCTACGACATCGTCCAGTCCGGCCTCGACGCCTCGCCGACCACCGAAGTGCTGATCGAGGAAAGCGTGCTCGGCTGGAAGGAATATGAGATGGAGGTCGTCCGCGACAAGGCGGACAATTGCATCATCGTCTGCTCGATCGAGAACATCGACCCGATGGGCGTGCATACTGGTGACAGCATCACCGTCGCCCCTGCCCTGACGCTGACCGACAAGGAATACCAGATGATGCGCAACGCCTCGCTCGCGGTGCTGCGCGAGATCGGCGTCGAGACCGGCGGCTCCAATGTGCAGTTCGCCGTCAATCCGGCCGATGGCCGCCTCGTCGTCATCGAGATGAACCCGCGCGTCTCGCGCAGTTCCGCCTTGGCTTCGAAGGCGACCGGCTTCCCCATCGCCAAGATCGCGGCCAAGCTTGCCGTCGGCTACACGCTGGACGAGCTGGAGAACGACATCACCGGCGGCGCCACGCCTGCTTCGTTCGAGCCGTCGATCGATTACGTCGTCACCAAAATCCCGCGCTTTGCCTTCGAGAAATTCCCCGGCGCCGAGCCGGTGCTGACCACCGCCATGAAGTCGGTCGGCGAAGTCATGGCCATCGGCCGCACCTTCCAGGAATCGCTGCAGAAGGCTTTGCGTGGCCTGGAGACCGGCCTGACCGGCCTCGACGAGATCGAGATCCCCGGCCTCGGCCACGGCGCCGTAGCTGCCAACCACGCCGACGACCGCAACGCCATCCGCGCAGCGCTCGGCACGCCGACGCCCGACCGGCTGCGCATGGTGGCGCAGGCGATCCGCATGGGCACCTCGCTGGAAGACGTGCACGCAATGTGCAAGATCGACCCGTGGTTCCTCGAACAGATCGCCGGCATCGTTGCCATGGAAGCCCGCATCCGCGAGCACGGCATTCCGCAAGACGCCGTCAATCTGCGCATGCTGAAGGCGATGGGCTTCTCCGATGCCCGCCTCGCGTCGCTGACGAAGACCGACGCCGAAGTGATTCAAAAGGTTCGCGAAAAGCTCGACGTTCATCCAGTTTATAAGCGCATCGACACCTGCGCCGCCGAGTTCGCCTCGCCCACCGCCTATATGTACTCGACCTATGAAGTGCCCTTCGCCGGCGCGCTGGCCAATGAAGCGCAAGTGTCGTCGCGAAAAAAAGTCGTCATCCTCGGCGGCGGTCCCAATCGCATCGGCCAGGGCATCGAGTTCGACTATTGCTGCTGCCATGCCGCCTTCGCTCTGCGCGACGCCGGCTATGAAGCGATCATGATCAACTGCAACCCCGAGACGGTCTCGACCGACTACGACACCTCCGATCGGCTCTATTTCGAGCCGCTGACGGCCGAAGACGTGTTGGAGATCCTGCGCGCCGAACAGGCCTCGGGCGAACTGGTCGGCGTCATCGTCCAGTTCGGCGGCCAGACGCCGCTGAAGTTGGCCGATGCGCTGGAGAAGGCCGGCATCCCTATCCTGGGCACGTCACCCGACATGATCGATCTCGCCGAAGACCGCGACCGTTTCCAGAAGCTGCTGCACAAGCTCAACCTGACCCAGCCGAAGAACGGCATCGCCTATTCGGTCGAGCAGGCCCGCCTCGTCGCCGGCGAGCTCGGCTTCCCGCTGGTGGTACGCCCCTCCTACGTGCTCGGCGGCCGCGCCATGCAGATCATCCATGACGAGGGCATGCTGCAATCCTATCTGCTCGACACCGTGCC
Organism: Mesorhizobium sp. C372A; assembly: GCF_030323245.1. NCBI lineage: Bacteria > Pseudomonadati > Pseudomonadota > Alphaproteobacteria > Hyphomicrobiales > Phyllobacteriaceae > Mesorhizobium > Mesorhizobium sp. C372A. Next base: position 3,172,630 of record NZ_CP100475.1, on the reverse strand, counting down.
CGGCCTGGTGCCGGAGGACATCAAGCAGAAATACCCCAACGACAAGACCGGCCAGATCAACACGCTCTTGGGCAAGAACCCGCTTTTGTTCGACACCTATCTCTCGGGCGCCATCGAGGTCGATGTCGACTGCCTGTGCGACGGCACGTCGACCTTCGTGTCGGGCATTCTGGAGCACATCGAGGAGGCCGGCATCCACTCCGGCGATAGCGCCTGCTCGCTCCCTGTTCACTCGCTGCCTTCCGAGCTGGTCGACGAGCTGGAGCGCCAGACGGCGGCGCTTGCCCGCGCGCTCAACGTCGGCGGCCTGATGAACGTGCAGTATGCGATCAAGGACGGCACGGTCTATGTGCTGGAGGTCAACCCGCGCGCATCGCGCACCGTGCCCTTCGTCGCCAAGACCATCGGGCGTCCGATTGCGAAAATTGCGGCCCGCATCATGGCCGGCGAAAAGCTGGAAGACGCCTTCGCCCATTACGGCGCCATGCCCGACCCCAGGAACCCCGGCCACATCGCCGTCAAGGAAGCCGTCTTCCCCTTCGCCCGCTTCCCCGGCGTCGACATCCTGCTTGGCCCGGAAATGCGCTCGACCGGCGAGGTCATGGGCCTCGACCGCGATTTTGCGCTGGCCTTCGCCAAGAGCCAGCTCGGCGCCGGCGTCGACCTGCCGCGTTCCGGCACGCTGTTCGTATCGGTGCGCGACGAGGACAAGGCCGGCATCCTGCCGGCGGTCAAGCGCCTCGCCGGCCAGGGCTTCAAGGTGTTGGCGACATCCGGCACGGCCCGCTTCCTCGCCGAAAACGGCGTCGACGCCCAGAAGATCAACAAGGTGCTGGAGGGCCGCCCCCACATCGAAGACGCCATCCGCAACCGCCAGGTCCAGATCGTCTTCAACACCACGGACGGCCAGAAGGCGGTGTCGGACTCCAAGTCGCTGCGGCGCGCCACGCTGATGCAGAAGGTGCCGTATTACACGACGCTGTCGGGTGCTGCCGCAGTGGCCGAGGCGATTGCGGCGCTGAAGGCGGGGAGCCTCGAGGTCAGGCCGCTGCAAGAGTATTTTGCGTAGGCGATATGCCTATCTCTCACTGTGAGGAGACAAAAGGTAGGCCGAAGGACGGCACAGGTCCAGCAAACATCGCGCCTCTGTGGAAACCTTGCGCCCAGCCCACGCGTCCATCGGCGCCTGGCAACACCTGATTCTCCAGATCAACCTACAATTTCAACCTGCTTAGAAAACTCCAAAAATGTAGGCTGGTGAATTTGCTTAAGTGATTCAATAACACCTACAAAATTTGGGACCGATTTCTGTACAGCGACCCCAGTTGGCTTGATGAGGGCGGCGGAAGGCAAAGGCTGACGATGCGCCGATCCAGCTTCCCTCACAAGGGAGGAGGAAAACTCACCCCACTGCCACACACTCGATCTCGATGTCGAACTCCATCGGCCATGACGCCACCGGCACGAAACTCCGCGCCGGCGGGTTGACGCTGAAATACCTAGCATAGACCCGGTTGATGGCGTTGTAGAAGCCGGAATTGACTGCGTAGATGCGCACCATCACCACATTGTCCAGCGAGGTGCCGGCCGCTTCCAGGCAATGCTTCAGCGCCTTCAGCGACGCCTCGGTCTGGGTTTCGATGTCGCCGCGCACCATCTCGCCGGTCACCATGTCCACAGGCGGCGTCGCCGAGATGAACACGAAGCCATTGGCCCTCACCGCCGTCGAGCAGGGCAGCCCGAGCGCCCGTACCTTGGCCGACATGACGGGCACTTCGATGACTTCTTTTTTCACGGTGATGCTCCCTTTGTTTGCCAAGCTGGCGCCAAGGCCCCCTCACCAGCCTCCGCTTCGCTCGGCTGACCTCTCCCCGAGGGGAGAGGAGCCGGTCAGCGCCAGCGCTTCCCTCTTCTCCCCAGCGGGGAGAAGGTGGCCGCGAAGCGGTCGGATGAGGGGGCCGGCGCCACCTTTAATCGTGAGGAACTTATCCCCCCACCCAGCGAACACCAGCGCCGAAGCATGGTCCAGCCCTCACCCCTGCCCCGGATACAGCGTCCCGTCCTTGTGCAGAAACCTGCCATCCGAACTCGGGCTCATCATGTCGATGTCGGAGCAAGTGATGAGATCATCCGGATTGCGCGAGCCGACCTCGAGATAGCGCGCCGTTGTGGACGAGCGGTTGATCATGTGGTGGCCGTTGCCGCTGTTCTTGGCGAAGGCAGTACTATCGCCGGCCTTGAGCAGCGTCTCGCCGCCATCCTCGACCAGCACCAGTTCGCCTTCCAGCACATAGACGAACTCATCCTCATGGCTGTGCCAGTGGCGCTGGCTCGACCAGCCGCCTGATGGCAGGGTCATCAAGTTGACTCCGAAATCGGTCAGGCCGCCGGCATCGCCGAGGCGGTGGCGTGTGCGCTCGGCGCAAGGGGCGTCGAAGGGTGCGGGGTAGCCGGAGCCCTTGCGGACAGGCACGGTGGACAGGTCGATCTTGGGCATGGGAGCTCCATTGAATTGGTGGCGGCAGTGTATGTCACTGCCGGCGCAGCCACAGAGCCACTTTGCCGCAATGCCTTGCCAACGGCTGGCATCGGCCGTCGCACTCTACGGCGCCCCCCTCTGTCCTGCCGGACATCTCCCCCACAAGGAGGGAGATTGGCTGTCGCCTCAGCCTTCGCCAATTTTCACCGCAAGAAAATGCACGGCGCCGACGCTGCTGATCTCCCCACTCGTGGGGGAGATGTCCGGCAGGACAGAGGGGGGCGCCGTAGAATGCTATTGCTGGCCAGTCACCAGCCCTCAACCCTGATGCGCGGCCGCGAGTTCCTTCACGTGCTTCTCGTGCATCTTCAGCGTCGGCAGCGTCTTCTTGGCGAATTCCTTCATCGCCGGGTCGTCGCCCGAGTTGACATAGGTGCTGAACAGGGCAACGGCCTCCTTGTGCGCGTCCGTCTGCATCTGGATGTACTTGGCGTCAAAATCCTTACCGCTTGCGCTCTTCAACTCGTCGAGCATTGCCTGCTCCTTCGGCTGCAGGGCCGGTCCCGCGGCTTTGGTCGAACCGGTGGTCTGGCCCTGGCTCAGCGCCGCCTTGAACTCCTTGCCGGCTTTGGTGTGGTCCTTGACCATCTGCTTGGCGAATTTCCTGACGTCAGCCGCCTTGGATTTCTCCTCGGCGAGCTTGCTCGACTGGATTTCGAATTCGTTGGAACTAGGCACGGTCTTGACGAAGGTTGGGGTATCGACCTTGCTGGCGGCCATGGCAGGCGCGACCGCAGTCGAGTTGGCCGCAAGGGCGGCAGGGGCACCGGCGAACAAGGCGACGGCGGCAATGGTGAGAAGCGTTTTCATCTGAAGTCTCCGATTTGAAAATTTCCCTCGGCTAATCAAACGCGGCATTGGCGGCAGGGTTGCGTCCGGAGAACTATTCGTCAGCGACCATCTGCCGAAGAGCCGTCCCGAGCCCCTGGCGGACAAACCTCAGGACAGCACGCCTCGCCATATTGCAGCTGTTCGTTCCAGTTCGGCCGACCCTCAGGCGTGAAATCCATAAGGTTCCACAGGATCGCGCAGATGCCGATGGCGCGCTGATCCTAATGGACGGCGCTGCATTGGGAGCCGGTTGCACTTCCCTGTATTGCGTCTGCAGGTTAGATTTCCGGAGCTGGGGAGACACATGCAAGAGGATGAAGAGATCGATCTGCGCTGCCCGCAAGTGGTGGCCGACAATGCCGCCAAGGGGTTGAGGCTGCGAAGAGAATTCGGCCGGGGCGGCACCGAGATCGGCGTGGTGCGGGCGACGGAACTCAAGAACCGCGAAAAGCTGGCGCCATCCACTATCCGCCGCATGGTCAGCTATTTCGCCCGCCACGAGGTCGACAAGCGCGGCAAGAATTACGGCAATGAAGACAATCCATCGGCCGGCCATATCGCCTGGCTGCTGTGGGGCGGCGACGAGGGCCGCGCCTGGGCGCTTGAGCTCAAAAAGAAGATCGGCAATGCGCCCGATATCTGAGGGCTGCCGTAAAACGACTGGCGGGCCCCAAACCCCCGCCTGGGACCCGCCAAGGAGTGGCTGAACACATGCCGGTGCAGCCGCCCCACATCTGCCAGTCGTCGATCCGCCATCGGTCGAAAGGCATGGATGGTGAGGTAGCATCCGGTTGCGGCGGCCAATGTGAAGCAGTTCACAATCCGGAGGTTTTCAACAGCGCTCGAGCAATTCCAGGAAAGGTGGGAACCGGTTTTCCCGGGAAAAGCGCGTAGCGTTTTCCCCAGGGAATTGCGGCAAGAAAAAAGCCCTTACCCTTCCCATGCGACAGGCATCATTCCCAGCCGCTCGTAGAGCCGGAGCGCGGCGGCGTTCTCGACCGTGTTGGTCTTGAGGTCGACATGGGCCGCGCCTCGATCGCGAAAGGTGTTGAAAGCCTGCCACATCAGCGCTTCGCCAATGCCTTTGCCGCGCGCTTCGGGATGGACCGCGAGGTCCTTGACAAAGGCCCTCGTCCAGCACAGCGCTGCCGCCGCCAGCCGTCCCTTGGCGTCGATGACGAGGAAACACAGCGCCGGGTCGAATTCGGCATCGCTGGATATGCGCGGCCACCATTGGTCGAACGGGCCGTCAGCGCCGTCCTCGAACACCTCGGTCAAAAGCGCATGCAAGGGCTGCGCGTCACCATGTTCGAAGCAGCGCATGGTAAAGCCGTCCGGCCAGTGCGGTGCAACGAGCGTCTCGTCGAGGATCTTGCGCAGCCGGATGTCGTTTGGAGCCGGCGGGCGCGGTTCAGGCATCGCGCTCAGGCGTCGGGCTGCAGCCGGCGGCGCTTGCGGTCGACACCGAGGCCGGTGGCCTCGAGCAGGCCTTTGCGCTTGGCGTCGAAATAATAGCCGGTCTGGTAGAGCCAATCGGCCTTCTTGGCGTTGCCACCCGCCACCAGCCAGGCGCCACGCAGATATTTGACCGCGTATTTCAGATTGGTTTCGGCGTCGAACAAGCCCTTGGCCGGCCCGTCATAGCCCATGCCGCGCGCCGTCGCGTGCTTGATCTGCATCAGCCCCCAATGGCCGTTATTGTAAGCCTTGGGATTGTAGGTGCTTTCGCGGTTGACGACGTGGCGCACCAGATCGACCGGCACCTCGTAGAGAGCAGCGTATTTCTGGATCAGCCGGTCGACGTCGCCGCGCATGCCGGTCGCATGCTCTTCTTCCGGGAGACCGAGCGGCGCGGCGGGGAACTGGCCCAAGGAAGCCGGGTTCTGCGGCACGACATAGGCCACCTGCTGCACGCCGGGCATGGCGTTCTGGCCGCCCTTGGCGGTCGCCGGCATGACAAGGCTGGCAGTCGTATATTGCGCCGCGACCGGCTGTCCGGCGTTGGCGGGCGCAGGCGCCTGCCAAGCATTGGCGGCCATCACCGCAGGCACGGCCGGGGCCGTGGGCGTCGCGCCGGCAAAGGCCGCGGTCGCGGCAACCGGCTGCGCAGCGGCATCGAGCGCTGGCGTGGCCGGCGTCGCTTCGGCCGACTGAACGGGTGTTAAGCCCGAGGATTGCGGCAGCACCGAAACCGTATCGGGCAGCGGCACGGTAAAGCCGGCATCGCTGCCGGCAGCGGTCGCGGTTTCGGTCAGCGCAGGCGTGGCCTTCATCTGCGAGGTCGATTGGCAGCCGCTGAGGGCAGCTGCGCCGACGATCACAGAGATCGCGAAAAGGTTGAATTTTGCTGGCAAGCCGCGCGGGTCCGATTTGTCGTTTGTTAAGAAGTCCTTACACCAGCGATTCCTGGTGGGCAATCGGGACCATCTGGTGGTTTTCGGGTGGCGAGAGCCGGGCTCAGATGCCATATTGTTCTGCATATGTACCGGTCGGTATCCCGGTTTTCGCCGCTTTGCGGAAAGGAGCGCATCATGGAAACGGCATCTTCGATCACAGCCGGCCACGCAGTGTTAGAAACAGTGATCGGCTTCATGGGCATCGCCTGGAGCGAAAAGGGCCTGATCCGGCTCTGCCTGCCCGAAAGGAGCCGCGAAGCAGTGGAGCGCCGGCTGATGCGGCAAGCCGGTGTTGCCGCCAATACCACTGCGAACATTGGGCAGCCGCAATGGGTGGTCGAGCTGATCGCCTCGATCAAGGCGTATGCGTCAGGCGAGGACGTCGATTTCTCCGGTGTGCCGGTCGATCTCGACGGCGTCGACGACTTCCGTCTCGCCATCTACGACGCGGCGCGGAAACTGCATTACGGCGAAACCACCACCTATGGCGAACTGGCCAAGCGCGCCGGCCAAGCCGGCCTGCCGCGCGAAACCGGGGCAGCGCTGGGCGCCAACCCGGTGCCGCTGGTCATCCCCTGCCATCGGATTCTAGCCGCGGGCGGCAAGATCGGCGGCTTCTCGGCGCCCGGCGGCTCGGCCACCAAGGAAAAGATGCTGGCCATGGAAGGCGTGCGCGTCGGCCCGCCGCCGGCGGCGCAGGTCTCGTTCGGGTTCTAAGAGCTTGAATGGTATGCCGGCTGGGTATGTTGAGATTCAGGTCAGGCCGCACCGAGAACTATGGTCTTCGAGAACCGGAGCGGAGCGTACTTAATGTACGTGGGCACCGGACGCGCAGAAGACCACCGTTCGCAGGCCGGCCTCACCTGAATATCAATATGCCTAATGACGGCGCAGGAAGCGGCGGTGAAAATGGTCGTTCTCGACCCGCTTGCAGAGATAGACCGGGCAGGATTCGGTATCGGCGCTCGGCACATAGGCGCGCTTTCTGACCTCGCCGACATTGCAGAATTGCTGGCTCTGCACATAGCGGTCGAAGAGCGGCAGCCCCGGCACGCGCCTGGACTGATAGCGCAGGATGACCGCGCCCTGGCGGGCGATCGTGCCTTGCACCCTGTCGCAGCTCATACGAGTGGGGTCGTAGCGCGAGATCGCCTGCGCCTCGGCGGCCGCCAGCGTCAGGCAGGCGGCAAGCAGAATGGTTTTCACAACCGTTTTCATGACAGTCTCCCAAAACCGGACTAACGCCGTCGGGCGTCCCGATCTTCCCGATTGCTCGACGCTTTCATGCGATTGGGGCGGCCTTTGGGCGGCGCCACCGCAACGCCATTTTTCGAGCCATCTTGTTTTTGGTGCGAAACCCGCCTATATCAGCTCCATTGATATTTCGGCCGATCGATCCGGGCCTCGCGATCTTCGCGTTTGCTGACGTCTATCTCCAAAATCTCGATACAAACCGGCTGAACCTCGGTTCGGTCAAACCAAAGCAAATGCGAGGACTATTCATATGGCAACTGGTACGGTCAAGTGGTTCAATGCCACCAAGGGCTTCGGCTTCATTCAGCCTGATTCGGGCGGTGCGGACGTTTTCGTTCACATCTCCGCTGTTGAGCGCGCTGGACTGTCGACCCTGGTCGAAGGCCAGAAAATCAACTTCGAGATCGAGCAGGACCGCCGCACAGGCAAGTCGTCCGCTGGTTCTCTGAGCAAGGCAGCCTGATTTTGCGATAGCGCGCGCCGGACGAGAGTTCGGGGCGCGCGGCAAGTCACGGATGTACTGACGGTCGCGCGAGAAGCGCGCTGGAGCGGAAAGACCCGACAAGCTGGATCAGCAGATAGCTGCCGGCCCGGACTTAAAGCTCCGATCAGGCTACCGAAAATGGGAAGGCGGGATTTATCCCGCCTTTTTGTTTGTCTGGAATTGGACGATGGCCATGCTAGTTTCGCCCCATGACCAAGCTCGAACAGATTGAAAGATCCATCGCAGCCCTGAACACCAAAGAACTAAAGGCCTTTACCAAATGGTTCGCAGCGTATCAGGCAGAGGTGTGGGATATGCAGATCGAGGCGGACGCCAAGGCTGGCCGGCTGGATAAGTTTGCCGAGCAGGCTTTGGCTGAACTTCACGCGGGCCGAGTTCGCCCTCTTTGAATGCGCGCTACGGCCGAAGGCCGCAAGCCCAACCGGGCATCGCGCCCGTTGGCGTCCGGTCCGGAACGAGCCGCGAAGCGGCGGCAAGCGCGAGCACAAATCAGCGCCGCAGATGCAGCGGCACCACCTTGTTGTCGGCGCCAAGCAGCGCCTCGATCGACAGCGGCTCCCGGTTGAAGATCGTGCCGGCCAGCGCCGGGCGGCCGAGATGGAAACCCTGTAGCAGGTCGACGCCGCCATCCAGCGCGACGCGCAGATGCACGGATTGCTCGATGCCTTCCACCAGCACCTTGGCGCCGCGATCGTGCAGCGACGAGACGAGCGGCCGGAAGAAGCGCTCGGCGGCAGCGTGGCGGCAGAATTCGGCGAACCAGCCGCCGTCGATCTTCACAATATCCGGTTGAAGCAGGCTCATCCGCTCCGCGGTCGAGTGGCCGGTGCCGAAATCGTCGATGGCGATGCGGATGCCGTGGCGCCGCATCTCTCGCACCAGCGGGGCCAGCACATTATCGTCGGCCGCCTGTTCGGTGATCTCGCAGACCAGCATGGCGGCATGCAGGTCGAGATCGCCGAGATGCCGCGTCATCAGCCGGATCTCGGCCAGCGCCCGCCCGAGATGATCGTTGATCATCGGATTGTAATTGAAGAACAGGTCGAGCCCGTCGACGCCGATGTTGCGGAAGTTTTTCAGATGCAGCATCCGGCACATCGTCTCGACAAACAGGCGGTCGCCCGGCGCAACACTGTCGAAGAACATGGCCGGTGCAACCGGCATGGAGGCGCGCTGCGGTTCGATCAGCGCCTCGACGGCAACCGCGGCCAACGCGCCACCGCGTGGCGCAAAGATCGGCTGGTAGGCGCTCTTCAGCCGGAACGCGCCGTAGACGCCGTATTCGATGCCGACCTCGTCGGCAAAGATCGCTTCGCCGATATCGCGACGCCTCTCGCGCTGCCCGGTCATGGCCCGGTCCTGCGCCCGAACACCCTGCCCGGCCGCGCCGGAGGCGCTGCAGTCGGGCCGGCAGGCGTCTTGCCAGGCTCGGCCGCCGCGACAGACGGCTGCCCATCCTTGCCGAAAGCGCGAAAGCTGGTCGGCGCCAGTTCCGGCTTCGCCAGCACGAAGCCCTGCACCATCGATGCGCCGGATTTCTCGGCCAATTCAAGCTGCCAGCCTTCCTCGATGCCTTCGAACACCGTGCGGATGCCCTGTAGTTCGAAGTTCGTCACCATGGCAGTCAAGAGGGCAAAGCCGGCGCCCGATTCCATGAGCTGCGTGATCCAGTGCGCATCGAATTTGACGATGTCGGGCTTGAGCTCCTTGATGCGGTTGATGTCGGATTCATCGGCGCCGTAATCGTCGACGGCAATGCGAAAGCCATTGGCCCGCAGCGCCTCGACAAAGCTGTAGAGCGTTTCCTGCGACGCCGACTTCTGCTCGGTCACCTCGCACACGATGCGGCGCGGATCGATCCCGGCTTCGTGCAGCACCAGCCGCATGTCGCGCAACGCGTTGTCGGCGATGGAGCGCTCGGTAAACACCGACGGATCGAAATTGACGAAGATCGAAGCCTCTTGCGGCAGGCAGGCGCCGGCATTGAGCAAATGCAGCGTGCGCGTCAGCGCCTCGATATGCAGGCGGTCGCCGGCCGGACAGGTGCGGAAGAAGTTCATCGGCGATTGCGGCTCGCCGTCGCGAAACGGCCGGATCAGCCCCTCGAACGCTGCGATCGAGAGCTTGCCGTCCTTGAAGGCGAAGATCGGCTGAAAGGCGCTCTGCAGCGTGTAGGGACCCCAGACACCTGAAGCGGTGCCGTCATCGTGACGGATGATGTGGGCAAGCCCGGTGCTGCGCGACAAGGGTCCCTCGCTCCGCGAGACAGGCGAAATGGCTGGCGATCCTGCCGTCAAAGGTTTTAGCGGCCGTTGATGAATTTAGTCTTGCCGGGGATAGGCGTCGATTGCAGAGCCGCAACGCAGAGTGAAACCGTCATGCACGCGCTCCAAAAAGCCGATCTCCACGGGTCCTTGACCCTGGCTCATCCGACAATGCTTGCACTTGCCGGGTCGATGCGACATGAGAGGCGCCGCAGCTGTTTGCGGTTGCGCCGACCCCTCTGGAGATATCTGGTCATGGCCTTTCTTGCCGACGCCCTTGCCCGCGTAAAGCCTTCCGCCACCATCGCGGTGACGCAGAAAGCCCGCGAGCTGAAAAATGCCGGCCGCGACATTATCGGCCTCGGCGCTGGCGAACCGGATTTCGACACGCCCGACAACATCAAGAATGCGGCGATCGAGGCGATCCGCCGCGGCGAGACCAAATACCCGCCGGTTTCGGGCATCGCGCCGCTGCGCGAGGCGATCGCGAAAAAATTCAAGCGCGAGAACAATCTCGACTACAAGCCCGAGCAGACCATTGTCGGCACCGGCGGCAAGCAGATCCTGTTCAACGCCTTCATGGCGACGCTGAACCCAGGCGACGAGGTCATCATCCCCCGCCCCTATTGGGTCAGCTATCCCGAAATGGTGGCGATCTGCGGCGGCACCTCGGTGTTCGCCGACACCTCGATCGACAATGGTTTCAAGCTCACTCCCGCCGTGCTGGAAAAGGCGATCACGCCGAAGACCAAATGGCTGTTGATGAACTCGCCGTCGAACCCGTCCGGCGCCGCATACACGGAAGCCGAGCTGCGCGCGCTGGCCGACGTGCTCTTGAAGCATCCGCATGTCTGGACACTGACCGACGACATGTACGAGCACCTGACCTATGGCGACTTCGTCTTCAGGACGATCGCCGAGGTCGAGCCGAAACTCTACGAGCGCACGCTGACCATGAACGGCGTCTCGAAAGCCTACGCCATGACCGGCTGGCGCATCGGCTATGCCGCGGGTCCCGTCCAGCTGATCAAGGCGATGGACATGATCCAGGGCCAGCAGACCTCGGGCGCCTGCACCATCGCGCAATGGGCCTCGGTCGAGGCGCTCAACGGCCCGCAGGATTTCGTCGCCAGGAACAAGGCGATCTTTCAGGGCCGTCGCGACCTCGTCGTGTCGATGCTCAACCAGGCGCGCGGCATAACCTGCCCGTCGCCGGAAGGCGCCTTCTATGTCTACCCGTCCTGTGCCCAGCTGATTGGCAAGAAGACCAAAGCCGGCAAGATAATCGACACCGACGAGACTTTCTGCTCCGAATTGCTCGAAGGCGAGGGTGTCGCGGTGGTGTTCGGCTCTGCCTTCGGCCTCGGCCCCAACTTCCGCATCTCCTACGCCACGTCGGAGACGCTGCTGGAGGAAGCCTGCACGCGCATCCAGCGGTTCACGGCATCGCTGACCTGAACTGGCGGCACCGAGACATGAAACCCGGCTTCGAGCCGGGTTTTTGTCAGGAGCAGACCTCAGCCGCCATACTGCTCGCTGGTGACCGCTTCCATCCAATCTGCGTGGACGCCGTCCAGCGCTTCCTGCATGGCGACGTGGGTCATTGTCGTCTTTGGACCCGCGCCGTGCCAGTGCTTCTCGCCCGGCTCGAACGAGATCACGTCGCCCGCCTTGATCTCCTGGATCGGCCCGCCCCATGTCTGCGCAAGGCCGGCGCCCGACGTGACATAGAGCGTTTGGCCGAGCGGATGCGTGTGCCAGTGGGTACGCGCGCCAGGCTCGAAGCTGACCAGCGTGGCCCGCAGCCGCGCCGGCGCTTCCTTCTCGATGATGGGCGTCTGCAGCACGCGGCCGGTGAAATACTTCTCCGGTGCGATGATGGTCGGCACGCTGCCGCAGGCAATGATCTTCATCTCTGGTGACCCCTGAGTTCAGTAGAACCTACCCTGCCCCGGTGCTCGCTACCACCCCAGCCGAGGCCAGAACAGGCCGGCACGTACGCGATAGTCCGCGTAGGCTCCGGCCAGCGGCGTGCGCGAAAATTTCTTCTCTTCGTCCAGCGCCGCAAACACATAGAGGATAGCGATCCCGGCGACCGGCACCAACGCCCAGACCGACCAGGTCGCGATCCCCCAGCCGATCCAGAAGACGATGTAGGACGTATAGAAGGGGTGGCGGACATGGCCGTAGGGGCCGTGGGTCAGCAGGCTGTGCGGATCGTCGGGTGCGAAGACGAAGCGCAGCCGCACCTTGCGCGACGTGACGATCGCCCACCAGAACAGGGCAGAGCTCGCCAGTTCGACGGCAAGTCCGGTGAGCTTTGCCGAACCCGGCTGCGATTGGATCCAAAGGGTGGCGAGAAAGAACAGCGCCGTGGCGATGACCGCCGCCGAAATCACCATGGCGCCTGGAGACATCGCCTGCGATTGGAAATGCGCCCGCATCGACCAGACATATTGGCCAAGCATCGCGATGCTGCAGATCGAGACAAGAAGATCGAGGACTGGTTCCATTGTCGGGATTCCGCGCGTGATTGCCATGGAGCCAGCGATCGTGCCGGCTATCTCTTTAGAAATCCTTTCTTAACCACATGTTTAAAGAACATATAGAGCCAGCGATGCGATGTTGGCGGTCAGGCAAATCTCAAGGTCTAATCCAGCATGAGCATCACTCACCGCACCATCCGCACGCCGCAGGCCGACTTGCGCCTCAGCCAGTCGTCTGGGTCCGGCATGCCCATCGTCATGATCCATGGGTCGGGCAGTTCGCGCGCCGTGTTTGCCCGTCAGTTCGATAGCCCGCTTGCCGACGGCCATCGGCTGATCGCCTTCGACCTTCCCGGCCACGGCGAGTCCTCCGATGCCCGCGACCCGGCGACCGCCTATACGATTACCGGCCTTGCCCAGACCACAGCCCGGCTTCTCGACGCTTTGGGCATCGGCCACGCCATCATCTTCGGCTGGTCGCTCGGCGGCCATGTGGCGGTCGAACTGGCCAGCTTTCACCATGCGGTCAGCGGCCTGGTGCTGACCGGAGCGCCGCCGGTGTCGCGGGGGCCGCTTGGCATGCTGCGCGGCTTTCACGCCAACTGGGACATGCTGCTCGCCTCCAAGAAGGTCTACTCCGAACGCGACATCGAGCGTTTTGAGGCTCTGTGCTACGGCGACACCGCCAGTCCGTCTTTCCGCGAAGCCATCAGGCGCACCGACGGTCGGCTTCGCGCCGGCGTGGCGCGCTCCATGTTTGCGGGCAAGGGCGCCGACCAGAAACAGGTGGTCGAGCACGCTCCGTTCCCCGTCGCGGTGATCAATGGCGAGCATGATCCGCTGGTGCGGCTAAGCTATTTCGAGACCGTCGCCTACAGCTCGCTGTGGGAACAGTGCCATGTCATACCAGGCGCCGGCCATGCGCCCTTCTGGGAACGTCCGGACCTGTTCAACCCGTTGCTGTCGCGCTACGCCGAGATGGTGGTGAAGCAGAGTGCAGCCGCCACGCCCACGCGCCGCACCCAGGCAAGCTGAAATCGCCCGACGGTTCTGATCCCCGGGTCTTGCCTCGGCCGCCTGACGGCGGCGCGATTTCTATTTTCCTTGCCCTCCCGGCTAACCCGTGGGACGATGGGTTGGGCAGGTGGCTAAATGAAAACAACCCCGCCCGCGACGGTCGAACAGGCCGGCCGCCGCTCACGACAGGGTGCGATCGGCGCAAAACCGTTTCCACTTTTGCTGATCGCACTCCAAGGGCAACGCCTGAGTGGAGGTCAGCCATGGGTACTCGCGCCGGAGGACGACGCACGGGACCGAAATGCATTGCCATAGTCGGTCCCTTTGCAAGCGGTAAGACGACACTTCTCGAAGCCATCCTCGCCCGTACGGGCGCCATCCCCCGCCAAAATCCCGTTTCATCGGGAAGCACCGTTTCCGATCATTCGCCCGAGGCGCGGGCGCACGCCATGAGCGTCGAGGCGACCTTTGCCACCACCGAATTCATGGGCGAGCAGATCACCTTCGTCGACTGTCCCGGATCGATCGAATTCTCCTTCGAGGCCGAGCCGGTGCTGGCAGCCTGCGATCTCGCGGTGGTCGTCGCCGAGGCCGACGAGAAGAAGATCCCAGCCTTGCAGCTCATCATGCGCAAGCTCGACGATCTCGGCGTGCCGCGCATCCTGTTCCTCAACAAGGTCGACAAGGCAATCGCCGGCGTACGCGATACGCTGAAGATGCTGCAGCCGACGAGCGCGGCGCCGCTGTTGCTGCGCCAGATTCCGCTGCGCAAGGACAATGTGGTGATCGGTTCCATCGACCTGGCGCTAGAGCGCGCCTACATCTACCGCGAATATGCCGAAAGCCAGGTTGCCGAAATTCCAACTGACGACAAGGCGCGCGAACTGGAGGCTCGCTTCTCCATGCTGGAGACGCTTGCCGACCATGACGACCAGTTGATGGAGCAGTTGCTGGAGGAGATCGAGCCGCCGAAAGACGCGGTCTTCGACGATCTGTCCGCCGACCTGCGCGCCGGCGCCATAACGCCGGTGCTTATCGGCACCGCCGAAAAAGGCAACGGCGTGCTGCGCCTTTTGAAGGCGATCCGCCATGACGCACCGGATGTCGAGGCGACGCGCAAACGGCTCGGCGTCCCCGACGGCAATCACACCGTGGTCCAGGTGATGAAGACCATCCACACCGCGCATGGCGGCAAGCTGTCCGTGTCGCGCGTACTCTCCGGCCAGATCGCCGATGCAGCCGAACTCTATTTGTCGAATGGCGAGACGGCGAAGGTCTCCGGCATCTACAAGATGCTCGGCAAGGACCAGTCCAAGCTCACCGCTGCCAAGGCCGGCGACACGGTGGCGTTGGGCAAGCTGGACGAGGTCAAGACCGGCCAGACGTTGAGTTCCACGAAGGGCGGTATCAAGCCGCTGGTCACGCTTACGCCGCCGCAGCCGGTCTTTGCCTTTGCGCTACGGCCGAAGGAGCGCAAGGACGAGGTCAAAATGTCGGCGGCCATCCAGCGCCTGGCCGAGGAAGATCCCTCGCTCACCTTGCGCCACAACCAGGACTCGGCCGAGACCGTGCTGTCCGGCCATGGCGAGATGCATCTGCGGGTCGTGCGCGAGCGGCTGGAAGGCAAGAATCAGATTCCGGTCGAAGGCCATGCGCCTGCCGTCCCCTATCGCGAGACGATCCGAAAGACGGTGCAGCAGCGCGGCCGCCACAAGAAGCAGTCCGGCGGCCATGGCCAGTTCGGCGATGTGGTGATCGAGATCAAGCCGCTGCCGCGCGGCTCCGGCTTTCAGTTCTCGGACACCATCACCGGCGGCGTCGTGCCCAAGACCTACATCCAGTCGGTCGAAACCGGCGTGCGCGATTATCTGAAATCCGGCCCGCTCGGCTTCCCTGTCGTCGATGTCGCCGTCAACCTCTCCGACGGCTCCTACCACGCCGTCGATTCCTCCGACATGGCTTTCCAGATGGCGGCCAAGCTGGCCATGAAGGAAGGCATGGCGGCCTGCTCGCCGGTGCTGCTCGAGCCGGTCATGAAGGTCGAGATCGTCACGCCGTCCGAAGCCACTTCGAAGATCATCGCGCTGATCCCGCAACGGCGCGGCCAGATCCTTGGCTACGACGCGCGGCCTGACTGGCCGGGATGGGATGTCGTGGAGGCGACCATGCCGCAGGCCGAGATCGGCGACCTGATCATCGAACTGCGCTCGGCGACCTCCGGCGTCGCCAGCTATCGTTGCGCCTTCGATCACATGGCCGAGCTGACCGGTCGGTTGGCCGACGAGGCGATGAACGCCAACGGCAAGGCTGCCTGACAGGCCGAAGGATGATCCGCACAAAAAACGGCGCCCGGATGACCCGGACGCCGCTCTTATTGCGGACCGTCTTCTTGGGAGGAAAACGGCAGGTCCGCCGCACGTATCCGCCGCGCCATGCGGCACTGACAGACGAATAGGTTCGGACGCGGTAGCCGCCTGAGCCCGGATCTTCCGAGTGATGCCCCCATCTCCCGGTCGAACCACACCGCGTCCTATGATCTGCTTAAACGATGAATCGCGCCTGCGGCATGTTACCTGAGGTTACATGTCACTGTTACGCGGCGATTTTGCTCGATTTTTCGCTGGCTACGGCAGGCCCGGAAACAAAAAAGCCGGATCAATGAAGATCCGGCTGAGTTTGATTGGAAGTGCCTGTTAAGGCTAACCTCCAGAGGGGAACACTCGAGGGCGCTAATGGGAGGAGAACGCGCCCAGGAGATGATCTATATATGTGCTGTTCATGCCCAAGAAACAAGCATCTATTTTGCAACACACGCATGCAAAAAGGTACAGGCTGTGGTCTAACCCATGTCTAGGGGCCATAGGACCACGAAAAGTTGCCAAATGAATGGCGCGACCGTGCGGTTGCCTTCGCAGAACCGCAAGTCGGGCTGATTCTCGCGCTCGCGGGCAAAAAGCCGAATGACGTTGAATCGGGCAGCAGGCGTTTATTTTTGCGGCAGCGGGATGGGAAGGGTCGGCCGGAAGAAGGGAGACCTGACATGCGGACACCCCAGGCGATCGCCGGCAGCGCGGTCTTCTTCATCGCCGCACCTTGTGTCGTGGCCGGGCTGGTGCCCTGGCTGCTGACGGACCGCTACCGTCTGCCGCTGTCGACGGTGCCCGGCTTCGTGCCGGCTGGCTCCATCCTAATCGTCGCGGCCATCGCCCTGCTCGTCCATTCCTTTGCCCGCTTCGCGCTCGAAGGCATGGGCACGCCGGCGCCTGTAGCACCCACCGAGAGACTGGTGATCGGCGGCGTCTACCGCCATGTCCGCAACCCGATGTACGTCGCCGTGCTGTCGATCATCCTCGGCCAGGCGTTGCTGTTTTCAAGCTGGAGCGTCGCTGCCTATGCCGCCATCGGCGCGATCGTCATGGGCTCTTTCGTCAGGTTCTATGAGGAGCCGACTCTCGCCCGCCGCTACGGTGGCGAATACGAGACCTACCGCCGCAATGTTCCCGGCTGGCTGCCACGGCTGACGCCTTGGCGGGGGTGACCAGCACCTCCCAAGGGCATGTTTAAAATGACCAGCTGCGCGCTTTGGCGATGATGAAGTCGCGGAAGACGTGCAGCTTGGCCTGGTTCTTCATTGCATCGGGATAGGCGAAATAGGTGTCGAAGGACGGCACCTCGGTCTCCGGCAAAAGCTGCACCAGATCCGATTCCTTGGAGATCACGTAGTCGGGCAGCATGGCGATGCCGGCGCCGCCCTGCACGGCGCGCTTGATCGACAAGATGTCGTTGATCTGCAGCGTCGGCACCCTTTGCCCACCGTCGAAATCGCCGATCGTTTCCAGCCAGTTCAGCTCCGACAGATGCGACGGCACCGGCACACCGAAAGTGACGATGCGATGGTTCTTCAGATCGGCGACCGAGGTCGGCTTGCCGTGCTTGCCGACATAGGACGGCGAGGCATAGAGGTGGAAATGCACGGTGAACAGGCGGCGCTGGATAAGGTCGGGCTGCTGCGGCTGGCGCAGCCGTATCGCGCAGTCGGCCTGGCGCATGGTGAGGTCGAGTTCCTCATTGGCCAGGATCAGCTGCAGGCTGATTTCCGGATAGAGCTCGATGAATTCCTGCACCCGCTCGGTCAGCCAGCCGGCGCCGAGCCCGACCGTGGTCGTTACCCTCAGCACGCCTGAGGGACGGTCCTTGGCCTCGGTCAGCTTCGACTTGATGGTCTCCAGCTTCATCAGCACGTCATGCGCCGTGCGGAACAGCATTTCGCCCTGCTCGGTCAGCACCAGGCCGCGGGCATGGCGATTGAACAGCGGCACCCCGACGTCATGCTCGAGCGCGCTGACCTGGCGTGAAATCGCCGATTGCGACAGGTGCAAAGTCTCGGCGGCATGGGTAAACGACCCAGCCTCCGCCGCTGCGTGAAACACGCGAAGCTTGTCCCAGTCCAACGCCATTGAATTCCCCTCGTTCTGTTCTTGGCGTCTGAATGAAAAATCAGGCTTTTGAACGGCTTGCGACGCCGTCTTGATAGATTTTATTCCGCCGCTTCGCGGTGCACCTCGATGCCGGCCAGGTATTTTTCCGCCTCGAGCGCGGCCATGCAGCCGAGCCCGGCGGCGGTCACCGCCTGACGGTAGATGTCGTCGGTTACGTCACCGGCGGCGAACACGCCGGGCACATCGGTGCGGGTCGAATTCGGCGCCGTCCACAGATAGCCGTTCGGCTTCTGCTTCAGCTTGCCGACAAACAATTCCACCGCCGGCGCATGGCCGATCGCCACGAACACGCCGTCCACCTGGAGATGGGTGACCTCGCCGGTCACCGCATTTCTGAGCTTCAGCCCTTCGACCGAAGGCGGCAGCGGCGTCTTGCCGGGCCGGCCGGTGATCTCGTCGACGATCGTGTCCCAGATGACTCGGACATTGTCCTTTTTCAACAGCCGCTCACGCAGGATGCGCTCGGCGCGGAAATCGTTGCGCCGGTGGATGACGGTCACGCTCTTCGCCAGATTGGAGAGATAGAGCGCCTCCTCCACCGCCGAATTGCCGCCGCCGATGACAGCGACATCCTTGCCGCGATAGAAAAAACCATCGCAGGTGGCGCAGGCCGACACGCCGAAGCCCATGAAGGTCTGTTCGGTGGGGATGCCCAGCCATTTCGCCTGCGCGCCGGTGGCAATGATCAGCGCGTCGGCCGTGTAGGTGGTGCCGGAATCGCCCGTGGCGCGGAACGGCCGCACATTGAGGTCAACCTCGGTGATGATGTCGTTGACGATGTCAGTGCCGACATGCTCGGCCTGCTTCAGCATCTGCTCCATCAGCCACGGGCCCTGGATCGGATCGGCGAAGCCCGGATAGTTTTCGACATCGGTGGTGATCATCAGCTGCCCGCCCTGCTGCAAGCCTGCTACGAGCATCGGCTTGAGCATGGCGCGCGCGGCGTAGACTGCGGCGGTATAGCCGGCCGGGCCGGAACCGATGATAAGGACAGGCGCGTGCTTGGTGGTCATCTAAAGCCTCTGCGGGGCAGACAATCGAGTGTGCCTTGGAAAACGACGTGAAATGTTGCTGGTAATGTAAGGGTTGCCAACCACACCAGCAAGACGATCAGGCCGTCGTCCCCGGAAAGCTTCGGCCTACAGGCTTATTCGCGCAATGGCCGCTTTCGTTACGGTTGCGAAATCGCCCGACCAAAGGGCTGGCATCGACACAAAAGTCGTTTAAGGACGAGAGCGCGAAAGATTCTTGCGCTAAGCCGAGACCGCCATGCCCCTGAAAGCCGACCTCGATGCCATCGACTGGAAGATTCTGCGCGAGCTTCAGGCCGACGGGCGCATGACCAATGTCGAACTGTCGAGCCGTGTCGGCATTTCCGCCCCGCCCTGCCTGCGCCGTGTCCGGCGGCTGGAGGAAACCGGCATCATCAGAGGCTATCGCGCCTTGCTCAACGCGCCGGCGCTCGGCATGGATGTCGTCGCCTTCTGCCTGATCGGCCTGCATCACCAAGCCGACGCGGAGCTCAAAGCTTTCGCCGAGCGCACTCGCGGCTGGCCGATCGTGCGCGACGCCTGGATGGTCTCGGGCGAATCCGACTTCCTGCTGCATTGCGTGGCGAGTGATCTCGGCACCTTCCAGACCTTCGTCATCGAAGAACTGGCTTCGGCGCCGAATGTCGACACGGTGCGCACCGCGCTGACCATCCGCCGCGTCAAGGACGAAGGGCTGGTGGCGTTCAGCGCCTGATAAGCGAGATTAACTTCGAAAAAGCATGTGCGACGCCGACCAAGACATACCCCAACAGACACACTGCTACCTCTCCGACAACTGGCAAAAGAATGAAGCCGTCCCCAGGGCCGGGGCTCTCACCAGGGGACATCTCCGGCAAAGCTAAAAAGGCTAGCAAAATAGGTGAGCAAGCAAGCCAGACGAATGTGATGACATGCGGCAACCATTTGAGACGGAAAATGTTTTTTGACGCGAGAACGCCGCGCCGATCACAATCATGTTGACGACGAATATGAGCCAGAAAGCGAATTCTGGCGCCGAAATCGTAGGGTATTCCGGGTCAGATTGCGTGAACATGAGCGGCCAAGGTTGAATATGCCATCCGGTTTCAGCTACGGAATCGGGAGTACTTTGACCCACCCTGCCAAGGGCAGGATCTGCTACCTGCGCTCCACCGTGAGAACAACAGGCAATCCCCAGGGCACATCTAGCGGTGCTTGAAGCAGTGAGACGTCGCCATCCGCGACCTGGGCTTCCCACTTGGCATAGTGTTTCAACCGGTAGTTCCCGGAGCGGACGCTGAGGCAGGCAACAGGCCCGCCATCGAGGTTTAGCGCCGTCTTGAGATCGAGGTCGGTCTGCAACAGGAAGTTTGCTAGCCGGTCCAGCGAGAAGAAAGCGTCCTTGGTCGAACCGACGATGATCCAGCCCTGACGATCTTCCGCGATAAAGGTGCGGTTGGCCAACCAGTTGCTCTTGGCGCGTACATTGTTGCGGCCGTCCTCACCGACAAGCAATGGATAGGAAACCATAGCGTTTTCGGCATTCTCCGTGACTGCGCGCCAGTCACGTGAATTGAGATCGACCACATGCGTGCCGGAGGCATTCACGAACCAGGCGCCGGCCTTCGCATCGTATTCATCCGGCCCGAGCCTCGCACCCATGCTGACAAAGGGCGTGTCGGCTTCGCCCTTCAGTCCGAAATAACTGCCATTGACGATCAGAACGGTGCCGCCTGTGCCTTGTGGATTGAGTGCCGCTTCCCACTGGTCGATGTCCTTGGCACCACTGGGCTCGTTACGGGCAACGAAACGGAATTTGGCTGGATCGAAACGGTTGAGATAGAGCCGGTCAATTTCACGGTCGCCCGCCATGACGGGGATTTCTCTGACCTGGAATCCAGGCTCGGTTTCATTCCATGAGCTGGCTCCAGCGGTCACATCAGGAATTTCCGATTTCAACGCAAGCTGCATGGCAGGCGAGAGACGCGCATCGTCGGGTGCAACGGCGATCCAGTAGCTTCCGCCGCGGCGAAGAAGTGCATTGAGCCCATACACGCCGTGTTTTTGCCAGACATACCCCACGGCTGAAAGCACAGCCAATATCAACAAGACAACGGCAACAGAGATTGCTTTCTTCAATGAATTCCCCTCGTTCTTCGATGGAATGACATCTGCAAATTTCTTGCTTGAATGATGTCTGATCTCTGCAGTTTTTCCGCAAAAGAGCGTGGTGCTTTCCTGGGGAATAGCGTCAAAGCAAAGAAATGGATCGGCTCGCCGTTTCTGCGAAACGGTGAAACGCTCAAGCTAACCCATTGAGATTGCGTCGCAACAGATCCGGAAAGCTAGTTCAGTCTCGATCCGAGCGACTCGACAGCTCTCAAAAGCCGTTCCAGATCATCGGGGTTGCGCAGCGGCAGAACCTCGAAGCCCGGCTCATTACTTCCCTCGCCATCCACCAGCCAGCCGCGCGGCAGGCCGGCACGTTGTCCGGCCTGCATATCCGCGGCCTTGTCGCCGACTATCAGCGAGCGCTTGAGATCGAGGCCGAGACGCTGCCGGGCCTGTAGCAGCATGCCCGGATTGGGCTTGCGCATTGGATGGTCGGCGACCGCCAGTGGCCCGCTGCCCGCCTCGTGGTAGGCGCAGGCCAGAACCATGTCGACGAAGGCATCGCCGGCGGCAAGCAGCTTGAGAACCCGGCCGTTGACCGCGGCAAATTCCTTCCAGCCGAAATAGCCGCGCGCGATGCCGGACTGGTTGGTGACGATGACCACCGGGATGTTGCCCCGGTTGGCCGCCGCGATGACCGGCACGATGCCGTCGCGCAGCGCCATTTTGGCTGGATCGTCGGGATAGCCGGTGTCGACATTGATGGTGCCGTCGCGGTCGAGGAACAGCGCCGGCGCGTTGGCTGGAAACACCCGCGAACCCACCCGCTCAACCCACAGGCCGGGCTCAGCCAGCGGGTATGGACCGTAGGCCCCGGTGTCAGCCATTCGACAGACGGTCTTCCACCACCTCGCAGAGATAGTGGTAGAGGCAGAGATGTCCCTGCTGGATGATCGGCGTCGAGGTCGAGGGCACGTTGAGCAGTATGTCGGTGAGCGGCTTGAGTTTGCCACCGCTGTCGCCGGTGAGGCTGACCACCGTCATGCCCATCATCCGAGCCTGTTCGGCGGCAGCCAGAATGCTCGGCGAATTGCCGCTGGTCGAGATGGCAAGCAGCACGCCGCCGGGCGCGCCATGCGCCTCGACCTGGCGCGAAAACACGGTGTCGAAGCCATAGTCATTGCCCCAGGCGGTCAGCATGCCCGCGTTGGCCGGCAGCGCAATCACATTGTAGGCCTTGCGCTCCTTAAGGAAGCGGCCGACCAGTTCGGTGGCAATGTGGATGGCGTCGCTGGCCGAGCCGCCATTGCCGCAGACCAGCAGCGCCTTGCCCGAGGAAAGCGCGGCGACGACCGCACTCACAGCACGTTCCATCTCGGCGGTCAGGTCACGCTCGACTGTCGCGGTGATCGCGGCCGCCGAGCGGACCAGATAGTCATTCAGTCCGGACATGAAATCCCTCAGTTGGTACCGCCGCCGGCGCGCAATTTGCCGATCGTGCCGGTGGTGCTCTTGCCGGCGACAAGGTCGACCAGGACGACGCGCCCGCCCGCCTTCTGCACCACATCGGCGCCGACAACGGTTTCGACCGTGTAGTCGGCGCCCTTGACCAGAATGTCGGGCAGAAGCGCCTCGATCAGCGCCAGCGGCGTATCCTCTTCGAACACCACGACCGCATCGACCGAGGCCAGGGCGGCGAGCACGCAGGCACGATCATGCTGATCGTTGACCGGGCGCCCTGCGCCTTTCAGCCGACGCACCGAGGCATCGCTGTTGAGGCCGAGCACCAGCCGGTCGCACTGGCTGCGCGCCGCGTGGAGAAGACTGACATGGCCGGCATGCAATATATCGAAGCAGCCATTGGTGAAGCCGACGCTCAGGCCCTCGTCCTTCCACGCCGCCACCATGCGCGCGGCCGATGCGGCATCGAGGATGGCGTCCTTATGGGCGGTGGGGCCGTGCGAGCGGAACAGCGCGCCGGTGAGTTCCTCCACGGTCAGCCGCGCGGTGCCGCGTTTGCCCACCACCACACCGCCGGCGGCATTGGCGATGGAGGCGGCCATGACGCGATCGGCGCCCGCGGCCAGAGCCAGCGCGAAGCTCGCGATTACCGTATCGCCGGCGCCCGAAACGTCGAACACTTCGCGCGCCTGGGTGGCGATGTGGCGCGCCTCATCCGCGCCGACGACGCTCATGCCCTTTTCGCTGCGGGTGGCGACGACGAAGTCGAAGCCATGTGCCGAAATCAGCTGGCGTGCCGCCGCGACGATCTCGTCGTCGGCGAAAACCGGGCGACCGACAGCTTCGCCAAGCTCCTTGCGGTTGGGCGTGATGGCGGTCGCGCCGGCATAGCGCGCATAGTCGCGGCCCTTGGGATCGACCAGCACCGGTTTTCCCGCCTCGCGGCAGATGGCGATCAGGTCGGCGGCGACGCCGTCGAGCAAGATGCCCTTGCCATAGTCGGACAGAATGACGATGTCGGCGCGCGTGAGTGCGGCGCGAAAATGCCGGACCAGGTCCGCCCGTTCCTTGTCGTCGAGCGGCTTGATCTCTTCCTCATCGAAGCGCAGCACCTGCTGATTGAGCGCGCTGAAGCGGCTCTTCGACGACGTCATGCGACCGCGCTCCTGCGCCATATCAGCCGTATCGGCGCCGAGTTCGCGCAGCATGCGCACCAGATTGTCGCCGGCCACATCGGTGCCGATCACCGATATGGGAATAGCGCTGGCACCCAGCGAGACGATGTTGGCGACAACGTTGCCTGCGCCGCCCATCGTCGAGGTCTCGCCGCGCCCGTGCAGCACCGGGATCGGCGCTTCCGGCGAGATGCGCTCGATGACGCCGTTGACGAAACGGTCGAGGATGAAGTCGCCGACCACCAGCACGGCAACGTCGCCAAAGCGGGCAATGGCGCGGTGCAAAGGTTCGGGCGAAGGCGGATTGTGCTTGATCATGTCACTGGCAATGCGAGGGAAAGGCCGACCTCAATCACGCTGAAAATTGTCAATTTACGGGCCGGATCGTTCATGGCGAAGCCGATATACCGCAAATCCGCGCAGCGCAACGTCAGGGCGGCCGTCAGCTCTTCTGCAACGCGACGTGGACGCCCAGTCCGACCAGCACCGCCCCGCCCGCCCTCTGCATGATGCGCTGCGCACGGCTGGAGCGCTTCAGCCGGGCGATCACCATGCCTGCCAGCAACACGCAGACAATATCTGCCGAAGAGAACATTAAATTGACGATGGTGCCCAGCACGACGAATTGCAGCCACACCGGGAAACCCGCCGAGGCATCGATGAACTGTGGCAGGAACGCCATGAAGAAGATCGCCGTCTTCGGATTGAGCACTTCGACCGTGATGCTCTCGAAAAATGCCCGGCGCACCGATTTGCGCTCGATCGCCGGCAGCGCCGTGTCACCGTCCCCGCGCTTGCGGAACAAGGACACGCCAAGCCAGATCAGATAGAGCGCGCCGATGAGCTTGACCGCCATGTAGAGCGGCGGCACCGCATGGAAGAGCACCGACAGCCCGGCGGCAGCCGCAAAGACATGGAAATAACCGCCAAGATGGATGCCAAGTGCCGCCGTCAGCCCCGACCAGCGCCCGCGCGCCATGGTCTGCGCGGCGGCATAGAGCATCGCCGGTCCTGGAATATAGGCAAAGATCGCCGTGGTGGCGAAAAACGCAATGAGCAGTTCGGTCGACGGCATTTTTTGTCCCCTAGCTTGCGGGCCTCGAATAAAGCGGGCCGCTTCGCGGTCTCACTGTGGCGTCGTGGTGCTTCATCGACAGTACGCTTGGCCTCCCTTATAAGGACCGGAATCGCAAGCAACCAGAGGCCTTCATGATCATCGTCACGGGCGGGGCCGGCATGATCGGCTCCAACATCGTCGCCGCACTCAATGCCGAAGGCCATGATGACATCCTCGTCGTCGACGACCTCACCGACGGCCACAAGATCGCCAACCTGGCCGATTTGCAGATAGCCGACTATCTCGACAAGGACGAATTCTTGGCCACCTTGGAAGCCGGCGACCTAGGCCGCGTCGAGGCCGTCTTCCACCAGGGCGCCTGCTCGACCACCACGGAATGGAACGGCAAGTTCATGATGGACGTGAACTACGCCTTCTCAAAGCGCTTGCTGCATGGCTGTCTTTCGCTGCGCATACCGTTCCTCTATGCCTCCTCGGCTTCCGTCTACGGCGGCGGTTCGGAGTTTCGCGAGGATCCCGCACTTGAGCGGCCGCTCAACGTCTACGCCTATTCGAAGAAACTATTCGACGACTATGTCAGGCGCACCGTGTTCGACACCGATCATTCGCAGGTCGCGGGCCTGCGCTACTTCAACGTCTATGGCCCGCGCGAGGCGCACAAGGGCGCCATGGCCTCGGTCGCCTTCCATCTGTTCAATCAGGTCGGGCGCGGCGAAAACCCAAAGCTGTTCGGCGCCCATGACGGCTTCGGCCCCGGCGAACAAAGCCGCGACTTCATTCACGTCGGCGATGTCGCCGACGTCAATCTGTGGCTGTGGAAGCGCGGCTCGAGCGGCATCTTCAACTGCGGCACCGGCCGCGCCCAGCCGTTCCGCGCCATTGCCGAGACCGTGATCGATACGCTGGGCCAGGGCGAGATCGAGTTCATCGAATTCCCCGATCACCTCAAGGGCAGCTACCAGAGTTTTACCCAAGCTGATATGTCCCGCTTGCGCGCAGCCGGCTATAATGGGCAATTCCGCAGCGTGGAAACCGGCGTCAGAGACTATGTCGAATGGCTGAAAGCCCAACGATCCTCGTGATCGGCCCACGCTGGGTGGGCGATATGGTCATGGCGCAGTGCCTGTTTTCAGCGCTGAAGGACGTCCATCCCAACGCCGCCATCGACGTGCTGGCCCCGGCCTGGGCGGCCCCGCTGGTCAAGCGCATGCCCGAGATTCGCCAGCAGATCGATTTCCCGCTGCAACCGGGCGCGCTCGAATTCACCATTCGCCGCCGCTTCGGCCGCCTGCTGCGCGGCCGCTACGACATGGCCTACGTCCTGCCGGGCAGCTGGAAATCGGCGCTGATCCCGTTCTTTGCCCGCATCCCCCGCCGCTTCGGCAATCTCCGGGAAATGCGCTACGGCCTGCTGACCGACATCGTGCCGCTGCCCGATGCCGTCAAACGGCGCACCGCGCAGGCCTATTTTGGCCTCGCCCAAGGCGGACATTTCCGGCCGCCGCGGCTCACCGTCGACGCCGGCAATCAGAAAGATCTGCTCGCTCGCTTCGCAGTGCAGCCGGGAAAATTCGTCGCCATGATGCCCGGCGCCGAATTCGGTCCGGCCAAACGCTGGCCTAGCGAAAGCTATGCCGGCCTCGCCGGAGAGATGATGGCGAAAGGATTCAAGGTCGCGTTGTTCGGCTCGAAGAACGATCGCGACGTCACCGCCGAGATCGCAGCACTCGCGCCCGGTGTCGTCGATCTGGCAGGAAAGACACGGCTGGAGGACGCCATCGACCTGATCGCCGCGGCCAGGCTGGCGGTGTCCAACGACAGCGGGCTGATGCATGTCGCGGCCGCCGTCGGCACGCCGGTCGTTGCCGTCTACGGTTCGACCTCGCCGGAAAACACGCCGCCGTTGGCTGAACAGCGCGAACTGATCTGGTTGCATCTGTCCTGTTCGCCCTGCCACCGGAAGGTCTGTCCGCTCGGCCACCTCAACTGCCTGAAGACGCTGGACGTTGCCCGAGTGGCAGCGGCGGCGGACAGGTTGCTGGAACTCCCGGCCGCCGCATGAAGGTGTTGATCGTCAAGACCTCCTCGATGGGCGACGTCATCCACACCTTCCCCGCCGTCGAAGATGCACGCCGCAAGCGCCCCGATATCGCCTTCGACTGGTGCGTCGAAGAGGCCTTTGCCGGCATCGTCGCGCTGCATCCGGCGATAGCAAAGATCCATACCGTCGCCATCCGGCGCTGGCGCAAGCATCTGTTCAACGCCGGCACATGGCGGGAGGCGACAAGCTTGCGCCGCGCTCTGCAAGCAGGCGAGTACGACCTCGTCATCGATGCGCAGGGGCTGCTGAAATCGGCCCTGGTTGCGAAACAGGCAGCGGCACCAATCGCAGGTTTCGACCGCGCAAGCGCGCGGGAGCCCTCGGCAACGTTGTTTTACCAGCGCAAATACGCCGTGCCGCGCAACCTGCACGCCATCGAACGCACGCGCCGGCTGTTCGGGCTGGCGCTCGGCTACGAGCCCGATCTTTCGGCGCTCGCATCCGGGATTGTGCCGCCTCCCGGCGGCCTGGCCGGCATTGACGGCAAGACGGCCTTCCTGCTGCACGGCACCAGCCGCGAGGACAAGAAATGGCCCGCCGAAGACTGGATCGAAACGGCTCGCCTGCTGGTTGGTAGCGGAATGACGCCGGTCACCACCTGGTCGAACGAGCGTGAGAAGGCGGTGGCCAAGGCGATCTCGAAAGCCGTGCCGTCAACGATCGTGGTGCCGAGATCGCCGCTGGCAGACATTGCCGCGATCCTTGGCCGCTCGACGCTGGTTATCGGCGCCGACACCGGTCTGACCCACCTCGCCAGCGCCTTCGGCCTGCCGACGGTCGCGGTGTTCCTGGCGACCGAGCCGGGTTTGACCGGCCCGCGCGGGCAATATGCCTCAACGTTGCTGGCCGCAGCGGGGGAGCGCCTCATGCCGGCACAGGTGGTGCCGGAAGCAGAAAAGCTATTAGCCCTTAAGCTCCAAGCTTCGGCATAGGACCTTCCAGCAATTCTGAGGTGCTAGATAAATTGCACCTGGACGATCTCATAACCCCTGGCGCCGCCGGGGGCGTTGACCTCGATGGCGTCGCCGACTTCCTTGCCGATCAGCGCGCGCGCGATCGGCGAGGAGATCGAAATACGGCCCGATTTCACATCCGCTTCCTGGTCGCCGACAATCTGGTAGGTCTTCTTTTCCTCGGTGTCCTCGTCGACCAGCACCACCGTGGCGCCGAACTTGACCTTGTCGCCGCTAAGCTTGGTGACGTCGATCACCTCGGCCCGAGCAATATAGTCTTCCAGTTCGTTGACACGGCCCTCATTGAGGCTCTGCGCCTCTTTGGCGGCATGATATTCGGCATTTTCGGACAGGTCGCCATGCGAGCGCGCTTCGGAGATCGCCTCGATGATACGCGG
The DNA here is from genome assembly GCF_030323245.1 of Mesorhizobium sp. C372A. Lineage (NCBI taxonomy): Bacteria > Pseudomonadati > Pseudomonadota > Alphaproteobacteria > Hyphomicrobiales > Phyllobacteriaceae > Mesorhizobium > Mesorhizobium sp. C372A. The sequence goes on along the minus strand of NZ_CP100475.1, from coordinate 3,144,551 downwards.
CCGCTCTTGCTGCTGGCGCCAGCGCAGTTCTTCCTTCAATGACGCGAACCCCTCGCCTGTCATCGGGACCTTGTTCATGATGCCTGACCTTTCCTGCCGCCACCCCCGCATTTCGGGGAAAGCCTTGTCGATGGGTATAAAAAGAAAACGGGTCCGGCAGCCTCGGGCTAACGGAACCGTTTCACCGCAATTTTCCCCAATATAGCGATCCTCGCGCGTTTTTCACGCTGAAAAAGCAGGCTTTTTGAAAAATCATGAGCCGACTTGCGCAATTGCCGTCACGGCATGTGCAGCGTGTTGCAGTTGCGACAACAAAAACCGGCTGCGATTGCTCGCAGCCGGCCCAGAAAAGCCGTTGGGGTGGGGTCAGCTTCTCATGAAATGGTAGATCTGTTCGGCCAGCATGCCGTATTCGCGCGAATCTTTGCCCGTCCGCTTCTCGATCTCGGCCAGCTGCGCCTGGGCGCCGACCAGATCGCCGATCTGCAGATGGGCCTCGCCGAGATATTCGCGCACCAGCGTGTAATCCGGGTTGATGCGGAGCGCTTCCTCGTAATAGCCGAGGCCGACGGTGACACGGCCGGAATGGCGATGCGAATAGCCGAGATAGTTGAGGATGCGTGGATCCTGCTTGTTGGCGGCAAGGCTGAGCACGGCGATCGCCTCGTCATAACGCCCGGCCATGGCCAGGTCGTGACCAGCATCATAGATGTTATCGTCGTCCAGCATGCCGTACTTCGGCGCGACGCATTTCTGCTTTTTCTTGTCCCAGACCTGCCCCTTCTTGCACTGGGTGGTGGTCTCGGTACCACCGCCACCGCCGCCGGCCGCAAACACCGGAACCGCAAAGAACTGCAGCGCCACAAGCGCCGCAGCCGCCTGGATCAACACTCTTTTATGCATCGAAGCCTCCTTGAGGGATAATGACGATCTTGAGGGAAAATGACGATAATGAAAAGCTAACGCCGGGATGCAGACTTTTCATCCCGGAAACCCGCAGCCGCCGAAACTATTTGTGCGGCCGTGCCTAACCTGAATTCGGTCAAAGGCGGGAGCCAGGGATCAGAACATGACGTGACGCGCGCTGCAAATCCGCTATCATTCGGGAAATGATCAGCGGGGGTGCCCGAGAGTGCAACAGCGCCGTGAGCGGGAATGGGAGCTATCGATCGGCCCGGACACCGTGCGCCTGTTCATTCTCAAGGCAAAGGGACTGAGTGCTGCCGTCAACGAAGACTATGCCGACGGTGCCGAGCATGAGGTCGAGCTCGATGGTGAATCACATGCCAATCACCACCATGACGGTCTGGCGGAGGAAAGCGCGGAAGACCTCACCGAGGAAGAGCTGCGCGAGCTGATCAACGACCTCAACGTCGACGAAGCGGCCGAGTTGATCGCGCTGGCCTGGGTCGGCCGCGGCGACTATGACGCAGCGGAATGGTCCGATGCGGTTGCCGCCGCGCGCGACCGCGCCAACAAGCGCACGGCGAAATACCTGCTCGGCATGCCGCTTTTGGCCGACTGGCTGGAAGAAGGGCTGGAAGCGATTGGCGCGTAACGACGTCGTTACCGTTCGTGATGGGCCGCAGGCAACCTCCGGGCGTTCGCGCCGTTGAGGACGATGGGGTCGCTTGTACTTTCCCGAACATCCAGGGTTGCACTGGTCATGGTCGTCACGGCTCTGCTGCTGACGCCCCTGCTGACGCAAGCCGACGCCAAACAGCGCAAAAAGCATTACACGCCGCTGTCACAGCGGTTGGAGCAGCTGTTTTCACCGCAGGTCGACTCGCATCCTAAGCCGCGCAGCAAGCACCGCCAGAAGCCCAGTCCAAAGCGGCACATCACGCCAAAGCAGGTGGAACAAAAGACCCCGGATAAAAAGCCCTCGCCCGCCGATGTTCCGGTGCAGCCCTCGCGCGTTGTCCCGCTGCCCGAGGCGCGTCCTTCAGAGGCGCCGAAGACCGGCGCGGCACCGATCGAAAAGCAAAAGGCCGAAGGTCCGAACCCCCTTGGCGCGCCCAACCGGTCCAATGACGATCGATTCAACGAAGAAAAATCCGGTTTTAAAAAGCAGGCGCGGCCCGGACCGTCAGCCCCGAAGCCATCGACCGATAGGCAAAGCGAGCCCGAGCCGCCGGCCGCGGCGCCGATTCCGACACAAAAGCCAGACACTTCGGAACCTGAAGCTCAGCCGCCGGCCGTTGCTCCGCAACCACCTGAAAAACCCGATGCCGGCGACAAGAAGATGCTGCCCGATGCGCGCTCGGCCGATTTGCCCGATGCAAAAATGCCGGCGGCGGAAGTCGCCTGTCGCGAGCGGCTGACGGCCCTTGGTGTCGAATTCGAGGAGCATAAGGCGGAAAGCAATCCCGACATCGGCTGCTCGATCCCCTATCCCCTGGTGCTGAAGTCGCTCGGAAAATCCATCGCCATCGGCCCCGCGACCGAACTCAACTGCCCAATGGCCGAGGCTGCAGCCCGCTTTGCCGCCGAAATCATACAGCCGGCGGCGAAAGCCGAGTTCGGAGCCGACCTGAAATCGATCAACCAGGCATCGGCCTTTGTCTGCCGGCCGCGCAACGGCACGCGCCATCTGTCGGAACATGCCTTCGGCAACGCGCTCGATATTGCCAGCTTCACGTTGTCAGATGGCAGAAAGGTCGAAGTCGGTCCAACGCCGCCCGAGAAGGACGGCAAATTCCTCAATGCGGTGCGCAAGGCCGCCTGCGGACCGTTCAAGACCGTGCTTGGACCGGGCGCGGACCCGGACCATTCCCTGCATTTCCATCTCGATCTCGAACCGCGCCGGAATGGTGGCACTTTCTGCCAGTGATGGCCCTTCAGTGATCGTCATGCCGGTGATGGTCTGGCTGCCGCATTTCGGCCGCAGGCATGAACGGGAACGCTGAGTTTTCCTTTACCCTTGATCGTTAAAATCCCACCGATCAAGGACAGGATTCCGCCCATGGCCGCAATATTTCGCGCCGCGAAGGCAAAAAGCGCAGCGATACTGGCCGCCGGTCTTGCGCTGGCCGCCGTTTCGGCTTGCAACACTGGCAGCGTGCTGTCGCTGCAGCCGGCCGTCGATGTCGGCTCGCAGACCGCGGCCGTGCCGCAATATGAAGGCATGCAGAAGCTCGTCCCGTCCAATCCCTATATGACTGCCGCCTATCCGCACATGGACGAGCCGATGTCGGAGTCGGAGCCGCAGCAGATGCCGGCCAGCGAAACCGATTGCCGTGGCGAGCTGAAGCGGCTTCGCGTCGTCTACACCGATGTCCAGCCGATCCACGAGGGACAGTGCGGCATAGACTGGCCGGTCAAGGTCTCCGCCATCGGCGGCATCCAGATGAAGCCCGCCGCAACATTGACCTGCGACATGGCCGCAAGTTTCGCCGCCTGGACCAGCAACGAACTGGTTCCCTCCGCCCGCTGGCGCTATTTCTCGGGCGTCAAGACCATCCACCAGGGCTCAAGCTATTCCTGCCGCAACATCGCCGGCGAAGGTGTCCTGTCCGAGCACGGCAAGGGCAACGCCCTCGACGTCATGAGCATCGAGCTCAACAACGGCGACGACATCGACGTGCGCAAGCCCGGCCTGTTTGCCTTCCGCACCCGCGGCTTCCTCAACAATGTGCGTGCCGACGGCTGCCAGTATTTCACCACCGTGCTCGGTCCCGGCTACAATTACGATCACCGCAACCATTTCCATTTCGACATCAAGAACCGCAAAAGCGGCTACCGCGCCTGCCGCTAAGGCGTTTCACCGTTCAGAAATCAGTCGGGATTGGCGTTCCTGGTGGAAGCGATGATTTGCTGGGCCACCAGATCCTGGATGCGCCAAAGGTTCCTGTCGCGGATACCGCTCTCTTCCAACTTGCTGACGGTTCGGAACAGGTATTGAGCCGACGAGCCCCAATGCCCGGCAGCCCGCGCCAGCGTGTCGGCAACCTGCTCCAATGGCAGCCGGCCCGCATAGGCCCTGCCGTCTGGCGCGGCGACGAAAGCCAAGGCCCGCAACGGCCCATCCTTGGTCTTGACCTTGATCCAGCATGGCACGTTAGTCGGCGGATTGGCATCGATCTCGCGGCGCATCAACTGGCCAAGTTGCCCGACATGGTCTTCCGCGGGCAGCCGATAGACGATGCCGTTGCAGCTGCCGCCTCGATCGAGCGCCAGCATCAGCGCCGGCAAATCACGGGTTCCGCGCCAACGGGTCAGCGTCAGGCAGAACGAGCGGTGCCATCCTGGCGCCGTGGCCGGGCGCTGCTCGACATGGGCAAATTCGGGGTTCCAGATCAGCGACCCGTAGGCAAAGACCCATAGCGCTTCAGGCCGATGCTCCGACAGAAGTTGCTCGACAAGACTATCGAACTCCGCGTCTGTATGCTCGGTTGTTCCGGGCTCGGGACCCGGATCCGGTTCGACACGCTCGACCCTTGCGACAAGGTCCGCGGTCAATGCCATCGAGCTGCGACCCACCGGCTTCTTATCCATTCCTGCTCACCCCCCGCAAAAACGATGGCCGACGATAGAACGGCTGCTCGCCGCTGGCCATTGATTTCCAGGGTCCGTCAGGCACAGATACCGCACGGATCGAGCCGCTTTCATGAGCCGACGAAGCCTGCAACGACGCGCATTGACCTGGCTCGCCGCTCTTCTGGCGGTCTGGCTGGCCCTCGCCTATGTCGCTGCGCCGGAATTCTGGACGGTTCGCGACCGCGGCTTTCGCACGCAGACTTTCGAGATGGTGACACACACGCCGCAAGGCATTCCCGGCGACCCGATCAATATCGGCCTTGTCGGTACCGAAAAAGAGATGGTCCATGCCCTCGCCATGACCGGATGGGATACGGCCGATGGCGTGACGCTAAAGACCGCGATCGAAATCGGTGAGAGCGTGCTGTTCGACCATCCCTATCCTGACGCCCCGGTCAGCCGGCTGCTGTTCGAAGGCCGCGCCCAGGATCTCGCCTTCGAAAAGCCGGTCGGCGGGAGCGCCGACCGGCGCCATCATGTCCGCTTCTGGCGCAGCGATGCGACCGGCGACGACGGCCGAACGCTCTGGATGGGCTCGGCCAGCTTCGACCGCGGCGTTGGTCTCAGCCACGATACCGGCGCCATCACCCACCATATCGCCCCTGACATCGACGCCGAGCGCGATCTCGTGATCCACGACCTGTCGGCGGCCGGCATGGTGATCTCGGTGAGCGACATCCCGGGCATCGGCGCCACCAGGACCGGACGCAACGGCGGCGGCGATCCCTATTTCACCGACGGCAAGGCTGTTGTCGGGGTGCTCAGGCAATTCCCCTGAACCACTGTCATTTTCCAAAAATCATCGCGGACTATTTTCCTGCGGCCCGCCGCAATGCTATTGAGCCCTGATGCTATACGTCGAAATCGCCACCGTGGTCGTCCTCATCTGTGTGAACGGCCTTCTGTCGATGTCCGAGCTCGCCATCGTGTCGTCGCGCCCGGCGCGGCTCAAGGCGATGATCGACCGCGGCGTTAATGGCGCCGGGCGTGCGCTGACGCTCGGCTCCAATCCCGGCAAATTCCTGTCGTCAGTGCAGATCGGCATCACTCTGGTCGGCGTGCTGTCGGGCGCCTTCTCCGGCGCCACGCTGGGCGACAGGCTGTCGGTGTACCTGGCCTCGACCGGCATGCGCGAAAACATCGCCGATCCGCTCGGCGTCGGCATTGTCGTTGCGATCATCACCTATTTCTCACTGATCGTCGGCGAACTGGTGCCCAAGCAGATCGCGCTGCGCGATCCCGAGCGTGTTGCGGCCCGCGCAGCGCCTGCGATGACCATCCTCGCCACCGTCTCGGCGCCGCTGGTGTTCCTGCTCGACATTTCCGGCCGCGCCATATTGTGGTTGCTCGGCCAGCGCGGCGAGAGCGAGGAAAAAGTCACCGACGAAGAGATCAAGATGCTGGTCGCCGAGGCCGAGCACCACGGCACCATCGAATCTGACGAGCGGCGCATGATCGCCGGCGTCATGCGGCTCGGCGATCGCGCCGTGCGCGCCGTGATGACGCCGCGCACCGAGGTCGACTGGATCAATTTGCAGTCCGATGAGGGTGCCATCCGCAAGCTCTTGATGGAGACCCAGCATTCGCGCCTGCCGGCCGGCGACGGCGGCGTCGACGTCATGGTTGGCGTTGTTCAGACGCGCGACGTGCTGGCCGCCCTGCTCGCCGGCCGCGCACTCGATCCGCGCAAGCATGTGCGCGCCGCCCCCATCGTCTACGACCAGGCCGACGCGCTGGATGTGCTGCAGAAGCTGAAGGAATCCGACGTGCCGATGGCGCTGGTGCATGACGAATACGGCCATTTCGAAGGGATCGTCACACCTGCCGACATTCTCGAGGCCATCACCGGCGTCTTCCGGGCCGATACCGACGCCGGCGACGAGGAAAACGCCGTCAAGCGCGAGGACGGCTCATGGCTGCTCGCGGGATACATGCAAGCCGACGAGATGGCTGACGTTCTCGGTATCGACCTGCCGGAAAACCGCGACTACGAGACCGTCGCCGGTTATGTGCTGTCGCACATGCACCATCTGCCGGCGACCGGCGAATGCGTCGACGCGCAAGGCTGGCGTTTCGAGGTCGTCGACCTCGACGGCCGCCGTATCGACAAGCTGATCGCCACCCGGCTGCCCAGCGGCCATCGCGAAGTGGTGCGTTGACGCTCTGCCGTCAAAGCGAATAGCGCCCTCAGACCGCGGCTTCGATCGGTTCGGCAAGCTTCGGATTGGAGCGCGAGGCGATCAGGCAACTGGCCACAATCAGGGCCGCTCCAGCCAGCGTGGTCCAGGTCGCCGCCTCGTCGAAGAACAGCCAGCCAAACACGATCGCCCAGATGAAGGCGGAATACTCCGTCGGGATTAGATATTGCGCTTCGGCCCGCGCGTAGGACCAGCTCATCAGGAACTGGCCGGAGAGCGACAGCGCCGTCACCCCGGCCAGTGGAAGCCAGAGATTGCCCGGCAGGGCAACCGCGAGCCAGGGAGCGGCGGGGAGAAGGACGGCGGCAACGCACAGGTTCTGGAACAGCATGATCTCGACTGGTTTGGCTACCAGCGCCTGCCGCCGCGAGAGGATCAGATTGTAGGCGTAGAACACCGTCGATGCGAGCACCGCCACCGTGCCAAGCAGGGCATCCCCGGTATAGTTCCCTTGCCCGAACTGTCCGGCCATGATGATGACGACGCCGGCGATGCCCGCCAGAGACGCCCAGATCGCCTGGCGCTGTATGCGTTCGCCCAAAAGCAGCGCCGCCAGCAGGAGAGCGAACAGCGGCGCGACGAAACTAAGCCCGATCCCATCCGCTAGCGGCAATCTGGCAAGGCCCCAGAAGAACGACAGCAGAACGATGCCCACGATCACGGCGCGCAGCGCGTGTAGCCGCAGCACGGAAGGCGTGGGAAGGGAACGCGGCCCCGCCGCCCAGGCCGTGCCCGCGACCACGCTCGCAAGCATGCTTCGCCACAGCACCGTGTTGTGGACACCGACGGCGATGACCAGGATTTTCATCGCCGCATCCATGGCGGACAGAAGGAAGATCGCAAGTGCACAGACCAGCACCGGGGTCATGGGGGAAACGACGCCTGACAGGCTGGGTGACTTCACGGGGCATGCTCATGTGATGGATCGCAGCCGGATATATCAGGGGAGGACGGCCAGGCCAGATGGCAGGGCCGTGCATATGGCGGTCCAACCGATCTTCGCAGCCCCTCGATTTGAATTCGGTGCGTCGGCAGCGCCTTTCGCTATCGGCCCCAGCCTGCCCTCACCCATGATTGATCCGCTGGAAGAATGGCAAAAGCAGCCAAAGCCTCTATATCGATTGTCATGGATGCATCGAACGAACACGCGCTAAACGACGAGCTTCTCCAAGATATCCAGCGCCTGTCCTTCGAGTATTTTCTCAACGAGGCCAACCCTGCCAACGGCCTGGTCGCCGACCGCAACACGCAGGCGTCGCCTGCCAGCATAGCCGCTGTCGGGCTCGCTTTGTCGTCCTATCCCGTCGGTGTCGAGCGCGGTTTCATGACGCGCGATGCCGCAATCGAGCGGACGCTCGCCACGCTTCGCTTCTTCTGGAACGCCCCGCACGGGCCGGAGCCCGATGCCACCGGCTACAAGGGTTTCTACTATCATTTCCTCGACATGAAGACCGGCCGCCGCGTCTGGAATTGCGAACTGTCCACGATCGATACCGCACTTCTGCTTGCCGGTGTTCTGGCTGCCGGCGCTTATTTCGACGAGGACGATGAGCTCGAACTGGAAATCCGCAAGCTTGCCGATGCGCTCTACCGCCGTGCCGACTGGCGCTGGGCGCAGAACGGCGGCGCCACCGTCACCCATGGCTGGCGGCCTGGAAAAGGCTTTCTGCGCTACCGCTGGGAAGGATTTGACGAGGCGCTGATCCTGTACGTTCTGGGTCTCGGTTCGCCGACCCACTCGCTGCCGCCCGAGAGCTACGCGGCCTGGCTGTCCACCTATAAGTGGAAGACAATCTACGGCCGCGAGATGGTCTATGCCGGCCCGCTTTTCATCCACCAGTTCTCGCATATCTGGATCGATTTTCGCGACATCCGCGATGCTTTCATGCAGGGTCACGACAGCGACTATTTCGAAAACAGCCGCCAGGCGACGTATCTGCAGCGCGATTACGCAATCCGCAATCCGAGGGGGTTCGCGGGCTATGGCGAGAATTGCTGGGGCGTCACCGCCAGCGACGGCCCAGGTCCGATCGCGCGGCGAGCCGATGGACGCCGCTTCTTCGGTTATCTCGCCCGCGGCGCACCGTTTGGCCCCGATGACGGCACGCTGTCGCCATGGGCGGCAATCGCCTCCTTGCCTTTTGCGCCGGAAATCGTGCTGCCGGCGCTGCGCCATTTCCACGAGATGGACCTGCGCGACGGCAACCCTTACGGCTTCACCGCGAGCTTCAACCCGACGATCGCTGCCGACGACGGCCGCGCCTGCGGTTGGGTATCGCCGGACCATGTCGGCATCAACCAGGGGCCGATCGCCCTGATGATCGAGAACTACCGGTCCGACTTCCTGTGGCGATTGATGCGCCGCGTGCCGGCCATCACCACAGGACTGCGCCGGGCCGGGTTTTCCGGCGGGTGGCTGTGACAGGCGGCGATCCTTCGCGCGGATCGTCAAGGCATCAGCGCGACCTTGCCGGTCCGACTCCACCATCCGGCCAAGGGAGCCGAGAGCGCCTCTTCACGTGAATGAAAAAGGGCGGCTCAAACGCCGCCCTTTGGAAAAATCATCGATCCTTGGGAGGATAAGGCTCAGGCCGCCTGGGCTTCGCCGGCAATCGCGTCGGCCTGACGCGCTGCCTTGAGCACGCGGGCCCACCAGGCAACGTCGTTGACCAGCGCCGTGGCAGCCTGGTTCAGATGCTCGATCTCCTCGAGCTTCTTCTCGCCCTGGCGCACCGCCAGGAAATCGCTCCAGGCAATGTGAACGGCGGATTTGACCGGCGCCATCTGCAATTCGACCGCGGCAAGACGCAAATGTTCGACAGCGCGCGAGCCGCCGACGCTGCCATAGCCGACGAAACCGGCCGGCTTCTTGTTCCATTCATTGGCGGCGTAATCGATGGCGTTCTTCAGCACGGCCGTCGGGCCATGGTTGTATTCGGCGGCGGTGAAGATGAAGCCGTCGAATTCGGCGACCTTCTTTTGCCAGCGCTGGGCAACTTCGTTCTGCGACGGCGCCCAGGCGGACGAGGCGACCTCGTCGAAGAAGGGCAGCGGCCAGTCGCGCAGGTCGACGGTCTCGACGTCGATGTCGGCATGGGATTTCGCGATCTTGGCGATCCACTGGGCGGGCACATCGGCGAAACGCGCGGCGCGTGTCGAACCGACGACGATGGCGATTTTGGGCTTGGACATGGGGCTCTCCATATATGCAAAAGCTGGTATCGTTTGGATACCGGCGCTATATGAGATACTGACAAATGGCAGCGCAAGGAGGCACCGTTATGTTACTGAGGCACCCGCACAACACCGAAGACTGCCGCGCCGTCTCGGAAATCCTGCAGCGCGTCGGCGACAAATGGACCGTTCTGGTCGTCGGCAAGCTGGGCGGCGGACCGCTGCGTTTCAATGAGTTGCGCGCCGCTGTCGGCGGCATTTCGCAGAAGATGCTGACCACCACCTTGCGCGGTCTTGAGCGCGACGGCTTCGTCACCCGAACCGTGTTCCCGACCATCCCGCCACGCGTCGACTATGAGCTGACGGAGCTCGGCCATGAGCTGCTGGTGCCGGTCGGCGCGCTCGGCGAATGGGCGCGGAAGAACACCTCGCGGGTCCAGGCGGCGCGTGAAAGATTCGATGGCGTGCACGCCTGAAAACCGTTGCCCAGCAATAGTTTACGGATTTTGCCGTCGACGACGCGTACCCGGGTTTAACTGGATCCGCCCTTGCATCGTTGGTCACGCCATGGCGACATAGCTGCAGCGTTTCGTTCGCCGGCGCATCATCATTTTGAGGCTGACGAGGTCTTCCGCTGACGAGCCCTCAGGCCTTTGACGCAGGGTTGCTGCAACACACTGCGCCGCACGTCTCTGCCCTTGCAGACCGCTGGGCAGTCCGCTCGTTGCCAACGGTCCGGTCGTGCGTGCAGGCAACGCTTGGAAGCTCTTTCCTGATCTCGGTATAAGCGGTCGTGCCAAGCAGGCAGATCACCGCGACGAGGGCCGCCACGAGCCAGCCGTTCAGCATGTGTTGACGCATTGTCTTCCCTCCGCCGCCCGCAGAATCGGATGTGAAGGCAACCATTGGATGTCGCGCAGCGCATCGCCCGCGCGGGGGATGTTACATAAGCGCAAGCTTGGCAGAATCGACGATGTCAACTTTCGGTTGGAATCGGCTTCGGCTTGCCGTCGCTATCCAGCGCCACCATGACGAAATCGGCGTGGGTGACCTTCTCCATCAGGTCGGAGAGGTAGCGTTGCGCCCAGGCCTCGACCTTGAGCGTCATGGAGGTGCGGCCGACGCGCTCGACATGGGTGTAGATGCACAGCGTGTCGCCGATCTTCATCGCCTTGGCGAAGGACATTTCCTTGACCGCCGCCGTCACCACGCGGCCCTTGGCCCGCTCGGCCGCACGGATGCCGCAGGCAAGATCCATCTGCGCCATCACCCAGCCGCCAAAGATGTCGCCGGCCGCATTTGCATCGGCCGGCATGGCGAGCGTACGCAAGGTCAGATCGCCGATCGGCCGTCCGTCCGCGTAATGCACCATCTGCCGGATCCCCTGAAACGATTGCCCTCGATCCCCTAGCGTCATGGACCCAAGAGGTCAACGCGACGGGCGAGGCTCCCGGCGCAATGTCGGTTCCATGGCAGCTTTTCCGGCCAGGCGTCTCACGGTCGCATTTTTCACAACGCATGCCGGAAGGCACCGCGACTTCGGAAGCCTGCCGCGGATAGGCTGCAGCCAGTTTTGCGGAGCCGCCAACACCAATCATGCAGACCTATGACTTCATCATCGTCGGCTCCGGCTCAGCCGGCTCGGTTCTCGCCGACAGGCTGTCGGCTTCCGGCCGTTACTCCGTGCTGGTGCTGGAAGCCGGCGGCAGCGACCGCCGCTTCTATGTCCAGATGCCGCTTGGCTACGGCAAGACTTTCTTCGACCCCGCGGTCAACTGGAACTACAAGCCCGAGCCGGACCCCGGCCTTGCCGGCAATGTCGACCATTGGCCGCGCGGCAAGCTGCTTGGCGGCTCAAGCTCGATCAACGCCATGGTCTGGATCCGAGGCGCGCGCGAGGATTTTGATGACTGGCGCGATGCCGGCAATCCCGGTTGGGGTTATGACGATCTGTTGCCGGGCTTCAAGGCGCTTGAGGACAATGAGGCCGGCGCCGATAGATGGCGCGGCACCGGCGGGCCGCTGCATATCACCGACACGACGAACGCCGTCCATCCGCTGACCAGGCGCTACCTCGCCGCCGGCCAGCAAGCCGGGCTGCCGCTCAACCCCGACTTCAACGGTGCCGCCCAGGAAGGCGTCGGCACCTACCAGATCTCGACCAGGAATGGTCGCCGCATGTCGGCCGCGCGCGCATTCCTGCGCCCGGCGATGAAGCGCAAAAACGTCCGCGTCGAGACGAATGCGCTGGCGAGCAGGATCCTGTTCGAGGGCAAGCGCGCCGTCGGCATCGAATATCTGCAGAACGGCGAGACCAAGACGGCGCGGGCCGGCCGCGAGGTGATCCTGTCCGCCGGCTCGATCAACTCGCCGCAGCTCTTGCAACTGTCCGGCGTCGGCCCCTCGTCACTGCTCAAGGGGCTTGGCATCCCGGTCGTCCACGCCAACGAAAATGTCGGCGCGCATCTGCAGGACCATGTCGGCATCAACTATACCTTCAAGGGAAACGTGCCGACGCTCAACCAGATCCTGCGGCCCTGGTGGGGCAAGCTGCTGGTCGGCATGCAGTACATCCTCACCCGCTCCGGCCCGCTGTCGCTGTCGATGAACCATGGCGGCGGCTTCTTCCGAACCGACCCGGCGTTTTCGCGCCCCAACATGCAGCTTTATTTCCAGGCTTTCTCGACCGTCATCCCGAAGAGCGGCGAGCGCCCGATCCTGACGCCAGATCCGTGGCCGGGCTTTTCCATCGGCCTCTCCAACTGCCGCCCGTCCAGCCGCGGCGAGATCATGATCCGCTCCAGCAATCCGCGTGATTATCCCAGGATCTTCGCCAACGCCTATTCCACCAACGCCGATGTCGACGAGATGCTGGCGGCGGTGAAGTTCGTGCGCAAGATTGCCTCGATGCCCGCCATGGCCGAGATCATCACTGAGGAGGTTTTGCCGGGCCCATCGATCCAGTCGGATGCTGACCTGATCCAGGATTTCAGGAAGCGCTCAGGCACCGTCTATCACCCGGTCTCGACCTGCCGCATGGGGCCGGACGCCGGGGCCGCCGTCGTCGACCCGCGCCTGAAAGTGCACGGGCTCGAAGGTCTGCGCGTCATAGACGCCTCGATATTTCCCGCCAACATCACCGGCAACACCAACGCCGCCTCGGTCATGACCGGATGGAAGGGCGCCGAACTGGTTCTGGAGGACCAAAAATGAAGATCACCGACGTCAAGACCTGGGTAGTCGGCAATCCGCCGCCGGGCATCGGCGGCAAGTATTTCATCTTCGTCAAGCTGACCACCGATGGCGGCGTCGTCGGTTACGGCGAGGCCTACAACGCCACCTTCTCGGCTCACATAACAGCGAAGCTGGTCGAGGACATGGCCGAGCGTTACCTGATCGGCCACGATCCGCATGACATCGAGACCTTCTTCCGCCGCGCCTATTCCTCAGGATTTACCCAGCGCCCCGACGTTACCGGCATGGGCTGTTTCTCGGCGCTGGAAATGGCCTGCTGGGACATTGTCGGCAAGGAAGCCGACAAGCCGGTCTACAAACTGCTCGGCGGCCAGGTGCACGAGACGCTGCGCTCCTACACCTATCTCTATCCGCACACCGGCAGCGTCCATTCGGAGGACGCGCCGGACGGCCGGAACGTCTACAATGACCCCGAATTGGCGGCCGCCTGCGCGCTTGAATATGTCGAGCAGGGGTTCAACGCCGTCAAGCTCGACCCGGCAGGCCCCTACACCGCCTTCGACGGCCACCAGCCGCGCCTGATCGACATCGATGTCTCCACCCGCATGGTCAAGGCGATCCGCGAAGCCGTCGGCACCCGCGCCGATATTCTGTTCGGCACGCATGGCCAGTTCACCGCGTCGGGTGCGCTGCGCATGGCACGCGCCATCGAGCCCTACGATCCCTTGTGGTTCGAAGAGCCGGTGCCGCCGGACATGCCCGAAGTGATGGCTCAGGTGGCGCGAGGCACGTCGATCCCGATCGCCACCGGCGAGCGGTTGACGACCAAGTTCGAATTCGCCCGAATCATCGAGAACCGCGCCGCCACCATCCTGCAACCGGACCTTGGCCGTTCCGGCGGCATTCTCGAAACCAAGAAGATCGCCGCCATGGCCGAGGCATACCACATCCAGATCGCGCCGCACTGCTATTGTGGGCCGATCGTTGGCGCCGCCAACATCCAGCTGGCGGTGACGCTGCCCAATTTCCTCATCCTGGAATCGCTGAAGCAGTGGGACGGCTTCCACGCGACACTGCTCAAGAAGAAGATCGAATGGCAGGACGGCAATGTCATTCCATCGAAGGAGCCGGGCCTCGGCGTCGTGCTGGACGAAGCGGTCTGCGACGCGCATCCCTACACCGGCAAAGAACTGCATTTGCAGATGATGCAAACGCCGCTGATGCCGTGAGCGAACGCTACGCCTTCATCGGCCTTGGCCATCTCGGCGGCAACCTTGCCGCCAGCCTGTTGCGCAACGGTTTTGTCGTCATCGTCTTCGACCGCGACCCCGCCGCCGTCGAGCGCCTCGTGGCGCTCGGCGCCACGGCCGCGACCAGCCCGGCCGAAGCGGCGGCACAGGCCGGCAATGCCATTACTTGCCTGCCCTCGCCCAAGGTCAGCGGAGCGGTGCTGGCGAATGCCGGCGGCCTGCTCGAGGGTCTGCCCAGGGGCGGCTCCTGGATCGAGATGTCGACCAACGGCCGCGACGAGATCCTGCGCCTCGCCGCCCTCGCCGCGGCCAAAGGCATCGAGACGCTGGAGTGCCCGGTCACCGGCGGCGTGCATCTGGCCGCGGTCGGAAAGATCACCGCGCTTGTCGGCGGCGATGCTGCGCTTTACGAGCGCCATCGTCCCGCCATCGAAGCGATGTGCGCAAAGTCGTTCCTGATGGGTCCGGTCGGCTCGGCGGCGGTGATCAAGGTGATCACCAACATGCTGGCCTTCATCCATCTCGTCGCCGCCGGCGAGGCGCTGATGTTGGCCAAGCAAGGCGGCCTCGACCTCGCGCAATCCTACCACGCCATCGTCGCCTCCTCCGGCAACAGCTTCGTCCATGAGACCGAAAGCCAGCTCATCCTCAACGGCTCCTACGACATTGGCTTCACCATGGACCTGGCACTGAAGGACCTCGGCTTTGCGCTTGCGATGGGCAGGGAGTTCAGACTGCCACTCCAACTGGCGCCGCTTGTGAGTGAGATTTTCCTGATGGGCAAACAGGAATATGGCGGCGGCGCCTGGTCGACCCAGATCGTCAAACTGCTCGAGGATGCCGTCGACATGGATCTGCGCGCGCCCGGTTTCCCAGCCAAGCTGGAAAGCTAAGCCGGGTAATTATGTCCTGCGATTTCAGGCCCTTGGCCGGTTCGCCGGAATCGCCGCTCAAACCACCTGAATCAATCCCTCAACGCCTTGATTCAATATCTCAGCGTCAGCGCTCCGGGCAGGATCTCGAAGGTCGCCGGTATACGCCCCGGCGACTCGCCATCTATGTCGACCAGCGCGCCGTTCTTCTCGACATCGCCGATAGGTTCGACCACCACTTTCCGGCCACGCAATATGGTGATGGCCGGATGGTTGCGGTGCCGGCCGCCATAGAGCAGCCGAATATCCCAGATCAGCTTCAGCTTGCCGGCCGCGCGCAGGACGACGATGTCGAACTGGCCGTCGGCGAGTTCGGCGTCCGGGGCGATCATCATGCCGCCGCCGAAGAACTTTCCGTTGGCGACCGCCACCAGCGCCATGCGCGCCTCGACCGGGGTGCCATCGTCGACGGTGATCCGGACATCCTGGAAGCGGTAGCGGATGAACTCGACCACGGTGCGCCAGAAAAACAGCGCCTTGGCCGACATCCTGCCCTTGCGCTTGTCGGCATTGACCGCACGGTCCGTGGCGCCGGACAGGCCGAGGCTGGCGATATTGATGAAGTGCCGGCTGGCCAGCGCGCCGTGGTCGTCGATGTAGCAGATGCGCCCGGCATCGACCTTGCGCGCCTTGGCTTCGGCGATCCGCTTCAGCACCGCATCCACCTCTTTCGGCAGCCCGAGCCCGCGCGCGAAATCGATGCCGGTGCCGCAAGGCAGCAAGCCAAGTTCGGTTGTCCGGCCGCTCTCATCGAATGCCTGCAGCAATCCGTCGGCCACCTCGCTGGCGGTGCCGTCGCCGCCGGCCGCGATCACCAGCTCGAAGCCGCTTGCCGCGAGGTCGAGCGCCAGCCTTTCGGCGTCGCCCTCGGCCTGCGTCTCGCGCAGCTCGAATTCGCCGAAATGCTTTTTCAGCGAAGCAGCGACCTCCGGCCAATGCCGTTTCAGCCGGCCGCCGCCGGCAATCGGATTGAGCACCACCCCGACTTTCAATGCGCA
This sequence comes from Mesorhizobium sp. C372A, assembly GCF_030323245.1. Lineage (NCBI taxonomy): Bacteria > Pseudomonadati > Pseudomonadota > Alphaproteobacteria > Hyphomicrobiales > Phyllobacteriaceae > Mesorhizobium > Mesorhizobium sp. C372A. Next base: position 3,128,265 of record NZ_CP100475.1, on the reverse strand, counting down.
CCCTCCCCGCACCGAGCCGATAGGCTCGATGCTTTGCCGGCATTGAAGCCCGCGCCAGCCGGCGGAGCAAGGGGCACAGCCGATCAGGCGCAAAAAGCGGGCGGGCTGTCTAATGCAGCTGGAGTCGAAATTCCGAGCTTTGTGGCAAACGATCCCCGATAATCCCGTTATCCACAGGCTCACGCCCATTCCCCAAAACCCTTACCCGGCGTAAGTTTAACCCATCTCAGGCGGCTACCGATCGCCACGCCGAAAGGCAAAGCGAAAAGGCGGATTTCCTGAGGCCCGTACGGCCCGAAGCGAGAGCAGGCTTGCTTGTTCGAGGGACGGATGCCGAGACCTACGGGGCCGCGGAAAGCGTGCGAACGCCAACGGCGGACCGATGCTGCCATGAAGGACGGCGAAAACCTTCGATGGCGCGCCGAACGAAGCTCGCAAGGGTGGAGAACGGCGTGGTCTGGAACGGGCACTGCCTTCGGCGGTGACTGGCAGGACCGTCAAAATCAAGGCCGGCATGGCGCGACGACTTTGCGGAAGTTGCTGCCGCGACCGTGTCCTGATCTGACAGGGAGGCGCTGGGAGAAATCCCGGCGCCGACTGTCTTTTGGGCCAAGGGTCCGGTCGGCGAAGCGACGCGTAAGAAGCCGATACTTTGCTGGAACGCGATTTCGGCGCTGACGGCACCACTTCATCACCAGGCGCGGTCAGCAATTCACCGACATGATCCCGCGCCTGATCGACAGAGGCGTGTCCTTCGTCGAGATCGGTGGCAACGACGCGATCATGCTCACCGTGTTTCGGCGGCAGACTTCGCTCCGCCCGAAGGCGCCCGGGCGCTGTTCAGCCAACCGTTTCCGATCGATCCGGCCACCCGTCGCACCGGGCTGATCGTCGCCGTGCGCAAGCTGCACATCGTGCTGCCGGCGCTGTTCGAAGCAGGCGCGAGGCTTGAGCGCGTCTACAACTGAAGCCGCGCCCTGCACGCGGCCTGCCCGGCGGGCCGAGCTACTTCTTCGGGCCGATGCCCGGGACCAAATTGAGGCCAGCGTTTATATATTCCGGCCGTATGGCGCCGCTGATGAGCGTGAAGGTGGCGAGCATGATGCTGGCCAGCGCACCGTCATGCCATGGCCTGAGGGCCAGCGCGTTGACGGCATAGGCCCAGAATGGGAAGGCGAGCATCGACATGACGATGTTGGCTCCCGGAGCCTCCGCATTGTCGGCTGAATCGCTGACCGATTTCAGATACACCGGCGTCATCGCCAGCGCGACGATCAACATGATCCATGAAATGGTCCAGACGCTGATACCGGCCATTTCAATCTTATAGATGGCTGCCTGCACCTTACCCGGAATGTCCCCCGGATTGCCTTTGGTCTCTTCCGCCACCGCATCGGTCAACGCCTTGGCAACCGGCTGCTCGGTGGCATTGACCAGGATGGAGTTGACGAAGATGAAAAATGCCACGACTTCGGCAGGCACGTACTTCGCAACCCGGTCGAGATAGCCGTCGCCGCCTTTCGATCCTTGATCTTCTTTCTTGTCATCGTCGACGCCGAGCGGAGCATCGCCTGGAACGCCCTCGAGCGTTGAATCCCTTTTCGGCACAGGCTCAGCGGACCGGACAATTCTTCCCATGACAACCCCCTCCTATATTGTTGTATCGCCCCGTGAGTATCGTAGTAGAAAACCGGGCCAAGAAACAGTTGTCGCGGCCATAGCCGACAAGATTTATTCAGGCTTCTTCCTGCAAATGCATCACGCTCCCGCCCTATCTGCTACCGGGTGTCTCGAAATCCACCTATAGTGAGCCGTACCCGAAAAACGCATCCCCCGGCTCATCGCGTGATCGCGGCCAAAATCCCGCCTTGTTCGCGCGCGATGGAAGGACTGGCTGCCGGGGGGCAATCCGAAGGACAAGACCGTGATCAAGACCGCCCTTGTCGCCATGACCATTGTCGGCTGCGACTGCGACGCCAAGCTTTGCGAATATATCGGCGAGACGCCGGCGAAGTGGGCGACCATCGCCGACTGCGAAGCGGCGATGAAAAGCCAGATGCTGCACAAGAAGAACTTCGACTATCCGCTGGTCTCTGGCATCTGCCGCAGCAAGGGGTCGGCGTCTTCTTCGCAACTGGCGGCGGCCGCATCCCGCCCGGAACTGAAGCCCGCCAGCCGGAATGTCCAAACCCCGTTGCCGCCGGAACTGAGCCATCGGCCGAGCGTTCCCGTCGGCTCCCCGACGACGGCCATGGAGGCAGCAGCGGTACGGCCCGTCGCCTACGAGCAAGTGGTCGATGGCGGAACAGGCGTGCTCTACCGCACCAGGAACGGCTACGCCGTGGTCAAGACAGATCTCGGCCGCGTCGCGTCGGCAACGGTCGGCATTGCCAAGCGGTCCGCGAACTGGCTGGCAGGGCTGGTGCCGAGCGGGTTGTGAGCGGCCTGCCGTTCGGACCATACCACGCTATCGCACTGCCGTTGAAAACTCCAGATAGATGCATGATGGTGTCAGGCATCGACACGCAGGAGCGCCATTTCATGAAGCATGCAGTTCGAACCGTGCTGTCCCGGTGCGGCCTTGGCGCCGATTCCGACCGGTGCGCAGGATTCCGGCCAGGGCGGCGACAAGGTTGTAGGCGTCGCCAGGGACGATCCGGACATGGCGGCGGCCATTGCGCAGGCGCGCGCCAGCCTCGATGAATTCCTGTCCTTGTCGGATGCGCCGCCAGCCGGGACAACCAGCTACAAATTGAAAGTCGAGGTCAGGGACGGAGACGCCTCGGAGCATTTCTGGATCATCCCCTTCCACACGACCGCGACCGGCTTTGCAGGAACACTGGCCAATGAGCCGCAAGCGGTGCACAATGTCGTGGCCGGCCAGGAACTCGAATTGAACCGGGACGATATTTCCGACTGGGGCTACACTAGAAACGGTCGCCAGGTAGGCAGCTTCACAGTCTGCGTGATGTTCAAGACGATGGCGCAAGAAGACGTCGAATATTATTGCCAGAACTACGGCTTCGACTGCTGACGCGCGGCAGCCTGACTAATGCATGCGCCCAAACAGGACCGCCGTTTTGGGGCAACGAATGCATGAAAACAAGACCTGAAGCGCGTCGCATGAATTCGTTTCGACGCGCGGCGCTTTAGGCCTCGCCATCCGTCGCGCCGATCTTGCGCACCAGAGCCGCGGTCGCCAGGATCGCGCCCATATCGGCGATCATCGGCGCGATGTGCTTGGTGTAATCGAGCGGCACGGAAATGGCGGGCAGTTCGAAGAAATTCTTCGGCTGCGGCAAAAGCAGGAAACCATCGCTGCCATTAAGTGCCACCCGCGCCGGATCATCGCGCCATGTCTCGTGCAGCCATTTCAGCGCCTGCGCCAACCGGCCGCTCACCAGCGGCTGCGCGGCGGCGACATTGTCGGTGCGAAATTCGTAGTCGCCGTCGAGCATTGGATCGCCGCTGGACAGTTCCTGCATCTTGCCGGCGAAGATGCCGCGGAAGAAACCGACCACCGCGTTGCTGCGGCGCGTCGCGACCAATATGCCGGGGAACGGCGCGATCGTTTCGAACGCAACGATGACGCCCTTGAAGACCGTCGACGAGCCTTTGCCCGAACCTTGGCGCAACTCCGCCTCGTAGAGCTCGAACGGAAAATCCTCGTAGCGGCCTGACACGATGTCGTCGAAGCTCTGCCGGTTGAAGGCGCCGACCACGGCGCGCGGCAGCCGGTCGAAGGAATTCGGCGTCACGCTGTGCTGATAGCGCACATCCCTGATGAAGCCGAAGATGATCGGCAGCAGCGTGTCACGGAACGATTGCTGCAGCCGCGTCGCCGGCCTGATCGCCAGGAAGTACAGCAGCAGCGCCGCGAAGAAACCGCCGGCATAGAGGAACACATGCGGCGTCGAGAACCATTGCTCGTTCAAGTCGGCGACCTTGTTGAACAGCCAGGCCACCAGCACGACAAAAACCAGCAGCAGCCCCAGAAACACCGGCACCCGCCAGCGCACCTGGCGGCAGGCCGAAGCCCGTCCAGCCTCATAGATCTCGATATTCTTCCTGATGCCGGCGACCACCGCTTCATCAGGCATGAACTCAGCTGCTTCCATCGCCCCCTCGCAAAATCCTATTATACCTATGATAACGGGAAAGTTGTCAGTCGCCAAAGATCGCCTTCAGCCTGGCCTGGACCTTGCCCTTCACCCGGCCAGTCAGCGCCTCGACCGGAACCAGCCGCTCATGCCCGCCTGCGCGCAGCCGCATGAAGGGATGCATCCGGTACCCGGCGATCGCACCGCGCATGCCGAGATCGGCGCTGACATCGACGACGAAAATGCCGGCGATGCGGCCGGGCCAGGGCTGCCGCGCCAGCGCCGTGCCGAGGAAGTCGCCAAGCCCGTAAGCCACGAGCGTCTTGCCGACCCATTGCACCGGCTGCACGACATGGGCGTGGTGCCCGGCAATCAGCCCCACGCCGTGACCGGCCAGCAACCTCGCCAGCGTTTGCGTTTGCGGCTGCGGAAAATGCCGGAACTCCCAGTCCCAGTGCGGCACCGCACAGGTGAGATCGATGTTCTTGTCGGCCGCGCCTCTCGGCCATGCCGCCGGATCGCCTTGCATCGAGACAAGCTCGGTGAATGGCCCGGCGTCACCATTGCGCCACAGTGTGAAGGCGGCAAAGCCGATCGTCAGCGGCCCGGCCTTGACCTGCTCGACCGGTCCTTTTTTCGCGGTGCCGATGGTGCGGATGCCAAGCCGCTTCAGCGCCGCAGCCGTCTCGTCGAAACCGGCGACGCCCTGGTCGAGCACATGGTTGTTGGCCAGCGACAGCACGAGCTTTTCACGCGCGATGCCTACGGCGGCAAGCGCCGCGGCAAGAAACCGCTCGCTCATCGCATGGTGCGTGCCAAGCCGCGTGCCAAACGCCACGCTCGGCCGCTCGACGACCGGACTTTCGCAATTGCCGATCACCAGATCGGCTGAGCCCAAGAGCTTTGCGATTTCCGGATCGCACTCCGGCGCACTACGGTTGGCCACCGCCGAAATATCGCCGACAAAGGCCAGCCGCACCTTCCGCCCCGGCGGCGGATCGATGATCGTCGTCGCCGCCCTCGGTGCGAGATCCCTGACATCGCCGCCGAGAGACGGTTTCAGGAAGCGCGGCAGCCATGACAGTTTGTAGGAAAGCGGATAGTTCGACACGCGACGCCCAATCGTTTGCCCAATCGGTTAGCTTGTGTAGACGGTCTGCCCGGGAAGTGTCGACCGTCAGTCCTTGAAACACTGCCGCCGGCAGACACGGCGCCAAATGCGTGTAATGTCTGCGCATCGCATAGTGGAGGGATGAGATGACACGTTTTGCAGGCCTGCTGGCGTCCGCCCTCCTCCTGTTGCTGCCTTTATCTTCGGCCCGCGCTGCCGCGCCCAAAGCGGCAACCGCTTTGTTCGAGGCCAAAACGGTGACCGAGCGCAACGCCGCGCTTACCACGCTCGAGGCTGCAGCCCAGGGCGATCCGGCGTCAGCCTATGCCGCCGGGGCCGGCGAATTCTTCACCGCGCTGGAAATCCTCGCCGGCGGTCTGCACCGCCACGGGTTCGAAAGCCCGCAATCATTCATGCTGCCGCTGATGCGGCTGCCGATTCCGGACAATCCCAATCCCGAACCGCTGACCTATGAGCAGTTCCGCGCCATTCTGGTCGCCTTCCGCGACCGGCTGGAGACATCCGCGGCCACTCTGGGCTCGGTACCCGCCGATGCCGATATCGGCATGGTCGTCGACCTCACCCATGCCGGCATCGATCTCAACGAAGACGGTGCCATCGCGCCGGATGAAAGCATGGCCGCGATCATGGCCTCGCTGTCGCGCGGCGGTATCTCGTCGGACGGCGCCGCTCCCTCGCTCACATTCCGCTTCGACCGGGCCGACGGTTTCTGGCTGCAGGGCTATGCCGAATTCCTGATGGCGCAGGCCGATTTCTGGCTGGCGCATGATTTCAGGACCATGTTCGACGGCTCGTTCCACATGCTGTTCCCGCGCGCCAAACTGCCGCTGCAGGACGTTCTGGTGCCTCCCGCCGGGGACATGGGCAGCAGCATCTTCTCATCGGAATGGCGCATCGCGGATTTCATCTCCATGGTTCACCTCGTGAACTGGCCGGTGGTCGAGCCCGAGCGACGTCAAGCGGCGCGCCGCCATCTGCTCGAAATGATCCGGCTGTCGCGCCAGGACTGGAAGGCGATCCGCGCCGAGACCGACAATGACCGCGAATGGCTGCCGGGACCGCAGCAGAAGGGCGAGAACCCGCTCACCGGGCTCGAAGTCGGCGAGGAGCAGGTCGAGGCCTGGCTCGCCACTCTGACCATGGCCGAAGACCTTTTGGAAGGCCGCAAGCTGCTGCCGCATTTCCGCATCACGGTCAGCACCGGCCAGGGCATCAACATGAAGCGTTTCTTCGAAGAACCGAAGCCTTTCGACCTAGTGCTGTCGATTACCGGCCCGGCCATCGCGCCCTACCTCGAGAGCGGTGAGATCGTAACCAGCGGCGAGTTCGACCAGATCCAGCGCCAGTTCGGTGGCGGTGGGTTTTTGACCTTCGCGCTGTGGTTCAATTGAGCAGGCGGCCTGGCTTCGCGTAACACATCTCCTGACACCCTTGTGTCAGGAGCTTCGACCCGCTTAGCGCCCTTCGCCACTGCACTCTTTCCATTTTGGCGGACTCTGCCCATATTTGGGGCATGGCCAAACTCCCTGACAAAAAGACACCGTCTCCGGCGGGTGACAACGGCGCTTCGCCGCCGAAGCGGCGCAGCCCGCTGACCGATTTCCTCGATGCCTCGGAGCCTCTGCACAGAGGCGGCTTCGCCGAGGCGCCGCAGGCCGACTTCACCGGCACGCCGCTGAGCGGCTCGATTGCCGACTGGGCAGAGCAGATAGAGCAGGAGGCCGAGAAGGAAGGGCGTAGTTCCGGCGGCGCCAAGCCGCCGAAGGTGGCGAAGAAGATTCCGGAACGCTCAACCTCCCCCGGCCGCAGTTCGCGCGGCACCTCGATGGGCGGCGCGGCCACGGCCCGCGAGCGCACCGCCGCCGGCCTCAACCCGGTCGCCGGTCTCGACATCTCGCTGGAAGACGCCGAGACGATGGCCTCGGGCAGCGTCACCGCGACGGTCGCGGCGCTGTCGGCGCTGATCGAATCCGGCAACCCGCTGCACAAGGACGGCGTGCTGTGGACGCCGCACCGCCCTGCCCGCCCGGAAAAATCCGAAGGCGGCATCGCCATCAAGATGGTGTCGGATTTCGAGCCGGCCGGCGACCAGCCGACCGCCATCAAGGATCTTGTCGAGGGCGTCGACAACAATGATCGCACTCAGGTGCTGCTCGGCGTCACCGGCTCCGGCAAAACCTTCACCATGGCCAAGGTGATCGAGCAGACGCAGCGCCCTGCTTTGATCCTGGCGCCCAACAAAACGCTGGCCGCGCAGCTCTATTCCGAGTTCAAGAAATTCTTCCCCGACAATGCGGTCGAGTATTTCGTCTCCTACTACGACTACTACCAGCCGGAAGCCTACGTTCCGCGCACCGACACCTTCATCGAGAAGGAATCCTCGATCAACGAGCAGATCGACCGGATGCGCCATTCGGCCACGCGTTCGCTGCTCGAGCGCGACGACGTCATCATCGTCGCCTCGGTGTCCTGCATCTACGGTATCGGCTCGGTCGAGACCTACACGGCGATGACCTTCCAGATGCAGATCGGCGACCGGCTCGACCAGCGGGCTCTGCTCGCGGATCTCGTCGCCCAGCAATACAAACGCCAGGACATCAATTTCGTCCGCGGCTCGTTCCGCGTGCGCGGCGACACGATCGAAATCTTCCCGGCTCACCTTGAAGACCGGGCGTGGCGCATCTCGATGTTCGGCGACGAGATCGAGGCGATCACCGAATTCGATCCGCTCACCGGCCAGAAGACCGGCGAGCTGAAGAGCGTCAAGATCTACGCCAACTCGCACTATGTGACGCCGCGTCCAACGCTCAACCAGGCGATCAAGTCGATCAAGGAGGAGCTCAAGCACCGGCTGGTCGAGCTCGAGCGCGCCGGCCGCCTGCTGGAGGCACAGCGGCTCGAACAGCGCTGCCGCTTCGATCTTGAGATGCTGGAAGCCACCGGCTCCTGCGCCGGCATCGAGAACTATTCGCGCTATCTCACGGGACGCCAGCCGGGCGATCCGCCGCCGACTTTGTTCGAATATATCCCCGACAACGCGCTGGTCTTCATCGACGAAAGCCACGTCACCGTGCCGCAGATCGGCGGCATGTATCGTGGCGACTTTCGGCGCAAGGCGACACTGGCGGAGTATGGTTTTCGCTTGCCCTCCTGCATGGATAATCGCCCGTTGCGCTTCGAGGAATGGGACGCCATGCGTCCGCTCTCCGTCGCGGTTTCTGCGACACCCGGCGCCTGGGAGATGGAACAGGCCGGCGGCGTGTTCGCCGAGCAGGTCATCCGCCCGACCGGCCTGATCGATCCGCCGGTCGAAGTCCGCCCGGCGAAAAGCCAGGTCGACGATGTCGTCGGCGAAATCCGCGACACCACGGCCGCCGGCTACCGCACGCTGGTCACCGTTTTGACCAAGCGCATGGCCGAAGACCTGACCGAATATTTGCATGAGCAAGGCGTGCGCGTTCGCTACATGCACTCCGACATCGACACGCTGGAGCGCATCGAGATTCTACGCGATCTCCGCCTCGGCGCTTTCGACGTGCTGGTCGGCATCAACCTGCTGCGCGAAGGCCTCGACATTCCTGAATGCGGTTTCGTCGCCATCCTCGACGCCGACAAGGAGGGCTTCCTGCGCTCCGAGACGTCGCTGATCCAGACCATCGGTCGCGCCGCCCGCAACGTCGACGGCAAGGTCATCCTCTATGCCGACCAGGTCACCGGCTCGATGGAGCGGGCGATGGCCGAGACCAACCGCCGCCGCGAAAAGCAGATGGAATGGAACGCGGCCAACGGCATCACCCCGGAATCGGTGAAGTCGCGCATCTCCGACATTCTGGACTCGGTCTACGAGAAGGACCATGTCCGCGCCGATATCTCGCAGTTCACCGACGGCGCCGGTGCGATGATGGGCAACAATCTCAAGGCTCATCTCGACGCCATGGAAAAGCAGATGCGCGACGCCGCCGCCAATCTCGACTTCGAGAAGGCCGCCCGCATCCGTGACGAGATCAAGCGGCTGCGCGAGATGGAACTGTCCATCTCGGAAGACCCGCTGGCCAAATACGCCGACATGGAAAGCCCGGTCTCCGGCCGCGAGAAGGGCAAGCACAACAAGGGCGTGGCCAAGCACCGTACGGCTGAGGAACAGGAGCGTTTTCGCAAGTTCGACGACGCACGCGCGGCTGAAGAGGCGGCCAGGGCTGCCCGGTCCAACCTCTTCCGCAAGCCGGCGCTCGACGAAATGGGTGCCGACGGCGCCGTGCCGGTGAAGAAACCGCTGTTTGCCAAGCCGTCGATCGACGATATGGGGCCTGGTACCGACATGCCGACACCGTCAGGCGCGGTGTCGCGCTCGTTGTTCAAGAAACAGTCGGCGCAGGAAGCGCACGGCTCCGACTTCGGCATTCCGGGCGATGCCACCAAGCCGCTGTTCAAGAAAAACTCGCTGGACGAGATGACCGTGCGGCGGACCGAAAAGCCGGTCGAAGGAAAAGTGCCGGCCAAGCCAAACCCAATCTCCCCCCAGCTGGGGGAGATGTCCGGCAGGACAGAGGGGGGCGCGAAGGATCGCGACGATTCCCCCAAGCCAATCATTCGCCAGCGTGCTGGCATCGGCTCCTACGAGGACCCAGGCGATGCGCGTCGTGATAAGCGGCGGCCGGGGAAGACGGGACGGCCGGGGAAATAGCACCTCTTTCCTTCTCCCCTTGTGGGAGAAGGGAAGAGCGCTCCACCACCGCCGCATCCGTCGCCCACTTGCCTCCACCCCCGCCTTTGGTGTAATCGCTCCACACACTCAAAGTTTTGTCTTGAAAGGAGGGCTGCGTGTCTATCGATCACCATCGTCAGCGTGGCCCGATTTCTGCCCTGCGAGTTCGCTTGCAGGGCTGACCAGGGACATCACGGTTTTTTCCCGTTTCGATTTTTTGGTCTGCCCTTCGTGGTGCGCAAAGCTGAGCCTGACGGCCGGCAAGCACACCGTCAAAGTGCATCCGGAGTTGTCTCCGGCAAGACCAGAGAAATCGCAATGGCCCTGATCAGCCTCAAATCCCTCGGCGTCACCATGAGTGCGCCGCTGTTTTCCAATCTCGACCTCACCATGGGCGCCGGCGACCGGCTCGGCATCGTCGCCGCCAATGGCCGCGGCAAGTCGACCTTGCTTAAATGCCTGACCGGCGCGCTGGAGCCGACCTCGGGCGACATTTCTCGCACGCGCGGCCTGCGTGTCGGCCATGTCGAGCAGTCGGTTCCGCCAGCCCTTCTCAGCCGCAGCTTCCATCAGGTGGTGGCCGATGCCTTGCCGGCCGAGCAGGCCGACAGCGAGATGTGGCGCGTCGACGTGGTGCTGGATTCGCTCGACGTGCCCGAGCCGATGCGCGAACGGCCGATGCAGGCGCTGAGCGGCGGATGGCAGCGGCTGGCGCTGATCGCCCGCGTCTGGGTCACCGATCCGGATGTGCTTTTGCTCGACGAGCCGACCAATCATCTCGACCTCGCCAAGATCAGCCAGCTGGAAAGCTGGCTGAACGCCCTGCCGCGCGAAGTGCCGGTGGTCATCGCCAGTCACGACCGCGCCTTTCTCGACGCCGTCACCAACCGCACGCTGTTCTTGCGCCCGGAGGACTCGCCGGTGTTTGCACTGCCCTATTCCAGGGCGCGGCAGGCCCTGGACGAATTGGACGCCTCGACGGCGCGCCGGTTCGAGCGCGACATGAAGGTGGCGCAGCAACTGCGCAAGCAGGCCGCCAAGCTCAACAACATCGGCATCAATTCCGGCAGCGACCTTTTGACGGTGAAGACCAAGCAACTCAGGGAACGGGCGGAGAAGCTGGAAGACGCCGCGGTATCGGCGCATCGCGAGAAATCGGCCGGCGCGATCCGGCTGGCCAACCGCGGCACCCATGCCAAGGTGCTGATTACGCTGGATGACGCCGCAGTGGAAACGCCGGACCGCACGCTGCTGTTCAAGACCGGCAAGCGCCACATCTGCCAGGGCGACCGCATCGTGCTGCTCGGCCGCAACGGCGTCGGCAAGTCGCGTTTCGTCGATCTGATCCGCAACGCCATCGCCGAGCCGGACACGGTGCCGAACGTCAAGGTGACGCCGTCGACGGTGCTTGGCTACAGCGACCAGGCGCTGGCCGGCATCAGTGGCGACGACACGCCGCTGGCCCTGGTCTCGCACCGCTACGATGTCGGCGAGCAACGCGCCCGCTCGCTGCTTGCCGGCGCCGGCGTTGTCATCGAGATGCAGGAGAAAAAGATCGGCGTGCTGTCCGGTGGCCAGAAGGCGCGGCTGATGATGCTGGCGCTCAGGCTCGCCAACCCCAACTTCTACCTGCTCGACGAGCCGACCAACCATCTCGACATAGACGGCCAGGAAGCGCTGGAAGCGGAACTGCTGGAACATCAGGCGAGCTGCCTGCTCGCCTCGCACGACCGTTCCTTCATCCGCGCCATCGGCAACCGCTTCTGGCTGATCGACAAGCGGAAGCTGACCGAAGTCGAAGACCCCGAGGATTTCTTCCGCTCGGTGGCTGAAACGGCGGGCTGAGGAACTACCACCATGGGCCGTACCGTGTTGCGGCCCATGCTTTCGCATCTCCCGCAAATATTTTCAGCGCTCTGTCGGATCGCCTGAACCTGCTGCGTCCTTGGGATGCCGACACGATGATGCCGGCTTCATCTGAGGAGAACGCATCATGTCCATTCTGTCATCCATAGGCCGCGTCGCCGCCCGTTACGCACAGAACCGCGCCCGCTATCGCAGCGAGCGCGAGCTTCTGGCCCTGCCGATCGAACTGCGCAAGGATATCGGCTGGCCGGAAATCCTCATCGACGCGCAAAACGGCCCGCGGATCTGCAGGGCGCCCTGACCATGCGGTCGGGAAAGATCGATGCAGGCCGCCGCGGGGCGACCGTTGCTCAGTCATGCGTATCGCCCGACAGCGGCGTCGCCTGCATCGATCGACGCTTTTCGAACGCCTCGAACCAGCGCGTCAGCCGCGCCCGCGCGCGAAAGGACGGCAGCTGGCGGAACGCCATCCAGGACAGCGTGGTGGCAAGCGCTATATGGCCGACATGGAGCGGTGTCTCGTCGTCCAGCGCGCTTTCGATCCAGTCATAGCTGGCCTCGATTTTTTCCCGGTAGCCTTCGGCAAGCGCTGCATAGCGCAACTGTTCGGGCCGCCTTTCCGTCTCCCAGCGCAGGCCTATGCCCGTCTGCGCCAGGCCTTGGGCGACCGCCTGCAACCGCAACGCCTGCCAGCGCGCTTCGCCGTCCTGCGGCAGCAATTTGCGGCCGTCATGCAGCGTATCGAGATAGGCGCAGATGACATCGGAATCGAAGAGCGGCGGCGCATCCGGCCGCAGCAGCACCGGCACCTTGCCGAGCGGGTTTTCGGCGTAGACACTGGCATTGCGCAAGGTCGGGCTGGTCTCGTGATGAATGACCTCGAGCCGGTCGGCAAGCCCGACCTCATGGGCGAAGACGAGCGCTTTGCGCGCAAAGGGCGAATGGGTCTGGTAATAGAGGATCATTGTCGTCTCAGCGGGGTTAAAGGAGCAGTCCCCTTTCTAGCCTGCTGACAGCGAGCATTGCGCTCTGATTGGGCGCCGCCGACGCAAGTTCGTTTCGCCAGAAAATCGCATCAGACATGTAGGATCGCGGCCGGCTCGTTCGTCCTAGGGTTCGCAAGGCCAAACCAAATGCCCAGACCAAACCCAAAGAGGAACAAGACATGACCGACCAGACCCCCATTCAGCCGGCCGCGAAAGTTCTCGGTGGATTGACCCCCTATCTGCAGCTGGACGGCGCCTTCAAGGCCGCCGAATTCTACAAGAAGGCTTTCGGCGCCGAACAGGTGTTCTTCTATCCGCCCGATGAGCAGGGCCGCACGATGCACATCCATCTCCACATCAACGGCTCGACGCTGATGATTTCCGATTTCTACCCCGAAAACGGCATGCCTGCCGTCAAGCCGCAGGGCTATACCATGCAGCTCCATCTCGGCGCCGACGAGATCGATGGCTGGTGGAAGCGCGCGGTCGATGCCGGCTGCGAAGTCGCAGTGCCGCTGCAGCTGATGTTCTGGGGCGACCAGTGGGGCAACATGCGCGATCCCTTCGGGGTCGAATGGGCGATGAACGCGCCGGCGAAGAAAGACTGACCACCGCTGACAAAGCTCCTCACCGGCTGACGCCGGTAAGGAGCTTTGTGAGATACTCCAAGGAAAACCCAATGTCCTATGTCGATGGTTTCGTGCTCGCCGTGCCGAAGGCAAATATCGATGACTACAAGAAGCTGGCCAACCTCGCAGGCCCGATATGGAAGGAACACGGAGCGCTCGCCTATGTCGAATGTACCGCCGACGACGTGCCCTATGGTGAGTTGACCTCGTTTCCGCGTGCCGTTCAGGCAAAAGACGACGAGATCGTCGTCTTTGATTGGGCCGTCTATTCGTCCAGGCAAAGCCGCGACGCGGTAATGCCAAGGTGATGGCCGATCCCCGTTTGACACCCGATTTGGGGCCCATGCCCTTCGATATGAAGCGCATGATCTTCGGCGGCTTCCAGCCCTTCATCGAGCTTTAGCCGCTGCTCAGGCCAGCTTGTCCAGCAGCGGCTTCAACCTGTCGCCATAGCGCTTCCAGAGATCGACCGAGCCCCGATACATCGGCTGGCGCACCTGCGCGGCCGAGGCCGTGCGCACCGGGCGGTCGGTCTCGTGGAACGACAGCGCCTTGTCGTCCCAGGACAGGCCGAGATGCCCGATCAGCGCCCGCGTCTGTCCCTCTTGGTCGGCCACGAAATCCTCGTAACGCACGTTATGCACGACGCCCGGCAGAACATCGTGCCAATGCGCCATGATGTCGGTGTAGATATTGTGGAAATCGGCGAGCTCGCCCAGATCATAGCCGTAGCGGTGGTTGTCGCCGCGGAAATGCACCTTGTAGATCGAAAGGCAGGTCGCCGCCGCATCGCGCGCGCAATGGATGATCTTGGCTTTCGGCAGCATCATATGGATGAAGCCGATGAGCAGGAAGTTGCCGGGCATCTTGTCGGTGACATGCCTGAAGTTGGGATAGCGCTCATGCAGCATGTCGAGATAGGCTTGGCCCGCCTCCGCAAACTCCGCGTCGGATACATCGACCAGTCCCCAGGGGAAACCTCCCGGCATGGTCAGCGGAAATTGCTTGCCGACCGCGGTTTTCAACATGCTGAGCTCGCCCGCGCCATAGACTTGTGGATGGCTGGCGATGATCTGTTCGACCAGCGTGGTGCCGGAGCGCGGCATGCCGACGACGAAAATCGGGGTGTCGTCGGAGATTGCACTTGGCTTGTGCTTTTCGAAAAAGCCGGCGTTGAACACCGTCTTCATCGCCTCGAATTCGGCCCGCGTCCTGACCGGATCATAATCGATGCCCTTGCGGCGGATCGCATTGCCTTCAGCGAAATAGTCGAAGGCCCTGTTGTAGTCCTTCAAATCGTCATTGGCCTTGCCGAGACCGAAGGACAGCTGCATGCGCGCCAGGCTGTCGGCCGGCGCCTTGGCATGCTGGGCCTCCATGCCGGCGAGTTCGGCGTCGCGCTCCTTCTGGCGCTTGACCTGCGTCAGCATCAGCCAGGCCTTTGCCATGCCTGGCGTGATCGCCAACGCCTGCCGAAACAGGTCTGCCGCTTCATCGAGCTTGCCTTTTTCCATCAGCCCGACGCCGAGCCCATGCAACAGGTCGGCATCCTTGGGCCGGATCGTCAGCGCCTCGCGAAAGGTCGCCAGCGCCTCATCCAGACGACCGGCTTCCTGCAACGTTTCGGCAAGCCCGATGCGGGCGCGGACATGGAAGGGATTGCGCCCGATTGTGCCGCGATAGATGTCCTCCGCAGCCTCGAACTGGCCGAGCTGTTTCAACGCCGAACCCAGATTGTCGCGTGCCGCGAGCTGGTCGGGCTTGAGATCGACCGCGCCGCGGAAGAAATCGGCGGACGCGGCAACGCGGCCGAGATCGCGCATCACCGTGCCGAGATTGTTGAGGAAATCGGGATTCTTCGGCTGCAGACGCACAGACTGCTCGATCAGCTCCAGCCCTTCGGGGCTGCGCCCGGTCTGGTGCAGCAACAGGCCCAGGAAATGCGCCGCTGCCGGGTGATTGGCCTTGCGCGCCAGCACCTGCCGGTACAGCGTCTCGGCCTCCTGCCGGCGCCCGGCCTGATGCAGCTGCAGCGCCTGCTGCACATATTGGTCGAGGCCCAGCGGCGGCTGTCCGCCAGCTCCAGCACCCGCCGCTCTTCTCTGATCTCTGTTGATGGGAAACCTGCCGTGTTTTGTCCGCTTGCCGCGATCTAGGCCATCGGCGCTGCAGGTTCAAGGGAAGAGTGGGCTCGCCAAGGGCGCGGACCTCTTCGAAACTCTAGAGGAATTCCAGGAAAATGTAGCGTTCAAATCAGCCGGTTGCTCTCGGCGAGCCGGCGCTCCCGCCGTTGCGTGCCGTCGGTGTCGGCAATCTTGCGCCGTGCCGCTTCGTCGCTTCTTATCGTCAGGCGCACTGACATTGCCTTGGGGAAGAGGACGATTGGCTCGATTGTTGCGGTCGGACGATCCGGCGTTTTCATGAATCTCATATATTTTTGCCTTTCGTAAAAAATAATCTTAGGGGCACCGGAATAATTATTCCGATGCGCTCTAAATAAGAAATTGGCTGATATTGTTCCACGATAGCAGATTTATTAGGGGTTTATACGAGAAATTTTTTATACCGGTCGAGCCGTGGCGGAAATCAGCTTGAATAGCCAACAATTTCGGATTATTGATCTGAGATCGTTTTTTGGGTCAAGCTTGGCATATAGCGGCGTCGGAGATACTCGACCCGCCAAACTCATTCCAATCGCCGATGGTTGAGTTCCCGGTTGATGCCGGAAAGCATCGACGAACCAGAGCCAAGCCAATGCCGGATCGCACCACCCGTTCCATCGCCCATTTCGCGGCACCCTTCGTGCTTAGCGGGCTGGAAGGGCAACTGCCGGCCGGCGACTATGACATCGATCACGACGAAGAGCTGATCGAGGGCATGTCGCGGCTTGCCTGGCGTCGCGTCGCCACCTTCATCCATTTGCCGGCAAGGGCGGTGAAGAACCCGGCCACCAGCCAGCTTGTCGCCATCGACTACCTCGAACTCGAAACAGCGCTGAGGCGCGACCAGGAGAACGCAGCATGATCCGCTTCCAGCAGAATGCGCGTCCGCGCACCGACACGCCCTCGCACCTCTTCGCCGTCGGCCAGACCGTGCGCATGAAGAGCCGCAGCGGGCTCGCCCAGAAGACCGCCGAGCTGTTTCAGATCAAGAGCAGATTGCCGGTCAAGGATGGCTCGCCGCAATATCGCATCCGCAGCGAGCAGGAGACCTATGAGCGGGTCACCACGGAAGACAACCTCGAAGTGGCGGACGCCCCGGCTGTCCCCGACAGCCCGGCCGTCTGACACCGCACCCACCCAGCACGTACGAAGGAGCAGACAGATGGCCAAGGGTCAGCAGCGCAGCAATCGCGAAACTCGCAAGCCCAAGAAAGACAAGGTGGTGGCCAAGGCCGCCTCCCCGTTCGGTTCCTCGGTCAAGCAAGCCGAGAGCAGCCTGAAGCCGAAGTCGAAGGGCTGACAAGGCAGGGACGCGCCTGGCGTACCTGCCAGCAATGGACTGACGATCTCGCGCAAAACTCTGCAACGGAGGCTTGCTTGACGTTCTTCGTCGAGCCGCTCGCGCGACGTCGACGAAGCCACGCTCGACAAGGTATCCTTCTTCCCTTGGAGGTGAGAAGCGGTCCGCGCAGCAGACGAAAAGCCAATTGTTGGCTTTTCGAGTTTCGAACGCCCTGAGCCTGCGAAGGACCAAGGGTGGTCCGGTCCACCCGCCCGGTCCCCGCTGCTTCGCAGGGTCCCGGCATTCGCCGCCTTTTTTATCGTGTCAGTGGGACGGTGAATTCGCCTCCGGCGGACTCACCCGACAGGGGAGAAGGAAAAATCAGCAGGGGCCGTCCTCGACGACGCGGTAGTCGGCGGCACGGGCCTCGCAGGCGTTGGGAAAGGTGCGCAGCTCGCCATGGCGGCGGGCGCAGACCGGGGCGTATTCGCGCGTGCAGAATGTCGGCTCTTCGCCACCACCGCCACCACCGCCGCCGTCGCGGCAAGGGCCGTCGCGAACGATGCGGTAGCCTTCCCGTTCGGCAAGGCAGGCATTGGCGAAGGTCTGGCGGTCACCGCCGCGCCGCGCGCAGACCGGCTCGTATTGCCTGGTGCAGAATTCCGGTTCCGGCCGTGGCGGGCGCGGACGTGGTCCCGGCCCGTCATCGACGACGACGGTGCAGGCCGCAAGAAGACCCGACAGGAAGAGAATAGTAAAACCCTGGCGCGAGAAGATCGTCGCAAGAAATCTCATGAATATGCCTCCCTCGAGACCCCCGTCCCCGGCGCAAAACGCGCCTGTCGATCCTCGCCATTGCCTTGCCAAATGCAACCCCCGTTTGCGGCGCGGGAGCCATGCGATGCCCGGCCCGCGCATTGGTTTGGCCCTGGACCAGACCGCTGGACCATGCGTGGCCGGGCTCTGGCTGATGAACTCTTAAGAACCCAGGTTTATCGAAGCGCCTTCGTTGGGATGCGTCGATGGACGCGGCCCGCGGCGCTATCTTGCAACTATCACGTTTCCGTGCGATAAATTTTGTGTTCGGGCATTTGCGACCCGGAGAGCGGAACGTTTTGGACGACCTTTCCCCGATACTGTGAATCTCTGACGGCCCCGTTTTCGGCGGGGGGTTTTACCATGCGCAAATGCAGGACTGCCGAAGCAACCACCGGGACTTGCCCACGATGCCAGGCGGCGGGCAAACCATAAGACTGACACGGGTGAAGGAGTTTCCCCAATGGCCCAGACCGGCACCGTTAAATTCTTCAACGCGACCAAAGGCTTCGGCTTCATCACGCCCGACGGCGGCGCCAAGGATGTGTTCGTCCACATTTCCGCGATCGAGGCCTCGGGCCTGCGTACCCTCGTCGACGGCCAGAAGGTCACCTTCGACGTTGAACCCGACCGCATGGGCAAGGGTCCGAAGGCGGTCAACCTCCGCGCGGCCTGAACCGGCGGTGCCCGCGCGCCCGTCAGGGCGCTCGAAAAAGCACCTCAAGCGTGTTTGAACCGGCTTTGTCAGCCGTCCAGAGTTTCGAAGGCGCGACGTTTCTGGTCGCGCCTTTTTCATGTCCGCCGTCGCCGCAGGCAAAGGACGCTCTACCGGTCCATGGCGTGGCTGATCGCCGGAGCAATCGTCTGGCGCGAATTGCCTTCGGTGCAACAATCTATTTGACCAGCCTTCAGCGTTGCCGCCCTGGCCAAAACTTTCTCTTGCCGATAGCGCTAAAATAAAGGACAAATTTCCCTTCGGGCATTTGCCGGCCCGAAACTGGACTTTATGGGATCAAAGGGAGCTTCCCATGCCGCAGACCGGCACCGTCAAATTCTTCAATCATGCCAAAGGCTTCGGCTTCATTACACCCGACGACGGGCAGAAGGATGTCTTCGTTCATATTTCGGCCGTGCAGGCTTCGGGTCTTTCCGGTCTGGAGGATGGACAGAAAGTGACATTCGACACCGAGCCGGACAAGCGCGGCAAGGGTCCGAAGGCCGTCAACCTGTCGGTCGGCTAAGCCGGCTCAAGACAGTCCGGACGGAGATTGACGAGGCGGAGCGCCTTGCGTACGCGCTTGGTTTTGCCGCAAGAACTGGATCGTATCAGCCAATTCCGTTCAGCCCCCGTTCAGCCACGGTCTTCTATTAATCGTCCCCTAGGCTGGACCGCATCCCCGAAAACTATCCGGGCCGGCACGAAGGAGACCAAAATGAATCGCATTTTCAAGACCGCCATCCTGGGCGCCGCTCTCGCCGCGACCACCCTCGCCACCTTGCCTGCCGCCAATGCCAAGGACTGGAACCGCTGGCATCATGGCCATGGTCGTCATCATAATGGCGACGCGCTTGCGGCCGGTGTCGTCGGCCTTGCGGCCGGCGCTCTGATCGCCGGTGCGCTGAGCAACCCGCAGCCGCGCTACAGCAGCTATGATGACGATTACGACTACCGCGAAGTGCGGCCGGCGCCGGTGCGCCGTTACTATGCCGAACCGCGGGTCGTCTATGCCGACCGCTATGCCGAGCCGTGGACCCGCGACTGGTACGAATACTGCTCGGACCGCTACCGGAGCTTCAATGCCCGCAGCGGCACGTTCACCGGCAATGACGGTGAGCAGCATTTCTGCGTCGCGAATTGAGCTTCCACAAAAAGCGCTGACCGCAAGGCCAGCGCTTTTTTTTGGCAGAAAGACATCGCTAAGTCAGGAAGGGATTGGTCCGCCTCTCCTCGCCAAAGCGGCCACCCGGGCCGTGGCCGCAGATGAAGCCGATCTCGTCACCGAGCGGCAAAAGCTTGTTCTTAATCGAGGCGATCAGCGCCGCATGGTCGCCGCCCGGCAGGTCGGTGCGCCCGACCGAGCCGCGAAACAGCACGTCGCCGACATGAGCGAACTTCGCCGCGCGATTGTAGTATACGACATGGCCGGGCGCATGGCCGGGGCAGTGCAGCACCTCGAACATATGTGAGCCGAACGAAACCGTCTCGCCCTCTGCGAGAAACCGGTCGGGCACGCAGTTGCGCGCCCCGGCAATGCCGTAGCGCTGGCCCTGGTTCTCGAGATTGTCGAGCAATAGCTTGTCGGCTTCGTGCGGGCCGATGATCTCGATGCCGAGTGCTTCCTTCAGCTCCATGGCGCCGCCGGCGTGATCGATGTGGCCATGGGTGATCCAGATCGCAGCGGCGGTGATCGCATTGTCCTTCAGCACCGCCAGCACCTTGTCGATGTCGCCGCCCGGATCGACGACGACGCCATGCTTGTCATCCATGTCGAACAGGATGGTGCAGTTCTGCTGGAAAGGCGTGACCGGCACGATGCCGGCATTGAGCTGACCCATGATTGTCCTTTCGCTGTTCCAGCGTGATGTAGAGGCGCGGGCGAAGGCCGTCCACTGCTGAAAGGCAAACAGTCCGTCCCAAAACAGAAATGGGCGGCCCAACGGCCGCCCATTTGACGAAGCCTGAGTCTCGAGCAATTCCAGGAAAAGTGTAAAGCGGTTTTCCGTCCGGAATTGGGTAAAACAACAAACTAGATCATTCGCCGTGAAACGGTGAATGATCTAGAGGCTTACTTCTTCATCGCGCCCATGACCGCACCGATGATGCCGGTCAGGATGGCGCCGCCGCCGGCGCCGCCGAGCAGGTTTTTGAGGTTCAGCGTATCGCCCAATCCGCCCGCTGCCGTTGCAGCCGCTGCCGGGTCGGCCGTGCCGCCGAGCAGGCTGCCGAGGATCGCCGCCCCGCCAACGCCGCCAACCGCGCCGCCGAGGATTTTGGTCAACTGGCCCATCGCCGCATTCTTCAGCGCAACGCCGACCGCCTGACCACCGACAACACCTGCAATTACCTGTACAACGAGCGCAATGAGCGTATTCGTATCCATGTACCTAGTCCCTCCATAGCTGCCAGCCTCCCGGGCCGACACCATCATGAGACGCTGAATTGTACGAAAGTCAAATGCACAGATGCTGAAATAAAGGGGCCGGCCTCAAAACCGCCCCTGCTTGCGAAAAAAGCTGTGACTTTCGTTATTCTGCGGCTATCGCATGCTTAGGTTGCACCGCAGCAGAATAGTCGTTCATCAAAGTCTTGGCGATCTCGCCGACCTCGAATCGGTACGGACCGATCTCGGAGACCGGCGTCACTTCCGCTGCCGTTCCGGTGAGGAAGCACTGTTCGAAGCCTTCGAGTTCCTCAGGCATGATGGCGCGCTCGACGACTTCAAGGCCGCGGTCCTTGGCGAGGCCGATGACGGTGCGGCGGGTGATGCCGTCGAGGAAGCAATCGGGCTTCGGCGTGTGGATCTTGCCATCCTTGACGAAGAAGATGTTGGCGCCCGTTGCTTCGGCGACCTGGCCGCGCCAGTCGAGCATCATGGCATCGGCATAGCCCTTGGCCTCGGCGGCATGCTTGGACATGGTGCAGATCATGTAGAGGCCGGCGGCTTTCGACTTCGACGGCGCGGTGCGCGGATCGGGCCGGCGCCATTCCGCCAGATCGAGACGGATGCCCTTGAGCTTCTGCGCCGGGTCGAAATAGCTCGGCCATTGCCAGATGGCGATGGCGCAGTTGATGCGGCTGTTCTGCGCCGACACCCCCATCTGTTCGCTGCCGCGCCAGGCGATCGGCCTGACATAGGCGTCCTGGAAACCCTGCTTCTTCAGAAGCGTGGTCGAGGCGTCATTGAGCTCGGCCACGGAATAGGGAATATTGAAGCCGAGCAGGCGCGCCGATTCATGCAGACGCTCGGTGTGCTCGTTGAGCTTGAAGATGGCGCCGCCATAGGCGCGCTCGCCCTCGAAGACGGCGCTGGCATAGTGCAGGCCGTGGGTCAGCACGTGGATCTTGGCATCGGCCCATTTGACGAACTCGCCGTTGATCCAGATGAAGCCGTCCAGTTGGTCGAAGGGAACGGATGCCATGGAAACCTCCCGCGGGCGGCGACCCGCACATCATTAGTGTTGTTCTTGTTGCGCGACAGCCGCGTCGGGCGGCCCTTGAAGCGTAAGCGGAGAATCGAACTCTGGCAAACTCAGGAAGTTCCGGAAAAACCGCACTCCCTTGCCTTTTCGTTCGCATTCAGCCGAAAAGCTTGTCAAAAATTACCATTGCGGGGAAATTACGTCAATAGTACTGACATAATTTCCCTCTATGGACGGAGAAATGATGACGGATCGAAGCCCAGCTGCCGGAAAACCGATCAAGACGCCGATCACCGACGAGGACGGCATCGACTTCGCCATCATCGAACTGTTCTTCTTTGCGTATCGCGATTTCACTTCCGATCCGGACCAGATCCTGGCCGATTACGGCTTTGGCCGCGCCCATCACCGGGTGCTGCATTTCGTCAACCGCCGGCCGGGACTGACGGTCGCTGAACTGCTCGACGTGCTCAAGATCACCAAGCAGAGCCTGGCGCGGGTGCTCAAGCAGTTGATCGACACCGACCATATCGTGCAATTGCAGGGTCCGCGCGACCGCCGCCAGCGGGAGCTCTATCCGACAGCCAAGGGGCGCGCCCTGGCGCTGGCCCTGGCGCGGCCACAGTCACGCCGCATCCGTGCTGCATTGGAAGATTCCGGAGCCAGCGAGCGTCCCTTGATCGAACGATTCCTGGAAGCCATGGTCAATCCGGAACTAAGGGCGCAGATCGACATTGTGCCTGCAAACATGTCAGGGAAAAGCCATGGAGACCATTGAGAGGGTGGACCAGCCGACGGCGCCGGACGATGACGCGCCGCATCTGCTTGTGGTCGACGACGACACCCGCATTCGCAATTTGCTCAAGCAGTATCTGACCGAAAATGGTTTTCGCGTCACAGTCGCCGGAAATGCCGGCGAGGCCAGGCGAAAGCTTGCAGGACTCGACTTCGACCTCCTTGTCCTCGACGTCATGATGCCCGGAGAGACCGGCGTCGACCTCACCAAGGCGCTGCGGGCGGAGAAGAACGTACCGATCCTGATGCTCACCGCGCTATCGGAAACCGACAGCCGCATCACTGGGCTCGAGGCCGGCGCCGACGACTATCTGCCCAAGCCCTTCGACCCGCGCGAACTGATCCTGCGCATCAATAACATTCTGCGCCGCGGCGGCCCGGCGACGACGCCCAAGGTCGAGCAGCTGGTCTTCGGCCCCTACACCTTCCAGATCGCCAGGCGCGAGCTGAAGCGGGGCGGCGAGGCGCTGAAGCTGACCGACCGCGAGCAGGAGATCTTGGCGATCTTTGCCGCGCGGGCCGGCGAAACGATCCCGCGTCACGAGCTTGTCGGCGACGATTCGGAAGTCGGCGAGCGCACCATCGACGTCCAGATCAACCGCCTGCGCCGCAAGATCGAGCGCGATCCGTCCAATCCGGTCTGGCTGCAGACGGTGCGCGGTATTGGGTATCGGCTCAGCGTGGAATAGAATGCCGCTGACGGCCGCCCTTGGCCATAGATGTGTGGCCATCGACCAGCGGCATCGACCAGCGGCCATTGACCCAGCGAAAGGACAAATGGCGACCACGCAACTGGAACGGCCGGAACAGGGCGGCTTTGGCGCGCGCGTATCACGCGCGCTGAAAGCAATGCCGCGTGCCTGGAAGCGGTTCTGGCGGCTGGTTGCGTTCTATATGCCCAAGCGGCTTTATGCCCGCTCGCTGATCATCGTCATCGCGCCGATGATCCTTCTGCAGTCGGTCGTCGCCTTCGACTTCATGGAACGCCACTGGGCAACCGTGACGCAGCGCCTGTCGCAGGCCACCGTGCGCGACATCGCCGCGATCATCGACATGATCGAGACCTATCCGCACGATGGCGACTACGCGAACATCATCCGCATCGCCCAGGACCGCATGCAGTTGAAGGTCGACCTCTTGCCGCCCGACCCGTTGCCGGCGCCTGGACCCAAGCCCTTCTTCTCGATCCTTGACGACGTCCTTTCCACCGAGATCACCCGCCAGATCAACCGCCCGTTCTGGATCGACACGGTCGGCAATTCCAACATCGTCGAGGTCCGCATCCAGCTCGAGGGCAAGGTGCTGCGCGTCTTCGTGCGCCGCAGCCAGGCCTATGCCTCCAACACCCACATCTTCCTGATCTGGATGGTCGGGACGTCACTGGTGCTGCTGACGATTGCCATCCCCTTCCTTCGCAACCAGATCCGGCCGATCCTGTCTCTGGCCGAGGCCGCCGAAAGCTTCGGCAAGGGCCGGCCGATGCCGCGCGATTTCCGCCCACGCGGCGCCGAGGAGGTTCGCCGGGCCGGCTTTGCCTTCATCCAGATGCGCGAGCGCATCGAACGCCAGCTGGAACAGCGCACCGCCATGCTGACCGGCGTCAGCCACGATCTCAGAACCATCCTCACCCGCTTCAAGCTGCAGCTGGCGCTGGCCGGCGGCAAGCCCGAGACCAAGGCCGCGCTCAACCAGGACATCGACGACATGCAGTCGATGCTGGAAGGCTATATCGCTTTTGCCCGCGGCGAAGCGTCGGAAGATGCCGGCCATTTCGATCTCGAGGCCTATTTCCAAAAGCTCGGCGAGGAGGCGTCGCTGCACAAGCGCAAGCTATCGACCGTGCTTGCCGGTGATCCGGACGTGCATGTGCGCCCGCACGCTTTCGCCCGGCTGTTGTCCAATGTCGCCGGCAATGCCTTGCGCTATGCCAAGACGGTGGAGATCAGCGCCGATCACGGCCGCGGCTCACTCGTCGTCACCATCGACGATGACGGTCCGGGCATCCCGCCGGAAAAGCGCGAGGACGTGTTCAAACCGTTCGTGCGGCTCGACGAGGCGCGCAACCTCGACGCCAGCGGCACCGGCCTTGGTCTCTCTATCGCCCGCGATATTGCCCGCAGCCATGGCGGCGACATCATGCTGGAAGACAGCCCGCTCGGCGGCCTGCGGGCGGTGATCAAAGTGCCCGCCTGACCAAAGCATGATCTGGAAGTCGGGCTCGGCCAAAAACCACCTTCATCCGCGCGTCATGAAACCATGGTCAAGAGCGCGCATGAAGCGCGCGACCTCAGTTGATTCGGCTCAGCCGCCTTACTTCGACCTCGTGCCTGCCCGGGTGCGGTGGAGCGAAGCGAGGGCAGCCGGGCCGTACCGCTATCGCATCAAGGCAACCGTCGACCCGAGCAAAGGACCGCCATGCGCATCCTGATGGTCACCGACGCCTGGCGGCCGCAAGTCAACGGCGTCGTCCACACGCTGGAGCGGCTCACCGAAACGCTGAAAACCTTCGACGTTGCGGTCGACTTCCTGACCCCGAACATCTTTCGCACCTTGCCGTTGCCGACCTACCCCGACATCAGGCTGGCGCTGACCACGCCCGGCCATGTCGCGCGGCTGATCGAGGCTCGCAAGGCCGACCATATCCATATCGTCACCGAAGGCCCGCTCGGCATCATGGCGCGGCGCTATTGCCGCAATGCCGGCCGTCCCTTCACCACCAGCTATCACACCCGCTTTCCCGAATATCTCAGCGCCCG
Organism: Mesorhizobium sp. C372A; assembly: GCF_030323245.1. Taxonomy (NCBI): domain Bacteria; kingdom Pseudomonadati; phylum Pseudomonadota; class Alphaproteobacteria; order Hyphomicrobiales; family Phyllobacteriaceae; genus Mesorhizobium; species Mesorhizobium sp. C372A. Next base: position 3,102,896 of record NZ_CP100475.1, on the reverse strand, counting down.
CCTGCCGGTGCCGGAGAGCTGGGCCTATCGCTGGCTGCGTGATTTCCACAATTCCGGACAAGGCACGCTGGTCGCCACCCAGTCGCTGGCGGAGGACCTTGCGTCGCGAGGCTTCACCAAGCTCAGGCCGTGGACGCGGGGCGTCGACACCGATCACTTCCGCCCCGACAAGAAGAAGGACCTCGGCTTCCCTGGCCCGGTATTCCTGTGCGTCGGCCGCGTCGCCATCGAGAAGAACCTGAGCGCCTTCCTCGATCTCGACTTGCCCGGCAGCAAGGTGATCGTCGGCGAAGGACCGGAACTGGCCAGGCTCAGGGCGAAGTACCCGCAGGCGCATTTCCTCGGCCATCGCCCGAACGATGAGCTGGCCGAGATCTACGCCTCGGCTGATGTTTTCGTCTTCCCCAGCCGCACCGACACGTTCGGCAACGTCATCATCGAGGCGCTGGCCAGCGGCACGCCGGTGGCCGCCTATCCGGTCACCGGACCGATCGACATTGTCGGCGACGGCATCGGCGGCGCGGTGTCGACCGATCTGCGCGAGGCCTCGCTCGCCGCGCTCAATGTCGACCGCGCCGAGGCGCGCGAACGCGCCATGCGCTACAGTTGGAAAGCCTGCGCCGAAATGTTCATGGACACGGTCGAAGAGGCGCTGAGCACAAGGCGCAAGCTGGCCGCCTGACGCAATCTTCCTAAAACAACCTGCCGCCGTCCGGCACCTTGCGCTCGATGGCGCCAAGGACCACGGCGCCTTCCTCATCAGGGAAGCCGAGCGTGAGCACTTCGGACATGAACGGACCGATCTGGCGCGGCGGGAAATTCACCACCGCAAACACCTGCCGTCCCACCAGCGTTTCCGGCGCATAGTATTTCGTGATCTGTGCCGAGGATTTCTTCACGCCGATCTCAGGGCCGAAATCGATCTTCAGCTTGAAGGCGGGTTTGCGCGCCTCGGGGAAAGGCTCGGCCTCGACGATCGTGCCGGCACGGATGTCGACACGATCAAAATCGGCAAAGCTGATCTCGGGCTTGCGCGCGCTGCTCGAACTCATGGAAGCTCAAGCGTTGCCATAGGTCTCGAACAGGACACCGGCCAGCGCATCCTTGGCCGAGGTTCCCGACCAGACAACGAACTGGAAGGCCTGGAAATAGCATTCGCAGGCTTCAAGCGCCGACGACAAAAGCACCTCGACCTGCTGGCTCGACGGTTCGACCCCGCCGGCAAGCAGCAGCGACTGGCGAAACATGATCGCGCCCTCCTGCTCCCAGAGATCGAAATGGCCAAACAGCATCTGCTCGTTGATCAGCGACAACAGCCGCATCACTTCCAGCGCGCGGGCTTCCGGCACCTTGATGTCGAAAGCACAGGCCAGATGCAGCGCCTCGAAATCCTCCATCCATGAGAAGGAGACGTGATAGTCGGTCCAGCTGCCGGCAACCGAGATCGAGATTTCGTCATCGCCGGCCCGTTCGAAGGACCAGTCATTGTTATGGGCGACCTGCTCGATGACATCCACCGGATGGATTTCGCGGGAGAATTCGAGTTCGAGAAGTTCCATGGAATGCTTCCTGTGTTCAGGGGAGCGCCACACGCTCCGCGGGGCACACACGACGAACAATTTGTCTTGAACTCGGACGGCCAGGACTTCACGACACAAAGACCCCGGACCGGACCCCACCGCCCGGCCGCATGACCCTGCTCCGAATCATGCAACAAATTCAGTCTATTGATCGGGAGTCGCGTGAACAGCCTAATTTTTCGCACTGCGTCATCAGCATGTGGAAAGGCGCTGTCACAAAGATTCATGCATTGCCGGTAAACGATTCACGGCAAAGCACTTTTTCGGATTGTGCTTTGTGGAAAAGTTTAAATTTTATTTTTTTGCTTTGGGCTTTGCCGCAGCCGCAGGTGCGGCCTGTCCGGTCAATTCGGCAAGCCTGGCCTCGAGCGCGTCGATGCGGGCGGCCAGCCTGGTGTTTTCTTCGCGGGCCTTGGCAGCCATGTCGCGGGCAGCCTCGAACTCCTCGCGCTGCACCACATCCATGGTGTTGAGGATGCGCTCGGCCTGCCCCTTGAAGGCAGTCTCCACCTCGCGGCGCACGCCTTGTGCGGCACCCGCAGCATCGGTCATCAGCTTGGCGAATTCATCGAGAATGCGGTTCGGTCCGGTTGACATGGCAAATCCTCGCTTGCTCGAATTGACGTAGTGGCACTGCCTGCGGAATGCAAGAACGTTGAAGCTGGTGCGGCTTCATGTCGGACGCGATTTGGCTCACGGTCCGGCCGACAGATTGCTATTATCGCAAATGGATTCTTGGAACGACGGTTGCCGTGACGGACAGTGCGGACTTGGAGAAGCGCTTTGCAGCACTCGATGCAGCACTCGCAAAGGGCATTTCGGATGCCGATGCGGGCCGGGTCAAGCCTGGCGACGAGGTGCTGGACAGGCTTGAAGCCAAATACAGGGCAATGGCAGAGAGAACCAAGTGAAGTTACTGGTCTTCGCAGACCAGCGGCCTAGTTTTCCTCACGACTTGCTCAGGCAAGAGTCACTCTCATTCAGGATCAACCAATGGCAACGCCCCCGCGCCGACCGACCAATCCGATGGAAGCCGCTGAAGCGGCCTTCAAGCCGGTCAAGAAACCCGCGCCTCCCATTCGCGAACCCTCCGCCGCACCAAACGTTCGCGAGCTTGTCTCGATCAGGATCGATCGCGCCGTGCTCGACCATTTCCAGGAAGATGGCCCCGGCTGGCAAGACAGGATCAACGATGCGCTCAGGCAATTGGTCGCCGGCAAGCCGCAGGGTTGAGCCCATTATCTCTGACGATCAGGCTGTCGTCACCTTGCCTTGACCCAGCCAAAACCCTGCCGCATGGTCCGCGCCCTAACGCGAGCCCTCCCAGGAGATCCTGTTGAACGACTATTTCCCGCTGCCGATGGCGTCGCTGTCCTTCCCCAACATCGACCCGATCCTGGTTCAGATCGGCCCGCTGGCTGTGCACTGGTACGGCATCGGCTATATCGTCGGCATCCTGTTCGCCTGGTGGTACGCCAAGCGGCTCGTCACCAACACAAGGCTGTGGCCTGATGGCGTCTTGCCGATGAAGCCGATCGACCTCGACGATTTCATCGTCTGGGCCGCCGTCGGCGTCGTGCTCGGCGGACGCACCGGCTATGTGCTTTTCTACGATTTAAAGCGCTATATCGACCACCCGCTCGACATCTTCGCCGTCTGGCAGGGCGGCATGTCGTTCCATGGCGGCCTGCTTGGCGTCATCCTCGCCATGACGCTGTTTTCCCTCAAGCGCGGCATCCGCACCTGGACGCTGTTCGACGTGGTGGCAGCCGGCGTGCCGGTCGGGCTCGGCCTCGTCCGCATCGCGAACTTCGTCAATGCCGAACTCTGGGGTCGCGTGACCGACGTGTCGTGGGGCGTCGTCTTCTGCAACGAGCGTCTCCAGCAGACCGTGGCGGGTTGTGTCGCGGGCCTGGAGCCTCGCCATCCGAGCCAGCTCTACGAAGCGCTGCTCGAGGGCGCGGTGCTGTTCCTGGTCCTGCGCTTCCTCACCCATTCGCGGCTGAAGCTGAAGACGTCGCGCTTTGTCGGCGGCGCCTTCATTTGCGGCTACGGCCTGTCACGCATCTTCGTCGAGTTCTTCCGCGAGCCCGACCAGCAGCTCGGCTACCTCCTCGGCGGCTGGCTCACCATGGGCATGGTGCTGTCGCTGCCGATGGTGCTGGCCGGCATCTGGGCGATGGCCACCGCCAAACCGGCGCCGCAACCACAGCCGGCATGACACGGCTGAAGACCCGCATCGTCGACCTGATCGGCGCGCTCGGGCCCCTCCCCGTCAACGAGTACATGGCGCTCTGCCTTTTCGATCCCAGCGACGGCTACTACACCACGCGCGAGCCGTTCGGCGCCGCCGGCGACTTCGTCACCGCACCCGAGATCAGCCAGATGTTCGGCGAACTCGTCGCCGTCTGGCTCTATCAGGCCTGGCTGGCGATCGGCCGATCGCTGCCGGTCACCATCGCGGAGATCGGGCCTGGCCGCGGCACGCTGATGAAGGACATGCTTCGCACCCTGACGCGGCTCGATCCGGCTATCGCCGCCGGAGCGTCCTTCGCTCTGGTCGAGACCAGCCCGCGGCTAACCGAAATCCAGAAGCAGACGCTTGCCGAAAGTTCGGTTGAGCTCGGCTGGCACGAAACCATCGCCACGCTACCGCAGGCGCCATTGCTGATCGTCGGCAACGAATTGTTCGATGCCGTGCCGATCCGCCAGTTCATCCGCGCCGGCGCCGGCTGGCGCGAACGGGTGATCGGCCTCGATGTCTCAGACGAGTTGAGCTTCTTCGCCGGCGCTGGCTCGGTCGAGGCGACGCTGCTGCCGGAAGACGCCACCGAGGCGCCACAAGGCTCTATTTTCGAAATAGCACCGGCCCGCGCGGCACTGATGGCGACCATTGCCGAACGCATAGCCGACCACGGCGGCGCCGGGCTGTTCCCTGATTACGGCCACCTCCAGCCCGGTTTCGGCGACACATTGCAGGCCGTGCGCAGGCACGCCCCAGAAGATGTGCTGGCCAATCCCGGCGAAGCCGATCTCACCGCCCATGTCGACTTCGCGGCACTGGCCGCCGTCGTGCGGGCGCATGGCCTCGATGTGGAATTGGCGACGCAGGGCGACTTTCTGCTTGGCATGGGATTGCTTGAGCGAGCTGGCCAGTTGGGCAGCCAGGCAAGCCAAGAGGCACGACAAACCATTGCCGATGCCGTCGAGCGCCTGGCCGGACCCGACGGCATGGGCACGCTGTTCAAAATCCTGCAAATCCTGCCGCATCAGCCAGTCTGACCCTCAGAGATCGTTACAAGCCGTCCCGCCATGTCGCTTGTGGTCGCATGCCTGCTTTTGGCCAATGCAAAGTCGACGCAGCAGCACTGTCGCAATCACTCGGCCGAACTTCGCCTTGACGAAAACGCCGGCGCGGACAACAAACCCATCCATGCTGAATCAGACCAAACCGGATCCTGTTCGCTCGCCGCTGCTGGAAGCGGCCAAGCCGCGAGGTATCCGCCATGGCTATTTCACCCGTATCGGCGGCGTCTCCGGCGGCATCTATCAGGGACTTAACATCGGCACCGGGTCGGATGACGATCAGATGCTGGTCGCCGAGAACCGCCGCCGCGTCGCTGCCTGGATGGGTGTGCCGGCCAGCCATCTCCTGACCGCGCATCAGGTCCACTCGCCCGATGTCGTTATTGCCAGGGAACCCTTTCCCGGCCCGCGGCCCAAGGCCGACGCCATCGTCACCGACCGGCCGGGCATCGCCATCGGCGCCTCGACGGCCGATTGCGGCCCGGTGCTGTTCGCCGATGCGCAAGCGCGCATCATTGGCGCTGCACACGCCGGCTGGAAGGGCGCTTTCACCGGTGTGCTTGAAAACACCATTGCCGCGATGGAAAGCCTCGGCGCCCGCCGTGAGCGCATCATTGCGGTTCTCGGTCCTTCGATCGGCCCCGACAATTACGAGGTCGGGCCGGAATTCGTCGCCCGTTTCGTCGAAGCCGATGCCGAAAACATCGGCTATTTCGCGCCTTCGGCCAATCCGGCGCATGCAATGTTCGATCTCAACCTCTATACGGTCGACCGGCTGAAGAAGGCTGGCGTGACCGCGCAGGGGCTTGGCCGCTGCACCTATGCCGAGGAGGATCTCTTCTTTTCCTACCGGCGCGCGACGCATCGCAAGGAACCGGACTACGGTCGGCAGGTTTCGGCAATTGTTTTGGAGAACGGATAATGGCGCTGCATTTCGAACGGTCGGAATTTGACGCCCGGCGTGACCGGTTGATGATCGAGATGACGGAAAAGAAGCTCGATGCTGTACTGCTTTTCGCCCAGGAGAGCATGTACTGGCTAACCGGCTACGACACGTTCGGCTTCTGTTTCTTCCAGTGCCTGGTTATGAAGGCTGACGGCTCTATGGTGCTGCTCACCCGCTCGGCCGATTTGCGCCAGGCGCGCCACACATCGATCATCGACAACATCGTGCTGTGGACCGACCGCGACGGCGCCAACCCGGCGGTCGACCTGCGCAACCTGCTCAACGACCTCAATCTCCTCGGCGCTCGCATCGGCGTCGAATACGACACCCATGGCCTGACCGCCTTCAATGGCCGCCGCGTCGACGAGCAGCTGCAGACCTTCGGCCAGATCGCCGACGCCTCCGGTATTGTCGGCCGTCTGCGCCTGTTCAAGAGCCCGGCTGAAATCGCCAAGGCCGAAAAGGCCGCCAACCTTTCCGACGACGCGCTCGAAGCGGCCCTGCCGCTGATCAAGCAGGGCGGCGACGAAGCGCTGGTCCTTGCCGCCATGCAGGGCGCGGTGTTTGCCGGCGGCGGCGACTATCCGGCCAATGAATTCATCATCGGCTCGGGCATCGACGCGCTGCTCTGCCGCTACAAGGCCGGGCGCCGCAAGCTGACCAAGAACGATCAGCTGACGCTCGAATGGGCCGGCGTGTTCCATCACTATCACGCGCCGATGATGCGCACCGTGCTGACCGGCAAGGCGTCGAAGCGTCATCAGGAGCTGTTCGACGCCGCCCGCGCGGCTCTTCTGGCGGTCGAGAAGGCGATGACGCCCGGCAACACCTTCGGCGACGTCTTCGACGCGCATGCCCGCACGCTGGAGGCGCACAGCCTGACCAAGCATCGGTTGAATGCCTGCGGCTATTCCGTCGGCGCCCGCTTCACCCCGTCCTGGATGGACATGCCGATGTTCTACCAGGGCAATCCCGAGCCGATCGCGCCCAACATGACATTGTTCGCGCACATGATCATCATGGACTCCGAAACCGAGACGGCGATGACGCTTGGCCGCACCTACCTGACCACCGAATCCCAGCCGAAGCCGCTTTCACGCCATGATCTCGACTTGATCGTACAGTGAATCCATAATGGTTGGTCCACGCGGGGGCGTTCGCGACTAAGGAGTTTTCGGGCAGATGAGACGATCGCATGTGACGACCGTGTCATTGCTCGCAGCGCTTGTGCTGGCCGCTTGCACCAATGCCAAGGACGTCCTTGAGCCGTCCGCCATCACGCCGCCGGCAGCCTCGGCCCAACCGGCTCAGCCCTTGGCTGCCCCGGGCATCGCGCCCGCCGCCACACCAGCGCCGGCCGTCGGCGCCACGACACCCGCCAATCCCGCGCAGAGCGCCGCCGCTTTGTCGAAGACCCGGCTGCAGATCGCGCCGATCGTCGGCGCCTCGGTGGAAGCGGCAACGCCGCTGACGGCCGAACTGCAGACACGCGCCAAGCAGCGCGGCATCACCCTTGCCGGCAGCGCCGACCAAGCCGCCACCCATGTGCTGAAGGGCTACTTCTCGACGATGACGGAAGGCAAGGACACCACCGTTATCTATGTCTGGGACGTCTATGACCCCGCCGGCAACCGGCTACACCGCATCAATGGCCAGCAGAAGGCGCCCTCGGTCAATGCCGCCGAAGGCTGGCCCGCGGTTGCACCCGCTACCATGCAGGCGATCGCCGACCAGACGATCGACCAGTTCGCGGCCTGGCTCGGCGGCAGCGCCGGCTGATCCGCCTGTTACCGGCTTCCGTTCACTGTTGACGTTTTTGAGATTAGCCGGCGGATTCCCGTCAACGAGGCTTGCAATACCGGCACGGCTCGCTACAAGCCCGATTAAGAGGACCTCCCCATCCTTCGCCAGGAACGGTGCATGAAGCTTTTCGCGGGCAATTCCAACCGGGTGCTGGCCGAAGCGGTCGCCCGCTATCTCAATGTCCCGCTGGGCAAGGCCAGCGTCAGACGCTTCGCCGATCAGGAAATCTTCGTCGAAATCCAGGAAAACGTGCGCGGCGAGGATGTCTTCATCCTGCAGTCGACCTCGTTCCCGACCAACGATCATCTGATGGAACTGCTCATCATGATCGATGCCTTCATGCGCTCCTCGGCCAAGCGCATCACCGCGGTCATCCCATATTTCGGTTACGCCAGGCAGGATCGCCGGGCCTCGGGCCGCACACCGATCTCGGCGAAGCTGGTCGCCAACATGATCACCCGCGCCGGCGTCGACCGCGTCTTGACGCTCGACCTCCATGCCGGCCAGATCCAGGGTTTTTTCGACATTCCGACCGACAATCTGTTCTCGGTGCCGGTGATGGCCCGTGACGTGAAGGCAAAATACAAACAGCTTGCCAATGTCGTCGTCGTCTCGCCCGACATCGGCGGCGTGGTGCGCGCCCGCGCGCTCGCCAAACGCTTCGACGCACAACTGGCCATCGTCGACAAGCGCCGCGAACGTCCCGGTGAATCCGAAGTGATGAACATCATCGGCGCGGTCGCCGGCAAGGATTGCCTGCTGATCGACGACATCGTCGATTCCGGCGGCACGCTGTGCAACGCCGCCGATGCGCTGCTCGCCAACGGCGCTACCAGCGTCACCGCCTATATCACCCACGGCGTGCTGTCGGGCGGTGCGGTCGCCCGGATCAGCGGCTCGAAGCTGCAGGAACTGGTGATCACCGATTCCATCCAGCCGACGCAAGGCGTGCTCGACGCCCCGAATATCCGCGTCATCTCCATCGCCGACCTGATGGGCGAGGCGATTTCGCGCACAGCGACCGAAGAGTCCGTGTCGAGCCTGTTCGATTGATCCATGTTGCCCAAAAGCGTGCCCACGGGCCCTAGCTCGGGGGGTGATCTCGTTTTTGGAATCTGCCCAAACCCGTCGCGGAAGGAGCGCAGCTGATGCGCAATCGAATCAAGGCTGCAGGCATCGCAGGAATGCTTCTCGCAATCGGCATCGCCAGCGCGGCCTATGCGCCGACAATCGCTCCGGTTTCGACCGCGCAGGCGCAAACGGAATATCTTCCCACCGAAAAGGATTTCATCGGCAAATGGAGCATCGCAGGGTCCGCAATCCGGCCACCGCGTGATCTGAAAGAGCCGGCGAAGCCCGACCAGGAAGCGGCTGCGACCGAATTTCAGCAGACTGTGACCGCCTTTTATGGCGCCTTCGACTATCTGGAGATCACGGCGGACGGCCGCTACAATTTTCACCAACCGGGTGACCCGGCATCGGGGCCTTGCGTCTGGTGCGGGACATGGTCGTTCAAGAACGATTCCGTGTGGCTCGAACTGGACACGGCACCCAGGCTTGACATCTACACCGAGGGCGGCGACATGCAGATGACCTACACGGCCGAGCCTGAAGAGACGTCACGATACAAATGGCTTGTTTTCAGCTGGACCAAGGCTGATTGAACTGAGGGGTGAGGCGTTCTCGCGCACGCCAACCGAAGCATCGGTGTCAAGCCCGATCTCCTGAGGCGGGCAGTCAGTCCATGGTTGCATTGTGCGAGGAGTTCACCATGGCCATACTGCCCCTCCAATCAACGGAGGAGTAGCAGATGCGGCGTAGGACTTTGCTCGGGCTCGCGGTTTCCATCGCAGCCACCCTTTCAGTACCGGCGGCCTGGGCCGCCGATTTTCCGGACCGGACCATCACCATGGTTGTCCCCTTTTCCGCCGGTGGCTCGACGGATCTGGTCGCGCGCCTAGTCGCCAACAAGATATCCGAAAAGCTGGGCCAGCAGATTGTCGTCGAAAATGTCGGCGGCGCCGGGGGCAGCATCGGCGCTGCCCAGGTCGCCCGAGCCGAACCGGACGGCTACACGATCCTGATGGGCACGGTCGCAACCCACGCGCTCAACCCGCTGATCCTGAAGACAAAGCCCTACGACGCGGAGAAGGATTTTGCGCCGATATCGTTGCTCGTGCTGGTGCCAAACGTCCTGGTCGTAAACCCTGAATTCCCCGCCAAGGACGTCAAGGAACTGATCGAGATGCTGAAGAAGGACCCGGACAAATATGCCTACGCCTCATCAGGCAATGGCACCCCGCTGCATCTCTCCGGCGAGCTTTTCAAGACGATGGCCGGCGTCAGTATGCAGCACATTCCCTACAAGGGCGCCGGACCGGCCTTGAACGACGTTATCGGCAATCAGGTGCCGATGATGTTCGACAACCTCCCCTCTTCATCGGGCCATATCAAGAGCGGGACGCTGAGAGCGCTTGGCGTCACCACCAAGGAGCGCGTTCCCTCCTTCCCCGACATACCGGCCATTGCCGAAACCATTCCCGGCTATGAAACCTACAGCTGGAACGCTCTGTTCGCGCCCGCAGGCACGCCGCCGGAGGTCGTCGCCGTTCTTCAGAAGGCGGCAGTTGAAGCCCTGAAAGACCCTGATGTGATCGCCCGCATGGCCCAGTTCAGCGCCTCGATCGTGGCCTCCACCCCGGAAGAGCTTGGAGCGCATGTGAAGGCCGAACTCGCCAAATGGGAACCGATCGTCAAGGCCAGCGGCGTTCAGCTGGACTAGGGCCTACGACAAAGTGCTGCGGGCTTTTCCTGGCGCTACGGCGCCGGGGCCTCAAGCCGAGGCTGAGCCCGCCGCATGCCTTCGTCGCGGGCGCCGCGCATATAGCCGCGCGGCGAGGCGCCGAGCATGCGCTTGAACATGGTTATGAATGCCGGCACGCTGTCATAACCGAGGTCGAGCGCCACCCTGGTGATCGGCTCGCCGTCGGCGAGCCTGGGAAGTGCCGCGAACAGGCAGGCCTGCTGGCGCCATGTCGACAAGGACAGTCCGGTCTGGCGGTGGAAGGCACGGGTGAAGGAGCGCCGGCTCATCCCCGCGGCATCGGCCCACTCGTCGATCGTGGCATGCGGCGACGGTGCCGCCACGAAGCGTCGGCAGAGCGCCGCCAGCCTGGGATCAGACGGGAACGGCAGGCCGAGCGGCCGTTCCGGCAAGGTCGGGATCTCGTGCAGCAAGAGGTTCATGATCAACCCGCCGCGGCCTTCCAGTTCGCCGCCTTGCGGCAGCTTTTCCGATTCGACGATCAGGCTGTGCATCAGCTCGGTGATGGCGACGACGCGCAAACCTTCCGGCAGGCCCGGGATCGCGCCCGGCATGACATAGACCGAGCGCATCGAGACATCGCCCAGCATTTCGACGGAATGCTCGGTGCCGGCCGGTATCCACATTGCGTGGTCGGGTGGCACCATCCAGCGCCCGTACCTGGTCGTCACCAGCACGACACCGACCAGCGCATGCAGCAACTGGCAGCGGCTGTGGCGGTGTTGCGGAACGTGGTAGCCGTCGGGATATTCGGTCGGCAAAGCCACCGCCGGCCCGGAAACCTCCTCCAGCCACTGCCAGCGGCTTTCGTGCAATCGGCCGAGATCGGCATTGCCGGCGCGGAAGATATCCCTGCGATGTGGCATCGGCTATGGCCCACTTGCGAAACTATTGGACCAAACCACGAAAGAAGTCGCCTCGCAAGCGGCTTATAAGGCAGCCATCCCCAAGGCGCTCCGCAGGGGCGTCGCCCAAGCGCTTCAGACGAGCGTCCTTAAGGCGGTCCGCGGGAGCGGCCGCCAAGCCTGCCCGCGGGCAAACACCCGCCAAAAAGACCTCGGAGCCTGCCTTGACCGATACGACAGCCACCAGCATTGCACCGCAGCCAAGCGCCAGCCTCCCTTCAGCCCAGGCGACCGCCTTCACCGTCATTCTGGCGGTGAGCTTTTGCCACGGCATTAACGACATCATGCAATCGCTGCTGCCGGCGATCTATCCGCTGCTGAAAGAGAACTACGGTCTCGATTTCTGGCAGATCGGTCTTTTGACCTTCACCTTCCAGGTCACGGCGTCGCTGCTGCAGCCGGTCATCGGCATGATCACCGACAAGCGGCCAATGCCCTATTCGCTGCCCTACGGAATGGCGTCCTCGCTGATTGGCCTGATCGTGCTTGCCTATGCCGGCCACTATGCGCTGCTTCTGGTCGGCGCCTCGCTGATCGGCATCGGCTCGGCGATCTTCCATCCGGAATCCTCGCGCATTGCCCGCTTTGCCTCCGGCGGCCGCTTTGGCCTGGCGCAATCTTTGTTCCAGGTCGGCGGCAATTTCGGCCAGTCGATGGGGCCGCTGCTCGCTGCCTTCATCGTCGTGCCCTTCGGCCAGACCAGCATTTCATGGTTCGCCGTCGGTTCTCTGATCGGCATCATCGTTTTGTCGCGGGTCGGCGGCTGGTACAGCCGGATGCGCGCCGCGCAGGGCAATCGCAAGGCGGCAAGCTTCGTCTCGCCCTTCCCGCGCAAGAAAGTGATGGGTGCGCTCATCGTCCTGACGCTGCTGGTGCTGACCAAGAATGCCTACATCGCCTCGCTCTCCAGCTACTACACCTTCTATTCCATCCATAAGTTCGGCGTGTCGGTGCAGATGAGCCAGGTCATGCTGTTCCTGTTCCTCGGCGCCTCGGCGCTGGGCATCCTGCTCGGCGGACCGTTCGGCGACCGCTACGGCCAGAAGGCGATGATCTGGTTCTCGATCGTCGGCGTGCTGCCGTTCACGCTGGCGCTGCCCTACGCCAATTTCGAATGGACGATGGTGCTGACGGTGCTGATCGGCCTGATCCTGTCCTCGGCCTTCTCCAACATCGTCGTGTTTGCGCAGGAGTTGGTGCCGGGACGTGTCGGCACCATCGCCGGGATCTTCTTCGGCTTCGCCTTCGGCATGGGCGGCATTGCAGCCGCAGTGCTCGGCGTCGTCGCCGACATGAAGGGCATCGATTTCGTCTTCCAGATCTGCTCGTATCTGCCGCTGCTCGGCCTGCTGACGGTGTTCCTACCCAACATGAAGGAAGCCAGGAAGGCGCAAGCGGCGGCCAGATAAAACCGGTCGATTTTGCGGATTTGACGCAGGGCGCGGCATTGCTGCGCCCTCTGTGATTCTTTCAGCATGCGCTGGTTGAAAAGCCTGCTAGAGATAGTCATCAACGAAGGCTTGGGGCCTTCGACGTCTCTGGGGGATGATGACATGCGCAAGATCGTGTTGGCCGTGTTGGGCGTGCTTCTTGTTACCTTGCCCGCTACGGCGCGCATCGTTCCTTTTCCGCCGGGTTTCAAGACGCAGTCCGTCGAAACCAACGGCACCAAACTCTATGTGCGCGTCGGCGGCAAGGGTCCCGCCGTCGTGCTGCTGCACGGCTTTGCCGATACCGGAGACATGTGGGGCGCCGCGGCCATCGCCCTCGCAAAGGACCACACCGTCATCGTGCCGGACCTGCGCGGCATGGGTCTGTCGGCCCACCCGGAAGCGGGCTACGCCAAGAAGAACCAGGCCGTCGACATCGCCGGCGTGTTGGATGCCCTGAAGATCGACAAGGCAGATCTCGTCACCCACGACATCGGCAACATGGTCGGCTATGCGCTCGCCGCTCAGTATCCCAAGCGCATCACCAAATGGGTCATCATCGACGCGCCGCTGCCCGGCATAGGCGACTGGGAAAAGATCAAGCAAAGCCCACTGCTTTGGCACTTCAACTTCCGCGGCCCGGATATGGAGCGGCTGGTCGCAGGGCGCGAGCGCATCTATCTCGATCGCTTCTACAACGAACTGTCGGCTGACCCCAAGAAGATCGACGAGGCCACGCGCAAGCACTACGCCAAGCTCTATGCCCGTCCGCATGCGATGCATGATGCTTTCGAGCAGTTCAAAGCCTTCGACCAGGATGCGATCGACAACCAGGCGATGCTCGCCGCCGGCGGCAAACTGACCATGCCGGTACTGGCTGTCGGCGGTGAAAAATCCGCTGGCACTACGCAGGCCGATCTCCTGCGGCTTGTTGCGACCGATGTCACGGGCGGCATCGTGCCCGCTTCCGGACACTGGATCATGGAGGAAAACCCGGACGCGACCGTCAAAGTGATCACTGGTTTTCTCGATAAATAAGGCACCGCCTCGCTGACATTTCGATGAAAGCAAAGGCACCCGCCCGGCGGCGGGTGCCTTGCTTATCCGACTGGACGATGTCTATTCAACTGAACGGTTCTACGCCTTGAAGAAGGCCAGGAGGTCGGCATTGATGACATCGGCATGGGTCGTCGCCATGCCGTGCGGGAAGCCCTTGTAGACCTTGAGCTCGCCCTTTTTGAGCAGCTTGACAGCCAGCAGCGCGGAGTCGGCGATCGGAACGATCTGGTCGTCGTCGCCATGCATCACCAGCACCGGCACGTCGATGGCCTTCAGATCGTCGGTGAAGTCGGTTTCCGAGAACGCCTTGATGCAATCGTAATGCGCCTTGGTGCCGCCCATCATGCCCTGGCGCCACCAATTCTCGACGACAGCCTGCGACACCTGGGCGCCGGGGCGGTTGAAGCCGTAGAACGGGCCGGCCGCAACATCGTGGAAAAACTGGGCGCGGTTGGCTGCCTGGGCGGAGCGGAAACCATCGAACACCTCGATCGGCAGGCCACCCGGATTGGCCGCCGTCTTCAGCATGATCGGCGGCACCGCGCCGAGCAATGCGGCCTTGGCGACACGGCCACCGGAGCCGTACTTCGCGACATAACGGGCCACTTCGCCGCCACCGGTGGAATGGCCGACATGGATGGCGTCTCTGAGGTCGAGATGCGCCGCAAGTTCCGCGACATCGGCGGCATACGTATCCATCTCGTTGCCGGTATCGGTCTGGGTCGAGCGGCCATGGCCGCGCCGGTCATGGGCAATGACGCGGTAGCCCTTGGAAAGGAAGAACAGCATCTGGGCGTCCCAGTCGTCGCTGCTCAGCGGCCAGCCGTGATGGAAGACGATGGGTTGTCCCGTTCCCCAATCCTTGTAGAAAATTTCGGTGCCGTCCTTGGTGGTGATCGTGCTGCTGCCGGGCTTGGTCATCTCGCTCTCCATTGATTGCTTCCGCGATAATCAATATCGCGATAACCATAAGATTAGCGCAGGTCCAAATCCTTGTCTACAGAAAAATATATCGCGATATCATTTTCGTGGTACATATTGATGTGCTCAGTCGGCAAAGGAATGCCTCGTGCCTCTCCCGTTGGACAACCAGCTCTGCTTCACGCTTTACGCCACCAGCATGGCAATCAATCGCACCTACAAGCCCATGCTGGACGAGATGGGCATCACCTATCCGCAATATCTCGTGCTGAACGCACTTGCCGAAGCCGGCGGGATGTCGGTCGGCTCGATTGCGCACAGGCTCGCTTTGGAATCGAGCACCATCACGCCGCTGGTGAAGCGCATGGAACAGGCCGGTCTCGTCACCCGCCAGCGCAGCCAGACGGACGAGCGCCAAGTGCAGGTCGACCTGACGCCTGCCGGCCGCGCGCTGCTCGTCCAGTGCAACTGCCTCAACGAAACCCTGATCGAACGCTCGGGCATGACGATGGCTGATCTCGATGCCTTGAATCGGCGGATCCAGGCGCTGCGCGAAGCGTTGAGCAGCAAGCCGGACTAGCTGCCCTACAAACACGCCAGGCTTAATCCTTGCCGGCCAGCCAGCGCACGACGTTGCCCATCAGCTTGCCGTAGAGCGGCCATCCCAAAAAGTCCTGCGACAGCCAGTGTGGGCCGATGTCGGTCGCCCACGCGACGGTGCGGCCACGGCCATGCTCACGAACCGCAAGCAGCGGCCAGTCCGTGCCGCGATACTGGCAGGTCGCCAGAAGCTGGGACGAGCCGTCGCGCCTGAAATCGAGTTTGTTCATGCCGAGGATCGGCGGCAACGGACCCGCGACACCGGCAAGGATCGGATGCGACGCCTGAAGGATCGACGGCTGCAGGCCTTGCGGCACTTCCAGCCCGTCCGAGAATGGCAGGCAGCGCACGGGCAGCACGTCCTCGACCGGGGTGTCGTGGAAACGCGCCGTGCCGAACATGCCCTGGAACCCCATATAGCCGCCGGCCAGCATCAGCCCGCCGCCGCCTTCGACATAGGCCTTGAGGACGTCGAGGCGGTTGACGCCGATGCGCCCGGCGCGGGCCTCCGGCGTGACCAGCAAGGTCAGCGCGCCGACATCGGAGATCACCACCGCCTGGTATTCGGCCAGCGCGTCGAGGTCATACGGAAATTCGGCCGCACAGCGATCGCCACCGATCTGCGTCACCGCTATGCCCTCTGCGGCAAGGGCGGCATTGAAGGCCGTCGCGCCATTCACCCATGTCGCACTTGTCAGAACGTCGCCGCCGGCAGCGACCGACGTCGTCGCCGCGAAGGTCTCGCCTGCCAGCAAGAGTTTCATCGTCGCCCTCACGCTTTTCGACTGACAATTGAACGAGCGGGCGCCGGCTTGAACCGGCGCCCGCCGGGCCTTGGGAGGCTTAGAACTTAAACTCGGCCAGGTTTTCCGGGGTCACGATCTTGGCCGGGCCAAGGATCAGTTCGCCGCTGGCCCCGATCGTGTATTCGCCGAGCCTGCCCGCCGTGAACTTCTCACCTTCCTTGCCGGTGATCTTGCACTGCGCCAGCGCCTGGGCCGCCTGATAGGTCAGGTAGCCGAGATCGGTGACATTCCACCAGATATCCTGGGCAGCGCCATCCTTGATGTATTTCGAAATCAAAGTGGCCGGCGCAAGGCCGGTCAGCTTGACCTTGCCGATCATGCCGGCTTCCTCGAGTGCGCGCGCGGCCGCCGGAAGGCCAATGCCTGCCGGCACGATGATCACCTTGAGATCCGGAAACGCCTGCACCAGCGCCAAGGCCTGCTGCTGGTTGACCTGCTCGCTCTCCTCGCCATAGGCGACCTGCACTAGTTTCATCTTGGCGTATTTCGGCTCTGCCGCCATCTTCGCCTTCATGAAGTCGATCCAGGCGTTCTGGTTGGTCGCCGTCGGCGTCGACGACAGGATGGCGAACTCGCCTTCGCCGCCGCTGAGGTTGAATGCGCTTTCCAGCATCATTTCGGCCAGACTGTCGCCCTTCACCTGGTTCACGAACACCGCGCGCGCATCGGCCGCGACGTCGGAATCGTACGATATCACCCGGACGCCTTGCTGAACGGCGCGCTTCAGCGCAGGCGCAACCGCATTGGCGTCGTTGCCGGCGATAGCGATGACCCCGACCTTCTGCGACACAAGGCTGTTGATGAATTCGATCTGTGCCTCGGCCGTCGCCTGCGACGGGGCGACCTGGGTGGCGGTGCCGCCAATTTCCTTCGCAGCCTCCTCGGCGCCGCCGAAAGCCACCTTGAAGTAGGGATCGGTGTCGAGCTTGGGCAGGAAGCCGACCGTTACAGGTTCCTTGGCGCATTCCTGGCTGTATGCCAGCGAGGCCGGCGCAAGCAGAACCGCGGATGCGAGCAGGGCTATTCTAAACGCTTTCATTGTGTCTCCTCCGTCAGAATTCGGGCTTGAAGAAAGGGGCCCGAGATCACCCCTTGGTTTCGCGCAGGACGCGCGATCTTGACAGCCGCTCCTCCAGGGAGCGCCAGTAGTTGGAGACCAGCAGCGAGCCGATCAGGAGCAGGCCGATGATCATGCCTTGGGCGTCGCCGCCGATCTGGTTGAGCGCCAGCACGTTGCGGATGATGGCAATCAAGAGCAGCGCCAGCATGACGCCGGTGAGCCGCCCCTTGCCGCCAAAGACACTGACGCCGCCGAGCAGCACGATGGTGATGACATCGAGCTCCATGCCGAGCGCATTGTTGGCGCGGGCGTTGGAGAGGCGCGCGGTATAGACGATGCCGGCGATGGCCGCGACCATGCCCGAAACGACGAACAGCTTCAGCACCATTTTGCGCGTATCGATGCCGGAATAACGCGCCACTTCGGGGCTGCCGCCGAGCGCATAGATGCGCTTGCCGGTCGGCGTCTTCTGCAGCACCACCGCGAAGATCGGCGCCAGCAGCAGGAACGGCACGATGGTCCACGGGATTTGTGTGCCCGGCAGATTGTTGATGCCGAAATCGACGACCGCCGGCGGCAATATGTTGACCGAACCGGTGCCGAGCAGGATGTAGCCAATGCCCCGATAGAGCGCCATGGTGCCGAGCGTCACCACCAGCGACTGCAGCCCCAGCCCTGAAACCAGATAGCCATTGAAGGCGCCGAGCAGGCCGCCGAAGACCAGCGTCAGCGGAATGGCCGCCAGCGTCGGCACGCCGCCCTGGACGAGCAGGCCAAACACCACGGATGTCAGCGCCAGCACAGAGGCGATCGACAGATCGATCTCGCCGGTGATGATGAGCAGCGTCATCGGCAGGATCAGCAACGCCTTTTCCGAGGCGCTCGCCGCCAGTTGAGAAAGGTTAAAGCCGGAAACGAAATTCGGCACGAAGACCGCCGCATAGATAAAGACGGCGAGGCAGGCGGTCGCCAGCAGCAGATCCCAGAAGTCGATCGAGCGGATAAACTTTCTCATCTCGCCCTCGCCTGTCTTGCCTGTTCGGCACGCCGCACGATGAAGGTGTCGATGCCGATGGCAACCAGGATCACCAGGCCATAGACGCCCTGCAACCAGAGCGGGTCGACACGCACCAGCGTCAGCCCGTTCTTGATGACCAAGAGCGTGAGCGCGCCAAGGATGATGCCGAGCAGCGTGCCCGAGCCGCCGCGGATGGCGACGCCGCCGACCACCGCAGAGGCGATCACCGTGAGTTCGAAGCCGAGCGCGACGCGGGCATCGATGGTGGCGTAGCGCGAAGCCCACAGGGCGCCGCACAGGCCGCCTAGCAGGCCGGCCATGCCGAAGGCCAGCAGGATGCGCCGGTCGACCGGAATGCCGATCAGCCTTGCGCCGTCCGGGTTGGAACCGGTGGCAAACAGCTCGCGCCCGGTTGCGGTGCGATAGAGCAGCACATAGCCGGCGCACAGGATGACAATAGCGATGATGACGATCAGCGGCACGCCTGCGATCTTCAGCCCGGTCATGTCGAGCCAGGCTTGCGTGACTTCGTCGGCGCTGACCTGGTCGCCCGCCGCCCAGATCGAGTTGAAACCGCGGAAGATCGACATCGAAGCCAGCGTAACGACGATGGCCGGGATCTTTCCCCTGGTAACGACAAGGCCGTTGAGCAGTCCGGCAAAGCCGCCGACCGCGCAGGCGGTGATCAGGCCGATGCCGATGTCCAATCCGGGATAGGCCTGAACCATGCTGGCCGCCATATAGGCGGAGAGGCCGATCACAGCTGCGATCGACAGGTCGATGTTGCGGGTGATCAGCACCAGCATCTGCGCCAGTGCGGCGACAATCAGCAAGGCGGCGTCCATCGACACAGCGGTGAGGTTCGCAGCGCTCACCATGCGCGGGTTGATGATGGTGACCGGAATGGCGACGGCGAGCATCGCCGCAAGCAGGCCGAATTCCCGCCGCTTCAGAAAATCGAACGGTCCTTTTGCCTTTTCCTCCTCGGCGGCGCGTTCTATCTGCGCTGCCTGGCCGGCACGTTCATCGGTCCTGGTCGCCGCTTCCAGTACCTTTTCCTGCGTGGCTTGTCCGCGCGAAAACTCAGCAGTCTGGCGGCCTTCGCGCAGCACGATAATGCGGTCGCACATGCCGATCAGCTCGGGCATCTCTGACGAGATCAGCAGGATCGCCATGCCATGCGCGGCAAGGTCAGCGATCATTGCATGCACTTCCGCCTTGGTACCGACATCGATGCCTTGCGTCGGCTCGTCGAGGATGAGCACGCGCGGCTCGGTGCGCAGCCATTTGGCCAGCACCACCTTCTGCTGGTTGCCGCCGGATAACTCTTTCACCGGCTGCCCGTAGCCGGAAAAGCGCAGCTTCATGCGCTTCAGCCAGTCCGCCACCAGACCGATGGCGCGGTCGGTGCCGTAGAGACCGCGTTGTGCGGCCTTGTCGAGAACAGGTAGCACCGCATTGTCGAGGATGGAGAAATCCATCACCAGGCTCTGGCCCATGCGATCTTCCGACACATAGGCGATGCGCGCATCCATGGCGTCGCGCGCCGAGGCGAACTGCACGGGCTTGCCGTCGATCAGGATTTCGCCGGCGTCGGGCCGGTCGATACCGAACAGCACGCGCGCAATCTCGGTGCGTCCGCTGCCGACCAGGCCGCCAAGCCCCAGCACCTCGCCGGCGTGAAGCTTGAGGTCGATACCGGTAAAGCCGCCGGCGCGCGAAAGTCCCTTCCCCTCCAGCACCAGCGCGCCTGAGGCATGGCGCCGTTCGGGATAGAGGTCGGTGACTTCACGCCCGACCATCATGCTGATGGCGGCAGCACGGCCAAGCTCGGCCTTCGGCTTGACGCCGATCAGGCGCCCGTCGCGCAGCACCGCGATGCGGTCGGCGATGCGGAAGATCTCGTCCATACGGTGGCCGACGAACATCATCGCCACGCCGTGCAGCCTGAGATCGGCAACGACGGAAAACAGCCGCTCGACCTCGCGCTGCGACAGCGCCGCCGTCGGTTCGTCCATGATCAGCACGCGCGCATCCAGCGATAGCGCCCGGGCTATTTCGACCAGTTGCTGTTCTGAGGTACGCAGGGTTCCCAGCCGCGTTGCCGCCGGCACGTCGAGGCCGACGGTCGCCAGCACCTTGCGGGCGCCGGCCAGCATGGCGGCATTGTCGATGCCGCCAAAGCGGTCGCGCGGCATGTGGCCGAGATAGATGTTCTCCGCCACCGACAGATCGGGAAACAGGCCAGGATGCTGGTGCATGACCGCAATGCCGGCCGCCTGCGCGTCATGCGGCGAATGGAAGACGGCTGATTTGCCGTCAACCTCGACATGACCGCTGGTGGGAGAATGCACACCGGCCAGAAGCTTCACGCAGGTGCTCTTGCCGGCGCCGTTTTCGCCAAGCAGCGCCAGCACCTCGCCGGAGCGCAATTCGAAGGAGGCGTCCTTGAGCGCAATCGTGCCGCCGAAAGCCTTCGTCGCCTGAACCAGGGCAACAGGAACAGCCCGCACCACCGCAGCGTCGGCTTCGCTTTGTGTGCTCGAGTGCAGCACGTCTCCTCCCTGACTAGTTATTTTTTCAATTTGCTATATTAAATAGCGCAAAGGCGCAACGGCAAAATTGACTTCCATGGTTCCGACGCGCACTGTCGCCGCCAACATAGGCACCGCAGGTGCGCTCGGCCGCAGGTGGTTTGCGGGCTTCGCGCCGGGAACGGGACATTTGGGGAGTGTGCGGGTTTTGTCAGGGAAAGGCAGCAATTCTGTCAAAGTTCGGCACTATAATGAGCGTTTCGTGCTCGACGCCATCCGTCGCCTCAAGGAAGCCTCCAAGTCCGATCTGGCGCGCGCGGCAAGCCTGACGCCGGCGGCCATCGCTGCCATCGTCGACGGCCTGGAATCTTCCGGATTCGTAAAGCAAGTGGGAAAAAGGTTCGGGCAGCGCGGTTCGCCCTCCACGCTGTACCGGCTGACGCCGGAGCGCATCTACAGCGTCGGCATCAAGATCGGCCGGCGTGCGCTTGAAGCCGTTCTGGTCGACTTCGCCGGTGAAATCCGCGCAAGAGAGTCGCACGAATACCGCTTCCCCGATCCTGATTTGGTGCTGAAGGCCGGCAACATGGCGCTGGCCACCTTCGAAAAGCTGGTGGATGGGCTTGGCGATGCCAGCATAGTCGGCGTCGGCATTGCCTCACCCTATTTCCTCGGCGGCTGGAGCGAGGAACTCGGCTTTCCCGACGATCTCGGCAGCCGCTGGGAGGCGATCGACCTGACGACATGCTTTGCCACGCCGGCGAAGACGCCGGTGTTCGTGGAAAACGACGCCACGTCGGCGGCGCTGGCCGAACTCGTCCAGGGCGCCGGCGCCCGCTTTCGCGATTTCATGCACATCTCGATCGACACTTTTGTCGGCGGCGGCCTGGTGCAAGGCGGCAGGGTCCATACCGGGCCGCATGGCAACAGCGCTGCCCTCGGACCCTTGCCGGTCTCGCCCTCAAGCCTCGATTCGGTGGCGGCGAAGCCTGCGCGCTACCAGAGCCTGCTGCATCGCGCCTCGATCTATGTGCTGGTCAATCACCTGAGGTCGCGCGGCGTGGTGATCAATCGTGTGCGGGAACTCGATCCGTTGCCACCCGAAGCGCGCTTGCCGCTGTTCGAATGGATCGACGATTGCGCGAGCGCGCTGGTCGAGGCGATCATCGCCATCACCTCCATCATCGACATCGAGGCCATCGTTCTCGACTCGATCCTGCCCAGGCTGATCCATCTCGAACTGCTGGCAAGGGTGCAGACCCAGTTCAACCAGGCCAGCGCAATCGGCATCGTGGCGCCGGAGATCGTGTCGGGGCAATTCGGCCCTGAGGCCTCCTCGATCGGCGCTGCCATGCTGCCGTTCTCGGCGCTGCTGGCGCCCGACAGCGGCGTGCTGATGATCGGCAAGGACCGGACTAAACTGCTGAGCGCGCTGTCCACGCTCGGTGGCGCCAAGGGAAACGGATCAAATCCGCCCGCCGACCTGCCGGCCTGAGCGCAATGCGGCGCCCAACGCAGGATCGGCCGCCCTTGCCCGCCATGGCTTGCACCCTTTCCCGCCTTCCGCTATAGAGCCGCCACCCGCGTAGACACCCTTGGAGGCAACGCGGCGGAAGGCTGCCTTCCCTTGTGATCCGAACAAAGCTCCGCGTATGCGGTTTCTGGCATTCGGACATCCAGGCCTGGCGGCTTTCGACGTTTACGGTCCAGGCACACTGCCACCGCAAACGCTCCATAAAACGCGAAAGGAAATGCCATGAGCCACGATACTTACGAGCTCAAGGCCGAAGCGCGCGAACAGGTCGGTAAGGGGTCCGCCCGTGCAGTTCGCCGCAACGGTAAAGTGCCTGCAGTTATTTACGGCGACAGACAGCCTCCCCTGGCGATTGCGCTGAACTACAAGGACGTCTTCTACAAAATCCATGGCGGCGGGTTTTTGACCACGATCGCCACGATCGATGTCGACGGCAAGAAAATCCAGGTTCTGCCCAAGGATTTCCAGCTCGACCCGGTCAAGGATTTCCCGGTCCATGTCGACTTCCTGCGCATCGGCAAGGACACCGAGGTCAACGTCGACGTGCCCGTCCACTTCATCAATGAAGACAAGTCGCCCGGCATCAAACGCGGCGGCGTGCTCAACATCGTGCGTCACGAAGTCGAGTTCCACTGCCCGGCCAATGCGATCCCGGAATTCATCACCGTCGATCTCACCGGCGCCGACATCGGCGATTCGATCCACATCTCGGCGGTTACCTTGCCGGCCGGCGTCAAGCCGGTGATCTCCGATCGCGATTTCACCATCGCGACCATTGCCGGCTCCTCGGCGATGAAGCCGGAGACGGAAGAGACGGCGGAAGCGGCAGCCCCCGAAGCGGCGGCTCCTGCTGCCGAAGAGAAGTAATTTTCGGGCCCGGAGTTCACGATGCTTGTCTTTGCAGGCCTCGGCAATCCGGGCGCGAAATACGCTGATAACCGGCACAATGTCGGCTTCATGGCGGCGGACGCAATTGCCCGCCGCCATTCGTTTTCGCCCTGGTCGAAGAAGTTCCAGGGCCTGATCGCCGAAGGCACGATTGCCGGCGAAAAGATTCTTCTGATCAAGCCGCAGACCTTCATGAACCTGTCGGGACAGCCGGTCGGCGAAGCCCTGCGCTTCTACAAGCTCGGCCCCGAGGCGCTGACCGTCTTCTACGACGAGATCGACCTGCCGGCCGGCAAATTGCGGGTCAAGGTCGGCGGTGGCGCCGGCGGACACAACGGCATCCGTTCGCTCGACCAGCATGTCGGCAAGAACTTTCGCCGCGTGCGCATCGGCGTCGGCCATCCCGGCGTCCGGGAAATGGTGCAGTCCCATGTGCTCGGCGATTTCGCCAAGGCCGACCGCGAATGGCTGGACGTGCTGCTCGACACCATCGCCGACGATGCCGGGCTGCTGGCCAAGGGCGACGACAGTTCTTTCATGAACCGGGTGACGCTGGCCTTGCGCGACAAACTAACGCCAACCGGCGACGACGACCGGCCGCCGCCAAAGGCGCCGAAGGCTGAGGGCCCGAAAGCTCAAAGCCACATCCGCCAGGCACGGCCACAGCAGGCGCCGGCCAAGCTGCCGGAAAGCGGCCCTATGGCCGCCATGCTGAAGAAACTGTTCGGCAAGAAGGACTGAGCGTCGATAGGATCGGGACCGCGGGGCTTGACGTTGCTCACCCCTATCGCCCATAGCCCTCATCAAATTTCTAGTTTCCCGATAGGACCGGACACATGGGTTTCAAATGCGGCATCGTTGGCTTGCCCAACGTCGGCAAGTCGACGCTTTTCAACGCATTGACCAGGACGGCGGCGGCGCAGGCCGCCAACTATCCGTTCTGCACCATCGAACCGAACACCGGCGAGGTGGCGGTGCCTGATCCGCGGCTGCAGAAGATCGCCGCGATCGCCAAGTCTAAGGAGATCATCCCGACCCGCATCTCCTTCGTCGACATCGCCGGCCTGGTGCGCGGCGCCTCCAAGGGCGAAGGGCTGGGCAACCAGTTCCTCGCCAACATCCGTGAGGTCGACGCCATCGTGCATGTGCTGCGCTGTTTCGAGGATGACGACATCACCCATGTCGAGGGCAAGATCGACCCTGTCGCCGACGCCGATACGGTCGAGACCGAGCTGATGCTCGCCGACCTCGACAGCCTCGAGCGCCGCATCGTGCAGATCCGCAAGCGCGCCGGCAGCAAGGACAAGGAAGCAACCACCGTGCTGCCGATGATGGAGGCCGCACTCGAGCTCCTCCAGGCCGGCAAGCCGACCCGCATCCTGCTCAACGGCATTTCAGCGGAAGACCTGCGCATCCTGCAGGGACTGAACCTCTTGACCTCGCACCCCGTGCTCTATGTATGCAACGTCGCCGAAGCCGACGCCGCCACCGGCAACGAGCACACCAGGGCCGTGGAAAAGATGGCGACCGCCCAAGGCGCCGGCACCGTGGTGATCTCGGCCGCGATCGAGGCCGAAGTCGCCCAGCTCTCGGACGAGGAAGAGATGGAGTTCCTGTCCTCGCTCGGGCTCGACGAGCCTGGCCTCAACAAGGTCATCCGCGCCGGCTATGATCTGTTGCATCTCATCACCTATTTCACCGCCGGGCCGAAGGAGACGCGCGCCTGGACGATCCACAAGGGCGACAAGGCCCCGCAGGCGGCCGGCGTCATCCACACCGATTTCGAGCGCGGCTTCATCCGCGCGCAGACCATCGCCTACAACGACTACATCACACTGGGCGGCGAAGTGGCGGCCAAGGAAGCCGGCAAGGCGCGCGACGAAGGCAAGGAATATGTCGTCCAGGACGGCGACGTCCTGCTGTTCAAGTTCAACACCTGAGACGCCGAGGCATCTCGCGGCTCGCGCGCTGACGGCGGCCGATCATGGCTTCGTCAAGTGGAGGAGCCGGCATGCCGCTTCGCTTGACTGCCCTTGGCACCGGGTCTATGGCCGTTTGCATGCGACTTGGCCGTCCCCGTGGGAACGGCGGCGCGTGCAAGACCCATCGCTATTAAACGAAACCTTGGGCTCAACCAACGGAGACCGGCGATGATCAAGGCCTTCGTCGTCGACAATGATCGCCTGCGCCTCGCCGACGATCTCGTGGCCAATGGCGATCAGGTCGTCTGGGCCGACCTTCTCAACCCGACCAAGGAAGAAGAAACAACGATCGAGACCTGGCTCGGTGTTGCCATCCCGACGCGCGAGGAGATGGAGGAGATCGAGATTTCGAGCCGCCTCTACATCGAGGACGGCGCCTACTTCATGACCGCCACCTTGCCGGCGCAGACCGAAATCGATGATCCCTTGATGTCACCGGTTACCTTTGTGCTTGCCGGCCCGAGACTGGTCACCATCCGCTATCATGAGCCGAAGGCGTTCAAGACCTTTCCGCTGCGCGCCGAGAAGGTGGCGACAGGCTGCACCACCGGCAACACCATCCTGATCGGCCTGCTGGAGGCGATCGTCGATCGCCTAGCCGATATTCTCGAACGCGCCGGCCGTGACATCGAGACGATCTCGCGCGACATCTTCGAGGCGCGGTCGACCAAGGTGAACAAGCGCAATCGCGATTTCCAGGAACTGCTCAAGGCCATAGGCCGCAAGGAAGACATTGCCTCCTCGATCCGCGACAGCCTGATCTCGCTGCAGCGCCTCACCGGCTTCCTTGCCCACGTCGCGACCCAGATCAAGATGAGCAAGGACGTCCGCGCCCGCATCAAGACAGTATCGCGCGACGTGCTGTCGCTCGCCGACCATGCCACCTTCCTGTCGCAGAAGATCTCGTTCCTGCTCGACGCGACGCTCGGCATGATCTCGATCGAGCAGAACGCCATCATCAAGATCTTCTCGGTCGCCGCCGTCATCTTCCTGCCGCCGACGCTGGTGGCTTCGATCTACGGCATGAATTTCGACGTCATCCCGGAGCTGAAATGGGAGCTCGGCTATCCCTTCGCCATCGGCCTGATGATCCTGTCGGCGATCCTGCCGTTCTGGTATTTCCGCCGCCGCGGCTGGTTGTAGGCCCAATAGAATTCGCTTGACCAAACGCCGCCCGGACGGCATCCGGATGCCCGGTGATCGTACAACCGGATTGAGATCATGACCGCAAAAAGCTGGGCCTACGAGGATTTCACCGAGGGCGCATCGATCGACCTCGGCGCCAAGCAGGTGAGTGCGGCCGAAATCATCGAATTCGCCACCGAATTCGACCCGCAGCCGATGCATCTCGACGAAGCCGCCGGCAAGGCCAGCATCCTTGGCGGCTTGGCCGCCTCCGGCTGGCACACCTGCGCGATCTTCATGCGCATGCTGTGCGACGCCTTCCTGCTCGACTCGACCGCGCAAGGCGCGCCCGGCATCGACCAGGTCAAATGGAAGAAGCCGGTGCTGGCCGGCGACACACTGGCCGGCAGCACCAGCGTGCTTGCCAGGCGCCTGTCGAAATCCAGGCCTCAGCTCGGCCTCGTCACCTTGCGCAGCGAACTGTTCAACCAGCGCGGTGAAAGCGTCTTCGAACTTGAGAACACTGTCATGTTCTTGACCCGCGAGGCCGGCGCATGAGCCTCGACGCGTTCTTCCGCATCGGCGATACCATCAACCTCGGTTCGCACACATTCGAAACCGAGGCGATCAAGGCGTTCGCCTGCAAATACGATCCACAGGTCTTTCATGTCGACGAGGAGGCGGCGAAGAAAAGCGTGTTCGGCCGCCTCTGCGCCTCAGGCTGGCACACCGCGGCCACCTGGATGAAGCTCAATCTCAAAAATCCTATGGACGCTTCTCAATGGACCGGACCCGGCCCGGTACCAGAATTCGGCCCCTCCCCCGGCTTCAGGAACCTGAAATGGCCAAAGCCGGTCTATGCCGGCGAAACCGTCACCTTCACCCGCACGGCCGTCTCCCACCGCCCGCTGGCCAATCGCCCCGGCTGGCGGCTGCTCGCGCTGCGCTCGGAAGGATTCGATTCGACGGGCGACAAGGTGCTGGAGTTCGACAGCGCGGTGCTGGTGAAGGCTGGGTAGGGCTAGGGTTTAGGCAGTAGGGATTAGGCAGCAGTGGGTGCTGCGCCTTGCACGGAATGCGGAGCTTCCTCCCTACTCCCTACTCCCTACTCCCTAATGCCCCTCAAACCCGATCAACGTCCGCACCGGCACGCCCAGCGCTTCGAGCTTCGCCCGTCCGCCGAGATCCGGCAGGTCGATGACGAAGCACGCGGCAAGAATATCGGCGCCGATCTGCCTCAGCAGCTTGACCGCCGCCTCCGCCGTGCCGCCGGTCGCGATCAGGTCGTCAACCAGGATCACCTTCTCGCCCGGCGCAACGCCGTCCTTGTGCATCTCCATCTCGTCCAGCCCGTATTCCAGGCTGTAGGCGACGCGTACCGTCTCGTAAGGCAGCTTGCCCTTCTTGCGGATCGGCACGAAACCGGCCGAAAGCTGGTGCGCGACCGCACCGCCGAGGATGAAGCCGCGTGCCTCGATGCCGGCGATCTTGTCGATCTTCTGCCCGGCATAGGGATGCACCAGCTCGTCGATGGCGCGGCGGAAGGCGCGCGCATTGCCGAGCAAAGTGGTGATGTCGCGAAACAGGATGCCGGGCTTGGGGTAGTCCGGAATGGTGCGGATCGCGGCGAGCAGCGTGTCTTCGAGCGAGGATTTCATGGGTCGAGATTACCTGAAACGGAGGTTGTTGCGCGACAATTGTTCGATCGAACTGCAGCCCATCAGCTTCATGCCGCGCTCGATCTCGATCCGCATCTGCTCCAGCGCCCGCTCGACGCCCGGCTGTCCGGCCGCCGCTAGCGGGAACAGGTAATAGCGGCCGACGCCAACAGCCTTGGCGCCGAGCGACAGCGCCTTCAGCACATGGGTGCCGCGCTGCACGCCGCCATCCATGATGACGTCTATTCTGTCGCCGACGGCATCGACGATCTCGGCCAACTGGTCGAACGCCGCCCGCGAGCCGTCCAGCTGCCGGCCGCCATGGTTGGACAGCACAATGCCGCTGCAGCCGATCTCGACGGCGCGCTTGGCATCCTCCACCGACATGACGCCCTTGAGACAGAACGGACCTCCCCACAGTCTGACCATCTCGGCAACATCGTCCCAGGTCATCGACGGATCGAGCATCTCGGTGAAGTAGCGGCTGATCGACATCGTGCCGCCGCCCATGTCGACATGCTCGTCGAGCTGCGGCAGCTTGAACCCCTCATGGGTGAAATAGTTGATCGCCCAGCCCGGCTTCAGCGCGAACTGCAGCATGCCGGCAAGGTTGAGCTTGAAGGGGATGGCAAAGCCGGTGCGCTTGTCGCGCTCGCGGTTGCCTCCGGTGATGCTGTCGACGGTCAGCATCATCACTTCGACTCCAACCGCTTTCGCCCGCTGCATCATCGCCCGGTTGAGGCCGCGATCCCGGTGGAAATAGAACTGGTAGACCTGCGGGCTGCTGCTGATCTTGCGCGCTTCCTCAAGACTGACAGTGCCGAGCGAGGACACGCCGAACATCGTGCCGAATTTGGCCGAAGCCTTGGCCACCGCGCGCTCGCCTTGATGATGGAACAGCCGCTGCAAGGCGGTCGGCGAGCAATAGACGGGCATGGCCAGCTTCTGGCCCATCACCGTCACCGACATGTCGATCTCGCTTACCCCGCGCAGCACGTTGGGAACGAGGTCGCAGCGCTCGAAGCTCTCGGTGTTGCGGCGATAGGTGACCTCGTCGTCGGCCGCGCCATCGATGTAGTTGAAGATTGGCCCAGGCAACCGCTGCTGGGCCATGCGCCGGAAATCGGAAAAGTTGTGACAGTCGCGTAGCCGCATCATCGATCCCAAATGCCCCTTTAGCCCGCGATCCGCCGGGCGCGCGTGCAATACCAATCGCATGGCGCCGTGCCAACGGACTTCTTACTGGACGGCTGCTGCGCCAAGATGCGAACCATGCCCGGTTTGGCAAGCAAAAAGGGCGTCCGAAGACGCCCTTTCCATTTCCGAGGAATAAGATGCGGCTTAGTGCGCCACGCCTTCCCACACCTTGCGCTTGGTCAGATACATCAGCGCCCCGAACAGAAGCAGAAACACCAGCACGCGGAAGCCGGTCTTCTTGCGGTCTTCCATATGCGGCTCGGCCGCCCACATCAGGAACGCCGAGACGTCGCGCGAATACTGGTCGATCGTCTGCGGCGAACCGTCATCGTAGGTCACCTGGCCGTCGGAGAGCGGCTTGGGCATCTTCAGCGACACGCCGGACATGAAGTATGGATTGTAGTGGGTGCCTTCGGGGATCACCATGCCGGCAGGTGGCGTCTCGTCGTAGCCGGTCAGCAGCGAATGGATGTAGTCCGGGCCGCCCTGCGCATATTGCGTGAAGATATCGAAGACGAAGCGCGGGAAGCCGCGCTCGACGCCGCGCGCCTTGGCCAGCAGCGACATATCCGGTGGGGCAGCGCCGCCGTTGGAAGCGGCAGCCGCCTCCTCATTGGCGAACGGCGCCGGGAAATGGTCGGACGGCTTGCCCGGGCGGTCGAACATGTCCCCGGTATCGTTGGGTCCATCATGGATGGTGTACTCGGCCGACAGGGACTTGATCTGCGCTTCCGAATAGCCGAGGTCCTCCAGCGTGCGGAACGCCACCAAATTCATCGAGTGGCAGGCCGAGCAGACTTCCTTGTAGACCTTCAAGCCACGCTGCAGCTGCGCCTTGTCGTAGGTGCCGAACGGACCGGCAAAAGTCCAGTCCATCTCCTTCGGCTCGTGGATCGGGAAATGCGTCGGTGCCGCCGCGTTGTGCGCCTCTTCAGCGGCGATCGCCACACTGCCGACGGCTCCGATGCCAGCGGCAAACACGCCTAGCAGGGCGAGCGAGGTGAGAATCTTTTTCATGCCAAATCCCCTTAGATTCTCACTCAGCCTTTGGTTTCCGGCGCGGCGGTCGCACCGGCCGGATGTCCCCCTCCGGCACCCTTGTTCTTCTCCAGCACCGCCTCGGTGATCGAATTCGGCAGTCTGCGTGGCGTCTCGATCAGGCCAAGCACCGGCAGGATGACGAGGAAGAAGGCGAAGTAGAACAGTGTCGCCGCTTGAGCGTAGCCAATGTAGTTGCCCGAGACCTCACCTATCAGGAGGGTCAACAGACCGCCGCCTTCCGCCGGCTGCGAGCCAAGCCAGCCAAGCAGGACAGCGTCGGCGACGAACAGCCAGAAGAACAGCTTGTACCAGGGCCGGTAGACCGCCGAGCGCACCTTGGAGGTGTCGAGCCACGGCACCAGGAACAGCATGACGATGGCGCCGAACATGCACAGCACGCCGCCGAGCTTGGAGTTGATCGGCCCGATGTTGAAAGTGATGGCGCGCAGGATCGCGTAGAACGGCAGGAAGTACCATTCCGGCACGATGTGGGCCGGCGTCTTCAGCGGGTTGGCGATCGTGTAATTGTCCGGATGGCCGAGAAAGTTCGGCAGGTAGAAGACGAAATAGGCGAAGAAGAACAGGAACACGATCATGCCGAATGCATCCTTGATGGTCGCATAGGGCGTAAAGGCAACGGTGTCGGTCTTCGATTTCACCTCGATGCCGGTCGGGTTCGACTGGCCGACCACGTGCAGCGCCCAGACGTGCAGCACGACGACGCCGGCAATCATGAACGGCAGCAAATAGTGCAGCGCAAAGAAGCGGTTGAGCGTCGGGTTGTCGACGGCGAAACCGCCGAGCAGCAGTTCCTGGATCCAGTTTCCGACCAGCGGAATGGCGCTGAAGAAGCCGGTGATGACGGTGGCGCCCCAGAAGCTCATCTGACCCCAGGGCAGCACATAGCCCATGAAGCCGGTCGCCATCATCAGCAGATAGATGATGCAGCCGAGGATCCACAGCAGCTCGCGCGGCGCCTTGTAGGAGCCGTAATAAAGCCCGCGGAAGATGTGGATGTAGACGGCGACGAAGAAGAACGAGGCGCCGTTGGAATGCATGTAGCGCAACAGCCAACCGGAATTGACGTCGCGCATGATCTTCTCGACCGAATTGAAGGCGAGATTGGTGTCGGCGGTATAGTGCATGGCGAGCACGATACCGGTCAGGATCTGCGCCACCAGCATGATCGTGAGGATGCCGCCGAAGGTCCACGCATAGTTGAGGTTGCGCGGCACCGGATAAGCGATGAAGCTGTCATAGACCATGCGCGGCAGCGGCATGCGGGCGTCGAACCAGCGTTCGATACCGGTCTTGGGCGTATAGGTCGAGTGTCCCTCGCTCATCGAATTATCCCCTGCCTCAACCAATAAGGATTTTGGTATCGGAAATGAACTTGAATACCGGCACGGCCATATTTTCCGGCGCCGGGCCTTTGCGGATGCGGCCGGCGGTATCGTACACCGAACCGTGGCACGGGCAGAACCAGCCGCCGAAATCGCCTTCCTGGCCAAGCGGAATGCACCCCAGATGCGTGCAAACCTGCACCATCACCATCCAGGCTTCCTTGCCGGGCGTGGTGCGGTTGGCGTCGGTCGCCGGCGCATCGGCGGGCAGATTGGCGTTGCGGGCAATAGGATCCTTGAGGTCGGCAAGGTTCACGGCCTCGCCGTCCTTCATCTCCTGCTCGGTGCGGTTGCGCACCACGACCGGCTTGCCGCGCCATTTGACGATCAGCGACATGCCAGGCGTCAGCGAGGCGACGTCGACCTCGACCGAGGCCAGCGCCAGCGTCGAGGCATCGGGGCGCATCTGGTCGATGAAGGGCCAGGCAACGGCGCCTGCGCCAACCACTGCGGCCATGCCGGTGGCGACGTAGAGAAAATCACGACGGTTGGGATCCTGGGTGTCGGTTGCGCTCACGGGTGCCTGATCCTTTCGCCTCTTCCGAGCCGGCGGCCGAGCTTTGTCCCCGCTCCATCGCGCCGGCCCGACAGCGCATGGCGAACAAGCTAGCGAATTCCTCCGGCATTTGGATTTCGGTTTATGCGTGAAGCCCGTTTTTGTCCAGCGGGCTGAAGCCACAAGGGCAGATTGTCGCGGGGACAGAACAGCGCGTCAGTTGGCCAGATGCCCAAAGGTCGGCAAAGGCGGCTAAACAACAGGGAAATATCAGCAAATCCGAGGCTCCCCGCCTCTCTCGACAGGACAGGTTGCCGTGATCTAGTCTCGCCGGCATGGCACATATTATCGACCGCGAGACCTGGACCAGGACGCCCGGCCGCTGGCAGGGCGAACTGCAATGCGGCGCCTACGACTCCAACTCCTGCCTGATTTTCAACTATCAGGAAGAGATTGGCGGCGGCCCGCGCCTGCACACGCATCCCTATTGTGAAATCTTCATCATCCGGCAAGGCGCCGGCCTGTTCACGATCGGCGACCAGCAGATAGAGGCCACGGCCGGCCAGATCCTGATCGTGCCGCCCGATACGCCGCACAAATTCACCAATCTTGGCCCAGGCCCGCTCGAAACGACCGACATCCACGAAAACGGCAGCTTCATCACCGAATGGCTGGAATGATTGTTGCCGGCTGGTGACCTCTAGCTTGCACCGAGCCTGACCAGCACGGCCCTTGGGATATCGTATTCGCGGATGGCCGACTCATGCCGGCGCAGGCCGCAGAGTTCACGCTGGATGAAATAGGCGTGCACCGCCGCGGCAGCCTCCTTGAGCAGCCGCGGTCGCTGCTCCTCGTCGCCGTTGTTCTGACGGAGCTTGGCCAGCGTTTCCTCGACCCGTTGGCCGGCACGGCCGAGCGCTGCGGCCTTTTCAGCCAGTATCTCATGGCCGAGGGCGTCGAACGCGGCTTCGGCAGCCGAGGCGCCTAGGGATGGCGGACGCAGTGACATCTCAGCCTCCTTTTCTGTCTTGAGAGAGCATCATGCGGTGCGTGACGAATTCTTCGCTCACCACCGGCTGGAAACCAAGCCGTTCATAGAACCCAAAGGCTTCTTGTGGCGCGCGGGTGTTCAGCACGGCAAAATGCTGACGTGCCCTGTCAATGACGGTCTCGACCAGCATGCGGCCAATGCCGCTGCGGCGATGACGCGCGCTGACGAACAGGTGCCTGACCCGGCCGTGGTCCCTGCCTTCGAAATAAGGATCGATGTTCAACCCGCACACACCAGCGAGTTCTCGGCCATGCCATGCACCAAACAGCGCCTCGCCTCGTTTCAGGAACTTGTTGCGGCGCCCGCCCAGCCATCCGCCAGCCGCACCAGCATCCAGTAGCCTTCCAGCCGGCTCTCCTCCTTCAGCGCATCGAAGGCCGGCGCGGTTGGCCGCAGCCGCTTGAGGACGTAGCCGATATCAGGCGACGCTGCCATGCCCTACTCCGCCGGCCGTGTCTCTTCCAGCACGCTTTCCTCGTGGTAGAGGAAGCCGCCGGACTGCCGCTTCCACAGCCGCGCATAGAGCCCGTCGAGCGCCACCAGCTCGTCATGCGTGCCCTGTTCGACGATGCGGCCTCCGTCCAGCACCACAAGACGGTCGAGCGCGGCGATGGTCGACAGCCGGTGCGCTATGGCGATGACCGTCTTGTTCTCCATCAGCCTGGCCAGATTCTCCTGGATCGCCGCCTCGATGTCGGAATCGAGCGCCGAGGTCGCCTCGTCGAGGATCAGGATCGGCGCATCCTTGAGGAAGACGCGGGCGATCGCGACGCGCTGGCGCTGGCCGCCCGACAGTTTCACGCCGCGCTCGCCGACAAAAGCCTCGTAGCCGGTACGGTCCCGGTTGTCGCGCAGGCCCAATATGAACTCGTGCGCCTCGGCCTTCTTCGCCGCCGCGATCACCTCGGCGTCAGTTGCATCCGGCATGCCGAGCTTGATGTTGTCGCGTAGCGAGCGGTGGAACAGCGCCGTGTCCTGGCTGACCACGCCGATATTGGCGCGCAGCGAGTTCTGCGTCACCTCGGCGACGTCTTGCCCGTCGATCAGGATTTTCCCGCTCTCGAGGTCGTAGAGGCGCAGGATGAGATTGGCTAAGGTCGTCTTGCCCGCACCGGACGGCCCGACCAGCCCGACCTTCTCGCCAGGCTTGACCACAAGGTCGATGCCATTCAGCACGCCAAAACCCTTGCCGTAGTGGAACTCGACATTCTTCACCTCGATGCGGCCGCCGGCGACGACAAGCTCTTTCGCATCCGGCGCATCGACAAGGCCAAGCGGCTGCGAGATCAGCGCCTTGGAGTTTTCCAGGACGCCGAGATTTCGCAATATGCCGTTGAGCTGCATCATCACGCGCCCGAGCAGCATGT
The DNA here is from genome assembly GCF_030323245.1 of Mesorhizobium sp. C372A. NCBI lineage: Bacteria > Pseudomonadati > Pseudomonadota > Alphaproteobacteria > Hyphomicrobiales > Phyllobacteriaceae > Mesorhizobium > Mesorhizobium sp. C372A. The sequence continues at coordinate 3,068,362 of NZ_CP100475.1, read as the reverse complement.
TGAGCCGCAAGACCAGCGACAGCGTGAACGCGACGGCGCCGACGGTGATCGACCCTTCGACCCAGAGATAGACGGCAAAGCAGCCAATCGCGGTGATCATGATGCCCGACAGCGTCGTCAGCGCCATGCGCACGCCGGTCAGCCGGCGGGTGAAGGGCCGTAGTGCATCGAGATAGATGTCGAAGCCGTTCTTGATGTAGCGGTCGTCGCCGTCGGCCGAGAATAGCTTCAGCGTCTGCACGTTGGAATAGGAATCGATGATGCGCCCATTGATCATCGAGCCAGCTTCAGCCGTGGCCTCGGCATGCCTGCGGATCGAGGGCAGATAGAGCTTGGCCAGCCAGGCGAACGCGAGGATCCAGATCACCACCAGCACGGCCAGGCGCAGATCCAGCCCGGCGACCAGCGCCAAGGTCGTCACCGTATAGATGAGCATGAACCAGATGACCTCGATGAAGCTCTCCATCAGGTCGCCGGTCGCCTGCCCGGCCTGCCAGACTTTTGTCGCGATACGGCCGGCGAAATCGTTCTGGAAGAAGGTGTAGGACTGCCGCGACACATGCCGGTGCGCCTGCCAGCGCACCAGATTGTAGAAGCCCGGCGTGATCGTCTGTTCGTTGACCAGCGCCGACAGGCCGACGACGACTGTGCGGATGACCGCCACCACGACGATCATGAACACCAGTTCAGGACCGGCGGCGGTCCACAGCGCATTCCAGCTGCGCTCGCCAGGAAGCTGGTCGAGAATATCGACCAGCCGCCCGACGAAGTAGAACAGCCCGGCCTCGATCAGCGGCGCGATGCCGCCGATGACCAGCATGGCGAAGAAGGCGAACTTCGCCTGGCCGACATAGTGCCAGAGGAAGCCGCCGACGCTTGACGGTGGCCGAAGGTCCGCCGGCTCCCTGAACGGATAGACCCAGTCCTCGAACCAGCGATAGACGGCTGTCATCATGCTGACGTCATCACTCTGCGGCTTCACCCTTCACGCCGATGTCGTTGGCAACAGCGTCATTGGCGGCATCGACCGGACCGTCATCGAGCAGGAACCCGCCCGACTGGCGCTGCCAGAGCTGCGCGTAGAGCCCGCCGCTGGCGACGAGTTCCTCGTGCGACCCCTCCTCGATGACACGGCCCTTGTCGAGGACGACGAGCCTGTCCATCGCCGCGATGGTCGACAGCCGGTGCGCAATGGCGATGACGGTCTTGCCTTGCATGAGCTTGTAGAGATTCTCCTGGATGGCGGCCTCGGCTTCGGAATCCAGCGCCGACGTCGCTTCGTCAAGGATAAGTATCGGTGCGTCCTTCAACATAACGCGAGCAATGGCGATGCGTTGCCGCTGGCCGCCGGACAATTTGACGCCGCGGTCGCCGACATGAGCGTCGAGCCCTTTACGTCCGGTGTGATCCGAAAGCCTGCCGATAAACTCCAGCGCCTCGGCCCGCCCGGCTGCCTCGACAAGCATTTCCTCCGTCGCATCGGGCCGCCCGTAAAGAATGTTGTCGCGCACGGAACGATGCAGCAGCGAAGTGTCCTGCGTCACCATGCCGATCTGCGCGCGCAGCGAATCCTGCGTCACCGAAGCGATCTCCTGGCCGTCGATCAGGATCCGGCCGTCCTCGAGGTCGTAGAACCGCAACAGGAGATTGACCAGCGTCGACTTGCCCGCGCCCGAGCGCCCGACAATGCCGACTTTCTCGCCGGGCTTCACCGTCAGCGACAGGTTCTCGATGACGCCCTTCTGCTTGCCATAGTGGAAACGAATGTCGTTGAAGCGGATCTCGCCCTTGGTGACGGCAATGTCCTTCGCCCCCGGCCGGTCTTCGACCAGGCGCGGCAGCGAGATCGAGGCGATACCGTCTTGCACCGTGCCGATGTTCTCGAATAGGCTCGACATTTCCCACATGATCCACTGCGACATGCCCCACATACGGAGCACGAGGCCGATGACCACGGCGACGGCGCCGATCGTCACCGCCTGGCCGAGCCACAGCCACAGCGCCAGCGCCGTCACCGAAAACAGGAGCAGCGCGTTGAGGATATAGAGCAGCCCGTAAAGCACCGTCACCAGCCGCATCGACCGGTAGACCGTGTCGAGGAAGCCTGCCATGCCTTCTCTCGCGAACGTTGCTTCGCGCCGTGCATGGGAAAACAACTTGACCGTCTGGATGTTGGTGTAGCTGTCAACGACGCGGCCGGTCATAGTCGAGCGCGCATTGGCCTGCGCCTCCCCGACCTTGCCCAGCTTCGGGATGATATAGCGCAACAACCCGATATAGCCGAGCAGCCAAACGCCGAGAGGTGCCGCCAGCCGCAAGTCGGCCGAGCCGACGATGAACAGCATGCCGAGGAAATAGACGATTACGTAATTGAGCACCTCGATCACCTTGATGACGCATTCGCGCACGGCGAGTGCCGTCTGCATCAGCTTGGTGGCGATGCGGCCGGCGAATTCGTCCTGGTAGAAGCTCATCGACTGCTTCAAGAGATAACGATGCACCTGCCATCGGATGCGCATGGGGTAGTTGCCCATCAGCGTCTGCTGGTTGAGCAAAGAATGCAGCCATACTGTACCTGGCAGCGCGAACAGCACGACGAAGGCCATGCCGGCGAGCTTCCAGCTCTCGGTCTGCAGGAAGGTTTCGCGGTTCTGCCCGGACAGCCAGTCGACGATGTGGCCCATGAAGCCGAACATCCACACTTCCGCGATGGCAATCGCCGTCACCAGCACCGCGTCGAGGATGATGTATGGCCAGGCGCCGCGGGTATAATGCACGCAGAAGGCAACCAGCGTCTTCGGCGGCTCGACCGGTTCCGCTGCGGGGAACGGATCGAGCCTTCTTTCAAACCAGCTAAACATAGTGATGCTCACAAAACTTTTGTCCGCTCATGCGGCGCGGGAAAAATCCCCGGGGCGCTCCGCGTCCCCAGACCGTACGTCGGCGGGGACCGACGGCCCGGAATCACCCGGGCCATCGGTCCTGCTTCGCGCAATATAGGGACTTGCGGGCTTTTCACCGACAGAAGCCTTCGACTGAGCTGACGGCACGCCGCCGCCAGTCCGGTTTTTCGCGCCCGGCCGGATCAGCCGGATGATCCGGCGCACCAGCGACGGCCGGCTGTGGTCGGGAACCGCACGCGAGAAATCGACATCCGGCAACATGCCGCGATGCGGACGCCGGCGCGTCTGGGCGTGAACCGCCGACGAATAGGTCTCGCCGACCAGCAACGCCCAGGTCGCCGTCTTGCGTTCGTGCAGGCTTCTTGAACCCGGTATCTTATAGGGATCGAACATCGGTCCGTCCTCCGTGTGAAAATAGACATAAAAAGGCGAAGCAATGTCGTGCGCCGGCGTTCGGCCGGAGGCACGGATTGTATCCGTCGAGACACGAGGATAGGCCTCGGTCGCGACATGCTCAGCTGGGGCGCTTGGCCCCTTTAACCGGTTGAAAAACATCGCAGGATTCCTTCGAGAGCCGAAAATTGGCTTCGGCGGGAATCGGTGCGATCAGATCCAAGAAATCAGGTAAATCGTCGTACCGAAACCGCCAGCAGGCAGGTAAGCCCACGGGAGGGGCGCTGGATGTGCATGGTCATCATGAAATACCCCTCCATCGGTTCGGGTTGACAATGCGTGCGGTATAATCGACTTCGCAGAAAATGGCCACCCGCAGGTCCAGCAATTTCCAAAACCAGCCACCCGCTGTGGCCGATCTGCCACTTATTAGAAAGACGCGGAAATGAACCACCGTCTCCGCATCGCCCTCTACCAGCCTGACATCTCCGGCAACACCGGAACTATCCTGCGCTTCGCCGCCTGCCTCGGCCTTGGCGTCGACATCATCGAACCAGCCGGGTTTCCGCTCTCCGACAAAGCGCTCAAGCGCGCCGGGATGGACTACCTCGAAATGGCTGCCCTGACCCGCCATGTCGACTGGAACGCCTTCGAGGATTGGCGCAAGGGCGAAGCCTGCCGGCTGGTGCTGCTCACCACCAAAGCCGCGACCCCCTATGCGGGCTTCAGCTTCGCCCAAGGCGACATCCTGCTGTTCGGCCGCGAATCCGCTGGGGTGCCGGATCCTGTCCATCAGGCGGCGGATGAGCGGCTGACGATCCCGATGCAGCCGGGCACGCGCAGCATCAACGTCGCGCTGTCCGTCGCCATGGTCGCCGGTGAAGCCATCCGGCAGCTCGGCTAGACCTTCAGCGCGTTGTCGTCATCGCCAACGGCCGTTGCGTCTTGCATCATTCTCACCCAGGCGCACATCGCCTTCTCCTCAGTTGGCCTATCGACGTTTCCTGGCTACAAGCTCAACTTAAGTTGAGGTCAAGCGGAAAATCGAGATGGCTCCGGTAAAGGAATTGACGGTCGGCCAGGTGGCGATGCGCAGCGGCGTGGCGGTGTCGGCGCTGCATTTCTACGAGGCGCGCGGGCTGATCCGCAGCCACCGCACGTCGGGCAACCAGCGGCGCTATGGCCGCGACGTGCTGCGGCGGGTGGCGATCATCCGGATCGCCCAGGAGGTCGGCATTTCGCTGGCCGAGATCGGCGCCGCACTTGAATCGCTCCCAGAAGGCCGCACCCCGACGCGCGAGGACTGGAACCTGTTGTCGACCGGCTGGCGCGACGACCTCGATCGCAAGATCACTCAGCTAAAGAAGCTGCGCGACGGCCTGACCGACTGCATCGGCTGCGGCTGCATGTCGATCGACAAATGCCCGCTGCGAAACAGGGAAGATCGCTTGAGTGCGCAAGGGCCGGGCGCAAGGCGACTGCTGGTGGGATCCTAATCCGCCGCCGGCAGCCGCCGTATGGTGAATTCTATGACATCGCCCGGCCGTTCGAACCAGCTTTCGATCTCGGTCCAGTAGGCCTGCTTGGGAAAGCGTTCGAACCATTCCTTGGCTTTGAGCCGCGCATCGGGGCGCGGCAAGACAAAGGTCTCCCGCAAAAACCCGTCACGCGGCATGCGCTCGCGCTCGGCGCGTGAACGATCGAGCCTTTTCTTCAGGCCATGCAGCGGCGGTCTTGCCGGCGTGCGCATGAAAGAACTCCTGGGCCGAACCAGATGACACTTGACCCTTGCCCCTAAGAGATTAGGGATCGCGCCCGGAAAAGGCTAGTGGTCCGATTCCAACATTCGCCTCCCTAATCCCCAGGCGCCGTTGCGAATGTTGGAATCACAAGGACCACTAGCAAGTTTATGTTTCTAGCAGAGTTTTCGAATTTGACATTTGCGTCGTGCCCTGCGCCACGCTGTCTGCAAATGTCAAATTCACTCCACTAGGTCCTTTGTCGGCTGCGACCGGAGACAGCATTTTGGAACGACCAGAAATACCGGCAGGCCTGCCAGCCGACATCGAACAGAAGAAGATGAAGGCCAGGCTCTGGTTCGAGACGCTGCGTGAGCGCGTTTGCACAACCTTCGAGCAGATCGAACAGGAACTGCAGGGACCACTGGCCGAATGGTCGCCCGGCCGCTTCGAAAAGACGCCGTGGGAACGCGACAATGGAAAGGGCGGCGGCGGCACCATGTCTATGATGCGGGGCCGCGTCTTCGAGAAGGTCGGCGTCCATACTTCGACCGTCTATGGCGAATTCTCGCCCGAATTCAGGAAGCAGATGCCCGGCGCCGAGGAAGACCCGAGCTTCTGGGCATCAGGCATTTCGCTGATTGCGCATCCCTGGAACCCCAACGTGCCGGCCGTGCACATGAACACCCGCATGGTCGTGACGTCGCGCCACTGGTTTGGCGGCGGCGCTGACCTGACACCGGTGCTTGATCGCCATCGCACCGAAGACGACCCCGATACCATCGCCTTCCACCGCGCCATGCAGTTCGCCTGCGAGAAGAATGCCGGTGTCGCCGACCACCCGAAGTTCAAGGCCTGGTGCGACGAGTATTTCTATCTGCCGCACCGCCACGAGCCGCGCGGCGTCGGCGGCATCTTTTTCGACTGGCTGCATTCGGGGGAGGAGAAAGGCGGCTGGAATGCCGATTTGAACTTCGTCCAGGATGTCGGGCGTTCTTTCCTTGTCGTCTACGGCCACCTGGTTCGCGCCCATTTCAACGAGAACTGGACCGACGACGACCGCGACGAGCAGCTCATTCGCCGCGGCCGTTACGCAGAATTCAACTTGCTTCACGATCGCGGCACCATTTTCGGCCTGAAGACCGGGGGCAATGTCGCCTCGATCCTGTCCAGCCTGCCGCCGGAGGTCAGGTGGCCGTAAACTATCGGTGAGCGCAACGTGAGCCGCATTGACGTCCCATTCGCCGAATCTGGGCAGCCAATGTGGCATCGCCATTATCTTTTTCGTCTAATAGGCAATTGAAATAAAAAGACTATTTGTCGTTTCGGGCCGGGAAGCGCCGGCGGTTCAGTCCCGAACCGCGACACGACGCTACCGGACGGCCCTGAACAAGGCGGAGCATTTTCCAAACGGATGCCCGCATTTCCAGGAGTATTACATGCGAAAGCTCATTGTTTCGGCAGCCGCCGCTGCCCTTCTCGCTTCCGGTTCGGTCGCCTTTGCCGCGGTCAAGCACACCACCGGTACGGTCAAGACCTATGATGGCACGGCCATGAGCCTTGTTCTGGACGATGGATCCACCTTCACGCTGCCCCAGACCTTCAAGGATCCAGGCTTGAAGGCCGGCGAAAAGGTCCGCGTTTCCTGGGACATGAGCGGCAAGAACAAGGTTGCCGAGTCCGTCAAGATCGAGAAGTGACCGGGACAAGACCGAACGTTCTCGCCTTGGCTTAGCCCGGCAAGAGGGGCGGAGCAGCGCTGCTCCGCCTTTTTCGCACCCACGGCAACCAAAATGGTCGAACCGTGTTATGCTAGCTCCCCCGTGCGTGCCCCCGAAACCGACTGCTGTGACGGGGCGCGGAACAGAGATGGCGGAGCTTCGTGTGCCCATGAGAGACACAGGCTCCAAGGAGGAAAGGAGAAAATCCCATGAAGGAATTCCATTGCGGCTCGCTGGTTCCCGGCTGTGAGTGGCACACGCGTGCCGGTGAGGAAGCCGAGGTCATGCGCCGCGCCGTGGACCATATGCGCGAGACACATGGCGAAACGGTCATTCGCGAGACGATGATCGAGGCGATCCGCTCGCGCATCGAGAAAGTTCGCGACGCGGCCTGAGCAGTCCTATCTGGCCTTCAAGGCTTCCGCGGCGCGCTCCAGCAGCGCGTCGCGATCGAGCGCAAAGCCGGACCCGATCCATTCCTTTTCCAGGTTTTTCAGGATCGCACCGAGTATTGGCCCCGGCGACGCGCCAAGCGCCGTCAGATCGCCGCCCTTGACTGGGAACACCGGTTTTTCCCATTTCAGCGCAAAAGCGAGCAGGCGCGAAAACCCGCCGGCCTGAACCAGCGCGTCATTGTCCTCGAGAGCCCGCGCTCGCGCCGACGCCAGCGACAGCCGCAGGCGATCGAGAAAACCCTGGCGCTCGCCGGAATAGAGTTTCTTGGCCAGTTCCGCTTCGCTTGTCTTGGGCTCGACGGCAGCCGTCAGCGCCCAGTGGCGCAGGCGCTCCGCCTCAGTGGTCGAAAGTTTCAGCCGCTCGGCCACTGTCTTCATCCGCGCCGCATCGGGCGGCACGATCGCCTCCAGCCTGAGCAGCGGGTCCGGCGCCCAGCCCAGATCCTTCTCTGTCTTGGTCAGCCCATGAATGGCATCGATGCCCCATTTCTCGCTTTCCGGCAGGGCGCTGGTGAGCACGCCGGCCTGGCGCATCCACAGCAAGGCGCGCGACGGATCTGGGGCCGATAACAACTTCTTCAGCTCGGACCAGATGCGTTCGGCCGAGAGATGGGCGAGACCGTCCTTGAGCCGGGCGCAGGCCTTCAATCCCTCGGCATCGGGCCGACCCTCGCCATACCAGGCGAAAAAGCGGAAGAAACGCAGGATGCGCAGATAGTCTTCGCGGATCCGCTGCTCGGCATCGCCAATGAAGCGCAGCCTTCGTGCCTCGATATCGCCGACGCCGCCGACCAGGTCCACGACCGTCCCGTCAGCCTCCGCATAGAGCGCGTTGATGGTGAAATCGCGCCGTTCGGCGTCGGCCTTCCAGTCGCGGCCGAACGACACTTTGGCGCGGCGGCCATCGGTCTCGATGTCGGCGCGCAGCGTGGTGACCTCATAGGGCGCGCCGCCGGCAATCACCGTGATCGTGCCGTGCTCGATGCCGGTCGGCACCGCCTTGAAGCCCGCCGCCTCGGCGCGGCGAACGGTTTCCTCGGGCAGGCAAGTGGTAGCAAGGTCGATATCGGCGACCAGCTGCCCAATCAGCGCATTGCGCACCGCGCCGCCCGCGATGCGGGCTTCCTCGCCGCCCTGCGCCAGCACGGCAAGCAGCCGCTGCAGATGCTTTTCACCCAGCCAGTCGGCTCTGCCCGCCAGCGATATCGGATCACTCAAGCATAGAGCCTTTCATAGAGCGTGCGGATGATGCCGGCGGTGACGCCCCAGATGCGCTGGCCGCCATAGGGCATATCGTAGAAGAACCATTCCAGGTCGTTCCACATGCGGCTGTCCCTGGTGTGGTTGGCCGGATCCATCAGGAACGAAAGCGGCACTTCGAAGGCGGCGTCGACCTCGTCGGAATTGAGCGACAGCGTAAAACCGGGCTCGACGATCGCCAGCACCGGCGCGATGCGATAGCCGCTGCCGGCGACATAATCGGGCATGCGGCCGATGATCTCGATGCGGTCCTGGCCGAGCCCGATCTCCTCGAAGGTTTCGCGCAAGGCCGCTGCTTCCGGGGTCGCATCGGTGGGATCAATGGTGCCGCCGGGAAAAGCCACCTGCCCGGAATGGCTGCGCAGTTTTTCCGCCCGCTTCGTCAAAAGCACGGTCGCGTCGCGTCCATGATCGACGACCGGGATCAGCACCGCGGCGTCGCGCAGCGCTTTGAGCTGCGTCAACCGTGGATGGCCGGGGTTGAAGCGATGATCGCCATAATCGTCGCCGGCATGGGCTTCAGCTTGCGCCGCAACCCGCGCGCGAAAATCCGCTGTGGAAAACGGCGGCGGCCTCACCTGATCCATCATGCGCTCAGCCGCTTCAGTTTTTCCGCCGGCATGATCGGATAGATTTCGCCTTTCGAGCGCACGGCAAACATCGTCTTGCCGCCGATATCGATCTCCTCGCCATGCTCGACCAGTTCGTACATCACCGGCCGCGCCACCAGCGCTTCCAGCCTCCCGCGCACCAGCACATAGGGTTTCAGGCCGCCGGTCTCGTTCTCGTCGACGAAGCGCAGCGGATGGCCAGGCCCGGCCTCGACGACATCGCCGACATTGGTGCGGAAAGTGATGGTCTGCTCGGCGCCGGCGCCGGAAACATCCATTTCAACCGCGATGAAAGGCGCGTCCACGACGCGGATGCCGACCCGTTCGACCGGCGTCACCAGATAGGTCCTGCCATCCTCGTCCTTGCGCAGCACGCTGGAAAACAGCTGCACCAGCGGCATGCGGCCGATCGGCGTACCGAGATAGAACCACGTTCCGTCCTGTTTGATCTCCATGTCGAGATCGCCGCAGAAGTCGGGATTCCAGCGCTCCACCGGCGCCGCGCCCTTGCCGGCGCGAGCCGCACGCGAGATCAACGCTTCGAGACCGCGCGCCTCGGTTGCGGCAGCAAGGCTGTGTTCGCGATGTTCGGAGCGTTCCGTCATGGTCACGAAATAGTCACTGTTGTTCCGCTTGTCAGCCTAAGTCTGTGATTTAAATTCATTCGTAGGCGCCAGGCGAAGCCGAATCGCGGCATTCTAAGGCACTACAGTGCAAGCCGGTACTTCCAGCACAAGGATCGATGCGGCATGAGCGTAATGGTAAAGGAAAGCCCAATCAGCGAAAAGGACATGATCGCCCAGGCCGAGACGGCGCTGGCCGATATTTCCAGGGTGCGCGACGGCGTCGGCCGCGTCATTTTCGGCCAGGAAGTGGTGGTCGAGCGCACGCTGGTGGCGCTGCTTGCCGGCGGCCATGCGCTGCTGGTCGGCGTGCCCGGCCTTGCCAAGACCAAGCTGGTCGAAACGCTCGGTGTCGTGCTCGGCCTCGATTCGCGCCGCATCCAGTTCACACCCGACCTGATGCCGTCGGACATTCTCGGCTCAGAGGTGATGGAACAGGACGAGGCCGGCAAGCGCTCCTTCCGCTTCATCTCCGGCCCGATCTTCGCGCAATTGCTGATGGCCGACGAGATCAACCGCGCCTCGCCGCGCACCCAGTCGGCGCTGCTGCAGGCGATGCAGGAATATCACGTCACCATCGCCGGCATTCGCCACGACCTGCCCGCGCCCTTCCATGTACTGGCGACGCAAAACCCGCTGGAGCAGGAAGGCACCTATCCCCTGCCCGAAGCGCAGCTCGACCGCTTCCTGATGCAGGTCGACATCCTTTATCCCGAAATCGAGGCCGAGCGGCGCATCCTGCTCGAAACCACCGGCATCGAGGACGCCAAGGCGCAAAACGTGCTGCAGCCGGCGCGGCTGAGGGAAATCCAGACGCTGATCCGCCGTATGCCGGTGCCCGAAACCGTCGTCGACGCCATCCTCAAACTGGTGCGTTCGGCGCGTCCCGGCCAGGGCAATGCCGAGACCGACAAGCATGTCGCCTGGGGTCCCGGCCCGCGCGCCAGCCAGGCGCTGACGCTGTGCGCCCGTGCGCGCGCGCTTTATGACGGGCGGCTGGCGCCGTCGGTGGACGACATCCGCGCGCTGGCCGAACCGGTGCTGCAGCACCGCATGGCGCTGACCTTTGCCGCCCGCGCCGAGGGCACGACCGTGCGCGACGTGGTAGCGAAACTGGCCAAAGGAATCTGATGGCGCGTATCGGCGAAGTCCAGGCACCGGCAGCGACGCGCGACGCGCTCGCCAGGGGCCGGTTGCGGGCTTCGCTGGTGCCGGACCTGCTGGTCGAGGCACGCCGTATCGTCAATACGGTAATTGCCGGCTGGCATGGCCGCCGCAAGCGCGGCATCGGCGAGAATTTCTGGCAGTTCCGCCCCTATGTCGAAGGCGATTCCTCGCGCATCGACTGGCGCCGTTCGGCCCGGGACGACCACACCTATGTGCGCGACCGCGAATGGGAAGCAGCCCACACGGTGTGGCTTTGGGCCGACCCCTCGCCCTCCATGCTCTACAAATCGACTGGCGCCAGCGTTTCCAAGGAATCGCGCGCGCTGGTGCTGGCACTGGCCATGGCCGAATTACTATCTCGCAGCGGCGAGCGCATCGCATGGCCTGGCCTGACAGATCCGTTCACCGCCCGCAACGGCGCCGAGCGCATCGCAGCGCAATTGATGCACGCCGCGGACCTGCCAGCAAAGCCTGACCTGTCCGCCATCCGCCGCTTCTGCGACATCGTCGTCGTGAGCGATTTCCTCGACCCGGTCGAGGAGACCATGGAATGGCTCGATGTGCTGGCGCGGCATGGCGTGCGTGCGCATCTGATCGAGGTTGCCGATCCGGCGGAGGAGACCTTTCCCTATGCCGGCCGCACCGAATTCACCGATCCCGAGACCGGCGACAAGCTGACCGCCGGCCGCGCCGAAATGCTCGGCGACGAATATCGCCTGCTCTACACCGCCCGCCGCCAGGAGCTGGCCAGCTGGTGCAAGCGCCTCGGCTGGAGCTATACCGTCAACCACACCGACCGTCTCGCTTCCGAGGCGCTGGTGCGCATCCACATGGCGATGACCGCCGATGGCGCATTCGTGGGAAGGGCCGGCGCATGAGCTGGCTGCCGCTCTCCTTTGGCGCTCCCATGGTGTTGTGGGGCCTGCTGGCGCTGCCGGTGATCTGGTGGCTGCTCAGGCTCACACCGCCCAAGCCGCAGTCCGAAATGTTTCCGCCGCTGAAGATCCTCGCTCGCGTGCTGAAGCGCGAGGAAACGCCGCAGCAGAGCCCGTGGTGGCTGACGCTGCTGCGGCTGTTGATGGCAGCCCTTGTCGTCGCGGCATTAGCCGAACCCGTTTTCAATCCGCGCGAAAAATTGCCGGCCGAGGGCGCCGCCCTGGCGCTCGTCATCGACAATGACTGGGCGAGTGCCGCCGACTGGGGCAAGCGCGTCGCCACCGCCCAGCGGCTGATCGCCGATGCCGGTTCGAACGGCGTACCGGTCGTCATCGCCTTCACGGCCGAAAAGCCGAACGCCGAGATCGGCCCCTTCGATGCGGCGGCTGCCCTCGACCGGCTGCGCGCCGCCAAGCCGAGGCCGATCCCGACCGACCGACCCGCTGTCTATGTCCGCGTCGCCGGCGTGCTGGAAGCCTTGCCCGGCGCCAGCGTTGCCGTTCTCGCCGACGGCCTTGCGGCAAAGGGCGACGAGGCCGCCTTCAACACACTGCTGTCGAAAAATGCCGCCCGTGTCGTCTGGGCCAATTCCGACCGGCTGGCGCTGACTGGGCTCACCGGCGCCGAGAACGAGGTCGACGGCTTCGCCCTGACCGCCATTCGCGCGCCCGGCGATCCGGCGCCGGCACAAGTCACAGCCGGCGCCTTCGACGACAAGGGCCGCCGCATCGCCGACGCGACGCTGACCTTCGCGCCGGGTGAGACCACCGCCACCGGCACGATGGCGGTGCCGTTCGAACTGCGCAACGACTTCGCCTCGATCGCGCTCGACGGCGAACGCCAGGCAGGTGCGGTGCGCGTGCTCGACGAAAGCTCCAAGCGCCGCCGCGTCGGACTTTTATCGCAGGCCGAGGCCGACCAGGCGCAGCCGCTTCTGTCGCCGCTCTATTACATCAGGCGCGCGCTGCAGCCTTTCGCCGATCTGGTCGAACCGTCGAGCGTCGATCTCGCCGACGCCATCCCGCAGCTTCTCGACCAGAAACCGGCGATGATCGTCATGGCCGATATCGGTACCATTCCGCCGCAGGTCCATCAGCGGCTGGTCGACTGGGTCGACAATGGCGGCACGCTGGTGCGCTTTGCCGGTTCGCGGCTGGCCGCCGCCGGCAATGACGATGATCTGTTGCCGGTCAGGCTGCGCACCGGCGAGCGCTCGCTTGGCGGCGCGCTGTCATGGACAACGCCGCAAGCGGTGACCGAATTCCCGAAGAACGGCCCGTTCGCCGACCTCGCACCGCCGGCCGAGGTCACGGTGAGCCGGCAGGTGTTGGCCGAACCGACCCCGGACATCGTCGAACGCACCTGGGCAACCCTTGCCGATGGCACCCCGCTGGTGACCGGGTTGAAGAAGGGCAAGGGCACGCTGGTTCTGTTCCACATCACCCCGGAAGCGACATGGTCGACGCTGCCGATCTCCGGCAGCTTCGTCGAGATGCTGCGGCGCATCGTGCAGCTGTCGCGCAACCAGGGTGCGGCGGTCGCCAACGCCGAAGCCGCTGCTACGTCGCTGGCGCCTTATCGCATGATAGCCGCCGACGGCACTTTGGTGCCGCCGACGCCGGACGCACGACCGCTGGTCCCCGGCGCCGGCTCGCTGCCGGTGACGTTCGAGAACCCGCCCGGCCTCTATGGCTCGGAAACCGGCGTTTTCGCCCACAATCTGCTCGACCCGGCCACCGCCTTCGCGCCGCTGGTGCGCCCGCAATTCACAGTGCCGGTGACCAATATCCAGTACGCTTTCGATGAATCGCGCGACCTCAAGGGATCGCTGGTCACAGCGGCACTTGTGCTTATGCTGCTCGACACGCTGGCGGTGTTCTGGATGGGCGGGCTGATGTCGCGCCGACCGCGCCGCGCCCGATCGGCCGCAGCAACGACGGCTGCGCTGCTGCTTGGCCTCGGCATGCTGTTTGGCCATGCCGACCTCGCCCGCGCCGACGATGCCAAGCCCGGCGATGCCGCGGCTATCGAGGATATTGCCAAGACCCGCATCGCCTATGTGCTGACCGGTGTGCCCGGTGACGATTCGATCAGCCGCGCCGGGCTCGAAGGCCTGACCCGCTTCCTGATCGAGAAGACCGCGCTCGAGCCGGGCGCGCCGGCGGGCGTCGATATCTCGAAGGACGAGCTTTCCTTCTATCCGCTGATCTACTGGCCGATCGATCCTTCCGCGCCGATGCCGAGCCAAGCCGCGATCGCCCGCATCGACGCCTATATGCAGCAGGGCGGCACGGTGCTGTTCGACACGCGCGACCAGTTCGCCAACGGCATCGGTGCGGATTCGGCGAGCCCGGCGACGGAACGGTTGCGCGACATTCTCGGCAATCTCAACGTGCCGCCGCTGGAGCCGGTGCCCGCCGACCATGTGCTGACCAAATCCTTCTTCATCCTGCCCGAATTTCCCGGCCGCTTCTCCGGCAGCCCGCTCTGGGTGGAAGCCTCGCTGGAGGCCAGCAATGCCGAGAATCGGCCGGTACGCGTCGGCGACGGCGTCTCGCCGATCCTGATCACCGCCAATGATTTTGCCGGCGCCTGGGCCGTCGACGAGAATGGTGACCCGCTTTTGCCGACCGTGCCATCGGATCCGATGCAGCGCATCTATGCGCTGCGCGCCGGCGTCAACATCATGATGTACATGCTGACCGGCAACTACAAATCCGACCAGGTGCACGTGCCGATCCTGCTCGAACGGCTGGGGCAGTAGAATGGCGGTATTGGCTAATTTCGTCTCGATCCTGTCTGGCGCCGGCGGCGCAGCCTCACCCTCCTCCTTGTGGGGAGGGTCGGCTCGCTGCCGCAGCGAAGCGAAGACAGTGAGCCGGGGTGGGGGTGCAGCGCTAGCGCTCTGTCGCCTACCCCCACCCCGCTCCGCTACGCGGATCGACCCTCCCCACAAGGGGGAGGGTAAACGATGAACTGGTCGATTTCCTTCGAACCGCTGCTGTCCTGGCCCTTGCTGGCTTTGGTGCTCGCACCGCTGCTGGTGCTGGCGGCTGTCGGCTTGTGGTTTCGCCAGCGCGGCGCGATCTTCCGCTTCGCGGCGCTGATTGCGCTGGGCGCAGCACTCCTCAATCCGGTCTTCCTCGATGAGGAGCGCGAGGCGCTGAAGAGCGTCGTTGCCGTCATCGTCGACCGCAGCCAGAGCCAGGATATCGGTGACCGGACCAAACAGACCGACGAAGCGCTTGCCGGTTTGCAGCAGCGCCTTGGCCGCTTCAAGCAGTTCGACGTCCGCGTCGTCGAGGCCGGCAAGTCGGAAGCCGCCGACGAGCGCACCGAGACCAAGCTTTTTGCAGCGCTTGAAGGCGCCTTCCGCGACGTGCCGCCCTCGCGCATCGGTGGCGCCATCATGATCACCGATGGCGAGGTGCATGACGCACCGGCCGCCCCCGACTTCAATGCGCCGCTGCACGCGCTGATCACCGGCAACGAGCACGAGAAGGACCGCCGCATCCGCTTCGAGAACGCGCCGCGCTTCGGCCTCGTCGGCAAGCCGCTCGACATGACCTACCGCGTCATCGCCACCGACGGCGAAACCGGCCCGGTCGATGTCCGCGTCTCGGTCAATGGCGAGCAGGTCGCGGTCGAAGAGGCGACCATCGGCCAGGCGATGCCGCTGCAGGTGACCATCCCCGGCGCCGGCCGGAACATCGTTGAACTCTCCATCGACCGCGAGCCGGGCGAACTGACCGACGCCAACAACCGCGCCATCGCGCTGATCGACGGCATCCGCGAGAACTTGCGCGTGCTTTTGGTTTCCGGCGAACCGCATGCCGGCGAGCGCACGTGGCGCAATCTGCTGAAATCCGACGCCTCGGTCGATCTCGTCCATTTCACCATTTTGCGGCCGCCGGAAAAGCAGGACGGCACGCCGATCAACGAACTGTCGCTGATCGCCTTCCCGACCCGCGAGTTGTTCGTCGAGAAGATCAAGGATTTCGATCTCATCATATTCGACCGCTACCAGCACCGCGACGTGCTGCCGATCCTCTATTACGACTACATCTCCGAATACGTCGAAAAGGGCGGCGCGCTGCTGATCGCCGCCGGGCCGGAATATGCCGGCGACTCCTCGATTGCCCGCACCCCGCTAATGTCGTCGCTGCCGGCAATGCCGACCGGCGAAGTCATCGACAAGGCCTTCTATCCGCGCCTCACCGATCTCGGCCAGCGTCATCCGGTGACGCGCGGCCTCGACGGCTCGGCGACCGAGCCGCCGCGCTGGAGCCGCTGGTTCCGCACCATCGGCGTGCAGAACCCCGAAGGCGAAGTGGTGATGAAGGGCGCCGACAACCGCCCGCTGCTTCTGCTCGATCATAAGGGCGAAGGCCGCGTCGGCATGCTTCTGTCCGATCAGGGCTGGCTATGGGCGCGCGGCTTCGAGGGTGGCGGGCCGCATGTCCAGCTTTACCGCCGCATCGCCCACTGGCTGATGAAGGAACCTGAACTCGAGGAAGAGCGGCTGACCGCCGACGGCCGCGGCATGATGCTGGAAATCCGCCGCCAGACGATGAGCGACGATCCCGGCCCGGCGCAGGTGATCACCCCTTCGGGCAAGGCGCTGATCGTCAAGCTGGAGAAGTCCGAACCCGGCGTTTTCCTGGGCAGCATCGAGACCAAGGAGATCGGCCTCTACCAGATCGGCAATGGTGACCTGACCGCACTCGCCCATGTCGGCCCGGTCAACGCGCCGGAATTCTCCGACGTCGTCTCTACCGAGGACCGCTTGAAGGCTCCGACTGAGGCCACCGGCGGCAGCGTGCGCCGGCTGGCGGCCTCCTCCACCCTTGGCCAGCTCACCGGCAGCGTCGCCCTGCCCTCCATCGTCCCGGTCCGCGCCTCCGGTGCGGCCTCGGGCGCAGACTGGATCGGCCTGCGCAGCACCGACGACAGCGTGCTCAAAGCCGTCTCGCGCGTACCCCTGTTCGGCGGCTTCCTCGGCCTTTGCCTGCTGCTGCTGGCCATGGGCGCGATGTGGTACAGAGAGGGAAGGTAAGGATCCCTTCTCCGTCACTATACGGGGAGAAAGACGCTCAACCTACTCCTCCGGCTCCGTCGTAAACAGCAGCGGGTACCCCTTGGCCTTGGCCGCGTAGATGGCCCGTGTCGCCTTGGTCTCGGCGACATCCCTGGTGAAGACGGCAACGACGCAAACGCCGAGCCGGTGCGCGGTGATCATCACCCGATTAGCCTGGTCTTCGCTGAGCTTGAACTCGCCCTTCAGCACCGTCACCACGAATTCGCGCGGCGTAAAATCGTCATTGATGAGGATGACCTTATAGAGCTTCGGCCGCTCGGTCCGCGGCTTCGTCTTGGTGCGGGGTTTGGAACTGATTTCAGGCATCGGGAACCGGTATCGCGCTAGGGGTCGCTCTCACTTTGTCATGGGGGAAAGCCGTCGTCCATTTTGATCGGCGCGCCAAACCGGCTTCCCGGAAGTGCTGCCGTTCACAAATTTAGGAACTGTACGCTGCGGTTCAACGGCTCTGGCGATCGGCGACGCGACGAGCCTGGAATTGCCGTGCGCTGGATGCCGCATCCGGCCTTGATCCGGCCGCCTTGTATTCGACCCAGGCGACCGCGAGCCAGCCGAAGAAGCAGGCCAGCGCCGCGCCGGTGATCACGGTAAGCAGCAGGCTTTGCCATGGTGTGATGTATTGCCAGCTGCTGGAGATTGCCGGTGCAAACAGCGACGGCTCCGTGCGCCCGCTCACCGGATCGGGCACCGGGCTGGCGGTGAACTGGATCAGCACCCTGACCATTGCCGAGGCCACAAGGCCGCCGATGGCCATCGAGCGCAGAATGGATGAAAGCCGCTTCTTCATGCGGGCTATCCTACCGGACCGGCATTGCAAACGGGTTAAAGTCCTGGGTGGCCGGCACCCATCAACGGGTAATCATGCACTCACACGACAAGGCCGCTCCAGCCGGGGGGGTGCTGGAGCGGCCTTGTTACAGACAAGCCTGTTGGCTGTCTGGATCAGGCCTTCGGGGCGTCCGTCTTGACGACCTTCTTCGCCTTCTTGTGCTTCTTGACGGGCTTCTTGGCGACGACCTTCTTCACCGGGGGCTTGGCGGTCGTGGTCGCCGGAGCGGTGGTCGTGGAAGCAGCCGGAGCAGCGGTCGTGGTGGCAGCGGCATTGCCCAGAGCCGGCATTGCGAAAGCGAGAGCGACGGCGAGACCGGTGGCGGAGAGGATGGACTTTTTCATGGCTTCATCTACTTCTTTGTGCGGGTCAGTTTCGAGTGTCACTGAACCGGGTCGATCGGTGTCACTCCAAGCAGCTTCAAAGCGTTCGCGAGCATCCGGATACCCTGTGCCTGTTTCTTGTTGGCGCAGAACCGGTTTCCCTTTCTTTGCAGTGCTTTCGCCGCGGTGACCTGCGTTGCCGCGGCATGGGTTTCAAGGGCTTCGTCTACCTGGCGATTGAGATCGATGCAGCGCTCGCTCCTTGTGATCGGCGTCACCTTTGCGGTTGTGGCTCCGACCGCGGCTGTGACGAGCGGAATGCTGAGCAGCGCACCCATCAAGCTGATCGTGAACCTGTGCATTGGTGATGTCCGTTACTCCGGAGACTTCGCGTCGCAGCCGATGTCCTGACCGCCACGGCACCCTTTATGCCCTTGATTTTTTTCGGGAGTTTTTCCGGACTATAGAATTTTGTTTCTGAATTGTTTCTGGCAAATCGGCTTTGCGGGCGATCATCGCCGCTGGCCAACATGTGGCCAGAATTCTATCGTGTGGGTGACGCCACAGAAGCAGACTCAGAAGGCAGCCGCCGACCGGCCGCCAGCAATGACAGGATCGCCGTGAAATCCGATGCGCACATACTGATCGTCGACGACGACAAGGGCATTCGCGACCTGCTTCAGGAATTCTTCCAGAAGCGCGGCCTGCGCACCACGGTTGCCGCCGACGGCGTCGAGATGGAAGACATACTGCGCCGCACGCAGGTAGACCTGATCGTGCTTGATGTGATGCTGCCAGGAAAGAGCGGGCTGGAGCTCTGCCGCGACCTGCGCGCCAGCTACTCGACGCCGATCATCATGCTGACGGCGGTGACCGAGACCACCGACCGCGTCGTCGGCCTGGAAATGGGCGCCGACGATTATGTGCCCAAACCCTTCGATCCGCGCGAGCTGCTGGCCCGTATCCGCGCCGTTTTGAGGCGCAATGGTGCTGCCGAGCCGAAGCGCGCCACCACCAAGCAGATCTATCATTTCGCCGGCTGGACGATGGACTGCTCGCGCCGCCGGCTGATGGCGCCGGGCGACGTCAGGGTCGAGCTGACGATGGCGGAGTTCAACCTGTTGCAGACCTTCGTTAAAAGCGCGCAGCGAGTGCTCACCCGTGACCAGCTCATCGAGCTTTCCGGCGGCGACAGCGACTATTCCTTCGATCGCAGCATCGACATCTTGGTCAGCCGCCTCAGGCGCAAGATGGAAGACGACCCCAAGACGCCGAAACTGATCCTGACCGTGCGCAGCGGAGGCTACCAGTTTCTGCCCGAGACCACCTCCGAATGAGACGTTTCCTGCCGCAAACCCTGCCGGTCTGGGTTTTGCTCATCGTCATTGCCGGCCTGCTGATCAGCCAGGTCGCTACGCTCTATATCGTCTCGCGCGATCGCGCCGTCGCCAATGACGAGGTCGATCTCTACCGGCTTAACGACCGCGCCTATTCGCTGGTGCAGCTGATGCATGACGACACGCCGGAGCAGCGCAAGCTGACGGCCTCCGGTCTGTTCAACGCCACCTATGCGCTCACCGTTTCGGACACGCCCGCGGTCACCTCGTCGATCGCCGGCGACGACGAACTGGCCGAACTCGAGGACATCCTGGTCGGGCGGCTGTCGAAATTCGGCATCACCGACGCCCGCGTCCGGCGCGATCCGGCAACCCAGGCAGCCAACGCGCCCGGCGGTGTGGCCGTGACCAAGGATGTCGGCGCGGTGGAGCGCGACCTGTTATCGCTGGCGGCCAGCTTCGCCCAGAGCGACAAGCTGACGGCATCTGTCCGCTTCGCCGACGGCCAATGGCTGAATTTCACCGAGCCCAACACGCCGGTCGGACCGATATTGAGCTTCGACAGCCTGCCGCTCTATTCGCTGATCGCGGCCCTGGTGGTGATCATGTCGATCTGGTCGCTGCGCCGGCTGACGGCGCCCTATCGGATGATGGAAACGGCGGTCAACCGGATCGGCACGGATCTGAAGAGCCCGCCGATCGCCGAGACCGGCAGCCGCGAAATCCGCGCCGCGGCCAAAGCCGTCAACGCCATGCAGGTCCGGCTGCGCGACTATGTCGAGGACCGCGAACATCTGGCCGCCGCGCTCGCCCACGATCTGCGCACGCCGCTGACCCGCATGCGGCTGCGCCTGGAACTGTTGCGCAGATCGACGGCGCGCGAGGCGCTCGCCCACGACCTCGCCGACATCGAGAGCATCGCCAGCTCCGTCATCGACTTCGCCACCTTCGAAGTCACCGAGGAGAAGAGCGAGCGGATCGATTTCTGGTCGCTGGTGGAATCGATCGCCGACAGTTTCGAGGACGTCACGTTCGACCATGACGGCGCCAGGCCGCGTGGCATGATCTGCATGGCGCGGCCGGTGGCGCTCAAGCGCTGCGTCAACAATCTGGTCCAGAATGCCGTGACCTACGGCAAGAAAGCCCATGTCAGCTTGCGGCAGTCGGACGGCACGGTCACGCTGGTTATCCGCGACGAGGGGCCGGGCATACCGCAGGCGCAGCTCGACCAGGTGTTCGGTTCCTTCGTGCGGCTGGAGCAATCGCGCAACCGCCAGACCGGCGGTCTCGGGCTAGGCCTGACCATTGCCCGCAACATTGCGCGTGCCGCCGGCGGCGATGTCAACCTGTCCAACCATCCTCGCGGCGGCCTGCTGACGGAGCTCAGCCTGCCGCTGGCGGCATAAGGCAGCAGACTAGCGTCTCGCTGGCACCGGGGGTGGATCAACCAACCCGCCCTTGCAATAGTGCGGCCGCTCGAACAGGAGGAGATCGCCGCATGTTTTACGCCATCCTGGCCTATCACGTCGAACAGACCATCCAGTCCCTGACGCCGCAGCAGGATGCGGCGCTGATGCACGACCTGCTCGAGGTCAATGCCAGATTGACCCGCGAAGGCAAGCTCGGGCCGGCGGCAAGACTGGGCGCGACCGCCGACGCCGTCACGCTGCGTGGTCCGGGAGACGGCATCGTCATCGACGGGCCGTTTGCCGAGACCAAGGAACAATTGCTGGGTCTTTATGTCCTCGACTGCGCCACGCAGGAGGCGGCGATTGCGGCTGCGCGCGACTTGCGCCGCGTGAATCCCTCGGCAGTCTACGAAATCCGGCCGATCACATTTTACCTTCCCGGCGTGACGTTTCCCGCTACGGAGAGCGATTTAAAGGAGGCCGCCAGCGGCTGAGAACTACCCCATGGCCGGTCAGGCAGAAGCGATCTCGTTGCCCAGGCGGACCGTTTCGGCGACGAGAAGGTCGAGATCCTCGCGCCGGGTCCGGTGGTTGTTGATCGCCACCCTGAGGCAATGCCGGCCTTGCACCGTGGTATCGGAAATGGCGGCGGTTCCGTCTTCCTGCAGCCTCAGCATGATCTCGGTGTTGAGCGCTTTCGCGCGCTCGCCATCGAGACCATCCGCGCGATAGCGGAAGCAGACGATGTTGATGCTGGTCGGCGCCGTCAGTTCGAGCGCTGACTCGGCCGCGATCAGCCCTGAGAGATACTGCCCCTGCGCAATGTTCTGGTCGATCAGGCGGCCGAATTTTTCGACACCGTGTTCTCGCAACGCCATCCACACTTTGAGTGCCTTGAAGCCACGTGTCGTCTGCAGGCCATAGTCGTGCAGCCATTGGCCGGAGGCGAGGCCGCGCGGTGTCGATTCCAGATATTCCGGCGTCACCGCGAAGGTCTTGCGATGCGCCGAGGCATCCCTGACCAACGCGCAGCCTGCCTCGAACGGCGCATGCAGCCATTTGTGCGGATCGAGCGCGATGGAATCGGCCCATTCGATGCCGGCGACGCGATGCGCATTCTCGGGCGCGATCGCGATCAGCGCGCCGATGCAGCCGTCGACATGGAACCAGAGATCCTCCTCATGCGTCAGCTTGGCCAGCGCCTGCAGATCGTCGATGGCGCCGGTGTTGACAGTGCCGGCATTGCCGATGATGCAGGCCGGCTTGAACCCGGCCGCGCGATCTTCCGATATCGCCGCCCGCAAAGCTTCGATGTCGATGCGAAGTCCGGCGTCGCTGGCAATGCGCCGCAGCGCCTTGTTGCCGAGGCCGAGCGCTTCCATCCCCTTGCGGTGACAGGAATGGACCTGGTCCGAGCCATAGAAACGCAACGGCTTTTCGATGGCGGCAACGCCGTGCTCGCGCACGTCGATGCCGGCCTTGGTGTTGCGCGCCACGGTCAGCCCGATGATGTTGGCCATCGAACCGCCGCTGACCAGCGTGCCGCTGGCCGAAGCCGGCATGCCGGTCATCTGCTTGCACCAGTCGACCACCTGGCCGTCCATCAGGGCGGCGGCATGGTTGCCGCCGCCGAGATTGGAGCCCTGGATTGCCGCCAGGAAATCGCCGATCGCGCCGGTAAAATTGCTCGACCCCATATACCAGGACCAGAAGCGCGGATGGATGTTGCCCATCGGATAGGGCATCACCTTGTCCACGACATCGCCATAGATGTCGGCAAGCGGGGTCGGCGATTGCGGCAGAGAGGCGGTGAAGAAATCCCTCACATCTCCAGGCATCTCCTGCCACACCGGCCGTTGCCTGACATCGCGCAGGTAAGCGACGGCATCGTCAACGATCCGATGCGACAGGCTTTGCACATCGGCCCAGTCCGAGGGGTCAAGCGTTTCCTCGGTACTGGTAGCCGAGTGTCCAGGCATCGCGTCCATGCAATTTGCTCCCGCGTCATCATGCCGGGAACTGGCAACCGGGCGTCGAGCGCGAGAGAGCAAGCTCTTCCGCATTCATCTCGGCCTCGATGCCGTCGAACAAAGGCGTGGTCATGTAGCGTTCACCGGTATCGGGAAGCATGCACAGGATCACCGATCCGGCCGGTGCCGTGCCGGCGATCTGGCGCGCCACGGCAAAAGCCGAACCGCCGGAAATGCCGGTGAAGATGCCTTCCTGCTGCGCCAGCGCCTTGGCCCATTTCATGCCCTCCGGCCCGGCGATCGGCATCACCTCGTCATAGAAGTTGCCATCGATGGCCTCCTGCAGGACGTGCGGGATGAAATCCGGCGTCCAGCCCTGGATCGGGTGCGGTTCGAAAGCCGGATGGCTGGCGGCCGGCGCTCCGCCGGCGCCACGCATCTGCGGCTTGCCGCTGCCGACAAGCTGCGCATTAACCGGTTCGGTGAGCACGATCCGAGTCTCAGGCCGCTCGCGGCGCAGCACCCGCGCCACGCCGGCGACGGTGCCGCCGGTGCCGTAGCCAGTGACGAAATAGTCGAGCCGCGAGCCGGCGAAATCGTTGACGATCTCGCGTCCCGTGGTTGCTTCATGGATGTCGGCGTTGGCCTCGGTCTCGAACTGGCGGGCCAGGAACCAGCCATTGGCTTCGGCCAGTTCCACCGCCTTCTTGTACATGCCGAAGCCTTTCTCGGCGCGCGGCGTCAGCACCACCTTGGCGCCCAGCATCCGCATCAGCTTGCGGCGCTCGACCGAGAAACTGTCGGCCATCGTCACCACCAGCTTGTAGCCCTTCTGCGCACAGACCATGGCAAGACCGATGCCCGTGTTGCCGCTGGTCGCCTCGACGATGGTCTGTCCCGGCTTGAGCGCGCCGGTGCGTTCACCTTCCTCGATGATGTTGAGCGCCAGCCGGTCCTTCACCGACGCAGCCGGATTGAAGAACTCGGCCTTGACGTAGATGGTGGCGTGCGCCGGTCCGAGATTATTGACGCGGATGACCGGCGTGTCGCCGATGGTGTCGAGAATGCTGTCGAACAGGCGGCCGCGGCCGGCCGTGGTTCTGATTTTCTGCTGATGCAACATGGTAGACTCCTGGTTCTTGCTCACGGGCCGGTTACACACCGGCGGTTTGAGCGGCGAGATTTCGACACCTTGCCGCACTACAGGTCCTTGACGTGCGGCAGTGTGGTAAACACCACATTCGGCGCACAAATTTTGCCAGCCGGGTGCACTTTGTCGTGCTCGGTGGTAAAGCAGGGGCCGGCAGGTCAGCGTGGGAGCAGGCGTGGTATCTGGCGTGGAATCGAGCCTGGCGAGCAGCCATCAAGGTGTTGTCGTGCGCCTGTTTGGGCCGCCGACAATTGCGCGCGACGGCGTCCCGGTGGTCTTGCCGGCATCGCGCAAGCTGCGCGCGCTGCTGGCCTATCTGGCGCTGGCGCCCCATCCGGTCGGACGTGGCAAGCTCTGCGAGTTGCTGTGGGATGTTCCAAATGATCCCAGGGGTGAGCTGCGCTGGTGCCTGAGCAAGCTGCGGGCCGCGCTCGACGAACCGGGCCGCCGCAGGATCGAAACATCGGGCGATACGATCGCGCTCGATCTCGACGGCATCTCAGTCGACGTTCTGGATGTCGCGGCGGCGGCTGCCGCAGGCATCGAAACGCTCGAGCCGACGCGACTGCAGTTGCTCTCCGACCTGTTCGTCGGCGACTTCCTCGAAGGGCTGGAGATCGACCGCTGCCCTCTCTTCAACAGCTGGCTGACCGCGCAGCGCCGCCGTTTCGGTTCCTGCCACGCGGCTATACTGGAATGTCTGGTCAAGACGCTCCCGGCCGATTCCGAAGACGTCTCCGCTCATCTCGAAAAATGGCTGGAATTGACCCCGTTCGACAGCAGCGCCCATGTCGCACTCCTGGTGAGGCTGGCGCGGCGCGGCCAGTTCGGCGCCTGCGAAGATCATCTTGCCGCTGCGGCGGAGTTGTTCCAGTCGGAAGAACTGGATTTCGGCCCGGTGCGCAATGCGTGGCTGTCCATCCGCAGCGAACGGCCCTGCGCGATTTTGCCGGCACAACCGGCAGCTCCGCCCGGGCCGAACAAGGCGTCAATCATGCTTGCCGGTTCAGAAGCCGCGACGCCGCACAGGGCTTCGCTGGCCGTGATGCCATTTGCCGAAGACGCCGCTAGCGGCGTTCGTGGCGGGCTGGCCGATGGCTTGACCCACGACATCATCACCCGCCTCGCCAAGCTCAGGGACTTCTTTGTCATCGCCCGGGGCTCGGTCTTTGCGCTGGCGGAAAAGGACATCGCGCCGGAAGATGCCGGCCGAAGGCTGAATGTCGACTATGTCGCCACCGGCACGGTGCGCAGCCTGACCGGCCGCCTGATCGTCACCGTCGAGCTCGTCGAGGTCCGCACAGCCAGGATCGTCTGGGCCGAGACCTTCGAGCGCAAGCCCGACGATCTTTTCGCCGTGCTTGACGATATCGGCAACAGCATCGTGGCCTCGGTCTCATCCGAGATCGAGACCGTCGAGCGCAACCGCGCCATGCTGAAAGCGCCAAATTCACTTAACGCCTGGGAGGCCTACCATCGCGGCCTCTGGCACATGTATCGCTTCACTCGCAGCGAGAACGACCTCGCACGGCATTTCTTCGACATTGCTGTCAGGCAAGATCCGACCTTCACCCGCGCCTATGCCGGCCTCTCCTTCACCCACTGGCAGAGCGCCTTCCAGCGCTGGGGCGACCGCGACCAGGACAGCGTGCTTGCCTTTGAGGCGGCCGGCCAGAGCCTTTTGGTCGACGATCATAATCCCGCCGCGCACTGGGCGATGGGCCGGGCGCTGTGGCTGCGCGGCGAGGGTGACGCGTCCGTGCTCGAACTGCAAAGAGCCGTCGACCTCAGCCCGAACTTCGCGCTTGGCCACTATGCGCTGTCCTTCGTGCATTCTCAGTCGGGCGACCCGCACGCGGCGATCGGATCGTCGGATCATTCGCGCCATCTGTCGCCGTTCGACCCGATGCTGTTCGGCATGCTGGGCGCACGCGCCATGGCGCATGTCCGCCTCGGCCAGTTCGACGAGGCAGCCGAATGGGCGCTGAAAGCGGCTGCCCGCCCCAACGCCCATGTCATCATCCTGTCGATCGCCGCTCACTGCCTGGCGTTGGCTGGGCGGCTGGACGAGGCGAAAAACTTCGCCGCCGCCATCCGCAAGACGCTTCCGGACTACCGTGCGGACGACTTCATCCACACCTTCCGCTTCGACCGGGATGCCACAGCCCTGTTCAAGCTCGGCGCCACGCGCATCGGTCTGGCTTAGAGCATGATCCCAAAAAGTGGGTACCGGTTTTTGGAAAGATCATGCTCCAACAAAGGGTTAGATCATGATGAGATTTCAACCAAATCTCATCATGATCAGCGCCGCAACACCGCGCTCAGCACGTCGCGTATGCCGATCGCCCCGACAAAGCGCGACTGGTCGTCGAACAGCGCCACGGGTGCCGTCTGCGAGCGGTGCATGGCCAGCATCACCGTCTTCAGCGAGGTCCCGGGATTGGCCCAGAACACTTGCGCCGTCTCCTCCGGCTGCGCCTCGACATCGGCGCATGAAACCCATACCGCCGGTTTGCCGTCGCGTTCCGCCGCCGCCACCAGCCTGTGCTCGTCGATCTTGAAGCGCGTCGTCTTGCGCCGGTCGAGCCACACCCAGCCATTATCGCCGTGCTCGAGGTCGCGGCTGTCGCGCATGACGTTCCAGGCGGTCAGCACCGACAACGGATTCACATTGGCGATGAAGTCGCGGACATAGTCATTGGCGGGCTTGAGCACGATGTCTTCCGGCGCCCCGGTCTGCACGATGCGCCCGCCTTCCATGATGGTGATATGGGTGCCGATCTTCAGCGCCTCTTCCAGATCATGGCTGACGAAGATGATGGTCTTCTTCAGCTCCGCCTGCAGCTGCAGCAATTCGTCCTGCAGCTTGGTGCGGATCAGCGGATCGAGCGCCGAGAACGGCTCGTCCATCAGCAGGATCGGCGCCTCGGTGGCGAAGGCACGGGCCAGGCCGACGCGCTGCTGCATGCCGCCGGACAGCTCATGCGCGTATTTCTTCGACCACTGGTCGAGATTGACCAGTTTCAGCTGGCGTTGCACGCGCTCCTTGCGCTCTTGCTCCGGCACGCCGGCGAGTTCGAGGCCGAGGCCGACATTCTCCTCCACCGTACGCCAAGGCAGCAGGCCGAACTGCTGGAACACCATCGCCACCTGCTTCTGGCGCAGCCGCCGCAACGTCGCCTGATCGCAGGTCACGACATCGACGATATTGTCGCCGTCCTTGACCAGCACCTGGCCGCGCGACACCACGTTGAGCCGGTTGACCGCCCGCAGCAGCGTCGACTTGCCCGAGCCGGACAGGCCCATCAGCACCGAGATTTCGCCCTCATGCACGGTCAGGCTGGCGCCGGCGCAACCCAGCACATTGCCGGTCTTTTCGAGGATTTCGGCGCGCGTGGCGCCGCCATCGATCAGCGCTAGCGAACCGGCCTGGTCGGACCCGAAGACGATATCGACATTTTTGAAATCGACGGCGACGGTCATTTCTTGCCTCCAACGCCGATACGCGTCATTCGGTCGAGCACGATGGCGAGTACGACAATCGCCAGGCCCGCCTCGAGCCCGAGATCGATGCGGCGCGAGCCGAGCGCGCGGTTGATTTCAGTGCCGAGGCCGCCGGCGCCGATCAGTGCTGCAAACACCACCATCGACAGCGACAGCATGATCGATTGCGTCAGCCCGGCCATGATGGTCGGCAAGGCCGAGGGCAGCTCGACCTTCCACAGCAGCTGCTGCTTGGTGGCGCCGAACGCCTCGCCGGCCTCGATGATCGACTTCGGCACCGAGACGACGCCGAGATGGGTGAGCCGGACCGCGGTCGGGATGACAAAGATGATGGTGACGATGAGGCCGGGCGCGTTGCCGAGACCGAACAGGGTCAGAACCGGGATCAGGTAGACGAAGGTCGGCAGCGTTTGCATCAGGTCGAGCACCGGCAGCATGATGCGGTAGACCTTCGGCTTGTGCGCGGCCCAGATGCCGAGCGGCACGCCGATGGCCATCGCCATGGCGGCGGCGGCCACGACCAGCACCAGCGTCTGCACCGTCTGCTTCCAGAGGTTCTGGTTGATGATGAAGATCAGGCCGAGAAAGACGCCTATGGCCAGCGGGCGCGAGCGCTGCAGCAGCCAGGCGATGATGGCGATGATCAGCGCCAGCAGCACCGGCGGCACCATCAAAAGGATGCCAACCAGCCCGTCGAGCAGGAAATTGAGGCCATTCGAGAAGGCCCTGAACACGGTGTCGAAATTGTCGGTGAGGAAACCGAAGAACGCCTTTCCCCAGGCGCCGATCGGTATCTTGTGATCGACCATGAATTTCGAAATCGGATCCATATCGCCCCTCTCATGCGAGAGACCGCCTGCTTCCGGCCTCCGCTCTCATTAGGTCATCTTCTCACAGGATATGAAAAAGGGCAGCCTTTTCTAGATTGGCTGCCCTTCCTGGTTCGGCTTGGCCGAATTAGTCGGCTCAGCTTCCGAGCGCGGTCTTGACCGCCGCTGCCGCATCGCCGCCATCGAAGGTGGTGACGCCGGCAATCCACGGCGCAACCGCGTCAGGGTGCTTCTTCAGCCAGTCGGCTGCGACCGTGTTGGCGTCGCCGCCCTTCAGGATCGCGTCCATCATCTCGCCTTCCATGTCCAGGTTGAACTTCAGGTTGGCGATGAACTTGCCGGCATTCGGGCATTCGGTGGTGTAGCCCTTGCGCACATTGGTGTAGACGGTGGCGGCGCCGAAGCCGCTGTCGCCCATGCCGTCGAGATAGGTGAGCTTCATGGCGCCCATCACCGGATGCGGCGTCCAGCCGAGGAACGCGATCCACTCATTGTTCTTGATCGACTGCTCGGCCTGCGTCAGCATGCCGGCTTCCGAGGACTCGACCAGCTCGAAGCCTTCGAGATTGTCCTTCGGGTTCTTGATCATGTCGAGGATGATGCGGTTGCCGTCATTGCCCGCCTCGATGCCGTAAATCTTGCCGTTGAACTTGTCCTTGAACTTGCCGATGTCGGTCAGCGACTTGACGCCGGCCTCCGCGACATAGGTCGGTACGACGATGCCGTAGCCGGCGCCGGTCAGGTTGGTGCCGATCGTCTCGACCGAACCATCGGCGGTGTAGTCCTTGATGTCGTTGGTCATCGACGGCATCCAGTTGCCGAGGAAGACGTCGAGATCCTTGTTTTTCAGCGACGCCATGGTCACCGGTACCGATAGCTGGATCGTCTGCGGCTCGTAGCCGAGCGCGGTGAGCAGCACCGAAGCGACGCCGGTGGTTGCCTGGATGTCGGTCCAGCCGACATCGGAAAGGCGCACCGCCTTGCAGCTCTCCGGATCGCCGGCAAGTGCAGCGCTCGTGGACAGAAAAGTCGCCAGGCCGAGGCCGGCGACG
The DNA here is from genome assembly GCF_030323245.1 of Mesorhizobium sp. C372A. NCBI lineage: Bacteria > Pseudomonadati > Pseudomonadota > Alphaproteobacteria > Hyphomicrobiales > Phyllobacteriaceae > Mesorhizobium > Mesorhizobium sp. C372A. Next base: position 3,039,052 of record NZ_CP100475.1, on the reverse strand, counting down.
AAGGTGTTCATACGCGACATTGGCAGTCTCCCATTGTGATTCTTTGGCGAAGCGTAGTTACGGTTTCTCTGCCCGCCTTGTTTCGTCAGCCAAACACCATTCTGGTGTGGTTTCAAGCGCTAAGACAATCACGATCAACGGCGCGGACTGGCCAAACAGCGACACGCCCGCCGCTTTTTCGATTGCAGACGGCTTTTCCCATCAAATGCAGCGGTGCCCTCTCCCCGCGCCGCGCCAACTCGGCTTAAAAGGACGGCATGGCCAAGCTCTACTTCCACTATGCGACGATGAATGCCGGCAAAACGACAATGCTGCTGCAGGCGTCCTACAATTATCGCGAACGCGGTATGACGACGATGCTGTTCGTCGCCGGCCACTACAGAAAGGGCGACACCGGGCTGATCTCGTCGCGCATCGGCCTGGAGACGGAGGCCGAGATGTTCCGCGACGGCGACGATCTCTACGCTCGCGTCGCCGAGCATCACGAACATACGACGGTGCATTGCATCTTTGTCGACGAGGCGCAATTTCTCGAGGAAGAGCAGGTCTGGCAGCTCGCCCGTATCTCCGACCGGCTGAACATCCCGGTGATGTGCTACGGCCTGCGCACCGATTTCCGGGGCAATCTGTTTTCCGGTTCGCGAGCGCTTCTGGCCATCGCAGACGATCTGCGCGAAGTGCGCACCATCTGCCGCTGCGGCCGCAAGGCGACGATGGTCGTGCGTCTCGGCTCTGACGGCAAGGTGGCCAGACAAGGCGAACAGGTGGCGATCGGCAAGGACGTCTATATCTCGCTCTGCCGCCGCCACTGGGAAGAGGAAATGGGCCGCGCCGCGCCCGACGATTTCATTGGCTTCACCAGAGGCTGAACGGCCGGGACAACATGAAAATTCTGCAGTTCACAGTCGATTGCCCGTTTCCGCCGGTCTCCGGCGGAGAGATCCGGAACGCCGCCAATGCACGCGCCCTGGCATCGATGGGCGAGGTCCTGACGGTAAGCCTGACTGGCGGCGCCCCGGCACCCTCCACACCGCCGAACATCCGTCACCGGATCATCGAGGCAGCGCGCGGCAGGGCGCCTTGGGGCAGGCGCAGCCCGCACCCGACCGTGCATATGATGCCGGACGACGAGCTGGCCGAAGCCGACGCCATCTGGAGGGAATTCGCGCCCGATCTCGTGGTGATCGAGGAGATCGTGCTTTCGCAGCTGCTGACGCTGGCGCCGAAGCATCGCGCGCGCACCGTCCTTGACCAGCACAACATTGATTCCCGGACGGTGTCCGACCGGATCGCCGGCCTGACGCTGTGGCAGCAAATTCGAGACTGGCGCCAAAACAGGCGAAGGAAGGCAGAGGCGCGCGAAGCCGACAGGTGTGCGGCTGCCCTGGCCGACCAGGTCTGGGTTTGTTCGCGGGCCGACGAAGCGCTTCTGTCCGCTCTCGGCCCCGTCAACGACGTCAGGTTCGTCGCCAACCCCATTCCAGACGAGAGCGTGCTTTCCCTGCCGATTGCTGCCGAGCGCTTCAGTGAGCTCAGCCTGTGCTTCATCGGGCATCTCGGCTACTTCCCAAACATCGACGCCGTCAAGCAGATCGGCCGCGCGATGGCGCCGCGCCTCGCCGCCTCCGGCCGGCCCTGGTCGATCACCGTCGCCGGCAGAAACCCGCGCGATGTCGTGCGCGGTCTATGCACCAGGCATGGTCTGCGGTTGATCGAGAACCCACCGCATCTGCCGGAATTGCTTGGGCGTGCCGGCTATGCGCCGATCCCGCTGCGCTTCGGCGGCGGAACCCGCATCAAGGTGCTGGAGGCGATGGCGGCGGGCCTTGTCGTCGCCGCCACCGAAAAGGCCGTCGAAGGGCTTGGCCTGCAGGCGGGCAGGCATTTCCTGTCCAGCGACGATGCCGGCAAGTTGGCATTGAAAATCATCGATCTCGCGACACGCCCGCAAGCGGCCGCCGAGATGGCGGAGATCGGCCGCGCTTTCGTGCGCGACAATCATTCGTCGGCGGCGATTGAAAAGCAGGTCAAGCAGGCGGTCGCGGCGATCCCGCGCACGGATTGAGCCCGGCTGCTATCCACCGGCATACGGCGTTTGTTAAGGCCTGCAGCCTATTTTGCCCTCAGCCAGAGCCAGCCGGGAACCGCCATGCTTCGAGCCATTTCATCAGGCCTTGTCATTTACTTGGCCGGTATCCTCGCCGCGCTGGCCGACGGCGATGCAGCACTTGGCAAGAAAGTGTTCTACCGCTGCATGGCCTGTCACGAGGCGGCAAGCGACCGCGACAAGGTCGGCCCGCATCTCCTCGGTATCGTCGGCCGCACCGCCGGCACCGCCCAGAACTTCAACTATTCGCAGGCCATGAAGGACGCCGGCGCGGCCGGCCTCGTTTGGGACGAAGCCAACCTCAAAGCCTATCTCGGCGCTCCCAAGCTGAAAGTACCCGGCAACAGGATGGGCTTCTCCGGCCTGAGCAGCGACGAGGACATCGCCAACGTCATCGCCTATCTGAAGGCCGATCCGAAGCCTTGAACAGCGCGATGCGTAGCGTGATGGCGACGGCTTCCGCCAGCTGTCTCGCACTTGCAACTCATTGAGCCCTCTGTCGAATTCAGCACACCCACACTGTCCGAGATCGACTTCTTCGCAGCCGTCAAAGTTCAATGACAACTGAACAATACTTGGCCGGCTGGTTAATCACGCCATGACCCCGCCTTCATTGCCTTTCAAGACGACCAGGCATTTTTTTGTTTTCGGGGCGGGTCTTGTCTTGCGTCTTTCAATCCCCTGATACCCCACATATATTCGCCGCTGTTCGCAGCCAGCGACCGGAAGCCGAAGCGGGAGGCCCCTATGGCGACATTGCAGAATTTCGATGCCGAAATTGCCAAGACCAGGCAGGTCGTGCAGGACATGCGCTCCAAGATCGAGCAGTCGGGCACGGTGCTTGATACGCTGGCCACCGCCGACAAGAAGATCGGCGACGCCAATTTCGACATCGAGAATGCCCGCATTGAGGACGTGCTGAAGCAGCAGAAGGTGATGGAAGGCAACATTGCCGACCTGATCATCGGGCTGGAAGACGCCACCAACGTCTTCGGCACCGAATTCGAGAGCATGAAGAACTACACCGGCTGGGAAAGCTTCGTCGGCGTCTTCTCGGCGCAACGCAAGCAGCGCATGCGCACCGACCGCGTCCGCAACATGTCGCTGGCCGGCAATCTGCAGGAGCTTCTGGTCAAGTCCGACACCATCGTCGGCATCCTGAAAGCGCAGAAAGAGGTCCTCGACCAGCGCTACAAGACCTCGGAAAACAGCCTGTCGCAGGTGATCGAGCGCCGCAAGGTCACCATGACCAACCTCGAGGCGGTGCAGAAGCGCATCGAGGAGGTCAATCCGCTGCTGCTCGACATCGAAAACAAGATCGCCGCTTCTACCAGTCAGAAGGAGCGCACGCAGCTTGAGGGCGAGCGCTCGAAACTGGCGACCGAATACAATGAAAAGCAGGCCAAGGAGCAGGAGCTTCTGGCCGAAAGCCAGACGCTGGAACGCTACACCTCGATGTTCCAGACCTTCGTCGATTCGCTCAACAATCAGATCGCAGCGCAGTCGACGCTTATCAACAAGCTGACCATCGATACCGAGCAGCGCATCGTGCTCTACAAGGCACTGGAAGATTCCTTGAAGACCGCCGCCCAGCAGGATGTCGCCCACAAGATCAACACGCTGGGCAGCCAGGTCGACAACACCGCCGAAGAGACCATGGCCGGCATTGGCGCCGCCTCGCAAAAGCACATCGGCGATCTTCTCGAAATGCACGAGAAGAACATGGTCGCCAGCTCCGACATCCAGCGCCGCAAGAAGCTCGCCGACGACGCCTTCGCCCGCCGTTTCGACGACGTGATGAAGAAGCACAATTCGGCCAACTACGTGCAGTCGTAAGGAGCGGCTGCACGCGGGCACACCGGCATGACTCCCGAAAACGAAGCGGCGGCGCGCTATTTTTCCGCCATCACGGCGGCACTCAGCGGCCTTGAAGTGTTCATGCGCGACGACCGCTCGCCGCTTTACCGGCACGGCATCGTTGCCAAGATCGTCGCCGAATACATTGCCCGGCTGGACAAATCGTTTTCCTGCTGGCGCAACCGGCTCGGCTTCATGGACACGTTCCGCATTTCGCGCGCCGACAGCGGCTATCCCGTCTTCCAGAACCTGCTCGAACTGGAAAATGACCGCCGCCAGGCCGAGGCGCGGCTGGCCAACATTCCGCTGGCCGGCGAATTGCGCGAGGAAATGGCCGACTTCATCCTGCGCCACAAGGAATTCCCCGAAGCGCTGCAGAAGTCGATGGCCGAGCGGCTCTATCTCGAGGACGTCAAGAGCGAACAGACTTTTGGCCCGTTCTCGCTGGCGCAGACGGCCAAGGTCTCGGTCAATCCAAAGACCGGGCGTCCCTATTACCTCGTGCACTGGGCGAGCTTCGACGGCAGCGCCAACCTGCCGCTGGTCTACATGGTGACGGTGGAGGATTCCTCCGAAAGCATGATCCGGCAGCTCGTTGACAGCAGCGGCAAGCTCAATGAACGGGTCGACATCCCGCTGCCGGTGGACGGCCTGCTCAACCCCGAACTCGCCCATCGCTTCGACGATTTCACCGAGAAGAATTCCGCCTACACGCTTTCGCCCGCAACGATTGCGGTCAATCTCGACAAGGATTTCGAGCCGCTGCACCCTAAGCAGCTGCGCCGCGTCGTGCTCGGCCCCTTTTATTCCGCAGGCATTACGGACAACAATTCGACCGTGACCGAGGTGCTGGCCAAGGTGCGCAAACCGGAAAATGCCTGGCTGCTCACCTGGACCATCCAGGAGGTCTACTCCAAGGGCGAGAAACCCGGCCGCAAGGGCCTGTTTTCGAGCGAGAAGACGACGCAGGAATTCTTTATCAACACCGACGATCTCGAAGCCGCGCGCCAGGGTGTGTCGAGCTACGAGAACCACGCCCTGATCCCGCACGAAGCCTATCAAGCACTCTACGCCGCCGGCGAAGCTCAAAAGATCTTTTCCGGCTACAAGGTTCACATCCTGTCAAATGGGCAGGTGATTTCAGATGTCTGACCGTCACATCGCGGAGCATCCTTCATGGACACCGGCCTGACCACCATTCCGGAAGCGGCTATCGAAAAGCACCGCGCAACCGCGCAAAGCTTCATCACTCGCGTCGTCGTGCTGGAGGATCCTTCACGCGAATCCGGCACCGCGCTTGCCGGCACCAACCGCCGCTTCGTCTCCACCGTCTCGGTCGGCTCGGTGCGCCGCACACGCGAGGTCGAGCTTACCAAGACCGTCGCCGCGATCCATCCCGACGACCAGTTGATGAGCATCCCGCAGCACACGCTTTTGTTTCGCGCCCGCCGCGGCCTGGCGATTGCGCTCGCCATTTCCGATGTCTTCGCCGAAGGCTCCGACCTTGAAAGCCTGCAGGCCAAGAACACCCGCGCACCGCTCGAAGGCGATGAAGCCGCGACCTTCAAGAAGCTTCTGTCAGCCTCTGCTTACGTTTCGGCCTTCAGCCTTGCCTCCTATCTGTTCCAGCTGATCGACAGCGATGGCGAGGCGCCCAACGATATCCCCGAACCCGACTTCCTGTTCGACACGCCGCAGGACGCGGTGAAGTCGATCGTGGCTGGGTTGGACAGGGCGATCACCGGGTCGAAGGACGATGGCGACCTGACGACCCGGGCGCGTGCTTTCGCCCGTGTTGCCATTGATGGGCTGCTGGCCCGCAAGGGCCGCTTCGACGGCATCGGCCCGTTCGAGAACGCCCATATCCGCATCGACGCCGACGATTTCACCCTCGACGGCTTCGACGTCGCGCCCGGCAAGCGCTCCAAGCCGCTGGTGATGACCTTCAAGAAGCCCGAAGAGGTCGTCGGCAACCACATCGCCAAATACCAGTCGGTCAAGCTCGCCAAGATGCTGATGGCCTATGATTTCGAGCGCGAGCTGAACCCGTTCGTCGAGCTCGGCGGCTTCCTCTTCACCTTCATCGGCGATGGCGCGCCGGGCACCGGCAAGACGACGCTGATCCAGATGATCGCCGGCCTCGTAAACGGCTATTGCCAGGTTGCCGGCTATCCCTTCGCCTATGAGAATTTCGGCGTCGACCAGATCTCGTCCTACCAGGGCAAATCCGGCCAGAACTGCCGCCAGTTCATCAACAATGTCTTGAACCCACGCGTCATCGGCTTCGGCACCGTCGACGACATCGACCAGGTGGCGGCCCGCCGCTCCGACGACCGCGCCTCGGCCGGCCAACAGGAAATCACCGGCGTCTTGATGGACGCCTTTGCCGGCGCCGGCACGGTGGTGCGCGGCAATTGCTCGTTCGGCATGTTTTCCAACTATCCCGAAAATGTCGACGATGCGCTGCGCCAGCGCGCCGGCGCCCGCTGGCTGGTCGACGGCCCACAGAGCCGCGACGACTATATCGACATCTTCGTCCTGCTTGCCGGCAAGAACCACAAGATCCCACTCGGCGACCACAAGCTCTACGCCGCGCAGGAGATCCAGCGCGCGGTGACCGAAGCCTATGAGGAGCACGAGAAGCCTCAGGAAGACGGGCTGATGAAGGTCTATGAGCGCTACATGAAGGAGAATGGCGCGCCGAAATCGATGGCCGACATCGGCACTTATCTGCACCTGATCAAGGATGCCGAGCCGCGCTTCACCGGCCGAGCCATCAAGAACGTCACCGACGCCATCAAGATGCGCGCCATGGACATCGAGCTGCCCGACGACTGGTTCGAGAAGCCGGAAGTCTTCATGCACAAGGGCTACGACGAAAAGAAAGCCATGATCGAGGAACTGCGTGGGCCGTTCTCGATGGACATGGTCATGCAGGAGATCAACCGCTACGCCGACTCGGAGTTCCGCTATTCCGACAAATCCGACGACGCCGCGGTGGAGAAGCTGCTGCGCGACGCACGCCTGCGCGAACGGGCGGGGCGCGAGATGGAGGAGATGAAGAAGAAGGGGCTCTGGAATGCGTGAGCTTCCTTCGCTGCCCGCGGGTGCTGAAAGGCTTGGCGCTAACGCTGACGCCCCCCTCTCCCCGTCCTTCACGGGGAGAGGGTAAGGGTGAGGGGCGGCGCATGCGTGGACCAGAGATCGCTACGACCATACTGGCAGCTATCGAACAGCGCCTCGATCGGCACATCCGGACCAATGATCTTCGATTTATTGACGCCAAAGGCCATGGGGAGACATGTCCTTGAATGCTAGCGCTGCCCCTCACCCTTACCCTCTCCCCGTGAAGAACGGGGAGAGGGAGGCGTCAGCGTTGGCGCTTCGCCACAACAGGCAACGCCACTCGGAACGTTCTGCATGAGCCACGCCAAAAAGCCCGACCTTCTCCGCGACAATGAGCTGATCTACGGTCGCTTGCTCACCGTCGACGAGTCGCACCTCATCCAGCGCTACAACAAGGCGCTTGTTGCCTTTGGCCTCAAGCCCACCAAGCTGAAGAGCTTCCAGATCGACCGCACCGGCTTCTCGCCCGAAGTGGCCGAGGAATGCGGCGATTACGATTATCTCGACCCCAATGAGGTCAACCGCCGCTTCATCATCCTGACGCCGTCGCAGATCGATCTGCCGGTGGTGCACACCGCCTTTTCCAACACCTCGCAGCTGATGTTCGAGTTCATGTCCAAGAACCAGCGCGCCATCGATGCGCTGACCATCAAGGATGTCATCTACGGGGAGATCGAGGATTCCGTTCCCCTGGTCAACGACATCGAGGATCTGCTGTCGATCAGCCAGGTCGAGTTCAGGGTGCTTTCGGCCGAGGACGTGCTGGGCAAGGCCGCCGAACTCGGCAAGCTGGTCGACCGGCTGAAGCAGGAGCCCGATGCCTGGCGCGACAACACCATGCTGAGCCGTATGGTGGAACTGGCGAAGGTGTGCGGCGATATCCGTGAGAATGCGCTGGTGCCCGACCAGGTGATCTTCCGCCACAACGCCTACTGGACCAGCCATTTCGGCGGCGTCTACGTCTTCGTCGATCCTGATATGACTACCGTCATCGGCGACCCGGCCGCCCCCGGCTTTCGCCGTTCGCGGCCTTGGCAGGTCAGCTATCTCTCGATCAACGATGCCGACAAGGTGTTCAAGTTCCTGGCCAGCACCGGCCGCATCGAATTGCCGCGCGCGTCATGGGTCGAAAGCTCGGGCTATCTCGAGCATCGCGCCGAGATGGTGGTGCGCTCTCTCATCCGCGACACAGAGCCGAACCGCAATTTGACCGAGGTCGACAAGGTCTGGCTGCAGACCTGGATCCATGGCCATGCCGATCTGATCACCAAGGACGGCAATTTCCCCTTTCTCAACGCCGCCAAGCGTGAGATCGCCCAGCTCGGCCATCTCAAGATCGAGGATGTGTTTCCGCAACAGCGCTTCCTGGTCGTGCGTGGCAAGCCCGACCATCCCGACGCCTGGCTGACCAACCAGCTGATCTCGGATTTCGTGCAGCAGGACTTTGTCTCGCGTTACGTCTTCAACAAGCCGGGCTTCTACAAGGACTATGACGGCTACAGCGACGCCTGGCGGTCGCATGTTGTGGACGTTCTGAAAACCACATATTTGAAAGACAAAGTGGCGTTTCGCACGCGCCTTTACGGCCTGACTGACTGAGGGGTGAACGAGAGCCATGCTTGATCCGATCGTGAATTTCTTCACCCGCATCTTCCAATGGATAGGCCGCGGCATCGGCCTCGTCATTGGCGCGATCCTGTGGCCGTTCCTCTGGGCTGGGCGCTGGTATACGCAGCGCGGCTGGATCCTGAAGGCTGTGGTCGGCCTCGCGCTTCTGGTATTGATCGGCCTCTACGCCAATTTCTTCTACGCCACCCAGTGGTGGAACAAGTTCGATCCCAACTACGTCGACAAATACACCTTCGAGAACCGCAACATTTCCGCCGGCGAACAGGTCGCCGCCGGCGCCGGCACCGACACCGCCAAGACCTGCGGCAATTCGGGCATCGCCCAGGTGGCGGCCGACCTGACGGACTTCAACGTCAACCAGAATGCCTGGATCTCGTCGATGATCCTCTACAAACTCGGCCTGTTCGGCATCGACTGGGACAACACGCCGTTCATGGACAACAAGGCCTCGTTCCAGCGCGGCATCAACCAGGCGGTGCGGCGTACCGCCACCGAGCTTGCCGACAATCTCGGCCGTGTTCGCACCACATCGCAGATCGACGGCGACCTGCAGGATGCGCGCGGCAATCTGCAGTTCGACGAGGAGACCTGGTATTTCGGCCTCAACCCGTTCGGCCCCAAGACGCCGACGCCGAGCTATTATCGCGATGCCGTCACCAAGCTACGCTCCTTCAACGCCCGCCTCGGCAGCTGCCAGGCGACGTTCGATGCCCGCGCCGACAATCTGAAGCAGTATATCGACCGCATCTCCTCCGACATCGGTTCCACCTCCGCGATCCTCAAGGAGCGCGCCGAAAACCATAACAATGGCTGGTTCGACTTCCGCGCCGACGACCGCTTCTGGTTCGCCTATGGCCAGCTCTATGCCTATTACGGCCTGATGAAGGGCGCCCAGGCCGACTTCGAGGACGTCATCAAGGAAAAGCATCTCGGCAATCTGTGGGACACGATGGATGCGCAATTCGTCTCGGCCCTGCGCATCCAGCCCTTCATCATCGCCAATGGCCGCGAGGATGGCTGGATCATGCCGACGCACCTGACGACGATGGGTTTCTACGTGCTTCGCGTGCGCTCCAACATGGTCGAGATCAGCAACGTCCTGACTCAGTAGCGTCCACAGCTTTCCCGGCGAGCGATGGCGAATTTGCGCCGTCGCCTCTGTCGCATTCCGTGCATTGGGCGGCTGTTTTGAGACGGCGGAACGTCGCGTCCTCTGGCTTCTATACGGCGCGGCAACGGAGCCAGGAAGAACCGGCGACAGGTCGGCCGGCCGCGGAGACACTTTCTTCATAGGAAACATAGTTGCATGCAAGTTGACGCCGCGGGAGCGACAGGGTTAGAACATGCCCGCGCCCTGGTTCAACATGCCTGCGAGTGAGATCAAACCCGTCCCCTCCACCGTCCAATCCGAAGGAAAGCCGTCATGGCCGAAGTGAAGTCCGACATCGAGATCGCGCGCGGCGCCAAGAAAAAGCAGATCCAGGAGATCGGCGCCAAGATCGGCATCCCGACCGAGCACCTTTTGCCCTACGGCCACGACAAGGCGAAGATTTCGGCCGAATTCATCAAATCGGTGAAGGGCAACAAGGACGGCAAGCTGATCCTCGTCACCGCCATCAACCCGACGCCGGCCGGCGAAGGCAAGACGACCACCACCGTCGGCCTCGGTGATGGCCTCAACCGCATCGGCAAGAAGGCGATCGTCTGCATCCGCGAGGCTTCGCTCGGCCCGAATTTCGGCGTCAAGGGCGGTGCCGCCGGCGGCGGCTACGCGCAGGTCGTGCCGATGGAGGACATGAACCTCCACTTCACCGGCGACTTCCACGCCATCACCACGGCGCACAATCTTCTGTCGGCGCTGATCGACAACCACATCTACTGGGGCAATGAGCTCGGCATCGACACCCGCCGCGTCGCCTGGCGCCGCGTCATGGACATGAACGACCGGGCGCTGCGCGAAATCATCTGCTCGCTCGGCGGCGTCGCCAACGGTTATCCGCGCGAGGCCGGCTTCGACATCACCGTCGCCTCTGAAGTGATGGCTATCCTGTGCCTGTCCACCGACCTCAAGGATCTGGAAAAGCGCCTCGGCGACATCATCGTCGCCTACCGCCGCGACAAGACGCCGGTCTATGCCCGCGACCTCAAGGCCGACGGCGCCATGGCGGTGCTGCTGAAGGACGCCATGCAGCCAAACCTGGTGCAGACGCTGGAGAACAACCCTGCCTTCGTGCATGGCGGCCCGTTCGCCAACATCGCGCATGGCTGCAACTCGGTGGTCGCCACCACCACGGCGCTGAAGCTCGCCGACTACGTCGTCACCGAAGCCGGCTTCGGCGCCGACCTCGGAGCCGAAAAATTCTTCGACATCAAGTGCCGCAAGGCGGGTTTGAAGCCGGCGGCTGCCGTCATCGTCGCCACCGTGCGCGCCATGAAGATGAATGGCGGCGTCAAGAAGGAAGATCTCGGCAAGGAAAACATCGAGGCAGTCAAGAAGGGCTGCCTCAATCTGGGCCGCCACATCGAGAATGTGAAACAGTTCGGCGTGCCTGCGATCGTGGCGATCAATCATTTCACCACCGATACCGAGGTGGAAATCCAGGCGATGAAGGATTTCGTCGCCTCGCTCGGCGCCGAGGCGATCCTGTGCAAGCATTGGGCCAATGGCTCTGCCGGCATTGAGGAGTTGGCGCGCAAGGTCGTCGAGATCGCCGAATCCGGCGCCTCGCAGTTCGCGCCGCTCTATCCCGACGCAATGCCGCTGTTCGAGAAGATCAACACCATCGTCCAGCGCATCTATCGCGGCGACGAGGCGATCGCCGACAAGTCGGTGCGCGACCAGCTGCATGCCTGGGAGCAGGCCGGCTACGGGCACCTGCCGGTCTGCATGGCCAAGACCCAATATTCCTTCTCGACCGACCCGAACCTGCGCGGCGCGCCGACCGGGCACACCGTGCCGGTGCGCGAGGTCAGGCTTTCGGCGGGCGCCGGCTTCGTCGTCGTCATCTGCGGCGAGGTCATGACCATGCCCGGCCTGCCCAAGGCGCCGTCCTCGGAAAAAATCTTCCTCAACGAGGCCGGCCAGATCGAAGGCCTGTTCTGAGATTTGTCTCGACAACCAAGGGCGCCGCAGCCATGCGGCGCCCTTTTGCTTGCCGGGCTTCTCACGCCACTGTCGAGGACCCGAACTTCTTGATCCCGGCGACCGACATGCTGACGAACTGGTCGAGAATGGTGAAGAAGATATCCAGACTGAACCCAAACAGGAAGGAGAAGGTGAAGAGGCTGAAGCCTATTCCCGAAGCCTCCTCTCCAAGCTTGGTGCCCGGTGCTACAAACCAGGCAAGCACCATGCCGGCCAGCGCCCCCAGTGCGATCCTGTGGATCAGCCGCGACAGCGGTGGATTGGGCAGCAGCGGATTGAGGATCATCCGCATGTGAAACATGATGGCTCCGAGCGCGCCGTAGAAGGCCGGGAGTATCCACAAGGCATATGGGCTGAGAACCTCGTCCAGCGTCTTTATCTGCGCGGTCAGCGTGTAGATCGAGTTCGGCGCGATCGTGATCACTCCGTCGCACTGCAGGCTGCGCGTTGCCTCGTCGAAATCGGCATTCACGTCCGTCACTTTTTCCGAAGACGTACCTTCAAGATTGTTCGGGTTTTTCTTTTCGGTGTTTATCTGCGCGCAATAGGCATCCGGCTGATTGGGGAGCTCCTTGAGCTTGTCTGGAGGCGTGGATTTACTCACCCCCAGCGGCTGGTCACAGAACTGGTCTATGGCACCTTGCTGGGAATACTGAGCCTGGCCCGCCGCTACGCCATCTGCCGTGGAGGTTGAATAAAATTTGCAGTACATCCATTGCATTCCCCAGATCGGGAATTGCGCGTCCTCAGTCATGAACCCTTGCGCTCTTCTCACCAGGGAGGAAAAGCGCTGGTCGAGAGCGTGAAGGCTATCTTCCGAATTGTAATAGGCGTCCTTCAGAAGCGTCAGATCCGTGGTCGAAGCCTGCTCGGACGATGCCGAGCTCAGTTGTTTCTTCGTCGCCCAAACCTGGCGTATCGCCTGTCCGAACCGTGCGCTGAAATCATTGTTGTCGATTTCTATGAGTTCGGAGTTTATCGCGACTCCCTTGTTGTAAATGTACGTCAATCTTCCGGTTACAACCATGAAAAGCACGGAAAGAGCCACGAGAAAGTACGTCGCCAGCGCGGTCTTGCGCGACATGTCACCGGGCGACCAGCCCGATCGCAGTGCCGCCAGGGTGGCAAATGGCACGGTGCCGGAACAATCGTTGAAAACCGTCTGAAGATTGACGACCTCAGGCTGGCTGGCCGTCGCATCGTCGAGCTTTTCGGCATTGCCGATGGCCGCAAACAGGGAACTGTCCTTGAACACACCGTAGCGGCCGTAGTTGGCGACCAGCTTGGCGTCCGCGATGAGTCCAGAAACGAGAGGGTCGGCCGGTGTCGTCGTCATCGTGAAATCCCCCCGCCTGACGACTACCCTAGATACCCCGGCACATAGCCGTATTGCGACGGGCACCCGCACGGATATCCGGGCGGGCCGGGCGGCTGCGCCCAGCACCAGAAGGATTGAGTGAAGCAGATCGTCCCCGGCGCGTGCGAAGGGACCTGGGCGAAAGCGGGCCATGGCAAGAGTGCCGCGGCACCAGCCAAGGCGAGAACGACTGTAGTTCGTGCAATTCGCGCTTTCACTTGTTTCTCCCGGGGAAGTCTACCCCGTCCCACCCCTTGATCCAGATATACCGTTCCTCGGAGAGAGGCCTTCGTCTGTGAAAGACTTCACTCTGTTCTCCAGTTCCCCATCCTGAGATAGAGCCCGATCTGAGTTTCTTGCGTTTAGCCGGCTCATCATCCGGGCCCAGCCGAAAAGACTTCCAAACGAGGCCACGCCCCGGTGTTCGTGATCAGGAACGCCAAGGGGCGCCGCAGACTGCGGCGCCCCTGTTCCTTCGCGGCAATTTGCCTATGCAGCGTAGCGCGCCAGCGCGCGCTGGTTGGACGCATAGGGCGTGTCGCGTTCGGGCAAAGCACCGGTCTTCAGGCAATCGATCCATTCGGCGGTCTTGAGCACGGCCGCAAAGCGCGACTGCAGGATGATGGACACCACGCGGTGGATCTCCTCAGGCGAGGCGTAGCCGGCGCTGTTGGCGTAAGGCAGCGAACCGGTGGCGTCGGACAGGAACTCGACCGCAAAGCCGACATGCGCGGCGTGGATGATGGTCGACAGGTCGCAATTGTGCGTCATGTAGCCGATCACCGTTATCGTATCGATGGTATTGGCGCGCAGCCACGCCTCGAGGTCGGTGCCGGCAAAGGCGCTAGGCAGTGACTTCTCGACATAGTGGTCGCGGCTTCGCCGGGCGATCTCGGGATGCAGTTCGCCGCCATGGCTGCCCTTGGCGAAGACTGGCGAGGTCTCGGGCGCCATCTGCTTGACGACCACCACCTTCACGCCGGCCGCAGCGGCGGCATCCATAGCGCGCGCGACATTGACGACGCTGTCGCGGAACGGCGGATACTGGATGGCGAGGTTGCCGCCATCATAATCATTCTGGACATCGATAACGATGAGTGCGCGGCGCGGCGTGATATTGGCGGACATGGTGTTCTCCTTCGGGCTTGAATGGGACAGGTCGAAAATAGGCGGAGCGCCCGACTGCCAAAAGTGGCCCGATTGACATCATTCGAAAGAATTGGGACAATTTGCTTTTCGCTTGCTGGAAACACGCATGGCCGACCCGATCATTGCCGTTCTCGCCTTTGACGGCATCAGCCCGTTCCACCTCTCCGTGCCGTGCGTGGTGTTCGGCACCGACCGCACCAAGCTTGGCTTGCCGCGTTTCGACTTTCGCGTCTGCGCGCTCGACGATGGAGCGATCCACACCCATGCCGGGCTGACCATCGCGGTGCCGTATAGCCTTTCCGCATTCGACGATGCCGACATCGTCATCGTTCCGAGCTGGAAGGATCTCGAGGCCCCACTTCCGCCGCCGCTCCTGGCAGCGCTCACCCACGCGCACCGGCGCGGTGCGCTGATCGTCGGCCTTTGTCTCGGCACCTTCGCCATTGCCGCCGCCGGGCTGCTTGCGGGCCGGCGTGCGACGACACATTGGGCCTCCACCGACCGGCTGCAAACATTATACCCGGACATCGAAGTCGACGCCGACGTGCTCTATGTCGACGACGGCGACATCGTCACCTCGGCCGGCGTCGCCGCCGGGCTCGATTGCTGCCTGCACATTGTGCGCGCCCGCTATGGCGCAGAGGTAGCGCTGCGGCTGGCCAGGCACATCGTGCTGTCGCCGCACCGGCAGGGTGGGCAAGCGCAGTTCATCGAGCGCCCGCTGGCGAAAACCCCGGCCACCGACCGCTTCACCCTGGCGCTCGACACGGTGCGGGCAACGCTCGGACAAACGCACAACCTCGACCGCGTCGCGGAGGCCGCGGGCCTGACCCGGCGCACTTTCACCCGCCGTTTCCAGAAATCGATCGGCACCAGCTTTGGCGAATGGTTGGCCGGCCAACGCATCGAACTGGCGCAACGGCTGCTGGAGGCGACGGAAAAATCGATGGACATGGTGGCCTTCGAAGCCGGCTTCGGCAGCGCCACCTCGCTGCGCCAGCATTTCGCCGCACGGCTCAAGACGTCACCGGCCCAATACCGGCGTGAATTCTCGCGGCGAGCCGGTCCGGACGAGCGCATGGCACGCACGGCTTCATACTGACCGCCCACGACGAGTTCAGCCCCGCTTGACCGCCCGCGCCGGATTGCCGACCACCGTGGTGTTGTCAGGGACGTCGCGCGTCACCACCGCGCCGGCGCCGACTATGGCGCCATCGCCGATGCTGATGCCGCCGAGGATGATGGCGCTGCCGCCGATCCAGGCGTCATTGCTGATGGTGACCGGCCGGGCAATCTCCAGTCCCGACTGACGGCCCGCGGCCTCCTTGTGGTGCTCGGCGCAGTAGATCTGCACATTGGGGCCGAGAAGCGTCCGCCTGCCGATACGCACCGGCGCGGGGTCGAGGATGGTGCAGCCGGCATTGAGGAAGGCGCCGTCGCCGAGATGGATGTTGAAACCGTAGGCGCAGTGGAAAGGCGCCTCGATCCGGGAGCCTGCGCCCGCGCTGCCGAGCAGCGCCAATAGCGCCGGGCCGATATTGCCGCGTTGCTGGGGCCGTAGCGTATTATGCTCGAACACCGCATCGCGCGCGATCTCCCGCAGCGCCTCCAGTTCGTCGTCGATGCAGATGTACCATTCGCCTGCAATCATCCTTGTGCGTTCGCTTCCGGCCATCACAGCGACTCCGTCCGTTCGTCATGTTCGACTGGTTACCAAAGTACAATGCTCACTGATGGAAGAAGCACCATCGCCTACTCTCGTCAAACGCAGGACCTATGCTAGCTTGCCCTCGTAGGCCAGTCCCGGGCCTGCTTTCGAGGGGATCGACATGCTCTATTTGCTTGCACTTCTGATCGGCGTGATTGCCGGTCTTCGCGCCATGACCGCGCCGGGCGCGATCGCCTGGGGCGCCTATCTCGGCTGGCTGCCGGTGGCCGGCACCTGGGCAAGTTTTATGGGCCATTGGGCCGCCGTCGGTATCTTCACCATCCTCGCCATCGTCGAACTGGTCACCGACCAGCTGCCCTCGACGCCGAGCCGCAAGGTGCCGCAGCAATTCGGCGCCCGCATCCTGCTTGGCGCCTTCAGCGGCGCGGTGATCGGCGCCACTGCCGGTTCCACCATTGGCGGCCTGATTGCCGGCGCCATCGGTGCTGTCATCGGCACCTATGGCGGCGCCGAAGCGCGCGGCCGGTTGGCCGCCGCCTTCGGCAAGGATTTGCCTGCCGCCCTCCTCGAGGACGCGGTGGCGATCATCGGCGGCCTGCTGATCGTGGCGGCGGTGGTATGACTGCCCAAGCCTCAGACGCCAAGACATACGACGCCATCATCATCGGCGCCGGACAGGCCGGCCCTCCTCTCGCCGGCCGGCTGACGTCAGCCGGCATGAGCGTGGCGCTGATCGAGCGCAAGCTGGTCGGCGGCACCTGCGTCAACACCGGCTGCATGCCGACCAAGACCATGGTCGCCAGCGCCTATGCCGCGCATCTGGCGCGGCGTGCCGCGGACTATGGCGTGACGTTCTCAGGCCCTGTCGGCGTGGACTACAAGAGGATCAAGGCGCGCAAGGACAAGGTCACCAATGACTCCCGCAGCAATCTGGAGACGTGGATCGCCGGCATGAAGGGCTGCACGCTTTATCGCGGCCATGCCCGCTTCGAATCCGCCAACACGGTGCGTGTCGGCGACGACCTTCTGACCGCCGAAAAGATCTTCCTCAACACCGGCGGCCGCGCCTCGGTGCCCGACCTGCCCGGCGTCAACGACGTCGACTACCTCACCAACTCCTCGATGATGGACCTCGACGTTTTGCCGCGCCATCTCATCGTCGTCGGCGGCAGCTACATCTCTCTTGAATTCGCGCAGATGTTTCGCCGCTTCGGCTCTGAAGTCACCGTCATCGAGAAGAGTTCGCGCCTGACCGGCCGCGAGGACGAGGACGTGTCGGCGGCCATCCTGTCGATCCTCGAAAACGAAGCCATAGAAGTCCATGTCGGCGCCGACGACATCCGCTTTGCCAGACAGGGCAAGGACATCGCCGTGACCTTCTCATCCGGCAAGCCGCCGGCGGTCGGCTCGCATGTGCTTCTGGCACTCGGCCGCACCCCCAACACCGACGACCTCGGCCTCGACAAGGCCGGCATCACGGTCGATCTGCGCGGCTTCGTCACCGTCGACGACCAGTTGCGCACCAGCGTGCCCGGCATCTGGGCGATGGGCGACTGCAACGGCAAGGGCGCCTTCACCCACACCTCCTACAACGACTATGAGATCGTCGCCGCCAATCTGCTCGACGACGATCCGCGCAAGGTCAGCGACCGCATCGAGGCCTATGCGCTCTACATCGATCCGCCGCTCGGCCGCTGCGGCATGACCGAGGCGGCGGTGAAGAAATCCGGGCGCAAGGCGCTGGTCGGCCAGCGACCAATGACCCGCGTCGGCCGCGCCATCGAAAAGGGCGAGACGCAAGGTTTCATGAAGATCCTGGTCGATGCCGACACCAGGGAAATCCTCGGCTGCTCCGTGCTCGGCCCCGGCGGCGACGAGGCAGTGCACTGCGTGCTCGACCTGATGTACGCCAAGGCGCCGGTCGATACGCTGGCGCGCGCCGTGCATATCCACCCCAACGTCTCGGAGCTGTTGCCAACCATCGCCCAGGAGCTGAAGCCGCTCGCCTGACATAGCCCCGCGTCAAGCTCGGCGCTTTCTGCATTGGTGCGTTGCAGCAATGTGCATTGCGCGCGGCAAGGCTTCTCGTTCAGTCTGAATTGAACCGATTCAGTCTGGATTTTCCATGCCTTTGCCGATCCTTGCGCTTGCCATTGCGTCCTTTTGCATCGGCACCACCGAATTCGTCATCATGGGCCTGTTGCCGGAGGTTGCGGCCGATCTCGGCGTGTCGATCCCCTCGGCCGGCCTGCTGGTTACCGGCTATGCGCTGGGCGTCGTCTTCGGCGCACCCATCGTCGCCATGGCCACCGCGCATCTGCCGCGCAAGCCAGTGCTGGTCGCGCTGACGGCGATGTTCGTCGTCGGCAATCTGCTCTGCGCCATTGCGCCCAATTACTGGCTCCTGATGGCCGCGCGCGTCTTCACCGCGTTCGGTCATGGCGCCTTTTTCGGCATCGGTTCCGTCGTTGCCGCCAGCCTGGTGCCGCGCAACAAGCGCGCCAGCGCCATGGCGATGATGTTCGCGGGATTGACGCTCTCCAACATTCTCGGCGTTCCTGCCGGCACCGCGCTTGGCGAAGCCTTCGGCTGGCGCTCCACCTTCTTTGCCGTCGTCGGCATCGGCCTGATCTCTGTTGCCGCCATCGCCTGGCTGGTGCCATCCAATGTCGTCGAACCGAGCGGCGGCGGCCTGCGCAGCGAACTGCGCGTGCTGGGCAAGCTGCAGGTCTGGCTCGCCATGCTGATCGCCTCGCTGGCCTCGGCCAGCCTGTTTGCCGTCTTCACCTACATCAAGCCCTACCTTACCGATGTCTCCGGCCTGTCGACCTCCGCGGTCACCTGGGTCCTGCTGCTGTTCGGCGCCGGCATGACCATAGGCAACATCATCGGCGGCCGGCTGGCCGACTGGAAATTGATGCCGACGGTCATCGGCACGCTGCTTTTGATGGCAGTTCTGTTTGTCGGCTTCATGCAGTTCGGCGCTATCGCCAGCGTCGCCATCGGCGTCGTCTTCTTGTGGGGACTGCTGATCTTCGTCGTCGTGCCGCCGCTGCAGATCCGCGTCGTCGAAGCGGCTTCGGAAGGGCCGAACCTCGCCGCCACGCTCAACCAGGGCGCATTCAATGTCGGCAATGCCAGCGGCGCCTGGATCGGCGGCGTGGCTCTGTCGGCCGGCGTTTCCTATGCTCATTTGCCGCTGGTCGGCGCGGCGCTGGCCCTGCTGGCGGTCAGCGTCGCCGTCGTCTCGCAGGCGCTCGAAGGATCGGCGCCGATAGCGACGGTTCCGGCCGCCGCCGAATAATTCCATTGCGCCCATGGCGGCTCGAACTGGACCAATCGACAGCCCTTCGGCAAACGTGCATGTGTTCTGCCTCTTATCCTGGAGGCATCCCATGCAGAAATCGATCGAACGCATCGCCGGCGATACCGAAGGCGTTTCCTACGAATTCCCGGTGTTCCGCTTCGCCGGCGCCGACGCGGCAGCACCTTCGGCCTATCTGCAGGCAGCACTCCACGCCGGTGAATTGCCTGGTGTCGTCGCCATCGACGCCTTGATACCGGCGCTGAACAAGGCCGAAGCCGAAGGCCGCATCAAGGGCAACATCACGGTCGTGCCCTGGGCCAATCCGATCGGCCGCGCGCAATATCATTTCGGCGAGCACCAGGGCCGCTTCCATCTCGGCACCCGCAACAATTTCAACCGCGGCTTTCCACTGCTCGCCGCGCCCGACGCCAAGCTATTGCCCGACACCACGCTTGGCACCCCCGACCAGCGATTGAAGACCCGTCTGGTGCAGCTGTCGCTCGGCCACGACATCGTGCTCGACCTGCATTGCGACGACGAGGGCCTTGCCTATCTCTACGTCCACGCCAGCCTGTGGCCGGCAATGGCCGATTGCGCCGCCGCCATGGGTATCGACGCCGTGGTGTTGTGGAGCGAGGACACGGACGGCACCTTCGAGGGCGCCACGATCATGCCCTACCAGAACGTCCCCGCCAACGTGGCGAAGCTCGACCGCCGCGTTGCCACCACGGTAGAATACCGTGGCATGCTGGATGTCGACGGCACGCTGGCAAATTCCGATGCCGCAGGCCTCTACCGGCTGCTGGTGGCGCGCGGCGTCATCGCCGACACCGCCCTTCCCCCGCCCAGCCCGTTCAAGGGCCTCGTCGCGCCGCTCGAAAACATCGACATGATGCCGGCGCCCCGGGCCGGCGCCATCCTCTACGACGTCAAGCCCGGTGACCGCGTCGCGAAGGGCGCGCGCCTCGCCACCATCGTCCACACACCGGGCGAGGCCGGCGGCCGCACCGAGGTGCTGGCACCGCAGGACGGCGTCATCCTGACCCGCCGCTCGCGCCGCATCATCCGCGCCGGCGAGGATCTCTTGAAGCTGGTCGGCGACAAGAAGAGCGCCGACGCGAGGTCAGGCACGCTGGAGGACTGAGCTAACCCGAAATCGCCAGCCGCGCCTTGGCCTCGAGCCATTCGGCCATCTGCCGGTACGGCACCGGGCCGTGGCTGACACGGGCGACACCAAGCTCGGCCAGGCGCTGGCGCGGCGGCACATGCGCCAGCGCGATGATGTTGACCGGCAGCACGGTGGCCTTGCACAGCGCCTCGATCAGACCCTCGTCGCCGAGCCCCGGCGCAAAGAAGCCGCTCGCTCCTGCCTTTTCATAAGCGTGCGCCCGCTCGATGGCCTGGTCGAGCAGCACGCTGTCATGCACATCCGGCTTGGCCTTGAGGAAAATGTCGGTACGGGCGTTGATAAAGGCGGGAATGCCGGAAGCCTTCACCGCCGCCGCTGCCGCCTCGATGCGCTTCACCTGTATGGCGATGTCGTGCAGACCGGCGCCGCCGACGATCTGGTCCTCGAAATTGAAACCGATGGCGCCGGCCTGCAGGGCACGTGTCACCGTCTGGGCGACAGTCACCGGCTCGACGCCGTAGCCGCCTTCGAGGTCCATGGTCACCGGCAGGTCGACTGCCGCCACGATGCGCTTGATGTTGTCCAGTGCCAGCTCCAGCGGAATTTTCTCGCCATCGGCATAACCAAAAGCAGCCGCGACCGGCCAGCTTCCGGTGGCGATCGCCTTGGCGCCCGCCTTCTCGACGATCTTGGCCGAGCCCGGATCCCAGGCATTGTAGAGAACGATCGGGTTGCCCCTGACGTGGAGCGCATGGAACCTGCGTGCGCGCTCGATCTGCTCGGTCATTGCTGTCTTCCCGTCTTTCCGATGTTGGACGAACAGTCTAGGCAGGACCCCAAGCCTTGGCGATGTACCATGGGCTGCGGAAGCGGCGGCCACAAACAGGCCTTTCAAACCTGTTGCGCATCCGGCTTTTCGCCGCTATGGATTTCGCCCATGAACATGCGCTCGATCAAGACCATTTGGTGGTGGGCTCGCTGACAGCGGCCTGTTCGAACGCGTGCGCGTGAAAATAGAGGGTGGCCGCAACGGAATGTCCGGGCGGCCATTTGTTTTTTCAAAGCCAGTCCCGGGTCCGTTGCCCAACAAGCCATATGGAGACGGCAATGACGATCAAGGCTCTGGAAAACGGCGCGGAAAGCTTCGTGACCGCAGGTGGTGTCACCATCACCCGCGAACGCCACGACAAGCCTTACGCCGGTGCCATCGACGCTTATGTCGACGGCTTGAACTCGCGCCGGGGTGCGGTGTTTTCCTCGAATTACGAATATCCGGGCCGCTACACACGCTGGGATACGGCCATCATCGATCCGCCGCTGGTGATTTCCGCGCGTGGCCGCGCCATGCGCATCGAGGCGCTGAACGGCCGTGGCGAAGTGCTGCTGCCGGTGATCGGCAAGACGCTGGCCGGCATTACCGAGGTGACGATTGCTGAAACCTCGAAAAAGCTGATCCGCCTCGATGTCGCCAAGCCCGGCCGCGTCTTCACCGAGGAAGAGCGCAGCCGCGTCCCCTCTGTGTTTACTGTGCTGCGCGCCATCACCGCTTTGTTCAAGACCGATGAAGACGCCAATCTCGGCCTTTACGGCGCCTTCGGTTACGACCTCGCCTTCCAGTTCGATCCAGTCGACTACAAGCTCGAGCGCAAACAGAGCCAGCGCGATCTCGTGCTGCTCCTGCCTGACGAGATCCTGGTCGTCGACCATTATTCGACCAAGGCCTGGACCGACCGCTACGACTATTCCGGCGACGGTTTTTCAACCGAGGGGCTGCCGCGCGACGAAATCGCCGAACCGTTCAAGACCGCCGACCGCATCCCGCCGCGCGGCGACCATGAGCCTGGCGAATACGCCAATCTGGTGCGCAAGGCGATGGATAGTTTCAAGCGCGGCGACCTGTTCGAGGTCGTGCCCGGGCAGATGTTCTACGAACGCTGCGAGACGCAGCCTTCCGAAATCTCGCGCAAGCTGAAGTCGATCAACCCGTCGCCCTATTCCTTCTTCATCAATCTCGGCGAAAACGAGTATCTGATCGGCGCCTCGCCCGAAATGTTCGTGCGCGTCAATGGCCGCCGCGTCGAGACCTGCCCGATATCCGGCACCATCAAGCGCGGCGACGACGCCATTTCCGATAGCGAGCAGATCCTGAAGCTGCTCAACTCCAAGAAGGATGAATCCGAGCTGACAATGTGCTCGGACGTCGACCGCAACGACAAGTCCAGGGTCTGCGATCCGGGCTCGGTGCGCGTCATCGGCCGCCGCCAGATCGAAATGTATTCGCGCCTGATCCACACCGTCGATCACATCGAAGGGCGCCTGCGCGAAGGCATGGATGCCTTCGACGCCTTCCTGTCGCATGCCTGGGCGGTCACCGTCACCGGCGCGCCGAAACTGTGGGCGATGCGCTTCATCGAGCAGAACGAAAAGAGCCCGCGTGCCTGGTATGGCGGCGCCATCGGCATGGTCAATTTCAACGGCGACATGAACACCGGCCTGACGCTCCGCACCATCCGCATCAAGGACGGCATTGCCGAGGTGCGAGCCGGCGCCACGTTGCTCTTCGACAGCATCCCCGAGGAAGAAGAAGCCGAAACCGAACTGAAGGCATCCGCCATGCTCTCCGCCATTCGCGACGCCAAATTGGGCAATGCCGCAGGCGCCGAACGCACCACCGCGCGCGTCGGCGACGGCGTCAACATCCTGCTCGTCGACCACGAAGACTCCTTTGTCCACACACTGGCCAACTATTTCCGCCAGACCGGTGCCAATGTCTCGACCGTGCGTTCGCCGGTGCCGGAAGAAGTCTTCGAACGGCTGAAGCCCGATCTCGTCGTGCTGTCGCCCGGACCGGGCACGCCGAAGGATTTCGACTGCGCCGCGACCATCAAGAACGCCCGCGCCCGCGACCTGCCGATCTTCGGCGTCTGCCTTGGCCTGCAGGCGCTGGCCGAGGCCTATGGCGGCGAACTCAGGCAGTTGCACGTGCCGATGCACGGCAAGCCGTCGCGCATCCGCGTCTCCAAGCCCGGAATCATCTTCTCCGGCCTGCCCAAGGAAGTGACCGTCGGCCGCTACCACTCGATCTTTGCCGATCCGGTGCGGCTGCCCGACGATTTCATCGTCACCGCCGAGACCGAGGATGGCATCATCATGGCCTTCGAACACCGCAAGGAGCCGATCGCCGCCGTCCAGTTCCATCCGGAATCGATCATGACGCTCGGCCACAATGCCGGCATGCGCATCATCGAAAACATCGTTGCGCATCTGCCGCGCAAGGCCAAGGAAAAGGCCGCTTAGAAAAGATGGCGGCAACGGACAACATGGCGGCGATCGCAGCGAAGGCAGCGGCCAGGCAAAGGATCGCCAGCCTTGCCTTCTGGTCGATTGTCATCGCCTGCGTGGTGCTCGCGCTCAAGCTTGCCGCCTGGTACGTCACCGGCTCCGTTGCGCTCTATTCGGACGCATTGGAATCGATCGTCAACGTCATAGCCTCGGCCGCCGCCTATTGGGCGGTCCTGGTCAGCTACAAGCCGGCCGACCAGGACCATCCGTTCGGCCACCACAAGGCCGAGTATTTTTCGGCGGTGCTGGAAGGCGTGCTGATCGTGCTCGCCGCGCTTTTGATCCTCAACGAGGTCTGGCGCTCCTGGCAGACGCCGACCCCGCTCGAACAACCCTGGGAGGGCTTGGCGATCAACGGCGTCGCCACCGTCATCAACGCCTTCTGGGCCTGGACGCTGATCCGCGCCGGGCGCAGCGCAAAATCACCGGCGCTGGTCGCCGACGGCCGGCACATCATGACCGACGTCGTGACCTCGGTCGGCGTCTTCGGCGGCCTCGTCGGCGCTATCCTGACCGGTTGGCAGATCCTTGATCCGGCGCTTGCCGTCATCGTCGCGCTCAACATCCTGTGGCAGGGCTGGCACGTCATCGGCTCGTCGATGAACGGGCTGATGGACCGCGCAGTGGACACGACCGAACACATCCACATTCGCGACATCATCTCGGCCAATTGCAAGGGCGCGCTGGAGGTTCATGACCTCAAGACCCGCATCGCCGGCCGCGCCACCTTCATCGAGTTCCACCTGGTCGTCGACGCCGACATGACGGTCGGCGCCAGCCACGTCATTTGCGACCGCATCGAGGACGCGCTGAAGGCCGAAATCCCCTCGGTGCGCGTCACCATCCATGTCGAGCCGGACGACGAGGCGAAGCTGCCGAAAGGCACGACGGCGGTGCCGTTCGCGTGAGGCGAGTTACCACGTTTCGATAGTGAGATCTTTGATCCGCTCGAATTCCCGGATATTGCGGGTTATCAGCGTGAGGTCCCGAGCACGTGCCTGCCCGCCAATCAGCGCATCGTAGGGACCAATCGGGGTTCCCAGTGCCGCAAGCCCAGCACGAATCTCGCCGGCATGTCTCGCGTCGTCTCGGTCGAATTCAAGTACCGGGAACTGCAAAGCTTCGATGCGCGCCAGATTTTGGACCTTTCGCTGGCTCTTTTCAGCGCCGTAGTACAGCTCATGCAAAACGACCGCCGAGAGAGCAAAGTCTTGTGGTGCATGCCGTTTGAGCAATGCCAGCAGACCCTCGTCGCCCGCGATGATCGCTATGACGGCATTGGTGTCGAGCAGGTAGGTCACTTAAAGAGGTCATCCAAAGCAGGTCGATCCTGACCATCCTGACGCTCCAGCGCTCCCTGGACGAAATCGTCGTCAACCGGTCCGATGACCTGGTCGAGCCATGCCCAATCCTGCGCAAGCGGCTCCAAGATGACAGTTTGCCCATGACGACGGATCGAAACCTCATCTGCCTCGAACCGAAACTCCTTAGGCAAGCGCACAGCTTGTGACCGGCCTGACCAGAACACCTTTGCCTTGTCCATGTGCTATCCTCAAATGAGATATAGCAAAGATATATACCATGGTAGCGTCATAGACAAGATCGAACTCAACGAGTGCAGGCCGTCTGCGGCATAGCCTCCAAACGGTAGACCTTGTCATCGGACTTGGTCTTGCCATCCGCCGAGCACAGATCGACAATCGCCAGGCTGCTATTGGGGTTGGCCAGCATCAGGGTGCCGTTGGCGCCGCGCTTGAGGAAGATTTCCTTTTGCGCGATATCGCAGGAAAAGTTGCTCATCTTCGAACTGGCCGCGCAGCGCCATTGATCCGCTTCACCCTGGCAGGAATAGGTCTGCGTGACCTTCGCCCCGTTCTTCCTGGTGGTCACCGAAACGGCGACATCGGAGCCGTCGGGCCAGTTGGCGACATCGCCTGAGGCAAAGGAGGCGAGTTCGACCGGCCCGCGGAAGACCCGGATCGACTGCGTCACCTGGTCGGGATGCGAGGAGAGATGCGCGGCATCGTAGTCTCGCCCGAAACAGAAAGGCTGGTCCGGCTTCAGTCGCTCGCGCAAGGGAGCCCCAAGCGCCGGATCGATCGGGTCGATCTTGGCGAATTCAGCCTGGCAGGTTGCGGCCGGCATCGGGTCGAGGCGGAAATTGTTGTCCTCCGAGCCCAGAGCCTGCCGGTCATATTCGGCTTCGCCCAGTTCGTCTTCCGATCCGGCGTCGAGATAGAGATCGGACGAGACGTCGGTGAGGATCAGGCGGCCTTTGTCATCGAGCTTCAGCGACGCCATGGTGCGGTCGCAGTCCATGCCGCAGCGGATCGGACCTGACTTGCCGTCCTCGGACTCGTGATTGCACCAGCCGCCGGCCCATTGCGGCGCCTTGGCGCCGCGCACCATGGTGGTGAGAAAACCGTTGTAGGAGGTGTCGGCGTTTGCCATCGGCTCCTCGTTCGGATGGCTCACCGGATCATGGCCATAGAGGAAGAAGATCCGCGCCACCTTCTGCTTTGGATGCGCCTTGAGGTGCGCCGCATCATAGACGCGGCCGAAACAGGCATCGGCGCCATTCGGGCTGAGTTCGGGTAATTTAAGCACATCGTCGGCCGCGGCCGAACCCGCAAGCGCGCCGAGCAGCACGGCGCCAAATCCAGCGCTGGCAACAACCTTCCACTTCCTGAACGCCATGTGACCCCCTCCTCGCATCGACAGGACGTAACGTGAATTTATGCTAGTATCATGGCCGCAGCCACGCAATTTGCGGGGAGCGCCAAGCCGAGAGGATGCCATGCGTCGACGCGACATGTTCCGGGCCAGCCTTGCCGGTGCCGCCGGCCTGTTCGGGCTGAGCCGGGCCGCCGCCGCTGAAGACAGACCGAAGGTCGCCTATCACCTCAGCGACCTCGATAAGGTCAACTTCGTGCTCGGCAACATCAAGAACCACTATGAAGGCACCGGCGGCAATGTCGACATCGTGTTGGTCGTGCATGGTCCGGCCCTCGCCGGCTTCAACTCGAAAGGCATATCGGCGGCGATCTCGGGACGCTTTGCCGGCCTCGTCCAGCAGGGCCTTGAGCCGCATGCCTGCGGCAACACCATGCAAGGCATGGAGATCACGCTTGCCGACCTGCTCGAGGGCTTCCACGCCGCCGACAAGGGCGGCGTCGTCAAGCTCGCCGAACTGCAGCGCCAGGGCTACGCCTATCTCCGGCCCTGAGCCGCCACGGGCTTGAACGTGAAGGCCATGAGAGCCTACGAAGGGTGGCCAAACAGCCCGAAGGAAAGTGCTCATGACCGCGACCACCCTCGTCATCCCCGATCTTGCCGGCAAAGCGGTGCTGGTCACCGGCGCTTCGACCGGCATCGGTGCCGCCCTTGCACTGGCCTACGCCGCCCAGAAATGCCGGGTCGCCCTGCACTACAATTCGAGCCGGGAGGCCGCAGAAACGCTGGCCAAAAACATCCGCGACAGCGGCGGTGAGGTGTTCCTGACACAGGGCGACTTCTCACAGGCAGCCGATGTCGAGCGGGTAGTCGAGGAGAGCGCCGAAACATTCGGGCGGCTCGACGGGCTGATCAACAATGCCGGCGGCATGCTCGGCCGCGTGCCCTATGCGGAGCAGACCGAGGCGCACTACGACGCGGTGATGGACCTCAACGCCCGCTCGGTGCTGACGGCCTCGCGCAAGGCGATGCCATGGCTGAAGAAGCAGGGCGGCTTCATCGTCAACACCTCGTCGATCGCGGCGCGCAACGGCGCTGGCGGCGGCGCCGGGCTGTACGGTTCGGCCAAGGCCTTTGTCTCCAATGTGACGCGCGGCATGGCCAAGGAACTGATCGGCTTCGGCATCCGCGTCAACGCGGTGGCGCCGGGCACCATCGCGACACCCTTCCATGAGCGCTATTCCACCGACGAGCAGATGAAGGGCATGGTCGCCACCATTCCTCAAGGGCGTGCCGGCACGGCCGAAGACTGCGTCGGCGCCTATCTCTTCCTGTCCTCCGATCTCCTGAGTGGTTACATCACCGGCCAGGTGATCGAGGTCAACGGTGGCCAGTTGATGCCGTGAGCCGGCAATTGCATACTGCGTCTCGCAACCATGCATGTCGTGCGCACGTTTGCTGAGGTTGGAAGAAAGGGGAGAGGCAATGTACGGATTGATCGGAAAGATGCGGGCGGCGCGCGGCCAGCGCGACGCGATCATGGATGTGCTGCTCGCCTCGACCGGCGCCATGCCGGGTTGCCTGAGTTATGTCATCGCCCGCGACCCGGCCGATGCCGACGCGATCTGGGTGACCGAAGTGTGGACCGACGCCGCAAGCCACAAGGCTTCGCTGCAGCTGCCGGAGGTCCAGGCAGCGATCGCCAAGGCCCGGCCGATCATCGCCGGCTTCGAATTCCAGGTCGAGACCCATCCGGCCGGCGGTTTCGGCCTGCCCGCCATCAAGAACGAGTGACATCCCAACGCGGGGTCGGGGTCGTGAATTTCGTCCGAGACAGCGTTCGCATTTTTCTCTTCCAGGTCTAAGACCCAAACATGGACTCTTCGCCAGACCAACCGGCCGTCGAACGCATGGCGCGCATGCGTCCGGTTCGGCAGTGGGTGGTGCTGCTGATCGTCTCGCTGCTGTTCGCCGGCGCGCTGGAATACGCCGCACTGCCGGCGGCGCTGCTGATCGGCCCGATGCTGGCGGCGATCCTTGCCGGCACCAATGGCGCCACGGTGCGCGTGCCGCGGCCGCTGTCCGCCGCCGCCCAGGCCTTGGTCGGCTGTCTGGTCGCGGCGTCGATCTCCACCGACATTTTTTCGGTGTTCTACAAGGAATGGCCGCTGGTCCTTGTCGTGGTGCTGGCGACCCTTGCGGCGTCCAGCCTGCTTGGCTGGTTGATCAGCCGCTGGCGCATCCTGCCCGGCACCACCGCGGTCTGGGGCTCGTCGCCGGGTGCTGCCACTGCCATGGTGCTGATGGCCGGTGCCTTCGGCGCCGATCAGCGCCTCGTCGCCTTCATGCAGTATCTGCGCGTCATCTTCGTCTCGATGACGGCGGCGCTCGTCGCCAAGATGTGGGTCGACACGTCGGGCATCGAGGTACCAGCCATCGTCTGGTTCCCGCTGATCGAACCGGCAGCCTTTGCCGCCACGCTCGGCGTGGCGCTGGTCGGCGGCCTGCTTGGCCGGTTGTGCCGGCTGCCGTCACCCTTCTTCCTCGGCACTTTCATCTTTGGCACCATAGTCCATCTCGGCTTCGGCGCGGCGATGCAATTGCCGCCATGGCTGCTGGCGCTCTCCTATGCGATGGTCGGCTGGTCGATAGGGCTGAACTTTACCCGGGCGATCCTGCGCCATGCGACACGGGCGCTGCCGCAGATCGTCGGCTCTATCGTCGTGCTGATCGCCTTTTGCGGCGGGCTTGCCTGGCTGATCAGCCACGTCCTCGGCATCGATCCGCTGACCGCCTACCTCGCGACCAGCCCCGGCGGCATGGACAGCGTCGCCATCATTGCCGCCGCCGCGCAGAACGTCGACATATCCTTCGTCATGGCCTTGCAGTCGACCCGCTTCCTGGTCGTGCTCATCGCCGGGCCGAGCATAGCGCGGCTGGTGGCGAGAGCCGTCAGGGACTGAGATTCAAATATCCAGGGAAGAGGAAAAGTGCCCATGAAACGTCGTGTGAATGCCGTCGATCTCTCAGGCCGGGTCGCCGTGGTGACCGGCGGCGCGCAAGGCATCGGCCTTGCTGTCGCCCGGCGACTGCTGTCATCGGGCGCCAGCGTCGCCATCTGGGATGTGGACGAGACCGCCATGGCGAAGGCCGTTTCCGAACTCGCCCCGCTCGGCCGGGTCGAGGGTTTGCTGTGCGATCAATCGCTGATGGAGGCCGTCGACAGCGCCGCGACCGAAACCGAGCGCTCGCTTGGTCCGGTCGATCTGCTGGTAAACAATGCCGGCATCGCCGGACCGGCAGCGACGGTGGCGGATTATGATCCTGCCGCCTGGCGTCAGATAATCGACATCGACCTCAACGGCGTCTTCTACTGCTGCAAGCGCCTGGTGCCCGGCATGATCGCGCGCAGCTACGGCCGCATCGTCAACATCGCCTCGGTCGCAGGCAAGGAAGGCAATCCGAATGCCGCCGCCTATTCCGCCGCCAAGGCCGGCGTGCTCGCGCTGACAAAATCGCTCGGTAAGGAACTGGCCGGCCACGACATCGCCGTCAACGCGCTGACCCCATCGCCCGCCCGCACCCGCATCCTCGAACAGCTCACTGAGGCCCAGGTCGCCTACATGCTGGGCAAGGTGCCGCGAGGCCGGTTCGTCGAAGTCGAAGAGGCGGCTGCGATGATCGCCTTCATGCTATCGGACGAAAATTCCTTCACCACCGGCGCGACCTTCGACCTGTCCGGCGGCCGCGCCACCTACTGAGAAGCAGAGCTATTCCTCGCTGTCTTCGTTATCGCCGTCGGCCGCGAAGGACTAATTCAAGAGCCGCCCAGCGTCGCGGCAAGCCGGTCGGGAAGAAAGTCGACGAAGGCGCGAGCCTTCGGCGACAAATGGCGATTGGACGGCCAAAGCAACCGGAACTGGCCGCGGCCGTCGACATGGTCGTCCAGCACCGTGCGCAGCAGGCCGTCACGCAGCGCCTCGCGGACCAAGAAATCGGGCATCGAGCTGATGCCGAGCCCGGCCATCGTGGCGCCCTTCAGCGCCTCCGTGTTGTTGCAGGTCAGCATCGAGCGGACCTGCGGCTCGGCGCTGCCGCCGATGAACGGCCAGCCTTGCAGCTTGCCGCTGTTGGGAAAGCGGAAGCGGATGCCGTAATGGTTCACGAGATCGTCCGGGCGGCTCGGGTTGCCGTGCTGCTCGATATAGGAGGGTGCCGCACACAACAGCAGCCGGAAGGGTGCAAGCGGCCGCGCCACCAGGCGCGAATCCGGCAGGTCGCCGCTGCGGATCGCGATGTCGACGCCTTCGTCGATGAGGTCGACGATGCGGTCGTTAAAGTCGATGTCGAGTTCGATTTCGGGATAGCGCGCCATGAACTCGGACAGCACCGGGAACAGCAAATGATAGGTCACGATCGGCGTCGAAACGCGCAGCCGCCCATGCGGTGTTTCGCGGCTCCGCGACAGCATCGCCTCGGCATCGTCGATGTCGTCGAGGATGCGCCGCACCCGCTCGTTGAACAGCTTGCCCTCTTCGGTCAGGCCGATGCGGCGCGTGCTGCGCTGAAGCAACCTTACGCCGAGATCCTGCTCGAGCCTGGCGATGCTCTTGCCGACGGCCGATGCCGAGATGCCGAGCGTGCGGCCCGCAGCGATGAAGCTGCCGAACTCAGCCGTGCGGGCAAAGGCCAGGAGCCCATTGAGGCGTTCCATCGCATCTCTCCATTCGAGCGTTTCAGTCCGGTATATCTGGAGATCTAACACTATTTTTCTCGAAGTGTCGCGAGCCTATCTTCCCGTTACGACCGGCGCAGCAAGCTTGCGGCAGGCCGGCGGATCCTGGTTCAGATAGGAAATCCATGACCTCGAAGACCACAAACGGCGCGGTCGCGCCATGGCTTGTCCTGTTGTCGGTATGCCTTGCCGCCATGACAATGCCCTTGACCTTCACCGGCCCGGCCGTCGCGCTTTCCCGCATTGCGGCCGACCTCGGCGGCAGCCCGATCGCGCTCAACTGGGTGACCAACGCCTTCATGCTGACCTTCGCCGCCACCTTGATGGCATCAGGCGCGCTGGCCGACAATCATGGCCGCAAGCGGCTCTTCCTTGTTGGCCTCGCCACCTATGTGCTGGCATCGCTGGGATCGATGTTTGCCCCTGATATCGTCTGGTTCGATGTGCTCAGGGCTGCGCAAGGGCTCGGCAGTGCCGCCGCCTTTGCCGGCGGCGCCTCCGCTCTTGCCCAGGAATTCGATGGGCCATTGCGGCTGCGCGCCTTCTCCTTCCTCGGCACCAGTTTCGGCATCGGCCTCGCTTTTGGGCCGATCGCGTCGGGCCTGCTCATAGATGCTTTCGGCTGGCGATCGATCTTCGTCTTGGTGGCCGTGCTCGCGATTGCAGCCGCTTTGCTCGGCCTGCGCACCATCAGGGAATCGCGCGATCCGGATGCGACCGGCCTCGACTGGGCGGGAGCCGGCACCTTTACGATCGCGCTGGCATCGCTGACCTACGGCGTGCTGCAAGCGCCGCAGAGCGGCTGGACCGATCCCCTGGTGATCGCGCTTCTCGTGG
Source organism: Mesorhizobium sp. C372A (assembly GCF_030323245.1). NCBI lineage: Bacteria > Pseudomonadati > Pseudomonadota > Alphaproteobacteria > Hyphomicrobiales > Phyllobacteriaceae > Mesorhizobium > Mesorhizobium sp. C372A. Next base: position 3,006,990 of record NZ_CP100475.1, on the reverse strand, counting down.
CGGCCGCCCTTTGCTTTGCCGCTTTCGTCGTCGTCGAGCGGCGCGTGCGCCGGCCGATGCTTGATCTCTCGCTGTTCCGCTTTCCCCGCTTCGTCGGCGCCCAGTTCCTGGCGGCCGCTCCCGCCTATGGCTTCGTCGTCCTGCTGGTGCTGTTGCCGATCCGCTTCATCGGCATCGAGAGGATGAGCGAGATCAAGGGGGGGCAGTTGATGATCTGCCTGTCGGGACCGCTGTTGATCCTGCCACTGCTCGCCGGCCAGGTAGCGCGCTGGATCGCTCCGGCAACGATCTGCGGTGTCGGCCTGCTTGTGGCCGCCGGCGGCCTTGTCTGGCTGAGCCTGACACCGCCTGTCGTCGCAGCGCTGGTGGCGCCGCTGATCCTCATAGGCGTCGGCATCGCCTTGCCCTGGGGGCTGATGGACGGACTTGCCGTCGGCGTCGTGCCGAAAGAGCGTGCCGGCATGGCGGTCGGCATCTTCAACACCACCCGCGTCGCTTGCGAAGGCGTGGCGCTGGCGATCGTCATGGCAGTCCTGTCGGGTTTCACGGCAGCCCAACTGGCGGCTCAGGGAACGGCGTCTTCCCTGGATGCAACCGCCGCCGCGCAGCTGCTGGTGACCGGCAACATCGGCGAAGCGGCAGCCCGCTTGCCGGGTGCCGGAGCCACGGTCCTGGTCCAGGCCTATGAGATCGCGTTCGACAGGCTGCTGATCGTGCTGGCGGCAATCACCATCGTCACCGCCCTTGTCGTCTTTCTCGGCTTGCGCCGTGGATCGGCGGTGGAACACGAGACCATTGCTCTGCCGGTTTGCCAGGAAGGGTAGCTGAGCCGCGTCAGGAGATGACGAGGCTCGCTATGCGGTGGCCGTCCAGCACGAAGGTCATGTCACCCTCGCCGTTGAAGCCATTGCCTTTCACGGCAATGCGGACGCGGTAGCTGCCCTCGACCTCGGCGATGCGGACAATGCGAAGATTGGACTTCACGCCGATATTGTCCGACTGGTTCCAGCGCGCGATCTGCTGGCGGCCTTGGAAGGACCGCCCCCAGTCGGTCAGGGACGCGTCGGCTGTGAACGTGTGGAGAACGGCTTCGCTATCACCCGCATTGGTGGCCTCGATAAAGCGGCGGATAGGTTCGGGTGTGGTCATCAATCGAGCCGGTGCATCAGATCATCATCCAGCCAGCGGCCGAAGAAATAGACCAGCTGCTTGTGCCACCATGGCCAGTCATGACTGACATCGCCGCCCCAATAGTCGACCCAGGCGGGAATGGATTTGTCGCGCAGGATCTGTTCCAGCCTGCGGGTCTCGACCAGCATCCGCTCTTCCCAGGCGCCCTGCCCGCAGCAGAAGATCATCCTCAGCGACTTCAGCCGGGCAAGCAGCTTTGGGTCTACGGTGCCGGGCAGATAGTCGAGCGGTGAATTGTAGAAGATATCACCTTCCAGCGCCTTGCCGAAGAAGTCGCCCGCCGAATAGACGCCCGACAGCGCGATGACGCCGCTGGCGAGTTCGGGAAAGCGAAAGACGAAGTTCGTGGAATGATAACCGCCCATCGAACAGCCGGTGAACAGCGGCTTTAATTTGCGCCCGCCATTGGCTTGCTCAGCGGTCGCCAGAAACTCCGGCAGCGCCTCCTCGCGCACATATCGGAAATAAGCCTCGTGGCGACCGATGCGGTGGGCGGCGCCGGCATGCTTGTTGAAGAACGATTCCGAATCGACGCCGTCGACCGCGAACAGCTGGATGCGGCCGGTGTCGATGAATTCGGCCAGCGCTCCTACCCCGCCGGAATCCTCGAACTGGTAGAACCGCCCCTGCGACGTCGGGAACACCACCACCGGCCGGCCGGCATGGCCGTAGCGCTTGTATTCCATGTCGCGGCCGAGATTGCCGGAGAAATGCTTGTGATAGGAGATGTCCATCGCGTTCAAGCCTTTTCCGCGTGGATGTAGGCGACGGCCGCGCGCAGTGCTGCTTCGTCTTTCGAGCGCATCTGGTAGGCGTAATTTCCCATGGCGCGGCTGAAAACCTCTTCAATTGGCTGATGATGGACGATCTTGTCGCGATGCGCGGCTAGCACGTCCTCATGGCTGTGCAAATAGTGGAGGTGCTGCTTGCGGCTGGCATAAGCGGTGAAATACTTGCCCTCATAAGGACCACCGGTGGCATCCTTCACCACCATGTCCGCCCAGGCCGCGTAGACGTCGATGTCGAACGTGTAGTTGATCGCATCGGTCATCCAGGCGCCGGGCGGCCGCATGTTGACCTCAAGCGCGATGACGCGGTCGTCCTTGGTTTCGAACAGCTCGATGTGGAAGAAGCGCTCGCGCACGTCGAACGCCTTGAGGATTTTGCGGCCGGCCTCTTCGATCGCCCGTCGGACCTTGGGAAAGCAGGTGTAGCTCATGTGGCGATCCTTGTTGACCACTTCCATGATGCTCTGGTCGTAGCGGTGGCTGGCCGCCAGCACCACCTCGCCGTCACGGTTGACCAGCCCATCGAAGGTCACCACCAGCCCCTCGATGAACTGCTCCATGACGAAGGTCACGTCCTCGGGCTTGTCTCTGAAAAACTGGTCAAGCTCCCTGGCGTTGGAAATCTTGAAGGTGTTCGAGGCGCCGGACCCGGAATCGGGCTTCACCACCACGGGATAGCCGACGCGGCGGATGAAGGTCATGGCGCCGGCCCGGTCGGAGCATTTGCGCTGGGCGATGGTGTCGACGCCGCTCTTGCGGAAGAATGCACGCATGCGGCTCTTGCGCTTCAAATTCTTCACGAAATCGAGCTTGGTGCCGTAGATGTTGAAGTCGGTGCGGATATTGGCCTCCAGCTCCAGCCAATGCTCGTTGAGGGACTCGAAGCGCTCGATCCGGCCCCATTTGTGGATGAAATGACCCATCGCCCGGAACACCGGATCGTAGTCCTCCATGTCGGCGATGCGGTAATATTCCGACAGGGCCGCCTTCAGCTTGCCGTCCAGCGCCTCATAAGGCGCATCGCCAATGCCCAGCACCGTAGCGCCGGCCTTTTTCAGCCGGTCGCAGAAATCGGCGCCGTTGGCGGGAAAATGCGGCGAGAAGAAAACAAAATTCACGGATGACCCCTCCGACGGCGAAGCATTGCGGCCCCGGCTACACGCAAGTCTGGCGCATTTGCCGCGCATGGGGAAGAGTGCTCGCGAGTGGTGGAATGGCAGCCCACTTGCCTGTCCATGGCGGCTCCTGTATGAACCCCGCCATGAACACGCGCGTCTCCTCCGTCGCTTCCCGTCCGACCGGCTTTGCCGGCGAGACCGTGCGCGCGCTGGCATCGACCCTGCTTCTTCTCGGCCTTATCGGCGATCGCCGGGTTCGCTGAAGGAGCGCCCGGCGGTCGAACCGCCGCTTACGCGCACGCTCCTTGGCCAGTTCAGAAATTGGCAATTCACATCAAGCGAACGAAAATCTGATAAGGCGCTGCTCGCCCTGGAATCCGTCCGAAGACCGATCCGCGAGCCGCCGGGAGAACAAGACGATGAACGCACGAGAAGACATCCGCGCCGGCGAAGCCGAAAGCGTAAAACGCGCGGCCGGCCACATGCCGGGCGCGGCCCGAAAATACCAGCCCTACCCGACGGTCGGTCTCACCGACCGCACCTGGCCCAACAAGGTCATCGACAAGGCACCGATCTGGTGTTCGGTCGATTTGCGCGACGGCAACCAGGCGCTGATCGATCCGATGGGTCATGAGCGCAAGGCGCGCATGTTCGCCCTGTTGCTCGACATGGGCTTCAAGGAGATCGAGATCGGTTTCCCCTCGGCCTCGCAGACCGATTTCGATTTCGCCCGCTGGTGCATCGAGGAAGGCAATGTGCCGGCTGATGTTTCGCTACAGGTGCTGGTGCAGTGCCGTCCCGAACTCATCACCCGCACCTTCGAATCTCTGAAGGGCGCCACCAACCCGATCGTGCATTTCTACAATTCGACCAGCGAGTTGCAGCGTCGCGTCGTCTTCGAGAAGGATGTCGGCGGTATCAAGCGCATCGCCACCGACGCGGCCAAGATGATCACCGACATGGCGGCCAAGGCCGGCGGCGGTTATCGCTTCGAATATTCGCCGGAGAGCTTTACCGGCACCGAACTCGACGTGGCGCTGGAGATCTGCAACGCCGTCACCGAGATCGTCAGGCCGACGCCCGACAACAAGCTGATCATCAACCTGCCCTCGACGGTCGAGATGTCGACGCCCAACATCTACGCCGACCGTATCGAGTGGATGTGCCGTAACCTCGACAACCGTGAAAACTTGTTGATCTCGCTGCATCCCCACAATGACCGCGGCACCGGCATCGCCACCACCGAGCTCGGCCTGATGGCGGGTGCGGACCGCGTCGAAGGCACGCTGTTCGGCAATGGCGAGCGCACCGGCAATGTCGACATCGTGACGCTGGCGCTCAACATGTACACGCAAGGCGTCGATCCCCACCTGGATTGCTCGGACATCAACCGGATGAAGGACGTCTACGAATATTCCAACCAGCTGAAGATATCCGAACGCCATCCTTATGTCGGTGAACTGGTCTACACCGCCTTTTCCGGCTCGCACCAGGACGCCATCAACAAGGGCATGAAGGCCTTGAAGAAGGCCAACACGCCGGTCTGGGAAGTGCCCTATCTGCCGATCGATCCGGCCGATGTCGGGCGCAGCTACGAGGCGATCATCCGCATCAACTCACAGTCAGGCAAAGGCGGCATCGCCTATGTACTGCAGGCCGATTACGGCCTCAATCTGCCGCGCAACCTGCAGATCGAGTTCAGCCAGGAGATCCAGGCGATCACCGACGCCGAAGGCAAGGAAGTGCCGGCAAAACGCATCCATGACCGCTTTATCGAAACTTATGTCGACCAGCCCGGCGCACGACTGAAGTTCCTCGACCATCACACCTATCCCGATACCGAGAAAAAGGGCCGGCGCGTGGTCGAGGCGGTGATCCTCGACAACGGCAAGGAGACGACCATCGCCGGCTCCGGCACCGGCCCGATCGACGGCTTCGTCGATGCGCTGTCGCGTCATGTTGGCGTCGACATGTCGGTGCTTGATTATTCCGAACATTCGCTCCAGCGCGGCTCGAACGCCTCGGCGATTTCCTATGTCGAGATGGAATATCCCGGCGGCAAGCTGTTCGGCGCCGGCATCAACACCAACATCGTCGCCGCCTCGCTGGAAGCCGTTGTTTCGGCCGCCAACCGGATAATCGGCCGCAAGGCCGGCTGATATTTTCCCGGGCGCCGAATGTCCGCGGCGCCCGGAAATCCCCCATTTGCCGAGGGAAATTCCGGTCTTTTGTGTCAACCACCGGCAACTATCCGGTGTGTTACGCGATCGCATAACATAAGCATGCTTGTATGGAAGTGCAGGCTCTATATGATTGCGCCTCAACCTGTGCCGACTTCGAGAGGATCGACACTTGCAGCATGCCACGCCTGCCGCCCCCGCAGTGCGCGAGACACTGGAGCGACTGCTCGCCAGCGAAACGTTCGGACGTTCCGAGCGCGCGCGCAAGTTGCTGCGCTATCTTGTTGAGCGCGAGCAGGCCGGCGAAGCCGACAGGCTCAAGGGTTTCTCCATCGCCATGGACGTCTTCGGCAAGGACGGCGATTTCGATTCGTCGACCGACGCCGTTGTCCGGGTGCAGGCAGGCCGGCTGCGCGAACTTCTCCAGCATTATTTCGCCAATGAAGGCATAGCCGAACCGGTTCGCATTGCCATTCCGCGCGGCGGCTACGTGCCGTCCTATGAGCTCAACGCCATACGCCTGCCGGTTGGGCAGGAGCCGCTTGCGGCGGCGGTAGCCGCCTTGCCCGGATCGCCCGACCAGGCGGCTCTTGACGCCGTTCCCGCTGCCGCGACAGCTTCGGGGGTTACAGAACCTGGGCCTTCGCTGGCGCGCCATCTCCAGTTCTTCTGGGTCGCCATGACGCTGGTCATTCTCATGCTGGGCGTGCTCATCCTGCGCCAGGGCAGCGGCGCATTGCTTGCCAGCAGCGATCCTACCGCGGTGGTCGAGACCGCAGGCGTAACGAGCAGCATCGCATCGCCGTCGATGGAGGCCCTGCCCCTCGTCTACATCGCGGTGAAGGCCACCGGCCCCGAGGCCGGCCGCGTCGCCGCTTCGCTGCGCGCCGGCCTTGCCGGTTTCGACACGATCGACTTCATCGGCCGCGACGCCGACAGCAAGCGCGATCCGAGCACCGACCCGACCAGCTTCGTTTTCGATGTCCTGCCGGGACCAATGGCAGGTGACGTGACGCTCGAACTGCAGAGCGTGGCGACCGGCCGCGTGCTTTTGTCCCGCAGTCTGACGGCCGCCGACAGCGCACCTGGCACCGTCGAGGATCGTATCGCCGCCATCCTCAGCTCGACCATTCCCGCCTCCGGCCCGCTCTACAGCTACATCGAACAGAACGGCATTCAGACCGGGCTGACGAGCTGCCTGATCCTCAACGACAGATACTATCTCGACCAGAGCACCAGGACGCACGAGGCCGCCTATCGCTGCCTGGACAACCTCGTCGGCCAGGGTGCGAAATCGTCGTTGGTCTATTCGGAACTGGCCTCCCTGACCCTTGAGGCCGCCACCGATCATTACGCCTATCCGCCTGGCGCGACGGTCGAACAGGCAATATCTTTCGCCCATCGCGCCATCCAGATGGGACCGACCAGCCCCTATGCGCACCGCGCCTATGGCTACCTCAATTCGCGCCTCGGCAACACCGAGGAATCGATCCGCTGGATGCGCAAGGCCTATGAGCTCAACCCCTACGACCTCGGCATGGCTGCCGCTTACGGCTATGGCCTGATCTTTGCCGGCAAATATGCCGAGGGAACACCCATCCTGACCCATGCCGTCGAGACGTTCAGCGGCCATCCGACATGGTGGGATTTTGGGCTTTTCGCCGGGCAATTCATGCTGGGCGACATGAACAAGGCCGCGATAGCCAGCGAGTCGCTGCGCACGACGGCGATGAAATCGCATTATCTGGCGGCGCGGCTGATCGGCGCCAAGGCTGCCGGCCGCGAACAGCTGGCAGCCAAGCTTCTGGATGAGCTGACCACCAAATTCCCGAAATTCGCCGCCGATCCGCGCGCGGCCTTCGCCGAGCGCAAATATCCCGCCGATCTGACCGACCGGCTGGTTGAGGCGCTGCGCGCCGCGGGCCTCGGCAACGCGAGCTAGTCTTTCCGGATCGCGAAAACTTTACTGGCCATCGGTCTGGACTGGGAGCAATCCAGCCTCGATTCGAATTTCCTCTCCAGTCTTGCAATAATCGCACATTTTCATGGTCTCATCCCTCTATGTTGCCGAGCGGGGCGCCGGGCCGAAGACGGTCGTCCTGCTGCATGGCTTCGGTGGTTGCCATGATATCTGGCGCGAGGTGACCGCGTCGCTAGGGCCCGATGTCAGGACCTTGGCCTACGATCTTCCGGGACACGGACTGTCTCTCGTATTTCCTGGCAGCGGCCCGGCCAGAACAGCGGCGCGAGCGGTTCTCGCCGATATCGCCGCACGCGGGATAGCAAGGGTGCATGTCGCCGGTCATTCGATGGGCGGCGCGGTCGCCTCCCTGATGGCGCTTGCCGAGCCTGAAAGGATAGGCTCGCTGACGCTTCTGGCGCCGGGCGGTGTTGGCCCCGAGATCAACGGACCGCTGTTGCGCCGCTACGCCGCGGCCGCCGACAGACGGGAAATCCGCGCCTGCCTTGCCGCCATGTCGGGACCGCGAAGCCCGCCGCCCGAACGCATCGTTGGCGTCCTGGCGGACGTACGCCGTCGCCCCGGCCAGTTGCGCAAGCTGATTGAGATATCGGCCGTCATGACCAGGAACGAGCGGCAGGGGGTCATACCCCGCGAACAGCTGGACACGCTCGACATGCCGGTGATGGTGGTTTGGGGAACGGACGATCCGGTGCTGCCCTTTACCCAGGCTGATTGTCTGCCGGCGCATTTTCATATTCATCACGTGCTCGATGCCGGCCATATGCTGGTCGAGGAAGTGCCTGATGTGGTCGCCCAGGCCGTGCGCCGAAACATGGCACGCCGCGGCAGGCGCCTGCGTCCGACATTCGAGGCCGCGGCGAGCTAACTTACTTGCGCCCCGCACCTCGCCAGTGCATTTTGCCGCCGCCTGTGTTAACTCGCAATTAACCATATCAGCGAGGCGACGCCGATGAAGGACACTGGCGAAAACATCACCCCCATCGACACCTCCCGCAAACTGTCCGACGCCGTTCGCGATGTGAAAAATGCCTTCGCCGATCGCGACGATGTCGTGGTCGACATGCGCGAGGCGCACCGGATGCGGCTTGATCTGCTCGCCGCTGAGCTCGTCCCGGTCTTTGCCGACGTGCCCGCCGACATGGACAATTTCGACTTCGTCATCTCCTCCGGCCTGCAGCCCCGCCTGTGGATCGACGCCGTCAGCCATGTCGCCATGGGGCGCGACCGCCGCACCTACCGCTTTCTCAGGGATACCCGCATCGGCCGCGTCGTGCTCGCCGAATCGACCGATATGAAACCGGTCGCCGATCAGGTCACGCGCTATGTGGCGGAGCGCATCGTCGAGCGCCAGCGCATGATGGAGGGCGGTGTCGAGCCGGCCGTCGCCGACCTGAAACGCGCCGCCGTGCCGGAAGCTGAGCCGCCCTTGCAGGCAGCCGTGCCCCGCAAGGGCTGGTCGACGTTCCTTTCCGGTCTCGGCTTGGTCGCCGCCGGCGCGCTTGTTGGCCTGGCGGTGGCGGCCGCGCTGTTTTGGGATCGCCTGATGGCGATGAAGATCAGCTTCTGATCAACGATCTGAAGGCCTCGGTGTCTGCGCGCCGAGTTCAATGACCTGCAGGTCCGATGGCGGCAAGGCCGGCCCGGTCAGGCCGCGCCGCGTCAGGCGAATCAGCCAATTGCCCTTCTCCCCGTCAATATCGAGCAGATTGTACTGTGCCGCCGGGTTCTTGCTGCCTGGCGACTGCCCGGCGGCGGCGACGCCGACGACCGGAATCCTGGCGCCGCGCCCGCCGATGAAGAACAGCGACGGCAGATGCGAATGGCCGTGCAGCACGAGTTCGGCGCCATGCCTATGAACGGTCTTGTGGAAGCGGGAGATGCCGAACAGGCGCTTTTGCTGGGCGACGGCGCCGCGCACCGGCGGATGATGGATCATGATCACCCGCAACAGGCCGCGTTTGTTCGTTGCGTCGAGCACTGTCGCCAGCCTTTGCGCCTGACCTTCGAGGAAGAAGCCGTTGGCCATGAACGGCGCCGTGGCGCGCGCCGTCGAAACGCCGATCAGCGCGACATTGCCGCGTACGCGCAGATAGGGAAAAGCGTTGCGGTCGATCGGCGCAGTCACGCCGTCGCCGCTCATCCACGCCGCCCAGGAGCGGCAGACCTTGTCGAAGGCGCCCGGCACATAGGCGTCGTGGTTGCCCGGCACCACCGAGACATCCTCCGGCGAACCCAGCGTCTCAAGCCAGTGCTTGGCCATCTCGATCTCGCCGTCGAGCGCCAGATTGACCAGATCGCCGGTAACGGTGAGGTGGTCGGGTGTGCTCGCCTTCATGTCGGCGACGATGGTGTCGATGACGGCATCGTGCATATGGCGGCGGCGGTTGCGCTGCCAGTTGACGTAGCCGACGACGCGCTTGGACGCGAGTTCGCGATAGGTTACACCGGGAAGCGGCCCCAGATGGACATCGGAAATATGCGCGAGCCTGAACATCCTTCCTTCATAGGCGACGCGCTCCCCGCTTTCCACTCACTGTTTCCTGCCCATCCACGGTTTCGCTAGTCATGGCTATATCGGACCCGGAGCAGGCGTTTCGCCAGACCGGCTGGGCAGGCCTCAGGGCAAGGCTGTTCCATCTCTATTTCCTGCTGCGGCGGCCGATGACGCTGGGCGTGCGCGGCCTGATCCACGATCGCGCCTCGAACACCGTCTTCCTCATCCGCCACACCTATGTCCCCGGCTGGCAATTGCCGGGCGGCGGCGTCGAGGTCGGCGAAACGCTTGGCGAAGCGCTGGCGCGGGAACTGGCCGAGGAAGGCAATATCGCGCTCACCGCCCCGCCGGTGCTGAAGTCGATGCATTTCAACCGCCGCTCCAGCCGCCGCGACCATGTCGGCCTCTATCTCATCGAAACCTTCAACCAGACCGCGCCGAAACTGCCGGACCACGAGATCGCCGAAGCAGGCTTCTTTCCGCTCGACCGCTTGCCGCATGGCACGACGCCGGCGACGCTGCGGCGGCTTGCCGAGGTTTTTGAAGGCCAGCCGGTATCGCCGTACTGGTAGGCTGTCAATCCGATGCTCACGCCGCCTGCCTGAACCGCGCCCGGTCGTGCGGCGCGCCATAGTCGAGCCCAGGCCCGACCGGCACGATGCGCGTCGGGTTGATGCTCTCGTGGCTGCCGTAATAGTGCATTTTGATGTGGTGCAGGTTCACCGTGCCGGCGATACCAGGCACCTGGTAGAGGTCGCGCAGATAGTTCGAAAGGTTCGGATAGTCGGCGATGCGGCGCAGATTGCATTTGAAATGGCCGACATAGACCGGGTCGAAACGCACCAGCGTGGTGAACAGCCGCCAGTCGGCCTCGGTGATATGCTCGCCAGTGAGATAGCGCTGTTTTGACAGTCGGCCCTCCAGCGTGTCGAGCGCCGCGAACAGCTCGCCGAACGCCTCTTCATAGGCCGCTTGCGTGGTGGCAAAGCCGGCGCGGTAGACGCCGTTGTTGACGGCTGGAAAGACCAGCGCATTGACCTTGTCGATCTCGCCGCGCAGGCCTGGCGGATAGAAATCGAGAGCGGCATCGCCCCACTCGTCGAAGGCCGAATTGAGCATGCGGATGATTTCGGCGGATTCGTTGGAGACGATGGTCTGTTCCTTCTTGTCCCACAGCACCGGCACCGAAACCCGGCCCGAATAGGCTGGATCGGCCTTGGTGTAGATTTGGTGCAGGAAGTCGAGGCCGTAGAGCGTGTCGCCGGTGGCGCCATCCTCGGCCAAAAACGTCCAGCCCTCAGCACCGAGGAAATGATGCACGACTGAAACCGGGATGATGTCTTCTAGCTTCTTCAGCGCGCGAAAGACCAGCGTGCGGTGCGCCCACGGACAGGCGAGCGAGACATAAAGATGGTAGCGTCCGGGCTCGGCCTTGAAGCCGCGCGTACGACCTTGCGCCGGCGCGCCGTCGCGCGTGATCCAGTCACGCCACTGCGTCTCGGCGCGGATGAACCTGCCGCTGCTATCGACATTGGCCGGACGGTCCTGCCATTTGCCTTCGACCAGCAATCCCATACGAAATCTCCTTGCGTGCCTTGGCCAATGTAGTCGCAAGGCGGCAATGCCGAAGCCGTCATCTGCTGAACAGAGCGTCACTCGTATGAAACGCCGGATGAAAACAGCCGATTGCAGCCGCCGGAAATTGATGCTAGCGGACACTCCGCATGTTCGATCTTGGCTTGATCCGGTTTGACCGACGACGAAAGGGCGCCCGCGCTTAGAAAGCGCTGACTGGCGAACGCTGCCGCTTGCAGCAACCTTTCCTCTTTATCGGACCGCGAAGACCATGAGCCTTGCCGACGTGAAATACCTGCCGGAAACTCCGGCGCATGATCCCGAAATCGAAGCCATCAACGACGAAGCCTTTGGCCCCGGCCGTTTCGTGCTGGCCGCCTACAAGATTCGCGAGACCGGCGGCCACGAGCGCTCGCTATCCTTTGTCGCCATGGATGGCGACATCGTCGTTGCTTCGGTGCGCATGACCCGCATCGCCGCCGGCGCCGGACGCGCGCTGATGCTCGGGCCGCTCGCCGTGCGGCCCGCCTTCAAGAATCTCGGTATCGGCCGCCGGCTCGTGGCGATCGCGCTGGAGGCGGCCGCCAAGGCCGGCGCGCCGGCGGTGATCCTTGTCGGCGACGAGCCTTATTACGGCCCGCTCGGCTTCAGAAAGATCCCCCGCGGCCAGATCTCCATGCCGCGCCCGGTCGACCTCGACCGGCTGCTGTCGCACGAGATCGTGCCCGGTGCCGTGGCGCGGCTCTCCGGCGAGGTCGGCCATGCCAGCCTTGCCAGGATCGCGGAGCAGGCACCAATGATGGCCTGAGCTCCAGGATCGGTCGCGGCACCGGTCGCGATGGATCCCCATTGGTCAGGTTGCATTGGTCAGGTTGCACCATGGCGGCGACCTCCGTAGCATGACCGGAACAGCACGGAGCACGCAGCATGAACCCGAACGGCCAGATTGCGATCATAACCGGCGGCGGCTCCGGCCTCGGCGAGGCAACCGCCCGCGCGCTGGCCGACAAGGGCGCGCGCGTCGCCATTTTCGATGTCGGCATCGACCGGGCATCGAAGGTGGCGGGCGACATTGGCGGCGCCGCCATCCAGTGCGATGTGAGCAGCGCCGACAGCGGTGCGGCCGCGCTCGCCGAGGTGGAAAAGAGACTTGGGCCAGCGCGCATCCTGGTCAATTGCGCGGGCATTGCCATCGGCGTGAAGACGATCGGCAAGGATGGTCCACATCCGCTCGACCAGTACCGCAAGGTGATCGAGATCAATTTGATCGGCACCTTCAATATGATCCGCCTCGTCGCCGACCGTGCCGCCAAACTCGAACCGCTGCAGGGCGGCGAGCGCGGAGTCATCGTCAATACCGCGTCGGTGGCCGCTTATGACGGCCAGATCGGCCAGGCCGCCTATGCCGCATCTAAGGGCGGCGTCGTCGGCATGACGCTGCCGGTTGCCCGCGATCTCGCGCGCTCCGGCATTCGCGTCTGCACCATCGCGCCCGGCATCTTCAAGACGCCGATGATGGCCGGCATGCCGCAGGAGGTGCAGGATTCGCTCAGCGCGGCCGTGCCCTTCCCGTCCCGCCTCGGCGAGCCGTCCGAATATGCCGCGCTCGCCCTGCATATCGTCGAAAACCAGATGCTGAACGGCGAAACCATCCGCCTCGATGGGGCAATCCGCATGGCGCCGAAATAGACGGCCATGGCGGCCGGCGCAGTGAAGACCGGTCCGCTGGCCGGCCTGAAAGTCATCGAGATGGCTGGGCTCGGCCCGGTGCCTCTGGCCGGGCTGATGTTGTCGGAGATGGGCGCCGAGGTGCTGCGCATCGAGCGCACCGGTTCGGACCAACCCCTGCTGCCGCTCTCCGATGCGTACAATCTCGACCGTCACGGCCGCTCCATCCTGCACGTCGACCTCAAGCAGGCCAAAGGAACGGAACTGCTGCTGCGCCTTGCCGAAAAGGCCGATCTGTTTGTCGAAGGCTTTCGCCCCGGTGTGATGGAGAGGCTTGGTCTCGGCCCGGATGCTGCATTGGCGCGCAATCCGGCGCTGATTTACGGCCGCATAACCGGCTTCGGCCAGGACGGGCCGCTCGCAGGTCGCGCCGGCCACGACATCACCTACCTCGCCTATTCCGGTGTGTTGCATGCCATCGGCCGGGAGGAAGGCCGGCCGGTGCCGCCGCTGAATCTGATCGCCGACAATGGCGGCGGCGCCATGATCCTGATCGCCGGGGTGCTTGCAGCGCTGTTCGAGCGCTCGCGCTCCGGCAAAGGCCAGGTGATCGACGCAGCGATGGTCGAGGGCGCTTCGATGCTGGCGGCCCCCATACACGCCTTCATGTCGGCAGGTCTGTGGAGCGACCGGCGCGGCGCCAACCTGCTCGATTCCGGTGCGCCCTTCTACGACACCTATGAGACGGCGGATGCACGCCACGTTGCGGTCGGTTGCCTTGAGCCGCGCTTCTTCGCCGCATTCGCAAGGCTGCTGCCGCTCGGCGAGGATTTTGTCCGCGGCCAATACGACAAGGCGTTGTGGCCGGACATGCGCGCGGCCATTGCCGACCGGTTCCGGCAGAAGACACGCGACGACTGGGACGCGCTGTTTGCCGCAAGCGATGCCTGCGTGGCGCCGGTTCTGTCGCTGGCCGAAGCCAGGGATCATCCGCACAACCGGGCGCGTCACGCATTTGTGAAGGCCGGTGCGCTCGAGCGCCCCGCGCCCGCGCCACGCTTCTCGGCCTCGCAGCCGGCGCTTGCCGGCATGTCTGAAGATGACGATCAGCTGCCCCAGACTGTGCTGGCGCGCTTCGGCTTTTCGACAGCCGAGATCAAAGCGCTTGTCAAAGCCGGCATGATTGGCCAGTAACTGGATTTAGAAAATCAACTTACCTGGTGAGCATTTTGGACCAGCCGAAGAAGGACGTCATTCGCGCGACGGACGCCGAGGCGATCAGGCTGGCCGCAACGCTGATTCGCAGCGCCCGTTTCGGCGCCCTCGCGGTGATCGAGCCGTCGACCGGCGCACCGCTGGCCTCCAGGGTCGGAGTCGCCACCGACATCGATGGCACGCCTCTGATCCTTGTCTCGGCGCTGTCAGCCCATACCGGCGCCATCCTTGCCGAGCCGCGCTGCTCGCTGCTTGTCGGCGAACCCGGCAAGGGCGATCCGCTGGCGCATCCCAGGATAACGCTGGTCTGCCGGGCGCAGCCGCTGGAACGCGGGTCGAGCGCGCATGCCCGCGCCGAGCGGCGCTATCTCAACCGCAATCCCAAGGCAAAGCTCTATGCCGAGCTCGGCGATTTCTCGATCTTTCGCCTCGAGCCGGAGCGCGCCAGCCTGAATGGCGGCTTCGGCAAGGCCTACCTGCTCGACCGTGGCGATCTCATCACCGAGGGGCCGATCGTCGACGAGCTGGCCGCCAGCGAACAATCCGCTCTCGACCACATGAATGCCGACCATCTCGACGCCATCGCCGTCTATGCCCATCATTTCGCCAAGGTTGAAGGTGATGGTTGGACCATGACCGGCTTCGATGCCGATGGCATGGACCTGGCATCGGGCGACACCGTTTGCAGGGTCTATTTTCCGCAGCCGTTGAAGACCGCGCGCGACCTGCGGCCGGTTCTGGTCGACATGGCCAAAGCCGGTCGTGCGCCAGCTACGCAAGGATAATCGTCATGAATCAAAAGCACGTCTTGAGATTTGGGCGAAATGATCTACGATTCAGGCGACGCTGAATCAGCAGCGTGATCCATAGCTGAATTATAGCAGCCAACGCTATTTGCCCCCATAGCGTTTGGATGAGCAGGAAAACATGGGGCATCGATGGTCTCGACCAAACTAATCGCCAATGCCGAATCGGCGGCGACATTTCTGACCCTTATGGGCAACGAAAAGCGGCTCTTGATCATGAGCTATCTGGCCGACGGTGAAATGTCGGTCGGCGCGATCGCCGAAAAGGTGATGCTCAGCCAGTCCGCTTTGTCGCAACATCTGGCCAAGCTCAGGGCGCTCGATCTTGTCGAGACCCGCCGCGACCGGCAGATGATCTACTATTCCTGCAAGTCCGAAGCGGTGCGCGAACTGTTGCGCATGCTGGACGGCATTTTCGGGATAGGCGACTTGTCCCAGATGGCAACGCGTCTGCGCCGCGCCGGGACTTGACCTGCAGGGCTTGACTGGCGGCTCCGATCGCTCCTTACCTCGCTGACGATTTTTCGCCGGCCGAGGTATTGATGGATCCGATCCAGATCGACGACGCGCGCGATCCGCGGGTCGCCGCCTATCTCGACATCCGCGAGCGCGATCTCACCGGCCGCCATGGCCGGTTCGTCGCCGAAGGCAAGGTGGTGCTGGACGTCCTGCTGTCAGCCGGACGCTTTGCTGCGGAGTCGGTCCTGGTCCTCGAAAACCGGCTGGTCGGGCTCGACGACATCCTGCGCAAGGCCCCTGCCGACCTGCCGGTCTACGTTGCGGCAAGCGCCGTCATGGATAGGATCGCCGGCTTCCACATGCATCGCGGTATATTGGCGATCGGCAGCAAGGGCACGCCACAGCCCGCCGAGGCCTTGCTCGACACCTTGCCTGCCGAAGCGTTGATCGTCGTTCTCATCGGCATCGCCAACCATGACAATATCGGATCGATCTTCCGCAATGCCGCCGCCTTCGGCGCCGATGCCGTCTTCGTCGACGCCACCTGTTGCGACCCACTGTATCGCAAGGCGATCCGCGTCTCCGTCGGCGCCGCGTTGAAGGTGCCCTTTGCGTCCTTCGGCGACACTGAAGCTTTCATCGCGAAGCTCGGCGAGTTGGACTTCGGCCAGGTCGCTTTGTCGCCGCGTGGTGAGGCTGACATTCGCGATGCTGCGCGACCGAAACGACTGGCGCTCTATCTCGGCACCGAAGGCGAGGGCCTCCCGGAGAGGCTGCTCACTCGCCTGCGGACGGTGCGGATCGCGATGTCGGGAGGGTTCGACAGCCTGAATGTTGCGGCCGCCTCAGCCATCGCGCTGCATCATTTTTCGCCCTGATAGGCGTAGTCAGGCAATTCCAAGCGGGGGCTCGAAACTCAGCTCGGCAAATCTGCCTTCTGCAACGCCCGGACGCGATCGGCGAGGCTGGTGGTTCCTGACCGCGTTTGCTGCGGCGCCGCCAGCGCCTTGGCGATCGGTGAATCCGGTCCTTCGAGCTTGGCCGTCAAATGGACGACCTCAGCCGCCAGATTGTTCATCTGTTCGCGCAAGGCAGAACCGGCATCATTGCCATTGCCGGGGCCATTCCCGGGCTTCGCGGATCCAGAACCGCCAAGCTCCGCCTTCATCCGCTTGTTTTCGCGGGCCAGCGTCGTCAGCCTGGCTTCGAGCCGCTCTCGGTCGCCTTCGAGCTTGGCGAGCGTCTTGTCGATGTCCTCGTTTCTGGCGCGGGCACTGTCTTGCGCACCAACCAGGCCAGCAGCCGCGGCGCCTCCCGCAGCCTCGCCCTTCACCCGTTCGCGAAGCCGGGCCAGTTCCTTTTCGCGGCGATCGAGCTTGTCCTCGCGATCGGCAAGCGTGGCGAGCAGACGCTCGAGCTTTCTGTCGAGGTCGGCGGTTCTTTTCTTTTCGGCCTTCAAGGCATCGCGCGTGGCCTTGGCCTCGGCGACGACTTCCTGATGGCGCCTGACGGCCTCCTTGCGCTGGCCGCGCAGCACTGAAATGTCGCTGGCAAGTTTTTCCAGCTCGGATTCGCGAGCCACCAGTTCGATCTGACGATTGCTGGAGGAGAAGGACGCGTCGTCGTACATATGCTCGAGCTTTTCCAGCTCGAGCGCGCGCTTTTCCATCATGCGCTCTGTTTGTGCAAGCCTGTCCGACAGCTGTTGTATCTGCTGCTCGCGATGCAGCAGCAATTCGTTTTTTTCCCCGAGCTCCGAAAGCGCCTGCTTCTTGTCCTTGCGCTCGACCGCCAGGCCTTTCAGCGCCTCGCGGCCCCGATTGATTTCGACGAGTTGCTCATTCGCCTGCTCACGCAGCGTCTTGATGCTGATTTCGAGCCGGCGCGTCGTCATGGCGAACTCGGCCCGCAAGCTGTCCTTGTCGGCCTGGATCTCGGCCAGCGTTCGCGGCACCGACGCCTCGACACGCTTGCGTGTCAGCGCGACCGCCCTCCGCCAGATGGCCGGCGCGACCAGCAGTGCCAGAAAACCTGCACACAGAAAGCCGAGGGCGAAGAACAGGATCGACTGAACCAAGGTGACTACCCGTTACGGGCGGGCCGCTATCCGGCAACCGCCAAGTCTGGACTTTGCCATGTTCGCATGACGCAAATCCAGCGCTGCGGCAAGGGTTTGCCGCAGCTGCAGCGGGTCAGAATCTGTTGATCGGGTCGAAGTGTGGTCGGAATCGCTCAGAAGGGATTCCAGGTCGGCCTCTGCGTCAGCTTCAGATAGCCGAGATTGACGCCAAGCCGCGCGCCGACGCCGGTGCGGATCGGCACCAGCAGCACCCTGTTGTTCTGCAGCACGTTGAAGCCGACGCCGGCCACGACATAGGCCGAACCGGCAACGCCGCCGAACCGATTGTAGAGATTGCTGACGTCGTCGAGGTTATAGACGAGCATCATCACCCGCGATCCCTCGCCGCCGAAATCCCAGCCGAGCGAAGGCCCTTGCCAGAACACCTTATGGTCGCCGGCATTCTTGGTGTAGAGCGTACCTTCGCCATAGGTCAGGCCGCCGATCAGCGCGCCGGAGCCCTCTTCGCCGAGCAGATAGCCATTGGGCAGGCCGTAGGAGGCAAAAATCTTCTCGACGACGGTGGCGAGACCGCCCGACGTCGCGCCGAAGAACTTGTGACCGGAATCGACGATCTCCTGAGCGGTGTATTCCTGTGCCCGCGACGCAGAGGTTGAGAAAGCGAGAGCGCCCATGAGGGCAATCGCCATGAAGAAGACGCGGACAAACGTCCGGTCGTAGAATCGGGAAACCATGCTTCCAATCTCCGTCAGGGAGCACTTTCGCCGACGCCTCGCACCCCGTCCGGCTCTTTAGGCGGCCGTTAAGGATGACTGTTACGGGCAAACTATGCCGTAATCCTTTTTCAACCATTAACCTCCCACATGAACATGGCGGTTCGAAGGCTGTTTCTGACTGTCTGCGCGGGCTCCCATCCTGTGCAAAGATGCCGTTTTTTCTCACGAGAATTGTGGATTGTTGCTGCACGCTCGGGCGCTGTGTATTCAGAATGCCTGGGGGAAAGAGCGTGATTCGGGTGGTGAGCGTGGCTGTCGGCCGCGCGGCCACCAGGATGTGAATTTTAGCAGGGATTTTTCGCCGATGGCTGAGCTTTTCTCTCTCTCCGCACCCGATCTCGCAGCCTTGTTGTGCAGCCGAGTCTGCCACGACATCATTTCGCCGGTCGGCGCCATCAACAACGGCCTTGAACTCCTGGACGAGGGCGGCGCCGACGAAGACGCCATGAAACTGATCCGGCAGAGCGCCAGAAACGCTTCGGCCCGCCTGCAATTCGCCCGCATCGCCTTCGGTGCCGCCGGTTCGGCGGGCATGATGATCGACACCGGCGATGCCGAGTCCGTCGCCATCGCCTTCCTGAAGAACGAGAAGCCGGAATTGATCTGGAACGGGGTTCGCGCCCTGCTGCCGAAGAACAAGGTCAAGCTGCTGCTCAATTTGCTGCTTGTCGCCAATGCCGCCATCCCGCGCGGTGGCAGATTGGTGGTCACGCTGGAAAACCTCGACACAGAGCCGCGCTTTGCGCTTGCCGCAAGCGGCCCGATGCTGCGCGTGCCGCCGAAATTCCTCGAACTCCATTCCGGCAACAAGCCCGAGGAGCCTATCGACGCCCATACCGTCCAGCCCTACTACACGCTGCTGCTGGCGCGTGAGGCCAACATGACGATCTCGATTCACGCTACCGCCGAAGAGATCGTGCTGTCCGCGGCCTGAGCGAAGCCGCTCGGCAGGACGTCCGAGCATCAAGAACAATCAAGTATCTTTTCCCGCTGATATTTGCGGAAATTCAGAACAAGCAAGTTTCATTGCCGGCAACGCCCCTGCCGAATGGGGCTGCAAACGACATGTTTGTAAAAACTTTACCTAACGGCTTTTCTGCTTCTTTACCAGATTGGCCTAGTGTGCATCCCGATACCCGGATGCCGCCGGTTCGCACCATGGCAAAGAGGACCCGGAAATGAAGCGCTGCATGTTTGTCGACGATTCGAGCGTCATCAGAAAGGTTGCAAAACGGATTCTTGGCGGCTCCGACATGGTGGTGATCGAAGCGGCAACTGGACTTGATGCTGTCGAGATGTGCGCTGCCGAGATGCCTGATGTGATTGTCGTCGACGGCGCCCTGCCGGACATGCAAGCGGTCGACGTCATTCGCCAGGTTCGCGCCATGGAGAGCACGATCAAACCGCAGATTCTGATCTCGCTGGTCGAGGTCGATGTTGCCTCGATCATGAAGGCAAAGCGCGCCGGCGCCCAGGGTTATCTGTTGAAGCCGTTCAACCGGCCGCAACTGCTCGAACGTTTTCGTACCTTGAAGGTTGCCGCCTGACTCGGCACGTCCTCGGCCAAGAAGGACAGCAAAAAACCCGGCCTGAGCCGGGTTTTCTCATTAAATTCAATTGGATGATGTTCGCTCAGGCGCTGACGCGGATGTCTTCCGGCTCGCGCAGCACATAGCCGCGACCCCAGACCGTCTCGATGTAGTTCTGGCCACCGGATGCTGCGTCGAGCTTCTTGCGCAGCTTGCAAATGAAAACGTCGATGATCTTCAGTTCCGGTTCGTCCATGCCGCCATAAAGGTGGTTGAGGAACATTTCCTTGGTCAGCGTGGTGCCCTTGCGCAGCGAGAGCAACTCCAGCATCTGGTATTCCTTGCCGGTCAGATGCACGCGCTGGCCGCCGACTTCGACGGTCTTGGCGTCGAGATTGACCACCAGGTCGCCGGTGGTGATGACCGACTGGGCATGGCCCTTGGAACGGCGCACGATGGCATGAATGCGGGCGACCAGCTCGTCCTTGTGGAACGGCTTGGTCATATAGTCGTCGGCGCCGAAGCCCAGGCCGCGCACCTTGTCCTCTATACCGGCCATGCCGGACAGGATCAGGATCGGCGTCTTCACCTTGGACAGGCGAAGTGTCCGCAAGACTTCGTAGCCGGACATATCGGGAAGGTTGAGGTCGAGAAGAATGATATCGTAATCATAAAGTTTACCGAGATCGACACCTTCTTCGCCGAGGTCGGTCGTGTAAACATTAAAACTTTCAGATTTGAGCATCAGCTCGATGCTCTGAGCGGTTGCACTGTCGTCTTCTATCAGCAGAACGCGCATTTCATTCCCCTTTTCTGCCGCCGGACCATGTCACGACCCATCCGGGACCGGAGCAGTGATTGCCTGAACAGAGGCTGCCATCGAATGGTTAACAAAACCTAATTCCGCACCAAGGACGGTACCAGATTTTTTAACCCCTTTCTACACCCTCTTGAATCTAATGATGAATCACAGAACCAAATCGCTAATGCAACACATTAATAAGTCGGACTAAGTGACTCAAGGGACTCGCTGGCCGGCTTCCGTATCGGGAGCCGGAATTTTTACCCGGCCTTAAGTCCTCGCCCTTATGATTAACAATGCGCGTAAACGAATGGTTACCGCCGGCAAAAAACTTTAGGGATTTGTTTCCCATAGTTCGGGGAATGCCGGTGGATACGGGCGGCGCCAGGCCCTGGCGGGCGGATTGGACGATATGTGCAGGTGTGCGTTTCCGGGAGTACCGAATCATGAAGTCACGTGAAAACCTCGTTCGGCTGAAGCAATTTCAGGTGAATGAGAAGCGGCGGCAGCTGCTGCAGCTCGACATGATGATCGCCGAGTTCGAGCGCATGGCCGTTGAACTGGAGCTTCAGATCACCGCCGAGGAGAAGAAGGCCGGCATCACCGACATCAATCATTTTGCCTATCCGACCTTCGCCAAGGCGGCGCGTCTGCGCCGTGATAACCTCAGAAACTCTCAAAGCGACCTCGCCCAGCAGCGAAGCGCTGCCGAATCATTACTCGGCGAAGCTGAAGCGGAGCTTTCCAAGGCCGAGATGCTGGAATCGCGCGACACCAAGATCCGCGACGCGGAACTCGGCGGTCGCAGCGCCATGATCGGCTGACGGCAGAGTTTTAACCCGACCGGCGCCGCCTGACGCCGCGCTTTGCTTTGCGTGTAGCGCGCCAAAAAGCCCCGGCGCTGCTGATCCGGCCCGTAAGGCGGCCGCAGCTTCAGGC
This sequence comes from Mesorhizobium sp. C372A, assembly GCF_030323245.1. Lineage (NCBI taxonomy): Bacteria > Pseudomonadati > Pseudomonadota > Alphaproteobacteria > Hyphomicrobiales > Phyllobacteriaceae > Mesorhizobium > Mesorhizobium sp. C372A. The sequence goes on along the minus strand of NZ_CP100475.1, from coordinate 2,985,386 downwards.
CCGTGCGAAATCCCTGTCCAGGTTCGCAGCCGCCCTCGCCCGCGCTTGCTTGATGTCAGGCACATGCTCTTCCGACCAGGAGCGTATCTGGGTGAGCAGCCCCGCCAGGTTCTGGCCAAGTTCGGTCAATTCATATTCGACCCGCGGCGGGATCACCGGAAAGATTTCGCGCCGCACAAGCCCGTCGCGCTCGAGGACGCGCAGCGTCTGCGTCAGCATTTTAGGCGTGATGCCTTCGAGCTTACGCGCCAGTTCGCCGTTGCGCATCCGGCCACGGCGCAGCGCACAAACCGTCAGATAGACCCATTTGCTGGCCAGCATCTCGAGCACGGCGTGCGAAGGACACGTCCGCTGGAAGGCGTCATAGCCGGAGCCGCAATCATTATCACTATCCATGAGGTGCCTATATATGGAAAAGGTACATACTGGACAAGGGAATATTACTATCCAAATGATAGTGGCACAGAAACCCCAGCAGGAGCCTCCCATGCGTGCCGTTGTCCAGAATTCAGTCGGCGGACCCGACGTCCTCGTCATCGCCGATCGCCCCGCGCCCTCGCCCAAGTCAGGCGAAGTGCTCGTGCGCGTGCATGCCGCCGGCATCAATCCGGTCGATGGCTCGGTGCGCGCCGGTTACTATCCTTTGCTGGGCGAACCGCCCTTCACTTTGGGCTGGGATATTTCAGGCACGGTCGAGGCGGTGGGCCCAGGCGTCGATGGCGGCCTCAAGGTCGGTGACGCCGTGTTCGGCATGCCGCATTTTCCCAAGCAGGCCGCAGCCTATGCGGAACTCGCTGTCGCCCCGGCCGATGAAATCGCACCGAAGCCGCAAGGCATCAATCACTTTCATGCAGGCGCGCTGCCGCTGGCCGGCCTGACTGCCTGGCAAGGCCTTGTCCACCATGGCGGCCTGAAGCGCGGCCAGCGCGTGCTGATCCATGCCGCCGCCGGCGGCGTCGGGCATCTGGCGGTGCAGATCGCCAAGGCGCACGGCGCTTATGTCATCGCCACCGCCAGCCCGAAGAAACTCGATTTCGTCCGCTCGCTCCGCGCCGATGAAGTGGTCGACTACACCAAGGGAGATTTCGCCGCCGAGGTCAGCGACGTCGACCTGGTGCTGGAGCCGATGGGCGGCGACCATGCCGACCAATCGCTGACAGTCCTGAAGGACGGTGGGGTCCTGGTGTCGCTGCTCAATGTCCACGACACCACCCGAGCCAAGGCTGCTGCGCGTGGGATCCGCGTCGAGCGCATGTCCGTCGTGCCCGACCGTGAAGGCCTCGTCGAACTTGGCAAACTGGTCGATGCGGGAAAGCTTGCGGTCCATGTGGCAAAGAGCTTTCCGCTCGAACAGGCGGGCGCCGCGCACGCTTTTCTCGCCACCAGGCCGATCGGCAAGGTGGTGCTGACGGTCTGAGCAGCAGGCATTACCGACAGGCAAAAGGGCGCGGTTACCGCGCCCTTTTCTATTGTGGTCCTGGCTCTAGTGCCGGTATTGCTGGATGCGCGTCGTGCGCAGCCCGGCAAGGCCGTATTCGTCGATCGACGCTTGCCAGGACAGGAATTCCTCGGTGGTCAGCTTGTAGCGCTGGCATGCCTCGTCGAGGCTCAAAAGCCCGCCGCGCACCGCAGCAACCACTTCCGCCTTGCGCCGGATAACCCAGCGACGTGTATTCGTCGGCGGAAGATCGGCAATCGTAAGAGGGCTGCCGTCAGGCCCAATAACATATTTGACTCGCGGTCTAACAAGATCGGTCATCGTACTCTCTACTAAAAACTCAAAGACCCAATCCCCACCACATTACCGCCACAGCTTTAAAAATTGCCTAAGCGAACCCTAATGAGTAGGTAAGGATCATGAACGCCGCGTTAGTCTTTTCGTCGGCATTTGAGGCAACGGCGGGCAGGCGCGCAATTTTCCCGCAAAATCGGCACCGCCGCAAAGCTGGCGCCGCTGGTGTGGTTGACCTATATTCGCGCCACTGCCATTGAAGCGCCGCGCAGAACGAAAGAACCATGAACAGCCTCGACCTTCCCGCCAGCCCGCAAAACACCCGCATCGTCGTCGCCATGTCGGGCGGTGTGGATTCGTCTGTCGTTGCCGGCCTTTTGAAGCGCGAAGGCTATGATGTCGTCGGCGTCACGCTGCAGCTCTACGACCATGGCGCCGCAACGCACCGGGCCGGGTCGTGCTGCGCCGGCCAGGACATTGACGATGCCCGCCGCGTTTCCGAGACACTGGGCATTCCGCATTACGTGCTCGACTATGAGGAGCGCTTCCGTAAGGCGGTCATCGACCCGTTTGCCGAAAGCTACGTCGCCGGCGAAACGCCCATTCCGTGCGTCTCTTGCAATCAGACGGTGAAGTTCGCCGACCTTTTGGCCACCGCCAAGGACCTTGGCGCCGATGCGCTCGCCACCGGCCACTATATCCGCTCCGGGGCCAATGGCGCCCACCGCGCGCTGTTCCGGCCCGTCGATGCCGACCGCGACCAGAGCTATTTCCTGTTTGCCACCACGCAGGCGCAGATCGACTATCTGCGCTTTCCGCTGGGTGGGCTGTCCAAGCCTGCGGTGCGGGCCATCGCCGAAGAAATGGGGCTGACCGTTGCCGCCAAGCAGGACAGTCAGGACATCTGCTTCGTGCCGCAGGGCAAATATTCCGACATCATCGCCAAGCTGAAGCCAGCTGCCGCCAACCCAGGCGACATCGTCCATATCGACGGCCGCGTGCTCGGTCGCCATGACGGCATCCTGCGCTATACGATCGGCCAGCGCCGCGGCATCGGCATCGCCTCGGGCGAGCCGCTTTACGTCGTCCATCTCGACGCCGACCGGGCCCGTGTCATCGTCGGCCCGCGCGAGGCGCTGGAGACCCACAAGATCTATCTGCGCAACATGAACTGGCTGGGCGATCGCGCGCTGTCCGACATTCCGGCCGCCGGCATGGAGCTGTTCGCCAAGGTCCGCTCGACGCGGCCGCCGCGCCCGGCCGTGCTGCATCACCGCGCCGGCAGCACCTTTGTCGAACTGGTCGACGGCGAGTCCGGCATCGCGCCCGGACAGGCCTGCGTGCTCTATTCCGACGACGGCAACGAAGCCCGCGTCTTCGGCGGCGGCTTCATCGAGCGCTCCGAGCGCGGCGCCGAGGCCGAAGCCATGCTCAGCCGGCTCGCAGCCAGGCCGGCGCAGATTCCCGCAGAGTAAACACTACCCCTCTCGGAGACAGTTTTAGTTTCGATCTGCCTTAAGGGCAGAGTTTCGAAACGGTCTCAGGACTTTGTGTGCGTGACTGTACCCGCCGTCAGGATGCGGAGCACCCTGATGGCTTCCTCGCCGCTGGTGCGCGGCTCGGCCCGCGTCTCGATACACTGGATGAAGTGCTCGAGCTCGCGCGTCAGCGGCATGCCCTGGCCGACCGCGACATAGGACGGCTCGTTGGTGGTGAAGGCCCACTGGCCGCTGTCCTGCCACACCGCGTGGCGGTAGACGGCCAGCTTGCGCTCCCATGGCTCGACATCGTCGAACACCGCCATTGCCTTGGTGCCGACCACGGTCAGCCGCCGCTCGCGATAGGGATTGAGCCGCGAGGTGAAGAGATGGCTGCGCAAGCCATTGGGAAAACGCATGTGCAGATGCGCGAAATCGCTGAGATTGTCGAGGAGTGCGGCCCCCTCGCCCCTGACGTCGATCGGCTCGGTGCCGGTGATGGCCAGGATCATCGACAGATCGTGCGGCGCCAGATCCCACAGTGCGTCGTTCTCGGTGTGGAATTTGCCGAGGCCGAGCCGGTGCGAGTGGATGTAGCGAACCTCGCCGAGCTCGCCATTGTCGATCAGCGCCTTCAGCGTCTCGAAGGCGGGATGGAATCGCAAGACATGGCCGACCATGAACACGCGGCCGTTGTCCCTGGCCGCCTGCACGGCGCGCTCGGCGTCGGGCACGGTCAACGCAATCGGCTTTTCCACCAGCACGTCCTTGCCGGCCTCAGCGGCGCGCACGGCAAGATCGGCATGGAATTGCGGCGGCAGCGCCATGACGATGGCGTCGATATCATCACGCACGAACAGCTGGTCGGGCTCGATCGCCAGGCAGTCCTGCTCGCTGGCAAAGCCTTCGGCCCGCGCCCGATTGGCATCGGAAACCGCATGTAGCGCGCCGAGCGCCTTGAGGGTGCGGATGTGGTTGCTGCCCCAGTATCCGCAACCGAGGACTGCAATGCGCGGCTTCATCAGCTTCAAACTCTAATTTCTTGGCCGAGACATAGCGGCGTGCCCCGTCGAACTCAACCCCGGTGGCTTACCGGAGATGCCAGCCCGGCAAAGCTTTTACCGGCGACAATATGCCGGCGCCCTCGCGCATCGATGCTTGACAGGCTCGCCCTCCCAACCTTATATCCGCGCGACCTTGGCGAACGCCTCGAAATGCCTTTCGATTTAAGGCGGATTTCGGGCCTTTCGCCGCCCTGGCGGGGTAGCTCAGTTGGTTAGAGCACGGGAATCATAATCCTGGGGTCGGGGGTTCAAGTCCCTCTCCCGCTACCAGCCTACCTTAAGCTACTGAAATTATAGAAAAAACGCCGACCTATGGTAGGCGCCCTGTCCGAAAAAATCTTCAATGATTTTCAGGACCTAGCCTGCTACCGTTGTGACGCCAACGAACGTGTTGCGACGCTTCGCAGACAACAAACTGTGCCTCGAGAGACGTGATTTGCGGGAATTGGCTGAAGTCTCCACCTGCGGACCCATTCGGTCCCGATTCCGAGGCGTAATCGACGCGGATTTTCGAATGGCGCGCCCATGTCGCACGCCAGCCCTCAACGCTCGGCGGCTTATGCCCAAGTTATCCAGCTAAATTAAGCAGTCTCATCGGGCGGGCGCTCTGGATTCGCCGACGCCAATCCGCGTGAGCGTACGCGGATCGTCTGACAGATACGATCAGCGAGAGAAGCGAGCGCGCCCTGCACAGTGCGTGCCCCAAGAACGGATTGGAGGGTAACGGCCTGTGTTGCAAACCTATGTTTGAAGGCCTCTCCGCCACAGAGGAAATCGACCAATCCCAAGCCGTGATCAAACGACCACTGTATATACTCCGTAATCAGGACCGCACCCGGCGACGCTCGGCTAAAGTCAGGGTCGTAGGTGGTAACGAATGCCATCATGACGTTGTGCTGGACGATGTTGATGGAAACCGCGACCATCGCACCATTGCATTCAAGTACGAAAATGCGCAGCACACCGGCGCGTGACAGCGCGTCCACCAGGGCGGCAAGAACCGGCTCGCCCTCTTCGAAAAGGTCGGATTCACGCGTGTGCTTTTCCAGCCATCTGCGCTTCAGCGCCGACAGTCGCTCCAGCAATGGCTGCAGCGGCTCGTCAGCCGACAGGAGGCGGAATTTCACTTCGCCTGTTTCTTCCAGTATCTTGATGCCGCGCCGATAGTTCTGGCGCATCTTTTTCGGCTGGTCCGCCAGCCATGCTGCTCCGCTGGCCCACTGTCCAGCGACGCGATAACTGACTTCCTCCCGGTGATTGGCGCGAAGCTTGACGCCGCTGGAAGAGCCCGGTGTAAAAATCCTGCGGGCTGCCGCATCCGGCGACAGACGATTGATAAAAGCAAGATCGAAGCCACCCGCCGAACAGATCCGGTTCCAGAGGTTCTGGAGGGCCGATAGGGAGCATTCCGGCGCGACAAGAATATCACCATAGTCCGTATAGCTATTGGCGGCCCATTCGAGGAGCCGAAGTCCTTTTCGTCTGCCGATCGCCAGGGGAATGACAGCGACCAGCCTGTCATCGCTCCATACCAGGCCGATCCGCAGCGAGCGCCGGTCGCGGTCACGCACGGTGCTCCACCATGCCGAAACCCAGGCATGGCTCTGAAAGATCAGTGCATGGGTACGATGCCATAGGTCTACCCATTCGGCTTCGATGGCGGCCAGGCGATCCGTCGAACTGACGATTTCCAGTCGCTCCGCACCAACAGCGTCAATCGAAGCCATTTTGTTCATGGTTGGAGACGGTCCTGCGGCTGCGCGACATCGATGCGCTTTTGAAAAAGTCGCATGATATGGTTTGCCATTTTCTTGAGCGGCAGCACGTAAAGTCCGAAAAGCGACTGATAGTCGCGTACGTCGCGATCTATCAGTCCAAACTTGAGGTCTTCGTCCGGATCCGGGATGAACTGCGTTCCGAATATGCGATCCCAGAATGAAAAAAGCAGCCCGAAATTCTTGTCGTAGTGGCGAGGGTCGACACTGTGATGCACCTGGTGCCAGTGCGGACACAAGATGACGCCGTTCAACCGGCCGAAGGAAATCTTCAGATGCGTGTGGCGAACAAAGTCCATCATGAGAATGTTGCGAATGACATAGACGTTGATGCCAAATATGGCGATCTCGACCGGATCAAGCGCAATCAGGCTCCACAAGCCGAAACTGATCCCCGGTATGACGCCGTCCCAGATCCGGTTCATCAGATCGTCCAGGGGGTGAACCCGGTCCTTGGTGATCCCAACCATCACTTCGGCCGAATGATGCACCTTGTGCAATTCCCACAGGAACGGGAAACGGTGCTGGGCAACGTGATATAGGTAGTAGGAGATATCGTAAGCAACGAGCATGGTTGCGGTGAAGAGGATGATCGTCACTGGGCCGGCGGGGCCGGGTATCAGCGGTTGCGAGATGCTGAAGAGCCAGCCGACTGCCTGGTTTGTTGCATATCCCGTGGCGGCAACGAAGGTGACACCGGCGGGAATGAGCAGGAAGGGCATCACCAGCCTTTTCGTGATCCAGAACAATGCGTCCGCTCGCGCCGATGGGTGCATGATGACTTCCGCGGGAAAGGCGAAGTCGAAAAAGTCCCGGAAGGATTTCTGTTCGACCGTTCGCCAGTAGGCGACCACCGCGCTCCCCAGCGCCGTGAGCAACAGGAGACCGAGTGTCAGCAGATCGATGTGTGAGAGTTTTTCCACGATCACTCTGGCGAATTCCGAAAACATCGATGCAGTGGCTCCTAGGTGGTGAAATGGTGATCCGGCTCGTCGCGAAGCACATATTGCCAAGCCTATCATATGCTGCCCGCAACTGTGTATCGGGATGCGACTGGCAGAACAATCATGGCCAAATTAGCAGATCAACGGTGTCAAAACCGCTAAATATCTGAACGTAATTAATGTCGAACGCTGCGCCTGCAACCTGCCCGTTATCGGGTCTGCGGCGGACTTGGCGCGAGCCGGATGACTACTCCCTTTTCGCCTACTTGGCCACGCCATGCGAGGCGTTCGGCTGGCTGCCTTGCACCAAAACGCGGCGAAACCCAGCCGCCCTGGCCCGGTGTGTCGCCGCCGGAACGGATGTGGATCGCTGCGTCTGGAAAGTGGATAGTCATCAAAGGTTCAGCGCCGCGCAATATCGTGACAATGTTTCCATCCCTGTTGGCGTGGAGGTCGGCGGCGAGTTGGAAGACGATCTCAGCGACGCGGCTGCCGCCGAGCAGTTGGTCGGTCACGAGGATGCCGTCGCCATCGCGTGTCACGGCGCGTTGATGCACAACGCCGAAGCGGCCTTTGTACCCGTCATGTCGGGCACACAGCCTCCAGTGCGGCCCCGGCTCGCTCTCCACCAATGTCGCAACCGCCTTGTGCGACCAGTTGAACGCCCCGGAGATGATGCTTTGGCTTTTACCCTCTAGGTTCAGCGTGTTGTGCGCCGGCGTCGAGCGGAACCAGTCGCGCCAGCCTCCCCCCGAACCATAGAGCCATGTGCCGGGGTCGACCAGCACCGGATCGCCGTCAATGCACAGGGTGAGCGACAGCGCGTCGGCATGACCGTGCGCCGCTATCGAAAGGTAGCCCAGCGGGCCGTGGTCGTATGTCAGATGGACGTTGCGACCATTCATCTCGCCGCGCCAGACGGAGAGCCCGCCTTGCGTGAATGTATGCAATCCATTCGGCACCGGCGCCGGCCGCGGTGGCGCGCCGAAGAAAAGCGCACGAAAATCGCCAGGCTCCGGTGCGCTGCCCGGCATCCGTAGAAAACCACGGATGGCGGCCGCGACCGATCCGACATAATCGGTTTCGCCCCCCAGCGTGATCACGCGGCCTTCATCATTGTCGCCGAAGCCGCTGGTTTTCGGCGGGAGCCAGCCTGCGAAATTGGCGAAAGCGGCCAAACGCGCTTCGACGGGCTGGGGAAAAGGCAGTCCGGCCTGGCGCGCCGCCGCAGCGCACAGCAGGAAAAGTTCGGCACTGAAGGCGGCGTAGGTCGGGGTCTGCTCGGCCCCGGCGCCATCGGCCAGGATCTGTTTGAGCACCTCAGCCAGGAGCGACTCGCGAGCCACCTCGGCCCCGAAAGCCAGACCGATCAAATATTCGCCAGCCAATTCCGCGACGAGATGGTTGTTGGCGGACGAAAAACGGGAGGGAAACCGCGGCAGCCAATAGGCGCTTGCCGCCAGTATTTCACCGACTTTTTCTCGCGTCGCCGCGCCAAGCCGGTCGCCGACGAGGTCGAGCGTGACAATCAGGCTGATGGCTCGTAGCGCGACCTCGATGCCCGAGGCCCAGCCAACGCCCCGAAATGGTGGGTTGGCGAAATGCCAGCTCTCGATCGCCGCCTCGATGGCCGCACGGGATTGATCATCGCCGGTGAGAAGCAGATGGGCAGCCAGTGGCGGCAGTTGCTGCAGCCGGTTGATTTCCCAGACATATTTTACATCGCCACGGCCGGTGGCATGGCGAAAATCGATATCGAAAGTATGGGTCTTGGGGCCTGGCCAAAGCCGGCCGGTCACCGGATCAAGGCGCCAGAGCTCGGGTGGAAAGAGAGTATAGGGGTCTCGCTGTGGCCAGGTCTGCCCAAGTGCTGAAAACTGGCCCCGAAGAGTGTTTTGCGCAGCCGCCTCGATAGCTTGCCGCTGGGCTGGTGTCGCAGCGGCCGGCACAGCATTCCGCAATCCGTGCAGCACCGGGTGCAACTGCGGCGACGCATAGCGCTGCCAGCCGTTGTCGCGGCGGCGCGAAACGGTCCTCCGGCGCTGCTCGTCCAACCGATGCAATATCTCGGCCAACTCCATGCTGCGCAATCGGTTGAAATACCACCCGACCCTCATCCGCGCTCCGCCAAGATTTTGATCCTCATACACCATCCCGTCGAAAAAGCGTGTGGCGGCATCCTCTTTTCCGTTCCCGCGGTTAATATCTTCGGCCATGACGCGGAGTTTTGCGATGAGAAAAGTTGTCTACGTCATAGCGTGCGCGCTTGGCATGGCTTTGTCAGCCGAGGCGGCGCCGATCCCGCTTGAGCGCGGCGTTGGCGTCCATGAATGGCTCAACTGGTCGTCGGTGGAGAAAGATGGTTCCTACAAATGGCCGCCCTATCGCAGCGAGAAGGAATGGCTTGCGGGCGGCAGGCCGCTCACCGATTGGCCGGACGGCGACCAGTTTGGTCGCATTCGATCCATGGGCTTCGACTTTGTCCGGCTGAGTGTCGACCCTGGCCCTCTGCTTGCCAGCGAGGGCGCCAAACGACAACAGGCGCTGGACATGCTTGCCGCTGCGGTGCAGCGGGTGGTTTCAAGCGGGCTCAAGGTGGTTTTCGATCTGCATGGCGTCAGCCAGGTTCCGGCCTACAGCATGGAAATAATCCATGGCGGGGCCGACAGCGAGGGTGTTGCCCGCTATCGCAAAATGGTAGTGGCGGTGGCTGCCATGCTGATCAAAATTGGCGCCGACAAGGTCGCCCTCGAGCCCTATAACGAGCCCGCCTACTACCCTTGCGATTCAAGCGGCAGCGATGACTGGCAGCGGATCATGGCAGGCACGGTTCGCGATATTCGCGCCGTCAGCAGCGAACTCACCATCGTCGCGACCGGCGCCTGCGGCGGGAGCATCGCGGGACTGGTCAACCTGGACCCCAACTTCGACGACCCCAACGTCTATTACAGCTTCCACATGTATGATCCGCACAGCTTCACGCACCAGCGGGCCGATGACAAGAACGCTTTCTCCTCCGGCCTTCCCTGGCCTGCCGACGCCAGCACGCCCGAAGTGGTCGCCGAAACCCTCAAGGCGCAGATGGACGCCGCCGGCTTGAGCCAGATCGAAGAGGTGATGAACATGGCCTCGGCGCGTGAAACGATCGCCCGATACTTTGAGCAGAATTGGGGGCAGAGCCAGCTCGAAGCGGGTTTCCGTCAGGCGGTCGACTGGGCTGAAGCCCATGGCATAGCGAGCAGACGCCTGTTCGTGGGCGAATTCGGCGTTATCCTGATGTCTGCGGATGGCCGCATGGGAGCTTTCGATGCTGATCGCCTGCGCTATCTCATGGCAGTGCGCAGAGAGGCGGAACGCTTCGCGATGCCGTGGTCGGCCTGGGAATTCTCCAATCCTTACGGAATGAGTGTTATCCAACCCAAGGGGCCTGCGATCCCGGACCGGGAGATGTTGCGGGCACTGGGCCTGCCATAACTCGTCATCGGGTCAGGATCGGTTCGAGCGGTCTGCCTGGTTGCTGGCGATCAATCGCGTGAAACCCAAGGACTGTCGTCTCCAGTTGCAGCCGAGAGGGCCTGATCGAACCAAATCAGGCTCAGTTTTAAAATCACTCCACCGAGCAGCTATTTAATATATTCGCTGTAGATTGGTGTCCTCGATCATACGCAAACAAGGGAAAGAGGGCCAAGGGAAAGAATGTGCGGAATTGCCGGCTGGATTGGGCGCAGGGTCGAGAAGCCACAAGATCGGGCCGCCGGGATGTCGAATGCCTTGCAGCATCGTGGTCCCGATGCCGAAGGCATCGAACTCCTGGACCTGAACACAGGCGAGGACCAGTTGGCATTGGTGCATCGCCGCCTGGCGATTATTGACTTAAACGCCGATTCAAATCAGCCGATGCAGACCGAGGACGGACGGCTCCGGATTATTTTCAACGGCGAAATATACAACTACATCGAGTTGCGTGAGGAGTTGATCGGTCTCGGCCACCGTTTTCGCACACGCTCCGACACGGAAGTGCTGCTCAGGGCTTATGACCAGTGGCGCCTGGCCATGTTCGACCGATTGAGCGGGATGTTCGCTTTTGCGCTGTGGGACGCTCAACGGCGCGAATTGATCCTCGCTCGCGACCCCTTTGGAAAAAAACCCCTTTACCTCATGCAAGGCAGAAATTTGCTGTCGTTTGCCTCGGAGATCAGCGCGTTGTTGTCTGCGCAGCCAGATGGCCAGCAGCTCGATCTGGATGGAGTGCGCGAGTATCTGACCTGGCGTTACGTGCCTGGACCGCGGACGCTTTTCAAACAGATCCGCAAGCTCAACCCGGGAAGCTACGCTGTGTGGTCGCAAGGGGAAGTAACGGAAACGCGCTACTATGCGCCCCCGGATCAGACCGATCTGACAGCGGATATCGATCCAGGAACCGCCAAGCGGCGATTTCTGGAATTGCTCGACCGTTCTGTCGAGATCAGGATGCGCAGTGATGCGCCGTTTGGCGCCTTTCTGTCCGGGGGCCTCGACTCGTCGGCAATCGTTGCCCTGATGACCAGGCACAGCGACAACCCCATTCGTACGTTTTCGGTCGGTTTCAGCGAACAGGCTTACAGCGAGCTTCCATTCGCCCGGCGCGTCGCCGATCATTTCAAGACCGATCATTGCGAAATCGTCATCCAGGCGGATGACCTGATGAATCATCTGCCCAAGATGGTCCGCCATCGGGGGGCACCTGTTTCACAAAGTACGGACATTCCAATTTACCTGATGTCGGTTCGAGCCTCGCAGGACGTCAAGATGGTGCTTACGGGCGAAGGTGCGGACGAGATACTCGGCGGCTACCCCAAACATCGCGCAGAGTCTCTGGCGGGTGTCTACCGGTCACTTGTTCCAGCGTCGCTTCACAACAATCTCCTCGCCCCTTTGATGCGCGCATTGCCCGGCGCATCGGCCAAGTTCGACATATTTGCCCGAAGCGCGGGTGAACGGGACTTTGCAACCCGGATGATCTCCTGGTTTGGAGCCATGACGGCGCGGGAACGCGATTCGCTCCTCGGTGGGTTGGCCACTTGCGGCCATGACCGCAACGATTTCCCGTTCTCTTCGAGTGTGACGGAATCCCATCTGCGCCGTGTGTTGTTTTTTGATCAGACATCGTGGTTGCCCGACAACCTCTTGGAACGGGGCGACCGGATGATGATGGCCGGTTCAATCGAGGGGCGAATGCCATTCCTTGATCGCGATCTGGTTTCCTTCGTCAGCCAGCTGCCCGATCGTTACAGGCTCGGTCTCCTGGGCAGCAAACAGATCCTGCGCGACTGCATGGCCGGCATGGTTCCCGACGAGGCCCTCAACCGGCCAAAGATCGGCTTCAAGGTGCCCGTCGCCGAATGGTTCCGCGGGTCGATGAGCGATTATGTACGAGACCATCTGTGTTCGTCCCATTCGGTCATCCGTAGCTATTTGAGCGCCAAGAAGCTGGACCAGATTGTCACGGAGCACGCCGAGCGCGCCGCGGACCACGAAAAACTGATATGGGCGCTTTTGAACCTGGAGATATTCCACCGCGAATTCGCGCTTGGCCCGCCGCAGTGACGACAATGAAGGACAGCGTCAGCGCTTGACCGATCGCGCCTCGGACGCGACCGATCTCCAGACATCGCAGATCGCGTCGACAAACGGTGCAAGCTCAAGCCTTTCCCGGTGCACCGCCATGGCGGCGGCGCCAAGCCGCGCGCGCAGCGCCGTATCCTCGACCAGCCGAGTTAACGCCTCGGTCAACGCCGCCACATCGCCGGGCGGCACCAACAGACCGGATTGTTCGTGGGTGATGATGTCCTCGACCGCGCCAACCGGGGTGGCCACGACAGCCAGGCCGGCCGCCATGCCTTCGATCACCGACATTGGCAGATTTTCGGCGAACGAGGGGAGCACCAGAATATCGGCCGAAGCGATCAGTGATGCGACCTCGTCAGGTCCCACCCAGCCCGGAAAAGCAATACGGTCGGCAATCCCTAGAGCGACCGACCTCGCTCGTGCCGGCTCGACCTCACCATCGCCGGCGATCGTGGCACGCCAACCCCTGAGATGTTTCATCCGCTCCAGCGCCTCGCCCAACTGCGGCACGCCCTTTCGCTCGCCGATGCGGCCGAGGAACAGGATGTGCACGTGATCGCCTCCGCCGACATGCGCCAGGGAAGGAACTGCCGTGGCGTTGGGAACGATGACAATATTGCCGCCGTTCGCCGGTGCCCGGCTGGCGACGAAATCGCGCCAAAGCCCCCCCAGGACAATCACCCGGCCGGCATGCTCGAACAGAGCCCTGATACGGCGGCTCATGAAACTATGATCATCTTTCCAGAATGTCTGATACTGCGCCCCATGCAGATGAAGGACATATGGTATCGACAACAGCCTGGCGCAGGCGGCGATCATCATCTTGCGATAGGTGCTGCCGGAGACCGATATATTGATGTGAATGACGTCGGCGCGTCTGTCGAGGCGGGCCGCAAGCATCCGCGCGCAAAAACCAAGCATGTAGAAGATCGAAAGCCCGACATGTCCCGGGCCACGGCTGGAAAGAAAGCTCAGATCGATGTCGGCGATCTCTTGCCGTTCGAACTCCTGCTTCAGCGCCCCCATGATCCGGTCAATGCCGCCTTGTCCCGAAACGCCCGAGGGCGTTGCGACCAGGACATGTATTTTTCTATTGTGGGCGAGACGCTGCAACATGACACCATTTGGATTGCGGATGCCGGGTGACCGTAAAGCAAAGGTTCCAAAAAAGGTTTACGACAAATCTTTTGGTTCAAACTGTATCCGTTCACCCTTTGCCGTCATCATGCTGGAATACCCGTCGGTCAACGGTTAATCGACGGCAAAATTTTCCGGGACAACCCTTTGCTGCTCCGTTCCACACTCATCTATGGCCCAGCTATTCTGCTGACGCGGGTTTCCGCTCTGCTCCTGCTGGTCGTCATGACGCGGTTGATCGACCAGACCGAGTATGGCCTGCTGACCCTGGTGGTCACCGTGGGCGAAATGACGGATGTTGCCGTTACCAACTGGCTGCGCATTGCCTTGCTGCGGCTTGGTGGAAAAGGCGACGTCAGCCGTGGCAGCCTGATGCTTGCCGGACAGGTATTGCTTGCCACCACGGTGCTGGCCCTGATCATATCCGTGATCGCCTCGGCGGTGATCGTGCCGGAGCGCTGGATCGAATTTGCAATCGCCGTCTGCAGCTATCTGATTGCCGGCTCCATCAGCCGGTTCGCGTTGACGGTGCTGCAAATGCAGCAGCGTCATTCCCTCTATTCGATGCTTGAATATCTGCGCGGCCTGCTGCAACTGGCCTTGCCGATCGCCGCCATCCTTATCTTCCAACGCTCGTTTCTGACGGTATCGCTCGGCTCGAGCCTCGCCGTGCTGATTGCCGGCATCGTGGCGTGCGTGGTGGCATCCGGGCGCGTTATTGGCGGCCCGCCGCGCTTCACCCACAAGGAGTTTTTTGCCCTCGGCGTGCCCCTCGTCATCATGGCGCTGGTCGGTTTCGGTCTCAACAGCGCTGAACGCGTCTTCCTCAAGCTCTACTACGATGCCGGCGCGGTGGCTGTCTTCGCAGCCGCCTACGCATTGGCTCGGCAGCCGATCGATATGGTCGCCAACGCAATCAACATGGGCGCATTTCCAGAAGTGGTCAGCCGCTTCGACGAAGAGGGATCCGAGGCGTCCGGGCGGTTGTTGTCGCAACTCATGGCCTTGATGATACGCCTTTGCCTGCCGGTCGCAGCAATGCTTATCGCGCTCAGCGGCGACATCACGCGACTCCTGCTGACCGCGGAATATCATGGTCGCTTCGGTCTGCTGTTTCCGATCATCGCCTTCAGCGTTCTTTGTGCCAATCTCACAAGCTTCGTTTATGGCGTCGTGGTGCACGCACATAAGCGGCCGTGGTTGCTGATCATCGCCAATTCCTTCGGCTCGGTGGCAACGATTTCACTGTCTTTTCTGTTGATCCCCACCATGGCGGAGGTTGGCGCGGCGTTGGCGTTGGCGGGCGGATCGCTGGCAGGTCTTGCAGCCTGCATCGTCATCGCCGAGAGGCTCACGCCGGTGCCGGTTCCCTGGCGCGACATCGCTGTCTCGGCCATCATTTCTATCTGCACCGGACTGGCCGCCAGCGTTGCCAGCACTGCGCTGGGCAATATGCCGGCGATCTTTCCGCTCGCGGCGGGCGGTGTCGCCGGCGCTGCGGCTTTCCTGGGACTGACCTGGTTGTTTCACCCCGCGGCCGTGACGCAGTTCATCGGCAAGCTAAGGGCACGGCTCCGGATCGCATAAATCCCGCGCAATGAGGCATGCTTGTCTGAAAGTCGCGAGCCTACGGATTGACGTTTCGGCGTCCCCGGCGAGACCAGAACTCACGCCACAGCAGCAGTGCATAGGCGGTGTTGGTATCGTAGTAGCGGCGCCACAAGCGTCGCGGCTCCTGCGCCACGCGAAACAGCCACTCCAGGCCCGCCGCCTGAACCAGTTTCGGTGCCCGGGCGACCTTTCCACCATAGACGTCGAAGCTGCCGCCCACGCCCATGACGAAACTCGGAGCGAGTACGTCGCGATAGCGCTTGAGAAAGCGCTCCTTGCTCGGCGTGGGCATCGCCACAAACAGGCAGTCGGCACCTGAAGCGTTGATGGCCTCGACGATCGCGGCCTCTTCCTCCGCCTTGAAATACCCATTGCGCCGGCCGGCAATGGCCAGGCTCGGATGATCTCTGGCAAGTCGGCTTTCAACTGCGTCGAGAATGTGCTGTTCAGCGCCCAGCAGGTAGGGGCGATAGCCACGCTTGGCGCACAGCGCAAGCAGGTTGATCATGACGTCGACGCCCGTCACACGCTCCGGCAACTCGACGCCGCAGAGCCGTGCGCCCCAAAGCACGCCTTTGCCGTCGACATTGACCATATCCGCCCCGACGACATCCTCGCGCAGTTCGGCATTCTTGCGCATGTTCACAAGCTTGGCGACGTTCACGACAACATGATGAAGCGGCCGCCGCGTCGCCATCGCCTCGTCTGCGATGGCCAGCGTCTCGGCCATGGTCAGCGCATGGATGGTCGCACCGAGAAACTCGCGGCGGCGTGATGCCAATAGGGAGTGTTGCGCCCATGCCGGGTCATGCGAGTTCATGCCGCTTCTCCGGTGCGAGCGAGAGACTGCGAGCGTTCCATTTCGGATTTCTTGCCTTCGATGCGGGCGTCGGGCTTGCGCGCCTTGCGCCAGGTCCACAGGCCCCGTGTGTCGACGAGCTTCTTGTCCTTGAGCGCTTCGGGATCGATCAGATTGAATTGTCGATGGTCGACCAGCAGGACGACGATATCGGATTGGTCAATAGCGGAAAGTGCATCGGTGAACATGACGCCGCTGCCCTCGAGCTCGTGTGGCAACTGACGCGCATTGGGCTCGGCAGCGACGATCTTGATATTGGGAATCTTGGACAGAAGCTTAACAACCTCGACAGCCGGGCTCTCGCGCATATCGTCGATATTGGGTTTGAAGCTGAGGCCAAGACAGGCGATCGTCTGCTTGCGGGTCGGGTCGAGCAATGCCTCGATGTCCCTGACCACCGACAAGGGTCGCTCGGAATTGATGCGCCGTGCCGAACTGATCAGCCGCGTATTGTTCGGTGCGGCGTCGATGATAAAATACGGATCGATCGCAATGCAGTGGCCGCCCACGCCCGGGCTCGGCTGCAGGATGTTCACGCGAGGATGCCGGTTGGCGAGATCGATTACCTCCCAGACGTTGAGCGACAGATCCTGGCACACCGCCGCAAGCTCATTGGCGAAGGCGATATTGACATCGCGGAACGCATTTTCGGTCAGCTTAACCAGTTCCGCGCTTTCGGCCTGGGTTATGAACAGGTCGCCGGCGACGAAGCTTGAATAGAGTGCCGCTGTCCGCTCCGAAGACTTTCGGGACAGCCCGCCGATCGAGCGATCATTGTTGATCAGTTCGGTCAGCACCTTTCCCGGCAGCACGCGCTCAGGAGAGTAGGCGACCAGGACGTCAGCTTCCTCGCCATGTGCGACGGGAAATTTGAGATCGGGTCGCAGTTCAGCGAGCAGCGCTGTCATGACACGCGTCGTACCGACCGGCGATGTTGATTCCAGCACCACCAGGTCGTCCCGTTTTAGCACCGGAGCGATGCTTCGCGCTGCCGCAAGCACGTAGCTGACATCCGGCTTGCGGTCCGGGGTGATCGGAGTTGGAACGGCGATAATATAGGCATCGGCCGGCTGAGGCGTACTGAATGCCTTGAGCTTGCCATTGGCGACGACTTTCTGGATCAAACCATCCAGGTCCGGTTCGATGATGTGGATTTCGCCGCGGTTGACCTTCGCGACCACCGCCTCGTTGATATCGACACCGATGACATCGAGTCCGCGGCTGGCAAAAATGGCACAGGTCGGCAGGCCGATATAGCCCATGCCGATAACGGAAACGGTTTTGATTTCAGCCATGATTCAGCAATTCCTCAACGATCCGGCTCGCAGCTTGGCCATTGCCGTATGGATTGTGCCTCTCCGCCATGCCGCGATAGACGCTCTCATCATCGAGCAGGCTATTGGCATTGGCCAGAATTTTTTCGATATCGGTGCCGACCAGCCGGGCAGTACCAGCGGCGATCCCTTCGGGTCGCTCCGTGTTTTCCCGCATCACCAGCACCGGCTTGCCGAGTGAAGGCGCCTCTTCCTGCACGCCGCCGCTGTCGGTCAACACCAGGTAGCTCTGTTTCTGCAGGTACAGGAACGGCAAATAGTCCTGCGGGTCGATCAGGTGGATGTTCGGCACCGTCCCGATTTCGGCCTCGACCACGGAGCGCACATTCGGGTTGGGATGGACCGGGTAGATGATCTGCACATCCCTGCGCGCCGACAATGCCTTCAGCGCGGTGCAGATTCTCTGGATGCCGCCATCGAAATTCTCACGGCGATGACCGGTGACGAGTATCATTTTCTTGGTCGGATCGATGAAGGGGAAACGAGCGGCGAGCTTGGCGTTCATCAACTTGTCGGCATCGATCTCGCTGGAGAAATGCAGCAGCGTGTCGATCACGGTATTGCCGGTTACGAAGATGGTGTTCGCAGCCTTTCCTTCGGCGATGAGATTGTCGCGCGCCTCGGTGGTCGGCGCAAAATGCCAGGTGGCGATGTTGCCGGCAATCTTGCGGTTCAGTTCCTCCGGAAAGGGAGAGTTGATGTTGTGGCTGCGCAATCCCGCCTCGATATGGGCAACCGGAATGCGCTTGTAGAAGGCAGCTAGAGCCGCGGTCATTGCGGTGGTTGTGTCGCCCTGGACGATGACGACGTCCGGCTTCGCCTTCTCCAGCACCCCCGCCATTCCGAGGAGCACGCGCGAGGTCACGTCGAACAAAGTCTGACCTGGTTGCATGATGTTAAGATCGTAGTGCACCGGCAGGCCCGTCAGTTCAATGACCTGATCGACCATCTCGCGATGCTGGCCCGTCACACATATTTCCGTGGTAAAGCCTGGATGGGCGAGCGCGGCGCGCGCCACCGGAAAACATTTGAGCGCCTCCGGCCTCGTGCCGAACACGATCAGCAGTTTTCGCCTTGAGGGCAAGTTCGGATGTGAAACGGCGTTCATGGTTGACCCTGGTCACCGAAAGCGTGGGCGCCCGGCTGACATGTGCTTTCAGCCTAACAATAGCGCCCTGAACCGCCTTCGTATTCAAAAAAATTAACGTATGATTAACGCTAGAGTCCGCAGCCCCCCTTGGGCAACCCTTGCCAGGAACTGTGGGGAAAGATACCAGAGCAAAGCCATCTTTTGCTTTAACGAGAATAACTTGGGTTGACTAATATTCTAATCATCGGCCACGCCGTCGCATCCCGGCGCTGGGAAAATGAGCTTTTCATGCGGTTGGGTGCGGCAGGTTATGTGGTCTCGAGTTGCCACGCGCCGGCGCCGGCGCCAACCGCTCGGGGGCTGGACACTGTCTTGGCGATCGAGAGCCGGCGTTTCGGTCCCTCGCTGGCGGGCCGGTCCGAGCCGTTGCCGCCCATCGATCGCGGCCCTCCGGACCTCGTCATAGATCTCACTGCCAGCGCAACGGGGCAAGACGCGCCAGTCCTGAGGCTCGAATTTTGCGGTCGCAACAGCTTTCCAGCCGGCGTTGCCGCAATGTTGGCGAGCGGACAATTGCCTGAACTTGGCGCTCGCCTCGATGGCGTTGTCGTGGCCCAGGCTAGACCGATGCTGGCAGACAGGCTCTGGCTATCTCGAAGCTGCAACGACCTGCTCGCCGGCGCCATGTCGCTGATCATGCAAACCGTCGCCCGCTTCTTTGCGGGCAAGCTTGTGCCGGTAAGCGACAACCCGGTGCCCATCCTGAAGAACGACAGTTTTGTTCGACACTATGTGCCCTTTTTTGGCAGGGCTTTGATCGATCGCGCCGTGCAAAAAATCAGGCGGGGACGACGCCCCTTCTATTGGCAGGTTGCCTATCGGGTGATCGACGGACCAGGCATCGCCGAAACCGGGCAACTCGACGGCAAACCGTTCACAGTCCTGCCGGACGATGGCCAACGCTTCTATGCCGACCCGTTCGTCTTCGAGGCCGACCGCCGCCATCATCTGTTTGTCGAGGAATTCCCCTACGCGACGAGTCGCGGCGTGATTTCCGTCGCCGAGCTCGGTGACGATGGCACTTTCGGTGTTCCAAGGGTTGTATTGGAGGAAGCGCACCACCTGTCGTATCCGCAGGTGTTCGCACACGATGGCGAGATTTTCATGATCCCCGAAAGTGGTTCGGCTCGCGAACTTGTGCTCTATCGCGCCGCGCAGTTTCCCGACCGCTGGGTCCGCGACACGGTGCTGATGGCGGACAGGGATTTCAACGACGCGACGCTGCTCGAATCCGACGGTCGCTTCTGGCTGGTTGGAACGGAGCGGTTCGGCTACGGCAGCGCGTCGGACACGATGGCGGTCTATTGCGCACCCTCGCTGCGCGGGCCATGGGTCGCCCATCCGCTCAATCCCATTGCCGTCGATCATTCGGCCACCCGGCCGGGCGGCGCCTTTATCCGCCACGACGATGCCCTGGTGCTGCCGGTGCAGAACGGATCGAGGGCCTATGGCGGTGGTCTGGGGCTGATGCGGCTTGAGCGACTCGACGCGTCCGATGTCTGTTTTGCCTCGCCCCGGCCGATCGGCGCGGGTCCGGCATGGGCACGCACGGGCATTCATACGCTTAACCGCGCCGGCAATGTCGAGGTCGTGGACAGCGCGGGCTGACTGAAGCGCTGAAAGCCGTGAGCGTCCCGTTGCGTGGCCTGCTTATTTGTTCTCCGTGGCAATATGAGGAAGCGGTGTGTTTCTCGTCTTCCTTCTGCCGTTCAGGGTCTGAAGAATCGGTTTCTCGATCATCTCGTAAATCACCAGACTGACGAGGCAGGCTGCCACGATGCTGACCACCGACACCAACAATACCGTTGTCGGATGCTCGAATCCGACGGTGCGTCTGGCCAGGTACGCCACAGCGCCGATCACGAAGATATGCGACAGATAAAGCGCGTAGGAAGCGTCGCCCAACTGCTCGAGAAGGCTCCAGTGCTTGAGTTTCGGCTCCAGAATGAGGCTGAGATGAAGCAGGCCCGCCGCCCACATTGCTTGTCCCGCGAAGCTGATCTGACCCAAGAGCGGCGTACCGTCATCGACGAATGAAAGCACCACGCCTGCAGCGGTCATTACGCCGAATATCCAGGCATGGCGTATGTCGGAAGTGAAATCACCGTCCAAATAGCGCCGCCCTATCCACATGCCGATTACGAATGCCACCGGAGAAGGGTTGAGATAGAACTGGATAACAGGGTTGGTGGGAGCCAGCCACAGCCCGGCTATCCACATCGCAATGAAAAAGACCGTCAGCACAAATACGCGCGAGGTCACGGACAGGAATGCGAACACCGCAAAAGCGATATAGAAAAATACCTCGTAATTGAGCGTCCAGCCGAGTGAGAGGATTGGACTGGCGCTATCCCGTCCAGGCGCTTCGTGAACAATGAAGAGGAGCGACTGGAGATAGTGAGGCCATGTAAAGACGGTCTTCTGGAAGAGACTTGGCGCGAGCGCCGCCAGAACCGCGGCGAGGCTGGTGAAAAGCCAGTAAAGGGGGATGATCCGGATTGCTCGGCGTTTCAGGAAGGTGGCAGCGGAAAACGGACCATCTCCCGTAATATGGACCATTATGAAACCGCTGATGACAAAGAACAGAACGACGCCCAGGCGGCCCGCCGTCACAATAATCAGATTGTCCACGCCAATCTGATAGGAAAAGGCGTGTGCGAACAGAACCAGCAAGGCGGCGCAGGCGCGAAGATACTGAATCGAATAGAATTTCTTCACCTTGATCTCCTGCGCTTTGCCGGCGCCTGATGCCATTGTGCCGTCCACAGGCAGCGCGTCGGGCGCCGTGCAAAGCATCGCCATCAATACGACCGGCCAATTAAGTGTGGGTTACCGAGTTCACGAAATAGCGTAAATCCGGCTGCCGATGCATGTCGCGCAAGTGCATTGCGTGCATTCGTTCCCACGCGGCGCACTTTGGTGAGATTTCAATGAGCGGTGTCCGGCTTTTCGGCAAAGCTGACATGTGGCGGCCCATGCCCGGCATCGCCACTGTTAAGATCGGGTTATCCATATTCCTTTACGTTCGTGCAGGAAAATGTACCCGGGGTGCGTTCGTCCCCTGCCATCTCAATCGCAAGCCGCAACGCTGGTCAGATAATCGTGAGTGTCACCCCCACAGAGCAACAGTTCGTGACCGCGCAGGCCAGCCGCCAAGACGCCCTCACACTCCTGTTCTTTCTCCTCGCGGCCTTCGCTTTCCTGCTCCGCTCGACCATCTCTCCGCAGTTGATGAATATGGTGATGTCCTATTCGACGGAGGGGGGGTCGTTTCCCGAAAAGCTGCATATCGGGACCTATGCGATCTTTCTGCTGCTTGTCGTCATCGCCACGACCCGGCCAATTCGGCTCGAAGGCGATGAAGTCAGGCTGTTCAAGGCGACATTGTTATATTCGCTGCTGCTGTTGTGGCTGGTGCCTTATCTCTTCGTGATAGGCCGTGCCGGCTCGGCCGGCTTCATAATCGATTCCTATCTGGTCTCTTGTGCCGCGGCGATGATCATGCTTGCCCTGGGTGACCATGTGCGCAGGGCGCTTGGCAATGTCATCGTCGGCATGATCGTCCTCAGCGCCATCATCGGAACGATCGAGGCCGTCACCCAGCATCGATTCCTGCCCTATCCCCTCGTTGAGCTGGACTTTCGGCCGATCGGACTGTCGGCCCATCCGCTGGCGCTGGGCGCGCTTTGCACCACCGCCATAGGTTTCGTTGCATTGACGCGGTGGCGTATCTGGGTGTGCGCGCTTTGCATCTTCATTCTCTTCATCGGCACGGCCGCTTCGGGCGCGCGCACCGCCCTGCTGCTCGCTTGCGGCGAGATCCTGTTCCTGCTCGTGTTCCTGCCTTGGCCGGACTTGTCACCCAGACATCAACGCCAGGCCAAACTCCTGGTGCTGATGCTGACGCTGGCCGGTGGCGCCATAATGATTGCGATACTCTTTTCGGCGGGGCTGCTGAACCGCTTCAGCAACACGCTCTTTGATCAAAATTACGACGCGCGCGTCAAGATCTACGATGTATTCAAGTTCGTTGAATGGAGGGACATCCTGCTTGGCATGAATCCCAACGAGTTGTTGAAGATCGTCAACGAAAAGCTCAACCTCCCCTTCATCGAAAGCACGCCGGTCGTTCTTACGCTTTTGTTCGGCCTGCCGATCGCCCTGCTCTTCGCCTTTGCTTTCTTCCGGTTCCTTTTCAAGCTCCTGCGCAATACGCCTCGGGCCGCCCATATCGCAGCGGCCGCGTCCATTCTCGCGGCATTGTCAAACAATGCCCTTTCTTCGAAGGCGCCGGATATCATGCTGCTCGTCATCTTGTTGCTCGCTTATCGAAAGCCGGATGGGCGCCAAACCGGCACGCCCCTTCAAGGCCAACCAGCATCAACAGCGACATGACGCCAAGCCCGCTCCTTGCGGGTGCCCTCGCGACGACCTCTTGTATTTCCATTTGAAACGCCTGCACGCTTTGCCAGGCTACGACGGGCGTGGCAGAATACCGACCAAGGGTGGATAGATCGCTGTTCCGGAACGCGCCTGACACGCCTGGAAAATGAAATGTTAACGATGTTTCCGTAAAGCAGGCTGTGCGTATTGAATATTAAAGGGTTAGCATGATGTCCGCCGCTTCCGGTCCTCCTCCAGCCGCGGCCGCCGCCGGCATTAGCCCCTATGAACGGATCGAAAATGCGCGGCGCGCCAGCAGGCCAAAGCCGCAACAAACCGCGCCGATCATGGCACATGCGGCGGCACCCGCTGTAACGTCGGCCCCTGTAACGTCGGCCCCTGTGTCGCCTGCACCCGTGGCGCCGCCTGTAGCCGAGCCCGTCACGACGGTGACGCTCAACAAGATCGGAACCTTTCTCGAACTCGATTTCGGGCGTCTGTTTGTCTGGCTGCGCGCCGGCCTCGCTCTGGTATGCCTGCTGGCAATAGCCGGCGGGATCATCGGCGGTGCCTACGCTCTGCTGAGCAAGCAGCGCTACACCGTGACCACGGACATCCTCATCAATCCCGCCAATCTTCAGGTTGTTCCGAATGATCTTTACCCGCAATCGGCCCAGGTCGATGGACAGCTGCTCAGCGCGCGCAGCAAAGAGCGCATCTTGACCTCGGGCAGCGTGCTTTCACGTGTTGTAGACGATCTTGACCTGGCCAGTGACCCGGAGTTCTTCGACGCGGACCGAAGCCGCACAGGGACGGACGGCGCCAAACCCGACCCAAAGCTTACCGCCCTGAAGAACCTGGCGGAACGGGTTAGCAGCATCGCGGATGAAAAGTCGTTTGTCACGACCTTGATGGTATCGGCGGAAACCCCCGCTAAGGCGATCCTGATTTCGCAGGATATCGTCAAGACTTTCCAGGAAGAGCTGGCCAGCGCCGAGGCTTCCGGCGCCAGCCGTGCCGCGGCCGCGCTGGACGGGCGGCTGGGCCAGCTCAAGAGCGATGTGCAGGCGGCCGAAGAGAAGGTCGAGGCCTATAGGCGCAGCCACAATCTGGCCACCAGCAATGGGCAGCTTGTTTCCTCGCAAACCATGACCCAGCTCAACGGCCAGATCGTGGAGACGCAATCGCGCGTCATCGCCGCGCAGGCAAGTTACGACGCCCTGCTTGCCGCCGGCGCAAACGGCACCAATTCCGGTCCCGCCACGTCGGAGGCGCTTGTGGCACTGCGCGCAACGGCCAACGGCCTGCGCCAGCAGATCGATTCGCAGTCGATGACCTTTGGCCCCCGTCATCCGTCGATCGTCAGGCTTAAGACGGAGTACAACACGGTCAGCGCGCAACTCAGCGCCGAATACGCGCGCACCCTGCGCCTGGCGAAGGTCAATCTCGATGCCGCCAAAACCTCGTCGGCCTCCCTCAATGCCAAGATGAATGACTTGAAGGGCAACGTGTTCTCGGATAGCGATTCCGAGGTCGCCTTGCGTGAGCTTGAACGTGACGCCGCGTCGAAGACGGCTATCTATGAGAGCTTCCTGTCGCGGGCACGCCAGATAACCGAGCGCGAACAGATCGACAGCACCAATGTGCAGGTGATTTCCACCGCAGTGCCGCCAAAGGGCCGTTCATGGCCCCCGCGCACCGTCGTGATGATCGGCCTGGGGGCCATTGGCGGCATGATCCTCGGCATGTTGCTCGCCATTACCCTGGGTATCGTGCGCGACATGCGGCTTCCGCCGAACCGCCCGGATGTCATTGCCAGCCGCGCCTGAAATGGCGAAGCGGATTGTCTTTCACATTGCCAGCCTCAGGGGCGGCGGCGCCGAGCGTGTGTTCGTCCTGATAGCGAACGAGCTGGCATCGCGCGGCCACAACGTCACGCTTTTTACCTGGAACGCGCAGGGGCCCAATGCCGCCCTGCTTTCGCCTGCCGTGCATCTGGTCGATTTCGGCCTCCCCATTCGCGGCGAGGGTTATGGCAAGTGGGCGACATTGAAAGGCATCGTGCGAAGCGCGGGCCTGCTTGGCCGCCTTTCTCCCGACGCGATCTACAGCGCCCCGGAATTCGCCAATCTGGTCGTGGCGCTGGCGCTTTCCCTCGCGCGAAGCAGGGCGCGGTTCTTCCCGAGTTTCCACGCCGCCGCCTCATTGCCTTCCGGCAGCCTTGGCGCGAAAATGGCGGTCTGGCTTTCGGCCCTGGTTGCGGCCCGCGCCACCAGGGCCATCGCGGTTTCTGAGGGTGTCGGCGGCGATCTTGTGGCCCGAGGCTTCCCGAAATCCAAGGTCGTGGTCATCAACAACCCGCTGCCGCCGGCTGCGGCATCCCAGCAACGCTCCTACGCCTGGCAGGCAGAGCTCGCGGCGATGGGCGACGGCCCCGTCATCATCACCGCCGGACGCCTGGTGCCGGTTAAGGATCATTGGACGTTGCTGCGGGCCTTCGCTGTGCTGCGCGCCGGCCGCCGGGCCCGGCTTGTCATCTTCGGCGAGGGTCCGCTGGCCGACGAGCTGCGCGCCTATGCCGAAGAATCCGGTATCGGCGCAGACGTTCTGTTTGCGGGCTATGTCAATGATCCGGCGGCCTGCTACGCAGTAGCTGACTTGTTCGTCCTATCATCGACCAGCGAGGGCTTCGGCAATGTTCTGGTCGAGGCCATGGCAGCGGGGATTCCGGTGGTCTCCACGGACGCGCCGCACGGCCCGCGCGAAATACTTGATGACGGCCGCTTCGGCGCCCTGGTGCCGGTCGGCGATGCCGCGGCTCTGGCAGTGGCGATGGCCAGAATGCTCGACCAGCCGACAACCGCCGCGATCCTGAAAAGCAGGGCGGCGGATTTCGAAATTGAAAAGATCGGAGACCGGTACGAGGCGTTGCTCTGAATTAGCGCATGGATCGGCTTGCGGCGGCACAGGAATTCGCCATTGATGGGACAGGACGCCGCCAACATAGGCCGGTTACTCCCAATCCAATCATGATCTTTAACATCAATTTACCCGGAGTTGGTAACAACAGGGAACCCGCGTTTTATCCTCAGGATAGGGATTTTCCTTGCCGCAGCATCACAGCCTTCCTGCCGGCCGTGCAAACGATCGCAATTGGCCGCGATTGCACCGCTTCATGCGGGTTGAGCTGGAACTCGCGCCTGACGTCCTGGTGCCGCGAGCCGAAACGGAACTGCTTGGCCGGACGGCCGCGGCCATTCTTGGCGAACAGGCGCACGAAACGATCCTGATCGACATGTGCTGCGGCAGCGGCAATCTTGCCGTGGGCATCGTCAGCGGATGTCCTCGGGCTCGGGCATGGGCGGCGGACCTGACCGACAGCACGGTTTCGCTTGCCCGCCGCAATGTTGTGCGCCTCGCCCGGCAGGACAGGATCAAGGTCCGGCAAGGCGACCTATTTGCCGCGATCGAGGGTGACGGCCTCCGCGGCGCTGCCGACATGGTTGTGTGCAACCCGCCCTATATTTCCTCATCCCGTCTCGATAGCGAAAGCGCGCATCTGTTGGAGAACGAACCTCGGGAAGCTTTCGACGGCGGCCCTTACGGTATTTCGATCCTCCAAAGGCTGGTCCGGGATGCCGCAGCTTTCCTCAAGCCAGGCGGATGGCTGCTATTTGAGTTCGGCGAAGGTCAAGATCGGCAGATAGCAACCCTTTTATCGAGAACGAAATCCTACGAAACCCCAACCTTTGCCGTGACGGCCGACGGCCAGCCCCGTGTCGCCATGGCGCGCAAACATGGTGGCCGGGTTCCCGGAACCGGGAGCCCGGCGTGAGCGTCGTCCGCGCCCTCGATCAGGCCGACCTTGCGGCCGTCGCGGGCATGTTTCAACGCATGCTGCGCAAGAAGCGGGGGCCAGCGCCGGCCTCCCTCGTCGATTACATGAGGCGGTTTTATCTGGACGCACCCGACTGGGGCAGCGGGCTCCGTTCGCTTGTCCATGTCAATGACGCCGGCCAGGTTTCCGGGTTCGTCGGCGTTCATGCGCTGCCAATGAAATTCAACGGCCGGCAGCTCTACGCTGCCATCTGCAGCTCGCTGATGGTCGAGGATCACGAGACCGATCCGATGGCCGGTGCCCGCCTGTTGAAGGCCTTCCTCGATGGTCCGCAGGACATCTCCTTCAGCGAAACCGCCAATGATACGTCCGTGAAACTGTGGACGCGGCTTCGCGGCGTTGTGCTGCCGCAATACAGCCTTGACTGGGTTCGCGTGATGCGGCCGGCGACCTTCATGCTCAGCCTTTTTGCCAATCACATGAAGCTTGCCTGGATGTTCAACCCGCTCGCCCGGATCGTCGACCGGCTCTACCTTCGCAAAATGAAGGGCAGTCAACGACGCTGGACCGGCGTCGTCGCCAACGCATCGAGCCGGGGGGCATTTCGGACCTCCGAGATCGACAGCGGCAGCTTTGCGGGGCTGCTGGAGCCGCTTTGCGCCCAATTTCCGCTACGTCCGCAGTGGGCGGAAGGTCAGCTCAACCATATTCTGGGCGATGCGGCGCAAAAGCCGGATTTCGGAGAGCTTGTCTACGTGTCGGTGGCATCGCCGAACGGCGCCAATGTCGGCGCTTTCGCCTATTACGCGCGACCGGACGGGATCGGCCGCGTGCTGCAGGTCCTCGCTCTTCCCGGCCAGGCCGGGCCGGTGATCGATTGCCTGGTCGAGCATGCCGCCCGGCGCGGTGTCTCCGGCTTGCGCGGCCGCGTCCAGCCCGCGCTTCTGGACGCCATGCTTGTAAGACGCATAGCCTTCATACCGGTCGCCTCGACCGTCGTGCATTCACGCGATCCCGAGCTTCTCGATGCCATGAAGAACGCGCAGGTCTTTCTGAACGGGCTTGCGGGCGAGCAGTGGAGCCAGTTGATCGGCGGCCGCTTCACCTGAAGCGTTCCGCCTACAGCAATTCCAGGAAAGGGTGCGCGGCTTTCCGTCCGGAATTGCGTAAAGACAAGAGCTTAGTATTTCTTCATGCATGTCGTATCGCAAGACCGGATCACTTTTGCTCGATATGCATAGGTCAGGAGCCGACTTCGCCCACGCCGTCAACGAGCTGCGGGCGCAGGTGCAGATAGCGCGTTGCCTTTCGCTTGGCGGCGATGTCGACCCAGACGCGTTCGATCTGTGAGGCGGTCAATCCCGCCGCTTGCCCTACCACCTCGGCGGACACGCCGTTGTTGAGGCCGTAGAGACACAGATCCATCCGATCGTAAGGCAGGGAGAAGTAGAATTCTTCCTGCGTCTGCGCCAGCGAGTAGGTGTCGGTGGTCGGCGGCCGGTTGCGGACCTCTTCCGGAATGCCGAGATAGGCGGCTAGCGCATAGACCTGCGTCTTGTAGAGATGCGCGATCGGCTTGACGTCGGCGGCGCCATCGCCGTTCTTGACGAAGAACCCCTGATCGTATTCCAGCCGGTTCGGTGTGCCGAGCACGGCGAAGTTCAGCCGGTCGGCATGATAATATTCGATCTGCTTGCGGGTGCGCTGCTTCATGTTGGTGGCGGCAACGATGCCGAGATAGACCGCCACCGGCATCCGCAGTTTCGTCTGCTTGCCTTGCGGGTCCTGCACCACCAGCGAGGAGATGTTGTAGCCCTCGCCTTCGAGCACGTTCGCGATCACGATCTTTGAGGCCCAGCCCTTGCCATAGTCCGGGACCATTTCGCGGATGAAGGCGTCGCGGCGTTCATAGCAGCCCATTGCCCGCAGGGTCGGCCCGATATCCTCCACAACGGCCTCGACGCCGAAAGTGTCGGCGACCAGATGGCCGAGTCGCAGGCTTTCGGGGTCGGAATCGCTTTCCGGCATGAGGACGCACAGCACATTCTGGTGGCCGACGGCACGCGCGGCCAATGCAGCCGAAACGCTGGAATCTATACCGCCCGAAAGACCGAGCACGAGGCCGCGCTTGCGAATGCCGCGCAACTGCTCGCGCAGGGCCGCCACGATCCTGTCCGTTTCGGCGGCGGGATCGATGACCAGGGCTTGCGTGAAGGCCCGCGCATCCTGGGTTGAGCCGATGTTCATTGCTCGGCCTCCATCATCTCAGCCGCGAGCCGGCGGCTGACCTTGCCCGACTCCGTCTTCGGTAATTCGCTGCGGAACTCTATGATTTTGGGGACCATGAAATCCTCCAGGTGCCGCGCGCAGTGACGAATGATGTCTTTTCCGCCAAGCGCCGGATCGGACCGCACGACGAGCGCGCCGATCGCATGCCCCAGCACCGGATCCGGCACGCCGACGACCACCGCTTCCGCGATACCTGGATGGGCGTGGAGCACTGCCTCCACTTCCTTGGGGGCGACCTTCTCGCCACGCGTCTTGATGATATCGTCCTTACGCCCGACAAAATAGAGAAAGCCGTCCTCGTCGGTCTGGAACAGGTCGCCCGTATAGAGCACCTTTTCCCAAGGGTTAGGCCCCGGCCGGAGCGCTCGTTCCGTCGCGGCCTGGTTGCGCCAATAGCCCTGCATGACGTGCGGACCGCGGATAACGAGCTCACCTGCCACGCCCGCCGGCACGCGTTGTCCAAGGTCGTCGACGACAAAGGCTTCCGTGTTGGGGATGGCTATGCCGACCGACCCTGGCCGGCGGTCAAGTTCCTCGGGTGGCAAATAGGTGCAGCGCTTGCATTCGGTCAGCCCATACATCGAATAGATCCGGACGCCGGGCAGCAGTGAGCGCAGGCGTTCTATGTGGGCTGGCGGCAAGGCGGCCGCGGTGTTGGAAATATAGCGGAGGCTGGGCAGGAAACCCGGCGCCAGATCACGCATCTGCAGGATCATCGCCGCCATGGTGGGCACCAGCGGAAGGCCGGTGACGCCCTCTTTGCGGATGCGTTCGAAGATCTCGTGCGGGAAGGCGAAGGACTTCTCGAGCACCAGCGTGGCCCCGAGCCTGACTGCCATCAGCAACTGGTAGAGGCCATAGTCGAAGGCAAGCGGGAGGACGTTCAGGATGATGTCGTCCGGCGCGTTGCGCAGATAGGTGGCGATCGACCCCGCGGCAGCGTCGCAATTGCGATGCGTCATCATCACACCCTTGGGCCGGCCGGTCGAACCTGACGTGTAGATCAGCATCGCAAGGTCGACGTCGATGCCGCGATGGTTCACCTCCGCGCTATCGAACGTCAGGCAGTCAGTCAGGGACGCGGCCCCTGCCGGGCATTGCCCATCGGCCTCAGGAGTGGAAGCCACGAAGATGCCGGTCTTGCCTTGCGATGCGCAGGCTTCGGTGACCACGGGCATCAGCTTCGCCTGCGTCAGGACCGCCCTGGCGTCGCAATCGGCGATGATGTAACCGAGCTTGTCGGCCTTTGTGGAGGGGTTGATCGGACTGAAGGTCGCACCTGCCTTGAGTGCGGCAAAGATCGATACGGCGGCCTCCCAGCAATTGTCCATGAAGATCAGGACGCGGTCGTCGCGCCTGATCCCATTCATGAAGAGAGCGGTGGCCAGCCGGCTCGAAAGGTCGTCGAGTTCTTCGTAGCTCAGCCTTTTGCCCTTGGTGACCAATGCCGTCTTGGCCGGGTGGGCAGCAGCCTTCGCCACCAGAAAATGCTCGATCCGCACGGGACGTTCCTCGCCGTTGGCGCTTACGCTGCCAGCGTTTGTGCTCTCGCCTCGATGAAGGACGAGATGCGGTCAAGCGAGTCCAGGTTGGCCGGAACGATGTCGGCGTCCACCATCGCGATGCCGAAATTGTCCTCGATGAAGGCCACCAGCTCAAGTACCGCAGTCGAGTCGATAATGTCGTTCTCGATCAGCGAGGCTGAATCCGACAGTTTGTAGGAGGTGTCGCCGAACAGGAAGTTATCGACGATAAAGCTTCTGACCCTGTCCTTGATTGCCGTCATCATGTCTTTCCTTTTCCTCGCCGTCTCAGGCCGCTCTTGCCGCGCCGACCGCTTGGCCGGCGAAATTCTTCTGCCACAGCTGCGTCGACAGAATGCCGACGAAGGCGGCGTTGTCGCGAAATCCGGTCGCGGTCTCCATGCGGCATTTCTCGTGGAGCTTGGCCACCGCCTTGGCGTTGAACAGGCCGCCGGCAGTAATGCTCGCCTCGCCCAGGCAGTCACGAACATAGTCTAGTTCCTCCGCCCGGACGAAGGAGCGGGCCTCCGGGGCGCGGTAAGGTTGCTTGGTGCGTTTACCGATCGCCGCCGGAAGGTGGTGCCTGGCCACCTTGCGCAATATGTGCTTCTCCATCAAGCCTTTCAGTTTCATCTCCGGCGGAAGTCTTGCCGCGAACTCTACCACGCGATGATCCAGGAAAGGAAACCGCCCTTCGATGCCGTGCGCCATGGCCATCCGATCGCCTTGGCTGGAGAGGATGTAGCCGGGCAGGAGGAAGCGGGTTTCGAGATATTGCGCCTGATGCAGCGGATGCCATAGGGAAAACGCCTCGGGTAGGCGGCTGGTCAGCTCTTCAGCTGCGTCATAACCCTTCAACGTCGCGCGCAGGTCGCCGGAAAAGAAGATTTTCGCCGCCGCCGTTGTCTTGAAGCGTGGCCGATGCGAGAACAGCGGATCGTCGAGGGCAGCGTTGCTGGTGCCGAAGAAGGCAGCCAGATACTCCACCGATTGCTGTTGCAGGCCCGGCAGATACGGGTAAAGCCGGCGGAACAGCTGCGGCCTAATGCGCGATGTGGGCTGCCGCCCGCAGAACCGGCGGACACGCGCCTCCTTGAAGACGTCATAGCCGGCGAAGACCTCGTCGGCGCCTTCACCCGTCAGCACCACCTTCAGGCCGGCCTGGCGAACCAGCGCGGACAATTTGTAGAGTGGCGCTGGCGCCGTGCGGATGATCGGCCGCTCGGTAAAGCGGATGACCTCAGGAAAGACGCTGGCGATATCGCGGGCGCCGCATTCTATGGCGTGGTGGCGCGTGCCGAGCGCCGAGGCCATTTCGGTCTGAAAGGCGCTTTCGTCATGCTCGGCGCTGTCGAAGGTTACGGAAAATGTCTCCAGTCTCCGAGGAGTCATGCCGGCGGCAAGCGCCGAAACAAGCGACGAATCGAGCCCTCCGGAAAGATAGGAACCGACCGGCACGTCGGCCCGCATGCGAAGCCTCACCGCATCGGTCAGAAGGGCTTGCAATTCCTCTGCCGCGTGGTCCTCGTTCGTGATCTTCGACGGCTCATCACGATGCGGATAGTCCAGGTGCCAGTACCGTTTGACCGTGACCTGCCCCTGCGTCGCGATCATCACACTTGCCGGTTCCAACTCGTGGATATTGCGGAACGCCGTGCGCGGAGCGATCGGCGCCCACAGCGTAAAGATCTGATCCAGCGCAACCGGATCAATTTCAGCGGAGACGCCCGGGACCTTCAGCAGGGCTTTGATCTCCGAGGCAAAGTAAAGCACCCCGTCCTTGCTTGTGTAGAACAGCGGCCGGACACCCATGCGGTCTCGTGCAAGCACCATTCGTCGCTGCCGATTGTCCCATATCGCCAAGGCGAAATCACCGTTCAGGAGAGACAAGCAGTCTTCGCCCATCTCCTCATAGAGCTGAAGGATGACCTCTGTGTCGCTCGACGTCCGAAAGTCCCGGCCCTTGGCGATCAGCCCTTCGCGCAGTTCTATGTAGTTGAAAATCTCGCCGTTGAACGCAATCGTCAAATTGCCGGCCTCGTCGGACATCGGTTGCTGGCCATCGCCGATGCCGATCACCGACAGCCGCGCATGCCCGAGCCCGGCATCGGGTGCTACGAATTTCCCTTGCTCATCCGGCCCACGATGGGCAATTGCGGCTACCATGTGCGTGAGCAAAGCTTCCGCATCCCGGATTGACCCGAAATAACCCCCGAATCCACACATCCCTTGAACTCATATTGAACGCTAAGGTACGGAACATAACCTCGATAGTGGCATCTGGGGTTAATCCGATAATTTCACCGGGCATGTGGTTAACAAGAAGTTTGCCACGATGTGGTCTTCGTGGCTAGGACGCGATGGCTCTCCATCACCTCGCGCTTGCGGCCGTAATAGCCGGAACGATAGCCCAGGCGCTCCGACGTGGCGAACCGCCTGGATACAAACGGACCGCGCGCAACGTGCTGGCGATCTTAAGGCAAATTCAACCGCAGGCTGCCGGGCTGACTATTATTGCGGTAGGTTTTTCAACGGTTGCAATGGCTTAGCGTTTTCCGACACGCCCTAGGCGCGAACGGACCAGAGCGTTTCCAAAAAAGTGTGACACGGTTTTCTCTGCACAAGCGCGCGGCGCTTCTCAAGCAATTTGCCTCGAAATCAAGAGATGACGGGGGTTTCAACGTGTCTGTAGAACGGTTGATCGCTCTAGGCCTTTTGTCCGGGTTGGCATGGCCGGACACGGGCGGCTAAGGCTGGAAATGTGATTGCACGTCTTCGCTGCCGGGGGGCTGGCCGGAGGACGAGGAGGATGGCGCTGAATTTCGAATATATTGCCGGCCATCCGGCGCTGCACCGTCATGTCGAGGCGCAGTCGAAGGCGTTGCTGCATATCTATGAAACGAGCCCACGCCTGGCCGCCGTGTTCGCCACGCAACAGCGCTGGTTGCTGGCTCACACCGGCCTAGCCCTGCATTTCGCCCGCGACCCGCGCGATCCCCGCACGGAACTGACACTGGCCCGCTTCATCGATGCCGTGCTTCACTATTCCGTCGCTAGCCGCAACACGGCCGAAGCCTTCATCAAGGAGATGCTATACTATCACATCATCGAATACCTGCCGCACACCGGTGATGGACGAGCCCATCCCTTTCAGGTGACGGCAGCGACGCTGAAGGAATTCGACGGCTGGGTGGTTGCGCATCTGCGCACGCTCGACGGTCTCGACAGCGGCAACCGCCTCGCCGCGTTTCTCGAGCAGCACGGCATGATTGCCAGGCTGCAGCCGCTGGTGGCGGAAGGCTTGCTCTCCTCCAACCCTGTGCGTGAGCCCAAGCAGACGTTTTCGCTGTTCATCTGGCTCAACAATGGCGGCATCGTCATGGATTGGCTGATGTCCGGCATCGATCCCGACAATGCCGGCCTCGACCGGATCCCGACCAGCGTGGTTTCGATCGGCGAATTCGCCAGTTGGCTAAAACTCTCGCGCACCCATCTTGCGCGCAAATTGCGCGACGCCGAAAAGCTCGGCAGCGTCGGCTGGATGGGCAAGCGCGGGCATTCGGTAATGTGGGTCTCGAACAGCTTCTACCAGGAATACATGACCGTGCAGGCCGCCAAGCTTGCCGTTATCGATGCCGCGTTCGAGGCCTGCCGACCGGCGTCGCCGCACGCTGGCTGAACGTTCGGCGCAGACGCTGTTGCGCAGCCGGTCGTGCCGACCGCGAGGACCCGTCCGGGCGCATGGCCGAGGTGGCCTTTCCGCCGTCGGGATACGGACATCTGGACAGCGGGGGCGAAGCCTGAAAGCGGAACGATCCGCGCGAGCGGCAGCGATCCGCCCGACGGGTTCGGGTGGATCAACTGGTCAAAAGCCGGGCGCAGCATCTCAATCGATGTCGAATGACACGCCCTGCGCCAGCGGCAGCGCCTTGGAATAGTTCACCGTGTTGGTGGCGCGGCGCATATAGGCCTTCCAGGCATCGGAGCCGCTCTCGCGGCCGCCGCCGGTTTCCTTCTCGCCGCCGAACGCGCCGCCGATCTCGGCGCCCGACGTGCCGATGTTGACGTTGGCGATGCCGCAATCCGAACCATCGACGCCGAGGAAGCGCTCGGATTCCTGCAGGTCGCGGGTGAAGATCGACGACGACAGTCCGGCGCCGACCGCATTGTGCTCGTCGAGCACGGCATCGAAATCGGAATATTTCATCACGTAGAGGATCGGCGCGAAGGTTTCTTCGGTGACGGGAGCCACCTGCTTCGGCATTTCGACCAGCGCCGGATGCACGTAATAGGCATCGGGATGGCCATTCTCGACCCGCGAACCGCCGGTCAGCTTGCCGCCGTGAGCGGTGGCTTCCTTGAGCGCCTTCTGCATGGCGTCGAAGGCCGCCTTGTCGATCAGCGGCCCGACGAGCGAAGACGTCTCCAGCGGATTGCCGACCGAGACGCTCTCATAGGCCTTCTTCAGCCGCGGCAGCAGCGCGTCATAGACGCTGTCATGCACGAACAGGCGCCGCAGCGTCGTGCAGCGCTGGCCGGCGGTGCCCATGGCGCCAAAGGCGATGGCGCGCAGCGCCATGTCGAGATCGGCGGTCGGGCAGACGATGCCGGCATTGTTGCCGCCGAGTTCGAGCACGGCGCGGGCAAAGCGCTTGGCCAGACGCGGGCCGACATCCCGGCCCATGCGGGTCGAGCCGGTGGCCGAAACCAGCGCCACCTTCGGGTGGTCGACCAGGATCTCGCCGACGGAGCGGTCGCCAATCAGCACCGGTGCCAGGCCCTGCGGCGCATCTGCGCCGAAGCGCTTGACCGCGCCGGCAAAAATCGCCTCGCAGGCGAGCGCCGTCAGCGGCGTCTTTTCCGAGGGCTTCCACACCACGGCGTCGCCGCAGACCAGCGCGAGCGCCGCGTTCCACGACCACACCGCGACCGGGAAGTTGAAGGCCGAAATGACGCCGATGACGCCGAGCGGATGCCAGGTCTCCATCATGCGATGTCCCGGACGCTCGGTGGCGATGGTTAGACCGTAGAGCTGGCGGGAAAGGCCGACGGCGAAATCGCAGATGTCGATCATTTCCTGGACTTCGCCGAGGCCTTCCGACGGGATCTTGCCGACCTCGATCGACACCAGCCGGCCGAGCTCGGTTTTGTGCGCGCGCAACTCCTCGCCGAGCAGCCGCACCAGTTCGCCGCGCCGGGGACCCGGCACCATCCGCCAGGCCTGGAACGCCGTGTGCGCGGCATCGATGGTCTTGGCCGCATCGGCCGGCGAAATCGTCTTCAGCGCCGCGATCTGTTCACCCGTCACCGGACTGCGCACGACGAGGTCGCCGCCGGTCAGCGCGTCCTTGGCCACACCCAGTTTCGCCAGAAGTTCGGCCGTTTCCTTCGCTATCGTCATTTTTGTCCCTTTCAGATCCGCTCGCCATCATAGGGCGGCGGTCGAGCCTTGGCGCCATTATCGCCCGCATGCCGCAGGCGCTGTCATGGCGTGCCATTACTCGTTTCAGGGGAAAATCGCCACCCCGGCATGGTCCAAGCCGAGATTGCACGATTGAGCCAGAGGAGGAACAGGCTTAGTGCGCTGTCTTCGCCGGCGCCTTCACGGCTCCGTCTCGCATCAGCCGGTCGATATGCATGCGGATATGGGCGGCTTCCGCTGCCGTGTTGGCCAACGCAATGGCGCGATCGAAGGCGACACGCGCCTCTTCGCCACGGCCGAGCTGCATCAACAGACCGCCCTTGAGGCCGAAGAAGTGGAAATAGCCGGACAGCCTCTCGCCAAGCGGCTCGATCATGGCAAGGGCAGCTTCCGGCCCGCGCACCTTGGCGACCGCAACCGCGCGGTTCAGCGTCACCACCGGCGAAGGTTGCATCGCCTCCAGCAGGCTGTAGAGCAGGTCGATCTCGGTCCAGTCGGTCTCCTCGGGGGTTGCCGCCCGCGCATGAAGGGCGGCGATCGCCGCCTGCACCTGGTAGGGTCCGGGCTTCTGGTGGCGCAGGGCCTTGTCGACCAGCGCCAGGCCTTCGTCGATCATCTTGCGGCTCCACAGCGAGCGGTCCTGGTCGTCGAGCAGCACGATCTCGCCATTCTCGTCGAAGCGGGCCGGCGCGCGCGCATGCTGCAGCAAAAGCAATGCCGTCAGGCCCATGATCTCCGGTTCGGTCTGGAACAGCCGCAGCAACAGGCGCGCCAGCCGGATCGCCTCCTCGCAAAGCGGCGCACGCGCCGGCGCCTCGCCGCTGTTGGTGGAATAACCTTCGTTGAAGATCAGATAGACCATGGCGGCAACGGCGGCGAGCCGCTCCGAGCGCTCGACCGCGCCGGGCGTCTCGAACGGCACGCCGGCATCGGCGATGCGCGCCTTGGCGCGCGTGATGCGCTGTTCCATGGCGCTTTCGCCGACCAGGAACGCACGCGCGATCTGCTTGACGGTGAGACCGGAGACGATGCGCAGCGCCACCGCGATCTGCTGCGTAGGCGGCAGATCCGGATGGCAGCAGATGAACAAGAGCCGCAATATGTCATCGCGGTAGTGCGCGCCGTCCAGCCGTTCGGCGATATCGCTCTCGGCATCTTCCAGGTCCGAGATCTGGTCCTCTTCCGGCATCGGCGCCTGCTTGGCGCGCTTGCGCACCGCGTCGATGCCGGTGTTGCGGCCGACAAAGATCAGCCAGGCCGCAGGATCGCGCGGCGGCCCGTTCTGCGGCCAGTTCTTGAGTGCCCTCAGGCACGCGTCCTGGAAAGCTTCCTCCGCCGTATCGAGATTGCGGAAATAGCGCAGCAGCGCACCCATAGCCTGCGGGCGGGCAGCGCTGATCGCCGAGCTTATCCAGGCGAGGTCTGTCATGTGGCTACTCTGGTTGGGTTGAAGACGGAAACCGGTCGGATCTCATAGGATCCGCCGCTGGGATTGACCTCGGAAAGCTCGCGCGCGAAGTCGACGGCTTCGTCGAGATCGGCGCATTCCAGCGTGTAGAAGCCGAGGAACTGTTCCTTGGTCTCGGCAAACGGGCCGTCGATGACGACCGATTCGCCCTTGACCTTGCGCAGCGTCGTCGCGGCGGTGGTGGGCAAAAGCCGCGCCACCGGCCCAAGCCGGCCGGCTTGAGCATATTTTTCCTGCACATGCATGAGCTTTGCCATGACCTCGTCATCCTGTGCCTTGCTCCAGGAGGAGACGACATCTTCGGAGGCATAGCAGAGGATAGCGTAGAGCATGGGACGTCCTTTTCTGTCTCAAAGGACGAAACAGTAGGGCCTGTGCCGACATGGCGTCGACAAAAAAGTTACGCCATTTTTGTCAGCCTTCGCTTGCCTTCAACCATCTCAGCACAAGAGCCTCTTCATCATCGAGACCGTCGATCGCTCGCTTGCGCTTGTTGGCCTCGGTCATTTCGCTAAGCAGCCGCCCTTCCACCCAGGCTTCGAAAACCTGTGGATGGATGTAGCATTTGCGGCAGACGGCGCGTGTGTTGCCGAGCCGCTCGGCCACCTTGTCGATGACCGCGTTCATCACACGCTTGGTCTGCGCCTGGCTTTCGGGAAGCTCCGTCCGCGCAAACAGCGACGCGGCATGGATGGTGCCGCCCCAGGTGCGGAAATGCTTGGAGCTGAAATTGGCGCCGATCGCGTCGCGGATATAGCGGTTGACATCGTCGGAGCGCACTCCATGCCTCTCGCCGTCCTCGTCGAGATATTGGAACAGTTGCTGCCCCGGAATATCCTGCGCGCCGCGCACGACCCGGGCGATGCGGCGGTCGACCAGCTTCAACTTCCATTCCTTGCCGGACTTGCCCTTGAAGGCAAAGCGCAGGCTGGATCCCTTGATGTCGACGTGGCGGTCGCGTAGCGTCGTCAGCCCAAAGCTCTTGTTGTCGCGGGCATAGGCGGCATTGCCGACTCGGATCATCGTGTTGTCGAGCAGCCAGACAATTGCCGCCACGACGCGCTCGGCCGGCAGGCCACGGCGGCGCAGATCGGCATCGATCCGGCGGCGCAGTTCCGGCAGGCTTTCGGCAAAGGCGACAAGGCTGGAGTATTTGGCGCCGTCGCGCTCGGCGGCCCACAGCGGATGGTAGCGGTACTGTTTGCGCCCGCGCTGGTCGCGGCCGGTCGCCTGGATGTGGCCGGCGGGATCGGGCGAGATCCACACATCCGTCCATGCCGGCGGAATGGCCAGCGCCTTGATGCGGGCAATGGCTGCCGCGCCGACGGCCTGTCCTTTCGCGCCCTTGTAGGAAAAGCCTTCGCCCGCCTTCAGGCGCCGGATCCCCGGCTCGCTGTCGCTGATATAGGTGAGCGAGGCCTGTTCGGCAGCGGTCTGCGCGCCGTTCTTCGGCGCTCCATCGTCCCCCTGTCCGGCAGCCGACCGGCCGGATGGCGTCCCAGATTTGTCCAGCATGCCCGCTCCACGAGATTTTTCTCGTAGATAAGCGCCAGGCCGACTGCTGGTTCCGCGCTCAAGCTTTTTCGAGCGCGACCGGGATGACGTCGACGGCCTGGTCGCCGACCTGGCCGCCGGTGGTTTTCAGCACGCCGACGATCGGAGCCACGTCGGAATAGTCGCGGCCATAGCCAACGGTGATGTGGTCGTTGCTGGCCCGCATGCCATTGGTCGGGTCGAATTCCTGCCAGCCGGCATCGCGCCCACACCACACCTTGACCCAGGCATGCATGGCATCGGCGCCTTCGAGCCGCGGCTTCCCTTTCGGGGGAATGGTGCGCAGGAAGCCGCTGACATAACCCGCAGGAATACCTAGCCCGCGCAGGCCGGCGATCATGATGTGGGAGAAGTCCTGGCACACGCCCCGCTTCAAACGGAAGGCATCGCTGGCCCCGGTACGCACCGTGGTCGCTTCCCCGTCATAGGTGAAGTCGCGGTGGATGCGGTTGCACAGATCGATGGCCATGCCGACCGTCGAGCCGCCGGCGCTGTCGCGGGCATAGGCGGTGATCGCCGCATCGATGCCGGCATGATCGCTGGCGGCGAGAAAGTGATGCGGTGCATCCGGCGCCAGTGACCGTACGGCGCCGAGTTCTTCCCGCAGGCGCTGCAGATCGGGCGACACGTCGAGCCCAGGCTCCGGCCGTGACACCGACACGCGCGCGCTCATTCTGATGTCGAGCCCGTCATGGACGTCGCGAAAGGCGATCGCGGTGACATTGTTGCCGAAGAAATCGGCAAAATCCGTGCGCTCCGATGGGGCCGGCACAAACGAAAGCGAGGCCGCGATCACGCGCTGCACGCCGGCAATGGTCGGCGGCAATACACGCACCTGATGCCGGCTGCCACCGGCCGCGGCGTCATAATCGTAGCTGAGATGAAGCCTGATATCGTACAGCATGTTAACCGAAATACGCTTTAGCCAGGCTGCTATAGAGGTTGCCGATCTCAGTTGCGAGATCGTCCAGCACCTCCGCCGACATCTCCGATGGCTCCATGACGGCAATTGCCGTGTTGAGCTGCAGGATTTCCTTGGCCGCGACCGACATATGCCCCTCCGGCCCAACCGATGGCAACAGGCCGATCTCCGCCTTCAGCCGTTCGAGCTGGAACAGGATCGAGCGCGGGTTGAGTGGGTCGAGCGCCAAGAGGTCGATCACCGTGCGCCGTCCGGCCCGCACCGGATATTGCCGGCGGTGGGTCATGACGCTGTCACCGATCTCCAGCATCATGTCGAGCGAGCCGTCCGGCGCACCAGACCTTGTCAGTCGGGCTAGCGTACGGGCGATCTGGATGCCGCGCTCGATCCGCCGGCCGATCTCGAGGAAACGCCAGCCGGTGAAACGGTACATATTCTCGTGCAACAGGCCGGAAAAGCCGGCGAGCTTGCGCAGCATGACCGTCATCGCCCGTGTCGCGTCGTCACCCGGCGCCACCGTGGTGGCGAACTGATGAATGGTCTTCGACAGGTCCTTCAGCGCCAGCCAGCCATCGGGCGAAAAGCGGTCGCGGATCTGTCCGGCGCTGTAGACGGCGCTGTCCAGCGTGCCGATCAATCCGGGCGGAATGGCCGCTTCGAGATCGACGCCGAAGGGTTCGAGATAGTCCCTTATATCGGCGAGCAGCAGCATGTCAGGATCGGACGTCTCGGCCAGCCGCACATGATAGGCGCGCAGGATGCGAACCGTATCCTCCGAGCGCTCGATATAGCGGCCGAGCCAGGTCAGGTTTTCCGCCGCGCGGCTGGGCAGGCTGCCCGGCATGGTGCGGACAAAGCTGTCATGCTCCTGCGGCAGCAGCGTCTCGCGCTCGACCGACCGGTCGCTGACCACCCAGACGTCGGCCGCCTGGCCGCCGCGCTGCATGGCGATGGCCGTCGGGTCGAGCGAAAGGCCGACACGGGCGAAACCGCCCGGCATTACCGTCCAGCCATCGGGCGTGCGCGCGAGATAAACGCGCAGGCTTGCCGGTCGCGGTTCCAGCCAGCCGCCGACATAGACCGGCGTCGTCGACAGCGTCACCGCTTCCTGGCCGACGAAACCGCTGCCATCGCTCTCGATGCGCGCGATCAGCGCGATGCGTTCCTCCGGCGTCAGTGCCGAACCGAGCCTGGTCTGGCCGTCATCCTCGAAGGCCAGCCGCGTCGACAGCGCCGGACCGATCACCATGCGATCGATATTGGCAAGCACATGGGCCCGTTCGGTTGCTTGCCCGCACCACCAGGTGGCGACGCTTGGCAACAGAAGTTCTTCGCCGCGCAATGCGCGCGAAATCTTCGGCAGGAAGGCGAGCAGCGCCCGGGTTTCCATCAAGCCCGAACCCAGCGCATTGACCGTCGAAACCGTGCCGCGGCGGGTCGCCTCGACCAGCCCCGGGGTGCCGATATGCGAGTCTGGCCGCAGTTCCAGCGGATCGGCGAAGGCGGCATCGAGCCGCCGCCACAGCACGCTGATCGGCATCAGCCCCGAAACCGTGCGCACCATAAGCTTGCCGCCGGCGACGGTCAGATCCTCGCCCTCGAGCAGCATGATGCCGAGATAGCGGGCGATATAGGCGTGCTCGTAATACGTCTCGTTGAGCGGCCCCGGCGTCAGAATGGCGACGCGGCCGTCATTCTCCTTCGCCATGCCGATCAGAGCATCGCGAAAGCGACGGAAGAAACCGGCCAGGCGATGCACATGCATCTCGCCATAGATGTCGGACAAAGCCCGCGTCGTGGCGACGCGGTTTTCCAGCGCAAAGCCGGCGCCCGACGGCGCCTGCGTGCGGTCGCCCAGCACCCACCAGCTTCCATCCGGCCCACGGCCAAGCTCGAAGGCGCAAAAATGCAGGAAATGACCGCTGGCCGGCATGGTGCCGACGACGGGGCGCAAAAATTCGGGGCTCGCCGCAATCAGGCCTGCCGGCAAGATTCCCTTCTCGATCAGCCGGTTCGGGCCATAGATATCAGCGACTATCTCCTCGAAAAGGTCGGCGCGCTGGACGAGACCGGCGCTGATCCCGGCCCATTCCTTGTCTTCGATCAGCAGCGGGATATGCGCCAGCGGCCATTCGCGCTC
The DNA here is from genome assembly GCF_030323245.1 of Mesorhizobium sp. C372A. NCBI lineage: Bacteria > Pseudomonadati > Pseudomonadota > Alphaproteobacteria > Hyphomicrobiales > Phyllobacteriaceae > Mesorhizobium > Mesorhizobium sp. C372A. The sequence goes on along the minus strand of NZ_CP100475.1, from coordinate 2,943,156 downwards.
ATTGGCGCCGGCCTTGTCATAGACGCGGTAATAAACCCCGGCGTCGCGCAGATACTGGTCGGCGCGGGCAAAGCGCTGGCCGAGCTTTTCCGGGCCCAGCTCCTCCAGCGCCTCGATGAAGGGCGCCCAGGCCGGACGCGGATGGCCCGAAGCATCGACCATCTCGTCGACGACGCCGTCAATCGGCTGGTAGTGCTCCAGCAGACTGTGCCTCAGCGGCTTGCCGCGGACCTTTTTCTGATTCCCCTTTGCCATCGCTGATCAGAGTCTTGCTGGCCGCCTGAGGTCAAGGGTCATGGGGAAGTCTTCAGAGGCTTCTTCATTGCGCAGCACATAGGCCGACGGCGTATGGCCGCGAGGCTCGAAGCGGGCGAGACGCCGCGCCTCGGCCTCATTGCCGTTGACCGGGAACGTGTCGTAGCTGCGCCCACCTGGATGCGCGACATGGTAGACGCAGCCGCCCACCGCCCGCCCCGACCAACGGTCGTAAATGTCGAAGACCAAAGGCGTGTTGACCGGCAGCGCCGGATGCAGGCCCGACGAAGGCTGCCAGGCCTTGAAGCGCACACCGGCCACCGCGACCTCGCGATTGTCGGTGACCTTCATCGGCACGATTCGGCCATTGCAGACAATGGCATGACGTTCCGGGTTGAGGCCTTCGGTCCTGACCTGCAGCCGTTCGACCGAGGAATCGACGAAGCGCACGGTGCCGCCGATGGCGCCTTGCTCACCCATCACATGCCACGGCTCCAGCGCCTGCCGCAGTTCCAGCTTGATGCCGGCATGCTGGACTTCGCCGCAGAACGGAAAGCGGAACTCCAGCTGAGCATCGAACCATTCCGGCCGGAATTCGAACCCGTTGAGCTTGAGGTCGTCGAGCACGTCGAGGAAATCCGCCCAGACATAGTGCGGCAGCATGAAACGGTCATGGAGCGAGGTGCCCCAGCGCACGAAGCGGCCATCAAGCGGGTTCTTCCACGCACGGGCGATGATGGCGCGCACCAGCAATTGCTGCGCCAGCGACATGCGCGCATTGGGCGGCATCTCGAAACCGCGGAACTCGACAAGCCCAAGCCGGCCGGTCGGGCCATCGGGCGAAAACAGCTTGTCGATGCAGATTTCCGAGCGGTGCGTATTGCCGGTGACGTCAGTCAACAGATTTCGGAACAGTCGGTCGACCAGCCAAGGCAGCGGTGCGTTGCCCTGGTCGGGATGCGGCACCTGCGCCATCGCGATCTCGAGTTCGTAAAGCGAGTCATGCCGCGCCTCGTCGAAGCGCGGCGCCTGGCTGGTCGGGCCGATGAACAGGCCGGAGAATAGATAGGACAGCGACGGGCGCCGCTGCCATTGTAGCACCAGGCTCTTCAACAGATCGGGCCGGCGCAGGAACGGGCTGTCATTGGGCGTTGCGCCGCCGACGACGACATGGTTGCCGCCGCCGGTACCGGTGTGGCGGCCATCGATCATGAACTTGTCGGCGCCAAGCCGTGTCTGCCGTGCTTCCTCGTAGATCGCCGTCGTCGTCGCCACGCAGTCCTGCCAGTTGGCAGCCGGATGGATGTTGACCTCGATGACGCCGGGATCGGGTGCCACCCTGATGACGTTGAGGCGCGGATCGTGCGGCGGTCCATAGCCTTCGATATGCACGGGAAGGCCGATCGCCTTGGCCGCGTTTTCTGCGGCTGCGACGAGCTCCAGATAGTCTTCCAGCGCCTCGACCGGCGGCATGAAGACGCACAGCCTGCCGTCGCGCGGCTCGACCGAAAGTGCTGTACGCACCGCGCCGCCGATCTCGGTGATCTCCTGCTCGACCCGGTCTTGCTGACCGGTCGTCGCAGTGAACGATACCGCCTGCTGGCGCCGCGCCATCTCGTCGGCGCCTTCCAGTTCGGCCGGAGCCGGTTCTGGCAGTATGGCTTCCCGCGCCGGCAGCGGTCCACGCGGCAGCGACGGATCGACCGGCACGATATAGGGGAACTGCGCCGGCGGCACATAGGGCAGCGTGCCCAGCGGCAGGCGGTAACCGACAGGGGAATCGCCCGGCACCAGGAACAGCCGCCCGCGCCGTGTCTTCCACTTCTCCGAGCGCCAGCGCGGGTCCGAAGCCTGGCTGTTCCAGCGCTGCACCGGCAGCACGTAGCCGGACGGCTTGGTCAGCCCGCGCTCGAACACTTTCGCCATGCGGCTGCGCTCTTCGGGGTCTTCCAGCTTGGAGTTGGACGGATCGACATTGTCGGGCAGCTTGCCTTCCTTCAGCAGCCATTCGGCCGGGTCCTCATAGGCCTCGCTGACCATCGCCTTGTCGATGCCGAGTTCGCCGGCGATTGCCGTCAGCAAGCTTTCGGCTTGCTGCGGCCCGACCTCCGCATCGCTCTTTTCGTGTGCGATCAGCGACGGATCGCTCCACACCGGCTGGCCGTCGGTGCGCCAATACAGCGAGAAGGTCCAACGCGGCAGGCTCTCGCCCGGATACCATTTGCCCTGGCCGTAGTGGAGGAAGCCGCCCGGCGCGAAGCGTTCGCGCAATTTGCGGATCAGCGCATCGGCCTTTTCGCGCTTGGTCGGGCCGACGGCGGCGGTGTTCCACTCGGCGGACTCGAAATCGTCGATGGAGACAAAGGTCGGCTCGCCGCCCATGGTCAGCCTGACGTCGCCCGCTTGAAGTGCGGCGTCGACCTTGTTGCCCAGCGCATCCAGCGCCTGCCAGCTTTCGTCCGAGAATGGCTTGGTGATGCGCGGATGTTCGGCGATGCGGTCGACACGCATGTCGAAGCCGAATTCGACATTGGCGAAGCTCGCCATGCCGGAAATGGGTGCGGCGTTGCGGAAATGCGGCGTGGCCGCCAGCGGCACATGGCTTTCGCCGGTGAGCAGGCCGGACGTCGGATCGAAGCCGATCCAGCCGGCGCCCGGCAGATAGACCTCGCACCAGGCGTGCAGGTCGGTGAAGTCTACGGCGGTCCCGGCTGGGCCATCGAGCGCGACCAGATCGGGCTTCAGCTGGATCAGATAGCCGGAGACGAAACGAGCGGCGATGCCGAGATTCCTGAGGATTTGCACCAGCAGCCAGCTCGAATCCCGGCACGATCCCTTTTTCGCGGCCAGCGTTTCCTCCGGCGAGAACACGCCGGTTTCCATCCGCACGATATAGGCGATTTCGCGCTGCAGCCGCGCATTGAGGTCGACGACGAAGTTGACGGTGTTGGTGGCGCTACGGTCGATGTTTGCGAGGAAAGCAGACAGCAGCGGCCCCGCCGGCTCCGGCGTGCGGTAGATGGCGAGATCGTCCCTGATGTGTTCGGGGTACTCGAACGGGAAGGTCTCGGCCGATGGTTCGACGAAGAAATCGAACGGATTGTAGACCGTCATGTCGGCGACGAGGTCGACCTCGATCTTCAATTCCGTCACCGGTTCCGGGAAGACGAAGCGGGCGAGGAAATTGCCGTAGGGGTCCTGCTGCAGATTGACGAAGTGGTTCGCCGGCCCGACCTTCAGTGAATGGCTGAGCACCTTGGTGCGGGAATGCGGTGCCGGCTGCAGCCTGATGACCTGGGGCCCGAGAACCACCGGCCGGTCATATTTGTAATGGGTCAGGTGGTAGACGGCTGCCAGTATTGCCATGGGGCCCCGGAGATCGGCGTTTCTTCAGCCGAACCCTGACACATCTATTGGCCATTCTCCAAGCAGAGATGTTGCGCTGCACCTAAATTAAGCACCCGAAGCCGGCTACGCTGTGTCGAGATTCAGGTCAGGCCGAGTCGAAAATGGCTGATACCGAGAACCGGAGCAGAGCGTACTTTTCGTACGCGAGCACCGGAAGCGCAGGCATCGGCCATTTGCAGGCCGGCCTCACCTGAACATCGGCACAGCTTTAGAAAAACGCCTGTATCCCCGTCTGAGCCCTGCCAAGGATCAGCGCATGCACGTCATGCGTACCTTCATAGGTGTTGACCGTCTCCAGGTTCTGCGCGTGGCGCATGACGTGGTAGCCGATCTGGATGCCGTTGCCGCCATGCATGTCGCGGGCCTGGCGGGCGATGTCGAGCGCCTTGCCGCAATTGTTGCGCTTGACGATCGAGATCATCTCCGGTGCCATCTTGCCTTCATCCATCAGCCGCCCGACGCGCAGCGAGCCCTGCAAGCCGAGCGCAATCTCGATCTGCATGTCGGCGAGCTTTTTCTGGAACAACTGCGTGCCGGCGAGCGGCTTGCCGAACTGCTTGCGGTCGAGTCCATACTGCCGGGCCCGGTGCCAGCAATCCTCGGCGGCGCCCATCGCGCCCCAGGAAATGCCGTAGCGGGCCCGGTTGAGGCAGCCGAATGGGCCGCCGAGGCCCCTGGCGTTGGGCAGCAGCGCGTCTTCGCCGACTTCGACGCCTTCCATCACCACCTCGCCGGTGATCGAGGCCCTAAGGCTGAGCTTGCCGCCGATCTTCGGCGCCGACAGCCCCTTCATGCCCTTCTCCAGCACGAAACCGCGGATTTCGTCCTTGCCGTTGTCGCCCTTCAGCTTCGCCCAGACCACGAACACGTCGGCGATCGGCGCGTTGGATATCCACATTTTCGAGCCGGAAATCCTGTAGCCGTTCGCGGTCTTCTCGGCCCGCGTCTTCATACCGCCGGGATCGGAACCCGCATCCGGCTCGGTCAGGCCGAAACAGCCGATCCATTCGCCCGAAGCCAGCTTCGGCAGGTATCTCTTGCGCTGCTCTTCCGTGCCATAGGCATGGATGGGGTACATCACCAGCGACGATTGCACCGACATCATCGACCGGTAGCCGGAATCGACCCGCTCGACCTCGCGCGCCACCAACCCGTAGGTGACGTAATTGGCGCCGAGCCCGCCATATTCCTCAGGGATGGTGATGCCGAGCAGGCCGGCCTCGCCCATCTCGCGAAAGATGCCGGCATCGGTCTTTTCCTCGAGATAGGCCTCCTCGATGCGCGGCGCGAGCTTGTCGGCGGCAAAGGCGGCCGCGCCATCGCGCACCATGCGCTCATCCTCGGAAAGCTGGTTCTCGATCAGGAAGGGGTCTTCCCAAACGAACGCGTTCTTGTCGGCGGCCATGGCTTCGCTCTCTCCCAAAATCTTGAAGTGCTCGGGCTTATCCGCCTTCGCTTCGGAAAAATCAAACAAAATTGCATCACAGGTCAATGAGGTTTAGTAATGGATCATGAACGTCCAACGCCGGCTTTTACCCAGCACCAGCGCCCTTGCCGCCTTCGAGGCCGTGGCCCGCCTTAGCTCCTTCACCGCTGCCGCCCAGGAACTCGATTTGACCCAAGGGGCCGTCAGCCGCCAGATAGCACTTCTGGAGGAACAGTTCGGCCGCCGGCTGTTCGAGCGCGACAGCCGCAATGTTCGGCTGTCCACGGCGGGCGAAATCTATGCCGAAGCCGTGCGGGCGGCACTCGGGCAATTGCGCGACGCCGCGCTCGGATTGATGAGCAATCGGCATAGCGGCATGCTGAACCTCGCCATACTGCCGACCTTCGGCACGCGCTGGCTGATGCCGCTGATCCCGGATTTCGTCGCAGAGAACCCTGACATCACCATCAACTTCGTCACCCGCATAGGCCGCTTCGACTTCGCCCGCGAGCGGCTCGACGCCGCCATCCATCATGGCCAGCCGGACTGGCCGGACGCAGATTCCACATTGTTGATGCGCGAAACCGTGATGCCGGTGGTCTCGCCAGACTTCCTTGCCAGCCGCGATATCACCACGGCGGCCGAGATCAGCCGCCTGCCGCTGCTGCACATGGCGACGCGTCCCGGGGCCTGGGGCGAATGGTTCGAGGAACAGGGCTTGAGCGCACCGATCGGACCCGGCATGCAGTTCGAGCAATTCGGCACCGTTGCCCAAGCCTGCATGGCGGGGCTTGGCGTCGCGCTCCTGCCGCAAGTTCTTATCGCCGGCGAATTGCAGCGCGGTCAGCTCGTGCCGGCGCCGGGACAGCCGATGCAAAGCCGCAGCGCCTACTACCTCGTCGTCCCGAACGACAAGCGCGGCCACCCGCCCGTCGTCAGCTTTCGCGACTGGCTGCTGGGCCAGGTTGAGAAGGAACCGGCCGTTCTGGCCTGGTAGCTACTTCCGCTTCATCGGCTCGGTTTCCGGCTGGAAGCGCAGCGTTTTTGCGACTTGCGTTCGGCAACTTTCGCATCGAGCTTGCTTTTGATCCGGGCGAAAGCCTGGTCTCCATCGACCGAACTGCCACTCGCCATGCCCTCGTCCCAAAGACGCCCCAACTCTTGGACACTCACTTTCTCGAAACTTGCCATATCGCGCGTATCTCCACACAAGGATGGTAGATAACGCTCTAGCGATTGCAAGGAACCATTCGAGGCTACTTCCGCTTCAAGGCATCGGCCAGTGCAGCGCCAAACGCGCCTCGCTGTGCCGGTCCTTCCGGCTGACGCTGCGGCATCGGCGAAGGTTGCGCCGGCTTGCCGCCGCCATTGTCGCGCGGCCCCTTCGGCGTCCCGCCCTCGCCGCCGTCCTTGCGCATGGACAGCGCGATGCGCTTGCGCTTGATGTCGACATCGACGACCCGCACCTTCACCACATCGCCCGCCTTCACCACCTCATGCGCGTCCTTGATGAAACGATCGGCCAGTTGCGAGACATGCACCAGCCCGTCCTGGTGCACGCCGATATCGACGAAAGCGCCGAAGGCCGCGACATTGGTGACGGTGCCTTCGAGAAGCATGCCGGGCTTCAGATCCTTGATATCGTCGACGCCGTCGGCAAAGGTCGCCGTCTTGAAGCCGGGGCGCGGGTCGCGGCCGGGCTTTTCCAGCTCGGCAATGATGTCGCGCACCGTCGGCAGGCCGAAGCGTTCGTCGACGAAGACTCGCGGATCGAGCGCCTTGAGCGCTGCGCTGTCGCCCATCAGCGAGCGCACATCGCGGCCGCAGGCAGCGACGATCTTCTTGGCCACGCCATAGGCTTCCGGATGGACCGACGAGGCGTCGAGCGGCTCGCTGCCATTGGCAATGCGCAGGAAGCCTGCGGATTGTTCGAACGCGCGCGGTCCAAGCCGCGCCACCTTGAGCAGTTCCTTGCGGCTGGCGAACGGCCCGGTCGCATCGCGATGCGCGACAATGGCATCGGCAAGCGACGCGCCTAGGCCTGACACGCGGGCCAAAAGCGGCGCCGAGGCGGTGTTGAGATCGACGCCGACAGCATTCACCGCGTCCTCCACCACCGCCTCCAGCGAGCGGCCAAGCCGGTACTGGTCGACATCATGCTGGTACTGGCCAACGCCGATCGATTTCGGCTCGATCTTGACCAGTTCGGCGAGCGGGTCCTGCAGGCGCCTGGCGATCGACACCGCACCGCGCAGCGACACGTCGAGCCCGGGAAACTCAGCCGCCGCTGTCGCCGAGGCCGAATAGACCGAGGCGCCGGCCTCGCTGACGATCACCTTGAGCGGCTTTGGCCCACCATCCGAAGGCATGTCGGACAGCATGTCGGCGACCAGCTTTTCAGTCTCGCGGCTGCCGGTGCCGTTGCCGATCGAAATCAGCTCGACCTTATGCTGGCGGATGAGTGCTGCGAGCTGGGCCTGTGTGCCGCGCACATCGTTCCGCGGCGGAAATGGATAGACGGTCGTCGTCGCCAGCACCTTGCCGGTGCCATCCACGACAGCGACCTTGACGCCGGTGCGGATGCCGGGATCGAGTCCCATGGTCGGCCGCGAGCCGGCGGGTGCTGCCAGAAGCAAATCCTTGAGGTTGCGTGCAAAGACATGGATCGCCTCTTCCTCCGCACGCTCGCGCAGGTCGCGCATCAAATCGAGCTTCAGGTGCAGCGAAAGCTTGATCCGCCAGGTCCAGCCGGCCACTTCCATCAGCCAGCGGTCGCCCGGCAGGCTGCCGCCGATGGCGTAGGCATTGGCGATCATCCGCTCGACCGGCTTCACCGGCGAGGCATCGTCGGCATCGACCTCGATGTCGAGCGACAACACCTCTTCGTTGCGGCCGCGCAGCATGGCCAGCGCGCGGTGGCTCGGAACATTTGCCCAACGCTCGACATGCTCGAAATAGTCGGAGAATTTCGCCCCGGCCTCCTGCTTACCGTCGACGACACGGGCACGCATGAAAGCGCGCTCCTTCATGTAGGTGCGAAGCTTGCCGACCAGATCGGCATTTTCCGCAAACTGTTCCGACAGGATGTCGCGTGCGCCTTCCAGTGCGGCCTTGGCGTCGGTCACATCCTCGGTCACATAAGCCAGCGCCGCCTCGGCGGGCACCAACGACCGGTTGGCCAAAATAGCCTCCGCCAATGGCCCCAGCCCGCGCTCCCGGGCGATCTCGGCCTTGGTGCGGCGCTTGGGCTTGTAGGGCAGGTAGATGTCTTCCAGTTCAGCCTTAGTGGCGGCAGCCACAATTTTGGCCTCTAGTTCCTCGGTCAGCTTGCCCTGCTCGCGGATCGAACCGAGAATGGTGTCGCGGCGCGCATCGAGTTCGCGCAGATAGGCCAATCGCTCGGCAAGGTCGCGCAATTGGGTGTCGTCGAGCCCGCCGGTGACCTCCTTGCGGTAGCGCGCCACGAACGGCACCGTCGCGCCCTCATCGAGCAGCCCTATAGCTGCTGATGCCTGCTCCGGCCGCGCCCCGATCTCTGCCGCGATGATGGATGCGATGCGTTTGCTGTCTGCTGCCATGCTGGTCCCTGTCGCAAAGAGCGGCGACCATAGGCGCTGATGTCCGTCACGCCAACCGCAGTGTTCTCAAGCGTCAAAGAGGTCCACAGGAAAGCGCCTTGCTTTGGCTCGTCCTCAGACCATCCCGCTCAGCGCCTCGAAAAAGGCAACGATCTCGCGTTCGAGCGGATAATCTTCAGGCACCGGCTGCGACCCCATTTTTGCAATCACCACTTCCATCTTCGGATCGACGTAGAGCCATTGGCCGTGGATGCCGATGCCGCAGAAAGCACCGTTTGCCGCACCCGTTTGGTACCACTTGTTGCGATAGCGGCCCTTCGGGAACAGATGCACCATCGTGCCGCGCTGCCAGGCCTCCGCGCTGCCGCCGGCAACGGTCGTATCGCGCACCCAGCCTTCCGGCACGATGCGCCGGCCATTGGCCGTGCCGCCCTGCCGCATCATCTCGCCGATACGCGCCAGGTCGCGCGGCGTCACCGAAATGCCGCCGGCGGTGCGCGCCGTACCTTCCATGTCGACGCCGATCGAAGCCTCGCTGACAGCACCCAGCGGTAGCCACAGTTTCTCGCGCATCAGGTCCGGGAAGCGCTGGCCGGAAGCTCGTTCGAGCAGCAGGCCGAGCAGATCGGAATTGGGCGAACGGTAGCGGAAGGTTTTGCCGTGCGGTTCTTCGAGCCGCTGCAAGGTCAGAATGAATTCGCGCAAGCTTTCAGTGCCGCCGCCCGGGTTCCACAGGGTGGCGCGACGGTAACGGGCAAAGGCGCTTTCGGGATCGAGATAGGCCTCCTCGAAGTCGAGGCTGACGCTCATGTCGAGCACATGCCGGCAGCTTGCATCGGCATAGGCCGAACCGACGGCTTCCGGAATGTACTGGGTCACCGGCGCTTCCGGGTCGAACACGCCCTCGCCTTCCAGTATTCCGGCGATGATCGCGGTGACCGATTTGCTGATCGAAAAGATGATGTGACGGGCGCCGAAATCCATATTGGGCGCGAACCAGTCGCCGATGACCTTGCCAGCCTTCATCACCGTCAGCGCGTCGCTGGTCGAACGTGTGAGGAATTCGGCCACCGTTTCCGGGGCGCTGGCGATCGAAACCTTTTCGCCGAGCAGGCCGCTCAGGTCCCGCACCGGCGCTTCGACGCTTCCCGGCGTCGCCGCCACGGGAGCGGTCGGCACCAGTTCGCCAAGGTTCTGGAATGACCAGCGGTTGAAGGGGTTTTCGCGCCAGTTGGAGAGCAGCACCTCATTGCGGGCAAAGCCGTAGCGGATCTCGAACGCAGTCTTGCCAGTCATGAACGTTTCCTCGGAGGGATGATTTGTTGTGGGTCAACCAAGCGCCTTGGCGATGGCGTGCACCGCCTTCAGCGTTGCCACCGAATAGGCGACATTGCTGAAATCCGGATAGCTTGAAAGCTTGACCACGACCATGCCGGTGTCCCAGTCGATATGGATCATCTGCCCGAACACGCCCCGGCACATCAGCGCGCGTGAGCGCGGGTCTTCGATCCAGAACTGGTTGCGATAGCTGCCTTCGGGCAGGCTCGGATTGAAGTCCGGCCCATGCCTGCCGTTGCGCGTCGCCTCGACCCAGTCGGCCGGCACGATGCCGCGGCCCTTGTCGAGGATCAGCTGGCCGAAGCGGGCGTAATCGCGCAGCGTCGCGTTGAAGCCGCCATCGGCCAGCGCATAGCCGGCGCTGTCGACCGTGAAGCAAGCGCTTTCGTCGGCGCCGAGCTTTTGCCACAGCTCCTCGGACACCAGCTGCGCCAGCCGTTTACCGGTGACCCGCTCCATGATGAAGGCAAGCACGTCGGTCTCGATCGAGCGGTACTCGAACGCGGCGCCATGCGGCCGCACCTTGTCCTTCAGCTGCAGGATCAACTCGAACAGATGCGGCGGCCATTGGAAATCCGGATCGCTGTCCGGCGGCACCGGCTTCCAGCCCGTGGCGACATCAACCTGGCCGATGTCGGAGTAACGGTCGGTGTATTCCTCGGAAAAGCGCACGCCGGTGGTCATATCGAGCACATGCTGCACGCTGGCGCCGTCCCAGCCGGTCGCGCCGAGCTCCGGCAGATAGGCGGTCACCGGTTTGGCCGGGTCGATCAAGCCGCGCCCAACCAGAATACCGAACACGGTGCCTGTTACCGACTTCGCCATCGACTGCGACAGATGCAGCGTGCGCTCGGCCATGCCGTTGAAATAGCGCTCATAGGCGACCTTGCCGTCTTTGAGCACCAGGAAGCCGTCCGTGTAGGTCTCGTCGAGCAGGCCAACGAGCGTCGTCGGACGGCCCTTGCTGTCTTCCACCGGCAGCGCGTCGAGATCGGTCTCTGCGCGCTCAAGACGATGGCGATGGCCGTTACCGCGCCAGACCTCGATGGTCGGCAGGAATTCGCGGATGTGTTGGAAGGCCCAGCGATTCCATGGCGGCCGGTCCCAGTCGAGCTTCGGCAGCACCATTTGAGGCGGCGAGCCCTGCATGATCGACGGCCGCGGATCGCTGTTGCGATAGGAGTCCATGAAAGCCATTCCGGAAAAGAAAAGACCCGGCGGCGCATGCCGCCGGGTCTGTCAGACTGCGGTTATTTCTGCAGTTCGGTCCAGATCTTGGTGTAGATGTCCTGGATCTCAGGCGCGCACATCTTCTGGAATTCGCCTTGTGCCTTCGCAGCCTCCGGAATGACGACTTCCGGGGCATCCTTCATATCGGCCGGCATGTACTTGTCCGAGCCGGTAATGGCGTTTGCGTAGCGATGGAAGGCCGAGAGGCCGGCCGCGTTTTCCGGATCCATGATGAAGTTCTGGAACAGCTTGGCGTTCTCGACATTTTTGGCTTCCTTGAGAACGACGACGTTATCGCTCCACAGGCCGTAGCCTTCCTTCGGATAATTGTAATGGATGGCCGGATTGGCCAGCCGCTGACGCAGCGCCGAACCGTTCCAGTCGCTGGTCGCCTTGAAGTCGCCGGCGCCCATCTTTTCGATGGTGTTGTATTCCATGGCGATCCAGTTCGGCTTGGCCGCGACAAGCGTGTCGCGCACCTTCTTCAGCACCGTCTTGTCGTCGGTGCACTGCTGGCCGCCGACATATTTGATCGCCGCGAAGATAACGTCATTCATCTCGGGAACGACATTGGTCTTGCCCTTCAGCTCGTCCGGCGTGTTGAAGATGATGCCCCAGCTGTCGGCTGGTCCCTTGTAGGCATCGGTGTTGACGACGACGCCGACGGTGCCCAGCGCCCACGGCACGGAATATTTGCGGCCGGGGTCGAAGTCTGGATTGGCCCATTCCGGCGCCACGTTCTTGAAGTTCTCCATCTTGCCCGGATCGGTCTCCTGCACGAGGCCCTCCTTGATCCAGATCGGCACGTAGGTTTGCGACGGAACGGCGATGTCGAAGCCGGTGCCGCCCTGGCGTACCTTGGCGAGCGCCGTATCGTTGGAATCGTAATCGGTGATCGTCACCTTGACGTTGTATTTGGCTTCGAACTTTTTGATCACATCGGGGCTGGTATAGTTGCCCCAATTGTAAATGTTCAGCTCGCCATCGGCGCGGGCCAGGCTCGTCGTTGCGAGCAGCGCCAACCCGATGGCGGCTGTCGTTGTTTTCCAGTTCATGGTTTTAGCTCCCATTTGTCGGTTCAGTCTCTTTTCCTGCTGACGAAGAAAAACAACGTGACGATCGCGACCGAAAGCAGCAGGAAGGCGGTCGATATCGCGTTGATCTCAGGCGTGATGCCGCGGCGGATCTGGCCGAGCATGTAGGTGGGCAGCGTATCCTGGCCGCCCGATTTGACAAACTCGGTGATGACGACGTCATCGAGCGAGATGACGAAGGCCAGCATCAGTCCGGCCAGTATGCCGGGCCACAAAAGCGGCAGCGTGATGCGGCGGAAGGTCTTCCAAGGCGTCGCGTACAGATCGGCGGCCGCGCGCTCCAGCGTCAGGTCCATGTTTTCCAGCCGCGCCCGGATCGGCAGATAGGCGAACGGGATGCAGAACGCCGTGTGCGCGGCGATCAGATAGCCAATGCCGGAATAGCCGGTGAAGATCTTGATGCGCGAGAAGAAGATCAGCAGCGCCACGCCGGTGACGATCTCGGGCACCATCAGCGGCTGGTTGATCGCCGCATATTTGAAGGTGAGGCCCGGATAGGACGCGGTGCGCGTGGTGGCGAGCGCGGCCATGGTGGCAAAGATTGTCGACAGCACCGCAGCGACGGCGCCGATCTGGAACGAGCGTAGCGTCGCGTCGATAACTTGCACGTTCTGCCAAGCCGACTGGAACCAGCGCATCGAAAAGCCGCCCCATTCGGACGTCGAGTTCGCCGCGTTGAAGGCATAGGCGACCAGCACGATGATCGGCAGATAGAGCACGATAAAACAGGTCGCAGCGATCACCGTGAAGCCGGTCTGGTGCTTGATGGAAAAGTTCTTAGCCATGCCGCGCCCCCGACTTGCCGGCATTGCGCACATAGGCAAGCAGCGCCACCATGACGATGATCATCACCGTGATCGACAGCGCCGAGCCGAGCGGCCAGTTGCGGCCTTGGCCGAACTGCAATTCGATCAGGTTGGACAGCATCATATTCTTGCCGCCGCCAAGCACGCTCGGCGTCACATAGGCGCCAAGGGCTGGAATGAAGACCAGGATGGAGCCGGCAATGACGCCGGGTTTGACCAGCGGGAAAATGATCTTCCGCAATACATTGAAACGGGTCGCGTAGAGGTCGTAGCCCGCCTCGACGAGGCGAAAATCAAGCTTCTCCATGCTGGCATAGATCGGCAGCACCATCAGCGGCAGATAGACATAGGCCATGCCGATCAGAATCGCCGTGTCGGTGAAGAGAATCTGCACCGGCGCTGAGACGATACCAAGCTTCATAAGGATGGTGTTGATGATGCCTTCGTTGCGGATGATCTGCAGCACGGCGAAGGTGCGGATCAGAAGGTTGGTCCAGAACGGAATGGTGATCAGGAACAGCCAGAGATCCCTGGTTTTCTCGCTGCGCGTCGCCATGAAATAGGCGGTTGGAAACCCCAACGCCAAAGTGGCGATCGTCGTTATCACCGCCAGCTTGATCGAGCGCCAGAAGATGGTGACATGCGCTGCCGCAAGCGAAAGCGTATCGTCGAAAATGTCGCGTTCCATGAACACCGACAGCCAGGCATCGGGCGAAAACTGCCACTTCACATCGCCATAGGGGCCAGGCGTCAGGAACGAGTAGATCAGCACGATCAGCAAGGGGCCGGTCGCGGCGAGGAAGATCACCAGCAAGGCTGGCGCTGACAGCAGCCAGCGGTCGCGCACATCGCGCCGCTCCGCTGCCTTGGCGACTTGTTCCGCGGCCGCCATGATCAGTCCTTCAGCACTTGCGCGGCGTCGTTGCCGATCATGATGCCGATCTGGCCGCCCTGCACGAAGCCGTCACCGGCGCCGCGGCTGTTCTGACGCCGCACGATGAACGGCTCGCCACCGGCAAGGCGCAGATGGAAGTGCGTGTCGGTGCCGAGATAGACGATGTTTTCGACGGTGCCGGACAGCGAAGCGATCGGGCTGGCCGTGCCCAACTGCGCATGCTCTGGACGCACGACGATGGTGACCTTGCCGCTGGGGCTGAAGCCTTCCGGCAGCGAGGCTGGGATTTCCACACCAGACGGCAGCTTCACCGTCGCCCGGCCACCAGTCGCGCTAACCACATCCGCCTTGAGGAAGTTCGACTCGCCGATGAAGTCGGCGACGAAACGCTCGGCCGGCCGGTCGTAGATGTCGCGCGGCGAGCCGACCTGCAGGATTTTGCCCGACGACATCACCGCGATGCGGTCCGACATGGTCAGCGCTTCCTCCTGGTCGTGGGTGACGAAGATGAAGGTAATGCCCGTCTCGTGCTGCAGCCGCTTCAATTCGATCTGCATTTCCTTGCGCAGCTTGTAGTCGAGCGCCGAGAGCGGTTCGTCGAGCAGGAGCACCTTGGGCTGCGGCGCCAGCGCCCGGGCGAGCGCCACGCGCTGCTGCTGGCCGCCGGAGATCTGGCTGGTTCGGCGACCCGCCAGCGCCTCCATCTTCACCAGTTTCAGCATCTCGGCGACGCGCGCCTTGATCTCGGCCTTCGGCTTGCCCAGCATTTCCAGGCCAAAGCCGATATTGTCGGCGACCGTCATATGCGGGAACAGCGCGTAGGATTGGAAGACGGTGTTGACCGGCCGCTTGAAGGGCGGCAACGGCGCGATGTCCTGACCGTAGAGGAGGATTTCGCCGGCGGTTGGAAAGTCGAAGCCGGCAATCAGCCGCAGCAACGTGGTCTTGCCGCAGCCGGATGGTCCCAGCAGGGTGAAGAACTCATTCTCGCGGATGGATACCGAGACCGTATCGAGGGCAGCGACCTGCCCCTCACCCGATCCGAAAATTTTACTGACGTTTACGACTTCAATTGCATTCCGATCCGGTTTTTCCGGCACGATACGCCTCACTGTTGACCCCGCTCTTGCTGGCGGAGTTTTTCCCCTGTTCGATGTGACCACACGGCCGGTAGGTTGGCAAGTCCGGCATTGAATCACAGTTCAGTCGGTCATTTCGTCTTGCAAGCGGCAAGCTGTGCAAGCCGCATGCCATTGTCAGGCCTGGTAGGTGACCTTGCCACCGCAGACCGTCGTCACCGGTCGCAGCTTGTGCAGATCGGCGGGCGCCGTCTTCTCGATATCGGCCGACAAAACCACCAGATCCGCCATGTAGCCGGGTTTCAGAACGCCTTTGCGATGCTCGGCGAATTCGGCATAGGCGCCCTCGACCGTGTAGGCGGCAATCGCTTCCTGCAGCGAGAAACTCTGGTCAGGATCGCCTTCTGCCCATGGTTTGCGCTGCACTGCCGCCTGAATGCTCAGGATCGGGTCGATCGCCGCCACCGGCCAGTCCGAGGCGAACACGACATGGGCGCCGGCGCTTTTCAGGGTGCGCCAGGCATAGCTCAGCGGCCAGCGGGCCGGTCCGATGCGTGACACCGTCGGCTCCAGTGGAAAATCCATGGCGCCGGGCGGATGCGACGGCTGCATCGAGGCGATGACGCCGAGTTCGGCAAAACGCGGCACGTCGGCTGCTGTGGTGACCTCGATGTGCTCAACCCTGTGCCGGCTGTCGCGCTTGCCATTGAGCTTCTGCGCCGCCTCGTAACCGTCGAGCACTGCGCGCACCGCGCCGTCACCGATCGAGTGCACCGCGATCTGCAGCCCGCGTTTGTCGATAGCCACGGCGAGATCGATAAATTGCTGCGGCGTGAACAGCGGCTCGCCGACCCAGTCGGGACGATCCGCATAGGGTTCGACCATAACAGCGGTCCAGGAATCGAGCACGCCGTCATAGAACACCTTGACCATGCCCGATGACAGCCACTCACTGTGGTAGCGCTCGGCCATGACGGACGCCTTCTCGAGCATGTCGAGTGTCATGAAATTCTTGTAGTGGAACGGGATCTTGACGCGGCAGGGCAATCCCTCCTCGGCCTCGATCTCGGAAAGCAGTTCGAGCTGGTAGAGATTGCCGTCCATGTTCTGGATCGAGGTGATGCCGTGGCGCGCGCACCATGCAAGCCCGCGCCGCATGATGTCACGGTCAGCGGCCCGCTCGGCGGCCGACGTCATTGGGTCGGGCTCACCGCCGGTCGACAGCCCCAGCCGCACCCGGCTTTCGCCGGCAAGGTCGAGCACCGGACCGAAGGCCTCGCCCTCGCGCAATTCGCCCGCGGCCAGGCCGTCGCCACCCATCACGATCTCGTTGCCCGGACCGAGCGTGCGTCCCTTCAGGATGCCGGCTATCTCCAACGCCTTGGTGTTGGCCCACATCGTATGGTGGTCGGGCGCTGCCATGCAGAAGGGGCGGTCGGGCAGGATGGCGTCGAGATGATGGCGTGTCACCCGCTCGTCGCCGAGCACGGTGTAGTCGACGCCCTGGCCCACAAGCATTTTCGCCTCGGGCCGCGTCGTTGCGTAGTCGCGGATGGCGCTTTGAAGCGCCTCGAAGCCATGGATACCGCCGAGTTGAAGATGCGCGAGCTCGGCCCCTCCCGAGAACAGATGCATGTGGGCTTCGATGAAACCGGGCAGGACCGAACCGCCCTTGGCGTCGATCACCTCTGTGGTCGTTCCCTTGAGTTTTTCGATGGCGGCGTGGTTGCCGATGGCGATGATGGCGCCGTCCTTGACGGCAATCGCCTCGGCGGCGGGATTGTCATCGTCCATGGTCCGCACGCGACCATTGATGACGATCAGATCAGCATTTTGACCCGCACCCGTGACAGACATCGCGACTCCGCGCTTTTGACGACTGGCTGAGACCGACAACCCTCTTGTCCGACAAGCTGCCACTCCGCTGGAGCGGCGTTATCGGACGAAGACTGATGCCAGTGCGCTGCTTCGAAATTCCCCTTGTGATCTCTCAAAACAGCGTGGATAAAAGAATGCGACTAATTATTCGCGTTTGTCAACGTGCCGAATTTCGAATGTATTGTGGACAACACACCACGCCAATGTTGAGACCGGGACCTGTGTTGAAACCGGCAGGGAACGAAGGCATCAATCCGTGAAGCGCAGTCTCAGCCGCGAAACCAGGATGGCGCTCGAACCGCGCAAGCAGCCGCGGCAGGAACGGTCGAGCAAGGTGGTCGACCGGATACTCGACGCGGCTTTGATCCTGACGCGGGAGCAGGGAACCAAGACGCCGACGACGCTCGCCATTGCCCGGCGCGCGGGCCTGTCGGTCGGTTCGGTCTACCAGTACTTTCCCAACAAGGAAGCCATTCTCCTCGACCTCGCCCGGCGCTGGCTGTCGTCGTTTCCCGAGGTGATCGCCAGGCGCATCGAGGTCACCCCACCCACCAACCGCGACGAGTTTCGGCAGGAGGTGCGCAAGCTCTTCATCGATACCTCCAGAATATATCTCGAAAACGCCACCCTGATGCCGGTGATCGAGGCGATATCCGGCAATGCCGACCTCAGGCCGATCCAGGACGAATATGACGAGCAGATCATCGCGCTTTACGCCGCGTGGCTGCAGCATGTGAACCCGGCCCTTGAAGACAAGATCGCCAGCCGGCTCGGCGTGCTGATGATGGATGTCGGGCACGCCTGCCGGCTTGTGGGGTTGAAGCGGGATCGCAAGACATACGACCTCATCGAGGACGATGTGGAAAGAATGTGGCTCGCTTTGGTCACCCCCTATCTCAACCTTGACTGATTTCGCTATTTCGAGAGGAAATTCATGAAGACTGTCTATTCGCCGCTTCATGCCGGCCATGCCGGCCAGATGGAACTGGTCACGTCGGCAATCGTGCCGGGTTTCGAAAAGCCGTCGCGGGCCGAGTTCATCAGGGCGCGGGTCGAGAGCGAGAAGCTGGGGCCGATCCTCGGACCGGTCGAGCATGATCTCACCGCGGCCAAGCGCATCCACAAGGCCGACTATATCGACTTCCTGCCCACCGTCTGGCCGGCGTGGAAGGCCGCCGGCTTCGAGGGCACGGCGATGCCCTTCACCTGGCCGACGCGCGGCCTGCGCGGCGACGTGCCACCCAAGCGCGTCGACGCCTTGCTCGGCTACTATTCCTTCGACGCCGGCGCCACCTTCGTCGAAGGCACATGGACCGCGATCAAATCGTCCTATGACGTGGCGCTGACGGCGGCGGCCTTGGTCAAGGGTGGCGAGCGGTCGGCCTTCGCGCTCTGCCGCCCGCCCGGCCATCACGCCGGTGCCGGGTTCATGGGCGGCTACTGCTACATCAACAATGCCGCGGTCGCCGCGCAGTGGTTCCTCGATCAGGGCGCAAAACGCGTCTCGATCCTCGACGTCGACTATCACCACGGCAATGGCACGCAGGAGATCTTCTATGAACGCGCCGACGTGCAGGTTCTCAACCTGCATGGCGATCCCATGGTGGAGTATCCGTTCTTCCTCGGCCATGCCGATGAACGCGGCGCCAGCGCCGGCGAAGGTTTCAACGTCAATTATCCCATGCCCTTCGGCACCAATTGGGACGCCTGGAACGCCTCGCTGGAGGACGCTTGCGCCAAGCTCGCCGCCTACGCCCCCGATATCGTCATCGTGTCGCTCGGCGTCGACACCTTCGAGAAGGACCCGATCAGCCAGTTCAAGCTGAAAAGCCCGGACTATCCGAAGATCGGCCATCGCATCGCCAAGCTCGGCCTGCCGACGCTGTTCGTGATGGAAGGCGGCTACGCCGTCGAGGAGATCGGCATCAACGCCGTCGGCGTGCTCACCGGCTTCGAGGACAAATAGGAAAGCAATTCCAGGATAAGTGTGAGGCGGTTTTCCGGCCGGAATTGCGCCAAGGAGATATGGGGCGGCTCCGGCCGCCCCGACCATCTAGGCGGCCGCAGCCGGGTTGGGTGCAACCACCGGAACGGCTGGCCTTCGCGACCGGCCGATGCGGTAGACAATCACCGCCGCAATCACGCCTGCCGCCAGGATGGCGAGCGCCAGCAACGGCCGGTACCAGAACCAGGCAATCGCGATCGTCACCGTGCCGACCAGGATCGCCAGAACGAAGGCGATGATGCCGGTGCCCATCCGCGCCATGCTGCCGAGGAAGGGTATGACGTCGAGGATCACCCCGATCGGGCTGAGGAACAGCGCAAAGCCTATGGTCAGCAACAGCAAGCCGGCGCCGCGCAGCAGCCAGGTGATCAGCGTGTTGGCGCTGACGGCGTCGGCGAACATCTTTTCGGCCGGGACGTTGCCGGTATCGACCATCAGCAGCGCATCGCCGGCTTGCGTCTGGTAGGGCTCGAAGCGGCTGCCGGCCTGGCGCGCGACGATGCTGATCACGCCCAGCGGCGCCAGTTCGTAGCCGATGCGATAGTCACCCAAAGCGGGCGTCGTGTTGTCATTGCCGAGAAAAATCTTGCCATCGACGATGCTGAGCGGTTTCGTTCCGGTATAGGCAGCCTTTATCGCCGCCGACTGGTCGGCTGAGAGCGAATAGTCCTTGTCACCCTCGATACGGTCCAGCACCGGCGTATCGAGATCGAAGGCGACAAGCTTGCCCTCGGGAATCTGGAAGGTCCGGCCGTGGATTTCCATCGGCGGATTCTGGTGGCCGTCCGGCTTCTTGAAGTCCGACGAGTCGATCTGGCTGTCGTCCCACACCTTGGAATAGCTGTAGGTGGTCACCGTCTCTTCGCCACCGCCGAGCTTCTTGGTCGTCTCCGACTTGGACTCTTCCTTCCACTGATACATCTCGACGCTGCGCGACAGCCGCAGCCCTTGCGCCGCAATGCCGAAATCCGGATCCGCCAGGCCGCTGTCCGCCGTCACCAGTCCGCTGACATGAACCAGCTTGCCGTCATTGGCGGTATCGACGCTGTCGGCGCCGACCGAAACCACCGCTCCAGAACCTTCGGCCAGCGAGCGCGCCGTCTGCACGGCGCGGCCTTCGTTCCAGAACAGCCCGATCACCATCAGCACGATCAGGATAAGGCCGAAGATGACCCCGCCGACCGCGCGCTTGATCCGCCCGAACCACGAGACGGATGTGACTTCCCGAAATGAATCGCTCATCGTTTCCCCCGAAACAAAGTTATCCCAAAATTACAACGCGGCCGGCGGCCGCGTGTTTAACCCGTCAATCGGCGTGGATCTGCGCGCCGCAATCCCTGTCGCCGGCGCAGGCGTGCACCGCCCGTGTCGTGCCGCCATCGCCAACCCGCCACGGCGAGGCAGACAGCGGCGCCTGGCGATTGCCCCCGAGAAGATCGAGCGCCCGCATCGCCGTCTCTTCACCAGCCTCGTCACGCTTGACGATCTCGACATCCTTGAGGCCGATCGCGGCAAGCTGCGGCATCACCACATCGGGGTCGCCCGCCACCACGATCAGCGACGGATCGAGCGACGCCAGGGCCAGCGCCTGTTTCTGAACCGCATCGAGCGTCAGCTTTGTGCGCGCCGCCATGCGGGTTTGCTGGTCCTCCAGCGTCGATCCGCTGCCGACCGCGCCAATCAGCGAGGAGAACAGACCAGCCGACGTCTCGGCCGATCCAGCCAGCGCCCGGCGATAGACAGTCACCGTGCGGTCGACTTCGTCCTGCGCCACCGGCAAGGTGGTCAGGCCGGCAAATCCTTTCAGGATTTCGGTAATCGCCGGCCCGGTGTTGGCGCGCTCGACGGTGGTTGCCACGACCAATCCCGAGCCGACCTTCATCGGGCTCATCAGATAGCTCGACACGCCATAGGAGTAGCCCTTCTCCTCGCGGATCACCGAATTCAGCCGGCTGGAGAAATCGGCGCCAAGCAGGTTGGAGACCGCGGTCGATTCAGCGCGCTCGCTCTCGTCGGTGCCGGGCGCCGGCCGCGCCACGAACAGCGCCGACTGGCTGGCGCCGGGTTCGGGCACCAGCAGCACTTTCTGTCCCCCGTTGAAATGCGCCGCCGGCGACGGCTCGACGGCATAGCCGGCGGTGTCGCTTGTCCACGCGCCGAATGCTTTTTCAAGGCTGGCGGCGACGGTCGCGACCGGCATCGGGCCGACGCTGTAGAAGGTCACCGCCTTCGGCGTGAACTCCGCCTTGAATGCGTCCCTCGCCTCGTCGAGCGAGATCGAGGTCAGCGCCTTTGCCGACCAGTCCACCGCTGCCTTGCCCGGCACCTGCGGGATCAGCGTCGCCTTTGCCATGCGGCCGGCAACGCCGGGCAGATCCGCCTCGCGGGCGTTTAGCCAGTCGACCGTCTGCGCCATCAGCACCGTCCATTCGGTCTTGTCGAAACGAGGCTTCAGTACCGCGTCGGCGAGCAGGCCAATACCCTGGTCGAGCTTTTCCGGCGGCACGCCAAGCGTCATCATCGTGGTCAGCGTTCCGGCCTGGTGGCTGACGCCGGCGCCGATGTCGCTGGCCGCCTTGGCGAAATCAGCCGAGCCGCGATCGGCGGCCCCGCGTGTCGCCATGCTTGCTGCAAGCTCCAGCAATCCCTCCTTGCCTTCCGGCACGCTGTTCCAGCCGCCGGCGGCACTGGCCGCGACATAGACCATCGGCGCTTCCGGCATTGTGTAGTGGACGAGTTTGATGCCATTCGAGAGCGTCGCCGTTTCCATGGCGGGCAGTGTTGCCGAAGGCGCTTGCCCGGCCGCATGCTTCGGAATGTCGATCGCCGCTCGCTCCGGTGCGGTGAACGGCTGCGGTGTGCCGGACGAGCCGATCAGTGCATCGGGATAGCTGCCCCGCGGGCCGGGCTTCAGCATCAGTACGCTGGCATCTTCCGGTTTCAACAGCCGCTTCATCGTTGCCTCGACATCCGCCACGCTGGCGTCCTTCACCCGCGGGGCGTCGACCAGCGCGCTCTGCGCATCGCCGAGCACGTCGGCATTGTAGGAGACGACGCCGGCGCGATCCTTCAGTGCTTCGCTGCCGAGCCGCGCTGCCTGCAAGATGCCGGTGCGCGCACGCTCGACATCGACCGGATCGAGCGGGGTCTTCAGGAAATTCGCGAACGCCGTTTTCATCGCGCTTTCCAGCGCTTCCGGCGCCACACCTTCGGCGGCACCCGCCTCGAAGGTAAAGCGGCCACCGAGCAGACCGCCGGTCCAGCTCGCGCTGGCATAGGTGGCAATGCCCAACTGCGAAACCAGCCGGTTGCGCAAAAACCCATATTCGCCGTTGCCGAGCAGTTCGGCGGCAATGCTGAGCGCACCATTGTCGGGCGACTGCGCCACCGGGCCACTGAAGCCGACCACGACGATGGGGCTTGGCACGCGATCCTCGAGCACCAGCTTGAGCCGGGCCTGCGTCGGTTCCGGCACGGCGGGCCGCGCCACATCGGCGCCGCGCGCCACGCGGCCGAACGTGTCGGCAATCAGCGCCTTGGTGTCGTCGATCTCCAAGTCGCCGACCAGCACCAGCACCGCATTGTTGGGCAGATAGTAGCTGTTGAAGAAACCCCTGACATCGTCGAGCGTCGCCGCATCGAGATCGGCGACCGAGCCGATGACCATGCGGCTATAGGGATGCGGCTTCGGGAACAGCCCGGACCAGAAAGCTTCCCAGCCGGATGCGCCGGCCTTGTCGAGCACGTTCTGGCGCATCTCGTTCTTGACCACCGAGCGCTGCAGATCGAGCTTGGCCTGAGTCACCGAGCGGCCGAGATTGGCCATGCGGTCGGCCTCCAGCGACAGGATCATCGGCAGTGACGACGACAGCCCGTCGACGTAATAGACCGTGCCGTCTTCGGTGGTCCAGGCATTGATCTCGTTGCCGAGCGCGGCGTGCGCGCCGAACACGTTCGGCCAGGCCGGCGTGCCGGAAAACATCAGATGTTCGAACAGATGCGCAAAGCCCGAGCGTCCCGCGGGTTCATTCATCGACCCGACGCGGTAGCGCAGGTTCATCACCACCTTCGGCACGCGATGGTCGGGCACCAGCACCACCTGCAGCCCGTTGTCGAGCGCATAGGTAACGGTCGGCTCAGCCTTGGCGGGCGCTGCCATGCCGGCAAGAGCCGCAAGCACCACCGTGAACGCCAGGAAAACCTGCTTCATCATGACCCCCGATGCTGATGGCCGCGAGCAAGCGCCGCCAAATCCGCCGTATGACCGAAGGGATGCCCACCCCTGCCGGCTGCCGAGACCCTATCGGAATCGATCGGCCCTCGATACGGCAGTATCGCAACACCCTCTGGCTTTTTCGTGTCGGCGTTTCAGGCCTTTTGCGGCGGAAAAGGCCGCGAAAGCAGCCCCTGAGTCGCTTGAGTCCAATAATATTGATTTTGTCAAATCGCGTTTGATGTCGGATTCATCTGCGGGTAGATTAGACCCGAATCAGCCGGTCCTTGGGGGGCGCGGCGACCACCCAAAGTCTCAAGTTCCGGCCAATGACCGGCACCAGACGCGGACGGCTTCGCGTTCCCTGAATGGATTCGGCGATCAGCGCGACCGCCGCGCCGTGTGAGTGCTTCGTAAACGTGATGCGTCTTCAAGTTCGGCCGCTGCTAACCCCAGCGTCCGGGCTCAAGAAAAGACTCCGGCCATGACATACAACCAAAGCATCCAATGAGCAGTTCCGCCGCGCTTCTCCAATCCGATACGTTAGGCTCGCGCCTCGAATCGCGCGGCGATCTCACCTCCTTTTTCATGCAGCTTGCCGCCGAGATCGGCGCCGACAGCTACATGCTCGTCGCCATCGTCCACGACCAGGACCGCAACGACGCCCGCATCGTCTCATCCAACTGGATCTTCGACGCCATTGAACTGATCGGCAAGCGGCTGATCGCCGGCCTTGCCCAGGGACCGCTGACCGTTGCACCTGGCATCCGCCCGAGGCCCCTGGTCGCCGCCGCGGCACCCGACGCCGGCGGACTGCTCACAGGCGAAGAGGCGCGCCTGCTCGACGTGCTTGGACATGCCGAAGTCTATTCACTGCGGCTCAATGTCGGCCGCCAGCGGCTGTTTGCGCTTTTCTCGGCGGCCGAGGCCGGCAGTATCGACCAGCCGGCGCTGATGAAGGCTCAGTTGAAGTGCTGTTACGCGCTGTCCGCCATCCCGCAATTGATCGCCGCCGTCGCCATGCAGGACCCGCTGTCCGACCGCGAGCGCGAATGCCTGTTCTGGGTGTCTGAAGGCAAAACCACCGATGAGGTCGCAGTGATCCTCGGGGTCTCGTCCAACACCGTCAACAGCTACATCACCCACGCCATCCAGAAATTCGCGGCGTCGAACCGCGCGATGGCCATCGCCACGGCGATCAGGAGCGGCATCATTTGAAACATGCTGACATCAAGGCGGCGGCCGAAGCCCTTTTCAACGAGCAGCGCAATCCGTTCGGCGCCTTCTCCATCGGTTCCGAGACGCACCATGCCGTCACCATCCCGGACGCGGTGCGCCGCTGCCGCTGGATCGCCGTCGACATCAACGCGTCGGCGTTTGGCCTCTATTTCGTCAGCCCCTCGCCGGAACGGGCGCGCCTGGTGCCGAGCTTCGATTCCGACTATCCAGCCACTGCTGTTGCGACCAAATTCATCGCCGGCGCCAATGGCGAGGAGATGGTGCGCCACAGCGGCGCCTCGACAGCGCCGCGCTGGTGGGCCGATGACGGCATCGCCGGCTCGGACGCCGTCTTCCAGAACCTCGCCTGGGCGGAGCGGACGGCGCCGCTGGCGCCGGGCACCAACGGCATTGCCTTTCCCGTCCATGCCGATCGCGGCCATTGCGGGCTGGTGGTGTTCCTCGGCTCGACGATCGCTCTGCCGGAGGACACGCTCTACGAAATCCACGCCCGCTGTTTTTCGCTGTTCGCCGCCGTCGCCCGCATTCGTCCGAACGATGCCGGCCGGATGCGGTCGATCTCCAAGCGTGAACTGGAGTGCCTGAAGCTGACCGCCAACGGCAACACCAGCGAAGAGATCGCCAGGCTGCTGAAGCTGTCGGTCCACACCGCCAACCAGTATCTCACCCAGTCGACGCAGAAGCTCAACGCGGTCAACCGCAACCAGGCGGTGGCCAAGGCGCTGCGCCTGGGTCTGATCGAGTGATCAAAGCCGCGTCCGGCGATTGGGATAAGACAAAAGATCATCGATAGGCGAGCGGCTCGGTCCGGCGAATGCGCGCCTCTTCGATGACCGTCTCCAGCAAGGCGGTGTTGTGCTCGGGGTCTTCGCCGGGCTTCTCGAACGACACATAGTTGACCGCGACCGAAGACCTCTCCTCGCTCAGCGTCAGCTGGAAATAGACGGTGACGCCCGGCGGCCGAAGCTCGAGATCGAGCACGATGCGCGGGCTGCCGCTCCAGTCGACATGTGCCTCTCCGCCATGGCCGAGCCTGAGCGTGCCCGGCAGGAAGAACAGCTCCACCGCCGAATCCACCAGATCCGACAGGCAAGCGAAATGCTCAAGCCGGATGAAGGCGATGTAGTCGGCGACATCGATCAGCCGCAACTCGTCGACCACCTGCTCGATGGCCTTGGCAACGATGAGTTCGCGGGATTTTGCGTGCGGTTGGCGGTTCATGAAATTTGTCTCCGCTCAGCCTTTTTGGAGTAGACGATCCGCACCAGTTCGGCGACGGCCTGGTAGAATTGCGACGGGATCACGCTATCAACCGAAACTTGCTTGTACATGGAGCGGGCGAGCGCCACGTCCTCGAAGATCGGGATGTTGTGCTCCTTGGCGATCTCGCGAATCTTGAGCGCAACCAGGTCCTGGCCCTTGGCCAGCACCAGGGGTGCTGAATCCTCGTCGCGGACATATCTGAGCGCGATGGAAAAGTGCGTCGGATTGGCGATGATCAGCGTCGCGCGCGGCACCGCCGTCATCATCCGCTTGCGCGCCCGGTCACGCGCCAGCGAGCGCAGCCGGGACTTAATGATCGGGTCGCCCTCGGACTGTTTGAACTCGTCCTTGACCTCCTGCTTGGTCATCCGCAGATCCTGCTTCCAGTGGAAGCGCGACCAGACGACGTCGACCGCCGCGATCAGCCCCATGACGAAGACGATCGCCACCAATATGTCGACGGTGATGCTTTTGATGACGAGGCCGAAAGCGACGGGGTTGGTGATCATGCCGGCCAGGAGCTGGCGGTAGTCCTGCGACAGCGTGAAGTAGAGCACGATACTGGCGAAGCCGAGCTTGCCCAGCGATTTCAGGAACTCGACCCAGCCCTGAATGCCGAACATCCTGGTCCAGCCTTTGGCTATCGAGATGCGCGACAGCTGCGGCCGGATCCGCTCGCCGACGAATTGCGGCATGTTCTGCAGCACCGAGGCGCCGATGCCGGCCACCACCAGCAGCGCCAGCAGGCTGACAACGGCATGGCCGATCTCCATCATCACGGTCTTGTAGAGCGCGATGACGTCGGTCTCGGTGTCCATCGGCCACGCCTCGGGCTTTTCCAGGAACATCGACAGGAACATGCCGAGATCAACGACCGCGTCCTTGGCGTAGAAGACGGTGAACACCAGTATGGCGATGAAGGACGCCAGAAGTGCGGCCTCTCGCGAATGGGGCAGCTTGCCCTGTTCGACGGTGTCGCGGATCTTCTTTTCGGTCGCGTCTTCGGTTTTGGAGTCTTTGTCCGCCGCTTCAGCCATTCAGCGCTCGGCGTTAAGCCGCTTCGCTCTGCTGCGATGAGGGCAGTTCGAAAGCCCCCTCGCGCGAAAGCCGGATTGTCGCCACCGCGATGTTCTTGCGCGCCGTCATGATGTCGGCAAGCTGAATGCCTTCCGAGCCCTGTCCGAGCTCGGACTCGATCATGCGCCGCGACCGTGCGCCGATCGCCGAGAGCGCCGATTCCGTCAATGCGGGTGGTGCACCGCGCAGCGCCAGCGTAATCAGTTCGGTCGACAGCCCGTCGAACAGAAGCACCCGCGCCTTCTGCGTCAAAAGCGGCAGATCGTCGAAGGCAAACAACCTGGAGCGGACACCGCCGAGGTCCGGCGTGCCGGCCTCTTCCAGATCCTGCATGACCTCTTCCAACTGAGGCTTGTCCATCTCGTTGAGCATACTGGCGACGCGCGCCTGTCCCGCCGAGATGTCCTTGGTCGCTGTCTGCGCCAGCACGCTGGCGCGCAGCTGGTTCTCGATGATCCTGGTCGCCGCGTCCGGAATGGTCGCCATCGTCACCATGCGCTTGATGATCTGGCTGCGCATCGGCTTTTCCATCGTCAGCAGAATGTTGGCGGCGGCCTGCGGCGCAAGCTTCGACAGCACCATGGCCGCGGTCTGGGGATGCTCGGCGGCAAGGAATGTGCCCAGACGCGTCGGCTCGAGCTTTTCCAGCTCCGGCCAGATCGGCGGTGGTCCTTCCGGCGCAACCTCGAAGCGCTTGTCGCCCATGATGGCGCTCATCTCTTCGGGCGACAGCGATTCATTGAGGATCGTGTCCATCCGGTCGGCGGAATCGAGCAGGCCCGCACCTTCGGTGAACTCGGCCTCGAATTCGGCAACGATGCGTTCGAGGTCGCTTTGCGGAATGGTGCGCAGCAGCCGCGCCCCTTCGATCAGTGCCTTCAGTTCTTCTTGCTTGAAGAATTTCAGCAGCCGGCTGGCCGAAGGCTTGCCCATCGCCACCAGGATGGCGGCGGCCTTTTGCGGGCGCGTGAGCGTCACCGGCGTCGTCATGGCATAAGCTCCTGCTGAGACCGCATGTCATTCATTGCTCAAGCGCCCTTGGTCGCCGCGATAATTTCGGTCAGCCTGATGCCGAAGCGCGACGGATCGCTTTCCAGCACGGTGATCTCGCCGCGGGCGATCTTGCGGCCGTTGACCACGACATCGACCGGTTCGCCGATGCGCCGGTTAAGCGCCACCGTCGAGCCCTTCTGCAGCGCCATCAGGTCCGACACCGGCATTTCCGTACTGCCGAGGATGATCTGCACATCGACCGGGATGCTCATGATGATGTTGGAATTGGCGCCGGACGTGGCAGCCCGCAAGGCGGCGTCGGGGCGCTTTTCCTCCTCCTGGAGGACACCGCGCAATTCCTCGATGGCGCGGTCGAGCTGTTCGTCCGGCTGGTCGATATTGGCTTCCACCTTGGTCTTGGCCATCAGTCGTCTCCAAATGCTTGGGCTTGCCCGGCGTCAGCCCGGCATGAGCCCATCGATAAAATCCTGACCGGCATCGTAAGGATGCCTGATCCGGACGGTGTAGTTCTGCCCGAGTTTACCGAACTCGCAGACAAACAGCGTCTTGTCGCGCGCGCTCAGCTTGGCTTGGGACTGCGCCGTCTCCTCGAGCTCGATGATCTGGCCCGGCTCGAAGCCGGCGAGGTCGCCGAGCGTCAGGCGGGCCAGCGGCATGGTCGCTTCGAGCGTCACCGTCGAGCGCATCACTTCTTCGGAAAAACGTGCCCGCCAGTCGGAGGTCGTGCCTTCGCTGTCGTGGACATCGGCGATACCGCGTGTGGCCAGCAGGATGCGCTGCGGGATCATCACCGTGACCGTTCCGCTGTCGGTCGGCGTCGAGATGCCGAAGACGATGCGCACCGCCGCGCCATCGCGCAGCACGCGGCGCTTGGCTTCGCTGCCCGAAAGCGCCCGCGGCACCGGCAGCCGCAGCTCGAGCGAGCGCCGGCCCGATCCGTTCAACGCCTGCGCAACTTCCTGGAAGACCGTGGTCGCGACATCGGTCTCGATCTGCGACAGAGCGCGCTCGATCGGCGAAACCGGCTGATCCGGATCGCCGCCGAACAGCGCGCACACCATCACGGCGATGGCCGGCGCATCAGCCACCAGCGTCATCGCATCCGAAGACGTCGGCGATGCTATGATGGCCATGGCAAAGGCATCGCCGGCATTCGTGCGGGCATCGGGAACACGGCTGATCTCGACCGTGCGCAGGTCGACGGTGACCGGTGCACCGAGCTCGCCGGCCAGGCTCTTCTGCAGCAGCGGCAGTGCGCGCTCGCCCATCGAGCGCCCCGGTGCCGATGACGTGAGCGGCCTCACCGCTGTCACCGACCAGACGCTCGATGATCAGCGAGCGGGCTTGCGAGGGGCTGCCAGGACTTGTCATGACGGCGTGCGGTCCTGTCTGTCGTCATGCATGGCTCAAGCCGCTTTCTTCTCGGCGGAAGCTGTGTTCATCGTGCTTTGCTCGACGGCATCGATCGTCGGCCGCTCATAGGACGAGATGGTCTTGCGGCCGAACTCGATCGCCACCTGCGGCAGAGCGCCGTTCATGTAGGCAAGCAGCGTCTGCTTGACGATGATATAGAGGCGGTTCTTCTTCTCGCGCACCGTCTTGATCTTGGTGGCGACCGGCCCGACCACTGCATAGGACAGGAAGATGCCGAGAAAGGTTCCGACAAGGGCGGCGCCGATCAGGCCGCCGAGGATTTCGGGCGACTGGTCGAGCGCGCCCATCGCCTTGACCACGCCGAGCACGGCGGCGACGATGCCGAGCGCCGGCAGACCATCGCCCACCGCCACCAGCGCATGGTAAGCCTTCATCTTGTCGGACTTGATGGTCTGGATTTCCTCGTCCATCAGCGCCTCGATCTCATGCGAGCGGGCATTGCCGATGATGATGATGCGGCAGTAGTCGCAGATGAAATTCGTCAGGTCGTGGTTCTTGAGCACGGTCGGGAACGCCTGGAAGATTGCCGACTCCTCCGGATTGTCGA
Organism: Mesorhizobium sp. C372A; assembly: GCF_030323245.1. Taxonomy (NCBI): domain Bacteria; kingdom Pseudomonadati; phylum Pseudomonadota; class Alphaproteobacteria; order Hyphomicrobiales; family Phyllobacteriaceae; genus Mesorhizobium; species Mesorhizobium sp. C372A. The sequence continues at coordinate 2,913,377 of NZ_CP100475.1, read as the reverse complement.
TGTGCGCCTCGACCTCGCTGCGCGACTTCGAGCGCAGTTCGCGCATCAGGCTGTGCAGCACGCCCAGCGTCTCCAGATAGTCGCGCTCTTTCGGCACCGCCTGCTTGAACGCTTCGAGGATACCCCTGCCGGTGTCCTTGACCGTCTTCATCGGGTTGGCGACGAGAAAGGTTCCAAGTGCGGCGCCACAGATGACCACCGCTTCCCAAGGCTGCATCAGCACATGCAGATGGCCGCCCATCGCCATGAAGCCGCCGAGAACACAGCCGAGCGTCACCACAAGTCCGATCAGAATGCCCACGCCAGATCCTTCCGCATCACGTCAGGCCTAACCGATAGCCCCCGTGCCTTGTGTGAGGCTTGAATCATGCAAGGTGAGGCGATTCAGCCTCGCGCAAGCAAGTCCGCATAGTCTTGCTTTTGAAGCTGCGACCGGAGGCATGTCGTGTTGAGCACTTTTACCAGCTACCAGCTCATCGCCAGGGACATCCCCAAGGCGATCGACCGCATCGAGGCGGAGCCGATCACCAAGCGCGACACCGACTACTATCTCGCGAACATCGGCAGCGTGAAATCGATCGACGATTTCGTCAAGAACGACCGGCTGTTCAAATATGCCATGAAAGCCTTCGGTCTCGGCGACATGGCTTACGCCAAGGCCTTCATGGTCAAAGCCCTGAAGGAAGGGGTGTCGGATTCCGACAGCTTCGCCAACAAACTGAGCGACAAGCGTTATGCCGAGTTCGTGTCGGCCTTCAATTTCGCCGCACTTGGCGCTAATGCCACGAGCTACAATTCGGCACAGCAGGGCGTGACCAACAATTATGGTCTCCAGGTCTCGGTCGGCCCTTCGCAGAACGGCTTCACCTACTACAAGGGCGAAACCTCGTACTACCTGAGCAACATTTCCAACGTAAAATCGATCGACGACCTGATGGGCAACGATCGCCTGCTCACCTATGCGATGGCCGCGTTCGGCCTGGACGCCGACGCCGAGCCGGCTGCGACCGTGCGGGCCATGCTGGAAGGCGGCGTCACCGACCCGAACAGCCCCGCAAACACGTCGACAAACAAGGGCTATGCGGCTTTCGTCGCGGCTTTCGACTTTGCCCAATATGGCGACCAGGCTACGGCGCGCGACGCCGTCCAGCAGGCGGTGCCGAAGGCTGTGATCGGCGGAACCGGACTGTTGCTCGTCAAGCCGACCGCGCAATACATCAAGGGCGAGGCCGACTACTACGCAGCCAACATCTCCAAGGTGAAGTCCATCGAAGACCTGCTGAAGGACAAGCGCCTGCTGACCTTCGCCATGGCTGCCTATGGGCTTGATGCATCGACCCAGACGACGAAGCAGATCCGCACCATGGTCAATGGCGGCGTCACCGATCCGTTGAGTCCCGCCAACCTGTTGACCGACAAGAGCTACGCCAACTTCGTCAGCGCCTTTGATTTTGCCCAGTATGGCGATCAGACGACCACGCGCGACGCGGTGCTGAAGACCACGCCGAAGCTCTACACGACCGAGTCCAGTCTTGGCCTCATCAAGCCGAATGCGGACGCCGTCCAGGCCGAGACCAGCTACTACCTCGCCAACATCACCAAGGTGAAATCGGTCGACGACCTGATGGCCGACAGCCGCCTTTATAACTATGCTCTGTCCGCAAGCGGGCTCGATCCGGCGACCACCAACAAGGATCTCGTCCGTGATGTCCTTGAGGGCGGTGTCCGCGATCCCGCCAGTGTCGCCAACAAGCTCTCCAACAAGGCCTATGCCAGGCTCGCCACCTCGTTGAATTTCGAGGCCTACGGCGAAGCGGCAACGACCCGCAGCCCGTCGCAGCAGCCGGTGGTCGACAAATACATGCGCCAGACCCTGGAAGAAGACGCCGGCAAGACCAATGACGGCGTGCGGTTGGCGCTCTATTTCGAGCGCAAGGCCTCGACCATCACCAACTGGTATGACGTGCTGGCCGACACGGCCCTGGCCAGCGTGGTACGCACCGCCATCGGCCTGCCCGATTCCTTCGCTGCCGCAGATATCGACAAGCAGGCGCAGGCCTTCGAGGCAAAGCTCGACCTCACCGATTTCACCGACCCGGCCAAGCTCGAGAAATTCCTCACCCGCTTCACCAGCCTTTGGGAAATCAATCATCCGACCTCGACCGCCCAGACATCGATCGGTGTGCTGTTTGCGCAGCCGACCACCGTCGGCATCTCGACCGATCTGATGATGGCCATGCAGAAACTGAGATTCTGAGAACACCATGCAGGACAGCCTTTACGTCGCCCTTTCCTCGCAGATCGCGCTTGAGCGCCGTCTCGACACCATCGCCGATAATGTCGCCAACGCCTCGACCATCGGCTTTCGCGCCACCGGCGTGAAGTTCGAGGATGTCGTCTCCGGCAGCGGCCCCAAATCGGTGTCCTTCGCCTCCTCCGGCAAGACCTATTTGTCCGGCGCGCATGGCGCGATGACGCAGACCGGCAACCCGTTCGACTTCGCCGTCCAGGGCGATGCCTGGTTCGGCATCGACACCCCGGCCGGCACCGTGATGACGCGCGACGGACGCTTTTCGATGAACGAGAACGGCGAGTTGATGTCGCTCGAAGGCCATCCGGTGCTCGACGCCGGCGGTGCGCCGATCCAGCTCGACCCGCGCGACGGCCCACCCAAGGCGGGCGCCGACGGCTCGCTGCGCCAGGGCGACAAGCTCGTCGGCGCCATCGGCCTGTTCAATTTCGATCCCGGCCCGAATTTCGTCCGCTACGGCAATTCTGGCATCGTGCCCGCGCGTGCGCCGGAGCCGGTCACCGACCGTTCCGATCTCGGCGTCGCGCAGGGCTATGTCGAGGAATCCAACGTCAATCCGGTGCTGGAGATGACGCGCCTGATCATGGTCCAGCGCGCCTTCGAGAACACGGCGGCGCTGATGCGCCAGACCGATGCCTCGACCGACGACGCCATCAAGACGCTCGGCTCCAAGTCGTAGCAGCATGTCGAGCAGCAAATCATCGATACGCGCGCTTGAACGGCAACCGGAGACAGCACCGGAAAACCGGCTGGCTGCGCTGGAGCGGATCTGGCGCCGCTTCGATGACACCGAGACGTTGCTGCGGAGCGGCGGCCGTGTTTCGGAGGTTTCGCCAACGCATTACAAGGTGCGCGGCCTGTCTGAAGTCGCCAGGCTTGGCGACCTCGTCGAACAGCGCGGCAATGCCGGCACGCGCCGCGGCGAGATCGTCAGGATCGGCCGCGACGAAGTCGTCATCGCCCCTTTCGAACGCAGCGCCGACGCCGGCATCGGCGACGCCGTGTTTCGCCGCGGCCCGCTGACGGTAACGCCGCATGCTTCGTGGCGCGGGCGCGCCATCGACGCGCTGACCCGCGTCATCGACGGCGGCCCGCCGCTGATCAGGATCGGCGAGGCTGCGAGCGGCGACGGCACAACGCCCGGCGCGATGGCGCGGCAGCGCGTCGGCACCGCCTTCACGACCGGGGTCAAGGTCATCGACATCTTCACGCCGCTCTGCCTCGGCCAGCGCCTCGGCGTCTTTGCCGGTTCCGGCGTCGGCAAGTCGACGCTGCTCGCTATGCTGGCCGGCGCCGACGCCTTCGACACCGTGGTCGTGGCGCTGATCGGCGAGCGCGGCCGCGAGGTACGCGAATTCCTCGAAGACACGATCGGCGCAGAGAGCATGGCCAAGACGGTCGCCGTCGTCGCTACCAGCGACGAGAGCGCCATGATGCGCCGGCGCGCGCCGGATACCGCCATGCGCGTTGCCGAACATTTTCGCGACCAGGGCCATCGCGTGCTGCTGGTGCTGGATTCGATTACCCGCTTTGCCCATGCGCTGCGCGAGGTAGCGACCGGCACCGGCGAGCCGCCGGTCGCCCGCGGCTATCCCGCTTCGGTTTTCACCGATCTGCCCAAGCTGCTCGAACGCGCTGGCCCGGGCGCTGAAGGCCCCGGTATCAAAGGACAGGGATCAATCACTGCCATCATCTCGGTGCTGGTCGACGGCGACGACCACAACGACCCGGTCGCCGATTCGGTACGCGGCATCCTCGACGGCCATGTCGTGCTCGACCGCGCCATTGCCGAACAGGGCCGCTACCCCCCGGTCAATCCGCTGTCGTCGATCTCGCGCCTCGCCGACAAGGCATGGAGCCCCGAGCAACGCATGCTGGTGACCAGGCTGAAATCGATGATCTCGCGCTTCGAGGACACCCGCGACATCCGCCTGCTCGGTGCCTATCAGGGCGGCGCCGATGCCGAGCTCGATATTGCCGTGCGCCAGGTGCCGCTGATCTACGAGGCGCTGACGCAGTCGCCCAGGGATCGCGCCTCGAGCGACGCATTCTCCGACCTCGCCCGTCATCTGAAAGGCAAGCAAAGTGTCGATGCAGGAGACTGAGCTTCAGTACACCGAGCGGCTTTTGCGCGAGATGATCGCAGAGGCCAGTGCCGCCGAGGAAGCCCGGGCCAACGAAGCGAGAGCTGTCAGGGCAAAGGCCGATCTCGACAAGGCCGCCAAGGCTGAGGCCATTCTGGCCAGGGCCGCCAGGCCATTCTTGCCCAGGGTAGCCAGCGTAGTCGAGTCCACTGTGCCTCGCTTGGCCGAGCCTGCCTTGCCCAGCGTCGTCAAGCCTGAATTGCCAAGGACCCCTCGCGCCGGCCCCAAAGAAGCGATCGAGACCAGTCGTGACTCGCTTCTCGACGGGCTGTTCCCGGTCACCGAATGGCCGCAGCCGCCAAGGCCGCAATATCCCAGGCTCGACAAGAAATCCGACCGCCGCAGCGATATCGTCTTTGCCGCGCTCGGCATCACGCTTGGCCTGATCTGCGCGCTGTTTCCCTGGTATATCTTCTTCAATCAGGACCAGTTCGGCGTGCAGGCGATCAAGTTCGGCGGCAGCGGCACCAATGCAGGGCGGGTCAGCGGCGGCTCGCAGATGGAGAACAGCGGTCAGCCGCTGACGGCAAACGATGTTCCCGATGTCGACCTGTTCGCCACCGGCACGCTGCAGGACCCCGAGGACAAGACCCGGCCTCCCGGCGTCGACGAGCAGCCCTTCCCGGCGGATCCCAAATTTCGCATGGTTCATGTCGCCAATGGCCGCGCCATGATCGAGGACGATGCCGGCCTGTGGATTGTCCAGCGCGGCTCGAAGCTGCCCGACTCCAGCGTCGTCTCGTCGATCGAGCAACGCGGCGGCAAGTGGGTCATGGTCACCAGCACCGACCAGGTGATCGAACTCTCCAAATAGCGGCACACCGGCTTACGCCTGGCCCGCGCAAGGTCCGCGCAAGACTGGCAGCCTAGTCTTGTACGTACCAGCCTGGAGATCCCCATGGAGCCCATCAACCTTTTCGATCTCGCCGCCAAGCAGTCGCAATGGCTGTCGGTGCGCCAGTCCGCAATTGCCGGCAACATCGCCAACGTCAACACGCCCGGCTACACCGCCGGCGATGTCGAGCCGTTCGAGAAGGTGCTCGACCGCACGGCAGTGTCGCTGACCGCCACCCAGGCAGGCCACCTCGGCACTGCCGCCACTAATGCCGGCTTCACGGTCAAGCCAGAAGAGACGACCGGCGCCATCATGCCCTCGAAGAACACGGTGGTGGTCGAGAACGAACTGATGAAGGCCGGCGAGGTCCGCCGCTCCTTCGAGCTCAACACCGCGATCGTCAAGGCCTTCCATTCGATGATGATGATGGCGGTGAAGAGCTGACAATGGACGCCTTGACCTCAGCCCTCAAGATCGCCGCGTCCGGCCTCAGCGCCCAGTCTGACCGTTTGCGCGTCGTTTCGGAAAATCTCGCCAACGCGCAGTCGACCGGCAACACCCCGGGCGCTGACCCCTATCGCCGCAAGACCATCAGTTTCGTCTCGGAACTCGACCGTGCCTCGGGTGGCACGACAGTTGAGGTCAACTCCATCGACCGCGACCCCAGCGACTTTCCCGTCGAATTCCAGCCCGGCAACGAGGCCGCCGACGACAAGGGCTACGTCAAGATGCCCAATGTAAACGTGCTGGTCGAGATGGCCGACATGAGCGAGGCCAACCGCTCCTACGAAGCCAACCTTCAGGTCATCAAGCAGGCGCGTGATCTGATCTCCATGACCATCGACCTGATGAGGAACCAGTAATGATCAGCGGCATTGGCGGTATCGGATCGCTTCCCCTCAAGCCGGAGATCGGTGGCGCCGATACCACGACCGACCTGTTCCAGGGCACCAGGGCGCCGATGGCCGGCAGCGAAATCGGCACCACCTTCGCCGAAGCGCTGAGCCAGGCTGCTTCAAAGACCGTCAACACCTTGCAGAATGCCGAGCAGGTGTCGATCCAGGCGCTGAGGGGCGACGCCGACACCCGCCAGGTCGTCGACGCCGTCATGAGCGCCCAGCAGGCCCTGCAGACCACGATCGCCATTCGCGACAAGGTCGTCTCCGCCTATCTCGAAATCAGCCGTATGGGCATCTGAGGAGAACTTGCCGTGAAAGCACTCGCCATCGCAGCGACCGGCATGAATGCCCAGCAGACAAATCTGGAAGTCATCGCCAACAACATCGCCAACATCAACACCACCGGCTACAAGCGCGCGCGCGCCGAATTCTCCGACCTGCTCTACCAGGTCGACCGCACGCAGGGCGTGCCCAACCGCTCCAATTCATCGCTTGTGCCGGAAGGCGTGTCGATCGGCCTCGGCGTCAAGACGACGGCGGTGCGCAACGTCCATACGCAGGGCGAACTGACCTCGACCGGCAACAGTTTCGACATGGCGCTGACGGGCCGCGGCTGGTTCCAGATCGAGGGCGGCGACGGCGGCACGCTCTACAGCCGCGCCGGCGCCTTCAACACCAACGCCACCGGCCAGTTGGTGACCGTCGACGGCGCCAATGTCATCCCGGCCATCACCGTGCCGACCGATGCCATCGAAGTTGTCGTCAACAAGACCGGCCAGGTCTTTGCCCGCATCGACGGCCAGACCGACCTCCAGCTGCTGGGCCAGCTGCAGCTCGCCAACTTTGCCAATGAAGCCGGCCTGGCGCCGCTCGGCGACAATCTGTTCCAGGAGACGCCGGCCTCCGGCCCGGCCAATGTCGGCGTGCCCGGCGATCCCGGCTTCGCCTCGGTCGAGCAGGGTTATCTCGAGGCCTCCAACGTCGATCCGGTCAAGGAAATCACCGAGCTGATCTCGGCGCAGCGCGCCTATGAGATGAACTCCAAGGTCATCCAGGCCGCCGACGACATGGCCTCGGTCGTGTCCAAGAACATCAGGTAAGGTTTGATGGTCTCTCCGGCCTCCCGCTCCGCGCTTTGCCGCACCGCGCTGATGCTCGCGCTGGTAGCCGGCGGTGTGCCGGCGTTTGCGCAGGAAGCGGCAAATCAGGAGACCACCACCCAGGTCGCAAGCAGTCAGGCAACCGGCGAGATCGTGCTGATCCCCAACCGGGTCATCTATCCCGGCGAGATGATCGACACCGGCGCGCTGAAACCGGTGACGCTGCTCCCCGGCAAGCACAGGCCGGATGCGGTCGCCACGCGGGCCATGGAACTCCAGGGCAAGGTCGCCAAGCGCACGCTGCTGCCCGGCCGCTATATCCAGGTCGCCGCCATCCGCGACGCCTGGCTGGTCGAACAGGGTGCCGCCGTGCAGGTCTATTTCATCGCGGGCGACCTCACCATTTCGGCCACGGCGGTGTCGCTGCAGCCGGGTGCCGCCGGCGATTTGATAAAGGTCCGCAACACAGACAGCGGCAAGATCTTTTCCGGCACGGTGATGGCTGACGGCACCATCCGGGTCAGCGCGTCATGAGACGCGGAGCTGCCCTTCTGCTCGCGGCCGTTGTCGGCCTGCAGCCGGCGCTGGCCGACGGTCTTACGCCGAACCAAAAGCGCGATCTTGCCGGCCAGAATGGCGGCGCCTTTGTCGATCCCGAATACGATCCGGCCACCACCAACCGCATGTTCAGGGTCTCCAACGGCCCAAGCTCTCTGCCACCCGGCCAGGTCGCATCGCGCATCAAGGACATTGCGCAGCTGCAGGCTTCGCGCGACAACCAGCTCGTCGGCTACGGCCTCGTCATCGGCCTCGCCGGATCGGGCGACAGCCTGCGCAATTCGCCCTTCACCGAACAGTCGATCCGCGCCATGCTCGAAAATCTCGGCATCGCCACCGAAGGCGGCAGCGCGCGGGCCAAGAACGTCGCCGCCGTCATCGTCACCGCCAACATGCCGCCTTACGTGCAGTCGGGCGCCCGCATCGACATCGACGTCTCCTCCATGGGCGACGCCACATCGCTTGCCGGTGGCACGCTGATAATGACGCCACTGAAGGCGGCCGATGGCGAAATCTATGCTGTCGGGCAAGGCTCGGTCATTGTTTCCGGCTTCACTGCCCAGGGCGATGCCGAAAAGCTGACGCAAGGCGTGCCGACCGCCGGCCGCGTGCCCAACGGCGCCATCGTCGAGCGCACAGTGCGCGCCGAATTCGAAGACCAGGCGCTGCTCACCTTGCAATTGCGCAATCCCGATTTCTCCACTGCCGTCCGCATCGCCGACGCCATCAACGGCTACACCTCGCAACGCTTCGGCACGCGCGTGGCGGCGGAGCGCGATGCACGCACCGTGCAGATCAGGCGGCCGAAGAATGTTTCGGCGGCGCGTTTCTACGCCGAGATCGAGAATTTGGTGGTCGAGACAGACACGCCGGCACGCGTCGTCATAGACGAACGCACCGGCACCATCGTCATCGGCAACGAGGTCAAGATCTCGCGGGTGGCGATCAGCCACGGCACGCTCACCGTGCGCATCACCGAACAGCCGAAGATCGTCCAGCCGGAACCGTTCTCCAAGGGCGTGACAGCGGAGGAACCCTTCACCACCATCGATGCCACGCGGCCTGACGCCCGCGTCAATGTGCTCGACGGACCGAACCTCGAAACGCTGGTGTCGGGCCTCAACCGTCTCGGCGTCAAGCCGGACGGCATCATTGCCATTTTGCAAGGCATCAAGTCGGCCGGCGCTTTGCAGGCCGATCTGGTTCTCCAATAGGCCATGCCGATGATCGATTTCTTTTCCCAAAAGCAGCACCGCCGAAGCGCAGCCTTGGCAGCTTGCGTCATCGCCGCCACCGTCCTTGCCGGCGGCACTGTCCGCGCGGAAGAAGCGGTGCGGCAGGTTCTGCCTGGCGGGCAACAGCCGGCGGCAATGCAGCAGCTGGTCCGCGAGAAGGTGCCCGATGAAAGCGAGATCCAGCGCTTCTGCTCCAACATCGCCGACGCCGCCCGCGACCGCCGTTACGCGCTGCAGGCCGAAGAGCTGAAGCAGCTGCAGGCCGGCATCGACCTCCGCATGAAGGCGCTGGACGACAAGCGCGCCGAATACGAGCAATGGCTGAAGCGGCGTGAAGTCTTCCTGGCCCGCGCCGAGGATGGCGTCGTCAAGATCTATGCCGGCATGAAACCGGATGCCGCGGCCGAGCGCCTGGCCATGGTCAACGCCGATCTCGCCGCCGCCATCCTGATGAAACTCGATTCGCGCAAAGCCGGCGTCATTCTCAACGAGATGGACCAGAAGGCAGCGGCCACACTCACCGGCATCATGGCCAGCGCGGCCCGAAGGGTAGATCCGTCATGAAGTCGCATATTCTCGCCCTGGTCGCCACGGCTTCACTTGCCGGATGCGCCTCCGACCCCAGGGAGATCGGCAGGGAGCCGGCGCTGTCGCCGGTTGGCACCGGCATCACCGGCAGCGTCAATGCGCCCTACTCCTATCCCGAAACGCCAGCCGCGCCGGTGAAGAAATTCTCGCTGTGGGATGATCGCCAGAGCCGGTTGTTCACCGACCCACGCGCGCTGCGCGACGGCGACATCCTCACCGTCAGGATCAAGCTCAACGACAAGGCCAACTTCAAGAACCAGAACGACCGCAGCCGCACCGCCGGTCGCAAGCTCGGCTATGACGTCAACCTCGGATGGGAAGGTGCCACCACCAGCGGCAAGGGCGACGCCGGCTTGAGTTCCACCACCGAAACCAATGCGGACGGCGAAATCAAGCGCTCGGAGAACCTCGAGCTCAACGTCGCCGCCGTCGTCACCGAAGTCCTGCCCAACGGCAATTTGATGATCCGCGGCTCGCAGGAAGTGCGCGTCAATTACGAGCTCAGGGTGCTGACCATCGCCGGCATGGTGCGTCCATCCGATATCGGCGCTGAAAACACCATCTCTTATGAACGCATCGCCGAGGCGCGCATCTCCTATGGCGGCCGCGGCCGCGTCAGCGAAATCCAGCAGCCCGCTTACGGTCAGCAGATCCTCGACCAAGTCCTCCCCTTTTAGGACTGGAGAACGGCGCCGTGGCAAATGTCGAACAGGTTCAGCAAAAAAAGGGCCCGTCGCTTGTCATCCAGCTTGCGATGCTGCTGGCGGTGACGGGCGCCGCGATTGGCATGGGCTGGATGTCCGGCGGCTATCTCAAGGGCGTCGGGGGACCGGTGCCTGTGCCCGCCGCACCGGAGAACCAGTCCAATGCCGAGCAACCGAGCAAGGCGGCCGAACATGCTCCCGGCACCGGGCCGACGCTTGTCCAGCTGGCGCCGATCACCACCAATCTGGCTTCGCCTGCTGACACCTGGATAAGGCTGGAAGCGTCGGTGGTCTACGATGCGCCGCAGCCGCCGGAACTTACCGAAAGCATTCACCAGGACCTGCTTGCCATGGTCCGCACCCTGAAGATGCATCAGATCGAAGGCGCCAGCGGCTACCAGCATTTGAAAGCCGACCTCGAGGAGCGCGCCGCAATCCGCAGCGGTGGCCATGCCAAACAGGTTCTGATCAGGACATTGCTGCTCGAATGAGAAAACTCGTCCTCGCCGCCGCGATCGTCGTCGCCGCCACCTCTGTCGCCGCCGCCCAGCAGCTCGATCTCGGCGGCATCGGCAAGGCCGACGGCGCCACCGTCGGCTATATCATCCAGATGTTCGGTCTGCTCACCGTGCTGTCGGTGGCGCCGGGCCTGTTGATCATGGTGACGAGCTTCACCCGCTTCGTCATCGCCTTCTCGATCCTGCGCGCCGGCATCGGCCTGCAGTCGACGCCGGCCAATCTGATCCTGATCTCGCTGTCGCTGTTCATGACCTTCTACGTCATGGCGCCGACCTTCGACCAGGCCTGGAACACCGGCGTCAAGCCGCTGATGGACAACCAGATCAGCCAGACCGAGGCGTTCGAAAAGATTTCGGACCCGTTCCGCACCTTCATGCTGCACAATGTCCGCGACAAGGACTTCGACCTGTTCGCCGATCTCGCCCGCGAACGCGGCCAGGTCGTTGCCAGGGACACCGTCGACCTGCGCATCCTGGTGCCGGCCTTCATGATCTCCGAAATCCGCCGCGGCTTCGAGATCGGCTTCCTGATCGTGCTGCCGTTCCTCGTCATCGACCTGATCGTCGCCACCATCACCATGGCCATGGGCATGATGATGCTGCCGCCGACCGTCGTTTCGCTGCCCTTCAAGATCCTGTTCTTCGTCCTCATCGACGGCTGGAACCTGCTTGTCGGCAGCCTGGTTCGCTCCTTCACCTGACCGTCCGCGCGCCCTTGGCGCCTTGCTAAAATTTTATGCAATATATTTCCGGTTAACCGTCCCGTTTAGCCCTTTGGTAGGGACTTGCCCGCATATTGCTCGCAGATGGCGGGTGATCGGGTCTCACGATCATTGGCATGATGCCGCTCCGTCATACCGGAAAAGCCGGTATGTCAAAAACACCCTGTAAAAATCAAGGTACGAGTAGCCATGTCCAGTATCATGACGAACGCCTCGGCGCTGACCGCGCTGCAGAGCCTGAACAACACCAACAAATCCCTCGAGCAGACGCAGGCCCGCATCTCGACCGGCTACCGCGTTGCCACCGCTTCCGACAACGCCGCTTACTGGTCGATCGCGACCTCGATGAAGTCCGACAACAAGGCCAACTCGGCCGTGCAGGACGCCCTCGGCCTCGGCGCCGGCAAGGTTGACACCGCCTACACCGCCATCAACGACGTCAAGGACCAGGTCGACCTGATCAAGACCAAGCTGGTCACTGCCCGTAGCGCCTCGAAGGAAGACCAGCAGAAGATCGCGACCGAAATCAACGCCATCCAGGCGCAGATCAAGTCCTCGGTCGCCAACGCCAACTTCGCCGGCTCGAACCTGCTGCAGAACGACGCTGCCGCTGCGTCCGACCTGAAGATCGTTGCGGCTTACAACCGTACCGGCGCGACCGTCACCATCGACACCATCGACGTCAAGGCTGCCGATACGCAGGTTCTCGATGTCGCCGGCACGGGCGGCATCGTCGGCGGCCTGCTCGCCGCTGCCTTCTTCGACCCGAGCACCACGGCGGTTACCCCCGCCGCCATCGACACCGCGCTCGGCACTGTTGAAACCGCGCTTGCCAAGCTGTCCACCGGCGCTGCCTCGCTCGGCGCCGCCAAGTCGCGCATTGACACCCAGAAGAGCTTCCTGTCGAACCTGTCGGACTCGATCGACAAGGGCGTCGGCGCTCTGGTCGACGCCGACATGAATAAGGAATCGACCCGTCTGCAGGCCCTCCAGGTCCAGCAGCAGCTCGGCATCCAGGCGCTGTCGATCGCCAACGGCAACTCGCAGTCGATCCTGTCGCTCTTCCGCGGCTGATCTCTCGACATTACGACTGACACCATCCGTCGGGCCGCGCCAACAGCGCGGCCCGATTTCTTTTTGCGGCTGTTGATTTTCTTGCTAAATGGCTGCCGATTTTTGCTCTTGGCCAGCGCCCTGAATGGCTTGGTTTAACAGGCCGTTAACCATATCCGGGTAGTCATGGTTAACCATTCCATGGCGGGCAGACCATACGGTCGATGGGCTTATGCCTACCCCCTTGATGAAGTTGATCCGGCGTGTTCGGGACACGCCAGTGTTTGAAAAGGGGTAAATATCTTGGCTAGCATCATGACGAACGCTTCGGCTCTGACCGCGCTGCAGAGCCTGAACAACACCAACAAGCAGCTTGAAACCACCCAGTCACGCATTTCGACCGGCTACCGCGTCGCCACCGCCAGCGACAACGCCGCCTACTGGTCGATCGCCACCACGATGAAGTCCGACAACAAGGCGCTTTCGGCCGTTCAGGACGCGCTTGGCCTCGGCGCCGGCAAGGTCGACACCGCCTACACCGCCATCACCGACATCAAGGACCAGGTCGACCTGATCAAGGCCAAGCTGGTCACTGCACGCAGCGCCAGCAAGGACGACCAGCAGAAGATCGCGACCGAAATCAAGGCCATCCAGGACCAGATCAAGTCGTCGGTCACCAACGCCTCCTATGCCGGCTCGAACCTGCTGCAGAACGACGCTGCTGCGACCTCCGACCTGAAGATCGTCGCGTCCTATAACCGCACCGGCACGACCGTCGCCATCGACACCATCGACGTCAAGGCGGCCGACACGCAGGTTCTCGATCTTCCTGGCACTGGCGGCATCGTCGGCGCTCTGCTGGCGACGACCTTCTTCGATCCCAGCACAACCCAGGTCCTTCCGGCAGCCATCGACACCGCACTTGGCGCCGTTGAAACGGCGCTTGCCAAGCTGTCCACGGGCGCTGCCTATCTCGGCGCCGCCAAGTCGCGCATCGATACCCAGAAGAGCTTCCTGTCGAACCTGTCGGACTCCATCGACAAGGGCGTCGGCGCGCTGGTCGACGCCGACATGAACAAGGAATCGACGCGGCTGCAGGCCCTACAGGTCCAGCAGCAGCTCGGCATCCAGTCGCTGTCGATCGCCAACGGCAACTCGCAGTCGATCCTGGCGCTGTTCAAGCAGTAAGCCTGACCCGGCTTTCTCCTTCTTGAATTGAAGGGCCGCGCCGACAGCGCGGCCCTTTCGCTTTGTGGCTGTGTTTTGACGCATGTCGTTGACACGGAACCGCTGCACTTCCGGGCGACATGCTCTATCATCTTCGCACAAGCTTCGCGGTCTAGTGTTCCCACGGAATATCATGCTGGGAGCGCTTGAATCGTGCCGCAACAGATCCAGAGCATCATCTCGAATCTCAGGGCATTTGGCGTCAGGCGCCTTGCCATGCTGGCCGGCATTGCCGCATTGGTGATGGCCGTCATCGGCATCGGCTCGGTCTATCTCAACCGCCCTGCCTATGAGACGCTCTATGTCGGGCTCGATCGCTCCGACGTGAACCAGATCGGCCTGGTGCTCGGCGAGGCCGGCATCGGCTTCGACGTCGGCTCCGACGGCACCTCCGTGCTGGTGCCGGCCGGCACCACCGCGCAGGCGCGCATGCTGCTCGCCGAAAAGGGCCTGCCGACCAGCGCCAATGCCGGCTACGAACTGTTCGACAATGTCGGCTCGCTCGGGCTGACCTCCTTCATGCAGCAGATCACCCGCGTGCGCGCGCTGGAAGGCGAGATCGCCCGCACCATCCAGTCGATATCCGGCATCAAGGCGGCCCGCGTTCACATCGTCATGTCCGAGCGCGCCAATTTCCGCCGCGACGAACAGCAGCCCTCCGCCTCGGTGGTCATCCGCTACTCCGGCATCGATGCTGAAAAGAGCGCCATGTCGATCCGCCATCTCGTCGCCGCCGCCGTGCCGGGCCTGTCGGCCGACAAGGTTACCGTGCTCGATTCCAACGGCAATCTTCTCGCCGCCGGCGACGATCCCTCCAACACAAGTGCTGCCCGCACGCTCGGCGTCGAGCAGACCGTCGAGGCGCAGATCGGCGACAACATCCGCCGCGCGCTGACGCCTTATCTCGGCCCCGACAATTTCCGCGCCAGCGTCAAAGCCGACGTCAATACCGACACCCGCCAGACCGAAGAGACAATCTTCGATCCGGAGTCGCGCGTCGAGCGTTCCGTGCAGTCGGTGCGCGCCAACGAAAACAGCAATCAGAGGCAGGCCTCGACCCCGGCCACCGTCGAGCAGAACCTGCCCGAGACCCAGGCGACCAGCACCGATGGTCCGCAGACGTCATCGGCGAACGACCGCAAGGAGGAGATCACCAATTACGAGATCAACTCCAAGAAGATCGCCACAGTATCGAACGGCTATTCCGTTACCAAGATGTCGATCGCCGTCGTCGTCAATCAGCAGCGGCTGATGACCATCCTCGGCAAGGACGCAACGCCCGAGCAGATCGCCAAGCGCGTTGCCGACATCCAGAAGATGGTGGCTTCGGCCACCGGCTTCGACGACAAGCGCGGCGATATCATCGATGTCTCGGCGGTCGAGTTCATCGACGGGCTCGACGGCGAGGCGGTCGAGCAGCCGGGCATAATGGCGTCGATCGGAACCCATGCCGGTACGATGATCAATGCCGGCGCGTTCATCGTCGTGGTGTTCCTGGTCGCCTTCTTCGGCCTGAGGCCAATGGCCACCGCGCTGAGCGCGCGGCCGACGCCGGCACTTGCCGGTCCGAGCTTCGACGACGTCCAGCGTTCACTGCCGACACCCGAAGCCGCCAGCGCCGAACCGGCGCCGGCTGCCTTGCCCGGCAGCCGCCCCGGCCCGACTCCACTCGACGATCTTCGCCAGAAGATCAGGCCGGCGCCGCAGGAGCGGCTTGCCCGCATGGTGGACATCAATGAGGAGCGCACCGCGCAGATCCTGCGCAAATGGGCGGCCCAGGAAGCAGCGGTATAGACCATGGCCTCGGCAGCGCTTTTCGACCTTTTGCCGGATTTCGGCGCACGCAGCCAGCGTGCCGGCCAGCCCTCGCTCGCGGCCATGGCCGAGCCAAGGCCGGAGACGTCGGCGCCGCAGGCCGACATCGGCGCGCTGATCGCCGAAGCGGTCATCGATGCCGAAGCCGCCCTTGAAGCCCGCCTTGCCATCGCCCACCAGGCAGCGCTCGAGGCGCAGAGACAGGCCAATGCCGATGAAGCAAAGGCCTTTCTGGAAAGTTTCGGCGGCGATCTCGGCGCGGTCGTCACTGCCCGTATCGAGATCATGGAGGCCAAGGTCAGCGACCTCGTCGGCGCCACCATTGCGCGCATCATTGGCGGCCTTGTCAGCGACGATCTGCAGAAGCGTTCGCTGGAAGCCCTTGCCGGCACGATCCGCGAAGCCGTCGGCGACAGCGAGGCGGTGCGCATCGCCGTGCGCGGACCGCTGTCATTGTTCGAGGCACTGAAGGCTTCGCTCGGCCCACGCGCGGCCAATCTCGATTTCATCGAGGCGCCCGGCTTCGACCTTACCGTCTCCATTGACGAGGCGGTGTTCGAAACCCGCATTGCCGAATGGTCGGCCGCCTTGTCGGAGGCCCTATCATGAGCGGGGGCCCTATTATGAACGAGTGGACGTCATGAGCGTTGTCGAGGCCGCAGACGCCAGGCACGAGATCATCATCGTGCGGCGCAATCACGACGACCACGACGACGCCCACCATGGCGGCGTCTGGAAGATTGCCTTTGCCGATTTCATGACCGCCATGATGTGCTTCTTCCTCGTCATGTGGCTGATCAACGCCGCCAACGAGCAGACCAAGGCGGCCGTTGCCAGCTACTTCAATCCGGTCAAGCTGGTCGATCGCAACGCCAGCCGCAAGGGCCTCGAAGACCTCGGCGATGGCCCGAGCAAGGTCGGGCTGACGGCCGACGACCCGCGGGACAAGACCAGCAAGGCCGGACAGGACGGCATCGGCGGCGCCGGCACCTCGGACAAGAAGCAATCGAAGGAATCGGCGCCGAAGACCGATCTTTCCGACGAGCATCTGTTTGCCGATCCCTATGCTGTGCTGTCGGAAATCGCCACCGACACCGGCGTCATGCAAAATGTCAGCGAGAAGGGCGATGGCGGCGCGCAGGCGTCCGGCCCGGCTACCGGCGCATCCGGCGGCCAATCCTACCGCGACCCGTTCGCGCCGGATTTCTGGTCGCAGCAGGTGGCTGCACCAGGCGCCGAAGCCACCGCCGAACGCACCAAGATCGAAGGCGATCCCCTGAAGCCGGGTGACAAGGCGGCACAGACGCAAGTGGCGGAGGTGAAGGCCGTGCCGGCCGCGCCGCCAGTGGCCGCGGCGCCGCTCGAGCCGCTGGCGAAATCCGTTTCCGATAAGCCGCTGACCAAGGCTGAAGCCAAAGCAGAGGCCAAGGCTGAAGCAGCGAAGGCCGAAATTGCAAAGGCCGAAGCCGCCGAAGCACAACCCGCACCCAAACCCGAAGCCGCAGAAAAAGCGCCGACGGCCGCCACTGTTAGAGCCGCGGCGCAGGTCAAGCAGGAACTGGCCGAGGCCTTCAAGCCAGGCGACAAATTGCATGATGGCGTCTCCGTCGAAGCCACCGACAAGGGTGTCGTCATTTCGATCACGGACCAGTTCGATTTCGGCATGTTCGAGATCGGATCGGCTGTGCCTAGGCGTGAACTGGTGCTGGCGATGGAAAAGATCGGCCGCATCGTCAACGAGCAGAAAGGCACGATCAGCATCAACGGCCACACCGACGCGCGGCCGTTCCGCAGCGACACTTACGACAATTGGCGGCTGTCCACGGCGCGCGCCCATTCCGCCTATTACATGCTGGTGCGCGGCGGCGTCGACGAGCGCCGCATCACCGAGGTCGCCGGCTTCGCCGATCGCGAGCCGAAAATTGCAGCCGACCCGATGGCGGCCGCGAACCGCCGCATCGAAATCCTGATGGCGACCGACGGATGAGGCGCGCCGCGATCATCGGCCGCGCCGTCGGGCTGCTGCTGCTGAGCGCTGTCCATCCGCCATCGGCCTTCGCCGAGGACGGCTTGCAGCCCTATCAGCTGGTGCGCTCGCTGCAGCTTGTGCAGGACCGCATCGCCGCCGGCGATCACGCCGCGCTGCCGATGCAGGCCAAGCTGCTCGAAATGGCCGACACAAGGCTGCGCGCGGCGGACGCAGATGATTTCAGCGACCCGAAGAATTTTCGCGCCTTGCTGGTCTATGGCATGAGTGGCGGCAACCCCGTCACCGTCGAGGCGGCGGTGTCGCGCGCCAAGACCGACCCGCAAAGCCTGACCATCGCCAAGGGCATTGTCGATTATCTGAACGGCCGGCAGGCGGCTGCGATCGAGGCGCTGAAGCCGATCGATCCGATGACCCTGCCCCCCGATGTCGGTGCCTTTCTGGCGCTGGTCAAGGGCTCGCTTCTCGCCACCGAGCAACCGGTCAGCGCGCTTGCGCTGCTCGACGATGCTCGCCTGCTCAGCCCCGGCACGCTGGTCGAGGAAGCAGCGCTGCGCCGCTCGGTCGGCATCGCCGCCGCGCAAGGCGACGGTGCGCGTTTCGCGCTTGCCTCAACCCAATATGTCGAAGACTACCTCTATTCGCCCTATGCCAGCCAGTTCGCCGACGCCTTCGTCTCCGGCGTCATTACGCTGCACATGGCAATCAGCCAGGACAAGCTCGCCGACATCACCGCAATGATGGATCCAGAACGCGAGAAGGTGATCTATCTGCGCATCGCCCGCCGCGCCGCGATCGACGGCTTTGCCGATCTCTCCGCCTTTGCCTCGGCCAGGGCTGAACGGGGCCGCGACGGCATCCACAATCAGAACGATCCGCGCGCCCAGCTCTATTCCAGCCTGTCCACGGTAACGTCCGGCACCATCGGCGAGGTCCGCGCCAAGCTAGACAAGATCGATCGCAACCAGCTTTCGCAAAGCGACCGCGACCTGCTCGATGCCGCGCAGGCCGTGGCCGGTGAAGTCATCGCCCCGCCGGCGCCGTTGCCTGCCGAAAAGCCCGCACCTGCCGCGGCCAAGCAGGAGCCGGTCAAGGCCGCGGCAGTGGAAAAACCCGACGAGCCAGAGCTGCCGCCGGTCGAAGGCGCGATGCCGGAACAGCCAGCCGTCACAACATCGAGTGAACCGGCAGCAACCGACCGACCGAAGGCGGCAAGTGAACCGGCCGCGCAGGCACCAAGCACGCCAGAGGCAAAGGCGGCGGAAACGCCTGCAGTCGCCTCCGCCAGCGATGCGGCTCCGGTCGTGCCGGCATCGGCGCCGGCCCCCGCCGCCGTAGAGCCAGCCGATCCCACCGACGCCGCCATGGCGAGGACGCGTCGCCAGCTCGATTTGATCGACCAGATGCTTGGAGCAGCCCCGAAATGACCACCAGTGTTGGCCAGGCCCTGCCGGCTCCCGCGCACGCCGGATCGAAGCAGTCGGCCTCAAACGCCAAGGGCGGCGACAAAAGCTTCGGCGACATGGTGCGCGGCGACGACGATGCCCCGACACCGATAGGCCAGGGAGCAATTGAGGCCGCGTCGCACGAGCCGCATTGGGCCAAACGCAGCCCTGCCGGTCCCGGCAAAAGCGAAATCCCACACACCCAGTCTGGCAAGACGGTGGCGAAGTCCGCTGCCGGCAAGGCCGCAAAAGAACATGCCGACAGTGGCCCGGACAAACCATCCAACGACGCTGAAGTGGCCGGACGAGACGCGGATGCAGGACCGCTGCAGGATCATTTGCCATTGGTGCTGGCGCTGCACGATATCAGGCATTTCTCAACGGTCCGGACAAGCGGGAACGGCATCGCGACGAATGGACAGACTGGACAACCGGCGCCCGCTGGCGAGGCCATTTCTGCACAGACGTCGCCTCTGAAGAGACACCGCGCAGCTTCCGGCATTGACGACAGACTCGACACGACGACGCGATCCGAACGGGCCAAGACCGGTACCGGCGTATCAGCACGGGATCTGGGGCAAAAGCTGCCCGCGATCGGGCTCCAGTCCGGCAAACTGCCGCATCAGGATCGTCCGACGCCTCCTCTACCGGCGGACCAGACGGCAAGCGACGTTTCGGCACCCGAGGCAAAACGGTCCGCGCCGTCGGCGAAGGCCGTCGATGGAGCCCGTTCCGCGGCATCGTCCACACCGGGGAAACAGGCGCTATCCGCTGCGCGCGTCGACATTGTCGCCGAGCAGAGTTTCCCGGCCCCGGCGCAAAGCCCGATGAACCAGACGACCTCGGCGCTTATCGACGCGCTGGCTTCGGATAACGGCCTGCGGCAAGCGGTTTCGACGCCGTCGACGACCGCCCAGACGGCCGGTTCTGTTGCCGTTCCGACACATATATTGAAGATCGAGCTTCACCCGGCAGAGCTCGGCATGGTCACCGCCAGTCTCAGGCTTTCCGGAGAACAACTTTCGATAGAATTGAAGCCCGAAACCCATGAGGCTTACCGCCGTCTCGCCACCGACAGCGACGCCATCGTGAAGTCGTTGCGCGGGCTCGGCTTCGATATCGACAAGGTCACCATCCTGCAACCCTCGATAGCGATCCACGCAGCGGCCCGCAGCGATGCAGCGAACTCGCATCCAATGCCGCAAGGCCGCGACCAGTCCGCTTTTCAGCCCGGAAACTCGAGCGGCAACAATACGGGTTCGGGCGGCCAGCAGTCGGGAAGAAACCGCAATGACGATGCCCAGGAATTCGGCCGCGCTGGCGCGCCTGCTGGCGAGCGCGCTGGCGACGATATGTTTATCTAGCCTCGCCACCAAGCCGGCCACCGCCGCCACCAACCCTTGCGAGCCCGAGATTTTGCGTGCCGCCGACCGCTATGGCGTGCCCGCCGGCATCCTCTATGCGGTCGGGCTGACCGAGACCGGCAAGAAGGGTAGCTTGCAACCTAATGCGTTGAATATAGAGGGGAAAGCGGTATTTCCAAGGAACCGCACCGAGGCCCTGGCCACCTTCGAAGCAGCCCGGCGCGACGGCAAGACACTCATTGATCTCGGCTGCATGCAGATCAACCATCACTATCACGCCGCGCATTTCCGCAGCGTCGACGACATGCTCGACCCGCGCCAGAATGTCGACTATGCCGCACGCTTCCTGGCCAGCCTGCATGCGCGTCATGTCAGCTGGTCGATGGCCGTCGCCCGCTACCACGCCGGCCCCGACAATGATCCCGCGCAGAAATTCTATGTCTGCCGCGTCATCGCCAATATGGTCGCCACCGGCTTCGGCAAATGGACCCCGAATGCCCGCAACTTTTGCAACCCTTAGGTGAATCAGCTCTTGCGAACGGCTGCAAATCCACGCCCGGCGGGTGACGTGCCACGTCACCCGTTCGGCAACCAACGATACAACCTCCTGATTGCGGTTATTTCGAAACTCGAAATAACTCCCAAGAAAATAGCTACAAGAAATGATGGTTGTTCAGGATTCCCGGCACCGGTTACGGCTCTTCCCACGGGGCAGATGATCTGATTCGGAGGCGGGGCCGATGATTGTAATCGTTGACGAGCGTGAGCTCGTAACTGAAGGCTATAATTCACTTTTCGATCGTGAGGGCGTCGCCTGTGCAGGCTTCGCGTCCGGTGAATTCGGCGAGTGGGTGACATCGGCCGCCGACACGGATTTGCGATCGGTCCGAGCCTTCCTCATCGGCGACTGCCGCGAAGGCGCCATCTCGCCACGCCAGATCCGCGACCGCACCGGCGCTCCGGTCATTGCGCTGAGCGAACAGCACTCGCTCGAGAATACGCTGCGGCTGTTCGAGAGCGGTGTCGACGACGTCATCCGCAAGCCGGTCCATATTCGGGAGATCCTGGCCCGCATCACCGCCATCCGCCGCCGCGCCCATGAGGACGTCAGCTACACCGAGATCGGCGCCATGCGCATCTTCATGGATGGCCGCGATCCCGAGATCGATGGCCAGCCGCTGCCTCTGCCGCGTCGCGAACGCCGCATCCTCGAATATCTGGCGAGCAACCGCGGACGCCGGGTCACCAAGACCCAGGTCTTCAACGCCATCTACGGCATCTTCGACGAAGAGGTCGAGGAGAACGTGGTCGAGAGCCACATCTCCAAATTGCGCAAGAAGCTGCGCGAAAAGCTCGGCCAGGACCCGATAGATTCCAAGCGCTTCCTTGGCTACCGGCTGGTGTTCTGATGGCGGTCTGCGCCAGCCTCGCGCAAGACAGAAATTATATCCTCGCGACCACAGATGGGCCCAACGATGTTGGGCATTGAGGAGACGTTCGATGAGCCTTTACGGAATGATGCGGACCGGCGTTTCCGGCATGAACGCGCAGGCCAACCGCCTTTCGGCGACAGCCGACAACATCGCCAATTCCGACACCACCGGCTACAAGCGATCCTCGGCCGAGTTTTCGACGCTGATCATGCCGCAGGTCGGCGGCGCCTATAATTCCGGCGGCGTCAACACCACCATCCGCTCGGCCATCAGCGCCCAGGGCGTGCTGCAGTACACGACCTCGGTTTCCGACCTTGCGGTCAACGGCAACGGTTTCTTCGTCGTCCAGGACCCCAGCGGAACGCCTTTCCTCACCCGCGCCGGCGCATTCGTTCCCGACGCTCAGGGCAGGCTGGTCAACGCCGCCGGCTACCAGTTGATGGCATACAGCTACGCCAACGGCACGCCGGCAGCCACCGCCAACGGCTTCGAAGGGCTGGTTCCGGTCCAGATCTCCGACCAGGAAATGACGGCGACGCCCAGCACCACAGGCAATTTCAACGCCAATCTGCCGGCTGGCGCCACGCCGCCCGCCGGTCCGCTGCCTTCCACCAACAGCCCGACCGCCGAATACACGTCGAAGTCCTCGATGGTCACCTACGACAATCTCGGCAACAAGAAGCTGCTCGACGTCTATTTCACCAACACCGGCACCGGCGCCTGGTCGGTCTCTGTGTTCGACCAGTCCCAGGCGACGCCGGGCACATCCTTCCCCTATACGGGCGGCGCGCTGGCCACGGCCAACCTGACCTTCGACACCACCACCGGCAAGCTAACCGGCGCGGTCGACAGCATAACGATCCCCGTACCGGGCGGTGCGTCGCTCGACCTCGATTTGTCCAAGCTGACTCAGCTCGGCACCGGCTTCACAGTCTCCGAAGCCAAGGTCAACGGCAACGCGCCCAGCACGATCGAAAAGATCCAGATCGGCGAGGACGGAGTCATTTACGCCCAGTATCAGGACGGCTCGACCAAGCCGCTGTTCAAGATCCCGCTGGCTGACGTCCAGAGCGCCGATAACCTCACCGCACTGCCGGGCAATGTCTATGCACAGTCCACCGACTCCGGGACCGTGCGCATCGGCTTCGCCAATGAAGGCAAGCTCGGTAGCATCATCTCCGGCGCGTTGGAAAATTCCAACGTCGATATCGCCGAGGAATTGACCAACATGATCGCGGCGCAGCGCAGCTACACCGCTAACTCGAAAGTGTTCCAGACCGGTTCCGACCTCATGGATGTCCTTGTCAACCTGAAGAGATAAACGACGGGCACTAGTGGGATGAACCCAAACCAGAGCAGCGCGGTGCGCGGATTTCGAATTCAAGGCCACACCGGCAAACCGGCCGGGGTGGTCTGGAATTGCAGGTTTCCGAACGCCGACGCCGCCGACAGGGCAGAGACGTCATCCCCTCCCCACTGGCCTCGTGAAAGACCCGCATGTCGCTGACTTCCGCATTGACCATAGCCCAACAGTCGCTTCAGACCACATCGAAGCAGACCAGCGTCCTTTCCCGCAATATTGCCGACGCCAGCAACCCCGACTATGCCCGCCGCACGGCGGTCGTCGTCAGCAGCGCGCCCGGCGCCCGCTCGGTCGAGATCCAGCGCGCCACCAACGCCCTGCTGTTTCGCCAGAACCTTAGCGCGCAATCGGCATGGAGCGGCCAGAGCACGCTTTACAGCGGAATTGACCGCCTCGCCGTTGCCGTCAACGGCGTCGACAACGCCTCCTCTGCCTCGACCGCGATCGGCAAGCTGCAGAACGCGCTGCAGCTTTACGCCGCTACGCCATCCAACCAGAACCTCGGCTCCAGCGTCATCGACGCGGCCCAGCAGGTGGTGCGCGCTCTGAACGACGGCACCAACGCGATCCAGGATTTCCGCACCCAGGCCGATGGCGAGATATCAACGGCGGTTAACGATCTCAACTCGCTGCTTAGTCAGTTCCAGGACGCCAACAAGGCGGTCATCTCCGCAACCCGTTCGGGTACCGACGCATCCGACGCGCTCGACCAGCGCGACGCTTTGCTGAAGAAGATCGCGGACTATGTGCCGGTGTCAACCTTCACGCGGGGCGACAACGACATGGTCATCACCACCAAGGATGGCACGACACTGTTCGAGACCATTCCGCGCTCGGTAAGTTTCACCCCGTCGGCGGGCTACACGGCCGGCACACCAGGCAACACCATCTACATCGACAATGTGCCGGTCAGCGCCGGGGCTGGCGGCAACACCAGCGCCGACGGCAAGCTCGCCGGGCTCATCACCTTGCGCGACGGCGTCGCGGCGACGATGCAGAGCCAGCTCGACGAAGTGGCGCGCGGCCTCATCACCGCCTTTGCCGAAACAGCACCTTCGCAGCCCGACCGAACCGGCCTGTTCACCTGGTCGGGTGCGCCCGCCATTCCGGCCGCCGGCACGCTGATCGACGGGCTTGCCGGCTCGATCAAGGTCAACGCCGCAATGGACCCGAGCGTCGGCGGCAATCCGGTGCTGCTGCGCGACGGCGGCGCCAATGGTGCGGCGTATATCGCCAACACCGCCGGCAACGCCTCCTATTCGCAGCTCTTGATCGGCTATGGCGACAAGCTCGACAAGCCGATGCCTTTCGACGCTGCGGCCGGCATCACCGTGACGTCCAGCGTCTCCGACTACGCCGCCAATGCCATTGGCTGGTTCGAAGGCCAGCGCCAGCAGGCCTCGAGCAATGCAGACGCCAAGGAAGCGCTGGCATCGCGCACCGCCGAGGCGCTGTCCAACGACACCGGCGTCAATGTCGACCAGGAGATGTCGCTGCTGCTCGACCTCGAACACACCTATCAGGCCTCGGCGCGCATGATGAAAACCGTGGACGACATGCTGTCAGCCCTGCTCGATGCCGTAGGATAAGCCATGAAAGCCACATCTGTCTCATCAGCCGCCCTCTCCAACGCCGCGCGCTATCAGCAGATGCGCATGCAGGCCGAACTGGTCAAAGCCACCAAGGAATCGACGACCGGCACCGTCGCCGATGTCGGTCTGGCGCTCGGCGCGCGCACCTCGCAGGCGGTCACCTTCTCGCGCGACCTCGACCGGTTGAACGTCATCATCGATTCCAATTCGCTGGTCACCGCTCGGCTGTCCTCGACGCAGGCTGCGCTTGGCCAGCTTTCCGACACTGCGCAGAATTTGCTGACCGCACTGACCGCCGCCGGCAATTCCTCGAGCACCATCACGCAGCAAGCCGGCAAGGCCGCCGTGCAGCAGATGACCTCTATCCTCAATGCCAGCGTCAACGGCGAATATCTGTTTGCCGGCACCAACACCGACGTCAAGCCGATCGACGATTTCACCGCCGCCGGCTCGCCGGCCAAGGCGGCGTTCGACGCTTCCTTCTCGTCGTATTTCGGCTTCACGCAGACCGATCCGCTCGCCGCCAACATCACCGCCGCCCAGATGGACGGCTTCATCACCAGCAATGTCTTGCCGCAGTTCATGGGCGCCGGCTGGCAGGCCAACTGGTCGAACGCCACCGACCAGCAGATCGTCAGCCGCATTTCGCTGGGCGAAACCACCCAGACCTCGGCCAGCGCCAATGAAGACAGCATCCGCAAGCTCGCCATGGCTTCCGCCCTGGTCACCGGCCTGCTCTCCGGCAACATCAGCCAGGCGGCGAAGACCACCGTCGTCGGTCGCGCCCAGGCGATGGTCGGCGAGGCGCTGGGCGGACTCGGCCAGTTGCAGGCCGAGACCGGCCTTGCCGAGAAGCGTGTTTCCGACGCGAGCGACCGCATGAAGACGCAGGTCGACCTGTTCGAGCGCCATATCCTCGATCTGGAGGGCGTCGATCCGGCCGAGGCCGCCACCCGCGTCGCGGATCTGACGCAGCATATCGAGACGTCCTTCGCGCTGACGGCGCGCCTGCAGCAGATGAGCCTGCTGAACTACCTGACCTGACAATCTCAACCGCAACGGTAGAGCCAAACGATGTACCAATTCTCCTACGCCGACATCCAGACCGACTCCGTTGCCGATGCGAAAGATCGCGAGCGGCAGCTTTTGACCCGCTCGATCGAAATGCTGGCGGCGGCGGCGGCGGTCGGCCACACCTCGATGGAGGCGGTCGAAGCGCTGCACTTCACCAACCGGGTCTGGACCACCTTCGTCGAGGATCTCGGTTCCAGCGACAATGTCCTGCCCAAGGAACTGCGCGCCAACCTCATCTCCATCGGCCTGTGGCTGCTGCGCGAGGCCGAGGACATCCGCCAGGGCCGCACCGACAATTTCGAAGGGCTGATCGAAGTGTCCCAGATCATCCGGGACGGCATTCAATGACCAACACGCTGAAGATATCGCTGAAGCCGAACGAGAAGATCTACATCAACGGCGCCGTCATCCGCGTCGACCGCAAGGTCACCGTCGAGCTAATGAACGACGTACAGTTCCTGCTCGAGAACCATGTCATCCAGGCCGACGATGCCTCGACGCCGCTCAAGCAGCTCTATTTCATCCTGCAGGTGATGCTGATGAACCCGGCCGGCGCCATCGAGGCGCGCGCCATGTTCCGCCGCTCGCTGCCCTTGCTTTTGGCAAGCTTCGAGGATGAGCAGATCAGTGGCGCGCTGAAGCAGATCGACCGCATGGTCGGCGAAGACCATATCTATGAAGCGCTGAAGGCTATCCGCGCGCTTTATCCGCTCGAACGTCGCGCACTTGGCGGCAATGACGATGTTCTGGGTGCGAAGCGCCCGCTGGCCTTGGGAGCACAATACTGATGAATGTGGACATGACGACGACGATCCCCACGGGCGCCAACCAGGGCACCCAGCAGACGTCGAAGACAGCGGTCGACTACCAGTCGTTCCTGAAGCTGTTGATCGCCGAGATGAAGAACCAGGATCCGACGAAACCGATGGATTCGACACAGTATGTCGCCCAGCTTGCCACCTTCTCGCAGGTAGAGCAATCGGTGCAGACCAACACCAAGCTCGACCAGATCATGCAGTCCTCGGCGCTGTCGCAGGCCGATGCCTTGATCGGCCGCTCGATCACCTCGGCCGACGGCAAGACGACCGGCGTCGTGGCCTCGGTCAAGCTTGCAAGCAACGGCGTGATCGCCGTGTTGCAGAACGGCACCGAAGTGCCGGTCGGCGCGGGCGTTTCGATAAAGCCGGCCAGCTAGACAGTTCCATAGAGGCGCGCTCACATGAACGAGGCCGACGCACTCGACATCGTCCAGTACGCGGTATGGACGGTGCTTGTTGCTTCCGCGCCGGTGGTGCTGGTCGCCATGGTGGTCGGCATCGGCATCGCCCTGATCCAGGCCCTGACCCAGATCCAGGAAATCACCCTGACCTTCGTGCCCAAGATCGTCGCCATCATGCTGGTCGTGGCGCTGACCGGTCCGTTCATCGGCAGCCAGATCTCGGCCTTCACCAACGTCATCTTCGAGCGCATTGAAAACGGGTTCTAGGCAGCGCTTGCAGGCGGCTGTGTTCCGGCTAGATTGCAGGCCATGACTCAGGCAGAACTCACCGGCAGGCCATGTGCGGAATAGCCGGCGTCTGGCGCAAACGAAACCCGATCGACGCCAACGACCTGTCGGATGTCGCCAGCATGATGCAGGCGCTGGTACATCGCGGCCCCGACGATCATGACAGCTGGCACAACAATCGGCTGGCCCTCGGTCACCGCCGACTGACCATCATCGATCCCTCGCCCGCCGCCCGTGAGCCGATGCTGACTTCTTCCGGCGATGGCGTTCTCGTCTACAATGGCGAGGTCTACAATTACCGCTCGTTGCGCGAAACGCTGCAGGCGCAAGGCGTCGTCTTTCGAACCATCTGCGATGCCGAAGTGGTTCTCGAAGCCTTGCATCACTGGGGTCCCGAAAAAGCCGTGCCGCTGTTCGACGGGATGTTTTCCTTCGCCTATTTCGACGCTCGCAGCAGTGCGCTGTGGCTTGCGCGTGACCGTCTTGGAATCAAGCCGATGTCGGTGGCCGACACGCCGGAGCGAATCCTGTTCGCCTCGGAGGACAAGGCGATCCTCGCCTGCGACGGTTTTCCGCGCGACATCGACAGCCGCGAGATCACCTTGCGGCTTGCCTGGCAGAGCCGCGATTCCAGCTACAGCCTGTTCGACCGCATCGAGCGCCTGCCGCCCGCCGGCCTGTGGAAGATCACCGATGGCGTTATCGAGAAGCGCCGCTTCTGGCATGTGCTGGACGTGCTGGAGACCGCGCGCATTACCGGCGATGCATCCGCTGATGCTGAACACATGGCGACGCTCGAGGCGTTGCTCAAGGACAGCGTCGGGCTTCACTGCATCGCCGATACCAGCGTTGCCACCGCTTGCAGCAGCGGTGTCGATTCCGGCCTGATAACGGCGCTGGCAAAGCGGTTCAGGCCGGAAGTCCATGGTTATGTCGTCGACCCGCAGCTCGGTCACAGCGAGGCCGAAGACGCCGAACGCACCGGCCGCCATGTGGGCGTGCCCTTGCGCCGGGTGCAGGTCGACAGGAACCGGTTTTTCGAACTTTGGCCAAGGGTAATCTGGCATCTTGAAAGCGATGGCTGGCACGCCAGCCATGTCGCGCTGCTGGCGCTTGCCGAACGATGCCGGGCCGATGGCGTCAAGGTGCTGCTCACCGGCGAAGGCGCAGACGAATTGTTTGGCGGCTACCCATTGCAGGCCTTGAGCATGAAGAAGTGGCGTTCCTGGTCGTGGCCCCGGCGCCTGGTCCATTCGAAACGCTCGCTCGACCGGAGATTCGAGCAACAGCGTCATGCCCCCTACAAGGTCTCGGCTGGAAGCCACTCACAAATGGATCGCAGCATGGTCCTGCGTGCTTTGTCGCCGGAGCTGAATTTCCTGCAAACCGAGATCTTCGACCGCCTGGAGCCGGTTATGCCGCCCGCGGATCGCGCCTTTCTCGGTAGTTGCCTCTACGACCTCTATTCGCATCTGCAGGACATACTGCACCGGCACGACCGGCTGAGCATGGCGGCGTCCGTGGAACTGCGGGTCCCGTTCCTGGAAAACCGCCTGATCGACTTCGCCATCCATTTGCCGAGGCGGCAGAAATACCGCGACAAGACAGGAAAATGGCTTTTGCGAAAGGTCGCTGAAAAGCATATTCCGCGCCAGAACGTCCAGGCGCGCAAGATCGGCTTCGAGATGTCGTCGCAATTTTCGGCCGGCACGGAGACTTTGCTACGCGGCGGTTTCCTGCGCGATGCCTTGAAATGGCCCGCCGCGAATTTGGAGGACATGGTCCAGTTGGCGCGGCGCGAGCAACCGTCCAGGCTGCGGCTTGTCGGCATGGAGCTTTTCCTGCGCCTTCACGCCGGCGGCGAGACGACAGGCACGCTGACCGAAGCCTTGCATACCGCTGCCCGGGACAGAAGCTGACTTCGCGCGCGGCCGACAGCCCCGAGCAGTGGACCAATGAGAACATCGCTCTGGGTAGCGAACCCTTCCCGGCTGACGTATTTTCGCCTTGCTATCCTGTTGTTGGACCATGATCTTTTTCGAAGACGCGTTCGCCCTTTTGGATGTCGTGCTCTATCTCAAACGGATGCCATGATTGTCGTCCCGGCGGACGAAACCAGCACGTTAAGGTGGGACAGGTCTGATGATCGATGACGAGCCGGACAGCGAACGCGTTTCGGCGCTGGCGCCGTTCCGGCACGGCATCTTCCGCGCCGTCTGGTCGGCCAGCCTGGTGTCGAATTTCGGTGGCCTGATCCAGGGCGTCGGCGCCGCCTGGATGATGACCACCATCGCCACGTCGCCCTATCAGGTGGCGCTGGTCCAGGCCTCGGCCACTCTGCCGATCATGCTGTTTGCACTCGTC
Organism: Mesorhizobium sp. C372A; assembly: GCF_030323245.1. Taxonomy (NCBI): domain Bacteria; kingdom Pseudomonadati; phylum Pseudomonadota; class Alphaproteobacteria; order Hyphomicrobiales; family Phyllobacteriaceae; genus Mesorhizobium; species Mesorhizobium sp. C372A. The sequence goes on along the minus strand of NZ_CP100475.1, from coordinate 2,883,539 downwards.
GCCGGCGCCATCGCCGACAGCTTCAACCGGCGCAAGGTGATGCTGATCGCCCAAATCTTCATGCTGGTCGTCTCTGCACTTCTAACGCTGTTCACCTGGAACGGCTGGATGACGCCGTGGACGCTGCTTGCCTTCACCTTCCTAATCGACAGCGGCACGGCGCTCAACAACCCGTCCTGGCAGGCATCGGTCGGCGACATGGTGCCGCGCAACAAGCTGCCGGCCGCGGTTGCACTCAATTCACTGGGCTTCAACCTGACACGCAGCGTCGGCCCGGCGATCGGCGGCATCATCGTTGCCGCCGCTGGTGCGGCTGCTGCGTTCGCCGCCAATGCGCTGAGCTATATAGGTCTTATCATCGTGCTCTTCCGCTGGAAGCCGGAGCTGCCGGTCTCGACGCTGCCGCGCGAGACGCTGGGCGCCGCCATGGGCGCCGGCCTGCGCTATGTCGCCATGTCGCCCAACATCGGCAAGGTGCTGGTCAGGGGCTCCGCCTTCGGCTTCAGCGCCGGCGCGGTTTTGGCGCTGCTGCCGCTGGTGGCGCGCGACGTCGTCAAGGGCGATGCCTTGACCTACGGCATCATGCTCGGCGCCTTCGGCATCGGCGCCGTCGGCGGCGCGCTGATAAGCGTGCGTCTCAGACAATTGCTGTCCAGCGAGACGATGGTGCGGATGGCCTTCGCCGGCTTTGCCGTCTGCGCCTTCAATGCCGCCATCAGCCTCAATGCCTGGCAGACTGCGGCGGGTTTGCTCATCGGCGGCGCCTGCTGGGTGATCGCGCTGTCGCATTTCAACGTCACGGTGCAGATGTCGACGCCGCGCTGGGTCGTCGGCCGGGTGCTGTCGGTCTACCAGACGGCGACCTTCGGCGGCATTGCGCTGGGCAGCTGGATCTGGGGCGTCGTTGCCGATGCGCATGGCGCCGAAACCGCGCTGATTGCGGCGGCCATCGCGATGCTTGTTGGCGGCGCCATCGGCCTGTTCCTGCCGCTGCCGCAGCAGACGACTCTCAACCTCGACCCGCTCAACCGCTTCAAGGAGCCGCATCTCGGCCTCGACCTGAAGCCGCGCAGCGGCCCCATCGCCATCATGATAGAGTACATTATCCGCGACGAAGATGTGCCCGAATTCCTCGCCACCATGGCCGAGCGCGGGCGCATCCGCCGCCGCGACGGCGCCCGCAACTGGACGCTGGCTCGGGACCTAGAAAATCCCGCAGTCTGGATCGAACACTACCACACGCCAACCTGGCTGGAATACATCCGCCACAACCGGCGCGCCACCCATGCCGACGCCGTCGTCGGCGAGCGGGTGCGGGCGCTGCACAGCGGCGACGAACCGCCGCGCGTGCGCCGCCTGATCGAGCGCCCGACGACCGCCGGCACCGCGCTGGTCTCGCCGAAGGGGCCGATCGATCACTGAGCTCGCCATAGCCGTAGCGCCGGTCAGCCGGCGCTCTGGATCATGTAGAGCTTGCGCGTGGTCTCGCGTATCAGCCACTCGCCCTTCCAACCCTGCGGCAGGACGAGGAGATCGCCCGGACCGAGTTCCCGCACCTCGCCATCGATGCGGCTCAGTTCCACGCGCCCCGAAATGATGTGGCAGATCTCCGACGAGTCCGAACGATCGGCGGTGAAGCGGCCGGGCGTGCATTCCCAGATGCCGACATCGACAGTCCCGTCCGGCGATTGAAAGAACGAGCGCACGGCCTCGACCTGATCCCCTTCAATCGAGGTTGGCTTAGGAGAGAACGCGCCGATCTCGGCCTTGGCGAGATCGCGGAAGGTCGAAAGATCGATCAAGTCTAGCTCCATGGATAAGAGCAATTCCAGGAAAGCGGTCTGCCCCGGAATTGCGTGAGAACAAATGGCTTTAGTGGCCGGTGATGCTGTCGGCCAACGCGGCCAGCTTCGAGGTGTGCGCAAGCCCTGCCGCCTCGCGGCCATCGGCAATGCGATAAAGCTGGTACATCGAATGCACGCCCAGCCAGCGGAAGGGCTCCGGTTCCCATGGCCTGACCTTGCGGTTGACCCAGGGCAGCTTCGTCAGCTCGGTGTTTGCCCCGAGAACAAGGTCAGCCAGCGTGCGCCCCGAAAGGTTGGAGCTGGACACGCCGAGGCCGACATAGCCGCCGGCCCAGCCCATGCGGGTCGCGGGGTCGAGGCCGACCGTGGTGCACCAGTCGCGCGGCACGCCGAGCACGCCGCACCAGGCGTGATCGATGCGGCATCCCTTGGTCTGCGGCAAGAGCGTCGTCAGGATCGTGTGCAGCTGGTCGATCGTGGCCTGCTGCGTCTGGCCGTTGACGTCGGTGCGCGAGCCGTAGCGATAAGGCACGCCGCGTCCGCCCATCGTGATGCGTCCCTCACGCGTGCGCTGGGCATAGCAATAGGCATGCGCCGCATTGCCGAGCAGTTCGTGCCCTTCCCAACCGATGTCGCGCCACAGGTCGGGCGGCAGCGGCTCGGTCACGATCTGCGCGCTGTTGAGCGCCAGCCAGGTCCGCTCCTCGCCGGGGATGCCTGATGTAAAACCCTCGGTCGCGCGGATGATCGTCTCCGCCTGCACCGTACCGCGGTCTGTCGTCACGCTGCCCTTGGCGATGCTTGTCACCGTCGTCTTCTCATAGATCGGCACGCCCAGCCGCTCGGCGGCATCGGCAAGCCCACGCACCAGCTTGGCCGGCTGCACCCGCGCCTGGCCATGCACGACGAAGCCGCCCATGACGTTACGGATGTTGATGCGCGTGCGCGTTGAGGCGGCGTCCAGCATCTCGACGCGGTTCGGGTCGACATCCCAGGAACGGATCGTCTCGCATTCTTCGCGCACACGCTCCAACTGCGCTGCGTTGGTGGCCACCGTCAGATTGTCGACGCGGCGAATGTCGGCGTCGATGCCTTCCTCGGTCGCGACCCGGATCACTTCGTCGACGCAGCCTGCCATCGCAGCCTGCATCGCCATCACGCCTTGCCGGCTCGATGTCTTGACATATTTTTCGCGCGACCAGCTGAAGCCGCCCGACAGCCAGCCGCCATTGCGCCCCGAAGCGCCGAAGCCGGCAAATTCGCGCTCGACGATCACGACGCGCAGCGATGGCTTCGCCTTTTTCAGATAGTAGGCGGTCCACAGGCCGGTATAGCCGGCGCCGACAATGGCGACATCGGCCTCGATGTTTCCAGGCAAGGGCGGGCGCGGAACGGGAACCGCCCCCAGATCCGCATACCAGAACGATTTGTCGCCATTGCGCTTGGCTTGCATGGAATGACTTTCAGATGGGATCAGGCCAGATGGGATCAGGCCAGATGGGATCAGGCCAGATGGAATCAGGTGAGTGTGGTGTCGGCGCTTGCGTCGTCCGCCAGCAGCTTGGCATCGCTGCCGTCGACGTGGCAAGCGCCGAGTAGGGACATTTAAGATGCGGGCCGAGGCCTAGTCTTCGCCCGACAGGTCGCGCCGCGCCTTGTCGAGTTCCTCGGCGTAGCGCCGTATCAGATGGCCCTCGGTCAAAAGCCCGACAACGGCCCGGTTGTCGAAATTCTCGACCACCGCCAGTTCCTCGGCGACGGCGCGCTGGATGGTTTCGCCGGTGGACTGGACGTTCATGGTCGGCACCAGCACCGCATGCCGGAATTTGGCCGGCGCCAGCACCGGCGTCTCACCATCGGACGGATCGCTGTGCAGTTCGGCGACGATCAGCACGCCGACATAATGCCGGCTGCTTGCGGCGCCATTCTGGCGCTGAGGCGCAGTCAGGCTTCCCGCCCCGCTTCAATTCCCCGCGAGCGTGTCGAGGTATATGAGCGGTCGCTTACGCAATCGACGCAGCTGTGTTATTTTTGCCCGTCCCTCAAGGAGGAGAAGATGAGTGCGCGGGGACTTTTTTCATTAGCTGTTGGCATGATTTTTTTGAGCTCGTCTGCGGTGAGCAATTCAAGCATGGATATGCCGTTTGGGTCTGTTGTGTCGCACCCGATGTCTCTTTTGGCGGGAGGCAATCCGGAAAACCAAAGCCGGCCGGCAAAGGAATTTATCCAGACTGCACAACAAGATGTTTGCTGTCCTGGCGGCTACCCTTGGTATCGCAATTCGACGAACACCTGCTACGGCAGCTATGAAGACTGCCACGATACCGATGGCGGCGGATGGTCCTGCAGACAGGTCAACGCCTGCTAGACTTTCTTGGGCCCACGCCTTCTTGACTGTGCCCGGTCCTCAGATCGGCTTCGGCTCGCCGGCCTCATAGAGCATGAGGTTGCGCTCGCCTATGCCGAGCGATGCCCAGCTCGCCCGCCAATCGGCGATGTGAGGCGAGCGGAAATGCGCGTCGAGCGCGGCCCTGTCGCTCCACACCTCGGTTACATGGATGAGCCCGGCGTCGAGCACGTCCTGCGCGTAGGAGTATTCGATGCAGCCGGGCTCCGCACGGCTGCCCAGTATCATGCGCCGCATGGCCGGCCTTGCCTCGTCGAGCCGTTGCGCAGGCAGGCGAATGGTGCCGATGATCACCAGCATGATCTCTCTCCTCAAGGCCTCTGTCGTCCTGGCAAGTAACCAGTCCTCCCACCCTCGCGCAAGCTTGACCGGTTAGGCTCGAAGGGCTGTCGCGTGCTCGGCAGGCTTGTGATTGGGGACGATATGGCCGTCAGCGAAAGCTTAGCGACAGGAACAGTGGCCAAGAACGGCCGCGATGTCTTCTTCGCCATCGGCATCGTCATCATCCTGGCCGTGCTGTTCCTGCCGATCCCGGCCTTCCTCATCGACATCGGCCTCGCCTTCTCGATCGCACTGTCGGTGCTGATCCTGATGGTGGCGCTGTGGATCCAGCGGCCGCTCGATTTCTCGTCCTTCCCGACCGTGCTGCTGATCGCCACCATGCTACGGCTATCGCTCAACATCGCCACCACGCGCATGATCCTGTCGCACGGCAATGAGGGCACGCACGCCGCCGGCTATGTCATCGCCGGCTTCTCCAAACTTGTGATGGCCAGCGATTTCGTCATCGGCCTGATCGTCTTCATGATCCTGATTGTGGTCAACTTCATCGTCATCACCAAAGGCGCCACCCGTATTGCCGAAGTCGGCGCCCGCTTCACCCTCGACGCCATCCCCGGCAAGCAGATGTCGATCGACGCCGACCTGTCCGCCGGCATGATCGACGACAAGACAGCGCAACTGCGCCGCCGCGAGCTAGAAGAGGAATCCTCCTTCTTCGGCTCGATGGACGGCGCCTCGAAATTCGTCCGCGGCGACGCCATTGCCGGCCTTATCATCACCGCCATCAACATCGTCGGCGGCATCGCCATCGGTTACATCAGGCACGGCATGGGCATGGGCGAAGCCGCCGATGTCTTCATCAAACTGTCGGTCGGCGACGGCCTCGTCACCCAGATCCCGGCGCTTATCGTTTCGCTCGCCGCCGGCCTGCTTGTGTCCAAGGGCGGCACGCGCGGCTCGACCAACCAGGCGGTGTTCGGCCAGCTCGGTGCGCATCCGCGCGCGCTCTATGTCGCGGCCTCGCTGCTCGTCCTGCTCGGCCTGATGCCCGGCCTGCCGTTCTTCCCGTTCTTCACGCTGGCCGCCGGCATGGCCGGCCTTGGCTACGTCATCCCGATGCGCGCCAACCGAGAGGCTGCCGCCGCCGAAGCGATCAAGGATCTGGAGAAGGCGAACAAGGTCGAGGAAGAGAAGAACTCGGTCAAGGCTTCGCTGACCACCGCCGAGATCGAGCTTCTGATTGGCAAACAGCTGTCGACGCGGCTGCTGGTGTCGCATCAGGAACTGGTGTTCCGCATGGCCAAGATGCGCAAGAAATTTGCCACGCAATATGGCTTCGTCGTGCCGGAAGTGCGCGTCGCTGACGATTTCGGCATCCCGCCGAAAAGCTATCAGATCAAGGTCCACGGCACCGTCGTCGCCGAATACCAGATGCGCGTCGGCGAGATCATGGTGCTGCTCGGCAACCGGGATTTGCCCGACGTTCCCGGCGAGGAAATCCGCGAGCCGGCCTTCGGCATGCGCGCCTTCTCGGTGCTCGAAACCTTCGCCGAGGATCTGAAGCGCGAGAACTATACCTTTGCCGACAACATGTCGGTGCTGCTCACCCATTTGTCCGAGGTGATCCGCAACAACCTGCCGCAGCTTCTGTCCTACAAGGACATGAAGGCGCTGCTCGAGCGCCAGGATCCGGAATACCGCAAGCTCGCCGACGAGATCTGCACCTCGCACATCTCCTATCCCGGCCTGCAGGCGGTGCTGAAATTGCTGCTGGCCGAACGCGTATCGATCCGCAACCTGCATTTGATCATCGAGGCTATCGCCGAGATCGCGCCGCATGTGCGCCGCACCGAGCAGATCGTCGAGCATGTCCGCATCCGCATGGCCCAGCAGATCTGCGGCGATCTCTCCGAGGGCGGCATGCTCAAGGTGCTGCGCCTCGGCAACCGCTGGGACCTCGCCTTCCACCAGAGCCTCAAGCGCGACGCCAAGGGCGAGGTGCGCGAATTCGACATCGACCCGCGCCAGCTGGAGGAATTCGGCCAGGACGCGACCAAGGCGATCCGCAAGCATCTCGAGGCCGGCGAGCGTTTTGTCCTCGTCACCGCGCCCGATGCTCGCCCCTATGTGCGCATGATCATCGAGCGCCTGTTCACGACGCTTCCCGTTCTCTCCCATGTCGAAATCGCCAAGGGCGTCGAGATCAAGGTGCTCGGGACGATCTCGTGAACATACTGTCGCAAGGCGTCGTCATCGCCGCCTTCCTCGCCTTCTGTCGCATCGGCGCCTGCTTCATGCTGATGCCGGGCCTGTCCAGCGCCCGCGTGCCGGTCCAGGTCCGGCTGTTCGTGTCGATCGCCGCCACCGGTGGCCTGCTCGCCTTCCTGTGGGACAAGATCTTTCCCTTCGTCGATGCGCGTCCGCAGGTGCTGGCGCCGATGATCATCTCCGAACTTTTGGTCGGCGGGCTGATCGGCGCGATGACGAGGCTCTACATGGAGGCGCTGCGCTTCATGGGTTCGGCCATCGCCATGCTGATCGGCTATGGCGGCACCGGCGGCCCCGCCATCGAGGAGCCAGAGCCGCAGGCGGCCCTCGCCGCCATCATCTCGTTTTCAGCGTTGCTGCTGCTCTTCGTCTTCGATTTCGACCACGAGATCATCCGCGCTCTGGTCGCCTCCTACACGGTGGCGCCGGTCAACGTCTTCTTCAATCCGCAGGCCGCCCTGGTCGATCTCACCGACACGGTGTCGGACGCCTTCTTCCTGGTCATCCGGCTCGGCAGCCCGTTCATCGCCTATGCCATCCTGGTCAATTTGACGATCGGCTTCGTCAACAAGCTGACGCCGCAGATTCCGGTCTACTTCATCTCACTGCCTTTCGTCATCGCCGGCGGCATGATCATCTTCTACTTCGCCATCGGCACCATGCTGTCGCTGTTCGTCGACGGCTTTGTCGATCTGACGCTGGCGAGGTGAGATGAGCACGCGCAAGGAACGGCTGAAGAAACTGGTCAAGGTGCAGGAGCAGCTGAAGGCCCTGCACGAGACGCGCCATGCGGCCTTCCTGGCGGCAGCGGCAACCGCCGAAACCGAGGCCAGGGAACTTGTCCAGCATTTCGACGCCGACCAGTCGATGGCGGTGCTGTTCCCTGACCTCTACCATCGCCGCATCGCCAATGCGCTGGTCCGGCAGGAAGCGAGCCTGGAAAGCGCCAGGCAGGAGATCACGCTCATCGCCACTGCGACGGCGCGCACCAACATGGTCGAACGTGCCTACAAGGACGTGCGCCGACAGGACGAACGCGAACGCTCCGACCGCGACCGGCTCGATCTGATCGCGCAGAGGCGAGGGCAGGAATAATCGGAAGTTAGAGCCGGGTCACCTGCGGACGGCGTTCGGTTTCGTTCCGTGCGGCGGGCTGTGTTGGGTGTACGGCGCCGTGTTCGGCCTCTGCGCCTACGCCACCTACGATCTGACCATGGCGACGCCGGCAGCGCCCACCGCAAACGACCAGATCGCATCGACCCAGCCGGAGTTGCCGCTGCTGATAGCAATGGCCTAGCATCCGGCGAAGGATTTCGAGCCGGCAAGCCTGCCACAAGCTTGTTGCGGCATGGTCGCTCAGGAAACCCGGCAAAGAGGCGGACTTTCTTGGCGATTTCTCCACCCAGTGACATCGTTCTCGATGTTGCCCGAGCCGTCGACCCGGCGGATATCGAGGCTGCCCGTGCCGCGCTGGCCAAGCGGGCCAACGGCGTTGGCGGTAATTTTTCTGTCGACATGGCTGCTTCGGTCGATGCCGGCTCGATCCTGTCGCGCGCTACCGCCGACAAGGCCGCCGCAAATGCCGATCCCGCCAGCAAGTTCAAGAAGTTCGAGGCGATGGTCTTGCAGACCTTCATCCAGAACATGCTGCCCAAGGACACCGAGGGCGTCTACGGCAAGGGGCTGGCCGGCGACATGTGGAAATCGCAGCTTGCCGAGCGTGTCGCCGACGTCATGGCCGAGCGCGGCGGGATCGGCATCGCCAAATCGCTGCTCGCCGACCACTACAAGGACGGCAAGCGCACCGTGCCGATCGGCCCGGTGTCAACCGGGCCGCACAAGACCGAGATCGACCAGCAGACCCGGCTGTCCACCTCGCTGGTCGAGGAATTGCAGCGCAAGGCCGCACGGTCGATGACCGGCGACGAGACGACCATCAAAACCGAAATCAAGATCTAGACCAGGATTTTCAATGGCCGATTTTTCAAAATACTCTTCCAACCTGCCGGCGCGTACGTCCGAAGCGCCGATCCCGTTTGCACGGCCGGGCAACCTTGCCGCCATCATCGGCCGCATCGAGGAAGCGGTCGAGGAAGAGACGGCCGGTTTGAAGAACGACACCAGCTATGACCTCAAGGCCTCCAACGCCCGCAAGAGCCGCTACCTCTATGAGCTGACCCGCGCCATGAAGGGCGCCAACGAGATCGAATTCCTGGAACAGCATCGCGACAGTCTGGCGCGGCTGCGCCAGAAGCTCGCGAAAAACGAGGCTGCAATCCTCGCCCACCTCAACGCGGTCAACGAAGTCGCCACGCTGTTGAAGAACGCCATTCAGCGCGCCGAAGCCGACGGCACCTATTCGGCCGGCGAATTCGGTTGGGCGAGCTGATGATCTCGGCAACAGGCGGGAACAACCGGTGATCAAATTCATCGCTGCCGCGATCTGGATCTGCGCCGCCACGCTTGGCGCGGTGTTCTATTCGTTCCAGGCGGCCGGTGAGCGCGGCGTCGGCGAGACGCCGAAACCGATGCTGGGTGGCCTCGACTACGTCAAGACCGACATCATCTCGGTGCCGCTGATCCGCGATTCCAAGATCGACGGCTATTTCCTCACCAAGCTCGTCTACACGGTCGAGCCGGCCGAGATAAAGAAGATGTCGATTCCGGCCGAAGCGCTGATGACCGATCAGGTCTATTCCTATCTCTACTCCAATCCTCAGATCGACTTCACCAAGAAGGAAACCATCGATCTCGATGCCTTCCGCAAGGCCATACGCGACACCGTCAACGCCCGCGTCGGCGCCGACCTGGTGCATGAAGTGCTGATCGACCAGGTCAACTTCCTGACCAAGGACGAAATCCGCGACAACGCCATGCGCCGCCGCAAGGATCCGGCCACGCCGACCGAACCGGCCCCGGCGGAATCGGCCCAGGCCGAGGCGGCGAAGCCCGCTGCTGAACACTAACCTTCGTCGCAGGGCGAATGTTCTCTGCCGCATTCCTTCCGACTGAAACGAGATGACGCATCGCGCGTTGACGTTTACGTCAACTCGAAGCTATATGCGCCAAGCGACCAGGATCGCGGCACGCGCGAGACAGCGACTCGGCGGACGCCGGTCACTGAAGCGCGGCAAAACGCAACGAGACCAGGAGAACAGTCATGAGCGTTCAGGACATTGCCGAGAAGATGAGGTCGCGCGTGGCGAGCGCCGGGTTCGAACATTCCGTGAAGTTCGATACCGGCAGCAACGGCGTCATCGTCATCGACGGCGCGACCGTCTCGACCACCGATGCGCCGACCGACTGCACCATCAAGCTGTCGCTCGACGATCTCGATTCGCTGATCGCCGGCGACCTCAACCCGACCATGGCGTTCATGTCCGGCAAGATAAAGGTCGAAGGCGATATGTCGGTCGCCATGGCGCTCAGCCAACTGATCGGCTGAGCCCTTCGCAAAAACAAAACGCCGCCCTCGCTGAAATGCAAAGGACCGGCGGCGTTTGTTTTTGACCAATCAGGCGGCCAGCGACAGCCTCTGCGCCTTGAGCTTGCGACCTGCAGCCCTCAGCGTGCCACGCGCGCCGTCGAGCGCACCATCGATCAGTTCCAGCGCCAGCAGGCGGTGCCGCTCGTACGGACCAGGCATGGCAAGCGCGCCGGTCTTCTCCGCCGAGAAGCCGAAGCGGCCATAGTAAGGCGCATCGCCGACCAGCAGCACCGCGGCATGGCCGAGACGCGCGGCCTCGGCCAAAGCATGGTGCATCAGCGCCGAGCCGATGCCGGCGTTCTTCAGCGCAGGATCGACGGCGAGCGGTCCGAGCAGAAGTGCTCCCGGGCCGCCCTCGCCAAGACGCACGTCCCACAGCCGCACCGTGCCGGCAACCGCGCCGGCGGCATCCCGCACGACAAAAGCGAGGCCTTCGGAAGGCCGGCGGCCGCGCCGCAGCTTCTCCGACGATTTCTTGCGCCGCATCGGCCCCATGGCGCGATCGAGCAACGCTTCACGCGATGCAATGTCTGCCGCAGTTTCGGCGACGATGGGAATGGCGCGGGCACTCTCCCCCCTCGAGGGGGAGATGTCGCCGAAGGCGACAGAGGGGGTCGGCACGACCTGACGCGACACCGCGTCGTGGACGAGGGATGCCGGCGCTTCACGCGAGACGACCCCCTCTGGCCTGCCTGCCATCTCCCCCTCAAGGGGGGAGATTCCCACGGCACCATCAATGTAATTTACAATGTCCATTTCCGCGATCCTTCACGAGCGGAGCTTGTTCCACAGGCGAACCCGAGCGGACGCAAACGTCCGCCTGAGGTGATCTGAAGGCCGAAGCCGTCAGATCACGTAGGATCGGAGAGGCTCGAAGCCGTTGAAGGCGACCGCCGAGTAGGTGGTCGTGTAGGCGCCGGTGCCTTCGATCAGCACATCGTCGCCGATGGTCAGCGACAGAGGCAGCGGATACGGCGTCTTCTCGTACATCACGTCGGCCGAATCGCAGGTCGGGCCGGCGAGCACGCAAGGTGCTGTCTCCGAGCCGTCATGGCGGGTGACGATCGGATAGCGGATCGCCTCGTCCATCGTCTCGGCCAGACCGCCGAACTTGCCGATGTCGAGGAACACCCAGCGCACATTGTCGTTTTCGGCCTTCTTGGAGATCAGCACGACTTCCGACTTGATGACGCCGGCATTGCCGACCATGCCGCGGCCCGGCTCGATGATGGTCTCAGGGATCGCATTGCCGAAATGCTTGCGCAGCGCCGAGAAGATGGCCTGGCCATAGGCCTGGGCCGCCGGCACGTCACGCAGATAGCGCGTCGGGAAACCGCCGCCCATATTGACCATCTTGAGGACGATGCCTTCGTCGGCGAGCGTGGCGAACACCTTCTTGGCGTCGGCCAGCGCACGGTCCCACGCCGTCAGGTCGGTCTGCTGCGAGCCGACATGGAACGACACGCCATAGGCGTCGAGGCCGAGCGTCCTGGCATGGCGCAGCACGTCGACGGCCATCGCCGGCACGCAGCCGAACTTGCGCGACAGCGGCCACTCGGCGCCTTCGCCGTCGGTCAAAACGCGGCAGAACACGCGCGCGCCGGGAGCGACGCGGGCGATCTTGTCGACCTCCTCGACGCAGTCGACGGCAAACAGCCGAATGCCGAGCTGGTAGGCGCGTGCAATGTCACGCTCCTTCTTGATGGTGTTGCCGAAGGAGATGCGGTCCGCCGGCGCACCGGCGTCCATCGCCATCTCGACCTCGGCAACGGAAGCGGTGTCGAAGGACGAGCCCATCGCAGCAAGCAGGCGCAGGATCTCCGGCGCAGGGTTTGCTTTCACCGCATAGTAGATCCTGGAATCGGGCAGCGCCTTCTCGAAGGCACGGAAATTGTCGCGCACGACATCGAGGTCGACGACGAGGCAGGGGCCGGACGGACGTCGGGTGGCGAGGAAGTCGAGGATGCGCTGGGTGGCCATCGGGGTCTCTCCATTAACGCCTTGCGGCGCGCAATAAGGCTGCGGGACGCGGGCTTTCGGCCTCGCGAACACGCGGTCAAACAAAGGCGGGACGGAAATCCATGGAACCAGCCGGTGGAGACCCCGGAACCATGAAACGCCGTCTCGCGGCGGTGAACCTTGGCCTTGCCCGGCCTCGGTTCGCTTTGTCTGCCTTGGCTTGGATGGGAGACCCGTCCGCACTGCCGGCAATGAAGGTGTGCCTCTTCAGTAACCCCGGTCTTTGGACGACCGGCAGAACACCAGAAAGGCCCGCACCGTCGTTGCTTCAAGGTGTCCTCGGGCTGGCGGTTGGCCGCTAGACCGACTGGAGGGGTTAGCTCCAGTTACCTTACCGATTTCCCTCACCATTCGAGGATCGGCGGACACCCACAGGCACGTGCGACTTTGGGCAAGCGCGATATAAGATCGAAAGATTTCACAATCAATAAAAATCGTATCCCAGGTTGTAAAATTTCCGGCATCGAACAATGCTGGCCTACTGTATACGGATATCGAACGATGCCAGGCACACACGGCCCGCTCAACGCCTTTCTCGACCTGCGCCGCATGCCGGTCGCCAATGCGGAACTGGGGCCGCTGGCGGGGCTCAAACTGGCGGTAAAGGACATTTACGACGTCGCCGGCTATCGCACCGGTTGCGGCAATCCGGTGAAGTTCGCCGAGTCCCACGCCGCGTCGAGCACCGCACCGGCCGTACAGGTGATTCTCGATGCCGGCGCGCGCTTCATCGGCAAGACGCAGACCGACGAGTTCGCCTTCTCGCTGATGGGCCAGAACGCGCATTTTCCGTTTCCGGTGAACCCGGCTGCCCCCGACCGCGTCACCGGCGGCTCGTCCTCCGGATCGGCCGCGGCGGTGGCCGGCAAGCTCGCCGACATCGCCACCGGCTCGGACACCGGCGGCTCGATCCGCGCCCCGGCGAGCTTTTGCGGATTGATCGGGCTGCGCACCACGCATGGCCGCATCTCGCTCGAAGGCACGATGAAGCTGGCGCCGAGCTTCGATACGTTCGGCTGGTTCGCCGACGACATCGAAACCTATGAGACGATCGGCAAGCTGTTGCTTGGCCGCGACCCGCATCAGCATCCGCTCAACCGGCCGCTGTCGATCCGCTGGCTGGACGCCTTCGTCGCCGGCCCGGCCGAGGCAGCCGAATATGCCAGGATGAGAGCGCTGGCCGCCAGTCTTGTCGGTGAGCCGGCGCCGGTAGAGTACAGCTTCGCCTCCTTCCCCGACGAGCTCTACTGGTGCTTTCGCCGCCTCCAGGCCGCCGAGGCCTGGCAGCAACATGGCGCCTGGATCATTTCGGGCGAGCGCAATCTCGGGCCGGGCGTCGAGGAGCGCTTTGGTTTTGGCAGGACAATCGACGAAAAGACCGCGCGGGCCGAGGCGGTGCGCCGCCTGACCTTCCGCTCCGAGCTGGCTGCCTTGCTCGGCCAAGACGGGTTTCTTGTCCTGCCCACCGTTCCAGGCCCCGCACCTCTGGTCAAACGCGAGCCGCAGCAGCTCCAGGCCTACCGCGAAAGGGCCTTGCATCTTTTGTGCCTTTCGGGTCTTTCAGGCTTTCCGCAAATCACCCTGCCGCTGGGCTCGGTCGACGGTGCCCCTTTCGGCCTCTCGCTGCTCGGCCCTCCCGGCAGCGACATTGCCCTGATACGGCTCGGCCGGCGAATTCTCGATGCGGCACGAAAGGCCTGATGATGGATACACTGACCCGCATGCGCGCCTTCATCGACGTCGTCGAGGCCGAAGGCTTTTCGGCGGCCGCGCGCAAGATCGGTCGCTCCAAGGCGCTGCTGTCGAAATATGTGCGCGAACTCGAGGACGAACTCGGCGCGCTGCTGCTCAACCGCACCACGCGGCAGTTCTCGTTGACTGAGGCCGGCCATACCTATTACAGCCGCGCTTCGGAAATCGTGCGCGAGGTCGACAGCCTAGCCGACGCCGTGCGCGAATCCTCCGGCGACGTGCGCGGCAGGATCAAGCTCTCCGCGGCGCGCACCTTCGCCGACGCGCCGATAGGCCAGTCGCTCATCGACTTCGCCAAACAGCATCCCGACATCGTGCTCGACATCCATCTCGACGACCGTTTTGTCGATCTGGTCGAGGAAGGTTTCGATCTTGCCGTGCGCATCTCGCGCCTGGAGAACTCATCGCTGATCGCCCGCCGCCTGGGGCCGTTTTCGATCAAGCTTTGCGCCTCGCCGGAGCTGATCGCCAAGCACGGCAAGCCGACGCGCCCGCAGGATCTCGCCAACTTGCCCTGCATCGTCGACACCAATGGCCGCTCGCTCGCCAACTGGCGCTTCAGGGGCGATGGCGAGGAGTCAGTCAGTGTCAACGTATCGGGTCCCATCGAGGTCAACAGCCCGATGGCCGCGCGAGCCGCCGCCGTGTCCGGTCTGGGCTTCACCATCCTGCCGGATTTCATCGCCGCGCCCGACCTCGCATCCGGGCTTCTGGTGTCGTTGCTCGACGACCGCATCCAGTCGGGCAGCGGCATTTTCGCCGTCTACCCGCACCGTCGCTATCTGCCGGCCAAGGTCCGTGTCTTCGTCGATTTCCTGGTGCAATGGTTCAAGAACCGCGAGAGCGCTTGAGCCGGTCCTGCCGTGCCGCGGTCCCAATTTCGCCCCGTTTCTGGTAACCTCTCGAAATCTCTCCGAGGCCGATGGAACAGCGACCGAGAATGCATCTGAAACGGCACGCAATCATGCTGGCTTCGGCCCTGGCGACGACTTTTGCCTCCGTCGGAGCGGCTGGCGCGCATCCTCATGTCTTCGCCGAGGCCCGCCTCGACGTGATCCTCTCTCCGGATCACCAAAGTGTGAAAGCGCTGCGTCACCTCTGGCGTTTCGATGATCTGTTTTCGAGTACGGTGATGATGGAGTTCGACAAGAACTCCGACCTGAAGCTTGACGACAAGGAGCTGAAGGATGTCGCCGACACCGTTCATGCCTCGCTGGCCGAGTTCAATTATTTCCAGCTCGTCACCGTCGACGGCAAGGACGTGCCGATGACGCCGCCACCGCATCTTATGGCCAATTTCGAAAACGACCAGCTGATCATCCTGTTCGAATCCGAACCCAAGGTGCCGATCAAGCTCGCCGGCAAGATCGATTTCGGCGTCTACGATCCAACCTTCTACACAGCGATCGACTTCACCGAGGATAGCAACATCACGGTGGAAGGCCTGCCCTCGAGCTGCACCAAGAGCGTCATCCGGCCTGATCCAGACGAGGCGATCAAGGAAAACCAGAAGACCCTGACGGACGCGTTCTTCAACGACCCGACAGGCACCGACATGAGCAAGATCTTCGCCACCAAGCTCGAACTGAATTGCCCGCCAGAAGGATAGATCCGGTGATGAAACCGTCCCTGCGTTTGGCATTCGGCCTCGTGGCCGCTGCCCTGCTGATGACGCACTTTCTCGGGCAGGCCCATGCCCAGAGCTCACTCGGCATCGGTGTCAATGACGGCATGGCGCCCACCACCGGCCCGTTCGCCCACATCCTGATGTGGATCAATCTGCGCCAGCAGGAATTCTACCGCGCATTGGCCACGGCGATGAAAGCAATGCGCGAGGACGGCAGCAAGATGTGGCTGCTGATCGGCCTGTCCTTCGCCTATGGCATTTTCCACGCCGCCGGCCCCGGCCACGGCAAGGCGGTGATCTCGTCCTACATGGTGGCCAATGAAGTGGCGCTCAGGCGCGGTATCCTGCTGTCCTTCGTCTCGGCGCTGCTGCAGGGCCTGACCGCGATCCTGGTGATGCTGCTTGCCTATTTCGTCCTGCGCGGCACCGCCATCTCGATGACCGACGCAGCCTGGTTCATGGAGATCATGAGCTATGTCTTCGTCACTTTGTTCGGCGCCTGGCTGCTGTGGCGCAAGCTTGGGCCCACGGTCCAGCGCTGGTTCGGCAGGGCGCCCGCCTACAGCCTGTCGGCAGCCCACGCCGGCCATGGCGGCCATTCGCATGCCGGTCACAGCCACGCGGCGCAGGCGCATGCCTTGCATGTGCATCACGACCATTCGCATGATCATCACGATCACGCCGCGCACGACCACGACACGCACGATCATTCCCATCACGACCACGCTCATCACAATCACGCCGCTCACGATCAACCGGCCGGCGAGGTCTGCGACACGTGCGGCCATTCGCATGCGCCTGATCCGGCGCTGCTGTCGGGCGACCGCTTCGACTGGCGCACGGCCTGGTCGGCTGTAGCCGCCGTCGGCATCCGCCCCTGCTCCGGCGCGCTGATTGTGCTCAGCTTCGCGCTGCTCAACGGCCTGTGGCTCGGCGGCCTGCTGTCGGTGCTGGCGATGTCTATCGGCACCGCCATCACAGTCTCGGCGTTGGCGACGATCGCTGCGACAGCCAAGAACTGGGCGGTCTATTTCGCCGGCGATGGCCGCATGGGCAACCGTATCCACACATTCGTCGAAATCGGCGGCGCCGCGTTCGTCTTCCTGTTCGGGCTGTTGCTGTTGTCGGCGAGCCTGTCCGGAACTGTATGACCTCGGCGGGTCAGGCCTGACCCGCGATCTTTCCGCCCAACTCATCCTCGATATGAGCGCGGATGATTTCATCGAAACTGTTTTCGGCGCTGAAGCCGAGGTCCCTTGCACGGCGCGCCTCGAAGCGCGTCGGCCAACCCTTGACGATCGCCCAGATGGTCTCATCCGGCTGTTCGCGGATCAGCTTCACGACGTCGGCGCCTGCAATGCGCTCCAGCGCCTCGATCTGCTCGCCGACGGTGACGGCAACGCCGGGCATTGTGAGGTTGCGGCGCGGCCCGACAGCGGCACCGTCGAGCCCGGCGGCATGGATCAGGAAGTTCACCGCCGAACGCGGGCTGGCATGGGTGTGCAGCACCGAGCGCGGCACCGGCAGGATCGCCTCGTGGCCGCTCAGCGGCTCGCGGATGATGCCGGAGAAGAAACCTGACGCCGCCTTGTTCGGCTTGCCGGGCCGCACGCAGATGGTCGGCAGCCTTATGCCGATGCCGTCGAAGACGCCGCGCCTGGAATAGTCGGCCAGCAGCGCCTCGCTCATCTGCTTCTGGGTGCCGTAGGAGGTCAGCGGCGTCGGATGAAAGTCGTCCGGGATCACATCGGGGAACGGCGCGCCAAACACCGCGATCGACGAGGTGAAGACGAGGCGCGGCGAAAAGCCCGCCAGCCGGACCGCATCGAACAGAGCCCGTGTGCCGTCGAGATTGACGCGGTAGCCGAGATCGAAATTGGCTTCCGCCTCACCCGACACGATGCCGGCGAGATGGAACATGACGTCGGGGCGTGACGCCACCAGGCTCTCGGCAGCACCGGCGTCGGCAAGGTCGCCGGTATGCGTGGCGATGCTGACGCCGTCCATCGCCGGCGCCTGCGGCGGCACGATGTCGTGCAGGTCGAGCCCGGTGATCTTGCGGCCGTTGAGCGTGCCGTCCTTGGCCAGCCGGTCGACAAGTTTGCGGCCGACCATGCCGGCGGCGCCAGTAATCAGGATGCGCATTTCAAAGCCTCTTATTTGCCCTTGTTCTGGCTGCGACCCCGCAACCAGAACACCAGAAAGAATGCCAGCACGAAGGCGATGCCGACGATGCCGGCAAGTACGGTCGAGATATTGCCGACAGCCAGCATCACCGTCGGCAGATAGAACGCCGCGATGCCGAACAGCAGCATGATCCAGGCTGCGGCAATCAGCGCGTTTCGCGTGTCGCGATCCATCATGCCGTCCCGCCACAGCGGGAACTCGTCAACTCGGATGCCAATGCCATGAAATTCCCTGTCAGTGATAATGGCCGTGATGCGGTGGCGCACCATGGTCGTGGTCATGATCGTGCTCGTCATGGCTGTCGGCGCACTGGCCGAATTCCGGTTCGACCGTCGCGTGGCTGATGCCGTGTTCGGCGGCGAGCCGCTTCTTGATGGCGCTGACCGCCTGGTGCGGATCGACGCCATCGTTGAGGCAGGCATGCAGCGTCGCCATGTTGCTGGAGCCGTCCAGCGACCAGACATGCATATGGTGCACTTCGCGCACGCCCTTGACGGTGCCGGCAATGTCCTTGGCGATGATGTCGCGGTCGAGGCTTGCCGGTACGCCTTCGAGAAGGACGTGGGCGGCTTCGCGCATCAGCGACCATGCGGTGGACAGGATCAACACCGAGACCAGCACCGACAGAATCGGGTCGATCGGCGTCCAGCCGGTGGCCAGGATGACCAGCGCCGCCACGATCGCCGCCGCCGAACCGAGCAGGTCGCCCAGCACATGCAGGATGGCGCCGCGCATGTTGAGGCTGTCGTGGTCGCCGCCATGCAGCACGAAGAACGAGGCGAAGTTTACCAGAAGGCCGGCGATCGCCACCACCAGCATCGGCCCGCCCAGCACCGGCGCCGGCGTCATCAGCCGGCCCCAGGCTTCGTAGACGATCCACAAAGCAATGGCGAAGATGGCGATGCCGTTGGTGTAGGCGACCAGCGTCTTGACCCGGCCGAAACCATAGGTCAGGCGCACTGTCGCCGGCCGTCCGCCAAGATGGAAGGCGTACCAGGCAAGGCCAAGCGCGATCGAGTCGGCGAGCATGTGGCCGGCGTCGGCCAGCAGCGCCAGTGATCCCGTCAAAAGGCCGCCAAGCACTTCGGCCACCATGAAGCCGGCGGTCAGGCAGGCTGCGATCAGCACACGCTTCTTGTCGGTCGAGCCATGCAGGTGGCTGGCGCCATGCCCAGCAAGCGAACCATGATCATGGCTGTGCGCCATCGGAAAAAACTCCTGTTACGCGCCGAACTCGGCGCGGAAATCCTCGAGCCGCCGCTTCTGCCGGCCTTCGCCATCGAAATTGGCGGGATCGAGCCATGCCTCATAGGCTTTGCGCAGCGCCGGCCATTGCTTGTCGATGATCGAGTACCATGCGGTATCGCGGTTTTCACCCTTGACCACAAGATGCTGGCGGAAAATGCCCTCGAACTTGAAGCCGAACCGTTCCGCCGCGCGCTTTGACGGCTCGTTGCGGTTGTTGCATTTCCACTCGTAGCGGCGATAGCCGAGCCCGTCGAAAATATACTTCATGAACAGGAACTGCGCCTCGGTCGCTGCCGGCTTGCGCGAGATCAGCGGCCCCCAATAGATGTTGCCGATCTCGATGACGCCATAGGTGGGATCGATGCGCATCAGCGTCTGTCGCCCGGCGACCTTGCCGCTGGCCTTGTCGATGACGGTGAAGAACAGCGGGTCCTCGCTCGCCTCGACCTTGTCCAGCCATGGCTGGAAATCGGCGCGGGTTTGCGGCGGGTAGTCGGGCAGCCAGGCAAAGCGTCCATCGATGTCGGGCACGGACGACGCCTCGTACAACCCATCGCCGTGCTTGTCGGCGCTCAGCGGTTCGAGCCGGACATAGCGGCCGTCAATGGGCTTGCGCTCGGGCCGCGGACGCGCTTGCCAATCTTTGAGATTTTCCGACACGCAAAACTCCAATCCGTTTGACTTTTGTGAGCAGACGCTCACAAAAACGCGACCTAACAGCAAGAACCACACGGACGGGAAAAATGCTCCACACGATTTCGGCCTTCGACCGCCTCGGCGAGGAAAACGCCTTTGCCGTGCTGGCGCGCGCCACTGCACTGGCTCAACAGGGCCGCGACATCGTCAATCTCGGCATCGGCCAGCCCGACTTCAAAACGCCGCAGCACATTGTCGACGCAGCGATAAAGGCGCTGCGCGACGGTCACCATGGCTACACCCCGGCCAACGGCCTGCTGGCGACGCGCGAAGCGGTGGTGCGGCGCACGCTGGCCACCACCGGCGTCGAGGTCTCGCCGGAAAATGTGATGATCCTGCCCGGCGGCAAGCCGACCATGTTCGCGGCCATCTTGATGTTCGGCGAACCCGGCGCCGAGATCCTCTATCCAGACCCAGGCTTTCCGATCTACCGCTCGATGATCGAGTTCACCGGCGCCGCGCCCATTCCGGTGCCGATCCGCGAGGAGAACGGCTTTGCCTTCTCGGCAGAAGAGACGCTGGCGCTGATCACGTCGAAGACGAGGCTCCTGATCCTCAACTCACCGGCCAACCCGACCGGCGGCGTCACGCCGCGCGCCGAGATCGAGAAGCTGGTGAAGGGACTGCAAGCGCATCCGCAGGTCGCTATCCTCTCCGACGAAATCTACGACGTCATGACCTATGACGGCGAGACGCATTTTTCGCTGCTCAATTTTCCGGAAATTCGCGACCGGCTGATCGTGCTCAACGGCTGGTCGAAGACATGGGCGATGACCGGCTGGCGCATGGGCTGGTCGATCTGGCCGAATGGCGACAAGGGCGCGCATCTCTACGACAAGGTGCGCAAGCTGGCGGTCAATTGCTGGTCCTGCGTCAACGCGCCGAGCCAGTTCGCCGGCATCTCCGCCATCGACGGCCCCCAGGACGATGTCGACAAGATGATGCGCGCCTTCGACAACCGCAGGAAGATCGTGGTCGAGGGGCTGAACGCGCTGCCCGGCGTCTCCTGCATCACGCCCAAGGGCGCATTCTATGCCTTCCCGAATGTTTCGAAGACCGGCTGGAAGGCCAAGAAGCTCGCCTCGGCACTGCTCGAGGAGGCCGGCGTGGCGCTGATCGGCGGCCCCGATTTCGGCATTCTCGGCGAAGGCTACATCAGGCTCTCCTACGCCAATTCCGAAGAGAACATCTTGCGCGCGCTGGAGCGGATCGAGTCGTTTTTGAAGAGGTAGGCCTTCGGCTCTTCACCCACGCCCCACGAACGGCATCTTGGTCGCCATCACCGTCATGAACAGCACATTGGCATCGAGCGGCAGGCTGGCCATGTGGACGACGGCGTCGGCGACGCGCTGGACGTCCATCACCGCTTCGGCGGCGATGGTGCCATTGGCCTGCGGCACGCCGACCGTCATTGCGTGCGCCATATCGGTCAGCGCGTTGCCTATGTCGATCTGGCCGCAGGCGATGTCATGGGGCCGGCCGTCGAGCGCCAGCGTCTTGGTCAGCCCCGATATGGCGTGCTTGGTCGCGGTGTAGGGCACCGAGCCCGGCCGTGGCGCATAGGCCGACACAGAGCCATTGTTGATGATGCGGCCGCCCATTGGCTTTTGCTTGCGCATGACGCCGAAGGCGGCGCGGGCGCATAGGAACGATCCGGTGAGATTGACGCCGACAATATCGTTCCAGACCTCGACCGGGATCTCGTCGATCGGCGTCGACTTGTAGCTCATGCCGGCATTGTTGAAGAGCAGGTCGACGCGGCCGAAGGCTGCGGCCACCGTCTCGAACAGGTCATCGACTTCGCCGGCCTTGCTGATGTCGCAGGCAACCGCCAGCGCCTTGGCGTCCGTTTTCCCGGCCTCGGTAATGGCGGCATCGAGCACCGCTTTGCGGCGGCCGCAAAACACCGTGTTCCAGCCCGCCTTGAGCAGCGCCGTGGCGACGCTCTTGCCGATGCCGGTGCCGGCGCCGGTAACAATGGCGGTTTTCTCTGTGAGGACTGTCATGATTTTGCTCCTGCGCGCCGCGCATCCCCGGCACAGATCGGGGTGCATCCGAATGCACCGACCCATCGCAAATGAGGGCGATCATGGCAAGCCGGACACTAATGTATGTCGCTCAAAAGTGGCCCCGGTTCTGAGAGAACGACATGCATCAGGACAAAAACATGAAGCGCCACGCGCTTTATGTGATCGGTCCGACAAAAAGGGCGGTCATTGGCGACCGCCCCCTGATCTGAACCGGGCTTGGGAGGAGGAAAAGCCGATCCGACTGACTAAAATCATGCGCTTCCTCGGTAAACGAGACGTTAACGCATTTTTTCCGGCCTCGGCGCCCCTGCCCCAGGCGCGCGGCTGCGTTGTCTACCAGCGCGGGTTCGGCGCCGTGCCTGACGGAACCGGCACCTTGGCCGCCGACACCGTCGCCTCGACATGATCGACGAGCGCATCCGGCAGGCCGAGCCGGCCGGCGAGCAGGTCGAGATAGCCGCGTTCGGCGCGCGTATCGGGGTCGATCGTCAGTCGGGACGCCGTGTAGAGCTCGAGCCTCTGCTCATCGGTCTTGGCGCCTGCGACCAGCGTATCGAGGTCGAGCGGGCTGTCCAGCTCGGCCATCAGAAACTTTTCCGCTTCCGTGCCGATGCCGGCCAGACTGAGCTTGCCGGCGATCTTTTGGCGTTCCGCGTCATCGACATGGCCATCGGCCTTGGCCGCCGAGATCATCGCCCGCACCAGGGTCAGCGTGAACTCGTCCTCCCCCTGTGGCGCCTGTGAAGGATGAAAGCCGGTGTCGGCGGGCGGCGGCAGCAATTCCGGCTGGCCGGCCGCCGGCGCCTGCTCGGGTGCATTGCCGGCCTTGTAATTCTGGTAGGCCTTGTAGGCGAGACCGCCGATCGCAGCCAGTCCGCCGAGCTTCACGGCCGTGCCGGTGACCTGCCGTCCCGTGCCGGTTCCAAGCAGCACCGCGGCCAGCGCACCGGCGGCCAGCGGATTGTCCTTGGCCATCTGCACAGCCTGCCCGGCCTTGTCGCGAACGGTGCCGGTTGTGCCGGGAACTTGCGAGCCGAGCAGATCGTCGAGAAGCTTCTTGGGGTCGAACATGGTGCCTCCAGAAAAGGGCCCGCGCCAACGTGGACGGGCAGGTTTTGGACGTTGCAGACGTAGGTCCCGATTGTTGACATTACAATGACGGACCGGCGCTTTGCTATCGGCGCCGGCAATGCCGCAAATCAAATTCGATGTGTCGAAACCCGCCTCGGCTTCGGTTAGTGTCGCCGCAACGTCGGCGAGGGAGGAGTTTTGCCGTGACCGATCAGCCAGACCGCGACCAAGCACGAGATCCCCAGGATCTGGAGCGCCTGCTAATTGATCGGCAATGGGCGGGAGACATTGAGGGCATGGTAGCGCTGTTCGAACCCGATGCCGTCATCGACACCGGAGCAGCCGAATTGACGCGTGGCCATGAGGCGATCCGCGCTTTGTTCGAAGCCTTTGCCGCGAGCTGGCGAAAATTCCAGCGCGGCGAGCAGCGCCCGGCGGCCATTAGCGGCGAACTCGCGTTGACGTCGACCAGGCTTGCCGACGGCTCGATAACCTCAGAGGTCGCGCGCCGGCAGGCCGACGGCACATGGCTGTGGGTGATCGACCGCTATTCTGTCGTGTGGTGATCCAGTCAGGGCGTCGGCGGCACTTAACTGCCGATATGTCCCCTGCCCTGCGCCTGCGCAAGTTCGACCTGGCGCTGGCGCTCGGCATAGCGGGTGCGATCCTCATCCGAGCGTGCCTCGTAGCAATGCGGGCATGACACGCCGGTGGAAAAATGCGGCGACAGCCGGTTCTCCGGCGTCAGCGGATGCCGGCAGGCGCGGCAGAGTTCGGCCTCGCCTTCGGTCAACCCATGCGACACCGAGACCCGCTCGTCGAAGACGAAACACTCGCCCTGCCACAGGCTGTCTTCGGCCGGCACCTCTTCGAGATATCTGAGGATGCCGCCCTTGAGATGGAACACATCCTCGAAGCCGAGCGACTTCACATAGGCCGTCGCCTTTTCGCAGCGGATGCCGCCGGTGCAGAACATCGCAACCTTGCGGCCGTCGAGTTGGTCGCGGTGTTTTTCCACCCAGGCCGGGAATTCGCGAAAGCTCGACGTGCGCGGGTCCACCGCGCCCTCGAACGTGCCGATCGACACTTCGTACGCGTTGCGTGTGTCGATGACGATGGTGCCGGGGTCCGAGATCAGCGCGTTCCAGTCGGCCGGCGCGACATAGGTCCCCGCACCCGTCGCCGGGTCGAGGTCTTCGACGCCCATGGTGACGATCTCGCGCTTCAGCCGCACCTTCATGCGATGGAACGGCATTTCGGCGGCAGTGCTGTATTTGACCTCGAGATCGGCAAGACCCTCGATGGCCTCGAGATAAGCGATCAGGTCGGCTATGTCGGTTTCGCTGCCGGCGACCGTGCCGTTAATGCCCTCCTGCGCCAGAAGCAGCGTGCCCTTGATGCCGCGCCCGCAGCAGAAGGCGGCAAGCGGCGTGCGCAAGACCCGCAGCGCGTCGAAGTCGCCCAGCCTCGCAAATTTGTAGAGCGCGGCGACGCGCACGGGTTCATGGTTGGTCATCGCCAAGCCACTAGACCGTGGTCAAAGCGGATTCAAGGCAGAGCTAAAGACACTTCGTCGGTATTCGCCCGCAGGCTCGTTGGCCGACATGTGACATTGCGGCAGGCCGAGTTTCGTGGACTCGGAATCGGCCTTCTGCTAATCGGTTGAAATCACCCAGGGAGAGAAAAGCCAATGCCCAGCAAGACCGAAAAGCTCCTGTCGCTGCTCAATGGCCAGCCGGTCATTCCGGTGCTGAAGATCGCCAATGTCGCGGACGCCGTCCCGCTCGCCCGGGCGCTGGCCGCCGGCGGCCTGCCGGCGATCGAGATCACGTTGAGAACCGCCGATGCGCTGGAAGCGATCCGCCGCGTGGCCGGTGAGGTCGAGGGCGCCATTGTCGGCGCCGGCACAATTCTCGATGCCAAGCAGTTCGACCAGGCAGCGGCGGCTGGCTCGAAGTTCATCGTCAGCCCCGGCATCACGCGCGAGTTGCTGGCGGCGGCCAAGGACAGCGACGTTCCCTTGCTGCCCGGCGCCATCACGCCCGGCGAGATCATGGCTGCCCGCGAGGCCGGCCTGCGGTTCCTGAAATTCTTCCCGGCCGAACAATCCGGCGGCATCGCCTCGCTGAAGGCCTTTGCCTCGCCGCTGGCCGACGTGAAATTCTGCCCGACCGGCGGCATCTCGGCCAAGAACGCCGCCGACTATCTCAGCCTGTCCAACGTTATCTGCGTCGGCGGCTCGTGGGTGGCGCCGGACGAGTTGGTCAAGGCCGGCAAGTGGGATGAGATCGAGGCGCTCGCACAGACCGCGAGCAAGCTCGGAAAATAACCTCCGCTACTTTATCTTTGCGCAATCCCAAGGGAAGCGCTCCGCGCTTTCCCGGGAAAATCACAGTGTTCCCGGAATTGCACTCGGCACAAAAACCCGCCAGCTGCGCCGACCGGGTTTGCTACGCGTTGAGATTTTGGTTCCCGCTC
This sequence comes from Mesorhizobium sp. C372A, assembly GCF_030323245.1. Lineage (NCBI taxonomy): Bacteria > Pseudomonadati > Pseudomonadota > Alphaproteobacteria > Hyphomicrobiales > Phyllobacteriaceae > Mesorhizobium > Mesorhizobium sp. C372A. The sequence continues at coordinate 2,858,182 of NZ_CP100475.1, read as the reverse complement.
AAGGGCTCGAACCTCGATTCACGCCTTCAAAGGGCGCTGTCCTACCATTAGACGAAGCGGGAATGCAGCTTGGTGGTTAGCATTCTGTGGCGATGGAAGCCAGTGCTCGAGATCTCGCTAAAAACAAAAGCCGCACGGGTTGCCCAGCGCGGCTTCGAGTCGATAACGCCCCGGTCACGCCCTTACTTCGTCTGGAAGCGGGCGACCGAAAGGAATTTTACGGCATTGCCGGTGAAGCGGTTGGCATCGGCCATCTGGTTGTCCGCCTGGAAGCCTGCGGTGTAGACCTCGCTCGGCGGCGTATGCACGATGTTGTAGGCATAGCGCGGCGCAGTCGTCGGGCTGGAAACGGTGGCGATGTTGTCGCCGCTGCTCAGCGCCCAGCGCGTCGCCTGCGGTTCGGCCGCCACCACCACTGCCTTCGGTCCTGGCTTCAGGTCGCGAGCCGAAGCCCTTGCTTCCTTGCGTGTCGTCTTGACGCCGGCGCCGATCACCGAGGCTGGATCGGTACCGGCGGGACGGGCAGCAATAGCACCGCGCGGCGATGCGGCATCGACACCTGACGGATCGTTGAACGCCGAGCGAGGCTCGAGCGACGCAACCTGATAGTCGTCGGTAGCACCGGCTGTATCGGCGGCGCTGGCCTGTTCGAGAACCGCCTTGACCTCGTCCGGACGCTGCGACGGCAGCACCGAGAACGCGTCGGTTGCGGTCTGCTTGTGGGCAGCCGTATCGGCCAGCGCCAGCAGAACGCCCTTGTCCTGCGGCGCAAGCTCAGCCGGCGGCGAAGAGCGGTCGGGACGCCAGGTCGGCAACGGGACGTTGACCGCGACCTGCGCCGGAGCGGCAGCTTGATCGGCCCCCTGGTCGGCATTGCTCGCATCGGCCGTGCCGAACGGCACATTGGCCGGCGCCTGCGCCGTCGCCACCGTCTGTTCGGTGGTGGCATCGGCCACGCCGAACGGCACGGTCTCAGGTTGTTGCGCGCCGACATCGGCCTTCGGCCGCGGTGCGAAAGCGGGCAGCGGCACTTCCTTGGCGGGCAGCGCGGCGATGATCGTCTCCGGCGTGTCCTGCGGCTCCGAATCGTCAGCGCTGTCGTCGGCAAGCTGCGGAATGTTGGCGCGCTTGGCGTTCTGCGGCGACACGATCGCGATGCCAGGCAGATTGCTGTTGTTGTTGCTCGTGGCAGCCAGCACCGGCTTCACGCTTCTCGGCGGCGGCGCGGCGGTAGCGACATCGGCGCTGTCGTCGGCTTCGTCTTCACCGCCACCGCCAAAGAACGCGGACAGGAAGCCACCGGATTTCTTGGTGCTGCCGCCTGCGCTGGCCATCATGATGGCAGGAGAACCGGCGCCCTTGCGCGCCTTGTAGGAGGCGAGCGCTTGGTCATAACCCGGCAACGGCCTGCCGTCGCTCGGCACATGCAGCGTCTTGCCATTGGGGAACAGGCTGACCAGTTCCTGGCGGCTGATGCCTGGCCAATGCCGCACATTGCCGACGTCCATGTGGACGAAGGGCGAACCCGACGACGGATAGTAGCCGACGCCGCCGCCCTGCATCTTCAGGCCGATGTTGCGCAGCTTTTTCAGCGGCACACCCGGAATGTAGAAGTCCATCGCCTTGCCCAGCATATGCTGGCTTTCCTTGGCGACACCGCGGCTGCGGCTGCGCAGCATCGAATTGGTCGACGGCGAGCGATAGCCGCAAACGACCTGGATGTAGTCGGTGGCGCCGGCCTGCCGGTAAGCTTCCCACACCAGATCGAGCAGGCGCGGATCCATCTTGGTCGGTTCGTTGCGACGCCAGTCGCGCAGGATGATGTTGATCTTCCTGAGGCCTGCCGGATCGTAGCGGCCATTGCGCTTGTAGACGATCTCGGCCTTTTCGTGCGTGTGGAGGTGATAGAGCTTGAGCGAGCGCGTTTCAGCGCTGGCGCCGGCAGCAGTTGCGGCGAGGAAAGCGAACGCAACGATCAACGCTGCCAGCCATCTCGGCCAGACGCCCATGTGATCGCGCCGCCCGTTTCTGTGTCGTTCGACTTTGTTCAAATCAAAAGGCCTTGCAGGCTGCCGTTTGTCCCCGGATTTGTCCAAACGGATGCGTGGTTCTCACATCCGAATATCGATCCTAATGGTTAATCATCGCTTATTGAAGCCGAAATGCGGTAACACCGTGGCGATATCCCGTCAAAAATAATACACAGGATTTCTTGGTAAACTGCTGGTTTAGATCAAGATTCAGCCTTTTCCCGCTACACGATCTGTTACCGCTGGCCTTAATGCGTGAACAACGCTGTCCGCATCAGCCATATTCCCGCCCCAACCCTTATGCAGCGCCGGATGTGGCATGGCAAGCTGGTCCCGGCCTTGCGTTGGCAAGCTGTGGAATTCGGCGTTCAGGAGGCAAGGCGGTCGAGGCGGCCGGTTTCCGGGTCGATGCCGTATTCCTTGAGCTTGCGGTAGAGCGTCGAGCGGCCGATGCCGAGACGCCGTGCGACCTCGCTCATCTGGCCGTTGTAATGGTCGATGGCGAGCTTGATCATTTCGAGTTCGACATCGGCCAGCGCACGCACATTGCCACGCTCGTCCAGCGCCCTCAATGTGCCGAAACGCTGAAGCAACCTGGCCGGAGGGGCGAGCTCGGCAGCTGCAGTACCGGCATCATCAGTCTGCGCGCCATCGCCTTGCGATCCGGTGCTCAAGGCCATGCCGGGGTCCGACAAGGACGCATCGGCGTCGAGATTGACGGTGCCGTCGACCTGCGCCCGGATCTGCGGAAATTCGTCAGTCGTGAGCACATCGCCTTCGGCAAGCACCGAGGCCCTGAACACGGCGTTTTCCAGCTGCCTGATGTTTCCCGGCCAATCATAGGCCTGCAGCATGGCCAGTGCGGCATCCGAGATGCCGTGCAGGCGATTGCCCGCCGGCGCCACCTTGTCCATGAAATGCTTGACCAGATAGGGGATGTCGTCGCGGCGGTCGCGCAGCGGCGGCACGACGATCGGGTAAACGTTGAGCCGGTAGAACAGGTCCTCGCGAAACTTGCCGTCCTTGACCTGCTGCAGAAGGTTGCGGTGCGTGGCCGAGATCAGCCTGATGTCGACCCTGACGGTGGAACGGCCGCCGACCGGATCGACCTCGCCATCCTGCACGGCGCGCAACAGCTTGACCTGCACGTCGAGCGGCAGGTCGCCGATCTCATCCAGGAACAGGGTGCCCGAATGCGCCTCGACGAACTTGCCGGTGTGCTTTTCGGTGGCGCCGGTGAACGAACCTTTTTCGTGACCGAACAGGATCGATTCGACCAGATTGTCGGGGATGGCGCCGCAATTGACGGTGACGAACGGCTTTGTGCGGCGTTCGCCGCTGCCCTGGATGGCGCGCGCCACCAATTCCTTGCCGACGCCCGATTCGCCCTCGATCAGGATCGGGATGTTGGAGGCCGCAGCCTTCTGGCCGAGGCGGATCACCCGGTCCATCGCCGGGCTGTGCGTGATCATGTCCTTGAAGGTCAGGTGGCCGCCGCGACGCCGCGACGTGCGCTTGACCTCGTCCTCGACCGCCTCGACCTTGAGCGCGTTGCCGACCGCGGTCTGCAGCCGGTCGGGAGACGCCGGCTTGACGACAAAATCGAAGGCGCCGTGGCGCATCGCCGAAACCACCGTTTCGATGCCGCCCTGCGCAGTCTGCACGATGACGGGAACAGTGATGCCGCGCTCGCGCATCGCCTTCAGCACGCCGATGCCGTCGAGGCCCGGCATGACAAGGTCGAGGATGACTGCCGAAATATCCCTCGCATTGGGTCCGTCAAGCGCGCTCAGACCGGCCTCGCCGCCATGGGCAACGATGGCGCTGTGGCCGAATTTCGTCACCGCCGCCTCGAGCAGCCGGCGCTGCACGGGATCGTCATCGACTATAAGAATGGAACCTGTCATGACTGATTTGAGTTGCCCGCCTGGGAAATTCCCATGGATCATCTTGGCACAGGGTTCTAAACAATGTTTCAAAAAACCCGGTGAACGAATTCCTTAGGATTTGACCGGCTTGTCCTTTCCCCTTGATTCCAGAAGGTAATTGTTGATGAGCAGGATTCTCGGTCGGCAGCTTACGGCGGTAGCGTCCGGTCAGGGCGCGGCGGAACTCGGCGACCTGCCGGAATGGAATCTCGCCGACCTCTATTCCGGCATGGAAGCACCCGAACTGAAGCGCGACCTTGCCAAGGCGGCGGCCGATGCCGTCGCCTTCGAGAACCGCTGGAAGGGCACGCTGGCTGCGGAGGCCGAGCGCGGCAGCGCCGGCAGGCTTGGCGAGGCGCTGACAGCCTATGAGGCGCTGGAGGAACTGATCGGCCGCATCGTCTCCTATGCCGGCCTGATCTATGCCGGCAACACCGCCGATCCGCAGCGCGCAAAGCTCTATGGCGACATCCAGGAGAAGATGACCGACGCCAGCGCGCATCTTTTGTTCTTCGCGCTGGAGCTGAACCTGATCGACGACAAGGCGCTCGAAGCAGCCCTCGCCGCCGACGCCGGCTTTGCCCATTACCGCCCCTGGGTGCTCGACCTCAGAATGGACAAGCCCTACCAGCTCGAGGACCGGGTCGAGCAGCTGTTCCATGAGAAATCGATCACCGGACGCGGTGCCTGGAACCGGCTGTTCGACGAGACGATGACCGATCTGCGCTTCGACATAGACGGCGAGGAACTGACGCTGGAGCCGGCGCTGAACCGCCTGCAGGACGCCGATGGGGAGGTCCGCCGCCGCGCCTCCGAAGCGCTGGCCGCAACCTTCCGCAAGAGCCTGCGCACCTTCACGCTGATCACCAACACGCTGGCCAAGGACAAGGAGATTTCCGACCGCTGGCGCGGCTTCGAGGACATCGCCGATTCACGCCATCTCGCCAACCGCGTCGAGCGCAGCGTGGTCGATGCGCTGGCGTCGGCCGTGCGCGAAGCCTATCCGCGCCTGTCGCATCGCTACTACGCGATGAAGGCGCGCTGGCTCGGCATGGAGGTGATGAACCACTGGGACCGCAACGCCCCCTTGCCCGAGACGCCGCAGGCCGTGATCCCTTGGGACGACGCCAGGAACACCGTGCTGTCGGCCTATCAGCGCTTTTCCCCCGATATGGCGGAGATCGCCCGCGTCTTCTTCGACCGCAACTGGATCGACGCGCCGGTCAGGCCCGGCAAGTCGCCCGGCGCCTTCGCGCATCCGACCGTGCCTTCGGCGCACCCTTACGTGCTGCTAAACTACATGGGAAAGCCGCGCGATGTGATGACGCTGGCGCATGAACTCGGCCACGGCGTGCATCAGGTGCTGGCCGGCGGCCAGGGCGCCCTGATGGCTTCGACGCCGCTGACTTTGGCCGAGACGGCCTCGGTGTTCGGCGAGATGCTGACCTTCCGTTCGCTGCTCGACCAGACCACCGACAAGCGCGAGCGCAAGGCGATGCTCGCCCAGAAGGTCGAGGACATGATCAACACGGTCGTGCGCCAGATCGCCTTCTACGAGTTCGAGCGCAAGGTGCATGCAGAGCGCAAGAACGGCGAACTGACCTCCGACAAGCTCGGTCAGTTCTGGCTCGAGGTGCAAGCAGAAAGCTTGGGGCCGGCGATCAAGCTGCGCGAGGGCTATGAGGTCTTCTGGACCTACATCCCGCACTTCGTCCACTCCCCCTTCTACGTCTACGCCTATGCCTTTGGCGACTGCCTAGTGAACTCGCTGTACGCGGTCTACCAGAACGCCGAGCATGGCTTCCAGGACAAGTATTTCGAGATGTTGCGCGCCGGCGGCACCAAGCATCACTCGGAGCTTCTCGCCCCCTTCGGCCTCGACGCCACCGACCCCGCCTTCTGGCAGATCGGGCTTGGCGTGATCGGCGGCCTGATCGACGAGTTGGAAGCGCTCGACAGTTAATGCGCGCACCCATTGGACCGATGGCGCAGAGTGACAGGTTCAGGAGCGGTCTCGACTTTGCGGAATCGCAGAACAGTTTAGCCGGAATGCATGTGACGGCAGCGTTGTTCTTGTTCTAAATATCTGTTCTTGAATAACTCTCCGGCGAAATTTTCCGTTAGCTTTCCCGAAGCCGTATGATAGCTTTCCGACCGAAGCTCAGCCGGGCGCGCGGCTTAAGGCCGGACAGCATCCCGGCCCATGGCAGCGGTCTGACGAATGCGACAGCGACGGTTGGCAATGGGCGGGAAAGCCGAACGCCGACAGTCGACGACAGACCGGCTGTTCCCTGAGCCGCCGAACCACATTGGATGATCCGATCTGCCAAGGTCATGACTTGGGACGGCGGCGGACGGATCCGACTGGAGAGAGACGATGACCTTCTTTTACATTGTCCTGGCGTTCCTTGTAGGCGTGTTGGTTGGCTGGTTTATCTGGGGCCGGCTGCGCGGCGAACTCGACAGCTTGCGGGGTGATCTCGACCGCACCCGCAGCGAGCGTGACAGACTGCGCGCCGACGCCGATCGCCTGACCGGCGAACTCGACGCCTGCGGCAAGACCCGCACCGATCTCGAACGCCGGCTGCGTGAAACATCGGCTCCATCCACCAAGCCTTCAAGTTCGGCGCCGGCTGCGCTGGTATCGACAGCGGCAACGGCCAAGTCCGCCCGGGCCGCGAAACCGGCCCCCGCCAAACCCGCCGCGGCCAAACCAGCTGCGGCCAAATCCGCGGCCGCAAAACCAGCGGCCAGCAAACCTGCCGCCGCCAAGGCCGCGCCCAAAGCCGCGGCTTCAAAGCCCGCCGCCGTCCCGAAGAAGGCCGCCCCGGCAGCTGGGAAGGCCGACAATTTGCGTCGCCTGATCGGTATCGGCCCGGTCAACGACAAACTGCTCAAGGGCCTTGGCGTCACGACCTACGCGCAGATCGCCGGCTGGACCGCGGCCGACGTCAAGCGCATCGAGGACACGCTGAATTTCGACGGCCGCATCGCTCGCGAAAAGTGGGTCGAGCAGGCCAAGCTACTTGCCGCCGGCGACGAAAAGGAGTTCGCACGCCAATTCCCGAGCGCCGGGACCGCCAACAACAGCTGATCTGTCATCGGCAACATAACCAGAAGGCGGCGCTCTCGGGCGCCGTCTTTGTTTTTGCATTCGCCACTGTCTTTGCGCCCTGCGACGCCGCTCCCTCGATTGCACGCCGCCCGGCCCCTATATAGAGCGGTTCTGGCGTCATCGACCGCAGTACCCGAGCCCCATGCCCCTGCCCTCTGCCATTTTCCGCAATGATGAAAGCGGCCGTCAGTTGGTCTTCGACCACCCGGCCGACATCATCATTGCCTATGATGCCAAGGATTTTCTGCCAGCGCTGGTGGCCGCGCAGGCGGCGAGCGATGCCGGCAAATGGCTGGCCGGCTATTTCTCCTACGAAGCGGGCTATCTGCTCGAACCGAAACTGGTGCCGCTGCTGCCTGAAGGCCGGCGCGCGCCATTGGTTTGTCTGGGTGTCTTCGATGCTCCGGCCGAAGAGGCCGTGCCGCGCAACGATGCGCCGGCCACCAATGGCCCCATCTTCGACGCCAGGGCCAGTTGGTCCGCTCAGGACTACGCCAAACGCTTCGCGCGCCTTCACGACCACATCCGCAAGGGCGATTGCTACCAAGGCAACCTGACCTTTCCGGTCCGTGCCCAATGGTCGGGCGATCCGCTTGCTGCCTTCGACGCACTGACAGGACGCCAGCCGGTCAAGTATGGCGCGCTGATTTCGCTCGGCGATCCCATCGTCTTGTCGCGTTCGCCCGAGCTGTTCTTCGAGATCAATGCCGAAGGCATGATCGAAACCCATCCGATGAAGGGCACCGCACCGCGCGGCGCGACCAAGGCCGAGGACGCGCGGTTGAAGTCCTTCTTGCGCAGCGACGAAAAGAACCAGGCCGAGAACCGGATGATCGTCGATCTCCTGCGCAATGACATCTCACTGATCAGCGAGGTCGGCACGCTGGAAGTCCCGGAACTGTTCCGCATCGAGAGCTACCCGACCGTCCACCAGATGGTGAGCCGTGTGCGGGCGAAGCTTCTGCCTGATCTCGGCATCCGCCAAATCTTTGGCGCGCTGTTTCCCTGCGGCTCGATCACAGGCGCGCCGAAAATCCGCGCGATGGAAATCCTGCACGAGCTGGAAGACACACCGCGCGACGTCTATTGCGGCGCCATCGGCTGGATCGCGCCTGGCGGCATGATGCGCTTTTCGGTGGCGATCCGCACCATATCGCTCTTTTCCAGTGGCGAGGCCGTTTACAATGTCGGCGGCGGCGTCGTCTTCGATTCGACGGCGCAAGAGGAGTATCAGGAGTGTCTGCTGAAGGCGCGCTTCGCGACGGGGACACCGCCGATTTCGAGCTGATCGAGACCATGCGCTGGGAGCCCGGCCAGGGCTTTCTGCGCTTCGAACGCCATCTCGCGCGCCTTTACGGCTCGGCGGAAGAACTCGGCTTTGCCTGCGATCCGCAGCGGATCGGCGAGGTGCTGGCGAATACTATCGGGGCGCAGCTGACGGCGCTGCGCACCCGGCTCGTCCTGCAGCGCAATGGCGAAGTGACCGCCTCGGTCCAGCCCTATGAGCCGTTCGCCGCCGACAAGGTCTGGCGGCTGCAGCTGGCACGGGTGCGGCTCTCCTCCACCGACACGCTGCTGCGCCACAAGACCGGCCGGCGGCAAGTCTACACTCACGCCCGCTCCGAATATCTGATCACCCAGGCCGACGAAGTGTTGCTCGCAAATGAGCGCAGTGAAATCTGCGAAGGCACCATCACCAACGTCTTCGCCGATTTCGGTGATGGCATGCTGATGACACCCAGGCTCGACTGCGGCCTGCTGCCTGGCGTATTGCGCGCCGAGCTGCTGGACGAAGGCCGCGCCCAGGAGGCGATCTACAGCTATGACGAGTTGAAATCCGCCAAAACACTGTTCGTCGGCAATTCTCTGCGCGGCTTGATCCCGGCAACATTGGCCTGATACGAAGCGGCTGCGAGAATAACCGCCGGCATTGGACACTTTCTAGCGAAGCATGAATTCTCGTCAGCCCACGCACACGCCCTATGATGGCTCCTCAAAGCTCTTCACCATCGGGCTGAAGCCGCTCGAGCTCGACAAGTGGATCGAGGTCGACCGGTATCTCTTCGACCATCTCGCCGAAAAGCGCCGGCTCTATGCCGAAATTCCCGACAAGGTGTTTGTCGAGGAAGACGGCACGCGCGACACCCAGCGCGAAGTGCGCGGCCTCATCGAAGCACATCTGCTGTCGACATTTCCCGGGATGTACCGGCGCACCAATGCCGGGGTTGAGGTCATTGGCGCCAAAGCCGACTCTGACGCCACCTTCCCCGATGCCCCGCTGGTCGCAGCGTCGCTGCTCGTCCAGGAAGACCTGATCCTGATGCGCCGTGACGACACGGGCTGGCGACTCGCCGCCGGCTCGCTGTGCTTCCCGTCATCCTGGTCGCTGGTCGAAAAATTCGGCCGGCCGCTGCAGCAGATCCACGCACCGGTGCCGGGCTTCGGTCCGGGCACCAGGCCGGCCGAGCTCATCAACCGCATGTTCGACGGCCTGCAGGGCCAGGCCGTCGAACGCTTCAACTGGTCGATCCAGGCCGGCGACGCGCTCTATCATCCGCTCTCCAATGTCGAGCGCATCGACCGCGCCACCAGGCGCCCCTCGCGATTTCCCGACGGCGACGTCAACACCCACGCCTTCATCCGCGTGGAGCGCCAGACGCTGCGCAAACTGCCTCTGTCGCGCGACATCCTGTTCACCATCCGCATCCATCTCGACCCGCTGAAAGTGCTGGCGCGGCATCCCGACCGGGCAACGCTTGCCGCCTCTTTCGCGGCGCAATTGCAGGCGCTGGATGAGGCTCAACTCGACTACAAGGGGATGACATCAGACCGTGACCGGCTGGTGCAACGCCTGCAAACCATGGCTCAGGAGTGACGATGGTCCGACATGTTCTGAAGCTAGCCGTCCTGCTCGGTGCATTCCTGGCGTTGCCGGCAACAGCGCATGCGGAACCGGTGACCTATGCGGGGAAGCTCGGCAACATCGACATCGTCGTCGAGTTTACCGGTGATCCGGCGACGGCTGGAGAGGCACTGGCGGCGCGCTATTTCTACCGCTCCAAGGGCGTCGATATTCCTCTGCAGGCGAAGTCGAGCAAGGGCGCCACCTTTCAATTGGCCGAGGAAGAAGCCTGCGATGCCAAGAAGTGCGGCGACGGCCAGGCTCCACCCATCGGCGCCGTCTGGCGGTTGAGTTCCGCCGACAAGGGCAAGACGCTGGAAGGCACCTGGACGGCCAAAAAGACCCTGCCGCTGAAGCTGACAAGGATCGCCAGCCGTGCCCAGACGGAGACGCCGGCGACGACGCCACGCGATCTCTATGATTTCACCGACATGACATTCTCGGGTGACGATGCGCCGATCACCATGGCGGCATCGCCCTACGACTATCTCAAGCTGGATTTCGCGCCCAAGGCAGACGCCAAGGAAGGTTGGCCGGATGCAGCCTACAACTATGTCACCGATCCGCGCACCAAATTCGCCAGGCCGCGCATCGTCGATCTCGCCGGCAGTGCGCCGATCGAAGCCGCCAATGCCTTGCTGCAGAACCGCCATTGGCATGACAGCCTCAGCGCCTTGACGTGCGCGGCGCTGCAATATGCCGGTTTCCACGACGGGCCGCCGATGGAGGGCATGGACGACGATTCGCTTGGCGGCTATGAAGACACGACGTCCAAAGTTACGTCATTGACGCCGAAGCTGATGAGCTGGTCGGAATCCGGCAGCCTCTATTGCGGCGGTGCGCATCCGAACAACTATTCCGACGCCTATGTCATGGACGTGCGCCGTGGCGCCTTGCTTACCCTTCAGGACATGTTTTCCGATACGGTCGACGGCAAGCCAGGCCCCTCGCTGGCCACCTTCGTCAAGGAGAAGCGCAAGAAGCCAAGCGACCAGACCGAGGTGGATTACGAGGCCGAATGCGGCATCGACGATTTGATCAGCGACTATCTCGGCGCCAGCCTGAAGCGCGATGGCGACAGGCAGGTTCTGGTCTTCGGGCTGCAAGGTTTGCCCAACGTCATCCAGGCTTGCGGCGACGATCTCGTTGAAATGCCGGTCTCCGAAGCACAAGCGCTGTTCACACCGGAATTCGCGAAACTGCTCGAACCGTAGGCGCATCTGCGCCGTCGGGAACTAACCTTATCCCTGCTTTTCGCTTTATTGTGACAATGATCTATGGTTTGTCGCGCGGCGGTCGAACGGCCGTTTTGGCGCGTTGCTTGAAGGAGTGCTCGATAAAATGGCGAATGAAAACTGGCCCGTTTACGGTGAAATCACCGGCCCTGTCGTGATGATCGGCTTTGGTTCGATCGGACGGGGAACGCTGCCTCTGATCGAGCGCCATTTCAAATTCGACAAGTCTCGCATGACGGTCATCGACCCGCTCGACACCGACCGCAAGCTGCTCGACGAGCGCGGCATCGCCTTCGTGCAGGAGCACGTGACCGAGAAGAACTACAAGAAACTGCTGACGCCGCTTTTGACCAATGGTGGCGGCCAGGGCTTTTGCATCAATCTGTCGGTCGATACCGGCTCGGTCGACCTGATGCGGCTCTGCCGCAAGCTCGGCGTGCTCTACATCGACACCGTCGTCGAGCCGTGGCTCGGCTTCTATTTCGACGCCAAGGCCGGCAATGCCAGCCGCACCAACTACGCGCTGCGCGAAGCCTTGATCAAGGAGAAGCACGACAAGCCCGGCGGCGCTACCGCGGTTTCGACCTGTGGCGCCAATCCGGGCATGGTCTCGTGGTTCGTCAAGCAGGCGCTGCTGAACCTTGCCGGCGACCTCGGCCTCGAGTTTTCCGAACCCGCGCAGGACGACCGTGACGGCTGGGCGAAGCTGATGAAGAAGGCCGGCGTCAAGGGCATCCACATCGCCGAGCGCGACACCCAGCGCACCAAGAAGCCGAAGCCGATGAACGTGTTCTGGAACACCTGGTCGGTCGAAGGTTTCATCTCGGAAGGGCTGCAGCCGGCCGAGCTCGGCTGGGGCACGCATGAGAGATGGATGCCGAAGAACGGCAAGGAGCACAAGCATGGCTCCAAGGCTGCGATCTATCTCGAACAGCCCGGCGCCAACACCCGCGTGCGCTCTTGGTGCCCGACGCCGGGCGCGCAATACGGTTTCCTGGTGACGCACAATGAGGCGATCTCGATCGCCGACTTCTTCACCGTGCGGTCGAAGAAGGGCAAGGTGCAATACCGCCCGACCTGCCACTATGCCTATCACCCCTGCAACGACGCCGTGCTGTCACTCCACGAAATGTTCGGCGCTGCCGGCAAGCCGCAGCCGGTCCACCATGTGCTTGACGAAAACGAGCTGGTCGACGGCGTGGACGAGCTTGGCGTGCTGCTCTACGGCCATGCCAAGAACGCCTACTGGTACGGTTCGCAGCTGTCGCTGGCCGAAGCCCGCAAGCTGGCGCCCTACCAGAACGCTACCGGCATGCAGGTCACCTCGGCCGTGCTCGCCGGCATGGTCTGGGCGCTGGAAAACCCCGAAGCCGGCATCGTCGAGGCCGACGAGATGGACTACAAGCGCTGCCTGGAAGTGCAGTCCCAGTATCTCGGACCAGTCAAGGGCTACTACACCGACTGGACGCCGCTCGATAACCGTCCGGGCCTGTTTCCCGAGGACCTCGACAAAAGCGACCCGTGGCAATTCCGCAACATCCTCGTTCGATAGCGGTTCCATACCCCTGCCTCACTGCCTTGCAATCGCCCGGAAATCGGGCGATTGAAGGGATGCGGACGAGAGCAGTGTGCATCCATTTGGACGCACGAGGGACGGCTCTGGAAACTTGAGGCCACGCACATCGTGTTCCCCAAAACGTCGTTTGACGATTGGGCCGATGCGTCAGGAGAGGATTTGATATGACGATTGTGCGCAAAATTCTTTCTGCGGGCGCGGCGGGCGTTCTTGCGACGATGCTTGCCGCCTGCACCACCGGCGGCTCCGACGGGCCACCGATCTCATCGCAGGCGCGAGGCGTCGAAGGCTCATGGCTGAACGCCGAAGGCAAGGCGGTCTCGACATTGAACGGCGGCGTCTTCACCACCGTTTCGGCGGAGACCGGTGAGAAATTCGCTGACGGCAGCTACACCAAGACCGGCGCCACCTCGGTCGAGATCAACGGAACCTCGCTGATCCGGCAGCAGCCAATCGCTTTCAACTGCCTGCTGGTGTCCATAAACCAGCTGAATTGCACCAGCTCCGCCGGGCAGAACTTCGTGCTGACCAGGCGCGGCTGAACCTTTCCCATGCGGCTTTGCGGATGGCGGCGCCGCGATGCCGCCGCCTTTTTTATGCCGGCAAACCGATGCCGGTTATCCGCCCTGATTCTTCTTGCATCGCCACAACCGCGATGTGAACATACCCGAAATGCTGGCTGTTATCCTGCAGTCGGGCAAGAGCGTTAAACGCCTTTGATCATATCCGGGAGACGAAGATGAAGAAGCTCGCCGCCATTGCCGCCCTCTCTGCCTCGACACTCGGCCTGTCGGCCGCACCATCCTTTGCCGACTACACGTTGAACATCCTGCATTTCAACGATTGGCACAGCCGCATCGAAGGCAACAACAAATACGAGTCGACCTGCTCGGCCGAGGAAGAGACCAAGGGTGAGTGCATCGGCGGCGCCGGCCGGCTGGTCACCGCGATCGCACAGGAGCGCAAGAAGCTCGAAGGCCAGAACGTGCTGCTGCTCAATGCCGGCGACAGCTTTCAGGGATCGCTGTTCTACATCACCTACAAGGGCACGGCGGAGGAGGAATTCCTCAATCAGATCAAGCCCGACGCGGTGACGCTCGGCAACCACGAATTCGACGATGGCGAGAGCGCGCTGGTGCCTTATCTCGACAAGGCGAAGTTCCCGATCGTCAGCGCCAATGTCGTGCCCAACGACAAGTCCGGCGCCGCAGGCAAGATCAAGCCGTCGATTGTGCTTGAGGTCGGCGGCCAGAAGATCGGCATTGTCGGCGCCGTGACCAACGACACACCGGAACTCGCCTCTCCCGGCCCCAACATTACCATCGAGGACGACGTCAAGTCGATCACCGCCGAGGTCGAGAAGCTGAAGGCGCAAGGCGTCAACAAGATAATTGCCGTCACCCATATCGGCTACAGGCGCGAGCGCGATGTCATCGCCAAGATCCCGGGCATAGATGTGGTGGTCGGCGGCCACAGCCATTCGCTTCTGTCCAACACCGACCCGAAGGGGGAAGGCCCCTATCCGACGATGGTCGACAACCCCGACGGCTCCAAGGTGCCTGTCGTGCAGGCCGCGTCCTATTCGAAATATCTCGGCGAATTCAAGGTCGTGTTCGACGACAACGGCAACGTCAAGGAAGCCAGCGGCGACCCGATCTTCCTCGACAAGTCGATCATCCCCGATCCGGCCGTTCTTGCCCGCATCAAGGAGCTCGGCGCGCCGATCGAGGCGCTGAAGAACAAGGAAGTGGCCGAGACCACCGAGGCCATCGACGGCAGCCGCGAAAGCTGCCGCACCAAGGAATGCGCGATGGGCAATCTCGTCTCCGACGCCATTCTCGACCGCGTCAAGGGACAGGGCGTCGAGATCGTCGTCTCCAATGGCGGCGGCCTGCGTGCTTCGATCGACAAGGGCACCGTCACCATGGGCGAGGTGCTGACCGTGCTGCCTTTCCAGAACACGCTGGCGACCTTCCAGATTTCCGGCAAGGATCTGGTTGCCGGGCTGGAAAACGGCGTCAGCCAGGTCGAGGACGGCGGCGGCCGCTTCCCGCAGGTGGCAGGTCTCAAATACTCCTTCGACAAGTCGGTCGCGCCCAATGCCGGCCGAGTCAAGTCGGTCGAGGTGATGCAGAACGGTGCCTGGGCGCCGATCAATCCGGACAAGGACTATCTGGTCGCCACCAACAATTACGTCCGCCAGGGCGGCGACGGCTACAAGGTCTTCGCCGAGAAGGCCAAGAACGCCTACGATTACGGCCCCGGCCTCGAACAGGTGGTTGCCGACTATCTCGCGGCGCACCGGCCCTATACGCCGAAGCTCGACGGCCGCATCACCGAGGTCGCGGCAACCGTAGCGGCTGCCCCGGCCGCCGAGCCGGCAAAACCAGCCGAACCGGCACCTGCTCCAGCGGAACCGGCAAAACCGGCCGAGGCTGCACCGGCGGAGCCGGCGATGCCCGCATTGCCGGCAGGCTCCGGCGACATCACCACCACGCCGCCGACTGTCCCGGCGGAAACCGCCCCGGCAACGCCGGCTCCGGCCGAACCGGCAAAACCGGCCGAAGCCGCACCTGCTCCGGCAAAGCCGGCTGACGCCGCCCCGGCCGAAGCCAGCCATGTCATCGTCGCCGGCGATACCTATTGGGATCTCGCCAAGAAGGCCTACGGCGACGGCGCCAAGTGGAAGGTGATCTCCGAGGCCAACAAAGGCTACGAACCACGCCGGCTTCCTGTCGGCGCGACCTTGACCATTCCGGCGAAGTAACCTCGCTTCGCACTTGCGACCAGCAAAACCCGTCCGGGTAACCGGACGGGTTTTTGGCTTTCAGGGTAAGGTGCGGCCAGACGCGGCATTGAAAACTCGCGCCACATCGCTAGGTTCGCCCGACATCGTCGGTTTCGCGGTGTCGGGAGACCTTCATGACGCTTTCCACGCCTGTCGACCCCAAAGCCGCGAAAGCGCTCGACCCGCTGCCGGCCGGACATCCGCCGGTAAAGGCAGGCAAGATCGGCGTCATGTTGGTCAATCTCGGCACGCCGGACGGTACCGATTTCAAGCCGATGTGGCGCTATCTCCGCGAATTCCTGTCCGATCCGCGCGTCATCGAACTCAACAAGGCGATCTGGTATCCGATCCTCTACGGCTTGGTGCTGACCACCAGACCGAAGAAGTCCGGCGCCAATTACGCCAGGATATGGAACCGCGAGAGGAACGAGTCGCCGCTGCGCACCTACACCCGCGCGCAGGGCGAAAAGCTGGCCGCAGCGCTCATCGACCTACCCGATGTCGTGGTCGACTGGGCGATGCGCTACGGCAACCCCTCGACCGCGAGCGTCGCTCAAAGGCTGGTCGAGCAAGGCTGCGACCGCATCCTGTCGTTCCCACTCTACCCGCAATACTCCGCGACCACCACCGCGACCGCCAACGACCAGCTGTTTCGCGCCTTGATGAAGATGCGCCGCGCGCCTGCCGTGCGCAGTGTTCCGCCCTACTATGACGAGCCGGTCTACATCGAGGCGCTCGCCCATTCGATCGAACGGCATCTGGCAACGCTAGACTTCGAGCCCGAGGTGGTCATCACCTCCTATCACGGCATCCCGAAGCCCTATTTCGAGAAGGGCGATCCCTATCACTGCCACTGCCAGAAGACGACACGGCTGTTGCGTGAACGACTGGGGTGGGATGAAAAGAAGCTGATCATCACCTTCCAGTCGCGCTTCGGCGCCCAGGAATGGCTGCAGCCCTACACCGACAAGACGGTCGAGAAACTGGCGAAGGACGGCGTGAAATCGATCGCCATCGTCAACCCAGGCTTTTCCGTCGACTGCATCGAGACGCTGGACGAAATCGGCCGCGAGGCGGCCGAGACCTTCCATCACGCCGGCGGCGAGAAATTCGCCCACATCCCGTGCCTCAACGACAGTGCAGAAGGCATGGCGGTGATCGAGGCGATGGTGCGGCGCGAGCTGTCGGGCTGGGTCTGAGGCCGCCACGTTGCGGCGATCGATCGCCGCAGTTGCGCTATTCCATGCACTAATAATCAACGATCACCTGATTGTAACATTATTGAAACACACCTAAGTGTTTGGTGAAGTCGGTTGCATGGAATCAACGCCATGGCCGGCATCTGAGGGAGATTCAAATGGACTTCAGTGGTTTCGGTATTGCGATTGGTGCGCTTGCCTTTCTGGTATTGGTGCTTCTTATCAAAGGCATCCGGACAATCCCGCAAGGCTATAATTATACGGTGGAGCGCTTTGGTCGTTACACCAAAACACTAAGCCCCGGCCTCAACCTCATCGTGCCGTTCGTCGACCGAATCGGCGCCAAGATGAACATGATGGAGCAGGTGCTCGACGTTCCGAGCCAGGAAATCATCACGCGCGACAACGCCATTGTGGGCGTCGACGGCATCGCCTTCTACCAGATCCTCAATGCGGCCCAGGCCGCCTACCAGGTCGCCGGCCTGGAGAACGCCATCCTCAATTTGACGATGACCAACATCCGTACCGTCATGGGTTCGATGGACCTCGACGAACTGCTGTCGAACCGCGACGCCATCAACGAACGGCTGCTGCGCGTCGTCGACGAAGCGGCGCATCCGTGGGGCATCAAGATTACCCGCGTCGAGATCAAGGACATCAATCCGCCGGCCAACCTCATCGAATCGATGGGCCGTCAGATGACCGCCGAACGCAACAAGCGTGCGCAGATCCTCGCCGCCGAAGGCCTCAAGCAGTCGCAGATCCTCGAGGCCGAGGGCCGCAAGGAAGCCGCCTTCCGCGACGCCGAGGCGCGCGAACGCTCGGCCGAAGCCGAAGCGCGAGCCACCCAGGTTGTATCGGAAGCCATCTCAAAGGGCGACGTGCAGGCACTCAACTACTTCGTGGCGCTGAAATACACTGAAGCGATGGGCAAGATCGGCACCGCCAACAACAGCAAGGTCGTGCTGATGCCGATGGAAGCCTCGGCGCTGATCGGCACGCTCGGCGGCATAAGCGAGATCGCCAGGGAGGTGTTCCGCAGCGAAGGTACCGCCGGCGCCGCCAGGCAAGCCGCCCGCCCTCCGGTGGTTCGCCCGAATGAGAACTGAGACCTGACGAGAACTGAGGTCGCGAGCATGATCCCGAAAAGTGGGAACCGGTTTTCGGAAAAGATCATGCTCCACAGGAAGTAGGAGCGCACTCCCATGTTCGACCGCATCATTTCCGAACTTGGTCCGTGGAACTGGATGGTTCTGGGCTTCGTCCTCCTGGTGATGGAGGTCATCGCGCCAGGAATATTCATGCTGTGGATCGGCATCGCCGCATTGGTGATCGGTGTGATTTCCCTGCTCGTCTGGGACGCAAGCTTCTGGGCCTGGGAAGTCCAGGTCCTCGCCTTCCTGGCCCTGTCGCTGGTCTCGGCCTTTGCCGGAAAGAAGCTGGTTGGTGGGCGTAATACCCCTAGCGACCAGCCGCTGCTCAACCGGCGCGGCGCGCAGTTGGTCGGCAGGATGGCAACGCTGGCCGAGCCGATCAAGGACGGTCGCGGCCGCATCAAACTCGGCGACACACTGTGGCGCGTCTCCGGTCCCGACCTGCCGGCCGGCACGCAGGTGCGCGTCGTCAGTTCGGCCGACACCGATCTGGAACTGACCGTCGAGGCAGTTTGACATTTCGAAAGCGCATGGCGCTTTCGATCCGGAAAATCAGGCCGCGTCGCCTAGGGCTTCCCGAACGCGACGCGTCCTTTGATTTTTTCAGGCGGCGCCGATGCGCAGCAGGTCGTGCAGATGAACCAGTCCCACGAGCCGCCTGCCTTCGACCACCATCAGGCTCGTAATGGCCGAATTGTTGATAATCTGCAGCGCCGTCGCCACCAGCGTGTCCGGTGTGGCCGTCTTCGGCTTTTTCGTCATCACCTGATCGACGCTCATTTCCATGAGATTGCTGCCGATGTGACGCCTGATGTCGCCATCGGTGATGATGCCCACCAACGCGCCATCCGCCGTCGCGATCGCCACGCAGCCGAAGCCCTTGTTCGACAATTCGAGGATCGCCTCGCGCATGCCCGTGCCGGAAGCCACCAGCGGCAGCCTTTCGCCGACATGCATGATCTCGTGGATCTGCGTGAGATTGGCGCCGAGCTGGCCGCCGGGGTGGAATGTGCGGAAATGGTCGGGCGTGAAGCCGCGCGCTTCGAGCAGCGCGATAGCCAGCGCATCGCCGACCACCAGTTGCAGCAGGGTCGATGTCGTCGGCGCCAGGCCGTGCGGGCAGGCTTCCGGCACGGACGGCAGGAGCAGCACCACGTCGGCCGCGCGCGCCAGCGCCGAGGCCGCGCCCGCGGTAATCGCAATCAGCGGGATCGAGAAGCGCCTGGAATAGGCGACGATGCCCATCAATTCTCTGCTCTCGCCGGACCATGACATGGCGATGATGGCATCGTCTCTGGCGATCATGCCAAGGTCGCCATGATTGGCCTCCGCCGGATGGACGAAGAAGGCAGGCGTGCCGGTCGAAGCCAGACTGGCCGCGATCTTAGTGCCGATATGGCCGCTTTTGCCGACGCCGGTGACTATGACGCGGCCATTGATGCGCGACACCATGTCGACGGCGCGGGCGAAAGGTTCGGCCAGTTCGTTCTCCAGCGCGGCGGCCAATGCCGCCACGCCGGCCTGTTCCGTGGCTACCGTTCTCAGCGCCGAGGCGATCGAAGCCTCCAAAGGCTTCTTTTCTTGGGATCCCGCATGCATGGCTGATGCGATTAGCGCTTTGCCGTTCGCCTGTCCAACAGAATTGCCGTCCAGCCATGTCCGACAGGCACCCCTTCAACCCTCCGTTAACCATCCCCGTTTACGGTTCGGTAAGGATGGCGCGCTTGCGCCGCGCAAGCAGTGGTGACGATGTCGCGGGCCCAACCTCAAGAGAAAAAAGGTCGAACGGGCAGAGCGTTTTGCGCTCTGCTTCTGGCGACGAGCGTGCTCGCTTTGCTGCGGCCAACTGCGCTTCATGCCCAGGAGACCGAGCTGCGCGGCGAAGTTTCGGAATCGGCGATCCTGTCCGACCAGCAGCGCCGGGCCAGGCAATTGAGCAAGGCCAACACGCAGGTCAAGCCCGCCCCTGCCGACACCGCCCCCACGGGAAACACGCCAACCGCTTATGTGCCGGCCAGCGATGGCGCCTTGCCTGATGACACCGACCCGTCACAGGCCGGCGCAAACAGCATTTTCGACCCGCCGGCGACCATCGACGATTCGTTCGCCGACAAGCCGCCAACCGTCCTGCCACGCCGCCCGTCGACGGCAAAGCAACGCGCCGACGCGGATGCAGACAAGGCCAAGGACAAAACCAAGGCTGCCGACAAGAAGAAGCCTGGCAAAGCCACGGACCAGACCACCACCGGAACGACTCCGGACGGCACTGCGGCAGGCGACGCCGATCAGGACATAGCCAACCGCCGTGTCCTCACCGTCGACGGCGTCGACCGACGAAAGCTCGACCCCGGCGCCGAGCGCACCGACGCCATCGAGGGCCTGAAGAAGAAGCTCGAGGACGACCCGTACGCGGCAACCGGCATCAAGGTCGGCTCGTTCCTGCTGCGGCCGGCGCTCGAGCAGGGCGTTGCCGTCACGTCGAACGCCGATTCCAGCGCTGGCGGCAAGTCGGCGGTGCTGTCCGAAACGGCGCTGCGTTTCTCCGCCGCCTCCGATTGGCGCGAGAATTCGGCGGTCATCGACGGCTACGGTAATTTCCGCAACACCATTTCGGGCCAGAAGATCAATGAGGCACGCGGCCGTATCCAAGGCACGTACAATGTCGACCTCGACAATGAACTGCGCGCCATCGCCAAGCTCGGCTACGAGATTGCACCGGAATCGGCCTCCGCGCCCGACGCCATTGCCGGCGTCAAATCGCAGCCGATCCGCCAGACGGTCGACGGCAGCCTCGGCGTCGAGAAGGACGTCGGCAAGATGCGCTTTGCGCTGACCGGCGCCGTCTCCCACGACATCTATGGCGATGCCGAACTTACCGATGGCACCTCGCTGTCGCAGAAGGACCAGGACAACACGCTCTACACCGCAACGTTGCGGACCGGCTATGAAATTTCCCCGGCTCTGACGCCCTTTGCTGAGATTGAGCTCGGCCGCCGGGTATATGACCAACGGATCGACAACAAGGGCTTCGAGCGCTCTTCGACCCGGCTTGGCGCGCGCGCCGGTATCGAAGTCGACATGGGCGAGAAGCTCAAGGGTGAGTTCTCGGCCGGCTGGCTGAGGGAGGCGATCGACGACAAGAACCTGGAGGCGATTTCGGGAGCCACCATCAATGCCGACCTCAAATGGTCGCCCGAGCGCGGTACCATCATCGGCCTCACCGGGCGAACCACGGTCGAAGGCACGACGAATGCCGGTAAGAGCGGCGACATCCTCTATTCCGGCCGCCTCACCGGCGAGCGGCAGATCCGCGCCGACCTGACCGGCAACGCAGCCCTTGGGCTCGACTGGCGCAATTACACCGGCTCCGACGGCCATGACATGACGCTGAGTGCAGAGGCCGGGCTGACCTGGTGGCTGAACCGCTATGTCGGCCTCACCAGCCGCGCCCGCACCGAAAAGCTGACCAGCAATCTGCCCGGGCGCAACTACACCGCCAACAGCATCTATTTGGGGCTGAAGCTGCAGCGGTAGCTAAAAAGCAGCGCCGCGACGCTCGGACGGCTTCATCTCATCGAGCAGCGTGCGGATGACGCCGGCCATGTTCTCGTTCATGTCGCTGCGCCACAGCGCGAAGGCGACATTGGCCTCGACGAAGCCTTCCGGCGAGCCGCAATCGAAGGTGCGGCCCTGAAAGTGGTAGCCAAAGAAGGGCTGCTGCTTTTCCAGCTTCAGCATCGCGTCGGTGAGCTGGATCTCGTTGCCGGCGCCCTTTTCCTGGCTTTCGAGGATCTTGAAAATCTCGGGCTGCAGGATGTAGCGGCCGTTGATGTAGAGATTGGACGGCGCGGTGCCGGTCTTCGGCTTTTCGACCATCTCGGTGATGCGGAAGCCGTGATGCGTGTCCTCGCCGCGGCCGACAATGCCATATTTGTGGGTTTCGGCCGGATCGCATTCCTGCACCGCGATGATGTTGTTGCCGGTCTCCTCGTAGAGCTCGACCATGGCCTTCGTGCAGCTCTTCTCCGACTGCATGATCATGTCGGGCAGCAACAGCGCGAAGGGTTCGTCGCCGACCAGTTCGCGGGCGCACCAGACGGCGTGGCCGAGACCCATCGGCACCTGCTGGCGGGTGAACGAGGTCTGCCCCGGGGCCGGCTGCAGCCGCTGCAAGCGGGCCAGCTGGTCGTCCTTGCCGCGCTGTGCCAGCGTATCATAGAGCTCGAACTGGATATCGAAATGGTCTTCTATGACCGCCTTGTTGCGGCCGGTGACGAAGATGAAATGTTCGATGCCGGCCTCGCGCGCCTCATCGACGACATACTGGATGACCGGCCGGTCGACGACGGTCAGCATCTCCTTGGGAATGGCCTTGGTGGCCGGGAGAAACCGTGTGCCGAGACCGGCGACCGGGAAAACTGCCTTGCGAACTCGCTTCATGCGTCAATTATCCGTTTGAGGGCGTGCCCGGCAATCCCGCCTCGCGACATTTTCGCGCCGGAATTGTGGATTATCGGGCCATTGAGGGAAACATCAACCGGTAAAGCATCCAGGTGTCTTTTCGTTCCAGGCGCCGCCTATGGTAAACCAATTGCTAACCCGGTTCGGCGATGAATGGTCTTTCCTGAGATAGAGAAAGGGGAAAATATGTCCGTTCGCAGTGCCGCAAAACTCTTTACCAGCGTGCTGACGGCGGCCAGCCTCTCGCTCGCCTTGCTGATGCCGGCCGGACCGGCCTTCGCCGATGCCGGTTTTCGGCAATGGGTCGCCGGCTTCCGCGCCACGGCCGTGGCGGGCGGCGTTTCCGGCGCGGTCTACGACCGAGCGTTCCGGGGCATCAATGAGCCCGACCCGGTGGTGCTGGAAAAGGCACGCACCCAGCCCGAGTTCACCGCGCCCGCCTGGGACTATTTCGACAACCGCGTCCATGACCAGTCCGTTGCCGTCGGCCAGCAGATGGCCAGGAAATGGAAGCCGTGGCTGGACCGGATCGAAGCCAGGTTCGGCGTCGACCGCTACATCCTGCTCGCCATCTGGTCGATGGAATCGAATTATGGCGAGATCCTCAAGCGCGACGACATCATGCGCAATGTCATCCGCTCGCTGGCAACCCTCGCCTATGGCGACGCCAAGCGTTCGAAATTCGCCCGCACCCAATTGGTCGCCGCGCTGAAAATCCTGCAGACCGGCGACATCGACGAAAGCCACCTGATGGGCTCCTGGGCCGGCGCCATGGGCCAGACCCAGTTCATCCCGACCAGCTACCAGCATTATGCCGTCGACATGGACGGCAACGGCAAGCGCGACATCTGGAATTCGATCCCCGATGCGTTGGCGACATCAGCCAATCTGCTGAAGAAGAATGGCTGGCAGGGCGGCAAGACCTGGGGCTACGAGGTCACCATTCCGGCGGGCAAACTGCCGGCCGGCTCGAAGACATTGGCGCAGTGGCAGGCGCTCGGCGTCGCCAGGGCCAATGGCAAGCCGTTCAAGAACGCAACCGACAAGGCGACCCTGAAAGTGCCGGACGGCCGCGGCGGACCGGCCTTCCTGATGATCAAGAACTTCTCCGTCATCAAGGCCTACAACAACGCCGACAAATATGCCCTGGCCGTCGGCCTTCTTGCCGACGAAATCGCCGGCTCTAATGGTCTGGTGCAGGACTGGAAGCGGCCCTTCACCAAACTGTCCTTCGAGGAAAGGCAGGAGTTGCAGAAGCGGCTTTCGCAGCACGGACTTTACGACGGCAAGTTCGACGGCAAGATCGGTGACGGCACGAAAACCGCCATCATGACCTATCAGGCAACGGTCGGCTTGACCCAGGACGGGTATCCGAGCATGGAAGTGCTCAAATGGCTCAGAAAGAAATAGAGCCGGCGACGGCAGCGCGCATCTGTGACGCGCAGGGGATGCCGTAGCATCGGTCTGTGCATGATCCCCTGCGAGGGCCATGCACCAAGGGATGGAGAGGGTGCTTGGTTTCGGCAACGCGTATCCGTGTGATCGTTTTCCGCTTGCCGATCCTCGTTCTGGCCATCGTTGTCCTGGCGACGGGACTCGCCGGCACTTTCCACACACCGGCTTTGGCGCAGGAACAACCGCAGAACCGCGGCTGGTCGCTGCGCGACCTTCTGTTCCCGCGCCGCAGCGAACGCATCGAGCCGCCGCTCGACGTCCGCAAGGCAAAGCCGAAGGTCAAGAAGAAGCCCCGTGCACCCGTTGAACCTTCCGCTCCGATTGTCGAGAAGACACCGGATGCCCGCGTCGTTCTGGTGATCGGCGATTTCATGGCCAACGGCCTGGCCGAAGGCCTCGAAACAGCCTTTGCCGACAATGCCAACGTCAGGATCGTCGAGCGCGCCAACGGTTCTTCGGGTTTCGTGCGCGATGATGTCTACAACTGGCCCGAACAGGTCAAATCGCTGGTCGAGACCGAGAAGCCCGCCGCCGTGGTCGTCATGCTGGGCTCCAACGACCGCCAGCAGATGCGCGTCAACGATGTGCGCGAGCAGCCGCGCTCCGAGAACTGGACCAAGGAATACGAACGCCGGACCGAAGCCTTGGGAAAGGCACTGGCGGCGACCAAGGTGCCTTATCTGTGGGTCGGCATGCCAGCCTTCAAGACGCCGAAGATGACCTCCGACATGCTGGCATTCAACGACATCTACCACTCGGCTGCCGAGAAGAACGGCGGCGAATTCGTCGATGTCTGGGATGGGTTCGTCGACGAGAACGGCGCCTTTGTCTCGACCGGCCCCGACATTAACGGCCAGGCCGTGCGGCTGCGCTCCGACGACGGCATCAACGTCTCGAAAGCCGGCAAGCGAAAGCTCGCCTTCTACACCGAAAAGCCGCTGGCCAAGATCCTCGGCCTGGCAGCGCCGGGAAGCGTGGTGACGGCTGCCGCACCGGCCGGCGCCCCGGTCGAGGCGCCGTCGCTGCCCGCCGCCCCGATCGTGGTCGACCGCACCGTTCCAATGCTGCTCAACGATCCGGCGCTCGACGGCGGGACCGAGCTTCTCGGTGCGGCGGCGGCGCCGAAAGCCAATCCGGATCTGCCCGGCGAAAAACTAATCCTCGAAGGCAAGGCGCCCGAGGCCTCGCCCGGTCGCGCCGACGACTTCTCCTGGCCGCCCAAGGCCGCTGCCGCGACGGATACGACGACGGCGATCAACCGTTAACGGGGGAGTACCGTCGACCCCATCAGCGCTTCATCGATCGAGCGCGCGGCCTGGCGGCCTTCGCGGATCGCCCACACAACCAGCGACTGGCCGCGGCGCACATCACCTGCGGCGTAGAGCTTGTCGACGCTGGTCTTGTAGTCGCGATCGTTGGCTTCGACATTGCGGGAACGGCGGCTGTCGGTGGTGATTTTCATCTCACCGTCCAGCTCTTTCGCGACGCCGGCGGCAGCCGGTCCGGCAAAGCCGATGGCGATGAAGGCGAGGTCTGCACGGATGACGAATTCGGTGCCGGGGATAGGCTTGCGCTTCTCGTCGACTTCGCAGCATTTGACGCCGGTCAGCTGGCCGTCCTCGCCGATGAATTCGAGCGTCGCCACCTGGAATTCGCGCTCCGCACCTTCGGCCTGTGAGGACGAGGTGCGCATCTTGGTCGCCCAGTAAGGCCAGACCGAAAGCTTGTCTTCCTTCTCCGGCGGCTGCGGGCGGATGTCGAGCTGGGTGACGCGCACCGCGCCCTGGCGGAAGGCGGTGCCGACGCAGTCGGACGCGGTATCGCCGCCGCCGACGACGACGACATGCTGGCCGCCGGCGATGATCGGATGCGACGGCCAGGCCACCGACTGGATCGGCTCGCCGCCGACGCGACGGTTCTGCTGCACCAGATAGGGCATGGCGTCATAGACGCCGCCGAGATCGTCGCCCGGAATATTGGCCGGACGCGGCGATTCCGAACCGCCGCAATAGAGCACCGCATCGTATCCGGCGAGCAACTCTGCCACCGGCTTGTCGACGCCGACATTGACGCCGCAATGGAAGGTCACGCCCTCGCCCTGCATCTGCTCGATGCGGCGGTCGATATAGTGCTTCTCGATCTTGAAGTCGGGAATGCCGTAGCGCATCAGCCCGCCGGGACGGCTCTCACGCTCATAAACGCTGACCTCGTGGCCGGCGCGGCCAAGCTGCTGCGCCGCCGCCATCCCTGCCGGGCCGGAGCCGATGACAGCGACCCGCTTGCCCGTCTTCTTCTCTGGCGGATAAGGCCGGATATGGCCGGTTTCATAAGCCTTGTCGGCGATTGCCTGTTCGACAGTCTTGATGGCAACCGGAATGTCCTCGAGGTTCAGCGTGCAGGCTTCCTCGCAGGGCGCGGGGCAGATGCGGCCGGTGAACTCGGGGAAATTGTTGGTCGAATGCAGGTTGCGGATCGCATTGTCCCAGTCGCCATTGTAGACGAGGTCGTTCCAGTCCGGGATCTGGTTGTGGATCGGGCAACCGGTCGGCCCGTGGCAGAACGGGATGCCGCAATCCATGCAGCGCGCCGCCTGTTTCTCGACCTCCTTGTCCGACATCGGCAGCGTGAATTCACGAAAATGCCGGATGCGGTCGGAGGCCGGCTGGTACTTGTGCACCTGCCGGTCGATTTCGAGAAAGCCTGTTACCTTGCCCATAGTCCAGTTCCTGCTGTCCAGATGGTGCGGTTTTCGCACCCGTTAACCCCTTGAGGCAGCCGTGGCAACCTTGCATCCGAGGTCAAACTGTCGCTGAAAGTTCCGCCGGGAAGCCTGCGCCTCCCGGCAAGTCGAAAAACCTATTCCGCCGCCACGCCCATGCGCATGCGTTCCATCTCGATCAGCGCGCGGCGGTATTCGACCGGCATGATCTTGCGGAATTTCGGCCGGAAGGTCGTCCAGTCGTCGAGTATCTCGCGGCCGCGTACCGAACCGGTGAAATGGACGTGGTTCGAGATAAGCTGGTAAAGCCGTTCCTCGTCATGGGTGGTCATGTCGCCCGAGACGTCGACGCGACCCTTGTGGTCGAGGTCACCGCCATGATGCAGCAGCCTTTCCATCAGATCGTCTTCTTCCGGAACCGGCTCCAGCTCGACCATCGCCATGTTGCAGCGCGCGGCGAAATCGCCGGCCTCATCCAGAACATAGGCCACGCCGCCCGACATGCCGGCAGCGAAGTTGCGACCGGTCTGGCCGATGACGACGACGATGCCGCCGGTCATGTATTCGCAGCCATGATCGCCGACGCCTTCAACGACGGCGGCGACGCCCGAATTGCGCACCGCGAAGCGCTCGCCGGCGACACCTGCGAAATAGGCCTCGCCCTCGGTCGCGCCATAGAGGACGGTGTTGCCGACGATGATCGATTCCGCCGCGACGATCCTGGACTCCTCCGGCGGCCGGATGACGATGCGTCCGCCCGACAGGCCCTTGCCGACATAGTCGTTGGCCGCACCGACGAGATCGAACGAGATGCCGCGCGCCAGGAAGGCGCCGAACGACTGGCCGGCGGTGCCGGTCAGCTTCACCTGGATCGTGTCCTCGCGCAGGCCCTTGTGCCTGAAGCGCTTGGCGACTTCGCCCGACAGCATGGCGCCCGTGGAGCGATCGACATTGCGGATGTCGACCTCGATCTTGACCGGCTGCTTGCTTTCGAGCGCGGGCTTCGCCAGTTCGATCAGCTTGCGATCGAGTACATCGTCGATCGGGTGTTTCTGCCGTTCGGTCCAGTGCACCGCCTCATGCGGCGCGTCCGGCTTGAAGAACATCTTGCCGAAATCGAGCCCACGCGCCTTCCAATGCTGGATCATCTCGCGCTTCTCCAGCAGGTCGCTGTCGCCGATGATCTGGTCGATATGGGTGTAGCCCATCTCGGCCAGCAGCCCCCTCACCTCTTCCGCAACATAGAAGAAGAAGTTGACGACATGCTCGGGCGTGCCCTTGAAACGCTTGCGCAGAACCGGGTCCTGCGTCGCGACGCCGACCGGGCAGGTGTTCAAGTGGCACTTGCGCATCATGATGCAGCCGGCCGCGATCAGCGGCGCGGTCGAGAAGCCGAACTCGTCGGCACCGAGCAGCGCACCGATGATGACGTCGCGCCCCGTGCGCAAGCCACCATCGACCTGCAGTGCAACGCGCGAGCGCAGCCCGTTCAGCACCAGCGTCTGGTGCGTCTCGGCAAGGCCCATTTCCCATGGACTGCCGGCATGCTTGAGCGAGGTCAGCGGCGACGCGCCGGTGCCGCCATCATAGCCGGAGATGGTGATGTGGTCGGCGCGTGCCTTGGCGACGCCGGCCGCAACCGTACCGACACCGACTTCCGACACCAGCTTGACCGATACGTCGGCCGCCGGGTTGACGTTCTTCAGGTCGTAGATCAGCTGCGCCAGATCCTCGATCGAATAGATGTCGTGATGCGGCGGCGGCGAGATCAGGCCGACGCCGGGCGTCGAGTGCCGGACCTTGGCGATGGTGGCGTCGACCTTGTGGCCGGGCAGCTGGCCGCCCTCACCGGGCTTGGCGCCCTGCGCGACCTTGATCTGCATGACATCGGAATTGACGAGATACTCGGCGGTGACGCCAAACCGCCCCGAGGCGACCTGCTTGATCGCCGAACGTTCGGGGTTCTTGCCGCCGCCGGGCAGCGGCAGATAGCGGTCTGCCTCTTCGCCGCCCTCGCCGGTGTTCGACTTGCCGCCGATCTGGTTCATGGCGCGCGCCAGCGTCGTGTGTGCCTCGCGCGAGATCGAGCCGAACGACATCGCCCCGGTCGAGAAGCGCTTGACGATATCGGCCGCCGACATCACGTCCTCTATCACGACCTTCTTGCGGCCGGTCTCTTCCGCAAGCTTGATCCTGAACAGGCCGCGTATGGTCTGGGCACGGGCCGTCTCGCTGTCGATCTGCGCGGAATACTCCTTGAACGTCTCCCACGAGCCCTGGCGCACGGCGTGCTGCAAGGTGGCGACGGCGTCGGGCGACCACATATGGGCTTCGCCGCGCATGCGGTACATGTACTCGCCGCCGACCTCGAGGCTGTTGCGCAGCACCGGATCGTTGCCGAAACCGTCGGTGTGGCGGCTGAGCGTCTCGGCCGCGACCTCGTCCAGGCCGACACCTTCGATCAGCGTCGCTGTGCCGGTGAAGTACTTCTCGACGAAATCTGACTTCAGCCCGATGGCGTCGAATATCTGCGCGCCGCAATAGGACTGGTAGGTGGAGATGCCCATCTTCGACATCACCTTGAGGATGCCCTTGCCGATCGACTTGATGTAGCGCGAGACCACCTCGTAGGCGTCGACCTCAGCCGGCAGTTCGCCACGCTTGTGCATGTCGAGCAGCGTATCGAAGGCAAGGTAGGGGTTGATCGCCTCGGCGCCGTAGCCGGCGAGACAGCAGAAATGATGCACTTCGCGCGGCTCGCCGGATTCCACGACCAGGCCGACCGCGGTGCGCAGACCCTTGCGGATCAGGTGGTGGTGCACGGCAGCCGTCGCCAGCAGTGCCGGGATGGCGATACGGTCGGGACCCACCTGGCGGTCGGACAGGATGATGATGTTGTAGCCGCCGGCGACAGCGGCTTCCGCCCGCTCGCACAGACGCTCGAGGGCGCCCTGCATGCCGGCCGCGCCCTCGCTCGACCCGTAGGTGATGTCGATGGTCTTGGTGTCGAAACGGTCCTCGGTGTGGCCGATCGAGCGGATCTTTTCCAGATCGCCATTGGTCAGGATCGGCTGGCGCACTTCGAGCCGCTTGCGGCGCGAATTGCCGACCAGGTCGAAGATGTTCGGCCGCGGCCCGATGAACGACACCAGGCTCATCACCAGCTCCTCGCGGATCGGGTCGATCGGTGGGTTGGTGACCTGGGCGAAATTCTGTTTGAAATAGGTGTAGAGCAGCTTCGACTTGTCCGACATCGCCGAGATCGGCGTGTCGGTGCCCATCGAACCCACGGCTTCCTGGCCGGTGGTCGCCATCGGCGACATCAACAGCTTGGTGTCTTCCTGCGTGTAGCCGAAAGCCTGCTGGCGATCGAGCAGGCTGACATCCTTGCGCAGCGCGCGCGGCTCGACCGGCTTCAGATCCTCGAGGATCAGCTGCGTGTTGTTGAGCCAGGTCTTGTAGGGATGCCTGGTGGCGATCTCCGACTTGATCTCCTCGTCGGAAATGATGCGGCCCTTGGCGAGGTCGATCAGAAGCATGCGGCCGGGCTGCAGCCGCCACTTCTTGACGATCCTCTCCTCCGGCACCGGCAGCACGCCGGCTTCGGACGCCATGATGACGCGGTCGTCGTCGGTGACGATGTAGCGCGCCGGGCGCAGCCCGTTGCGGTCGAGCGTGGCGCCGATCTGGCGGCCGTCGGTGAAGGCGACCGCGGCCGGCCCGTCCCACGGCTCCATAAGCGCTGCATGGTATTCGTAGAAAGCCTTGCGGTCGGCATCCATCAGCTTGTTGCCGGCCCACGCTTCGGGGATCAGCATCATCATGGCATGGCTGAGGCTGTAGCCGCCCTGGAACAGGAATTCGAGCGCATTGTCGAAGCACGCCGTGTCGGACTGGCCGTCATAGGAGATCGGCCACAGCTTCGAGATGTTGTTGCCGAACAGTTCGGAATCGACCGAGGCCTGGCGCGCCGCCATCCAGTTGTTGTTGCCGCGCACCGTGTTGATCTCGCCATTATGCGCGACCATGCGGTAGGGGTGCGCGAGCTTCCATGACGGGAAGGTGTTGGTCGAGAAGCGCTGGTGGACGAGGATCAGCGCGGTCTCGAAACGCGGATCCGACAAATCCTTGTAATAGGCGCCGACCTGGTAGGCCAGGAACATGCCCTTGTAGACGATGGTACGCGCCGATAGCGACACACAGTAGGCGCCGATATCCTTGTTGTTGTTCTCGGCGTAGATACGGCCGGAAATCACCTTGCGCAGCAGGTACAGCCTGGCCTCGTATTCCTCGTCATCTGGAATGTCCGATGTGCGGCCGATGAAGACCTGGCGATGGAACGGTTCGGAGGCCGCAATATCGGGCGCCTTCGACAGCGATGAATTGTCGACCGGCACGTCGCGAAAGCCGAGCAGCGGCAGCCCTTCTGACAGCGCCGATTCGGCGATGATCTCTTCGATATGGGCGCGCAGTGCCGCATCCTGCGGCATGAACCAGTGGCCGACGCCGTATTGGCCTGCCGCCGGCAGTTCGACGCCCTGGGCCGCCATCTCCTCGCGGAAGAAACGATCGGGGATTTGCACGAGCACACCGGCGCCGTCGCCCATCAGCGGATCGGCGCCGACAGCGCCGCGATGCGTCAGGTTTTCGAGCACGAAGAGCCCGTCCTTGACGATCTGGTGCGACTTCACGTTCTTCATGTTGACGATGAAGCCGACGCCGCACGCGTCATGCTCGTTGCGCGGATCGTAGAGACCCTGCGCGGCCATACCGTTGCCGGTCAGGCCGTTGGTGGTTCGGCCTTCTTTGGTCAGAACGGTATTTTTAACGGCTGCCGCTTTCGTCTGCGCGGCCTGGCCGATAATCGCAGATGGCGTCAGTTCCGTCATCGTCCTGTCCTCCGATCCGGCCCCTTGCACGTCTAGCATTTGGGGCGCTGGTCTACCTTGGGAAGCGACTGGCTTCCGCTCTCATTCTTGCGGCACGTCTTTTCGAAATCCTTGGCGGACCGTGCGGTGCACCGCCGGTTCGTATCCGGTATCGTACAGGCCACAGCCGAGCCGTCTACCCGTCGCTCGCGGCAACGGCCGGAGTGGCCCAAATGATACGCCAATCCAGCCTGACTTGTGCGACAAAATAAGACAGCACTACTGTCCTAAATTTTTATGGCAGAAATCCTGGGCGCACACAAGACCGATTCACCAAATTCTTGGACGTTTGGCGACAGAAAATTACGTCGGGCGCTGTTGAAACGAAATTTCGGTCCCGGCACTCCTTCGTGATCGCCTTTGGCTTTACCGCTTTTTCAGCCCTTGGCCCTTGCGCGTCAAACCCCGAAACGGCCATGGTCGCGCTCTTGTCGCAACCAGACTTTCTCAACCAGGCAGGGACTTTCCTGATGTTCTTTGCATCCGACAACTGGGCGGGCGTCCATTCCAACATTGCCGCCGGGCTGTCAGCCAATGCTGGCGGCTTTTCGACCGCCTATGGCGATGGCGATCTCGACCGGGCCGTCTACCAGCGTTTCAGCGAGATCTTCGAACGCGAGGTCGCGGTGTTCTTCGTCGCTACCGGCACGGCGGCCAACTCGCTGTCCCTGGCCGCTTACAACAAGCCCGGCGGCATTTCCTTTGCGCACCGCGAATCGCACATCATCGAGGACGAATGCGGCGCGCCGGAATATTTCAGCGGCGGCTCGCGTCTCCATGCTGTCGACGGCGCCCTGGGCAAGATCGATCCGCACAACCTTGAACGCGCCGTCGCCCGTTTCGCACCCGAAATCGTCCATTGGGGACGCCCGACGGCCGTCTCGATCACCCAATCGACCGAAGTCGGCACAGTGTACGGGCTCGACGACATTTCCACCATTTCGGAGATCGCCAAACGCTTTTCCCTGCCGCTGCATATGGACGGCGCCCGTTTTGCCAACGCATTGGTCGCGCTTGAGACGACGCCGGCCGAAATGACCTGGAAGCGCGGCGTCGACATCGTCTCGTTCGGCGGCACCAAGAACGGCTGCTGGTGCGCCGAAGCGGTGGTGCTGTTCGATCTAGACCGCGCCAAGGAGTTGTCCTTCCTGCGCAAGCGCGCCGCACAGCTGTTCTCCAAGTCGCGCTTCATCGCAGCGCAGTTCGACGCCTACTTCACGGACGGCCTGTGGCTGGACACGGCCCGTCATGCCAATGCCATGGCCGCGCGCCTGGCGGCTGCGATCGAGGATTCGGCAACGGCGAAGCTCGCCTGGTTGCCGCAGGCCAACGAGGTGTTCGCGGTGATGAAAAAGGCGGAAGCCGAAAGGCTGCAATCCGTCGGCGCAGCCTTTTACGACTGGCACAGGCCGCACGGCTTCGACGGCCATGTCGGCGAGGACGAGTTGCTCTATCGCTTCGTCACCAGCTTTGCCACGACTTCAGATGAGGTCGATCGCTTCGGCCAGATGATCGCCTGAACCCGCGAGACCGCGCCAATGACAAAGCCACCTCTCGGCTCAACCATGCGGCTGGTTCGCCCGGCGCCAAACGTGCTCGGCTTCTACGATGGCCGCGTTGACGGCGTTCGCGCCTGGTCGGACGAGCCGAACTGGCTGGACGACGGCGCCTATGCCCTCGGCATCTGCACCTATGCGATCGTCGATGGTTCGCAGGCGCTTGTCTACGACACGCATATTTCGCTGCCTCACGCGCGCTTCATCAGGCAGACGCTCGAAGACATGGGCGCAACATCGATCCGGGTCGTGCTCAGCCACTGGCATGACGATCATATTGCCGGCAATGAGGTGTTTCAGGATTGCGAGATTATCGCCAACACGCTCACCGCCTCGGCGCTCGCGAACAACCGGGCTGAGATCGAAAGCGGTGTTCCACCGATCAAGCCTCTCGTGCTGCCGAACAGGACCTTCGCAGGCAGTCTTGACCTCGCCGTTGGATCGATCGCCGTCGAACTGCGTCAGGTCGAAATCCACAGCCATGACGGCACGGTGCTGTTCATGCCCGAAACCGGCCTGCTCCTGGCGGGCGACACGCTCGAGGATCCGATCACCTATGTCAGCGAGGCGGATCGGCTGGCGCAACATCTGGTCGATCTCGAACGCATGAGCGGGTGGCCGATAGACCGCATCTTGCCCAATCACGGCTCGCTCGAAGCGATTGAGCGAGGCGGCTACGACAAAGGCCTCATCGCCGCCACGCAAGCCTACGTTCAAAAACTGCTTCGCTGCCGGCGTGAGCCTGATCTTGCGAAGCAGGATCTGAAAACCTTCGGCGCCGACATATTCGCCACGGGCGCGGTCGAGTACTTCGCGCTGTACGAGCCCGTCCACCGGCAAAACATCGAGGCCGTTCTCGCAA
The DNA here is from genome assembly GCF_030323245.1 of Mesorhizobium sp. C372A. NCBI lineage: Bacteria > Pseudomonadati > Pseudomonadota > Alphaproteobacteria > Hyphomicrobiales > Phyllobacteriaceae > Mesorhizobium > Mesorhizobium sp. C372A. The sequence continues at coordinate 2,824,274 of NZ_CP100475.1, read as the reverse complement.
CCGGCACCGGTCGCTAAGCAAGGAAAGGCCGCGCCAAAAGCTCGAGGCCAAGCAAGATCAGGAAAACAAGAAACCAGCGCCGGAAGGTCGCCGGGCTGATCCGCTGCCGGAGCAACTGTCCGAGCCACATGCCGAGCAAGGCCGGCGCAACCGCCAGCGACGACATGGCGACATGCCCGACCTGGAACGCGCCGTGCGAGGCAAGGCCGGCAGCGAGCGCGATCGTCGACACGGTGAAGGACAGGCCGAGCGCCTGGATCAGATCGTCACGGCTCAAGCCCAGCGCCTGAATGTAAGGTACAGCGGGCACGACGAACACGCCGGTGCCGCCGGTGACGATGCCGGTAAGGAAACCGACGATGGGCGACGACCAGCGCTCGGCTGACGCGGGAACCGTCAACTGCCGCGCCAGCAGCGTATAGACGGCATAGACGATCAGCGCCGCCCCGAGGCCGGCCGTCGTCCATTTGACATTGTCGCTGGCCAGCAGCCATGAGCCGGCCAGCGTGCCGGCGACGATGCCGACCATCATCAGCCACAGCCGCCTGAGGATCCATCCGAAGCTCGGGCCGGCAAACAGCTGCCAGATATTGGTGACGAAGGACGGCACGATCAGCAGCGAAGCCGCGGCGACCGGCGGCATGATTGTGCCCAGCAGCCCCATCGCCAACGTCGGCAGTCCCATACCGGTAACGCCCTTGACGATGCCGGCCAGCAGGAAGGTCACCGCAATGGTTGCCGTTAGGGCCAGGGAAAAATCAGCCGAAAGATCAGACATCGCCCTTCATGGGAAGACGGCGCCCGCCGCAAAAGAGCCAGAACTCTTCGGTTGGGGTGACAGAGGCTGCGGCGAAAAAAAGCGGCGCCTCGCGGCGCCGCTTTCGTCTCGGGAGGAGACGCTTTCAACCTTGGGCGTTGTGACGCCGCCGTCTTGATCACGCGGCGTTCTTGGCCTCGATCTGCTTGGCGTTGGCCGAAGAGGCGGTAATCGCGATCTTGCGCGGCTTCAGCTCCTCGGGGATGTTGCGCTTAAGGTCGACGAAAAGCAGGCCGTTCTTCAGGGTGGCGCCGACGACCTCGACATGGTCGGCAAGCTGGAAGCGGCGCTCGAACGAACGCGAGGCAATGCCGCGGTAGAGCAGCTCGGAGCCTTCGCCATTGCCCTCTTCCTTGCGCTCACCCTTGACGGTCAGCACGTTGCGGTGGGCTTCGATCGAAATCTCTTCGTCCGAGAAGCCGGCAACCGCCATCGAGATGCGATAGGCGTCCTCGCCGGTGCGCTCGATGTTGTAGGGCGGATAGGTCTGCGCGCCATCGGGCTGGGCCAGCGAGTCGAGCATGGTGAACAGGCGGTCGAAGCCGACGGTCGAGCGATAGAGCGGGGAAAAATCAACGTGACGCATGAGGTGTTCTCCTGTTGAGCAACATGTTTGCGTGTGGCCGGTGCGAAACCCTGGAAAGGCGTTTCGGGTGGACCAGCAGCCCCGACATCGGCGGCTGCATCCGACATTTGGGGAGCGCAAAAGCGCATTTCAAGGATTTTTGAAGAGCGCCAATCGAGGCGTCGATGAACGGCAGATGAACCGCTGCTTCGGCGCCCGTTCAGCCGGCCGGCGCTAGAGTGCCCCCAGGATAAAGAACCAGGCGGCGCCGGATGAAAGCGCCGCGACGAGGCCGACCGGGTGTAACGTCCCTTCCTCCCGGATCGACAGAGGCCGGAAGCACGCCGCCGCAGGCTGCTTCCGGCCTTGCTTGTCGTTCGTCCGCCCCCTTGGCGTCCTCCCTTTGCTTTTCATCCATTGGCGTCTATCACCATGCCGACGCCCTGCCGGGTGAGACACCACGAAGACGCAAGCGCCTAATGACGGATCTCTTCCATCCCACGCCAGGCAATCCGCCGCCGCAAAATGTCGCCGGCGGCTTTTTCACCACGCGCGACGGCAAGAAGATCCGCTACGGCCTGTTTGCCGCGATCACCCGGCCGCTGAAAGGCACCGTCGTGCTGCTGCCCGGCCGCAACGAGTGCATCGAGAAGTATTTCGAAACCATCCGCAACCTGACCGACCGCGGCCTCGGCGTCGCCACGCTCGACTGGCGCGGCCAGGGCGATTCCGACCGGCTGATCGCCGATCCGCAACGCGGCTATGTCCGCTCTTTCTACGATTACACCGGCGACCTCGAACAGTTCTTCGAGGATATCGTGCTGCCCGACTGCCGCGGCCCGTATTACATCCTCGCCCATTCGATGGGCGCCGTGATCGCGCTGCTCGCGGCGCCGTCGATGGTCAACCGGGTGCGTCGCATGGTGCTGATTGCGCCTTTCCTGACGGTGCCCGACTCGCCCGTGTCGGCAAAAACCGCGCGCCGCGTCTGCTCGATATTGTGCTTTCTCGGCCTCGGCCGGCTCTACGCCGCCTGGGGTCCGCGTCCCAGGGAAACCCTGCCCTTCGCCCTCAACAAGGTGACATCGGACCCCGGGCGCTATCAGCGCAACACGAAAATCTACGAGCACTATCCGCAACTGGCGCTCGGCGGGCCGACGATCCGCTGGCTGCAGGCGGCAATCAAGGCAGGCGAAGCCATCAGTGAGCCCGACTTCATGGCCAGGATCCAGGTGCCGCTGCTGATGATCGCCGCCGGCGCCGATCAGGTCGTCTCGACCAAGGCCGTGGAAGCCTATGCCAGGCGTCTGCGCCTCGGCTCGCTGCTGATGATCGATGGCTCGAAACACGAGATCCTGCAGGAGGCCGATGTCTATCGCGAGCAGTTGCTCGCCGCCTTCGACGCCTTCATACCCGGCAACGACGACCCAACAGCCTGATGCCGCCGGCGCTGCATGTTGCGGCGCCTTGAGCTTGCGCCTGCTGACAGCCTTCTGTCAGGAGCAGCGCCGGCAGCACCCAAAGAGCTAAAGATTCTGACAGCCGGTGCCGCCCCGGAATGCTCATCTCTCCGCATACTGAACGCCAAGGGGATGACGTCATGACCGAGAAAACCTGCGCTGCCTGCGATTGCCAGCTGGACGCCAACCCGATCCGCGTCAAGGTCGGCGGCAAGACCGTCGAGGTCTGCTGCGAGGAATGCGCGATTGCGCTGAACGAAGCCGGCGCCTCAGTGGCCGGCGCATCAGTGGCCGGCAACGGGGAAGCCTGAGCGATGCGCCCCGATCATGCAGCGGCGGCGCAATGCCTCGCACATCAGCCGACAACTCAAACCGCGACGTTCCGGCGGTCCTTGCGGACACAAGGCATCGCGGCGGCCAACTGGATCGGCCGTCAACTGGAAAGGCGCCGAAGCCGCCTTGCCTTGCTCGAAATGACCGACGAACAGCTCAAGGACATCGGCCTGTCGCGCAGCGACGCTCACTGCGAATACATGCGCCGTTTGTGGGACTGAGCCATGGCCGTTACGAAGGGCCCGACAGGTGAAGTCTCCTGACAGGTTTGGACAAGCCAATCGCCTAATGTGCCGGAGCAGCTTTCGGCGCAAGGGTAGAATGCAACGGCCATGTCTCAGCTCACCATGTCGCAGTTCACGGTACAGACGCTTCTGGACACCGGCACCGTCAGGGTGAGGGATGTCCTCTGCAGCGGCGAATGCCGGCACAAGAGCGAAAAAGAGTGCACCGCTGCCACGCATCTTGTGTTTCCCTATCGCGGCGTCTTCGTGCGCCATGTCGGCCGCAACGATGCGGTCGCCGAAGCCAACCAGTTGTTGTTCTTCAACAACGCCGAAGGCTACCGGATCAGCCATCCCGTCGAGGGTGGCGATTCCTGCCTCGATCTCGTTATCGAGGAGGCGCAACTGCAGGAGTTGACGCCGAAGGAGCAGTTGCGCTCGGGCAGCGCCGTGGCGTTTCGTCGTCAGCGCCGCCGCATCGACCCGCGGGCTCAGGCGCTGGTGGCGGTGCTGCGCCACAGCCTGAGCCGCAACATTGCCGAAACGCTGGAGGCCGAAACCCTGGCGCTGACGCTGGTGCGGCGCTCCCTCGGCGAGCGCACCTCGCATGCCGCCGGCGCCAGCGCTGGCCGGCAGAAGCTGGTCGATCGCGCCAAGCTCGTCCTGTCCTCGGATCTTTCGCGGCGCTGGACGCTGGCCGAGATCGCCGCTGAAGTCGGGGTATCACCGGTTTATCTCACGCAGGTTTTCCAGCAGGTCGAGGCGATGCCGCTCTATCGCTACCATCTGCGCCTGCGGCTGGCGCGCGCGCTCGACCTGCTTGGCCGCTACGACAATCTGACCACGCTCGGCCTGGACCTCGGCTTCTCCAGCCACAGCCATTTCAGCTCAGCGTTCAGGCAGGTCTACGGGCGAACGCCGGCGGAATTCCAGCGCTCGATCAAGCCGCGCTGATCGGGTCGACTATCAGCCCCGCAGGGCTGCCATTGCAGCCGCATGAAGCTCCGGCGTTGCGGCGGCCAGGATGTCGCCGCCCTTTTCCGCCGGACCGCCCTCGAATGTGGTGACGACGCCGCCGGCCTTTTCGATGATCGGGATCAGCGCCACGATGTCGTAGGGTTTCAATCCGGGATCGGCGACGATGTCGACGCTGCCGGACGCGATCATGGCAAAGGCGTAGCAATCGGCTCCGTAGCGGGCGAGCTGGATCTGTTTCTCGAACGCGTCGTAGCGGGTGCGCGCCTCGCCCTTGAAAAGCGCCGGCGTGGTGGTGAACAAGGTCGCCTCGTCAAGCTTCGTCCTCTTGCGGGTCGACAGCTTCCGCGGCCCACCGGGGCCTTCGTAGTGGGAGCCGGAAGCGTTGGCGTAGAACAGCTCGCCGGTGAACGGCTGCGCCATCATGCCGGCGACGGCGTCACCGTCGACCGTCAATCCGACCAGCGTTCCCCACACCGGCAAGCCTGAGATGAAGGCGCGGGTACCATCGATCGGATCGATCACCCAGACATGCCTTGAGGAGATGTTTTCGCTGCCATGTTCTTCGCCAAGGATACCGTGATCGGGATACTCAGCCGAGATCAGCGCCCGAATGGCGCGCTCGGCCTCGCGGTCGGCCTCGGTGACCGGGTCGAAACTGCCTTTTTCCTTGTTGGCCACCGCGCCCTGTACGCGGAAACGCGGCAAGGTTTCAGCCGCCGCCGCTTGCGCGATCCGGCGCATGAAATCGATGCTGATGTCCACGTGATTCTCCCGCATTACAGAGTGCCAACCCGGTCTGCCGGCACTTTCCCGCCAAAACAAGCCGGTTTATCGATTTATCAGAGACATCAGCGTTGCCGAAATGTCACACATCGGGACCATCGAAACGCATTTCCACATCAGAGTGAATTAAAAAAGCGTGGGATCGATTGACATTTGTGCATCGCACAATAAATTTGTTCTCGGACAGGTTTTCCTGTCCATGCCCTCCTTGGGCGTTTCCTCCCTAGACTTCGACCGTGTCGTGCAAACGATGCGGTCTTTTTTTACGCTGCGGGATGGCCAGCGCGGGATTGCATGAACAGCCGCCGCTCCGGCGTCATTCGGCGGCCAGCGGCAGGTCGATGAAGTGGTGGTCGGGCATCGCCATCAGGTCGGCCGAAAAGCGCGCCATATCGTCGGCCAGCGCATCGAAGCCGGCCGATTTCTGGAACGTCCGCTCATTCATGTAGAGGCCGCGATTGACCTCGATCTGCAGCGCATGCAGATGGCGCGCCGGCCGGCCGTAATGCTCGGTGATGAAACCGCCTGCATAGGGTTTGTTGTGGGCGACGGTGTAGCCCATGCCGATGAGCAGGCCGATCGCCGTCTCGGTCAGGGCCGCCGTGGCCGAGATGCCGAAACGGTCGCCGACGATGAAATCCGGCCGCAGGCCGCTGTCGCCCACCCTGATGCTCGCCGGCATCGAATGGCAGTCGATCAGCACGGCATAGCCGAACCTGGCATGGGTTCTGGTCAATAGCCGCTTCAGCGTCTCGTGATAGGGTTTGTAGACCGCCTCTATGCGCTGGACGGCCTCCGCCAGCGGCAGACGGCCGGAATAGATGTCGAGCCCCTCGCCCACCAGCTTGGGCACGGTGCCGAGCCCGCCGGCGACACGCGCCGAGCGGATGTTGCAGAAGGACGGCACCGGCTCGGCGAACATGCGCGGGTCGAGTTCCCAGGGTTCGCGGTTGACGTCGAGGTAAGCGCGCGGAAAATTCGCCGCCAGCATCGGCGCGCCCAGCACCACCGCGCTGCCGAACAGCTCGTCGACATAGCAATCCTCGGAGCGGCGGATGGCGTTCCGGTCGAGCCGCGCCATGGCCAGGAAGCGGTCTGGATAATAGCGGCCGCTATGCGGTGAGTTGAAGACGAAGGGAACGCGCTGCTCGGCGCCCGATCGGATTTCGAAGGGTGGAACGACCGAAAAATCTTCGGCTGCCGTCGTCAATTTGAACGAACCCGGAAACAGCAATGCATCATGATGGGAAACTGCCACCTCATCGGCCGCATGTCCAGCATTTCGGCATGTCAGGAACCGCGTCAAATCAGGATTAATGCCGCCAACGTTCACTTGATGTTTACCGTCAGCTCCTCATATACAGGATGGTTAACGGGCTTGCCGGACGGCAGGCTTGGCTGGGGTGATTCGGACGGGACAAGATGGCACGCATTCTGCTGGCGGAAGACGACGACGACATGCGCCGGTTCCTGGTCAAGGCACTGGAGCGGGCCGGCTACCACGTCAGCGATTTCGACAATGGCGCCAGCGCCTACGAGCGGCTGCGCGAAGAACCTTTCTCCCTGCTGCTGACCGATATCGTCATGCCGGAGATGGACGGCATCGAACTCGCCCGCCGCGCCACCGAGATCGATCCCGACCTCAAGGTGATGTTCATCACCGGTTTCGCGGCCGTCGCGCTTAACCCCGATTCCAAGGCGCCGAAAGACGCCAAGGTGCTGTCCAAGCCCTTCCACCTGCGCGATCTCGTCAACGAGGTCGAAAAAATGCTGCAGGCCGCCTGAAGCGCGCACAGTGTGATCTCGCCGCTTCGTCGGCGGCGCGACAAAACGAGCCTTTCTTTCCCTTTTCCGGCTATTGACGCGCTGGACCAAAAATGGTGTATGCGCGGCTTCGGATGGGCGTGTAGCTCAGCGGGAGAGCACTGCATTGACATTGCAGGGGTCACAGGTTCAATCCCTGTCACGCCCACCATCCTTTCGATAACTTGGCCAAGCCCGTTCTTGGCGCACCCCTTCGACAACTTAGCCGGTAAGGCGGCCACCGCTTGTGGCAGCCGCCTCGTTCAAACGCGACGCGCTTTAGACGTGGTGCGGGCTTAGCGTCCTTGAAGGCGCAGGCTCGATGCCGTCCTCCATAAGAATATCCTTCTTGCGAGCGAACGCGACGAAGACGCCTCGTGCTGTCTCGGGTTCCACATCACCAATCAGAGCGGCTTTGCAAGCGCGAATAGCAGCTCTCTGCTCCGGGCTGTTGCCACACCATTCGGCTGCGAATTGATAAGCATCCGCGACCGTGTTGAGTTGGCGGGGAAAGCCCAATCCCACCCACACCCGGACTGGCTTTTCAAAAGGTTTCGATAGCATCATGACCTCCTTTCCTAATGCATGTCACCCAGAAGTGTGCCGCGGTTCTGGGACAACGACATGCATCAAAACAAAGACTTAAAGCGTGTCGCATGAATCCGTTTCAGCGCGACGCGCTTAGGCAGTCACTCCTCCGCCTTCGCCACCTCTGCCCATCATCCACGGCATTGTCGTGGATACTTCTTCAAGGATTCTGGCTGCTTTCGCAAAACCGCTGAACGCTTCTCTGGCTGCGGAAAGCGGATAATCGCTATCGAAAGCTCGCTGGCAGGCCCGCAATGCGGTTTGGTGAATGGGGCCGCGCCTGTCCTTTGGCCATTCATAGAGGAACTCCAGAGCATCCTCGAGACACGTGATTTCCTGAACAAGGTTGTCGCCGCTTTTCACGAACACGGCGCTGTCGAACATCCGATCGTTCATATGATCCTCCAAATCGAACGAACCATTGAGTTTCATGGTTTGCGCGGTCTAGGCCAACTGCGGGCGCGCTACAGAGGCGCGCCAGTACGTCCTGCAGTGATCATCTTCGTTTCTCCGCAATCACGGCCTCCCGGCCGAAACCGGGAGGCGGACCCGCAGTTCAAAGTGACAGATCTCGACAGGATTACGCGGCTTTACGCGCGCGGTCCGTGTCTTGCGTGATCTGAGTGGCGGCCGTCGGCGTGTCGCCGACGCCGATGCTAATGCGGCGCGGCTTCAGCTCTTCGGGAATCTCACGGACGATGTCGATCGAGAGGAGGCCATTCTCCAGTTTGGCTGCCTTGATCTTCATGTGGTCGGCAAGCTTGAACGTCTGCCTGAAACTGCGATAGGCGATGCCCTGGTGCAGCAGCTGGCGTCCGCTCTGATCATCAGCTTTCTGGCCTACCACGACCAGTTCGGGTCCATGCTGGGTCAGCTCAACCTCATCCTGGCTGAAGCCTGCGATGGCCATCGAGATACGGTAATCGTTCTCGTCGACCTTCTCGATGTTATAGGGCGGCCAGTCTGGACGCGTGCCGCTGTCGAGCATGTCGAAAAGCCGGTCGAAACCGACGGTGGTCCGATAGAGGGTATCAAAGGTTCTCATAGCCACATCCTCCTTGAAGCAACATGGGTACAAGGGCGCCGCCCCAGCGGCGCCGCCATTTTTTGCCGAGCCTTATGGCCTTGGCGGAAATCGAATTAGGAGGCGCCCCAAATGAGTTCAAGAGCATCTCGAATTTTTTTTAGTAGCATCCTTCGCATCGACGGAAAGCGAAATCTGAGTTTCTACGGGACCTTCCCTTCGAACAGTCGAACAGCCCCTTGAAGTACAGATCCGGCGGGAAGTTTTCGCGCGATCTGCGCGACCGCATCGTCTACTGCCCCGCCGTCCCGTTTCGTATTCAAATGCCGGCCAGCAAGGAACCGGGTAGCGGCCTTCCGATCCGTAAATCCACCCTGTCGGGGCGAAACGTCCCGGCACGTGCCGGGACGTTTCTGGCTCGCGGATCACTGTGGCCGCGGATCGGGCCTGTCGGGCTTGTCATGAGGGGTGTTGTTGCCTTCACGGCACGGTGTGCCGATGCCGCAGCATTTGCCGTTGTAGGTGACACCGGGCTTGGTCTTCTCGCATTCCCTCGGCGGTGCCGTCTGACACCCTGCCAGCACCGAAACCGCGATGGCGGCGAGAAATGCGTTTCTTGAAGTGATAAACATTGACGTTCTCCTTGATGGACCGTGTTTGCTACACACCGCTTGGTCGCGGGCGGCAGCGAAATGGTTCAAGGAAAATTGGAATCAGGCCGCGCCGAGGCGGACATCACCCTTCTCAATATGGGTGAGAAACCACGCATATGTCTGTTCCAATCCATCGCGAAGCGCGTAGCGCGGGCGCCATCCCGTCGCAAACAGCCGCGAAACATCCATCAACTTGCGCGGCGTGCCATCTGGCTTGGTCGTATCGAAGGCGATATCAGCCTCGACGCCGGCGACCGATGCGACGGTCTGGGCAAGCTCGGCAATGGTGACATCCTCGCCCGAACCGACATTGACGTGGCTGTCGCCGGCATAATTCTTCAACAGCCAGACCAAGGCATCGGCGGCGTCGTCGACATGCAGGAATTCACGCCGTGGCGTGCCCGAGCCCCAGACCTCGAGGCTGTTGCCGCCGCTCAGCGCCAGTGCATGCGCCTTTCGCATCAGGGCCGGCACGACATGGCTGGACTGGAGATCGAAATTGTCGCCAGGACCGTAAAGGTTGGCCGGCATCGCCGAGATGTAGTCGACGCCATGCTGGCGCCGATAGGCCTGGCACAGTTTGAGCCCGGCGATCTTGGCGATCGCATACCATTCATTGGTGGGTTCGAGCGGACCGGTCAGCAGCGCGTCTTCCCTGATCGGCTGCGGCGCGAGCTTTGGATAGATGCAGGACGAGCCGAGAAACAAAAGCTTGCCGACCTCGCTGCGAAAGGCGCCGTCAATGACATTGCCCTGCATAACCAGGTTTTGCTGCAGGAAATCGACAGGGAACCGGTCATTGGCCAGGATACCGCCGACTTTGGCGGCCGCCATCACCACCGCATCCGGCCTGTGCTCGGCCATCCAGCGCCGCACCCCTGCCTGGTCGAGCAGGTCGAGCCTGTCGCGCGATACGGTGAGTATCTCGCAGTCCTCGCTCGCCAGCCGGCGCACGACGGCCGAACCGACCATGCCACGATGCCCGGCGACGAAGACACGCTTGCCCTTCAGTTCAAATGTCGCGTCCATCGGCCTGCCTCACGCAGAACGGCTGTTCTGCCGCGTGCCGCCGGCGGTGCGCGCCAGATCGGCCTGCACCATTTCCGCCACCAGATCCCTGAAGCCGGTCGTGTGCGACCACCCCAGCCTGGCTTTGGCCTTGGCGGAGTCGCCGAGCAGCAGGTCGACCTCGGTCGGCCGGAAATAGCGCGGATCGATGCGCACCAGGACAGTGCCCGAACCGGCATCGACACCGACTTCATCGACACCCTCGCCTTGCCAGCGGATGGTGCGCCCGGTCTCGGCAAAAGCCAGTTCGACGAATTCGCGCACCGAATGCGCCTCACCGGTCGCCAGCACGAAATCGTCGGCTTCGCTGTGCTGCAGAATGCGCCACATGCCCTCCACATAGTCGCGCGCATGGCCCCAGTCACGCCTGGCGTCGAGATTGCCGAGATAGAGCGTGGCCTGAAGGCCGTGATGGATCGAGGCGACGGCCCGCGTGATCTTGCGGGTGACGAAGGTTTCGCCGCGTGTCGGGCTTTCGTGGTTGAACAGGATTCCGTTGGCGGCGAACATGCCGTAAGCCTCGCGGTAGTTGACCGTGATCCAGTAGGCGTAAAGCTTGGCCGCGGCATAGGGCGAGCGCGGATGGAAGGGCGTCGCCTCGCTTTGCGGGACCTCGCGCGCCTTGCCGTAAAGCTCCGACGTCGATGCCTGATAGAAGCGCACCGACTTCTCCAGGCGCAGGATGCGGATCGCCTCGAGCAGCCTGAGTGTTCCCAGCGCATCGGCATTGCCGGTGTATTCCGGCGTCTCGAAACTCACCTGGACATGACTCTGGGCGCCGAGATTGTAGATCTCACCGGGCTGTGTCTCCTGCACCAGGCGAATAAGGTTGGTCGCGTCGGTCAGGTCGCCATAATGCAGGAAGAAACGCGCACCGCGCTCGTGCGGATCGACATAGATGTCGTCAACGCGCTCGGTGTTGAACGAGGACGAGCGGCGTTTGACGCCATGGACAATATAGCCCTTCTGCAGAAGCAATTCTGCGAGATAGGCCCCGTCCTGCCCGGTAACCCCGGTGATGAGCGCCACTTTTTCCGTCATTGCCGCTCCGTCCGCATCCAATCCCGGCAACCGAATACAGATTTGGCGCGAGAACGCAAATCCCCCATACGGGGGACAGGTTTCAGCCAGCGATTGTGTCGTTCTCAGGCACCTGCAACCGCGCAGAAATGCTTCATCCTGGCCAGCGCAAGCTCGGGATCGGCGAGCAACCCTGCCTGGTCGGCAAGGCGGAAGATGTCGGCATAGTGCAGGATGCCGCGCGCCGACTGCATGCCGCCGACCATGGCGAAATGGTCCTGATGGCCGTTGAGCCAGGCAATGAAGACGATGCCGGCCTTGTAATACTCCGTCGGCGCCTCGAAGATCTTGCGCGACAACGGCACTGTCGGCGCCATCAGCGCGTCAAAGCCGGCGCGGTCGCCGTCAGCCAGTTTCGCGAGCGCCGCACTGGCGACCGGCGCGATGGCGTCGAATATGCCGAGCAAGGCGTGCGAGTGCCGCTTCCCGTCGCCGGCAATCAGTTCGGGATAGTTGAAATCGTCGCCGGTGAACATGACGACGCCTTCCGGCAACCGGTTGCGCAAGGCAACTTCCTTGCCGGCATGGAGCAGGGAAATCTTTATCCCCTCGACCTTGCCGGCATGACGCTCGATGATGGCGACGACGGTGTCGAGCGCGGCCTCGAAATTGCCGCTGCCCCAATAACCTTTCAGTGCAGGATCGAACATGTCGCCCAGCCAGTGCAGGATGACCTTGCCGGATGCCTGGCTGAGGATGCGATCGTAGACCCTGATATAGTCGTCCGGACCCTTTGCGACCGCTGCCAGCGCCCGGCTGGCCATCATGATCGCCTTGCCGCCCTCGCCTTCAATGAAAGCGAACTGCTCCTCATAGGCGGCGATCACATCTTCGAGTGATCTCGAATTGGCCGGCGCCAGATGATCGGTGCCGGCGCCCGAGGCGAGGTCTGCGCCTTCGACGCTGCGCGCCTCGGCGATCGAGCGCCGGATCAATTCCTGCGCATTCGCCCAGTCGAAACCCATGCCGCGCTGCGAGGTGTCCATCGCCTCGGCGATGCGGAAGCCAAGCCGCCACAAATGATGCCGAAACGCCATCGTCTTGTCCCAGTCGACCGCAGGCTTCGACCAGGGGTCGGTCATCGCGAAAGGGTCGGCGACGACATGGGCCGCGGCATAGGCGATGCGCGGGAAAACTGCACCGATTACGGGCTCGACCGGACTGCCCGCGAGCTTGTAGCTGACGCGGCCGCCATTCTGCGTAGGCAGGGTGATATCCATGGCAACCTCCGTTTTCGGCACCCTATAAATGGAACGTTCCAATAAATCAAGGAACTTTATGATTCCGGCGATTGAACTGGGCCAAACGTTGAAGAAGGCTAAGAGTCCTTGCTAGGAACCACATTCATCACCTTTTCGATCTCCGCAAGAATCCCGATTGACTCTCGTTTGGCAGAGTGATTAGAACGTTCCAATAGATTTTCTCATTCAGGCGGAGGAAACCACCGACATGGCCAGCCGGGCCAAGGCAACGATCCTGGACATCGCCCGCGAGGCTGGCGTGTCCAAATCGACGGTGTCGCTTGTGCTGCAAGGCTCAGGGCTGATCCGGCCTGAAACCGCGGTCAAGGTTCGCAAGGCGATCGAGGATGTCGGATATGTCTACAACCGCGGCGCCGCCAATCTGCGCAAAGCCCATTCCAACGTCATCGGCATGGTCATCAACGATCTCACCAACCCCTTTTTCGCCGAGCTGGCGGTCGGCATGGAGCGCGTCTTCCAGTCGGCCGGCATCGTGCCCTTCATCGCCAACACGGCGGAGAACCCGGTGCGCCAGGAAGAAGTGCTGAAGTCGCTGATGGAACAGGGCGTCGCAGGCCTGATCGTGTCACCGGCACGCGGCACCACGCCGGGCGCCTTCCGTCGCCTCGAGATGGCGGGCGTGCCGGTCGTCTTCGCCATGCGCCGCCTGCCGGACAGCCGCATCCCGGTGATCGCTCCTGACAACCATCGCGGCGCGTATCTCGCCGCCGCCCATCTGATCGGCAAGGGCCATCGCCGGCTGGCCTTCTTCGGCGGCACCTCCGACCTGGTCGTCTATCAGGAGCGCCTGGGCGGTTTTCGTGAAGCTTGCGAAACATTGGGCATTGCCAGGCGCGACGTGCTTGTCGTCGAAGGCGAGACCAGCCGCAGGGGCGGCATCGCGTGCCTGGAAACCGCCCTTGCCATGGCCGAGCCGCCGACGGCGGCACTGTGCTTCAACGATGCCGTCGCCTTCGGCGTCATGCTGGCGCTGCGCAAGCGCGGGCTGGAGCCCGGCGCGGACTTTGCCGTCGTCGGCTTCGACGACGTGGTCGAGGCCGGGCATTATATGCCGGCGCTGACCAGCGTCTCGGTCGACACACCCGGCCTCGGTGAACGCGCCGCCCACGTCATGCTGAAGATGATCCAGTCGCGCACCACGCATGCCGAGGACCATATCGGCGCCGTCAATCTGGTCGTCAGGGACAGCTGCGGTCCCGGTCGCCGCGCCCAGAACACATCAGCAGGAATGGGAGACGCGGCATGAGCGTCAGATGGGGACTGATCGGCGCCAGCACGATCGCCAAACAGTTCATGATCAACGCCATCCGCGCACAAAAGGATGGCGAGATATCAGCGGTGATGAGCTCCAACCCGGAGCGCGCCAAGACCTATGCCGCAGAAAACAACATTCCTCTCGCCGTCTCGACGCTTGACGATTTGCTCGGCGCCGACATCGACGTCGTCTACATCTCGACCACCAATGAACTGCATCTCGAACAGGCGCTGGCCGCGATAAAGGCGGGAAAGCATGTTCTGTGCGAAAAGCCGCTGGCGCTGAACAGCACTGATGCGCGCACGATGGTCGCCGCCGCCAAGGAAGCCGGCGTGGTGCTTGGCACCAACCATCATCTGCGCAATGCCGGCGCCCACCACGCCATGCGCGACGCCATATCAGCCGGCCGCATCGGCAAGCCGATTGCCGCGCGTGTGTTCCATGCCGTCTATCTGCCGGAGAACCTGCAGGGCTGGCGCATCACCAGACCGGAAGCCGGCGGCGGCGTGGTGCTCGACATCACCGTGCACGATGCCGACACGCTGCGCTTCGTGCTCGGCGACGACCCGATCGAGATTTCGGCCTTCACCCAGTCGGCCGGCATGGCCGGCAGCGGGCTGGAAGACGGTGCCATGTGCATCTGGCGCTTCAGGTCCGGTTTGATTGCCCAGTCGCATGAAGGCTTCACAACCAAGTTCGCCGATACCGGCTTTGAGGTGCATGGTTCCGAAGGTTCGCTGATCGCAAAAAATGTGATGACGCAGAAGCCAGTCGGCTCGGTGCTGCTACGCACCGCCAAAGGCGAGGAAGAACTGAGCTTCGACCGAGAAGACCTCTACGCCAGGTCGCTGCGCCAGTTCCATGCCGCCATGCGTGGAGAAGGCCAGCCCTCCGCCACCGGCGAGGACGGCGTCTGGTCGCTGGCCTCAGCCGAAGCAGCGTTGCAGTCGGCAAAGTCCGGCAAGGCCGTCACTATCGATCCGAAAGGTGTTGTGTGAGCAAGCTCGTCTCCGCCGCTGAAGCAGCAAGCCTCATCACGGACGGCATGACCGTCTCCGTCTCGTCGTCGAGCGGCCTTGGCTGCCCTGACGCCGTCCTGGCTGCCATCGGCGAGCGCTTCGACGCCGAAGGCCATCCGAAAGACATCACCACGCTGCATCCGATCGCCGCCGGCGACATGTATGGCATCAAGGGCATCGACCATCTGGCCAAGCCCGGCTTGTTGAAGCGCACGCTCTGCGGCTCCTATCCCTCAGGCCCCTCCTCGTCCGAGCCGCCGCAGATATGGAAGATGATCGGCGACAATTCGGTCGCCGCCTACAACGTGCCCTCCGGCATCCTGTTCGACATGCACCGCGAGGCCGCCGCCAAGCGGCCGGGCGTGCTGACCAAGGTCGGCCTCGACACTTTTGCCGACCCGCGCCACCAGGGCTGCGCCATGAACGCGGCGGCAAGCGAGCCGATCGTCTCGGTGCAGCAGTTCGACGGCGAGGAATGGCTCTATTTCCGCTCGATCGTGCCCAACGTTTCGATCATCCGCGCCACCACCGCCGACGAGCGCGGCAACCTCACTTACGAGCATGAAGGCGCCTATTTGGGCGGCCTCGAACAGGCGCTCGCCGCCCGCAACAATGGCGGCATCGTCATTGCGCAGGTCAAGCGCGTCGTCGAGAACGGCACGCTGAAGCCGCATGACGTGCGCGTGCCCGGCGTCCTGGTCGACCACATCGTGGTGGCGCCGGACCAGTTGCAGACGACGTTGACGCCTTACGACCCGGCGATTTCGGGCGAGATCTTCCGGCCGTTGTCCAGCTTCCGCAACGCTGAGATGAACGTCCAGAAAGTAATCGCGCGCCGCGTCGCCATGGAATTGCGCGACGGCATGGCGGTCAATATCGGCTTCGGCATCTCGGCAAACGTGCCGCGTATCCTTCTCGAGGAAGGCCAGCACGGCAAAGTCACCTGGGTGATCGAGCAGGGCGCCGTCGGCGGCGTGCCGCTGCTCGACTTCAAGTTCGGCTGCGCTTCCAATGCCGAGGCGATCATGCCCTCGCCGCACCAGTTCATCTATTTCCAGGCCGGCGGCTTCGATGCCTCGCTGCTCTCCTTCTTGCAGATCGACCGCCATGGCTCCGTCAACGTGTCGAAACTCTCGGCCCGGCCACATGTCACCGCCGGGGCCGGCGGCTTTGTCGACATCACGGCACGGGCGAAAAAGATCGTCTTCTCCGGCTTCTTCAATGCCGGCGCAAAACTGTCGCTCGCCGATGGCGGCATCCGCATCGATGCAGAAGGCAAGGTCAAGAAGGTGGTCAACGAGGTCGAACACATCTCCTTCTCCGGCAAGCGCGCCGTCGCGCAAGGGCAGGACATCACCTACGTCACCGAGCGCTGCGTGATGAAGCTGACGCCGGACGGTCTGATGGTGACGGAACTGGCGCCCGGCATCGACCTCGAACGCGATGTGCTGGCGCAGTCAGAGATTCCGCTCGGCATCGCCAACGATCTCAAGGTCACGCCGGCGGCTCTCTATCAGGACCGGCCGATCGGCCTGTCGCTGAATGGTGGCGCTTCGCTCGGAGGCGCGCATGGCTGAGCGCCTCGTCACCTTCGAGCAGGACGGCGCCATCGGCATCGTCACGCTGCGCCGGCCGGAGAAGTTCAACGCGCTGGACATTCCGATGCTGCGCGCGCTCGAGACAGCGCTCGACGAAGCCGAAATGGCTGAAGGCGTGCGCGTCGTGCTGATCCGCGGCGAAGGCAAAGGCTTTTGCGCCGGCGGCGACGTCGAAGCCTGGGCACAAATGAGCGCTGCCGACTTTCAGGTGCAATGGGTGCGCTACGGCCACCGTGTCTTCGACCGACTGGCGCGGCTGCGGCAGCCGACCATCGCGGTGCTTTCCGGCCATGCGCTGGGTGGCGGGCTGGAGCTGGCGGTCGCCTGCGACTTCCGTGTCGCCGAAACGCAGGTGAAGCTCGGCTTTCCCGAGACATCGATCGGCGTCGTCCCCGGTTGGTCCGGCACGCAGCGCGCCGTGCGCCGCTTTGGGGCCCAGATCGTGCGCCGCATGGCACTCGGCGGCGAGCTCTTTGCCGCCTCCGACGCGCTTGCCCTCGGCGTCGTTGACCGCGTGGTCGAGACCGGCCAGGCGCTGGCAGAGGCCAGGACTTGGGCCGAAAAAATCGCCGGGCGCGGGCCGCTCGCAACCGAAGCCGCCAAGCTGATGATCGCAGTCGCCGAAGGCGAGGAAAGTGCGGCCGCCACCGAGGCGCTCGCGAGCGGCTTCGTTGCGCTGACCGGCGACGTCAAAGCCGGCGTGAGCGCCTTCAAGGCCAAGCAGAAGCCGGCCTTTTCAAGATCCTAGAGAAAGCATGATGAACGCACCGCTCAACATTTCCATGCCGGCCGAGGCGTCCAAGGCGCCGAAGGCTTACAAGCTCCTGATCGACGGCAAGCATGTCGATGCCCGTGACGGCCGCACGATTGCGCGCAACAGCCCCGGCCATGGCTTCACCGTTTCGCGCTATGCGCAGGCCGGCGAGGCCGAGGTGGAGGCGGCCATGCAGGCCGCGCACAAGGCATTCGAGACCGGCCCGTGGCCGCGCACGAAGGCGGCCGAGCGCGCCGCGATCTTGCTCAAGACGGCTGACCTGATCGAGGCCCAGCTCGAAGACATCGCCCGCCTCGATGCGCTGGAATCCGGCAAGCCGATCGCCCAGGCGCGCGGCGAGATCGGCGGCGCCGTCGACATCTGGCGCTATGCCGCCTCGCTCGCCCGCACGCTGCACGGCGAGAGTTACGCCAATCTCGGCGACGCCATGCTGGGCGTGGTGCTGCGCGAGCCGATCGGCGTCGTCTCGATCATCACCCCGTGGAATTTCCCGTTCCTGATCGTCAGCCAGAAACTGCCCTTCGCGCTCGCCGCCGGCTGCACCGCGGTGGTCAAGCCGAGCGAAATGACCTCGGCCTCGACCTTCGTGCTCGGCGACATCCTGATGCAGGCCGGCCTGCCCGCGGGCGTCGTCAACATCCTGGCCGGCCTCGGCGCCGATGTCGGGGGGCCGATGGTCAGCCATCCGCTGGTCGAGATGGTGTCGTTCACCGGCTCTACCCGCGTCGGCAAGATGACCATGGCTTCCGCCGCGCAGTCGCTGAAGAAAGTCTCGATGGAGCTCGGCGGCAAGAACGGCCAGATCGTCTTCCCCGATGCCGATCTCGAGGCGGCCGCTGACGCAGCAGTGTTCGGCGGCTTCTTCAACGCCGGCGAATGCTGCAATGCCGGCAGCCGGCTGATCGTGCATGAAGCCATCGCCGACGATTTCCTCTCCACTGTCAAGGCCCTGACCGCCAAGGTAACGGTCGGCGACCCACTCGACGACCGAACCAAGGTTGGCGCGATGATTTCCGCCGACCATCTGACCAAGGTGGCGGATTACGTCGTGGCGGCAGCAAAAGACGGCAGCAATGTCTATTGCGGTGGCGGCCAGCTGGCGTCCAATGCCGGCCAGTATCTCGATCCGACCATCATCCGCGGCGTTACCGAAGACATGGCTATTGCGCGCGAGGAAGTGTTCGGCCCGGTGCTCACCGTGCTGACTTTTGGATCGATTGAAAAGGCATTGCACATCGCCAACAACACGCCCTATGGTCTGTCGGCAGGGGTGTGGAGCGCCAGCATCGACACTTGTATGTCGGTGGCGCGTGGTGTGCGTTCGGGGACCGTTTGGGTGAACACATTCATGGAAGGCTTTCCCGAGTTGCCATTCGGGGGCTACAAGCAGTCCGGCATCGGACGCGAACTCGGCAAACGCGCTGTCGAGGATTATACCGAGGAAAAGACAATCCAGTTTCATCGCGGCCAGCGCACCGGTTGGTGGGTCGGCTGAGTTTGGAAGAACCCGGTGGGCTTCCACCGGTCGTGTAATGCAACAAGGGAGGTAGAACATGTTGCGCAAACTGCTTATCGGAACGGCTCTGGCGACGGCCTTTGCTTTCTCGGCCCATGCCGAGGACGTCAAGGAAGTGCAGATGCTGCATTGGTGGACGTCGGGCGGCGAAGCGGCTGCTCTCAACGTCCTCAAGGGCGACCTTGCCAAGGAAGGCTATGCCTGGAAGGACGTGCCGGTGGCCGGTGGTGGCGGCGACGCCGCCATGACTGCGCTGAAGGCGATGGTCGCGGCCGGCAATTACCCGACCGCGTCGCAGATGCTCGGCTACACCGTGCTCGACTATGCGGCGGCCGGCGTCATGGGCGACCTGACCGAGACGGCGAAGAAGGAAGGCTGGGACAAGTCGGTTCCGGCAGCCCTGCAGAAGTTCTCCGTCTATGACGGCAAGTGGGTCGCTGCTCCAGTCAACGTCCACTCCGTCAACTGGCTGTGGATCAACAAGGCGGTGATGGACAAGATCGGCGGCACCGAGCCAAAGACCTTCGACGACTTCGTCGCCCTGCTCGACAAAGCCAAGGCGGCTGGCGTCATTCCGCTCGCCCTTGGCGGCCAGAACTGGCAGGAAGCCACCATGTTCGACTCGGTTGTGCTGTCGACCGGCGGACCTGAGTTCTACAAGAAGGCCTTCAACGACCTCGACGACGAGTCCCTCAAGTCGGACACGATGAAGAAGTCGTTCGATAACCTCGCCAAGCTCGTCACCTATGTCGACCCGAACTTCTCGGGCCGCGACTGGAACCTTGCCACCGCCATGGTCATCAAGGGCGATGCCCTGGTGCAGGTGATGGGTGACTGGGCCAAGGGCGAGTTCAACGCCGCCAAGAAAACGCCGGGCACCGACTTCCTGTGCTATCGCTTCCCGGGCACGGAAGGCTCGGTGGTCTACAACTCCGACATGTTCGGCATGTTCAACGTTCCGGACGACCGCAAGGCCGCCCAGGTCGCGTTGGCCACCGCCACCCTGTCGAAGAGCTTCCAGTCGGCCTTCAACGTCGTCAAGGGTTCGGTTCCCGCCCGTACCGACGTTCCGGACACCGACTTCGACGCGTGCGGCAAGAAGGGCATCGCCGACCTGAAGGCTGCCAACGAAGGCGGCACACTGTTCGGCTCGCTTGCCCAGGGCTATGGCGCGCCTCCGGCGGTCGCCAATGCCTACAAGGACGTCGTTTCGAAGTTCGTCCACGGTCAGATCAAGACCTCGGACGAAGCCGTGACCGAACTGGTCAAGGCAATCGACGACGCCAAGTAAGCGCTGGCCAGAAATACACCTTCCCCGCTTCGGCGGGGAAGGTGTCACCTAAGGATTGGCCAGCTGGCGCAATTCCAGGAAAAGTGTGAGCGGTTTTCCGGCCGGAATTGCGTAAAAGAAAGAGTTAGAGAGGTTCGCCGTTTCCGTGAAACGGTGAAAGCACTCTTGAACACCATGCCGACCAGAGACCCGTATGCACGGGGCCGCCTTGCCGCCTGACGGCAGAGCTCGGACGACCCGAACGGGAGGAGCCTCATGAGCAGTGTAGCGACGACCCAGATCAAGCTGACACCCGAGCGGTCTCGCCCCTCCGTGCGCGCGCGACTGCAGGACGCGCTGCCGAAGATCGTGCTGGCGCCGAGCTTCGCCATCACCATCGTCTTCGTCTATGGCTTCATCCTGTGGACAGTCTATCTGTCCTTCACCAATTCCAAGACCTTCCCGTCCTATGTCATTACCGGACCACGCGCGTATCTACGGCTGTGGGGCTGGACGTTCGACTCCGACCCGCCATCGAGCTGGTACACGTCGATCGTCAATATGGGCATTTTTGGCTTTCTCTACATCGCCATCTGCCTGGCGCTCGGCCTGTTCCTGGCCATCCTGCTCGACCAGAAGATTCGCGGCGAAGGCGTGTTGCGGCCGATCTATCTCTACCCGATGGCGCTGTCCTTCATCGTCACCGGCGTCGCCTGGAAATGGTTCCTCGACCCCGGCCTCGGTCTTGAGCAGACCTTGCATCAGTGGGGCTGGACGAGCTTCCATTTCGACTGGATCAAGAACAAGGATTTCGTCATCTACACGGTGGTCATTGCCGGCGTCTGGCAGGCCTCCGGCTTCATCATGGCGATGTTCCTGGCCGGCCTGCGTGGCATTGACGGCGAGATCATGAAGGCGGCGCAGATCGACGGTGCCACCACCTTCCAGCTCTACCGCCGCATCGTCATTCCGCTGCTGCGGCCAATCTTCCTGTCGGCCTTCATCGTGCTCGCGCACCTTGCCATCAAGTCCTACGATCTCGTGGTGGCGCTGACCAGCGGCGGCCCCGGTGGCTCGGCCTGGCTGCCGTCCAACTTCATGTATGAGTACACCTTCAAGCGCAACGAAATGGCCGTCGGCTCGGCCAGTGCCGTGATCATGCTGATGACCATCGTCGCCATCATCGTGCCCTATCTCTATTCCGAACTGCGGGAGAAGCCGCGATGAGCGCTGTCGCCACCCCTGCCCGCCCCGCTGCTTCCCGGCAGGCCTCCGGCGGCATCAGCACCAAGACCCTCAACCGCATCGTCATCTACGGGCTTCTGGCGCTGTTTGCGCTGTTCTATCTGATGCCGCTGTTCGTCATGCTGGTGACCTCGTTCAAGACCATGGACGAGATCCAGAACGGCAACATGCTGGCGTTGCCCACGGCGCCGACCTTCGACCCGTGGCTGAAGGCCTGGGGCGAGACCTGCGTCGGCCTCACCTGCGCCGGCATCAAGGGCTATTTCTGGAACTCGATCAAGATGGTGGCTCCAGCCGTACTGATCTCGACCATGCTCGGCGCGCTCAACGGCTACGTCTTGACCAAATGGCGTTTTCGCGGCGCCACGCTGGTGTTCGGGCTGATGCTGTTTGCCTGCTTCATTCCGTTCCAGTCGGTGCTGCTGCCGATGGCGACCATCCTCGGCAGCCTGGGACGTTTCGGCGTGAAGCTGCAGAATGCGACGGGTACGAGTTTCGGTCTCGGCAATCCGACGGTCAACCTGGTCTTCGTCCATGTCGTCTACGGCATCGGCTTCACCACACTGTTTTTCCGCAACTATTACGAGGCATTCCCGAACGAGCTGATCAAGGCCGCACAGGTCGACGGCGCCTCCTTCTTCCAGATCTTCCGCCGCATCATGCTGCCGAACTCGATGCCGATCTTCGTCGTCACCGTCATCTACCAGTTCACCAACATCTGGAACGACTTCCTGTTCGCTTCGGCTTACGCCGGCACAGGCGACTCCATGCCGATGACGGTGGCGCTCAACAACGTCGTCAACACCTCGACCGGCGTCGTCGAATACAACGTCAACATGGCGGCCGCGATGATCGCGGCTCTGCCCACCCTGATCGTCTATGTCGTCGCCGGCCGCTATTTCGTGCGCGGGCTGATGGCTGGCGCGGTCAAGGGCTGATCAATTCGGAAGGAACGACCATGGCTTTTCTGGAAATTGATGGGCTGAAGAAGCGCTTCGGGAATGTCGAGATCCTGAAGGGCATCGATGTCGAGCTCGAAAAGGGCGGCTTCCTGGTGCTGGTCGGCCCGTCCGGCTGCGGCAAGTCCACCTTGCTCAACACGATTGCCGGCCTGGAGCAGATCACCGAGGGCGAAATCCGCGTCGACGGCCGCGCCATCAACGATCTGCACCCATCCAAGCGCGACATCGCCATGGTGTTCCAGAGCTATGCGCTCTATCCGAACATGACGGTGGCCGGAAACATCTCCTTCGGCATGGAGATGCGCGGCGTGCCGGCCGACGAACGCCAAAAGGCGATCGACAAGGTGGCCAAGGTCCTGCAGATCGGCCACCTCCTGCAGCGCAAGCCGAGCCAGCTTTCCGGCGGCCAGCGCCAGCGCGTCGCCATGGGCCGGGCGCTGGTGCGCGACCCCAAGCTGTTCCTGTTCGACGAGCCTTTGTCCAACCTCGACGCCAAATTGCGCGTTGACATGCGCATCGAGATCAAGCGCCTGCATGCCACCACCGGCACAACCATCGTCTACGTCACCCACGACCAGATCGAGGCGATGACGCTGGCTACCAAGATCGCCGTCATGCGCGACGGCGAGGTGCAGCAGTTCGGCACCCCGGCCGAGATCTACAACAACCCGACCAATTTGTTCGTCGCCGACTTCATGGGTTCGCCAGCGATGAACCTGATCCCGGCGACCATTGCCACGTCGGGCAATGCGCTGTCCGTCGTGTTGGAGCGCGAGGCGCGCGAGCCGATCACGCTGCCGATGGCCAACGCGCCGGCGGGTCTTTCGGCATTCCAGGGCAAGCCGATCATCTTCGGCGTGCGCCCGGAAGCGCTGACCGATCCGGAAGGTGCGGAACGCAACGCCTCCAACATTGCCACTGCCGACCTGCACATCGAAGTGGTCGAGCCGGCAGGGTCCGACACGTTCGCGGTGACCAACCTCGGCGGCAAGGGCGTGGTGGCGCGGTTGCGGGCCGACGCCAACATCCAGCCGGGCACCAGCACGCCGCTCGCCTTCAACCTGACCAAGGCCGTGTTCTTCGATCCGGCGACCGAACACCGCATCCGCTGATCGAGATGGTCAGCCCCGATATCGTCATCATCGGCTCCGGTATCGGCGGCGCTACGATCGCCTCCGGTCTGGCGGGCAGCGGTGCCTCGATCCTGATGCTGGAGCGCGGTGAGCCCTTGACGGCAACGCCGCATGCCCGCGACACGCGCTCCATCTTCGTCGACGGCCACTACCGTCCGAAGGAGATGTGGCGCGAGGCCGGCGGTGCGGCCTTCAACCCCGGCAATTACTACTATGTCGGCGGCAATTCGAAATTCTACGGCGCGGTGCTGATCCGCTACCGCAAAGAGGATTTCGCCGCCATGGAGCACTTCGGTGGCGTCTCGCCGGCATGGCCGTTTTCCTACGATGAATTCGAGCCTTGGTATTCGAAAGCCGAGCAGCTGTTTCGCGTCCGCGGCTCGCTCGGCGAGGACCCGACCGAACCGTTCCACTCGATCCCCTATGCTTTCAAGCCGGTGCCCGACGAAGCGCCGATTGCCCGCGCCCGCGCTGAGTTGAAAGCCCTCGGCCTGCATCCGGCCTCGCTGCCGCTCGGCGTCGACATCGACACCTGGCTGAAAGAGGGCAAGACCGGCTGGGACGCATTCCCCAATACCGCCCAGGGCAAGGTCGATGCGCAGACCGGACCGCTGACGGCTGCACTCAAGGACAGCAATATCCGACTCGAAACCGGCTGCCATGTCGAATATCTCGAAGCGTCGTCCGACGGCAAAAGCATCGCTGCCGTTCACTACCGTCAGAATGGCGAGCTGAAGAAAGTCGCGCCGAAGCTGGTCATCCTGTCCGCCGGCGCGGTCAATTCCGCCGTCATCCTGCTGCGCTCGCCGTCATCAGACGGCAAAGGCCTCGCCAACAGCTCCGACCAGGTCGGCCGCAATTTCATGAACCATAATTCGAGCGCCATGCTGGCGATCGATCCGCGCCGCAGGAACGACAGCGTCTACCAGAAGACGCTGATGCTGAATGACTACTATCTCTCCGACGGCAAAGGCGGCAAGCCGCTCGGCAACGTCCAGCTGCTCGGCAAGATCGACGGCAACATGTTGAAGGCCAACGTCAAACGCGTGCCGAAATTCGCGCTCGATTACATGGCCGGTCACGCCGTCGACTGGTATCTGATGTGCGAGGATCTACCCGATCCGGACAGCCGCATCATGGTCGACGGCAAGGACATCGTCATGCAATGGCGGCGCTCCAACATGCAGTCGCTGGACGGGCTGACCAAGGTGATGCGTGAGAACTTCCGCGCCTGCGGTTATCCCATCGTGCTGTCGCGTCCCTTCGACAAGCGCACGCCCTCGCACCAGTGCGGCACGGTGAAAATGGGCGATGACCCGGCGACGTCGCCGCTCGACCCGTATTGCCGTGCGTTCGATCACCAGAACCTGTTCGTCGTCGACGGGAGCTTCCTGCCGAACTCGGCTGCTGTGAATCCGGCGCTGTCGATTGCCGCCCAGGCGTTGCGCGTGGCCGAGCATATTCGCCGAACGGACCTCGCGGCATGATCCGCCCCGCAGCCATCGTCACCGGCGGCGCGCGCGGCATTGGACTGGCCTGCGCCGAGGCGCTGGCCGATGCAGGCTTCGACATTCTCGTCGCTGACCTGGCCAACGACCCCGCCAAACGGCTTGTTGAAAACATCATCGCGCGCCGCGCAAAGTTCGCTTACCACCGATGCGACATTGCCAGCCTTCCCGATCACGCATCACTTATCGACGCCGCCACACGCGCTTTCGGCCGAATCGATTGCCTCGTCAACAATGCCGGCGTCGGCGCCGTGGTGCGCGGCGATCTGCTGGAGCTGACGCCCGAAAACTTCGACCGTGCGCTCGGCATCAATCTGCGCGGCACCGTATTCCTTAGCCAGGCCGTCGCCAAGGCGATGCTGGCGGCTCCCAGCAATCATCCGCGCTCGATCATCACCATCACCTCGGTCAGCGCCGATATGGCCTCGCCGGAACGCGCCGACTACTGCATCTCGAAAGCCGGCCTTTCGATGTGGGTGAAGAACCTGGCGCTACGGCTTGCGCCGGAAAACATCGGCGTGTTCGAACTGCGGCCCGGCATCATTCGCACCGACATGACCGCGAGCGTATCAGCCAAATACGACGCGCTTATCGACAGCGGCCTGGTGCCGGCAAAACGCTGGGGCGAAGCATCGGACATCGGCGCCGTGGTGGCGACGCTTGCCGCCGGCAAGCTCGGCTTTTCCACAGGCTCGATTATCAATGTCGACGGCGCGCTCTCCGTGCCTCGACTGTAGGTGGATAGAGTTATGACCGACTACATCATCGTAGGTGCCGGCCCGGCCGGCTGCGTTCTGGCCAACCGGCTGAGCGAGGATCCAGCGAATTCCGTGCTGCTGCTCGAGGCCGGCAGCAAGGACTGGCACCCCTACATCCACATGCCGGCGGGCTTTGCCAAGATGACCAAGGGCATCGCTTCCTGGGGCTGGTCGACCGTGCCGCAGAGGCACATGCAGGACCGCGTCTTCTGGTATACGCAGGCGAAGGTGGTCGGCGGCGGCTCGTCCATCAATGCCCAGATATACACGCGCGGCAACGCTCGCGACTACGACGCATGGGAGAAGGAAGAGGGCCTCGCGGGCTGGGGCTATCGCGACGTGCTGCCCTATTTCAAGCGCGCCGAGAACAACCAGCGCTTCGCCAACGATTTTCACGGCGACCAGGGGCCGCTCGGCGTGTCGAACCCTATTTCGCCGCTGCCGATTTGCGAAGCCTATTTCCGCGCCGGCCAAGAGATGGGCATCCCCTTCAACCCGGATTTCAACGGCGCTAGCCAGGAAGGCGTCGGCTACTACCAGCTGACCCAGAAGGACGCCCGGCGCTCATCCGCTTCGGTCGCCTATTTGAAGCCCATCCGCGCCCGCAAGAACCTGACGGTCCGAACCGATGTGCTGGTCACCCGCATCGTCGTCGAGAAAGGCCGCGCCACCGGCGTCGAGATCGTCGACAAACCCGGCGGCGAGAAGACCATCATGCGCGCCGAGCGCGAAGTGATCGTCTCGTCCGGCGCCATCGGTTCGCCGAAGCTGTTGATGCAGTCGGGCATCGGCCCGGCTGATCACCTGAAATCGGTCGGCGTGACGCCGGTGCATGATCTGCCCGGTGTCGGCTCCAACATGCAGGACCATCTCGATTTGTTCGTCATCGCCGAATGCACCGGCGACCACACCTATGACAACTACGCCAAGCTGCACCGCACCGCGTGGGCCGGCTTGCAGTATCTGCTGCTGAAGAAAGGGCCGGTCGCCTCCAGCCTGTTCGAGACCGGCGGCTTCTGGTACGCCGATCCGACCGCCGCCTCGCCCGACATCCAGTTCCATCTGGGACTCGGCTCCGGCATCGAGGCCGGCGTCGAGAGGTTGAAGAACCCCGGCGTGACCTTGAACTCGGCCTTCCTGCGCCCGCGCTCGCGCGGCACGGTGCGGCTGAGCAGCGCCGACCCGGCCGACCACCCGCTGATCGATCCCAACTATTGGTCGGACCCTTATGACCGCGCCATGTCGATCAAGGGCCTCAGGCTTGCGCGCGAGATCATGCGGCAGAAGGCGCTTGCACCTTACGTGTTGCGCGAGGTGCTGCCCGGACCATCGCTCGCCAGCGACGACGAGCTGATCGACTATGCCTGCCGCACCGCCAAGACCGACCATCACCCCGTGGGCACCTGCCGCATGGGCCATGACGATATGGCGGTGGTCACACCGGACCTGCGCCTGCGCGGCATCGAGGGCCTGCGCGTCTGCGATGCCTCGGTGATGCCGCGCGTGCCTTCCTCCAACACCAATGCGCCGACCATCATGGTCGGCGAAAAAGGCGCCGACATCATCCTCGGCCGCGAGCCGCTTCCGCCGGCGGTGTTCTCCGGCAATCGGGCCGCATAGCCACTTAGGAGAACGAACCAATGATCAGACACTGCGTCTTCGTACGCTTCCGCAGCGATGTGCCCGCCACCGAGCGCACGGCAATCCACGCCGATCTCGAAGCACTGCGCTCTGTTGTCGACGGCATGGACACGGTCCATTTCAGCACCAATGTCAGCCCGGAGCCGTTCGCGCGCGGCTTCAGCCATGCCTTCACCATCGACTTCCGCGATGCCGCCGCCCGCGACGCCTATCTCGTGCATGAAGCGCATCAGCGCGCCGGCGCCCGATTGGTCGCAGCGCTCGAAGGCGGCACCGACGGGCTGATGGTGTTCGATCTCGACATTACGAAAAAGTGACCGCGCTTCTTTCGAAAGCCGGCTGACGCCTGTTCTCTTTTGCGCCCCAAGGAACATATCGTTCCCCGGGGGCGTTTAGGAGGAACGTCGTGGCTCTCACCGCGCAGAAGAAGAAAACCGTCCTTGCCTCCTTCCTCGGCTGGACGCTCGACGCTTTTGATTTCTTCCTTCTGACGTTCCTGCTCACCGATATCGCAACCGAATCCAACACTGACGTCCCGGCAGTCTCCAAAGCGTTGTTCCTGACGCTGGCGACACGCTTCATCGGCGCCTTCTTCTTCGGCAGGCTGGCCGACAAATATGGCCGCAAGCCCATTCTGATGCTCAACATCGTAAGCTATTCGGTGATCGGCGCGCTGGCTGCCTTCTCGCCCAATCTCGTGGCTACGCGCTGGCGCTGTTTGCCGGCGTGGTCGCCGTCTGCATCATCGTCGTCATCCGCTTCAGTACGGAACGGCGCGGACAGGTGATGACGGTGCTCGGCTGAAGTATCAGGCTCTCAGCCCAGTCTGAGGGCCACGACACCGGCGACGATGCCGAGCGCGGCGGCGCCGCGCCAGCCTGTCATCTTCTCGCCGAGCGCGAAAACCGAGATCATCATGGCAAACAGGATCGACGTCTCGCGCAACGACGCCACCGAGGCGATCGGCGCCTTGGTCATCGCCCACATGACGATCCAGTAGGCCGCGCCGCTGAGCACGCCGGTGAACAGGCCTGCCTTCCAGTCGCGCGCCAGCACGGGCAGCGCCTTGGGCCCGCGAAAGATGAGGCACAGCACCAGCGCCCACGTGGCATCGCAGATGAACAGCCATGCGGCATAGCTCGTTGCCGTTGCGGCCAGCCGCGCGCCGCTGCCGTCGGAGAGCGTGTAGCTGGATATGAAGATCGAAGTGCCGAGCGCAAAGCCGACCGCCCGCACATTGATCCGCTCCAGATGCGCGCCGCCGCGAAACGACATCACCAACGTGCCGGCCGACAGCAGCAGGATGCCGAGGATGGCGAAAGGCGCCGGCATCTCCTGCACCACGACAACGCCGCCGAGGGCGGTCAAAAGCGGCGCCGTGCCGCGCGCCAGCGGATAGGTCTGGGCGAAATCGCCGGCCTTGTAGGCGCCGATCAGGAAAGTCCGGTAGCCCATGTGGAAAATCACCGAGGCGATGATGAAAGGCCACACTTCGGCCTTCGGAAACTCGACGAAGGGCAGCACGAAAAGCGCGGCAAACCCCATGCCCAGTGTCATCAGCGTGATCGACAGGAAGCGATCGAGATGCACCTTGACCAGCGCGTTCCAGATCGCGTGCATGGCGGCGGCGGCAAGCACCGCGAAAAAGACGAAAAGCGTCATTGAGGGCTCACCGATCTCCTGAGCTCAAAGGCGTTTCGAGATCGATATCGATCCGGACCGGAAAATGGTCTGAAGCGATCTCGCCTATATCGGCACTGACCGAGCGCACACGGTCCGCGAACATACCGCCGACGAAGCAATGGTCGAGCCGGCGTTTTGCCACTTTCCCGTCGATCGTTTTCACATGGGTGTGGAAATCGGCAGCCGGCTCGCTAGCGACGGCAGCGGCATCAACAAAGCCGTCGAGATAAGCTGCCCCGCGATGATAGGGCGTGCTGCCGACGATGCGGCTGTATTCGGCGCTGCCCGGCTCCATGTTGAAATCGCCCATCCAGATCGCAGCTGTCGGGTTTTCCGGCTCGGCCTCGCCACTGGTCCAGTTGCGCGAAGGCTCATCGTCCGCGCCGCTCCACGGGCCGCCCTCGGACGGCGCGCGGCGATGCTCGGCCAAGAGATAGTCGATCTGCTCCAGACGCTCCTCCGCCGCGATATGGGCGAGATGCAGCGACAGGACCCTTACCGGTCCGGCCGGCGTGCGGATCATGCATTCGAGCGCGGCGTTGCGCGTGTTGAGCGGCCGCAGCGTGCGGCGCATGGGCAGCGCGTGCAGCCGCGACCAGGCGATCGGCAGCTTCGACAGCAGCATGGTGCCGAACTGGCGGCGGCGGTTGACGACCCGGCCGTCGCGCTGCTCACTGGCGTCCATGTCGAAGGCCGGGCCATAGACCCAGTAATAGCTAGGCAGCAGCTTGGACAGGACCTCCGGCTGGTCGTCCTCATTGGTGCGCTGCCAATGCCGCTCGACCTCCTGCAGCGCGATGATATCGGCGCCGTCGACCAGCTTGGTGCAGCGCGAAAGATCGTAACGGCCATCGCCGCCGAACCCGTACTGGATGTTGTAGCTGACCAGCTTCATTGCTTATCCGGCTCAATTTCGCTTTGGCAGTAGCGGTTCGGCAGACGGGTTGCAATGTACCGGCACGACGGCGGAACTGGGCCAGCGTCTATGATGTGGTCAGCGGCTGGAACCGGCCCGCCGGCGATGCCGCCAGTTCGGCCCAGTCGATCTCTTCCTCCAGCCGGTGGTAGGCTTCGTCGCCGATCGTGCCGTTGCTGCGCAACTCCTCGAGCGTGTCGCGCTGGCGGTTGATGGCATAGAGGCGCAGCCGGTCGTATTCGGTCGCGGCCTGAGCGTCCTCCGGGTTTTCCGCAATCAGGCGCTGCGCTTCATACTGTTCGCGCACGACGGCGGCGGCCGCAGATGTCTTGCGGCTCAGCACGTCCAGTGCTGCCTGCATGATGGCGACGCGCGCCTGCGCCACCTCATTGTCGACGGTTCTATCGGGGTCGAAGTTGATCCAGCGCAGCAGCGGCTTCAGCGTCATGCCTTGCAGCACCAGCGTGCCCAGCACCACCGCGAAGGCGGCAAGCACTATCGGGTCGCGGCCGGGAAAATCGGCCGGCAGCGCAATGGCCACCACCAGCGTCACCAACCCACGCATGCCGCACCAGCCGACAATGACGGCGCCGCCGAACGTCGGCAATTCCCGCCTTGCCTCTTGGCTGCCGAAGCGGGCAAGCCACCGGATGATCGCGACGTAACTCGCCACCCAGACAAGGCGCGCGACGATAACGACGACCAGCACCGTTGCGGCGAAAAGGAATGCTTCGCCTTGCCCGTCGCCGGCCAGCCTGCCAACGATCGTGCGTGCCTGCAGGCCCATCAGCACGAAAGCCAGCACGTTGAGCACGAACACCGCCGACTCCCAGACCGAATAGGTGCTGACGCGGCGTCTCGCCGACGACTGGCGCGGCGCCCTGCGCGCAATGGTCATGGCATAGACGACGATGGTGATGATGGCGGAAAGGCCGAGCCTGTCGGCGATGATCCACACGGCGAAGGTTCCGGCAAACTGCACCACCGTGCTGCTCGCCGCATCCTCGATGCGGCCGAGCGCCAGCAGCGAGACGCGGCCAAACAGATAGCCCGCGATCACACTGCCGATCGTTGCCAGCAGGATCACCGGAACGGCGTTGCTGAGCATGATCGTGCCAAGCGCCGCCGAAACCGCCAGCCGGTAGATCAGCAGCGCCGTGGCATCGTTGAGCAGGCTCTCGCCCTGCAGGATGGCGGTGATGCGGTGCGGTACCTTGAACTGGCTGAGCACGGCGGATGCGGCCACCGCATCCGGTGGCGCGACGATGGCGCCAAGCGCGATTGCCGCCGCGATCGGCAGGCCGGCCATCTTCCAGCCGACCAAGGCAACCACCACGGTGGTGAAGACCACGGCGCCTAGCGCGAGCAACGCGAGCGACAGCCGGTAGCGCTTGAGGTCGCGCAGCGACGTGTCATAGGCGGCGTCGAGAAGCACCGGCGCGATGAACAGGGCAAGCGCCAGCTCCGGATCGATCTCGATCGTCGGCGCACCGGGTACGAAGGCAATCGCGACGCCGGCCAGAGCCAGCAGGGACGGATAGGGAATTTCCAGCCGCCGCGACAGCGCCGTCAGCGCGACGGCAGCCAGAAGCAGGATGAGGGTAAGTTCGAATAGCGCCATGGCCCATCGTAGCGGCGAAGCGGCATCATGGGCAGTGGCTGGATGGCAAGATGCTGTTGATTGTCCAGCAAACGCCCGACCTTGGCAGGATACGGCCGTTCATCGCGCTGGCCTGATTCGACCGTCTCGGTTCCCTTGGGATGCTGCTTTTACTAGTGCAGCACCAGCATGTCGCTCGATGAAAACGATATCTCCGCCTTCTCGCCAACAGCCGGCGGTGGTGTGGCCGGGCTGTTGAAGGTGTCGAGCGACACCGTGTTGCCGCCGATGCCGACGCGAACGCGAATGACCGAGCCGAGGAAGTGCACTTCGGAGATTTCGCCCGACAGGCTTGAATCGCGACCGGGCTGGCGTCCGAGCGAGATCGCCTCGGGACGCAGCGCCAGCGACAGCGTGTCGCCCGACTTCGAGCCGTTGAGCTTGCCCTTGAGCGAGACTTCCTGCGTGTTGACTTGCACCGTGCCGGCCGCGGCGTCAGTGACCTTGCCTTCGAGCACGTTCAGCGTGCCGACGAAGTTGGCGACGAACTTGGTCGCCGGCCGGTTGTAGATCTCGAACGGCGTGCCGACCTGCTCGGCCTTGCCGCCATACATCACCGCGATGCGGTCGGAGATCGACAGCGCCTCTTCCTGGTCATGGGTGACGAAGATGGTGGTGATGCCGAGCTTCTTCTGGATCGAGCGGATTTCCTCGCGCAACGACACACGTACCTTGGCGTCGAGCGCCGACAGCGGCTCGTCGAGCAAAAGCAGCTTCGGCTTCGGCGCGATGGCACGCGCCAGCGCGATGCGCTGCTGCTGGCCGCCGGAAAGCTGGTAGGGATAGCGGTCGGCCATCTGCGGCAGCTTGATGATGTCGAGCATCTCGGCCACGCGTCTGTCGATGTCCGCCTTGGGCATGCCGGCGACCTTCAGGCCAAAGCCGATGTTTTGCGCCACCGTCAGGTTGGGGAACAGCGCATAGGCTTGGAACACCATGCCGACATTGCGCTGGTTGGGCTTTAGCCTCGTGATGTCCTTGCCTGCGACGACGATCTTGCCCGCCGACGGCTCTTCGAAACCGGCGACCATGCGCAGCACGGTGGTCTTGCCGCAACCCGATGGCCCAAGGAAGGATACGAACTCGCCCGGCTCGACATCAAGATTGAAATCTTCGACCACGGTGGTGGCGCCGAAGGATTTTCGCACATGCTGGATGGAGAGGAATGGTTCGGCCATGGCTTTTTCTTTCGATCAGTACTTTGTCGATCAGTTCGGGCGGTTCGCCGATCTCGGCGCGAAACGGGACAGGATCTGGATCAGCGACATACAGCCCCAGGTGATGGCGAAGGCGATGATGGCAAGCGCCGCCGGCTCATAGGCGCGGTTGGCGCCAACGTTTTGCAGATAGGGGCCGAAGGCGGGCCGGTTGAGCAAGCTGGCCATGGTGAATTCGCCAATGACGATGGCGAAGGTAAGGAAGGCGCCCGACAGCACGGCGATCAGCACATTGGGCAGGATCACACGACCAATGATCGTGCCCCAACCGGCGCCAAGGATCTGCGCCGCTTCGGTCAGCGTCCTGACGTCGATGGTGCGCAGTCCGGTATCGACCGCGCGATACATGTAGGGCAGCGCCAGCATTGCATAGCCGATGACCAGCAAGGCATTTGTGCCCATGTCGGTCGCCAGGAACGGCAGCGGCGAATTCGAACCGTACATCCTGATATAGCCGAAGACGATGACGATGGCGGGAATGACCAGCGGCAGCAGCGTGATGAACTCTACGATCGGCCGCAGTTGCGGCAGGCGCAGTCGAATCCAGTAGGCGGCGGGCACCACGATCAACACGCCCAGAATGATGGTGAAGATTGCGGCAAGCACTGAGTAGCCAAAGGTCGCCTGAAAACGAGGGTCGCCAAGCACGATCTGATAGGCGTCGAAGGAATAAGCGCCGCGCCGCATGCGCAAGGAAAATTCCACCGTCGCGATCAGCGGAATGAAGAAATAGGCCGCGCCCAGCCCGAAGACGACCCAGGCCCAGAATTTTCCGGACTTCATTTCAGCCACCTCTCCGAGCGCGTCCGGAACCAAATGTAGAAGACATTGGCCAGCCCGGTGATGACGATCATGCCGAAGGCGATCGCATAGCCGAGATGGGCATTGTGCAGCACGTCACCGCGTATCTGCGCATAGAGCAGGATCGGTACGATGTTGAGTGAAGAGCCGGTCAGCGCATAGGCGGTGGCGATGGCGCCGAAGGCATTGGCGAAGAGCAGGATGACCGTGCCGAGGAAACTCGGCCAGATCACCGGGATGACCACCATGCGCCAGTATTGCGTCTGGGTGGCGCCAAGCGTCGCCGCAGCCTCGCCCCACTCCTTCTTCAAGCCGTCGATCGCCGGCGTGATGATGACCACCATTAGGGGAATCTGGAAATAGACATAGGTCAGCGTCAGGCCCCAGAACGATAGGATGTTGAAGCCGTGCGCATAAATGTTGAGGCCGAACACGGTGTTGAGCAGCACCGTGGCGAGACCGAGGCGTCCGAGCGTGGCGATGAAGGCGAAGGCCAGCGGTACGCCGGCGAAATTGGAAGCCACGCCGGAGAATGTCAGCGTCGCCGAACGTATCCACTCCGGCAGGCCGCCGCGCACGATGGCGATGGCGATGCCGAGACCTGCGAAGGCGCCGATCAGCGACGAGGAAAGGCTGACCTTGAGCGAGATCCAGTAGGCGGCGACAATCGATGGCTGCGCCAGTGCTGCTATGTTTTCGAACGTGAATTCGCCGGCATCGTTCTGGAATGCACCCAGCATCAGATAGAGCGTGGGTAGGATCAGGAACATGATGGCGAAGATGAAGAATGGCGCAACGCCGAGCCACTGCGTCGGCAGTCGCATTGCACGCGCCTCGCTGGGGGGCGCGGTCTTCCCGGCAACTGCGTGATCGGAAAGCGAGATATCTGTCATGCGCCGGCTACCGTCTCCGAGGAACACCGGGCGGCCGCGAGGCCGCCCGGTTGGTTTCAAGCCTTACTTGACGTTGGCGCCGACGACGGCATCCCAGTTCTTGGTGACGGCTTCCTTTGCCTTGCCCTGCTCGTCCAGCGTCGGGAACACCGCGGCAGCGTAAGCCTCGGCCGGCGGCAGCTTGGCCATCACGTCCGCCGGGAGCTTGCCGTTCTTGGCAAGATCGTTGAAGCGGATCGGGTGGCAATAGCCCTTCAGCCAGCCGATCTGGCCTTCGTCGGAGTAGAGATACTCCAGCCAGAGCTTGGCAGCGTTCGGATGCGGTGCGAAAGCACTGATCGCCTGCACATAGACGCCGGCAACGACACCGGTCTTCGGCACGACGACGTCGACGGGCGGATTGCCCTTCAGCGTGTCGCGACCGGCAAGTGCATTGTAATCCCAGGTCACCAGGATCGGCGTCTGGCCTTGTGCCAGGGTCGCCGGTTTGCCGATGACCGGCACGAAATTGCCGGCGGCGTTAAGCTTCTTGAAGAAGTCGAGACCAGCAGTGCCAGCAGCTTCGCCGGCAGCCGCACCACCGGAAATGCCGGCCGCGTAGACGGCCTGGATGGCCTGGTTCGAGGCGCGCGGGTCGCCGGCAAGCGCCACGGTGTTGGCGAATTCCGGCTTCAGCAGGTCAGCCCAGTCAGCCGGCGCTTCCTTGACGAGGTCCTTGTTCACCAGGAAGGATAGCACGCCATAGTAGTCGCCGGTCCAGTAACCATCGGCATCCTTGGCGCTGTCGGGGATCGAGTCCCAGGTCGACACTTTGTAGGGCTGGATCAGGCCGTCAGCCTTGGCGGTCGGGCCGAAGGACAGGCCAACGTCGATGACGTCGGGCGCCTGCGGGCCCTTGTTGTCCTTGTTGGCCTTGATCGCCTCGACCTCGTCGCCGGAGCCGGCATCGGGGTTGAGTTCGTTGATGGTGATCTCAGGATACTTTGCCTTGAAGCCGTCGATGACGGCGCCGTAGCCGCACCAGTCATGGGGCAGCGCGATGGTCGTGAGCTGGCCTTCCTTCTTCGCTGCGGCAACCAGTTCATCCATGGACTGGGCCGACGAGATAGCAGAGGTCGCCATGAGGGCGACGGCCGAAAGGGAAAGCACTTTCCCTGTGAACTTGAACATGTGTTCTCTCCGTTGAACTGGCGTCCTGGACGCCTGCGATGCGGTATCGATTTCGTGTGACAGCCAGATGAAAGCTTTTTGAAACAGGCGCCCGGCGGCACGAAAAGTTAACTCTTTTTAACAGGCTGTAGCAATTAGCCTGCACTTAATTTCCCGGCTAATGGTTTATAGCCTTGTCTCTTGCCCCTTTGCCCTTTCCTTTCCCCTCGTTTCCAGATCAATTCCGGCACAGGAAACCGCCTCAGACCGTACCGGCGATAGAGTTTTCGAGCAGCGTCAGCGCTGCTTTCTTGGTCAGCTTGACCGGGTTGCCGCCGGCTGTCGGATCGACCACCGCCATGTCGGCGATCAGCCCCTTGCGCTTCTTGTCCATGTCGAGCCCCTTGATCAGGCCGGGCAGTGCATGCGGCACCTTCAATTCCTTGCGCAGCTTGACGATCGCTTTGGCAAAACCGTTGAA
This sequence comes from Mesorhizobium sp. C372A, assembly GCF_030323245.1. Lineage (NCBI taxonomy): Bacteria > Pseudomonadati > Pseudomonadota > Alphaproteobacteria > Hyphomicrobiales > Phyllobacteriaceae > Mesorhizobium > Mesorhizobium sp. C372A. The sequence goes on along the minus strand of NZ_CP100475.1, from coordinate 2,788,156 downwards.
CCCGCCCTTGATGCCGCAATAGGCAGCGAGCCGGGCAATCCGCTCCTCGATGGAGTCGCGATTGAAGGCCAAGACATAGGGCATGAACACCGCATTCGTCATGCCGTGATGGGTGTCGTAGAGCGCGCCGATCGGATGCGACAGCGAGTGGATGGCGCCAAGACCCTTCTGGAAGGCGGCAGCACCCATGGCGGCCGCACTCATCATGTGGGCGCGCGCGACAAGGTCCTTGCCGTTGGCGTAGGCCTTGGGCAGGTTCTCGAACACCAGGCGCACACCTTCCACCGCAATGCCGTCGGCCATCGGGTGATAGCCCGGCGCGCAATAGGCTTCGAGGCAGTGCGCCAGCGCATCCATGCCGGTGCCGGCGGTGATGAAGCCGGGCATGCCGACCGACAGTTCCGGATCGGCAATGACGATTGCCGGCAAAAGCTTCGGATGGAAGATCACCTTCTTGGTGTGCGTCGCCTCATTGGTGATGACGCCGGCACGCCCGACTTCCGAGCCTGTGCCGGCAGTGGTCGGCACGGCTATGATCGGCGCGATGGCATCCGAATTGGCGCGCGTCCACCAGTCGCCGACATCCTCAAAGTCCCAGATCGGCCGCGTCTGGCCAGCCTGGAACGCGATCAGCTTGCCGAGATCGAGCGCTGAACCGCCGCCGAAGGCGATGACGCCGTCATGCTTGCCCTTCTTGAACACGGCGATCCCGGCGGTGAGGTTGGAATCGACCGGGTTCGGCTTCACCTCGGAGAACACGCCATAGGATACCTTGGCGTCGTCGAGGATTTTCAGCGTCGAAGCGACGACCGGCAGTTTCGCCAACCCCGGATCGGTGACGAAAAGCGGCCGCTTAATGCCGGTGGCCGCGAGCACCTCAGGCAGTTCCTTGATGCGCCCGGCACCGAAGCGGACGGTGGTCGGGTAGTTCCATTTGGAGATCAGCTTGGACATGTCTTGTCTTTCAAAAAATCAGATGGCTTCGCGCAGATGGAAGGATTTCGGCCGGGTCAGATTGTCGTAGCCGAGCGCCGAAAGGGCGACGCCTTTGCCGGTGTCCTTGACGCCGGTCCAGACCAGCGCCGGATCGAGGTAGTCGCAGCGGTTCATGAACACGGTGCCGGTCTCGACGCGGTCGCCGATCGCCACCGCATGCTCGATATCGCCGGTCCAGATCGAAGCGGTCAGCCCGTAGGGGCTGTCGTTCATCAGCGCGATAGCCTCCTCGTCGTTACGCACCTTCATGATGCCGACGATCGGGCCAAAACTTTCCTCGCGCATGACGCTCATCTGGTGGTCGACGCCGGTCAGCACTTCCGGCGCCAGATAGGGCGAGCCGGCCTTGTCGTTAGCCACCTTCATATTGATGTGTGCGATTGCACCCTTGCGCAGCGCCTCGGCCTTCTGCTCGCGGATCAGGTCGGCAAAGCGCGCCTGCGCCATCGGCCCCATTGTCGTCTCCTGTTCCAGCGGATTGCCGACGACATAATTCTTCGTCTCGGCGATGAAACCTTCGACGAACTGGTCGTAGACCTTCTCATGCACATAGACGCGCTCGATGCCGCAGCAGCACTGGCCGGAATTGTAGAAGGCGCCGTCGACCAGATTGGCCACCGCATGGTCGAGCTTGGCGTCGGGCAGCACATAGGCCGGATCCTTGCCGCCGAGTTCGAGCCCGAGCGTCATGAAGGTGCCGGCCGCCGCCTTCTCGATGGCGCGGCCGCCGCCGACCGAACCGGTGAAATTGACATGGTCGATCTTGCCCGAGCCGAGCAGCTTCTCGGTCTGGGCATGGTTCAGCACGACATTCTGGAACACGCCCTTGGGCAGCCCAACCTTGTCGAACGCCTGCTGGAACCGTTCGCCGACCAGCAGCGTCTGCGCCGCATGTTTGAGGATAACGGTATTGCCGGCCATCAGTGCCGGCACGATGGTGTTGACGGCGGTCAGATAGGGATAGTTCCACGGCGCGATCACCATGACGACGCCGAGCGGATCCTTCTTCACATAGCGTCGGAAGCCGTCCTTCGGGTTGGATGCCGGCACGGATTTCAGCGCGGCTTCAGCGATCTCGACCATGTAATTGGTGCGTTCCCTGACGCCGCCGAACTCGCCGCCATAGCGCACCGGTCGCCCCATCTGCCAGGCGATCTCCGGCACGATCTCGTCGGTCATCGCGACCAGCGCTTCGAGCATCGCCAGCATAAATTTGCCGCGCTCGACGATCGGTGTCAGCGCCCACTTCTCCTGCGCCGCCTTGGCGCGCTCGACCGCGGCATTGATCGCCTGGTCGGTCGCGATCGGCCGCTCGGCGTAAATCGAACCATCGATGGGCGATTTGAGTTTTACGGTTTCCAAAGGATACTCCAAGTTAGCAGGCTAGGGTGCGCAGATGGCCATTGCGGCCATAGCGAAGGATGGGCTCGTCACGCGTCACCAGAACCATGTCCAACGCTCTCGCACTTGCCATCAGTATCCGATCCATGGGATCACTATGGGGCGGACCGGGCAGGTTGGATGACGCAATCAGAATGGCTGGTGAGATAGCGCTGAGCTTTGCCGACATTCGCTCGATGAATCTCTCCACGAAGTCGAGTGGCGCCAATGGCAGATTGAGCCGGCCCTTGGCTACGCCAATTCCGATCTCCCATGCCGACATCGGCGAAAGATACAGACGGCCGTCATAGGCCGCTTCCGAAATCTCCCGGCTTGCGTGCGGATCGATCAGACTATCGTTGGCGACAAAGATCATCGCACATGTATCCAGAAGCAGGTTTGGCTCTTCGCTCATTTACGCACCGCAAGTTTGCCGTCACGCGCGTCAGCCTCACCGCCCAGATAGCCCCGGTCCCATGGCTCGTCATCGAAAGGTTTGGTGATATCAAATCCGGCTTCGATTGTTATCAGGCCCTTCATGAAACCAAAACCGGGGTGGCGATCCGCGCGCGCCTCCTTTGGCGCGGCAGGCACGCTACCACTGGGCGGCGCCGAAATGGGTACTTTGCGAACGCGGCGAAATACCAGTTTCCCACTCCCTATATTGACGGATTCGGTCTCGAACCCAGCCTCAAGCCACTCCCTTGTCATGGGATTGTTGCTCGGATTGTTGCTCCACCATGCAGGGTATTGCTTCGATGCGGGCAGCGGCAGATTGAGCACTCTCTCGATTTCGGCGAATGACATCGGAACGCGATCGACATTTTGGGCAATGAGAAAGTCCTTGAGCGGCGCATATTTGGACATTGCAAACTCCTCAATGTAGCGCACTGCAGTTTACAGGTACCATATGGTACTAACTTCACTACATTGTCAACATTAAAGCTGTAAAAAGTTTTAATACCGCTCGAACCCCCTGTGCAGTTCCCAATCCGTAATCCGGCGGTCGTATTCGAACTGCTCCCACTTTGCGGTGTGGACATAATGTTCGAGCACGTCATCGCCGAGTGCCTGCTTCAGCATCTTCGACTTGGCCAGCGTCTCGGTGGCGTCGCGAAGCGTCTTCGGGATCTCTGGCAGGCGCGAGGCCTGGTAGGCATCGCCGACGAACGGCTTCTGCAGTTCGAGCTTCTCGTCGATGCCGGCAAGGCCGGCGGCGATCAGCGCCGCGAAAGCGAGATAGGGGTTCAGGTCGGCGCCGCCGATGCGGCATTCCATGCGGATGCCCTTGGTGCCCTCACCGCACAGGCGGAAGCCGGCGGTGCGGTTGTCCTCGCTCCACATGATCTTGGTCGGTGCGAAGGTGCCGGCCTGGAAGCGCTTGTAGGAGTTGATGTAGGGCGCCAGGAACCAGGTAAACTCCCTGGCGTATTTGAGCTGTCCCGCCGCCCATTGCTGGCCGAGGGTGGACAAAGTCCAGTCAGCCTTCTTGTCGAAGAACAATGGTGTCTTGCCATCGGCGCTCCACAGCGAATTGTGGATGTGGCTGGAGTTGCCCGCGAGCCCGTAATTGTATTTCGACATGAAGGAAATCGACTTGCCTTCGGACTCGGCAATCTCCTTGGCGCCGTTCTTCAGGATGACGTGGCGGTCCGCCATGTCGAGCGCCTCGGCATAGCGCACATTGATCTCTTCCTGGCCCGGGCCCCATTCGCCCTTGGAGTTTTCGATCGGGATGCCCGCCGCTTCCATCTCGTTGCGAAGCCGGCGCATGACGCCTTCTTCCTTGGTGGTGATGCCGATCTGGTAGTCGCCGATATAAGGCGACGCGGTGTCGAGCCCCTGCCAGTGCTTCTTGCGGGCGGAATCGTAGGTCTCGTTGAACAGGTAGAATTCGAGCTCGGAGGCGAAGTAGCCGATATAGCCGCGTTCGGTGAGCCGCTTGACCTGCTTTTTCAGCATCGCGCGCGGCGAATGCGGAAGGTCGTCATGGGTGTGGTGGTCGAGCACGTCGCAGATCACCAGCGCGGTCTTTTCCAGCCACGGAATCCGCCGCAGCGTCGCAAGGTCCGGCTTCATGACGAAGTCGCCATAGCCCTTCGACCAGCTTGCCGCCTTGTAGCCCGGCACCGGCTCCATATCGATGTCGGCGGCGAGCAGATAGTTGCAGCCATGCGTCTCGTCATGAGCAGAATCCACAAAGTACTGCGCCAGGAAACGCTTTCCCGCGAGCCGCCCCTGCATGTCGACGATGCAGGCCAGCACCGTGTCGATCTCGCCACTGGAGACCGCTTTCTTCAACTGATCGAACGAGAAATTTCCGGCCATTCCTTTGGCACTCCAGTGCTTGGTCGTTGAGGACGAAACCATAGCCGGCTGCACGCCGGCCATGGCCATGATGGTGACGTCAGTGGCCGGTTTCGCCGACCGCCTGTTCGGCGGCCTTAATCGCTGCCTGACGTGCCGCGATGATGTCCCCCAGCGGCGGGCCCTGGAAGCGATTGCGCTCGAAGGCGAACCAGACAATCGCCGTCAGGATGAAGAAGCCGACGGTGATGTACAGCGCCCAGTCGTTCGGCGGCTGGATGCCGATGATGAAGATCAGGATCATCGACACGATCGAGAGAACGCCGAACAGCATGAAGATGCCACGGCCCAGGTTCCACGGTCCCATCTTGTCCCACTTCGGCGTTCCCCAGGCCACCATGCCGAGCACGATCGGCACGGTGAAGGACAGGAACAGGAAGATGACGGTGCAGGACACGACGATGGTGTAGGCCGAGGTACCGGCGACCGAAACCAGCGTCGAACCCCAGACGAACAGCACCGACAGGACCGACGCCGTCCAGATCGCCGCCACCGGCGTGCGATAGGTCGGGCTGACCTTGGCCAGTGCAGACGAGCCCGGCAGGCCGCCGTCACGCGAGAAGGCAAAGATCATGCGCGAAGCCGAGGTGACGGTTGCGAGGCCGCACAACAGCTGGGCGATGAACACGACGAGGTAGACGAACTCCTTGAGGCCGGGACTGACGCGCTGGTCGAAGGCCCAGAAGAACACGTTCCAACCCTGCTTGGCGGCGTCGTCCATGTTGGGGATCATCAGTACGAAGGCGGCCAGGAACAAATAGCCGAAGACCGCCGACCAGATAACCGACATCACCATCGCACGCGGCACCGATGAGGCCGCCTTGATGGTTTCCTCGGAAGTGTGTGCCGAAGCATCGTAGCCGGTGATGGTGTAGATCGGCAGCAGAAGGCCGAGAGCGAACACCCAGGCGTTCGAGACGGACGGCCAGACGCTGGCGCCGGCCTCACCCGAGTAGTTGTGGAAGGTGAAGAGCCGGCTGAAATCCCAGGTCTCGGCGGAGAACAGGCAGACGACAGCAATCAGGATCGAGCCGAAGAAGATCAGGTAGCCCGAAAAGTCGGTCAACTTCGCAGTCAGCTTGATGCCGAGATGGTTGATCAGGGCCTGGGCGCCGGTGATGATGACCAGGAAGATCATCTGATTGGTCAGCGTACCCTCGATGCCGAGCGTCGGCCCGAAGGCGCCGATGAAGAACGTCCAGGTGCCGACATTGATGGCGCCGAGCACGGTGATCAGGCCGAGCAGGTTGAGCCAGGCCGTCACCCAGCCGGTGCCGCGATTGCCGAGGATCGAACCCCAGTGATAGAGGCCGCCGGCCGTCGGATAGGCCGAGCTGATCTGCGACATGGCGACCGCGAAGGTGAGCGAGACGAAGCAGCCGACCAGCCAGCCGATGCCGATGCCGATGCCACCGGCGCCCGACGTTGCCTGCGCCAGCGAATTGATGCCGCCCGACAGGATGCAGATGATGGAGAAGGAAACGGCGAAGTTGGAGAAGCGGCTTAGCCGCCGCTCAAGTTCCTGGGCGTAGCCCATGGAATGGAGGTGCTTTACGTCTTCCGCCTTGTCTGTGTCTGAATAACCCGGTGCTGCCATTGTAGTCCCCTTTGCATTCTTAACTGGCCGGCCCTGCCCCGGTCGGCTTTCGCCGGCCGGAGCATCTAGTCTTTGCTGTTAGCCTGCCGTCTGGCCGACGGCTGCTTCCGCGGCCGCGATCTCCGAAGCGCGGCGAGCAATGTCGGCGCCGATCGGCGGGCCCTTGAAGCGGCGCGATTCGATGCCGAACCACAGCACCACGAGCAGAACGATCAGGCCGATGGCATAGTTGATCAGGATGTCGAAGGGCGGCTGGATGCCGGCATACATCAGCACCAGAACGCCAAGCACCGTGATGACGGCGAACGGCTTGGACCAGATGCCGAGGCGGAACGGGCCGAATTCGGTCCAGCTCTTGCCCTCGGCAAGCAGGCCGGCGGCCACGGGCATGGCGTAGGACACGTAGAGGAACAATGCACAGCCGGCCGCCAGTGCGGCAAAAGCCGGCGAGTACAATGTCGCTGCGACCGCGAGCACCGCTCCGAGCCAGATTGCCGCCACCGGCGTGCGCCATGTCGGGCTGACGGTTTTCCACACCGACGAACCGGGCAGGCCGCCGTCACGCGCGAAGGCAAAGATCATGCGCGAGGTCGACGTCAGTCCGGCGAGAGCGCAGATGAAGTTCGCCAGCACGATTGCGATGGCAATGATGCTCTTCAGCAGGAATGGTGCCGGCAGGTTGTTGAAGAGATTGAACCAGGCATTAGCGCCATCCTTGGCCGTCGCTGCCAGATCGGGGCTGGCCAGTACGAACGAAACGGCCATGACGAAGCCGAACACCAGCGACCACAGGACCGAATGGATCATGCCGCGCGGCACCGCCACGCGGGCATTGTGGGTCTCTTCGGACGTGTGGGCCGAAGCGTCGAAGCCGGTGATGGTGTAGAGTGGGTAGAGCAGGCCGATCAGGAAGGCGACGAGTGCCGTCCGTGCGGTCGGAACGTAGCCTGCGCCTGGATCACCGGTGTTGTTGACGAAGGTGGTGAGCCGCGAGAAATCCCAGCTTGCGCCCCAGATCAGGAACATCGCGGTCAACACGACGGCGACGACCAGAATGAGGTAGCCCGAGAAATCCGTCAGCATGGTGGTGAGCCTGATACCGAAATGGTTGATCAGCGCCTGTGCGACCGTGATGATCACAACGCCGATCACCTGCTCCTGATAGCCCCACGCGGAGACGTCGTTGCCGAACACGCCGGACCAGACAAGGTCCTTGAACAGCGCGTAGACGCCGACATTGACCGAGGCGACGACGAAGACCAGGCCGAGCAAGTTGATCCAGGCCGTGGCCCAGCCCCAGCCGCGCCCGCCGAGAATTGACGACCAGTGGTAGAGACCGCCGGCCGTTGGGTAGGCCGAGCCGATCTGGCCAAGGGACGCGGCAACGACAAGTGCAAAGACGCCGCCGATGACCCAGCCGACAGTCGCCTCGAAGCCGCTGCCGGTCGCCATGGCCAGCGGGAAGGACGTGATGCCGCCCGCCAGAATACAAATGATCGAAAAGGAAATTGCGAAATTCGAGAAGCCGCTCATGCGGCGAGCCAACTCCTGGGCATAGCCCATGCTATGGAGGGTTTTTACATCCTCCGATCTTTCAGCGTCTGATTTGTCCGGTCCTGCCATTTTCGTCCCCTGTTTTTCTAGCTGGCCGATTGAACTGACTTTCCCATTGCGTGTCGCCGGGAACCCTTGGCCTCCTCGGGTTCCAGGTCAGAAAAAATGCCCGTGAGCAGATCCGCCCATTTCCGCTGCCCGGTCTCGCCGGAGATCTCGTCGTTGCGGATTTCGATCATTGCGCAGGCAAGGCCGCGCGAGCGTGCATGGCGCTCCAAAGTGAAATATACGCGGTCGGCCGGCGAATAGGGCTCGTTGATGCCGACAGTGACGCCGGAGAGCCGCTGCAGCGCCGCTATCAGCGGCGACGCCAGCCGGCGGTCGTCATCATGGATGATGCCGATATGCCAGGGCCGGTTCTTGCCCTTGTAGACCGGCGTGAAGGAATGCACCGACACCAGCCGGGTGTCCTGCCCACGCGCCTGCCGGTCGTCGATGATCGATGCGATCGTGTCGTGGAACGGCCGCCACGACAAAGCGATGCGCTCGGCGCGCTCACTGTCCGACAGGCCGGCATTGCCCGGAATGGCCGTCGTCTCGCTGACCGGCGGCACCAGGTCCGGTGCGTCGAGCGGACGGTTGCAGTCGATTATCAGGCGCGAGATGCGGGTTTCGATGAGCGTCGCATCGAGGGCGGTCGCGATGCGGCGCGCCACCGGCAGCGCGCCGGGGTCCCAGGCGATGTGGCGGGAGAGGTCCTCGGCCGGCAGGCCAAGCGTGCCGAATTCGGACGGCAGGAAGTTGGAAGCGTGGTCGCAGGTCAGCACGAAAGGGCTGGACCCGCCGGGGTTCGTCACCCCTACGGTATCAGACGATGCAAGGCTGGCGGGCCGTGCTCTCTCCATAGTCTGCCGTCCCCTGGGGAGCGCTGTATCTTATGTTACGTATTTTGCCTCATTGCGTCCCTGTGGATGATTTCATACAGTTTGTCCGGCTTTGTCAAATGCGATTTCGGGGAAGCGGTCTGGACGGGCTCAGGGGTGGGGAAAACGATGATTTCCAGCATTGCCGAACTGATTTCGGACCGCATCGGCACGATGCCGGCCGGCGAGCGCCGCGCCGCGCAGACACTGATTGCGAACTATCCGCTGATCGGGCTGAAGACGGTCGCCGAGTTCTCGACCGCCGCCGGCGTATCGTCGCCGACCATCCTGCGCTTTGTCTCCAGGCTGGGGTTCCAGAACTATCCCGAATTCCAGTCGGCGCTGCAGGACGAACTGGCGGCGCAATTGCAGTCGCCGGCATCGCGCACGCTCAACCCGGCCTCCCCAAGCGGTGCAGTATCGCCAATGCTGGAGGCGACGCTGGACAATATGCGCGAGACCTTCAGGCATCTCTCCGACAGACAGCTTGCCGACATCGCCGCAAGGCTTGCCGACCGGCGCGGCAAGACATTCCTGATCGGCGGCCGCTTCACCGATCCGTTGGCACGCTACATGGCCGCCCATCTCGCCATCATCCAGCCCGATGTCTATCACCTTGCCGGCCAGGAGAGCATCTGGCGCGACCGGCTGATCGACATGGGCAAGCGCGACGTGCTGGTGATCTTCGACATCAGGCGCTATCAGGACAGTCTGGTCCGCTTTGCCCAGACCGCGCATCAGCGCGGCGTTCAGATCGTGCTGTTCACCGACCAGTGGCTATCGCCGATCGCCCGCTTCGCCCGCCATGTCATTGCCGGACGCACCGCCGTGCCTTCGGCGTGGGACTCTTCCGCCGCTCTGTTCGTTGTCGCCGAGACGCTGATCGGCGCCGTCACCAGGCAGCTCGAGGCCGACAGCGCCAGGCGCATCCGCGACCTCGAAAGCCTGCGCTGACACGCTCAATCCCCGCCGCAAGTGCGCAAAATTACGCAGATTTAATGTGCATGGAAGCGGCAGAATTGCCATAAAGCCATGATATTGCGGCGGCTTCGCACATACCGGGTGCGTCGCTGCGCGTTTTTTTGCTTGGCGAAACCGGTAGACGTTTTGCCAACCGGAGTGTCGATGGCCGCCTGGAAACAGATCGTTTTTGCGCTTGTGATCCTGGTCGCGGCTGTCCTCGCCTGGGCGCGATTCTTCCCGGGCGCGCCGGAGGTTCTGGCACGCTGGGGCATCGACTGGACCTATGCTTCGGCGCCCGCCACAACCGGTGCGGTCGACACGACAAAACAGGCAGGCGGCCGCAACGCTGCCGGCCGCCCGGCAAATGTCGTCGCCTTGCCGGCGACCACCGCCACCATCAACGATCGCCTGCAGGCGATCGGCACCGGCCGCGCCAACGCCTCGGTGACGGTCAACCCATACAGCTCTGGGCGCCTCGTTGAATTTCTCGTCCAATCCGGCACCCGCGTCGACAAGGGGCAGATCATCGCTGTTCTCGATTCCGAGACCGAGGTGATCTCGCAAGATCGTGCCAAGCTTGCCTTGCAGGATGCCCAGGACAAGCTCGAGCGGGTGAAATCATTGAGGGCCTCCAACGCCGCGACCCCGGTCGCCGTCGCCGATGCCCAAGTGGTGCTGGCCGGCGCCAAACTGGCGCTGCAGGATGCCGAACTCGCCTTGCAGCGTCGTTCGATCGTCGCCCCTATCGCCGGCACGGTCGGCATCCTGCCGATATCGGCCGGCAATTACGTCACCAGCCAGTCGGCGATCGCCACGCTTGACGACCGCTCCTCCATCCTGGTCGATTTCCTGGTGCCCGAGCGCTTCGCCGCCGCCGTCAAGGTCGGCGCGCAACTGTCGGCGACGCCGATCGCCAATCCGAGCAAGGCCTATACCGGCACTGTGTCGGCCATCGACAACCACATCGACGAAAAGAGCCGCACCCTGCTGGTCAAGGCTGCAATCGCCAATCCGGCGGATTCGCTGCGCGCCGGCATGTCGTTCGGCATCACCATGCGCTTCCCCGGCGACACCTATCCGGCCGTCAGCCCGCTGGCAATCCTGTGGGGTTCCGACGGCGCCTATGTCTGGCAGGTCGAGGACGGCAAGGCCAGGCGCGTTCCCGTGCGCATCATCCAGCGCAACACTGAGACGGTGCTGATCGACGCTGAGATCGAGGATGGCGACATGGTCGTCACCGAAGGCACCCAGAGCGTCAGCGAAGGCGGCGCGGTCCGCATCGCCGGCCAGGATCAGCGCGCCGCGGAAGCTGCCGAAGGCTCATGACTGCACCCGTCAGCACCGCCAGCGAAACCGGCTTCACCGCACTCTTCATCCGCAGGCCGGTTATGGCCTTCGTGCTGAACACGCTGATCGCAGTGGCCGGCCTTGCCGCTTTCTATGGCGTCGAAATCCGCGAACTGCCCGATGTCGACCGCGCCGTGGTCACCGTGTCGACGGCCTTCGAGGGTGCCGCCGCCGAAACCGTCGACCGTGAACTGACCGACACCATCGAGGGCGCGGTCGCCCGCGTCTCCGGCGTCAAGTCGATCTCGTCGACCTCTTCCTTCGGCCAGAGCCGCGTCACCATCGAGTTCAACGACGGCGTCGATTTGAACGTCGCCGCCTCCGACGTGCGCGACGCGGTCGGCCGTGTCGCCAACATGATACCGGAGACCGCCGACCCGCCGCGCATCGTCAAGGCCGATGCCAATTCCGATGCCGTGATGCGACTGGCCGTCACCTCCGACACCATGTCGGTGCAGGACATGACGGTGATCGTCCAGGACCAGATCGAGGACGAACTGGCTGCCGTGCCTGGCGTCGCCGACGTTCAGGTCTATGGCGACCGCGACAAGATCTTCCGCATCGATGTCGACCAGAACAAGCTCGCCAGCCTCGGCTTCACTGTCGCCGATCTGAGGGCAGCGCTTGCCTCGGTCGCTTTCGATTCACCAGCCGGTTCGATCACCACCACCAACCAGGATCTCATCGTCCGCACCACGGCCGATGTGACGACGCCGGAAGAATTCGAAAACATCATCATCGGCGGCACGACGCGCATCCGCGACGTCGCCACCGTCACGCTCGGTCCCGACATCGGCCAGACCTCGTTGCGCTCCGACGGCAAGACCGGCATTGGCCTTGGCATCATCCGTCAGGCGGAATCGAACACGCTGGATATTTCCACCGGAGTGAAAGCAGCCGTCGCCAAGCTGCAGGAAAACCTGCCCAAGGGCATGTCGATCAAGATCACCAGCGACGACGCAGTCTTCGTCAACGGCGCCGTGCACGAGGTCGAGATCGCGCTCGGCCTGTCGATCTCCATGGTGCTGATCGTCATCTACATCTTCCTGCTCGACTGGCGCGCGACGCTGATCCCTGGTCTGTCAATGCCGGTCGCCATGATCGGCACCATCGCCGCCATCTATCTCGCAGGCTTCTCCATCAACATTCTGACGCTTCTGGCGCTGGTGCTGGCGACCGGCCTTGTCGTCGACGACGCCATCGTCGTTTTGGAAAACATCGTGCGACGGCGCAACGAAGGCATGGGGCCTCGTGCCGCCGCCGTGCTCGGCGCCCAGGAAGTGTTCTTCGCAGTCATCGCCACGACGCTGACGCTCGTTGCCGTTTTCGTGCCGATCTCCTTCCTGCCGGGACAGACCGGCGGCCTGTTTCGCGAATTCGGCTTCGTCCTCGCCATGTCGGTGCTGCTCTCCTGCGTGGTGGCGCTGACGCTGTGCCCGATGCTGGCCTCGCGCATGTTGACCGGCGCATCGCTCCACCATGAAGGCGGTCACGGCATTGGCGCGCGCGTCGGTGGCGCGCTGAACGCGGCCTACAAGCGCGCCTTGCATGCCTGCCTCGGCGCGCCGTGGATCGTGCTGCTGGTTGCGGTGCTGTTTGCGGGCGTCGCCTTCAGCCTGTTCGGCACCATCCGCCAGGAACTGACGCCGAGCGAGGACCGCACCGTCGTGCTGTTGCGCATCAACGCGCCGCAAGGCGTCAGCCTCGATTACACCACGCAGCAGATGCAGAAGATCGAGCGGCTGATCCAGCCGCTGCGCGATTCCGGCGAGATCGTCTCGACCTTCGAAAACGCCGGCCAGAACGGCGCCTACAATTCCGGCTTCATGGTGATGACGCTGGCGCCGTGGGACGAGCGCACGCGCAGCCAGCAGGAGATCATGGCGCAGATAAGCCAGCTGACCCGGCAGGTGCCATCCGTGCGCATCTTCCCGGTGCAGGCCAATAGCCTCGGCATTCGCGGCGCCGGCAACGGCCTGCAATTCGCGCTGGTCGGCAACGACCGCAAGGCGCTCGGCGACGCGGCGGTCAAGATCATCGCCCGGATGCAGGCCGATCCGCGCTTCCAGACGCCGCGGCTTTCCATCGACCCGACGCAGCCGCAGCTGGCGGTGGCCATAGACCGCGAGCGCGCCTCCGATCTCGGCATCGACATATCAGGGCTCGCCAACACCTTGCAGGCGATGCTCGACGGCAACGATGTCGTCGATGTCTACATCGCCGACCGCAGCTATGGCGTGAAGCTGGTCTCGACCACCAACCCGATCAATGATCCGACCGATCTGGAAAACATCTTCCTGAAGACCGCCGACGGCCGCTTCGTGCCAATGTCGACCATCGCCACGCTGACCGAGCGCGCCGTGCCGCCGTCGCTGACCCGCGAACAGCAGCAGCCTTCGGTGGCGATCACCTCGAACCTGAACGGCAATTTCGCACTGGGTGACGCGCTCGGCGTTGCCGAGCAGATCGCCGCCCCGCTGCTGCCGCCGGGCAGCCGCGTCCTGCCGCTGGCCGAAGCCGCGACGCTCGGCGAGACCAACAGCGCCATGATCACCATTTTCGGCTTCGCGCTGGTCATCATCCTCCTGGTGCTTGCCGCCCAGTTCGAAAGCTTCGTCAGCGCCGTCATCATCATGGCGACGGTCCCGCTCGGCCTTGCCTGCGCAATCTTTGCGCTGCTTTTGTCAGGCACCAGCCTCAATGCCTACAGCCAGATCGGCCTCGTGCTTCTGGTCGGCGTCATGGCCAAGAACGGCATCCTCATCGTCGAATTCGCCAACCAGCTGCGCGACCGCGGCCTCGGCGTGCGCGAGGCGATCGAGCAGGCCTCGATCATCCGCCTGCGGCCGGTGATGATGACGATGATCTGCACCATCCTCGGCGGGGTCCCGCTGGTGCTGGCCGCCGGCGCCGGTGCCGAAGCGCGCATCGCGCTCGGCTGGGTCATCGTCGGCGGGCTGGGTCTCGCCACCGTCTCGACGCTTTTCCTGACCCCGGTCGCCTACCTCCTGCTCGGCCGCTTCGTCACGCCGAAGACGCATGAGGAAGCGAGGCTGAAGCGGGAGCTTGAGGAAGCGGCGTACGCCAATGTCGAGCCGGCGGAGTAGCTCCGCTTACCCTCCCCCTTGTGGGGAGGGTCGGACCGCAGGTCCGGGGTGGGGGTGCAGCGCCAACTAACGTCGGTCCAGCGCTCCCGCGAATAACAGAGGTAGGAGCCAAGACCCCCACCCCGACGAAAGAGCAAAATTGCTCTTCGTCGACCCTCCCCACAAGGGGGAGGGTAGAAAGTCACGGCCTGATAAACACCTTCCCGTTCGGCTTGGCCAGCTCCGCCGGGACCTTCGCCATCGCCTCATCCAGCGGTAGCACCGCCGTCACGTCGGTTGACCAGCGCCCATCCGAAAAGCGCTTCTGTGCTTCCATGATCGCCGGGCCGCGCTTGTCGCGGAACTGGCGCATCCATTCGACCAGCCAGAAGCCTTCAATGTGCTTGTGTTGGAAGATCATCTGGCCGGGCTCACGGATGACAGTGGTGTCCGGATCGAGCCGTCCATAGATGATCCAGCGCGAGCGCTTCGGCATGGCGTCGAAGATCGCCGAGGCCAGCGGCCCGGTCACGGCATCGAGGAAGATGCGCGGCTGCTCGGCCTTGACCACATCGCGTAGTGCTGCCTTGAAATCCGGCGCCTTCTCGTTGAGCACATGGGCAGCCCCGATCTCCTTCAACAGCGGAATCTGCTCGTCGCGGCGCACGGTGACGATCGGCCGGAACCCAGCCTCCTTGGCGAGACCCGCGATCAGCTTGCAAAGCTGGCTGGCGCCGGCGGTCATGATGAAGGCTTTTTCGCCCGTCTGCTTGACGATGTCGAACATGGCGAGCGCCGTGAGCGGGTTGACGATCATCGCCGCGCCATCCTCGTCGCGGACCGTGTCGAGCAGCGGAATGCAGCCGGCAGCTTCGGCAACTGCATAGTCCGCCCACGCGCCCCAATTGGTGACGCCGGTGGTGAAGGCGATGCGCTTGCCGATCAGGCTTTTCGCATAGGGCTCGTCGCCGCTGGCAACGACCGTGCCGACACCCTCGAAGCCGGCCGGCTGGCCCTTGGCGCGCGGCTGACCGTACTGGCCCTTGATGAACATGACGTCGGACGGGTTGATCGAGGCGAGGCTGACCTTGATCAGCACCTGGCTCGGTCCGGGCGTCGGCACGCCGATGCTGCCCAGCGTGAGATACGGCTCCATCGCCTCCAGCACGCTGCCGGAGGGCGTCCTGGTGTAGCCGTCGCCGATCAGCAGCAGTGCTCTCATGTCTGAAGGTATCGCCATGGCGGGGCTCCTTAACGTTTGAGGATGAGCTTGCCGGATGCGCCACGGCCAAGCACGCGCGTCAGCACGGCGGCGGCATCGGCCAGC
Organism: Mesorhizobium sp. C372A; assembly: GCF_030323245.1. Classification (NCBI taxonomy): domain Bacteria; kingdom Pseudomonadati; phylum Pseudomonadota; class Alphaproteobacteria; order Hyphomicrobiales; family Phyllobacteriaceae; genus Mesorhizobium; species Mesorhizobium sp. C372A. Next base: position 2,772,616 of record NZ_CP100475.1, on the reverse strand, counting down.
GGATAAGTGCCTTCGATGACCGGCCAAACCTTGCCGGCGAGATGCCAGCCGACCAGTTCCTTCAGATTGTCGGCATGGACGAGCTGGCCGAGCGGCGCGAAATCGCGGGCGATAATGGCCTTCATCCGCTCAGACCTTTTCCTGCGTGTATTTCCTGAGCTCCGTACGCGCCACCTGCCGGCGGTGCACGGCGTCCGGCCCGTCGGCGAGGCGCAGGGTTCGCAGATGCGTCCATGAGCGTGCCAGCGGCGTGTCCTGGCTGATGCCTTGCGCCCCGAACATCTGCACGGCCTCGTCGGTGACCTTGAGCGCGACGCGCGGTGCGATGACCTTGATCTGGCTGATCCAGGGCGCGGCTGCGCGCGCATCGCCTTGGTCGATCATCCACGCCGCCTTGAGGCAGAGCAGCCGCGCCATCTCGATCTCCATGCGGCATTCGGCGATGATGTCGAAATTGGCGCCGAGCTTGGCCAAGGGCTGGCCGAAGGCCTCGCGGCGCACCGAGCGCTGGCACAGCAGCTCCAGCGCCATTTCGGCCTGGCCGATGGCGCGCATGCAATGGTGGATGCGGCCGGGGCCAAGCCGCCCCTGGGCGATCTCGAACCCCCTGCCCTCGCCGAGGATCAGGTTTCCGGCCGGCACCCTGACATTGTCGAAGCGAAGATGCATGTGGCCATGCGGCGCGTCGTCGTCGCCATAGACCTGCATCGGCCGCAGCTTGGTCACGCCCTTGGTGCCGGACGGCACCAGGATCATCGAATGGCGGCGGTGCTGCGTCTCGGCTTCGCCGGTGCGAACCATGACAATGTAGATGGCGCAGCGCGGGTCCCCGGCCCCCGACGCCCACCATTTCTCGCCGTTGAGTACATAGTCGCCGCCTTGCTTTTCGCAGCGCATGGCGATGTTGGTGGCGTCGGAGGAGGCGACATCCGGCTCCGTCATCAGATAGGCCGAGCGGATTTTCCCCTCGAGCAGCGGCGCCAGCCATGCCTGCTTGTGGTCCTCCGAGCCATAGCGCTCCAGCACCTCCATATTGCCGGTGTCGGGCGCTGAGCAATTGAAGGTCTCCGCGCCGAGATGCGCCTTGCCCATCTCCTCGGCCAGATAGGCATATTCGACGGTTGACAGCCCATAGCCGCGCTCGGAGCCGGTCAGCCAGAAATTCCACAGGCCGCGATCCTTGGCCGTTTTCTTCAACCCTTCGAGGATTTCGGTCTGCCGCGCGGTATAGACCCAGCGGTCGCCGCCCTTGCCGACCTCGCTCAAAAACTCATGATCGAGCGGCATGATCTCGTCGCGCACCATAGCGGCGACGCGGGCGTGGATCGGCTTCAGCCGCTCGGTCATGCCGAGATTGATGTCCGCCATCGGTCTCCAACCCTTTCACGCATCCAGGCACTTTACCCGTGGCAAGGATGACCGTACTTCGGTTAGCCTTGTCAACGCGAGCCCTTTCGCCCCGGACCGTGAGCAGAAAGGCGCGGAGGAATTGCGATGAGCTATCTGGAAGAACTGTTCTCAGTCGCGGGTAAGACCGCGCTGGTAACGGGAGCCGCGACCGGCATCGGCCGCATGGTTGCGACCGCTTTGGTCCAGGCCGGCGCTACCGTGATGATCGCCTCGCGCAAGGGCAAGGATTGCATCAAGGTCGCCGCTGAGTTGAACGGGCTCGGCGGCTCCGGCAGTGCCGAAGGTTTCGCCGGTGACGTCTCGAGCGAAGCCGGCATTGCCGCGCTGGTCAGCGAGGTCAAGGCGCGCACCGAGAAGCTGCATATTCTGGTCAACAATGCCGGCATATCCTGGGGTGCCTCCCTGGAGGATTTTCCCTATAGCGGCTGGGCCAAGGTGTTCGCCGTCAACGTCACCGCCGTCTTCCATCTGACGCGCGAATTGCTGCCGCTGCTGGAAGCCGCCGCGAGCGATGCCGATCCGGCCCGCGTCATCAACCTGGGCTCGGTGATGGGCACGCAGCCGCTGGCCGACGACGCCTATTCCTACACCGCGTCCAAGGGCGCCGTTCACCACCTGACGCGCACGCTGGCGATCGAACTCGCGGCGCGGCGCATCACCGTCAACGCCTTCGCCCCCGGCCCCTTCCAGAGCCGGATGACCGCCTTTGCCACCGGCACCGAAGAAAAGGCCAGACATGTCGGCAGCCATGTCCCCATCGGCCGTATCGGCGTGGCGGATGACATCGGCGGCGCAACGCTCTATTTGTGCAGCCGTGCCGGTTCCTATGTCACCGGCGCCATCCTGCCGATCGACGGCGGGCAGTCGGTGCAGCATGGGCTGACATTGTTCAAGGAATGAGCCGCGGTCGGCGGCAAGGGGAGGACACCGCAGTGGAACCGATCAGTCTCGATGTGCTTCTGGCCAGCGTCGGCAAGGAAGTCGGCGTCTCGCCATGGCGCGAGGTCACACAGACCATGATCGACCAGTTCGCCGACGCCACCGACGACCACCAGTTCATCCATTGCGACCCCGAGCGGGCCAAAAACGAGACGCCGTTCGGCGGCACCATCGCGCATGGCTTCCTGTCGCTGTCGCTGCTCTCGGCGATGACCTTCGAGACCATGCCGCCGCTGGAAAAGGGCAAGATGGGCGTCAACCACGGTTTCGATTCGCTGCGCTTCCTGGCGCCGGTGAAGACCGGCGCGCGCATCCGCACCCGCTTCGTGCTGGCCGACGTCAAGGTCAGGCCGTCGGGCTGGGTGCAGACGGCGCATGACGTGACCATCGAGATCGAAGGCTCGAAGAAGCCGGCGCTGACGGCGCGCTGGCTGACGCTGACGCTGATCGAGCGTGAGCCGGAGACCGCATGAGCGGCGACGCCAACGCGCTGGACCAGACGGCACTAGCGCCCTATCTCGGGGCGCACATCCCGGGTTTTGCCGGGCTTCATTCCATCGAAAAATTCAAATCCGGCCAGTCGAACCCGACCTATCTGCTGACCGCGGCCAGCGGCCGCTATGTCCTGCGCGCCAAGCCGCCGGGCCAGTTGCTGAAATCGGCGCATCAGGTCGACCGCGAATTCACGGTCATGAAGGCGCTGGCCGGCACCGCCGTGCCGGTGCCGGCGATGCTGCATCTGTCGGCGGAGGCGACGCCGATCGGCCGCATGTTCTACGTCATGGATTTTCTCGACGGCCGCATCTTCTGGGATCCGGCAGTGCCGGAGGCCGCTGGCAACGATGAGCGCGCCGCCCTCTACGATGCTATGAACGCCACGCTGGCGGCCCTGCACGATGTCGATGTCGAGGCGGTCGGGCTCGGCGATTTCGGCAAACCCGGCAATTACTTCGAACGCCAGCTGGCACGCTGGACCAGCCAGTACCGCACCTCGGAGACCGGCACGGTCGCCGACATGGACCGGCTGATCGCCTGGCTGGAGACGCATATGCCGGCCGATGACGGCCGGATATCCCTCGTGCATGGCGACTACCGGCTGGACAACATGATCTTCGCAGCCAGTGAGCCGAAAGTGCTGGCGGTGCTCGACTGGGAACTGTCGACACTCGGCGATCCCTTCGCCGACATCGCCTATCAATGCATGCAATGGCGCCTGCCGCACGCCTCGGGCTTTCGCGGTCTTGGCGGCGTCGACCGCGCCGCCCTCGGCCTGCCCTTGGAGGAAGCCTATGTCGCGGCGTATTGCCGTCGGCGCGGGCTGGCCGGCATCGACAATTGGAGCTTCTTCCTCGCCTTCTCCTTCTTCCGTTTGGCTGCCATCTGCCAGGGTGTCTACAAGCGGGCGCTCGACGGCAACGCCTCCAATCCGGAGAAGGCAAAAACCTATGGCGAAGCGGTGAAGCTGCTGTCGCACCTTGCCGCCAAGCTGATCGACCGAACCTGAGTCGACAATGAGATATTGTGGTCGACGCAATTTGATGACAGATCGGATCAGTTCCGTTCCCCGACCGGGGAGCAAGCCCACACGGAGGTGGTGGCAACCGGCCTGGAAACAGGACGCAAACCGATCACCGTCTGTAGACAGAGCATGATGCCGAAAAGTGTGAAGCGGTTTTCGGACGACATCATGCTCTATCTATTTGATTTAGAGCCGGATTCTGATTTCAGGTCAATTCGACGGGAAATCATCCGGCTCTAGCGCGCATCGCTGGAAATGAACTTCATGTGCCGGCTGACTTGCAGGGCGATGTAGACGACCAGCGAGCATCCGATCGGAAACACGATCTCAATGAGGCCGGTGGCGACAGCCTGCGGCAATGCCAGCGCAATGTCCTTGGCTGCGGCAGTCTCGATCGTCAGCGCCGTGATCCCGCCGCCGAACACCGCGCCGGCCAAGGCACCCGCCAGCATGAAATGCAGCGAGCGAGGTTCTTCCTTGGATGCCAGCGAAGCCAGCATCCAGCCCAGCAAACCATACTCGATCGCCCGCAACATACCGAGCGTAGTGAGCGACAGGATCACGGGCTTTGCCGATACATCAAGCGCGCTCACCATCACCTTTTGCGTACCTTTGGCGATGCCCATGGCCAGCGGCCCCGAGATCATGGCGATCAGGCCGCCAAGCGAGGCTCGCCTTGGTGATCGCCGTGCCGAGGCTGACGCCGGCGCAGACGAAGAATGACCAGGTCACGCCTTGCGCCAAGTCTATCAGAACCTGGGTCGGGGCCGGGTGCGAACCTGCCGCAAATCCGGCAGTCAAGATAAGCGCTTCCATGGCGAAGCCGATTGCGATCGCCAGCCATGCGACTATCACGACCCGCCTGAGCGCCAGCCTTGCGCCATGAGAAAGTGGATGTGCGCCCGGCAGCCCGGACGAAAGCTCTATCGCAGCCATAGAGGCCCCCCAAAACCGAAATTTCTTGCAGAGCCGCCAAATAGGCTTTGTTTGTAACAGTCCGATGTTGCCTGCGTGCGCCCAGGTTACACATGCTGTGACATAGATGCTGGCGAAATTGACCAGAACGGGCACGACTATTCGAGAGAAAGCTTGAGGTCGCTTTTTGATGTCCCTGACAGCGCCCTTGCCCGTTTCCGTACAGCGTATATATTTAGTCATGCACAACCAACCAAAGGCACCGGATCTTGCCACTGAGCGTCCAGAAACGCCGCGAGAAACAAAAGGCCGAACTGCGTTCCGAACTGCTCGACGCAGCCCACAAGCTCGTCAAGGAAGAGGGCTATGAAGGCCTGACCATCCGAAAGTTGGCCAAGCGGGTCGGCTATGCTCCGATGTCGGTCTATTCCTACTTCGCCGACAAGCAAGACATCCTGTTTGCGCTGGCCGAGGATGCCTTCGAAACACTTGCCCGCCGCATCGAGGAGCACCCTTCCGACGATCCGATCGAGGCCTTGCGTGCGGTGATGACCGAATATGCTGCCTTCGGGCTCGGCAATCCCAACGAATACCGCACCGTGTTCATGACCGAAAAGACCAAGCTGCCGGAAGGCAGAAGCTATGAGGACATGGAAGAGGCCAACCCGGCGATGAAAGCGCTGATATCCAGGGTCGAGGCCTGCGTTGCCGCAGGCAAGCTGCAGGGCGATCCGCGCGCCCTCGCCACCATGCTTTGGGCAGTCGGCCACGGCACCATCTCGCTTTTGATCACGTTCCCGTTCTACCCCTTCGGGGATCCGCAGGCTTTCGTGACGCGGATGTGCGATTTCACACTCGCCACGCTCAGCACTCAGAATGTGCCGCCGCTGACCGAGACCCCGGTCGACTGCTGAGCATCCCCGCCCCTCCAATTCAACGTCCGGCCTGACAGCTTCGGCTGTGTCAGTGCGCCGCAATTTTCGGCGTTCAAAAAGATTTTTCGTACGCGTCCGTTTCCGACTTGAAAACCCATCTCGGTGGGCGTATGTGTACGTTGTATCGTACATGTACGAAAAGAATTTAACCGATGGAGACAGACATGAACAAGACCCTTCTCGCTCTCGCCACCGTGCTGGCTCTCTCCGGCTCGGCTTTCGCCGCCAACAACACACACTCGACCAAGCAGGCCCCCGCCGCCACCTGCGTCGACACCACGACCAATGCCAAGCTCGATTGCGCCGTGACCGGCTCGGTCGAAAAGTCCGACGTCAAGGCCAAGAGCCCGCGTCTCGGCATCGAGATCAACCCATGGATCGTGCCGAGCACGTTCTAAGTTGATCGGGCTCGACCACAGCACAACGATTAATTTAAGGGCGGCAGGATAATCCCGGCCGCCCGTTTTTTCCTCAGCGCCCCCATTTCCTCAGCGCAAGCCGGCCTTTCCTGAGTTCAAACCTGGCGTAGCCGAACGGGTTATTTCTTGCGCGGTTTGCGACCCGGCACCGTCTTGGCCTTGCCGGGTCTTGCCGGCGCGCCTGGGATGGCGGTCGAGGTGATCGACACCGGATCGCTGGCCGGAAACGTGTCCTCGAGGCCTTCCTCGAGTTCCTCTTCTTCGGCAGTCACCTCGTGATGCTGCTCATGTTCGAGTGAGCGCACGGCGGACGTCTTGCCAGCTGACTTCGGCGGCGCTTTCGACGGCATCGTATGTTCTCCCTGATGGGGGAAGCAGAACGGCTTGACCCGTCAAACGTTCCTACGCCGCCGCGTCGCTGGCTGCTTCCGACAGGAAAGTAAAGACATAGTCCGAGAAGGAACGCCAGCACTCGACCCGGAAAGCGTCGGCTGCCGTGCGCAACAGCAGGATTTCGCACTTGCCGAGAATGGTGCGCGACGCCGCGCCCACCGGAAAAGCCTCGAGCGACAAATCCTGCGGGCAGCCTGCATTGATCGCGGCGGCCGCCGCCGGGCCGGTGACGGCGAAGGCGACGTTGCGGTGCGAGATGCCGACCGCCGAATGCAATGCGGCAACCCCAGCACAATCGGCCAGCGGATCCTTGCCGGCCTCGTCGATGACCAGCCACTCGTCAGGGCCGAGCCACAGCGCCGTGCGGCCAGCCTTGGCCGCCGAAGTTTTCGGCTGCTTCGGCAAGGTCAGGCCGAGCGCCTTCGACAGCGCCGCGACGGAAGCCTCCGGCCCGCGCAGCGACATGCGCTCCGCCGGCGGCAGCACCTCGACCTTGACATCCGTTGCGGAAACGACGCGTCCAGCCAGGGCCGGGCGGCGCTCGACCGACGCCGCTGCAGCTGGGGCCGTCTTCTTTGCAGCAGCCTTAGCCATTGAGGCGCCCTCCCGTCTCGTCGAAGAACACCATGCCGGTAACCTCCACTTCGATCACGCCGTTCGGCATCGGCACATAGAGCGTGGCGCCCATCCGGTCGCGGCCGCCGGCAACCAGCGCCAGCGCGATCGAGCGACCGCAATTTTCCGACCAGTAGCTGGATGTGACGTGACCGATCATCTTCATCGGGATCGCCTGCTTCGGGTCAGCGACGATCTGCGCGCCCTCCTCAAGCACCACTTTCGGGTCCTTGGTCTTCAAGCCGACCAGCTGCTTGCGGCCCTTGGCGACAAGGTCGGGCCGCGTCAGGCCGCGGATGCCGACGAAATCGGTCTTCTTCTTGCCGACCGCCCAGTCGAGCCCGGCATCGTTCGGCGTCACCGTGCCGTCCGTGTCCTGGCCGACGATGATGTAGCCCTTTTCGGCGCGCAGCACGTGCATGGCCTCGGTGCCGTAGGCAGTAGCGCCATGCTTCTGGCCTTCGGCCCACAGCGCTTCCCAGACCGCCTGGCCGTGATCAGCCGGCACGTTGACTTCAAAACCGCGCTCGCCGGTGAACGACATGCGAAACAGCCTGGTCGGCACGCCGCAGATCTTGCCTTCGCGCACCGACATATGCGGCAGCGCCTCGTCCGACATGTCGATGCCTTCGACCAGCGGTGCAATGATGTCTCGCGACTTCGGCCCCTGCACGGCGATGACCGCCCATTGCTCGGTTATCGAGGTCAGCCAGACATTCAGATGCGGGAACTCGGTCTGGAGATAGTCCTCCATATGGTTCATGACGCGCGGCGCGCCACCCGTCGTGGTCGTCACATGAAAACGGTCCGGCGCCAGCCTGCCGACGACGCCGTCATCATAGATGAAACCATCCTCGCGCAGCATGATGCCATAGCGGCAGCGGCCGGGCTCAAGCTTCTCCCACGGATTGGTGTAGAGCAGTTCCATGAACCTGGCCGCATCCGGCCCGACCACTTCGATCTTGCCCAGCGTCGAGGCATCGAACAGGCCGGCATTGGTGCGCACAGCGACGCATTCGCGGTCGACCGCCTTGTGCATGTCCTCGCCGGGTTTGGGGAAATACCAGGCGCGCTTCCACTGGCCGACATCCTCGAACACCGCGCCTTGCGCTTGCGCCCAGGGATGGATCGCGGTCTTGCGTGTCGGGTCGAACAGCGGACCGCGCGAATGGCTGACGATCGCGCCGAAAGTGACAGGCGTATAGGGCGCGCGGAATGTGGTCAGCCCGACCTCGGGGATCGGCTTGCCAAGCGTCTCGGCGGCAATCGCAAGGCCGTGCATGTTGGACGTCTTGCCCTGGTCGGTCGCCATGCCGTTGGTGGTGAAGCGCTTGACGTGCTCGATCGAGCGCATGCCTTCATGCACCGCCTGGCGGATGTCCTTGGCGGTGACGTCGTTCTGAAAATCGACGAAGGCCTTGACCGTCTTGTCCGGCCCGGCGCCGGGCGCCGCGCCCAGCATGCCGCGCGACCAGCTTTCCGACGCGTCGACCTTCGGCTTTACGCCCTTGGCCACTTTGCCGCCCGCATCCTTCGCCGCCTTTGCGCCGGCCGCATAGGCCTCATCGATCGACGCCGAGAGCCCATCCGTACCGTTGCAGGCGCCGACCGAAACGCAGTCCTGCGCATAGATGCCCGGCACGAAGCGCTTGGTCTCGTCATTGAAGGCGACCTTGCCGCGCGACTGTGAGAACAGATGCACCGACGGCGTCCAGCCGGCCGACATCAGGATGGCGTCGACCGGAATGGTGCGCTCGCCGCCCCCATTCTTCGGCTGCACCGTCATCGAGGTCACGCGCAACTTGCCGCCGGCGCGGATCACCGCGCGGCCGAAATTGACCTCGATCCCGAGCGCCCTCGCCTCGTCGATCACAGGTCCGGTCGGATGGTCGCGCAGGTCGACGATCGCCGCCACGTTGACGCCGGCCTTCTTCAGGTCGATCGCGGCGGAGTAGGCCGAGTCATTTGCGGTGTAGACGCCGACATTTTTGCCGACCGCGACACCGTACTGGTTGAGATAAGTCCGCGCCGCCGAGGCCAGCATGATGCCGGGCCGGTCATTGTCGGCAAACACCATATGGCGTTCGATGGCGCCGGTCGCCAGCACCACGCGCTTGGCGCGTACCTGCCATAGGCGCTCGCGCGGCAAATCGTGGCCGGGGTTTTGCAGATGGTCGCTGACCCGCTCGACCAGGCCGACGAAGTTCTGCGCGTAGTAGCCGAACGCCGTCGTCCGCGACAAAACGCGGACATTGTCCAGGGCGGTGAGCTTGGCCACCGCGCCTTGCGCCCAGGCATAACCGTCCTGGCCGTCGATCTTCGCCCCGCTCTCGAAGCGCAGGCTGCCGCCGAAGCTGGCCTGTTCATCGGCGAGGATGACACGCGCGCCGGTTTCGGCAGCGGCGAGCGCTGCCGCAATGCCGGCCGCACCGCCGCCTAGCACCAGTACGTCGCAATGCGCATAGCGCGACGAATAATGGTCGGGATCTGGCTTGTCAGGCGAAACGCCGAGGCCGGCCGCGGCGCGGATCTTCGGCTCGTAGAGGCTCTTCCAGGCCGCCTTCGGCCACATGAAGGTCTTGTAGTAGAAACCGGCCGAAAACAGCGGCGATGCAATGTCGTTGACCGCGCCGACGTCGAAGGCGAGCGACGGCCAGCGGTTTTGCGAGTTGGCGACGAGCCCGTCATAGAGCTCCTGCACCGTGGCGCGGATGTTGGGCGCCTTGCGTGCCGCGTCGCGCTTGACCTCGACCAGCGCGTTGGGCTCTTCCGCTCCGGCCGACAGGAAGCCGCGCGGACGGTGATACTTGAACGAACGTCCCACCAAATGCACGCCATTGGCAAGCAGCGCCGAGGCCAGCGTGTCGCCTTCGATGCCGGTGTAAGACTGGCCGTCGAAAGAGAACCGCGCGGTCTTCGCCTGGCTGAGACGGCCGGCGCTCGGAATGCGGAACGCGCCGCTCATTTGGAAGCCATTTCGTTGGAGTTTTTGGGCAGCTTGGACGGTTTCGGCTCGCCGGCTTTGTAAGTCATGACGAACTTGTCGGTGACGGTGTCGCGCACCGCATTGAAGAAGCGTGCGCAGCCATGGATGTGGCGCCAGCGCTCATAGATGATGCCCTTGGGGTTCGAGCGGATGAAGAAGAACTTTTCAAAATCGTCGTCGCTCTCGCCCGCCATGTTGGCCGAACGCGCAATATGCGCCTCGCCGGCGTTACGGAACTCGAGCTCCGGGCGCTCTTCCTCGCAATAGGGGCAGCGGATGAGAAGCATTATCGTTCGTTCCTACAATTCGCCGTGGCCGACATGCGCGCCGGCCGGTTGGTTGCAAAGCCTCTGGCCCATCGCAGCAAAAGGCGCGACGAGCCGAATGCGCTCCTCTACACTTGCGGCGGGGCGAAACAGCTCGCGATACGCCATGTTGCCGATCGTGAGCTGAAACGGATCGGTCGTCACGATGACGCTGCGCGCATCGAATGTGTCGTCCTCGCCGAGATCGGAGGGCCTGTTCTCCATGAAGATGACCACCTTCTGGCCACCGCTCCACACGCATGCCAGAATGCCGGCGTCGATCGAAAACGGCCAATCGGCTTCGTTGCCGGCGCGGCTGATCGGCTGCGTCCGCACCTCGTCCGGTGACGGAAAATGGAACAGGTCCTGCTCCCCCGCCAGCACCAGCGGCACCGCTACAGCCAGTTCCACCATCATCAGTGCGCCACCGCCGCCGCTGCTGCCTCGTCGATGAGGCGCCCGGTGCGGAAGCGCTCGATGGTGAAGGGCGCGTTGATCGGATGCGGATCGTCCTTGGCAATCGTGTGGGCAAAGACATGGCCTGAGCCGGGCGTTGCCTTGAAGCCGCCCGTGCCCCAGCCGCAATTGACATAGAGGCCTGATACCGGCGTCTTGGCCAGGATCGGCGAACGGTCGGGCGTCACGTCGACGATGCCGCCCCACGAGCGCAGCATCTTCATGCGGGTGAAGATCGGGAACATCTCGCAGATGGCGTCCAGCGTATGCTGCAAAATGTGCAGGCCGCCGGTCTGCGAATAGGAGACATACTGGTCGGTACCGGCGCCGATCACCAGTTCGCCCTTGTCGGACTGCGAGATGTAGGCGTGCACCGTGTTCGACATCACCACGCAAGGCACCACCGGCTTAACCGGCTCCGACACCAGCGCCTGCAGCGGATAGCTTTCCAGCGGCATGCGCACGCCGGCCATGTTCATGATCACCGAGGAATGGCCTGCAGCCACCACACCGACCTTCTTGGCGCCGATGAAGCCGCGCGTCGTGTCGACGCCCATGACCGCGCCATTGGCCGCCCGCTTGACGCCGGTGACCTCGCAATTCTGGATGATGTGGACGCCGCGGGCCGAAGCGCCGCGCGCATAGCCCCAGGCCACCGCATCGTGACGCGCCGTGCCGCCTCGGCGCTGCAAGGCGGCGCCGACGACGGGATAGCGCGCCTGCCTGGAAATGTTGAGCGGCGGGCAGAATTCCTTCGCCTGCTCAGGCGTCAGCCATTCATTGTCGATGCCGTTGAGGCGATTGGCGTGGACATGGCGCTTCAGCACCTGGATGTCGTGCACATTGTGCGCCAGCATCATGACGCCGCGCGCCGAATACATGACGTTGTAGTTGAGCTCCTGGGAGAGCCCATCCCACAGCTTCAGCGCGTGGTCGTAAATGCCGGCGCTCTCGTCATAGAGATAGTTGGAGCGGATGATGGTGGTGTTGCGACCGGTGTTGCCGCCGCCCAGCCACCCCTTTTCCAGCACCGCGACATTGGTGATGCCGTGTACGGTGGCGAGATAGTAGGCGGTGGCCAGGCCATGACCGCCGGCGCCGACGACGATGACGTCATATTCCTTCTTCGGCTCCGGCGAGGACCATTGTTCCTCCCAGCCCTTGTGGCCGCGCATGGCCTCGCGGGCGATGGCGAATACCGAATATTTTTTCAACGTTCCAGCCTCGCAAATGGCGGTGGGTATTTTACTCAGCCCCGGCGCGCGAGGTGTATCACTAGCGAAACGGCGCTTCCACCCTTGCGCTGTTTGCGACGGCGCTTGCCGTTTTGCGCCGCGGTGGAAAAGACCTGCCCGGGCTGGCAGGCATGGCTGCGTTCGGACACACTGGCGATCGCGAGACTCTGGAGGACGAATATGGGCAACGCCTGGTGGAATCTGACGTTGCGTTTCCTGCTGGAACTTGCCGCCTTGCTTGGCCTCGGCTTTGCCGGCTGGAGCCTCTCCGGCGGCTGGTGGCGCTGGCTCTTCGCCTTGGCCTTGCCGTTCATTGCAGCTGCGCTGTGGGGAACCTTCGCGGTGCGCGGCGATCCGAGCCGGTCCGGACGCGCGCCGGTTCCTGTACCAGGCGCAGTCAGGCTGGTGCTTGAACTGGCCATCCTGTTTGGCGGTGCAGCCGGATTCTATGCAGCCGGTCACACGACCACGGGCGTTGTCATCACGCTGCTCATCGCCATCAGCTACGCATTTTCGCTCGACCGCCTCGGCTGGCTGCTGAAGCAATAGTCCGGCGCGCGGCGCTTGTGCCGCTGCGAAGCCATTCAGCAAGTCGAGCACGTATCGGGTGGCTAGCACCGTCCCGAACTGCGATCAACATCCCGGTTGCCGGCACAGCCGGTGCCATGAAAGGATGTAAGAAAATGTTCGTACTCACCAATAAAATAGCGATCGTCACCGGCGCCAGTTCCGGCATCGGGCGCGCCACCGCAAAACTCTTCGCCGAAGAAGGTGCCAGGGTCGTCATCGCCGCCCGCCGCCAGGCCGAACTCGATGCGCTGGTCGCTGAAATCGAGGATGCCGACGGCTCGGCAGTCGCGCTTGCCGGCGATGTCCGCGACGAAGCCTATGCAAAAGCCCTCGTCGATCTCGCCGTCGAAAAATTCGGCGGGCTCGATATCGCCTTCAACAATGTCGGCTCGGTCGGAGCGATGGGTCCGATTTCGGAACTGTCGCTGGACGGATGGCGCGAGACGCTCGACGCCAATCTGACCAGCGCCTTTCTCGGCGCGAAATACCAGGTGCCGGCGATGGTCGAACGCGGCGGCGGATCGCTGATCTTCACCTCGACCTTCGTCGGTCACACAGTCGGCATGCCGGGCATGACCAGCTATGCCGCGAGCAAGGCCGGACTGATCGGCCTGACGCAGGTGCTGGCCGCCGAATACGGCCCCAGGGGCGTGCGGGTCAACGCGCTGATGCCGGGTGGCACCGACACGCCGTCGGCAACATTCAAGACGCCGGAATCACGCGCTTTCGTGGAAAACCTGCATGCCTTGAAACGTGTCGCTGTGCCTGAAGAGATCGCCCGCGCTGCGCTCTTCCTGGCATCGGATGCGTCGAGCTTCACCACAGGATCGGCGCTGTTTGCCGATGGCGGCGTCTCGATCACCCGGACGTGAAGCATTTCGCGGGTCATCGCCCGCGCGATCAGCCACAGAACCCGAAACCGGACTTGCTTTTTCCACGCGATTTGGCGATTCGGTTTCGGGTGAGGAGGACGCACATGCTGCTGATCAGGACCTATGTCGCCCAGAGCGCAATCGAAGGCGTCGGCGTGTTCGCCGCCGAGCCGATCAGGAAGGGCGCCTCGATCTGGCGGCTCGATCCGGATTTCGACCGGCTGATCCCGATGGACAAATACGAGGCGGCGCCGCCGCACCTCAAGGAATTGCTCGACCGCTATGCCTATCCGAGCCCCGACCGTCCGGGCTTCATGGTCTATGAAGTCGACAATGGCCGCTTCATGAACCACGCCGAGCGGCCGAACACGGATTTTTCGCAATATGGCGGCGCCACGGCCACCCGAGATATATCAGCCGGCGAGGAAATCACCTGCGATTACGGCGAATTCTTCGAGGATTTCGCACAGCTCCATCTGGCCAGCGCCTAGTTGGCGCCCTATCTCGGGGCTGCCGTGGCAAATTGGCGGTTGTCCTTCATTTCCAGTGTGGACAGCGCGGCCTGATTCTGCTATCAGCCGCCACAATTCGTGGTGTAAAGCGCCGCGGAGGCATGTGGCTATGGCCACTTGCCTGTTGATATCAAACCCGAAAGACAGGATTGCCCGTGCAGGTACTCGTCCGCGACAATAACGTTGATCAGGCGCTTCGCGCTCTCAAGAAGAAGATGCAGCGCGAAGGCATTTTCCGCGAAATGAAGATGCGCGGCCATTACGAGAAGCCTTCCGAGAAGCGCGCCCGTGAAAAGGCCGAAGCCGTTCGCCGCGCCCGCAAGCTGGCGCGCAAGCGCGCCCAGCGCGAAGGCCTGCTGCCGATGACGCCGCGCCCGGTTGCTGCCGGCGCCGCCGGTGGTCCTGGTGGTGCTCCGCGTCCGCCGCGGTTCTGACGCCAATTTTTCGTCCTTTTCGAAGGATACTCTGAGGTGGCGCGATGCGGAATCGCCGCCACCTTTTTGTTTGGAGCGCCGCCATTCTGTTGGAGGCCGTTCCCTTGAACGCGCAAACGGCGTTCTAGATTTTGTTACGACAATCTGTGACCCGGCCCGGAGGGGGACCTGGACGGCGCGGCTGAAGTGAGGACAGGGCAGACATGAACGCAATCGGCGTAGAGCGCAGAACCACAATGCGCGGTTTGGCCCTGGCGGCAGCCCTGATGTCCGGCCTGGTGCTTGCCAGTTGCCAGAGCGTTCCGACCGGCGAATTCAACAACATCGACAAGGCGCAAGGCTCGAGCGAGAACATCTCCTCGCTGTCGGCGGTGATCCAGCGCAATCCGCAGGATCCGGAAGGCTACAATGTGCGCGGCTCGGCCTATGGCCGTGGCGGCCAGTATCAGGCGGCGCTGAAGGATTTCGACACCGCCATCCAGCTCAACCCGAATTTCTACCAAGCCTATTCGAACCGGGCGCTGATCCAGCGCTTCCTCGGCAACCAGGCGGCCGCCCTTGCCGACTACAACCGCTCGATCCAGATCAATGCAAATTATGACGCCGCCTATATCGGCCGCGGCAACCTTTATCGCAAGGCAGGCCAGACCCAGCAGGCCTTCAACGATTTCCAGAAGGCGATCCAGCTCGACACCACGGATGCCCGCGCCTACCACAATCGCGGCCTGATCTATCAAAGCCAGGGCCAGCACAAGTTTGCCATCGAGGATTTCTCGACCGCCATCTCGCTGGCGCCGGACGCCGCCGAACCCTACAACGGCCGCGGCCTCTCCTATCTCGCCATGAATGACGAGGACAACGCCTTCTCCGACTTCAACATGGCCATCAAGCTCGACGGCAAGAACGCCGAAGCCTGGTCCAACCAGGCGCTGATCTACGAGCGCCGCGGCGACAAGGTCAAGGCCTCGAAGGCCTACCGCGAAGCCGTCCATCTCGACCCGACCTACCAGCCGGCCAAGGACGGCCTGTCGCGCACATCGGGCGCCACCGCCGGCTGAGATGCAGCCGGCGCGCCGCCATCCGCGGCCTTTTATAACAACGTTCCATTCCTGATGCAGTGCCCCGCTTGAGCGGTTTCTCCCCGGGAAAGCGCAGAGCGCTTCCGCTAGGGATGCGTATCCAGAAAACCCCACTATCACCCAATCTTAACCACCGGGGGCAAAGCGTTAACCCCTGCCTTGATCGCGCCAAGTTTTCAGCGGAACGCTCCGGGCCATTCAACCGTTGTTGAAGGCATTTTTCGAAAGGACTGACCCATGATCAAGAAAATCATCTGTGCCGCGGCACTTGCCACGACGCTGCTTGCCGTTCCCGCCAGCGCCGGCAAGCTTCAGCTCGGCACGCTCGATTGCACCATCGACGGCGGCGTCGGTTACGTCATCACGTCGAACAAGGGCGTCGACTGCACGTTCCGTCCTTATCACCATGGGCCGTCCGAGAAATACACGGGGATGATCTCCAAGCTCGGCGTCGATCTCGGCCAGACGCATCAGGGCCAGCTGGTGTGGGCGGTTCTGGCCGCCACCCGCGGCCATGACGAGGGCGACCTTGCCGGCCATTATTACGGCGTCAACGCCGAGGCGAGCGTGGTGACCGGCGGCGGCGCCAATCTGCTGGTCGGCGGGCTGGACGGCGCCTTTGTGCTGGAGCCGCTCAGCGTCCAGGCGCAGACCGGCGTCAATGTAGCGGTCGCCGTGACCTCCCTGGAGCTGATCCACTCGTTCAAATAAGCATCGGCAAATAAGGATCGACTGATCCCTCTACGCGCGGCGCGGAACAGGTTACTGTTTCGCGCCGCATGCTTTTTGGGGGATCCGCCGTGCTGAAACCAGCCATCGCCGCCGCTATCACCATCATCTGTACCGCCCAGGCCCAAGCGCAAGGCCAGGGTATCGAACTCGGTGTGCTCGATTGCGCCATCGGCGGCGGCACCGGCTTCATCTTCGGCTCCAGCAAGGATCTGAGCTGCACCTTCACGCCGGCCGACAAGAGCTTTTCGCCGGAAGCCTATTTCGGCGCCGTCAACAAATACGGGCTCGACATCGGCACCACCAAGCAGACCGTCATGCAATGGCTGGTGCTGACGCCGCTGAGGAACATCTATGCGCCCGGCGCGTTGGCCGGCGACTATATCGGCGCCAGCGCCGAAGTGACCGCGGCGGTCGGCGCCGGCGCCAATCTCCTGGTCGGCGGCTCCTCGCAGGCCTTCACTCTGCAGCCGCTCAGCCTGCAGACGCAGACCGGTATCAACATTGCCATCGGCGTCAGCCAGTTTCAGCTGCGCAGCATTGAGAACTGACCGGCGCATCAAGCGGAGAGGTTTCCGGCCAATCTCGACCGTCTGCACTTCGATAAAAAGCCACTTGAGCTCAACTGCTCTTGAGGTTTTACAACTCGCCTGACTGAAACAGCGCGCATGGCCCCGCCGGAAAGCCCCCACTGGCTTCTGGCGCCATGCGCCGGCATCGAGATATGCAAAGGCAGGGTAAAAGAATGACTGAAATCACCAGCAACAAGGTCGACTGGCGGGCATTGTGGGCAAGCGGCGACCTCGCGCGCTTCTGCTTCATCAGCCTCGGCATCCTGCTGCACGCCACCAACGAGACGATGGTGGCGACGGTCATGCCGGCCATGGTCGGGGACCTCGCCGGTGTGCAGTTCGTCGGCTGGTCGCTGGCCGTCTACGAGCTCGGCGCCATTGTCGCCGGCGCAGCGGCCGGGCGGCTGGTCAGCTATGTCGCTCTACGCTCCAACGTCACGGTCGCCGCCCTGCTCTATGCCGTGGGCGCACTGATCTGCGCCACCGCGCCGTCCATGCCGGTGTTTCTTGGCGGCCGTCTGGTCGAGGGTCTCGGCGGTGGTGCGCTGGTGTCGCTGGCCTTCGTCTCGGTCGAGCGGCTGTTTAACCGCAGCATCTGGCCACAGCTGTTCGGCATCATGTCGGCGATCTGGGGCGTCGCCGCCTTCAGCGGCCCGATGCTCGGCGCGATCATGGTCGAGCTCCTGTCCTGGCGCTGGGCCTTCGGCGTCTTCGTGCTGGGTGGCATCGCCATGGCATCGGCAAGCTTCATCGTCCTGAACACGCCGGAAGCGACGAAGCCGCAAGCCGCCGCCGGCACCTCGCCGCCCTTCCCCTTTGCAGCACTTGGCTGCCTCGCCATCGCCGTCGTGCTGATCGCCACCGCAGGCGTCGACGTCGCCTTGCTTCGATCGTCGCTGCTGCTGGTCCTCGGCCTCGCCGGCCTGGCGCTGTTCGTTTTCGTCGACGCCATGAAGCCGCAATCGCGACTGTTCCCGTCGGGCCTGTTCTCATGGCGCTCGCCGGTCGGCAGCGGCATGAGCATGGTTGCCGCCTTCTCGGTGGCGACAGTCTCTTTTTCCATCTACGGGCCGCTTCTGCTTACCACGCTGCACGGCATCCCGATCCTGACCACAGGCTACATCATCGCCGCCGAATCGATCGCCTGGTCGATCCTGTCGATCGCCGTCGCCAATGCGCCGCTGCAGCGCGAACGGCAGATCCTCGTCATCGGCGCGCTGATGATTGCAGCCGGCCTCGCCGGTTTCGCCTATGCCATCCCCACCGGCTCGATCCCGGTGATCCTGCTCTGCGCTTTGTTGCAAGGCGGTGGCTTCGGCGTGTCATGGCCCTTCCTGACCCGCATCATCGTCGCCTCGGCCCGCGACGGCGAGCAGACGATCGCCTCGGCCGCCGTGCCGACCATGCAGCGCATCGGCTACGCCGTGGGCGCCGCCATGGCCGGCATCATCGCCAATGCCAGCGGCTTTTCGGACGGGCTGAACCGCGAGGCAGCAGCGCACGTCGCCGGCTGGCTGTACCTGGCCTTCGTGCCACTTGGCATTGTCGGTTGCCTGGCGGCGTTGAAGATGGCTTTGGCGGCACGCCGGCCGCAATTGGCGACAGGCTGAGGGCACGGCGGATGGAGAATTTGGCGACAGCATTCCGCCGGCGCTGTTGGCGTCAAATGCCCTCGACCACAAGGCTGCTTGCAAGACCATGACCCGTGCCTGATTGCGGACCGGCGGCCGCTCAGGCTTGCAAACGCTCGGCGATGAGCGCGGCGAGCCGCGCCGCCACCTCGTCCTTGCCCATCTCAGGCCATTCCTCGACGCCGTCCTCCGAGACGATGCGCACCTTGTTGCGGTCGCCGCCCATGACGCCGGTGGGGCCGACGCCGCTTTCATGCGAGACATCGTTGGCGACAATGAAATCGGCGCCCTTCTTCTTCAGCTTGGCCTCGGCATTGGCAATCAGGTCCTGCGTCTCGGCGGCGAAGCCGACAACCAGCCCCGGCCGTTGCCCGTGATGACCGACGCCGGCGAGAATGTCGGGGTTTTCGACCATTTGCAGCGCCGGTGGGCCCTGGCCCGCCACCTTCTTGATCTTCTCGCCGGCCGTGCCAGCGGTGCGCCAGTCGGCGACGGCAGCTACGAAGACCGCGGCGTTCGCCGGCAACAACTGTTCGACGGCCGCTTTCATCTCGGCCGCGGTCTCCACATGCGTCGTCACAACGCCGGCCGGATCGGCAATGCCAACCGGACCGGAGACCAGGCGTACATCCGCGCCCAGTCTTGCCAGCGCTGCCGCAATCGCATGGCCCTGCTTGCCCGAAGAGCGGTTGGCGATGTAGCGCACCGGGTCGATCGGCTCATGCGTCGGCCCCGAGGTGACGATGATCCTGCGGCCGGCCAGCGGCTTCGGCCTGCTGTCGAGCAGTGCCTCGATCACTGCCACGATCTCCAGCGGCTCGGCCATGCGGCCCTCGCCCGCCTCGTTGCTTTCCGCCATCTCGCCCTTGGCCGGGCCGACGAAGGCGATGCCATCCTTGGCGAGCGTCGCCCGGTTGCGGCTCGTCGCGGCATGCGACCACATTTTCGGGTTCATCGCCGGCGCCATCAGCACCTTCTTGTCGGTGGCGAGCAGCACCGTCGAGGCCAGATCGTTGGCATGGCCGTTGGCGAGCTTGGCCATCAGGTCGGCGGTGGCCGGCGCCACCACCAAGAGGTCGGCCTCGCGCGACAGGCGGATATGGCCGACATCGTGCTCGTCACTGCGGTCGAACAGTTCGGTGAAGACATGGTCGGCCGAAAGCGCGCCGACCGAAAGCGTGGTGACGAACTCCTGCGCC
The DNA here is from genome assembly GCF_030323245.1 of Mesorhizobium sp. C372A. Classification (NCBI taxonomy): domain Bacteria; kingdom Pseudomonadati; phylum Pseudomonadota; class Alphaproteobacteria; order Hyphomicrobiales; family Phyllobacteriaceae; genus Mesorhizobium; species Mesorhizobium sp. C372A. The sequence continues at coordinate 2,752,891 of NZ_CP100475.1, read as the reverse complement.
GCCGATGTCATCACGACGCGCACCGCCGCACCGCGCTCGCGCAGCCGGCGGATCAGGTCCAGCGCCTTGTAGGCGGCGATGCCGCCGCCGATGATCAGCAGGATGCGCTTGCCGTCGAGGGTGCTGTGCGTTTTTGTGGATTGACCTCGCTGGGACAGATCGTTGTCAAAACCTCCATGAGGCTCAACCAGGCGGCGGATTGTTGCATAGAGGGTTTCGCTCTCGGGCATGCCGGCTTCCGCCGACAGCACGCTTTTGGCAAGCGCATCACGCGCCTCTTCCTCCATCGACACCCCGCGCGCCGCAGCGCGCTCACGCAATTTCTGCTTCACGTCGTCAGCTAGATTGCGGACAGTAATGGTGCCCATGACTTGCTCCGCGACATCAATAGCGCGACTGCAACGCTAGCACCACAATTGCTAGCGTTGCAAGCGATCAGAGCAGCTTCCACGCGATGTAAACCAGCGTCAGCGCGATCACCCATAACGCCAGCCGGCCCGAGCGGGTGTAGCGGGCTTCGGCCTTGCCGATGGCGCGCGATGTCGCCTCGTCGAAGCGGAGGCCGTGCTCCGCCATAAAATCGATCTCGCGTGACAGCCGCTCGGTGCGAGCGGCAAGGTCCGGCGCTTGGCGGGCGAGCGCCAGCAGCGCCTTGGCGCCGTCGCGCGCGTCCATCAGCAGGCCGCTCGGCCCGAGATTGCCGGCGATCCACTGGCCGACCACCGGCTCGGCCGTCTTCCACATGTTGAAGGCCGGGTCGAGCGTACGCGCGACGCCCTCCACCACCACCATGGTCTTCTGCAACAGGATCAGTTCCGACCGCGTGGCCATATCGAACAGTTCGGTGACCTCGAAGAGCAGCGTCAAAAGCTTGGCCATCGAAATGGTCTCGGCCGGCTGGCCGTGGATCGGCTCGCCGATGGCGCGGATCGCCTGCGCGAAAGCCGCGACATTGTGCTGGCGCGGCACGTAGCCGGCCTCGAAATGCACCTCGGCGACGCGCAAATAGTCGCGGGTGATGAAGCCGTAGAGGATTTCGGCGAGGAACCGGCGCTCCTTCTTGCCGAGCCGTCCGGCAATGCCGAGATCGACGGCGACGATATTGCCATTGGCCTCGACGAACAGATTGCCTGGATGCATGTCGGCATGGAAGAAGCCGTCCCGCAGCGTGTGACGCAGGAACGACTGGATCAGGTTGGTGGCGATCGCCTTCAGATCGTGCCCCGCCGCAGCGAGGCCGGCGATGTCGTTCATCTTGACGCCGTCGACCCATTCCATGGTCAGCACATCGCGCCCGGTGCGCTCCCAGTCGACGGACGGCACGCGGAAGCCCGGATCGTCCTTGGTGTTTTCGCCCAGTTCCGAAAGTGCGGCCGCCTCGAGGCGAAGATCCATCTCGATCTTGGTGGTCTGCGCCAGCGTCTCGGTCACCTCGACCGGCCGCAGCCGGCGCGACGACGGGATGTATTTCTCCTGCAGCCGGGCGGCGAGGAAATAGCTTTCGAGATCCTGAAAGAAGCGGCGGCGCACGCCAGGCCGGATCACCTTCACCGCCACCTTGGTATCGACACCGTCATGCATGGCCTGCGCGGGATGGACCTGGGCGATGGAGGCCGCCGCGACCGGCCCGCCGAACTGCGTATAGAGTTCGCCGATCTTGCGCCCGAGCGAGCCCTCGATCGCCGCCACCGCTTCCGCCTGCGAAAAAGTGTGCATCTTGTCCTGCAGCATGGCGAGGTCGAGCGCCATGTCGTTGCCGACGACATCGGGCCGCGTCGCCAGGAACTGGCCGAGCTTGACATAAGAGGGTCCGAGCCGGACCACCGCCTTGGCCAGCCGGTCGCTGCGCTCATAAGCGAGCGCGCGGCGGCGGGTGAACAGCCGGGCCATGCGCCAGCCGAATTTCGGCAGGCCGCTGAGTTCGTCCCCCGGCAGTGCTGCGATCACGCCCTCGCGGACCAGCACCCAGCCGGCCCGCGCGAGCCGAAAGGCGGCGCCGACGCTGCTCATCGTCTACCCTGCTGCTGCAAACTGTCCGGCCTCAAAGCTTCCAGCCCGAATGAAGCGCTGCGATGCCGCCGGAATAGTTGCGGAACGACACGCGCTCGAAGCCGGCGCGGGTGATCATGGCAGCAAAATTCTGTTGGTTGGGAAATTTGCGGATCGATTCGACCAGGTAGGAATAGGGCTCGCCGTCGCCCGTCACCATCTTGCCGATCTGCGGAATGGCGTTGAACGACCAGGCTTCGTAGACCTTGTCGAGCAGCGGCATCTCGACCTCGGAAAACTCCAGGCACAGGAACCGTCCGCCGGGCTTCAGCACGCGAAAGGCTTCCGTCAGCGCGACATCGATGCGCGGCACGTTGCGGATGCCGAATGCGATGGTGTAGGCGTCGAAGGTGCTATCGGTGAAAGGCAGTTCCTCGGCATTGGCCTCGACGAAATCGGTATTCCCGGACAGGCCCTTCTTTTCCGCCCGGTCGCGGCCGACGCTGAGCATCGAGCCGTTGACGTCGAGCACCGTGGCATGCGTGTTGCCATGGCTGGCGTCGACGATGCGGAAGGCGATGTCGCCGGTGCCGCCCGCCACGTCGAGCACTTTCCAGCCCGGACGTTTCGGCGGATTGAGCCATGTCACCATGGCATCCTTCCACAGCCGGTGCAGCCCGGCCGACATCAGGTCGTTCATCAGGTCGTAGCGGTTCGCCACCTTGTGGAAAACCTCATTGACCAGAGGCTGCTTGTCGCCTGGCCCTACCTTCTTGAAACCATAGGAGGTTTCCATGCCGCCCGCGGCCGTGGTTCTCTCAACTGACATTATTTTGATCCGTCATAAAACCGGCGGGACCATAGCCGATCGATGGTGCGGGCGCTATTGTTTAAGGCGCGGTGTTCGGCCGCGCTTCCAGGTGGTGGGCTTACGGCCTGGACTGATGAGACGGGATAACTGCATGCCTTTGAAAGCGGAACTGCACTGCCACATCGAGGGGGCAGCGGCGCCCGAACTCGTCGTCCGCCAGGCGCAGAAATACGGCAAGGACACCTCGCTTTATATCCAGAACGGCTCGTTCGTCTGGCACGACTTCACCTCTTTCCTCGCGGCTTACGACTTTTCCGCCGACCTGTTCCGCTCCGAGGAGGATTATGCCCGCCTCGCCGACCATTATCTGACCAGCCTTGCCCGCGACGGCGCCATCTATTCCGAAGTCTTCACCTCGCCCGACCATGCCGTCAGGGCCGGCCTGTCGCCCAAGGCCTACACCGATGCGCTCGGCGAAGGCATGCTGCGCGCCAAAGCCAAGACCGGCATAGAGGGCCGCATGATCGTCACCGGCGTACGCCATGTCGGCGTCGAATCGATCGAGCAGGCGGCGCGTTTTGCGGCGCGCTGCGGAAATCCGCTGGTCACCGGCTTCGGCGTCGCCGGCGATGAACGCATGGGCGAGATGGAGGATTATGTCAGGGCCTTCGAGATCGCCCGTGAAGCGGGTCTTGGTATCACCATCCATGCCGGCGAGTTGACCGGCTGGGAGACGGTGCAGGCCGCACTCGACCACATCCGCCCCTCGCGCATCGGCCATGGCGTGCGCGCCATCGAAAATCCCGACCTGGTGCGCCGCATCGCCGATGAGGGCATCGTGCTCGAATGCTGCCCCGGCTCCAACATCGCGCTCAAAGTCTACGACAGTTTCGCCGATCACCCTTTGCCTGCCCTGCAGGCGGCCGGCTGCAAGGTGACGCTGAACTCCGACGACCCACCCTATTTCTGGACCTCGCTGAAGCGCGAATACGACATCGCCGCCGAGCATTTCTCCATGAATGAAAAAGCTTTGACCGCCGTCACCAGGACGGCGATCGAAGCGGCTTTCGTCGACAGGAAGACGAAAAGCGCGCTGCTTGCCCGGCTCGATGCGAAGAGGTGACTGGTGACTGGTGACTGGTGATTGGTTTGCCGGCGGTTCGGCCTGTCAACGGCAATGATCGATCCATCGGGACTCGCAAACCTGCTCACTATTCACTATTCACTATTCACCATTCACTGGAGCAACCCATGCAGGGCGTCACCGTCGTCGACCACCCGCTTGTCCAGCACAAGCTGACCATCATGCGCAAGAAGGAGACGTCGACCGCCGGCTTCCGGCGACTGCTGCGCGAGATCTCGCTGCTGCTCGGCTACGAGGTCACCCGCAACCTCGAACTGACGACGACGACCATCGAAACCCCGATGGAAACCATGGAAGCGCCGACGCTGGAAGGCAAGAAGCTGGTCTTCGCCTCGGTGCTGCGCGCCGGCAATGGCCTGCTCGAAGGCCTGCTCGACCTGGTCCCGGCGGCCCGCGTCGCCCATGTCGGCCTCTACCGCGATCACGAAACGCTGGAGGCGGTGGAATATTTCTTCAAGGCGCCGAGCGATCTCGCCGACCGGCTGGTGATCGTCGTCGATCCGATGCTGGCGACCGCGAACTCGGCCATCGCGGCCATCGACAAGCTGAAGGAGCGCGGAGCCACCAACATCCGCTTCCTTTGCCTGCTGGCGGCGCCAGAAGGCATCGAGCGCTTCACCAAGGCGCATCCGGATGTCCCGGTCTTTACCGCTTCCATCGACCGCCAGCTCAACGAGAAGGGCTACATCATGCCCGGCCTCGGCGATGCCGGCGACCGCATGTACGGAACCAAATGACGGCGGCTGGCAAGGCCAGCTGGCATCCAGTCGTTTACCGCCCGTTTACGCAAAGCCGCGGTTTCGGGTTGGCGTTAAAGCGGCAAACACCATGTGCGCACGAGAATGGGCCTTCACGAAGGTCCGTTCATGCTGCGCAAGCTTCTCATTCTGGGCGTGTTCGCCGGAACGTCGGCATCGATCCCGATCGTCTATCAGTCGAATCCGCAGATTCTCGACAACCTGTTGAAGTCGACCGTCGCCGGCAAGCCGTCCGCGCAGCCTCAGCCCGAACTGAACATGGCCTCGGTTCCCGGCAAGCCGGCCGCACCGCTGCCCACTGGGCGCAAAGTATTGGTGGCGGCTGACGAGCGCGGCCATTTCACCTCCGCCTTCAAGCTCAACGGCCGCCAGGTCGACGGCATGATCGACACCGGCGCCACTTTGGTCGCCATCAACACCTCGACGGCGCGCCGCATCGGCATCTCGCTCAACCCGTCGGACTTCAACCAGCAGGTCAACACCGCCAATGGCGCGATCAGGGCCGCCGTGGTCAACATCGATCGCCTGCAGATCGGCAAGATCAGCGTCGACAACGTCCAGGCGGTAGTGCTCGACGACAAGGCTCTGCGCACCAACCTCATTGGCATGAGCTTTTTGCAGCGGCTGGCAAAATACCAGGTCGAAAACGGCACACTGTTGCTGGTGCAGTAGCGCGTTCCGCTACCCGCGCGGCAGCACGCGCCGGATGACAGTCTTGTCGGCGGCTGGTTTCGACGCCCCGATCGTATAGGCCGAAAGCACGGCGGCTGCGGCCGCTTCGGCCTCCACTTGCGTGCGGGCGTGGACCAGCGCCAGCGGCTCGCCGGCCCGCACCTCGGCGCCGAGCGGCAGCAGCCTGGTGATGCCGACCGCATGGTCGATCCTGTCGTCCGGCCGCGTGCGCCCGCCACCGAGCCCGACCACGGCAAGGCCGATATCGCGGGTGGCAATAGCAGTGGCAAAACCGTTGCCTGTCGCCTTGACCGCAAACTCCACCGCCGCTTTCGGCAGGTATTTTTCCGGCTTCTCGACGAAATCGGCGGGACCGCCAAGGGCTGCGACCATACGCGCGAAGGCGGCTGCCGCGCGGCCGCCGGCCAGCGTCTCGGCCGCGCGCCTGAGACCGTCCTGATTGGACGACGCCAGCCCTGCCGATTGCAGCATCTCGGCGGCCAGCGCCAGCGTCACATCCTCCAGTCGCTTGTCGCGGAACCTTCCGGTGAGGAAATCGACGGCGTTGCGCACCTCGACCGCGTTGCCGGCCGCCGACGCCAGCGGCTCGTTCATACCGGTGACCAGCGCCGAGGCCTTCAGGCCGGCGCCGTTGGCGATCTCGACCAGGCTGTTGGCCAGTGCTGTCGCGTCGCGCGACTTCTCCATGAAGGCGCCATTGCCGACCTTGACGTCGAGCACCAGCGACCGCAGGCCGGCCGCGAGTTTCTTCGACAGGATAGAGGCAGTGATCAGCGGCACCGATTCCACCGTTCCGGTCACATCGCGGATCGCATAGAGGCGACGGTCGGCGGGCGCGAGATCGGCGGTCTGTCCGATGATGGCACAGCCGGTCTCGAGCACCGTCTTGCGGAAGCGCGCGATATCCGGCTGGCTGATATAGCCCGGGATGGCGTCCATCTTGTCCAGCGTGCCGCCGGTATGCCCAAGGCCCCTGCCGGAGATCATCGGCACATAGGCGCCGCAAGCGGCGACGATCGGCGCCAGCATCAGCGAGACATTGTCGCCGACGCCGCCGGTCGAATGTTTGTCGGTGACCGGACCCGGCAGGTCCGACCAGTCGAGCACATCGCCGGAATCGCGCATGGCGAGCGTCAGCGCCACCGCCTCGTCGCGGTTCATGCCGTTGAAGAACACCGCCATGGCAAAGGCGCCGACCTGGCCGTCCGAGACGCTGCCCGAAGTGACGCCGGCGACAAAGGCCGAAATCTCCTGCGCGGACAGTTTCTGGCCGTCGCGCTTGCGGCGGATGATTTCCTGCGGAAGCATCAGGTGCCCTTTGGCTCCGGCAACCCATCCTGGAACACATGCGCAAGGATCGTCGCCAGCCGTGCGCCGCCGATCGGCGCCATGTCCTTGGTCTCCTGGTGCGACAGTTCCGCCCCGGTCATCCCGGCGGCGAGATTGGTGATCACCGAACAGGCGGCTACGCGAAGCCCAAAGAAGCGGGCGAGAATGACCTCCGGTACGGTCGACATCCCTACCGCTTTGGCGCCCATGACGCGGGCCATGCGGATTTCAGCAGGGGTTTCGAAACACGGACCGGAAAACCACATATAGACGCCCTTGTGCAGCGCCGTCCCTGTCGCCTTCGCCGCCCGTTCGATCGCCGCGCGCAGGCCGGCATCATAGGCTTCGGTCAGGCCGACGAAGCGGCGGTCGCTAGGCTCGCCGATCAGCGGGTTGGAGCCGGAGAAATTGATGTGGTCGGTGATCAGCATCACCGATCCAGGCAGCATGTCGGGATCGACCGAGCCGGCGGCATTGGTAAGGATCAGCTTGGTGATGCCGATGCCGGCAAGCACCTCCAGCGCCGGCCGCATCGCCGCAGCAACGCCGTGCTCGTAATAATGGGCGCGGCCGGACAGCATCAGCACCGGCGTGCCGGCGAAAAGCCCCGCGACCACCTCGCCGGCATGGCCAGTCACCCCGCTGCGGGGGAAACCCGGCAGGTCGGCATAAGAGATGCGCACGGCATTTTCGACCTGGTCGACAAGCCCGCCAAGGCCCGACCCCAGCACCATCGCCGTTGTCGGCGCCAACCCGTCCAGCCTTTCAACGAGGTGGTCCAGAGCTTCCTTCATATCAGCCAACTCTCACTTCAAAATGTCGCCACGAAACCCGTAGGGCAGCATGTCGCCCATGGTCACGGTCTCGACCACGCCGGTGTTGTCGCAAAGATAGAGCTTTGTGTCCGGCCGGCAGAATTCCGCCAGCCTTTGCCGGCAGCCGCCACAGGGCGAGCATTTGGCCATGCGCGAGGCAATGACGGCGATTTCCACAATCTTGCCGCCGCCGCCCATGATGTAATGGCCGAGCGCCGTGGTCTCGGCGCACCAGCCTTCCGGATAGGACGCGACCTCGATGTTGGCGCCGGTGAAGACACGGCCGTCTTCGGTGCGCAACGCCGCACCCACCGGAAACTTCGAATAGGGCGCGTAGGCCTTGGCCATGGCCTCCTGCGCGGCTTCGAACAGATCATGCGACATCTAGACGTTCTCTCCGACGATCGTGGTCAAAAACCGGCCATTTGCGTTTTCCTGGCGCCTTTCGAGCACCAGCCGCATGTTCGACACAGTGCTCCTGGGCGCCCGGATCAACGTTCCTTGACATAAGGCACGCCGCCGGCGCGCGGCGGGATCGCCTTGCCGATGAAGCCGGCAAGCAGGATCACGGTCAGCACATAGGGCAGCGCCTGCATGAACTGCACCGGCACCTTGCCGATCAACGGCAGCGGCGAACCCTGTAGGCGGATCGCCGCCGCGTCGAGGAAGCCGAACAGAAGACAGGCGAACATGGCGTTCACCGGTCGCCATTTGGCAAAGATCAGCGCCGCCAGTGCGATGTAGCCCTTGCCCGCGGTCATGTCCTTCACGAAGCCGCCATTCTGCACCATCGAGAGGTAGGCGCCGGCAATGCCGGTCAGCACACCGGTGCAGATCAGCGCCCGGTAGCGCAGCCAGGCGACCGAGATGCCGGCGGTGTCGACGGCGGCCGGGTTCTCGCCGACGGCGCGCAGGCGCAGGCCGAAGCGGGTGCGAAACAACACCCACCAGGTGAACGGCACCATGGCGAAAGCGAGATACACCAGAATCGAATGGCCCGAGAGCAGCTCGGAATAGATCGGCCCGATGATGGGCACATCATGGATCGCGGCAGCACCTGGCAGAGTGATGGCCTCGAAACGCTCGCCCGGCTGCAGCGCCGGCGTGCGCCCGCCCTGCTGGAACCAGGCCTGGCCCAGAATGATGGTCGAGCCGGCGGCGACGAAGTTGATGGCCACACCGGAGACGATCTGGTTGCCGCGATGGGTGATCGAGGCGAAGCCGTGCACCAGGGCAAAGGCGACCGACATCACGATCGCCATGCCGAGACCGAGGAAGGCCGAATGGAAGACCGAAGCGGCGGCCGCACCTGCAAAGGCGCCGACCAGCATCTTGCCTTCCAGCCCGATGTCGAAAACGCCTGCGCGTTCCGAATAGAGGCCGGCGAGGCAAGCGAGCAGCAGCGGCACCGACAGGCGTATGGTCGAGTCCAGGATCTGCACGATGGCGATGAAGACGTCCATCTCAGGCGCCCTTCCCTTTGACCGCTTCGATGCCGACCGACCTTGGACTGAACGAGGCGAACAGCGCCTGGACGTAGGGCCGGAACATGTGCTCCAGCGCACCGGCAAACAGGATGACCAGGCCTTGGATGATGACGATCATGTCGCGGGAAATCGCCGGCATTTCGAAGGCAAGTTCGGCGCCGCCCTGGTAGAGCATGCCAAACAGGATCGCCGCCAGCACGATGCCGACCGGATGCAGACGGCCCATCAGCGCCACGGCAATGCCGACGAAGCCGGCGCCGGAGACGAAATCGATCGCCACATTGTGCTGGTCGCCCATCACCGGGTTCAGCGTCATCATGCCGGCCAGCGCGCCCGAAATCATCATCGCGATAATGATGATGCGGGTCTCCGAAATGCCGGCATAGCGCGCCGCTTTCGGGCTGTGGCCATAGGTGCGCATCTCGTAGCCGAGCTTGGTGCGCCAGATCAGCAGCCAGACCAGGAATGCCATGAGCAGCGCCAGCAGGAAGCAGATGTTGAACGGCGCCGAGCGGATCTTGGCACCGAACAGTTCGATGATCCAGTTGAGTTTGGGCAGTTCGGCGCCGGCGAGGAAGTTGCGCGTCTGCGGCGCCTGCGACGCCGCCGGCTTCAACGGCCCAACCAGGAGGTAGACCATGATCGAGGCCGCGATGAAGTTGAACATGATGGTGGTGATGACGATGTGCGACCCGCGCTTGGCCTGCAGATAGGCCGGGATCAGCGCCCACAGCGCACCGACGGCGGCTCCGGCGACGATCGCCAGCGGAAAGGTCAGCCACCACGGCAGCACAGTGTCGAAGGCGAGGCAGACCACGCCCACGCCAAGGCCGGCAATATAGGCCTGGCCCTCGGTCCCGATGTTGAACAGGCCGCAATGCGCGGCCACCGCCACAGACAGGCCGGTGAAGATGAAGGTGGTGGCATAGAACAGCGTGAAGGCAATGCCGGTTCCCTTGCCGAAAGCGCCCTCGACCAGGATGACGGCGGCACGAAACGGGTTTTCGCCGACCAGCATGACGACGAAACCGGCAACGATGAAGGCCACTGACAGATTGATCAGCGGGATCAGCCCATAATCGGCCCAGGCCGGCAGCTTGGCGTAAGGCGTGCTCACTCTGCCGCCTCCTGGCGATCGACGCCTGCCATCAGCAGACCAAGCTCGCCTTCGGTCGCCTCCGGGCCGCGTTCGCCGACGATGCGCCCGGCAAACATCACCAGGATGCGGTCGGACAGCGAACGGATCTCGTCGAGCTCGACCGACACCACCAGCACCGCCTTGCCCTGGTCGCGCATGGCAATCAGCCGCTTGTGGATGAATTCTATGGCGCCGACATCGACGCCGCGTGTCGGCTGGCCGACGATCAGAACACCGGGGTCCTGCTCCATTTCTCGCGCCAGCACGATCTTCTGCTGGTTGCCGCCGGAGAAATTCGCCGTTTTCAGACGCGGATTGCCGGGCCGGATGTCATATTTCTCGATCTTGTCCTTGGCATCAGCCATGATGGCGTCGATGTTGAGGAACGGCCCTTTCAGGTAGCGCGGGTCGTCATGGTAGCCGAGGATCGAATTCTCGTTCTCCTCGAAGGCCAGCACCAGGCCGACATGATGGCGGTCCTCCGGCACATGGGCGAGCCCACGGTCGCGCAACTCGCCGGGATCGGCGGCCCCGGTCAGGTCGATCGGCTTGCCATCGAGCATCACCGAGCCGGAAACCGCGCGCCTGATGCCGGAAATCGCCTCGAGCAGTTCGGACTGGCCGTTGCCGGCGACACCGGCAATGCCGACGATCTCGCCGGCGTGGATATCGAAGGAGATGTCGTCGACCATGGTGACGCCGCGCTGGTCTTTCACCGTCAGGTTCTTGACGGCCAGCTTGACCGCGCCGGCCTCCGTCTCGCCCTTTTCGACCCGCAGCAGCACGCGCCGCCCAACCATCAGTTCGGCCAGTTCGCCGACTGTCGTCTTGCTGGTCTCGCGCGTCGCCACCATCGTGCCCTGGCGCATGACCGAGACATTGTCGGTGATGGCCATGATCTCGCGCAGCTTGTGGGTGATCAGCACCACCGTTTTCCCCTGGTCTTTCAATTGCCTGAGGATGCGAAACAGATGGTCGGCCTCGGCCGGCGTCAACACGCCCGTCGGCTCGTCGAGAATCAGGATCTCGGCGCCGCGATAAAGCGCCTTCAGGATTTCGACACGCTGCTGCAGGCCGACCGGCAATTCCTCGATGATGGCGTCGGGATCGACTTCCAGCCCGTATTCGCGCTCGAGCCGCTCCAGTTCGGAGCGCGCCTTGGCGATGCTCTTTTTCAACAGCGCATCGCTTTCGGCGCCGAGGATGATGTTTTCCAGCACGGTGAAATTGTCGACCAGCATGAAGTGCTGGTGCACCATGCCGATGCCGAGCGCGATGGCGTCGTTGGAGGTCTTGATCGACGCCGCCTTGCCGCCGACACGGATCTCGCCGCTGTCGGCCTGGTAGAAGCCGTAGAGGATCGACATCAGCGTCGACTTGCCGGCGCCGTTCTCGCCGACGATGCCGTGGATGGTGCCGCGTGCGATCTCCAGATTGATGTCGCGATTGGCGCGAACGGCGCCAAAACTCTTGTTGATGCCGATCAGTTCGATTGCGGCTTGCGCCATGCAGCCTGTCCCACTCTTATTTTTTTATCGCTTGGTCAAAACGCCTAGCATGATGCCCCACCCGTGCCAATTGGCGGCGCAGTGGCCACTCTCGACAAATCCCGGTGCGCTTGTCAATTTCGAACGTGGCCGCAGACCTTCACATTCACTAATATGCAAGGCTCGACAGTCGCATCATGCTGCACTGCGTGCACCAGGACCTGGGGAGTTTCGAATGATCATGCCTGTCGACCGGCTGACGACGCTGGAAATCCGCGCCGCCGAGCAGGAAAAGACGATCGAGGAACTGTCGGGCCAGATCGCCGAACAGTGGACGGTCATCGAGCGCATGCAGCGCAAGCTGGATGCGCTGACCGGGCGCTTCATGGCGCTGGAGGAACAATCGGCACCCGACGTGCCGATAACCAAACCGCCGCACTGGTAGCAAGGAGAAGCCGATGGCCGGTGAAAGCGATCGCGTTACGCGGGCGGGCGACTATGTGCTTGGCCTGATGAACGATCGCGACCGCGAGCGTGCCGAGCGAGACCTGGCGATCGATCCCGCCTTCCGCGACACGGTGATGCGGCTGGCCGAGCGCATGCATGTCTTCGACGGCACGGGGCGGCCCTCGGGCGACGACGATCGCTGGCGGCTGATCTCGCAACGCATCGCCGAACTGCCGCAGATGCGTGTGGTCGGCCAGGACGAAGCGACGCCGGCGCTCGGCAGACTGGAGCGGAAGCCCTATGGCGTCGGCGTGCATTCGCTCGGTGCCCGACGCGGCGCCGTCATCGCCATCGCGCTGATCGTGGTGTTTGCGCTGGGTTATCTCTTGGGCTTGTTGTCGACCGGCGGTGCGCTTCTGCCCTGACGTCCAAGGCAATCGCATATGGACTTGCGAAGAAGGACCCGCAACGCCGAAACTGCCGATCTCCCCCCTTGCGGGGGAGATGGCCGGCAGGCCAGAGGGGGTGTGAAGGATCGCCAACCTGATTGGCCGTTAGGCCGAGGGACAGCCCCCCCTCTGCCTTGCCAGGCATCTCCCCCGCAAGGGGGGAGATCGGACGTCGCCGAGACCTCCGCCAATCCTCAACGTCCTTTAAAGCCCTCAAACAAAACCGCCGGGCTTTTACCCGGCGGTTCGTAAGCGAATTCTTATCAATCAATACGGGCAGGCGTTGTCGGCGGTGTAGTCGTGCACCTGGATCGTGCCGGCGATGATGTCGGCCTTGGCCTTTTCGACGGCAGCCTTCATCTCGTCGGTGACCAGCGCCTTGTTGTTGTCGTCCATGGCGTAGTCGACACCGCCTTCCTTGAGGCCGAGATTTTGCAGGCCGCCTTTGAAGGTGCCGTTCTTGCCGTCCATGAAGGCGGTGTAGACGGCCACGTCGACGCGCTTCAGCATTGAGGTCAGCACCTTGCCGGGCTGCAGGCCGTTCTGGTTGGAATCGACGCCGATGCCGAGCTTGCCGGCATCCGCCGCCGCCTGCAGCACGCCGACGCCGGTACCGCCGGCCGCGGCATAGACCACGTCGGAGCCCTGGTCGATCTGTGTCTTGGCGATCTCGCCGCCCTTGGCCGGATCGTTCCACGCCGCGGGCGTGTCACCGGTCATGTTCTGGATGACATCGGTCGCACCGGCCGCCTTGGCGCCGCCGACATAGCCGCATTCGAACTTGCGGATCAGCGGAATGTCCATGCCGCCGATGAAGGAGACCTTCTTGGACTTCGAGGCCATCGCCGCCAGGATGCCGACGAGATAGGAGCCTTCGTTTTCCTTGAACACAAGCGAACGGACATTGGGCATATCGACGGCATCGTCGATGATGGCGAAGTTGAGATCGGGATATTCCTTCGCGACCACCTTCAGCGCATCCTCCCAGGCAAAGCCGGCCATGACGATCGGGTTGCGGCCGTCCTCGGCGAAGCGGCGCAGCGCCTGCTCGCGTTGCGAGGCGTTCGACACTTCGAACTCGACATAGGCGGTGCCGGTCTCGGTCTTGAACTTTTCGGCGCCGTGATAGGCAGCCTCGTTGAAGGATTTGTCGAACTTGCCGCCGAGATCGTAGAGGATGGCCGGCTGGACATCCGCGGCGAAAGCCGGAAGAACCATTGCGGTTGCGGCCAGGAGGCCGAGAACGATACGTTTCATGTGATCCACACCCTGTCGGTTATTTTTTTCCGTTACGCGCCGTCCGCCTGCCCGGTTCTCCGGCAGGCATGCGGCATCAGCCAGGAGTGTACTCCCCTCCCGCTCAAGGCAATCTGGCACGGCCCGAAACAAAATTCACGCGGAATTTTGACCTTTTGGAAAAGCATGCCCCCCGTTGGAAAAACATGCCCAATGCGGTGACAGCTGTGGACGATTGCCGCGTTGTCGTCGCAAGCCCGCTGGGACAACCCATCAGCCCGGCGCGAATTCTCCGCCGCGCCGCCGGCGCCGGTAGCCGATCGCATAGAGGATGAAGGCAAGCACCAAGAACACGGCAAACCCCGGCTGGGCAAGCACCCAGGCGATGCCGCCATCCCATACCATCGGATTGACCTTGGCGCGCACGAAGGTCTCGAAGGCCGCGCGGGTGTCGGGCGAAACCGCCAGCCAGCTCGAATTCAGCGGCGTCATGACCAATGTGGAAGCCGCCACCGAGCGCGTCGCGTCGAGCACGGCCATGATGACGGCGACCGAGAGTGCGATCATGGCCGCGAGGCGAAACAAAAAACGCAACATCGAAATCTTCCCCGGTCCTCAAGTTCCTCCCGAGGACCTTCCGGTCAAAGGCGAGGAATAGAATGCGCACGCCCCGCGTGCAATCGCCATACGCGAATTTGAAGCCTATCGCCCGCCTATATGGCCACCTTTCGGCTCCGCCGATGGACGAGCCAGACGCCGAGGACGCCACCGCCAATGGCCCCGACCACCAGCCCGGCAAGGCCGATGAACACCGCGAAGTAGCCGCAGCCGCCTTCGAAACAGCTGATGTCGGTGGCTTCGGCGATCCCCGCGCCAAGCGCGAAGCCGGCGACAGTGCCGACGACGGCGCCGAGGATGATGCCGGCCAGCGCGGCGACGATCGAACTAAAGGCTGACGGTGCCTGCGCTTCCGGCCTTGCATAAAAGGCCTTGGCCTCGTCGCGGCGGCGCAGCAGGTAAATGCAAAACAGGCCGATGACGATTTCGGTGGCGGCGATCGCAAGCTCCCTGGCGGAGACGGTGAAATCGGGCACGGTCAGCGCATAGACCTGCTCGGCCAGCCGCCAGGCGATGGTGGTGATCTGCCAGATGGTGAAATGACGCGGAAAGCGCGCGGAACGGCTTAAGGCGAGGCCGAGCAGATAAAGCCCCCACACGATGGTGACGATGTCGAAGGCCAGTCCGCCAAGCACGAAATAGAAGATCCTGTCCGGCACGCCGGAACTCTCGAACAGCCACCGCGCCGAGACCAGCCAGTAGACCGACCATGCCATGACGAAGAGGAGCCAGACCACGGGCACGAAGGACAGCCCGCTGTCCGGAGGCCCTGCGGGCGTCAGCCCGCCTGGCATGCTTCCGGCCGGCATTCCGCTGGCCGGCTGTTCATTGCTCGATGTCATGTCTGGACGTTGCCCCCGCAAAGCCTCCGCCGCACTCGACAGGTGGCGAGGGGCGAAGTCAAGCGCGGCCGGCCCTGCCGCCTTGCCCGTGCACACCATTCAGAACCGAAGCGCCTTACAAGCGGAGCCGTTCAACGCCCCGCGAAACGATGCATGGCCGGCAAAGCGAATAGACTGCCGTTATGGCTTGGCATTCGGCGCCGGATCGACTAGATGAGCCCCGCGCCTGTTTGATTGACGGGCGCCGGGAAGGGCATCCGCTGGTTGGCGGTGTCCATCAAGCGGGTCTTCCCGCAAATCCCAAAGGGATGCATCTCCCCAACCCGCGTGGCAAAACCGGCCGGCGCGAATGCAAGGACGGAGAGGTGGCCGAGTGGTTGAAGGCGCACGCCTGGAAAGTGTGTTTACGGGAGACCGTAACGCGGGTTCGAATCCCGCTCTCTCCGCCATCGCCGTTGATTTTATTGTATTTTTTGACTATTTATCGATCTGCCATAACCGGGGAAACTCGACGGTAGCAACTCTTCGGAACCTTGCCCAGCCGGATATCTTGAGTCTCGTGGCGGCGGAGCATTTGTTTGTCCCTCACAGCGATGTCGGGTCTCGTAACCCTAATTCGCCGTCACGCCTCACACAAAGAAAAACCCCGCCGAAGCGGGGTTCTCATTTCGGTCAAAAATCTCAGTAGGGAGAATTGCACTCCCGACGAGGGCCGTAGTTCGGCTGGTAGGTGTTGTCCGAGGCGCGGTAGCTGCGGTAATGATCGTAGCACCACTGCACATGCGAATCGCCACCCCGGTAGACGCGATGGTTGTTGTTGAGCGCGCCGGTAATCAGGGCGCCGGCAATGAATGCTCCGGCGGGGAACCAGAAATCGCCGTGGCGGCGATAGCCGTGTCGGTAATGGCGCGAGCCGCGATGGCCGTTCCAGTAGGGGCCGTCATTGTTGTAGCGCGAGAAATTGCGATCGCCGCGATGCTTCATCCACGGCTTGTAGTCCACCGCCTGCACATCGGACGACGCCGAAGGCGCCTGCGGCGTGAACATTTGCGCTGCACCTGCAGGCACAGCGGCGGTGGCCGCGAACGAAACTGACAGCGTGGCCGCCAGCATACCCGATACAATCTTATTCATGATCTTCTATCTTTCCGTTGCCGTCCCTTATGGGCTTTAAACGGTTTAAGAGCGTTCCGGTTCCGCCCGCCTGCCACAACAAAACCCCACACTTGGCGGGGTTCTGTCGTTTGCGATGCGGAGCGGTTAGGCGGAGAGCTTCGCAACCATCTCCGGAGTCAGAATGCAATCCGCCCATGCCTCGTCATCGATCGGCTTTAGGCTGTCCGCCAAGATCTATCCCGATTGGGATCCACGTCCATGAAGGATCCCACGCCGCAAATCCCGCGGACCTTGCTGGTCCTAACCCGTCCCATAACCATAGACGGCAAGATTTGGTCTTTGTGGGTTATCATTGCGCCGAGTTCGAATTTCACGCTCGCTTAGTGGAGAGCTACGTAGCGCCGAAGCGGAAGACGCGACTTGTCGACAAGGCGTAGATCCCATGGTTGGCGGGGAGCGTTGGGCGTGTCCTTGTGCCGGCGCAGGGATGATGATTTGCTGCGATTCAACAAAGCGGGGGAACGCCATGGCGGACACGGTTATGAAAGCTCCGGTTCTGGATGTAGTTTTAGCATCTGGGATCGACGCCGCCTTAGGCACGGTGTCGGTCACATTTGGATCAATCGACACAAAGAGATTCCAACTCGATTTCTCCGCACAATGTGTTCCTTTGGCAATTGCTGCCCTCTCGGCCGAGATGGGAAAGCTCGTCGCCACTCTTCCTGCCGAAATGACACCAAAACTGCAGGGCATTTCTATAACGAGCACTCAACTGGCCATGAAAGAGGACGGCACTGTAGCCATCTTTCTCCGATTGGAGAGTGGAGCGGAACTGCCGCTTGATTTTCGGTTGGACGACCTCACCCGCCTGCGCCAACAAATAGACGAAGCGGTTACGCTGGCGGATCGAAAGACCCACCACTGATATAAGCTTCGTCCCGCTCTACATCCGCGCCTTGGTCATCTCGCTGGTTGCTGCCGGCGTCTGCGATTCCGGCAGCGCGATATAGTGGGCATGGCTTCCTGCCCCTGCTGGCCGGGCTCGGCACAACCGGGCTTAACTGCGACATAGCGCGTTGAGGCTCATTCGCGGAGGGGGCTTCAAAAATGGATCCGGTAACGGCTGCTGTGCTAGTTTTGCTTTCTTGCAGCCCCGGCCAGGGAGTCTGCGAACCACTCGATACATCACCGGCCGTTTTCGGATCCCTTGACACATGCCAGTTGACGCTAGCGAGGAGGCTCGCGGACGCGCCCAACGGAGAGATTGTCGGTCGATGCCGTTTAATCGATCCGATGGCTACAGGTTCCGTTCCCGCGGGATACAGGACCATTGTCGTCACGCGGGGCACAGGGGCGGATTCGGTGAGCCGTCGCTATATCGTCCCGCACAAGGACTGAAGCCCGCGACATCGCCCGCACCTCTTGCGTAGGGGAAAGAGGCGCGGGGCCGACCGGCTGTTTTGCCTTGCGCAAACGCTTTCGGCTGGCAAGTTCATCCACCGGCTATCCGCAGCAGCAGTGCGACACCGATCGCATAAGGCATCAGCACTGCCGCCAGGGCGACGCACATGCCCGGATCGGCGAATACCTGCATTTCCTTGCGAAGCTGTTCCATCGCACCCAACGGCAAAAGGCCCGCTGTGTTCCCAAAAACGGAAAGGGCCAGCGCACACAAGCGGGCGACGGACATCGGGTTCCATTGCTAGATCACCAGCAAGCGCACTTTCCTGCAGCGGAACCCAACGGCCATACGACCGTTGTTCGAAGGACAAACGAAAGGAGATCGCCATTATGGACTGGAATCGCGTCGAAGGAAATTGGAAGCAATTCAAAGGTAAGGTCAAGGAGCAGTGGGGCAAGCTCACCGATGATGATCTCGACCGCATAGCCGGCAACCGCGATCAGCTCGAAGGTACGATCCAGGAACGCTACGGCATTGAGAAGGATCGAGTGCGGCGAGACGTCGACGACTGGTATGGTCGGCAAGACTCGTAGGATAGGACAGTTGAACCTTATCAAATAAAGGGCGCCGTCACGAACTGCGCCCTTTTCGCGTTTTGGCATCCGTGTGCCGTTCGGCTCGGCCTTGAACAAGCGATTTTTGGGAACGTGTCGGCTTTCAGCCGCGCTGATCTCCACAATGGGAGATGCGGCGGTCGTCGTCACCTGTTCCGCCAGAGTTTCAAGCGCTTAGCCCCGGACCTCTGTCTTCACTCTTCGTGCCCCATCTGTCACCGTCGCAACCAACGCGGTAGTGCCGCCTGGTGCGGTCTCAGGTCGCAGATGAGGTAATTCCATGAATTATAACGATATCGACCTCAATCTATTGCGGGTCTTTGACGTGATGATGCGGGAAAGGAGCGTGACGCGGGCGGCTACCGAATTGGGCAGAACACAATCAGCTGTAAGCCACTCCCTGTCGAAGCTTCGGTATCTATTGCAGGATGAATTGTTCACCAGAGATGGCGGCGAGATGCGGCCAACTCCCCGGGCAGTTGAGCTGCTGTCGAATATTTCCGCCGCACTCGCGACGATCCGCGCATCGATCGACCGGCATCAGATCTTCAATCCAGCAACGACGCGACGCAACTTTCGCGTTGGGCTTACAGATTATCATGCCATGGTTTTCATCCCGGGCCTCATTCGAGAATTTTCCAGGCAAGCTCCTGGCGCGACGCTGAACGTCATTCCCGCAAACGGACCCGAAATCGGTTCATCGGTCTATTTGAGACAAGTTGACTGTGCGCTGACGGGAGCAGCGATACGCGACGACCCAGGTCTCTTGAAGGTGGAGCTTGGCCAGGACCGATTGTTTTGCGCGGTGTGGAGTGGAAGCAAGATCGCCAGAAGCGCTATGACGCTGGAAACCTATTTGGCCAGTTCTCACCTCCAGATTTCCGCAGATGGCCTGGCGGAAGGCCTCGCGGATGCCGCCCTCAAACAGATGGGTCTTCGCCGCAATGTCGTTGCGACCATCTCGAACTATCCGGTGCTGCCCTGGGCGCTTCGCGGCACTGAACTGATTACCCATTGCGGTGATGCCATCCTGCAAATGCTGGACGAGAGGAGTGAGGTGACGTTGGTCCCGCCACCCATTCCGATATCGAATGTGAATGCCTGGCTTATTGTTCACCGCCAGATGGCGAATGACCCGGGAACCAGGTGGCTCCGGGAAATCATCGTGGGCATCTACAACGAGTCGCGGACCAAGAGACCAAGGGTCGACCGTCGGAGACCTGGGTCGGCCGTAAAATAGGTCGCGCGCGCTGTCGTCTGTTTCAACACTCGAGCGCCTTTTTACCTGCGAGCGGGTGCTGCGCAATTATGAGGAGCGCTCATTTTGACCATGAGGACAATCGATTTGACGAATAGTTTACCTGGAGAGCACATTCCCTTTCAACAATAACAGGGGAATGCCGAAATGAGATCAACGTTCAAGGGCCTACTTGCCCTCGCCATCGCGTGCACCGCCTCCTCGGCGTGGTCCGCAACCCTCGACAATGTCAAGAAAAATGGCGTGCTGACCTGTGGCACGAATTCGGCCACGGCTGGCTTCAGCCTCCCCGACAATGAAGGCAAATGGACCGGATTTGTCGTCGATTATTGTCGCGCCGTGGCCGCTGCCGTGCTCGGGGATGCGCAAAAGGTCAAGTTCATCCCATTGACGCCAAAGGATCGCTTCACCGCCTTGCAGTCGGGAGAGATCGACATTCTCGCGCACAACGCAACCTGGACATCGTCCCGCGATACGTCGCTAGGCATACTGTTTGCCGGCACGTATTTCTATGACGGCCAGGGGTTCATGGTGCGCAAGGCCGACAACATCACGTCGGCCAAGGGGCTCGACGGCGCATCGATATGCGTCACCCAGGGCACCACGACCGAGTTGAACCTTGCCGACTATTTTCGCTCGCAGTCGATCAAGTACACGACGGTTGGTTTCGCGGACGAGGAAGCTGTGGTGAAGGCTTATGAGGAGGGGCGTTGCGACGTCTTGTCCGCAGACACCTCCACCTTGAACGCGTCGAGGCTTCGCATGGCCAAGCCGGACGACAGCATTGTTCTTCCCGAGCTGATCTCCAAGGAGCCGCTTGGCCCGGCGGTGCGGCAGGGTGACGACCAGTGGTTCAATGTGGCGAAGTGGACGCTCTACGTCATGGTGGCCGCGGAGGAATACGGGGTCACCTCCAAGAACGTCGATGCCATGAAATCGTCGGACAATCCCAGCATCCGCCGCCTGCTTGGCGTGGAAGGCAGCATAGGCAAGGACATCGGGCTCGGCGATAACTGGCCGGTCGAGGTGATCAAACAGGTCGGCAATTACGGCGAAGTGTTCGATCGCAATGTCGGCAAGGATTCGCCGCTGAAAATGGAGCGCGGCATGAACGCGCTCTGGAACAAAGGCGGCGTTCAGTACGCTCCGCCGATCCGCTAATGCATGTCGCTCAAAAATGGCCCCGGTTTTGAGACAACGACATGCATACCGAAGACCCTAAAGCGCGTCGCCTGAGTCCGTTCAAACCCGACGCGCTTTAGGCAAAGGCATGGTTGCAAGGCGCTGGCGTGTTACCGTCAGCGCCTTGCACGGACCCGATAGGAACAGCCCATGTCCCATTTGTCGCTTCCCGCGCCGTCGCGCAGGAGGTTGTCGCTGCACGATACGAAGGTGCGGGGCATCTTCTACCAGCTCTTGCTCGCCGGCTGCCTGCTGGCCTTGACCCTGGGCATCGGCATGCAGACTGCATCGAATATGCGGGTCCGGGGGATTCCGCTCTCATTCGACTTTTGGAATGAGTCTGCCGGCTTCGACATCAATCAAACCCTGATACCGTACGATGCATTGTCCAGCTACGGTCAGGCGTTCTGGGTGGGAGTGGTCAACACCCTCTACGTCAGTCTCCTCGCAATCCTGTTCGCGACCTTGCTTGGCTTCGTCATCGGGGTTGCCCGCCTGTCGCCGAACTGGATCGTTTCGAAGGTGGCGACCGCCTATGTCGAGCTTGTGCGAAATGTTCCGTTATTGCTGCAGCTGCTGTTCTGGTACAACGCCGTCCTCAAGCCGTTGCCCTCGCCGAAGGCGTCCATCGCCATGCCCGGCGGCATCTACCTCAACAATCGCGGCCTCATCGTTCCGGAGATTCATTTGCATCCGGGAGCGGGTCTGGTGGGCCTGGCATTCGTTGCGGCCATTTCCTGCTGCGTTGCATTCTGGTTTCGCGCCAGGAGCGTCCAGAGACGGACGGGCAGGCAGCTGCCGGTGCTTCTGGTCAGTCTGGCGACCTTGATAGGATTTCCGTTGGTCCTTTTCCTGGCGGCTGGCGAGCCGGTCTCGTTCGTCGCTCCGCAGCTGCGGGGTTTCAATTTTCAAGGCGGGCATCAGCTCTATCCGGAGTTTGCCGCTCTCCTGATCGGTCTGTCGGTCTACACCGGTTCATACATCGCCGAGATCGTGCGAGGTGGAATCCAGGCAGTGCCAAAGGGCCAGACCGAGGCTGCGCATGCGCTGGGGCTGGCGCCGGGCAAGACGCTTCGTCTGGTCGTCGTTCCCCAGGCGCTGCGCATCATCATTCCCCCTTTGACAAGCCAGTATCTCAACCTCATCAAGAACTCGTCGCTTGCCGTGTTCATCGGCTATCCCGACCTCGTTCAGATCTTTGCCGGCACGGTGCTCAACCAGACCGGAGCCGCCGTCCAGGTCATGGCGATTACCCTGTCGGTCTATCTCGTCATCTCCCTTGCCACGTCATTGGTCATGAACGCGTGTAACCGACATTTTGCAATTGTTGAAAGGTGACGGATGAGCGATCAGTCCATGCGTTCGCCAGTTGACATCAGCGCGCTCATACCAGCCATGGCGCCTCCCGCGGACGTTCGACCGGGTCCAGTGAGCTGGATGAAAAAGAACCTGTTTTCGACGCCGTCTTCAGGCGCGCTGACAATATGCTTTGTCCTCCTCGCCGCGTGGCTGCTGCATCACTTCCTGAGCTTTGCGATCTTCAACGCGGTCTGGAGCGGCGGCCACGAAGCTTGCCGTACGAACAGCCAGGGGGCTTGCTGGCCTTTCATCGCCGAGAAGTTCGACTACCTGCGATACGGCGCGTATCCGGTTTCCGAGCGGTGGCGGGTGGACCTTGCGCAGGCGATCGGCGCCATCCTCATCGTTTGGCTCCTGTGGACGAAGGCTCCGCGGCGCAAAGTGGCGGCGTTGCTGTTCTTCCTCGTCTACCCCGTGGCCGCGTTCGTTCTCGTGCGCGGCGTTGCCTGGCTTCATTTGCCTGTCATCGATACGACGCTCTGGGGCGGTCTCTTGATCACGTTGCTGATGTCGATCGTGGGTATCGTCTTCTCGCTTCCGATCGGGGTTGTCCTGGCGCTTGGACGCAGATCGGAACTCCCTTTCGTCAAGACGGTTTGCGTCACGTTCATCGAAGTCGTCCGCGGCGTGCCGTTTATCACAGTGTTGTTCATGGCGAACTTCATGATGCCGCTCTTCGTCCCGGATTATCTGACACCTGATCGTCTGTTGCGCCCGCTCATCGCGATAGCGTTGTTCTCGTCCGCCTATATGGCCGAGGTCGTGAGAGCCGGCCTTCAGGCGATCCCGAAGGGCCAACACGAAGCGGCCAAGGCGCTCGGGATCGGCTACTTCGACATGATGCGCCTGATCGTCCTCCCTCAGGCGTTGACGATCGTCATACCGAGCATCGTCTCGACCTTCATCGGTCTGTTCAAAGACACGACTCTGGTCGCCATCGTCGGCATCGCGGATTTCCTGAAGGCCGTCGAAACGGCGCGCGTCGATCCGAACTGGGCAGGCCCGACGATCTCATCAACCGGCTACCTCTTTGCGGGGTTAGTCTACTGGAGCTTTTGCTTCGGCATGTCGCGTTACTCGCAATCTATGGAGCGCCAATTGGCGCGTGGCCACAAATCCTAGGAGGCGATGATTATGCCACAAGCAATGCCCGCGGCAAGGTGACTATCAAATGGCTTGTGCAGACACGCCCGCATCGGCGCTTGGGCAACGACATATCGCGGGAATAGATTTCGACCAGATCCACGACCGTCAGCAGTTCGGATCCGTCAAATGGGCCAACCAGTGGGACGAGTTCTCTCCCCAGGTCGAGGGCCAGGACCTGCTGTCGCTGTGGACGGCGGATATGGACTTCCGCGCTCCGGAAACCGTCATCGCGCGACTGCGCGAGGCCGCGGAGCATGGCATTTACGGCTACACACGCCGCGATCCGCGCCACTATGAGATCGTGCAATCGTGGTTCGCGCACCGGCACAACTGGTCGCCGAAACTGGAGACCTTGCTTCCCGCGCCGGCGATCATGCCGTCCGTGGCTGCGATACTGCGAACCTTCACCAAGCCCGGTGACGGCGTCATTGTGCAGTCGCCCGTGTACTCGCCCTATTTCGAAGTGGTTCAGGGAAACGGGCGGGTTCTGCTTACGAACCGGCTGAGGCTGCAGAACAACAGATATGAACTCGATCTGGAGGATTTCCAGAAACTGGCGGCCGGCGGTGCCAAGGCATTCCTGCTGTGCAATCCTCACAACCCTGCCGGAATGGCCTGGACCCGCGAAGAATTGGCGGCGCTCAACGACATCTGCGAGCGCCATGGCATCCTGGTCATATCCGACGACATTCACTGCGACATAAGGTTGTCGGATCGCCCCCACATCGTCTTCTCCTCCATCTCGGAAGATGCTGCGGAGAAATCGTTCATCTGCACCGCTCCAACGAAGACTTTCAATCTTGCCGGGGTTCCTTCGGCAACCATTTCGGTAGCCAGCAAAAAGCGCCGCAGGGCGCTTCTTGCCGCAATGCAGGCGTCATTCATGGTGAATGCGAACTTTTTCGGCCGCCTGGCCCTGGAGGTTGCTTACAGCAGCGGCGCGCCGTGGCTCGACCAACTCACGCGCTACATCGCCGGCAACATCGATCTGGTTTGCGAGTTCGCCGGTGAACACCTTCCAGGCATCACGCCCATGCGGCCCGACGCATCGTTTCTGGTGTGGTTGGATGCGTGCGCGCTCGATCGCCGAGTGGGTGGAATTCAGAAATTCTTTGTCGATTGGGCCAAGGTTAATCTCTACGATGGCCGCGTCTACGGGCCTGGCGGCGAAGGCTTCATCCGCCTGAATGTCGGCTGCCCGCGTGCTCTGTTGCGCCAAGGACTGGAGCGCATGTCCAGCGCGCTGGCATCCCTGTGATCGACCGCCAGGGTGCTTCGGTTGCGAGCCTGGTACTTGATGCCGGCAGCCGGTAAGGAAACGTCCGAGGGCGACGAGCCGGGTGGCCCGCAAGTCCGGATTCCATAGCCGTGCCGGATACGACGCTCAAGCCAAAGTCGACATGTCCAGCTTGATCGCCGCTACCATTTCACAGCGAACCCGAGCTTGGCTCCCAGGGCGTGGCTATCGCCAAAATCCTTGAGGCTTGTCCGCGCTGTCCCTTCTCCGAAGACGGCGTAGCGACCGTCCGCCCAGCTCAGCGAGCCACCGAGGCCGACACCGCCCCACAGCGCCTGATTTTCGCTGACCAGTTTCGTGCCAGACACATCGACATCATTTCCGTCGAGGAAGTCGTAGTAAAGGTTGCCGAGCCCGTAGATGTGGGTGCGGCTGACTTGCCCCGCATCGTCCACCCACTGGTCTTCATAGTCCGCGGAGAGGCCGAGGCGGCCAACGAAGCTGTTGCTGCTGCCGGGCGACACGACGGCGCCAAACGGGTCGGTGAACGCGTCGAAGTCGACCGAGGAATAGGCAAGCTGGGCCTGCGGCGTCAGCGACCAGTTGCCGTTGAGGGCGATCTTCTGTCCGGTCTCGATGCTCAGCCCGTAGCCGAAACCGTTGTTGCCGTCCGCAAGCGTGGTGCCCAGCGTGGCCGACCGGATGTCACTGTCATACCATGTCGCCTCGGCCTGCGCGTCGACGTAGAAGCCACCGCTGCCGAACCAGGTGAGCGTGCTGCCGACGCCGTAGCCGGTGGCAGCGATCGACCCTGCCCCGAAGATCGAGGAGACGTCCGACGACGCGGTTCCGTAGTGGGCCGTAATCCCTCCGATCAGGGTACCGGCGTCGCTTTCGTGCAGCAGGCCATCGACGCCGGCCTGCAGCTTCCAGGTGGTCACGTCATAGTTCGTGCCGGAGGTCGACGTCTCAGGCTTGATCTCGGCATGGGCAGCTTCGATGCGCGCCCATATCGCCTTGCCGTCGACCGAGCCCTGGCCTGGCAGGTCCGCACCTTGCGGCGTAGCACCCTCGCCCCACGACCGATTGCCAATGCGTTGCTGCATGGTGCCCAGTTCATTGAAGGCCTGCAGCACCCCTTCATAGGCCTCGTACAGAGGCACGCCGGGCGAATAGAGCGGCTGCGGATCGGGATCGCCGTTGACCAGGGCCGAGCGCAGATACCAATCGCCATCGGCCGGTGTGCTGACGCCGTTCTTGTAGAGCCTGTATGCGTAGGCGCCCCCGACGACCGCTGCATCGTCTTCGAAGGTATAATTGCCGTCGAGCGAGAAGCTGCCGTTTGAGACGCCGCCGACGTCGACGATCTTGATGCCTCCGACCGTTTGGGCGCCCGACCCGCCGAAATTGACGACCTGAAGGGTACCCGTCCCTGACGTGTTGCCGGCGATCACCAGCATGTCTGTCGGCGAACCGTCACCACCGAGCGCAGCGTTGAGAACGACGGCGCCGCTATTGCCGACATAGTCGCCGCTTACGGTAAGTGTGTCGCCTGGGACGCCACCCGCGATGCGCACCGTTCCGGCGTTGCTCAGCCCCGCAATCGTCTGGGACGTGCCGGCAAGATCGAGCGTGGCGCCCGAGGCGACGGAAAACTGCGAGGAGGAACTGAACGCGTTCGCAGCGCCCGCGGCAAGCGTGCCGCCGCTGACCGTAGTGGCGCCGGTAAAGCCTGAGTTGTCCAACGCAAGCAGCAGCGTGCCTTGGCCGTCCTTGATGAACGTACCGGCGCCCGAGAGCACGCCGGCATAGCTGGCGGAGGCGACTTGGTCGAATGTGAAGGAGGCGCCGGCGCCGATCGCGACATCGCCACCGAAGCGCTCGGCTGCCGAGACGAGGCCGCCTTGATTGACGGTCCAGTCCAGCAGCGACGTGCCTGACAGCGTCAGCACGCCGGCGCCATCCTTCATCATTGCGCCGGTGCCGGAGATATCGCCGGCGAAGCTGGCGTCCGCCGCCTGGTCGAACACGACAGTGCCGGAATTGCCGATGTCGCCACGAATCGAGGTTGCATCGCCGACCAGCGTGCCAGCGCTGACCAACGTGTTGCCGCCATAGCTGTTCGTTCCCGTAAGCGTCAGCGTGCCGGCGCCGGTCTTGGCAAGGCTGCCAGCGCCAGAGATCTCACCGGACAAGGTCAGGTCGGCCACAGTGTCGAAGGTGCCGCCGGCCGACGAAAGCGTGACGTCGCGCGCCGAGCTGAACGCCGCTGTGTTGCGCAGCGTCCCGCCGGAGAGCGTCAGGCCGCCAGCGGCAACGCCGAGATTGTTGTCGGCTGAAACAGATAGCACGCCGCCCAGGACGGTGGTGCCGCCCGTGTAGGTGTTGGCGCCGGACAGCACCAGCGTGCCCGCATCGGTCTTGGTCAGGCTGCTGGTCCCGGTTAGCACGGAGGCGATGGTGGCGGTGTAACCTGCTCCGGCCACCGTGCCGTCGCCGACCCGAATGATGCTCTCGCCGCCAGCGCCATCAAGCGTGATGGCGTCGCCTTCGATGCGGTAGCCATCGGCGGCGAATTGCATGCCCGTAATCGCAAGCGCGCCGGCGCTGCCGTCGGCGATGACGGTGCCGCCGAGCGTCTGGAAGATGGCGAAGCCGGGCTGCGGCTTCATCGCGCCAGTTACCAGGCCGGTGCTCGTCGTCCAGTTCAGGCTTGTCGCCGTCCACGTGCCGTTGCCGCCGTCGACCAGATCGTTGTTGGCATTCCCGGCCGCGTCACCGTCCCAGAACAACAGGTCGTTACCGACACTGCTGATAAGATTGACCTGGTTGGCGACAGAAGTCTGCACCGTCAAATCGGCCGCCGTGACGCCGGCCGGCAGATTGCCGAGTTCGAGACCATTGTCGGTGAGGGCGCCGCCATAATTGATGAGCCGGTAGACGCCAGGGCCAAAGCCGCCTACATCGGTGATGTTGAGGCTGCCGTCCAGCGTCAGCGCTCCGGTCACCTCGATCAGGTCGTTGACACCGCCGCCGACAATTCCTGCCTGGCCGAGCTCGTAGTCGAGCATAGAACCGGAGCTCAGGCTGAGCGATCCGACCGTAAGCGTACCCGGACTGGAGCCGGGGGCCAGCACGCCGCCATCGGCGACGATCACCGCGCCGCCTATCGAGCCGGAGCCGCCCAGCGTGCCGCCGCTGTTGACCGTCGTTTCGGTATTCCCAAGCGAACCTTCGACGACGAGCTTGCCCCCGTCGACCGTGGTGCGGCCGGAATAGGTGCTGTCGCCGTTGAGCACCAGGGTGCCGGCGCCCTCCTTGTAGACGCCGCCCACGCCGCTCAGCTCGCCATTCGCGGTCAGCGTCGTACCCGCCGCCGCGCGGAAGTAGCCATAGGCGGAAGTGAGCTTGACATCGCGGCTCATGGCGAAGCTTGCTGTCGTGCCGAGTTCGCCGCCGTCGAGTGTCAGCAGGCCCGTAGCGGCACCCAGATTCTGGTCCGACGCGACCGAGATGCTTTTGCCGGTCCCGACCTTGGTGCCGCCGCTGTGGGTGTTGGCACCGGTCAGCGTCAGCGTGCCGAAGCCTTCGATGTCGACGCTGCCCGAGCCGGAGATATTTCCGCCGAAGGTGTGGGGGCCGAGGTCGAGAAACGAGACAGCGCCGTTGTCCAGGATGTCGCCACGGATCGCCACGGTGTTGCCGGCAAGCGTTCCTGCATTGACGATGTTGCCACCCGTATAGCTGTTGGACAAATTGCTGACGTTGAGCGTGCCGGCGCCGCTCTTGACCAGTGTGCCGGTGCCGGTCACCTGGCCTGACACGTCCAACTGCGTGCCTGCCACCGTGTCGAACCCGCCGGTCGAATTGATCAGGACATTGCGATTGGTGGCGAAGCTGGTGGTCGTGCGCAACGTGCCGCCGTCGAAGGTCAAGCCGCCCGAGAGGGCGCCCAGATTGTTGTCACTCGAAATTTGCAGGGTCCCGCCGGACAAGGTCCAAGGCGTGACGGCAGTTGTCGTCCCCGTTAGGGTCCAGGTGCTGTTTCCGGTTTTCTCGTAGAACCCAAACCCGTCATATTTGGCGCCAGCGCCGATCTGCGACACACCGAAACTGGCGCTGATATCGCCACCCAGCTTGAATGTATCCGCGGCGCTGAAAGCGACCACATTGCCTATGATGGTGGAGCCGGCCTGAATCTCCAGCGAATTGACGCCGCCGGTGAACTGGATGGCTTTGCCGGCTGCCGGCGTTCCGCCACCGGTGCCGACGGCACCGCCGCTGATCGTACCCGCATTGATGACCGCGATGTTGGCGCCCTTGATCCCTGCGGCGCCATCGCCGCCTGCCAAGGAGCCCTGACCGCCACTGCCGCCAACGATCGTCGCACCTAGCTTGTTGATGACGGTTCCACCTGAAAGCAGCAGAACAGCGGCGCCACCGTCCCCACCGCCGCCGAGAACTGTTCTTCCACCGGCACCCCCGAGCAGATTCCCGCTGTTCTGGATTGTCCCGCCGCCCATCAGGACGATGGCAGCTGCGCCGCCGCCACCACCTGCTTGGACCCCAATTGTGGAAAGACTCGTGCCGCCGGTAACGCTGCCGCCCGCCTCTACAAACACGTTTGCGGACGAGAATATGCCGACGCCGCCACCACCGCTGCCGCTGTTGCCATTGGTCCCACCTCGGCCGCCAGTGCCACCACTCACCGATCCTGTGCCAGTGACTGTAACGTCGGCCGTGGCACTGACGCCCACACCGCCACCGCCACCGCCGCCGCTCCTGACGACGCCATTCGTGCCAGGGGAGCCCAAAGCGCCGGCCCCGCCGCTGATGCTGGTTGCAATGGTCCCGTCTGTCGAGATGACCAGACCCGTAGCACCAGTGGCACCGGCAACGCCATTTGGGTTGTTGGCTGTCCCACTTACCGCTCCCGATCCTCCTGGCGCCCCGTCACCCGTCGTGAGGTCAATGCCGCCACCACCGCCACCAGCGGTCGCGCCATTGGCGGCATTCTGACCCGTGGCACTCGCGAGCGCGCCGTCAACGCCACCTTGTCCAGCGCCTGCGCTGCTACCATTGCCGCCATCGGCCCGAGCCGGCGCGGCGCTCAGCGCAAGGGCAACAGTTAGGATCGTCAAGGCGGAAGTGCCGGAGCGAAGCGACACGACTTGCGGCAAGCGCGCGAGATGCAAAACCCAAAACCCATCACGCGCAATCCGCTCCGCCATGCCTAAGCTCCCTGATTCCTGAGTGCGCGAAGGCAGCATGAAAGCTATTCGCCCGCAAGAAGTTTATAGTCGTGAGAGCTACCAAGAAGCTAACGGTGATCAGTAAAATGAAGTCTGCGACTTTTGAGCGACAGAAAATAGTCAATATTAGATATAGCTTATTAAACAGAGACCTTACGGAATCGCGAGAACAATCTCGCTGCATGAATTTATGCGGAAACGTTCGGACCTCCTGGGCCCAGCCGATCCCATCGGGCGGAGGTGAGTTTCGCCTCTACGGGGCGATGAGGCGCTAGGCTGCCCCTTGGGCGACCCTCACTATCCTGCAAGAAGTGATTCTGTAATCGACTCCCACTCTGCGTCTAGCTTGCCAGTTGCCACAGGCTGCCCGGCGCGGCGGTACCAGTAGGCTGCATTAGAAAGGTCGCCTTCTTTGCGGTGCAGATAGGCATGAACCCATACAGAGGCCGGATCAGATTCGTTGGCCTGCACACACTCATGCGCCCGCTCCCAATCGCCCTGTCTATCCCACCATAGAGCGTGGAGCGCCATCCCAAGATTCGCCGGGGGCTCTACACCCTGAAGGGTCGCACGGAACTCGTCGATGTCCATAGTTACCTCGCCTCTGGCTACGCCGGTCCTGTCCCGTTCCGTGCAACGAAATGCGCCCTCTGCCGGTGATTTGCTCTGCCGACTTTAGCAATGGCTCTGGCGATCTTTAGCGGAAACGGGGTTTTCGCTCGGCAAAGGCCGCATCAAGGGCTTCCAATTGACGAATGCTCGTTGCAGGGCTGCTTCCTGCTTCTAAGCTTCATGGTCGGCAGAAGCTGCCACGGAAACCAAAGGCGCTTCCAGGCTCCATGTTATGCCATGCGGACCGTGTTCGAGAATTCCCTGCCCACTGACCGCTGCGGGCGCAACCCGCTTCAGCACAACGGTTCCAAAGCCACCTTGTCCGACAGTCTGGACCTGCGGACCATCGGATTCGGCCCAGGTGAGGTGAAAGAGCCTCGAAGCACCGGAACCGGTGATGCCCCATGTGACCGAAATCCGGCCCTTGTCCCCTGAGAGCACGCCGTATTTGGCCGAGTTGGTCGCCAGTTCGTGGAAGGCAATCCCGAGATACTGAACTGCGTTGGGACTGAGCACCAATGATGGGCCCGACATTTCGATCACATCCCCCCGCGGGAAAGGCTCGACCTGGGCCGCCAAGAGGTCGCTGATCGTGGCACCCTTCCAATCCGCCGAAACAAGCAGGTCGTGAGATCGCGACAACGCCATGATGCGCTCGCGCACCTGGGTTTCAAAGTGTTTTGGCGTCTCCGATCGCTTGTTGGTCTCCCGGATCATCGACAGGATGACCGAATACTGGTTTTTCACCCGGTGGTTGACCTCGCGCATCAGCATGCGGATGCGGTATTCATTCTCCTTCGCCGACGTGATGTCTCGCGCTATCTTCGATGCGCCGGTGATCTGCCCGGTTGCGTTACGCACGGGCGATATCGTCAGCGAAACCGGAACCAGGCTGCCATCCTTGCGCAGGCGGGTCGTTTCGAATGGTTCGACGCGCTCGCCGCGGCGAATGCGTTGGAGGATGCGGGGTTCCTCGTCCTGATGGTCTTCGGGGATCAGCATGGTCACCGACCGGCCAATCGCTTCGTCGGCGGTATAGCCGAAAAGCCGTTCGGCGCCGTGGTTCCAGCTTTTTATGATGGTGTTGAGATCCTTGCTGACGATAGCGTCAAATGAGGATTCCACGATCGCTGACAGGTGCTGCCTGGTTTCTTCGGCACGCTGGCGGTCCGTCAGGTCCAGCAGCATGTTGACGGCGCCAATCAGAGCGCCGTGCTCGTCCCGCAGCGGTGTCGGGTAGGGCAGGAACGGAAAAAACGATCCATCGGGACGCTGCGCAACAGCTTGCTGATTGCGGACCGGCCTGTTCTCCTTGAGCGCGATGGCCATCGGGCATTCATCGTGCGGCAATTCCTTGCCGTCGGCACTGAACAGCTTGAACGTCACACACCATTTATCCTTGCCGACCTCAGGCTCCCTGCCTGCCAGATCGGCCGCGGCGCGGTTGTAGTAGGTGATCGTCCCATCCTGATCGGTCGTGTAGATGGCGACGGGTAGGCCGTCGAGTATCTGGTGATAGGTACTGTCATGCTGCCTGAGCTCCGAGCGGGTGTGCACCAAGTCGGTTACATCGACCGTGAAGCACCGGGTGTTGATCAGCTTGCCGTCCCGGAAATGTCCGCTTGAGGTGACTTCGACGTGCTTGATCGATCCATCGCTGGCCCTCAATCGCGCCGGATATCTTACGATCTTCTCGCCATTGGCAAGGCGACCCAAAATGTCCTCTATGACGTCCCGGTCGGGATAGAACTCGGCGATGTGGCAACCGAGGTAGTCCTCTGCGGGATAGCCGAGAAGGTCGAGCTCAGCCTGGTTGGCATGCACGATTACGCCGTCTGCGTTCACCAGATGGAGGGCAACGGCGCCGTTTTCGAAGAAATCCTTGTAATCGAAATCCAGACCGTCATTGCTGGACACCCCCGGGTTTTCGAAGGCGACAACATTCGCCTGTGTTGCTTCATGCATCCCAAACACCTTGTCCAGTCCAACCAAATATAATGCGGCTTGGATCAGTTGGTTCCCATTGCTCGCGGTCTCGACCCGCTGCGTACGGGAACCGGACCCTAAAAGGGTCGTAGCCTCGACTCGTCTTCCATCTACAAACGTGCGATCATCCGCGCATGGGCAAACCCTTGGTCCTTGTCGTCGACGACGAAGCCTTGATAGCACTGGATATGGAGTCCACTCTTTCGGAGGCGGGCTTTGCCGTGGCATTGGCGGCGACATGTTCCCAGGCGAAACGTTTTCTTGCGGACCATACCCCCGCCGCAGCGATCCTGGACGTAAGGCTGTCGGACGGCGAGGCTGTTGACGCGGCAAAAACCTTGGCAGGGCGGGCGGTTCCTTTCATCGTCTATTCCGGCCTGGGGCTCGAGGAAACCCCCGAAGCGTTCTCGTCCGGCGTAAGAGTGATGAAACCCGCCGGACCTGCAGAGGTGGTCCGGGCTCTCAAAGCGATGACCGCCGGGCAGCAGAAGGCGACGGGATAGCCGTGCTCTGAGCACCTTCGGTCTAAACTAGCCAGGCGCTGCCGGAGCAGCTGCCGTGCCTCACGGAGCAGCGAATTGCGGCCGGTGCCGATCAGGCGAACAAGGTCGCGCGCTTGATCCTCGGTGATGCCGGTCTCTTTGGCAGTTGACAGCACCAGTGCTTCATTCCCTTCCACTTTCTTAGGGTTGTGCTCGTCCTTGCCCGTGCTGATCATGCCTTCTCCATCGGCTCAACGCCAGGATCTGAGACTCATTCTTCGACGCACGGTCAACCTCGCTGTGCCGCGTTTGAGCGACAGAGATAGCGGCTCAATTATTGCGTTGCCAGAAACGATCCTGGCAACAGCCAAGTGGCCGGGTCCGTTCGTACGATAAAGCGCCCCGCGCAGGGACGGCGCCAGCATGGGCCAGATCGACCAGACAGATTGACCGGTCCTATGCCTCTCCGAAATCGGTTTCGTTTCTTGACGTCGGTTGCCGCTCGTAGTCAACGGGCGGCGGCAGGAGCATGATTTCGGTCTCCTTGCGGCCGAACTCTCGGCCGATCTGGAACGCCGCGTAGATCGCGCCGAGGCGGATAAGGAATCTAAGCATGGGGGTTCTCCTTCGATGTTAGGAACCGCAAGGCCGCGAGATTGTTCCATGGTTTGCGAGTGGGGACGATCTTGCCGTCGCACCAGGCATTCCAGCGCCGGCGCGGCAATCTGAGACATGGCGGTGCGGCTAGGCTGTTGCGGCCGTTGCCTGGGCCGGGATCCGTTTTCGAGGGGCCGGACGGCGTCGATCGCGGCGTTTCGAAACGACTTTGAGGGGAACGGCCGGCGCTGGAGAAAGTGCGCCAAGCACAGCGTTGACCATGCCGTGCGCTACGAAATCGGCGCTGATGTCGGCGGCCAAAGCTTGCCTTTCTTGCCCGACATCGCCCTGCTCCGCGTCTGACCAGAACACAATCCCAATTCTCAAACCTGCCTTGGCGCGCTTCAGTCTCCGGACCAGAAAGCGGGCATGCTTGAGCGAATCCCGGTTCAGGAAACCGACCACGACGGTGTCGATCGCCTCTAGTTCGAGACGACGAATACCTGCCGGCTCCATATCGACAAAACTGGCCTTCGCCACCGTAGCACCTTGCACCTCCAGCACCTGAGCGAGCATGGCGGCAGCGGCATCGTCGAGTTCGCCGCGACCGCCGGCACAAAGCACCGACATGTCCTTGCCGTCGGGCAGCTCGATCTCTTCCTCTTCGACGCCATCTGTTTCCCTGCTCGCGCTCCCTTCCGCGGTGGTTGCCGGCGCATCTTCCTCGCTTGCCTCTTCCTGTGCATCGTCGGCAAGATTTGCCACAAGAATTTGGGCGCTCGCCGCCACCTGCCTTCGCTGTTGATCGCCCATCACGCCACGCATGCGGTCCTGCTCGCCCAACAGGAGAGCAGGAATGGCGACAGTGTCGTAGAAATCGATCAGGTACTTCTCCTCGAGGATCTCCTCGGCATGGTCAGTGGCCTCGTCGGGATCGCCGGCCAGGAGCCGTTGATAGAGCCGGGCGTGAGATTCAAGGACGGGCTCGTTGCCAAACAGGACGTCGAGAAATTCGAACTGCGGAACATGTCGCCCGAGGACGACGAGGCAAACTGTCAGCGGCGTCGAAAGGACCAGGCCGAGCGGCCCCCACAACCATGTCCAGAAAATTGCCGCAACGATGATTGCCAAAGGAGAAAGTCCCGTGCGCGAGCCATAGAGCCACGGTTCGATGACGTTGCCGGTTACCAATTCCATGACGACAAACAGTGCGGCGGTCCACAGCACCAGCGACCAGCCGGGCGCAACCGCCAAGGCCAGAAACAAGGGCAGCAGCATGCCGATAACAGGGCCGATATAGGGAACGAAGCGCAGCGCCAGTGCCAGCAACCCCCACAGCAGCGCGTTGGGAATGCCGAGCACCCAAAGGCCAATTGCGATTGGTATCGCGTAGACGATATTGACCACCAATTGCATGATCAGATAGCGGCCAACCCGTTTGCCGGCATCCTGCAATGCCTGCGTTGTGCGATGGAGGTCGCCATAGCCGACGAGGCGGATAAACCGGTCGCGCAGATCCTCGCGCTCAAGCAACATGAAGATGACGACGATGATGATCAGGCCAGCTGATGCCAGCGGGCTGATCAACGGTCCGATGATGTTCTGCAATACCTCCAGAGGTCTCTCGCGGGCGACGATCTCGACGGGAACAGGCTCGCGCCGGGGCTTGTCGGCCGCAGGCGGCGCCACATCCTGCTTGTCGATCTCCTGACCGACACGCTCGATCACCCCGCTCAGCCTGGCAATTATGCCGCCACCAACGCCCGTCTCCTTGAGGGAACGTACCTTGGTCAGAATGTTTGTCTGGTAGACGGAAATGTTCTGAGCAAGCTCGCTTACCTGGGTCGCAACAATGAAGCTGAACAGGCCCAGGGCCGCGAATGCGCCAATCACGCTCAGAAGCACTGCGGGCAGCCGAGGCAAGCCGACACGCTTCAGTGCGGAGACCATCGGCACCAGCGCAAAGGTCAAAAGCAGCGCGATGGCAATGGGAAGGAACACCTCACGACCGAAATACAGCGCAGCTACCGTCGTGACGATGGTTGCCACGGTAGGCAGAGCTGTGCGCGGATGGGCATTGCCTGCCGCAAGAATCCGTCCTAGCCCCCGCTCGGACGATGAGATGTCGTTTCGACGATTGGCAGCCACCTGATTCCCCCCGTTTCCTAGCCGATAGTTAGACCCATTCGCCTGCCGGGCAATGTTTAGCAGGGCCGAATACATACGTTTTGCGGTTTTGCGCCCTAGGCGCTGTGCTCTGACGGTTCAGTCGATATCGTCGGAGCCGCAAATCTGTGGTAAAGCCGCCGCCCAACCAACCAAAGGACGACATCTGTGAGCGAACCGACTGTGGCCGAAGCGACCGAAAGTATCTATGCCTCGCTGCGGGCGGACAATGCCGACATCGACGCCCATATCGCGACGCTCAAGGCTGCGCTGACACGAGAGGGCGCAAAACAGGCGGTGTTCGATCCGGCCAAATTGGCCCAGAACAACCGCTCGGGCCGTAAGTTGATGCAGGCTTATTTTCGCCAGCGCGGCGTGAGCGTGAAGTTTTCGGACCAGTAGCGCGCGGCAGCTTGGGGGAACCGCGTCTCGACGGACGGTCCGTATCTCGCCCGCTCCGCCCTGCGGTGGGCTTTCGTCAATCCTAGGCGAATGGCCGCCTTGCCCTGCCCAGGTCGGTGTCACCCCCTGCCCCTGCAGCTCTTGACGGAAACCGGTGCCTCCTGTTTGAGGGTGACCAGGACGTTTGCTGCATGGGGAGATGGGCCAGGGTGGGCAAACAGTGAAGCGCGTTCTTCGGATGCTTGCCGCGGTCGTCATGGCGTCCGGGGCGACCGGCTGCACGAGCATTTCCTACTACGCGCAGTCGTTGCAGGGTCACGCGCAGATCATGGCCGCCCGCAAAAATATTGCAAAACTCATCCGTGATCCTTCGACGCCTGAAGCATTGCGCGCCAAATTGACGTCGGCCAGCGCCATAAGACGGTTTGCGACGGATGAACTGGCACTGCCCGAAAACAACAGCTATCGCAGTTATGTCGACATCCATCGCGACGCCGTGACCTGGGCCGTTTTTGCCGCGCCGCAATTCTCGCTGGCGCCACGAACATGGTGCTTTCCGGTTTTCGGCTGCGTTCCATACCGGGGTTACTTCTCCCGGAAATCCGCGACTGAGAACGCAGTCGAACTTCAAAGACAGGGGCTGGACGTCTATGTCTCGGGCGTCACCGCCTATTCCACGCTTGGCTGGTCCAGTGACCCGCTGCTGAGCACCATGCTGCGTCAGGACGACACCTATCTCGCAAGCCTTGTTTTTCATGAACTGGCGCATCAGCGCCTCTATGTGGATGGCGATTCCGCATTCAACGAGGCATTCGCCGTTGCCGTTGAAACCAGCGGCGTCAGGGAATGGCTCCGCGCCGCCGGCGACCGGGCCGGATTGCGCCGATACGAAGCCGACCGCAAACGCAGCGCCGATTTTCTCGGACTGGTGGCGAAGACGCGCGACGAGCTAAGGCAGGTCTATGGTAGTCCCCGCACCCCGGAAAAGATGGCGGCCGCCAAGGCAGCAACCATCGACCGGTTGCGGGCGCGCTACCGGCGGATGCGCGACAGGCACTGGGCGGGATACCGGGGATACGACGCCTGGTTCTCTGCCCCGATCAACAACGCCAAGCTCGCCGCAACTTCTGTCTACGGTGAACAGGTTCCGGCCTTTCTTCGCTTGTTCGACCTGTGTTCCGGCGACTATCCGAGGTTTTACGCTTCTGTCCGGCGGATCGCGGATTTGCCCAAATCGTCCCGCGCCGAAGCGCTCAAGGCTGCGGGCACATGCAATTGACTTGAACAAGCACAGGCTGGTCCTGACGATCACCCCGGAGACAGTTCCTTCGTTTGGTGTCTCAAAACGAGGCCGACCGCGCCCAGCAAGGCATCGTTCTCGGTGTGCCTGCCAACGATGATGCGCGTGCGCAGGGCGGGAGCGATATCGCGGGACTTGATCAGCGTATGGCGTTCATAGGACGCGATCAGCGGCGTCAACAGAATGTCCCCTGCCAAAGCCATGTGGCCGCCGATGATGATAAGCGGCGGATTGAGCACCGAGCCGATGAGGCCGAGACCCCGGCCGGCGATCTCGGCGGTATCCTCGATCATCCGCAACGCCCTGACGTCGCCCTGCTCGGCCATGGCGATGACATCGTCCATGGTGACTTGCCGCCCAACGACACGCGAAATCTGTTCCAGCGGCCGGGTAAAACTCGCGTAGAGCTCCAGGCAGCCGCGATTGCCGCAGCGGCAAAGGTCGCCGCCGGGATCGATGCTGATGTGCCCGAATTCGCCGGCGCCGCCGGCGACGCCCGTCACCAGCCGGCCATGCTGGACAATGGCGCCGCCGACACCCAGATCGATCTTGAACAGCACGAAATCGTCCTGGCCGACGGCCGCACCCCACATCAGCTCGGCAATGGCCGCGCAGTTGCTCTCGTTGTCGGCGAAGATCGGCTGTTCCAGAACGGGTCCGAACACATCTCGTATGTTGACGCCGGCCCATGTTGGAACCATGCTTGCGCGCAGCACCACTCCATCGCGGCTGACAGGGCCGGAGACGGAGACACCAACCCCCAGGAGCCCCGCCACCGGCAGACCGTTTTCCCTGTAAGATTGGGCAATCGCCGATTTGACCGCCTGGGCCGCCTGTTGCGGCTGGTAGTCCAGCGCCATTGGAATATTTTGTTCGGCAATGACGGAATGCGAGACATCGGCGACGATGAGCCGTATCTGCTGAAGAGCCAGGTGAATGCCGACGCAGGTGCCCGCTGTCGGATTGAGCGTCACCGCCGCGGCTGGCCTGCCGATGCCTCGGATGCCGTCGCGGCTGGTCGGGGCTTCGATCACCATTCCAGACTTTTTCAAGCCGTTAAGCGCGGTTGACACCGTCGAGCGCGCCAGACCGGTGGCGCGTGCGATCTGCAAGGCTGAGAGCGCACCGCGCTCACTCAGGCAGCGCACGATCATGCTCTCCGGCGACGCGGAGGGTCTGTCGATCAGCCAGGTTCTAAGCGAAGGTTTTGTCATGGCTCAACATAAACATCGTTGACTGATAGCTCCAATATGTCATCTTGGAAAGAACTCGAGATTGACGCATCTCGCCGGCGGCGGCTTCAAACCGCGGCCATAAGCGGTCGAGACGAACCGTGCAACACGATATGGGAGTGAAACGATGAAGTCCGTCATGACCGCGCTTGCGGCCGCTGCTGCGTGCACATTTTTCGCCGGGGCAGCCTTCGCCGAACCCAAGACGAACCTTTTGCACCAGTGGGCGACCGGATCGGACGCCCAGGCGATCGCCAAGCTCGGCGAGATGTTCACTGCCAAGGGCGGCAAATGGGAACAGACCTCGATCGCCGGCCACACCGCCAATACGCTGGCCAAGCTGCGCGCCGACGTGATCGCCGGCAATGCCCCGCCTGCCGTGCAGCTCAAGGGCCCTGAGATCGCCGAATGGAACGAGACCGGCATGACCGCCGATCTCGACGAGTTGGCGGCCTCGGAAGGGTGGGAGAAAGTGGTGGCGCCGGAATTGCTTCCAGTGATGAAGCCGACCGGCAAATGGGTCGCCGCGCCCATGAACATCCACCGCATCAACTGGCTCTGGGCCTCGCCCAAGGTCATGCAGGCCGCCGGCGTGGCGGAAATGCCGAAGACCTGGGCCGAGTTCAATGCGGCCTGCGACAAGATCGTCGCCACAGGCAAGATCTGCATCTCGCATTCGACCGCCGACTGGACGGATTCGACGGTGTTCGAGGTCGTGCTCTACGGCCAGGACATCGATCTCTACCGCAAGGCCTTCGTCGAAGGCGATGTCGAGTCCATGCGCAGCCCGGGGATGGTCAAGGCCTTCACGCAGATGCGCCTGATGACGAGCAAGTACATGGATCCGGGCATGGTCGGCCGCGACTGGGATTCAATGTCGGCGCTGGTCGGCAAGGGCGACGCGGCGTTCCACATCATGGGCGACTGGACGATCGGCCTTTTGACCGCCGCCGGCTTCAAGGAAGGCACCGACTATGTCTGCGCCCAGGCGCCGACCGATTGGGGCAAACCCGGCTTCATCCTCAACTCGGACTCGGTCGTGTTCTTCAAGCAGAAGGACCAGGATTACATCGACGGCCAGAAGCTGCTGGCCAGCCTGATCCTGTCGCCCGACTTCCAGACGGTCTTCAACCAGGCCAAGGGCTCGATCCCCGCACGCCTGGATATCGATCTGTCGAAGGGCTTCAATCCGTGCCAGCAGCTCTCGCAGAAGGATCTGCAGGCTTCGATCAAGGACGGCACGCTGGTCCGCTCGATGGCGCACAACATGACCATCCCGCAGAAGATGCGCGGCGCGATCATGGACTCCATTACCGAGTTCGTGGCGACGCCGGACATGTCGCCCGAGGATGGCGCCAATGCGATGGCCGACGCGGCGGAAGCACAGAAATAGACGGGAATGGCCGGGCGCGATGCCTATCCGCCCGGCCGTCCTCCCTTTCAGTCCCGTGCTCTGCCAATGCTGTACTCTGAATGTCAAATCACGACCTGATCCTGTCGGTTCCGACGCCCGCCCGCCCCTGGCGCGAGCGGCTGGGCTCCGCGATGCCCTTGCTGGTGCTCGGCCCCTCTCTCGTGGCGAGCTTCGTCTACGTCTTCGTGTTCACCGGCTGGACGCTCTATATCTCGCTGTCCAACTCCTCGCTGCTGCCGACCTACGGCTTCGTCGGCCTCGAGAACTACGCGTCGCTGTGGGCGAACCGGCGCTGGAACATCGCCTACAACAACCTGTTTTTCTTCAGCGCTTTCTACATCGTCGGCTCGATGGCGGTGGGACTGCTGCTGGCGATCCTGATCGACCAGCGCGTGCGCGGCGAAGCGGCCTGGCGCACGATCTTCCTCTATCCGCTGGCCGTCTCCTTCATCGTCACCGGCACGGTCTGGAGCTGGCTCTACAATCCGACCGACGGCATCCAGGCCATGGTGCGCGGTTTCGGCTGGGCGAGCTTCAGTTTCGCACTCGCCAGCGACCGGCACTATGCGATCT
The DNA here is from genome assembly GCF_030323245.1 of Mesorhizobium sp. C372A. Lineage (NCBI taxonomy): Bacteria > Pseudomonadati > Pseudomonadota > Alphaproteobacteria > Hyphomicrobiales > Phyllobacteriaceae > Mesorhizobium > Mesorhizobium sp. C372A. Next base: position 2,712,318 of record NZ_CP100475.1, on the reverse strand, counting down.
ACGCGGTGATCATCACCGGTGTCTGGCAGGCCTCGGGCTTTGCCATGGCGCTGTTCCTGGCCGGCCTGCGCTCGGTGGATCAGGACCTCGTCAAGGCCGCGCAGATCGACGGCGCATCGACGTTCCGCATCTATCGCAAGGTGCTTCTGCCAACCATTGCGCCGATCTTCCTGGCGGTCGCCGTCATCCAGATCCAGTTCGCCATCAAGACCTTCGACCTCGTGGCGGCCCTGACCAAAGGCGGCCCGGGGATCTCGACCACCTTCCCCGCCATCTACGTCTATGACCTGATGTTCCAACGCGGCCAGATCGGCGAAGGTGCGGCCGCCGCCATCATGATGCTTGCCGCTGTTGCCGTGGTGCTGGTGCCCTATTCATTCTGGGTGGTCTGGCGCCGGCGCAAGGAAGCCGGCCATGGCTGACGTCTCCCTGGACCAGTCGCTCGACCGTCGCGCTGCCGCAGTCGCGTCGCGCCGGCATTTTCTCACCCGCTTCGCCATCTATGGGCTGCTGGTCGTCTTCGCGGCGATCTACCTGGTCCCGTTGCTGGTGGTGGTGCTGAATTCATTCCGCGACCAGCAGGAGATCGCGCGCAACGGGTTGATCTCGCTGCCGCGCAGCTTCCGCCTCGATGCCTGGGGCCAGGCCTGGAGCACCTATTGCATCGGCGGCACCTGCGAGGGCATGCAGCGCAACTTCTACAACTCCCTGAAGATGACGATCCCGGCCACGATCATCTCGACGGCGGTCGGCGCGATGAACGGTTACATCCTGTCGAAATGGCGCTTCAGAGGTTCGGAAGCTTTGTTCACCTGCATGCTGCTCGGCGTCTTCATTCCGGGCCAGATTTCGTTGATGCCGTGGGCGTTCATCCTCGGCAATCTCGGCCTCAGCAATTCGGTCAACGGGCTCGTCCTCATCCACGTTATCCAGGGCATTTCGTTCACCACTTTGTTTTGCCGCAACTACTACGTCAGCATCCCCGACGACCTGATCAAGGCGGCGCGCATCGACGGCGCCGGCTTCTGGCGCATCTTCCGCAAGATCATTCTGCCGCTCTCCTCACCGATCCTGATCGTCACGGTGATCTGGCAGTTCACCGGCATCTGGAACGAATATCTGTTCGGCGTCGTCTTCACCTCCGGGCAGCAACAGCCGATCACGGCAGCGCTCGTCGCGCTGACGGCAAGCGGCACCAATGTGCGCGCCTACGATGTCATGAGCGCCGCCGTGCTGATCGGCGCGCTGCCGCCGCTGCTGATCTATCTCTTCGGCGGCAAGTATTTTGTGCGCGGCCTGACGCAAGGTGCCATCAAATGAGGCGCGAGCAAGTGAAGGGCATTGCATGTCGACATTGATCATCCGATCGCTGCGCAAGAACTTCGGCGCGGTCGAGGTGCTGAAGGGCATCGATCTCGAAGCGCGGAACGGCGAGTTCATCGCGCTGGTCGGACCGTCCGGCTGCGGCAAGTCCACTCTGCTGGCGATGATCGCCGGGCTCGAATCTGTTACCTCCGGCGAGATCCGCATCGACGGAAGGCTGGTCAATTCGGTGCCGCCGAAGGACCGCGACATCGCCATGGTGTTCCAGTCCTACGCGCTTTACCCGACGATGACGGTGCGCGAGAACATCACCTTCGGCATGGAAAGCCGCCGCGTGCCGAAGCCGCAGCAGGACGAGGCTGTAAAACGGGTTGCCGCTTTCCTTCAGATCGAACCGCTGCTTGGCCGCAAGCCCGGACAGCTCTCGGGCGGCCAGCGCCAGCGCGTCGCCATGGGCCGGGCGCTGGTTCGCGATCCCAAACTGTTCCTGTTCGACGAGCCGCTCTCCAATCTCGATGCCAAGCTGCGCGTCGACATGCGCACCGAAATCAAGAAGCTGCATCACCGCGTCGGCAAGACAACGGTTTACGTCACCCACGACCAGGTCGAGGCGATGACGCTGGCGTCGCGCATCGCCGTGATGCACCAGGGCGAGGTCCAGCAATTCGACGATCCGGCCACGATCTACAACCGTCCGGCCAACATGTTCGTCGCCGGCTTCATGGGCTCGCCGGCGATGAATTTTTTGGCCGCGGAACTGAGCCAGGAAGGCGGTCGCGCCACTGTTGTGTTGCAGGCCGCCGGTGGCAAGACGGCCAGCCTGCCGATCGCCCAGGCGCTCCCATCCGACACGCCGCGACAAATCATTCTCGGCATCCGGCCGGAGCACATCTACCGCTTCGATCCGGATCTTGCGCGCCGCAAGCCGGGCATCGCGCAAATCGATGCCGTGGTCGAACTGGTCGAGCCGACAGGCGCGGAGACCATGGCCGTCCTGGGCCTGGGCGGCAAGGAGATCACCGGCCGTTTCGACCCCGACGGCACGCCGCTTGTGGGCGAGATGGTGACGCTCGGCATCGACATGGCGCGGGCGTGCCTGTTCGACCCGACGACCCAACGCCTGATCTGACCCGATCTGACCGAAGCTTGATCTGAAAAGAGTTCCGCCTTGTCCTTCGCCACCTATCCGAGCCTGTCCGAGCGTGTCGTGCTGATCACCGGCGGTGCGTCGGGCATCGGCGCCGACACGGTCCGCGCCTTCGCCGCCAATGGCGCACGAGTGGCGTTTCTTGATCTGCAGCAGGAGGCCGGCGAGGCGCTCGCGCGGGAACTCGCCGCCGCGGCAGCGCACGCGCCCCTGTTCCTGCGCTGCGATGTGACCGATATCCCCGCCCTCCAGTCCGCGATCGGCACGGTGCGCGACCGCCTCGGGCCTGTCGCAGTGCTGGTCAACAACGCCGCCGATGACAATCGCCAGCCGGTCGCCGACGTGACCCAGGCGACATGGGACCATGCCCAGGATGTGAACCTCAGGCACCACTTCTTTGCCGCCCAGGCCGTGCATCCGCACATGAAGGAAGTGGGCTTTGGTTCGATCGTCAATTTTTCCTCGATCGCCTGGCGTTTCGGCGCCTCAGAGATGGCGCCCTATGCGGCGGCCAAGGCTGCGGTGGTCGGGCTGACCTTCGCGCTGGCGCGGGCGTTTGGCCCCGACAACATCCGCGTCAACGCCATCGAGCCGGGCGCCGTCATCACCAACCGGCAGCGGGAGCTTTGGTACAAGACCCAAGGTTCGGTCGACCAGGTCGTGCAGCGCCAGGTGATCCGCAAGGTTCTGCTCGGCGAGGAGATCGCGCGCACGGTGCTGTTCCTCGCCGCCGACGACAGCCGCATGATCACCAAGCAGTCGATCACCGTGGATGCCGGCCTGAGATGACCACACCTGACTCAAAGGATCGCTTCATGCTCGAGGTCGGCCTGAACCCCTACGGCCTGACCTATCATCTCGGCCTCCAGGGCCGCGGCACGCCACGCGCCAATCCTAGACCTGCGGGGCTCGAAGGTTTCATCGCGCTCGCGACCGATCTCGGCGCGCGCGTGCTGGAGATCTGGGTGCCATGGCTGAGCGAGCTTTCCGACGACGCGGTGATCGCGCTGCGCGAACGGCTCGCCGGCCTTGGCATCACGCCGGTCGTCAGCGGCGGCCTGCTGGTGGGCGAACCGCTCGACGATGCGTTTCGGGCCGCGCGCCTGCTCAAGGCCAAAATCATCCGGACGGCGCTGACGCCGGTTCTCTGCGGCGACCGCAACGCCGCCGGCGCAAAATGGAGCGAGTACGTCGGCATCATTCGGGGGCGATTGGTGGAATGGGGTCCCCGCGCGAATACCGAAGGGTATGTCCTTGCGATCGAAAACCACCAGGACTTTACCAGCCGGGAACTCGTCGATTTCTGCGCCCTCGGTGGTGACAGTGTGGGCGTGACCTTCGACACCGGCAACACGTTCCCGGTCGGCGAAGCGCCGCTCGATTTTACGAAGGTGATCGCCCCCTATGTCCGCCATGTCCACCTCAAGGATTACCGCGTGCAGTTCACGACCGAAGGTTACCGGCTGATCCGCTGCGCTATCGGTGACGGTGCTGTGCCGTTCGCCGAGCTGTTTGCAATTCTTGCCCAGCACCATGATCGCCTGACCGCCGTCCTCGAACCGGGCGCATTGGAGGCGCGGCATGTCCGCTATCTCAGCGACGACTGGTGGCGCGGCTATCCCCCGAAGACGGCACGCGAATTTGCCGCCTGCCTGGCGGCCGCGCAGCGCAACCGGCTGCCCGACGATGCCGACTACCGCACGCCTTGGGAGCGCGAAGCCGACGTCTCACTGGTTTCCTATGAGCTCGACATGATCCGGCGCAGCGCCGCCAACATGCGCAAATTTGGTTTGATGGAGAATATCCGATGACGGCACGTGAACTCGATGGATTGACCGCCTTCGTAACCGGCTCCGGCCGCGGCCTCGGCCGCGTGATGGCCGAGCGCCTGGCGGAACTCGGCGCCAATGTCGCGATCCACGACATGGACGAAACGGCGCCGGCCAAATACGGCGAGTTCGCCAATCTCGGCGAAGTGGTCGAGCGCCTGAAGCGGCATGGGACGAAGGTCACGTCGGTGACCGGCAACATTGGCGACCAGAAGGCGGTGGCCGAGATGAAGCGCAGGATCGAGGCCGATCTCGGCGACGTCCATGTGCTGGTCAATTGCGCTGGCGGCGACATCGGCGCCAAGGGCGGCAAGCCGAACCCGAACAACGCCCTCGACATCGAACTGGACGACATCCGCGTGCTCACCGAGAACAATCTGATCGGCACGATGCTGGTCTGCCAGGCCTTCGTGCCGCCGATGAAGCAGCGCGGCGGCGGCTCCGTCATCAACATCGCCTCCGCGGCGGCACATCTCGGCTGCTCGCCCGAGGTCGTTTACTCCACCTTGAAGGCCGCGGTCGTGCATTACACGCGCTGTCTCGCCAAGGAACTGATCGACGACGGCGTGCGCATCAATGCGGTCAGCCCAGGCGCCACGAAGACGGCACGTTTCCAGGCGACCCGCGTGGTCGATCCCGAGCGCATGGACTCGAGCAGGAAATCGCTGAACCGCTATGCCGAGCCCGAAGAGATCGCCGAGGCGGTGGCGTTTCTGGCTGGCCCGCGGGCGCGGTTTATCAATGGGCAGGTGCTCCGCGTCGATGGCGGGTTTACGATCTTTCCGGGGTGATGGGGCGGGCCTCGAATTTCAATTTCGGGGCCGAAAGCGGAAGGTCCGTTGTCGGGATTCCTGGGTCAAATTGCCCCCTCACGCCTCGAGCTTTTCGCAGCGTCAAAACGGCTGTGGAGGGATTGGCAGGCTATACCGCTGACGAAGCGCACATGTGACCCACCGAGGATAAGTAACCCCGCTTGGTCACGCGGGCGCTGCCGACCGGTTGGTCGAAACTGGCGCTGGTACTCGCTATTCACGAAATTGCCGATCACCCTGACGAGGTCCACTAAGCAATGGTGAACGTCATTTCTGAAGTCGCAAGCAACTCGGCCGCCCTACTCCATTGAGGTCAGCCATGCCTTCGCGGAGCCGACGCAATCTCTGCTGGAGCCTGCATGCTTCTTCAGGCGCAAGCGCTGTGTCTCAGTGCGGCATGAATCCTTTTCTCAGCCAAGCCAATATCTTGCTCCCATTGAGGACCCTGCGGACACGTCCGGCGGCCCAGCCAGCCTGCATGGTGGCGCCGGTGTGGCAACTGCAGACGATCTCATGCAACTGCCAATCGGAGAGTTCGAAGAAGCGTCTGGCTTCCCCGTAGGTATCCGATTGCATGCCCGATGCACGCAGCAGTGGATCGTCAAAGGCGACACTGATCGCCGATCCGACCGCGCGCGCTTCTCCGCGGACAGAGGGATGCAGATGCTCAGTCCCGGTGAGAGCCACAAGGGAGCGCGTCGGATTTCGATAGAGCAGTTCCGCCCACCGCTCTATCCGTTGCGTCCTTGTAGCCAGCAGAGCCGGCGATAGTGGACTGATGTCCGCGACTGACTGGAGTTGATCGAGTGTCTGGTGCTTCATGACTGCCTCCTGTTGGCCGTTCCAATCCCTAGGCCTTTGCTGCAGGATTGGCTCACACGCTAAGCCGCCTCGTAAAGGAGCGGCGGCCGATCAGGTGTTGCCACCAATCGCCCACAGGCACCACGCGGCGGCATCTGCAGCGACACCAACTGCATTCCTTCGCCAATGTTCCAGCGGGATGAAAAAAACTGTGCGGCCGGCCGACCCGACGGACCCGGCTGGCGCACGCAGGATCCTGAACTGCTGGACGATGATGACGCAGGCCCGGAAAGGCGGCTAGGTTGGACCTTGCTTTTCAGGCTTGACCATGATGTTTCACTACCCGCTCGGTCATCGGGAAGGCCGGGAGCAGAGCCGCTGGCGGCAACGATGAGTTGCGGACGAGGTCGGGCGGTGGAGGACGACGCCCTTGGGCCGCCAGGTCACTGAAGGACCAACCCAAGCGGCGCTTCGGGCGTAAAAGCGATGTCCTTGTAGGTCTGCAATGTCTGCTTATGGAGGAACGGCGGCAAGGCCTCTTTGACCGGCATAGGGCGCATTGCTGACCGGCAGATTTTGGGCCGACAGCAGACCCTCTGCTGCTTGGGTACCCAGCACGCAAGCTGACATGTGAGACCTCGGCGCGAAGGCCGGGACCAGGCCCTCTCCAGGTTCGCATGTTGGCGCTGAAGCGCCTTATCGTTCAGCCTCGCGGCACATAGATCATATGAACCGTATCGTCATCGATCAATGTGCTCGACACCAGTTGCAGCGCAGGCCTTGCCTCGTGGAAGAAAGGCTTGCCTTTGCCGAGCACGAACGGCCTCACGTGCAGGTGATACTCCTCGATCAGCCCCAGCCTGGTCATAAGGCCGGCCAGTTCCGGACCGGAAACGCTCAGGGTACCCTCCGTGCGGGCCGCGATCTCGCGAATCTGCGCTTCAATATCGCCGGAGATGAGGGTGGCGTTTGGGCCTACCCGTGAAAGTGTGCGCGAAACGACCCATTTGGGCAGCTTGCGCCAGAGTGTCGCGAACTGGCGAAGCGGAGCGTCCCATTCCGCGTGATCATCGTCCCAATAGCGCATGACCTCGTACATCCGGCGGCCATACACAGCGCCGGTATGGTTGCGAATCGTCTCGATCCAGTACTCGAAGTGCTTCTGGCTTGGTGCGCCCATGACCAGATTTCCGGCAAGGTCATCGACATAGCCATCGATGGAGACGTTCATTCCCAAGATAAGTTTGGCCATAAGCAGCGCCTTCACATAGTCGGTTCACGGATTAACCGCTTGTAATTTGCAAGCAGTCAGACGCTATAGCAACTGATTGCAAATCGCAAGTAGCATAGAAAGAAGCGTTCGTGCCGCAAACGAGCCCTGCCTTGTCCCATCAACCCTGCATCCGTCCCGGCTATCGCCCTCTACGCCTGCCTTCCCGAATCAAGCTGCACCCCAAGTCGCTCGTTCCGTCTCCACCGCACCACGGCGCGATAGCTGGTATGATCGACCGGCACGTGAAGCACGAAACGGTCGGGGATTGCGATATCGGCCTTCACCCGCAGCTCCGCACCGTGGGCGTGCTGGTTACAAACCAGACAATTGATACTGGCGTCGCCAACGCGGATTGTCGCTTCCTTCAGAACAAGATCACGGATATGCGACCGTCGCTCTATCGGTGGGTCAGCCGGCATTGCCTTATCCCTCTGATTTGACGACCTGAAACTCTTCTGAACCCGGAATGGAAAGCGCGCTACCGGCCCAGCGGTTGCCTCGAAAGACTGACGAGCTCGGCTTCGTCGACCACGCCGGCCATATAGTTCGCGATAATCCGGGATGCGATGGCGTCGCGTGCTTCGGGCGACTGACCGTCGCGCTTAAGCTGCTCGAATACACGGCCCAACAGCTCGAGTTCGGATGGCTGCAAAACGCCGGCCTCGGTGGCTTTGCGTCGAATGGGCATTTGTGATCCTCCACTACGGTCAACAACATACGACCGCGGCAGGGAAACTCAACTCACCTGTCGAGGGCGCCGCGCAGGCGGCGGCGACCACAAATCCCGTTTTCGAAACGCGACGCCCTCAGCCGGCGGCCTCAGCCGCCTTGCGCCGCGCGTCGCTGACCGTCAGCCAGACTGCCGAGACCAGGAAGTAGAAGGCGCCGAACGCGGCATAGGGCGCGACATCGGTGATCCCGACCGTCGCATCGCTGCCCGCCATCTTCACGAAAAAGATGCCGGCGAGCGCCGACTGGGCGCCGCTCAGCACCATTGCCCACTGCGCGCCGGACTTCCAGCGCCGGACCGCGGTTGCCAGCTGAAAGAGGCCCGACAGGACCGCCCAGACGCCGAACACCGCGAGCACCGCATTCATGCTTTTGCCCAGAGCAATGGCGACCGCCGCCGTGGTGATGATGCTGATGACGAAGTTCAGCAGCTGCGTTTTGTTGCGGCTTAGCCCACCGCTGCGCTGGGCGTCGACGAAATTGGCCAGCGCATCCCAGGCGGGATAGGCGACCAGCATGATGGCTGCCAGGGACGGCATTGTGCTGGCGACGGTAAAGGCCAGCAGCACCCAGGCGGCCGCCACGGCAAAGCGTATGAAATAGTAGCTCTTGAGCCATGAGGATTGGTTGGCTTCATTCGTCTTGGCAAGCATTTTCGGATTTCCCTTTTTGTGTTTACCTACTAGAAGGTAGGCATGATGGACGCGTCGAGGGAATTCGGTGAAGGGGCTCGCCGCCCCTGTCGCGCAAATTCCTGTTAGTGAACCTTCCGAGACAGACGCTGCACGGTTGGCGTCAGAATGGTGCCGAACATGGCGGGGTTGCCATAGGCGCGCGCGGACAGCATGGCGCCATGAACGGTCGCCATGAAGGTCTCGGCCTCCAGCTCCGCCGAGCCTGCAAATCCGAGAATCCCCTGCTCGGCGCCGTGCTCCATGACCCTGGTCAACCAGGACGACAGAAACCTGAAGTAAGCCCGCACTTCGACGGCAATTTCAGCCGGGAGCGCAGGGAGTTCGCTGGCAAGCAGCGCGCAGACGCAAAACGGGACGCTCGCATCTTCAATGCATTTTGCCCAGTAGTCGGCATAGGTTTGAAGCAGTGCAAGCGGGTCCGAGAGTTTACTTTCCAGATCTGCCATGCCGGCCTCGGTACGCTCGCGATGGCGCGCCACAAGCGTGCGGACAAGGTCGACCTTGCTGGGGAAATGATGGTGGATGCTCGCCTTGCGGATCCCCACCTCGCCGGCGATATCGGCATAACTGAATCCGTTGTAGCCGCCGGCCACGATGAAGTTTCGCGCGGACGCCAGAATCTGATCGGAGGTCGCCACAAGGTTGCTCATGGCGTTTACCTACCTACTAGTAGGACAGCTGTCAACACCGAATTTCCGAGCGGGAGTTTTTCACTCAAGCGATACTGATCTGGCGTCCATAAATACAAAGCCCGCCAGCAAAGCCGGCGGGCGCAATAGTCATAAGATACGCCACTAGAACCAGCTTCGGTCGCGTTCCTGGCTTTGCCCGAGCAGCATGCCGATCAATAACCCGGCAATGCCGCCAAGCACGAAAGCGCTGCTGATGGTGCCGGGATTTTGCTGGACGGCTTCGGACACCGTCTGCGCCTGCGATCTCAGCTGCTGCGTTGCCCGTGCCGCGCGCTCGGTCGCGCTGCCGTACCAGCCGCCGGCTTCGCCGACGGCATCTTCTGCACGCTCGGCAAGCGTCCGGTTGATCTTGCTGATCTCGCGCCTCAGCGATGCGACCTGCTTCTCCAGGGCCTCCTGGGCCTCTCGGGCGGAAATCTTCGGGGTGTCCTTCGGGGTTTCCTTCGCGGTATCCTTCGGGGTGTCCTTCGGGGTGTCGTTCTCGGCCATGGCTGTTCCTCTCGTTGAGGCAGGGGGAACGGCCAACGGACAAGGATGGTTCCGCCGCCTGCGCTCACAGTCATTCACCCGGCCGGCCGCCAACTTTGGGAACACTCTCCCGATCCAACGGTTGTGGCTGATGGAGGGCACGCATTTGTCGAATCGATCGAGCCATGCTGAAACGCTGCGGACGGTCTCCGATCTGCTCCACCGCGCCCGCCGTGTCATTCGCGACGGCGGCCATGCGGCGGCGATGTTCGAAATAGACACGCTGCTGCAGGTCGCCCAGACAGAGGTTGCGCGCCGCCTCGAACGCAACGATCGCTGAACCTCGATAGTTCACCGCGGGCGGTGTTCACTTGCCGGCGGCGAAGGGCCTCGTTTCCCTTTTTGATCGACTTGCAAGGCGCCCATCGAGCGGGTCGCCGTCCTCAGCGTCGGCATGGCAAAGGCGCAAAAAGCCGAGGATGAGGGGCCATCATCGCGGCATCGACCCTCCCGGTTATAACGCTTGGGCGGCGGAACAAAGCTTGGCCGCACTGGTTAGGCTCACAGCACGATGTGTGCCCCAACGAGGATTTCTGTCCATGAAAACACGTGTTCTTCTAGCTTCGCTGGCCACCGCCACAGCCATGGTCTTCGCCCTGCCCGCCTTCGCCGCCGACAGTGCTCAGGACTTTGTCGACAAGGCTGCCATCGGCGGCCTGTTCGAAGTGGACTCCAGCAAGATCGCAGAAGGCAAGGCCCAGGATCAAGGCGTCAAGGATTTCGCCAAGAAGATGATCGACGATCACGGCGCCGCCAACGCCAAGCTTGCGACCATCGCCGGCGAACAGAAGCTGAAAGTGCCGACGGAGCTGGACGCCAAGCACAAGGCCGATCTGGAGGCTCTGCAGAATGCCAACGATGCCGTCGACAAGCCCTATGTCCAGATGCAGCGCGATGCGCATTCGGAGGCGGTCACGCTGTTCGAGAGCTACGCCAAGGACGGCGACAACGCGCAGCTGAAGACCTTCGCCTCCGAGACCTTGCCGACGCTCAAAATGCATCAGGAAATGGTCGAGAAGATCGCTTCCGCCGACAATGCATCGTCGACCACCAGCTCCACCACCCCGGCCGTGAGCACGACCGACACCACCAATTCGGCCGCCCCGGTCCCGGGTGCCAACAGCTTCACCGAGGATCAGGCGAAGAGCCGCATTCAGGATGCCGGCTTCTCCGGCGTGTCCAAGCTGACCAAAGACGACCAGGGCATCTGGCGCGGTCAGGCCACCAAGGATGGCAAGACCACGACCGTGGCGCTCGATTATCAGGGCAACGTCGTTGCCGGCGCCAACTGAACCTCTGAACCAGATCGAGGAGATCAAGACCATGAAAACCGTAACCGGACTTTTCGACAACTACGATGATGCCTCCGATGCCGTCGGCGAACTGGAGGCAATCGGCGTGCCGCAGGCCGACATCAGCATCGTCGCCAACAATTCGGACGACTGGTACGACGATGGCGACACCTCCAACGCCGCCGAGGATGCAGCCGGCGGCGCCGGTCTCGGAGCCGTCATTGGCGGCGCCGGCGGGCTTCTGACAGGGCTCGGCATCATGGCCATTCCGGGCGTCGGTCCGGTCGTGGCCGCAGGATGGCTGGCCGCCACCGCGGTCGGCGCCGTTGGCGGCGCGGTCGTCGGGGGCGCTGCCGGCGGCATCGTCGGGGCGCTGACCGAGTCAGGCGTCCCCGAAAGGGATGCGCATGTCTATGCGGAGGGCGTTCGCCGCGGTGGCACGATGGTGACCGCCAGGGTCAGTGACGAACTCGCCGACGAGGCCGAGCGTATTCTTGGCGAGTCCAACTCGGTCGATCTGCAAGACCGCCGACGCGCCTATGAAGCCGGTGGCTGGACCGGCTTCGATGCCAATGCCGACCCCTACACCGACATCGAGGCCGAGCGCGACAGAACGCGCAACGCCAGCCCACTCTGATCATCGAGCCCCGTCGCCGTACGGCGGCGGGGCCGAAGGTGCTGTCGGCGCACTGCAAGCGACGTTCAGATTCGGCCATAAGGGGCGGGTTCTATTCGGACCTGCCCCTTTTCGCTGTTGCCTTGGCTTGACCGGCTCTTGCCGTGTTAGCATCGAACCAACGAAACCAGCCCAGGAAAACATGTGCCCGTCCCCGCAACTGATTGCCGAATGGCCGTTGTCGCCGTCAGCGACACTCGGGTCCGCCGTGCGCTCCAAGGGGATCGAACGTGAAGTCAGAGCCCGACTGCCATGGGCAGTCAGGAAGCACGTCAAGGCCGAGACGGGCCGCATCGCATTGCGAATGTCGAGATCCGAAGCGGAAGCGTTCAAGGCCGCCTCTGCCAATATCTCCAAAACACTGGAGGGAGTGGAAGCGCTGCCTGTGCTTCCACGCGAGGTCGAGGATATCCTTACGATCTCTTCGCGCGAGCGCCACAAATGGCTCAAGGACGGTCGGCTGCAAAGCACCGGCACACGCACCGTCAAGATGCGTGGGCGATCAAAGTCTGTCACCTTCCACGTTTTCGACCCGCGCCACATCGAGGACGTCCTGGACCGCGATCTGGCAACCGTCTGGAGCGAGCAGGATGTCCAGGCGGTCGCCGAGAACAGGCGGCGCGGTGCGGGCAAGGCCGCGCTGACGCGCGCGGGAAAGGGCACCGGCCGGGCTCGCACTGCGAGGAAGGCCCGGAACACGGACGGCCCGGCGCCCGGATTGAAGGGCTGGGATGCGTTCGAGGACGAAGGCCTGCTGCGATAATGATGCTGGCGCTTGCCCTTGTATTTTGGGCGTGTGCGGGGCGAGCCTCAGCCTCAGCGCATCAATCCCGCTGCCCTGAGCGCGTCCTCGATGACCTTGGTAATCCCGCCCGCCGGACCGCTTGGCGGATTGACAGGCTCCGGGGCCGGATCGACACGGACAGCTCGCGGTTTTTCCTTCGGCGAGAAAGGCTGCAATGCAGTGCCTGAAGCGGCCTCGGCTTTCGCCGCGCGTCGTACGTCTGGCTTCGTCAGCCCCCAGAAACGGGCGATGTGGCGCGTCGAGGAAATCCCGACATCCAGCATGAACGGCCCTGCTTTGCCGAGAGCATTGTCGCCGCTCGCCTGCAATGGCGTGCCATGGCCCATGCCGGCAATGCTGTATGCCTCGACCACGTCGCGGCCTTTGCCATCGCACCAGACTTTTCGGCCCTGACCGTCGACCTTTTCCGTGCGTGTCGGCGCTTGAGCGAGGCCGTGCACGCCCTGCCATTGCGCCAGCACCGCGTCGGCATTGGAAGGCACCACGGTCGTATCGGCCGAGCCCTGCCAGACCGAAATCCTCGGCCACGGCCCCTTGTGCGGCGAAGCTTCCCGCAACAGACGCTGCAGGTCGCTTCTGGACGGTCCGCCATGGCCACGCATGCGGTCGAAGGCTTCGGGGATGGTCGAGGCGCTGCCATAGGCAAGCCCGGCAATGATCGCGCCACCGGCAAACACGTCCGGGTAGGTCGCCAGCATCACCGCCGCCATGGCGCCGCCGGCGGAAAGACCGGTGACGAATATCCGCTTGCGGTCGAGACCGTGGGTGACCACCGCCGCCTCGATCATCTGGCGGATGGACAGTGCCTCGCCGCTGTCGCGGCTTACATCGCCCGGCACGAACCAGTTGAAGCAAAGATTGGCGTTGTTGGCGCGCTGCTGCTCGGGGAAAAGCACGACAAAACCCTGCTCGTCGGCGAGCTCGGTCCAGCCGGAACCATGATCGTACGCGGCTGCAGTCTGGGTACAGCCATGCAGCACCACGACCAGCGCCGCCTGCTTCGGCAGGTTTTCAGGGAGATAAAACCGCGCGCGCAAGGCGCCGGGATTGGACCCGAACCCTGTCATCTCGGACAGGTGGTCGTCCTTGCTCAGCCCTGCACCGGCTGGCCGGCCGCGCATCGCGCTCAGCCGGGCGATCGTATCGGATATGTCTCGCAAATCGCTATCCTTGCGCGCCGGAATGGGCAGACTCGTGCACACAACGCACACGCAGCAATATCGTTGCTGCACTGCACAATAACAAGCGGCGCGACCGATTAAATGACCCGGTGGATCACAGGATCCGCTGCACAGCTTGTAACGATGAGCGCAATTTGCGCCCGGCCGACCTCTTGTCAGTCAGCCGGTCGAGGCCGGCAGGCGCTGGTTACCAGCGCTGATGCACGTAGGGCTTGATGTTCTCATCATAGACCGCCTTCACCTTGGCCATCAACTCGGAGGAAAACGGCGCAAGCTCCGCCGCTTCCGCATTGGAAACCGCCTGCGCCGGATTGCGGGCGCCGGGAATGACAACCGTCACAGCGTCGAACATCAGGATCCAGCGCAGAGCGAATTTCGCCATGGTGGTGTCGCCTGACACCAGCGGCCGCACCTTCTCGACCGCCGCCAGCCCGACCTCATAGGGCACGCCCGAAAACGTCTCGCCGACATCGAAGGCTTCGCCATTCCTGTTGAACAGGCGATGGTCGGTGGTCTCGAACTTGGTGTCCGCCCTGAACTTGCCGGACAGCAGGCCGCTGGCCAGCGGCACGCGGGCGATGACGGCGACATCGTTCTTTTTCGCCTGGTCGAAGAACAGCTCGGTCGGGCGCTGGCGGAAGGCGTTGAAGATGATCTGCACGCTGACGACGCCGGGATATTGCATCGCCTTCAGCGCCTCTTCGACGCGCTCGACGCTGACCCCGTAATTGCGGATCTTGCCCTGCTCGGTGAGCTTGTCGAGACGCTCGAACACTTCCGGGTGGTAATAGAGATCGGTCGGCGGGCAATGCAGCTGCAGCAGGTCGAGCGTGTCGGTCTCGAGGTATTTCAGGCTGCGGTCGATCCAGCCGGTAAGGTTCTCGACGCTGTAGCCCTCGACCGTCTGCTTCGGCAGCCGCCGTCCGGCCTTGGTGGCGATGAACGGGCGCGCGCCGCCGCGTTCCTTCATCACCCGCGCGATCAGCTTTTCCGAACGGCCGTCGCCATAGACGTCGGCGGTGTCGAGGAAGCTGACGCCGGCATCGAGCGCGGCATGCAGGCTGCGACCGCATCGTCATCATTGACCTCGCCCCAGGCGGCGCCGATCGCCCACGCGCCGAAGCCGATCTCGCTGACTGATCTGCCGGTACGACCAAATTTCCGTGACTGCATCTCGCTGTTCCTGACTGCGGCTTCGCCGGCAATGCCGGCTGCATGATTCCGCTTTTTCGGGGAGCCTCATATCGCATGGCAACGCGATTGACATCCCTCTTCGTTGGATTTACCAGATTACAGGGTTGTATGACAACCTGGTAAGAAGGCAACGATTTCGAGTCGGGAGGAACATGTCGCTGATGCGCCAACTTTATCTCGGCGGGGTCGCCGGATGAGCAGTCCGTCAACAGTGGTTGGCTCCCTAATCGTGAACAGCCTTGTCGCGCAGATCCTCGAAGCGGGCATAGCTTTTGGTCAGATGGCTGCGCATGGCGCGGCGCGCGGCGTTGACGTCCCTGGCTTCGATGGCCCCGAGAATGGCGCGATGCTCGCGCTGCATGCGGTCGAGATATTTTTCCCGCTCATCCTCGGTCATGCGGTCGAGCCGCGTCCAATGGCGCGGTACCATGGCGCTGCCGAACGTGTCGAACAACCGGGTGAAATTCGGGTTCTGCGTCGCCGCCAGAATGGCGCGGTGGAAACCAAAATCCTCTTCCGAGCCGGAGCCGCCGGCGCGCACCGCCGCGTCCAGCGCGTCGAGCCGCGCGCTCATCTGTTGAAGCGCCGCCTCGCTGCGCCGTTGGGCCGCAAGGCCGGTCGCTTCCACCTCGATGCCCATGCGCAGTTCGAGCACGCGCAGCACCTCGTCGATCGATTCGAGATCGTCGGGCAGCACGGAAAACGTCTTCGGCGGCGGATCCTTGGCGACGAAGGCGCCGAGCCCCTGGCGCGTGGTGATCAGCCCGCGCGCACGCAGCGCCGCCAGCGCCTCGCGCACCACGGTGCGGCTGACGCCTGTGGCAGCAACAATCTCCTGCTCGGTCGGCAGCCGCTGCCCCGGCGCAAGGTCACCGGATTCGATCTGCGCGATCAGCGTGTTGACCAGACCCGTCCGCAGGTTGGGCGCCTGCGGTATGGCGTCGAAAGTCATGGGCTCCGCCATCAGCGCGACTCCGGTTCGATTCTTGTTCAAAGAATTGCATCGACGGGTGCCCGCCGCAAGGTGACGAAAGTTCGGCCCGCTGGCACGAGCCATGGGAGGATTGCATGAAAGAACGCATCGGCTTCATCGGCCTGGGCAGCATGGGCGCCGGCATGGCCGACAATCTGCTGCGCAAAGGCTGGCCGCTGACGGTGCATGTCCACCGCAGCCGCACCGCAGCCGACCGGCTGATTGCGGCCGGTGCCACTGAAGCGGCCAGCCCGCGCGACCTCGCCGCTGCCTGCGACATCGTCATCCTGTGCGTCACCGGCTCGCGCGAGGTCGAGGCACTGGTCAAGGGCCCGGACGGACTGGCCTCGGCCAAGACGCCGCTGCTGATCATCGACTGCTCGACCTCCAACCCGTCATCGACGACAGCGCTTGCCGCCGACCTCGCGGAGCAGGGCATGACGCTGATCGACGCGCCGCTGGCGCGCACGCCCAAGGAAGCCACCGAGGGCAAGCTCGACGTCATGGTCGGCGGTACGGCCGAGATCGTCGCCCGAGCGCGGCCGGTGCTCGAAGCCTTCGCCGCGCGTGTCGTCCACACCGGCCCGACCGGCAGCGGCCACACCATGAAGCTGCTTAACAATTTCGTTTCGATGGGCTATTCCGCGATCTATTCGGAAGCGCTGAGCCTCGGCGCCAAGGCCGGGCTGACGCCGCAGGTCTTCAACAGTGTCATCTCCGGCAGCCGCATGGATTGCGGCTTCTACCAGGCCTTCTTCGACTTCGTCCTCAACCGCAACGAAAACGCCCAACGCTTCGCCATCGCCAATGCGCTGAAGGACATGACCTACCTCGCCTCCTTCGCCCAGGCCGCCGGCATCGCCAACCCGATCGGCGCCGCGGTGCGCAACGGCTTTGCCACTGCCGTCACGACAGGTCATGGCGAGAAGTTCGTGCCGGCGCTGTCGGATATTGTGGCGGGGTTGAACGGGGTGTCGCTGGTGGAGCCGGCGGGGTAAAACCTCGTACGGCGCTCCCCAAATGGGCGCTTTCTGGCGGCAGCGGAGGTGATGCACAAGAGCATCGTCGGTCCGTTCCTAGCGTACCCGAGTGAGCACTACCGCGCTTCGTGAGGTCCACGAACCGCTGTTGAAAGCGATTGTGACAAGAAGGCTGAGTTCATCCAACGGAACGGGACAGGACCGGTGCAACTGCGTGAGAAGCCGTCGAGCTAACAAGCGCATTGCGCTAGCCCACAAACCACGTCAGCCCCAGAAGCAACATGCCGAACGCGACCACACAGTCGAGAATCCTCACCTGCCGAACACCGATTAGAGCCAGCCCGGTGCCAAGAAGCCCGCCGATCGTTCCCGTAAGTATCAACTGGGTCATGCTGCCTCCGACATTCGAACCGTAGCACAATGCCCGTAACATGCCCAGCGCAGCGCGGGAATCTCAGGTGTAGCTGCTACCTATTACCGAATTTTTTCCAGGCCGCGACCTCTGCGATAGCGATTCCTCGCCCTCATAGTGGGGAGAGGTGGCTCGGCGAAACCGAGACGGAGAGGAGGCCAGCGCTGACATGTGCTATGGGCGCGATTGGAGGGCGCGGGCCGAAACCGCTATCCCGAAACCTCCTTGCGGAGAAACCTTCCACAGTCATGAATTGCCCGCGCCCAGCACCGATCCCTCCATGTCAAACCGCAAGATCGGTCGAGCGCGACATGTCCGGAACCGCCTATCTGGTGTCGCCACGCAGGACGAGACGTTTGATGACGCCACTTGAAAACTACCAAGCCCGGATGCAGAGGGTGCTGGACCACATAGACCAGCATCTGGACGACGATCTGGGCCTGGAGGCGCTAAGCGGCGTCGCGGCGTTCTCGAAATTCCATTTCCACCGGCAGTTCACATCAACCCTCGGGCTGTCCGTGCATCGCTATGTCCAGCTCGCCCGCCTGAAGCGCGCTTCTTACAGGCTTGCCGAGAGCGACGCCCAAAGCGTCACCGACATAGCGATGGATGCCGGTTACGACGCACCGGATGCCTTCGCCCGCGCCTTTCGGCAACGGTTCGGACAATCGCCTTCGTCGTTCCGGAAGTCCCCCGACTGGGGGGCGTGGCTCATGGCCTTCGGGCCGCTCGACAAAGCAAGGACCACGCTCATGCAGATAATCTTCGAACCCGCCGACGTCATGACCCGCGATGTGCCGCCGACGCCGGTGGCGATCATGGAGCATCGCGGCGACCGGGCGACGCTCCAGGACACCATCCAGCGCTTCATCGCCTGGCGCAAGGTCGCCGGCCTGTCGCCCGAGACAAGCCCGACCTTCAACATCTTCCGTTCCGAAAGGGAGCCGGCGAACCCGGCCGATTACAGCATGGACATTTGTGCCGGAACCGACCTGCCGGTAGAAGGCGGGCCGATCGAGGACGCGCAGATGAAGGCCGGCGTGATCCCCGGCGGACGCTGCGCGGTGCTGCGCTATCCCGGCAACACCAACAATCTCGAGCCCGCAGCGCTCTACCTCTACCGCGAATGGCTTCCGGCCAGCGGCGAGGAGGCGCGCGACTTTCCGATCTATTGCCAGCGACACTTTTCGTCGAACGGACCGGTGCGCGAGGTGGTGCTTGAGCTGTTTTTGCCGCTGAAATAGCGCGGTGGGTGGCGGCCTATCTCCGGCCCTGAGCTGGTTGAGCCGACGACCGAGTGAAATCTGATATGGCGCTCCCCCACTCCGTCTCGGCTTCGCCGAGCCACCTCTACCCCCACATTCGTGGGGGAGAGGAAACCCAAGCTTTTGAAGGGCTGCGATCTCGGAGATTGGCATTTCCTCATCCCCATGAAATGGGGGGTCCGAAGGACGGGCGAGACCCGTGGCTCGCCCCGGCAAGGTGGCTCGGCGAAGCCGAGAAGGAGTGGGGTCAGCGCTGCCATAGGCGATTGGCCCAGCGCGCGGACAAGGCAAGCTATCCCTAAGCCTGCCCGCGCACAGCCTTCCGCAATCTCGAATGCCGCACCGGAGACGCTGTCTCGGGCCCCGGCACTGCCTCCGCAGCTTCCCCCTCATGCAACCCCACCCGCAGCGCCGCGCCCGCCAGATGGTCGCGCATCGCGGCTTGCGCCCCTTCGGCGTCGCCGGCACGGATCGCTCTCAGGATGCGCTCATGTTCGCCGAGCGTGATGCGGGCCATGTCGTCCGACTTTTGCTGGTTGCCGGCGGCGAGAATGCTTTCGCGCACCCGCTCGGACACGAAGACCAGGAATTGGCCCATGTAGGAATTGCGCGTCGCCTCGGCGACGGTGCGGTGGAATTCGAGGTCGCTGCGCAGCCAGGCGACGCTGCCATAGGGGGCGGCGCGCATGCCGGACAGCGCATCGCCCATGGCTTTGAGATCGGCGTCGCTGCGCCGTTTTGCGGCAAGGGCCGCCGCCTGCACTTCGAGGATGCCACGCAGTTCGAACAAATTGCGAAACGAGTCGGCGCGCTGCAGCGTCTCATGGTCGATGGTCAGCACCGTCGGGTTGTTGCTCTCGACCACGAAGGCGCCGCGCCCCTGCTGCGACCAGATGCGGCCTTCCGAGCGCAGCCGCGCGATCGCCTCGCGCACGACGTTGCGGCTGACGCCGAATGTGGTCGCCAGCGCCTGTTCGGCCGGCAGTTGGTCACCCGGCTTCAGGCGCCCTTGCGCGATCTCGCGCGAGATGGAACTGGCCACCAGAGTGGAGAGGTGTGGGCCGCGATTGACCTTGTCGAGTTTCAGCGTCATCGCTCACCTATAGTCGACGGCGGCGGCCGGCGCCAGAATGCGGCCGTTGCTCAAGATATGGCGCGGGTCGAATGTGTCCTTGATGCCGGCGGCGAGGTCGAGCGTCACCGGATCGATGCGTTCGAGGAACGCCTTCTGCTTGACCCGGCCGATGCCGTGCTCGGCGCTGATCGAGCCGCCATAGCGATCGACGACGGTGAAGATCTCGGCTTCCGCCTGCTCGAACAGATGTTCCATCGCCTCGATGCCCATGCCTTCCGGCGGCACGACGTTGAGGTGGATGTTGCCGTCGCCGACATGGCCGTAGGTGACGGCCAGCGCATCAGGCCGCGCCTTCTCCAAGGCGGCCAGCGCATCGGTGACGAAATCGGCAAGCCGCGAGATCGGCACCGAGACATCGGTGCGCAAATAGCGGCCGCCCCTGCCCTGCCGCTCGACCATGATCTCGCGGTAGAGCCACAACCGCTCACCTTGAGCCCTGGTCGAAGCGATGACGCCGTCCTCGACGATGTCCTCGACGCTGCCGAGAAACCCCAGCAGCATATTGGAGAGGTCGATCAGCCCGCCGGAGGACACCTCGATCAGCACATAGGCCGGGTAAGGCTGGCTGAGCGGATCGGGAAAATCCTTGCCCTCGCGCATGGTGATCTGGATGCCGACGCGCAGGATCAGTTCGAAGGCGGTGAGCAGGTCGCTACAATCGCGCCGGGCGCGGGCATAGAGCGCCATCGCATCCTCGACGGAGCGCAGGCCAACCAGCGCGGTTTCGATCTGCGTCGGCTTGGGGAATAGTTTCAGCGCCGCCGCGGTGACGATGCCCAGCGTGCCCTCCGAGCCGATGAAGATCTGCTTCAGATCATAGCCGCGATTGTCCTTGCGCAGCACTTTCAGCCCGTTCCAGATGCGGCCGTCGGCCAGCACCACTTCGAGGCCAAGCACCAGGTCCCGCGTCATGCCGTAGCGCAGCACGTTGAAGCCGCCGGCATTGGTGGCGACATTGCCGCCGATGCGGCAGCTGCCCTGCGCGCCGAAGGTGATCGGCAGCAGGCAGTCGCTCGCTTCAGCCTCGCGCTTGGCATCCTCGAGGATGCAGCCGGCCTCGACCACCATGGCGAAGTCGATCGGGCTGATCGAGCGAATCTTGTTCATGCGCTCCAGCGAGATGACGATCTCGCCGCCATCCGCCGCCACTGCGGCGCCGACGAGCCCGGTCAGGCCGCCTTGCGGCACCACCGGAATGCGCTCGGCATGGCAGAACCGCATCAGCGCCGACATTTCCTCCACCGAAGAGGGCCGCGCCACGGCCAGCGGCCGGCCGAAATGATCTCCCGACCAATCTCGGCTGTAGCGCGCCAGATCCACTTCCTCGGTCAGCAGCCCGCCATTCGGCAGCAGGCCGGCCAGGGCTGCGATCTGCGATGCGGAGGGTGGCGGCACGGCATTCATGGATTGGCTCTGGGCCCCTCGGCAAAACGGCTGGACAAATACCGGCGTTGTCGTGTTATCATACAACCCTGATTGAGAACATCAAGCGAGGCCATCTTGCCGCCAAGCGTTCGATGTGGATGATCAGACTCGCAAATCACAGAATTCGGAGGACTTCCCCAATGAGCGACGCCCCGGGCTTTCGCTATATGCACACCATGATCAGGGTGCTCGACCTCGACAAGTCGATCGCCTTCTACACCGAGGTGCTCGGCATGACCCTGCTTCGCCGCGACGACTACCCCGGCGGCAAGTTCACCAACGCCTTTGTCGGCTATGGCCCCGAGGACAAGGAAGCCGTCGTCGAGCTGACGCTGAACTGGGGCCGCGAGGAACCCTACGAGATCGGCACCGGCTTCGGCCATCTGGCGCTCGGCGTCAACGACATCTACGCCGTCTGCGCCGAACTGGAAAAGCGCGGCGCCAAGATCCCGCGCAAGCCCGGCCCGATGCAGCACGGCACCACCCACATCGCTTTCGTCGAAGACCCCGACGGCTACAAGATCGAGCTGATCGGCCTCGACACGATGTGATCCGATCGGGCCGGACCGCATCGGCCTCGCGCCGATGCGGTCCCGTCCTGTCCGCGCTTGCCTGGGAGGCGGGATCACTTGATGACCGCGATCTTGCTGCGGTCGATGGTAATGGCGACGGCAGCGATCAGCACCGCGCCGAACACCATGTTTTCCAGGAAGATATTGACGCCGACAAAGGTCATGCCGATGCGCACGATCGAGATGATCAGCGCGCCGACCGCCGTGCGGGCAACGCCGCCGAGCCCGCCGGTGATCGCCGTGCCGCCGACAATGACGGCGGCGATGGCCGGCAGCAGCAGCTGGTTGGCCAGCACCGGCGAGCCGCTCGACAGCCTGGCTGCCAGCACGACGCCGGCGATGGCCGCGAGCATACCCGACGCGGCAAAGGCGATGATCTTGGTGCGGTCGACATTGATGCCCGCCGCCCACGCCGCCGGCTCGCCGGCGCCGACCGCAATCGCCTGGCGGCCGAAGCGTGTGTAGCGCAGCGCCAGAAAGGCGGCGATGCCGATCACCGTCGAAATCAGCACCACCACGGGAATGCCGGCGACAGTGGCGTTGATCCAGGCGGTGTTTTCGCGACCAGCCTCCTCGATGGTGATGGCGCGGCCATTGGAGACCCAGAGCGCCAGGCCGGTGACCACGCCGCCGGTGGCGAGCGTCGCGACGAAGGACGGCACGCGTAACTTGACGTGAACGACGCCGCTCAACACGCCGAAGGCGAGCCCCGACAGGATCGCCACCGGAAAGGCGGCAAGGCCGAGCGAAGGCAGCAATTGCGCCAGGATGACGCTGGCCAGCGATGCCACCGCCTGGATCGACAAATCAATGCCGCCAAGCAGGATGGCGAAGGTGACGCCGGTCGCCAGGATGAACAGCACGGCAGTGTTGGCAAACAAAAGCGCCACGGTCTCGCCGGTCAGGAAGCCGGGCGCGGCGATCTCGATGATCAAAAGCAGGCCGACAAGCAGCACCAGCGGAATGGCGCCTTGCGTCCACTTGCCTTCGAAAACCCGCCTGATGGAGAACGCTTCATTCATCGGCTCACACCATTGCCCTGAG
Organism: Mesorhizobium sp. C372A; assembly: GCF_030323245.1. Lineage (NCBI taxonomy): Bacteria > Pseudomonadati > Pseudomonadota > Alphaproteobacteria > Hyphomicrobiales > Phyllobacteriaceae > Mesorhizobium > Mesorhizobium sp. C372A. The sequence goes on along the minus strand of NZ_CP100475.1, from coordinate 2,689,535 downwards.
AAGATCGACCTGGTTCGGCTTGTTGCCCGGACTGGCATCGAAGCGCGCGGTGATTGCACCGTCGCGCATCACCAGCACCTGGTGCGACAGGCCGATCGTTTCCTCCAGCGTGTCGGAAATCAAAAGAATCGCCACGCCTTGCGCGGAGAGATCGCGCACCAATTCGTAGACCTCTTCCTTGGCGCCGACATCGAGCCCGCGTGTGGGATGGTCGAGCACCAGGATGCGCGAGCCCGCCGTCATCCAGCGCGCCAGCACCACCTTCTGCTGGTTGCCGCCGCTGAGCTTGCGGCAGGCGGCATCGGGACCGGGCGCCTTGATGCGCAGCCGCTTGATCCAGTCGGCGGCAAGCCGGCGCTCCTTGCCATAGTCGATGGCGCCATGGCGCATGACGCTGGAGAGATCGGCCAGCGAAATGTTCTCCGCGATCGACAGGAACATCACCAGCCCTTCGAGCCGGCGCTCGCGCGGGACATAGCCGATGCCCTTGCGCACCGCCGGTTCCGGCGAGGAGAAGCGCACGGCATCGCCGGCGATTTTCATCTCGCCGGCATCATGCTGGACGAAGCCGCCAACGGTGCGCGTCACCTCCTCGCGGCCGGAGCCGACAACGCCGGCAATGCCGACAATCTCGCCGGCCCGGATCGAGAGATCGACGCCGTGATAGTAACCGTTGGCGCCAAGCCCCTTGGCCTCGACCATCACGATATCGCGCGGCGCCAGCTGGCGAGCCTCGCGGTAATATTCGGCCTGCAGGCCGCGCCCGACCATGATCTCGTGCAGCTCCGGCGCGGTGACTTCAGCTGCGCGGTGCTCGGCGACGACCGCGCCGTCCTTCATCGTGTAGACACGGTCGGAGATGTTGAGCACCTCGTCGAGGCGGTGCGAGACGAACACAAAACTGGCGCGGGATTTAAGCGAGCGCACCCGCGCGAACAGCACCTCGATATCAGCGGCGTTGAGCACCGAGGTCGGCTCGTCGAGCAGGATCAGCAACTGCCGCTCGACCACTTCCTCCAAGGTCAGCGCCTTGGCGAGCTCGACCATCTGGCGTGCGGCGAAGGTGAGTTCGGAGGTGCGCGCGGTGACGTCGATGTCGATGCCGATCTTGGCCAGTTGCCGCCGCGCCGCCGCGTTCATGGCGCGCCAATTGACGAGGCCGAAGCGGGTGAAGCGGTCCTCTTCGCCGAGATAGATGTTTTCGGCAACCGTCAGGTTCAGCACCAGCGACTGCTCCTGGAACACCATGCCGATGCCATGCCTGGCCGCATCACGGGCGTTGCGCATGCGCAGCTGTTCGCCATCCAGCGTCAGCGAGCCGCTATCCGGCCGGTAGCCGCCGGCCAGCACCCGCATCAGCGTCGACTTGCCGGCGCCGTTCTCGCCGATCAGCCCGACAACTTCATTGGGCCGCACCTCAATGGAGACGTCGCGCAGCGCCTGCACGCCGGGGAAATTCTTGATGATGCTGGACGCCTGCAGCATGGCGTTCACTTGACGATTTTCAGGCGGACACGGTCGAGCGACAGCGCCACCGCGGCGATGATCATCAGACCCTGCACCGTCTGCTGGATGTAGGGCGAGATGCCGAGCAGGATCATGCCATTGGCAAGCACGGTGACGATCAGCACACCGATCAGCGTGTTGACGACGCCGCCCTCGCCGCCGGTCAAAGCGGTGCCGCCGACGACCACTGCGGTGACCGCTGCAAACAGCCTGCCGTCGCCGATGACGGCGTGCGACTGGCCGAGCTGTGCCGCGGCCAGCACGCCGGCAATGCCGAAGAAGAACCCGGCCAGCGCAAAAGCGGTGATGCGCACGCGCACGACATTGACGCCGGAGAGCTTGGCGACATCCTCATCACCGCCGATCGCCAATATGTGGCGGCCGAGCTTGGTGTGATACTGGATGACAGTGGCGAGCAGGAAGGCGCCGAACGCGACCCAGACCGCCACCGGCAGGCCGAGGAAACGGTGCAAGGCCAGGTCGCGGATCGAGGCGTCGTTCAGCTTGATGGCCGTGCCGCCCAGCATATAGACCGACAGGCCGAGGCCGATGAACCACATGCCGAGCGTGCCCATGAAGGACGGGATGCGCAGCATGGTCTGGATGAGACCGCTGACGAAGCCCATGGCGGTGCCGGCGGCGATGGCAGCGAGCACCGCCCACCAGCCATAGTCGTTGCCGTTGCCGTCATTGGCGGCGAGCAGCACAAGCACCATTGCCGCCACCGAAAGCGTGCCTTCGACTGCGAGGTCGATGCTGCCCATCAGGATGATGAAGGTCAGCCCCATCGCCAGCGTCAGCGGCACGGCGGCGGAATTCGCAAGCCGCACCAGATTGCGCAGCTCGATGAAATTGGGGTTGGCAATGGCGATGAGTACGCAGAGTACAATCAGCACCGCCAGCGGCGCCAGGCTGCGCCAGCGCCTGCCGCCCAGGAATGTGGCGATGCGGCCGGGGAACGATGCCATGGGCGTCGTCCGCTCTATGTCCGAAACGGACTTCAGGGGTTCTGTATGGATTGTCAAGAAACCGCTTCCCGTCTGCTGGTGACAGCCGTCGCGACAAGGGGATCGCGACGGCTGCGGGAGGAAGCGGGCCGCCAGGGAGTTGCAGCCCACTCCGATGGATCAGGTGCGGATTGCTCCGGTGACCCGGCCCCACAGATCGTTCCAGTCGATCTCGGGCTTCGCATCGACATTGGTCTTGTAATATTCCTCGACATTGTCGTGCGAGATCAGCACCGCCTTGCCGTAGAACTCACGGTGCTCCGGGGGCTCCTTGGTCGGGTCGAACTTGCCGATCTTGGCGTTGTAGCCGATGGCCAGACCCATGCCGCCCTGCCAGAACGGATCCGAAGTGACGGTGCAGGCGAACTCGCCGGTGCGCACCGCATCGACCGCCGTCTTGATGCCGTCGACCCCGACGATCGGCACCTTGCCGGCGAGATTTTCGGCACGCAGCGCTTCCAGAGCGCCCGAGCCCATATCGTCATTGGCCGCCCAGATGCCCTTGATGTCGTCGCCGAAGCGGGTGAGCAGATTGCCCATCAGGTCGAAGGCTTCGGTCGACTTCCAGTTGGCGACCTGGAAGTCGAGCAGCTTGATGTCCGGGTTGGCGGCAAGGGCTGCGTCGAGGCCCTTCTTGCGCTCGATCGCCGCCGTGGTCGAGATCAGGCCGCCGAGCGCTACGATGCCGCCCTTGCCGCCAATGGTCTTGAACAGGATCTCGGCGATGGTCTTGCCGCTGTCGATGCCGTCGAACTCGATATGCGAGACATAGTTCGGGTTGAAATCCTTCGGGTGCAGATCCCCAGGCTTGTTCCACTGCGTCACCACATAGGCGCCGGCCTTGGCGCAGGCCTCGACGATCGGGCGCGCATCGGGCGTGTCGTTGGGATCGGAATTCAGCACCATGTTGCCGCCGGTCTTGGCCAGCATCGCCTTGATGTCGGCAATGCCCTTCTCGCTGTTGCCTTCCGAAACCAGCGTGACGTGCTCCAGCCCGGCCCATTTGGCATACGCTTCGGCGCCGGTCTTCCACACCGCGTGATAGGGGTTGGACAGCGAGCGGATCGACGTCACCAGTGTCGGCTTGTCTTGCGCGCGCAGCACGCTCGGCATGGCGAGTGCCGCCACGCCGGCGGTGGCGCCCATCATCAGCGTGCGCCGGTTGACCGCAAAATTCTTCGTGTCGTTCATACCTCGAAACCTCCCGATTGAATTCTGTTCCGCCCGGCATCTTGCGCAGGGAGCGCGGCCGGGACCTCCTGGTGAGGATCGTCAAGCTCCTCCACTTGTACGACAACCCTTCAACACGATAACCATACCCTTTCTCTTGACGTGGCACAAGCGACTTGAGATCGTCGCGCGCAAGAGGAAGGGGCGGTGATTTTCATCGCCCGCCGGAGCATGATCCCTAGAAGGGGGAACCGGTTTTCTCGGACAAATCGAGAAACCGTTTTGTCCGGAGATCATGTTCCAACAAAGAGAACCCGGGAGTGGAAATGACGGATTACATCATTGTCGGCGGCGGTTCGGCTGGCTGCATTCTGGCCGCCCGGCTGAGCGAGGACCCGGACGTGTCCGTCATGCTGCTCGAGGCCGGTCCGCCCGACACCGATCGCTACATCCATCTGCCGGTCGGCTTCTTCAAGATGACGTCGGGGCCGCTGATCTGGGGCTATGACACCGCGCCCGGCAAGGAGATCGACGGCCGCACCATGGTCTATCCGCAGGCGCGTGTGCTCGGCGGCGGCTCCTCGATCAACGCCCAGGTGTTCACCCGTGGTTGCCCGCAGGACTACGATGGCTGGGCGACCGACGCTGGCTGTGCCGGATGGAGCTATGCCGACGTGCTGCCCTACTTCGTCCGCTCCGAGGGCAACGACACGTTTGCCGATGCGCAGCACGGCATTGACGGCCCGCTCGGCGTCTCCAGCGGTGCGCCGCATCCGCTGACCCGCATCTTCGTCAAGGCGGCGCAGCAGGCGGGCCTTCCTTTCCGCGCCGACTTCAACGCCGGTGAGCAGGCGGGCGCCGGCTTCTACCAGACGACGACGCGTCGGGGGAAACGCTCGAGCACGGCGGTCGCCTATCTGAAGCCGGCGCTCGGCCGCAAGAATCTGACGCTACGCACCGACGCCTCCGTCAGCCGCATCGTGGTCGAGAACGGCCGCGCCATCGGTGTCGAGATCATCGTCAACGGCCGCACCGAACTGCTCCGCGCCGAGCGCGAAGTCATCGTCACCGCCGGCGCCATCGGCTCGCCGAAATTGCTGATGCTGTCCGGCATCGGCCCGGCCGCGCATCTCGGCGAGCACGGCATCAAGGTGATCCACGATTCCAAAAACGTCGGCCAGAATTTGCACGATCACATGGACGTCGACGTCGTCGCCGAACTCAACGGCCCGCATGGCATCGACCGTTACAAGAAGAAACGCTGGCAGGCGGTTGCCGGTCTCGAATATGCGCTGTTCGGCAAAGGACCGGTGGCCTCCAACATCGTCGAGGCCGGCGGCTTCTGGTGGGGCGACCGCGCGGAGAAGACGCCGGACATCCAGTTCCATTTCCTGCCCGGCGCCGGCGTTGAGGAAGGCATCGGCTCGGTTCCCGGCGGCAATGGCTGCACGCTGAACTCCTACCATGTGCGCCCGCGTTCGCGCGGCAGCGTCACGCTCAAGTCCGCGGACCTGCGCGATGCGCCCATCATCGACCCCAACCCGTTCGCCGAGCGCTATGATCTCGAACGCGCCATCGACGGCATCGAGATCAGCCGCGAAATCCTGTCGCAGCCAGCCTTCGCCAGATACATCAGCCGCGAGCATCTGCCCGGCAAGGCGATGCAGGGGCGCTCAGCACTCGAAGCCTTCGCCCGAGAACATGGCCGCAGCGCCTATCACCCAGTCGGCACCTGCCGGATGGGCGGCGATGCCGGCAGCGTCGTCGATCCCGAGCTGCGCGTGCGCGGTCTGCAAGGCCTGCGTGTCTGCGACAGCTCGGTCATGCCGAGCATCGTGTCGTCCAACACCAATGCGGCAGTGGTCATGATCGCCGAGAAGGCGGCGGATCTGATTGCGGGGCGGATGCTGCCGGTGGCGTTAGCAGGACAATCGCATGTGGTGGCGCCATGCGATTGCCCTGCCTTGAGCACCTGTCGCTGAGCGCATAGCACTCGAACCCCACTAAAAACGACAGCCTCCCGCAGCGCCTTCAACCGGCGCTTGCGCAACCCACCAACCGACCGGAAACCCCCGGTTGCGGGCTCGTTGCCGACGCCTGCGTGGCGATGCGAAAGCGCTTTTGCGCCAGTTCCGCGATCACACCATATGAACCGATCCAAGCTCTGCTAGCTTGTGGGCGTGGGACTTGTCCCGCTTTGGCCGGTGCTTCAGGCAACCCCATCCCAACCCCCCGCCCCCTGCGGTACCGGCCATCCCCCTCCCCCTTTTGGCAGGCTTCTCGACCTGCCATCCTCAGCCGTCCCTGCCAACTTCGAGGTCGACGACGAGGCCTGATGCGTGGCATGCAAATCAAGACCATCGGCAGCGTATCGAGGGATTTCACATCGGCTGTCTGGACGACGTCCTGGAGAGCGACAGATCGGGGTCGAGCCGCTTCAGCTCCCGGTTGATGGCCGCCAGGCGCTCCGGTTCGCCTTCCGTGTTGCAGACATTGAGAGTAACGACGCGTAAGCGCATCAGCGAACCACCGCCGCGATGCGTTCCAACGTGGTGCGCGAAACGGCTCGGCCATCGGCGCGGTTCGGCTTGCCAAATGCCGCCATGCCGCCCATACACGGCTTGAACAACCGCCCCGAGGGTCCGCGCCCATTTTGCCAAAGGATACTCTCCGATGTCTGTGACGCCGTCCCCCTGGTCAAAGCCGTGACGGCCTCCCTCGCAAGCCTGGGCTGGACGGATTTCTTCGGCGACCAGCTTGAAGCCGATGAGGCAGACCTCGTGCCGACGCGCATCGCCTCGGTGCACCGCGACCGCCTGGCCGGCCTGTCCCGGGCAGGGCCAGTGGATCTGACGCTGCCGGCCAATGCCAACACCGGCGACTACGCCGTCGGCGACTGGGTGCTGGTCGAGCAGCATACACATCTGCTGCTCCGCCGGCTGACCCGCAAGACGGTGCTGGAGCGCCGTACCCAGGGCGGCAGGATCCCGCAGCTGGCCGCGGCCAATGTCGACACGCTGTTCATCGTGACGTCCTGCAATGCCGATTTCAACATCGCCCGGCTCGAGCGCTATCTCGCGCTGGCCAACGAGGCCGGAACGACGCCGGTGATCCTGCTGACCAAGGCCGACACCGCTGACGATGCCGAGAGATACCAAAGCCAGGCTACCGCCCTTCAGCGTGGTTTGCCCGTAGTGACGCTGAACCCGCGCGTCGCCGATGCCGCAGCGGCGCTTGCTCCCTGGTGTGGCGCAGGGCAGACGGTGGCGCTGGTCGGCTCCTCCGGCGTCGGCAAATCGACGCTGGTCAACACGCTGGCCGGAGCGGCGCAGCAATCGCCGCAACAGACTGCGGGCATTCGCGAGCACGATGCCAAGGGTCGCCACACCACCACGGCGCGGTCGCTGCACCCCATCGCCGGTGGCGGCTGGGTAATCGACACGCCGGGCATGCGCACGCTGCATGTCAGCGACGTCGCATCCGGCATCGACACGCTGTTTGCCGAAATCACCGAGCTCGCACCGCTGTGCAAGTTCCGCGACTGCACCCATGTCCACGAACCGGGCTGCGCGGTGCAGGCTGCGTTGAAGGCGGGTACGCTCGACCCTGAGCGCCTTGCCCGCTGGCGCAAGCTGTCGGAGGAAAACCAGGGCAACACGCCGGTTCAGAGCGGCCCGCGCGGCAACAAATCGCCTGCCGGGCGCCCGAAGCGGCGTTGAGAGGATAGGAATTGCGGAACGAGACGTCGGAGGCCCGGCATGTGCCGGGCCTCCCTTTTTTCACTCTCCGCGCATCGTTGCCTGGAAGGTCGGCAGGTGCTTCTGCTGCGCCTCCAGCATGCGCTCGCGGTAGACGCCGTAGATGACGTCGGTGTCGTGCAGCGTGACGCCGGCAATCGTCGGCGAGGCGAAGACCGGCAGTTCGATGCCGCGCTTGGCGAGCTGCTCGGCCGTGCGCGCGATCAGCTCATGCGCCAGGATCATGGCAAGCACCGTCGATGAGCCCGACACCGGCCGGCTCCAGCCCTCGACCGGCACGATGGCGTCCTCGATCGGCGAACAGGTGTCGATGACGAGGTCGGCGGCATCCGCCAGCCGCTTGCCGGACGAGTGCGTCGCCGGTTTGTCCAGATTGTTCTTGCTGGTGACAGCGACGACGAAGATGCCGCGCTTCCTGGCGTAGAGCGCGGTGTCGATGCCCGACGAGTTGCGGCCGCTATGGCCGAAGATGATGATCGAATCGCCCTTGTTGAGCGGCTGGTGGTCGAGGAATTTTTCGGCGTATTTTTCAGTTCGCTCCAGCCACAAAAGCTCGCGCACGCCGCCGGCGCCGAGCACATTGTGCCACATCACGCGCGGGTCGGTCAGGGGGTTGAATCCGACATAGCTGCCATAGCGCGGAAACACTTCCTGCACCGGCAGCACCGAATGGCCGGAGCCATAGAGATGCACCAGCCCGCCGCCCTCGAGCGAGTCGGCAAAGCGGCTGGCGGCCTGGCCAAAGGCCTCTTCATTGGCTTTCGCAGCCTGGTCGATGAGGGCGGCGAGACGGTGGATGTAGAGATCGGACACGTGGATACTCCTGTTTGCTGTGTCGGTCTGGAATGGATCAGCTTCTCGGGTTCAGCGGCACGCGTCCGGCGCGCAGCGTCGAGCGGATTTCGTAGCGGTCGCCGCGCATGATCGAGACGGTGAATTCGAACGGGCCGCGCTCGTCGGTGGTGATGCGTTCGACGACGAAGGCCGGGCTGCCGACGGCGAGGTCGAGCAGTTCGGCGTCCGCCGCGCCGACCGCGCCGACCCGGTAGTTCTCCCGCGCGGCCACCGGCACGATCCCGTAATGGCGCTCCAGCGCCTCGTAGAGCGAGCCCTGCAGCAGGCCGGCATCGAGGAAGCCCGGCACGCGCACCGCCGACAGCTGCGCCGTCTGGATGCCGATCGGCTCGTTGTTGCCGAGCCGCAGCCTGCGAATGCGCACCACCGGATCGCCCTCTTCGATCTCCAGCGCGCCGGCAGCCGCCGCGTTGGCGGTGGTCAGGCTGCAGTCGAGCAGACGCGAGCCCGCGACCACGCCCATATGGCCCATCTCCTGGGTAAAGCTGGTCAGCTCACGCGTGCCGGCGACCAGCGTGGTCGAGCGCACGAACGTGCCGCGGCCATGTTCGCGCCTGAGCAACCCTGCCTCCTCGAGATTGCGCAGCGCGTGGCGCAGTGTGATGCGGCTGACGCCAAACAAGGCGCACAGCCTGTCCTCCGCCGGGATCTGGTCGCCCGTTGCCCATTCGCCGCCCTTGACGATGGCACGGATCGCCTCCTCGACCTGATACCAGAGCGGCTCCGGCCGCCTGCGGTCCGGTTGCTGAAAGCTCGCTTCGCTCATCGCACCTGCCTCCACCCTTGCCCCACAGCGCCGGCCAGCGCCGCGCCGACAAGACCGGCGCGGGGACCAAACTTTCCAGGCTTGATTTCGATGCCGCGCAGATGCGGCGGCAGTTGACGCCGCAGCGCCGCAAGCAGCGGCGGCCGGATCACATCCAGCGCCTCCGCCAAACCACCCGAAATCAGCACCGCCTGCGGATCGAGCAGCGCGACGGCGCCGGCAAGCGCGGTGCCGAGCTGGCGCGCCGGCAGTTCCAGCAAGGTGAGTGCGGCGAGTTCGCCGGCCTGGGCAGCCGCGATCAACTGGCGGCCGTCGGCGAGCCCGATCTGGCCGGCAAGGCCATCGAGCGCGCGACCGGAAGCGACACGCTCCAGCCAGCCGCTGCGCTCCTCGCCATGATCCCTGACGTCGGCGCAGGCCCAGCCGAACGAGCAGGCGCCGCCATGCGCGCCGGCAACGATACGGCCATTGGCCAGCACCGCCGAACCGATGCCGGTGCCGATGGCGAGCAGGATCGCATCCGACATGTTCTTCGCACTGCCTTCGACGGCCTCGGCCAGCAGCGCGATCTGTGCGTCATTGCCGAGCGCTACGCGCAGTTTGGGAAACAGCGTCTGGATGTCGACGCCGTCGAGGAAAGCCAGGTTCGGAATCCAGCGGCAGACCGGGCCCTCGACCAGTCCCGGCACCGCGATGCCAAACGCTTCGACCGACCCGGCCTCCGCGCACAGCGCGTTGATACGCACAATGAACGCATCCAGCGTGGCCGGCGCCGGCTCGCTGCCCAGCGTCTCCAGCGCGCCGATGTCGCCGGTGGAGATGGCGGCGCGCAGATTGGTGCCGCCGAGATCGATGGCGAGTACCCGCGTCATCGACCGGACCCTTTGCCGAAGGGGAGCGAGAACAGGCCGCTGCCGGCATTCCACGAATGCGACGCCGTCGTGAAGGCTTGCGCATGGCGCGTGCCACGCAGGCAGCCGCGCAGCCGGTAGAGCGAACTGTAATAGTCGACATAGGGGAAGCTGCTCAGGCCGCGCGCCAGCTCATACTCCATGACCGCGTCGCGCCAGGCCTCGAACCCGTCGCTGACATCGACGAGATGCTCGGGCCGGAAGCCGTCATCGTCCTCCCAGTTCTCGCCGAACAGCAGCAGTTGCGGCGTGTGCGCCGGATGGTCGCTGGCAACGGTCGGCAGTCCGGCGAAGAAGATACCGGTCTTCGTCAAATGCGCGGCGGCGCGATGGTCCTTGTGCCAGCTGCCGTGCCAATGGGTGATGACGATCTCGGGTTTCAGCTCGCGAATGATGTCGCCCACTTCGAGCGCCGTCTGATCGTCTGTGGGCAGGAAGCCGTCGCGCAGGCCAAAGCTACGCATGGCGACGCCGAGCCGCTCCGCCGCGCTGCCCGCTTCCTCTTCCTTCTGCACGCAATAATGCGCGGGAACCAGGTATGGATGGCCCTGCTCACCCATGGTCAGATGCAGGAAGGTCACCGTGGCGCCGCGCTTGACGGCAGCGGCCGCCAGCGGCCCGGCCATCACCTCGGCATCGAAGGCGTGCGCGCCGACCACCAGGATCGATTTCGCCGCATAAATCCTGTCTTCGATCATTTCGTGCCCCCTCCGGTACCGACGCCTTCGCGAATCTGGCGCGCCAGCAGACAATACATGATCAGGATGGGCGCCATGGATATCGCCAGCGAGGCGAACACCAGACCCCAGTCGGTGCGGAACTGGCCGACGAAGACGCTGATCGCCAGCGGCACCGTCTTGTAGCGGTCGTCGAAGATGAAGATCAGCGGGAAGAAGAAATCGTTCCACACCGCGATCGCGGTGAAGATTGCCACGATCGACACCGCCGGCTTGACCATCGGCAGGATGATCTGGAACAGGATGCGCACCTCGCCGGCGCCGTCCATGCGCGCCGCCTCGTCCAACTCGGAGGGCAAGACGCGCATGAAATTGGCGAAGATGAAGACGGCGAAGGGAATGCGGATCGCCGAATAGACCAGGATCAGCCCGGTCAGCGAATCCAGCAGGCCGAGATTGCGCATCAGCGTGAACAGTTCGACCGAGGCGAGCCGGATCGGCAGCATGATGCCGGACAGGAACAGGCCGAGCATGATGGCATTCCAGCCAAGCTTGTAGCGGCTGAGCGGATAGGCGGCCATCGCCGAGACGACGATGGTGAGTATGACGGCGCCGCCCGTGACGATCAGGCTGTTGATGAAATTCTGGCCGAGATCGGCGCGCGTCCAGGCGTTGATGAAATTGTCGAAGGCAAAGCTTTGCGGCAGGCCGAGCCTGTTGTCGTAGATCTCGGCCGTGGTCTTGAAACAGGAGACGACAAGGATGTAGAGCGGCAACAGCACAGCCGCCGTCCATACAATCAGCACCGTCCAGCCGGGCAGCCGCGCCAGTTGCCGAGAGATGGCCGGCCTTTGCGAAATCGCCAGCGCGCTCATGGCTGCACCGTGCGGCGGTCGAAGAAGCGCAGCATCATGAGCGTGCCGATGCTGAGGATCAAGAACAGCACGGTGCCGAGCGCCAAAGCCAGACCGATATCGGTGATGCCGACAGCACCTTCCGCGCCGAAGCCCAGCCGGTAGAAGTACGTCACCAGCGTGTCGGTCGAATAGCTCGGATTGCCCTGCACGCCCTGCATGACATAGACGATGTCGAACTGGTTGAAGGTGTTGATGAACGACAAAGTCGTCAGCGTGCCCAGCGCCGGCATCAGCAGCGGCAGCGCGATCGAGAACAGCATGCGCGCATTGCCGGCGCCGTCAAGTTTTGCCGCCTCGAAAATCTGGCCGGAAATCTGCCGCAGACCTGCCGTGTAGATCAGCACCGGCAGGCCCATCCAGTTCCAGGCATCGACGGCGATCAGCATGGCGAGCGCGGTGTGGCTGTTGCCGAGCACGGTCAGGCTGCCCTGGTGCAGGCCAAGCCCGTTCAGCGCCCATTCGACGACGCCGCCCGGTGCCAAAAGCAACCGCCACAGCGCGCCGACGATGACCGGGCTCAGCACCGCCGGAAAGAAGAACACCGACTGGAAGAAGGCCGCACCCTTGTCGCGCAGGAACAGCAGCCAGGCAAACAACAGGCCGAGGCCATTTTGGAAGACCATGATGCCGAAGAACCAGGCGGTGTTGTGCCACAGCGCGCCGTAGATCCGCGCGCCGCTCGGGAAAGCGAACAGCCTTGAGAAATTCGACAGGCCGGCGAACTCGACCATGCGCAGCCCCTTCCAGACGAAGAAGCTGCCCCACAGCGACATCCCCAGGGGATAGAGGACGAACAGCGCATAGACCGCCAGCGCCGGCAGGATGAACAGCACGGCCATGCGCTGCTGCGTGCGGCGAAGGCTGCTGGTGCGGCGAAGGGTGCTCATGCGCTTTTCTGGTCCGTGAGAGGCCGGCCGCTTTTGCGACCGGCCGCGCCTACTGCTTCGGCTTGAACCAGGTGGCGACTGCGGCCTGCATGTCGGCCGCCAGCTTCTCCGGCGCGATGTTGCCTTCGACCATGTCGATGATCTCCGACTGCAGCACCGAAGACGCCGTCGGCGACTGCCAGCGGAAGCCGACCAGCGTCAGATAGGGCGTCGAATTCTTCGCCATCTCCATCATCGCGGCCAGCACTGGATCCTTCACCGTCACATCCGTGCGGGCCGGCGGCCAGCCGAGCTCGTCGGCGAACATCTGCGCGAACTCTGCCGAAGCCATGAAGCCCAGCACCTTGGTCGCGGCCTCCTTGTTTTGGCTCTCAGAGACCAGGCCATAGGAGCCGTCGGAGAAGGCCGAGGTGTAGAGTTTTGCACCGGCATCGTCGGCGGGGAACGGGAAGATCGAGAATTTCAGCTTCGGGTTCTGCGCCTTGAAGCTGCCGTTCTCGAACGAACCGCCGAGGAACATCGCCGCCTTGCCGCCGATGAACTGCTGCGTGGCGGTGGTGTAGTCGATGCCGGCGAAGCCGTCGGGGAAATACGGCTTCAGCTCGGCGAAGCGCTTCAGCGCCGCCACATAGCGCGGATCCTCGAAGGTCGCCTTGCCGCTCATCATCTCGTCGTAGAAATCAGGACCATAGACGGTCGGGCCGACCACGCCGACGGCGATCTCCAGCTCCCAGGCCGAGCCGTTGGCGCCGCCGGTGGCGATCGGCGTGATGCCGGCCGCCTTCAGCTTCTCGCAGACAGCGGTGAAATCCTTGTAGGTCTTGGGGATCTCGATGCCCTGGGCGGTGAAAATATCCTGGTTGTAGAAGACGCCCATCATCGGCACCGAGTAGGGCACGCCATAGAGCTTGCCGTCGCTGCGGCCGCGCGCGCCGCCAAGCGCCGCGTCCTCCATGTTCTTCAGCTCCGGCACGCTGTCGTCCAGCGCGTCGAGATAGCCGGCCTCGACGAAGGGCTGCAATTCGCCATAGGCCTTGAGCTGCGCGATGTCGGGCCCGCGGCCGCCCCGCAGCGCCGTGCTCAGCCGGTTCTGGTAATCGGCATCGGGCGTGAACTGGATGGCGACCTTGATGCCTGGGTTCTTCGCCTCGAAGGCATCGAAGATGCGGCGCATCGCTGCCTCGTCCTCGGTGCGCCAGCTCCACAGCGTCACCGTGCTGTCGGCGGCTCGCGCCGGCAATGAGGCGAAGACGCCGGCGCAGGCGGCGGCAAGGCCGCCGATCAGGCCAAGTGCTGCGCGCCGGTCAAGTGAAAGCATGCTCATTGCCAGTCTCCCATTGTTCTCTGTCCTTGGCGTCCCGCGGCGTTCCCGTGCCGTGAGAAGTCATTGGTTCGGCAAAAGTCATTATAACGACATAGCGGTATTCGCAAGAGGTCTGCTGCGCCTCAGGAATGGCGGCGTTGGCCCCCTCACGACATTGCAGTACCTGCATCCGTTTGTTTGCTAACGATAAATATCCACATTCCAGCGCCGCAAAGAGATCTGTGACCGTACCATGTGAGACTTTTTCGCCAGCAAGCCCTTGCGTCGCCGCGCTGACTTGTCATAACCTCATGTGAACCGATAGGGAGGATGAGGAATGTCGTTTGCCTGGACGTCGAAACTGGCACTGGCCGCAGGCCTCGCCATCCTGCCCGCCACGGCCTGGGCGCAATCGGTCAACATCTCCTATCTCACCCACTGGTCGCCGGAGACGGTGGCGCTGCTGGAAGCGGCGGCCAAGGATTATGCCAAGACCAATCCGGATGTCAGCGTCACCGTGCGCGCCGTCCCCTTCGGCGACCTCCTGACCACGCTGCGCTCGCAAGGCGGCGGCGCGGACGGCCCAACCATCGGCGGCATCTACGATCTCTGGTTGCCGGAACTGGCGCGCGACAAGCTGGTCGCGCCCGCTCCCGATGCGGTGGCCAGCGAGGTCATGGCCGCCTGGCCGGCGGGCATCACCAGCGCCGCCTCTGTCGGCGGCACGCTTTATGGCATCCCCAACGAAATCGACGTCTATGCGCTGAACTACAACAAGGCGCTGTTCAAGCAGGCCGGCATCGCGGCGCCACCCAAGACCTGGGCCGAATTCAAGGATGCGGCCAAGAAGCTGACCAACAAGGATGCGGGACAGCAAGGCTTCGGCATGATCAATTCATGGGCCGCCGGCGTCGTCCACCCCTTCGCCTCGCTGCTGGTCTCCAATGGCGGCGACCTGGTCAAGAACGGCAAGCCGGTGCTCGACAACCCGCAGGCCGCGGAGACTTTCCAGCTCTATGAAGACCTGATCAAGTCGGGCGCCAGCGTGCCTTCGATGGCGACCGCCGACGCCAACACCACCGGCCCCTTCCTCGACAATTTCGTCTCCGGCAAGACCGGCATGATCATCATGGCCAATTGGTGGGAGAGCGCACTGAAGGCCGGCATGGGCGACAGATTCGCCGACATTGCAACGGCGCCGATTCCCGTCGGCCCGAGCGGCGACAAGCCGCATTCGATCTCCTACTCCTGGATGACCGTGGTCAACGCCAATGCAGGTGCCGCCGAGCAGAAGGCGGCGTGGGACTTCCTCGCCTGGCTGAACAATCCAAAGTCCGGCAAGAACGGCGCTTCCGCGATGTCGGATATCCTCATGTCGATGGGCATCCTGCCCTCACGCCTCTCCGACATCGAGGCGCACAAGGACAAGCTCGGCTCGGAATTCCTCTCCGGCTATGTCAGCGTGCTCACCGACGCCAAGCCGTTCCCGGTGGTGCCGGGCGGCCAGGAATTCTCGGAATCGCTGCAGCAGACGCTCGAGGCGTTGCAGTATGGCCAGGTCTCGGCCAAGGATGCGCAGGCGACGGCGCAGGCCGACGCCATTTCGATCCTGGAGCGCGCCGCCAAATAATGATTCAGAGGTACCGTGCCTCGGCGGGCATCATGCTGGCGCCCGCCGTGACGCTGATCGGCATCTTCGTCCTGTTGCCAATGCTGCTCACCGTCTGGCTGTCGTTCCAGGACTGGTCGACGCAGACACCGTTTTCCAGCGCCGGCTTCGTCGGCGTCGACAATTTCCGCGAGATTTTTGGGGTCTCCTCGGTCGGCCGCGATTTCAAGGCCGCGCTCGCCAACACAGCCGTCTACACCGCGCTCTCCGTCGTCCTCATCCTGCCTCTGTCGGTGGCCTTCGGCCTGATGGTTTACCAGCGCGACGTCGCCGGCGGCACGGCGCTGCGCACGGTGCTGTTTGCCACCTACATGGTGCCGATGATCGCTGTCGCGCTGGTGTGGTCGAAACTCTATTCGCCGAGCGAAGGCCCTCTCAACCAGATGCTCGGCCTTATCGGCATCGGCCCGCAGCCTTTCCTGTCGTCGCCGCGCTCGGCGCTGATCTCGATCGTCTTCCTCAATGTCTGGCAGCAGGTCGGCTATTTCACCGTGCTGGCGATCGCCGGACTGACGCAAATCCCCGGCAGCCTGTATGAAGCAGCAAAGCTCGACGGCGCCAACCGTTTCGAGCAGTTCCGCTTCATCACCCTGCCGCTGATACGGCGCACGCTTCTGTTCAGCGCCGTCATCGCCATCATTAACGCCGTGCAGGTGTTCGAGCCGGTTGCCCTGATCACGCAGGGCGGGCCGGTCGGCTCGACCAATGTGCTGACCTACCACATCCGCCGCGTCGGCATCGAGCGTGCGCAGGGTGGACTGGGTTCGGCCATGGCGGTGATGCTGATGCTTTCGCTGATTGTCGTCGTCTGCGCGCTGTTTGCCTTCGCCAACCGGAAGAACGACGAATGAGCGCGGGATCGTCGAGCCGGCTGTCGCGCCGGCGCCCGTCGGGCCGCAAGGCGCTGCTGGCGACGCTGATGCTGCTGGTCGCCGTCGCCTCGGCCTTCCCGCTGGTATGGATGGTGCTGTCGAGCCTCAAGACGCCGGCCGAGAGCATGCAGGTGCCGCCGGTGTGGATCCCCCTTACGCCGAGCTTCGACGCCTATGAGAAGGTGTCGGGCGTGGTCAATGTCGGCCGCTCGATGTGGAATTCCCTGGTCATCGCCTCGATCACCACCGCCGGCATTCTGCTGACCAGCATGATGGCCGGCTACGCCTTCGCCAAATACCAATTCCCCGCCAAGTCGCTGCTGTTTTCTGTGCTGATCGCCACCATGTTCCTGCCGCCGATCGTGACGCTGATCCCGCTCTATCGCCTGGTCGGCTCGATCGGCCTCAACGCCAGCCTCGCCGGCATCATCGTGCCCAATCTCGCCAATGCTTTCGGCATCTTCCTGATGCGCCAGTTCATCTCCGGCGTTCCCGACGAGCTCATCGACGCCGCGCGCATGGACGGCGCCTCGGAGTTCTTGATCCTCTACAAGATCGTCGCGCCCAGCATCGCCCCCGCAATCGCGGCTCTGGCCCTCTTCGCCTTCGTCTACCACTGGAACAGCTATCTGTGGCCGCTGACCGTGCTGCAGGGCAATGCCGACGCCTATCCGATCGTCATCAGCCTGAGCCGCCTGCTCAGCTACAACAGAGGTGCGGTCAACACCGGCCTGGTGATGGCCGGCGCGACGCTGGCCGTGCTGCCGCCGCTCATCCTGTTCGTCTTCCTGCAGCGCTTCTTCGTCGATTCCATCGTCGGCTCGGCGATCAAGGGATAGCTCGCCTCACCCGAACCTTGCCGCCGTCCAAGCCCCACCCGCAGCATTCGACTCCACCGCCGCCGCCACAAACTTCACCCCGCGCGCGCCATCGACGACATCGGGCACCTGTGCCGCGCGCGCCGGATCAACCGTCCCGCCCGAACGGTGCGCGCGAATGATATCGGCGGCGTCGCGGTAGAAATTGGCGAAGGCCTCGATATAGCCTTCCGGATGCGCCGCCGGCATGCGCGACACGCGTTGGCTTTCCGCCGTCGAGCCATGGCCGCCGCGCACCAAAGTGCGGGTTTCCTCGCCATGGATGGAGAAGCGCAGTTCCTCCGGCCGCCCGCCCGACCATTCGAGCCCGGCTTTGTCGCCATAGATGCGCACGGAGAGATCATTGTAGTGGCCGGGCGAGGTCTGGCTGGCCAGGATCGTGCCGCGCGCGCCGCCGGTCCAGCGCAGCAGCACATGTGCATTGTCGTCGAGCCGACGTCCCGGCACGGCGGTGAACAGATCCGCCGACACCGCCTCGGCCTCGCAGCCGGAGATATAGCTCGCCAAATTGAAGGCGTGCACGCCGATATCGGCCAGCACCGCCGACTGCCCGGCGCGCGCCGGATCGGTGCGCCACTCCGCCTGCTTCTGGCCGTCGGCGTCGATCGGTTTGGTCAGCCAGTCCTGGATGTAGGCGCCGTGCACGGAAACGATCCGCCCAAGCGCACCCGCCGCCACCATCTCGCGCGCCTGGCGGACCATGGCGTAGCCGGTGTTGTTGAGGGTGACGACAAAGCGGCGCTTCTTCGCCTTCGCCAGCGCCACCAGCGCCTCAGCGTCGGCCAGCGTCGTCGACAGCGGCTTGTCGCAGATCACGTCGATGCCGGCCTCGAGAAAGGCCGTGGCAATCGGCGCGTGCAGATGGTTGGGCGTGACGATGACAACCGCCTCGATACCATACGGCCGCGCGGCTTCGGCCTGCGCCATCTCGCGATAGTCGGCGTAGCTGCGCTCGGGCGCGATGCCGATCTCGGCGGCCGAGGCGGCGGCGTTCTCCGGGTCCGACGACAGCGCGCCGGCGACCAGTACGATCTGGTCGTCCAGGCGCATGGCGAGCCGATGCACGGCGCCGATAAAGGCATTGCGCCCGCCGCCGACCATGCCGACCCTGAGCCGCTTGCCCGCCGATCCGTCCGATGTTGCGTAGACCATTTCAAACTCCTCCACCTGTGGCTTCGTCATCCTGGGGCGTAGCAAGGAGCGCAGCGACGCAGCGCAGACCCCAGGATCCATGCCGTGACATCAGAGCGATGCTACGGTGCAGAACCTTCTCGTCCGCTGCATTCCTCGACCATCGTCACGGCATGGATCCTAGGGTCTCCGCGACGGAGCTTCGCTCCTGCTTCGCCCTAGGGTGACGACGTTGGGAAACCGCACCCCTTTCGAACGCGATTTCCAATTTTCATATTGTAAAACGATCGTACCGCGCTAGCCTGAAATCATGAGTGGGGCAAGCAAGGCATCCGCGCGATCGAGCACCGACGAGGCGGCGACGCGCAAGCGCGGGCGCTCTCTGGCGGCGCTCGGCTACATCCAGCCGCAGACCTACGAGGAGCTGCGCGCCGTGCTGTCGTCGGGCACGGTGCATTTCCCCAAGCGGCTGCGCCAGGTGGCGATCTTCCTGTGGCAGCATCCGAGCGATGTCGCGCTCGGCACCATCGCGCAGGTGGCGGCACAGGCCGGCGTGCAGCCCTCGACGCTGGTACGCTTTGCGCAGATCTTCGGCTATTCCGGCTTTTCCGATTTCCAGGGCCTGTTCAAGGAGCACATCAAGGGATTGTGGCCGGAAGGGCGCGGCGAGCCGCGCACCGAGACGGAGCCCAATCTGCATTTCCTGCACGGCATGGTCGGGGCATCGCAGGCCTCGCTTGGCCGCATCGAAGCCGGCTTCGACGTCGCGAGTTTCGACAAGATGGTAACGCTGCTGGCGGCCGCCGAGCTGATCTATGTCATCGGCTCCAAGCGCGCCTTTCCCGTCACCGCCTATCTCTCCCTGACACTGTCGCAGCAAGGCGTGCGCAACGTGCTGGTCGACAATGTCGGCTCCTCCGCACTCGACCAGATCGGCTGCATCGGCGCACGGGACGCCGTGCTTGCGGTCTCCTTCAGCCCCTACAATTCGATCACGCCCGATCTCGTCGCGGTGGCGCATGAGCGCAAGGCCCGCATCGTCACCGTCACCGACAGCACTTTCAGCCCGCTGGTTCGGCTCTCGGACGCTTGGCTGGAAGTGGTGGAATCCGACTTTGCCGGCTTCCGCTCGCTGGCGGCGTCACTCGCTGTCGGCATGGCGCTGGTCCATGGGGTGGCGGCGCGGCGCGGCGAATGAGCCGCCGCTGGCACAATTGACTATCCAGAATTGCCGTTCCATATTTAAAAAAATAGAAACTTTATTCCCGGGAGGAGGAATGGAGATCCGGCTTGACGGCAAGGTGGCTCTGGTCACCGGGTCGACGCAAGGCATTGGCCGCGCCATTGCCGAGACGCTGGCGCGTTCCGGTGCCGCCGGGCTGCTGGTCACCGGGCGCGAGAGGGCGCGTGGCGAGGCCGTGGCGGCCGAGCTTTCGCAATTGGGCACGCCGACCATCTTCGTCGCCGCCGACCTTGCCGATGCTGACGCCCCCACCCTTCTGGCGCAGGCCTGCATCGAGCGCTTCGGCCGCATCGATGCGCTGGTCAACGCCGCCGGCCTGACCGATCGCGCCTCTTTCCTCGACGCCAGCCTCGACGATTGGGCGGCGCTGTTTGCCGTCAATGCGCGCGCGCCGTTCTTCCTGATGCAGGCGGCGATTGCCGACATGAAGCAGCGCGGCCAAGGTGGCGCCATTCTCAACATCCTGTCGATCAATGCCCATTGCGGCTCGCCGGAGCTTGCCGTCTATTCCGCCACCAAGGGCGCGCTGGCGACGCTGACCAGGAACGCCGCCAACGCCCACCGTTTCGACCGCATCCGCGTCAACGGCATCAATGTCGGTTGGACGGACACGCCGGCCGAACGCATCATGCAGGCGGAGACTTTGGGCAACGGCCCTGGCTGGCTTGAGAAGGCCAATGCCGCGCAGCCTTTCGGCCGGTTGCTGACGCCGGACGACATCGCCAGCCTCGCCGTCTTCCTGCTGTCCGACGCCGCCGGCCCGATGACCGGCGCGGTCATCGACCAGGAGCAGGCGGTGATCGGGGCGAACCGGTGAGCGCCTCCACCGAAACGCTTGGGCCGGCGCTGCTCGACCGCTTGCCGGCCTCGGTCCAGACACCGTCCTATGACCGTATGCTCCTGGCGCCCGGCATGGCGCATCTCGGCGTCGGCGCTTTCCATCGCTGCCATCAGGCCGAATACACCGACGATCTCATCTCGCTGCGCTTCGACCGCTGGGGCATCGTCGGCATCAACATCCGTCCGCCCAGCCTTGCCGACACGCTGGGACGGCAGGGCGGGCTCTACACAAGGCTGATCCGCGAGAACAGCCACATCGAGGCGCGCGTCATCGGCAGCATCGTCCGGGTGGTCGACAGCCAGGAGAGTGCGGCACCGGCGCTCGGCGTGCTGATCTCACCCGATATCGAGCTGGTGACGATGACGGTGACCGAAAAAGGCTATTGCCACATCCCGTCCAGCGGCGAACTCGACCTCGGCCACCCTGATATCGTCCATGACCTCGCCAACCCCGAGACGCCGCGCAGCGTGCCCGGCCTGTTGGTGCGGGCGCTGGAGCAGCGCCGGGCCACGCATGGGCGGCCGCTGACGCTGCTGTCCTGCGACAACATTCCGGCCAATGGCGTCATCCTCGGCAACGTCGTGCGCAGCTTTGCCGAACCGCGCGGCAATGGGCTGGCCGATTGGATCGCGGCCAACGTCGCATTCCCCTCGGCCATGGTCGACCGCATTGCGCCGGCGGTGACGCAGGATGACCTCGATAGTGTCGAACAATGGTTCGGCTACCACGATGCCGCCGTCGCTGTCGGTGAGCCGTTCCGGCAGTGGGTGATCGAGGAAAAATTCGCCGGCCGCATGCCGCGCTGGGATCTGGTCGGCGCCACCTTCGTCGACGACGTCACGCCGTTCGAGCATCTCAAGATGCGGGTGCTGAACGGCGCCCAGACGACACTGGCTACGCTCGGCGTGCTGGCCGGGCTCGAGCACACATCGGATGCCATAGCCAACCCGCTGCTGTCGGACTTCATCAGGCGCATGCTGGTCGAGGAGACTGTGCCGACGCTGATGCCGGTATCCGGCGTCCTGCCGCTCGCCTATGTCGAGCAGAGCCTTGCCCGGCTGAAGAACACCGCGATCCGCCACCGCAACCACCAGGTCGCGACCGACGGTTCGCAGAAGATCGTCCAGCGCCTGCTCAACCCGATCCGCGACCGGCTGAGCCAGGGCCAAAGCATCGGGCTGCTGTCGGTGCCGGTCGCCGGCTGGATGGCCTATCTGATCCAGGCCTCGGGACGTTTCGGCAGACGCTGGCCGGTGTCGGACCCCTATGCCGGCAAGGTCGCCGCAATCGCCGACGCGACCGGTCACGATGCCAGCGCGCTGGTGTCCGCCATCCTTGCCATCGACGGGATATTCGGCCCCGGCCTTGCCGCCGACGATACGTTCCGCGCGGCCGTGATATCGGCGCTGGGCGACCTGCTGTCGGACGATCCGATGGCGGCTGTCCGGCACAGTCTCGAACAAGATGAGGTCGCGAGGTTGAAGCGATCCAAACAATCGGCATTATAGTCGTCGGTCTAGGGAGGCAGAATGAAACTTGGAGTGCTTACAGCACCGTTTGCGGAGACGCCGCTTGGCGAGGTCGCCGACTGGGCGCACTCGGCCGGCTTCGAGGCGCTGGAAATCGCCTGCTGGCCGAAGACATCCGGCGCGACGCGACGCTATGCCGGCACCAGCCATATCGATGCCGCTTCCACCTCGCCCGCGCAGGCCAAGGAGATCGTCGCTTCGCTGACGGAGAAGAAGCTGACGGTCTCCGGCCTCGGCTACTATCCCAACCCACTGCATCCGGACCCCGCCCATCGCGAGGCCGTCATCGGCCATCTGAAGAAGGTCATCGTGCTGGCCGCCAATATGGGCGTGCCGGTGGTCAACACCTTCTGCGGTGGCGATGCCTCGAAGACCGTCGACGTCAACTGGCAGGACGCGCTGAAAGTCTGGCCCGAGACCGTCGCCTATGCGCGCGATCACGGGGTAAAACTCACCTTCGAGAACTGCCCGATGATCTTCAGTTATGACGAATGGCCGGGCGGGCACAACATCGCCTATTCGCCCTACATCTGGCGGCGCATCCTCGAGGCCTGGAGCGGCGAGGTCGGCATGAATTTCGACCCCTCGCATCTGGTCTGGCAGATGATCGACCAGGGCCGCTTCATCCGGGAGTTCGGCCCCTACATGCTGCATGTCCACGCCAAGGATTTGATGATCGATCATGATGGTTTGTATGAGCGCGGGATTCTTTCCGCCGGGATAGGCTGGCAGGTGCCGCGCATGCCGGGATTGGGCGATGTCGACTGGAGAGGCTTCTTCTCCGGCCTCTACCGCGCCGGCTATGACGGCTCGGTCATCATCGAACATGAGGACAGGCGGTTTGAAGGCAACGACGATGCGGTGAAGCGGGGCTTCCTGCTCGCCCGCGACGTGCTGCGCCCCTTCGTCAAATGACGAGGTGAATGACTTGGTCCGATCCTGCCGAAGGGTCTGGCCCTGAGACGAAAAACAACAATGTGGAGGAGTACTGACATGAAGAAAATACTGACCATGGTCCCGTTGCTTGCGGGCGCTGCCTTGCTGGCATCGATGGGCGTGTCGTCGGCCGAAGCCAAATATACGATCGGCATTTCCAACACCGTGCAGGGCAATGGCTGGCGCGAGGAAATGGTCTGCGCCATGAAGGCGCAGGCGCTGGCTTCGGGCGAAGTGACGAAGCTCAACATCGCCCACCGCAACACCGATGCCGCCGGCCAGCTCGAAGACATCCGCAATCTGATCAGCGCCAAGGTCGACGCCATCGTCGTCAACCCCGCTGATCCCGCCGGCATCAAGGCGGGCCTGGAAGAAGCCACCAAGGCCGGCATCGTCGTCGTTGCCGTCGACCAGGCGGTGACCGAACCGTCGGCCTACATCATCTCCAACAACCAGGAACAGTATGCCTATCTCGGCGCCAAATGGCTGTTCCAGCAGATGGGCGGCAAGGGCGAAGTGTTCTACATGCGCGGCGCCGCCGGCGCCTCGGCCGATAGCGATCGCGACAAAGGCTTCAAGAAGGCGCTGGCCGAAAACCCCGGCGTGAAGGTGGCGCAGGAAGTCTTCACCGGCTGGCAGCAGGATCAGGCCAAGCAGCAGATGCTGTCGTTCCTGGCCACCGGCACGCCGTTCAACGGCGTGTGGACGTCGGGCATCGACAACGTCATCGTCGACGCGCTGGTCGAATCGCAGGCGGCGCTGGTGCCGGTGGTCGGCGCCGACAATGCCGGCTTCGTCGGCCAGCTGAGCTCGGTGAAAGGTCTCGTCGGTGCAGCCGTCACCAACCCCGGCTCGATCGGCGGCGCGGGCGTGACGCTGGCGCTGCAGATCCTCGACGGCAAGAAGCCGGCGCAGCAGACCGTGCTGGTCGACCCGCAGCTGTGGGACAACGCCACCGACGAAGGCAAGGCCAAGCTGAAGGCAGCCGCCGACCCGTCGCTCAGCCCGGAATGGCCGGTCTCGATCTCGATCCCGGAGTGGACGACCTACACGAAGGACCAGATCGTGGCCTGCAAGGGGCCGGGGGAGTAAGCCTGGTTTGAATGAACTGGCGAGGACGGCGAACGGCCGTCCTCGTCACACAGACTAGCGCTCTACCGCGCCCCCTCTGTCCTGCCGGACATCTCCCCCACAGGTGGGGAGATTGGCTGTCATCTCGGCTTTCGCTAATTTTCTACGTCGCAAGACGAGGGGCGGCGCCGGAACTGCCAATCTCCCCCTTGTGGGGGAGATGTCCGGCAGGACAGAGGGGGCGCCGTAGAGCGCCGACATTAGTTTCTGGAACCATCAATTTTGACAACAAACCATTTGACCACCAGCCCCCTCCTCGACGCCACCGGCGTCGCCAAGAACTACGGCGCGGTTGCAGCGCTTCGCAACGCGTCGCTCTCCGTGCTGCCGGGCGAGGTCCACGCGCTGATGGGCGCCAACGGCGCCGGCAAGTCGACGCTGGTGAAGATCCTGACCGGCGCCATTCCGGCGAACTCCGGCCGCATCCTGATCCGTGGCGAGGCGCGCGACATTCGCTCGCCCGCCGCCGCGCGCCGCGCCGGGCTGCTGCCGGTCTACCAGGAGCCGTCGCTAATCCCCGATCTCGACGTTCTCTCCAATCTCAGGCTCACCGGCACGCCGGTCGAGCCGTTCCGCGCCTGGGTGCGCGAGCTCGGCATCACCGACCTCGATCTGCGCGACCCCGCGCGCGACATTCCGCTGGCCGTGCTGCGCGTGCTCGACCTGGCGCGGGCGCTCGCCGTCGAGCCGGACGTGCTGCTGCTCGACGAGATGACGGCGGCCCTGCCCGCCAACCTCGCCGAAAAAGTGCTGGAAGTGGTGCGCCGCCAGGGCGATGCCGGTCGCGCCGTGATCTTCATCTCGCACCGCTTCGTCGAAATCTCCGCACTGTGCGACCGCGCCACCGTGCTGCGCGACGGCGAGACCGTCGGTGTCGTCGACATCGTACCCGGAGTCGAGGAAAAGATCGTCGAGCTGATGCTCGGCACCCGTATCGTGAAAACTCATGTCGCCGCCCGCAGCGCCGCCGAGAAGGCCGCGCCCGCAGCTGCCCGGCCGCGCATCTCCGTGCGCAATCTCCGCGTCGGCGCCAAGCTCAGCGACGTCTCCTTCGATCTCGCCGACGGCGAAGTCGCCGGCGTCGTGGCGCTCGAAGGCCAGGGCCAGGACGAATTGTTCGCCGCCCTTGCCGGCTCGATCCGGCCCTCCGGCGGCACGATCGAAGTCGATGGCCAGCCAGTGAAATTCGCCCACCCGATCGACGCCATCCGCGCCGGCATTGCCTATGTGCCGGGCGACCGCTCCGAGGCGCTCGCCATGCAGCGCTCGGTCCGTGAAAACATCGCCCTGCCCTTCAGTGCCGCGCTGCGCAACTGGGGGCCGATCAACATGCGCCGCGAGCGCGCGACCGTGCTCAGCGCCATCGAGCGGCTGCAGATCGACACCCGCGCCCAGGGCGAGGTGCAGCGCCTGTCCGGCGGCAACCAGCAGAAGGTGACCATCGCCCGCTGGATCGCGGCGGATGCCCGCACCATCCTGTGCTTCGACCCGACGCGCGGCATCGATGTCGGCACCAAGCAGGAGATCTACAAGCTGCTGCGCGAACTCGCCGGCAACGGCAAGTCGGTGCTGTTCTACACCTCGGAACTGGAAGAGGTGCAGCGCGTCTGCGACCGCGTCATTGTCATCTTCGGCGGCCGCCTGGTCGACATTTTTCCGGTCGAGGAGGCCGACGAGCCGGCGCTGATGCGCGCCGCCTACGGCCTGCCGCGCGGCGCCAAGGCCGACATCGGCATATTGGCCGATCCCACGGCCGACGCTTCGGCTTCGACGGAGCCAACGCCATGAGCCATTTCCTGCGCCGCCAGGGTTGGGTTGTCGGCCTCTTCGCCCTGCTCATGGTCCTGTTCATCGCCACCAGGATCATCCAGCCGGCCTATGGCAGCAATGATTTCGGCTCGCTCGCCCGCGCCGTTCTGCCCTATGCCTTCGCAGTCGCCGCGCAGACGGTGGTCGTCATCGCCGGCGGCATCGATCTGTCGGTCGCCGCCATGATGGCGCTGACCAGCGTCACCGCGGCGTCGATGATGAATGGCGCGAGCGAGGAATACGCGCTATTCGTGGTGCCCTTCGTGCTCGCCATGGGTTTCGTGCTCGGCGCGCTCAACGGCCTGCTCATCGTCGTCACCCGCGTGCCCGACATTGTCGTCACCCTCGCCATGCTGTTCGTGCTGCAGGGTGCAGCCCTGCTGGTACTCGAAGCGCCAGGCGGCGGCATCGCCGAATGGCTGAAGGCGCTGATCTCTGGCACCGTACCGATCCCCGGCCTGCCCGACGCCATAGACGCCTGGCTGCCCAAGGCGCTGCTGGTGCTGATCGTGTGCCTCTGCGTCATCTGGATACCACTGAGGCGCTCGCGCCTCGGCCTCTCCATCTACGCCATCGGCTCCAGCGAACTGGCGGCGTTCCGCTCCGGCGTGCCGGTCAAGCGCACCCGCATCATCGCCTATGCGCTGTCCGGCCTGTTCGCCGCCTTTGGCGGCCTGGCGCTGACCATGAGCACCGGCATCGGCGCCCCCATCCCCGGCCCCTATCTGCTCGCCAGCGTCGCCGCCGTGGTGCTGGGCGGCGTCGCGCTCGGCGGCGGCAAGGGCGGCCTGCTCGGCCCCATCGTCGCCGTCTTCGTGTTGAGGCTGGTGCGCACCGACCTGACGCTGCTCGCCATCGACCCGAATGTCACCGCGATTATTGAAGGGCTGATCATGGTGGCGGTGGTGATGTTCGGGGCGTTTATCACCATGCGGGGGCGGCAATGATGGGTGTGCTGTCGCAGAGAGACGTCGGCGTTCCTTCGCGCCCCCCTCTGTCCTGCCGGACATCTCCCCCACGAGGGGGGAGATCAGCTGTCATCGCCGCTTTCGCCAGCCTTCAACGTTGCAAAAAGGAGCGAGGCGCTGGAGCTGCCAATCTCCCCACAAGTGGGGGAGATGGCCGGCAGGCCAGAGGGGGGCGCCGTAGAGCACTGTCCTCGCAGAACATTGGGCGCACCCCATGAGCACCACCGCCATCACCCCGGTCCCCATCGGCCGCCGCATAAAGCGCTTCATGGCCGATCGCCCGCTCATCCCGCTGATCGTCCTGCTCGCCATCCTGGTTATAATCCTGCAGATCCTGCGCCCCGGCATCGTCAACGAGCGCTGGATCGCCAACACCATCAAATTCGCCATCCCGCTGGCGATCCTCGCGGGATGCCAGACCATGACCATGCTGACCGGCGGCATCGACCTGTCGGTCGGCACGGTGGCAACGATGAGCGCCTTCATCATGGCGACGCAAGTGGTCAACCAGGACCCGGCGGTGGCGTTCCTTTTGGCGATGATGCCGGCGGTGCTGATCGGCCTCGTCAACGGCATCGGCGTCGGTGTCTTCCGCGTCCACCCGCTGATCATGACGCTGGGCACCAGCCTGATCGGCACCGGCTGCCTGCAGGTCTACCAGCGCACGGTGATCGCGTCGGGCGCAAAAATCCCCGACTTCTTGGCTTGGCTCGGCACCGGCGTGACATGGGGCTTCCCCAACGCGCTGCTTTTGTTCGTGCCGCTCGCCGCCCTCATCGTCTTCACGCTCGCCCGGACCGGCTTCGGCCGCCTGCTCTACGCCGTCGGCGACAATGAGCGCGCGACCCGCCTGTCGGGCGTGCAATACTGGCAGGTCATCACCGCGCTCTACGTCACCTCCAGCGCGCTCGCCGGCATCACCGGCCTGCTCTATGTCGGCTTGATCAAGGCCCCCTCGCTGTCGCTCGCCGAACCGCTGGTGCTGCCCTCGGTCGCCGCCGCCGTCATCGGCGGCACCTCCATCTTCGGCGGCCGCGGCGGCTACACCGGCACCATCATCGGCGCCCTGATCCTGACCGTGCTGACAACACTGCTGACCATCCTGCAGATGCCGGAGGGGGCACGGCGGATCTTGTTCGGGCTGATCGTGCTGTTCGTGACGGCGGCGTATTTGCGGATTGTGGAGGAGCGGTAGGGGGCTGGCGCCCGACGCTGCATTGGGCGAAGCTTTCCCATCCAAGGTTCAGGCCAAGCGCACGGGAGCAAGTTCCCCCTCACCCGGATTGCCAACCGAATTGCGAAGGGCAATTCGGGGCAATCCGACCTCTCCCCGAGGGGAGAGGAGGGCGCCAGCGTCAACGCCAGCCTCTTCTCCCCAGCGGGGAGAAGGTGGCCGCGAAGCGGCCGGATGAGGGGGCTGGCGCAGCCATAGGCGATTATCATCGCCCCAGACGAGCTTACCCCACCGAGAACGCGAGGGAGCGCCCCTTACTTCAACGAAATCGCCATCCCGCTCAGATCCGCATTCACCTGCAGCCCCACCTGCCGGCCCGTAAGCTCGAGCTGGGCGCCCTTGTCGTTGGTCATGACGATCACCTGCGCGCCCTTGCCGAGCGCGCCGCCACCGCCGGCCGCGCCATAAACCCCGGTCGCATCGCGGACCCTGCGGATGTGCCGCACGGTGCCCCGGAAATACGTCTTGGAAACGCCAAAGGCGAGGCCGCCCGAGACGCCGCCGATCGAGATCGGATAGGTGCGGCCATGGAAGGTAAGCGTGCCCTCGCCGCCCGAGCCGCCGACGAAGAAGGCCGCCTTGTAGACGGCAAAGCGGATCGTGCCGCTATCGGCATGCGCGGCGCTGGCAGCGCTGACGGCAACAGTGGCGATGGCCGCAACCGCAAGCGAACGAAAGCTGGACGAGATGGTCATGGTGGGAGCTCCTCAAGTGCGCCGCTCACCCAACCGGCAGGGCTCGTCGGCGTCGTAACCAACTTGAACAGTTTAGGCTTGGATTTGGTTCCAGGGAGAGCCCTCGGTGGGTCAAGGCGCAAAGCTGGTGGGGAGAGCGGAGGAGCGCTTCATACAGAGCTGGCAATGCCAATGCCTCGGGGCAAGGGCTATCGCATATGAGCTTGTACGAAGAGGACCACCACTCTAACTTGCCGGGGCGAGCCAGGGTTTCGCCCGTCCTTCGGACCCTCACAAGGCGGAGGGAACGCTGCCGCACGCCCAGCCCTTTTTTAAGTCGACTTAGACGGTTTTGCGGAAATCAGCGCCAACCTAGTCTCCCTCCCCCTTGTTGGGAGGGATTGAGGGTGGGGGTATTCGTAGGGCGCAAGCCTCCGCTATTGTCCCTGTGCAAACCAATCCAGCCCTACGGATATTTCCCCGGCTTTGGTGCGTAGATTTGCGGATCGAAGTCCAAATCCTTCGGCAGCGGCAGGCTTGAGCACTGCAAATGCACCTCGCGCGCCAACAGCCTTCGCTGCTGCTGCTCATGCTCCTTGATCGCCGCCACGAGACCCATGCTGTAGGGCCCCAGCACGACGCCGGCGGCCCATCCCGGATGCTCCTTCTCGCGCGCGTCATAATTCATGGCATCGGTGCGGGCCTGCTGGCATTCCGGCGTCGCCCATTTCGGGTCTTGGGTCGAGAGCGAGGCTCCATACTGGACCGGAGACGATACGCACCCTGCCACTGTCGCAGTCAACGCGACGACCATTGCAATTCTCATCCGCAAGCCCCTCCTAATGTAGGACGCGACTACAAGACGATTCCAGCGGGAAAAAGGCAGCTTCAGGATGCGGATTTTGCAGGGGCCGCTCACCCCAGCAGGTTGCGCGCCGTGCGCATGAAGATCTTCGAACCGATCGGGATCAGATCGTCGGGAAAATCATAATCGGGGTTGTGCAGCGAAGGATGGCGCTCGCCGGCGCCGAGAAAGAACATGGCTGAGCTCGCCTTGTGGCCGAAGATGCCAAAATCTTCCGAAGCGCGCATCGGCAAGGCTTCCTCGCTGCGCGCGACGCCCTCTTCGTCCAGCGCGCGGTTGAGATGTTCCACCGCGTCTGGAGCGTTGACGCTGGCGACGAAGATCTCGTGATAGTCGCAGCGCACGGAAAGGTGATGCTCGGCCGCGATCCTGGTGGCCAACGCTTCCGCCGCCGCGACCAGTTCCGCCATGCGCTCGTCGCGCCTTGTACGCAGCGTCGCCCACACCTCGGCGTGAGCAGGCGCGATGCCGAACACGGCCTCGCCCATCGTCGCATGGGTGACGGTGACCATGCTGAAATCATCGTCGGCAAAGGTGCCGCGCCCCAGTGCCGGAAGCGCTGGCATCAGTTGGCTGATCGCCGGCATCGGCGACACGCCGGTTTCGGGCATGGACGAATGCGCGGTTTTGCCGTCCAGCACGATGCGTATGCCGCGCGAGGCGCAGTTGACCACGCCGGGCTTGAGCCGAACCTCGCCGAACGGCACGCCCGGCAGATTGTGCAGCGAGAAGGCGAAGTCCGGCGCGATCTCGTCAAAGCGCGCATCGGCGACGACGCCGGCCGCGCCATTGCCGGTCTCTTCCGCCGGCTGGAACATCAAGACGACGCGGCCGCGCGCCGGCCGTTCACGCCCGAGCTGGCGGCCGAGTGCGGCCAGGATCGCGGTGTGGCCGTCATGGCCGCACATATGCGATTTTCCCGGCACCTGCGAGGCATGCTCGACGCCCGAAAGCTCCTCGATCGGCAGCGCATCGATCTCCGAGCGGAACAGCACTGTCGGTCCCGCCTGGCCGCTGTCATAGACCGCCGCCACGCCATGACCGCCGAGGCCGGTCAGTACCTTGTCCGGCCCTGTATCGGCGAGGAAGCTGACGACTTCCTTGGCGGTCTGTTCTTCCTCGTTGGAGATTTCAGGCCGCTGGTGCAGCTTGCGGCGCCATGCCGTCAGCTCGATGATATCGCGATTGGTGAGGGTCATGGTTGGGCTCCGCTTTGGTGCTGCAGGTTACACAAACACGATAGGGTTTTTCTCACGCCGTGCCATACTGATCAATTCCACTAGTCCATCTGCCTGTCTTGTGTGAGCGTAGATGACGACATCCCATGACCACCACACAACCCAGAGAATTTCCAGCTCCGCACTGAGGCCGTCGATCTCATCTCCGACATCCGGTGGCTTCTCCTGAAAAGCGCCGCGTGCTCGCCTGTGCGACATCTTTGCTTCCATCCACCCGAAGGAACGTTTCGGAGCAACAATGGCCAGGCGGTTTGCGTTTCTCTTGGTTCGCGACTTCACGCTGTCGCCGCTGTCGCTGTTCATCGACACGCTGCGGCTCGCCGGCGATGAAGGCGACCGCAGCCGCCGGATCGAGTTCGACTGGGAGATCGTCGGCGAGCGTGGCCTGCCGATCCGCGCGAGTTGCGGTGTCGAGTTGCTGCCGACCAAGGCGATCGGCAATCCGCAGGAGTTCGACAATGTCGTCGTGGTCGGCGGTCTGCTCGACACCAACCGCAGCCTCAGCTCCGAAAAGGAGGCCTTCCTGTTGCGGGCGGCCGAAAAGTGCGTGCCGCTGACGGCACTCTGCACCGGCAGCTTCGTGCTCGCGCGCTACGGCCTGCTCGATGGCTACAGTGCCGCCGTCAGCTGGTTCCATATCAAGGATTTCCGCAGCCAATTCCCTGACGTGAACGCCCATGCCGACAGCCTGTTTTCCGTCGATAGGGGCCGCTCGACCTGCGCCGGCGGCACGGGTGCGGCCGACCTTGCCGGCCATTTCGTGTCGCAGTTCATCGGCCGCAAGGCGGCGGAAAAAGCCGCCAAGATCCTCGTGCTCGACCGCATCCGCTCGAGCCTGGATGTGCAGCCCGTCGGCGATCTCTTTCCGGCCGCGTCGAGCCGAGCGGTGAAACGGGCGCTGCTTCTGATGGAAAGCAATCTCCAGGAGACGCTGTCGGTCGCCGAGATCGCGGGCCGGTTGCATTTATCCCGGCGCCAGCTTGAGCGGCTGTTCGGCGCCGAGCTCGGCATCGGCCCGATGGCCGCCTATCTTGCGCTGCGCGTGCATCAGGCGAAGTCGCTGCTGGAGGGGAGCGACTTGGCAATCGGCGACATCGCCTACCGCTGCGGCTTTCCCAATGCCGGCCATTTCAGCCGCGTCTTCGGCCAGCAGACCGGCGTCACGCCGACCCTTCTCAGGCATCCGAACCGAATGTCCGGTGTCTTTGCCGACGGCAAGGGGAGGGGTCCCTAAGCCTATATTGGGGCGTGCGATCTCGCCGTTGGTATGATAATATCATACCAACCTGATAGGAGGGATCCATGTCCGCCACCGAAAAACGCACCTTCAGCCTGCCGGCCGAGCAGGCTGCTTTCATCGACCAGCTCGTTCGGTCCGGCACATACGCGACCAGCAGTGAAGTGATCCGCGCCGGTCTTCGCGCATTGCAGGAACGCGACGCCGCCGTGGAGCGCTGGCTGCGTGAGGAGGTCGCGCCGACCTATGATAGGTGGAAGGCAGACCCCTCCCAGGCCATCCCGGCCGACAAGTCTTTTGACAGCATCCGCGCACATCACGCAGCTCGCCTCAAGGGGAACGTGTGAAGCGCCGGCATGTTGTCCTTTTGCCGGAAGCCCAGACGGACCTGTGATGGATATACGAGACGGTCGCTCACGCATCCGGCAACCTCACCGCCCTTCGCTACATCGAGCGGATCGAGCGATTTTGCCTGGGTCTCGACTATGCCTCGGAACGCGGAACCCTAAGGGATGATGTGCGGCCGGGGCTTCGCATCGTTGGCTTCGAGCGCCGCCTGACTGTGGCCTTCACCGTAGAAGGCGACCAGGTGGTGATTCTCAGGGTGTTCTACGGCGGCGTCAACTGGGAGGACGAGTTGGCGCCTATCGCTCCCTGAACGCCCGCGCGAACGAGTCCAGCATCGGCCGCGCCAGATATTCGAGGAAGGTTCGGTCGCCGGTGCTGATAAACGCCTCGACCGGCGTTCCTGGGTAAAGCTGCTCGGCTTTCACGCCCTGCGGCAGCGTGTCGGTGATCTTCAGCCTGGCGCGGAAATACGCCTCATGCGTGGTTTCATCGATCAGCCGGTCGGCGGAAATTTGCGTCACCGTAGCCGGGACCTCAGGGGTGAGGCGCGCGTTCAGGGCGGACAGCCTGAGCTTCGCCGGCTGGCCGACGCGAACCAGGTCCACGTCTTTCGGCCGCAGCTTCGCGTCGACGATGAGGCCCGACGCGGTCGGCAGGATCTCCATGATCTTCTGCCCCGGCGCAATCACGCTGCCTTTGGAGTTGTAGATCGAGGATACCACGATGCCGGCTGCCGGCGCCTTGATCGTCGTGCGCCCCAGCACCGCCTCGGCTGCGGTGATCTGTTCGCCGATGTCGGCCAGGCTGGTGCGAACCTCGTCGAGCTTGGTCAGCGCGTCCTCGACGCGCTGCGTGGTCGCGCGCTCGACCTGCGCCTGGGCTTCGACGATCTGCGTCTTGGTCGCTGCGATATCCGCCTCCAGCGCGCCGGCCTGGCCGACCAGATCGGCCTCGCTGCGTAGAAGCTGCGAATATTCGCTGCGGTTGGTGAGACCCTTGTCGAGCAGGCCGGTCTTGATGCCGAGTTCCTTCTTCACGATCTCGGCCTGTTGCTGGATGGCGAGTTTCTGCGCCTCCAGTCCCAGCGCCGACTCACGATGCATGGCGACGCGCTGCGCCAGGATCGACTGCTCGGAGCGGAACCGGGCGAGCCTGGCCTCGAACTCCTTCTGCTGTTCGTGCACCAGATTGTCGAAATCGCGCTGGAACGGCGCGGGTGCTGCTTCGGCGATCGGCGCCAGCCTGTCCGATCCGTCGCGCTCGGCCTCAAGTCGCGCGGCACTTGCCCTGAGCGCGATCGTCTGTCTGGTCAGCCGGTTGAGGTCGGTCTCGGCCGCCCTGCGGTCGAGCAGGACCAGCGGTTCGCCTTGTTGCACGCGGTCGCCTTCATGCACCAGCAACTGCTCGATGATGCCGCCCTCGGGGTGCTGGATGAGGATGTTGCCGCCCGTCGCCGAGATCGTGCCGGAGGTGATCACCGCGCCGGAGAGCGGCGCGTTCGCCGCCCAATAGCCGAAGCAGCCGACGAAGAGCGCTATGGCCACGTAGCCGACGACGGCCATGCGGCGGAAGTCGGTGCGCGGTCGACCTTCGAAGGCGAGGCTCTGCTGCATCATCGTCTATGACCCGAAGCGGACGCTGTGCGGGCGCACGGTCGGCACGAACGAGCCTGTCACCACCGCGCTCCCGGCCTTGCCGGCCGCCGGTTGCCTCAGCACCTCGCTCGCAGGGCCGAAAGCTTCGACCATGCCGTTGCGCAGGACCATGACGCGGTCGCAGGCCGCGGCGATCGAAGGGCGATGCGTGATGACGACGGTCGTGACGCTTACACTTCGCGCGGCCGAAAGCATCCCTTCGAGCGCCGCCTCCCCACTGCCGTCGAGATGGGCGTTGGGCTCGTCCAGCACCAGCATGCGTGGCTTGCCGTAGAAGGCGCGCGCCAGCCCTATCCGCTGGCGCTCGCCGCCCGACAGCACGGTATGCGACGGGCCTATCATGGTCTGATAGCCGTCGCGCAGCGTGAGAATCAGCTCATGCGCCTCGGCGCGCCTGGCCGCTTCGACGATCGCGGCGTCATCGGCGTCGGGTTCGAAGCGGGCGACATTTTGCGCGATCGATCCCGGGAAAAGCTCCACCTCCTGCGCGAGATAGCCGATATGCCTGCCAAGCTGGGTTTCGTCCCAGCTCCTCAGGTCGGCGCCGTCGACCCTGACCGCGCCGCCGGTCGGCTGCAGCGCGCCCACAAGCAATTTCGCCAGCGTCGATTTGCCGGCCCCGCTCGGGCCGACGATCGCCACCGCTTCGCCGGCGCCGATGGCAAAATTCAACCGCTTGAGGATGGGCTCCGTGCCGAAAGCCGCAGTCGGCGCGATGAAGAACAGATCCTGCACCGAAATCGCGCCCAATGGATCGGGCAGTGCGAGCTTGCGCCCCTGCGCTGGTTGCGCCGCAAGGGCGGTGTCCAGCCGCTTCCAGCATCGCTTGGCGTCGACGATCTGCCGCCAGGATCCGATCAGCTGGTCGAGCGGCTGCAGCGCGCGCGACGACACCAGCGACGAAGCGAAGATCATGCCGGCGGTCATCTGCCCTTGTAGCACCAGCCACGCGCCGGCGCCGAGGATCGCCAGTTGCAGCATCATGCGCAGCGCCCGCGACGTCGCGCTGAAGATCGCATTGGCGCTTCCGGAACGGTCATGCAGGGTCAGCGCCTCAGCAACGTGTTGTCCCCAGACCGCGGCGGCATTTTGCACCATGCCCATGGCGCGCAGCGTGTCGGTGTTGCGGGCGAAGGCCTGTTCCGCCTGGCTGGCCACCGCCGAGCGTTCCGCCGACATGGCATCGTTCCTGCCGATGGCAAGCTGGTTGGCCACGACCAAGAGAAACAGCAGCACGGCGCCGGCGAGCGTCAGCCAGAACAGGACGGGATGGATGAAATAGAGCAAGGCCAGGAAGACGGGCGCAAACGGCAGGTCGAACAACACCGCCACGCCGCGCGACCTGATGAAGGCGCAAGTCGTGGCAAGGTCGTTCAGCGGCGACAGCCCGCTGCCGGCATGTCTGGCGCCAAGCGAGGCGGCGAATGTCCGCGCGCCCAGTTTCAGGTCGACGGTGGCCGCAACACGTTGCGCGTAGATGGCGCGGACCGCGTCCAGCAGGCCGAGGAAGGCGAGCGCGAGGACCGCCATGGCCGAGAGATAAAGCAGCGTCTCGACGCTGGAGGACGGCAACACCCGGTCATAGACCTGCAGCAGATAGAGCGGGATCACCAGGAGCAGGATGTTGATCAGCAACGAAAAGATGCCGATATCGGCGATGCCGGGCAGGAAAACCGGGCGCAGGCCGATGGCCGCATCCCTGAGTGGCGCGCGGTCCCGTGACATCTAGACCGCGTGCTCGGCTGTCGTGCTCAGATGGCTCTGCTGCAAATCGTTCAGCGTATAGGCGTGGATATAGTCGATCTTCATTTGCGCGGGCGTCGCCAGATGGTCGGGCGGCGCGCCGGCTTGACCGCCGACCGCAAGGTCGACCAGCATATACATGGGCTTGTTCATATCGGACGGCGTCGCCGCTTCCGCGACCTGGACGCCATCATAGGTCCAGACCAGCTTGTCCGGCGTCCACAACAGGCCATAGGTGTGATAGCCGTCGGTGTTGGAGACATTCACCGTCGACCCGACCGTGGTGTGGGTTCCCGTCTCATTTGTGTGCGCGGTCATGAGAAGCGCATTCGGGTTCTGCCCATACATTTCGATCACGTCGAGTTCCGGGGGCCATGAACCGTCTTCGGGCAGAAGCCAGAAGGCCGGCCACGCGCCGGCATTTTCCGGGAGATCGGCCCGCATTTCGAAATAGCCATAGGTCTGCGAGAAGGTGTCGTGCGTCGTCAGTATGCCGGAAGTGTATTCGTAATTGTTGATCAGCGGCTTGATGTCGTCGGGCGCATGCGCCGCGGTTATGGTGAGCACGCCGCTTGCGACGCTGAACGGATGGACCGAGCTGGTCGGCGCATAATTGGCGTCGATATACCATTGCAGCTCGCCGTTCTGGGGCTGCGAGCTGCCGTTCTGCGCCCCCCACCAGAAATTGGAATCCCAGATGCCGCTCTGGCCGTTCCACAGGCTCAGCGTGTTGAAATCGTCGTTGAAGGACAGCGTCATGCCGGTCTTGTCGATCGGCAGCTCGAACTGGCCGGGCTGAAACTTGTCGATCGTGGTGTTGTGGAACACCAGCACCTCGCTCGAGCCGAGGTTCAGCTGCACGTTCGATCCCACCTGGACCATATTGGCGTGGACGGCCTCGAACGAGGTGAAGGCATAGCCGTTGAGGCGCACCGTGTCGGTCGCGCCGAAATCGGAGATAAGGTCGCTGCCATTGCCCTTGGTGATGATGAAGGTGTCGGCGCCGGCGCCGCCGATCAGCACGTCATTGCCCTTGCCGCCGTCCAGCGTCTGGCTGCCAGCGCCGCCCGTTATGATGTTGTCCTGAGCATTGCCGAAGGCATAGTGGCCGTCGCCGGTGACGACGAGGTTCTCGAAATTGGCGGGCAGCTTGTAGCTCATCCAGGTATCGATCGTGTCGACGCCCGCGCCGTAGTTTTCGACCGCTTTGTTGATCGTCGAATAGAGATGGTAATAGTCGTCGCCCGCGCCGCCATACATGGTGACCTTGACGTTGGTGTCGCCCCAGAAGGAATCGTTGCCCGAGGTGCCGTAGCGGTAAGACGCGCCTCCAGTCGCCGAGAACCAATGGGTGGAAGCGCCGGTATAGGGAAGTGGAATGCCTTTGGCGTTGAGGACTGTGGTCATTCCGACACTCCTTGTGCGTGCTGTCTTGATCGTTCGACAACCTTCGAGCAACCATTTCGGATCAACTTTTAAATTGATCCATCGTTCCAGGGAATCATCCTATAGTACACGAAGAAGATCGTCGCCCATCATTTAATAAATAATGCCGAAGGCGTTAAGCTGATCCTAATACAACTTTGTAGGAGAGACTTACAATTTTAATAAATTGTCAGATCCGCGCCGAAAGGTTAGGCAACCTGTCAATGAGCATGCAATTTGACGCGACACGACCGCCTGCCTGAGGCGGCGACTCGAAGTCGCGGGCAGATGGCAGCCGGCAAAGGGCTCAAGAAAATTTGACAGGCTATGTCGGACCGGGTGAGGTTCACCCGTCCTTGGGGCATCGAACAACGAAACCACAAAGGATACCGAAGAGATGCCAAGCACCGTACGTTTGCACCGCGTTCTGACGACCAGCCCGGAGAAGGTCTACCGCGCATTCACAGAAGCCGACGCGCTGGCGAAATGGCTTCCGCCGAACGGCTTCACTTGCACGGTACACAGCTTCGACGCGAAAGTCGGTGGCGCCTTCAAGATGTCGTTCCGAAACTTCACGACGGGCGGCAGCCATTCCTTCGGCGGCGAATATCTCGAACTCGTTTCCGGCGAGCGCCTGCGCTACACCGACAGGTTCGACGACCCCAATTTGCCCGGCCAGATCGAAGTGACCGTGCTCCTGAAGAAAGTGTCGGTCGGCACGGAACTCGACATCACGCAGGCCGGCATCCCGGACGTTATTCCGGCCGAAGCCTGCTATCTCGGCTGGCAGGAGTCGCTGCGCAATCTGGCAAAGCTCGTCGAACCCGAGATCAATCAGTAGAGCCCATCGGATCGGCGGCGCCGCCCAGCCAGTCCGCGCCGCCGACAATGCCGAGCCGAGGACTCATCCCTCACGGCCCGGTGCAGATCGGCAACGGTTGTGGCGGCGGTGGCGGGTTGTCCTTGGCGTATTGCGCGATGATCGGCTCAAGGCTCTTTCGCGGCCAGAATTTCGGCTTGCCGATCTCCTTCAGGCAGGACGCATTCCAATAGGCGCCCGATTTACCAACGGCGGTGATGTCGCGCGATTCCGGGTATATATAGAGCGTCGTCGGATTGCCCTTCACCATCGAAATGATCTGGTCGGCGTCGGACGGCGACCAGCTGGTGCAGCCATTGCTGCGGCCGCCGGCATAATCCACCAGCTTGCCGTATGGCACGAAGCCGTCATGGTCGGCATAGGAGCTGTTCGGGTTCTTGCGCAGGCACATGCCGCGCAACAGCCGCGCCGCGTGGCCACCGATCACCCGCTGCCTGGCATTCGCCGTCTCCCCCTCACCGTCGAACTGGATGAAGGTGCGCAGCAGCGCCTGGTCCTTTTTTGCGCCGATGCGGTAAAAACCCTTGAATGAGGTCTTTGCCTCGCCGGTCATATAGGCGCCACCGGTCGTCAAGGACGAGTCCAGGGCATTGCCGAAGTTTTTCGCGCAGCGTTTGCCGTTGGAGAAATCGACCACGCCTTTCAAATTGCGGCCGCCGCCATGGCCCGACGAGATCGCCCTGAACGACTGCTTGGCCTCGCAAATGACGTAGTAGCGCCGCCCTAGCACGCCATTGCCGAGATCGCCGGGGCGCGTCGCATCCATGGCGAAATAGCAGCCATTGTGGACCGCGCCTTGCGCGACCTTCTTCAGGTAAAGCGCGCGCGCCCGCTCCAGCACCACTTGCGAAATCTCGCCGTCGTCATTGCCGACATGGGCCTGCAGCCAGGCCGGTATATCGGAGGACGCGGCAAAAGACCGGGCAGACATCGTCAAGGCGATGCCGGCGACGGCGAGGAGGCCAAAGACAAAGACAGCCAGAGATTTCAACCGCACCGGACAACCCTCCCGCCCGAACCGTTCTGCGATTCTCGGAAACCCATCATAAATCGTCGCGCGCCGATCGGCGAAACACATCTTGTTCAGAACCGCGCAAGCAAGTCAGGTAGCTGCCTGTTCGCCTTTCACAGCGCCAGGCTGCCCTGTTCCGCCTCCGCGGCATTGGGGTCGCCCGGCGCCGTCGCCCAGGCGAGCTCGACCAGCGTCACCGTGCGGCGGCCGGTGCCGTCGAGCTGGCAGACGATGAGGCCCTGCTCCTCGATATAGGTGAGCAGCCGCCGGGCGCGCCGCAGCGAATGCGAGCCGTAGGCGCGCGCGATCGCCGCGTCGCTCGGGCACGGCCAACCCTCCTTGGCGGCGCGGGCGATCATCATGAACACGCCCTGCATGTCCTCGGGCAGCAGCGAGGCGCGCACGGAAACGTCCTGCCAGGCGTCATCGCCTGCCATGTCGGCGCCGAGCCCGGCGCGGGCACGCGTCAGCATGCGACGGAATTCTGAGAGGTCCGGCACCACCGAAGCGAGGCCTTCGATGCGGCAGCGGACGACGAACTCCTGATAAAGCACGCCGATGACGCGGAAACCCGCATCGGGCTGCGCCAGGATGGCGCGCAGGACACGGTCCACCCGCTCTCGCCGCTCGGCCATATCCTCGGCGCTTACCGCCGGTTCCGCAGGTTCCGGGCGGATCTCCATCGCCGCCGATTTGGCCGCCATCAGCTGGTCGAGCAGCTCCGGCGACGCCATCCGGCGCGGCGCGCGCATCGTCTCGGGCGGCGGCGCTGCCAGGATGATGGCCCGTGCGTCCTCGAGCGCTGTTTCCGGCATTGCCATCAGCCGCGGCGTACCGTTGCGCGGGCTGGTCTCGGTCTGGCCGATGCGCACGCCCAGCGGACGGCGCGACAGCGCTGGGCCCAACGCCATGAAGTGCCCGCGCTCCAGGTCTCGAAACGCCTCGGCCTGACGCCGTTCCATGCCCAGAAGGTCGGCGGCGCGCGCCATGTCGATATCGAGGAAGGTACGGCCCATGAGGAAATTGGACGCCTCCGCCGCGACATTCTTGGCGAGCTTTGCCAGCCGCTGCGTGGCGATGATGCCGGCAAGGCCGCGCTTGCGGCCGCGGCACATCAAATTGGTCATAGCGCCGAGCGAGAGCTTTCGCGCCTCGTCGGACACTTCGCCTGCCACGGCGGGCGCGAACAGCTGCGCTTCGTCGACCACCACCAGCATCGGATACCAATGCTCGCGGGCAACCTCGAACAACCCGCCGAGAAAGGCAGCGGCGCGGCGCATCTGGTTCTCGGCATCGAGCCCTTCGAGATTGAGCACGGTGGAGACGCGATGGATGCGCGCCCG
This sequence comes from Mesorhizobium sp. C372A, assembly GCF_030323245.1. NCBI lineage: Bacteria > Pseudomonadati > Pseudomonadota > Alphaproteobacteria > Hyphomicrobiales > Phyllobacteriaceae > Mesorhizobium > Mesorhizobium sp. C372A. The sequence continues at coordinate 2,649,117 of NZ_CP100475.1, read as the reverse complement.
CTCGCCGGCTGCCTGCAGGCCACGCTCCGTATGCTCCTCGGCATCGATGACCAGATGGCCGTAATGGTCGCCCAGCGAGACGAAATCGCCTTCCGGGTCGATGATGGTCTGCTGCACCCAGGGCGCGCTCTGCTCCAGGAGCCGGCGCAAAAGGTGCGATTTGCCGGAGCCGGAATTGCCTTGCACCAGAAGCCGGGTCGCCAGCAGCTCCTCAAGGTCGAGCGCCGCCGGCGCACCCGCCGTCGTCTGTCCCATCTCGATGGCTACGGTCATGTCACGACTCTCCTTGCGGACAGGGCTTATCAACCCGGCCGCGAGCCGTCGAGCGCGCCATGGCAACTCGCCCGCTGTTCCACACCTATGCTGCCAAAGCGCCACACATCAGCCCATCTGCCCAAAGGGAAGGCACATCAAGCGGAGTTGACCGGCGGCAGAAGCGGCGCTTCCAGCCCGTCGAAGGGATCGCGCCAGGCATCGATGGCTTCGAGCCGGCGATACCAACCCAGAACAGAGGGATAGTCCGCCAGCGGCAGGCCGGCTGCATCGTTGAACGGCAAAAACGTGGCCATGCGGAAATCGGCATAGGAAAGCGACTTGCCCACAAGCCATGGCCGCTTGGCGAGCTCCGCCTCGAGAATCGCTGCCGCGATGCGGAACTCCGCCAGCCCCTCCTCGACCTTGCCCTGGTCGACGGGCCCAATCCCGTAGCGCTGCTTGGTTCCGCGCTCGAAATGCACGGTGTCGCAGGCCCGGACGAAATTTTCCTTGCCCCAGCTCAGCCAGCGGATCATGTCGGGTTGGTCGCCGCCGCCGCGCCAGAAATCCGAACCCGCTTCGCGCGACAGAAGGCAGGCTATGGCGTCGGCTTCCCACAGGCTGCCGCCCGTCCATGCCAATATCGGCAGGGTAAGATTGGGATTGAGCTGACGAAACCGCTCAGCCTGCCCGGGCGCCATGGGTGCCGCGAACTCACACTCGACCTTGGCCTGCAGATGACGTGCCGTTGCTACCGCAAGGCGCGGATTGGGATTGCGGCTGAAGTACAGTTTCATATCCGGTCCTGGACGCTGTGGGCTCGACCCTATCAAACACGCAAACGTGCCCTCCCGGCAATCTGGTCGGACCACGATTCCGCTGGCACACGCCGTCGTTCGGCGTATTATTTCCTTCGGGAGAGGGTTCTTGGCAGGAGGAAGCCATGAACGTAGTGCCGAGCGTACCTGTCATCGACGTGACAACCCAGAACCTTGTTTCCTCTGCGCTTTCCAGATTCCGCGCCGGCGATACCGTCTCGACTAGAGCGGCGCTCGACGCCATCCGCCGCATGGATCCAACCTGTGTCGACAGCGACGACGATCTCGTCGAACTCGTCGTCATGGCGGCAATTGGTAAGACCATGGCGGTCGTGTTCGACCACCGCTCCCGCTAGCCCTGTTGGACGAACCTGTCCCGTTCAACTCGCTTGAGCTCGAGTGAGTTCGGTTGGCGAGCTTTTACAACTGCAGCCCGGGAGGCGCACGTCTTCGTGCGCGAAGGCCGGCAGTAGCATAAGCGGCAAGACTCAGATCCCCAAGGGATGTGGCATGTAGCCGACGAAGCCGCCGATCTTCCAGTGGCCCGCCACCTTCCTGCAAAAATACAGCGTCTGCCATTTCAGCTTGTCGACGCTGCCATCGGCCTTGGCCACCGAGCCGTTGAACTTCTTGTGCAGCACGGCGCGGTCGCCATCGACGTCGATGTCGCGCATGTTGGTGACGCGAAACAGCGCCTCGCGCAGCGGCTCGGCGAATTCGGTCGCCGCCGTCTCCTTGGCCTGGCGCAGCCATTCGTCGCGATAGACGGCAAGGCTCGGGAATTGCAGACGCCAGGCGTCGGCATCGCTGAGGAAATGCGCATGCATGCCGAAGAAGCTGTCGGCGAGGAAATTATCCTCGACCATCGACCAGTCCTGACCGATAAAGGCGTCGATGTCGCGCCGCACCAGCATTTCCCAGAGCGCGTGGCGATCGGCATCGCCCTCTGGAAACGGGTTCTTGTCGAAGGTCATTGAAATCTCCTGTCGGGAAAATGCGACGCGCAAGATGCTGGCGAGCCTGCGATAAAGCAACACGCGTTTGGAAAAATGCTGCTTTCCAAAAAGCCCCCTATGAGGATTACCGGGACAGGCGTAGAGCGGTCGGCGAAAACGGGACGCGGCCCGCCATTCTGAACAGGAGTTTCCTTTGCCTAAAGAGTGTTTTGGAAAATCCCACGTGCCGCTGTCGCCGGCCGTGCGCGCCGGGGATTTCGTCTACATCTCAGGTCAGGTGCCGGTCGACAGCGACCGCATCGTGGTCAAGGGCGGCATCACCGAGCAGACCGAGCAAGTGCTGCAGAATGTGAAGGCGGCACTCGCGCTGGCCGGTTGCACCATGGACGATGTCGTCAAGACCACGGTCTGGCTCGAGGACGCGCGCGACTTCGGCGCCTTCAATGCCGTCTACGCCAAGCACTTCCCGAAAAATTCGCCGGCCCGCACCACGGTCGAATCGCGGCTGATGATCGACATCAAGATCGAGGTCGAAGCCGTCGCCTACCGGCCGGTTTCACCAGTCGGGGCATGATCCCGAAAAGTGGAAACCGGTTTTCTCGGACAAACGGAAACCGTTTTGTCCAGAGATCATGCCCCAAAGCAAAGAGAGAGGCAGCCGCCGATGCAGTTCGATCTCCTGATCAAGGGCGGCCGCCTGATCGATCCGGCCTCCGGCCTGGACGCGGTGCGCGATGTCGCCATCGCCGATGGCCGCGTTGCGGCCATCGAAGCCGCGATCGACGCCGAGCATGCTACGCAGGTCGTCGACGCCAGGGATTGCATCGTCACGCCCGGCCTCATCGATTTGCATAGCCATGTCTATTGGGGCGGCACCTCGCTTGGCGTCGATGCCGACCGGCTGGCGGCCAAGAGCGGCACCACCACCTTCATCGACGCCGGCAGCGCCGGCGCCGGCAATATTCTGGGCTTTCGCCGCCATGTCATCGAGCGCTCGAAGGTGCGCATCCTGGCCTATGTCAACATCTCCTTTGCCGGCATATTCGGCTTTTCGCAGACGGTCTCCGTCGGCGAATGCAGCGATCTCAGGCTCTGCGAGCCACGCGAGACGGTGGCCGCGGTGCGCGAGCACGCCGATGTCGTCGTCGGCGTAAAAGTGCGCTCCGGCAAGCATGCCGGCGGCACCAGCGGCATCGCCCCGGTGGACCTCGCGCTGGAAGCCGCCGACCAGGCCGGCCTGCCGCTGATGGCGCATATTGACGAGCCGCCGCCCGGCCGCTCCGAAGTGCTGCCGCGGCTGCGCCGCGGCGACATCCTCACCCATTGTTTTCGGCCATTCCCCAATGCGCCGGTGTTCGCCTCCGGCGCGATCCGGCCGGACATGCGGCTGGCCCGCGAACGCGGTGTCATCTTCGACATTGGCCACGGCATGGGCTCGTTCGACTTCGCCGTGGCGAAAGCGATGCTGGCCGAGGGCCTCGCGCCCGACGTCATCTCCAGCGACGTGCATCTCTATTGCGTCGACGGTCCGGCCTTCGACATACTGGTCTGCATGTCGAAGCTGATGGCGCTGGGCATGCCGCTGGTCGAGGTGCTGTGCGCCGCCACGCAAAGGCCAGCCGAGGCGATCGCCAGGCCGGAGCTTGGGACGCTGAAAGTTGGCGGTGTCGGCGATGTCGCGGTGCTGAGACTGCGCCCCGGGCGCTTTACCTTCGTCGATGCGGTCGGTGCGGCGCTGATCGCGGATCAGCGGCTGGTCTCAGAAGGCATTGTTATCGGCGGTGTCTGGTGGCCGAACGAGGCGCCCGACCACAACGAGACCGAGCGCTTCGAGCCGCATGCGGCACATACGCATGTCGAGGTCGCGGCACGGCATTTCGGGCATGGATAATCTCCCTCCTTGAGGGGGAGATGGCCGGCAGGCCAGAGGGGGTCGGTTCGACCGGACGCAAGCTCCTCGCGGCAGCTGGAGGTCAGCGCTCCACGCGCGGCGACCCCTCTGTCGCCTTCGGCGACATCTCCCCCTCGAGGGGGGAGGAGATCGCTAGCGCCCTGCGTTACTCACCGCCCCAAACACCGGCGTCGCAATCCCTTCCATCCGCGCCTTGATCTGCAGCGCCACATATTTCGAGTAAAACCGCGACAGCGCCAGATTGCCGCCGTGGAACCACAGCGCGTCCTGCGCCGTCGGCTTCCACATGTTGCGCAGCTCGCCTTGCCAAGGACCGGGATCGCCCTTGACGCCGGAGCCGAGGCCCCAGCATGGCCCGACCTTGTCGGCGACCTCGCGCGAGACGATGGCCGCCACGGTCTCGTTCATCGACTGGTAGCCGGTACAGGCGACGATCGCATCGACGGCCAGCTCGCTGCGGTCGTCGAACAGGATGCCGGTCGGCGTCAATGAACTGATGCCGACGCCGCTCTTCACTTTGATCTCGCCATTGATGATCAGTTCGCAGGCGCCGACATCGATGTAGTAGCCGGAGCCGGTGCGGTAGGCCTTCATCAACAGCCCGGTCTCGTCCTCCCCGAAATCGATGGCGAAGCCGGCGGCGCGTAGCTGGTCGTAGAAGTCTGCGTCGCGTGCCTTGATCACCTCGTAAAGATCCCGCTGGCCCTTGGGTACAAGCGCGAACGGCGTGGACGCGACGATCAGGTCGGCCTTGTCGGTGCTGATGCCGCGCGCCAAAGCCTTTTCCGAGAAGATCTCGAAGCCGACTTCCATCAGAGTGTCGGATTTCACCACTGTCGTCGGCGACCGCTGGATCATGGTGACGTCTGCGCCGCTCTCCCAGAGGTCGACGCTGACATCGTGCCCCGAGCTTGCCGCGCCGATGACAGCGACACGTCTGCCGCGGAATTTCTCGCCGCTTGCATACTGGCTGGAATGCAGGAGTTCGCCCTTGAAGGTCTCGGCGCCGGGCAGCGCGATCTGGCGTGGCGGGCCATAGGCGCCGGTGGCAAAGACAATGTGCTTCGGCTTCAGCGTGATCTGCCGGCCGACGCGGTCGACCACCACAGTCCACACCTTCTCGGCCTCGTCATAGCTGGCGCTGAGGCATTTGGTGGCGACCCAGTAGTTGAGCTCCATCACCCTGGTGTACATCTCCAGCCAGTCGCCCATCTTGTCCTTGGGCGTGAACACCGGCCAGTTCTCCGGGAACGGAATGTAGGGCAGATGGTCGTACCAGACCGGATCGTGGAGCACGAGCGAGCGATAACGGTTGCGCCAGGAATCGCCGGGGCGCGCATTTTTCTCGATGATGATGGTGGGCACACCGAGCTGCCTCAGCCGCGCGCCGAGCATGATGCCGCCCTGCCCGCCGCCGATCACCAGGCAATAGGGCTGCTCGGTGGCGCCGAGGTCGCGCGTCTCGCGCGCCCGCGCCTCCGCCCAGGTTTCGCGCTTCGGATCGGCCTTGTGACGGATACCAAGCGGCCGCGCCGGTCCCTTTTGTTCCTCGAACCCCTTGAGCTCACGCACCGCCGTGAACAAGGTCCGGCAGCGGCCGTCCGTAAGGCGCACAATCCCTTCGCCCCGCGCGACCGCCGTTTCGAACGTGAACCAGGCCTCGACGGTGCCCTCATCCGAGGTCGCCTCGCCGGACAGCGTCCAGTGTGAGGGCTTCGTTTCCGCCAGCGTCGCTTGCAGCATGTCGCGGATCTCATCGCGGCCTTCCATCGTGGTGATGTTCCAGGTGAAAGCCAGCAGATCGCGCCAGTAGCAATCCTCGACGAACAGGTTGGCGGCCGCCTCGGCGTCATCAGCTTCCAGCGCCCGTGCAAGCGCGCAAAGCCATGTCGCCGCCTGTTTCGATGGTGCCATGTCGAGCATCTGTTTTTCCCTCGTTTTGCGTTCCCATTGTTTCGAAAGACGGAGCCGCCGCAAGAGGGGTCGCGATATCATGGCGTCGGTTTCTAGCGGCCCGGAACGGAGCCATCTCCCGGAAATCTTTATAGGAATTTTATATCTTTCCTCCCGGCCCCGTCTCGAACCTTTATGGCGATCGGGTCCATATTCCATCTCGAGCAAAACGCTGCGGACGCCGTGACCCCAGAGTTACGGCGGGCCGTTCTCATGGAATTTCTGGCTCGCCAGTCGCTGGCGCCAAATACAAGCAGAAGCAAGGACCAACACAAATGGACATCGTCGTCATCGGGATCGAGGTTTTGTTCTTCGGTCTTTCCCTCGCCTACATCAAAGCTTGCGACGCTCTTTAAGCGGAAGGATCGCACCATGCTTGTCGATTACATCCTCGGTGGCGGCGTGACCTTGTTCCTGCTCGTCTACCTGACATACGCCCTCGTTCGCCCAGAACGCTTCTGAAGCAAGGCACGGAAACCCATGACACTCAACGGATGGATACAGATCCTGGTTTATTGCGGGATCGTCGTTTTGCTGGTGAAGCCGCTCGGCGGCTACATGTACCGCGTCTTCAATGGCGATCGCACCTTTCTCTCGCCCATACTCGGGCCCGTTGAGCGCGGCCTCTACCGCATTTCGGGAACCAGCGAACTCGAGGAGCAGCACTGGACGACCTACGCGGCAGGAATCATCTTCTTCAGCCTTGCCGGTTTCCTGGTGCTGTACTTTCTGCAACGCCTGCAGGGCGTCCTGCCTTACAATCCGGCCGGGATGGCATCGGTCGAACCCAATCTCGCCTTCAACACTGCCGTCAGCTTCGTCACCAACACCAACTGGCAGAATTACGGCGGCGAAAGCACGTTGTCCTACCTCGTGCAGATGGCCGGCCTGACTGTTCAGAACTTCATGTCCGCCGCCGTCGGCATTTCCATTGCGGTGGCGCTGATCCGCGGCTTCGCCCGCGCCTCGGCCAAATCGATCGGCAATTTCTGGGTCGATATGACCCGCTGCACGCTCTACATCCTGCTGCCGCTCAGCATCGTGCTCACCCTTGTCTATGTCTGGCTCGGCATGCCGCAGACGCTCGGGCCTTATGTCGACGCCACCACGCTGGAGGGCGCCAAGCAGACGCTCGCCCTTGGGCCGGTCGCCTCGCAGGTCGCCATCAAGATGCTCGGCACCAATGGCGGCGGCTTCTTCAACGCCAACGCCGCGCATCCTTTCGAAAACCCCGACGCCATCTCCAACATGATCCAGATGGTGACGATCTTCGCGCTGGGTGCCGCACTCACCAACGTCTTCGGCCGCATGGTCGGCAACCAGCGCCAGGGCTGGGCGATCCTGGCCACGATGGGTGTGCTGTTCATCGCTGGCGTCGTTATCTGCTACTGGGCGGAAGCCGCGGGCAATCCGCTGGTCCATGCGCTGGGCGTCGACGGCGCCAACATGGAAGGCAAGGAGAGCCGCTTCGGCATTGCCGCTTCGGCACTATTCGCCGTCATCACCACGGCTGCGAGCTGCGGTGCGGTGAACGCCATGCATGACTCGTTCACAGCACTTGGCGGCCTGGTCCCGATGCTCAACATGCAGCTCGGCGAAGTCATCGTCGGCGGCGTCGGCGCCGGCTTCTACGGCATCGTCATGTTCATCGTCATCACCGTGTTCGTCGCCGGCCTGATGGTTGGCCGCACGCCCGAATATCTCGGCAAGAAGATCGAGGCCAAGGAGGTCAAGATGGCAATGCTCGCCATCCTAGCTCTGCCGCTGGTCATGCTGGTCTTCACGGCAATAGCGGTCGTGCTGCCAAGCGCCGTCGCCTCGATGGCCAATGGCGGTCCGCATGGCTTCTCCGAGGTTCTTTATGCCTACACTTCGGCGGCGGCCAACAACGGCTCGGCCTTTGGCGGCCTTTCCGGCAACACGCCCTGGTACAACATCACGCTCGGCATCTCCATGTGGGTGGGTCGCTTCTTCGTCATCATTCCAGCGCTTGCCATTGCCGGCTCGCTAGCGACGAAGAAGACGGTTCCGGCTTCCGCCGGCACCTTCCCGACCGACGGCCCGCTGTTCGTCGGCCTGCTCGTCGGCGTCATCCTGATCGTCGTCGGCCTGACCTTCTTCCCGGCACTGGCGATCGGACCGATCGTCGAGCACCTGGCTGCCATCAACGGCCAGACATTCTGAGGCTTGTCATGTCCTGGTTCTACCCAAAACGCATGAAGGCCCGGCCGCGAGCCGGCCCACGAGCCGGCAATGAGGGGGAGGAAACGCCCCCTCCCTTCCCCAGCGTATCTACCTTCCTTGGCCTCGCGGCAGTCATGATCGTGATCTGGCTGCTGGCCTATGGTCCGCCGCCCCTCTTTTCGGCATCCGATCGGTCGGTGCCGGCCAACAGTTCAGATACTGGAGCCACCAAATGAGCCAGTCCAAATCCGCGAGCATCATGGATGCCCGCATCCTGTGGCCGGCCATCGGCGGCGCCTTCAGGAAACTCGACCCCCGCACGCTGGTCAGGAACCCGGTGATGTTCGTCGTCGCCATCGTCTCGCTTCTTACCACGGTCCTGTTCGTCAAGGATCTCGCCACCGGCGGCGGCGATTTCGGCTTTACGCTGCAGATCATCATCTGGCTGTGGTTCACCGTGCTGTTCGCCAACTTCGCCGAGGCCGTCGCCGAAGGCCGCGGCAAGGCGCAGGCCGATTCGCTGCGCAAGGCGCGCACCGAAACCCAGGCCAAGCTGCTTGCCGGCGAAGACCGCTCCAGGTTCAAGCTGGTGCCCGGCACCAGCCTGAAGGTTGGCGACATCGTGCTGGTCGAAGCCGGCGACATTATCCCGTCCGACGGTGAAGTGGTCGAAGGCGTGGCCTCGGTCAACGAGGCGGCAATCACCGGCGAGTCCGCACCCGTCATTCGCGAATCCGGCGGCGACCGTTCCGCGGTCACCGGCGGCACGCAGGTTCTGTCCGACTGGATTCGCGTGCGCATATCAGCCGCCTCCGGCCACACCTTCCTCGACCGCATGATCTCGCTGGTCGAGGGTGCCTCGCGCCAGAAGACGCCCAACGAGATCGCGCTCAACATCCTGCTCGTCGGCATGACGCTGATCTTCGTGCTGGCCACCGCCACGATCCCGAGCTTTGCCTCCTATTCCGGCGGCTATATCCCGGTGACGGTGCTGGTCGCGCTGTTCGTCACCTTGATCCCGACCACCATCGGCGCCCTGCTGTCGGCCATCGGCATTGCCGGCATGGACCGCCTGGTGCGCTTCAACGTGCTGGCCATGTCCGGCCGTGCCGTCGAAGCGGCGGGCGACGTCGATACGCTTTTGCTCGACAAGACCGGCACCATCACGCTCGGCAACCGCCAGGCCACCGAATTCCGCCCGGTCAAGGGCGTCACCGAACAGGAACTGGCCGATGCCGCGCAGCTCGCCTCGCTCGCCGACGAGACGCCTGAGGGACGCTCGATCGTCGTGCTGGCCAAGGAGAAATACGCCATCCGCGCCCGTGACATGGCAACCTTGCATGCCAGCTTCGTGCCCTTCACCGCGCAGACCCGGATGAGCGGCGTCGACATCGATGGCTCGTCGGTGCGCAAGGGCGCCGTCGATTCGGTTCTCACCTATGTCAGCCAGTCGACATCGGCCACTCACGGCACGCGCCCTGGCAGCGACACCGTCAAGGATCTCCAGGCGATCGCCGACGAGATCGCCAAGTCGGGCGGCACGCCGCTGGCCGTCGAGCGTGACGGCCGCCTGCTCGGCGTCGTCCACCTCAAGGACATCGTCAAGGGTGGTATCCGCGAGCGCTTTGCCGAACTGCGCAAAATGGGCATCCGCACCGTGATGATCACCGGCGACAATCCGATGACTGCGGCGGCGATCGCAGCCGAAGCCGGCGTCGACGATTTCCTCGCCCAGGCCACGCCCGAGGACAAGCTGAAGCTGATCCGCGACGAACAGGCCAAGGGCAAGCTGGTCGCCATGTGCGGTGACGGCACCAACGACGCGCCGGCCTTGGCGCAGGCCGATGTCGGCGTCGCCATGAACACCGGCACGGTTGCCGCCCGCGAGGCCGGCAACATGATCGACCTCGATAGTGACCCGACCAAGCTGATCGAGATCGTCGAGATCGGCAAGGCGCTGCTGATGACGCGCGGCTCGCTGACGACCTTCTCGATCGCCAACGACGTCGCCAAATACTTCGCCATCATCCCGGCCATGTTTGCCGTCTTCTACGTTGCGCCGGGACATACAATCGGCCCCCTGCAAGCGCTCAACATCATGCATCTGGCGACGCCGCAGAGCGCCATCCTGTCGGCCATCATCTTCAACGCGCTGATCATCATCGCTCTGATCCCGCTGTCGCTGAAAGGCGTCAAATACCGCGCCATCGGCGCCGGCGCGCTGCTCAGCCGCAACCTGCTGGTCTACGGCCTCGGCGGCATCATCGTTCCCTTCGTCGGCATCAAGGCGATCGACATGATCGTCACCGGCCTCGGCCTCGCTTAAGGAAATACGTCCATGCTCACTCAGATAAGACCCGCTGTTATCATGATCGTCTTTTTCACCGTTTTGACCGGCCTGATCTATCCCCTGGGCATGACCGGCATCGCCCAGGCGCTGTTTCCGCACCAGGCCAATGGCAGCTTGATCGAGAAAAACGGCACGGTCATCGGCTCCGAACTGATCGGCCAGGGCTTTGCCGACGACAAGTATTTCCATGGCCGCCCCTCGGCTGCCGGCGACGGATACAACGCCGCAGCGTCCAGCGGCTCCAATCTCGGTCCAACCAACCCCAAGCTGATCGACCGCATCAAGGGCGATGTTGCAAAGCTGAAGGCGGAGAACCCGAACCGGCCGGTGCCGATGGATCTGGTGACGACGTCCGGCAGCGGCCTCGATCCCGCCATCAGCCCGGACGCCGCCTATTTCCAGGTCGCTCGGGTGGCTAAGGCCAGGGGCTTCGACGAAGCCAAGGTCAAGGCGCTTGTCGACAGCCATGTCGAAGGCCGCGAACTCGGCTTCCTCGGCGAGCCGGTCGTCAATGTGCTGGCGCTCAACCTGGCACTGGACGATACCAAGCAGTGAGAGACAATCTCTGAAGCCAGGGGCCGGGGATCGACACGATCCTCGGCGCCGTTCATGATCGAGCCTGATGCCGGACGCCAGAAGCAACGATACCAGACCCTCTCCGGACGCGCTGCTCGAGCATGCGGAACGGGAAGAGCGCGGCCGTCTGCGGATATTTCTCGGCGCTGCCCCCGGCGTCGGCAAGACCTATGAAATGCTGATGGCCGGCCGCGCCAGGCTGGCTGACGGCGTCGACGTAGTGGTCGGCGTCGTGGAGACCCACGGCCGCAAGGAAACACTGGCGCTGGTCGAAGGCTACGAGGTGATCCCGCGCCAGAAGGTCGACTACAGAGGCCGCGTGCTGGACGAGATGGACATCGATGCCATTCTCGCCCGCCGGCCGGCGCTGGTGCTCGTCGACGAACTCGCCCACACCAATGCGCCCGGCAGCCGCCACCCCAAGCGCTATCTCGACGTCCAGGAAATCCTGACGCGCGGCATCGATGTCTACACCACGCTCAACATCCAGCATGTCGAGAGCCTGAATGACGTGGTGGCGCAGATCACCCGGGTCAGGGTGCGCGAAACGGTCCCGGACTCCATCATCGACCAGGCCGATGACATCGAGATCATCGACCTCACGCCCGACGACCTGATCAAGCGGCTGAAAGAGGGCAAGGTCTATTTCCCCAACACTGCCCAGCGCGCAGTCGAAAACTATTTCTCGCCGGGCAATCTGACCGCGCTTCGGGAATTGGCGCTGCGCCGCACCGCCCAGCGCGTCGACGAGCAGTTGCTCAACCACATGCAGTCGCACGCGATTCCCGGCCCTTGGGCGGCGGGCGAAAGGGTGCTCGTCTGCGTCGATGCGCGTCCGGGCGGAGCGTCTCGTGTCCGCTATGCGCGCCGGCTGGCCGACCGGCTGCGCGCACCGTGGACGGCGCTGCATGTCGACACGCCGCGTTCGGCCGCCATGTCGGAGGAAGACAAGGACCGGCTGGCCACGCTCTTGCGCCTGGCCGAGCAGCTCGGCGCCGAGGTGACGACCATTCCGGGCCAGAACGTCGCCCAGGACATCGTCCGCCACGCCACAGTGAACAATTTCACCCATATCGTCGTCGGCAGGCCGACCCGCTCGCGCTGGCGCGAACTGATCGAGGGTTCGCTCACCTACGATCTGATCCGCAATGCCGGCGATATCAGCGTCCATGTCATTTCAGGAACGGAGCGCGACAACGAGGCCACGTCGAGGGTCAAGGCGGCGGCCGAGCAGACGCCATTTCAAATCTGGCCTTATCTTTTCTCGACCGTCTATGTCGCCGGCGCGCTTGCCGTCAGCGCCGTCCTCGATCAGTTCCTCGACGTTCGCAACCTTGCCAGCGTGCTGCTGCTGGCGGTGCTGACATCGGCAGTGACCTTTGGCCTGTGGCCGGCGCTGTACGCCTGTTTCCTCAGCGCCATTGCCTTCAACTTCTTCTTTCTCGAGCCGCGCTACACGATGACGATCCGCGATCCGGAGAGCATCGTTGCCTTCGCCGTCTTCCTCGTCGTTGCCGTCATCGCCAGCAATCTGACGGCGCGTGTGCAGCGTCAGGCAGCCGCCGCCCGTTCACGCGCCCGGGCGACCGAGGACATCTACCTCTTTTCCAAGAAACTCGCCGGCGCGGGCACGCTCGACGACGTTTTGTGGGCCACCGCGTTCCAGATCGCCTCGATGCTGAAGCTGCGCGTGGTGCTGCTTTTGCCGGAAGAAGGCACGATCACCGTCAAGGCCGGTTATCCCCCCGACGACACGCTGGCCGAGGCCGACATCGCGGCTGCACGCTGGGCTTGGGAACACAACCGGGCTGCCGGCCGTGGCGCCGATACCCTGCCCGGGGCAAAACGGCTCTACCTGCCCTTGCGGACCGGCCGTACCGCCATCGGCGTCGTCGGCCTCGACAATGACAAGCAGGGGCCGCTGTTGACGCCCGAGCAACAGCGCCTGCTCGACGCGCTGGCCGACCAGGCGGCGGTTGCCATCGAGCGCATCCAGCTGGTCGCCGATGTCGATCGCGCCAGGCTGGCGGCCGAGGCCGACCGCTTGCGCTCGGCACTGCTGACGTCGATCTCGCATGATCTGAAGACGCCGCTGGCGGCCATCATGGGCGCGGCCGGCACGCTCAGGGAATTTGCGCCGGCACTGCCCGAGAACGATCGGGCCGAGCTGCTGACCACCGTGCTCGACGAGTCCGAACGGCTGAACCGCTTCATTGCCAATCTGCTCGACATGACCAAGATTGAATCCGGCGCCATGGAGCCGAATTTTGCTCTCCACTATGTCGGCGATGTCGTCGGCTCGGCCTTGCAGCGGGCGCGCAAGATCACTGCCGGGCACAAGACCGAGGTTGATATTCCGGCCGACCTGCCGATGCTGAAGCTTGATCCCGTGCTGTTCGAACAAATGCTGTTCAATCTGCTCGACAATGCCGCGAAATACGCGCCACAGGGATCGACAATCCGGCTGCAGGGCTGGGCCGACAATGGCTCCGTCGCGCTGCAGATCATGGATGAGGGACCGGGCATTCCGTCCGCCGACCTGGAGCGCGTCTTCGACAGCTTCTACCGGGTGCGCAAGCGCGATCAGGTCCAGGCCGGCACCGGGCTCGGCCTGTCAATCTGCCGGGGCTTCATCGAGGCGATGGGCGGCACGATCATGGCGGCGAACCGCAGCGATCGCCCGGGCGCAGTCTTCACAATCCGCATGCCGAGGTTGGTACAATCGTCCGATACGGACGTATCAGGTGTGGACGAGCAAGCATCTGGTGATCCGGCATGACAAATTCCAACGTCAGCATACTGGTCGTCGATGACGAGCCGCCGATCCGCAAACTGCTGCGCGTCGGCCTCGGCAGCCAGGGTTATGCGGTCAGCGAAGCGCCCAACGCCAACGCTGCGATCGAACTCGTCGATGCACAAAAGCCGGATCTGATCCTGCTCGATCTCGGCCTGCCCGGCATGGGCGGCCTCGACCTCCTGCGCAAATGGCGCGGCGACGGCCTCGACGTGCCCGTGGTCATCCTGTCCAGCCGCACCGACGAAGCCGGCATCGTCGCGGCGCTCGAACTCGGCGCTGACGACTACATCACCAAGCCGTTCGGCATGAACGAGCTGGTCGCCCGCATCCGCGTCGCGCTGCGCCACAAATTCCACCAGCAGGGCGAAAAGCCGGTGTTCCACACCGGCGATCTCAGCGTCGACCTGGTCAAGCGCATCGTCAAGGTCGAAGGCAAGGAGATAAAGCTCTCCCCCAAGGAGTACGACATATTGCGCATTATGGTGCAGCATGCCGGCAAGGTGCTGACCCACCATTTCCTTCTGAAGCAGGTGTGGGGCGATTCGACCGACGTGCAGTATCTCAGGGTCTATGTCCGCCAGCTCCGGCAGAAGATCGAAAAATCACCCGACCAGCCGCGCTACATCACCACCGAGACCGGCGTGGGGTACCGGCTGCGCGAGGTTGAGTAGCCGCGCGCTCGCTGCTCAGTCCGCCGAGAGTTCCGCGGTCCGTGCCAGTGCGCCGCCGAATCCGTTGAGCGGGATGGTGAAACTCACCGCTTGACCGGTGTCGGCCGCGAAGGCGTCGATCTTCAGCGTGGTGGCTGCCTTGAGCAGCGGCGTGACGCTGGCATCGAACGCCACCGGCACCAGGCAGCCGACGGCCTGGCAGGTGTTGAACGGCAGGCTGCCTTCCAGCTTCTGGTCGTCGATGGTCAGGCTGACGCCTTTGGCGAGCGCCAGGCCGAACGGCAGCGCCAGCGTTCCGGCGGCATCCTCGCCGCTCTTGCTCGACAGCTCGATGGCCAGCAGGCGCTGGTTGGACTGCTTGTTGAACTGCTGATGCGACAGGCTGCAAACCTTGGCCGTGCCGGTTACCTGGCAATTGACCGTCCAGTCGCCATGTGTCTCGGACAGCGCCGAGGCGCCGCCAGGCAATGTCGGGCCGGCAGCAGGGGCGGGCGCTGCGGCGGCAGGCGCCGCCTTGTCGGTCTTGGTTTGCGCCGCGACTGCCACCGGGCCAAGAATACAGATGCTGCCCAGTAGCGCCGCGAAATATACTTGCCTGCTTTTCATCAATATGCTCCCGATTGTGCCTCGAGTCAGCCGCGATTGAGGCCGAGATCCGCGCCCGATAGAGCGGTCAATCGATCTTTTCTGTCAAGTGCGGCCGGGCCGCTTCCTCAGGGATTTCGCCAACCCGTGGCAGATCGGCCCATGGCAGACCGGCCCATGGCAGATCGAGACGAACGCCCTATATAGAGAGGAGGTTATATCTGTACGGGAATGAACTGATGTCGACGCTTCGCCTATCGACAGTTCTCATGTCGGCAATGCTGGCGGCGGCAACGCTCGCCGGCATCATGCAATCTGCTGCGGCTCAGTCCGTCAATCCCAGCGCCAACCGGCTGATCCAGCAGAACCAGCTGCAGCAATTGCGCAACAGCCTGCAGCGGCAGCAGTTCCAGCAACAGCAGCAGCAATATCGCGAGCAGGACCGTCGGATCGTGCCGCAGCCGCGCCCCGAAGTGCCCGTCGTCCGGCAAGCTTGTCCGATTCAGATCGTCAACAACCAGATTGTGCGTGTTTGCCGTTGATATCGGTCGCTTGCGATTTACTTAGTCGACTTATTTACTAAAAATGCTCATTGCCTCGCGGGCATATCAGGGTTTGCAGGCGGCGTGCGGCGGTGCGCCCGCCGACCGGATTTTCAGCACATGGCGACGACGAAGAAAAAGGCGGTACGCAAGGCAAGGCGAGGCGAACGCATTCGCCAGGTCGCCGCCATTCCCTTTCGTCTGGACGTTTCAGGCAATTTCGAAGTGATGCTGGTGACGTCGCGAGCGACGAAGCGCTTTATCGTGCCCAAGGGCTGGCCGATGAAAGGAAAGAGCGGGCGCAAGGCCGCCACCATCGAGGCGCGCGAAGAAGCCGGCGTGCTCGGCAAGACCCGCAAGGCGCCTGCCGGCAGCTATTCCTACTGGAAACGGCTGGAGCACAATTTTGTGCGCGTCGACGTCGTCGTCTATCTGTTGGAGGTGTCCGAGGAACTGGCCAACTGGCAGGAGGCCAAGAGCCGCCAGCGGGCATGGCTCAAGCCGCAGGACGCGGCGTTGCTCATCGATGAGCCGGATCTCTCGACGCTGATGGCCAACCTGGCGCCGCCTCAGCCGGCAGTGCCGGACCCGGCCTGACCAACCTCACTTGCCCTCGTCCCCTTCAGCGGGACCCTCATCCCCCTCAGCGGGAAATGGCCGCAGCGGCGTGCCCGTATAGGCCCACAGCCATTCGCGCGGCAGCGGCCCTTTGTTGCGCTCGCTTTGCTGCGACTGTTCCCATGCATGCGCCAGGATGCCGACCGAGCGCGAGAGCACGAACAGGCCGCGCGTCAACGGCGGCGGAAAGCCGAGCTCGCCATAGATGACGGCGGTGGCGCCGTCGATGTTGAGCGGTATTTTCTTCCCCTTGCGCCGTGCCACCTCTGATTCGACGGCCTCGGCGATGTCGGCAAAGCGTCCGCTGACGACGCCGCGCGCGGCAAACTCGCGCGTCACTGCGATCAGGCGCGGCGCGCGCGGATCGACCGGGTGGAAGCGATGGCCAAATCCCGGCACATAGCCTTTCTCCTCGGCGAAGAAACGGTCGAGCCGTGCGGCTACGGCTTGGTCCAGCGCAACACCCTGGTCAAGTGCCACGGCAATGTCGCCATAGAAGGACAGCGCCTGTTCGCCGGCGCCGCCATGCACGTCACCCAGCACGTTGACGGCGGACGCCATGGCGCTGTTGATGCCGACGCCGCAGGTGATGGCCATGCGGGCAATGGCGATCGACGGCGCCTGCGGCCCGTGGTCGACGGCCGCCCCCAGCGCAATGCCGAGCAGCGCCGCCTGCTCCTCGCTCGGCAATTCGCCGCGCAGCATCAGCCAGATCGTGGCCGGAAAGCTGACGCGGCCGATCAGCTCCTGGATTTCATAGCCGCGCAGCCGGATGATGCCGGGGCTCATCTCGATGATGCCGGTCTGCCACCATTCCTCGCCGCGTTCGCGGCCGGTTTTTCTCTCGCTCACGCGCTTCTCCTGGCGCGCGGCGGCAGGGTGGAAAATACCTCGTCCATATGCTCGCCCAGCACAGGCGGCGGCAGGACCGGCAAGGGTGCCGCGCCATCGACCATGAAGCCGCCGCGCACCACGGTCAGCGGCTGCGCCATGCCGGGCAGACCCTGGAAACGCGCGGTCATGTCGCGCTCGACCACCTGGCGCTCGCCAAGCACCTGCGGGATCGTCAGCACCCGGCCCGCCGGAACGCCGGCGCGGTTGAACTTTTCTTCCCAGGCAGCCGCCGAGGCGCTCGCAAGCGCTGTCTCGATCAGCCCTTTCAAGGAGGCGCGGTTCTGCTTGCGCGTCTCGCGCTCGGCAAAGCGCGGATCGTCGGCCAGTTCCGGCTGGCCGATCAGCCGGCAAAGCGTGACGAACTGCTCCTGCTTGTTGGCGGCGATGTTGAGCAGGCCGTCGCCGGTGCGAAACGCGCCGGAGGGCGCAGCCGTCATGTTCTCATTGCCCATCGGCTGCGGCTCGACACCGGCGGTCAGATAGTTGGACACCGGCCAGCCCAGCGCCGACAGCGTGCATTCCAGCATCGAGACATCGAGAAACGCGCCCTCGCCCGAGGTCTTCTGCTTGACCAGCGCCGCGGCGATGGCGAAGGCCCCGACCAGCCCGCCCAGCGTGTCGGCGACGGGATAGCCGACCCGCAAGGGTGCTGTCTCCGGCGTGCCGGTGATGCTCATGATACCGGACAGCCCCTGGATGATCTGGTCGTAGGCCGGATTGTCGCGCATCGGCCCGCTCTGGCCGAAACCGGATATGGCGCAATAGACGAGACCGGGGCGGACCGCTTTCAGCACCTCATAGCCGAGACCCAGCCGCCCCATCACGCCCGGTCGAAAATTCTCGACCAGCGCGTCGGCCGAGGCGACGAGATCGAGGAAGCGTTCGCGGTCGGCTTCGCTTTTGAGATCCAGCACCACCGATCGCTTGCCGGCATTCTGCGCCAGGAACGACGCGCCCATCCCCGCCTCGTTGAGCGCCGGCGAGGCGCCGAGCTGGCGCGCCAGATCGCCGCCTTGCGGCGTCTCGACCTTGATGACATCGGCGCCGAGCAGCGCCAGCTGGTAGGCACAATAAGGGCCCGCCAGCACATTGGTCAGGTCGAGAATGCGGATGCCGGCAAGCAGATCGGTCATGATGCTCCAGGTCGCTCAGGCATCGCCCGGCACATGCTCGGGTCCGCGCCGGCGCCGATGCTCGATGAAGGCCCAGATATGCGGACCGGCGAGCCCGATGAAGGCAAGGATCAGCAGCACCAGCGACAGCTTGTGGGTGTAGAACACCGACCAGTCGCCGTTCGAGATCGTCATCGCCCGGCGGAACTGCGTTTCGGCAAGCGGCCCCAGGATCATGCCGATGATGACCGGCGCGGTCGGGAAATCGAAGCGCCGCATCAGGAAGCCGGCGGCCCCCAGGAGATAGAGGATGACGAGGTCGATCGGCGATTGCGAGATGCCGTAGGTGCCGACGGTGGCGAACACCAGGATGCCAGCATAGAGCTGCGGCGCCGGGATTTTCAACAGCCGTACCCACAGCCCGATCAGCGGCAGGTTGAGAACGACCAGGATGACGTTGGCGATGAACAGGCTGGCGATCAGGCCCCAGACCAGATCGGCCTGCGTCGTCAACAGCAGCGGTCCCGGATTGATGCCGTAGCTCTGGAAGGCCGACAGCATGATTGCGGCGGTCGCCGAGGTCGGCAGGCCAAGGGTGAGCATCGGCACCAGCACGCCGGCGGCAGACGCATTGTTGGCGGCTTCCGGTCCGGCAACGCCCTCGATGGCGCCGACCGTGCCGAACTCCTCCTTGTGCTTCGACAGCTTCTTTTCGATGGCGTAGGACAGGAAGGTCGGGATCTCGGCGCCTCCGGCAGGCATGGCGCCGATCGGGAAGCCGATGAAAGCGCCGCGCAGCCATGGCTTCCACGAGCGCCCCCATTCGGCCGCGGTCATGTAGAGCGAGCCCTTGAGCGGCACGATCTCGTCCTTGCCGGCATAGCGGCGCGAGGCCATGTAGAGCGTCTCGCCGACGGCAAACAGGCCGACCGCGGCAATGATGACATCGACGCCATCGAGCAGTTCGTTCATGCCGAAGGTGAAGCGCGGCTGTCCCGTCTGCAGGTCGACGCCAATCATGCCGATGACGAAACCGATGAACAGGCTGGTGAGGCCGCGCACGGAGGACGAGCCGAGCACCGCCGACACCGTGATGAAGGCAAGCACCATCAGCGAGAAATATTCGGCCGGCCCGAAGGCGAGCGCGAACTTCACCACCACCGGGGCCAGGAAGGCGACGCCCATCGTGCCGATGGTGCCGGCGACGAAGGAGCCGATCGCCGAGGTCGCCAGTGCCGCGCCGCCGCGACCCGAGCGGGCCATCCTGTTGCCTTCCAGCGCGGTGACGATGGTGGCGCTTTCGCCCGGCGTGTTGAGCAGGATCGAGGTCGTCGAGCCGCCATACATGGCGCCGTAATAGATGCCAGCAAACAGGATGAAGGACGCCTCCGGCGCCACCTGGTAGGTGATCGGCAGCAGCAGCGCGATGGTCAGCGCCGGCCCGAGGCCGGGCAGCACGCCGATGGCCGTGCCGAGCGTGGTGCCGACCAGGCACCACAGCAGGTTCATCGGCGAGAAAGCGACGGAAAATCCGTGGGCGAGATGGCCGAGCGTCTCCATGGCGTCAGCCCCTCGCAGTGGCGATGATCGCGTCGATCACCGTGTTCAGCTGGTTTTCGATGAAGCCGGCGCCAATGTTGACGCCGAGCGCCCTGGCAAAGCCGAAATAGGCGGCAAGCGCCAGGATCAGGCCGGTCAGCGCATCGCGCAGCGTGTGCTTGCTGCCGAAGCCATAACAGACGAGCACGAACATGATGACCGAGGCGGCGGTGAAGCCGAGCGGCTGGATCAGCACCAGATTGGCGACCAGGCCGGCAACGACGATGCCCATGGCCTTCCAGTCGGTCGGCGTTTCCTTTTCCTCCTGCGGCTGCCAGCCGCCGCGCAGCGCGGCGACGATGAGCAGCAGCGAAAGCACGATCATGCCTGTCATGGTGATGTAGGGGAAGACGGTCGGCCCGACCTTGGAATAGAGCGGCGAAACCGGGATCGCCAGGGTCTGCCACGCCACGGCCGCGGCACAGGCGAGAAGCCCGATGCCGATCAACAATTCGGGCATGGCAAGGCGCGGGGGCGCCGGCTGCTGGTCGCTGGTGCTCATCGATGTCCTCCCGAGATGGCCGGCATCCTCCCGCCGGCCGCATCCGCAGTTTCACTCCCAGCGCATGATATGTCCATCTCGCAGGCTAATGTCGGAAGGGGCGGCCGTGGCCGCCCCTGAAGACATCAGGCGAGGCCGAGATCCTTGAGGATCGCGGTGATGCGGGCGGTGTCGTCGACGAGGAATTTCGCATAATCGTCGCCGGTCAGAAGGATGGGGGTCCAGTTGCGGTTCTTGCATTCGGCTGCCCAGGCATCGCTCTTGGCCATGGTCTCGATCATCGTGACCATCGCCGCCTTGTCGGCGTCGGAGACGCCTGGCGGTGCGAATACGCCGCGCCAGTTGAACAGTTCGACGTCGATGCCGGCTTCCTTCATCGTCGGTGCGTCGATGCCGTCCTGGCGCTTGTCGGCGGAGATCGCCAACAGCCGAAGCGCGCCCGCCTTGACCTGCTCGGAGAACTCGCCGAAGCCGGAAATGCCGGCCGCCACCTGGTTGCCGAGCAGCGCCGACAGCGCCTCGCCGCCGCCGGCGAAAGGCACATAGGAGAGGTTGGTTGCCGGAACGCCGACCGTCTTGGCGATCAGCCCGAACAGGATGTGGTCGGAGCCACCGGCCGAGCCGCCGGCCACCGGAACCTTGGTCGGATCCGCTTTGAGAGCGGCGACGAAATCGCCGGCCGTCTTGAACGGCGAATCCGCCGGCACCACCAGCGCCTCGAACTCGCCGGTGAGGCGAGCGATGGGCGTCACTTCGGAGAGGTTGTTGGCCGATTTGTTGGCGATGATGGCGCCGACCATGACCATGCCGGCCACCATCAGCGAATTGCCCTTGCCCTTCCACTGGCTGATGAACTGCGGCAGGCCGACAGTACCGCCGGCGCCGCCGACATTGGTGATCTGCGAGCCGGAGATCAGTTTTTCACTGCGCAGCACCTGGTCGATGGTGCGCCCCGTCTGGTCCCAGCCGCCGCCGGGCGCGGCCGGCACGAAGATCTGGATCTGCGGTGCATCCTGACCGAGGGCGGGCGTCAAATGCGTTGCAACGAATCCGGCAGCGCCTGCGGCCGCGGTGCTCATCAAAAATCTGCGTCTGTTCAGCATGGGATTCCTCCAAATCACGACACCTCCTCCGGTGCCTGCCAGAAACGTAGCCTGAAAACAGACCCGCTCGGCAAAAATTCATGCCGATTTCGGTACGTTCTGTCAACAGGAACGCTGTTCTACTAGACAGAACCATGGATGTGCGGCACAATCGCTTCGGCCGGCCTTTGTCCGAGCAGGTAAACTGGAATGAAACTGTTCGTGAGATGACCGAAGCGCGATCCCAGCCGTTGCCGGCCGATGGTGTTGCCGCGCTCGACCGCGCGATCGCCATTCTCGACGCGTTCGCGACCGCCGACCGCTCGCTCAGCCTGGCCGAGATCGCGGCGCGCACCGGGCTCTACAAAAGCACCATTTTGAGGCTGGCGAACTCATTGCTGCGCGGGCAGTTGCTAGAGCGGCTCGACGATGGCCGCTACCGCATCGGACCCGCCACCTTTCGGCTTGGCGCGCTTTACCAGCGCTCGGTCGTGGCGGTCGACATCCTGCTGCCGATCATGCGTGATCTTGCCGAACGCAGTTGGGAAAGCGTGGCGTTCTATGTCCGCTCGGGCGACGCCCGCACCTGTCTCTACCGCGTCGAATCCAAGCATCCTATCCGCTACACGATCCGGGAAGGCGACCTGCTGCCGTTGCTCACCGGCTCGGGCGGCCGCGTGCTGGCAGCGTTTTCAGGCCAGCCGGGCGAACCATACGAGACCATCCGCAAGGCCTGCCACTATCTGTCGATCGGCGACCGCGACCCTGAGACGGCGGGCGTCTCGGTGCCGGTGTTCGGACCGGGCCGCGTTCTGCTCGGCGCCTTGACGCTCGCCGGCCCGTCGACACGCGTCGATACGGCGTTCCTGCGCCGCATGACACCGGACCTGCTGGAGGCCGCCGCTCGCGCCACCCGCGCCTTCGGCGAGGATGCCTCGATGCTGGAGCAGGCAGCGCGCCTAGCCGGCGCTGAAACCGTGATCGGCCTCAGTTCGCCTTGACCAGCACCACGCGGCGGTTCTTGGCGCGGCCGGTTTCGTCATCATTGCTGGCGACAGGCGCCATCATGCCGGCGCCGGCGGCGGTCAGCCGGCCGCCATCGATGCCGTATTTCGAGACCAGCGCCGCCTTTACCGACTGCGCCCGCCGCGACGACAGATCGATATTGTAGTCGAAGGCGCCCTGGTTGTCGGTATGACCGACGACGATCACCGCCATGCCGGGCTCGTTGGTCAGAAGCGTCGAGATCTCCTTCAGCGTCGGTTCCGATTCCGGCTTGATGTCGGCCTTGTCGGTGTCGAAGAAGATGCCGTAGAGCGAGATGGAGCCGGTGGCCGACAGCGATTCCGCCATCTTGGCCGCTTCGACCACCACCATCTTCTTGTCGCGCGCCTTGGGCTCCAGCACCTGAACGACGGCGATGGTGCGGCCGTTGAGTTCCTTGCAGTAGAGGTCGTCGATCAGCGAATAGGCCTGAACCGTGACATAGGCGTCGCCGCCATCCTGCGGCACCTTGGCAGCGAAGAAGCGCTGGTCGTTGATACCGGTGGTTACCGCACAGGCGCCATTGGAAAAGGCCGCGTCCTTGACGTCGCTTTCATGGAAGAAATACATCATCAGGCTCATGTCGCCGCCGCCACCGCTCGACGACCGGTCGGCGGCGCCGCCGCACTCTTCCTTCTTGCATTCGAACAGGACTTCGCCGCCGGCGGCCGCGATCACATCCTGGTAGTTGCGCAGCACTTCGAGCGGGGAGCGCTCGGCCGGCAGCACATAGGCGATGCGGGTCAGCGCGCCTTCGACCTCAGCCTTCTTGTCCGGCGCGAACACACGGTTGTTCATCGTGTCACGGGCCTCCGGATCGGCGCTCGGCTTCAGCGGCGACAGCGGCACTGTAAAATCGGTATAGGCGAATTTTTCGTAGGAGACGATGAACGACCCCTCGTAGCGCTTGGCCAGATGATTGTCGGCACCGCCCTCGATGTCGGCGGTCGGCACCGTCGCATCGGCGCCCGCCAGTTGCACGGCCGCCAGCAGCAGCAGCCCCGCCCAGAAAAGCTTCAGAAATATCGCATTGATCGCACGCATGGTCGGCTCCCCCAAAGAGCAATTCCAGGAAAAGTGTGAGCGGTTTTCCCACAGGAATTGCGTAGCTAGATTAGAATAGCCAACCCTGGCAGAACGTGGAAATTGCGTCGATGAAGCGCTTCACACCCGCCGTTCGAGCAGGATCGTCAGCCCGTCGTGATAGGTGGTTTCCAGGACCTTGGTGTAGCCGCACTTTGCCGCAACGTTCAACGAACCGGTGTTTTCCGGATCGATGATGCAGACGGTTCTCGCGCCGGCAAAGGTGTCGTCGCCCCAGGCCAGGGCCCTTCTGACGACTTCGCTGGCAAGACCCTTGCCATGCGCTTGCGGCGCCAGCGCCCAGCCGGCTTCCGGAATGCCCTCGAGCGACGGCTCGATGTCCCGCTTCAGATCGTGGAATCCGGCCTCGCCGATGAAGCGACCGCTGGCCTTGTCCTCGACCGCCCAGAAGCCGTAGCCGAGCAGCGACCACAGGCCGGCATGCCGCAGGAACCGCATCCAGCTTTCCTCCCGCGTCCGCGGCTTGCCGCCGATGAAACGGGTGGTGACGGGGTCGGCCCACATGACGGCATAGTCGTCGAAATCTTCGATCCGGTGCGCCCGCATGATGGTCCGTTCCGTTTCGAGAACCGGGACGCCGGCTGTTTTTGGACTGCCCATGAAACTCTGCCTCCGTTGACGGTCAGCGCTTAGCAAACCAGCGCGCCCGGACAAGGGCCAAGCCGGATCATCATTCAGCCAGGGAAGCTTCCGAACGGCCTGGCGCGACCAGGCGGTCGAAGCGAACAGCGTCGGCTTACTTTCAGCCGTGCCAGACCATCTTCATGTAGAGCCCACCGCGCCGCAATTCGTCCAGCATCTGGTCGAGCCGCTTCTGCCTGGTGTCGCTGCGTTTGGCGCGGGCGACCCAGCCGAGATAGTCGTTCTTCTGGTAGTCCGGCCGCGCCTCGTAGGCCGCTGTCAGTCCTTTTTCGGTCAGGGCGATGCGGATGTCGTCCGGCATCGGGTTCAGGGCGCGCTTCAGTCCGGTCATTTCAGAAAACCCCAGCTGTCAGGATGGCGACGCCGATGGTCCAACCCAGGTCCGCCTCTGGGAATTCTGCCGAACGATGCTACCTTTCGCAACCGGTCCGGCAAGGGCCGGTCTCGATACCGCCAATGGGAGGAGAACGCCATGGACACCACCGATCTCGTGCTTGCCATTTTCCATCATCTGCTGGTGTTGTCGCTGGCCGGCATCATCGGCGCCGAATTTGTCCTGATCCGCGGCGACCTCTCCGCCGCCACGCTCAAGCGGCTTGCCGGCATCGACCGCCATTATGGCATCATCGCCATGCTGATCATCATCATCGGCATCTGCCGCGTCATCTACGGCCTGAAGGGCTGGGAATTCTACGTCTACAACTGGGTGTTCTGGGCCAAGATGGCGGCATTCGGCATCGTTGGCCTGCTGTCGATCATCCCGACCATCCGCTTCATCTCCTGGAACCGGCAAGCCAGTGCAAATCCCGGCTTTCAGGTGCCGGTTGCGGAACTCGCCTCGGTGAAGACCTATGTGCGCGCGGAAGCCTTCATCTTCCTGCTGATCCCGATCTTCGCGGCGGCGATGGCGCGCGGCTACGGTTATTGAAGCAACGCCAACACGAAACCCCATCTCCTCCGGGCATACTCCCCACTGATCGCCATGGTTGCGCACGACTGTATTTTGCAGTTTGCGTCAGGCGACAATCTGTTAGCTTGCCTTTGTTGCACCCTCGCTGCCTGACCTGCACAGCGATCGGAGATTGATATCCTGGGAGGAGAATTACGATGAGGAAAATTGTAGCCGCCCTGGCCGCCGCCGCGGCCGTCACGCTTTATTCGTTCACCGCCAGCGCACAGACCTATCCCGAGCGCACCATCACCGTCGTCGTGCCGTTTGCGGCCGGCGGTCCGACCGACACGGTTACGCGGCTCGTCGCCGAAGCCATGTCGAAGGATCTCGGCCAGCAGATCATCGTCGAAAATGTCGGCGGCGCCGGCGGCACGCTGGGCGCCGGCCGCGTCGCCAACGCCGACCCGGATGGCTACACGCTGCTCCTCCATCACATCGGCATGGCGACCAGCGCGACCCTCTACAGAAAACTCGCCTACGACACGCTGAACGCCTTCGAGTATGTCGGCCTCGTCACCGAGGTGCCGATGGCCATCGTCGCCCGCAAGGACCTGGAGCCGGCCGACCTGAAAGGGCTGGTCGAATACGCCAAGACCAACAAGGACACCATCACCGTCGCCAATGCCGGCATCGGCGCTGCCTCGCATCTGTGCGGCATGCTGTTCATGAGCGCCATCGGCACGCCGCTGGTCACCGTGCCCTACAAGGGCACCGGTCCGGCCATGACCGACCTTCTCGGCGGCCAGGTCGACATTATGTGCGACCAGACCACCAACACCACCAAGCAGATCCAGGGCGGCACGATCAAGGCCTATGCCGTCACCACGCCGGAGCGCCTCGACGTGCTGAAGGACGTGCCGACGACCATCGAAGCCGGCCTGCCCGCGGTGCAGGTCGGCATCTGGCACGGCCTCTATGCGCCGAAGGGCACGCCGGCCGAGATCACCGGCCGACTGTCGAAATCGCTCCAGGTCGCGCTGAAGGACCCCAACGTCATCGCCCGCTTCGCCGAACTCGGCACCAAGCCGTCGTCCGAGGCCGACGCGACGCCGGCAGCGCTGAAGGCCAAGCTGGAAGGCGAGATCATGCGCTGGAAGCCGATCATCGAAGCCGCCGGCCAATACGCCGACTGAGGCTTGAACGGGGCGCTGCCGGCGCCCCGTTTTCGCTTCGACGTCCGTTTTCACATTTGCAACGGCAAGCCCGTTGCAAGGGTCAGGGGAGGACCGCCATGAAACCTTTCGCCATCGACAGGGCAAACGGCCTGTGCGCCGCGCTGTTCATCTTTTTCGGCGCCTTTTTCGCGATACAATCGCTCGGCCTCGAAATCGGCACCGCCTTCCGCATGGGACCGGGCTATTTCCCGCTGGTGCTGGCGATCGTGCTGATCGTGCTCGGCGCCATCATCCTCGTCCAGGCGGTGCGCGTCGAGGGCGAGCCGATCGGCCCCATTGCCTGGCGCGGCATGCTCTTCATCCTGCCGGCGCCGATCTTTTTCGGCATGACCGTGCGCGGCCTCGGCTTCGTCCCGTCGATCTTCCTGACGGCGCTGATCGCCTCTTTTGCCGGCGCCCGCATGAAGCCGCTGACGGCACTTCTGCTGTCGGCCGGCCTGACGCTGTTTTCGGTGCTGGTCTTCAGCTACGCGCTCGGGCTGCCATTCCAGCGCTTCGGCCCCTGGTTGCCCCAATGGCTGGCATTGTGAGGCGCTGAGATGGACCTCCTCAGGAACCTCGAACTCGGCTTTTCGACGGCCACCACGCCGGCCAATCTGGGTTTTTGCCTCATCGGCGTTCTGCTCGGCACGCTGATCGGCGTCCTGCCCGGCATCGGCGCCACCGCAACCATCGCCATGCTGCTGCCGATCACCTTCCAGATCGGCGACCCGGTCTCGTCCCTCATCATGCTGGCCGGCATCTACTACGGCGCCCAGTATGGCGGTTCGACCACCGCCATTCTCATCAACATGCCCGGCGAATCCTCCTCGGCCGTGACCGCCATCGACGGCTACCAGATGGCCAGGAACGGTCGCGCCGGGGCGGCTCTGGCGATTGCCGCGATCGGCTCGTTCTTCGCCGGCACGGTGTCGACCTTCCTGGTCGCCGTCTTTGCCCCGCCGCTGACGGCAATAGCCCTGCAATTCGGCGCGGCCGAATATTTTTCGCTGATGATCGTCGGCCTCGTCTCGTCCATCGCGCTCGCCCATGGCTCGATCGTCAAGGCGCTGGCGATGGTCGTGCTCGGCCTGCTGCTCGGCATTGTCGGCACCGACATCTACACCGGCACGCCGCGCTTCACGCTCGGCATCCGCGAATATGCCGACGGGCTGAACTTCGTGGCGGTGGCGGTCGGCGTCTTCGGCGTCGCCGAGATCCTGCGCAATCTCGAAAACGAGCACGAGCGCTCGGTGATGATCAAAAAAGTCTCCGGCCTGATGCCGACCCGCGACGACTTCAAGGCGATGGCAGCACCCATCGTGCGCGGCACGATCATCGGTTCGGCGCTCGGCATCCTGCCCGGCGGCGGCGCGGTGCTTGCCGCCTTTGCCTCCTACACGGTCGAAAAGCGCGTGTCGAAACACCCGGAGGAGTTCGGCAAGGGCGCCATCGCCGGCGTCGCCGGACCGGAATCGGCCAACAATGCCGGCGCCCAGACCTCCTTCATTCCGATGCTGACGCTGGGCATTCCGGCCAATCCGGTCATGGCGCTGATGATCGGCGCCATGATAATCCAGGGCATCGTGCCCGGCCCCAATGTCGCGATCGAGCAGCCGGCGCTGTTCTGGGGCATCATCGCCTCGATGTGGATCGGCAATCTGATGCTGATCGTGCTGAACCTGCCGCTGATCGGGCTGTGGGTGAAGCTGCTGACGATCCCCTATTATGTGCTCTTCCCGATCATCATGGCGTTCTGCTCGATCGGCGTTTACAGCGTCAACACCAACGCCTTCGATCTCTACGCGGTCGCATTCTTCGGCCTGCTCGGCTACATCCTGACCAAGCTGCGCTGCGAACCCGCACCCCTGCTGCTCGGCTTCGTGCTCGGCCCGCTGCTCGAGGAAAACCTGCGCCGCGCCATGATCCTGTCGCGCGGCGACCCCTCGACCTTCGTGACGCGGCCGATCAGCGCCGGCCTGCTGCTCGTCGCACTGGCCGTGCTCGTCGTCGTCTTCCTGCCGTCGGTCAAGAAGAAGCGCGAAGAGGTGTTCGTGGAGGAAAGCTAGTTGTCGGGACGCCGGGCGCCGCGATTTCCACGAGCGGCGCCGGCACGTCTGTCGTCTTCACCTCGGCCTTGCAGAGATCGGCGATGACGCAGGCCGGGCAATCGGGCTTGCGCGCCTTGCAGACATAGCGGCCATGCAGGATCAGCCAGTGATGCGCATGGCGCATATACTCGTCCGGGATGATCCGCAGCAGCCCTTGCTCGACCTGTTCGGGCGTCTTGCCTGGCGCCAGGCCGAGGCGGTTGCCGATGCGGAAAATATGGGTGTCGACCGCCATCGTGTGCTGGCCGAACGCCATGTTGAGCACGACATTGGCGGTCTTGCGCCCGACCCCCGGCAGCTTGACCAACTCATCGCGCTCGCTGGGCACCTCGCCGCCGTAATCGCGTATCAGCGCCTCCGAGAGCGCCACGACATTCTTGGCCTTGTTGCGCCAGAGTCCGATGGTGCGGATGTACTCGCCAACCCTGGCTCCGCCCAGCGCCAGCATCTTTTCAGGTGTGTCGGCGACCTTGAACAACGCCCGCGTCGCCTTGTTGACGCCGGCATCGGTCGCCTGCGCCGACAGCACCACGGCCACCAGCAGCGTGAAGGCGTTGACGTGCTCGAGCTCGCCCTTCGGCTCGGGCCGCTGCACCGAAAACCGCCGGAAGATCTCATGCACCTCGGCGGCGCTGTAGAGCGAACGGAGCCGCGCCGGCCGCGGTCGCGGCTTGGCATTCGAGCCGTCGCGCCGCCCGGGCGGCAGTTCACTTTTGGATAGGGAAAGATTTTTGGACTTGGGGCTGGCCATTTCCCTCCTATAATATCCTGGGATGAGCGACACAAACGCCTCGTTTCAGGCCGACGAGCCATTCTTCCAGGCGCTGCTGACACCGCACCGCTCGCTGGGCCGCACCGGCTTTGCCGTGCTGATGGGCGCGCTGCTGTTCGGCTGGGTGGTGACCGGGGCGTTTTTCCTGTCGCGCGGCGCCTGGCCGGTGTTCGGCTTCTTCGGCCTCGACGTCATCGCCGTCTACATCGCCTTCCGCGCCAACTATCGTGCCGCCCGTGCCCGCGAGGAAGTGTCGGTGTCGCGCACCAGCCTCGACATCCGCAAGACGGCGCCCTCGGGAAAGTCGGAAGCGCATCGCTTCAACCCGTTCTGGGCGCGCTTTTCCGTCGCTCGCCATGCCGAGATCGGCATCACCAGGATGACGGTGGAAGCACAAGGACAGAATGTGCCGATCGGGTCATTCCTGGACCCTGACTCCCGCGAGAGTTTTGCCACTGCATTTTCACGTGCTCTGACAAAAGCCAGGACGCGTTAGAGTCGGCGCGTCAGAACCGGTAGCGTAAAATCCTGCCGACCTTGCGCAATGCGGGAATGTGTCTCCAGAGCCCGATGAACAGTTTTGCGGACCAGCTCATGTGCGCTGTGCGTTCCGCGCTGTAGGCCGAGATATCGTCGACAAAGCGCAGCTTCGGAACGGCACGCTCCAGTTCCTGTAGGTCGTCGATCGCCCAGTGAACCTCGGCGCCCGTCGCCCTGATGGTCGGATTGAGGCGCAGCATCTTCAGGCCGAAGTGGCTGTAGGCGTGGAACATCAGCTCGCCGCCGGCAAGATGCGCGACAAGGCGTGACAGCAGCCGTGGCCCCTCCTCTACCGGGAGATAAGGCGTCAACCCCTCCATCACCACGACGGCCGGACGATTGCGCGGCACTTCTGCCAGCCAGTCCGGGTCGGTTACCGAAGAGCCGACGAGGTGGTAATGGTCCCGGGACGGGTAAAGCTTGCGCCGGAGCGCGATGACATCCGGAAAATCGACATCGAACCACTCCACGCCTTCGGGTGGATCGACACGGAAAATGCGCGTATCGAGCCCGCAGCCGAGATGCACCACGATGGCGCCGGGATTTCTGGCGATGAAGTCCTGAACGCGGACATCATACGTCTTGGCCCGGATCGCCAGGCCGATGCCGAGATTGGTGTCGACCTTGAGGCGCGAGAAATCATAGTCGATCTTGCGCACGGCCTCGTCGGCGAAGCGATCCCCGAGCAGCGAATGCGGCAGCCGGCTTTCCAGTGCCTTGCCATAAAGCGTCATCAGCAAGGTCTCCCTTGCTCCGCTCAGATTCACCCTTTCGCCGGCCATTGGCATCTCCCGGGGCGCAATCCAGTATTTATCTGGGAACAGGCGGCAACAAGGCAAGTTTCGGGTGGTTGCAAGGGGCGGAAAGACCGATATTCGCGGTCAAGGAGATATTGCCATGAACGCCCAGATGACCATGAATACGCAGATGAAACCGACAGCGATCCTGCAGCACGACATCACCCCCAAGGGCAGCGACTACGAGGTCGTACGCCGCGCCATCGAGAAGATCAGCCTCGACTATCGCGACCAGCCCTCGCTGGAAGCCCTGGCAGCCGATGTCGGCGAGACACCCACGGGCCTGCAAAAACTGTTCACCCGCTGGGCCGGCCTGTCGCCAAAAGCCTTCCTGCAGGCGGTCACCCTCGACCATGCCCGCAAACTGCTCGATTCCGGCATGCCGCTCCTCGAAACATCGTTCGAACTCGGCATGTCCGGCCCCGGCCGGCTGCACGATTTGTTCGTCACCCACGAGGCGATGTCGCCGGGCGACTACAAGACGCGCGGCGCCGGCCTGACCATCCGCTACGGCTACCACATCTCGCCCTTCGGCATCGCCCTGATCATGGTCACCGACCGTGGCCTTGCGGGGCTCGCCTTCAACGATCCGGGCGGCGAGCGGGCGGCTTTCGCCGACATGTCGGGCCGCTGGCCGAACGCCACCTATGTCGAGGACATGAGCGCCACCCAGCCCTATGCGGCGCGCATCTTCGATCCGACATTGTGGCGCGCCGACCAGCCGCTGCGCGTGGTGATGATCGGCTCCGACTTCCAGCTGCGCGTCTGGGACGCGCTGCTCAGGATCCCGATGGGCAAGGCCTGCACTTATTCTTCGATCGCCTCCAGGATCGGCGCGCCAAACGCCAGCCGGGCGGTGGGGGCGGCGGTCGGCGCCAACCCATTGTCCTTCGTCGTCCCTTGCCATCGGGCGCTGGGCAAGTCCGGCGCACTCACCGGCTACCACTGGGGCCTGACCCGCAAACGCGCTATCCTCGGTTGGGAAGCGGGCCAGACCGCGTCCTGAAGCTGCCCGCATCAAACAACACCGGCGAAATCCCTTCGCCGGTGTTTTTCTTTTTGCGAGCTCCCGGCGCAAAACATCCGCACGCTCTGGCAAGCCGCCGGCTTACAGGTTAGCTTCCCGCGCATTCCGCAGGAGGCTTTCTTGATCATCGTTGTCGGCTCGATCAACCTCGACCTTATCGCCAATGTCGACCGCCTGCCTTCGCCGGGCGAGACGGTCCGCGGCTCCGGCTTCACCACCGCGCCCGGCGGCAAGGGCGCCAACCAGGCGCTGGCTGCGGCGCGCGCCGGCGCCAAGGTGCGCATGGTCGGCGCCGTCGGCAAGGACAATTTCGCAACCGAAGCCCTCGCTTTGCTCGTGGCCGGCAAGGTCGATCTCTCCGGCGTCGGCCAGAGCTTCGCCTCCACCGGCACGGCGCTGATCCTCGTCGGCGCCGATGGCGAGAATGTCATCGCCGTGGTGCCGGGCGCCAATGATTCGGTGCTGCCCGGCGATCTCGCCAAGGCTTTCCTTGCGAAGGGCGACGTCGTCCTGCTGCAGCACGAGATCCCGTTACAGACTGTCGATGCAGCGCTCGACGCCGCACGCGCCGCCGCCGCGGTCACCGTGCTCAACACCGCGCCGTTCCGTAGCGAGGCGGCAGCGTTGCTCGGCAAGGCCGACTACGCCGTCGCCAACGAAACCGAATTCGACCTTTACGGCGAGGCGCTGTCGCTGAAAGGCCGCGACCGCCCGGCGCGCATGCGCGACTTCGCCGGCAAAACCGGCCGCACCATCGTCGTCACGCTCGGCGGCGACGGCGTGCTGGCGGCGACCCCGGAGGATTTCCTGACCGTGCCGGCGCTGAAAATCACGCCGGTCGACACGGTCGGGGCCGGCGATACTTTTTGCGGTTATCTCGCTGCCGGGCTGGCGTCCAACCTGCCGCTGGAGCAGGCTCTCACTCGCGCCGCAGCCGCCGGCTCGCTCGCCTGCCTGAAGCCCGGCGCCCAGCCGGCCATCCCGCTGGCGGCGGATGTCGACACCGCCCTGCGCAACAACGCCGGATGACAGCCCTGCGCCCCGCAACGAAGCACGCCGTGCCCCCCGCCGGCGACATCTGCCGGATGTCCGCTGTCGACCTGGCCGAGGCGATCCGGCTGCGCCGCCTGTCCGTGCGCGAGTTGGTCGCCGCATTCCTCGACCGCATCGACGCGGTAAACCCGCTGGTCAACGCCATCGTCTCGTTGCGCGAGCGCTCCGACATCCTGCGCGAAGCCGACGCGGCGGACGCGCATCTAGCGCAAGGCGGGCCGGCCGGCTCGCTGTTCGGCCTGCCGATGGCGATAAAAGACCTCGCCATGACGCGCGGCTTGAGGACCAGTTTCGGCTCGCCGATCTTCGCCGATTTCGTGCCGCAGGAGGATGATTTCTTCGTCGAGCGCATCCGCAAGGCCGGCGCCATCATCATCGGCAAGACCAATGTTCCCGAATTCGGGCTGGGATCCAACACCTACAACAACGTGTTCGGCCCGACGCTGAACGCCTTCGATCCGGCGCTCACCGCAGGCGGGTCGAGCGGCGGCGCTGCGGTCGCCCTTGCACTCGACATGGTTCCGGTCGCCGACGGCAGCGATTTCGGCGGCTCGCTGCGCAATCCGGCGGCGTGGAACAATGTCTATGGCTTCCGCCCGTCGCAGGGCCTTGTCCCCGGAGGGCCGGACCTGGAAGTCTTTCATGCTCAGATGGGCATAGACGGGCCGATGGGCCGCAGCATCAGCGACATGGCGCTGCTGCTCGACGTGCAGGCGGGCTACCATCCGCATGCGCCCTTGTCCTGGGAAAAGCCTGGTTCATTCCTCGAAGGGCTGGCAACGCCGGCAAGCGGCGGCCGCGTCGGCTGGCTCGGTGATCTCGGCGGTCACCTGCCGGTAGAGCCTGGCATCCTCGATCTGTGCGAGGCCGCACTCGGCCGCTTCGCGGAGGCATCCTTCCTGACCGAGCCCTTGCTGCCGGATTTCGATTTCGAGGCACTGTGGCAAGCCTTCGTGACGCTGCGGCAGGCGAGCAGCGGCTCGGCGCTGAAAGTCCATTATGACGACCCGCACAAGCGCGCCCTGCTGAAGCCGGAAGCCGTCTGGGAGGTGGAGAACGCCATGCGGCTGACGGCGCCGCAGATCCGCGCGGCCTCGGTCATCCGCACCTCCTGGCACCGGACGCTGCTGTCGCTGTTCGAGCACTTCGATCTCATCGCGCTGCCGACGGCGCAGGTCTTTCCTTTCAAAGTCGGCACGCATTGGCCAAGTGAGGTCGCCGGACGGACGATGGACAGCTACCATCGCTGGATGCAGGTTTCGGCCTTCGCCACGCTCGGCGGCTGTCCGGCGCTCAACGTGCCCGTCGGCTTCGACGACAAAGGCCGCCCCTTGGGCATGCAGCTGATCGGCCGGCCGCGCGGCGACCTCGCCGTGCTCAGGGCCGGAGCGGCCTATGAGGCGACCTTGCCTTGGCAGGCTGGGGCGTCCTGACGCGAGGGGCGGCACGGTCTGCGACCGGCTTGCACCAGCCCCGCCGCCATGCATTGATTGCAGCCAGCCGCCTAAGCGCATCCTCGAGGAAATCCCCATGTCGCTGGAACTCTACGCTGCCTATGTCCTTGCCTGCATCGTCATCATCCTGGTGCCCGGTCCGACTGTCACGCTGATCATCGCCAACAGCATCCGCCATGGCTACCGCGCCGGCCTTGCCAATGTCGCCGGCACGCAGGCTGGGCTCGCCGTGATGATCGCCATCGTCGGCATCGGCCTCAACACGCTGATATCGGGCATGGGCCACTGGTTCGAATGGGTACGCCTGATCGGCGCCGCCTATCTGATCTGGATGGGGGTGCAGATGTTCCGTTCCAAGGGCGCGCTGAATGCCGACGGCACCGCGAGAAAGCCGCGCGGCGGCTTCTTCCTGCAGGGCCTGCTCGTGGCGCTGAGCAACCCCAAGACCCTGGTGTTCTTCGGCGCCTTCTTCCCGCAATTCATCGCCCCGCAGGGCAATTACACCCTGCAGATCGTCGTCATGGGCCTTACCGCGATGATCTTTGCCGCCGTCTCGGACTCGACCTACGCGCTCGCCGCCAGCCGCGCCGGCCGCCTGCTCTCGGCCAGCCGCATCAAGCTGATGTCCAGGATCAGCGGCAGCTTTCTGGTCGGCGGCGGCCTGTGGCTGGCGTTTTCCAAGGCGAAGTGACGACCGCCAACGGGTATCCCCGATGCAGTATGAGCCGGAATAGAAAGGCTGATTGAAAGTCTGCCTTTACGCCACCACATGAATCGGCGTGGGGGATTCACGTCGATGTCATGGACTTACGCTGGCATAAAAAGGGACGCGCCCGGCGTGATCCTGATCGTCGTCCTGTTTGCGGTGATGGTTCCTTCGGCTCTCTACAAATGGACGAATGATGCGAGCCCCCGGTCGGTCGAGCCAATCGACGCAACGGTCAAAAGTACCCATTCAGACAACGGCCGCACGCTTTATCTGGTTGCACTCGAAACCGGTTCGTCCATTCTTGTCGAAGACGACCTCCCGCATCTGATCGGCGCGCCGGCAAGATTGGAGCGCGTCACGCGCGAGAATGGAATGGTCTTCTATCGATTTGCAAAGTGAACGGCGGCGGCGCCTTCCTTCTCCCCTGTGGGAGAAGGTGGATCGGCGCGATAGCGCCGAGACGGATGAGGGGTGTTCCAGCGGAGTGAGACGTGGGCGTTCCCTGGAACACCCCACATCCGTCGCCTTCGGCGACACCGCCCGGGGGCGAGCCACTTGTCTCGCCCCGTCCCTTCGGAACCCACAATGGGGAGAAAGGAAAGACAGAGCTAAAGCCGAGCCAACCGCTCCACCAGCAGCGCGAAAAAGGCGTCATGGTCGATGTCGCGCATCACCATGGCGTTCTTCGGCCGCTTGGTCACGCCCCACCAGTCGATCACGGTCATGCCCATAGTGAGTTCGGAGGTGGTTTCCACGGTGACGTTGCAGTTGCGGCCCTTGAACAGCTCCGGCTTCAACAGATAGGCGATGACGCAGGGGTCGTGCAGCGGGCCGCCATCGGTGCCGTATTTCTCCTCGTCGAAGCGCTCGAAGAACTCCAGCATCTCGGCCGTCGCGGTGCCGACCCTGGTGCCGAGCTGGCGGATGGCCTGCGTGCGCTTGGCCGTGGTCAGCGCCTTGTGGGTGACGTCGAGCGGCATCATGACGATCGGAATGCCGGATTTGAACACCAGGTCGGCGGCTTGCGGATCGACATAGATGTTGAATTCTGCGGTCGGCGTGACATTGCCGCCTTCGAAGAAACCGCCGCCCATCAGTACGATTTCCTTGATGCGCGGCGCGATCTTCGGCTCACGGATCAGCGCCAGCGCGGCATTGGTGAGCGGGCCGAGCGCGCACAGGGTGATCGTGCCGGCCTCTTCCTTCATCAGCGTCTCGACGATGAAGTCGACCGCATACTGGCCCTGCAGCTTCATCTTCGGATCTGGCAGTTGCGGGCCGTTGAGGCCGGTCTTGCCATGCACTTCCTCGGCGGTGACCAGTTCGCGCGCCAACGGGCGGATGGCGCCTGCATAGACCTTGATGTCGGGCCGTCCCGCCAGTTCGCAGATTTTCCTGGCGTTCTTTTCGGTCAATTTCAGCGGCACGTTGCCGGCAACAGCAGAGATGCCGACGATCTCCAGCTCGGCGCTGCCGAGCGCCAGCAATATGGCGACGGCATCGTCCTGGCCGGGATCCGTGTCGATGATGATCTTGCGGGTCTGGGGCATTTCATTTCCTTATGCGGGGGAGTCTTTTTGGCGGGGGTGTTCGGCGGCTTGAACTTGGCCGCGGCGCGGACCATATCAAGACCATCGGGAAAAATGCCATCCGGGTTTTTCCAGTTTATGTCGCTCCAAAGAGGACAGTGTAACATGAGCCGAATGACGCCCTTCTCCAGCCCGCTTCTCCTTGGTTTCGATGCCATGGAAAAGACCCTGGAACGACTGGCGAAATCCGGTGACAGCTATCCTCCCTACAACATCGAGCGCCTCAGCGGTGCCGACGGCAAGGCCGAAAGGCTGCGCATTACGCTGGCTGTCGCG
Organism: Mesorhizobium sp. C372A; assembly: GCF_030323245.1. Lineage (NCBI taxonomy): Bacteria > Pseudomonadati > Pseudomonadota > Alphaproteobacteria > Hyphomicrobiales > Phyllobacteriaceae > Mesorhizobium > Mesorhizobium sp. C372A. The sequence continues at coordinate 2,612,487 of NZ_CP100475.1, read as the reverse complement.
GGTTTCGCCGAAAGCGATCTCGATGTCACCACGGAGGAAAACCAGCTGGTCGTGCGCGGCCGTCAAACCGACGACACCGAGCGCGAATTCCTCCACCGCGGCATCGCCGCGCGCCAGTTCCAGCGCTGTTTCGTGCTGGCCGACGGCATGCGGGTGATCGCAGCGGAACTGAAGAACGGCCTTTTGTCGATCGATCTCGATCGGCCGGATACCGAACGGCTGGTACGGAAAATAAATATATCGGTGAAAGACTGATCTTTACCGATGGCTCTCATGCGGGATGGCCTTGAGCGGCGTCCTCGCGCCAAGGAGGCTTGAAATGACCAGAACTGACGAAACCATCACCATGACCAGCGGCGAATTCGCCCATCTCGGCGAAGGCTCGGTCGCTTATCTCCGCAAGGTCTCGAGCGACGAGCTGCTCGGGCGCTTCCCCAACCTCGGCGAAATAGCGCCTGGTATGGTCCTGTGGGCCCTGTTTGCCGCCAACGGCCAGCCGATCCTGCTTTCGGATGCGAAAGACCGGGCTTTGGCCGGCGCCATGGAAAACGACCTGACCACTGTCGCCATTCACTAAGGCGACTGCTGGCGGTTGAAATGGAGAGGGCCGCCTTCGGCGGCCCCTGGAAGACTTAAATCCGAAGAACTTCAGGCGGCGTGCGAGGCCTGCGTGTCCGAAAGCAGTGCGTGGATGGCGACCGCGTCGCGCGTGCCTCTGATCTTGGCCACCGTGTCGGCGTCGCGCAAAACCCTGGCGATGCGCGACAGTGCCTTGAGGTGATCGGCGCCGGCGCCTTCCGGGGCCAGCAGCAAAAACACCAGATCGACCGGCTGGTCATCCAAGGCCTCGAAATCGACCGGCGTCTCCAGACGGGCAAAGACGCCGGCGATGCGCTTCACCCCGGCGAGCTTGCCGTGCGGAATGGCGATGCCGTTGCCGACGCCGGTGGAGCCCAGCCGTTCGCGCTGCAGGATGGTGTCGAACACTTCGCGCTCCGGAATGCCGGAAATCGCCGCCGCTCTCTCGGACAGCAACTGCAGAAGCTGCTTTTTGGAGTTCGCCTTCAACGCCGGCAAGATCGCCGGAACGTTGAGAAGATCGCTCAGATCCATATTTGAAATCCCTTATTCGCCTGCCGTCGCCAGTCCTCGCCCCTCGCGCGGCTGGCTATTATCCCTGTGCGACCATTGTCGTCACCTGTGCGACCATTGTCGTTGTCGTCACGCCTGTGCGACTTTGGTCGTCGACGGGTCGATCCAGCCGATATTTCCGTCCGGCCGCCGATAGACGATGTTGAGGTGGTCGTTTCCGGCGTTGCGGAAGACGAAAACCGGGCTGTCCTTGGTGTCGAGTTCGATAACCGCCGACGCCACCGACATGGTCTGCAGCGTCATGGTTGATTCGGCGACGATGGCCGGGGCGTAGTCCTCCGGAATGTCCTCATCGTCATCGGTCAGCGGCGCCATCACCGTATAGGCGATGTCGGTGATTTCACCATTTCCAGTGCCTGAATTGTGCGATTTCAGACGGCGTTTGTAGCGCCGCAGCCTGGTTTCGAGGCGGTCCGCGGCCGCCTCGAAGGCAAGTGTCGGATCCTGGGAATCGCCGGTTGCCTGCAGCGAAGCGCCGGAATCCAGCCTGATCATGCAATCGGCCGAATAACGCGACCCCGATTTGATGACCGTGACGTGCCCTGAAAAACCGCGATCGAAATATTTTCCAATCGCCTCGCCGACACGATCGGTAATGCGCGTACGCAACGCATCGCCGATATCCATGTGTTTACCCGATATGCGCAATTTCATCTGAAAACTGACCTTCCTTGCTCAGGCTTCAAACTGGCCAGAGTTTATACTCGTGATCCGTGCGCACAAGCTTTGCGGCGTCAACTCGCGCCGATTTTAGATCCGAACTTTCCGGTTGATCACAATCCGCCTTCTTGGCCGTCCCGTGGCCTTCGTCGTGACGGACCATCCGCATGCGGGCCGCGAGCCCGTCTCATGCGGGCGGGCTTCTAGACACTTCATTGCAGCTTGTCAATTAATGCATGTCGCCCAGAAGTGCGCTGCGGTTCTGGGACAACGACATGCATCAAAACAAAGACTTAAAGCGCGTCGTATGAATCCGTTTCAGCGCGATGCGCTTTAAGGTCGGAAAGTTGTGGAATCCAGCCATAGCAAAAGCCCTTGTCGGGCAAGCAGAGCTAGCGCCCCGCGCTCGCCAGAGCGCGCTTTTCACGCCGCCGCTGCACCGACGAGGGAATATTCATACCCTCCCGGTACTTGGCCACCGTGCGCCGGGCAATATCGACGCCGCTTTCCTTCAACATGTCGACGATTGCGTCATCGGACAGCACATCGGCGGGCTTTTCCTCGTCGATCAGCTGCTTGATGCGGTCGCGCACCGCTTCCGAGGAATGCGCATCACCGCCGCCCGACGCCGCGATCGAAGCCGTGAAGAAATAACGCAGCTCGAACACGCCACGCGGCGTCAGCATGTATTTGTTGGCCGTCACCCGGCTGACGGTCGATTCATGCATGCCGATGGCATCGGCCACCGTGCGCAGGTTGAGCGGCCTGAGCTGGCGCACGCCATGGACGAGAAAAGCGTCCTGCTGGCGCACGATTTCCGACGCCACTTTCAGGATCGTCTTTGCCCGCTGGTCGAGACTGCGCGTCAGCCAGTTGGCATTCTGCAGGCATTCGGCCAGGAAATCCTTCTCCGCCTGATTCTTCGCATGCGGCGAGACCTGGGCGAAATAGATGTGATCGACAAGCACGCGCGGCAGCGTCTCGGCATTGAGCTCGACCGTCCAGCTACCGTCATTGGCGGCGCGGACTTCGACATCGGCGACGATGGCGTCGCTGGCGCCGCCCGAAAACGCCATGCCCGGGCGCGGGTCGAGCGCGCGGATTTCAGCCAGCATGTCGAGGAGATCCTCCTCGTCGACCCCGCAAAGCCGCTTCAGCGTCTGGAAATCGCGCCGCGCCAGGAGTTCTAGGTTGCCGATCAGCGTCTTCATCGCCGGATCGAGACGATCGCGCATGGCAAGCTGCAGCGACAGGCATTCGGCAAGGTCGCGCGCAAACAGGCCGACCGGCTCGAATGTGTGGCAGGCTGCCAGCACATTGGCCACCATCGCCTGATCGGCGCCGAGCCGTTTGGCGATCTCGGCGGGATCGGCGCGCAGATAGCCGGCCTCGTCCAGGCCGTCGGCCAGTTCGGCTGCGATCAGCCTTGCGGCCGGATCGGCAAAGGCAAGCGCGATCTGCTCGCCAACATGCTGGCGCAGCGTGATCGCCGCGGCTGCCATGTCGCCGACATCGAAGCCTTCGGAAGAACCGGACGAACTATTGCCGGTGGCCGACTTCCACTGCGCCGTCAGGTCCGGGCCGAGCCGCTCGCTGGTGCCGGGATCGTCGGGGAACAGATTTTCCAGCGAGCTGTCGAGCTTGTCGGAGATCGCTTCGGCGCTCCACGCCGTCTCGTTTTCGAACCAGTCGCCATCGGCGGCAGGCTCAGGAGCGGCATCGCCCTTCTGCACCTGGTCGCTTGCGGCGTCATCCTGGGGCTCGGCGCGCTCCAGCAGCGGATTGCGCTCGATCTCGTCGTCGATGAAGTGGTCGAGCTCGACATGGGTGAGCTGCAACAGCCTGATCGACTGCATCAGCTGCGGCGTCATCACCAGCGACTGGGATTGTCGTAGCTGTAGTTTCGCCGCCAACGCCATGGTTCGGTTTCAAACGCCCTTCTGCACCCGGAAGCCTACACATCAGAAGCTGCCGGAAAATGAATTTTTCCGACCTTCCATAGAAACTGGCCCGGCTTTTGCTTGTCAAGGCGAACGATGGCAAAAGGCCCTACCGAAGCATTATCTCACGCAAAATCGGAGAAAAAAGCCCGGCGGGGCGGCAAAAATCACGTCAGGAAACAAATTTCACGCTCAGAGCGTGAAACCTTCGCCGAGGTAGAGCCGGCGCACATCGGAGTTCGCCACCACCTCGTCGGCACGGCCATGAGTCAGCACCTGGCCGGCATGGATGATGTAGGCGCGGTCGATGAGGCCGAGCGTTTCGCGCACATTGTGGTCGGTAATCAGCACGCCGATGCCGCGCGCCGTTAGATGACGAACCAGCTGCTGGATGTCGGCGACGGCAATCGGGTCGATGCCGGCGAACGGCTCGTCGAGCAGCATGTAGGCCGGGCGCGTCGCCAAAGCGCGGGCGATCTCAAGACGCCGCCGCTCGCCACCCGACAGCGACATGGACGGCGACTTGCGCAGATGGCTGATGTGAAATTCCTCGAGCAGTTCGTCGAGATTGCGCTCGCGCACCTTGCGGTCCTTCTCAACCACTTCGAGCACGGCGCGGATGTTCTGCTCGACATTCAGGCCGCGGAAGATCGAGGCTTCCTGCGGCAAATAGCCGATGCCGAGGCGGGCGCGGCGGTACATCGGCATCGAGGTGACGTCGAAACCGTCGATCTCGATCGTGCCCTCATCGACCGGCACCAAGCCGGTGACCATGTAGAAACAGGTGGTCTTGCCGGCGCCGTTCGGCCCGAGCAGCCCGACAGCCTCGCCGGCGCGCACGCCGATGGTGACACCGCTGACCACCTTGCGGCCCTTGTAGCTCTTGGTCAGACCCTTGGCGATCAGGGTGCCCTTGAACTTCGAGGAATCAACGGTGACTGTGGCCGGTGCTGCAAGTTTACTGGCCGCCCGTCCCGGAAGGCGGGTCAGCAGCGAAGACACGCCAGTCATTCGGGCTTCGGGGCCTCGGATTTCGGTGGCGGCGTCATCGACATGATGACGCGCCCGCCGCAGCCATCGACCTGAGCAAGGCCGCTTTTCATCTGCACGGTGAGCTTGCAGCCCTTGAGGACGTTGGGTCCTTGGGACAAGACGACCTCCTTGCCCGACAGAACAAGCACCTGCGTCTTCATGTCGAACGTGGCGTTGTCGCCGGTGGCGATCTGGTCATTCGACTTGATGTAGACTTTGTTCTTGACCACCAGATGGTCGATATTGGCCGAACCGGTCATCGCCGAAGCGCCGGCGGCAGCACCTTTGGCGGCGTTGGGGTCCTTGACGTAGTAGACCTCCATGCTGCCGGCCTTGAGCAGCGTTGGCCCTTGCGTGACGGTGACGTTGCCGCTGAACAGCGCCATGCTGTCGGCCTGGCGGACCTCAAGTTTGTCGCTCTCGATCTGGATCGGCTGGTCGCCCGACAGTTTGAGCCCGGACTGGCTGCTGGCGCTGGACTGAGCCCAGGACGGCGCCATACCCAGCAACAGCAAGGCCGAAGCTGCGGCGACAAGCCGTGCCGAATTACTGGGACGCATTCGTTTCTCCGCTCTTTGCCTCTGCCGCCTTCATAGTGGCCGGATCGATGTGAACGCTTACCTTTTTCTCGAAAACGATGACCTTGCCATTGTCTTCGACCGACATTGAACCCGCGGTGATCCGCGAGCCGTTACGGCTGACATCGACCGCATCACCTGTCTTCATAGAGCCTTTGCCCATATCGAGGAAGACCGATTTGAAGATGGCAGCGACGCCGTCGGTGGTGGTGACGGTAACGTCGCTGGTCATGTCCATCGTGTTGGCGTTTCTGTTGTAGATCCCGCGCTTGGCGTCGACGGTCGCCACATTGTCGGCCGTCAGCGGCAATTTGGCATGGATGCCTTCGAGTTCGATGATGTCCTGCTTGCCGACATCCTGGATGGCGCGCAAGGCCGTCAGCGAATAGGGCAGCTTGTCCTTGGTGAAGCCGTTGAGCTTCGGATTGGCCATCACCAGCTTGCCATCCGCGAAAGCGGTGCCGTCTGCCTGTATCGAAATGTTGATCGGCGCCGCCAGATAGGAATAGACCGGAAACGCAACCGCGATCCCGGCGGCAAGCACCGGCACGGCAAACTTAAGCACGCGCACGCGGCGCGAGTGGCGCTGGGCGCGGTCGAAGGCGTCGCCGCGCGTGCCCGCTGGCGCCGTGGGCGCCAAGGCCGCATCGGCATTGGTCGGTTCGTTCGATCGCGCAAGCATGACTGACTTCTAATAAACCCTTGTCCGCCAAAACACCTGCTATAGGTGGGTTGCCGGCCCCCGCAAGCAAGCACAAGCGGAGGAAAGCCGCAAAAATGTGACGGCCGCTGTTTTACAGACGGAACTCAGGCGACACAATTTCGTCACTTCATAGCAGAAACGAACGCGCCGCGTCATTTTTTCCTGAAATGCCTCCGTCGTGAAGGTCGCTTCGTCGCAGGCTCTTGAGGAAGAGGTAGCCGGGCGCGGACGCTTGCTTTAAAAGCATCGCTTCCCACCGACTGTGAGGCAGACCATGGCACTGAGAGCCGACGACCTGATCGACCGCCGCCGCTTGCGGCGCAAGCTGACCTTCTGGCGCGGTGCCGCCATTGCCATCGTGGCCCTTGGGGTGATTGCGCTTGCAAGCTGGTTCTATGGGGGCGACCTCGGCGGTTCTTCCGTCGACCACATCGCCAAGGTCAGGATCGAAGGCACCATCACCGAGGACGAGGAACTGATCAAGCGGCTGGAAACCATCCGCACATCCTCGCAGGTCAAGGGCGTCATCCTGGCGATCGATTCGCCCGGCGGCACCACGGTCGGCGGCGAATCGATCTACGAGGAGGTGCGCAAGCTTGCCGCCGACAAGCCGGTGGTGGCCGAGGTCGGCACGCTGGCCGCATCGGCCGGCTACATGATCGCCAGTGCCAGCGACCATATCGTTGCCCGCAAGACGTCGATCGTCGGCTCGATCGGTGTGCTCATCCAGTATCCCGATGTCAGCGGTCTGATGGACAAGGTCGGCATCAAGCTCGAGGAAGTGAAATCCTCGCCGCTGAAGGCATCGCCCTCGCCCTTCAAGCCGACCAATGAAGACGAGCGAGCCATGGTCCGCAAGCTCATCCTCGACAGCTATGACTGGTTCGTCGGCATCGTCGCCGAGCGCCGCAAAATGACCCGCGATCAGGCACTGGCCCTTGCCGACGGCTCGATCTTCACCGGCCGCCAGGGCCTTGCCAACGGTCTGATCGACGCTGTCGGCGGCGAGAGCGTGGCGATCGACTGGCTGGCGACCAAGGGTGTCGACGCCAAGCTCAAGGTGGTGGAATGGAAGGACACCGAGCGGCGTGGCGGCTTCCTGTTCTCGAAAGCAATAGCGCGCAGCGTCGGCAGCGCGCTCGGCATGTCGGAGGCCGGCGGCGACGTGCTTCACGAAATTGGCGCGGATCGCTTGTTTCTTGACGGTCTCGTTTCCGTCTGGCACCCTTGATCTGCCGGTTGGGGCGAGTAAAAAAGCAAATAAAATCATCCTGATAATTTGACCGCAGCGCTTTCACGGGGACCTTTCTGATGATCAAATCCGAGCTTGTGCAGATCATTGCCACGCGCAACCCGCATCTTTTCCTGCGCGACGTCGAAAACATCGTGGGAGCGATCTTCGACGAGATCACCGATGCCCTAGCGGAAGGCAATCGGGTCGAGTTGCGCGGCTTCGGCGCTTTTTCGGTGAAGAATCGCCCTGCCCGCACCGGCCGCAACCCGCGCACCGGCGAATCCGTCGAGGTCGAGGAGAAGTGGGTGCCGTTCTTCAAGACCGGAAAGGAATTGCGTGAAAGGCTGAATGGCGGCAAGTAGGCGCGGACCACGCGCCGACCTTATCAAGGCCTGCCTTCTCCAGGGAATTTCTATGTTGAACCGCTTCATACTTATCGTGGTCTTCGTGCCGCTCGCCGTCATCCTGATTGCGCTGGCCGTCGCCAACCGCGAGCTGGTCGCCTTCACGCTCGACCCGTTCAACCCCGGCAATCCGAAACTGACGCTGACCTTGCCGCTGTTCATCTTCCTGTTCGTGGCGCTCGCCATCGGCATGGTCGTCGGCAGCCTGGCGACATGGGTCAAGCAGGGCCGCTACCGCAAGCTGGCACGCCAGCGCGGGGTCGAGGCCGAGAATCTGCGTCAGGCGGTCAGCCGTATACCAGCCGTGCAGCAGGGCCCGGCCGCCGGGCCGGCGCTGCCGAAGCCAACGGCCTGAAGCCGGCGCTTTTATCTTCGCGGAGTTTTGCATGCTGACCATTTCGGCCGACGCTGTCGACCAGGCGCTGACCTTTCCCGGGCTGGTCGAGACATTGCGCGCGGCCTTCCGCGAGGGTGCTGTGCAACCCGTCCGCCATCATCACGGGGTCGAGCGGCCCGACGGTGCCACATCCACGCTGCTTTTGATGCCGGCGTGGACCGACTTCCATGCGGCCGGCACGTCGGTCGGGGGTCATATCGGCGTCAAGATCGTCACCGTATCGCCCGACAACAACGCCATCGGCAAACCGGCGGTAATGGGGCTCTACCTCCTGCTCAACGGCGCCACCGGCGAGCCCGAAGCGCTGATCGACGGCCAACGGCTGACACAGTGGCGCACCGCTTGCGCCTCGGCGGTGGCGGCCTCCTATCTCGCCTGCGAGGACGCATCGCGGCTTCTGGTGGTCGGCGCCGGCGCGCTGTCGCCGTTCCTCGCCAAGGCGCACTCCGCGGTGCGGCCGATCAAGACCATCCGCATCTGGAACCGCACGCCCGCCAATGCCGAAAAGGTCGCGGCTGATTTGCGCGCGGACGGTTTCAACGCCGAGGCCGCAAGCGATCTGGACGCCGAACTCGCCGAGGCCGACATCGTCTCATCGGCGACGATCACGACGACGCCGCTGGTCAAGGGTGCGCTGCTCAAGCCGGGCGCGCATGTCGATCTGGTCGGCGGCTTCACGCCGACCATGCGCGAGAGCGACGACGACGCGATCGCGCGCGCCCGCGTCTATGTCGACACCCGCGCCGGCGCCACCAAGGAAGCCGGCGACATCGTCCAGCCGCTCGCCTCCGGCGTGCTGAAGCCGGAAGCCATCGTCGCCGATTTGCATGAGCTGGCGCGCGGGGAAAAACAGGGCCGGCAGAGCCCCACTGAGGTCACGCTGTTCAAGTCGGTCGGCGCCGCGCTTGAGGACCTTGCCGCCGGCATTGCCGTCTACAACGCGCTCAAGCAGTAGCGTCTGCGCCGGTTCTGCGATCGAACTTCCTGATCGCTTCCGCGCTGACCGGGGTGAAGAAGTTCACCAGATTGCCATCGGGATCGCGCAGCAGCAGCGACCGGTTACCCCATGGCATCGTCGTCGGCGTCTGTACGAAATCGCCGATAATTTTCGCCAGCCTGCTGTACTCAGCATCAACATCGGCGACGCGAAACTCGATGATCGCTGAGCGATTGGCGGCCGGCTGCGCCACATCAGTTCCGAACAGGGCCAGCGTGCGGGTGCTGCCGATCGCCAGTGTGCAGGACGGCGTTGCCAGTTCGGCGAAATCGTCTGTGAACCAGGTTGCGGTAAGCCCGGTGATCGTGTCGTAGAATGCCACCAAGGGCTTGATCTGATCGGTAATGATGCGGATCGAGACGAAGTCCATCTTATTCTCCTGGGGCAAGCGCGACGCTATCTGAAGACAATCGCTTGTCGCACAAGGCTGCTGACAACTTGGTGTCAGCAGCCTTGTCACGGTGCCTTGCCGATCCGGCGGCTGGATGCTTCAGCCTGCCTTCATGGCAGCGCCCATCGCCTCGGCGATCAGCGCGAAATCATGCGCCGTAATTTCGAACAGGCCAAAGCGCAGTTGATAACCCCAGTTCGATTTGCCCGCGGTGAAGTCGAGCTGCTCGAGCAGCGGCTTGATCGGCGCCTCCTCGGCCTTGGCCCATTCGACATCCCTGCGGAACGGCGTGAAGCCACCGCCCATGTCGCCCTGGTAAGGCTCGCCTTCGCGCACGGTGCCGATTGCCGTGAAAGCCTGCAGGCCGTCCTTCTCGCGCAGAATTGTGGTCGGCGAGTAGTAGATGATGCCGTCGCCGGGCTTGATGCGGCGCAAAGGTGCCGCCTTGCCGTGGTTGACCTGCATGAAGCCGGCCTCGCGGCCGCGCCGGACATGTTCGGCGGAAGCGACCGCGATCCAGTGGGCACTCATTTCTGTTCTCCATTGGCCTGTTCCCCATTGGCCTGTTCTCCGTCGTTCAGCCAGTAGACGCGCAGCCGGTGCTCGTCGGGATCGAGCGCAACGAAGGTGCGGCCGAAGTCCATGTCGGTCGGCGTCTGCAGAATGGTCAAGCCGCGTCCTGCCCAGTCCGTGTAAGCGGCGTCCACCGCATCAGGCCGGTCCAACGCGACGACGAGCTCCGCACCGCCGCCCGCGGCTGCGGCCGCCGGCTCCACCGTGTGGCGCGACCACAGGCCGAGCTTGAAGCCATTGTCGAGCACGAACAGCACGAAGGTCGGCGACGTCTCCACCGGCTGGCGTCCCAGCAGCGCACCGTAGAAGGCGCCGCTCCGCTCCGGGCTGTCGACATAAAGGATGACGAAATTGGGGGTGTTCATGTCTGCTCTCCAGGGTTTCGATTGGAGGAGCATAGGTGACCCCACTGTCAGATTCTGGCAGCAGCGGCTTGCGAGGGCGTAGAAAGGAGCATTAAGCGCCGGGCTGGCGCTTCGGTGCGTCCAGCGTCGCGCGCCATTCCTTCAGCAGCGCCTGCCGACGACGTGGATAGCGGATATCCGTGGTGTTGAGCCCCGACATCCGGTCGGCGCGAAAATGTCTGAAATCCTGCCGCGTCTCGCACCAGGCCACCACCACCCGCACCTTGTCGAAAAAGCCGAGCGCGAATGGCCAGATCAAGCGCTCGGAGGCGGCGCCGCCGGCATCGCGGTAAAGAAAGCCGAGTTTTCTCTCGTTGCGGATCCCCTGGCGCACCAGGCCAAGGTCGATGCTTTCGACAGCATCGCCGTGCGGCCCGACCAAAAGCGCGGTCGCATCGAGGTCCTCGCGCAGATCATCCGGCAGCACAGCGGCGATCTTGGCCAGCGCGTCGGTGGCGGCGGCCGACAGCCGCTTGTCCGGTTGTCTGGCAACCCAACGCGATCCCAGAACGATGGCCTCGATCTCCTCGTCGATGAACATCAGTGGCGGCAGCATGAAGCCGGGTTTCAGCACATAGCCCAGCCCAGCCTCGCCCTCGATCGGCGCGCCTTGCCCCTGCAGCGTGGCAATGTCGCGGTAGAGCGTTCGGATCGAAACGTCCATCTCGCCGGCAAGCGTGCGACCGCTCACCGGCCGGCGATGCCGGCGCAGGATCTGGATCAGGTCGAGCAGGCGTTCGGAACGGGACATGATTCGAGATTTGCCTGTTTCCTCAGCGAGGTCCACCACCTCAGACATTCGCACGCTGGACCATTTTGTTTGCGCAGCCGGTGACCCTATGCCAAAAGCGGCCTGCCGCCTCCGGAGACGCTCCTGCTTGAAGTCTTTTCGCGACAAACGCCGCGACAACCGTCCGCCCGCAAAAGGCAGGACCGAACATGCGCGGCCGCAGCCGGAGACCGTACCAATCCGACCCGAAGCCAGACAGCAACGCCACGAAACAAAACCGGACGACCGGTCTGATCCGAAGCCCGCCCCCCGTATCCTGGCGCGTCGCGAAGGCATCCTGCCCACTGAGCGCCTGCCGGTGATCCTCGAAGTGGCGCCCAATCCGGATTATGCACTGCTCGACAGCGGTGCCGGCGAGAAGCTCGAACAATACGGCCCCTACCGCATCGTGCGGCCCGAGGGACAGGCGATCTGGCAAAAGGCCTTGCCCGCCAGGGACTGGGACCGAGCCGACGCCATCTTCACCGGCGACACCGACGAGGAAGGCATCGGCCGCTGGCGGTTCCCGAAGGTACCGCTGGGCGAGACCTGGCCGATGAAGCATGACGGCATCGACTATCTCGGCCGCTTCACCTCGTTTCGCCATGTCGGCGTCTTCCCCGAGCAGGCTTCGCACTGGGACCATATGGCCAGCCTGATCGCGGCGGCCAAGCGCCCGATCAAGGTGCTGAACCTGTTCGGCTATACCGGGCTCGCGTCTCTGGTGGCCGCCCGCGCCGGCGCCGAGGTCACCCATGTCGATGCCTCCAAGAAGGCGGTCGGCTGGGCGCGCGAAAACCAGGAAATGGCCGGTCTCGGCAGCAAGCCGATCCGCTGGATCGTCGACGATGCAGTGAAATTCGCCGAGCGCGAAGAGCGCCGCGGCAGCCGCTACGACATCATCCTGTTCGACCCGCCTGCCTATGGCCGCGGACCCAAGGGCGAGGTCTGGCAGTTGTTCGAGGACCTGCCCGGCCTGACCGACCTTTGCCGCGCGATCCTGACGCCGAAACCGGTCGCCATAGTGCTGACCGCCTATTCCATCCGCGCCTCCTTCTTCGCCATCCATGCCTTGATGCGCGACACCTTTGCCGGCATGGGCGGCACGGTTGAATCAGGCGAACTGATCATCCGCGAGCAGTCCGCCGGGCGGGCGCTGTCGACATCGCTGTTTTCGCGCTGGGTGGCCTGAATGCCCCGGAGACCTGAATGCCCGGGAGTCCCGAATGAATGAGCGGCACGCCGGCGCGCCCGGGCAGGTCAAGGAAGTCACCAGCCTTGCCAATCCGCTGATCAAGGACATCAAGGCGCTCGCCCAGAAGAAATTCCGCGACCAGCAGAACGCCTTCATGGCCGAAGGGCTGAAGCTGGTCATCGACGCCCTCGACCTCGGCTGGTCGATCAGGACGCTGGTTTTCGCCAAGGCCGGACGCGGCAATGCGGCGGTCGAAAAGGTGGCGGCGCGCACGGTTGCCGCCGGCGGCACCGTGCTCGAAGTGTCCGAAAAAGTGCTGGTCGCCATCACCCGCCGTGACAATCCGCAAATGGTTGTCGGCGTCTTCCGGCAAAAACTGCTGCCGCTAAGAGACATCCGCGCTCACGACGGCGACGTCTGGGTGGCGCTCGACCGGGTGCGCGATCCCGGCAATCTCGGCACCGTCATCCGCACCGTCGATGCCGTCGGCGCCAAGGGCGTCATCCTGGTAGGCGAGACTACCGATCCTTTTTCTGTCGAGACCGTGCGCGCCACCATGGGCTCGATCTTCGCCGTGCCGGTGACCAAAGCGACGCCGGAAGCATTTCTGGCTTGGCGAAACAGCTTCTCGGGCCTGGTCGTCGGCACCCATCTGAAGGGCGCGGTCGACTACCGCTCGGTCGATTTCTCCCGAGGACCGGTGCTCTTGATGATGGGCAATGAGCAGCAGGGCCTGCCCGACAATCTGTCCGAAAGCTGCGACCGGCTGCTGCGGATTCCGCAGGCCGGCCGCGCCGATTCACTCAATTTGGCGGTCGCCACCGGAATCATGCTGTTCGAGATCCGGCGCGGCGCGCTGAAACTTGCCCCCGAGGACGCCACATCGTGAAATCATGGTCTCCCTATGCGCTGCTGGTGGTGGTGGCAATCGCGCTCGACCAGTGGATAAAGCATCTGATCGAGACCGGCCTCGCCTTTCAGGAAAAGCTCGACCTGATGCCGTTCCTGGCGCTGTTTCGCACCTACAATACCGGCATCGCCTTTTCGATGTTCTCGTCTTTCGGCGACACCGGCCTGGTCGTCATCGCGGTCGTCGTCGTCGCCTTCGTGCTTTATCTGGCAACGCGTACGCCATCCGGCCATGTGCTGGCCCGCATCGGCTTTGCCCTGATCATCGGTGGCGCGATCGGCAATCTGATCGACCGCGCCGTCTACGGCCACGTCATCGACTATATATTGTTCCACACGCCGGTATGGTCCTTCGCCGTCTTCAACCTCGCCGATGCCTTCATTTCGGTCGGCGCGGCGCTGGTCGTCTTCGACGAGTTCATAGGCTGGCGGCGCGAGGCCAAGCCGCAAGGCCCAGAAGCTTGACGGCCCGACTCTTTTGACCAATTGACCTCGCCGGACGGTCGCCGCACAGTTCGGCCAGAGCCAGCCAATGCCGACCGCCAGCCTTTGCGAAGCCGAGGAGAAGAGATGCCTGAAACCTTCAAAGCCATCCTCGTTTCGCGCGACGCCGAAAAGAAACAGTCGGTGGAGGTCGTCGATTTCGGCGAAGCCGATCTGATGGAAGGCGACGTCACCGTCGCCGTCGAGGCGACGACGGTCAACTACAAGGACGGGCTGGCCATCACTGGGAAAGCGCCAGTGATCCGCCGCTGGCCGCTGGTGCCGGGCATCGATTTCGCCGGAACCGTCCTCTCCTCATCGCATGCCGACTGGCGCAAGGGCGACAAGGTCATCCTCAATGGCTGGGGCGTCGGCGAGACGCATTTCGGCGCCTATGCCGGGCGCGCGCGCGTCAACGGCGACTGGCTGGTGCCGTTGCCCGACGGCATCAGCGCGCACGATGCGATGGCGGTCGGCACCGCCGGCTATACGGCCATGCTGTGCGTCATGGCGCTGGAGCGGCACGGCATCCTGCCGGATCGCGGCCCGGTGGTGGTGACGGGTGCGGCCGGCGGCGTTGGGTCGGTCGCGGTCTCGATCCTGTCCAGCCTTGGCTATCACGTCATCGCCTCGACCGGCCGCAACGCCGAGAGCCCCTATCTGATCGACCTCGGTGCCGCCGAAGTGATTTCGCGTGAGGAACTCTCCCAGCCGGCCAAGCCGCTGGCCAAGGAGCGCTGGGCCGGCGGCATCGATGCCGTCGGCAGCCACACGCTGGCCAATGTGCTGTCGATGACTGCCTATGGCGGCGCGGTCGCCGCCTGCGGCCTGGCGGGTGGCATGGATCTGCCGTCGAGCGTCGCCCCGTTCATCCTGCGCGGCGTCTCGCTGCTCGGCATCGATTCAGTGATGGCGCCAAAGGCTGTGCGGCTGGAAGCCTGGCGCCGCATCGGCAGCGATCTTGATCTCAAGAAGCTCGCCGGCCTGTCGACGACCATCGGCTTCGACGGCATCATCACCGCCGCCCATGACATCGTCGAGGGCAAGATCAGGGGCCGCGTGGTTGTCGATATGTGAGGCTCCCGAAGCATGATCCCGAAGGGAATCAGGTTTCGGAAAAGATCAGGCGATGCGGAAAACCGCCAAAAATGCATGACCGCTAAAATTCGAACGATCCGCCGCGCTTTTCCATAATCTCTATCTGGCAAGGAGTTCCGAATGATCGCGGAGTCCGCCAGGAAAGAGAAGAGCCGTGCCGAAAGTGTCGACGGGCCGAGCCCGGCGACGGCGAAGCGGCAGCGTGTTGCGCCGCCGCCTCTTGCGCCGGATTTGCCGCGCGCCACGCCCGAGGGCCTGCCGTTCCTGACGGTCGTCGCCAGCGTCGTGCTGGCGGGCCTGTCTCACCTCACCGGCGCGCCGATCTTCATCACGTTCGGTCTGCTGGCGACAGGCGTTGCCGGCGTCGCCATGCACCTGCGCAGCCGGCGCACCGTACGTCGCGCGGCGGCCTTGCTCGACGAAACCGCGGCCCGCAGCCGCGCCGAGATCGAGACGCTGGCCGACCGCATGTGGGAGATGCAGGAGAGCGAGGAGCGTTTTCGCGGGCTGATCGATGCGCTCGGCGATCTCGTCGTCCACCGCGACCGCGACGGCCACATCGTCTATGCCAACATGGTTTTCGCCGGCCTCGTCGGAACCGATCAGCGCGACCTTGCCGGCAGGACTCTGGCCGACCTCGGCATCGATGTCGGTATCGTTCCCGACGCCGCCTTTTCGGATCACGAATGCCTGAGTTCCACCGACGTCTCCATCCGCACGCCGAACGGACCGCGCTGGTTCTCGTGGATCGAACTGTCGGTGCGCGACAAGGATAGCGGCGCCGTCTCGCACCGGGCGATTGCCCGTGACATCACCGCCCGCAAGCGCGCCGAATCCTCGTTGATCACCGCGCGTGAGCGCGCCGAATATGCCAGCCAGGCCAAGTCGCGCTTCCTCGCCACCGTCAGCCATGAGATCCGCACGCCGATGAACGGCATCATGGGCATGGCCAAGCTTCTGGCTGACACCAATCTGTCGCCCGAGCAGCGCACCTATGTCGGCGCTGTCTCGACCTCGGCCAGCGCCCTTTTGGCGCTCATCGAGGATTTGCTCGACTATTCCAAGATAGAGGCCGGCCGTTTCGACCCGGAGCCGCAGCCGACATCGCTGCGCGAAATCGCCGACAACATCATCGAACTGATGGCGGCCAAAGCCTTCGCCAAGAACATCGGCCTCGGCTGTCATGTCAAGCCCGACGTGCCACAGATGATCATGGCCGATCCGGGAAGAGTCAGGCAGGTGCTGCTCAACCTGATCGGCAATGCGATCAAGTTCACCGACACCGGCGGCGTGCTGGTTTCGGTTGCACGGGCCCGCACCGAGACCAGCGACCGCATCTGCTTCACCGTCGCCGACACCGGCCCTGGCCTGCGCGAAGACGACATGGAGCGCATCTTCGAGGAATTCGAACAGTCCGACGGCACCTCGACCCGCACCCATGGCGGCGCCGGCCTCGGTCTTGCTATCTCAAGGCGGCTGGTGACCGCCATGGGCGGTGCCATTTCGGTGTCGAGCCGGCTTGGCGAGGGATCGGAATTCGTCTTCGAGATCCCGGCCGCAGGAGCAACCGAAGCACCGCAGAACCGGCAGAACATCCTGGCCGGCCGGCGCGCCGTGATCGTGTCGAAGAACGCCGTCGAGGCGGACGCCATCGCCCGCACCATCCGCGCCCATGGCGGCGCCGTCGACGTCGCCGCAACCGCTTCCCAGGCGACGCCCTTCGCCGAACATTGCGATGTGCTATTGATCGACGCGGCCCTGGAGGACGGCGACGGCAGACTGCTCAAGCGCCTGCGCCAGAGTGGCTTTGCCGATTGCGAGGCGATCACGCTGATCGCGCCGACCGACCGCGGCATGCTTGGCGAATTCCGCACCAGCGGCTACGCCACCTTCTTGGCGAGGCCGGTCCGCGGCGAAACCCTGCTGCGCGTGCTGCTGACCAGTCATGCCCCTGCCTTGCCGCCGCCCAAGCCGGAAAAGACCGGCGCGTCCTCGCTTCGTGCCCATGGCGGGCGCCAGCAAGGTTTGTCGGTGCTGATCGCCGAAGACAACGACATCAACGCCATGCTTGCCCGCGCCACGCTTTTGAAGGCGGGACATCGCGTGAAAGTGGTCGGCAATGGCAAGGCCGCGGTCGAGGCGGTGACCGAAGCCGGGCTGAAAAATCGCTTCGATGTGGTGCTGATGGATTTGCACATGCCGGTCATGGACGGGCTGGACGCGATCGCCGCCATCCGCCGCCACGAGGAGGAAATGGCTGTGCCGCCGGTTCCGATCATGGTGCTTTCGGCCGACAGCCAGGAAAAGACCCGCCACACCGTGCTCGCCCATGGCGCCAGCGGCTTTGTCACCAAGCCGCTCGATCCCGACGCGCTGGTCCATGCCGTCGAGGGCCAGGTGGCCGCCTGAATTCATGTCGCTCAAAAGTGGCCCCGGTTTTGAGAAGACGACATGCACAAAACAAAGACTTGAAGCGCGTCGCGTGAATCGTCCCCAGCGCGACGCGCTTCAAGGCGACGCTGGCGCAATCCTCGCGTCACGTAGGTAGCCGAATGAGGGTTTTCGCCAGCCGACGAAGTATTGCCCGTCGCGCCGTATCACGGTACTGTCACAATCCTGTTGCACCTACACCGTATCCCCGTGCCAAGAGGGATGGCTCGAAGGAGAATCACTCGTGCATACAGTTATGCCGGAATGTGACACTCGGCCCAGCGCAGGCGGCGCTTTGCTCGCCGCGCGGAACGCCGATGCCGTCGCAACAGGCGCACCGCTGGGCCGTATCGGCAATCTCGAAGTGCGGCTTGCCCGCAATGAGGCCGAAATCGCCGCCGCCCAGGAAGTGCGCTACCGGGTGTTTTATGACGAGCTTGGCGCCAGGAAGGACCTGTTCCAGGCGCAGGACCGGCGCGACGCCGACCGCTTCGACCCGCTGTGCGACCATCTCCTCGTGCTGGACACTTCGATCTCCGGCCCCGAGCATCGCCGCATCGTCGGCACTTACCGCCTGCTGCGGCAAGAGATTGCCGCGACCGCCGGCGGCTTCTATTCCGAAGGCGAGTTCGAACTGACCAAGCTGATCGCCCGCCATCCTGGCCAGCGCTTCCTTGAGCTCGGCCGCTCCTGCGTGCTGCCGGAATACCGCTCGAAGCGCACCATCGAGGCGCTGTGGCAAGGCATCTGGGCCTACATCAACCACTATGAGATCGGCGTGATGACCGGTTGTGCCTCGTTCCCTGGCACGGTGCCGGCTGCGCATGCCGAGGCGCTCACCTACCTTGCCCATCACTGCCGGACCAACTCCGCCTGGGATGTGCGGGCGGTCTCCGGGCGCTATTGCTCGATGGACCTTATGCCGATCGAGGCGGTCAACGCCAAGGCGGCGATTGCGGCCATGCCGCCGTTGGTCAAGGGCTATCTGCGCGTCGGCGCCCGCATCGGCGACGGCTGCGTCATCGACCGTGAGTTCTCCACCGTCGATGTGTTCGTGGTGATGCCGGTCAAGGAAATCGGCGCCCGCTACGTCAACTATTATGGCGGGGAAGCGCAGCGCTTTGCGGCGTGAGGCAGTAGGCAGTAGGCAGTAGGCAGTAGTGAAGGCTGCCGCGAATTGCTGACTACCGACTATTCCCTATTCCCTATTCCCTAATCCCTCTCCCTACGGAATATCCTCCGGTCGCCGTCCCGGGCGGCTCTTGTAGGACGGAAAGGTCCAGCCGAATTTCAGCGCGCCGCCGCGCACCAGGAAAGCCGCGACGAAGCCGGCGATATCCGAGGCGAGCGGCGGCAGGCCGGCAAGATCGCCAAGTGTGTAGAGGCCGGCGCCCGCGAGTGCGGCGGTGACGTAGATTTCGGGCCTGAGCAGCACCGATGGCTCGCCGGCCAGCAGATCGCGCAGGATGCCGCCAAATGTGGCGGTCAACACGCCCATAACAACGGAGACGACCGGCGAGCCGGTGATGGCCAGCCCCTTGGCCGCGCCCATTACGGAAAAGGCCGCCAATCCGATGGCGTCGAGCCAGAGCAGCCATTTCCAGCGGGATTCGACGCGGTGGGCGATGAAGAAGACCAGCACCGCAACCGCCGCGCAAACCAGCACATAGCCGGAGTTGGCGACCCAAAAGACGGGCAGGTTGAGGATGACGTCGCGAAGCGTGCCGCCGCCAATGCCGGTGACGCTGGCCAGAAACAGGAAGCCGATGATGTCGAGCTGCTTGCGCGAAGCCGCCAACGCCCCGGTCGCGGCAAAGACGGCGACGCCAGCATAGTCGAGGAGGTCGATGGGTGTCAGGGACATGAGGTAGTAGGGATTGGGAATTAGGGAAAGAATGAATAACACGAAGCCGCGCGATTGATACGCCTGCCTATTCCCTATTCCCTATTCCCTATTCCCTATTCCCTATTCCCTATTCCCTATCCCCTACTGCCTATTCCTACTCACGCATCCTTCTCGGCCTGCTCGTTCACCGGCCCCGGCTCGACCGGCGCTTCGGTGGCCGCGATCTTGGGGCCGCCCTTGGCGACCCCGACCATGGCCGGCCGCAGCACGCGCTCGCCGATCGAATAGCCCGGCTGCACGACCTGGACGACGGTGTTGGCCGGCACATCGGGATTGGGCACTTCGAACATCGCCTGG
Source organism: Mesorhizobium sp. C372A (assembly GCF_030323245.1). NCBI lineage: Bacteria > Pseudomonadati > Pseudomonadota > Alphaproteobacteria > Hyphomicrobiales > Phyllobacteriaceae > Mesorhizobium > Mesorhizobium sp. C372A. The sequence goes on along the minus strand of NZ_CP100475.1, from coordinate 2,592,935 downwards.
TGGAAATTCGGGTCGAACTTCTCACCTTCCGGTTCGAGCTTCTTCACCCCATGCCGTTCCAGCGTCGACAGCATGGCGCGCTCGGTGATCTCGACGCCGTCGATCAGCGCCTTGAAGCCGGCATCTCCGGCCGCTTTCGCCTCGGCGGGGATAGCATCGAGTGCGCGGCGCAGATTGTCCGATACCGACAGCATGTCGCGGGCGAAATTGGCCACCGCATAGGCGCGCGCATCATGCACGTCGCGGGCGGTGCGGCGGCGCAGATTCTCCATCTCGGCCGCGACCCGCAGCGCGCGGTCCTTCAGCTCCTCGTTTTCCTTCAGCAGCCGCACCAGCGCTTCATAGTCGCCGTCGATGCCGCCTTGCGTGCGCTCGGCCTCGGCCGTTTCGATATCCTCGGGCGCGCGTTCGTCTTTTGTCTGGTCGCTCATCGCCATTTCCCGTCATTCGAATGGTTTGGATTTGCGCCCGATATCGAGGTTTGGCGGCCAAAAATCAAGGGGCAAGCCCAGGAGGACGCCCAACAGCAGGCAATGTTGCGGGCTGCCCGTCGGACTTGGTGCGGGACGCAAAGACGTTCAAAATTAATTCAAACTTTACCGTAACGGCAGCCTTTGCTTGCCAATACCCCGCTATGGGGAACCATTCAAAGCTTGGAGGAGTTTTGAAACCGACACAGGATTTGAGACAATGGACCGCAATACTGGCAACAGAAGCGAAGAGCTCGCCGCCGACATCAGGCGCCAGTTCGGCACCGAGGCGACGACGCGCTTCTTGCGCACCTTGCCGGCCTTCCGCACCGAGGCCGACATTCCCGCCCGTTTCCGGGATCTGCTCGACCGGCTGGACGGCATAGAAGCCAGCATGGCCGGCGGCCAACGCCGTCAATAGCGATGCTATCGCGCGACAATTACGCGCAGTAATTTTGCGTGAGCTTTTCCTTGCGGCAGCGGGACGCCCCGCCTATGCTTCCTGATGAACATGATTTCCCCCGAGACGGCCGCCAACAGCAAGCGCGCCTGGTTGAAGATCCTGGCGCGCTACAAGAAGCCCGACCGGCGACGCAGCACTCTTGAACTCGCCATCACCCTTATTCCTTTCGTTACGCTGTGGGCGCTGTCTTCGGCAGCCTATTCCTATGGCCACTGGTGGGGCTTGATCCTGATCCTTCCCGCCGCCGGTTTTCTGGTGCGGATCTTCATGATCCAGCACGATTGCGGCCACGGCTCCTTCTTCGCCAACCGCACTGCCGACGACTGGATCGGCCGCGCGCTCGGCGTGCTGACGCTGACCCCTTACGATTGCTGGCGGCGCGCGCACGCCACCCATCACGCCAGCGCCGGCAATCTTGACGAGCGCGGCATGGGCGATATCAGGACGTTGACGGTTGCTGAATACCGGCAGCTGTCTTGGCGGGGACGCCTTGCCTATCGTCTCTACCGCCATCCCCTGGTGATGTTCGGCCTTGGCCCGATCTGGCTGTTCATCTTCGAGCAGAGGCTGCCGGTCGGCATGATGCGCGGCGGCCTGACGCCCTGGGTGTCGTCGATGACCACCAATCTCGGCATCGCGGTCGCGGCAGCGCTGCTTATCTGGCTGGTCGGCCCCGGCGCTTTCCTGATCGTCCATTTGCCGATCGTGATCCTGGCCGGATCGGCCGGAATCTGGCTGTTCTACGTCCAGCACCAGTTCGAGGAGACGGAATGGGCGAAGGACGAAGAGTGGGAATTCCAGCGTGCCGCCCTGCACGGCTCGTCCTATTATGATTTGCCGCCGGTGCTGAACTGGTTCACCGGCAATATCGGCGTCCATCACGTGCACCATCTCTCGGCCAAGGTGCCGGGCTACCGGCTGCAGGAAGTGCTGCGCGACTATCCCGAACTGCGCGGCATCGGCCGCGTCACGCTTCTCGACAGCCTGCGCTGCGTCAAGCTGGCGTTGTGGGACGAGAACCGCCGCAAGCTGATCTCGTTTCGCGAAGCGCGGGCCTTGGCCTAAAAGCAATTCCAGCAAAGTGTGAGGCGGTTTTCCGGGCTTTCGCTTGGGAATGCCGTAAGACAAAGAAAAAAACCGCCGCACCGAAGGCGCGGCGGCATCTTCCAAAAACCGGCTCAGGCAGCCTTGCGCTCCTCGCGCATCCAGACCTTGCAGCCCTGATCATGTCAGGCGCCTTTTCGGCGATCATGATGGACGGTGCATTGGTGTTGCCGCCGATGAGCGCCGATTCCTCCCTCGCGCCCGGCGGATATTTCCGTCCGGACAGCCAGGAGAAGGCCCGATCACAGTCTTTGTAAAGACAGGCGAAATTACCGCTGCGTCAGATGTTGCGAACGCGCCGCCAGGAGTATTTCGGCCCCTTCGGCTCCGACGCTTCGGTCGGCTGATAGTAAAGGCCCAGCCCGCCTGTGCGGCCTTCTTCGAGGCGCTTCAGCAGAACCGGGTTGGAGATTTCGAACTCGTCGAAGCCGAGGCGCAGCATATGCGGCAGCTGGTCGACGAGCACCTGGCCAGTGGCGCGGACCGCGCCCTCGAAATGGTAGCGGCTGCGCAGCAATTCGCCCTTGGAAAACGAGCGGCCGTCGCTGAAGGCCGGGAAGGCCAGCGCCACCAGCGACAGCTGGTCGAGCAGATCCACAATCTTTTCCAGCTGGTCGCCGGGCTGCAGCGCGACGCCAAGCCGCTCCTTGGCCGAGCGCCGCACTTCGGCATCGAGGCCGAGAAATGCCTGCAACGGCAGGATGAAGCGGCCATTGCCCGCCAGTGCATCCGCACTTTCGGCATGTGTCCACTCGTCTTCGCGAAAACCCGTCCGGGTCCAGAGGCGGGTCTCCGCTGTGGTCTGTTCAGTCATAGAAAATTCCTAAAGCCCTAAAAATCGAAAGTCCGCGAAAGCCGGTCCACACCAAACCGGCGGCCTCCGAGCGGAAGCCGCCGTTGCAGGCCAGCCTCACCTGAATATCACCATAGCTTAAAGGGATGCGTCGGTCAGCGACACTTCCAGTCCCGACAGATGGATGCCGCACTCGGTCTTGGCATGACCGGCCCAGCGTCCGCTTCGCGCATCCTCGCCCGGCTGCACCGGCTGCGTGCATGGGAAGCAGCCGATCGACAGATAGCCGTACGCAACCAGCGGATTTTCGCGCAGCGCATGCGCGCGCATGTAGTCAGCCTGGTCGGATGTCGTCCAGTGCGCCAGCGGATTGATGCGTACGCGCGGGCCGACCGCCTCGAACACCGGCAGCGCGGCTCGCGTCGCCGCCTGGAAGCGCTTGCGGCCGGTCAGCCAGGCCCGGAAGGGGGCGACGCCGCGCGCCAGCGGCTCGACCTTGCGCACGTCGCAGCAGGCATCGGTGTTGCTCTGGTGCAGATTGCCGGTCGGATCGACCCGTTCGAGCGCTGCGTCTTCGGGCTTGATCACCCTGATGTTGGTCAGCCCGAAATCGGCGACCAGCGCATCGCGATAGCCCAGCGTCTCTTCGAAATGCTTGCCGGTGTCCAGGAAGATGACCGGCAGCGTGCGGTCGACCTTGGCGATCATATGCAGCAGGACGGCGGAATCCGCGCCGAAGGACGACACGGCGGCGATCTCGTCATGAAACAATTCGCTCGCCGCGCGTTCGATGATGTCGAGCGGGCTCAGATGTCCAAACAGCGCGTCGAAGCCCGCCGCTTTGGCGGCGATGCTGTCGTCGACGTCGAGGATGCGGTCAAGCGGCCTTGGTTTCGCCAGCATAGAGCGCCTCCTTGAACGGCGCGGGACCGACACGGCGGTAGGCGTCGATAAAACGTTCACTGGGACCGAGCCGAAGGCCGAGATAGGTGTCGACGATCTGCTCGATGGCGTCGGTGATCTCTTCCGAAGAGAAGCCGCGGCCGATGATTTCGCCAACCGAGGTGTTCTCGTCGGCCGATCCGCCAAGCGTCACCTGGTAGAGTTCGGAGCCTTTCTTCTCGACGCCGAGGATACCGATATGGCCGACATGGTGATGTCCGCAGGCATTGATGCAGCCGGAAATCTTCAGCTTCAATTCGCCGATCTCGCGCTGCCGCTCCAGCGAGGCGAAGCGAAGCGAAATCTCCTGCGCGATCGGGATCGAGCGCGCTGTCGCCAGCGCGCAATAATCGAGGCCAGGGCACGCGATGATGTCGCTGATCAGGTTGGAATTGGCCGTCGCGAGGCCAATGTCGACCAAAGCGTCGTAGACCGCTTTCAAATCGGCGCGCGCCACATGCGGCAGGATCAGGTTCTGCTCATGGCTGACGCGCAGTTCGTCGAACGCGTATTTCTCGGCGATGTCGGCAACCGCTTCCATCTGGCTGTCGGTGGCATCGCCCGGCACCTCGCCAATGCCTTTCAGTGAGATCGTCACCGCGGCATAGTCGGGATGGCGATGCGTCACGACATTCTGGTCGAGCCAATCCGAGAAGCTTTTGGAATCGAGCCGCGCCAGCTTGATCGCCGCGTCGCCTTCCGGCCGGGCGGTCAGTGCCGGCGGCGCGAAATAGGCGTCGATGGCACGGATGTCGGCTTCCGGCAGCTTCAGCTCGGCGTCCTTCAGCTCCTGCCATTCGGCCTCGACCTGGCGGGTGATTTCCTCGACGCCGGTCTCGTGGACGAGGATCTTGATGCGCGCCTTGTACTTGTTGTCGCGGCGGCCATAGAGGTTGTACACGCGCAGGATCGCGGTGCAGTAGGACAGCAGGTCGGCTTCCGGCAGGAAGTCGCGGATCTTGCGCGCCACCATCGGCGTGCGGCCCTGGCCGCCACCGACATAGACGGCAAAGCCGAGCTCGCCGGCGGCGTCCTTCTTCAGATGCAGACCGATATCATGCGTCTGGATGGCGGCGCGGTCGCGCTCGGCCCCGGTCACCGCGATCTTGAACTTGCGCGGCAGGAACGAGAATTCCGGATGCACAGACGACCATTGCCGCAGGATCTCGGCATAGGGGCGCGGATCAGCGACCTCGTCGGCGGCGGCGCCGGCAAAATGATCGGCGGTGACGTTGCGGATGCAATTGCCGCTGGTCTGGATGGCATGCATCTCGACGCTGGCGAGATCGGCCAGGATCGCCGGAATGTCGGACAGCGCCGGCCAGTTGAACTGGATGTTCTGGCGCGTGGTGAAATGGCCGTAGCCCTTGTCGTATTTGCGCGCGATGTGGCCGAGCATGCGCAACTGGGCGCTGTTCAGCGTGCCATAGGGCACCGCGATGCGCAGCATGTAGGCGTGCAGCTGCAGGTAGACGCCGTTCATCAGCCGCAGCGGCCGGAACTGATCCTCGGTGATCTCGCCGGACAGCCGGCGTTCGACCTGGTCGCTGAACTCGGCGACGCGGGCCTGGACAAAATCGTGGTCGAACTCATCGTAGCGGTACATGTTTCGTCTTTCAGGGCGCGTCCGCCCGTATTTTGTTACGCTGCCCGCGCAGCCTGCTTGCCCAGATCTTCCCGGATGGTCGGGCCGGCGGCGCGGATCTTTTCGCGCAGCCGCACCGGCACGACGATGCCATTGACGACTTCAGCGTCGATCAGATTGACGTCGACAACCTGATTGTTGGCGTTGGCCTTGGCGCCGATTGCTTCCAGCCTGTCCTCTGCCGCTTGGTCATGGGCAAGGTCAACATGGTCGACCGTCTCGGCCCAGCCGCCGTCGGCGTACCAGACGGCGATGCCGTCGGAGAGGCGGTTTGCGGTCAGTATCTTCATGGCTCGACCTCTGCGCCGGCCGCGGTGGCGGCGCCCTCATAGTTATGTGCCGCGAGCGGCTCGGAACGTTCAAAGTTGGCGCCGGCAACCGCGTCGCCGATGATGGTCATCACCGGACCGGCCAGATCGGCGCGCGCTTCCAGCGACGGCAAATCGGCCAGCGTGCCGTGGAAACGGCGGCGGTTCTGCAAGCTGGCATTCTCGACCACGGCAACCGCCGTGTCCGGCGACAGGCCGGCCTCGATCAGCCGCCCGGCGACTTCGGCGGCGACCGAGCGGCCCATATAGACGGCGACGGTGGCGCCGGAAATGGCGAGCTTGGCCCAATCCGGCAGCGAATTGCCCTTCAGATCATGGCCGGTGGTGAACACCATCGACGAGGAGACGCCGCGCAGCGTCAGCGGCAGCTCGAAGTCGGCGGCGGCGGCAAAGGCGGCGGTGACGCCGGGGACGACATCATAGGCGATGCCGGCATCGCGCAGTGCGGCCATCTCCTCGCCGGCGCGGCCGAACACCAGCGGGTCGCCCGACTTCAGCCGCACGACGCGCTTGCCCTGCCTGCCGAGATCGGCCAGCAGCGCATTGATCTCGGCCTGGCTCTTGGTGTGGCATCCCTTGCGTTTTCCGACCGGCAGCCGCTCGGCGTCGCGGCGGCCCATGGCGACGATCGCCTCCGGCACCAACGCGTCATAGACGATGACGTCGGCTTCCATCAAAAGCCGATGCGCGCGCAGCGTCAGAAGATCCTCAGCACCTGGCCCGGCGCCGACCAGGGCGATATGGCCCGAAGCCGGAGCCTTCGACAGCAACAGATCGGCGGCGGCGTCATGCGCCTGCGAAAGCTCGCCGGCTTCGACGGCGCGCGCCGGTGCACCCTGGAAAAAACTGCTCCAGAACTGGCGGCGGGCGTTGCCTTTCGGCAGCAGCTTTTCGGCGGCACCCCGGAAAGAGGCGGCAAGCGCTGCCAGCGGCCCGAGCGACGGCGACAGCATGCGGTCGATGCGGCTGCGCAGCATCTGCGCCAGCACCGGACCGGCGCCTTCCGTGCCGATGGCGATGGCGACCGGAGCGCGGTTGACCAGCGCCGGGGTGAAGAAATCGCACAGCTCCGGCCGGTCGACGGCATTGACCGGAATGCCAAGGCGGCGCGCATCGTCGGCGACGCGGCGGTCGAGCGTCTCGTCGCCGCTGGCGGCAAACACCAGGACCGCGCCTTCGAGATGCGCGGCGTCGTAGGGGGCGTCGATACGGATGGCGCCGGTCGTGGCGATGAAGCTCAGCAATTCGGCGTCGGCAACATCGGCAATGATGCGAAGCACAGCACTCGACTGATCAAGTAGCCGCGCCTTGGCCAACGCTTCGACGCCGCCGCCGACGATGGCCACGGCTTCGCCTTCGACCCGCATGAAGACCGGGAACGCGGTGAGCTTGGGATTGGCGTGCGGCATGACGAACAGATTCCGGAACAATTCGGCAGTTTTAGGCGCGGACGCGAAAAAGCTGAAGGAACCCACTCGCGCATCCCCTTGCGGGAGGCAATCGCTTTTCCGCAAGCCAAAGGGCCAAGAGAAAAATATTCCACATCCGCATATCAGGCGGATTCAAGCTGCTGCCGCAGGCCTTGTTCTGCGGCTCTTTTATCCGGCAGGCGGCCAAGCTGCAAAATTGTTTTTTCTAAATTCTACCAATTTAGTAGATTAAAGCCGTCACCTTGGACATTGCTCCGATGGACGATAGATCGGGCTCGATATGGCTGCGTGCGATCTCGGCGAACGAAGTGGAACGTTCCCGCTTCGCCACGCGTTCTGCCCCTGCCGCAACAGACAATCGTCGGCTGGATTTGAACCTTCAAACAGGAGCCCGCAAATGAGCAAGATCAACCTGAAACATGGCCTTCTGGTCATGGTGGCCGATGGCGAGAAAGCGCTGTTCCTGAAGAACGAGGGCGACAATCTCTATCCGCACCTGCAGCTCTTCCAAGAGATGAACCAGGACAATCCGGCAACGCGCGAACAAGGCAGCGACAGTCCCGGCCGCTACAATGACGGCCCCTCCGTGCATCGCAGCGCGGTTGAGGAAACCGACTGGCACCGGCAGGGCAAGGAACGCTTTGCCGAAGAGATCGCGGACCGGCTCTACAAGCTCGCCCATCACGGCATCTTCGACGACATCGTGCTGGTCGCGCCACCGCTGGTGCTCGGCACCATGCGCAAGAAATTGCACAAGGAAGTCACCGACAAGGTGCAGGCGGAGATCCCAAAGACACTGACCAACCGCCCGCTGATCGACATCGAGGCCATGCTGCAGCAGGCAGCCTGACGCTATCTCATAGATCATTCGCGCGCGCAGCGTTTTCGCTGCGCGCGCCTTTCGTTTTTCGGCGCCTCTGGCCACCAATTTACGTCTCGCGGGTTGCGTCGCCCGCACCCCCTCCACCATATTGCAAAGGCGGCGGCTGCGGGCGGCGCACACCCGACATTTCCCGAAAGGCGCTCCATAGACAATGCCGCATGACACGCCCCTTATCGCCACCATCGTCGCCGGTCTGGGGCTGGCATTCATCTTCGGGGCGCTCGCCAACCGTTTTCGCATCCCGCCGCTGGTCGGCTATCTCGTCGCCGGCGTGCTGGTTGGACCGAACACGCCGGGTTTCGTCGCCGATGCCGGTCTTGCCAATGAGCTGGCCGAAATCGGCGTCATCCTGCTCATGTTCGGCGTCGGCCTGCATTTCTCGCTGAAGGATCTTCTCTCCGTCCGCGCCATCGCCGTACCCGGCGCCATCGTCCAGATCGGCTTTGCCACCGCGCTGGGCGCCGGCCTTGCCTGGATGCTCGGCTGGTCGATGGGCGCAGGCCTCGTCTTCGGCCTGGCGCTTTCCGTCGCGTCCACAGTGGTGCTGTTGCGCGCGTTGCAGGAGCGACGGCTGATCGAGACCGAGCGCGGCCGCATCGCCGTCGGCTGGCTGATCGTCGAGGACCTCGCCATGGTGCTGGCGCTGGTGCTTTTGCCGGCGTTGGCCGGCGTGCTCGGCGGCCAGCCGCAGGTCGATGACCATGCGAGCCTTTTGTCGCTGCCGGCCAGCTTCGGCATCTGGGGCGTCGTCGGCCTCACGCTGGCCAAGGTCGTCGCCTTCGTCATCGTCATGCTGGTGGTTGGCCGCCGCGTCATTCCGTGGATCCTGCATTACGTCGCCCATACCGGCTCGCGCGAACTGTTCCGGCTGGCGGTGCTGGCGATCGCGCTCGGCGTCGCCTTCGGCGCCGCCAAACTGTTCGGCGTCTCGCTGGCGCTCGGTGCCTTCTTCGCCGGCATGATCATGAGCGAATCCGAGCTCAGCCACCGCGCGGCGGAGGAATCACTGCCGCTGCGCGACGCCTTCTCGGTGCTGTTCTTCGTCTCGGTCGGCATGCTGTTCGATCCGTTCAGCCTGATGAGCAATGGCTGGCCGATCCTGGCGACGCTGGCCATCATCGTCATCGGCAAGTCGCTGGCCGCCTTCGTTATCGTCATCGCCTTCCGCTATCCGCTGGGAACCGCCTTGATGATCTCGGCCAGCCTCGCGCAGATCGGCGAATTCTCCTTCATCCTGGCGGAGCTCGGCGTCGGGCTGAAGCTGTTGCCCGAACAGGGACGCGACCTGATCCTGGCAGGCGCCATCCTGTCGATCCTGGTCAATCCGCTGATGTTCCTCGCCCTCGACTGGATGAAGCCATGGCTGGACGCGCGCGCCGCCAAGGCAGCACCACCGGAAGAGGCCAAGCCGGTCGGCCCGGCGACGCAGCCCGGACAAGTGGCCTCGGTGGCCGCCGCGGCAAAAGAGAATGGCCCACCGCCACGCACAACGCTTTCGGGCCACACCATCCTGATCGGCTACGGCCGCGTCGGCAGCCTGGTCGGCGCGGCGCTGAAACAGGCATCGCTGCCCTTCCTGGTCATCGAGGACGCCGACAAGACGCTGGCGAGGCTCAGAGACGACGGCGTCGAAATCGTCTCCGGCAATGCGGCCAATGGGGGCGTGTTTGCCGCCGCCAATCCGCAGGGGGCCAAACGCTTGATCCTTGCCATCCCCAACGCGTTCGAGGCCGGGCAGATCGTGCTCAGGGCACGCGCCGCCAATCCCGGCATCAACGTCATAGCGCGGGCCCATTCCGATGCCGAGGTCGAGCACCTGATGGGGCTCGGCGCCGACACCGTCATCATGGGCGAACGCGAGATCGCCCGCGGCATCGTGCAAGAAGTGCTGGAGCAAAAGCCGATGCCGCGCCCCGAAGCCATTGAGCCCTCCCCGGCCTGAGGCTTGCCACAGGCGCATCGATCATCCAACGAAGGCGGAGCCGCCATTGTGCGCGACGCTGGCGAGATACTTTGCCGGCGGCTTGCCAAGCGCCTTCTTGAACATGGTGATGAAGGCGGTGACGGAGCCATAGCCAAGATCGCCTGAAACCTGCTGCACGCTGGCACCCGAGGCCAGCTCCCTTATGGCGACGATCAGGTGCAATTGCTGGCGCCAGCGGCCGAAGCTCAGGCCGGTCTGCTTCACGATGAGACGGGCGAGGCTGCTTTCTGAGAGCGCAACACGGTTGGCCCACTCGGCAAGCGTGCTGCGATCGGCAGGGTTCTGCGCCAACGCTTCGGCGATCCGCCGCAAGCGCGGCTCGGCGGAGATCGGCAGATGCAGCTGCTGGACAGGCATGCGCGGCAGTTCCGAAAGCAGGATCGTGGTCAAGAGCCCGTCCCTCGCCTCATCTTCCTCCACGCGATCGGCCAGCTCGATGATCAGTTCGCGCAACAATGGCGAGATCGACAGCGTGCAGCACCGGTCCGGCAGATCGGCGGCTCCCGGCTCGATATAGACGAAGAAGATCCGCGCATTGGCGGTCGCGATGTTGCTGTGTTCCATACTGCCAGGAATCCACACACCGCAATGCGGCGGCACCATCCACAGGCCGCTCGGGACGCGGCAAGTGACGCCACCGCCGAGCGCGAAGACGAGCTGGCCCTTGCGGTGCCAATGGGCGGCGACTTCCGCTTTGGTTTCGGTGACATCGACGCGCACGGCAATCGCAGGTGCCTGCACATCATCGACATCGAAATTGACCCAGGGGTAGCGGAGCGGCTGCCTCATGATTGATGGCTTTTAGCGACTATTCGCCGTGATAGCTAAATTCTTTGATGCGGGGAGTCGATAGACTCTGGTTCGTGGCTGGCATGTCACAAACCGGCAGGAAGGCTTCCCATGCGCGCGCTTGTCATCTCTCCCGAGAGCATCACCCGGATCAGTCTCGCCGAGGTCGAGGACCCTCGGCCCCTCCCCAACGAAGCGCTTGTCTGCGTCCACGCAACCTCCTTGAACCGCGGTGAATTGCGCCTGCTCACCATACGCCCGGAAGGCTGGATACCTGGCCAGGACGTGGTTGGAGTAATCAAGCGGGCGGCAGCCGATGGCTCCGGGCCTGCCGTCGGCGCCCGGGTTGTGGCTTTGGTCGACGAGGCCGGCTGGGCCGAACAGGTCGCCGTTCCGACCGACCGCCTCGCCGTCATCCCGGACGAGGTCAGCTTCGGGTCCGCCGCCACGCTTCCGGTCGCGGGCACGACGGCTCTCAGGGTCTTGCGCCATGGCGGCGACCTCGCGGGACAGCAGGTGTTGATCACCGGCGCCAGCGGCGCGGTCGGCCGTTTCCAGATCCAGATCGCCCGCGAGCAAGGCGCCGCGGTGATTGCAATCGCCGCCGCCCGGCACGCCGAGGATCTCCGCGGTCTTGGTGCTCACGAGGTCGTCGAGTCGATCGAACTGGCCGAAGGGCCATTCTCTCTGATCACCGAGTCGGTCGGCGGCCAAAGCCTCGCCCATGCCATCGACCGCGTCGCCCCCGGCGGCACCATCGTCATGTTCGGTTCGAGCAGCGGCGAACTCACGCCGGTTGGCTTCAGACAGTTCGTTCCGGGCCATGAGGGAGCGAGGCTTCAGACTTTCGCCTACTACACATCCGGTCCAGCCATTGGCGCGGACATCGCCTCGCTGCTCGCTCTGGTCGCGGCTGGCCGGCTGGAAACCCGTGTGTCCATGACCGTGCCGTGGACAGACATCGCCCAGGCTCTGGACGCCCTGCGACAGCGCAGCTTCAGCGGCAAGGCTGTTCTCACCATCGCCGAATGAGCAGTCTGTCAGTGCTCAGACGTGCTGGCCGCCATTGATGTGGATTTCCGAGCCCGTCACATAGGACGCCTGCTGCGAGCAGAGGAAGAAGATGATGTCGGCGACTTCCGAGGTGGCGCCAAGGCGCCTGAGTGGGATCGTCTCGACGATCTTGTCGGTGCCAGGCGACAGGATCGCGGTGTCGATCTCGCCCGGCGCAATCGCATTGACGCGGATGCCGTGCGGGCCGAAATCATGCGCCATCTCGCGCGTCAGCGAGCCGAGCGCCGCCTTCGAGGTCGCATAGGCGGTGCCGGCGAAAGGATGCACGCGCGTGCCGGCGATCGAGGTGACGTTGACGATCGAACCTTTCGCTGCAGCAAGCTCCTTGAAGAGGCCCCGCGCGAGCATGATCGGCGCGAAGAAATTCACCTGGAACACATCGCGCCAGACATGCATCGGCGTGTCGATCGAATCCATGCGGCTGTTGCCGTCCTTGAGCTTCGGCGAAATGCCGGCATTGTTGACCAGCGCGTGCAATTGCCCGCCATGCGCTTCCAGCCGGTGACGGATCTCCGAGACGGCGATGCCGACATCCTCCTGGTCGGCGAGATCGACCTTGATGTGGTCCTCTGGGCCGGCCGGCCACGGGCAATCCTCGGCAAAAGCCTGGCGCGAACAGGTGATGACCCGCCAGCCCTCACGCGAAAAGCGCTTGACCGTGGCATGGCCGATGCCGCGGCTGGCTCCGGTCAGCACGATGGTTTTTCTGGTGTCGGTCTCAGCCATGTCTGTCACTCCGGCCGGAGATGTAGCCGAATGCGGCGGAGGTGGCGAGAGGCCGAATTGTCAACTCAGCTCTCATATGAGGAACGGATTGCCAGCTCGCCATTGGTTTGAAGCCAGAATGACGAGCCGCTCAGCCGCCGCCGAGAATATCCAGGATTGAGGTTTTCCGCTTCTTGGCCGGGCCGCCGACGCTGCCCGGCGGTACCGGGTGCTTGATCGAGGCCGTGGTGCCGCCGTCGCCCGGCATGTCGAAGCCGTCGGCATCGACCGTTTCGGCCGGACGGCGGACCGGTGCTTGTGCGGGTACAGCAGCAGGTGCCGGCGCGGCAGCAGGCTCCGAACGGCTGACGGCCACGGCAGGCAACGGCGCCGCCTGATTGTTATCGACTGACGGAATATCGTCGGGCACGATGGTGTCGGGCGGCGTCGATTTCCAGGTCCCGGGCAGCGGCCTGACCGGCACGCCTTCATGCGCCGCCACCATGAATTCGTGCCAGGCCTGTGCCGGCAGCGCGCCACCGGTGACCTTCTTCATCGGCGTGCCGTCATCATTGCCGAACCATACGCCGGTGGTGAGGTTTGCGGTGTAACCGACGAACCAGGCGTCGCGCGAATTCTGGCTGGTTCCGGTCTTGCCGGCAGACGGCCAGGCGAAGGCCGCCTTCTTCGCCGTGCCGATCTCGACCGTGCCGGTCATCATCGAGTTCATCATGCCGACAATGTTCTGCTTGACGACGCGCGGCGCGCTGCCGCCATTGTCGTCATAGAGCACCTTGCCTTCGGTCGTGGTGATGCGGCGGATGAAATGGATGTCGGGCTTGTAGCCGCCATTGGCGAACGGCACATAGGCCGATGTCAGCTCCAGCGGCGTCACCTCCGAAGTGCCGAGCGCGATCGAGGTGTTGGCGATCAGATCGGACTGAATGCCCATACGGTGCGCCGCCTCGACCACGGCGTCGGGCCCGACTTCCATGGTCAGCTGTGCGGCGACGGAATTCAGCGACTTCGCCAAAGCGGTCGCCAACGTCACCTTGCCGAAATACTTGCCGCCGTAATTGTCCGGTGTCCACTTGCCGATCTTGATCGGTGCGTCGTTGCGCACGCTGTCGGGCGTGCGGCCGGCTTCCAGCGCGGCCATATAGACGAACGGCTTGAACGCCGAGCCCGGCTGGCGGCGTGCTTCGGAGGCGCGGTCGAACTGGCTGGTCGAATAGTCGTAGCCGCCGACCATGGCGCGCACGGCGCCGGAATTGTCGATCGAGACCAGCGCGCCTTGGCTGACATTGAGCTTCTTGCCGCTCTCGTCGATCAGCCGGCGGATCGACTGTTCGGCGAGCTTCTGCAGGTTGAGGTCGACGGTGGTGTCGACGACGATGTCGCTGCGCACGTCACCAATCAAATCGGGCAATTCTTCCATGATGGTGTCGGCGACATAGTTTTCCGAGCCGGTCCAATAGGATGGCGCGCGCGTTGCCGGCGCGCTCATCGCCGAGGCCAGTTCCTTGGCGCTGATCTTGCCTTCGTCGCGCATGGCGGCCAGCACCAGTTGCGAGCGCTCCTCCGCCGCCTTCGGATCCCGCGCCGGCGACAGTCGCGACGGCGCCTTCAAGAGGCCGGCGAGAAGGGCCGCCTCCGACAGAGTGACATCGCGCGCGCTCTTGCCGAAATAGCGGCGCGAGGCCGCCTCGACGCCATAGGCGCCGGAGCCGAAATAGACCCGGTTGAGGTACATTTCGAGGATCTGGTCCTTGGTATGCTTGTGCTCCAGCCACAGCGCCAGCAGCACTTCCTGCACCTTGCGCTCCAGCGTGCGGTCGGGCTTCAGGAACAGGTTCTTGGCCAGTTGCTGGGTCAGCGTCGAGCCGCCCTGCGAGAAACGCCGGCCCAGAACATTGGTCACCATGGCGCGCGACAGGCCGATCGGGTCGATGCCGAAATGCGAATAAAAGCGCCGATCCTCGATGGCGATGACGGCTTCGGGAATATAAGGCGACATTTCGTGCAGGCCGACCGCCTCGCCGCCGCTCATGCCGCGGTTGGCAAGCAGTTGCCCGTCGACCGAGACGATCTTGATGTTGGGGGCACGGTCGGGGATCGACCAGGTGGTCGCCGCCGGCATCTTGGCGCCGTAGTAGACGATGATGCCGGCCACCGCGATGCCGCCCCAGATGCAGAGCACGAAGCACCAGTAGAACATCCGCGCCATCACGCCGAACAGCCCGCGCCGGGGTTTGCCGCGCTTGCCGCGTGACGATGATTTTGCCTTGGAGGTTTTGCGCGCCGAAGATGATTTGCGATTGGCCGGCACGACCCGATCCTCCTCGTTCACCGAAAAACCGGCCGCGGATTTCGCCTTTGGCGATCCCTCGAAGCTGGGTTCGATGCGACTGTCTCTGCGGTTCGCCATGCGTTGCGCTGTCTTCCCGGTGTCAATGGCGCTCGGGTTGGAGGGTAGATGCGGCGGTTTAAGGGCGCGTTAAAGCAGGGTTTATGCACCCTTCTGAAATTCCTTAAGAATTTCTAAAATCCGCTGCCGCCAACTGGGTCCGAAAGCCGCATCCTCGCGGCCTGTCTGCCGCAAAAGGCAGAGGCCCTGGCTACCCCGAATATTTCAATTCTGCTGGATCGAAATGCCCTTGTCGTCGATCTTCAGTTCGACGCCCTTGGGCTTGGTCTGTTCGTGATAGACATATGCACCGAGCGCGATGACCACGACAACGAGCGCGCCGACAAGGAGATAGAGAGTGTTCTGTTTCACGGCGCGCTCCTTTGGCAGCAATTCCAGGAAAGCACAGGCTTTCTCCTGAGGAATTGCGTTGAATGAAAACTTAGAGCGTCAAGCTCGCTTCAGAACCTTGACCAGCACCAGCAGGATGACGGCGCCGATCGTGGCGTTGATGATGGCAGCCAGAATGCCGCCGCCGATAGCGAAGCCGAGCCTTGGAAATAGCCAGCCGGCGATCAGGGCGCCGATAATGCCGACGATGATGTTGCCGATGAGGCCGAAGCCGAAGCCCGAGACGATGAGGCCGGCGAGCCAGCCGGCAATGGCGCCGATTATGATGAAGATGAGAAGGCTTTCGATGCCCATGACGCGTTCCTCCAGGAAGAGAGGCTACGGAGCGGAAGGCTCCGAATCGGCCTCGATATCAACGACTTCAGGCTATGCGAAAGCAGTTGCACCCGCCAGCGGCGCTCATTGATCGTCGTCATCGTCGCTGGAGACTGGCCGCCAGCTGGTCGGGTCGACCTTTTTCTGGGTATCGCTGTCGGTGTAGACCCACCAGGCGCCGTCGCGATATTGCCCGACGGATTCGCTGACGACGCCGGCGCCGTCCTTCCACAGAACAGTGACCTTGGATCCATCCGTCGGGGCGGTCGCTATCGGTTTGCGGTCTGCCACGTCATCCCCCTCATTGAGTCGACAGAACGCCACGACGCGTGTCTGGTTGCAAGGCTGCCGGAAGCGTTATCCGAAGGCCATCAGCTGTGGGCAAAAATATCCTCTTCGTCCCAACCCATCAAATCGAGCTTGGCACGCGTCGGCAGGAAGCGGAAGCAGGCGTCGGCTTCCTTGGTGCGCCCGTCCCGCGCCAGGCGTCCAGCCAGCACCTCGCGCAGACGGTGCAGATAGAGAACGTCGGAAGCGGCATATTCGATCTGTTCGGGCGACAGGGTCTCGGCCGCCCAGTCCGACGATTGCTGCGCCTTCGACAGGCCGACGCCAAGCAGTTCGAAGCAGATGTCCTTCAAGCCGTGCCGGTCGGTATAAGTGCGGGTCAGCCGCGAGGCGATCTTGGTGCAGAACACCGGCTCCGGCATGACGCCGAAGGCGTTGTAGAGCACGGCGAGGTCGAAACGGCCGTAGTGGAACAGTTTCGATATGCCGCGGTTGCGGAGCAGGCTGACGAGGTTCGGCGCTTTCTTCTGGCCGGGCGCGATCTGGATCACGTCGGCCGAGCCATCGCCGGGCGAGATCTGCACCACGCACAGCCGGTCGCGGTGCGGGTTCAACCCCAGCGTCTCGGTATCGATGGCCACCGCGTCGACATTGTAGTGGGCGAGGTCGGGCAGATCGTTCTTGTGGAAGCGGATGTCGGGCATGGTTTTCTCCGGATCGCGGCGTAACTCGTCCTCGCCGCGATCCGCTGAAAAATCAACAAGAAAACTTCCCAGCCTCCTCAGCGCGTCAGCGCATCGAGAATGCGCGCCCAGGAGCGCTGGCCCTTGTGGAAGGAGGTCAGCTCGTATTTCTCGTTGGGCGAGTGGATGCGGTCGTCGTCGAGGCCGAACCCGACCAGCAGCGATTCCATGCCGAGATAGGTCTGGAAGTCGCCGACCACCGGTATCGAGCCGCCGCTGCCCGTCGTCACCGCTGGCTTCGGCCATTCATCCGACAGCGCAGTCTTGGCCTTGGCCAGGAATGGCGAGTCGTAGGAAAGCTGAATTGCCGGCCCGCCGCCATGCGGGTGGAATTCGACCGAACAGTCCCCGGGAATGCGCGCCTTGACGAATTTCCGGAAAGCGGCGCGGATCTTCTCGGGGTCCTGCTTGTGGACGAGGCGGAAGGAGATTTTGGACGACGCTTCCGCCGCGATCACCGTCTTGAACCCCTTGCCGGTATAGCCGCCGATGATGCCGTTGAACTCGGCCGTCGGCCGCGCCCAGGTCAGTTCCATCACCGAGCGGCCTTTTTCGCCCGACGGGATCGAGAGGCCGATCGGTCCGAGGAAGGTTTCGGCGGTCTCGCCCAGAGTTTCCCATGATTTCAGGATCTGCGACGGCGTTTCCTCGACCCCGTCATAGAAGCCGGGAATGGTGATGTGGCCGTTCTCGTCATGGATGTCGGCGAGGATTTTCGCCAGGATGCGGATCGGGTTGGCGGCGGCGCCGCCATAGAGGCCCGAATGCAGGTCGCGATCGGCAGCCTTGACCGTGACCTCCTCGCCGACCATTCCGCGCAGCGAAACGCAGATCGACGGCGTTTCGCGGTCCCACATGCCGGTGTCGCAGACCAGAGCGAAATCGGCCTTGAGTTCCTCGGCATTGGCCTCGAGGAACGGCTTGAGCGACGGCGAACCGGACTCCTCCTCGCCCTCGAACAGGATGGTGATGCGGCAGGGCAGATTGCCATGCACCTGCTTCCAGGCGCGGCAGGCCTCGACGAAGGTCATCAGCTGCCCCTTGTCGTCGGCCGAGCCACGGCCGGTGATTACCTTGTGACCGGGCTCGATCTCATTGACCGCCGGCGCAAACGGGTCGTTCTCCCAAAGCTCGATCGGATCGACCGGCTGCACGTCGTAATGGCCGTAAAACAGCACATGCGGCGAACCGGCGGGGCCTTCATGGTGCGCAACCACCATCGGGTGTCCCGGCGTGTCGCGCACCGAAGCGTCGAAGCCGATCAGCTTGAGGTCCGCCACCAGCCATTCGGCGGCCTTGCGGCAGTCGGCGGCATAGTCTGAATTGGTGGAGATCGACTTGATGCGGAGCAGGCCGAACAGGCGCTCCAGGCTCTGGTCGAGATTTTTGTCGAGACGGTCGAGGACGGAGGAAATGGTGGACATTACTGCGGGCCTTTCTTTTCGGTGCCGGGACCGTAAAGGCAGCGCATCAAAACGAAAAGCCCGCGATCGTTGGACCACGGACCGTAAACACTTGTCAGAAGGCAAAAAAGAACCGCCGTGGTGGAGGGGAACCACGGCGGTCTTTTACTCGAAACGATGCGGCAGCCCGGAGAGGGGGGATAGGCTGCCGCAATTGTCCGGGATAGGCGGGGGACGGGCCTTGCTCCGGACTCGGCGAAAACTGCCGATGACCTTTATTTGTGTCTCGGATCGTGGCGTTTCAAGGGCACAAAAATTACACTTTTGTAACATAGCCGTGAGCGCCGAGGCAAACAGCAGCAGGACCTATCGGCAGGCAGGCTCTGTCAGCATGTCGCCGCAACACCTGTTGGAAGCCCGCCTTTGCCATGGACCGCGCCGTCCTGCCGCGCTATCCCTGCCGGCATGAAAAAAGGCGACCATCTCTTCCTTATCGACGGCTCCGGCTACATCTTTCGCGCCTATCATGCGCTGCCGCCGCTGACCCGCAAATCCGATGGGCTGCCGGTCGGCGCGGTCTCCGGCTTCTGCAACATGTTGTGGAAGCTGATGCAGGACGCCCGCAACACCGATGTAGGCATCGTGCCGACGCATTTAGCGGTCATTTTCGATTATTCGTCGAAAACCTTCCGCAATGATCTTTACCCGGAATACAAGGCCAACCGCAACGCACCGCCCGAAGACCTGATCCCGCAATTCGGTCTGATCCGCCAGGCAACCGTGGCCTTCAACCTGCCTTGCATCGAGATCGAAGGCTACGAGGCCGACGACCTCATCGCCACTTATGCCAGGCTGGCGTGCGAGGCCGGCGGCGACACCACTATCATCTCCTCTGACAAGGATCTGATGCAGCTGGTCGGACCCACGGTCGGCATGTACGACCCGATGAAGGACCGCCAGATCGGCATCCCCGAAGTCATCGAGAAATGGGGCGTGCCGCCGGAAAAGATGATAGACCTGCAGGCGCTGACCGGCGACTCCGTCGACAATGTGCCGGGCGTACCCGGCATCGGGCCGAAAACGGCGGCGCAGCTTCTGGAACAGTTCGGCGACCTTGACGGGCTGCTCGCCCGGGCCAGCGAGATCAAGCAGGACAAGAGGCGCGAATCCATCATCGCCAATGCCGACAAGGCGCGCATATCGCGCCAGCTGGTGACGCTGGAGAACGACGTGCCGGTGACCGACGGGCTCGACGATTTCGTGCTGCATGCGCCGGATGGGCCGAAGCTGATCGGCTTTCTCAAAACCATGGAATTCACCTCGCTGACCCGGCGCGTTGCTGAAGCGACCAGCACCGAAGCCGGCGATGTGCAGGCTGTCGCCGTCACCGTCGAGCGCGCCGACACCGCGCACGGCCCCGATGTCGGTTCCGGCATAGCGGCGCCTGCGGCAACACAGGATGAAGCCAAAACCGAAACCGCCAGGGCCGGCGACGCCCCTTCGCTGCTTGCCGCACTTCGCCTGGAAACGGCCGCTGCGGCCAAAATCGATCCCGCCGCCTATGTCGCCATCCGCGACACGGCGACGCTCAAGACCTGGCTGGCCCAAGCCAAGGAGACCGGGATCGTCGCCTTCGACACCGAAACCACGTCTTCCGATCCGATGCTGGCCGACCTCATCGGTTTCTCCCTGGCGATCGGCCCCGGCCGCGCCGCCTATGTGCCGCTCGCCCACAAGAGCGGCGCCGGCGACCTGCTCGGCGGCGGCACGCTGGAGAACCAGATTCCGGTCCGCGAGGCGCTGGCGCTGCTGAAGCCGCTGCTGGAAGACAAATCGGTGCTCAAGATCGCCCAGGACGCCAAATACGACATCGTCGTCATGAGCCGCCACGGCATCGATATCGCACCCTTCGACGACACGATGTTGATTTCCTATGTGCTCGACGCCGGCACCGGCCACCACACTTTGTCCTCGCTTGCCGACAAATGGCTCGGCCATGCCACGACGCCGCTCAAGGATCTCGCCGGTTCCGGCAGAAGCTCGGTCGGGTTCGAGCAGGTCGACATCGACCGGGCGACCGCCTACGCCGCCGGCCATGCCGACGTAGCGCTGCGGCTATGGCAGGTGCTGAAGCCGCGGCTGGCCGCCAAGGGCCTGGTCTCGGTCTATGAGCGGCTGGAGCGTCCGCTGGTGCCGGTTCTGGCGCGTATGGAGCAGCGCGGCATCTCGGTCGACCGCCAGATTCTGTCGCGGCTCTCCGGCGAGCTGGCGCAAGGCGCGGCACGGCTGGAAGAGGAAATCTACGGCCTTGTCGGCGAGCGCATCAACATCGGGTCGCCAAAGCAACTCGGCGACATCCTGTTCGGCCGCATGGGCCTGCCCGGCGGCTCCAAGACCAAGACCGGGCAATGGTCGACCTCCGCGCAGCTTCTGGAAGACCTCGCCGCCGAAGGCCACGAACTGCCGCGCAAGATCGTCGACTGGCGTCAGCTGACCAAGCTGAAATCGACCTACACCGACGCGCTGCCCGGTTTCATCCATCCCGACACCAGGCGCGTGCACACATCTTATGCGCTGGCCGCAACGACGACGGGCCGGCTGTCCTCCTCCGATCCCAATCTGCAGAACATCCCGGTGCGCACCGCGGAGGGACGCAAGATCAGGACGGCCTTCATCGCCGACAAGGGCCAGAAACTGGTCTCGGCCGACTACAGCCAGATCGAACTGCGCGTGCTTGCCCACGTCGCCGAGATCCCGCAGTTGAAGCAGGCCTTCGCCGATGGCGCCGACATCCACGCCATCACCGCCTCGGAAATGTTCAACGTGCCGGTCGAAGGCATGCCGTCCGAAGTGCGCCGCCGCGCCAAGGCGATCAATTTCGGCATCATCTACGGCATCTCGGCCTTTGGGCTCGCCAACCAGCTGTCGATCCCGCGCGAGGAGGCCGGCGCCTACATCAAGAAGTATTTCGAGCGTTTCCCCGGCATCCGCGACTATATCGAGGCAACAAAGGCCTATGCGCGCGAACATGGCTTCGTCGAAACCATCTTCGGCCGCCGCATCCACTATCCTGAGATCCGGTCGTCAAACCCGTCGATCCGTGCCTTCAACGAGCGCGCCTCGATCAACGCCAGGCTGCAAGGCACCGCTGCCGATATCATCCGCCGCGCCATGGTGCATATGGACGAGGCGCTGGAAAAGGCCGGCCTGTCCGCCCGCATGCTCTTGCAGGTGCATGACGAATTGATCTTCGAGACGGTTGAAGCGGAAGTCGAGGCGACGATCCCCGTGGTGCGCAGGGTGATGGAGAACGCGCCGATGCCGGCCATCTCGATGTCGGTGCCGCTGCATGTCGATGCGCGGGCGGCGAACAACTGGGACGAGGCGCATTGAAGGTGCGATGATTGTCTTTGTCACGGGAGACCTGCTGGCCGCCAAGGAAAGCTATATCGCTCAAGGCGTGGCAGAGGGCAATCAAGAGGGCCTTGGCACCGGACTTGCGCTGAAGATTTCGAAAAAGTGGCCGAATGTGCAGGCTGCGTTCAAGAAATATGCTCGGACCGGCAGGTTTATTGGCGGTCATATCTGGACATTGGAGCCAGACGGCAATCGGCCGGGCTTCATTTATCTGGCAACCCAGCCAGATATGTATCACGCCACGCTTCCCTATTTACGGAAAGCAGTTCGCGGGCTTGTGAAAAGGGCCGACAAAAACCGGGTAGAATCCATCGCCTTGCCAAAAATCGGGTCTGGCCTTGGCAAATTATCTTGGCTCGACGAGGTGAAACCCCTGCTTATGGAGCAGCTAACACCTGGGCCTACGCGGTACGTCGTCTATGAGACATTCTTGAACGAATTCGAGAATAGCGCACCGCCTCGGCTCAAGTAGGAAGCAAGCTAAGCCGCCTCAGCCAGGCACTTGGCACACGTCCCTCGAAACTCGATCACCGCCTTCTTCGCAGCAAACCCGGTCGAGCGCACCCATTCGTCCAGCCGATGGTCGACGTCATGGTCGGACATCTCCATCACCTGCCCGCATGTGTCGCAGATAGCGAAGGCTGTCATCGAATGCGTATGGTCGTGCGGTTCGGCGCAGGCGACGAAGGAGTTGAGGCTTTCCAACCGGTGCACGAAGCCTGACTTCACCAGGCTGTCGAGCGCCCGGTAAACCTGTAGCGGCGCGCGGAAACCGCGCTCGCGCAGCTGGTCGAGAAGCGTATAGGCGCTGAGCGGTCCGCTGGCGGCCTCGAGCTTTTCGAGCACGCTCAGCTGATTCTTCGTCAGCACATCCCTTGCCGCCATGATCCCGTTTTCCGATCGTTTAGAGCATGATGCCGAAAAGTGTGGAGCGGTTCTCGGACGACATCACGTTCCATCTGTTTGATCCAGCGCCGCTCGCAAATCATTTCTGCCATGCGACGGTCTCAATTCTCTTGAGATAGCGATGAAGCAGGCTTTTTGCCACTGTTTCCGTTATCGCCATCGACACCATGACCACCACCGCCGATTGACGGCACCGACCACATTCAAAATACTGACAAAATTCGCGACGAAAGGTGCCGCACTTGCAAATTCGATCGGGCTTGGGGAAGCAATTATGATCAAACTGACACGACGGACGCTGCTCGTCGGCACGTCGGCGCTTGTGGCTGCCGGTACGGTTTCGTTCCGCGCTCTCGCCGCCTCGCGCACCTATCACGCGCTGCTGGTTGCCTGCACCGACTATCCGAACCTGCCGCAGAAGAACTGGCTGATCGGGCCGAAGAACGATGCCGGCCTGGTGCGCGACTATCTCCTGAAGAACACGCCCGATCCGGTGAAGTTCTCGGCCGAGAATGTGATCCTGCTCGCCAAGGACGTCGAAGGCGCCAACGGCCCGCCGACGCATGCGGCGATCAAGGCCGCCCTTGCCGACCTCGCCGGCAAGGTGCAACGCGACGATTTCGTCTATCTGCATCTGTCGGGCCACGGCGCCCAGCAGCCGCAAGCCAAGGCCGGTGACGAGACCGACGGCCTCGACGAGATTTTCCTGCCGTCCGATATCGACAAATGGATCAACCGCGAAGAGGGCGTGCCGAACGCGCTGGTCGACAACGAGGTCGGCGCCGCACTCGACGCCATCCGCGACAAGGGCGCCTTTGTCTGGGTGGTGTTCGACTGCTGCCATTCGGGCACCGCGACGCGCGCCGCGGAAGTCGATGACGAACTGGAGCGCAAGGTCGAGTTCGCCGACCTCGTCGGCGGCGACAACGCGGCGAGAGCAGCGGCGGTGAAGGCCTATGACGACATCTCGGCAAGCGCATCGCGCGGTTTCGACGAGAATGGCGGCCGCAAGCCGGCCTTCAACCTGACGCCGACCGGCGCAGAGCCGATCGCCAGGGGCAAGCTGGTCGCCTTCTATGCCGCGCAGACGGTCGAGACGACGCCGGAAATGCCGCTGCCCAAGGGCACGCCCGACGCGCCGCGCTTCGGCCTGTTCACCTTCACCATCCTGTCGAAATTGGCCGAGAACCCCAACGTCACCTATCGCCAGCTCGGCCAGGCCGTGCTGCAGCAATATTCGGCCGACGGCCGCACAAGGCCGACGCCCCTGTTCGAGGGCGAACTGGACGCCCGCGTGTTCGGCACCGACAAGACCGACGCCGTCATGCAATGGCCGATTGCCGTCAAGGACGGCGATGTCGCGATCGGCGCCGGGCTGCTGCAGGGTCTGACCCCCGGCAGCAAGCTCGCCATTTTGCCTTCGGCGCTGTCGAAGCTCTCCGACGCCGTCGGCTATCTCGAAGTGAAATTGGCAAAAAACCTCGAAAGCCAGCTCGCACCGGTCGAATTCGACGGCAAGCCGGCGCTTGCGCCGACGGCGGTGCCCGCCGGCGCCTATGCGCGCGTTGCCGAACTCGCAGTCGACTACAAGCTGCTGGTGGCAAAGCCGGCGCCGACCGCAGGGCTCGATAAAGAAACCGAGCTGGTCAATTCGGTTCTGGACGAATTGGTGGCGAAGCCGAAGTCCGGCTTCCACATCGCGCTGGTCGAGCCCGGCAAGAGCGCCGATCTGCGGCTTGCGGTGCTGCGCGAAAAATCCATGGACGGCGCTGCCGCCAACGCCAGCGACGAACCGGCGCTGTGGTTCCTGCCGGCGTCCGGCGACATCAGCTTGAAGGACGGCAGCAAGCCGCCGCGCATCGTCATCCATCAGGATGGCCGCGACAAGCTTGCGGAAAACACAGCCAAGAACCTGACCACGATCTTCCGCGCCACCGGCCTGTCGCGGCTCGCCGCGGCGTCCGACTACCGGCCGGACGAGGTCAGCGTCCAGTTCCTGATCAAGCGCCAGGACAGCGATGTGCTGGAGCCGATCGAATCCTCGACGGTGCCGCGCGTTTCGCCGGGCGATCAGGTACACATTGCGGCCAAGAACGGGTCCGACGAGTTCGTCGACATCAACGTGCTCTACATCGGCAGCGACTATTCGATCACCCATATCGTCGCCGAGCGGCTGGCGCCGATCAACCAGCAGGCCGATCAGGGCCTGAAGGAAGGGCTGCTCGCCTTCACCGACACCAGCTTCGGCATGGAGCGCATGATTGCCGTGCTGACCGAGGCGCCGCCGCAGAGCGAGAAAGAGGATCTGAGCTTTCTTGCCCAGGAAGGCGTGCGCGCCGTGACGCGTGCCGCATCGGGAACGCCTGGTTTTTCCGACATGCTGGCCGACATCGGCATGGCGCCGGCGACGCGCTCGGTGATGCGGCTTGCCGACAAGAGCGGTCCCAAAGGCGCGGTGATGATCTTCCCGATGGAGACGGTGCCCCGCGCCTGACCTGACATCGCTTCGCCGGCTCTTGCCGGCGTGATATATGAACATTCCCGGCTCGCGACACTTCTATGCGCCGCGGCTGAATGCAACAGATGAGGACATCAGTGACTATCCCCGTGCTCTCCTGGCGTGCAGCGACGGCCGGCCTTGCCGGAAGCCTGTTGCTGGTTGCCAGCGCCTCGGCGGACGAGAATTGCGGCCTGTGCGCCAAGCAGATCGTCACCAACTCCGAGCTCGCCACCTGCTTTCTCGACCAGTACGACCAGATCGCCAAGACCGGCAACACGGCCGTTGTCGTCGATCTCTCCAGCTGCGCCTCGCGCGGCGTGGTCGAGCCCTTGCCGTCACCCAGCAAGGCGGCTGCCGAACCGGACGTGCAGTTCATGATTTCGCGCACGCAGCTCGATTGCCTGAAAAAGAAGCTGGAGACACCCGGCATCGTGCTCGATCCCACCGCCATTATCCGACTGGACAGCTGCGGATGAAAAAGCCGGGGGGCACTGCAACGCAAAAATCGCCAGCCACATCGGCGCCGGCACCGGCCAAGAAGCCGGCGACCTTGCCCGAAACCACCGAAGGCTTTCCGTGGCCGAGCAGTCACGAGATCAAGAAGGAAGCCAACCCGTTCACCGACCGCGACTGGCGCATGCTGATCTATGCCTGGTCGGGTCTCGCCGTGCGCCTGGCGATCGTCTTCACCTTGGGCTTCTCGGTCTTCCAGTTTCTGGCAAACCAGGAACAGAAGCGCGTCGAGCAGACGATGTCGCTGGTCGAGCTTTGGGAAAGCAAGGATTTTCAGCAGGCGCAGCGCGCGCTCAAGGAGCGCCTCTCGTCGCTCAACGCCAAATACGACAATCTGCTCAGCGCCACGCCGTCGCCGACCGAGGAACGGGTCTTCCGGCAACGCATTGGCATTGAGGCGATGACTGCCGGCGGCGGCACCATGCCGATCGCCGATTTCAACGACAATTTTGATCGCATCGTCTATTTCCTCAATCGTCTCTCCATCTGCGTTGAGGGCAAGCTCTGTTCGCGCGATGTCGCCGATGCCTATTTCCGCGACTATGCGGTGTCGTTCTGGAGCTATTTTGCCGGCTACATCGAAAAAGAGCGCAAGGCCGGTTCCGCCAGTTATGCCCAGGCGATCGAGAATTATGTGCGTCACGGGTCGGCGCCGCCCGCCGACTCCAAATAGCGGCGCAACAAGGTGCCGGGCAGCTCCCATCCCTTGCGTGCTATCCGGTGGCTAATCCTGGTCGGTCTTCTGGCGTTAACGTCAACCGCCGGTGCCGAGGACCTCGATTTCCACCTCGATCTCAACACCGGCGGCCACAGCGCCAGGGTCACCGACCTTGCCTTCACGCCGGACGGCGAGGAACTGGTCTCCGCATCTGACGACAAGACCATCCGCATCTGGGACTGGCAGAGCGGGGTGACGCTGCGCACCATTCGCGGCTATCTTGGCAATGGCAATGACGGCAAGGTCTTTGCGATTGCCGTGTCGCCGGATGGCAAGACGATCGCCGCCGGCGGTTATTTCGGCGCCGGCATCGGCGACAAGCCCCCTTATGGCGATATCAGGCTGTTCGATTTCGCCACCGGCAGGATCAAAACCGTGCTCAAGGCCGCCGACTATGCCATCTATGATGTCGCCTTTTCACCCGACGGAAACACGCTCGCCGCCGGCGGTGGCGATGGTTTCGTCTACCTCTGGCGGGCGGACGACAAATCCGCGTCGGGCTGGACGCTGGCGGAAAAATTCGATGCCGATTCCTGGCGTGTGGAAAAGCTCGCCTTCGCCGCTGCGGGAACCCGGCTGGCAGCGACGACCACCGACAATGGCATCCGGCTCTGGGACGTCGCCAAGTCAGAGGAAATCGCTTTGCCCGCCGAGGCCGAACCGCTGCGCGATGTCGGCGTCGCCGCACTCGCCGTGTCATTGGATGGCAGGCTGTTCGCCACCGGCAGCAAGGACGGCGACGTCCAGCTCTGGCAGGCCAGCACGGGCAAATTCGTCCGCGCCATGCCGAAGCAGGATTTCCAGATCGGCGCTCTGAGCTTCGCGACGGGTTCGCGGCTTGTGGCGTCATGCAGCTATCGCTGCGCCGACAAGCATCGCTCGGTGGTCTGGAATACCGACAGCGGCGAGCAACTGCTCGACTATAACGGCCATGACGGCACGGTCTTTGCTGGCGCCGGCAATGCCGACGGCTCGCTGGTGGCGACAGCCGGCGGCACCCGCAACGCCATCCAGGTCTGGAACCCCATGACCGGCGAGCGCAAGGCGCTGCTGCAAGGGGTCGGCGAACCGGTGACGGCGATCGGGATCGATGCGGCGAGCAGCTCCATCGCTTGGGGCAACACCAACCCCTGCCCTGAACGCGTGTCCTGTCCCGAGCTGCAGGGCACGCTGGACAAGGTGCTGGCGCTACCGACGGCCGAGCGGTTCTTCGAGGACCCGGTGGCGTTTGCGGAACAGGGCGCCTATGCCCGCGCGGCACTCGCAGAGGGTGAGTGGTCGCTCCGTGCTGCCCCCGGCGGCAAGGACGGCCTGGAGAATGCCGTGCTCGAAATCGCGAGCGGCGGAAAGGTGATGCACAGCATCGAGAATGCCGCCACCAATGGCTTCGTCCATTCGGCTTACACGCTGATCGGCAATGGGCTTGGCCTGATCACCGGCGGCAGCGACGGCACGCTGTTGGAATACAAAACCGCGACCGCCGAGCTATCGGGTGAATTCACCGGCCACACCGGCGAGATCAACGCCATGGTTGCCGCCGAGAAGGAAGGGCTGTTGGTCACCGGCAGCGCCGACCAGACCGTGCGGCTGTGGAATTTGAAGACACACAAACTGATAGTGTCGATGTTCTTCGCCGGCTCCGAATGGATCGCCTGGATGCCGCAGGGCTACTATTATTCCTCCGCCGACGGCGACAAGTTGATAGGCTGGCACGTCAATCAGGGTCGCGACCACGAAGGGCGTTTCATCAGCGCCGGCCAGCTGAAAAAATATCTCTGGAGCCCGGAAATGGTGCGCCGGGCCATCATCCTGCGCAGCGCCGAACAGGCGGTTCAGGAAATGCGCCCCGGCGTCGACCGCCAGCTGGAAAAGCTGCTCGAGCGCAAACCGCCGGAATTCGGCATCAAGCTTGCCGCCGACCAGAGCAACGTCCGCGAGGGCTATGTCGCCGTCGAGATTTCGGGCGCGCAGGAAGCCGGCGCCGATGTCGCCGGATTTTCGATCCTGTCGAACAGCCGCAATGTCGGCAATGTCACGGCGCGCTCGGCCGATGGCGGCAAGAGCACCATCGTCGAAGTGCCGGTCGAGAATGGCGAAAATACCATTCGCATCACCGGCACCAACGAGTTCGGCTATCTGACCGAGCGCAGTGTCACAGCACTTGGCAGGAAAACCGAAAAGCCCGCCAACAAGGGCAAGCTCTACGTCGCCGTGATCGGCGTCGACAAATATCCTTTCCTCACCGATGCATGCGCCGGCCACGCCTGCGATCTGCGCTATCCCGTCGATGACGCCACCGAATTCCTCAAGGTGATCTCGCAGAAATCCGCGCCCTTGTTTTCGGCGATGGAGACGCTGGTTCTGGTCAACCGCGAAGCGCTGGATGAGGCGCCCGATTCCGGCAAGGACGTGTTCAAGGTCGCCAGCGCCGACACCATCCTGGAACCGGATTCCGACACGATCAACGACCAGCTCGCCGACTTTCTCGACAGACCCGGCGAGAACGACACCACCATCATTTTCGTCGCCGGTCACGGCATCAACATCGACGAAGATTATTATTTCATCCCCACGGACGGCCGCAAACAGGATGCCGACCGCTGGAAGCGCTCCTCGCTGGTCGACTGGGGCGACATCCAGAAATCGGTTGAGCGGGCCAAGGGCATGCGCTTCATGCTGCTCGACACCTGCCACGCCGCCAACGCCTTCAACCCGCGCCTGGAAAAAGACGCGCAGGACGCACGCATCGTCGTCTTCTCGGCCACCGCTGCCAACAACACCGCCGCCGAACTGCCCGAGCTCGGCCATGGCGTCTTCACCTATTCGATCCTCGAAGGCCTGCGCGGCCGGGCCAAGACCTCCGACGGCGGCGTGACGCTGTTCGGCCTCGCCGACTACATCTCGCGCGAAGTGCTGCGGCTGACCGCGTCCAAGCAGAAGCCGTTCTACTATGTCGGCGGCGTGGAGAACATTGTGCTGGCTGAGCCGTGAGAGGTCGGCACCCAGGCACCCGCCTCTGGCCTGCCGGCCATCTCCCCCGCAAGGGGGGAGATCAGTCTCTTCATTGCTGGAGATCTATTTTCAAGGTTGGTGATTGGCGAAAGTCGAGGCGACATCCAATCTCCCCCCTTGCGGGGGAGATGTCCGGCAGGACAGCGGGGGGTGCCTGGGCACGGACCAGCATTCTGATCTTTGCCACCGCCTTGCTTATCCTCTCAGTGCTTCAAGCGTCTGCCGCCCCCATCACCTGCCCGCCCGGCGACACAAACTTCCCGTCCTTCTACTCCGACCCCACACTCTTCACCGACGCCATCGCCGCCGTCGCCAGAATCGAGCCGTCCAACCAACGCCTCACCGGCATCACAGTCCCCCACCACCTGCTCGTCGCAGATCTCGTCGCACTCGGTTTCCACGCCGCGTCCGGCTTCCGCTACAAGCGCATCGTCATCCTGTCGCCGGACCATTTCCATAAGACGCAGAAACTCTTCGCCACCACGACGCGCGGCTTCGACACTGTGCTTGGCCCGGTCATGGCCGACACGGCAGCCCTGCGCCTTATCCAGGCGAACAGCGAGATGGTCGAGGACTCCTGCCTCTTCGCCAAGGAGCACGGCGTTCAAGCCATGCTGCCCTTCCTGCACCATTATTTTCCCGAGGCAACCATCGTGCCGGTGGCGATGTCGGTCAAGGCGAAGCGCGGCGACTGGGACCGGCTGGCGCAGGCGCTGAAAGCGATCGTCGACAAGGACACGCTGATCGTCGAATCCACCGATTTCTCACATTATCTGCCGCAGCACGAAGCCAGGCGTTTCGACCAGCAGACGCTGAACATGCTCGCCGCCGGTTCGCTCGACGGCATCACGGCGCTGCGCCAGCCGGATCACGCCGATTCGGTCGGTGCGCTCTATATCCAGACCAGGCTGCAGCGCGAACTGTTCGGTGCTGCGCCGCTGGTCGTCGCCAACGAGAACTCGCAGGCGCATTCAAGCGACTATGTCGAGCGCACCACCAGCTATGTCGTGGCGCTGTTCGGCGCCTTCGGCCCCGGCATCAACAATCCTGCCCGTCCCGACGACAAGCTCTACTATTTCGCGGGCGACGTGAATTTCGGCCGCGCCATGAAGAAGATCCTGGTCCGCGACGGTGTTGCCGAGAAGATCGTCGAAAGCGTGCTGGCCCTGACCCGCTCGCGGCCGCTGATCGTCAATCTCGAAGGCGTGATCCTGCCCAACGTCCCTGAGGCGATCGACGACATGACGCTGGCCATGCCCGCAGACCTCGCCATCGACATGCTCAAGAAATTGCATGTCGCCGCTGTCAGCCTCGCCAACAATCACGCCTACGACCTCGGCCCGTCAGGCTATGCCGAGACGCTGGCCGCACTCGATGCGGCCGGCATCGCCCATTTCGGCCAGGGCGAGACGCTGGCGCTTGCCGATCTCGACTTGGTCGGGCTGACCGACATCGATACCAACGGCTCCAGGAACACCGACCTTCTGACGCCTGCTTTGCTCGACCGGCTGCTGCACGACAATGCCGAGCGGCCGGTGATTGCCTTCGTCCATTGGGGCCGCGAGTACAAGACGGAGCCGTCGCCGCACGAGGAGATGCTTGCCGACCAGATGCGGCTGCGCGGTGTCACGGCAATCGTCGGCGGTCATCCACATGTATCGAGCGAGGCGATCCTGCCGCTCGGCGGTGGCGATGTTGCGGAGATCTATTCGCTCGGCAATTTCCTGTTCGACCAGAAAGCCGAACGATCGTCCGGGTCGATGCTGGAACTCAGGGTGTTCAGCCAGGGCACGATCTTTGCCCGGCTGATCCCGCTGCCCAATTTTTTCGAGATGGGCTCGAAATGACGCGATTCCCGAAAGGACGTGACAGGACCTCAACAGCCTTGCAGATCTTCCGGCAGATAGCAGACCGCCGGCTTGGTGCTGGTTTCGAACAGCGACTGCTTCGGCCTGAAATAGAAGAACGTGGCCGGCTTGCTCTCGCGTGTGCTGCCATCGGCGAAATGGGCGGCGATGCTGAAGCGATGGATCGACGACATTGACGACCACATTTTCAGCCGTGCCGTGTAGGCGCTGAGATTCTTGTTGCCGCGCACCGGCATGGGGATGCTGTAATCGGTCTTGCCGATCGGAAATTCGATGTTCTGGTAGCGCAGCGCTTCGGGCGACGCGCCGCCGCCATCGCCGCATTCGGCGAGCGATTCTGGGACCTCGATGCTGACCAGCGAGACGATGACGCGAAACGGCTCGCTCTGCTGGTAGACAGCGCCCTGATCGTCCGCCCAGGAATAATCGAGCTTGCCAATCCCGGTCACGCTCATTTTCTCGACGCTGCCGCTGATGTAATCGGCAACGTCGCCGAACTTGACCTTGTTGGCCACCTGGGCGCGGCAGACATCCAGGCTGTCCCTTGACGGGCAGGTGAAGCGCTCGGTCTCGAGCGTGGTTGTGTCGACGCCGGCTTCAGTCAGCACGTCCTTGATCGAGACGTCGACGCCATCGCCGAAAGTGCCGATGTCCTTCGTGAACATGCGGCTCGGCTCGCCGGTCGCGTTGTCCTCCTCGTCGGTCCTGGTGAACTGGATCGACATCTTCATGTCTTTCACGTCGCCCCAGCCATTGTTGACGATCGAGAAGTCGGGGCGGAAGCCGACGCAGCCATAGTGCTCGCTGATCGACAGCATCGGCTTGCGGTAGGCCTCGCTCGCGGCCACCTTCATTTCCAGGCTGTCGATCTTGACCCTCGACTGGTCGGTGGTCTTGAGGTCGACTTCGGCGAAGGCCGGCGCCGTCTCCCAGTCCATGCCTTCATAGACATTGCCGGTACGAATCTCTCCGGTGCCGTTCCAGGCATCGTTGTACTGGTCCGACACCGGATAGATCGCGATGTCTTCGTCGCGCACCAGATGCTGGTACTGCATGTCGGCCTGCTGCGACATGCGCTGGTCGACGGCAATGCCGATCTCGACCTTGTCGGCGGAACCGCCGCCGGTCTGCGCCTTGAGCAACCCGCCCACTCTGGCATCGGCCAGCACGTCGGGGCGCGCACCGCCGATCTCCTTGCCCATCGCCCATTGCGACCAGTAGACGGTGCCGCCGGGCAGCCGGGTGCGGCCCTTGCCGTCCTTCAGCCCATCGGCAAAAGAGCCGACGAATATCTCGCCTGTCTTCGTCTCCAGCCTGCCCTCGCCATTCGGCACACCGGCCCTGAATTGCCCTTCATAGCGATTGCCGTCGGCATCGACATGGATCGCATGGCCGTCGAGCTGGCCGGCGACCCAACGGCCGTCGAGAACCTCGCCTGAACGCAGCTCCAGCCGGCCTTGTCCTTCGGGGCGGCCATTCCTGATCTCGCCGAAATAGCTGGAATAGATCGTCTTGGGGTCATAGCTCGCCGAGCCGCGTACGCGCCAGACCAGCCTGCCCTTGCCGTTGACGGTGCCGTCGGCTGCGACGGTGCGGTCCGGCGACACGCCGGCTGCCGGCTCCCAGGTGAAATCAAGACCCAATTCCGGGTGGGAATCCCAGACCCGTACATTCTTGCGCAGCACCGAACGTGTTTCGCTTTTATAGAGGATTTGCACCCGCTCGGCCCAGGCGCCATCGGGTGTGGCACCGCCTTGATCGGCCATAGCGGAAAAGCATGTCAGTGCGGCCAGCATGGATGCAGCCGCCATCGCTTTGACTCCGAAGATCATTCTTGCCCGCGCCATCTTACCCAACCCCTTGGATCGCCTAGCGTAAGCACCGCTGTAACACAGTGCAAGAGAGGTGTTTCGATACAAAAAAACCGGCGGCAGGAACGTCCCGCCGCCGGTTTGGTAGTGCTGGTTATCGCCGCTGTTTGCCGGCGAAAGATCGGGCCTTATTTGTACAGGCTGTTGATCCACGCCACGTTGGCAGCGTTCAGGCGCACCGCAGTGTTGGCGTTGGGGCTTTCGGCCACGTTCACGCCGGTGACGACGCGCTGCTTGGCGCCATTGTCGTAGGCGTAGACCGAGCTGCCGCTCGACCCCGGATAGGTGTCGCAGTCGTACTGGAAATACTCCGCGCCGACGTTTTCGGCTTTCACTTCGCAGGTCGCCTTCCACATCGTTCCCATCGGCTTGTCGCCGGGATAGCCAACGATGTTTGCGGTGAAATCGCCGAGGTTCTCATAGTTGGCATAACCCAGCCAGCCGAGATTGGTGCCGACATCCTGCTTCAGCGTAATGATGCCGAGGTCCCACGGAATGACCGAGCCGTAGTAACCCTGATAATTGTCGATGAAGCCCTGCAGGATATAGACGCTCTCGTAGCTGAAAGCGCCAAACGGTGCATCGTCGGCGGTGTTGCCGTTGAGCGACGGCACGAAGATGACGTCGTCGAGCCAAGCCTTGTCTTCATTGCTGTAGAGGCAATGCGCGGCGGTGAGCACCGTGCGCGGACCGATCAGGGTTCCCGAGCAGCTGCCGTAACCGCTCTTGGCTTTGCCTTCGATATACCCGATCGCGGTGAACGGGTAGGTCTTGGTGTTCTTGATCTGCTCGCGATCGTCGGCCCCGAACACCTGGCGGCCGGCTTCGTCGCCGCCCGTCAATCCGGTCTTGTCGGCGTTCGGTGTGTTGGCGGGCGCGTTCAATTCCTTGATGACAAGGTCCTTCAGCGTCTCGCCTGCATCGATCTTGATGTCCTTGCCATCGGCGGAACGTCCGACGATGCCATAGGATTTGACCGCCGTGCCCTCGTCGGTCAGCGGCGCTGCCCGGCTGGCTTCATCTTCGGTCAGTTTCGGCGGCGCGATCGGCTTTGCACGGCCGGGCTGGTAGTCGCCCGTTCCGAGATCGCGCATGCTTTCGCCATTGCCGGCATTCGCTGAGCCGGGATCGGCGGCGAAGGCAGGCACCGTCCACAGTGCGGTGGATAGCAGTGCGGACGCAATGATAGTGGTTGTCAGTTTCGTCATGGTGAGACTCTCCCAAAAGTCAGCAAGGAGTGGAGCAAAATACAGAAATATTGTCGAGATCGTGGTGGAGTTAAAAAATTAGTTTGGTTACCCGCCCGTATCGGATCATCGGTCCGGGCGGCCTCGTTAAAGCCCTCCGCCAAACGCACCCGCGTCGATATACTGCCTAAAATAATTCAACATTGGCAATGACAAATCGCTTCCACGTAGCCCGTGGGGGGCTATAGGGTTTGGGTGGGCTCTGCCCGATGGGCACGATTAGCAAAAGTGGTATTTCGGTTTTATAACCGCGCGGATGTCGTTCGTTCTGGCAGAAGGCGATCGAGGTACCGCTACCGATTCTGTTGGTTATGCGTCATGGCGGCATGGCTCGGCATTTTTCATCTCAGGAGGGTTTCAAGGTGAACATTATCCATCGGTTCAGGCCGCTTGCCGCTGCATCGCTGCTGGGCATCGCGGCCGCTTTCCCCGCCGTCAACGCGCTCTATGCAGCCGACGACGCCGCCAGGCCGGAAGCGGCGGTCTCGCCGATGCAGCGCGTTGCCGAATCCCGGGACAAGGCCAAGGCCGAGAGCCCCGACGGGGCCGACCGCGTCTATGGCGGCAAGGAAGCCGACAAAGGGGCCTATCCGTTCCAGGTGGCGCTGCTGACCAGCGCCCGGCTGGACCCCAGCCCGGCCTCGCAGCCGAACGCGCAATTCTGCGGCGGCAGCCTGATTGCTCCGCAATGGGTGCTGACGGCGGCGCACTGCCTCAACGACAAGGGCCGGCCGATTTCGCCCGATACGGTGACCGTGCTGACCGGCGCCACCGATCTTACCGAAGGCAAGCGCTACAAGGTGGTCGAGGTCATCGTCAACGAGGGCTACAGCGAACAGACGCTGGACAATGATCTCGGCCTGCTCCGGCTGGCGGAGCCCGCCGACGCGCCGGTCATCAAGATCACCAATGAGCCGACGCCAGACAGCGGCAAGACCACGGTCATCGGCTGGGGCAAGATGCAGGACGGCACCTTCCCGACCGCGCTGATGGTGGCCGATCTCGATCTCGAGCCGAGCGCTGCCTGCAACAGCGGCATCAAGTCGATCTATGCGCATGACCTGAAGGCGGCACTTGGCGATCTCTCCCACCGGATGCGTTATTCGGAAAAGGGCATCGATGCCGCCGCCAATGCGATCGCCGCCGATATGTCGGATCCGCTGACCAAGAACATGATCTGCGCCGGCACCGACAGCGGCGAACGCGACGCCTGCAACGGCGACAGCGGCGGTCCGCTGTTCATGACCGGCGCCAGCGGTCCGGTCCAGGTCGGCGTCGTCTCCTGGGGCGAAGGTCCGTCCGACGGCACCGCCGCTTGCGGCCACAAGAATGCCTACGGCATCTACACGCGGCTGGCTAACTACACCGGTTGGATCGAAGCCAAGATGAAGACCCCGGCTCCGGCAGCCGCGGCGGCGCCCAAGGCCGGTCTCGGCACGGCCAAGAAGCCCTGAACGGGCCCGAAGCTTGATAAGCGCAAAACGGCGGGATCTTTCCCGCCGTTTTGATTCATGTCCGGTGCCGGCTGTTCCGCTTACTTCCGTGGCGGTCCCTTGCGCTCGGCCGACGCCGCCCACAGATTGACGTCGGAGTCGCGTGCGTAAGTGTCGATTTCGGCGAGCTCGGCATCGCTGAACTCGAGCACCTTGAGCGCGCCGACGCAGTCCTCGACCTGTTCGGGCCGGCTGGCGCCGATCAGCGCCGAGGTGACCCGGCCCTTGCGCAGCACCCAGGCTAGCGCCATCTGCGCCAGCGTCTGGCCACGCTTGCCGGCGATCGCGTTCAGCGCCTGGATGTTAGCGATGGTCTTTTCGTTGATGAAGGCGGGCCGCAGCGACTTGCCTTGGCTGGCGCGGCTACCCTCGGGGATGCCGCCGAGATATTTGTCGGTCAGCATGCCTTGCGCCAGCGGCGAGAACACGATCGATCCGACACCGAGCCCTTCCAGCGTATCGAGCAGTCCGTCCTCTTCGACCCAGCGGTTGAGCATCGAATAGCTCGGCTGATGGATGATGCAGGGCGTACCGAGCTGCTTCAATATGTCGGCGGCCTCGCGCGTGCGCTGCGAATTGTAGGACGAGATGCCGGCATAGAGCGCCTTGCCGGAACGCACCGCATGGTCGAGAGCGCCCATCGTTTCCTCAAGCGGCGTATCCGGATCGAAGCGGTGCGAATAGAAGATGTCGACATAGTCGAGCCCCATCCGCTTCAGGCTCTGGTCGAGGCTCGCCAGCACATATTTGCGGCTGCCCCATTCGCCATAAGGCCCTGCCCACATCTCATAGCCCGCCTTGGTCGAGATGATCAGCTCGTCCCGATAGCTGGCGAAGTCGGTGCGCAATATCTCGCCGAAGGCGATCTCGGCCGAGCCCGGCGGCGGACCGTAATTGTTGGCGAGATCGAAATGGGTGATGCCGAGATCGAAGGCCTTGCGCGCGATCGCCTGCTTGGTCTTGTGCGGCGTGTCGTTGCCGAAATTGTGCCACAGGCCGAGCGAGATCGCCGGCAGTTTCAGGCCGGATCGCCCACATCTGTTGTAGAGCATTTTCTCATAGCGGTGTTCAGCCGGCTGCCAGCGCATGGGTACAGATCCTGGATTGTATGGGTGTCGGCGCGAGCGCGCCGACACCCTTCTACCTCATTTTTGCTTCGCCAACAGTTCTTTTGCGTCCTTGACGCCGAGTGCAGCCGGCCGCTCGCAGCTGGTCTGCATGGCGACGAACTTGCCGGTCTCGCCCGACCGCAACAGGCCGGTCATGACGTCGACGGCATGCAGCGCGAGCTCCATCGAGCAACGATGCGGCCGGCCCTCGGCGATCGCCAGCGCCATGTCGGCAAGGCCTGCGGTGCGGTAGTTGGCCATCATGCCCTGGCCGTGCATTTCGTTGGGCACGCCGAACGGATGCTGCCATTTCGGCAGTTTCTTCACCGGTTTTGCCGCCTTGGTTATGCGCACGTCGCCACCGAAGAAATTCGGATCCGGCACGAACACCGTGCCCGTCTCACCATAGAGTTCCATCGGCGCGTGACCATGCGCCCAGACGTCCCAGCTGGTGTTGAGCGTGATCACGGCGCCGTTCTCGAACTCCAGCAGGCCGTGGATCGTTGTCGGCGTGTTGACCGGGATTTTCTCGCCCGCGCGCGGTTTCGACGAGATCGTGCGCTCCTTGGCAGGCGTTGTCGCGAAGGCCGCCACCTGCTTCACCGGCCCGATCAGCTGGATTAGGTTGGTGATGTAGTAGGGCCCGATGTCGAGCACCGGCCCGGCGCCCGGCTGGAAGAAGAAATCGGGATTGGGGTGCCAGTGCTCCATGCCGTGGCCCATCACATGACATGTGCCGCTGGTGATCTTGCCGAGCGCGCCGGTGTCGATGAGGTTGCGCACCAGCTGGTGCGCGCCGCCGAGGAAAGTGTCCGGAGCCGAACCGATGCGCAGCCCTTTCTTCTCGGCCCGGCTCTTGAGGTCGAGGCCTTCCTTGACCGACAGCACGAACGGCTTTTCCGAATAGACGTGCTTGCCGGCATCGAGGATCTGCTTCGACACCCCGTAGTGCACCGCCGGGATGGTGAGGTTGACGACGATGTCGATCTCGTCATCCTTGAGCAGTTCTTCGACGGTCTCGGCGCGCAGCTTGAACTCCTTCGCCCGTGCCTTGGCCGCGTCCATGTTGATGTCGGCGCAGGCGCGCATCTCAATGCCGCGAAACAGCGGCGCCAGCGAGAAATACGCTTTCGAGATGTTGCCGCAGCCGATGACGCCGATACCCAGTTTCTTTGCCATGATGATTGTTCCTAGTAAGCCTTGACGGATGCGAGCGAGCGGCTGGCGAAGCGCTCGATATCGTTGGGGTTGTCCTGTTCCATGACGTAATATTTGGCCGCGCTCTTCGCCCGAAGTGTCTTGATCAGGCCGGCCCAGTCGATGGTGCCGTGGCCGACATCCGCCCAGCCGTCCTCGTCAAGGCCTTCGCCTGACTTGGCCATGTCCTTGACATGGACGGCGCTGATGCGCTTGCCGTGCTTTTCGATCCACGGCAGCGGATCAACGCCACCGCGGACTACCCAGGCGACGTCCATCTCCCAGCCGATGTCGGGCGCAGCCGACAGGATGTGATCCTGCGGCACCGAGCCGTCGGCGAGTGTCTTGAACTCGAAATCATGGTTGTGCCAGGCAAAGCCGTAGCCGGCTTTTTTTGCGGTCTCGCCGACCTTGGCCAGACGCTCGCCAAAGCCGCGCCAGCCGGCAGCGTCGGCCGGCCGCTGCTCGGCCAGCAGATAGGGACAGATGACGAGCGTGATGCCGAGTGCGTCGGCTGTTTTGCGTACCCCGTCGAAATCATTCTCCAGCGCATCGATCGAGAAATGTCCGGTCGGCATCGAAAGCCCGTTCTTGTCGAGTTCGGCGCGGAACGCCGTGGGGTCGTCATAGACGCCGCCGAAACCTTCGACTTCCTTGTAGCCGAGCTTGCCGAGCATTTTCAGGATGCCGTCCCACGGCTGGAAATTGCGGGCGCTGTAGAGTTGGAATGACCAGTTCATCGTCTCTGTCCGTTTCTTGGGTGGTTAAGGCTTGGGGATGTTTTCGGGGGATCGTTTCGGTCGTTCTTGGGAGGATGGTTTGCGGATGATTCTAGAGGGTCACAGGCGATTGCCGGTCGCAGCGTCGAACAGCGAGGCGCGCGCCGGATCGAAACCGAACTGGATCGGATCGCCGCTGCGCAGCGTCCGTTCCGCTTCGACGCGGAAGGAGAAGTTGCGGCCGGCAAGCTTGGTCCACACCAGCGTGTCGGAACCCATCGGCTCAACGATCTCGACCGAACCGCCGGCGGAAAACGGCATCGACTTTGCAGCGTCACCGAAAGCGATGTG
The DNA here is from genome assembly GCF_030323245.1 of Mesorhizobium sp. C372A. Classification (NCBI taxonomy): domain Bacteria; kingdom Pseudomonadati; phylum Pseudomonadota; class Alphaproteobacteria; order Hyphomicrobiales; family Phyllobacteriaceae; genus Mesorhizobium; species Mesorhizobium sp. C372A. Next base: position 2,553,836 of record NZ_CP100475.1, on the reverse strand, counting down.
TTCAGGCCGGATGCCCAGCACGCAAGCGCCGGCCGGGCGCTCCGTGCCGTCAAAGGTATAGCGGTCGAGCGGCACCGAAACACCGTCGGTCCTGAACGCCGGAGCAGCACCGGCTTCCAGCTCCCCTTCGAGGAAATTCATCGCCGGCGAGCCGAGGAAGCCCGCGACAAAACGGTTGACCGGCCGGTTGTAGATCGTCTGCGGCGCGTCGAGCTGCTGGATGACGCCGCCGCGCATGACCGCGATACGGTCGGCCAGCGTCATCGCCTCGATCTGGTCGTGGGTGACGTAGATCATGGTGTTCTGCAGCTTGCGATGCAGAAGCTTGATTTCGACGCGCAGTTCCGAGCGCAGCTTGGCGTCGAGATTGGATAGTGGCTCGTCGAACAGGAAGACATCGACGTCGCGCACCAGCGCCCGCCCGATCGCCACGCGCTGGCGTTGGCCGCCGGACAAGGCCGCGGGCTTGCGCTGCAAAAGCGGCTCGATCTGCAGGATCTCGGCGGCGCGTGCGATGCGCTTGGCGATCTCATCCCTGGGCACGCCGGCAACGCGCAGGCCGAACGACAGGTTCTTCTCCACCGTCATTTGCGGATAAAGCGCATAGGACTGGAACACCATGCCGATGCCGCGATCCTTGGGCTCTTCCCAGGTGACGTTCTTGCCCTTGATGAAGATGCGGCCTTCGGAAATATCGAGCAGCCCGGCGATGCAGTTGAGCAAGGTCGACTTGCCGCAGCCCGAGGGACCGAGCAGCACGATGAACTCGCCCTCTGCGACCTCGAGATTGAGGGTCTGCAGCACCGATACAGAGCCGAAATTCAGGGACAGGTCCTGGATCGAAACGCTGGTGCCGTTGGCTGCCGTCATCGCCATCACCCTTTCACCGCACCGGCGGCGATGCCGCGCACGAAAAGCTTGCCGGAAATGAAGTAGACGATGAGCGGCACGAGCCCGGTCAGGATGGTGGCGGCCATGTTGACGTTGTACTCCTTCACGCCTTGCACCGAATTGACGATGTTGTTGAGCTGCACCGTCATCGGATAGGTGTCGGGGCGGGTGTAGACGACGCCGAACAGGAAGTCGTTCCAGATGCCGGTCACCTGCAGGATGATGGCGACGACGAAGATCGGCAGCGACATCGGCGCCATGATCCGCAGGAAGATGCCCCAGAAGCCGGCGCCGTCGACCCGTGCCGCCCTGAACAGCTCTTCCGGCATCGAGGCAAAATAGTTGCGGAACAAAAGCGTGAGGATCGGCATGCCGAAGATGGAATGGACGATCACCAGGCCGCTGAGGCTGCCGTAGAGTCCGATCTCGCGCAGGATGATGACGATCGGATAGATCATCACCTGATAGGGGATGAAGGCGCCGACGATCAGGATGACGAAGAATGTGTCGGCGCCCTTGAAGCGCCAGTTGGCGAGCGCATAGCCGTTCACCGAGGCGATCGCGATCGACAGCAGCACCGACGGCACGGTGATGCGCACCGAATTCCAGAAGCCGCGCGAAAGCCCGTCGCAATTGAGGCCGGTGCAGGCGGTCGCCCACGCCTTCACCCACGGTTCGAACGTGATTTCGAGCGGCGGCGAGAAGATATTGCCCATCCGTATCTCGGGCATGCCCTTAAGCGAGGTGACCACCATCACATAGAGCGGCAGCAGATAGTAGACTGCCACCACGATCAGCGTGCCATAGAGGAAGATGTTGCGGCGCGAGAAGACATGCCGCGGCTTCGGCCCGCGCGGCCCCGAGGCTTCGCGCTCGGCGGCACCCGCGCTGGCGGGCAAAGGGACGGCCGGGTCAGCCACGCTTCCTGCCTCCGAATTCAAGGTAGGCCCACGGCACGACGACGATCACCACCGAGAGCAGCATCATGGTCGAGGCGGCAAAGCCCTGGCCAAGATTCTGTGCGAAGAACATGTAGTCGTAGACATATTTGGCCGGCACTTCGGAGGCGATTCCGGGGCCGCCGCTGGTCTGGGCGACAACGAGGTCGTAGACCTTGACGATGCCCGACGCGATGATGACCAGCGTGGTGATGAAAACCGGCCGCATCATCGGGATGACGATGAACAGATAGGTCTTCCACATCGGGATCCCGTCTACCCGCGCCGCCTTCCAGATGTCCTCGTCGATGCCGCGCAGGCCGGCCAGCATCAAGCACATGATGAGCCCGGTGCCTTGCCACAGCGCCGCAATCGAAATGCCGTAGATGACGATGCTGGAATTGTAGAGCGGGTCGAAGTTGAAGCTCGTCCAGCCGAGGTCCCGCACCACATGCTGGATGCCGAAATCCGGATTGAGCAGCCACTGCCAGACCAGGCCGGTGACGATGAAGGAAAGCGCGAACGGATAGAGGAAGATGGTGCGGAACGTGTCCTCGAAACGGATCTTCTGGTCGAGAAGCGCTGCAAGCAGGAAGCCGATGACCAGTGAGAACACCAGCGAGATCGCGCCGTAGATCAAAAGGTTCTCGATTGAGATCAGCCAGCGCGGCGTCGCCCACAGCCGGTAATACTGGTCGAGCCCGGCGAAATTCAGCCGTGGCAGCAGCTTCGAATTGGTAAAGGAATAGAACACCGTCCAGACGGTGCCGCCGACGAAAACCACCGACGCGGTGAGGATCATCGGGATCGAGGCGACCTTCGCATTGATGTTGCGGAACAGCGGGTTGGGGCGTTCGCTCTTGCTCATCTCGTCAGCCGGCTGGGTAAGGGCGGTGCGATCCCGGCCCTGCTTTCGCAAGGCCGGGAGCGAGGTGTATTGCCTCCAACGTCAGTCTGCCGAAGCGATGAGGTCGGCGAAGCGCTTCTGCGCGTCTTCGATGGTCAGGTCCGGCTTGGCGAAGAATTCGGCGAAGAGATCTTCCTTCTGCTTCTGGGTATCCTGCGAAAGCAGTTGGTCCGTCCACGGGATGACGGCGCCCTTGGCGAGGATGGCCAGACCCTTCTTCATGCAGTCGTTCGCCGCATTGAGATCGACGTCGCCACGCACCGGCAGCGAGCCCTTCTTGAGATTGAAGGCGACCTGAGTCTTAGGGTCGAGCAGCGTCTCTGCCAACACCTCCTGCGCCTTGGACTTGTCGGCATCCTTGAGCAGCGGGAAATAGAAGGCGTCGCCGCCGGTGGCGATCACTTCGTTCAGACCGAGGCCCGGCAAGCAGGCATAGTCCTTGCCGGCGACCTTGCCGGCAACCTGGAACTCGCCTTGCGCCCAGTCACCCATGATCTGGCCACCGGCCTTGCCGGTGATGACGAGATTGGTTGCCTGGTTCCAGTCCTGCACATTGGTGTTCTTCGCCATCTTGCGGGCATCGTCGGCGGCCTTGAAGACCTTGGCGATCTCGGGCCCGGCGGCGAACTTGGCATCCTTGTCCTTGTAGACCTTAAGGAACGCGTCGGTGCCGCCGACCGCCGCCAGCAGCACGTCGAAGGCGCCGGAAGATTGCCAGGCCTGTCCGCCGACAGCGAGCGGGATGATGCCCGCCTTTTCCAGGGCGGGCGCTGCCGCCACGAATTCATTCCAGTCCTTCGGCAGCGGCACGCCGGCCTTCTCGAAGGCTTCGTTCGACAGCCACAACCACTGCCAGGAGTGGATGTTGACCGGCACGCAATAGATCTTGCCGTCGATGGTGCAGCTGTCGAGCAGGCTCTTCGGCCGCACGATTTCCGTCCACTTGCCCTTGGTGGCCACATCGGTGAGGTCGCGCATCAAGCCGGCCTGCACCAGTTCTTCGGCCTGCCGGCCGTGATTGAACTGGGTGGCGCCCATCGGATCGCCGCCGGTGATGCGGCTGATCATGATCGGCCGTGCCGTGCCGCCGGATCCGGCAATGGCGCCGTCGACCCAATGATTGCCGGTCGCGTCAAAAGCCTTCGCGAATTCCGCAACCGCCGCCGCCTCGCCGCCCGATGTCCACCAATGGGTCACTTCCAGGTCGGTGGCGGCCGCCGGGCCGGCAAGCTGAAGCGCGGCCGTCGCGGCAAGGGCAGCGGTCAAAAGTCTATAGCGCATTTCGGTTCCTCCCAGAATCTGAAACGTTACAGATTTTCGATACGGCAATTATGCGGTGCGTGCAACCCCTGAGATAAACGCGCTCGAATGTTTTTTCGAGGCGCGAACAAATTCGTTGCGTGCGAACCGGCAAACTGCGCGCAAAACCGGGTGCTGCGCTGCAAAATCATGCTGCAGCGCAAGAAAACCGTCTCGAACCTGATTGTCGCGCAACGTTTCTGGCCGCCAAAACCCTGCCAAAACCATGGCTTGAGAGACCCACGCGCTGCGATGGTGGAAATCTGTAACGTTTCAGTATATTGAGGCCTGACGGCGAAGAACCGTGCCACATCGTCATCGAAGCGATTGTCGGCTGGTCCGGCGGCTGCTATGCGCCTGACGGGGCGGGACGAATGGACAGGGACCAGACGGAGAAGGACGACGAGGCGTCGGCGCATGAGCGGCCGACGCTGAAAACGCTTGCCTTCATGACCGGGCTCGGCGTCACCACCGTCTCGCGCGCGCTCAAGGATGCACCCGAGATCGGCGCCGAGACCAGGCGGCGGGTTCAACTCGTCGCCAGGCAGATCGGCTACCGGCCGAACCGCGCCGGCGTGCGCCTGCGGACTGGCAAGACCAATGTTATCAGCCTCGTGCTCAATACCGAGCGCGAGATCATGAGCTTTGTCTCGGACATCATCTACGGCGTCTCGGAGGTCATTGCCGACACACCCTATCACCTGATCGTCACGCCCTACTCGCGCTCGCAGGATCCGCTGGACCCGGTAAAGTATCTGGTCGAGTCCGGCTCGGCCGATGGCGTCATCATCTCACGCACGCAGCCCAACGATCCGCGCGCCCGCTACATGCTGGAGCGTGGCATACCCTTTGCCACGCATGGCCGCACCGATATGGGGCTTGTCCACCCCTATCACGACTTCGACAATTACGCCTTCGCCGCCGAAGCGGTGCGCCATCTGGCCAGCGTCGGCCGGCGCCGGCTGGCGCTGGTAGCGCCGCCGGTCGGGCTCACCTATTACGACCACACGGTCAATGGCTTTGCCGACGCACTGAGCGAGGTCGACGCCAGCGAAGTGCCGTTCAACGCTGTTTCGATCGACCAGTCGATCGATCAGATCAGGACGCGGACCGCGCAGTTGATGCGCCGCGACGTCAGGCCGGACGGTTTCGTCAGCAGCGCCGCCGCAGCAACGCTGGCCATCGTCGCCGGCATCGAGGATGCCGGCCTGAAACTCGGCCGCGACGTCGATGTCGTGTCCAAGCAATCGTCGGAACTGCTGCATCTGTTCCGCCGGGAGTTGCTGATCGTCAACGAAGACTTCCGCCTCGCCGGCACCGAGCTTGCCCGCGCCGTGCTGGGCTGGATAGGCGGCGCGGCACCTGGCTCTTTGCAGACTGTGGTCAAGCCAGGCGACGTCGTCGCGTATCAGGGCTGACTGGCACGACCTGAGAGGCCGCCTCACCTGACCCTAGCCGGCAGCGCCGCTGCCCCATGGGCCATGGAAAGCCCCCTGCTCGCCGATGCGCTCGAAACCATGCGCGCCGAAGAAATCGCGCTGCGCCTGGATCAGGTTCGAGGTGCCGCGGCCCTGGCGGTAGCTGTCGAAATAGGCAAGCGCCGACGCCAGCGCCGGCACGGGCGAACCGGCCTCCGACGCTCTTGCGACGATGCGCCGGAGCGACGGATGCGCCTCCTGCATCATGGTGGTGAAAGCCGGCGCCATCAAAAGGTTGGTGGACGCGCCGCCCGAGCCGAAGGCTTCCGCCATGGTGTCGAGCATCTGCGAGCGGATGATACAGCCGGCACGCCAGATCTTGGCGATGGTCGGCATCGGCAAGTTCCAGTTGAACTCCTTCGAGGCGGCGCTCATCACCGCGAAACCTTGTGCATAGGCGGCGATCTTGCCGGCGAGCAGCGCCAGCTCCAGGTCTTTCAGAAGTGCCGCCTTGTCGCCGGAGATCTTGATGACGCCGATATTGCCATAGGCTTTTTCGGCCGCCTGCCGCTCATCCTTGATCGACGACAGCACGCGGGCCGCCACCGCCGCCTCGATGGCCGTCGCCGGAATGCCGAGCTGCTGCGCCTCGATGACAGACCATTTGCCGGTGCCCTTCTGGCCGGCACGGTCGAGGATGATGTCGACCACCGGCTTGCCGGTCTTTGCATCGTCGGCGGCCAGCACCTTGGCGGTGATCTCGATCAGATACGAATCGAGCCGGCCCTTGTTCCAGTCCTCGAAGACCTTGCCGATCTCCTTCGGCCCCATGCCGAGACCGTCACGCAGGATGCCGTAGATCTCGGCGATCATCTGCATGTCGGCATATTCGATGCCGTTGTGGATGGTTTTCACGAAATGCCCGGCGCCGTCTGTGCCAAGCCAGGCAGCGCACGGTTCATCCTTGAACTTAGCCGAGATCGCGGTCAGCACGCGTTCGACGCGCTTCCAGGAGTCTTCGGTGCCGCCGACCATGATCGACGGTCCATGGCGCGCGCCTTCCTCGCCGCCGGATACGCCCATGCCTATGAAGGTGAGACCTGAGCCCGACAGTTCCGAAAAGCGCCGCATCGTATCGCGGAAATTGGCGTTGCCGGCATCGATGACGATATCGTTGTCAGACAACACGCCGCGCAGCGCTTCGATCTGTTCGTCGACCGGCTTGCCGGCCAGCACCATGATGATGACCGGGCGCGGCGGCTTGATCGCAGCTGCCAGTTCCTCCAGGCTGTAGCAGGGCACCACCATGTCCCTGAGCGAACCGGCGCCTTCGAGGAAGGCATCGGTGCGCGCCTTGGTGCGGTTGAAGACGGCGATGCGGTGCCCGTGCTCGGCAATGTTGAGCGCGAGGTTGGAGCCCATTGTGCCAAGGCCGATCAGGCCTATTTCGGCTTTTTCCATCGTTTCTTCCCTGCTTTCGGATTTTGTTGAGGCCGCGTTTTTCGGGATGCCCATTTTTCGGCGAGATGATTGACGGGCCTTTCGCGCCACGTCAACCGCCTCGCCGAATTGTGTTGCGTCTGCGTTGTGTCAGACCGAGTCAGGAAGGGTCAGTTGGTGACCAGGCGACGCCTTGCCGATCGAACATATGACGTTAGGTTGAACTTATGGCAGTCAAACGGATGGACAATGTCGGAATCGTCGTCGATGACCTCGACGAGACGATTGCCTTCTTTCGCGAGCTCGGCCTCGAACTGGAAGGGCGGGCGACGATCGAAGGCGAGTGGGCCGGACGTGTCACCGGGCTCGGCGATCAGCACGTCGAGATTGCCATGATGCGCACACCGGATGGCCATAGCCGGCTCGAGCTCTCCCGCTTCCTCACGCCGACGGTCGTCGCCGATCACCGCAACGCCCCGGTCAATGCCCTGGGCTACCTGCGCGTCATGTTTACCGTGGACGACATCGACGACACGCTTGAAAGGCTCCGCAAGCGTGGCGCGCAGCTGGCCGGTGAAGTCGTCCGTTACCAGGACGTGTATCGGCTCTGCTACATCCGCGGGCCGGAAGGGCATCTCATCGGGTTAGCCCAGGAACTCGGCTGAGCGCCCTTCGCAGGCGGGCTGAATATCACTCGGCGCGGATATCGATCGGCGCTTCGATCTTTACCACTTCGAAATCCGAAACCAGAATATCGAGCCGCGCCGTCCAGCGGCCTGGAATCGGAATGACGAGATTATCGACGCGCCAGGTGCCGTCGCCTGGCTTGGTCGCCGGACGCTTGATCGGCTCGATCCCCGAATCGGGCTTGGACAGCACCAGCGTCACTTCCTTGGCGTCGAGCGGGCCGAAATCGCCATCCATGATGACGATGGAGGCGGTGACCTCCCCGGTATGGCCGGGCGTGATGTCGATGTCGGCCATCGCCTTCATAGTGTGGATATGGGTCGACGTCGGTTGTGCCGCGGCGATTGCCAGGGCCCGTGGCGGCGGCGTGAAGCGCCAGCCGGCGGCAACGCCGAAGATCAGGAGCACGATCAGCATTTCGACTGAGATCGAGCGGCTAAGCCGTCGCCGCACTTCCGTCGCTCCGGCCTCGGCCAAGGCGGTGAGCCGCCATCGATTGACCGCCGCCAGCGTGAACAGAAACACCAGCAGCGCCAGCTTGATCAGCAGCAGCCGGCCATAGGCGGTGTTGACCAGTGCCGCCGGTGTCTGCACCTGGATGATGGCGAGCACCACACCGGCGGCGGCAAGCACTACCACCACGGGCATGATCGCGCGCGAAAACCGCCGCAGGAACGCCCCGGTTTCCACCGATTGGCTGCTCAACGCCAGGCCGAGCGGCAGCAATGCTCCAGCCCAGAAAGCGATGCCGGCGCCATGCAGGAACACCATAGGCCGCGTCAGCCATTGCGGTTCGGCTGCACTGGCATGGCCGCTGGCGGCAAGGGCTGCACCCACACCGGCCAGCCCGGCGAGCGCCAACGGCCTGGCGCCAGCACGCGATCCGACCAACGACAGCAGGCCAAGCCCGAGCGCCGCCAGCGAAATCAGCACCGTCCAGCCGAAGCTGGTGCCAAGCGCCGTCCGCCAGACCACCGGTTGCGCCAGCCGGGCGAGTGGCGCGCCCAGCGCGTCCAGCCCCTGGAACCCGAGCGACAGGGGTGCTGCGACCAGCCCGCACAGGATGGCGGCAATGACGAAGCGCTGGCCTGAGCGCTGGCCTTGCGCCAGCCATGTCAGCGCGAAGGCGCCGCCAATGCCGAGGAAAAGCCCGATGTAGAGAAGAACCTTGCCGGTCCAGATCGCTGACCGCAAATCTATATCGACAGCTTCCCCCACCGCCGGCGCCGCACTTGGCGCGCCAACGGAAAACAGCACCGAGCCGCCGACCGGATGGCCATCAGCGGAAATCACCCGCCAGCTCAAGACATGGGTGCCCGGCCCGAGCTTTTGTGGATTGTCGATCTCAACCGTTTGGTCGCTCAACCGAAACGAGGTCAAAGCGACAGGCGTACCGTCGGGCCGCACCAAGGTCAGCACCAGCGGCGACACAGGCTCGCTGAAGGTCAGCGAAAATTGCGTCGGCGCTCGCTCCAGAACCGCGCCGTCGGCAGGCTCGGCCTTGATCAGCGCCGCATGGGCAAAGGCCTGGTTTGGCGTGGCAAGGACGGCAAGCAGCAGGATCGCGGCCAGCAGGCCGAAGCACCTGCCGGCTGTCCGTTCTATCCGCTGAAAACAGGCCACGTTCATGCCATCCACCAAAACAGTGGCGCGCCGCTTCGAAGCAGCGCGCCGCCAATGCATCATTTCTTCGGCAGCAGGTTGAGGCCGGGCGCCGGATCTTCCAGCGCATCCTCATCCTGACCAGCCGCCGGAATCTCTATCCAACGCGTGGTGGCGCCATCGCATTCCTGCACCACCGGAAAATAGAGTTTTTGCCCGGCCGGCAGATCGGCGGCCAACGTGCCGCGGAAGACGAACTCGTCATAAAATTCATCCGGCAGGCTGCCGCCGCTCCAGTCGACTTCCTTGACGCCCGAGGTCACCGCTTCGCCATAGAGCTGGTAGGATTTCTCGTACTTGCCTTTCTTGACCTGCAGCGTCCAGCCGGGCTTGGGCATCGGCTTCACCCCGATCACCCCTTCCGGGATCTGCACGCGCACGGCAATCGTCGCCTTGCCTTCGCAGCCATGCGGCACGCGCAGCACGGCCTTGTAGGTCGAACCGACCGCAACCTCCTGTGTTTCGAGCGTGATATGGGCGAAGGCGGCACTTGTCCCCAGGACGAGGAATGCAGCGGCCGGCAAATGATGCTTGTTCATGATGGGTCCCTCTCGAAAAAATTGATTGGTAATAATTGGTCAGTCGTTGTCTTCCAGGGGTGGCGCGCTGCCTATGGCTTGCACGGCAAACTCGACGGTCACGGTTCCGGCCCTCTCGAAAGTCAGCGTAGCGGCAAACATCTGGCCTTCTTTAGGGGGCTGCTTCAGATCCATGAACATCACGTGATAGGCGCCGGGACCCAGCGTGACCTTGCCGCCCGCCGGGATATCCAGGCCACCACTGACCGGGCGCATGGTCATGACGCCATCCTTCACCCCCATTTCATGCAGTTCGGCCTTGCCCGAAATGTCGGAGGAAATCGATAGCAGCCGGTCTGGCGCGCTGCCCTTGTTGACGATGGTGAAATAGCCGCCGGCAACCTTGGCGCCGGCCGGCGTGGCGCGCGACCAGGGATGCTCGATCTCGATGTCACCGGCCTTGAATTCATGCGCAAGGACGGAATGGGAGCCGACGAACAACAGTGCAAAGGCGAACAGGGCGCTGCCGAGACGCTGCTCGATAGTGCTGAATAAACGGGTGCTGCGGTGCAACGCGCCGGCATGACGAAAACGGGACATGGGTAGGCTCCATGAATATGAGGTCGCGCCGTTGTCGGGCTGCGAACGTGTTTGTCATTGGATGATTATCGCCTGCGCAGGTTACGCAAAGCGAGCGGCGGTTTTCAGCCCGCAAGCGGCGGCGCGCGCGGATTGGCCGGAGAGCGCTCGCGCGTGACGACGGGATACCTGACTGCCGGCGGGGCAAAAGCGACTGTTTCCAAGGACTGGCTGACCGGCGCCAGGCCGACGCCTGCCGGCGGCGCATAGGCGACGGAGGCCATGCTGCAGCCGAGCATGCAGCACGCCGGCATATGCTGCTGGTGCGGATCGCCGCCGGGAAGCTTGACCGCTCCCTCATGGCTGCAGATGACATTGCCGAAAGCGTCGAGTTGCGAGGCATCCGGCGCAATGCCGAAGGCAAACACGCCGAGCGTCGACTGGAGCAGCAGCACACAGGTCGCGACAAACGCGGCCATCATGCTCCATCTCTTACGCCCGAAGTTCAAGGATCTGCCTCTTCACGCAGCAACGGCGGATACCTAGCATGCGTCACGCGGCCGGAAAATCGCCAAATCATCGCTGCGGCAACGCGGCGCGTTAAGAAGCAATCCGACCGATTTCCGGGATCGACGTCAACAGCGTGTGGCGTGCCGACTTCAGATGCTTGCGGCAGGCGGCGTCGACCTTGCCGAGATCGCGCGATTTCAGCGCCGCGATGTAGGCGAGATGCTCGCTCACCGCGACTTCGTTGCGCTCGCGCTCCTGCGCCTTGTTCCACTGGTAGTGGTAGTGAAAGATCATGGCGATGACGTCGTAGAAATCGACGATGAAGCGGTTGTGCGACGCCCGGTGGATCAGCCGGTGGAAGCGCTCGTCTAGCTCCGAGAATTCGTTGAAGCGGATGGCGATTTCGCTGGCCAGAAGCCGGTGCTCGTCTTCCAGCCGGTCGAGATCCGCCCAGACCGGACTATCCCCGGGCAAGGCGGCAAAGGCCGCCGCCGAGCGTATCTCGAACATCTCGCGGATTTCAGTGAGTTCGAGCGCAAAGGCACGGGTAAATCCTTTCAGCACCCAGTGGCTGTTGCGCCGCTTCTCGATCAGGCCGAAGCGGGAGAAGCGGATCAGGAACTCGCGCACGCTGGTGGTCCCGACGCCGATCTCGCGCGCCAGTTCGAGCTCGTTGATCTGCATGCCGGCCTCTGCACCGCCGGCCAGCAACCTGCGCATAAACGACCGCTCGATGATCTGGGCCAGTGTGTCTGTCTCCTCCTCGGGGAAGAAATCATCCGGCTTCGGCGTCCTGAGCACTGTCTTGCTGCGTTTGTTCCACGCGATCAGCCCGGTCTCTTCCATGCGCGCCAGAATGGTGCGCACGGTGGTACGGCTGACGCCAAGCAAAGTGCCCAGCTCCGGCTCCGACGGCAGGCTCTGCGTCTCATCGAGCAGCCGCAGACCCCTGTTGTAAGCGTCCTTGTAGACGTTGTTGCTCTTCGACATCCCTGCCCCGTTGCGCGCCGGCGCTTGCTGTGGCTGGCTTGAAGCGCGATATCACATATGTCCTGGCGCTCACCCGGCAAAGCAAAACGCTCTGCGTGTAAGACGCCGTCCCCACAAGCCAAGCGTCCATCGGACGCATGGTCTCCTCCTGAAAAAACAATTGACGCACAAATGTTTTTTCACGATAAAAGACATTATATGTAAACAGACGCGTGTCAATCCGCGCATCCCCAGGAACAGACCCAGGAAACTGCCCGTGAACGCCTCGAACAGCATTCTTCTGTCCCCCGCCGACAATGTCGCGGTCGCCAATGGCCGCATCGAGATCGGCACCCCTCTGCCCGGCGGCGCCCTCGCCACGGCCTTGATCGAGCCCGGCCACAAGGTGGCGACCAAGCCTATCGCCGCCGGCGAGGCGGTGGTCAAGTATGCCCAGGCCATCGGCCGCGCCACCCAGGACATCGCGCCCGGCGACCACGTCCATTCGCACAATCTGGTCTTCGAGTCCGGCCGTCTGCCGGTGGTGCCGCCGAGCGAAGCGGAGCATGCCACCGAAGCTGACCGCGCCCGGACATTCATGGGCTATCGTCGCGCCGATGGCCGTGCCGGCACCCGCAACTTCATCGGCATCATCGCCAGCGTCAATTGCTCGGCCACCGTCTGCCACGCCATCGCCGACGAGGCCAACCGCGTGCTGCTGCCGAAATATCCGGGGATCGACGGCTTCGTCCCGATCGTCCATGGCCAGGGCTGCGGCATGAGCGGCACCGGCGACGGCATGATGGTACTGCACCGCACGCTCGCCGGTTACACCCGCCATCCGAATTTCGGCGGCGCGTTGATGGTCGGCCTCGGCTGCGAGGTCAACCAGCTCACCCTTTACGGCCAGAAGGGTGCGGCGGCGGGAAAACGCCATTTCAACATCCAGGACGCCGGCGGTTCGCGCAAATCGGTCGCAAAGGCGATGGGCGTGCTCGCCGAAATCGCCGAGGAAGTCGGCCAGTATCAGCGCGAGCCGATCCCGGTCTCGGAGATCGTCGTCGGCCTGCAATGCGGCGGTTCCGACGGCATGTCGGGCATCACCGCCAATCCCGCGCTGGGAGCGGCGGTCGACATCCTGGCCGGCGTCGGCGGCATCGGCATCCTGTCGGAGACGACGGAGATCTATGGCGCCGAACATCTGCTCGCCTATCGCGCGGCAACGCCGGAGATCGCCAAGAAGCTCGACGGTTTCGTCAAATGGTGGGAGGACCATGTCGCCAAGCACGGCGCCTCGATCGACAACAACCCCTCGCCCGGCAACAAGCGCGGCGGTCTGACCACCATCCTGGAAAAGTCGCTGGGCGCCGTGGCCAAAGGCGGCCAGACTCCGCTCAACGGCGTCTTCGGTTATGCCGAAAAGGTCACCGGCAGTGGCCTGGTGTTCATGGACACGCCCGGTTACGACCCGGTCTCGGCGACCGGTCAGGTGGCGGGCGGCGCCAACATCATCGTCTTCACCACCGGCCGCGGCTCCTGCTTCGGCTGCCGGCCCACGCCGTCGATCAAGGTCGCCACCAACTCGACCATGTACCACCAGATGGAAGAGGACATGGACGTCAATTGCGGCGTCATCGCTTCGGGTGAGAAGACCATCGCCGGCATGGGCCGGGAACTCTTCGAACTCATCGTCGAGACGGCATCGGGCCGCAAGACCAAGAGCGAGGCGTTCGGCTACGGCGACAACGAGTTCGTGCCGTGGCACCTCGGCGCGACGCTCTAACCACCGACGAAAAAAAACGGGCTGCAAAGACGGCTCACAAGGGGAGGCTGTGGATGGACAAACGCCGCATCGGCACGACTGCGCTCGAGGTCACCGAGATAAGCTTCGGCGGGGCGGCAATCGGCGGGCTCTACCGTGCCTGTCCGCGCGAAGCGGCGATGGAGACGCTGCAGACAGCCTGGGATGCCGGCCTGCGCTATTTCGACACCGCGCCCTTCTATGGCTTCGGCCTGTCGGAACGGCGGACCGGCGATTTCCTGCGCTACAAGCCGCGGGATTCCTATGTGCTGTCGACCAAGGTCGGACGGCTGTTCCGCCCGGTGCCGGAAGACCAGGTTCCCGATCATTCCTATGTCGACCCGCTGCCCTTCGCGCTCGACTACGACTACTCGTATGACGGCATCATGCGCTCGGTCGAGTTCTCCTATGCGCGGCTCGGGCTGAACCGGATAGACATCCTGTTTGTGCACGACATCGGCACCTACACACATGGCGTCGAGAAGACGAAGCTGCACTTTCGCCAGCTGGTGGACGGCGGGTTGAAGGCGCTGGAAGAGCTTAAAACGTCCGGCGTGATTTCCGCCTATGGGCTCGGCGTCAACGAGGTGCAGATCTGCCTCGACGTATTGCGCGAAGCACCGCTCGACTGCATCCTGCTGGCCAGCCGCTATTCGCTGCTCGACCGCTCTGCTGAAGCCGAGTTGCTGCCGTTATGCCGTGAGCGACAGACTTCCCTGATCATCGGCGGCGTCTTCAACTCCGGCATCCTGGCGACCGGACCGGTGCACGGTGCGCATTTCGACTATCTGCCGGCGACGCAGGACATACTTGAGCGTGTCGGCGCGATGGAGAAAATCGCTGATGAGGGCGGATATCCGCTGGCGGCGGCTGCATTGCAGTTTCCGCTGCAGGAGCCTGTCGTGGCCAGCGTGCTGACCGGAACGGCCAAGCCTGCCAACCTGACGCGCAACCTCGACCTGTTCGACGTCCAGGTGCCGCAAGCGGAATTCGCCCGCTACACTCCCCACACCATCGTGCAGGAGCTCGGCTGACGAAACGCCACAATCACGGTTCTCAAGAAGGAATGAATATTCCATATTGACTCGACGGTGGAATTAATATTCCATGATGATCAAGGAGGATCGGGAGCGTCTGGACGTGGCACTGAGGATCGGCAGGGAGGCTTCTCAGCCCAGCCATGCGCAGGCCGATATGAAACACCGCTTGCGTCGGCCGGACCGATGCACTATCAAAAAGCGGCAACTGTTTTTTATTGATAAAGGTCTGTTTGGGCCGCGCCTATCCAAATGGAGCTTCCGCAACCTTCACCGGGCGATCTAGGGAGGATTCCTAATGAAATTCGTGACCAGCATTCTCAACCGCCGTTCACTGGTGGCACTTGCTGCCGCCTCGATGCTTGCAGGCACGCTGCACACGGCGCCCGCTTCGGCGGCGGACGTGACCATTCCGATCATCGTCAAGGACACCACATCCTTCTACTGGCAGATCGTCCTGGCCGGTGCCCGCAAGGCCGGCAAGGATCTCGGCGTCAACGTACCCGAACTCGGCGCCCAGGCTGAAACCGACGTCAACGGCCAGGTTTCGATCCTCGAGAATGCCGTCGCCGGCAACCCGGCCGCCATCGTCATCGCGCCGACCGAATTCAAGGCGCTCGGCAAGCCGATCGATGAAGCAGCCAGCAAGGTCAAGGTCATCGGCATCGACTCCGGCGCCGATTCCAAGGCCTTCACCTCGTTCCTGACCACCGACAATGTGCAGGGCGGACGCGTCGCCGCTGACGGTCTTGCAGCAGCCATCGGCGAAGCCAATGGCGGCAAGATCGAGGGCGACGTCGCCCTGATCACCAACGCGCCGGGCGCCGGTTCGCTGGAGCAGCGCAAGCAGGGCTTCACCGAGCAGCTGGCCGCGAAATATCCGGGGCTCAAGCTCGTCGCCGACAAATATGCCGACGGCCAGGCAACGACCGGTCTCAACATCGCCACCGACCTGATCACCGCCAACCCGAACCTCAAGGGCATCTTCGCGTCCAACCTGATCATGGCGCAGGGCGTCGGTCAGGCTGTCGCCGAGAACAACCTTGGCGGTAAGCTGGCGCTGGTCGGCTTCGACAGCGACGAGAAGCTGATCAAGTTCCTCAATGACGGCGTCATTTCCGCGCTCGTCGTCCAGGATCCGTACCGGATGGGCTATGACGGCATCAAGACCGCGCTCGCCGCCTCGAAGGGCGAGAAGGTCGAGGCCAATGTCGACACCGGCGCCAACCTGGTGACCAAGGCAAACATGAAAGACCCCAAGATCGACGCCCTGCTCAACCCGAAGCTCTGAGCCCGTCAGGCAAAAATCCTTTCCGGGGCCTCGCGCCCCGGAAACACCGGATACAAGCTTGAATATCCACCGGCTTGAATCACCTCGACGATGCGGCTTGACTGCATCGCGACGTGCCAACCGTAAGGCCAATCTGGGAGGATTGTCATGACGCCCACGGCGCAGGAACTGCACCCGGCCCCAACGCTAGCGCCCGGCAGGACGATCCTCGAACTGCACGGGCTGGAAAAGCGCTATCCCGGCACGCATGCGCTGAAGCCCGTTCACCTTGCCTTCAAGGCAGGTGAGATCCACGCCATCGTCGGCGAGAACGGCGCCGGCAAATCCACCCTGATCAAGCTTCTGACCGGCGTCATGCCGCGCACCTCCGGCGATGTCATCTGGGAGGGCAAACCGGCAGCGCTGGCAACCCCGCACGAGGCGATGGCGCTGGGCATCAACGCCGTGCATCAGGAGGTCGTGCTCTGTCGCCATCTCACCGTCGCCGCCAACATGTTCCTCGGCGAGGAGAATTCGCGCTTCGGCATCCTGCAGCAGCGCGCCATGGTCAAGGAAGCGCAGAAGATCATCGACGGTCTCGGCTTCGACCTGCCGGCGCATGTCATGCTGGGTGACCTCACCATCGGTCAGCAGCAGCTGATCGCCGCCGCCCGCGCCACCGTGCGCGGCACCAAATTCCTCATCTTCGACGAGCCGACCGCCTATCTCACCCGCAAGGAAGCCGACCAGCTGTTCACGCTGATCCGCAGGCTCAAGGGCGAAGGCGTCACCATCATCTACATCAGCCATCGCATGGAAGAGGTGTTCGAGCTCGCCGATCGCGTCTCGGTGCTGCGCGACGGCACACTGGTCGGCACTCGTAACATTGCCGAGACCAATGATGCCGAGCTGGTCAAGATGATGATCAACCGCTCGATCGAGCAAGTCTACCACAAGGAGCATTTCACCCCCGGTGCCGTGATCGTTGAAGCGAAAAACCTGTCGGGCAAGGGTTTCGAAGACGTCTCGATGACGGTGCGCGCCGGCGAGATCGTCGGGCTCTATGGCCTGATCGGCGCCGGGCGGAGCGAGTTCGTCACCACGCTCTATGGCCGCCACAAGAAGTCGGCCGGACAGGTCCTTTGGCAAGGCAAGCCGGTCCACATCAATTCCGAGCACGACGCGATCAAGCTCGGCATGGCGCTGGCGCCAGAAAGCCGCCGCGACCAGGGCCTGTGCCTGAACCTGCCGGTCGGCCTCAACCTCAACTTGCCGATCTACAAGCGCATCTCCAACAACCTGCTGATTTCGAACACGAAGGAAAAGGCTGAAGCCGATCGCCAGATCGCCGGCCTCCGCATCAAGACGCCGACACGCGGCGCGCTGGCTTCCAGCCTGTCCGGCGGCAACCAGCAGAAGATCGTCATCGGCAAATGGCTGGCGCACGGCGCCAAGCTGTTCATCTTCGACGAGCCGACCGTCGGCGTCGATGTCGGCACCAAGGCCGAGATCTACCGCCTGTTCGGGGAACTGTTGTCCAAGGGCGCCGGCATCATCCTGATCTCGTCCTATCTGCCCGAGGTTTATGAGCTCGCCGATACGCTGCACGTGTTCCGGCGCGGCAAACTGGTCGCCAGCCATGGCTTTCGCGCCGCCAGCCACGAAGACGTGCTGACGCAGGCGATCGGCTGACAAAACAAGAAACGGGAGGAACCATGAGCATCGAAACCGTCGCGATCGAAAAACCGAAACGGAACTACAACGTCCTGTTCGGGCTGACGCTTCTGGCGTTGCTGGTTCTGCTCTGGATCGTGCTGTCGGTGGCGACGCCGAGCTTCGCCTCCTCCAACAACATCGCCAATCTTTTGCGGCAGGGCTCGATGATCGCCATCATGGCGGTCGGCCAGACCTTCGTCATCATCACCGGCGGCATCGACCTCTCGGTCGGCGCCGTGGTCGGCTTCGCCACCGTCATTGTCGCCATGATGATCAATGCCGGCTTCCCGATCTGGGTCGCCATTCTGGTGACGCTGCTGGTCGGCGTTGCCATCGGCCTGTTCCATGGCTTCGGCATCGTCAAGATGGGCCTGCCGCCCTTCATCATCACGCTGGCGACGCTGACCTCGTTGCGCGGCATCGGCCTGTTGATGACCAACGGCAATTCGATCAACATCAACAGCGACAGCTTCACCGCGTTCTCGCGCAGTTCCTTTGTCGGCATCCCCAATCTGTTCTGGATGGTGATCCTGGTCGGTATCCCGGCCTACATCTTCCTGCACCACAGCCGCTGGGGCCGCTATCTCTTCTCTGTGGGATCCAATGCCGAGGCCTCGCGCCTCTCGGGCGTCAATGTCCAGCGCACCATCTACATGGCCTACACGCTGTCGGGCCTATGCGCGGCCTTCGTCGGCGTGCTGCTGGCGGCGCGCATCGGCATCGGCAACCCGACCCAGGCCGAAGGTTGGGAGTTGCAGGCGATCGCCTCATCGGTGATCGGCGGCACTTCGCTGTTCGGCGCCGTCGGCTCGGTGCATGGCCCGCTGCTCGGCGCCTTCATCCTGGCCACCATCAACAACGGCGCCAATCTGCTCAACGTCAACTCGTTCTGGCAGCGCATCATCACCGGCGCGTTGATCATCATCATCGTCTATTTCGACGGCCTGCGCCGTCGCGGCAAGTAATCCTCCCTGACCTTCTGCGCCGGCCTGCTTAACAACGGACCGGCGCCTTTTTGAACACTGGAATTGCCGAATGAAAGCTGTTGTCTGCCGCTCGCCCGGCGAGCTTGTCCTGGAAGACCGGCCGGCGCCAGGAGCGCCGCTTGCCGGCTGGGCGCTGGTCGCCGTCAGCCATGTCGGCATCTGCGGCACCGACTACCACATCTTCGAAGGCAAGCACCCGTTCCTCGCCTATCCCCGCATCATGGGCCACGAAGTGTCGGGCACCGTCGTCGAGACCGGCGAAGATGTCGACCTTGCCGTGGGCGAGCCCGTCATCATCAATCCCTATCTCTCTTGCGGAAAATGCATCGCCTGCCGGCACGGCAAGCCGAATTGCTGCGTCAGGATCGAAGTGCTTGGCGTGCATCGCGACGGCGCCATGGCCGAGCAGATCCTGGTGCCGGCGCAGAATCTTTATCCGTCAAACGGCCTATCTCTGGCCGACGCGGCGGCGGTGGAATTCCTCGCCATCGGCGCGCATGCCGTGCGGCGTGCCCGCGCCGAACCAGGCGCCCGCACCCTGGTCATCGGTGCCGGGCCGATCGGCCTTGGCGCAGCGCTATTTGCGCGCATCGCCGGGCTCGATGTCAGCCTGCTCGACATGAGCACGGAGCGGCTGGATTTTGCAAAAGGCGAACTTGGCTTCGCCACGCTCGACGGCTCACAAAAAGCGGCAGCCGAACTGGTGCGCGAGGCAACCGGCGGCGAAGGGTTCGACATCGTCTTCGACGCCACCGGCAACACCGCCTCGGTGCAGTCGGCCTTCGCACATGTCGCGCATGGTGGCACGCTCGTGCTGGTCAGTGTCGTCAAGGACGACATCGTCTTTTCCGACCCGGAATTCCACAAGCGCGAAATGACGCTGGTCGGCAGCCGCAATGCGCTGAAAGTCGACTTCGACCACGTCGCCGCCTCCATCCGCAACGGCGCGGTGCCGCTGGCGAAACTTGTCACCCACCGCACGACACTGGCCGGAACGCCGCGCGATCTCGCAAGATGGGCGCATGAGAAATCCGGGCTGATCAAGGCGGTGATCGAGGTGGGTTCTTAACATGGCAGGCGGTGAACCCGGCCGGAATTGACCATGCCCTGCGCAGGTCGACCCCCACTCCGTCGAGCTTCGCTCGACACCTCTCCCCCGATCGACGGGGGAGAGGAAAGGCGCGAGCTTGGCAAGGCGGGCTCCCTTCCTCTCCCTCCGGAGGGGGGAGAGGTGGCTCGGCGAAGCCGAGACGGAGTGGGGGAAGGCGGTCCTCAAACGTCAAGCCGCTGACAAGTGAGCGCGACCGAGTTGGTCTGATATCGCATGAGTCTCGACGCTCCCTACAGCGCCGACAGCTTCAGCTCCACCCGCTCCGCCGGAAACCGCGTTTCGGCGAACTGGATCGGCTGGCCGTCCGGTGTGACGTTGACGGCGACCGCCACCAGCACGATGGCGCCGGGCTGCAAATCGAGATCGGCAAGGTCGGCGGCGTCGGCGTGACGCGCCGACAGAACCGTCGATTGCCGGAGATAATCGTCGATGCCGAAACGCCGGAGCGAGGCGGTTATCGAACCGGTCTCCGCCATCACGGCATCGATGCCGGCGAAGCTCTTTGCTTCGTACCAGCTGGCGGCGCGGGACACCGGCCGTCCATCGGCTTCGCCGCGCGTCTCCAGCCGGATCACCTCGGTGCCCCTGGCAAGGCCGAGGCCGTCGGCGACGCGCTGGCTGGCCGATTCAACTACGGACGTGAGCAGCACGATATGCCGTTCCGAAGTCTGTCCCTGCAGGCCCGTCGAAAAACGCGTGCGCGCGCCGATCGGATAGGACAGCCGCTTGCGCGACAACACGAAAGTGCCGCGTCCCTGCTCGGCCCGCAGCACACCGTCCTGTACCAGGGCCGATATGGCGCTGCGCACCGTGTGGCGGTTGACGCCGTAGCGTTCGGCCAGCGCCATCTCCGGCGGCAGCGCGGCATTCTCGGCGAAATCGCCGGACGCAATCGAATGCAGGATCTGGTCGGCGATCTGCCGCCAGAGCGAGACGCCACTGCGGCGTTCGATGCTGCTCGCGCTCTTTTGAGCCACCATTTCCCCCCCGCTCCAGCCCCTGTCATCCACCCGTCATGGACACGGGTTAGATAATAGGTATAATTTGTATAGTTGTCTATATCACTAGACAAATTTTATTTGGTCAGGGAGTAACCCAATGCGAGGACAGGAAGCGCGGGAACAGGCCGAGCGCAAAGACGTCATGGCAACGCTGGCGCAGGCTAACGGCGACGACATCGCCCGGCTCTGGAACGAGGCCGGCCTGACCTCCGAGGCCGAGCTTCTGCGTGGCCCGGAAACCGGTCTGGTCACCGTGCGTGGTCGCATCGGCGGCGGCGGCGCACCCTTCAATGTCGGTGAAGCGACGGTCACCCGCGCCACAGTTCGGCTCCCTTCCGGACAGGTCGGCCACAGCTACATGCTTGGCCGCGACAGGAAGAAGGCCAGGCTGGCCGCAATCGCCGACGCGCTCTGGCAGGAGCCGGCGCAGCGCAGGACGGTCGAAACCGCGCTGGTGGCGCCGCTGCGTGCCGCCCAAGGCGAAGCGCGCGAAAAGCGCCGCGCCGAGACGGCGGCAACGAAAGTGGATTTCTTCACCATGGTGCGCGGAGAAGACTGATGGACATCGCAGCTCAATCGATCGACGGCGGTTTCGCCGATCCGGTGTTCAACGCCCAGACCGTCTTCCGCGCAATCATGGACGCCATGGCGCGGCCGGGCAGCGTGCAGCCTCTGCCGGCCTTCGCCCGGCCGCCGGCGCCGCTGTCGGCAACCGCCGGCGCCATCGCGCTTTCGCTATGCGACAACGACACCCCGCTCTGGCTCGACCCTGCCTTGCAGGCGTCCGCGGCAGTCAAATCCTGGCTCGGTTTCCACACCGGCGCGCCACTTGCCAACACGCCGGCCGATGCGCATTTCGCCTTGATCGCCAACCCGGCCGAGATGGCTGCTCTCGACGGCTTTTCGCAAGGCACGCAGGACTATCCCGACCGCTCGACGACACTGATCCTGCAGGTCAGCAATCTCGTCTCGGGCGCGCCGCTGTTGCTCGAAGGTCCTGGCATCGAAGTCTCTGCCGCGATCGCGCCGGCACAGATGCCGCGTCATTTCGTCGAACAGTGGAAGCAGAACAGCCAGCGCTTTCCGCGCGGCGTCGACATCCTCCTGGCGGCGCCCGACGGTATCGCCTGCCTGCCGCGCACGACGCGCATCAATACGATGGAGGCATAAATGTATGTCGCGGTAAAAGGCGGCGAAGTCGCAATCGCCAATGCCCACAGCCTGCTTGCGGACCGCCGTCGCGGCGACCGTTCGGTGCCGGCGCTGCGCCTCGACCAGATCGTGGAACAGCTGGCGCTCGGCGTCGACCGGGTGATGAGCGAAGGATCGCTCTACGACCGGGAACTGGCGGCGCTCGCCATAGTCCAGGCGCGCGGCGACATGATCGAGGCGATCTTCCTGGTGCGCGCCTACCGCACCACACTGCCGCGCTTCGGCTACACCAACGCCATCGACACCGGCGCCATGCTGGTCGAGCGGCGCGTGTCGGCGACCTACAAGGATTTGCCCGGCGGCCAGCTGCTTGGGCCTACCTTCGACTACACCCACCGCCTGCTCGACCCGGAACTCGCCGCCGGCGCCGATGTCGCCGAACCGCTCCAGCGCGAGACGGAAACGCAGGCCATGCCGCGCGTTTCGACGATCCTCGCCCGCGAAGGGCTGATTGAGCCGGATGGCGACATGCCGCAGGACCATGTCCCCGGCGACATCACCCGCGAGCCGCTTGAGTTTCCGATGGCGCGCGACATCCGCCTGCAGGCGCTGTCACGCGGCGATGAAGGGTTTCTGCTGGCGCTCGGCTATTCCACCCAGCGCGGCTATGCCCGCAACCACCCCTTTGTCGGCGAGGTGCGTATCGGCGAGGTCGAGCTGGAACTCGACGTGCCGGAACTGCCCTTCGCCGTGCTGCTCGGCAAGGTCCGCGTCACCGAATGCCAGATGGTCAACCAGTTCAAGGGCTCGGCCAAGGCGCCGCCGCAATTCACCCGCGGCTACGGACTGGTCTTCGGCCAAAGCGAGCGCAAGGCGATGGCCATGGCGCTGTGCGACCGCGCGCTGCGCGCAACGGAACTCGGCGAAGATGTCGTCGCCGCCGCGCAGGACGAGGAGTTCGTCATCTCGCACTCCGACAATGTTCAGGCGACCGGCTTCGTGGAGCATTTGAAGCTGCCGCACTATGTCGACTTCCAGGCCGAGCTCGATTTGGTGCGCCGCATGCGCGCCGAATACGAAGCTCGAGAGAACCCTGCAAAGGTGGAAGAGAAGCGGGAGGCGGCCGAATGAGCCTAATCGCCCCCGCCATTGCCGCCACCCCCGTTGCCGCCCCCGTTGCCGCCGTCATGGGAATGGCTGCTATGCCCGCCGACGTAGCTGCCGTTTCCGCCTGTGACATGCGCGCCATCTCTGGAAGCAGGCAGAAACAAGCGCCGAGGTACAAAACCGACCACGCAGACAAACGCCAGAAGCAGAATTGCAATCTGGATCCAACCGGTCTGAGTCATTCGACTTCGCCTTTATTTCCGTTTTCTGGGCGTCAATGCAATAGCAGGGAGTGGATTTGATCGCCATGACCGACATCGCCACCTACAACTTCGCCTATCTCGACGAGCAGACCAAAAGGATGATCCGCCGGGCGATCCTCAAGGGCATCGCCATCCCTGGCTATCAGGTTCCCTTCGCTTCGCGCGAAATGCCGATGCCCTATGGCTGGGGCACTGGCGGCGTGCAGGTCACCGCCTCGATTATCGGGCCGGACGATGTGCTGAAAGTCATCGACCAGGGCGCCGACGACACCACCAATGCCGTCTCGATCCGCGCCTTCTTCAAGAAGGTAGCCAACGTCGCGGTGACGACCGATACCGCCAGCGCCACCATCATCCAGACCCGCCACCGCGTCCCGGAACACCCGCTGAGCGCCGGCCAAGTTCTAGTCTACCAAGTGCCGATACCCGAGCCGTTGCGCTTCCTCGAGCCGCGCGAAACCGAAACGCGCAAAATGCATGCGCTCGAGGAATACGGCCTGATGCATGTGAAGCTCTACGAGGACATTGCCAAACACGGCCGCATCGCCACCACCTATGCCTATCCGGTCAAGGTCGAGGGCCGCTATGTCATGGACCCCTCGCCGACGCCGAAATTCGACAACCCCAAAATGCACCGTTCGCCGGCCCTGCAGCTGTTCGGAGCCGGGCGCGAAAAGCGCATCTATGCCGTGCCGCCCTTCACCGATGTCGTCAGCCTCGACTTCGAGGATCATCCCTTCGAGGTCCAGACCTTCGACCTGCCCTGTGCGCTGTGCGCGGCGGAAAATGTCTATCTCGACGAGGTCATCCTCGACGACCATGGCGACCACATGTTCGTCTGCTCCGACACCGACCATTGCGAGAAGCGGCGCGCCGAAGGACATCGCGGCCACCTTGCGGCTGAAAGCCATGTTACCGCAGGAAAGATGAGGCCAGCAGAATGACCGGCGACCCACTGCTGCGCGTCTCCGAACTGTCCAAATTCTACGGCTCGCGCGTCGGCTGCGAGAATGTCACCTTCGACCTGTGGCCGGGTGAGGTTCTGGCCGTCGTCGGCGAATCCGGCTCCGGCAAGACGACGCTGCTCAACTGCCTGTCGACGCGGCTGCTACCATCTTCTGGCACCGCCAGCTACCGCATGCGCGACGGCCAGTTCCGCGAACTCTACCGTATGAGCGAGGCCGAGTGCCGCTTCCTGATGCGCACCGACTGGGGCTTTGTTCATCAGAACCCCGCCGACGGCTTGCGCATGACGGTGTCTGCCGGCGCCAATGTCGGCGAGCGGCTAATGGCGGTCGGTGACCGCCATTACGGCAAGATCCGCGCCACTGCCGTCGACTGGCTGTCGCGCGTCGAGATCGACGAGGACCGCATCGACGACGAGCCGCGCGCCTTTTCCGGCGGCATGCGCCAGCGCCTGCAAATCGCCCGCAACCTCGTCACCGGACCGAGGCTGGTGTTCATGGACGAGCCGACCGGCGGCCTCGACGTCTCGGTGCAGGCGCGCCTGCTCGATTTGCTGCGCGGGTTGGTCACCGATCTCGGCCTGGCGGCCATCGTCGTCACCCACGATCTCGCCGTCGCCCGGCTTCTGTCGCAGCGTATTATGGTGATGAAAGACGGCCGTGTCGTCGAAAGCGGCCTGACGGATCGCGTGCTCGACGATCCCCGCGCGCCTTACACGCAATTGCTTGTTTCCTCGATTCTACAGGTGTGAAGATGGCGCCAAGGCACCCCCCTCTGGCCTGCCGGCCATCTCCCCCTCAAGGGGGGAGATCAGCAGCTTTTATGTCCCGCCCCTTCTACGATGCAGAAGAATGGCGAAGTCGAACGCGACAGCCAATCTCCCCCCTTGAGGGGGAGATGCCTGGCAAGGCAGAGGGGGGTGTTGGCCCGCGGACGAACAACGATTGGAGAACCTTCTGATGCCGACGCCCCTCGTTGTTTCCGGCGTCGCCAAAAGCTTCACCATGCATCTGCGCGACGGCATCAGATTGCCGGTTGTCGCCGGCGTCTCATTCTCGATCCGGGCCGGTGAATGCGCCGTGCTCGGCGGGCCTTCCGGCGCCGGCAAAAGCTCGATCCTGAAAATGCTCTATGGCAATTATGCCGTCGATGAAGGCCAGATCATCGTTCAGCATGAGGGCGGCCTGATCGATCTCGCCATCGCCAACCCGCGCACGGTGCTTTCCGTGCGCCGCCAGACGATCGGCTATGTCAGCCAGTTCCTGCGCACCGTGCCGCGCGTCTCCGCGCTCGACGTGGTCGCCGAGCCGCTGGTCGAACGCGGCGAGGACCGCGAGAGCGCGCGGAAAAAAGCACGCACCTTGCTGGGGCAGCTCAATTTGCCGGAAAAGCTCTGGGCGCTGCCGCCGGCGACTTTCTCGGGCGGTGAGCAGCAGCGCGTCAATATCGCGCGCGGCTTCATCACCGAGCATCCGGTCTTGCTGCTCGACGAGCCGACAGCTTCGCTCGATTCGAAAAACCGCGACGTTGTGGTTGCGTTGATCGCCGCCAAGAAGGCCGGCGGTGTCGCCTTGCTCGGCATCTTCCATGACCCGGATGTGCGTGAAGCCGTCGCCGATCGCATCATCGACGTGACCTCTTTCGCCGCCGGAAAAATCGCTGCATGAGCAGGAAACTATCGGAAGCGCCGTTGGTCCACGCCACGGCGCAGGTCGAGAACTCGACATTGGGGCGCTGGACAGAGATCGCCGACCGCAGCCGCGTGTCCGAAAGCATCCTCGGCGACTATTCCTACATCATGCAGGACTGCGTCGTCTGGTGCGCGACCATCGGCAAGTTCTCCAACATAGCCGCCGCCGTGCGCATCAACGCCACAAACCACCCGACCTGGCGGCCGACGCTGCATCACTTCACCTATCGCGCCTCCGACTATTGGGACGACGCCGAGCACGAAACAGAATTCTTCGCCCAGCGCCGCGCCAAACGCGTCTCCATCGGCCACGACACCTGGCTCGGCCACGGCTCGACCATCCTGCCCGGCGTCACCGTCGGCGCTGGTGCTGCCGTAGGCGCCGGCGCTGTGGTGTCGAAGGATGTCGCGCCCTACACCATCGTTGGCGGCGTGCCAGCCAAGCCGATCCGCGAGCGTTTCGATCGCCGCACGGCCGAACGCTACCAGGCGCTCGCCTGGTGGGACTGGGACCACGCCAGGCTGCGCGCCGCGCTCGACGATTTTCGCGTACTCGAGGCAGAAGCGTTCCTCGAGAAATACGGCGCCTGATCGGGTGCGATCACCCCCACTTGGCGCACGGCTGTGGAGCGTAACAAAACTGACATCGTGATGACATGGCAGGTTCATGTCGCTGCGCTAGGCGAGAACCAGACGATCAATTCAGGTCTGGAACTCTTCGATGTTATCGACCCCTGCCACGCTCGAAATCCGCGGCGTCTCGCGCCGATTTGGCAAGAACACCGCCGTCAGCGCCATCGACCTGTCGATCCCGCAGGGCCAGATGGTCGGCATCATCGGTCGTTCCGGCGCCGGCAAATCCACCCTCCTTCGCATGATCAACCGTCTCATCGACCCCAGCCAGGGATCGATTTTTTTTGACGGTGCCGAGGTCTCGCGGCTGCGTGGCTCGCCGCTGCGACGCTGGCAGCGCGACTGCGCCATGATCTTCCAGCAGTTCAACCTGGTGCCGCGCCTCGATGTGCTGACCAATGTGCTGCTCGGCCGTCTCAATCATCGCTCGACCTTTTCCAACCTGCTCGGCATGTTTACCCGCGCCGAATGCGCCGAGGCGATTGCAGCACTCGAGCGCCTCGACATCGCCCGCACCGCACTGCAGCCAGCCGGCACGCTGTCTGGCGGCCAGCAGCAGCGCGTCGCCATTGCCCGCGCCATGATGCAGCAGCCCAAGGTGCTGCTCGCCGATGAGCCGATCGCTTCGCTCGACCCGCTCAACGCCAAGGTGGTGATGGACTCGCTGCAGGACATCAACCTGCGCGAAGGCATCACCGTCGTCACCAATCTGCACACGCTGGACACCGCCCGCACCTATTGCAACCGCATCATCGGCATGGCAGCCGGCAAGATCGTCTTCGACGGTCCGCCGGAAGCGCTCAACCGCGAGGCCGTGCGCCTGGTCTATGGCGCCGACGGCAACGGCGTCGATATCTCCGAGGCCATCACCTCGACCAGCATCGCCTACAAGCAAAAGACCGCCGCATCCGCCAGCCCGCTCGAGCCCGCATTCCCCGGGTACTGATCCATGATCCCGAAAAGTGGATACCGGTTTTCGGAAAAGATCATGGACCAAAACTGAGCCGCACTGATCGACCGCCCGCGTCAAGGGCACTTGCAAAAATCAAGAACGCTGCCGGCGCGGGGCCGGAACTTACAGGAGAGACATCAAATGTTCAGGAAGATGGTATTCGGCGCCGTTTCGGCGCTCGCCATGGCAACCAGCGCCGCGCATGCGGCCGACCTCAAGGAATTCCGCGTCGGCATCCTCGGCGGAGAGAACGAAACCGACCGCCTGCGCAACTATCAGTGCCTGGCCGATCACCTGAAGACCGAATTCGGCTTCGAAAAGGTCTCGCTGTTCCCCGCCGCCGACTATGACGGCGTCATCCAGGGCCTGCTCGGCGGCACGCTCGACTTCGCCGAACTCGGCGCTTCCGGCTACGCCAGCGTCTACATCAAGGACCCGAAGGCGGTCACCCCGATCCTCACCACCCAGCAGACCGACGGCGCCACCGGCTATTATTCCATCGGCCTGGCGCTGAAGTCTTCGGGCATTACCGACATCAAGTCGGCCAAGGGCAAGAAGCTCGGCTACGCCGATCCGGACTCGACCTCGGGCTACCTGATCCCGCTGACCCAGATCCCGAAGGACACCGGCGCCTCGAACGACGCCTACTTCGCCTCGACCCAGTTCAATGGCGGCCATGAAAACAACATCCTCGCCGTTCGCGACGGCAAGGTCGACGTTGCGGTTGACGATTCCTCCGGCATCGGCGACTTCAAGAACGGCTACACCTCCGGCACCTTCCACAAGGTCACCGCCAAGGGCGCCGTCGACCCCAACGACTTCGTCGAAGTCTGGCGCTCGGGCCTGATCCCGAACGGCCCACTGGTCGTGCGCACCGCGCTCGGCGACGACATGACCGCCAAGCTTGCCGCCTTCTTCACCGACCTGCCGAAGAAGGACAAGGCCTGTTTCGAAGGCGTCGAAGGCGGCGACTTCACCGGTTACGTCCCGGTCAAGCCTGACTTCTACAACGTCATCGTCGAAGCCCGTAAGGCAGCCATCGGCGGCTGACGGCAAAATCAGAAAGGGCGACGTGAAAAACGCCGCCCTCTTTGCATGTCCCGATCATGACCATCTCAGCAACAGCCCGCTCCAACGCGACCCTGCAGGTAGCCAACGCCTGGCAGCGCCAGATATCGTTGCGGCGGCTTTATACCATCCTCGGCATCGGCCTGCTGCTGGCGGCGACGCTGTCGAGCATGTGGTTCGCCGACGAGGCCAATGCCGGTCACTTCTGGGACCGGCTGCCGCATATATTCGACTTCCTCAGCTGGCTGATCCCGAAGGACTGGAACGACGTCTGGCGGGCGCTGTTCGACATCGCCTCGCCGCATGACACCGGCACCCAGGAGTTCAACTTCCCGCTCGGCCGCGTCTATGTCTGGGGCGGCTTCTACATCCCCGAATATTTCGAGCTGATGCTGACCACACTCAACGTGGCGCTGGTCTCGACCTTCATCGGCTTCATCTTCGCCGTGCCGTTTTCCTTCATCGCCGCGCGCAACCTGACGCCGCATCCGGCGCTGCGGCTCGTCGTCAAGCGCTTCATGGAATTGCTGCGCGCCTTTCCCGAGATCGTCATTGCCGGGCTGTTCGCGGCCATCGTCTCTACCGGCCCGATTGCCGCCATCATCGCCATCGGACTGCATTCGATCGGCGCGCTGGGCAAGCTGTTCTACGAGATCAACGAGAACATCGACATGCGCGCCGAGGAAGGCCTGAGGGCGGTCGGCGGCAACTGGTTCGAGCGCGTGCGCTTCGCCGACCTGCCGCAGGTACTGCCCAACTTCATGTCCTACACATTGCTGCGCGTCGAGATCAACGTGCGGGCGTCGACCATCATCGGCGCCGTCGGCGGCGGCGGCATCGGCGAGGAATTGAAGCTGTCGATCTCGCGCGGCTTCGGCGCCAAGACGGTGGCGTTGGTGCTGCTGTTGTTCACGACGATCTTCATCGTCGACCAGTTCTCCGCCTGGCTGCGCCGCAAGCTGGTCGGCGAGCAAGCTTTTCTGATGAGCGCTTAAATGACCGCTTTGACCACTGATCAGGTCCAGTCGATCGAGGAACGCTATCCGCAAATCTTTCGGCGGCCGGCCTACAAGCGATTCGCGCCGCTGTTCCTGTTCGGCGGCATCCTGCTCTACCTCGTTTACGCCTTGTGGTTTTTCAACCTGCCGCAGGTGATGCGCGACTCGCATTGGGAGCGCCTGCCGCTCTTCCTGACGCAATGGATCAGCTACGATCTGCAGCCTGAATTCCGCCTCGACCAGCCTGAAATCACGCCGAAATACCCGCGGTTTTCAGCACTCGGCGAGAACCCAGATCCCGACTGGGTTGTCAAGAACGCGGATGGCACCTTCACCGTCCTGATCGATGGCGCGGCCAGGTCCGTCACCTTCGACAAGACCAAAGCGACGATCGTCGCCAATGGCGAGATGGTGCCGGTGGCGCTGACCAGCGGTAAGCCGGTAATTACAGGTCCGGTGCCTGGCTGGATCACCGCGCATGACGACGAGATCGTCGCCAGGATGGGCTTTGTCGGCGAAGTGCGCGTCACCGTCGATCGCGTCAAGGTCCGCAAGCGCTTCCTCGGCTGGGCAAATTTCGTCTTCGACACGCGCTCGCCCTTCTTCGGCAAATCGGCCAGTGAAGTGATCTCGCTGATCTGGTCCGGACCGGAACTTAAGCCTGGCACCTCGAACCTCGCGCTCGCCGGCGACAACATCTGGAACAATGCGCAGTGGCAGCATGGCGACGTCTGGACGAAACTGCTGCAGACCATCGTCATGGCCTTTCTCGGCACGTTGCTCGGCGGCCTCGTCGCCTTCCCGCTCGCCTTCTTCGCCGCCCGCAACATCACGCCGAGCGGATTGTTCGGCCAGGTGCTCAAGCGCTTCTTCGATTTCATGCGATCGGTCGACATGCTGATCTGGGCGCTGTTCTTCACCCGCGCCTTCGGCCCGGGACCGCTCGCCGGCAGCGCCGCGATCTTCTTCACCGAAATAGGCACGCTCGGCAAAATCTATTCGGAAAGCCTGGAAAACATCGACGACAAACCGCGCGAGGGCATCAAGTCGACCGGCGCCAACGGCCTGCTGGTGCAGCGCTATGGGGTCATGCCGGAAGTGATCCCGGTCTTCATCAGCCAGACGCTCTACCAGTGGGAATCCAACACAAGAGGCGCCACCATCATCGGCGCCGTCGGCGCTGGCGGCATCGGCCTGAAACTCTGGGAAGCCATGCGCACCAATTCCAACTGGGCCAACGTCTTCTACATGGTGCTGCTGATCCTGCTCGTCGTGTTTGTGTTCGACAACATCTCGAATTTCCTGAGGCGCCGGCTCAGCCGGACCATCCATGATTACAACAGGATGCAGGCCGAGGAGGGGTGACGTGCGAGGGACAGCACCCCCCTCTGTCCTGCCGGACAGTGGGGGGTGTGAAGGAACGCAGCACTCCTTGGGCGGCGCGGCTAAGCCGCCCGCTTCCACCCATCCCTGATATGCCTGTATCCCTCGCGATAAACCGCTTCCGGCGTCTCGGAAAAATCCCGCCACACCTTGGTCGCCGCCGCCAGATCCTTCAGCGACCTGCCAAACGCCTCGATCGTCAGCCAGTCGTCATAGCCGCTCTTGCGGATGGCCGCGAAAGTCTCTTTCCACGGAATGTTCCCGCGCCCCGGCACGCCGCGATCGTTCTCCGAAATGTGGATGTGCACGACATTCCGCCGGTGCTTCATGTAGGCGCCGATCGGGTCGGCTTCCTCGATATTGGCGTGGAAGGTGTCGTACATCGCCTTGATGTGCGGCCGGTCGATGGCATCGACGTGCTCGGACAGATCGGCCATCGTGTTCAGCAGATAGCACTCGAAACGGTTGAGCGCCTCCAACCCGATGGTAACGTTCCGCTTGCCGGCATGATCGCCAATGGCGCGCTGCGAGGCGATCGAGCGCTTCTTCTCGGCAGCGGTCGGCCCGCTGCCGGAGAAGGCGCCGAGCGTCGAATGCAGCGGCCCGCTCAGCGTACTCGCGCCGAGCGCCTGGGCGCAATCGATCGCCCATTTCATGTAGCCGATGCCGGCCTTGCGGGTCGCGGCATCCGGCGAAATCAGATTCATCGCCGGGTCGCCCATCGCCGTAACAGCCGTGCGCTCCAACCCGCTGCGGTCGAGCAGATCGCCAAGCTTCTTGTAGTCCTCTGGCGTGCCTGAGAAGATCGGTATCTCGACGCCGTCGAAGCCGGTCGCCTTGATGTCGCGCAGCAACGGCTCGTGTTTCTTAGACACGGAAGTCGTCCACAAAAACATGCACATGCCGATTTTCATCGACAGCCCCTCCCCGTTTGACGGCGCGCGCTGGTTTCTTTCGCACCTCGCACCATGCGCCCTCATTCGGCCGCTTCGCGGCCACCTTCTCCCCGAAGGGAGAAGAGACTTGGCGCCGGCGCTCCCTAAAGTTTCGTCCACGCCCCGTTCTTCTTCGATGACTTCACGCAGGCCTCGATGAACGCCATACCTTCGACGCCGTCCTGGATGGTCGGGAACACCACGTCCTTGCCCGGCTTGCCGCCCTTCTTGCGTGCCGCGCGGATCGCCCGCGCCGCCTCCTGGTAGATGTTGGCGAAGCCTTCGAGATAGCCTTCCGGATGGCCAGACGGAACGCGGCTGACGCGTCCCGCAACCGGCAGCGCGCCGGCGCCGTTGCGGGTGAGCAGCTGCTTGGGCTGGCCGAACGGCGTGTACCAGAGATAGTTCGGATCGGCCTGCACCCATTCCAGCCCGCCCTTCGAGCCATAGATGCGCAGCTTCAGCCCGTTCTCGTGGCCGGGCGCCACCTGGCTCGCCCAGATCATGCCCTTGGCCGGATGCACCTTGCCGACCGGCTTGAAGCGCAGCATGACATTGACATTGTCGTCGAGCAGCCGCCCCGGCACGAAAGCGTCGAGATCGGCCGACAGGGAATCGAGTTCCAGACCCGAGACGAAGCGCGCCAGATTGTAGGCATGCGTGCCGATGTCGCCGAGCGCGCCGCCCGCGCCCGCCTGCTTGGGGTCGGAGCGCCACGCCGCCTGCTTCTGGCCGGTGGCGGCAAGATCCTCGGTCAGCCAGTCCTGCGGGTACTCGGACTGAACGATGCGGATGTCGCCAAGCTGCCCCTTGGCCACCATCTCGCGCGCCTGCCGGATCATCGGATAGGCAGTGTAATTGTGCGTCAGCACGAACACCTTGCCGGTCTTTTCAACCACGGCCGCGAGCTTCTTGGCCTCGGCCAAAGTCGTCGCCAGCGGCTTGTCGCAGATGACGTGGATGCCCGCCTCGAGGAAGACCTTGGCCGCCGGCACGTGCACATTGTTGGGGGTGACGATCGCCACCGCCTCGATGCCGTCCGGGCGCTTGGCCTCGGCCTTGGCCATCTCGGCATAGGAGGCGTAGCTGCGCGCCGGGTCGAGACCGAGTTCGGCGGCGGAAGCCTTGGCGCGCTCGGGATTGGCCGACAGGGCGCCGGCCACCAGCACGAAATCATTGTCCATGCGGGCCGCGATCCGGTGCACCGCACCGATGAAGGCGCCTTGGCCGCCGCCGACCATACCATAGCGGATCGGGCCGCCCCCCGCTTCCGACTTCGATGCGCCGACCATGTCTTTCTCCTGCTTGTCTCAAATACCCATCATGGCGCGCAGCATCTTCTTGTCGGTGGCGCCGCCGGCGAAATCATCAAAGGCCTTTTCCGTCACCCGGATAATGTGGTGCTGGATGAAGGGCGCGCCTTCGGCCGCGCCGTCCTCCGGATGCTTGAGGCAACACTCCCATTCCAGCACCGCCCAGGAATCGTAGCCATACTGGGTAAGCTTGGAGAAGATGCCGCCGAAATCGACCTGCCCGTCGCCAAGCGAGCGGAAGCGGCCGGCGCGATTGGTCCAGCTCTGATAGCCGGAATAGACGCCTTGCCGCCCCGTCGGATTGAACTCGGCATCCTTGGCATGGAAGGCCTTGATCCGCTCGTGATAGATGTCGATGAATTCGAGATAGTCGAGCTGCTGCAAAAGGAAATGCGACGGGTCGTAGTTGATGTTGCAGCGCTTGTGACCGCCAACCGCATCTAGGAACATCTCGAAGGTTGCGCCGTCGAAGATGTCCTCGCCAGGATGGATCTCGTAGCCGACATCGACGCCGTTTTCGTCATAGACGTCCAGGATCGGCTTCCAGCGTGTGCCGAGCTCGGCGAAGGCCTCCTCGATCAGCCCGGCCGGCCGCTGTGGCCAGGGATAGAGGTACGGGAAAGCTAAGGCGCCGGAAAACGTCACCGAGGCTTTCAGGCCAAGATTCTTCGAGGCCTTGGCGCCGAACTCCATCTGTTCGACCGCCCATTTCTGCCTGGCCTTGGGGTTGTTGTGCACCGCAGGCGGTGCAAAGCCGTCGAACTGGGCATCATAGGCCGGGTGCACCGCCACCAGCTGCCCTTGAAGATGCGTCGACAGTTCGGTGATCTCGACGCCGGCATCCGCGCAGATGCCTTTCACCTCGTCGCAATAGGTCTTGGAAGATGCCGCCTTTTTGAGGTCGAACAGGCGTGCATCCCAGGTCGGGATCTGCACGCCCTTGTAACCGAGACCGGCCGCCCATTTGGTGATCGAGGCCAGCGAATTGAACGGCGCGGTATCCCCCGCGAACTGCGCCAGAAACAGCCCCGGACCCTTCATTGTCGACGGCATCGGCATCCTCCCAATTCATTTTTCCAAGGACCAAGCATAGCGTCTGATGAAAGCAGGGCCAGCCTCTTTGGTCTCTCGTGATGTGCATTCTCGTATCGGCATTCTGGTATTACCAAATACCGAAAATGGGTCAAGCCATTTGACTCACGCGCAAAGCTGCCAGGGCATTCCATTTTTGGCGATATATACCAGCATAATCAATACGGTACACAGATGTCGATATCGCATGGCGGCGGTTCTTGCCGCGCGACAAAAATTGCTGTAGACCTCCATTAGGGCCCAATTGGTCGAACCAGTTGCGCAAAAACGCTGGAGCGCCTTGGGGAGGAAACACGCGACGCGCCTTGTGGGGCGCGTCGCAGGCGAACTGGCACAGACGAATTCTGGGAAGGATAGACCATGCATCTTTCGACGCACAACTGGATGCGCGCGGAACCGTTGGAGGTGACGCTGAAGCGCATCAAGAAATTCGGCTACGAGTCGATCGAGATTTCCGGCGAGCCCGAGCAATACAAGACCAAGGAGACCCGCGCGCTGCTGAAAGAATACGGCATCCGCTGCTGGGGGTCGGTGACGCTGATGCTGGGCGAACGCAACCTTGCCGCCAGGGACCAGGGCCAGCGCGAACGCTCGGTGCAGTACGTCAAGGACGTGCTGACCATGGTCAGCGAACTTGATGGCGAGATCATAACGCTGGTGCCCGCGACCGTCGGCAAAGTGGTGCCGGACGGCACCGAGGAAGAGGAATGGAAGTGGGTGGTCGACGCCACCCGCGAATGCTTCACCCATGCCAAGAAGGTCGGCGTCAAGATCGCGGTCGAGCCGCTCAACCGCTTCGAGACCTATCTGTTCAACCGCGGCGCGCAGGCGTTGGCCCTGGCCGATGCGGTCAGCCCCGAATGCGGCGTCTGCCTCGACGCCTATCACATCCATATGGAAGAATTTAACGTCCATGACGCGATCCGTCAGGTCGGCAAACGGCTGTTCGACTTCCACGTCGCCGACAACAACCGCTTTGCCGCCGGCCTTGGCCAGATCGATTGGCCACGGATCGTGCAGACGCTGAAGGAAGTCGGCTATGACGGCGCGCTGACCAACGAATTCGTCGCGCCCGTCGACCGCACACCCGCCGCGCCCTATCCCGACATGGTCGACCGGAATCCGGTCGACATTTCTCCCGAACAGCTGAAGTTCATCCAGGATCACGGCTCCAGCGTGCTGACGGAGAAATTCTACACCGACCAGATGCGCATCACGGCCGAAACGCTGCTGCCGCTGATCAAGTAGCCGATCGGGATGCGCATCAAAACGGTCCAGGCGTGGTGGGTCCGCGTGCCGATTGAGGCCGCGAAGCAGCATCGCAGCGACTTTGGCCAGGTGACGACGTTCGACGCCGCCATCCTGCGCATTGAGACTGACGACGGGCTGATCGGCTGGGGCGAGGGCAAGAACGCCGCCGGCAGCGCCGGCAGCTATGGTGCGCTGGTCTACATGCTGAATCACGAGGTCGGGCCGCAGCTGATCGGCCGCGACCCCGCCGACATCGGCATGATCTGGGAGATGCTCTACAACGGCGTGCGCCATGACAGTGCCGCGCGCGCCGGCCATGCCATGCCGCAGCTGGCGCGGCGCGGCATGAGCATTGCGGCAATCAGCGCCGTCGATATCGCGCTCTGGGATATTCTGGGGAAGTCGTTGGGACAGCCGGTGTGGCGGCTCATCGGCGGCCGCAAGCTCGACCGCATGCCGGCCTACGCCTCCGGCGGCTGGGCTGCCGCCGAGGCTATCGGCGAGCAGCTCAAATCCTACATCGCCAAAGGCGGCTTCAGGGCGCTGAAGATGCGCGTCGGCGCCATGGACGGCGCCCCGCACATTTCCGCCGCCCGCGTCCGCGCCGCACGGCAGGCGCTCGGTCCTGACGTCGAGTTGATGGTCGACGCGCACGGCACCTATACGGTGGCCGAGGCCAAGCGCTTCATCAGCCTGGCCAGCGATCTCGACCTCGCCTGGTTCGAGGAGCCTGTTATCGCCGACGACAAGGCTGGTATGGCCGAGGTGCGCGCCTCGGGCTCGATCCCGATCGCCACCGGCGAAAGCGAAGCGACGCGCTACGCTTTCCGCGATCTCGCGGTGCTGAAATCCGCCGACATCTTCCAGCCGGATCCGGCCTTTTGCGGCGGTATCAGCGAGGCGATGAAGATCGGCACCATCGCCAGTGCCTTCAATCTGCGCTTTGCCCCGCATCTGTGGGCCGGCGCGCCATGCTTTTTCGCCGGCCTGCATGTTTGTGCGGCCTCGCCTGCCAGTTTTACCGTCGAATATTCGCTCGGCGCCAACCCCATGATCCACGATCTTATCGAAGAGACTGTCGAAGCAAGGGACGGTATGATAGCGATCCCTGAAAAGCCGGGTCTGGGATTCACCATTTCGGAGCGGTTCCTGGAGGCGCACGCGCAACGCGGTTGACGATGAAAGAAAAGAACCTTCTCGCCGAACTCGCCGCCTATCTGTTCGCCCATTCGGACAAGGAGAGCGGCCGCACGCCCTCGGAGCGCGAGCTGGCGGAGCATTTCGGTGTCAGCCGCGGCCAGATCCGCGAGGCGCTGGCCATTCTGGAGGCCATGCGCATCGTCGAGCGCCGCGCCAAATCCGGCATCTATGTCGACACCAGGCAGGCCAGTGTAGAAGCCTTGGCTCTTTTCGCCCGCGCGGGCCTGCCGCTCGATCCGGTGCAGATCTACGAGACCGTCGAACTGCGCAAGATCCACGAGATCAAGGCCGCCGAACTTGCCTGTTCGCGTGCCACCGAAGAGAATTTCGAACGCCTGCGGGAGATCCTGAAAGCCTCGGAGGAGTGCATCGCCGCCGGCGAAGGCCTCGCCAAGGAAGACCGCGAATTCCACCTCGAAATCGTGCGGGCGACCAAGAACGGCGTCTTCCACAATATCTGCAGCGTCTATTACCTGATGGGCGAGCAGCGGCTGCCGATCTACTTCAACGATCCCGAGCGCTCAGTGCGCTCGCATGCCGAGCATATCCAGATCTACGAGGCGCTGCTGCGTCGCGACGGCAATCTCGCCCAGGCGCTGATGAGCGCCCACCTGCAAGGCGCGGAAAGCTACTGGAAGGGGATCATCGAGGGCCGCGAGGCGCAAGCGCAAAGCCTGGCATTTGAGAAAGCCTAGAGCAATTCCAGGAAAAGTGTGAAACGGTTTTCCCGGGAAAGCGCGCAGCGCTTTCGCTTGCGACAAACACGAGAGCCCCCATGCCCAGAATCCTGTCGACGCACACGCTGCATCCGCGTGCCTCCGCAATGCTGGCGGGCGCCGGTGAACTCGTCGTCGCCTCAGCGCTCGATGCGGCAACGCTGACCGCCGAGGCGAAGCATGCCGACGTCATCATCGTTCGCGCACCGCTGCCGCCGTCGCTGTTCGAAAACGCCACGAAACTCAGAGCCGCGGTCCGCCACGGCGCCGGGCTCGACATGGTGCCGATGGAGGCCGCGGCCGCGGCCGGCGTGCTGGTCGCCAACGTGCCGGCGGTCAATGCGCGTTCGGTCGCTGAATATGTGATGTTCGCGGCCCTTGCCCTGCTTCGGCGCTTCCGTTCGGTCGACCGCGACTTGCGCGCCAAGGGCTGGAATGCCGGCCGCGACCACGCCAGCCATGCCAGCGAGCTTGCCGGCAAGACCATCGGCATCATCGGCTTCGGCGCCATCGGTCAGGCAGTCGCCCATATCGCCGCGCACGGCTTTGGCCTCGACGTCGTGGCGACGACCCGCAGCATGCAGCCGGCACCCGACAGGATCGGCTTCCTGTCGATCGATGCGCTGATCGAACAGAGCGACATCATCGTGCTCTGCTGCCCGCTGACGCCGGAAACGCGCGGCCTGATCAGCCGCGAACGCATCGCCCGCATGAAGCCGGACGCGCTTTTGATCAACATTTCGCGCGGGCCGGTGATCGATGACGAGGCGCTGATCGAGGCCTTGCGCCAAGACCGGATCGGCGGCGCCGCACTCGACGTCTTTGCCACGCAGCCGCTGCCGGCAAACCATCCCTATTTCGGTTTCGACAATGTTATCGTCACCCCGCATATGGCGGGGATTACCGAGCAATCGATGATGCGCATGGGCGTGGGCGCGGCCGGCGAGACCTTGCTGGTGCTGGCCAACCGGCTGCCTGTCAATCTGCGCAATCCCGACGTGGTCGAGCATTACCGCAGACGGTTCCCGGCGGACGCGTGAACCATGTCCGGTTTTCGCTTCGCATCTCTGGTTCTCGCAGTGTCGTCGATCGTGGCCTTACCTTCGCTCGCGGCGGCACAAAGCAGCGATTATGTCTATTGCAGCAATGGGATCGTCTGCATGATGGCGCCCTGCCCGTCAGGCAATGCGCTGGATCTGACCACCGGCAATGTCGTTAAAGGCGTGGAGCTCAACACTACGGAATTGCCGCCGCTGGACAGATCGGCACCTGACCTCTCCGACAAGCTTTATGCTGGAAAACTCGTCGTCCGAGGATCGATCCAGCATCGCGGCCAGCCGAACGATCCGCCGATGCTGGTCGTTACCAAAATCGAACGCTCCTCCAAGAAAAGCGAGCGCAAGCGCTGCGCGGCACGTTGACTGCCGACCTACGGCTCGCTGCCTATCGGAGCAGCCGCTCGACTTCAGCCGCGATGCGCAGCAGATGGTGGTCGTGGCCATTGCGCGCCACCAGCATCAGTCCGGCCGGCAGCGTCATGCCGGGCATCGGCAGCGAGATCGCGCAGAGGTCGAACTGGTTGGCGACCTGGGTATTGCGCAGCAGCAGACCTTCGGTGCGTTCACGCAGAGCCGTATCCTCGGCCATCGAAACGATAGTCGGCGCTGTCACCGGCGTGGTCGGCAGAGCTAGCACATCGACCGAACCCAACCGCTCGTCCATGGCTATGCACAGTGCCGCGCGACGACGCATTGCCCTGATATAAACCGGCGTCGGTATGGCCGCCGCCCGCGACAGCAGCCCGCTGACATGGGGATCGACCGGCACCGATGCGCCCGTCGCCAGCCAGTCGGCATGGATTTCAGAACCTTCCATGGCCGCGATCGAGCCGCGTTTGGTGGCCAGGCGCAGATCGGCAATGAGGTCGTCGATCGAAATGTCCGTGAGCCACGCGCCTGCCTGCTCGATCCCGGCAAGGCTGCGATCGAACGCGGCGGCAATCTCCGTTTCCGTGTCTTCGAAAAGCAGGCCGCGCGGAATGCCGACACGAAGCCCGGCAAGCGCTAACGGCAGGTGCAGTTGCGGCATCTGCTCGCCCGTCATCGCGGCGTCAGCCAGGGCACACGCAGCAACACTCAGCGCCAGCGGCCCGATCGAATCCAGCGTCGCGGAAAGGGGATAGGCACCAGTCAGCGGCACGCGCCGCGCCGTCGGCTTGAAACCGACGACGCCGTTCAGCGATGCCGGGATGCGCACCGAACCGCCGGTGTCGGAGCCGATGGAAATGTCGCTCGTCCCCTCGCCAACGGACACGGCGGCGCCCGACGACGAACCGCCTGGAATGCGGCTGGTGTCGGCGGCATTGCCCGGTGTGCCGTAGTGCATGTTGTCGCCGATAGCGGTGAAGGCGAATTCGGTCATGTTGGTCTTGCCGATGATGACGGCGCCGGCCTGGCGCAGACGGCTGACGACCGCAGCGTCGTGCCGACGGGGCGCGGTGTCCCTCAGCATCAGCGACCCGGCCGTGGTCGGCTCGCCGGCGACATCGAACAGATCCTTGATCGACACGATGGTGCCGTCAAGCGGCCCGAGCGATACGCCGGCCTTCTTGCGCGCATCGGTGGCCTCGGCCGCTGCGCGCGCCGCCTCGGCATAGAGTTTGGTGAACACCTTCTCGCCTGCCGCGCAACTGGCAAGACGTGACAGGATGATCTCGAGACGATCGCGGATTGATTGCATGTCGATGTCGGATTCCGTCAAGGTGGAGCGTCTTTAAGGCATATGGGCCGCTAGGTCAGCGGAAGGAATAGCCCGGACAGCGTGCCTTTGCACCTGCCAGCGATAGGAAGGGACTGATGCTGTACAAAGGCAGCTGCCACTGCGGCAAGGTTGCGTTCGAATTCAAGGCGCAGCTGACCGGCGCCGTGCGGTGCAATTGTTCGATCTGCTCGCGCAAGGGCGCGCTGTTGGCCGCCATCCCGCATGACAGCCTGACGGTGCTGGCGTGGGGCGACGATCTCGGCACCTACACATTCGGCAATCATGCAATGGCGCATCGCTTCTGCCGCACCTGCGGCATCCATCCCTTTGCCGAGGATGTCAGTCAGGGCAGCGAACGCAGCGCCTACATCAACCTCAACTGCGTCGCCGATTTCGATCCCACCGGCCTGCCGGTCTTCGACTTCGACGGCCGCGCGGTCTACCCTACGGTGGCCTCTCACCACAAAAGCAACGCCCCGAAAACCTTGATAGTTCTCGGGCCCGCTGCTTCAGCCAAGGATGGCTATCGGCTATTCGACGCGCTTAGGGCCGCGCGCGAACACAACGATCGCCGCCAGCAAGGTCGCAGCGCCACAATAGGCGAAGGCGCTGGCCACACCGGCATTGTCGACCACCAGGCCGCCGAAGACAGCGCGTTTCTGGCGCTCGCCGTTTCTTGCGTCTTTCCCGCTCGCGCCTTTGCCCTCGAGGACAGCTATCTCCCGGCCGACAAGATCCCCTATGTCGCCGAAGTGCCAGACCAGCCGCATCGCCTTGGCCCGTTGTGGGGTGACCGGGCCAAAGGCCCGGCGGGCACCTTGCTGAAAGTTCCCGGCAACTGGCGCGCGCC
The DNA here is from genome assembly GCF_030323245.1 of Mesorhizobium sp. C372A. Taxonomy (NCBI): domain Bacteria; kingdom Pseudomonadati; phylum Pseudomonadota; class Alphaproteobacteria; order Hyphomicrobiales; family Phyllobacteriaceae; genus Mesorhizobium; species Mesorhizobium sp. C372A. The sequence continues at coordinate 2,512,767 of NZ_CP100475.1, read as the reverse complement.
GGTTCATGCGCACACCGCCGACTATCGCGCGGTGGTCATCAAGGGACTGTGGGCGCATTGGCAAATGGACGGCGGCGAAGCGACGAAGGTCGAATTGCCGCCGGGATCCTACTGGACCCAGAAGGCCAACGAGATGCACGACGACGCCTGCCTCTCAGAGACGGAGTGCGTGATCCTGCTGATCAACGATACGCCTTACGAGACCTACTTCCAGAAATAGTCAGGCGGCGCCGTCGTTCGACCGCAACTAGCTGGCGTGCCGCAAGCTCACGCCGCTGCCCTTGTCGAACAGCACCACCTTGTCCTGATTCCAGGCAAAGCGCACCGGCTGCTCGATCTGGACATCGGTTCTGGCCGGCACCGTGGCGCGCAGCGTCGTGTCGCCGACCCGCAGAGTCAGGATCTTTTCCACGCCATGGTTCTCGACATCGTGGACGCGTGCCTCGACCGGCGCACCGCTTTCAAGATACACATCCTCAGGTCGAATACCGAAGACGAGCGGGCGACCGTCGGTCGCACCGCCCGCCTTGGCACCCCCAGAGAAAGGCAGTTCGAAATTTAGCGGCGCCATCACCGCGCGGCCGTTGACCAGCTTGCCATCGATCAGGTTCATCGGCGGCGAGCCGACGAAGCTGGCCACATAGGTATCGCGCGGATTGTTATAGATCTCGTGCGGCGTGCCGGTCTGGATGATGCGGCCATGGTTGAGCACGCCCACCTTGTCGCCCATCGACATCGCCTTGATCTGGTCGTGGGTGACGAACAGGAAGGTGGCGCCAAGCTGGATCTGCAGGTTCTTCAGTTCCGTGCGCAGCGCCTCGCGCAGTTTGGCGTCGAGCGCCGACAGCGGTTCGTCCATCAGGAACACGCGCGGCTTGCGCACGATGGCGCGGCCGATCGAAACGCGCTGCATCTCGCCGCCGGACAGACGATCGGTCTTGCGGTCGAGCAGATGTTCGATCCTGAGTGTTTTGGCGGCGCGGTCGACACGATCCTTGATCTCGGCGTCGGGTCCTCCGGTCAAGCCGGAGGATGACAGCGTGAGAGTTGAGAGGGCGACGCACACCGACCGTCGCGGACGGGCGCGAGCGCGACCTGCCGGATAGCGTCAGCTGCTGATCATCGCGCTGTCTTGTTGAGAGCGGTGACGATCAGCGCGAGAATCACCGCCGCGGCGGCGATTTCCCACACGAAAGCCTGCTTGTAGAAAGGCGGCGTGGCGAGCTGCGCCTTGCCGGCGAGAGTGTTGGGGTCCGGTGGATTGAGGAAGAAGACGCCGTAGAGATGCGCCGCCGTGATCGATACCAGCAGCGCAATGCAGAAGACCAGCGCCACGACCAGCGCTACGGTCACCACACTGCGCACCTTGACGCCCGGCTGGGCCAACGGCAGCAGGTTGTTGATGAGCCCGGCAAGCACCACGAGACCGCTGCCGACCGCGTACAGGCCGATGGAAAAGGGTTGAAAGATCAGCACCAGCGCCAAGACGCCGAGGCCAATGATGAAGAGCTCGAGGCGGAACGCGCCGGCGCGGCTCATGCCGGAAGAACTGTCGCTCATGACCGCACCGCCTTTCCGGCGCCATCGAAGACATGGGTTTGCCTGGGATCGGGGCGTAGATTCAGCGCCTCGCCGACCTTGACCCACTGGCTTCTCGTCACCACGACGCGGATGTCGGCGCCTGCCGCCGTGCGGGCATGAATAAGGGTTTCGGCGCCCATGGGCTCGATGAGCTCGGCTCTGGCGGAGATGGTGCCACGGTCCCCCGTATCGGTCACGGTGAAAGCACGGGGGCGGACACCGATCGTCACCTTGCCGGGCTGCAGGCGCGCGACCGCCGCGTCCGTGCGGATCGCCAGACTAATGCCGGCAACGGTCATGTCCGCCGTGCCATCGGCGAAGGCCTTGAGGTCGGCCTCGAGAAGATTCATCTGCGGCGTGCCGATGAAGCTCGCCACGAAAGCATTGGCGGGCTTGGCAAATACCTCGTGCGGTGAGCCGACTTGCTCGATCAGGCCGTCCTTCATGATGGCGATGCGGTTGGCCATGGTGAGCGCTTCGAGCTGGTCATGGGTCACGATCACGGTCGCTTTGGAGAGGCCCTGCAGCACTTCCTTGATCTGGCCACGCATGGTTTGGCGCAGTTCGACATCGAGACGCGACAAGGGCTCGTCGAAGAGGAAGCAATTGGGGTCGCGGACGATGGCGCGGGCCATGGCGGCGCGCTGCTTTTCGCCCTCGGATATCTGGTTCGGCAGCCGGTCGAGAACGTGCTCCAAGTGAAGGATCGCGGCGACGCGGTTGACGCGGGCAGTCCGCTCAGCCCCGGAAATGCCGTCATGATAGAGCGGGAAGGCGATGTTCTCGGCGATCGATGCCGACGGGTAGAGCGCGTAGAACTGGAACACCATGGCGATGTCGCGCTTTTCGGGCGGCAGTTTGTTCATCACCTTGCCGGCGACGACGACCTCGCCGTCAGTGACGCTTTCCAGCCCGGCGATGACGCGTAAGGTCGTCGTCTTGCCACAGCCGGACGGGCCGAGAAGGCAGACGACCTCACCGGCGGCCACCGACAGGTCAACGTCCTTGACCGCGGTGAAGGAGCCGAAGCGCTTGGTGACTTTGCGGAGTTCGATGGTTGACATCTCAGCGCTTCACCGTGCCGAAGGTAACACCGCGCAACAGATGGTTTTGCAAGAAGAAGGTGACCAGGAAGACTGGGACGAGGAACAGGGTTTCGATGGCGGCAAGCAAAGTCCAGTCGGTGCCGCGTCCACCCGACGACACGGCCTGGTTCATGGCGACCGGGACCGTCCTCGTGTCAGGCCCCGAGAGCAAGAGGGCGAAGAGGAACTCGTTCCAGGTGAGGATCAGGCCGAACACGAACGTGGCGGCGAGCCCGGCAATGACCTGGGGCAGGCAAATCTTGAAGAACACCCGCATTCCGGACGATCCGTCGAGGCGGGCGGCATCCTCGACGTCTGGCGACAATTCATCGAAGAAGCTCTTCATCATCCAGATGGTGAAGGCCAAGTTGAAGGCGGTGTAGAGCATGATGATGCCGAGATACGAGCCCGACAGGCCCACTACGCGGAACATCAGGATCACCGGAATGATCACCACAATCGCCGGCAGCATGCGCGTGGTCAGGATGATGAACAGGTAGGTGTCATTGCCTTTCAGCGGATAGCGCGAGAAGCCGAAGGCCGCCAGGGTGCCGATGACCAGCGCCAGCAGCACCGAAGCCGAGGCGATGAAGATCGAGTTGAAGAAATAACGGTCGAATCCTGTCGCTTCCGGGGCACCGCCCGACGTCATCGAGCGAGAAAAGACGGACCCAAAATTTTCGAGCGTGGGCTTGAACACAAAATGATCCGGAATCAAGCCGAACAGCGACGTGGGCGACAGCGTCGGAGGCACCAGAAGCGCGTCGCCCTGCGGTTTGAAGGCGGTGAATATGATGAACAGCACCGGCAGAAAATAGATAAAGGCGACGACGGCCACGGCGAGCGTCCGCCCCCAGCCGGCCTCGTCTACTCCGCTGGCCCTGCGGAAGCCGAGCTTTCCCAATATCGATTCGGTCACGGGTTAGGCTCCCTGCGTACGGCGGTTTGCGAGGTACAGGTAGAGGTTGGTGAGAACGATCACCATGAACAGCATCAGATAGGAGATCGACGCGCCCTCACTCGTCTTGTTCTGCTCGTTGGCGATGCGGATCAAGTGATAGGAGATCGTCAGCGTGTCGTTGCCGCCCTTGGTGAGGAGGATGACGAGATCCGCCAGCTTGAATGCCTCGATGGTGCGGAAGAGAAGGGCCAACATCAGAAGGCCGCGGATGTAGGGGAAGGTGATCATCCAGAATTGCCGCCAGCTGGAAATACGGTCGATGGCAGCGGCCTCGTAAAGGTATTTCGGCACCGAGACGAGGCCCGCCAGCACAAGGAGCATGACGAAGGGCGACCACATCCATGCGTCGGCGAAAACGATTCCCGCCACGGCACCGACTTTGTTGCTCATCAGGATGAACTGGTTGCCGGAGATGGAATTGATGACGTAGCTGAGAATCCCGAATGTCGGGTCATAGTAGTAGGTGAAGAACACGCCAGAGGCGACAACCGAAAGCATCATCGGTGTCAGCACCAGGATCAACAAATACTTGCGCAGCGGAAATTGCTTGGCGAACAGGATGGCCAGCAGAAAGCCGACGATCATCTGCGCGGAGACGGTGAACACGACGAACATGGCGGTGTTGATCAGCGCGCCCCAAGTCGCGTGAGCAGCGAGATCGTTGGTAAGGATCCGGATGTAGTTCCCGAGTCCGACGAAGCGGATCGTCTGCTGGTTTGCCTGGTAGGCGAAGAACGAAAGGCCCAGCGACCACAGCAGGGGGAAGATATTCATCACAAACAGAACGGCGATTGCCGGAGCGACCAGCAAGGCGCCGAAGTAGTGGCGGCGATACGCGTTGACGGTAAATGCGGCCGCGACCAACGCCACCGCGGCGCCCACCACCCAGAAGGAGACAGCCGCAGGCAAGCCCGCCATTGATATGGCCGACACGACGACAGCGACAGCGATGGCGAGTTTCCAGTTGTGGGCAACAACCGCGGTAAGGCGTGGTGTCAGCAGCGTGCTTGAAACAGCGGTCATGGGAGTCCGAAATATGGAGCGCCTGAAGTGGCAATGACGGGGAGCGGCTTTTGCCCGCTCCCCGCAGCTATGTCGGAAGGTTACTGGATAAGACCATCGTTCTTCAGGAGGTCCTCCTGGAACTTGGCGATGTTATCCAAGGTGGTCTTGGCGTCCTGCTTGCCAGTGATGGCTAGGTCGTACTGGTCCTGCTGCTGGGTGAGCAGTTCGAAGAACTGCGGCACGTGCCACATGTCCTTCTGCCAGTCGAGCGAGTTCGCCCAGGCGCGGTCCCACGGACGATAGGTCACATACTTCGGATCGCTGTAGACCGACTTGATCGCGGACTGGCCGCCGCCGGCGGCGAACTGGTGCTGGATATCAGGCGAGAGCCACCACTTCACGAAGCCAACCGCTTCCTTGATTTGCTCAGGCGTCGTCCAGGTGGTGAGAACGAAAGGCTGTCCGCCGATCTGTGACGTACGATTCACCTTGCCGTCGGCACCGCGCAGGCCTGGCGCCAATCCGAACACCAGCTTGTCGGCAACCTTCGACGTCTTGGGATCGAGCGAGGCTTCGGCGAGACCGATCCAGTCGATGTTCATGGCCACCTTGCCTTCACGGAACAACTGGTCCGAGACGAAGATGTCCATGGTGCCGGTCTTGACCACCGGCGGCATGAACTTCAGCAATTTGAGGAAATGCTCCATGCCCTCGATGGACTTCGGGGAGTTTACGACGCCTTCGGCATGTCCGGTCGGGGCCTTGGTTTCATCCCAGATGCCGCCGCCATGCTCCCAGACGAACGTGTGGACCGAGCTCGTCGAGAAGTCGTAGCCTTTGCCTGCCTGATAGGCGATGCCATAGAAATCGTCATCCAGCACCTGGCCGGCGAGCTTGTCGCCCTTCTTGCGCTGGAAGAATTCGCCAACATGCTCGAACGTGTTCCAGTCCATGGCGTCGATTTCTTCGCCGGTGCAGGGCAGCTTCTCATTGTACTTCGCCTTGTAGGCGGCCTGCTCGTCGTTGTTGCAGAGCACGTCCTTGCGGCCGTAGGTGACCAGCACGTCCGGGAACTGCGGGAAGCCGTAGTAGTTCGGCGTGCTGTTGGGATAGGTCGAGTAGGCGTTGAGCACGGCGGGATGCATCGACTCCATCGTCGCCTTGAGTTCCGGGTCGGCATCGATGAGATCGTTGATCTTGCGGAAGTAGCCGCCTTCGACGAAGGCGCCCAGCCACTGCGAGTCCGACACGATGAAGTTGTACTTCTTTTCGCCCGAGGTCAACGAGGCGTTGACGCGGGTGTAGAAATCCGGCCACGGAATGAAGTCCACATCGAGCTTCACAGTATTGCCAGACTTCGGCTTGTACTGCTCGTCGAAGAACTTCTTCATAATGCGGGTCGGGGGCCAATCCGGCACCGCCATCGTCAACGTCACTTCTTCGGCAGAGGCATAGGTCACGCCTCCCACCAGTAGTGTGGCAGCGAAGCTTGCGGCTGTCGCTAGCCCTTTCAGTTTGGTCATCGCCGTCATTCGCGTTTCCTCCCTTGGTTAACCGGATTGCTTCTCGCCTTTCGAGTCAGGTCATTGCCTGGCCGCTCGCGGCGCGGAAGACGTGGATTTTCCTGTTATCGATGGCGATCGATGCCGAATCGCCGGTCCTGATGCTGGCGGCGATCGCTTCCGGCAGCACCATGCGCAACATCTCGCCGCCGGCCTCGACCGAGACGATCGTTATGTCGCCGAGCGGTTCGACCAGATGCACCTTCGAGGCAACCCCGGCTTCGCCCTTGGCGGCGAGCCGAATGTCGCTCGGGCGAATGCCGATCAGCGCGGCCTCGTTGGCATCGGCAGTCTTTGGCGCCGTCGCCGGAACCAGAGTCCCGAGCGGCGTGTCGAAAGATCTGGTGTCGGCGCGCACCGAGGCCGTGAACAGATTCATGTGCGGCGAGCCGATCTTGCTGGCGACATAGGTATCGATCGGCTGCTCGTAAAGCTCGTCTGGCGTGCCGATCTGGACGATGCCCCCATCGCGCATGACGGCGATCGTCTCGCCCATCGAGAGAGCCTCGATCTCGTCGGGCGTGGCATAGATCACGGTCATGCCGAACTGGCGGTGCAGCCGCTTCAGCTCGGCGCGCGTCTCGTGCCGAAGCTTGGCGTCGAGATTGGTGAGCGGCTCATCGAGCAGAAGAATCTTTGGCCGGCGGATCAGGGAGCGGCCGAGCGCGACGCGCTGCTGCTCTCCGCCGGACAGGGTTGCCGGCTTGGCCTTCAGGCGGTGTGTCAGCTTCAGGATCTCGGCGGTCTCTTTCACCCGCTTGTCAATCTCGGCGCGCGCGGCTTTCTCCTCGCGCAGCGGGTAGGCGAGATTGTCATAGACCGTGAGGTGGGGGTAAAGCGCGAAAGACTGGAAGACCATCGAGATGCCTCGGCCGGCGATCGGCGCATGGGCCATGTCGCGGCCGCCGATCTCAAGCGTGCCGGAGTCGGCCTTGACGAGGCCGGCGATAGTGCGCAGCGTCGTCGTCTTGCCAACGGAGCTCGGCCCGAAGAGTACGAAGAAGCGGCCTTCGTCGACGGCGAAGCTCAGGTCGTTGATGGCGCGCACGGATCCATAGGCCTTGCTGAGCCCATCGAGGCGCAGCGCAATCCCCTTGCCGTCACTGGCGCGAGGCGACGTCTGCGTCACGATGCGCCACCTCGTGCGGACGGAACACGCGCCATCCGTATGATTCTCCTCGTCCTGCCGAAATGGACTGCGGCTGTCATTCTCGATCCGCCTTTTCTTTCCTGATCTGGTATTACCAATTTTGGATAGCCGTCAAGCTCTTTCTTGGATCACCACCGGACCTTGTATAACCGGATTTTTCATGTATCCGACTGTTTTCCCTGAATTTTCCTACTCGTTGATATAGGAGAGCCTTGTTTCGGCACTGCCATCCCGGTTAACATCAATAGTGGGCATCCAAATCTGGTCGAACCAGATTGGCGCTATTTCGCCAATGCCGCCGTCGGGGCCGCATCGATTTCAGCCGTTGATTCCGCCACCGCGGCGCGCACAAGGGCGCCCGCCGCCCATTGCGCGACCGACCGCATGCCGCGGCTATCGAGCCCCCATATATCCTTCAGCACGATCAGCACTTCGACGCCGAACATCATCGACAGCGCCTGCGCCAGGCGCTTGAACTCGCGCGGCGGCAGCCGGCCCTTGAGCGGTGCGATGGCATCCTTCAGCAGCTGGACGCGATGTCCGCGCGTGAATTGCGGCTCGCCGCCCAGCGTGCCCGCCTGCCGCTGCGCCCATTGGTCGAGCGACAGTTTCAGCGCTGCCTTGAAAGTTGCCTCGAAAGCTTCGATGCGCGGCATGGCGGTATCGAACAATTCGGCAACGCGCCGCCCGGCATCGGTGGACGTCGATTGCCAGGTCAGGATCGGCCCAAGCCCCTCGTCAACCACCGCCTGCACCAGGGCTGCCTGGCTGGGGAAATAGCGATAGGCGGTGGCGCGCGACACTTGCGCCGCCTCCGCGACTTCGCTGACCGACGGGGTGACGCCCGCCTGCATCAGCCGCGTCGCCGTCTCCAGCATCAGCCGTTTTGTGCGGGCCCGTGGGCCGCGTTCGGCAGCCTCGTTGGCGTCGTCGTTCCCAGCGGCTTGTTGACGTGAGACTTCCATGTCAATACGATACGCGCGTCTCAAAAAATTGCAATGACCTTTGCCCACCGAAAGGCCGGCAAAGGGCGACAGGCGGCCCGGCGCCGGTCGGCCGGTGACGGGAGAAACGCGATGAAGCGCATCTACGTGGTGGGCACAGCCGACACCAAGGGCGAGGAACTTGCCTTCCTGGCCGATGCTATTGCCGCCACCGGCAGTTCGGTTGCCCGCGTCGACATCGGAACGCGCGGTGCCACGGTGCCGGTCGATATCCCGGCCAGCGAGGTCGCGGCGCATCATCCGGGTGGAGCCAGTGGCGTGCTCGGCATCGATGATCGCGGCACGGCAGTGGCCGGCATGAGCGCCGCCTTCACAAATTTCATTCAGTCGCGCGACGACATATCAGGCGTGATCGGCATTGGCGGCGGCGGCGGCACGTCGATCATCACTGCCGGCATGCGCGCGCTGCCGCTTGGGCTGCCCAAGATCATGGTCTCGACGCTCGCCTCCGGCGACACCGCGCCCTATGTCGACGTCTCCGACATCATCATGATGCCATCGGTCACCGATATGGCGGGACTGAACCGGCTGTCACGCGTCGTGCTGCACAATGCGGCGCAGGCAATCGCCGGCATGGCCGCCAGGCCGGCGCCGACTGCCACCGGCAAGCCGGCACTCGGGCTCACCATGTTCGGCGTCACCACGCCTTGCGTGACCGCCATCGCGGATCAGTTGCGCGCCAACTATGACTGCATGGTTTTCCACGCCACCGGCACCGGCGGCCGCTCGATGGAGAAGCTCGCGGACTCGGGCCTGCTCGCCGGCGTCATCGACATCACCACGACGGAAGTCTGCGACCTGCTGTTCGGCGGCGTGCTGCCGGCGACGGAGGACCGCTTCGGCGCCATCGCCCGCACCAAGCTGCCCTATGTAGGCTCGGTCGGCGCGCTGGACATGGTCAATTTCTGGGCGCCGCCGACCATTCCCGAGAAGTTTAGGGGCCGGCTGTTCTACGAGCACAATCCCAACGTCACACTGATGCGCACCACGGTGGACGAATGCCGCGGTATAGGCGAGTGGATCGGCACCAGGCTCGCTCGCTGCGAGGGCCCTGTGCATTTCCTGATCCCCGAAAAAGGTGTCTCGGCACTCGATATCGAGGGCGGCGCCTTCTTCGACCCCGAAGCCGACGCCGTGCTGTTCGGTGCCATCGAGCGCACCATCAGGCCGAGCGCCACACGCCGGGTCACACGCCTGCCGTTGCACATCAACGATCCGGAATTTGCCAAAGCCGCAACCGCGGCCTTCCTCGACATCGCCAGACAGTGAGAGCCAACAAATGCCCGCAATACCGCGCAAGGACATATTGAAGAAGTTCAAGGCGATGATCGCCGACGGCGTGCCCATCGTCGGGGGCGGCGCCGGCACCGGCCTGTCGGCCAAGGCCGAGGAAGCCGGCGGCATCGACCTCATCATCATCTACAATTCCGGCCGCTACCGCATGGCCGGGCGCGGCTCGGCTGCCGGCCTGCTCGCCTATGGCAACGCCAATGAGATCGTCAAGGAAATGGCCTATGAGGTGCTGCCGGTGGTCAAAAAGACGCCGGTGCTGGCCGGTGTCAACGGCACCGATCCCTTCGTCATCATGCCGTTGCTGCTTGCCGAGCTGAAGACGATGGGCTTTTCAGGCGTGCAGAATTTCCCGACCATCGGCCTGTTCGATGGCAGCATGCGCCAGAGTTTTGAGGAAACCGGCATGGGGTTCGGGCTGGAGGTCGACATGATCGCCGAGGCGCACAAGCTCGATCTTCTGACCACGCCCTATGTCTTCAACCCCGACGAGGCGCGCGCCATGACAAAAGCCGGCGCCGACATTGTCGTCGCCCATATGGGGGTGACGACAGGCGGCTCGATCGGCGCGACGTCGGCCAAGTCGCTCGACGACTGCGTGGTCGAGATCGACGCCATCGCCAACGCGGCGCGCTCGGTGCGCAAGGATGTCATCCTGCTTTGCCATGGCGGGCCGATCTCGATGCCGGATGATGCCCGCTACATCCTCGACCGCTGCAAGGGCCTGCACGGCTTTTATGGCGCGAGTTCGATGGAACGGCTGCCGGCTGAAGCCGCGATCGCCAGGCAGACGGCGGATTTCAAGGCCGTCATGCTGCACGACCAGAAGAAAAAGAAGGGGATGAGATCATGACCGACAAGAGCAAGGTATTCGTATACCCGAAGGACGTGAGCGCCTTCGGCTTTGACTGGGGCAAGCTGTCGCTGACGGTGGCGCCTGAAGTGAATGGCGCTGAGCGCTTTTCCGGCGGTGTCGTCGACCTGCCCTCAGGCAAGGGACACACGCGCCACAACCATCCCGGCGCGGAAGAGATCATCTTCGTTATGTCGGGCAATGGCGAGCAGATGGTCGAGGACGAGGAGGGCAATCCGGTCGTCGCCAAGGTCGGCCCCGGCTGCACCATCTATGTGCCGGAAAGCCGTTTCCATTCGACGCTGAACACGGGCGATGGGCCGATGCAGCTCTTCGTTGTCTATTCGCCGGCTGGACCCGAACTGGTGCTGCGGGAGCTGCCGGATTTCAGGCTGATCCCGGCGGGGAAGTAATCGCGAAAGGCCCCCTTCATCCGGCCGCTTCGCGGCCACCTTCTCCCCGAGGGGAGAAGAGGCAGAAGCCAGCGCCGGCGCAAACTCCTCTCCCCTCGGGGAGAGGTCGGATAGCCCCGAATTGCCCTTCGGAATTCGGATGGCAATCCGGGTGAGGGGGTAGCGCCGAGCTAGGCTATCCCACCTCTATTCCACCCCCGCGCCCGATCCCCAAACATCACATATCCCGTATCCGTCACCGCCAACGTGTCCTCCAACTTGATGAACCCCCGCGTCGGGTGAAGCATGGTCGTCTCCACCGACAGCACCATGTTTGTCTCCAGCGGCTTGGCGGCATAGGTGCCTTCATAGGTCACCGGATGGTTGGTCATCAGGAACGGAGCCTCATGCGTGATCAGCCCCATGCCGTGGGCGAAGAAATCCGTATAGGGCGCGACCTTCGACGCCTTCAGCACGCCCTCCGCGTGCGAAATCATGTCGCCGCCGATGGTGCCTGCCCTCACCTTCGAGAACGCCGCCTGCTGCACTGTCTCGACCTCGGCCAACAGATCTTCCAGTTCGGCATCCGGTTCGCCCAAAATGCCCATGCGGCAGAGGTCGCCAATATAGCCGTGATAATTGCCGCCGGAATCGATCGACAGCACGTCGCCCTTTTTCCAAGCCTGCGGTGACGCCGCGCGGTTGTGGCTGGCGCCCAACGTCAGCAGGCAATATTCGAAATGCGCGCCCCGATTGGTTTCTTCGCGCCGCAGATGCTCGATGATCTCGGCCTTGGTCTTGCCTTCATGCGCCCACTGGATGGTCGCCAGCATGGAATCCGTGATTAGCTCGGAGGCAATACGCAGCTTTTCCAGCTCGGCGTCCGTCTTGATGGCGCGCATGCGCTCCAGCATGCCGGTCGCGTCGATCAGCCTGGCCTCCGGCAACGCCTTGCGGATCAGCGCATAGGCGTCCGACGGCAGGAAGGCCGGCTCGATGCCGAGGCGGGCGCCGGCCTTGCCGATCTTGCTGATGTGCTCGACCGCAAGATTGGCAGCATCAAGCGTGCCCCAGCAGGCGGCATGCAGCGTCGGCGTCCAGAACGGGTTGTTCTGGTGCTCGGCGCCTTCCATGCGGTTGCCGATATAGGCGGCATGATCGGGCCCACCCTTTTCATAGACGACGACAGGCAGGTAACGGCTATGGCCGATCGCATCCATGGCGGCAAAGAAGATGAACTTGTAGCCGCCGAGCAGATACTGCGTGTTGTGCTTGGACGTCGCGAGCAGAACATCGATGCCGGCCTCTTCCATCAGCCGGTCGACCCTCGCCTGGTCGAACGGGATATTGCTGACGGCGCTCTTGCCCGGGGCAATGTTCATTGTTCTCTCCCTGATTTCCGTGGGATCGCCCGTCGTGCAGCGGCCGATCCCTTGGCTTTCGATCAAATCTGCACCATTTTGCTCACTCTGGTCCAGCCAGAAACAAGGAAAATAGCTTCAGCAGGCAGTCACCAAGTCGTCATTGCTGCACATCAAGGCAATCTGGTCCTACCAGAATACCAGAATGAAAGGGCCACCTCTAGACTGGTCCAGCGGACGAAAATTTCAAAGCCAAGCAAAGATGCGCCAATTCCGTCTCTGGCGAAACCCTTGGCAAGGGCCATAATCGCCGCGAGGATGCTGGCGGGTGCCGCCAGCTTCGAGGGGTGCGCCCATCTGGTCGCGGAGAGGACGGAGGTTAATCATGTCGGATATTTCCAGACGCACGCTGCTTGGCGGCTCAGTTTTACTGCTGGCCTCCACCGCCATGCCCACATTCAGCTGGGCGCAGACGCCGAAGAAGGGCGGCCGCCTCGTGCTTGCCGCCGATTCCGAGCCGCGCAACCTCAATCCGGCCATCGTCGCCTCCAACGGCGTCTTCTTCATCTCCAGCAAGATCGTCGAAACGCTGGCCGAAGCCTCGTTCGAAGGCAAGGACGGACTGGAACCGCGCCTTGCGCTCTCCTGGGAAGGTGCTGCCGACGGGCTGTCGGTGACCTTCAAACTGCGCGACGGCGTCAAGTGGCATGACGGCAAGCCGTTCACCTCGGCGGACGTCGCCTTCTCGGCGCTGCAGATCTGGAAGCCGCTGCAAAATCTCGGCCGCACCGTGTTCAAGGATCTGGCCAGTGTCGACACCCCTGACGATCTAACCGCCGTGTTCAAATTCGCCAAGCCGACGCCGTTCCAGCTGATACGCAACGCCTTGCCGGCGCTGTCGAGCGTGGTGCCGAAACATATCTACGAAGTCGGCAAGATCGAGGACAACCCGGCCAACAACGCGCCCATCGGCACGGGACCGTTCAAGTTCGGCGAATACAAGGCCGGCCAGTATTACAAGCTGACCAGGAATGCGGATTACTGGGCCAAGGACGAGCCGTATCTCGACGAGATCATCTATCAGGTGCTGCCCGACCGCACGTCCGCTGCAGCCGCGCTCGAGGCCGAACAGATCCAGCTCGCCGCCTTCTCCGCCGTGCCCCTGGCTGACCTCGACCGTATCTCCAAAGTGCCGGGACTGAAGGTGATCTCCAAAGGCTATGAGGGGCTGACCTATCAACTCATCGTCGAGATCAACCATCGCCGCAAGGAACTGGCCGACGTGAAGGTCCGCCAGGCGATCGCGCATTCCATCGACAAGGACTTCGTCGTCAAGACGGTGTTCCTCGGCTACGCCGCGACCGCCACCGGCCCGGTGCCGAAGAACGATCCGCAATTCTACACTGCCGACGTGCCGATCTATCCCTTCGACGTCGCCAAGGCCAACGCCCTGCTCGACGACGCGGGGTACAAGCGCGCCGATGACGGCAAGCGTTTTGCGCTGAAACTCCTGCCGGCACCCTATTTCAACGAGACCAAGCAGTTCGGCGACTATCTGCGCCAGGCGCTGGCGGCAATCGGCATCGACGCCGTGATCGTCAACAACGACTCGGCCGCGCACATCAAGGCCGTCTACACCGACCACGCCTTCGACCTCGCCGTCGGCCCGCCGGTGTTCCGCGGCGACCCGGCGATCTCGACCACCATCCTGGTGCAGAGCGGCATTCCCGACGGCGTGCCGTTCTCCAACCAGGGCGGCTACAAGAACGCCGCGCTCGACGCGCTGATCGCCAAGGCTTCGGAGACGCTGGATACGTCAGCGCGCACCGACCTCTACAAGGAATTCCAGAAACAGGTCGCGGCGGACCTGCCGCTGATCAACGTCGCCGAATGGAGCTTCATCAGCGTCGCGCGCGATACCGTGGGCAACATCGCCAACAACCCGCGATGGGCGGTGTCGAACTGGGCGGACACCTATCTGGAATCGTGACACATTTGCGCGGATGAAAGTTCGCAAAGAAATTGGTGTGAAGGCATGGCGTAGGGCCGCGTTTCGTCACACCGCACCTCTCCCGACTGGCGCAGCGCTATGCCTTTCCCATGACCCGCGCCCTCACCCTCATCCGCCGTCGCCTCGCCGGCAGCATCTTCGTGCTGCTGATCGTCATCATCGGCACATTCCTCCTCCTGGAAGCCGCCCCCGGTGACGCGGTCGACGCCTACATCGTCTCGACCGGCGGCGATGCCGGGATGATCGAATTGCTGCGCCATCGCTGGGGCCTCGACCAGTCCGAGCTGACACGGCTCGCCAACTATCTCTGGGCGCTGCTGCATTTCGACCTCGGCCAGTCCGTTACCTTCTCGCGGCCAATTCGCGATGTCATCCTGGAACGCCTGCCGACGACACTGCTCCTGATGGTCACCGCCACCGCGCTCTCCTTCGGGCTCGGCTCGGCGCTCGGCATCTATGCCGGCGCCAGACCCGGCAGCTTTCGCGACCGCTTCCTGTCGATCGGCTCGCTGGCGCTTTATGCCGTGCCGGGTTTCTGGCTTGGCCTGGTGCTGATCGTCGTCTTTGCCGTCGACCTGCGCTGGCTGCCGATCGGCGGCATCGAGAGCCTGGCCTCGGACAAGACCGGTTTTGACCGCGCCGCCAACATCGCCGTCCACCTCGTCCTGCCGGTTTCCGCGCTCGGCTTCATCTATCTGGCGCTCTATCTGCGCATGATGCGCGCCGGCATGGCGGAGGCGTGGCGGCAGGATTTTGTGCTCGCCGCCCGCGCCAGGGGGCTGTCGCGCCGCCGCATCGTGCTCGCCCATGTCGCCCGCAACGCGCTCTTGCCGCTGATCACCATGCTCGGCCTGCAATCGGCGCAGATGCTGGGCGGCAGCGTCGTCATCGAAAGCGTTTTTGTCGTGCCCGGCCTCGGCCGGCTGGCGCAGGAAGCGGTCGCCTCGCGCGACACGCCGCTGCTGCTCGGCATCATCCTCACCAGCGCCGTCCTCGTCATTGCCATCAACCTTGCAGTCGACATCGCCTACGCCTTCCTCGACCCGCGCGTCGGCGCCAGCGAGGCCAGCGCGTGAGCGCGCTGCCGCGCTTCCTGCGCCGGCCGGAAGCGGTCGCTGGCGCGATCATCCTGGCGCTTCTGTTCGCCATGGCGCTGTTTGCGTCGCTGCTCTTCCCCGGCGACCCGCAGGCCATTGCCGGATCAGCACTGCTGCCGCCGTTCCAGGACTGGTCGCTGCCGCTCGGCACCGACCGGCTCGGCCGTGACGTGCTGGCCGAACTGTTCCACGGCGCCCGCACCTCGCTGGCGGTCGGCCTGGCGGCGGCGGCGGCGGCACTCTTCGTCGGCGCGATCGTCGGCACGCTGGCCGGCTTTGCCGGCGGCCTTGTCGACGAGGGGCTGATGCGCATCACCGATGCCTTCCAGACCGTGCCGAGTTTTCTCCTGGCGCTGGCCTTCGTCAGTGTCGTCGGGCCGTCGCTCGGCGTCGTCGTCACGGCAATAGCGCTTGGCGCCTGGACCGGACCGGCGCGTGTAGCCCGCGCCGAAGTGCTGTCGATCCGCGAGCGCGATTACGTCGCCGGCGCTCGCGTCATCGGCATGCATCCGCTTGAGATCGCTTTTCGCGAAGTGCTTCCCAACGCTCTGCCGCCGGTGCTGGCCTTGTCCTCGGTAATCGTGGCGGCCGCGATCCTCACCGAGGCAGCGCTTTCCTTCCTCGGTCTCGGCGACCCCAATCGCGTCACCTGGGGCGGCATGATTGCCGAGGGCCGCACTGTGCTGCGCACCGCGCCCTTCCTGTCGATCGTTCCAGGTATCGCACTCGTGCTGACCGTGCTCGGTATCTATCTCGCCGGCGAAGGCGTGGTGGAGACGACGGTCGTGCGGAGGAGCCTGTCGTGACCGCGCTGGCTGAGATTCGCGATCTCTCGGTGCACTATCGGCGGGATGGGACCGAGGTGACGGCGCTGAAGGGGGTCAGCCTGGATGTTATTGCCGGCGAGCGGCTGGCGGTCATTGGCGAAAGCGGTTCGGGCAAGAGCACGCTGGCGCTGGCGGTGGCTGGACTGCTGCCGGCGAGCGCCAAGATTGAAGGGCATGTCAAGTGGCAATTTCAGGCGCCGCGATCCTTCCCACCCCCTCTGTCCTGCCGGACATCTCCCCCGCAAGGGGGGAGATCAGCAGCTTTGCCGACGGCTTCCCTTCTGCAACGTTCGTGGTTGGCGAAGGCGGAGATGAGAGAGCAATCTCCCCCCTTGCGGGGGAGATGTCCGGCAGGACAGAGGGGGGTGTGACGGAACGCCGACCTCTCAAATTAACCGAGCCCAGCACGCTCCCCCTTCCCGGCCGCGACATTGGTTTCGTCTTCCAGGACCCCTCCGCCAGCCTCGACCCCGTCATGACCGTCGGCAAACAGATCGCCGAAGTCGCCCGCACCCACCTCGGCCTCGACTGGCCACAAGCTTACGCCAAAGCCAAAACCCTGCTCCAACGTGTCCGGCTGCCCGACCCACAAACCGCCATGCGTGCTTTCCCGCACCAGCTCTCCGGCGGCCAGAAGCAGCGCGTTGCTGTTGCCGCGGCCATTGCAGCCGGTCCGAAACTGCTGATCGCCGACGAGGCGACCAGCGCGCTGGACACCATTGTGCAAGCGGAAATCGTCAGCCTCATTCGGCAACTGGTGGCGGAGGACGGCATGACGCTGCTGTTCATCAGCCACGACATCGCGCTGGCCGCCGAACTCGCAGAGCGTATCGCTGTATTCCGGAACGCCGAACTGATCGAACTCGGCCCGACGGAGCAAATCATAAACGCCCCGCGCCATGCCTATACGCGAACGCTGCTCGACGCCCATCTCGGCCTCGACGCCGATCCGCTGCTACGACGGGCGCCGGCATGAACTTGCTCACCGTCTTCGGTCTTACCAAGCGATACCGTCGTGGCGGCAAGGCCATCGCGGCCGTCGACGGTGTCTCCTTCGCCATCGAACCCGGCGAGACGCTGGCGCTGGCCGGGCCCTCCGGCAGCGGCAAGTCGACGATCGCGCGGCTGGTGCTTAGGTTGATCGAGCCCGACGCCGGCACCGTCCAGTTCGAAGGCGATGACTTTCTGCTCTTGAAGGGTGCGGCCCTGCGCACCAAGCGCGCGCGCCTGCAAATGGTTTTCCAGGATCCGCTCGCCGCGTTCAACCCGCGCGCCACGGTGGCTCGCGTGCTTGACGATCCCTTGCGCATCCATGCCATCGCTTCCCGCGCCGAGAGGCCGGCCCGCATTGCTGCCTTGCTGGAGCGCGTCGGGCTGGCAGCCGATCTCGCCTCGCGCGCCATTCACGAAATCTCCGGCGGCCAGCGCCAGCGCGTCGCCATCGCCCGAGCCATCGCGACCAAACCGTCGCTGATCGTGCTCGACGAAGCGGTGTCGGCGCTCGACGTTTCGGTGCGCGGACAGATCCTCGAGCTGCTGCTCGACCTGCAGGTCAGGGAACGGATCACCTATCTCTTTATTTCCCATGACCTCGGCGTGGTGCGGGCCATCGCCCACCGCGTCGTTCTTCTCGACGCCGGGCGGATCGCCGAGAGCGGCGACGCCCGCAACGTAATCGACGCGCCGCAGTCGGCAATCGGCAAGGCGCTGGTTGCGGCGGCGCCAAGATTGAACAAAAGTAGCAGGCAGGTACCATGACCGAACCAGAAGCCAGAGCCGAAAAACTGTCGCTCGAACTCGATTCCGCCTTCCGCAACCGCGCCGATCTCTACCGTCTGTTTCTCGACGAGCTGACCGGCGAACTCGG
This sequence comes from Mesorhizobium sp. C372A, assembly GCF_030323245.1. Taxonomy (NCBI): domain Bacteria; kingdom Pseudomonadati; phylum Pseudomonadota; class Alphaproteobacteria; order Hyphomicrobiales; family Phyllobacteriaceae; genus Mesorhizobium; species Mesorhizobium sp. C372A. The sequence goes on along the minus strand of NZ_CP100475.1, from coordinate 2,494,721 downwards.
CGCGGAAAAGGCCGAGGCGATCATGATCCGCACCATCGAGCAGCGCGGCAAGGAGGTGGCGGCGGCCGCCTTCGCCCGTTTCGGACCTAACGACGCGCCGGCCATCGGCGAGGCATTTTTGGCCGTCAGCCCGGATGGCGGCCTGATGTATCCGACGGATGTCGAGCGCGGGCCGGACCACATCGCTTTCAAGGTGAAGCGTTGTCCGCTGAAGGACGCCTGGGTCGAGGCCGGTGTCGGTGATGAAAAACTCGCCACGCTCTGCCGCATCGCCGGCGCTTTCGACCGTGGTCTGTTCGAGGCAACGGGCGTGCGCTTCGACAATGTCACCTGGACGCCGGGCCACGGCTCCGGCTGCTGCCACATCGCGCTGACCAACCGGGATGCCGCCGGATAGGCAGTTGCTGATCAGCCGGCGGCAAACACATGCAGCTCCGTGCCCGCCTGTTCGGCAGCAGTGCGCAGGTCGGCCTTCGGTTCGCTGTCGGTGACGATATCGGCAATGTCATCGAGCCCGCAGATGCGTTCGAGACTGCTGCGGCCAAACTTGTCGTGGGTCACCACCAGCACCGTCGACAATGAACGCGATATCATCGCGCGTTTAACGGCTGCGGCACCCGAGATCATGTCGCTCGGACCATCGGCGCTTATCCCCGATGCCCCGATAATGGCGACGTCGGCATTGTAGCGGCGCAGGAACTCGACGGTGTCTTCGCCCAACACGCTGCCTTCCCGGCTATCATAGGTCCCGGGGCAGAGCAGCACCCGAAAGGTCGGATTGGCGCCGGCCACAGAGGCCACTCCGGTGGAATTGGTGATGATGGTCAGGTCGCGCTTCAGCTGCGAAAGGTTGCGCGCCACCTCATAGGTGGTCGAACCGCCATCGATCATCACGATCTGGCCCTTCTCGACAAGGCTTGCCGCGCCGCGGCCGATGCGGGCGCGCTCCTCGATCAGGGTCAGGCCACGCTCGGAAATCACCGGTTCTGATGTCACCAGCGAGATCGTCGCACCGCCATAGGTGCGGTTGATCAGCCCGGCATCGCCGAGTTCGATGAGATCGCGGCGGATGGTCTCGCCGGCGACGCCGATGCGCCGTGCGAGCTTGGAGATGCGTATCGACGCCGACCGGCGCACTTCCGAAAGGATAAGCGCGTGCCGCTCCTTCTTCGTCAGTCGGCCTTGGTCCATGACTATTCCATTCCCTTTGCAGCAATCAGCGCGTCGCCAAGCTCGGCAAATCCCTCCGCGCCGCGCCCGCTTGTGACGAAGGCGGGAGACGCCGGAAGCTCGCCGGCGAAGTCCAGCACATTAGCGACGCCGACGCTGTTGGGGAAGAAGCCGAACATTGGTGCATCGTTTGGACTATCGCCGACGAAGACAATGCTGTCCTTGTCGTGGTCTATGTCTATACCAAAACAGTCGCGCAAGAATAGCCGGCTTGTTGACAGTTTGTCGTATTTGCCGAACCAGCCATTGACATGGATGGACGAGATTTTCGCCGCCGCTCCATAGCGCTGAAAGATAGCGACGATCTTCAGCACTTCAGATTTGGGCAGCGGCGCGACATCCTCGCGAAAATCGATCGCCAAATCGGCTTCGCGATAGGCCTGGTCAGCGGCGACCGCCGCACCCGGAATTTCCGCGAGCACGGCGCGTTCGATCTCGCGCAGGCGCGCCGCGTCAGCCTGCCTTTCGCCGGCACTCCTGGCATAGTGACGAACGATGCGCTTGGCAGTGCCGTCATAGCGGAAATAGAAAGCGCCGTTCTCGCCGATCACGCCATCGACCGGCCATTGCCGCGCGATCAGGTCGCACCAGCCGGCAGGGCGGCCGGTCACCGGCGCGACAAGGAAGCCGGCCTGCTTCAGCCGCTCGAGCGCCGCATAGGCTTTTGCCGGCAGCCGTCCCTTGTCGGTCAAGGTGTCGTCGATATCGGTCAGAACGACGGCGATGTTGCGCCGGTCTAGCGCGGTGAAGTCGGCAAGCGGACGCAGCACCCGCTCAGGCTCCCGCCGCAACCGTTTCGAGCGAGGCAGCCGCGACGTCGAGCATGGTGAACCTGTCGCGGATCAGCCGGGCATTGGCGACCGCCTCGTCGTAGAAGCCAGCCGGTATGGCAACCTCCTGCGGCGTGGTCGGCGCGCCGGCGGCGCGCAGTGCTGCCGCGATCTCGCGCGCCGGGCGTGCCACCCGCACCAGCCTTTCACGATGCGAGCGCCATTGCTTGGCCAGCATGGTGTTGATGGCGTTTGCCCGTTCGCGGTCCAGCAGCTTGGGCTTGAATGCCGCCCAGCAGGAACGTCCGAGCGTTTCGCCGAAGATTTCGATGAAGCGGTCTGGCGTATCGGCGGACGGCGCGAGCTGCAGCTCCCGCAGCGCCAGCACGCGTTCCTGCAGCCGCGCCATCGTCAACGTCGTCACCGCTATGTGCTCGCCGTGATGCGCCTCGGGCAATCCCTGGCCCCGCATGTCGATATAGTGGGCGATGAGATGTTCGCCCTGACTGGCCGGATAGGAGCCGCCGCACAAAGTCATGCCAAGGCCTGACATGACCAGCGTGCGCACCAGCACTTCCATCGCCTCAAGGTCGCCGGTCCCGAGTTCGCCGGCTTTGGCGATAAGCGCCTCCTCGTCCTCGGCCAGAAGCATGAACGGCGCCTCCCGGTAGGGCGTGCCGAGCAACAGATGCGCCATCAGCCAATCGGTCTGCGCGGTCGACCGCGCCATCGAATCGCCGAAGCCGGCAGCGATCAGCCGGTGCGGCGCTCGCGCCATGACATCGAGATCGAGGAAGACACCGACCGGCAGGCTCGCCGTTAGCGATTTCTTCAGGCCGTCCTCTGTGATTGCCGCAGACACCGAGGTGTAGCCGTTCATCGACGGCGCGGTGCCGAACACCGCATAGGGCTTTTGGGTCAGATGGGCGGCATATTTGGTGATGTCATTGATCGAGCCCGATCCGACCGCGACTAGGCCGCTGGCGTCTTTCGTGCGGGCGATCACCGATCGCACGGCGTCCATGTCGGGATGCGGATGGCGCGGCAGGATGATCTTGTCGACATCGATCGAGCCGCGCAGCGCAATCGACACTCTCTCGCCGAGAGCCAGCCTTGTGTCGGGATCCATGACAACGGCGAGCCTGCGGCCGAGCGGCAGCGGCTTGACCAGCGCATCGGCTTCGTCGCCGAGACCGCGCCCTATGACGATGGTCTTCAGCGGCACCGACAGCATTCCCTGGCTATCCGGGTCAGGCAGCGTGCCGGCAATAAGGCGATCGAGCATTTGTCTGGACATAGGATGCAGTCCGGTCAGTCAGCATGAAGCGGGGTCAGGGCATCGAACAAGGTGCGATACCGGCGGTAACTTCTGTCGTAGGCGGCCTTGGCGGAAGGATCAGGGTCGATCGTCTCGATGTGGCCGGCCAGCCTTTCAGCCGCCTGCTGCACTGAGGAGGTAAGGCCGATGGCTGCGGCGGCAAGGATTGCAGCACCGATCGGCGAGGCATCGGCCGCATCCGCGATCTCGACCGGCCTGCCGCTGACATCGGCACGGATTTGCGCCCATACCCGGCTGCGCGCGCCACCGCCTGAGAGCCGGATGCGCCCGGTTGTTATGCCGAGCTCGTCCAGCCGGTCGACAACGTCGCGCATGGCGAAGGCGCAGCCTTCCAGCACTGCGCGAGCGCAGGCCGCTTTGCCGTGGAAGGATGTCAGGCCGTAGAAAGCGGCACGCGCTTCGGCGATCCAGCGCGGCGCCATGGCACCGGACAAGGCCGGCAGGAACAGCAAATCGTCGCTGCCGGCAACCACCGTCGCCGCCAGTTCCGACATCGCCGCCGGCGAATCGACGCCGAAGGTTGTTAGAAACCACGTCACCGCGCCGCCCGAGAGCCATCCGGGATTGGAGATGAAATAGCCGTCGCCGAGAAAGCCATGGGTCTCGACCAGGCCGCCGGGGTCGAGGCGAAGCGTGCCGGACACCGCGCCGACCACTTCGGCCGTGCCGAGATTGCAGGCGACGACACCGGGCACGACGACCCCGGCGCCTATGGCGGCCGAAAAATCATCGCCGGTGCCGACCGCCAGCGGCGTGCTCACAGGCAGACCGGTGAGCTCGGCGCCGGCGTGCGTCAAGGCGCCGGCGATCTCAGATGCATCGTCGATGCCGGGCAATTTATCTGCATCGATGTCGAAGGCCGCCAGCAGATCGCCGGCATAGTTGTGCTCCTTCAGCCCATAGAGCATGGTCGTCGAGGCCAGCGCGTGATCGATGACGGCACGACCGCACAACGCTGCGACCACGAATGATACCGGTTGATGCCAGAGCGCCACTCGGCGCGCTTCGGGCAGGTTGCGCGCGGCCCAGCGGATTTTCGCCGCCATATGCGTGGCGTCCAGAACGAGACCGGTGCGCTCGCGGATGAAGTCCGGATCGATGGCGGCGATCTCTGCCGCCGCGCGCCGATCCATCCAGATGATGCACGGCGTCAGGGCCTGGCCGCTGCTGTCGACCGCAACACAGCCGTCGAGTTGGCCGGCAATGGCAATGCCCTTGATGTCGGACGGCGCAAGCCCAGCCTTGTCGAGCGCGCCGGCAATGGCCGGCTTGAGCGCCGCCAGCCACAGCGCCGGATTCTGTTCGGCCCAGCCGGGCGCCGGGAAGGCCGGCTGGTACAACACAGCGGCCTCGCCACGCAGCCGCAATTCGTCATCGACAACGATCGCCTTCAGGCTTTGTGTGCCGAGATCGATGCCGATGACTGGCATTAGACACGCTCGCAATCCGCGAGAACATCCCGCAGTTGCGAGAGGATAGAACCTTTCGTCGGCGAATAGGAACCGTCGAACACCGCTGTGCCAATGGTAAAAGCGTTGGCGCCGGCCAGCTTGATCGCCTTGATCCGATCGGCTGATGCCACGGCGCCGGCGACGATCAGATGCCGCGACGGACCAAGCCCGCGCCGGGCTGCGCGCACCAGTTCGGCCGGGTCGGCCTCGGTGGCGCGATAGGCGAGGATGTCGCATCCCGCACAACCCTTCTCGGCGAAGGCGCGGCAGTCGGCCTCGACATCCTCGGCCGAACCGCCGAGCTTGGTCGGATGGCCGACCGGCCGACCCGGAAAAGGGTAGTATTCGGTGCCGCTCCCCTCCAGCAACGCCATGATCTCGTCGACCTGGGTTCCACCGAGCAGGCGCCGGACGCCGAGATCCCTGGCGATGCGCGCGGAATTAAGGCAGGCCTCAGCCGTCGTCGAGACAACTTCCATGTAAGTGGTGGCGCCTGTCCGGCCAATGGCGACAGCGAGCTTGCGCAGCACATCCGGCGCGACGCCAATATCCTTGAAGCCGACATGCTTCAGGCCGACCGGCTCAATCAATTCGACCAGGTCGAGACAGTCCTCGACCGTGCGATCGTTGCGCGTCAGCATGAAGATGAAGTCCATCCGAAAGGTCCCTCGCCTGGTCGGGAAAGCCGGTTTGCTGCCGGTCTGTTAACACCTCCCAGCCATTTGTTGCAAGGTGCCACATTTTGATTTGCAGTACCACACATTTTATGACAGAACGGGCGCCAGCCCGCCAGGCACGACTTCTAGGGAGAGGGAAGAATGCTCAAGCCGCTGAGACGTACTGCGTCCAGACTGCTCGTCGCAGCCGTATTTGTGTGGCCCCTGACGTGGCAAGTGACACAAGCGGCCGCGTGGGATCTGAAAGAGGCGTCGAAACCCTATAGCGGCCAGACCATCCGCATGGTCGGCGAGGCGCTGCCGCCGCTCGAAGCGCTGAAGAAGATGGCGCCGGAGTTTGAAAAACAGACCGGCATCCATGTCGAAGTCGAGATGTACGAGCACTCGGAAGCCGTCAACAAGGTGCAGCTCGATCTCAACTCGCACCGCGGCCGCTACGACGTCATCATCCAGCCGCATCGCGAACTCGGCAAGTTCGCCACCAACAACCATCTGGTCGAAATCGCCAAGATGATGGCCGACCCGGCTTTGCGCGATCCGAGCTTCGAGCCGGAGAAGCAGCTCTACCAGACCGCCTGGCACGAAATCTCCTGGTATGACGGCAAGGAGTACGGCTTCCCCTTCACAGTGCTCAACATGTTCATGTGGTATCGCTCGGACCTGCTCGCCGATCCCAAGGAGCAGGCAGGCTTCAAGGCCAAGTATGGCTACGACCTCGCTCCCGCCAAGGACTGGAAGCAATATCGCGATATCGCCGAATGGTTCTATCGCCCCGACCAGGGCTTTTACGGCACCGCCCTGCAGGGCAAGCGCCACGAGGCGCTGTGGTATGAGTGGCTCAACTTCCTTTATTCCTTCGGCGGCGACGTGCTCGACGTGAAGAGCGGCTCGGCCTGCGGCCCGGTCATCGTCAACAGCCCCAAGGCCGTCGCCTCGCTCGAATATTACAAGAGCCTGCTGCAATTCTCGCCGCCGGACAGCCTCAACTATTTCTGGGATGATGTCATGGCACTGATGCAGCAAGCCAAGGTCACCGAGCTGATCATGTGGAACGACGCAACCTATGCCGTATCGGTCGACACCACGGCCTCCACCGTGGTCGGCAAGGTTGGCTTCGATCTCGTGCCGCAAGGCGACGGCGGCAAGATCGGCCAGGTCGAGGGCTGGACCTATCTGATCCCGGTCTATTCGAAGAACCAGCAGGCCGCCTTCCTCTTCGTCCAGTGGATGATGGGCTATGACCGCCAGCTCGAGCAGCATCTCAATGGCGGCGCCTCGGGCCGGCCCGATGTCTATGCCTCGGCGGAGGTGCAGAAACTGCCCTACGCCAAGGCGTCGATGGAGGCCAACGAGCATGCGGTGCCGAAGGCGACGCTGCCGCAATCGGCCGAGATGACCGACATACTGGTGCGCGAACTGTCATCCTACCTCGCCGGCGAAAAGGAGGCGCAGGCCGCCCTCGACACCGCCGCCACCGACATCTCGACACTGCTCGGTTCTTGCGCACCCATGACCTATCCGGCACGATAGGCCTTGAGATGTCGCGCAGAGGCTACCCGCACAAGCGGGTAGCCGTTCTTGTCCGCAGGAAACGCCCGTGACGAACCGCACTCCATCGCCGCGCGGAATGCCGCTTCTCGACCGTGGGGTGGGGCCGCTCTTGATGCTGCCCGCGACGCTGCTCGTCGTCGTCTTCCTGGTCGGCCCGTTCTACTACATGGTCTACACCGCGCTGACCGACCTCAGCTTCGCCGACGCCAGCCATGCCGGCGCCTTCGTCGGTTTCGACAATTTCCGCAAGCTGATGCGCAACGACCCATTCTTCTGGGCATCGTTCCTGCTGACGCTGAAATTCGTCATCATCGCCGTCGGCCTGGAATTCCTGCTCGGCTTTGCGCTGGCCTTCCTGATCTTCCGCTTCGTCGCCAGCCAGCGGCTTCTCACCACACTGCTGCTCATCCCGATGATGATCGCGCCGGTCGCCGTCGGGCTGATCTGGCGGCTGCTGTTGCAGGGCGATTTCGGCATGCTCACCTTCTACATGCGCAAGGTCGGCCTGCTGGCGCAGAATTCGGCGGTGCTTTCGGCACCCGACCTGGTGTTTCCGACCATCGTCGCCATCGATGTCTGGCAGTGGACGCCTTTCGTCACCCTGATCATGCTCGCCGGGATGATGAGCCTGCCGCGCGCGCCGTTCGAGGCGGCGATGATGGATGGCGCCAAACCGTTCCAGATTTTCCGAAACGTCATGCTGCCGCTGCTGCGGCCCGTCATCGCGCTGGTGCTATTGCTGCGCGGCATCGACGCCTTCAAGGAGTTCGACAAGGTTTTCCTGATGACCGGCGGCGGACCGGGAACGCTGACCGAGCTGGTCTCGATCTACGCCTACCGCGTCAATTTCCGTAACTGGGACCTCGGCTACGGCGCCGCGGTCGCCTTCATGATCTATCTCGTCGTGCTGATCCTGTGCTCGGTCTTCTACAAGGCCGTCTACTGGTCGAGCCGCAAGCAGGTGGGGGCGTTTTGAGGGCGCTGCGATGATCGATCAGTCCACCAACCGCGCCTGGAAAAGCTTTGCCTGGGCGGTGTTGCTCGTCGCCGTCGTGGTGGCGCTGACGCCTTATGTCTGGATGGTGCTGGCGTCGTTCAAGAACCGCGTCGATCTTCTGTCTTCTGTGCCGAAATGGATTTTTTCGCCGACGCTTGCCAACTATCCCGCCGTCTTCATCGACAAGGAATACTGGCCGCTGGCAATCAACTCGGTGCTGATCTCGGTGTCGTCTACGGTGCTCTGCATCGTCATCGGCGCGCCAGCGGCCTATGGCTTTGCCCGCTCGGATTTTCCCGGCAAGGAAGACCTGTTCTTCTTCTTCCTGACCACGCGCATGGCGCCGCCGATCTCAATCGCCGTCCCGCTGTTCCTGTTCTTCACCTCGCTGGGCCTGATCGACACCATCTACGCCGTTGTGATCGCCCACACCTCCTTCAACCTGTCGCTCGTCGTCTGGATGATGCGCGGCTTCTTCGCCGAAATCCCCAGGGAGATCGACGAGGCCGCGATGATGGACGGCCGCTCGCGGCTCGGCGCATTCTTTTTCGTCGTCGCGCCGCTGGCCGCGCCCGGCATCGGCGCAACGGCCGTGCTCTGCTTCATCCTGTCGTGGAACGAGTTCCTCTATGCCTTCATCCTCGTCGCTTTCGACGGGCGGCCGCTGACCGTCGGCATACCGGGGCTGGTGACGCCGCATGGCACGCTCTGGGGACAGGTCGCGGCAGTCGCGATCGTGGCAACGCTGCCGATCGTGCTTTTCACGTTCCTTGTCCAGAAACAGCTCGTCCGCGGCCTCACCTTCGGCGCGGTCAAGGGTTGAAGGGATCTCGCATGGCAATTGTTTTCGACGGCGTCACCAAGGCTTTCCCCGACGGGACGGTGGCGCTGCAGGCGCTCGATCTTGCTTTCGAGCCCGGCGAATTCCTGGTTCTGCTCGGGCCCTCTGGTTCCGGCAAGACGACAGCCTGCCGGCTGCTTGCCGGCCTTGAACGTCCCACGGCCGGCCGCATCATGGTCGAGGGTCGCGATGTCACCGACCTGCCGCCGCGCCTGCGCGGCATGGGCATGGTGTTCCAGAACTATGCGCTCTACAGCCATAAGAGCGTCTACGAGAACATCGCCTATCCCTTGCGCATCCGAAAAATGCCGGCCGCCGAGCTTGACCGCTGCGTCCGCGCCATGGCCGAGCTGCTCGAAATCACCCGTTACCTCGACCGCCGCCCTTCGCAATTGTCGGGCGGCCAAGCGCAGCGCGTGGCTGTGGCCCGCGCACTCGTCTGGCAGCCGAGCCTCTGTCTGATGGACGAGCCGCTGTCCAATCTCGACGCCTTGTTGCGGCTCCACATGCGCACCGAGCTGAAGCGTCTGCATCGCGAGCTGAAAAAGACCTTCGTCTTCGTCACCCACGACCAGGAAGAGGCGATGACGCTGGCGACCAGGGTCGCGGTATTGCGCGAAGGCGCACTGATCCAGTACGACGACCCGCGCGAGATCTATCGGCGGCCTGCCAATCGCTTCATCGCCGAATTCATCGGCCGTCCAGCGATGAACACGTTCGATGGCGATGTCCGCGCCGGCGTCTTCCACGCCAGCGGTTTCACTTGCCCGCTTCCGGGAAAGCTTGATGGTCCCATCGTGCTCGGCATTCGCCCCGAGCAGATCCAGCTTGTCGACGCGACTGCCGGCGATGCCATCCTGTTTGCCGTCGACGTCGTCGAACCGGTCGAGCCGGACGTGCTGATCTTCGCCAAGAGCGAGGCGAATGCGCTGATCGTCAGGACAGTGAATGTCGATCGCGCTTTCGATCCCGGCCAGCCGCTTTATCTACGCTTTCCGCCGGCGGCGCTGCACACGTTCGATGCGGTTTCGGGAGCGCGGCTGCCGTGAGCTCGCTACTCGCTTTGGTGCCGCTCGCCGCCGCGGCACTTGTCTGGCGGCTGTTCTACAGCTTCAACCGGTCGCGGCGCTGGTTCTCGATGGGGGAACTCATCTTCTGGGACGCCATTGCACTGGTAATCCTGCAGCTTGTCTGGCTGATCTGGTTCTGAATGCGCATTCCAGTAACGCAGATCAGTAGCCCAGCGCACAACCGTCCTTGCGCGGATCGGAGGCACCGGTGAGCGTGCCCTTTTCCCAATCGATCAGCACCAGCTGGCCGCCGCCATGCGGCTCCTCGGCGATCGAAACCTGATGGCCGCGCTGACGCAGGCCGGCGATCGCCTCAGCCGGAATCCCGCGCTCGGCCAGCACGGCATTGTCCTTGTAGAACACCCGTGGCGCATCCAGTGCCTGCTGCGGGTCCATCCCGAAATCGATCATGTTGGTCAACAGATGGACATGGCCGAACGGCTGGTAGCCGCCGCCCATCACCCCGAACGGCATCACCACCTTACCCCCTCGCGTCGCCATGCCAGGCATGATGGTGTGCATCGGTCGCTTTCGCGGCGCGATATGATTTGGATGGCCTTCCGTGAGGCGAAAACTGCTGCCGCGATTCTGCAGCACGACGCCTGTCTTGGGACCGACGACGCCGCTGCCGAAGGAACCGAAGGTCGAGTTGATGAAGCTGACTGCATTGCGGTCGCGGTCGACCACGGAGATATAGACGGTGTCGCTGCGCGGCAGCTCAAGCCGCGGCAGATGCGTCATGGCGAGGGCCGGATCGATGGCGGCGCGCAGCCGCTCCGCATAGGCTGCCGACAGCAGTTGTTCGACGGGGACCTGGACGAAATCCTGGTCGCCGATGAAAGTATCGCGGTCCTGGTAGGCAAGCCGGCCGGCTTCGATCTCGAGATGCAGCCGCTGGGCACTGTTCGGCTCCAACGAACCAAGGCTGAAGCCCGAAAGCACATTCAGCATGATCAGCGCCGTCATGCCCTGATTGTTCGGTGGCATCTGATGGATATCGTAGCCGCGATAGGACGTATTCACCGACGTGACGTAGTCGCCTTGGGTCTCGGCGAAATCCTCCAATGCATGCAGCCCGCCCAGTGCGCGAAGACGTTCCACCAGATCGTTCGCGACCTCACCTTCGTAGAAACCGGCGCGGCCTTGGCTTGCCACGGTGCGCAGGGTTTTCGCGAGTTGCGGTTGCCGGTGCACATCGCCAGCTAGCGGCGCCCTTGCCTCGGGCAGGAAGATGCGCGCGGCATGTTCATCGGCTGAGAGCAGGGCGACCTCGTCGGCCCAGTCGAAGGCGACGCGATCATGCACGACATAACCCTGTTCGGCATAGCGAATGGCTGGCGCCAGCACGGCGTCGATGCCCTTTTTTCCGTGGTCCTCGAGTAGCCGGCACCATGCATCGATGGCGCCTGGTATGGTGACGGCATGCGGTCCGGTTCCAGGCAGTTCGCTATGGCCCCGCTCCAGATACCAATCGGCATTTGCAGCAGCAGGCGACCGCCCCGAGCCGTTGAAGGCCAGCACCTCGCCCTCGCCTTTGGGGGAGTAGAGCACAAAACAGTCGCCACCGATGCCGGTCGATTGCGGCTCGACCACCCCTTGCACTGCCGCCGCACAGACGGCGGCATCCATGGCGTTGCCGCCGGAGCGCAGCATGTCGATAGCCGCCAGCGTCGCCAACGGATGCGATGTCGCCGCCATCGCTTCTGTCGCGCGAACCGGCGAGCGGCCGGGGAGTTGAAAATCACGCATGCAATCCTCCGATGATCCACCCGCCGGTAGTAACCTCAATGCTTGATGCGGTCGCGCATGGCGTACCACAACATCCCCAGCACATAGAGCGGACCCCGCAGCGCCGTACCGCCCGGGAACGGCATCGGCGTCAGCGTCGAGAACAGGTCCAGCCGCGAGGCGTCGCCCGTAATCGCTTCGGCCAAGAGCTTGCCCGACAGCGTCGACAGGATGACGCCCTTGCCGGAATAGCCATGCGCGAAATAGACCTCGCCATAGTGCCCGACATGCGGCAGCCGCGACGTGGTCACCGACACCAGACCGCCCCAGGCATGATCGATGCGGCAGCCCTTCAGTTGCGGGAAGGTGGCCTCCATGTGCGGCCGCACGAAGCCGGCGATGTCGGCCGGCGGCGATGGCGTGTAGCGCTCGCCGCCGCCGAACAGCAGCCGACCGTCCGCCGACATGCGGTAGTAGTTGACGACGAAGCGTGTATCGGACACCGCCACATTGGCCGGGATCACATTGCGCTTGCCCTCCAGCGGCTCGGTGGCGACGATATAGTTGCCTACCGGCATGATGCGGCTGTTGACGCGCGGCTCCAGCCCATGCAGCAGCGCGTCGCCGGCCAGCACGACATGTTTGGCCCTTACCGACCCCTGCGCCGTCGAGACCCGGATCGAAGGCTCGCGCTCCAGCTTTACCGCTACGGAATTTTCATGGATGACGACACCGGCCGCCACGGCGGCATGGGCAAGGCCGAGCGTGTAGTTCAGCGGATGCATATGGCCGCCAAGCGGCTCATACATCGCGCCATGATAGGGCGTGTCGACCTTGCCGCGTGCCTGCGCCGCCGACAGGATCTCGACGTCGCGGAACTTCATCACGCTTTCAAGGCATTTGGCCTCGTCTTCGAGATCCCTGAGGTCGGAGCCATTAACGGCACCGACGAGATGGCCGGTCAGCCGCAGATCGCAGTCGATGGCGTGGCGCTCGATGATGTCGAGCACCAGGCCCCGCGCCTCGAAGGCGAGGTCGAACAGCGCCTTCGCCCGCTCGGGGCCGTAAAGCTTGACCAACCCCTTGGCGCCTTTGCGCAGGCCGGGGATCATCTGGCCGCCATTGCGGCCCGACGCGCCCCAGCCGATCTTGCCGCCTTCGAGCAGCACCACCTTCAGGCCGCGCTCGGCGGCATGAAGGGCGGCCGACAGGCCGGTGCAGCCGCCGCCGACCACCACCAGATCGGCGCCGACATCTCCCACCAGCGCCGGATGGTCCGGCGCCGGATTGGCGGTGGCGACATAGTAGGATTTGCCGATATCGAGGCCCGAATTGAAACCCGTTGAGCCGGAGGCCATGATCACACCTTCAGCAGCAAATGGTCGCGTTCCCAACTCGTCACCACGCTTTGGAACAGGTCGAGTTCGACGCTCTTGACGCGCAGATAGGTCTGGAAAAAATCCTCGCCGAGCAATGCCCGCACCGGCTCGCAAGCAATGAAACGATCAAGCGCCTCCTCCATCGTTTTCGGCAGCGTGCTTTTGATCTTGTAGGCATTGCCCGAGGCCTCAGCCGAGCGCGCCAGCTTCTGCTCGACGCCGAGATAGCCGGCAAGCAGCGAACCGGCGATCGCCAGATAGGGATTGCAATCCGCTCCCGGCAAGCGGTTCTCTACCCGCCGGGCGGCGCGGCCACCTGCCGGCACGCGCAGGCCGCAAGAGCGGTTGTCATGCGACCATTCGATGTTGGCCGGTGCGCTGTGGTTCGGCCGGATGCGGCGGAACGAGTTCACGTTGGGTGCGAACAGCGGCATGATCTCGGGCACATATCTCTGCAGGCCGCCGATGAAATGGCCGAACATTTCGGTGTCTGCATCATCTCTGTCGGCAAACAGCGCGGCGCCCGTCTTCTCATCGACGACGGACATGTGCAGGTGCATCGAGCTTCCCGCCTGCGCCGCGATCGGCTTGGCCATGAAGGTGGCGTGCATGCCGCTCTGCTGCGCCGCCTGGCGCGTCAGCCGCTTGAACAGCAGCACCTGGTCGGCCAGCGGCACCGCGTCGCCATGCAGCAGATTGATCTCCAGCTGCGCGGTGCCGGATTCATGGATCAGCGTGTCGAGCGGCAGACCGGCGGCCGCGGCATAGTCATAGACGCGCCTTATCACCGGCTCGAATTCTTCCAGCGCCACCATGTCATAGGGATGCTGCGAACCCTCGGCGCGGCCATTGGCGCCGACCGGTGCTGTCAGCGGCTGGTCGGGATTCGGATTGGGCGCGGTCAGATAGAATTCGACTTCCGGCGCCACCACCGCGCGCCAACCGCGCTTCCGGTAGAGATCGAGCACGGCGCGCAGCACATGTCGTGGCGAGGCCATCCAGGGCTTGCCTTCCATGTGGAAGGCGTCGGCGAAGACATAGGCTTTGCCAGGGCCACCGCCCGGCGCCAGGCACAGCGTCGACATATCAGGCACCATGCGCATATCCGGGTCTTGATAGGCAAAGCCTTCGTCGATCGAACCGGAGTAGCGGCCATCGATGCTGACCAGGAAAGCGCTGCTCGGCAGGTAGAGTGCGCGGTCTTCCAGCGCCTTGAGGAATTTTGCTGTCGGCAGCGCCTTGCCGCGCAGCACGCCATTCATGTCGGGCACCAGGCACTCGACCTCCGTGATGCCGTGCTGGGCGAGCCAGGCCTTGGGATCGTTGCCGGTGAAGAGAGCGGTGTTGGTATTTTTGTCCTGCATTTTGGTTCACGTACCTATGAGAGAGAGTATGGCTTGCGCGGCCACATCCGTTCCAGGGGTCAGCGCCATCTTGGCAGCATTGTCCCTGAGGCGGGCGCGCATCGCATCGTCGGCCAGCAGGCCGAGAATGGCTCTCTCCAATCCCCCTTCGGTCCAGGCGTCGCGGCCGATATGGTCGCCCACGCCCGTCTCTCCCGCGCGTTGCGCATTGTCGTGACCGTCCCAGCAATAGGGCATGATCAGCGACGGCACGCCGAAGCGCAGCGCCTCGCAAAAGCTGTTGTTGCCGCCATGGTGGATGAACAGGTCCGACTTCGCCACCACCGAAGGCTGCGGAAACCAGGCGTCGAGATAGACATTGTCCGGCACCGCGCGATAGGCGTCGCGCAGGCCGCCGGCATTGACGATGAAGCGCGCCGGCAGCCTGTCGAAGACGGCGAGCATGCGCTCGATCAGCCCGACATCCATCGCGCCGAGGCTGCCGAAGCTGACATAGACCAGCGGGCCGCCATTGCGCGGAAACACCGGCACCTCGAATGGCCCTTCCGAACGCACGCAGCCTTCGAGATAGACAAAGCGTTTGGGGTCGAGCGGCTCGGCCCGCTCACGCCGTACGATCGCTGGCGTCAGCAGCAGATTGAGGTCGGGTGATGTCTCGAGGAACAGGCCCTTGGGCAACGGCGCCAAGCCGGCATCCGCACGAAAACGGTTGAAGCGCTCATGCGCGGGTGCGGAGGCCGCGAGATAGCGCGCTTCGAACGCCGCACGTTGCGGGTCGTCGGCACCCATCCCCGAGAGATAGGGCGGCACCTCGGCATCCGGCAGTTCCGTCTCGGCACAGGAGACGACGCGCACCCACGGGCAGCCGGCGGCGGCGATCGCCGGGAACATGATGACGTTGTCGAGCACCACCGCGTCCGGCTTCAGCCGCGCCAGCAATTGGCGCAGCGGCGCCTCGGCGTTGACGGCGGTGTCGACGATCGCTTGCCAGGTCGGCGCGACATAGGTCTCGAGCTGGTCGATCGGGCTCAGCCGGAAATGCGGCAGGTGCCGGCGCACGAAGGCCTGCCAATAGCTCTGGCGGTCGCTGTCGCTCAGCGGCTCATCCGTCGGCAGATGGTATTCCTGGAAGCCATAGTCGGTAAAGACGCCGGAGAAGCCGGCATGGCAGATGAAGACGGGGCGAGCGCCCCGTGCGCGCAATGCCTGTGCGATACCGACGCAATTCAACGCGGCGCCGAAACTGGCTTCGGGAAACAGCGCGATGGTCGGGCTGGCTTTACGCGTCAATTATTCCTCTTCAATCCGGCCGGCTGATCATGCCGAACAGTGCGGGAGCTCCGCGGCTGGCTGCTTGCGGTCGCTGGCTGCGGGAGAGCCGCAGGTGGATGCGAAGCAGATCGGCAGCCACCTCATACTGCCGGCTTTCAAGATAGTCGAGTATGCCCGAGTGTTCGCGCAACGATTGCCGCAGCCGAAACACGTTGACGCCGGAATAGATGCCCGGCAGCCGGCGCAGGCGGAGATGATCGGCCAATGCATCCGACACAAAACGGTTGGCGCAGCCCTCGGCGATCATGCCATGAAAATCCATGTCCAGCCGCTGGAACTCGCGCGTGTCGAATGTCTCGTCCGGCAGCGCTGCAAGCGCTTCCATGCCTTGCCGCAACATTGCTGCCCGCGCCCCGTCCAGCCGAAAGCCTGGCGTCAGGATGGCCGCCGGCTCCAGCACCAGGCGGAACTCGTAGCTTTCGCCTTGCGCCTCCGGATCGTCCGGCGCGCGGCGAAACAACCAGGATTGCCCAGGCGCACGATCCAGAAGATTCTCGTCGGTCAGTTTGTTAAGTGCTTTTAGTACCGTCTTGCGATCAGCGTCGTAGCGTCGCATCAGCCCCGCGATGGTCACCGTCTGGTCCAACCGTCGCGCCGAGCGGTCGCGCAGGATGGCTTCGGCGAGCTCGTCTTCCTCCGCACTGGGTAGTTCGGCGGCAATGGCGGGCTGGGCGGCGAGGTCGACCGTCAGATGATAACCGCTGTCGGCCTCCCAGCGCACCACGCCCCGTTCCGCGAGCAGGCCGAGTGCCGCGCGTACGGGCGTGCGCGAGACATTGCACAGCGAGGCGATCTGCTGTTCGGGCAGGCGGGCGCCAGGCTCGAAGCCACGCTGCCGCGCCACATCCAGGATGCGTTGCGCCAGATCGAGATGGTTGGTGCGAGGTCGTCTGGCTACGGCTTGCATGACTTTTCTCGAATGCGAATGTGGCGCATTGGTCTGGCTGATCGCCGGAACAGGGACAATCGGCCAAATTCCTCCGTCGGTTGACAGATTATGGATTGACGTACTTTTTTCTGCAATAGTACTGTCGGTACAATCGGCGAGAAAAGACCGAGGGAACAGGATCGAGGCAGGCGCGCGCGTCGCCGGCCTTGGTCCGGCAAATGATTTCGACGAGCAAACCGAATGGGAGACTGCCATGACCGCTACCAGCCTGCGGCGCCGTGCGCTCAATACATCCTCAATCGCTCTCGGTCTCGCCCTGACGCTCTCGGTGCCGGCTGCCGCAGCCGACCTCGTTATTTCGAACTGGGATGGGTACATGGCACCCGACGCCATGGCCGCTTTCAAGACCGCCTCCGGCGTTGCCGGCGAAGTGGTGGTGCACGCCACCAATGAAGAGATCATGGGCAAGCTGATTGCCGCCGGCGGCAAGGGCTATGACGTGGTCTTCGTCTCCTCGCCCTTCGCCGAAGTATTAAACAAACTTGGCCTGACCGAGCCGATCGACCATGCCAAGATCCCCAACCTCGCCAACCTCTATCCCGAAGCGACCAAGCTGCCGCACGATGCCGGCAACGCTTTCTCCGTGCCCTACACCTGGGGCACGACGGGCCTCTGCTACCGCTCTGACCTTGTCAAGACGGCGCCCACGAGCTGGAGCGACCTGCTCGCCCCTTCCGACGAGATGAAGGGCAAGACCACCATGCTGGCGACCGATCGCTGGCTGCTGGCCGCCGGGCAGCTCGACAAGGGCTATTCGGTCAACGAGACCGACCCGGCCAAGATGGCCGAGGTCAAGGACCTCTTGATCTCCGCCAAGAAGACCCTGCTCGCCTATGACGACACCACCTTCTATTCCAAGCTGGTTTCCGGCGAGGCGCTGATGGTGCAGGCCTGGGACGGCTGGTGCAATTACGGCATCGCCGACAAGCCGGAGATCAAATACGTCATCCCTAAAGAAGGTTCGGACCTGTGGGTCGACACGATGGTGGTGATGAAGGCGTCCGAGCACAAGGACGACGCCTTCAAGTTCATCAACTTCATGCTCGACGCCAAGAACCACGCCTGGGCGGCGCAGAACATCGACTACAAGGTGCCGAACAAGCCGGCGATGGAAAGCCTGCCGGCCGACTTCCTGGCCAAATTCCCCAACATGGCGATGCCGGTGGCCGATCTCGTCAAGTTCGAGCAGTTGCGTGACGTCGGCGAAGCCCAGCGCGACTATTCCAAGATCGTCAGCGAGATCAAGGCCGCGCAGTAAGCGGCCTGCCACTTCGATTGCTGGAAGCAAGCTTGCGTTCCTTCACGCCCCCCTCTGGCCTGCCGGTCATCTCCCCCTCAAGGGGGGAGATCGGCTGTGGCGTCGCTTTCGCCGATCTTCGATGTTTGAAAGCAAGCGAGAGGTTGGAACTGCTAATCTCCCCCCTTGAGGGGGAGATGCCCGGCAGGGCAGAGGGGGGTGCGGCGTGACGCGGACCTCCCGTTCCTCTCTGCTGATGGCCCCGGCGCTGGTCTGGCTGACCGCGCTGATGGTGGTGCCATGCGCGCTGGTGCTGGCGCTCGCCTTCTTCCGGCGCGGCATCTATGGCGGCATCGACTACACCTTCACGCTGGAGAATTTCGGGCTGGTCTTCGACCCACTCTATGCCGGCATCTTCCTCAACTCAGCACGTACCGCCGGTACCGCGACGCTCATCGCAGTCGTGATCGGCTATGCCGCGGCCTATGCAATTGCCGCCGCACCACGCCGGTGGCAGCCGGTGTTCCTGTTCTTCGCCGTGCTGCCGTTCTGGTCCAATTACCTGATCCGCACCTATGCCTGGATCGTGCTGCTGAACCGCGAAGGGCTGATCACCCAGCTCTTGCGCTGGTTCGGCTACACCGGCGAGTCGCCCTCGATGCTCTATACCGAAGGCGCGGTCATCGCAGGCCTCGTCTACAACTATCTGCCCTTCGTCATCCTCGCCTGCTACGCGCCGCTGTCGCGCCTCAACCCGGAACTGGCCGAGGCATCGCGCGATCTCGGCGCCTCCGCTGCCACCACCTTCCGACGTGTCATCCTGCCGCTGACTGTGCCCGGCATCGCTGCGGGTGCTGTCTTCGTCTTCGTGCTGTCGATCGGCAATTTTGTCACCCCGGCGCTGCTCGGTGGCGGCCGCTTCCAGATGATCGGCAACCTGGTCTACGACCAGTTCCTGACTGCTAATGACTGGCCGTTCGGCGCAGCGCTCGCCATGGCGCTGATCGCCATCATGCTTCTGGTGCTGATGGCGCAGGCGCTCGCCGCCGACCGCGCCGCGGGGCGTGCGACTGAGGCAAGGGGCGACGCCGATGGCTGAGCGCTGCGCAATTCTTGCCTTCTCCCCGTTCACCGGGAGAAGGTGCCCCGAAGGGGCGGATGAGGGGCGGCGTCAACCTTTGCGACGCTCAGCGCTGCCCCTCATCTGCCTGCCGGCATCTTCTCCCCGTGAACGGGAAGAAGGACTCTGGTCGTTCGCTTGCGTTCCAATTGTCGGAGGCCGGCGATGACCCATTCCTTCACCCGTACGATCGGCATGCGGACGATCCTCACCCTCGTCTTCGCCTTCCTCTACATCCCGATCGCCGTGCTGGTGGCGCTGTCCTTCAACGAAGGCGGATTGCCGACGGCATGGTCGGGCTTTTCGCTGAAATGGTATGCCTCGCTGGCCGGCAATTCCGCCATCCTTTCCGCTGCGCTCAACACGCTGATCGTGGCGTTGGTCTCCACGGCCATCGCCACGCTGCTCGGCACGCTGCTGGCCATCGGCATCGAGATGCGCCGGCAATACGGCAGGGGTCTCGAGGCGCTGATCTTCGCACCGATGATCATCCCCGACATCGTCCTGGCGATCGCTCTGCTGTCGTTCTTCTCCATGCTAAACGTGACCATGGGCCTGCACACCATCATCCTCGCCCATGTCGTCTTCAACCTCGCCTTCGTCTGCTCGGTGGTGCGCGCAAGGCTAAAGAGTTTCGACTGGTCGATCGTCGAGGCCTCCGCCGACCTCGGCGCCTCGGCTCTGACCACCTTCCGGCGTGTGACATTGCCGGTCATCGCGCCGGCAGTGATTGCCGGCGCTCTGCTTGCCTTCACGCTCTCGGTCGACGAGTTCATCATCGCCTTCTTCACCGCCGGTGCCGGCCGCGCCTCGACGACGCTGCCTATGCAGATCTACGCCATGATCCGCTTCGGCATCACGCCGGAGATCAACGCGCTGGCGACCATCGTCATGGCGGTATCCATCACCGCGCTGACCCTGTCGCAGCGGCTCAACCGTGGGATCATCGGCCAATGAGCGAACCGCGCACGCTGCTGGCAATTGATAACGTTTCGAAGAAGTTCGGCCGGGTCACCGCCGTCGACGGCATCTCGCTCGACATCCGCGAAAACGAGTTCTTCGCGCTGCTTGGACCCTCCGGCTGCGGCAAGACCACGCTGCTGCGCATGCTGGCCGGCTTCGAGACGCCAACCGACGGCCGCATACTGCTCGATGGCAAAGACATCGCCCGGACCCCGCCCAACAAGCGGCCGGTCAATCTGATGTTCCAGTCCTACGCGCTGTTCCCGCATATGAGCGTGCGCGCCAATGTCTCCTACGGGCTGGAGATGGAGCGCTTGCCGAAAGCTGAAATCCGTTCCCGCGTCGAGGCCATTCTGGCCACCACCGAGCTTGTCCCCTTCGCCGACCGTAAGCCTGAGCAATTGTCGGGTGGCCAGAAGCAGCGCGTCGCTCTCGCCCGCGCGCTGGTCAAACGGCCTCGGTTGCTGCTGCTCGACGAACCGCTGGGCGCGCTGGACAAGAAACTGCGCGGCGCCATGCAGATGGAGCTGAAGCGCCTGCAGCACGAAGTCGGCATCACCTTCGTCATCGTCACCCACGACCAGGAAGAGTCACTCGTCATGGCCGACCGCATGGCGGTGCTCAAGGACGGCCAGCTGCTGCAATGCGACACGCCGCACGTGATCTACGAGCATCCCACCGACCGTTTCGTCGCCGACTTCATCGGCGTGATGAATTTCGTACCGGGCAAGATGTCTGCGGATGGCGTGATCGCCGCGAACGGCGCGCGCATCACCGGCAAGGTTCCCGCCAAGCTCACACCCGGCGCTTCCGCTGTCGCTTCGGTGCGACCCGAGCGCATCCGGCTGTTCCCGTCAGCCGAGACCGCCAACCGCATCGCCGGCACGGTTGAGGCGCTGGCCTATCACGGGCTCGACCTGCAGCTGCATGTCCGCACGCCTCTGTCGCCAAAACCATTTCTGGTGCGCGTCACCGCCGATGCCGCCGACCGCCGGCCGGTCTCGTCGGGCGATCAGGTCGAACTCGGCTGGGACGCCGC
Organism: Mesorhizobium sp. C372A; assembly: GCF_030323245.1. NCBI lineage: Bacteria > Pseudomonadati > Pseudomonadota > Alphaproteobacteria > Hyphomicrobiales > Phyllobacteriaceae > Mesorhizobium > Mesorhizobium sp. C372A. The sequence goes on along the minus strand of NZ_CP100475.1, from coordinate 2,473,684 downwards.
CGATGTCAGAATTTTTCAGGAATAGGAGAGCTTGATGGCGCAGAAGACGATCGCGTTTTTTCCCGAAGCGGCCTACGGCCCGGCGCTCAATTCGGTCGGCATCGCGCAAGCCGTCGAGGCGCGCGGCCATAAGGCAGTGTTCCTGTCCGACCCCGGCTTTGTCGATGTCTACAAGGGTTACGGCTTCGAAGCGCATCCGGTGAACCTGTCGGAGCCGATGCCGCCCGAGCAGATGGCGAAATTCTGGGAAGACTTCATCAACGGCCACATCCCGAACTTCCGCAAATCGCCCTACGATCAGGTCGACAATTACGTGAAGGATTGCTGGACCGCGATCGTCGACAGCGCCAAATGGGCGCAGAAGGATTTGCCGCGAGTCCTAGCCGCCATCAAGCCTGATGTCATTTGCGTCGACAATGTCATCCTGTTTCCGGCCATCAAACAGTTCGGCAAGCCTTGGGTGCGCGTCATCTCCTGCTCGGAAAACGAGATCGAGGATGAGGACATCCCGCCGCATCTCTCCGGTTGCGGCGAGAACGACCATGTGGGCCACCAGCGCTATCGCGATCATTTCAATGCGGTGATCAAGCCCATCCACGACGACTTCAACGCCTTCCTCACCGCAAACAATGAAGCGCCATACCCGGTCGGTCAGTTCTTCGAGACCTCGCCCTATCTCAATCTGCTGCTCTATCCCGAAGCGGCAAAGTTTAAACGCCGCCATCCGCTTGATACGACGAAATTCCAGTATCTCGAAGGCTGCGTGCGGCAGGAAAAGCCATACGCCGTGCCGACCTTCGCCGAGAACAATGACGGGCCGCTGCTCTATGTCTCCTTCGGCAGCCTCGGCGCCGGCGATGTCGATTTGTTGAAGCGCATAATCGCAACACTGGGAAAGACCCGTTACCGCGCGCTGGTCAATGTCGGCGGCTACAAGGACCTGTACACGGATGTGCCGGACAACGTCATCGTCGAGAGCTGGTTTCCGCAGCCTTCAGTCATCCCGCAGGTCGATGCCGTAATCCACCATGGCGGCAACAACTCGTTCACAGAGTGCCTCTATTTCGGCAAGCCGGCCATCATCATGCCCTATGTCTGGGACGGCCACGACAACGCCACCCGCGTCCAGGAAACCGGCCACGGCTTCGGCATGCCGCGCTACGACTGGAGCGACGCCCAGCTGATCAGCAGGATCGAAGCCTGCCTGACTGACCCCAAGATGAAGATCAGGCTGGCGAAGACCTCGGCGCAGATGCAGGCCCAGAACGGGCCTGAGAAGGCAGCCGGGCTGCTGGAGGCGCTGCTGTGAGTGCGATGTTTAAGATGCCGAGCCCTGGCACCCCCCTCTGGCCTGCCGGCCATCTCCCCCTCAAGGGGGGAGATCGGCTGTCACCAATGCTTTCCCCAATCGCAGAGCTCACAAGAAATGCGCCGTCATCGAAGCTGCCGATCTCCCCCCTGGAGGGGGAGATGTCCGGCAGGACAGAGGGGGGCCTTGTAGAGCGGCAACGCACCGCGGCTGAGCATCATGACCGTGGAGCGCGCCCATGACCTCCTCCGCGCCGCACCTCCACCAGGCCTCCACCCGCACCGATCTCGTCGACTGGGGTGCCCAGCCGGATGCGTTAGATGGCGCTTCACACTCGACCGGCAGGCTGGTGCACAAGGGGCCCAACAACCAGCCGGAATCCGGCATCTGGGTGTGCACGCCCGGCCGCTGGCGGCTCTCGATTCCGCGCGACGAATTGTGCCATTTCGTCGCCGGCCGCGCGACGTACCGGTCAGATGCCGGGGAGGTGGTAGAAGTCGCAGCCGGGACCGTGGTCATGTTCCCTGCCGGCTGGACAGGCGAATGCACCGTGCATGAGACCATGCGCAACGTCTACATGCTGGCTTGAACAGCAACGGAGCTTCCCAATATGCCGACACCGCACTGGCCAAAGGCCTCGACCGTGAAACTGGAGGACTGGGGCGGGGGCAGCAACACGCTTGCCGGCTCGCCGCGCGCCTCGGCAGGATCCTCTCGCAGAACCCGGACGGCTCAAGCGAATGCGGCCTGTGGTCGTGCACGCCAGGCAGCCGCAAGGTTACCTTTGCCGCCGACGAGTTCTGCCATTTCCTGTCGGGCCGCGGGACCTATGTCCGCGAGAATGGCGAAGAGATCCCGGTCGAGGCCGGCATGCTGGTGTTCTTCCCCGCCGGCTGGGCCGGCACCTCCACCATCACGCAAACACTGACCAAGGCCTTCATGTGCCGCTGAGCACTTTTTTAAAGGAAATCGCCATGACCACGCCCATCATGCAATCCCCGCTTGCCATCACCGACCTCGTCGACTGGGGCGTCATCCCGACCATGATCGAGGGCGTGTCCCACACCTCGGGCAAGCTGCTCTACAAGGGGCCGGAGGGCCGTTCGGAATGCGGCCTGTGGGTCTGCACCCCCGGCAAATGGCACTGCCATGTCACCCGCGACGAGTTCTGCCACTTCCTCGAGGGCCGCTGCACCTATGTGCACGAATCGGGCGAGGTCATTCAGATCGAGCCGGACACGGCGGCGTTCTTTCCTCAGAATTGGAAAGGCGTCTGCACCGTCCATGAGACCATCAAGAAGGTCTACATGATCCGCTGAGCGGACCTGAAAGGACGACCATGCAATTCTCCGCTGACCGGCCGGCTTTCTTCGTCAATCCGGACTACCGGCCGATGACCGGCACGGCAAAACCGGTGATCGATCCGGCGACGCTGGAGACCGTCGGCTCGATCGCCGCGGCCAGCGACGGCGAGATCGACGCCGTGCTCACCGCCGCAACCACGGCACAAGCCGCCTGGAAGCAGCTCGATGCCAAGAGCCGGGCAAAGCATCTGCATGCGGTCGCCAACGCCATCGAGGCGGCGGACTTCACGCGCTGCGCCGAGCTGATGGTGCGCGAGATGGGCAAGCCTTATCCCGAAGCGATCGGCGAGATCGCCAATTGCGCGCCGATCTTCCGCTACTATGCCGAGATGGCGCGCGACGACGCCGGCAAGATCGCCGGTACGACGCAGGCCGGGTCGTTCCAGTATGCGCGCTACGAGCCGTATGGCGTCTCCGTGCACATCATGCCTTACAACTTCCCGATCCTGCTGATGTGCTGGACCGTTGCGGCCTCGCTTGCCGCCGGCAATGGCTGCATCATCAAGCCGGCCGAAGCCACGACGCTGTCGACACTCGATTACATGACCGTGTTCCGCTCGCTGCCCGAAGGGCTGGTCTCCTGCCTGCCCGGCACGGCCGCCACCGCGCAGGCGCTGATCGCCTCCGAGCGCACCCACGCTGTCGCCTTCACCGGCTCGGTCGCCGCCGGCAAAGCCGTGGCAGTCGCCTGCGCCGAGCGCATGAAGCCTTGCGTCATCGAAGCCGGCGGCAGCGATCCGCTGATCATCAGCGAGCACGCGCCGCTCGACGTGGCGGCAGCCGGCAGCGTCACCGCCGCCTTCCACCTGACCGGCCAGGTCTGCACCTCGGCCGAACGCTTCTTTGTCGTCGACTCGGTTCACGATCGCTTCGTCGAGCTGTTCGCCGAGAAGACGCGGGCGCTGCGCATCGGCAATGGCATGGACAAGACCGAGATCGGCCCGCTGGTCAGCGAAGCCGCCCGGGCGAAAGTGATGCGGCTGGTCGATGATGCTGTCAGCAACGGCGCTATAGCCGTTGCCGGCGGGCGCATTCCGCCGGCGCACAACACTGGCTGGTTCTACGAGCCAACGATCCTGACCGGCGTCACCCCCGATATGGCGATCGTGCGCGAAGAGTGTTTCGGACCGGTCGCCGCGATCTGCCGCGTCAAGGATTTCGACGAGGCGATCCGGCTTGCCAATGACAGCCCGTTCGGCCTCGGCGCCTCGGTGTTCACCACCGACCTCGCCGAGGCGCATGAGGCGGCCGAGCGGCTCGAGGCCGGCATGGTCTGGGTCAACAACCCGCTGATCGACAATGACGCCTTGCCCTTCGGCGGCTGGAAGGCATCAGGCCTTGGCCGCGAGCTGGGACGCCAGGGACTCGACGCCTTCCGACGCTCCAAGATGGTCATCATCGACCACAGACCGGCGATCCAGGACTGGTGGTATCCTTACCCCGACAGCTGGTTCCGCGAGACAGGCGGCCGCAAGCACGTGTGAGTCCGGCCAGTCCAAAACGTAAGCTGATGCTTACGCATCTGCCGAGATAGGCCGGCTATTTCAACGCTTGAAGCTTGTCGATCGCGGCAGTGAATCCGGCAAGCGAGACCGGAATGGTCACCGGCTTGCGCGTCACCGACTCCATGCCGATGTTCAGGTTGGTTCCCGATTTCATCGCCTTGACGAGGTCCGCCGACAAAGGGGTCGCGGCATAGGCGCCGTTCTGGTCGCTGGTCTGGATGGCAATGGTCGTCTTCTGCCCCTGGTCGATCTGGTACGAGGCGCCGGAAGGCAGGAACAGCCCGTGCGGCAAGGCCAGCAGCATGGCGAGGCTGCCATTGCCGTTGTCGCGGCGAACCGTAACGGTAAGAACGCGCTGCCCCGTCTTGGCCTCGGTAAGGTTTTGGGAGACCTGGCATTGAAGCTCGATGCCGGCCGATCCGCTGGCGCAGTTTAGCGCCCACGGATTGCCTTCTGCAGGCTTGGTCTCGGCAGATGTGGTTGACTTCGGCTCTTCGGCAAGCGCCGACCCTGCCGTCACGACCAGCCATAGCGCGCCGACCCAGGCGGCCCGGCCACAAACGGTTCTCAGCAATGAAGCCATCCGATCCTCGTCGTGTCAGGGTTTCGCCGAGCGCGTTGATACAACAGCCGAGCCTGGCGGGGAAGCCAATACGGTACATGAGCTCGGGCTAAATTACTGTTGCTGAATTGTCACAATAAACAACTTTGAAATCTTGTACGTGTAAAGCAAACAATCATGCTCGCTATACACTGGGATTCGGATAGTATTAGCGACGGAGCGTGTACTCGTCGGGGTTCGCAAGGGATGGAGACGACCGAGAAAACTCGGCAGATCAATGACATGGCGACGCACGGAAGAAGCTTCCGGGCGAATAGCAAGTATCGCCGGTCAGGTTTTTCCAGGCATCTCTGGAAGACGACTGCGCTGTCCACTCTGGCACTTGCCCTTTCCGGCATAGCCGCCCATGCCGGCGACACCGGACTGTGGCAGCCGCAGGTCCGCGTCATCATCGGCGCCAACAACAATGGCGGCAAGACGGCGATCGAGGGTTTCCTGCCGCTGAAGCAGAACCTCGAATCCGTTCTCTTTCTCGATGTGCGCTCGAAATACGATTTCGACGACGGCTTCGGCCAGGACGTCGGCCTCGGCGTTCGCCGCATCGTCAATCCGGATCTGATGATCGGCGGCTACGCCTATCTCAACATCCAGAACCACGACAGTCACCAGTTCGTCGCCTCGACGCTCGGCCTCGAGGCCATCACCTCAAAATACGATGCGCACGTAAACGTCTATCTGCCGATCAGCGGCGACCGCAGCACGGCCGGGCAAGAGTCGAGCCTGTCGCTGGTCGGTCATCAGCTGATCGAGCAGATATCGGCCATCGCCCACCGCGATTACGCGGCCTGGGGCATCGAGGGCGAGGTCGGCGTTCAGGTGCCGCTCAACCTGCCCGAGAACCATTCACTGCGTTTCGATGTCGGCGCCTACCATTTCGGCGATCCCGACGGCGACGACGGCAGCATCACCGGCGCCAAGGCCGGCCTGGAATATTCGATCGGCGACGTCATCGGCAAAGGCACGTCGCTGACCTTCACCGGCGAGGTGCGCAACGACAACCGCGATGACACCCAGTTCGCCGGCAGCATCCGGCTGACGGTGCCGCTCAACGCTTTCGACAAGGGCTCGTCTTCGGCCGATGACGGCGCCGAGCCGGTCTATCCGGTCAGCCCCGGCCTGCGCAAACGCGTCAACGAGCGCGTGCGTGGCGACATCGGCGTTCGCATCGAGAGCCAGGACAAAGTTACCGGCACGTCGACGCGGGTGGCGATCAATGCCGCCACCAACACGGCATTCGGCCAGTTCTTCTTTGCCGATGGTGACAACGACGCCCTCGGCCTCGGCACGATCGGCGACCCGACCACGCTCGACAATGCAGTCGCCGGCGCCGGCGCTAACGGCGTCGTCGTCGCGCTGGGCGGCAAGGGCAACATTACGACAGCCGGCGTGACGCTCGCCAACGGACAGACCGTTATCGGCGGTGGCGGCGGTGTCCAGGCGCGGCTCGCCGACGGCAGCATCGGCACCTACAATTTCGGCGGCTCCAACGGCACCATCCAGGGCACCAACCCCGCCAACAACGTCCTGACGCTCGCCAATGGCAACACGCTGAGCGGTATCACCATCACCGGCGGCAAGGACGGCATCTTCGGCAACAACATCGCCGGCGCCACGCTGACCAACGTCACGGTCACCGGCACCGGCGGCCACGGCTCCGACTTCACCGGCACCTCGACCGGCGTCAATGGCTCGAACTTCACCGCGACCGGCAACGGCCTCGACGGACTGCATATCGAAGGCGACGGCACCTATAACTTCACCGGCACGACGCTGCTGCAGGGCAATGGCGACGACGGCCTGGATATAACCGGCCACGGCACCTACACTTTCGCCACCCTCAACGCGCTCGACAACAACGATGCCGGCATTACCGTGAAGGGCACCGGGGTCGCCGGCTCGATCACCATCAGCGGCGGCCAGGTGTCGGCCAACAAGGCGCTCGGCGACGACGGCGTCGGTGTCTTCATCGATCCGATCACCGCCCATATCGTGCTGGATTCGATCACCCAGACCGGCGGCGCATCGGGCGTCGTGCTCGAGAATCTTTCGGGCAGCTTCACCGTCAACGGCGCGACGACGATCTCGAACACGACCGGACCGGGCATCGCGATCACGGATTCGCCGGCCGCGATCCGCTTCGGCGACATCGACATCACCGATCCCGGCACCGACGGCATGGTGTTTACCGGCCTCAATGCGTCCGTCATCGCCGGCAACATCATCATCTCCGGGCTCGGCTCCGGCATCGGCCTCGACTTCTCGAACAGCCAGACCAATTTCACGGCGCAGGCGCTGAACATAAACGGCACCGGCGGCACGACGTCCATCGGCATCGACCTTGTCCAGACCAACGGCGGCACGATCATCATTACCAATGGCGGCATCATCGCCAATGTCGGCACCGGCGTGCGGCTCGGCATTGCCGGCTCGCCGGCCGACACCGCCAACGCCCAATTCACCTTCGGTGGCGGCTCGATCGGCGGCAACCTCGCCTCGCTCGACGCACGCGGCCTCAATTCCGGTTCGGGCCAATACGCATTCGGCACGGCGACGTTCAACGGGCCGCAACTGTTCGACCAGACGCAGCTGATCTTTGTCGCCGCAGGCGGCACAGGCGACGGTACCTCGCTTTCGGACCTGGCTTCGATCACCGACGCCGACAACAATACCGACGGCACCGCGATTTTCGTGCTGGTCAATCGCGGTGTCATCGACGACACCGACGGCTTTACGCTCGAAGCGGGGCAGACCCTGGCCTCTTTCGGCAACGGCCGCACCTTCTCGCTCGGCGGCCTGCCGATCAATGTGACCGGCGACAACGTCGATCACGGCAGCACCATCTCGGATGCGGCCGGTGCCGCAACGCTGACCGCTTCGGGCAGCGGCGACGTCGTCACGCTGGCCAACAATAACTCGCTCCAGGACTTCAACATCTCCGGCGGTACCGCCAACGGCATCCATGGCAGCGGCATTACCGGCGTCGTGCTGACCGGCATGAACGTGTCGGGGACCGCCCTCAATGGCGTGCTGTTCGATGGCGCCAACGACGTTTCCGGCAGCAATCTGAGCTCGACCGGTAATGGCGGCGCTGGGCTGTCGATCCAGGGCGACGGCACCTACAATTTCACCGGCACGACGACGGTGTCGGATAATGCCGGCGACGGCTTGCTGATCAACAGCAATGCCATCACCAGCTTCCAGACGCTCAACGCGACCAGCAATGGCGGCAGCGGCGTCCAGGCCACGTCAACTGGCACCGGCTCGCTTTCGATCGACGGCGGTACCGTCAACAACAACACCACATCCGCCTTTACGGCGTCGAATATCGGGCTCGGTGTCACGCTCTCCAACATCGGCCACGTCGGCGGCACAACCGGCGTCAGCCTTTCGGGCGTCAGCGGCAGCGTCAGCGTTACCGGCCCGACGACGATCGGCAGCACCACCGGCGACGGCATCTCGATCAGCGGCAGCACGGCAACGGTCGGCTTCAGCGGCGACGTGCTCATCAGCCAGGTGCTTGGCAATGGCATCGCGCTCAACGGCAACACCGGCGCCGTCAGCTTCGGCTATGCGGAAATCGGTGCGCCGGGCCTCAACGGCATCGATATTGGGGGGAATACCGGGTCAGTCACATTCTCTGGCCCCACCATCGTTGTCATCGGTTCTGCCGATGGCAGCGCGGGCATCAACTTCAGCGGCACAAACAACGACGTCAGTTTCGGTACGACGACGGTGTTGCTCGGCGAAGGGCTGAACCAGACGGGCATTGACTTCAGCGGCTCGTCAACGACAGCCGATTTCGGGCTGACCAGCATTACCGGCACCGGCGACCTGACCTCGCGCGGCATCGACCTGTCGTCGACGACCGGCAACAAGACGATCACCTTCCTGCAGGGCTCCAAGATCGACAATGTCGGCGTCGGTGTCGAATTGTCGTCAGGCGGCACGACGGCCACGTCGGCCAACGCCAACTTCACCTTCGGCGACGGCAATTCCGCCGATGGGCTGGAATCCTTCATCACCGCCGCAACCGGCGGCTACACTGTCAATACGATAGGGCTGGATCCGGCGCTCGGCAACTACGACTTCGACGATGTCGTCTTCACCGGCGATGCCCAACTGGCGGTAACTGTCGGCGGGGTCGTCATGATCTCGCAGACAGGCGGCACTATTCACGCGGGCACGAACGGGCTGAGCGCCGATGTCACCACCGTGACGGCCGCCCAGGCCGATGCCATGGTTGGCACGCAGACCTTCGCCTTTGTCGGCATCGTCGACCTCAGCGCGACGCCGTTCACGCTCGATTCGGGACAGTCGATCACCGGTTTCGGCAACGGCAATTCCATCCTCACCTCCGGTACGTTCCAGCCGGTCAATGTGCAGGGCAATCTCGGCGCCACCGGCGGCAATGTCACCGGCGATGAGGGCGTGGTCAAGAGCACGGGCGACACCCTTCATCTGCTCGGCAGCAATCAGGTGCGCAACACCGCCTTCGACTACAGCGGCGGCAGCGGCTCGGTGTTCGCCATCGACCAGAGCGTGGGTGGCTTCAACAATTCCGGCGGCATCGTTATCGAAGGCGTCACCGTCAGCAATGTCGCTGCCGGCCAGACGGCGTTCAACGTCGACGGCCTCACCGGCAACCTGTCGATTATCAACAACAATATCAACGTTGCCGGCACGCTGCTCGATGTCGACGGCGGCAACGGCAACATTACGGTCACCCGCGGCACCTTGCCCAACAGCGCGACGCCCGGCACGCTGACCGGTGGCGGCATCGCAATCGCCAACCGCACCGGCGGCTTGGTCAACTTCACGGACAAGGCGACGATCGGCGGCAGCGGCGTATCGCTGACCAACAACACCGGCGCCACAATCACCTTCGCCGATGTCGACATCACCACGGACGCCGCAACGGCGTTCACTGCAACCGGAGGCGGCTCGGTCAACGTCACGACCGGAACGATCAATGCCACCAATGCGGGAGCGGTGGCGCTCGACGGCATTGCGGCCAACATCAATTTCGCCTCGACAAGCGCCAGCTTCAATTCCGGCAGCGGTGTCGACCTGCAGCATCTGACCGGTACGGTCGCGCTCGGCACCGGCACGCTGACCAACACCGGTTCGGGTACAGCCTTCAATGTCGGCTCGGCGGCCGATCAGAGCGGCGGCAATGCAATCATCTCCTATGCCGGCACCATCGCCAGCAACGGCACCGGTGCCGCCGTCTCGATCCAAGAACTGACCGGCGGCTCGGTGACGGTGTCGGGCAATCTGACCGACGGCAACGCAGCCGATGGCGGCCAGATCTTCATCGGTGGCATCGCCAACGGCACGGCGGCGACCGTCACCTTCTCGGGAAGCAGCAAGAAGATAAGCTCTGGCGCGACGACAGCTGTACAGATCGGCTACACAGGCCCCCTCTCCGCCATCGTCCCGTATGACAACACGGACGGCACGATCAACTTCACCAATGGCGGCCTGGATATAACGACAACGACCGGAGAAGGCTTCGGCGCCGCCTTCGGCGGCACCGTCAGCGTGTCCGGCACCGGCAACAAGATCGCCTCCGGCGGCAATGGTCTGTTCATTGTCTTCGCCGACGTCGGCGTCGCCGGCGTCACCTTCGACAGCGTCTCGGCCGTATCGACATCGGACGCTGCCGGCGTCTTGCTGACAGGGTCCAATCTGGCGGGCGACGTCAACATTGGCGGCCTGAAAGATACCGGCTACATGGGCGCCTCGCTGAACGCCCTGCTCGGCGCCGGTGCGGTGAATTTCACCGGCACGACCGATCTCGACGTCAGCTACCGAGGGTTCGATATCGGCGGCCCGCAAGTGGGCACCATAAACATCGCCAACGTCGCCGGCTCCACCCTGACCATCGACGGTGGGGAAGCCGGCATTGTCACGAACGGCCTGCAGGCAGGAATCATCAACGTTGGCGGCAATGGCGGCGTCGCCAGCATCGGCGCGACGACAAGCACCACCGGTGCGGCTATCGCCGTCAGCGGCGGTAACGACCTCATTCACGCCACGCTGAACTACAACGGCTCGATCAAGGTCGACACCGGCATGGTCGTGCAGGCCGTGGCCGACTGGAGCGAGCTCAACATGAGCGGTTCGGTCGTTTCGACTACGGCAGCAACTGGCATTGGTACGGCGGCCTTCGTCTTCACCGGCAACGCCAACGGCGTCTACAATATTTCAAGCACGATCGATCATACCGGCACGGGCATCGGCGTGCGGTTTGACGGATCGTCTAACGGGACGGCCACCTTCTCCGGTGCGTCGAAGATCTTCAACACCAGCAGCGGCACCAACGACGCGATCGTCAAGTTGCCCAGCATCAGCCCGACCCAGGGCATGGGCACGCTCAACTTCACCAATGGCGGCCTGGTCATCACCACCTCGAGCGGCGCCGGCTTCACCGCCAGCACTTTCGGCGCCGGCACGGTCAGCGTCAGCGGCACGGGCAACTCGATAACCACGACGACAGGCACCGCGCTCAACCTCGACAACGCAACGGTCGGCGCCGGCGGCATCAATTTCAGCTCCATCTCGGTCAATGGAGCGGCGACTGGCGTTTCGCTCAACAATGTCAGCGGCGGCACGCTCAATCTCGGCACGGTGAACCTGCAAGGCATCACCTCGACCGGCGTCGACATTTCCGGCACGCTCGGCTCGACGGTAAACTTCGCCAGCCTGACCATCGCCATGCCCGGCGACAATTCGACCGGCATCACCTTCGCCGATGCCGTCGTCAACAGCATCTTCACGACTGGCGGTTTCACGCTCACCAGTGCTTCCTCGACCGGCACCACCGCCGTCAACCTGTCCAACACCACCGGCACCGGCACCATCCAGCTCGGCGATCCGAACACGGCCGGCGCATCCTCCACCATCGGCGGCGCCGGCGCCGGACCCGGCATCGGCTTCCAGTTCACCCCGACGACGGCGATCAACTTGATCTATGGCGACGGCGAAAGCGCGGTCGACAAGCTGTCGACGGTCAAGGCAATCGACATCCTCAATTCCACCGGCGTTTTCCCGGTCGGCGGCACCTATAATTTCCAGGATGTCGACGGCGCAAATGGCGGCTTCATCGGCGACCTCTCCGAGGCCCAGGGACCGACCACCTATTATGTCGATCAGGAAGGCGACGGCGACGGCACCGCCGCCAATCCGGGCTCGATTGCCGGCGCGGAAGCGTCGGGCGCCTCGGTTGTCATCCTTGTCGACACGTCGCAGAACGGCACCAGCAACCTCATCGACATGATGCAGGCTCAGCAGAATGGCGGCGGCAACAACACGCTCAACCTTGCCGATGGCCAGATCCTGATCGGTCTCAAGGCCGGCGATTCCATCGATACCGCGCCGCTGGGCGCCGTCGGCGGCGGCCTCGGCGGCAACTTCAGCTTCAGCGGCATCAATGCCTCGACCGTCATCACGGCAGCGTCCAATGTCGACAGCGTGCTGGCGACGCTGACGACCGCGAACGGCAACACCATCGATTTCTCCGGCAAGGCCGGCATCGAAAATGTCATCGTGCAGAACACCGGTGCGGGCCTTGGCATCTCCGGCACCAACATCACCGATCTTATCCTGCGCCGCGCCACGATCGCCGGCGGCACCGGTGGCGCCCTGTCGCTTACCGACGGCGCCGCTGCCAGCCAGATCGCACTGTCGAACCTGATCCTGTCGGCAACCGGCGGCGACATTGCCAAGGTTGACGGCACGGTCGGCGCCGGGCTGATGAAGGTCAGCGCCTTCTCCGACATCACGCTTCTGGGCAACAATGGCGAAACCGGCGGCTTTGGGGTGAGCGGTGTAACCTTCGATGCCGTTCCAGCGACTGTCGGCATCGACCAGGTCGACGGCGGCGCTTTCGTCGCCGGCACAAGCACCAATGGCGTCGGCGGTTATGGCCTGACGCTATCCGGTGTATCCGGCGATATCCAGTTCGACAGCATCACCGCCTACGGTGGCGTCAACGGCATCGCCTTCAATGGCGTTGACGCCACCGTCACGGTCAGCGGCGCCACCACCATCACCGGCACCAGCAGCTTCGGCATAGACGTCACCGGCGCCAACACCGGTACGTTCACCTTCGGCGCGGTGACGGTCAACAACACCGCCACGGCCGGCGACGGCATCCATGTGGTATCAGGCACGGTCAACGTCACCGGCCTCGCCAACATCGATACGACGAGCGGCGTCGGCCTGTCGCAGAGCGGCGGCACGACAAGCTTCACCGGCGGTGTGACCATCGACACCACGACCGGCACGGCCATCGTGGGCACCGGCGGCACGATGGGCATCACCGCTTCCGCTGCAGCCCAGACGGTAAATTCGACCAGCGGTCAGTCGATCAGCCTCACCAACGTCGCCGCCACCATTGCGCTTGACTCGACCTCGTCGGGCGGCGGCACCAACAATGTTGGCCTGGCCAATGTCACCGGAACAGTCAGCCTCGGATCCGGCGCATTGAGCGGCGCTTCGGGCGTCGCATTCCTGGTCAATGGCGGCGCTGCGACCGTCAGCTATGGCGGCTCCGTCACCAAGACCACCGCCGGCAAGATCGTCGACATCTCCGGCGTCACCGGCGGTTCGGTCACACTGTCCGGCGCGCTCAGCGCCACCGGCGGTTTCGACAATGGTATCTATGTCCACGGCAACTCCGGCGGGACCATCACTCTCAGCGGTGGCACGAAGACGCTGACCACTGGCGCCAATACGGCGGTCGACTTGACGACCAACACCGGCGCGACGATCAACTTCGATACGGGTGGCCTGGTGATTACCACCACCTCCGGCACGGGCTTCAACGCCAGCGGCGGTGGCACGGTCAGCGTCGGCGCGCTCCTCAGCGACAACAGCATCACCACGACGGCCGGCGGCACCGCGTTGAACCTCAATGGCGTTACGATTGGCGCTGAGGGCATGAATTTCGACAGTGTTTCGGCCACTGCCGCCGCAACCGGCATCTCGCTGACCAATATCGCCTCGTCGGGCGGCGGCGCCATCATTCTCGGCACGGTCAACCTGCAAGGCATCACCACGCGTGGTGTCGATGTTTCCGGCGCGCTTGGCGCGGCGCTGTCCTTCAACGATCTCGACATCGGCCTGAACAGCACCACGGGCGTGGCCTTCGACCTCAACGGTGCCACCATCAATGCGGCGGTGACGGCCAATGACTTCGATGTCACCAATGCCGCCGCCGCCGGCACCTCGATAGGCGTCGACCTGCGTGGCACCACTGGCGGCCAGACGGTACGCCTCGGCGATGCCGTTGTCGGCGGCGCCAGCTCCAGCATTGCCGGCGTCAACACCGGCGTGTTCCTCAACAGCGCCACCAACCTCGCTTTCACCTATGGCGACGGCGAATCGGCGACCGACCAGCTCTCGACCATCGGCGCCAATGTAGGCATCGACGCATCCAGTGCGCCGGTTGCCGGCACCTACAATTTCCAGGATGTGAACTTCCAGTCGGCTCCCGGCCTGGGCTTCGGAGTCGGCAAGGTCTATTTCGTCGGCGCGTCCGCGACCGGTGACGGCAGCGGTCGCGACCAGAACAATCTCGCGACGCTGGCCACCGCCGAAGCAGCAGCCGTGGCGACGGACATCCTGGTTCTCGTCAACGATGGCGGCACCATCACCGCGGCAGGCAGCAATGGCAACGACACGCTGGCGCTCGCCACCGGCGAGCAGGTGCGCGGCTTCGGCAACGGCAACATCAATCTGGCGCTGACGGTGCCCTCCACCATCCAGCTCGCCAGCAACAGCATCTCGATCATCGACCAGACGCCCAATGGCGCCGCGACGCTGACGACGAGCGCCGGCAACAATGTCATCACGCTCGGCGCCAGCGGCAACATCATCGACGGCTTCATCCTGAATGGCAGCCCGGCGGGTGCCGCGCGTGGCGTCAAGGACAATGGCGCGGGTGCTGCGAATACCGTCATCAGCAACATGACCATCAGCAATTTCGCCACGCAGGGTATCGAGATCACGCCGTCAAACAGCACGACGATCAACAACGTTACTTTCTCCGGCAACGCCAGCGATGTGTGGCTGAACGCGTCCAACACCACCATCACCAACGTCACCAGCACCGGCGCCACCGGCATTGCTTTCAAACTCGACAACACCACCGGCACGACGACGCTGACCAACGTCAACATCACCACCGCAGCGACCGGCACCGGCATCGCCTTCGGCGGCGCGTCGGGCGCTGGCGGCACGATTGCCGGTACCAATGTCGATATATCGGGCGGCAGCGGCCTTTCGGTGACCGGCGGCAACGCGGTGATCAGCTTCGACGGCGCCAGCTCCATCATCAGCACGTCGGGCGCGGCGGCCACGATCTCGACCCGCGCTGGCGGCAGCTTCACCTTCGCCGGCTCGGTGATCGCCAACGGCGCTGCGAGCGGCATCAGCATTTCCGGCGCGACGGCGGCCAATACGGTGAGCTTCACCGGTACGGTCGATCTCGGCACCACGACGCCGATGACCGGCACCGCAGTCGCGATCAACAACGGCGCCACGGCCTCGACCGTCAGCTTCGCAAACCTCGACATCGTCACAAACGGCACCACCGGATTCAGCGCCATCAATGGCGGCACGGTCAATGTGACGACCGGCACGGTGAGCTCCACTTCCGCGCAGGCGGTCAACCTCAACGGCATCGCCACCACCACCGGCATCAATTTCACCTCGACCAATTCGACCGGCGGCACCAACAACGTGTCGCTGACCAATGTCACCGGCGCCGGCACTGTCAGCCTCGGCTCCGGTGTGCTCGGCGGCGCGACCGGCGCGGCCTTCCTGGTCACCGGCGGCTCGGCCAATGTCAGCTATGCCGGCTCGGTCACCAAGACCACGGCCGGAAACGTCGTCAGCATCTCCACCCGCACCGCCGGCACCACGACATTGTCGGGCACTCTCAGCGCCACCGGCGGCGTGGCCAACGGGATCCTCGTCAACGCCAACACCGGCGGCACGATCAACTTCTCCGGCGCCAGCAAGATACTGACCACCGGAGCCAACAATGCCGTCGACCTGACGGCGAACACCAACACCGCGGTCAACTTCACCGGCGGCGGCCTAGCCATCACCACCACCTCCGGCACCGGCTTCAACGCCACGAGCAACGGTACTGGCACCGTGACCGTTATCGGCTCGGGCAACACGATTTCGACCGGCAGCGGCGTCGCGGTCAACCTTGACAGCGTTGCCATCGCGGCGGGCGGCGTGACCTTCGCTTCCACGAACAAAGGCGCCGGCGGCACCAGCGCCGTCATCCTCGATACCGTCACCGGTTCGGGAGCGATCGACCTCGGCACCGGCGCGCTGGTGGGCGGAACAAGCGCCGTGATCCGTATCGGCGATGGCCTAGGCACCGCCAACAGCGGCGGCACGGCGGCCTTCACCTATGCCGGCGCGATCACCAGCGGCAGCACCGGCCAGGCGGTCAACATCCAGGATCGCGCCCTGACCGCCGGCAACATCACCCTGTCGGGCAACATCACGCATAATGCGGCGGGCCAGATCGGCCTCCTGCTGGACGACAATGTCGCCGGCATCATCACCTTCTCCGGCGCGTCGAAGTCGATCACCTCGACCACGGCGGCTGGCGTCAGCCTGAGCGACAATACCGGTGCGACGATCAACTTCACCAATGGCGGGCTGGTCATCGCCACCACCAGCGGCGCCGGTTTCAATGCCACCGGCGGCGGCACGGTGACGGTGCAGGGCACCGGCAACACCATCGCGTCCGGCACGGGCACGGCGCTTAATGTCGCCAACACGACGATCGGCGCCGGCGACGTGACGTTCAGGAGCATTGCGTCCAATGGTGCAGCCAACGGCATCGTGCTCAACAACACCGGCACCAGCGGCAATCTGGTGGTGACCGGCACCGGCGCGACGGGGGGCAGCGGCGGCACGATCCAGAACTCGGCCGGCGATGGCGTCAGCCTGACCGACACTCAGGATGTCAGCCTGAGCAACATGATCATCAGCGACAATGCGGGCAACGGCATAAAGGGGCTGCGGGTCAACGGCGTGGTGCTCAACGGTCTGACCCTGAACAGCAATGCCGATGCCAACACCGAGTCCGGAATCCTGTTCAACGAACTTACCGGCAACGCCTCGCACGTCACCACGTTCACCAACCTCACGGTCTCCAACTCATTCACCCATAACGTGCAGGTCATCAATTCCGGCGGCACGTTGGCGAACCTGGTGGTGAGCGGCGGCACGTTCTCGAACAACGGCGCCTCGAACAATGCCGGCAGCGACTTCATCTTCGAGGCGGACGGCGCCGGTGTCGCCGGCGCGCCGACGATGACGCTGACCGTCGACGGCGCAACCTTCACCGGCAACAACGCCTATCCCGGACCGGGAGTCATCCCTGGAACCGGTCTGTTCGTCATTGCCAATGACGGCACCGTCAACGCTCACATCGGCGAGACCACGGGAAATCTATTCAACAATCTGAACAACGGCATCAACCTCACCCAGAGCAGCAATTCCGGCGCCGGCACGGGCGGCAATCTGAATTTCACCGTCCGGAACAACACCGTCACCAACAGCGACTCGACGGCCATCAACGTGTTCAGCAGCGGCGACCTCGCACGGACGCTTGACGGCACAATCGCCAACAACGTCATCGGTACGCAAGGCGTAGCAACCTCGGGATCGCGAACCGGCAACGGCATCAGGGTTGGGCATGAAAGCCTCGGCGTCGCCAAGGTGCTGATCGACAACAACATTATCCAGAGCATCGGCGTCAACGGCATAAGCGGTGGCGACAGCGTCTCGATCACGCAGCTCGTGCAGCCGGGCACCGTGCACGCGGCGGTCACCAACAACACCATTCGCGACAATGCCGACAGCCGCGGCATCACGGTCACCGCCACATTTGCCGGCGCTATCATCAATGCCGACGTTCATGCCAACACCATCACCAACGTCAACAACGCCAATGCCATCCGCTTCCTCGCGGACGGCCTCGGCGGCGCCGACGGCACGATCAACGTACCGCAGGCGAGCGAGGCCGGTATCGAAACCGTCAATGGCGGGGCAACGGCACTGACGGACACCCGGACGTTCTTCAACCAGCCGCTGCCACTGCTGCCTGCCGCGACACCGTAGTCAGCAACCTTGGATTTCGTCCTAGGAAATATATTTTATGAATCTGATATCGACTTGTTGTCTTACTTAGGCATAATACAAGAATTCAGACAGTAAGCCGCCAACGAAGGGAACGGGGATGAGCGAGCCTTATTTAGGTGAAGTCAAGATCATTTCCTGGAACTATGCACCGCGCGGCTGGGCATTTTGTAACGGCCAGTTGTTGCCGCTTAACCAGAACCAGCCATTGTTCTCACTTCTTGGCACCAGGTACGGCGGCAACGGCCAGACAAATTTTGCCCTTCCGGATATGAGGGGACGTGCGCCGGTTCATACGGGCGGCCCTATCGGTGCAATTGTCGGCGGCCAGGGCGGCGAAGAGTTTCACACGCTCACGCTCGGCGAAATGCCGACACACAACCATTTCGTCAACGCATCGAACACTGCCGGCAACGTCAACAATCCATCCGGCGCGCTGTTGGGGGCGAACGCCAGCCCGATCTATCAGCCGCCTGGCAGCGCGGTGGCTATGGCGAAGGAAAACATCACTTTCGTCGGTGGCGGCCAGCCGCATGAGAACAGATCGCCCTATCTCGTCTTGAATTTCATCATTGCCCTGCAAGGCATATTCCCGTCGCGAAATTAAGAGGACGCTTCGATGAGCCAACCTTTTGTCGGCGAGATCAGGATGTTCGGTGGCAATTTCCCTCCGAATGGCTGGGCGTTCTGCCAAGGCCAGTTGATGCCGATCTCCGAGAACGAAACCTTGTTCAATCTGATCGGTACGACCTATGGCGGCGACGGGGAGGAAACATTCGCCCTGCCCAACCTCGCATCCCGCATCCCCGTCCATGCTGGCAAGGGCCCGCTGGTCAGCCAGACCTATATCATCGGAGAACTGGGCGGGGTCGAATCCGTCACTGTTTCAACCCAACAAATGCCGAACCATTCCCATACCTGGACCGGTTCGTCGAATATCGCCAAGAATCCGGGTCCGTCCGGCGGTGTCCTGGCGACATCGAGCCTGCTGACGCCCTATGTGGGTATCGCACCTGATGGCAACATGGCCGCCGGAGCCATTTCGCCGGCCGGCGGCAGCCAGCCTCACGACAATATGGTGCCGTTCCTCGCCGTCAGTTTCATCATCTCGCTATTTGGCATCTTCCCCCAGCAAAGCTAGAGACTTGCCATGACCAATCCGTTCGTCGCCGAAATTCGAATTTTTGCCGGAGATTTCGCCCCGACGGGGTGGGCGACCTGCGATGGCCAGCTCCTGCCAATCTCGCAGAATACGGCGCTGTTTTCACTGCTGGGCACAGTTTACGGCGGCGACGGCAAGTCGACCTTCGCGTTGCCGAATTTGGCCGGCTCCGCGCCCATGGGGCAAGGACAGGGCAATGGCTTGTCGGAGCGGTTTCTCGGCGAGACGGGTGGGGAAACGTCCGTCACCCTTCTGCAAACGGAAATGCCGCAACATAATCATTTTGTCGCGATATCCACCGAGAGTGGCGCCCAGGGAACTCTTACCGATGCGGTTATTCTGGGGAAGTCCGGGGGCGGAACGCTGTATCAGAACAACACTTCGCAAAATCTGGTCCAGATGGACCCCCAGGCACTGAGCATAACGGGCAGTACGTTGCCTCACAACAACCTGCCTCCCTATCTGGCGATGACGTTCATCATTGCCATGCAAGGCGTTTATCCGGCGCGTCCGTAAGCGCCACTCCATGATCCAGCTTCCGATTGTGGACAACGGGCCTGTTATATTTTGCTGGGTGCGCGCGGCGCGGATTGATCTGACGTTCCGCCCGATGGCGGACACCGATCTGCCGTTCCTGTCGGCGCTCTACGCCTCGACCCGCGCCGAAGAACTTGCCGTCACGCCGTGGAGCGACGCGCAGAAAACGGCGTTCCTCGACATGCAGTTTCAAGCGCAGCACGCGCATTACCAGAAATACTATCCCAACGCCGACTGGCTGGTGATCGAGCAGGCAAGGCAAGATATCGGTCGCCTGTATATCGAGCGCTCGGCGAGCGAGCATTGCATCATAGATATCGCCTTCCTGCCGGCGCATCGCGGCAAGGGGTCTGGCGGTGCGTTGCTCGCCGATCTCATCGATGAGGCCGCCGCCGTCGGCAAGTCGGTCTCGATCCATGTCGAGAAGAACAATCCAGCGCGGCGGCTCTACAAGCGCCTCGGCTTCACCGTTGCCGAGGACAAGGGCGTCTACGACCTGATGATCCGTTCGCCGTAAGGGCCGTGCCGGTCGTCACGTGCCGCGATACCAGGAGACGATGGTGAAACGTTCGTTGCACGTGACCGGGGTGACTTCATGCGTCGTTTCCGAGCGAAAGGCGACGAGAGAGCCCGGCAATGCCGGCATGGCAATGCGCAGGTCCGGGCCGCTGTAAGGCCCATGCAGGACCAGCGAGCCGCCTGCATAGCTTTCTGGCGAAGGGTTGTCCGATTGACGGTTGAGAAAGATCACCACCGAGATCTTTCGGAACCGCGACTCGTCGTGAATGAGCGGCGTGTTGCCATCCTGGTGCGGCACAAAGAAATCGCCTTGCCGATAGTGAAGGAACTGAGGTTTCTCGACCTGGCCGAGCAGCAGCCCGAAATGCCGCTCCAGAGCCGCCTTCTGCTGCGCCAACAGGGCACTCACTCGCTCTTCAGTGGCCTGCGAAACATCGGCGCGCACGGTCTTTCGGATCTCCGGCCATGCCATCTTCTGGTCGGCACGCCCCAGCAGGCCGGCCGGACGGCCCAAGGCCGCCCGAATTTCCGCGCACAGTGCGCTACACGCCGCTCCGTCAAATACGTCCGCAATCTCGATATAGTCGATCATATGTCGAGCCGCCGCGCTGCCAAATCGCCCTGATGGCCGGAGCGTCCCCGTGGCCGATCCGGTCGAAAAAAATCAGTTGAATACCGCCTCGTAAAGCCGCCCTGCCTCATCGGCAGCGATCGGCACGATGAAGATCTCATGGGCGCCGCTTTTGCCGTTGAACCGATAGATAGCCTGCGGCAGCGCCGCGTCGCGCGGCCCCCTGAACAGCAGCGTGAAGCCACCGCCGTCGCGCGGGCTGTTGGCAATGGGCTGCACCGCGCTCAGTTCCATCGTGAGCGTCTGACCGCCGGCTTCGACGGAAAAGCTCTGCCCCTGCTCGAAATCCGAAAGCGATGCCATGCGCCTGCCCTGGTTCGTCTGTCTTTCAGACGGCTCTCTTGAGATGTCTATCCCGTCAGCCAATCTCGCCGCTTCATGGCGTGCTGTCTATAGAGCTCGATCTCCAGAAGTACAAAAGAGCACGATCAAACAAACAGATAGATTTATCTTGGCCACGTAGGGTGAAGCAGCCGTCAACGCGTTGCGCACCGGCAGCCACTGGCCTAAACCGGAATGGTATAAGAGGAGAACACTAGGGATGACTGACGCGAAAACAGACACGGCCCCGGCCGGAAGCACCGCGACCAACACGCTGCCGCTGTTCTACAAAAAACCCGAGGCGCTCAATCCGCTGCGGCACGGCTCACTCGGCCTTACGGCGCGGGCCGATTTCTCCTTTGCCCGCACCGCGCACGCCATCCCCGTCGTCGCATCGGAAATGCCGGCGGCGATGCGCTCCTATCCGATCGTTTTCATTGGCGACGCCAAGGCGCCTGTCATCATCACCGGTCTGCGCCAGGACCAGAACCTGTTCGTAGGCGCCGACGGCAAATGGGCGGAGCCGCATTACATTCCCGCCTATGTCCGCCGTTACCCCTTCATCCTCGCCGATGAATCGAAAACGACCGGCCGCCTGACGTTGTGCATCGACCGTGCCAGCGAACGCGTCGTCGAGCAGATGCCTTCGTCCAAGGACAGCGACGAGATCGCGCCCTTCTTCGACGGCAACGAGCCGGCCGAGGCCTCGAAGCAGGCGCTCGCCTTCTGCAGCCAGTTCCAGACCGACTTCAATGCGACTCGCGCCATGATCGACAAGATCGACGCGCACGGCCTGTTCGCGCCGCGGCAGAGCAAGGTGACGCTGGAGGGCGGCGAGACCCTCAACCTCACCGACTTTCAGGTGATCGACGAGCCGGCCTTCAACAAATTGAGCGACGAGGCGTTTCTCGATCTCAGGAAATCCGGCGCGCTTGCGCTGCTCTATTGCCATCTCGCCTCGAGCAACAGCTGGACCTCGCTGGTCTTCCAGGCGTCATTGCGGCGAGCTGGCTGACGCGGCCCGCGACGAAAAGCTTCGGCAAGGC
Source organism: Mesorhizobium sp. C372A (assembly GCF_030323245.1). Lineage (NCBI taxonomy): Bacteria > Pseudomonadati > Pseudomonadota > Alphaproteobacteria > Hyphomicrobiales > Phyllobacteriaceae > Mesorhizobium > Mesorhizobium sp. C372A. Next base: position 2,451,492 of record NZ_CP100475.1, on the reverse strand, counting down.
GCGGGTTGTTTAAATCAACGGTTCGCGCCTTCGTACGACGATCTCTCCGCCGCTCGAATCATGCTGTTGTCGTGCAGATCGCTTGCCATGACGGGCTGGCGAACTCCCAATGCTCGACGTGTAGCTCTCGCCGAAATGCGCCGAGGCGGCATCACCCCCCGGTTCGCGGACCTGTCAATAAAGTCGAGCACGCCAGCCTTGCTGCCCTCCTCGATCGTTGAATATCCGGTCGCGGCCATCGATCACGGTCCGAACGCAAAAAGCCCGCGTGAAGCGGGCTTTTTTTGTTGGTTGCGGGGACAGGATTTGAACCTGTGACCTTCAGGTTATGAGCCTGACGAGCTACCGGGCTGCTCCACCCCGCGTCACCTCCAGGGCAAGCTCTTGCTTGCTCCGGACTCTCCAGGGCAAGCTCTTGCCTGCTCCGGATCTGAAGCAAGCGTTTGCTTGCTTATCTGGACGTAAGCCTGGGCCTATGAACAGGATGGCTTACAGATAGGTATATGGCTGACCAAATGAAAGGGCCGCTTGCGCGGCCCGTGATCCCTTGGCGGGCCTTTTCGTAGAGAGAAGATTTCAGTTTCATCCGGTTTGCGGATGAGAGTTCAACGTGCGTTTTGCAGACCTGGCAGCGACCTACTCTCCCGCGTCTTGAGACGAAGTACCATCAGCGCTGGAGCGTTTCACGGCCGAGTTCGGAATGGGATCGGGTGCAGCCGCTCCGCCATAACCACCAGGTCGGCAAAACGCACGTTATATCGAGAAGCTGTTTTTTCGTGCCAAGGCGACGTTTGTGTTTTGCTTTCGGGCGTAAGCCCGCAAGCGCGACTGCGCGTCGCCGGTTTTCCGGCGCCCTCGCGGAGCATAGGCCCTGGAAGGGCCGCCCATGCGTGAGCGCTGGTCAGATCATCGTGTTCACGATGAGCATAAGGAATGAGAACGATCAAGCCGATCGAACTATTAGTACCGGTAAGCTTCAAGCGTTGCCGCTCTTCCACACCCGGCCTATCAACGTGGTCGTCTTCCACGGTTCTCAGGGAATACTCGTTTTAAGGTGGGTTTCCCGCTTAGATGCCTTCAGCGGTTATCCCGTCCGGATATAGCTACCCTGCTATGCGGCTGGCGCCACAACAGGTCCACCAGAGATCCGTCCATCCCGGTCCTCTCGTACTAGGGACAGATCCTTTCAATATTCCTACACCCACGGCAGATAGGGACCGAACTGTCTCACGACGTTCTGAACCCAACTCACGTACCGCTTTAAATGGCGAACAGCCATACCCTTGGGACCTGCTCCAGCCCCAGGATGCGATGAGTCGACATCGAGGTGCCAAACAACCCCGTCGATATGGACTCTTGGGGGTCATCAGCCTGTTATCCCCGGCGTACCTTTTATCCGTTGAGCGATGGCCCTTCCACGCGGGACCACCGGATCACTATGACCGACTTTCGTCTCTGCTCGACTTGTCAGTCTCGCAGTCAGGCAGGCTTATGCCATTGCACTCAGCGAACGATTTCCGACCGTTCTGAGCCCACCATCGCGCGCCTCCGTTACTCTTTAGGAGGCGACCGCCCCAGTCAAACTACCCACCATACATTGTCCCGGACCCGGATAACGGGCCGCGGTTAGACATCCATAGTAATAAGGGTGGTATTTCAAGGGTGGCTCCACCTGAGCTGGCGCCCAGGTTTCAAAGCCTACCACCTATCCTACACATGCCACTACGAATGCCAATGTAAAGCTATAGTAAAGGTGCACGGGGTCTTTCCGTCTAACCGCAGGAACCCCGCATCTTCACGGGGAATTCAATTTCACTGAGTCTATGCTGGAGACAGCGGGGAAGTCGTTACGCCATTCGTGCAGGTCGGAACTTACCCGACAAGGAATTTCGCTACCTTAGGACCGTTATAGTTACGGCCGCCGTTTACTGGGGCTTCGATTCAGAGCTTGCACCCCTCCTCTTAACCTTCCAGCACCGGGCAGGCGTCAGACCCTATACGTCGTCTTGCGACTTCGCAGAGCCCTGTGTTTTTGATAAACAGTCGCTACCCCCTGGTCTGTGCCACCCTCCTCTACTTGCGTAGAAAAGGGTCACGCTTCTTCCGAAGTTACGCGTGCAATTTGCCGAGTTCCTTCAGCATAGTTCTCTCAAGCGCCTTGGTATACTCTACCTGACCACCAGTGTCGGTTTCGGGTACGGTTTATAAGGAGGAGCTATTTCCTGGAACCGCTCCGCTGCCCGTTCAATCCGATAAGATTGGACAACTTGTGCGATCCGTCACTACCTCCAAGCCCACGAATATTAACGTGGTTCCCATCGACTACGCGTTTCCGCCTCGTCTTAGGGGCCGGCTAACCCTGCTCAGATTAGCTTTAAGCAGGAACCCTTGGTCTTTCGGCGGGGGAGTCTCTCACTCCCCTTACGTTACTCATGTCAGCATTCGCACTTCTGATACCTCCACCACCCCTCACGGGTATGGCTTCGTCAGCTTACAGAACGCTCCGCTACCGCTTGGCCCTTGCGGACCAAACCCTAAGCTTCGGTGTATGGCTTTAGCCCCGTTACATTTTCGGCGCAAAGACCCTTATTTAGACCAGTGAGCTGTTACGCTTTCTTTAAATGATGGCTGCTTCTAAGCCAACATCCTGGTTGTTTTGGGATCCTCACATCCTTTCCCACTTAGCCATAACTTGGGGACCTTAGCTGTAGGTCAGGGTTGTTTCCCTTTTCACGACGGACGTTAGCACCCGCCGTGTGTCTGCCGACTAGTACTCCCAGGTATTCGGAGTTTGGTTAGGTTTGGTAATCCGGTGAGGACCCCTAGCCCATCCAGTGCTCTACCCCCTGGGGTATTCGGTCGACGCTCTACCTAAATAGATTTCGCGGAGAACCAGCTATTTCCGAGTTTGATTGGCCTTTCACCCCTAGCCACAAGTCATCCCGAACTATTGCAACAGTTATGGGTTCGGTCCTCCAGTAAGTGTTACCTTACCTTCAACCTGCTCATGGCTAGATCACTCGGTTTCGGGTCTAATGCGACGAACTGAACGCCCTGTTCAGACTCGCTTTCGCTGCGCCTACACCTAGCGGTTTAAGCTTGCTCGTCACACTAAGTCGCTGACCCATTATACAAAAGGTACGTGGTGACCCTTGCGGGCTCCCACTGTTTGTAGGCAATCGGTTTCAGGTACTCTTTCACTCCCCTTGTCGGGGTGCTTTTCACCTTTCCCTCACGGTACTAGTTCGCTATCGGTCATGCACGAGTACTTAGGCTTGGAAGGTGGTCCTCCCAATTTCAGACAGGATTTCACGTGTCCCGCCTTACTCGAGGACGATTGATTGCATTACGCGTACGGGGCTGTCACCCACTATGGCCCTACTTTCCAGAAGGTTCCGCTTGTCTCTCAATCGCCACTGGCCTGGTCCGGGTTCGCTCGCCACTACTTCCGGAGTCTCGGTTGATGTCCTTTCCTACGGGTACTTAGATGTTTCAGTTCCCCGCGTTCGCCACTTTATCCCTATGTATTCAGGATAAGTTACCTATTATCGATACTTGGAAACCACAGTAGCAGATCGCTCTGCTACTCTGATTTTCCAAGTACCTTAGGTGGGTTTCCCCATTCGGAAATCTACGGATCAAAGGGTATTCGCACCTCCCCGTAGCTTATCGCAGCGTATCACGTCCTTCATCGCCTGTGCATGCCAAGGCATCCACCAATTGCCCTTAAGACACTTGATCGTTCTCATTGCCAATGCCCATCCGCGCAATCCGAAGGATTGTCGCTTCAGCCTCTCCCTTGCGGGGTTGGCGTCCGCGCAATTCCAAAGGAATTGTCGCCTGAACCGGATCCTGTGCGGGATCCAAATTCGATGTCATTGGCACAAAAAGACCAGCTTCTCGAGATCGGTTCGAGGGTGCGGTTAGGCAAACCCATCATATGCGGGAGATTGAGCGTCTCCCGCGACAAATCACGAACCTTTCGGCTCATG
>NZ_CP100475.1:2440000-2445000 GCF_030323245.1 Mesorhizobium sp. C372A | reverse complement strand
AAGGGCTTCTCAGAAGCAAACTGCTTCGCCGCCAGCGGCGCACCGCCCTCGTTCGTGAGGCGTATATAGTCGCCACCAACCAGAACTGTCAACAGTCATCGACGATGTTTTTTCGATTTCTCGTGGAGATATCCACGGGGCGGAAATTCGTGAGCTGGCTTGGCTGAAATTGTGAGTGGTGTTCCGCTGAGGATCACTCTTCTACCAAGCTCCCATCTCTAGGCGGCGGCAGGTGCGTGCCATCGGCCTGAGAATCGCCTCCTGGCGAGTGTCGATCCCCACGCCAGCCTAAGCAGCGCTTCAGAGCCGGCCTTCCAGCAATTCCGCCGTGATGTTGCGGCCGGCGAAAAAATACCCAGGACCAGACCCGTTCGGCATCGACTGCGAAAGCAATGCTGACGGCACGTCGCCAGCCGATGATCCGCGGACCAGGCATGATCTCGACCCGCTCTGTGCCGCACTGTGGAAAAGTCGACACGCTCAGGCAATGGTCGCGGATGCCGACAACGAAATTCCAAGCGATCGCCGGCGACGCACGGGTCGGCTATGTCGTCATAGAGCTGGTCGAGTTCAGTTTCCGCCTTGGGGTGGAAGACAATGCGGTACTCCATTGCCTATTTGGCTTTCGCCTGCTTCGCGTGATGACGCGCCTCGAGCCGCGAAAAAACCGTCTCGACAGGGATGCCCTTAGCCGGATCCTGCCGGAGCTCGGTCAGGCGCGCCGGAACCTCCTCGCGCAGCCATCTCTCCCGCTCCGCCTCGAAATCCTCGAGCATACGTAGGCCGGCGCGAACATCTCAGGCATTGTTGTAGCGGCCTGATTCGAGCTGCTTCCTGATGAAGCTCTCATAGTGGTTCGTTCAGAGCGTAGTCGGGCACGGCAACCTCCTGGAAGATTATGGCGCCGATCAAGCCCGGTAGCAATAATAGCAATGATTGGAAGCGCACGATCACGGTTCGTTTTCCAAGATCTGATGGCGAGAGAATGGTTCGTCGCCTGGTTTTGCAGGGTCCAAAGCGTCCGGTCACCATCGGGTTGTGTGCGTCAAGTTCTGCAAATTCGCTGAGAGAGGGCGGTCATGGCAGGCTGGTGATTGTTCACGTCACCTGATTCCCGCGAAGGAACGCCACCATGACCAAGACAGAAGGTAAATCGACCAGCGCTGCCGTCAAAGACATTCTGCTTTCGAACCCGGATGGATTGCACGAAGTGCTCCGTGCGGTGATGCAGGAGGTGCTTGAGGCCGAGATGGACGAGGCGCTGGGTGCCTCGAAGAGCGAGCGCACGCCCGAACGGCTTGGCTATCGCTCGGGGCTATTACGGCCGTACCCTTGTGACGCGGGTCGGCAAGCTCGAGCTGCGGGTTCCGCAGGACCGGGCCGGGCGCTTCTCCACCGAGCTGTTCGAGCGCTACCAGCGTTCCGAGCGGGCCTTGGTGGCGACACTGGCGGAGATGTATGTGCAGGGCGTGTCGACCCGCAAGGTGAAGGCGATCACGGAAAAACTGTGCGGCCATGCCTTCTCGGCCTCGTCGATCTCGGCCATCAACAAGCGGCTGGACGAGAGCCTCGCTGCCTTTGCCAGGCGCCCCCTTCAAGAGCCGTTTCCTTACCTCATCCTCGATGCGCGCTACGAGAAGGTGCGTGAAGCCGGTGTTGTCATGAGCCAGGCGGTGCTGATCGCGGTCGGTATCGACTGGGACGGAAGGCGCCAGATCCTGGCCGTGGAGATGGCCAATCGCGAGAGCCGCTCGGCCTGGAGGGACTTCCTCGTCGGCCTCAAGGCGCGGGGCCTCAAGGGCGTCGAGTTGGTTGTGTCCGACGATCACGCCGGCCTGGTGGAGCGATCGGCGAGGTGATCCCCGAAGCCGCCTGGCAACGCTGCTACGTGCACTTCCTCAGGAACGCGCTCGATCATCTGCCGAGGAAGCACGGCGACGACTGCCTGCAGGAATTGCGCTGGCTCTACGACCGGCGCGATCTCGCAGAGGCCAAGGCTGATCTTGCCGCATGGCTTGCCAAATGGTCGGCCCGCTATCCGCGCCTGACAGGCTGGGCCGAGGATGCCATCGAACAAACCCTGACCTTCTTCAGGCTGCCGAGACAGCACCACAAGCATCTTAAATCCACCAACATGCTGGAGCGGCTCAACGAGGAAATCCGCCGGCGCACCTATGTCGTGCGCATCTTCCCCAACACCGAAAGCTGCCTGCGCCTGGTCAGGGCGTTGGCCGTCGAGACCAATGAAAACTGGATGGAGGCCAACCGATACATCAACATGGACGACCTGCGCGAGCACAAGAAGCTCGCTCTGCGCCAAGCCGCATGACCAGCATCATGGCCGCCCCATTTTGCAGAACTTGACGCACACAACCGCCGGGAGCCAACCGGCTTCGCGTGGGCAAAGGTGCCGAATACAAAAAGGCTTGCGAGCTACGGGCGGTTGGGGGTCATGATTTGGCTTTTCTGTCCCACGGCGTCGGCTTCGCCTGCTTCCGACCCCTGGTGCAGGTTAAAATCGCCATCGATCACGGTCCGAACGCAAAAAGCCCGCGTGAAGCGGGCTTTTTTTGTTGGTTGCGGGGACAGGATTTGAACCTGTGACCTTCAGGTTATGAGCCTGACGAGCTACCGGGCTGCTCCACCCCGCGTCACCTCCAGGGCAAGCTCTTGCTTGCTCCGGACTCTCCAGGGCAAGCTCTTGCCTGCTCCGGATCTGAAGCAAGCGTTTGCTTGCTTATCTGGACGTAAGCCTGGGCCTATGAACAGGATGGCTTACAGATAGGTATATGGCTGACCAAATGAAAGGGCCGCTTGCGCGGCCCGTGATCCCTTGGCGGGCCTTTTCGTAGAGAGAAGATTTCAGTTTCATCCGGTTTGCGGATGAGAGTTCAACGTGCGTTTTGCAGACCTGGCAGCGACCTACTCTCCCGCGTCTTGAGACGAAGTACCATCAGCGCTGGAGCGTTTCACGGCCGAGTTCGGAATGGGATCGGGTGCAGCCGCTCCGCCATAACCACCAGGTCGGCAAAACGCACGTTATATCGAGAAGCTGTTTTTTCGTGCCAAGGCGACGTTTGTGTTTTGCTTTCGGGCGTAAGCCCGCAAGCGCGACTGCGCGTCGCCGGTTTTCCGGCGCCCTCGCGGAGCATAGGCCCTGGAAGGGCCGCCCATGCGTGAGCGCTGGTCAGATCATCGTGTTCACGATGAGCATAAGGAATGAGAACGATCAAGCCGATCGAACTATTAGTACCGGTAAGCTTCAAGCGTTGCCGCTCTTCCACACCCGGCCTATCAACGTGGTCGTCTTCCACGGTTCTCAGGGAATACTCGTTTTAAGGTGGGTTTCCCGCTTAGATGCCTTCAGCGGTTATCCCGTCCGGATATAGCTACCCTGCTATGCGGCTGGCGCCACAACAGGTCCACCAGAGATCCGTCCATCCCGGTCCTCTCGTACTAGGGACAGATCCTTTCAATATTCCTACACCCACGGCAGATAGGGACCGAACTGTCTCACGACGTTCTGAACCCAACTCACGTACCGCTTTAAATGGCGAACAGCCATACCCTTGGGACCTGCTCCAGCCCCAGGATGCGATGAGTCGACATCGAGGTGCCAAACAACCCCGTCGATATGGACTCTTGGGGGTCATCAGCCTGTTATCCCCGGCGTACCTTTTATCCGTTGAGCGATGGCCCTTCCACGCGGGACCACCGGATCACTATGACCGACTTTCGTCTCTGCTCGACTTGTCAGTCTCGCAGTCAGGCAGGCTTATGCCATTGCACTCAGCGAACGATTTCCGACCGTTCTGAGCCCACCATCGCGCGCCTCCGTTACTCTTTAGGAGGCGACCGCCCCAGTCAAACTACCCACCATACATTGTCCCGGACCCGGATAACGGGCCGCGGTTAGACATCCATAGTAATAAGGGTGGTATTTCAAGGGTGGCTCCACCTGAGCTGGCGCCCAGGTTTCAAAGCCTACCACCTATCCTACACATGCCACTACGAATGCCAATGTAAAGCTATAGTAAAGGTGCACGGGGTCTTTCCGTCTAACCGCAGGAACCCCGCATCTTCACGGGGAATTCAATTTCACTGAGTCTATGCTGGAGACAGCGGGGAAGTCGTTACGCCATTCGTGCAGGTCGGAACTTACCCGACAAGGAATTTCGCTACCTTAGGACCGTTATAGTTACGGCCGCCGTTTACTGGGGCTTCGATTCAGAGCTTGCACCCCTCCTCTTAACCTTCCAGCACCGGGCAGGCGTCAGACCCTATACGTCGTCTTGCGACTTCGCAGAGCCCTGTGTTTTTGATAAACAGTCGCTACCCCCTGGTCTGTGCCACCCTCCTCTACTTGCGTAGAAAAGGGTCACGCTTCTTCCGAAGTTACGCGTGCAATTTGCCGAGTTCCTTCAGCATAGTTCTCTCAAGCGCCTTGGTATACTCTACCTGACCACCAGTGTCGGTTTCGGGTACGGTTTATAAGGAGGAGCTATTTCCTGGAACCGCTCCGCTGCCCGTTCAATCCGATAAGATTGGACAACTTGTGCGATCCGTCACTACCTCCAAGCCCACGAATATTAACGTGGTTCCCATCGACTACGCGTTTCCGCCTCGTCTTAGGGGCCGGCTAACCCTGCTCAGATTAGCTTTAAGCAGGAACCCTTGGTCTTTCGGCGGGGGAGTCTCTCACTCCCCTTACGTTACTCATGTCAGCATTCGCACTTCTGATACCTCCACCACCCCTCACGGGTATGGCTTCGTCAGCTTACAGAACGCTCCGCTACCGCTTGGCCCTTGCGGACCAAACCCTAAGCTTCGGTGTATGGCTTTAGCCCCGTTACATTTTCGGCGCAAAGACCCTTATTTAGACCAGTGAGCTGTTACGCTTTCTTTAAATGATGGCTGCTTCTAAGCCAACATCCTGGTTGTTTTGGGATCCTCACATCCTTTCCCACTTAGCCATAACTTGGGGACCTTAGCTGTAGGTC
>NZ_CP100475.1:0-2435000 GCF_030323245.1 Mesorhizobium sp. C372A | reverse complement strand
GATGGCCGGCTCCTACGACGTCAAGATCGTGCCGGAAAACGTCTCGGTGGCGCCGCGCGTCGCGCTCGACGACCAGACCCCGGCTTTCGCCGAGGAAATCATTCCCTTCACCAGGGACCGCGACATTGCCGAGGCTTTCGCTGATTCGGGCTATACGGGCGATGACGCCACCGGCATGGCGGAGGCGATCGGCAAGCTGCTCAACGCACCGGCGCTGAAGGCCGGAACCGTGCTGCGGGTCGGGCTCGAGGTACATGGCGACGCCGCCAAGGTCGTTCGCACCAGCGTCTATGACAAGACAACGCACATCGTCACCATCGCGCTCGACGACCGCGGCCAGTATGTGCCGGCGCAGGAACCGGAGCCGAACCCCGAATTGCTGACCGCGTTCGACGATTCGTCGGCACCGGTGGTGGTGCGCGGCAATCTGCCGAACGTCTATGACGGCATCTACCGCGCCGCCTATTCCTATGGCATGTCGAAGAAGCTGACCCAGCAATTGGTCAAGCTCCTGGCCTCCGGCGTCGACTTCCAGTCCAGGCTCAATCCATCGGACCGCATCGACGTGCTGTTCTCGCAGCCTGACGGCGACGACCAGGCCTCCGACGAATCGGAACTGCTCTATGTCTCGTCGACCTTCGGCGGCCAGACACGCAATTTCTACCGCTTCCAGATGCAGGACGGCTCGACCGACTATTTCGACGAGGATGGATCGAGCGCCGAGCAGTTCCTGCTGCGCAATCCCCTGCCGGCCGGGAAATTCCGCTCCGGCTTCGGCGCCCGCCGACATCCGATCCTCGGTTATGTCCGCATGCATACCGGCGTCGACTGGGCGGCGCCGATCGGAACGCCGATCATCGCCGCCGGCAACGGCACCATCGAAAAGGCCGGCTGGGCCGGCGGCTACGGCAAACAGATCATCATCCGCCATGCCAATGGCTACGAGACCTCCTACAATCACCAGAGCGCCTTTGCCAAAGGCATCGAACCGGGCGTTCATGTCCGCCAGGGCCAGACCATCGGCTTCCTCGGTCAGACCGGCCTCTCCACCGGTCCGCATCTTCACTACGAGCTGATCGTCAACGGCACCAAGGTCGACCCGATGCGCGTGCGTCTGCCGGTCGGCAAGGTGCTGAAGGGCGACGACCTGGTCGCTTTCAAGCGCGAGCGCGAGCGCATCGATGAACTGCTCAAGCAGGAAGACAGCAATCCGCTGAAGGTCGCGAGCGCCAAGATCGAAGGCTAATGCATGTCGCCCAGAAGTGTGCCGCGGCTCTGGGACAAGGACATGTGTCAAAACAAAGACTTAAAGCGCGTCGTATGAATCCGTTTCAGCGCGACGCGCTTTAAGCCGTCACACTCGACGCCGGCGAATCATAATCGCCCCATCAGAGCATTCCGAATCGGGTCGGCTCCGAATCAGGTCGACTGCTCCTCTTCGGCTCGTGACCAAGGCAGCTTTTGCCCCGAAACGGTGGCCCAGGCGATAATAGCGGCAAGGAGGCAAAGCACGGCCGTCACTGTCGACACGGCCGCGAACGCCGCATCGCTGGCGGCGAGCCGTGTTGCATCAAGGTCTGACGCCAGGCCGGCCAATGCCGGTTCTCCGAACCCCGGAATGCCCGGCCTGACGCTGGTATCGAGCATCGTCGAATAGACCCAGGCCGCGAGCGAGCCCATCGCCGCCACAGCAATCAGCCCGCCAATGCGCGAAACCGCATTGTTGATGCCGGAAGCGGCGCCGGTATCCTTGTCCTCGACCGCGGTCATGACCGCCGTCGACAGCGGCGACACCACCAGCGCCATGCCGAGCCCCATCACCGCCATCAGCGGAAAGATACCGGTCCAGAAATTGTGCATGCCGGCATGAGTGAGCAAAGCCAGCCCGGCAAAGGCGATGGCGACCACCAGGCAGCCGCTGGCGATCGGAAAACGCGGACCGATGCGATCCGACCACTGGCCGACGAGACCCGACAGCAGCGCGATCAACGCCGACAGCGGCAGGAAGATGAAACCGACCTCTTTGGTGCTCAGCCCCCATCCGGCGATCAACAGCATCGGCAGGTAGAACAGATTGGCCGACAGCGCGAAATACAGGAAGAAGGTGGCGAGGTTGGCGCCGGCGAAGGCGCCGATCCGAAACAGCTTGAGATCGATCATCGGCTCGCGCTGCCGAAGCTCGAAGACGATGAAGATGATAAGCAGCACGGCGCCTGCGGCGATGCTCGGCCCCGACATCAGCCCGCTGCCTTCGGCGCTCATCGAGGTCAGTCCGTAGGCAAGCGCCCCGAAGGCAAGCGTGGCGAGAGCGGCGCCGCCGAGATCGAGGCTTCGCTTCTCCGTCGGCGCGTCGGCGGGAATCTTGGCCAGCAGGAGATAGATCGAGATCAGCCCGAGCGGCAGGTTGACGGCGAAGATCGCCCGCCAGATACCGCCGCCAAAGGCCGACAGGACGAAGCCACCGAGCACTGGACCGAGCGCCGTCGTCAGCGCCGAGGCGGCGGCCCAGATGCCGATCGCCCGGCCGCGCTCCTTCTTCGGATAGGCCTTGGCGATGATGGCGAGGCTGCCCGGCACCATGATCGCCGCACCAAGGCCCTGAATGGCGCGAAAGGCGATGAGCACCAGCGCATTCGGCGCCACCGCGCAGGCCAGCGAAGCGACGATGAACAACGCAATGCCGGCAACGAAGGCGCGCCTGAGGCCAAACCGGTCGCCGGCGGCGCCGCCGGCCAGAATCAGCGCCGACAGCGTCAGCGCATAGGCGTTGGAAATCCACTGGACCTCGGCCAGGCTGGCGCCGAGGTCGACGCGCATTGCCGGCATGGCAATGGCCAGGATCGACCCGTCGATGAAGCCGAGCGCTGACGCAAGGATCGCCGCAACCAGCACGAACTTGCGCTGCGACTGCGGGCAAAATGTACCGTTGGAAAGCGACCTGGTTAGGGGAACGGCTGCGGCTTCACTCGGAGACTTCATCAGCGCCAGCTTAGACTTGTTGCGGGCCGGCAACAACCAGCCAGCGCCCTGCGCTCATGAATCCAGCTTAGATGTCGGCCTGCCTTATGGGCAGGCCGACATCACTGCGCTGGAGCGCTCACTTGCTCCGCAACATCATCGGCCGAGGGACCGCCGACGAACTCGACGGTGACGCCCGGCGACACCAGCTTGGCCAGTTCACGCGCATCCCAGTTGGTCAGGCGCACGCAGCCATGGCTTTCGGTCTTGCCGATCTTGGAGGGATCGGGCGTGCCGTGAATGCCATAGGTCGGCTTGTCCAGCGCAATCCACACCGAGCCGACCGGGCCGTTCGGACCCGGCGGGATGGTCAGGATCTTGTCGTTCTGGCCCTGCTTGAAATTGATGCTGGGGTTGTAGGTGTAGTTCGGATCGAGCGCGACGCGCGACACCGTATGGGTGCCGGTCGGCGAGGGCGTGTCGGCTGAACCGATGGTGGCCGGATAGGCCGCGACCAGCTTGCCACCGGCGTCATAGGCGAACACCTGCTTCTTGTCCTTGTCGGCGACGATGCGGGCAACCGGCGTCGCCACCAGCCTGCCGAAATTGGCGACCTTGATGATGGTGCCGGGACGGCTGAAGTCGGCCTCGGGATTGAGCCCCTTCAGGTAGTTCTCGTCCATGTGGAACCGTTCGGCCAAGGCTTCGGTGACGGAGGTGTAAGCCATGCGGTCGAGCTGCGCCTTCTGGCTGTAATCCTCCGGTATCGAGGCGACATAAGGCCCGGCCGCGTCTTCGGGCGTGATCGTATAATTGGCGAAAGCATCGCCACCGGTTTGCGCCAGCGCAGCCTGGATGCCGACCGCGTCGGTCGAGCGCAGATTGCTGCCGGTGATCTGGTTATAGGCGGCAAGCGCCTTGTCGACATTGGAGCCGAAGCGCCCGTCGACGACGCCGGGTGAAGCGCCGGCGCGGTCGAGCAGCACCTGCAAGGCGGCTACATCCTGGCGTGCGCCGAGTGAAAGCGAGGGATCGACCACGGTCTTGCCACCGGCTTTCGGCGGCAGCGCGGCCTGGTCGGCGGGCGCCGCCGGTTCGGCGGGATCGATAGAGGCTTCGTTCAGCGGCTGGCGCTTGAGGGGCCGCGGTTCAGCGGATTTCGGCGCTTCCGGATAGGTGTCGCTGTCATTGGCATCATCCTGCGGAGCGGCCCCCAGGAATCTGTCGCTTTCAGGATCGTATTCATCAACCGGCGGGCCGGGGATTCGTCCCTGATCGTCCAGTTGCCTGCGGCGGAAACGCGCCATGTCTTCGGGATCGTCGAGATAGTAGCGGTCGTCGTCTTCGACCGGTGCGCGTCCAAGCTCACGTGCCCGCATTTCCCGGCGCAGCGCGCGGCGGTCGAGCCTGGTCTGCGGCGGCTGGATGGCAATGACCTTGCCGGTCTCGGCATCGACGATGACGCGGTTGCCCCTGGCGTCGTAATAGATGTCGAGATTGCCGTCCTGGGCAAGCACAATGCCGCCGCTATCGGCGGCGCGGACGGCCGGCAGTGCGTTGTCCACAGTCGGCGATGCCATGGCGCTGGACGTGAGCAGCCCGGCGGCGAGCACCGAAAAGGCAAGGATCGTGCGGAACATGGTGGTCAAACTCTCCGGTACTTACAGCGCCGCGCGTCCGTTTGGACGCGCAAAGGACGTTGTAACACTTCATGTCTGCGCATGATCCTTTCCGAAAATCGAATTTCGATTTTCGGGGTCATGCGTAATTGCCGCCGCCCGGCAGTGTTCCCACCAGAACGTTCTCGCCACCGTTTGGATGCGCAAGGAACGCCCTGATCGTCAAAAGCCTGCAGGCAAACCCCTTCGCCAGCAAACCACAACATAAGCTTTCCAACATGAACCGGGCATGAAGATGGCGGATTACTGGTTGCTACAGGCCCAATTCCTTGCGCGTCTGCTTCGTCAGCTTGAGGACGACGAGGCGGTGGCTTTCGCCGAGATAGTCCTTCAGCGCATCATCATCCATGCTCTGGCTTGTCTGACGCTGGATCCATTTCATGCCGCGCGAGGCGAGATAGGGCGCCGGCCGGCAGCCGGGCTGATCCTTCAGCACGTCATAAGCCATTTCAGAGCATTTGAAGGTGACGAAGACGCCACCCTCCCGGTCATGGCCGGCGATGGTGAAGACCTTGCCACCGACTTTCCAGACATCGGCCCCGCCCCACTGCACGACATGCGTCGTCTGCGGCAGCGAGGCGCAGAAGCTGTTGTAGTCGTCCAGCGTCATCTGCACCCCCGTCAAAGGATTGTTGTTTCATAAGAAAATGCCGCGCGTCCGGTCGGACGCGCGGCGTTGGATCAGGCTGCCGCGTCGGTCGGCACCACAGTGGGCCTGGACCGGAAATTCAACCGGTCGGAGCCGGCGGTGACCTTGACGGTCGAGCCGTCGAGTATCTCGCCAAGCAGGATTTTTTCCGCCAGCGGATCTTGCAGGTCCTTCTGCATCACCCGCTTCAGCGGCCGCGCGCCATAGGCCGGGTCGTAGCCCTTCGCCGCCAGCCAGTCGATCGATTCCTGGTCGAGCGACAGTGTGATCTTGCGGTCGATGAGCAGGCTTTCCAGCCGCTTGAGCTGGATCTCGACGATGCGGCCCATATCCTGCCGGCGCAGCCGGTGGAACAGGATCACCTCGTCGACGCGGTTGAGGAACTCCGGCCTGAACGAGGCTCTCACCACGCTCATAACCTCGTCGCGCACGGCATCGACATCCTGCTCTTCGCCGAGATTGACCAGATATTCGGCGCCGAGGTTCGACGTCATGACGATCAGCGTGTTGCGAAAGTCGACCGTGCGGCCCTGCCCGTCGGTCAGCCGCCCGTCGTCGAGCACCTGCAACAGGACGTTGAAGACATCCGGATGCGCCTTCTCGATCTCGTCGAACAGCACGACCTGATAGGGCCGGCGCCGCACCGCTTCGGTCAGCGCACCGCCTTCCTCATAGCCGACATAACCGGGAGGCGCTCCGATCAGCCGGGCGACCGAGTGCTTCTCCATGTATTCCGACATGTCGATGCGCACCATGGCGCTCTCGTCGTCGAACAGGAAATTGGCCAGCGCCTTGGTCAGTTCGGTCTTGCCGACGCCGGTCGGTCCGAGGAACATGAACGAGCCGATCGGCCGGTTCGGATCCTGCAGCCCGGCCCGGGCACGACGCACGGCCTTGGACACCGCCTGCACCGCTTCGCCCTGGCCGACGACTCGCTTGCCGATCTCGTCTTCCATGCGCAGCAGCTTGTCGCGCTCGCCCTGCAGCATCTTGTCGACCGGAATGCCGGTCCAGCGCGACACGATATGGGCGACGTGGTCGGGCGTGACCACCTCTTCGACCATGCCGGCCTTGCCGTCCTGGGCTTCGGCTTCCTTCAGCTTCTTTTCCAGTTCCGGGATCTTGCCATAGGCAAGCTCGCCGGCGCGCTGGAATTCACCCTTGCGCTGGGCAATGGCGAGGTCGTTGCGGGCCGCGTCGAGCTGCTTCTTGAGGTCAGCGGCGAGGCCAAGCTTCTGCTTCTCCGACTGCCATTTGGCGGTGATCTCGGTCGATTCCTCCTCGAGGCCGACGAGTTCCTTTTCGAGACGCGCGAGCCGGTCCTTTGACGCCTCGTCCTTCTCGACCTTCAGTGCCTCGCGCTCGATCTTGAGCTGCATGATGCGGCGATCGATTTCGTCCAGCGCCTCGGGCTTGGAATCGACCTGCATCCTCAGCCGCGACGCGGCTTCGTCGACAAGGTCGATCGCCTTGTCCGGCAGGAAACGGTCGGCGATGTAGCGGTTGGACAAGGTCGCCGCCGCGACCAGCGCCGAATCCGAGATGCGCACCTTGTGGTGCTGCTCGTACTTCTCCTTCAGGCCACGCAGGATCGACACGGTGTCTTCCACCGACGGCTCGTTGACGAAGACCGGCTGGAACCGGCGGGCAAGGGCCGCGTCCTTCTCGACATGCTTCCTGTATTCATCGAGCGTGGTCGCGCCGACGCAGTGCAGTTCGCCGCGCGCCAGCGCCGGCTTCAACAGGTTCGAAGCGTCCATGGCGCCATCGGCCTTGCCGGCGCCGACCAGCGTGTGCATCTCGTCGATGAACAGGATGATGCCGCCGGCCGCCGAGGTGACTTCGTTGAGCACGGCCTTCAGCCGCTCCTCGAACTCGCCGCGATATTTGGCGCCGGCAATCAGCGCGCCCATGTCGAGCGCCATCAACTGCTTGTCCTTCAGCGATTCGGGCACGTCGCCATTGACGATGCGCAGCGCCAGACCTTCGGCGATCGCCGTTTTGCCGACGCCCGGCTCGCCGATCAGCACCGGGTTGTTCTTGGTACGCCGCGACAGCACCTGGATGGTGCGGCGGATCTCGTCGTCACGGCCAATCACAGGGTCGAGCTTGCCGGCGCGGGCATCGGCGGTGAGGTCGCGCGCGTATTTCTTCAGCGCGTCATAGCCCTGCTCGGCGCTCGCCGAATCGGCGGTACGGCCCTTGCGGACGTCGTTGATCACCTGGTTCAGCGCCTGCGCTGTGACGCCGGCCTTGGACAGGATATCGGCCGTCTTGGCCGACTTCTCCATCGCCAGCGCCTGCAGCAGCCGCTCGACCGTGACAAAACTGTCGCCGGCTTTCTTGGCCAATTCCTCGGCGGTCGAAAACACCTTGGCCAGCGGCTGCGCCAGATAAAGCTGGCCGTTGCCGCCTTCCACCTTCGGCATGGCCTCAAGGGCGGTCTCGACGCCAAGCTTGACGTCGCGCACGTTGCCGCCGGCGCGCTCGATCAGCGAGGCGGCCAGCCCCTCATCGTCATCGACGAGGACCTTCAGCATATGTTCGGGAGTGAATTGCTGGTGATTGCGCGAGAGCGCCATGGTCTGGGCGGACTGAATGAATCCGCGGACGCGCTCGGAGTATTTCTCGAGGTTCATATCTGTCTCCTTCCATCACCGGCCCGCTTTGCGGCACCGGATCAGATTGCGGTGACGGACCCGCTCATCCGAGCCGGGTCCAGTTCACGCCAGATATGGGGCGCAAGCCATTGCCGCTCAAGACGTCCGGCTGATGATATTGCATGGCCGAGCAAACGAAAACGGCGGAGATTTCTCTCCGCCGTTTCATCGACTTATGTCTTGTGGGTCAGTTGTTGGCGTCGACGGCGAACGGGTCGCCGGCAGGGCTTTCGGCCGGCGCCGCATCCACCACGTCAACAGCGGCAGCGGTCTCGCCGGCGCCATCCACCACCTGGCCACCACCAGACTGTTCGTCACCGACCTGATCGGCATTGTTGCGCGGGCGGCGCGGACGCCGCGGGCGACGGGCAGCGCCGCTCTCGGCGGCTGCCTCATTGAGTTCGGCCCGGGCGGCAAGAGCCGCCGGCGACAGGTTTTCGTACAGCGGCGCCGGCTCGGAGAAACCGCTCTCGGCTTCGGGCTCAACCGCGGAAACGGTTTCCGCCTGTGCCGGGGTTTCGGTGAAGCGCTGCTGGTCGCCGCGCTGGCCGTTCTGCTCGCCACGCTGGGCAAAGTCGCCACGCTGGTCGTTCTGGCCATAGCCGCCATTGGGGCGGCGGTCACGGTTGCGGCCATTGTTGTCGCGGCCGTTGTTGTTGCGGCCATTATTGTCACGGCCATTATTGTCACGGCCACTGTTGTTCTCGCGGCCGTTTTCCTGGCCGTATGCGAGTTCGGCCGGCGTGCCCTCAATCGTCGGCTGCGGACCGTTGCCGTGGTTCGCCATCGGCGCTTGAGTCTCGCCGCCATTGCCGCTGCCGGCATTGTCAAAATCGTCGCGATCTTCATCGTCGTCGAATTCGTCGCGGTTCTGCGGGGCATTCTGGATCGGCATCTGCGCCTGTGCGGCGGCAATGATGCGGTTGTAGTGCTCGGCGTGCTGGAGGTAATTTTCCGCCATAACCCGGTCGCCGGCGCTTTGCGCATCACGGGCCAGAGTGGCGTATTTTTCGGCGATCTGCTGAGCCGATCCACGGATTTTCACGTCCGGGCCGTTGCTCTCGTAGTTGCGCGTCAGGGGATTTGGGCCCTTGCGGTTGTTGTTGTTGTTATTGTTGTTGCCACCGCCGCCGCCATTGTTGTTGCGACCGCGCATGCGCCTGTTCTGCTGTTGTGGCCTCATAAGACTCTCTTCATTTTGAAATTTTCGAAAAACGTTTCGCGAACGGAGGCGCTCATGCAGCCAGCCGTTTCGTTTCTTCACCGGCGTTCGCCCGCATCAATTGCGTTGGCGCCACGTGTCATCCTGTTCCGGTTACATCACTTGCCGGACGATTCCCGCACGAAGCTTGGGCGTCGTTTGCGCAAGAAGGCAGCTATTTCCAAGGAAAACCGAATCGCTAAGAGCACTGCCTGCTTCGTCTCATCCGGTTAGGGCGGACCCTAGCCGCATTCCCCGGCATTGCCAAGCGCTTTTTTGCACTGCGTCAAGGCTTTCCCTGTTCAAACATAAGAACCCTGTCGTTTCCGCCAAGATCGACAAATGCCCCGGCCAGCCTGTAGCCGGCTGCCGCGAATATGTCTTTGACCTCATTGCGCTGCGTGTGGCCGATCTCGACCGCTATCTTGCCTTCTGCTTCCAGAAACTTTGCCGCCTCGGCGGCGATGATCCTGTAGGGGCCAAGACCGTCCACACCGCCATCAAGGGCTCTGTGCGGATCGAAATCGCGGACCTCGTCCTGCAGATTTCCAATGTCTCCAGACGATATATAGGGAGGGTTTGCGGCAATTACATGGTATCGGCCCGAAACTTTTTCGAACCAGTCGGACTGCAGCCCCACGAACCGGCCGGCGAGTCCGAGTTGCTCGGCATTGCGTATCGCGGTTGCCAGCGCGTCTTGTAAAATATCGACCCCGGTGGCGGTCGCGGCCGGAACCGCGCTGAGCAGCGCCAGCGCAATCGCGCCGGTACCGGTGCCGAGATCGAGGATACGGCATTCCCCCAGCCTTTTGGCCGTCGCGCCGGCAAAAGGCAGGATCGCCTCGACCAGCGTTTCGGTGTCCGGCCGCGGCTCCAGCGTTTCCGGCGACAGCGACAGCCGCAGGCCGTAAAACTCGCGAAACCCGAGGATGCGGTGCACCGGTTCGCCGGCCATGCGGCGCTGCAGAGCAGCGCCGATTGCGGCAACCGCACCCGCATCGACCGTCCGTTGCGGGTCGGCGATCGCCTGCGTACGGTCCGTGCCGGAAAAATGTTCGACGATCAGCCTGGCATCCAGCGCCGGGTCGGAAAGGCCGGCCGCGGCAAGCCGCTCCCGCGCCGCCCGCAACAACGGCCCGAGCGCGCCGGGCAACATGTCAGCCATCGAGGCCGATATCGGCGAGCAGCTTCGACTGATGGTCGGCGATCAGCGCATTGATGACCTCGTCGAGCTCGCCCATCATCACCCGGTCGAGCTTGTAGAGCGTCAGGTTGATACGATGGTCGGTAAGGCGGCCCTGCGGGAAATTGTAGGTGCGGATGCGCTCCGAACGGTCGCCCGAACCAACCTGCGATTTGCGTGACTCCGAGCGCTCCTCGTCTGCCTTGCTGCGCTCGAGGTCGTAAAGCCGCGCACGCAGGATCTGCATGGCTTTCGCCCGGTTCTGATGCTGCGACTTCTCCGCCTGCACCACCATGATACCGGTCGGCAAATGGGTGATGCGCACCGCAGAATCGGTGGTGTTGACGTGCTGGCCGCCCGAACCCGAGGCGCGCATCGTGTCGATCCGGATGTCTTCGGCGCGAATGTCGATGTCGACCTCTTCGGCCTCCGGCAGTACGGCCACCGTCGCCGCCGAAGTGTGGATGCGCCCGCTGGCCTCGGTCGCCGGCACGCGCTGCACGCGGTGCACGCCGGATTCGAATTTCAGATGCGCAAAGACGCCCCTGCCGGAAATGGTGGCGATGATTTCCTTGAAGCCGCCGGCATCGCCGTCGCTGGCCGACACCGTCTCGAAGCGCCAGCCGCGTTCGGCGGCATAGCGCTCATACATGCGAAAAAGGTCGCCGGCAAACAATGCCGCCTCGTCGCCGCCGGTGCCGGCGCGGATTTCAAGGATGGCGTTCTTGTCGTCGGCCGCATCCTTAGGCAACAGCAGGATCTGGATGTCCTTTTGCAGCTGTTCGATACGCGCTTCGACGCCCGGCAGATCTGCCTCCGCCAGGGCCCGCATCTCGGCATCGGTGCCCTTGTCGGCAAGCATCGCCTCGAGGTCGGCTTGCTCGCGCTCGACTGAGCGCAGTTCCCTGACCTTGGCCACCATGTCCTGCAGCTCGGCATATTCCGAGGCCATCTTCACATAGGCATCGGCCGCCGGGCCGGCCGACATCTGCGCTTCGAGCATCTCGAAACGCTTGACGACCTGATCCATACGCTCGCGGGGAAGATTGACCATGGCTAATGCTATAGCGGGATGGAGCGGTCGTCGGCGAAGGCCTGCAGCAGCGCCCGCATCGGCAGCCCTTGAGCTGGCGCCATCAGATTGTCGGCAAAGAAAGCCTCCAATTCCTCCAGTGGCAGTTCGGTCAACATCGCCTTGACCGGGCCGATCGAGGCTGGAGACATCGAGATCGAGCGGTAGCCAAGGCCGATCAGCGCCATGGCGGAAATAGGTTTTCCGGCAAGCTCGCCGCACAGCGTCACCGGCGTGTGGTTGCGAACCCCGGCGTCGGCGATCTGCTTCAGAACCCGCAGGAAAGGCGTCGAAAGCGTGTCGAAGCGGTCGGAGAGCTGCGTGTTCCCCCGATCGACCGCCATGACGAACTGGAACAGGTCGTTGGAGCCGACCGAGACGAAATCGACCGCCTTCATCAACTCGTCGAGCTGGAACAGCAGCGACGGCACTTCCAGCATGGCGCCCACCTTGAGGCTGGTCGGCAGATGGTGGGCAAAGCGGGAGAGATGCCGCACTTCGCGGTCGATGATCTCGCGCGCCTGGGCGATTTCGCCGAGTTCGGTAACCATCGGCAGCATCAGCTTCAGTTCGCGCCCGCCGCAGGCCTTCAGCAGAGCGCGGATCTGGGTCCTGAGCAGACCCGGCCGGTCGAGCGTCAGCCGGATCGCGCGCCAGCCGAGCGCAGGGTTTTCTTCCTGGATGGCGCCCTTGAAGTAGGGCAGCACCTTGTCGCCGCCGATGTCGATGGTGCGGAAGGTGACCGGCTTGCCGCGCGCCGCGTCCAGCACGTCGCGGTAGAGCCGCTCCTGCGCCTCGGCACGCGGGAAGGTCGAGGCGACCATGAACTGCAATTCGGTGCGGAACAGGCCGATGCCGGCGGCACCCGCCTCGGCCAGCTGCGGCAGGTCGACGGCCAGGCCCGCATTCATCAGCAGGTCGACCTGGACGCCGTCCTTGGTCACCGACGGCTTCTTGCGCAGTTCCCGGTAGACTTCCTGCCGGCGCGCCCGGAAGCGCACTTTTTCGGCATAGGCAGCTTCGAGGTCGGGCTGCGGCCGCAGATGGATGGTGCCTTCCTCGCCGTCGACGATGATGGCATCGCCGTTTTCCGCCATGGAAACGGCGCCCTTCATCTGGCCGGCGACCGGAATGCCCATGGCGCGCGCTACGATGACGACATGGCTGGTGGCAGCGCCGTCTTCCAGCACCACGCCGCGCAGCTTGTCCCTGGGATAATCAAGCAGTTCGGCCGCGCCCATCGAGCGCGCGACCAGGATGGCATCCTTCGGCAGTGACGCCGCGACGTCGTCAGGCCCGCGCCCCATCAGCTGGCGCAGCAGCCGGTTGGCGAGATCGTCGAAGTCGCTCATCCTCTCGCGCAAATAAGGATCGGTCATGTGCAGCATGCGGGCGCGCATGTCGCTTTGGACCTTTTCCACCGCCGCTTCCGCTGTCAGGCCGTTGCGGATCGCCTCTTCCAGCCGGCGCACCCAGCCGCGGTCGTTGGCAAACATGCGATACGCTTCGAGCACCTCGCGATGTTCGCCCTCGAAGGCGACATCGCGCCGCTCCAGCATGTCGTCGATAGAAAGCCTGAGCGAACCGAGCGACGTCTCCAGCCGGCGCACCTCTTCCTCACTGTCCTCGTTGAACAGATTGGTGACGACGATGCGTGGCTCATGCAGCACGACATGGCCGAGGCCGACGCCCTCGTTGAAGGACAGGCCGGTAAAGCTGACGGGACGGCGCAGATCGAGTTCGAGGCCGGGCCGGGTCAGGCGAGCGAGATCGCCGGTGGCGATCATCTCGGCGATCACCATGGCGGTCGTTTCCAGCGCCTCGACCTCGTCGTCGCGGTAGTGGCGCATGGTCTTGTTCTGCACCACCAGCACGCCCAGCGTGCGCCCTGCCCTTAGTACCGGCACGCCGAGGAAGGAATTGTAGATCTCTTCGCCCGTCTCCGGCAGGTAGGCGAAGGCCGGATGTTCCTGTGCATTGGAGAGGTTGAGCGGCCGCGCGCTCGCGGCAATGGTGCCGACGAGGCCCTGCCCCAGCCGCAGTTGCGCCAAATGGACGGCGTTCGGGTTCAGACCTTCGGTGGCATAGAGTTCGAGCACCGAATCGGCGCGCAGCACATAGAGCGAGCAGACCTCGGCGACCATGTTGGAGGCGATGTCGCGCACGATCCGGTCGAGCCGCTCCTGCGGCTCCAGCGGCTCCTGCATGAGCTCGCGGAGCCGTTTCAGCAGAACGCGCGGGCCGCTGGCCGTATCACGCATCGCGGCTTCTTCTCCAATGGGCATTTTGCCCGCCGCAGTTTCCACTGCGACCGGCGCACACGCAACAACTCAAATCGCTCTCGCTACTGCTTATCCAGACCGTACACGGAATGCAAAGTACGAACCGCGAGTTCCGTGTAGGGACCGTCAATCAGTATCGAAATCTTGATCTCGGAGGTAGTGATGGCGCGGATGTTGATCGCCTTGTCGGCCAGCGCCTTGAAAGCGGTGGCGGCCACACCGGCATGGCTGCGCATGCCGATGCCGATGACCGAAACCTTCGACATGCCGGCTTCCGACTGCACCACGTCATAGCCGATCGAAGCCTTCAGACGCTCCAGCACGGCCAACGCCTTGTCCACGTCGCCGGACGGCACGGTGAAGGTCATGTCGGTGAACTTGCCGTCCTCGGAGATGTTCTGGACGATCATGTCGACATTGATGTTGGCCTCGGCCAGCGGGCCGAAAATGCCGGCGGCAACGCCCGGGCGGTCGCCGACGCGGCGCAGAGAAATCTGCGCTTCGTCCTTGGCGTAGGCAATTCCGGTGACGACCTGCTGTTCCACGATCTCTTCCTCGTCGCAAATGAGCGTTCCCGGAGGATTGAGCAAATCCCCCATTCCGGGCGCATCGGGATCGTCGAAGGACGACCGCACGAACGTACGCACCCTGTGCACCATGGCAAGCTCGACCGAGCGCACCTGCAAGACCTTGGCGCCGAGCGAGGCCATTTCGAGCATTTCCTCGAACGAAATCTTGTTGAGCCGCCGCGCCTTCGGCTCGATGCGCGGATCGGTGGTGTAGACGCCGTCGACATCGGTGTAGATGTCGCAGCGATCGGCCTTGACCGCCGCGGCAATGGCCACCGCGCTTGTGTCGGAGCCGCCGCGGCCGAGCGTGGCGATGCGGTTGTCCGGGCCGATGCCCTGGAAGCCGGCGACGACAGCCACCTGGCCCTCGCCGAAGCGCTTGATCAGGAACGCGCCGTCAATGTCGAGGATGCGCGCCGCGCCATGCGCGTTGTCGGTCTTGATCGGGATCTGCCAGCCCTGCCATGAGCGGGCGTGCACGCCCATATTCTGCAGTGTGATCGCCAGCAGGCCGGCAGTCACCTGCTCGCCCGAGGCGACCACGGCGTCATACTCGCGCGCGTCGTGCATGGGCGAGGCTTCGCGCGTCCAGCCAACCAGTTCATTGGTCTTGCCCGCCATCGCCGAAACCACGACAGCGACCTCATGGCCGGCATCGACCTCGCGTTTGACGTGACGCGCCACATTGCGGATGCGGGCGATGTCGGCGACGGAGGTTCCGCCGAATTTCATCACGATGCGCGCCATGGAAGCGAAATGCCTTTGACTGAAGCCGGCCCAGGACCGAAAGGGGAAGTAAGCGCTCGACAGAAGCCGGCCGCTGAATGCGCGCCTCCTTAGCCAAATGATCACGGTTTCGCAAGGCTGGCGGCGGATGCCGGCTTCAGGATCGCGGCATATTGCGTTCGGCCCCGCCGCCGCTTACCAAATGCTGCCCGCGGGAAACTCCTTTTGGTCCGGCATATCGAATGATTGTTCGCCTTCGACGCGCCATGCGGTGGCAATCGCTGCCGCTGTTCATCGGCTTCGCCGTGCTGGCGTTGATCGTCGGCACACGCGCCGTGCTGGTCGAGACCCAGAGAGCCAATCGTGAGGCCGCGCGCGAGGCGGTCGAGTATCAGGAATTGCTTTCCGGTTTGCTTGCGATGGCTCAGGAGGCCGAGACCAGCCAGCGCGGCTATCTCCTGACCGGCGAGAAATCCTACCTCCAGCCTTATCGGCAGGCGGTCGACGCCATTCCGGGCCAGCTTGCCCGCATCGACGGCATGACCGCGCCGGACGACGAACTCGTGCAGCAGATCAACCACGTCAAGGACGCGCTTTCACAAAACCAGGCCGAATTGGCTGAGACGATTGCACTCTACGATCGCGGCGATGCGGCAAAAGCTCTGGAACTGGTCCGCAGCGGCCAGGGCAAGGCCGCCATGGACCAGATCCGGGCAAGCATGGACACGATCCGGCGCATTGGCGGCGCAGCCATCGCCGCGCGCGACGCTCATACCGACCGGGTCGAAAACTGGCTGCGAATCGGCTCGATAGCGGCGCTGCTGGCGATCTTCCTGCTTGGCGCCTACACGGTTCGCCTTTCGCGCCGCCGGTTCCGCGCAGTGGCGATCGCCCAGGAAGAGCTGATGCGCAAGAACATCGAGCTCGGCAACGAAATCCAGACGCGTGAAAAGGCCGAATCGCAGATCCGCCAGATGCAGAAGATGGAGGCTGTGGGCCAGCTGACCGGCGGTATCGCCCACGATTTCAACAACATGCTGGCGGTGATCATCAGCGCCATGAACCTCGCCCAGCGCAAGCTGACGCGGGGCGAGCACGACATCATGAAATTCATCGAAGCGGCGACCGATGCGGCGACCCGGGCCGCAAACTTGACGTCACGGCTGCTTGCCTTCTCGCGCCAGCAGCCGCTCGCGCCTCAGGTTGTAGACGCCAATCGTCTGGTCGCCGGCATGTCGGACCTGCTTCGGCGGGCGCTTGGCGAAACCCTCCGCATAGAAACCGTGCTGGCTGGCGGCCTGTGGAAGACCCATGCCGATCCGAGCCAGCTCGAAAATGCCATTCTCAACCTGGCGGTCAATGCGCGCGACGCAATGGGCGAGGACGGCAAGATGACCATCGAGACCGCCAACAGCCACCTCGACGAGGGCTACGCCGCCACCCATGCCGAGGTCAAAGCCGGCCAGTATGTAATGATTGCGGTCAGCGACACCGGCGCCGGCATGCCGGCGGACGTCATGGAGCGGGCTTTCGAGCCATTTTTCACCACCAAGCCAGTCGACAAGGGCACCGGCCTCGGGCTGAGCCAAGTGTTCGGCTTCGTCAAACAGTCCGGCGGACACGTCAAGATTTACTCGGAACCCGGCCAAGGCACCACGATCAGAATCTACCTGCCGCGCTTCTTCGGCCCGGAAGAGGCCGCCATATCTTCGGAACGAGCCGGAAATCCTGCCGTGCCGGTCACCGAAACCATCCTTGTCGTGGAGGACGATCCACGCGTGCGGGCTTCCACCACGGATGCCATGCGCGAACTCGGCTACACCGTCATTCATGCCGCAAGCGGCCAGGAAGCGCTGGAAAAGCTGGGCGACAACCCTGGTGTGGCGCTCATGTTCACCGATATCGTCATGCCGGTGATGAATGGGCGCAAGCTCGCCGAGGAGGCGCTGGCGCGCATGCCGAAGCTGAAGGTGATCTTCACCACCGGCTTCACCAGGAACGCCGTCGTCCACAATGGCGTGCTCGACCATGACGTGCATTTCCTGGCCAAGCCCTTCACCATCGAGCAGCTGGCGGCGAAATTGCGCGACGTGCTGGACGCAAGATGACCGAGACCCTGGAAATCGTCACCTTTCGCCTCAAGCCTGGAGCGGAAGCGGCCTTTGCCGCCGCCAACAACCTGGTCGCCGACTGGCTGGCGCGGCAACCTGGTTTCGTAAACCGCTGCCTGGCGCGGCGGGACGATGGCGGATGGGTCGATGTGGTGCGCTGGCGAAGTCGCGAGCAGGCTCTCGCCGCCGCGGGCCGCATCATGGCCGAGATCGGCGATTGCGAAGCGATGCGGGCCATCGATCCCGCAAGTGTTGCGATGGAACATTCGGCAATTGTGATCTCGAGGCCATAGGTCGACTAGCCAGCAGTCGCAAAAACCGTCCTTGACTTTCTTGCCCCGGCACCCGACTTCCTAGCGTCCGAGGAGACCCGCCCCATGCCAGAGGCCCGACGATCGACAATCGATGCCGGAGAAGTGGAACGCTTTTCCGCGCTTGCCGCCGAATGGTGGAACCCGAACGGCAAATTCCGTCCGCTGCACAAATTCAACCCGGTCCGGCTTGCCTATATCCGGGACCAGGTGGCGGCGCGCTTTGGCCGCGATCCGCGGGCGGCGCGGCCGTTCGAAGGCCTGCGTTTCCTCGATATCGGCTGCGGTGGTGGGTTATTGTGCGAGCCGATGGCAAGGCTTGGAGCCGAAGTGGTCGGCGCCGACGCCTCGGCAACCAACATCGAGGTGGCGAAGCTGCACGCGGCCGAAGGCGGCGTGACGGTGGATTATCGCGCTACGACCGCTGAGGATTTGGCCGATTCCGGCGAGAAATTCGACGTCGTCCTCAACATGGAAGTCGTCGAGCATGTTGCCGATGTCGACCTGTTCATCGGCAAGTGCGGCGAGATGGTCAAGCCCGGCGGCATCATGTTCGTGGCCACCATCAACCGCACGCTGAAGGCACTGGGCCTGGCCATCATCGGCGCCGAATATGTGCTGCGCTGGCTGCCGCGCGGCACCCACCAGTTCGGCAAGCTGGTGCGGCCCGAAGAGCTTGAAAAGGCGCTCGGCAGCGCCGCCATGACCATCATCGACCGCACCGGCGTGACCTACAATCCTCTCGCCGACCGCTGGGCACGCTCCAAGGACATGGACGTCAACTATATGGTGCTGGCGGAAAAACGATCGGTCTGAACGAAGGGGCGGCCGTGGACACTATGAGGGCCCGAGAGCTGGCGCTCGATCTTCCCGAAACGGTCGAGCAATCGCATTTCGGCAAGGCTGACTTCCGCGTCCGCAACCGTATCTTCGTCTCGCTGCCCGAAGCCGACCGTGCTGTCGTCAAGCTCGACCGGGACCAGCAAGAGATGATGGCCGCGGCTGAGCCATCGGTTTTCAGGCCCGTGACAGGCGGCTGGGGCCAAAAGGGATGGACGTCGATCATGCTCGAAGCCTGCGACGAACAGACATTCCGCAGCGCCGTTCGGACGGCCTGGCGAAACGTCGCCCCGCCGGCGCTACGGAAGCGCCTCGACGCGAGCCAAATTTAAGCTTGAGCAGTTCGAGGAAAAGTGTGAAGCGGTTTCCCGGGAAAGCGCATAGCGCTTTGCCTAGGGAATTGCGTAAACAAAGAACCTATGCCTTCTGGCTCTGCGCCTTGGTGGTGATGATCACGCCGATGGTGATGATCACCGCGCCGGCCCAGGTCAGCAACTGGTAGTGCTCGCCGAGGAAGATGGTTCCGGCAAACAGGCCGACGGCCGCCGCCACATAGCCGATCTGGCTGAGATAGACCGGACCGCCCACGGCCTGCAGCCGGAAGAAGAAGGCAAACATCGCCGAGGCCGAGGCGACCTGCGCCACGACGACCAGCGGCACGGCGCCAAGCGGGGCGAAGGCGCCGACCCCGAACAGCGTGAGAATGCCGATCAGCAGCAGCGTCGCCGAGGCCAGGTGGCTGCCGACGGCCAGTTCGATCGGACCGGTGCCTTCGGGCCAGTCGACGGTGCGATAGATATTGCCGGCGGCAAGGCTGACCGGGATCAAAAGTCCGGCCAGCACCCAGTAGACATCGGCAGGCTGGCCGGCCTCGCCGCGAGTCACCGCCACCATGACGGCGCCGATGAAGCCGACGGCGATACCGATACTGCCGAGCGTATTTGGCCGTCGAACGCCGAGCAGGATCGAAAACACCAGTGTGATGACCGGCGACAGCGTGAACATGATGCCGGTATAGCCGGCGCCGAGATGCGGGATAGCCGAAAACATCAGCAGATTGGGCACGGCGTAGGACACGGCGGCGGTGATGAAGAAATAGCGCAGTCTGTGCGAGGTGAGCCGCATGCGCTCGCCGTTCGCGAGCAACGCGCACAGCAGCACGCCCCCGGCGCCGAACGAGATGACGAAGGCCCAGACCATGGCCGGAACGCCGACAGCCGTCGCCAGCTTGCCGAACGGCAGGGTCAGGCCGAGCAGGCCGCCGGTGACGACCAGCAGGCCAAGCGCCGATTCCCAGAGAAATTTCATCGGATGGTCCCGTCACTCACTTGCGGCACTGGGTCGAAACTGTATCTTGAGGTAGCATACCACAAAGATTCTTAACGTCAAGATACTTAGCGGTGAGACAGATGGATCGCGCGGCAAAGGCGGTGGAGCAATGGAAGCGGGAACGGCCGGACCTGGAGGTGTCGCCAATGCTGGTGCTTGGGCGGCTGAACGAAGCCTCGTCGCTAATCGCCCGCGAGCGCCTCGCCCCGCTGTTTGCCCGTTTCGGACTGCAGGCCGGCGAATTCGATGTGCTGGCGACGCTGCGCCGCTCCGGCCAGCCCTACGCGCTGACACCGACCGCTCTATACGAGGCGACGATGGTGACCTCTGGGGCCATGACCAACCGGCTCGACCGGCTGGAGAAGGCCGGACTGATCCTGCGCGGCCCGCACCCCAACGACCGGCGTGGCATTGTCGTGCAACTGACCGAAAAAGGTCTGGCCTTGATCGACGAAGCCCTGACCGCCCACGTCGCCAACGAGCATGAAATCCTCGCCGGGCTCACCGGCACGGAGCGGGGGGCACTGGCTCAGTTGCTTGGCAAATTGATCGATAGCGCCAGCTGATCGCTCAATTGCGCTCCTCGGGAAAACTCGGGATCGGCATGAAATCGATGCCATCCTCGGCCAAGCTCTTGGCTTCGTCCAACGTCGCCTCGCCATAGATGCCGCGCGCATCGCTCTCGCCGAAATGGATCTTGCGCGCTTCTTCGGCAAACTTGTCGCCGACATAGTCGGCATTCTCGCGCACCTTCTCGGCCATCGCCTTCAGTTGCGCCAAAGCCTGCTTCTGGGTTTCGCCCATGGCCAGCGCAATTGTTTCCTGCTTCCGCGCGGTGGAGACGGCTGGCGCCATCAGCGCCTTTTGCACCTTGTGCGAACCGCAGCTCGGGCAATCGACGAAGCCGCGCTTCTTCTGCGTGTCGAAATCGTCATTGCTGCGAAACCAGCCCTCGAATTCGTGCTCGTGCTCGCAGATCAGGGCAAAGCGGATCACGAAGCCGCGCCCCTGAGCCGCGGCGCTTCCACTGCGCCGGCATTGACGGCAAAATCACGCGCGTTCTTGAGATTGGGGATTTTCTTACGCGCGGCCGACGACTGCGCCGTGTCGATCTCGGCGATGATCACCTCCGGATCGTCATGGTCGGCCTCGGCGAGAATTCGACCCCATGGGTCGACGATCAGCGAATGGCCATAGGTTTCGCGGCCATCCTCATGCAGGCCACCTTGTGCTGCAGCAACCACATAGGCGCCGTTCTCGATGGCACGGGCTCGCAGCAGCACATGCCAGTGCGCCTCGCCGGTCTGGCGGGTGAAGGCGGCAGGCACCGACAAGAGGTCGGCGCCGGCCATCGCCTCGGCGCGGAACAGCTGTGGAAAGCGTAGATCGTAGCAGACGGCAAAGCCGAGACTAGCGCCGTCGATCTCGGTGACGACGGCCTCGGTGCCCGGCTCATAGGCGGCGGATTCGCGCCAGCTCTCGCCATTGTCGAGGTCGACATCGAACATGTGGATCTTGTCGTAGGTGGCAAGGGTGGCGCCGTCCGGCCCAAACAGCAGCGCCCGGTTGGCGAGCTTGCCGTCGGTGCGCAGGATGGCGGTCGAGCCGATGTGCAGGAAGACGCCGAGTTCGCTGGCGAGCTTGCGCGCGGCCGCCACGACGATGTCCTTGTCTTCCAAGGTGAAGGAAGCAGCCCTGGCTTCCTTGTCGCGGATCAGCGCACCGGTCATTTCCGGGGTCTGGATGTAGGTTGCACCGAGGCCTGCCGCTTCGCGCACCAGCCGTTCGAGATCGACCGCGTTGCGCTCGGGGCTCTCGCCCGAACGCATCTGGATCGCCGCCGCCTTGAAAATACCCATCGTCACGTCCTCTTTGAGCAATTCCAGGAAAAGTATGTAACGGTTTTCCGTCCGGAATTGCGTAAAAACAAAGACATAGAGCGGCGCTACGAACCGCTCTTTGTCGTCGAGCCGTTGGCAAGCAGCCTATCCAGCTGCCCCCGTGCCTCCAACTCGTGGAGGTCGTCGGAGCCGCCGACATGCGTGTCGCCGATGAAAATCTGCGGAAAGGTCGAGCGGCCATGCGCCCGCGAAATCATTTCCTGGCGCAATTCCGGCGAAAACGAAGCGTCATGCTCGGTGTAGGCGACGCCCTTGCGGTCGAGCAGCCGCTTGGCCGCCGCGCAATAGCCGCACATCATACGGGTGTAAATCGTCACATCGAGCATCGGTCCGTGCCTTTCCTCGACCTTATATAGTCGCGGACTCGTCGGCCCGAAAGTCCCCCGGCAGGACACGCGCGAAGGTCAGCACATCGACCGCTCCGGCGCCGCCCTTCTTCAGCGCCCTGGCGACCGAGCGCACGGTGGCGCCGGTGGTGTAGACATCGTCGACCAGAAGCACGCGGCGCCCAGTGATCTCGATTTCGGCTTCCGCAGGCACACGGAAGGCGGCGCGCACATTGTCCTCGCGCTCCTGCCGCTCCAGCCCGACCTGCTGGCGCGTGAGCTTGACGCGCCGGACCGCCGAGGGCGAGAAAGGCAGCCCGCTAAGCTGCGCAACCGCCCTTGCCAACTCCGCCGACTGGTTGAACTGCCGCCGAAAGAAGCGCCGCCAGTGCAGCGGCACCGGTACGACGACATCGGCGTCTGCAATTACCTCAGCGCCGGCGCGCAGCATCCAGCGCGCCATCCACGGCGCCAGATCGGTGCGATCCTGGTATTTCAGACCTTGCACCATCTGGCGGGCGACACCTGAATAGGCCACGGCCGCCCGCGCCCGCTCGAACGGCGGCGGATCGGCGATCGCCTCGGCCGACAGGAATCCCTCGCCCATATCGTGCGTGAATGGCGTGCCCATCACCGCGCACCATGGCCGCTCCAGCAGCCTGAGTTTCGGCCAGCAGGCACCGCACAAAACGCCGGGTTGCGAGACGTGCCTGCGACAGCCGGCACAGACCGGCGGGAACAGCATCCGCGCCGGCCAGTCCAACATGGCCAGTTTCAACATGGTTTGAGCGAGGCTCTTGATCTCCATCACCGGATCGGCCACGTGGTTTTGTCGTCCGCGCCAGGATATCACTAGACGGACAAACAGGGATGTCTACCGTTGCCGCCGATCATCGATACTGAACTTTGGCTGGTGCGCAAGCGCAGGGCGCTGGCCCACCCCGTAGCCGGCGCGGATTTTCTGATGCGGCGGGCGGCGGAAGACCTTGCCGACCGGCTCGGCGCGGTCGAGCGGAAATTCGGCAAGGCCGCGGTGCTGTTTTGCCAGACGCCGGACGCAACGGACGTGGTCGCTGCAAGCGGCAAGGCAGCGGAGATCGTGCGCGTCGAGGCAGATCCAGCGTTTCTGGACGGCCGGCCAGGGCTGATAGCACCGCTGGAAACAGTGCCGTTCCAGCCGGAAAGCCTCGACCTCGTCGTTTCACTTCTGTCGTTGCAGGCGATGAACGACATTCCCGGCATGCTGGTGCAGATCCGCCGCGCTCTGCGGCCCGACGGGCTTTTCCTCGGCGCCTTTGCCGGCGCCGGCACGCTTTCCGAATTGCGCGAAAGCCTGCTCGCCGCCGAGACCGAACTCTGTGGCGGCGCCAGCCCGCGTGTCATCCCCTTCACCGATGTTCGCGACGCCGGCGCACTGCTGCAGCGCGCCGGACTGGCGCTGCCGGTGGCCGACGTCGAAACGGTGACCGTCCGCTACGATACCCTCTTCGACCTCATTGCCGATCTCAGGGCGATGGGCGAAACCAGCGCGCTGACTGATCGCAGCCGGCGACCGGGAGCGCGAAAGCTTTTTACCCGTGCCGCCGAAATCTATGCCGAACGCTTTTCGGACGCTGATGGCCGCATCAGGGCAAGCTTTTCCATCGTCTGGATGTCGGGTTGGGCGCCCGATGCCTCGCAGCAAAAGCCCTTGAAACCGGGTTCGGCGAAGGTCTCGCTGAAGACGATACTGGAAAACCCCCGCGGGCGGTGACGGCGCTCCGGATCAGTGCTCGGCAAAGGCGTTTGCGAGCCTGCTGTTGTTGTCGCTGAACAGAAACTGGATCGCATTGCTGGCCTTGCCGACACCCCCGACGATGGCAAGCGACAGCACCGCAACGATCAGGCCATATTCAATGGCCGTGGCGCCTGTTTCGTCCTGCAAAAATCGGCGCAGCAATGGCTTCATGATCGTCGATCCCTCTCATCCCCGACCATATCGCCTACCTGTTAAGAAAGGTTAACGGCACAAGCTTAACAGGCTGTGAAATGGGCCTGCGTTGAGGAAGTTCTCAAGCTGGTGTCGACCTTGTTGGTCAGCAGTCGCCGCTGCGTTGGCCGTCGGCGCGGATGATGCAGACTGAGCTCGGTGAGGGCTGCAGCACGCTTCTGCGCAGCGTATAGGTGGCCCGCGAGCCGATCGAACCCGTGCTCATCGGGTCGAGACCGCCTGCAAGAGCATCGCGGCTGGATGATCGCGTCTGGTTGTCCAGCACGGGGACCGCGATCAGCGCCAGCGCCACTGCGGCCGAGCCGAACAACAGCGTGACGCGCAATAAGCCGACGCCGGCGGCGCGAAAGCTGCGATCTGGCCGGATCGAGTCCCATTCCCTGTCGAGGCTCATGCAATCGCTCCCCGCGAACCCGCTTTGCCGCAATTTTTCACGACGAGATAAATCTTCCATTAACGCTGGCTAGATCAGACCGCGAAATGGCTTTGTATCACAACAGGTCGATGAGGAACTGGATTAGCGGCGCGTCGGCCGGCGGCATGGGATAGTCGCGCATCTGCTTTGGCCGCACCCATTTCAACGCCTGCCCTTCCCTGGGCTGCGCGATGCCGCGGAAGCGGCGGCAGACGAACAGGGGCATCAGGAGATGGAAATCATCATAGGAATGGCTGGCGAAGGTGAGCGGCGCCAGGCAAGGAATGTCGGTCTCGATGCCGATTTCTTCCTGCAGTTCGCGGATCAGGCATTGTTCCGGCGTCTCGCCTGGCTCTACCTTGCCGCCGGGAAATTCCCACAGGCCGGCAAGCTGTTTGCCCTCGGGTCGCTGCGCCAGAAGCACGCGGCCATCGGTATCGACCAGCGCGCACGCGGCGACCAGCAGCAGGCGTTTGCCGGTGATCTCGCTCATGCGCCCGGCGGCCGGCGATAGTGGTAGCGATAGACTTCGTCGAAGCCCAGCGAGCGATAGAGCGCCAGCGCCGGCGCATTGCCGGCCTCGACCTGCAGCCAGGCTTCGCGAGCGCCACGCAGCCTCGCCCACTTCAGCGCCGACAGGATCAGGTTGCGGCCATGGCCCTGATTGCGCGCCGACTTGGCGGTGGCGATCTCGAACAGACCGGCAAGATCGCCGTCATGGACGCAGATCAGCACCGCCAGAGGGTCGGCCCCTTCCTCCAGCGCAAACAGCCCGACTTCGGGTTGGATGGCGCCGATGATTTCCGAAAGACCGGGCCGCAGCGATGCATCCGAGCCGCTGACCTTGAGCGACGCGCCGAGAAAGCGGCTGATATCCTTCAGCGGAATCTGGTCCATGGCCGGCGCCAGTTGCGCGTCCGCCAGCGGCAGCCGCATCACCAGGGATTCGTCGAATGTGCTCCAGCCCTCATTGTCGAGATGCTTGGCTAGGTCCGGCCCCGACAGCGGCGAGATGCGGAAGGTCAGCGGCCTGCCATAGGCGTCGAAGCGCCGGCTGGCGCGGCCGATGCGCTCGGCAATGTGCTGGGTGTCGCCGGGATCGAGCGGGTTGA
This sequence comes from Mesorhizobium sp. C372A, assembly GCF_030323245.1. Classification (NCBI taxonomy): domain Bacteria; kingdom Pseudomonadati; phylum Pseudomonadota; class Alphaproteobacteria; order Hyphomicrobiales; family Phyllobacteriaceae; genus Mesorhizobium; species Mesorhizobium sp. C372A. The sequence continues at coordinate 2,409,686 of NZ_CP100475.1, read as the reverse complement.
CCGAGTTCAGCCGCTTGGCCGGATGGCCGGCTGTCAGCCGCACCACCCAGGTGCCGTCATAATGCACGGCCGCCGCCGGCCAGGCGCGAAACCCCGCAGCCTCGTAGCGGCGCACGATGGCGAGCATGCTTGCCGGATGCCTGGAAGCCAACTCCATCAGCTCCGGTAATCGCCATTGATGGCGACATATTCCTTGGTGAGGTCGCAGGTCCACACCGTCGCCTTGCCGCGGCCGATACCGATATCGGCGCGGATGCGAATGTCGTCGCGCTTCATATAGGCCGAGGTCGCTTCCTCGGAGTAGCCCGGGTCGCGTTCGCCCTCATGCGCCAGACGGTTGTCGCCGAACCAGATCGACAGCCGGTCGCGATCGGCCGGCTCGCCGGCCTTGCCGACGGCCATGACGACGCGGCCCCAATTGGCGTCCTCGCCGGCAACCGCCGTCTTGACCAGCGGCGAATTGGCGATGGACAGCGCGATGCGCTTGGCCGAGCGCGCCGATTTGGCGCCGGTAACGGTGACTTCGACCTGCTTGCGGGCGCCCTCGCCGTCGCGCACCACTTGCAGCGCCAGCGATTTGAGCACCTTGCCCAGCGCCCGGCGGAAGGCGCCGAGACGGGCATCCTTGGGATCGCTGATGGCGGGCGCGCCGCGCTTGGCAGCGGCTCCGGTGGCGAACAACAGCAGCGTGTCGCTGGTCGAGGTGTCGCTGTCGACGGTGACGGCGTTGAAGGTCTTGGCCGTGCCGCGCGACAACAAGTCGTGCAGCACGGGGGCGGCGATCGGCGCATCGGTGGCAATGAAGGACAGCATAGTCGCCATATCGGGCGCGATCATGCCGGCGCCCTTGGAGATGCCATTGATGATGACGTCGGTGTCGCCGAGCTTGACCGTCGCTGTCGCCACTTTCGGATAGGTGTCGGTGGTCATGATGGCCTTTGCCGCCTCGGTCCACAGATCCGGCTTGCCGTCCTTGACCAGTCCGGCGAGCAAATGGCTGAATTTGGTGGTGTCGAGCGGCTCGCCGATTACCCCGGTAGAAGCGAGGAACACTTCGCCTGGCGTGCAGCCTGCGGCCTTGGCCGCGGCCTCGCCGGTCAGTTGGGTGGAGGCGCGGCCCTTCTTGCCGGTGAACGCGTTGGCGTTGCCGGAATTGACGACCAGCACCCGCGCCTTGCCGGCGCCAAGGTTCTCGCGGCAGAAGTCGACCGGCGCCGAGGGGCATTTCGACTTCGTGAACACGCCGGCAACCGCTGTGCCGGCATCGAAGACCATGGCCAAGAGGTCGGTACGGTTCTTGTACTTGATCCCGGCCTCGGCGGTGGCGATGCGCACGCCCTCGATGGCAGGCATTTTGGGATATTTCTTCGGCGCGAGCGGCGAAATCGTTGCGGACATTGGAGACCTCGGGCGAGGGAAAAACGCTGGGCGAAGGCCGGTTTGCCCGATAGCACGGCCCGGCGCAAGGGCGTTTTCTTGGCCGCCGCTGTCGGCAAGCCACCAGGGATTAAGCTTGCATTTCAAATCCGTTGGCGTCACCGGGGCCTCTGGCGTTATGATATCGGCCATGGGCAGGCTGGTGATCTTGGCGGTGGCGTTTATGGGGCTTTTGCTCCTGAGCGCCGATGCGCAGCCGGAACGGCGCGTGGCGCTGGTCATCGGCAATGGCACCTATGCCGAAGCCGGCACGCTCACCAATCCGGTCAACGATGCCCTCGATATTGCCGGCAAGCTGCGCTCGATCGGCTTCGACGTCATCGAGGGCAACGATCTCGGCAAGCGCGAACTCGAGCGCAGGATCGGCGAATTTTCCGATGCGCTGGAAGGCGCCGGGGTCGGGCTGTTCTATTATGCCGGCCACGGCCTGCAGGTCGAAGGGCGCAACTACATCGTGCCGGTCGACGCCCGGCTCGACATGCCGGTCAAGCTGCAGCTCGAAGCCGTGCCGATCGACGAAGTCCTCGACATCATGGAGCAGCAGACCAAGGTCAGCCTGGTGTTCCTCGATGCCTGCCGCAACAATCCCTTTGCCCGCAGCCTGAGCCGCACCGCCACCACGCGCTCGGCAACGGCGCTTGCCGGTCTGGCCCAGTTCGATTCGACGCGTGGCTCCTTCATCGCCTTCTCGACGGCGCCAGGCGCTGTCGCCATGGACGGCACCGGGCGCAATTCGCCGTTCGCCGCCGCCCTGCTGCGACACATGGCCGAGCCCGGCCAGAGCATCAACGACATGATGATCGCGGTGCGCCGCGACGTGGTCTCCGAAACGCGCGAGGGACAGCGCCCATGGGAACAGGGTTCGCTGCTCGAACGGTTTGAGTTTGTGCCCGGCGGCGAAACGGTTGCACAGCCGAAGCCCGCCGTCCCCCCGGCGCCCGAAACAAGGGTTGCGGCACTCGAACGGTCTGTAGGCGACGACAAGACCGCAATCGAGAAATTCCTGCGCGACGACTATCTTGCGCCCGATGCCGCGGCGATCGGCGAGACCGTCAAGCGGCTCTATGCGCCTTCCGCCACCATCTTCGGCACGCGCTATGACAGCGACGCCGTCGTCAAGCTCAAGACGGACTGGTTCGCGCAATTTGCATCCTGGTCGTTCAGTCTCGAGCCCGGCAGCCTCAATGTGACGCCGCAGGGCGAGAACCGCGCCGAAGCCGTGTTCGCGATGAGCTACGACTATATGTCGAAAGACAAATCGGCGGCGCGCATGACCGGCAAGGCACGAGTCACGCTTGGGCTGGTGAAGAGCGACGGCCAGTGGCGGATCGACTCGGAAACCTCGCAAGTGATGAACTGAAAATCCCCGCGAAGGGCGGATGTGAGACCCGCTTCTACAAGCGCTGGAAACGGGCCGTTTCGTTTGCCTGCCAGCTCACCTATATTGTCGGCGAGATTGTTGGCCAGGATTGCCGGCGAGATTGTTGGCGAGGACAGACATGGGCGAGGATCCGGCGCGCAGATCGATCGGGGCGCGGCGCAACCCAGACAGCGCCGAGGCCATTCTCGAGGCCGCGGAGGCGGTGCTGGTCGAGGCCGGCTATGCCGGCTTCTCCATAGAGGCCGTGGCGCGGCGGGCGCGCGCCGGCAAACCCACGATCTATCGCTGGTGGCCGAGCAAGGCGGCCCTGCTGTTAGAGGTCTACAAGCGGCAAAAGCGTGTCGACGTCCCCGATACCGGCAGTCTCGAAGATGACCTCGTCGGTTTCCTGAGGAACCTCTTCGCGCATTGGCGCGACACATCCTCGGGCAGCGTATTCCGCTCGCTGATCGCCGAGGCCCAGTCGGACGAAGCGGCGGCCGCGGCCCTGACTGGCTATGCCGATGGGCGCGTGTCCCACACCGCTCGGATCATCGAGCGCGCCAAGGCGCGCGGCGAGGTTGCGGCCGATGTCGACGCAGCGCTGGTCGCCGACCTCATCGCTTCCTATGCCTGGAAACACCTTTTGACCAACCGGCTGGACGAAGATGAGGCGACAATCCGTGCCACTGTCCGCTATGTGATGTCAGGCATCTCCCACAATTGAAAAGGGCGCCGAACGGCGCCCTTTGCATGTTTTTTCGGTGCCGGCCTTACTTGCCGGCTTCCATCGTGTCGACGGCCTTCTTCAGATTGGCGTCGGGGATTTCGACCTTGGCGGCGCCGCGCAGCTGCTTGACCAGTGCGAAATACTTGTCGCGGATCACCGCCTGCTTGGCCTGGTCCTTGACGTCGTCGAAGGCCGGCGGCTGTTTGGTGCGCTTGTCCTCGAGCTTGATGACATGCCAGCCGAATTGCGTTTGCACCGGCTCCTTGGTGTATTTGCCGATTTCGAGCGCAACTGCCGCCTTGTCGAATTCCGGCACCATCTGCCCCGGGCCGAACCAGCCGAGATCACCGCCATTGGTCTTGCCCGAGGGATCGCTGGTATGCTCGTTGGCGAGCTTCTGGAAGTCTGCACCGCCATCGAGCTGCTTGATGATCGCCTCGGCCTCTTCCTTCGTCTTCACGAGGATGTGACGGGCATGAATCTCATTGACCGGCGGCGTGCTGGCGATTTCCTGGTCGTAGCGGGCGCGCACCTCGGCATCGGTAACCTTGTCGACGACGCCCTTCTCGACCATCTCGCCATGCAGCGCGCGCTGCTGCAGGAACGCCATGCGGCGCTGGAATTCGGGATCCTTGTCGAGCCCGGTAGCGACCGCCTGGGCGGCCATGACGCGGATTTCGATGGCCGCCGAAAGGGCGGCGGCGCGGCGCTGCTCGGGTGGCAACTGCGAGAACTGCTGCGACAGCTCGCCCTCGGCAAGCCCAAGGTCCGCCTCGGTCAGCTTCTGGCCATTGACGGTAGCGATAACGGCGTTCGGATCGACGGGGGCTGCCGCCGGCGCTGCTGCGGCATCGGCCGGGGCGGGAGCGGCTTCCTGGGCCATCAGCGGAGACAGCGACAGGGCCGACAGGCCGAAGGCCAGGCCAAGGCTGGCGAGCGACGCACGGCGAAACAGTAAGGACATCAAGATTAACTCCAAGGGGGGATTGGTAGGGCTTGCAGATCAGCCGGATTGTGGCGGAATTTGGCGCTGCCCATAGGGCTAACGCGGCGTTGACATCAGTTGAGCCCCCTCTTATCTGTCCAACGACTTTGCGTCCAGAACCGTTTTCCGGGCGCTTTTTGTGTTTGTCCGCGTTTCACGCGGAATTGATGGGGCCGGCCGGCGCTCATCTCAAAATTGAGAATTCTATCGAAAGGACCATCGGATGGTCAGTCTCGGCGGTCTCGCCCGTAAGGTTTTCGGTTCCTCCAACGATCGTCGCGTAAAATCGACCCGGCCGCGTGTCGAGGCGATCAACGCCATGGAAAACGAGATGCGGGCGCTGTCCGACGCCGAGCTTCAGGCCCGCACGGAAAAATTCCGCCAGGATATCGCCAACGGCGCCACGCTCGATGACCTGCTGGTGCCGGCCTTCGCCACCGTCCGCGAGGCATCCCGCCGCGTGCTCGGCATGCGCCCGTTCGACGTGCAGCTGATCGGCGGCATGGTGCTGCACAATGGCGGCATCGCCGAAATGCGTACCGGCGAGGGCAAGACCCTGGTCGCCACCCTGCCCGTTTATCTCAACGCGCTTGCCGGCAAGGGCGTCCATGTCGTCACCGTCAACGACTACCTTGCCACCCGCGACTCCGAATGGATGGGCCGCGTCTACAAATTCCTCGGCCTCTCGGTCGGCGTCATCGTCCATGGCCTGTCCGACGAGGAACGCCGCGTCGCCTACGCGTCCGATGTTACCTATGCCACCAACAACGAGCTCGGCTTCGACTATTTGCGCGACAACATGAAGTATGAGCGCGCGCAGATGGTGCAGCGCGGCCACAATTACGCGATCGTCGACGAAGTCGATTCCATCCTGGTCGACGAGGCGCGCACGCCGCTGATCATTTCCGGTCCGCTCGAGGACCGTTCGGAAATGTACAACACCATCGATGCCTTCATGCTGCAGCTCGGCCCAGCCGACTACGAGATCGACGAGAAGCAGAAGACCTCGATCTTCACCGAGGAAGGCACCGAGAAGCTGGAAAACCTGCTGCGCGCGGCCGGCCTGCTCAAGGGCGAGTCGCTCTATGACGTCGAGAACGTCGCCATCGTCCACCACGTCAACAACGCGCTGAAGGCGCACCGGCTGTTCCAGAAGGACAAGGACTACATCGTCCGCAACGACGAGATCGTCATCATCGACGAATTCACCGGCCGCATGATGCCGGGCCGCCGCTATTCGGAAGGCCTGCACCAGGCGCTCGAAGCCAAGGAGCATGTGGCGATCCAGCCGGAAAACCAGACGCTGGCATCCGTCACCTTCCAGAACTATTTCCGTCTCTACAAGAAACTGTCCGGCATGACCGGCACGGCGCTGACCGAGGCCGAGGAGTTCGGCAACATTTACGGCCTCGAAGTCACCGAGATCCCGACCAATCTGCCGGTCATCCGCAAGGACGAGGACGACGAGGTCTACCGGACGGTCGAGGAGAAGTACAAGGCGATCGTCAAGGAGATCAAGGAAGCGCGCGCCAAGGGCCAGCCGACGCTGGTCGGCACCACCTCCATTGAAAAATCCGAGCAGCTGGCCGAGCGCCTGCGCAAGGAAGGGTTCAAGGATTTCGAGGTGTTGAACGCCCGCCACCACGAGCGCGAGGCCGCCATCGTCGCCCAGGCCGGCAAACCCGGCGCCATCACCATCGCCACCAACATGGCGGGACGCGGCACCGACATCAAGCTCGGCGGCAACGCCGAGATGCGCATCGAGGACGAACTGGGCGACATGCCTGCTGGTCCCGAGCGAGAGGCGCGCGAAAAGGAAATCATTGCCGATGTCGAGCGCCTGAAGGAAAAGGCGCTAGCCGCCGGCGGCCTCTACGTGCTCGCCACCGAGCGCCATGAATCGCGCCGCATCGACAACCAGCTCCGCGGCCGCTCCGGCCGCCAGGGCGACCCCGGCCGTTCGAAATTCTTCCTGTCGCTGCAGGACGATCTGATGCGCATCTTCGGCTCCGAGCGCATGGACGGCATGCTGCAGAAGCTTGGCCTCAAGGAAGACGAGGCCATCATCCATCCGTGGATCAACAAGGCGCTGGAAAAGGCGCAGAAGAAGGTCGAAGCGCGCAACTTCGACATCCGCAAGAACCTGTTGAAATACGACGACGTCTCGAACGACCAGCGCAAGGTGGTGTTCGAGCAGCGCATCGAATTGATGGACGGCGAAGGCCTGTCCGAGACGATCGCCGAGATGCGCGAAGGCGTCATCGAGGAGATCGTCACCAAGAACATCCCCGAAAACGCCTATGCCGAGCAGTGGAACGTCGCCGGCCTCAAGGCCGAGGTCGCCGAATTCCTCAATCTCGACCTGCCGGTCGAGGACTGGGTCAAGGAAGAAGGCATTGCCGAGGACGACATCCGCGAGCGCCTGACCAAGGCCGCCGACGACGCCGCCAAGGAGCGCGCCGAGCGCTTCGGCCCAGACGTGATGAGCTATGTCGAACGCTCGGTGGTGTTGCAGACGCTCGATCATCTGTGGCGCGAGCACATCGTCAACCTCGACCATCTGCGTTCGGTCGTCGGCTTCCGCGGCTACGCCCAGCGCGACCCGCTGCAGGAATACAAGAGCGAGGCGTTCGAGCTGTTTCAGGCGCTGCTCGGCAATCTGCGCCAGGCCGTCACCGCGCAATTGATGCGCGTCGAACTGGTCCGCCAGGCCGCCGAAGCGCCGCCGCCCGAAGCGCCTGAAATGTTCGGCAGCCACATTGACGGCACCACGGGCGAGGACGATTTCGAGGGCGGCGAGACCGCACTTCTGGTCCGCCAGGAGAGCAACGCCATCGTCGCTCCCGAAGACCGCGATCCGGACAACCAGGCGACCTGGGGCAAGATCGGCCGCAACGAAGCCTGCCCCTGCGGCTCCGGCAAGAAATACAAGCACTGCCACGGCGCGTTTGCCTGATTTCGACGGCTAGGTCGGCGGGACAGCACCCCCCTCTGGCCTGCCGGCCATCTCCCCCTCAAGGGGGGAGATCAGCAGCTTCGGCGCCGTAACTTTCTTTCAATTTCGACAATTGGCGAAAGCCACAGTGACAGCCAATCTCCCCCCTTGAGGGGGAGATGTCCGGCAGGACAGAGGGGGGCGCGAAGGATCGCGACCTCTCGCTCCAACCCTCGTCAAAACCTCACAACAACCCCGAATCGCGCGCCGCCGCTGTCGCCTCGCCGCGCGACACCGCATCCAGCTTGCCCAGCACCGCCGAGACATGGTGATCGACCGTCTTTGGCGAAATCGTCAATTGCTCGGCGATCCGCTTGTTGGAGAGGCCGCGTTCGATCAGCTGCAGCACCTGCATCTGGCGCAAGGTGAGGCCGGCGAGGTTGGCGCGCGTCGAGCGGCGCGGGCCGCGGGCGATGCCGCCAACGCCGTTCTTGCGCATGATATCGCGCAGGCGCTGGGCTGCCGGCCTTGCCCCCAGGCCGTCGAAAATATCCAATGCCAGCCGCTGCCCCTCGTCGTCGCCGAGGATGAGCGCCAGTCCGCGCTCGTATGGCGCATTCAATTCGGACCAGAGTGCCGAAGCCGAACGCCAGTCGCCGGTCAGGAGCAGCCGGTATGGTGTCGCCATCTCGGCGGTGTCGCCGGCCGGCATATCGGGAGAGAGCAATGTTCGCCACAGAGCCAGCTCACCGACATGGGCACGCGAGCGCACCGGCGTTTCGGCGCGGGTGATCAGCGCCAGCGCCTCTTGCCTGTCGGCCAGGCCCAGCCATGCCTGCTCCGCCATCAGCGCCGCGTAAGAGCTCAGCATCTGCAGGTCGCCGCCGCTTCCGACCAGACGCGCCATTTCGGCGAACAGCGGCTCGGCCGAGGGATCGCCGCGCCTCAGGCGCAGTTTCGCCAGTGCCAGCAGCGCCGGAAACCGGCCCACGGTGGTTGTCCGCTCATTGTCGATGACATCGCTTGCCGTCGCGGCGGCCTCATCCCATTGGCCCTGACGCAGCTGCACATCGGCCAGCATGCCCCTGAGATAGTCGCGCCAGGTGCCGAGGTCGTTCTCGGTGCAATAGTGGATGCCGCTCTCGAGCACCGGACGTGCCGCGTCGTAGCTCATCTGGGTGATCTCGAAACAGGCGCGGTTGGTGAAGGCGCGCGCGGCATGCTCCTGGAAATTGCCCTGGAGCGCAATTTCAAGACTTTGGTCGAGGCGCAGGCGTCCGGCATCCGGATTGAGCCACTGCTCGACGCAGCCGACATTGTTGAGGGCATGCGAGGCGATGTCGGGACGGTTCATGCGCGCAGCCAGCGCCGCTGCCTTCTCGCCATAGAACAGCGTGTCTTCCACCCTCTCCGAAAGCATCGCCAGATGCGAAAGGTTCGAATAGGCCATGGCGAGTTCGGGACCGGCGGGAGCCGCTTCCAGCATCGCCACAGCCTCGGCGCCGAAGGCGGCCGCCGCCTCGCGGTCATCGCCCATTTCGCTCAGCCGGGAGAGCCATCTCAGGCTGTCGCCCTCCTTCAGCCTGTTGCCGTCTGCCTGATGCAACCGGCGCGCCTGTCCCTGCGCTGCAAGCGCATCATCGATCTTGCCGATGAGATGGCACTCGAAGGCATGACTTTCGTAGAGCGCGGCGCGCTCGATCACCGGCAGGCTGTCGGCCTGCTGCAAGGCGATCTCGTAATAGCCGGCGGCATCGCGATGGGCGCCGACGCGCGACGCCTCGCACGCGGCGATCGGCGCAAGTTCGCGCACCGCCGCCAGATTGTGCGCCTCGACCGCATGATGCACCAGGCGGCCTGTGGAGACGTCGCCATTTTCGAGCAGTGCCGCCAGCGCACGCTGGTTGAACTGCCGCCTGTGCGACGTCGTCAGCATCATTTCGATGGCGCGTCGCGCGATGTCGTGGCGGAAGGCGTAGCCGTCGCCCAGATCGTCGAGCAGCCCGTTGGCGACACACTCGGCCAGTTGGCCGGCGCTGGCGACGCCGCACAGGCCCTGCAGGGCCCAGGCGTCGGCGCGGCGCGGAAACACCGACACCGCGTCGAGCATTGCGCGGGCGCCTGGCGACAGCCGTTCAGCCCGCGCCAACACGGCGTCGCGCACGCTTGCCGGCAGCGCCGTTTCGTTTTCGGCCGACAGCAATTCGGTGACGAAGAAGGCATTGCCGGCGGTCGCCCGGTAGATGGCGTCGCCATCGCGTCCGGCCGCATCGGCGAGCGACAGCACGGCCGCCTGGCTGAGCAGCGGCACGTCGATGCGCGCCACGCTGCCGGCCGGGATTTCGCCCAGGGCGCGGCGCACCCGCATCTGTCCCTCGCTGCGGTCGGTGCGCGCCGTCAGCAACAGCAGGATGTGGGTGTTGACGATACGCCGGCCGAGGAAGCGCACGAAATCGAGCGTCGCATCGTCGGCCCAGTGCAGGTCTTCGATGATCAGCAGGCACGGCCCCTTGGCCGCAAAAGCGTCGAGCGCATCGGAAAACAGCGGCAGTCTCTGCCCATGCCGGGCGTCGATTGCGCGCGGCAGCGCCCATTGCGCCTCACGGGCCAGATCGTAAAGCGGCCCCAGCGGATCGGGGATCGACAGATCCTCGCAAGCGCTGCGCAACGTCGCCGCGCTCTCTCCGACACGGGCCGCGAATGCCTCGACAAGCGCCGTCTTGCCGGCGCCGGCCTCCCCGGCCAGCACGGCGACGCGGCCATGGCCGCCTATTGCATCGCCAAGCAGGCTCTCCAACTGCTGCAGCTGCGTCTGCCGTTCCAGAAGCATCATTGTCATCGTCTCACAGGATCGGAGTTTTCCCACCATGGCGGGCCGCTCACGATTAGCCCGTGAAGAAAGCGACGCAATGTGACTTTGCACACATTGCCGTGCCTCTTTCCACAAAGAACGACGCCAATATAGGGAATCGTCCCGTCCAATATGGGGAATCGTTCCGATGCGCGGGCCGGGCGGGCGTGGTCAACGTCCAGCCGCGCTCCGATCGAGCGTGAACCAATGGAAAAGGAAACCTTCCATGCCTCGCTACCTGATTGAACGCACATTTCCGGACGGCCTCAACATACCGATGACCGACATCGGCGCCAGCGCGGTGGGCGGCGTCGTCATGCGCAATGCCGAAAAGGGCGTCACCTGGATCCAGTCCTTCGTCACGCCCGACAAGAAGCACAGCTTCTGCATCTACGACGCGCCGACGCCCGAAGCGATCCGCAGCACCGCTCAGAAAAACTCGCTGCCGGTCGACAAGATCACGGAGGTGCGGGTTCTTGACCCTTACTTTTACCTCTGATCCTGCGTTCGGTCGCCACGGTGATGAGCATCAAACTGTCCTTCGCGGCCATGGCGAACTGCCTGATGGCCTGCCGCTCGGTGGAATCGGGCCTGTCCTGGGAAAGACCGGCCGGCCAACCTCCGTGCTCGGCCGTCTATGGCGGTTCGCGTCGAAGCTGCCTGCGTATTTGTCTGAAAGGCGGCGCTTGCCCCCGGAAGGCGACTATCTGAGGCGCGACATCGGGCTATCGGAGCGGGACGTCCCGCAGGAATATTGGCAATATTACTTTTGGGATCGTTGATTTTTCACGGTTTTTAAGGGCTGCGGCCAAAGCCCGGCAACGGAAGCCGCATCGCATGAACCGGGACGGACAAACCAAATCCTAAACCAACGCCGCAGGCGTTTCGGCATCGGCCGCCGTCGCCTCAAGCGTCAACAAACGAACGGAAGACCATGACCAAAATGCTTTGGACGACACGCTTCGCGGCTTTCGCCGCCATCTCGATCGCGGCGGGTGCGGCCGCCCAGGCGCACGACGCCAACCCGTTGGCCGAAAAGGTGCGCGCAGCCAACAGCCGCTTCGAAAATGTGGCAGCCGCCACCGCCGAAGGCTATGCCCCCATCCCTTGCGCCAGCGGCATCACCGGCGGCGCCATGGGCATCCACTATGTCAACGGCGCCTATCTCAAGGACGATGCCGTCGATGTCGCCAAGCCCGAAGCGGTGATGTACGAGCCGACGGCCGACGGCAGCCTGAAGCTGATAGCGGTCGAATACATCACCTCGAAGGGCCCGGCCTCGCTCGAAGGCCAGCTGTTCAACTTCAACAGCGCCCCCAATCGCTACGGCCTCGGCCCGTTCTACGAACTGCACGTCTGGGCATGGAAACAGAACCCGACGGGCGCCTTTGCCGACATGAACCCGAACGTGTCGTGCGACGCCATGAAGGGGATGTAACGCCTCACATGTGACACCTCGGGCACCGGACATCCGGTGCCTGGCCATCCCCCTTGGCGGGGGAGGGGCGAGCGAAACGCCGACCGGCTCCCCAGTCTTCCCCGGCGTTCGCTCGCCTTTTATTATGCCCCGGCATACGATGACGCACCTTGCACACGCGGCCGTCCTTGGCCCCTCGGCGCACCCGCACCTGCCCACCCTTTCTTAAGGTGTTTCGGATACATCGAAAGCTTGGAAACAGGCGGAAAACGGAGAGACATCGGGGTGCGCTTTTCCGCGGCGACGACGGCCGGGCGGTTCTTGCCGCAGCGCTTGGCGCTGCGCATGAGGCCGTTGCTTGGCCGCATCGATGCGGTGCTGTTCACCGCCGACGAACGCGGCGAAGCCGGTCGCATGTCGCTGATCGCCTTTGCCATCCGCATCGTCAGCGCCGTCATCGCCTTCATCAGCCAGGTGCTGATGGCGCGCTGGATGGGCTCGTTCGAATACGGCATCTTCGTCCTCGTCTGGGTGACGATGGTCATCGTCGGCAACCTCGCCTGCCTCGGCTTCCACACTTCGGTCATCCGCTTCATCCCCGAATACCGCGAACGCAACATGCTCGCCGAACTTCGCGGCATCGTGGTCGCCAGCCGCCTGTTCGTGCTGATTGCCTCGACCGCGATCGCCGGACTTGGCGCACTGGGCGTCTGGCTGTGCGCGGACTGGATCGAGAGCTACTATGTGATGCCCTTCATCCTCGGCCTGTTCTGCCTGCCGATGATCGCCATGGGCGACCTGCTGCAAGGCCAGTCACGGGCCAATTCCTGGGCGCTGTTTGCCTTGTCGCCGACCTATCTGGTGCGGCCGGTGCTGATCCTGACGCTGATGGCGCTGATGCTGGCGCTAGGCTATGCGCCCGACGCCAGGACAGCCATCTTCGCTTCGATCGCCGCCACCTACGCCACCACGCTAGGCCAGCTCATCGGCGTGACCACACGCATGGGCAGGAATATCCCGGCCGGGCCGATGAAGGTGCATTTCGCCGAGTGGTTCATCGTCTCGCTGCCGATCTTTCTGGTCGAGAGCTTCTTCTTCCTGCTCACCAACGCCGACGTGCTGATGGTCGGCGTCTATCTCCAGCCCAATGACGTCGCCGTCTATTTCGCCACCGTCAAGACGCTGGCGCTGGTGCATTTCGTCTATTTCTCCGTCAAGGCCGGCGTTGCCCAGCGCTTTGCGCAGTTCACCCACGGCGAGCCGGAAAAGCTCGCCGCCTTCGCCCGCGAGACCGTGTCGTGGACCTTCTGGCCGTCGCTGCTGATGGCGCTGCTGGTGCTGGCGCTCGGCGAACCGATGCTGGTGCTGTTCGGCCCCGAATTCACCGCCGGCTATCCGCTGCTGTTCCTGCTGGTGTTCGGCGTCGTGGCGCGCGCCGCCGTCGGCCCTTGCGAAAGCCTTCTGACGATGAGCGGCAACCAGAACATCTGCGCCGCCGTCTATGCCATGACGCTGGCCTTCAACATCGGCCTCAACGTGGTGCTGATCCCGCTCTTTGGCCTGTGGGGGGCGGCGATCGCCACCAGCCTCGCCATGGTCTTCGAGGCCAGCGCCCTGTCCTTCACCGTCTGGCGCAAGCTCGGCATCGTCATGCTGATCTTCGTGCCCGCTGCCGGGGGAGCCGCCTGATGGCCGCCATCCCGCTGATCGAGGAAACCAGCGGCGGCCCGGCCGGCGCAATGGTGTCCGGCCTTGCCGGCCTGGCGCGCGACGCCGATCCGGCGCATCTCGAGATCCTCGCCAACAACCGGCCGCTGCGCAAGCTGGCGATCTATCCGGCTTCGGCCGGCTTCGAACTGGTCGAGGAACTCGACTATCTGTGCACCCGCACGATCGAGCCCAACGTCTTCTTCAACCCGCGCTTTCTGGCGCCGGCCATGCCCCGGCTGGAAGATCGCGAGGTCAAGCTGGCGGTGATCCGCGACGGCGACGAATACCGCAACCGGCTGCGCCTGCTGGTGCCGTTCTCGGTCGAACGGCCGGCCGTGCCGCTCGGCGTTCCGGTGATGCGCACCTGGTCGAGCCCGTTCGGCCCGATCGGCACGCCGCTGGTCGACCATGACGACCCCATCGGCGTCGTCGAGGATTTCTTCGGCATGCTGTCGCGGCCGCATCTCAAGCTGCCGAAGGTCTTCGTGCTGCCCGACATGCGCCTCGACGGCCCATTGGCCAGCGTGCTGGCCACCGTTGCCGAGACGCGCGGCCTGACAATGGTCACCACCGGCAAGGCGGACCGGCCGGTGCTCGAAAGCACGCTCGACGGCGAGGCATATCTGAAGGCATCGCTGCGCGCGCACCACTACCGCGAATTCCGCCGCTTGAAGCGGCGCCTGGGGGATCTCGGCAGGCTGGAACATGTCGTGGCGCGGGGACCGGACGAAATCCGCCACGCCATCGAAAGTTTCCTGACGCTGGAGGCGGCCGGCTGGAAGGGCCGCGAGCGCACCGCCATGGCCATCGACCGCTACCGCGCCGCCTTTGCCCGCGAGGCCGTGCACCGGCTGGCCGAGCACGACATGTGCCGCATCCATTCGCTGATGCTGGACGGCCGCACCATCGCCTGCCTGGTGGTCTTCGTCGAAGCCGGCGTCGCCTACACCTGGAAGACCGCCTATGACGAGACGCTGGCGACCTATTCGCCGGGCACGCTGCTGATGATCGAGGTGACCAGGCAGCATCTCGACGACCCCAACATCATGATGACCGATTCCTGCGCCGTGCCCGACCACCCGGTGATGAGCCGGCTCTGGAGCGAGCGCAAGCCGATGGGCTCGCTGGTCATCGGGCTGACGCCGGATGCCGACCGTCTCGCCCGCCAGGCCGCCTCGCAGCTGCATCTCTACCGCGAAACCCGCAACATGGCCCGCCTGCTGCGCAACCGCGTGAAGAGTTTGCTGGGACGGCGATAGCCACTGGATCAACGGCAAGACACCAGCTATGGGTCGCGCGGCAATTTCGGCCGGCCTTCACGACAAGCCATCCTGATGATCAGAACCTTTTTGCGTCACGCCGGTCCCCGTGCGGCCTTTTCGCTGCTTGCGCTGCTGCCTGTCCGCGCCCGGGCCGATAGCTGTCCCGAGGATTGCAGCGAGCCCGCGCCGTCCATCAACATCTACAGCCACACCGCCGCCGGCCATCTCAGCCCGGCCACGCTGGGTGCACTGCCGCGCGTCTATGTGCCGAACCGCTCCTCCAACAGCGTCACGGTGATCGACACCATGACACTCAAGGAAGTCGACAGGTTCCCGGTCGGCAGCAAACCGCAGCACGTCGTGCCGTCCTGGGACCTGAAGACGCTGTGGGTCGCCAACAATGGCACCGGCAAGAACGGCAGCCTGACGCCGATCGACCCGATGACCGGCAAGCCCGGCCCGCAGATCGCCGTGGACGATCCCTACAATTTGTATTTCATGCCGGGCGCGGCCATCGTCGTCGACGAAGCCCTGGAGCGGCTCGATTTCCGCGATCCTCACACCATGGCGCTGAAGTCGGCCCTGCCGACGCCCACTTGTCCCGGCATCAACCACGCCGATTTCTCCGTCGACGGCGCCTACGCGATCTTCACCTGCGAATACGGCAATGGCGGGTTGGCCAAGATCGACCTGAAGAACCAGAAGGTGCTTGGCCATCTCGACTTCTCGAAAATGGGCATGCCGCAGGACATCCGCCTCTCGCCCGACGGCAAGGTTTTTTACGTCGCCGACATGATGAATGACGGCGTGTTCCTCGTCGATGGCGACAGTTTCAAGGAGATCGGCTTCATCCCGACCGGCATCGGCGCCCATGGCTTCGTCGTCAGCCGCGACGGCAAGCGGCTCTATGTCTCGAACCGGGGCTCGCACAAGATGGAGCAGGGCCAGGCAAAGGGACCGGGCAGCGTGACGGTGATCGACTTCGCTACCCGCGCGGTCGTCACGCAATGGCCGATCCCCGGCGGCGGCAGCCCCGACATGGGCAACGTCAGCGCCGACGGCAAACAACTATGGCTGTCCGGCCGCTTCGACAGTGCCGCCTACATGATCGACACGACATCAGGCGCGGTGACCAAGTTTCGGGTTGGCTCAGAGCCGCACGGCCTGACGGTGTGGCCACAGCCGGGGCGGTATTCGCAAGGGCATACGGGGAATATGCGCTAAGTCCGTGTTCGAGGCGCGGCTCGAACGCAAAAGGTCCCAAGGGCAACCGCCCATCGGCCGGGACCCGGAACGAGCAGGGGCTTTCCTTGGAAACCGCGAAGCTGTAGCTCCACACACTGGTTTCGGATACTGCCACAAGATGAACCTTCGCCGCATCGTCCTCATCGTCGCGCTTCTCAATCTTGCCTATTTCGGGATCGAGTTCGCTGTGGCGCTCGCCATTGGATCAGTGTCCCTGTTCGCCGACAGCATCGACTTTCTTGAAGATGCTTCCGTGAACCTCCTTATCCTGCTCGCACTTGGGTGGTCTGTGCGCTCCCGTGCGCGGGTGGGGATGGCATTGGCGCTCATCCTTCTCATGCCGGGTCTGGCAACGCTCTGGACGGCTTGGGAGAAGTTCAACGTGCCGGTGCCGCCGCAGCCCATCGCCTTGACCTTGGCGGGACTTGGCGCTCTCGCCGTCAACCTGTCCTGTGCCTACATGCTGGCCGCGCACCGGCATCGTGGCGGCAGCCTCACAAAGGCGGCCTTCCTGTCGGCCCGCAACGACGCCTTGGCCAACATCGCCATTATTGCCGCAGGGTTGGTCACGGCCTTGCTCTGGCATTCCGCGTGGCCCGATTTGGCGGTGGGATTGGGGATCGCGGTCATGAACGCCGACGCGGCCCGCGAAGTGTGGGAAGCTGCCCGTGAAGAACACCGTGCGGCGGCCTGAGAGCACGTAGAGCGGGGCTACCGGCCGCCGCTGATTGGCGCTATCGCTGTCATCCTCAGCAGCCGCGGTTGGCTCTGTGTTCGAGGCACTGTTCGAACCCGGAGGTTTCGCAAGGGCGACCGCCCGTCGGCCGGTCAGGCCGCCCCATCGGAGCCCATGAGCGAAGCGAACTGGCGTGAGATCAAAAATGGTGCCCCTAGCCGGAATCGAACCAGCACTCCTTGCGGAACTCGATTTTGAGTCGAGCGCGTCTACCAATTCCGCCATAGGGGCTCAGGCCCAAAGGCCTGGATGGGCGCGGACTATACGGTTGGAGGCCTGTTCGTCAACTGGCCAAATGCGCCGCCGTGCCCTGCTTGCGGCAAAAGCCCGCCTTTCTGTTTCGTGACGCTCCTGCCATTGTGCGGCGCGGAAAATCTTTCTAGACAGACGCGCATCAAAGCGCGTTGCGTGTGGCAACCTGCATCCAGGAGAGCCGATGCTTCGCGGACTTTACGACTGGACCTTGTCGCTGGCGGCCCGCAAATCCGCCGAATGGTGGCTGGCCTTCATCGCTTTCGTCGAAAGCTCGGTGTTTTTCATACCTGCCGACGTCTTGTACCTGCCCATGGCTTTGGCGCGGCCCGAACGCGCCTATCGCTACGCGCTGACCGCCACTGTCGCGTCGGTGCTGGGCGGCATTGCCGGCTGGCTGATCGGTTACTATGCCTACGACACGATAGCACGGCCGATGCTGGAGCACTTTGGCGGCCTTGACGCGTTCGAGAGGTGGCAGTCGGCCGGCACCGGGCTGATGCTGGTGCTGCTCGTCACATCGGGTGCCGCCCACCTGCCGCCGATCAAGGTGGTCACCATTCTGGCAGGCGCCCTCCACGTCAATCTTTTCGTCTTCATCGTCTCCGCCATCCTGGCGCGTGGCGCTCGTTTCCTGCTTCTTGCCTGGCTGCTGCGCCGCTATGGCGAAGAGATCAAGGAATTCATCGAGAAGCGTTTGGGATTGATCGTCGGCGCCGGCGCCGCTGCCCTGATTTTGCTCTATATCGTCGTCAAATACGCCTTCTGACCGTCCAAGGCGGGCGGTGGGTCAGGACTATGCCGGCGGACGGCGAATTCAACGGACGAAACATGACAGCCACGATGACAGCCGATACCGGACGCCAGCGGACGCGCACCGCTTTGTTTCTCGCCGTCGCCATGGCCGCCACGGTCGGCTCCGCGCTCGCCTTCCAGCACATAGGCGGCTACATCCCCTGCCATCTGTGCCTGGAGCAGCGCACGCCCTATTATATCGGCGCCCCGCTGATGCTGCTGGCGGTGATTGCCTCGATGCTTAGCGCGCCCGCATGGCTGACGCGCGGCCTGCTTGCCGTCGGCGGCCTGCTGATGCTCTATGGCCTCTATCTCGGCGTCTATCATTCGGGCGTCGAATGGGCCTGGTGGCAGGGCCCGGCCGATTGCACGGCCGGCGCCGGCCCGGTCGACACCGGCGGCAAGGGCGTGCTCGACGCGCTCGACAAATTCGTGCCGCCATCCTGCGATAAGGCAGCCCTTCGTATCCTCGGCCTGTCGCTGGCCGGGTGGAACGCCATCGCCAGCTTCATCCTCGCCGCCGTCGCCTTTCGCGGGGCAATGGCGCGCGATTGAGCTAATTCGATCGAGCGCCACGACGCAGAGTTCGAGCAAAAATTCTGCAGACTGGTTCGCGTGGCGCGGCTTTCGACGTCCGAGCCAGGTCGACCCCCACTCCGTCTCGGCTTCGCCGAACCACCTCTCCCCCGATCGACGGGGTAGAGGAAAGGCGCGAGCCTATTACAGCCGGCGCTACTCTACAGCCAGCGCTCCTCCAGCGGGGCTCCCTTCCTCTCCCTCCGGAGGGGGGAGAGGTGGCGCTGCGAAGCAGCGACGGAGTGGGGGAAGCCGGTCCTTAAAGGCGATGCCGCCGATAAGTGAGCGCAGCCGAGCTGTTCCGATATGGTCTGGCAGGCGTGTGAGCATCGGAAGCGCAAAATCGCTTCAGGCGGCCAGCCTTGCGAATTCTCGAACGATCCCTACGGTTCGAGTTCCACATCCCAGTAGAGATAATCCATCCAGCTTTCATGCAGATGGTTGGGCGGGAACAGCCGGCCATTGTTGTGCAGGTCGTGCACGGTCGGCTGGTAGGGCTTCTGCAACGGCCACATCTTGGCGTGCGCCGGCATCATGCCGCCCTTCCTCAGATTGCAGGGTGAACAGGCGGCCACGACATTCTCCCACGTCGTCGCCCCGCCGCGATGGCGCGGGATGACGTGGTCAAAGGTCAGATCCTCGGGCGTGCCGCAATACTGGCACTGGAAGCGGTCGCGCAGGAACACGTTGAAGCGGGTGAATGCCGGGTGCCTCGACGGCTTCACATAGGCCTTCAGGCTGACGACGCTGGGCAGCTTCATCGAAAAGGTCGGCGAAGACACCGCATGCTCGTATTCGGCGACGATGTTGACCCGGTCGAGGAACACCGCCTTGATGGCATCCTGCCAGGACCAGAGCGACAAGGGGTAATAGCTGAGCGGACGGTAATCCGCATTCAGCACCAGCGCAGGAAGCCCATCCGGAGATACGGCAACCGTCACCTTGTTGACCTCCTCGTTTTAAAACCGATCGGCGTGGATACTGTAAGCCCGACATGACAGGGATGTGAAGCGGATTGTCATCAGCCAAACGCGGCAAAAATGCAGGGTTTTCATGCTTTTTTGCGGTTTCAGGCCGGAGGTGCCGCGTCCCGGCCCCTGGTTTCGCGATAATAGGACCAGAAAAGCCGCGATGCGACACCTCGCCACGGGCTCCATGATTCGGCCAGGGCGATCAGCGTTTTCTCCGGCGGACGCGGCTCGATACCGAGCGCGTGGCCGACCGCGCTCTGCAGCGCGACGTCGCGCGCGGGGAAAATATCGGGGTGGCCGGCGGCAAACAGGAGATAGACTTCCGCCGTCCACGGGCCGATGCCCGGCACCGCGATCATAGCCGCGATCGCCTCTTCGGCGTCGAGCAAACAGAGGTGATGCAGGTCGAGCCCCTCAACCACGGCCTGCGCAACCGCGATCAGACCGCGCTGCTTCGGCCGCGACAGCCCGGCCTCGCGAAACATGTCCTCGCCGGCGGCAAGGATCGCCTGCGGCGTTAGCGGATCGACCAGTTTCATCAGCCGGCCGAAAATCGCATCGGCGCTCGCACGGGATACTTGTTGCGAAACGATAATGGAGGCCAGGCTTCGAAAACCGGGTTCCGACAGCCGCAGCGGCACCTCGCCAGCCATGCCGCAAACCTTTTCCAGGCGCGGATCGATTGCGCAAAGCGCATCCAACCCGCGCGCAATATCGTCCAGTGTCGCGATGCGTTGCATGTTTTCTTGTTCCTGAACCGACCGCACGGTAGCAATTGGCAAAACCGCTGCACAACCCGATTGCCGCTTGTGAGATGACGCTCCTGACATTCCGCTTCGCGCCGAGCCCGAATGGCGAACTGCATCTCGGCCATGCCTATTCGGCACTGCTCAACCAGCAACTGGCGCGTGCGGCCGGCGGCCGCCTGCTGCTGCGCATCGAGGACATCGACACGATCCGCTGCACGCCTGAATTCGAGGCCGGCATCTTTCGCGACCTCGAATGGTTAGGTCTCGAATGGGAACAGCCGGTGCGGCGCCAGGCCGAGCATTTCTCCGACTATCAGGCCGTGCTCGACCGGCTGGTCCGCGAAGAACTCGTCTACCCTGCCTTCATGAGCCGTGGCGAGATCAGGGCCTTCATCGCCGACAGCGAAAAGCGCGGCCGCGGCTGGCCGCGCGACCCGGACGGCGTGCCGCTTTATCCCGCCGCCGACAAGGCGCTGCCGGTCAGCGAACGCAACCGCCGCATCGCCGAAAATGCGCCCTTCGCCTGGCGCCTCGACATCGATGCAGCGCTGGCGCGCGTCGGCACGGATTTGTCCTGGCGCGAATTCACCAACGAGACGCTTTCGGCGACGCAGCGAGTCGAGGCGCGTCCGCAGGACTGGGGCGACGTCATTCTGGCGCGCCGCGACATCCCGACCAGCTATCACCTGGCCGTCGTCGTCGACGACGCTCTGCAAGGCGTCAGCCATGTCGTGCGTGGCCGCGACCTTTATTCCGCGACCGGCATCCAGCGCCTGCTGCAGGAACTGCTCGGCCTCGGCCAGCCGCAGTATTTCCACCACCGTCTCATACTCGGACCGGATGGGCGCAAACTGTCGAAGAGTTTTGCTGATACCGGCCTTGCCGCGCTGAGGCCGGCAGGCATGTCGCCGGACGATGTCAGGCGGCTGGTCGGGCTCTGACTAAAGCCGGGCCAGCCCCGCCTTGAGCAGCGCCAACGCGCCTATAAACGCGAAGGCGCCGCCCAGTCCCCAGGCAACCGCGAGCTTCAGATCTCTCAGGACGATGCCATGTTCGTTCGCGGCCATGACCGCGGCGAAAAAGCCGAGCGTGAACAGCAATGTGTTGCCGGTCGACCCAAAACCGTCCTCCTGCATGATGGCGTCGAGCGCTGAACCGAAGAAGAAGCCGAACACGGCCACGCTGGCCACCGTCATCAAAAGCCAGCTTGTGTCGAGATGCAACAGCATGCGCGCTCCCTGTCGAAGCCAAAACGCCATGTCGCCGGATCCATCGACAGAAGTCGATTGCCCTGACGCCGCCCTTTGAATTCGGCCACCTCCTACATCAGGATGAGCTTATGTACCAATTGTTTCGCTTTGCTTGCCGGATTGAACCGCATTAGAGCAATTGCCGTATTTGTCTCTTCACCGAATCGGACCTCTCCACCGGAAACGGCTTCCCCGAAAATGCACAGTCTCAAGCGGTTCATCCCCGCCTCGTTTGTCGTCCTGTGGGCGACAGGTTTCATCGGCGCGCGCTACGCCATGCCCTGGGCCGAGCCCTTCACCTTTCTGGCGGCCCGCTTTGTCATCGCCGCCTTGCTGCTCGCCGGCCTGATGCTCGTGCTTGGCTCGAAGCGAGCCACAAGGGCAGAAGCGCTTCACGCCACGGTCTCCGGCATCCTCATGCATGGCATCTATCTCGGCGCGGTGTTCTGGGCGATCCACAGGGGCATGCCCGCCGGGCTTTCGGCGCTGATCGTCGGCCTGCAGCCACTGATCACGGCCGTGCTTGCCGGCCGGTTCCTCGGCGAGGCCATCCTGCCGCGCCACTGGGCCGGCCTTGCCGTCGGCCTTGTGGGGGTGATCATCGTGCTGTGGCCAAAGCTCGGCGCGCTCGGCGGCGGCGTTACGCCCGAAACGCTGGCGGCGTCGCTGGTCTCGGTGCTGGGCATGAGCGCCGGGACCATCTGGCAGAAGCGCTATGCCTCGGGTGGCGACCTGGTGGCGGCGACGATGTGGCAATATATCGGCGGCGGCTCGCTGATGATCCTGGCTTCGCTGGCCCTTGAGACCCACACGGTGATCATCAACGGCGAACTGATCTTCGCCATGGCCTGGCTGGTCCTGGTGCTGTCGATCGGCGCCATCTTCTTGCTGATGGTGATGATCCGCGACGGCGAGATGTCGAAGGTCGCGTCGCTGTTCTACCTGGTGCCGGCCGTCACCGCTGTCATCGCCTGGGCGCTGTTCGGCGAACGGCTCAGCCTCGTGCAGATCGTCGGCATGGCAATCGCGACGCTCGGCGTCGGGCTGGCCACGGCTCGGCCAGCCAAAACCTAGCTGCCGACACGCGCGCGCGCTTCGAGAAAGCGGCTGATCGCTGCATTGAGTTCGCCGCCGAGGATGAAGATCGCCGACAGCATATAGAGGAAAACCACGGCGATCATGATCGAGGCGAGGCCGGCATAGGTCGTCACATAGGACGAGAAATGGTCGAGGTAGGTCGCGAACATCGTCGAGCCGACAAGCCACGCAGCCAGAGTGAAAATGATGCCAGGCACCAGCGAGACAAAGCGGCGCTTGCCCGCCGGCAACCAATAGTGGACGGCAAACAAGCCACCAATGATGACGGTTGAGGCGATGACGTAACGCCACAGCGTGATCGTGCCCGTATAGGGTTTGATCCACTCGAAATGAGCTTCCGCCAGCCGCGCCAGCAAGGGCGCAAAGACCAGGAGCACGCTGATCGCCAGGAAACCGGCCGTCGCGATCAGCACGAAGAAAATGCTCTGCACCCGGCGGTAGATGATGCCGCGCGTTTCGGCGACGCGGTAGGCGCGGTTGAGCGAGGTGCGCAGCGCCTCGATGCCGTTGGAGGCGAAATAGGCCGCCAGCAGCACGCCGTAGGTCAAAAGATCGGTGCGCCGCACGGTCAGCACGTTGAGCACTTCGCGCGCGATAGGCTTCGCGATCTGTTCGGGCCAGGTGTCGAAGACCAGGTGCACGGCAGTATCGGCGAACGCCTGCGCGCCGAGGAAGCTCGCCAGCGTGGTGGCGAAGATCAGGAACGGGAACAGCGCCATCAGCGAAGTGATCGCCAGATGGCTGGCCATGGCCCAGCCGTCATCGGTGTTGAAATGGCCAAGCGCGTCATAGAGCACGCGGCGCAGCACGACGATATTCCGCATCAAGAGCCGCGTTCCCTTCGATTGTCTCGACGCCGCGAATATGGGAAGGGATTGTGGCAAATGGCAACCCTTGCTCAAACCACGACGCCGCCTGCCAAAGAGTTGCGCACCATCATCGTCACCGGCGCCTCGTCCGGGATAGGCGCCCACTGCGCCCGTGCGCTGAAGGCGGATGGCTGGCGGGTGCTTGCAACGGCGCGCAAGCCTGAAGACATAGCCTCACTCGAAGCAGACGGCATCGAGGCGTTTTACCTCGATTACCGTGAGCCGGACTCTATCGAAGCCCTTGTGGGCTCGGTGCTGGAGCGGACAGGCGGACGCCTCGACGCCCTGTTCAACAACGGCGCCCATGCACAGCCCGGCGCCGTGGAAGACCTGCCGGTTGCGGCATTGCGCGAGCAGTTCGAGGCCAATTTCTTCGGCTGGCACGACCTCACCCGACGCATCGTACCGGTAATGCGTCGCCAGGGACATGGCCGCCTCGTTCATTGTTCCTCGATCCTTGGGCTAGCGCCGGTGCCTTTTCGCGGCGCCTACTCAGCCTCCAAGCACGCGCTCGAAGGCCTGATGCTGTGCATGCAGCAGGAACTCAGGGGCAGCGGCATCCATGTCTCGCTGATCGAACCGGGGCCGGTGACCTCGAAAATCGCCAGCAACGGGCTGTTCTGGTTCCTGAAAAACATCGACCACGAGAATTCCGTCCACCACCTCGCCTATGCCACGCAGCTGGCGCGGCTTCGGGCCGGCGGCAGCTCATCACGGCTGAAAAAGGGGCCGGAGGTGGTCTATGCGGCCTTGCGCCATGCACTTCTGTCGCGGCGCCCGCGCCCGCACTATGTGGTAACAGTGCCGGCCAGGATCGGCGTGATGCTCAAGCGCATCCTGCCGGCATCGATGCTCTACCGCGTTCTGGCCAGACGCGCCTGACCGCAACAGAACTGGGAACAGATCATGGCAACCGTCATCAAAGTCCTCCTCGTCCTCGTCATGGTCGCCGTGGTGATCGTGCTTGTCCGCGGCCTCATCAACATGATGCGCGGCGGCTCCGGTGTGAGCTCGAACAAGCTGATGCAGGCGCGCGTGCTGTTGCAGGCGCTGGCGTTGGCACTGATCCTGCTGGTGGTGTACTTCACCCGCAAGTGACGGCCGTTCGGGAGGCGACGTGGTCAAGCTCAACAAGATCTACACCCGCACCGGCGATGACGGCACCACTGGCCTCGGCACCGGTGAACGCAGGCTGAAATCCGACCTGCGCGTCGATGCCTACGGCACCGTCGATGAAGCCAATGCCTGCATCGGCATCGCCCGCCTGCACACAGCGGCAAGTTATCCCGCCATCGACGCCATGCTGTCCCGCATCCAGAACGATTTGTTCGACCTCGGCGCCGATCTCGCCGTGCCCGACGACGGCAAGCCGCTTGGCTACGAACCGCTGCGCATCATCGCCTCGCAGACCGACCGCGTCGAAAAGGATATCGACCTTCTCAACAAGGATCTGCAGCCGCTCAAATCCTTCGTGCTCAATGGCGGCACGCCGGCGGCGGCAGCACTTCATCTTGCCCGCACCGTGGCGCGACGGGCCGAGCGGATCATGGTGGCACTGGCGCAGGACCCGGCCGAACATGTCAATCGCGAGGGGCTGAAATACATAAACCGCGTCTCGGACTTTCTGTTCGTCGCCGCTCGTGCGGTCAATGACAACGGAAATGCCGACGTGTTATGGGTGCCCGGCAAGAACCGCTGAATTTTCGAAGGCGGGAAAGGGCTTGGGGCATGTTCATCCCGCTTTACGACTCCAACAGGTTGCGCCACATCCGGCTGCAATATGTGACGATCGGCCTGATCGCGGCCAACGTGTTGGTCTTTCTCATCACCACGATCGGCGGCGAAAATTTCAACAACGCCGCCGTGCTCGGCCTCGGCTTCATCCCTTCGGTTGTCCACGACACGGCAGAACTCTCGCCCCAATTCGTCGTCATTCCGGAGAGCCTGAGTTACCTCACCTATGCCTTCCTGCATGCCGATATCTTTCATCTCGGCGGCAACATGCTGTTCCTGTGGGTGTTCGGCGATAATGTCGAGGACGCACTCGGCCACATCCGCTACCTTATCTTCTACCTGCTTTGCGCCATCGCCGGCGCCTTCTTCCAAGGGCTCGTCGCCTGGAGTTCGGAGGTGCCGCTGATCGGCGCCTCCGGCGCCATTGCCGGCGTCGTCGCCGCCTATCTGGTCCTCTACCCCCGGGTGAAAGTGTGGGTGCTGGTCTTTGCCCGCATTCCGCTGCGTATCCCGGCCTTCATCCCGCTGATCCTGTGGATCGGCTTCCAAGTGGTGATGTTTGCCGCCGGCGGCGAAAACCAGATATCCTGGGCCTGCCATATTGGCGGCATCATTGCCGGTGGCGTGCTGGTGCTCATCATGCGCAGCCGCGGCGTGCCGCTGCTCGCCGGTGACGACGGCGAGCCGGAACCCGCCGATCAGCCAGCCGCTTCTACTGGGCCGGCGCCAGCCGGTCCCGCTCCCGTGCAACCTGAGACGCGTTGGGGCCGGGGTGGCGCTTCCGGTCACAACTGAACCGATTTGAGCGGTTTGGCCGCTGCCGTGGCATATTGACGTGTTGCGTCTCCACAACTACGGAGAGCGCCACCGCTAGGCGGCAGAAGACAAGAATTCCGTCCGGCCAGAATTCCGTTTGGCCGCAATTCAGTCAGGAATGTCGGCTTTCGACAACTCTGCGGAGGCGCACGCTGCTATAGCGCGCCCGGATATCTCAGGAGAGGTGACAGGCAAATGAAGATCCTTGTGCCCGTGAAGCGGGTTGTGGATGCGAACGTCAAGGTTCGCGTCAAGGCTGATGGTTCGGCGGTTGAACTCGCCAACGTCAAGATGGCGATGAACCCGTTCGACGAGATCGCGGTGGAAGAGGCGCTCCGGCTGAAGGAAGCCGGCAAGGCCGAAGAGATCATCGTCGTGTCGATCGGCCCGCAGCAGGCGCAGGAAACGCTCCGCACCGCGCTCGCCATGGGCGCCGACCGCGCCATCCTGGTCAAGACAGACGAACAGACCGAGCCGCTCGGCGTCGCCAAGGTGCTGAAGGGCGTCGTCGACGCCGAGCAGCCCGGTCTCGTGATCCTGGGCAAGCAGGCGATCGATGATGACTCGAACCAGACCGGCCAGATGCTGGCCGCCCTGCTCGGCTGGGCACAGGGCACTTTCGCCTCCAAGGTCGTGATCGACGGCGACAAGGCCAAGGTGACGCGCGAAGTCGACGGCGGCCTGCAGACGGTAGAGCTGAAAATGCCGGCGATCATCACCGCCGACCTTCGTCTCAACCAGCCGCGCTATGCCTCGCTGCCCAACATCATGAAGGCCAAGAAGAAGCCGCTCGACGAAAAGAGCCCGGCCGATTACGGCGCCGACGTCAAGCCGCGCCTGAAGGTGCTCAAGACCGAGGAGCCCAGCGGCCGCAAGGCGGGCGTGAAGGTCAAGAGCGTCGCCGAACTGGTCGACAAGCTGAAGAACGAAGCCGGCGTGCTCTGAGACTGGAAGGAACAGATAAAATGACCATTCTCCTCATCGCAGAACACGACAACGCAACTCTTTCCGACCAGACCGCCAAGGCGCTCTCGGCGGCGCTGCAGATCGGTTCGGACGTGCATGTGCTGGTCGCCGGCAAAGGCGCCAAGGGCGCGGCCGACGCCGCCGCCAAGCTCGAGGGCGTGAGCAAGGTGCTGCTGGCCGAGGCCGACGAACTGGCCGAGCGCCTCGCCGAACCGCTCGCCGCACTCGTTGTCTCGCTGGCCGGCGCCTACGACACCATAATCGCGCCGGCGACCTCGTCGGGCAAGAATGTCGCGCCGCGCGTGGCGGCCCTGCTCGATGTCGCGCAAGTCTCCGAGATCATCGAAGTGGTTTCACCAGACACGTTCAAACGGCCGATCTATGCCGGCAACGCCATCCAGACGGTGCAGTCGAGCGACGCCAAGAAGGTCATCACCGTGCGCACCGCCTCCTTCCAGGCTGCCCCCGAGGGCGGCTCGGCAGCTGTCGAGACGGTCAAGGCCGCGTCCAATCCGGGCCTGTCCACCTTCGTCGAGAACAGGCTGTCGGAAACCGACCGTCCGGAACTGACCTCGGCCAAGATCATCATTTCGGGCGGCCGCGCGCTCGGCTCCTCGGAAAAGTTCCAGGAAGTCATTCTGCCGGTCGCCGACAAGCTCGGTGCAGCCGTCGGCGCCTCGCGCGCTGCCGTCGACGCCGGCTACGCCCCGAATGACTGGCAGGTCGGCCAAACCGGCAAGGTCGTGGCGCCGGACCTCTATATTGCCGTCGGCATTTCCGGCGCCATCCAGCACCTTGCCGGCATGAAGGATTCGAAGGTCATCGTCGCCATCAACAAGGACGAGGAGGCGCCGATCTTCCAGGTTGCCGATTATGGCCTCGTCGGCGACCTGTTCGTCATCCTGCCGGAACTGCAAAAGGCGCTTTGACGCTCTCTGCCAAAGCGTATTAAATTGTGAAAGGGTGGGGTAGACGAAGCTACCCCACCCTTTTAGTTTGCACTGCACAAAAAGCAGGCCGCAAAGGCCTTTTCGACGGGATCGCTGCAAATGGCCAAGATCGAGACGATCGGCATCATCGGCGCCGGCCAGATGGGCGGCGGCATCGCGCATGTATCAGCACTTTCGGGTTTCAAGGTGCTGATCTACGACGTCTCGCCCGACCGTATCGAGAAGGGCATTGCCACGGTCAGCGGCAACATGGCCCGTCAGGTCGGCTCCGGCAAGCTTGAGGAAAAGCTGCGTAACGAAGCGATGGCGCGCATTTCCGCAGCCCCCACCATGGCTGATCTCGCCGGTGCCGATCTGGTTATCGAGGCGGCGACCGAGGACGAGACGGTCAAGCGCAAGATTTACGCGCAGCTCTGTCCCCAGCTCAACCCGGAAGCCATTCTGGCGACCAACACCTCGTCGATTTCGATCACCCGGCTTGCGGCGCAGACCGACCGTCCCGAGCGTTTCATCGGCATACATTTCATGAACCCCGTGCCGCTGATGAAGCTGGTCGAACTGGTGCGCGGCATCGCTACCGAGGATCAGACCTTCGAGGCGGCCAAGGCCTATGTGAAACAGCTCGACAAGACGATCACCGTCTCTGAAGATTTTCCGGCCTTCATCGTCAACCGCATTCTATTGCCGATGATCAACGAGGCGATCTACACGCTCTATGAGGGGGTCGGCTCGGTCGATGCCATCGACACCGCCATGCGGCTCGGCGCCAACCATCCGATGGGACCGCTGCAGCTCGCCGATTTCATCGGCCTCGACACCTGCCTGTCGATCATGCAGGTGCTGCATGACGGCCTGTCGGATTCGAAATATCGCCCCTGCCCGCTGCTGGTGAAATATGTCGAGGCCGGCTGGCTCGGCCGCAAGACCGGGCGCGGCTTCTACGATTATCGCGGCGAGCATCCGGTTCCGACGCGCTAACCACCAGACCGAAAGTTCCGTGCTACCTCAGGACGCCGCTGCAAGCGGCGGCTCTGCTTGGCCTCTTGACCCGGTATCGTCAGGCGCCACGGAAACACAGCCGCGGCCGGCGGCCTTGGCCGCATAGCAGGCAGCATCGGCCCGGGCGATGATCTCGTCGACTTCACCGCTGTTGCTGTGGATCGGCGCCAGCCCGATGCTGGCATCGATCGCATGCGGCCGGCCGTCCCAGCTGAACTGCAGGCCGCGGATGGCGTCGATGACCGAGCGTGCGGCAATCCTGGCGCCGGCGCTCGACCCGGCTTTCAGGATGACCGCGAATTCGTCACCGCCGAGGCGGGCCACGATATCCTCCGGCCCAAGCGCACCGCGAATGGCCTCGGCAACCCGCTTCAGCAAGGCGTCGCCGGCGGCGTGCCCGCCAGTGTCGTTGACCAGCTTGAAATGGTCTAGATCGATGAACATGAAATGATGCTCGCCCGCCGGCCTGGCCGTGTCGGCCTTGCGGCTCCGGTCGACCAGTTCCTCCATGGTGCGGATAAAGCTCGAACGGTTGGCAAGGCCGGTCAGCGCATCATGCGCGGCGGCATAGGCGAGTTGGCGCTGCAAGGCGCGCGCATCTGTGAAGTCCTGGAAGACGATGACCAGGCCGCAGAACTCCTGGCGGTCGTTCATGATCGGCGACACCACCTGGCGGATGCTGCAGCGCGTGTCGTCGCGACGGATGAGGACGGCGCGACTGTTCTGGTCGGCAGGGCTGGCGCTGCCGAGCGCCGGCCGCGTCATGCCGATCCTTTGCCCGGTTTCTTCGTCCACCGCCCAGTAGACATGGCCAAGCGTCTTGCCGAGCGCCTCCGCGCCAACAACGCCGGTGAGCTTTTCGGCGACCGGGTTCATGAAGGTGATGCGGTTGGCGGCATCGGTGCAGATGACGGCGTCGCCGATCGACTGCAGCGTCACCCTCAGCCGCTCCTTCTCGTCGGCCAGCATTGCCGCCGATACGATGAGGCTTTCCTCGGTTTGCTTGCGCTGGGTGATGTCGGTCAGGCTGCCGATGGCCCTGACCAGCCGTCCGTCCTTGTCGCGTTCGAGCGTCTTGCCGCGGTCGAGGATCCAGACCCAGTGGCCATCCTTGTGGCGCATCCGGAACTCGGCTTCGAAGAACGGTGTCCTGCCCTCCAGATGGGCACGATCGGCTTCGGCGACGTTTTCGCGATCGTCGGGGTGGATCATCGCCAGCCAGCGGTCGGGGTCGCCGTCCAGTTCGCCATCGGCATAGCCCAGCATCTTCACCCAGGTGGCGGAGTAGGTGGTGCCGCCCTTCCGCATATCAAGATCCCAGACGCCTTGTCCGGCGCTGGCCAAGGCAAAATTCCAGCGCGTTTCGGCTTCGGCTATGCGCGCCTCGGATTGCTTGCGCGCATCGATATCCTCGATCTGGGAGACCAGGTAGAGCGGGCTCCCGCTCTTCTCGTCGCGAATGACGGAACCGGCAAGATGGGCCCATACCGGCGTGCCGTCCTTCCTGAGGTAGCGCTTTTCGAAGTGGAAGGCGTTGACGGTGCCCGCCCGCATGCCTTCCATCGTCTCACGGCCGATCTGCACATCGTCGGGATGGGTGATCTGGAAGAAGGTCAGCGCCTCGATCTCCTGCTTGCTATAGCCGAGCATGGCGGCGAAGGCCGGGTTGGTTTCATGGATGCGGCCGTCGAGGCCGACAATGGCGATGCCGATCGCCGAATCCTCCATGGCGCGGCGGAAACGCTGCTCGCTTTCGGCGATCTGCCGGCGGTCGTCCAGTATCCGGTAAATGAACAGGGCGGCGAGAATCAGCGCAACGGCGGCGACCGGCACCGATATCTGCAGGCAGAGTTTCAGCACTTCGGCGCTGACATCGAGCCGCGACAGCAGGAGCGCGACCACGGCAGCGCAAAGCCCTCCGGCCGCAAGCACCAAAGCCACGTGACTGTCAGCCCGCAGGCTTTTTCGCTCTCGTCGCATCACTGTGCATGCCACCCCATGCGCAACACATTTCTGCAAAAAACACTGGATGATCGATTTTAAGGAAAGGTTGCGCCGGAGCCACCGGCAACACGGTGAACCCGCAAACAATTCCCGGCATGATTAAGGATCGGTGATTATTGGGCGATCTTGGACGGCCCGGTCACCAGCGCACGAAGAACCGTCCCCCGAGCGCGCCCAGACCGGCGAGGACGGCGATGGCGAGCGTGTACCAGGTGGCGACGAAAAGCGGAGAATCGTCGAAGCAGTGCGCGGCGTAGAAGGTCGCCGCCAGGCCGCCGGCGAGCAGTCCCGCGACCGCCCCGGCCAACACCGGCCGCGTCGGCGCTCCATAGCGCAGCATCCACAGGAAGACGGCAAGCGGGCCGATTCCGATCAGCGGGATGAAGCCCATGCAGATCATCATGTTGGAGCCGACCATGCGCGTGCTCCACATCGGCTCCGGCACCATGAACAGTTCGAGAGCCACCGCCACGGCCACCAGCAGCGGCGCCGCCAGCATCCAGGCCGCGGCTCTTGCCGTCGAAGCGCCCGGCGTCGACAACGCCCGGACCAGGCCAAAGGCGGTGACGGCGAGCACGATGGTGAACACGAACTTCGCCAGGAACCGCATCGTGTGCATGGCGGTCATGATGTCGGGACGCGGGCCGATGGTGAGAAAGAAGACCAGAGCCGCGATCACCGCCGCGGCTGCCGCCGCCATCAACCAGGCCGAGCGCAGCGGCATCGCCTTGCTGCTTGTGTCGGCGTCGAGTGCCTTGATGAGATCCTCCGTCCTCATGTCACTGCCGCCCGAAGCGCCCCTGCCCAAATCGCTTGGCGATCGCGGCAAGCCCGCGATGCAGCGACACCCGCACCGCCGTCTCGCTGACGCCGAGCCTGGCCGCCGTCTCGCCGATGGAGCGGCCGTCGACCGAGATCGAAGAAACGACGGAACGCTGCGCAGCCGGCAGTCCGTCCAGCGCCCGGTTGATGTCGCGTTCGCTGACGGTCTCGGTTTCCGGCTCGGCAAAGGTCTCGGCGATCTCGTCGATCTCGATTTCGATGCGCCGTCCGCGCCGCCGGAAAGCATCGATCAGCTTGAAGCGGGCTATCGCATAGATCCATGGCAACACCGGCGCGTCCTGGCGCCAGGTATGCCGTTTCACATGAATGGCCAGCAAGGTTTCCTGCACGACATCCTCGGGATCGACCCCGCCCTGTACGATCTTGCGCCTCGCAAAGCCGCGAACCAGCGCGGCGATCCGGTGCAAAAAGTCGGCGTAGGCCCTTTCATCTCCCGCGATCGCGGCCCGCATCAGCCGGGAAAGCTCGGCCTCATCCTTGCCGCTCACAAGAGTTCACTCCCCGATCTTCGCGCCTCGGCACCGATTTGTTACGTGTCCGGCGAAATGATGTCCAAGCCAAAGTGCCGCAAAATCACGAAAGTTTGCGGGAGCGGCGACCGATTGAAGCAGCCGAGCAATGTTGACTACTGCTGTCAGGTATCGATAGGTGCAGCCTGCGAAACCAGAACCACCGAGACTGAGGATGACGCCATGAGATACACGCTCTCCACCCTAGCGGGGGCCACAGCGCTGGCCGTGAGCATGATCGCCGGGCCGGCGATGGCCGCGGATGCCGGCATCATCGTCTACAACGCCCAGCATGAGAGCCTGGCCAAGGAATGGGTCGAAGGTTTCACCAAGGAAACCGGCATCAAGGTCACGCTGCGCAATGGCGGCGACAGCGATTTCTCCAACCAGATCGTCGCCGAGGGCGCTTCTTCGCCGGCCGACGTGTTCCTGACCGAAAACTCGCCGGCGATGACCCTGGTCGAAGCGGCGGGCCTTTTCGCGCCGGTCGACGCCGACACGCTGGCGCAAGTCCCGGCCGAATTCCAGCCGAGCAGCGGCAGATGGGTGGGTGTCGCGGCGCGCAGCACCGTCTTTGCCTACAACAAAACCAAGCTCACGGCCGAAAAGCTGCCCAAATCGATGCTCGATCTCGCCGATCCGAGCTGGAAAGGCCGCTGGGCAGCCTCGCCTTCCGGCGCCGATTTTCAGGCCATCGTCAGCGCGTTGCTCGAGCTCAAGGGCGAAGCCGCAACCGCCGACTGGCTGAAGGCCATGAAGGAGAATTTCACCGCCTACAAGGGCAACGGCACGGTGATGAAGGCGGTCAATGCCGGCGAGATCGAAGGCGGAATCATCTACCACTATTACTATTTCGGCGATCAGGCAAAGACCGGCGAAAACAGCAAGAACGTCGAACTGCATTATTTCAAGAACCAGGATCCCGGCGCTTTCGTCTCGATCTCCGGCGGCGGCGTGCTCGCCTCGAGCAAGCACCCGAAGGAAGCCCAGGCGTTCCTCAAATGGGTGACCGGGAAAGGCGGCCAGGACGTGCTGAAGACCGGCACGTCCTTCGAATACGCTATCGGCAAGGACGCGCAGTCCAATCCCAAGCTGGTGCCGCTGGCCGACCTGCAGGCGCCGAAGGTCGATCCGGCGACACTGAACTCCAAAAAGGTGACGGACCTGATGACGGCAGCCGGCTTGCTTTAGGCTGGGTTCGTCCTAAAAGGGCAACGATTGCGCTCCTGCCGGACTTTCCGCAGGAGCGCTCTGTTTTCGAGATGGCATTGTCCATGACGACACATTGCGTTTCCGGCCGCGCCTGCGGCGCCCCCGCCCCGGCGGCAGTGGCGCGGTCGAGCTGATGCAAACTGCGGTCGATCTCGCACGTTCAGGCCAGACAGTCGGGCGGTCCCGCCGGAAGCCCATGTCCTGGATCGCGCTTGTCGCCATAATTGTCTCGCTGCTGTCGCTGCTGCCGCTGGCGTTCATCATCTGGATCGGCGTGCAGATCGGCTGGGACACTGCTTCGGCCCTGGTCTTCCGGCCGCGCGTCGGCGAACTTCTGGTCAACACCGTGCTTCTGGTGGCGCTCACCGTGCCGATCGCCACCGTGCTGTCGGTGACGCTGGCATGGCTGACCGAGCGCAGCGACCTGCCAGGCGCCCGCCTCTGGGCCTGGCTGTCGGTCGCGCCGCTTGCCATCCCCGCCTTCGTGCACTCCTATGCCTGGATTACCCTGGTCCCGGGACTGCATGGCCTGTGGGCCGGCGTGCTGGTGTCGGTCCTTGCCTATTTCCCATTCCTCTATTTGCCACTAGCGGCCGCATTGCGCCGGCTGGATCCCGCCCTGGAAGATGCGGCCGCAGCGCTTGGCCTCGGACCATGGCGCGTGTTTTGGCGCGTCGTGCTGCCGCAGCTCAGGCTCGCCATTTGCGGCGGTGCGCTGCTGGTTGGACTTCATCTGCTTGCCGAATATGGCCTCTATGTCTTCATCCGCTTCGACACTTTCACCACCGCGATCGTCGACCAGTTCCAGTCGACCTTCAACGGCCCCGCCGCCAACATGCTGGCCGGCGTCCTGGTGACATGCTGCTTCGTGCTGCTCGCTCTGGAGGTGCTGGTGCGCGGCGAAGAGCGCTATGCCCGCGTCGGCTCAGGCGCGGCGCGCCACCGGCAGCGCTCGAGGCTCGGGCGCGCCACGCTGGCTTGCCTGGCTCTGCCTGCCGTCACCACGCTGCTCGCCATCGGCGTGCCCTTCGTCACCATCGGCCGCTGGCTGGTCGCCGGCGGCGCCGATGTCTGGCGTTTGGACGAGATCGGCCTGGCGCTGGGCCAGACGCTGTTCCTGGCGCTGGCCGGCGCCTTGCTTGCGACCATCGCCGCCATGCCGATGGCCTGGATCTCGATCCGCGCGCCGGGACCGCTGCAGCGGCTGCTCGAAGGCTGCAACTACATTGTCGGTTCGCTGCCCGGCGTGGTCATCGCGCTGGCCTTGGTCACCATTACCGTGCGCATCGCCATGCCGCTCTACCAGACGCTGTTCACAATCCTCGTCGCCTATGCCCTGATGTTCCTGCCGCGCGCCTTGATCAGCCTCAGAGCCTCGATCGCACAGGCGCCGGTCGAGCTCGAACGCGCCGCCGCCAGCCTTGGCCGGCCGCCGCTGAAGGCGCTTTGGTCGACAACGATTCGCCTGTCGGCGCCGGGGGCTGCGGCCGGCATGGCGCTGGTCGCGCTCGGCATCATGAACGAGCTGACCGCCACCCAGATGCTGGCGCCCAACGGCACGCGCACGCTGGCCATGGCGTTCTGGTCCTATAGCGGCGAGATCGACTATGCCTCCGCCGCCCCTTACGCCTTCATCATGGTGGCGATGTCGCTGCCGCTGACCTGGCTGCTCTATGTCCAGTCGAAACGGATGGCCGGGCGATGAGCTTTCTCGAAATCAGTGGCCTCACCAAGCACTACGGCCCGGTCGCAGCCCTTGCCGGCATCGAGCTCAGCGCCGCAAGCGGCAGTCGCACCGCGATCGTCGGCCCGTCCGGCTGCGGCAAGACGACGTTGCTGCGGCTGATCGCCGGCTTCGAGGCGCCCGACCAGGGCCGCGTCGTGCTCGACGGCGAGGTGCTGGCCAATGGCGGCCATGCGGTGCCGGCGCACCGCCGCGGCATCGGCCTGGTGGCGCAGGACGGCGCCCTGTTCCCGCATCTCAGCATCGGCGACAATATCGGCTTTGGCATGGCCCGCGGCGAGGACCAGCGCGCCGAGCGCATCGCCGAGCTCGCCTATACCGTCGGGCTGGACAAGGCGATCCTCAAGCGCCGCCCGCACCAGCTCTCCGGCGGCCAGCAGCAGCGCGTGGCGCTGGCCCGCGCGATGGCGATGAAGCCCAGGCTGATGCTTCTCGACGAACCGTTCTCGGCGCTCGACACCGGTCTGCGCGCCTCGATGCGCAAGGCGGTCGCCGAACTACTCGAAGCCGCCGGCATCACCACCATCCTGGTCACCCACGACCAGGCCGAGGCGCTGTCCTTCGCCAGCCAGGTGGCGGTCATGCGCGACGGAAAGTTCTCTCAGATCGGCACACCGCGAGAACTCTATCTGCAGCCGAAAGACCGCATGGTTGCCGAGTTTCTTGGCGACGCCATCATCTTGCCGGCAAAGATTTCAGGCGGCTTCGCCACCTCCTCGCTTGGTCGCATAGCCGTCGACTCGAAGGAGCGGCGCGACATCGCCCGCATCATGCTGCGACCGGAGCAGGTGCAGGTAAAGCGCACGTCGCGCGAAGGCATGTCGGGTCCTGCGGGCACGATATTCGCCGAGGTGACGGACTCGGAATTCGCAGGCTCGATGTGCACCATTGCCGTGCGGCTGTTGAACAACCCCGATCCGCCGGACGCCGCGGCGATCGGCAGCACACCGCTGACCTTACGCAAGCCGGGAATCGACGCACCTGCCGTCGGCGAGATCGTGCGTCTGACAGTTTCCGGCAAGGCGCATGTCTTCGCCTGAACTGCCGATGCGTCGGATTGGCGCGAGCGGCTGCGTCAATCGACTCGTTTCCCAGCATTGTCGAACCAATGCAGCTTCTCGGCCCTGGCCACGACGCGCAGTTGATCGCCGGGTTTGGCCGTGGCGCGGCCGGCCACACGCACGACGATGCGGTTGCCGCCGGCGGCACAGTGAAGAAAGCTTTCGGCTCCCACAGGTTCGACCGCCTCGACCGCCGCAGGCAGAATAAGCGCGCCGGATGATGCCTC
Source organism: Mesorhizobium sp. C372A (assembly GCF_030323245.1). Classification (NCBI taxonomy): domain Bacteria; kingdom Pseudomonadati; phylum Pseudomonadota; class Alphaproteobacteria; order Hyphomicrobiales; family Phyllobacteriaceae; genus Mesorhizobium; species Mesorhizobium sp. C372A. The sequence goes on along the minus strand of NZ_CP100475.1, from coordinate 2,373,393 downwards.
GGCACTGAAGGTGACGTCGGCATCCTCAGGGCGGAAGCCAAGCGTGGCGGCGTTCGTAGGCGCGAAGTCAACCGTCTTGCCGTCGGTCAGCGCCGGACCAGCCGGTCCTTGCGAAAGAGGCAGAAGGTTCATCGGCGGCGCTCCGATGAAGGAGGCGACGAAGGTCGATGCCGGCTTCTCGTAGATGTCGAGCGGCGCGCCCGTCTGCTCGACCAACCCGCCATTCATGACGACGAGAATATCGGCCAGCGTCATCGCCTCAAGCTGGTCGTGGGTGACGTAGACCGAGGTGACACCGAGCGAGCGCTGCAAATTCTTGATTTCGACCCGCATCTGGCCGCGCAGTTTGGCGTCGAGGTTGGAAAGCGGTTCGTCGAACAGGAAGACTTTTGGATTGCGCACGATTGCGCGACCCATGGCCACGCGCTGGCGCTGGCCGCCGGAAAGCTCGCGCGGGCGCCGGTCGAGCAGCGCCGTGAGCTCCAGCACCTTGGCGGTCGAGCGAACCCTGCTGTCGATCTCGTCCTTGGGAGTACCCCGGTTGCGCAACCCGTAGGCCATGTTGTCGTAGACCTTCATATGTGGATAGAGCGCATAGTTCTGGAACACCATGGCGATGTCGCGCTCGGTCGGACCGATCGTGTTGACGATCTTGCCGTCGATGGCGACGGTGCCGGAAGAAATGGTCTCAAGCCCGGCGATCATCCGCAGCAGCGTGGACTTGCCGCAGCCGGACGGCCCAACCAGCACGCAAAGCTCCTTGTCGGGAATGGCGATCGAGACACCCCTCACCGCCTCGACGCCGCCGGGATAGACTTTCTTCACATCCTTCAGATCGATGGTCGCCATCAGCTTCTCACTTTTCGGTATCGACCAGTCCGCGCACGAACCAGCGTTGCATCAGCACCACGATCAGGATCGGCGGCAGTATGGCCAGCATCGCGGTGACCATGACCAGATGCCATTGGGTATCGGCATCGGCGAAGGAGACCATCTTTCTAAGTGCGATGACGATGGTGTTCATGTCATTGCTGTTGGTGACGAGCAGCGGCCACAGGTACTGCGTCCAGCCATAAATGAAGAGGATGACGAACAGCGCCGCGATGTTGGTGCGCGACAGCGGCAGCAGGATGTCGAAAAAGAATCGCCATGGTCCGGCGCCGTCGACACGCGCCGCTTCCACCAACTCACCTGGGATGGTCATGAAGAACTGGCGAAACAGAAGCGTGGCGGTGGCCGAGGCGATCAGCGGAATGATCAGGCCGGCATAGGTGTCGATCATGCCGAGATCGACCATCACCTTGTAGGTCGGCAGGATGCGCACCTCGACGGGAAGCATCAGCGTGATGAAGATCAGCCAGAAGAAGACCATCCGAAGCGGAAAACGGAAGAACACGATCGCATAGGCCGAAAGGATCGAGATGAAAATCTTCCCTACCGCGATGCCGAGCGCCATGATCGTGGTGTTGAGCAGCAATCGGCCGACACTGACGCCGCCGATGCGGCCGACACCGCCGAACAGCGCCTCGCTGTAATTGTTCCAGACCTGGTCGCCGGGCAAAAGAGGCAATGGCGGCTTGAGGATGGTCTGCAGCGTCTGCGTGGAGGCAACGAAGGTGTAGTAGATCGGGAAAGCGACGATCAGGATGCCCAGGATGAGCACGGCGTGGGCGATGAGGGCGCGAAGCGGGGACTGACCAATCATCGCTCGCGCTCAACCGTAGTGGACTTTGCGTTCCACATAGCGGAACTGGATGGCCGTGAGTGAGATGACGATGACCATCAGGATGACCGACTGCGCGGCCGAATCGCCGAGGATCAAATTGACGAAACCGTCATTGTAGACCTTGTAGACCAGCGTCTCGGTGGCCTTGCCTGGCCCGCCGCCGGTGACGGCATGAACGATACCGAAAGTGTCGAACAGCGCATAGACAGTGTTGACGACCAGCAGGAAGAAGGTCGTCGGTGCGAGCAGCGGGAAGACGATGGTCCAGAAGCGCTTCGTCTCCCCGGCGCCGTCCATGGCCGCCGCCTCTATCAACGTCTTCGGCACCGCCTGCAGCCCGGCGACGAAGAACAGGAAATTGTAGCTGATCTGCTTCCAGGCAGCCGCAGATACCAGCAGGATCATGGCTTGGTTTCCGTTAAGCAAGGGATCCCAGGCGATGCCGAGACCTCTCAAGGCGTAGGCCAGCGAACCGATCGAGGGGTTGAACAGAAACAGCCACAACATGCCGGCAATCGCCGGCGCCACCGCATACGGCCAGATCAGCAGCGTGCGATAAAGGCCTTTGCCGCGCACCACCTTCTCGGCCATGACGGCAAGCAACAGGGCCACACCCATGGCGACCATCGCGGTCGCCAGAGAGAACACCAGCGTAACTTTGATCGAGTTGAGGTAGGCCGGGTCGGCCAGCACCTTGCGAAAATTGGCGAGCCCGACGAACTTGCTCTTCAGCCCGAACGGGTCTTCCCTGAGCATCGACTGGTAGAGCGCCTGCCCGGTCGGCCAGTAGAAAAAGATCAGCGTAATGGCGAGTTGCGGCGCCACCAGCAGGTAAGGCAGGGTCTTGTTGGGAAAGACGACGCGTGGAGACAGGGTGATTCCCTCGCTATTCAGGAAATCGTCCACGCGGGTCCGCGTGGACGAGGTTCAACTGACAATCGCTTCAGTTTCCGATCGCTTCCTGAATCGCCTTGTTGCCGCGTGCGACCGCGTTGTCGAGCGCCTGCTGCGCAGTCTGCTGGCCGGCCAGCATCTTCTCGAACTCCTCATTCTCGATGTCGCGCACCTGCGGCAGGTTGACGAGGCGCACGCCCTTCGAGTTCTCGGTCGGCGCCTTGCCCAGCATCTGCAGGATCGGCGTCTCACGGCCCGGGTTCTTGTCATAGAAGCCGGACTTCTTGGTCGCCTCATAGGCAGCGAGCGTCACCGGCAGATAACCCGACTTCTGGTGCAGATACTCCTGCACTTCGGTCTTGGACAGGTAGGAGAAGAACGCCGCGACGCCCTTGTATTCCTCGTCCGATTTGTTGCCGAACACCCACAGGCTGGCGCCGCCCGGCGTGGTGTTCTGGGGCGCGCCCTTGGCGTCACTATCATAGGGAAGCTGGCCGATGCCGTAGTTCATGCCCGATTTGACGATGTCACCGAGACCCCCCGACGATTCGGTGAAGATGCCGCATTCTCCGGCAAGAAAGATCTGCTTGGCTTCGGATGTACGGCCGCCATATTTGAAGGTGCCGTCCTTGGCCAGGTCGGCGAGCGCCTGGAAATGATTGACGAAGATCGGCGCATTGATCTTGAGCTCGACGTCGGTTCCGGCAAGTCCGTTCTGGTTGGTGCCATAGGAAACGTCGTTCCAGGCGGCGAAGGCCTCAAGGTGGATCCAGGTCAACCACGTCGAGGTATAGCCGCAGGAAGCGGCGCCGCTCGCCTTGATCTTCTTGGCGGCTTCCCACACCTCGTTCCAGGTCTTTGGCGGATTGTTCACGTCAAGCCCGGCCTTCTGGAAGATATCCTTGTTGTAATAGAGGATGGGCGACGAGGAATTATAGGGGAAGGACAGCATGGTCCCGTCCGGCTTCGAATAGTAGCCGACGATGCCGGGCAAATACTGGCTCTTGTCGAAGGTCACGCCGGCGCTGGTCAGCACATCGGCCACCGGCTTGATCGCACCTTCGGCGGCCATCATGACGCCGGTACCCACGTCGAACACCTGGATGATGTCGGGCGCTTGCCCCGCACGAAAGGCAGCGATGCCGGCATTCAGCGTTTCGGGATAGGTGCCCTTGAAAACAGGGAGAATTTCATAGTCGCTCTGGCTGGCATTGAAATCCTTGGCGATCTTGTCGACCACCTCGGCATTGGCGCCGGTCATTGCATGCCACCAACTGATCTGGGTGGCGGCGAAGGCGGAGGTGGTGGAAAGCAGGGTCAAGGTGGCGGCAACACCGGCCGCAAAGCCGAACAACTTCATGTTTCATCTCCCGTTTGTCATTGGCGAAAGGGGCGCTCCCGCGAACGCAATATGTGTCGCTGATGACAATCGGACAACGGATTTGTTGCTGTTTCGTGAATTTCATACCCGGCTAACTTCGCGCCCCCTCGCCTTGCAACGAGGACAGAGAGAAATGCCAAGCCGGCTCAGCGATAGAATGGGGCATGGTGGGCCTGCAAGGATCGCCGACCGCCCAGCGATGCGTGAAGGGCCCGCGTGACAGCGCCACGCACCTGCACCGTGCGGCCGCCAAACCGGCGCTCGGCCAGATCGAGATCGGCCGAGCGGCATCGCGCCAGGCGCTGCTGTAACCGTGCGTCTGGAATGAGACAGGATCGCCGCAACGTACAACCCGAAAAACCCGCTGTAGTTGTAGTTCGCATAACCGATTCTTCGTCAAGCGTGGCATACTAATCAAGTGGACGGCTTGATTGCTGTGGGAGAGCAGGTGGGGCGAGATGCTGACGGTCTATAATTGTATCGTGCATGAGCACGATCTGAGACTGGTCGCACTGGCAGCGCTCATTTGCGGTATTTCTTCCTTCTCGGCGGTCAACCTGCTTCGCCATGTCGACCGCTCGAGCGAGCGCAACCGCTATACCTGGCTGATGATAGCAGCCACTTCCACCGGCTTCGGTATCTGGGCGACGCACTTCATCGCAATGCTTGCCTTTTCTCCCGGAATCCCCAACGCCTACAATACGGAAATGTCGGCGCTTTCGCTCGCCGGTTCCGTCGCCCTGACCGCCGCGGGCATGTGGATCGCCACCTTGCGCCGGGGCATCGACTACCCTCTGGTCGGCGGCGCGGTCCTCGGCGCTGGTATCGCCGCCATGCACTATATCGGCATGGCCGCCTTCGAGGTCGAAGGGCGCATCGTCTGGAACCCGCTGCTGGTCGGCGTCTCGGTGCTGGCAGGCGTCACCCTCGCCGCGCTGGCGCTGCTGGTCGTGTTGCGACGGCCGTCCATGCAGGCCACTATCGCCGCCGCCATCCTGTTGACGCTGGCGATCTGCAGCCTGCACTTCATCGCCATGGGCGCGGTGTCGATCTTCCCGGACTCCTCCATCGAGATATCGCAGTTCACGGTCGAACCGGTGTCGCAGGCCTTCGCCGCCGCTGCAGTCAGCATGGCTATCCTGGTGCTTTCAGCCGCAGCATTGTGGATCGACCTTCGCTTCCGGCGTCACAAGCTCGAGGCCGAGCGCATGCACGGCCTCGCCAACGCCGCCGTCGAGGGGCTGATCGTCTGCGACGACGCCCGCATCGTCAGCGCCAATGACAGCATCGCGGCACTCACCGGCATTGCGCCGGAAGTGCTGAACGCGATGCTGCTTGGCGACCTCTTCGGCGAACGCACCGCGGCCGGCATGTCCGACTGCAGCGGACAGGCACAGGAAGCCGAACTCAGAGCCCATGACGGCGCCACCATCCCCGTCGAACTTATCGCCAGAAGCATCGACTATTGCGGCAAGCGGCACAGCGTGGTCGCCGTGCGCGACATCCGCGAACGCAGGAAGGCCGAGCAGGAGATCCTGCGCCTCGCCCATTTCGACCCGTTGACCGGGCTCCCCAACCGCCGCAGTTTCTCCGGCCGGCTCGAGGCCGAAATTGCCGCAATGGATCGCGGCGGCAAGGGTGGGCATCTTGCGCTGCTGCTGCTCGACCTCGACCGCTTCAAGGAAGTGAACGACCTGTTCGGGCATGGCGCCGGCGATGCCATGCTGCAGAAGGTGGCGCTATGCGCCTCCGCCGTGCTCCGCCACGGACAGATGCTGGCGCGTCTCGGCGGCGACGAGTTCGCCATCATCGCTCCGAACCTTCCCGATCCGCAGGCGGCCGGCCGCATCGCCGAGGCGGTGCTGGCGGCCATGCGCGAGGAAAACCGGCTGTCGGTCGGTGGCGGGCTGGTGTCGGCCAGCATCGGCATTGCACTTTATCCGCTCGACGCCGATGAGCCGACACTCCTGGTCAGCCACGCCGACACCGCGCTCTACCGCGCCAAGGCCGAGGGCAAGGACACTTACCGTTACTTCGAGGCCTCGATGGGCGCCGAGGCGCGAGACCGGCGCGTGATGGAGCACGAACTGCGCCAGGCCATGGCGCGCGATGAGTTTCGCCTCGTCTACCAGCCACAAAAGGAGATCAGCAGCGGGCGGATGGTTGGGTTCGAAGCGCTGATCCGCTGGCGCCATCCGCAGCGCGGCGACGTGTCGCCGGCGACCTTCATCCCGGTGGCCGAAAACAGCGGCGTCATCATCCAGATCGGCGAATGGGTGCTGGCGACGGCCTGCGCCGAGGCAGCGCGCTGGAAGAACCCTCTCACCGTCGCGGTCAATGTCTCGGCGGTGCAGCTCCACAATCCGAATTTCAGCCGCAAGGTGCATGAAGTCCTGCTCGGCTCCGGCCTGACGCCCGGCAGGCTCGAACTCGAGATCACCGAAACGGCGCTGGTCAAGGACATGCCGCGCGCGCTGGCGACCTTGCGCCAGGTGAAGGCGCTTGGCGTGCGTGTGGCGATGGACGATTTCGGCACCGGCTACTCCTCGCTGTCCAATCTCCGCGCCTTCCCCTTCGACAAGATCAAGATCGACGGCTCATTCATCAAATCAGTCGACAGCAACGGCCAGGTGGCAGCCATCGTGCGCGCCGTTCTGGGGCTTGGCCGCGGTCTCGGCCTGCCGGTTCTGGCCGAGGGCGTCGAGACGCTGGGCGAGCTGAAATTCCTCGACGCCGAGGCCTGCGAGATCGGCCAGGGCTACTACCTAGGCCGGCCGAGCCCGATCGAGGCGTTCAGCGAACTGACCGGCGTCGCGGCGCCGGCGGCACAAGAGGACGCCGGCGTCAAACAACGCGGCGGCAGCATCTTGATGCTGCCGCCGGCGGCGGCCCTGCGCTCAGCCTAGAGCAATTTCAGGAAAAGCTTGAAACGGTTTTCCGTCCGAAATTGCGTCGAAACAAAAAAGTTAGCGCGGGTAGCCGTTTCGACGAAACGGTGAACCGCTCTAAGGGGCGAGTGCGGCCTCAACCAGGCGCTTGGCATCCGGTCCCGACCATTCGGCCGGTCCGTTCATATGCGCGATCAGGCAGCCTTCGCCATCGATCAGCATGGTGACGGGGAGGCCTAGCGCCAAGCCGCGCGTCTTGACGTCGTTGAACAGCGCCAGCGTCGAATCGCGGTAGTAGCCGAGCGACCCGATGCCGATATCGGCGAGGAACTTCTTCGGCTTCACATCGTCGCCGGCATCGACATTGACCGCGACCACTTCGAAGGCATCGCTGCCCTTTTCCTTCTGCAAGGCGTCGAGCGCCGGCATTTCGGCGCGGCAGGGCGCGCACCACGTTGCCCACAAATTGAGCAGCACGGTCTTGCCGGCATGATCGGCGATCGTCATCGGCTTGCCGTCGGGACCGTTGAAGGCGAGACTTTTCAGCGATTGCGGCGGATCGGCGGGCAGCAATGCCGCCACCTGGCCGGTGGCCGCGGCGGCAACCTTTTTGGCGCGGTCGCTCTTGGCGGCGCAGGCGACATCGTTCTTGCTGTTGCCCGCGCCGGCCGCAGGTGCGCTGCCGGTGGCTGCGTTGTTGCCAGACCCGCTCTCGCTGACATATACCGCGACCGCGCCGGCCAGCACGCCCGCCAGCAAAGCGGCGAGGATCAGGCGCGGGGCCGGGAAGTATCTGTTACCGTCTGCCATTTTCTAAGACTGCTCCGGAGCACGGGTTATAGCGATGAGCGACAAGAAGGCCAGCAACCAGATGTGGGGCGGACGTTTTGCCTCGGGTCCGGCCGCGATCATGGAAGCGATCAACGCGTCGATTTCGTTCGACCGCAAACTCTATGCCCAAGACATAAGAGGTTCGATCGCCCACAGCGAGATGTTGGCTGAAACGGGCATTATTTCGGCGGCCGATCAAGAAAAAATCGCTCACGGGCTGAACACGATCCTAAAAGAGATCGAGGCCGGCACGTTCGAGTTCTCGACCCGGCTGGAAGACATCCATATGAATATCGAGGCCCGCCTTGCCGACCTGATCGGCCCGGCCGCCGGCCGCCTGCACACCGCCCGCTCGCGCAACGACCAGGTGGCGGTGGATCTCCGGCTCTGGGTCAAGGACGAATGTTTCCGCGTCGCCGAGGCGCTGAAGGGGCTGATCTCAGCCTTGCTCGAGCGCGCCGAGGAGCATGCGGCAACCGTGATGCCGGGCTTCACCCACATGCAGGCGGCGCAGCCGGTGACCTTCGGCCACCACTGCATGGCCTATGTCGAGATGTTTTCGCGCGACCTGTCGCGCGTCCGCGACGCCATCGAGCGGATGGATGAAAGCCCGCTCGGCGCGGCAGCGCTTGCCGGCACCAGTTTTCCGATCGATCGCCACAAGACCGCCAAGGCGCTCGGCTTCCGCGAGCCGATGCGCAATTCGCTGGACAGCGTCTCCGACCGCGATTTCGCGCTGGAGTTTTTGAGCCTGGTGGCGATCTCCGCCACGCATCTGTCGCGGCTCGCCGAAGAAATCATCATCTGGTCGACGCCGCAATTCGGCTTTGTCAGACTGTCGGACAGTTTCTCCACCGGCTCCTCAATCATGCCGCAGAAGAAGAACCCGGACGCCGCCGAACTGGTGCGCGGCAAGACCGGCCGCGTCACCGGCCATCTCGTCGGGCTGCTGACGGTGATGAAGGGCATGCCGCTGACCTACGGCAAGGACATGCAGGAAGACAAGGAATCGGTCTTCGACGCCGCCGAGACGCTCGATCTGATGCTGGCGGCGATGACCGGCATGGTGCGCGACATGACGGTCAATGCCGCCGCCATGAAGAAGGCCGCCGGCTCGGGCCACGCGACCGCGACCGACCTCGCCGACTGGCTGGTGCGAACGCTGGGCCTGCCCTTCCGTGAGGCACACCATGTCACCGGCCGCGCGGTGGCGTTGGCCGAAGAGAAGAAGGTGAGCCTTGAAAAGCTGTCGCTGGAGGATCTGCAGTCGATCAACCCCGGCATCACGGCAGACATCTTCTCGGTTCTGGCGGTGCAGAATTCGGTGAAGAGCCGCACCAGTTTCGGCGGCACGGCGCCGTCGGAGGTCAGGAAGCAGATCCGCAGCTGGAAAAAGCGCATCGCCAAGGCATGATGCCGGGGTGCAATGCGCCTAAAACTCGGTTAAAAGCGCAGCATATAAAGTTTCGGACGGATGGATCGATGACCGCAAGCAGGATTTTGGTGACGCTGACGCTGCTGACGGCGATGGCTGCCGTGACCGCTTGCGGCCGTAAGGCCGGTCTCGACACGCCCTATGAAGCGGCCGTCCAGGCCCGCAAGGACGCCGAGCGCGCCAAACAGCCGGTGCCGCCGGAGCCGGAAAAACCGGTCGTGGACAAGAAATTCATCCTCGACCCGCTGATCTAGGGCCGATGAGACCGGCTTGGTCTTTCTGACCAGGTCTCGTGCTAACCAGGTCTCGTGCTCCAACTTCCGGAAACACTCTCGTGAACCATTTCGATTACCGCGACGGCGTGCTCCATGCCGAGGACGTGGCGATACCAGACATCGCCGCAAGCGTCGGCACGCCGTTCTATTGTTATTCGACGGCAACCTTGACCAGACACTACCGGGTGTTCGCCGGGGCCTTTGCCGGGCTCGACACGCTGGTCTGTTACGCCTTGAAGGCGAATTCCAACCAGGCGGTGCTGCGGACGCTGGCAAAGCTCGGCGCCGGCGCCGATACCGTCTCGGAAGGCGAAATGCGCCGCGCGCTCGCCGCCGGAATCCCGGCCAACAAGATCGTGTTTTCCGGTGTCGGCAAGACCGCGCGCGAGATGGATTTCGCGCTCGAGGCCGGCATTCTCTGTTTCAATGTCGAATCCGAGCCGGAGCTTGAATTGCTGTCGGCCCGCGCCACCGCGCTCGGCAAGGTGGCGCCGGTGTCGCTGCGCATCAACCCGGATGTCGACGCCAGGACGCACAGGAAGATCTCCACCGGCAAGGCCGAGAACAAGTTCGGCATTCCCTGGCAACGGGCGCGCCAGGTCTATGCCCGCGCGGCCGGTTTGCCGGGCACCAAGCCCATCGGCATCGATACCCATATCGGCAGCCAGATCACCGAGTTGCAGCCCTTTGACGATGCTTTCGCGCTTCTGGCGGAACTGGTCGGCGCGCTGCGCGCCGATGGCCACGCCGTCGAGCATGTCGATCTCGGCGGCGGCCTCGGCATCCCCTACCGCACCGACAACAGCCCGCCGCCTCTGCCCGATGCCTATGCCGAGATCGTCAGGAAGCACCTGACAAAGCTTGGAGTGAAGGTGATGTTCGAGCCGGGCCGGCTGATCGTCGGCAATGCCGGCATCCTGGTCTCGGAAGCGATCTTCGTGAAGGAAGGCGACGCCAAGAACTTCCTCGTCGTCGACGCCGCCATGAACGATCTGATCCGGCCGACGCTCTACGATGCCTTCCACGACATCAAGCCGGTGGTGCAGCCGCCGGCCGACACGCCGCGCATGGCGGTCGACGTCGTCGGCCCGGTCTGCGAGACCGGCGACTATCTCGGCCTCGACCGTGACTTGCCCCGGCTCAAGTCTGGCGACCTCATTGCCGTCACCACCGCCGGCGCCTATGGCGCGGTGCAATCCGGCACCTACAACACCCGCCTACTTGTGCCTGAGGTTCTGGTCGACGGCGACCGTTTCCATGTCGTACGCCGGCGCCAGACCTATGACGAGCTTATCGGCCTGGATTCGGTGCCCGACTGGCTTGCATAGGAGCCGCCACGGCGGCTGCGCTACAGCCGGTTCTGGATGAGCATCCTTGTGTCGGCGATCCTGTCCTCGTCGCGGCGGTAGAACGTCCATTGCTTGATGCGCTTGGGCCGCAGCAGGCCGGCCTGGGTAAGCACGCGCATATGTTCGGAGAGCGTCGCCTGAGTAATGCCGAGCTTCTCCGCGATCAGCAGCGCGCAAACGCCGTCCTCGACCAGATCGCCGTCTGCCTGGGCCGGGAAATGGGCCTGCGGATCCTTCAGCCAGTCGAGGATCTGCAGCCTGCGTTCATTGGCGATCGCCTTGAAGACATCAACCTCTTGCATTTAGCCATTTTGCCAAGTTACTAATTGCTGTCAATCCCAAGGAGACGGTCATGACGAACGGCAACGCCGTCACGCGCGAACGCATCGCCGCGATGGAACCGCGCATCCGCCCCTATATCAGGCACACGCCGGTGCTGCGCGTCGACATGGCCGATTTCGACCGGCCGCCGCTGGCGGTCGACCTCAAGCTCGAATGCCTGCAGCATTCCGGCTCGTTCAAGGCGCGCGGCGCCTTCACCAATCTGCTCGAACGGCCGGTGCCTGCGGCCGGCGTCGTCGCCGCATCGGGCGGCAATCATGGCGCCGCGGTCGCCTATGCCGCCATGCGGCTTGGCCACAATGCGACGATCTTCGTTCCCGAAGTCAGCCCGGCGGCCAAGCTGCAGCGCATCCGCGGCTACGGCGCCGAACTGATCGTCGGCGGCGCCCGCTATGCCGAGGCGCTGGCCGCCAGCGAGGCTTTTGCTGAAAAGACCGGCGCGCTGCAGATCCATGCCTTCAACCAGGAGGAAACATTGGTCGGCCAAGGCACGCTCGGCCTCGAAATCGAAAACGATCTGCCCGACATCGACACGCTGCTGGTCGCTGTCGGCGGCGGCGGCCTGATCGGCGGCATCGCCGCCTGGTTTGCCGGCCGCATCAGGATCATCGCCATCGAGCCCGAAGGCGCGCCGACGCTGCATCACGCCTTCGAAGCCGGCCACCCCGTCGATGCGCCGGCCGAAGGCGTCGCCGCCGATTCGCTGGCGCCCAAACGCGTCGGCGAGATGATGTTCCCGATCGCCGAGGCCTTCGTCGAACGCTCCATCCTGGTCACCGACGACGCCATCATCGCCGCGCAAAAGGCGCTGTGGGAGCGGGTGCGGATCATCGCCGAGCCGGGCGGCGCAGCGGCCTTCGCAGCGCTGCTGTCCGGCCGCTACACGCCGGCGCCGGGCGAGCGGATCGCCGTCCTTGTCTGCGGCTCGAATACCGATCCGGCGAAATTCTAAACCTTGCTTCGACTGAAGTGGGACGCAAACCCGTCAAAGCTTTTCAAGTTTTCCGGAACCGCCTCGCCTTTGCCGTGTTTGCTGGTAAACTTCTGCTTGTTGAGTCCGGGCTATCCCGCCCGGGCAGGAAGGGCCGATGACGGAACGCCCCATTTCCAGTGGCGATCGCAGCCTGGCCGGGCGGCTTGCCCTGAGCCGGCTGGCGACACGGGTCTCGATGACGGTCGAGCGCGGCTGGCCGCTGCTTCTGCCGCTGCTCATCATCGCCAGCCTGTTTCTCAGCCTCTCCTGGCTCGGCCTTTTCCCCCGGCTGCCTGACATTGCGCGCATTATCCTGGTCACTGCGTTCGGTATTGCCACGCTGACGGCGCTCTATCCGCTGCGTTTCTTCAAGCTTCCATCCGCCGCTGAAATCGACCGCCGTATCGAGGCCGCCAACCAGCTGCAGCACAGCCCGGTGCTGGTGCAGACCGACCGTCCCAGCGGCAAGGAAAGCATCTTTTCCCAGGCGTTGTGGCGCGAACACCAAAAGCGCATGGCCGACAAGCTCGGCAGCCTTGGCGCCGACCTGCCGCGTACCCGCGTGCCGGAGCGCGATCCGTGGGCATTGCGTGCCGTGGCGGCGCTGCTGTTGGTCACCGCTTTTGCCTTTTCCTTCGGACCGTCCGGCGGCAGGCTGTCCGATGGTTTCAGTGCGCATGCGGCGCGCGACATCGTACCGCCGCGCATCGATGCCTGGGTGACCCCGCCGGCCTATACCGGCAAGCCGCCCATCTTCTTGACCGCGCCAGTCATCGATGGCAACGCCAAGCAGGCGGTTGCCACCTTCACCGTGCCGCAAGGCAGCGACGTCTCGCTGCGCGTGACCGGCGGCTCCGGCGAGGAAACGCTAAGCTTTGCCGACAAGGGCGGCAATGCTCGCGCCATCGACCCGTCGGGACCACAGGTGGCGGCCGTCAAGGCAGCGGCGGTCAACCCCGCGACCCCCAAGCTGCGCCAGTTCACCGGCAAGCTGACCGCCGACGGCACGCTGACGCTGAAGTCGGGCGAAGCCGATCTCGGTCGCTGGGCCTTCGCGGTGATCCCCGACAAGCCGCCGACGATCCGCTTCGTCGGCGAGCCCAAGCGCGCCGTCAACGGCGCCTTCGAGCTCAACTACCAGATCGACGACGACTATGGCGCGGCCACCGCCAAGGCGGTTTTCGCGCTGGCCGATCCGGCGGCGCCCGATGCGCATCCGCTCTACGGTCCGCCTGACCTGCCGCTGGCGCTGCCGCGCCGCGGCGGCAAGGCGAACGCCGCCAAGACCACCAAGGACCTCACCGAGCACGTCTGGGCCGGCGCCAGCATCAAGCTGTCGCTTGTCGCCACCGACGATGCCGGACACACCGCGACCAGCGAGACCAAGACTATTGTGATGCCGGAGCGACCCTTCGCCAACCCGCTGGCGCGGGCGGTGGTCGAGCAGCGCCGCCTGCTGGCGCTCGACGCCAATGCCAAGCCGCGCGTGCTCGACCTGATGGACGCCATCACGCTGCGGCCCGAGGACACGTTCGACAACATGTCGCATTACCTCGCCATCATGAGCGCCCGCAGCCGGCTGAAGATGTCGGACAGCGACGATCAGTTGCGCAACGAGGTTGCCTATCTCTGGGAAATCGCGCTCGGCATCGAGGAAGGCAATCTCTCGTCCGCCGAAAAGCGGCTCCGCCAGGCCCAGCAGGCGCTGCAGGACGCCATCAAGCGCGGCGCCAGCGACGAAGAGATCGAAAAGGCGATGAAGGAACTGCGCGAGGCGATGAACGAATTCCTGCAGGAATTCGCCGAGCGCGCCAAGCAGAAACCGAACGCGCCGCAGATGCAGCAGAATGGTCGCGAGCTGCGGCAGAGTGATATCGACCGCATGATGGACCAGATCGAGAACCTGGCGAAGTCGGGCGACCGCGACAAGGCGCAGGAGCTGCTGTCGCAGCTGGAAAACATGATGAACAACCTGCAGGCCGGCCGTCAGCAGCAGGGCGGCGAGCAGGACAGCGAGATGCGCCAGCAGATGGACAAGCTGGGCGAGATCATGCGCCGCCAGCAGGAGATGATGAACGACACCTACCGCATGGACCAGATGCAGCGCGGAGATAATCAGCAGCCCGGCGAAGGCAATGGCGACGACCCGGACCAGCCGGGCGTCGGCAAGGATCGCGATCCTCTCGCCCGGCCGAAGTCGATGACACCGCAGGAATTCGCCGATGCGATGAAGCAGCTGCAGGAAGGCCAGGGCCAGTTGCAGAGCGAACTCGACAAGCTGAAGAAGGGCCTGGAAGGCATGGGCATGCAGCCCAATGAGGGGTTTGGCGACGCTGGCAAATCCATGAGCAACGCCGAAAAGTCGCTTGGCGAAGGCGAAGGCGACCAGGCAGTCGGCCACCAGGGTCGCGCGCTGGAAGCGCTGCGCAAGGGCGCCAAGGAGATGATGAAGCAGCTGCAGGCGATGCAGGGCGACCAGGGCGGCAGCCAGGAAGGCGGCCGCCAACAGGACGCCGGCCGCGATCCGCTGGGCCGACCGCGCGCCAGCCGCGGACCCGATTTCGGCGATTCGGTGAAGGTGCCCGACGAGATCGACGTGCAGCGCGCCCGCCAGATTCTCGAGGCGATTCGCAAGCGGCTCGGCAACGCGCTCAGCCCCGACATCGAGCGCAGCTACCTCGAGCGGCTGCTGGAGCTGAAGTAGCCTCCAAGGCAACATCCGTCGAACTGAATGGTATCAGCGCCATGCCGAAACTCGGTGCCGTCACGCCCATCCTGCGCATCTTCGACATCGCCAAGGCACGCGAATTCTATGTCGACTTTCTCGGCTTCAAGGTCGAGTTCGAGCACCGCTTCGACGACAATGCGCCGCTCTACATGGGTGTAATCCGCGACGGCTGTGTCCTGCATCTGAGCGAACATCATGGCGACGGCGCGCCGGGTATAGCCATGCGCATCAAGGTCGAGGACATCGCGGCATTGCACCGCGAACTGATCGGCAAGAGATACCGCTACGCCCGGCCGGGCCTCGAAACCACGTCGTGGCAGACCCGTGAAGTGTCGGTCGGCGACCCCTTCGGCAATCGCCTGCATTTCTACGAGGATGCAACAGACTAAGCCGGCCGGTTGACGAACGCCTCGCGGATCGCCTCCTGCATGCCGTCGATAGCTTCGCCTGAGGCATTTGGGCTGCGGTGCATCACCACATTCGAGGAATCGATATGGCCGAACCCGTCAGCGGCGGTGAGTTCACGACAGCCATCCGGAATATTGCTGTGCGAGATCGGCGCGATCGCCAGGCCAGAGGTGACGGCGAGCTTCAGGCCGCCGGTGGTGTCGCTGGTATAGGCGACACGGTAGGCCAGCCCACGCTGCTCAAGCGATTTGATGGCAAAGTCCTTGCACCAGCCGGCCCGGTTGTAGAGCGCGATCGGCACCGGCCGCTCCTCATGCATGTGATGCAGGCTCGATGTCACCCACACGGTCGGATCGTGCATCAGCACCTCGCCGCCGGAAGGATCCTGCCATTCGAACACCACGGCGAGGTCGAGTTCACCGGCCGCCAACGCTGCCAGCTGGGCGCCCGAATGTGCATAGCGCACGGTGACCTCGACCTTGGTGTGACGCTTCGAGAAGGCGCCGAGCGCGCGCGACAGGATGGCGTGACCATATTCCTCGGGAATGCCGATGCGCACAGGCCCGCCAAGCGGTGCCGCCGCCATCGATGCCGCCGTCTCGTCGAGCAGAGAGACGATGCGGCGGGCATTGACGATCAGCTCGCCGCCACGGCGCGTCAGCGCCACGCCGCGCGAGCCGCGTTCGAACAGGCTGTCGCCGACCAGCTCCTCGAGCTTCTTCATCTGCATCGACACCGCCGACTGGGTGCGCCCGGCCTGCTCCGCCGCCCGGGTGAAATTGCCCGCTTCGGCAATGGCGACGAAGGTGCGCAGGAGATCGCTGTCGAGGGTTGGCCGCATCGAATCCGTCATAAGCAAATTTGATCTCTGGTATCATCCCAATTCGTTTGCAACATGTCAAACGCCGCAGCATAGTCCGCTCACCCATTGGATATGCCGCCGCGAAACCGGCTGCGGACCAATCAAAGAGTCCTCACTCATACCCGCTGCCCGAAACGGTGGCGGGTTCTTTTTACCCAGGCCGGGCGCCTGCGGGCAGTTAAGGCAAGGGCCGGCAGAACAACATGCGCAACCGGATCGTTCTCGGCATCATCAGCCTGTGCCTTGGCGTGCTGGTGTTCTCGCTCCAGGACCCGCTGGTCAAGGCGGTGTCGGCCGGCTATCCCGTGACCGAGGTGATGTGGATCCGCTCGATCGTCGCTTTGCCGATCCTGGTCGTTCTCGTTCGCGCCGATGTCGGCCTGCGGGCCATCGCCTCGAAGCGGTTCGGCCTGCTGACGATACGCGCCTTCATCCAGTTCTCCTCCTATACGGTCTACTATCTGGCGATCGCTGCCTTGCCGCTCGCCGACGCGGTGGCGCTCTATTTCATGGCGCCCCTGTTCATCATGGCGATAGCCGGGCCCTATCTCGGCGAGCGGGTATCCTGGCAGGCTCTCGCCACCGTGCTGATCGGCATGCTGGGCGTGGTCGTGATGCTGCGCCCGGGCGCCGGCCTGTTCGACTGGGCGGCGCTGCTTTCGTTGGGCTCGGCTTTGCTCTACGGCTTTTCACAGCTGATGGCGCGCAAGATCGGCGACACCGAATCCTCCACCGTCATGGCCTTCTACCAGAACGGCGCCTATCTGGTCGGCGCCGCTGCGGTTGCCGGCACATTCTGGCTTGCCGGCATAACCCATGCTGTCCACCCCAGCCTCGAATTCCTGGTGCGGCCGTGGGTCTGGCCGACGACACCGGATTTCCTCAAGATGGCGGCCTGCGGGTTCGTCGCTTCGGCCGGCATGATCCTGCTGTCACAGGCCTACAGGCTGGCGCCCGCCAACCGCGTCGCCACCTTCGAATACACCGGGATTATCTGGTCGCCGCTGTGGGGCTTCCTGTTCTTCGACGAGGTGCCGCGCTCGACCACTGCCATCGGTGCGGCGCTGATCATCGGCGCCGGTCTGCTGGCGCTCAACACCGAACGGCGCCGGAGCGCTGCGCCTGTCCTCGCCGCGTCTCAGGATGTCGCCTGAAGCGTGTCAGGCGAAGCAGGCGAGCGCCTGGTCGACCCGCGAGCGGATTTCGGCCAGCGTGAAAGGCTTTTGCACGACGTCGATAATGACGCCGTTCAATTCCTCGGCGCGCTCGCGCTGGTCGGCATAGCCGGTCATCAGCAGGATCTTCATGTCAGGGAAAAGCCTGGCTGCGGCGATCGCCATCTCGATGCCGTCCATTTCCGGCATGCGGATATCGGAGACGACGAGGTCGTAACCGCCGCCTGCAGCACTGACCATCGCCAGCCCCTGCGCGCCGTCGGCGGCGATATCGATCGAGTGCCCGGCGCGTTCGAGCGCGCGGGCGGCGAGGGTGCGGACGGACTCATCGTCCTCGACGATCAGAAGCTTTGCCATGGGCCGGAATTTGGCGGGCAAAAGTTGACTTTTTCTGAAAATTTGAAGCGTCGGGCCCTTTTCTCAGGCATCGCCTTTGACCACACCGACAAACGGCAGTTCGCGAAAAGCGTGAGCGACGTCCATGCCGTAGCCGACGACGAAGTAATCGGGACAGTCGAAGCCGACATAGTCGGCGTTCAGCTCCGTCTGGCGGCGCATGCGCTTGTCCAACAGCACCGCGATGGCGCAGCTTTTGGCGCCGCGCGACAGCATCAGGTTGCGGGTGAAGGAGAGCGTCTTGCCCGACTCCAGGATATCGTCGATCAGCAGCACGTCGCGGCCGGCGACCTCATTGTCGATGTCGCGCAGCACCCTCACCTCGCCGCTGGTGGTGCCGGCGCCATAGCTGGAAATGAAGATGAACTCGACCTCCGGCGACAGCCCGACATCGTGCATGGCGCGGATCAGATCGGCGGCGAAGATGAACGAGCCCTTCAGCACCGAAATCACCAGCAGGTCGTGATAGTCGTGCTCGGCGATCTCCTTGGCGAGTTCGAGATTGCGCCGCGCGATCGCGGACGCCGAAAACAGGACCTCGATGTCCTTGCCGCGCACAACTGGCATCAACAACCTTTCCAGAGAACCGACTAGCCGGCGAAGGTGACCGCCACGGCCTTGACGCCGTTTCTAGGCACATCGAGGCGGCTGGAAAAGCCGAATCTTTCGCCGGGCGCCAGAGAACGGTTGGATGTCCCCAGAGTATAACGGGTGATGCGGCTGTCATTGCCGGTGACACGTATCTCCAGCGGCGGCAATTGTCCCGCCTTCAAACCGTCATTGACGGCCTCGCCATCCACGAACAGCACCGGGGCGGGTCCTGAGGCGTCGACACGCGACGTGACGCCGGCAATGCTGAGTACGGCGCCCTCCGGCTGTTCGACTGACCAGAACGGCGTCTGGCGCACCAGCGCGTGGCCACCCGAGACCCAGAAGGCGGCAAGCGCCGCACCGATGCCGGCAATCCAGAAGATCGGCCCGCCACGCGATGCCGGCCGCCCGGCTGACGCATCTGATTTGCGCAGCATCTCCATGCCTTCCATCGACGGCGTCGCGATGTCGCGCGCCGGCGTCGGCATGGCTTCTATCAGTGGGATCAGCTGCGGCAGCACCTCATAATCCGCATCGACGATGTCGGTCGCCACAGGCCGCGATTCCGGTGCGACACTTGTCCCGGTCATGATTTCGCCGGAAACCGGGCGCGCGGTTCGTTGCTCAGCCATCATGGCCCCGCTGTTGCCTCTTCGTTTCTTTTGCGTAAATGGAAATGGTTAACGCTTCCCCACCGGAACCCTTGTGACGCACTCAAAAACAGCGAAAATTAACCGACGGTTAACCATGGCGGCCGATGGTCGTTGGACAGAAAGGGCTGGCACGCCGCCGCCACACACCTCAGGTCGTCGCACGTGATCCGCTTCGAAAATGTCGGCCTCCGCTATGGCATGGGTCCGGAAATCCTCCGCGACATCTCCCTGCACATTCCGGAGAGCTCCTTCCAGTTCCTGAGCGGGCCCTCCGGCGCCGGCAAGACGACGCTGCTGCGCCTTCTGTTCATGTCGCTGAAGCCGACACGCGGGCTGATCACCATCTTCGGCAAGGACCGCTCGCGCATCTCGCGCGCTGAACTGCCGCATCTCAGGCGCCGCATCGGCGTGGTGTTCCAGGATTTCCGCCTGCTCGACCACATGACCACCTATGAGAATGTCGCTCTGCCGCTGCGCGTGCGCGGCCGCGAGGAAGCGAGCTACCGCACCGACGTCACCGAACTTTTGAGATGGGTTGGCCTGGGCGAGCGCATGCATGTGCTGCCGCCGGTCCTTTCGGGTGGCGAAAAGCAGCGCGCGGCAATCGCCCGGGCCTTGATCGAACAGCCCGAAATCCTGCTTGCCGACGAGCCGACCGGCAATGTCGACCCGCCGCTGGCGCGCCGGTTGCTCAGGCTGTTCATTGAGCTCAACCGGCTCGGCACCGCGGTGGTGATCGCCACTCACGATCTCGGCCTGATGGAGCAGGTCGACGCGCGCCGCATGATCCTGGCCGGCGGAAGGCTGGATATTTATGACTGAGCTATCGGCCGAACAGCTGCATGAAGACGCCGCCGAGCCCGCGACGACGACGCAGCGCGTCCAGCGCCGCATGGCGCCGATCGTGCCGGCGCAGAATATTGCCGGCCGCGCCTTGGTGCTGGTCATCGCCATCATGACCTTCCTGTCCTGCCTGACTTTCGGCGCCGTCACGCTGGTGCGCGACACTGCCTCGGTCTGGGAAAACCAGATCTCGCGCGAGGCGACGATTCAGATCAAACCGGTCGACGGCCTCGACATGGAGGCAGCCCTTGCCCAGGCCTCGCAGATCGTCGGCGAATTCCCCGGCGTGAAGGAAACCCGGATCATCGATCGCGACGCCACCGCGCGTCTGTTGGAGCCATGGCTGGGCTCGGGCCTGAATATCGACGAATTGCCGGTGCCGCGCCTGATCATCGTCACCATCGACGAGACCAGTCCGCCCGACTTTAGCGCCATCCGTGCGGCGCTCACGCCCAAGCTGCCGAGTGCTTCGCTCGACGATCACCGTACATGGGTCGACCGGCTGGTCGCCATGGCCCGCACCACGGTCACCATCGGCATCGCCGTGCTGGTCCTGATGCTGTCGGCGACGGTGCTGACCGTAGTGTTTGCGACGCGCGGCGCTATGGCGGGTAACGGCCATATCATCGAAGTGCTGCATTTCGTCGGCGCCGAGGCGCGCTTCATCGCGCGCGAATTCCGCTGGCATTTCCTGGTCACCGGCATGAAGGGCGCGGCCGCCGGCGGCGCAGCCGCGATCCTGGTTTTCATCGTCTTTTCCTGGTGGTCGTCGCGCAACATGGCAACGCCGCAGGCCGACCAGGCCACCGCTTTGTTCGGCAATTTCGCCATCGGATCGGCAGGCTATCTCGGCGTCGGCCTGATGGTGCTGGTGATCGGCGGACTGACGGCGGCGACCTCGCACGCCACCGTCGTCGCCTATCTCAGCGACATCGATGTCCGCCAGCCGGATGCGGGGTGAACCGTGAGGGCAGAAGCGAAAACAGTTCGGGGGCAAGGACAGGAATGGAAGGGACGATCACGGATCGAAAACCGACGTAACGCAATGTGCGCTTTTTTCCTTACCAAAAAGGCATTTCAGGATTAACCATAGGATGATGAACGCGCGGGAGTCGACCGGAACGGCTGGACAGATGCCAGTGGTGCGTTTGCGTGTGCGTACCGGGCTGGGCCGTTTGCGCACCGCCCTGCGTCTCGCCTCCCTCTGTCTACTGCTGCTGGTGGCCCTGTTTGCCGGTGGCTTCGGCTGGTTCGCCAGCAAGGTCAGCCACATGACGACCCCGACCAACCCAGCCAAGGCCGATGCGATCATCGTCTTGACCGGCGGTCAGGCCCGCCTCGACGCAGCACTCGATCTGCTTGCCTCCGGCAAGGGCGAGCGGCTGCTGATCTCAGGCGTGCATCCCTCTGCCAGCCGCCGCCAATTGCAGGCTGCTACCGGCGGCGACAAGGCGCTGTTTTCCTGCTGTGTCGACATCGACCGCGCCGCGCTCGACACGATCGGCAATGCCGAGGAAAGCGCTAAATGGGTGGAGAGCCACGCCTATGGCAGCGTCATCCTCGTCACCAACAATTACCACATGCCGCGCAGCCTGCTCGAGATGGGCCGCCTGCTGCATGGCGCCAGGCTTGAACCCTATCCGGTGGTCAACACCAATCTGGACAATGGCGACTGGCTGACCAAGCCGGAAGCGCTACGCGTGCTTCTGACCGAATACAGCAAATACCTGCTGGCGCTTGCGCGCGGCGTCGTCCAGGTCCGCCAGACTGCCGACAGCGTCGCACTGGCCGAGGTTTCGACCGCCAAGGACTAAAGCAATTCCAGGAAAAGTGTGTGGCGGTTTTCCCGGGAAAAGCACGTACGCTTTCCCTTGGGAATTGCGTCCAGACAGACGACTCTGACGGCGCTCGATTACCCTTTGGCCGTGCCGTCTTCCGGGCCACGCAGCCGCGCAATCTCCTGTTCGAGGCTTTCAATCCGCTTGTCGCGTTCAGCGAGTGCGGCCGCGACATCGGCGGCCTCGAATCGCTGCGGAATGTGTTGCGGGCAATTGGCATCCCAGGCCGAGACGGTGAACAGGATGACCTGCTCGGGGCGCGCCTTGTAGTCCTGCGGCATCAGCCTTGCCAGAAGCTCGGCATCGTCCTCGACGACGCGCGCCGTGCCCCAGATCTTGACGCGCTGGCGATGCGCATAGTCGATCAGGAACAGGAATGCCTGGTTGTTGTCGGCGAGATTCCCCTGCGTGATGAACTGCCTGTTCCCGGAGAAATCGGCAAAGCCGATGGTCTTCTCGTCCAGCACCTTGAGGAAGCCGGCTGGCCCGCCGCGATGCTGGATATAGGGCTGACCCTCGCCATTTGCCGTCGAAAGGAAGACGCTGGTCTGCGCCGCGATGAAGTCGGCGAGGTCGGGCGTCATATGGGCGCGCCATCCGCCGCGCTCCTCGGCGCTGGCATAGCCCTTGCGCGAACCTTTGCGGGTCTGGATCGCCTTGACCGTCGGCGTGAAGGCGACATCGCTGGTGAAAGTATGAGCATTCATGGAAGCCTCCGCGAGGCCGAAACACGGCCATTGTACGCGAAGAGGTAGGTCCTTCCATGTTTTGGATGTAGATGGCATAGTTGCAAGCTATCCTTCCAATTTCCGGAAGACACTATGGATCGTCTCGAAGCCATGTCGCTGTTCGTCGCCGCGGTGGAAGCGGGCAGCCTTTCCGCTGCCGGCCGCCATTTCGGCATTCCACTGGCAACGGTCAGCCGCAAGGTTTCCGACCTCGAGAAGCACCTTCAGGCGCGCCTGCTGAACCGTTCGACCCGGCAGCTCACGCTGACCGATGCCGGCCAGGCCTATCTGGCCGCCTGCCGCCGCATCCTCGGCGAGGTCGGCGAAGCCGAACGCACCGCTGCCGGCGAATACAGCACGCCGACCGGCGACCTGTTCATCACCGCGCCGGTCGTCTTTGGTCGCCTGCACGTGCTGCCTGTCGTCACCGAATTCCTGGCGGTTTATCCTCAAGTCACCATTCGCCTGACGCTGGCTGACCGGATAACCCAACTGGCGGAGGAACATCTCGACCTTGCCATCCGCATCGGCGAGCTTGCGCCTTCGAGCCTCATTGCCATCCGCGTCGGCGCGATCCGTCGCGTCGTGTGCGCCAGCCCCGCCTATATCGCCGCGCATGGCATGCCGCGGACGC
Source organism: Mesorhizobium sp. C372A (assembly GCF_030323245.1). NCBI lineage: Bacteria > Pseudomonadati > Pseudomonadota > Alphaproteobacteria > Hyphomicrobiales > Phyllobacteriaceae > Mesorhizobium > Mesorhizobium sp. C372A. Next base: position 2,350,443 of record NZ_CP100475.1, on the reverse strand, counting down.
CGGACGATCTGGCCGCGCATGAATGCATCAGTTTCGAAGGGCCTTCCGCTCTCGCCAGTTGGAGCTTTGCCGGCGACAAGGGCGAACTGATCGTGCCGATCCGCTCACGGCTGCGCGTCAACACGGCGGAAGCTGCAATCGATGCCGCGATTGCAGGCGCCGGGATGACGCGGGTGCTCTCCTACCAGATCGCGGACGCACTACGTTCCGGCGTGCTCGTCCGGGTCTTGCAGGCCTTCGAGCCTTCGCCATGGCCGGTGAGCCTCGTCCATGCCGGCCAAAGCCTGCTGGCGGTGAAACTCAGGGCATTCCTCGATTTCGCCGCTCCGCAACTGAAGCAGCGGCTATTGCAGGCGACGTGGTGAGTTTGGGACTGGCTTGTGTCAGTGGCGAGCCGGCCTATTTCAGGCCATTGCGGCGTTTCCTTTTTGCCCGCGCTTGGTGTAACCAACGCACACCTCCTCAACGGGCCCTTCCCCGCATGCTCTATTTCCGCTCGCTGGCGTTCAACTTCGTCTTCTATGTCAATCTGATCGTCCAGATGGTCCTCTGGACCCCTTATTATTTCCTCTCGCCACGCCATCGCGCCTGGTTCGTGCCGAAATTCTGGTCGCGCACCAGCCTGTGGCTCTACGACAAGATCGCCGGCACGAGGAGCGACATCACCGGCGTCGAGAACCTGCCGGAGGGCTCTTTCATCCTGGCGCCGAAACACCAGTCGTTTTGGGACGCGATCGCTTTCTTTCCCTTCCTCCACGATCCGCTTTATATCCTGAAGCGCGAGCTGACCTGGATCCCCTTCTTCGGCTGGTACATCCTGAAGATGCGGATGATCCCGGTTCACCGCGGCAGCCGCTCCAAGGCGTTGAAGCAGGTCGTTGCATCGACAAAGCAGGAGATGGGGCGCAATCCGCGCCAGCTGATTATCTACCCCGAAGGCACGCGCCGATCGCCAGGCGACGAGCCGGCTTACAAATACGGCATTGTCGAGCTCTATACGCAGCTTGGCGTCCCGGTGGTACCGGTCGCCCATGTCGCCGGCCTCTATTGGCCTCGCCGCAAATTCTTGCGCTTTCCCGGCACCATCAAGGCCCGCTTCCTGCCGCCGATTCCGCCCGGGCTCGGCAAGGACGAATTCATGGACCGGCTGATCGGCGATACGGAAGCCGCCTGCGACCAGCTGCTGATCGAGGCATCGCAGGCTCCTAACCCGCCGCAAATGCCGCCGACGGCGGTCAAGCGGCTGGCCGAACTCGCCGCGGCCGCCAAAGCAATTCCAGGAAAAGTGTGAGCGGTTTTTTCCGTCCTGAATCGCGCCAAAAAAAAAGACCAAAGCTTGATCTCTTCTGCGGGCCGGCTCAAGGCCACGCCGCCAGCGCCGTGGTCAGCACCAGCGTCGCCGCGAAGGCCAGATTGATGATCCGCGACGTCAGCGGCTGGCGCAGGGTGCGGGCGAAGGCCGCGCCGGCCAGCAGCCACAGCACATGGATGGCTACGATCATCAGGGTGAGAACCGCCAGCCTGGCCGGGATGCCGAGAGCATCGGCGCCGGCTGCGGTCGCGGAGCCAGCAAGGACCGCAGCAATCGCCACATAGGCTTTCGGGTTGGCAACGGCGAGCAGGAAGCCGCCGAGGAAGGTCGGCAGAACCGCGCTGCTGTCACGCGCGGCCAGCGGCGGCGCTGTCGCTATTCTGTAGGCGAGGTAGAGAATATAGGCGGCGGAAGCGACCGCCAGCACCGGCGCTACGCCCGGCATCGAGGTAAGGATAGCCTTGATGCCGGTGGCCACCACCAGCAGCACCGCGACGGTGCCTAAAATGATCCCCGATGTGTAGTGAAGCGAATTGCGCAGGCCGAAGGCGGCCCCTATCGCCGTGACGCTGATCGTCGCCGGGCCAGGACTGCCCATGACGACGGTTGCCGCCAGCACCAGCGCCAGCAACTGCGGCCAGGGCTGCGCCTGCGAAAGAATGTCTGCGGCCATGCTGCCTCTTCTCCACAATAATGGAGAGCAGTGTGGCGAGGCGGACAGCCGTCGTCTTGAACGATCGTGCCGAAGCTGCGCGGCTAGGCGCTGGCCTTGTCCAGCGCCACGAGATCCTCCGCGCTGAGCTTCAGCGATGCGGCGCGCGCCAGGCTGTCGACCTGGTCCAGCGTCGTGGCGCTGGCGATCGGCGCGGTGATGCCGGGCTGCGCCATCACCCAGGCGAGTGCCACTTCCGCCTGCTTGGCCGAATGGCGCGCCGCGACGGTGTCGAGTGCGGCCAGAATGCGCATGCCGCGCGCATTGAGATAAACCTTCACGCCGCCGCCGCGTTCACTTTTGCCGAGATCGGCCTCGCTACGGTATTTGCCGCTCAAAAACCCCTTGGCGAGGCTGAAATAGGTGATGACGCCGATATCCTCGGCCACGCACAGATCATGCAGCGGCCCGTCGAAGGATGAGCGGTCGTAGAGATTGTATTCCGGCTGCAGCACGCTGTAGCGCGGCAGCCCGCGCAGGCTGGCAACATCGAGCGCGGCGCGCAGCTGGCCGGCGTCGAGATTCGAGGCGCCGATATGGCGGACCTTGCCGGCAGCGAGCAGCTTCTGGTAGGCGCCGAGCGTCTCTTCATAAGGCGTGGTCGGGTCCGGCCAGTGCGACAAATAGAGGTCGATGACATCGGTCTGCAGCCGCTTGAGCGACGCCTCGACCGCCCTTTCGATATGGGCAGCGGACAAATCCTTCTTGCCTTGTCCCATATCCGAGCCGACTTTGGTGATGACGATGATCTTGTCACGGTTGCCGCGGCTTTTCATCCATTTGCCGATGATGGTCTCGGACTCGCCGCCCGCGTGGCCGGGCACCCAGCGCGAATAGGCATCGGCCGTATCGATAGCGTTGAGGCCGGCGTCGCCAAACCGGTCGAGCAGGTCGAAGGAGGTCTTCTCGTCCGCGGTCCAGCCGAAGACATTGCCGCCCAGGACCAGCGGCGCGATGGAAAGGTCGGTTTGACCGAGACGGCGTTTTTGCAAGACGGGGCTCCGTGGGCTGGCGGCGGGCGACCCGAATGCTTCGGGCCGCAGCTAAGCTAGGTCTCGCCGCGCCGAGGTCAAAGGCCTCAGCCAATTTTTCCAGCGGGCCAGCGCTTCACAAAGGCGCGAGCGCTTCGCCTGCAGGCTCGCCGTGGTCTACCGGCTCACGAGGCGATCCGCTTCGCCACCTCTTCCAGCCAGTGGTCGCTGATGCCCAGCGCCGCGAGATGCTGCAGCGTGTTGAGCACATAATCCTCGTTGTTTCCGGACTGGCCGACGGCGCCACGGATAACACCTGCCGCATGCGCGGCATCGAGCCCGCCGGCATACTGCTCATGCTGGCGGTCGACGATATAGGCGACCGCTTTCACTCTCTCTCCCGCGGCCGCACCATTCACGTCGAGACTGATATCGAGCACACGCTCGAGGTAGACGCTGGTCACCAATTCGCGCTCGCGCAGATAGGTCAGCACCTCATCGCGCAGCTCGCCGGGCACGCGAAACGCCAGCCCGATGCAGGAGCCGCCACGGTCGAGGCCGAGCACCAGGCCCGGCCGCTGACGCGTGCCGCGATGCACGAAGGAATAGACGCAGAGCGACCGGCGGTAGCCGTAAAGCCGCGCGCGCCGTGTCTCGACATGGGCGAATCCCGGTCGCCAGATCAGCGAGCCGTAGCCAAAAACCCAAAAATCGCCCATATCGCCAAGCCTGATTGCACGAGAGTGACGCCGCCGCATCGGAATCGGTGCTCTTCTGTTCTTTTTGCTTGTTGCGTAAGCCACAGTCCACCCGCAACACGCCCGCGTTAATGAAAGCCGCAGCATGACGTCAAGTGACGAGCGTCCGTCGAAGTTTCGCCGCCGGCTGATGTGGCTCGCTGCCTTGGTCGTTATGCTGTTCGGCGTCTACAGCGCGGTCTGGTTCTATGTCGCCGGTCGCGTCAGCAGCGAAGCCGACAAGGCGGTGGCCTCGCTCAAGGACAAAGGCATCGAGGCCGGCTGCGCCAACCTCACCGTCAGCGGCTACCCCCTGAGTTTTGCCATCTCCTGTGACAATCTGGCTTACGAGGACGACGCCAGGAACGTTGCCGCCTCGGCAGGCAGCTTCAACTTCGTTGCAGAGCTCATCCGGCCTTTGTCGCCTGCCGCCGAGTTGCGTGGGCCGCTGCGCACCTCGGTGCCGGGGATGGCGCCGCTATGGATCGACTGGGACAATCTGCAGGCCAATGCCAAGCTCTCCTGGCCCCTGCCCCGGAGCATTTCGCTGCAGGCGGAGAGCTTGTCCGGCCAGACGGATCCGGCCGACGACACTGATCCGGTTTCGCTGTTCAGCGCCGGAACCGCGGCGGGCGAGTTGCGACCCGACGGCCAGGACATCGGCTACGTCGGCAGCTTCACCGATCTTGAGATCGACGCCGACGCGATCGGCGGGCGCGTGCTGCCGCCGCTCGACGGCAGCGGCGACGCGACGCTGAAGAACGGCGTCGCGCTGATGAAGACGCAGGCCAGGAGCCTGCGCGGCCAGGCGGTCGACATCCACAAGCTCGATCTGTCGTCGGGAACCGCGCGCATCACCGTCTCCGGCCCGGTGTCGGTCGACGCCAACGGCCAGGTCAATGCCGACCTGACGATCAAGCTGCAGGATCCCAAAGCCGTGGCGGCAATCCTCGCCACCGCAATCCCCGAGCAGAAGAGCCAGATCGAGCAAGGCTTTGCCGGTCTGGCGCTGCTCGGCAACGAACCGTCGATGCCGCTCAAGGTGGTGAAGGGCAAGGTCTCGCTCGGCTTCATTCCGCTGGGCAAGATCAAGCCGCTCGATTAGAGCAATTCCAGGAAAAGTGTGAGCGGTTTTCCGTCCGGAATTGCGTTAAAACAAAGAGATAGAGCATGATCGCAAAGAGCGGGAACGGCTATTGGGGAGAGATCATGCTCGAGCAAGCCGACGCATGAACCGACCGGTGAAACTGCTGAGCGTTGGCGCGCTGACGCTGGATACCATCCTGCGCGTCGAAACCCTGCCCACGCATCAGGGCAAGTTCATCGCCTCGGACGGCATCCAGATCGCCTCGGGCATGGCGACAAGTGCTGCCTGCGCCGCCCGCCGTCTCGGCGCCGAGGTGTTCCTGTGGGCAAGTGCAGGTGGCGATGCCGTCGGCGACCAATTGCTGGCCGGCATCGAGGCCGAGGGCGTCGATTGCGGCTTTGTCCGCCGCGTCGAAGGCGCCCGCTCGGCGCTGGCCGCGATCCTGGTCGACGCTCATGGCGAGCGCATCATCGTGCCCTTCTACGACCCAAAGGCGCAGGCCGACCCCGAGGCGGTGCCTATCGCCGATCTTTCCGGCTTCGATGCCGTGCTGGTCGATGTGCGCTGGCCGGGCGCCGCCGCTCTTGCCTTGACCGCCGCGCGCGACGCCGGTTGCCCGGCAATCCTCGACGCCGACACGGCGCCGCTGGAGGTGCTGGAGCGTCTGTTGCCGCTGGCGTCGCACATCGTCGCTTCGGAGACGGCTGCACGCATTATCTGCGACCACGCGCTGGACCCCGAAACCGCCTGTGCCGACCTCGCCAGCCGCACCGATGCCTTCGTGGCGGTGACCGGCGGCGCCGCGGGAAGCTGGTGGCATGACCGGTCCGCCGGATGCGTGCGCCACATCGCGGCGCCGAAGATCAAGGCGGTTGACACGCTTGCCGCCGGCGACGTCTTCCACGGCGCCTTTGCTGTCGCGTTGGCGGAAACCATGCCGATCGAGCAGGCGTTGCGCTTTGCCAGCGCGGCGGCCGCGCTCAAATGCCAGCGCTTCGGCGGCCGGCTGGGGGCGCCAAACAGGGACGAGGCAATGGCCATGGTCGCGGCGACCTGGCCCGTCTGAAACAGATTTAACTTTTCACCGCCTGCCGGCCGAAATCCGGCACGTCGATATCCTGGCCGGCCTCGATGATCGAACGGCGAACGGCCCGGGTGCGGGTGAACAGGTCGAACAGCTTGTCGCCGTCGCCCCAGCGGATCGCCCGCTGCAGCGAGGCGAGGTCCTCCGAAAAGCGCGCCAGCATTTCCAGGATGGCATCCTTGTTGTGCAGGCACACGTCGCGCCACATGGTCGGGTCGGAGGCGGCCAGACGGGTGAAGTCGCGGAAACCGGAAGCCGAATATTTGATCACTTCCGACTTGGTCACCGATTCCAGATCGTCGGCCGTGCCGACGATGTTGTAGGCAATGATGTGCGGAAGATGCGAAACGATGGCCAGCGTCATGTCATGATGCTGCGGGTCCATCGAGTCGATGTTGGAGCCGCAGCGCCGCCAGAATTCCGACAGCTTTTCCAGCGCGGCCGGATCGGTTCCCGGCAGCGGCGTGAAGATGCACCAGCGGTTTTCGAACAGGTCGGCGAAACCCGCATCCGGGCCCGATTTCTCCGTACCTGCCAGCGGGTGCCCCGGAATAAAGTGCACGCCGTCCGGTACATAGGGCTGCATTTGCGCAATGACGGAGGCCTTGGTCGAACCGACATCGGTGAGGATGGCGCCCTTTTTCAGCCCCGGCGCGATCTCTTGCGCCACCTCGCCCGACGATCCCACAGGCACCGAGACGATGATCAGGTCGGCGTCGCGGACCGCTTCCCTGGCGCCGGTGGTGTAGCTCTCGCCAAGACCGAGCTCCTTCGCCCGCGCCAGCGTGGCCGGGCTGCGCGTCGCGATGGCGACATGGCGGGCCAGGCCCTCGCGGCGGATAACGCGGGCCAGCGACGAGCCGATCAGGCCGATGCCGACCAGCGCGATCTTTTCAAACATCGGTGATGTCATTGTTTCAGCTTTTCAGGAACGTCGTGAGGGCGTCGATAACGCCGCGATTGGCTTCTTCGGTGCCGACGCTCATGCGCAGCGCATTGGGAAAGCCATAGCCGGTAACGCGCCGCAATATATAGCCGCGCTGGGTGAGGTAGTCGTCCGCCGCCTCAGCCGAATGCTTCTTGTCGTCGGGAAAGTGGATGAGGACGAAATTGCCGACGCTGGGCGTCACCCTGAGCCCAAGCTTCGTCAGCTCTTCATTCAGCCAGGTAAGCCAGGTCTCGTTGTGCAACGAACTGCGCTCGACATGGGCGCGGTCGCGGATGGCGGCAATGCCGGCCTCGATCGCTGTTGCGTTAACGTTGAAAGGGCCGCGGATACGGTTGATGGCATCGACGATGTGCAGTGGGCCATACATCCAGCCGATGCGCGCGCCGCCAAGGCCGAGCTTGGAGAAGGTGCGGGTCATGACCACATTCTGTGCGCTGCCCGCCAGCTCGATGCCGGCCTCGTAGTCATTGCGCCTGACATATTCGGCATAGGCCGCGTCGAGCACCAGAAGCACGTTGCCCGGGAGCGTGGAATGCAGGCGGCGGACCTCCTGGAACGGCAGATAGGTGCCGGTCGGATTGTTGGGATTGGCGAGGAAGATGATTTTGGTCCGCGGCGTCACCGCGGCCAGGATCGCGTCGACGTCGGCGCGCTCCTCGGTTTCCTTCACAGCAACCGGCTTGGCCCCCGCCGACTGAATGTAGATCTTGTAGACCATGAAGGCATGTTCGGTAAAAATCGCCTCATCGCCTGGCGCCAGATAGGTCTGCGCCAGCAGGCCCAAAATCTCGTCGGAACCGTTGGAGCAGATGATGTTTGCCGGGTTGAGGCCATGCACCTCGGCGATCGCCTCGCGCAGCCGGCGGGCGGTGCCGTCGGGATAGACATCGAGCTTGCCAGCCACTTCGCGCGCGGCCTCGATCGCCTTCGGCGACGGGCCGAGCGGGTTCTCGTTCGACGACAATTTATGGACCTTGGCAACGCCGGCCGGTGCCGTGCTCTTGCCCGGCACATAGGCGTCGATGTCCATAATGCCCGCGCGGGGCGTCGGCCGTGCCTTGTCCGCTGTCTTGTCCATGTCGCAAATCCATCGAGAATGCCTCCGTCCGGAGGCCGCAGCGGAAATACAAGCCGTAGCCGCGAATGTCGAGAGGCGGGCAATAGCTGGCCGTTGACGCCGGGCCGCACGAGTTCTAGAAGAACGCAACAGTTCCGTGGTGATTTGGCCGGTCGGCTTGCAGCCACGTTAAACAACTCGCTAAAGGGCCGTTTGCGTGACGTAACCGGCTTTGCGATCGCATTGCCGGTTTTTTATTGCCTGACGGCGGGCAAGGAGAGTCACATGGCCGCGCTCCGCGCTACAAAAACCAACAACGAGGCCGACAACCCGTCGAGCCCTGTGTTGCGTTTTGGCCCTGACAAGCCGCTGAAGCTCGACGCCGGCACGCTTTTGTCGCCGTTCCAGATCGCCTACCAGACATATGGCGCCCTCAACGATGCCCGCACCAACGCCATCCTGGTCTGCCACGCGCTGACCGGCGACCAGCATGTCGCCAGCACCAATCCGGTGACCGGCAAGCCCGGCTGGTGGGAAGTGCTGATCGGTCCCGGCAAGATCATCGACACCAACCGCTTCTTCGTCATTTGCTCCAACGTCATCGGCGGCTGCCTCGGTTCCACCGGTCCGGCCTCGACCAATCCCGCCACCGGCAAGCCCTACGGCCTCGACCTGCCAATCATCACCATCCGCGACATGGTGCGGGCGCAACTGATGCTGGTCGACCATTTCGGCATCGAAAAGCTGTTTTGCGTGCTCGGCGGCTCGATGGGCGGCATGCAGGTGCTGGAATGGGCGTCATGCTATTCCGAGCGCGTCTTCTCGGCCCTGCCGATCGCCACAGGCGCACGCCATTCCTCGCAGAACATCGCCTTCCACGAGGTCGGCCGCCAGGCTGTCATGGCTGATCCGGACTGGCATGGCGGCAAATATTTCGAGCACGGCAAGCGCCCGGAAAAGGGGCTCGCCGTGGCGCGCATGGCCGCCCACATCACCTATCTGTCGGAAGCCGCCCTGCATCGGAAATTCGGCCGCAATCTGCAGGACCGCGAAGCGCTGACCTTCGGTTTCGACGCAGATTTCCAGATCGAAAGCTATCTGCGCCACCAGGGCATGACATTCGTCGACCGCTTCGACGCCAACTCCTACCTCTACATGACCCGTTCGATGGATTATTTCGACCTCGCCGCCGATCATGGCGGCCGGTTGGCCGACGCGTTTGCCGGGACCAAGACCCGCTTCTGCCTGGTGTCCTTCACCTCGGACTGGCTGTTCCCGACCGAGGAGAGCCGCTCGATCGTGCATGCGCTCAACGCCGCCGGCGCATCGGTCTCCTTCGTCGAGATCGACACCGACCGCGGCCATGATGCCTTCCTGCTCGACGAACCCGAACTGTTTGCCGCCATCAAGGGCTTCATCGGCTCGGCGGCCCGCGCAAGGGGGCTCGCCTCATGAGCGTCAATGGCAGCCAGCGCGTCGACCTCGAAGTCGTGGCCAACCTGATACCCCCGCAGTCGCGGGTGCTCGATGTCGGCTCCGGCGACGGCCTGCTGCTCGAACTCCTGCAGGAGACCAAGCAGGTCGACGGCCGCGGGCTGGAGCTGTCACAGCGCGGCGTCAATGAATGCGTTTCGCGCGGCCTCTCGGTCATCCAGGGCGATGCCGACACCGACCTCGAATTCTATCCGGACAAGGGTTTTGACTTCGTCGTCCTGTCTCAGACGCTGCAGGCGACCCGCAACCCGAAGCTGGTGCTCGACGAGCTGCTGCGAATCGGCAACCGCGCCATCGTCTCCTTCCCCAATTTCGGCCACTGGCGGGTGCGGCTGTCGCTGTTCGTCAATGGCCGGATGCCGGTGACCGCGGACCTGCCCTATTCCTGGTACGACACGCCCAACATCCATTTCTGCACCATCCGCGACTTCGTCAATCTGGTCGAGGAACTCGGCGCTTCGGTCGAGAAAGCCACCGCGCTCGACGGCAACGGCCAGAAGATCGGCCTGTCGATGCCATGGTGGTTCTGGAATTTCTTCGGCCAGCAAGCGGTGTTCTTGCTGAAGCGGTAGTTTGCCCCTATTCCAGCACGTCCGTCGCCTTGTGCGGGTGCTGAACGCCATCGGCGATGATCACATCGGCGTGGGAGTTGTCGGTGCGCAAGGCCAGAATCTCGCGATAGGCTGATGAATCGTACCAGCCCCACGCATGCGCCCTGTCCGGAAACTCGATGACGATCAGATGCCCGGGCCATTCGTTTTCGACCACGTCCATGTCGCCGCCGTGGACAAGGAAGCGGCCGCCGAACGGCTCCAATGTGGCGTCGATCCTCTGCAGATACTCGACAATCTGCGGGCCCATTGTGACTTGACGCATATGGGCGACGGCGTAGGCGGCCATGGCTGAACTCCCTGTGAGATCGAAGCCCGACGACCGGCTTCGTTGGCGCAATCTGCAGACATGATGGCCATCGGTCGATTACGTCTGGGGTAATCGGCCGGCTTACCGGCGTCCTGGCTCAACAGTTTGTGATGACATTGCCGCTGGTTTTTTGTAGCGTCGAATCGAATGCCATCCCGGGGTAAGGCTTGGACGGCGACCATCAAAACCTCCGGCCTCCAGGCATTTCGGGGCACAATCGAAGCAACATGTCCAAGGCAACCGACCTCGCTCCGCTGATCTCGGTGATCACACCGACGCACAATCGCCGCAGCAAGGTCGTGCGCGCCGTGGAGAGCGTGCTGGCGCAGAATTTTCCCCGGTTCGAACACATTGTCGTCGATGACGGCTCGACCGACGGTACGGCAGCCGCACTTGCCGAAATCCGCGATCCACGGCTGATCTATGTTGGCTCAAAATGGCGCGGCGCCAATGCCGCCCGCAATGCCGGCATCGAGCGGGCGCAGGCGCCGGTGGTGACATTCCTCGATTCCGACGACGTCTATTTGCCGGATCGCCTGGCGCGGACGCTGGAGCAGTTCGACAACAATCCCTCGCTCGAAGTGCTGATCAGTTCCTTCGTGTCGCTGAAGGGCAATCGCCGCACCAACTGCGTCAACCGCGAGGCGCTGCTGAGCCGCGACTCGCTGGAGCGGGCCCTTGTCGCGCAGACCATCTTCATTGCCGGGTCGGCAATCACCGCCCGGCGCGAGTCGCTGCTGGCCATCGGCGGCTACGATAGTGACGTCACGCGCATGCAGGATCGCGAATTGTTGCTGCGCTTTGCCCGTCGCAGCGGCGCGCAGCTGTCCGAAGTGATCGACTGGAAAAAGTACAACTCGGAGAATTCGATCTCCGGTCGCCGGGACGGCTATGTCGAAGCCTATGCGAGCTTGATCGACAAGCACCCCTATATCGCCGACCGCTACCCCTACATTCCGCCTTACATGATCGCCCGGCAGCTCATCGCCGATGCACTCAAGGGCAGGGTTTCGCAGGCGTTCTCCGGCTATATGGCCAACCGGTCGTCGAAGGCGCTTGGCTATTCGCTGCCGCAGCTGTTGCGTGGCTATGTCGGCGGCCGGCGCTGGCGCCGCGATCTCTATGCCGAATTTCGCGACAAATACGGTGCACGGCCGGCCTGAAGTTTGCCGACAAGCCGCGCAGCGGCTTTCCCCTCCGAACTGCCTCAAACCTCATTTGTCGAGTTCCGGCAGATATGGGTCGGAATATAGCCGCCGGTCGCGTTCGCCCTGCAGGCAGTCCATGGGTGCGGCGGCATCGATCGGGACCACGGTCGCATCGGCGATGCCGCTCACCTCCAGGATCAACTTGCGGCGTATGGCGGTGGCGAATTCCGAGGCCGCATAGATCGGCAACACGAAGGAGCCGGGCCCACCGGTGACGCAGTCGTCATAATACTGGTCGAGATGGCTGAAGGTCGGCGACGGGCTGATCAGGATCGGCAGGCCGTTGATGACGATGCCCTTGGCCACCGCCGCATCGCGTGTCGTGGCGACGGGCAGCCCGGTGTTGTTGGGACCGTCGCCGGAAATGTCGATGACGCTGCGTGGCGCATCGAACCCCGTGCCCTCGAACAGCCCGGCGCCGAAGGCAAGCGCGCCCGAAATCGAGGTGCCGCGAAAGCTGCGGAACGGCCGCGCTTCTATTCTGTCGGCGAAGGCGTTGGCGCTCTCTGCGCTGTCGATCACCTGCCAGGCGATGACGCCATCCTCGCGCACGACGCCCGCCCATTCGAAATAGGCAAGCGCGATGCGCCCGGTGGTTCCCGAGCGCACGGCCTTGATGAAATCGGGATGCCTGAGCGCCTCGACATAGCCCGCGCGCTGCAGCGCGAACTCCCTCTCGTCCATCGACTGTGAGATGTCGACCGCCAGCACCAGTTCGACATCCACGGCAACGGCCGGGGCAGCCACGGGCGTGGTGCAGGCAAGGCAGGCAAGCAGGCTGAGCGCATCGAGCATGGCCGCACCACGGACGTTTCGACCCGTGATTCTTCGCCGCGATCGCGGCGAAATAAAGCCCCTTCTACTTCTTTCGCCGCACGGCCGCTTTCGGCGGCGGGTCGATGGCGCCGGTCCTGACTCGGGCGGGTTTCAGTGGCGCAGCACCCGTATCCTTCACGATGTTCAATGCGCGTGGAAAGAAATGACCATTGTGCAGTCCGCGCCCGATGTTGAGGATCGCGGTTTCCGGCAGGCGTTTCTCCAGCATGGACAGTACCCTTCGCAGCGAAGGACCATCGAACGCGTCCATCGCTTCGTCGATGATCACCCATTTCGGCTGCCGCAAGGCCAGCCTGGCGAAGGCCAGCGACCGCTGTTCGTCATCGTTGAGTTCACGCTCCCAGCGTGCGGAACGGTCGAGCGAGGATGACAGCCGCTCGAGGCCGACCTCGGCCAGCACCGCCCCAAAATCAGCATCGCCAGCCGGCGCCGAGCCATTTGGATGCAGCACTTCGCGTAACGTGCCGGCAGGAAAATACGGAACACGCGGCACGAAAATCGGCGTTTCTCCGGCCGGCAAGCCGATCCGCCCGCTGCCCCAGGGCCAAAGGCCGGCAATGGCGCGGAAGAACAATGTCTTGCCGGCGCCTGGGTCGCCGGTGATCATGACGCGCTCACCGGGATGGATCTCGACATGGCTGTCTGAAAGTTTGGTGCAGCCCTCCGGCGAGGCCACTTGGAGCTTCTCGAAGGTCAGGCTGCCATTGGCGTTATCGCCGAATTCGATGCGCTTTTCCTTGTCGTGCAACACATCGGTTTCATCGAGCGCAATGCGGAAGTCGGCAACGCGCATCAGCGTGGCGCGCCAGTCGGCGATGCCGCCGATATTGTTGATGAACCAGCGCAGCGACGAGTGCACCTGGTTGAAGGCGCCGACCGCCATCATCAACCCGCCAAAGCTGATGTCGCCTGAAAAATAGACCGGCGATGCAACCAGGATCGGCGCCACCACGGTGATCCAGCCATAGGTATCGGTCACCCAGGAAAGGTTGATCTGCGCTTTGTAGATGTTTCGCATCGCGCCCAGCACCGTGCCAAGGTCGATTTCGAGCCGTCTCTTGGCATCGGCTTCGCCGTGATAGAGCGCGATGGCGTCTACATTCTCGTTGACGCGCACCATCCCGGAACGCAGCTCGGCCTCGCGGGTGTAGCGGTCGCTGTTGAGGCGGATCAGCGGCCGCCCGACCAGCCAGCTCAGCCAGGAGGCGATGCCGGCATAGAGGAACGCGGCCCAGACCATGTAGCCCGGTATCGCCAGCGACCAGCCGTTGATGTGGAAGACGAAGCCCGACGAGAGTTGCCAAAGCACGCCGACGAACGACACCAGCAGGATGAAGGATTGCAGCAGGCCGACGCCGAGGTCCGTCGACAGATCGGACAGATGCGCGGCATCCTGCTGCATGCGCTGGTCGGGATTGACGCCGATGGCGCCGGCATTGGCGAGCCGGAAGGCCCGCGCCGGCCGCATCCATTGGTCGATCAGGTCGAGCGTCAGCGCCTCGCGCAGCTTCAGCCGGATCATCTGGTTGAGCCAGGTCTGAGCGATGTTGAGCAGCAGCAGCGTGCCGGCAATCACGGCAAAGATCATCAGCTGATGCAGGAAGGCCGCCATGTCGCGACGCGCCAGCGCATCGTAGAAAGGCTGGTTCCAGCGGTTGAGCAGAACCTGGCCGATCGACGTCGCGACGATGACCGCCATAATGCCGACCGACGTCCAGACCAGCCACTTGCGCACCGGTGAGCCTATCAGCGCCCGTTTGATCGTCGCTACCTGATCGCGCAGGCTGCTGGCTTCGACGGTTACCGGCTGAACGGTGGCGGACTTGTCCGGTTGATCAGCCATGCACGAGGTCCTTGCGTTCAGAAGCGTTGCTGAAACCAGATGGAGAGACTTGAAGGCATCCGCCGCTCAAACGGACCGCGAATGCATCTGCGACAGATAGGTGGGAAAAACCCACGCAACACCAGTTTCCATGATGATCACGAAGGTGTCACCTGACGCGTCGTCGATGTCACCCCTTCCGCCCGGCGGCCAAGCCGCGTCGCACCGTGCGGTGACAGTACCGGCACGAAGACACGGCGCGAAGCGCGCTGCGCGACCGGCACGCCCTGATAGAGCCGCTTCTGCGCCTCGACCACGATGACGCCGGAAAAGATCGGCCAGAACCGCCGGCCGGCGCGCTCCAGCACATTGTGGAACCGCATCATGAAGCGCCGCGGCGATGGCGGGAAGAACAGCGCGTCGGACCAGGAAGCCGGCGTGAAATTCGCCTCGCGCAGCAATTCTGTCAGCTGGCCGCGCGAGAACGGCCGGCCATTGCCGAACGGCGTGTGCTCGAACCGCGCCCAGACACCGCGCCGGTTGGGCACGACGATGACGACGCGCCCTGCCGGCGACAGCACCCGCCAGATCTCGTTCAGCGTCTCGCGCGGGTTTTCGACATGTTCGAGCGAATGCACGAGCAGCATGCGGTCGATGCAGGAATCGACCAGCGGCAATTCCTCGTCGAAGACCAGCGCCGTAGCCGTCGGCCCGTTCGCCGGCCAGACGACGGCGCCTTGCGTAGCAGGCATGAAGGCAAACACCCGCTCGGCATCGGTGCCGAACCGCTCCAGCCACGGCAAGGTATAGCCGAGCCCGACCAGCCGCTCATTCGGCACTGTTGCCCATATTGAGGACAGCGCCATGGTGATCGAGCGTTCAGCCAGGCGGCCGAGCGTGGTCGAATAGAAGGAGCGGAGATCGACGATATCGGAATGCATGCGCGGGACGGTAGCTGCGATGCCGCCCAAGTTCAACAAAGCCGCCACGTTCTGCAAAGCTAGAGTGACATCGGCGGCCAAGCGCCCTATGTCTGCGCCAACAGATGGAGAGATGCCAATGCCCGTCGAAATCGAACAGTTCATGTGCCGCAGCGACAATTTCGGCGTGCTGGTGCATGACCCGAAAAGCGGCGAGACCGCCATTATCGACGCGCCCGAAGAAGCGCCGATCATTGCCGCGATCGAGCGTACCGGCTGGAAGCCGACGATGATCCTGACCACCCACCACCATGTCGACCATGTCGAGGCCAATCTGGCGCTGAAGGAGCGCTTCAAGCTGCGCATAGTCGGACCGGAGGCTGAAAAGGGAAAAATTCCCGGCATCGACGAGACCGTCGGGCAAGGCTCGGTCGTCCATCTCGGCGGCGAGCGGATCGATGTCATCGCCACGCCCGGCCACACTGCGGGCCATGTCTCCTATCATTTTCCGGCCTCGAAAGTGGCGTTCACCGCCGACACTTTGTTCGCGCTCGGCTGCGGCCGGCTGTTCGAATGCAAGCCGCCGGTGATGTATGAGTCGCTGAAGAAGCTGGCGGCACTCCCGGCGGACACGGTCATCTATTGCGGCCATGAGTATACGCTTTCGAACGCCCGCTTTGCGTTGACCGTCGACCCGACCAATTCGGCGCTCAGGGAACGCGCCGCCAAAATCGAGACCCTGCGCGCCGACAACAAGGCGACGCTGCCGACCACGATCGGCGAGGAATTGTCGACCAATCCGTTCCTGCGCTGGCACGACCCGGCGATCCGCAAGCATCTCGGTATGGAGGAGGCCTCCGACGCCGAAGTGTTCGCGGAAATCCGCAAGCGCAAGGACAATTTCTGAGCATCGTTCCGGGATCAGCCATGACCAGCGCCGCTGAAATCATCGCCATGCTTGGCCTCAAGCCGCATCCGGAAGGCGGCTGGTATGCCGAGACCTTTCGCGACGGCGCCGGTGGCGCGCGCGGCCATTCGACGGCGATCTATTTCCTCCTTGAACAGGACCAGATTTCGGCCTGGCACCGGGTCAAGGACGCGGCCGAGGTCTGGCACTTCCATGCCGGAGCGCCGCTGGCGCTGTCGATGTGCGAGGAAGGTAGTCCAATGCTTAACCAGGTGATCGAGCAGGTGCTCGGCATTGAGCTTGCGGCGGGCGAGCGGCCGCAGATCGTCGTGCCGGCCGGCTGGTGGCAATCGGCGCGCAGCCTCGGCGAATGGACGTTGGTCGGCTGCACCGTGGCGCCGGGCTTCGACTTCGCCGCGTTCGAAATGGCCGAGCCGGGCTGGGAACCTAGCGTAGCAAAAAGCCGAGCGTAATTGCCAACTGGGCGGCATAGTAGAGCACCCAGACCGCATAACGGATGCCGGCGCGATAGGGTGCTATTGCCGGAACCAGAAATTTCTCCGCGGCAAGCAGCCCGTCCGATGCCATGAACATAACAGCGCCGCCGATGACCCACGGATTGTCGAGCGTCAACGCCGAGATGCCCATCGCCAGAATGGCTGCGATATAGACGCCGATTGGCACCCGCAGGCGGGGGCCGACACGGCGCCAGAGTGCCGCCAGCATGACGACTGCGAAGGCCGCCATGGCCAGCGCGATGACGCCGCGCCATGTCTCGGCGCTGAGCACATCCAGCCCGCCGCCGCTGCGCAGGAAGAGCGGCACATAGAGGACATGCGCCGCAAGGAAGCTGGCCAGCCCGCCGAGGAAGGCCTTTTCGCCGTCACGCGACAGGAAGGCGTCGCCGACGGCGCTGAGCGCCAGCGCAGCGACGAGCAACAGCGGCCCACCTTGCATGAAGGCGAGCGCCGCAAGCATGGCCACGGCCAGCGTCTTTGCCGCCGAGCGGGCCAGCGTCGGCCGCATATCCAGGGTGAAGGCGTAGATCACTGCCGCCACCAGCGAAAAAATCAATGTTGCATTTGCGTTGGCGTCGATGCCGCCGGCAAACGGCATCGTCATGCGCTTGCCCCGCCAGTTGCCGCCTTGCGCAGGAACAACGATTTCGCCGCCAGCGCCGCGCCGCCGGTGATCAGCACGCAGGCCGCCAGGATACGCAGCGACGGCTCGGCAACGCCCGCCGCGATCAGCACCAATGTCGACAGCAGTGGCGCCGCATAGCTTGCCGCGCCGAGCACCTGGATGTTGCCGCGCTTTACGCCGATATCCCAGGCGTAGAAGGCCGCGCCCACCGGCATCAACCCCAAACCAAGCACCGCCAGCCACTGGCCGGGACCATCGGGCAGCACCGTCTTTTCCAGCAGAAGATGGCAGACGAGAGACAGGGCTGCCGTGGCGGCGCAGAACCAGGTGACGATCGAGGTCGGCACCGCCGGAAAGCGCCGCGACAGCAGCGAATAGGACGACCACAGCAGCGCACAGACGGCCGCCATCGCATAGCCGAAGGTGTAGCGAGCATCGAAGGCGAGGCCGCCACCCTTGGTGACGATCAGCACGGTCCCGGCGAGCCCGAGCAGCGCGCCGACGACATGGTTCCAGGCCAGCTTCTCGCCCGGCATCAGCGCTGATCCCAGCACGATCAGCAGCGGCCACAGATAGGCGATCAGGCTTGCCTCGACCGCCGGCGCGTTGCGCAGCGCGGTGAAATAGAAGAAATGGTAGCCGAACAGTCCGGCAATGCCGATCACCCAGACCTGGCGTGGGATCTTCAGGCTTTTATCGGTCGCCGGCATGAACAGCCGGGCAACCAACCCGACTGCGGTGCCGATGGTGAAGGTGATGGCCGAGAGCAAGAATGGCGGCACGGCGCCCGACGCATCGGTGAGCAACGCCAGCAGCGCCCACATGGCGACCGCCGAGAAACCGATCAGTGTTGCGCGCCCCATGCCCGTCTCCGGCGACTCGCCCCATTCTATTCGGGTGGGCGCGTCTATTCAGTAGCTTCGAACCGCCCCGCGCTGACAGTCAAGGTGCCGATCTGCGTCCCGACCGTGGCGTGGATCGGCGCATATATGCCGGTTTGGCCGAGCGGTGCAAACGTCACCATCATCTGGCTCTTCTTCTTCAGGTAATTCAGCGCCTTGCGGCCCTTGCGGTAGCCTGCCACCGGCTCGAAGCTCATCTTGCAGGTAACGGTGTCGCCCTTGTAGCCCTTGACCGAGATCGATCCTTTCGAGGCGTAGGTCAGCGTCAGGTCGGCGCGCATCTCGCCGTCATAGAATTTCACCTTGCGCCCACAGACCTGGTCGAGGCTGTCGGCATGGATGACGGTAGCCGCCATCGGATCGAGCACCGATGCCAGATCGTTGCTGCCCAGCGGTATCCAGTTTTTGGGATTGCGCTTTTTCGGCTCGGGAATGACCTGGGTGGCGGTCACCGCGCCATTGGCAAAGCGGATATCGACCATGGAAGCCTTCTTGCCGGACTTATAATCGGCGCGAAATACCTGCGGCTGCATCTGCTTGCCCAGAATCTTGCCCTTTGACGAGATCGTGCCGCTCGTGTCGTCGAACAAGGTGGCGAGACCCGCGCTGGAGACGGTGCCGTCTATGGAATAGCTATCGCCTTCGTAGTGGCTGGAAAATGTCGCCTTGGCCACGGAAAGGCCGAGGAACGACACCGTGTATTCGCCCTTGAAGGACTGTGCGGTGGCTGCGGGCGCGGCGGCAAGGGTTGATGTTGGCAAGGCGGCGACAAGTATCGCGACAACGGCATGTGACGGGCGAAGCATGGCGGGCTCGGTCCTTGATTTTTTTAACCGGAGGCGGGCGACTCCGGCTTGAGATGTCCCTGTCCGACCGCTTATAGGCTGAATTCCGGCCTTTATGTGAAACGCTCGTCACAGTCGTGGGCAAGCCGGAGCTTGACGCATTGGCGAAATGCAACTATGGAACGCCAACTTTTCCATAAGGCCGCCTGACTGAAACCGCGCGCCACCCGGCGCGGGCGAACAAGGTTTGGCAGGCTAGACAGAACTGAAGGTTAGAACCATGTCCCGCACCTGCGAACTCACTGCCAAGGCAGTCCAGACCGGCAACAATGTGAGCCACGCCAACAACAAGACCAAGCGCCGCTTCCTGCCGAACCTCGTCAATGTGACGCTGATTTCGGAAGCGCTGAACCAGAATGTGCGCCTGCGCATTTCGGCCAACGCGCTGCGTTCGGTCGAGCATCGCGGCGGCCTCGACGCCTTCCTGGCCAAGGCCGACGCCAAGGAACTGTCGCAGCGCGCGCGCCTGTTGAAGAAGCAGATCGCCAAGAAGCTGGCCGACCAGCCCGCCGCTTAACGATATCAAGGCGGGGGACGACCGCCCTGAGCATCGGAGCAATCCGATGCTCAAAACTTCTAAGGCAGCAGCATCGGAGCAATCCGATGCTCAAAACTTGCAAGGCAGCGCGACCCGAACTTCGGCTAGCGCCTGGCTGGTTCCATTACCCAGGATAAAAAAATGACTTCCTTCTCGCGATATCTGCCCTTTGTGGCCGCCATGGCGCTTGTCGTCGTGGCATCGAACATCCTCGTGCAGTTCCCGATGCAGGGCCAGGCCGGCGGTCTGTCGCTGGGCGACATCCTGACCTGGGGCGCCTTCACCTATCCCTTCTCCTTCCTGGTCACCGACCTTGCCAACCGCCGCTACGGGCCGACCGTGGCGCGCCGCATCGTCCTTGTCGGCTTCATGACCGCTGTGGTCTGCTCGATCCTCGTCCCGCCCTTCCTGTTTCGCCACGGCCTGATCGAGTTCGAGACATCAGCCGACCGGCTGGTGCGCATCGCCACAGCTTCCGGCGCGGCCTTCCTTTGCGCGCAATTGCTCGACGTCACCGTGTTCAACCGGTTGCGCCGGCAGAGCTGGTGGCGCGCGCCGATCGTCGGCACGCTGGTCGGCTCGGTGTTCGACACCCTGGTGTTCTTCAGCATCGCCTTTTCGGCCGCCTTCGCTTTTGCCGGCCCGAACGACAGCTTTGCGCTGGAGACGGCGCCGCTGATGGGCGTGCTGCCGGTCGAGTCCATGCGCTGGGTCTCCTGGGCGCTGGGCGACCTCTCGGTGAAGCTGATCATCGCTGTTGTGGCCCTGATCCCCTACCGGCTGCTCGCCGCCCACTGGAGCCAGCCGGCCGTGGCTGTCTAGGCCGTGATTCCCTGGGTCCAGCTCGGCTCGGCCAAAACGCCTGACGGCGGACAGGAACTGCGCCTGAAGCAGCGCGGCAGCGAATTCTCGATCATGCTCGGCACCAATGAGCTGATGAACAGCCGCCTCAGCGGCTCCGAGGAAGCGCTGGCCAAGCTCTCCTGTGAAAAGATCGGCGGCCGCGCCCAACCGAAAATCCTGATCGGCGGCCTCGGCATGGGTTTTACGCTGCGCGCTGCGCTTGCCCAAATGGGCGCCGACGCAGGCATCACCGTTGCCGAGCTTGTCCCCGCCGTCATCGCCTGGGCGCGCGGCCCCATGGAGGCGGTCTTCGCCGGCTGTCTCGACGATCCCCGTGTGACGGTTCGCGAAGCCGACGTCGGGCACATCATAAGATCCGACAAGGCAGCCTGGGACGCCATCCTGCTCGATGTCGACAATGGCCCCGAAGGCATCGTCTACAAGGGCAACGACGCCCTCTATGGCGCTGCCGGGCTCGGCGCGGCGCGTGCAGCGCTCAGGCCCGGGGGCGTGCTGGCTGTTTGGTCGCAAGGCCCCGATGCCGGCTTCACACTTAGGCTCAAGCAGGCGGGCTTTGTCGTGGACGAGGTGAAGACGCGCGCCAATGGCAAGCGCGGCGCGCGCCACGTCATCTGGATCGCCACCAAGCCTTAGGGCTCTCAATCCTGGTGCAGGATGAATTCCAGATAGAGGTTGCGCTGCAGGATCGAATGGTTGTCGTCCGAGATCAGCGACACCATCAGCGCTCTGTCATCGCGGGTCCAGACGTCGAGTCCTTCCATATTGTCGATCTGGTAGCCCATGTCGGCTTCCATCAGCACCGGCCCGTCGGCAACCGCGCCCTTCTCGACGCTTTCGCCATAGATGCGCCTTAGCCGCATCCTGACACCGCCGGCCATCGAGAAACTGCGCTCCAAAAGCAGCAGGTCGCCATCCGGCAGGAAGGCGCCGTCAGTGATGTCGAAATCACCGTTGCGCTTGACCGTGAAGACGCCCTTGTGCGGCCCTTCGATGATGGCGGCATAGATGTTGCCAGCCTTGTCCAAGCTCTTTTCCGAGACCACGACGAGGCCGCCCTCGTGCTGGCCGTTGGGATTGGCGTGGGTGACGGTCTCGAAACCGCGGTTCTGTCGCAGTTCGCGGGCTGGAACCAGAAAGTTCAGTTGCTTGAACGGCGCCGTCATGTTGCTGGGGTCAATCTTGAACTGGGCGACGCGGTGATCGCGCTCGAAGCCGACGGTGGCGATGCCGTCCTTGACTGCAAGGCCCTCGGCATCGACTTCCCATTTCCTGTCGATCGGCCGGCCCTTTTCATCGACCATCTGCTGCATGCGGAAATTCTGGATGCCGGACGGCCGCTTGTTGGCATCATGGGTGATCGAGCCGAAGAACCAGAAGCCCGTATCGGCGACGCCGATGAAATCGCTGCCGGGTTTGACGAACCGAAATGCCGACAGCGCGCCGAAATCGCGCGTCGTCGAGTTCATCTCAAGACCGCCGACGAATTCCAGCAGCCCAAACTGCTTGTCGGCGCTGCCGATATTGAAGGTGGTGATCGGCCGCGCCGAGACTTCGACCGGCTCGACCGCGCTTGGGCCGGCGGCGATGGCCGGCGCAAACGCCATGCCGAACAAGGCAGTGACCGCGAAGAGCATCTGCCGAAACCCGCCGCGCAAAAAAATCATCCAGCGCGCCCGTAGCCGCCGCGGCGTGTATCGCGCACGTTTTCCTCGGCAAACAGCGAGGCCAGCTGCTCGGTCATGGCGCCGGCCAGTTCCTCGGCATCGACGATGGTGACGGCGCGCCTGTAATAGCGGGTAACGTCGTGGCCGATGCCGATGGCCAGCAGCTCGACCGGCGAGCGCGTCTCGATCAGCTCGATGACGGCGCGCAGATGCCGCTCGAGATAGTTGCCAGGATTGACCGACAGCGTCGAATCGTCCACCGGCGCGCCGTCCGAGATCATCATCAGGATCTTGCGCTGTTCGGGCCGGGCGATCAGCCGGTTGTGCGCCCATAACAACGCCTCGCCGTCGATGTTTTCCTTGAGCAGGCCCTCGCGCATCATCAGGCCGAGATTGCGCCGGGCGCGACGCCACGGATGATCGGCGGATTTGTAGATGATGTGGCGCAGATCGTTGAGCCGGCCGGGGTTCGGCGGCTTGCCGTCCTTCAGCCACTTCTCGCGAGCCTGTCCGCCCTTCCACGCCCGCGTGGTGAAGCCGAGGATCTCGACCGAGACGCCGCAGCGCTCCAGCGTGCGCGCCAGAATGTCGGCACAGGTGGCGGCAACCGTGATCGGCCGACCGCGCATCGAGCCCGAATTGTCGAGCACCAGCGTCACCACCGTGTCGCGGAATTTGGTGTCGCGCTCCTGCTTGAACGACAACGGCTGCATCGGGTCGATGACGACACGAACCAGGCGTGCCGGATCGAGATAACCCTCTTCGAGGTCGAAATCCCAGGAACGGTTCTGCTGCGCCATCAGGCGGCGCTGCAGCCGGTTGGCGAGCCGTCCGACGACGCCGGAGAGATTGGCCAGTTGCTTGTCGAGGAAGGCGCGCAGCCGGTCGAGTTCTTCTTCCTCGCACAGCTCTTCCGCACCGACCGTCTCGTCGAAGGCGGTGGTGAAAACCTTGTAGTCGATCTCTTTCGGCAGGTTGGCGAAGGGGTTGTCGTTACGGCGCGCCTCGCCCGGCGTTTCGGCGTCTGCATCGTCATCGTCGGAAAGATCGTCGGCAGTGGCGTCGGAGGCCTCAGTCTCGGACGACTGTTCGTCGTCGGCCGAGGCCTCGGCATCCTCGGACTGCGACTGCTCGGAGCCGGAATCGTCTTCACCGCCCTCCTCGCTCTGCTCCTCGCCTTGCGGCTGGTTGTCGTCATTGTCCTCGGAGTCTTCGGTTTCCTGGTCGTCGCCGAGTTCCTCGGCCATCTCCATGGACGCAAGCATCTCGCGCACGACGCGGGCAAAGGCCTGCTGGTCGCCAAGCTTGGCCGACAGTCCGTCGAGATCGGCCTTGGCTTTTTCCTCGACCCAGGGCCGCCAGAGGTCGACCAGCCGTTCGCCGCTCTTCGGGATCGGCCGTCCGGTCAGCTTTTCGCGCACCATCAGCGCCAGCGCCTCCTCGATCGGCGCGTCGGCCTTGTCCTTGACGTCGACAAGGTTGGCCTTGGCGTATTTGTCCTCCAGCATCGAGCCGATATTGTCGGCGACGCCTTGCATGGCGCGGCTGCCGATCGCCTCGACGCGGGCCTGTTCCACGGCGTCATAGATCGAGCGCGCCAGCTTGCCTTCCGGCGCCAGTTTGGTGTGGATGCGCTGATCGTGGCAAGCGCGCTTCAGCGCCATGGAATCACCCAGGCCACGAGTAATCGCGATGTCTGTCTTGGACGCTTTCTTCGGCAGTTCGGGCAGTCGGGCGCGGCTGCCGGCGAGCGCCGGGCGGTCCTTGGCGAAACCGACTTCGAGCTCCTTGTCGCCGGCGATGGCGCGCATGCAGACGGTGACGGCACGCTTGAAGCTGTCGGCTTCAGACCCCGTCTTCGACTTGTTGCGCGTGTTGTCGCCCGGACCCGCCATCGAGGCTCTGCTCAGCCCAGCACCACGTTGGCGGCGCTCTCGGGCAGGTCCTCGCCGAAGGCGCGCTGGTAGAACTCGGCCACCACCGAACGCTCCAGCTCGTCGCACTTGTTGAGGAAGGTCAGCCGGAACGCCATGCCGATATTGCCGAAGATCTCGGCATTTTCGGCCCAGGTGATGACGGTACGCGGGCTCATCACGGTCGACAGATCGCCATTGATGAAGGCCGAGCGCGTCATGTCGGCGACCCGCACCATCTTGTTGACGATGTCCTTGCCCTTGCCGTCGCGATAGTGCTTGGCCTTGGCCAGCACTATGTTCACCTCATTGTCGTGCGGCAGGTAGTTCAGCGTGGTGACGATCGACCAGCGATCCATCTGCGCCTGGTTGATCTGCTGCGTGCCGTGATAGAGGCCGGTAGTGTCGCCGAGGCCGACCGTGTTGGCGGTCGAAAACAGCCGGAACGCCGGATGCGGGCGGATGACCCGGCTCTGGTCGAGCAGCGTCAGGCGGCCCGACGATTCCAGCACGCGCTGGATGACGAACATCACGTCCGGACGGCCTGCATCGTACTCGTCGAAGCAGAGCGCGACATTGTGCTGGTAGGCCCAGGGCAGGATGCCGTCGCGGAATTCGGTGATCTGCAGGCCATCCTTGACGACGATGGCGTCCTTGCCGACGAGGTCGATACGGCTGACGTGGCTGTCGAGGTTGACGCGCACGCAGGGCCAGTTAAGGCGGGCGGCGACCTGTTCGATATGGGTCGATTTGCCGGTGCCGTGATAGCCAGACACCATGACGCGGCGATTGTAGGCAAAGCCGGCAAGGATCGCCAGCGTCGTCGCCTTGTCGAACAGATAGTCCGGATCGATGTCCGGCACATGTTCCGAGGTCACCGAATAGGCCGGCACCACCATCTTGGACTCGAAGCCGAATTTGTCTTTCACCGACACCGTCGTGTCGGGCAAATTGGCGATGTCGCGATCGACCTTGTTCATCTCTATCCAAGTCTCCACGGGCGAAATGCCTGATTTCGCCGGCAATCGATTTTGTCCGGGGGCGGTCTTAGAGCCTTTTCCACCCTTATGAAAGTTGGAAAACGACACGAACCGTTAGGTTGCTCAGCACAAACCCGCCTGCTTGAGCACGCGATAGGCCTGCAGCACATCGCGGAACCGGTCTTCCGAACCTCTATCGCCGCCATTCGCATCCGGATGGTGGCGCTTCACAAGTTCCTTATAGCGCGCCTTGATGTCCTTGCCAGTCGCCTTTGTATCAAGGCCAAGCGTTTCCAGCGCCTTGGCCTCAAGCGGCTTGGCCTTGCGTTCGCGCGCCTCGCGCGGGTCCTTCGGCCCTTTGAACAGGTCGAAAGGATCGCGCATGCGGTTGTAATAGCCGGCGCGACCGGAACGCTGCTGGGCGAAATCGGGCGAGGAGCGCGTCGAGGCGCCGGCGACGCCCATCTTCCATGTCGGCCGGTGGCCGGTCATCGCTTCCTTCTGGAAGCGGGCTATCTCGGTGTCCGGCACGCCGGAGAAGTAGTTGAAACCCTTGTTGTATTCGCGCACATGATCGAAGCAGAACTGAAAATACTCGCCTTCCTTCATGCGTCCGACCGGCGCCCGGTGGGTACCGGCCTCCTTGCAGCCGTCCCACTGGCAGATCGGCGAGTGCGACTTCAGCTCCGCATCCTTGTCGGGACGGACCCGAATTTTCTCGAAATATTTGGGGTACGGTTTCATCTCACCCATTTATGGGCTGTTCGCACGTGCGAAACAAGAATTGACATTTTCGCGATCATCGCCCTAACCGCTGAATCGCGGCATAAAGCAGGGCGAAATGGCGATTTTTTGAGGCGGCCCGGCGGGATCGATCCCGATTTCCCGATCACGCCTTGCAGATATGGTGAAGGGAGATGGCGATGTCCATACAGGCGACTATGGAAGACAAGCTGAACAAGGCGTTTTCGCCGGAGCGCCTGGCGATCGTCAATGAAAGCCACCTTCATGCCGGTCATCACCACCACGGCTCCGACCATCACGCTGCCTATGACGGCACTGGCGAGACGCATTTTCGCGTCCGCATCGTCTCATCCGTCTTTGCCGGCATGAGCCGCATCGACCGCCACCGCGCCGTCAACGAATTGCTGGCAGCGGAGCTGCAAGCCGGCGTCCATGCGCTGGCAATCGAACCGGCTGCACCCGGCGAAAAGACCCGTTGGTAAGTCTCTCCGCCTCAGATCACCGCTTCGATGAGAAACGGTCCCGGACGCGACAGGGCACTGTCGAGCAGCGCGTCGAACCGCTCGCACGTGTCGGCGCGGGCCGCCTCGACGCCCATGCCTTTGGCCAGCGCAACCCAGTCCAGCGCCGGATGGTCGAGATCGAGCATGCGCCTAGCGTTCTCGCCGATCTCATTGACCCCGACATTCTTCATTTCGCCATGCAGGATGGCGTAGGTCCGGTTGGAAAAGATGATGGTCACGACGTCAAGCTTTTCCCTGGCCTGGGTCCACAGTCCCTGCACCGTGTACATGCCGCTGCCGTCGGCCTCGAGATTGATCACCTTGCGGTCCGGGCAGGCGATCGCTGCTCCTGTCGCCATCGGAATGCCGCCGCCGATCGATCCGCCCGTACCCATCATGTAGTCGTGCGGCGCCGCAAAGGCGGATAGCGCGAAGAACCGTCTCGCCGAGGTGACCGCTTCGTCGCAGACGATGGCATTGGCCGGAAGTTTGCGCGCCACCGACAGCGCGATGGCATCGTCCGTCAGTCTGCCGCTCAGCGTCGGTTCGTCTGGAAAGGCGGTTGCGGCGGCGAATTGCTGCGTCGGCTTGATGCCGACCTCGGCAGCCAGCGCCTCCAGCGCCGCTTTCAGATCCTGGCCATGCGCCGCCAGCGAAAGCACCTTGCAATCGTCCCGAACCAGCCGCCCGGGCTTGCCGGGATAGGCGAAGAAGGCAACCGGCTCCTTGGCGCCGACCAGCACCAGCAAGTCGATATCCCGGAGCATGGCCGTCGCCGCATCGACCGGATAGGGAATGCGGGTCGGGGCGAACCGCCCGCGGCCGCGCTGCATGCGGGCGATCAGAACCTCACTGAAAAGCCTGACATCGCTTCCCGATGACATTCTCCCTGCGATTTCAAGTCCATCGGCGCGCGCCGCCTGCCCACGCACCACCATGCCGACACGGCCCGGCGCGGCGCGGATTGCTTCGGCGATCGTGCGCACAACAGCCATGTCGACGGCGGGCGGCGGCTCCAGCTTCACCTTGCCAGGCGAAATCGCAGCAACTTCGCCCCAGGCGGCATCCGCAGGCAGGATCAAGGTCGTGACGCCAGGCGGCGTGAGTGAGGCGCGGAAAGCCGCCTCTGCGGCCGGCACAATATCGGCCGGCCCCTTGACGCGGCCAACCCAGTTCGACATCGGCGACGCCAGGCCTTCAATGTCGCTGGTCAGCGGGGCATCGAGCGGCAGATGGTAGGAAGCATGGTCGCCGACAATGTTGATCATCGGGCTGCGCGCACGCCTTGCGTTGTGCATGTTGGCCAAACCGTTGGCGAGACCCGGTCCGGTATGCAGCAACGTTGCTGCCGGGCGGTCGGTCATGCGCGCATAGCCGTCGGCGGCGCCGGTCACCACGCCCTCGAACAGGCCGAGCACGCAGCGCATCTGAGGTTTGCGGTCCAGTGCGGCAACGAAATGCATTTCGGATGTGCCAGGATTGGCGAAGCAGACCGTGACGTCATTGGCCAGGAGCACGTCGCACAGCAGATCGGCGCCATTCATGATTTTCTTTCCCAATCGACAACTCAGGAACAATTGCACCTGTAGCCGCCGGGTCGGCAATGTCCCGCCGGGGCTTTTTGGTCTGATCCAGGACGCCTCGCGGGGATCGGGGATCAACCGACGGTCCATTCAGGAAGGCCAGCATCGCGGCGGTCAACGCGTCGCCGTCCTCGCCGAAGTCGTGATTGATCGACATATGCGTGTAGGCGTTGCCGTCGAACAGCGTCACTTCAGTGCCGATGGCGCGCAGGCGTTTGGCAAAGCCTTCGATTGGTCGTCGCGGCCTTCGGCGCGCGAATAGGCGATGAAGGTCGGCGGATGCTTGTGTCCATCGAGATAGCTGGCCGGCGACAACGCCGCCCATCAGCGCCGCAGCACCGGGCAACCCGCCATTCCAGCCACTCCGAATGTTTCCTCCCAAGCCTTCTACCCGGATTGCAGCCACTCTCCTTCATGTGAAGGGAACCAACAATGCTTTCCGACAGTTGAAGGTGATGAGGCGATTGGAATCCAGATCGGCTCCGAGGGCAGAACATCATGCGTGCAACCCAATCCGACGTCTTCGATCTTTTTTCGGAAATTTATGCCAATGCGGCGGACGAAGAGGTCAGCATCCAACAGTATCTTCTTGCCTGTCGGGAAGACAAATCGATGTACGCTTCGGCTCCCGAAAGGATGGTCGACGCAATCGGCGAACCAAAACTGGTTGACACCAGCAAAGACGAGCGGCTCGGCCGCATTTTCTCGAATCGGACCCTCAAGGTCTACCCTCATTTTTCCGACTTCTATGGAATGGAGGATACGATCGAGCGCATAGCCGGGTATTTCCGCTATGCCTCGCAGGGTCTCGAAGAACGCAAGCAGATCCTCTATCTCCTCGGCCCGGTCGGCGGCGGCAAATCCTCTCTGGCCGAGCGCCTGAAGAAACTGATGGAGCAGCGCCCGATCTACACGCTGAAGGTCGGCAACCAGATCAGCCCGGTTTTCGAGTCGCCGCTTGGGCTGTTCCATCCCGATCACATGGGTGATCTGCTAGAGGATAAATACGGCATAGCCCGGCGCCGGCTGAACGGATTGATTTCGCCATGGGCGGCCAAGCGCCTCGACGAATTGTCTGGCGACATCTCCAAATTCAGCGTCGTCAAGCTGATGCCTTCGCGGCTGCGCCAGATCGGCATTGCCAAGACCGAACCTGGCGATGAGAACAATCAGGATGTCTCGGCCCTGGTCGGCAAGGTCGACATCAGGCAATTGGAAAATTTTAGCCAGTCCGACCCCGATGCCTATTCCTATAGCGGTGGCCTGAACCGGACCACGCAAGGTCTGCTTGAATTCGTCGAGATGTTCAAGGCACCCATCAAGGTTCTGCATCCGCTGCTGACCGCGACACAGGAAGGCAGCTACAACGGCACTGAAAATTTCGGCGCCTTTCCCTACCAGGGGATCATCGTCGCCCATTCCAACGAGTCGGAATGGCAACAGTTCAAGAGCAACAAGAACAACGAGGCGTTTCTCGATCGCATCCTGGTGGTCAAGGTACCCTATTGCCTGCGGATCACCGAAGAGAGGCAGATCTATGAGAAATTGCTGCGTGAGAGCGAGTTGGCCGCCAGCCCCTGTGCCCCTGAAGTTTTGGACATCCTCAGCCGCTTTGCAGTTTCGACGCGCTTGGCCGAGCACGACAACTCGCCGCTCTACACCAAGATGCGCGCCTATGACGGCGAAAATCTGAAGGAAGTCGATCCCAGGGCAAAGTCGGTCCAAGAATATCGCGACGCCGCCGGCGTCGATGAAGGCATGACGGGCGTCAGCACGCGCTTTGCCTTTAAGATCCTTTCGCAGACATTCAACTTCGATAATGAGGAGGTGGCCGCCGATCCTGTGCATCTGATGTACATTCTGGAGGAGGCGATCAAGCGGGAGCAGTTCCCGAAGGAAACGGAAGCGGCCTATCTTGAATTCATCAAGTCGGAGCTTGCGGCGCGCTACGCCGAGTTCATCGGCCACGAAATCCAGAAGGCCTATCTGGAGTCCTATAGCGAATACGGCCAGAACCTCTTCGACCGCTACATCGCCTATGCGGATGCCTGGATTGAGGACCAGGACTACAAGGAACCCGACACCGGCCAGATCCTCAACCGGGAGATCCTGGACAACGAACTTTCGCAGGTCGAGAAACCGGCAGGCATCGCCAATCCCAAGGACTTCCGTAACGAGGTGGTGAAGTTCACTCTGCGCGCTCGCGCAAGAAACCACGGCCGCAACCCGTCATGGACCAGCTATGAAAAACTGCGCGAGGTCATCGAGAAGCGGATGTTCGGACAGGTCGAGGACCTCTTGCCGGTGATCAGCTTCGGCTCCAAGCAAGACAGCGTTACGGAAAAGCGCCACAACGAATTCGTGCAGCGCATGATCGAGCGTGGCTACACAGAACGGCAGGTACGCCGGCTGGTGGACTGGTACATGCGGGTGAACAAGGCGGGTTGACAGAGCCGGATGGTTCCATGCCGATCTTCATCGACCGTCGCCTGAACCCCAAGGACAAGAGCCTTGGCAATCGACAGCGCTTCCTCAGGCGTGCTCGCGAGGAGTTGAAGCGGAGCATTCGCGATCAAATCCGCACTGGCAGGATCGCCGACGTGGATACCGAGCACGCCGTGCCCATGCCTGAAAGGAAAACGGCCGAGCCGAGCTTCAACGATGACAGGGCCAGCGGACGGCGCCGACACATCCTTCCGGGCAACAGGCATTTTTCCCCTGGAGACCTGCTCCCGAAGCCGCATGGGGGCGGCGCGGCGTCGTCGCCAGGAAACACGGCGTCGGAAGACGATTTTCGTTTCGTGCTGTCACGCGAGGAGGTGCTCGAACTCTTTTTTGAGGATCTCGAACTGCCCGACCTGGTTAAGCTCAATCTCAAGGAAATCCTTGCCTTCAAGCCGCGCCGGGCCGGCTTCGCGGCAACCGGTTCCCCGACCAACATCAATGCCGGCCGCACCATGCGCAACAGCCTAGGCCGGCGCATTGCGCTGAGGCGCCCCACGCAGCAGGAACTGGAGGCGATCCTCCGGGAAATCGTCACGCTTGAGTCGGCCCCGGCCGGCGCGGCGGTGCGCCAGCGCATCGCGGAATTACGCGACGAGCTTGACCGGCTGGAGCGACGGCGCAGGCGAATTGCCTTTGTCGATCCGGTCGATATCCGATTCAACCGCTTCGACGCCCGGCCGGTGCCGAATGCCAATGCCGTCATGTTCTGCCTTATGGACGTGTCCGGATCGATGGGCCAACGCGAAAAGGACTTGGCCAAACGCTTCTTCGTGCTGCTGCACCTGTTCTTGAAACGGCGCTACGAACGCACGGAGATCGTCTTCATCCGCCATACCCATGAGGCGCACGAAGTGGATGAGGACACGTTCTTCTACAACACGCAGAGCGGCGGTACGATCGTCTCCACCGCGCTCGACGAAATGCACCGCATTATCGGCCAGCGCTATCCTGCCAGCGAGTGGAACATTTACGCCGCGCAGGCCTCTGACGGGGACAATTTCACCACCGATTCCGAGCGATGCATAGAGCTCATGAACGGCAAGCTCATGCGCCTGTGCCAGTATTTCGCCTATGTCGAGATCATCGACGAACGCGAGAGCCACATATTCGGTGCTACCGAAAACGGGACGTCGCTTTGGCGCGCCTACAGTACGATCGAGCTGAAATGGCCCAACTTCCAGATGAGCCGCATCGCTGCTCCCGCGGATATTTACCCGGTCTTCCACCGGCTCTTCGCCAGGCAGCCGGCGGCCATCAAGAGCGCTTGAGAGAGAGAGATGGTCAGGCGAGCCAACGAAACGAATTTGTTGTTTTCCGGTTCTGACTGGAATTTCGAGAAATTATCGCGGGCTTTTGAAGAGATCGAGGCGATCGCGGTCGACGAGTTGTATCTCGATACTTACCCGGTCCAGATGGAGATAATCTCCTCCCAGCAGATGCTCGACGCCTACTCATCTATCGGCATGCCACTGATGTATCGGCATTGGTCGTTCGGCAAACATTTCCTTCACCAGGAGCTTCTTTACCGTAAGGGTGGTCGGGGGCTGGCCTATGAACTGGTCATCAACTCCAATCCCTGCATCGTCTACCTCATGGAGGAAAACACCATGGCGTTGCAGGCCCTTGTGACGGCCCACGCGGCGCTTGGCCACAATCATTTCTTCAAGAACAATCATCTGTTTCAGCAATGGACCGACGCCGGGGCAATCCTGGGTTATCTGGACTTCGCCAAGGGCTACATCGCCCGGTGCGAGGAGCGGCACGGCCTTGCAGCAGTGGAGGCCATTCTCGATTCCGCCCATGCGCTGATGGAACAAGGGGTGTTCCGCTACCACCGGCCGCCAAAGCTCTCGTCGGAGCGACAGCGCGAAGGGCTTCGCGAGCGCCTCGAATACGAAGAGCGCTCCTACAACGATCTGTGGCGCACGCTGCCGCCGTCGCAGAACAAAAACAAGTCCGGCAATGAGGATCAAGGGATGGCGGAGCGCAAGAGATCGCTCAACCTTCCCGAGGAAAACCTCCTTTATTTCCTCGAGAAGAACAGCCTGATCCTGGAACCCTGGCAGCGCGAGATCATCAGGATCGTCCGCGTCATCGCGCAATATTTCTACCCGCAGCGACAGACTCAAGTCATGAATGAAGGCTGCGCCACCTTCGTGCATTATACCCTCATGAACATGCTATTCGATCGTGGCCGGATCGGCGAAGGTGCCATGCTCGAAATCCTGCGCAACCATTCGAACGTGATCTTCCAGCCGGCCTTTGACGATCCCCGGTTTTCAGGCATCAATCCCTATGCCCTCGGCCTCGACATGATGCAGGACATACAGCGCATTTCGACCGAGCCGACGGCGGAGGACCGCGACTGGTTCCCGGACATTGCAGGACATGGCAACTGGCGCGAGGTCCTGCTTGAGGCCTGGGCCAACCACCGCGACGAATCCTTTATCCGCCAGTACCTCAGCCCGAGCTTGATCCGAAAATGGCGGTTCTTCGTGCTTGGCGATGGAGCCGACAAACCGCATTTCGAAGTCGCGTCGATCCACAACGAACGTGGCTATCACAAGATACGCGCCCAGCTAGCCCACAGTTACGACCTTGGAGCGAATCGGCCGGACATCCAGGTGATTGATGTCGACCTGCTCGGCGACCGGCAGTTGCGGCTGCAACACAGGGTAAAGGATGGTGTTGTGCTCGAAGGGGCCAGCCGTGACGCGACGCTGCGCCATGTCCGCAGCCTCTGGGGCTACGAGGTCAGCCTGGTCGCAGTTGACGCTCAAACCGGTGCGACCATCCACGAACGGTCTACGAGCCAGATCGCGGCATAAGCTCGGCAAAGAGCGTCATGTGGCGGGCCTGCTCGGTACCTTTAAGATTCGCCCGCCGGCCTGATCCTGATTCTGGCGATCCGGTTTTTGTCGCGCTTCATCACCACGAAGCGCTTGCCGTGGAAGGTGAAAGCCTGCTTTTCCTCGGGGATCGACTGCGTCTCGTGGATGACCAGGCCGGCAATGGTGGTCGCTTCCTCGTCAGGCAGGTTCCAGTCGAGCGCCCGGTTGAGATCGCGGATCGGCACGGTGCCGTCGACGACCACGGAACCGTCCGCCTCCTGCTTGACGCCCTGAATGTCGACATCGTGCTCGTCGGCGATCTCGCCAACGATCTCCTCGATAATGTCCTCCAGCGTCACCAGCCCTTCGACCTCGCCATATTCGTCGACGACGATAGCGAAATGCGCCTTGGCACGCAGGAAGGCGTTGAGCTGTTCCTGCAGCGTGGTGGTGTCGGGCACGAACCAAGGCTTCGACGCGATCTTCATCACGTCGATCCGGGAAAAGTCGTTGCCGACCTCGTTCAGCGCTCGCAGCAGGTCCTTGGCGTGCAGCACGCCGACAATGTTGTCGAGAGAGCCTTTCCACAACGGCATGCGGGTGTGCGGGCTCTGCAGGATCTCGCGCACCACGGCTTCCGGCCCATTGTCGGCATTGACCGAGCGCATATTGGTGCGGTGGACCATGATGTCGGAGACTTCGAGCTCGGCGAGATCGAACAGCCCGCCGACACGGTCGCGGTCCTCACGCACCATCTGGCCGTCGCGGCGGAAATCGTCGACCGCGCCGCGCAACTCGTCCTGGGTCGAGCGCTGCGGCTCGATGCGCGACAACTCATAGCCGAACATGGCAAGCAGGCGCGTGCGCACGGCCAGGACAAGCAGGATGAGGATGGCAAGGACGGCGACGACGGTCCAGCCGGGCTCGTTGATCATCGCGGCCGGCCTTCCTGGCCCGGGTGGTTTTCGCTGAGGAACGAAAGCACTTCCGACGCCGGTACATCCTTGGCAATAAAAGCCTGGCCAACGCCGCGCGTCAGGATGAAGGTCAGCGCGCCGCGCGACACTTTCTTGTCCTGGGTGATGAAGCCAAGAAGCGCCTCGGCATCGGGCAACTCACCAGGGATGTCGGCCATCCGCCAGGGTAGACCGACGGCGCGAAGATGCGCCTCGACCCGCGCCGCGTCGTCCGGGCTGGCCAGATTGAGCCTTGCGGAAAAGCGGTGCGCCAGCGCCATGCCGATGGCGACGCCTTCGCCATGGACGAGGCGGGCGCCGTCATACTGTGTGGCGCCTTCCAGCGCATGGCCGAATGTGTGGCCAAGATTGAGCAGTGCGCGGTCGCCGGTTTCGAACTCGTCGCGGGCGACGACATCGGCCTTGGCGCGGCACGCCTCGGCAATGGCCTCGGTCCGCTCCGGTCCGCCAGCGAACACCTTTTCCCAGTTCGCTTCCAGCCAGGCGAAAAACGCCGGTCGGTCGATCAACCCGTATTTGGCAAGCTCGGCATAGCCGGCGCGAAATTCGCGGATCGGCAGCGTGTCGAGCACTTCGGTGTCGGCCAGCACCAGTTTCGGCTGGTGGAAGACACCGACCAGATTCTTGCCGCGCGGACTGTTGATGCCGGTTTTCCCGCCGACCGAGGAATCGACCTGCGCCAGCAGCGAGGTTGGAATCTGGACGAAATTCATGCCGCGGCGCACGATGCCGGCGGCAAAGCCGGTGAGGTCGCCGATGACGCCACCGCCGAGCGCAATGACGACATCGCCGCGCTCCAGCTTGGCGGCGAGCACGCCGTCGACCACCTCTTCGAGATGGGCAAAGCTCTTGGTCTTTTCGCCGGCCGGCAAAGTGATGACGGCAGGCTGGATGCCGCCTGTTTCCAGACCGGCCTTCAGCGCGTCGAGATGTGCCGCCGCGACATTGTCGTCGGTGACCACCGCCGCTCTCGTGCCGGGCAGGCGGCGCGAAATCTCGGCGCCGGCGCGCGCCAAAAGGCCGGGGCCGATCAGGATGTCATAGGCACGCTCGCCAAGGCCGACCTCGACAGTGACCGGTTCGCTCACAGCCGCACCTCGCCCGGCGCAGTCGGAGCCGGAATGCCGAAATGCCCGCACAGCGCGTCGACAACCTCGGTCGCAATGACCTCCTTGCGGTCGTCGCGTGTCGGCACCGTGATGTTGGACGTGGCATAGACCGGGTAGCGCTCGCCCATCAGCCGCTCGAGCACGGCGCGCGGATCGGCGCTTTTGAGCAACGGCCGGTTCTGCTTCTTGGACACGCGTTCCATCAACAGGTCGATCTCGGCCTTCAGCCACACCGACACGCCATGCCCGGCGATCGCTTCCCGCGTCTGCGCATTCATGAACGCGCCGCCGCCGGTCGACAGCACCTGCGGCCCACTCTCCAGCACGCGCAGGATGACGCGCTGCTCCAATGCCCGGAATTCGGTCTCGCCATAACGTTCGAACAGTTCCGGCACCGTCATGCGCGACACGGTTTCGATCTCCTGGTCGCTGTCGACGAAGGGCAGCGACAGCATCGTCGCCACCTTGCGGCCGATCGCCGTCTTGCCGGCGCCCATCAGGCCGACAAAGACGATCGAGCGGCTGCCCAGCCTGTCGAGCAGCGCGGCATGGCTATCGCCGGGAGGATTTGCTGGTAACGCGTTCATGAGACCATGCTGTTTCTAAGCCGTCTTTACCGGCGTATCGACATCAAAAGCCCGTTTGCGTCAAGCATAGCGCCTTTCGCACGCAGAGCCCTTCGTCCTTGAATTGACGGAATTAGCGTCCCATAAGGACACGGGCTTGGAATCGCAGAGCAAGAAGACGGGCGAAGATTGATGCCGACACTGTTCCGCTTTGTCGTGACGATGATGATTCTTGCCGGCATTGCCTATGGTACGATGGTGGCGCTGGCGATGTTCGTCGAGCCGAAAAAAGCCGAAATCACCGTGCGCATCCCACCGGAAAAGCTGAACCCCAAGAAAAACTGACCCAAACTGACCCCTGGAACATGAACAGCGCGGCTCGCATCGAAGCCTTTCTCGAGATGATGAGCGCCGAACGCGGTGCCGCTGCAAACACGCTGTCTTCCTACCGCCGTGATCTCGAAGACGCTTCGCAGCAGATTGCCGGCGGGCTTGCCGCTGCCGCCGCAGCCGACATCCGCGCCTATCTCGACGATATCGCGGCGCGCGGCTTTGCGTCGACGTCGCAGGCGCGCAAACTGTCGGCGATCCGCCAGTTCTTCAAGTTTCTCTACGCCGAGGGCTTGCGCGGCGACGACCCGACCGGCACGCTGGACAGTCCGAAAAAGGGCCGGCCGCTGCCCAAGACGATGAGCGAGGCCGATACCGGTCGGCTGCTCGACCGTGCGGCGCTTGAGACAGGCGATGGCGTCAATGGCGACCGGGTGGCGGCACTGCGCCTGCACGCTTTGGTCGAGGTGCTCTATGCCACCGGCCTGCGCGTCTCCGAACTTGTCGGCCTGCCGGTGACCGTCGCGCAGCGCGACGACCGCTTCTTCATGGTGCGCGGCAAGGGCGACAAGGAGCGCATGGTGCCGCTGTCGGCCAAGGCCCGCACGGCGATGCGGGCTTGGCTCACAGCCCGGGCCACGGTGCCGGCTTTCGCCGACAGCCCGTTTCTGTTCCCGGCCGCCGGCGACAGCGGCTTTCTCTCCCGGCAGGTCTTTGCCCGCGATCTCAAAGGCCTTGCCGCGCGGGCCGGCATATCGGCGGCGAAAATTTCGCCGCATGTGCTGCGCCATGCTTTCGCCAGCCATCTCCTGCAGAACGGCGCCGATCTCAGGGCGGTGCAGCAGCTGCTCGGCCACGCCGATATCTCGACCACGCAGATTTACACGCATGTGCTGGAAGAGCGGTTGGTGCGGCTGGTCAACGATCATCATCCGCTTGCCGACTAGGCCTCATATCGCTATGTGAGGGCAACGTGCCCGCGCGGAGCCTACATCTGCGCGATGTTTGCCTTCCGACGCATCGGTCCGCTCAAGAATGTACAATTACCTCGATTTCGAAAAGCCGGTGCAGGACCTTGAACTCAAGATCCTCGAGCTGAAGAAGCTTGCCGAGAATGGCGAGGCGGTCGACGTCGGCGACGAAATCAGCCGGCTCGAGAAGCGCGTGCGCGACGCGCTGCGCGACATCTACAAGGCGCTGACGCCGTGGCAGAAGGTGCAGGTCGCGCGCCACACCGACAGGCCGCATTGCCTCGACTACATCAAGGGTCTGTTCAGCGATTTCACGCCGCTCGCCGGCGACCGCAATTTCGGCGAGGACCAGGCGATCATCGGCGGCTTCGCCCGCTTCCGCGGCGAACCGGTGGCCGTCATCGGCCAGGAAAAGGGCTCCGACACGGCGAGCCGGCTCAAGCACAATTTCGGCTCGGTGCGCCCTGAAGGCTACCGCAAGGCCGTGCGGCTGATGGAACTTGCCGACCGTTTCCAGATCCCACTTCTGACGCTGGTCGACACCGCCGGCGCTTACCCCGGCGTTGGCGCCGAGGAACGCGGCCAGGCTGAAGCCATCGCCCGCTCAACCTCGGCCTGCCTCGGCCTCAAAGTGCCATCGATTTCGGTTGTAATCGGCGAAGGCGGTTCGGGCGGCGCCATTGCGATCGCCACCGCCAACCGCGTCTACATGCTGGAACACGCCATCTATTCGGTGATCTCGCCGGAAGGCGCTGCCTCGATCCTGTGGCGCGACACCACGCGCTCGAAAGATGCGGCGACCAACATGAAGATCACCGCCCAGGACCTTCTGGAAATGAAGATCATCGACGCCATCATTGCCGAGCCGCTCGGCGGCGCCCAGCGCGCGCCCGAAACGGTGATCGCCGCCACCGGCGATCTCATCGCCAAGACGATGAAGGATTTTGCCGGCGCCAACACCGATTTTCGCGAACAGCGCCGCGAAAAATATCTGGCGATGGGCCGCAGCCTCTGATTTTGGCCGGCAGCGCACCGCAATGTGGCGTCAAGGAGCAATTTCGCCACAAAAATGCCGCCGCATTCGGCTCAATAAAAAATCCGTGACACCGGGCGAATTGCCGTGGGGGGCGCCGTCCGACGCTTGCGGTAAGGAATTTTCAAGGTTAACGGGCTTAGGGTCCGTCAGTGTTCAGCATGCAGGCCCGGGCGCTATCCGGCCGTGCCGCGAGAAAAAGACATAGCCGTATCCATGTTTACCAAGCTTGCCCGCACTGGACTCCTGATCGCCGCGCTTGGCGTTGCCGGCTGCAACGATTCCTCGATGAAGAATTTTGCGCCGGAAGCCAGCAAGCCGCTGCCGGACAAGATCCTGGCCGACATGAAAGCCAAGGGCATGATCCGCACCTCGTCGGTGATGGCTCGCATCTTCAAGGAAGAAGGCAAGCTCGAAATCTGGAAGGCCAAGACCACCGGCCGCTACGAGATGGTCGCCAGCTACGACATCTGCAAATGGTCGGGCAAGCTCGGCCCAAAATACACCGAGGGCGACCGCCAGGCGCCGGAAGGTTTCTATACGGTCCGCCCGTCGCAGATGAATCCGCGCTCGAACTATCACCTGTCCTTCAACATCGGCTATCCCAACGCCTATGACCGTGCCAATGGCCGCACCGGCGCCAATCTGATGGTGCACGGCGCCTGCTCGTCGTCGGGCTGTTATTCGATGACCGACCCGCAGATCGAGCAGATCTACGCTTTTGGTCGCGATGCCTTCCAGGGCGGCCAGACCGAGTTCCAGATCCAGGCCTTCCCGTTCCGCATGACCGCCGCCAACATGGCGCGCTACCGCAACGACCCGAACTATGAGTTCTGGAAGATGCTGAAGGTCGGTTACGACAATTTCGAGATCACCAAGGTGCCACCGAAGGTCGATGTCTGCGACAAGCGCTATGTCTTCAACCAGGTGGCGCCTGAGGGCACGACATTCGATCCGACTGGCGCATGCCCCGCGACCACGCAGCCCGATTCGCTGAAGAGCGCACTCAACGCCTATCAAAGCAGCTATGACGCGGCCTTCACCGGCGCGGTCAAGGCCAGCGTGCCAGCGCCCAAGCCAACCATTGCCGGCATCAAGGAAGCCGCCATCGTTTCAGACTGGTCGAAGCGCCGCGCCCGGGGCGAGCGCGTGCCGATCGAACCGCCGTCGCTGAATTCCGACGGCACGCTGACCGAGACGGCGCGCATGGGCCGCATCGATTCGCCCGCCGGCCGCAAGATGGCGGCGCTGGACGCAGAGAAGGAAGCCAAGCGCAAGGCCGAGGAACAGCGGGTTGCTGCCATCGAGGCTGCGAAAGCCGCCAAGGCCCAGGCACTGGCTGAAAAGCAAGCCGCAAAGGCCCAATCGCTGGCCGAAAAGGAAGCAGCCAAGCAGGCCGCCCAGCAGCCGGTCGCCA
The DNA here is from genome assembly GCF_030323245.1 of Mesorhizobium sp. C372A. NCBI lineage: Bacteria > Pseudomonadati > Pseudomonadota > Alphaproteobacteria > Hyphomicrobiales > Phyllobacteriaceae > Mesorhizobium > Mesorhizobium sp. C372A. Next base: position 2,311,007 of record NZ_CP100475.1, on the reverse strand, counting down.
CTGCGAGCGTCGAGGCGGCGCCTGCGGAACCGCCGGCGGACGAAAGCCGGATGTCGAAGATCAAGAACAAGCTGCTAGGCATGTTCGGCGGCTGAGGTTTTCGCCTTGCCGATGCATGCCGCCCAAAAGTGCGCAGCGGTTTTGGGACAAAGACATGCATGAAAACAAACAAACAAATCACACCGCAATCTATGACCTCAAGGGCCTGAACTGCCCCCTGCCCGTTCTCAAGGCGAAAAAACGCCTAGCGGCAATGCAGCCGGGCAGCCGGCTTTGGCTGGAGACCACCGACCCGCTGGCGGTCATCGACATCCCCGCCTTTTGCGCCGACGCTGGTCACCAACTGGTTGAAACGTCAGCCGTCACCGGCGGCCACCGCTTCCTGGTCGAACGCGGCGCAGAGCGAGCCTGAGAATCAGCCCCCGGCTATCGCCAGCGGATTGCTCTCCAGCGCCGCGCGATCCGGCGTGTCGATCGACGGCCGGTTGGTGAAAGCGGAAAACAGCCGGCGCACATAATCTTCCGGCATATCGAGCGTGATCAGCACCAGCCTGGTGCCGCGTTGGCCGTCCGACCAGGCCAGTAGCCGCGCCGGCGGATGCAGGATCTTCTGTACCCCGTGGACAACAAGCGGCCGCGACGGGTCCTCCGCAAGCTCGATGACGCCCTTCATCCGCAAAAGCTTGTCGCCATGCGCAGAACGCAGCAGGTCGAGGAACATCTCGATCGCCGAAAACGGCACCGGGCCGTCATGGACCAGCGAGTAGGAGCGCACGCGGGAATCGTGGTGGTGCTCATGCTCGCCGTGATCATGATGATGATGGTGGTGCTCATGGGCGGCTTCTTCGCCGAGCCAGCGCCGGACATCGGCGGATTTGGTCGCCGGATTGTAGAGGCCGCAGTCGAACAGAGCCGCGACGCCGGTTCGGCCGTCGCCGGCCTCCAGCACCACGGCGCCTGGATTGAGCTGATGGACTCGCGTTCGCAAAGCATCGACGTCGCCGGAATCGCTGGCCAGATCGACCTTGGTCAGCACGATGCGATCGGCGACTGCCACCTGCTTGACCGCCTCGACATGGCCGTCGAGCGTCGCGTTGCCGTTGACCGCGTCGACCAGCGTGATGACGCCATCAAGTCGGAAGGCCTGCACCAGGGCGGGATGCGCCATGATCGACTGCAGCACCGGCGCCGGATCGGCGAGCCCGGTGGTTTCGACGACGACGCGGGCGAGACGGGCGATACGGCCCGTCTGCAGCCGGTCGACGAGGTCAGCCAGCGTGTCGACCAGTTCGCCGCGCACCGTGCAGCATAGACACCCGTCGGACAGCTGGATGATGCCGTCCGAGGCCTGCTCGACCAGAAGGTGGTCGATCGCCACCTCACCGAATTCGTTGATGATGACGGCCGTGTCGACCAGTGCCGGATCTTTGAGCAGCCGGTTGAGCAATGTCGTCTTGCCGGCGCCGAGGAAGCCGGTGACCACCGTGACGGGTATCGGAAAGCCAGCCATCGCCTAGTTCGCGGCTTTGACCAGCTGGTCGCCCTGCACCGCGGTTGCCTGGCCCACCACGGCCGGTTCGGCGCCCTTTGGCGCCGGAATGTCTGGCCGCCAGCTCGGCAGCGGCACATCGGCGTATTCCTGGCCGCCCTGGTCGAGCATCGCCTTCGGCGCCGGCCCGGTGGCGCCGCCGAGGCCCACGGCAACCAGCGTCGGCACGTGGTCGAGCTTTTCCTGATAGGGCGATTTCGGCACGTCGGCGCCCTTCGCGGCCACCGGCGGAGCCGCCTCGGACTGCTCGTGCGGCGCCTTCTTCTTGCAGATCTCATCATGCATGTCGTTGGGTGACATGGTATCGCCATAGGAAGGCATGGCCGCGACCGTGAGCCAGTTCGGGTCGGGCATGGCAAAGCCCTGGTCAAGCAGCCTGGCGGCGGTCTCGGCACGGCTGATCGCCGATTTTTCGCCGAGCACGACCGCGACCAGCGTGCGGCCATTGCGTGTCGCCGAGCCGATCATGTTGAAGCCCGAGGGACAAACGAACCCGGTTTTCATGCCGTCGGCGCCGGGATAGCGCCCGATCAAGAGATTGTAGTTGGAGATCGCCTTCTTGCCGACGGCAAGGCCTTCGATCGAGAACCAGGGGGCGTATTGCGGGAATTCCTTGCGGATCGCCATCACCAGCAGGGCAAGATCGCGCGCCGTCGTATACTGCTCCGGCGAAAACAGTCCGTTCGGATTGACGAAATGCGTTCCGGTCATGCCGAGCCGCGCCGCCTCCGCATTCATGCGAACGGCGAATCCGGCCTGCGAGCCGCCTATGTTTTCGCCGATGGCCATGGCGATATCGTTGGCCGATTTGACCAGCATCATCTTCAACGCATTGTCGAGCCGCATCACCGAGCCCGGCTTGAAGCCCATCTTGCTCGGCGGTTCGCCCGCCGAATGCTTGGTCACCTTGATCGGTGAATCGAGCTGGACCTCGCCGGCGGCAATCGCCCGGAAGGTGACATAGGCGGTCATCAGCTTGCTCAGCGAAGCGGGATACCAGCGCTTGAAGGCGTCCTGGTGCTGCAGAACCTTGCCGCTGTTGAGGTCGAACAGGATCACCGGATTGGCCAAAGCTGGCCCAGCCAGCATGGGTAACGCCAAGCCGCCCGTTAGCAGTAATTTGAGGATATGGCTGTGCCGCATCATGGAATCCGAAATCGCCTCTTGCCGTAGTCGCCCCTGGCTCCGTAAGATTTCGTTACGCGATGGCCAGCATGACCTGATCCGGCCCTCAATTTCCGGATCACATTGTCTGGGGTGCTATTTACCCTATGTGACGCCAAGATGGCAAAGTGCCAAGATGGCAACAAGCATGGCAATCACAATTGCAATCAAGCAGGCCAGATCGTCTGCTCCAATAGCGAGATGGAACCATTATGCCGATTCTCAACCGCGCCGCCGAGATGCAGGATGAAGTTGCCGGCTGGCGACGCCATCTGCACCAGACGCCAGAACTGAATTTCGATGTCTTCAAGACCGCCGCCTTCGTCACCGAGAAGCTGAAGGAATTCGGCTGCGACGACGTGGTGACGGGCCTCGGCAAGACCGGCGTCGTCGGCATCATCCATGGCCGCAAGGGGCAAGGCGCGACCATCGGCTTGCGCGCCGACATGGACGCGCTGCCGATCAACGAGATCACCGGCAAGCCCTATGCCTCGACCATTCCTGGCAAAATGCATGCCTGCGGCCATGACGGCCATACGGCGATGCTTTTGGGCGCCGCCAAATATCTGACCGAAACGCGCAATTTCGCCGGCTCGGTCGCGGTCATCTTCCAGCCGGCCGAAGAGGGCGGCGGCGGCGGCAACGAGATGGTCAAGGACGGCATGATGGAGCGTTTCGATATTTCGCGGGTCTTTGGCATGCACAACATGCCGGGCCTGCCGGTGGGCCAGTTCGCCATCCGGCCGGGTCCGATCATGGCGGCGACCGCCGAGTTCACCATCACCGTGAAGGGCCGCGGCGGCCATGCGGCGATGCCGCACGGCACGATCGACCCGATCGTCATCACCAGCCAGTTGGTCGGCGCCCTTCAGACGGTCGCTTCGCGCAGCACCGATCCGGTCGAGGCGGTGGTGGTTTCGGTGACGAAGTTCCACGCCGGCGACGCCTACAACGTCATTCCCGAGACCGCCGAGATTGCCGGCACGGTGCGCACACTGAAGAAAGAGATCGCCAAGAAATCGGAAGAGCGCATCCGCACCATCTGCGAAGGAATAGCCACCGCCTTCGGCGCGACGATCACTGTCGACTATGACGCCAACTATCCCGTGACCTTCAATCATCCGGAAGAAACGGTCTTTGCCGGCGATGTCGCGGCAAATGTCGCCGGCGACACCCAGGTCCACCGCGCCATCCAGCCGGTGATGGGCGGCGAAGACTTCTCCTACATGCTGGAAGCCCGCCCTGGCGCCTTCATCTTCATCGGCAATGGCGAGACCGCCGGCCTCCACCATCCGGCCTACGACTTCAACGACGAAGTCATCCCGCACGGCATGAGCTACTGGGTAAAACTGGCCGAAACGGCGCTCGCAGCCTGACATATACCGCCGAAAGGCCGGCCGAATTGCCTTCGGCGAGCCTCTTGGCGAAACGATCGGAAGCGGCTATGTGTCGGGCCGCGTGGTCCCGTAGCTCAGTAGGATAGAGCGGCAGATTCCTAATCTGTAGGTCACAGGTTCGATTCCTGTCGGGATCACCAGCAAGATCAAAGGCTTGGTGACTGAGATAGCCTGTCGGCATGTTGCAGCACTGATGGACTGGTCTTCGGTGATTTTCACGGACGCGACCAAGCAAGCAGCCCGACTTTAGTTCCATAGAAAAAGTCCATCCCTGAGGTCTCAGGAGCGAGCTTTAAGCATCTACAGCGGCGAAGAGAATCGACCAATTCCAGATCGAGCGATGGTTCCCAGTCGATCCGTTACGGTCTGAGTTCGGCGCCGCCAACTCAACGAAGCCGGTCGTACGCCTAGCTAGCAACCAGGGGCACCGTGACGGTCGTGGCGTAATTTATCGGATACTGGTCGAAATACGGGAAAGCGATGACGAAGGCATAGCTGGCGGTCAGATGCGCCATCTTGAAACCGCCGCTGGCAGGGTCGGTCGCGATCGTCACAATGACGTTCTTCAGACCCAGGTTCACCAATTTCTGCGTGGCGATGGCCTGGATGTCGCTCTGCGAAAGCGTGTTGTTCAGCTGCAGCGCCCGGGAAGAGGTTTCCAGTGTATAGCGGACGGTCGACACGGCATTCATGGCCCAGCCGAAGGCGAAGATTCCGAACAAAAGCATCACCAGGAAAGGCGCGATCAAGGCGAATTCCAGCCCGGCTGCGCCGGAGCAGTCACGGCGCCACCTGGATCCGATCCTTTCAGCGGACACGGATCACCTGCTGATGACTGATCGCGCGCGGGTCCGGGAAGACACCGAAGTTAAACGGGGGCACCCAGGTGCCCGTCGCCGTTATCTGGACGAAGACGGTCGGCAGCTTCGTTCCGCCGCAAATGGTGGTCGCATCCACGACCGTGGCGCCGCACAAATAGGAGCGGACCAGTACGACCGCGGCGTCCTCGGGCTTGTCGTTCCAGCTCGAAAGCGCGACCGCCTGCGTTCCGGTGTCATTGGACGCGCCGGCCATTACGAGATTGGCCGCGGTTTTGACGCCCGCGCGCATCTGCAGGTAACTCGTTACGTAGGACCAGCCGTCGGCGATGCCGAGGCAGACGAGGCACAGGATGGGCAGCAACATGGAAAACTCGACGGCAGCTATCCCGGATTTGTCCAGGACAATGCGCAAAGTCCGCCCACCCATCCCGCTACTCGACGAGCTGAACGGATTGCGTCGCCGGAATGTTCTTCATCCCGAGGCTGGTGCAGTCCTGCTTGATGGTCGTACTGCCGGACCACTGGATGGTGTCGGCGACGACCTGAGTGCAGCCGCCGTTCCCGGAGAAGTTGCCAAGGTAGTTGACCTGCTGCCTGGGGAAATAGATGGCGCCGGTCAAAAGCGAGGCCGCGGTGCCGTTGAAGGTGCTCTGCGCCGCGGTCCCGGTCCTGTCGCCGTAGAACAGCACGCCGGAATAGGCTCCGGAGGTAGGCGCGCTCAGCGTCACCTTGGCGTTGCCGTTCATGCTGACGGTGTTGCTGCCTGCCATGAAGATGGTTACCCCGCTGCCGGCGACGACCGCGTTGGCGTTGACCTTCATACCGCCCTGCACGACGTAGACGCCGGGCTGCAGGGTGACGTTGCCGCTGAGGCTCATGCCGCTACAGTAGGTGCCAGGCTGGAGTGTTTGCGACGTCTTGTTGCCGTTGACATTCTTGCAAGGGTTGCCTGCTGTCGGCGTCGCCAAGCCGGAGAAAGGATCGGCTGCCGGCAAGGCTCGGGTGATGTTGGACTTGCAGACCGTGGTCGCTGGATTGTTCAGCACCATGCCGCCGACCGTGATCAGGCAGTCGGCCTTGAGCACCGCCGAGCCCTGCGTCTTTATGGCGTCCGAGGCAATCGAGTCCGACATGACCGAACAGCCGGTGAGGTTGACGGTGGTGTTGCCGGAAAAGAGCGCAGCCTGGGAGGCCGAGGGACTGAGCGCCAGCACACAAGCTTTGGAGGCGTCATTGATCAGCGCCACCGCCCTTGCCTGTTCGGCAACGGGCGCCTGGTTGAAAATCGCCGTGAAGTAGCGGTCGATGTTCTGCTTGACGATGACCTCCACTGCCTTCTTCGCGGTGTTCGGGCCGGACAATGGCGGCGTGTTGACCTGGATCGTGCCCGGCGTGGCAAAATTGTTCGAGGTCGCGGACTGCGTGGCGGCGGCGATGATGGTCGGGTTATCGGAACCCGCGACTTTCTCGAGCGCGCCGGCATAGGCCGCGGCATCGGCAACGGCCTGCAGCTTGAGGCTGCTGTAATACCAGAAGGATGTCTCCACACCGAGGCCGGCGCCGCCAACCACGACCGGCAAGGTGAAGGCAACGATGACGGCAACGTTACCGTTCGTGGCGCGCCTTAGGCGGCTCAAAGCAAACCAAATCCGGGTGAACGCGTTGGATGCCATATGTATTAGAAACCACGAATAGATAAACGAATGTCTAAAAACTCCATTCCGATTCGACGTAGTCGAACGGGCTAGCTAGGCGCAAGTTGCAGCGACCGCGCAACATCCTGTCGGAGGTTCCGCCCCAATCGACGAATGCGAAATATGCCGCTATCCCGAACTTTGTTGTCGACCAAGTGACATTTAAATGCCCCCTCTGCGAAGAAGCTATCGAGAAGACAGGGGACACCGCGCTGCCGGTAAGGGGAAAGATCGGCTCACGCCGCCTCAGGAACTTTGTGCAATCCGTCCGGGGCTGGCTCTGAGGGCCACACACGCCCGAAACCAACCACTCCAGCCACAATCAGTCCGTGAGGCGCCCACGAAACAACGTGGTGCCGTCGGTCAGCTGCGACCTGGAGATATCCCGGAACCCAGCCTCGGCCATCCACCCGCGATACTGACCTTCCGTGTACGATTCGCCTGCGCGGTAAAGGTTCAGGAAGGTGAGATTGAGAAAGACACCCTCAGGCGGGCCGAGACGGTCGTCATCGACGACACCCCACCCCGCAATTGCGATCTCGCCTCCTTGGGTGAGGCAACGCGCCGCGTTCAGGATCGAACTGCGCGCCTGGTCCGGCGGCAGGACCTGGACGACGGCCTTCAGGATTGCCAAGTCATGCCGGCCGGTCGATGGCGCGACCGTTATGTCGCCTTCTTCGACAACCACATCGCCGGCACCGTATTCCGACAGGATCGCTGGTGCGACCGCTGCGACCGTCGGGAGTTCCATCAAAGTCGCCGCAATATGCGGCCATCGCTCGCGAAGTCCGACCAGAATGGTCCCGGCGCCGCCGCCGATGTCGATCACCGAACGGACCGCCGAGAGGTCCAGCTCACGGGCCAGATTCCGGCCGAAAATCACCCCTCCCGGTGCGAGCATGCGGCTGAAGGCCGCTGCGGATTCTGGCCCCGCTTCGGAAAAGTCATGCAGCGCGGCCGGCCGGTTTTGCCGCAGCGACTCTGCGGTCAAAAGGTCGGCTCCCCAGAGTTCGCGCAGCAGCACATGATCGCCGCCGCGATAGGTCGGCTTGGACGCGTCGAGAAACTCCGACGATTCGGCTCCGTTGCGAAACTGACCATCCTCGACCTCGAGGAGACCGATGCTGGCGAGCGCGTAGAGGAGCCGCGACAGACGAGCGGGCTCGACTTTGAGCGCTGCCCCAAGGCTGTCGGCAGTCGCAGCATCGCCGCCGAGCCGGGTGAAGATGCCAAGGTCCAGCCCGGCACGAAGCGCCAAGGCAGGGGGCACCCCTGCGATCAGCTTGTCGATCCGATCGGAATCCACCATGTCACATCCCGTTGTGCGATCCAGGATCGACTTTGAAGCAGCTTGGCCAACCTCGTCAAATCAGTTTACCAGCGCTCCCCCGCTCTCCGCGTCGAACAGGTTCAGCTTGGCGGTATCGGGTTCGACGTAAAGCGTATCTCCGGGGCTGGCGCTGATCCTACCAGCGCCCGCGACCGTTGTGCGCCGCCCCGGCATACCTCAAAAATCCGGCTGTGATAATGGCTGGCCGCGCCTTCGAACGCTACGCAGGCAAGGCCAGCAGCGCCAGTCCGGCCAGCGCCGAGCCGGCCAATGTCGGCAGCATGCCGATCCTCAGTTTCAGCATGGCGACCATGGCGGCTGCCGCCAGCAACGCGGCACGCCAGTCCAGCGACGACAGCACCGGCACCTCCGTGCCCAGGCCAACGCGGTGCACCGCGCCGAAGACGACATGCAGTGCGAACCACAGCGCAAGGTTCATCACCACGCCGACGACAGCCGCCGTGATCGCACTCAGCGCCGCCGACAGCGCCTTGTTGCCGCGCAGCGCCTCGATGTAGGGGGCACCCAGAAAGATCCAGAAGAAGCACGGCACGAACGTCACCCAGAGCGTCAGCAATGCGCCGAGCGATCCGGCCACAAGCGGTCCCATCGCACCGGCGTGACGATAGGCGGCGACGAAGCCGACGAACTGCAGCACCAGGATCAATGGTCCCGGCGTCGTCTCGGCCAGACCAAGCCCATCGACCATTTCACCCGGCGCCAGCCAGCCGAACGAGGTCACCGCTGCCTGCGCGACATAGGAGAGCGCAGCGTAGGCGCCGCCGAATGTGACCACCGCCATCAGGCTGAAGAAGCCGCCAAGCTGTGCCCAAACACTGGCAGGGCCGGTCAGCGCCAGGATCAGTACGACCGGCCCGAGCCAGATCGGCAGCCAGATCGCGATGGTGCGCGGCGCGTGCCATTTCGTCGGCTTGGTGTGAGCGAGGTCGCCGCGTTCGAACATGACGTCGACGGCGCCCCTGACATCGGGCAAATTGTCCTTGCCGCGTGCGGCTCCGGAAAAACGCGCCGGTGCCAAGCGGTTGCCGATCCAGCCGGTCAGCCCTGCAACCAGGATGATCAGCGGAAACGGCAGCCTGATGACATAAATGGCAAGGAACGCGGCCACCGCGATCGCCACCATCACCCGGTTCTTGAGCGCCCGTTTGCCGATGCGGAGGACCGCCTCGACGACGACGGCCAGCACCGCCGCCTTGATGCCGAAAAACAGCGCCTCGATGACAGGCGCATCATTGTAAAGCACGTAGAAGATGCTGAGGCCCAGCATGACAAACGCACCGGGCAGCACGAACAGGATGCCGGCGACGAGGCCGCCGGCGGTCCGGTGCAGCAGCCAGCCGATATAGATGGCGAGCTGCTGTGCCTCGGGGCCTGGCAGAAGCATGCAGTAGTTGAGCGCATGCAGGAACCGCTGCTCGCCGATCCAGCGGCGATCCTCGACCAATTCCTTGTGCATCAGCGCGATCTGTCCGGCCGGCCCGCCGAAGGAGAGCAGGCCGATCCTTGCCCACAGTTTCGCGGCTTGGCGGAAGGTCGGGACGACCGGAGCCTCGGTAGCCTGTGCATCGTCGTCCGCGGCGAGGGCGCTCATGGCGCTTTGCCCGCGCTGGGCCAATTGTGGGTTTCGTCAGTGGCATCGCGGCACCATCTGAAGAACGCATCGTAGAGCAGCATGCCGGCATCAAGCTGTTCGAGATCGTCGCGGAACATGCGCGACAGCCCGAGCGATGCAGCGAGGAACCCGGCCGCCTGCGGTACGAGATCGAGGCGCGCCGTATCGGCTGCACGCACGATCAGCGCAAGGCGATCGAGCGCTTCGGACCGCAACCCGAACTCTTCGATCATCGTGTCGAAGGTGCAGCGCTCGCCGCGATGGCTCCAGAACACGTCGTCGATGTCGAAGGCAACCGCCCCAAACCGATCGGCGGCCGCCAGCACTTCAGACGGCTCGACAAACAGGAACACCGCCGAGGGATCGACGAAGCGGCGGATCAGCCAGGGACAGGCGATGCGGTCGACCTTGGGGCGGGCACGCGTCACCCAGACCGTGCGGCCCTTGTCGTCGCGGGGCGGTATCTTGTCGGCCTTGACCAGAAGTCCCTTGGCCGCCTGCCACGCCTCGAAGCCGCCTTCAAGGGATTCGGCAGCAATGCCCTCATGGCGCAGCCATGCGGCAACGCCTTGCGAGAGCTTCAGCCCCTTCTGGCAGATGACGACAGCATGAGCCCCCGTGAACTCGGCCGCCCAGCTCGAAACAGACTTGAAGTCGCGCCGGCACGAGGCCGGAAGCAGCCGCGGATCGGCGTCGTAGTCTTCGTCGATGCGGACATCGACAAGAACAGGCGCGTCGGACAGACCGACAAGGCGGGAAAGCTGCGCTACGGTGATTGCGGTTGTTGACGGCATGGCGTCCACCTCCAGAGTGAGAGTTTGGACGCGATCATTGGGCTGACGCCTCACGGGGTCGTCGCGAAGGAACCCCTTGCCACAATGCTGGATTGATCCTTCGTCTTTGTCAAGGAAAGAGCGGCGCCGGGGGACCGCGCCTACTGCGCCGTCCAGCCGCCATCCATCGGCAAAGTCGTGCCGGTAATCTGCCTGGCCGAGTCCGAGCACAGAAACAGCGTCAGCGCGGCGAGCTCCTCCACGGTGACGAATTGCTTCGTCGGCTGTGCCGCCAGGAGCACGTCGCGCTTGACCTGTTCCTCGGTCATGCCGCGCGCCTTCATCGTGTCGGGGATCTGCCTTTCGACCAGTGACGTCCAGACATAGCCGGGCGCGATGGCGTTGACGGTGATGCCGTCCTGCGCGACTTCCAGCGCTACCGTCTTGGTCAGACCCGCTATGCCGTGCTTGGCCGAGACGTAAGCCGACTTGAACGGCGAGGCGACCAGTGCATGCGCCGACGCGGTGTTGATGATGCGGCCCCATTTGCGCGCCTTCATGCCGGGCACCACGGCCTTGATCGCGTAAAAGGCGGCAAGCAGATTGATGCGGATGATGGCTTCCCACTTGTCGTCGGGAAACTCCTCGATTGGCGCGACATGCTGTATCCCGGCATTGTTGACCAGAATGTCGAGGCTGCCTAAGGCCTGCTCGGCTTCGCGCACCATGGCGGTCACCGCTGCGCCGTCCATCATGTTGGCGCCGGAGTAGCGGCACTGGACGCCGAAATCCTTCTCGATGCCGGCGCGCTCCTGTTCGATCGCCGCGGCTTCGCCAAGGCCGTTGATCGTGACGTTGGAGCCCTCGGCGGCAAGGGCGCGGGCAATGGCCAGGCCAATGCCGCTGGTCGATCCGGTGACGAGCGCATTCTTCGAAGAAAGGGAACCCATGGAGATCTCGCGACTGTTAGGAGGACTACAAAGGCACATAGTTTGTGCGCCGCAACATGACAATGCCATAACCATATGCCGGCGCCATCACAGCCCTAAAACGCGCTTTGCCGGCCTCGCCGAGCGCCGTCTCAAGGCTGACACGTCAAGGCTGGCACGGCAGTGTTATGGTGCGGCGCAACATAGTCGGCCGCGCATTCGCGCAGTCATTCCTGAAGCATCGATCCAACGAATCAGGGGGGCTGTAGCTTGAAATCGCCGATGTCGTGATGCGTGCCTATGCCATGCCGCTCACTAACCGTCCTTTCCGCCCGGCCCGTATCGCTTCTTCGACCGCGACGCCCTAAGCTATCCCGCAATCTCCAGTAGGGCCGATACCAGCAAGTGGCGTTCGTCGGCGGACAGCACGTCGGAATCGAAGAGGTTCATGCTGCGCAGCCCTTCGATGGCCAGAAAGCAGACCAGCAGCGTCTTGAGGTCCGGCGTCTCGCTCTTCAGCCGCTGCAGCAGCTGTGACTTGAAGGCTTTTATCGGCGTCAGGAAATCCGGATCCTCGGCGATCGCCGAGAATATCCACGAAGCCGTCGGCTTCGGCTCCTCACAATCATCCGCCGAGAGCCGGATATAGGTGGCGAGCAGGCTCTCGCCGCTGGCGCCGGCGACACGGCCCGATTCCAGCGCCAGCTCGAACGCGCGCAGGTAATTCTCCACCAGGCCCTGCATCAGTTTGGCCTTGGTCGGAAAGTTATATAACAGGCCGCCTTTCGACACGCCGGCGCGGCTGGCGACGGCGTCAAGCGACAGGCTGCCGGGACCGGTCTCGCGTGCGACATCGGCGGCGGCGGCGAGTATCTTGTCGCGCGAATTTGCCCTTTGGGTCTTCATCGATCCCTTCCCCCGCACCAGCCTAGGCGGAATTGACAAGACCGTCCAGACGGTACAGTAAGTTCGCCGTCATTTGTAATCGGGACCTGGCGTCGATAAGTGTCCCGCTATTCGGCTATTTTGCCGGACACCGGCCGAGGGGACAGTTCGTGAAGCGCTTCATCTCTATCACCGCAATTCTGCTTCTGCTCGCTTTGGTGTGCGTCGGCGTTGTCGGCTTCAACCTGTTCCGCGACAACGCTATCAAACAGTATTTCGCCACCATGAAGCCGCCGGCGACGACCGTATCGACGGTTGTCGTCAAGCCTTCCGACTGGACGCCGGGCGTCGAGGCGATCGGCACGGTACGCGCCGTGCGCGGTGTCGACCTTACCGTCGAGACCAGCGGCATCGTCAAGGACATCCTTTTCCACGCCAACCAGAAGGTGCCTGTCGATTCGGTCCTGCTGCAGCTCGACGATGCCGTCGAACGCGCGGATCTCGTCGCGGCCAAGGCGCAGTCCGTGTCCGACAAGACGGCGCTCGAACGCGCGCTGGAACTGCAGCGGCGCGGCGTCGGAACGGATGCCACGCTCGACACCGCTCAAGCCGCTGCATCGGCCTCCGCCGCGCAGGTCAACAAGCTGCAGGCCGTGCTTGATCAGAAGCAGCTGACGGCGCCGTTCGCCGGCACCGTGGGCATCCCCAAGATCGACCTCGGCCAATATCTCTCGCCCGGCAACGCAGTGGTGACCTTGCAGGATCTGGACACCATGCGGGTCGATTTCTCGGTACCCGAACAGCAGCTGCCGCTGCTCAACATAGGCCAGGCGGTGCGGCTCGGCCTCGGCGGCACCGGCGGCGGCGCCGACATGCCGTTTGCCGGCTCCATTCGCGGCATCGATCCCAAGATCGACGCTTCAAGCCGCCTGGTGTCCGTCCGCGGCGAGGTCGCCAACCCTGACGGCAAGCTGACGCCCGGCCAGTTCGTCCAGGTTCGCGTCGAGCTGCCGCAGGAGAAAAACATTCTGTCCTTGCCGCAGACGGCATTGACGTCGAGCCTCTATGGCGACTTCGTCTTCGTCGTCGTTCCGGCGAAGCCGGCGGAAGGCGCCCCAGCCGCGAAACCCGAGGAAAAGCCTGCTGCAGGGGCCGACGCAGCAAAGCCGGCGGCAGATGCAAAGCCGGCCGGCGCGAAACCGGCTGCCGAAGACGCCGCGGCGAAGCCCGCGGACAAGCCGGCTGTCGACCCCGCGAAGCCCGCGGCAGAACCGGAAAAGCCGGCGCTCGTGCTGTCGCAGGTGTTCGTGAAGCCCGGCCGCCGCAACGACGGCATGGTCGAGATCATCGAGGGCATCAAGGCCGGTGACGAGGTCGTCACCGCCGGTCAGAACCGTCTCTTCAACGGCATGTCCGTCGCTGTCGACAACACCATTGACCCCAGCAAGTCGGCTAACCAGCAGGCTCAGAAATGAACTTTTCCGACATCTTCATTCGCCGGCCGGTCCTCTCCACCGTCCTCGCCTGCATGATCCTGCTCCTGGGTTTCCAGGGCATCTTCAACCTGTCGATCCGGCAGTATCCCAAGGTTGACGAGACGGCGATCACCATCACCACCGCCTATCCCGGCGCCAGCGCCGACCTGATCCAGGGCTTCATCTCCGCCCCGATCGCGCGGGCCGTCGCCTCGACCGAGAACATCGACTACGTCACCTCGTCCAGCCGGCCGTCTTCGAGCACCGTGGTCGTCCAGATGAAGCTCGGCTCCAATCCGGATGTCGCGCTCACCGAGGTCCTGTCGAAAGTGCAGGGCGTACGCGGCACCTTGCCGGATGCATCCAAGGACCCGGTCATCGTCAAGGGCACCGGCCAAGAGTTCGCGATGATGTACATCTCGATGCAGAATCCGAACATGAGCAAGGAGCAGCTCACCGAATATATCGAGCGGGTGGTGCGGCCGCGCATGTCGACGGTCGAAGGTGTCGCCGACGTGCAGATCTTCGGCGCCGAGGAATATTCGATGCGGGTCTGGATCGACCCGGTCAAGCTTGCTGCGCGTGGCGTCACCGCCGCCGAAGTGCTGGCGGCGATCAACAACTCCAACTTCCTGTCGGCGCCCGGCAACACCGAGAACGAATATGTCGTCTCCTCGATCACGGTTCGCTCGACGCTGCAGACGCCTGAGGCCTTTGCCGAGCTTCCGCTGCGCTCGACGGACGGCCAGGTGGTGCGCTTGCGCGACGTGGCGCGAGTCGAGCTTGCCGCCGAGAGCACCGACACGAGGGTGAGCTTCAATGGCAAGCCCGGCACCTTCCTCGCCATCTTCCCGACGCCGGCCGCCAACCCGCTGACAACGGCGGAGGCGATCCACAAGATCGTGCCTTTGATTCAAGAGACGCTGCCGAAAGGCATGACCATCGAAATCGTCTACGATTCCACCGAACAGATCAGCGCCTCGATCGATGAAGTGTTCAAGACCATCGCCGAAGCCGTCGCCATCGTCGTCGTGGTCATCCTGTTGTTCCTCGGCTCATTCCGCTCGGTGATGATGCCGATCGTGACCATCCCGCTGTCGCTGGTCGGAGTCTGCTTCCTTTTGTTTGCGGTCGGCTATTCGATCAACCTTCTGTCGCTGCTGGCCATGGTGCTGGCCATCGGCCTTGTCGTCGACGACGCTATCGTGGTGGTGGAGAACATCCATCGCCACATGGAGGAGGACCACATGTCGCCGATGCAGGCGGCCTTCAACGGCATGCGCGAGATTTTCTCCGCCATCGTGGCCATGACCATCACGCTCGCCGCCGTGTTCGCGCCGCTGGCCTTCACCGGCGGCCTGACCGGCGCGCTGTTCCGCGAGTTCGCGGTGACGCTCGCCGGTTCGGTGGTGCTGTCCGGCGTCATAGCCGTCACCATCACGCCGATGATGGCAGCGCGTCTGCTCAAGACGGGATCGCACAGTCGCTTCCAGCGCGTCGTCGACGGAACCTTCAGCCGTGTCGAGCATGTCTATGAGCGGGCGGTCACCGCCTCCTTGAGAAATCGACCGGTGACGCTGCTGATGGTCGTGGCGCTGGTTGCGCTCACCGGCTTCATGTTCACCAAGACCTCGAGCGAGCTGGCGCCGGAAGAGGACCAGGGCTTCCTGTTGTCGATCGTGACGGCACCGCGCTACGCGACCTCGGACTACACCGAGACCTACGTCAACCAGATCCTCGGCCTGGTGAAGGACATTCCCGAAACCAGGGCGCAATTCTCCGCCGTTGCCTTTGGCGGCGCCACCAACGGCGCCTTTGTCGGCTTCGCCTTCAAGGATTGGGCCGAGCGCCAGCGCAACTCAAAGGAGCTTCAAGCCGATATCCAGGGACGCCTCGGCAAGGTGGCCGGCGTTGAGGCCTTCGTCTTCGCGCCGCCGACGCTGCCGGGCTCCGGCGGCGGCCTGCCGATCTCCATGGTGGTGCGCTCGACCGGTGGTTCCGCCGAGGTCTACGAGGCGGCCGAGCAGATTAAGAACAAGGCGCAGGCCTCCGGCCGCTTCATCGTCGTGCAAAACTCGATGTCCTTTGACGCTCCGCAGGTGACGGTGACCATCGACCGCGACCGCGCGGCGGCTCTCAACCTGCCGATCGCCGACATCGGCCAGACGCTGACGCTGCTGGTCGGCGGCGCCGAAGTGGCTCAGTTCGACCGCGACTCCAACAGCTACGACATCATCCCGCAGGTGCCGAAGGAATTCCGCGACAATCCCGAGAAGCTCGGCGAATATTTCGTGCGTAGCGTGACCGGCGAAATGGTGCCGCTTTCAGCGGTAGTGAAGATTTCGACCAACGCCGCGCCGGCCGCGATCGAGCAGTTCAACCAGCTGAACTCGGCGACGATATCAGCGCTGCCGCTTCCCGGCGTCACCACGGGCGACGGGCTGCAGACCCTGGAGAACCTTGCCAAGGAGAGCCTGCCCGATACCTTCTTCATCGATTATTCCGGCCAGTCCCGGCAGGAGAAGGAGCAGGGCAACACGATCCTTATCGCGTTCGCAGCCGCCGTAATCGTCATCTATCTGGTGCTGGCGGCGCAGTTCGAAAGCTTCCGCGACCCGCTGATCATCATGATGGCGGTGCCACTGTCGATCTTTGGCGCCATCGTGCCGCTCAATCTGGGGCTTGGAACGCTCAATATCTACACGCAGGTCGGCCTGATCACACTGATAGGTCTGATCACCAAGCACGGCATTCTTCTGGTCGAGTTCGCCAACCAGCAGCGCGAGTTGCATGGCATGAGGCGGCGCGATGCGATCGTCGCCTCGGCCAAGGTGCGCTTGCGGCCGATTCTGATGACGACAGCGGCGATGGCGCTCGGCGTCGTGCCGCTGATCGTGTCCAGTGGTGCTGGTGCGGCGGCGCGCTATTCGATGGGCCTCGTGATCTTCACCGGCATCCTGGTCGGAACCATGTTCACCCTGTTCGTGGTGCCGATGTTCTACACCTTCATCGCCAGCAAGGACCTGCCGCACCACGCGGAAAAGCCAGACCCGAAGCTGATGCCGGTGCACGCGGACTGAGCGCGAACGGCGTCAGCGAACAAACGAAAAGAGGCCGGAAAATCCCGGCCTCTTTTTGACTGGATTGATTTACCGCGAAGCCCCGATGGAGCTCCAAGGCGGGAACTTGCGGTGTGGCATGACCTGTCCGGCTGCGCTGCACCATCGCTCCAAACGCAGTCTGCTACTTGACGATGACGATGCTGGTGTTGGTCGGGCCGAAGGTTTCGACCAACTGGTAGAAGTCGGCGGCATTGTCGGGATGCAGCCGCACGCAGCCATGCGACGCCGGCCGTCCCAGCCGCTTGATGGCGTTGGTCGCATGCACGGCGTAGCCGCCGCTGAAGAAGACCGAATGCGGCATCGGCGCGTTGTCGTATTTCTTCGAATGCCACATCTCGTGCATGCGGGTCGGCTTGAACGAGCCGGTCGGCGTGACATGCGCACTGTCGCCGGTCGAGACCTTCCAGGCGAAAGTCGGCCGGCCGTCGACCAGCACTTCCATGGTCTGCTGCGACAGCGAAACACGCGCGACGATCTGGTTTGCCGCGGCATGGGCGGTGCTGTTGGCGGCGCCAAGCAGAAGCGCGGCGCCGGCAGCGGCGGCGGTGACGTTGATGAGTTTGGCGGAAATGGCCTTGTACATGATGGCTCCCCTTTGCCGGCCCGGCCGGCGTCAATTCGATGGCCGCTTATCCCTGCGTCATGTTTCAGACTGATTTCGCTTGACGCTCGTTTGTGTTTCGAATCTGTTTCCTCGGGCTAACAAGCAAGGTGGACAAGGAGCGTGCTCCCGCCGTCGCTGCGCACTCCCGATCACGCACCGCGCCCCCCAAACGAAAGTGCTGATGTCCTTATATGAAAGAAGATCGGCTTCGCTCGAAACCGACTTGCAACAAAGCGCGGCCTGGGCGGCATGATCTGGTTACAGGCTCGCGGCACAGTCATCCCAACGAGAACAGCCGGCGCCAACGAAAATGAGCATCAAATCGACCACCCTGTCCTGGCTCTTCAGGATAAGCATCGCCGCATTTGTCGTCGGCGGCATCGGCACAGTAGCCGGCACCCCGATGACGAAACTGGCGGTGATGAATTCGGGTGAGATTTCGACGCTGCATGCCGCGCTGTTCATAGCCTTGGTCTGGATTGTCTCCAGTCTGCGCATCAACCGTCTCAGGGCCCTCTGGCGGGTCGGCCTCGGGTTGAAGTGGATGCGCGGCCCCTCCGGCAACTTGCTGCCGAGAGGACCGAAGGCCCGCGTCGCAACGGGGGGCTCCGTGGGCGACGCGGGCACTTCGGGTTTATCCTGAAGCACCCGCGGTTCTGATTTTTGGGGACAACCGATGAAGACGAAATCTGCAGCCTCCGTGCTTTCGGTACTGCTCTATGCACAAGGCCTGCTCGGCTTTGCCGGTCTCGCCACGGTTCTCCTGAAGGACCGCGCGCATGCCGCCAGCGAAATCGTAGTCGCCAGCGAATTGCCGTCGGGACCATCGCTTCTGGTGGTGCGCTGACGCCTATGCATGGCGCCCGAGATTGCGCAGCTTTTTTGGGCGAGCCGAGGAACAATCCAGCCTCCCGACCCTCAGTCGGCGCGCTGCGTCGGCGGGTCGAACCGGTAGCCTGCGCCGCGTATAGTTGTGATGGTTTCGGTGTCGAGCTTGCGGCGCAGCCGCACGATGCGCGAATCGATCGAGCGGTCGAAGGCATCGGCATTTTCGGCGGGCGCCGCCGCAATGATGTCGTCGCGCGTCAGCACCTTGCGCGGGCTGGCCAGAAACAGCCTGAGCAGCGCCACCTGGCCCGGCGACAGCTGTTCTTCCGTACCCGAACGGTGCATGACGATGGCCGACCGCAAATCGACGGTGGCATTTTCCAGCACGATCAGTTCCTGGGCGGACCTGCCGCGCCGCGTCAGCAGGCCGCCGATGCGCGCGGCAAGCTCCCTGACATTGAGCGGACTTTCGACGACATCTGCGGCGCCAAGCTCGAGCGCCAGCACCTTGTCGACCAGATCGGCCGGCCGGCAGATCAGGATGAAATCCGGCCCCGCCTTCCCGTCCGCGCTCTGGCCGCCGCCATAACGCCTGAGCAGGTCCCGCCCTTCCGCCTGGCTGAGGCTGTCGCCGACGATGACGATATCGATGCCTCCGGCCGAAAGCAGGGATTCAGCTTCCCAGGGCTGCCGCGCCTCGCGCACGTCATGGCCGCGCCGGTCGAGATGATCGGCAAGATCGCCGGCCACCACATCGGCGACGGAAACCAGCGCGATGACGGATCGTGCAGCCATGTTTTTCTTCCCGTTCCCCCGCAACCGGATATGAGTGCTGGACATCATGTTTATACCCAATCTACTTTCCGCTGAAAGCGGGAGCGAGGCCATAGTGCGGGCACGGATTGTCATCGTCGAGGACGAGCCCGATCTCCGGGACGCGGTCGCCGAGTATCTCGGCGCCAACGGCTACGATGTGACCCAGGCCGGAAGCGCGGCCGAGGCGCGCGCCTTGCTGGAGACGGAACCGTTTCATTTGGCCATTCTCGACATCGCCATGCCGGGCGAGGACGGACTGTCGCTCGGCCGCTGGCTGCGCTCGAAAATACCGGTCGGCATCATCTATGCCACGGCTGCCGGCACCGCACTCGACCGCATTGTCGGGCTGGAGCTTGGCGCCGACGACTACATCGTCAAGCCCTACGAGTTGCGTGAGGTGCTGGCTCGTGTGCGCAGCGTGCTGCGCCGCGTTCCGCAGCCGAGCCCGCCCCAGGCGGCGAAGACACAAGCCGATGGCGGCCGCCGCCTGACCTTCGGCCCGTTCCAGGCCGACCTCGACGGCAGGCTTGTCACCGGCGCCAACGGCGCCGTCATCGACATGGCCAAGAGCGAGTTCGATGTGCTGGAGGTTTTCCTGACCCGCGCCAACCGGCTGTTGACGCGATCGGCGATCTCCGAGGCGATTGGTTTTGTTGAGGATCCTGAATCGTCGCGCGCCGTCGACATTCGCATCATGCGGCTGCGCAAGAAGATCGAAACCGATCCGGCCAATCCGAAATTTTTGCGCACAGTGCGCGGCGAAGGCTATATCTTCTCGCTGCCGACCGGTGACGGGCACTAGAGCAATTACAGGAAAAGTGTACGCGGTTTTTCCGCCCGGAATTGCGTAAAAACAAAGAGATAGAGCGCTTCTCCGTTTCCGTGAAACGGTGAAACGCTCTAGCAATTCCAGGAACAGTGCGTAGCGATTTTCCGTTCGGGATTGCATTGAAACATGGAGCGTTTCACCTTTTTCGTGAAATGCTCCATAGCTGCCTAATCCGACGGCCCTTTACTGATGGCTGACATGACCGCTGAACCAGCACCACGCATGGACCCGCAAGGCGCTCGCCAGAGCGCCGCGATGACGGCTGTGCGAGTCGTCCGCCGGTTGCGCGATGCCGGCGACTGGCAGCGCGAGATGGAAACCATCCTCGAAACGCTCTGCAGCGCCATGAATTGCCAGCGCGGCATCCTGTTCAGGCTGCGCGAATTGCCCGGCCAGGGCTTCGCCCAATCGGTCGCCGCCTACTGGATCGATCCTCGCTTCGGCGGCGAACTGGCTTCGCCGACGGTGATCATGCAGTCGATCGTCGATACCGATCCGCTGCTGGAGCGGATTGGAGAGGACGAGCGGCAAGGCAAGATCTTCGCCGGCCATACGCGCGATCTCGACGGGTTCCTCAGGGCCGATTTCGAAAAGCAGCACATCAAGTCGTTCCTGTCGGTATCGGTGTTCGCGCACGGTCATCTGTGGGGCACGTTCGCGGTCAATGACTGCCTAAACGAGCGCGAATGGACCGAAGAGGAAGAGGCGACGATGCACATCATCGCGCTCGCCATCGGCGACGCCATCGAGCACTCGCCGTCCGACGCCCATGCCAGCGAAGTCATCCGCCGCACCATGCTGCAGGCGTCGCTCGACGCCATCATCGTCATCGACGAGACCGGCTCGATCATCGAATTCAATCCGGCCGCCGAAAAGATGTTCGGCTATCAGCGCAGCGACATCCTCGGCAAGGACCTGCTCGATACCGTGGTGCCGGAATATTACCGCAAGGGCTATGTCTCGGGCGCCGAATACATGTCTGGCCGCGGCGCGCCGATGGTTGGCCAGCGGCTTGAGACCGTGACACAGAATGCGGCCGGCGAGGTGTTTCCCATCGAATTGACGGCGACCGAGATGCGGGTGGCCGACCGTCAGCTCATCTTCGGTTCGATCCGCGACCTGCGCGATAAGCTGCGCGCCGAAGAAGAGATCAACCGCCAGCGCGAAAAACTGCACCAGAACGAGAAGATGGCGGCAATGGGTTCGTTGCTGGCCGGTGTTTCGCACGAGCTCAACAACCCGCTCGCCGTGGTCGTTGCTCAGTCGACGCTGCTGCATGAATTCGCCACCGACCCGCAGACCAAGGTTCGCGCCGAGAAAGTGCGCGCCGCTGCCGAGCGCTGCGGCCGCATCGTCAAAAGCTTCCTGTCGATGGTGCGCCTGCATCCGGCGGCGCAGGCCGAGACCGATCTCAACCAGGTGATCCGCGCCGCACTCGAAGTGACCGCCTATGGCGCACGCTCGAGCGGCATCATCATCGACACCGATTTCGCGCCCGGCCCGCTGCTGGCGATGGCCGATGCCGACCACGTCACGCAGGTGGCCGCCAATTTCCTGATCAACAGCCAACACGCTCTGGCCGGTATCGGCGGCGACCGCCTGATCAAGGTGCGGACATTCCGCAGCGATCGCGGCAACCCCGGGTTTTCGGTCGAGGACAACGGACCGGGCATTCCCGAGGCGATCCGCAGCCGCATCTTCGAATCCTATTTCACCACCAAGCCGGTCGGCGTCGGCACCGGCATCGGCCTGTCGATCTCGAAATCGATCGTCGAGCGCCACAACGGCAATATCTGGTTCGAGGAGGTGCCGCCGCGCGGCGCGCGCTTCGTCGTCCAGCTGCCGGTAATCACCGGCGGCGCGGCAGCAGCCGGCGACAGCCCGGCTCGTTCCAGCGGCTTGCGCCATGCGCTGATCATCGACGACGAACCCGACGTCGCCGGCTCCCTCTCCGACATCCTGGAACTGATGGGTATCAAGTCGCGGGTTGTGCCGGCCTGGACGTCGGCGGCGGCGACCTTGACCGGCCACATGCCGCCAGACATCGTCTTTTCCGACTTGCGCATGCCCGGCACCAGCGGCATTGCCATCTACCGCGAATTGCTCGCCGACAACCTGGCGCTCGCCAAACGCTTCGTGCTGGTCACCGGCGACCTGATCGGCGCCAAGGCCGAGATCGAAGCCTTGCCGGCGCCGCAGCGCCCGCAAATCCTGGAAAAGCCGTTCTCGACGCTGGACGTCCGCGGCGTACTCTCGGCAATAGCCGACCAGGTCGCCGCCGCCGGCTAAGTTTTCCGAAGCACCCACGTAGGGGTCTATCGAGATTCGGGTCAGGCGGAGTCGAGAATGGTGGTTCCCGAGAACCGGAGCGGAGCGTACTTGAAGTACGCGAGCACCGGAAGCGCAGGGAACCTCCATGCGCAGGCCGGCCTCACCCGAATGTCGATAGGCCCTAAAAAAGAGGCTCCCGACCGAGGGAAGCGGCGGGAGCCAAGAACGAGCGCGGGAGGAAGCGCTCGGGAGGTTCAGAAAACGTTGGGTGTCGTGGTCAGCGGCGCTGCGTTGGCGATCATGCGGACGGCACGCGCCTTGTGCACGCCGGACTGGGCGGCGATGACGCGCAGGCACTCCGCGCTCTCGGCGCCCCAGGCTTGGCCCTGGCAGGCAAAATCGATTTCCGGCTCCGGCAGCCGGGCGGTCTTGATGGTGGTCGGCGCGCCCTGGACGACATTGGCCGGCGGGTTGAGCGAAGCGAAGGCCGGACCGGAAGCCGGTGTCAGGAACATGACGGCCAGAGCGCAGGCGCCCAGCATGGAGAACATCGCAACCGGATGGTCGCTGGCGCGCTGACGCAGTGCCGGTTTGGCGCGTCGTTCGTTGCTAGTGATCTCGACTTTCGTATGCATTGCTGCTCCCCTTCGTTTTCTTATGAAACGAACCTAAGCGCGCCTGGTAACGGGCGAATGATGCGCTTGGCTTGCCCGCGTAACAGGTTTGAAACAAGAAATTCGGGCATATCCGGACAGATCCGGTCATGTGCCGACGGCAAGATGCGTTTGCGAAGCTGTTTCATGCGGGCAATCAAATGTTGACGACAGGCGGGCCGCGAACGCACCAAGCCCGCTTCCTGTCGGCCGCACTATGAACAAGCTCACACTGCGGATCGAATTTGCGGACGCCAGGTATTTTCGTCTCGGAGCGGGCCGTGTTTGCAAGCTCGGCACGGCCAAATCCGCATGCCGGACAACTATTTCACGCCCCCCGGTTAACGCCCGGATATTCCGGGATTTTCTGGCTTTCAGCTGGTCCTGTTGTGCCGACTTGAAAAGTTGAGATTTCTACAAACCATTGCATTTCAATGTAAAATATGGTTTTATTGAATGAGTATTCAATAAAAGAAGAGCTTTTTTATGAACCCGCATCTCCGTGACGTGGCGATCCCCAATGATTGGGACCGGCGGGGTCTGCCGGGCTGGAGTTATCACTCCGACGCGCTTCTCGAACTTGAGAAGGAATACGTCTTCCGCAACCATTGGCAGATCGCCGGCCATGTCTGCGACGTGCCGAATGCCGGCGACTATCTGACTATGGACGTGGTCGGCGAGCGGGCGCTCATCGTGCGCGGCAAGGACGGCGTCGTGCGCGCCTTCAACAACATGTGCCGGCATCGCGGCAGCCGCGTCGTCGCCGACAGCCAGGGCACCTGCAAGAACGCGCTGGTCTGCCCGTTCCATGGCTGGGTCTACAATCTCGACGGCACGCTGCGCGGCGCCGCCCGGCCGCGCTCCTTCCCCGAGCTCGACAAGACCGAATTCGGCCTGATGCCGCTCGACCTTGAGATATGGATGGGCTTCATCTTTGTCCGCTTTCGCAAGGGCGGCCCGCAGCCTTCGGTGGCCGAACTGTTGAAGCCGATCGAGGCCGAGATGGCACACTACAACGTGGCCGAGATGGTGCCGTCCTGGGGCATCTGGACACAGAAGACGCCGGTCAACTGGAAGTCGGTGCGCGACGTCGACAATGAAGGCTACCACGTCGCCATGGCGCATCCGGCGCTGCAGGATCTCTACGGCTCGACCTATTTCGACGAGCCGTTCATCAACGGCGTGTCGCGCTCCTTCGCCACCTACAGTCCGCATGCCGGCCGGCGCTGGAGCGTGCGCGAATACATCAAGCTCACGCCCGATGCCTCACACCTGCCGGAGCATCTGCGCAGGGCCTGGATCTATTACGGCATCTTCCCCAACAACGCGCTGTCGATCATGCCGGAATCGGTGCAGTTCTATCAGGAGTTCCCGCTGTCGACCGGCGAGACGCTGCTGCGCGGCGCCATCTACCGCTACCCCGACGAGACCCGGGAACAGGCGGCCGCCCGCTATCTCGCCTACCGCATCGACCGGGACACCATGAACGAGGACGTGCAGCTTTCCGTGTGGTCGAACGAGTCCATGATCTCGGAGGCCTTCGAGGGTTTTTATCTCTCCGACCTCGAATACGGTGTGCGCACCCACCACGACCATCTGCGCAAGCAGATCCCGGTGCTGGGCCTGGAGACGGCGCCGGAGGAGAAGGACATGTGGAACCTCAATGAGGCTATGCGCTCGCAGGTGTAGGGGCTGAACTGCCAGTCACCCCTGCCACACGCCCTCTTTGCGCAGATCATCCATGGTCCGCGAAATGCCTTCGCGCAGGATCGCCACCATGTCGTCGATCTGCTCTCGCGTGATGATCAGCGGCGGCGACATCACGCACATGTTGATCAGCGGCCGGACCAGGAGGCCGAGTTCGTGGCAATGCGCGTCGATGCGCTTGCCGACATCCTTGTCGAGCTGCAGCGGATCCTTGCTTTCGCGGTCGGCTACGCACTCGACGCAGCCCATCAGGCCCATGCCGCGGACTTCGCCAACCAGCGGCAGTTCCTCCAGCGTCTTCAACTGCGCCTGGAAATAGGGCGCGACATCGCGCGTGTGGGCCAGCACGCTGTCTTCCAGGATATCGAGGTTCTTCAGCGCCACCGCGCAGCCGATGGGATGACTGGTATAGGTCAGGCCATGGCCGAACATCGCATCGGGATGGTTGGAACGGCGCATTTCCTGAAGCAGCCGCTCCGAGATGATGACGCCGCCAAGCGGGAAATAGCCTGATGTAACGCCCTTGGCGAAGGTGATCATGTCGGGGTTGATGCCGAAGCCATCGCCGGAGGCAAAGACATGGCCGAGCCGCCCGAAGCCGGTCACCACCTCATCGGAGATATAGAGGATATCGTTGTCCCTGCAGATTTCGCGAATGCGCTTGAGATAGCCATCCGGCGGCACGACGACGCCGCCGGATGCCTGCACCGGTTCGCCGACGAAAGCACCGATCTTCTCTGCGCCGACGCGGGCGACCGCATCGCGAAACTGATCGACCAGGAAATCGCAGAAGGCGGCGACGTCAATGCCTTTCGGCCGCCGGAACGGGTCTGGCGAGGACAGTTTGACGACCAGATCGTCGGCGCCGTCCATCCAGTCGCGGTCGCGCGGCCGCCCGTTGAGCGAGGCCGACAGATAGGTCGAGCCGTGATAGGCGCCGCCGCGGCTGAGGATCAGCTTCTTTTCCGGCCGCCCGCGCACATTGTTGTAGAACTGCATGAAGCGCAGCGCCGTCTCGACAGCCGAAGATCCGCCGGTGGTGAAGAAGGTATGGCTGAGATCGCCCGGCGCATGATCGGCGAGGCGCTTGGCGAGCTCGGCCGACGGCGCATTCATCGTATACCAGGGCGTGTTGTAGGACAGCATCATCGCCTGGTCGTACATCACCCTGGCCAGCTCCTCGCGGCGGTGGCCGACATTGATGCACCACATGCCGGCCGGCCCGTCGATCAGTCGCTTGCCTGTTACATCGGTGATGTAGATGCCATCGCCCTCGCCGATCAGCGCACGCGCTTCATTGCCGACCGAGCCGGCATAAGGCCAGGGCTGGATGAGATGGCGCTTGGCCAGCTCGACCGCATCGCCACCGTCAGCCATTTCCATCGCTCTTAGGTCTCTTGCAGCCGCCATCATTGCCTCGCATCGTCTGAGCGTAATTTCACCGGACAGAAAGCGAAGCGCCAAGGGCAGGAAAGCCGGCATTCTTCACTTCATTTTGAATGTCCGTTCAATCAATATTACAGAAG
Organism: Mesorhizobium sp. C372A; assembly: GCF_030323245.1. NCBI lineage: Bacteria > Pseudomonadati > Pseudomonadota > Alphaproteobacteria > Hyphomicrobiales > Phyllobacteriaceae > Mesorhizobium > Mesorhizobium sp. C372A. The sequence continues at coordinate 2,285,001 of NZ_CP100475.1, read as the reverse complement.
TAGCGCTTGATTTCAATGCACGGATGCGCTCATGCTGAAAGAAAGCCGGCAAGCTTGGAGCGCAACCAGCAAAGCGCGCTCCGCAAAAATTGGGAACAGGCAGCCGGCCCGGTCAATGGGAGCATCATGGCGGAACAGTTCGAGCCAGCAACCGAGATCACGCCCGGGTCGCTGCAATGACGGTAGCTGCCGAAGGGGTGCCCACGCGGCGTATGACGCGAGCAAGGCGAAACGCCCTTCTGCAGTCCGAATCCGTCCAGGGCCTTGCCCTGATCAGCCCGACCTTGGTCTACGCTTTGATCCTGCTGCTGGTGCCGATCCTGGTGGTCTTCGCCCACTCCTTCTGGACGCAGAACTACCTCACCATCGACCACACATTCACGCTGGAGAATTATCGCATCGCGCTGACCGAGCCGATCTATCGCGATCTGCTCTGGCGCTCGCTCTACATTTCGCTGACGGTGAGCTTTTTCACCGTCATCCTCGCCTATCCGATCGCCTATTTCATCTCGTTCCATGGCGGTCGCCACAAGAGCCTGTGGCTGTTCCTGATTACCATCCCGTTCTGGACCAGCTATCTCCTGCGCGTGATGTCATGGAAAGTCATCCTCGGCTATAATGGCGTGCTGAATTCCGGCCTGATGGGCCTCGGCATCATCGACGAACCATCGACCGCGCTACTCTACAATTCCAGCGCCGTCATCATCACGCTCACACACGCCTGGGCGGCCTTCGCCATCCTGCCGATCTTCGTTTCGCTCGAGAAGGTCGACCGCACCTTGGTCGAGGCTGCCACCGATCTTGGCGACGGCCCGCTGCGCTCCTTCCTGCGCGTGACGCTGCCGCTGTCGGCGCCGGGCGTCATCTCGGCCGCTCTCATCGTCATGATCCCCACCGTCGGCGACTACGTCACCCCAAGGCTGGTCGGCGGCAAGGATGGCGTGATGATCGCCAATGCCATCGAGTCGCAGTTCCATAAGGCCTCCAACTGGCCACTCGGCGCGGCATTGTCCGTGACCACCATGCTGGTCGTGACGCTGATGGCGGGCGCCACCGTGCTCATCATCCGCGCGCTGCAGAGGCTGGCGCGATGACGGCGAGGCGGCGCCTTTTTCCCGGCGGCTGGCTGTCCGCCTACGCCTTCCTCTACGTCGTCTTTCTCTATCTGCCGGTGATCTTCCTGCCGATCTTCTCGATCAACACCGCGCCGACGCCAAAATTTCCTCTCACCGGCTATACGCTGAAATGGTACCAAGACCTGCCGAAGACGCCGGCGCTGCTTGACGCCGCCTGGAACAGCCTGATCGTCGGTATCTCGGCATCGGTGCTGGCGACGCTGCTCGGCATCCTCGCCGCCCGCTCGATCACCCGCTACCGCTATCCCGGCCGCCGCACAATCAATGGCCTGATCATGGCGCCGCTGGTGCTGCCGGAAATCATCCTCGCCATCTCCATGCTGCTGGTCATGCTGCAACTGGGCTTAACCCTTTCGCTGTTCACCGTCGTACTCGGCCATGTCCTGATCTGCATTCCCTATTCGATGACGGTGCTGACCGCCGGTTTCGAGGGCTTCGACCGCAGCCTCGAAGAAGCCTCCGCCGATCTCGGCGAGAGTGCCTTCGGCACCTTCCGGCGGGTGACGCTGCCGATGGTGGCGCCGGCGATCATTTCCAGCCTCCTGGTCTGCTTCACCATCTCGCTCGACGAGTTCGTCATCGCTTTCTTCCTGACCGGCACCGAGACGACGCTGCCGATCTATATCTGGGGCCAGTTGCGCTTTGCCGCCAAGCTGCCGGGTGTGTTGGCGCTGGGCACGCTGCTGCTGGTTGCCTCTTTCGTTTTGATGACCGTTGCCGAGATCCTGCGCCGCCATGCGGCCAGACGCACCCAGAGCGAGGGAGGCCTCTATGCCTGAGCAGTCCCGGGCCGAACGGCCTCAGGATGAGCCATCCAAGCAAGATAAGTCCGAGCGGGCCCAATCTGATCGACCCCAAACCGACCGAGCAATGATCGAAATCCGCAGCGTTACCCGCAGCTATGGGGCGTTCAAGGCGCTCGACGACACCTCGCTGACCATCAAGGAGGGCGAGTTCTTTTCGCTGCTCGGCCCTTCCGGCTGCGGCAAGACCACGCTGCTGCGCATGATTGCCGGTTTCGACAACCCGACCAGCGGCTCGATCTCGGTCGGCGGCCAGTCGATGGAAGGCATCCCCGCCAACCGCCGGCCGACTAACATGGTATTCCAGAGTTATGCCATCTTCCCGCATCTCAATGTCGAGCAGAATGTCGCCTATGGGCTGAAACGGCTCAGGCTGGGAGGAACGGAAGAAAAGCGCCGCGTCGAGGAAGCGCTGGCGCAGGTGTCGCTCACCGGCCTCGGCAAACGCCTCGCCACCGAGCTTTCCGGCGGCCAGCGCCAGCGCGTGGCGCTCGCCCGCGCCTTGGTGATGCGGCCCAAGGTGCTGCTGCTCGACGAGCCGCTGTCGGCTCTCGACAAGAAATTGCGCGAGCAGATGCAGGTCGAACTGCGCCGCCTGCAGCAGGCGGTCGGCATCACCTTCGTGCTGGTCACCCATGACCAGTATGAGGCGCTCGCTATGTCCGACCGCATCGCCGTAATGTTCGGCGGCAAGATCGCCCAAGTCGCCTCGCCCAAGGAAATCTACCAGCGGCCGGTCAACCGCCAGGTCGCCGATTTCCTCGGCGGCATGAATTTCGTAAAAGCGCAGATCGTCGAGGAGAGCAGCGCCTCGCTGGTCGTCGACACGCTGGGCTTCGGCCGGGTCAGGACCGACAAGCCGAAGGCCTTCGTGCGCAATGGCGGCGGCACCACGCTGGGCATCAGGCCGGAGCGATTGCGCGTGCTGTGGGACAACGCGACGGCGAAATTCGAAGTGGCCGGCAAGGTGGTCGAACGCCACTATTTTGGCGAGATCACCCATCTCATCGTCGAGATACCCGGATTGGAAAAGCCACTGTCGGTCACCGAGACCAACGACTTCGGCGCCGACGATATCCCCGTCGGCACTTCGATCCGCCTCGGCTGCGATCCGGAGGCCTTGGTGGCGATGGCGGACTGAGCATGATCCCGAAAAGTGGAAACCGGTTTTCGGAATAAGATCATGCTCCACTAAGAATTTTAAGTTCCGTCGCGATCTGTTTGGCTGCGATCCGCCCCATCACGATGGCGCCTTCGACATAGCCCGGGAATGACGGCGACAGTTCCGACGATGCTAAATGAACCGGGGCAGCGCCGGCACGGATCGTGCGCTCGGCATCCCGTGCCGTCACATCGACAATTAGGTCGCTGTAGGCGCCGCCGCTCCAGCGGTCATCGATCCAGTCGCGCTGGCTGAAATCGATAATGCCGGCCGCCTCCGGGCCAAGGGCATCAACGAGCCTTGCCGTGACCTCCGCGCGCAGCGCCGCGTCCGCGAGCGGACGCCAACGCAACGCCAGTGGTCCGCCGACGAAGACGACCAGCGCGGCATGTTGCGCATCCTTGCTGGCGTCACAGGCGAACAGGCCCGGCAGGTCGCGCCACATCACCATGCCGCACAGGTCGCGCTCGCGCCAGAACGGCGTGGGATAGCGCACCAGGATCTTGATCACCGCACCGCTTTCCCAGACGCCCAGCGCCTTTGCGAGAGCTGGCGGCAGAGCGGGCGCGAAATCCAGCTTCGCGGCCCTCGCCGGCGGCAGCGCGACCAGCACTCTTCGCGCTTCGATGGCGCTGCCTGCCGAGACGGCACGAACCCCTTGCGGCCCGTGCTCGATGCGCGTAACCGGCTCGTTCAGCCAAACCCTGTCGCCGAGATCTCCCGCCATGTCCTCGGCCAGCGACTGCATGGTTTCGAGCAGCGAATATTGCAGCTCGGGCACCTCGTTGGTGATGCGGCGGTCATTGTCGATGAGGTACCACAGCGGCACCTTGTCCATCGCCAGACACCACAGGCCTTCGATCATCGAGCGGAAAGCCGTCTTGGCGTCAGTGGGATCAGGCTGGCGTTCGAGCCAGGCGGCAGCGCTCATGCCGGCGATCGAGGGATCGTCCGGCTCGATCGCATTCATCCGCTCGCGGATTGCGATCGCGCCATGATAGGTCCGTTCGGCCTCTTCGACCGACAGCGATGGATGGGTGATGAAATCGCCATTCACATAGGTTTCGACGAAGGCCTTGCCACGGGACGCGGCCAGCGCCGTCACCTCCGGCATGTCTTCGCAGAAAAACTGGCCGCCGCTGTCGATGCGCTCGCCAAGCCCGTTGCGAATAGCCTCGACCCTGCCGCCGACGCGGTCGCGTGCTTCGAGCAGCACGACATCGATGCCGGCCTTTCTCAGCTCAAGCGCAGCCGACAGGCCGGTGAAACCGGCGCCGACGATGACGACATCGGTTCTTTCAGTCCTGTCGCTCAATAGCCGGCCTTGATCTTCTCGAATTCCGTGACCATGCGCTGCTTGAGCTCAGGCGGCACCGGCTGCTGGAACAGCGTCCTGTCCAAGAACTTGTCGAGATTGTCGAAGCCACGGTCGCTCAGCACCTGATGGTCGATCGCGGCCATCCCGGCGCTGTTGCCCTGGCCGTAGCCGAAGGTCTTGACCAAGTAATCGGACACGGCATGCGCGTTGACCGCACTGAGGAAATCATAGGCCTGATCGAGCTTGCCCGGCGCATCCTTCATCAGCACATAGCCGCACACCCAGGTGGATATGCCTTCCCTGGTGTCGCGGTTCATGGCGATCGGCATGCCTTGGCCCTTGAGCGTCACGAAGGTCTCATTCCAGCCCCAGACGAGGTCGACCTCATTGCCGGTAAAGGCCTGGTTGAGGTCGGTGTCGTCGGTCCAGTAAAAGCGGATGTTCTTGTGGACGTCACGCAGGAAGGCGGACGCCTCCTGGAACTGCGCGTCGGTCATCTTGGTCCAGTCCTTGAGGCCGATGACCAGGCTGGCCAGCGCATAGGCGTCATCGACATTGTCGCCGATGGTGACGCGGCCCTTGAATTTGGGATCGGCGAAAATCTTCAGCGACTGCGCTTCCTCCGCGGTGACCTTGTCGGTGCGGTAGAGCAGCGAAGTGTTGCCCCAGTCGAACGGCATGAACCAGGCCTTGCCGTCGGCGGTGACGGCGAGATCCTTCATCGCCATGATGCCGGGATTGAGATCCTTCCAGCCGGCGATCCGCGAGGTGTCGAGCGGTTGCAGAATGCCGGCCGCGCGCCACTTGGTCACGCTTTGCGAGCAGGGGTGGGCGATGTCGGCCTTGAAGCCGGCGCGCATCTTCTGGAACGCTTCCTCCTCGTCGCCGAAGAAAGCAAAGGTCGGCTCGGCGCCGTATTTGGCGGTGTAGTCGGGGTGCAGCAACGGATCTTCATAGCCTGACCAGTCGAACACGACGAGGTCGCCGCCGCCTTCGGCATAAGCAAGCACGGCGCCGGCGCCGACTGTAAGAGCAGCGGCAAGGGCGAGGCGGCGAAGCATGGAATTCATGGCGCGAAACTCCTCATCGCGAAAAGCGGCCGGGCGACGTTACGGAATTTCAGCGGCCTTGGCGAGACCGTCTGCCCGGCGCACTGACAGGCAGACGGAGGAGGCCGGACAGAGCTTTAGTAGCCTGCCTTGATCTTCTCGAATTCGGTGATCATCTTGAGCTTGAGCGACGACGGCACGGGCGATTGGAACAGGGTCTTGTCGACGAATTTCTGCACGTCGTCATAGCCCTTTTCTTTCAGGATCGCCGGGTCGACGCCGGCCATGCCCTTGGCGTTGGCCTGGCCATAACCCCAGTCCTTGACCAGCACCTTGGCGGTCTCGGGATCGTTGATCGCGTTGAGGTAGTCATAGGCCTTGTCGACATTGCCGGGTGCGTCCTTGAACAGCACGTAGCCGCAGACCCAGGTCGAGATGCCTTCGTCCGTATCCTTCTTGGACTTGATCGGCACACCGGCAGCGACGGATTGTACCGTGGCATCGTTCCATGCCCAGACGAGATCGACCTCGCCGCCGCTCAGCAACTGCACGACGTCGGTGGTATCGGTCCAGTAGGAGCGGACATTCTTGTGCACTTGGCGCAGGAAATCGGACGCCTGCTTGAACTGGTCGTCCGTCATCTTGGTCCAGTCCTTGAGCCCGATGGCAAGGCTGGCCAGCGCATAGGCGTCGTCGACATTGTCGCCGATTGAGACCCGCCCCTTGAACTTGGGATCGGAGAAGGCCTTCAGCGACTGCACATCCTTCGCGTCGATCTTGTCGGAGTTGTAGGTGAGCTGGGTGTTGCCCCAGTCCCACGGCATGAACCAGGCCTTGCCGTCCGAAGTGGTGGCCAGATCCTTCATCGCCATGATGCCGGGATTGAGATCCTTCCAGCCGGTGATCTTCGAGGTGTCGAGCGGCTGCAGCAGCCCCGCCTCACGCCACTTTGTCACGCTCTGCGAGCAGGGATGGCCAAGATCGGCCTTGAAACCGGAGCGCACTTTCTCGAAGGCTTCGTCCTCGTCGCCGAAGAAGGCGAAGGTCGGCGAGTCGCCGTTCTTCTCGACATATTTGGGGTGGAAGCTCGGGTCCTCATAGCCCGACCAGTCGAACACGATCAGGTCCTTGTCGGCGGCGACCGCAATCGCCGCGGCCGAACCAGCCAGCGTCGCCGTCAGCGCCAATGTCAGTGTCAGGCGTCGGGTTGTTCTTTTCATGCTGTTCCATCCTCTTTGTTTCTGATTGTTCGCTCCGGCTTGGATCCGCCGGTTGTTGTCAACGTCCGCTGTCCGGCGGATAGTGTTTCGGAAAAGCGGCTGACAGGAATTCGTTTGCCGCCTGCAGCGCGCTCTCACGGGTGACGTCCTCGGTGCCCATCATCAGCCGCAGCCACAAGCCCTCCAGCATGGCGCTGAGCGCGAGCGCCATGACCTGCGGCTCATAGCCATAACCACCGCCCTGCTTGAGCGTGGCACAGAGGTCGATGAAGATCTTCTGGTAGGCCGCGTCGCGCGCGCCGCACAGCGCCTGGTAGGTCGGCCGCGACTTGGCCTCGCCCCAGAACGCGCACCACGCCGCGAGCTTGCGCTTGTTGCAGATCGAACGGTCGAAATCGGCGGCGACCAGCGCCCGCAGCTGCCGGGCTGGATCCTCGCCGGCCTTGGTCAGCGCGACGCGCCAATGCGCCGCATATTCGTCGGCCATATAGGCCAGCGTGGCGACGAGTAGCTTCTCCTTGCTCTCGAAATGGAAGTTGACGATGCCGCGCGACAGGCCGGCGCCGTCAGCGACATCGGCCATCGTCGTTTCCGAATAACCGCGCTTGGCCAGCGAATCGATGGTCGCTTCGATCAGCTGCTGTTGCCTGACCTCCTTCGACGCCTTGCGGCCGCGTTTTTCCGGCTCGGTTTTTCCAGACGTGTCGGAGGATCGCTCTTCGCGCGCTGCAGCTTTCATCGGTGCCGTCATGCTCCACATTGCCGGCTATCCCACCACAGCCGGCTTCCACCCGCGAAGATGAGTGGGACGGTGCTCGCCACTGTCAAGCACCTTCTGCATGGCTTCCCAGGTCTTGATGTTCTTGTCGACATAGGCCGCTCCGACCGCGACTGCCGCCGTCTCGTAGAGCGGGCCTTTCAGCCTTTCCAGCTCGCCGCGTGCGACCTCGCGGTACCAAGAATTGCGGTCCTTCACAGTGACATCGGCAAAGCCGGCGCTGCGCATCGCTTGCGCATAGCGTGCCGGCGAGGCCATGGCGAAGGACAGGCCTTCGGCCGCGACATAGGCCTTCATCTCAGATGACGGCTCGCCGTCATGGCCGATCAGCCAGTCGGAGGCGGCAAGGACGCCGCCCGGCTTCAGCACGCGGAAGATTTCCGCAAACAGCGCGTCCTTGTCGGACACGTGCACCAGCGCATCCTTGGAGAAGACGACATCGAACGAAGCGTCGGCAAAAGGCAGCGGCCCCGGCGGCGCCTGGACGAAGCTGGCGCGGTCTGAAAGCCATCGTGCAGCGGCATGCTTTCTGGCCGCCTCGATCACCGGCCGCTCGATGTCGAAGCCGGTGGCATGAGCAGCACCGTGGCGCTCCACCAGATGCAGCGCGATGCCGCCGGAGCCGCAGCCGATGTCGAGGATCGTCTTGCCCCTGAGCGACAGCCCTTCGACCACCCGGTCGACCTCGTCTGGTCCGCCCGGCGACAGATAGCCCTCGCCCCACAGCGCCTCGAGGAAGCGGATCGCGGCGTCGTCATATTCCGGCTCGCCATCTGCCGTTTCGATCATCAGACCTTAAGTCCCGTCAGCCGAATTGCGCAGGTTCGAATGCCGGCAAAGCGTAGCGTATTAACAGGAAAACGCAATATCATTTGTTGAACATTCATTCAGAATGGCTGGACAGAATAGCCGCTGCCGTGCCAAATTCCGCGCATTCGGCGACAAATCACGCGAAAATGAAGGGTCGAGCACCATGAAGGCTGGGCGCGAATGAAAGCTTGGGATGCGATCGTCATCGGCGGCGGACACAACGGCCTGGTCAACGCCTGCTATTTGCAACGCGCCGGGCTCGACGTGCTGGTGGTGGAAAAGAACGACTGGGTCGGCGGCGCCGCCACCAGCCGCGAGCTGACGCCGGGCTTCCTCTACTCCAACTGCTCCTATGTCTGCTCGCTGTTTCGCCCCGAGATCATGCGCGACCTCGAACTGCCGCGTTTCGGCTTGCAGGTTATTTCCTATGAAGGCGGCGCCGTGTTCACCCGCGACGGCGACTACCTCGCCAACTACCGTGACCACGATGCGCACCGGCGCGAATTCGCCCGCTTCTCCAGGCGCGACGCGGAGGCCTATGACCGCTATTCGCGCGACGTGACGCGGCAGTGCCGTTTCATCCAGCCGCTGCTGATGCGCACCGCACCGGACCCGGCCAGTCTCAAGCCGCGCGACCTCGGAGAGCTTCTCTATCTCGGCAAGAAATTCGTCGGCCTGTCATCAGAAGAAATGGCGCTGACGCTGCGCTTCTGGACCATGTCGATCTCGGAATTCCTCGACGAATATTTTGAGACCGATGTCATCAAGGCGAACTTCGCTTTGTCCGGCATTATCGGTACCGCGCTCGGGCCGATGTCGCCCGGCACAGCCTACGTGCTGCTGCACCATTATATGGGTGAGGTCGACGGCTCGGTCGGCGCCTGGGGCTATGCGCGCGGCGGCATGGGCGCCGTCACCAAGGCGCTCGCCGCTTCATTCAAGGCGTCCGGCGGCGCTATCCGCACCGGCGCCGAGGTCGACCATGTGCTGGTGAGCCGAGGCAAGGCCAAGGGCGTGGTGCTGGCCGGCGGCGAGGAGGTCTACGGCAAGCTCGTCGTCTCCAACGCCGACGTCAAACGCACATTCCTGAAACTGGTCGAGGAGAAGGAACTGCCCGACATTTTCCTGCGGCGGGTCAGGAACTTCAAGATCCGCGGCTCCTCCGGCAAGGTCAACATCGCGCTGGATTCTCTGCCGGAATTCCCGGCACTGCCGAAGGATTCACCCGTTTATCGCGGCGACATGCATTTCACCGATTCCATGGAGCGCATGGAGCGCGCCTATGACGACTGGAAGGCCGGTCGCTGGTCGGCCGACCCATTCCTCGACATGGTCATCCCAACGACGCTCGACCCGACCATGGCGCCGCCGGGCAAGCATTTTATGAGTTGCTTCGTGCAGTACGCGCCGCCCAAGGTGAATGGCCAGGACTGGACCGATGCCGACCGCGACGGTTTCGCTGAAAGCGTGGTTGCGCAGATCGCGGAATACTCGCCAGGCTTCCGCGACCGCATCGTCCATATGGAGGTGCGCACGCCACGCGAGATCGAGGCCGAGGTTGGGCTGACCGAAGGCAATATTTTCCAGGGCGAGCTGACCTTCGACCAGCTGCTGTTCAACCGGCCGGTGCCGGGCTACGCACAATACCGCTCGCCGGTCGGCGGGCTCTATATGTGCGGCTCCTCGACCCATCCCGGCGGCGGCGTCATGGGCGCACCCGGCCGCAATGCGGCAGCCGAGATCCTGCGCGACCTCGCCAAATCGACCTCCCATATGAGCCCGGCCCATGACGTCATTTGATGCCATTATCATTGGCGGTGGCCACAACGGCCTTGTCGCTGCCGCCACTCTGGCGAAAGCCGGCCGCAAGGTGCTGGTGCTGGAAGCGGCCGGCGATGTCGGCGGCGCGGCGCGCACCGGAGAGTTTGCGCCGGGTTTTCGGGTCTCCTCGATCGCGCATGTGCTGAACCGCCTGCACCCCGACGTGGTGAAGAAATTGGAGCTGGAGAAACACGGGCTGCAGGTCACCCGTACAGACTTCATGCCGTCGGTCGCCTTGGCGAAGGACGGCCCGCCGCTTGTCCTGCATGGCGCCTATGGCGAGGTGCTGACCGGCTCCACTCCATCCGAGCAGGCGGCCTGGGAGGAATTGCGCGCGCAACTTCTGCGCTATGCCGGCATCCTGAAACCGTTCCTGTCGCGGCGCCCGCCCGATCTCGGTGGCATGTCGCTGCTTGAAACCGCAGCGCTCGGCCAGACGGCCGTGGCGCTGAAAAAGCTCGGCAAGGAAGACATGCGCGACTTCCTGCGCGTTCTCCTGATGAACGTCGCCGACCTGCTCGACGAACAGCTTGCCGATATCAGGCTGAAGGGCCTGCTTGCCTTCGACGCCACGCTTGGCAGCCATCTCGGTCCGCGCTCGCCGACCTCCCTGCTCGGCCTCTACTATCGGCTGGCCGGCGAGACCGGCGGCAAAACCGGCGCGCAGATGCTGCCGAAAGGTGGCATGGGTGCGGTCGTCGCCGCGATCCGCGCGGCGGCGGAGAAAGCCGGCGTCACCATCCGCACGGCAGCGCCCGTGGCCAGGATAGTCGTCGAGAAAGGCCGCGCCGTCGGCGTGACCCTCGACGGCGGCGAGGTGCTGCACGCCAGAACGATCGTCTCCGCCATCAACCCGGCGACCACCATGCTCGATCTCGTCGGCCCCCGCGAGATCGACACGGGTTTCGTGCGCAAGGTAAAAAACATCCGCATGAGGGGCGATGCGGCGAAGCTCCATCTGGCGCTCGAACGGCAACCGCAATTTTCCGGCGTCGACGCCGATAATCACAAGGGCCGTCTGGTCATCGCGCCCTCGCCCGACCATGTCGAGCGCGCCTTCAACCCGTCAAAATATGGCGAGTTCTCAGCCGAACCGGTGATGGAGATCACACTGCCCTCGCTCTCCGACCCGTCGCTCGCGCCAAGTGGCGCCTGCGTGCTATCGGCGATCGTGCAATACGCGCCTTATGCGCTGAAAGAGGGTTGGGATGCCGGCAAGCCGAAATTCCTCAAGGCTGTTTTGGCGCAGCTCGAAGCGTACGCCCCCGGTATTGGCAAGTCCGTGCTGCATGCCGAGCTTTTGACGCCAGCCGATATCGAAGCCAACTACCGCATGCCGGGCGGCCACTGGCACCACGGCGAATTGCAGGCCGACCAGATGCTGATGTCGCGGCCGGTCTCCGGCTGGTCGGGCTACGACACGCCGATCGAGGGGCTGTTCCTGGCCGGCGCCGGTTCGCATCCAGGCGGCGGCGTTTCGGGTGCTCCCGGTTTTAATGCGGCGCGGCGCATCATAGCGACGAAGGGATGACCGGATGTTTCAGCCAGTCAACGCCGCACTCTACGGCGAAGGAATGTCGTCATGACGAGTCCGATCAACAACGCCGCCCGCACCACAGCGCAGGGCCATTTCCGCACCTTGCGTCTCGGCACGCCGTTCCAGCCGCGCATCGATGCGGTGGCCAAAACTCAGGACTGGTACAATTGGGCCGGCTATCGCGCGCCGCATTCGCTGTGGGACGAGGAACTCGAATATTTCGCCATCCGCAGCCAGGCGGCTTTGTTCGACATCTCGCCGATGACCAAATACCGCATCGAGGGGCCGGATGCCGAAGCCTTCCTCGATCGCGTCACGCTGCGCGATGTCACCAAGCTGAAACCGGGCCGCGTCCACTACACCGCATGGTGCGACGACGAAGGTTTTGTCCTCGATGACGGCACGCTGTTCCGGCTGTCGCCGACCCGCTTCCGCCTGTGTTCGCAGGAGCGGCACCTGCCCTGGCTGCTCGACAGCGCCATCGGTTTCGAAGTGACCGTCGAAGAAGAGACTGAAAGCGTCGCTGGTCTCGCTCTGCAAGGCCCAACCTCCTTCGCCGTGCTGCGCGAGGCCGGCTTTGCCGGCGTTGAAAAACTCAAAGTGTTCGATCTCGCCGAGTTCCCGCACGATGGCGGCACTATCACCATCTCGCGCACCGGCTTCACCGGCGATCTCGGCTACGAACTGTTCGTGCCGGCCGAAAAAGCGCTCAGCCTCTGGGACCGCCTGATGACGGCAGGCGAACTGCGCGGCATCCGCGCCATCGGCTACGCCGCCCTCAACCGCGCCCGGCTGGAAGCCGGCCTCATCGTCGCCAATGCCGACTTCACCACCGCAGACCATGCCATTCGCGCCGACCGTCTGCGCATGCCGGACGAGATCGGTCTCGGCTTTATGGTCGATTTGGGAAAAGGCCATTTCAATGGCCGCCGCGCCATGCTCGAAGCGCGCGCCAAACGCAAGCTGCGCCACATGCTGGTCGGGCTGGAGATCGAAGGCAACATCCCGGCCGAGCACGCCATCGTCTACCACAAGAAGCATCAGGAGGTCGGGCTGGTCAGCGCCGCCATCTGGTCGCCGATGGCCAAGCGCAATATCGCCATCGCCTCGCTGACGCGTCCCTATGGTGATACGATGGTGGAAGACCTCTGGGTCGAGATCTACGCCATGCGCGAGTTGCAGTACCAGAAGCTGATGAAGCGGGCCAAGGTGGTGGCCCGTCCTTTCATCAAGCTCGACCGCCGCACCGCCAATCCGCCGGCGGATTTCTGATCATGGCCGACGAACCGGATGATGAGACGGAAGCCGCCGAACAGTGGCAGCTGGTCAACACGCCGCTCGGCGAAAAATGGTCGGGTCGTACCCGCTATGCCGCCGCCATGTACTTCTACAAGCGCGGCGAAATGAGCGCCGAGACGCTCGAAGTCTACCGCATCTGCGCGCGGCTGGACTGGGAGAACCCGCTGCCGATGATCAGGGATCGCGGCGGCCAGGATTGGCTGAAGCGCATGGGCGCTTAAGCCTCACCCTATGGTTCTTTCGAGAACGTTCAGCCAGTTGCGATAGGCGATCTTCTCGATCAGCGCGCGTCCGAAGCCGCGCGCGGCCAGCGCATCTATCAGCTTCGGCAGACCGGCAACGTCGCCGATGACCGCCGGGATCATGGCGCCGTCGAAATCGGAGCCGAGACCGACGCCGTCCTCGCCCAGCGCCTGCAGCAGCGAGTCGACATGGCGCACCATGATGTCGAGGCTGGTGTCCGAGTTCATCCGTCCGTCTTCACGCAGGAAGCCGGTTGCGAAGTTGAGCCCGACCATGCCGCCGGTCTCGCGGATGGCGCCGAGCTGCCAGTCCGTCAGGTTGCGCGAATGGGTGCACAGCCCATGCACGTTGGAATGAGTGGCGACCAGCGGCGCATCACTGAGTGCGGCGACATCGCGAAAGCCCTTTTCGTTGAGATGCGACAGGTCGATCATGATCTTGAGCTGATTGCAGGCCTTGACCAGCGCCTTGCCGGCATCGGTCAGCCCCGGTCCGGTATCGGGCGACGATGGAAAGCGGAACGGGACGCCATGGCCGAAGGCGTTGGGTCGGCTCCAGACAATGCCGAGCGAGCGCAGGCCGGCTTCGTAGAGCACGTCGAGCAAGGTAAGTTCGGGATCGATCGCCTCGACGCCTTCGATGTGAAACACCGCCGCGATCGAACCTTTCGCCATCGCTTCGCGAATGTCACCGGCACTGCGGCAGACGGTCAGCGCGCCCGCGCGCTCCAGCCGAAACAGGATCGAGGCCATGCCGATGGTGGAATTGAGCGCATCAGCGCGTGGCAGTTCCGGCGGCAATGGCTCATTGTCGCTCGGCGCCGGCGGCACCGCAGAGCGTTTGCTCTTCTCGACCGGCGGTGGAAAGATAGCGAACATGCCGCCGGCAAAGCCGCCCTTCTTGGCGCGCGGCAGATCTATATGACCGCCCTGCGTCCCCTCGATGAACAGCTTTTCGACGTCGGTGTCTTTCGACTGGTACAGTCGCAGCAGCGTGTCGTTGTGGCCGTCGAAGACGGGGACGAGATCGGATTCGGTCATCAGGAAGCCATTCGGTCAAGTTGGCAGGAGCGGACGAACCGCAGCGAACTGTGTACTTAGGCAAGAAGGCCGAACTGCGCAAATGCCAGAGAGGTGTTCGCTCTTGTGGCTGAGCGACTCCGACCACCTACCGGGTCCCCGCTGCTTCGCAGCGTCCCGGCGTTCGCCGGCCTTTCATCGTGCCACTGGCACGATGAATTCGCCTTCGGCGACCGGCAACTCACCCCACAAGGGGAGAAGGGAAAAAGGTCTATTGCTTCAGCACATCCGCCCATTCCGGATGGCGGCGGAACTGGGCGTTGGCGAAGGGGCAGAGCGGGATGATCTTCTTGCCCACTGCCCGCGCGTCCTCGACGGCGCGTGTGACAAGCCGAAGGCCGGCGCCCTGGCCGCGAAACACGTCCGGCACTTCGGTGTGATCGATGATGATCTGGTGCTCGCCGACCTTGGTGAAGGTCATTTCCGCCTCGGCGCCACCGGGCCCGCGCAGGACATAACGTCCCTTCGAGCCGCGGTCCTCGAGTTCGATCTCAGGCAATTCGTCAGGCATCGCTTGCTCCTTCAACCGGCGCATCGGCAAAAAGCCGCCTCGCCGCTTCGATCTCGTTTGGCCGAATTTCGTGGCCGCCATCGTGCCACTCCACTGTGACATCGGCGCCATCTGCGCGCAAATAGGCTTCCAGCCGCGACGTCAGGTTGGGCGGGCAAATCGGATCGCGTTTGCCGGCGGTGACCAGGATGCGGCGTCCGGCAATGCTGCCCTGCACCTGCGGTTCGAACGGGATCAGCGGGTGCATCAGCACCGCCGCATCGAACAGCTCGGGCGCGGCGAACATTACGGACGCCAGGATGTTGGCGCCGTTGGAATAGCCGAGACCAAAGACCGAAGATGGCCTTGCCGCTATCACCTGCGCCTTGATGAAACCGGCCATCTTGGCGGTCGCCCGCGCGAGGTCGTCCATGTCGTAGACGCCCTCGCCGGTGCGGCGGAAGAAACGCGCCGCACCATGCTCGGAAACATCGCCGCGCGGCGATACGATCGTCGCCTGTGGCGCGAGGTCGCGCCCGAGGGACAGCAGCTGGCTCTCGTCCGCGCCGGTGCCGTGAAAGACGAAGAGCAGCGGGCCGCCGGGCGAACCCGGCAGCGCCTTATGGATGTAAGCTTGCTTGCTCATCGTCTCAGCCCTCCAGCTTCTGCAGATGCTCTTCAAGATAGGGCCGCAGATGCTGGTGCTGCGTCGGCAGTTTCAGGGCTTCGCCGAGATGGGCGGTGTCCTCGTCACGGTCGAAGCCCGGCTCATTGGTGGCGACTTCGAACAGCACGCCGCCCGGCGTGCGGAAGTAGATCGCCCAGAAATAGTCGCGGTCGATCACCGGCGTCACGCCATAACCCGTATCGATCAGCGCCTTGCGCACTTCGAGTTGCTGGGCGCGATTCTCCACCGCGAAGGCGACATGGTGGACCGAGCCGGCACCGAGATTGGCAAAGCCCGCCGTAGGCAGCGATTCGATGTCGACGACATCAGCGCCGTTGCCGTTCTTGACCGCCAGCCGGCTGACATTGCCGGACTTGTCCACTTGCTCATAGCCCATGAACTTCAACAGCTCTTCCGTGGCGCCACCATCCTTCAATCTGAGCGAGACCGAGTGGAAGCCGCGTATCGCCTCATCAGCGGGAATGCCGCCTTTCAACCACGGCGCGCGGCTGTCCGCTTTGTCTTCGACCAGCGCGAAACCGTCGCCGTCGGGACCGGCGAAGGCCAGCCGCTTCTCGCCGAACGTCTCTTCGCGGGAGACACCCGCAACGCCTTCATCGGCGAAGCGCTTTTCCCAATAGCCGAGCGTGCCGGCCGGCACCGAATAGGCCGTGGTACCGACTTCCCCGACGCCATGGTGGCCCCTGGCAATGTCCGGGAACGGAAAATAGGTCATCACCGAGCCGGGCGTACCGTGCTCGTCACCATAATAGAGGTGATAGACATCTGGCGCGTCGAAGTTGACGGTCTTCTTGACCCGGCGCAGGCCGAGCTTGTGCGTGAAGAAATTATTGTTCTGGCGCGCATCGCCGGCCATCGACGTCACGTGATGCAGGCCCTTGATCTGGTCGAGCATTGTCTTGCTCCTTCCCTTCGGTTTGCGGCTCTTGCCGCTGTCCACGCCTATATGAGGGGCCGCCTGGCAATGGCAAAGGCGGCAAACTCAGAATGGACTGTATCCCAATAGTGAACAGCAGGAAATTTTCGTTCACCATTTAAGCAAGACTGACAGGCTTGCGCTGCCGCCAAATTCCGGTTCATTGAACGTCTTCCCGACGTGACAGGATAGAGCATTGGCCGCGAAAAGCAGACGCCCGAACATCCTATTGATCTCCTGCGACCAATGGCGGGGCGATTGCCTGTCGGCTGCCGGCCATGCCGTGGTGAAGACGCCGAATGCCGATGCGCTCGCCGCCGAAGGCGTCCTTTTCATGCGGCATTACGGCGGCGCGGCGCCCTGCTCGCCGGCCCGCGCGTGCCTCTACACCGGCCTCTACCAGATGAACAATCGCGTCTGCCGCAACGGCACGCCGCTCGACGCCCGCCACGGCAACATGGCGCTTTCGGCCCGCGCCCTCGGCTATGATCCGACTTTGTTCGGCTACACCGACGTCTCGCCCGATCCGCGCACGATGGCGCCGGGCGATCCCCGGCTGAAAAGCTATGAGGGCGTGCTGCCCGGCTTCAGCGTTCGCCAGTTCCTGCCTGAGCATCAGAAACCATGGCTGTCATGGCTGAAGGCACGTGGCGTCGACACCAGCGCGGGCTCTCCCGGCATTCACCGCCCCGTAGGCGGGGAAGCGGGCGACGCCGTGACCAGCGCGCCGCCTGTCTATTCCAGGGACGAGACGCCGACCGCTTTTCTTGCCGGCGAATTCATTCGCTGGCTGGACGAACAGGATTCGCCATGGTTCGCGCATGTCTCCTTCATCAGCCCGCATCCGCCCTTTGTCGTACCGCGGCCCTACAACACGCTGTATGATCCGGCGGACGGACCGCCCTTCCGCCATGTCGAGACTTGGCAGGCCGAGGCGCAAAGGCATCCCTATCTGGCTTACGACCTTGGTCGCCAGAAGCGGAGAAGCTTCCGCCCCGGCACCGACGGCCACGTGCGCGACTGGGGCGACGACAACATCCGGGCCATCCGCGCGATCTATTACGGCATGATCTCGGAGGTCGACGCGCAGCTTGGCCGCATCTGGCAAGCGATCAAGACGGCGAATGCATGGGATGACACCATCATCGTGCTGACTTCGGACCACGCCGAGATGATGGGCGACCATTTCATGCTGGGCAAAGGCGGCTTCTTCGACGGCAGCTATCACATCCCATTGATCGTGCGCGACCCACGACGCGGCAATGCAGCCGGCTCGATCGTCAACCACTTCACCGAGGCAGTCGACATCTTTCCGACTTTGCTCGATCTGCTTGACGCCGACGCCCAGCTGCATCTCGACGGCCGCTCGCTAAAACCGTTCCTGCAAGATGAACCGCCTAAGGATTGGCGCGACGCGGCGCATTGGGAGTTCGACTTCCGCTCGATTGCCAGCGGTGAGGCCGAACGGCATTTCGGCATCGGCTCGCGCCAGTGCAACCTCGCCGTCATCCGTACGGAAAAATTCAAATACGTGCATTTCGGCGGCGGCCTGCCGCCGCTGCTTTTCGACATGGAGAAGGATCCGGGCGAACTGGCCAACGTTGCCGCCGACCCGGCCTATCTCAGCGTGCGGCTTGAATTTGCCGAGCGGCTGCTTGCCTGGCGCGCCGAGCATCTTGACCAGTCGTTGGCGCTTGCAGAGCTGACGGACGAAGGGGTGGTGGGTATGTGGGTAGGCAGTAGGCAGTAGGCAGTAGGCAGTAGAATGTTCTGGCGGCTAATGCCTCGTCACTCGGTTTTCGCCTACTGCCCAATCCCTACTGCCTATTCCCTTACTGCACCATCATCCGCTGCTGGTCGCGCTTCTCGGCATAGCTGCCCTTGTCATAGGCGGCCTGCGCCTGCAACTGCTCCTTGGTGAAGTTGGTGTAGAGATATTTGTTGCCGTCCTTGTCGGTCATGAATTTGAGCTTGTCCATGCCGACCGCGACCTCCTTGGCGCCGATGCCTAGAAAGCCGCCGACATCGATGATGACGGCATCCGGCTTGCTGTCGGGCGTGAGCACGACGTCGCCGATCTCGCCGACCTTGGCGTCGTTGGCGCCATAGACGGTGGTGCCCTTCAGGTCGTCGCCTCTGATGTTACCGACCGGCATTTCGGTCAGTGTGGACTTGTCGATCGCTGCCGTTTGCGTCGGATCGGTAGCCTTTGTCCCGGCCGGAGCTTCCGCGGTCTTGTCCGCTGGCTGAGCATTGTCAGCCGGTGCAACGGCCGTCGGGGCAGCCGGAGCAGTCGGCTGCGTCGCGTCGGAGGTTGTCGTCACGGGCGCCGGATCATAGGGCTTCCGGTCGAAATCAGGCTGCGCCTGCAGTTCCTCCTTGGTGGTCTGCGCCACCAGCCAGCGATCGCCGTTCTTTTCGGCCCACCGCGCCTTGGCGAAATCATAGGTGACGTTCTTTTCACCCATGCCGAGGAAGCCGCCGACGCCGATCACCAGCGACTGCGCCTTGCCATCCTTGGTCAGCACGATGTCGTTGACGTCGCCGATATTCTGGGCATCGTCGCCAGTGCCATTGTAGACATTCTCGCCGATGATGTTGGTTGCGAGATTGCCGTCAGCGCGTTTCACCGCCGGTTCTGACGGCGCGGCGTTGAGATCAACCGGCTTCTGCGGGTCGTTCTGCGCCGTGGAAGCAGGCGCCGAGGCCGGATCGTAGGGCTTACGGTCGAAGTCGGGCAGCGCCGTCAACGCTTCTTTCGTCGTCTCGGCGACGAGCCAGCGGTCACCATTCCTCTCGACCCATTGCAACTTGCCGTAGTCGAAGGCGACGTTCTTGCTGCCTATGCCGAGGAAGCCGCCAACGCCGATAATGGCGGATTTCGCCTGGCCGTTTTCATCGAGGACGACGTCGCTGACGTCACCGATCTTCTGCGCATCGTCGCCAGTGCCATTGTAGACGGACTCGCCGATGATATTGGTCATCAGCGCGCCGTCGGCCTGTTGTGTCGCCGGCGCGATGGTAGCAGGGGCTTCAGCCGGCGCTGGGGTCGTCGCCGGGGCCGTCGTTGACTGCGCAAACGCACCGGTAGCGATCAGCGTTGCGAGTGCGGTCGTCGCGAACAGTGTGCGGATCATGATTAAGTCTCCTCTTGCGTGATCTCGTGCGCGCCGCAATCGGCAAACCACTTGCCGGGAGACCGAAGGCGGCGCCTCCAATGGGATCACAACGTTGTGACAAGGCGCTTGTTCCGAAAAAACGGGAGCATCGAAACACCCCGGGCAAGTCCGTGGAATCGCCGGACTTTCCACCCGGCCGATGGAACCTTTCCCAAGCTTGCCCGTTTCAGCCTGCGGCTGGCATTCCGACCACTAAAAAAGAACACGGAGCGGGGCATGCGATTTGCAGCGGTGCTGAACCGGGACGGCGGCACCTTGCGGACCACCGATCTTTCCGCGCTAACCGACCGCATGCGCCAGACGCTTGAGACGGCTGGTCACTCCATCGATATCGACATCGTCGCCGGCAAGGAGATTGTCGCGGCGCTCGACAAGGTCGCCGCGCGACGCGACATCGACGTCGTGCTGGCCGGTGGCGGCGACGGCACCATTTCGGCCGCCGCGGGGCGGCTGATGAATGGCAAGAAGGCGCTGGCCGTCCTGCCTGCAGGAACCATGAACCTGTTCGCCCGCGGCCTTGGAATTCCGCAGACCATCGATGGCGCGCTGAAGTCCTTTGCCGACGGCGAGATCATGGCGGTCGATATCGCGAGCGCGAATGGCCGGCCGTTCGTGCATCAGTTCTCGATCGGCCTGCACGCCAGGATGGTGAAGCTGCGCGACAATATGGAATTCGCCTCGCGCCTGGGAAAGATTCGCGCCTCGGCCAAGGCCGCTTGGACGACGATCAACAATCCTCCAGCCATGAAGGTGACGTTGACGGTCGGCGAAGCCGAAATCGTGACCCGCATCAGCGGCATCGGCATTTCCAACAATCTGTTTGGCGAAGGCCATCTGCCTTATGCCGACAATCCTGCCGGCGGCGTGCTCGGCATCTATGTAACCGTGGCGCGGCAGCGTGGCGAGCTGGTCAGGGCGCTCTTCGACATGGCTCGAGGCAGGTGGCGCGACAGCGACCATGTCGAAACTCATCAGGCCGACAAGGCAATCGTGAAAATCCATACAGGGAGCAAGAAATTCGGCGCCGTCATCGACGGCGAACTGGTCAAGCTGGAGCGTGAAACGACAATCCAGATCCACCCTGGCGCGCTGAACGTCCTGGTTCCGGCGCAAGCCGCCCAGGCAAAGGCCGCCTGATGCGATTACGAATGACGAGGAAAACCCTAGCCGCCCGACTGCCCCTCGCCGGCTGGCGCGCTCTGGTCGGCCGGCGCGGTCTGGCCGGTGGGCTGCCCCTGGCTTTCAGGGGTATCTGGATCGATCTTTTGGCCATAAATCTCGGCCGCTCCCCAAGCAATGAAAGCCAGGAGCAGCGCGGCGACCAGTATGCGCAAGCCGTGCCAACCCCAGCGCCCCTGACGGGCTTTGTTTTCAGGGGCGATCTTGGTCATCGGCGGCGTTCCTATCGTGCAACCGGCATGGTGGATAAAACCATCGCTGGCGAAACATGGTGGGGTAACGATTGCTTGCTACAAAAGTTCCGGCGCGCGACGGCCGCGCAAGATGCGCGCCACCGCGGGTGGGGCCTGCAAGCGAGGGGGCTTGGTGGATAGCAAGGTGCCGAAGCAGGTTTGTTTGCCGGTTGAAGTCCGCCGCGCCGTGGTGGCGCCGGAGCGGCTTGCCGTACTGCACGGGCTTGACGCGATCGACACCGACTCCGATCCCGACTTCGATCGCATCACCGGCCTTGCCGCAGCCGTGATGCAGGCGCCGATCGCGCTCGTCACGCTGCTCGACACCGAACGACAGTGGTTCAAATCCTGTGTCGGCTTCAACGAGACCGAAACCGCGACCGACATATCGTTCTGCGCCCATACCATTGCCGCCGGCGACGAGCCCATGGTGGTGCCGGATGCCAGCATCGACCCTCGCTTCTCCCGCAACCCGCTGGTCACCGGCGAACACCATGTCCGCTTTTATGTCGGCGCGCCGATGGTGGTTGCCGGCGCGCGCGTCGGTACGGTGTGCGTACTCGACCGGGAGCCGCATGAATTTCCGTCCGCTGCCGCGCTCGATCATTTGAAATCGCTGGCCAGCCTCGCCGCCAGCCTGTTTACCCTCAAGGACGCCACCCGCAGCGGCGCCATTGCCACGGCTGCTTTGGCGCAGGAGGAAAAGCGCCGAGCCATAGCGCTCGACGCCGCCTCGCTCGCCAGTTGGGCCTGGGATATCCGCACCGACATGATCGAATGCGACGTGCGTTTGTCGGAGCTGTTCAACCTGCCGCGTTCGAACCGGCTGCGGGCGCGCGACATTTTGGCCGCCATCGACCCGCGCGACGTCTACCAGACCGAGACGCGCTTTCGCGATGCCCTGACCGGCAGCGACGACTATTTCGGCGAATACCGGGTCAAAGGCTTCGATCCGCCGCGCTGGATAGTCACCCGCGGCCGCGTCATCGAGCGCGACGGCGAAGGCAAGCCGACGCTTATCTTTGGCGTCAACTACGACATCTCGGAACGCAAGCTCGGCGAGGACCGGCAAAGGCTGCTGCTGCGCGAGCTCAACCATCGGGTCAAGAACACGCTGGCAACGGTGCAGGCGCTGGCGACGCAGACCGTTCGCCACGCTCGCCGCCCAAGCGAATTCCTGGAAGCCTTCGGCGCCAGGCTGCAGGCGCTGGGCGCAGCCCATAACCTGCTGTCGGATCGCGAATGGCGCGGAATCGGTATTCGCGAACTGATGCAGATCGAGGTCAAGCCGTTCGATTCGGCAGAACGGCCGCGCATCGTGATCTCCGGTCCGGAGCTGCTGCTTTCGCCCGACCAGGCGGTGGGGCTCGGCCTGATCATGCACGAACTGGCCAGCAACGCGCTGCAATACGGATCGCTGTCGGTTGGCTCGGGGAAGGTCGATGTCGACTGGAAGGCGGCGGGCAAGAAAGGCGCGCGCCGCCTTGTGCTGACCTGGATCGAAAGCGGCGGGCCGAAAGTCGACCCGCCGGAACGCCAGGGCTTCGGCTCTATCCTGATCCGCCGCAGCCTCGCCAAGGTTTTATCGAGCGAGGTGACCCACGAATTCCGCAGCGAAGGCGTGTTCGCCGAAATATCGATGCCGCTTGAAGATCTGCCGGCCTAAAGCGCGTCACGCTGAAACGGATTCATACGACGCGCTTTAAGTCTTTGTTTTGATGCATGTCGTTGTCCCAGAACCGCGGCACACTTCTGGGCGACATGCATTAAAGCGATTCCAGAAGTGCAGAGCGATTTTCCCGGGAAAAGCGCATCAGCGCGACGCGCTTTAGTCGGCTTCGCTGTCTGGATCGCCCGGATCCGGTTTGACGTTCTCGCGGTAGATGGCATAGGCCGCGAGCGCGATCATCGGGCCGAGAATGACGCCCTTCCCGCCTTTCCCCTTGAGCAAGGCCGGCAGCACGGCAAGCGCCGCGGTGATACCGAGCGCCTTCAGGTCGGCATTGCGCCTTCGCACACGTCGGCGTGCACGCGTTCCAGCCGCAAGTTGATGAATGAGCACGATAAGCCCGGCCAGTACCAGGAAACCAGCGGCGAAGCCAAGACAGGCGGCCATCGAGCCATAACGGTCAGCCGCCCAGATGTAGGCCGCCCCCAGGAGAAACCCGAGGCCGCACAGGGCAGCCACGGCGGCGAGCCCGTAGACGATTGCCGCCGTGCGCGCGCGGCGCATGGCGGCAATGGCTTCACCCGAGGCCAAGGCCGAGATAAGCGGTGCCAGCATGCCCATCTCTGTCGAAACTAGCGCCGGGCAAGAAGCGCAAACAGGAAGCCGACGCCGGCCGCGATCGCCAGTGAAGTGACCGGCTTCTCGCGCACATTGGCCGTGATCTGGGCCTCAAGATCCTTGGCGTTGCCACGCAGGCTGTCGAAGACGGCTTCGCCCTGCGCGCGCAACTGGTCGACGCCTTCGGCAGCAGCGCGCCGCGCCGTGCCGTAACCATGTTCGCCGGTCTTGGCCAATTGCTTGGTCAACTTTTCGATATCCGCCTTCAACTGCCGAATGTCGGCTTCCAGGTCGGCGTTCGTCTGACTTTCGTTGGCGGTTTTTCCTGCGGCAGTTGCCATTCTAAACTCCTTGCGTTTGCTTGGCTTCAAACGCCCGACACACGTCATGGTTCCGAAATCGGAGACCGTATCCATGAAAGGGTGTTTGCAAGTGCGAGTCCAGCCCCAGATGGAGGCCTGCCTGTCAGATCAGCGGCCGACGGCCTTCGCTTAGGCCCTCCCAGCGCGCGAGATCCTTCAGCCCCTCCCCGTCGATCACTTCGCAACCGCCGTCGCGCCAGGCGATCAGCTTGCGATCGATGAGCTTGCGGATCGTCTTGTTGGTGTGGACCAGCGACAGGCCGAGCGTATCGGCGACATGCTGCTGGGTAATCGGGATTTGCACCGGCGCCTTGCCGTTGAGCCCGACTGCCGCCGCGCGGCTGGCGATGAAGGCAATGAGATAGGCGGTGCGCTCGACCGCCGTGCGCCGACCGACGCTGAGCAGGTTCTCGTCCAGCATGCGCTCCTCGCGCGACGCCAGCCAGGTAATGTCGTAAGCAAGGCCCGGATGGTTGCGGTAGAGCTCGTGCAGGTTTTCACGCTCGAAGACGCACAACAGCATGGGCGACAGCGCCTCGACCGAGTGCTGCATTTCGCCCATCAGGCTGCCCTGCAGCCCGATAAGATCGCCGGGCATGGAGTAGTTCAGGATCTGGCGCCTGCCGTCCGACAATAGTTTGTAGCGGAAGGCCCAGCCCGAAAGCACGGTGTAGAGATGAGCACTTTGGCTGCCTTCGACCAGCACTGTGGCGCCCTTGTCGACGGCCAGTTCGCCCTTCTTGAACATGCTGACATAGGCAAGCTCCTGCTTCTCGAATTCCCGGAACACCGGCAATGGCCGAAGCGGGCAGATCTCGCATGGGTACTGACGGCTGGAAAACGAACGACCATTCTGGCCAGACATTTCGATCCCTCTTTCGAAAGTCTCTTGCCAGAGACTGAGTGCTACGCCTTTGCAAGGCCGCGGTTCCGCTGCCGATGGCATGTCTTTTTTAAATGACAGGATGGCAAATAGCGATCATGACTCGCTACACTCCATTGAGGCGAATTCGAAGCTCGCTTGTGGAGTAGAGCCGGTGGGCGAACTTTTCGGATTAAGGCCTGACCGATCCCCCCAAGGTCCGCGATGCGGTTGACTGGAGTCACTGTACCCGATGCTGCAAGAATTGAGGAGAGATTGCCAAGTGCCGCCATTGCTTGAGGGATTGCGAATTCTTGTCTTGGAGGATGAATTCCTGATCGCCATGGATGTCGAGCAGCTTTGCCGCGACCATGGCGCGAGCGACGTAGTGATTGCCCGCGCTCTGGCCGAGATCGATGAGCAGAAGGTCGTTGGCGAGTTCGACGCCGCTATCGTGGACCTCATGCTGGGCGGAACGTCCACACTCGACTTCGCCGCGCGGCTGCGCCAATCGGGCCTGCCGTTTGTCTTTGCCTCCGGCTATTCGGACCCCGATGAGATCAAAGGGTCTTTTCCCGGCATCCGCCTGGTCACCAAGCCTTATTCGGGGACCGATCTCGTCGAGGCTCTGGCGGCGGCCTGCGGCCGCGCGCCAGTCTGAGATATCTTCGATGCGTATGTGTAGAGAGCCCAGGCCCGCAAACGGGGCCTCCGCCGTCAGGCAGCGTTTGAACCCGTCACCTGGGACGAGATCGCGTCCGGCCCGTATTCGTCTTCGCCGGAGATTTTGAGGATCTCCTGCAACCGCGTGCGGGCCCGGCTGACCCGGCTCTTGATCGTTCCGACCGCACAGCCGCAGATTTCGGCGGCCTCTTCATAGGAAAAGCCTGAAGCGCCGATGAGGATGATGGCTTCGCGCTGGTCCTCGGGGAGTTGCTCGAGCGCGCCGCGGAAATCCTTGAGGTCAAGCTGGCCGTGCTGAGCCGGATGAACGGCAAGCCTGGCCGTCATGATGCCGTCGCTGTCCTGCACCTCGCGGCCGCGCTTGCGCATCTGGGAATAGAACTCGTTGCGCAGGATGGTGAACAGCCATGCCTTGAGATTGGTGCCGGGCTGAAAGCTCTCATGCTTGTCCCAAGCCTTGACCAGCGTCTCCTGCACCAGATCGTCGGCCTTGTCGGCATTCTGCGTCAGCGACACGGCAAAGGCCCGCAGGCTCGGGATCGAGCCGAGCAGGTCGGTCTTGAACCCTTGTGAGACAGCTGCCATGCCTCAGTCCTTCTTCTGTGCAGGTTCGGCCTTTTCCAATTGGCTGAGCAACTGGGCAAAGCGATCCGGCACATTGTCCGAGACCAGCTCGTCATAATATTGTTTGAGTTTGCGGCCGATTTCCGAATTCGCCCCGAGCGGGTCGCCGGAATTGGCCCGGCGCCTGTCAGCGGCGCCAGCCAGCGTTTCTTTATTCATGTCCTTCATTTCGCCCTTAAATCCAGCGCCCCGAGCCGCCCCATTACACAACGCAAAGCGGCCCCCTCGTCTGGTTGCCCATCGCACCACAAACGTCGCCCGTACGGTTTCGTTCCACAAGTCTCGGAACTTTTTCGCAAAACCCGCGTTTGGGTGTTGGGGCTTGCAATCAGCTTGACCTGCAATCTATGCAATCGCGTCATCTGAGGGAGACGTCTACCATGAGCCTTTCCGCAACCATCGCTCCGCACCTGCCGTTCCTGCGCCGCTTTTCACGCGCCGTATCCGGATCGCAGGAGAGTGGCGATGCGCTGGTCGCCGCGATGCTCGAAGCCATCATCGCCGACGTCGACATCTTCCCGCAAGCGTCAAGCGACCGCATCGCGCTCTACAAGGTATTCGCCAAACTGTTCACCTCCATTGCCATCCGCGTTCCGCAGGAGCAGGCACAATCGGCATGGGAGCAGCGCGCCGCCGCCAATCTGAACGCCATTGCGCCACGGCCACGCCAGGCTTTCCTGCTGGTCGCGGTCGAAGGCTTCGGTGAAGACGAGGCAGCTGAAATTCTCGATGTCGACGCCAAGGAATTCTCCGAACTGCTTGCCCAGGCGAGCAACGAGATCTCTCGCCAGGTGGCGACCGATGTGCTGATCATCGAGGACGAGCCGCTGATCGCCATGGACATCGAGGAAATGGTCGAGAGCCTCGGCCACCACGTGGTCGGAACCGCGCGCACCCATACCGAGGCGGTGGCGATGTTCGGCAAGACAAGGCCGAAGATGGTGCTGGCCGACATTCAGCTTGCCGATGGCAGCTCGGGTATCGATGCGGTCAACGAAATCCTGTCGTCGACTTCGGTGCCGGTAATCTTCATCACCGCCTTCCCCGAACGTCTGCTGACCGGCGAGCGGCCTGAACCGGCCTTCCTCGTCACCAAGCCGTTCAATCCCGACATGGTCAAGGCGCTGATCAGCCAAGCGCTGTTCTTCGACCGGCAGGCCAAGGCCGCCGCGTGAAGTAGGGCCTTCAATCTCCAACTTTTCGCCGCCTCGCAGCGTTGCCGGCACTGGCGATCGCCTAGCCCGGCGATCGGCGGCTGCCCGTCGCTCCGTATGGGGCGCACGCGCGTGAATCATTTCGCATCCGGGCCTCTTCCAAAGACCTTCTTTTTCGGCAAATGGTGGAACAAACAGCAATCACTCACGTTCTTGATTCAGTATCGGAAGGAGACAGATCATGCTCTACTGGGCGCTCGTATTTCTCGTCGTGGCGATCATCGCCGGCGCGCTTGGTTTCGGCGGCATCGCCGGTACCTCGGCCGGTATCGCGCAAATATTGTTCTTCATCTTTCTCGCCTTCCTCGTCATCTCGCTTCTGGCCGGCCTGTTCAGACGGGCATCGTAGGAGCGGGCGAACACTGGAAGCCGCACCCCTCAAACGGTTTCCAGCCACCGCCGGGCGATGTCCTCCAACGGGACATCGTCCGGCGGACCTTTTCTGGGGACCTACTCAGGAACTGAGTCCAAGTGAATCGTTCGGTCCTGATCAGGTGGACAGGTGATTGATGCGTTCCATTGGCGGAGGCGAGAGCGGACAGGGCGACGAGGTGATCGCACTGCACCCGGCTGAAAGCGGAATGCAGCTTGGCCGGGCCTTGCTTCACGCTTTGCACAATGCCGGCATTTCCGTCCTCTATCAGGATCGTGAATTGAAGACTGTATGGGCCCGCAACATGCGTGCGCCGTGGGTTTCCGACACAGCCGACAGCAACGGCGCGTTGCCACCGGCGCAAGCTGAGCAAATCGCCGCCGCCAAAAGCAATGTGATCGCTTCCGGCAATCCGGAACGCCTTGAACTGAGTGTTCCCACCGGTGATGGCATGCGCTGGTTCCAGGTATGGGTCGATGCCGATCGGGGCAATCGCGGCGACGTGCAGGGCGTCGTCACCACGATGGTGGAAACCACCGAGCAGAAACGCCGCGAACAGACGCTGAAGACGCTGTTGCGCGAAGTCAGCCACCGCTCCAAGAACCTGTTGGCCATCATCCAGAGTATTGCCACCCAGACCGGCCGCTATTCCGAGACACCCGACGATTTCCTGAAGCGCTTTCGCGGCCGCCTGCAGTCACTGGCTTCCTCCCAGGATCTGGTAACGTCGTCGAACTGGCGGGGTGCAGCACTTCGCGAGCTTATCCGCGGCCAGGTCGTTCGCTACGGCGCCGATCCCGCGCAGAGCCTGCGCTTCAATGGCGTCAACCCCTACCTCAATCCCAACGCAGCCATTCATATTGGACTGGCAATGCACGAACTCGCCGTCAATTCATTCAGCTACGGCGCCCTGGCGCGGCCGGACGGCTTTGTCGAGGTAACCGCCGATCTGTCGAACGTCGCAGAGGCCGCAGACAAGCCGGCTTTGTCGCTGACCTGGGTCGAGGCCATTGTCGCCAATGATAACAGGCGCACCGAGAAACGCTTCGGCAGCGTTGCCCTCGAACGTGTCGTGCCGGCATCGCTGAACGGCACGGCGACGCTGGAGATCACCAGTGACCGCCTCGAATATCGCCTCGTCGTTCCGCACGGCAATTTCGAAACCGAATGAGCGGCGGGATTCCTTAACCGGCTGTTCACCATAAAATCCGATGCTGTGGTTCCCAGAGATTGCTGGATCTTGACCGATTCAACCGATGTTTCGGCCGCAGCCTGCAACGCGAGTATGGGAGGAATGATCATGACGGTTGCCGATATGAACAGGCTGGAGCAGGCCGCCCGGGTGTCGATGAGCGGCTTTCAGGATCCTGACGCTTCAGCCTCGCCTTTGCAGCACGCCTGGCATCCCTTGCTTCGCGTCGCCGCTGTCGCGCTCGTCGCCGCTGTTGTGCTGATCGTGGCGTCGCAATGGGTCTGAGCCAGATGCTCAGGTTCACGCTGCTCCCAAGCAGCCTGGCTCAGAAACTGTCCAGCTCGTAGCCGACCAATTATTAACGCCCTTTCGGCACAGGAACTTTGACGGCTGTGGACCGTTCTTATGGCGAGAGGACGTGTCGCCGTGGAACACATCGCCGCTTTGCTTTTGGTAATTGGCTGTTCGAACAACATGACCGAATGCCGTGAACTGCCGGTGCCGGTCAGTGTTTTCGAAACCGCCGAAGCATGCACGGCAGAACGTCCATTCGCTGCCGGCGACGTGCAGGGTCAGGCCGAGCACGTCGTTGCCAAATGTCTTACGGTCGACCCCGCGCTGGAAGATGATTACGACCAGATCGTCTGGAACGTGCGCCCGGACGGCACCCTCGACGCGTCTTTGCAGATTTCCAGTGTCGTGGTCGCGTCGAACGCCACGCGCCGCGAAAAAGACTCTCTTAGCCAACAATAAGATCGAGCGGGCAAAGGCTGCTGTTTCGTGCTAAATAGCGGCTGGAGCTTACTAAAGTGAGGACAAAAGTGAGGAGAGATTCTATGCGGAAATTGATTATTGCCATGGTTGCGGTGGTCGCCGTCAGCGGCTGCAGCACGACCGAGCAGGATGTCGGTGTCGGCGCCGGTGTCGGTGCTTTGGCCGGCGGACTGATCGGCGGCGGCAAGGGTGCGCTGATCGGCGCAGCCGTTGGCGCCGGTTCCGGCCTGCTGGTGCGCAACCTGCGCAACGGCTATTGCCAGTATCGCGACAATCGCGGCCGGCTCTACACCGCTCGCTGCTGATTCGCTTCAAAAGCGTCAGACAATCGCGACGGAGACCGGTCAGCCGGTCTCCGTTTGTTTGCCTGCATGAGGCGGCGGGATCCTGATTTCCACCGTAAGCCCATCGACGCGAAAATCTCGGGCAATCGTGCCGCGCAATTCCTGCGTGACATTGAGGTCGATCAGCTTGGTGCCGAAGCCGGTCTTCGCCGGCGCTTCGAGTTCCTTCTGCCCGGCCTCGCGCCAGTTCAGAACCAGCATCCGCTCAGACCCGCGCCCCTCGAACGACCAGTTGACCTTCAGCGCACCCACGGAATTGCCGGCCTCGCCATATTTCAGCGCATTCGTCGCCAGCTCGTGAAAGGTCAGGCCAAGCGCCTGCGTCGTCCTCTCGTCGAGAAGCACCTGAGGCCCTGACAATATCCCTTCCGGAAGCTCCTTGCCGAACACCTGGCCGAGCTCGATGCGCAGCAGGTCGCCAAGATCGGCCTTCTGCCAGCGCGAACGCGTCAGCATATCCTGGGAAGCCGCCATTGCCTGGAGGCGGGCCGAGAAGGAAGTTGAGAACTCCTGCACGTCGGTTGCTTGCGCCGCCGTCTGGCGCGCAATCGCCAGCACCCGCGTGATCGAATTCTTGATTCGATGCTTCATCTCCTGCAGCATCAAATCCTTTTCGAGCAGGCTTTTTTCCGTCGTTTCATGCAGCAGCGACTTGGCGTCGTAGGCGCGCTCCTGGTAGCGGGCCACCAACGCTATGGCGCCGGCCAGAAGCAGGCCGAACAGCCCGAGCATGACCGGAATGGCGCGCGAGGACGGTTGCGAAAATGCACTTGTCGGCCGAAACAGCACCGTCCACGGCCGACCGGCGACGATGATCTTGCGCGTCACCAACAGCCTGTCGCCAAAGCTCGCAACCGGCGGCGTTTCCGACTGGAACAGAAGATTGTCGGCGTCGGCCGTGCCGTCATAGACCGCGGTGTTGACCGGCAGCAAAGGCGTGCGGCTGAGCGCGGTCTGGAACAGGTCGCGGGCGCGGAAGGCCGCGTAGAGAAGGCCTGATGTCGATGATCTGGACGCGTTGATACCATCCGGCGCGGTTTCGACATTGAGCCTGACGAAGACCAGGAAACCGGTAAAGGTCTGCGCCGCGCCCGTGTCCTGGCCGAGTTGGACCAGACCGCTTGCGTGCTGTGCGTCATCGGCCAGCGCTTTTTCGATCGCCTCGCGCCGCACCGGCTCGGTGAACATGTCGTAGCCGATGGTGGATTCGTTGGCAGGGTCGAGCGGCTCGAACAGCACGACGGGCGTGCGCCATGGCTGTGTCGTGTCCGGATAGACCGTGTGGGCGGCGCCGCGGTCGCGCAACATGTCGCGCTCGACCGCCGCTTCGTCACCGGTCTTGGCCAGCCTGAGATAGCCGATGCCGCGCAGGCCGGCGAAATTGTTATCAACATCGAGGGCGCTGAAGAAGGCCTTGAATTCGCTACCTGAAATCTCGCCATTGCGGGCGTCGAACAGCGCCTGCGTCGAGCGCAGCAGTGACAGATGCAGATCGATACGGCTTTCGATGCGGTTGAGCGCGTCGTCGGCCGTCGCCTCGAACTTGATGCGCGCCGCTTCCTGGGTGGCGAAATAGGCGAAGCCCGCCATCGTAAGGCTGATCAGTGCAACGGCAATGATGGCAAGGATCGGGAAAAACTTCTTCAACGCAGGCCCATGGACGGTTCGGGAACCTTTATGGGCAACTCGCCGCGGCAAGACAATGGCGCGGCCAAGCCATAATGACGGCTGGCATATCACGTATATTTAGCCGGCTTATCGGTCGAACATCGGTGAAGATGAGAGCCGATGATATCGTGGTCTCAGGCCGCGATCTTCAGCGCACCCGGACCGGGAATGGCGCCGGGCGGACACTTTCCCAAGATGATCATGCCGAGCACTTCGTCCTGCGTCACATCGGTGGTGAGCGCGGTGCCGACGACCTGGCCGTTCTTCATTACGCAGACCCGGTCGGCAAGCTCGAACACGTCGTGAATGTCGTGGCTGATCAGGAAAATGCCGATGCCCTCGGCCTTGAGCTGCTTTACCAGTTCGCCGACCTGCGCCGTCTCCTGCGGCCCAAGCGCGGCCGTCGGTTCGTCCATGATCAGGATGCGGGCGTTGAACAGGATGGCGCGTGCGATCGCCACCGACTGGCGCTGGCCGCCCGATAGCTTGATCACGGGCTCCTTGAAGCGCTGGAAGCGCGGATTGAGCCGGCCCATCACCTTGCGCGCCTCGGCCTCCATGGCGACATCGTCGAGTGTCCCCCACGCGGTCATCAGTTCGCGGCCGAGGAAGAGGTTGGCGGCAGCGTCGACATTGTCGGCCAGCGCAAGCGTCTGGTAGATCGTTTCGATGCCGTATTTCTTGGCGTCGCGCGGATTGGAGATCGAGGCCTCCTGGCCGTTGACCAAGATCTGGCCGGCATCGCGCTTGTAGGCGCCCGACAGGATCTTGATCAGCGTCGACTTACCGGCGCCGTTGTGGCCAAGCAGCGCCACCACTTCGCCCGGGAAAAGATCGATGGACGCATCGTCGACGGCGCGAATGCCACCGAACGCGATCGAGATGTTGCGCATGTCGATCAGTGGCGTACCGGTGGGAGCAGTTTTTTCCATAATCGTTCCTCCCTAGACGCGCTTGCGATAGACGGTGTCGAGCCAGACGGCGATAACCAGGACGGCGCCAACGACAATGCTCTGGAGCGGCGAGTCGATGCCGAGCAGCACCATGCCGGATTGCAGCGACTGCATCAGAAGCGCGCCGAGCATGGCCCCCATCACCGTTCCGGCGCCGCCCGCGAGCGACGTGCCGCCGATGACAGCGGCCGCGATCACCAAAAGCTCGTCCAGTGTGCCCAGCGCGTTGGTCGACGCATTGAGACGGGCAGACGAGATCGCCGCGCTGATTGCAGCCAGCACACCCATGATCATGAACACCTTCATGGTCACCCAGCGCGTGTTGATGCCGGCGAGTTCCGCTGCCTCCGGATTGCCGCCGATGGCGAAGACATAGCGGCCGAAACGCGTGCGCTTGGTGATAAACGTCATGATGATGCCGACAGTCACCGCCATCAGCACCGGTATGGCGATGCCATGCGCGATGAACAGCCCGCCTTCGGGAACGGTGATGCCGTTCTGCTGTGCGTACTGGCGCACGACGCCGATCGGCCATGGATAGGAATTGGCGATCCACACGGCGCCGAGAATGGCCGCGCAAGCGACCACGCCAAGCAGGGTCTCGGCCCAGACGGGGCGCAGTGGAA
Source organism: Mesorhizobium sp. C372A (assembly GCF_030323245.1). Lineage (NCBI taxonomy): Bacteria > Pseudomonadati > Pseudomonadota > Alphaproteobacteria > Hyphomicrobiales > Phyllobacteriaceae > Mesorhizobium > Mesorhizobium sp. C372A. The sequence goes on along the minus strand of NZ_CP100475.1, from coordinate 2,252,098 downwards.
AGCTGAAGCGCTTGCGCTGCGAGCGACCGTTGAGCAGCGCGAAGGCGACCGCCGCGCAGGCGACGATGCCGACCATCCAGCTGGCAGCGGCGCCAATCGAGCCGCGTGGTCCGCCGCCCATCAGCTGGAAGGTGGCGTCGAGTGGCGCGACCGTGCGCCCGCTGGTGATGAGCCATGCCATGCCACGCCAGACCAGCAGGCCACCAAGCGTCACGATGAAGGCCGGAACCTGCATATAGGCGATGATGAAGCCCTGGAACGCGCCGATCAGCAGACCAAGCACCACGCCGGCGGCAAGCGCGACGATCCAGAGCCAGGGGTTTCCAAGCTGGAAGCCGATGACGCGAATCAGGAATTCGGCCTGTGCCACGCCCATGATCATGCCGATCACGCCTTCGACGGAGCCCACCGAAAGGTCGATGTTGCGCATCACGATGACCAATACCATGCCGGTCGCCATGATCGCGACCGAGGACGTCTGCACCGACAGGTTCCAAAGATTGCGCGGCGTCAGAAAAAGCCCGCCCGACAGGATATGTATGCCGACCCAGATGACCAGCAGCGCGCCGACCATGCCGAGCATACGCGTGTCGAGTTCGGTCGCTTTCAGGAACCGGGCGACCGCGCCGAGTTCAGACGCTCGTGCCGTATCGGCCTGCGGATTTGAGGTCGTGTCGGTCATGATGTCCTCCAGCGGCTTGCCGTCTGGCGCGGATGCCGGACCACAGCCTAGAAGTTTGCCGCCGATGGCGGAAACACACAATTCTCGTAGAGAAAACGCCGCGGCTTGACAGCCGCGGCGCCTCATTTCTTCAAGTCGTCGAGATCAGTTGCAAGCCGCGACGCTGCCGGCGGCGACGCCTGTGCAGACTTCGTCCTTCTTGATCCAGCCGGCGTCGATGACGACGTTGAGGTTGTCCTTGGTGATCGCGACGGGGGTCAGGAACAGCGACTTGACGGTGTTGCCGCCAGGCGTGGTGAAGTCCTTGGCGCCGGCAATGTCGCCCGTCTTCTTGCCATCGGCAAGCTGCGAGGCGATCTCGGCGGCGTTCTTGCCGAGTTCGCGCGCGTCTTTCCACACCGACACCGTCTGCGTGCCGAGCGCGATGCGGTTCAGGGCGGCATGGTCGCCGTCCTGGCCCGAGACCGGAACCGTTCCGGCAAGGCCCTGCGCCGTCAGCGCGGCGACAACGCCGCCGGCGGTGCCGTCATTGGCCGCAACCACGGCATCGACCTTGTTGTCATTGGCGGTCAGGAACTGTTCCATGTTCTTCTGGGCGTTGGCCGGCAGCCAGCCATCGGTATAGGCCTCGCCGACATTCTTGATCTTGCCCGAGTCGATGGCTTCCTTGAGCACTTCCATCGAGCCCGAGAACAGGAAATCGGCATTCGGATCCGAGCCCGAGCCCTTGATGAAGACATAGTTGCCTTCGGGCTTCGCCTTGAACACTTCGCGGGCCTGCATGCGGCCGACTTCCTTGTTGTCGAAGGTCAGGTAGAAGACGTCCTTGTTCTCGATCAGGCGATCATAGCCGACGACCGGAATGCCTTCGTCCAGCGCCTTCTGCACCGCCGGGCCGATGGCCGAGGCGTCCTGCGCCAGGATGATCAGCGAGTTGGCGCCCTGCGAGATCAGGCTTTCGACGTCGGTCAGCTGCTTGCCGGGATTGGACTGCGCGTCGGCCGAAATGTACTTGTCGCCGGCGGCTTCGATCGCCGTTTTCATCGCCGCCTCGTCGGTCTTCCAGCGCTCTTCCTGGAAGTTCGACCACGACACGCCGATGACCTTGTCCTTCGCCTGCGCGACCGACATCAGCGCCAGCGACATGGCGACACCCGCCAGCATGGCGGCTGCAAATCTGTTCATTATAACCCTCCCTGCGCCGCCCACGGCGCGACAAAACCGGCCCGAAGGCCTGCACAAAGAGGCTCCATTTTTTCGAGCCTCGAAAAAATACTGGTTCAATGATAAGGCACTGTCAACATCGATTATGATGGATTCTGATGGCGTTGCCGAATTTTTTCGAGCTCCGCAATAAACAATGACAGGGCTGCCGGCGTCTGCCAATATTTGGCTGGTGCCGTCGAACGCCTTCACTATCATGAGGCGCGAGGAGGCCGGGAGGAAAACAAATGTCGGTTGGGATCCGCCACGACGATCTGCGCCGTCGCAACCGTGCGATGGTGATTTCGGCCGTGCGCCGGGCCGGCCAGCCGTCGCGGACCGAGATTGCGGCGACCACCGGCCTCAGCCATTCGACGATATCGGCAATCTCGTCTGATCTAATTCAAGAAGGCATCCTGATTGAAGGCAAGCCTGGCGAGACCGGCTCGCTGAAACGCGGCCGGCCGCAGGTCGGCCTTGGCCTCAACCCGGAAGCGGCGGCGGTCATGACCGTGGTGCTGTCGCTGAACTTCCTCTCCGTCACCGTCATCGACTATGCCGGCCAGGTGGTCGCGGAAGAACAGCGCCGGCTCGACACGCTGACCATGCCGCGCGACGAGCTGATCGGCGAATGCGTAGCAATCGTCGGGCGGCGTCTCGCGGACCCGGACCTCGATGTCCAGAGCATCGCCCGCATTGCCATGGGCATCCAGGGCATCACCGATTCGCAGGCGCGGGCCATGCTGTGGTCGCCAATCACGCCACTGACCGACATTGCCTTCGCCGACATGTTGGAAGCGGAATTCGGCATTCCTGCCACCATGGAGAACGACTGCAATATGATGGCGGTGGCCCTGCAATGGCGCCAGCCCGAGCGCTACCGCGACAATTTCATCGCGATCCTCTTGTCGCACGGCATCGGCATGGGGCTGGTGCTGAAAGGCGAACTGTTCACCGGCACCCATTCCTCGGGCGGCGAGTTCGGCCACATGATCCACCGTCCGGGCGGCGCGCTCTGCCGCTGCGGGCGGCGCGGCTGCGTCGAGGCCTATGCCGGAAACTACGCCATCTGGCGCAGCGCCAAAATGATGAGCGAAGATGCCGAGCCGGTCGATATCGGCGACGCTGATATGCGCGCACTCGCCGCGCGCGCCCGCGAAACCGATGGCCCGGAGCGCGAAGCCTATCGCAAGGCCGGTGAGGCGCTCGGCTTCGGCCTCGGCAGCCTGTTTGCACTGATCGATCCGGCACCCGTCGCCATGGTCGGCGTCAGCGCCGCCGCCTTCGACTTGATCGAACCGGCATTGCGCGAAGCGATCGCCCAGACCGCCGGCGGCCAGCACTCGAAATCGATCTCCTTCGACACCGAGCCCAACGAGCTGCCGCTGATCCGCGAAGGCTGTGCCATGCGCGCGCTCGGCTTCGTCGATCAGGAGATTTTCGCGCCGGGCATTCAGGCCAAATCCGGCAAGCATGTCGCCTGAATGGCCGGCAACGGCGCGACGCGCAGCATCCTAGTCTTCCCTGATCGCGTAGCCGGCGCCGCGAATGGTACGGATGACATCCGGCATGCGGCCGTTGTTGACCGCTTTGCGTAAGCGCCCGACATGGACGTCGACGGTTCGCTCGTCGATATAGATCGTCTCGCCCCAGACATTGTCGAGCAGTTGGCTGCGCGAGAACACGCGGCCGGGATGGCGCATCATGAATTCGAGCAGCCGGAACTCGGTCGGTCCCAGCCTGATCTCGCTCTTCTTGCGGTAGACACGGTGCGACTCGCGGTCGAGCACGATGTCGCCGACCTTGAGCACGCTGGACAGCACTTCCGGCTTGGCCCGGCGCAGCAGCGCCTTCACGCGCGCCATGAACTCCGGCGTCGAGAATGGCTTGACCAGATAGTCGTCGGCACCGGTGGACAGGCCGCGCACGCGATCGCTTTCCTCACCGCGCGCGGTCAGCATGATGATCGGCAGCCGCTCGGTTTCGGGCCGCACTCTAAGCCGCCGGCAGAGCTCGATGCCGGAAACAGCGGGCACCATCCAGTCGAGCACCAGGAGATCGGGCACGTTTTCCTGCAGGCGGATCTCGGCCTCGTCGCCGCGTGTCACCACCTCGACCTGATAGCCTTCGGATTCGAGGTTGTAGCGGAGGAGCACGCCCAGCGGCTCCTCGTCCTCCACGACCATGATGCGTGGCGCGATCATAGGCAGTTCACCCTCATCAGGCCGGCGTGGCCATCGCCGTCTCGTCCTGCTTCGGACGATTGGCGGGCAATTGCTGGCCGGTCAGCACATAATACGCATTTTCGGCGATGTTGGTGACATGATCGCCGATGCGCTCAAGATTCTTGGCGCAGAACAAGAGATGCGTGCAGGCGGTGATGTTGCGAGGGTCTTCCATCATGTAGGTCAAGAGCTCACGAAACACGGACGTGTATTTGACGTCGATGCGCTCGTCGTCATTCCTGAGTTTTGCAAGCGCTGCCGCATCGGTGGCGGCATATTCCTCGACGACGCCTTGCACCTGGATCAGCACCAGCTGCGCCATGGCATCGATGGAGTGCGAGAGGTCGCGCGGCGTGACGCTCAAGCCCACGGTGCCGACGCGTTTGGCGATGTTCTTGGCGAGGTCGCCGATGCGCTCGAGGTCGCCCGCCATGCGGATCGAGCCGACCACGGCGCGCAGATCGTTGGCCATCGGCTGGCGCTTGGCGATCAGCGTGATGGCGCGGTCGTCCAGTTCGCGCTGGCGCGCATCCATGATGGCGTCGTCGGAAACGACACGCTGTGCCAGCGCATTGTCCGAATTGAGCAGCGCCCTGGTCGAGCCGCTGACCATCGAGCCTGCCAGATCGCCCATGTCGCGGATCAGCTTGCTGATCTGCCCGAGCTCTTCATCGAAGGAGGCGACGGTATGTTCACCCATGATCTTGGTCCTCGTGCCTAAAAATTCACCCGCCGGACGGCTCAGCCGAAGCGGCCGGTAATGTAGTCCTGGGTGCGCTTGTCGTCGGGGTTGGTGAACATCTTGTCGGTGACGCCCTCCTCGACGAGATAGCCGAGATGGAACATCGCCGTGCGCTGCGAGACGCGCGCCGCCTGCTGCATCGAGTGGGTGACGATGACGATCGTGTAGTTCTGGCGCAGTTCGTCGATCAGCTCCTCGACACGGGCGGTGGCGATCGGATCGAGCGCCGAGCAGGGCTCGTCCATCAGGATCACCTCCGGCGACACGGCGATGGCGCGCGCGATGCACAGGCGCTGCTGCTGGCCGCCGGACAGGCCGGTGCCGGGCTCCTGCAGGCGGTCCTTGACCTCGTTCCAGATCGCAGCCTTCTTCAGGCTCTGCTCGACGATCTGGTCCATGTCGGACTTGCGCTTGGCCAGCCCATGGATGCGCGGGCCGTAGGCGACGTTCTCGTAGATCGACTTCGGGAACGGGTTGGGTTTCTGGAACACCATGCCGACGCGGGCGCGCAGTTCGACGACATCGATGTTCTTGTCGTAGATGTCGTCTTCATCGAGCGTGATCTTGCCGGTCACCCGCGCCGAATCGATGGTGTCGTTCATGCGGTTGAGGCAGCGCAGGAAGGTCGACTTGCCGCAGCCGGACGGGCCGATCAGCGCCGTCACCTGGTTCTGGCGGACGTCGAGATTGACGTCGAACAACGCCTGCTTCTCGCCGTAGAAGACGCCGACCTTGTCGCCGCGCATCTTGATGACTTCGTTCGACTTGGCGTTCATTTTGTCGCCCACTGCATTCTCAAGGGACTGTTCGGTCATGATGTTCATACCAAATTGCCTTTTTTCTACCAGCGCCGCTCGAAGCGGCGCCGGAGCACGATCGCGGTGATGTTCATGGCCATGAGGAAGACGAGCAGGATGATGATGGCGCCGGACATGCGCTCGACAAAAGCGCGCTCAGCCTCGTTTGCCCACATATAGATCTGCACCGGCAGCGCGGTCGCCGGATCGAAAGGCGTCGTCGGATAATCGGCGACGAAAGCGACCATGCCGATCAAGAGCAGCGGTGCTGTCTCGCCGAGCGCACGCGCCAGGCCGATGATGGTGCCGGTAAGGATGCCTGGGGCGGCAAGCGGCAGGATGTGGTGGAACACCATCTGCATCTTGGAGGCGCCGAGCCCGAGCGCTGCCGAGCGGATCGACGGCGGCACCGCGGCAAGGGCGGCGCGCGTCGCGATGATGATGGTCGGCAGCGTCATCAAGGTCAGCACCAGGCCGCCGACGAAGGAAGCCGAGCGCGGCATGCCGAGGAAGTTGATGAACACGGCAAGGCCAAGCAGACCGAAGACGATCGACGGCACCGCCGCGAGATTGTTGATGTTGACTTCGATCAGGTCCGTAAAGCGGTTCTTCTTGGCGAACTCCTCGAGATAGATCGAGGCGGCGACGCCGATCGGCAGCGCCAGCAAAAGCACGATCACCATCATGTAGAACGAACCGATGATGGCCACGCCCATGCCCGACGTCTCGGGCCGGCTGGAGGCGCCATAGCTGAACAGGCCGGTGTTGAAATGCTCGGCCATCGCGCCTTCGGCTTTGAGCTTGTTCATCCAGTCGATCTGCTGGTCGGACACCTTGCGGCGCGCTTCATCGACGCCGAGGTCGATCTGGCCCTTGAAGGCCGAGTCGAGATTGGCGGCGGCCAGGATGTCGACGTCACGCGTCGTGCCGATCACCGACGGATCGGCGGAGACGATGTCGCGCAGCTGGACGCGGGCGCCTTCCGACAGGAAGCCCTTGAGCTTCAGCATCATCGGCTTGTTGGCCGGATCGATGCCGAGCTTGGCCACCAGCGCGTTTTCGGCGAGCTTGGGATAGTTCGCCTTGATCAGCACGGTAGGGTCGGTCGCGCGCTTGCCGGAGGGATCGATCACCTTCTCGTCGAAGGTGACCGGCAGCGTCACCGTCGTCTGCCAGAAGGCGGTGTAGCCTTTCGAGACGATGGTGATCAACATGATGGCCAGGAACGCCAGGCCCACCGAGATCGCAATCACGCCATAGATGCGGAACCGGCGTTCGGCGGCGTAGCGCGCCTTCAGCCCGATGTCGCGGCGCGGTCGCGCGACGGCGCCCGCCATCGTGTCCAGGGGGATGTCGGTCATTCGTACTGCTCCCGGTACTTGCGCACGATGTAGAGGGCGACGATGTTCATCACCAGCGTCAGCGCGAACAGCGTCAGGCCGAGCGCGAAGGCGACCAGCGTCTGCGGCGAGTTGAACTCGAGGTCGCCGGTCAGCTGGTTGACGATCTTGACGGTGATGGTCGTCATCGCCTCGAACGGATTGGCCGTCAGATTGGCGGCGACGCCCGCCGCCAGCACGACGATCATCGTCTCGCCGATGGCGCGCGACGCCGTCAACAGGATGGCGCCGACGATGCCGGGCAGTGCCGCCGGCAGGATCACCCGCTTGATCGTCTCGGAGCGGGTGGCGCCGAGGCCGAGCGAGCCGTCACGCATTGCGCGCGGCACCGCGGTGATGATGTCGTCGGACAAAGAGGACACGACCGGGATCAGCATGACGCCCATCACCAGACCGGCGGTGAAGATGCTCTGGCCCTGGATGAAGGGCGAGCCCCCGGTGAGTGCCGCCGACAGGTCGCGCAAGAACGGTCCGAGCGTGACAACGGCGAAGATGCCGTAGACGATGGTCGGAATGCCGGCCAGCAGTTCCAACGCCGGCTTGACCACCGAGCGCACACCGCGCGAGGCATATTCGGACATGTAGACCGCCGACATCAGCCCGACCGGCACTGCCACCAGAAGGGCGACGGCGGCGATGTAGAGCGTGCCGGCAAGAAGCGGGATCAGGCCGAACTGACCCTGGCTGCCGCCGGAACCGGCGGCGGCGAAACGCGGATCCCACACCGTGCCGAAGAAGAAGCTCATCGGCGACACGCTCTCGAAGAAGGTGATGGTCTGGAACAGCATCGACAGCACGATGCCGACCGTGGTCAGGATGGCGATGGTCGAGGCCGCAAGCAGCCCCCACAGCATCAGCTTCTCGACATTGTTGCGCGCCCTGGCGCGCGGCGCGATCTGCCTCAGCGCATAGAAGGCGCCGGCGACCGACAGCGCGAAGGTCAGCACGGCGCTGAACAGGCCGAGCCGGTCCTGGACCTGGTTCGCCTCGACCGCGATCGGGATCATATAGTCCTGGGTGTCGCTGGCCAGTGCCACGCCCTTGGCGGCGAGCAGCGGCTGCAATTCGGCGAAAGTAGCGGGAAGTGCGGTATCGCCATCGAGCCGGCGCAGGCCCTTGGCCAGGCTCTTCACCAGGCTGGCGTCGAGCGCTTCGCTGGCCACCTTTGTGTCGGCGGTGCGCTCGGGCAAAGCGGCATGGATATGCCGGTCGAGATAGAAGGAAGAGCCGATATCCCAGACGGCGAGCAAAAGGACGGCAGGCAGGACCGCGAGCAGAAAGGCCCACCAGCCATGATAATGCGCGCGCGAATGCGGCTTGACCATGCCGGTATCCTGCGCCGCGGCGCGCTGGCGGCCGATCACAAAAGCGACCACGCCTATGGCGATGACTATGGCGAGTACGAGCAAGGACGACATCACCCACCCCAGGGAAAATTCAGATCGCCGCCACCGTTGCGGCAAGCGGCGAAATCAGGGCGCGGATTTGGTCCGCGCCCTGATCCGGTCGGTTGATTACATCGTCTTTCCGGCGGCGAAGGCGTCGCGCTGGCCCTGACGTTCGGCGTCGGGAGCGGAAACCAGGCCGTACTGGGCGAGCGGGCTTTCCGGGCCGATCATCTGGTCATCAAGGAAGAACTCGACATATTCCTTGAGGCCGGGAACGACGCCCAGATGCGCCTTCTTGACGTAGAAGAACAACGGCCGCGACACGGGGTACGTGCCATCGGCGATGGTCTGCGTCGAAGGCACGATGCCTTCCACGGTAGCGACCTTCAGCTTGTCGGCATTGTTCTCGTAGAAGGCGAGGCCGAACACGCCAACGCCGGTCTTGTTGGAGTCGATGCGGGCCAGCGTCTCGGTGTAGTCGCCATCGATGTCGACAGCCTTGCCGTCCTTGCGGATGGCGATGCAGGTCTTGCCGATTTCCTTGTCGTCGGCGATGCCGGCAGCCTTCAAAGCGGCCTTGTCGCAGCCGGCGTCGAGCAGCTTGGTCTCGAACACTTCACGGGTGCCGTGCTTCTCACCCGGGATATAGGCGGCGATATCCCAGTCGGGCAGCTTCGGATTGACCTGGTTCCACTTGGTGTTCGGGTTGTCGACCAGCTTGCCGTCGACCACCAGCTTGGCGGCGAGCGCCTTGTAGATGTCGGCGGGAACCAGCGCCCAGTCCGGACCCTTGATGTCGGTGGCAAAGACGATGCCGTCATAGCCGATGCGGACTTCCTGGACGTCCTTGACGCCGGCGTCGGCGCAGGACTTCAGCTCGTCCTTCTTGATCGGGCGCGAGGAGTTGGCGATATCGATCGTGTCTTCGCCGACGCCCTTGCAGAACTCCTTGATGCCGGCGCCGCTGCCGCCGGACTCGACCACCGGGGTCTTGAAGTTGGTGAAGGTTTCGCCGAACTGCTCGGCGACGATCTTGGCGTAAGGCAGCACGGTCGACGAACCGGCGACCTGGATCTGGTCACGCGCAGCGGCGACACCGGACGATGCGGCGAACGCTACTGCCACGGCCGATGCCGTAACGAGGAATTTCTTCATGTGGCCTGCTCCTGTTCGGAAGATGGTCTCTTGGCGCCCTCTTCAAACCGGCGCCCGCTGAGGCCAATAGCCTTCGATTATTACAGTCGCATGACAGTTTCGTGTCAGCCCGGTAACGTCGCACAGACGTCTTGTGGGCCGCACCCTTTAAGCCGGTTTGTGGGAATGGAAGTTGCCGCTGGAATCAGACGCTTGCGCAATTCGTGCTGGCATCAAGTCCCGGCACACCGCAGGCCGCGATGCCGAGAAAGAAAAACCGGACGGGAGCGCGTTGCCCGTGACCAGAGCGAATCTTGGCCGAGCCATCGCCAAAAACAGGTCCGTTGGGGTAGATTCGACGCTGTTTCTTGTCGGCGGTCGCTTGCTCCCGCCCGTAACTGAATGAGCGGTTTCGTTGCGACCATTGTCCTGACTGGGCGCCAGCTTTGATATGGTGCGATCGCACCATATCCTTGGCTGTTGCGGCGCGGCCGAATCCCGGCGGCGCCGCAGGTTGCTATCCAGCGTCTCGTTGGGCTTCGCCTGATATGCCGACCCAGCGCTCGACCTTTTCGAGCAGCGCCCTGGGGCTGATCGGCTTGGGCAGATAGTCGTCCATGCCGGCTTCCAGGCAGCGCTCACGGTCGCCCTTCAAGGCATGCGCGGTGACGCCGACGATCGGGATATGCATACCCGTATGTTCTTCCAGCCGGCGAATTGCGGCGGTGGCCTCGAGCCCGTTCATCTCCGGCATCGAGACGTCCATCAGGATCATGCGCGGATTAAGCCGGCCGAAGGCGTCGAGCGCCTTGCGGCCGTTGCCGACGATTTCGAAACTGTAGCCGGTTTCGCCGATTATCTGGGTGAACACCATCTGGTTCACCTCATTGTCCTCGGCAACGAGAATGTCGAGCCGGCGTTCATCCCCGGCGGCCCGGGCGCGGGCACGAACCGGCGGCGGTTGCAGCAAGGCGCGTTCCGATGCAGCGAGCGGCGGCTTTGCCGGCGACGGTTCGTTCCTGCCGCCGCCGGAACCGCTGCTTGCCGCCGGCAGCACACGGCCGTCCGTGATATTGTGATGGTGCCGCTGGATGGTGGCGACCAGCGTTTCCAGAAGCACCGAGGAACGCGCCGGCTTGATCAGCTGGGCGTCGATGCCGAGATCGCGATAGCTGGTGTTGGCGAGCGACTGGTCGACCGAGGTCAGCATGATGATCGGCGTGTCGGCCAGCCCTGCGGTGTTGCGCACGACGCGCGCCATTTCGGCGCCGCTCATCCCCGGCATCTGATAATCGAGCACGACGCAGTCGACCGGCACGCCGTAGGCAGCCGCGGCGACCAGCACCTTGAGCCCTTCGGGTCCGCTTTCCGCGGCGCAGGAATCGAAGGTCCATGACGCCATCTGCTCGCTCAGGATCGATCGGTTGACGGCATTGTCGTCGACGATCAGCACCCGTGAGCCGGTCACGTCGACCGGCATGATCCGCCGTCCGGTCTGTTCCTCGGCCCTGGGCAATGTCACGGTGAACCAGAAGGTCGAGCCCTTGCCTTCGGCGCTCTCGACACCGATCTCGCCGCCCATCAACTCGACCAGCCGCGAGGTGATGGCGAGCCCGAGCCCTGTGCCTTCGTGGCGTCTGGTCGACGAGGTGTCGGCCTGACTGAATTTTTCGAAGACGAGCTTTAATTTCTGCTGCGGAATGCCGATGCCGGTGTCGGTGACCGAAACGGTAAGCTTTGTCCCCGTCGGCCCCCTTTGTCCGGTCACGTCGACCAGCACGTGGCCTTCGTCGGTAAACTTCACCGCGTTGCCGACCAGATTGGTGACGATCTGCCTGACGCGACCGACATCGCCGACGAACAGGCTTTCCAGGCCCGGCTCGACGCGCACGATGAGCTCGAGGTCCTTCTCCTTGGCGCGCGTCGATATCAGCGTCGCCACATCCTCGATCGCTTCGGGCAGGTTGAAGGGCGCAGGGTCGAGCACCAGCTGTCCGGCATCGATCTTGGAGAAGTCCAGTATGTCGTTGATGATGGTCAAGAGCGCGTTACCCGACTTGACGATGATATCGGTGAACGTCTTCTGCTTGGGATCGAGGTCGGATTTGGCCAGCAACTCGGCCATGCCGAGTACGCCGTTCATCGGCGTGCGGATCTCGTGGCTCATATTGGCCAGGAATTCCGACTTGGCGCGGTCGGCCAGCACGGCGCGCTGGCGCGCCTCGCGCAGTTCGGCCTCGCGCAGCTTCAGTTCGGTGATGTCGGTGGTCGACCCAATCAGATAGAGCGAACCGTCGGACGCGATCATCGCGCCCTTGCGGGCGAACTGGTGGCGCACGCTGCCGTCGGCAAGCGTCACCGTTTCCTCGATCTCCTGTGTATCGCCTGTGCGCAGCACGGCGAGATCGCTGTTGACGAAGGCTTCGCCGTCTTCGCCGAAAATCTCGATGTCCGTCTTGCCGATCGCGTCTTCCCTGCGGAGGCCGGTGAGGTCGCACCAGCCCTTGTTGACGTAGAACTGCCTGAGGTCGGAGCGCTTGGCGTAGATCGACACCGGCACGTTGTCGATGAGATTGCGGAACACCTCGTTCTCGCGCATGCTCTCTTCCAGCGCCTGCTCGCGCGCCTTGACGTCGGTGATGTCGGTGCTGGAGCCGACAAGGTGCACCGACCCATCGAGCGCCACCAGCCGGCTCTTGCGCGTCATCAATTGCCGCACCGTGCCGTCGCGATGGGTAACGGGCTCCTCGATCTCGCGGCCGCGGCCGGTGACGACGACCTCGGTGTCGTCATGGGTGTAGGTTTCGGCGTCGTCGATGCCGAAAAGCTGGAGATCGGTCCGGCCGATGACTTCCTCCTTGGGGATGCCGGTCAGCGCGCACCAGGCCTTGTTGACGAATTCCATGCTCAGATCCTGCGCCTTGATGAAGGCGGCGACCGGCAGTTCGTCCATGACGTGGCGGAACAGGTCGATCTGGCGCATGCTTTCCTGCAGCGCCTTTTCGCGGCTCTTGATCTCCGAGATGTCGACGCGCACGCCGATGAAGGTGCCGTCCTCGGTGCGCATATCGTAGACCTGATACCAGCGGCCGTCCGCATTGAGGCGCTCATAGGACGAGTTGGGCAGGCGATAGCGGGCGAGGATGGCATTGAGCCAGACATCGGGGTCGCCTTCATAGAGCCTATCGATTTCTCGATCGCCGCTCGATCGGAAATAGCCGACCGAATGTCCGAGTTCCAGGGCCTCGCGGAAGCTGCGGCCGGGCTGCCATGCCGGTTTCAGCTCCGGCAGCGTGTCCTGCAGCTTGCGGTTTGCAAAGACGAACTTGTCGTCGCGGTCATAGATGATGACGGCCGCCGGCAGCGACTCCAGCACCGTGGTGAGGTTCTTGCGGGCGTCCTCGGCTTCGGTCTCGCGGCGCTTCATGTCGGAGATGTCGAACAGGAAACCGGCGACATAGTTGCGGCCGCTGGGCATGCCGACGCGGTTCTTGCGCACGATGCGCGAGCGGCTGGCGCCCTCGGCGTCGAAAGTCTCCTCGACCTCGTAGGGCGTGCCGGTCGCCAGCACGGCGCGTTCGCTGTCTTCGAATTGCGCGGCGTCCTTTTGCTTGAGGAAGTCGCCGCCGGGCCTGCCCAGCATCGCTTGCGGGCTCTGTCCGAACAGTGCCGAAAACGCCTCATTGACGAAGACGAAACGCAGATTGTCGTCCTTTACGAAGATCGGGTCCTTGACGCCGTTGATCACCGCCTCGGCCAGCCGCGATTTCTCCAGCGCTTGGGCGAGTTCAGCCTCGCGATCCTTCATGTTGGTGACGTCGACATAGGAGATCAGCCTTTTGCCGCCGGCGAGCGGCGCCAGCGAGGCAATCAGCGTACGGCCGTCATTGCGTGGCAGTTGCCTGGAGCCCACCAGGCCGGCCGAGATTTCTGCTTCGCGCTCGGCGATGTGGTCCTGCCATTCCGCATCGTCAGCACCGTACGGGTCCATATCGCGGCTGGCCTGCATCAGTTCGCGGAAGCCGCAGCCGATGCCGGCGCGCCGGGGATCGATTTCCCAGAAATCATAGAAGGCGCGGTTGATCACCTCCGCGCGCATGTCGGCATCGAGGACGAGCACGCCGATCGGCATCTGGTCGACCATCGTGCGAAGATTGGCGAAGGTCTCGGTGATCTTGGCGTTGGCACTCTCGATCTCGGCGTCGCGACGCTTGAGCTCGGAGACGTCGTAGTAGGTCAACAGCCGCTTGCCGCCGGACAACGCCGTCACGGAGAACATCATCGTCCTGCCATTGGCATGGAGAAATTCGCGTGGCGCAACCGAGCCGGCGCTGATCTCCTCGATGCGGGTGGCGAGGTAGTGCTGCCACTGCTGTCCATCGAGATCGCCGTAGATGCCGTTGCGGCGGTTGAGTTCCATCAACAGGCTGAACGGCGCGCCGACCGTGACGGCGCCGTCGGGGATCCTGGAGAGCTCGCGATAGGCCTTGTTGACGATGAGCGTGTCGAACTTCGCGTCAAGCACCACGACGCCCATATGCATGGCATCCATTGTCCGCTCGAGATCGGCGAGGTGCTGCGTAGCCTCGCCGGCCGGCGGATCGCTCTCGTCCTGCCGCAGTTCGTCCAGCGCACCGGCCAGTGCCGTGACGTTGCGGCCGATGCCGCGATAGCCGATGAATTCGCCTTCGCCGTCGAACCGCGGGGAACCGGTGATCGAAACCCAGCGGCAGCCGGGACGGCCGCCCTTCAACTCATAAACAAAGTCGCGAAACGGCCGATGCGCCTGCAGATCCTCCAGATGCGCGGCGGCGTGCTTATTGCCGTGCACCATCTGCTTGAGGAAATCGAAGCGGAAACGGCCAAGAATGCTGGCGGGATCGATGCCGGTGGCGGCCTGGTAGTTCTCCGAAAGCCAGGAAAAGCGCAGCTCGGCGTCGGTCTCCCAGACCCAGTCGGCGCCGGCCCCGACCAGTTCGCGCAGCGCTTCGGGCGAACCCCCGACGGACGTATCCTCGCCGTTCACCACCCCTTTTAGGGAACCGCGTCCGCCACGTGTTCCAACAGTCCCGTCAGCCATCCCGTTCCCACCCCGAAAGCCAAGGCCGAACCCCCTCAGCGGTTCGCCGGCGGAATGTGCCCGAGAAGCATTAATGATCCGCTAACCATAACCAATCCAGACTGCGGCCAGAGCCACATTGCCCTGCGGTATTCCGCCGGTTGTCGGCGGAACCCCGGCCGGGCTATAAGTCAGCGGGGGTGTTGCTGATGACCGGTTGGATCGTGCCTTGTTTCCTGTGCCTGGCGCTGCTTGCGGGCAGCGGCTGCGCACGCAGCTATGACGGCACGGTGGTGATCCCGAAGCCGCTCGATATCAGGCGGGTCTGGGATCGCGATCCGTCGCAGACTGAGGCCAGCCAGATGCAGGCGGCAGCCGGTGTGTTTCCGACGCCACCGCCGCAGGAGCCCTACCGGCCCGCGGCACGCAGGCACACGACACAAATAGCTGCGCCAAGGCGGCACGTCAGGTCCAGCCCGCCCAGCATGGCTTCCGAACCGGCCAATCCGCTCACCTGCAAGAATGTCAGCGAACCCGGCAAACGCTACAGGATGGTTTGCGAATAGCTGGTACTAGAGCAATTCCAGGAAAAGTGTGAAACGGTTTTCCGTCCGGAATTGCGTAAAACAAAGACATAGAGCGGTTCGCCGTTTCGGTGAAACGGTGAAACGCTCTAGGCGCAGGTTACTCCGCCGGGAAGAAAGCCGGCCCGACCACCCTGACCGGCCGCGAGCCGGCCAATGGCTCGACCGACTGTCGCTGGGCGGCGCCCCTGGCCTCTGCAGCGTCTGCGCCAGGCTGGAGAAGTTGCGCCACGGTGCCAAGATCCGGCTTCGCTGACGGCAAAGGAATGATCGCGTTGGCCATATTGGCTGGCGTCACCGTGCGCGCTCTCAGCTCGGCAACGCGCCGGTGATAGCGCTTGAGGTCGCAGGCCCTGAAGTTCGCATCATTGCGATATTTGAAGGCCGTCGGCAGGTCCTTGTAGGATGTGCGCGTATCGAGCGCGACCATCTCTTCGGTTTCAAGGCTTGGGTCACTGAGCGTGTATAGGTCGACGCCGGCATCGTCGCAGATGTAGCGGCACTGATCGACCATCTCCTTGGCATCGCCGCCTTGCACGAACTGCGATTTCGGCGCCGGGAAGAAATAGCCGTCCGAGAGACGAACGCAAAACAGCATCGAATTGCTGCCGATCATGGCGCCAGCCGGACGCTGTCTTTGTTGCCCGGCGGCGGGCGTGCAGCCGAGCGCGACGAGCCTGGCCTGCAGTCCGGACGCATCCCGGCGCGAAATCGCGGCGCCGGCGATCTGGCGTTGCACCTGTGTGCGGCTTTTGGCGAGGTCGGCGCAAGCATTGAAGAAGCCCCCCACCGCACTTTGCGCCGTGCACCGGCGTTGCCTCTCCAGCCCCTGGATCGCCGCAAGCTGGCGACGTAGCTGCGCAAGCTCGGAGCTGATCCCGCCGCTGCGGCCGGACGGTGCCAGCTGGCTCCTGAGCGCGGCGCATGGATCGGCAAGGGAAGCCGAAATGCCGAGGACGCTTGCCGCTACCGACACCAGTGCAAAGGTCACGACAAGCCACAAACGCATCATCGGCGACACCTGGTTCCTTGTACCCCTGTGGAGCCGATCGCCGCTCCAGCCGATTGAGCCTCAATGCGGGAGGTAAGTCTAATTCAAGAGACGCCAGCAACCGCCAGGTATTTTATGCCGAGTGTATTATGCCGGTTCCTGTAAATTCGCTATTACACTTTTGTTTCAAGATGAGACGAAGCCAGGCTCGGGCGAGCCAGGCCGCCCGCAATCATCGATCCCGCGTTATCGGGCCCTTGCGGATGAAACCTTTCTCCGGTGTCTCGCGTTGTGTCGGGCAAAGGAGACGAAGATGTCTATTCACTTCACTGTCTCTGGCCTGACCAGGAACCTGTTCCACTCGCTGGGGCTGGACCATGAGCGGGCGCCGAGAGCGCTCGATCCCGAACAGAGCCTGTTGCTGGAATGCTATCTGGCCGGACAGATTCCGGAATCCGCCTGGGCCGACTACGTCTTCGAGACACCGGAACTGCAGCGGCATGTCGATATCAGACGCCTGCACAACTGATCAGAGCAACTTCAGGAAAAGTGTGAGTCGTTTTTCCGGGAAAAGCGCGTAGCGCTTTCCCCTGGGAATTGCGTAAAGACAACGAGAGAGGGGGTCGCCGTTTCTGTGAAAACGGTGAAACGCTCGCCCGCTCGCCTACTGCTTGGGCGAAGCGAATTTCACGGTGAAGACATTGCCCGCGACGCCTTGCGCCAGCGTCGGCGAGAAGCTCAACGGCAGGCACTTTTGCAGGGCAGTGGTTGCGGCGTCGACGAACGACTTCCTGGTATCCGCATCGCCATCGACCTTGATCCTGATGTCAGACTTTACGGCATGAGACGGGCCTGATGGCGCATCGGCGAAAAGCAAAAGGCCGGCATTGCGCCGACCTTTCCCTTCACCCTTGCGCCAGTACATCCGTGGTCGCGCGGTGCCTTCAATAGACAGCGTTCTGGTTAATGAATCCTTAGCTTTACGCGCTGGCCTGCGACTTCACATAGGCGATGTAGCCGCGCACGTCGCCGGCCGGCTCGGCATAGGCCTTGCCGAGTTTCTTCTCCATCGCCGCGACATACTCCTTGGCCCATTTTGGCAGCGCATAGTCGATGACGGCCAGGAACTCCAGCGTCGATGCCAGGCGTATGTCGGCGATCGACGGGTGCTTGCCGCCGATGAACGGCTTGCCGTCCCTGAAGAAGGAGTGAAACACCTCCAGCGGCTCGGCAATCGCCGCCATGGCGGCCTTCTGCGCCTCGGACTTCTTCTCCGGATGAGCGTCGCTATGGCCGACCTCGCCGGCATAGTGCGGGAAACCCAGCGCCGGATAGGTGGCGCGCGCCACATAGGGGTAGAGCGTGCCGATCAGGTAGAACATGGCGCTGTCGACCATCGCCCGCTTGGCCGGTGCCTTGGGATAGAATTTCTCCAGCCCGTGCTTGTTGGCGAGATACTGCATGATGGCACAGCTCTCCCACAGCACGCCGCGCGGCAGCCCCTTGTCCTCGATCATCGGCGTCAGATGCGCCGGATTGCGCGCCATATATTCCGGCGACCGCGTGTGGCCCCAGGCGTCGGTCTCGGCGGCGTCGAACCCGGCTGCACGGGCAAACACCCGAACGGTCATGTTGTTGACGCTTGGCTTCAGCATCGAGAGCTTCAGCGCAGGTTTTTTCGCCGCCTTGGCCTTCGGCGCGGATTTCCTGGCAGCCGGCCTCGTCGCGGTTTTGGCGGCCGGCTTTGCGGCTGCCTTCGGCGCGGCCTTTACGGCCGCTTTTGCCGCCGGCTTCACTGCCTCTTTTACTGCTGGCTTGGCCGCTGGTTTGCCAGCGCTCTTAACTGTCTTTGCCATTGTGGTCCTCCCCTTTTGCTGGCCGTCGGTATGGATTCTTCGGCGTCCGGTCGTCTGACAAGGTCGCGCGCGACCATTCGACCAGCGTCTGGATCGCGTCGGCAAGGTGTACTTCGGCGATGTTGTAGTCGCCGCGCGCAACGCGCAGCTTGTGCGCCTGCATCAGCACGTCGGCATGGGTGAAACCTGCCGGCGGATCGAAGCGATAGGAGGCGAGTTCGATCAAGAGGCCGAGCGGATCCTCGAAATAGATCGAATCCATGAAGCCGCGATCCTTGACGCCGCTGTGCTTGATGGCGCGCTCATCGAGCCGAGCGACCGCCTGCAGGAAGGTCACGCGCGACACCGAGAACGCAATATGATGGACGCAGCCCGGTTCGGTCGGCGTGCGCCGCTTGACCGGCGTGCGGCTCTCGTCGGTGAAGACGGTGATCAGCCTGCCGTCGCCGGGATCGAAATAAAGATGGCTTTCGCTTGGCTTGTCGAGGTTGGGCTGCTCGAAAATGAACGGCATGCCGAGCACGCCCTCCCAGAAATCGATCGAGGTCTGGCGGCCGGCGCCGACGAGCGTGATGTGATGGACGCCCTGCGACTGCAGTTTCTGCATCGGTCTCCTCCTCGCCGACCCCTCGCCTTCCGGGGCGAGCTTGGATCCCGCCACCTCATACCATCGCCGCACGCCATGCGCGTGGCCGATGTGCATGCCTGGCGGCGTTTCCCCCTATCTGTTCCCCGGCGTTTTGCGCGCCGTAACGAGCCCTTTGGAAAGGCTTCGTACAATGATGCTAGTGCAATTGGCAGCGCCGCGCCAGAAGCGACGATAGCTAACGATGCGTGGAGAGCCAAGCGCTCAAGGTTGTCGAATCTTGGCTAAGCGACGGCTCTAAGTTCGGCCTCCGCCAGCGTGCCCAGGCCCGCGCATTCGGCGCATGCCATGGTCTGCCCGGGACAGCCGGCCCGATGCGTACCTTGCGGGCAGCAATGCCCTTTCGACTCACGCCATTTCAAGCAATCGAAAACCTGCCCGCTGCCGTGACAGCGCGAGCATATCATTTTTGCCGAACTCATACTTGCTATGCCCAACCAAATCCGCGTTGCCGCAGATGCTATCCCCGCACCGCAAGTAACAGAGATCGCTACGCTTTCAAGCGTCGCGGCCTGACTTAAATTGGGTGTATTCGGGTGCGCGGACTTGCCGAATTTCGCTGATGCCGCCGACCCTCGCGGTCACACGCGATCCGCGCGGCTGCTGCCCGAAATTTTCGATGATGCGGAAGGAAAGTCGTTGCTTGGTACGCCCAAGGGGAATCGAACCCCTGTTCCCGCCGTGAGAGGGCGGTGTCCTGACCGCTAGACGATGGGCGCGTTCAAGAACCGGCGATATAGGCTGACGGTTTGGAAAAAGCAACTGGCTTCGAACGGCCGGACCGCTTCTGTGCAATGTCGGTTCGTGGACCTAGCGTTTCGGCTCGATCAGGTCCCACAGATTGCCATAGAGGTCGGCGAAAACCGCCACGGTGCCGTAAGGCTCATGGCGTGGCGTTTCGTGGAACTCGACGCCGTTTTCCAGCATCGTCGCATGGTCCCTGGCAAAATCATCGGTTTCGAGAAACAAAACCACGCGGCCTCCGGTCTGGTCGCCGACGCGGCTCTTCTGCACATCGTCCAACGCTTCCGCCAGAAGCAGCCGGGGCCCTTGCCCGACCGCCGGCGTTACCGTCACCCAGCGCTTGCCGTCGCCGAGCTCGATGTCGTCGCAGAGGACAAAGCCAAGCTTGCCGACATACCAGGCGGTCGCCTCGTCATAGTCGGCGACGACGAGCGTGATGGTTGCGATGCGGCGATGGTCGGCAAACCCGGTCATTGTTTCGGCCCGCTCATTTGTTGCGGATGGCGAAGCGGCCGATGATACGGCGCTCGGCGATGTCGTAGACGAAGATGGTGCGGCTGCCGTCGCTGATCTCGGCGTCGATCGAAATGCGATTGCCCGACAGAGCCTGGCTGATCACCTTGGCTCCGACCGGGAGCACTATGTCGGCCACGAGCGGCTCGCCGGGCGGAACTGGAATGTCGTTGGCGAGCGGCGGGTTCGCGGGCGGCGCTTTGCGCGATTTGTAGACAATGGCCGCGATCACCACCATAAGGGCCAGCAAAAGCAGGCCGAGATTGATGGCCATGAAACGGATGAGCCTGCCGCGCACCTTTTCGATCTCGGGATCGAGCGGCTTTTCTTCTTCATCGGCAACGGGCCGGGCCATGGCAGAACTTTCCGGAACTTTTTTCGATGAGCGCTCATAGCGAAGAGACCCCTGAATTGATAGAGGCTGGACAATTCATAGAGGCGGCGCCGACCGTGCTCGAAGCCGGCGCGGAAGCGGCCGGCCAGCGCCTCGACCAGTGGCTCGCGAGCGCCCTCGGGCCTGACATGTCGCGCAGCCGGGTGCAGATGCTGATCCGGCAAGGTGCCGTTTCGATCGACGGCAAGCCGGTCGACGAGACCAAGCGCAAAATGAGTGCCGGCGAGCGCGTATCGGTCGTCATGCCCAAGCCCGAACCGGCCGAACCGCAAGGCGAGCCCATCGCGCTCGACGTGCTTTATGAGGACGACGAGCTGATCGTCATCAACAAGCCGGCCGGCCTCGTCGTCCATCCCGGCGCCGGCAACTGGACCGGCACGCTGGTCAATGCCCTGATCCACCACTGCGGCGACAGTCTTTCAGGCATTGGCGGCGTCAGGCGGCCGGGCATCGTCCATCGGCTGGACAAGGAAACCAGCGGCGTCATGGTGGTGGCTAAGACCGACCGCGCCCACAAGGCGCTGTCGGAGGCCTTTGCCGACCACGGCCGCACCGGCGACCTCGAACGTGCTTATTTGGCGCTGGTTTGGGGCATCCCTCCACGGCCGACCGGAACGGTCGACGCGCCGCTTGGCCGTGCTGCCGACCGCGTGCGCCGCGCCGTCGTGCCGGAAGGCCGTGACGATGCCCGCCGCGCCGTGACCCATTTCACCGTCAAGGAGCGTTTCGGCGAGGGCCAGCAGGCGTTCGCCACCGCCAGCCTGGTCGAATGCCGGCTGGAAACCGGCCGCACCCACCAGATCCGCGTTCACATGGCTCATATCGGCCATCCCGTCATCGGTGACCCCGATTACGGCCAGGCCTTCCGCACCAAGGCCAACCGGCTGCCCGAACTGCTGAAGGGTCAGGTCAAGGCATTTTCCAGGCAAGCTTTGCATGCCTGGCTTCTTGCATTTCGGCACCCGGCTACCCATTTATCGATGAGGTTCGAGGCGCCGATACCGGGGGACATGGAGGAACTCGTCGGCGGCTTCCGCAAGCTCTGAACCCGAGCAATTCCAGGAAAAGTGTGAAACGGTTTTCCGTCCGGAATTGCGTCTAAACAAGCCAGCTAAAACCTGAGCGGCATTGTTCACTTCAGCGTGACACACTGTTTCGTGTTGAACAAATGCCTGTCTTTTCTGGTTTTGTTCCTATATAAATCAGTTGCCGCGGGCGAGCCTTTTGGTGCTCGCGTCACATGCCCGCCGCGTTTCGGGGGCATCACTCCAATAGAGAGGGGGCGCAATCATGGCCCAGTCACTACCCAGTATTGTTTCCGGCGAAGGCGGCCTCAGCCGCTACCTGGAAGAAATCCGCCGCTTTCCCATGCTTCAGCCGCAGGAAGAGTACATGCTCGCCAAGCGCTACGCCGAGCATGAAGACACTTCCGCTGCGCACAAGCTCGTCACCAGCCATCTTCGGCTTGTTGCCAAGATCGCCATGGGCTATCGCGGCTACGGCCTGCCGATCGGCGAAGTGATCTCGGAAGGCAATGTCGGCCTGATGCAGGCCGTCAAGAAATTCGAACCCGAGCGTGGCTTCCGCCTCGCGACCTACGCCATGTGGTGGATCAAGGCCTCGATCCAGGAGTACATCCTGCGCTCGTGGAGCCTGGTCAAGATGGGCACGACCGCCAATCAGAAGCGCCTGTTCTTCAACCTGCGCAAGGTGAAGGGCAAGATCCAGGCGCTGGACGATGGCGACCTCAAGCCCGACCAGATCACCGAGATCGCCACCAGGCTGAACGTGTCGGAAGCCGAAGTCGTGTCGATGAACCGCCGCCTGTCGGGCGACGCGTCGCTGAACGCGCCGATCCGCGCCAGCGAGGGTGAATCCGGCGAATGGCAGGACTGGCTGGTCGATGACCACGAAAGCCAGGAAGACATGCTGATCGAGCAGGACGAGCTGGAAAACCGCCGCGGCATGCTGTCGGGCGCTCTGGCCGTGCTCAACGATCGTGAGCGGCGCATCTTCGAGGCCCGCCGCCTCGCCGAGGAGCCACTGACGCTGGAAGAGCTGTCTTCCGAGTTCGACATCAGCCGCGAGCGCGTGCGCCAGATCGAGGTGCGCGCCTTCGAGAAGGTGCAGGACGCGGTCAAGGCCGCCGCCAAGCGCCAGATGCAGGCGCTGCGCACGATCGAGGCGCAGCCGGCGGCGTAAAGCCGGGTTCGGCTAAGGAACAGAAGGCGGCGTCGGGAAACCGGCGCCGCCTTTTTTATGTCTTACGCTTACGCTGGCGATTGGCGAAAGCATTCTTGACATCCAATCTCCCCCCTTGCGGGGGAGATCGGCAGCTTCGCCAACTGCCCTCTCAAAGCCCATCAAGCGGAAACTTCAGATACCGCCTCCCATTGGCCTCCGGTTCCGGCAGCCGTCCACCATTCATGTTGACCTGCAGCGCATGCAGGATCAGCCGCGGCATCGGCAGTGTCTTGTCGCGCGCTTCGCGCAAGGCGACGAACTCGGCTTCGCTGCGCGCCGCAACGAGGTGGATATTCTTTGCCCTCTGCTCGGCGACCGTGCTCTCCCAGCACGGCTCGCGCCCGCCGGCCTGATAGTCGTGGCCGACGAACACGCGCGTATCGTCCGGCAGCGCCAGAATGCCCTCAATCGAATGCCACAGCCGCGCGGCACTGCCGCCGGGAAAGTCCGTCCTTGCCGAGCCGCTGTCGGGCATGAACAGCGTGTCGTGGACGAAGGCTGCGTCGCCAATGACATAGGTGATCGAGGCGAGCGTGTGGCCGGGCGAGAACAGCACCTTGACCGGCAGGTTGCCGATCATGAACGTTTCGCCTTCCCCAAACAGCCGGTCCCACTGCGAGCCGTCTGCGGGGAAATCCGGCCAGTTGTAGATCGCCTTCCACAGCGCCTGGACTTCGACGATCCTGTCGCCGATCGCCGTCGGCGCGCCGGTCTTTTCCCGGAGATAGTGCGCCGCCGAGAAATGATCGGCATGCGGATGGGTGTCCAGAATCCACTCGAGCTCCAGCCCGTTTTCGCGGATAAAATCCAGCAAGGCGCCGGCATTCTTCGTCGCCGTCGCGCCGGATTTTTCGTCGAAGTCGAGGATCGGGTCGATGACGGCGCAGCGTCTCGTCACCGGGTCGGTGACGACATACTGGATGGCGCCGGTCGGCTTGTCGTAGAAGCCGGCGACCTCAGGTTTGGCCGAAGCGATGTCCAATGTCCGGCCCCCCCGCCCCTTGCCCGACAGGAACCGTTTTCTCCGTCGGGTTGAACAACAGCATGGTCATCTGGCAAAGCGCGCCGGTCAAGCACGCCTTGCCAGAAATAGGACTGAAGCCCGAAATAGCTCCGACGGAGAAAACCTAGGCTGACGGCTGCTTGGTCTTCCTGAGATAGGGCAGGATCGTCTCGAAAGCGCCAAAACGCTTGACCGCATCTTCGTTCGAAACCGCGGCGGTGATGATCACATCCTCGCCCTGCTTCCAGTTGGCCGGCGTCGCCACCTGGTGCTTGGCGGTCAGCTGCATGGAATCGACCGCGCGCAGGATCTCGTCGAAGTTGCGGCCCGTCGTCATCGGGTAGGTCAGCACCAGCTTGATCTTCTTGTCCGGCCCGATGACATAGACCGAGCGCACCGTGGCGTTGTCGGCCGGCGTGCGGCCTTCCGACGTCTCGCCGGCGCCCGCCGGCAGCATGTCATAAAGCTTGGCCACCTTGAGGTCCTTGTCGCCGATCAGCGGGTAATTCACCGTCTGGCCGGTCGCCGTCTTGATGTCGGCCTGCCACTTGTCGTGGCTCGCAACGGGATCGACGGAAATGCCGATGACCTTGACGTTGCGCTTCTTGAACTCGCCTTCGAGCCCCGCCATCGTGCCCAGCTCGGTGGTGCAGACCGGGGTGAAATTCTTCGGATGGCTGAACAGGATCGCCCAGCCGTCGCCGATCCAGTCATGAAACTTGATCGGCCCTTGCGTGGTATCGGCGGTGAAGTCAGGCGCGATGTCGTTGATACGAAGGCTCATGGCATTATTTCCCCAGCAACAGATTTCGTCAGGAGCGGCCGTGGACGGCGTCAACGCTCCGGCATTCCCGCATCTTAGCGCAAAAATCGCGGCTGCAGGACAATAGGAAACTATTATTGGCGACGGAACGAGCACTTTCGTTCTACGGACCGACGTTGGGCCGACAATCTTTCGTTTGTGCGGGGAAGGCTCAGGCCTTGTTGACCGCCAGCGACGTGGCCAGGTCTTCCATGCGCTGGGCGAGCGCGCCGAGCGCGCTGGTCAGCACGGTGTCGTTCTTGTCGGCCTTGGTCAGCGCTTCGTCGCGCGTCTTGCGCAGCGTCTGCACTTCGGTCTCCATGCCCTTGACCCGCTTCTGCAGCTCCGAAAGCTCGTCCATCACCATGATACCGGCCATCACCGTCAGCCGCTGGTCGCCGATCTCGCCGAACGAATCCTTCAGATGCGAGACATAACGGTCGAACCGCTCGGCGAGGTCGATCAGGTGCTCCTCCTGACCCTCGTCGCAAGCCATGCGATACTGCTTGCCGTCGATGGAAACCGTGACCTGTGCCATGGCCTGCAGCTCCTACCTGTCCAGCACCGCGCGGATGGTTTCCATGGCGGTCACCAAGCGGCGCGACACTTCCTTGTTGGCATCTTCCAGCCGTTCGGCGCGGGCTTCGGAATTGTCGAGTTCCTGCGCCAGCCGTGAACGGTCGGCGTTCATGCGCTGCACCTCAGCCTCGGCTTCGGAATAGTCGCGCTCGTGCTCGAGCTTGGCCGCGACGGCGTTTTCCAGCCCCTCGATGGCCTTGCCCAGCCTGTGGATGACTTCCTTGAGTGTGGTTTCGCCGGTCATGGCCTTCGTCCTGTGCCCTGCCCATCACCGAATCGCTTCGCGTTCAGAACGCGTTAACAAGGAAACATTAGGCACCGGGTGAAGGCAACGTCAACAAAGCTCTCGCGACTGTCCCCCGCTAACGCTAATGTAGGTCGCCCCATAAGGTCTCAAAGCCATCACAAGACCGGCAAATGTGCTGCCGATTTGTTGACTAAAAGCCCGTGGCTGCTATGTGTCGCGCACTCTTTCCTGGGCTCTGCCAAGCCCACAAATTCCCACCCCGGAGGTTCCATGACGTCGCGTGAACAACATGACCGGATGGCCAATGCGATCCGTTTTCTCTCCATGGACGCCGTCGAGAAGTCCCAGTCCGGCCATCCCGGCCTGCCCATGGGCTGCGCCGACATCGCCACAGTGCTGTTCACCCGCTTTCTGAAATATGATCCGAAGAACCCCCATTGGCCGGACCGAGACCGCTTCATCCTGTCGGCCGGCCATGGTTCTATGCTGCTCTACTCGCTGCTGCATCTGACCGGTTACGAGGACATGACCCTCGACCAGATCAAGCATTTCCGCCAGCTGGGTTCCAAGACTGCCGGCCATCCCGAATACGGCCATGCCACCGGCATCGAGACGACGACCGGCCCGCTCGGCCAGGGTCTCGCCAATTCGGTCGGCTTCGCGCTCGGCGAGCGCATCATGAACGCCGCCTTCGGCAACGACCTCGTCGACCACTACACCTATGTGCTGGCCGGCGACGGCTGCCTGATGGAAGGTGTTTCCCAGGAAGCCATCGCGCTGGCCGGCCACCTCAAGCTCAACAAGCTGATCGTCTTCTGGGACAACAACAACATCTCGATCGACGGTCCGGTTTCGCTTGCAGACAACACCGACCAGGTCGCCCGCTTCCAGGCCTCGGGCTGGAACGCCAGCCACATTGACGGCACCGACCCCGAGGCGATCGCCTACGCCATCGAAGCCGCCCGCCATTCCGACAAGCCGACGATGATCGCCTGCAAGACGACCATCGGCTTCGGCGCCCCGACCAAGGCCGGCACCAACAAGGCCCACGGTTCGCCGCTCGGTGCCGACGAGATCGCAGGCGCGCGGAAATTCTTCAACTGGGACTCGCCGCCCTTCGAAATTCCGGCCGACATTCTCGACGCCTGGCGCACCGCCGGCAAGGCCGGCGTCAAGCCGCGCACCGACTGGGAAGGCCGCCTGGCCAAGGCCAAGCCTGAGTTGAAGACCGAGTTCGAGCGCCGCCTCGCCGGCAAGCTGCCGTCGAATTTCGATGCCGTCATTGCCGACTACAAGAAGAAGCTGTCGGCCGACAAGCCGAAGGTCGCCACCCGCAAATCGTCGGAAATGGCGCTGGAAGTCATCAATGGCGCGGTGCCGGAAACCATCGGCGGCTCTGCCGACCTCACCGGCTCCAACAACACCAAGACCAGCCAGACCAAGAACATCACGCCGGACGATTACGGCCAGCGCTATGTCCACTACGGCATCCGCGAGCATGGCATGGCGGCCGCCCTCAACGGCCTGACGCTGCATGGCGGCCTCATCGCCTATGGTGGCACCTTCATGTGCTTCTCCGACTATGCCCGTCCGTCGATGCGGCTGGCGTCGCTGATGGGCATCCGCTCGATCTTCGTCATGACCCATGATTCGATCGGTTTGGGCGAAGACGGCCCGACCCACCAGCCGGTCGAGCACCTGGCGGCGCTCCGCGCCATCCCCAACCACAATGTCTTCCGCCCGGCCGACGCGGTGGAAACCGCCGAATGCTGGCAGATCGCCATTGAATCGGAAAAGACCCCGTCCACCCTGGCGCTCACCCGTCAGAACCTGCCGACGGTGCGCACCGAGCACTCGGCCAGGAACCTCTCGAGCCAGGGCGCCTATGAACTGGCCGCGGCGAGCGGCGAAGCGGCGGTGACGATCTTCGCCACCGGCTCCGAGGTCGAGATCGCGCTCGGCGCCCGTGATTTGCTTGAAAAGCACGGGCACCCGACCCGCGTCGTCTCGGTGCCTTGCTTCGAACTGTTCGACCAGCAGAGCGACGCCTACCGCAAGGAGACGATCGGCAACGCGCCGATCAAGATGGCGATCGAGGCTGGCATCCGTCAGGGCTGGGATCACCTGATCGGCTCCGACGGCATCTTCATCGGCATGACCGGCTTTGGCGCTTCCGGCACCATCGAGCAGCTCTACCCGCATTTCGGCATCACCGCCGAAGCCGCGGCCAAGGCGGCGGAAGCCCGCCTGCACGGCCAGTAAGATCAGGGTCAGTCCCGCGCACCTCCGAGGCGGATTCGCGGGGTGGACCAACCTAATCGATTTAAATTCGGCCTTCTGCGGCTGGATTCTTGTGCCATCCGCCGCTATGAAGCTGCGGACCCATCTGCCGCCTCCAGCTCCCAGGGAGAGTAAAATGACCGTCAGAGTTGCCATCAACGGATTTGGCCGCATCGGCCGCAACATCCTGCGCGCCATCCATGAATCCGGCCGCAAGGACATCGACGTCGTCGCCGTCAACGACCTCGGCCCGGTCGAGACCAACGCGCATCTGCTGCGCTATGACAGCGTGCACGGCCGCTTCCCGCACGAAGTGTCGGTCTCGGGCGACCAGATCACCGTCGGCAAGGAGACCTTCAAGGTCACCGCGATCAAGGACCCGGCGCAGCTGCCGTGGAAGGAGCTCGGCATCGACATCGCGCTCGAATGCACCGGCATCTTCACCGCCCGCGACAAGGCTGCCGCGCATTTGACCGCCGGCGCCAAGCGCGTCGTCGTCTCCGCGCCTGCCGAAGGTGCTGACCTCACCGTCGTCTACGGCATCAACCACGACAAGCTGACCAAGGACCACATCGTCATTTCGAATGCGTCCTGCACCACCAACTGCCTGGCGCCGCTGGCCGCAGTGCTGCACGAGAC
Source organism: Mesorhizobium sp. C372A (assembly GCF_030323245.1). Classification (NCBI taxonomy): domain Bacteria; kingdom Pseudomonadati; phylum Pseudomonadota; class Alphaproteobacteria; order Hyphomicrobiales; family Phyllobacteriaceae; genus Mesorhizobium; species Mesorhizobium sp. C372A. The sequence continues at coordinate 2,223,946 of NZ_CP100475.1, read as the reverse complement.
CGTCGGCATCGAAAAGGGCATGATGACGACGATCCACTCCTACACCGGCGACCAGCCGACGCTGGACACCATGCACAAGGATCTCTACCGCGGCCGCGCGGCTGCCCTGTCGCAAATCCCGACCTCGACCGGTGCGGCCAAGGCGATCGGCCTGGTGCTGCCCGACCTCAAGGGCAAGCTCGACGGCATCTCGATCCGCGTGCCGACCCCCAACGTCTCGGTTGTCGACTTCAAGTTCATCGCCAAGCGCGCCACCACCGTGCAGGAGGTAAACGAAGCGGTGATCGCTGCCTCCAACGGCAAGCTGAAGGGCATTCTCGGCGTCACCCATCATCCGAATGTGTCGATCGACTTTAACCACGATCCGCGCTCGTCGATCCTGGCGCTCGACCAGACCAAGGTCATGGACGGCAACTTCGTTTCGGTGCTGTCCTGGTACGACAATGAGTGGGGCTTCTCCAACCGCATGGCCGACACCTCGGTCGCCTTCGGCAAGACCATCGCCTGATCTGAAGGCATCGTCTCGCAGCTTCGAACGCCCGGCTGTGCCCGGGCGTTTTTCGTCAGCGCGCCGGGCAAGGCGCGCCGAGCCGCCAAACGCCGGAAAATCAGCGGCATAAGGCAAAAAGCCATCCTTGCGCCTTGCACCGGCCATTCCTTCGCCCCACTCTCCCGTGAATCGGTAGAAAGAGGAATTCGAGGGGCAAATCACGGATGGAGCATGCGATCTATCTCGTCACGCTGGTCGGCACAGCGCTAGTCGTCGCCGCAGCGTTCTCGAGCCTGATCGCCTTTCGCTTCGGCGCCCCTTTGCTGCTGCTCTTCCTCTGCATCGGCCTCGCCAGCGGCGTCGATGGTCTCGGTATCGAATTTGACAATGCGCGCGTGGCATATTTTGCCGGCTCACTGGCGCTGGCGGTCATCCTGTTCGATTCCGGTTTCGGCACGCCGCTCAACGCGCTGCGCCAGGCGGCCGGCCCGGCGCTGTCGCTGGCGACCTTTGGCGTAATCCTGACCACTGGCCTGTTCGGCGCCGCCGCCTATTACCTGCTCGACCTCAGCTGGCTGGAATCCTTCCTGCTTGGAGCTGCCGTCGCCTCGACCGATGCGGCTGCGGTGTTCTTCCTGCTGCGCGCCGGCGAAATCAATCTGCGCGAGCGCGTGCGCGCGACACTGGAAGTCGAATCCGGCACCAACGACCCGATCGCCATCTTCCTGACCATCACGCTGGTCGAGATCATCGCCGCCCACGCCAATCCCGAGACCCATGTGCTGGTCACCGACCTGATCCTCGGCTTCCTCCTCAATATGGGGCTCGGCGCCGTCGTCGGCGTGCTTGGCGGGCTCGGCATCGTGCGCCTCGTCGACCGGCTCAACCTCGACCATGGCTTGCTGCCGATCTTCGTGCTGACCCTGTCACTGATGGTGTTCGCCGCCGCCGGCGCCATTGGCGGCTCGGGCTTCCTGGCGGTCTATCTCGCCGGGCTGATTGCCGGCAACTCCGACATCCGCGCCGTCACCATCCTGAAGCGCTTCCAGGACGGCATGTCGTGGCTGGCACAGATCATTATGTTCCTGATCCTCGGCCTGTTCGCGACACCCTCGCAGTTTCCGGCGATCATGGTGCCGGCGGTGCTGCTCGGCCTGTTCCTGATGTTTGTCGCGCGCCCTGTCGCCGTCTGGCTCTGCCTGATCCCGTTCCGCCTGCCGCGTCCCGAGATCGCCTTCGTCTCCTGGGTCGGCCTGCGCGGCGCCGTGTCCATCCTGCTTGCCATCACCCCACTGCTCGGCGGACTGGAGAACGGCCGCACCATCTTCAACGTCGCCTTCATCATCGTGCTGGTATCGCTGGTGGTGCAGGGCTGGTCGGTCGGTCCGCTGGCGCGCCGGCTCGGCCTGATCGTGCCGGCGAGACTCGGGCCGCTCGACAAGGTCGAACTCGAACTGCCGGGCTCCGCCCACCACGAACTGCTCGCCTACCGCGTCGCGCCCGGCAGCCCGGTGGCGCGCGGCGAGCGCATCCCGCGCTGGGCACGGCCCTCGCTGGTGCTGCGCGACGGCCGCTCGATGCGTTTCCAGGACATGGGCCGGCTCGCGGCCGGCGACCAGGTCTACATCTTCGTGCCCGACCGCTATCCGCGCCTGCTTGACAAGCTGTTTGCCAGCCGCGCCGTAGTCGACCCCGAGGATGCCGACTTCTTCGGCGCCTTTGCCGTCGATCCCGCCCGCTCGGCCGCAGAGCTCGAGGCCGCATACACTCCGGGATTGAGCGAAGCCGAGCAGAAGCTCACCGTCGGCGCGCTGGTGACGGCGCGGCTCGGCGGCCATGCCGAATATGCCGACCGGGTGCTGATCGGCCCGATCGAATTGATCGTCCGCGACGTCGACGACAAGGGCAAGATCACCGGTCTCGGCCTCTCCTTCGAGCCGACCGCGCCGGTGGCGCGGGTTCCGGTGTTCCTGAGCGCCGGCGAGATCGGCGATCGGGTCTCCGCCTTCATCCGCAACTGGCACAAGCCGACCGAGACGCAGACTGCAGAGGCGATAGCCAATGAGAAGGCCCTTGAGCCGACGGCGGAAAAGATAACGACCGAAGGCTGACAAGCGATCGGTTCACGCTGACGTCCCGCATCATCACGACAGCCTTCGCCTTGATCTCAAAATTTAGCTCGCACCCCGGCTCAAGCCTTGCATCGTCATCGATGCGAGGTATGGTCCCGGCGATTTTTCACGGAAAGGTATCAGCATGGCCGCCTTCAAGACACTCGACGATATCGGCAATATCAGCGGCAAGCGCGTGCTGGTGCGCGTCGACCTCAACGTGCCCGTCGCCGACGGCAAGGTCACCGACGCCACCCGCATCGAACGCATTGCGCCGACCATCGCCGAACTGTCCGGCAAGGGCGCCAAGGTCATCCTGCTCGCGCATTTCGGCCGCCCGAAGGATGGTCCCTCGCCCGAATTCTCGCTGGAGCCGATCGCCAAGGCTGCCGCGGAGGTGCTTGGCCGCCCCGTCGGCTTTGCCGGCGACTGCGTCGGCGACACGGCGGGCAGTGCGGTCGCCGCCATGAACAAGGGCGATGTGCTGCTGCTGGAAAACACCCGCTTCCACAAGACCGAGGAGAAGAACGACCCGGCCTTTACAGAGCGGCTCGCCGCCAATGGCGATATCTTCGTCAACGACGCCTTTTCCGCCGCCCACCGGGCGCACTCCTCGACCGAAGGCCTGGCGCGGCTGTTGCCGTCCTATGCCGGCCGCACCATGCAGGCCGAGCTCGAGGCGCTGGAGAAGGGGCTCGGCAATCCGGTCCGCCCTGTCGTCGCCATTGTCGGTGGCGCCAAGGTGTCGACCAAGATCGACCTGTTGATGAACCTGGTGAAGAAGGTCGACGCGCTGGTCATCGGCGGCGGCATGGCCAACACTTTTCTCGCTGCGCGTGGCACCGCTGTCGGCAAGTCGCTGTGCGAGCATGACCTTGCCGCGACCGCCAAGCAGATCATGATCGAGGCCGCCGAAGCCGGCTGCGCCATCATCCTGCCTGTCGACGGTGTCGTCGCCAAGGAATTCAAGGCGGGTGCCGCCAGCGAGACCGTTGCCATTTCGGATGTCCCGGCTGACGGCATGATCCTCGATGTCGGCGAAAAGACCGTGAAGACGATCGGTGAATGGATCGACCGCGCCGCGACGCTGGTCTGGAACGGCCCGCTCGGCGCCTTCGAGATCGAGCCTTTCGACCACGCCACGGTGGCGGCGGCCAGGCACGCGGCGGCCCGCACCAGGGCCGGCAAGCTGGTCTCGGTCGCCGGTGGCGGCGACACGGTGGCCGCCCTCAACCATGCCGGCGTCGCCGACGACTTCACCTATGTCTCGACCGCCGGTGGCGCTTTCCTGGAATGGATGGAAGGCAAGCCGCTGCCCGGCGTCGACGTCCTGAAGAAGCAGGCCTGATCGGGACGAGGGCGTCAAACGAGGCGCTGGAAACTTTCAATCGATTCGAGCTTTCCGATGCCATTCCTTTGGCGGTAGACTTCCCTTAAGCGCGGAACAACACCGTCAAGGAGAAGCAAAAATGAGCGAACGTCTCGAAGACATTGCCGCCGCGATGGTGGCCGGCGGCAAGGGCCTGCTGGCCGCCGATGAGAGCTCCGGCACCATCAAGAAGCGCTTCGACGTTATCGGCGTCGAATCGACCGCCGATAGCCGCCGCGACTACCGCGAGATGATGTTCCGCGCCAAGGACGCAATGACGAAGTACATCTCCGGCGTCATTCTCTACGACGAGACCATCCGTCAGAAGGCTGCCGACGGCACGCCTCTGGTCGACATCATCAAGGCGGCGGGCGCCATTCCCGGCATCAAGGTCGATGCCGGCGCCAAGCCACTCGCCGGCTTTCCCGGCGATACCGTTACCGAAGGCCTCGACGGCTTGCGCGAGCGGCTCGCGGATTATTACAAGCTCGGCGCCCGCTTTGCCAAATGGCGCGCGGTGATCGACATCGACACCGGCAAGGGCGTGCCCTCGGCCAATTCGATTGCCTCCAATGCCCATGCGCTGGCCCGCTATGCCGCACTGTGCCAGGAGGCCGGCATCGTGCCGATCGTCGAACCGGAAGTGCTGATGGACGGCGCGCACGACATTGCCACCTGCTACGACATCTCGAAGGCAACGCTGATCAAGCTCTATGACGAGCTGCATGCGGCGCGCGTTGTGCTGGAAGGCACCATCCTGAAGCCGAACATGGTGCTGGCCGGCAGGAAGTCGGGCAAGGTGAGCAGCCCCGAAGAGGTCGCGGAAAAGACCATAAAACTGTTCCGCGAAACCGTACCGGCAGCGGTGCCGGGCATCGCCTTCCTTTCGGGCGGGCAGTCGGACGAGGAGGCTACCGCCAACCTCAACGCCATCAACGCCATCGGCCCGCATCCGTGGAAGCTGACCTTCTCCTATGGCCGCGCCTTGCAGGCCGCCCCGCAAAAGGCCTGGAGCGGCAAGGCATCGAACGTCGCCGCCGGCCAGGCCGCCTTCACCCATCGTGCCCACATGAACCATCTGGCGGCGCTGGGACAATGGACGGCGAGCCTCGAACAGGCCGCCTGAGCGCAGTCCTCCCGTTGTCATACAACCCGGGCCGATGCGCCCGGGTTTGTTTATGCAAAGCCCGGCTTGGACGGAGTTCGTCCATCCTTATCTCCTTTTCGGCAAAAGCTGACGGCGATGTCGGTTTCTGCCCACCCCAAACGTCCTTGGGTGAACAGACAGGGAGAACTTCATGACTCGCAGCAAGGTGGTTTCGCGTGAAGACTGGTTTGAGGCGCACAAGGCGCATCTGGCGCGCGAGAAGGAATTGACACGGTTGCGTGAGCGCATCGCCGCCGAGCGGCGTGAACTGCCCTGGATGAAAATCCGCAAGGACTATGTCTTCGAGACCGAGCAGGGTCCGAAGAACCTGGCCGGACTGTTCGGCGCCAACAGCCAACTGATCGTCTACCACTTCATGATGACGCCAGGATCGAACCACCGCTGCGAAGGCTGCTCCTTCCTTGCCGACCATATAGACGGCGCCGATCAGCATCTCAGGCACCACGACGTGTCGCTGGTGGTGGTTGCGCGCGCGCCGCTGGCGGAACTGCTGCCTTACAAGCAGCGTATGGGCTGGAAATTCGACTGGGTGTCGTCCTACGCCTCGGATTTCAACTTCGACATGCAGGTCTCCTTCACCGACAAGCAGATCGCGGGCGGCGACACCACCTACAATTTCGAGACGCGTCCGCGCACGTCAAAGGACCTTCCCGGCACCAGTGTTTTCTACAAGGAAGAGAACGGCGACATATTCCTTACCTTTATGTCGCGCGCCCGCGGCGGCGAGGCGCAGATCGGCACTTACGACTATCTCGACATGACACCGAAGGGCCGCGGCGAAAATGGCCCTTATCATAGCCTGATGGACTGGGTGCGGTTGCATGACGAATATCAGGACAAGCAGGCGGACAAGCCGAACTGCTGCGACTAGAAGCTCGTTCACCTCAGGCGAAACTTGCGCTAAGGCTGCCGCTGATCTCTAAACGGTATCGCCATGCGCTTCCCGGCCCTTCTTACCTGGCTCGCCTACCCCGTTTATGTCTGGCAGGGCCTCGGCGTGCGCCGCCGCACCACCCGCATGCTGCCGGCACAAGGGCCGGTCATGCACGAAATATCGGGCAAGGCGCCGGCCATCTCGCTGCTGGTGCTGGGCGATTCCTCGGCCGCTTCCGTCGGCATCGGCAATTCCGAGAACGGGCTTGCCGCGCAGCTTGCAATGCTGGTCGCAAAACGAACCGGCCTTGCCGTGCGCTGGCGCGCCGCCGGATTCAACTCGGCAACGTCGGGCCAGATCCGCGACCATGTGCTGCCCAATCTGTCGGCCGATCGGTGGACGCACATCGTGCTCGCCATCGGCACCAACGACACCAAGAATTTCCACTCGGTGCCGCGCTTCAAGAAAGAGTTCGGCGGCCTGCTTTACGCGCTGCGCGCCAAATGGCCGGAGGCCCGCGTCGTCTGGTCGCCGGTGCTGGAATTCACCCGTGCGCCGGCCATGCCGCCGCTGCTCGGCAAGATACTCGAAATCCGCGCTACCGCAATGAACCGCATGGGCGAGCGCCTCTGTTTCGAGCGCGGCGCCGTGCCGGCGCCACGGCTGCCGATCACCAACCCTGAGGCCGGCTTTGCCTCCGATGGCTTTCATGCCTCGGAAGCCGGTTACCGCGCCTGGGCCGAACATCTGGTCGGATGGGTGCTCGCCGATTGACCTGAGGGGGCACAAGCTCGGACTGGTGGGCTTCAGAGAACTGACGCGAGTATTTCCAAATACTGTTGATTGCAGCCTGCTTCCAATGGATCTGAGCCAGAATATCATCCAGCAGCAATGGATGAGCTACGGCCTGGATTCCGAAACCGGCAACGACACCTGCACGCTGACCGGCAACCGCGCCGAATCGAGCAAGCATGTCATTCCGGCCGGCCCGGCCAACGCCACGCCTTTTATTGCGGCGAACCTGCCGGAATTCATGACGACGCGCGGTGGCGATTACTTCTTCGTGCCCAGCCTCAACGCCATCCGGATGATTGCCATGGGAACGGTGGACCCGACCTGACCCTCAAGGCTATGCCCAGTGCCCCAGCGCACCCGCCAGCGCGATGGCCGCCATGGCGATCAGGGCCAGCTTCCAGAAATCGCCGCGCCGCTTCAGGCCCGGCCAGCCGAGCGGCTTGATCAGCTGAATGGCCATCATGCCGATGATGACGAGCGCGAGGAGTTTCGACATGCCCGCCTTTGAGCAGCATCGCGACAGGCTGTCAAAGCGGTTCTTGCATGGTCTCGGTCGACTTGGCCATTCCTGACAAAAGGCTCGTTTCCGAACCGACCGCCAAGCACCTCGCAGCTTTCTTCAACGAGCTGACATGCTCCTGACAGACTGCTGTCAGGAGGGGTATGCAATAGTGTCTCCATCAGAGAAGAGGAGATGGTCATGAACAGCTTTGGTATTTTGAACAGCGTACAGCACTATGTCGGCAAGATCCGCACGATGCGCAATGAAGTTCGTACCCAGCGCTTCCTGAACTCCTTGCCGGCGGACATCCGCAAGGACATTGGCTGGCCGGATATGTATGAGGGTCACAGCCGCATTCGCGAGATCTGAGGCGTTTTACATGACAATGCTTGGATGCGGACCCCGCAACGCCCGGATCATTGACATCGACCCCCGGGCGGCGACCCCTCGGGCTGGCGCAAAAACTTTGGCGCCTGCTACGGACAATGCTGAAGGCTCCTGACAGAATGCTGTCAGGAGCACCATGCCATAAACGTGTCAGGAGACATGAATGGTGAAAAGCTGGAACGACAGGCTGAACACGCCGGGCGTCAACGGCGTGAAGCCGACGCCACGCACAATGGGCGACGTCGTCGAGGGCCAGCCGATGCTGGTGCCGACGGCCCGTCAGGTCGATGATTTCATTCGCACGATCCCCAACGGCGTCGAGATGGATGTACGCGCCTTGCGCACCGCCCTCGCCATCGAGCATGGGGCGCAAGTGACATGTCCGGTCACCATCGGCTATCATCTGCGCACCGTCGCCGAAGCCGCCAATGAGGATCTCGAACGCGGCATGACGCTGAACGATATCACGCCGTACTGGCGTGTGCTCGACGTGAACACGCCGACAACGAAGAAGTTGTCCTTCGGCGCGGAATTCGTCGCCGTGCAGCGCAGGCGCGAAGGACTTAAACCATAATGCGTGTCGCCCAAAAGTGCGCAGCGGTTTTTGGGAGAACGACAAGCATAAAACAGGACATGGATGTCACCCGGAACCGGTTTTGGGACCATGACATTCATAGACAAGCAGCCGAGGGACCATACGATGCGACGTGCCGACAGGCTCTTTCAGATCGTGCAGCACCTGCGTGGCGGCCGGCTGGTCACCGCCCAGAAGCTCGGCACATGGCTCGAGGTTTCCGAGCGGACCATCTACCGCGATATCGCCGATTTGCAGTCGACCGGAGTGCCGATCGACGGCGAGGCCGGCGTCGGCTACATGATGAGGGAGGGTTTCGACCTTCCGCCGCTGATGTTCACGCGTGACGAAATCGTCGCGCTGGTCGCCGGCGCCCGCATGGTGCGGGCCTTTGGCGGCGCGGCCATGGCGCGTGCGGCCGACGAGGCGCTGGTCAAGATCGGCGCCGTCCTGCCCGACGCCGAGAAGGACCGCATCGCCCGCACCGAGATCCACACGCCGATGTGGGTGGTGAGCGACGCCGCGCGTGAGGCGATCGACGTGATCGAGCGCGCTGTCGAGAAGCGACAGGTGCTGACCATCGACTACCGCGACGAGGCCGGCCGCGGCACCGGGCGTGACATCCGTCCGCTCGGTCTGTGGTTCTGGGGCAAGGTATGGACGCTGGTTGCCTGGTGCGAGATGCGCGACGATTTCCGCGCCTTCCGCATCGACCGCATCGCCTCGGTGGTCATCGCCGGCCGCATCTTCAAGCCTGAGCGAGGCAAGCAGCTTGCCGACTTCTACCGCGCCGTCGAACGCTCGGAGGACTATGGCATGACGCCGGACCGGGCGGCGCGCAGCTGAGACTTCGATAATCAATGAAAAAGCCCGCTCGAAGCGGGCTTTTTTGATGAACTGTCGCAAACCTTACTCGTCGTCCGCATCTTCCTTCTTGGACTTGAGCGCCGAGAGCTTGGCGAACACGGCGTTTGCGTCGAGCTCGGCATCCTCGTCCTTCGGCTTCTCCGGCGCCGGCACCAGGCGCTCGGTCACGGCAGCCGGCAGCAGCGTGTCGCCGACAGGCTGCGCCTGCTCGCGGCCGCGCGAGGCGCGGTTGACTTCCATGTCGAGGTCGATCTGCGAAGCGAGACCCAGCGTCACCGGGTCCATCGGCTGCAGATTGGCCGAATTCCAGTGCTTGCGCTCGCGGATCTGTTCGATCGTCGACTTGGTCGTGCCGACCAGGCGCGAAATCTGCGCGTCCTTCAATTCCGGATGGTTGCGGACCAGCCACAGGATGGCGTTGGGCCGGTCCTGGCGCTTCGACAGCGGTGTGTAGCGGGGACCCTTGCGCTTGGATTCCGGCACCCGCACCTTGGGGTCGGACAGTTTCAGGCGCTGGTTCGGATCCTTCTCGGCGCGCGCGATCTCGTCGCGGGTCAGCTGTCCGGTCATGATCGGATCCATGCCCTTGATGCCCTGCGCCGATTCGCCGTCGGCGATCGCCTTGACCTCGAGCGGATGCAACCCGCAGAACTGCGCGATCTGCTCGAAGGAAAGCGCGGTGTTGTCGACCAGCCAGACGGCGGTCGCCTTGGGCATCAGCAGCGTATTGGCCATTTCAAAAATCCTTCTCGTTCGCCCGCGTTCCCGCGCGGGCGGTGGTTTAGAGCCACCAAAATGGGAAATTCGCGGCCTGTATAACCGCTCCGCTGCCGTTTCGCAATGTTTTTGGCGCAGGGCGCAGCCGTCGGACACCGGACAGCGGGGGAGGCCAGGAGGACCTCGGCTCCGGCGATCATTGATGCCGAGTTGTACAGGGGGTCCAAGACGACAAAACCCGCCGGACAGGGTCCAGCGGGCTCGGAACCGGCGACGGGATACCGTCTGCGGCGGCTCTTGCTTCTGCCGCGTGGTCAGGCCTCATCGGCCGACCAGGCTTCGAATTAGATGGCCTTGCGGGCAATCCTCTCGATGTCGCCGCGGCTGATACCGAGGTCGCTGAGCTGGCGGGCGTTGAGCTTGTTCAGCTCGCGCACGGTTTCGTTGTACATACGCCAGTTACGGAAAGCGCGGATCGGGTTCATGGTTGTCCTCCAGTTGTTGGATCAAATCGTTTCGATGACGCTTAGATAGGCAGTGCTGCCCACGAATTGAACAGACGTCTTTGCATAGCCGCAATGCAAATGCTGCATTGCAGCATTAAGCTTGTGTTCATCTTGCCGACAGGCTGAGCGCGGAGCATGGCGCGAGGTTCAGGTCAGGCCGAGCAGAGAATGGCGGCTCCCGAGAACCGGAGCGGAGCGTACTTCAGTACGAAGCACCGGCCTACGCCGGCCGTAGCCTTAACTGCCGCAACTCCTCATGAGGGCTTCGGCCGGCGAAGGCCGGAAGCGCAGGGAGCCGCCATTCGCAGGCCGGCCTCACCTGAATCTCGCCCCATCTAGCCGACGTCGAGAACGATCTTGCCTATATGCTCGCCCTCTTCCATGCGCTCATGCGCCCGCCAGGCGTCGGTCAGCGGGAAGATCATGTCCATCACCGGCGCTACCTTCCGGGTGCCGAGCAGCGGCCACACCTGTGCTTCCAGTGCGGCGGCGAGCGCCGCCTTGAACTCGACCGTGCGAGGCCGCAGCGTCGAGCCGGTGTGGGTCAGCCGCTTGACCATGATTTTCGAGAAATCGGCGCTCGCCACCGCGCCGGCCTGGACGGCGATCTGGACGATCCTGCCCTCGACCGCGGCGGCCTCGTAGTTGCGCGCGATATAGTCGCCGCCGACCATGTCGAGAATGACGTCGGCCCCGTTGCCGCCGGTCGCATCCTTGACCGCCGCGACGAAATCCTCCTCGCGGTAGTTGATCGCCCGGTCGGCGCCGAGTTTCAGGCAGGCGTCGCATTTTTCCTTGCTGCCGGCGGTGGTGACGACATAGGCGCCGAAGGCCGACGCCAGCTGGATCGCCGTGGTGCCGATGCCCGATGAGCCGCCATGGACCAGCAGCGTCTCACCCTTTTTCAGGCCGCCGCGCTCGAACACATTGTGCCAGACGGTGAAATAGTTTTCCGGAACCGCGGCCGCCTCCGTGTGGGTGAAGCCGGCGGGCAGCGGCAGCACGCTGCCGGCATGAACCTTTACATATTCGGCATAACCGCCCCCCGGCGTCAGCGCGCAGACCCGGTCGCCGATGCGCCAGCGCGATATGTCGTCGCCAAGGGCGGCCACTTCGCCCGATGCCTCGAGACCGGGCAGGTCGGAAGCGCCGGGCGGCGCCGGATAGGCGCCCTTGCGCTGCTGCACGTCGGGGCGGTTGACGCCGGCCGCACGCACCCGGATCAGGATTTCGCCGGGACCAGGCACCGGCACGTCGCGCGTTTCCGGTTTCAGCACCCGCGGCCCGCCCGGTTGCGAGATTGCAATGGCCGTCATCGTGGCTGGAATTTTATGTCCGCTCGCCATGAAATTTCCCGTCTCGGTCCGCCGGCTGCCAGCTTCTTGCCGGCTGTTTGCATCTACGCCCCTGCCCTATGTATGCTGATTGCCGGATCAGGCAAATGGCCAAATCAGCCCAATACTGAATAGGGAGGAGCGACGATGGCGATCTTCGACGACGAACCCAAGAAGAAAGCCCGCCCGCATGAGATCGGACAGGATCTGTCGCTGCTTTCGGTCGGTGACCTGACCGAACGGATCAGCATCCTGCGCGAGGAGATTGCCCGGCTCGAAGCCGAGCTCCAGACCAAGGGCAGCACCAAATCGGCGGCCGAAGCCCTGTTTCGCCGCGGCTAGTTTTCGCGTTAGTTTCGGCGTTGAGCATCCGCCGCCGAAAAGCCCGAATGCGCCTGTCTTCAGACCCCGCCACCGAATCTCCAGACGGATCAAACAATGTTTGCAAGCTACAGGCCGATCCTCTCGCTGCTTCGCGGCACCGCTTTCCTGCTTGCGGCTTCGGGATTGCACGGCCTGTTGTTGCCGTTGCGCGGCCAGATCGAAGGGTTTTCGACCGCATCGCTCGGTCTGATGGGCACGGCCTGGGCCGGTGGCTTCGTCACCGGCTGCTTCTTCGCACCGCGCCTGGTGCGCCGCGCCGGCCACGTCCGGGCGTTCGGCGCCTTTGCCGCTTCCGGCGCCATCGTGGCGCTGCTTACCGGCCTGATCATCGACGAATATGTCTGGATCCTGCTGCGCGCCTTCACCGGCTTCACCATGGCCGGAGCCTTCATGGTCATCGAAAGCTGGCTGAACGAGAAGGCCACCAACGAGAACCGCGGCACCGTCTTCGGCCTCTACATGATGGTCACCTATGCCTCGATCATGGGCGGCCAGATGATCGTTGCGGGCGGCGACGTCAGATCGGCGTCGCTGTTCATGATCACCGGCATATTGTTCTGCTTGTCGCTGATCCCGACCGCGGTGTCGTCGGCTTCGTCTCCCAAGCCTTTGCAGGACGTCAAGCTCGACGTCAAAGGTCTCTACGCCAACTCGCCGGTGTCGGCGATCGCCTGCCTGTTGGTCGGCATCGCCAATGGCGCCTGGGGCACGCTTGGCGCCGTCTACGGCGCCCGTATCGGCATCTCCACCGCCCAGATCGCACTGATGATGAGCCTTGTCGTTATTGCCGGCGCGGCCATGCAGCTTCCGGCCGGACGCCTCTCCGACAAGACCGACCGCCGTTTCGTGCTGGCGGGCGCGGCTTTCGGCGCCGCACTGTTCGCCATCCTGATCTTCCTGTTCGAACCGCGTTCCGCCGTCCTCGTCATTGTCTTCGCCGCCGCCTACGGCGCCTTTGCCTACACGCTCTATTCGATCGCCGTGGCGCATGCCAACGACCACGCCCGATCGGAGGATTTCGTCAAGGTCTCGGGCGGCCTGCTGCTTCTGTATGGCTTCGGAACCATGATCGGGCCCCTGCTGGCTGCCGCCCTGATGGGTTGGCTCCGCCCCGAAGGCCTGTTCCTGGCCACCGCGCTGGCGCATCTCAGCCTCGCCGCCTACACGTTGCTGCGCATCAGCCGCCGCGCGCCGGTGCCGATCGAAGACCGCGACGCCTTCAAGACCCAGCCGGCCGATCGCTCGGTCACCCCTGAAGCACTGCGGCTCAGAAAAGCGGAAGCCGACGGTTGAGATTTGAAAAGCTTTGCCCCACAAGTATAGGCATGATCTTTTCTGACGCCTTCATGGCGATTGCCGACCCCAACCGGCGCTATCTTCTGGAAGAGCTCCGGCGTGGCCCGAAAACCGTCAACGAACTGGCTTCGGGCCTGCCAGTCTCCCGCCCGGCCGTGTCCCAGCATTTGAAAGTGTTGCTGGACGCCGGTCTGGTTCAGGCCAGGGCCGAGGGCACGAGGCGGGTCTATACAGTCAGCAGTGCCGGCTTCCTCAAGCTCAATATTTGGATTGATCAGTTCTGGGAAGCATAGGCCGAGATTCCAGCTCGCCTCCCTGGCTTTCAAGTGTCCGTTGCCAGCGCCTTGCCCAGCGCATCGAGCAGGAATCGGGTACCATGCTCGCGCGATGACGGTGTGTCGTGCCCATCGAGAAACGCGCCCTGCTCGGTGAGCACCAGACGCGTGCCCGTGCCTTCCGGGCGAAGCTCAATTGTCGCCAGCGAAACCGAGATTCTGACATCACCGAACAGCATGTCGTAGCTGTAGACGATGCGCTGGTTGGGCACGATGTCCTGATAGGTGGCGGTATAGGTGTGGATCGGCCCGTCCTTCGGCCCGCCGGCATTGACCTCCTGGCCGCCGACGCGAAAATCCATTTCGTGCCTGTGGGTCATCGGGTTGTCGGGGTCGGCGAACCAGCGCCGCTTGGCGGCCGGATCGCTGAGCGCGAAATAGACTTTCGCCGGTGCAACTGAATAGAGGCGCTCGAGGACGAAGGTGGAGTGGACGACGGATCGTTCGGCCATGGTCAGGTCCTCTTGGTCAGCTTGATGGTTTCTGCGCGACGAAGACGCCGTCGCGATAGGACGCGCCGAAATAGACTTCGACGGCGCGCAACCTGTCGTCATGGAACAGATGCAGTTCGGTGTTGCGGAAGGTCTTTCCGTCCGCCGTCTCGCAGCGATAGAGGACAAAGGCGGCGTCCTCGTCCTCGCATATCCGCTCGATGACGATCGAGCTGAAGGCCGGGCTGTCCGGCCAGCAGCGCTCGAAATAGGTCGCACGGTCGATGGCGTCGTCATAGGGGCTGGTGAAGGTGAAATCGTCGGCGAGCACCGCCGCGACGGCAGCCTTGTTATTCGCCTGGTAGGCGGAAAAATAGCCGCGGATCAACTCCGCTCTGCTTTTGCCGGGCATGGTCATTTCTCCTCTGCTTCAGGTCATTCGGTCCCGGCGAGAAAATCGCCGAGCCGGTCGAGCCGACGCTCCCATGTCAGCCGCCGTTCGTTGATCCAGTGTTCTGCGCTGCGCAGCGCCTGCGGCGCGATCTGGCAGGTGCGCACGCGGCCGAGCTTTTCCGAGCGCACCAGCCCGCTTGCTTCGAGCACGTTGAGATGCTGGACGACGGCCGACAGCGACATCGCCAGCGGTTCGGCCAACTGGCTGACCGAGGCCGGCCCACGCGACAGCCGTTCGACCATGCTGCGCCTGGCCGGGTCTGCGAGCGCCTGGAACATCAGGTCGAGCTGGGCGGGATCGTGCAGCATCGCGATCAGCCGTTATTGCAGGGAAAGAACTTGAAGTAGGGCTGCGCCTCCTCGACCACCCGGGCGAAGGACGGCCGCTTGAGCAGGCGGTCGTGGTAGTGTTTCAGGGCCGGATAGCTGTCGCCGAATGGCTCGACCTTGTTGGCGTAGAACAGCGCCGGCGAGGCCGCGCAGTCGGCCATGGTGAAGGTAGGCCCGGCCGCCCAGAGTTTCGAGCGCATCTCCTCCTCGATGATCGCATAGGCGTTGCGCAGTTGCGCGCGCGCCTCATCGACCCCGAACGGATCGGTCTTGTCCTGCGGGCGCAACCTGTCGCCGACGATCTTCTGCATCGGCGCCTGCACGTAGAAATCGTAGAAACGGTCGGCCTGGCGGACCTGGAGGGCAAGGTCGGCCTCGGCCGGGATGAGCTCGACCGGCCCGGGATAATGCGCGGCCAGATATTCGATGACGATGGTCGATTCCAGCACCGTGCGATTGCGTGCATCGTCACGCAGCGCCGGCATCTTGCCGGTCGGCGACACCTTCAGGAATGCTGCCCGCGACTGCTCGTCGCCGAGGTCGACGATAACCGGCGTAAAGGGCGTATCGTTCTCGTAAAACGCAATCAGCGGTTTCCAGCAGAACGATGCCAGCGGATGGAAATGGAACGTCAGGGACATTTTTTGCTTGTCTGTTTGCGGTTCGTCGATGCTGGAGCGGTGCCAGCCAGCGCCGACACTGAAGCATTTACTTAACTATTTCCATGAGGCGAATGTGTCAAGGTTCCAGACCGCCTTCAGGGTTCGGTATGCGCCACGATGGCGGCGACGATCGTGCCCCAGTCGTCGGGATGCAGTTCGTGGCCACCGCCTTCGACGCGGACAAGCCGCCCGCCGGCAACAGCGTCGGCAAGGGCTGCGCCATGCTCGACCGGAAAGATCGGATCCGATGTCCCGTGAATGACGAGCAGCGGAACCTTGATCTCGCGCAGGCGTCCTTTCAGATCCTCGCAGCCCTTCAGCATGAAATGGTTAGTCGCGCTCAGGAAGCCGCCGGATCGGTCGTAGTCCTGTTGGACGAACGCGCGCATCGCCTTCTCGTCGAAGGGATGCGCGGTGCTGGCGATCGCACGCGCATCCTTGACGACGAAGCCGATCACCTGGTCGCGGTCCGACCAATCGACCTTGGCGCCATCGGCCGAGTGCTCCATATAGGCCTCGGTCGTCCCCGGCAGGTGCGATGTATCGATCCCCACCGGCGAACTGCTGATCACCGTCAGTGTGATGACACGCGAGGGATGTTTCAACACCAGTCGTTGCGCGATCATGCCGCCCATCGACATCCCGACCACATGCGCCTCGCCGATGCCGCAACCGTCGAGGACGCGCACCGCATCGTCCGCCATGTCGTCGAAGGTATACGGCGGCTCGCCCGGCGCATATTTGGTCGACAGGCCGGTATCGCGATTGTCGTAGCGGATCACGAAACGGCCCTCGCTGGCGAGTTTTTTGCAGAGCGCCTCCGGCCCCCACAGCATCGAGGCCATGGCGCCCATGATCAGCAGAACGGTTGGATCGCCGGGATCCCCAAACGTCTGGGAGACGATTTCGGGTGCTGCGGCCCGTGTCATGGGACTCTCCTCGCATCGGCCAATCAAAGGCCAACCAAACTGATTGCGTTTTGCAATCGGTTGCACGATAATAAAACTGATACGATAATGCAACTGGTTTTTGAGGAGAGTCGGATGAAAACCGAACACCGCTCGGGATGCCCTATCAATCTGTCGCTGGAAGTGTTCGGCGATCGCTGGAGCCTGATCATCCTGCGCGACATGATTTTTGGCGGCAAACGCCACTTTCGCGAACTGCTCAACGGCTCGATCGAGGGCATCGCTTCCAATATCCTGGCCGACCGGCTGAAGCGGCTGATGGAACTCGGCATGCTGACCAAGGCCGACGACCCCTCGCACAAGCAGAAGGCGATCTACAGCCTGACCGAGATGGCCATCACGCTGGTGCCGATCATGGCGCATCTCGGCGCTTGGGGCCGCGTCTGGCTGCCGGTGAGCGAGGAGCTTTCGATCCGGGCCGAGCTGCTGGAGAAAGGCGGACCGCCAATGTGGGAGCAGTTCATGGACGAGTTGCGCCACGACCATCTGGGCACGCCTGTCGCCACACCCGCGCGGCCTTCCGTCCGCGCTACATTGCAGGCCGGATATGAGGCGGTGGTCGCCCGCAAGGCGTCGAGCGGCATCGAGGCCCCGGCCGCTTGACCAACTTATTTCCCCATTATCAGGCCGGCTCTGCTATCAAGGGGCTGAAAAACATAATTTATGGGATTGGATAACGCTCTTGGTCGAGAACTCTAAGGATACTGCCCGCGCCCGGGCGGATATGCGTTTCAAGAAGCAGGAAGAGGCCGCCACGGTGCGGCAAAAGGCGATGGCGGAGTATGTCGCCGAGGCCGACGCCCGCCAGGCCAAGACCAACAAGCTCCGGGCATTGCGCCTTGCCAAGGAAGCGGAAGACCTCGCCAACGCCCCCGCCGCTCCGGTCAAGAAAGCGGCCCGAGCCAAGAAAAAATAGCGCGGTCTTCTTCATCGACATCCGATCTGATGCCGGCGGGATCGTATCCGCCATGTGCCACGATCCGCAAAAGCCCGCCATTCCGCTTTCCCGCGCGAAGCAATTTCAACCGCAACCGGGATTTCGCATTCCGCATGTTAGGTCGATGATTGACGCGTTTTGATCAGGAGACAGCCATGACCGCACTGACCCTCGAAAAAGCCAAGCACATCATCGACGCCGCCTTCGCCAAGGGCGCCGAGATGAAGCTCAAACCGCTCGGCGTTTCCGTGCTGGATGCCGGCGCGCATCTCGTCGCCTTCCAGCGTCAGGACGGCGCCTCGTTCCTGCGCCCGCAAATGTCGGCCGGCAAGGCCTATGGGGCGCTGGCCATCGGCATGGGCTCGCGCCGTGTCGAGGCTTTCGCCAAGGAGCGGCCGCATCTCGTCGCCGGCATTTCCGACGTCTCGGGTGGACGCGTATTGCCGGTCGTCGGCGGCGTGCTGATCCGCGACAAGGCAGGCGCCGTCATCGGCGCCGTCGGAATTTCGGGAGATACGTCGGACAATGACGAAGCCGCCGCCATCGCCGGCATCGAAGCCGCCGGCTTCACTGCCGATCCGGGCTGAGGGGGAGCTTCGTCATCCCAGGGCGAAGCAGGAGCGAAGCTACGCGGCGCAGACCCCGGGATGACGACCAGAAAGAGCAGCCACGCCAATCGCGAACGGATGCGACCATCCAACGAAGGCGGCTAGTTCAAATTTATGTCTCTACTCGCCGACCGCATCGACACCGAAAACCCGGCCAGCACATCGAACAGGGCGATCACCATCAGCGTGAAGAAGACGGAGTGCGCCGCGCCCTTCACCAGCAGGAATTCGACCAGGAACGCCACGAAGACCAGCGTCGACAACAGATGGTCCATGATCGAGGCGTTCGTGGTGCGCACCGACTTCACCATTTCGAGGAACAGGAAGATCAGCCCGATCACCACCATCAGGTCGCCGAGCGTCATCGAGAACACCCCGCCCGACATCATGCTGAACGAGAAGATCTCGGTCGCCCACGGATCGTCGCCGCTGCCGAATATTCCGAGGAGTCCGAGATTGTAGGCCACGAAGGGCACGATCAGCAGCGGGATGGCACCGAACATCAGGCGTCTCCTCTAGCAATTCCAGGAAAGCGGTTTCCCAAGGAATTGCCTAAACAATGGGGGCACCTTCTGTAGAATGCCCCGCAGGCACGCCGTCAAGATTTTTCGCTAGCGCCCGCAAACACGGAAAAAGACCGCGCGAAACAACCCTGTCAGCCACAGTTGCCCCGGCTGACCACCGACACGCCGGATTCAGCGCTTGAACTGGCCTGTCCGCACGGCGGCGCCGATAGCGTTGAGGATGAAAAGGCCGGCGGTCATCGAGGTGATCTCGTTGACGTCGCGCGCCGGCGCGATCTCGACGATGTCGATGCCGACGACACGTCCCTTGGCGAACAGCCCCTTGATCAGTTCGATCGTCTGCCGGTAGCTGATGCCGCCAGGCGCCGGCCCTTCGACCGCCGGCATGACAGCGGGATCGAGACCGTCGGCATCGATGGTCAGGTAATAGCGGCCACGGTCCGGGATGCGCTTGAGCAGCGCCGCCGTACCGATATCCTGCCATTCATTGGCGGTGACGATGTTGGAGCCGTAGGCGCGGGCCGCCTCGACCTCCTCGAGCCGGGCGCTGCCCTGGCCGCGGATGCCGAGCTGGAAAATCCCGGCTATATGCGCCATCTCCGAAGCGCGGCGGATGGGGCTGGAATAGCCTTCCCTGACCCCGTTGACATTGTCGCGCCAGTCGAGATGGGCATCGATCTGAACCAGGGTGATCGGCCCTTCGCCGTCAAGCGCCCGCAGGATCGGGATCGGAATGCCGTGATCGCCGCCAATGGTGATCGGCAAGGCGCCGGCGACGCGGATCTTTCGGATCGCCGCTTCGGCCAACCTGTAGTGGCCGCCGGCGGCATCGCCGGCGACATCGCCGACATCGACCACCTTGACGTCCTGCCCGTCGAACAGGGTTCCGCCAATGTCGAAATCATAGCGGTCGAGCCCGAGGCTGATGCGCTGCGAGGCGCGCCGCACCGCCGTCGGCGCGTTGGTCTGGTCGTTGACCAACTCGTCGATCGTGTAGGGACTGCCGTAAGGCATGCCGATGATGGCGACATCCGCCTTCAGCGCATCGAGGTCCTCGACCAGCGGGAAGTTCATGAAGGTCTGGAAGATATCGCGCGGTGCTGTGGTGAGCTTGGTCATGCGGTCCCTCTGAAGCCGGCCGATCATCGCGCGGAAGCGCCGCGACAAGGCATCACTCAATACAGCACCGCCGCCGCAGCTTGTATCGCCACGGACGCCCGGTCTTTGGCATAGTTGGCGGCGCGACGCGCACCAAACGCAAAAAAACCGGCCAATGGCCGGTTCTTTTGGCATTCAAACCCTTCGAAAGCTGGTCTCAGCTTTCCTTGGGCGTCAGCACCTGGCGACCGCGATACATGCCGGTCTTCAGGTCGATATGGTGCGGGCGGCGCATTTCGCCGGAATTCTTGTCCTCGACATAGGTCGGGGCCTTGAGAGCGTCGGCCGAGCGGCGCATGCCGCGCTTGGACGGAGAGGTTTTTCGTTTCGGAACGGCCATGGATATGCTCCACTACATGGTCAAAATGCCCCGATAGCCCTCGTGAAAGGGCCGCGTCAGGGCCATAATCTGAGAAAGTCGGGTGCCTATACACGCCCTGCGCCGTTTTGGCCAGCACCGTGGCGATTTTTTTTGAGCCGGCAGCGGTTCGACCTAATCAAGACAACCGACATACGCGCCCGAACGGCCGGCGCGGCGTTCGATCAGCGACGCCAGCCGCCGCAGACCCGGACCGGGCTTGGCCGGATTGCGGGCGATCGGATTGGGCAGCGAGACGGCCAGCAATGCCGCCTGCCGCCGCGACAGCTGCTTGGCCGAAACGCCGAAATGATGCTGGGCCGCCGCCTCGATGCCGTAAACGCCCGGCCCCCATTCGGCGATGTTGAGGTAGATCTCCATGATCCGCCGTTTCGACATCACCGCGTCGAAATAGACGGCCAGCGGCAGTTCGACCACCTTGCGCACCGAGCCCAGCGGCCGCGACCACAGGAAAAGGTTCTTCACCGTCTGCATGGTGATGGTCGAGGCGCCGCGCGTCGCCTCGCCGGCCAGCGCATCGTCGACGACGCCGCGCAATTCGCCGAGATCGATGCCGCGATGGAAGCAGAACTGACCGTCCTCCGACATGATCACCGAATTGGCCAGCACCGGCGACACATCGTCGATCGACACCCAACGCCGGTCGTAACCGGAGAAGGTCGCGAGGTCTTTGACCATCAAGGTCGATATCGGATGCACGAAGGACGGCAGATAGAGGAAGGTCAGCCCAACGGGTATCGCCGCCAGCACGGCGGCGACGACCAGGCAACGCCGGGCGAGGCGCTTCAGACCGGCGCGGTTCACGCGCCTCGGTCGCGCCATCTCAAACCCTTCGGTTTCATGATCGACGATCGGTTCCGTCAAGCCGCCCCCACCCGCGCCACTCTCCCGCCTCCGGCATAATGGCGCGAGGCTTCTTGCGCAACGTCTGAGTGTCGGCTACCGCTCCCGGCCATGACGAAAGACGAGCAATTGGCCTTTGAGGCCGCACTTCTGGGGCGGGCGGCGGCGATCGAGGCCGGGCTCAGGCTGCTGCTCGACGGCCGCACGCTTGCCGGCGAGATCGCCCGGCCGGAGCGTCTGATGGCGGCCATGCGCCATGGCGTGCTGAACGGCGGCAAGCGGCTGCGCCCCTTCCTGCTCATGGAAAGTGCCGCCCTTTTTGGCGCCGATGGCGAGGCGGCGATGCGCGTGGCGGCGGCGCTCGAATGCGTGCATTGCTATTCGCTGATCCATGACGATCTGCCTGCCATGGACGACGACGATCTGCGCCGCGGCCAGCCGACCGTGCACAAGGCCTTCGATGAAGCCACCGCCATACTTGCCGGCGATGCGCTTCTGACGCTTGCCTTCGATGTCCTCGCCGATGAGGCGACGGCGCTGCCGGCGGAGCGCAGGGCGGCGCTGGTGCTGGCGCTGGCGCGCGCCGCCGGCACGGGGGGCATGGTCGGCGGGCAGACGCTCGATCTCGAAGCCGAGCGCAACAGGCCGGACGAGGCCGGCATCGTCCGGCTGCAGGCGATGAAAACCGGCGCGCTGATCCGCTACGCCTGCGAAGCCGGCGCGATCATTGCCGGCGCTGCACCGCAGGACCGCGACCGGCTGGCCGAATTCGGCTCGGCGGTCGGGCTTGCCTTCCAGCTTGCCGACGACCTGCTCGACCTGACCGCCGATGCCAGCCAGATGGGCAAGGCGACCGGCAAGGACGCAGCCGCCGGCAAGGCGACGCTGGTCGCGCTGCATGGCGCGAACTGGGCGCGCAGCCAGCTCCATGGGCTGGTCAAGCAGGCCCATGAATTGCTTGAGCCTTACGGTGAACAGGCAGCCTTGCTGAAGGCAGCGGCAAGCTTCGTGGCAATCCGCAACAACTGAGGTTTGGGCAATCGGATGCCGAACCGTTTTCGGAATTTGTCGGCCTTGCGCTGCCTTGCTTGGTGTCTCTCAAATGCCCCAAAGCAACTGGGCGCGCTATCTGACCTTGACGACGACCTTGCCCTTGGCGCGTCCTGTTTCGACGTAAGCCAGCGCCTCATTGGTCGCTTCAAAAGGAAAGACCCTGTCGACGACCGGGCGAATCGCCCCATCTTCGATGAGGGACGTGATTTTGCTCAGTTGCTCACCTTGCGCCGACATGAACAGGAACGAAAATCCCACGCCCCGGCGCTTGGCTTTGGTCCTGATACCACGGCTCAGCAGCCGCAGCAGCAGCCTTAGCACCACGTTCAGTCCCTGTTTCCAGGCAAATTCGGGATCCGGAGGACCGGAAATCGAGATGAGCTTCCCACCCGGTTTCAGCACAGTCAGGGATTTCTCAAGCGTCTTGGCGTCCTGGCTGTTCAGGACGACGTCGTAGCCCGACAGGATTTTCTCGAAGTCGTCCTTCCTGTAGTCGACGACGACATCGGCGCCGAGATCCCTGACCAGATCGTTGCTTGCCGCGCCCGCTGTTGTCGCAACGATCGCGCCGAGGTGCTTTGCCAACTGGATGGCGAATGTCCCCACGCCGCCGGAGCCAGCCTGGATGAAGATCTTCTGGCCTGTCTTCAGACCCGCCCTCTCGATGAGAGCCTGCCAGGCGGTCAGACCGACCAGCGGGACCGAGGCCGCCTCTTCCATGCTGAGGTTCGCCGGCTTCAGCGCCACGTCGGCTTCATCGATTGCGATGAATTCGGCGAATGTCCCGATCCGGCCGTCGCGCGGCCGCGCATAGACGGCGTCGCCGGGTTTGAATTTGCGGACTTTCGAGCCCACCCTGACAACCCTCCCGGCAACGTCGTGACCGAGGATGAAGGGCCGGCGATAGGGAAGGACGAGTTTGAATTCGCCGGTTCTGATTTTGGAATCCAGCAGGTTCACCCCGGCGGCATGGACCTCGACCAGGACGTCATTGTCCAGCAGCTCCGGCTCCGGCATCTCGGCCAGCCGCAAAATGCCTTTCTTGCTATATTTATCGACAACGAATGCCTTCATGGCAGTGACTTTCTGAGAGTGTCCGTTGGTGCGCCGTTTGTGTGTGAAATTCTCCGTCCCACCGTTGTTCAGACCGGCAGGCGGAACTGCTTGCGCAAGGTCTTGTCGAACATCCCCGCGGGGGCGAAGCGGCGCAGCAGGCTGACCTGGCGCGCTGCCTTCCCTGCGGTATAGCGCCGTCGCGGACGGGCGTCGGTCGCTGCCTTGACGACCACATCCGCCACCACTTCCGGCCGATCGGCTTTGGGCATCACATCGGCAAGCAGCGCCTTGAGACCGGCGCGCGCCTGATCGTAGTCCTTCAACAGGGAATCCGGCTCGATGCCGTTCTGGTCGAAGACGGTGCGCACGAATGCCGGCTCGATGACCGAGACGCGAATGTTGAAGGCGCGAACCTCATGATCGAGCGATTCCGAATAGCCCTCCAGCGCGTGCTTGACCGCCGAGTAGTGCGCTGAGTATGGCGCGGGCACCAATCCTAGAATCGAGCCGATGTTGACGATGCGCCCTTGGCCGCGGCGCCGCATCGACGGCAACACCGCATTGGTCATGCGCATGACGCCGAACAGATTGACGTCGAACAGAGCCTGGACCTGTTCGACCGAAGATTCCTCGGCGCCGCCAAGCAGGCCGACACCGGCATTGTTGACCAAGAGGTCGATGCGGCCGGTCTGGGCCAGCACGGTTGAAACCAGGGCGCTGACCGACTCTCCGTCGGTCACGTCGCAGGTCAGCATGGACACCTGCGCCGGGCCGTTGCCAGCCTTGCTGCGGCTTGTCCCGAAGACGGTATACCCCGCCCGCGCCAAGGCCTCGGCACTTGCGCGGCCGATGCCCGAGGAGGCTCCGGTCACAACAGCGGTCTTTCCAGAGTTCGCATTCATTTTTTATGCTCCAAAGCCACTGGGGCTAGCTTTCGTTCGCTGGTTGAATTATGATCATAATATCAAATTACGACCGTAATGCAATAGCAGAAAGGAAGAGCCGCCATGCGCTACGAAAAGGGCCGAAAGGACGCCTCCCGCGATCGCATCGTCGAGGCCGCAGCCCAGCGTTTTCGCGGTGACGGCATCGCCGCGTCCGGACTGGCAGCCATTATGGGCGACGCCGGGATGACGAACGGAGCCTTCTATCCGCATTTCCAATCCAAGGCGGAGCTTGTGCGTGAAAGCCTTGTAGCGGCACTGGAGGCCCAGTCGCAGCAACTGCAGGAGGTATTGGCAGCCGGTGGTCCGGAGATGGGCATAGCGGCGTATCTGTCAGCTGAGCACCGGGACAATCCGGGAGCCGGCTGCGCGTCGGCCGCCCTGTTGCCGGAACTCGCGCGTCAGCCGCCCGAAACGCGCCAAGTCTATACCGAACGCTTGCTGGTTCTGGTGCGCCAGTTGTCTGCAGTACTTCCGCAGACCAAGGACCCGGAAGCCGCCGCCCTGGGCGTTTTTGCGACCCTCATAGGCACGCTTCAGCTGGCCCGCGCGGCAGCGGGGACGGAATTGTCGGATCGCATCCTTGCGGCAGGAGCAGACGCCGCGCGCAGCCTGATCCAGCCACGTGAGGGCGAGAAGGCATCCATTTAGAGATAGAGCGGCAGCAGCAAAGAGCCTGACATCCTCATCATGGCGGGCCGCATTACAAGAAGGGTCGCTTTGCCTAAAGTCATCGGCCATTGCCAGCACGAGGCCATCTCAACCTGCATCAGGGAATGACCGCATAAGGGCCGGAAGCGACTGGCAGCTTCAAGGCTCGGAATCGGACGGCCACCGCGACGCAGTCCGTAAGGGGGGTAACTTGCGACGGAGGAATCGATTGGACGCCCGAAAATTGTGCTGATGAGGGAGGGATAACTCACTTCGCCAAGTTAGAGCGGCGTGTTTTCGCCCTTCCGTCACGCCTTGAGACGGAGTGCCTCCACAAGAAGAGCGAACGCTGCAGTGTGCTGGCGTCGGCTGGGATAATAGAGGTGATAGCCCGGGAAGGGTTGGCACCAGTCTTCCAGCACCCGGATCAGGCGTCCGTCTGCGACGAACGGAGCGACCTGGCTTTCAAATGTGTATGCTAGTCCGAGCCCGTCGAGGGCCGCAGCCTCCAGCATTTCCCCGTCATTGATAATGAGTGGGCCATTCATCCTGACTTCAAGTTCCTCACCGCGTTTTTCGAACTCCCAGGCAAAGAGCCCGCCGCTGGTCTTCTGACGGTAGCTGATGCCTTTGTGTTCCCCAAGTTCGCGCGGTGTCTTTGGAACCGTTCGGGTTGCAAAATACGACGGTGATCCAACTACCGCCATACGCAGGTCCGGGCCGATCCTTACTGCCACCATGTCCTTCTGGACCTGCTCGCCGATCCGGATACCGGCGTCGAATTTGCTTGCAACGATGTCAACCAGACCTTCGTCCAGGCTCAATTCCACTTCGATATCCGGATACTGCAGAAGGAGTTTGGCGATGACGGGCCACAGTACTGATTTGGCAGCATACCGGAATGTCGTCAGGCGAATGAGGCCAGTGGGCTTGTCGCGCAGGGCGGCGACGGCGGCGATCTCGCTTTCGATGTGATCGAAGGCCGGTCGCAGGCTTCGCAGCAAGCGCTCTCCAGCTACCGTCACGGACAGGCTGCGGGTGGTGCGTGAGATCAGCCGGACTCCCATGCGCTGTTCCAGCGTTCTGACAGCGTAACTGAGCGCCGACTGCGATAGACCAAGCTTTGCTGCGGCGCGTGTGAAGCTGCCCGCCTCTGCTACGGCGATGAAGACTGCCAGCTCGCTGAAATCTCAGCGCCTCATTTATCAATCCCATTTCTAACTTCATGCAGATTATAGAGGCTAATCGTATCGAGTCCTATTCCCTATGTCACCTGGCAGACAACGAAACGCTGAGACGGACGTGCCAAGCCAACGCGGCATAAACTGAAAGATACCGACCAGGAAGGATACGACTATGAGTAGAGTATGGATGATCACCGGCGCAGGGCGAGGCATGGGCCTCGACTTTGCCAAAGCGGCCCTGGCCATCGGCGATAAGGTCGTTGCGACCGGTCGTAACCCAGATCGGGTCGCCAAGGGGATCGGGCAGTCGGACAATCTTTTGGTCGTCACGTTGGACGTGACCAAGCCGGCCGACGCCGACGCCGCGGTGAAGGCAACCTGGACCGCTTTGGTCGCCTCGACGTGATCGTCAACAATGCCGCGGGCTTCTATGCCGGCTATTTCGAGGACCTGACTCCGGCCCATATCGAACTTCAGCTCGCGTCCACCCTGACCGGCGCCATGAACGTCACCCGCGCAGTCCTGCCGGTCATGCGCGCGCAGGGTTCTGGCAAGGTCATTGCCATCTCATCGACGGCAGGCCTGGTCGGCTTTGAGTTCTGTTCTGCATACGCCGCGGCAAAGTTCGGCGTTGATGGCTGGATCGAGTCACTGCAAGCCGAGGTGGCGCCGTTCGGCATTGAAACGATGATCGTGAACCCCGGGTTTTTCCGCACGGAGCTGCTGACGGACGAATCCACTCAATATGCTCCGTCATTCGTCAGCGATTACAGCGAACGTCGCGCCCGGCAGATAACGGGTTGGAAAGCCGCGAACGGCCAGCAAGTCGGCGACCCCGCCAAACTCGCGCAGGCGTTGATCACTCTGGTCGACAAGCCGGAGCTGCCCCGTCGGTTCATCGCCGGTGCCGATGCTCTTGCAATGGTCAGGCAGAAACTCGCTCTGCTGCAGCAGCAGGTCGATGCCCATGAGGAGCTATCCGGCTCACTGGCCTTCGACAGCTGAACGTCGCATCCAGCACTGCCGTCGTCGCAGGTCTATTTATGAGCGCCATCGATAGGCTCATGCGAATTCTGGGGGCTAATCCGAATGTCGCGCCCGTGCTCTCCTGAGGGTTGACCGTTGGGCAACCGGCCAACGACCGAACTTCGGAATGGACGTTCCCTTTCCCACTGATGCCGCCAGGCGTCGTCGGTCCGATTAGCTTCGCGTCCTATATCCCGCCCGCCACTCGAGGAGACGACATGCCAGAGCCCCGACAGCTAGCCTTGGACATCAACAGCCGGCGCCACCAGTTCAATCTTGATGTACGCGTGACTCTGCTGGATGCACTACGCGAGCATGCCAACCTGCCCGGCACGAAAAAAGGCTGTGATCATGGGCAGTGCGGCGCCTGTACCGTCCACGTCGACGGCGAGCGGGTATTGAGCTGCCTGACGCTGGCGGCCCAGGTCGAAGGCCGTCAGGTCACGACGATCGAGGGCCTCCAGGCTGCCGACGGCGTGATGCACGCAGTCCAGACCGCGTTCATCGAGCACGATGCATTCCAGTGCGGCTATTGCACCCCCGGTCAGATCATGTCGGCCGTTGCATGCATTCGTGAGGGCCACGCCGATACGGACGAGGACATCCGCGAATACATGAGCGGCAACATCTGCCGGTGCGGCGCTTACCCCCATATCGTCGCCGCGGTGCGCGATGCCGCCAGCCGCCTGAAGAAGGAGGCAGCACTATGAGACCTTTCGAGTATCTCCGCGCCAAAGACGCCGCGACGGCCATTGCCGAGGCTGCCAAGCCGGAGACAAGATTTCTCGCCGGTGGGACCACGCTTGTTGACCTCATGAAGCTGAATGTCGAGCGTCCTGCGCGGGTGGTCGACATCACACGCCTTTCAGGCCTGGACACGATCCAGGTATCGGCGGATGCCATTCGCATCGGTGCGCTCGCCAAGATGAGCAAGGTCGCCGACCACGCCGATATCAAGCAGGCTGCGCCGGTGCTTTCCGAAAGCCTGTGGCGCGCTGCCTCGGCACAGCTGCGCAACATGGCGTCCATCGGTGGAAACTTGATGCAGCGAACCCGTTGCACCTACTTCCGGGACCCGGGCGCTTATTCGAACTGCAACAAGCGCAATCCTGGTTCCGGATGCGCTGCCCTTGACGGCGTCAACCGCAACCACGCGGTGCTCGGCACGAGTGACGCGTGCATAGCAATCTACCCCGGAGATTTTGCGGTTTCCCTGGTGGCATTCGACGCCACGGTCATCATCCGGGGAGCTTCCGAACGCAAAATTCCCGCCGACGAATTCTTCCTGCTCCCTGGCGATACCGCACACCTTGAGCATAATCTGTCGCCCGGAGAGATGATCGTCGGGATCGAGATCCCGCGTTCGGCAGCCCTGGAACGCTCGCATTATCTCAAGGTCCGGGATCGCGCGTCGTACGAGTTCGCCGCGGCCAGCGCCGCTGTCGGAATCGAATTGGAAGCCGATGGCAAGACAATTCGCGAAGTACGCATTGCGGTCGGCGGCCTCGCCACCAAGCCCTGGCGCCTGCGCGCCGTCGAAAATTCGCTCAAGGGAAAGACGCTCGACGAGGCGACGCTTCGTAGCGCCTCGTCAGCCGCCGGCGACGGCGCGAAGTCGAGCGGACACAACGCATTCAAGATTGAACTGGCACCGAAGGTCGTGGCCCGCGCCCTGATGACGGTAGGAGGTATCGCATGACACATGGTAACGCGTTCGAACTCAACCGCCGCACCGTCTTGAAGCTCGGCGCCGGCGTAGCCGCTGTCGCTGGCGCCGCTGTCGATCTCTCGTCAAAAGCCGTTGCGGCTGAGACCGTCCCCGCCAAGGCGCCAGCTCTCGGTGCCAGGCTTTCCCGCGCCGAAGGCCCGTTGAAAGTAACCGGGCAGGCTCGCTATGCGATCGAGCAGAAGCTGGAGAACCTGGCCTATGGCGTAGCTGTCCAATCGACGCGGCCGGCAGGGCGTATCGTCAGTATCGATACGTCGGCCGCCAAGGCTCTACCGGGTGTCCTGGATGTCTACACCGCGCAGAATTCCCTGAAGCTCAACAAGCCGACCGTCTACAGCAAGGGCGGCGGAGCGACCGAGGAATTTACCCCAATTCAAGACGATGTGGTCCGTTTCAACGGCATGCATATCGCGCTCGTGGTCGCAGAAACCTTTGAGCAGGCAACGGAAGCGGCAAGTCTTCTCAAGATCGAATATGAGGACGGCGACCCTATTCTCGACATCAACGATCCCAAGGCAAAAGTGCAGCCCATCGATGAGATGGGTGCCGCGTGGGGCGATGCGGCGACAGCGTTGGCCAATGCCGAGGTCAAGGTAGACGTCACTTACACGACGTCACGCGAATACAATGTGCCGATGGAGCCGCATGCGTGCATCGCTTCCTGGCACAACGGGAAAATCACCGTCTGGGAGCCCAGCCAGTGGGTTGGCGGGGCACGGAGCGTCGTGTCGGAATGGCTCGGCATCGACATCGAGAATGTGCGGGTGATCTCGCCCTATGTCGGCGGTGGGTTCGGGTCCAAGATCGGGGCACATCCGCATGTGGGGCTGGCTTGCGCGGCCTCGCGGAAACTGGGCAGGCCGATCAAGGTTTCTCTCACGCGGCCGCAGACCTTTACCGGCCTTGGCGGCCGACCGGCGACACGGCAGACACTCTCAATCGGAGCCTCGAAGGACGGAAAGATAAGCTCGATCGTCCATGAGAGCTGGAACGAGACGGCGATTGACGAAGTCCATATCGAGGCTTGCAACAATGTGACGAAGATCATGTATGCGACGCCGAACTTTTCTTCACGTCTCAACGTCGTCCCGGTCAATACGGTCCAGCCCGGCTGGAAACGGGGCCCCGGCGAAAACCCCAGTGCCTATGCTGTGGAAAGCGCGATCGACGAGCTGGCGTACGCGCTCAGCATGGATCCGGTCACGCTGCGCCTTGCCAACTGGGCGGAGACGGATCCCAGCAATGGGATGAAGTGGAGCACTCGACAGTTACGCGAAGCCTATGCCGTGGGCGCGGAAGCCTTCGGCTGGTGGAACCGGAACCCGGCCCCTCGCTCGATGCGCGAAGGCCGCGAGTTGATCGGTTATGGAATGGCCGCCGGGTCATACCCCATGATCCGTACCGCGAGCGAAGCCAAGATCGTACTCCATGCCAGTGGACAGATCGAAGTCCTCAGCGCGGGCACCGACATGGGAACGGGGACCTATACCATTCTCGCCCAGACAGCGGCTGACGCATTGGGCGTTCCTGTTGAGACAGTCGCGGTGCGGCTGGGCGATACCCTCCTCCCCAGATCGGCGCTCGCAGGCGGTTCCCAGCAGGCCAACAACCTGACGGGAGCGGTGGACAAGGCGGCCAGGAATGCACGGGACGCCTTGCTGGCGCTTGCCGCATCCGATCCGAAGTCGCCGCTGGCAGCCTCGAAGGCGACTGACCTCACGTTCGAAAACGGCTCGGTGCAACCGACCCGACGGCCGAACGGCGGTATCGGCATCGCGGAACTCTTGAAGGCAGTGGGCAAAGACAAACTGGAAATCGAGGGTAACACCTTTGCTCCCGGCGCCACCGAGGAGATGAAGAACGGAGCTGACCGCAGTTTTGCACAGTTGAAGGGCGCTGTGGAAGGAGGCGTCTCGGCCCATAGCTGGTGTGCGCATTTCGTGGAAGTTCGGATCGATGAGGATTTTGGCACGATCCGCGTCAAGCGCATGGTCTCGGCATTCGATAGCGGCAGGATCTTCAATCCGAAGCTTGCGGAAAGCCAGTGGATCGGCGGTATGGTCATGGGTCTCGGGCAGGCTCTCCTGGAAGAAGGTTACGTCGACCAGCGAGACGGGCGCACCATCAACGCGAATTTTGCCGACTATGCCGTCCCGGTTAACGCCGATGTGCCCGACATCCAGGTGATTTCGGTTGGAATTCCGGACATGCAGGCAACCGCTCTTGGCGGCAAAGGCGTCGGCGAGATCGGTGTCGTAGGGGTCGCACCTGCGATCGGTAATGCCGTCTTCCACGCGACCGGCAAACGCATTCGAAGCCTTCCGATCACGCTGGAAAAGCTCGTTTGAGTTCGGTCGATGCGCCCTGGTGACCCTCAGGCTCGCAAATAGGCGAGCATGCAAAAACAACGATTCTAAACCCAAGGCAAAACTGGGTCGCTAATCCCTGGTCGCCGCCTGTTGTAACGTCACCAAGCAACGCCGGGAAAGTGTGCAACGGTTTTCCCGGCGCGTTCAATCGTCTTTGATCAGCACGATCTTCGCCGGATCGAAATCGATCCCGACCATCGTCCCTTCCGCCACGGCGGGTGTGACATCAGGCGATGTCGCGAACAGTTCGACCGCCGGATCGCTGATCGCGATGCGGTATTCCATGTGGTCGCCGAGATACGAGCTCTTGACCACCCGGCCCTTCATGGTGCCCGCTGGCTGGCCGGGCAAGATGCGCACGGCATTCGGGCGCACAGCGAGCATCGCCGGCCCCGGAGCGTTACCGCGACCCGGCATGTCGAGCAGCAAGGGTCCGACCTTGACCCTTGCACTGGTCGCATTGCTGGAAAGCACCTCGACGTCGAGCAGATTGGCGTCGCCCATGAAGTCGGCGATGAAACGGTTGGTCGGCTCGTTGTAGAGGTCGCGCGGCGTGCCGTCCTGGGCGACGCGAGCGGCGTTCATGACGATGATGCGGTCGGAGACGGCGAGCGCCTCTTCCTGGTCATGCGTCACATAGACCATGGTCAGTGCCAGATCCTGCTGCAGGCCGCGGATTTCGTCGCGCACCCGCCGGCGCAGCTTGGCGTCGAGATTGGACAGCGGCTCGTCGAACAACAGCACCTTCGGCTCCAGCACGATAGCGCGCGCCACCGCGACGCGCTGCTGCTGGCCGCCGGACAATTCGCTCGGCTGGCGTTTCTCGTAGCCGGACAGGCCGACAAGCGACAGCTTTTCGGCGGCGCGCTCGGCTGCCTGCGCCTTGCCAAGCCCCATCGCCCGCAGGCCGTAGCTAACATTCTCCATCACGTTCATATGCGGAAACAGCGCATAGGACTGGAACACCATGGAGACATCGCGCTCAGCGGCGGACAGCAAGGTGACGTCCTTGTCGTCGATCAGGATGCGCCCGGTGCTGGTCTGTTCCAGTCCGGCGATCAGCCGCAGCGTCGTCGTCTTGCCGCAACCCGAGGGCCCGAGCAGCGTCACCAGGCTGGCCGGCGCGATGTCGAAGCTGACATTGTCGACGGCGATCACCGCGCCGTATTTCTTGGTGACGCCCTCGAACCGCACGGCCGGCATGTCCGTGACAACCGGGGCAGCATTCTTCGCCGTCTGATCCACGCCGCTTCTCCCCATCAGATTGCCGCCACGACGGCTTCCGGACCCGCACGGCGCCGGCCGAGCCGGCGTTCGCCGACCAGCAGCTGGATGCCGATGAGGATGACCATCATGACAACGATCATCACCGCCGAATAGACAATCGCGATGCCGTATTCGCCGACATCTGCGCGCCCGACAATGTAGACCGTGGCGAGATTGAACCGGCCGCTCGCCAGGAAGATGACGGCGCTGACCGCCGTCACCGCGCGCACGAAACTGTAGATCATCGCGGTCACGATCGCCGGCTTCAGGATCGGCAGGATCACCCGCCGCAAGGTAGCAAAAGACCGCGCCCCAAGCGTCAGCGATGCCTCGTCCAGGCTCTTGTCGATCTGTCCGAGATTGGCAAGCCCGGCACGGATCGCCACCGGCATGTTGCGGAAGATGAAGGAGATGACGATGATCAGCCCGGTGCCGGTCAATTGCACCGGCGGCACGTTGAAGGCAAGGATATAGCTGACGCCAATCACCGTGCCGGGAATGGCGAAACTCATCATGGCCAGGAACTCGAACATGGTACGCCCGGCGAAACGCTGCCGGTCGAGCAGATAGGCCGTCAGGATGCCGAGCGCCGCGGTGAACGGCATCGCCACCAGCGCCAGGCCGATGGTCATCAGCAGCGACGGCCAGGCCGAGCCGCTGAAAAACCAGCCATTGACGCCTTTCTCGATCGAAAAGGCGGTGAGGAAATACTCGAGCGTCGGCGTGTTGTCGCGCCCGATCGATTGCACGAAACCGCCGCCCAGGATGATGCCGTAGACCACGATGGTCAGAACCAGCCACGGAACGACGGCGGCGTAGCAGCCGATCCGCAAGGCCTTGGGCAGCGTCGCCGGTACACCGCCATCGCCCTTGCCTGCGACGGTGACGTAGCTGC
Organism: Mesorhizobium sp. C372A; assembly: GCF_030323245.1. Classification (NCBI taxonomy): domain Bacteria; kingdom Pseudomonadati; phylum Pseudomonadota; class Alphaproteobacteria; order Hyphomicrobiales; family Phyllobacteriaceae; genus Mesorhizobium; species Mesorhizobium sp. C372A. The sequence continues at coordinate 2,190,771 of NZ_CP100475.1, read as the reverse complement.
GGCTGCCGATCCAGCGGCGCTGGATGACGAAGGCTGCCAGCGTGAACATCAACAGCACGATCGCCAGCACCGCCGCGCGGCCCTGGTCGTGCGCCGCACCGACCACTGCAAAGAAGATGTCGGTCGACAGCACGTTGAAGTTTCCGCCCAGCACCAGCGGATTGGCGAAATCGGCCATGCTCTCGATAAACGAAATCAGGAAGGCGCTGGCCAGGCCCGGCCGGATCAACGGCCAGGTGACGGTGCGAAACGTCCGCCAGCGACTGGCGCGCAAGGTCTGCGACGCCTCCTCCATGCTCGGGCTGACCCCTTGCAGCACGCCGACCAGAACCAGGAAGGCGATCGGCGTGAAGGCCAGCACCTGCGCGATGGTGATGCCGGCCATGCCATAGATCCAGCGGCTGCGCGGAATGCCGAGATGCACCGACATGAGGTTGGTGACGATGCCGGCGCGGCCGAACAGCAGGATCAGCGCCAGGCCGATGACGAAGGGCGGCGTGATGATCGGCAGGATGGACAGGCCGCGCAGCAGCCATTTGGCCGGCAGCTTGGTGCGAAGCGCAATCAGCGCCAGAGCCAGCCCAAGCGCCGTGCAGAAAAAGCCGACGAGGACTGCGATCGCCACCGTGTTCCACGCCACGCCGCAGGAGCCCTCGCCATAGAGGCAGCGCAGGCTCCATATGTTGGCGCTGAAGATCTTTTCGACGAACAGCGCCGGCACGACATTGCCGTCATTATCCTTGATGGCCGAGGTGAGGATCGACAGCAGCGGATAGGCAACGAACAGGATCAGCGAAGCAATCACGATTGAGAGCGAGCCGACGACGAAACGGTCGCCCTTGCACCAGCCGCGCGCGGCGAGCGCCTCGGCGATGAACATCAGCATCGCCACGGCATAGAGCGCCGCACCCCAGCCGAGCCCCGGCTGTATCGGTCCCGGCGTGCCGGCGACCTGGGTAAGCAAGCCAAATCCCCAGCCCGAATGGATGATGGAAAAGCCTTCGATGGCCAGCCACAGCAGGCCCGCCGCGCCTGCAATCGCAAGGCTCTTGGGTTTGTTGCGCGCCACCAGCCAGCTCGCCAGCAGAAGCGGCAGGACAAGCGGCAACAGCCAGGGCCGGCCACCGAGCGCCAGTATGATGGCCGGCGTCGCATCCGTCGGCTGTGCCAGCCAGTCGAACGACAGGAAGCCGCCTTCGACCTTGTACCAAGGCAAGAGCACGATGCTCGCCCACGCGGCCATTACCCAGGCGAGCGCGCTGCGTCCAGGAGCGGAACTGACCATGGAACCGGCCGCGGCCATTCAATGTCTTTCTGTGCCAAAGGATGGTGCGCCGGCTGCCGCGAAGGGCGCCGGCGATCAGAGATGCTAGAGTGAGCGCAAAAGAACGCGCTCAGCCGCCGTTGCGAACCTCGTCGGTGAACTTCTTCAACAGCCGCTTGCGTTCGGCGGACGAGCCATATTTGGCGAAATCGTAGTCGATCAGCTTGATCTTCGAGAGGTCCGGCGCCTCGGGCGGCACCGGCGTGGCGGTGTTCGACGGGATCTGGAAGCTGCCGTTCGGCGCCGCGAGCTTCTGCGCGTCCGGGCTCAGCGCCCAGTCGTAGAATTTCTGCGCCTCTTCGGCATGCTTGGCGCCCGTCACGATGCTCATCGAACCGATCTCGAAGCCGGTGCCTTCGCAAGGCGACACCACCTTCACGGCAGGGTTCTGTTTCGCGGCATTGATCACGTCGTGCTGGAAGGAGATGCCGATCAGCGTCTCGCCCTTGCCGACGGCGAGCGCCGGCGCGGCCCCTGCCTTGGTGTATTCGGCGATGTTCTTGTTGAGCTGCTTGAGATAGTCGAATGCCTTGTCCTCGCCCATCAGTTGGACGATGGTGGCAAGCATAGTCCAGGCCGTGCCCGATGAATTCGGGTCGGCCATCTCGATCTCGCCCTGGAATTCCGGCTTGACCAGATCGGCCCAGCACGCCGGAGCGGTCAGCCCGCGCTGCTTCAGATCTTCCTCATTATAGCCGTAGCCGAGCGCACCGAGATAAATGCCGACCGTGCGGTTCTTCGACCTGTCGGCCTGCTTCAGCGCCCAGTCGCGCAAGTTTGCCAGTTGCGGCGACTTGTATTCCTGGGTGAGGCCCTCTTCCGCCGCCTGCAGATGCGGGTCGCCGGTGCCGCCCCACCAGATATCGGCTTGCGGATTGTCCTTCTCGGCCCGGAGGCGGGCGTAGATTTCGCCGGCGCTCATGCGGGTCATGTCGACGCTGACGCCCGTCTCCTTCTGGTAGGTGGTCGCCATCGCCCGGCACCAGGCCTCGTCGACGGCGCAATACATTGTGAGGCTGCGGTCGGCCGCCTGGGCGGCACTCGCCAATCCGAACATGGCCAGCGCCGCGCCAAGGCCAAGCCAGGCGGCGCGCAAGCCTTGCTTACTGTCAAATGTCTTCATCGATATTCCTCCCTGTCTTCTCACTGGAAACGATCTACCCGTCGTCGAGCGGCACTCCGATCACCTGGGACAATGTCGCCGCAACACCGGGTGCTGCCGCAAGCACGGGATTGCCCTTCGCCATGCCATCGCCGTCGAGGAACCGGTTCACCCGGCCGCCGGCCTCCTCCACCAGCAGCAATCCGGCCAGGCAGTCCCACGAATTGATGTGCAGCTCGGCATAGGCATCCGAGCGGCCGTCGGCCACATAGGCCAGCCCAAGCGCTCCGGAGCCGGAGCGCCGCACATTGGCGCCGAGTGCCCAGACAAGGCTCACCTTGTCCAGATAGTCGCGATTGGGAATCCTCGGCGACCAGCCGAACTCGACAAAGGCGCGGTCGAACGCTTGCGTCGGCGACACATGGATCGGCGCGCCATTGCGCGTCGCGCCTTGCCCGCGACGGGCAAAGTACGTTTCGCCGACGGCCGGATTGGCAATGCCGCCGATCTCGCTGCGGCCGTCCTCGACGAAAGCTATCGAAATGCAGAAATGCGGAATACCGCGCATGAAATTGGCGGTGCCGTCGATCGGGTCGACGACCCACATGCGGGCAGAGCCGATGCCGCCGCCTTCCTCGCCCAAAAACCCGTCCTGCGGAAAAGCCTCTGCCAGCGTGGCGCGGATGTGCTCCTCGACCTTACCGTCGGTTTCAGTGAGAAAATCCTGCGGGCCTTTCATCGCCACCGGCTGGACGGCGCCCTGCCGGGCATAGCCTTCCATCGCCAGTTGCCCGGCCGTGACAAGCAGTTTCCGGCAGACCTCGGCACGCCTGTCCATCTCGGCCTTGGACAGCCGGTCCGCCTTCGGATGCGCCGCCGCCCTGCTCATGCAGCCGGTCCGGACAATCGCGCCCTCAATGCCGTCTTCGGCGAAATGGACAGGGTATTCCTCCGATGCCACTCTTGAGCCGGCTTGTATTGCACGGCTGTGCAAAGCTGTTGCATTCGGCCATGCCTGTCAAGTGCGGTGGGTGGCAATGGCAGAAGAGTTGCATTACATTGCACGGGCGTGCAAAGAATCACGAAAACAGCAGCGAGAGCGTTGGCTTGACGGTTCCGAGAATCCGCACCGGTTTTTCCAGCGCCCAGCAGGTTGCCGACCTCGCCGGGGTTTCACGTTCGGCGGTGTCACGTACCTTCACGCCCGGCGCTTCCGTTTCCGGGGAAACCCGCGAGCGAGTGATGCTGGCGGCCGAGCAACTCGGCTATCACGTCAACCATCTGGCTCGCGGCCTGATGCGGGCCTCGACCGGCATTGTCTGCCTCATCGTTGCCGATGGCGACACGCCCTATCATGCCCGCCTGCAGAAGGCGCTGACCCAACATCTGCGGGACGCCGGCAAAATGGCCATGGTGTTCAACACCTCCGGCCCCAGCCACCATGTCGACCAGGCGCTGCGCAACACGCTGAACTATCGCGCCGATGCGAGCATCGTTCTGTCCGGCTCGCCGCCGCAGTTGCTGATCCGCACCTGTCTTGAGAACGGCCAGCGGCTGGTGCTGATCAATCGCGATGACCGCTTCGACGGCCCGCACAATATCGGTGTGGACAACGCTGCAGCCGCAGAGGCAGCGCTGCATGCCTTCATCCGGGCCGGCTGTACCCGCCCCGCTTTGGTGACCTCGGCTGCCGGCACGCCCAGCCTGCTCTCCCGCGAAACCGCCTTCCTTACCGCGGCGCAGGAGGAAGGGCTGGAGGTGACCGTGTGGCGCGAGGGCCGCACCGGCTATGCCACCGGAGCCGATGGCGCCAGGCGGCTCTTTTCCGGCCGGCAGCGGCCGGATGCGGCGTTCTGCGTGACCGACCTGATTGCGTGCGGCTTTCTCGATGCGGCCCGCCACGAGTTCGGCATCAACGTACCCCGCGATCTCTGCGTCATCGGCTTTGACGACATTGAACAGGCCGACTGGGCCTCTTACCGGCTGACGACGTTCTCGCCGCCGATCGAGGAGATCGCCAGGCGCGCCGTGCGGCTCGCGACCGGCGCGCGGGAGGAGGCTGGCAGCCGCCTGATCTGCCATGCGCCCATGGTCTGGCGCAGCACGGTGAGGCCGGGCCAGGGCTGATGCGAAACATGTGTCGTCAAGACGGGAAACGTACTGATGTCCAAGAAAAAGGCCAGGAAGACCCGCCAGGCGGCAAGACCGGTGGAGATAACTGTAGGCCCCGAAATCCGGAGCATGATGCGCAAGTTCGGCCTGACCGAGGAAGAAGCACTGCGCATGATGCGCGAATGCGATGCCACCCTCTATGGCGCCAACTCCGGGCACGTGCAGCCAGGATCTTGACGGCCCGCCAGGCGCGAACGGAATTTTAATGTAAATCAAGCGTAATCCCGACCGTTAAAATGATGCGTATGTGTTGGGGTTGCGCATGCCGGAATATTCTTTCTTCATCCGCTCGATCCGGATCCGCTACATCTCGGGATTGCTCATCTTTGCGCTGGCTTCCACCGCGGTGATGTTTGCGCTCAATCGCGTCAATTCCTTCCGCCACGACATCGACGCGCTGAGCAGCAATCTCGTCGTCTTCACCCGCGACCTGCGCAACGCCTCCAGCTTTGCCGAAACCGCCAGCACGACCTGGCGCACCGAAACCCGTGACGGCCTTGCCGCCGCCGCGCGCGGCCATTCGCAACGCCTGACCAGCGAGATCGAAACACTGTCCGCGGAGTTGGCCGCGATCAAGCCGAGCCTATCGGCCAAAACGCTGGACGAACTCTCGTCGGCCGCCGTCAACGGCGACCTGTTCTGGTCGTCGCGCGACATCGTGCGCAACTTCAACCTGATGTCGGCGGCGCAACAGACCGACGAATGGAGTTCGCGCGAAATCCTCAACCAGAACGACCTGTTCGTCCAGCCGATGCTGGTGCGTGTGCGTACCGCCATGGATGGCGAACGCCATCTGGCCGACGCCTCCAGCGACAGGCTGCTGTTGTGGGCAAGCGGCCTTCTGTTCGCGGTTCTTGCCATCGTTGCCCTCTGGATCTTCCGGCCGATGGAAAAGGCGATCCGCCGCGCCTTCACCGAATCCGCCGCATCCTTGTTCAAGGCCGAAGCGGCCGACCGCGCCAAATCGGAATTCCTGGCCAATATGAGCCATGAGATCCGCACGCCGATGAATGGCGTGCTGGGCATGGCCGAACTGCTCGCCAAGACCGAGCTTAACGCGCGCCAGAAGACCTTCACCGAAGTCATCGTCAAGTCCGGCAATGCGCTGCTCACCATCATCAACGACATCCTCGATTTCTCCAAGATCAATGCCGGTCAGCTGACGCTCGATCCTGCACCCTTCCGGCTTGCCGAAGCGGTCGAGGACGTGGCCACACTGGTGTCGGCGCGCGTCGCCGAAAAGAACCTCGAGCTGATCGTGCGTGTCGACCCGCGCCTGCCTGCCCATGTCGTCGGCGATGCCGGACGGTTTCGTCAGATCGTCACCAATCTGCTCGGCAATGCGGTGAAGTTCACCGAGAAGGGCCATGTGCTGATCGATGTCGGCGGCGAGGTGGTCGACGGCATCGTCCAGCTCAAGGTCCGCGTCGAGGACACAGGCATCGGCATTCCTGCCGAGAAGCTCGAGAACGTGTTCGAGAAATTCGCGCAGGTCGACGGCTCGTCGACGCGCCGCCATGAAGGCACCGGCCTCGGCCTTGCCATCGCCGCCCGCCTCATCGACCTGATGGGCGGCAAGATCGGCGTCGAAAGCGAGATCGGCCGCGGCTCGGTGTTCTGGTTCGCCGTGCCGCTGCCGGCGCATCAGCAGGACACGCGCAACGAGATCGTGCCGGTCGATGTCACCGGCGCCCGCGTGCTGGTCATCGACGACAACCCGGTCAACCGCGAGATCTTGCTGGAGCAGCTCAGAAGCTGGAGCTTCGACTGCGCGGCCGCCGAAAGCGGCGCCGTCGGCCTCGCCTTTCTAGACCGGGCCAGCCAACTCGGTGCTGCGGTCGACTGCATCATCCTCGACTACCAGATGCCCGGCATGAACGGCGCCGATGTCGCCAAGGCGATTTCCGCCGACAGCCGTCTCTCCGCCATCCCGGTGGTGCTGCTGACCTCCGTCGACCAGGTCGATTTCGGCAAGATGGTCATCGATTTCGGCATCGCCGCGCATCTCACCAAGCCGGCGCGCTCGGCCATCCTGCTCGGCACCGTCATCTCGGCCATCCAGAAAGCGCGGGCCCAGATCGGCAAGGCCCAGTTCGTTCGCGAGCCTGTCGTTCCGCAGGCGGCACCCGTGACGCCACCCGCCTTCACCGTCATTCGCGGCCCGGCAATTCCGGCGGCCACAGTGCCTGAATCGATCGCCACGCCAAACGGCCCGATCGATATTCTGATCGCCGAGGACAATGACGTGAACCAGCTGGTGTTCGGCCAAATCCTCAATGGGCTTGGCCTCAGCTACCGCATCGCCAGCAATGGCCGCACGGCCGTCGAGATGTACCGGGCGCTGCGGCCGAAGCTGATCCTCATGGACGTCTCCATGCCGGAGATGAACGGCTACGAGGCGACCCGCGCCATCCGGGCGGCGGAGGCAGCGAGTGGCAATCACACACCAATCATCGGCGTCACCGCGCACGCACTGAAGGGCGACCGCGACAAATGTATCGAGTCCGGAATGGACGACTATCTGCCTAAGCCGGTGTCGCCCGACCGCCTCGGCAGCAAGATCGGCACATGGCTCAGCGAAACGGTCGCGGTAAAGAGGGCTTGATCAAATCGCCGCGTCCAGACGATAGCGGCGCATCCAGTCGAGGCTGATTTCATCCGAGAGCTTGGCGACGCCCGGCTTTACGTCGGCGGCATTCGGCGCCGGAACGCCCAGGGCCTTGCAGATGGATGCCAATGCCGCTGCCGGATCGCCTGACAGGCGCTCATAGCCGATGCGCAGCGGGACGATCCCCTGCTCCGCGAACCAGACGTTCCAGCCCGCGTCATAGGCTTCGAGTTCGGCAAGCTCGCGCTGGATCCGCTTGAAATCGTAGCGGGGTTCCTGCGGCGGTGCGACTCGTTCGATCTCGGTTCCGTCGGGCGCGATGTGCCAAAGCCCGGTCTGCTCGGCCTTGATCAGCGACACCGCCTGCGCCAGCTTGTTTTCGCGCGAAAGATGGATGTAGAGGACCCGCCCGAAGGCCTTTTCAAAGCGTGCTTTGTCCGATGGCAGGTCTGGGTAGATCCGGTCGAGGATTGCCGAGAGTTCATCCAGGTTTTCCCGCATCAGGCGCAAGCCGAAGACGCCAGTTCCGCCCCTTCCCGCGCTGATTGCCGCACCGAGATAGGCGAGGTCGAAATCATGCGCGCTCATCGTCTCGGGATGCGGCAATTTCCCCTCTTCGGCCCATTCCGCCTTGTCCTCCCGCCTATAGAAGGAGTGCGGATCGCCGGCTGTTTTCATCGATGCCAGCAGACCGCACAGCAATGTGCTTCCGGTTCTCGGCGTGCCGCAGATTATGTAGCCGTCACGCATCTGGGGGCTCTGTCGCTTGTCATGGATTGGGCTACCTCGCCAGGCGCGGTGACACGCGCGCTTCGCTAATGGATCCAGTCTAGCCGCGCCGGAAGGGATAGAGGAATTGCTGCCAGTATCCGTTCGGAACGGGATGTCCGTGAATGCCGTAGCCGTTCGGCCAGCGTCCTTCAGGCATATGGTGGGTACCGAACAGCCGGTCGAGCAGCGGGAAATGGATGGCGAAGTTTACGTCGATCGCTTCTTTCTCGAGGCCGTGATGCCAGTGGTGGTAACGCGGCGACACCAGCACCTTTTCGACTGGACCGAAACTGGTTCCGATGTTGGAATGGATGAAAGACGAATAGACGTAGACGATCAATATATACGTCTGGATAGCCGATTCATCGAACCCCAGCACGAACATCGGGGTGGCCGTCAGGCTGCGCAGCACGATGATTTCCAGGAAATGCATGCGCGCACCGGCAATCCAGTCCATCGACTTGGCGGAATGGTGCACGGCATGGAACTTCCACAGCCAGGGAATGCGATGGAAGGCCCGATGCACCCAATACTGGGCAAGGTCGGTCAGGAACATCACCGCCAGCAGTTGCACCAGCCACGGCAAGCCGTGGACCCAGGCGCGCACCGAACCAAGGGCGCCCTGTGCATTGACGAAGTTGGACGGCGCCAAGGTCAGGTAGGTCAAAATCTGCACCAGCAGCGACGAGACCAGATAGTAGAACAGGTCCTCGCGCCATTCGTCGCGGAACACGGTCTGATCCTTGTTGCGCGCGAAAAGACGTTCGAGCGGGACGAACAGCACACCCATGAACAAGGCGTTCAGGATGAAGAAATCGAGCCCGAAGAACACCCCGTCGATGTGCAGTTGATGGCGCACCGGAAGCATGCCGACCAGCGACGCCAGCAGCACAGTGAACATCGCTGCCGCGCCGAGCGTCTTTTGCCTGCGCAGCGTCATGCTGAGGATCGCCAGGATATAGCCGGAGATGAGGACGAAATAGAGCACCGGTTTGAAGAACAGCATCTGGTGGATGGGGGCCAGATCCGGCATCGATGTAAGCGACGGCAAGCCAATCGAGCCGGACAGCCAGCCAGAACCGAACGGCCGTTTGGCGCGCGGCGTTTCAAGTTCACTTACAACGCGTCTAAGGAAATTTGCCACCGCCCCCTATGCCCCGCCTTTTTGACGATCGCAAAAAAGCTCTCGTCGGAGATATCGACCTCTTTTGCTACAGCAGGGCTCATTAATATTTAATCGCCACGACCCTGCACATGACGGGTGACTATCGCTTTTGGGCGATTGGAAGAGCCATGATTGCAACAAAAGAACACCGGCCACTATAGTCGGAATCTTTCCTGGATGCGACGGGCGCATTCAAGCGGCGTCAGCCGGCTGGTGTCGACTTCGAGGTCGTAGTCCATGCCCTTGTGGACGCGTCCATATTGCCAGCGCGCCAGGCCAGGCAGCCTGTCGGCGCGCGCGGCCTCGCGCGCTTCCAGCACCTCCAGCGGCGCCATGACGCCGACCAGATGCAGGTCGAAACCCGACAGCAACTTGCGGTGCTCCGCTATCTCGTCATTGAAGATCACGTCGTCGACAATGAGATTGTTGCCTTGCCCGGCCATGGCGGCGATGGCATGGCGCATGCCGCGCATGGCTCGCGCGCCGACCGGCCCGCTCCTGATCACCACCGACGGCTTGCCGTCTTCCAGCACGGTCTCAAAGGAAAACCCGTCGGCATGATCCTGCAGCGCCGGCGGCAGCATGTCGATGAAAGCATCCATCTGGACATGCAGGAAGGGCTCGGTGGCGATTGTTTGCAGCGCCCTGGCGATCGAGCTTTTGCCGGCGCTGCCGACGCCATTAAGCAGGACGATTTTGGCCGTCATGTCGCCCCCTATCGGTTGCGCACGACGATACAGGCGCCGCCGACGCTTTGCAGTTTCTGGCAGATGACGTTGGCGGCGGCACGGTCGTCGACACCGATCCTGACGGCGTAGATGCCACGTCGGCCGATCGGCGTGCGCACCCGGCTGACCACCGGGTCACGACCGGAAAGCAGCGCCGGAAACCGGCTCCTGACCCGCAGCCACTGATTGATCGCAGCTCCCCTGCGGAAATTGCCGGCCACCTGGACGCCCCATGGCTTCACATTGATCGACGCCATCGCCACGGTTCTCGACATGATCACAGGCAGCTTGCGGCAGGCGACGGCAAAGCTGGTTTTCGCGTCGAGCGGCTCGACCGTCCCGGCGTAAGCGCTGTCGGAAAACTTGTCGACGGGTTCGCCCATGATGTCGAAGACGTAGCTCTCGGTCTCCATCGGCAGGAAACCGCCGGAATCCAGCCAGCGCGACACCCGGTTCTCGCCGGCATTGTAGGCGGCCGCCGCCAGGCCGAGATTGCCGTAGGCGAGCTTCATCTCGCCGAGATATTTCGCCGAAGCCGGGATCGCCTGGTCGATGTCGAAAGGATCGGCCAGCCCGCGCATCTTGGCGGTGCCCGGCATGAACTGGGCGATGCCTTCGGCACCGACCGGGCTAACCGCATTGGGATCGAAGCGGCTTTCTTTCCAGATCAGCCGGGCGAAGTAATCCTTCGGCAGGCCGTTCCGCTCGGCATGCGTCTCGATCAGGTCACAGACATGGCCGATCAATCGTTTCGCCGCCGAGCGCGATTGCGGTGGATCGGCAAGTGCCTGTCCGGCACTCAGCCCGCAGAGCAGGATCACACCGGCTTTGAGCAGCCCCCGCATGGCTCATTCGGCCGCGGCTTTGCCGTGCTGGCCAAACCGCCGCTCGATATAGTCGGCAACCATTTTTTCGAAATCGGCGGCGATCGACGGACCGCGCAGCGTCGCCGACTTCTTGCCGTCGACGAAGACGGGTGCGGTCGGCATCTCGCCGGTGCCGGGCAGCGATATGCCGATATCGGCGTGCTTGGATTCGCCGGGGCCGTTGACAATGCAGCCCATCACCGCGACCTTGAGGTTCTCGACGCCGGGATATTTCTCCCGCCAGACCGGCATGTTCTTGCGCAAATCGGCCTGGATGTTCTGGGCGAGCTCCTGGAACACGGTGGAGGTCGTGCGACCGCAGCCGGGGCAAGCGGCGACGATCGGCACGAACTGACGGAAGCCCATGGTCTGCAGCAGTTCCTGCGAGACCTGCACCTCGCGAGTGCGATCGCCATTCGGCTCCGGCGTCAGCGAGATGCGGATGGTGTCGCCAATGCCTTGCTGCAAGAGGATGCCCATGGCAGCCGACGAGGCGACGATGCCCTTCGAGCCCATGCCGGCTTCGGTGAGGCCAAGATGCAGCGCATGGTTGGAACGCGTGGCAAGCTCGGTGTAGACGGCGATCAAATCCTGCACGCCGCTGACCTTGGCCGACAGGATGATCTTTTCGCGGGCGAGGCCTATCTCTTCGGCCATTTCGGCCGACAGGATCGCCGACTGCACGATCGCTTCGCGGGTTACTTCCTGCGCCGTCAGCGGAAAGCCTTGGCGCTGGTTCTCGTCCATCAGCCGGGTGAGCAACTCCTGATCGAGCGACCCCCAATTGACGCCGATGCGCACCGGCTTGTCGTATCTGATCGCCATTTCGACGATCGCTGCGAACTGGCGGTCCTTCTTGTCCTTGAAGCCGACATTGCCGGGATTGATGCGGTATTTGGCCAGCGCCTCGGCGCAGGCTGGATGGTCGGCCAGCAGCTTGTGGCCGATATAGTGGAAGTCGCCGACCAGCGGCACATTGATGCCGAGCCGCTCGAGCCGTTCGCGGATGCGCGGCACGGCGGCGGCGCTCTCGTCCCGATCGACGGTGATGCGCACGATCTCGGAGCCGGCGCGATGCAAAGCCGCAACCTGCGCGACGGTCTGGTCGATATCGGCCGTGTCGGTGTTGGTCATCGACTGCACGACGACCGGCGCGCCGCCGCCGACGACCACGCCGCCGACATCGACGCCGACCGATGTCCGGCGCGCAAAGGGGGAGGAAAAATACCCGGTCATGCCGGCAGCCTCTTGATCACCCGAGCGACATACGTCCACGTCGACGCACGCTCAAACAGCTATCAGCGCACAGCGCTGAGGTTCGGGCATGAGGTGGAGGAGCAAAGATGGCTTGTCAATGGCGACAGACAAGCAGAGCCGCCAAATCGCAGCAGCGCGGCGACCCCACAGACGGGTTTCGCCGGCCAACAGTATCGGAATCAGTAGCAAAAACAGGCCTCCGGCGGCATGTCGCCACCGGAGCGATAGTCACGCGCCAAGGCGGCGCTTCTAATCCTGGAAGGGCGTCAGTGTCTCGTCGGTTTCGCCTTCAGTTTTTCAATCTCGTCCTTGAGTGCCAGCTTGCGTCGCTTCAGATTCACGATTTCGAGGTCGTCGACCGATGGATGGTTCATCGCATCGTCGATCTCGCGTTCGATATCACCGTGTTTCCGCTGCAACTCATCAAGATGGGATGCAAGAGACATGATTGGTTCTCCCTTTCATGGTTTTCCTCGATTGCAGCCGTCAAAGGCACGTCCACCGCAGGTCGCATCTGTGACGGCACCATGACAGTCTGCCACCATCCGGCTGCGATGTCGAATGCTGCGTGGTAGCATTCCACGACAATGTGATATGTGATATTGGCTGCGCGCCGGCGGCAATTGATGCCGCCCCCGCCCAATCATGCCCATTGCCGGGCGCCGCAGACATGCAGACGGTAGAGAATGTCCGACCAGGAAAAGGCCGATGTCCGCCTCGAATTTTCCCGCCTGAAGCAGGAGCATGCCGATTTCGACGCGGCCATCAATGCGATGATCGCCATGGGCTGCGACCCCTTGCAGATCCAGCGTATGAAGAAGAAGAAGCTTTTCCTCAAGGACCGGCTGATGGCGCTGGAAGACAAGATCATTCCGGACATCATCGCTTAGCCGACGGCCTCGGGGCCTAACTGCTCACCCCGCTATCGACAGCCGCGCCGCGCGATGGCGCAGCAACGTCAGCAATTCGTCGGTCTTCTCCGCTGAAGTGTCGATCGGCACCACCAGGCACATCGTCGCCTCGACCTTGCCGGCGGCCGCGAAGACAGGGGCGGCCAGGCATTTGGTGTAGGCGTCGACCAGCCCCGAAGTGATGCAATAGCCGGTCGTTCTGGCCGTCGCGATATCGGCAATGAAGTCGTCGAACTGCAGCCTGCGGCCGTCGGGCAGCAAAAGGTCGTCTTCCGAGACCATGTCCTGGATGGCGGCCCTTTCCAATCCGGCCAGAAGCAGCCGCCCCGATGCCGTCCATGGCAGCGGGATCTGCAGGCCGGTGGCCGAGCTGATGCGGAACGGCCTAGTGCCGGGGCTGGAATGGACGATGGTATAGCGGCCGCTTTGCAGCATGCACAATTCGGAGGTCTCGCCGGTCTCGCGCGACAGATTGTCGACCTCCTGCCGGCCTCTCCTAAGCAGGTCGTTGCCCCTGACGTAGTCCATTCCATAGAGGTAGAGCTTCTTGCCGAAATAGACCCGGTTGCCGTCGCCCTCCATCTCCAGGAGACCCGCATCGACCAGCGAACGCACCAGCGTATAGGTGGTGGAGCGAGGCGCATTCACCCCCTTGGCGAGATCGCCAATGCCGATGGCGCGCTGCGTAACATGCAGGAAGTCCAGGATCTCCAGCACCCGGTTGAGGCCCTTCTCGCGCGAGCCGGAGGTCTTGTCGGGCGTCGGGCTCTCGGCTGGACCAAGCTCCGCCCGATCCGTGAGTCCATTGCTGTCTTGCATAACTGATTCCTGATGTTAGTATCTGTCTTGTACAGGATACATGTGTCTATTGTAAGAGACAATTCAGGTCGGCGACACGTGTGTCTGTAAGGGGAATTCAAACAACAGGAGGTCGCAGTGAACGACGCATCCAAGCGAGATTTTCTGAAACTGGGCATGGCCGGGCTTGCAACGGCGGGCGTGATGACCGCTGTCAGCGCCGAAAAGGCGGCGGCACAAGCCGCATCCGACAGCGTTCTGCGCACCGCGCTTGACCGCGGCAAGCTGATCGTCGGCACCGGCAGCACCAACGCGCCATGGCATTTCGAAAACGATGCCGGCGAGCTGGTCGGCATGGACATCACCATGGGCCGCATCCTGGCCAAGGGTCTGTTCGACGATCCGAGCAAGGTCGAGTTCGTCATGCAGGATCCGGCGCAGCGCATCCCCAATGTCACCACCAACAAGGTCGACATTACCATCCAGTTCATGACCATGACCGCGCAGCGCTCGCAGCTGATCCACTTCTCCAGGCCATACTATGTCGAGGGCGTCGCCCTGCTGACGCTGCCGACGGCGGAAAACAAGACCTTCGACAAGCTGCTCGCCGGCGGTTCGGCGACGCGCATCTCGATCCTGCAGAATGTCGATGCCGAAAGCTCGGTCCATTACGCCCTGCCGGAGGCGCAGGTGCTGCAGATCGACACCCAGGCCAATGTGCTGCAGGCACTGGAATCGAAACGCGCCGATGCCGCCGCTGTCGATCTTTCAACCGTGCGCTGGCTGGCCTCGCGCAACCCCGACAAATATTTCGATGCCGGCAAGAGCTGGTACTCGATGCTCTACGGCGCGGCGGTCAGGCAGGGCGACCTGGACTGGCTGACCTTCGTCAACCAGACCTTCACCATCGCTATGTTCGGCCATGAGACCGCACTCTACGACGCCGCCTTCAAGGACTATTTCGGCCAGGAGCCGCCGGCCCGCCATCCCGGTTTCCCGGTTGTCTGACAAGTGCTGGCGGAAGGGTTAGCCCTTCCGCCTTCTAGTTCGCATCCCCTTGGTTATTGCGGGAGACGCATGGGCTATACGCTCAACTTCAACCTGATCTGGCGGCATTTCGACAAGCTGTGGGGCGGCCTTCTGCTCAGCCTCGAGCTTGCCGTGATTTCGATTGCCATCGGCGTCGTCATCGGCCTGATGCTGGCGGTCTGGTATGTCTCGGCCGGACGCGTGGTGCGCGCCATCATTGCGGCCTACGTCGAATTCATCCGCAACGTGCCGCTGATCCTGCTCGTCTATCTTGTCTTCTACGGCCTGCCGACGGTGATCGACGTCGCCTACGACGCGCCGACCTCGTTCGTGCTGACGCTGTCGGTCTATAGCGGCGCCTATCTGGTCGAGGTGTTCCGCTCCGGCCTGGAAGCCGTGCCGCGCGGCCAGCTCGATGCCGGCAAAGCCATCGGCCTGACGCCCTGGCAGCGGCTGGTTCATGTGCGCCTGCCGACCATGCTGCGCATCACGCTGCCGGCGCTGTCCAACACCTTCATCTCGCTGTTCAAGGACACGTCGATCGCCTCGGTGATCTCGGTGCCCGAGCTCACCTTCGGCGCCCAGTGGATCAACTTCAACACCTTCCGCATTGTCGAGGTCTATCTGGTGACGACGGCGATGTACCTGGTGACCGGCTACACCCTACTCTTCGGGCTGCGGCTGGTCGAACGCCGGTTCAGGGCTGCGCGCTGACATGCTGAGCCAGATCCTCTACGCCGTACCGTTCCTCGCCCAGGGCTTCGCCATCACCTTGTGGGTGTCGCTGCTGGTCGTGGTGCTGTCGCTGATTGCCGGCGTCGCGCTCGGCGTCGGCCTGGTCTACGGCCCGGCGCCGGTGCGCTGGGCCGTGCGCATCTTCTCCGACACCATCCGCGGCATCCCGATCCTGGTGCTGATGTTCTTCGTCTATTACGGCCTGCCGGCCATCGGCCTGCATCTGCAATCCTTCTCGGCGGCGGTGTTGGCGCTCACCTTGTTCAAGACCGCGCAGGTCATTGAGTATCTCCGCGGCGCCGTCGGCTCCATTCCCAAAGGGCAGTCCGAGGCGGCGATGGCGATTGGGCTGACTTTTCGCCAGCGGCTCACCTACGTCATCTTTCCGCAGGCCTTCCGGCGCTTCCTGCCGCCCTGGATCAACGGCGTCACCGATGCGGTCAAGGGCAGCGCCCTGGTCTCGCTGCTCGGCATCACCGACCTGATGCAGGCGATCAACCAGGTCATCGGCCGCACCTATGAGGCGATGCCGCTCTACATCCTCGGCGCCTTGATCTATTTCGCCGTCAACTATGCGCTTTCCTACGCCAGCCGGCGGCTGGAACGGCGCTTTGCCTTCATCCGGGACTAGCACGATGGCCACAAGCTCGAACGACAATGCTGCCCTTCTCGACATTGCCGGGGTCTCGAAAGCCTTTGGTTCGGTCGAGGTGCTTCGCGCGGTCAGCCTCAAGGTGGACAGGGGCGAGGTGGTCACCGTCATCGGCCCTTCCGGCAGCGGCAAAACCACCCTGCTGCGCTGCGTCAACTTTCTCGAAAGCTACGACTCAGGCTCGATCCGAATCGACGGCAAGGAGGTCGGTTTTCGTGAGGTCGGCGCGCGCAAGCGGCGCAGCGAGCGCGACCTTGCCAATATGCGCGCCGAAACCGGCATGGTGTTCCAGAGCTTCAACCTGTTTCCGCACCTCACCGCCGCCGGCAACATCATGCTCGGCCTCACCAAGGTGCGCGGCAAGAGCAAGGCCGAGGCGCGCCAGATCGCCGAGCATTGGCTGAGCCGCGTCGGCCTCGCCCACAAGGCCGACAGCCTGCCGGCGGAACTCTCCGGCGGCCAGCAGCAGCGCGTCGGCATAGCGCGGGCAGTCGCCATGGAGCCGAAGATCCTGCTGCTCGACGAGATCACCTCCGCGCTCGATCCCGAACTGGTCGGCGAGGTGCTGGCCGTTGTGCGCAGCCTGGCCGAAGACGGCATGACCATGGTGATGGTCACGCACGAGATGGCCTTTGCCCGCGACGCTTCGAGCCGCATTGTCTTCATGGCCGATGGCGGTGTCAGCGCTGTTGGCCCGCCGAAGGAGATCCTTGCCGAAGAGACCACCAATGAGCGCCTGCGCTCTTTCCTGGCGCGCTTCCGCGCCTCGCATTTCTGACATGGGCGGCCCAAAGCAATTCCAGGAAAAGTGTAAGCGGTTTTCCCGGGAAAAGCGCGAAGCGCTTTGCCTTGGGAATTGCGTAAAACAACAGGCCGGCCCAAGGAGAATTCTTACATGACGCCTTACATCCGGCTCGCCGAACTCGGCCTGACGCTGCCCGAGCCGCCGACGCCGATCGCCAATTTCGTCACCCATGCGGAAAGCGGCCGGCTGATCTTTCTTTCGGGTCAAGGGCCGTTGCGCGCCGACGGCACGCTGTGCACCGGCAAGGTCGGCGAGGACGTCACCGTCGAGCAGGCCTATGAGCATGCCCGCCTCACCGGCCTCAACCTGCTCGCCGTCATGCACGCCGCCGCCGGCGATCTCGGCCGCATCGTGCGCGTCGTCAAATTGCTCGGCTTCGTCAATGCGACGCCGACCTTCAGCGACCACCCGAAAGTGGTCAATGGCTGCTCGGACCTGTTCGCCAGCGTCTTCGACAAGATTGGGGGCCATGCCCGCTCGGCGATCGGGGTCGGCTCGCTGCCTGGAAACATCACCGTCGAAATCGAAGCGGTCGTCGAGATCGCCGCCTGACCGTCAAGGGATTGCTGAACATGAAAACCTATTCCGACACCGGCTCCAACACCACGATCCGTGAACGACTGGGACTGAGGCCGATCATCAACGTCTCCGGCACGATGACGACGCTCGGCGCCTCGATCATCGTTCCCGAGGCGATCAGCGCCATGGCCGAGATCGCCTCGCAATGGGTGGAGATGGACGATCTGCAGCGCGCCGCAAGCGTGATCACCGCCCGCCTCACCGGCAGCGAGGCCGGCTTCATCACCGCCTGCTGCGCCTCAGGCATCACAATGGCGATCGCCGGGGCGATGACCGGCACCAATTTGCTGGCGATCGAACGGCTGCCCGACGATACCGAAGGGCTGAAGTCCGAAGTCGTCATCCAGCTCGGCCATATCGTCAATTACGGCGCACCGATCGACCAGTCGATCCGCGTCGCCGGCGCCAAGGTCATTCCGGCTGGCACGGTCAGCGTCACGCAGGATTATCATGTGCGCGAGGCTATCAACGAGCGCACGGCGGCGGCGCTCTACGTCGTGGCGCACCACACCGTGCAATACGGCATGCTTTCCCTCGAGGAATTCTGCGATATCTGCCACGCCAGGGGCGTGCCGGTGATCGTCGACGCGGCTTCCGAATATGATCTGCGCAGCTTCCTGGTCCGCGGCGCCGACATCGTCGTCTACAGCGGCCACAAATTCCTGTCGGGGCCAACCAGCGGCATCGTCGCCGGCCGCAAGGATCTGGTCCGCGCCGCCTATCTGCAAAACCGCGGCGTCGCCCGCGCCATGAAGGTCGGCAAGGAAAGCATCGCCGGCACCATGGCTGCGCTCGAAGCCTGGGAAAAGCGCGACCATGCCGGCATCCGCCGGCGCGAGGAAGCGGCGCTCAATCTGTGGAGGGATTCGCTACAGGGAATACCCGGCATCGTCGCAAACATCATTCCCGACCCGACCGCCAATCCGCTCGACCGGCTGCAAATCTTTGTCTTGCCCAAAAGCCGCTTCACCGCCGCCGGCCTCGCCTCGGCATTGGCGGCCGGATCGCCGCCCATCATCGTGCGCAACCACGAGGCCGAGCGCGGCCATTTCTTCCTCGACCCGTGCAATCTGCACCCCGGCGAGGCCGAGATCGTCGCCGAGCAGCTGCGCGCCGTGCTCACCGCGGCCGACAGGCCGGCGGATGCGATGAGACAGCCGCGAAAGGATTCATCCGGCGCCCTGCGCTGGCCGGACTAGGCTGCGGCGGCCGCCATCCTTGCGGGCCAGCCCGAATTCCGCTAAGGCGCGCCTTTACCGCCGGGAGCATGCGCTTGACCGACCACCGCGCCGACGTCGCCATCATCATGGGCAGCCAGTCCGACTGGGCGACGATGCGCCACGCCGCCGAAACGCTGGAGGCGCTGGGCATTCCGCACAAGCGGCTGATCGTCTCCGCCCACCGCACCCCGGACCGCCTCTATGATTTCGCCAAGGGCGCCAAGGCGGCCGGCTACAAGGTGATCATCGCCGGGGCCGGCGGCGCCGCCCACCTGCCCGGCATGACGGCGGCTCTGACGCCGCTGCCGGTGTTCGGCGTGCCGGTCGAATCGAAGGCGCTGTCAGGCCAGGATTCGCTGCTCTCCATCGTCCAGATGCCGGCCGGCATTCCGGTCGGCACGCTTGCCATCGGCAAGGCGGGTGCGGCCAACGCCGCCCTTCTGGCGGCCGCCGTGCTGGCGCTGAACGACGAAGAACTTGCCGCCCGCCTGGATGCCTGGCGCACCGCCCAAACCGCCAGGGTCGCCACCGAACCGACGGACGCGCCGTGAGTCTGCCCGCGGGATCGAGCATCGGCATCATCGGCGGCGGCCAGCTCGGCCGCATGCTGGCTGTTGCCGCAGCGCGCCTCGGCTACCGCACAATTATCCTCGAACCGCAGGCCGATTGCCCGGCGGCTCGGGTCGCCAGCCGCCAGATCACCGCCGCCTATGACGATGCGGACGCCCTTGCCGAACTGGCGGCAGTCAGCGCCGTCGTCACCTACGAATTCGAGAATGTGCCGGTAGCGGCTGCCGGCGCGCTCGCCGCCAAGGTCCCGGTCTATCCGCCACCCAGGGCGCTGGAAGTCGCCCAGGACCGGGTGGCGGAGAAGCTATTCCTGAACGGCATCGGCATCAGGACAGCGGATTTCCGCTCCGTCGACAATGACGACGAGCTGACGGCGGCGCTGAGAGAGTTCGGTGGCAGCGGCATCTTGAAAACCCGCCGCATGGGCTATGACGGCAAGGGCCAGCGCGTCTTCCGCAACATGGAGACGGGCGGCTTTGCCGGCACATGCGAGACCATGGGCAATGTGCCGCTGATCCTCGAATCCTTCGTCGCTTTCGAGCGCGAAATCTCGGTCATCGCCGCGCGCGGGTTGGACGGCGCGGTCGCCGCCTACGATCCGGCTGAGAACGTCCACCGCGACGGCATCCTGCATACCTCGACCCTGCCGGCCCAGATCAGGCTGGAGACGGCGGCGACGGCACAGGGGTCGGCAGCGAAAATCCTGTCGGCCCTCGACTATGTCGGCGTCATCGGCGTCGAGTTCTTCGTTCTTGCCGATGGCACGCTGCTGGCCAACGAAATGGCGCCGCGCGTGCACAATTCCGGCCACTGGACGGAAGCCGCCTGCATCGTTTCGCAATTCGAGCAGCATATCCGCGCCATTGCCGGCCTGCCGCTGGGCAACCCTGGCCGGCATTCAAACTGCGTCATGGAAAACCTGATCGGCGACGATGTGCTGCGCGTACCCGCTTTGCTCGCCGAGCCCGATCTGATGCTGCATCTCTACGGCAAGGCGGAAGCGCGCCCAGGCCGCAAGATGGGCCATTTCACGCGCATCAGCCGCCGTAGCTAAGCCATTCCGGCACTTTGCGCGAGGGCGTGGCTCGAGCCCTATTGCAGCTCGTCGTTCAGATCTCCGTCCTCGTCGGGGCTGGCGCAACTCGCATCGCCTTCCCTACAATTGGCGCCCGCGGTGAGCTGTTTGATGCGCTGGTCCGTCAGTTCGGTCAGGCATTGTGAAACCTCCATCGGATGGATGGAGCCGCCCTCGCTGTCTGTCGTCGTATAGGCGCATTCGGCGTCGCGGAAGGCGATCCAGGCGCGTTGCGCGACCTGCAGCAGCTTCCTGCCCTTGTCGTCGTTGCGACCGACGAGATCCTTGTAGGCCTGGTTGAGCTTGGCATCGGCGGCCCGATAGTCCTCGCCGGCGCAGATGTTCATCATCTGCTGGCTGTCGTCGTTGCGGTCGCATTCCTGCGCCTGCGCGATGGAGGCGGCTGCCATAACGGCAAGGCTCGCGGACACAAACAACAGGCGCATGGAGGTCTCCAAATCGGCTTGCGGGTGCCGCACCATTCCAGCCCGCCTTCGGCCGCGCAATGGCGTGGAGCCGAGATGGCGGATATTTGATGGCCAAAGCCATTCTCGGCCTCTATCCAGCACGCTTGCGGTTGACACGGGCAAGGCTCCTCGTTTATGAGCCACCGCAAGTTCAAAGGCGCGCTTTTCAGGCGCGCCTTAATAATTCGGCCCGGACAGGGCCCAGACCGACGGGCAAGACCATGAAGATCAAGAATTCGCTCAAGGCGCTGAAGGCGCGTCACCGCGACAACCAGCTGGTTCGCCGCAAGGGCCGCGTCTACATCATCAACAAGACCGCTCCACGCTACAAGGCGCGCCAGGGCTGAGTGTTCGGCCGGAGGCTCGTTGCCTCCGTCCATACGATGGTAATTGCCTGGTTTCAGGCACTTTCACGCTAATTTCAGTTTGACGATCCGCCGTCCGGGGTTAGATTCCGGCGATGCGGATTCTTTTTGCATTTTTGGCGACCCTGTTTCTTTTCGGCGTCGCTCCGGCGTCGGCGGACGATCCGCCGGCAAAGCCGCCGGTTGCCCTGACCAGGGAAGCCAGGCTCGACCAACTGTTTGCCGAGCTGAAGCGCGAGCGCAACGAAAAGGCGGCCGAGCGCATCGCCGGGCGCATCTGGGGCGAATGGTTCCAGTCCGGCAGCGCCTCGATCGACCTGATGATGCAATGGTCGCAAAAGGCGATGGACGACCAGAAGTTCGACGTCGCCCTCGACTTCCTCGACCAGGTTGTCATCCTGCAGCCAAAATATGCCGAAGGCTGGAACCGGCGCGCCACCGTCCATTACATGATGAAGAATTTCGGGAAGTCGATGTCCGACATCGACCAGACGCTGCAGCTGGAACCACGCCATTTCGGCGCGCTTTCCGGCCTGGCCCAGATCATGTCCGCCACCGGCCACAAGCAATCGGCGCTCGAAGCCTGGCAGAAGGTGCTTACCATCTATCCGATGATGCGTAGCGCCCAGGACCAGGTCGCGGCAATTTCGGAAGAGCTTGCCGGCGAAGGAATTTGATTAGGCAGTAGGAATTAGGGATTAGTCAGTAGAGAGATTGGTCGAGACGCCACCTCCCTACTCCCTACTCCCTACTCCCTAGAACTTATCCCCCTCCACCCCCGTATCTCCGCGCATGAACCTCATTTACGCCGCCTGTGCTTTGCTCCTCGCGCTCGTCTTTGCCCTGGCCGGTGTCACCCGCGCCGGCGCGTGGCTGATCGAGTGGCGGAACCCGCCGGCCGGCGAATTTGCCGACATCGACGCCACCCGCATCCACTATGTCCACGTGCCGGCGCCACAAAATGCCGAACTGCCGGCGATCGTCTTCATCCATGGCGCCAGCGCCAATCTCAGGGATCAGATGCTGCCGATCAGGCCTTTGCTCGAAGGCCGCGCCGAGATGGTCTTCCTCGACCGGCCGGGCTTCGGCTGGTCGGCGCGCGGCCCCGGCAATGAGAGCCCGTCGGGGCAGGCCGACACCATCGCCGGGCTGATGGACCGTCTCGGCATCCACAAGGCGATCATCGTCGGCCATTCGTTTGGCGGCGTGATCACCGCCGCCTTTGGCCGCGAACACCCGGAGAAGACGCTCGGGCTGGTCTTTCTGTCGCCGGTCAGCCACCCCTGGCCGGGCGGCGCGACCGCCTGGTACTACAAGCTGACCGCCACCCCCGTCATCGGCTGGCTGTTCTCGGAGACATTGACCTATCCGGCAGGCACGCTGCAGATGGACGGCGCCACGGCCTGCGTGTTTTCTCCCAACAAGGTGCCGGAAGCCTATGTCGGCAATGCCTCGATTCCGCTGGTGCTGCGTCCCGGCGCTTTCCGCGCCAACGCCATCGATGTCGCCGGCCTCTACGACTATACGCTGAAGGCCGCGCCGCATTACCGCGACATCACAGCGCCGACGATCGTCATCTCGGGCGATCGCGACAAGGTGGTCTATGCCTCGATCCATTCGGTCGGCCTGGTCAGGGACATCCCCGGCGCCGAACTGATCTGGGTCCACAATCTGGGCCACAAGCCGGATTGGATCGCCTCCGACCTCGTCGTCGGCGCGATCGAGAAAGTCGCCGGCAAGGACGTCGACCTGCAGGCAATCGCGAAAACCGTGGAAGCGCGGATCGCCGGCGATGCCTACAACGATGCACAGTGCCCCGACATTACGGTGCCCGACGCGCAACTCGCCCCGACGTGACGGCCGCATGTATGTCCTGAAGCACGGAATCAAGAAAAACCCCGAAGCGTTCTGGGCGCTACCGGATCGCATCTTCTTCGGCTACGGCGCCTGCCACATCCTTGCGGGCACCTTCCTCAGCCATCCTCCCCTGGACGGATTCTACGGCGAACGGATCATTCCGGGCGAGGATTTCTACGGCAACCATATCTATATGACGAACGGCGTGATCGCCTTCGACTATCACGGCTATTCCAGCCGAGCGCGGCTTCTGCAGCAGCATGGAAGGGGATGGGCTTCGCATAGCGCAGGCTGGCACTGCACGCTGGAAAGGGTCGATTTCGACCTGCTCGACACCGCCGACCTCAACCGGCGAAAGATGCGCGGCCCAGATCAGTATCTCTATGACCCAATCCCTCGCGCACACCGCTTCCTTCGGCGCATCGATCACGCCGAAGGTGCGGCAAGAGCGCTGCGAACTGTGATGAGTTGAAGCCTCTGTCAACCTATGTTGCGGGTGGCCTGCACGTCCGACCCGACATAGGCGATGCGCAGCATGTTGGTCGAACCCGGCGTCCTCAGCGGCACGCCCGCCGTGATGATGACACGGTCGCCCGGCTGGCCGAACCCCTCTTCGAAAGCGATGCGGCAGGCGCGGTCGACCATGTCGTCGAGGTCGCTGGCGTCGGGCGAGACGACGCAATGCGTGCCCCACAAAAGCGACAGCCGCCGCGCCGTGTTGAGGATCGGCGACAGGGCGATGATCGGCACTTGCGGCCGCTCGCGCGCGGCGCGCAGGCCGGTGGTGCCCGAAGCCGTATAGGTGATGATCGCCGACAGTTTCAGCGTCTCGGCAATCTCGCGGGCGGCGAGCGAAATGGCGTCGGCGCCGGTTGCTTCCGGTTCCGAGCGCTGCGCGTTGATGATGCCGGCATAGGTCGGGTCGGTTTCGACCTTGGTGGCGATGCGGTTCATCATCGCCACCGCCTCGACCGGATAGGCGCCGGCAGCGGATTCGGCTGAAAGCATGATGGCGTCGGCGCCCTCGAACACGGCGATCGACACGTCGGACACCTCTGCGCGGGTCGGCACCGGCGCGGTGATCATCGATTCCAGCATCTGCGTGGCGACCACCACCGGCTTGCCGGCCCGGCGCGCGGCGCGCGTGATCTGCTTTTGGATGCCGGGCACCGCTTCCAGCGGCATTTCCACACCGAGATCGCCGCGGGCAACCATCAGCGCGTCGGAGAGTTCGATGATTTCGGCCAGCCGGGCGACGGCCTGCGGCTTTTCGATCTTGGCCATGATCAGTGCCCGGCCGCGCGCGATCTTGCGGGCTTCCGCCAAATCCTCCGGCCGCTGCACGAAGGACAGCGCCACCCAGTCGACGCTTTCCGCCAGCACCGCATCGAGGTCCTTGCGGTCCTTTTCGGTCAGCGCACCGACCGGCAGGTCGGTGTCGGGCAGGCTGACGCCCTTCTTGTCGGAAATGGTGGTGCCGGCGACGACGGTGCAGGTGATAGACTTGCCGTCGCTCTTCACCGCCCTGAGCTCCAGCTTGCCATCGTCGATCAACAGACGGTGGCCGGCCTCGACCGAGCTCAGGATTTCGGGATGCGGCAGGTAGACCCGGGTCGACGTGCCGGGCTCGGGATTGTTGTCGAGGGTGAAGGTCTGGCCCGGCGTCAGAACCTCCTTGCCGTTGGCGAACTTGCCGACGCGCAGCTTCGGTCCCTGCAAATCGGCCAGGATGCCGATTGGACGGCCGACCTTTTCCTCGACCGCACGGATGCGGCCGACCAGCGTGCGCATCAACTCGTGATCGGTGTGGCTCATATTGATGCGGAAGACATCGGCCCCGGCTTCGAACAGCTTCTGCAGCATCTCCTCGGACGAGGAGGCAGGACCGATGGTGGCGAGGATCTTGACCTTGCGGCTACGTCTCATTGACTGTTTGTTCCCGGGGCGGCTGGAGCGCCTCCCGTTGTGGACTCATCGGTCAGCTGGACCATCCAGCTTGCCTGCTCGCCCGTGTCATATTCCTGGAATCCGGCGCGCTGGAAGCCCCGGGCGACGCAATCGGTAACGCCTGCGATCTTGAACTCTTTTTCAGCCACGCACATGTTGATCGGGCCATCCCAGCGCCCGCCGCGCTCGGCGTCTTCTGCATAAAGATAGTAAAACCTTGATGACAGCGGACCTTCGATCAGCGTCTTGCAGCTCGATCCTTCGATGTGCCACCACCCCTCGGTGATCCAGCCTGCCTTGGCGCGGTAGCCGATGCCGACGCCGACCAGGTTCTGCGTGGCGTTGCAGACGCGGAAATCGGCGCGGGCAGGCGAAGCCGCGACCAGCGCGGTGAGCCCTAGCGTCAGGGTCAGGAGCGGCACGGCAAAGGCGGTGCGCGCACGCGGCCTGCCGGCGGAACCCATCCCGAAACCCCTCAATAACGTCATCTGCATCTCTCAACGCCCCTTTTCGGAAAAGTCCGGGCGCATGTCAACGCGCCGTTCTGTCCAATTCCAATCGATTTAGAAAGGCCCCCGACACGCGATCTGCCGCGCGTCACAGGATTTTCGCAGAAACCGTGGCCAAACAACGGCATTGCGCAACAGTCCTCTTCGTGGGAATGACGATACCACCCTCCCCGGAAGCCAGCGAACAGACCTTTCCAGCCAATGACCCGATCCACAGTTTTCGCGCCTTTCGATATCGTCGAAGGCGACCGCAAGCGAGGCATCGTGCTTGTCGCCGACCATGCCCGCCGCGACCTGCCGGAGCAGTATGGCAGTCTCGGCCTGCCGGCGGCGGAACTCGATCGCCATATCGCCTACGACATCGGTGTCGAGACGGTGACGCGCGAACTGGCCGCAGCGCTCGACGTGCCGGCGGTGATCGCCAATTTTTCGCGGCTGCTGATCGATCCCAATCGCGGCGAGGACGACCCGACGCTGATCCGCCAGCTCTATGACGGCACCGTCGTGCCGGGAAACTATCCTATGGCACCGGCCGAACGCGAAAGGCGGCTCGACGGCTTCTACCGGCCTTATCAGGACGCGGTCGGCGCCATGATCGCGTCGGTGGCGCACGCCTCAGGCAAAGCGCCGTTCATCTTCTCCGTACACTCCTTCACCCCTGTCATGCAGGGCTTCATCCGCCCTTGGCATGTCGGCATATTGTGGGACCTCGACGACCGCGTGGCGCGGCCGCTGATCGACATGCTGGCGCAGGATAAAAACCTCGTCGTCGGCGACAATGAACCCTATGACGGCGCGTTGCGCGGCGACACCATGTTCAAGCACGCCATCGTCAACGGCTTTGCCCATGCGCTGATCGAGATCCGCCAGGACCTGATATCAGACCGCAAGGGGGCGCTGGCCTGGGCGGAACGGCTGGCGCCGATCGTTGACGCCATCGACCGCCGTCCCGATATACATCAGGTGAAGATGTTCGGCTCGCGCACCGGGCCGCTGTGAGGATCCAAGGCAATGACCGAACTCAGCGATGACCAGAAACGCGATTTCGAGGCCGCGGCCTTCCGCCGGCTGGTCGAGCATCTGCGCGAGCGCAGCGATGTGCAAAACATCGACCTGATGAACCTCGCCGGCTTCTGCCGCAACTGCCTGTCGAACTGGTATCGCGAAGCGGCCGAGGCTGAGGGCGTCGATCTCGGCAAGGATCAGTCGCGCGAAATCGTCTACGGCATGCCCTATGCGCAATGGCAGGCGCTGAACCAGACCGAGGCTTCGGACGCCAAGAAAGCGGAGTTCGAGGCAAGACGGCCGAGGGATCACTGAAGTAGCGCGCGGTTCACAGGATTGACGTCGGCGGGACAGCGCCTAACGGTTTCCCCTTGGATGTGGCCCACAAGCTTTTCGCAGCCAAGCGCTTGACGAGAAATTGAATCGATCTAATTTGCCGCGCAAAGCCATTCTTTGACCGGATTCGGGCCATGAACGCGCAAAACACCATGCAGAGCGCCCTTCAGGGGCGATGGGCCGTAGCAGCGATCTTCCTCGCCAACGGCTTCCTGACCGGCAGCTGGGCGCCGCAGATTCCGGTGTTCCTGACCCGGCTCGACATCTCGAAATTCACCCTCGGCCTGCTGATCCTTCTGTTCGGCGTCGGCGCGGTCGCGGCCATGAGCTGGTGCGGCCATCTGATCTCCAGGCATGGCTCGCGCACCGTGTTGCGCTGGTTCGGCCTGTGCGGCAGCCTCGGCCTGCTGATCGTGGCGCTGGCGCCCAACGTGCCGCTGGCGTCGATCGCCATGATCATCTTCGGCGGCTCGATCGGCGGCATGGATGTCGCCATGAACGCCAATGCCGTGGTGGTCGAGCGCCGGCTGTCCCGCGCCATCATGTCGTCCTCGCACGGCTTCTGGAGCCTCGGCGGTTTCGCCGGTGGCGGTCTGGGCGGTTACGCCATCCAGACTTACGGCCACCTCGCCCATGCGGCTGTGGTCACGGTCATAGCTTTTGCCGTCATTGCCGTGGCGGTCGGCTACCTCATCGCCGAGGACAAGCCGCAGGCCGCCGAGCATCACAGATTAACGCTGCCGGCCAACCCGCTGGTCTATCTTGTCGGGCTCATGGCGCTGCTGACGATGATTTCCGAGGGCGCCGTGCTCGACTGGGCAGCGCTTTATCTCAGGCAGGAGCTCGGCGCCGACCTCGCCATCGCCGGCCTTGCCTACGCCGCCTTCTCCGGCGTCATGGCTGTCATACGCTTTTTCGGTGACGGCGTGCGCAACCGCTTCGGCGCGGTGGCCACGCTGCGCGGCTCGGCGGTGGTCGCCGCCGCCGGCATGCTGGTCGCCGGCCTGTCGCCTTCGCCCTGGATCGCCATCGCGGCTTTTGCTCTCTGCGGCTTCGGCATCGCCAATATGGTGCCGATCATCTTCTCGGCCGGCGGCAACCAGGAAGGCATGTCGTCGGGCACCGGCATGAGCGTCGTCACCACCATGGGCTATTCCGGCATATTGGTGGCGCCGTCGGCGATCGGCTTCGTTGCCGAGCATTCCAGCTTCGGCCCGATCTTCGTCGCCATGTCGGCGCTGCTGATCGTCGTGCTGTTGATGGCCGGGCTCGCTCACCGCGCCGAATTCGCGGCCGCCCCCGCCGAATAGCGCTTCAGCTCCTCATAGAGGAAATCCGCGACGCGGCGGATGCGCACGCTGGTGCGCACGTCGCGATGCATGGCCAGCCACACCGGCAGGCTGGGCAGTGGCAGGCCGGGCAGCAGTTTCTCCAGCGACGGGTCGCTGTCCGTCAGCGGCTCCTGGCCAAGACCGACGCCGTTTCCCGCCCGCAGCGCTTCCCACAGAACGATCTGGTTATCGGTCCTGAAGCGGAAACTGCTTCGGGTGACGGGGATGCCGGCCTGGGTAAAGCCCCGGATCATCTCGTCGCTGCGGTCGAAGCCGATCAGCGGATGGTCGAGAAGGTCGGCGGGCTTGAGCGGGCGTCCGTGCCTGTCGAGATAGGATTTCGCCGCGCAGCAGCAGAGCTTGATATCGCAGACCTTGCGCGCCGTCAGCTCGTTCTGCGCCGGCTTGACCATGCGGATGGCGATGTCGGCATCCCTTCGCAGCAGGTTCTCGACCTGGTTCGAGGCGACGATCTCGACCTCGATGCCGGGCTCCTCGATGCCGAGCCGCGCCGTCATCCTCGGCAGCACATAGGCCGCCACCACCTCGCTGGCCGCAATGCGCACCGTGCCTTCGATCGCCTCGACCGAGCCCAATGCCAATAGTGAGAACGCGCTCGCCTGCTCGCTCACCGCTCTGCCGCGTTCGAACAGCGTGGCGCCTGCTTCCGTCAGCGCATAGCCGCGCCGCCCGCGCCGGAACAAGGTGACGCCCAACGCCTGTTCGAGCTCACCGATGTGACGCCCGAGCGTCGGTTGGCTGGCCGACAGTTTGCGCGCCGCGGCCGACAGGCTGCCGGTCTCCGCCACGGTGACGAAACTCTTGATCAGGTTCCAGTCGATATCTTCCATTCAATTATGAATAACAAAGCTGCATCCCTAGTCAATTTTCATTCGCATATGGAGGCATCATATTCGCCGTGCAAACACAAACACGGAGAAGAAAATGACCAAGATCGCAATTCTAGGCGCCAATGGCCGGCTCGGCCGCGTGGTTGGCAAGGCCTTCATCGACGCCGGTTTCGACGTCCGCGCCGTCACCCGCAGCGGCAAGGTCCCAGCCGAACTCAAGGGCGCCACCGCCGTCGCCGGCGATGCGCTCGACCGCGAGGCGCTGATCCGCGCCACGCAAGGCGTCGACATCATCTTCAACGGCCTCAACCCGATCTACACCGACTGGGGCAAGTGTCTGCCGATGGCGGAGAACGTCATGGCCGCCTGCCATGCCAATGGCGCGCTGCATCTTTTCCCCGGCACTGTCTACAATTACGGCTCGCCGATGCCTGAGGTGGTCACCGAAGACACGCCATTCCGTCCGACTACCGAGAAGGGCCGCATCCGCTGCGCCATGGAAGCGCTGTTTCGCCGCGAGGCCGATGCCGGCCGCGTCCGCACCATCATCCTGCGCGCCGGCGATTTCTTCGGCGGCACCGGCAGCGGATCATGGTTCGACCTCGTCGTCGCCGCCAAGATGAGCAAGGGCGTCTACACCGCGCCTGGCCCTGCCAACCTCGTGCACGAATGGGCCTATTTGCCGGACTTCGGCATCGGCTTCGTCGGCCTGGCGCGTAATCAGGGCAAGCTCGGCTTCTTTGAGGCGCTCAACTTCCCCGGCCACGCCGTCACCGACATGGACATAAAGGCCGCGGCCGAGAAAGCGTTGGGACGTCCGCTGAAACTGACCTTCATGCCTTGGTGGGTGCTGCGCGCCGGCAGCCCGTTCGTGGCGATGTGGCGCGAGATCGTCTCGATGTCCTATCTGCGCTTCGAACCGCACCGGCTCGTGTCCGACCGGCTGGAAGGCATCATCGGCGAAGTCCCGCACACCCCGCTGGACGAGGCCGTGGCCGAGGCCTTGAAGGACATCGGCATCAGCCTCGACCGTGCAAAAGACGCCGCTTAAATGCATGTCGCCCAGAAGTGTGCGCGGTTCTGGGACAACGACATGCATCAAAACAAAGACTTTAGACAAAAATCTCTCTCGCGGTGCTGGCCCAATCGCTGGAAATCAGCAACCGGATGGTCATTATGAGGAGACTGTTTATAACGGTCGGCGAGATCACCATCACCAAGGGGAGACGATGCGTTACATACGTCCGCTTTCAATCGAAGACGCCGTTGGCCTGCTGGCCGACGCTTCCGGCACATCAGCCATTCTCGCTGGAGGCAGTGACCTCCTCGTTCGGATGAAGGGCGGGTTTGTCGATCCCGACCTGATCGTCGACATCAAGGCGATCGAGGGCTTGAGCGAGATCAGGGAGACGGCCGACGGCTTCAGCATCGGCGCCACCGTCCCCTGCGCCGTCCTGGGCGAGAGCTCGGTTCTGAAGAAGGCCTGGCCCGGTGTCGTCGAAGCGTCGAAGCTGATCGGCTCGAAACAGGTCCAGGGCCGCTGCACCATCGTTGGCAATCTGTGCAACGCCTCGCCGGCCGCCGACAGCGTCCCGGCCTTGGTGGCCGCCGCCGCAAAGGCCGTGGTTGCCGGTCCCTCGGGCAAGCGCACCATTCCTGTCGAGGCCGTGCCGATCGGGCCCGGCAAGACCTCGCTCACCAAGGGTGAGATCGTCGAGGCGATCCTGCTCGGCAAGCGGGAGCCGCGTTCGGGCGACGCCTATCTCAGGTTCATTCCGCGCACCGAGATGGACATCGCCGTGGTCAGCGCCGGCGTGAAGCTGTCGCTCGACGAGCATGGCGTCATCACGGCCGCGCGCGTCGCGCTGGGCGCCGCGGCCCCGACCGTGCTTCTGGTGGAAGAAGCAGCCGAGGCTCTCATCGGCAGGAAGCTGGATGAGGCGGCACTTGAGCGGCTCGCCAAGGTCTGCGCCGGGGCCTGCCGCCCCATCGACGACAAGCGCGGAACGATCGAGTTCAGACGAAAAGTTGCGGGCGTGCTGGCCGGACGGGCCGCGACGACCGCCTACGCACGCGCAGGAGGCAAATGATGGCCGGTGTAGCAGTTTCAACGACAATCAACGGCGATCACGTCGAATACCTTTGCCAGCCCGACGAGACGTTGCTCGACGTCCTGCGCGATCGCCTCGGGCTGACCGGCGCCAAGGAAGGCTGCGGCACGGGCGACTGCGGCGCCTGCTCGATCATCCTCGACAACCGGCTGGTCTGCTCGTGCCTGGTGCTCGGCGCTGAAGCCGAAGGCCGGCATATCGAGACCGTCGAGGGCATGGCGCATGGCGATCAGTTACATCCGCTGCAGCAGAAATTCCTTGAGCATGCAGCGCTGCAATGCGGCATCTGCACGCCGGGCTTCCTGATCGCGGCGAAGGACCTTTTGGCCAAGAACCCCGATCCGACCGAGGAAGAAATCCGCTTCGGCCTCGCCGGCAACCTCTGCCGCTGCACCGGCTACGACAAGATCGTGCGCGCGGTCCAGGACGCGGCCAATGTGATGAAGGGAGCGCACGCATGAACTTCGATCCACGCTTTTCGGGCCGCAAATTCTCCTCCGTCGGCACGCGGCCTATCCGTCCCGACGGCGTCGACAAGGTGACGGGCCGCGCCCGCTACGGCGCCGACTTCAACATGGCGGGACAGCTGGTCGGGCGTGTCCTGCGCAGCCCACATGCGCATGCCAGGATCCTCAAGATCGACACTTCGAAAGCGGAAAAGCTCGCCGGCGTGAAAGCGGTGATCACCGCCGCCGACCTGCCCGATCTCACCGATGGCGACGCCGCCATGTACGACGTCCTCGACAATTGCATGGCGCGCGGCAAGGCGCTCTATGACGGCCACGCCGTGGCCGCGGTCGCCGCCGTCGATGCCCGCACGGCCAGGCAGGCGCTGAAGCTGATCGAGGTCGAGTACGAGCTGTTGCCGCATGTCACCGATGTCGACGAGGCGATGAAGCACACCGCGCCGTTGATCAACGACACGATCTTCACCGAGGGTCTCGAGGAAAAGCCGGCAAAGCCGTCCAACGTCACCAAGCGAAGCCAGTTTGGCCATGGCGATGTCCATCAGGGTTTCGGCCACGCCGATGTCATCGTCGAGCGCTCCTTCAAGACCGAGCAGACGCATCAAGGCTATATCGAGCCGCATGCCTGCGTGGCGAGCGTCTCGTCCGACGGCACCGCCGACCTCTGGGTCTGCACGCAGGGCCATTTCGTCTACCGCCAGCATTGCGCGCAACTGCTCGGGCTGGAAGCCTCGAAGCTGCGCGTCACCTCGTCTGAAATCGGCGGCGGCTTTGGCGGCAAGACCCACGTCTGGGCCGAACCGGTGGCGCTGGCGCTGTCGCGCAAGGCGGGACGGCCGGTGAAGCTCGTCATGACCCGCGACGAGGTGTTCCGCGCCTCGGGTCCGACCAGCGCCACCTCGATCGACGTGAAGATCGGCGCTCGCAAGGACGGCACCATCACCGCCGCCGAAGCGACGCTGCGCTACACCAGCGGTCCCTATGCCGGCACCTGGGCCGAGATCGGCGCCATGACGGCATTCGCCTGCTACAAGCTCGACAACGTCAAGACGGTCGGCTTCGAAGTGCTGGTCAACCGGCCGAAGACCGCGGCCTACCGCGCGCCCTCCGCACCGATGGCGGCTTTCGCGGTGGAAAGTGCCGTCGACGAGCTGGCCAAGGAACTCGGCATGGACCCGGTCGAGTTCCGCATCAAGAACGCCGCGCAGGAAGGCACCCGCTCTTCCTACGGCCCGGTCTACGGCCCGATCGGCATCGGCCCGACGCTGGAGGCGGCCAAGCACCATCCGCACATGAAGGCGCCGCTGGGCAAGAACCAGGGACGCGGCATGGCTTGCGGCTTCTGGTTCAATTTCGGTGGCCAGACCTGCGTGGACCTGAACATCGGCATGGACGGCTCGGTGTCGCTGGCCGTCGGCACGGTGGACGTTGGCGGTTCGCGTGCGTCGCTGTCGCTGGTGGCGGCGGAGGAGCTCGGCATCGACTATGCCCAGCTCAAGGCGGTGGTCGCCGACACGTCCTCGCTTGGCTACAACGACATGACCGACGGCAGCCGGGGCACCTTCTCGTCCTCGATGGCGACCATCTCGGCCGCCCGCAACGCGATCAAGATCCTGCGTGAGCGCGCCGCCCAGACGTGGGACATCCCCGTCGACGACGTGGTCTGGGAAAACGGCCACGCCATCGCCAAGGGCGAAAAATACGGCAATCTTGCAGCCCTGTCGCTGAAGGAGATCGCCGCTGCTTCCGGCAAGACCGGCGGGCCGATCGCCGGCCACAGCGAGCTCGTCGCCGACGGCGCCGGCGTCTCCTTCGCCACCCATATATGCGACATCGAGGTCGACCCCGATACCGGCTCGACCAGGGTGATCCGCTACACGGTGATCCAGGATGCCGGCAAGGCGGTGCACCCGACCTATGTCGAGGGCCAGTACCAGGGCGGTGCCGCGCAAGGCATCGGCTGGGCGCTCAACGAGGAGTATATCTACGGCAAGGACGGGCGCCTGCAGAACGCAGGCTTCCTCGACTACCGCATCCCGGTCTGCTCGGACCTGCCGATGATCGACACGCAGATCCTCGAGATCCCCAACCCCAACCACCCCTATGGCGTGCGCGGCGTCGGCGAAACCTCGATCGTGCCGCCGCTGGCAGCGATCGCCAACGCAGTGTCGAACGCAGCCGGTGTGCGCATGACCCACATCCCGATGTCGCCGCCAAGGGTCCTCGCCGCGATCGAGGCGGAACGGGGAGCATGAGGGGGCTAAAGTGCGCAGCGGTTTCGGACACGCTCCAATGAGGCTCTGATGGTCGAAGTCACGCTCTGGGGCGCGCTCGGCCAGCTCGCCGGCGGCCAGAGCAAGGTCGAGGTCGAAGCCAAGGACATAAGGGAGCTGTTCAGGAAATTGGCTGAACAGTATCCCGGCATCGAGCCCTGGATCGAGAAGGGCATCGCGGTGGCGATCGACGGGACCATCTATCGCGATACGTGGTCGAAGGAACTGCCGCAGGGGGCGGAGATTTTTCTGCTGCCGCGGTTGGCTGGGGGGTGACGGGGGGTGTCGCCCTACGTCCCAGAGCGGACCGGCATCCTCGGTCTGCGAACTTCAAGTGCAATGTCGGTCCTCGCCTAGATGCCAGTTTTGCTGACCGCGTCTTATCGGCGGCGGGTTGGCCAACAATCCAGAGAACCTGATCCGCTGGATTACTATCGACAAGGGACATCAGTCCGCACACGGCTCTGAAGTGACTCGAGCGGGTCACCGTTTGACGGACAACACCGGCCCCTTTCTGGAGAGGCCGGCTATCGTTGATCCAGGATCATCAAGCTAGGTTTGGCGCTGAGACGTATCGGAAATTCGTTCGCGCACGGCATGCTCGGTCTTGTCTGCTGTGGACTTCACGATCTCGCCGAGCTGATCGGCTATCGTGTCTGCTTCCATATCTTGCCGGCCAGCTTCCTGCTTGATGGTCTCATAGGCGTCGGCGGCGACCTGCTTGGCCTCATCGAGGCCCCTGTCGAGCAAAGTTTCGGCGGAATCGCGAAGCTTGTCGCCATAGGCGCCTAGTTGCTCGTCCTCCGTTGCGGTATGGGGCAGCATTGCACCTATAGCGGCGCCGATGGCGAGACCGACGGCCGCTACGGCCAAGGGTTGATCCTCCAACAGATCTTGCGCGGAGCGGCTGGCTTTCGCCGCCATGTCCCCAGTCGTCGAGCTTGCATTGGCAGCGCTTCCCGTCAGACCCGCCGCAGCGGCTCTTGCGGTGCTCGATATGGTGTCGCCGACGCTGGCAGCGCTCGAGGAGAGCGATTCCGCGGCGTCGGAGAGCGTGCCGCCCAAGCCGCCGCGCTCCCCTGCTACATCATGTCGTCCTGGCGCTGAAGGCAATGGATAGCCAGCCGAACGGTGGGCGGTGTTTGAGGTACCGCTGCCGAACATCAGCCAGGCCAGACCTGCGCCCACCATGGTGACCGGCAAAGGATTATCTCGGACCTGCGTTCTGAGATTGCTGAGCATGGCCGCGCTCTCCCCTCCCGAGAACAGCCCGGTGAACTCATCCAGCAATTGTCCAGGCGTCATCTTGCCTCGAATGGATTCGGCGGTCTCCATCACCCGAGCGCGAGCAGCCTCGGCCTCGCGTTCAAGTTCGGCTGCGGATTTCTCGTTCATCTCACCTGTTCCTTAATCGCGCTCGCGTCGCGCTTGAGCTGTCCCTGGGTCCGGTCGGGGGTAAGTTCCGAAGGCGCCATGCTGGCCGTCCCGGTCCGCAGCAGGATGACGCCGAGGACCGCCACGACCACACCGACCAGCAGGGAAGACCACCCCGCGCCAAGCCCTGCCCGCGTCAGCGCGATAATGAGCGCCTGCAGCAACACCAAGAGCGCGGCGAGCAGGCAAATCGCGCCGCCCAGCACTTCCGCGGCACCTGCTCCGGCTTTGGTAAGCTTTTCAGAGAGCTCGGCCCGAAACAGCCTCGCCTCGGTTTGCACCAGAGTGGTGACATTCTGGGCCAAATCGGTGACTAGCCCGGCAAGGCTGGGATTGTCCTGGTTGTTCATCTGTCCTGCTCCGCGATCTGCGTGGCCCCATCATCGCCGACCACGCCAAAATCTTGTGGACGATCAGCGGACCAACCCTGTGGCTGATCGGTGTGTGATCTGAGGCCTCCCGGAGCGGCCTCAGAATCGGGCGTTGCCGGCGGAGAAGCCTTGATGAACCGCCCGAGAGCCAATCCGGCCAACACCGATCCCGCAAGCAGGACACCGGGATTTTGCCGGCCGAAGGACTGCACGTCATCAAGGACTTGGCTAAAGGGCTTCTGTTTCAAGGACGATGAAAGCCGCTCAAGGCCACTGGCAGCATCCAAAGCGAACTTCGATGCGTTCCTTTCATCGTTGCTGGCAAGGTGATCGCTGGCCGCTCGCAGTGCACCACCCAACGCCGCCAAGCTCGATCCGATGTCGCGCTGCGCCTCCTCCGCCTTGTCGGAGATGACCTGCGTGGCTTCAGATGCATAGTCGCCAGCCTTACGGGTCACCTCGTCCCGCGCGTCGTGAAGCAACTCGCTGGCACGCTCATTTTCCTGGCGAAGTCTTTCGGAGACGTCGCTTTGCGCCTTGTCGAATTCGGTGGGCTGTCCGCCCTGATCCTTCTCATGCTGCATGAGGCCACCTAGTGAAAACCGAGGAAGGAGAGGACCGCGAGCACGACGACGATAAGGCCGATAAGATAGATTACACTGTTCATGTGCACGTCCTCCGTAGCTTTCCAACTTCGACGAACCTGCGATGTTCCGTAAGTGAGAGCATTTATCTCAGCCGAAACGAAGAGCTTCGTCAGGCACGCACCCAGTCACCAGTGAGTTGCCCTGTCCCTCGTGCGGAGCGCCAGTTGCTCCGTCCGAACGGGTGCGCCCGACCCTGCGGGAACGAGTGCCGGCTGCCTCCTCTATTGCAATCTTTGCCTATTCGGCGACCCCGCCTCGGCGTACCGGCGACCAAGGAGAACTCTCCCTTGCCATCAATTGACGGTCCGTCGCTCCAACGGCCCCGCGCTGGTTCGGCACCTTCAACGAAGCAATGATGAAGGCATAGGATACGGCTTGAGGGGCAAAGCGGCTTGTCATGCATGCCTGAGCTAGGCTACTGGCGAACGCGTCTCCAAGGCCAAGTCTCTACTTTGCAGAACGCCTCCCTACGCCCCCAGCGTCGGCTCCGTGTTCACCTCCAGCGCCTCTTCCGCTTCATCCTCTTCACCCAGCACCTCGCCATGAACCCCCAGCGGCCGCCCGATCCAGATCGGATCGACCAGATGGTCGCGCTTGGGGTTGGTGGTGTTGGGGTGGATGAGGATGCTCAGGCCGCCATGGTTCAGCATCAGCCAGGGGACGAGTGTGGCGAAAATCTCGGTGGCGAAGGAGACTTGGTACATGGCCTGTTCGTGCGGGCCGACCGGCTCGTCGCGCCAGTTGCCCAGGCGCACGCGGAAGCGTTCGCCGATGCGCAGGCGCAGCCATTCGGCGTGCTGCCGCTCGGCTTGCCCGTCATAGTAGATGTGGGCGTGATAGCTGGCGATCTCGGCGAGAGGCCTTGGCGGGCTGGCGGTGTTCACCTTGATGGCTCCCTCGGTGATTGTCGTGCGGGCAGCGTATACGCAAGGGTGCGGGGTGGCCAAGGGGGCACAGCGTGTGCTCGTCATCTCGATTTCGGGCCAATCGCATATGGCGCTCCCGCACTCCGTCTCGGCTTCGCCGAGCCACCTCTACCCCCACATTCGTGGGGGAGAGGAAATGCTAACCGCCGAGGTCGCTGCCTTGAAAAGCTTGGCATTTCCTCTCCCCCATGGACATGGGGAGAGGTGGCCGCGCAGCGGCCGGAGTGGGGGTTGGCACCGCCGTGTGCTTATTGCCAGCGCTTCATCGGGAGAGGAAACGCTGATCGCAGAGGTCTCCTGCCACGATCAAACCCTGCCCATCAGCACCAGGATCAGCAGCACCACAAGCACAACGCCGACTATTCCGGACGGCCCATAACCCCAGGAGCGCGAATGCGGCCAGGCCGGTACGGCGCCGATCAGGATCAGGATCAGAACTATGATGAGAATGGTGCTGACGGTCATAAGAGTCCCTCGCTTTGCTCTTCAGATGCGAGGGGACAATGCAAAGGGCCGCCCGGTTGTTCCGGACGGCCTTTTGTCTGCCTGGGGAAAGCTGGGCTATTCCGCGGCTTTGGGGAAGGCGATTGCCGGCTCGTCGAGCGGCTTCGGCCCTGTGGACGCATCCCATTTCTTTTCGCGCCCGAACAGCCGGCGGAAGAACGCGTAGAAGCGGCTGTTTTTGCTGCGCGTGAAGATCATCAGCATCGACGGCGTCACCACCAGCGTCAGCAGCGTGGCAAAGGACAGGCCGAAGACGATCGCCGAGGACAATGAAATCCACCATTGCGTCGACGGCGCGTTGATCGTCGTCTCGTGATGGAAGATTTCCAACCCAAGACCGAAGGCGATCGGCAGCACGCCGAGGATGGCCGAGACCGCCGTCAGCACGACCGGGCGGGCGCGCTCGCGGCAGGTCTGCAGCACCGCCTCCATCTTGTCCCAGCCCTCTTCGCGCAGCCGGTCATAGGTGTCGATCAAAACGATGTTGTTGTTCACCACCACACCGGCCAGCGCGATGACGCCGATGCCCGACATGACGATGCCGAAGGCTTCACCGGTCAGAAGCAGCCCCAGGAACACGCCGATCGTCGCCATGACCACGCAGGACAGCACCAGAAGCACGCTGGTGAACTTGTTGAACTGCATCAACAGCACCAGGAAGATCAGGAAGATCGCCGCGCCGAACGCCTTGCCGAGGAAGGCGCTGGCTTCGGCGCTGTCCTCGTTGGAGCCGGCGAGCTTCCAGCGTATGCCGTTGTCGAGCTTCATGTCGGTGACCGCCTTGGTCACCTCCGCCTGCACCGCCGCAACCTGGTTACCGGCGGCGACGTTGGCCTGGACGACCACGGTGCGCGCGCCGTCGATGCGGTTGAGGATGCCGACCGTCGGCTCCGGCTTGCGCACGACGAAGTTCGAGATCGGCACCGAGCCTTGCGCAGTCTGCACCCGGAGCTCGTCGAGCGTCGACAGCGTGCGCCGGTCTTCAGGCAGGCGCAGGCGGATATCGACGGCATCGTCGGCGCCGGCCGGCCGGTACTCGGACAGCTTCAGGCCATTGGTCACCAGTTGCACCACCGTGCCGACGGCGGTCGGGCTGATGCCGTACTGCGCCGCCTTGGCGCGGTCGACCTCGAGCGCCCAGTCGACGCCGGGCGGCGGCAGGCCGTCGGAAACGTCGATGACACCGGGCACCTTGGCGATGCGCGCCGCAACGGCGCGGGCCTGGTCGTCGAGCCCTTTGGGATCGATGGCCGAAAGCCGGAGCTGGACCGCCTTGCCCGTGGGAGGACCGGCCTCCGGCACGCGCACTTCGACATCGACGCCGGGAATGCCGGCCATGACGGTGCGCAGCTCGTCCAGGATGTGGTTGGCCGATTTGCGCTCGCGCCAGTCGATGAACTCATACTGGATGACGCCGACGACGTCCTCCGGCACATCCTGGCCGCCGCCCTGCGTCTTGCCGACGCGGGTGTAAACCGATTTCACGCCGGGCCAGCCGAGCAGCCGGTTTTCGGCGATCCTGGTTGCCGTATCCATTTCGGCCAGCGAGAGATTGCCGCGGGCGTGCACATAGAGCAGGCCGTAA
Source organism: Mesorhizobium sp. C372A (assembly GCF_030323245.1). Taxonomy (NCBI): domain Bacteria; kingdom Pseudomonadati; phylum Pseudomonadota; class Alphaproteobacteria; order Hyphomicrobiales; family Phyllobacteriaceae; genus Mesorhizobium; species Mesorhizobium sp. C372A. Next base: position 2,151,418 of record NZ_CP100475.1, on the reverse strand, counting down.
TCGGGCTCGACGCTGGGGAAGAACTCGACGCCCGCGCCATATTTCGAATAGGCGAAGCCGACGCCGGTGAGCAGCACGGCGGTCAGCACCAGCACGGTGATGGGGAAGCGCACCGCCTGTTTGACCAGCGCCATGTACCAGCCGTCGCGATTGTGTTCCTCGTGATGCTCCGGCGCCTTGGCGAAAAGCGCGCCCAGCGTCGGCGCGAACACCAGCGCATAAAGCATCGAGGCCGACAGCGTGACGATCAGCGTAATCGGCATGTATTTCATGAAGTCGCCGATGATGCCGGGCCAGAACAGCAGCGGCGAAAACGCCGCGATGCGCGTCATCGTCGCGGCGATGACCGGACCGGCCATGCGCTTGGCGGCCAGCGTGAAGGCTTCCGCCTTCGGCATGCCTTCGCCCATGCGCCGTTCGGCGAATTCGGTGACGATGATGGCGTCGTCGACCAGCATGCCGACCGCCAGGATAAGGCTGAACAGCACGATCATGTTGATCGTGTAGCCCATCATCGCAAGCAGCAGGATGCCGATCAGGAAGGATGACGGAATGGCAAGCCCGATCAGCAGCGAGGCGCGGCCCGACAGCGCATAGAGGATGACGATGAACACCAGGATGACGGCGATCATCACGTGGTTCTGCAGGTCGCCCAGCAGCTGGTTGACGAAGACGGACTTGTCCTGCGTGTAGGTGATGTTCATGCCTTCCGGCATGGTCTTGACGTAGGCGTCGGACACTTCCCGCACCTTGGCCAGCGTGTCGATCAGATTGGCGCCGATGCGCTTCTTGACTTCAATGGCGATGGCCGGCTTGCCGTTGAGGCGGGTGATGGTCGTGGCATCGGCAAAGGTCGACCGGATCGTGGCGATGTCCTTGGCCTGGACGACGGCATTGGGTCCGGCAACCACCGGCAGCGACGCCACATCCTCTGGTGTTTCGATCAGCGACGGCACCTTGACCGCGTATTTGCCTTCCGAACCCTCGATATTGCCGGCGGCGACCAGGCTGTTGGAAGCGCCGACCGCGCCGATCAACTGGTCGAGCTGCAGGCCGTAGGAGGACAGCTTCATCGGGTCGATGACGACTTCGACAAGATCGTCGCGCGCGCCTTGTATGGTGCCCTCAAGAACGCCCGGTACTTCCTCGATGCGGTCGCGCAGTTCGCGCGCCGCCGCCGTAAGCACACGCTCGGGCACATCGCCGGACAGCGTGACGACCAGGACGGGAAACTCGGAAATGTTGACCTCGGTAACAACCGGTTCTTCTGCCGCTTGGGGAAGGTCAGCCTTCGCGTCCTGAACCTTCGAGCGTGTATCAGTCACCGCGGTGTCGACTTTTATAGACGGCAGAAACTCAAGGAAGACAAAGGCACCGCCCTGATAGGCGGATGATTTCATCTCCTTTAACCCCTTGAGACTCTTAAGCTTTGCCTCCAGAGGCCTAAGCAGAAGTCTTTCAGCGTCTTCGGGCGCGATGCCTTGATAGGCAACATTTATATAAACATAAGGGGTAGGAACGTCGGGTTCCGCTTCCTTCGGTGTCGACTGATAGGCGACCCAGCCCGCCAGCAGCAGGAAGACCAGCACCGCAATGGTCAGCCGGGCATTGTTGATCGCGAGTTTGACGATATCCATGGCCTGTTCTCAAGATTTCAGGAGCCGCATGGCGGCCGGTTGTCCCCGCCCGGGGCCACCTGGCGCTACTGCGTTGTCGCTTCGCCCAACAGTTTCTGGATGGTCGCCTGGTCGGCCTCGACCGGCTTGACGACGTCCCCTTCCTTGACGAGTTCCTGGCCGGCGACGATGACGCGGGCATCGGCGGGAATGCCGCCAAGCACGAGGCCCTTCGGCGAGTCGTCAACGAGGTCGATCGGGAAGAATACCACCTTGTTGTCCTTGTCGACGGCACGGATGCCGAGGTCGCCCTTGTCGCCCAGCGTCACCACGGAGCGCGGCAACATGACGGCATCGGTCGGCTGCGCGCTGAGCGAAATCTCGGCCGTCATGCCCGCCGGCACGGAGCCATCGGCATTGGGGACGGCGATCTCGACGCGGAAGGTTCGGGTGGCCGACGAGGCGTCGCGGCTGATGTAGCGCACGGTGCCTTCGACGGTCTGGCCGCTGACCAGCCGCACAGCAGCCTTGTCGCCGAGCTTGAGATAGCCGAGGTCGCGTTCGCTGACTTCACCGCGCGCAATCACCGGATCGAGCTTGAGGATGGTTGCCACCTCGCCGCCCTGCATGATGGAACTGCCGAGCTCCACCGGCACCCGGTCGATGACGCCGTCGAAGGGCGCCTTGACCTGATTGCGGTCGAGTTCGGCCTGCGCCGTTTCCAGCTGCGACTGCGCAGCGGTCAGGTTCGAACGCGCCGTGTCGAGCTGCAGCTTGGGCAGATTGCCGGTCTTCATGAGCCGCAGCGATGCGTCGAGTTCAGCCTGGCGCTGCGCGACGAGCTGCTTGGCACTGTCGACCATCGAGATCTTTTCTTCGGCCGCCAGCATCAGCACCAGGTCGCCGGTCTTGACGTGATCGCCCTGCTTGACCGGCAGCTTTTCGATGACGCCGGCGACGCGCGTCGCCAGCACGGCGCGCTTGTCGGCCTCGGTCAGCCCGGAAATGCGGATGGCGCGGGCATAGGTCTTGCGCGGCGGCGTCACCACAGCGACGGTGCGCAGCGGCGCCTTCGGTTCGGCCTCGGCCGCCTTGGCTGCATCCGGCGCCTTGGCCTGATCGCCGGTCTTGGCCTGATCGCTTGTCTTGGCCTGATCGCCTGCCTTGCCAGCACCTTCGACAGCGGCGCTGCCGACGGACGAGAACGCGCCTGTTCCCATCCAGGCGGCGAAGCCGATGAGCACGACAATAGCGGCAAGCTTGTGAAACCTGATCTTCGGCATCATTGTTTTTCCACTGCGGGGTTCGGCCAAGTCGTTATCCAACAGGGTGTCCGTCGTCTAACAGCTACCGTGTCTTCCAACTCGGGCGCGTCGCCGATATGGGTGCGCGCCAGGCCGTGTTCAATTTGCCGTGAACGGCGAAGCCGCGCTTCTACATCAAAGTTGCATCGCAATACAGTCGAAAAGTTGCAGGAACATTGTGCCAGGCGATGTAGTGTGGCCAACGAGAAACGGTTTTGTCGGCGCCCCGTCATTCGACGGAACCGCAGCCCCGGCGCCGCACGGATGCTGGAGCCGACTTGTTTTCAAGGCGTTACGAGCGCTGACATCACCCTGTGCCCCCACTAGTTTTTGACGCTCAAATGTGGGCGCGACCTGCGTAGCCACTCAGTGAATGGCAGCAGGCGTCAGTATGATTTTGTATACCGTCACACGCAACGGTTGTTCCGGGACGGAAAGTCATCGGCGCTACTCCGATTTGCCGAACACTTCGCTGATCGTCTTGATCGATCCGGGCGGACTCAGGCCCGCCGGCGTTCCGCCTCCGGCTTCTTGCGGGCGGCGAGGAATTCCTTCACCCGCCGTCCCGGTGCCGGCCCGCGCACCGGTTTGAAGCCGTCATCGAGTTCGCCGGAAAGATCGAGCGTCGGCCGCTTGCCGACGGCGTCGTAATTCTCCTCCAGCCAGTCGCTCGCCGCTATGCGGCCAAGGTCACGCAAATAGGTCAAAAAAGCCCATTCGGCGTTGACCTTGGACGACGCCGACAGATCCTTGAACGCCTCGTCGGCATCGATGCGGTGCATGCGGATGTCGCGGTATTCGCCACGCGGCAGCCGGCCGGCGGCGATCAGCTCCTTGACGAAGGCGATCGAGCGGAATTCGTTCAGCAGCCCGGCGTTGAAGGTGATCTCGTCGATGCGGTTCTGGATCTCGTTGGCGCTTTTCGGCGTGCCTTCGCGCACCACCGGATTGATCTGCACCAGCAGCACATCCTCCGTCGCCGCCGTCTTGAAGAACGGAAACAGCGCCGGATTGCCGCCATAGCCGCCATCCCAATAAGGCACGCCCTTGATCTCGACGGCGCGGAACAATTGCGGCAGGCAGGCCGAGGCCATCACCGTGTCGAGGTCGATCTCGCCGTCGGAAAAGACGCGCAGCTGGCCGGTCTCGACATTGGTCGCCGAAATGAACAGCTCCATCGACTTGCAGGCGTGAACATTTTTGAAATCGATCTCCTGCTCGACCACGTCGCGCAGCGGGTTCAAGCCCAGCGGATTGGCGACATAGGGCGAAAACACTCGGGACATGGTGTCGAAGAAGAAATAGCCGGGGGTGTTCTCGATCGACCAGTTGCCCCAGGCGACGTCCCACGGCATGCGCTGCACCGGGCTGAAGCGGCCCTTGGCCGCCACCGCGCGCCAGAAGTCGTCGAGCTTTTGCCGTGCACCCTCGACGCCGCGGCGCACAAAACCATCGGCCAGCGCCACCGCATTCATCGCGCCGGCGCTGGTGCCGGACACGGCTGAAATGTCGAGCCTGCCATCCTCCAGCAGCCGGTCGAGTACGCCCCAGGAGAAAGCCCCGTGCGAGCCGCCTCCCTGCAGCGCAATGTTGATCTTCTTCGTTTCCTCCGCCTTGCCGTTTTTGGTCATGGCGTTCCTGTTCGGTTTGGTCACTGCTGCCTCATCCCGCCCGGGAATCGGGCGGGTTCGACTGCAGCGGACTTATATTGCAGTGCAGCATATAAGGGATGACCAAGGCAAGAACACGAACACGGTCGCGTGATCACATGAAATTTGGTCATGGGGAATGGCCCTCCACACCGAGGTCTTCGCCCTACGAATACCCCCACCCTTGATCCCTCCCCACAAGGGGGAGGGAGACTTGGTAGACGCTGATCTCAGCAAACCACTGACGTTTCGGCGGCGCGCGCCAGCTGCCCTCCCCCTTGTGGGGGTCCGAAGGACGGGCGAGACCCGTGGCTCGCCCCGGCAAGCTAGGGTGGGGTCCTCTTCGCAACAATCTGAACTTGGAACCTCAGGCCACGAGGTCCGGCACCGGCCCGATATAGCGCGACTGCGGCCGGATCAGCCGCCCCGTGGTCTGCTGTTCGCGCGCATGCGCGATCCAGCCGGCGACACGTCCGGCGGCAAAGACATTGCTGAACGCCTGTGGCGGAAAGCCAGCCGCCTCAAGCACAAGCGCGGTGTAGAACTCGACATTGGTCTGCAGCGAGCGCTGCGGCTTGGCGATCCGCAACACTTCGAGCGCCGTGTGCTCGACCTGTTCGGCGAAGGCCAGGCGGCGGCCGGCTTCGCCCTCGCTGCCGAGCTGCCGCACGACGGCTTTCAGTACATCGGCGCGCGGATCGCGCACGCGGTAGATACGATGGCCGAAACCCATGATGCGCTCGCCATGCGCGACCTTCTCGCGCAGCCAACCGGCCGCGTCGCCATGCGCCTGGATTGCATCGAGCATCTCGATCACCGGGCCGGGCGCGCCGCCGTGCAGCGGCCCCTTGAGCGCGCCGAGCCCGGCCAGCACCGACGATGTCAGCCCGGCCAGCGTCGATGCCACGACGCGGGTGGCGAAGGTCGAGGCGTTGAGGCCGTGATCGCAGACGGTCACCAGATAGGTGTCGAGTGCCCTTGCCAGCGCCGGCGACGGGATGGATCCCTCGAGCATCCTCAGCATGTCGGCGGCATGATCGGCCTTCGCGTCAGGTGCGATCGGCTGCTCGCCACGCGCCAGCCGCAGCAGAGCCGGCGTCAGCACGGCGGGCGCCGCGATCAGCCGCAAGGCGTCCGTCAGCGTCTCGCCATCCGGCAGCAGCGCCATGCCGGCGCGCATGGCGCTATAGATCTCAAGCGGTGCGAGCAGCGGCAGCGAGGGCGCAAGCCGCTCGAACACCTCGACGCGAGCCTTGCCCAGCCTCGCTGCCAGTTCGGCATCGCCGGGAAGGCCGTCGAAGAAGCCGTCGAGCAACAGGCGAACCACTTGCGCATAGCGCCAGCGTCCCGCCAATTCCGGCAGCGAATGACCGCGGATCGTCAGGCGGCCACCAAGGCCATCGACATCGGAGAGCACGGTCTCCGCCGCCACCACATCATCGAGCCCGTTCGCCATATCTCATCTCCTTGCAGCTTTTCTGCATGGGAGATAAGGGTTAGGCTGCGCCTCGATCAATCTTGATCAATATAATCAATGTATGGGCTAAAAATGTCCGAATGGCTGTCGCGGGAAGAGGCGCTGGAAAGGCTCAAGGTGCGGCCGCAGACGCTTTACGCCTATGTCAGCCGTGGCCGCATCGGCATGCGGCCGGATGAGAGCGACCCGCGCCGCAGCCAGTACCGCGCCGACGACATCGCCGCACTGGCGACCCGCCGGGCGCGCGGCCGCAGTCCCTCGGCCATCGCCGAGAGTGCGATCGCCTGGGGCGAACCCTCGATCGCAACAGCAATTTCGACCGTTCTGCACGGGAGCCTCATCTACCGAGGGCAAGACGCCGTTGCGCTCTCCAAATCGGCGACGCTGGAGGAAACCGCCGCTCTGCTGTGGGCCTCGGCCGAACCGGTGACGTTCAAAGCTCCGTCACCTGAAGCGCCTCATCCAGTCGGCCGCGCCTCGGCCTTTGCGCAGCTTGCCATGCTTGCAGGCCACGGGCGGCCTTCGCTAGGACGCAGCGCCGCCTCGCTGTGCACCGAGGCCGCGCGCACAGTCGGAGCGCTGGCGCAGTCGCTGGGCGCTGAAGCCGGCACAGCGCCCGTCCATAAGCGCCTGGCGCAGGGCTGGTCGGTGGATGATGCCGGCGCGGAAGCGATCCGCTGCGCCCTCGTCCTGCTCGCCGATCATGAACTCAACGCATCGACCTTCGCCGCCCGCGTCGCAGCGTCCACAGGCGCCTCGCCTGCCGCATGCCTGCTGGCCGGCCTGGCAACGCTGTCCGGCCCGCGCCACGGTGGCGCCGGCGAAGCGGTGATGCAACTGGCTGAAGATGCAGCAGCCCACGGCGCGGATGCGGCGATCCGGCGCTGGCTCGGCCATGATCGGCCCTTGCCGGCGTTCGGCCATCCGCTCTATCCCGACGGCGATCCCCGTGCCACCGCACTTCTGGAAGTCATCCCTGTCGACGAGACGCTGCAACAGCTGCAAAAAGCCGCCATGGCGGCGGTCGGTGCCCAGCCCAACATCGACTTCGCCCTGGCCGCACTAACGCGCGGCCTTGGCTTGCCGCGCGATGCACCGTTCCAGCTGTTTGCGCTCGGACGCAGTGTCGGCTGGGCCGCGCATATGGTCGAACAGATCATTAGCGGCAGCATCATCAGGCCGCGTGGCCGCTATGAGGAACGCGTGACTTAAGCCGACCTGGCCGTGTTCCCGAACCGCGCACGGTACGCGACGGGCGTCGTGGCGAACTGCTGACGAAAATGATGCCGCAGCGTGCCTGCCGCGCCAAAGCCGGCAGTCTCGGCAATCCGTTCGATCGGCATGGCGGTGTCTTCCAGCAGCGTGCGCGCCCGCGAAAGCCGTTCCGACAGCAGCCAGCGCGCCGGCGTGACGCCGGTTGCGGCCGCGAACCGGCGCAGGAACGTCCGCTCGCTCATACCGGCAAGCTCGGCCAAGATGGCGACGGGATAGTCGGCGGCAATATCGGCGCGCATCCTGTCGATCAACGGTCCAAGCCGGCTGCGCTCATGTGGCTCGGGAACGGAACTCTCGACATACTGCGCCTGGCCGCCGTCGCGATGCGGCGGCACCACCAGACGGCGCGCCACCATGTTTGCAGCCTTGGTGCCGAAGTCGCGCCGAACCAGATGCAGGCAAAGATCGATGCCCGCGGCACTGCCTGCCGATGTCAGCACATTGCCCTCATCAATGTACAAAACGTCCGGGATCACGGTGATGTCGGGGTACATCTCCGTCAGCTTCTCGCTGTAGCGCCAATGCGTGGTCGCCCTTTTGCCCGCAAGCAGGCCGGCGGCGGCAAGCACGAACACGCCCGAACAGATCGAAAGAATGCGAGAGCCGCGCTCGCTCGCCTTCCGCAGCGCCTCGATCAGCGCCGGCGGCACCGGAGCCTCCGACCCGCGCCATCCCGGTACGATCACCGTGCCGGCCTGGCCGATCAGATCGATCCCGCCGTCGGCAACAATACGCACGCCGCCCAGCGCGCGCATTTCACCGGTATCAATACCGGCAACCGCAAAACGGTACCAATCCTCACCCATTTCCGGCCGGGGCAAGGCGAAGATCTCAACCGCCACGCCAAACTCGAACGTGCACAGCCCGTCATAGGCAACGGCAACGACAAGAGGGTTGGCAGGGCGCGGATTGGCAGAGGATGGCATGATCTTGACGATATATGGCAAAGCTGCCAGCTGCAATCGCCCTGCTTCCTGTCTTATCTCTCCGTCGCATCAGCAATGGAGATACGAGGATGAGCCACGTGACAGACATTCCGGCGGCATCGCCGGATATCGCCCGCGACCATTTTCTGCGCCGGCTTTCCGTCGAGACCGACTGTTCCGACGTCGCCGCCGCAATGCGTGCCGGGGAGCCGGACTTTGTTCTCCTGCATGTGGTCGGTTCGGCGGAAGCCTATGGACGCCGCCATGTGCCGGGCGCGCTGCATCTGCCGCACCGCGAAATATCGGCCGGGCGGATGGTGCAATGGCCCGAAAAGACGCTGTTCGTCGTCTATTGCGCGGGACCGCATTGCAATGGCGCGGATCAGGCGGCCTTCAAGCTGGCCAGCCTCGGTCGTCCCGTGAAGATCATGATCGGCGGCATAACCGGTTGGCAGGACGAGGACCTTCCTTTCGCTTCAGGCAAGGAGCCCGGTGTCTTGCACGCGTGAGGCCACGCGATATGGTCGGCCTTGAAGACTGAGCAAGCATGCAGAAGGCGATGGTTAGAATTCGTCCATTCGAGCGCCAGGATGTCGGTGCGGTGCTCGCCCTCATGCGGGCGCTAGCTGTCTTCGAGGGTTATGACGACAAGCTTCGCGTCACCAAAGCGAACCTCATCGAGCACGGGCTGGGACCATCGCCCCGGTTCGGCGTGTTGGTGGCGGAGCAAGAGGGCGTGATCGTCGGCATCGCCGTCCACTACCTCATCCCCTGGACCTACGACCTGAAGCCGGTTGTCTGGCTGAAGGAACTCTACGTCACCGAAGCGACGCGCGGGATGGGGGTCGGCCATGCGCTTGTTGAACAGCTTCGCCAACACGCTTTGAGCATTGGCGCCTCCGCCATCAAATGGACGGTGCTGAAATCCAACTCGCCGGCCAAAGCCTTCTACCGCTCGCTCGACGGCCAGCCCGACGATATCTGGGAACCGTGGCAGCTGAAAATCGACCCGTGACAGCCGCCTCACCAAACTGAGGGCGGTCGCCCATGCGGCGGTCGCTTACGACATGGTGTCAAGCTTGCGCTGCATGGCGGCGATCTGTTGCTTCAGTTCCTGAAGGTCGTCGCCGCTCTTTTCCGGGCCATCCTTGCGGGCCGGCTCGGGTGCAGCCGCGGCCGCAGCATTTGTGGCGGCGGTCGGGAAGGGCGTGAACAGGCGCATCGCGTTCTGGAACATTTCCATGTTGCGGCGTGTCTGCTCTTCCAGCGCCTTGATCGGCGTGGCGATCTTCATCACATCCAGCGGCGACTTGCCGATCGCGCCCTTCATCTGCTCGCGGAACCGCTCCTGTTCCTTGGAGAAGGCCATCATCGACTGTTCGAGGAAGCTCGGCACGATCTGCTGCATCTGGTCGCCATAGAAAGCGATCAGCTGGCGCAGGAACGGGATCGGCAGCATGTTCTGCCCATCCTTGTTCTCCAGTTCGAAGATGATCTGCGTCAGCACCGGATGGGTAATGTCGTCACCGGTCTTGGCGTCCTGGACGGTGAACTCCTCGCCCTTCTTTACCATCTCGGCCAGATCCTCGAGCGTGACATAGGTGCTGGTGCCGGTGTTGTAGAGCCGGCGATTGGCATATTTCTTGATAATGATAGGGTCGTCTTTCGCGGCCATCAGCATCCTCCCGGGACACCGGCGCGCCTGAGTAAGCCGCCGGTAACGATTGCGCCATTTTTAAGGATATGCGCAAAAGCTCTATAATTCCAAGCGCTTTGTGCAGTGCGGCATCATTTATTGCTGCATGGCCGGCCAATTATGCTGCGCAGCAAAGGTTGGGCGATCCCGCCGGCCGCCCGCGCCCTGCTTGCGGCGCTTGGCCGGCATGCCCATTTCCGGTTTGACTTGGGGTGTGGAACGGGCAAGAAAAGTCCCAACAAGCCCCCAAGAACACGACACCTCGAAGTCTGGAGAGAAAAATGTCCGCTTCCAATTCAATCGTCGTTGCCAGCGCCGCACGCACGGCTGTCGGCTCTTTCAACGGCGCCTTCGCCGCCACCCCGGCGCATGAACTTGGCGCCGTCGTCATCAGGGAGCTTTTGGCGCGCGCCGGCGTCGAGCCGGGTGAAGTCGACGAGGTCATTCTCGGCCAGGTGCTGACCGCCGCGCAGGGCCAGAACCCCGCCCGCCAGGCGTCGATCAATGCCGGCCTGCCCAAGGAGACCACCGCCTGGGGGCTTAACCAGGTTTGCGGCTCTGGCCTGCGCGCCATCGCGCTCGGCATGCAGCAGATCGCCGCCGGCGACGCCACCGTGATCATCGCCGGCGGCCAGGAATCAATGTCGCTGTCGCCGCACGCCGAGCACCTGCGCGCCGGCGTCAAGATGGGCGACTACAAGATGATCGATACCATGATCAAGGACGGGTTGTGGGACGCCTTCAACGGCTACCACATGGGCAACACCGCCGAGAACGTCGCCCGCCAGTTCCAGATCACCCGCGACGACCAGGACCAGTTTGCGCTGGCCTCGCAAAACAAGGCCGAGACCGCGCAGAAGGCCGGCAAGTTCAAGGACGAGATCGTCGCCTTCACGATCAAGGGCAGGAAGGGCGACACTGTCGTCGACCAGGACGAGTACATCCGCCACGGCGCCACCATCGACGCCATGTCCAAGCTGAAGCCGGCTTTCGACAAGGACGGCACCGTGACCGCCGCCAACGCGTCGGGCATCAATGACGGCGCCGCCGGCGCGCTGCTGATGAGCGAGGCTGAAGCCACAAGGCGCGGCATCACCCCGCTGGTGCGCATCGCCTCATGGGCGACGGCCGGCGTCGATCCGGCGATCATGGGCACCGGACCTATTCCCGCCTCGAAGCGGGCGCTCGAGAAGGCCGGCTGGTCGGTCAAGGACCTCGACCTTGTCGAGGCCAATGAAGCCTTCGCCGCGCAGGCCTGCGCCGTCAACAAGGGCATGGGCTGGGATACGTCGATCGTCAACGTCAATGGCGGCGCCATCGCCATCGGCCATCCGATCGGCGCGTCGGGCGCCCGCGTCTTCAACACGCTGGTTTTCGAGATGCGCCGCCGCGGCGCCAAGAAGGGCCTTGCCACGCTGTGCATCGGCGGCGGCATGGGCGTCGCTCTGTGCGTGGAAGCGCTGTGAAAGAGAAGTGAGTAGTGAATAGGGAGTAGTGAATGGGGAAGAAGGAGCAGCGCGGCGGGATATCGATCCCTACTCGCTACTCCCTACTCCCTATTCCCTTCTTCCGACCAAAGGGAGGAAGAACTTTCAATGACCAAAGTAGCGCTCGTCACCGGTGGATCGCGCGGCATCGGCGCCGCCATATCGATCGGCCTGAAGAATGCCGGTTACACCGTTGCAGCCAACTATGCCGGCAATGACGAGGCAGCGGGGAAGTTCAGCGCACAAACCGGCATCAAGGCCTACAAATGGTCGGTCGCCGACTACGACGCCTGTGCCGCCGGAATCAAACAGGTCGAGGCCGATCTCGGCCCGGTCTCGGTGCTGGTCAACAATGCCGGCATTACCCGCGACGCCATGTTCCACAAGCTCACGCGCGAGCAGTGGAAGGAAGTCATCGACACCAATCTGTCTGGGGTCTTCAACATGACGCATCCGCTGTGGGGCGGCATGCGCGACCGCAAATTCGGCCGCGTCATCACCATTTCCTCCATCAACGGCCAGAAAGGCCAGGCCGGCCAAGTCAACTATTCCGCCGCAAAGGCCGGCGACATCGGCTTCTCGAAGGCGCTGGCGCAGGAGGGCGCGCGCGCGGGCATCACAGTCAATGTCATCTGCCCCGGCTACATCGCCACCGAGATGGTCAAGGCGATCGACGAGAAGGTGCTGAATGAACGCATCATCCCGCAGATTCCGGTCGGCCGCCTCGGCGAACCGGAAGAGATCGCGCGTTGCGTCGTCTTCCTCGCTTCCGAAGACGCCGGCTTCATCACCGGTTCGACCATCACAGCCAATGGCGGCCAGTATTTCGCCTGAACGACAGCATTTCGCCCGGTAGGACGGGCCGGCTTATGGCCCGTTTTTTCATCGCCGGCCGGCGATGTTCCCGGGCTGCGCGCGAGACATTGACCCGTTCCGGCACGCGAAGATTAACGATTTCCAGGCGCCCTGTGCAAACCCGGTTCGCAAGCTGTGAATTCTCGGTGGGCAAGCTGTGGATAACACAACATGTTGGGGTGAACAAACCAGGAAAATCCCGCCATCGCTGATTCGTCACCCATTCGTTCCGGCTTTGAGCGGAACGTTAACGACCAAGGCCGAAAACCACCGGAAACTGGTTAAGGCCGATTAAGAAAATTCAACAATTTCATAATGTTGGCCGAGGCGTATCGGATCACGACGATGCCCCACCGGCAAAGGTTAACGCCAATGGTCGCCTTGCAGGAATCGGGCCAGTTTCCGCGATTCAGCATATGGTGAGACTCAGGCTCGCAAAATCCACATGTAGCCGTGAACAAAAGCTGAATCTACCGGAGTCACTGATTCGTCGCCGATTCGTTCCAGACTCGTTCCAACTGTTAATTGAGACCTCAAAGACGAACCGTGGGATTGCCGGCCGGAACATTCCGCTTTCGCTTCGCGCCTGAAATCCCTATGTGTCGCCTGTCATACGCGCCACGCGAGGCGCGCTCCCGACAACACGATGCAGAAAGCCTCATCTCCAGGCCGATGAACATCCAGCCGAAACACACCGAGCCGCTGATCCTGTCGGGCCGCGACGTGACTGCCGTGCTGGGTCCGACCAACACCGGCAAGACCCATCTCGCCATCGAGCGCATGGTGGCGCATGAGAGCGGCATTATCGGCCTGCCGCTCCGCCTTCTGGCGCGCGAGGTCTATGCCCGCGTCTGCGAAAAGGTCGGCGCCCACAAGGTGGCGCTCATCACCGGCGAGGAAAAAATCCAGCCGCCCGGCGCGAAATATTCGGTCTGCACCGTCGAAGCCATGCCGCGCGAGACCGACGTTGCCTTCGTCGCCATCGACGAGGTGCAGCTCGCCGGCGACCTCGAGCGCGGCCACATCTTCACCGACCGTATCCTGCACCTACGCGGCCGCCAGGAAACGCTGCTGCTCGGCGCGGCCACCATGCATGGCATCCTGCAAAAGCTGCTGAGAGGCGTCTCGGTGGTGACGCGCCCTCGCCTGTCGCACCTGGCCTATGCCGGTTCGAAGAAATTGACCCGCCTGCCGCGGCGTACGGCCATCGTCGCCTTCTCCGCCGACGAGGTCTATGCCATCGCTGAGCTGATCCGCCGCCAGCAAGGAGGAGCGGCGGTCGTGCTCGGCGCGCTGTCGCCCCGCACCCGCAACGCCCAGGTGGCAATGTTCCAGGCAGGCGACGTCGACTATCTCGTCGCCACCGACGCCATCGGCATGGGCCTCAACCTTGATCTCGATCATGTCGCCTTCGCCCAGAACCGCAAATTCGACGGCTACCAGTACCGCAACCTGACGGCGGCCGAGCTCGGCCAGATCGCCGGCCGCGCCGGCCGGCATCTGCGCGACGGCACCTTCGGCGTCACCGGCCAGGTCGATCCGCTGGACGAGGAACTGGTCAAGCGCATCGAGGGGCACGAGTTCGATCCGGTGAAGGTGCTGCAATGGCGCACCGCGCATTTCGACTTCGCCAGCCTCGACGCGCTGAAGCGCTCGATCGAGGCCAACGCGCCGGTCGAAGGCCTGACGCGCGCGCTGCCGGCGGTCGATGCGCAGGCGCTCGAACATCTCTCCCGCGACGAGGACATCCGCGCGCTGGCTACCAATGCCAAGCGCGTCGCGCTGCTGTGGGAAGCCTGCGCGTTGCCGGACTACCGCAAGATCGCGCCGGCCCAGCACTCCGACCTGATCGCTTCTATCTACACCGACCTCGCCAAACACGGCCATGTCGACGAGAACTACATGGCCGAGCAGGTGCGCCGCGCCGACACCACCGAAGGCGATATCGACACGCTGTCGCACAGAATTGCCCAGATACGCACCTGGACATTCGTGTCCAACCGGCCGGGCTGGCTGGCCGATCAGGCACACTGGCGGGAAAAGACGCGCGAAATCGAAGACAGATTGTCGGATGCGCTGCATGAGCGGTTGACGAAACGGTTTGTAGACCGCAGGACTTCCGTCCTCATGCGGCGCCTTAGAGAAAATACAATGCCTGAAGCCGAAATCAGTCCTACCGGAACCGTCCTTGTCGAAGGCCATCATGTCGGCGAGTTGCAAGGGTTCCGCTTCACCGCCGATCAGAGCGCCGGCGGCGAAGACGCCAAGGCCGTGCGTACGGCAGCGCAAAAAGCGCTGGCCGCCGAGTTCGAGGCGCGTGCCGAACGCTTCGGCGCCTGCGCCAATGGCGACCTTGCGCTCGGCTCCGACGGCACGCTGCGCTGGATCGGCGCGCCGATCGGCACGCTGGTTGCCGGCGAGGACGCGCTGAAGCCGCGCCTGGTGCTTTTGGCCGACGAGCAGTTGACCGGTCCCGCCCGCGACAAGGTCGCCGCGCGCGCCGAGCGCTTCGTCAATTTCCAGATCGAATCCTTGCTGAAGCCGCTGGTCGACTTGAAGAATGCCGAGCAGATCGCCGGCATCGGCCGTGGCATCGCCTTCCAGCTCGTCGAGCATTTCGGCCTCATCAACCGCCGCGACATCGCCGAGGAAATGAAGTCGCTCGATCAGGAGGGTCGCGCCGCCTTGCGCCGGCTCGGTGTGCGCTTCGGCGCCTACCACGTCTTCGTGCCGGCGCTGATCAAGCCGGCGCCCGCCGGACTGATTACGCTGTTGTGGGCGCTGAAGAACGACGGCAAGGACAAGCCGGGCTTTGGCGACGTGGTGCACGCCCTGGCTTCCGGCCGCACCTCGGTGGTCATCGATCCTGCTTTCGACAAGAGCTTCTACAAGCTTGCCGGATACCGCAATCTCGGCCGCCGCGCCGTGCGCATCGACATTCTGGAACGGCTGGCCGACCTGATCCGGCCTGCGACCAACTGGAAGCCCGGTCTGGGACAGCGCCCGGACGGCGCCTATGACGGCCAGTCCTTCATGGTGACGCCGCCGATGATGTCCATCCTCGGCGCCACCGCCGACGACATGGAAGAGATCCTGAAAGGCCTCGGCTACCGCGCCGAGCCGAAGCCGCCCGCAGAGGTGAAGGCGCGGCTGGAAGCGCAGGACAATGCCGCGCGCGAAGCCGCGGCGGCAAAGCTGGCGGAAGCGGCAGCGAAGGCCGAGCAGGCCCAGACGGCGGAAGCCGCTGCAGGCGAAGCTGTCGCTGAAGCGCCGACCGACAGTTCGGAGCCGGATGCGGCTTCCGCCACTGAGGTTGCGGCTGAGGAGCCCGTTGCCGAAGTCGCATCGGAGGCTGTTGCAGACGCTCAGCCGGAAGCGCCTGCCGATGGTTCGGAGCCAGCTGCGGCCGTTGAAGCTACCGCCGAGGTCCCAGCCATCGACGAAACAACTGCAGAGCCTGCAGCGCAAGAACACGCTCCGGCCGTTGCAGAGGCTGACGACACTGTCACCGAAAGCGCCGACGCTTTTACCTCCCCCTCGATGGGGGAGGTCGCGGCGCGAAGCGACGCGGGTGGGGGTGACAGCGCTGACGAAACCGATAGTGCAGACCGCGTAGCCGATGCAGGTGCAACCACCGACGCCGGCGCTGCCCCCACCCCGGCGCTGCGCGCCGACCCTCCCCACGAGGGGGAGGGTGGAAGCGCCGAGGCCGAAGCCCCAAAGCCCATCTTGTTGTGGCGCCAGGGCCGTTTCGAACAGCGCCCGCGCCATCGGCAAGACAACCGCAGAGACAATCGCCCGCGCAACGGCCAGGCTGCCCGCACGGATGCACCCGCGGATGCCGCCGGCGGACAGCCCGCAACGGGCGAGCGGCCGGCCTACCAAGGCCGGCGCGACCAGCGCGACGGTGCCGCCAAGCCACGCTTCGACCGTTCGAAGTTCAAGCCCAAGCCGCAGGCCGAGGGCGAACAGCGCCGCGACGGCAAGCCGCAAGGCGAGCGTCCGCGCGAGGGCCGGCCTGACTGGAAAGGCGGCAGGCCGGAAGGCAAAGGCGGACCGCAAGGCGCCAAGCCGGCTTTCCAGGCCAAGCCACGCGAGGAACGCCCGGCGCGCTTCGATCCGGACTCGCCCTTCGCCAAGCTCGCCGCCTTGCGCGACCAGCTGAAGAAGTAGGCTCTGAGCATGATCCCGAAAAGTGGAACCGGTTTTCGGACAAGATCATGCTCCAACAAGAGATAACTCGCTGCGATGGTTGCTGAAGGTCGTCAGCGCATCGACAAGTGGCTGTTCTTTTCGCGCGCGATAAAATCGCGCTCGCTGGCGGCCAAGCTGGTCGTCGCCGGACGCGTCCGCATCAACAGCGACAAAGCAGCGCAGGCCTCCGATCTGGTCAAGCCTGGCGACGTTTTGACCATTACGCACGAGCGCCGCATCTTCGTTTGGAAGGTGCTTGGCACCGGCGTGCGGCGCGGTCCGGCCGAGGAAGCGCGCACGCTCTACGAGGACATGTCCCCGCCGCCGGTCCCAAAAGGCGAGGCTGTTGCCGATGCCATTCCGGCGCTGCGCGACGCCGGCAGCGGCCGGCCGACCAAGAAAGAGCGCAGGCAAACCGACCGGCTGTTCGGCGAAGACTGAAGCCTTGGCTGTCTGCGCCATGCCGGCGGTCTGGAATTTCATTCCGGACACGCGGGCCCCGCCTGCAATGGCTGCCCTTGCAAGCGGCAGGCAAAGGCGTTACCTCACCAAAAAAGCCGCCGCATCGGCCCGAAAATCGGAAATCGATTTTTCGGAAGGCACGATGCGCAGATTCAAAGTGTCAGAGCGTACTTTATGCGTCCAAGTGGACGCACGTCGCTCTAGCAAGAACGGGACGTCCCGGAGCCGACCAATGACCTATGTCGTGACCGACAACTGCATCAAATGCAAGTACATGGACTGCATCGAGGTCTGTCCGGTCGACTGCTTCTACGAGGGCGAGAACATGCTTGTCATACATCCCGACGAGTGCATCGACTGCGGCGTCTGCGAACCGGAATGCCCGGCCGATGCAATCAAGCCCGACACCGAGCCGGGCCTCGACAAATGGCTGCAGGTCAACACCGAATACGCCGAGAAATGGCCCAACATCACCGCCAAGAAGGAGCCTCCGGCAGATGCCAAGAGCTTCGACGGCGAAGCCGGCAAGTTCGAGAAATATTTCTCCGCCGAGCCCGGCGAAGGCGACTGAGCACATGACGCTGGAATCGGAATCGATTTCGGAAAGGGTGATGCGCAAAGCAAAAAAGTGCGGCCTATTGGATCGTCATAACGCTGCGTAACGCGCATCATACATTAACTGCCTTGACAGGCGGCGATGGCGCTCGACCTTCGCGTTTGCAGCAAAACCTTGATTCTTCCGACTTTTTGTGCTACACCAGTTGAAACATGCCGGTGACACAACGTCGATTTATGGCGCAAGCGCCCCAAATCACTGAAAGGTGAAATCCCCAATCGGACCAGAGCGATCTGGGCCAGGCAGTCGCTATGTATGCGGTTTGCCGGTCCCGGCTTTTTCCGATGGGTTCATCTGTTGTGCGGCTAACGATCGGTGTCCCCGGTCGCATGCGTTCGGACCGGCAGGCCGCCGGTGCCACAACAAGGAGTTCAGGGCGTAATGGCAACGATCACCCCGCAGAAGAAGTCCACCTCGGCACGCCACGGTTTCAAGACCGGCGAGTACATCGTCTATCCGGCACACGGCGTCGGCCAGATCGTCTCGATCGACGAGCAGGAAGTTGCGGGCCACAAGCTGGAACTGTTCGTCATCGACTTCCAGAAGGACAAGATGCGCCTGAAGGTTCCGGTCGCCAAGGCGACCTCCATCGGCATGCGCAAGCTGTCGGAAGAGGATTATGTCGAGCGCGCGCTGAAGGTCGTGCAGGGCCGCGCCCGCGTCAAGCGCACCATGTGGTCGCGCCGTGCGCAGGAATATGATGCCAAGATCAATTCGGGCGACCTGATCTCGATCTCGGAAGTCGTGCGCGACCTCTACCGTGCCGACAACCAGCCGGAACAGTCCTATTCCGAGCGTCAGCTCTATGAGGCGGCACTCGACCGCATGGCGCGCGAGATCGCGGCAGTCAACCGCATGTCGGAAACCGAAGCCGTGCGCCTGATCGAGGTCAACCTCAACAAGGGCCCGAAGCGCGGCGCCAAGGCCGACAATGAGGAAGCCGAGCAGGAAGAAGCTGCCTGATCGCTTTCACCGTCGAAATCATGAAAAACCCGGCCTTGTGCCGGGTTTTTGTTTTTACCCCCTTGTGGGGTTCCAAGGACGGGCGAGACCCGTGGCTCGCCCAGGCAGGGTCGCTGCGAAGCAGCGAGGATGGGGACGACACCAGACCGCACCCGGACCTTCCGTCCGACCTCCCCACAAGGGGAACGTAGAAGGCTCAGCCGCCGGCTTCCTTCTCCGCCTCCTGCTTCAGCGTCGCAATAAAACGCTTGGTCCGTTCCCGCTCCGGATTGCTGAACACCACGGTGGACGGCCCCTTCTCGACGACGACACCAGCATCGAGGAACACCACCTCCTGCGCGATCTTGGAGGCAAGGCGAAGGTCGTGCGTGGCCATCACCATGGTGGTGCCTTCGCTGGCGAGTTTTCCGAGCACGTCGACCACTTCCTGCGCCAGTTCCGGATCGAGCGCCGAGGTCGGCTCGTCGCAAAGCAGAACCTTGGGCGACGGCGCCAGGGCGCGGGCGATGGCCACACGCTGCTGCTGGCCGCCCGACAGCGTTGCCGGCCAATCGTCCGCCTTGTGCGCCATGCCGACCTTCTCGAGCAGCGCCAGTGCCCGCTCGCGCGCCTTTGCCGTCGGCCATTTGAGCACCGTCACCAGGCCTTCCATGACGTTCTCGATCGCGGTGCGATGCGGGAACAGCTGGAAGTTCTGGAACACCATGCCGGTCTGCAGCCGCAGGCGCTGGATGTCGCGGCTGGGGATCTTGATGCCGGGACGGAATTCCAGCGTCTCGTCGCCGATGCGCACCATGCCCGAGGTCGGGATCTCCAACAGGTTGATGCAGCGCAGCAGAGTGCTC
The DNA here is from genome assembly GCF_030323245.1 of Mesorhizobium sp. C372A. Taxonomy (NCBI): domain Bacteria; kingdom Pseudomonadati; phylum Pseudomonadota; class Alphaproteobacteria; order Hyphomicrobiales; family Phyllobacteriaceae; genus Mesorhizobium; species Mesorhizobium sp. C372A. Next base: position 2,132,053 of record NZ_CP100475.1, on the reverse strand, counting down.
TTGCCACCGCCGGAGGGACCGACAAGCGCGGTGACGCTGCCTTCGGCAATGGTGACCGTCACGCCCTTCAGCACCAGATTGTCGCCGAAGCGCTTTTCGATATCGGTGAGGCCGATCATGAGCGCGCCTCCAGGAAGCCGCCATAGCGGTTGAGCCGCTCCTCCAGCCGCGTCTGCAAGGCCGAAAGCACCGAGCTCATCGCCAGATAAAGGATCGCCGCCTCGACATAGAGGATCAGCGGTTCATAGGTGGTGGCGACGATGCGCTGCGCCGCCTGGAACATCTCCGGCACGGTGATGGCGGCGGCCAGCGACGTATCCTTGACCAGCGAGATGAAGGTGTTGGACAGCGGCGGCACGGCGACGCGGCCGGCTTGCGGCAGGATGGTGCGCCGCATCGCCTGGCTCCAGGTCATGCCGGTCGAATAGGCCGCTTCCCACTGGCCCTTCGGCACCGAGCCGATCACGGCGCGGATAATTTCCGAACTGTAGGCGCCTATGTTGAGGGTGAAGCCAATCAGCGCCGCCGGAAAAGCATCCAGCAATATGCCGACCGAAGGCAGGCCGTAAAAGATCAGGAACAGCTGCACCAGAAGCGGCGTGCCGCGAAAGATCCAGACATAGAAGCGGACCACGGCAACCAGAGGCTTGGGGCCGAACAGCCGCACCAGGGCGACAACCAGGCCGACGAACAGGCCGAGTGCGAACGATAGCAATGTCAGCGGTACGGTGAAGATCAACGCCGCCCACAGCAGTGTCGGCAACGAGTCCAGCATCAGGTGTAGCCAGTGCGGCACGAACGGCTCCTCCCTCACAGACCGCCGCGGTGACGGCAGTGCGATTGTGTGCTTCTCATATCATGCGAATAACGGCGAGCCGTCAAAGACGGCCCGCCGCTATTTGTCATTGCCGGCAAACCGCCGGGAGATGGTCTTTACTGCGAGACATCCTGGCCGAAATAGGTATCGGCGATCTTCTTGTAGGTGCCGTCGGCCTTGATGTCGGCCAGCGCCTTGTTGATCGCCGCGACCAGCTCCGGATCACCCTTGCGCACGATGACGCCGGAATAGTCGGCGTTCTCTTCCTGCGCGGCGATCTTCACATTGGCGTCCGGCTTGTGCTTCTTGAAGTCGAGGAAAGACAGGCTGTCATTGATGGTGGCGTCGGCGCGGCCGGTGAGCAGCAGCTGGATCGACTGGTCGAAGCCGTCGGTGCCGACAAGTTCGGCGCCGTTGGTCTCGGCGAGCTTGCCGAAATTCGATGTCAACGACTGTGCCGACTTCTTGCCCTTGAGGTCGGCGAAGGTCTTGATGTCGGTGTTGTCGCCGCGCACGATCAGCACGGCCTTGGAGGCGATGTAAGGATCGGAGAAATCGTACTTGGCCTTGCGCGCGTCGGTGATGCCGACCTCGTTGATCACGGCGTCGTAGCGGTTGGCGTCGAGGCCGGCGATCAGCCCGTCCCATTTGCCTTCGAGGAACTCGACCTTGACGCCGAGCTTGTCGCCGATCGCCTTGGCGATCTCGACGTCGAAGCCGACCAGCGCGCCGGAAGCATCATGATAGGTGAAGGGCGCATAGGTGCCTTCGGTGCCGACCTTGAGTGTGCCGGCCTGCTTGATCTGGTCGAGATTGGCGCCGGCGTGGCCTGATGTAACAGCCAGAACCTGCAGCGTTCCGGCGATGATGAGCGAATTGAGCCATTTCATTTCTATGTGATCCCGTCCTTGGCCGGTGTCCGGCGCTTGTGAGAGCCGGAAACTGACAGATACAGCGCAGCAAAATAAGGAACCAGATTTCAAAAAAACGGCGATCCAGAAATCAGATTCTCAAAGCAGCTCCGATCGGTGCCAATAGTCCCGATCTGCGGTGTCGATGCGCCCTGTCGGACCGCACAAAACAACCGCCCTCGGCGGCGGAACCAATCCCCGGTATGGCACGTTCATGGCTTGTTGTAGGGCGCCGCGTTTCCATTTCAAGAACCCTTGGCTGCGCTAGGCCCGAAGCAATTCCAGGAAAGTGGGAAAGCGGTTTCCTTCGGAATTGCGTCAAACAGAGATAACGGCCGCCAGGCCGTCCGAAAATGTCCGGGAGCAGGAGCGCGGCATGATCGAAGACACGGCAGGACGGACCATGGTCCGCACGGCAATGAAAGCCCCCTACCTCGAGCGCGATGAGGAACATGTTCTCGCCTTGCGCTGGAAGGAGGACCAGGATCAGCAGGCGCTGCATCAGATCACCGTCGCCCATATGCGGCTGGTCATCTCCATGGCTTCGAAGTTCCGACATTACGGCCTGCCGCTCGGAGATCTGGTCCAAGAGGGCCATGTCGGGCTGCTGGAAGCAGCCGCGCGTTTCGAGCCGGAGCGCGAGGTGCGCTTCTCGACCTATGCGACATGGTGGATCCGCGCTTCGATGCAGGACTATATCCTGCGCAACTGGTCGATCGTTCGCGGCGGCACCTCTTCGGCGCAAAAGGCGCTGTTCTTCAACCTGCGGCGCCTGCGCGCCCGTCTTGCCAATGGCGCCGAGCCGATCTCCAACGCCACGCTCTACCGCGAAGTCTCGGTAGCCCTAGGCGTCTCCGAGGCCGATGTCGCGAAGATGGATTCCAGGCTTTCAGCACCTGACTCTTCGCTCAACGCACCGCTCGCCGACGAAGCTGGCACCACCGAGCGGATGGACTTCCTGATTTCGGACGATCCATTGCCTGACGAGGTCGCCGGCGACACCATCGACGTCGAACGGCGCCTGATGTGGCTGAAGACGGCGCTCCGCGCGCTCAATGCCCGCGAACTCAGGATCATCGAGGAGCGCCGGCTGAGCGACGAAGGTGCGACGCTTGAGGCGCTTGGCGAGACGCTCGGCATTTCCAAGGAGCGTGTCCGGCAGATCGAGGCCCGCGCCATGGAAAAGCTCAAGCTCGCGCTGGTGAAGCAGAATCCGGAGTTCATGGCGGCCTGAGATTGCCAGGAACGGGGTACCCCGAGTTATCTCAGAAAAGTTATCTCAGAAAAAAGCACTACGAAGGCTGGGGTTTCTGACGAAGACCGGCGCTATCTGTCCGTGACGATCTTGACCTTGTCGCCGGCCGAAACCGAGGCGCCCGGCGACATCGCGTTGAGCACGCGGAACAGATCGAGCTTGCGGTCGACGCCGACCATCTGCGCCGAAAGTGTGCCCATCGTCTGCCCGGCCTGTACCGTGACGACGCGGATATGCAGCGGCTTCAGTGCCGCCTTCTCGGCGGGGCTGAGCACGCGGAACGAACCGCTGACCGAGCGTGCCACCGGATCGAGTGTCGTGCTGGCCGAGGGGGCCGCTGTCAAAAGCCGGTAGACCTGACCGCCGGCGCGGATCACCGCAATGTCGAACTGCCAGCCATCGGCGCCGGCGTGCGCGGTCGCCGCCTGGTTGCCGTCGATCGTCTCCTGGCGCACACTGGTCTCGTCGAGACCGGCCACCCAGCCGCTTCTGATGTAGTCGGTCAGCGCACGATCCTTGTCGATCGACACACCGTCGAAGCGGATCGCCATGTCGCCGGGACCGGTCGCCGTCACCGCCGCCGCCGAATTGTCGATGATGAAGCCGTCGGGCACCGTGAACGAAACGCCGAGGCCCGGATGCAGGAAGGTCTGGCCGCGCACATAGCCCTCTTCCGGCGTGTCGCCATAGAGCAGGCCGTCTATCCCGGCCAGGAAGGAATCGCGGTCGCGGGTGCCGATGCCCGGCGCGCCGAACTGGCGGGCGTGGCGCTGCGCCAGATCAATTCGCTGCGGCGTGTTGGGGTGCGTGGCCAGGAAGTCGAGGCTGGCGTCGGTGGCGCCGCTGATCGAGCGGAAATCGGTGTAGGCCGACATCGACTGCAGGAAACGCCCGGCGGCATAGGGATCGTAACCCGCCTCGCCGATCGACTTGATGCCGATGGCGTCTGCCTCCAGCTCCTGGTTGCGCGAGAACTGCGCCAGCCTCAGCTTGCCGCGGATCAATGCCTGCTTGGCGGTCGGGCTGTCGCCCAGCACATCGGAGACCACCTTGGTCGCCAGGCCTTCCTCGGCCTCGAGCTGCTGTCGCTGCAGACCGTGATTGGCGGTGACGTGGCCCATCTCATGCGCGATGACGGCGGCGAGTTCGGCCGAATCATTGGCCAGCGCCAGCAGGCCGCGGGTGACGTAGAGATAGCCACCCGGCAGCGCGAAAGCGTTGACGTTGGGCGAATTGAGGATGGTGATGCGATAGGTCTGGGTCGGATTGGCCGACACCACGGTCAGGCTGCCGACAACCTTGGCCACCATGCGCTCGAGCTTGGGATCGGAATATTCGCCGCCATAGGTGGCAAGGATGCGCGGATGTTGCGCCTTCGCCAGTTCGGCAAGCTTGCTGTTGGCGGCGACATTGTCGACCGTGATCGGCTTGTCGGAAGGCTGGAAGCCGGATTCCTGCACTTCGGGAGGCGTGAACATCTGGCAGCTGGCCAGCGCCACGGCAAGGCCGGCCAGCACGAGGAAGCGCACCAGCGGTCTGCGTTTCAAAGTGTCAGTGCCGGTCGGCAGCACGGCGTTCCTTCAGCTCTCGGCGCATGATTTGGACCGGGGTCCGCGCCAGCGAAAAATCGGTTTTCGTTGGCAATCCTGCACACATCAAAAAACCTACAGCGTTTACGCATCCGGCCGGGTGCGGCGCTGTAGGGGCAAATCACGGCTCGTGCCGGACCAGTACTAAGCGGACCTAGCCACATCGACTGGACCATGGCAAGCAAGCGCCACATCACCTGTAGCCGGTTTGGTCGTAAATTATGTCCGCTTCCGGGCAATATCGCGTGATCCGCCCGAACTTGCGCCGATATAGCGCCGAAACGCTTCAGGGCCAGTGCCGTCGAAAAAATCGGCGGCAGGTCCCGTCGCGGCAACCCTGCCATTGTCCAGAAAAACCATCTGCTCGCCGATACGGCGAGCGTCTTCCGGCTGATGCGTGACGAACAGCACCGTCATCGCCCGCTCGGCATGAACGCCGGCCACCAGGTCGAGCATGTCGTCGCGCAGCGCTGGCCCGAGCGAAGCGAACGGCTCGTCGAGCAGCAGCACCGGCCGGTCGCGCACCAGAACGCGGGCGAGCGCCACGCGCTGCCTTTCGCCGCCGGAGAGTTCGCGCGGCAGGCGCATTTCCTTGCCGGCCAGGCCGACGCGGTCAAGCGCCTCGGCGATTGCGGCGCGATCGGCGTCGGTCAGGTTGAGCGATGGCGAGCGGCCGAGCCCGACATTCCTCTCCACCGAGAGATGAGCAAACAGATTGTTTTCCTGGAATACCATCGACACCGGCCGCACCGAAGGCGGCTCGGCGCCGACATCGGCGCCGCCGATCAGCACACGACCGGACTCTGGCGTCTCGAAACCAGCCACCAGATTGAGCAAGGTCGATTTGCCCGAACCACTTGCCCCCATGATGGCGGTGATCTTCGATGTATCGAATTCGACATCGAACAGGAATGACGTTTCGCCATAGCTGAACGAGACCGTGTCCAGCCGGACAGTCGTGCCTTTCTCCACAGCGGACGTCACGATCTCTCTCCCCGTCCCAGCCAGTCTGCCGCGACCACCAATGCAAGGCAGACCGCCCCGAGCAGCAAAGCCAGCCCGGCAGCATCGGCCGTGCGATAGCTGCCCATGCGCGCCAGCAGGAGATAGGGCAAGGTCTGCACCGAATCGCTGCCGAACAGCGCGATGACGCCGAGATCGCCGAGCGACAGCGCCATGGCGAAGGCAAAGCCGGTGGCCAGCGGCCGCCGGAGCGACGGCCAGTCGACCAGAAGCAGCCGGTTCCAGCCCGCAATCCCGAGCTGCGCGCACAGCCTCTCATGGCGCTCGCTCGCCGCATCATAGGCCGGGCGCATCGCGCGGATGGCAAAGGGCATCGCCATCACCGCATTGACGGTGACGACCATGACCGGCGCGATGGCAAAGACATCGCTGACCGTGCGCAGCAGGAGAAACCAGCCGGCGCCGATGACGACGGGCGGCACGACGAGGACGAAGCCGGCGCCGGTGTCGGTGGCATGCTCGAGCAATGAACGGGCACTGGACCGGCGGCGCAGCGACAATGCCCGACGCGCCATGATCAGCGACAGCGACAGCGCCACCGAAAGTAGCGCCGCCGAGAAGGCGAGACCGGCGCTGGTCAGCGTCGCCTGACGCACGGCACTCTCGCCCGCCAGCCGGCCGAGATCGGCGTCGAGGCCGGACGCGACGGTGGCCGCCATTGGTCCGGCGACGAACAGCAAGGCGAGCACGATCAGGACGGCGTTGAACGCTGTTTCTGCTTTGCCGGCCAAGTGATAGCGGCGCGGCGCGACAGGCAAATTGGCGTCGCCGGTCACATTGGCGCCGAGCCGCGTCAGCGCCAGCATGACGGCAAAAGTCAGCGCGATCTGCAGCACCGTCAGCGTCACCGCTCGCGCCGGATCGAAGTCGAAACGCAGCGCCTGATAGATGGCGACTTCCAGCGTCGTCGCCGCCGGCCCGCCGCCGAGGATCAGCACGATGGTGAAGGAGGTGATGCAAAGCATGAAGACAAGCCCGGCGACGCCCGGCAGCGCGGCGCGCAGCACCGGCCACTCGATCAGCCGGAAGGCTGGCCTCGCCCCCATGCCGAGCTGGCTCGCCAGCCGCCATTGATCGGCCGGCACCGTTCCCAGCGCTTCGAGGAACAGCCGGGTGGCCAGCGGCAGGTTGAAGAAGACGTGGGCGACGAGGATGCCCGGCAGCCCATAGATGTCGGGCCAGCTCTGGCCACCGATCGCGGCGAAATAACCGGCGCGGCCATAGAGCGCCAGTATGCCCAGCGCTGCGACAATCGCCGGCAAGGCAAGGGGCACAGTAAACAGCTGCAGGATGAAGCCGCGTCCGAAGAAGCGCGGATGCCGCGACAGCGCCCGGGCGACGAACAGCGCCGGTACGGCGGAAAGCAGCATCGAGAGCGCAGCCTGCCAGAGCGTGAAGCGGACAACGCGCAGGAGATAGAGGTCAAAGGCGGACGCGGCGCCGGAAAGGTCGTGCGCGCCTTCGCGGATAAGGCCGGCGAAGGCGCCACCGATCAGCAGCGCGATTGCCGCAAGCGCGACAATGCCGGCCGTGATGCGGGGGTCAGAGCGTTGCACTCTTTACCGGGCGTCGCGTTCCTTCGCGCCCCCCTCTGTCCTGCCGGACATCTCCCCCACGAGGGGGAGATTGGCGGTTTTAGCGCTCCGCTCATTCCTGCAGCTTCGGAGATTGGCGAAAGTCAACGTAAAGGCCAATCTCCCCCCTCGTGGGGGAGATGTCCGGCAGGACAGAGGGGGGCGCCGTAGAGCACTCATCTTTTGACTATACAGCCAAATCTACTTGCTCATCACCGCCAGCCATTCATCCACCCAGGCCTTGCGATTTGCCGCGACCTCTTCCGGGCTGAACAGCAAGGTCTTCGCCGGCTTGACCAGCCTATCAAAAGCCGGATTGAGCGGCTTGTCGGTTTTCCCGGCCGGGAACATCCAGTTGGTCTCCGGAATGACATCCTGGAATTTCGGCCCGGTCATGAAGGCCAGGAACTTCGCCGCCAGCGGGTTCTTCGCGCCCGTGGTGGTGATGCCGGCGACCTCGACCTGCAGATACTCGCCTTCCTCGAACGAGGCCGCCTGGTAGCGCCCGGTGTTCTCGGCCACCATGTGGTAGGCCGGCGACGTCGTATAGGAAAGCACCATCGGCGCCTCGCCCTTGGAGAACAGGCCATAGGCCTCGCTCCAGCCCGGCGTCACCGTCAGCACTTTGCCCTTGAGTTTCGCCCAGGCTTCCGGCGCCTTGTCGCCATAGACCGACTTGACCCACAGCAGCAGGCCGAGGCCCGGCGTCGACGTCCTCGGATCCTGGATGACGATCTTGTCGGCGGCATCGCCCTCGACCAGTTCCTTCAGGCTCTTCGGCGGGCTCTTCAGCTTTTCGGTGTCGTAGACGACGGCGAAATAACCATAATCGTAGGGCACGAAAGTGTCGTCGCTCCAGCCGCCCGGCACGTTGTTTTCAGCCACCGCGCCATGTGGGACAAACAGGCCGGAAGCCTTGGCTTCCGCGGTGAGGTTGGTGTCGAGACCAAGCACGATATCGGCCTTGGTCGAGGCACCTTCGAGCTTGACGCGGTTGAGAAGTGCGACGCCGTCGGCGACCGAGACGAAGTCGACGCTGCAGCCACACTCGGCCTCGAATTCCTTCTTCACCTGGGGGCCTGGACCCCAGTCGGCAGTGAAACTCTCATAGGTATAGATCGTGAGTTTTTCCTGCGCGCACGCAGGGCTTGCCAGTAGCGAAACAGCAAGCCCCAGCGCTGGGACAAGACGGGACAAAAAAATGCGCATCGGCGCCTCCTTCATTCGTGTTGAAAGGAATTGAGGCGTCGGGCTGTCCGAAGCGTCTAATCCCTCCGCCGGTACAAACCGGATCAGGTTCAGCGGGTTGGCGAGACTGCCTCTCAGCCGGTCCGCGAAGATCGCGTCCGGCACCCCGTTAGAGCGTTTCGACACATAGGCCCGGCCAAGGTGCCACGCAAGCGGAAGTTTGCCCGAGCATGATCCCGGAAAGTGGAATCCGTTTCCGGAAAAAGATCATGCTCCAACAAAGAGTGACGGTGCCGCTCGGCCTTCCGTTTCGTCGGCGGGGCTGGTAAGGGCCAGCGGATATGAGCACATTCACCATCTTGCTTGGCGGCGATCTCGTCCGCACGCCGCGGCTCGACCGCCAGGTCGCGGGCACGCGCGTCATCGCCGCCGACGCCGGCATCGGTCATGCCCGCCTGATCGGCCTGATGCCGGAGCTGTGGGTCGGCGATTTCGATTCTGTGCCGGCGGACCTGCCTGCCGATCTCGCCGCCGTGCCGCGGGAGGTGTTTCCTCCCGAAAAGGACAAGACCGATGGCGAACTGGCGATCGCGGCGGCATTGGAACGCGGCGCCACCAGCCTGGTGCTGGCCGGCGCTTTCGGCGGCAAGCGCGCCGACCACGCCTTCCTCCATCTGGCGCTCAGCCTGCGGCTGGCCGAGGCCGGCACAAAAGTGCTGTTGACCAGCGGAGCGCAGGAAGGCGCCCCTCTGCTGCATGGCAAGGCCGGCTTCGACTATGCCGACGGAACGCTGTTTTCGGTGCTCGGCTTTTCCGATCTTTCGGGCCTCACCGTGTCCGGCGCGAAGTGGCCGCTCGACCATGTCGAGGTCTTGTTCGGCTCGTCGCTGACCATCTCGAACGAGGTCAAGTCCAACACGACCGGGGGCGGCCTCGAAATCGCGCTCGGCCATGGCCGCGCGCTGCTGCTCGCCCACCCCTACCCCTTGCCTGAAAGCTGACATGGCCCCGCCCCTTCTCAACCTCGACGGCATAAGACTGACCTTTGGCGGCACGCCGCTGCTCGATGGCGCCGAACTGACGGCGTCCGCCGGTGACAAGATCGCGCTCGTCGGCCGCAACGGCTCCGGCAAGTCGACGCTCCTGAAGATTGCTGCTGGTCTGATCGAGCCGCAAGACGGCGAGGTCTTCCGCCAGCCTTCGTCAACGGTGCGCTATCTCCCGCAAATGCCCGACATGGACGGCTTTGCCAATGTGCGCGCCTATGTCGAGGCGGGGCTTGGGCCTGCCGACGATCCCTACCGCGCCACATATCTGATGGAGCATCTCGGCCTCGCCGGCACGGAGAACCCCAACGATCTCTCCGGCGGCGAGGCGCGCCGCGCAGCACTTGCCCGCGTCATGGCGCCCGAACCCGATATTCTGCTGCTTGATGAGCCGACGAACCATCTCGATTTGTCGGTCATCGAATGGCTGGAAGAAGAGCTTGTCCGGACGTCTTCGGCGCTGATCGTCATCTCGCACGACCGTCGCTTCCTCGAACGCGTCTCGCGCGCCACTGTCTGGCTCGACCGTGGCCAGACCCGCCGCCTCGACAAGGGCTTTGGCCATTTCGAGGAATGGCGCGACCTTGTGCTGGAAGAGGAAGAGCGCGAACAGCACAAGCTCGGCCGCCAGATCGTGCGCGAGGAGCATTGGCTGCGCTATGGCGTGACGGCTCGCCGCAAACGCAACATGCGCCGCCTGGGCGAACTGCAGACCATGCGCCAGCGTTTTCGCGGCCATCGCGGCGCCGAGGGCTCGGCGACCATGGTGGCCAGCGACGCCGCCGAATCCGGCAAGCTGGTGATCGAGGCCAAGAACATCGAGAAGAGTTTTGGCGACCTGACCGTGGTCAAGGGCTTCTCGACCCGCATCCAGCGCGGCGATCGCGTCGGCCTTGTCGGGCCGAACGGCGCCGGCAAGACGACGCTGTTGAAGATGCTCACCGGCGAGATGAAGCCCGATGCCGGCTCGGTGCGGCTCGGCACCAATCTGGAAATCGCCACGCTCGACCAGAAGCGCGAGGCGGTCGATCCGGCCGAGACCCTGGCGCAGTATCTCACGGACGGGCGCGGCGAAAACCTCGTCATCAATGGCGAGCAGCGCCATGTCGTGTCCTACATGAAGGATTTCCTGTTCAAGCCGGAACAGGCGCGCACCCCGGTGCGCGAGCTGTCCGGCGGCGAACGGGCGCGGCTGCTCCTGGCGCGTGTTCTGGCGCGGCCGGCCAACCTTCTGGTGCTCGACGAGCCGACCAACGATCTCGACATGGAGACGCTGGAACTGTTGCAGGAACTTGTCGCCGGCTTTGCCGGCACGGTCATCCTGGTCAGCCACGACCGCGACTTCCTCGACCGCACCGTCACCAGCATCATCGCCCCGGACGGAGGCGGCCGCTGGATCGAATATGCCGGTGGCTATTCCGACATGCTGGCGCAGCGCGGCGGCACCCGGCTCGACGACCGCAAGGCGCGCGCCAAGGCCGAAGCCAGCGATGCGCCGGCGCCGGGCAAGAGCGAGCCGGCAGCGCCAAAAGGGCCGTCGAAGAAACTGTCGTTCAAGCAGAAATTCGCCCTGGAATCGCTGCCCAAGAAGATCGAGGCGGTAATGGCCTCGATCTCGCGTTTGGAAAACAACATCGCCGATCCCGCCTATTACGAGCGCGACCCGGCCTCGTTCCAAAAGACCATCGCCGCCCTCGACAAGGAACGCGCCACGCTGGCCGCACTCGAGGAAGAGTGGCTGGAACTGGAAATGCTGCGTGAGGAGATGGAGGGGTAGCATTGCCTGCGGTCTTTTATGCGCGTATATTGTGCGCATGAAAGGAGGCATCTCCGTGCTTCAATCGACGCCAAAAACTCAGCGGACCTCTGTCAACACGTCCATTGACTCTCAGTTGATCAAGGACGCCAAAGCGTTGGGCATCAACATCTCCCGCGCTGCCGAAGCAGGGATCGCGAAAGCGATTGCGGCGGAGAAAACGCGTCGATGGCAAGAAGAAAACAGGGAAGCCATCGAAAGCTCCAACGAATATGTCCGAAAGAACGGACTGCCATTGGCTAAACACCGGCCGTTCTGATGGCGCGTTACGATTTCTATCGGAGTACCGAGAGCGACGGTTATCTTCTCGACGTGCAGTCAGATATGCTTGAAGGGCTGAGCACGAGGGTGGTCGTTCCTTTGATGCCGCCCGAGATTGCCCCGCTTCCTGGCCGCCGCCTGAACCCGACCTTCGCTATAAACGGCAAAGATCTTGTGATGGTCACACAGTTTGTGTCGGCCTTCAGCGCGTCCGAATTGCGGATGCCAGAGGGAAACCTTTCTAGACATCACGACGACATCGTCGCCGCCCTCGACATGCTGTTCCAGGGCTTCTGAGCGAAGGCAGCCGCTACTGCCGCCCGTCAACCTGCCGTCTTGGCCTGCCAGGCCTTCAGCGCCTCGTCGAACACCTTCTCGCCCGGAATGCCCTTTTCCATGGTCAGCAGCGCCCGGCGTCCGGTCTTGTAGACCACCGGCACGTCGATCCAGTCCTGGCCTCGAAGCAAGGTCATATTGGCGTCCTCGTCGGCCTTGGTGTCGTTGAGCGCCACCAGGAAGAAGCCGTCGGCGATCTTGGCCGGAATGCCGATCAGCGGGCTGCCGGCATCCTGTTCCGAACTCTTCATGGCGACGCGCAGGATGTTGTCGACGCCACCGCCGTCAAAGCCCTCGGGCGTCAGGAAGATCATCTCGATGATGTGGCTGGCCGGCAGCGTCTGGTCGGTATTGCGGCGGATGGTCATGCGCAGCTGGATGTCCTTGCCGGGAATGGTCGCCTCGGCGCGGATCGCCGGCTCGGGCGGCAGGTCGCCGCCGGGCGATTCCTGCACCAGCGACCAGACGATGCTGCCGGGTTCGGCCGAACCTTGCGCGGTCGAGGTGCGTTCCTCGTAGAAGATCGCCTTCTGGCCGACCGCAACGGTCGGCGCGGGAGCGGCGGCCGCCGGCGCAGCGGGCGGCGTGGCGGCGGCATCAGCCGGTGCTGCCCCATTGGCCGGCGGTGCGACGCCATCGGCGGGCGGCGTTGCCGGTGGCGTGGCGGAAGCGTCGGGCGCCGGCGTGGCGGGCGCGCCCGTGGCTGCGGCGTCGCCGGCCGGCGGGGTCGCAGGCGCTGGAGCCGCAGGTGGCGCTGGAGCCGGGGGGGGCGGTGTGGTCAGCGCGGCGACGGACTCGCCCTCGCCGATGCCGCTTTGACCGGCCGCGGGACCGGGGTCGGTTTCACCGCCTTCGGGCGACAGGCGCTGGGTGAACTTCGTTCCCTCGCCGGCAGCGGCCGGTGCCGGTGCATCGGCCGCGGGCTTGGCCGGCGCCGGCTTTACCAGCGGTTCGGTCGAGACCGTCTTGGTGTCGCCGCCGAGGCCCAGCATCGAGCCAAAGGCATCCTTGTTCAGCCAGATGCCATAGCCGCCGCCGGCGACCACCAGAAGCGCGACGACAGCCGCGATCAACCCGCCATAGCTGCGCCTGCGCTCGGCTGGGCGCAGGCGCTGGAACGTGTCCGCGACCGGCTGCTCGTCATTGGCGAACACATCGGCGCTGTCGTCGTCGGCGTCCAGCTCCACGGCTTGCTTGTCGATGGTTTCTGCACGCGCCGCAGGCGACGGCGGTGTCGGCGCGGGCCTCTGCCAGCTCGGCTCTGTCCTGGCGGTCGGCGCCGGCTGCACGGGTTTCGCCGGCTGCCAGGCCGGCGCAGGCGTGGCGGAAGGCTTTACATGACTGGACTGGTTCTTGTTGCGGTCGATGGAGGAGAAGATGTGCTCCAGCTCCGCCAGCGGATCGGATGCCGGCACCGCCCTGGCATAGTCGCGCTCGACGCTCGAGATGGCATCTTCCAGGGATCGCTTCTGCGTGCTTATGGCTTCGGCGGCCAGCGGCGGCGAATACTCCGCAAGCTTCTTTGCCAGCATGGTACGAACGCTGTCATAGATCCGCGTACGCTTTTCGGGCGTTTCGTCGCCGTGCTTGTCGAGCGCCTTTTTCAGAATAGCAACGAAATCTGCCATGCTTCAGTCGACCTGTATTTTGTTTCCGCGCCGGCCCCCGCAAATCGGCCGCGATGCCCGGAAAGGCTTCAGAAAACTAGTCTTGAAACGGATCGGTCACAAGTATCGTGTCGTCCCGTTCCGGGCTGGTGGAAAGGAGCGCGACGGGTGCCCCGATCAGCTCCTCGATGTAACGGACATATTTGACGGCCTGCGCCGGAAGGTCGTTCCAGCTGCGTGCGCCGGCTGTGGTGCCTTTCCAGCCTTCGAGCGTCTCGTAGACCGGCTCGACACGCGCCTGCGCGCCCTGGCTGGCCGGCAGATAGTCGATCGTTTCGCCGTCGAGACGGTAGCCGGTGCAGACCTTGATCTCATCCAGCCCGTCGAGCACGTCGAGTTTGGTCAGGGCGATGCCCTTGATACCGTTGACGGCGACGGCCTGGCGCACCAGCACGGCGTCGAACCAGCCGCAACGGCGTTTGCGCCCGGTGACGACGCCGAATTCGTGGCCACGCGTACCGAGAAATTCGCCGATCTCGTTCTTCTGCTCGGTCGGGAACGGGCCTTCGCCGACACGCGTCGTATAGGCCTTGGTGATGCCCAGGACATAGCCGATGGCGCCGGGGCCCACCCCCGAGCCGGCGGCTGCCTGGCCGGCAACGGTGTTGGACGAGGTAACGAACGGATATGTGCCGTGGTCGATGTCGAGCAGCGTGCCTTGCGCGCCCTCGAACAGGATGCGTTCGCCGGCGCGGCGCTTGTCGTCGAGGATTTTCCAGACGCGGTCCATATAGGGCAGGATCTCATCGGCGACCGAGGTCAGCTCGGTCATGATCGCCTCATGCGTGACTTCGCCATGGCCAAGCCCGCGACGCAGCGCATTGTGATGCGTCAGCAGCCTGTCGACCTTGAGGGGCAGCGTTTCCAAATCCGCCAGATCCATCACCCGAACCGCGCGCCGGCCCACCTTGTCTTCATAGGCTGGGCCGATGCCACGACGCGTCGTGCCAATTTTCGTCCCGGAATTGGAGGCGGCGTCCTCGCGGAATCCGTCCAGCTCCCGGTGCAGCGACAGGATAAGCGCGGTGTTTTCGGCTATTTTCAGGCGGTCCGGCGTGACCTCGACGCCTTGCGCCTTGAGTTTTGCCACTTCGGCGACAAAGGCGTGCGGGTCGAAGACGACGCCATTGCCGATGATCGACAGCTTGCCTTGCCGCACCACGCCCGACGGCAGCAGCGACAGTTTGTAGACCTTGCCATCGACGACCAGCGTATGGCCGGCATTGTGGCCGCCCTGGAAGCGCACGACCACGTCGGCGCGCTCCGACAACCAGTCGACGATCTTGCCCTTGCCTTCGTCGCCCCATTGCGAGCCGACGACCACCACATTGGCCATGTTTCTTTTCCCTTGAGATGCCGCCCTGGCGGCCTGGATATGGTTCGAAACGACAGGCCTCTATAGCGTCAAGACCTCGCAAGCGCGACCTTTCTTTGCCGCCGAAAATGCCCTGAGGCACAACAATTTTCGGCTTTGACATCATTTACTTGCGTCGGCGGGGGCAATAGGCCGGCAAACACAACTTCCCAGGCGGCCGGAATCCCGCAATGCATCGACGCGCCTACCTGTTCCTGCTGCTGACCACCTTGTTGTGGGGCGGCAATTCCGTCGCCGGCAAGCTGGCGGTCGATCACGTCTCGCCGATGACGCTGGTCTTCCTGCGCTGGGTGCTGGCCGTCGCGATCCTGCTGCCGATCGGCTGGCGCACGATCAGGGAGGACTGGCCGGTGGTGCGCAAACACTGGTTCGTCCTGGCTGCACTTGGCGCCAGCGGCTTCACTCTGTTCAACACCATTTTCTACACCGCGCTCAACTACACGACGGCGATCAATGTCTCGATCGAACAGGCGGCGATGCCGGTCTTGATCATCATTGCCAATTTCTTCTTCTTCCGCCTGCGCGTGAGCTGGGCTCAGATTGCGGGCGTGGTGCTGACCATCTTCGGCGTCATCTTGACTGCCTGCCACGGCGATCCGCGCCGGCTGCTCACATTGGAACTCAATTTCGGCGACGCCATCATGCTGGTCGCGGTCGTCCTCTACAGCGGTTATTCGGTCGGGCTGCGGCTGAAGCCGGTGATGCGCTGGCAGAGCCTGATGTTGTCCCTGGCGATCGCTGCCCTCATCACCTCGCTGCCGTTCTTCCTGTGGGAGGTCGCCGCCGGCAAGGTTATCGTCCCCGATATCAGCGGCTGGGTTGTCATCGTCTATACCGCGATCGGCGCTTCGGTCATTTCGCAGATCACTTACATCAGGGGCAACGAACTGATCGGCGCCAACCGTGCCGGGCTGTTCATCAATCTGGTGCCGATCTTCGGCACGCTGCTGTCAGTGCTGATCGTCGGCGAGACATTCCAGCTCTACCAGGCGCTGGCGCTCATCCTGGTGCTGGGCGGCATTTCGCTCGCCGAATACAGCGGGCGCAAGATGGCGGCACCGGGCCGCCGCGGATAACATTTGGCTGCTGCCGCGCTGCGCCGCCGTCGCGATAACTGCTGCCGCGCGCCGACCTGGAACATTTTACCTCTGGCGGAGTTTGCTTGCGTGGGAGGCAACAAGATGAGCCATAACCCTCGCAGCACAGCAAGCATTGCCGGTCACCCCATTCATCCAATGCTGATTCCGTTTCCGATCGCCTTCTTTGTCGGCACCTTCGTTTGCGATCTGATTTTCTGGCAAACAGCCGATCCCGGGTGGGTCACCGGATCGCTTTGGCTTCTCGGCGCCGGCCTGATCATGGGCGCCTTGGCCGCTCTTACCGGCCTGACGGATGTCCTCGGCGATGTTCAGATCCGCAATCTCACGACGGCATGGCTCCATGCCGGCGGCAACGTGCTCGTCGTGCTGATCGAGCTTTATAACTGGTACTCGCGTTATGTCGGTGGAGCGGCGGCTGTGATCCCGACCGGCTTTATCTTGTCGCTGATCGTGGTTCTGATCCTGCTGTTTACAGGGTGGAAGGGCTGGGAACTGGTCTATCGGCATCGCGTAGGCGTCTCCGACGGCTCAGACGAATTGACCTGAACCGGGCTCTGCGACGGCCGCCCCAGTGATGGGGGGAGGGCCGCCGCATCCGCCACGCCGTCAACTACATTGCGTTGACGTCGAACTGCAGCCGCTTGGCCGAGTCGATGGACTTGTGCGCCTTGACCTGTTCCAGCACTTTCTCCGGGAACGGCGCGTCGAGATAGAGCAGCGCGATCGCGTCGCCGCCCGGCCGGTTGCGGCCGAGCTGGAAGTTGGCGATGTTGACGCCGTTCTCGCCGCACACCGTGCCGAGCAGGCCGATAATGCCGGGCGCATCGGCATTGGTTGTGTAGAGCATGTGCTGGCCGACCTCGGCGTCGAGATTGATGCCCTTGATCTGGATGAAGCGCGGCTTACCGTCGGAGAAGCAGGTGCCGGCGATCGAGCGCGTCATGTGCTCGGTCTTCACCGTCAGCTTGATGTAGCCGTCGAACACGCCCGACTTGTCGCGCTTGACCTCGGCGACGATGATGCCGCGCTCCTTCACCATGATCGGCGCCGACACCATATTGACGTCGGCGACCTGCGGCCGGATCAGTCCGGCAAGCGCGGCACTGATCAGGGCACGCGTGTTCATCGTCGCGGTCGAGCCGTCGAACAGGATCTCGACCTCGTTGATCGGGTCCTCGGTGACTTGGCCGACAAAGGCGCCGAGCACTTCGGCGAGCTTGACGAACGGCTTTAGCCGCGGTGCTTCCTCGGCCGTGATCGAGGGCATGTTGATGGCATTCGAAACCGCGCCCTTGATCAGATAGTCGGCCATCTGCTCGGCCACCTGGAGCGCGACATTTTCCTGCGCTTCCGCTGTCGAGGCGCCCAGATGCGGCGTTGCCACCACATTCTCCATGCCGAACAGCGCGTTGTTCTCCGCCGGTTCGACCTCGAACACATCGACGCCGGCGCCCGCCACCTTGCCGCTCTTCAGCGCCGCGACCAGGTCGGCTTCGACGATGAGCCCGCCACGCGCGCAATTGATGATGCGCACGCCGTTCTTCATTTTGGCGATCGCCGCCGCGTCGATGATGTTGCGCGTCTTGTCGGTCAGCGGCGTGTGCAGCGTGATGAAATCGGCGCGGGCGAAAAGCTCGTCCAGCTCGACCTTGTCGACGCCGAGTTCCTCGGCGCGCTTGTCCGACAGGAACGGATCGAAGGCGACGACATGCATCTTCAGGCCGACGCCGCGCGTGGCAACGATCGAGCCGATATTGCCGCAGCCGATGACGCCCAGCGTCTTGCCGGTGATCTCGACGCCCATGAAGCGGTTCTTTTCCCATTTGCCGGCATGGGTCGAGGCATTGGCCTCCGGGATCTGCCGGGCGAGTGCAAAGATCATCGCCACCGCATGTTCGGCCGTGGTGATCGAATTGCCGAAGGGCGTGTTCATCACGATGATGCCCTTGCGGCTCGCCGCGGGGATGTCGACATTGTCGACACCGATGCCGGCGCGGCCGACGACCTTGAGTCTTGTCGCTGCGTTGATCAGTTTTTCCGTGACCTTGGTCGCCGAGCGGATGGCAAGGCCATCATACTGGCCGATGACTTCGAGCAGCTTTTCCTTGTCCTTGCCGAGATCGGGCAAATAGTCGACCTCGATACCGCGGTCCTTGAATATCTGGACGGCGGTGGTGGAGAGTTTGTCAGAGACGAGAACGCGGGGCGCCATGGCGGCCTCCTTGAACTGGATTGTCGGGAAAGGGCGGCCCGCAGGCCACCACGAAATCTCAGGCTGCGGCCTTCAGCGAAGCCTTCTGCGTGGCGAAGGCCCAGTCGAGCCAAGGCAGCAGCGCTTCGAGATCGGAGGTCTCGACGGTGGCGCCGCACCAGATGCGCAGACCGGGAGGTGCGTCACGATAGGAGCCGATGTCGTACGCGACGCCTTCCTTGTCGAGCACAGAGACGATCGCCTTGGCGAAAGCCGCCTGCCCGTTGGCGTCGAGCGCCGCGACATCGGCGTCGGTGAAGGACAGACATACGGACGTGTTGGACCGTGTCGCCGCATCGACCGCGAGATGGCCGAGCCAGGACGACTTGTCGACAAAGCCATCGAGCACGGCGGCATTGGCATCGGCTCTGGCAATCAACGCATCGAGACCGCCGATCGACTTCGCCCAATGAAGCGCATCGAGATAGTCCTCGACGCACAGCATCGACGGCGTGTTGATGGTCTCGCCGTTGAAGATGCCTTCGATCAGCTTGCCGCCCGAGGTCAGGCGGAAGATTTTCGGCAGCGGCCACGCCGGCTTGTAGGTTTCCAGTCGCTCGACGGCGCGAGGCGACAGGATCAGCATGCCGTGTGCGCCCTCGCCGCCCAGCACTTTCTGCCAGGAGAAGGTGACGACGTCGAGCTTCTGGAAATCGAGCTTTTGCGCGAATGCCGCTGAGGTGGCATCGCAGATGGTCAGGCCCTTGCGATCCGCCGGTATGAAATCGCCATTCGGCACGCGCACGCCTGAGGTCGTGCCGTTCCAGGTGAAGACCACATCGCGGTCGAAATCGATCTTGGTGAGATCCGGCAGTTCGCCATAGCCTGCCTCGACCTTTCTGATATCGGCGAGCTTCAGCTGCTTGACGACATCGGTCACCCAGCCCGAGCCAAAGCTTTCCCATGCCACCATGTCGACACCGCGTTCACCGAGCAGCGACCACAGCGCCATCTCGACAGCACCCGTGTCCGACGCCGGCACGATGCCGATACGGTAATCGGCCGGAACCTGGAGAATCTCGCGCGTCAACTCGATGGCCTGTTCGAGCTTGGTCTTGCCGATCTTGGCGCGGTGCGAACGGCCGAGCGCAGCATTCTTCAGCGCCTCGACCGACCAGCCGGGGCGTTTTGCGCAGGGACCTGAGGAGAAATTGGGGTTTGCCGGACGGAGTCCGGGCTTCGTATGCGTCGTCATCGTGGTCTATCCTTCCAGATAGTGGCCCCTCGTTGGGGAGGGGTGGCCCACGGACGGCGATATGCGTTCAGCCCTCAGGCGTCAAGAGGAAAGTTTTTGTCGCTGACAAGATAGAAGCAGTCCGGGATCAGGATGTCGTGAGCCCAAACGCAAACGGCGGATCGAAGAGATCCGCCGTCGGGTTTCGTATCTGCAGCCAGCCTACCAGAGGTCGTAGCGCAGCCCGAGCTTGACCGTCTGATAATTGATGCCCTTGTGGATGTTGAAGGCGCCGCTGTCATAAGCGACGTATTTGGCGCCCGGCACCGAGAAATATTCGTAGCCAAGGTCAACCGACACGTTCTTGGCCACCTGATAGGAAAGACCGCCCCCGATCGAATAGGCAAGGTTGAATTTGCCCTCCTTATCCGTTGCACCCTCGTAACCGGCCGGATCATCACAAGAGAACCCGCCCGTGCCGGACGAATTGGGGGCCACTTCCACGCAATCCTTCGCCCCAATGCTCCTGTAATATTTATTGTATGCGACACCGACCCCTCCGCCAAGATATGGAGTGATTCCAACATAGGTGCCGAGATCGACATAGCCATTGGCCATGATGCTGTAGCCTTTGTTGGAAGCATTGTCGGAAAGATCGCATGCCTGCGTAGCCGCGACGGAATTGATGGTGCCAAAACCGTCGTCCACAAGCGTATGGCCGTCGCAAGTGGCTGCCAACTTGGCGTGTTCCCCGAATTTGTCGGTCGGAAGAATCCCGCCGTTCAGCTCGACCCGAAGATAGTCGTTGACATGATACCCCATACCGAAACTGCCTGTGAAAAGGCTGCTCTCATCGGTAAAGCTGTTAAGCGGGCCGGTTGTCGCTTCCTCATGCTCGAAGGGATGGCTGAACGCGTAGCCGACATCGCCGCGCAGATACCAGCCCGAGCCGACCTCGACCGGTTGATAGTCCGGCGCCTGATCGACATAGATCGGCGGATCGTAGTCCGCGGCTTGCGCCGGCGTCAGCAGCGCAAGCGCGAGTGCGGCAAGTGCCGGCGCTGTCAGCAATTTGAAATTCATGGGTCCCCGGCTCCTGAAATTGGCGCTCTTCATTTTGATCGCAAGCGCCGTTTCAGTAGGCATTGTTAACCATAGTGGTTAAGTGCGGGTTAAGGATAACGCGACGTTACCGATTTGATTTCGATAGGCTTTCTCTCCGCACGCCGCGGCCTGGAAGTGCACCGCAATCGGCAAACAAAAACCGCCCGGCATGGCCGGGCGGTTCGCAAATTCCTGGATTTCGAAGCGACTACTTGGTGTAGACCGGCTCCGGTTCGGGAACGTAGGGCTCCGGCGGCGGGGCGCAGTCCGACCGGCCGAACTGGTAGCGCAGGCCGCCGCGCACTTCGTGCACGTTGATGCCGCGATCGAAGCCCGGGCCGACATCGCTGTCGGAGGCGTAGTTGAACATCTTGCCACCATTGATGTGGCTGTAGCGATAGCCGAGATCGAGCTTGACCCGGTCGGTCAGGCAGTAGGAGGCGCCGGCCATGAGGGCATAGGCAAAGCGCCAGCCCTTGCCGCCGCTGTGCTCGAAGGAGCCATCGAGATCGGTATTGTGCAGCGTATCCCACTTGACCCAGGCACCACCGATGCCGGCGCCGACATAGGGCGTCACGCCGTGCCAGGTGCCGATATCGACATAGGCATTGGCCAGGAGCAGCATCGCCGAATAGGACGATGTGTCGACGGAGGTACAAGCTATGCCGCCGCCGCAGAAACCATTGGTCGAGCCGCGGAAATTGGACTTGCCCATCCAGTCGAAGGTCAGATCGGTGCGGAAGTACCGGTTGACCTGGTAACCGACACCGGCGCCGGCCGAAAAGGAACTCTTCAACTTGCCGGAGGCGAACGAACCGGGGAGTTGGGGCGGTGCCGGGCTGTAGGTGGTGTAGTCACCACCGCGGAACTTCGACCAGTGATAGTCGATATCGCCGCGGATGTACCAGCCGCCGAAATCGGCCGGCTGTTCATAGGCGATCGGCGCCGGCGCCTCTTCGACCACTGGCGGCTCCGCCAGATCGGCGGCGAATACTGGCCCGGCCACGCCTGCGAACAGCGCGGCAAGGAAAGCCATTTTTGCTGCATTGAACATGTTTGTCACCCCTGAGAACCCGTCGGAACTTTGAATCCGCTCGAATGTGTTTGACCTCAGTTGTGGATAATGAATTGCAAAAGTTAAAAGGCGTTTAACCCTGTCGATTAACCACGAATTCTCGACATTTTAGCAAACGGCCTCCGCCGCCATGACGCTGGGACCAACCCTGGCCGAAACAAAAAGCCCGCCTGCAGGCGGGCTTGAAGTCTTGAGCCGGCAGTTCGCCCCTCCCGTCGGAGGCAGCGCAATCAGGCGGCGCTGCGCGTTTCCGAGATGATGTCGACGATGTCGTTGACCACGGCCTCGACCAGCTGTGGGTCGTCGCCCTCGGCCATGACGCGGATCAGCGGCTCGGTGCCCGAGGGCCGGATAACCAGGCGGCCGGCCTTGCCTAGACGGTTGCGCGCATCTTCGATCGCCGCCTTGACCAAGGCTTCTTCAAGCGGCTTGCCGCCGGCGATGCGGACATTCTTCAACAGTTGCGGCACCGGCTCGAATTTCTTCGACAATTCGCTGACCGGCCGGTTCTGCCGCTTGATGCAGGCCAGCACCTGCAGCGCCGAGACCAGCCCGTCGCCAGTGGTCGAGAAATCGGACAGCACAATGTGGCCCGACTGCTCGCCGCCGACATTCAACCCGTGCGCGCGCATATGCTCAACGACATAGCGGTCGCCGACCTTGGTGCGATGCAGCTGCAGCTTCATGTCGCCAAGGAAGCGTTCGAGGCCGAGATTGGACATCACCGTCGAGACGACGCCGCCGCCGGCCAGTCGCCCGCTCTGGTGCCAGGACTCGGCGATCAGCGCCATGATCTGGTCACCGTCGACGATGGTGCCGTTCTCGTCGACGATGACGACACGGTCGGCATCGCCGTCGAGTGCGATGCCGATATCGGCGCGCACTTCATGCACCTTCTTCTGCAGGCCGGCCGGATGGGTCGAGCCGCATTCCTTGTTGATGTTGAAACCGTTCGGATCGACATTGATGGCAATGACCTCGGCGCCCAGTTCCCAAAGTGCGGCGGGCGCCACCTTGTAGGCTGCGCCATTGGCGCAATCGACGACGATCCTGAGACCCGACAGCGACATCGAGCGCGGCAGCGTGCGCTTGGCGAATTCGATGTAGCGGTCATGCACGCCGTCGACGCGCTTGGCGCGGCCGAGCCCGTCGGAATCGGCGAGCGCCAGTTCGATATCCTTGTCGAGCATGCTCTCGATGCGCTCCTCGATCTCGTCGGAGAGCTTGTAGCCATCGGGACCGAACAGCTTGATGCCGTTGTCGTAATAAGGGTTGTGCGAGGCCGAGATCATGACGCCGATATCGGCGCGCAGCGAGCGCACCAGCATGGCGACCGCCGGTGTCGGGATCGGGCCGAGCAGGAACACATCCATGCCGGCCGCGCACAGGCCGGACACCATGGCGTTTTCGATCATGTAGCCGGACAGCCTGGTGTCCTTGCCGAGCACGACGCGGTGGCGATGGCTGCCGCGCTGGAACGACAGGCCGGCGGCCATGCCGACCCGCATCGCGATCTCAGCCGTCATCGGAAACTTGTTGGCGCGCCCGCGAATGCCGTCGGTGCCAAAATAACGTCCTGCCATGCTTGCCAGAATCCCCGTCGGTTTTCAGCCGGCTCGTAATGCCACAATTGGTCCGAGCCCGACTATCACATTGTGTGATTGTATATTACCAATTCTTAGAAAATCATTGTAGCAGGCTGTTCGGAGCGTTGGCAGCGTATCATGACACGGTGTTGCCGCAATATAGCATTCACACTGGGCCACACTGCGCAGATTGGGCCGGTAAGCCGGACTGTTGGAGCGGCAGATCGCAAGGGTCCATCACCTTATCGGGAGAACGCCGTTTAGCATCTGGCGCAGCCTAGCGTTGAGAGCTATTGATTGACACAGGTACAACCTATGGGCGCAGCAACGGGAGAACGCCATGCTCATCCACCGACTTGCAACTTTGACGGGTCTTGCCGTCGCAACCTTGTTCATGGCGGCGCCCGCCAGCGCGCTGACCATGGCCCAGTGTAGTACCAAGTATAATGCCGCCAAGGACGCCGGCACGCTGAACGGGCAGACCTGGAATCAGTATCGGAAGGCCGAGTGCGGCACCGACGCGGCGGCCACCACCGAGACCGCAAAGCCGGCGGCCAAGAAGGCCGCTGCGGCCAAGACGGACACGACCAAGGCCGCCGCCGCTGCTGATGACGGCGCCAAGGGTCTGACGGCCAAGGAATGCAGCGCTAAATACCAGGCTGCCAAGGCCGCCGGTACGCTCAATGGCGCAAAGTGGAACGACTTCCGCAAGACCGAATGCGCCGCCGGCGCATCCGCCGCGGCAGAACCCGCCAAGGCCACGACCAAGGCCGCAGCCACAACCGACGATGGCGCCAAGGGCCTGACGGCCAAGGAATGCAGCACCAAGTACCAGGCGGCAAAGGCCGCCGGTACGCTCAATGGCGCAAAGTGGAACGACTTCCGCAAGACCGAATGCGCCGCCGGGGCCTCGGCCGCGGCAGCACCCGCCAAGGCAACCACCAAGGCAGCTGCCGACAGCAGCGGCAAGGGCCTGAGCATGGCCGATTGCAGCGCCAAGTACCAGGCTGCCAAGTCTGCCAATACTCTGGGCGGCAAGAAGTGGAACGACTTCCGCAAGGCCGAATGCGGCGCAGGCGCAGATGACGACGACACCGTGCCCGCTCCGAGCGAGGCGACCTATACCAGCGAGCCCGAGAAGCCCTCGGTCACCGCTCCCAAGGGCGTGAAGTTCCCGGCCGCGATCTCGAAGAAATACGCCGGCGAGACGCCGGCCAAGGGCCGCATGCACACCTGCCTCGAACTCTACTACGCCAATAAGGATGCCAACACGCTGAATGGCCTGCGCTGGATCCAGAAGGGCGGCGGCTTCTACAGCCTCTGCAATGCCAAGCTGAAGAGCTGATCGCGTAGCCATATTCTCCAGACAGAGGCCCGCGCATCGCAGCATGCGCGGGCCTTTTTGTTGCGCTCGAACACACCCGGAGTTGCTCGCGTCTACATACCGCGGAAGCTGTCGGCATCATCTATCGCCCACACTGCCCACCGCCAGACATATCGGTGGTTCGCAAGATTCCAATTGAACATATGTAGAACAAATAGTATACAAAAGGACATCGAACTTTTGTCAACCAGGAGGGTCTTATGTCCAGATTGAAATTGGCGGCATTCGCTGTGACGGTATGGATTGCTTGGAGCGTCGCCCCTGCAAGCGCACTGACGATGAAGGAATGCGGCGAGGCCTATCGCACAGCCAAGGAAGGCGGCACTCTGAACGGCATGGATTGGACCGCTTTCCGCACCGAGAAATGCGCGACGTCAGCTGCGGAGAGTGCCAGTACGGATGCGGTCAAAACCCAGCCGCAGCCGGAGAAGGAAGCCAGCGCGGGGATCGCCCCCGCTGTAGCGCCGACGGGCGTGACATTCCCGACCACCCTCGCCGCCGAATTCAAGACCGAGAAGCCCTCGAAGGCGCGGATGAAGACCTGCCTGCAGGGCTACCACGGCAACAAGGACGCGGGTACGTTGAACGGCCTTCGCTGGATCCAGAAGGGCGGCGGCTATTACAGCCTCTGCAACGCCAAGCTGAAGAGCTGATCGACCAGCAGCGTTTGAAGATCGAAGGCCCCCAACCGCAAGGTTGGCGGGCCTTCTCTCGGGTCTTGCCCCGTCAAGCGCCTTGTTTCGAGAGCTGGAGCAGTGCGACCAGGCTTGTAAGATCGGCATTGGCCTGGCCGGCAGCCACCCCGCGCTTCATCAGGCTTTGCATCGGCAGGACGAGTTCGGTGCTGACATCAGCCGACCTGCTGGCATCGATGAGATTGAGTAGGCATCAGCCTGCATGCCCAGATTGGAAACGACATTGCTGGTGTGATCGCCACTGTCGATCTGTTCGGCCCACTTCGGCAGCAGGCCTTGCATCGACTGAAGCCAGGAGGCCAGCAGCGGCATGAACTCGCCGGCCGGGATTCCTGCTGCGCCCGTCAATGCCAACGCCTGCAGAACGCCCGCGAACATGCCGTACATGCCGGTCAGAAGCGAGATATCATAGAGCGGCGCGAGGCCAGCATCCTCACCGAGGAATTTGCTGGTGCCGAGCGCTCCGAGCTGCCCCGAACAGGCATCGAACGCCTGGCGCGAACCGCTGTAGAGAATCAGTGCGTGCGGCCCGCCGATCATCGGCGGCACCGCCATGATGCCGCCGTCGATATAGCTGGCGCCTTGGCTCACCGCCCAGCCCGACATCGCCCGCGCCTGCTCGGGCGTGCCGTTGGTGAGATTGACCAATGTGCGGCCCGACAGCGCCTCTCGGCTTGGGCCGAGCACCTCACGAACGGTGTCATAGACAAGCAGGCACGCCACGATCAGTGGACTCGATCTGACGGCTTCCTCGACACTCTTGGCCACAATGGCGCCCTTGGCTGCCAAAGCCTCAGCCCTTGCCGGAGAACGGTTCCACACCGTCACCGCATGTCCCTGGTTCAGAAAGGCTTCGGCAAGCGCCGTGCCCATGGCGCCGAGACCGATCACTGTTATGTCGCTCATTCTGCTTCTCCTTGGTTTGGTTGCGCGGTTACGCCGGTGTCGGGCTCAGGTCCTGGCCAAGGCCACCGTCCACGGTCAGCCGCGCGCCCGTGGTGAAGGTCGCGTCGAACGCCAGGAACAGCACTGCGCGCGCCACCTCCTCCATCGTGCCGTGGCGCCTCATCGGCGTGACCGCGTCGCCGATCGCCATGAAGGCGGCCCGCTCCTCGGCCGACGCGTCGGCCACACCCATCGTCGGCGTATCGATGAAACCAGGGCTGACCACATTCACGCGGATCCGGCGCGGCAGAAGCTCGGCGGCCAGGACCTTGGCGAAGGCGCGCAGTGCCGCCTTCGATCCGGAATAGACGCTCATGCCGCCAGTGCCGGATTCGTCGGCGATCGACGAGGTGAAGACTATGGCGCCACCATCCCTGATGAGGGGCAGCAGGCGCTGCGCGGTGAAGAAAGCGCCTTTGGTGTTGATGTCGAAGGTGCGATCGTAACTGTCCTCGGTGACCCGCTCGACGGGTTCGAGATTGGCCACCCCGGCATTGACGTGAAGGAAGTCGATCTGGCCAAGCTTCTGCCCCACTTCGGCACCGAGCGTGACGATATCGGCCATGTCTGAGATATCGGACCGCACGACATGAGCTCGCGAAAACAGCTTGACTCGCGCGGCCTCGATGTTGCGCTGGTCGCGGCCGGTGACCAGGACCTCGGCGCCGCTTTCGATCAGGGCTTCGGCAACGGCGAGCCCCATGCCGTGCGTCCCGCCGATGACAACGGCCTTCTTGTTTGCGTATCGTGTCATGATCCATCCCTTTTTGACAAAATCCGGCCGCCGACGGCCTTTGCAGGTCGAAGCGAGGTACCGATATGATGTTGTGGTGTTCGCCGATGCCGGCGAGCTGGTTTGAAGCTATGGACCGGCTTGGTTTTTCTCAAGTACCGACAAAAATGTAAGCTACCCACCGATTGCTCAGAATTGGATGAAACATGGGAAAGAAACAGCCAGATAGTTGCGGATTGGGGCCGGCGCTGGAGGTCATCAGCGGCAAATGGAAGGCGCTACTGCTCTGGCAGATTCACAAGGCGCCGGCACGATTCGGTGAGCTGAAGCGGCTGGTGCCTGACATCAGCGAAAAGATGCTGATCCAACAGCTGCGCGAAATGGAGGCCGACGGCATCGTCCATCGCGAAATCTTTCCCGAGGTGCCGCCGAGGGTCGAATACTCGATTACCGAATTCGGCATCGAGCTGGACAATGCCCTGATCCCGCTGGCCAGATGGGGCAAGCAACATGCTGGCCGGACTGACGGTGTGCGCCCCGGCAAAGCAAATGCATCCGTCCCGCATGCTATTTGAGAGACCCTGAATAGCAAAACGCCGCGGATTGAGCCGCGGCGTTTTCTTGCATCAAGTGATGTCAGCTCAGCTCGACGGCTGAGGCTCCATGCCGCCTTCGGGCTCGGGACCCTTCTTGCGGCGGCCGGACTTCGGCACAGCCGAGCCGCGGCTTGTGGGGGTGTCATCCCCCAAATCTCGCGCGGGCTTCTGCCCGGCGATCAGCTGCTTGATCTCTTCGCCCGAAAGCGTCTCGTATTCGAGCAGGCCCTGCGCCAGAGCGATCCATTCCTTCTTCTTCTTGGTCAGAATGGACTTGGCCGTGACATAGGCCTCGTCGATCAGCCGGCGCACTTCGGCGTCGATGATCTGCGCGGTCTCTTCCGAGACGTTCTGCGTGCGCGCCACCGAATGGCCGAGGAAAACCTCTTCCTGGTTGTCGCCATAGGCGACATGGCCGAGCTTGTCGGAGAAGCCCCAGCGCGTGACCATGGCGCGCGCCAGCTTTGTCGCCTGCTCGATGTCCGAGGACGCGCCGGAGGTGATGTTCTCCTTGCCGAACTTGAACTCCTCTGCGACGCGGCCGCCCATCATGATGGCAAGCCGCGAGATCATGTATTTGTAGCTCATCGAATAGCGGTCGCCTTCCGGCAGTTGCATGACCATGCCGAGCGCGCGACCGCGCGGGATGATGGTCGCCTTGTGCAGCGGATCGGCCGACGGCACGTTGAGCGCCAGGATGGCGTGGCCGGCCTCGTGATAGGCCGTGAGTTCCTTTTCGGCCTGGGTCATGGCCGACGAGCGGCGCTCGGCGCCCATCATGATCTTGTCCTTGGCGTCCTCGAACTCCGCCATGGTGACAAGGCGTTTGTTGCGGCGCGCCGCCATCAGAGCGGATTCATTGACAAGGTTCATCAGGTCGGCGCCCGAGAAGCCCGGCGTGCCGCGTGCGATCACCTTGAGGTCGACATTCGGTGCCAGCGGCACGTTGCGCACATGCACCTTGAGGATCTTCTCGCGGCCGACGATGTCGGGGTTCGGCACCACCACCTGGCGGTCGAAGCGACCCGGACGCAGCAGCGCCGGGTCGAGCACGTCGGGCCGGTTGGTGGCGGCGATCAGGATGATGCTCTCGTTGGACTCGAATCCGTCCATCTCGACCAGCAACTGGTTCAGCGTCTGTTCGCGCTCATCATTGCCACCGCCGAGGCCGGCGCCGCGATGGCGGCCGACAGCGTCGATTTCGTCGATGAAGATGATGCAGGGAGCATTCTTCTTGGCCTGGTCGAACATGTCGCGCACACGGCTTGCGCCGACGCCGACGAACATCTCGACGAAGTCGGAACCCGAAATGGTGAAGAACGGCACATTCGCTTCGCCGGCGACGGAGCGGGCGAGCAGCGTCTTGCCGGTGCCGGGAGGTCCGACCAGAAGCACGCCGCGCGGGATCTTGCCGCCGAGGCGCTGGAACTTCTGCGGATCGCGCAGGAACTCGAC
The DNA here is from genome assembly GCF_030323245.1 of Mesorhizobium sp. C372A. Lineage (NCBI taxonomy): Bacteria > Pseudomonadati > Pseudomonadota > Alphaproteobacteria > Hyphomicrobiales > Phyllobacteriaceae > Mesorhizobium > Mesorhizobium sp. C372A. Next base: position 2,103,097 of record NZ_CP100475.1, on the reverse strand, counting down.
GATCTCTTCCAGATCTTCCTTGGCCTCGTCGACGCCGGCGACATCCTGGAAGGTGACGCGGCCATGCGCCTCAGTGAGAAGCTTGGCCTTCGACTTGCCGAAACCCATGGCGCGGCCGGAGCCGGACTGCATCTGGCGCATGAAGAATATCCACACGCCAAGGATCAGGATCATCGGCAGGTAGGAGATCAGATAGCTGAACAGCGAGTTGGAACCGTCCGACTCAGGCCGCGCATTGATGGTGACGTTCTTGTCCTGCAGCCGCGAGACCAGCTGCGGATCGCCAGGCGAATAGGTCTGGAAGCCATTGGCGTTGTCGGCGTAGGTGCCCGTGATGCGGGCGCCGGCGATGACCACCGTCTTGACCCGGCCGGCCGCGACCTCTTGCAGGAACTGCGAATAGGGAACGTCGGTCGAGGCCCCGCGAGTCTGCGGCGTCTGGAACAGATTGAAGAGAGCAATGAGCAGGACCGCTATGATCGCCCAGAGCGCGAGATTGCGATAATTCGGATTCATCAATTGTCCCGTTGGTGCCCGCTGGGACACGCGTCATGAGAGGAAACTTGCGCCTAACATAGGGAGAGCGCCCCCCCTTGCCAAGCATAACAGCACGTCTGGGTTAAGCTTTCGCGCCATGATCAACCGGCACTGTGGCGGCCAAAGGGCAAGCCGGGACAGGCGGTGCGCCGATCAACTCGGCCACGGCCTGCGCCAACACCAGATCGAAGCACGGCAGAAAACGGGCAAAGGGCGCAACGGCGGGACTGACGGCGATTGCCGCCGCCGCCGCTACATCCCCTGCAAAACCAAGGCATTCGCCGCCGCGCCATAGCGCCGGTTCCGCAGCCAGGGCGGCGCGCACAAGGCTTGGCGGCGCGCCATCCCCGGCAATCGGCGTTCTGGCGGCGGCAGCGGCGCCAAGCGGCGCGATCAACCATGCACCCGGACTGTCGCCCAATGTGATCGCCCCGGCTTCGATGTCTGGCGTGATCCGCCGGCGACCGTCCCAAAGCAGAGTGCCAGCTATCGGCGCGGAACGCGGCAGGTCGCGCGATTCACGGCGCAGGAAGATGCCGTTTCGCCTGATATCGACGACCGCCCGCGACAATGTGGCGCAAAGCCGACCGGCCCGCATTTGCTCGAACAGCGCTTCGCCGCGCGCCTGGTCCGGCAACAAGGCGGTGCCGCCCGTCGCCGCCAGCAGGACACGCAGCGCATAGACCGAGGCTCGCGTGTCGTCAGCTTCGGCAAGACCGGGATCGAGACGGATGAGACCCCTCGCCGGCCGGCTGGCAAATTCACCGATCAGGGCGGCGGCGCGGCGACCGAGTTGTTCGCGCTCGCCGGCGGCCCGCCTGGCCAGGCCGATCGCTTCGGCAAAACGCTGCCCGCTCCGGTCTTCGCCGAGCACGGCGCGGATGCGCGGGCGTTCGAAATTCGTGTCGATGTTGGTCGGATCCTCGACCCAGCCGACATGTTCGCGCTGCAGGAAGGCGCGCAACGCCGCGCGCCGAGCGCCGAGCAGCGGCCGCGCGATCCAGATCCGCCAGTCATAGAGGGTGGCAGGCGCCATGCCGGCGAGACCTCGGCCTGCAAGCTCTCGCCCGTCATTCCGCGCGGCTCGCATCAGGACGGTCTCGGCCTGGTCGTCGGCGGTGTGGCCGGTCACGATCACACCAATGCCTTGCGCCTGCGCTGCCTCGGCCAGCAACCGGTAGCGCGCCTCGCGCGCCGCCGCGGGCAGGCCGGCCGACGGCTTGGCGCCGGACCAGTTGAGCGTCCGGTGCGCGATGCCGCGCTCGGCACAAAGCTTTGCCACGCTGCGCGCTTCGGCTGCTGCTTCCGGACGCAGGCCGTGGTCGATCGTCACCGCCAGCAGCCGGGCTGTCGGGGCGCTGCGGTCGAGGTGAGCCTTGAGGAGAAGAAGGAGGGCGGTCGAGTCGCTGCCGCCGGACACGGCCGCAAGCGCGCCGTTGGTAAAGTCGATCTGCGAAAAATTCGAAAGGTCAGGCTCGGTATCGAGCATCAATGCATGTCGCGCAAAAGTGGTCCCGGTTCTGGGACAACACGGCAAAGACTAGCACGCCGCCAGCGCCCTCTCCTGCTTGACGCGTTCCTTGAGCGCGGCCGAAATATCGGGATAGCGCTTGCCGATCTCGCCGAAGGTGGCGCAGGCGACATCCTTCTGCTTGAGGCCGACCAGCGACACGCCAAGCTTCAGGAGCATGTCAGGCGCCTTCTTGGCCTTCGGATAGTCCTTGCTGGCGGAGAGGAAAACCTCGGCAGCGTCATGATACTTCTGCTGGCCAAGCAGCGATTCGCCAAGCCAGTAATGCGCGTCCGCCGCCTTGGCGTCCTTCGGGAACCGGGCGATGTGGTCGCGAAAACCCTGCTCGGCGGTGCTGTAGTCGCCCGACAGGATGAACTGGTAGGAGTTGCGGTAGATCTCTTCCGGGTTGTTGGTGGCAGGCAGCGCCGCCACCACCGTGCCGTCCGACTTGCCGGTCTTAGCCCCGGCAGCCGGCGCCTCGGCGGCGGGAGCCGCACCTTCCGCCGGCGCCGCTGCCTGCGTGTTGCCGCCGGCGTCGATTACATTGCCGTTCTTGTCGACGGTAATGGTGCCGAAGGTCTTGGGCGGCGTGCCGTTGATCACCTTGCCGGGATCGCCGGTCTGCGATTCGACGATGACCTCGCCGACGCTCTGGCCGCCATCCGACTGCGCGCCGGCACCGGCCGGCGCCTGGTCTGCCGGGGCCTCGGCGACGCCGGTGCCCGCGCCACCGTCCTGCGGCGCGGCCTCCGATTTCTTCTGGGCCGGCGGCTGCCCGCTGGAGCCGCCTTCCAACTGCTGGAAGCGGAACTCGTTGTCTTCCTGCTGCTTGCGCATCTGCTCCTGCATCTGCAGGATCTGGAAGTTGAGTTCCTCGAGCTTGCCGTTCATCTGCCGGAGCTGATCTTCCAGCCCCGCGGCGGCGGTGCCGTCCTGCTGCTGCGCGATCTGTTGCTGCTCCGGCTTCTCCTTCTTGCCGAAAATGCCGAGCGTCGGCAGATGGAAGGAAAAGCCGCTATCCGCGGGTTGTCCGGTGCCGCTCGCAGAAGCCGCGAAGCCTGATACGAGCAGCAGCGCAAGCGTGCCGCTCAAGACCGATCTGAAATGCATGTGCCTCTCGCCGTGAATATCGTGAGCCTGTTCGCGCCTTCCGATCACAGTGGGACCGGCACGACGCCCTCGGCTCTTAGCAGGAGGCGAGACTTCGGCCAAATTTTGTTTCCGGGTTTGTTTCCGGGACCGAAACTGAAAAAGGCGGCCACAAGGCCGCCTTTCGCATGGAAGTGTTGCAATTATGCGACTAAGGCGCCGCCGTCTTGCCTATCAGGAGCCGGCGCCGGAGAGCGTGGTGACCGCGCGGCGATTCTGCGACCAGCAGGAGATGTCGTCGCAGACCGCGACCGGACGTTCCTTGCCGTAGGAAATCGTCTTCAATCGGCTCGCCGAGACGCCCCTGGCGACCAGGAAGTCGCGAGTGGCGGCGGCGCGGCGGGCGCCGAGAGCCAGATTGTATTCACGTGTGCCGCGTTCGTCAGCATGGCCTTCGACGACGATGGCGTACTGCTTGTACTGGTTGAGCCACTGTGCCTGCCGCGACAGCGTCGTCTGCGCATCGGCGCGGATCGCGGTCGAGTCCGTGTCGAAGAAGATGCGGTCGCCAATGTTGACTGTGAAGTCCTTCGCCGAGCCGGGCGTTGCCGCACCCGCGCCGTTGAGGCCGAGCTCTTCAGCGCTGTTCGGGGTTTTCTTCGAGGCGCAACCGGTGATGGCGAGCATTGCGATCAGGGCGATCATCGCCGGGTTTCTGGTAAGTGCTGCGATACGGCCCATGCCGCCTCTCCTTCGTATTCGAGTGATCGTATTTCGAGTGATTTCGTTGATCACCCAGTAACCACGTTTGGGTTAACCGGCATTCAAGAAATACGGTTAATGTTTGGTTTCGATCGTCCGTCCACGACCTTCAAATCCACGGTCACAGTTGGCGCGGACCCTAGGCGGAAATGCGGCCGAAACGCGACTAATGAATGGAAAAGGGGCCAAACGGGCCCCTTTTTAGCAGGTGTGGCAATTCGGCCGAACCTACTCCAGCAGCGGCGACCAGGCGGGATCCGACGCGAAATTCGCGGTCGGGATCGACTGTTCGTTGCGGCCGGTGAGATCGACGGAAACCAGTTTTGGGCCGCCGGCGGAGTCGCGGAAGAACATCAGCACGCGGCCGTTGGGCGCCCAGGTCGGTCCCTCCTGCTGGAAGCCCGAGGAGAGGATGCGCTCGCCCGAACCGTCGGTCTTCATGACGCCGATCTGGAATTCGCCGCCGGTCTGCTTGGTGAAGGCGACGAGGTCGCCGCGCGGCGACCACACCGGCGTCGAATAGACGCCGTCGCCGAACGAAATGCGGGTCTGGCCCGAGCCGTCGGCGCCCATCACATAAATCTGCGCACGGCCGCCACGATCGGAAGTGAATACCACCTTGCTGCCGTCGGGCGAATAAGAGGGCGAGGTGTCGATGGCGGTCGAGTTGGTCAGCCGGGTGGTCGAGCGGCTTCGCAGGTCCATGGCGAAGATGTTGGAATTGCCGTCATCGCGCAGCAGGCTCATGATCACCTTCTGGCCGTCGGGCGAGAAGCGCGGCGCAAAGGTCATGCCGGGAAAGTTGCCGACCAGTTCGCGCTGTCCGGTCTCGATCTGCAGCAGATAGACCCGCGGCTGGCCGCTTTCATACGACATGTAAGTGATTTCCTGCCGATTCGGCGAGAAACGCGGCGTCAGCACGATCGAGCGGCCATCGGAGAGATAGCGCACATTGGCGCCGTCCTGGTCCATGATGGCGAGCCGCTTCTTGCGCGCATTCTTGGCGCCGGATTCGTCGATGAAGACGACGCGTGTGTCGAAATAGCCCTTCTCGCCGGTGAGCTTCTCATAGATCGCATCGGCGATGATGTGGGCGACACGGCGTTGATTTGCGTCGTTGGCGAAAAACTGCTCCCCGGCTATCTGCTGGTTGCCAAAAATATCCCATAGTCGGTACTGGGCGCGGATTCGGCCGTCCGCCTCCTTGCTCACGCTGCCGGTGACCAGCGCCTGCGCATTGATCACCTTCCAGTCGTCGAAACGGGGCTGCGCATCCGGATTGGCGATCTTCTCGATGAAGGCGTTCTTGTCTATCGGTGCGAAGAGACCGGAGCGCTTCAGGTCGGCGGTGACGATCTCGGAAATCTGCGCGCCGAGCCCTCCCTGGAAATCTGGGATGGCGATCGGCATCGGTTCGACATTGCCTTTGTTGACGTTGAGCTCGAGGGTTGCTCGAGCAGGCAAGGTGACCACGGCGTTCATGCCCATCGCCATCGCGGCGACCATCAGGAGCGGCTTGAGGATGGATTTCATGTCTTCTCGCTTCTCTTGCTGATTTCTGGGTGCTCAGGCTACAGGCCAAGCATCGCTCTGGGATCGAAGTTGACGCGAACGTCGGACCAAATGTCATGCTTTCCGGCGGGCACCTGCAGGCCGGCGACATCGCATTTCTGCACAGCGCGAACCGCGCTGCTGTCGAATTGGGGGTTGCCGCTGGACTTCTCGACGGTCGGACGGCCCTCCAGCTTGCCGGAGGCATCCAGGCTGAAACGGATCACCACGGTGAAATCCTCAGAACCCTCAAGCCCAACCGGGAGGGTCCAGCAGCCACCGAGCTGTTCTTCCAATGCCCCTTGCTCGGACTTCGACAGCTTCTGGCCTTGATCCTTGTCGCCGCCTAGCGATGCCTGCTGGGTCGAGCGCTTGGCGCCGCCGCCGGATGGCTTCTGCTTGTCGAGCAAAGCCTTGATGTCAGCCTCATTGAACTGCTTGTCATCCGACTTCGGCTTCGACGAGGCTTCCTTGACCGGCTTGTCGGTGTCCTTGCGGTCCGGAGCCTTCGCGCTTTCGGCCTGCGCCGGCTGCGGCTTCGGCCGTGCTTCGGGAGCAGGAGCGGAAGTCGGAAGCTGCGCTTCTTCCAGAGGCTGCTGATCCGATATGGCTTCGGCGACCGCATCGGGCTTCACGCGTGGCTTCGGCTCTATGGCGGCGGTCGTGTCCGGCTGCGGTGTTGGTGCAGGCTCCTTCACCGGGGTCGGCTTCGGTTCAACCTGCTTCACCGGCTCGGGCTTGACCTCTTCCTTCGGCTGCGGCTCCGGCGCCACCTCCGTCGCAGGTGTCGGCTTCGGCGCTTCCTTTGGCTTCGGCGTGTCCTCGGTCTTCGGCTTTTCGGTCGGCGTCGGCGCCGGAGCAGCCGTCGCTGTTTTCTCCACCGGCTTCGGCTTGGGATCGTCCGTCACCGGCTTGTCGGTATCAACGCTGTTCTCGCCGATTTTCTGTGCATCTGGCACGATGTCGGGACGCTTGGTCGGCATCGGCGCCGGCTTTTCGTGCATTACCGCCTTCTTGTCGCCCTGCAGCGTCTGCGCAATGGCTTCCATGGGAACGATGTCGACCGCTATCGACTCGACATCCGTGGACGGCAGCGCGGCCGGCGCCGACAGGGTGAACAGGCCGAAAGCCAGTGCCACCGTATGCAGTATCACCGATGTGGTGAGGCCGGTCTTCATCGTGCGTCTACTGATCCTGTTGCTGCAGTGAAATCAGGCCGATATTCTTGTAGCCGGCGGCCTGGATGAGGGCCATGACCTCCATCGCGGCGCCATAGTTAGTCGCCTTGTCGCCGCGGATGAAGATGCGCTCTTCGTAGCCGGTCTTGGAAATCGCCTGCAGTTTGGCGACCAGCTCTTCCCTTGGGATTTCGGTCTCCTGCAGGAAAATCTTGCCGGCCGCGTCGATCGAAACGGTGATCGGCTGGGTGTCGGCGTTCATAGCCTTGGCCTTCGTCTCCGGCAGGTCGACCGGCACTCCGACCGTCAACATAGGTGCGGCGACCATGAAGATAATCAAGAGCACCAGCATCACGTCGACCATCGGCGTGACGTTGATTTCCGACATCAATGCATGGTGGCGGCCGCGCCGCCTGTGTCCGCGCCCGCCGCGTCCTGCCATGCCAACCGACATACCCATCTTCTTACCTCAGCCCTTAGGCGCTACTTTTTCATCGATTTGGCGCGAGAGTATGGCGGAGAACTCATCCGAGAACCCTTCCATCCGCACCGCGATCTTGTTCGCGTCGGATGACAGCTTGTTGTAGGCGATAACCGCCGGTATGGCGGCGAGAAGACCGATGGCCGTCGCCAGCAGCGCTTCGGCAATGCCGGGTGCAACAACCGCGAGACTGGTGTTCTTCGAACCGGCAATCGCCTGGAACGAGGTCATGATGCCGATGACGGTGCCGAACAGGCCGATGAAGGGTGCAGCCGAACCGGTGGTGGCGAGAAAGCCGAGACGGCCCTCCAGCTTCTCCATCTCGCGCGTCAACGCCAGGTCCATCGCCTTGTCGATGCGGGTCTGCAGGCCGAGCGGCGATTTGGCCCCCTTCTCGAAGCTCTTCTTCCATTCGCGCATGGCGGCGACGAAGATCGCACCCATGCCCGTGGTCTTGCGGTCGGCAAGCGTGCGATAGAGCTCTTCCAGCGACTGCCCCGACCAGAACACCTGTTCGAAGCGATTGAGCGACAGACGCATGCGGGCATAGCTGACCAGCTTGTCGACGATGATCGCCCAGGTCCAGACCGAGGCGCAGAGCAGACCGATCATGACCAGCTTGACCACCCAGCTGGCCTGTGTGAACAGCGCCCAAATCGACAATTGCGCTGCCGGATCGGCGAGTGCGGTAGTTTCCATGCTTCAGTCCTTAAGATTTTCCGGGCATCGCTGGCGGCTGGCCCATGGGCATCCCTTGTGGTCCGTTCGCGCTTGGCTTCCGGATTAACCCCAAAATGCACCGTTGGCGGCCTTTTCAGGGCAAATATTGGTGAAAGGAAGGCGCGCGGATTCTTCCAATCTTCAACGATCTCTTCATGAACCGTTATGGTTAAGGATGGGTTAGGAAATATGGCGCGGCGCATTGCCGCGCCAAGGGACGACGCGGACCATCCATCCACAATCGAATGCGCTGCCGATTGGCCGCCCGTTGCCGGCCGGCAGGCCTGGATATCAGCTTGCTCCTGGTAGAAAGGCCGCGATCCATTCTTTCGGAAAGCGCTTCGGCCGGCCGTTCTCGCCAATGATCGCCGCCTCGACCTTTGCTTCGACCAGAACCTCTGTCCCGCGTTTCAATTGCTGCGCCATGACGATGCGGGCGCCGGAAATATCCTGCGTTGATGTGTCGATGGTCAGGATGTCGTCCATGCGGGCAGGCGAGCGGAAGTCGATCTCCATGCGCCGCACCACCCAGACGATCCGTTCGCCGTGCTTGCCTTCGTGAAGTTCTGTGTGGTGGACGCCCGCCAGCCTGAGATAGTCCGAGCGCCCGCGCTCGAAGAATTCGAGATAGCGCGCATGGTAGACGACGCCGGAAAAATCGGTGTCGGCATAATAGACTCGCGCCATCAGCCGATGGCCGAATTCCGTCAAGGCTCCGGAAAGCCCGGCAGCAAGCGCCGCCGATTCACCATGATCGTCCATCGCGCTTTCCTTTTTGCCCCCGGCGGGGCACCTGTCTTGCCAAAATCACCAGCGCAGCAAACCGGATGGCACTGTTGACGGCGATGATCAAGACCTTGATGGCAGCGCTGCTGGTGCTGGCGGCGTCTGCGCTTCCCGGTCAGGCCGCGACCTTTTCGATGAAGCGCGGCCTCAACCTCGACCAGTGGACGACCTGGGTCGGGGAAGACAAATGGAACGACCGACAAGCCATCCTGCCCTATCCGGAATGGCGCAAGTTCCTCGACGAGGGTGACCTCAAGGCGCTGAAGGCCGCCGGTTTCGACTTTCTGCGCATGCCGGTCGACCCCTCGCCGTTTATGTCGGACCAGACGCTGGCGCTGCGCGACGACCTCTATGCCAGCGTGCGAGACTCGGCGCGCATGATCAACCGGGCCGGTCTGAAAGTGATCGTCGACATGCACCTGATCCCGGCCGGCGGCGGCCGCGAGATCGGCATGGGCCAGGTGATGGACGATCCCGCAACCTTCGAGGCCTATGTCGAGGTCGTCCGCAAAATGGCGCGCACGCTTGCCACTGAGGACCCGGCGCAGGTCGCTTTCGAGCCGATGAACGAGCCTATCGTCGACTGCGACAGCGAGGGCACCAGCCTGTGGCCGGAGCGTCAGCAAAAGCTGTTCGCGGCCGCGCGCGCCTCGGCCACCAGGCTGACGCTGATCCTGACCGGCGCCTGTTATTCCAGTGCGGCTTCGCTGGTCAGGATCGACCCAAAGTCGATCCCCGACGACAACATCATCTGGACCTTCCACTCCTACGACCCGTTCCTGCTGACGCATCAGGGCGCGACCTGGGCCGGCGATTTCATTCTCTATGTTACCGGCCTGCCCTATCCGCTGACCGCGGTGCCGCGCGCCGAGCTCGATGCGACGCTGGATGCGATCCGCGCCAAGATAAAAGCCGAGGCGCCACGGACCAGACGGAACGGCCTGCTCGCCTATCTCGATGAACAAGTCGCCAGCATGGACACGGACGAAAAGCTGCTCGGCGTCATGGATGCGCCGTTCGAAAAGGTCGAGGCCTGGGCGAAGGCCAACGCCATCAAGCCGGAAAACATCACGCTGGGCGAGTTCGGCATGATCCGCCAGGAATATGGCAATCCCTATGTGATGCCGCCCAAATACCGCGCGGCCTATGTCAAGGACATGATCGCGCGCGCCGAGGCGCATGGCTTCTCATGGTCGGTGTGGAGTTTTGGCGGCGCCTTCGGCATCGTCGACGCTTTCAACGGCGAAAAGGCCGAACCCGCCGTGATGGATGCGATCCGCTCGCTCCATTAGCCCTAGGGCATGTCGAGATTCAGGTCAGGCCGAGTCGAAAATGAGGGGTCCGAAAACCGGAACGGAGCGGACTTTGGTCCGTGACTACCGGAAGCGCAGGAACACCTCATTTGCAGGCCGGCATCACCTGAATACCGGCATGCCCTAACCGAGGTCGATCTGCAGGATCTCCGGCCGCATGCCAAAGCGCACCGGCGCGATGCTGAAGCCGAGTCCGCCTGACACGATCAAATTGCGGTCATTCTCGACGACATGGCCATAGGCAAAGCGGTTGCCGAAGCGGGACGGCACCACCGGTGAATAGCCGAACAGCCTGACCTGCCCGCCATGTGTGTGGCCCGACAGCGTCAGCGAAACCCGCCACGGCACTTTCGGGAAAATGTCAGGCTCATGCGCAAGCAGGATGATCGGTGCCTGGTCGGTGATCTTGGCCAGCGTGCCGTCGAGATCGTCCAGGCCTTCAAATCTGTCGCGGCCTGCGGCCTTGTTCGGTAACAGTGCCAGCTGGTCGGCGAGCCCGGCGATCCAGAAGCCGTATCCATCCTTTTGCAGGCGCACGGCGTCGTTCTCCAGAACCGAGATGCCGGATTCCTCCAATGCCTTGCGCGCCACAGTCCCCGCTCCGGCCTGCTGCGCGAAAGGATCGTGCCACCAGTCGTGATTGCCGAGGATCGACAGCACACCAAGCGGCGCCTTCAGTCCTGACAAGGCCGGCGCCCATTCATGGGCCTCCACCCGGTTCGTCACCAGGGACATGCCTGAGAAATAGTCGCCGAGCAGTACGATCAGATCGGGCTTCAGCACGTTCGCATCTTCGACGAGCGAAGCGATCCGCTCAGGCGTCATCCAGGGACGGCAGGCGTGAATATCGGCAAGTGCTACGACGCGCAGCTTGAGATCTGCAGGCCAATGCGGCGGCGTCAGCTGGTAGCGCTTCACATGCGTCAACAGCATCGGCTCGATGCCGACCGCATAGGCACTGAGCGAAGCCAGCGAGAGGAACGAACCTCCGGCGAATTTCAGGAACCCGCGTCTGGTGATCACTTTTCTGGCTCCGACCTTGATCGGAGCAGTTCGCGCCGACATTGCGACGCCCGATACAATCGAGGAATGCGCCTTCACGCTGGCAGGTTTGAGGAGATTCTGCACAGAAATCCGTTCCGAAGAACAAATGTCCGTTACTCTTCCTGGAACAGGTTGATCTGCTGCTGTGCCAGATCCTTTGGCGCGTCGAGGCCGAGATGGCGCCAGGCGTTGGCGGTCAGCACGCGGCCGCGTGGCGTGCGTTGGATGAAACCCTGCTGGATCAGATAGGGCTCGATAATGTCCTCGATGGCGTCGCGCGGCTCGGACAGGCCGGCGGCGATGGTTTCGATGCCGACCGGCCCACCACCGAAATTGCGCGCGATCATCGAGAGATAGCGGCGGTCGAGCGCGTCGAGGCCGAGCGCGTCGACCTCCAGCCGCGTCAGGGCTTCGTCGGCAACCTGCTTGTCGACGTGACCGTCGCCGGCAACGGAGGCGAAGTCGCGCACCCGGCGCAGCAGCCGGCCGGCGATGCGCGGCGTGCCGCGGGCGCGACGTGCGATCTCCAGCGCGCCATCGTCGCCAAGCGGCATTTGCAGGATGCGGGCGCCGCGCCGCACGATCTGCTCCAGTTCCTCGACAGAATAGAAATTGAGCCGCACCGGAATGCCGAAACGGTCGCGCAGCGGGTTGGTCAAAAGGCCGAGCCTGGTGGTGGCGGCGACGAGCGTGAAGCGGGCAAGATCGATCTTGACCGAGCGTGCCGCCGGACCTTCGCCGATGATCAGGTCGAGCTGGAAATCCTCCATCGCCGGATAGAGGATTTCCTCGACTGCCGGATTGAGCCGGTGGATCTCGTCGATGAACAGTACATCGCGGTCTTCCAGATTGGTGAGAAGTGCGGCGAGATCGCCGGCCTTGGCGATCACCGGACCGGAGGTCGAGCGGAAATTGACGCCGAGCTCGCGCGCCATGATCTGCGCCAGCGTTGTCTTGCCAAGCCCCGGCGGCCCGACGAACAGCACATGGTCAAGCGCCTCGCTGCGGCCCTTGGCGGCCTCGATGAAGACTTTGAGATTGGCCCGCACTGCGGCCTGGCCGACGAAATCGGCGAGCGTCTGCGGCCGCAAGGTCTGCTCAGCATCCTCGCCGCGCTTTTCCGGGGCAATGAGGCGGGGTGAAAGGCTCATGCGGCCTTCCTCGCACAGGGCAAAGGACCGGACAAGCAATCACTCACCGCGCCAGTTCCTTCAGCCCGAAACGAATGAGCTTCGAGGCATCGGCGTCCTCGCCGGCCGTCTTCAGCGCCGCCGCGACAGCATTGGCTGCTGTGTCGCGCGAATAGCCGAGATTGACCAGCGCCGAGACGGCGTCGGTAATCGGCGCCGGCGCCACGCCTTCGCCGAGCTCCTGCTTAAGGCCGATGGTGCCGGAGGCGGTTCCGGCATAGGCCGGCGCCTTGTTCTTCAACTCGGTGACGATGCGCTCGGCCACCTTCTTGCCGACGCCGGGCGCGCGGCTGACCATGGCGATGTCGCGCAGCGCGATCGCATTGGCGAGGTCTGCCGGCGCCAGCGTCGACAGGATGGCCAGCGCCACCTTGGCGCCGACGCCTTGCACATTGCTCATCAACAGCCGGAACCATTCGCGCTCAAGCACCGACTGGAAACCGTAGAGCCGGATCATGTCCTCGCGCACATAGGTCTCGATGAACAGCACCACCGCCTCGCCGGGCGAAGGCAGCGCGGCCAGCGTGCGCGCCGAGCAATAGGCGACATAGCCGACGCCGTGCACATCGACGAGGCAGAAATCCTCCTCGATCTCGTCCAGCGTGCCTTTCAATTTGCCGATCATGCGTGATCCCTCATGCCAGCGCCATCCTGTAGGCGACGCTTTGCCGGTGATGCGCGTGGCAGATGGCGATAGCCAACGCGTCTGCGGCATGTTCGGTGTCGAAAACGGCTTTCGGCAACAGCACCTTTACCATCATGTGGATCTGCTTCTTGTCGCCATGGCCAACGCCGATCACCGCCTTTTTGACGGCATTGGGGGCATATTCGGCCACAACAAGGCCGGCGCGCGCCGGCACCAGCATGGCTATGCCGCGCGCCTGGCCGAGCTTCAGTGTCGCCACCGCATCCTTGTTGACGAAGGTTTGCTCGACGGCCGCTTCCTGGGGCATGGCCGCATGCAGGATCTCGGCCAGCCCGTCATGCAATTGGCAGAGCCGTGTCGCCAGCGCCGCCTTGTCGTCGGAGCGTACAGTGCCGGAGCTGATAAAGCGCAGCGAGTTGCCGAGGCTCTCGACGATGCCCCAGCCGGTGCGCCTCAGCCCCGGATCGATACCGATAATGCGAATCGCTTCCCTCATGCGCGAAGTCTACCTCCGGCGCACAGCGATGTCAGCGAAATGTGAACAAACCGGAAACGGAGGCGTTTAACCTCGAGCGAAAGCCGTGTTCAGCAGCGTGATCTGGTCGGAAACCGGATTGGCGCGGCGGGCGGCGGCAGGCGTCTCGGCAAACGCGCCGCCATAGATCTCTTCGTCCATGCGGCGCACCAGCGCCTGCAGGCGCAGCGAGCGGGTGACGAGGTCGAGGAAATCCTTCGGCAGTTCGCCCCAGCCGACCGCTTCGTCATGCGCCGAGGCGGTGTCGAGACGCACCTTGGATTTTTCCGAAGCGACCTGGTCGCGGGTCATCTCGCCGGAATTTGCCGCCCGCTGCAAAAGCAGCCAGGAGGCGACTTGCATCAACCTTGTGGTCAGCCGCATCGATTCGGCCGCATAGAGCGTCGCCGCCAGCCTGGACAGCTTCTTGGCCTCGGCCCGGCCCTTGCCGTCAAGATACTCGGCTGCCTGTTCGACCAGGCCCATGCCTTCCTGGTAGAGCGGTTTGAAGGATTGGGAGAAAACCCGGCGTTCCGCCAGCTTGATGGTTTTCGCGATGCCCTTCGAAGGCTCGTTCATCGATACGCCCCTGCACTGCCCCGTCGGCTGATTCGGCTTCTCGCCGTCACGCCGGCACCCTAGATGACTGAAGCTTGAAAATGCGCTTCGCCGCCGGCGAAGGCAAGCACATGTTTAACAAACGGTTAACGCCTGCGCAGGGGCGCCAAGCGGACCAAAAGCAGACAAAAAAAGAGCCGCGGATAAGGCGGCTCTCAGGAGTTTAACAGGGAGGCGTCAAACGAAGTGGCTCCAACCACTCGGTAAGAATCCAGATCACTGGATGGACATAGTAAACACCTGTAAAGCTTAATGAACCCTTAACGGCGCGGATATTTCTTGATCGACCGCTGCCCTTCTGTGCCGTATCAGCACAACGGTGCCCTAAGCCTGATCGTCGGCTTGTTCATGCCTTCTTCCACACAGCCGGCAAGGAAATGAAGGCGAACAGCAGCATTGCCGCATAAAACCCCATCGAGGAGGAAGCCAGCACCGGCTCGATCTCCGGATGGCCGGCAAGTTCAAAGTAAAGCCCAATCATCAGTGCGATGCCGCAGATTGCCGTCAGCCAGAAATGCACGACGGCAATCGTCTTTTGCCCGACCGCTGGAAACAGGTGGTAGAAGAAGGCAAACACCGCCGACATCAGCCAGCCCGCCACCATGGTGTGCGCGTGGGTCGGCATCTGCCCATGGTCATTGGAGATCGCCATATGCAGGCCGAGCGCCATGCCGCACAGGGAATAGATGACGGCCAGGGTGAAGAAATTTCGTGCTACGCCTTGCATGGGATACCCTCGTTGGTTGTTGCAGACTTGGTCCGACCGCGCGCGGCCAAAATGGAGCGTCGGTCGCGAGCGGCTTAGTCCCCGCAGGTTTCAGGATCATGCCGCGAAACCAGCCAATGCCGACACGGCGTCTATCCGGCAAATGCCGGGTATTGTGCGGGCTGGCGGTAAAATCCGGCGACGGCGCCACCGCAACAAGCCGGCACCCACGCGGCATCTTCTGGATACATGTACGGAGATAATCCGCCCTCCTTCGGAAGCAGACGCGCGATAGCAGCGTTTACCCCCGGAACGATGCACAAGGAGCGGCAATGGACTGGTATTCTCTCTTCAAATTCCTGCATGTCATGGCAGCGATCCTCTGGCTCGGCGGCGGTTTCGCCATGCTGCTGGTTTCGATACTCGCCGATCGCGCCGGCGACGACGAGACGCTGATGGTCATGCTGAGAACGACGGACAAACTCGGCTTGCGTCTGTTCGTGCCGGCGTCTATCGCGACCCTGGCTTCTGGTCTGGTGCTGACTTCGCTATGGACCGGCTTCTCCGACCTTTGGGTCGTCATCGGCCTTTGCGGCTACGCCGCCGCGTTTCTGACCGGTATCCTCGTGCTGAAGCCTTCGTTCGAAAAGCTTGCCGCAATGCTTGCCGCGGACGGCATGACCCCGGCTGCCATAGCGTTTGGGCGCCGCATGATACGGATCGTCAAGTTCGATTTCGTCATCATGATCGTCGTCGTCGCCGACATGGTGCTGAAGCCGACCGCGCACGACATCGCCACTCTCGGCGCCATGGCGGTCGTGGTCGTTGGTGGTGCATCGCTGACCTTTGCGAGCGCCCCGCGAACCAAACCGGCAGCCGCCTGAGCGGGATTTAGAGCAGGCCGGCGATCCCGTCCCAAAGCAGCTTGACCGCGACCACGGCCACGGTCGCGTAGGTGAAGGGATAAAAAATCTCCGGCCGCATGCGCCGCACCAGCCAGGCGCCGGCGATGGTGGCCAGCGGCGCCAGCGGCATCAGCACGGCCGACGCCGTCAGGTTGGCGGTGTCGAACTGGCCAAGCGCGAAGTAGGGGATCAGCTTCAGCGCGTTGGTGGCGGCAAAGAAGATCGCCGATGTCCCTGACAGCACTTTCGGATCGAGCCGGATCGGCAGCGCATAGACCTGGAAGGGGGGCCCGCCGACATGGGCGACGAAGCTGGTGAAGCCGGCGACGGTGCCCCAGAAGGCGGCGGCGATGCGGTTGGGCGCCGCCGCATGGTCGGAACCGTGGCGGAACTGGAGATAGAGCCAGCGCAGCACGAAGATCAGCGCGACAGCGCCGACGATCAGCCGCACCATCTCTTCGGTGACGAGCGCTGCCGTCAGCCAGCCGAGCCCAATGCCGATCACCGCGCCCGGCATCATGTCGACCAGCATCTTTCTGTCGTAGACGCCCCACCACGTCCACACCGAAACGATGTCCATCAGGCACAGGATCGGCAGCAGGATGGCCGCCGCCTGCACCGGCGGCATGGCCAGCGCCATCAAAGGCACGCCAACGAAGCCTACAGCGCCGCCGAAGCCGCCTTTCGACAGCCCGACAAGTATCACCGCCGGAATGGCGGCGGCATAAAACCACGGATCGGCGAGCAGACCTGACATGAGCTGAAAATGGCTGGAGGGAAGACGGTTGCCCTGCAATAGCCCAGAAACCCTTGCGCCGCGACCGGGAAAATGCCGGGCCGGGTCGATCAACTGTGCGTAAAGCGACGGTTCCGGATTTGCGGCAAGATCGCCGCCGATGCATAAGGGCGCCGTCCCCGCTGCATCAGGTTTTGGCCCCAGGTTTTTGACCCCCAGGTTTTTGACAATGAGCGAACCCCACATCCGCCGCGCCGAAGCGGCCGACCTGTCTGCCATCGTAGTCATGCTCGCCGACGATCCGCTTGGCCGCAGCCGCGAGGATGCGACCGAACCACTCGCCAAGGCCTATCGCGACGCCTTTGCCGCCATCGACGCCGACCCCAACCAGTTTCTTGCCGTGATGACGGATAGCGGCCGCGTCATCGGCACGTTGCAGATCAGCTATCTCGCCGGGCTGTCGCTGCAGGGCGCCTTGCGCGGCCAGATCGAGGCTGTGCGCGTCGTCGCAGACCGCCGCGGCGAACGGCTGGGACAGCGTCTGCTGGAATGGGCGATCGAACAGTGCCGTGAACGCGGCTGCAAGATTGTCCAGCTGACCACCAACAAGAGCCGCCAGGACGCGCATCGCTTCTATGACCGGCTCGGCTTCAAGGCCAGCCACATCGGCTACAAGCTGGAGCTTAATTCAGTGGCGGCGGACGGCGCCGGATCGGCTGCGCCTTGATGATGGCGGTGCTGGTCTCCGCCTTGTCGGCGATGCGGTCGAGAAGCTTGTCGAGCTCGCCGATGGAGCGCACGTAGAGCCGGGCCACGAAACAGTCGTCGCCGGTGACCTTGTCGCATTCGCCGAATTCCGGGATCTCCTCGATCAGCTTCTGCACGATATGCAGCTTGCCCGGCAGTGGCCGCACCCGCACGATCGCCTGCAACGGAAACCCCAGCGCTTCCGGGTCGATCTCGATGGTGAAGGCGCGGATGACGCCGCGTTCCTCGAGCCGCCGCAGCCGTTCCGAGACGCTCGGCGACGACAGCCCGACCTGCTGCGCCAGATCCTTCAACGAAGTCCGCGAATCCAGGATCAGGATGTCGAGAAGCTTTCTGTCCAACTCGTCCAGCATTTTCATCTCCTCGCAAAAGGGCAGCGCGCGCCTTATTAAATAAGGTGTTGTGCCCTTATCACCTTTCATAGGGCATATAAACCCTCAAGGCGGCATGAGATTATGGCCTCAACAGATAGAGGTATTGTCATGGACAACACGGTACGCGGCACGATCGAGATGACGGCGGCGATGACGATCGTCGGCACGATCGGCTGGTTTGTCGTCATGTCGGGCCAGCCCGTTATGGACGTGGTGTTCTGGCGCTGCGCCTTCGGCGCGGTGGCGCTGCTGATCACCTGCGCGGCACTCGGGTTGCTGCGCGGCAGGCTGACGCTGCGCATTGTTGCCATCGCCGCTCTTGGCGGCGCGGCCATTGTCATCAACTGGCTGTTGCTGTTCAGCGCCTTCTCCCGCGCCTCGATCTCGATTGCCACGGCGGTCTACAACACGCAGCCCTTCATGCTGGTCGGCTTCGGCGCGCTGTTCTTCGGCGAGCGGCTGACCCTGGCCAAGCTGACCTGGCTCGGCATCGCCTTCGCCGGCATGCTGCTGATCGTGCAGACAGGGCCCGATGCGGGTGTCGGTTCCGGCATAACCGGCACAGATTATGTCATCGGCATCGTCATGGCGCTCGGAGCGGCCTTCTTCTGGGCTGTCGCGGCAATCGTCGCCAAGAAGCTCAAGGGCACCCCGCCGCATCTGATCGCGCTGATCCAGGTCTGCGTCGGCGTCGTCATGCTGGCGCCCTTCGCCAACCTCTCGCATTTGCCCGCCGATGCCTGGAGCTGGGCCATGCTGGCCACGCTTGGCGTCGTTCACACCGGCCTGGTGTACATATTGATGTACGCCGCCATCCAGAAACTGCCGACGCATCTGCAGGGGTCGCTGTGCTTCATCTATCCTGTCGTGGCGATCCTGGTCGATGTCATGGCTTTCGGCCACCGGCTGCATCCGGCCCAGCTCGTCGGCGCCGCCGCGATCCTGGTCGCCGCCGCCGGCATGAACCTCGGCTGGACTTTGTGGAAAGCCAAACCAACGGTCGAAAGCCCGCAAGCCGTCAAATGAGCGGCAGACCGTCTTCTTGCGGGCTATCGTAAACCAAAGCCATCTCATCGATCCCCGCCCGCCTGTTCAAGGCGGGCGCTTTGTTCTATGCCGCAATGCAACCATCTTCGCCCGGCATAGGCGAAACCCGGGATCGAAAGCCATGAACGACGCAACACCCCCCAACCGCTGCCGCATCGTGCTGATCGCACCCAAGGACGCTCCGGCGCAGCGCATTGCGGCTGCCTTCGACGGCGGTGATATCGCTTCCCTGATCCTGCCTGAGAACGGCATGGACGAGGCTGCCTTCCAGGCCTTCGCAGAACAGATCGTACCGGCCGCGCAAGCGGCCGGCATCGCCGTCATCATCGCCGGCGATACCCGCATTGCCGGCCGTGTCCAGGCCGACGGCATTCATGTCGAGGTTTCCAAGGACGCGCTCGCCGAGACCATCGAACACTTCCAGGGCAAGATGATGGTCGGCGCCGGTGGCGCCAAGACGCGCGACGACGCGCTGGAACTCGGCGAAACCAGGCCCGACTACATCTTCTTCGGCCGCTTCGACTACGACAACAAGCCGGAACCGCATCCGCGCAACCTGTCGCTCGGGCAATGGTGGGCGGACGTGATTGAGATCCCTTGCATCGTCATGGCCGGTTCCGCCATCGCTTCGGTAGAAGCGGTGGCCGCCACTGGCGCCGAGTTCGTGGCGCTGTCCAGCGCCGTCTTTGCCGAAGGCGCCGATCCGAAGGCGGCGATTGCTGCCGCCAATGCGCTGCTCGACCAAACCGCGCCGCGCTTCGAGGGCTGACGTGGGCCGACCTGGACTTCCTCTCGCGGTTCTCGTTGCGGCCTTGATGAGCGGGGCAGCGATCGCGGCGGAGACCGTTCCGCTGCCGCAGCCGAGGCCGGACACCAGCGCGCCCGCCCTCAGCGTGCCGGATGCGGTCGCCCCCGATGCGGGTGCCCCAAAAGCCGGTGCCACGGATTCCGGCGTCCATATCGACAAGCCGATCGACACCCCGCTGCCGCAGCCGGCGACAACCGCGCCGCTGCCGTCGGCCGACGCGATCAACCCCGAACGTTTCGGCGCCAAGCCGGCGGACCCCGCCTATGGCGCTTTCCAGCGCGGTCTTTACAAGACCGCCTACAATCTGGCGTTGGTGCGGGCCAAGAATGGCGACCCGGCGGCGCAAACGCTCGTGGCCGAGATTCTGTCGCGCGGGCTGGGCGTGCCGCTCAACCCGGCTGAGGCCGCCAAATGGTATGCGCAGGCCGCCGAGCAGGGGATTCCTGAATCGCAGTTCCAGTATGCGCTGATGCTGCTCGACGGCCGCTACGTCAAGAAGGACGAGAAGGGAGCCTATGCGCTGATGCAGGCCGCCGCCGAGGCCGGCAACCGGCTGGCGCAGTTCAACTTCGCGCAATTGCTCGTGCAGCAGGATCCGGGCGATGCCGGCATCGCCCGGGCTGTGCCCTATTATGAGCGTGCCGCGGCGACAGGGCTTGCCGACGCCCAGTATGCGATGGCGCAGGTCTATGCCAATGGCGTCGGCGGCAAGACGCGGGACGATGCAAAGGCGCGCAGCTTGCTGGCACAGGCTGCCAGGCAGAACTACGACACCGCGCAGATCGATCTTGCCGCCTGGATGATCGAGGGCCGGGGCGGTGTTCGCGACCTGAAATCCGGCTTCAACTGGATGAAGCAGGCAGCTGAAGGCGGCAATGTCGCTGCCCAGAACCGGTTGGCAAAGCTCTATATGGGCGGCATCGGCACCGACCCCGACCTGATCCTGGCCGGGGCCTGGTATGTGGTCGCCCGGCGCGCCGGCCTTATCGATCCGGAGATGGACGATTTCCTGCAAGGGCTGACCGACGACCAGACAAAGCAAGCCTTGCAGAAGGCCAACCGCCTGCCCTGACACGCAACGTCACTGTGTATGATCCAGCACGACCTTGCCGAAGGGAGAGCCGTGTTCGAGATGGCGAAGGGCCTGTGCTGCCTCTGCCCAGGGGAAGACCCGGTCGATCACCGGCCGCAGCCGATGGACGGCGAGCGCCCGGTTCATCGCTTCGAAGGACTCGCGCGAGCCGACCGGTATGCCGCGTGCTTTCACCTGGCGGCGGAAGATGTCGAGCGGATTGATCACCCCTTCGCTGCCGCCGAGATAACCGATGACGTTGATCTGGGCGCCGCGCGCCGACGCCTTGAGCGACTGCGCGAAACTTTGGGGACCACCGACTTCGATGATGTGATCGGCGCCGCGGCCATCGGTCAGCGCCAGCACGGCCGACGACCAATCCGGATCGTCGCGGTAGTTGACGCCATCATGCGCGCCAAGCCCCTTCGCCCAGGCAAGCTTCTCATCGCTGCTCGACGTAACAATGACGCGCGCTCCGGCCGCCCTTGCGAACTGCACGGCAAACAGCGACACGCCGCCGGTGCCGAGGCTGAGCACGGTTTCGCCTGGCTTGAGCTTGCCCTCGGTGAACAACGCATGCCAGGCAGTGACGGCGGCGCAAGGCAATGTCGCCGCCTCTACGTCGCTGAGATGCGCCGGCGCGATGACAGCCGCCTGTTCGTCCAGCCGGGCGAATTCGCTCAGCAAACCGTCGATCGGGCCGCCGCGCTGGTAGGAAGGTTCGGCCATGGCGAAGCTGCCGCCGACCCATCGCTGCCAGAACGTGCCGCAGACCCGGTCGCCAACCTTGAAGCGGCTGACCTCGGGGCCAAGCGCGACGACCTCGCCGACGCCGTCGGAAAGCGGCACCAGCGGCAAGGGGAATGTCGTGTGATAGCTGCCGCGCGCGATCTCGACATCGCGATAGTTGAGCGCCGTCGCCTTGACGCGGACGATCATCTCCTGACGGCCGGGCTCCGGCATTGGTCGTTCGACCATCTTGAGATTGTCGATGCCGCCCGGCTTCTGCAGTTCGATTGCCTTCATTGTCGTCGTCCTTTCGTTTGAAAGGAAAATTGCTTGCCAGGCGATGGATTTCAAATTCATAATGTTTACAATGATTATGCTTACGAAACATAGTTCTAGCTACGCTTGAGGAATTGCGCACGCTCGCCCTGTTTGCCGAGGAGGGCTCGATCCAGAAGGTCGCCCGGCGCCTGCCGCTGACGCAGCCGGCTGTGACCCGGCAAATCCAGCGGCTGGAGGACATGCTTGGCACGACGCTGCTCGACCGCCGGCAAAAGCCGCCGCGACTGACGCCGACGGGGCTGGAAGTGCTGGCGCGCGGACGCGATATCATCGCTTCCGTAGAAGCGCTGAAATCCTTCGCCGGAAAGACCGAGCCGGAAGGACTGTTCCGCCTGGGTCTCGCCCATGGCCTCTCGGACCGCGACATCGCCGGGGCCATCGCCAACGCCGCGGCGGCGTTCCCGAAAGTGTCGCTACGGCTCAAGACGGGCTGGAGCGCCGAACTAATCGGTCAATTCGAACGCGGCGAGCTCGATGTGACGATTGTTCTGCGATCGTCGGATAAGCCAGGTCCGGAAGCGCTTGGCACTGAACGTCTTGGCGTCATAGCTGCGTCCACCGTCGCCGATCCGGAAGACGGTGGCCGGACACCCATGCCGTGGGTGCTTAGTCCGGCACCTTGCGACGCGCGCCAGAAGCTCACGTCCGTTCTGGTCGGCGGAAGGCGTTATTTCGAGATCGCGGCGGAGATACAGGATCCGGCCTTGCAGATGGAATGGGTCCGTCGGGGGCACGGCCTTGGGCTAGTGCCGTTGCGTCTTGCAAGGCGCGGACTTCCCGACGGCCTCATGCTGGTCAACACGGAAGATGTCGACCTTTCCTTGCAGGTCGCCGCACTTCGTTCGCCTCATCTCAACCGGCTGACTGAGGCTGCGGACGCCATCGTCGAGGCTGTCGGCAGAGTCATTGCGGCCCAGGTTTGAGGCTACCAGCCCTTGTCGGGCGATCTGGCATCCCCTTGCCTCTCCTGCCGATTTGTGGTCTTGGGAGCCCGAAATCGCTTGTCCAGCGACCATCCCCATACCAACGGCCAAGCCGTTGGTAGCATCCCGGATCAATCTCATCATGGCCAAGATCAATGGCAACGAAATCCGTCCCGGCTATGTCATCGAGCACGATGGCGGCCTTTGGGTGGCGGTCAGGACCAACACCGTCAAGCCCGGCAAGGGCGGTGCCTATAACCAGGTCGAACTGAAGAACCTGATCAACGGCACCAAGCTCAACGAGCGCTTCCGCTCGGCCGAGACCGTCGAGCAGATCCGGCTCGACCTGAAGGATTTTTCCTTCCTCTACGCCCAGGACGACGCACTGGTGTTCATGGACACGCAGAGCTACGAGCAGCTCGAGCTGGCGAAGGATTTCGTCGGCGACCGCGCCGCCTTCCTGCAGGACGGCATGATGGTGACGGTCCAGCTCTATGAGGACAGGCCGATCGGCATTTCGCTGCCCGACCAGGTGACGCTGACCATCACCGAGGCCGACCCGGTGGTGAAGGGCCAGACGGCCGCGTCCTCGTACAAGCCGGCGGTGCTGGAAAACGGCATCCGCGTGCTGGTGCCGCCATTCATCGGCGCTGGCGAACGCATCGTCGTCGACACCAACGAACTCACCTACATGCGCCGCGCAGACTGACGCGTAGGCAGGAACAGATACGATGGCACGCTCCGCACTTCTCAATGTCATGGTCCAGGCCGCCATGAAGGCCGGCCGCTCGCTGTCGCGCGACTTCGGCGAGGTGCAGAACCTGCAGGTGTCGATGAAGGGACCGGGCGACTATGTCAGCCAAGCCGACCGCAAGGCCGAGGACATTCTGTTTGCCGAACTGTCGAAGGCACGGCCGGGCTATGCCTTCCTGATGGAAGAGCGCGGCATGATCGCAGGGGACGACGACCAGCACCGTTGGATCGTCGACCCGCTCGACGGCACCACCAATTTCCTGCACGGCATTCCGATCTTTTCCATTTCGATCGCGCTGGAGCGACAGGGCCAGTTGGTCGCCGCCGTCATCTACAATCCGGCAATGGATGAGCTCTACACCGCCGAGCGCGGCGGCGGCGCCTTCATGAACGATCGCCGGCTGCGCGTTGCCGGCCGCAGCAAGCTCACCGACTGCGTCATCGGCTGCGGCGTGCCGCATCTCGGCCGCGGCCAGCACGGCAATTTCCTCGTCGAGTTGCGCAATGTGATGGCCGAGGTCTCGGGCGTGCGCCGCCTGGGTTCCGCCGCGCTCGATCTCGCTTATGTCGCCGCCGGCCGCATGGACGGCTTTTGGGAAACCGGCCTTTCGGCCTGGGACATTGCCGCCGGCCTGCTGCTGATCCGCGAGGCCGGTGGCTTCGTCTCCGACATGGATGGCGGCCAGGATATGCTCGAAGCGGGTTCGCTCGTCGCCGGCAACGAGGTCATACAGCGCGCGCTGCTCAAGGCGGTGAAGAAGCCGCTTTCGGCGCGCTGATCACTTGGCATGCCGGCGCGGCGTGCTGAAGCGCCGCAGTCGCAAAACCGCAATCAAAGCTTGAAATACTGCCCGGCGGCCGCCCAGATAAGGGTGACGCAGGATTTTTTATGACGAGCATACCTTCACTATCCTCGCGAGAAGCGCAGCCAGACCAGCCAGTTGAAATCCCTTATGTCGGGCGTTGGCACTACTCGCGTGCGGAGATGATCGCCGATGGCATCGTCCATGCGGTCGGCATCGTGCTGGCGATAGCCGCCGGCTCGGCGTTGCTGGCGCTGGCCGCCTTCCATGCCGGTCCCGGCGAATACATCGCCGCCGCCTTCTTCGTGGTGTCGCTGCTGACTGTGCTGTCGATTTCGCTGACCTACAATCTGTGGCCGGTGACGTCGCCGGCGAAGTGGATCTTGCGGCGCTTCGATCATGCGGCGATCTACCTCCTGATCGCCGCGACCTACACGCCCTTTCTGGCCCAGCTCGACGGCTCGCCGCTGGCGCTGCCGATGATTGTCCTTGTCTGGACCGCTGCTTTGACCGGCATTGCCATGAAAGTGTTCCTGCCCGGCCGCTTCGATCGTCTGGCCATTGTCTTCTATCTCGCCATCGGCTGGAGCGGCGTCGTCCTGGTCAAGCCGCTGGTGGCGACGTTGCCGACGACCTCGATCGCGCTGATTGTCGCCGGCGGCATCGTGTACTCCTGCGGCGTCATCTTCTTCGCCTGGAAACGCCTGCGCTTTCACAATGCCCTCTGGCACGGCTTTGTCGTCACCGGCGCCGGGCTGCATCTTGCCGCCATGGTCGACTGCCTGGTCGTCAACCGCATCTGAACGGCGTGGTGCGGCCCGACAGTCGGGCAATATTGCCAAGCGCCATTCAATTTGGTCACAATTCCGTTTAGAGTCGCGAATTACGTGATCGGCGGCACTGGAGCGGTTCCAGGGAAGTATGAGCGGCTTCCCGTTCGGAATTGCGTCAAGGCAAATAGAGCATCGGAAACGGGGCACGGATGGCTTTTCTCAGATCCTTCGGCGTGGGCAGGCGTTCTGATGTCCTGATGTACGATCCGCACAAACTGTCGAGCCCGCAGGTCTTCCTCCTGACCATGGTCATCTTCCTGGTCATCGTCGCCTTCATCGCCGCCATCCTCACCCGCCAGATCTCGACCGCTTTCGGGAGCAATCCCGGCCTCAACGGCCTGATCGTCGGCGTCCTTGTGGTCGGCATCCTGCTTGCCTTCGCCCAGGTCGGACGACTGTTTCGCGAAGTGCGCTGGGTCAATTCCTTCCGCGCCGGTTCCGAAACCACCGAGCCGGTGCTGCTGGCGCCGATGAAGGCGATGATCGGCCGCTCCTCGACGGTCGCCTTCTCGACGTCTTCGATGCGCACCATGCTGGATTCGATCGCCACCCGCCTCGACGAAAGCCGCGACACCTCGCGCTATCTCGTCGGGTTGCTGGTGTTCCTCGGTCTGCTCGGCACCTTCTGGGGCCTGCTCAACACCATCGGCTCGATCCGCGAAACCATCGAATCGCTCGATCCCGGCACCGGCGACGCCGCCGCCGTGCTCGATTCGCTGAAGCAGGGGCTGTCGGCGCCGCTGGCCGGCATGGGTACGGCCTTTTCGTCCTCGCTGTTCGGCCTTTCCGGGTCGCTGGTGCTAGGCTTCCTCGACCTGCAGGCCGGCCGCGCGCAGACCCGCTTCTATACCGAGCTTGAAAACTGGCTGTCCTCGGTCACCGATCTCTCCTCCGACATCGCCGTCGCCGACCCGGCCAAGACTGAATCCTCCGACGAGATCCGGGTCCTGTCGGAACGGCTGCGCAGCATGCAGGAAAGCGGCGGCGGCTCCAATCCGCGCGTCGCCACCGCCATGGCCAATCTCGCCGACGGCATTTCCGGCCTGGTCAAGAACATGCGCTCCGAGCAGCAGATCATGCGCGACTGGGTCGAGGCCCAGTCGGACGAGCAGAAGGCGATGCGCAACACGCTGGAAAAGATCGCCGACGCGCTGAAGAAACCCGGGGTCCACTAGCATGGCTCTCGCCAGGGGCCGGCGCACCGATCGCCGGATCGACTATTGGCCGGGCTTCGTCGACGCGCTGTCGACGCTGCTGCTCGCCATCATGTTCCTGCTCACCGTTTTCGTGCTGGCGCAGTTCCTGCTCGGACGCGAACTCTCCGGCAAGGATACGGCGCTCACGCGCCTCAACTCGCAGATCAACGAACTGACGCAGTTGCTGGCGCTGGAGCGCTCGAGCGCGCAGGACAAGGACGATTCGCTGGCCAATCTGCAGGCGTCGCTGTCGGCCGCCGAAGCTGAGAAGAGCCGGCTCGAGCAGCTGCTGGCGCAAGGTGCCGGCGCCGGCGACGCCGCCACCCAGCGCGCCGCGGAACTCGGCGGCGAACTCGACAGCCAGCGCCAGATCAGCCAGCAGGCGCTGAGCCAGGTCGAGATCCTGAACCAGCAGATCGCAGCACTGCGCAAGCAGATCGGCGCGCTCGAGGACGCCCTCAATGTGTCCGAAACGCGCGACCGCGATTCCAACACCAAGATCGCCGATCTCGGCCGTCGGCTCAACGTCGCGCTGGCGCAGCGCGTGCAGGAGCTGAACCGCTATCGCTCCGACTTCTTCGGCCGCCTGCGCGAAATCCTCGCCGACCGCGAGAACATCCGCATCGTCGGCGACCGCTTCGTCTTCCAGTCGGAAGTTCTGTTCCCGACCGGGTCGGAAGTGATCAACGATGCCGGCAAGGTCGAGATGAAGAAGCTCGCCGATGCCATCATCGAGTTGCAAAAGGAAATCCCGCCCGAGATCAACTGGGTGCTGCGCGTCGACGGCCACACCGACAACAAGCCGCTGTCCGGCGCCGGCCGCTATCGCGACAATTGGGAATTGTCGACGGCGCGTTCGACCTCGGTGGTCAAGTTCCTGATCGAGAACGGCGTGCCCGCCAACCGGCTGGTTGCGGCCGGCTTCGGCGAATTCCAGCCGCTCGACCCCGCCGACACCGAAGACGCCCGCAACAAGAACCGACGCATTGAACTGAAGCTCACCGAACGGTGATTTTCAGTCACGCGAAATTGTTTGCCGGCTCAACTCTAGGGCGCAACGCCAGGTCGGCAAGGCCTGAAAACATTATCTTTCTTTAATTACACTTCGCGTTTCCGGGCTCCTACTTTGACGCGCAGGGCCGAGAACCGCCGGCGATGCCTCCCATCGCGACGCGACGGAACCGGACGGCCCGCTTCCGGAAGGCGGAGCGAAAGCGCTTGCCCCTTCCATAGCAGGAGGAGACGCACATCATGCGCTCTTTGAAGACTCTCAGGACCGCAACCCTCACGACACTTCTGATCACTGTTCCACTCGCCGGCGCCTATGCCGCCGGACATCACAAGGGCGCCCTCGACGCCAGCGACCCGACCGACATGACCGGTCCGCGCGTGACCGGCCTGATCGAGCAGGTGCGGGGCGTCGAACAGGGCATCACGGATGCGCGCGAGACGAAGGGCATCTCGACCTCGGAAGCGCAGTGGCTGCATCTGCGTGCTGCGCATATCGGCCAGGCCGCCGAACGGGTCGCCGCTTCGGACCATGGCCGGATCCCGGCCGCGCAATATCACGATCTGCTGCGCCGCCTCGACAATGTCGATCAGAGGCTGATGTCCGACACTGGCAGCGGCTTCATGATCGGTGATGGCTCCGACGGCGGAAATTATCCGAACGGCTGAGATCCGCTCTGATATCTCCAGGAATGAGGAAGGGACTGTCTGACGCCCCCGGATCTGGCTCCGAGGGCGTCTTTTTTGTCACCAGCCCAGCCACAGCGCAGCGAGGGCCAGCACCGCCGGCACGGTCTGAATATAGAGGATCTTCCGGCTGGCAGTCGCCGCGCCATAGAGGCCGGCGACGGCGATGCAAAGCAGGAAGAACACCTTGATCTGGAATCCCGCCGCGCCGAGATAGAGGCCCCAGATCAGCCCGGCGGCAAGGAAGCCGTTGTAGAGCCCCTGATTGGCGGCGAGCACCTTCGATGCGCTGGCGAAGTCCGGCTTGAGGTTGAACGCCCTGTGCCCGCGCGGTGTGTCCCACGCCACCATCTCCAGATAGACGATAAAGAGGTGGATCAGGGCCACCAGCCCGACCAGGATATTGCCGATCATCTTAGTCTCCCCTCCATGGCGGTGTTCCACCGCCAGCCAGCATTCCACGCACCAGCTCACCGGCGCAAGCTGCATAGCCACCTTTGAGGGTTGCCAATCCTGGCGCGTTGGTATCTTTTCCCGCGGTCCAAAACGCGGAACCTGCCATGTCTTTTCAGAAGCTCGATGATCTCGGCCACAAGCTCGAAGCGCTGGAACATGCGCTCGCCATCCTCGGCGCCGACGAGGCGACCCACATGGCCGTCGGCGGCGGCGAGAAGCGCGCCGAAGCGATGTCTTCCCTTGCCGGCATGCTGCATATCAGGGCTACCGCGCCGGAGATCGCCGACTGGCTCGCCGCTGCAGAAGCTGAAGCGCTCAACGAGGAGCAGCAAGCCGCGGTCCGGGAGTTGCGCCGGCAATACACCAACCTGACCTGCCTGCCGGTCGAATTCGTCGAGCGCCAGACGGTAGCGCGCATGCGCTCGGAGCAACTCTGGCGCGACCTGCGCGGCAAGAACGACTGGGCCGGATTCCTACCGGCGCTCGAAGGTGTCATCGCGCTGGTGCGCGAGGAAGCCGCCCTGCGCGCCGACGCGCTCGGCCTCGATCCCTACGACGCGCTGATGGAGCAATACGATCCTGGCAACCGCGCCGCCGACATCACGCCGGTCTTCACCGAGCTGAAGACATTCCTGAAGGGCTTCGTGCCGGAAGCCCTGGCCGCGCAGGAAGCGCGCCTGGCCAAGCATCCCGTGAAGCCGCTCTCCGGCAGCTATGCGATCGACCGGCAGCGCGAGCTTGGTCTCGCCATGATGGCTTCGGTCGGCTTCGACCTCACCCACGGTTCTCTGTCCGTATCGCACCATCCCTTCTGCGGCGGCGTGCCGAGCGACGTGCGCATCACCACCCGCTACAAAACGTCCGACTTCCTGTCGGCCTTGATGGGCGTGCTGCACGAGACCGGCCATGCGCTCTACGAGCAGAACCTACCGAAGGCCTGGGCGCACTGGCCGCTCGGCAAGGCGCGCGGCATGGCGGTGCATGAAAGCCAGAGCCTGTTCGTCGAGAAACAGGTCGGCCGCAACCCCGAATTCTGGCGCTGGGCGCTGCCCGTGGTCGAAAAGCATCTCGGCGAAGCCTGGTCGCTCGACGACATCCTGCCGCATGTGCACCGGGTCGAGCGCGGCCTGATCCGCGTCGACGCGGACGAGGTAACCTACCCGCTGCATGTCATCCTGCGCTACGAGTTGGAGCAGGAGCTGGTCTCGGGGCGGCTGCAGGCGGCCGACCTGCCCGAAGCCTGGGACGCCAAGATGCGGGAGTATCTTGGCCTTTCGACCATCGACAACCCAGCCGACGGACCGATGCAGGACGTGCATTGGCCAGGCGCCGCCTTCGGCTATTTCCCGTCCTATACGCTGGGCGCCATGATGGCGGCGCAGCAATGGGCTGCGCTGACGCGCGACCATCCTTCAGCCGACAGCGATCTCGCCAGGGGCAATTTCGCCGCCATCAATGACTGGCGCCGCGACAAGATCTGGTCGCAGGGATCGCGCTGGTCGACGCCCGAACTGCTTGAGCGCGCCACCGGCGAGAAACTGAATGCCGCGCATTTCACCGAGCATCTCCGCAAGCGGTATGGTCCCGCCTGATTGCGGGTTGCTACTCCGCGGCACCCCTGAAGGCGCTTGCTCCGGTTTCGAACTGCAGCTTGGCCAGCCTTGCATAGATTCCGCCCTTGGCGACCAGGCTCTGGTGCGTGCCTTCCTCGACGATGCGGCCGCCATCCATGACCAGGATGCGGTCGGCCTTCAGCACGGTCGCCAGCCGGTGGGCGATGACGATGGTGGTGCGGCCCTGCATCAGCCGTTCCAGCGCCGTCTGCACCAGCGTTTCGCTTTCGGCGTCGAGCGCCGACGTGGCCTCGTCGAGCAGCAGGATCGGCGCGTCGCGCAGGATGGCGCGGGCGATCGCCACGCGCTGGCGCTGGCCGCCGGACAAGGTCACACCGCGCTCGCCGACCTGGCTGTCGTAGCCCTTGTCGAGCCTGAGGATGAACTCGTCGGCCAGCGCGTCCCTGGCGGCGGCCTCGATCTCGGCATTCGTCGCGCCCGGCCGGCCAAAGCCGATATTGTCGCGCGCGCTTGCCGCAAAGATGGTGACATCCTGCGGCACGATCGCAATGCGCTCCCGCACTTCAGCCGGATCGGCTTCGCGCACGTCGACGCCGTCAATGGCGATGCGGCCAGTTTCTGGATCGTAGAAGCGCAGGAGCAGCGAAAAGACGGTGCTCTTTCCGGCGCCCGACGGGCCGACGATCGCCACCGTCTCGCCGGGCTTGACCTGAAAACTCAAGCCGTGGACGGCGGCACGGTCCGGCCTTGCCGGGTAGGAGAAGGAGACGTCGTCGAAACTGATCGCGCCTGTCGCCTTGGCGGGCAGCGGCAGCGGATTGGCCGGCGGTTGAATCGCCGGCGTCTCGTCGAGTATCTCGGTCAGCGTTTCGGCCGCACCCGCCGCCTGGGCAAGCTCGCCCCAGACTTCCGACAGTGCGCCCAGCGCGCCTGCGGCAAACACGGAGTAAAGCAGGAACTGGCCGAGCGTGCCGGGCGACATCGTGCCGGCAAGCACGTCACGCGAGCCGAACCACAACACCGCCACGACCGAGGAAAAGATCATGAAGATGGCAAAGAAGGTGAGCAGCGAGCGGGAGAAGATCGACGAGCGCGCCGCCTGGAAGGCGGCTTCCACCGCGGCCGAGAACCGCCCGGTGACCAGCGTCTCGTTGGTGAACGCCTGCAACGTGCGCACCGCGCCGATCTGCTCGCTGGCATAGGCGGTCGCTTGCGCCAGCGTGTCCTGCGCCTGCCGTGACCGGCGCCTCACCGAACGGCCGAACGCGACCAGCGGCAGCACGATGAGCGGAATGGCCGCGATCACCAGGCCCGACAGTTTCGGGCTGGTGACGACCATCATCGCCACCGCGCCAAGGCCGAGGATGACGTTGCGCAGCGCCACCGAGGCAGTGGCGCCGACGGCGGATTTCACCTGCGTGGTGTCGGCGGCAAGCCTCGAGACGATCTCGCCCGACTGCGCGGTGTCGAAGAAGGAAGGCGAAAGCGTCGTAACATGCGAAAACACGTCGCTGCGGATGTCGGCAACGACCCGCTCGCCGAGCGTGATGACGAAGTAGTAGCGTCCGGCCGATGCCGCCGCCAGAATGGCTGCCATCGCAACCAAAGCGGCGAAATACTCGGCGATGAAGACGGTGCCGGAAGCGCTGAAACCGTGGTCGATCATGCGCCGCACGGCCAGCGGCAGCGCCAGCGTCGTCGCCGCGGCGATGGCGAGCGAAATGAGGGCGCCTATGACCAGTTTGCGGTAGCGGAATATATAGGGATACAGGCGCCTGAGCGGCCCGAGCGAGCGCCTGCGCCCGTCTTGCTCGCCGCTGATGTCCGCCATGACCGTTTCCTCTGGCCGCTTCCAGGTGGGCGCGTTCAATATGCGCCTGCCGTGGCCTTGTGATTCAATTCCGGCTGATGTATAGGCTCGCCGACCGTTTTAGAAGCCGTGGCTTTTCAATAGCTGCGGCTTCGAGTTTTAAAAAGGGGCGCATCGACGCAGGCCGCGGGCCCGTCTGTAGCGCCACAAGCCAGGAAGCACGACAATGAAGGCCGATATCCATCCCGACTACCACACCATCAAGGTCGTCATGACCGATGGCACCGAATACTCGACCCGTTCGACCTGGGGCAAGGAAGGCGATACGATGAACCTCGATATCGATCCGACCACGCACCCGGCCTGGACCGGCGGCCAGCAGACCCTGCTCGACCGCGGCGGCCGCCTGTCGAAGTTCAAGAAGCGCTTCGAAGGTTTCGGCCTCTAAAGTTTACCTGTATCGCTGAATAAAGAACCCGCCTTTGTGGCGGGTTTTTTGTTGCCGTCAAAGTCAGTCGCTTCAAGCTAACGCGCCGACCTCCCGCTTGTGGGGAGGTCGGCCCAAGGGTCGGGTGCGGTCCGACGCCTCCACCCTGCTGCTTCGAAGCTACCCTTCCCAGAGTGGTGCGAGCCTACCCGTCCACCAATTCCCGCAGCGCCATGCGCTTGTAGGCGGCGACCAGCCTGTCGCCCTCCTGCCGATCGACCGAGATCGCCAGCCGCACGGCAGCCTCGCCCATCTGCCAGACGAGGAAGGCCGTTGTCTCCAGCGCCACCGGATCGGCGCCGGGATGCAGCCGCTTCAGCACCGTGGTCAGGAATTCGGCATTCGCCCGGCTGTCGGCAAGTTCGAGCTGGCGCAGCGCCTTGTCGGCCTGGGTGCCCGACCAGATGTCGCGCATCACCGGCTCGGCCAGAAACAGCTGATAGTAGATATCCACCAGCTCCGAAAACGCCTGCCGCAGGCCCTCGGCGTCGACGACATCCTTGAGCGCCGAGGAGATGCAGGCCTGGCTTTCGGCGGTGTAGCGCTCGGCCAGCGCCCAGACGATCGCCCGCTTGTCGGGAAAGAACTGGTAGAGCGAGCCGATCGACACCGCGGCCCGTTCCGCCACCTCGCCCATGCGCATGGCGTCGCTGCCTTGCTCGGCAATCAGCGCCGAGGCTGCGGCCAGCATGCGCTCGACCCGCTCGCGGCTGCGCTGCTGGGTGGGCGCCCGTCGCGGCGATGCGACCTGCTCCTGGGCAGATGCGGGCGTTGCTGTGTCTTCCATGACGGCCTCCGGTCTCGACAAAATCTGCCAACAGACGGCTTGACTCCCAAAATACGAGGGTTTATCACGTTTTGCAAATGTGAGGACTACTCATGTTTATGAACAGAGGAAAACCACCATGACCGACACCAAACCAGTCCTGATCCTCGGTGGCACTGGCAAGACCGGCCGTCGCCTCGCCGAGCGGCTGACCTCACAGGGCATTCCCGTGCGCATCGGCTCGCGTTCCGGCAGCCCCCGCTTCGACTGGGAGGTTCCGGAGACCTGGGAGCCTGCCATGCAGGGCGTGGGCGCCGTCTACATCAGTTACTATCCCGACATCGCCGTGCCGGGCGCCGCCGAGACCGTCGGCGCCTTCGCCAGGCTTGCGGTGGCAAATGGCGTCACCCGCATGGGTGCTGCTCTCCGGCCGCGGCGAGACCGAAGCCCAGCGCGCCGAAGAGATGGTCAAAGCCTCGGGCGCTGACTGGACGATCCTGCGTTGCGCCTGGTTTTCGCAGAATTTCAGCGAAGGTTTTCTCGTCGAGTCCCTGCTGCAAGGCGAAGTGGCCTTGCCTGTCGGCCCTGTTGGCGAGCCCTTCGTCGATGCCGACGACATCGCCGATGCTGCCTTCGTTGCGCTGACCGAACCGGGTCATGTCGGCCAGCTCTATGAGTTGACCGGGCCGCGGCTGCTAAGCTTCGCCGACGCGGTTGCCGAGATCGCCAAGGCGACCGGCCGCGACATCCGCTATATCAAGATCTCGCATGACGAATTCACCGCCGCGACGGCGGCATACGAACTGCCGCCCGAAATCGCCTGGCTGCTCAACGAGCTGTTCACCGAAGTGCTTGACGGCCGCAACGAGACGCTGACCGACGGCGTCCAGCGTGTGCTCGGCCGCGCGCCGAAAGACTTTTCCGCCTACGCAAATGAAACCGCTGCAACCGGCATCTGGAGCAACTGAGATGATCAAGCTTCTTCCCACCCTCACCATCATCGCCGCCATCGGCTCGGGCGTCGTCGTCGGCGTGTTCTTCGCCTTTTCCAACTTTATCATGTCGGCGCTTGCCCGGCTGCCGGTCCCCCAAGGCATCGCAGCGATGAATTCGATCAACATCACGGTGATCACGCCCACCTTCATGACGGCGCTGTTCGGCACCGGCCTGCTCTGTCTGGTGCTTATCGCCGCCGTTCTCATGGGGTGGAGCCAGTCCGGCTTATACTGGCTGCTTGCCGGTGCCGTGATCTATTTGATCGGCAACCCGATCGTGACCATGGTCTTCAATGTGCCGCTCAACGATGCGCTCGCCGCCGTCGACCCGGCCAGCGCCAATGGCGCAGCCGTGTGGGAGAACCATCTGAACCAATGGGTGATGTGGAACCACGTCCGCACCATCACCGCCATCGTGTCGATGGCCTGTTTCATCTTCGCATTGCTATGAAAAATGGCACTTCGCAAACGCAAGGACCTCGCCTCAAGAGGGGTCGTTTTGCGTGTGACCCTTGCGGTCGGAATGGCCTAGATCGCGGTCCGGATCGATGACGTCGCGCACCAGCTGCTTGAGCTTGGCTGCATCGGGAAAGCCGCCGTCGCGCTTGCGGTCCCAGACCAGCACATCGTTGCAGGAAACGGTGAAGATGCCGCCTGTGCCCGGCACCAGCGTCACTTCACCGAGATCCGTGCCGAAGGTGGATAGCAGTTCCTGCGCCATCCAGCCGGCCCGCAGCAGCCACTGGCACTGCGTGCAATAGGTGATGACGATCCGAGGTTTATCAGGGAGGCTCATTCATGTGTCTCGCGGGTGCGAACGGTTGTGCCGGCAACCCGATCATGGATCGGCTCATTGCCCAACGCTATCGTTATTCCGATCCAGACCTTCCAGACCAAAGACAAGCCGATCGCGACCAAGGCGGGCACGAATTCCAACCAGGCATTGCTCGGCGCAGGTCGCGGAAAGCTCCCCCAGGTCTGAAAGGCAAACCATGCCCCTGTCAGTACGACGGGGAAAGTGCCGAGAAACTTGATCACCTGTCGACGAAACGCCTTTCGCAAGGGCAAGCCTCTTCTCTGCCATTCATTCTCGTCATAAACGACGAGCACCAAAGCCCGCTTACCGACTGATCGGCCCGAGGCCATCTCCATAAGAAGAAGATAGATCGCCAGAGCGGGTACTTGGAGGGAAACTCAGATCCAACGCCGTAGGTCGAAAATTCCCCTTCGAATTAAGATCGATTGAAACCGTCTCGGGCTTCGCAGACTGGGTTTCCTTCGCAGTGCCAACTGCCCAATCGGCTACTGGAAAGCCGAAGAGAGACGACTTGCACACCTGCCAATCGTACCGTCCAAGCGACGGACCGCCGTGCACCTTGGCCGAGCTGCATATTCTTAGGAAGAGCCAGAAGTGACCTTTCACCGCACCGTCGGTCAGCGCGAACAAGCCAGCCACCAGAAAACAGAGAGGTATCAGCACGACAAGGTAGTCGATAAACGAAGCAAGGAACCGACGCCAGAAGCCACGCGGCGAGGCCAAGCCATCGCACCGGCAAGTGGAATCCCTTCGCCGGTCATCTCCCCTCCCGTCGATCACTGACTGATCTATACGTTGGGTGGGGAGTCCTTGGCTACGGCCTTCGCCTACACTTCCGTGTGACGGTCAGAAACTCATGCCGCGCTGAGCTTGGCCATGGTCTCGTCGTCGACCTCGAAATTGGCGTAGACGCTCTGCACGTCGTCATCGTCCTCGAGCGTTGCCACCAGTTTCATCAGCGATTGCGCCCGCTCTTCGTCGACCGGGACATTGTTCTGCGGCTGCCAGATCGGCTTCACCGATTCGGCCTCGCCAAGCGAGGCTTCCAGCGCCTTAGACACTTCGCCCATACTCTCGAACGCACAGTAGATGGTGTGGCCTTCCTCGTCGGACTCGACGTCATCGGCGCCGGCCTCGATCGCCGCGTCCATCACCTTGTCGGCGCTGCCGGCGGAGGCCGGATAGTAAATCTCGCCGGCGCGGTTCCACATGAACGACACCGAGCCGGTTTCACCAAGCGCACCGCCGGCTTTGGTGAAGGCGGCGCGCACATTCGAGGCCGAGCGGTTGCGGTTGTCGGTCAGCGCCTCGACGATCAGCGCCACGCCGCCCGGGCCGTAACCCTCATAGCGCACCGCTTCGTAGCTTTCGGCATCGCCCATCGAAGCCTTGTTGATGGCGCGCTGGATGTTGTCCTTCGGCATAGACACCGCCTTGGCGTTCTGGATGGCCAGGCGCAGGCGCGGGTTCATCGATGGGTCGGGCGTCCCGCTCTTGGCGGCGACGGTGATTTCGCGCGCCAGCTTGGAAAACATTTTCGACCGCACCGCGTCCTGGCGGCCCTTGCGGTGCATGATGTTCTTGAACTGTGAATGGCCAGCCATGGCACCCCTGTCGTCTTCGGCTAGAGCATCCCGAAGCGAGGTGGTCTCACCTCGTCTCCCGGATACTCGAATTCAAATTTTCAGAGCCGTCCAAGGTGCAACGCAATGGATGCACGGCGTTCTCTGTCGGAATGGCCGGCTTATAGATAAATCGGCTCAATTCGTCCAGCCGCGCCGGTTCAGCCCTCGAGATCGGATTTCAGCCGGTCGATGATGCTGAGCGCATGTCCGGCATACTGGCTGATCCAGCGGTCATGGATGTGCTTGATCGGCAGCGTGTTGAGATGGTTCCAGCGCTCGCGCCCTTTGCGCTTCGCCACCACCAGTTCGGCCTCTTCCAGCACCTTGAGATGCAGCATGACGGTGCAGCGGTCGATGTCGGGAAAGGCCTCGCACAACATGCCGGTCGTCTGCGGCGCGTCCTTCAGCCGATCCAGCAATTCGCGCCGGCGCGAATGCGCCAACGCCTTGAAAACATGGTCGTCCGCGGTTTGGCTTGACATGTTATGTTTATATAACATATCGTCGAGCCAATCAAGGAAGGAGCTGTGGATATGTCTCTTGGATTCAGCGTTTCCGGCCGCATCGGCAAACCGGTCGCCGAAGTCTTCGACGCCGTCGTCAATCCGAACAAGCTGAGCGGCTATTTCACCACCATCGGCGGCGCCAGTGCGCCGCTGGAAGCCGGCGTCGGTGTCGTCTGGTGGGACAAGGTGCCGGTCGAGGTCGATGACGTGGTCAAGGACAGCCGCATCGTGCTGCGCTGGGATGCCACAGATGCCGACGGCAGGCCCGCCTACAAGACCCGCATCGAGATGAATTTCGAGCAACTCGACGATGGCGGTACCCTCGTGACCATTGCTGAATCCGGCTGGCCGGAAGGCGCGGTCGGGCTGAAGAAATCCTACCTCAATTGCGAAGGCTGGTCGCAGATGCTGGCCTGCATGAAGGCCTATGTCGAATACGGCATCAACCTGCGTGACGGCTACTACCGCGGCGAGATGAGGGGCGAGCCGGCCGACGAGACAAACAGATGAACAACACAACGGAGCCCACAATGACCGCGAAGATCGCCGGCGGCATCAACATCGCCATGAAGGTGCCGCCGCACCAGTATGAGGCGACGATCGCCTTCTACCGCGACGTCGTCGGCCTGAAGCCGTTCACCGCCAAGGCGCCGGCCATTGGCTTCGAGCTTGGCCCCAACCGGCTATGGATCGACGAGGCGCCGATGCTGAGCCATGCCGAAATCTGGCTTGAGCTTTTCACCGACGATTTTGCAGCCGTTGCGGATCATCTGGCTGGGGCCGGCGTCGTCCGTTGCGATGCGGTCGAGCCGCTGGGCGAAGGCTTCCGCGGCTTCTGGATCGCCAACCCGGCCAGCATTGTCCACATGGTGCGCGAACCCGACGCTTGGTGAGCGCAAAAACCTGAAAGGAGCATTGGGATGGAGACCCACAAAACGCCGACCGCCGAAGCCGGCATGCTGATCAGGCGGCCGGTCGCCGAGGTCTTCGAGGCGATCGTCGACCCGGCCATCACCACGAAATTCTGGTTTACCCACAGTAGCGGCCGGCTGGATAGCCGCAAAGAGGTTCGCTGGGAGTGGCGCATGTACGGGGCCTCGGCGATGGTCAATGTCAGCGAGATCGTCGAGAACAAGAAGATCGTCATGCAATGGAGCGATCCGCCGACCACTGTGGTCTGGACATTCACGGAGATGCCCGGCGCCGAAACGCCTGACGGTGCGACCTTTCTTGAGGTCAGCAATTTCGGCTTCGCCGGCACCGCCGACGAGCAGGTCAAGCAGGCGGTCGGCTCGACCGACGGCTTCGCACTCGTTCTTGCCGGCGCAAAGGCATGGCTGGAACAGGGCCTGTCGCTTGGCCTGATCGGCGACCGTTATCCGAAGGGCGTGCCGGGGCGCTAGGATCGCCCCGATCGCCCAGCCTCAATGCCCACCGCTGGATTTCTTCCTTCGCCGCGCCAGCATGTTGAGGCCCTCGACCAGGGCGGAAAAGCCCATCGCGGCGTAGATGTAGCCCTTCGGCACATGATAGCCCATGCCGTCGGCGATCAGCGTCATGCCGATCATCAGCAGGAAGCCCAGCGCCAGCATGACGATGCTCGGGTTCTTGGCGATGAAATTGGCCAGCGGCCCGGCCGCCAGCATCATCACGCTCACCGCCACGATCACGGCGATGTACATGATGGCAATCTCGTCGGTCATGCCGACGGCGGTGATGATCGAATCGATCGAAAAGACGAGATCGAGCAGCAGGATCTGGAAGATGGCGCCGGCAAGCGAGATCTGCAGCGTCTCGCCCATCATCGTATCCTTGTGGTCGTCGGGATCGACGGTGTGGTGGATTTCCTTGGTCGCCTTCCAGACCAGGAACAGGCCGCCGGCAATCAGGATCAGGTCGCGCCAGGAAAAGCCATGGCCGAACGCTGTGAACACCGGCGTCGTCAGCTGCACGATGATGGAGATGGTTGCGAGCAGCACCAGCCGCATGATCAGCGCCGCCGAGATGCCGAGACGGCGGGCGCGGGCGCGCTGCGCCTCAGGCAATTTGTTGGTCAGGATCGAGATGAAGATCAGATTGTCGATGCCGAGCACGACCTCGAGGACGATCAGCGTCAGCAACGCGACCCACGCGGTTGGATCGGAAACAAATTGAAAATGCGGCGCAAAGAACTCGATCAGCTGCATGGAGGTCGTCCCCTCTTTAACGATCTAGAGCAGTTTCGTCGCCAGTTAGGTACTTTACTCGACTATATCAATGTCAAGACCAGAAGGATGGCGCGGTTTCTTCGAGCCGCGGCCCGCGACGAAAAGGCGCGATCTTCTCGGTCAGGCCGGTGCGGTCGGAAATAGTGACGCCGACGCCGCACAATGTCGCCGGTCCGGTCGCCGCCTCGAAGCGGCCTTTCGGCACTTTCGACAGGAAGCGGTTGAGCGGCTCTTCCTTGTCCATGCCGAGCGAGGAATCATAGTCGCCGCACATGCCGGCATCGGACATGTAGCCGGTGCCGCCGTTGAGGATCTGGTGGTCGGCCGTCGGCTGGTGCGTATGGGTGCCGATGACGAGGCTGGCGCGGCCGTCGACGAAATGCGCGAAGCACATTTTCTCCGAGGTCGCTTCGGCATGGAAGTCGATGACCACGGCATCGGCCTGCTCGCCCAGCGGACAGGCGGCCAGCTCGCGCTCGCCGGCCTGGAACGGATCGTCGAGCTCGGGATGCATGAACACCCGGCCCATGATGTTGGCGACCAGCACGCGCGCGCCGTTTTTGGCGATATAGACGCCGGAACCGCGCCCCGGCGTGCCCTTGGGGAAGTTGGACGGGCGCAAGAAGCGCTCCTCGCGCGGCGCGAAGACCAGTGCGTCGCGCTGGTCCCAGACATGGTTGCCGGTGGTGACGACATCCGCACCGGCGGCGATGGTGTCGCGAAAAATGTCTTCGGTGATGCCGAAGCCGCCGGCGGCGTTCTCGCCATTGACGATGACGAAGTCGAGTTTGAAATCCGAGATCAGGCCGGGCAGTTGTTCCCACACCGCCGTACGTCCCGATTTGCCCACCATGTCGCCGAGGAAGAGAAGTCTCATGCCCACTTCTATCCAGAGGCACGGACGCTAGGCAAGCGCTACCCGGGCGATTGGCGCTAACGCCGGCCGAAAGTACCACGCTGCTGTTGAGGCGGCTTGGCGCTCGCGCCCGCAACGCGAACTGCCGAAGGCATCATCGGTGACGCCGGCGGTGCGGTGCGTCCGCGCAGCCAGAAGAACCACACGTAAAAAACAGTGAACCCACCAGTAGCGGCCAGGAGCAACAGCCCGCCGCGCCAGCCCTTCATCGCCGCGGTATCGAGGATCGATGGATTGGCAGGGTTGTAATACAACTTCACCGCGTCGCCTTTGGACGCCGTGTAGAGGCCGATGTCCTTTCCCTTGCCGGACCACGTCATCGGTGCATCGTTCGCGACATAGGTGACAGCGACGTTGATGCCTTTCGCGGTGAGGCCATTACCCTGGGCTTCGCTGTAGGAACTGACATCCGTCACTGTGGCAACCGTCTGATGCCAGGCGAACTGGTGGTGCAGGGCCGTTCCGGAAATGTGCAATGCCATCGCGAACAGCGTTACCGCGATGAGGACGAACGGCATCAGCAGGAAGCGTGCGAAGACAAACATGATGGCCGCCATCGGCTCGGACTGTGTTGCCGGAATACTATCCGGCACGTCTTGGAAACGCGTTAAGCGGGATCGCGGTCTTTTAAGCGATGTCGAAGCGGCGCAAACCGCTCTCGGTGAGTATTTCCGGGATGATGACGTCGTGCGCCTCATCCGGCACCAGACCCACCTCCTGGCAATCGAAGGCGATGCCGATCAGTCGTGGCGGCTGGCCCTTGTCGATCAGCCTGGCGATGGCGCGGTCGTAATAGCCGGCGCCATACCCGATGCGATGACCGCGACTGTCGAAGGCCGCGAGCGGCACCAGCATCACCGCGGGATCGAGAACCTCGGCCTCCGCATGCGGACCGACCGTGCCAAAACCCATCTCGACCATCGGCGCGCCGCGCACCAGTTCGCGAAAGACGATGGTGGTCTTGTCGAGGATGGCCGGCAGGCAAAGCCTGGCCCCCTTCTCGCGCAAGGCGAACATCAGCGGCCTGACGTCGACTTCCGATCGCATCGGCCAGAAAGCTGAAACGATCTGACCCGGCTCGATGGCGAGGTGGTCGCGCGCCGTCTCGGCCATTTCAAGCGCGATCTCCACCCGCCACAGCGGATCGAGCGCATCGCGACGGCCGAGTGCCTCGAGGCGCAACTGCTTTTTCAGGTCTTTGGGAGATGTCATGCGCGGACGATAGAAAAGGTCGGATCTGGGTGACGTTTCATGAGCGACGTTTTCTACCACATCATCCGCCAAACTGGGCGGATACAGGTAAGTGACGATCCACACAACCGGTGGAGAGAGCGATCCCGGGAACCTACAAAGTAGGTGGGCGCCGTATGAGAAAACCCACGGGTCTTCCCAGGGACAGCTCCCTAAGGATCGTTAAGGCCCCGGGGAAAATGTTCTCCTGCCGGGAAGCGCAGACCGCCAAGCCCAATATAGGCGGCTGGTCGGTCAAGCGCTAGTGACATGAGCCGATGTTTCCATTTCGATCTCACACGCTTTGGTCGCAGCCGGCTCGCCCTTGCACAGGTCAAGCAGCGTCCTTACG
Source organism: Mesorhizobium sp. C372A (assembly GCF_030323245.1). NCBI lineage: Bacteria > Pseudomonadati > Pseudomonadota > Alphaproteobacteria > Hyphomicrobiales > Phyllobacteriaceae > Mesorhizobium > Mesorhizobium sp. C372A. The sequence continues at coordinate 2,061,727 of NZ_CP100475.1, read as the reverse complement.
GTCGCGCTCACCAACCGAGGAGCAAGTATGCGTTTCGAAGGCACGGCGGCCTATGTCGCCGACAAGGATCTGATGGTGGCGGTGAACGCCGCGATCGCGCTGGAGCGGCCATTGCTGGTCAAGGGCGAGCCGGGCACCGGCAAGACCGAGCTTGCCCGCCAGGTGGCATCGGCGCTCGGCCTCGACCTGATCGAATGGCACGTCAAGTCGACCACCCGTGCGCAGCAGGGACTTTATGAGTACGACGCCGTCTCGCGGCTGCGCGACAGCCAGCTTGGGGATGCCAGATTCAACGACATCAAAAACTACATCAAGCGCGGCAAGCTCTGGGACGCCTTCGCGGCCGGCAAGAAGGTCGTGCTGTTGATCGACGAGATCGACAAGGCCGATATCGAATTCCCCAACGACCTGCTGCAGGAACTCGATCGAATGGAGTTCTTCGTCTACGAAACCGGCGAAACGATCCGCGCCGCTGTGCGCCCCATCGTCATCATCACTTCCAACAACGAGAAGGAACTGCCCGACGCCTTCCTGCGCCGGTGCTTCTTCCACTACATCCGCTTTCCCGATGTCGACACGCTGCACAAAATCGTCGACGTGCACTATCCCGGCATAAAGCAGAATTTGGTGCGTGCTGCCCTGACCCAGTTCTACGAAATCCGCGACGTGCAGGGGTTGAAGAAGAAGCCGTCGACCTCCGAGGCGCTCGACTGGATCCGCCTGCTGGTCGCCGACGACATCGCACCCGAGGATCTGCGCGCCGACCCCAGGAACGCGCTGCCGAAACTGCACGGCGCGCTGCTGAAGAACGAGCAGGACGTGCATCTGTTTGAGCGCCTTGCTTTCATGGCCAGGCGGAAGGGATAAGGATCGGCGGGCGGGCTGAGCGCTATGAGCGAGCTTCGGCCGATCACTCGGCCGCCGCAAGCCCTGTCTCCTGCGGCGCGACGCGCTTCGGCCCGAAGATCACGAAACCGATGACCGACAGGGCGAGAACGCCGATCCCGCAATAGAGCATGACCCAGCCGAAACCATTGACCAGCGCGGCATGCACGATGGCGCCGGATGGGTCGAGGGCTGCGAGCTTCGGCGTCCCCTGCGCAAGGCCCTCCAGATTGCCGGTGGCGACCCTTTCCGCCAGTGCCCGCAACTCATCCGGCTCCAAAGCCGCGCCGAGTGTGGCCCGCAGGTGGGAAACGATACCTTGCGTCAGCAGCAGGCCGAGCACCGCGATGTTGATAGCGAGCGTGATCAGGCGTGCGCTGATGTCGATGCCGGACGCCATGCCGGCACGATCCGGCAATACCGCGCCGGTCGTGGTATTGGTGGTCGGCGAATTGGTGAGACCGATGCCGATGCCGGCAATCAGCGTGCCGGGCAGCATGGTCAGCCAAGTGGCGCCCTCGAGCCTGGAGCCGATCCACATGGCGATGAAACCGATCCCTAGCGTCAGCAGACCGAGCGGGATGGCAATTCGTGCCTGGTAGCGCGTGCGAATGCGCTCGGCGATCGGCGGCATCACCATGAAGGGCAGCGTGTAGACGAGCAATAGCAGGCCGGTCGTCGTGCTGTCGTAGCCGAGAACGCCGGAATAATAGATCGGCAGATAGATGATGAACGGCCAGTAGCTGAAATTCATGCCGATGGCGCCCATGATCGCGCCGGAAAACTGGCGGATGCGGAACACGGAGAAATCGAACATCGGATAGGGATTGACCCTCTCGGCGACAAGGAAAGCGATGAACGCAGCCACGGAGGCTGATATCACGCCGATGCGGGCGCTGGTCCCGAGATCCGCACCCTGCGTGATCAGATAGGAGAAGCCGAACACAGAAGCCGACAGCGTCAGCATGCCGGCCCAGTCAAGCTTCTGGGCGTTGTGATCGCGCGATTGCGTGACACCGGCGCCGATAAAGGCGAGCGCCAGGAGCGCCAGCGGCACGTGGATGAGGAACACCCACTGCCAGTTCGACAGCGCCACGATCAGGCCGCCAATGGCGGGACCGAAACCAAGCCCGATGCCTGAGACGACGCTCCAGGCAACAAAAGCCTTGCCGCGTTCACGGCCATCCTGGAACTGATGCGACAGCACGGCGACGCTGCAGGTCAGCATCGCGCCGCCGGCGAGACCTTGCAGGAAGCGGGCGGCGATCAGCAGCGCCGCACTCGGCGCCAGGCCGCACAGCAGCGAGGCGAGGCCGAAGGCGACGGTGGTGATCACCATCACGCTCTTGCGGCCGAAACGGTCGGCCAATGTCCCTGTCGCCATCAGCACCGTGGTGCAGGCAATGGTGTAGGCGTTCATGATCCATTGCAGGTCTTTGAAATCGGCGGCGAGCACGCTTTCCAGTTTCGGCAGGATCACCGGCACGCTGGAGATTTCGAGCCCGAACAGCAGCGACGCCAGGCACACGCCGGTGAGCGCTATGGTGTTTCGTTGAATTGGCATATCGATCTCTTTTCATCCGAGCATGAGGCGCTCTTCAAACCGCGACCGGTTTGAGATAGAGGAGACTCGACCATGAAAAAAGGCTATGCTCGGCTATATCAGAAATGACAAAACGGAATGATTGGCCCAATGGAGTGCTGCGATGACCAGTCTTGATGTGGACGCCGTACGAACCTTTGTGATGGTGGCCGATCTGCAGAGCTTCACCCAGGCGGCCACGGCGCTGGGCAGCACCCAGGCGACAATCAGCGTCAAGCTGCGCCGTCTTGAGGAAAAGCTCGGCGCGCGATTGATTGAAAGAACGCCGCGCCGCGTCAGCCTGTCGGCACGAGGCGCCGTCTTCCTCCCCGCCGCGCGCGACTTCCTTGCCGCGCACGAGCGCGCCATGGCGGAGTTTGCGTCAGCACCGTGCCGGCTTGCGCTCGGCTTTGTCGATCATGCCGCCGGTCCGGCGCTGTCCATTCTGATTGCCCAGCTCCATGCGCACGATCCATCGCTGACGCTCAGTTTGAGGATCGATACCAGCACGGTGCTCAAGGAAGCTTTCGATCACGGCGAGCTCGATGCAGTCATCGTGCACCGCGAAGGCGACAGCCGTCCTGGCCGGACCTTGTCGCGCAACCACTATGGCTGGTTCGCAGCACCTTCCTTCGAGTGGCAGCGCGGAACGCCGTTGCGCCTCGCGCTCTTAAGCACCGTGTGCAACTGTCCGGATCGTGTGCGGGCGGTCGAGGCGCTGGACAAAGCAGGCATCGCCTGGGAGGAGGCCTTCGTCGGCGGCGGCGGCGCGGCCGTCAACATTGCGATATCGGCGGGCTTTGCCGTTTCGGCGCTGGCTCACTGCGTCGCTCCGCCCGGCCTGATCGAGGTTGGCCGCAAACTTGGTCTTCCATCGCTTGACCCTTCCGAAGTGGTGCTGCATTCGCACAATCTGGCGCCGCGCGCGCGTGACGCGCTGCAGATGCTGGCGACCGCATTTCGCGAGTACAATTCGCCGGTGGATTAGGCGATGGTGTTTCCGATCTGATTCCGCCGGAATCCGATAAGGCTTTGGAGGAACCGAAATGACCGAGATCACCGTCCGCCCGCTGGCGCTGGCCGACCATGCCGACTGGCGGCGGCTGTGGACTGCCTACCTCACCTTCTACGAGACCAAGCTGCCGGACGAGGTCTACGACATCACCTGGGAACGACTGTTCACGGAAGGTGAATTCGAACCGAAGGGGTTTATCGCCACGCTCGACGGCAAGGCGGTCGGCCTGACCCATTATCTCTATCACCGCTCCGGCTGGTCGGAGAAAAACAACTGCTACCTGCAGGACCTGTTCGCCGACCCTGATGTGCGCGGCAAGGGCATCGGTGCGGCCCTCATTGAAGCGGTCAAGCAGGAAGCCGGCAAGATCGGCGTCAAGAACGTCTATTGGATGACCCACGAAACCAACGCCACAGCGCGCAAGCTCTACGACCATGTCGCGCGGCGGACAGGGTTTATCGAGTATGATCTGCTATGATGCGAGCGCGATCGAAATAACGCGGAAGGAGCCGAATGATCCGCTATGTCGGAATCCTGGATGGCAGTGACGGCGTTTGGGGAGTGCGGATGCCCGATCTCGCCGGCTGCCACGGGGCCGGCGCAAACCCGGCTGAAGCGATAGCCGATGCCGCGTCGGCTATGCGCGAATGGGCGGAAGCCCGCATCGCAAAGCACTTGCCCATGCCCAACCCACGTACTGTGGCAAATCTTCTGCAATCCGGCGAAATCGACAGTGCCCGTGGCGACTCCGCCGTGACCGTTCGGCATAGATAACGGCCAACCATGTTCCTCCCCTTCTTCCTCGAACTGAAGGTCGCGCGGATTCCCGTTTCGCTGCGGGAGTATCTGTCGCTGCTGGAAGGTCTGGAAGCCGGGCTGGTCGACTATGACGTCGAGGGTTTTTACTACCTCGCCCGCGCCGCGCTTGTGAAGGACGAGCGCCATATCGACCGCTTCGACCAGGTGTTTGCGCATGTCTTCAAGGGGATCGAGGCGCTCACCGGCCCCGATGCCGTCGGTGTCGCCAACATCCCTGAGGAATGGCTGCGCCGGCTCGCCGAAAAGCACCTGACCGAGGAAGAGAAGAAACTGATCGAGGCGCTCGGCGGTTTCGACAAGCTGATGGAGAAACTGAAGCAGCGGCTGGAGGAGCAGAAAGGCCGCCACCAGGGCGGCTCGAAATGGATCGGCACCGGCGGCACTTCGCCTTTCGGCGCCTATGGCTACAATCCCGAAGGCGTGCGCATCGGCCAGCATGAAAGCCGAAATCGCCGTGCGGTGAAAGTCTGGGACAAGCGCGAGTTCAAAAATTTCGACGACGCCGTCGAGCTCGGCACCCGCAACATCAAGGTGGCGCTGAAGCGCCTGCGCCGCTGGGTGCGCGAGGGTGCGGAGGAAGAGTTCGACCTGCCCGGCACCATCCATGCCACCGCCGAGCACGGCTATCTCGATGTGCAGACGCGCCCCGAACGGCGCAACGCCGTGAAGCTCTTGATGTTCTTCGATGTCGGCGGCTCGATGGACGACCACATCAAAAGCGTCGAGGAGCTGTTTTCGGCCGCCCGCGCCGAATTCCGCCAGCTCGAATATTTTTACTTCCACAACTGCCTTTACGAGGGCGTCTGGAAGGACAACCGGCGCAGGCATGCCGAGACCATCCCGACCTTCGATCTGCTTCACAAATACGGCCCCGACTACAAGGTGATCGTCGTCGGCGATGCCTCGATGAGCCCTTACGAGATCGCGCATCCCGGCGGTTCGGTCGAGCATTGGAATCCGGAAGCCGGCAGTGTCTGGCTTGGCCGCCTCATCCAGCAATGGCCGAATGCGGTCTGGCTGAACCCCGAAAACCAGAAAAACTGGGGCTTCACCCATTCGATCGCGATGATCCGCGATCTCTTCGGCGGCCGCATGTTCCCACTGACGCTGGCCGGGTTGGAAGCCGCGACGAAGCAGCTCTCACGCAAGCATTGATATGAGAGGAAAACCGATGACCTGCTTTCTTTGCCCGCAATGCGGCGTCCAGTTCGCGGCAACGCAGACCCCTCCAGAAAATTGCCCGATCTGCGAGGACGAGCGACAATATGTGCGCTGGGAAGGCCAGGCCTGGATCACTGGGGAAGAACTCTCTGCCGGGCATAGGCTTGTGATGAAGGACGATGCCGGCGTTCTCGCTTTCGGCATCGAGCCGCGCTTTGCTATCGGCCAGCGGGCGCTGCTGGCGCAGACGCCGCACGGCAATGTGCTGTGGGATTGCATCTCGATGGTGAGCGACGAGGCGGTAGCCGAAATCAACCGTCGCGGCGGCCTGGCCGCGATCGCCATTTCGCACTGCCACTATTATTCGGTGATGGTCGAGTGGAGCGAGGCGTTTGGCGGCGTGCCGATCTATCTCCATGCCGACGACCGCCAGTGGATCATGCGGCCGCACAACGCCATCGTCAGCTGGGCGGGCGAGACGCTGGCCATAAACCCGTCGCTGACACTCGTGCGTTGCGGTGGCCATTTTGCCGGCGGCCAGGTGCTGCATTGGAAACGCGATGACGGTAACGCCCTGCTGTCCGGCGACATATTGCAGGTGACGCCGACGCGTCGCCATGTCAGCTTCATGTACAGCTATCCGAACTACATTCCGCTCAATGCGCCGGCCGTGCGACGCATCGCGGCGGCACTTGAGCCTTTCGAATTCGACGACATCTACGGCGCGTGGTGGCAGCAGAACATCATCGGCGGCGCAAGAACGGCATTTCATGCGTCGATCGCCCGCTATCTTCAGGCGATTGGGCAGGAGCTCGGCTGAAAATGCGAGCAAAACACGTAACAAACGCCTATCTCTAAGCGAATATAGCTTGCAACCAACAACAAGCCGCCAAGGCTGAGGAGATCAAATGGACACCCACACCTACCCTGTCACCCGCACCGACGCTGAATGGCGCGCCCGCCTGACGCCCGAGCAATATGCGGTCATGCGCGGCCATGGCACCGAACGGCCCGGAAGCTGCGCCCTGCTCTACGAAAAGCGCGCCGGCACCTTTTCCTGCGTCGGCTGCGACCAGCCGCTGTTCGAATCCAAGCTCAAGTTCGAGAGCGGCACCGGCTGGCCGAGCTTCAATGATCCGGTGCCCGGTTCGGTCGAAAACACCGTCGACCGCAGCTACGGCATGGTCCGCACCGAATGCCACTGCGCCCGCTGCGGCAGCCATCTCGGCCATGTCTTCGAGGACGGCCCGCCGCCGACCGGCCTGCGCTATTGCATCAACGGCGTGGCGCTGAAATTCGAGCCGACGGCTTAAACCGCAGCTTGACCACCATCTTCAAAGGGCGGCTTCGGCCGCCCTTTTTCGTGTCAATCTTCTCAGACAACCACCACCAGGATCAGCCAAAGCGTAGCCCCGAGCGTCATCAACGAAGCCTTGGCGCCACTGGATTTTTCCGTGGTTCGCCAGACGGCAAAGGTCAGAAAGATGTTGTAGGGCACGGGCGCGAAATGCACCGCCAGGACGACGGCGAGCGGCAGCTTCAAGCCGAGCAGAATGAGCGCGGCCACCGACGAGGCGATGTTGATCGCCGTGCCGACAAGGACTAGATCGCGCCAGAACAACCGCTCGACCGGCACCGCGCCTTGCCAGCGCGAGCCGAAGAAGGATCCGATGCTTTGCACCAACACCTGATAGCTATCCCTCTCCCAGCACGTCGGTGACGGCGCGCTCGAAGCGCGAGCATTCCGTCACCAGCCAGTCGGCCATGGCCGGCCAGTTGTCCTCGGCATAGCAGTTCACCCGCCACATCGAATTGATGCCGAGGCCCTCGCAGCTCTGCTCCGGCCTGAGCTTCAGCCTGTCTTCGATTGCCGGTTGGAACGGCTTCAGCCGCGACCAGACCCCGGTCGCGCCGAACTTCCCGTTACGGCCGAAAAAGACGCCAACTTGGCTTTGCGCCGGCGCGACATACATCGACAGGACCAGAGCGAAGTCAGGCAGCCCGCGCTGCCAGAACCAGGGTCCGCGCCGCGCCATGGAAGCGCGTTCCTCCGGATGCCGTTCGGCGAACAGCGCCCAGAAGCTGCGTTGGCGGAATTCAGAGGCGCGGCGGGCGCCGAAGTCGAATTCGCTCATTGTTCGATGCCCGTTCCAGCATCATTCCTTGGCCCGAGACTGTTTCGAAATTCGCTCCGGCGATATCAGCCGGAGTAGAATTTCCAGACAGCCTTACACCATGCCGAGCGCGGCCTTGTAGAGATCGAGGATGGTTTCCTCTTCCTGGCGCTCGGCCTGGTCCTTCTTGCGCAGCCGGATGATCGACCGCATCGCCTTGGTGTCGAAGCCGGTGCCCTTGGCCTCGGCGAACACTTCCTTGATGTCGTCGGCGATGGTCTTCTTTTCTTCCTCGAGCCGCTCGATGCGCTCGATGAAGGCGCGCAACTGGCCGGCGGCAACAGTCTGGCTGGTATCTGTGATGTCGTCGGCCATGTTTTTTCTCCGCTACTTTTTAAGCACCGCGATTCTGGCGCCGTAAATTGGGAGCGGGTTCGATGCCCGAGCAGGCGCGGCGGGTCAAGCCATTATCGATGCTCCATCAACGGCTGCTGCCAGCCGTCCCCAGTGTGATGGATCCGCGCGTCAGCCAAACGCGATCAACAGATCCTTCGCATCGATCTGATCGCCGGCCTTGACCAGCACTTCGGCCACTGTGCCGTCGCGCTCGGCATGCAGGGCCGTCTCCATCTTCATGGCTTCGATCGACAACAGCACGTCGCCGGCCTTGACCGCTTGGCCGGCGGCAACTGAAAGGGCGGAGACCACGCCCGGCATCGGCGCGCCGACATGCGCCTCGTTGCCGGGCTCGGCCTTGCGCCGAGCCTTGGCCGCCGAGGCGCCATGCGCCCTGTCCGGCACCCGGACACGGCGCGGCTGGCCGTTGAGCTCGAAGAACACGGTGACCATGCCCTTCTCATCGACGTCGCCGATCGCAAGGCAGCGCACTACAAGCGTCTTGCCTTTTTCGATGTCCAGGAAGATCTCATCCTCGGACTTCATGCCGTAGAAATAGGTCGGCGTCGGCAGCACACTGACCGGCCCGTAGGTTTCCTGCGCGGCGGCGAAGTCGGTGAACACCTTCGGATACATCAGCCAGGAGGCGAATTCGTACTCCGAGAGCTTGCGCTCCAGCTTCTGCTCGATCTCCTTGCGGCTGGCCTTGAGGTCGGCTGGCTTGAGCAGCGAGCCCGGCCGCACGGTGATCGGCTTGCTTTCCTTCAGTGCCTTCTTCTGCAGCTTCGCAGGCCAGCCGCCGGGCGACTGGCCGAGATCGCCGCGCAGCATCGAGACGACCGAGTCCGGGAACGCGATGTCCTTGGCCGGGTTTTCGACGTCGGCAACGGTCAGATCCTGGCTCACCATCATCAGCGCCATGTCGCCGACCACCTTGGACGACGGCGTCACCTTGACGATGTCACCGAACATCAAATTGACGTCGTGATAGGCTTGTGCCACCTCGTGCCAACGCGTTTCCAGCCCGAGCGAACGCGCCTGCTCCTTGAGGTTGGTGAACTGGCCGCCCGGCATTTCGTGCAGATAGACTTCCGAGGCTGGCCCCTTGAGATCGCTTTCGAAGGCCGCATACTGGTTGCGCACCGCTTCCCAGTAGAAGGAGATGTTGCGGATCCATTGCGGATCGAGGCCGGGATCGCGCTCGGTTCCCTTCAGCGCCTCGACGATCGAGCCCAGGCAAGGCTGCGAGGTGTTGCCGGAGAAGGAATCCATCGCCGCGTCGATGGCGTCGACGCCACTTTCCACGCCGGCCAGCACCGTCGCCGCCGACAGGCCTGACGTGTCGTGGGTGTGGAAATGGATCGGCAGGTCGGTCGCCTCGCGCAGCGCCTTGAACAGCACGCGGGCGGCAGCCGGCTTCAAAAGCCCGGCCATGTCCTTGACGGCGATGATATGGGCGCCGGCGGCCTGCAATTCCTTCGCCAGCCCGACATAGTACTTAAGGTCGTATTTGGCGCGCGCCGGATCGAGGATGTCGCCGGTGTAGCAGATCGCCGCTTCGACCAGCTTGCCCTCGGCGCCCACCGCGTCCATGGCGACGCGCATGTTCTCGACCCAGTTCAGGCAGTCGAAGACGCGGAACAGGTCGACGCCGCCGGCCGCCGCCTGGCTGACGAAATGTTGCACCACATTGTCGGGATAGTTGGTGTAGCCGACGCCGTTGGCGCCGCGCAGAAGCATCTGCAGCAAAAGGTTGGGGGCCGCTTCGCGCACTTTGCTCAGCCGCTCCCACGGATCCTCGGTCAGGAAGCGCATGGCGACGTCGAAAGTGGCGCCGCCCCAGCATTCCAGCGACAGCAGCCGCGGCAGCGCCCGCGCATAGGTGCCGGCAATGCCGGCAATGTCATGCGTACGCATGCGGGTGGCGAGCAGCGACTGGTGGCCGTCGCGCATCGTCGTGTCGGTGACCAGCACCTCTTTTTGCTCACGCATCCAGGCAGCGAATTTCTCCGGCCCCAACGCGTCTAGCTTCTGCTTGCTGCCATCAGGCACATTGCCGTTGAGATAGGGCACGACAGGCGCTGCCGCATCGGTCTTGGGCATCGGTCGGCCGCGGGTTTCGGGATGGCCGTTGACGCTGACGTCGGCCAGATAGTTGAGCAGCTTGGTGGCGCGGTCCTGCCGCTTCACCTGCGCGAACAGCTCCGGCGTCGTGTCGATGAACCTGGTCGTGTAGGAATTGTCGGCGAAGCGCGGGTGGTTGATGATTGCCTCGAGGAAGGTGAGGTTGGTGGCCACGCCGCGGATGCGGAACTCGCGCAGGGCCCGATTCATGCGGGCGATCGCCTCGGCCGGTGTCGGGGCCCAGGCAGTCACCTTCTCCAGCAGCGGATCGTAGAAGCGGGTGATGACCGCGCCCGAATAGGCGGTGCCGCCGTCGAGGCGGATGCCGAAACCGGCGGCTTCGCGATAAGCGGTGATGCGGCCGTAGTCCGGAATGAAACTATGCTCCGGATCCTCGGTCGTGATGCGGCACTGCAGCGCGTGACCGTTCAGCCTGATGTCGGCCTGCGCCGGCACGCCCGACTCTTTCGTGCCTATGGCAAAGCCGTCCAGTATGTGGATCTGCGCCTTGACGATGTCGATGCCGGTCACCTGCTCGGTGACGGTGTGCTCGACCTGGATGCGCGGATTGACCTCGATGAAGTAGAATTTGCCGGTGTCGGCGTCCTGCAGGAATTCCACCGTACCGGCGCCGATATAGCTGGTCTCGCGCGCGATCTTGAGCGCATAGCCGCAAAGCTCCTGGCGCAATGCCTCGCTGAGATAGGGCGCCGGCGCCCGTTCGACGACCTTCTGGTTGCGGCGCTGGATCGAGCAGTCGCGCTCGAACAGATGCACCGAGTTGCCATGCGTGTCGCCGAGCACCTGGACCTCGACATGGCGAGCGCGCTCGATCAGCTTTTCGAGATAGACCTCGTCCTTGCCGAAGGCGGCCTTGGCCTCGCGCTTGCCCTCCATCACCTCGCGGGCGAGGTCGGCTTCGGCGCGAATGGCGCGCATGCCGCGCCCGCCCCCGCCCCATGATGCCTTGAGCATTACCGGATAGCCGACTGTCTTGGCGAGCTGCTTGACTGCTTCCATGTCGTCCGGCAGCGGTTCGGTTGCCGGCACCACCGGCACGCCGACCTCGATGGCCAGATTGCGCGCGGCGACCTTGTTGCCGAGCCGGCGCATCGTGTCGGGCTTCGGCCCTATGAAAGTGATGCCGGCCTCGGCGCAGGCATCTGCGAATTCAGGGCTTTCCGACAGGAGGCCATAGCCCGGGTGGATGGCGTCGGCGCCGGACAGTCTGGCGACCCGGATCACTTCCCCGATCGACAGATAGCTTTCGATCGGCCCCATGTCCCTGGCCAGATGCGGCCCGCGCCCGACCTGGTAGCTTTCATCGGCCTTGAACCGATGAAGCGAATATTTGTCCTCCTCGGCCCAGATCGCCACGGTTTTGAGGCCGAGCTCGTTGGCCGCGCGAAAGACGCGGATGGCAATTTCGGACCTGTTGGCGACGAGGATCTTCGTGATGGCCAAGGAAGGAGCTCCGGACAGGGAGGGATGGGGCAGAGGCATGATTAACGCGAAAATGCTGCAGTGCAACCAAAATCGGGGAGAGATTAAACCGATTTAAATCCGATTCTAGCACCACTGCTCGAAAAGCTGCGTGCGATTGGCGTCGCGAGGTGACGCTAATTGTCGTGCCCGCACAAATTCGACCCCGGCTAGCGGCTTATCCAGCCACCCTCGCTGCCGCCCTGTCACCAAAGAAAAATGCCCGGCGCGAACGCCGGGCATTAAATAGAGCTGTGTTCCGAATTACGACTTCGGGAACCAGGAGATCTTGCCGTCCGGACCCTTCTTCCATTCGTACATGATGTAGCCCGGGAGCTTCGGATCGCCCTTCGCGTCATAGGCGAGATCGCCCAGAACGGTCTTGAACGGGCCCTTCTCGTGCAGCGCCTTGGCCACTTCCACGGGGTCGTTCGACTTGGCCACGGCAGCAGCCTCGGCGATCACCTGCATGGCGGCGTAGGAGTAGAGAGTGTACGCTTCCGGCTCGAAGCCCTGGGCGCGGAACTTCTCGACCAGTGCCTTGTTCTCGGGGATCAGACGCGGATCTGGACCGAACGTGTTGAGCGTACCGATAACCGCATCGCCGGCGATCGCAGCCAGCTCGTCGGTCACGATGCCGTCGCCCGACATCAAGGTAGCCTTGAGGCCCTGGTCGGCCGACTGGCGGATGATCAGGCCGGCTTCGGTGTGCAGGCCGCCCCAATAGATCAGGGTGACGCCGGCGTCCTTCATCTTGGCGATCAGCGCCGAGAAGTCCTTGTCGCCGACATTGACGCCTTCATACATGACTTCGGTCAGGCCGGCTGCGTTCATCGCCTTCTTGGTCTCGTCGGCAAGGCCCTGACCATAGGGGGTCTTGTCGTGGATGACGGCAACCTTGGCGTCCTTGAAGTTGGTCGCGATATAGCCGCCGGCGATGCCGCCCTGCTGGTCATCGCGTCCGCAGGTGCGGAACACGTTCCACAGGCCGCGCTCGGTGAATTTCGGGTTGGTCGCCGCAGGCGTCACTTCGACGATGTTGTTGTCGACGTAGACTTCCTGCGAAACCGGGATCGAGACGCCCGAGTTGAAGTGGCCGATCACGAATTTCACGCCGTCGCCGACGAACTTGTTGCCGACCGAAATGCCCTGCTTCGGATCCGAGACGTCGTCGCCGACTTCGAGCTTGATCTGCTCGCCGTTCATGCCGCCTGCTGCGTTGATGTCGGCAACGGCCGCTTCCGCACCCTTCTGCAGCTGCGCACCGAAGGCCGCATTCGGACCGGTGATCGGACCTGCGACGCCGACGATAACGTCAGCCCATGCATTGCCACCGAACGCGACAAGCGCGGTCAGGGCAACGGCGGACAAAAGTGATTTCTTCATTTAAACGCTCCCATTTACGAGGTGGGCGTGGATGAAACTTTCATGCGATGCCCACCCTTATCGCAGAAAGCGTACTTTGCCGATTTTCAGGCCCTTGTCACGCCGATTCATCCCCGGAACGGCGTTAATGATGAACGTCAACCTTTCGGTTTCCAGCTTAAGATCGAAGCCCGTTCGTAAAGCCAATTATACTGCGTCACCATCTGGTTCGTACGCGTGTATTGATAGCCGACAAATCCCAATATCATGAGCACGATTGTGTCCACGACATAGTATTGCAGCGAAAACATCGTGCCGCCGAACAAGGCATGATGGATGAACCTGATGCCTATGCCGAGACCCAGCAGATAGGCGAACAGCGCCGGCAGGCTGCGCCATGTCTGGGCGCTGGCCTTGCCGGTCATCCATGCCGCCCAGCCGCCGAGCAGACAGGTGACGAAGAAGAACTGCCAGATGGAAGGTTCCTCGTGAAGAATGCCTTGCATGATGAAGACTCCCTAGCATGATCCCGAAAAGTTGCAGACTTTTCGGACAAAGGTCATGCGACAAACAAACAAGTTGGAGCGGAATACCGTATGCATACATTCCGCTCCAAAATCAGTGATGGCCGCCTTCGAGATAGGCCGCCCGCACTTCCGGATTGGCGAGCAATTCCTTGCCTGTGCCGCTCATGGTCACGTTGCCGTTGACCATGACATAGCCGCGCGTGGCGAGTTTGAGCGCGCCGAAGGCGTTCTGCTCGACCAGGAACACGGTCAGCCCTTGCGTGCGGTTCAGCTCGCGGATGGCATCGAAGATCTGCTTGACGATCAGCGGCGCCAGACCCAGCGACGGCTCGTCGAGCAACAGCAGCTTAGGCCGCGCCATCAGCGCACGTCCGATCGACAGCATCTGCTGCTCGCCGCCCGACAGCGTGCCGCCGCGCTGGGCAATGCGCTCCTTGAGGCGCGGGAACAGCGCGAACACCTTCTCGGCATCTTCGTCATAGTGCTTGAGATTGTCGAGACCGGCGCCCATCTGCAGGTTTTCCATCACCGTCATGCGCGGGAAAATGCGCCTGCCTTCCGGCGACTGCGCAATGCGCATGCGGGCGATCTCGTGCGTCGGCATCTGGGTGATGTCGGTGCCGGCGAAAGTGATTGAGCCGGCACGAGCGCGCGGCGCACCGAAGATGGTCATCATCAGCGTCGACTTGCCGGCACCGTTCGCACCGATCAGCGCGACGATCTCGCCCTGGTTGACGTGGACATCGACGCCGTTCAGCGCCTTGATGTTGCCGTAGTAGGTCTCGACGCCCTTGATGTCGAGCAGCGTTGTCTCGGCCATCACTTACGCCCTCCGCGCGGCTTGCCTGTCGGGGATTTGGTGGCCGCCGGCTTGGACTTGGCTGTCAGACGCTCGGACGGTGCTCTTGGCGCGGAGTTGGCTCTTGTATCGTATTGGGTGGCTTTTGAAGCTCCCTTCGACACTGTGACCCGCTCGCCCTGGCTGTGGCCGATCGTGTCGCTTACCGGGCCGGCGAGATAGGAAGACGATGTGCCTGGTCCGTGAGCCGAATCCGGCCCGATGTCCAGCTGCTCGATGACGTCTTCATCGCCAACCTCGGTCAGCACCGTCTCGACCTCCTCGTCGTCGACGCCGAGATAGGCGGCGATGACGCGCGGGTCGGTACGCACCGATTGCGGGCTGCCGTCGGAAATCTTGCGGCCATATTCAAGCACCACGACATGGTCGGAAATCTGCATGACCACCGACATGTCATGTTCGATCAGCAGGATCGAGGTACTGCTCTTGATGTCCATCAGCAGCGAATTCAGCGCAGCCGACTCCTTCGGATTGAGACCGGCCGCAGGCTCGTCGAGGCACAGAAGTTCGGGCCCTGTGCACATGGCGCGCGCAATCTCGAGGCGCCGCTGCGCGCCATAGGGCAGGTCGCCGGCCGGATCGTCGGCGCGATCGACAAGATCGGCCTTCTCCAGCCAGTGCTTGGCAAGCTCCACCGATTCAGCCGAGGCTCTGCGGTAGCCGCCGATCCCGAACAGGCCCAGGATCGTATAGCCGGATGCCTTCATCAGCTTGTTGTGCTGGGCAACCAGCAGATTCTCCAGCAGCGTCATGCCCGAGAACAGGCGGATGTTCTGGAAGGTGCGCGCCACCTTGGCGCGCGCCGGGATCTCATGATTGGGCAGCCGTTCGAGCAGGAAGCTCGAGCCGTCGGCCCGGTTGAGCGTAATCATGCCTTCCGACGGCTTGTAGAAGCCGGTGATGCAATTGAAGACGGTGGTCTTGCCGGCGCCATTGGGTCCGATCAGAGCGGTGATCTCGCCGCGCTTGGCCTGGAACGACAGATCGCCGATGGCGATCAGGCCGCCGAACTTCATCGAAAGATGCTCGACCTGGAGGATGGCGTCTTTCATACCCGGATTGGTCTTCTGAATGGAGGTCGCGCTCATCAGCCGTGCCCTTCCTTGGTGAAGGAGGAGGAGACCGCTTTTCGTTCACTGAGGAAGGCCGTCGGTTCACGGCTGCCGACAAAGCCGCGCGGCTTCCACAGCATTACGATGACCATCGCCATGCCGAACAAAAGCATGCGGTAAAGCTCCGGCGTGAAATCTTTTCCGAAGACACTTTTCAGGAAATCGAGTTCGCGCAGTGCCTCGGTGCCGCCGATCATCACCAGCGCGGCGACCGCGATGCCGACCAGCGAGCCCATGCCGCCGAGCACCACGATGGCCAGGATGATCGCCGATTCCAGGAAGACGAAGGATTCAGGGCTGACGAAGCCTTGCCGTGCGGCGAAGAAGGCGCCGGCAAAACCGCCGAACATGGCGCCGGTGGCAAAGGCGGTGAGCTTGGTGGTGGTGGTGTTGATGCCAAGCGAGCGGCAGGCAATCTCGTCCTCGCGCAGCGCCTCCCAGGCGCGGCCGACAGGCATGCGCCTGAGCCTGATGGTGACGAAGGCGGTCAGCAGCGCCAGCCCGAGAATGAGATAGTAGAGGAAGATCTTGTAGTAGGCGCTTGACTGGGCGATGTGCAGCACCTTGCCGATATAGTTCGGGTCGGTCGAATTAAACGTCATCAGGCCGAAGAAGGTGACCTTCGGGATGCCGGAGATGCCGGCCGAGCCGTTGGTGACTTCACGCCAGTTGATCAGCACCAGGCGGATGATCTCGCCGAAGGCCAGCGTCACGATCGCCAGGTAATCGCCACGAAGCCTGAGCACCGGAAAGCCGAGCATAACGCCCCAGAAGGCGGCCATGGCGCCGGCGGCGGGCAGCAGGATCCAGAACGACAGGCCGTATTGCGAACCGAGCAACGCATAGGCATAGGCACCGACCGCGTAAAAGGCGACGTAGCCGAGATCGAGCAGGCCGGCGAGGCCGACGACGATGTTCAGCCCCCAGGCCAGCATCACATAGATCAGGATCTGGATGCCGAAATTGTCGACCCACTTCAACGAGCCCTGCAGGCCGCCGGTTATCGACCACGCGTAGATCGACAGCACCACGACGACGAGGATCGGGTATAGCACCAGCGCCGCAATCCCGAGCTTGGTGAAATTGGCGTGGATGAAGGAGCGGAAATAGAAGATCACGCAAGCGAGCGCGTAAATGACGGCCAATGCGCGCAGGAACTGAAGGTAGCCGGCCAGATCGGGTCCCACCAACACCGGCAGGGCGCTGCCGAACGCAACCAGGACAACCGCCAGCACAACGGCGACGATGAAGGCCGGAAGCAGGAAGAAGCGCGACGCGACGCTCGCCGGCAACAGGCCGGTGGCGACATTGGTGATCTTCTGATTGGCCATGAACGGCTGGCCATATGCAATGTAGAAGAAGCGGCCAAGCATGGTCAGCACGACCACGGTGATGAGCAGCAACCAGCGCTGCACCAGGATCAGCTGGTTGCTTATGTTCTGGTCGGTCTTCAGGCCGATGAAGAGAATGAACAACCCCAGCGAGATGGCGCCGGCATAGAACGCTTCGCGCAATGCACGCTGCACGGGGGAGGCGACGGTGTCGCGCTCCGAGGATACGGAAACCGCCATTGTCTCAGACCTTTTCGACTTCTGGCCGGCCCAAAATGCCGGAAGGCAGGAAGATCAGCACGATCGCCAGGATCGAGAACGCCGCGACGTCCTTGTAGTCGATCGAGAAATACGCCGACCACATGCTCTCGATGAAGCCGATCAAAAGCCCGCCAAGCACCGCGCCCGGCAGAGACCCGATGCCGCCGAGAACGGCCGCGGTGAAGGCCTTGACCCCCGGCACAAAGCCGTCGGAAAAGGCGATGACGCCGTAATACATCAGGAACAACGTGCCCGCGACGGCCGCAAGCGCTGCACCCATGATAAAGGTGATCGAGATCGTACGGTCGACATCGACACCGAGCAGCGCCGCCATCTTGCGGTCCTGCTCGCACGCCCTTTGCGCCCGGCCGAGGGAAGTCCTGTTGACCAGGTACCAGAACAGCGCCAGCAGCAGGGCGGTGACGACGACGATGATGATCTGCTTCAGCGACACGCTGATGCCGTTGATGTTGTAGACTTGGCTGACCATCGGCGGGATCGGCTTGTTGCGCGGACCTTGCGTCACCTGGATGAAGTTCGACAGCGCGATCGACATGCCGATGGCGGTGATCAGCGGCGCCAGCCGGAACGAACCGCGCAGCGGCCGGTAGGCCACCTTCTCGATCGTCCAGTTGTAGAGGCTGGTGAGCAGCATCGCCACGATCATCATGATCAGCAGCGCCAGGACGACCGGGACCGAATAGAACAAGGAGCCGAGGATGAGGAAGACAACGAGGGCGGCGAATGCCCCGACCATGAAAATGTCGCCGTGGGCGAAGTTGATCATGCCGATGATGCCGTAGACCATCGTGTAGCCGATTGCGATCAGCCCATAGATCGATCCCAGCGTCAGCCCATTGATAAGCTGCTGGACAAAGTACTGCATGTGTACATGGCTCCCCTGGAATGTCGCCCATGCAGACGCATTCCTTTTCGTATTTCCCCTAGTCGTAAAGTTTCGAGCCCGGATTGCAACGTGATTTTTCAAACGTCGAGCGTGTTTTGCCGGCACGCCTTCCGATTGCCCGTTTTTTTGCTCCCGACCCCTGGACTATCGCGGACCCTATCATTGGCATAACGCAATGTCTTTGACGATTCAGCCGGACCAGCGACCTCATTTCGAAGAAATCCCGGTCAAAATTAGGTGATGAGACGAATCTTTGCGTTGTTGGCGGGTTTCGTTTTTTAGCCACATTCCGTACTGACCAGCTGCAACATGGGTTACTTCCGACTATGGCGGTGGATGCCTCGCCCAACGCGCTAACCTTTCGCTGACTGGTTTCGCCAAGAGGTCCCGCTCTGGGTCCAAGTCTTCGTCTCGGTGGATGATCGGCAGCCTACCGTATCACTTAACCACAAAACCGTGCGCGAACGGATCGCGGTCGTCGATGAATATGGTGTTCAGGCCGGTCATCCGCGCCCAGCCGCCGATCGAGGGAATGATGGCCGGCTTGCCGGCAACAGTGACGTCCTTCTCGACCTTGCCCTTGAACAGCGAGCCGATGATCGATTCGTGGACAAAACTGTCGCCGGCCTTGAGCTTGCCCTTGGCATGGAGCTGCGCCATGCGCGCCGAGGTGCCGGTGCCGCAAGGTGAACGGTCGATCGCCTTGTCGCCATAGAAGACGGCGTTGCGTGCGTCGGCCCCCTCCACCGTCGGCTTGCCCGTCCACAGCATGTGGGACAGCCGGTTGATGCCGGGGTTTTCCGGATGCACGAACGAGTACTTCTCGTTAAGCCGCTGCCGCACCACAGGGCTCCAGGCGATGAAATCGCCGGCGGAATAATCAGCCATGTCGCGAAAATTCGCCTGCGGCTCGACGATGGCGTAGAAATTGCCGCCATAGGCGACATCGACAGTGATCTCGCCAAGCTGCGGGCAGTCGACCGTCAGTCCCTCGGCATAAAGGAAGGACGGTACATTGGTGATGCGCACCTCCTCGACATAGTCGCCGACCTGTTTGTATTCGGCGATAACCAGCCCGGCCGGTGTGTCGAGCCGGAGCACGCCGGGTGTCTTCGGCTTGATCAGCCCATGTTCGATGGCCATCGTCACCGTGCCGATCGTGCCGTGGCCGCACATCGGCAGGCAGCCCGACGTCTCGATGAACAGGATGGCTATGTCGCAATCCTCGCGCGTCGGCGGATAGAGGATCGAGCCCGACATGACGTCGTGGCCGCGTGGCTCGAACATCAGCCCGGTGCGGATCCAGTCATACTCCGCCAGGAAATGCGCCCGCCGCTCCATCATCGTCGAACCCTCGAGCAAGGGACCGCCGCCGGCGACCAGCCGCACCGGATTGCCGCAGGTATGGCCGTCGATGCAAAAGAAGGATTTTTTGGCCATGATTTCCTCGAACTCAAAACCGTTGCGGGCTGAAGGGGGCAAGATCGATCGGCGAAGTCTGCCCGAGAACAAGATCGCGGATCAAGCGGCCGGTGGCCGCCGCCTGGGTCAGGCCGAGATGGCCATGGCCGAAGGCGTAGAGAACGTTGGGCGCGGTTCGCGCCGTGCCGATCACCGGCAGCGAATCCGGCAGCGACGGGCGATAGCCCATCCACTCGCGGCCGCCTGACGCGTCCAGCCCCGGAAGGAACTGTCTGGCTTTTTCCAGCATGGCCTTCGAGCGCGCAAAATTCGGCGGCCGGTCGAGACCGCCCAACTCGACGGCGCCGCCGACGCGCAAGCCCGTCTCGAGTGGCGTGATGACGAAGCCATGGCCGGAAAAGATCAGCATTCGCTGCACGTCGAAAGCGGTCTTCGGCAGTGTGGTGTTGTAGCCGCGCTCGGTTTCGAGCGGGATGGTGTCGCCGAGCGCCTTCGCCAGCAGATGCGACCATGCCCCGGCGGCAACGACAAGATGTCTTGCCTGCCTGGTCGTGCCGTCGGTCAGCGTCAGCGTCGCGCCATCAGGATTGGCGGCGACGCGCTCTATGCGCGCCTTTTCGAAACGCGCGCCCAGCCTTTCGGCATAGGCCCACACCCCCTTGCCGAGCAGTTTCGGATCGGCGACGGTCTTCCAGCCCGGCACGATGGTGCCCTTGATGAAGCGCGGCGACAGTCCCGGCTGCAGCCGCGCCAGTTCGTCGCCTTCGACATGGCGAAAGCCGATGCCGAAGCGCTCGCGCGCCGCCCAGCCCGGCAGCCCGGCCTGAAATTCGGCCTCGCTTTCATAAAGCTCCAGCGAGCCGTCCTCGCGCAGCATCAGCCGCGTGCCGGAACGGTCGAGCAGGCCCATCCATTCAGCCTCGGCGAGCTTCATCATGCCTGCCTGAGCAGCAAGGCTCGCCTCATATTTTTCTGGTGCGCCAGCGCGCCAGAAGCGCAACAGCCAAGGCAACAGCTTCGGCAAGTAGGCCGGCGGGATGCTGAGTGGCCCGAGCGGATCGGCAAGCCATTTCGGCAAGTGCCGCATCATGCCCTTATGCGCCAGCGGCAGCACGTCGGAGAAGGCGAAGGCGGCGGCATTGCCGGAGCTCGTCTCTTCGCAGATGCCGGTGCGGTCGAAGACCGTGACGCTGCGCCCGGCCTCGGCCAGCATGGCCGCCGCGCAGATGCCGACAATGCCGCCACCGACAATGGCGATATCTACCCCTTCTCCCCGTTCACGGGGGTGAGGAGTGGTCCGCGAAGCGGTGGAAAAGCCGACTGCTTGGCTTTCCGAACGACGAACGCCCGGAGCGCCAGCGAAGGGCTGCGGGGCCCGAAGGGCGGATGAGGGGCGGCGGCCCTCCTCTGTGTCCCTGGAATTTCCTTGCACGTCGGCGCTGCCCCTCATCCGGCTGCCGCCATCTTCTCCCCGTGCACGTGCACGGGGAGAAGAAAGCCTTCAGAACTGCGGCAGCTTCGGCCGTACCGCCAGCGCGTCCTTGACGATCTTCTCGACCGCTTTGCGGCGCTCGCCCGACAGCGGCTGGCGCGGCATGCGCACGCGGTCATTTGTGTCGATCGCGAGCACTTCGGCAAGCTTGATGTTTTGGACCAGATAGGTCGAGACATCGAGATCGAGCAGCGGCCGGAACCAGCGGTAGATCGAAAGCGCCTCCTCGCGGCGGCCCTGCTTCATCAGCTGGTAGATGGCGACGGTCTCGCGCGGGAAGGCGACGACCAGACCCGCCACCCAGCCGATGGCGCCCACCGACAGCGCCTCGAAGGCGAGATTGTCGACGCCGGTGAACAGATCGTAGCGGTCGCCGAAGCGGTTGATGATCTCTGTCGAGCGGCGGATGTCGTCGGAGGACTCCTTGATGGCGACGAAGCGCTTGTCGGCGGCCAGTTCCTCCATCTGGTCGACGGTGACGTCGACGCGGTAGGCGAGGCGGTTGGAGTAGATCATCACCGGCAGGTCGCCGGCCTGAGCGACGGCGCGCAAGGCGGCGACCGTCTCTTCCGGGTTGGTGTGATAGATCGGGCTCGGTACCACCATCAGCCCGTTGGCGCCTTCCCGGCTCGCGCGCTTTGCGATGCTCGCCGCCTCGCGGGTGCCCGCCTCGTTGACCGTCAGCAGCACCGGCTTGTTGCCTGCAACTTTCTGGGCAGTCTTCAGCACCTCGATCTTCTCGTCATGCGACAGCATCGGCCCTTCGCCGAGCGAACCGCAGACGATGATACCGTCGCAGCCTGCCTCCATCTGCAAAGCAAAGCAGCGCTCCATCTCGGCATGGTCGAGGCGGTCGTCATCAGTAAACTTGGTCGTGACGGCGGGGAAAACTCCGGTCCACATGATCGTCTCTCCATCTGATATATCAGCCGTATATCTATTTGAAAACCGGCTGTCAACGCGGAATTCGTTATGATATATGTAAGATATATCAGGAGCCCACCTTTGATATCCAGTGAGACAGCATACCCCGAGCCGGCCGCCGCCCAGGCCTACCATGTACTCGAGCATATGATCGTGACGTTGGAACTGGCGCCGGCGAGCTTTGTCACCGAAGGCGCCCTCATCGAGAAGCTGGCGCTAGGACGCACGCCGGTGCGCGAAGCGATCCAGCGCCTCGCCTGGGAAGGACTGCTGGATGTCAGGCCACGCGCCGGCATCGCCATTGCCCCGCTTCATCCCGGCGACTGGCTGCGCGTGCTGGATGCCAGGCGCGGCGTCGAGGTGGTGCTGGCGCGCTCGGCCGCCCGCTTCGTCACCCGTGAGGCCGCCGACCTGTTTCATGAGGCAGCCCTTGCCATGCAGAAGGCCGTCATCTCGGGCAATGTGCTGGCCTTCATCCAGGCCGACAAGGCGCTCGACGAGGCCTTGGCGATGGCCGCCGACAACCCGTTTGCGGCCCGTCTGGCCGCGCCCCTGCAGACCCACAGCCGCCGCTTCTGGTTCCGCTACAAGGCCGACACAGGACTGGCCGAATCGGCTGAGCACCACGTCGCGCTAATCCGCTCGATCCTGGCTGGTGACGAAGAGGCTGCCGCCAAGGACGCCAAACGCCTTATGGCACTGCTGCGCGGCCATGCCGAAGTGGCCGCCACACGCTGAACTCCGTCTCTGCTCCAGACTTCCGACCGGTCTTTATCAGGTGCCCGGCAAGACTGCGGCCATGGTCGCCCCGTCCCAGCCTTCGCCAGCCGTGATGATGCAGCTTTGGCCGTGTGTGTCGGTGGCCAGGATGGTCCAGGTGCCCTGGTCGGAGACGAATATCTCAAGCACCACATTTGGGTTCACCAGGCCACGAGCGGCTTGGTTTTCGTGGAACTTCTCGCCGAGCGCCTTGACCAGGTCGGTCCGCGCCGCGCATTAATCGGCTTTAGCCTGGGCGATGCCGGACATCGCGAACACCGCAAAGAACATCGCCGCCACAAGACGTCGTGTCATCTGACACCTCCTTGCGCCAGACGAGAACCCCGGCTGCTACCGGCGCTATTTTGATGGCCTGCACCACGGCAGGAATGCAATTTAAGGCAGATGACCGGCTCTTGGTTCCATCGCTTAAACATGATGGCCAATGTCGGTTTCGTACAAAGAAAAGCCCGGGACGTTGAACCCAGGCCTTCTTGCCGATCTTCGAAATCGTCCGGTCAGTTCATCGTCGGGATGACGAACTCGGCACCGTCCTTGACGCCGGAGGGCCAGCGCGAGGTCACCGTCTTGGTCTTGGTGTAGAAGCGGAACGCGTCCGGGCCGTGCTGGTTGAGGTCGCCGAAGGACGACGCCTTCCAGCCGCCGAACGTGTAGTAAGCGATCGGAACCGGGATCGGCACGTTGATGCCGACCATGCCGACCTGGACGCGCGAAGCAAAATCACGAGCAGCATCACCGTCACGGGTGAAGATGGCGACGCCATTACCCATCTCATGATCGTTGGCTAGCTTGATGGCGCTCTCATAGGTCGGCGCACGCACCACCGACAGCACCGGGCCAAAAATCTCTTCCTTGTAGATGCGCATGTCGGCGGTCACATTGTCGAACAGGCAGCCGCCCATATAGTAGCCATCCTCGTACCCCTGCATGGAGAAGCCGCGGCCATCGACGACCAGCTTGGCGCCTTCCTTGACGCCGGTGTCGACATAACCCTTGACGCGTTCCAATGCCTGCGCCGTGATCAGCGGGCCGAAATCGGCGGACGAATCCGTCGACGGGCCGACTTTGAGGCTTTCGACACGCGGGATCAGCTTTTCCATCAGCCGGTTAGCGGTGTCGTTGCCGACGGGAACGGCAACCGAGATCGCCATGCAGCGCTCGCCGGCCGAGCCGTAGCCCGCGCCGATCAGCGCATCGACGGTCTGGTCCATGTCGGCATCGGGCATGATGATCATGTGGTTCTTGGCGCCGCCGAAGCACTGCACGCGTTTTCCCGCGGCCGTGCCGCGCGAATAGATGTAATGCGCGATCGGCGTCGAGCCGACAAAGCCGATAGCCTTGATATCAGGATCGTCGAGGATGGCGTCGACGACATCCTTGTCGCCATTGACGACGTTGAGAACGCCAGCCGGCAGGCCAGCCTCGAGGAACAGTTCGGCGATGCGCATCGGCACGCCAGGGTCACGCTCGGAAGGCTTCAGGATAAAGGCGTTGCCGCAGGCCAGCGCCGGGGCAATCTTCCACAACGGGATCATCGCCGGGAAATTGAACGGGGTGATGCCGGCAACGACGCCAAGCGGCTGGCGCATCGAATAGACATCGATGCCGGGGCCGGCGCCGTCGGTGAACTCGCCCTTCATCATGTGAGGCGCACCGATGCAGACTTCGACCACTTCGAGGCCGCGCTGGATGTCGCCCTTGGCGTCGGCGATGGTCTTGCCGTGCTCGCGCGCCAGGAGATCGGCCAGTTCGTCATAGTCGCGAGCAACCAGTTCAAGAAACTTCATCAGCACGCGCACACGCCGCTGCGGGTTGGTCGCAGCCCATTTGATCTGTGCTTCCTTGGCGTTCAGCACAGCCGCACGCAGTTCCGCCGGCGACGCCAGCGCCACCGTGCCGCGCACCGAGCCGTCCATGGGCTGCATGACGTCCTGCTTGCGCCCGCTGGTCCCGGCGACATGCTTGCCGCCGATGAAATGACCGTATTCGATCATGGTTTCTCTCCCTGAGTTTGTGATGAAGCATTCAACGCCTTTGCAGGCGCGAAGGCAACGCGAGGGGAAACGCAACCGTTGTGCAAGAAATAGACAACGAAGGACGAGTGTGCATTAATTGCCGCAAATTACAGATTGCTGAAAGGCCCGAAGGTTGCGCTCCGTCACACCCCCCTCTGTCCTGCCGGACATCTCCCCCGCAAGGGGGGAGATCAGATGTGGCCGCCGCCTTCGCAAATCTTCAACGCAGCAAAAGAGACGCAGGTGGCGGAGCTGCCAATCTCCCTCCTTGCGGGGGAGATGGCCGGCAGGCCAGAGGGGGGTGGGCGGGAACGCCGCGTTCGCCGCTAGCCCGGACCACCCCCATGAACTGGGATGACGTCCGCATCTTCCTCGCCGTGGCCCGCGCCGGGCAGATCCTTGGCGCCGCCAAGCGGCTGGAACTCAATCACGCCACCGTCTCGCGCCGCATCGCAGCGCTTGAGGATGCGTTACGGACAAAACTGTTTCGCCGGCTTACCACCGGCAGCGAGCTGACGCCGGCCGGCCAGCGCTTTCTCGACATTGCCGAGCGCATGGAAGCCGACATGATCGCCGCGCGCTCCGCCGTGTCGGGCGAAGGCGACGATATCTCAGGCACCGTGCGCATCGGCGCGCCCGACGGGTTTGGCGTTGCATTCCTCGCCACGCGTCTTGGCGCGCTGACCGCGCTGCACCGCGAACTCACCATCCAGCTGGTGCCGGTGCCGCGTTCCTTCTCGCTGTCGCGGCGCGAGGCCGACATCGCCATCACCGTCGAGCGGCCGAGCGAAGGCAGGCTGGTGGCGGGAAAGCTGGTCGACTACACACTCGGCCTGTTTGCCTCGCGCGCCTATGCGCAGGCGCACGGCTTACCCGAAACCGCTGCCGAACTCGGCCAGCATACGCTGATCGGCTATGTCCCAGACCTGATCGTCAGCCCGTCGCTCGACTATGCGGCAGAGTTCAGCCCGGACTGGCGCACCAGCTTCGCCATCTCCTCAGCGCTGGGCCAGGCCGAAGCGGTGCGGTCGGGCGCTGGCATCGGCATCTTGCACACCTTTGTCGCCCGCTCGATGCCGGAGCTGATCCCCGTCGACATCGTGACGCCGATCCGCCGCGCCTACTGGCTGGTCTATCATGAATCGGTCCGGCCGCTGCGCCGCGTGCAGATCGTCGCCAACTTCATCACCAAGGCGGTCGAGAGAGAGCGCGGGCTGTTTGTCTGATGGCCGCGCCGCCTTGCCTTCGCCACAAAATCGGCCAGTGTGGCAACAAGCGCGATGTCGCCTATCATTAGGGATTGGCTGCGCCGGGTGGGACACTTTTTTGCAAAGCTGGTGCGGATCAAAATGCGAGCGGTGCTCGCCATCTTGCCGCTTGTCGCGCTTTCCGCCTGCGCCAATCCATGGACCGCAGTTCCGGAAGCCGAACTGCCCAAGCCGGTCCGCATCGCAATGGCCCGCCCGTCGCCTTTCGTCTTCGGCAATTACTGCGGTCCCGGCACCCGCACCGGCGACCTCTCGGCTCGCCCTGTCAATCGCCTCGACAGCGCCTGCCAAATCCATGACGCCTGCTACATCGCGCGCCATAATCATTGCGACTGCGACGGCGCGCTCGTCGCCTCGGCAAAGGCGATCCGTGATGACAAGACAGCGCCGAAAAAGGTGCGCGGCGAGGCCGAGCTTTTGATCGCCACTTTCGCACTTCCCGTCTGCAAGGTCTTTCCGCAAGGCTTTATGCCGCCGCGCGACCCGGCTGAGCTGAAGACGATGAACGGGGCCACGGGATGAACCGCGCCATCTGCCTGGCTCTGGCCGGGCTGGGGCTGGCGGCCCTTGTCGGTTGCGCCGCCCCGATCCGGCACAGCTGCGATTTCTTCCCCGATGCGAAGGATTGCGGCCGGCCGTCGGTATCGGCCGGCACGCCCGGACCGCAGACTGCAGCAGCAGCGTTTTTCGGCGATGCCGGTGCCAGCGACTATGAAAGGCAGTTCCTGGCGCTGCTCGCCCACAACCAGATCGGCGCCATCGACAGGGCGAACGGCACCGGTCCGTTCGGCCATGACCGCCACGCCATCGCCAACCGCGATTTCCAGGCCACCTACCGGACGCTGGAACAGCTGGCGAAGCCGGTTAGCGCCGAACAGATGCCGGCAGGTAGGGGCACCGGCGAAGGCCATTTCAACGGCCGTTGGCGCGTGTCGCGGCAGACGCTCTATGTCAACGCCGCCGCGCGGCCCTCCGCGCCAAAGACGTTCAGCTTTTCCGGCCTGCAGGCGCGCTCGATCGAGATCGTGATGCGCCAGGCGGGAAAGCAGCCGGTTGAGATATCTGGCGCCTGCGACGGGGCGCTGGCGATTCGCGCCGGCGGTGGCTCGCGCAGCGTGGCGAGCGGTGCCGCCTTCCGCCTCCGCCTGTCGGCCGGGCAAACCGCCAGCCTGTTCCCCAGCGATGGTTTGAACCGTTGCAGCCTCAAGCTCAGCTCCAGTCTGGCGCCGGCAGGCGCCCCGCTCACCATCCTGCGCGAAGAGGTTGCCTATCCGGCGATAGCCGCGCTCGACAGCCGCTACGAGCGTTGTCCCGTGCCCGATCCATCCCGCCTGGATAAGCTTGCCAGCGTCTTTTACGCCGGCCGCTGGCTGTCGCAGAGCTGTTCGCTGCCGCTCGGGTCACCGCGCCTGTTACGCAAGTCGCGCGACGGCTTTAACGCCAAGGTCGAAGCGCTGCTCGGCGCGCCTTTACCCGACAGCGCCTTCGACAAGGCCGACCCCGAACTGCCGCTCGATTTCTCGCGCGCGCCGAAACTCAAGCTGGTCTATCTGTCGTCGCTGGAGTTCAAGGCCGATTTTTCCGGCCGCGTCATCGAGCGGCTGATCCGCCATCACGCAGGCCTCGGCACCAAAGTGCGCATCATGGTCACAGACGTGCTGGAGCGCGACAAGGACGACGCGCTGCTGCACCGGCTGGCGGCCGATTATCCCAATGTCGAGTTGCAGGAATATCGCTGGCGGGCCGACCACGGCGCGCCGGTCGACGAGCAACTGTCACAGCTGCACAAGACCCATCACGTCAAGATGCTGGCGACACTTGCCGAGGATCCCGCCCGCTCGCGCGTCATCATCGGCGGCCGCAACATTCATGACGGCTTCCTGTTCCACAAGCCGATCGACCTGTCGCGCTATCCGAACCTCGAGCAATACGGCAAGACCGACGGCCTCTCGCTCAACTACTATTCGAACTGGAGCGATTTCGACATCGAGTTTGCCGACCCGGCCACGGTCGAGACGCTGGCCGCGCATCTCTCGACATTGTGGCTGCGCGACGCCGACACCAACATCGCAAGACCCTTCTCCATTCCGGTGCGCTCCGACAGCCGGCGCCCGCCGGGCACGGTGCGCCATTTCATTTCCGTGCCCTACGAGGACAACCATGCGCTCGAGACCTATTTCGTCGAGCTGATCGACACTGCCCGGCACCATATCGAGATCGTCAATCCCTACCTTAATCTGACGCCGAAGCTCAGCCTAGCCATCGAGCGGGCGCTGGCGCGCGGCGTCAGGATCGACATTGTCGGCCGCATCGACCTCAAGGGCGATATTGGCGGCAAGCTGCTGACCGCGCTCAACAAGCTGTTCGTCGAGAAATATGGCGACCGCATCAACATCCGCGAATTCAAGGCGCCCGATGTCGTGCTGCACTCCAAGATAATGATGATCGACGAAAGGCTGGTGACGATCTCGTCGGTCAATCTCAACAACCGCAGTTTCTTCCACGATCTGGAGAACGGCATGACGGTGCTCGACCCTGCCTTCTACGCCAGGATGCAGCCGGTCTATGACGACTATGTCGCCCATTCGAACCCGGTATCGACCAAGGTGACGATACCGTGGGCCTACCGATGGCTGTTCTCGAAGGGTTGGGTGAAGGAGGCGTTTTGAGGGGCTGGCGAGGCTGAAGGAATGCCGTTCTGTAGCGATCCTTTACACCCCTCTGTCCGGTAGGACAGAGGGGTGCTGGCCGCCAGCTTTAAAAAGCACCCCTACCTCAAATACCGCTCCGGCCCCAGCTCCCGCACATCGATATCAGGCACCTTGCTGGAGATGATGTCGGACAGCACCTTGGCCGAGCCGCAGGCCATGGTCCAGCCAAGCGTGCCGTGCCCGGTGTTGAGATAGAGGTTGGAGAACTCGGTGCGGCCGACCAGCGGCGGCCCGTCCGGCGTCATCGGCCGCAGCCCGCACCAGAAGGACGCCGCCTTGAGGTCGCCGCCATCCGGGAACAGATCGCCGACCGAATGTTCGAGGGTGCGCCGGCGCGATTCATGCAGCCTGAGATCGAAGCCGGAAATCTCCGCCGTGCCGCCGACGCGGATGCGGTCGCCGAGCCTGGTGATCGCCACCTTGTAGGTTTCGTCCATCACCGTCGACACCGGGGCGGCGACCGCGTCCTTGATAGGAACGGTGATCGAATAGCCCTTGACCGGATAGACCGGGATCGGGCGCCTGAGCAGGCGCATGAAGCGCGCCGAATAGCTGCCCAGCGCCAGCACGTAAGCGTCGGCCGCGCGCGAGCGCTGGTCGGTGCCGACGCTGACGATGCGATTGCGGTTCTTGGAGAAGCGCCGGATCTGCGTGCCGTACTCGAACGTGACGCCGCGCGCCACGCAGAGCTCGGCCAGCCGATCGGTGAACATCTTGCAGTCGCCAGTTTCGTCGCCGGGCAATCTCAGCCCGCCGACAAACTTTTCCCGCACGCCGGCCAGCGCCGGCTCGGCCCCAATGCAGCCTTCGGGATCGAGCAACTCGTAGGGAACGCCATATTTCTTCAGCACCTCGACATCGCCGCCGGTGCCGTCGAGCTGCTTTTGCGTGCGAAACAGCTGCAGCGTGCCCTTGGTCCGCTCATCATAAGCGATGCCGGTCGCCTCGCGCAGCGCCTTCAGCGTGTCGCGGCTGTATTCGGCGAGCGGCACCATGCGCGCCTTGTTGATGGCGTAGCGATCCGCGGTGCAATTGCGCAGCATCTTGATGAGCCATGTCCACATATACGGATCGAAGGCCGGCCGCACCACCAGCGGGCCGTGCTTCATCAACAGCCACTTGATTGCCTTCAGCGGAATGCCGGGGCCGGCCCAGGGCGAAGCATACCCCGGCGAGATCTCGCCGGCATTGGCGAAGCTGGTTTCCAGCGCCGGCCCTTTCTGGCGGTCGAACACCGTCACCTCGTGGCCGGCCTCAGCGAGATAATAGGCAGTGGTGACCCCGATAACGCCGCCGCCCAACACGAAGATCTTCATCGCATCACTCTCCACGACGACTTCCGTCAGAGGGCCGCCGCCTCCTGTCTGCCGGATTCTGCGGCGTCCGCCAAGGGGCGGCGTGTCGCGGCTCTATTCGTTGATATAGCGGCGGTGGAAGCGGGGGCCGAGACTGGTCAGGATTTCATAACCGATCGTGCCGGCATGACCGGCGGCGTCATCGACGCTCTGCGAGGGGCCCAGGAGTTCGACAAGGTCGCCCTCGCGCGGCCGGCCGGCCGGCAGGGCCGAGATGTCGAGTATGATCGAATCCATCGACACCCGCCCGACAAAGGGCAGTCGCACGCCGTCGAGCCAGGCAGCCGAAGCCGCGCGCCGGTGCCAGCCATCGGCATAGCCGAGCGAGATCGTGGCCGCGCGCAAGGGACCGCTGGCCAGAAACGCATGTCCGTAGCCGACGCCCGCGCCCTTATCGATGCCGCGTGTCTGGATGATCTTTGCCTCGAGCCGCACCACCGGCAGCATCGGGTTCGCCTCATCAGGCGTCGGATTGATGCCGTAGAGCGCAGCGCCCGGACGCGCGAGGTCGTACTGATAGCGCGGCCCAAGAAAGATGCCGGAGGAATTGTCGAGCGACGCCGGCGCCTTGGGCAGCATTTTGCGCAGCCGTTCGAACTCCCTGAGTTGCGCATCATTGGCCGCATTGGTCGGTTCGTCGGCGCGGGCCAGATGGCTCATGGCGAGGACGACATCGACGCCGGCGAAAGCATCGGCCGAAAGCGCCTCGACCTCTGCCGGCGCCATGCCCAGCCGCGACATGCCGCTGTCGACCTGGATGGCGGCCTTGAGCTTGCGGCCGGCCTTTTGGCCTGCCTCGCTCCACGCCTTCAGTTGCCCGGTGCTGTTGATGACGGGAACAAGGTCGGCGGCCACCGCTTCGGGTTCCGAGCCCGGCGGCAGGCCGTTCAGCACATGGATTTCCAGCTTCGGTCCGAGTGCGTCGCGCAGCGCGACACCCTCGGTGAGATGAGCGACAAAGAAGCTGTCGCAGCCTTCGGCAACCAGTGCCGCCGCCACTTGCCGCGCGCCGAGCCCGTAACCGTCGGCCTTGACGACGCCGGCGCAGCGTACGCCGCCGAGCTTTGCCTTGAGCCGCCGGTAATTCTCCCTGACCGCGCCGAGATCGATGGTGAGAATGGCGCCGGCCGCCGCTTCGCTGATCGTATCTTTGGCTTTATGCATTGCAGACCCGCTGAAGTCGGCGCTGCCCCTCATTGTCCTGCCGGATATTTCTCCCCGGCCCTATACGGGGAGTTGAGGAGCGGTCCGCGTAAAGCGGACGAAAAGCCAACTGCTTGGCTTTTCGAGTGACGAAAGTCGGCAGGCAGGTGAGGGGCAGCCCAGACGCTGCGCTAAGAGGCCATTGCCCGGCGTCGTTCATATGGGTCTCGTGGCTGCGGGTGTCGCGATCAATAAAGCACGAATCAGCTGCCGTGCGAACCGTCACATCCAGCTAGGCAAGATGACGGAACGCCGCCACCACATCCTCATAGACCTTGCGTTTGAACGGCACGATCAGATCGGGCAGGTCCTGCATTGGCCGCCATGCCCATTCATCGAATTCGGCGGTGTGGCCGCCCGGCGGCGGATTGATCTGGATCTCGCTGGTCCCGCCGTGAAAGCTGTAGGCGAACCATTTCTGCGTCTGGCCGCGATAACGCCCCTTGAGGGCTATGCCGACCAGATCGGGCGGCAGGTCGTAATTGATCCAGTGCGGCGCCTCGGCGAGCAGCGTGACCGAGCGCATCCCGGTCTCTTCATAGAGTTCGCGCCCGGCCGCCTGCAGCGGCTCCTCGCCCTCGTCGATGCCGCCTTGCGGCATCTGCCAGAGCTGCGTGGTGCCGGCGAATTCGCTGTCCGGCTCGGCGATGCGGTGCCCGACCCAGACCAGCCCGTCGCCATTGAGGATCATCAGCCCGACACAGGGGCGGTATGGCAGCGTCTCGGGGTCCACAGGTTTCTTCGTCATGATCAGCCTTTTTCCGGGTCGATGGCCACCGCCGAGATCGGCACGATCTCGATGCCGCGCTTTTTCGCTTCGACCGCCCAGGACGCCACGGTATCGACGGTGAGGTCGAAGGCCGAGCCGATGCCGACGGCGGAGCCTTTGGCGCGCGCGGTCGCTTCCAGCGCGTCGAGCTTTTTCAGGATGGCGCCGCGGTCCTGCACGGCGTCGATTGCCGTATCGCCGGCGACGAACGGCACACCGTCCTTCAAGGCGAGATCGGACGCCAGGCTCCGTGCGGACGAGCCGTCATCGACATAGGCAAGGCCGCGCTTGCCGAGTTCGGCCATGAACGGCCCCATCGCCGTCGCGTCGGCCGAAAAGCGAGCCCCCATATAGTTCATGACGCCGGTATAGTTGGTGGTCCGCGACAGCGCCCAGCGCAGATTCTTCAGATTCTCGTCCGGGCTTGCCGCCACTGTCAGCGTGTTGCGGCCAGGATTGACATTGGGATAGTCGAACGGTTCGAGCGGCACCTGCATGACCACTTCATGCCCGCTCTGCCGTGCCGCCTGCATCCACCGGCTAATGCTGTTGCCTTGCGGCGCAAAAGCCAGCGTCACTTCGGCCGGCAGCTTGGCGATCGCCGCCTGCGTGCCGGTCTGCGACACCGCAAGCCCGCCGATGACGATTGCCACGCGAGCGCCGCGCGAACCCGACCACGGCCGCGCATAGACATCGAACGGCCGCCGGCCGTCAGCGGCGCGAACCGGGAGTGGGCCGGTGTCGCTGGCCTCGATCAGCGCCCTGTCGGGGATATGCGCGATCTTCAGGTTCTGGCCGATCGTCGACGGGTCATGGATGACAATGGCTGCATTGGGCGGGCCGTCACCCTCCTGGGTTTGCACATGGATGATCTGCGGACCGCTGGCCTTGGGCGTTTCCGCCTTCGGCGCTGCCGCCGTCGCTTGAGCAGTGGGTGCTGCGGCCGCGGGCTCGGCCGCCGCCGTCACCTTTGGCGTCGAGACCGCGATTGCTTCCGTTTTGCGGAACGGCTTCTCGCGCAGCGCGATCGCGCCGGAGATGCCGACCGCGGCCAGCACGACCAGCGTCGCCGCGACGGCGCCAGCGCTGATCCCGCGCGACGCAGCACGCTTTCGGACGGTCTGTCCGAGCGGGCGTTCGATGTCCTTGCCGACGTCAGCCAAGCCGCATCCCCGGGCGCGTGATCAGCGAAATCTTTTCGCCATGCGCAGATCCAAAACTGACGGCGCGTCCCCTGCGCCTTTTGAGGCGCAGCGCCCAGCTGCCCCCGAATCAAACTGCCGGAACCTCACGGTCCCGGCAGCATTGCATCGCTTCGATTGGGCAGCCAGAGCTACCAGTCGATTTTACTGGTTAAGCACTGCCTTCTCAGGATTCGGCGGGAATGCCGGATCGGTCTTCTGGCCGCGCAGCAGCTGTTCGGCATAGATCAGCTGCAGATCGTCCTTTGGATCCGGCGGCACATAGGCAGCCGAGCCCGAGCCGGTATCGCTCTCGTCGGCCCCCTTGATATGGCCCTTGAGGTCAGATTCACCGCGCGTCAGGTCCCTGCCCTGCAGTTCGGGCGGCAGCGGCTGGTCGACCTTGATGTCGGGCGTGATGCCCTTGCCCTGGATCGACTTGCCGGACGGCGTGTAATAGAGCGCCGTCGTCAGGCGCAGCGCGCCGTTCTCGCCAAGCGGGATGATGGTCTGCACCGAGCCCTTGCCGAATGACTGCGTGCCGACCACTGTGGCGCGGCGCAGGTCCTGCAGCGCGCCGGCGACGATCTCGGAGGCGCTGGCCGAACCGCCATTGACGAGCACGATCAGCGGCTTGGCGCCGATGTCGTCGCCTGCCTTGGCGTCGAAGCGTGTGACGTCCTTCGGGTCGCGGCCGCGGGTCGAGACGATCTCGCCACGGTCGAGGAAGGCGTCGGACACGCTCACCGCCTGGTCGAGCAGGCCGCCCGGGTTGAGCCTGAGATCGAGCACATAGCCCTTGAGCTTGTCGTTCGGCACCTGCTTCTTGATGGTGTCGATGGCATTCTCGAGGTCGTCATAGGTCTTTTCGGTGAAGGAGGTGATCTTCATGTAGCCGATGTCGTTCTCGACCCGGAACTTGACCGCCTTGACCTTGATGATATCGCGCACCACCGTCAGCTCGATCGGCTTGTCGGCGCCTTGGCGCAGGATGGTCAGCTTGATCGGCGTGTTGACCAGGCCGCGCATCTTTTCGACTGCATCGTTGAGCGTCAGGCCGCGAACCTCTTGGCCGTCGATCTTGGCGATATAGTCGCCGGCCAGCACGCCTGCCTTGGCAGCCGGGGTGTCGTCGATCGGCGTGATCACCTTGACCAGGTCGTTCTCCATGGTGACCTCGATGCCGAGGCCGCCGAACTCACCCTTGGTCTGCACGCGCATGTCCTGCGCCTGCTCGGCATTCATGTAGGAGGAGTGCGGGTCGAGCGAGGTGAGCATGCCGTTGATGGCGTTTTCGACCAGCGACTTGTCGTCCGGCGGCGTCACATACTGCGCCCGCACGCGCTCGAAGATGTCGCCGAAGATCGCCAGTTGCTTGTAGGTCTCGGAGCCTGCAGCGTTCGCCGTCGAGCCGGGGGCGCCATAGACCAGGCTCATCGCTGACGCGCCCATCAGCGCACCGGCAATAAGAAGCGACAGTTTCCGCATCATTTCACGTCCTTCCAGAGAAGCGGTCCGCCCACCATGGGGTCGGATCGACGGGTTTTCCATCCTTGCGGAACTCGACATAGAGTTCCGGCGTGGCATTTCCATTCTTCGAGGCCGAGGTGCTTGCCACCCGGGCCTCTCCCATCGCGCCGACCGGCTCTCCTGCGAGCACCGACTGGCCAGACGCGACGCTGATTCTGCTCATCCCCGCCAGGACGACATGATAGCCGTCTCCCGCATTGAGGATCAAGAGTTGACCATAGGAGCGAAAAGGCCCCGCATAAAGCACATTTCCGTCCGCCGGTGCCGTGACGATGGCTCCCGATTGTGTCGCAACCATGTCGCCAAGCATCACCGCGCCGTTACCGTCATCGGCCCCGAAACGCAGCTTGATCTTGCCGGTGACCGGTAGCGAGACCTGTCCCTGAAGTGCCGAAAACGGCGCGGCGGCGGTGAGGCGGTTGCCTTCCGGCACGGGCAGCGAAGCCAGCTCCGTCGACGCGGTTGTGCCTGCATCGGCGTTATCGGCGTCCGGCTTATCGCTGTCGGCCGCTTTCTGTTCGCCTGCCTTGACGGCATCCGCCGCCTTGCGGCTCTTGTCGGCTTCAAGCGAAGCGATCAGCTCTTTCAGGCTGCCGGCCTTGGCCGCAAGCGCCTGGGACCGCTGCTTTTCAGCGGCCATCGCCGTCCAGGTGTCCGCCTCGAGCTTCTGCTTGGCTTCGAGCAGCATGGAGAGGCGTTTCTTTTCCGCCGTCTGCTCGCCGACCGCCGCTGTCAGCCGCGTCCGCTCGGCCTCGATCGAGGCCGTCACCCGGGTCTGTTCCCTGAGGTCGGCCAGCAATTTGTCGGTCTGCTGGCGCAGTTCCGGCACCACTGCGCCGAGCAGGATGGCGCTGCGCACCGACGACAGTGCGTCTTCCGGCTTGACCAGGATCGCCGGCGGCGGATTGAGCCCCATGCGCTGCAGCGCCCCCAGCACCTCGGCCAGCACGTCGCGCCGCGCCGCCAGCGAGACACGGATCTTCTGTTCCTCGCCCTTCAGTCCTTCGAGCCTGGCGCCGATATCCTCGATGTCCTGGCCGAGCTTCTGCTCGGTCATCGCCGACTGGATAAGCGCCGCGGTGATCGAGGCATGGTCCTTCTTGACCGAAGCAATGTCGGCGGCGAGCTTGGCCAGCCGTTCGGACGACAGCGTGATCTCGGCCGACACCTTCTCATATTCGGCACGGCTCAGATCGGGGTCGGGCGCCACGTCCAGCGTATTTTCGGCCCGCGCAAGCCCGAGCGACAGCAAAACCACTGCTGCAGCGATGCCGCAGCGCGCGTGCCGGAAGCCCGTTCGTGATTTCCCGTTGTCAGCCATTGAAGCCCGACTCTATGCGTGGCTTCGTTAACGAACCATCAACCATGATCGAACCGAAGCCTAGCACAAAACAGCCGCGCATTGGGGCGGAAATCCGGACGATTGATCCTCGACCCACTGATTTACGAACGGTGGTAGGGATGTCCCGAAAGAATCGTTGCCGCCCGATAGAGCTGCTCGCCCAGCATGACGCGCACCAGTTGGTGCGGCCAGGTCGCCGCGCCGAACGAGACTATCAGCTCAGCCTGATCGCGAATCGACTGGTCGTGCCCGTCGGCGCCGCCAATGGCGATGACCAACGCCTTGCGTCCGCCATCGCGCAGCTGGCCGATACGGCTGGCGAAATCGTCTGAGGACAGGTTTTTGCCGCGTTCGTCGAGCAGGAACAGCGCCGTGCCCGGCTGCAGCTGTGCCTGCAGCTTCTGGCCTTCCTCGCGGCGGCGCTCATTGGCGTTCTGGGCTCGTCCCTCGGCGATCTCGGCGACACCAGAGAATTCGAACCCGATCGCCGGGCCGCTCTTGGCGAAACGCTCGAAATAGCGGTCGGCGAGTTCTCTCTCGGGGCCGGCCTTCATCCGGCCCACGGCATGAACTGCTATCTTCATCCCTGCCTCGGCGAGCTTTCAATCCATGTCGCACCCCGGATGGTTACGACATGAGACGGAGCTCAGTGCAAGGTCTCTTCCTCGAGGTCCGGCGCCTGCCACATCTTTTCAAGATTGTAGAATTCGCGGACTTCTGGGCGGAAGACATGGACGATGATGTCGCCTGAATCGATCAGGACCCAGTCGGCGCCGGACAGCCCCTCGACGCGCGCCGTGCCGAGACCGGCATCCTTGAGCGCCTTGAGCAGGTGGTCGGCGACAGCCGAGACATGACGGTGCGACCGGCCCGACGCGATGACCATATAGTCGCCGAGGCTCGATTTCCGCTGAATGTCGATTGAGACAATATTTTCGGCCTTGGAGTCTTCCAGACTGGCAAGGACTGTCTTGATGGCACGGGACACGGCGTCATCTACGCTGATCCTGGCCGGCGAAGGCATGACGTCAGCCTTCTTCCGCAATGCTGTTCTCAGTGTATTTCCTTTCGCAGCAAGAACAACCAAATCACCCACGAAATCAGGTGACACCCTATAGATAGGCAGAGTTCCCTTGCAGTTTCAAGACGGGAGGCCCTGCCACCGCGAACGCAGTGCACGACTTCCGGTTCCGGAGCCTTGAGAAAAATCGGAACCCATGGCCGCGGCAGGGGTTATCGACACACCCCCCAAACGGATTTTCCTGATGCCAATCGACCCCCAGAACACGCTGCTCACCGTGCAGGCTGGCCTTGCGCAACTCAGCACACTGATCGTTTCCTATTCCTTCTCCGCCATCGGCGCCATCATCCTGCTGGTCGTCGGCTATCTCGTCGCCGGGCTCGCAGAACGATCGATCTCAGCCGGCCTCGGCCATATCCATGGTTTCGACGCGACGCTGCGCCATTTCTTCTCGAAGATCGTGCGCTACGCCATCCTGATCCTGGTCGTCATCATGGTGCTCGGCCAGTTCGGCGTTCAGACGGCCTCGATCATCGCCGCCATCGGCGCCATCGGGCTGGCAATCGGCCTGGCGCTGCAAGGCACGCTGCAGAACATCGCCGCAGGCATCATGCTTCTGGCGCTCAGGCCATTCCGCATCGGCGAATATGTCGAGGTCGGCGCCATTTCCGGCACCGTCGAGGAAATCGGCTTGTTCGCCACCAAGCTCCGCACGACAGACGGCGTCTATGTGCTGGCGCCCAATTCGACGCTGTGGAACCAGCCGGTGCGCAATTTTACTCGCAACGGTGTGCGCCGCGGCGACATCACGCTGAGCATCGGCTCCTGGAACGACATCGACCTGGCGCAGAAAACCATGCTGGGCGTTGCCGGCGGCGAGCGCCGCGTCAAGCGAGAGCCGGCGCCGATCGCCTTCGTCGCCACGGTGGGCGATGCCAGCGTCGCCATCACCTTGCGCTACTGGACCACGGCGGCGGATTTCTTCGCCACCCAGATCGATCTCACCAAACGCGTCAAGCAGGCGTTCGACGCCGAAGCCATTTCGGTTCCCGCACCTCCGCCGGAGGCTCGACAGGAAACTGCCGCTACCAGGCAGTAGGAGCTGTGAAACCGTTCAGCGCTGATCTTCCGGGGCGTAGGCGAGCTCCACCGGCAGCGGCGCCTGCGCCGACATCGGCGCGAAACTGCTGGTCTCCGTAGCGGGGACGGCGCGCGTGGTGGCCACTCGCCACAGCACGAACAGGCAGAAGACAGTGGCGATGACGATGGCCACATAAATGAAGGCCTGCGTGCCATAGACAGCCGACAGGGCCGTCACGATACCCGGCACGATGAACCCCGACAGCGACCAGGCAAACAGCAACGAACTCGACAGCGCCACCATGTCGTCCTTGCCGGCGCGATCGGCGGCGTGTGCGCTGGCCAGCGAATAGATCGATTCCGAAGCGCCGTCCCAGATCACATAGATCACCACCAGCACCGCCAGAGCGCCACCGTCAAAGCCGATAGCCAGAATACCGGCAACGATGGCCAGTGCCGCAGCGCCGGCCAGCACGTAACGGCGATCGGTACGATCCGAAATCCAGCCGAGCGGGATCTGCAGGATCAGCGTGCCGACGGGCATGGCCGACAAAAGCAGCGCCACATCGGCCTGGCTGTAGCCCTTGGCCGTGGCATGGATCGGAGCGAACCCGGCGATCGCCATCGACAGGCCGCCGACGGCCAGCATGCCGGCCACGCCGACCGGCGAGATCCGCCAGGCGCGGCCAAGCGCCACGGAGGCTGCGCGAGGTGGCGGCGGTTGAGCCAACCGCGTCATGCCGACCGGCAGGATCGACACCGCGGTGAAGGCAATGCCGATCAGCGGCGCCTGCGCCGTCGCGATGTCGACCGCCGCCAGCAGGGCATAGCCGACGCCAAGTCCGGCGACATAGGCGACGTAAAACACCGCCATCACCCGGCCGCGAATGGCGTTTGCGACGGCATCGTTGAGCCAGCTCTGGGCGACGATGAACAGGCCGCATATTGCAAAACCGTAAAGCGCGCGCGCCGCGATCCACAGCAGCGGGTAGGTGCCGGCGCCAATGGCAGCATTCGACAGCGCTATCAGCGCCGACAGCACCATGAAGGCGCGGGCGTGCCCGACGCGGCGCACCAGCGGCCCGGTCAGGATACAGCCGGCAAGTCCGCCGGCAGACAGGCCGGTGATGATCAGCCCGGCCCAGGTCGGATCGAAGCGCTCGACGCCAAGCCGGACCGGGATATAGGCGAACATCAACCCGTTGCCGACCGCAATCAGCGCCATCGACACGATTACGCTGGCAATGGCGATCACGGGCGCCGGCGGGGTGCCATGATTGGGGTCGATGTCGGTCTGGTTCACTGAAGTGGCCATATCCAGCGCAGCATCGCCCAGCCAATCGCGAAAGGCCGCCGTAAAAGCGACATCGGCGATCTGGTCTTACGGAGTTACCCCTTGGCTTGCTGGCGAATAGCACTCGATGACAGCGATGAGCGTGGGCCGTGAATAAAAGTCCAGGCCGGCGCCTTCATGCGGGCGAGCCGGGGCGCGTCACCCTCGTCGACGCGGGCATAGTCGAAGGTCTTGGCCACGACCGAGGACAGGAAGGACAGCGTCGCGCCCGGGCGGTCGATGACGGCGATCGGGAAGGCCCTGACGATCTGGCGCCAGCGCTGCCAACGGTGGAAATCGCGGAGTGAGTCGGCGCCCATGATCCAGACGAAGTCGACGCCGGGATTGCGTGCCTTGACCAGCGCCAGCGTGTCGGCGGTGAAGCGAATATGATGCGCCGCCTCGAAGGCGGTGACCTTGATCTTCGGGTTCTTGGCGATCTGCTCCGACTGCAGCAGCCGGTCGCTCAGCGGCGCCAATTCCCTCGTGCTCTTCAGCGGATTGCCTGGCGTCACCATCCACCATAGCTGGTCGAGCGCCAGCCGCCTGAGCGCGATTTCCGCCACCAGCGCATGACCGGCATGCGGCGGGTTGAACGAGCCGCCGAACAGGCCGACGGCAAGGCCCTTTTCGGCATGCGGCATGCGGAGGTAGTGCGAGGAAAGAGGCGCCCCACCCTCCCCCTTGTGGGGAGGGTCGATCCGCGAAGCGGAGCGGGGTGGGGGGATTGCAGAATTCAGCGTCGTACCCCCACCCGGCTCGCTGCGCTCGCCACCCTCCCCACAAGGGGGAGGGTAAGGCCAGCGCTCAAGGCCTCACCTGTCCCGACCCGCGCACGCGGTATTTGAACGAGGTCAGCTGTTCGACGCCGACCGGACCGCGCGCATGCATCTTGCCGGTGGCGATGCCGATCTCGGCTCCCATGCCGAATTCGCCGCCATCGGCGAACTGCGTCGAGGCATTGTGCAAAAGGATCGCCGAGTCGATCTCGTTGAAGAACCGCTCGACCGCTTTGGTATCCTCGGCGATGATCGCCTCGGTGTGGTGTGAGGAGAACGTCTCGATATGGTCGATGGCACCGGCAATTCCGTCTACCAGCTTTACCGCGATGATGGCCTCGAGATATTCGGTCATCCAGTCGGCATCGGTCGCCGGCTTGGCGTCGAAGAACAGCTTCATCACTTCCTGATCGGCATGGATCTCGCAGCCGGCGGCGCGTAGCGCGTCGAGGATCGGCACCAGATGTGTGGAGGCCACCGCGCGGTCGACCAGCAAAGTCTCTGCAGCGCCACAGACACCGGTGCGCCGCATCTTGGCGTTGACGGCGATCCTGACCGCCATGTCGAGATCGGCCGAGCGGTCGATGTAGAGATGGCAGATGCCTTCAAGATGGGCAAAGACCGGCACCCGCGCCTCGCTCTGGACGCGCCCGACCAGGCTCTTGCCGCCCCGCGGAATGATGACGTCGAGATTGCCGCCAAGCCCTTTCAGCATCTCGCCGACGGCGGCGCGGTCGGTGGTCGGCACCAGCTGAATGGCGTCTTCCGGCAGGCCGGCGGCCTTCAGCCCCTCGACCAGGCAGGCATGAATGGCGGCGGACGAATTGAGCGAGTCCGAGCCGCCGCGCAGGATCACCGGATTGCCGGCCTTGAGGCAGAGCGCGCCGGCATCCGCCGTCACATTCGGCCGGCTTTCATAAATGACGCCGACAACGCCGAGCGGCGTGCGCACGCGCTCGATCTGCAGGCCGTTGGGGCGATCCCAGGCGGCAATCACATCGCCGACCGGGTCCCTGAGCTCGGCGATTTCACGGATGCCATCCGCCATGGCACGGGTGCGCGCCGGATCGAGCTTCAGCCGGTCCATGAACGAGCCGGACAATCCCGATTCGTGGCCATTCGAGACATCGATGGCGTTGGCGTCGAGAATGTCCTGCTCACGCGAAATGATCGCGTCGGCCATGGCGACGAGTGCGGCATTCTTGGCGTTGGTCGTGGCGATAGCCAGCGGTCGGGCGGCGGCGCGCGCATTGCGGCCTATCCGTGCCATCAAACTGGCTACATCTTCGCCTTGGTGTTTGTTCAACATCTGACCGCTCCGGTGAAGCCTGGTGGATTTACACGCGGCCGGCCTTCGCGGCAATGGCCGCAAATTCGGGAGAGCAGAATGAAGAGCGCCGCAGTCTTGTTTGCTTTGGCCACGATGCTGGCGCCCACCGGCCTTCGCGCAGCCGATTACTGCGATGACAAGATCGAACTCGGCGAGAGCCCCGATGGCCTGGCCATGACCATGGTAGGTTCGATGATGTCCCTCGTACTCGCTGAGCGCTATTGCGGCGCGCTACCGACGCCGTTTTCCCAAATCTACGTCGTAGTTGAGGAGGGACATGGATGTGGGCCGCGTGTGAGGCTTGAAGCAGAATTCAAGAAAAAGATGGAGGAGGAAAAAGCGACAGACGCAATGATGGCCGACTCAGTCATGCACGACCTCATCGCAGACGGGACGGACCTCCCCCAAGCCGAAATGGATAAACGTGCCAAGATTATCATTGAAGGACAGTTGGGAGGTTGCAGCAA
Organism: Mesorhizobium sp. C372A; assembly: GCF_030323245.1. Lineage (NCBI taxonomy): Bacteria > Pseudomonadati > Pseudomonadota > Alphaproteobacteria > Hyphomicrobiales > Phyllobacteriaceae > Mesorhizobium > Mesorhizobium sp. C372A. The sequence continues at coordinate 2,019,785 of NZ_CP100475.1, read as the reverse complement.
GCTTCTGAAAATTCAACGGGACGTTCAGGAGAGGTACCGCAACCCGCCCAAATGGCCGCGTGAACCTGACAAGTAGCGCGCCGTCAATCGCAGGGCCGCGCCTCACTCGGCCGCGCCGCTCACTACCAGATCGTCGCGGTGAATCATCGCCGATCGCGCCTCGTAGCCGAGCACGGTTTCGATCTCGGCGGTCTTCAGGCCTGCGATCCTTACGGCATCGGCGGCATCATAGGCAACCAGCCCGCGCGCGATCTCGCGCCCTTCGGGCGACAGGATCGCCACCGTGTCGCCGCGCGAGAAATTGCCGCTGACCAGCCTGACGCCCGCCGGCAGCAGCGATTTGCCGGACAGCAGCGCACCGATGGCGCCGGCGTCGACGGTGAGCCGCCCGGCCGGTTCGAGCTGGCCGGCGATCCAGGTCTTGTAGCCTTTCACCGGATTGGCGCTCGGCCTGAAGAAGGTGGCGCGCTCGCCACGCTCGATCGCCATCAGTGGCGACAGCCTGGTGCCCGAGGTGATGATCATGGCGGTGCCGGCGGCGGTGGCGATCTTGCCGGCATCGAGCTTGGTGCGCATGCCGCCGCGCGACAGTTCGGATGCGGCCGCCCCGGCCATAGCCTCGATATCGGGCGTGATGCGGTCGACCACCGGAATGAATTTTGCATCGGGATCGCGCGCCGGCGGCGCCGTATAGAGCCCGTCAATGTCGGAGAGCAGCACAAGCAGGTCGGCGCCCATCATCGTCGCCACCCGGGCCGCCAGCCGGTCATTGTCGCCATAGCGGATTTCGGAGGTCGCTACCGTGTCGTTCTCATTGATGACCGGCACCGCCTTCATCTTGAGCAGCGTCGAGATCGTCGCGCGGGCATTCAGATAGCGTCGGCGCTCCTCGGTGTCGCCGAGCGTCAGCAGGATCTGGCCCGATTTCAGCGCACCCTTGCCCAGCGCATCCGACCATGCGCCGGCGAGCGCAATTTGCCCGACGGCGGCCGCCGCCTGGCTCTCCTCGAGCTTCAGCGCCCGTTTTCCGAGACCGAGAATGGTGCGGCCGAGCGCAATGGCGCCGGACGACACGACCAGGATCTCGGCGCCGCCATTGGCCAGCACCGCAATATCCTCGGCAAGCGAAGCCAGCCAGTCGCGCTTCAGGCCGCTGGTGCGGTCGACCAGCAAGGCCGAACCGATCTTGACCGTGATGCGCCGGTATTTTGTCAGCGACCGCGCCGTCATCGTTATCGGTCCCAGCGGGTCTCGACGGGAGCGGCAGCCCTGTCGCGCGCTTCGCCGACAACTGCCATCAGCGCGCGCAGCACCGCTTCGACGCCCTCGCCGGTGGCCGCCGACAGCAGCATCGGCGCGCGGCCGGCAGCGCGTTTGAGGGACGCAACCTTCTTCTTGCGCTCATCGGCGTCAAGGATATCCACCTGGCTGAGCGCGACGATCTCGACCTTCTCGATCAGCCCATTGCCATAGGCGTCGAGCTCGGCGCGCACGGTCTTGTAGGCCTTTCCAGGATTTTCCTCCTGCGCCGAGACCAGGTGCAGAAGTACACGCGTGCGCTCGACATGGCCGAGGAAGCGGTCGCCGATGCCGACACCCTCATGCGCGCCCTCGATGAGGCCCGGAATGTCGGCGATGACGAATTCGCGCGCATCGATGCGGGCAACGCCGAGGCCGGGATGCAGCGTGGTGAAGGGGTAGTCTGCGATCTTCGGCTTGGCCGCGGTGACGGTTGCCAAAAAAGTCGACTTGCCTGCATTGGGCAGCCCGACCAGGCCGGCGTCGGCAATCAGCTTCAGCCGCAGCCAGACATTCATCTCTTCGCCGGGCTGGCCGGGATTGGCGCGGCGAGGCGCCTGGTTGGTCGAGGTCTTGAAATGCTGGTTGCCGAAACCGCCATTGCCGCCCTTGGCCAGCAGGAAGCGCTGGCCGACCACGGTCAGGTCGCAGATCAGCGTCTCATTGTCCTCGGCAAACACCTGGGTTCCGGCCGGCACCTTGAGCGTCACATCGGCGCCCTTGGCGCCGGTCATGTTGCGGCCCATGCCGTGGACACCAGTCTTGGCCTTGAAATGCTGCTGATAGCGATAGTCGATCAGCGTGTTGAGACCGTTGACCGCTTCCAGCCAGACATCGCCGCCGCGGCCGCCGTCGCCGCCATCCGGGCCGCCGAACTCGATGAATTTTTCGCGCCGGAACGACACAGAGCCGGCGCCACCGTCGCCGGAGCGGATATAAACCTTGGCTTGATCGAGAAATTTCATTGGACTACGCAGTTTCTGTTGGCCTTGCGGCTTTGCTCTAGATCTTGCGCCTTGCTCTAAACCAAGGCGCGGCCAAGGGCGAGGCCGTTTTGCGACTAAAGCGCCGGATGCCCTTTTGTCGGGGACGCGGTAGCAGTGTTCGCGGACGGAGCTTGAGGGGCGCGGGAATGAAGGTTGTGAGCTACAACATCCAGTACGGTATCGGTCTGGATGGCCGCTACGATCTCGGCCGCATCACCGAGGCGGTTCGCGGCGCCGACGTGATCGCGCTGCAGGAAGTGACCCGCAACAATCCGAGGAACGGCAACCGCGACATGGTCGCCGAGATCGGTGAGGCGCTGCCCGAATATTTTGCCGCCTACGGCAGCAATTTCGAGGTCAATGTCGGCTCGCGCCTGGAGGCCGGCCGCGCCATCACCACCACTTTCCAGCTCGGCAACATGGTGCTGTCGAAGACACCGATCCATCTGTCGCGCAATCTGCTTTTGCCGCGCAGCCGCAGCCTTGAGGCGATGAACTTCCAGCGCGGCGCACTCGAGGCGCTGGTCGAGACCCCGCTCGGCTTCATCCGCTTCTATTCCACGCATCTCGACCATCGCAGTCCGGTTGAGCGCGCCAGCCAGATCCGTTTCCTGCGCCAGCGCCTGTTGAACTATGCCTTCGAGGGCGGCGGTCTCTCCGGCATTCCCGAGATCGGCCTGCCGGACCTGCCCTATCCCGAAGCCTTCATCGTCATGGGCGACTTCAACATGCTGCCCGGCTCGCCCGAATATGTCGAACTCGTCGGCCGCCCGGACCATGAATTCGGCATGCCCTTGACCGCCGATCTCGCCGTCGACGTCGCCCAGCGCCTGAACACACCAGACGTCGTCACCTGGGTCGATCCCACGCGACCCGAAGACACAAGCCGCCACAAGCGCATCGACTACATCTTTACCTCGGCCTCGCTCGCCGGATCGCTGAAGCGCCTGTGGGTCGACCCGCAAGCGGTCGGTTCGGACCATCTCCCGATTTGGGTCGAGATGGGCTGAGTTGAGCCCGATCCACAACCAACGTTTCCAAACCTGTCGTTTGGAGGCACGCGCCTAGGTGTTGAGATTCAGGTCAGGCCGAGCCGAAAACACTGTCTTTCGAGAACCGGAGCGGAGTGTACTTAAGTACGTGCACCGGAAGCGCATAAAACCCGCGTTTGCAGGCCGGCCTCACCTGAATATCAAACACCTAGAAATGCACCCAGTTTCGAAGACTGATCCAGGTCTTTCTGTCCAGCCGGTACCGCTCGACCGGCACCTGGCCGGCGACGATCGAGTTCAGCATGCCCTGGCCGGCATACTGGAAGCCGCATTTGTGGATGACCCGGCGCGAGGCCGGATTGATCACCCGCGTCGAAGCCTGCAGCACGTGGATCGACGTCCGTTGGAAGGCAAGGTCGACCAACGCGTGCGCGGCCTCCGTCGCATAGCCGCGCTTCCAATAGGGCTCGCCGATCCAGTAGCCGAGTTCCAGCCCGCGATCGGTCATGTTGAGGCCGGCGCAGCCGACGAAAATGTCGGTGCCGGCGAGCGTCAGGGCGTAGGCGATGCCGGCCCGGCGCGACCGGGTCATAGCCAGGAAGGCGCGTGCCTCGGCCTCGCCATAGGGGTGCGGCATGCGGGCCAGCATCTCGGCGACGTGACGGTTGTCGGCAAGCTCGACCAGTTGCGCGATGTCGGCTTCACACGGGGCGCGCATCACCAGCCGCTCCGTGGCCAGCACCGGGCAATCTATCGCGTAACTTTCGTCTTCGGTGTCTTCCGCTTCGGCAACCATTCGACGTCCTCCAGGCAAGAAAAAAGGGGAGATGGAAAACCCATCTCCCCTGATCCTTTTCCTGGCTCCATTCACTGGTTTGGCCAGACACCGGTTCCCGAGATGGGCGCCGGTTTTATAGTGCGGAACCGGCTACTCCGCGGCTTTGGTAATCGGGTTGACCGATACGTAGGTTCGGCCGTTGGCTTTTTTGTTGAAGGTGACTGCGCCGGTCTCGAGCGCAAAAAGGGTGTGGTCCGTGCCCATGCCGACATTGACGCCGGGATGCCAGGTGGTGCCGCGTTGACGGATGATGATGTTGCCCGGGATGACGGCTTCGCCGCCGAACTTCTTCACGCCCAGACGCTTGGAATGCGAGTCGCGACCGTTGCGCGACGAGCCGCCAGCTTTCTTGTGTGCCATCTAACTAACTCCGATGCGCCCTGGGGCGCTTGAATGGTCTTATGAACGCGTTCGCGTTCCGTTTCAAGTCCGATCCGGCGACCTTGTCGCCGGTTCGTTTTACTTCTTCGCCAGTTCCTTGGCCTGCTCGCGCCAGTCGTTGATCTGGTCGGTGCTGAAGGGCATGTGCGCGTCGATCTTGGCCACGTCCTTGTCCGACAGCTTGGCAAGCTGGGCGAAGGTGGTGATGCCCTGCTCGTGCAGCTGGCCGGCGGCAACCGGGCCGATGCCCTTGATCACGGCCAAATCGTCCGGCTCGCCCTTCGGCGCCTTGAACAGCGGCGCGGCGACGGCGGTCTCCGTCTTGGCTTCATCCTTCGGAGCAGCCTCGGCTTTGGCTTCCTTCTTCGCCTTGGCTTCCTTCGGCGCGGCCTCAGCCTTCGCCTCGGGCGCTACGTCAGCCTTGACTTCCTTGGCTTCCACCTTGGCTGCGGCCTTCTTGGAAGGCTTGGCGCCACCCAGCAGGATCTCGGCGATCCGCACGGTGGTCAGAAGCTGGCGGTGGCCGATCTTGCGGCGCGAATTCTGCCGGCGGCGCTTCTTGAAAGCGATGACGGTGCGGTTCTTGCCCTGCTCGACGACTTCCGCCGTGACCAGAGCGCCATCGACGAACGGGGCGCCGAAGGTGACATTTTCGCCTTCGCCATGGGCGAGGACGCTGCCGATTTCGACGATATCGCCGACATTGGCTTCGAGCTTCTCGATCTTCAGGAGATCGTTGGCGGCAACGCGATACTGCTTACCGCCCGTTTTAATGACTGCGAACATTTTTTGCCTTTCGCTGTTCGGTCGGCCTCGATGAGCCGCGTCACGCGGTTCGGCCGTCTTTTGTCAGTCTGCGGGTTCGAAAAACAAGCGGCGTGGAAGAACCCTCCACGCCGATTGCGCGCTTCCCCTAACCGAAGGTTCGGTACGAGTCAAGGCAAACGGGCGGAATCCTTGGCCACGCCGCCTCCTTGCCGCCCCCGATCTCTCCGGTCGAGGACCGGTTGGCCCCATCTGCCGACGTGGCCGCAACGCAGCCCTCCAGACAGAGCCCGCACAGGAAGCTGAATTCCCCCGCGGATTTGGCCTTGTAACCTGCCCGCCCAGCCGTTATCTAGTGCGCCGCGCCGGCAACGGCCGACCATGACCGCGGAGAGGTGGCAGAGTGGTCGAATGCACCGCACTCGAAATGCGGCATGGGTGCAAGCCCATCGGGGGTTCGAATCCCTCCCTCTCCGCCACCCTACGCCCTGCGGGCTTCGGGTGGCAGGCCACCCGGAACCGCATCTGGGCGTAGGAGTGTCGCCCGAAGCTACGAAGTAGCGTAGGGGGACCGGAACGAAGCAGGATGCCCTCCGAAGCTTCAGCGAAGGGGCTGCCGCTAGGCAACAAGGCCTTGCCTCATTTGGTTTACCTCTTCGATCGGGACTGGATGCCCGGTGAGGAAGCCCTGCATCAAATTTACCCCCAGGCGCTGCAGCAATATGTACTGCTCTTCGGTTTCGACGCCCTCGGCGAGCACGACATGGCCGAGATTGCGAAGCAGTCCGACCATGTCCCGCAACAGGCTCAAGCCGCGAGAGGTCTGGCAATCGTGGAGGAAGCTGCGATCGATCTTGACCACGTCGAATTTGAACCGGCGCAGCCATGTAAGGCCGGCAAATCCCGTTCCGAAATCGTCCAGCCAGATCTGAACGCCGAGTTTTCGCAGCCGCTCCACGTTTCTTACCGCTTGCGCCTCCAGAAAGATGTCACTGCCTTCGGTGATTTCGATGGCCAGTTTCTGGGGCGCAAGGCCGTGCCTGCCAAGGATCTCGGTGATCCGGAGTGAAAAGTTGGGAGCCTTGAGCTGAAGAACGGAGACGTTCACCGTCACGACCGAGCCCAATCCGTATTCCGCCATGTCACCGCAGGCTCGATCGATCAGCCACGTACCCAGTTCCACGATCGCTCCGGTCTGCTCGGCAACGGGTATGAACACGGACGGACTGATCATGGTGCCGTCGAAGTCGCATACACGCATCAGACTCTCGTGCCCCAGCACGCGGCCCGACGCCAGCTCGCGAATTGGCTGGTAGGCGACAGAAACGAGCTGGTTGGAAACTGCCACCTTCAGCAGTTCTGAAAGATTTTCGCCGGAGCGATCCTGGCTGGTGGCGTGCGGGTCGTAAATCGTGAACGTAGCCCGACCGGCAAACTTGGACGCGTAGAGCGCGCGGTCAGCTTCCTGCAGCAGGATTCTAAGCTCTATGCTCTGATCGGCGCGCGTCAACGACGCCCCGGCACTGATCGTTACGATGTTGAGCTTGTCGCCCCGATCAGGGTGGTAGATATCCAAATCCTCTACAGCGCGACAGAATTTCTTCGTTATCTCATGAAGGTGAGCCCGCCCGGTGACCTTACAGAGAATGACGAATTCTTCTCCGCCATAGCGGGCCGCGATGGCGTTGTTGGCAGCCGCCATCTCGGAGAGGACATGGGCGAGTTTGATCAGGCAATCGTCGCCGGCCTGATGACCAAGTCCGTCATTGAACCTTTTGAAGTAGTCGACGTCGATCAGAATGAGCCCTATCTCGTCGTCGTCCGCGGCCCAGTCTTCGCGCAGCTCCGAGAATTCTCGAATGATCGCCCTGCGGTTCTTCATTCCCGTGAGCGGATCGGTGTCGGCGATTTCGGTTAGCTTTTGCCCCTTCTTGATAGCAGCCTGCTCCTGGAATTGTGCCCGAAGCGCGTGCAGGAAGGTCTGGTAACGCTCCAGGCTCAGCCGCCACGAAAGATAAAGCGACAAGACGAGGCAGTTCACGAAATAGGCCGACAACACGACCCGACCGGCGATGTCGGCCTGAAGGGAGAACATCGCGGCGTACACAAAGCTTGCGGCGACCGTCGCGGAGGCAAGGGCTGAAAGCCAAAAACGGAAGTTGAAGAACAGATTCGCACCCAGGATGAACACGGTGCCAAAAACCATGAAATGGGAGAGGGCATCCTGATGCTCTGTTCCAACAGCGGAGACGAGCCACCCAAGGGCACCGGATACAATCGCCAGCGCTGCTACAAGGTGCAAGGTGGCAAGGGCAAAGCCCCGTCGGGCGACAAATTCGACAAGCGCCAGGGAAGTGATCCCTAGCGTAACGCGCGTCAAAACAAGCCGGCCGGCGATATCCGGAAAAAGAAACCAATCGAAAAGGCCATAGGCCACATAGCTGAATACAGCAGCCGCAATACCCCATCGCACAAGGCTGCGATTCTCATCGGCATCCTTCTGCAGGAACAGTGTCAGGAGTTCCGGATCGGCGGAATGCCACCGCGGACGTCCAATCGCTGCCGCCACCTTCTGGGCAACGTCCTCGCTCAGTTGCATCGCAACGCTCCTCCGCGATCTGCAGTAGCGAATGCAACAGCCGACGTCGCCTGCGGTCGGGGAATGAAGACGTCCCTGTCCGCAAGAAAAGTCAGATGTCGCTAACCGAGGGTAAACGGGCGGTTCGGATTTAGCCAGTTTGCAGGATTGATGGCCGTTCCATCGACTAAAATTTTACTAAAATTTTATTAAAATTGTTAGCATTGGTTGGCGGCGCACCTATGCTGCTGGCCGGGGACCGGGGCGGTAAACCGGAGAGTAAACGGCATGCCTATCAAGCCAAAACTGCAGCTCGACCAATACAGCCTGGTCACCACCAGGCTGATGAAGAAACATGTTGCGACCTCCGAAGAGGCGGCTGACTCCGACGAGTTGAGGGACAGCACGGCCCAGCTCGCCCTGATACTGGACCTTGCTCATCAAGCCTTTGCGCGAAACAAACCGGCCGCCCCCGTCGTCCATCGTTTGGCGGGGCGACTCCACAAGCTCCGCCGGCAGGTTGCTCCCGCGGTCTGGCAGAAACTCGTTCCTTTGGCTCAGCAGCATCGGGTCGCGGAATATTTGCTCCAAGACCCGTTCACGCGGTGGTCGGTCGAAAAACCGCGCGGGTATTCGGGCGATGCAGGCCTGCTGGATATTTACTACAAGCATCCGATCGCCGACGAGATCGTGGCCTCGTCGACCTTACTTGGTCGGCAAATCTATGCGTACACCAGTGAAGCTGCCAGTTCGGTGGCGGGGCGCGAGCGGCGGGATATTCTGGCCAGGACCGTGGACGAGACGGCCAGCAGTGTGGAAAAGGCTGAGGTGCTGGCGATTGCCTGCGGCCACCTCAGGGAAGCCGAACGCTCCGATGCGTTGGCCAGGCATAAACTGCAACGTTGGATCGGCCTGGATCAGGACCCCGTCAGCGTAGCCACGGTGAACCACGACTTTGCCGGCACGGCAGTCGAGGCAGTCCAGGGTTCCGTACGCGGCATCCTGCGCCGCGCCTACGCCCTTGGCACATTCGATCTCGTCTACGCATCGGGGCTTTACGATTACCTGCCGCGTGCCATCGGCATCCGCCTGCTTCAAAGAGCCATGGAACTAGTCAAGCCCGGTGGCGAATTCCTGTTTGCCAATTTCAGCGACGAGATAACGACGGATGGTTACATGGAGACTTTCATGGATTGGCCGCTCATCCTACGTTCGGCCGACGATATGTGGGACATCATCAATGCCGCCCTCGGCGGGAGTCCTTTCGACGCGAAAGTCTACTATGGCTCGAACCGGAATATCGTTTACGGCAAGGTGAGGAAGGGCGATCTCTAACTAGGCGCGGGAATCGCGCGCGCATCCCCGTAACAAGGTAGGTCTGCCATGACGAGGCCATGCCTTCGCCGGCTTTCCGGCGACGGGCGAGCAGGTCGTCCGGGCTGCGGGCGGCCTACGCCGTGTTCGTTCTGCTTGCCGCCATACAGATGTGGCGGCGGTTCCAGCAGCACGACGGTGCTGCCCGCTCGGCGGGCTGTGTCTGGCCGTGTTGCTGGCACTGCCGCTGATCGCCAGGCTGTCGGTCGTGCAATGCAACGCGACTGGCCGGCCTGATCAGGCCTCGAAATAGCGGGCAGGATCGAGATCGGCGATGAGCCCCGGCCCGGTCGGCTGCCATCCCAGCGCAGTGCGGGTCTGCTCACTTGACGCCGACAAGTCCCTGCCGATGAAATGCCCGAGAAAGCCGAAATGCGCAGCCGCGTCCTCGGGGCCTATGGAAACGACCGGCAGGCCGAGCCGGCGGCCGATGATCTCGGCGATCTCTTTGCTCGCCACGCCCTGTTCGGCAACCGCATGATAGCTGACGCCGCCCGCCCCCTTCTCCAGCGCCAGCCTGTACAGGGTGGCGGCGTCGAACCGGTGCACCGCCGCCCAGCGATTTGCGCCGTCGCCGACATAGGCCGAGACGCCCTTTTCACGCGCAATGGCAATCAGCATCGGCACGAAACCGTGATCGCCCTCGCCATGGACGGTCGGCGCCAGCCGCACCGTCGATGCGCGCACCCCGCGCGCTGCGAGCGCCACGGCCGTTGCTTCCGAAGCGCGCGGCATGGCGGCCGATGGAGGCGCGGGTTTGTCGTCTTCGGTTGCCGGCCTTCCCTGCGCAAAACCGGCGAGGCCGGAGGTGACAAGCAGCGGCCGCTCGGAACCCTCGAGCGCCGCGCCGAGCGTTTCGATGGCGCGCTGGTCAACTGCGCAACTGGCGGCGAATCTCGAAAAGTCGTGGTTGAAGGCCGTGTGGATGACGCCATCCGATTGGGCAGCGCCGCTGCGCAGGCTCTCGAAATCCTCGATATCGCCGCGATGCGCCTCGGCCCCCGCGGCCACGATCGACTCCGCACCTGCTTCCGACCGCGCGAGGCCAAGCACCTGATGGCCCGCCCCGAGCAATTCCCGCACAACAGCCGAACCGACAAAACCGGTAGCCCCGGTAACGAACACACGCATGATCATTTCTCCTTGGTTTTCGGCGAAGGCCGTACAGGCAGCCTGTTGCCGAAGGAGATAGAAGGTTGCGATCATACGATCTATACTGTAAAATCCGAGATATCTTCGCAATCGTCCGAGAACGCTCATGGATCCGCTGTCAGACGTGCTGTCGCTACTGAAGCCGCGCAATTACCTGTCGGCTGGGCTGGAAACCGGTGGCGACTGGGCGATCCAGTTCCCTGACCAGCAGGCCGCCATCAAATGCGGCGCCGTGGTGTCCGGCCGATGCTGGCTGTCGGTCGAGGGCGTCCCTGACGCGGTGCGGCTGGACGTGGGCGACTGCTTCCTGTTGCCGCGCGGCCGGCCTTTCCGCCTTGCCAGCGATCTCGGCCTGCCGACGGTCGATGCGCGAACGATCTTTTCACCGGCGCGGACCGGCGGCATCACCGTCCATAATGGCGGCGGCGATTTCCTCCTGGTCAGCAGTCGCTTCACGCTGTCCGGCGACCATGCCGGCATCCTCTTGCGGATGCTGCCGCCCATCGTCCACATCCGCGGCGAGAGCGACCATTCGGCGCTTCGCTGGCCGGTGGAGCGGATGATGCAGGAATTGCGCCAGCGGCGTCCCGGCGGCTTTCTCATCGTCGAGCACCTCGCCCACATGATCCTGATCGAGGCCTTGCGCCTGCATATGACCGCGCAAGGCAATGTCGGCTGGCTGTTCGCACTTACCGACAGGCAGATCGGCGCGGCGATCGGCGCCATGCACGAGGACCCGGCGCATGGCTGGACATTGCAGCAACTGGCGGAGCGCGCGGGCATGTCGCGATCGACTTTTGCGCTCAGATTCAAGCAGACGGTCGGGGCCTCACCCCTGGATTATCTGACGCGCTGGCGCATGATGCTGGCCGGCGACAGGCTGATGCATTCCGGCGATCCGGTTTCCGTCATCGCGCTGGCGCTCGGCTACGAATCCGAAAGCGCCTTCAGCACGGCATTCAAGCGCGTCATGGGCTGTTCGCCGCGGCAGTACAGCCGCCGGGAGCCGGACCTGACTGCGCAGGCCGAACGCGAAGCCGCCTGAGGCGGCGATCCGATCGCCTTGATCACCTTGCCCTTAAAGGCTGAAGCGCGAACGAAACTCGGTGAACGACATCGCCAGATGGTTCTCGTCCACATGGCCGGTGATTCCGTCCACACTGCGCGAGTCGAGTTGTAGCGGGCGAGCCAGAGCGGACAATTGCCGAAGCCGCTCGGATTTCCCAGCGCGCTTCGACCGCTGCGGCCCTTCTGCTCAGATCGATCCCTTGCTTGCTCCATGGCATGCGCTTGACAATCGACTGATTCGCAACCCTTCGGGAATATAAGTATTTCAGTTAACTTGGGGATAATCGGCAGCAGGAACTAGATTTCAGACGCTCAATTGGCACGAGCAAAATCGCGTTTTTCATGCTTTCAGAATGACTTGCTCGCGTGCTGGCGGTTAACCGGCACCAACTTCTCCGATTTCCTTGCCTCTATGGCTGGGTAGCGCAATACGGTTAATTGCGCGATTGCTAATATGCCTATATCTTAGGCGGCGCGGGGGGCCTCATATCTTCCCGCAGTGGCCGGTGCCGTGAAGCCCCACAAGCATGCCCAACCTGCACCGGCCATTCCCTATGGCTGGGTATGGTGTTCCCGCTCGGCAATCTTTTCCAAGAGCTTCCGTGAAGCCTCTAGGACGCGTCGCGTTTCGGCGATGGTCGATTGCAGGGAGTCCAGTTGGCTCTCCGCTCGGAGCTGGCTACGGCGGGCGCTTTCAATGAACTGGTGGTCAGGTTCCCACCGGTCTTTCAGACGAACGAACTTGTCGAGAAGCAGGCGTATCCGCTGGCCCTCAGCATAGGACAGCGCAAACGGTTCAATCACGAATGATCGGGTAATTTCCTGGTCTTCCTTGGCCACAGGAACGGACCATTCGCCGCCGGTTCGACCACTTCCACGCAAGGCAATGCTTTGCGGATTGGACCCACGTTTCCACCACAGCCTCTATACGAAAAGCAATGGTAACCTCGAGTTTTATACTCCCGTCGAACGCGGGTTTTCAACAACAAAGATGGTCTGAATCATACCATTCGGGTCAGCGGATCGCGGCTGCCGACGTAGCGTCTCCAAGGCCGCGAAAACCGCCATCCGCGCGCAACAGCGGGTTTCCATAGTCACGGCTACATCCGAAGAATCGACCGTATAGATTCAGGAATGTGTGTTGTCGTCACGGTTCCATACAATTTGGAAGGCCATTCCCCTATGGCAGGGTAGCGCCAAAATGAAAGGATAAGCGGGCGGGCAAGTTGAAGGCGTACTGATGCCGGATCGGGCTTTGGTCCAGCAAAAGCCTCTCAGCCTGACGCCTCGGAAAGGTGCGCGGCAATGGCGCTCAGAAAAACCTTGCCGAACTCCTTGAGTTTGGCGGCGCCGACGCCATTCACTTCGGCAAAATCGTCGAGGTCTTGCGGACGACGCTCGGCCATGTCGATCAGTGTACGATCCGAAAACACCACATAGGCCGGCACCTGGCGTTCCTTGGCCAGCCGCAGCCGCACCGTCTTGAGCGCCGCGAGCAGCGACGCATCGACATTTTCGCTCTGAGGGCTCTGCCCGGCGCGAGCCGCGCGGCGCGCGGCGCGCGTGCGCATCTCGACCCGATACTGGAACGGCACCTCGCCCCGGCCGAGTGCGTGGCCCTTGTCCGCGATGGCCAACCCGCCATGGCCGGCCGGGTCCGGCATCAGGAAACCGTTCGCGACCAGCTGGCGAATCATAGATTGCCAAAAATCCTTCTTGTGCGCGGCGCCATTGCCGAAGGCTGCCAGCCTGTGATGCCCCCTTGCCGCGATCTTTTCAGTCTCGTGGCCGATCAGGATGTCGATGACATGGCCGGCGCCGAAGCGCTCGCCGCTCTGCGCCACCGCCGACAGGATGAGGCGCGCCTCGGCGGTGTCGTCGGCGCGCGGCGCCTGTTCCAGGCAATTGTCGCAATTGCCGCAAGGGACCGCCTCTTCACCGAAATAACCGAGCAGCACCTGGCGGCGGCACTCGGCCGTCTCGCAATAGCCGATCAGCGTATCGAGCCGGCCATGCGAGCGGCGCTTGTGTTCGACAGCGGCGTCCTCGTCGTCGATGAACATGCGGCGCATGCGGATGTCGCCAAGGCCGTAAAGCATATGCGCCTCCGCCGCCCGGCCGTCGCGACCGGCGCGGCCGATCTCCTGGTAATAGGCTTCGAGGCTGCCCGGCAGGTCGGTGTGGAAGACATAGGCGACATCAGGCTTGTCGATCCCCATGCCGAAGGCGATGGTCGCCACCATGACGACGCCCGACAGCGTCATGAAGGCGTTCTGGTTGGCATCACGCGCCTCCTTGCTCATCCCGGCGTGATAGGCGAGCGCGGTCACGCCGTTCTTTTCGAGGAATGCCGCCATCTCTTCGGTCTTCTTGCGCGACAGGCAGTAGACGATGCCGCTGCGCCCCTGATGGCGCTCGATGAAGTTGAGCAACTGCCGCTTGCTGTCCTGCTTGGGCTCGATGGCAAGCTTGATGTTGGGCCGGTCGAAGCCAAGCACCTGCGTTTCGACACGCCCGCCAAACAGCCGTCTCTCGATGTCTGCCCGCGTCGTCTCGTCCGCCGTCGCCGTCACCGCAATGATCGGTACGTCGGGAAAGATGCCACGCAGCTGCGACAGGTCTTCATATTCGCGCCGGAACGCCGGCCCCCACTGCGAAATGCAATGCGCCTCGTCGATGGCGATCAGGCTGACATCGAGCCTGGCAAGCGCATCCAGCATCCGCTCGGTCATCAGCCGTTCCGGCGCGAGGTAGAGCAGCCGCGTCTGGCCCGACGCGACGCGGCGCCATGCCGCGACATTGGCATCACGGTCGATCGAGGAATTGATCGTATCGGCGGCGACGCCGGCGAGGCGCAGTGCCGCGACCTGATCCTGCATCAGCGCCACCAGCGGCGAAACGACAATGGTCAGCCCACCCTTGACCAGCGCCGGAACCTGGTAGCACAGCGATTTGCCGGCACCCGTCGGCATGACGGCCAGCACATGGCGGCCGCCAAGCAGCGCCTCCATCACCGCGGCCTGTCCGGGACGGAAATCGTCGAAGCCGAACACGTCCTTGAGGACGCGCCGTTTGGGATCGTGCGTCGGCACGCTCGTCGTCGATATCTGCATCACTGATGTTTTTGCGATCGGCCGCCCGAAGCAGCGGCGTGGACAGAACGATTAGCGCAGCCCCTGCGTGACCACAACAAGCAGCAGCAACACCCCACCGGCGATCGACCTGATTGGCATCGTTAAACCTATCTTCACCATGTTGCGGCACCGTCCAACCCTGCGGCGATGTTTCGAGTACCGCTGCGCCACGAGCGCACAGGCAACAGCCCGCGCCTCCCCAGGAGGCGCGGGTTTCCTGTTTCTGGAATTGCCGAAAAAGGTTCAGGCCAGGAAATCGGCGCGGTGCGGGGTAAAGCTGTCGACCAGGCGCCCGGCCTCCAGCGCCTTGACGCCGTGCACCAGATTGGACGGCACGATGAAGCTGCCGCCGGTCTCGATGGTCGCGGTGCGGCCGTCGATGGTCACCTCGAAGCGACCTTCGGCGACATAGCTGGCCTGGACATGCGGGTGCGAATGCAGTGCGCCGACGCCGCCCTTGTCGAAGCCGAACTCGACCATCATCAGCTCATCGGTGGAGACGAGAACGCGGCGTCTGTTGCCGTCCGGCGTCGGCGTCCAGGCGCTCTCGCCGGGCTGTGCGAAAATCTTGGCTTCAATCATGACCATCTCCTCATCGCGCCAGCCAGCCGCCGTCCACGGGAACCACCGCGCCATGCATATAGTCGGACGCTGGCGCCAGCAGGAACACGGCGGCATCGCCTATGTCTTCCGGCCCGCCCCAACGTCCCGCCGGAATGCGCGCCAGGATGGCAGCACTGCGGTCGGGATCGGCGCGCAACCCCTCGGTGTTGTTGGTTTCGATATAGCCGGGCGCAATCGCGTTGACGTTGATGCCTTTTGCCGCCCATTCGCAGGCCAGCAGCCGGGTTATGCCGAGCGCGCCATGTTTCGACGCGGTGTAGGACGCGACGCGGATGCCGCCCTGGAAACTCAGCACCGAGGCGATGTTGACGATCTTGCCGCGCCGCCTCGGGTCGGTCAGCACGCGCCTGGCAAAACCTTGGCTGAGAAAGAATAGCGTCTTCAGATTGACGTCGATGACGTCGTCCCAGTCGGCCTCGGAGAAATCGACCGCATCGGCGCGGCGGATGATGCCGGCATTGTTGACCAGCCCGTCGATCGGGCCGGTCTTTTCCCAGACCTGGTCGAGCATCGCCTTGGCGGCCGCATGGTCGGCAAGATCGCATCGCACCGCCTCGAACTGGCCACCGGCTTCCGCGACTTGTCTTTCCGTGTCGTCCATCGCCGAGCGGCCGACACCGATGACGGTGCCGCCGGCGCGCGCGATCGAGCCGGCGATGCCCTGGCCGATGCCGGTGTTCGCGCCGGTGACCAGGATACGCTTGCCGGCCAGGCTGAAGGAGGAAGGGCCGCTCAACGCAATTCACCCAGCGGCACCGGGTCGACATCGGTGTAGTCGACATTGTCGCCGGCCATCGCCCAGATGAAGGCATAGTTCGAGGTGCCGGCCCCCGAATGGATCGACCAGCCCGGCGACAGCACCGCCTCCTCGTTAGCCATCACCAGATGCCGCGTTTCGTCCGGCTCGCCCATGAAATGGAAGACGCGCGCCGTCTCCGGCAGGTCGAAATAGAGATAGGCCTCCATGCGCCGGTCATGCACATGGCAAGGGATAGTGTTCCACACCGAGCCCGGCGCCAGTTGGGTCATACCGACCACCAGTTGGCAGGTCTTGACGCCATCGGCATGGATGAACTGGAAGATGGAGCGTTCGTTGCAGGTTTCCTTGCTGCCGAGATCGAGGCGCTTGGCATCGCCAATGCGGATCAGCCGGCTCGGATGGGTATGATGCGCCGGCGCGCTGAGCAGGTAGAATTTGGCCGGTGCGCCCGCGTCGGCCGACGCGAACGACCCGTCGGTGCTGCCCATGCCGAGATAGAGCATGTCACGCGCCTGCAACTGGTGGGTCTCGCCATTTGCCGTCACCGAGCCGGCGCCGCCGATATTGACGATGATCAGCTCGCGGCGGTCGAGAAAATTCTTGGTCCCCGTCGGCTTGATCGCCTCCAGCGGCAGCGCTGTCCCTTCCGGCACGGCGCCGCCAACGATCATGCGGTCATAATGGGTGTAGGTCAGGCTTATGCGTCCCGGCTGGAACAGGTCGTCAATATGGAAATTGTGACGCAGTTCGTCGGTGCCCATGGAAGCAGCGGCGACCGGGTCGATGGCGAAACGCGAGGTGAAATCGGTATGCGGGTGACTTTGAGTCATTGCTGCTCCAGCTGAATGAATGGCTATTTGGTTGCCGACGCCTTGACCGAGTCGGCGTAGTAGACCTGGCGGGCGTGCAGCCGCTCGCGGTAGCGCTCTTGGCTGGCGGTGAGATGAGCGCGCATCGCCTCGCGCGCGGCTTCGGCGTCGCCTGAGGTGATCGCATTCAGGATCACCAGATGCTCGCGTTGCAGCCCTCGCTGATAGCTGTCGGATTGCACCAGTTCGGTCGACCAGGGCGAGGTCACGTCGCAAGGAATGGCGCGGCGTCCGAGCACATCGAGCATCTCGACATAGAACGGGTTGTTGGTGGCGCTGGCGATTGCCCGGTGGAAGGCGAGATCGGCCGGACCGGTCGGCTCGCTGTTGAGAAGCAGCCGTTCGAACTCGAAGAAGGCTTCCTGGATCGCCGCTTCCTGCGCGGCGTTGCGGCGAATGGCGGCGAGCCCGGCCGATTCGATTTCGACGGCCAGGCGCACTTCGAGCACATTGAGCGCGATGGAATCCTTGCTGCCCATATCGGCGGCGAGCGCGCCGAACATCGTTGAGATGTGCTCGGTGACGAACACGCCGGCGCCCTGGCGCGCCTCGACCAGCCCGTCGGCGGCGAGCTTGGCCAGCGCTTCGCGGATGACGGTGCGGCTGACGCCGAAGGTCTCGGTCAGCTGGCCCTCGGTCGGCAATTTGTGGCCGGGCAGGATCTCGCCCGCCTGCAATTGCTTGCGGATCGCCGCAACGACGGTCTCCGACAGTTTGGGTTTTCTCTCGACCCTGAGATCGACAGCGCTATCCGATGCCATATCGCACCCCTGTTTGAAGACGCCTATTTGAACACGCTCGGCAACCAGAGCGAAATCGCCGGAATATAGGTCACCAGCCCCAGAACCACGATGCCCGCGCCATAGAACGGCCAGATCGAGCGCATCGCTTCCCAGACCGTAATCTTGCCGACGGCACAGGCGACGAACTGCACCGTGCCGACCGGTGGCGTGTTGAGGCCAATGCCGAGATTGAGGATGGTGATGACGCCGAAATGCACGGGGTCGACGCCGTAATGGGTGACCAGCGGCAGGAAGATCGGCGTGCAGATGATGATCATCGGCCCCATGTCCATGAAGGTGCCGAGCAGCAGCATCAGGACGTTGAGCAGAAGCAGCACCACCAGCGGATCGGTGGAGATGGCGTTCATGCCTGCGATCAGCAGCACCGGCACTTTGAGATAGGCCATCAGCCAGCTGAACGAGGCCGCCGTGCCGATGATCAGCAGCACCATCGAGGTCGTGCGCACCGCGCCCTTTGTGGCATGGACGAAATCGCCCCAGGCCATCGACCGGTAGACGAAGACGGTGACCAGCAAAGCGTAGATGATGGCGATGCAGGAGCTTTCCGTCGCCGTGAAAACGCCCGAGCGAACGCCGCCGAAGATGATCCCGATGAGCAGAAGTCCGGGGATGGCGATGACCGCCAGCTGGCCGACACGCGACAAGCCGGGAAAAGCCTCGACCGGGTAGCCGCGGCTGCGGGCGACGAAATAGGCGGTGACCATCAGCGAAGCGGCGAACAGCAGACCAGGCAGGATACCGGCGGTGAACAGGTCGGCGATCGAAATCTTGCCGCCGCCGGCGATCGAATAGATGATCATGTTCTGCGACGGCGGCAGAAGCAGCGCGATCAGCGCCGCCATCGAGGTCACGTTGACGGCGTAGTCGGCGCCGTAGCCGCGCGCTTTCATCTGCGGGATCATCAGCCCGCCGACGGCAGCGGCTTCCGCCACAGCCGAGCCGGAAATGCCGCCGAACAACGTCGCGGCGATGATGTTGACCTGACCGAGCCCACCGCGGACATGACCGACCAGCGAGCCGGCAAAGGAAACGATGCGCTGCGCGATGCCGCCGCGCACCATCAGATCGCCCGCAAAGATGAAGAACGGGATCGCCATCAGCGAGAACGCCGACATGCCCGACTTCAATTGCTGGAACACCACCAGGGGCGGCAGGCCGAGATAAAGCACGGTGGCGAAGGACGCCGCACCCAGGCAAAAGGCGATCGGCGTGCCGGCAAACATCAAAAGCGTGAAGACGCCAAACAGGATCCAGAGTTCCATCTAGGCCTCCTGCACGGCCGGCATTTCCGGCACTTCTTCGAGATTGATATCCTTGTCGATGTCGGCGCCGGACCAGCGCAGCGCGATGCGTTCGGCCGAGAACAGGCAGATCAGAAAGCCGCCGGCAACCAGCGGCAGATAGTCGAAACCGCCGGGAAGTTCGAGCGCCGGGATGACAGTGTGCCAGGTCAGCCCGACCAGCTTGCAGCCGTACCAGACCATGCCGAAGCCGAAGCCAAACGCGATCAGGTCGGACAGGGTGCGCAGCGTCCATTTGCTGCCCTTGGGCAGGATATAGAGCAGCACGTCGAAGCCCATATGGTAATTCTCGCGCACGCCGACGGCAGCGCCCAGGAAAATGAACCAGTTCATCAGCATGATGGCGGTGACTTCGGTCCAGCTCGGTGACGCGTTGAGCACGAAGCGGGAAAACACCTGGTAGGCAACAAGCGCGGTCATGGCGACCATCCCGATGCCCGCGAGATAGAGCGCACCGTCGCAAATCTTCGAAAGCACCGCGCTGAAGCGCGGTGGCGCTCCGCTCCTGGCCGTTCCCGCACTCATCCGATCCTCCCGGTCTTTCCGTCCCCTAAAAGCGATTGGCGGGGCGGCGCCATGCCGCCCCGCCAGAAAATCACTTGGTCGCCTGGATGCGCGTCGCGAGGTCCTTGAGCTCCGGCGTCTTCAGATACTTGTCGTAGACCGGCTTCATCGCATCGATCAGCGGCTGCTTGTCGATCTCGCTGACCTTGACGCCGGCCTTCTCGACGATCTCTCGCGACTTCTTCTCCTGCGCGTCCCACAATTCGCGCATCTTGACGACGCTGTCCTTGGCCGCCTGCTTGACGATCGCCTGGTCTTCCGGCGTCAGTCTGTCCCAGCTCGACTTCGACATCACCAGCACTTCCGGCACGATCTGGTGCTGGTCGACGGTATAGTGCTTGGCGACTTCGTAGTGCTTGGCGGATTCGAAGCTGGGCCAGTTGTTCTCGGCGCCGTCGATGACGCCGGTTTCGAGCGCCGAATAGACCTCGCCATACGCCATCGGCGTGGCATTTGCGCCAAGCGCGTTGACCATATCGACGAACACGTCGGACTGGATGACGCGGAACTTCATGCCTTTCAGATCGGCGATCGAGGTGATGTCCTTCTTGGTGTTGTAGAAGGAACGGGCGCCGGAATCGTAGAAGGCAAGGCCGACGAGATCATGCGTCTCGAAGGCCTTGAGGATCTCGTCGCCGATCGGCCCGTCCATGACATGGCGCATGTGCTCGACCGAACGGAACATGTAGGGCAGCGACGGCACCGCGGTTTCCGGCACGATGCCGTTGAACGGACCCATCGAGACGCGGTTCAGATCGATGACGCCGGTCTGCGTCTGTTCGATCGTGTCCTTTTCCTCGCCGAGCTGCGCCGAATGATAGACCTCGACCGAATAGCGGCCGGCGGTGCGCTCCTTGATGAGCTCGCCGAGATATTTGACCGCCTCGACGGTCGGATACCCGTCCGGATGGGTGTCGGCCGAGCGCAGTACGGTCTGGGCGCCGGCAACGCCGATCATCAGCGAGCCGAAGGCGAATGTGGCTGCCATCAGTTTTGAAAAATGCAACATGACTGTCTTCCTCCCTTTTAAAATTCCACGCGCCCGGCTCACAGCCGGTACGCCTTCTTGGCAAGCGTGTAGGCAAGCTCCCGCGCCAGCTCATGCGCCTCGTCCTCACGCAGCCGGTGCTCGGCGACGAGACGGGCGAGAAAGGCGCAGTCAACCCGGCGCGCCACATCGTGACGGGCGGGAATCGACGGAAAGGCACGGGTGTCATCGTTGAAGCCGACGGTGTTGTAGAAGCCGGCGGTCTCGGTGGTCATCTCGCGGAACCGGCGCATGCCTTCCGGACTGTCGTGGAACCACCAGGCCGGCCCGAGCTTCAACGCCGGATAGACGCCGGCCAGCGGCGCCAGTTCGCGCGCGTAGCTGGTCTCGTCGAGCGTGAACAGAATGATGGAGAGGTCGCGCTCCAGCCCGACGCAGTCGAGCAAGGGTTTGAGCGCCGCGGCATAGTCGGTGCGGGTCGGAATATCGAAGCCTTTGTCGCGGCCGAATTTTTGGAAAACACCAGGCGAGTGGTTGCGCCATGAGCCGGGATGGATCTGCATGACCAGCCCGTCGTCGCGGCTCATCTTGGCCATTTCGGTCAGCATCTGGGCGCGAAACAGCTTGCGCTCGCGCTCGTCGTCCGAGCCGCGGCGGATGCGGTTGAACAGCTCTTCCGCCGCCGCATCGGAAAGATTGGCGGTCTCGGCCGTCGGATGGCCGTGATCCGACGAGGTTGCGCCGAAACTTTTGAAGAAGGCGCGGCGCTGGCGATGCGCGTCGAGATAGCCGACCCATGTGCCGGTGTCGCAGCCGGCGATCTCGCCCAGGCGATCGAGATTGGCAGAAAATCCTTCGAAGTCGGGATCGACGACGGCATCCGGCCTGTAGGCAGTGACGACGCGGCCCTGCCAGCCGCTGTCGCGGATCGTCTTGTGCCATTGGAGATCGTCGAGTGCGCCCTCGGTCGTCGCGATGACCTCGATGTTGAAGCGCTCGAACAGCGCGCGTGGGCGATAATCGTCGCGCTGCAAAAGCGCCGCGATGGTGTCGTAATGGCGGCTAGCGGTGCTGGCGTTGAGCGGCTCTTCGATGCCGAACAGATGCTCGAGCACATGGTCGAGCCACAACCGCGTCGGCGTGCCGCGGAAGAGGTAATAGTGCTCGGCGAAGCGCCGCCAGATCGCCCTGGGATCGGTCTCGACCGGCGAGCCGTCGAGGGTCGGGACGCCGAGATCTTCCAGCCGCACGCCCTGGCTGAACAGCATACGGAAAATGTAGTGGTCGGGCACCACCAGCAATTGCGCGGGATCGGGGAATGGTTCGTTGAGCGCATACCAACGCGGATCGGTGTGGCCGTGCGGGCTGATGATCGGCAGGTCCTTGATGCCGGCATGGAGATCGCGCGCGATCGACAGCGCGCGCCCTGCGGCGGCAAAAAGCAGATCCGGATCGGTCAGTCCCGCCACGTCGTTCCTCCCAGGGGCGATATCGGTAGGACTGGAAAGAAATAATGTCAACATACAAAAACTGGATTGTTGTATGATGACTTTTAACCGGCGTCAGGTCATTGTGCAGCGGAAGAGCGGATGTTACGCCGCTAGCAGATCCCGCCCCGCACACCATCCAGCGACAAGCCGCGCCATGACCAGCACACGCCTTTCCAACGCAACAGTGCAATCCTTGCCGGCCTCGGTCGCGGTCCCCCCCTATGATCGCGCCAGTGTCGCCCCAGGCATCGTCCATCTCGGCGTTGGAGCCTTCCACCGTGCCCATCAGGCCGCCTATGTCGATGACTGCCTAGCGGCCGGCGAGACCGGCTGGGGCATTGTCGGCGTCTCGCTGCGCAGCCCCGACACGCGCGATGCGCTGACGCCACAGGACGGGCTCTACACGCTGGCGGTGCGCGGCCGCGATGGCGAAGCGCTGCACATTATCGGCTCGATCCAGTCGATGCTGGTCGCGCCGGAAGACCCCGGCGCGGTGCTGGCCGCGCTGACCGACCCGCGCACCCGCATCGTCACCCTGACCATCACCGAAAAGGCCTATCTCAGGGCCGCCGACGGCAGCCTCGACGAAAACCATCCCGATATCGTCCACGACCTGGGCAATCCCGGATCTCCCAGGACAGCGCATGGATTCCTGGCGGAAGCGCTGGTGCGACGCCGGGCCGCCGGCACGCCGCCCTTCACCGTGCTGTGCTGCGACAACCTGCCGGCCAATGGCGCCACGCTGCACCGGCTGCTGGTCGGGTTTGCAAAACTGCGCGATGCCGGCGCTGCTGCTTCAGGCGACGCTGCCCTCGCCAGTCATATAGCCGATGACGTTGCATTCCCATCGAGCATGGTCGACCGCATCGTGCCGGCAACCACCGATGCCGACCGGGCGCGCATCGCGGTCGAACTCGGCCTCGAGGACGCCTGGCCGGTGATGACCGAACCGTTCCGGCAATGGGTGATCGAAAACAGGTTTCCAGCCGGCCGCCCGGCCTGGGAGAAATTCGGCGTCACCATGGTCGAGGATGTCCGGCCGTTCGAGGACATGAAGCTTCGGCTGCTCAACGGCGCCCATTCGGGCATCGCCTATATCGGCCTGCTCAGCGGCCACGTCACCGTCGACCGCGCCTTCGCGGATCCCGCGATCCGCGCGTTCGTCGACCGGCTCTGGGCCGAGGCCATCCCGACATTGCCTGGGGATGCCGGGCTCGACACGTCAGCCTATACGGCCGAACTTGCCGAACGTTTCTCCAACACCGCGCTGGCCCACCGCACCGCGCAGATCGCCAATGACGGCAGCCAGAAATTGCCGCAGCGCATTGTCGCTACCGCCATCGAGTGCATCCAGGCCGGCCTGGTCCCGGAGCATCTGACGCTGGTGATCGCCGCCTGGATCGCCGCCTGCGAGGCGCGCGGCAAGGACCTGCCGGAAGCCCACTTTACCGATCCGCTCGACGCGGCACTGGCGGCGCTCGGAGCGCAGCCGACGCTGGAACGGGTGGTGACGGTGTTTGACCTCGCCGGCTTCGCCAGCGGCAGCCCCGACCGCCAGACGCTGATCGAACTGGTTGCCGCTCATCGCGAGCATATCCTGCAAGGCGGGGTGGCGCTCGCGCTCGCGGCACTGGGTATACCGGGAAAGACCAGGTGACCTGACGTCGCCCGGATACAAAAAGCCGGGCTTAAGCCCGGCCTGTTTCATACCTTTGCCCGACCATGACCCCTCGGATCACGTCCAGTCATTCTGCGGCTTACGCCGGCAGCAGCGCGCCTTCGAGCGTGGTAAGCTGGCTAAGGAACTGCTCCGCCTTGCTGCGGCTCTGGTCGTCCTTGGCGTCGGCGGCGTCTTCCTTGGCTTCCTGGATGCGGCGGGCGAGATCGGCGCGGTCGATATCGCCGACGGCGACCGCCGATTCGGCGAGCAGCGTGCAGCCGGCCGGAACGATGTCGGCAAAGCCGCCGAACACCACATAGCGCTCTTCCTTGCCGCCGGCGGTCTTCAGCGTGACGACGCCCGGCTTGATCGTGGTCATGACTGGCGCATGGTGCGCCATGACTGTCATTTCACCTTCGGCGCCTGGAATGACGACGGACTCGACCTGCTCGGAAACCAGGAGGCGCTCCGGCGAGACCAGTTCGAACTTGAAAGCTTCAGCCATGTCAATTTAGTGAGTAGGGAATAGTGAGTAGGGAGTAGGGAGAGGACAGCTGTCCTGATCACCCGGCCGCTATTCACTACTGACTACTGACTACTCCCTATTGCCTTGATTACGCTGCTTCTGCCGCCAGGCGCTGAGCCTTCTCGACCGCTTCGTCGATGCCGCCGACCATGTAGAAGGCGGCTTCCGGCAGGTGATCGTAGTCGCCGTTGCAGAGGCCCTTGAAGCCCTTGATTGTGTCGGCGAGGTCGACCAGCTTGCCCGGCGCACCCGTAAACACTTCGGCGACGAAGAACGGCTGCGACAGGAAGCGCTCGATCTTGCGGGCGCGGGCCACCGTCTGCTTGTCCTCTTCCGACAGCTCATCCATGCCAAGGATGGCGATAATGTCCTGCAGCGACTTATAGCGCTGGAGGATCGACTGCACCTGGCGGGCGACGGCATAGTGCTCCTCGCCGACGACCAGCGGATCGAGCATGCGCGAGGTCGAGTCGAGCGGATCGACGGCGGGGTAGATGCCCTTTTCCGAGATCGCGCGGTTGAGCACGGTCGTCGCGTCCAGGTGGGCGAACGAGGTCGCAGGCGCCGGGTCGGTCAAATCGTCGGCCGGCACGTAGATCGCCTGCACCGAAGTGATCGAACCCTTGGTCGTTGTGGTGATGCGTTCCTGCAGCGCACCCATGTCGGTGGCCAGCGTTGGCTGGTAACCCACGGCCGAAGGAATACGGCCGAGCAGCGCCGACACTTCAGAACCGGCCTGCGTGAAGCGGAAGATGTTGTCGACGAAGAACAGCACGTCCTGGCCCTGGTCGCGGAAATATTCGGCGACCGTCAGGCCGGTCAGGCCGACGCGGGCACGCGCGCCCGGCGGTTCGTTCATCTGGCCATAGACCAGTGCCGCCTTGGAGCCTTCGCCGCCGCCCTTCTTGTTGACGCCGGACTCGATGAACTCGTGATAAAGATCGTTGCCCTCGCGGGTACGCTCGCCGACGCCGGCGAACACCGAGAAGCCGCCATGCGCCTTGGCGACGTTGTTGATCAGCTCCTGGATCAGAACCGTCTTGCCGACGCCGGCGCCGCCGAACAGGCCGATCTTGCCTCCGCGGGCGTAGGGCGCCAGAAGGTCGAGCACCTTGATGCCGGTGATCAGGATCTGCGCTTCCGTCGACTGTTCGACATAGGTAGGCGCCGGCTGGTGGATGGCGCGCATCTCGATGCCGTCGACCGGGCCTTCTTCGTCGACCGGCTCGCCGATGACGTTGATGATGCGGCCGAGCATGCCCGGGCCGACCGGAACGGTGATCGGCGCGCCGGTGTCATAGACGTCCTGGCCGCGAACCAGGCCTTCGGTGGAATCCATGGCGATGCAGCGCACGGTGTTTTCGCCCAGATGCTGGGCAACTTCGAGCACCAGGCGGTTGCCGACATTGGAGGTTTCGATGGCGTTCAAAATGGCCGGCAGATGATCGCCGAACTGCACGTCGACGACGGCGCCGATGACCTGGCGAACCTTGCCGATGGCGCCGGTCTTCTTGACGGCAACGCTCGTCGTCTTCGCTGCGGGGGCCGCGGCCTTGGCGGGCGCGGCCGCCTTCTTGGCCGGAGCGGCCTTCGCCGCTGCTGCCGGAGCCTTTGTGGCCGCCTTGGGGGCCGTCTTCGCGGGGGTCGCTGCTTTCGCCATCGTCTTTACCCTTCTCGTCCTTTGTTTCTCACGCTCCATCAGAAGGTCGATGACCTCCTGGCGGTCGCGCCTAGAGCGCTTCGGCGCCCGAAATGATTTCGATCAGTTCCTTGGTGATCTGCGCCTGGCGCTGGCGGTTATAGGTGATCGACAGTTTGTTGATCATGTCGCCGGCGTTGCGCGTTGCATTGTCCATGGCGCTCATTTTGGCGCCCATCTCGCCGGCTGCGTTTTCGAGCAGCGCGCGGAAGATCTGGACCGAGATGTTGCGCGGAATGAGATCGGTGAGGATCTCGCCCGGCTCCGGCTCGTATTCGTAGACGGCATTGCCACCGGCGGTCGCTTCGGCGGGAGCGGAAGCCACGCCGGCAGGAATGATCTGCTGCGCGGTCGGAATCTGGCTGATCACCGACTTGAACTGCGAATAAAACAGCGTGCAGATATCGAAGCCGCCTTCGCCGAACAGATGGATGATCTTACGGGCGATCGCATCGGCATTGACGAAGCCGAGCTTCTTGACATCGCGCAGGTCGACGCGGTCGATAATCAGCGAGGCATAGTCTCGGCGCAGAATGTCGAAACCCTTCTTGCCGACGCAGATGATCTTGACCTGCTTGCCGTCGGCCAGAAGCCGGCGGATATGGTCGCGGGCCAGACGTGCGATCTGCGAGTTGAAGCCGCCGCACAGGCCGCGCTCGGCGGTGCAGACGACGAGCAGATGCACATCGTCCTTGCCGGTGCCGGTCATCAGCGCCGGGGCATCGCCGCCGCCGCCGATCGCCTGCGTGATATTGGCCAGCACCGCACCCATCCGCTCGGAATAGGGACGCGCCGCCTCCGCTGCTTCCTGCGCGCGGCGCAGCTTCGCCGCGGCGACCATCTGCATCGCCTTGGTGATCTTCTGCGTCGCCTTGACCGAGGCGATACGGTTACGAAGGTCTTTTAATGAAGGCATGCTTCAAACCTGATCCCGAGCGTCCGGCTTCTTCTCAAGCGAAGGTCTTGGCGAAGGCGTCGATCTCGGCCTTCAGCTTGGCGCGCAGATCGTCCGACAGCGCCTTTTCCTTGCGGATGCCGTCCAGCACGTCCTTGCCGGCCGAGCGCATATGGCTGAGCAGGCCGTGCTCGAACTTGCCGACCTGGTTCAGCGCCAGCTTGTCGAGATAGCCGTTGACGCCGGCGAAGATCACCGTGACCTGCTCCTCGACCTTGAGCGGCGAGAACTGCGGCTGCTTCAGAAGTTCGGTCAGGCGCGAGCCGCGGTTGAGCAGGCGCTGCGTGGCGGCGTCGAGATCGGAGCCGAACTGCGCGAACGCAGCCATTTCGCGGTACTGCGCGAGCTCGCCCTTGATCGAGCCGGCGACCTGCTTCATCGCCTTGATCTGCGCCGACGAACCGACGCGCGACACCGACAGGCCGACGTTGACCGCCGGACGGATGCCCTGGAAGAACAGGTTGGTTTCGAGGAAGATCTGGCCGTCGGTGATCGAGATCACGTTGGTCGGGATGTAGGCCGACACGTCGTTGGCCTGCGTCTCGATGATCGGCAGCGCGGTCAGCGAACCGCCGCCCAGATCGTCGTTGAGCTTGGCGGCGCGCTCGAGCAGGCGCGAATGCAGGTAGAACACGTCGCCCGGATAGGCTTCGCGACCCGGCGGGCGGCGCAGCAAGAGCGACATCTGGCGATAGGCGACGGCCTGCTTCGACAGATCGTCATAGCTGATCAGCGCATGCATGCCGTTGTCGCGGAAATATTCGCCCATGGTGGCGCCGGTGAACGGCGCCAGGAACTGCATCGGCGCCGGATCGGAAGCTGTGGCGGCGACGATGATCGAATATTCAAGGGCGCCGCGCTCTTCGAGAACCTTCACGAACTGCGCGACCGTCGAGCGCTTCTGCCCGATGGCGACGTAGACGCAGTAGAGCTTTTCCTTTTCCGGCCCGTTGTCGTGCACGGCCTTCTGGTTGAGCATCGTGTCGAGGATGATCGCGGTCTTGCCGGTCTGGCGATCGCCGATGACCAGCTCGCGCTGGCCGCGGCCAACGGGGATCAGCGCATCGATGGCCTTGAGGCCGGTCGACATCGGCTCGTTGACCGACTTGCGCGGGATGATGCCTGGCGCCTTGACGTCGACGCGCTTGCGTTCGGTCGCCTTGATCGGGCCCTTGCCGTCGATCGGATTCCCGAGCGCGTCGACGACGCGGCCGAGCAGGCCCATGCCGACAGGCGTATCGACGATGGCGCCGGTGCGTTTGACGATGTCGCCTTCCTTGATGTCGCGGTCGGCGCCGAAGATGACGACGCCGACATTGTCGGCTTCGAGGTTGAGCGCCATGCCGCGGATGCCGCCGGGGAATTCGACCATTTCGCCGGCCTGGACATTGTCGAGGCCGTAGACGCGAGCGATACCGTCACCGACGGACAGCACCTGGCCGACTTCGGAGACCTCGGCCTCCTTGCCGAAATTCTTGATCTGGTCTTTGAGAATTGCGGAAATTTCCGCGGCGCGGATGTCCATCAGCCGACCTCTTTCAGTGCAAGCTTGAGCGAATTGAGTTTGGTTTTGAGCGACGTATCGATCTGGCGCGAGCCCATCTTGACCACCAGCCCGCCGAGCAGCGACGGATCGACGGTAACAGTGATGGCCACGTCCTTGCCGGCGACGCCTTTCAGCGCGGCCTTGAGTTCGGTCTGCTGGGCAGCCGTCAGTTCATGCGCCGAAGTGACCTCGGCTGATGTCTCACCGCGCTGTTCGGCGGCGATCTTGCGAAAAGCCTTGATCATGCCGGGCACCGCGAAGAGCCGGCGGTTGCGGGCGACGACGCGCAGGAAATTGCCGGTCAGGCCGGTGATGCCGGCCTTGTCGGCGATCGACGCGATTGCCTTGGCCTGGTCCTCGCTGGAGAACACCGGGCTGTTGATGAGGCGCGTCAGGTCGGCGCTGTCATCCAGCATCCTGGCGAAACTGTCGAGGTCGGCCTCGACCATGGCCACCGAATTCGACTGCCGCGCAAGTTCGAACAGCGAACCCGCGTAGCGTTCTGCGACACCCGAGATTGGCGATGACGATTGAGCCACGGACCGTCTTTTCTCTTGTCTGAGGGGCCGCAGATTGTTGGCGCGAGCAAAAACTCTGGCTAAATCTTTGACCTTACTAAGTTTTTCCAAGCACGGAGGCGCGGCTTCCGCTATCCCCGGCCGAAAGTCGATTGCCGTCTAGCACAGGCATTTTAAGACCGCAATGCGTCGTCCCGCATGCTTTTCGGGCACTATTGTCGCATCCGGCCGCAGAGTTCAACCGAAGCCTTTGGATTGGCTGCCGATTCAGGGCAGAAAGCCGAAGACGAAGGCAAGCGGCAACGCGGCCAGGACGAGTTCGACGACGATCGACGCCCAGTTGAAAGGCGTGTTGGCGCCGTCCGACATCATCGACAGCAAACGGCCAAAAGCGGTGAACAGCCAGGAAAAGCCGAGTGCCATATAGAGCCACGGCTGCGCCAACAGAATGCAGCACAGGCTGACGCCGAGATAGAAGCCCGACATCCGGCCGCGCCCTTCCGCGATTGCCGCTGCCCTTTCGGGCCGGACCTGCAGCCGCAGAATCCGAAATGCCAGCCCTGGCGCGAGGAAAAACAGCAGACCGAGCGCCAAGGTGACGACGGCGCTGGACCAAGCCAGCCATTCGCCCTGGCTGGTCGGCCACGGAAACGCAAATTCCATCTTGCTTTCATCCCCTCACAGCAATGCCGGATGTATTGAATGTCGCTGCAAAAAGAAGTCAAGCGCGCGGCAGTTTTGGCACGCAATTCGTGAAGGAGCGGAAGGCTGTTTAGGCCGCGCGCGCGTCCGGCCAGCATCGTGGCCAACCTGTATTGTCAGGCGACGCCTCACTCCTATCTGCAGGACCGGTTTTGCACAGCCAAAGGCCCCGACACCGATCGCCTTTATTTCCTGACCGGGCACCTCAATCTGGCCGGCACGGAAGCAGATCGATGGAAGCTGAAAGTGGTCGGCAGCGGCAATGTCGCCGTGGCCGCCCAGCCCTGATCTCTGTTTTGGCCCTTCAGGGCAGCATGAATGCGACCGCCGCCTCGGCATGGATGCGCGTGGTGTCGAACACCGGAATGTCGAAATCGCGCTCGCCAATCAACATGGTGATCTCGGTGCAGCCCATGATGACGCCATCGATCTTCTCATCGCGTCGCAGACGGGCGACCTCGTCGATATAGGCCGCCTTCGATGCCGCGCTGACGATGCCCCGGCAGAGCTCGTCGTAGATTACCTGGTGCACCATGTCGCGCCCGGCCTGGTCCGGCACCACGGGCTGCAGCCCGTATTTCTCCGTCAGTCGGCCCTTGTAGAAATCCTGCTCCATGGTGAAGCGGGTCGCCAGCAGCGCCGGCCGCTTGACGCCGGCGCCCTTGACCGCGACGGCCGTGGCGTCGGCAATGTGGATAAGCGGGATCGACACCGCCGCCTGCACCCGGTCGGCGAGCTTGTGCATGGTGTTGGTGCAGATCAAAAGCCCCTCTGCGCCGCCCGCCTCCAGCTTGCGCGCCGCATCCGCCAGCAGCACGCCCGCACTGTCCCAGTCGCCATGATGCTGCCGGTCGGCGATTTCGGCGAAGTCGAAGGAATAGAGCAACAGCTTTGCCGAATGCAGCCCGCTCAGCCGCTCGCGCACGATCTCGTTGAGCAGGCGATAATAGATCGCCGTCGATTCCCAGCTCATGCCGCCGATGAGGCCAAGGGTTTTCATGCGCTGAGCCTCCAGCAGGACCGAACGATCTCTCTCACAGAAAAGCTTTACGGGTCGATGTCAACCTTAACGCGCGCCGTACCACGCTCTTCGGCCCGCCTCCACAAACATCACCGCGCGCCCGATTCGGTCATCCTCGCATTGGCGCCGAGATGATGCAGGCTTTGTGTCGTGTGCCTTGAACTCCAGGCAACCGGCGGATCGGGCAGATCGAGATCGAACTGTGCCCGCCCGAGCAGCGAATTGACGATCTTGGCGCTGCGCCAAGCCATCAGGCTGAGCTGCGGCTCGGCTATGCCATGGCTGAGCCGGCCGGCATTGAGCGCGTAGATCCGGCGGTCGTCGGGCCCGTCCCATTCGACCTCGAAGCTGGCGTTGAGCCTGTAATGACCGCGCTCGTCCAGCGCGATCCTGTTCATGAGCGGCGCCATGCAATCAGGAATGGCAAAGGCATAGCCGGTGGCCAGAACCACCGCATCGACGGTGCGCGTCTCGATGGCGCCGTCGAAGCCGTTGCGCATGATCAGCCGGTATTCGCTGCCTTCCCGCGTCACGTTCAGCACTTCGCGGTGCGGCGTCATGTTGACCGCCGTCGTTTCCTCCGAGAGGTGCCGCAGCGTGTAAAGCTGGCGATAGATCGCCTTCAGTGTGCTCGTCGATGCGCCGTCACCGGCAAGCAGTTGCTGTTCCAGGATCGTCTCACGCCGCCCTTGCGGCAGCCGATGGAAGCTTTCGACATAGCCCGGCGTGAAGAGTTCGTCGGTGAAAGGCGAGTCGTCCAGTGGCAGGAAATTCGGCCGCATCGAGATCCACTCGATTTCGCGGCCGGCGAAGCGGTCGGAGGAGATCAGATGCAGAAGCACTTCGGCGCCGCTCTGGCCACCGCCGATCACGGCGACACGCTGTCCGCTCAGGCGATCGAGGCGGTTGGCGGCCTGGGCGTTGTGGAAGCATTGATCGGAGGCCGCCGCCCGCGCCCAGGCGGGGATGTTGGGCACCAGCCCGACGGCAATGGCGAGATTGCGCGCGTTCACCTGCTCGCGGCCGATACGCAGCCTGAAATTCGTTCCGTCGAAGTCGATCCGGTCGACGGCGCTGGCGAAGCGCAGCGAAGACAAGTTCTCGCCGACCCATCCGAGATAGCGGGCGAATTCCGGCCGCGGGATGGCTGAGAAATCCGCGTTGAGGAATTCATAGAACCGCTTCTGCGCGACCAGATAGGACATGAACGACCATGGGCTGGTCGGATGCGTCGCGGTGACGAGATCCTTGAGGAAGGATGTCTGCAGTTCGACGCCCGGCAGCATCATGCCCGGGTGCCATTCGAGCCGCGTCGCCCTGTCGAAGAAGCGCGCGTCGACGCCGTCCACCGCATCGAGATGGGCGGCGAGGCTGAGGTTGAACGGCCCGATGCCGATGCCGGCGAGGTCAAGCGTATGGGTCATGGCGAACTCCTTGTGGAGCTGGCTGGGCTGATGGGAGATCGCCGGGCTGACTCGGGGTTAAGCGGATTGTCGAGCGGTGTGCCGAGGTCAGGCAGAGGGCGTTCGCCGCTGTCGCCGTACCCGATCGCGAACCGCACCTTGTTGATGGCGATGCGCGGAATCTTGGGCGCAAACAGATCGAAAAGCGCGAACCGTTCCGCCAGTTCAGGGTTCTGCGCCTGGTAGCGCCGGATGGCGCCGGCGAGGGTGGCATAGAAAATCCTCTCGTCGAAGCGGTCCCAGGCGGCCAGCGCCTCGGACAGGAAGCGCAGGACGCTGACGATGTGGCCGGTCTGCAAATGCTGGAGAAGATGCGCCGGCGGCCGGCGCTTCAGCGTCGACAGGATTTTTCCGTCGAGGTCGGCCAGTTCGGGAAACGGCTGGTCGACGAGATCGAGGTCGCCCTGAAAGTCCTTGACCGCCACGCCGACGGGCGTCGCGCCATCGAGGATGATGGTGACGTTCTGGCCATGGGCGATGAAGCCGACGCCGTAACGACACATGAAGTGGTAGAGCGGCACGAAGGCCGTGGAGAACAGGCGATCGAGCCATGCCTCCGGACCAAGGCCGGATTGCTCGATCAAGGCGCTGGCGATCGGCCTGCCATGCGCGTCGCGCTGCGGCAGGGCGCCCATCATCATCGGCCGCTGGCCCGCCGGCAGATCCTTTTCGGGGCTTTCGCGCCAGATGGCGCCCAGCATCTCGCAAAATTGGTAGGGCGCGCCTTCAACGCCGGTGTAGTGCGGGTGCGGATAGAAGGCGCCGGCGACTTCCCTCAGCACCTTGACGTCCTTGAGCACCGGGTCCGCGGCCGCCACCGTGGCCAGCCAGCGCGACAGATCGGCGCCGATCGCCATGTATTTGCCCGGCACGCCGCGCCACGCTGAGGTGTTGAGGACGGTCAGCGGCAGCTTGACGTGCAGCGCCTCGGGCCGTGCCACATTGGCAAGCGTGCGCAGCGACTGCAAGGGCAGGAACGGATCGCCGAACTGGCCAAGCGGCACCAGCCGGCCGGCGGCGATCTCGCTACCATATTGCGAGGCGATCATCGCCTGCCACTGCCAGGGGTGGACCGGCAGCAGCCTATGCGTCGATCGCGAGATCCCGGCGGCGCTGAAAGCCGCTTCGAGCCTTGCGCGCTCGTAGTCGCCGAGTGCGGCCTGCAGCAGCGCCTCTTCGTCGAGCCCGCAGTCAAGCGCCAGCAGGCAGCGATCGCTGGCGGCGGCAAGCCAGAAGAGCTGGAATGCGGTGGCCGATTCTGGCGCGTAGCGCTCGAAGTCGTCCCGTCCCCAGCCAAGCCGTCCCTTGTTGGCAGGGGCCTTCGGATGGCCGTCGAGCAATGCCTGCAACTCGGTATCCGGCAGCGCGGCTAGATCGGCGGCCGGTCGATTGCCGCGTGCCTTGGCGATCCGCATGTCGGCCATCAGCGTGTTGTAAAGCTCCTTCGCATAGGTGCAGAATGTTGCCGGCGACATGCCGAGCGTCTCGCGCGC
The DNA here is from genome assembly GCF_030323245.1 of Mesorhizobium sp. C372A. Taxonomy (NCBI): domain Bacteria; kingdom Pseudomonadati; phylum Pseudomonadota; class Alphaproteobacteria; order Hyphomicrobiales; family Phyllobacteriaceae; genus Mesorhizobium; species Mesorhizobium sp. C372A. The sequence goes on along the minus strand of NZ_CP100475.1, from coordinate 1,986,236 downwards.
GTCGGCGAAGAAGGCGACCGCATCGTCGACCGGCAGCTCGATGCCGGCGTCGCGAGTCAGCGTCTCCGGACGGACGGCGATCTGGCCCCACAGGCGCCGCGTCGCGGCAAAGCGATAGGTCACGCCGGGGCCGGGCGTCAGCTCCCATCGGCCGGGCGAAAGCTCGCGCGGCGACAGGCACTCCTCGAAGGTCAGTTCGGAAATGGCCTTGGCGACGGCGTCGCGGTTGATCGCGGCCCAGCGTGTCGCCTCCCCCGCTTTGGCAATCGGTTGCTGCACCGTCACAGCGGCACCTCGCGGAAGAAGCGCTCGCGTTCGCAGCAGACCAGCGCCGCGCGCTTGTGCGGGAAGTCGAACTCCTTGACTTTGTCGTAGGCGGCGCCGGCGCAATAGCTCAGCATCTTCTGGTGCGCGGCGCGTGGCTCGCCGACGACGCGCTGCGTGCGCGGCTCGTCGAGGAACAGATAGTGGGTGACGGAGCGGAACAGTGACAGCGTCTTCGGCCGGCCGAGATGGCGCATATTGCCGATCAGCCCATGCCAGCCGCGGTCCCAGTCGTGCGGCTCATAATAGGGCCCGAGCCGGTCCTCCTTGGCCCAGTAGAACTCGAAATAGCCGGTCGGCTCGCCGTCGAAGCTGGCGATGACGCCGAAAATATGCGGATCGCTTTCCTGCTCGGCGAGATATTTGTCGAGATCCTCATGGCTCTGGGCAAGTTCCCAGAAGAAGGCGACGCGGCCATCGTTCATCCAGCGATGGAAGAGGTCGAGATCGGTCCGGCGGTCGATCGGCCGCAGCGACACGGTGAGGCCGATTTCCGGAATCCAGCGTTCGTACATCGGGCCGCAGGGGCGCGGTTGGCGCAATGGCGGCAGCCGGTCTTCCGGGCCGATAGCGGTCGTCAATGCCGGATAGGTGACATGCGAGGCCTGGCTGCGCCACAGCAGCGGCAGCTGGCGCAGGACCGAGCGATGAATGACGGCGCGCTCCGGTTCGCCTGCGGCCGTCTCGGTGGCCAGCGCCGAAACCGGCCACAGCGTCTTGGCCGCCGGCAGGAAGGCGCAGTCGAAGGAAGGATGCAGGCGCAGCGCGGCGTCGACGAGACCTGCCAGGATTTGCGGTTGGTCGAGGCGGCCGCCAATGAACGCGACATCGTCGATGAGCAGGCGGCCATCCGCGATGGAGATGCGGGCCTGTCCCACCGCTGTTCCCTCAGCGTTGACCAGGCTGACATGGCCATCGCCGGCACAAATGGCGAGCGGCTCCGCGGCCGAGGCCAGATGCTGCCATCCTTCGTTGCCGGCGACGGTGGCGGGTGACCAGTTTTTCGCAGCCTCGATGTTCATGCGTATTCTCTCACATGCAGGGGGTTGGGAAGCTCGACGTAACCGGCCAGCGGATCGGTCACCTCGGTGTTCTCATTGATGTCGCGCAGCGCGATCAGGAAATTGCCCTTGGCGGCGAGCGTCGGCGCGTTGAGCAAATAGTCGACGCAGGACCGGTCAGCCATCGGCGTGGCGGCCAGCCGCTCGAGCGAGCGGCGGAATATCGCCAGCAGATCGTCTTCGTTGGTGAGGCCAGCGGCGGCAAGGGCTGCGACGGCGGCGAAAGCGCCATTGACGACCAGATAGTAGCCGAACAGCTTCGCGGCCGCTTCCGCTGGGAAGACATGATCGCCCGCCTGACCAGCCTCGGGCGCGAATTCGCGCAGCCTGGGCAGGAATTCCTCGACATAACCGGTGCCCTGGCAGTCGCGAAAATAGAGCGCATTCGGCCAGCCGCCGGCGAGGCCGACGACGAGGTTTTGCTGATGGGCGCCGAACAGCAGGCCGAATTCCGAGAAGGCAACGATAAACGGCTCGATGGCGGCATGAAGGAAACGCTCGAACCACAAACGCGCCGTTTCCTCGACAGGTCGCTTCTCGTCGCGGGCGATACGGTGGACCAGGTCGGACAGATGGCTTTCGGTACGGCCGGGATGGCGCTTGCAAAGCGCGCCGAGAACGGCAGCCGGCGGATTGCCCGTGCCGCGAAACGGATTTTCGCGAAACGAGACGATGGTATCCGTCATCAGCCGGCCGTCTTCGTCACGCAGGCCGAACCAGGCGGGCTCACCCAGCACCGTCATGGTCGGGCAGCGCCGCTGCAAGGCATAGCCGAGCTTGCCCTTGACCAGCCGGTGCACCGAAAGGCCGCGCCGGCACTCATGCTCCTCGACGATGCGCCTGGAATTGGTCAGGCGCAGGCTGAGCGAGAATTTCAGCATCCACTCGGCTTCAGACGAATGAACCGTGCGCAGCGAGGTCGTGGCCCGCCACGCTGGTCCGCCGAGCCCAACATCGACGATACGACCGGCGCGAAACAGGCGCTCGACGCGGTCTTCCAGCATGAGCCGTACGGCCTGCCACGGATGCATCGGAACGAGAACCTTGCCCTGTTGCTTGCCAGCCCGAGCAAGCAGCTGCGGATCGCTGGCGGCAAGCCCGCGGACCATCTCGGTGACATCTAGCGGCTCGACGCTGCCTCCAGTGAGGATGGTCGGGTCGACGGCCCACCAGCGCAGTTTGAACGCATTGCAGTATTCATGCCCGAAGCGCGCGGAATCCGTGTGCGTGAACTCTTCGCGACTCATCGGCGCCGGATGCACGGCATGGCCGAAGCGCAGGGCGCTTTCGGCATCGATGAAATCAGGATCGCCTTCGGAGAAGGGCCGCGACGATCCACGCGCCGCAGTCGCGTCAGCGATTGCGGCGATGCTGGCCAGGCTGCGGCGCAGGAAGGTCAGTCGGCTTTTCGCTGTCGCCCGGCCGGCAATGTCGGGATCCGCCAGGATCAGCGCCAAAAGGCTGAAAAGGTCGATCTCGGTCGCTTCGCCATCGGCCCCCTCGTTACTAATATCGAGGCGCCAGAGCGGCATCGCTAAATCGTGGTAACCAACCTTCGAGCGATGCCGCGCCTCGACGAGCACCGCCGCGCGCGAGGCAGGGAAATTCAGACGCAGCACGGCTGCCTGCGGCCGAAACAGCCCGGTTTGCCTGGCGTCGACGAATTCCCAGCTATCCCATTCCCGCAGCAACGCATTGAGTAACGGGCTTAATGCAGAGAAAGATTCTGGTTTTACTTGTTCCATGTGCATCCCCCATAAATCCCAATAACTGCATGCATTGCATTTATACGTTGTCGTCTTTAAACATTTCTGTTGATTATCTATTCTGAACAAGAAATAAGCTTGGTCTTGTGACGACCCGTATGAAAAATCGATCTTCGCTTCTGCGCCGCCTGGCAACCGCGGTCTCGGCAATCGGCTTCGGCCAGTCGGCCTTCGTATCGCTCGTTCCCCTGGTGATGGAGCGGCTGAGGCTCGACACGTTTGCCATCGGCGCGGCAACTGCTGTCGGCGCGGCGGCCTTTCTGGTCGGCTCGCCGCTGTGGGGTCGCATGGGCGAGCGGCTTGGCCATGCCAGGCTGCTGCGCTTGCTCGGCCTCGCCATGCTGGCCGGCCAGGCGGTGTTCGCCATTCTGCTGATAGCCGGCACGGGAGCCGCGCTGGGCATCGCTTTGCTGATGCTTTCGCGAACCGTGTACGGTTTTGCCGCGTCCGGCGTCATGCCGACGGCGCAGGTCTGGGCCAGCCGCTCGGTTGCCGATGACAGGCGACAGGCCGCGCTGGGACTGCTTGGCGCCGGCGTCAGCATGGGGCGGCTGGCCGGCGCGCTGGCGGCAACGGCTGCCGTCCTGTCGCCGCTGCTGCCGCCCATCCTGTTCCTGTTCAGCCCGCTGTTGCTGTGGCTCGCGCGGGGCAAAGGGGAAGCCGGCGGACGGACCGACGGCAGGGCGGCCGACGTCGGCCGAGGAATATCGCCCTTCGATCGCCGCGCTCTGCCTTGCCTGGCGATGGGCTTGTGCCTGACGCTCGGCTTCGGACAGGTGCAGATGATGCTCGGCCCGATGACCCAGCAGCGTTTTGGCCTTGGTGCGACGCAGGCCACGACGTTGACCGGCCTGGCCCTGATGCTGGTCGCCGTCGTCATGGTTCTGGTCCAGGGACTGCTCATGGCGCGCCTGCGGCTGGCGGAGCGCAACAGCGTCATCGTCGGCTGTCTCATGGTTTGCGTCGGCATGACGGCGCTGGCCGTCACGGCCAGCCATGTTGCCTCGGCAGCGTCTCTGGTGGTGGCAGCGGCCGGCATTGCGCTGGCTACACCCGGCTACACCGCCTGGCTGATGAAGCGCCTGGAGCCCGGCGAGCAGGGCGCGGCGGCCGGCTGGCTCACCAGCACCCATGTGCTCGGCCAGAGCATCGGCGCATTGGCCGGCGGCTTCGCCTTCACGCTCTGGCCCTTTGCGCCGCTGGCCGGCTGCGCCGCGCTGGCTCTGGCCGCCGCCGGTCTTGCAGCCATGATTCATAAGCACTAGCGAACCCGCGCTCATTCGGCGACCTCCGGCAGCGGCATCGGCGTTCCTGGCTGGGTCTTTGCGGCATCGGCGAAATGGGCATTCAGCATGCGATAGGTCGCCACCACGGCGATGCCCGACAGCACTGTCGCCAGGGTGAACAACGCGGAGTAGCCGAGCATGTCGGCAAGGCGGCCGGCAAGCATGGAGCCGACGAGGTAGACGATGAGCTGGGCGCAGGACAGGATGGTGAAATCGGTGCCGGGTTGGTCCGACGACGTGACGGACATGAACAGGCTGTAGAGCGCCACGATCTCCATGTAGCGCACCAGCGTCTGCAGGAACGAGGCGCCGAAGATCGGCCAGAAGCCGGCGATAGCGCCGAAAGCGTGCAGCGCGAAGATCAGGAAGCAGATGGTTCGCAGCGCGCCGAGCAGGCCGAGCACCGAGGCGGCGCCCCTGTTGTGCAGCAGCCACGCCGCCAGCGCCGAGCCGCCGAGCCCGACGGTGAGCGCGGCACCGCCCGAGAGATAACCGATGATATCGAGCGGCACGCCGGCATCGACGAGATAGGAGCCTTCCATCGACTTCACCAGCCCCTCGCTGGCGCGGTAGATGAGCGCGATCCACAGGATCTGGCGTGCCTCCGGCCGGCGCAGAAAGCGCAGGATCGAGGGGCGGTCGATGGCCGCCTGCGGCGCGCTGGCGACGGGATCGGTCTCGCGCATGGCGAAGGCGGCGACCAGCGGGATGATGGACAGCGCGGCCACCATGGCCACCATGGTTTGCCAGCCGGCATGATGATAAGCCAACAGGCCGAGCGTGCCGCCGAGAACGACGCCGAGCGCGACGGCGCCGCCCTGGATCGCATTGCCGATCGGCCTGTCCTTCGGGTCGAGATATTTGGCCGCGTAGCCGTCGGTGGCGATGTCCTGGGTCGACATCAACAGGCTCACGACAAGGCCGACGGCAAAGATACCGGCGACATCGGTCGGCTCGATCCAAAGCATGGCGGCGATGCCGGCGATGACGCCGATCTGGGTGATGATGACCCAGCCGGCGCGATGGGCGCGGGCCATTGGCCGAAAGCGGTCGACCAGCGGCGCCCATAGGAATTTCAGCACCAGCGGCAGCATCAGCAGCGCGATCAAGCCAATGGCGGTGCGCGACACGCCCTGCTCGCGCAGGATCGGCGGGATCGCCGCGGCAAACAGATAGCTCGGGATGGCCTGCGCCAGATAAAGGCAGGCGAGAACGACGAAAAGCCGCAGGCGCGGAAGCCCGGCGGGCGCCGGCCGGTCTGCGTCGGCGCTCATTTGACATAGTCCTTCGGTGCGTAACCGTTCAGGAAGGCGCCGGCCTCCGCCCGGCTGCGGGTGACGAGCACTGGAAAGCCGAACAGGCTTTGCCAGACGCGCTGCATGTTCTCGTCGGCGGCGGGGCGCACCAGCGCACAGGCGCGGCAGGCTTTTTCGAGCTGCTCGCGTTCCGCCTTGTACCAGAGGTTTTGCGCCTTGCGCCGGGCGTCGCTCAGCGCGATCTCGATGCGGATATCAACCAGGAGCACGAACGGCTCCCGTTCCTGCGAAAGGCGGCCGAGCGCCTCGATATAGCGCGCGCCATCCGCCGGATCGGCTGGCGCTTCTGCCAGCAGCGAGACTAATGCACCGTTTCGTTGGAGAGACACCGCCACCGCCGCCCCTCAGAATGTGATCTGGTAGGACAGAGCGACCGAACGTCCCAGACCCGGAACGTCGGCGCCGCGGGTCGCCGATGCGGAAGGGTTGATGTAGTAGGTGTCGAACACATTGCGCACGGCAAGGTTCAGCACGCTTTCATTGCCGAACGTCTTCGAGACGGCGAGATTGACCAGTGCTGCACCGTCCAGTTCCTGGGTGGCGATGCGGTCGCGTCCGGAAAACAGCTCCAACTCGCTGCGCAGGGTCAGCTCGTTCTCGAAACGGGTGGTGAGATAGACCAGGCCCTTGTAGGTCGAGGGGACACGGTTGTTCGGCAGATACTCGTTCGCTTCGATGTGGCCGTCGTGATCCGCGTCGTATTTGCCTTCGACATAGCCGACCGATCCGCCCAGCGTGAACATGCCGCTGAGGTCTGCCTCGAGATTGGCTTCGACGCCCCAGATACGTTCCTTCTGCTGCGATACCCGGTTGTTGACGATGTCGTAGCTGACGCCGTTGTCCGAGGTCGACAGATAGGTGCTGACGCCGCCGCGATAGTCGCCCCAATCGCCGCGCAGACCGGCTTCCCAGGTGTTCACCAGCTGGGGTTCAGGCGCGATATCGGCATAGCTGATCGCATAATCCGGCGCGTTGGTGCACGGCAGCAGCGGCCGGATGGCGGTGCCATAGGCGTCGCAGGTTTCGGCGTTGGAGTTCAACCCGGCCCGGCGGGTGAAGCCGCCAATGTCGGTCAGGCTGTAGCCTTGCGAGAAATTGCCGAAAAGCTGCATCCTTTCGGTCAGATCGTAGACGGCGCCGGCGTTGAAGGTGACGGCGTCGTAGTCGAACGAGCCGCCGGTCACCCGGATCGCCGGCAGGCCGATAATGTTGCGGCCGAGCAGAACGGCAGCGGCAGGCCGGGTGAAGTCTTCAACATTGAGATAAAACTGGTCGTAGCGCGCGCCGCCGCTGATGCGAAAGCGATCCGTCACCGGAATTTCGCCTTGCGCAAACAAGGCAACCGAGTTCTGGGTCGTGGGCGAGATGGCGTCCTGACCGTTGGTCAGCTGCTGATCGGTGGCATCGAAGACGTAGTCGGCGCCCCAGGTCAGCGTGCTGCCCTGAGTGATAAAGTTCATCGGCGTGTTGACGGTCAGGTTGACGCCGCTGCGCCGCGATTGCAGCGCCGTCTGGTTGAAGTCGGCGGTCGGGTCGGTACCCGGCGGCAGGATCACCGGCCGCGTCGGGTTCGTCGGTAAATACACCTGGCTGTTGACGGCCGAGAATTTGGTAAAGGGCGACTGCTTGAAGATGTCGTTGTAGAACGCCTTGACCTCGAGGTTTCCGAGCGCGAAGTCGCTGTCGGTGTATTTGGCGGTCAGATATTTCGAATCTTCCTTCAGCGGCTTGCCTTCATAGGGATCGCCGAAATCCGGGGAGACGGGATTGGTCGTGTAATCGGTGAACCAGTGCGGCTTCTGGTTGGCATAGGTCCAGTCGACGCTGGCCTCGAAGCGCCTGGAATCGAACTGGTAGCCGGCCACGCCGAACAGATTGCCCGTGCCGGTGCGGTCGCCGCCGCCTTGGCCAAGCATGGCGTCCGAAGCCACCTCGTTGCCGTGGCCGTCATAGGTGCGACGCGACAGATCGCCGGACGCCGAGAAGAAATAGTCGAAATCGCCTTTCTTGCCCTCGACCGAGACGCTGGTGCTGGGCCCGGCCGATTTGCCGGGGTTTTCGGTGAAGGCGGTGACGCCGGTGCGCACTGTCACCTTCGGCTTGTCGCTATCGCCGCGCTTGGTGATGAAGTTGATCGTGCCGCCGGTGGCCCCGGCGCCATAAAGGCTGGACGCGCCATTGATGACTTCGATGCGCTCGACCGAATTCAGGTCTATCATCGACAGGATGCGTGAGACGTCCCGCAGCGGTGTGTTGCGCGGCACACCGTCGACCATGATGAGAACGCTGCGCCCGCGGAAGGTTTCCGAAGCGCCGGAAATGGTCTGGTTGCGTGGCGCGTAGCCGGGGACGATGCGGCTGATCAGGGTCGCCGCGTCGATATTTTCCTGCGCGGCTTCCTCGACCTGTTCCTGTTCCACGACCTGGACAGACTGAGCGACGCTGGAAATCGACCTTTCATTGCGGCCGGTGACCAGTATCTGATCGAGCACGGTGGCTCCCTGCTGGTCCGTCGGAGCGGCTTCCTGGGCAAATGCCGCGCCTGCCATAATCGACGAACCCAAAGCCGATGACCAAAGAAGCGTACTGAAAAATCTGCGCATGCTGTCCCCATCCATGCCCTGGTCCCCATCGCCAGAGCGGAAAGGCCCAGTTATAATTCATGATAAAACGAGTCAACATTTATTTTGTGGCTTTTCAAATCAGGATTAGTCAGCGAACGGATGGGAGCCGGGTACATGAACGGCGCGCATTTTAGCCGGCACTAAGATGCTGAGTTTTCTTGACAAACGGCTTACGGGCGGCCGGCGGCGGCGTCAGCCTTTGTGCTTACAAGAAGCTCTGCGGATCGATGTCGACCTGCACGCGGACCGAGCCGCGCTGCTTCGGCCCTTCGGCCAGCATGGTGCGGATGAAGCCTTGGATGTCGGCGCGCTTTTCACCCTGGATCAGCAAACGGAAACGATGGCGCCCACCGAGCAGCGACAGCGGCGCCTCGGCCGGACCGAGCACGAACAGGTCGCTGGCCTGGGGTGCTGCACGGCGCAGGCCGCGCGCGTGGCCTTCGGCCTCGGCCCGCGTCACCGCACTGACGATGACGCCGGCAAGCCTGCCGAAGGGCGGCAGGGCTGCCCGTTCGCGCTCAGTGATCTCGCGTTCGTAAAAGGCCTCGGCATCGCCCGAGACGATCGCCCGCATCACCGGATGGTCCGGCTGGAAAGTCTGCAGCAGGCCGAGGCTCTTCTTGCCGGTGCGGCCGGCGCGTCCAGTCACCTGGCTGAGCAATTGGAAGGTGCGCTCAGCGGCGCGCGGATCGCCATTGGCGAGGCCGAGATCGGCATCGACGACGCCGACCAGCGTCATGTTGGGAAAGTTATGGCCCTTGGCGACCAGCTGCGTGCCGATGACGATGTCGGCCTCGCCATTGGCGATGGCCTCGAGCTCCAGCCGCAGCCGGCGCACCCCGCCCATCAAATCGGATGACAGGACGATCGTGCGCGCGTCGGGGAAATGCGCCACGACTTCTTCAGCTATCCGCTCGACGCCAGGCCCGCAGGCGACCAGATGGTCGAGCGTGCCGCATTCCGGACAAGCCTCCGGCCGCTTCTCATTGTGCCCGCAATGATGGCAGACGAGTTGGCCGCGAAAGCGGTGCTCAACCAGCCAGGCCGAACAGACCGGGCAGCCGAAGCGGTGGCCGCAGACACGGCACAGCGTCAGCGGCGCATAGCCGCGCCGGTTGAGGAACAGCAGCGACTGCTCCTTCTTCTCCAGCGTACGTTGCATCTGGTCGATCAGCAGCGGCGACAGAAAGCCGCCGCGGGCCGGCGGCGCGCGCCGCATGTCGATCGTCCTGAGATCGGGAAGCGCGGCTTCGGCAAAGCGCGCCGACAGCACCGCCCTGCTGTAGCGGCCCTGCTGCGCATTGACCCGGCTTTCGACCGATGGCGTCGCCGACGCCAGCACCACCGGGAAGCCGCTGATATGGCCGCGCACCACCGCCATGTCGCGGGCATTGTAGAAGACACGGTCCTCCTGCTTGTAGGCAGGGTCGTGCTCCTCGTCGACGACGATCAGCCCGAGCTCGCGGAACGGCAGGAACAGCGCCGAGCGTGCGCCGGCGACGACGCGCACGCCGCCTTCCGCCACCTGTCGCCAGACCTTTTCGCGCATTCGGGGCGGCAGGTCGGAATGCCATTCCGCCGGCTTGGCGCCGAAGCGCTGCTGAAAGCGTTCGAGGAAGGCATGCGTCAGCGCGATCTCCGGCAAAAGGATCAACACCTGCTTGCCCCGGTCGAGGGCTGCCGCCACCGCCTCGAAATAAACTTCCGTCTTGCCCGAGCCGGTGACGCCGTCGAGCAGCGTGACGTTGAAAGCAGCGGCCGCGACATTGGCGCGCAGCATGGCGGCCGCGTCTGCCTGGTCCGGCATCAGCTCCGGCATGGCGTAGGAGGGATCGGGCGCGGCGACCACCGGTCGAGGCGGGATCATCACCGTCTCGAACACGCCTTGCGCCTTGAGCCCCTCGACCACCGTCGACGACACGCCCGCCGCGTGCGCCAGGCCGGATCGCGTCCAGGCAAGCCCCCCTTCCGCCGTCTCCAGCACGCGCGTCCTGGCATCCGTCATCCGGTCGGGCGTGACGAGGGTCCGCTGCAGGCCCTCGATCCATGGTTCGGGATCGAACGCCTCCGGCGCACGCAACAGCATGCGCGCCACCATGCCGGGCGGCGACAGCGTGTACTGCGCCAGCCAGTCGACAAAGCGGCGCATGCCGCGGTCGATCGGCGGGCAGTCGAAGACCTGTTCGATCGGGCGCAGCTTTTTGGCGTCGATATTCTCGACCGCACCATCCCAGACGATGCCGGCAACCTGGCGCGGACCGAGCGGCACGCGCACGATCGAGCCCGGCACCACGCGCACGCCGGCAGGCACAGCGTAGGTGTAGGGCCGTTCGGCGGGCATCGGCACCAGCACCGGCGCGGCTGCGACAAAGGGCGAATCTTCGATCATCGGGCGTGACCTTGCCCCGACTTTGGTCTAGATCAAAGGGCAACCCCGAATGTGCATGGCATGCACATGGAACTCTTTCAGGAGACCCCCATGAAATTTTTTGTCGACACCGCTGACATCAAGGACATCAAGGAACTGAACGACCTGGGGCTGCTCGACGGCGTGACCACCAATCCCTCGCTGATCCTGAAATCCGGCGGCAAGATCGCCGAGGTCACCAAGCAGATCTGCGACATCGTCAGGGGCCCGGTTTCGGCCGAGGTTGTTGCGGTCGAATACAAGGACATGATGGCCGAGGCCAACATCCTGGCCAAGATCGCCGACAATGTCTGCATCAAAGTGCCGCTGACGCTCGACGGCCTGCGCGCCTGCAAGACGATCCGCACCGAGATGAACCGCATGGTCAATGTAACGCTGTGCTTCTCGGCCAACCAGGCGCTGCTGGCGGCCAAGGCCGGCGCCTCGTTCATCTCGCCCTTCGTCGGCCGCGTCGACGATACCGGCGCGGACGGCATGGAACTGATCCAGGAGATCCGGCAGATCTACGACAATTACGATTTCGACACCGAGATCCTCGTCGCTTCGGTTCGCACCGTGAACCACGTCAAGCAGGCGGCCCTGATCGGCGCCGATGTCGTTACCGCGCCGGCGGCGACGCTGAAGGCGCTGGTCAAGCACCCGTTGACCGACAAGGGTCTGGATCAGTTCGCGGCCGATTGGGCCAAGACCGGCCAGAAGATCGGCTGAGATCGGGTTCGATATCAACGAAAAAGGCCGGGAAACCGGCCTTTTTGTTGCGAACTGCTAAAGTCGGGTTGGCAAGGCCAGGGAAATGCTCAGGCCTTTTTGCCGTGCCTGACCAAATCCTGGGCGACCGACAGGCTCACCATTTCAGCCAGTTCACGCGCGGCGCGGTTCTCGGCGTCGAGCTGCGCCCGGTAGGAAGCGAACTCCTGCGTCGGCTTGTCGAAGGATGACGGGATCGAGCGCTTGCCGGTGGCGATCACCACGCCGGTCTTGGCATCGGTCAGCACATAACTTGCGGTCAGCGTCACCGTGCCTGCCGTCGGCTCGTCTTCGTCGGTCTGGATCTGCACCACCGCGGCCGATTCAACCAGTTCGGTGACGCCGAGATCGAGCATGTAGGCCGGCGCCGGCGGCTCGCCGGCGCCTTGACCAAAGGCAAAGATCAGATTGTTGCGGACCTGCTGGGCGTAGCGGGTCTTGACCGGCTTGACCGCGACCGACGCCAGTTCCGCCGAAGCGCTGAGCGTCGAGCCGGCCGTCAGCGGCGCGCTGGAATAGAGCGGCCTGACCGTGCAGGCCGAAACCAGCGCCATCGAGGCGACCATGCCGTACAGCGCGGCGCGGCGCAGCAACCGCGTCGTCTTTTCCAGATTAGGTAACGACATTGACGATCCTCTGCGGCACGATGATCACCTTGCGGGGCGCCTTACCTTCCAGCGCTTTCTGCACGAAGTCGAGAGCCAGAACCGCTTTTTCGACCGCACCTTGGTCCGCGTCGCGGGCAATTGTCAAATAGCCGCGCATCTTGCCGTTGACCTGGACCGGCAGCACGATCTCATTGTCGACGACCAGCGCCGGATCGTAGACCGGCCAAGGCCGTTCGGCGACCAGATCGGTGCCGCCCAGCGTGTGCCAGCACTCCTCGGCCAGATGCGGCATGACCGGCGCGACCACATGCACCAGGATCTCCACCGCCTCGCGGCAGGCGCCTTTCAGCGCCGCATCGGCCTTGCCCTCGGCGACGTCGTTGAGCGGCGTGGTCAAGGCATTGGCCAGTTCGTAGATGCGGGCGATGGCCCGGTTGAAGCCGAGCTTCTCGATATCTTCGCCGATCGCCTTCAGGATCTTGTGCGCGGCCTTGGAAACGGCACCCGCCTCGCCCTGCTTCGCCGCCTGCGGCTTGACGCGGTCGAGCGTCTCGGCGGCAATCGACACCAGGCGCCAGATGCGCTGGATGAAGCGGTGCGCGCCGGCCGCGCCATCGTCGGTCCATTCGACGTCGCGCTCGGGCGGCGAATCCGACAGCATGAACCAGCGTGCGGTGTCGGCGCCGTAGCCGTCGGTGATGTCTTCCGGGCTCACCGTGTTCTTCTTCGACTTCGACATCTTTTCGAGCGAGCCGATCGCTGCCTCTTCGCCGGTAGCGATCTCGATGGCGCGGCGCGTGCCGCCGGCATCCTCGATCCTGACCTCAGCCGGCGACAGCCAGCGGCCATTGTTCGACGCACCGCCGACGCGGTAGGTCTCGTGCACCACCATGCCTTGCGTGAACAGGCCCTTGAACGGCTCGGCGAGGTCGAGATGACCGGTTGCGCGCATGGCGCGGGTGAAGAAGCGCGAATAGAGCAGATGCAGGATCGCGTGCTCGATGCCGCCAATATACTGGTCGACTGCCAGCCAGTCATCGGCAGCCTTCGGCTCGGTCGGCTCATTGGCCCAGGGCGCGGTGAAGCGGGCGAAATACCACGACGAATCGACGAACGTGTCCATCGTGTCGGTCTCGCGCCGAGCGTCCTTGCCGCATTGCGGGCACTTCACATGCCGCCAGGTCGGATGGCGATCGAGCGGATTGCCGGGACGGTCGAATTCGATGTCGTCGGGCAGCTTGACCGGCAGGTCGGCCTTCGGCACCGGCACGACGCCGCAATCCTCGCAATGGATCATCGGGATCGGACAACCCCAATAACGTTGCCGCGAAATGCCCCAGTCGCGCAGGCGGAAGTTCACCTTGCGCTCGGCCATCGGCCGGCCGCCGATGGTCTTCTGCTCCAGGAGCTTTGCCACCTCGTCGAACGCCTGCTCCGGCTTCAGGCCGTCGAGGAAACGCGAATTGATCATCACGCCGTCATCGACATAGGCCTCTTCCGTGACCTGGAAGGTCTTGGCGTCGGCATCTTCCGGCATCACCACCGGGATCACCGGCAGGCCGTATCTGTTGGCGAAATCGAGGTCGCGCTGGTCGCCCGACGGGCAGCCGAAAATGGCGCCGGTGCCGTATTCCATCAAAACGAAATTGGCGACATAGACCGGCAGTTTCCATGAGTCGTCGAACGGATGGACGACGCGGATGCCGGTGTCGAAGCCTTTCTTCTCGGCAGTCTCCAGCGCGGCCACCGAGGTGCCCATGTGACGGACCTCGTCGATGAACTTGGCCAGCTCGATATTGGTCTCGGCGGCCTTCCTGGCCAGCGGATGGTCGGCGGCGACCGCCATGAAAGAGGCGCCGAAAATGGTGTCGGGCCTGGTCGTGTAGACTTCCAGTTCGTTCGCATCGCCGATCGGAGCGGCCAGCGGCCAACGGATCAGCAGCCCTTCCGAGCGGCCGATCCAGTTCTGCTGCATCAGCTTGACCTTTTCCGGCCATTCGCCAAGCCCGTCCAGCGAGTCCAGCAGGTCCTGCGCGTAGTCGGTGATCTTGAAGAACCACTGCGTCAGCTCGCGCTGTTCGACCAGCGCGCCCGAGCGCCAGCCGCGCCCGTCGATGACCTGCTCGTTGGCGAGCACCGTCATGTCCTCCGGGTCCCAGTTGACCTTGGAGGATTTGCGCGTCACCAGCCCCTTCTCGACTAAATCGAGGAACAGCATCTGCTGGCGGTGGTAATAGTCGACGTCGCAGGTGGCGAACTCGCGCGACCAGTCCAGCGACAGGCCCATCATCTTGAGCTGCTCGCGCATGGCGGCGATGTTGGCGTAGGTCCATTCCTTGGGATGGACCTTGTTCTGCATCGCCGCATTTTCGGCCGGCATGCCGAAAGCGTCCCAGCCCATAGGGTGCAGCACGTTAAAACCCTTGGCCCGCTTGTAGCGCGCCACCACATCGCCCATCGTGTAGTTGCGGGTGTGGCCGATATGGATCTTCCCGGAGGGATAGGGGAACATCTCCAGCACGTAGTATTTCGGCTTCGGATCGTCGTTATGCGCTTCGAACAGCTTCTTTTCGGCCCAGGCCTTCTGCCATTTGGGCTCTGACGCGCGCGGATTGTATCGTTCGGTTGCCATCGGATGATTTTCACTTAAAAGCAGGCGCAGACCGCCGGACAAGGCCCGGTGGCCAAGGTAAATGTCGTGGCGGTGTTCACCATGGATTGCCGGACCCGTCAACTGCGGCGAGCCGGCGAGGGCTAGAAAGACAGGCAGGATATAGGCATGGCGAGCGCCGTCGAACAGTTTTTCGCCGTCAGAACGAGGATCGCTGCCGCCGAGCGCGAGGCCGGCCGCGACGCCGGTTCGGTAACGCTGGTAGCGGTGTCGAAGACTTTTGAGGCCGACGCCATCCGCCCGGTCATCGAAGCCGGCCAGCGCGTCTTTGGCGAAAACCGCGTGCAGGAAGCGCATGGCAAATGGCCGGCGTTGAAAGCCGAATTCCCGGATATCGAGCTGCATCTCATCGGCCCGTTGCAATCGAACAAAGCGAAGGAAGCCGTTGCGCTCGCCGACGTCATCGAGACCGTCGACCGCGAAAAAATCGCCGCCGAACTCGCCAAGGAGATTGTCCGGCAGGGTAAAACACCAAAGCTCTATGTCCAGGTCAACACCGGTTCGGAGCCGCAAAAGGCCGGCATCGAGCCGCACGACGCTGTCGCCTTCGTCACCCGTTGCCGCGATGTCCATGGGTTGGCCATCGAAGGCCTGATGTGCATTCCGCCGGCGCATGAAAACCCCGGCCCGCATTTCGCCCTGCTGGAAAAGCTCGGCAAGGAGGCCGGCGTCGCCAAACTGTCGATGGGCATGTCCGGCGACTACGAGACAGCGATCACCTTCGGCGCCACCAGCGTCCGCGTCGGCTCGGCGATTTTTGGCACCCGGTAGTCGTCGGCTTCGCGAGACACCTGTCGATCCCCGATTTTTCGAGCTAATGTATCGAGCACATCCGGCCGAGTTAGCGAGGACTATTCTTCTTGGACTGGCACCTCAGGGACGCAAGAAACAATCTTTCGAAGCTTGTGCGACAGGCGCGCGAAGAAGGGCCGCAAACCATCACCTTGCGCGGAAAGCCAGCTGCCGTCGTGTTGTCTCCTGATGACTATGACCAACTGATCGGCGCAAAGCCTTCGCTTGCGGAATATCTCCTCTCCGGTCCCGCATGGGACGACGATTTCGTCGAGGAGGTCAACCGCCGCTCAGAGACGATGATCCGACCCGTGGAATTCTGATAGATTTTCGACACAAACATCGCCTCGCGCATCTCGCCACGGTTGACGAGTTCTATGGGGCCAGATGCATCCGGTCGATTACGCCACGACTGGAAACGAAACGTACCGTTCCTATTTGCTTGGCGTCATCACAATTCTGCTGGAGCCGCAACCATGCGCTACAATCAACTTGGAAATACGGGGATGTTCGTCTCCGAACTCTGCCTCGGCACCATGACCTTCGGCGCCGCCGGCGAGAATGCCCAATGGGGCCTGATCGCCAGCCTCGACCAGAAGGGCGTCAACGACATCGTCGGCCGGTCCATCGCCGCCGGCGTCAATTTCTTCGACACCGCCGACGTCTACTCCTTCGGCCAGTCCGAGCGCCTGCTCGGCCAGTCGCTCAGGGATCTCGGCGTCAAGCGCTCGGACGTCATCATCGCCACCAAGGTGCATGGCACCATGGGCCAGGGCCCGAACGAGCGCGGCTCGTCGCGAGGCCACATCATGGATTCGGTCGAGGGCAGCCTGGAGCGGCTGCAGCTCGACCATATCGACCTCTATCAGTTGCACGGCACCGATACGGTGACGCCGATCGACGAGACGCTACGGGCGTTCGACGATCTCGTCGCCAGCGGCAAGGTTCGCTATGTCGGCGTCTCCAACTGGGCGGCTTGGCGCATCTCTAAGGCCCTCGGCATAGCCGACCGCAAGGGGTTTTCCCGCTTCGAGACCATCCAGTCCTATTATTCGATCGCCGGCCGCGACCTCGAGCGCGAGATCGTGCCGCTGATCAACGAGGAAAAGCTCGGCCTGATGGTCTGGTCGCCAATGGCCGGCGGCCTGCTGTCGGGCAAATACGGCCCCGGCGCGCCCGGCAATGGCGAGGGCCGCCGCGCCGCCTTCAACTTCCCGCCGGTCAATGAGGACCGCGCCTGGGCCGCCGTCGCCGTCATGCGCGACATCGCCAAGAAGCACGATGTCAGCGTCGCTACGGTCGCGCTCGGCTATGTCCTGGCCAAACCTTTCGTCATGAGCGTCATCATCGGCGCCAGCCGCATGGAGCAGCTCGAGCAGAACCTTGCCGCGGCCGAGGTGAAGCTCGACGCCGACGATCTCGCCAGACTGGATGAGGTCAGTGCGCTGCCGGCCGAATATCCCGGCTGGATGCTGGAGCGTCAGGGCGCCGGTCGCCGCCCGGCGCCGTTCACCCCGAAGAAATAGTCATCGCTGTCGCCTGATGCTTGGGGGGTCATCTGGCTCCCCAACGTCTTTTCAGCTCATCCGCACGCTCTCGACCAGAAAGTCGAGAAACGCCCGCACCCGTGCGGGCAAATGCCGGCCCTGGCCGACATAGACGGCGTGGGTAGGCTCCTCGTCGCCCGGATTGAAATCCTCCAGCAGCGCCGTCAGCCGCCCCGCCGCGATGTCATCGGCCACATGCCAGTGTGCCAGCCGGGCGATGCCGGCGCCGCCGACCGCCATCAACCGCATCGACTCGCCATCGCCGACCAGCGTGTTTCCCACGATGGGAACCGTGATGGCATTGTCAGCTGCGTCGACAAACTGCCAGCCATCGACATGCCGGACAAAGCCGAAAGCCATGCGATTGTGCCGGCTGAGATCGACTGGAATCAGCGGTGTGCCATGTGTCTTGAGATAGGACGGTGCGGCAACGACCGTCATCCGGGTTTGCCCGAGCTTGCGCGCCACCAGCCGCGATTCGCCGAGCGGCCCGGCGCGGATGGCGACGTCGGCACGCTCAGCCATCAAATCGATGACGCTGTCGGTCAGCACCAGATCGACCGAAATCTCGGGATAGCGTTCGAGGAAATCAGGCAGCAGCGGGATCAGCCGATGCACCCCGAAGGGCACATAGGAGTTGACGCGCAGCCGTCCGCGCGGCGCGGCACCCACGGCCGCCTCGCGCTCGGCCGCCGCCATATCGGCCAAGATGCGCACCCCGCTGTCATAGAACGCCGTCCCTTCCGGCGTCAGCTGCAGCTTGCGCGTCGAGCGGGTGACCAGCCGCGCGCCGAGCCTTGCCTCCAGTCGCGCGATCAGCTTGCTCACCGCCGACGGTGTCATACGCAGCGAACGAGCCGCAGCCGAGAAGCTGCTCGCCTCGGCGACGCGGACGAACACTTCGATCTCGCCGGAACGGTTGATGTCGGGTCTGGCCATCTGTGAATCTATTTCACAGGAAATATGCCCAAGGCAAGTCTGGTTCACAAGGCATGGCAACACGATCTCTGCGGTCGGGGCGCGGGTCTGGACAGCGCGCTCATTCGAGTTCGAACTGGAAACCGCCATGCCTCTTGCTCTCTACGCCCTCGCTGCCGGCGCCTTCGGCATCGGCGTCACCGAATTCGTCATCATGGGGCTGCTGATCGATGTCAGCAAAGATCTCGGAGTCTCGATCTCGGCCGCCGGCCAGTTGATTTCGGGCTACGCGTTGGGCGTCGTCATCGGCGCGCCGCTTTTGACCATCGCCACCGGCAACTGGCCCCGCAAGACCGTCCTTCTGGCCCTTATGGCGATCTTCACGCTCGGCAACCTCGCCTGTGCGATCGCCCCCGACTACTGGACGCTGATGGGCGCCCGCATCATCACCGCCTTTGCCCATGGCACTTTCTTTGGCGTCGGCTCGGTGGTCGCCACCGGCCTGGTCGCGCCCAACAAGAAAGCCTCGGCGATCGCGCTGATGTTCACCGGACTGACTATCGCCAACATCCTCGGCGTGCCCTTCGGCACCTGGCTAGGCCAGGCCTTCGGCTGGCGCGCCACCTTCTGGGCGGTAACCCTGGTCGGCTTGGCAGCCTTTGCCGTCATCCTGCTTCTGGTGCCGCGCAGCAAGGAAGCGCCCGAGAAGACCAATCTGCGCGCCGACCTCGCCGTGCTGCGCCGCACGCCGGTGCTGCTCGGCCTCGCCACCACCGTGCTCGGCTACGCCGGCGTCTTCGCCGTCTTCACCTACATCGCCCCGCTGCTCACCGAGATCACCAGTTTTGGGGAAGCCGCCGTGTCGCCGATCCTGCTCGTCTTCGGCGGCGGTCTTATCGCCGGCAATCTGCTTGGCGGCAAGGTCGCCGACCGCTGGTTGGTGCCGACTGTGCTCGGCAGCCTCGTGGTGCTGGCGTTGGTGCTGGCCACCATGACCTTCGCCGTCCACAGCCAAATCCTGGCCGTCATCTATGTCGGCCTGCTTGGTGCCGCCGCCTTCGCCACCGTGGCGCCGCTGCAGATGTGGGTGCTGGAAAAGGCGCAAGGCGCGGGCCAGAGCCTCGCCTCGTCCTTCAACATCGCCGCCTTCAACCTCGGCAATGCCGCCGGCGCTTGGCTTGGCGGCGCGGTGATTGCCCATGGCCTCGGCCTCGGCTCACTAACCTGGATCGCCGCTTTGCTGCCGGTCGCGGCTCTTGGCGTCGCTGCCCTGGCGCTGCGCCTCGATCGCGCCCCCACAATCGGGGCGCCGGTCTGCGCCCAGTCATGAGCATCACGCGCAATCCTTCTTCGACATCATCAAGGAGCATAAAATGGATTATCGACGTCTCGGCGCATCGGGCCTGAAAGTGCCCGCACTCTCTTTCGGCGCCGGCACTTTCGGCGGCTCCGGGCCGCTGTTCGGGGCCTGGGGCAACAGCGACGCCAAGGAAGCGCGGCGGCTGATCGACATCTGCCTCGAGGCCGGCGTCAATCTGTTCGACACCGCCGATGTCTATTCGAACGGCGCCTCCGAGGAAGTGCTTGGCGAAGCCATCAAAGGCCGCCGCGACGCGGTGCTGATCTCGACCAAGACTTCGCTGCCGATGGGCGACAGACCGGCCGACTACGGCTCGTCGCGCTCGCGGCTGATCAAAGCCGTCGACGCCGCCCTGAAGCGCATGGGCACCGATTACATCGACCTGTTGCAGCTGCACGCCTTCGATGCCGGCACGCCGATCGAGGAGGTGTTGTCGACGCTGGACGACCTCGTGCGCGCCGGCAAGCTGCGCTATGTCGGCGTCTCCAACTTCTCCGGCTGGCAGGTGATGAAATCGCTGGCGGAAGCTGACAAGCATGCTTATCCGCGCTACGCCGCGCATCAGGTCTACTACTCGCTGGTCGGTCGCGACTATGAATGGGAGCTGATGCCGCTCGGTATCGACCAGGGCATCGGCGCGCTGGTGTGGAGCCCGCTCGGCTGGGGCCGCCTGACCGGCAAGATCCGCCGCGGCCAGCCCCTGCCGGAAAAGAGCCGGCTGCACGACACCGCCGATTTCGGCCCGCCGGTCGCGGACGAACATCTCTACCGGGTCATGGATGCGCTTGATGCGATGGCTGAAGAGACCGGCAAGACCGTGCCGCAGATCGCCATCAACTGGCTGTTGCGGCGCCCGACCGTGTCCTCGGTCATCATCGGCGCCCGCAACGAGGAACAGCTGCGCCAGAACCTCGGCGCCGTCGGCTGGGCATTGACGCCGGAGCAGGTCAAAAAGCTCGACGCCGCAAGCGAAGTGACCGCGCCCTACCCGTACTTCCCCTATCACCGCCAGGAAGGTTTCGCCCGACTGAACCCGTCTGCGGTGTGATCGCCGACGTTGAAGCTGCCAATCTCCCCCCTTGCGGGGGAGATCAGCTATACTGCCGCTCAGTGCAGCACGAACTCCCCATCCACTTTCCGCCACTCGTTCGGCGCGATCAGCTTCTGGTGGGTGTAGCTAATCGAATGCAGCGGCCCGTCAAGCCTGGCCTTCCAGAACTCGATGAACTTGATCAGCACCGGAAACTTCGGCGCCAGATCGTAATCTTGCCAGATGAAGCTCTGCAGCAGATGCGGGTGGTCGGGAAAATGGTACAGAATCTTGGCCGTGGTCAGGCCATACCCCTTGAGCATCAGGTCCATTTCGGAATGATCGCGCATGACAGCCCCTTGGCCTAGTTGATTCTCCATTCCTCCCAACACCGAATTGTGCGCGCCGTTCCTTAACTGTCTATGATTTTCCTGATCCCAATCGGGTTTTACACACGAAAACATGCGGTTAGCAGCGACCGCCGCCGAGTGCTGATACAACCGAAAACGGAAGCTGCGGCATCCCGCCACGCGAATCCAACGTCTAATGTTGCCGTCAGCGCGGAACTGTTAATAATGCCGCCGAATTCGCGGCTGCGTCGCCGTGATCCTGGCGGTGGTCAAGCCGGCGGGCTCGTTTGGGAGGTAAGTGAAGACATGTCCGAGGTGAAGATCCACCGCGTCCAGCCGGCGTGGAAGAAGAACGCGCTGATCGACAATGACACCTACCTCAAATGGTATGCCGACAGCGTGAAAAATCCGGACAGGTTCTGGGGCAAGCACGGCAAGCGCATCGACTGGTTCAAGCCTTTCAGCAAGGTCAAGAACACCTCCTTCGACGGCAAGGTCTCGATCAAATGGTTCGAGGACGGCGAAACCAACGTCTCCTACAACTGCATCGACCGCCATTTGAAGAAGCGCGGCAACCAGACAGCCATCATCTGGGAAGGCGACAATCCCTACGACGACAAGAAGATCACCTACAACGAGCTCTACGAGCATGTCTGCCGGCTCGCCAATGTGATGAAGAAGCACGGCGTCAGGAAGGGCGACCGCGTCACCATCTACATGCCGATGATCCCGGAAGCGGCCTACGCGATGCTGGCTTGCACCCGCATCGGCGCCATCCACTCGATCGTCTTCGGCGGCTTTTCACCGGACGCGCTGGCCGGCCGCATCGATGACTGCAAGTCAACCTTCGTCATCACGGCCGACGAGGGCCTGCGCGGCGGCAAGCCGATCCCGCTGAAGGAAAACACCGACAGAGCGATCGAAATCGCCGCCAAGGCCGGCACCAAGGTCGAAAAAGTGGTCGTCGTGCGCCGCACCGGCGGCAAGACCGGCTGGGTTCAGGGGCGCGACGTCTGGTACCATGACGAGATCGCCACGGTGAAGGCAGACTGCAAGCCGGAGAAGATGAAGGCCGAGGATCCGCTGTTCATCCTCTACACCTCGGGCTCGACCGGCAAGCCGAAGGGCGTGCTGCACACCACCGCCGGCTATCTCGTCTATGTCTCGATGACCCACCAATATGTCTTCGACTACCATGACGGCGATATCTACTGGTGCACCGCCGATGTCGGTTGGGTCACCGGCCACAGCTACATCGTCTATGGCCCGCTCGCCAACGGCGCCACCACGCTGATGTTCGAGGGCGTGCCGAACTACCCCTCGCAGTCGCGCTTCTGGGAAGTCATCGACAAGCACAAGGTCAACATCTTCTACACCGCGCCGACGGCACTGCGCGCGCTGATGGGCGCCGGCGACGAACCGGTGAAGAAGACCTCGCGCAAGTCGCTGCGCGTGCTGGGCTCGGTCGGCGAACCGATCAATCCGGAAGCTTGGGAGTGGTATTTCAACATCGTCGGCAACGGCAAGGTGCCGATCGTCGACACATGGTGGCAGACCGAGACCGGCGGCATCCTGATCACGCCGCTGCCCGGCGCCACCGACCTCAAGGCCGGTTCGGCGACGCGGCCCTTCTTCGGCATCAAGCCGCAGCTGGTCGACGGCGAAGGCAAGGTGCTGGAAGGGGCGGCCGACGGCAATCTCTGCATCGCCGATTCCTGGCCCGGCCAGATGCGCACGGTCTATGGCGATCACGACCGCTTCGTGCAGACTTATTTCTCCACCTACAAGGGCAAATACTTCACCGGAGACGGCTGTCGCCGCGACGCCGACGGCTATTACTGGATCACCGGCCGCGTCGACGACGTCATCAACGTTTCCGGCCACCGCATGGGAACGGCCGAGGTCGAATCGGCGCTCGTCAGCCATGAGAAGGTGTCGGAAGCAGCTGTCGTCGGCTATCCCCACGACATCAAGGGCCAGGGCATCTACAGCTACGTTACCTTGATGAAAGGCGTGGAGCCGAGCGAGGAACTGCGCAAGGAGCTCGTGGCCCATGTCCGCAAGGAGATCGGCGCCATCGCCTCGCCCGACAAGCTGCAGTTCGCGCCCGGACTGCCGAAAACCCGCTCCGGCAAGATCATGCGCCGTATCCTGCGCAAGATCGCCGAGGACGATTTTTCCGCGCTCGGCGATACCTCGACACTGGCCGATCCGGCCGTGGTCGATGATCTGATCGCCAACCGCCAGAACAAGAAGGGCTGAAGGGATTTGACGGCTGCACTGGGCGCAGTCACGGAGCTCTGGCGTTACCCCGCAAGTTCGCTTGCCGGCGAACGCCAGGACGCCATTTCGGTCGGCCTTGAAACCATCGACGGCGACCGGCTGTTCGGCCTTGTCGATGTCTCGGACAATGAGATCGCGCGGCCCGACCGCGACGCCAAGTGGCACAAGGTGCCGCGCATCCGCACCCGGCTCACCAACCATCGCGAGCTGGAGATCGCCGTTCCCGGCGGCGACTGGCTGGCAGTGCCGGGTGTGGAATGCGACCAAGCCATCTCGGCCTATCTCGGCTTCGCCGCCTCGATCCGGCCGTTCAGCCAGGACAACGCCCCCGGCTACACCGGCCCGCTCACCGCGGCGCGCTACCGCAAAGCGCCGATCCATCTCTTGACCACCGCATCGCTGGCGCGGCTAAAGGCGCTGCACCCCGAAGGCATTCCCGATCCGCGCCGCTTCCGCCCCAACATTGTCGTCGACATGGCGGCGGTCGAAGGCTCGTTTCCCGAGACCGAATGGATTGGCCGCAAGCTCGCCATCGGCGATCTGCTGGTGACCGTCTCGGAGCCGTGCCGCCGCTGCGGCTTCACCATCATCAGCCAGGACGGCTTCGACCACGATCCCGGCATCCTGCGCAATCTGGTCCGCCACAACGCCCATAATCTCGGCGTCTATTGCACTGTGGACAGGCCTGCCCGTGTCGAGATCGGCGCGCCGATGCGGTTCGTGTAGGTTGGTGCAGAACCCTTGAGATGCCGGTAGGACAGAGGAGGGCGCGAAGGATCGCAGCAGGACGGCTTTCAGTCTGAGCCGTAGCGTTCTTCGCCGATTACTACCGATACAGATCCGCCCGTGTCGGCGGCAGCCCGCTCGGGCCGCGTGCGCGTTTGGTGACGACGGTCTGAAAAATCTGCGCCGAGGCGCGCTCGAAGGTGATCGAGCAGCCGGTGAGATAAAGCAGCCACAGCCGTGCCTTGGCCTCGCCGACTTCGGCGACCGCCTCGTCGAAGCGAGCCTGCAGCCGCTCGGCCCACAGCCGGCAGGTGCGCGCATAGTGCTCGCGCAGATTCTCGACGTCGTAGACCAGGAAGCCATGCGCCTCCAGATTGCCCAGCGTCATGCCGATCGTGTCGAGTTCCCCGCCGGGGAAAATGTATTTCAGCAGCGCCTTGAACTCCGGCCCCTTGCGCAAGGTTTTCTTCAAGTCGCCCTTGCTGCGCCTGGTGATGGCGTGGTGCAGATAGATGCCGCCGGGCTTCAGCAAGCGATGGATGGTCTTGAAATAGGTGGCGTGGTTGGCGAGGCCGAGATGCTCGAACATGCCGATCGACGATATCTTGTCGAAGGAGCCTTTGAGCTCCGTATAGGATTTGATTTCGATGGTGATGCGGTCCTGCAGCCCTTCGGCGCGGATGCGCTCGCGGGCGAGATCGGTCTGCGCCTGCGACAGCGACACGCCATGGCCGACGACGCCGTAATTTTTGGCCGCATGGATCAGCATGGCGCCCCAGCCGCAGCCGATGTCGAGCAGCTTTTCGCCCGATTTCAGCCTGAGCTTGCGGCAGATATGGTCGAGCTTGTCGGCCTGCGCTTGGTCGATGCCATCGGCGAAATTCTTAAAGTAGCCGCAGCTGTAGACCATGCGCTCGTCGAGGAAGAGCCGGTAAAAGGCATTCGAAATGTCGTAGTGATGCTGGATCGCCTCCTGGCTCGACCCGCTGACATAGGGGTTGCGACCCGACAGATCGGTGCGTGCACTCATCTGCTTGCGTGACAGGAGCACCGCCGGCAGGTCGCGCAGGATCGCCAGCTTCGGCAGCGACTTGAGCTTGGTCCTGAGCTTGCCTTGCGACGGCAGTGCGTAGAAATCGAAAATCGTCCCGTCTTCGATGTCTATCGTCTTGGATATCCACATCTCGATCAGCGTCGACAACGATGGCCGCTTCACCACCTGCCAGACGATGTCTTGGTCGTTGATGGTGAGCACGGGCCCGATGGCGGGACCGATCCGCTCGCCGGTCCACAGCTTGACCGCAAAACCCGGCTTCAGCGTTTCGATCACCGTTCGCACGATGCGCGCGGCCTTCTCGGCTGCCTCCATGGCCATCCTCCCGAGTCCTGACAATCCACCTTGCATGGATTTTGCCCGCCCTCGCGGCTCTTCGCAACCCGGCGCAAAAGGCGGCTCGCCAGCTATTTCAAATCGGCATCTTGTTTTTTGCTGCAACGCACCCCATCATCTGTACGTGTTCAACAAATCGAAAGGAGGTGATCCGATGTCGAGTGATTTCGTTTTCCAGAACGTGGCCTCAGCGGATTGCACTTTCGGGAAGCAGTCTTCCCGTTAAGGCGCGATAAGCGCGGCGGGTGACCTCGGTCGCCGCCATTGGCCGCGCCACGGACGGAAACACGGAAGGCCGCCGGCTTCGTCAAGAAGCGGCGGCCTTTTCCATTTCCGGATTGTGCGTCGAAGCGGATCAGAATCCGGTCACGCCAGCATCCGCGCGCTGACCGTCTTGTCGACGCCGTGATAGGGCGGATTGAACAGCTTGCCCTCCTGCTCGTAGGTCCAGACCTTGAACAGCGAGAGTTGGTGTGGGCCGAAGCTGTGCAGCAGCGGCACATCCGTGGCATCACGACCGCGCGCGATGACGACGCGGCCTATCCTCGGACGATTATGACGGGGGTCGAACGTGTACCATTTGCCGTCGAGGAACACTTCCATCCAGGCCGAAAAGTCCATCGGCGCCGGGTCGGCCGGTACGCCGATGTCGCCGAGATAACCGTTCACATAGCGGGCCGGGATGTTCATGCAGCGGCAGAGCGTGATCGCCAGATGGGCGAAGTCGCGGCATACACCAACCTGCTCCTCATGCGCTTGGGCTGCGGTGCGCGTCGACCGCGCATAGCCATAGCCGAAGGACAGCCGGTTGTGGACATAGTCGACGATCGCCTGCACCCGCGCCCAGCCGGAGGGAACATGGCCGAAAAGCTGCCAGGCCAGACTGCTCAGATGATCGGTCTCGCAATAGCGGCTGCCGAGGAGGTAGCCGAGCACATCGTCCGGCAGTTCCGCCACCGGCACTTCCCTGGCCAGCGTGTTGACCGCGTCAGGCTCGCCGCTGTCCTCGACGGCTGCGTCATAGAGAATGCGGAAACTGCCGGCGGGTACGGTGAAGCGGCGGCAGGTATTGCCGAACAGATCGTGATAGACCTTGCTCGGCACTGAAGGCGACGTCAGCACGCGCGTCTGCCGTTTGATGTCGGCCTGACGATCCCTGTGGATATCAAGCAGCGAGATGACCGGCGTGGCGCCGACGCATTCAATGGCGATTTCGTAGCCGAGCCGGATCAGCACAATGATTGCCCCTTCGATCCCGTGGAAAACAGTATGCTCAAAACGCCAGAGGCGGGACCATGGTTCCCTGGAACTATCGAAAAGGCTCTCCCGCGGCTTCCCAGGCAGGCGTGGCGACGTTACGGTCGCACGACATGTTTTGACCCTCCCGAAACGATCCCTAACCCCGTGGAAAATCTGATGTTTGCAGGCAGAAAATTCGCCGCGTTCCTGTTCGATATGGATGGCACGGTGCTCAATTCGATCGCCTCGGCCGAGCGCGTCTGGGCGGCGTGGGCGCTTAAGCACGGTCTCGACGTCGAAGCCTTCCTGCCGACGATCCATGGCGTGCGGGCGGTCGAGACCATCACCAGGCTGGCGCTTCCCGGCGTCGACCCTGTTCATGAGGCGTTTGTGCTGTTGCAGGCCGAGTCGGACGATGTCGAAGGCGTGCTGCCGATCGCCGGCGCCGTGCTGTTCCTCAACGCTTTGCCGCCAGAGCGCTGGGCGATCGTCACCTCGGCGCCGCGCCCGTTGGCGCTGCTGCGCATGCGGGCCGCCGGCATCCCGGTTCCCGCCTTGGTGGTCGCGGCCGAGGATGTGTCGCACGGCAAGCCGGCGCCCGACTGTTTCCTGCTGGCGGCAAAACAGCTCGGCGTCGATATCGGCGACTGTCTGGTCTTCGAGGACGCACCGGCCGGTATCGCGGCGGCGGAAGCAGCGGGAGCGTCGGTGATGGTGATCAGCGCCACTCACCAGCATCCAATGACGACTCAGCACAACTCGATTAGCGGCTACGAAACCGTCTCCATCGCCATCGATGACAGCGGCTGGATGACGCTGGGAGCACAGCGCAGCGCGGCCTGAGGAACTGGAGGACTGGAGGACTGCTATGCGCCTTTTTCTTCAACTCTTCAGTTCACCAGTTCCCCAGTTCTTCCGTTCCTGAACCCCTAGAAATCGCTAGCCAGTCCCTTCACTTCCCAGTCGCCGTAGCGGCCGGGTTCCTTGCCGCCGCGGCCGCCGATTTCCTTCGGCAACGCAGCTTCCTTCTGGCGATACGCTTCACGGCGCGCCTCGGCTTCAGCCAGCGCTCGGCTGGCCGCCGGCGTCAGGTCCTTCTCCCGGTCGGCATCAGCTTTGCTGGGTTGGTCGGTCATGCGATAGTCCGGGCGGATTGAAACGAAGGGCGGCATTTCCCATCATATAGCCATGAGTTCACCCCGATCGACCTTTTTTTGCCACGGCCGCACAGGGAGCAGATGATGAGCACGCTACGCACCACCATGCTTCTGGCCGCGATGACGGCGCTGTTCATGGGCGTCGGCTTCCTGATCGGCGGCACTGGCGGCATGATGATCGCCTTCCTGGTCGCCGCGGGCACCAATCTGTTCAGCTACTGGAATGCCGACAAGATGGTGCTGTCGATGAACCACGCCGTCGAGGTCAACGCGAAGAACGCGCCCGAATTCCACGCCATCGTCGAGGCGTTGGCCAAGCAGGCCGGCCTGCCGATGCCCAAGACTTATCTGATCGACAATCCGCAGCCGAACGCCTTCGCCACCGGCCGCAATCCCGAGAACGCCGCGGTCGCGGCCTCGACCGGGCTGCTGGAGCGCCTGTCGCATGAGGAGGTGGCGGCAGTCATGGCGCATGAGCTGGCCCACATCCAGCATCGAGACACGCTGACCATGACCATTGTCGCGACACTCGCCGGCGCCATCTCGATGCTCGGCAATTTCGCCTTCTTCTTCGGCGGCAGCCGCGACAACAACAACCCGTTCGGCTTTGTCGGCGTGCTG
Source organism: Mesorhizobium sp. C372A (assembly GCF_030323245.1). NCBI lineage: Bacteria > Pseudomonadati > Pseudomonadota > Alphaproteobacteria > Hyphomicrobiales > Phyllobacteriaceae > Mesorhizobium > Mesorhizobium sp. C372A. The sequence continues at coordinate 1,957,992 of NZ_CP100475.1, read as the reverse complement.
GTGGCGATGCTGGTCGCGCCCTTCGCCGCCATGATCGTGCAGATGGCGGTCAGCCGCACGCGCGAATACGAGGCCGACCGGCGCGGCGCCGAAATCGTTGGAAATCCGCTTTGGCTGGCATCAGCGCTTGACAAGATCGCCCGCGGCGCCGAACGCATCCGCAACCCGGATGCCGAACGCAATCCCGCGACCGCGCATCTCTTCATCATCAATCCCCTTCACGGCGAGCGCATGGACAGCCTGTTTTCGACCCACCCGAACACCGACAACCGCATCGCCGCGCTGCAGGCGATGGCGCGCGACATGGCAGGCCGCCAGCCGGCGCCGCGCCAGGCGCCGACGCCAGAGCAAACAGAAGAATTCCCGGCCGATGTCGAGCAAGGCCCGTGGGGCAAGGCAGCACAACCCACGCCGCCGACCAAACCGGCCAAGCCGAAAGCCAATCCGTGGGGCCGCAACCCGACCGGACCCAAAGGTCCGTGGTCGTGAGCGGCGCCAGACCCCGGCCCGCACATTCAGGCGTTCGCGAAAACAGCTCGGACGAATTCGTCGCCGGCCTCGCCGCGCGCAAGGCAGCGGCGCGGCTCCTGGCCGCCGTTATCGACGCCAAAACGCCGCTCGACGGGCTGACGAACCACGAGAACGGCCATCCGCAATACAAGGTGCTCGACCTGCGCGACCGCGGCCTGGTGCGCGCCATACTGGTAACCGCGCTGCGCTACCGCATGACCATTGCCGGGCTCCTCGCCCGCCGCCTTGAAAAGCCGCTGCCGCCCAACGCCACAGCGCTGTCGCACATCCTGCATGTTGCGGCGGCGCAGATCCTGTTCCTCGACATCCCCGACAGCGCCGCCGTCGATTTGGCTGTGACCCACGCCAAGTCGGACCCACGCACGCAGCGCTTTTCCGGCCTCGTTAACGGCGTGCTGCGCACTTTGGTGCGGGCCAAGGAGACCGAACTGCCGGCAGCTCTTGCCGCCACCGACGAGGCGCCAAAATGGTTCTCCGACCGGCTGAAGGCCGCCTATGGCGCCGAGATGACCAGACAGATCCTGGCGGCGCATCGCGTTGAGTCGCCCGTCGATTTCACGGTCAAGGCCGATCCCGAACTGTGGGCCGAAAAGCTCGGCGGCATCGTGCTGCCGACCGGCACGGTGCGAGTGGAAAAGCTCAACGCCTCCGTCACCGAACTGCCGGGCTTCAGCGAAGGCGCATGGTGGGTCCAGGACGCCGCCGCCAGTTTTCCGGCGCGGCTGTTCGGCGATGTCAAAGGATTACGCGTCGCCGACCTCTGCGCCGCCCCCGGCGGCAAGACCGCCCAGTTGATCCTTGCCGGCGCCAAAGTCACCGCCGTGGACACCTCGAAGAACCGGCTGGCGCGGCTGACGCAGAACCTCGAACGGCTCGCGCTGTCCGCCGAGATCGTGCAGGCCGATCTGCTGAAATACCAGCCGGCGGAGCTTTTCGACGCCGTCCTGCTCGACGCGCCCTGCTCTTCCACAGGCACGGTTCGGCGCCACCCTGACGTGCCATGGACCAAGACGGCAGCCGACGTCGAAAAGCTAGCCGATCTGCAAGCAAAGCTGCTCGCCCGCGCCGTCACTTTGGTCAAACCGGGCGGCCGGATTGTTTTTTCCAACTGTTCGCTGGACCCGATCGAAGGCGAGGATCTGTATCGCGTCTTTCTGGCCGGCAACAAAACCGTCGCCGACGATCCACTGCTGCCCGGCGAAATCGCCGGCATCGACGCCTTCCTGACCCCGCAAGGCACGCTGCGCACCACACCCGCCGATCTTGACCGTGGTTCGCCAGGGGTTTCCGGCCTGGACGGCTTCTTTGCCGCCCGCATGCGACGTCTGGCCTGACTCCGACGCGACGACATGCCTAAAGCATGTCGTTCAGACTCCAGTGCTTCCCCCACCTTGCATCGATCTCATCATCGACATTCTGGTAGCGGATATCGGTGGAGAGCCGGATACGCCCCTCCGCACTCTGGTTGGTCGTCGAGGCGTGGATCATATAGGGCGAGTGGAGGACGACATCGCCGGCCTCGAAGTCCGCGATCAGCCAGCGTGTATCGAACCGCTCCGCCATGTCGGGCAGGTCCTTCGACACCCAGCCGCCCTCGCTCATGTTCCTGTTGTAGGCGCTGATGCGCTCCTGCGGGCTCAGCCCGGCATTGTCCCTGGCGAACCGGGCCTCCATGTCGAGGCCGATGGCGTGCGATCCCTCGAGATAGACCAGGCCGCCCATGTCGACGGGAACGTCGCCGATCGGGATCCAGGCCGTGACGATGCGGCTGGTGCCGCCGCGAAGATAGACGAGATCGTAATGCGCCGGCGTCGCCACGGTGGTGCCCGGTTGGGTGAAGCGCATGATCTTGCGCTTGTGCAAATAGGACAGCCCGCCGACGAACGCATCCATCAGCCGGGCCATCCGGGGCTGTGCGCAGAACCCTTCATAGGCGGTGGAGCGAACCAGCGCCATCAATCGGCGATCGGCGAGCTGACGGTCGAACGTGCCGGCCGCCAGGCCAAGCGCGGGATCGGACCCGGGCTGCAGCAAGCCGGTGTCGGCCAGATACGAAAACACCCAGCCGCGAAAATCCATGACGTCGCGGCGCGGCAGAATACCTTTCAGCCAGACATAGCCTTGCTCGGCAAGGAGGCCTCGAATGGCATCGATGCCGATCCCGGCGTCGGTTGGCACGAGATGACCCAACCGGTTCGGCGCCATCGATAATGTCTTGCCGTTGGCGTTCAGATCGATTGACGCAACAGGACTCCGTCGTTGCATGCCACCTGTTGAGCTTGACATTTCAGCCACCTGCGATTTTCCATCCTTAGCTGGAAATGCCATACTGTTTGCACACTCGCCCATGGACGGAACGAAGCCATGGACTTTTCGCTCATGAACGATCTCTCTTACGCACTCTACAGATCCGCACCGGCCGCGGCCGGCGGCCTGTCGGTTACAGGGATTGGTCGGCATCGCGTCACGCAGGCGATCCAAGCGCGCAAATTGCCGGAATTCGCCGTGGTGCTGATTGAGAACGGTCAAGGCTGGCTTGAAACCAGGACTGCCGGCATGCAGACGATCCAAGCGCCGGCCCTGTTCTGGCTGCTTCCCGGGAGGATGCATTCCTACGGCCCGGACGCATCGGGCTGGCTCGAACGCTGGGCACTCTTCGACGGGGCCTTGATACGCGATTTCACCCGGCTGCGGCTCATCGCCGAGGACGCCCCTGTCGTCCCCTTGCGCGACCTCGGCAAAATGCAGCGGCTGTTCGACAGGCTGCATGGTGAGCTGTCGCTCGATACGATGCTGAGCCAGGCAGAAGCCGCCGCCACGATGCATCGCATCGTCGTGCGTGCTGCCCGCCAGGCAATCGATTGGAACAACCGTCAACGAAACCCCAGCCTCCAGGATGCCGCCGACATGCAGCCCATCGTCGACGAATTGCGCCGCTGCGCGTGCGACTCGGTGGATCTCGATGCCTTCGCCGCGAAATTCTCGATGTCGCCGGCAACCTTGCGGCGCAGATTTGCGCGGGCAGCCGGCATGTCGCCCAAGGCCTTCCAACTGCGCACGAGGCTCGACCGCGCCAAACAGATGCTGGCCGCCTCCGATTCGCCCATCGAGTCCATTGCGGCCGCCGTCGGCATCCACGACGCCTTCTATTTCTCCCGTCTGTTTCGCGACCGGGAAAACTGTTCGCCCAGCGAATTTCGGTCTCGCCACAACCGCAAGTGAGTGCCGGATTGCCGGGCTTAAACCCGCGAAGCGCTTGACTTTTTTCGGGGCGGGTCGGTGGCCGGCAGCGTGAGGCGCTTCACGTCGGCGGAATTCGACTTCGCATAAGTTCTTGAATCATATAAGCTTGTGCTGGGGTACCGGAACATGATGCCGAAACCTGCGACGCGGTTTTCGGACGACAGCATGCTCTATCTCCAGGCGACGAGGAGGGGTTTTGGCACTGGCTGCCGGCAACACGACACGTCTGTGGACGCTTGTCGCTAAGGAGTTTTGGCGCAAGACGCGCCGGCGCCTTCGCGCAGGGCCAGTCTATCGCTGGCGCTATTCCGGGCGCACGCCCGAACGCGTCCTGATTGCACCGCCCGACCTCAGGCTCGCCGATCCGCAGATCGCGCTCGAGATCTATTATGGCCGCTATCCGCTGTCGGGACACCTCGTCGAGACCGGCGGCAAATCGCCATTCCAGATCAATGTCGCCAATCGCGGCTGGGTGAAGACGCTGCACGGTTTCCGTTGGCTGCGCCATATGCGCGCCGCCGGCACCGAGCTGGCCGCCGCCAATGCACGCGCGCTTGTCTCCGACTGGATCGCCATGCATGGCAACCAGATTTCCGGCATAGCCTGGGAGCCCGGCACCACAGCCAAGCGAGTCATTGCCTGGTTGCAACACTCCTCGGTTGTCCTACAAGGGGCCGAATTTCCGTTCTATCGCGCCTTCCTGAAATCGCTCGCCGTGCAGATCCGCTATCTCCGCTCGATGGCGCGCGAGATGCCGGACGGCAAGGACAGGCTGCGCGCTCGTATCGCGCTTGCCTTCGCCGCGCTGTCGCTGCCGGCGCCGGCCTCGGCACTGCGCGGCGCCACCCGCAACCTGGCGGAAGAACTCGACCGCCAGATCCTTCCCGACGGCGGCCATATTTCGCGCAACCCGATGGCGGTTCTCGAACTGCTCGCCGATCTCCTGCCGCTGCGCCAGACCTATGCCAATCAGGCCGAAACGCCACCGGCAGCCCTGATGGGCGCCATCGACCGCATGCTGCCGGCGCTGCGCTTCTTCCGCCATCAGGATGGCAGCCTGGCCCGCTTCAACGGCATGGGCGCCACCATCCACGACCGCATTGCCACCATCTTGCGCCACGACGACACCGCCGGCGCGCCGCTGCTGCACGCGCCGCATTCCGGCTATGAGCGGCTGTGTATGGGCGGCGTCACGGTGATTGCCGATACCGGCCCGTCGCCGGCCGTCGATGTGTCCAACGCCGCGCATGCCGGGTGCCTGGCCTTCGAACTCTCGTCCGGTCGCCAGCATTATATCGTCAATGCCGGCATCGACACCTATGGCGCTGCCGAGTTCCGGCCGCTGGCCCGTGCCACTGCGGCGCATTCGACCGCCACCATCAACGACACCTCGTCGGCGCGGTTTTCCCATTCGCTGCGCGTCAACGACCTGCTCGGCTCACCCTTGCTCGGCGGCCCGCAGCATGTGCCTTGCAAGCGCATCGACCAGAAGGGCGCGCAAGGCTTCATCGCCCGCCATGACGGCTATGTGCAGCGCTTCGGCTTCCTGCATGAGCGCGAGCTGAAACTGTCGAGCGAGGGCAATGTGCTCGCCGGCAGGGATCGCTTCCTCCGTCCGGGCGGTGCGGCGATCCGCAACAATGGCCGCGACTTCGTCGTGGTGCGCTTCCACATCCACCCTGACATCAACCTTTTGCAGGACGAGCATGACCGCCTGGTGCTGACCGCCGACCAAGCCGACACCTGGGTGTTCACCTGCACCGAAGTGGTGCCGGAGGTCGAGGAATCGATCTATTTCGCCGGCCTTGGCGGCCCGCGCCGCAGCCGCCAGATCGTGCTCGCCTTCAAGGCCTCGGAGATCGCCGAGGTGCATTGGCAGCTCACGCGCACCGGCATCGCCGGCTATCCCGAGAACAGCTGAGCGTCGTTGCCGGCGCCGGCTTGATCGAGCTTCCGGCTTGATTTCCTGACCTCATGTGCTACGGCCCGGCAACGCTCTCCAATCAGCCCTGAAAGGCCGCCAGCCCATGGCCGTCTCCGCCAAGAACATTCCGGCACCCGACCTCGTTCCGGTCCGCCGCGCCCTGCTTTCCGTCTTCGACAAGACCGGCCTGATCGACTTCGCCAAAGGGCTGGTCGCGGCCGGCGTCGAGCTGGTCTCGACCGGAGGCACGGCAAAGGCGATCGCCGAGGCGGGGCTGGCGGTGCGTGACGTCTCGGAACTGACCGGCTTTCCCGAGATCATGGACGGCCGCGTCAAGACGCTGCACCCGTCGGTGCACGGCGCGCTGCTCGGCGTGCGCGACGATCCCGAACACGCCAAGGCGATGCACGATCACGGTATCGAGTCGATCGATCTGCTCGTCTGCAATCTCTACCCGTTCGAGGAGGTCCGCCGCTCCGGCGCCGACTATGCCGCTGTTGTCGAGAACATCGACATTGGCGGCCCGGCGATGATCCGCGCCTCGGCCAAGAACCATGCCTATGTCGCCATCGTCACCGATCCCGGCGATTATGCCTCGGTGCTGAACGCGCTGGAGATGAACATCGGCTCGCTGTCGCTGGATTTCCGCCAGAAGCTGGCGGCAAAGGCCTTTGCCCGCACCGCCAGCTACGATGCGGCGATCTCCGGCTGGTTCGCCGAAACGCTGGAGATCGAGCATCCGACCTGGCGCGCCTTCGGGGGCAGGCTGGAAAGTGTCATGCGATATGGCGAGAACCCGCATCAGAGCGCCGGCTTCTATGTCAATGGCGACAAGCGGCCGGGGGTCGCCACGGCTCGCCAGTTGCAGGGCAAGCAGCTGTCCTACAACAACATCAACGACACCGATGCCGCCTTCGAGCTGGTGGGCGAGTTCGATCCCAACCGCTGCGCCGCCGTTGCCATCATCAAGCACGCCAACCCGTGCGGCGTCGCCGAGGACGCTTCGCTGGCTGCTGCCTATGCGAGAGCGCTGGCCTGCGACCCGGTTTCGGCCTTTGGCGGTATCGTTGCCATGAACCGCATCCTCGATGCCGAAGCGGCGCAGGAGATCGTAAAAACCTTCACCGAGGTGATCATCGCGCCGAACGCTTCGGAGGACGCTGTCCGCATCATCGCCGCCAAAAAGAATTTGCGACTGCTGGTCACCGGCGGTCTGCCCGATCCGCACGCCGGCGGCATCACTGTGAAATCCGTCGCTGGCGGCATGCTCGTCCAAGGCCGCGACAACGCGGTGGTCGACGATTTCGAACTGAAGGTGGTGACCAGGCGCGCGCCGACGGCGGCCGAGATGGCCGACCTCAAATTCGCTTTCCGCATCGCCAAGCACGTCAAGTCGAACGCCATCGTTTACGCCAAGGACGGCGCCACGGTCGGCATCGGCGCCGGCCAGATGAGCCGCGTCGATTCCTCGCGCATCGCCGCACGCAAGGCGCTCGACGCGGCGGAAGCAGCTGGCCTCGCGGAGCCGTTGACCAAGGGCTCGGTGGTCGCCTCCGACGCTTTCTTCCCTTTCGCCGACGGGCTCATATCCGCGATCGAAGCCGGCGCCACGGCGGTGATCCAGCCCGGCGGCTCGATGCGCGACGACGACGTTATCGCCGCTGCCGACGCGCATGGCATCGCCATGTTGTTTACCGGCGTGAGGCATTTCAGGCATTGAGCGCCTCTGCCTTTTCCCACAAGGGGAGAAGGAAAAGTGCGTCGCTATTCCACCGGCTGATCCGCCGGGTACGGCGTCCAGGTCAATATCGCGATCCCAACGCCCAGGAACAGCACGATGGCCGCCATGCCGAGCCGCGCCGAGCCGCTGGCGAGCGTGATCGACGCCACCATGAACGGCGCCAGGAAACTCGTCGCCCTTCCGGCCAGCGCATAGATGCCGAAATAGCGGCCGGATTCGGCCGCGGTCACGCTGCGCGCCATGTAGGAGCGTGACGACGCCTGCACCGGTCCGAACGCCAGCCCGATCAACAGGCCATAGAAAATGTAGGCCTTTTCCGCCGCCGTGCCGAACAGGCCGCCACTATCGGCTCCCGGTATCATCCAGGCGCCGAACAGCGTGTAGCCTGGCCCGGTCGAAACGATGCCGATGGTGGCGATGCTGAGCAGGACGAGCGAAATCATCACGATGGTCTTGGAGCCAAGCGCGGTGTCCAGCCATGCGGCAACCAGGCAGCCGACGATGGCGACGACGTTGAGAATAATGCCGAACATGCCGATCTCGGTGATCGACCAGTGGAACATCGCTGCCGCAAATGTGCCGCCCAAAGCGAGCAGCGCATTGACGCCGTCCTGATAAATCATGCGGGCGACAAGGAAGCGGAAGATGCCTTTGCGCCGGCGCACTTCAGTCAGCGTCGACTTCAGTTCCGACAGCCCCTCGCGCACCGCGGGCCCGATCGGAATCCCCTTGATGGCGTCCGGCGTAAAGAAGAACATCGGCAGGATGAACAGGAAATACCAGCCAGCCGACAGCGGCCCGGTGGCGCGCGCGTCCTCGCCGAGTTTCGGGTCGAGTCCAAAGAGCGGGTCGATGCCGATGATCGTCTTGCCGGTCTCCGGCGAACCCGCAAGACAGGCGACAACAAAGATCAGCGCGATCATGCCGCCGAGATAACCAAGTCCCCAGGCAATGTTGGAGACGTGGCCGATCTCGCTCTTCGGCACCAGGCGCGGCATCATCGAATCGTTGAACACGGTCGAGAATTCCGCCGCGACCGAAGCGAGAGAAAAGAACAGCACCACCAGGAAAAGGTTCGAGCCGGGAGCGGCGAACCATAGCAGGCAAAGGCTGATGATCTTGATCGAGGCGAAGAACGCAATCCACGGTTTGCGCGGCCCGGTCTGGTCGGCAATCGAGCCGAGGATGGGAGACAGCACGGCAATGACCAGGCCCGCAACAGCGATGCCGTAGCCCCAGGCCGCCTGGCCTGAGACCGGATCGCTCGCCATGCGCGAGACGAAATAAGGCCCGAAGATGAAGGTGGTGACGACGGTGAAAAACGGCTGCGCCGCCCAGTCGAAGAACATCCACCCCCAGATGCCACGCCCGGATGCCCGCTGCGCTGTTTCTACTGCCGCCATGATGATTCCCTCGGACACCGCGCTTGTCGGACGCCATGTCTGCATGTTTCGAATGCTCATGCAAACCGCCAAAGATTCGCGCTGCCCCTCACCTGGATGTCGCCGCTGTCTACCTGCATAGAGACGCGAAGAAAGGCGCCGCGCCCCTACCTCCCCCTTGTGGGGAGGTCGGACCGAAGGTCCGGGTGGGGGTCGGTGCCGCACCCCCACCCCGCTGCTTCGCAGCGACCCTCCCCACAAGGGGGAGGGTAAGTCCCGAGCCTTGTCCGAACCGGATAGATAGGTAACAGAATGGACCGATAGCATGGGCGACAGTTTTCTTGTCCGCCGGAGGACCGGCGATGGTTTGGCGAGAGACTGGCATCATGGACGAGCGGCTACGGTTTGTTGTGGAGTGTCTTTCTGGGGATGAGACGATGGTTGCGCTTTGTGCGGCCTACGGGATCTCACGCAAGAACGGCTACAAATGGCTAGGACGCTATCGGACGTTTGGGCCTGAGGGTTTGCACGACCTGCCGCGAGCCCCGCTCAATCATGGCCGGGCGACAGCTCAGGATCTGGTTGAGCGGATTGTGGCGGCCAAGGAGCTGCATCCGCTTTGGGGTCCAAAGAAGATCGTGGCACGGCTCAGGCGCACGGCTCCCGAGTTCATGTGGCCTTCAGCCTCGACGGTCGGCGCGATCCTTGCGCGGCATGGGCTTGTCCGCGCCCGCAAGCGACCCCGCCTGCGGGCCTGCGGCAATGGACCCTGGCCACAGCCGCAAGAACCGAACGCGGTGTGGACTGGCGATCACAAGGGCTGGTTCGGCTGGCGTTGCGAACCCTTGACGGTGATGGATGCGTCGAGCCGCTATCTTCTGGCGCTCGAAGCGACGGGGTCGACGGCCGATAGCGAAGCCTGGCCGGTGTTCGAACGGCTGTTTGAAGAGCATGGCCTGCCGGATCGCTTCAGAAGCGACAATGGCCCGCCCTTCGCATCGGCCGGCGTCACCGGGCTGACGCCGCTTGTCGTGCGCTTCATCAAGCTCGGCATCACCCTGGAGCGGATCGCACCCGGCAGGCCACAGCAGAACGGACGTCACGAGCGCTTTCACCTGACCATGCTGCCGATGGCCGAGGCACCGGAAGCCGACCGAACGGCACAGGGCCAGGCCTTCGAGACCTTCCGCCACAGCTACAATGAGGAACGTCCCCATGAGGCGCTGGGCATGGATACGCCCGCCCAGCACTACCGGTCCTCACAGCGCGCCATGCCCAGGACACCACCCGAGCCCGTCTATCCGGCCGAGGCCTCGGTCCGCCGCGTGCGCCACAATGGCGAGATCCGATGGAATGGCGGCTTCATATATGTCTCGCAAGCGCTGGCGGGCGAACCGGTCGCTGCGTTGGAGACCGAAGACGGACAATGGACACTCTCATTCCATGCCCACCCGCTCGGCATCATCGACACACGGCACATGAAGCTTGTCCGCCGCAGCGCCGCGCCAACCAATCCGCTTGGCGCTGCGGCGGACGCATAGGGGGAGAGAAGTGTCACCTATGTATCCGGTTCAAAGTGTTACCCATCTATCGGCTGGACAGCCTCACATCCCCGTCAGATCGCTCATCAGCCCCGAAGCCACCGACAGCCTGGACACGGTGATATCCCCGCCTTCGGTCAGCGCCTGCAGCCGCTCGCGAATGCGCGCCACGCGCTCGCCGCCGGCTTCCAGCCAGGCCGCCACAGGATCCGCCGTCCCGGCATGGCCGGCGAGAGCCGCCACCGCGATGCCGCGCCGCGCCGCGCCGATCGTGTCGGTGGCGCGCGACAGCGCCAGCTGGTCGTAATAGTCCGACGGCGTGATAGAACGCGCCGCCTCTTCGACGCGCGGAATGCGGAAGGCATCGCTGACGGCGAAGAACGCCTTGGCCGAGGCGACGACGTCGGCATTGGCCGTGCGCGCCGTCAGTGCGATGTCGGGGATCAGTCCCGCCACATCGGCCATTGCCAGCTGCCCGGCGAGCTTTTCCGGGGCGCCGGCCTTGAAGAGGCCGTGCCGCTGCTCCTCGACCCGCTCGCGCGAGAAGGCCGGTAGCAGCGACAGCAGCTTCGGCTCCAGCGCCATGCGCGCCTCTTGCAGTTCGGCAATGCGCTGGCCGAGCGCTGCGGTGCCGGCATCGTTCTTCAGATACCAGCCGCTGGTCACGAAGATAAGCCGGCTAACGGACTGGTAGAGATCGAGCTGCGCCTGGCCGTCGATGTGGCTGTCCAGCGCATCGATCTCCCGATAGAGCGTCGGCAACGCGAAGCCGTCGCGCACCACGGCGAAGGTGCGCACCACGTCGGCCGCGCTGCGCCCCGTGGCTTCCTGCAGCCGGTTGACGAATGACGGTCCGCCGCGATTGACGAGATCGTTGGCGACGACGCGGGCGATGATTTCGCGGCGCAGCCGGTGGCCATGGATCTCGGCCGCATATTTCTTCGCCATCCGGTCAGGGAAATAGCCCATCAGATCGCGGTCGAAATGCGCGTCGTCAGGCACGTCGCTGGCGACGATGTCGGAAAACAGCACGATCTTGGCATAGGCGAGCAGCACGCCAAGCTCCGCCCGGGTCAGCGGCTCGCCACGCGCCTCGCGCTCGGCAAGGGCGGCCGGCGACGGCAGCGTCTCGACAGCGCGGTCGAGCAGGCCCCGAGCCTCCAGCGCCGCCATGAACCGGCTCTGGTGCGCGATGTCGGCAAGGCCGCGCTTGCGGGCGATGGAAAGCGCCAGCGTCTGTTCGTAATTGTTGGACAGCACGAGGCCGGCGACCTCGTCGGTCATCTCGGCCAGCAGCTTGTTGCGCGCCGGCCGGGTCAGCGATCCCTTGCGCATGGCGGACGCCAGCGCGATCTTGATGTTGACCTCGACGTCGGAGCAGTTGACGCCGCCGGAATTGTCGATGGCATCGGAGTTGCAGCGACCGCCATTCATGCCGAATTCGATGCGGGCACGCTGCGTGACGCCGAGATTGGCGCCCTCACCGATCACTTTGGCCCGCAAATCGAGCGCGGTGATGCGGATGGCGTCATTGGCGCGGTCGCCGACTTCGGCATTGGTTTCGCCCGAGGCCCGTAAATACGTGCCGATGCCGCCGAACCACAGAAGGTCGACGTTCGCCTTGAGGATGGCGGTCATGATCTCGGCCGGTGTCGCGGTGGTCTTGGCGAGGCCAATCGCCGCCGCCGCTGCCGCAGGCAGCGTGATCGACTTCTGGCTGCGCGAGACGATGACGCCGCCTTCCGACAGTTTGGTCTTGTCATAGTCCTGCCAGGACGAACGCGGCAGCGCGAACATGCGCTCGCGCTCGGCCATCGACGCCACTCTGTCTGGATCGGGATCGATGAAGATGTCGCGATGGTCGAAGGCGGCGATCAGCCTGGTCTGCGGCGACAGCAGCATGCCGTTGCCGAACACGTCGCCCGACATGTCGCCGACGCCGACGACGGTGAAGGGGGTGGCCTGGATGTCGCAGTTGATCTCGCGGAAATGCCGCTTGACCGCTTCCCAGGCGCCTTTGGCGGTGATGCCCATCTTCTTGTGGTCGTAACCGGCCGAGCCGCCGCTGGCGAAGGCGTCGTCGAGCCAGAAGCCGTGGCTTTCGCTGATGGCGTTGGCGGTGTCGGAAAAGGTCGCCGTGCCCTTGTCGGCGGCGACGACGAAATAGGGATCGTCGGGGTCGCGCCTGACAACGCCGGCCGGCGGGATGACACCGTCCAGCCCGATATTGTCGGTAATCGACAACAGGCTGGAAACGAAATTCTTGTAGGCCGAGGTGCCGGCCTCGAAGATGGCGTCGCGGACGGCGCTCATCGGCAGCTTCTTCGGATAGAAGCCGCCCTTGGCGCCGACCGGCACGATGACGGCGTTCTTGACCTGCTGCGCCTTGACCAGGCCGAGCACCTCGGTGCGGTAATCCTGGGCGCGGTCCGACCAGCGCAGGCCGCCGCGCGCAACCGGGCCGAAGCGCAGATGCACGCCTTCGACCTCGGAACCGTAGACGAAGATCTCGCGCCACGGCCGCGGCGCCGGCAATCCTTCGACCGCTTGCGAATCGAGCTTGATCGCCAGTGACTGGCCCCGCTCCTTCGTTCCCGCAACGAAATGGTTGGTGCGCAACGAGGCTTCGATCAGGTTGAGATAGCGGCGGATGATGGTGTCGTCATCAATGTTAGGGACTTCCTCCAGCGCGTCCTTGATCTTGGCCTTGAGGTGCTTGGCGGCGATGACGCCTTCCGTCTCGGCGGTCGGGCCGAGACGAGCGACGAACAGTGCATGCAGGCCGCGCGCAATGTCGGGATAGCGGTTGAGCGCGGCCGCGATGAAATCCTGGCTCTGCGGGATACCGGCTTGCTGCAGGTAGCGGCCATAGGCGCGCAGAATGCTGACTTCGCCCGACCACAGGCCGGCGGTCTGGGCAAGCCCGTTATAGCTGTCATTGTCGATGTCGCCGCGCCAGACCGACAGGAACGCGTCCTCGAACAGCGCGCCGCCATCGCTGAGGTCGATCGGCTTGCCGTAGCTGTTCTCCAGCTCCATGTCGTGGACGAAGACGGTGTCGCCGCCGTCCTCGCCAACCTCGAAGGTGCGCTCGCTGATGACGCGGAAGCCGATGTTTTCCAGCACCGGCACGCGACGCGACAGCGCTACCGGGCTGCCGTGGTGGTAGATCTTCAGCGCTGCCTGATGCGGTTTCTGCTCGGCATGGCGGTAATAGTCGATGGCGATCGGGTTGGCGGTGCTGATGCCGGCGATGCGCCCCGCATCCTTCAGCGCGACGGCCGCGCTGAAGGAATCGCGATAGCTCTCAGGCAGACGCGCGGCGATCGCCTTCAGCGATGGATCGCCGCCGACGGCTTCCGCAGCTTCGGCCAGCGCGTCGTCCCAGGTTCGCACGATGTCGCGGATCGCCGCTTCGATCACCGCCTGCTCGACCTTCGGCGTCTTGCCGCCCGAGCGGCCGATGATGAAATGCACACGCGCCAGCCCGCCCTCGGGGAAAGCCGGATAGTAAGCCGACAAACGGCCTTCGAAGACGGTCTTGAGATAGGTGCCGATCTTCTCGCGCACGACGCTGTCATAGCGGTCGCGCGGCACGAAGACGAGGATCGAGACGAAGCGGTCGAACTGGTCGGCGCGCACCAGCGCCCGCACCCGCGGCCGCTCGACCAGGCCGAGAATGGCCGCGGCGTGCTTCTTCAGGATCGGCACCGGCACCTGGAACAGTTCGTCGCGCGGATAGCTCTCCAGAACGTTGATCAGTGCCTTGCCGGAATGGTCGTGCCGGTCAAAGCCGGACTTGGCGATGATGGTCTCGGCCTTTGACCTCAGATACGGGATTTTCATCACCGAGCGCGTGTAGGCAGTCGAGGTGAACAGGCCGACCATGCGCAACTCGCCGGCAAGCGTGCCCTTGGCGGTGTAGGTTTTGACGCCGATATAATCGAGATAAATGCGGCGGTGCACCAGCGACTTGGCGTTGGCCTTGGTGACGATCAGCGGCTCCGGCCCATGCAGGAAGGCGCGGATTTCGGGCGTCGTCGTCACCGCCTCGGTGCCGCGCCGGAGCACCAGCACATCCGGGTCGGCGAGGATGCCGAGACCGGGTTTGTCGGCGCGCTCTAGATTGCCGCTCTCCGCGCCGCCGGAATATTTGAACTCGCGCATGCCAAGGAAAGTGAAATTGTCGTCGCGCAGCCATTCAAGGAAGGCGATGGCCTCGGCAACGCTCTTCTTGTCGAGCGGCACGGCGGAATAGCGGAATTCGGAAATCGCCTGGTCGAGACGGGCGAGCATCGGCTTCCAGTCGCTGACGGCGGCGCGCACCTGGTTGAGCATCTTGCGCAGGCGGTCGGCCAGCGCGTCGGCCTGCTCCGCCGTCAGGCGCGGAATATGGACATGGACGACGCTCAGGCGGTCGTGATTGCCATCGTCCTTGAGGGCGCTGCCGTCGCCGAGGATCTCGTCGACGCCGGCCTTGCCGTGACGCACGACGATGACCGGATGGGTGACCAAAGTCGGTTCGCCGGCAGTTTCTGTGATCTCGCCGAGGATCGAATCGAACAGGAACGGCATGTTGTCGTTGACGACGGTGATGATCGTCATCGGGCGGCCCTCGCGGGAGACGCCCGACCCGGCATCGACGGCGACGACACTTTGGCCCTTCTTGTGGGCGGCGACCGCACGTCCTGCCAGGTCGGCGGCTCGCTCCAGGTCGGCGGCGTCATAGGCGGCAATGTCTTCGGCCGGCGCGCGGGCCAGCAGATAGTCGGCGAGCCTGGCCGGCTTCCCGTCGGGTTTCACCCCGGCAGTGGCTGTTTTCTTCGGCTTAGCTGCGGATTTCACGCTCGCCATGTTGTCCTCCCGTCACATGCTTTTACGACTATGGTAGCAGATGACCGCTGTTTGGCGACAAAGGTTTGACGGCTCGATAAGAATTACAGGAATTCGACGGTCAGGCGGCGGTGAACGAGGAGGAAGACCCCATGTCCGGCAAAATCAGCGCACTTGACTTGGGTATCGCGGAACTGAGCGAGGCGACAAAAGCCTATTTCGCCAAATGCGAGGAAAAGCTCGGCCTGGTTCCCAACGTGCTTCTTGCCTATGCCTTCGACGAGAAGAAGCTGCGCGCCTTTACCGAAACCTACAATGATCTGATGCTGGGTGAATCCGGCCTGTCGAAGCTGGAACGGGAGATGATCGCGGTCGTCGTCTCCTCGATCAACCATTGCTATTATTGCCTGACCGCGCATGGCGCGGCGGTGCGCCAGCTCTCCGGCGATCCGGCTCTCGGCGAGATGATGGTGATGAACTTCCGCGCTGCCAATCTTTCACCGAAACAGACGGCGATGCTCGAATTCGCCGTCAAGCTGACGGAAGAGCCGGCAAAGATCGTCGAGGCGGACAGGGAAGCACTGCGCAACGCCGGCTTCACCAACCGAGACATCTGGGACATCGCCTCGACCGCCGCCTTCTTCAACATGTCGAACCGCGTGGCGGCGGCCATCGACATGCGCCCGAACGACGAATACCACTCAATGGCGAGGTGACCAATGACGATAGATACGTCAGGCAAGTGGTGGGTTGGCAGCGAGCCCACTGACATCGGAGAATACTTGGAAGCCTATGGCGCCGACAACGCCGAGGTTCATGACTTCAGGCTCGCCCGCTGCAAGTGCGGTTCCATCTCGTTTCTCCTCGATGCCGACGATGACGAGGGTGTGGCGCGACGAACGTGCACGGTCTGCGGATCCGAGCATCTTATCTGCGACAGTGCGGAATTTTGGGACGAAGCCCAGCCGGAACGATGGGCGTGCACCGAGTGCGGCTCCGAAGCTGCAAACATCGGCGTCGGGTTTTCCATCTACCCGGAACGTGACGGCGTTCGCTGGCTTTATGTTGGCGTACGATGCGCGGCCTGTGGCGTTTTGGGATGCTTCGCCGGCTGGAAAGTTGGCACGTCTGATAGCATGGGTCTATTGGACAAAGTCTAGCTTTGAGGTTCCCATAGAAAGGCGGTCAGGATCGCGCCGCGATGGCCGCGGCGGCGCCGGCCATCGTCGTGGCGCTGATGCGGTTGGCGATCTTCATCGCACGCTTGCTCTTCAACAGTTTGCGCGCCTGTGAGGCCGCGACGACCCAGGCGAGATCGATGGCGATCAGAACCACCGCCATCGTCGCCGTCAGTTCGACCCAGCCGATGACACTCACCGAAGCGAGGTCGATGATCGTCGGCAGCAGCGCCAGATAGAACATCATGATCTTGGGATTGCCGAGCGTCACCGCCATGCCGGCAAAGAACAGCTTTGTCGCCGAATCCTCGCGCGGCATCTCGCCTTCTTTTGCGTCGACAGGTGCGGTCCACATCTTGAAGGCGAGGTAGGCGAGGTAAGCGACGCCGATCCATTTCACGACGACGAAGGCTAAATGGAAGGTCTGCGCCACGACCGCCAGCCCGAACACCGCCAGCGACAGCCAGATGGCCTCGCCGATCCACATGGCGAGCAGGAAAGGGAACACGTCGCGAAAGCCTTTCGAGATGACGCGGGCAACAAGTGCGGCGATCGACGGGCCGGGCGAACCGGCAGCGACGAACAAGGCGGCGGCGAAGATCAGGAGCGAGGTGAGGTGCATGACGGAGCCTTCGAGCGTTGGATGGCGAAGAATATCCGATCGGCGTCAATTTGGCACCCTCTGCCTGAGGGCCAACGAACGCGACACATTTCGGAGATCGGACTTGCCCGTGCCAGCGGTTTGAGAAAGGATCGCGGCCGTGAAATCAATCGTCATCCACGCCGCAAAAGACCTGCGCATCGAAGAGACCGATTCGGGCGCGCCTGGCGCCGGACAGGTCGAAATATCGGTCGAGGCCGGCGGCATCTGCGGCTCGGACCTGCACTACTACAATCATGGCGGCTTCGGCGTGGTGCGCCTGCGCGAGCCGATGATCCTCGGACATGAGGTCGCTGGCACGGTGAAGGCACTTGGCGCCGGCGTTTCCAGCCTTGCCGTCGGCGACCGCGTTGCGATTTCGCCCAGCCGGCCCTGCAATGCCTGCCGCTATTGCCTGCAGGGCATGCAGAACCAGTGCCTCAACATGCGCTTCTACGGCAGCGCCATGCCGATGCCGCATATACAGGGCGCCTTCCGCCAGCGCCTCGTCGCGGAGGCCTGGCAGTGCCACAAAATCGCCGACCATGTCTCCATCAACGAAGCCGCCTTTGCCGAGCCGTTCGCGGTAACGCTGCATGCCGTGAACCGCGCCGGTTCGCTGCTCGGCAAGCGGGTTCTGGTCACCGGCAGCGGGCCGATCGGCGCGCTGTGCATCCTGGCCGCGCGCGTCCACGGCGCGCGCGAGATCGTCGTCACCGATGTCATGGACGCGGTTCTGGCCAAGGCCAACGAGATCGGCGCCGACCGCACCATCAATGTCGCCACAGATGCCGACAAGCTCGCTGGCTACAATGTCGAGAAGGGCAGTTTCAACGTCATGTTCGAATGCTCCGGCAATGAGCGCGCGGTGCGAGCCGGGCTCGATGTGCTGAAGCCGCGCGGGGTGCTCGTGCAGCTCGGCCTAGGCGGCGACATGTCGCTGCCTCAGAATCTCATCGTCGCCAAGGAGATCGAAATGCGCGGCTCCTTCCGTTTCCACGACGAGTTCGCGCTGGCCGTCGATCTGATCAACAACCGTCGCGTCGACGTCAAGCCGCTGCTGACCGGCATCTATCCGATGGACGAGGCGGTTGCGGCTTTCGAGATCGCCGGCGACCGCAACAAATCGATGAAGGTACAGATCGCCTTCGCCTGAGCAGGGCGAGACACCCTATGAACCTTGCCCGCTCGGCATCTTGCCGCTAGAAGAACCGTCCCGACATTCATTTCGAGCTTCATTTTGCCTCAGTAACCGCCGGTCTCGCCAACTCCCTGATCACACTTGGCAGGGCGCCGCATTAAGCGGTGCCTGCTCCATTTCACGTGTTCCTCAGGCGGCGGTTCGAGACCGGTTTGGCACTGCTGAACCGTTGTCGCGCGCTTTGCCGCCCGTGACAGCTGATTTCCGACATAGCTAGCTCTCGCCACGCCGTGCCCGCATGGGCATCTCGCCATTGCCGACCTGAAGAACTTCCACACTGGAAGGTCTTCCGGCTTGTCCCAACATCTCGCTATCCGCTGGGCAATCGCGCCCGAAATCGCACCTCGACCCCTGATCCACTGCAACCGCTGCGGCGCCGTGAAAGCCTATCGCTGCAGCGACAAATTCCGCGTCAACGCCAATGGCAAACGCATTGATGTCTGGCTGATCTATCGCTGCATCGACTGCGACAATTCGTGGAATTTCGGCATTTTCGAACGCTGCAACCGCCGCGACATCGAACCCGCGCTGCTGGCAGCGCTCGAAAGCAACGATCCGGCCCTCGCCCGCCGCCATGCCTTCGATGTCGTGGCTTTGCGAAACCGGGTCGGCCGCGTCGAGGAGTTTCCCGATGTCGCCGTTCACAAACACCGGCTCGGCGGCGAAGGCCGACCCGCAGCCGCGCTTGAAATCAGGCTTGGGCTGGAAATGCCGACATCGCTGCGGCTCAACCGTCTGCTCGCCGGCGAACTCGGCATCTCCCGATCAAGGCTTCAGGCGCTGGAGGAGAAACGACTGCTGGTTGTTGTTCCCGAAGGCGCCAGAGCTTTGCGCAAGCCAGCCCGCGACGGCACGGCGATTCGCATTGACCTGGCCGACGAGCCGGATCGTGAAGCCATCATTTCGGCTGCCGTGGGTGAATGACAAGAGGGGCGAAGCACCGGTGCTTCGCCCCTCTCGAATTTAGACAATCAGACGATTACGCCGCGCCCACAACCTTGGCCGACTTCTCGAAGCGCTTGCGCTCGTTCGGGTCGAGATAGAGCTTGCGCAGGCGGATGGTCTTCGGCGTCACCTCGACCAGCTCGTCGTCCTGGATCCAGGCCAGCGCGCGCTCCAGCGTCATGCGGATCGGCGGCGTCAGTTTCACCGCCTCGTCCTTGCCGGCGGCGCGGATGTTGGTCAGCTTCTTGCCCTTCAGCACGTTCACTTCGAGGTCGTTGTCACGGCTATGGATGCCGATGATCATGCCCTGATAGACCTTGACGCCCGGGTCGATGACCATCGGGCCGCGGTCTTCGAGGTTCCACATGGCATAGGCCACTGCCTCGCCCTGTTCGTTGGAGATCAGCACGCCGTTGGTGCGGCCCGGCAGTTCGCCCTTGTAGGGCTGGTAGGCGTGGAACAGCCGGTTCATCACGGCGGTGCCGCGCGTGTCGGTCAACAGTTCCGACTGGTAGCCGATCAGTCCGCGCGTCGGCGCGTGGAAGACGATGCGCTGACGGTTGCCGCCCGAAGGCCGCAGCTCGACCATCTCGGCCTTGCGCTCCGACATCTTCTGCACGACGATGCCGGCGTGCTCCTCGTCGACGTCGATGACGACTTCCTCGACCGGCTCCAGCAATTCACCGTTCTCGCCCTTCTGCATGACGACGCGCGGACGCGACACGGCGATTTCAAAGCCTTCGCGGCGCATCGTCTCGATCAGCACGGCCAGCTGCAATTCGCCGCGGCCGGAAACGAAGAACGAATCCTTGTCGGGCGATTCCTCGATCTTGAGCGCGACATTGCCTTCGGCTTCTCGCAGCAGGCGGTCGCGGATGACGCGGCTGGTCACCTTGTCGCCTTCAGTGCCGGCGAGCGGCGAATCATTGACCAGGAAAGACATGGTCACGGTCGGCGGATCGATCGGTTGCGCATGCAACGCCTCGGTCACCGCCAGGTCGCAGAACGTGTCGGCGACGGTGCCTTTGGACAGGCCGGCAATGGCGACGATGTCACCCGCCTGCGCCTCTTCGATCGGCTGGCGCTCGAGGCCACGGAAAGCGAGGATCTTGGAGATGCGGCCGGTTTCTATCTGCGTGCCGTCATGGTGCAGCACCTTGACCGCCTGGTTGGACTTCAGCGTGCCGCTCTCGATACGGCCGGTAATGATGCGGCCGAGGAATGGATTGGCTTCCAGGATGGTGCCGATCATGCGGAACGGGCCGGGATGAACGGTCGGCTCCGGCACATGCTTGATGACGAGGTCGAACAGCGGCGCCAGGCCCTGGTCCTTCGAGCCTTCCGGATTTTCCGAGACCCAGCCATCGCGGCCAGAACCGTAGAGGATCGGGAAGTCGAGCTGCTCGTCGGTGGCGTCAAGCGCTGCAAACAGGTCGAACACCTCGTTGACCACTTCGACGTGGCGGGCGTCCGGACGGTCGATCTTGTTGATGACGACGATCGGCTTCAGGCCGACCTTGAGCGCCTTGCCGACGACGAACTTGGTCTGCGGCATCGGGCCTTCGGCGGCGTCGACCAGCACGATCGCCGAATCCACCATCGACAGGATGCGCTCGACCTCACCGCCGAAATCGGCGTGGCCGGGGGTGTCTACGATGTTGATGCGGGTGTCCTTCCAGTCGACCGAGGTCGCCTTGGCCAGGATGGTGATGCCGCGTTCCTTTTCGAGGTCGTTGGAATCCATGGCGCGCTCGGCGACGCGCTGATTGTCGCGGAAGGAACCGGATTGCCGCAGCAATTGGTCGACGAGGGTGGTTTTTCCATGGTCGACGTGCGCGATGATCGCGATATTACGAATTTTCATTTTGTGGTCTCGGGAGCGTTGCAGGCAGCAGGCCAAAGGGCGCCGCCTCTTTCGGTTGCGCGGCTCATACAGGGTTTTTCGCAATTGCGAAAGAGGAGGCGCACCACCAAATACTCATCAAATCTTAAGCATCTCGGTGTGAGATGGTTTTGTTAACCAAGGCGGGAACCTTTCTGGGCCCGGGTAGTTCGAAATTCATGACCGACAAACTCAACCGATTTTGGCCCCTCATCGCTTCGGTCGCATTCGCTGCCGTGCTGGCGGCCAATGCCGCTCAATCGGCCGCCACGGTGAAGGAAGCCAATCCGGCTTCGTCGTCCGACCGGACGGCCGAGCAGATGTTTGCCGACGCCCCTGATGGCGTCGACCCCGTGGTCACCGGCCCGGTCAGCGCCTCTTTCAAGCAGAGGCAGCAGGTTGCAGGCTGCGACAGCGCGGTGTGGCCGAAGATTCCGACGGTTTGCTACCCGGACTGACGGCTGCCCATTCCAGGCATAGCGATCCTTCGCACCGACCCAAAGGCTTACGCCGACCGCACCGGATCGAGCGTCACCTTGTAAAGCTCGATGTCGTCGCGATCCATCAGCCGCACGGTCAGCTGCTCTGTCGCCCCTGAAATGTCCACCAGGCCAAAGAACTGCAGGCCGGCCGAGGGTGGCAGGTTCTGGCCCTGTTCGGTGGTCGGCGCCTTGATGAATTTCAGCTCCGGGCCGAAGGTCATGTCGAAATCATTGGGACCGAAGGTACCGGCGTGGATCGGGCCCGAGACGAATTCCCAGAAAGGATTGAAATCCTGGAACCGCGCCTTGTCGGGGTTGTAATAGTGCGCCGCTGTGTAGTGGACATCGGCGGTCAACCAGACCGTGTTGGTGATGCCGGCAGTCTTGATGTAGCGCAACAGGTCGGCGATCTCGAGCTCGCGGCCTTTGGGCAGGCCATTGTCGCCATTGCTGATGGCTTCCGCGCCGACCTTCTTGGCGCCGTCGTCCCAGACGACGAGGCCGAGCGGCATGTCGGCGGCAATGATCTTCCAGGTCGCCCTGGAATTCGTCAGCTCGCGCTTCAGCCATTTCGTCTGCTGTTCGCCCAGCATGCGTGACTGCGGCGTCATGTCCTCCTGCATGTCGGGGCCGTTCGGGCCGCGATAGGAGCGCATGTCGAGGAAGAACACGTCGAGCAGCGGCCCATGCGCGATCTTGCGGTAGACGCGGCCGGGCTCGGACGGCTCGTAGCGGATCGTCGTCATCTCATGGAAGGCGCGCGCCGCACGCGCCGCGAGCACATGGATGGATTTTTCGGTGTAGCGGCTGTCGGCGCCGAGATTCTTCGAATCCGACCAGTTGTTCAGCACCTCGTGATCGTCCCACTGGTAGAAGGTCGGGCAGATGGCGCTCAAGGCCAGAACGTTTTTGTCCATCATGTTGTATTTCCACTGGTCGCGGTACTCATCCAGCGTCTCGGCCACCTTGCGCTTGCCGTCGATCAGGACGACGTTTTTCCACTTGCCGCCGCCAGGCAGGTCTACCTCGTCCTTCATGGCGCCATCGGCATAGATGGTGTCGCCGGAATGCAGGAAGAAATCCGGCGTGTGCCTGGCGATGGTGGCGTAGGTTTTCATGCCGGTCTCATCGATTCCCCAGCCCTGGCCGGCCGTGTCGCCCGACCAGGCGAATTTTATGTCGCGCTTCGAGGCGGGTGCTGTGCGGAAACGGCCGACGATCGGTTCGGAAACGGCGTTGATATCCGACAGGTCGGCGGCAGTCATCCGGTAGAAGATATCCTGGTCGGAGGCGAGGTCGGTAAGCAGGCGCTTGACCGTGAAGTCGCTGGCCGGCGAGGTATCGAGCGGCGCCAGCCGCGTCGCATTGGCGAAGTTTTCCGTCGACGACACTTCGAACATGACGCGCGAAGGCCGGTCGGTGCGCGTCCACACCATGCCGCTCGAGGCATCGACATCGCCGGACTGGACGCCATGGGTGAAGGCCGGGCGCTGGCTGGCGCGCGAATAATAGGGCAAAGCGAGCCCCGATGCGCCGAGCAGACCGGCGGCGCTGGCAGAGGTGACGAAAGCGCGGCGGGTCAACGAGATCTTGTTCATGGCGGTCTCCTGATGGCTTCGAACGGTGCCAGCAAGCTCCAGCTTCAATGTTTCAGCCACATCTCGGGAAGATGAAACTTTGATAACAATCGACAGGTGATCTCCGCCCTTGAGGGGGGAGATGTCGCCGAAGGCGACAGAAGGGGGTCGCCTCGCTTGGAGCGCCGACCTCTGCGCAAGAGGCTGAGTCCGGTCGCACGGACCCCCTCTGGCCGCTTCGCGGCCATCTCCCCCCTGAGGGGGGAGATTAGTACCGCGCCTTACGCCGCTTGCGGCTCCGGATCGAAAGCCGGCCTGCTCGTATTGATCAGCAGCGACAGACACGCAGCCACGATCGCCGTCATGCCGGCGATCAGGAAAGCCAGTTCGTAATTGCCCTGCAATTCGCGCATGGTGCCGCCGAAGGCGGCGGCGGTGGCGGCGCCGACTTGGTGGCCGGCTACGATCCAGCCGAACACGATCGGGCCGCTGCGGTCACCGAAGGCCTCGTTGGCGAGCCTGAGCGTCGGCGGCACGGTGGCGATCCAGTCGAGACCGTAGAGCACCGCGAAGATGATCAGGCTGGTCGCCGAGAAGCCGGAATAGGGCAGATAGATCAGCGCCAGACCGCGAATGCCGTAGTAGACGCCGAGCAGCTTGCGCGGGTCGAAACGGTCGGTGAGCCAGCCCGAGAGCGTCGTCCCGATCAGGTCGAAAATGCCCATAAGCGACAGCAGGCCCGCGGCCTGTACCTCGGGGATGCCCATATCGCCGCAGAAGGAGATCAGATGCGTGCCGACCAGCCCGTTGGTGGTGAAGCCGCAGATGAAGAAGGTGGCGAACAGATACCAGAAGACGCGGGTGCCGGCAGCGCGGCGCAGCGTGTTGAGCGTATGCGCCAGGAAATTGCCTTGCGATGCCGGCGATACCGGCGGCACGTCATCGGCCCCGGCGCCATAGCGCACCATGCCGATCGAAGCGGGACGCTCCGGAACCAACAGCCAGACCAGCGGCAGAAGACAGGCGGTGGCGATCGAGACGGCGGTAGCGACGGGCTGCCAGCCGCCCGACTGGGCGAGCGATGCCAGCAGCGGCAGGAACACCAAGAGGCCGGTGGCGCTGGAGGCCGACATCAGCCCCATCACCAAGCCGCGATTGGTCTTGAACCAGCGGTTGACGATGGTGGCGCCGAGCACGGTGGCGACCGCGCCGGAGCCGATGCCGGAAAACACGCCCCAGGTGAGGAACAGGTGCCATGGCTCGGTCATCAGCAGGCTGAGCGCGGTCGAGCCCGACATGATCACAAGCGAGGCAAGCAGCGTGCGGCGCAAGCCGATACGCTCCATCAATGCGGCGGCAAACGGCCCGGTCAGGCCGTAAAGGAAGATGCCGATCGCGGCGGCAATCGAAACCGTATCGCGCCCCCAGCCGAAGCTTTTATCCAACGGCAGCATCATCACCGAGGGTGCGGAACGAAGCCCGGCCGCGATCAACAGGCAGAGGAAGATGACGCCAACCACGACGAAAGCGTAGCGCTGGCCAAAGGGACGGGATTGAGCTATCATGTTACTGACCGGTACGTTGCAGGGTGAGGACATGTATACGTACCGATCGGTAACACGTCAATCGAGTCATACCATGCCAACGGACAAAAAGATTGAACTGACCATCAAGGACGGTCATGCAGCCGCACCGCCCAAGGCTGCCAAGAAAATCCTCGACGTGGCCTACGACCTGTTCTACCGCCGCGGCATCCGGGCGATCGGCGTCGACGAGATCGTCAAGCGCGCCGGCGTCACCAAGCCCAGCCTCTACCGCAGCTTTCCCTCCAAGGACGAGCTCGCCGCTTCCTATCTCAGGCAATATGACCGTGAGTATTGGGAGCGTTTCGACGAAGCCGTGGCTGCCCATCCCGGCGACCCACGGGCACAGCTCAGGGCTTTCCTGACTCGCGTCGGCAAGCGCACGCAAAGGCCGGACTATCGCGGCTGCGGCATGACCAACGCGGCGGTGGAATATCCCGAACATGGCCATCCGGCGCGCGTCGTCAGCGAGGCCAACAAGCAGGAGTTGCGCCACCGCCTGCGCGCGATGGCCGCAGCGATGGGCGCTAAAGACCCTGACACGCTCGGCGACGGCCTGCTGCTGTTGATCGAAGGCGCCTATATCAGTGGCCAGCTCTTCGGCCTCGGAGGCCCGGCGGCAGCGGTCGCCCACAACGCCGACCTGCTGATCGAGGCGAGCTTGAAGAAATAACATTTCGAACGTTGGCGCCGCCCCTCACCTGCCGGCATCCTTTCCCGGAAATGGGGCGAGGAACGCTCTCATCACGATTTCGCCAATTGCCAGCGTTGCAAGGTTGTCGCCAGCGGCGCAGCCGGCCACTTTCTCCCGTTCAGGGGGAGAATTGCCCGGCAGGGCGATTTGGGCGGCGCCAACGTTGAGATTGGCACGCTAGGCCGGCCGCAGATTTGGCGATAGGCTGGGGCGAACTTCACGGGAGACGTCCGCATGCGAACCCTGCTGCTTGTTCCATTCGCCCTCGCCGCCCTATCCCAAACCGCCCATGCCGACGGCATATCAAGCGTCTACACCGACCTCGACTCGCAAAAGGACTGCGTCACCTATGCGCAGGCGCAGGAAGGCGACGGCGAATGGGCCGAACTCGCCTGCTCCGGCTATCGTGGCTATCCCGTGCTGATCGCCTATGACGACGCCCGTGAATCGCTGTTCTACGGATTTCCGCCCGGCGGCGACATGACCTCGGTCTGGGAGAGCTTTTCCGGCTTCAACTCGTCCGGCGCCAAGGTCGAGTGGCGCATCGAGACCAAGGGCGACGTTGCCGTTCCCTTTGCCGTCATCCACCGCCGCTCGATCAGCAATCCCGAGGACGAGAACAAGCCGACCGAAGTGCTGCTCGTCGCCAAGGTCGCCCAGATGGAAGCCCGCGACGGCTGCACCATCGGCCTCGTGCTGGCCACCGGCAACCCGCAGGCCAATGACCAGGCGCGCAAGCTGGCCGACGAAAAGGCGAAGAGTTTCGCCTGTGGCAAGGACAAGCACACCCTCATCGGCAACGTGCCGGCGTTTGGTCGGGTGGATAACTAGTCACGTGGGTGCAAGGCACCCCTCTGCCCTGCCGGGCATCTCCCCCTCAAGGGGGGAGATTGGCAGCTTCGCTGGCGGCGCTTTTCTTTCGGCGCTGAAAATTGACGAAAGCCGTTGCGACTCCCCCCTTGAGGGGGAGATGGCCGGCAGGCCAGAGGGGGGTGCCTCGCGCTGGCGTTTGCCGCTTACTTGAACGAGACGCAGGCCTCTCTCGGCGCTACTTTGCCGCCTTCGCCCGTGCGATCGCGTCGACGATCATCTTCTTGGCGTATTTGGAATCGTGCCAGCCTTCGATCTTGACCCATTTGCCGGGCTCGAGATCCTTGTAGTGCTCGAAGAAGTGCTGGACCTGGTCGCGGGTGATCTCGGGCAGCTGCGTGTATTCGGTGACGTTTTCGTAGCGCAGCGTCAGCTTCGGCGACGGCACGGCAATGACCTTCTCGTCCTGGCCGGCATTGTCTTCCATCACCAGCACGCCGATCGGTCGCACATTGATGACGCAGCCCGGCACCAGCGCGCGCGTGTTGCAGACCAGCACGTCGATCGGGTCGCCGTCGCCCGACAGCGTGTGCGGCACGAAACCGTAATTGCCGGGGTAGCGCATCGAGGTGTGCAGGAAACGGTCGACGAACAGCGTGCCGGCCTCCTTGTCCATCTCGTACTTGATCGGCTCGCCGCCGATCGGCACCTCGATGATGACGTTGATGTCCTCGGGCGGGTTCTTTCCGATGGCAATGGCTTCGATTCGCATGGCTTAAATCCCTCTCTCGATGTCCAAGATCGATAGCGGGCGGCGCAGCATGGTGCAATGCGGCGATTGGTGCGAAGCGCTAACGGAAGCGCACGGTTTATGATGATTTGTAACCGAAGCCGGTCATTCCCAGACGAAGGCGACCTTCTTGAGCGCCCTCTGCTCGAAAATCTCGACGCCTTCGGCGACGTCACGGCCACCCGCGCCGGCATAGAAGGAAAGTGCGTTCTGGTTGTCTTCCAGCGCCCACACCACCATTCCCTTCAGCCCGTGGTCGGCAAGCCGCGCCCGCGCCGCCTTGAACAGCCGGCTGCCGAGCCCGATGCCTTGATATTCCGGACGCAGGTAAAGTTCGTAGATTTCGCCCTGTTGCTTCAGCTCGCGGGCGCGGTTCTTGCCGATCGTGGCATAGCCGGCGATGGTGCCGCCGATCTCGACCACCAGAACGGTGGCGGCGCGGCGGATGGCGTTGGCCCACCAGTCGGCGCCGCGGCGGTTGATCATCGAGGTCAGCGAGCGATGCGGGATGATGCCGGAATAGGCGCCCTCCCAAGCCTGCTGGTGCACGTCCGCAATGGCGCCAGCGTCGCGCGGTTCGGCTTTCCTGATGTCGATGCTCAGCGTATTCATGATTTGTTAACCATAAACCCGCATCGGCCATTTGCAAGAGTCGAGGTCAGCCCGCCGACCGCTTTCTCACAGCCGATCGCGACACTGCTGACAATGGGCAAAGCCTGCCTGGAAAACGCACCCAGCCGGCGCGGTCAGGCGTCCGTCCGGGTAGCGCGTGCTGGCTTTTCAGATCTCGACGAGATGATCGTCCAGTTCATTGGCATCGCCCAACGTCACCGGGAAATGCTCGGCCAGCACCGCGCCGACCTGCCCGATCGCCTTGACGAAGCCGTCGGCGAGCCGGTCGTGACCGGCATGCTGCAGGAGATCGCGCACCACGCCGTCCCAGACATGCTGGCCGACCTTGCTGTCGATGCCCGAATCGGCGACCACTTCGGCATAACGCTCGGCGATCGACACGAAGACCAACACGCCGGTGCGCGCCGTGGTGCGGTGGACATTGCGGGCGAGGAACTGCCTGAGCGCATTGTCATGTGCCGCCTGATAACGCTGCCGGCGCGGCACCAGATGGATGCGCAAGCCCGGCAGCGCCCACAAAAGCACCAACACCGAGGCCAGTGCCAGCAGTTGGACAATGACGAAATGCGGCAGCCGGATCGACAGCCACCAGGCTTCCAGCCCATAGGCGACGGCGAGGCTGGCAATCAGCATGCCTGATGTCGCCATGAAGGCGGCGGGAAAGAAATAGCCGTCGCTGGCATGCGCAACGACGCAGTAGATCTCGCCGTCGGTTTTGGCCTCGGCCGCGCGGATCGCGGTGGCGATGCGCTCATGGTCCTGTGGGCTGATCGGTCGTGTTGCCATCTTCTCTCACCAGCTCCCTGAAGACCCGCCACCGCCAGACGAACCGCCGCCGCCTGAAAACCCGCCGCCGCTGCTTGAGCCCGAAGACCAGCTGCTGCCCGAACTTCCCGATGACCATCCGCTGCCCGACGACGAACTTGTTGTCCAGCTGCTGGAGCCCGAGGACGATCCGCTCGGCCCCTGGCCGTAGCGAAAGGTCATGCCCAGCCATTTATACACGCCCGGCGACAGCTTGGTGCCGAAGATCGGCGGCAGGAAGGCCATCGCCAGGCCGCCGAAGAACATCGCCGCCCACAGGATCAGGAAGACCGCGACGACGGGATCGATGGGCGTGCTGCGGTCGGCCGGGTTGCGCTTGCCGCGCGCCTCCAGCTCTTCCGGGTTGCCTTCCAGCACCATGACCATGTCGTCGACGGCCTTGGAAATGCCGCCGGAGAAATCACCGGCGCGGAACGCCGGCACCATGTCGTTTTCGATGATCAGTTTGGTGTGCAGGTCGGTCAGCGTGCCTTCCAGCCCGTAGCCGACCTCGATGCGCATCTTGTGGTCGTTCTTGGCCACCAGCAGAAGCACGCCGTTGTTTTCGCCGGCCTGCCCGAGTTTCCAAAAGCGGAACAGCCGGTTGGCGTAGGGTTCGATCTCCTCGCCGTCGAGGCTGTTGATCGTGGCGACGACGATCTGGTCGGAGCCTTTGGTCTCGAAATCCGCGAGCTTCTGCGTCAGTGCCGCCTTGGTCGCGGCGTCGATAATACCGGCATTGTCGACCACCCGCCCGGTGAGTGCCGGCAGGTCTGCCGCCAAAGCTACAAACAGCATGGTGAGCATCGTCAACAGCGCGATGCCGATCGTCGCGGCTGCGCGGCCAGGTCTTGGCGGATTGAAGACGCGTACTGTCATGCCGTCACCAGTTCCCCTCAACCACCATGACTGTCCTCAATCACCATGATCATGTCGTCGACCGCTTTGGAAATACCGCCGGAGAAATCCCCGGCGCGGAAGGCCGGCACCATGCCTTCAATGATCCGTGTGGCGTGCTGGTTGGTGAGCGTGGCTTCCAGCCCGTAGCCGACCTCGATGCGCATCTTGCGGTCGTTCACGGCCACCAGCAGAAGCACGCCATTGTTCTTGGCCTTCTGGCCGAGCTTCCAAGCGTTGAACAGCCGGGTGGCGTAAGGCTCGATCTCCTCGCCGTCGAGGCTGGGAACCGTCGCGACGACGATCTGGTCGGAGCCTTTGGTCTCGAAATCGGCCAGTCTTTGGGTGAGCGCCGCCTCGGTCGCGGCATCGATGATGCCTGCATTGTCGACGACACGACCGGTGAGGGCGGGCAGTTCCGCCGCCAGCGCCGCGAAGCTGACGAGCAAGACCAGCAAGGCAGCGCCGGTCATCGTGGCGAAGCGGCCATGCCAGGGATTGGCGATGCGTGTTGTCATCTCGTCACCAGCTTCCCGAGGAGCCGCCGCCGCCGGACGAACCGCCGCCGCCGGAAAAGCCGCCACCACCGCTTGAACCCGACGACCAGCCGCCCCCGCCCGAAGACCAGCCGCCGCTGGATGACCGCTTGTGCGGCTCGAATGTCATGCCGAGCCAGCGATAGCGGCCGGGACCGAGTTTTTGGCCGAAGATCGGCGGCAGGATGGAGGCGGCCATGCTGCCGAAGAACATGATTGCCCAGATGCTGATGAAGACGCCGAAGAACAGATTGTCGGTATTGATGGGCGGCTTCTGGTTGCGCTCGCCGCGCGCCTCCAATTCCTCCGGATTGCCTTCCAGCACCATCACCATGTCGTCGACGGCCTTGGAAATGCCCCCGGAGAAATCGCCGGCGCGGAACGCCGGCACCATGTCGTTTTCGATGATCAGCTTGGTGTGCAAATCGGTCAGCGTGCCTTCCAGCCCATAGCCGACCTCGATGCGCATCTTGCGGTCGTTCGGCGCCACCAGCAGCAGCACGCCGTTGTTTTCCTTGGCCTGGCCGAGCTTCCAGAAGCGGAACAGTCGGTTGGCGTAAGGCTCAATCTCCTCGCCGTCGAGGCTGGGGATGGTTGCGACGACGATCTGGTCGGAGCCTCTGGTCTCGAAGTCGGCGAGTTTCTGGGTGAGCGCGGCTTTGGTGCCTGCATCGATGATCCCGGCATTGTCGACGACGCGGCCGGTCAGCGCGGGGAGGTCGGCGGCGAAGGCGGTGAGGGGCAGGAAGACGGCCAGAAAGGCGAGAAGAACACCAAGGTTGGCGTTCCTTCGCGTCCCCCTCTGTCCTGCCGGACATCTCCCCCTCGAGGGGGGAGATTGGCAATCTCGCTGCCGACGCTCAGCCGGCAACGCTGATATTTGGCGCAAGGACAGAAGACAGCTGATCTCCCCCCTTGAGGGGGAGATGTCCGGCAGGACAGAGGGGGGTGTGAAGGAACGCAAGGCTGGCAAAGGCCAAGCTCACCCAGACGTCATCACCCGCCCTGCTTCGTGCCGAAATCGACCTTCGGCGGCTGCATCTTGTCTTCTTCGACGGTGAAGTTGGCGAAGGGCTCGTTGCTGCGGAACCAGAAGGTTGCCCATAGCACCGACGGAAAGGTCCTCAGCGTCAGATTGTAATCCTTGACCGCCAGGATGTAGTCGCGCCGCGCCACGGCGATACGGTTCTCGGTGCCTTCGAGTTGCGCCTGCAGCGCCAGGAAATTCTGGTTGGCCTTGAGGTCGGGATAGGCCTCCGACACCGCGATCAGCCGCGACAGCGCGCTGGTCAGCCCTGATTGCGCATCCTGGAACTTCTTGAGCGCTTCGGGGTCCTTCAGCGTTTCCGGCGTCACCGTGATCTGCGTCGCCTTGGCGCGCGCTTCGACCACCGCATCGAGCGTGTCCTTTTCATGCGAGGCATAGCCCTTCACCGTCTCGACCAAATTGGGAATGAGGTCGGACCGACGCTGATACTGGTTCAGCACCTCGCTCCATGCCGCCTTGGCGTTTTCCTCCGCCGTCGGGATGGTGTTGAAGCCGCAGCCGGCGAGCAGAGGCAGCACGACGGCCAACATCAGCACGGCCGGCAGACTGCGGAAAGGGAAGGCAAGGCGCTGGGCAAACATGGTGAGGTCCCTCGACAGAAGTTGCATGCGAAGCATTAGCACAATCCGCGCTCAAGAAAATGTCTGCCGCTGGCGCGCATTCCTGGCGCGCATTCATGCGCTGGCGAGGCCCTGTGATTGATCGCGCGAACACGGTATGGTTGCCGGCAAACAGGACAGGATCATGGCGGAACGCCACGACGATGACAGCGAATCGCGCCGCATTATCGAGCGCGTGGCGAACGAGGGCGGCCTTGGCGGCGCATCGCTGGTGTCACGGGCAACGAAAGGCGCGCGCGATCATGTTACCGCAGCGGAGGTCGACCGATCCGATCCGATCGAGGTCTGGGGCACCCGCATCGGTCGCGCACTTGGGCTCATCGTCGCCCTCGGCCTTTTGATCTGGCTCGTGTACTACGTCTCCCGGGGCAGCTAGAGCATGATCCTGAAAAGTGGGAACCGGTTTTCTCGGACAAACGGGAACCGTTTTGTCCGGAGATCATGCTCCAACCAAAGAGATAGATCAGGATGACGATTCAACGAAAAATTATCCGTATCTAGGATTTTCCATGAACCGCGAAAAAGCCGACGCGCCGCGCGCGGTCATCGTCATTTCCAGCCATGTCGCCCGCGGCTCGGTCGGCAACCGCGCCGCCGTGTTTGCGCTGGAGACGCTGGGCTTTCCCGTGTGGGCGGTACCGACGGTCATCTTGCCCTGGCATCCGGGCCATGGCCGCGCCACGCGCATCGTGCCGCCGCTCGACCAGTTCAAGGCGCTGATGGCCGATCTCGAGCGCGCGCCCTGGCTGGGTGAGGTCGGCGCGGTGCTGTCGGGCTATCTTGGCGAGGCCGGCCAGGCCGAGGCCGTCGCCTCGCTGGTTGCGGCGGTCAAGGCCAAGACGCCGGACGCGATCTATATATGCGATCCGGTGATGGGCGATTCCGGCGGGCTCTATGTGCCCGAGCCGACGGCCGCCGCCATGCGTGATCGACTGATGCCGATCGCCGACATCGCCACCCCCAACCGCTATGAGCTGGAGTGGATGGCCGACGCGCCCTTGCCCGATCTGAAATCGGTGATCTCGGCCGCCCTCCATGCCGGACCGTCAACAATGCTGGTGACGTCGGCACAGTCGATGATGACCGGCGGCACCGGCAATCTGCTGCTTGACGGCACCCAGGCGCTGCTGGCCGAACACCGCCTCATCGACAAGCCGCCGAATGGCCTCGGCGACCTGACTGCGGCCGTCTACCTCGCCCGCATCCTGTCGGGGCAGCCGCCGATCAAGGCGCTGCAATCGACCACCGCCGCCGTCTACGAAATCCTGGCGCGAACCGCCAAGCGTGGCGGCGACGAGCTGCAGCTTGAAACCGATGCCCAGAGCCTGTCGCATCCGATGGCGATGGTGCAGCTGCGCCACCTCACGCATCCGGGGCGGGACCGCCGGGCGTGATCTCGACCGTGGTCGTCGGCGCCGACGGCTGCAAGGCCGGCTGGATCGCCGTCCGCCGCGATCTGGATGCCGCGCCGTCAGTCCGCGTCTTTCCCAGCTTTGCGGCCCTGCTCGACACCTTGCCCGCCGATGCGACAGTGGCCGTCGACATGCCGATCGGCCTGCCGGCCGTCTCGCAAAGAGGCGGGCGCGGGCCGGAGACCTTGGTACGGCCAATGCTCGGAGCACGGCAATCCAGCGTCTTCTCTATCCCGTCCCGCGCGGCCCTCTACGCCGACATCAGCGACTTCACCACGGTCGAGGCCTGGTATGAGGCGCATCGGCGCGCCAGCGAGGTGGCCAAGGCGACCTCCGATCCGCCACGCGGCGTCTCGATCCAGGCCTTCGGCATCTTTGCCAAGATACGCGAGATCGACGCGCTGCTGATCGCACGTCCGCAACTGCGCCGCCGCGTCTTCGAATCGCACCCCGAAGTGGCCTTCTGCCGGCTGAACGGCGAAAAACCGATGACGCTGCCGAAGAAGATCAAGGGCGCAGTCAATCCTGCCGGGATGGAAGAGCGCAAGGCACTGCTCTGCCGGCACGGCTATACCAGAGCTTTCCTCGACCAGCCGCCGCCACGCGGTGCTGCCGCCGACGATTTCCTCGACGCAGCGGTGATG
Organism: Mesorhizobium sp. C372A; assembly: GCF_030323245.1. Classification (NCBI taxonomy): domain Bacteria; kingdom Pseudomonadati; phylum Pseudomonadota; class Alphaproteobacteria; order Hyphomicrobiales; family Phyllobacteriaceae; genus Mesorhizobium; species Mesorhizobium sp. C372A. Next base: position 1,924,421 of record NZ_CP100475.1, on the reverse strand, counting down.
ATGCTGATGGCCGGGCGCATCGCCGGCGGCGAGGCAAAGCCGTTTCCCGACCCGCCGCTTGCCGACCGTTTGGGCATTCCCCTGGCGATCTGGGCGTGAGGCAAGCGGCGAGCCATGCGTGCGGCATGGCGATTTGCGACGAAGCCATCCGCAATTCGGCATTGCCCGCGACGGGCATTTGCCGTTAGAGCCTTTCTAACTTGAAATGAGCTGCCGTCGCTAACCCCGAAAGGCTTCATCCCTAGCCCATGCCCCATCTCCCCGAACATCTTTGGACCGGCTACCGCAACTTCATGAATGGCCGCTATCTCACCGAGAGCGGACGCTATCGCGAGCTCGCCCGCGAAGGGCAGGCGCCCGAAACCATGATCGTTGCCTGCTGCGATTCCCGCTCTGCCCCCGAGGCGATCTTCGACGCCGGTCCGGGCGAACTGTTCGTCCTGCGCAATGTCGGCAATCTGGTGCCGCCCTATGCGCCGGACGGCGAGTTCCACTCGACCTCGGCCGCGCTCGAATTCGCCGTGCAGAGCCTGAAGGTGAAAAACATCGTGGTGATGGGCCATGGCCGCTGCGGCGGCATCCGCGCCGCGCTCGACACCAATTCGGCGCCGCTGTCGCCCGGCGACTTCATCGGCAAATGGATGAGCCTGATCGCGCCGGCGGCCGAAACCGTTTCGTCCAGCACGTTCATGACGACAACCGAACGGCAGACGGCGCTGGAGCGGATTTCCATCCGCTATTCGATCGCCAATCTCAGGACCTTCCCTTGCGTCTCCATCCTCGAAGGCAAGGGGCGGCTGTCGCTGCATGGCGCCTGGTTCGACATCTCGACAGGCGAGCTCTGGGTGATGAACAAGGACACTGGCGACTTCGAGCGGCCGGATTTGACGTAGACCCATGATCCCGAAAAGTGGGAACCGGTTTTCGGATAAGGGCATGGTCAAATAAGAGGAGGGAAGAATGCGGGTTTGGCCTGCGATCGCTTTCGCCGTAGCGGCGCTGCTGATTTCGCTCGTCCCTGCCCGCTCCGATGACGGCGCCATTATCGACCGCTGGTATTCGGCGCTGCTGGTCGCCGATCGCACCGAATTGTCGGACCTGCTCGCCGACGATGTCCGCATCAAGCTCGACGATCTCGGCGTCGTGCAGTCGAAGCAGGAGTTCATCGCGTCGATCGACGAATGGAAGGGCGCGGTCGCCGGCGCCGCAATCCGGCATCGCGTCGAAAAGCGCGAGGCCGGCGTCACCACTGTCATCGCCTGCTATGATTTCCCCAACAATGACATGCTGATGCAGGAAACGTTCGCCGTCACCGGCAACCGCATCACCGCCAGTTCGCAAGCGGCGATCGCGGAAAATTGCGACGGCTTCTGACGCGGGCTTGAACGGCCGCGCTGTTGCGCCGCGCCAGTCATCGCCCTACATCGGTCAGCAAGCTCCGCCAATCATCGAAAGATCCCCCATGCCGTCCACGAAAACCGTCGATCTCGCCGCCCATCCGCTGACCAAATGGCAAGGGCCGCTCGGCCTGCCGGATTTTGCCAGCATCGGCGACGACGATTTCTCCTCGGTGTTCGACGCGGCGCTGAAGGCACATGAGGCCGAAATCGATGCGATCGCCGGCAACAAGGATGCGCCGACCATCGAGAATACGCTGGCAGCCCTCGAGCTCGCCGGTGAGCCGCTCGACCATGTCTCGTCGATCTTCTGGTGCCGGGCCGGCGCCCACACCAACGATGCGATCCAGGCGCTGGAGCGTGAGATCTCGCCGAAGATGTCGCGGCATTTCTCGGCGATCTCGATGAACGAGAAACTGTTTGCCCGCATCGACGACCTCTACCAGCGCCGGGAGACGCTAAAACTCGACGTCGAGACGCTGCGGGTGCTGGAGAAGACCTGGAAAGGCTTTGTGCGATCGGGCGCAAAACTCGACGCCGACGGCAAGAAGCGGCTGGCCAACATCAGCGAGGAGCTGTCCTCGCTCGGCACGACCTTCGGCCAGAACGTGCTGGCCGACGAGCGCGACTGGGCGCTTTTCCTCGACGAGGCTGATCTTGCGGGCCTGCCGGACTTCGTGAAGAGTTCGATGGCCGAAGCCGCCGAGACGCGCGGCCAGAAGGGCCGCTACGCCGTCACCTTGTCGCGCTCGATTTATGAGCCGTTCACGACCTTTTCTGAACGCCGCGATCTGCGCGAGACCGCTTTCCGCGCCTTCACCATGCGCGGCCAGAATGGCGGCGCCAGCGACAACACCGCAGTGGTGCGCGACATGCTGAAATTGCGCGCCGAAAAGGCCAGGCTGCTCGGCTATGCCTCGTTCGCCGCGCTGAAGCTCGACGACACCATGGCCAAGACGCCGAAGGCGGTGCACGACCTCCTCGACCCGGTCTGGGAGAAAGCGCTGGAGAAGGCCGGCGCCGACCAGAAGGAGCTGGAGCGGCTGGCGACCAAGGCAGGCAGCAACGAAAAATTCGCCGCCTGGGACTGGCGCTTCTACCAGGAGAAATTGCGCGCCGAAAAATTCGCCTTCGACGAGGCGGAGCTGAAACCCTATCTGCAGCTCGACCGCATCATCGACGCCTGCTTCGACGTCGCCACCAAACTGTTCGGCATCACTTTCGAGGAGAAGAAGGGCATCGCCGCCTGGCATCCCGACGCGCGCGTCTTCGTGGTGAAGAACGCCGATGGCAGCGAGCGCGGCCTGTTCCTCGCCGACTATTTCGCCCGATCCTCGAAGCGTTCTGGCGCCTGGATGAGCGCGCTGAAGTCTGGCTACAAGCTTGGGGATGGCTCAAAGCCGGTGATCTACAACGTCATGAACTTCGCCAAGCCGCCGGCGGGGGAAGCGGCGTTGCTGTCGGTCGATGAGGCCAAGACCCTGTTCCACGAATTCGGCCATGCTTTGCACGGCATGCTGACCGACGTCACCTGGCCGTCGGTGGCGGGCACCTCGGTTTCCCGCGATTTCGTCGAACTGCCTTCGCAGCTCTACGAGCACTGGCTGACGGTGCCCGCGGTGCTGGAAAAGCATGCGCTGCATGTCAAGACCGGCAAGCCGATGCCGAAGTCGCTGCTCGACAAGATGCTGGCCGCCCGCACGTTCGGTGCCGGTTTCGCCACGGTCGAGTTCACAGCGTCGGCGCTGATCGACATGGCGTATCACGCGCGGCCGGATGCGCCGGCGGAACCGCTGCGTTTCGAAGCCGAAACGCTGGAAAAGCTTGATATGCCCGACACCATCGCCATGCGTCATCGCACCCCGCATTTCGGCCATATCTTCTCCGGCGACGGTTATTCAGCCGGCTACTATTCCTACATGTGGTCCGAAGTGCTCGACGCCGACGCCTTCGCCGCCTTCGAGGAGACCGGCGATCCCTTCAACCCGGCGCTGGCGGAGCGGCTTCGGAAGAATATCTATGCCGCCGGCGGGTCGAAGGATCCGGAGGAATTGTACACGGCGTTCCGCGGCAAGATGCCTTCGCCTGAGGCGATGATGGTGAAGCGGGGATTGGTGTAGCGCCGGCTTATCTCCCCCCTCGAGGAGGAGATGGCCGCAAAGCGGCCAGAGGGGGTCGGCCCGACTGGGCTCGACCCGCTGCGGCAGATGAAGGTCGGCGCTTCACGCGCGAGGACCCCCTCTGTCGCCTTTGGCGACATCTCCCCCTCAAGCGGGGCGATCACCGCGCCAAGGATCCGCCACCCGTGGCCACACCGGCCGCGTCAGCTTCCTGTAATCCGTCACCGCCGGGTTGCTCGGATACGAACTCGGCGCCGAGACATAAATAATCTCCGCCGCGATCGGTTCAAAGCCGGCGTAGAAATGGTTGGTCGACTTGATCAGCAATATGTCCTTCGACAACGGATCGATGCCAATGTTCGAGAAAATATCCGGCTCGAAGGTCTGCGTGCGGTTGGTGTTGAGGATGATGTCGATTTCGGTGCCTTCGATGCGCACCAGCGCCGTCGGCCCGAGCGTCACCCGGCTTGGCCCGAAGCTCTGCCAGCCCTCGGGGACGGCTTTCAACACCTTGACGCGCGCATCGATCGGTTCGCCGGCCAGCGGCCCGGCCTTGCCGCCGAAGCGCAGGTCGATGACGGCGCCTTCGCCTGCCGCCTGGCAAAATGTGACAGCAATCGGGTCCCAGATCGTCGCCACGCCAAAATTGTTCACGCCCTGTTCCAGCATGGCGCGCAGCACGACCGTACCGTCGCCGGCGACGCCACCGCCGGGATTGTCCCAGATGTCGGCAATCACAACCGGCTTGCCGGGATTTTCCTTGCGCACGGCCAGTGCCCGCGCGATGCCGTCCTCGGCGTTCAGCATCGTCATCGCCGTCCTTTCGCGGATGGCGTAAAGCTCGTGCCCTAGCCTCTCCGCCAGCGCATCGCCCTTGGCCTTGTCATTGTCAGTGACGACCAGGATGCGCGTGCCCATTTCCGGCACGTCCGCGGCCATGAAGCCATGGATGACCGAGACCGACAGCACGCCGTCCTTGCCGTGCAGCGCCTTGATGCGGTCGACGAAGGAGCGCATCGGCTCGCGGCTGGTCGGCAGCACCTGGATCATGCGGCAGTCGAACGTCGAGATCACCGGCTTGATCTCGTCACGCGCCGCCGCCAATCCAAGCTCGACGACATGTTCGCCGCGCTCATAGAAGTCGGTGTGCGGGAATTCGAGGAAATAGGCCATGACATTGCATGCCGCGACGCGCTTTGGGGTCAGATGACTGTGCGGGTCGAGCTCGACCGCGATCACCACGTCGGGCCCGACGATTGCGCGAACCCGTTCCAGCAGATCGCCTTCGCAATCGTCATAGCCTTGCGCCACCATGGCGCCGTGCAGGCCGAGGATGACGGCGTCGACCGGCAAGGCTGCCTTCAACTGGCCGAGAATCTCGTCGCGCAACGCCTCATAGGTCTGCCGCTGCACCAGCCCGCCCGGCTCCGCCCAGGTGGCGGTGCCTTCGATGACGGTCAGCCCTTCGGCAGCCGCACGCCGGCGCAGCGCGACCATCGGCGAGGAGCACAAGGTCGGCGTGTCTGGATGCTTGCCCGGCCCGGCATAGAACGCCATCTCGAACGACGCCCGGTCGGTCGGCACCGGCGAGAAGGTGTTGGTTTCGGTCGCCAGCGAGGCGGTGAAGATGCGCATGAAAGCTCCGTTGTGAATGGCGCCGTTATTTGACCGCCCCGAGCGCCAGCCCGCGGACGAGATAGCGCTGCAGCCAGATGAACAGAATCGCCACCGGCAGCGTCGCCAGCAGCGTCGCCGCCATTACATGGTGCCATTCGATCGTGTAGCGGCCGGCGACCAGCGAGAACACCTGGATCGGCAGCGTGTAACTTTCCTGGCTGCGCAGCATTGTGAGCGCGACGACGAACTCATTCCATGCGTTGATGAAGGTGAAGATGGCGGTCACCGCTATTGCCGGCAGGCAAAGCGGCAGAAACACTTTTCGCAAGGTCAGCCATCGGCCGGCGCCTTCCATCCACGCTGCTTCCTCGAGATCGCGCGGGATGGTGTCGAAATAGCTTTGCAGCATCCACACGGTGAAGGCGACGTTGAAAGCCATGTAGATGACGCCGAGCGCGGTCGTGGATTCGATCAGACCCCAGGCCGCCATCAGCCGGAACAGGCCGAGCACCAGCACGATCGGCGAGATCATCTGCGAGATCAGCAGGAACTGGCGGAAGGCGCCATAGCCGGCAAAGCGAAACCGCGACATGGCATAGGCGGCCGGCACCGAGATCAGGATGGCGCCGACGGTGGCGATAACAGAGACATAGAGCGAATTGGCCAGCGCCTGGCCAAAGCCGGTCGCCGACCACATGTCGGCAAAATTCGACCAGTCGAATTCGCTTGGCCACCAGGTCGGCGACAGCACCTCCTGCCTTGGCTTGACCGCGGTCAAAAACATCACGGCAAACGGAAAGATCGTCACCACGAGCAGCGGCGAAAGCAGCAGCCAGGCAATGATCGTGCGCTTCAGCTTGGGCGTCATGCGCGTTGCTCCCGCATGGCGAGGCGCACATAGATCATGGTGAAGATCAAAAGGATGGCGAACATCAGCAGCGACACTGCCGATGCTTCCCCCAGTTTGCCGATGCGGAAGGCCAGCTTGTAGAGATGGGTGACCAGGATGTCGGTCGAGTTGGCCGGCCCGCCCTGCGTCATCACCCAGATGATCGGGAAGGAATTGAAGACGTAGATGGTGTTGAGCACGATGGCGATGTTGATGAACGGCTTCAGCAGCGGAAAGGTGATCTCGCGAAACTGCTGCAGTGGCGTCGCCCCCTCCAGGGCCGCCGCCTCGTAGAGGTCGTCGGGGATCGACGACAGGCCGCCGAGGAAGATGGTCGTGGTGAACGGTACCGTCACCAATATGCCGATCAGCACCTGCATCGGGAATGCCGTCTCGGCGCGCGCCAGCCACTGGATGTTCTCATGGATCAGGCCAAGCCCGATCAGCGCCGAGTTCAGCATCCCGCTTTCGCCGTTGAGCGCCCAGCGCCAGACCACCGCCGTCATCGTCAGCGACACCGCCCAGGGCAGCATGATGATGACGCGGGCAATGCCGCGGCCGTAGAAATCGGTATTGAGGATCATCGCCACGGGGACGGACAACAGCAGCGCGCCGCCGACCACCAGCACGGTCCACAGGCCGGTGCGCCAGAGTGCCGCCAGGAAATCGGGATCGGCGAGGAAGGCGGAATAATTGGCGAAATCGTTGAAGTCCCGCAGCTGCCCAAAACGGCTGACATCATGCGTCGATATCTGGATCAGGTCCCAGACCGGCCAGAAGATGACGACTGCGGCCAGAAACAGGCTGGGCAAGGTCAATAAATAGGGCAGGTAACGATTTTGCATCGGCCGGATTCGTACCGTGTTGGACATAAGTGGCGCTGGCCCGCCAGCTCGGATCAATCTCGCATATCGGTCTAAGGCAGCGCTTCAGGGTTTGAATCTCCTGCGGACGTTTGCGCTGCCCCTCACCTGCCTGCCCATCCTCCGCAGCGGTTGCGGAAGGGAGCCCTTCCTCTCCCCCGTTGATCGGGGGAGAGGTGTCGAGCGAAGCTCGACGGAGTGGGGGTCGACGGAGTGGATGTCGACCCTTGGGGCGCAAGGCGAGGTGATGTTTGCCCCTATTGCCCTTCCTATGTCCATCGCGGCGGTTGCCAGGTGGTTCCCCCACTCCGTCTCGGCTTCGCCGAGCCACCTCTCCCCCTCCGGAGGGAGAGGAAAGTGTGGCGCGCCCCGATCTCTGGGGCGCGCCGGGCGCAGGGAGATACGCCCTATTTCTTGATCACGGCGTTGGCCTTGGCAGCCGCTTCCTTCAAGCCTGCCTCGGGGTCGCCGCCGAGATAGATCTTCTGCATGGCATCCGAGGTGATCTGGGCGACTTCTTCCCAGCCGGGGATGACCGGTGCAAAGCGAGCGTCGGGCAGCAGCGCGGTGAACGCTGCCAGATCGGCATTGTTGACGTAATAGTCCATCTTGGCCTCTTCCTTGTTCACCGGCAGGAAGCCTTCGCCTTGCGTGAACTTGGCGCGCTGTTCGGTGGTGAACAGGAAGTCGAGCAGCTTCCAGGCCTCATCCTTGTTCTTGGAATTCTTGAACATGATGATGGAATCGGTGACGCCGTACGTGCCGCGCGCGCCGGTCGGTCCGGCGGGGATAGCGGCCACGCCATATTTCAGGTTCGGCGCCTCGTCCTTGATCTGGTTGGACAGGAAGGGCGCGGTGATCATCATGCCGACCTTGCCCTGCTTGAACAGGTTCTGGACGTCCTCGCGGTTGTTGGAGGTGACGCCGGGTTCCGTCAGGCCTTCGTCGATCATCGACTTGTAGAGCTTGGCGGCTTCGAGCGCGCCCGGCGTGCCGAGGCCCGACGTGCCATCCTTGTTGAGGATCTCGGTGCCTTGCGACCACATCGCATAATAGTAATAGACGTCGGTCTCGATCTCCTTGCCCTGCAGGCCGAAGCCGAAGGATCCGGTGCCCAGTGCCTTGATCTTGCGCGCATCCTCCTGCAGCTCGGTCCAGGTTGCCGGCGGGTTGGCGATTCCGGCCTTCTCGAACAATTCCTTGTTGTAGTACATGGCGCGCGCCGAGGCCGCGATCGGCAGGCCGTAGGTCTTGCCCTCCATGATCGAGGGCGACAGGAAGGTGTCGATGAAGCGGTCCTTGAACTCCGGCTTGATATAGCCGTCGAGCGGCTCGGCGACATCCTGCTGGACGAAATCGATCAGCCAGCGGGTGCCGATGATCGACAGGTCGGCATTGGTGCCGGCCGTGATGTCGGTGGTCAGCTTCTGCAGCAGCACGTCCCACGGCACAACTTCGAACTTGACGGTGATACCCGGGTTGGCTGCCTCGAATTCCTTTTTCACCGCTTCGAAATACGGGCCGGTCTTGGCGCTGTATTCGGCGACGGTTACGCGCACCTCGCCGGCACCTGCCTGCGCGGCCAGGGCGAGCAGGCTCATTCCGGCCATCAGGCCGACAGTCCATTTTGCAAGCCTCATTCGATCTCTCCCATTTGATTGCGCCTGCGCTCTTGCGGCTTCCAGGCGACCAAGGCTTTATGTGACTTTCCTACATTATCCATCATTTGACGCTGTGCAAGCGGATTATCCTGTTGCTTAATTACATTTCTTAAAATAGCGTTTTCCGATTATCGTAGATCCCAGGAGGCGCGCAGCGTGGTTTCAAAGGCCGAATTCGCAGGCAAGACCGTGCTGGTGACCGGCGCCGGCGGCGGGCTCGGCTCGGCTATTGTGGCGCTGCTGGCCGAACGAGGCGCGCGCGTCGTCGGCTGCGACCAGTCGCAAGACCAGCTCGGCAGTCCGCATCTGGCGTCGCGCCACGTCTTCGACCTTCTCGACCGGATCTCCACCGATGCCGCGATCACGGCGATCCTCGGGAAAGACGGCGTGCCCGACATCCTGATCAACAATGCCGGCTGGACGCGCGCCGAGACTCTTGCAGCGCTGACCCCCGACAAGATCACGCATGAGCTCGACCTCAATCTGACCGGGGTGATGCTGTTCGCCGATCCACTGATCAAGGCGATGGCCGCGCGCGGTTCGGGCAGTGTCGTCTTCATCTCTTCCGTCAACGCCATCGCCCACTTCGGCAACCCGGCCTATGCCGCAGCCAAGGCCGGCATCAATGCCTATGCCAAAGCGATCGCTGTGGAACTCGGCCGCAACGGGCTGCGCGCCAATGTCGTCTGCCCCGGCTCGATCCGCACCGCCGCATGGGACCATCGGCTGGCCAAGAACCCGGATGTTCTCGGCAAGCTCAAGCGGCTCTATCCGCTCGGCCGCATCGTCGACGCCACGGAAGTGGCCGAAGCGGTGGCCTTCCTTGTTTCGGATCGCGCATCGGGGATAACCGGCGCGGTGGTGCCGGTCGACGCCGGACTGACCGCCGGCTTCCTGCCCTTCATCGACGACATATTGGGAGCCTGACCATGACCGATGTCGAGTTCCGCGACCTGTCGAAATCTTTCGGACGCCATAAGATCCTCGAAAACATCAGCCTCGACATCAAGAGCGGCGAGTTCGTCGTGCTGGTCGGCCCTTCCGGCTGCGGCAAGTCGACCTTGCTGCGCATGCTGGCCGGGCTGGAGCCGATCACCTCAGGCGACCTCTTGATCGGCGGCGTGCGCGCCAACGATTTGCCGCCGCAACAGCGTAACATCGCGATGGTCTTCCAGTCCTATGCTCTGTTTCCGCACCTGAAAGCGGCCGACAATATCGGCTTTGGTCCCAAGATTCGCGGCGAGAGTCGCACGGCAATCGACGACAAGGTGAAAAAGGCCTCCGGCGTCCTCAACCTGTTCTCCTATCTCGACCGCTATCCCCGGGAGTTGTCGGGCGGCCAGCGCCAGCGCGTCGCCATGGGCCGCGCCATCGTGCGCGAACCCTCGGTGTTCCTGTTCGACGAGCCGCTCAGCAATCTCGACGCGCAATTGCGCGTGCAGATGCGCACCGAGATCAAGGCGCTGCACCAGCGGCTGAAATCGACCATCGTCTATGTCACCCACGACCAGATCGAGGCCATGACCATGGCCGACCGCATCGTGGTGATGGACCGCGGCAAGATCCAGCAGGTCGGCGCACCGCTGGAGCTCTACGACCGTCCCGCCAACAAATTCGTCGCCTCCTTCATCGGCTCGCCGTCGATGAGTTTTGTGTCCGGGGCGCTGAAGACCACGCCCGAAAGGACCTGGTTCGAATCGGCCGGCGGCGGACGTTTGGCTCTCGGCGGCAAGACGGTGCCGGCAGGCAGCACGGTAGAGGCCGGCATAAGGCCCGAACACTTCGTCATCGGCGAGACCGCCGACGCCATGGCGATCAAGGTCGATGTCGTCGAACCGACCGGCTCGGAAACCCATATCTATGGCGCCATCGGCACTGATACGGTGCGCGCCGTGTTCCGCGACCGGGTGCAGGTCAAACCGGGCGAAATGCTGCCGGTCTCCGTCGCGCCGGGCAACATCCATCTGTTCGACACGGCCACAGGCCTGCCGCTATGAAGACCGAGCCATGAAAACGCCGGCCGACATCATCACGCGCCTGCAATTGATGTCGCAGGACGGCACCAAATCGGACCGCCGCCTGGCCGGCCTCGTGCTGACCGATCTCGACTTCGCCTCCAAGGCGGCAATCTCGGAAATTGCCGCGCGCGTCGGCGTCAGCGAGCCGACGGTCACCCGCTTCTGCCGCAATCTAGGCTGCGAGGGTCTGCGCGATTTCAAATTCTACCTGGCGCAGGCCATTGCCATTGGCGGCCAGTATCTGTCGCCCGAGCCGCTGAACCGCGACGCGCGCGAGCAGCGCATTGCGTCGGCCATCACCGAAGCGGCAATCGCCGCCATCCAGCGCGCCAGCGAAAACCTCGACATGAAGACGCTGGTGGGCGTGGCCGCTCGCATCGTCAGTTCGGGCAATGTGCTGTGCATCGGCTCCGGCGGCATTTCCTCGATGATGGCGACCGAGATGCAGAACCGGCTGTTTCGGCTCGGCGTGCCGGTGCTGGCGCAGATCGACGGGCAATTGCAGCGCATGTATGCCGCGGTCGCCACATCGGAGACGACGCTGATCGCGTTCTCGGTGTCCGGCTATGCGCGCTCGGTGATCGACGCCGTTCAGGTGGCCCAGCAATATGGCGCCACCACCATCGCCGTAACCCCGCCGGAATCAGCGCTCGCCAAGGCCGCCGATACCGTCATCCAGTTCCAGTCGCTGGAAGACGGCAACATCTACAAGCCGACCTCTTCGCGCTACGCGCTGCTGTCGATCGTCGACATGATCGTCACCTCCGTGGCCGAAACGCGCGGACCCAGGGTTCTCGAAAACCTGCGCCGCATCAAGCAGAGCGTGAACACGCTGAAGGTCGACGATCCAAAGTTGCCGCTGGGGGATTGAGGATTATCCGGCGGCCAGTGCCTCGATGCTCTTCACCAGCGTCGATGGTTCGCCAACCACACGCACCGTCTTCAGCCGCGCCGTGCCGCCTGCAATGACCGACACGACCGATGCCGGAACGCCCAGCGCCTTGGCCACCAGCCGTTCCAGCGCCGCATTGGCCGCGCCATTCTCCGGCACGGCGCGCACGCGCGCCTTCAAATGGCTGCGCCCGTCGGCCGATTTTTCGGCGCCTCCGAGCCTGTCCACGGAAGACTTCGGCGTCAGCCGGATAAACAGGTCGATGCCGTCGGCGCGCAAGCGGAATGGCGCGCTCATGCCATCGTCAGGTTCACAGGACCAGCGGCGCTATCGTGGTGAGAATGAGCTGCCTGAGAAAGAACAGGAGCAGAAGCAGGATGATCGGCGAAATGTCGACGCCGCCGAGGTCGGGCATGAACCGACGGATCGGACGCAGCGCCGGCTCGGTCAGCCGGTAGAGCATGTTGCCGATGCTGCCGACGAACTGATTGCGCGAGTTGACGACGTTGAACGCATAGAGCCAGGAAAAGATCGCCGAGGCGATGATGACCCACCAGTACAGGTCCAGCGCCATGACGATTGTTTGAATGAGGGCGAGCATGCCGGTCTCCGATTGTTGCCGACATGTAGCCATTGCGCGCGAAACCGGCAAGGGCCGGTCGCCTGCAAGCACCGGGCACAAGGGATTTCAGCAAAACCCCGCCTTGACAGGAAACCGCAGCCTTCGATAAATGCGCCATCCGCTGGACGGGGCTGTAGCTCAGCTGGGAGAGCGCGTCGTTCGCAATGACGAGGTCAGGAGTTCGATCCTCCTCAGCTCCACCAGCGGAATTTTCCTGCCTGTCGACACATCTAACTTCCGAGACGTCTCGTCAAAGCCCCGCCTTCGCTGCGAGATAGGGCGCCAGGGCAAGCGAGTAGCTGGCGGTCAGATGATGACTGTCCCGCCAGACGATGATGTTGCCGACAACTGCCGGGCATAGTTGCGGCCCGCAAATGGCATCGAGCATATCGATGGCGCGCACATTTTTCTGTCCTTCCGCGGCCAGCGCCAACACGTTGCTCCGCTCAATATCGCTCAGTTTGGTGACGCATTTCGTTGGGGTCGAACTCAGGCATTCGCCCGGGTCGAATTTCATATAGGGCGTGTTGCGGATGGCAACGATTTGCGAGCCGGCGTCCGTCAGCCCGCCCCAGAGACTTCGCAGCCCCTCGATCATCACGTCTTGCTGAACCGCTCCGTAATTGGACTGGCTGGTGAAGATCAGATCCGGTTTCAGCTTTAGGATCTCGGCCAGCACCTTTTCGTGCCACTGCGCGCATAAGACGTTGGGTTTGCCATCCGCCGTGATGGCCACGCGGGTGAATGGGCAGGCGGATTTTGTAAAGGTAACCAGTTTGAAGTTGCGGTCCTTTGCGATCTTGTCCAGTGCCGGCACCCACTGGGCTGCATGAGAATCTCCCACCAGAACCATTGTTTTCGCACCCGTGGGATCGCCTAGAGAGCATCGTTTGGGCTCCGAGCTTTCCTCCTGGTGGCACTTCCTTGCATACACGACCGGCACGTCCCGCCTCAGCCGGGCCAGCGGCGGCAGAAGGTTCACACCGTCCGGGACCACGGCGCCGGAGACGAGAGCGGCGGGCCCAGGGTAGGAAGGCGTGCCGATCAGCGCGGTGTCGATGCGTTCGGTCTTCAGAAAGAGCAGCAGGCTGCCGGATGCGGCCACGCATGTGAGAACCGCCGCGGTGCCGTATCCCAGCGGCTTCCACCAGGCGCCGCCCCGAGCTTGCCGGTAGCGCTGCTCAACATATCGATAGGACAGATCCGATAGAAGCAGGGTCGCCGCAATCAGGCCGAAACCGCCGGCAAGGGTCAGCGAATGACCCTGCGCCTGGGAGATGGTGATCAGCGGCCAATGCCATAGATAGACCGAGTAGGAGCGATCGCCGATGAAACGAAGTGGCAACGAATCGAGCCCACGAAACCGGCCGACTTCAACCTCGCCAGCCAGGATGACCAGCACTGTGGCCAAGGTCGGCAACAACGCACTGACGCCGGGAAATGGAGTTGCAGCGGAAAACAGCAAGGCGGACGCAACGATGCCCAGGATGCCGGCGATCGCCAGCCACTGTCTAGTGAGTGCCGCCAGTCGAAACTGGTGTTCGGTCAGCACCAGCAGACCACCCAGCGCCAATTCCCACAGGCGGGTATGGCTGACGAAATAGGCCTGGGCCGGATCCGTCGCCGTCAAAACGACAGAGGCAACAAGTGATGCCGCGAAAATGAGCGACAACGCCCCGATCAAGCAGGCCCTCAGCGGAAGGTCACGGCGGCGCGCCAGCCAGATCACGCCGATCATCACCAACGGCCAGGCGATGTAGAACTGCTCTTCGATGGAAAGCGACCAGTAGTGTTGCACCGGGCTCGGCAAGGTGTCGGCCTCGAGATAGCTGACCGCAATCGAGGCCAGCCGCCAGTTCTCGACATAAAGAGCGCTCGCCACGATCTGGTTGCCCATTTCCTCCCAGCGCGCCTTTGAGATGAAAAGCAGCGTGCCCAGCAATGCCACCAGCAGCACCAGGGTTGCTGCCGGCAACAACCGTCGCACCCGTCGCGAGTAGAATTCGATCAGTGAAATCCGGCCGCCGCGCAGCGCCATCTGCGCCAGCAGGCCCGTGATCAGATAGCCAGAGATGACGAAAAAGACGTCGACGCCGACATATCCGCCAGGCAGCACATCCGGCCATATGTGATAGACCACGACAAGCGCGACCGCCAAGCCGCGCAGCCCCTGTATTTCGGGTCGAAACCGACGGTTCTGATCGATTGTCACCGGATATCCCCAACAGTCTCAGCCGGCCTGGATCAACCGGCAGTCCGCGCCACGATCTTCATAAGGGCAGAGTGCCGTGAGGCAAGAGCCGATCGCAGCAGTTCATTCCCTTTCCGTCTCCAGTCCGCTCACCAGCGTGTCGACGAAACCCAGCAGCTCACTTTCGAGGTCGGTGGACGCCAGGCCAATGAAACGGTCTTCGAGCGAGATGGCGACGATCCCATGCACGGCGGAGAACAGCGTGCGCGCGCAGGCCAAAAGCTCCGGCGTTGCCGCCGCCGGGAGCAGCTGGGCCAGCGGCTCAACCAGATGCTGGACCAGCACCGCATGTTCGGCCAGATGCCATTCGGGCACCGCCACGCCTGGCGCCATACGGTGCTCGAACAGCGCCTTCCACGCCATGCGGTTGTCGCGGGCGAAGCCGAGATAGGCCTTGGCCAGCGCCTTCAGCCTTGCCCTAGGCTCGGCGACGCCGGTCGCCTCTTGCTGCAGGGCCGCCCCCAGCCTGGCCAGTGTGATCGAATTGACGTGCAGGATGAGCTCGTCCAGGTCGGCGAAGGCGGTGTAGAGCGCGCCCAGCGCGCAGCCGGCATCGGCCGTGATGTCGCGCGCACGCAGACCGGCGAGCCCCGAGGACTGGATGCGCGCTTGCGCGGCCTCGATCAGCCTGCCTTTGAGGTCCTCGCGTTTGGCGTCCCGTTTTGCGGTCATTAACCTTCTCTTATGCGCAATCATGAACACCGTTCATTTTCTCCTTGAACGCCGTTCACAATGTGCTACTTTGCCTCATGAACAACGTTCATAGAGGAGAAACGGAAATGTTGAAACAGTTTTTTGCTCTCGTTCGCGGCCGAAGCTACGAAGCCGCCGAGGCGGTCGTCGACCGCAACGCGCTGATAATCCTGCGCCAGCAGATCCGCGATTGCGCCGACGCTATCGCGGCCGCCCGCCGGGCGGTTGCAATCGCCATCGCCCAGAACGAACAGGAAGTCGCGCAGTACAAGAAGCTTGTCCTCCGCATCGACGACTTGGAGAATCGCACGATCGCCGCGATCGAGCAGGGACAGAATGAACTGTCCCGCGAAGCCGCCGAAACCATCGCCATGCTGGAAGCCGAACGCGACGCCTCCGCCGAGGCGCAGAAAAGCTTCGGCACCGAGATTGAGCGTCTCAAGCGGATTATCCGCGTCTCCGAAATGCGCCTGCGCGAATTGCAGCGCGGCCAGCGCATCGTTGCCGCGGTCGACTCGACCCAGCGCCTGCGAGAAAGCGCGCCCGGCTCCAGCCTGTCGGCGCTCAGGGACGCCGAGGAGACGCTGCTGCGCCTGCGCACCAGGCAAAAGCAGATCGACGACACCGCGGCCGCCATGGCCGAGATGGAACAGTCGGGCGATCCTGCCGCGGTCTCAGAGAAGCTTGCGGCCGCCGGCTGCGGTGCGCCGCTGAGAAGCAGCGCCGACGCCGTGCTCGAACGGCTCACGAAGACCATGACCAAGCCGGCCTGATCGTACCCGGCCTGATTGTTATCCAGTCTGATTGTATCCAGCCTGATTGTATCCAGCCTGAAACAGACCCACGCCCAACCAACCTAACCTTGAAACGAAAGGACCATATCGATGACCCCGAACACCTATTCCCCCAAGGACTCAAGCGCCTGGAAGACCTTCACCATGGCCAGTTTCGCCGTTGCCGCCACAATGATGGCCGGCGGCATCTACTTCATGGAGGCGAGCTTCGCCGCCAAGGGGTTTTATGCCATGGCCGCCATCATGCTCGTGCACACCTCGATCACCATCACCAAGACACTGCGCGACTCGGAAGAGGCAAGCCGCTTCATCAACCGGCTGGAAGACGCCAAGACCGAGAAGTTGCTGATGGAAGTCAGCCGCAGTAACGAAGTGTAACCGGGTTCCCGCTAAACAAGGCTCAACGCGCAAGACCGCTGATCAATCCAGTCAGGATTTTCACCGGTCTTGCCCAATGGAAGTCGCCGCTATGGAAATCGCCCCGATCAATCGTCCCACAGCTCATCTGATGACATCCAGGCGCTTTGCGCCCTTGTTCTGGACGCAGTTCCTGTCCGCCTTCAACGATAATTTCCTCAAGAACACGCTGGTGTTCCTTATTCTGTTCACGCTGGCGGCGGACCAGGCGGCATCACTGGTCACCTTGGCGGGCGCCGTCTTCATGGCTCCCTTCCTGCTCTTGTCGGCGCTCGGCGGCGAGCTCGCCGACCGCTTCGACAAGGCTCTCATAGCCAAGCGTCTGAAATTCGCCGAGATCGCCGCGGCGGGTGTCTCCGTCGTCGGCATCGCCCTGTCGTCCATTCCCGTGCTGATGACGGCGCTGTTGATGTTCGGCATCATCTCGGCGCTGTTCGGACCGATCAAATACGGAATCCTGCCCGATCACCTCGAACGCAAGGAACTGCCCAAGGCCAACGCCTGGATCGAGTCAGCCACGTTTGCCGCGATTCTCGGCGGCACCATAGCTGGCGGCGTCGTTTCCGCCGATGGTATCGGCGTCGCGGTGTTCGGACCGATCATGATGGCGCTCGCCGTCGGTTGCTGGCTCGTCAGCCGCTATATCCGGTCCACCGGTTCGGCGGCGCCCGACCTTGTCATCGACAAGAACATCTTCCGCTCGACCTGGCGCCAGGTCGCCGAATTGCGCACCGACACGCGCATCTGGCGCGCCGGCCTGATGACGTCGTGGTTCTGGCTGATCGGCGCCATCGTGCTCTCGCTCCTGCCGGTCCTGATCAAGGATTCGCTCGGCGGCAACGAAATGGCCGTCACCGTCTACCTCGCCGTGTTCGCCGTCTCGATCGCCATCGGTTCGGCCATCGCCGCCTGGATGTCGCAGGGCCGCATCGTGCTGTTGCCGGCACCGGTCGGCACGGCGCTGCTCGCCCTGTTCGGCCTGCATCTCGCCTGGACCATCTCCGGCATGACGCCGTCGCCCCAGGCGGAAACCCTTGGCGCATTCTTCGCCGGCCCAAACACGATCCGCGTCGCCATCGACCTCGCCGGCATGGCCATTTCAGCCGCTTTCCTGGTGGTGCCGACCTTCGCCGCCGTGCAGGCCTGGTCGCCCGAAGCGCGGCGCGCCCGGGTCGTCGCCGCCGTCAGTATCGTCAATGCCGGTTTCATGACTGGCGGCGGCATCATCATGGCCCTGATCCAGACGAAGGTCTCGACCGGCGGCATCCTGTTCGGCCTCGTCGCGGCCAATGCGATTGCCGCCTGGCTGATGCTGAAATATTTGCCGACGAACCCCTTCCGTGACTTCGTCTCCATCCTGTTCCGCGCTTTCCTGCGCCTCGAAGTCGAGGGCATGGAAAACCTCAAGGCGGCCGGCAAGGCGCCGATCCTGGCGCTCAACCATGTCAGCTTCCTCGACGGTCCGCTCGCCTTGACGCTGACCGATGAGGAACCGGTCTTCGCCATCGACTACACCATTGCCCAGGCTTGGTGGATGAAGCCGTTCATGAAACTTGCCCGCGCCTTGCCGCTCAACCCGGCCAAGCCGATGTCGACCCGCACGCTGATCAAGATCGTGCAGGGCGGCGACCCGCTGGTGATCTTCCCGGAGGGACGCATCACCGTGACCGGCGGCCTGATGAAAGTCTATGACGGCGCCGCCATGGTTGCCGACAAGACCGGCTCGATGGTTGTGCCGGTGCGCATCGACGGGCTGGAGAAGACCTACTTCTCGCGGCTGAGCTCGCAGCATGTGCGCCGCCGCCTGTTCCCGAAGGTCAAGGTGACTATTCTGGAACCGGTCAAGCTCGAGGTGCCGCAGGAGCTGAAGGGCCGCAAGCGCCGCGCCGCGGCGGGTTCCGCGCTCTACCAGGTGATGTCGGATCTCGTTTTCCGCACCCAGGACATCGACAAGACCGTACTGGAAAAGATCATCGAGACGGCGAACGAACGCGGCATGAAACAGCTCGCAGTTCAGGATCCGGTCACCGGTTCTCTCAGCTACAGCAAGCTGCTCACGGCTGCCGCCGTGCTTGGTGAGAAGTTCCAGACCCTTTATGCCGACCAGCAGACGCTGGGCATCATGCTGCCCAACGCCAACGGCTCTTGCGCGACGCTGCTCGGCGTCATGTCCGCCGGCAAGGTTCCGGCGATGATGAACTTCACCGCAGGTGCTGCCAATATTCTGTCCGCCTGCAAGGCCGCCGAAGTCCGCACCGTGCTGACGTCCCGCGCGTTCGTCGAACAGGCAAAGCTCGGCGCTGTAGTCGAGGAACTCGGTCGCTCGGTCGACATCGTGTGGCTCGACGATCTCAGAAAGACCATCAGTCTCAAGGATAAGCTGCTCGGCTTGCTGCGCAAGTCGACGCCACGCGCGAAACGCAAGCCCGGCGATGCGGCGGTGATCCTGTTCACCTCGGGTTCGGAAGGCACGCCGAAGGGCGTCGTTCTGACCCACCGCAACATCCTGGCCAACGCCGCCCAGGCGGCGTCGCGTATCGACTTCCATTCGGGCGACAAGGTGTTCAACGTGCTGCCGATCTTCCACTCCTTCGGCATGACCGCGGGCACGGTGCTGCCGTTGATCTCCGGCGTGCCGGTCTATTTCTACCCCTCGCCGCTGCACTACCGCCTCGTGCCGGAACTGATCTACGGCTCGAACGCGACGATCATCTTCGGCACCGACACCTTCCTCTCCGGCTATGCCCGCACCGCGCACCCCTACGACTTCCGCTCGATACGCTATTGTTTTGCCGGCGCAGAGCCGGTCAAGACAGCGACGCGCATGACCTATATGGAGAAGTTCGGCCTACGCATCCTCGAGGGCTACGGCGTCACCGAGACGGCGCCGGTGATCTCCATCAACACGCCGATGTACAATCGCTCCGGAACCGTCGGCAAGATCATGCCCGGCATGGAATACCGCCTCGATCCGGTCCCCGGCGTCGACGAAGGCGGCCGGCTGTTCGTGCGCGGCCCCAATGTCATGGCCGGTTATCTCCGGGCCGAGAAGCCCGGCGTGCTCGAACCGCTGGAGGACGGCTGGCATGATACGGGCGACGTCGTCGCTATCGACGAAGGCGGCTTCATCACCATTCGCGGCCGCGCCAAGCGCTTCGCCAAGATCGGCGGCGAGATGATCTCGCTCGCCGCTGTCGAAGCGCTGGCCGGCGAATTGTGGAAGGGCTCGCTGTCGGCGGTCGCCACGGTGCCCGACGCGCGCAAGGGCGAAAAGCTGATCCTCATCACTGAGGCATCCGGCGCCACACGAGCGGAATTCCTCGCCTACGCCAAGGCCAACGGCGCCATGGACCTGATGGTCCCGGCCGAAGTGCGGGTGGTCTCAAAGGTACCGGTCCTTGGCTCCGGCAAGCTCGACTTCGCCGCCGTGACAAAAATGGTGCGCGACGAAGAGGCCTTGAAGACCAAGGCCGCCTGACCCGGCTACGGCAACGGGCCGACGCAAGAGCCGGCCCGTTCAGTATGATCAACCCTTCGCCTGCCGCTGCGAAATCAGCATCGCCATGCGCTGGACTGCCCGCAGCTCCATTTCCACGCCCGGCGATGAGGCAAGCGTCGGCATGTTGAGCGCCACCACGGTCAGCGGATCGAGCGTCGCCAGCAGTACATGGGTCGCCTCATATTTCTCGAACAGCCATGCCAACTGCTCGCGTATGTTCTCGTCCACGGGTGAATCCGGCTGGACATCGGCGAGCGAGCGCACGGGCTCCTGCTCCAGTGTCCGGGCCAGCACCTTGAGGTCGAAATCACCGAGGTCGGCTGCCGGCAGGATAAGCGCACCGTCGACTAGGATATGGCTCTGCAGGCCGCGCAGGAAGCGCGCCGAATCGGTGAGATCACCCTCGGCCATATGCTTCAGCAACGAGTCGCGGCGCTTCTCGGCGGTGAGGCTGACGCTGTCATTGTAGATGACTGCCAGCAGCGTTGCGGAAAGTACGATAACCACGCCCTGCACACTGCCGCGCCAGCCGAGATCGTCGATGCCGCCCAGCGCCAGCCCGGCAAACACCGAGCTCAGCGCAATGACGGCAAAGGCGCCGATCGTGTCGCGATGGCCGAGGCTTGCCCGTCCAAGGCCGATCGTCAGCCAGCACAGGAACAGGATGGCGATGCCGCCAAGCCGAACCGGCACTTCGAACAGGCCGGGCCGGTAGTCGGTGACCATGAACGGAATGATCAACAGCAGCGACAGCGCCATGCGCTCGACCGTGCGGTTTTCGGCCGCCGACAGGCTGTCGCGATCGCGCGTCATCACCAGCCAGCCGATGGCGAGAAAACCTCCGAACTGGAAGGCAAGTAGTACCGCCATCCGCCATGGCTCGGCAAAGCGTTCCGAGATCGGCGCCAGCAGTAGCAACAGCAGGGCGCCGCCGGCGGCAAAGAACTTTAGCGCAAACGGCGCATGCCGGCGCAACAGCCCCTCGGTCAGCAGCAGTGCGGCCAGCGGCAGCAGGCCCGCCGCCGCGATGGTGACGAAGCGGAAGAGTGCGAGGCCGGTAGTCCAGTCGAGGATTCGGCAGGCGAGCAGCACCGCCAGCACCCGCAAACCGAACAGAAAACGCCGCGACAGCGGATCGCCGGTGTCGCGCCCGCCGACGACCGATATCACGATCAGCAGCCCGAACAGCGCCGCCAGCGAGGTGATGGTGTCGGCCACGAGCGTGCCGTCGAGGTTCATCGGTCAGCGCCCATCAGCTCACACCCAGGCATCATCACGGATGAAGCCATCAGCGTGTCCATGGTCTCAGCACATTCCATTGGCGGCTGCTATCCGCCCAGTGTACCACCGGCAAAACCAGCCGCTGCAGCGTGGCCGCCGCACCTGCTACCGCAAGGGCGGCAAGCGAGCCGCGCGGAACCGCGTCGGCGAGATAGGTGCGCGCCGACTGAAAGCTCATCTGTCCGATCTGCAGCACATCATCGCCGCGCGTGTAGTCGAGCTCTTTGTGGCAGAACTCGTTAAAGGTCTCGACGCGGTGCTTGGCCGCCTCGTCGAAGGTCTTCTTCAGATCGTCCGAGCCGCCCGTATAGGCGTTGGTGATGACGAAGCGCTCTTCGTCGAAACCAGCTTCGGGGCCGACACCGAAGACATGGCGATGGCGCGCCATGATCTGCCGCGCCAGAAGCACATGGGTAAGCGAGCGGCGCGCGCCGGCATGCGGTCCTGGGAACACATTGCTGAACGCCTCCGCGACCATGCCGACGACAGCGGGTACCTGGGTGACATTGGAAATCCAGATCGGCCGCAGTTGATTGCGCAAAAACATCAGGAAGCAGGTCAGGCCGTAGAGGATCCAGCTCAGTCCGCGGCTGCGCTCGTCGGGATCGATCATGACCAGACCGAGGTGCAAGACTTCATAGGGCTTGCCGGCGAGCGATATCTCCATCAGCGCCAGCGAGTTGAAGGCGATCGGCTGCCGGTCGCTGCGCCGGTAGACAATGGTGATGATGGAATGTTCCAGCCGGCTGCGGTCGCCGGAAAACACGCCATAGGTCAGGCTGCCGAACTTCAGTGTCTTGGACGCTACCAGCCGCAGATCGCTGCTCAGCTGCTCCAGTTCGGCAGCCTTCATCCAGCGCCCGGGCCGCTCCACGACGCGCGTCTCGTAGTCGGCGGATACGCGCATGCGCACATCCATGAACCGACCCGGCAGCAGCTGCAGAACCGCCTTGAGCACTATTTTTCCCCTTGGCAAGAACTCCGACCGTATAGTGGCCGCCGTCCACCTAAGACGCGGTAAACCCGAGACGGCAGTTCTTGGTTGTACTCAACAAAGTAAAAGAACAGCTGCCAGCCAGTGCGGGCTCAGCTTTCCGCAGCAACCAGATGGCCGCCACCGACATCGTTCAGCGCCAGCTTCAGCGGCGCCTCCCCGATCCTGCGGGTGGCGCTCGGGATTTCCTGGTCGAGGCGCGCGAAGCGCGTTCTGCGCTGCGCCGGATCGGGCACCGGCACGGCGTCGATCAGCCGCCTGGTGTAGGGATGGCGCGGGTTGGAAAACACCTGGTCGCGCGTGCCCATCTCGACGATCTGGCCGAGATACATGACGGCAACGCGGTCGGAAATGTTCTCGACCACCGCCATGTCGTGCGAGATGAAGAGATAGGCGACGCCGAATTCGCGCTGCAATTCCTTCAGCAAATCGAGCACACGCGCCTGCACCGAGACGTCGAGCGCGGAGACGCTTTCGTCAGCGATGATCAGTTTTGGTCGTAGCGCCAGCGCTCGGGCGATGCAGACGCGCTGGCGCTGGCCACCGGAGAATTCGTGCGGGTAAAGCTCCATCTGGTCGGCCGACAGGCCGACGCGCTCGAACAGCGCCCCTACCCGTTCGCGGCGCTCGTCCTTGGAGGCGATGCCATGGATCACCAGCGGCTCGGCGACGAGCTCGCCGACGCGCATGCGCGGATCGAGCGAAGCGAAGGGATCCTGGAAAATCATCTGGACGTCACGGCGCACCGCCTTGCGCTCGTCGCGGCCAAGACCGGAGAGATTGCGCCCGCCAATGACGATGTCGCCGCTATACGGCGCCAGTCCGGCCAGCGCCTTGGCGGTCGTCGACTTGCCGCAGCCGGATTCGCCGACCAGAGCAAGCGTTTCGTTGGGCGCGATCGAGAAGCTGACGCCCTCGACGGCGTGGACGCGGCGGGTGACCCGGCCAAAGATGCCGCCACGCAGATCGAAGCGGACTTGCAGGTCGTTGACCTCGGCGACATTGGCCGGTTTCAAGACGTCAATCGCATCCCTGGATTTCTGTCGACCGACACCACTGCCGATGCGCGGCACGGCAGCCAGCAGTTCGCGCGTATAGTCGGCCTGCGGGCGGGCAAAAATATCCGATGTCGTGCCTTCTTCGACCATGCGGCCGTCGCGCATGACGATGACCCGGTCGGCCATTTCGGCAACCACGCCCATATCGTGGGTGATCAGGATGACGCTGGTGCCATGCTGGCGCTGCAGGTCGCGCAACAGCTCCAGCACTTCGCCTTGCACGGTGACGTCGAGCGCCGTCGTCGGCTCATCGGCGATCAGCACGTCGGGCTCGAGCGCCAGCGCCATGGCGATCATCACCCGCTGGCGCATGCCGCCGGAGAGTTCGTGCGGAAACTGCTTTAGCCGGCTTTCCGCCTCCGAAATGCGCACCGCCTTCAACGCCTCGATCGCGCGCTGGCGGGCTTGCGCCGACGACAGGCTGGTATGCGCTTCGATGGATTCGGTCAGTTGCCGGCCGATCGACAGCACCGGATTGAGCGAGGTCATCGGCTCCTGGAAGATCATGGCGATGCGGTCGCCGCGAATGCGCCGCATCTGGCGTTCGTCGAGGGTTGCTAGGTCGGTGTCGCCCCGATTCCCATCCCGAAGACGGATCATGCCTGACGATATGCGCGCCGCCGGCTGCGGCAAAAGCTGCATGATCGCCAGCGCGGTCATCGACTTGCCGGAGCCGGATTCGCCGGCAATGCAAAGCGTCTCACCGCGCGCCAGCGTCAGCGACAGGTTGGAGACTACATTGCGCTCGCCGTCCTCGCCGCGCACGCTGACGGAGAGGTTGGCGATGGAGAGGACGGGGGTGTCGGCGAGGGTCATTGTGGGTGGAGCCCTGCGACGGATTGGTTCCGTCGCACCATTCGCACAAACCTTGGCGCTGCCCCCCACCCGGACCTCCGGTCCGACCTCCCCACAAGGGGGAGGTAGGGTGGCAGCGCTTTACCCTCCCCCTTGTGGGGAGGGTCGCTGCGAAGCAGCGGGGTGGGGGTGCGGCGCCGACGTACCGTCATTCAAACACGCAACGCGGAAAATAGAACGACACCACCCAGTTCGGCATGTCGACGATCTCGCTGATGCGCAGGTCCCCGCACACCGAGGCCAGCATATAGGCCTCGACCGGATCGATCTGGTAACGCCCAGCGAGCAGATCGACCATCTGCGCCACCGCCTCCTTCGCGCCCGCCATCAGATCCGGCCCAATCCCCGTCGTCACCTCGTAACCCTTGGCGTCGAGATGGCGCGTCACCGGGCCCGGCGTGGTGAAGCGCGGCGTCTTCAGCTTGGCGTCCTTGACAAGGTCGAGCTTGAGCACGACGTCCATCGGGCTCTCGATCGCCGTGCCGCAGACCTCGCCATCGCCTTGTGCGGCGTGCGTATCGCCGACCGAGAACAGCGCGCCGGCCACCTCAACCGGCAGATAGAGCGTCGTGCCGGCAGCGAGATCGCGGATGTCGAGATTGCCGCCGACCCGCCGTGGCGGCACCACCGAGTGAAGCCCCATCTCAGCCGGCGCATTGCCGATGGTGCCGGCGAACGGCTTCAGTGGCACGCGCGCGTTTTTCCCGAACAGCGCCGGTTCGAGCGCGGCTGCATCGTATTTCCAGATGTTCAGCGCCGGTTCCGTGAAGTCGTCGGCGAGCAGGCCGAAACCGGGAATGTTCGCCGTCCAACCGAAGCCGGACGGTTTGAACATCTCGATCGTCACCTTGAGCGCGTCACCCGGCTCGGCGCCCTCGACGAAGATCGGCCCGGTCACCGGGTTGACCCCGGCGAAGTCGAGCTTGACGATTTCGGCGACCGTGCTGTCGGCGTTCAGCTGGCCGCCGGCGGCATCGAGGCACTGGAACTCGATGGTCGCGCCGGGCGCCACCCGCTCGGCCGGGATAAAGGAATTGTCCCAGCCGAAATGGTGATGGCGCCCATGGATGGTGTAGTCGCAGCTATTGCACATCTTTTACGTACACATTGTCATAGTTGATCGGGATATGGACCGGGTCGACATAGAGGTTGTCGGCGCCGCCCATTCGGGCGGATTTCATGGTGAAGCGCTGTTCGTTGAAGACCGGCGCCCAGGGCGCGTCTTCCATCACCTTGTCGTAGATGGCGCTCCACATCTTGTCGCGTTCGCCGGCCTTTGCCGGGTCGACCACAGAATCCGCCTCGGCCGCCTTGGCGTCGAGGTCCTTATTGCAGTACCACGACCAGTTCCAGCCGCCCGGCACCGCGCCGGCGCAGCCGAGGATCGGGCCGTAGAAATTCGACGGATCGGGGAAGTCGGCGATCCAGGCCATGCCGCCCGACCAGATCATCGGCGCGCCGGCCTTGTCACCGCCGGCGGCGATGACATTGGCCTGCGCCAGCGACTGGATGCTGGCCTTGATGCCGATGGCCGCCAGGTCCTGCTGGATCGCCTGGGCAATGCGCGGGTTGGGATCGGTGTTCATGGCGAACAGCTGCGTGTCGAAACCATCGGGATGACCGGCCTCGGCCAGCAGCGCCTTGGCCTTGGCTACGTCATAGGGATAACCTTTGTATTCCTTGTCGTAGCCCGGCATCGACGGCGGCAGCGGCTGGTTGGCCGGCACGGCGCGGCCGTTGATGATCTGGATGATGCGCGCCTTGTTGAGCGCCATGTTGACGGCCTGACGCACCTTCACATTGTCGAACGGCGCCATGGTAGTGTTCATGGTGACGTAGCCGGTGTGCAGCTGACCGCCTTCGACGACGCGCGCCTTCTGCTCGGGATCGGCCATCACCTCCTGGAATTTTGCCGGCGGAATGCCGTCGCCGGGCACATCGATCTCGCCCTTCTGCAAGCGCAGCAGCGCCACGATCGGTTCCTGGCCGATCTCGAAGGTGATCTTGTCGAGATGCGGCAGGCCCTTGTGCCAGTAATCCGCATTGCGCTCGAAGACGATGCGTTGGCCGAGTGTCCACTCGGCGAGCTTGAAGGCGCCGGTGCCCACCGGATGCTTGCCGAAATCGGCGCCATATTTCTCGACCTCTTCCTTCGGCACGACATGGGCGAAATTGATGGCCATGACATGCAGGAAGGTGGCGTCGGGCCGGGTCAGCTCGAACTTCACCGTGTAGGGATCGACGACGGTGACGCCGGAAAGGCCTTCGGCCTTGCCGGCGGCGACATCGTCATAGCCCTTGATCGAGCCGAAGAAGCCAGCGCCGGGGCTCTGCGTCTTCGGATTGGTGACGCGGTCAAGCGAATATTTCACGTCGTCGGCCGTCATCTCGCGGCCATTGTGGAATTTCACGCCATGGCGCAGCTTGAAGGTGAAGGTCTGGCCGTCGGGCGAAATCTCGTAGCTTTCGGCGAGGTCGGGCTTCAAATTGGTGGTGCCCGGCTCGTAATCCATCAGCCCATCGAACAGGCTCTTGATCATCGACCAGTTCTGCCAGTCATAGCCGATCGCCGGATCGAGGGTCGCAACATCGTCCTTGTAGGTGATGGTGATGGCGCCGCCTTGCTTGGCGTTGGGATCGACCGTGTCTTCGGCGCGGACGCTTGTCATGCCGAGCATGAGGGCCAAGGCGGATGCCGCGACTGTGGATGCGAGAAACTTTTTCATTGTTGTGTTCCCTTTCTCTGTTTCATTTTCATCTGAGCTTGATGCGGGGATCGATGAACGGCGCGATGATGTCGGCGAGCAGATTGCCGAGCACGATGGCGAAGGCCGACACCAGCGTGACGCCCATGATGATCGGAATGTCGACGCGCTGGATCGCCTGCCACGCCAGCTGACCGATGCCGGGCCAGCCGAACACGCTTTCGACGACGACGATGCCGCCCATGAAGATGCCGATGTCGATGCCGATCATGGCGATGACCGGCAGGATGGCATTCGGCAGTGCGTGGCGGAATATGATGGCGCTGCGCGCCAGGCCCTTGGCCCGCGCCGTGCGGACATAATCCTGGCGCAGGACGTCTATCATCGACGAGCGCATCATGCGCGCATACCAGCCGGCGCCGAGTACGCCCATGGTCAACGACGGCAGCACCAGATGGCGCCATGTGCCGTAGCCGCCGATCGGAAACCAGCTTAGCCGCACGGCAAAGACGTAGAGCAGCAACAGGCCAACCACGAATTGCGGCGCCGAGACGCCGACGAAGGAGGCGACCATCAGCGTCTGGTCGGTGGCGGTGCCGCGCTTGACGGCCGCGATCAGGCCCATCGAGAGCCCGATCAGCAATTCGCAAAGGATGGCGCCGACCATCAAAAGCAGGCTGGCCGGCAGCCGCGAGACGATGAGTTCGGTGACCTCCGAGCGCTGGATGTAGGAGCGGCCGAGATCGCCGCTGAGTAGCTTCGTCAGATAGTGCCAGTACTGGACCACGAAAGGCTGGTCGAGGCCGAGTTGCTGGCGGATGTTTTCCACCGTCTGCGGCGTGGCACTGCGGCCGGCGATCTGCCGCACCGGGTCGGCCGGCAAGAGGTAGAGCAGCGCAAAAGTGATCAGCGAGACGCCAAGCAGGATGAGCAGCGACTGGATCAGCCGGCGGCCGAGATAGGCGATCATGACCGGCCCCCCATTATTCCCGGCCCCTTTGCGTCGGATCGAGGATGTCGCGCAACGCGTCGCCGATCAGATTGAAGGCCAGCGCCAACGCGAGGATTGCGGCGCCGGGGAAGAACACCAGCCAGGGCGCGGCCTGGAAATAGGTCTGGTTCTCGAAAATGATGTTGCCCCACGACGCGGTCGGCGGCTGCACGCCGATGCCGAGGAAGGAAAGCGTCGCCTCCAGCAGCACCGTGGTGGAAATGCCGAGCGTGCCCCAGACGATGATGGTGGGCAGGAGATGCGGCAGGATGTGGCGAAACAGGATGCGCGGCGCGCCGGCGCCGATGCTGCGCTCGGCATCGATGAACTCGCGTTCGGCCAGCGACGATGTCTCGGTGTAGATGACACGCGCCGTCTGCACCCAGTTGACCAGCGCGATGACCATGGCGACGATCCACAGGCTGGGCTGAAACACTGCCGCCAGGCAGATGGCGAGCAGCAGCGCCGGGAACGCCATCATCAGATCGGTGAAGCGCATCAGCGCGCTGCCGATCCAGCCGCGGAAATAGCCTGCGGTGACGCCCACCAAAGTGCCGATCAAAAGCGCCACGCCATTGGCGACGATGCCGATGATGAGCGAGGTGCGGGCGCCGTAGAGGATGCGGGTCAAGAGGTCACGTCCGAGCAGGTCGGTGCCGAGCCAGTACTGGGCGCTGGGCGGCAGCGGCGAGCCCTCGATGGTCAGGCCGTCGAACATCTGCTCGTTGGGGTCATAGCCGGTCAGCCGGGGCGCCAGCACAGCGCCGGCAAGGACAATGGCGACGATGACCAGGCCGAGCAGCGCGAGGCGGCGTTTCACCAGCCGGCGCCAGACACCGGCGCGCGGTTTTGCCGGCATGCGCACCGGTAGATCAGGCGCGATGGGACTGGTCATCGCCGCCTTCTTCCCCCGTCGCTTCCTCGCTTGTCATTGCCACGATCCGACGCGCGGCATCCTCGACGCTGATCTGCCAGCTCATCGCCAGCGAACGCAGCTGCGCATAGGCGCGCTCGTCGTCGCTGCCTTTCGACAAGGCCGTCACCGCGCGCACGATGGTCTGGCGCTCGGCGACGCGCTGGCGCAGCGACGCTATCTCGCCGGCTAAATGTTTTCGGGCCTCGAAACTCTGTCTCGCGATCAACAGAGCGCTGTAGACGCCGGCATTGCCGACCGGCTTCAGCAGCTGCGCATCGGCCTTGTGCGACAGCGCCCATTCGATACGCCCCGGCGCCTCGGAACCGATCAGCGCCACCAGCGGCATCGGCGCCTCGCTCGGCTTCCACGGGAATTGCTCGTCGAAACCGAGATCGGCATCGAAGAAGACGAAATCGGCGGCGAGAGCTTCCGGCGGCAATTCCGGCCAGCAGTCGATCGTAGCCAGGCCGATGGCCGACAATTGCCTGGTGATGGCCTGCACCGTCGGATGCGGGCGATGCAGGATGAAAGCCCGCGCGCCGCCGAGATTGGGGATGCGCGTCCGGGTCATGACACCACTCTCAGACGCGGACGGCCGAATGTCTTGGCGGGGTCGTAGCGCGACAGATATGGATCCGGCGCGACCTCATCCTCCTGGCTGACGACCTCGAAGAAGCCATCGGCGATCCGGCCGATGATCACCGGCAGCGTCGCGTGCTGGGAGTGGGCGTCGATGGCGATCGGCCCGAGCCGGGTGGAGAAGCGCCGCTCGGCGAAGGCTTTGGAAAATTCCGCCGGGCCGGCATCAGTGTCGCGCGACAGCACGTCGGCCATCACCTGCACCGAGGCATAGGCGGAGGCCTCGAAGGACGAAGCGAAGGCAGCCGGCCGGGGCGCGAAATAGGGCCCGACCGACAGATGCCCTTTCCCTGTATCGCCGATCGCCGGCAACTCGCCTTCGGTGAGGTTGCAGGAGATGACGGGGCAGTTTTCCGGCCTGAATGCCGCATCCTCGTCGCCCAGCTCGCGGTAAGCCGCCAGGAAGGCGTAGGATGAGGTGCCGATCAGATTGTTGAGGATGAAGCTCGGCCTCGTCGCCCGGATTTCCGCGATCAGCCGCGACACGTCGGTCTCGCCGATGCGCAGATAGCGCTCGCCCAGCACTTTGCCGCCGGCATCCGCGATCAGGTCGCGCGCCACGCGGTTCATCTCCCAGCCCCAAATGTAGTTCGAGCCGAGCAGGAAGCCGTTGGCGCCGAAACGCGGCACGACATGCGCCATCAGCGGAACCAGATGCTGGTTGGGGCAGGCGTGCATGTAGACGACATGCTCGTTGGCCTCGAACCCTTCATAGGGACAGGCATACCAGAGCATGCCGCCGGCCTTCTCCAGCACCGGGATGGTTTCCTTGCGGCTCCAGGAGGTGACGCAACCGACGACATGGCGCGCGCTGCTGGTCCTGAAAATATCTTCGCACAAAGTCGCGTAGCGATCGGCATTACTTTGCGGATCGCGCTCGACCGGAACCAGTTCGATGCCATAGCTCCGATCGGCATTGATGTCGGCGATGGCGCGCATGGCGCCCATCCGGCACGCATCGGAGACCAGCTGATAGCTGCCCGAGCGGGAGTACAGGATGCCGATCTCGATACGCCGTTTCAAACCGATCCTCAGAAATGACAATGCCCCGCAGCCAGCGCCGGAGGGCGAGGCATGCGAGGCATATTTGCCGCCCGGCGACCAAGGCCGGTATTTTACGCTAGCGTATTCGGTCCGGCGGGTCAGTCAAGCGGGAAAGTACGTGGTCATGGGATCGGCCTTGTCCGGCTGCTTCTAGTTCCGCAGCGTGAACATCAAAGGCGCCACGACAGCCGTCCCGGCCTTCTCAGGCGGTGGCGCGGGCACCGTCGCACCCTGCAGAATGCCGAGCGCGGCGCGATCGAGATCGGCGTCCCCCGAAGATCGTGTCAGCCGGACGGAGGTCACCTTGCCCGAAGCGCTGACGACGAAGGTCACATTTGCGGTACCCACGGCGCGCCGCGACCTTGCCGCGCTCGGGTAGCGCTTGTGCCGATTGATCCATCCGATCAGCTGGGAGTTCCATTTGCTTGCACTGACTGATGATCCTCTCGATTGCGAAGCCTTCGGCGCCGACGCCTTCGCCGCTGCCTTTTGATCGACACTGGCGGTCACGACCGCTTTCGCCGGCGCGGCCTTTTCCTTCTTCTCTTTCGGTTTCGGCTTGGGTTTTTCGGCAGCCTTCTTCGCCTTCTCGATCGGCTTGGCCTCCACCGGCTTGGTCTCCGCCGGCTTGGTCTGGGGCAGCGGAATGACCACATCCGGCGCTATGGCCGGGACGATGTCGGGCACCACCTCATCCAGCGGCGGCGATTGATCGGACTGCTCGGCCGCTGCCGTCTCGATCGGAGCGGCGAGTTGAGCCGCTTCCCTCTTCTCGGTGACCGGCTCCGGCTTACCGGGCTCGGGCTCTACGACGGGCTTCAGTTCGGCAACCGCCTCCTCGATCTGGTTCGGCGGCTCGGGCGTCACCACGTCGGCCGCTGAGTCCACCCGCACCGCCGGCGCCACCATCATCGGCGACAGCTCGATAGCCACAGCCGGCGGCGGGCCGCCATCGGCCATGTTGGCCAGGCTGAAGCTCTGGACGGCATAGACGATCGCGACATGCGCGCCGACAATGACAATGGCCGCAGCCGCCCACAAGCCAATTTCGCGCACGCCGGCGCGCGGCGGGTCGGCCGCGGGGGCGGCGGCGGCCAGTTGCGTCACGGGGCGGCGCCCGGGTGCGCCGCGGATGCGTCCGCCGGCACCGTCTCCAGCCCCACCAGCGCGATCTTCAGATAACCGGCGCCGCGCAGCAGGTTCATCACCTCCATCAGCTCGCCATAACCGACCGCCTTGTCGGCACGCAGGAAGATGCGGGTCTGCTTGTCGCCCTTGGTTCTGCCGTCGAGCACCGCGGCGAAAGCCTGGCGCGACACGCTGTCATTGCCGATCGCCAGCGTCAGATCGTCCTTCAGCGTCAGGAACAGCGGCGTTTCCGGCCGGGGTGCTGGCGTCGCCGTCGAACCCGGCAGATCGACATTGACGTCGACTGTCGCCAAGGGGGCAGCGACCATGAAGATGATCAGCAGCACCAGGATGACGTCGATGAACGGGGTGACATTGATCTCGTGGTTTTCTTCGAGATCGCCATCGATAGCCTCGCGAATTCTAGCCGCCATGGCCCATCACTCCGCCGCCAGCGCGGGCGCCTGCGGCACCGTGCGGAAATCGAGATCGCGGCTGACCAGCCGTTCGACCCCGGCCGAGGCATCGGCAAGAAGCTGCCGGTAGCCGGCTATCGACCGCGCAAAGACGTTGTAGATGACCACCGCGGGAATGGCCGCGACCAGGCCCATCGCCGTGGCGAGCAGCGCCTCGGCGATGCCGGGCGCGACGACCGCGAGGTTGGTGGTCTGCGCCTGCGAGATGCCGATGAAGGCGTTCATGATGCCCCAGACGGTGCCGAACAAGCCCACGAAGGGCGCCGTCGAGCCGATCGTCGCCAGCACGCCGGTGCCGCGCGACACGCGCCGCGCCGCCGCCGCCTCGATGCGCGACAGGCGCGACGTCACTCGTTCCTTCAGCCCGTCGCCGGTAACATGGCCGAGCGCACCGGCCGAAAGGGCAGTCTCTTCCTCGGCCGCCCGCACCAAAAGCGCACCGGGGCCGCCACTGTTGCCAAGCGCGCGCCCGGCCTGGCGCAGCGTGGCGGCATTGCCGATGGCGCGCGCAGCGCGACGGGCGCCGAGCTTGCCGAAGAGAATCTCCAGCGATTTGGCCAGCCACACCGTCCAGGTGACGAGCGAGGCGAAGGCCAACCCGATCATCACCGCCTTGACGATGATGTCGGCGGCCATGAACATGCCCCAGGGCGACAGATCGTGCGGCAGCGTCAGCGATATTGCCGAAGGCTCGGCCTGCGCGGATGCACCGGGCTGGGTTGCCGGCTGTGGCGCGGTCGGCGCCGCCTGCCCGGCAGTTGGCGAAGCCGGCGCGACAGGCGCAGCCGGTGCGGGCCGTTCGACTGCGACCGGGGAAGGCTGGGCCGCCGACCGGGCAGCTGCAGCGGGTTCCGTCGTCACCCTGGGCTGCGTGTTTGGCTGCTCTTGCGCAGCAGCGCTGCCGGCCGACAGCATGATCGCGGCCAGCGCCGCCAACAAACCATTTCTGGACACGCTTCTTCCTCGCTTCGTCATTGCACGTACGATCGGCTGGTCGGTGACGGAATGTCGACCCCGGAAATCCAGCCACTGGTTCTGGCTTCTCTCAAACGCGGCACAGCCGCTGGAAACAATTCAGGCGGCCGAGTGCCCTGCTTGACTATAAAACATGAGTTTACTAGTCAACAAACAAGATGGCTTTTTTGGCCAACGATTGTGGGCGCGATGTCTCAACGGCACATCGTGCTGGGATCGGTCTACCTGGTGTCGTCGCACTGAGGGATGGACGGCCGCAGGGTTGCTGGGCCACGATACCGGGCAGCAATTGAGGCAGGCTGCGATGATCAAGGCGATACCGTTCGATTTCCCCTATGACGGCCGGCTGGTGCCGGCAAACACCGCGTTGCTGGTCATCGACCTGCAGGAGGATTTCCTCTCGCCGACCGGCTATTTCGCCAGGAAGGGTTATGACCCCGCGCCGCTGCGCGCCATCCTGCCGACAGTCAACCGACTGATATCAGCGGCACGCGCGGCCGGCCTCACCATCATTCACACCAGGCAGGGATATCGCGGCGACATGGCCGACATGACGCCGTACGAGAGATGGCGCCGCAAGCGGGCGGGTCTCGAAGGCACCGACGTGCTGCTGCGCTCCGGCCCCGGCTTTCAGATCGTCGCCGACATCGACGTCGCGCCGCACGACATCATCGTCGACAAGACCTGCAACAGCGCCTTCACCTACACCGACCTGGAACTTGTGCTGCGCGCACGCGGCATCACCCATCTGATCTTTTCCGGCTGCACGACCGATGTCTGCGTGCACACGACGCTGCGCGAGGCCTGCGACCGCAATTTCCAGTGCCTGACCATCGCCGATGCCTGCGCCAGCGGCGACCAATACGCGCATGACGCGGCGCTGCATATGGTGACGGTGGAGGACGGGGTATTTGGTACGCTGACGGAATCTGACGCGGTGTTGGAGGCGCTGGCAGTGCTGAGTGGTGATTAGACGCTGGCGGGACAGCACCCCTCTGCCCTGCCGGGCATCCCCCGCAAGGAGGGCGATCAGACATCACGTCGGCTTTCGCCAATTACCAACGTTGAGAGCCGGCGCTCAAGCTGCCAATCTTCCCCTTTGAGGGGGAGATGTCCGGCAGGACAGAGGGGGGTGCTGTCCCCGCCGGCGTTCCCGATCGCGATCTCGCTACCCAGCTGCGTGAATATCCGACCCGCCCCGCGAGGCAAACGCGCCGGGCTGCGGCACCTCCGCCTCACGGCGTGCCAGCGAATTACGCAAGAGCGCGATCGTCTCGCGGCCGACGCCGGCGATCTCGCGCGGCCTGTCGACGCCAACGATCATGAACTCGCTGATGCCCAGCGCCGCATAGGACAGCAGCGACAGGGCGATCTGCGCCGGTGGTCCGGAAAGTTCGACCGCCTTGTGTCCGACGGTAGAGGCGCCACCCTCCGAGCGGACCCGGACCGGAAGCGCAAAACGCAGCTTGCCGGCGCGGCCATGCTCGGCGGCGGCGCTGCGCGCCCGTTCCATCAGCTGGCGGATCTCGTCGGGCGAACCAGGCGCCAGCTCGAAGACGTCGGCATGGCGGCCGGCGACCTTCAGCGCCGTGCCGGACTGGCCACCCATGCGGATGGTGATATCGACGCCATGCGGCCCCTTGCGCGGCACATAGCCACCCTTGATGCTGTAGAACGCACCTTCATGGTCGAAGGGCCGGTCGTTCGACCACAGCCGCTTCAGCAGCACCAGATATTCGTCGATGCGCTGCCAGACCACGGTGTGGCCGACCGGACGCGTCTCGGCATCGTCGTCATCCAGCGGCTCGCTCAGCATCCTCAGCGCCAGCCGGCCGCCGCTCCTGGCGTCGAGCGCCGCCAGTTGCCGCGCCGCAACCGCAGGCGCGATCACGCCGGCCCAGTGCGTCAGCACCACTTCCAGCGACGAGGTGCGGTCCAGCGCCTGGGCGGCGATGTCCATATTGGTCAACAGCCCGGCCGGGTCGTCGACGACGATGTTCTGGAAGCCGGAATCCTCGATCAGCGACAGCTTTGTCGCCGTCTCGACGAAATCATAGAAGAACGGAACGGCCGAACCGGCGTCGGCGGCATGCGTTTTACCGGGAACATGCGTGAACTCGATCGGCATTGCCATCTCCTCCATCACGTTGGATGTATGTCGCCCAAAAGTGGCCCCGGTTTTTGAGACGACGACATGCGTAAAAACAAGCGGTCAGCGCCAAAGCGCATCCGCATTCGGTTCATCAACTCCGGTCACTCACTGAAAGCGATAGGTCGCCACCCTTCGGCCTGAACGGGTCAGGGAATCAAGCCGAGCACGACTGCCCCGGTGAACACGAACGCAAGGGCAAAGACGAGATAGGCGAAGGCGCCGGCATAGGCCGGGCGGAAAGCCTGGCTATTGGCCAGCCTCTGGCTGGTGCGGTCCGTCTCGGCGTTCTGGATATAGGACATATCGACCTCCGTCTTGCGGATTAATCTATAAAATCAGTAGACTTTGTCGAGTGCTATTTTTTGGCGATATGTAGAACGATTTTCTCAGTATGCCTTATTATTTGGTTTTGGATTGCTGGGGGACCCCTGCTGGCGACAAGCGAGCGACAAGCTTGGCCGACGTCTGCATAGGCGATAGCATCGCCATTCCGGCATAAATGCGGATCATTTCGATCGGGAACGGGAACAGAACATGGGTACAAGACTAGCCGGCAAGATTGCAATCATCTCGGGCGGCGCGACCGGAATGGGCGGAGCGGCCTCGGAATTGTTCGCCGCCGAAGGCGCCAAGGTGGCGATCATCGACCGCAATGGCGAGGCGGCGGCAGCCACTGCGGCGGCGATACGCGCGCGGGGACATATCGCCGAACACTGGGTGGCCGACGTCTCGGACGAGGCGCAGGTCGAGGCCGCAGTGAAGGCGGCGACTGCCAGGCTCGGCCCGGCCACGGTGTTGTTCAACCATGCCGGCACCATCGTGATAAAGCCGTTCCTGGAGACGACAGTGCAGGAATGGGACTGGCTGCATGCGGTCAATGTCCGCTCGATGTTCCTGATGACGCGCGCCGTGTTGCCGGGCATGATCGCTGCCGGTGGCGGTTCGATCGTCTGCACCTCGTCGATCTCGGCTGTGGCGGCCACACCCATGGAGGTGCTCTACGACACCACCAAGGGCGCCTGCCACATGTTCGCGCGCGCCATCGCAGTCGAATTCCGCGACCGCAACATACGCTGCAACGCCGTCTGTCCCGGCTTCATCCGCACGCCGCACGGCCTGCGCGAGGTCGCCGATCTCGGCAAGCTCGGCGTCGACGTGTCGGACGCCGCATTGGCCGCACAGCAGGGCCGCATCGGTGAGCCGGAGGAAGTGGCCAAGGCAGCGCTGTACCTCGCCAGCGATGAGTCCAGCTTCGTTAACGGGACGCATCTGTTTGTCGATAATGGTTTTACGGCGATGTGAGTATCCCAGGCTTGGCCTACTCGCTTACCGCTCTTCTCGTCGAAACGGCTTCAGCAGCGCCGACGGCGCAACCGCGTTGCGTGACATCACGGCCATCGCGACGATGGTGAAAATGAACGGCAGCATCAAGAACGTCTCATAGGGAATATGCCCGAGGCCGCTCGCCTGCATGCGCAATTGTAGCGCATCGACGAAGGCGAACAGCAGCGCCGCGCCCGCAGAGCGCCACGGGTCCCAGCGGCCGAACACGACCAGCGCGATCGCCACCCAGCCACGGCCCGACACGACACCAAAGGTGAAGGCGTTGAACTGTGCCATGGTGAGGAAGGCGCCCGCAAGCCCCATCAGCGCACCGCCGAGGATGACCGCCTGGAAGCGCGTGGCGATGACGCTGACCCCAGCGGAATCAGCGGCGCGCGGGTTCTCGCCGACCATCCGCACCGACAGCCCCCAAGGCGTGCGGTCGAGCACGAAAGCAGCGAGCGGGATGGCAATGATTGCCAAGTAGACCAGCGCAAACTGGTTGAAAACCGCTGACCCCAGAACCGGAATATCCGACAGCAGCGGGATCGGCACCGTCTGAAAACCCTTGATGCTGGGCGGCACCGATTGCTGGCCGAAGGTCAGACGGTAGAGGAAATAGGCAAGGCCGGACGAGAACAAAGTAACGCCGATGCCGCAGACATGCTGGCTGAGGCCGAGCGCCACCGTGAACAGCGCATGCAGCGCGCTCATCGCCATGCCGGTCAACACCGCGGCCAGCACGCCGAGCCACAGGCTGCCGCTGAGGCTGGCGGCGGTGAAGCCGGTCATCGCGCAGAGCAGCATGATGCCTTCGATACCGAGATTGAGCACGCCGGCCCGCTCGGAGAACATCTCGCCCAGCGTGGCAAATGCCAGCGGCGTGGCGATGCGGATAATGGCGGCGAGGAAGCCGACCTGAAAGATCTGTTCGAACACCGCGCTCATAAGGCGGCACCGACGCGGCGGATGCGATAGGCCGTGAACAGCAGCGCCACCAGCATGGCGAGCAGCGCCGTGCCCTGGATGACATCGCTGAGGAACGCCGGCACGCCGGTGGCGCGCGACATCGCTTCGGCGCCGGTCATCACGGCGGCCAGGAAGATCGCCGCCGGTACGACGCCGAGCGGATTGAGCCTGGCCAGCATGGCAACGACGATGCCGGAATAGCCATAGCCCGGCGAAATGTCGCTCATCACCTGGAAATGCACGCCGCCGACCTCGCCGACGCCGGCAAGCCCGGCCAGCGCGCCCGACAGCAGCGCCGTCGAGATCAGCACCCGCTCGACATGTATGCCGCCATAGCGGGCGGCTTCCGGGCTTTCGCCGGTGACCCTGATCCGGAAGCCGAGCGTGGTCCGCACGATCAGGAGCCAGATCAACGGTGCCGCGATCAACGCGGCGATGACACCCAGATGCAGCCTTGTGCCTTCGAGCAGCACCGGGAAATTCGCCGAATCCTCGATCGGCGGCGAGATCGGATAGCCGCTGAACGAGTCCTTCCACGGCCCCTCGATCAGCGCCATCAGCGCATAGTAGATGACCGAGTTGAGCAGCAGCGAGCTGACGACGTCATCCACCTTGAATTTGACCCTGAGCGTCGCGGGCACCAGCGCTACCGCGGCACCGGCAGCAGCGCCCGCCAGCGCCATCGACAGGATCGCCAGCGCGCCCGGCATTGGGATGGCGCCGACGAAGCAGCTGGCCACGGCGCCGGCCAGCAATTGGCCCTCGGCGCCGATGTTCCAGAATTTGGCCCGGAAGGCGACGGCCACAGCCAGCCCGGTGAAGATCATCGGGGCGGCGCGCACCAGCGTTTCGGTGATGGCATAGCTGTCGCCGAACGAGGCCGACAGCATCACGCCATAGGCCTCAAGCACGCCGGCGCCGGCCAGCGCGATGAGGCCGCTGCACAGGACCAGCGCTGCGCCGATGGCCAGCAGCGGCAAAGCGAGATTGAACCAGGCGGGGGTGGAACTGCGGGCTTCGAGGCGGAACATCAGCTATGCCCCTCCGCCGCCCAGACGGTCGCGCCGCCCTTCATCCGCCTGCCGGCACCTTCTCCCCGTATAGACACGGGGAGAAGGGATCTGGGCCCTATGCAACTCCCCTCTTGCAGCTGTGGCGATTGGCGAAACCATGGGTGAGAGCCCCTCTCCCCGTCTCTATACGGGGAGAGGATGCCGGCAGGCAGGTGAGGGGCAGCGCTGACGCTTAAAGTCAGCCAAAAGCGGGCAGTATTATTTGAGGTTTCTGCGAGGAACCGAGTGAGAAAGTCCATCTAGGCTCTGCCCTCCGCCCCGGTCATCAGCAGCCCAAGCCGCGCGATGTTCGCATCGGCGCTGTCCAGCGTGCCGGCGATGCGGCCCTCATACATCACCGCGATGCGGTCGCAGAGCACCAGCAGCTCTTCGAGATCCTCGCCGATGACGATGATCCCGCAGCCCTTCGCGCGCATGTCGAGGAATTTTTCGTGGATGAAGCGGGCGGCGCCGATGTCGAGGCCGCGCGTCGGCTGCGAGACGATCAGCACCTTCGGGTCGAAAGCCAGTTCGCGCGCCAGCAGCGCCTTCTGCAGATTGCCGCCCGACAGCGCGCCGGCGCGGGTCATCGGCCCGGGGCACCTGATGTCATAGGCCTTGATCTGTTCTTCGGCGAAGGCGCGGATCGCATCTGGCTTGAGCAGGCCCCGGCTGCTGAAAGCCGCAGTACCAATGCGCGGCAACACCATGGAATCGGCGAGCGGCAGATTGGTGACCAGCCCGGTCGTCATACGGTCTTCCGGGATGCGGCCAAGGCCGAGCGCCTGCACCTCGCGCGGCGAGAACCGCGTAGCAGGTTTGCCGGCTATCGTCATCGCGCCGGCGTCGGGCGCGCGCGTGCCGGAAATCACCTCGGCCAGCGCCCGCTGGCCATTGCCGGAGACCCCGGCAATGCCGAGGATTTCGCCCGCGCGAACGGCAAGCGATACGTCGCGCAGCGGCGTCCCCGAATGCCGTGAGGTGGAAATACCGTCGAGCGTCAGCACCGCCGCGCCTGGGGTCGAAGGTCCTCTTGCCGGCGGCACGATCTCATGGCCGCACATCAGCTGCGCCATTTCTGCCGATGTCGTGTTCGCCGGATCGTCGACACGGCCGGCGACGCGGCCGTGCCGCAATACGGTGCAGCGATGGGTGAGCGCCCGCACCTCGTTCAATTTATGCGAGATGAAGATGATGCCGAGCCCCTGCGCCGCCATCGAGCGCAGCGCCGAAAACAGCCCGTCGACCTCGCCCGGCGCCAACACCGCCGTCGGCTCGTCGAGGATTAACAGCCTGGCGCCGCGAAACAGCGCCTTGACGATTTCGAGCCGCTGCTGCTCGCCGACCGACAGCGCGGAGACAGGCAGGTTGGGGTCCAGCGTCAGCCCATGCTGACGGCTGATGTCGGACAACCGGGCAAGTCCGCCGGCGCGGTCGATGCGGCCGGATTTGCCGGGAATGCCAATCAGAAGGTTTTCCAGGACCGTCAGCCTTGGCGCCAAATGAAAATGCTGGTGCACCATGCCGATGCCGGCGGCCAGCGCATCGGCCGAACTGGTGATCCGCACGGTCTTGCCCTGGATAAGAATTTCGCCGGCATCCGGCGCATAGGCGCCGAACAGCACATTCATCAGCGTCGTCTTGCCGGCGCCGTTTTCGCCCAGCAGGCCGAGGATCTCACCTGGGGCGACGCTTAGATCGACAGCCTCATTCGCCTTGACGGCGCCGAAGCTCTTGGTGATGCCGCGCATTTCGATGAGAGGGGCGGACAAGGATGCTCCTGCGGAGATACCCCTCCCCCTCGAGGGGAGGGTGCCTAGCGAAGCGAGGCGGGTGGGGTCACCTCAACTGCCTCAACCCATGACTTAGCAGGATGGAGCACTTCGCGGAGGACCCCACCCGGCCCTGCGGGCCACCCTCCCCTCAAGGGGGAGGGGGTGCGCCGAGCTAATCCGAAACCGGCGTGTTCTCATCCACATCCACCCGGAAATTGCCTTCCAGGATCTCGGCCTTCTTCTTCTCGACCAGATCCTTCACATCCGCCGGCAGCGTCTTGTCGAATTTATGGTAGGGCGCCAGGAACGACCCGCCCTTGGCCATGCGCGAGAAATCGCCATAGTCCTGCGCGGTGAAGACACCGGCCTTGACCAGCTTGATCGCCTGCTCGACCGTCGGATACATGTCCCAGACCGGCCCGGTTATGACCGTGTCGGGGCCGAGGCTCGACTGGTCGGACATGTTGGAGATGGCGAGGATCTTCTTGTCCACCGCCGCCTCGATGACGCCGAAGCGCTCCGCATAGATGACATCGACGCCGGCATCGATCTGGGCGACCGCCGCTTCCTTGGCCTTGGGCGGATCGAAGAACGAGCCAATGAAGGCGACCTTCTTCTTGATGTTGGGATTGACCTCCTTGGCGCCGGCAAAGAAGGCGTTGACCAGCCGGTTCACTTCCGGAATGCCCATGGCCGCCACCGCGCCGATCGTGCCCGACTTCGACATCTTGCCGGCGATCATGCCGGAGAGGTAGGCCGGCTCGTGGATCCAGTTGTCGAAGACGCCGAAATTGGGCTCGGCCGGCCCGGCGCCCGAGCCGAACAGCCATGCCGTCTTCGGGAACTGCTTTGCCGTGCGGCGCGATTCACGCTCGGCGGCGAAGGCGTCGCCCAGCACCAACTGATACCCGCCTTGCGCATATTCGCGCATGACGCGGCTGAAATCGGCGGTCTGCACCTTTTCCGACCATTTGTATTCAATGCCGAGTTCCTTCTCGGCCTTCTGAAGGGCGACGTGGATCTGGTTGTCCCACGGCTCCTCGATCGGCGTGGCGAAGATCGCCGCCACCTTCAGCTTCTTGTCCTTGGCGAAGGCTGCACCCGGCAGCATGGCTGCGGCCAGGCCAAGTGCGCCGAGTTCCAGCACGTCGCGCCGCGACAGGCCGGTCGATTGCGATTTGTTTTTCCGGTTTTCCATCTAGTGCCCCTCTGTTTGACAGCCGTGTCGAGCCGGCTGTTCCGAAATCAGACGCGGAACTATGGAACGGGTGCGGACTTTTGTCCACATGGTCAAATTTGGCCGTGTCGCTGGCAGGAGCCGGCGCTAGCGTACCGCCTTCTCGCCACCGGCTACGGTGATGACGCCGACGATGATCAGCCCGGTCAGCAACAGCCGAACGCCGGCGCTGACGCCGAACGTGTTGAGCATGGTCAGAAGCAGCACCAGGAACAGCGCCGCGCCCCAGACACCGGGAACATTGGCCTTGCCGCCGGCGACCGAGGTGCCGCCGATGACGACGACGGCGATCGAGGCCAGCAGGTACTCGTTGCCGATATCGACATTGGCGCCGCGGAAATAGCCGGCGAGCAGCGCCCCGTCCATGCCGCCGAGCGCGCCCGACAGCGTGTAAGTGAGGAAGCGGGTGCGGCCGACATTGACGCCGGCAAGCCACGCGGCGCGGATGTTCTGGCCGATCGCCAGCACCGAGCGGCCATAGATCATGCGCTGCAAGGCGATGGCCGCACCGATGGTGAACAATACGGTAAGGATCGCCAGCACTGGAATGCCCAGGATTTGCCAGTTGGCAAAATCGGCAAAGCCGGGCGGCGGCTTGATCTGCAGGCCACGCCCATAGCTGATGTCGATCGACTGGATGATGAAGCTGGCCGACAGAGTGGCGATGATCGGCGGGATCCTCAGCGCCCAGATCAGGAGATAGTTGACGGCACCGATGGCAGCGCCGCAGGCGAGCGCGGCGAGCAGCCCGACCACGATCATGGAATCGCTGCCGCCCATGACCTTCATGGCGACGGCACTGGCGAGCCCGATATTGGCCGGCAGCGACAGGTCGACATTGCCTGGCCCGAGCGTGATGACGAACATTTGGCCGACGCCGACGATCACGGTGAACACGGCAAGCGAAAGTGCCGCCGTGATCATGCCGCCGCCGCCATAGCCGCCGGTGAAAGCGATGGTCGCCAGCCAGACGAACATCGCGCCGATGAACGACCAGATCCAGGGTTTGGCGACAAGCGATTTCACAAATGTCATCGCTACCTCTCCCTGCGGCTGATCAGGACGCGGGCTGCCAGCACGATGATCAGGATGGCGCCGTTGGCCGCGACCTGCCAGTCCGGCGGAATGTGCATGAAGGTGAGCAGAGGCGATGCCGCCAGCGCCAGTGTCAGCGCGCCGAGCACGGCGCCGATCGGCGACACCCGGCCGCCGACGAACTCGCCGCCGCCGAGAATGACGCCGGCGATCGCCAGCAGCGTGTAGCCATTGCCGATATTGGCGTCGGCCGAGGTGGTGATGCCGATCAGCGCCATGCCGGACAGAACGCCGAATAGGCCGGTCAGCGCAAACAGCACGATCTTGGTTCGAAGCAGCGACCAGCCAGCGCGCCTGAGCGCCGCCGGATTGCCGCCGGATCCCCGCAGGATGACGCCATAGGAGGTGCGCATCAGCCCAAAATGCACCACCGCTGCGATCGCCAGCGCGGCGATGATAGGGAACGGAATGAAGGGCGGCTTGAAGGCCATCAGCGACAAGAGCCAGTCCGGCGCCTTGCCACCGGGCTTGGGCAGCACCAGAATGGCAAGCCCCTGCCAGACGAAGCTCATGCCCAGCGTCACCACGATCGACGGCAGATTGCGCAGATGGATCAGTGCGCCGAGCAGCGCATAAACGCCTATGGAGCCGAGCAGGATGATCACGCCGAGCAGCGGCGCGTCCTTCAGCCAGGTCGCGGTGACGCAGCCGACAAAGCCGACAAAGGTGCCGATCGACAGATCGAGCTCATTACCGGCGATGACGAACATCTGGGCGATCGTCGCCAGCGCGATCGGAATAGCGAGGTTCAACATCAGGCTGAAGCCGAAATAGCTGATGGCGCGTGGGTTGAGCCAGGCGATGGCGATAACCACCAGCGCCAGCGACAGCGCCGGCAACAGGCTGCGCAGCAGGCGCGCGCGGGCCGCGCTGCTGCGCGGCGAGGACGTCGGGCCGGGAGCGACTGCCGTCATCTCAGGCCGCGTCGCCGAATGAGGACTGGATGATCTTTTCCTCGGTCAGCTCGTCGCGCGTGAGATTGGCGACGATGCGGCCGTTCTTGAAGACATGGATGTGGTCGCAATTGTCGAGCTCTTCGGTCTCGGTGGTGTACCAGAGGAAGGTCCGGCCCTTGGCCGCCTCCTCGCGCACGAGATCGTAGACCTCAAGCTTGGTGCCGATGTCCACGCCGCGCATCGGATCGTCCATCAGCACGATCTGCGCATCGGAACCCAGTGCGCGGGCAAACAGCGCCTTCTGCTGGTTGCCGCCGGACAGCGAGAAGATGTTGTTGGTCATGTCAGGCGTGCGGATGCCGATCTTCTGCTTCCAGAACTCAGCAAGCTCGGCCTCGCGCTGCGGCGAGATCAGCAGCCCTTCGCGCAGCCGCGCCAGCGAGCGGATGCCGATGTTTTCGGCAATAGACCATTGCGGGAAAATGCCGTCCGATTGGCGGTCTCCGGCCACCAGCGCCACCGGGGCGGTCACCTCGATATCAAGCCTTCTACGCGTCGCGGCGGCAAAGATCGCCAGCAACAGGTCGGTCTGGCCATGGCCGGCAAGCCCGGCAAGCCCGATGATCTCGCCGGCGCGAGCGACAAGCTCCTTGCCGTCCTGCTGCCGCTCGGGCCGCGCCCGCACCCTGAGCGGGCCCGCCGCCGGCCTGGCGGCGATCTCCGCCGCGATCTTCTCGCGCGCTTCCGCGCCGCCCATGGTGGCCACCAGCCGGTCGCGGTCGAACGCTTTTGCAACGTCCGTGGCGACCACCTTGCCGTCGCGCATGACCACGATGCGGTCGGCATTCTGCAGCACCTCGCCCAGCACATGCGAGATCAGGATGCAGCTGCCCCCGGTGGCTACGAAACGGCGCACGAAGGCAAGCAGCTGGCCCGCAGTATGCGCGTCCAGCGAAGAGGTCGGCTCGTCGAGAATGACCAGGTCGAGCGGATCGCGCGTCACCGTGAAGGCGCGCGCCACCTCGACCATCTGCCGCCGGCCGATGGAGAGATCGCCGGCAATGTCGTCTGCCGAGATGCCGTGATCCGGAAAGATTTCGTCCAGCTTGGCGGCAATGAGAGCAGCCGCCTTGCGTCGCCAGCCGAAGCCGGTGAGCGCCGGATGGTTGATGCGCGTATTCTCCGCGATACTGAGGTTAGGGCAGAGCGACAGTTCCTGGAACACGCAGCGTATGCCGAGTTTCAGCGCGCGCGCCACCGAGTAGTCGGTTTCGGCATTGCCACGCACCGCGATCTCACCGCCATCGGGCTGCAGCGTACCGGCCACCATATGCATCAGCGTCGACTTGCCGGCGCCGTTGTGGCCGACCAGCCCGACGCATTCGCCTGATGCGACATGAAAATCGACGCCGTTAAGCGCCCGAACGGCGCCGAAATGTTTTTCGGCGCCGTTCAGCCTGATGATGTCCAAATGGGCGGCGCCGATTTGTTTTTCGGCGCCGCCCAGTCTGATGATGTCCGTATTGGCCTCAGGCATGCTCAACGATATCCGGTCGGTCATGCCGCTGGCAATGAATGCAATGCATCACTTGATATTGGCTTTGATCGCCGCGATTGCGTCTTCCTGGCTGTATTCGTGGGTGGCGACGCCGCCCTCCTTGATTTTCGG
Source organism: Mesorhizobium sp. C372A (assembly GCF_030323245.1). Taxonomy (NCBI): domain Bacteria; kingdom Pseudomonadati; phylum Pseudomonadota; class Alphaproteobacteria; order Hyphomicrobiales; family Phyllobacteriaceae; genus Mesorhizobium; species Mesorhizobium sp. C372A. Next base: position 1,879,458 of record NZ_CP100475.1, on the reverse strand, counting down.
CAGCTCGGTCTCGAAATTGTCCTGGGTAAAGGCGAGATACGGCACCAAAAGGTCATGCGGAATGTCCGTGCGGCCGTCGAGCACCTGCTGCGCCACCCAGAAGGCCAGCGACGACACGCCGGGCGCGATCGAGGCCGACCAGGTCTGGTAGCCGTCCTTGTCCTTCTGCTCCTTCCACCATTTCAGCTCGTCCTGGCGGTTGCCCATGATGATGGTCGGACGCGGCTTGCCTGCGGCGGCAAAGGCTTGTGCCGCGCCATAACCGTCACCGCCCTGGTCGACGATGCCGACGATGTCGGGCAACGACGGCAGGATCGTCGCGACCGCCTTCTGCGCCGTCGTCTGGTCCCAGTCGCCGGTCACCGAACCGACGATCTTGAACTCGGGATGGGCGGCGACGCCTTCGAGGATGCCGGCATGGATGGCATCGTCGATCGAGGTGCCGGCAAGGCCGCGGATTTCCAGGAGATTGCCGCCCTTGGGCTGGAATTTGGCCATCTGCTCGACTTCCTGCTTGCCCATGTCCTTGAAGTCGACGACGACGCGGTAGGCGCAAGGTTCGGTGACGGTCCCGTCGAAGGAGACGACGACGATGCCGGCATCGCAGGCCTGCTTGATGGCGCCGTTCAGCGCATCCGGCGATGCGGCATTGATGACGATGGCGTCATAACCCTGCAGGATCAGGTTCTGCACCTGGGCAGCCTGGGTCGGCACTTCCTTGTCGGCGGTGGTGAAGATGTCGGCGGCGCCGACGATCTTATCCTCAACCGCCTTCTTGGTGACGATGCCGTAGCTGTCGAGCATCGCCTGACGCCACGAATTGCCGGCGTAATTGTTGGAGAAGGCGATCTTCTTGCCGCTGGTGTCGGCAAGCGCCGTGCCCGAGGCGAGCATCGCCGCCAGAGCGCTCAGGACGAGCAGTTTCTTCATGTCATAATCCTCCCATGGATTGTCGGCCCCGCCGACTGTTGCTGATGGTTTTGGCGTTGGCTGCCTGTTTTTTATCTATTGTCAGACAAATGCAGATGAGCTCGCTTGTCAACTGCGATCGGTTACACCTTGGCGATCAACTTCAGGTGCGGCGGTTGAAAAGCCTTCGCCTGCTGGTCTAGGGAAGGGCCAGGAGACCATGCATGGCAGCGACGCCGCCGACCCTTCCCCCAGTGCACCCAAAAGAATGGGCCCGCCCGGAATTCCGGCGCGCTGGACGTCAAGCGCCAAGAGCGGCGTAGGTGCCGCGCTTTCGCCGGCGAGCCGCGTCTGGTTCACGCTCAGCCATGGCATCGTCAATGAAGTCTACTATCCTGGTCTCGACAGCGCCTGCACGCGCGACATGGGACTGCTGGTCACCGGTCCCGGCGGCTGGTTTTCCGAGGAGAAGCGCGACGCCACGCATGCCATCGAGCCGTTCGAGGAAGGCGTGCCCGCCTACCGGCTGGTCAACGCGACGGCGCGTTACCGGATCGAAAAGCGCATCCTGGCGGATCCGGCGCGCCCGGCCCTGCTGCAGGAAATCAGCTTCACGGCACTCGAGGGCGTGGCCACGGACTACCGCGTCTACGCCCTGCTGGCGCCGCATCTGGTCAATGCCGGCATGGGCAACACCGCCTGGATCGGCGAGCACAAGGGCAAGCCGATGCTGTTTGCGTCCGGGCACGGCGCCTGCTTGGCGCTTGCCTCCTCGCTGCCCTGGGGCGACTGCTCGGCCGGCTATGCAGGCTTTTCCGACGGCTGGCAGCAACTCAGCCGCGCCGGCCGGCTCGATCCGACCTGCCGAAGCGCGGAGGACGGCAATGTCGCGCTGACCGGCGAGATCGGCTTTTCTTTAGCCAACAGCGAAGCCTTGCTTGCGCTTGGGTTTGGGGCGACGCCGGATGAAGCGGCCGAAAACGCCGCCGCCAGCCTGAAACGCGGTTTTGAGCCGGCGGCAAAGGCCTATGTCGCGAAATGGCGGAAATGGCAGGCAGGCCTGACGCCGCTCGACCACCATGATGCATCCGGCCTCAACACCTACCGCGTCAGCACAGCGGTGCTGGCGACGCACCTGTCGCTGGCGAGGCCCGGTGCGGCCGTCGCCAGCCTGTCGATCCCCTGGGGGTTCAGCAAGGGCGACGACGACCTTGGCGGATATCATCTGGTCTGGCCGCGCGACCTCGTAGAAACTGCGGGCGGCTTCCTCGCCGCCGGCGATCCGGCGCAGGCGCTTGAGATCCTCGCCTATCTCCGTTCCATCCAGCAGCCGGACGGCCACTGGCCACAAAATGTGTGGCTCGACGGCTCGCTCTATTGGCCGGGCATCCAGATGGACGAATGCGCCTTCCCGCTGCTGCTTGCCGATGCGCTGCACCGCGCCGGCCACCTGCCGCGCGCAAAGCTCGCCGCCTTCATGCCGATGGTCGAGAAAGCAGCGTCCTATGTCGTGCGCAATGGTCCCGTCACCGGGCAGGACCGCTGGGAAGAGGATGCCGGCTACAGCCCATTCACGCTCGCCGTCGAAATATCGGCACTGCTTGGCGCCGCCGATCTGTTCGACGTTGACGGAAAACCGGAGCCGGCTAACTATTTGCGCGAGGTCGCAGATTGCTGGAACGACCAGATCGAGCGCTGGACCTATGTCAGCGGCACACCGGAGTGCCACGAGGCTGGCGTCGACGGGTACTACATCCGCATCGCACCGGCCGACGCTTCAGGCGCCGCATCGCCGAAGGACGGCTTCGTACCGATCAAGAACCGTCCGCCGGGCGATACCGACAAGCCGGCCGAAGCGATTGTCAGCCCGGACGCGCTGGCGCTGGTCCGCTTCGGCCTCAGGGCCGCGGACGATCCGCGCATCGTCGGCACGGTCAAGATCATCGACGCGCAACTGCGCTGCGACCTGCCGCAAGGGCCTCTATGGTACCGCTACACCAGCGACGGGTATGGCGAACACGCCGACGGCGCCCCCTTCGACGGCAACGGCCAGGGCCGACCCTGGCCGTTGCTGGCCGGCGAACGCGCCCACTACGAGCTGGCCGCCGGTAACAAGGACAGGGCGGCAAGCCTGCTCAGGACATTCGAGGCTTCGGCTGGTGTGGGCGGTCTGCTGCCGGAACAGGTCTGGGACGGCGCCGACATACCGGAGCGCGAATTGTGGCTGGGCAAGCCGTCGGGCAGCGCCATGCCGCTGGTCTGGGCGCATTCGGAACACATCAAGCTGTTGCGCTCGCTCCGCGACGGCGCCATCTTCGACATGCCGCCGCAAGGCGTCAAGCGCTATGTCAGGGACAAGACCGGCTCGCCGCTGAGGATATGGCGCTTCAACAACAGGCTGCGCACCATGGAAGCCGGCAAGACGCTGCGGGTTGAACTGCTGCAGCCGGCACTGATCCGCTGGAGCGGCGACCAGTGGCAGACCAGCCATGAAATCAACACGTCCGTGAATGTCTTTGGCGTCCATATGGCGGATCTGCCGGTGACCGATATTCCGCGAGGTAATACGATCGTCTTCACTTTTTTCTGGCCCGACGGCGACCGTTGGGAGAATGTCGACTTCACCGTCGGCATTGAGAACTAACTCGCCAGCAATTTCTTTCCTCAAGCGACTAGGACAACACCATGCAGATCGGAATGATGGGACTGGGCAGGATGGGCGCCAACATGGTGCGCCGCCTGATGCGCGACGGCCATCAATGCGTCGTCTACGACATCAACCCGGCAAGCGTTGCCGCCCTGGTTGCCGATGGCGCCATCGGCGCCGCATCGATGGAGGAGTTCGTCGGCAAGCTTTCCAAGCCGCGCAGCGCCTGGCTGATGCTGCCGGCGGCGATCACCGGCAAGATCGCCGACCAGGTGGCAGCATTGATGGAGCCCGGCGACATCATTATCGACGGCGGCAATTCCTATTATCACGACGCTGTCGACCAGGCGGCCGAGCTTGCGGCCAAGGGCCTGCACTATGTCGATGTCGGCACCAGCGGCGGCGTTTGGGGCTTCGAGCGCGGCTACTGCCTGATGATCGGCGGCCCCGATACGGCGGTCAAACACCTCGATCCGATCTTCGCCACGCTGGCGCCCGGCGCCGATGCCGGCGCCACGCCCGACAAGGCGGGCGGGACCGCACCCTTTGGCTACCTGCATTGCGGACCGAGCGGCGCCGGCCATTTCGTCAAGATGATCCACAACGGCATCGAATATGGCGTCATGGCCGCCTACGCCGAAGGCATGAACATCCTGAAATCGGCCAATGCCGGCAAAAGACAGCGCACTGCCGACGCCGAGACCAGCCCTTTGGAAAACCCGCAATACTATCAGTTCGACATCGACCTGCCGCAGGTGGCCGAGGTCTGGCGCCATGGCAGTGTGATCGGCTCCTGGCTGCTCGACCTCACCGCCGGCGCTCTGAAGAGCGACCCGGCATTGGCCCAGTTCGGCGGCCGCGTCTCCGATTCCGGTGAAGGCCGCTGGACGCTGAAGGCGGCGATCGACACCGGCGTGCCGGCGCCGGTTCTGTCCTCGGCTTTGTTCGACCGCTTCTCCTCGCAGGGCGAATCCGAATTCGCCGACAAGCTGCTGTCGGCCATGCGCTATGCCTTTGGCGGCCATGTCGAAAAGCCGAAGGCCGGCAAGTGAAGGCCGCAGGGGAGACGCGCAAGATGAGCCCGGAACGGTCCGACACGCTGGTGCTCTTCGGAGCAACCGGCGACCTTGCCCACAAGAAGATATTTCCGGCCCTCTACCAGATGGTAGCCAAGGGGACGCTGACCGAGCCGGTGATCGGCGTCGCCTTCGATGCATGGGACATCAACCAATTGCAGGCGCGGGCCCGCGACGGCATCGTCAACGCTGTCGGCAAGATCGACGAAAAGATCTTCGCCAAATTCGCCAGTCTGCTGCGCTATGTCAGCGGCGACTACCGCGACGGCGCGACCTTCGAGAAGCTGAAGACGGCGCTCGGCTCGGCGCAGCGGCCGCTGCACTATATGGCGGTGCCGCCGACCATGTTCGAGACCGTTGTCCAGGGGCTGGAGCAATCCGGTACCGCGCATGGCGCGCGGCTGATGGTGGAAAAGCCGTTCGGCCACGATCTCCAATCGGCGCGCTGGCTGAACCGCGTGCTGCATCTGGTGTTCGAAGAGCAGTCGATCTTCCGCATCGACCACTATCTCGGCAAGGAGGCGATCCAGAACCTGCTCTATTTCCGCTTTGCCAATTCCTTTCTCGAGCCGATCTGGAACCGCAACTTCGTCGAAAGCGTACAGATCACCATGGCCGAGGACTTCGGCGTCGAAGGCCGTGGCAAATTCTATGACGATGTCGGCGCTATCCGCGATGTGATCGAGAACCATCTGCTCAACATCCTTTTGCTGCTCGCCATGGAACCGCCGGTCGGCCGCTCGGCCGACGATCTGATCGACGAGAAGGTGCAGGTGCTGCGCGCCATCCGCACGCTGACCAAGGACGACGTCGTGCGCGGCCAGTTCACCGGCTACCTCGCTGAACCCGGCGTGAAGCCGAACTCGCCGGTCGAAACCTTTGCTGCCGTGCGCTTCATGGTCGACACCTGGCGCTGGCAGGACGTGCCGTTCTTCATCCGCACCGGCAAGAACATGCCGGTGCATGTGACCGAAGTGATCGTGCGGCTGAAGCGGCCGCCGCTCGACGTCTTCGATCCGATCAAGCCCAGCGACGCAAATTACGTGCGCTTCCGCATCGACCCGCAGGTGGCGATCTCGATCGGCGCGCAACGCAAGGCGCCCGGCGACGATATGGTCGGCGAGCAGGTCGAGCTCACCGCGCTCGACGATTCGAAGGGCGACATGCCGCCCTATGAGCGGCTGATCGGCGATGCCATGAACGGCAATGGCCAATTGTTCACCCGCCAGGATGCCAGCGAGCTTGCCTGGCGCATTGTCGGCCCGGTGCTGGGCGACACCACGCCGCCGCATATGTATGAGCCGAAGACCTGGGGGCCTGCCGACGCCATGGCCAGCTTCGGGCCGCCCAACGGCTGGATCAATCCGACTTGAGCAATTCCAGGAAAGTGCGAGCGGTTTTTCCGTCCGGAATTGCGTAAAAACAAAGAGTTGGAGCATTCCCCCGTTTCCCTGAAACGGGGAACGCGCCAAGTGAGCGGAGGAAACGACATGGCCAAGGCAGCCAGGCCCGCGAAGGCCAAGGCGGAACCGATCGTGCTGACGATCGATGTCGGCGGCTCGCACGTAAAAATCCTCACCAGCGCAGGCGGCGAGATGCGCCGGGCCGATTCCGGACCGGATCTGACGCCGCAGCAGATGGTCGCCACGGTGAAGACGCTGGCCGAAGGGCTGCCCTATGACGTGATCTCGATGGGCTATCCCGGCCCGGTCAGGCACAACAGGCCTTCGCTCGATCCCGCCAATCTCGGCAAGGGCTGGGACGGCTACGATTTTGCCGCCGCCTTCGGCAAGCCGGTCAAGGTCGTCAACGACGCGCTGCTGCAGGCGATCGGCAGCTACGATGGCGGGCGCATGCTGTTCCTCGGCCTCGGCACCGGCCTGGGCGCGGCGATGATCCTCAACAATGTCGGCCAGCCGATGGAACTGGCGCATCTGCCGTACCGCAAGGGCGGCAGTTTCGAAGATTATGTCGGCGAGCGCGGCCTGGAGAAATACGGCAAGAAGAAATGGCGCAAATACGTTTTCGACGTCGTCGGGCGGCTGCGTGCGGCGCTGCAGCCGGATTATGTCGTGATCGGCGGCGGCAATGTCGACAGACTGGATGAATTGCCCGCCACATCCAGGCGCGGCGACAATACGCGCGCTTTCGAGGGCGGTTTTCGACTATGGCGCGACAAGGCGCTCATCGTCTGATAGTATTAAAATTCAGTATAGTTGTTCAAAATGACGTGTGGCGCGATACGAAGTCATTGCGTTACGCAGATTTGGCGATTAGATCGGTGGCGCCGGATGGAATCATCTGGCGCAACCGCACATATGCGGCAAGACAAATGACTAGAGCGGATTTCCGGCTCCGCTGGGACCACTCTGGGAGTTTCCGCCACCCCCCTAGCGACGGAGAGATAAATTGGCCGACGACAGCAACGACTCTGACAAGGACATCGACCTGCTCGAGCTTACCGCCCATATCGTGTCCGCTTACGTCGAGAAGAACCGCTTGCCCGTTGCCGGCCTGAGCGATCTCATCGCCAGCGTTGCGGCGTCGATCGGCGGGCTCAGCCAGCCGCCGGCCCCAGTGGCGGCGCCGCAGATCCCGGCCGTCAATCCCAAGCGGTCGGTGACGCCGGACTACATCATCTGCCTCGAGGACGGCAAAAAATTCAAATCGCTGAAGCGCCATCTCGGCGTCCATTTCAACCTGACGCCGGAAGCCTATCGTACCAAATGGGGCCTGCCGGCCGACTATCCGATGGTCGCCCCCAACTACGCGGCGTCGCGCTCCGAGCTGGCCAAGTCGATCGGCCTCGGCCGCAAGGCTGCAGTGGCCGCGCCGGCGAAAGCCAAGGGTCGGAAGGCCAAAGTTCCGGCCTGAGTCGGATCAGCGCCTCGGCGCTGAGCCAATCGTTTGGACGACTGGAACAGAAGCCTGCCGGCGAATGAGCCTTGGCAGGCTTCGTGCTTTTGTGGCTTGGATACACCGCAGAGATTGCTTTGGGGGAGCAGCCATGAACTACGCCAGAATGGTGATCGAGAAAGAGGCGCCGGAGGAATACGGCTACGATCGCATTCGGTTCAATCTCTCCGAAAGCTCGATCGCCGATCAGAAACTCTCCGACATTGGCCTGTCGCTGCCGGATCTCACGCTGTTCTACGGCGAGCATCGCGGCGACAAGGAGTTGCGGGCGCTGATCGCGGCGCAGGACAAAGGCATTTCGCTTGACGATGTTCTGGTGACCGCCGGTGCGGCGGGCGCGCTCTTCATCATTTCGACCTCGCTTCTGTCGGAGCGCGACCATCTTGTCGTCGTCCGGCCGAACTACGCCACCAACATCGAGACCCCCAAGGCGATCGGCTGCGCCATCTCCTATGTCGATCTCGATTTCGACGCAGGCTTTGCCATCGATTTCGGCCGCGTCGCCGCCAGCATGCAACCGAACACCAAGCTGATCAGCGTCACCTGCCCGCACAACCCGACCGGCACGATGATGGGCCGGGCCGATCTCGACGCGCTGATTGCGCTGGCCGAAGCGAGCGGCTGCCATCTGCTGGTCGACGAGACCTATCGCGACCTCTCCTATGGACAGCGCCTGCCGGCGGCGGCTTCTCTCAGCCCCAAGGCGATCAGTGTCTCGTCGCTGTCGAAAGCCTTCGGCATTCCCGGCATCCGCATTGGCTGGCTGATCACCAGCGATGCTGAACTGCAGGAGCGCTTCCTCGCCGCCAAGGAGCAGATCGGCATTTGCGGCAGCGTGATCGACGAAGGAATTGCGCGCGGCATGCTGGAGCGCCGCGACGCTTTCTTGGCCGCGCTGCTGCCCGAGATGGCGAAACGCCGCGACATCGTGCAAGCCTGGATCGACCGCGAGCCGCTGGTCGACTGGGTGCGGCCACAAGGCGGCGTCGTCGGATTTCCAAGGCTCAATGTCAGTCCAGACTTCGACCTCGACCGTTTCTACGTCAATCTCTTGGAAAACCACGGCGCCTATGTCGGTCCCGGCCACTGGTTCGATATGCCCAAGCGCTTCTTCCGCGTCGGTTTCGGCTGGCCGAAAGAGGCGGAATTACAGGGCGGCCTCGACGCCATCACCGCCGCGCTGAGGCAGTAACGTCCGCGTGCAATCGGGCGAGCGGCTGGAAAACCGCTTGATCCAGGCCCGATTTTCACGCATACGCGCCCCGAACTTTGATAAGTTTCATTGGCCGGAACAGCGCCCATTTCCGGGAAGTGCCCCGCCGGCCAATGCAAGCAACGGGGCCTGTATCCATGACGTCCCATTCCCATACACCGCCTGACCGGCGTTACGCCGCCTTCCGCCATCGCTCCTTCCTGAGCTATTGGGCGGCGCGTTTCCTGACCACCTTCGCCACCATGATCGTGTCCGTCGCCGTCGGCTGGCAGATCTATGATCTGACGCGCGATCCCTTCGATCTCGGCATTGTCGGCATCGTCCAGTTCCTGCCGTCGCTGCTGCTGGTGCTGGTCACCGGCGTTGTCGCCGACCGTTTCGGCCGCCGCCTGATCATGGCGCTGGCGACGGTAGTCGAGGCAGGTTGTGCGCTTGTCCTGTTGTACTTCACGCTGCGCGGTCTCGTCAGCCCGCTGCCGATCTTCATCGTGCTGGCTATGTTCGGCCTGGCGCGCGCTTTTTATGGGCCGGCCTCGTCGTCGCTGTTCGCCAACCTTGTTCCGCCGGAAGATTTCGGCAATGCGATCGCCTGGAACTCGTCCGCCTGGCAAACGGCGACCATTGTCGGCCCGGTCGCCGGCGGCCTGCTCTATGGCGTCTCGGCCGAAGCCGCTTACGCCGTTGCCTCCGTGCTGATGCTGGTGGCCGGTCTGCTGATCTTCACCATTCCGAAACCGGCCCAGCAGAGCGCCACCGACAAGCCGACGATGGAGACGCTGTTTGCCGGCTTCCGATACATCTGGAGCGAGAAGATCGTCCTGGGCGCCATCTCGCTCGACCTCTTCGCCGTGCTTCTGTCCGGTGCCTCGGCGCTGCTGCCGGTCTATGCCCGCGATATTCTGGAACTCGGCCCGTGGGGACTCGGCCTGCTGCGCTCGGCGCCCGGCATCGGCGCCATCTGTGTCGCGGTCTGGCTTGCCGGGCATCCGCTGCGCGACAATGCCGGCAAGATCATGCTCGGCTTCGTCGCTGGGTTCGGCGCCTTCACCGTGCTGTTCGGCGTCTCGACCATCACCTGGCTGTCGATCCTGGCCCTTGCCGGCCTCGGCGCAACCGACATGTTCAGCGTCTATATCAGGGAGACGCTGATCCAGCTGTGGACACCCGACGAGGTGCGCGGCCGCGTCAACGCCGTCAACCAGGTCTTCGTCGGCGCCTCCAACGAAGTCGGCGAGTTCCGCGCCGGCACCATGGCGGCGCTGATCGGCACCGTGCCGGCGGTGGTGATCGGCGGCGTCGGTGCGATTGCCGTCGCCGGACTGTGGGCGGTGCTGTTTCCGCAACTGCGAAGGGTGCGGCATCTCAACAGCCGCAACTGATCGAGTAAGCCGCTGGATCCGGTCCAAATCAGCGTGCGCCGATGACGGCTGAGATGGGCCGGAAGCGGACGGGCCGGTTCTGGGCGAACTAGCCAGATGGCGGGGCAGCCACAGGGTGGACATTTCAACCCATATGGAAAATGATCATGTTGCCATGCACAATACTGCAGTGCTCTGGTCTCGACGAGAAACCTTAAATATAGAAGAGAACCACCCGACCTCCGGGTCCAGCGAGCGGGGACGCAAATGGACACTTCAGGGAATCGGCAATCGCATCGCGACGCAAGCGGGCGACCCAGCCGATCGGCCGGCTGGCTGGCCCGCGCAGCCGTCCCAGTGGCATTCCTGCTCGGCATGGCTTTCAGCAGCAATGCGTTTGCGCAGGACCAGCAACTGCCGGTGGTGACGGCGGCCAAGCCGGTGGTACGTGAAATCGTCGAAGACGACGAGTTCGTCGGGCGCTTCGAAGCCGTCGACGAGGTCGCCATCCGTTCGCGCGTCAGCGGCTATCTGGACAAGATCAGCTTCCAGGACGGCGCACTGGTCAACAAGGGCGACCTGCTCTTCACCATCGACCAGCGTCCGTACCAGGCGGCCTACGATGCCGCCAAGTCGCAAGTGGACGTCGCCAAGTCCCTGCTCGAATTCTCCAAGATGCAGCTGGATCGCGCCGATGAGCTCGCCAAGACCGGCAATATCTCGGCCGCGACGGTCGACGACCGCCGGCGGGAATACCTTTCGGCGCAGGCGCAGATGCAAGGCGCGACGGCTGCGCTGACGACGGCCAACCTGAACCTGGAGTTCACCGAGATCAAGGCGCCCTTGTCCGGCCGCATCGACCGCCGGCTGGTGTCGGTCGGCAACCTCGTGCAGCCGGATTCCACCTTGCTGACGACTATCGTCACGCGCGATCCGATCGACTTCTATTTCGACGTCGATGAGCGCCTGTATTTCAGCTACGCCCGCGACGCGAAGGAGCGCGGCGGCAGCATGCAGGAAGGCGCCGGCGGGCTCGAGGTGGTGGTTCGCGTCGCCGACCGCGCGGAGGCGGTATTCAAGGGCAAGCTCGATTTTGCCGAGAACCGGATCGACAACGCGACCGGCACCATGCGGGTGCGTGCAAGGTTTGCCAACGCCGACGGCGTTCTCCAGCCAGGCATGTTCGGGCGCATCAACGTGCCGGGGTCGCTGCCGCATAGCGGCGTCCTGGTGCCCGACGAGGCGGTCGGCGCCGATCAGGATCGCCGCATCGTGTACCTGGTGGATGAGGCCGGGATGGTGTCGGCGAAGCCCGTGCGCACCGGCCCGCTTCTCGACGGCTACCGGGTGATCCGCGCGGGCCTGACCGGCGACGAGACGATCATCGTCAACGGGCTGATGCACGCCAGGCCCGGCACCAAGGTGAAAGTCGAGATGGTGACGTTGCCGCCCAAGGTCGAGACCGCCGGGTTGCAGCAATGAGGTTCGCCCATTTCTTCGTCGACCGTCCGATCTTCGCATCGGTCGTTTCGATCGTCCTCCTGATCCTCGGCGGGATTGCTTATACCCAGCTGCCGATCGCGCAATATCCCGAGATCGCGCCGCCGACCATCGTCGTTCGCGCCCAGTACCCGGGCGCCGACGCCGAGACGGTCGCAGCGACGGTGGCAACGCCGATCGAGCAGGAGATCAACGGCGTCGAGGGCATGCTTTACATGTCGTCCTATTCGTCCGGCGACGGGGCGATGGCGCTGACCATCACCTTCAAGCTAGGCACCGATCTCGACCAGGCGCAGGTGCTGGTACAGAACCGCGTGTCGGTCGCCGAGCCGCGCCTGCCCGAAGAAGTCCGCCGCCTCGGCATCACCACCATCAAGAGCTCGCCCGACCTGATGATGGTCGTGCACATGCTGTCGCCCGACAATACCTACGACCAGCTCTACGTCTCGAACTACGCCCGCTCGCGGGTGCGCGACATACTGCTCAGGTTGGACGGCGTCGGCGACCTCATCATCTTCGGCGAACGCGAATATTCGCTGCGCATCTGGCTCGATCCGGAAAAACTGTCCGCCCTGGGGATGACCTCGGGCGATGTGGTGCAGGCGCTGCGCGACCAGAACGTCCAGGTGTCGGGCGGCTCCATCGGCGCGCCGCCGACCAATACCGGCACGGCGTTCCAGTACACGGTCACCACGCAAGGCCGCTTCAACGACGCACGGGACTTCCGATACGTGATCGTCAAATCGGCCGAAGACGGCCGCCTGATCCAGCTGCAGGACGTGGCGCGCATCGAGCTCGGCGCCAAGGATTACGTCACCAACTCCTATCTCAACGGCAAACCGGCGGTGGCGCTCGCCATCTTCCAGCGGCCAGGCACCAATGCGCTCGCCGCAGCCGCGGAGATCCAGGACAAGATGAAGGAGCTTTCCCAGGACTTCCCGAAGGGATTGAGCTACGACATCGTCTACAATCCGACCGAGTTCGTCGCCGAGTCGATCCAGGAGGTCTACAAGACGATCCTCGAGGCGATGGTGCTGGTCATCATCGTCATCATCGTCTTCCTGCAATCGTGGCGCATGGCGATCGTGCCGATCGTGGCCATCCCGGTGTCGCTGATCGGCACGCTGGCGGTGCTTTACGCCGCCGGCTTCTCCCTCAACATGCTGACGCTGTTCGGCCTCGTTCTGGCCATCGGCATCGTCGTCGACGATGCGATCGTCGTGGTCGAGAACGTCGAGCGAAATATCGCCAGGGGGTTGGCGCCCAATCCGGCGTCGCATCTGACCATGGACGAAGTCGGAACGGCGGTCATCGCGATCTCGCTGGTGCTGATAGCGGTGTTCGTGCCGACAGCCTTCATTCCCGGCATTTCCGGGCAGTTCTACCTGCAGTTTGCGATCACCATCGCGGTGTCGACGGCGATCTCGGCATTCAATTCGCTGACGCTCTCGCCGGCCTTGGCCGCGCTGCTGTTCAAGCCGCACCACACTGCTGCGGCGCCGCCGCGCTTTTTCCTGGCGCGGTTCGGACGGGCGCTCGCCGACGGCTTCAATGGCGGCTTCGACAAGGTCGCCCATTGGTATTCGAGCATCGTGCGCGTGCTGGTCGGCTCGCGGATAGCGATGGCCGCCACGCTGGCCGTTTTCGCGGCCCTCATCTACGCCACGGTCTATATGGTTCAGACGGTGCCGCGCGGTTTCATTCCGTCGCTCGACCAGGGGTATGCGATCGTCGTCGTCCAGTTGCCGGACGGCGCCTCGCTATCGCGGACCGATGCCGTCATCCAGCAGGCGTCGCAGATCATCCAGAAAACGCCGGGCGTCGACTACGCGGTCGCCTTCGCCGGCTTCTCCGGTGCCACCTTTACCAATGCCAGCAACGCGGGCGTGATCTTCGCCAGGTTCAAGCCGTTTGACGAGCGACTGGAAGCCGGCCAGTCCGCGACCCAGGTCATCGGCAATTTGTTCGGCAGCCTGCAAAGCATCAAGGAAGCCTTCATTATCGCACTGCCGCCGCCGCCGATCCGCGGCGTCGGCAATGCCGGCGGCTTCAAGCTGCAGATCCAGGAGCGCAACAGCGCCGACATGCGGCAGATCCTGGCGCTTGCCTATGAAATTGCCGGCAAGGCCAACAAGACGGCGGGGCTGACCGGCGTGTTCACCACCTTCTCCGCGTCCAGCCCGCAATTCTTCCTGGCGATCGATCGCGACAAGGCGCGCATCCTGAACGTGCCGATCCCCAACATCTTCGAGACGCTGTCGATCAATCTGGGCACCGCCTACGTCAACGACTTCAACGCTTTCGGGCGCGTCTACCAGGTGCGCGCGCAGGCCGACCAGGCGTTCCGCCTCGATCGCGCCGACATCTTGAAACTGAAGGTGCGCTCGGCGACCGGCGCGCTGGTTCCGCTGGGCACGTTGATCGAGATCCGCGACGTCACCGGCCCGGCGCTGGTCCAGCGCTACAACATGTACGTCTCCGTGCCGCTGCAGGGCAACGCCGCGCCCGGTGTTTCCACCGGCGATGCGCTTGCCAAGATGGAAGCGATCACGGCACAGACGTTGCCGGCCGGTACCTCCTACGAATGGACCGAACTCGCCTATCAGGAGCGCAACACCGGCAATGCCGCTGTCTATATCTTCGGACTGTCGGTGCTGTTCGTGTTCCTGGCGCTGGCGGCGCAATATGAAAGCTGGGTGCTGCCGTTCGCCATCGTGCTGGTGGTGCCGCTCGGCGTGCTCGCGGCGTTGCTCGGCGTGTCGTTCCGAGGGCTGGACAACAACATCCTCGTGCAAATCGGCCTCATCGTGCTGATCGGACTTGCCGCCAAGAACGCGATCCTCATCGTCGAATTCGCGCGGCAGGCGCAGGAACGCGGCCTGTCGGCCGCCGAGGCTGCCGTCGAAGCCTGCCGGCTCAGGCTGCGGCCGATCCTGATGACCGCCTTCTCGTTCATCCTCGGCGTCGTGCCGCTGATGATCGCGACAGGCCCGGGCGCGGAAATGCGCCAGTCGCTCGGCACCGCGGTGTTCTCCGGCATGCTCGGCGTCACCTTCGTCGGCCTGTTCCTGACGCCGGTGTTCTACGTCACGCTAAGGTCGCTGTTTTCACGGCGCAAGCCGCATGCCGAGGCCGAGCCTTCGGCACCGGCAGAGGTGCCGTCGGAGACGGCCGCCGAGTAGTGTTACACGGGCAGTTCGTGGCGCTGCCGACTATTTCGTTTTGGTGTTGAATTCACGGTTTGCGGCATAGTCGATAGTGAAGGTGCCCGCAGGAGCGCGAACGCCCTGCTTCACGTTGGATATGGTGACTGTCGAGGTAAGGCCCCTCTCGTCAGTCAGGGTCCATCTGTTAGATCGAGCGATTCCCTGTCAAACACCATAGTGATATTCGAATTGCCGAAGGCCGACTTGTCGGCCAGCCTGATGATCACCTGGGCGCCATCGTCCTTGATACTTTTGAGGCGATTGCCGGAAAAGTTGACCTGATTGTCGAGGAGCAGCTTGAGCGGCGTCTTCGAGAGAGCATAAAGCCGCGATGTCTTGAGCTTCTTGTTATAGACCACCAAGGATTTTCCATCTGCAATTACGCTGACCCCTGATTGGCCTGCATAGTTGAACCGGATCTTGCCCGGCCGCTGGAGGAAAAATTTCCCTTTGGTCCTTTCCGCTCTTGGGCCCGACTGGACAAAGTCCCCGGACATGGACTTTACCGATGAGAAGTGATCGGCAATCGTCTTCGCTTCTACAGGTGCGGCCAAGGCCGCGGTCGAAAGTTCGGCGTTTATCGCGACAGCGCTGACAACGGCGAACCAGAAAGCCCGCAGTCTTTTGCTGTTATATGCCATTCAGTTATCCTACCCCGAAAAGACGCGTGATCGAAAGAGATCACGCGTCTTTGAGATCAGTAGCCGTCCGGGCACTGAGCAACGTAAACTCGACCGTTCCGACCGCGATATCTGCACTGGCCGGCTTCGCTGGCGTGCCCGATGACCGCCCCGGCCAGCGCTCCGACCGCCCCGCCAACAACCGCCCCTTTTACCGGGTCGCCGGCCACTGCTGCGCCTACAGCTGCGCCACCCAAACCACCGACGGCAGCGCCTTGTTCGGTGCGGGAGCATGCCGCGAGCGGAATGAGTAGGCTCAAAATGAGCAGCGTCTTCTTCATTGGTTCTCTCCTGGGGCCGTTATTAGCCGAAGCTTAAATGCGCCACGGAGTTTTTCGATCCATCGGAGTGTTTGGGGCGCAATCCAAATCTGCGGGAACGGGCTAAGGTCCCGGATCCATGGTACACGCCTCCCAGAGGTAAGTCGTCTTTGGGCAAGCTCGGCCGTTCAGAGTAGTTGGATTTTGCTCTATCCCTCAGTAGGCTTGCCGAAGATCAGGCTCAAAAATTCGCTCAGCCAGCGCTTGAGGTGCATATCCCAGATCAGCCGGCCGCCGAGATGGTCGCGGCCGGGCTGCGCGCCGGGCAATTCGAAACGGTGCGCGCCGCGCACCACCCAGCGCTGCATCATCAACCGGGTCAGTTCGCCATGGAACTGGATGCCCCAGGCATTGTCGCCATAGCGAAAAGCCTGGTTGGGGTAGGTTTCCGCCGTCGCCAGCAGCGTCGCATCCCTGGGCAGCGAAAAGCCTTCGCGGTGAAACTGGTAGACCATGTCGGGCCAAGGCAGCAGCTTCTTGCCGGCTTCGGTCGGCTTCAGCGGATACCAGCCGATCTCGACCAGCCCCTCGCCATGCCCCTCGACCTTGCCGCCGAGATGATTGGCCAGCATCTGCGCGCCAAGGCAGATGCCGAGGAAGGGCCGGTTCTCCTTTAGCGGAACATTGAGCCAGTTGGTCTCGCGGCGGACGAACTCATCTTCGTCATTGGCGCTCATCGGCCCGCCGAACACCACGGCGCCGGCGTGTCCCTCCAGCGTCTCCGGCAGGCTGTCGCCGAGAGGCGGCCGGCGGATGTCGAGGTCGAAACCTTCCTCGAGCAGCATGTGGCCAACCCGGCCGGGGCTCGAAGTCTCCTGATGCAGCACGATCAGGACTTTTGGTTTCGAGCTCGGTCTGGGCGGCATGGAAAGGCGGAATCCTATTCGTCGCTCGACGTTCCGCTGGCGTCGGGCGCGGCGGCCGCCGCCTTGCGGCGCGCCTCGACGCGATCCTGGCGCTCGACGCCGATCAGTTCGGCAACGCGCCAGACGGTGTTGTCCTCCAGTTCATGCAGTTCGCCGTCGGCATAGACGATTTCCCACATCAGGCCGATGAAAGCCTTGCGCGCCTCGGCGTCGAGATGGCGCTTCAAGACGCTGGTGAAGGCATAGAGGTCGATCGCCTCATTGTCGGCGCGCTCGCCGGCGGCAGCCAGTGCATCGAGCTCGTCGCCGCTGATCGAATAGCTCTGCGCCAGCACCTGCTTGAACCGCTCCCACTCGACATCCTGGCGCACGCCGTCGGCATTCATCACATGATAGAGCAAAGCCGACGCCGCAACGCGCGGATCGTCCGCATTGGCGCGAGCCCCAGCCCCGGAGGGCAGGTCTTTCAGAAAGGCCAGGACGCGTTCGAACATGGTGCTCACTTCACATTATTGGAGCATGATCTTTTCCAAAAACCGGTATCCACTTTTTGGGATCATGCTTCAGGGATCAAAACAGGCGGAAGCGGCGCGGTGACTTCTCCGCTTCGTCATCGGGGTCGACGCCGGGGTCGTCGGGCAGCCGCGCCAGTTCCTCGGCAGGTTCGACGGGTTCGGCGTCGTTTGGTATTGCGGCGAAAGCGGCGGCGGTGACCGGCGTGACCTGGTCATCGCCCACAGCGGGCTTCGGCTCGATCGGCGCCTCGCTGCTCGTCCTGGCGATGGCCGGATGATCGATCACTTCGGCTTCCTTTGCCGGTTTGGCAGGTGCCGCAAGCACCGGCACATCGGCTTCGTCTTCATGGCTGTCGATGAGCTGGCCCAGCCGCTCCATCGGCGCGCGCCAGGCGAAAGCATCGAGCTTGCCGCTGACCGGCGATACCGGCGCCCAGCGTTCGGAGACGACGCCGTCGGCGACCCAGGCCGGATCGCGCGGCGCCCTGACCGCCTTGGACAGCAATTGCCTGATCTTGCCCTGGTCGCCGGTCTCTGCCTCCTCGATATCGGCCAGCAGCAGGTAAGCGCCTTCCCGGCGATCCATGCGGATCGCGGCTTCCGCCTCGCGGCGGGCGGTGGAAAAATCCTGCGCATCGAGCGCGGCGCGCGCCACCGTCATCGACGATTCGGCATTGTTGCGCTTCAGCTCCTGCAGCTTCTTCGCCCGGTTGAGACGATCGACCACGGCATCTCCCGGCCTTGCATGGGTGTAGAGCTCGGCGATCTCGGGATGCGGCTCCGCCTTCCAGGCTGCCTCAAGGATCTTCGAGCCTTTGCGCACATCGTTCTGTTTGAACAGAAGATTGGCGGCTGCAACCGCGGCCGGCGCGAAATCGGGCGCGAGCTTGTTTGCCTCGAGTGCCGCTGCCTTGGCTGCATTGGGGTCGCTGTCGGTCAGCGCCTGCGCCTTGGCGGTCAACAGCACAGCGCGGCGGCGATTGGCGGCGTCGCGTTCGATCTGCCTGGTCGACTTCTGCGCCTCCACCAGCTTCAGCGCGCCGTCCCAGTCGCCGCGCCCGGTCAGATCTTCCAGCGTCGATTCGGCGGCCCAAGCCAGTTGCGGTGCGACGGAAGCGGCGCGGCCGGCATAGTGACGCGCCGCGTTGCGGTCGCCGAGCCGTTCGGCTTCGAGATAGAGCCCGCGCAGGCCAAGCAGCCGCATTTCGGGGTCGTCGAGCATGGCCTCGAATTTTTCGCGCGCGCCCTCATGGTCGCCTTCGAGCAGCGAGGCTTGCGCTTCGAGCAGCTGGATCAGCGGCTCCTGGTCGGAGCGGATCAGTTTGGCGGCTTCCTTGGACTTCTTGCGGGCCAGCGCGCCGTCGCCGGCGCCGGCTGCGATCATGCCGGTCGACAGCGCCTGATAGCCACGGTCGCGGCGGCGCACGCGGAAATAGCGCGAGATCGTGTACGGGCTGTTCCACAGCGACTTGATCAGCCACCAGACGATCATCACCGCTGCGACGACGGCAACGATCGCCACCGCCGCCACCATCAGGCTGACCTGGTATTGGTAACCGTTGAAGGTGACGACCATCTCGCCGGGACGATCGGCCAGCCAGGCAAAGCCGAGGCCGAGCGCGAAGACGGCGGCGAGAAAGATGAGAATGCGGATCATCGTGTCGTCCTCATGCCTTCATCGCACCTGCAATCAGCGCGTCGACCTGCGTCTCGACGTCGATGCGCGCCTTCAGTTTGCCGGCAAAGTCGGCGCCAGCAGCCTTGACCGCATCCGGCAGCGTCGCGTATTCGCTGAGCGCCTTGGCGTAGTCGCCCTGATTGACCGCCACTTCGATGCGCGCCACGGTTTCCGGCGCGCCGGCGCCTTCGACGCCGCCGATCGGCCGGACCTTGACCAGCGATTCGGCGCTCGACAAAAGGTTCTGGAAGAAGCCGGCATTTTCATCGACCGGCGTCGCCGCCGCGACCATCGCATTGGCCGCGGCGTCGGCCTCGCCGGCGATCTCGGTGCGGGTCGGGACGCCCTTTTCAGCGTAGGGGCGCAGCGCTGCAATCTGCGGTGCATCGGGCGAGATCGCCGCGAAGGTCTCCAACTCGGCGGCGAACGGCGCGCCGCGGTCAAGCGCCGCCTTCAAGGCCGAAGCGGCGATGGCCATCGCGATCTTTGGCTGCGAGGCCTGCGCATCGACCTTGCCGGCGAGCTGCGTCACCGACTGCTCCAGCGCGGCGATCTTGCCTTCCTGCGTCTTGGCTGCCTCACCGGCCGATTTCACCAGTGCGTCGAGGCCCGCCAGTCTTTCATTGAGCGGCGCGAGATCGACGGGCGCTGCACCACCGGCCTGGCCAAGGGCGGCGACCGCGGTCTCGATCTGCTTGACCTTGTCGCCAA
Organism: Mesorhizobium sp. C372A; assembly: GCF_030323245.1. NCBI lineage: Bacteria > Pseudomonadati > Pseudomonadota > Alphaproteobacteria > Hyphomicrobiales > Phyllobacteriaceae > Mesorhizobium > Mesorhizobium sp. C372A. Next base: position 1,859,863 of record NZ_CP100475.1, on the reverse strand, counting down.
GCGAGGCAAGCCCGGCATTGTCGCCGGCGCCGCCCCTTTCGACCGCCGATTTCAGCGATGCGACATCGGCCTTGACCTGATCCAGCGCCGAAGACAGCCCGTCGACCTTGGCCGTTGCGGCGCCATTGCCGCTGGCTTCCCTGAGGTCGGCGATTTCGCGCTTCAGCGAAGCGATCTCGCCATTGACGCCGTCGAGCGAGACCGTGCCCGCCCCTGAGCCCGGAGCGCCAAGCACGCCGGCAAACTGCAGCCCCCCGGCGGCAGCCAGCGCGATGACACCGCCGATGATGCCGGCGGCAATGCCGTTCGTGCGCTTCGGTTGCGCGGCCATGGGCTGGTTCCCGGCTGTCCTTGGGGTTTCCTTGGGTGCACCCGTCTTGGGCGAGGCATCCTCGAAACTGTAGTCGGAGGTTCTGGCGCGCGGTGGCGCATCCGAAGCGGTGGGGTAAGGCTGCTCCGCCTGGGTGGACGCCTTCGCATCGGCGCTTTCGGGAGCGGCCTGCGCCGCGGCATCGGAGTGCTCCCACGGCTCGAGATCGGCCTGATCGGCATGAACGGGCTCGTCAGGCGTCTCCGGCTGCGCATTGGCCATGGCAGCGGCATCCTCAGCCGCAACCGACCCTGCCGGGGCCTCGACGTCGTCCGAGTTGGCGACATCCGTCTTGGCGGCATCCGCATCGGCAATGCGCGAGACAGCGCCGGGTTCGAGTTCGATGGTCACCGGCTCGTGGCGGCTTTTCGAATGTCGCATCTTCGGCGTCTTGACCATGCCTGGGCTCCGCAATCCTGCTTCGTCTGGGCGCCCGACGGCGCGTGATGGTTTGAAAAATGGTCTAGCACATCATCATCAGGTGAAAAGGGGCGGCGTGATGACACGGGCTCAGTCGCCGCGGTGCAACAGCTCAAGCAGCGCCTCCTCCTGCGGTTCCCGCGCCATGCGTATTTTTTTGCCGGCGGCATTGTCAAACGCCGCTGCCACGCGCTCGGAGAGCGCAAAAGCCTGCATGTTTTCAAAGAGATCGCGCAGTTCCGCCCGGCTGGCCAAGGCCTGCAACGCTGCCGCCGCCTTGGCTGAATAGAGCAGCACCGCGTCGACCGCCTGATCGGACAGGCGTGTACGGATTTCAGCATCGGAATAATCGAGCGAAATCGTGTCGTAGGTTTCGACGGTGCGGACCTCGACGCCGGCCTTTCGCAGCCGCGCCTCGAATGCCGGAAACCGCACGCGCCCTGTGAGATAGACGACCGCCTTGCCGGAAAGGCCGGCAGCAATCGCCTCGGCCAGCCGCTCGGCGTCGCCCGCCCCTTCGCTGACCGACAAGAACCCTGCCGAACGTGCCGCTTCAGCCGTCCTGCGTCCGACGGCATGGCAAGGCAAGGCGGCGAGCGCACGAATGAGTTCTTTCGGCGCATGCCGCACGGCATTGGCGCTAGTCACAGCGACGGCCACGGCATCGTCGCTCGCAGCATCGGCGCCAACCGGCAGTGTCACCGTTTCGGTCAGCGGCAGAAGGAGCGGCTCAAATCCCAATTCCTGCAGCCGCCGCATGGTTCGCGACGCCCCGGGTTGCGGCCGCGTCACCAGGACACGCATATCAGACCCAGCCGTCGAAGAAGGTTTCGCCCGCTTTGACCCGCACCATCCTGGCCGCGTCCGTGCCGATGTCAGCGGCATCCAGCGCCAAGCCTTCGGCCTTGACCTCATGCGATTGCGTGCCATCGGGCGAAATGATCAGCCCGGCGAAAACCAGCCTGCCGCCCGATATCGTCGCATAGCCGGCGATCGGCGTGCGGCAGGAGCCATCGAGCGCCGCCAAGAAGGCGCGCTCACAGGCCAGCGCCTGGCCTGTCGGCACATCATGGATGGCCACCAGCATCTTTTCGACCTCGCTGTCGCCGATGCGGGTTTCGATGCCGATTGCGCCTTGTCCCGGCGCCGGCGGAAAAGCATCGAGCGGCATCAGATCGGTGACGACATGGCCGAGCCCGAGCCGCTTCAGCCCGGCATAAGCGAGGATCGTGCCTTCGGCGACGCCTTCCTCCAGCTTGCGCAGCCTGGTCTGCACATTGCCGCGGAACATGACCACGTCTAGGTCCGGCCGCATGCGCCGGATCAGCGCCTGGCGCCTGAGCGAAGACGACCCGACCTTGGCGCCTTGCGGCAAATCAACAATGCGCTCCACCGCCTTGCCGATGAAGGCGTCCCGCGCATCCTCGCGCGGCAGGAAGGCGGACAGCTCCAGCCCGTCCGGCAGCACTGTCGGCATATCCTTGGAGGAATGCACGGCGATATCGATCGTGCCGGCCAGCAGCGCCTCTTCGATTTCCTTGGTGAACAGGCCCTTGCCGCCGGCTTCCGACAGCGGCCGGTCCTGGATGCGGTCGCCGCTGGTCGAAATGACGACGACCTCGAAGGCTTCCGCCGGCATGCCGTGCGCTTCCATCAGCCGCGCCTGCGTTTCATGCGCCTGGGCGAGCGCCAGCGGGCTGCCGCGTGTTCCGATTTTCAAAGTTTGCATGGCGCGCGGTCCGTGATAACCCCCGGCTGGCTTTGCGTTGCCGGCGCTCTCCCTAGCGAGGCCCGCCTCTACTAACTAGGAAAGTCCGGCGACACAATCTCTGGAGACAGCGACGAATTGATCCGCGTTCTGGGCATTGAGACGAGTTGCGACGAGACCGCCGCCAGCGTGGTGACGCTGGACGGCGATTCCGTGCCGGTGATTGCGTCCAACATCGTGCTCAGCCAGATCGAGGAGCACGCCGCCTTCGGCGGCGTCGTGCCGGAGATCGCCGCGCGCGCCCATGTCGAGGCGCTGGACGGCATTGTCGAGGCCGCTCTTGCGGATTCGGGCGTAGCCCTGGCCGACATCGACGCCATTGCCGCCACTGCGGGCCCCGGCCTGGTCGGCGGGCTGATCGTCGGCCTGATGACGGCCAAGGCGATTGCAGCGGCCGCCGGCAAGCCGCTGATCGCCATCAACCATCTCGAAGGCCACGCACTGACCGCAAGGCTGACCGACGGGCTCGACTTTCCCTATTTGCTGCTGCTGGTTTCCGGCGGCCACACCCAGATCGTCGCCGTGCGCGGCGTCGGCGACTACCAGCGCTGGGCGACGACCATCGACGACGCGCTCGGCGAAGCTTTCGACAAGACGGCCAAAATGCTCGGCCTGCCCTATCCCGGCGGCCCGAACGTCGAAAAGGCGGCAATGTCGGGCGATGCGACGCGCTTTGCCTTTCCGCGGCCGATGAGGGGCTCGGCGCAGCCCGATTTCTCCTTCTCCGGCCTCAAGACCGCCGTGCGCCAGGCGGCGACCGCCATCCAGCCGCTAAGCGAGCAGGATGTCGCCGACATCTGCGCCTCGTTCCAGGCGGCGGTAGCCGACGCACTTGGCGACCGCGTGGCCCGCGCGCTGGCCCGCTTCCGCGACGAATTTCCGGACAAGGCCGAGCCGGCGCTGGTCGTTGCCGGTGGCGTCGCCGCCAACAGAGCGATCAAGGCGACGCTGCAGAAGCAGTGCGCCGAGGCCGGCTTCGCCTTTGTCGCGCCGCCGCTCAAACTGTGCACCGACAACGCGGCGATGATCGCCTGGGCCGGCATCGAGCGGTTGCGGGCAGGCCTGTCTCAAGAGAACGGCTTCGATTTCGTGCCGCGTTCGCGCTGGCCGCTGGACAGCATTTCGGCCCCGATGGTCGGCTCCGGCCGGCGCGGAGCAAAAGCATGAGCGCCGGCAACACAAGCGGCAGGGACAGAACCGGCTGGCGCGTCGCCGTGCTCGGCGGCGGCGCCTGGGGCACGGCGCTAGCGCTGGCGATGCTGCGCGCCGGTCACGATGTCCGGCTCTACGCCCGCGACGAAGAGACTGTTTCCGCGATCCGCCGCGGCGAGAACCCGCGTTATCTCCCCGGCATCGCCATTGAAACAGGCATTGCGGCGACGAGCGATATCGGCACGGCCCTGACCGATGCCGATTGCGCGCTGGCCGTGGCGCCGGCGCAGGCGCTGCGCGCCATGCTGACGACGGCAAAGCCCCATATGCCGAAAGGCATCCCGCTGGTTCTCTGCGCCAAAGGCATTGAGCGCGACACCGGCGCGCTGCTGTCGGCGATCGTTGATGAGATTCTGCCCGAAACTCCGGTTTCGGCCCTGTCCGGTCCCAGCTTTGCCGCCGACGTCGCCAGGGGTCTGCCGACCGCTGTCGTGGTTGCTGCACGCGACGACGCCTTGGCGGCCGAGCTTGCCGCGCGCTTTTCGGCGCAGAATCTGCGCTGCTATTCCAGCGACGATTTGATCGGCGTCGAGATCGGCGGTGCTTTGAAGAATGTGTTCGCCATTGCCGCTGGCGCCGTCACCGGCGCTGGGCTCGGCGCCAGCGCGCATGCCGCCATGGTGACGCGCGGCTTCGTCGAACTGCGCCGCATCGGCGCATCCTTCGGCGCCAAGCCGGAGACGCTGATGGGGCTTTCCGGCCTCGGCGACCTTTTGCTGACCTGCTCTTCCGCCCAGTCGCGCAATTTCGCCTATGGGCTGGCGGTGGGGCAAGGTAAGCCCTTGTCCGGACTGCCGCTCGCCGAAGGCGTGCCGACGGCGGCGATCGCCGCTCGCATCGCCACCGAGCGCGACATCGACGCGCCGATCATCGCAGCGGTGTCGGCGATACTGGACGGCACGATCACCATTCGGCAGGCTGTGTCCGCGCTGATGACGCGACCCCTGAAAACCGAAACCGACCTCTGATCCCCTACAAACCGGAGTTTAACATGCTGTTTGCGTTGATTTGCAAGGACAAGCCGGGCAGCCTGCAGGTGCGGGTCGATACGCGGCCGGTGCACGTCGCCTTTCTCGAAGGCCTGAACGCCGACAACAAACTGGCCTTTGCCGGCCCGTTCCTCGACGCCGAAGGCAAGCCCAACGGCAGCCTCGTCGTCGTCGAAGCGCCCGATCTCGCCGGTGCGCAGGCGCTGTCGGCTGCCGACCCCTATGCCAAGGCCGGGCTGTTCGAAAGTGTCGAAATCCGCCAGTGGAACTGGACCTTCAACAAGCCGGCGGCTAGTTAGTTCCGGCGGCGCCTAGAGCGATCCCAGGAAAAGTGTGTAACGGTTTTCCGTCCGGAATTGCGCAAAAAATAGTAGTTGGAGCAAAGACATGAACTACTGGCTGTTCAAATCCGAACCTTCGGTCTTCTCCTTCGAGGCGCTGAAGGCCAAGGGCAAGGCCGGCACGCAGTGGGACGGCGTGCGCAACTATGCAGCGCGCAACAACATGAAGGCGATGCAGATCGGCGATCTCGGCTTCTTCTATCACTCCAATGAAGGGCTGAACGTCGTCGGCATTGCCGAAGTCTGCGGGCTTGCCCATCCCGACAGCACCACCGACGATCCGCGCTGGGAATGCGTCGACATCCGCGCCTTCAAGGACGTTCCGAACCCGCCGACGCTGGAGCAGGTCAAGGCAAATCCGAAGCTTGCCGAGATGGCGCTGGTGCGGCTTGGACGGCTTTCCGTACAGCCGGTGACGCCGGCCGAATGGAAGGAAGTCTGCCGCATGGGCGGCCTGACGCCGGCTCCGTGACGGTCCTCACGCCGAACAGCGCGAAAAAGTTCATTCTCGACAACACGGCGCTTATGTCGCCGCCGCATGTGCCGGAGATTGTCCTCAATCTTGCCGACGAAGCGCATGACCTCTGGCAGCGCACGGAGAACGAGCTGATTGAAATCGGCCTGCCGCCGCCGTTCTGGGCCTTTGCCTGGGCCGGCGGTCAGGGCCTTGCCCGTTACGTGCTGGACAATCCGTCGGATGTGCGGGGCAAACGCGTGCTCGACTTCGCCTCCGGCTCCGGCCTTGTCGCCATCGCCGCCGCCAAGGCGGGTGCGGCGCACGTGATCGCCGCCGACATCGACCCGTTCTGCGAAACGGCGATCCGCCTCAACGCAGAGGCCAATGGCGTTGCCATCGACTTTTGCGGCACGGACTGCATCGGCACCGACGCCGGCTGGGACGTGGTGCTGGCCGGCGACGTCTTCTACGACAAATCCTTCGCCGACACGCTGATGCCGTGGTTTTCGACACTGAAGGCGCGCGGCGCTGACATCCTCGTCGGCGATCCGGGCCGCTCCTACATGCCGAAGGCGGGACTGGAGCCGCTCGCCGTCTACGAAGTGGCGGTGACGCGGGCGCTGGAGGACGCCCTGGTCAAGCGCACCACGGTGTGGCGCTTCGCTTGACGGCATTGCCGAACAGGCGTTCCATCGCGCATTGATTTGAAGAATACGCATGTCGTTATCCCAGAACCGTCAGGCTTTGGGCGGCATGCTTGAGGGGAGGGCTTTATGGATTTTTCAGTGGTGAACTGGCTGGCGGTGGTTGTCGCGGCCGTCGCGGCGTGGCTGTTTGGCGCGGTCTGGTACACGGTCCTCAGCAAGCCTTGGATGAGGGCGGCCAGGATCGATCCGTCAACGTCAAAGAAATCAATATTGCCCTTCATCATCTCCTTCATCGCCGAGCTGATCATGGCGCTGGTCTTGGCCTTGGTCGTCGGCGCGATGACGGGCGGCGAGCCGGTCCTTGTCGCAGGGCTGGTCTTCGGCTTCGTCCTCTGGCTGGGTTTCGTCGCCACGACGCTGACGGCCAACCATCGCTATGAGAATTTCGGCTGGGACCTGACCCTGATCGACGGCGGCCACTGGCTCGGCGTGCTGTTGATCATCGGCGCGGTGATCGGCTGGTTCGGGACGCCGGTCGCCGGCTGAGGCCTGCAGAAGTCGTCAGGTCTGCGTCCTGGCGACTTCGTCGAGGATCCATTCGCGGAAAGCGATGATGCGCGGATCGTTGGCAGTGCTCTCGGGATAGACCAGGAAGTAGCCGAACTCCGGCCCCACGCGCAGACCGAGTTCAAAGGGCTGCACCAGCCTTCCCTGGGAAAGGTCGTTTGCCACCATGGCGAACTCGGCGAGCGCCACGGCATTGCCGTCGAGCGCCGCCTGCACGGCATCGGTAGAGGTTCCAAACACGATAGTCCGGCTGTCGTCGAAATCGTTGATGCCGGCCGCCGCCATCCACATGCGCCAGTTCGGCCATGTCACGCCTTGGCGCGACCATTCGATATGGGCAAGCGTGTGGTTGAAGAGGTCGCGCGGTTCGCGCAGCGGCGGGCCGGAGGTCAGCAGGCTCGGGCTGCACACCGGAATGAGGATGTTGTCGAACAGGCGATGGGCGCGAAGCCCCGGATACTTGCCGACCCCGAACCGGATGCCGACATCGACGTCGTCGAGTTCGAAATCGCGCACTTCGTAGCCGATGTCGAATCTCAGCTCGATACTGGGCTGAAGTTTGCGAAAATCGTCGACGCGCCGCATCAGCCATTTTGACGCGAACTGCGCGTCGAGCGTTACCTTCAGCAATGCCGTGCCGCGCGTCAGCTTGCGCGCCCGCGACACCGCCCGGTTGAGCAGGTCGAGCGCATCGATCGAGGCCTCGAACAGCACCGTACCTGCCTCGGTCAACCGGATGGTACGACTGGTTCGCGTGAACAGCACCAGCCCGAGCTGATCCTCGATTTCCTTGATCTGGTGGCTGACCGCCGCCGGCGTCAGCCCGAGCTCGTCGGCAGCGCGGGTGAAATTGAGGTGGCGGGCGGCGGCTTCCAGAGTCCTCAGCGCGCGCGTTCCGGGCAACAGACGGGACATCAACTTATCCTCAAATAAAACTTGACGATCCGAAAAGAACTACTCGTTTCTCTCATGGATTTCAATGCGGCATGATGCATCCATCGAAACACCATCAAGCCGGATTTGATATCCGGCGGAACACGGGAGCGCATCATGTCCATCTTCGTTTTGAACTCGCCAGCAGCTCGCTCGAACTGGTTGCATGCCGTAACGGACTGGCTTCGCCAGGCGAAAGTCGCCATCAACCTGCCGCGCCAGGACGTGGAGGATCTGTCGGATCGCCAGTTGCGCGACGTCGGCGCGCAGCGCAAGGACGTGACGCGGGCCGTGGACCGGGAACTCGGCCGGCTTGGATTGCTGGACACTGGGTGGCAGAAGCCGAGAAGGCGTTAGGCAATGGTGAGTAGGGAGTAGTGAGTAGTGAGTAGTGAAGGATTGAAACGACGCCGAGACCATCCTACTCCCTACTCCCTACTCCCTACTCCCTACTCCCTACTCCCTACTCCCTACTCCCTACTCCCTACTCCCTACTCCCTACTCCCTACTCCCTACTCCCTACTCCCTACCTCACCACCCTCACCACCGTCCGGTCCGACACCAGCGGCAACAGCCGCGCCATTGTCCGCGCTGTCACCGCCACGCAGCCTTGCGTCGGCGTGAAGCCTGGGCGCGCCAGATGGAAGAAGATGGCGCTGCCGCGGCCGCGCCGGCGCGGCGCCATGTTCCAGTCGAGCACCAGGCAGGCGTCATAGAGGCGGTCGTCGCGCCGCATTCGCTCATGGCTGGCGCCATAGGGGATTTTCACCGGCCGGTTGTAGTTGCGGTCGTCCGGCACCTCGCACCAGCCGAGATCGGCGCCGATCGGCGCCATCGCCAGCCGGGTTTTGCGGCCGGCCGCGAAATGATCGCCCCGAAAATATCCTGACAAAATCCGCATCTCGCCAAGCGGCGTCGCACCGTCGCCTTCGCGCTTGTTGGCCGAGATGCCGCCGCGTCCGAGCGCACAGGCAAACACCTTGCTGCCGGCCTGCAATATCCCCTGGCTGGGGTTGCCCGGCCTCGCCCGAACCACCAGCACACGCAGCCCTTTCGGCAAAATTGCGCCGGCTGCATTGCGATCGCGTTTTTTCTTGTATGATCGTGTCACGGAACAAATCACTGTGATCGGACTGTTGCGCCGGTCAGCTTCCGCATAAATGGGGGGCGGTCAACTGAAAATTCTTTTCAAAACAATGGATTGATCCATGACATCACGTACCATTCTGATCGTTGACGACGATGACGACCTGCGCGGAACCCTCGTCGAGCAACTGGCCCTTTACGAAGAATTCGACGTCTTGCAGGAAGCGACCGCCGCCAAAGGCGTCGCCGCGGCGCGCGGCGGGCTCATCGACCTGCTCATCATGGATGTCGGGCTGCCGGACATGGATGGCCGCGAGGCGGTGAAGATCCTGCGCAAGGGCGGCTACAAGGCGCCGATCATCATGCTGACCGGCCACGATACCGATTCCGACACAATTCTGGGCCTCGAGGCCGGCGCCAACGACTATGTCACAAAGCCGTTCCGCTTCGCCGTGCTGCTCGCCCGCATACGCGCACAACTGCGCCAGCACGAGCAGAGCGAGGACGCCACCTTTTCGGTCGGGCCCTACACGTTCAAGCCCAGCCAGAAGCTTCTGATCGACCAGCGCGGCGGCAAGGTGCGGCTGACCGAGAAGGAAGCCTCGATCATCAAATATCTCTATCGAGCCGACCAGAAGGTGGTGACGCGCGACGTCCTGCTCGAGGAAGTGTGGGGCTACAATTCCGGCGTCACCACGCACACGCTGGAAACTCACGTCTACCGGCTGCGCCAGAAGATCGAGCGCGATCCTTCCAATGCTGAAATTCTTGTGACAGAAAGCGGCGGCTACAAGCTGGTTCCTTAAACTTTTCATTGTTCAATAAGCGGTCGGGGCGGGACTGTTTCGGGGAGGATCCGGCTGGGGGAGCCTGGATCGGCCCGCTGCGCAGATTGAAGTGTTAGAGCGTCCTTTGCGCGTCCAATTGGACACGCGGCGCTCTAAGGGAGGGATTGGACTGACCGTTCGGGGACGCAGCTAGAGATGGCGCTGGATGACGACATCCGCATCCTGTCCGCCGTGAAGCTCTTTGAGGGTTTCACGCAGGAACAGCTGCGCCTGCTCGCCTTCGGCGCCGAAGCCACCCATCTGCAGGCCGACCGCAAGCTGTACCGCGAGGATGACGAAGCCGACTCAGCCTATATCGTGGTCAGTGGCCGCATCGTGCTCTACCGCGAGCATGACGGCGACCGCATCCCGATCGGCACCGCCGGCCCCGGCACGATCCTCAGCGAACTGGCGCTGATCGCCGACTCAAGACGGCTGACCAGCGCCTCAGCCGAGACCGATTCGGAAGTGATAAGGTTGAGCCGCAAGATGTTTCGCCGCATCCTGGAGGAATATCCCGAAGTGGCGGTGAAACTGCACCAGCGAATCCTTGATGATTTTCAGGCCATGATCGCCCGCATCGAGAAGTTGGCCCCAAGGTTTGGCGGGTAGGTCCCCGCGACCGCGCTCACGCTTGGGTGTGTCGAGATTCAGGTCAGGCCGAGTCGAAAATGGCTGATACCCAGAACCGGAGCGGAGCGTACTCAAAGTACGCACCGGAAGCGCAGGTATCGGCCATTGCAGGCCGGCCTCACCTGAATATCGGCACGCCTAATCCAGGTCGAACCGGGCAATCACCGGCACATGGTCCGAGGGCCGCTCCCAGCCACGCGCCTCTCGCAGGATCTCATAGCCGGCAAAGCTCGGCACCAGGTTCGGTGACGACCAGACATGGTCGAGCCGGCGGCCGCGGTTCGAGGCTTCCCAGTCCCGCGCGCGATAGCTCCACCAGGTGTAGAGCTTCTGCTCTGGCGGCACGTCGAGCCGCATCAGGTCGACCCAGTCGCCGGCGATCCGCATCGCGTCGAAATTTTGCGTCTCGACCGGCGTGTGGCTGACGACGTTGAGCAATTGCTTGTGCGACCAGACATCGTGCTCCTGCGGCGCGATGTTGAGGTCGCCGACCAGGATCGAAGCCGACACCTCGTCATGCGCGGCGTGGATGGCGTTCATCTCGGCAACGAAATCGAGCTTGTGGCGGAACTTGCGGTTGATCTCCGGATCGGGCTCGTCGCCGCCGGCCGGCACGTAGAAATTGTGGACCAGGATTGCCTTGCCGCCGGCCTGCACCTTGACCGACAGATGCCGGCTGTCATCGATCTCGCAGAAGCGCCGTTTCTCGACAATCTCGATCGGCCGCCGCGCCACCGTCGCAACGCCGTGATAGCCCTTCTGGCCATGGAATGCGATGTGCTCGTAGCCGGCCTTGCGGAACGCCTTTTCCGGAAACAGCTCGTCGGGAACCTTCGTCTCCTGCAGGCAAAGCACATCGGGCGCCTGCTCCGTCAGCAGCCGCTCGACGATCGGCATGCGCAGGCGCACGGAATTGATGTTCCAGGTGGCGATGGAGAAGGGCATGCGGCGATCCGAACAAGGTCGCCGATCTACTGCCAGCCGAGCGCTACAAACACAAGCCAGCCTTTGCGGGCGGCGGCCCTGATTCAGGTCAGGCCGAGTCGAAAATGGTGGTCTCAGAGAACCGGAGCGGAGCGTACTTAAACCACGTGAGCGCCGGAAGCGCAGGAGATCGCCATTTGCAGGCCGGCCTGACCGGATCTAGCGGTGGTTGGTGTTCAGCTCGCGGTTCGCCGTATAGTCGATGGCGAACGTATCCGCAGGGAAGCTGACGCCTTCCTTGGTGTTGTAGATCATCACCGTGGTGTCCTTGCCCTGCGCGTCGGTGATGGTCCACTGGCGCAGATCATAGGATTTCGGATCGAACATCATGGTGATCTTCGAATTCCCGAACACCGACTTGTCGGCAAGCTGGATGGTGGTGAGGTCGCTCTCTTCCTTGATCGATTTGACGCGGCCGCCCGAGAGGTCGATCTTGGTGTCGAGCAACAGCTTCAGCGGCGTCTTCGACAACGGATAGAGATCGGACGTTTTCAGCCGCTTGTTGAGGATGACCACCGACTTGCCGTCGGAAATCACCCGGAAATTCGACTTGCCGTCATAGTTGAAGCGAATCTTGCCTGGCCGCTCAAGGAAGAACTTGCCGCCGGTCTGCTGGTTGTTGGGGCCGAACTGGACGAACTCGCCGCTCATCGATTTGACCGAGGAGAAATGGTCGGCGATCTTTTGCGCCGTCGGCGGCACTGCCGCCTGCGCCGAGGCCAAGAGCTGGAACCCCGGCACGACGTTGATGGCCGCGGCGCCGGCAAGCATCAGGCCAAGGCCGAGCAACTGGCGACGGTTTGGAGCGAAATCGCTGATCGCGGAAAGATCGTTTTTCATGCCGGTCACTCTCGTGTGGTGTGTGTCTCGTTGCAGTCCGTGGACCCCCAGTTAGACTTAAGTTTGGCGGACCGGACAGCGCTCAGTCGCTGTAACGCGCCAAAAGGTTCAAGGTTGCCGCCGGGCCGTATCGGCTGATCAGAACTTGTCGTCCTCGGTCGGCACCAGGATTTCGCGTTTGCCGGCATGGTTGGCCGGGCCGACAATGCCTTCCTTCTCCATCTTCTCGATGATCGAGGCGGCGCGGTTGTAGCCGATGCCGAGCCGGCGCTGGATATAGCTGGTCGACGCCTTGCCGTCGCGCAGCACGACCGAGACCGCCTGGTCGTAGGGATCGTCGGAATCCTCGAAATTGCTGTTGCCGCCACCGCCAGCGCCGCCCTTGCCCGACGGCTCGTCATCGTCCTCGCCGTCATCCTCGGTGATGGCGTCGAGATATTCGGGCACGCCCTGCAGCTTCAGATGGGCGACGATCTTCTCGACCTCGTCGTCGGCGACGAACGGGCCGTGCACGCGCTGGATGCGGCCGCCGCCGGCCATGTACAGCATGTCGCCCATGCCGAGCAGCTGCTCGGCGCCCTGCTCGCCCAGAATGGTGCGGCTGTCGATCTTCGACGTCACCTGGAAGGAGATACGGGTCGGGAAATTGGCCTTGATGGTGCCGGTGATGACGTCGACCGACGGACGCTGCGTCGCCATGATGACATGGATGCCGGCCGCGCGCGCCATTTGTGCCAGGCGCTGCACCGCGCCTTCGATGTCCTTGCCGGCGACCATCATCAAATCGGCCATCTCGTCGATGATGACCACTATGTAGGGCATTGGCTCGAGATCGAGGTTCTCGGTCTCGTAGATCGCCTCGCCGGTCTGGCGGTCGAAGCCGGTCTGCACGGTGCGCGAGATTTTTTCGCCCTTCTTTTCAGCCAACTGCACGCGCGCGTTGAAGCCGTCGATGTTGCGCACGCCGACCTTGGACATCTTGCGGTAGCGGTCCTCCATCTCGCGCACGGTCCATTTCAACGCCACCACCGCCTTCTTCGGGTCGGTGACCACCGGCGTCAGAAGGTGCGGGATGCCGTCATAGACCGAAAGTTCCAGCATCTTCGGGTCGATCATGATCAGCCGGCAGTCCTGCGGCGTCAGCTTGTAGAGCAGCGACAGGATCATGGTGTTGATGGCGACGGACTTGCCGGAGCCGGTGGTGCCGGCGACCAGCACATGCGGCATCTTGGCGATGTCGACGATCACCGCCTCGCCATTGATGGTCTTGCCCAGCGCCAGCGCCAGCTTGGACTTGGTCGTCTCGAAATCGCGGCTGGCCAGGATCTCCCGGAGATAGACGGTCTCGCGCTTGGCATTCGGCAATTCGATGCCGATGGCGTTGCGGCCGGGCACCACGGCGACGCGGCAGGCAATGGCGCTCATCGAGCGGGCGATGTCGTCGGACAGGCCGATGACGCGCGACGATTTGATGCCGGGCGCCGGCTCCAACTCATAGAGCGTGACCACCGGGCCGGGCCGTACCGCGATAATCTCGCCCTTGACGCCGAAATCCTCCAGAACGCCTTCGAGCAGGCGCGCATTCTGCTCCAGCGCGTCCTTGGACAGGCTGGCGTCGCGCACCACGTTCTTCGGCTCCGACAGGAAATGCAGCGACGGCATTTCGAATGTTTCCGAGCCGATCAGCGAGGTCTGCGCCTCGCGCTGGACGCGCGCGCCGGGAGCGGGACGCGGCGCAGGTGCGGCGACGCGGGTCGCCGCATCTGACCGGAAGTTTTGCACCTTGGCGTTCGGCGCGGCACGGCGCGGGACCGGCTCGTCGTCGAGTTCGACCTCCTCGTCGCCATTGTCGAAACCGGCATCGAGGACGTCGTCATCGTCCGGATCGACGGAAACGCTGCGGTCATTGACCATGGCGGCGAAGAATTCCGGCTCGACGCGGGCGCGGCCATCCGGGCTCATCCGCGCTTCGGCGAATTCCGCCGATTCGACCCGTTCGGCGGCGCGGCGCCATGCGGTGGAGCGCTGCTCCATCTCCGGCTTGAACTCGTCGCGCTCCTGCTGGCGGCGCACAGCCCGGCGATGCATCCAGGCGCGGAAAGACAGCCACCAGTGGGTAACGGCGCCGAGCGCCAGTATCCCCTCGTCGCCCTCGTCCTCGTCTTCGTCGAAGAGCAGGTCGTCCTCTCGGGGATCGGGCTCCGCGGTGCGCTCCATGACGGCAAAGCCGTTCTTGCGCGCAATCAGCGCCGAGCCATAGGCAAACAGCCACAGCGCCGGCGCAATGAGCACCATGGCAATGACGCTGGCAACGATGCCGGTCGGGTAGCCGCCAATGACCAGGCCCGGAATATTGAGCACCATGTCGCCGAACACGCCGCCGAGGCCGGTCGGCAACGGCCACGTCTTGGGCGGCACCACGCAGCCGGCCATCGCCGCCGCGAGCAGCGCGAAGCCGAACCAGGCAAGGCCGCGCTTCGGCAGCCTGTCGACGCCGCGCGCCGAAAACAGGAGAAAGCCCCAGATCACCGCCGGCACCAGGGCGGCGACCGCGGCAAGGCCGAAGAACTGCATGGCGAGGTCGGAGAATACCGCGCCCGCATAGCCCATGGCGTTGGTGACGATGTTGTCGGTGGCGTGCGAGAAGCTGGGATCGGCGACGTTCCAGGTCGCCAGCGCCGCGACGCCAAAGGCGACCAGCGCAAACAGGCCGGCGCCGACCAGCCGCCCGACCTGGCGCCGCGCGAATGCCTGGATGCCGTGCCCCGTATCGGTCAGCGCGAGCGGTGCTGAAGCCCCTGAACGCATGCTTCGTTCCCCGTCTGTCATGGACTGGCCGGGCGCATGACGCACTCCGGCAGATTCGGATGTCAGACTATCGGGGGGAAGGTTAAGGCCGCATTAACTATACGGCAGCCGGTGCCACGATCTTGCTCACTCCACTGTAGGCAGTCTCAACAGTTCGGAACCAATCCGGTCGACGTCTCCCCGCCGGCGGCCATCATAGAACGTGATTGCGCGGGGACCGAGGCCTGCCAGCACGGTTGCCAAAAAAGAGAGGCCCGGAATAACCCGGGCCTCAAAGCGTGAACTCCTTTCGGGAGCGTCACGACGGGATGGGAGAATGCGGGGCGGCCGAAGCCGCCCCGCGGTGCTTACGAGTGGTAGGCCGCTTCGCCATGCGAAGTCAGGTCGAGGCCTTCGCGCTCGGCGTCGGCTGTCGGACGCAGACCGATGATCAAGTCGACGACCTTGTAGAGGATTGCGCTGCCGATGCCCGACCACAGCAGGGTTACCAGGACGCCTTTGCCCTGTGCCAGGAGCTGCGTGGCCGTGCCGGCATAGCCGGCGGCGAAGTCGGCCGTCGAATAGTCGACGATGCCGGCGCCGCCGAGGGCGGGATTGACCAGAATGCCAGTGCCGAGCGCACCGATGATGCCACCGACGCAGTGGACGCCGAAGACATCGAGGCTGTCATCATAGTCGAACGTGTTCTTCACCACCGAGACGAAGAAGTAGCAGACGAAGGTGGCGACGATGCCAAGCACGATAGCGCCCATCGGGCCGGCAAAACCTGCAGCCGGCGTAATCGCGACGAGGCCGGTGACCGCGCCCGAAACAGCGCCGAGCATGGAGGCTTTGCCGCGCAGCAGCGATTCAAGCACGATCCAGGCCACTGCCGCCGCCGCCGTGGCGACGAAGGTGTTGATCATCGCCAGCACCGCATAGGCGTTTGCTTCGAGGTTCGAACCGGCGTTGAAGCCGAACCAGCCGACCCACAGCAATGAAGCGCCGACCATGGTCAGCGTCATCGAGTGCGGCGCCATGATGTCCTTCTTGTAGCCGATGCGCTTGCCGATCATCAGCGCGCCGACGAGACCGGCAATGCCCGCATTGATGTGAACGACCGTGCCGCCGGCGAAGTCGATGGCGCCGAAGCTGAAGATCAGGCCGGACGGGTCGGCATAGGCGCTCGGGCCGCCCCAGAACCAGACCATGTGCGCGATCGGGAAGTAGATTAACGTCACCCATAGGATAACGAAAAGGATCAAGGCGGAGAATTTGACGCGTTCGGCGAATGCGCCGACGATCAGGGCGGGCGTGATGCAGGCGAAGGTCATCTGGAAGACGACGAACACCAGTTCAGGAATGGCGACGCCCTTGCTGAAGGTTTCCGAAAGCGTCGATACGTTGACGCCGGAGAGAAACATCTTCGAAAGGCCGCCGACGAAGGCGTTGCCCGGGGTGAAGGCGAGGCTGTAGCCGTAGAAGACCCAGATGATCATGACCACGCTGGTGATGGTGAAGACCTGCATCAGCACCGACAGCATGTTCTTGGTACGAACCAGGCCGCCGTAGAAAAGCGCAAGGCCGGGAATGGTCATCAACAGCACCAGCACGGTGGAAATCATCATCCACGTGGTGTCGCCCTTGTCGACGGTAAAAGCCGGCGCTGCTGGCGCTGCCGCCGCGACGGCGGGAGCCGCCTCCTGCGCGAAGGCAGCAACCGTGCCCAATGCTCCGAGCGCTAAGGAGCCCAGCAGCGCGGAGCGCGCCACTGACTTCAAGGTGGAAGGTATATTCATTGAACTCTCCATTGGAATACGTGTTCGCCGCTCAAAGTGCGTCGGTGTCTGTTTCGCCGGTACGGATGCGCACCGCCTGATCGATGCCGAAGACGAAGATCTTGCCGTCGCCGATCTGGCCGGTCTTGGCCGCCGCCGTGATGGCTTCGACGGCCTTGTCGACCAGGTCTGTGCTAACCGCGACTTCGATCTTGATTTTCGGCAGGAAACTGACCGCGTATTCCGCCCCGCGATAGATTTCCGTGTGTCCCTTCTGACGCCCGTAGCCTTTGACTTCGGTGACGGTCAGGCCCTGGATGCCGACGGCGGTGAGCGCTTCGCGCACCTCGTCGAGCTTGAACGGCTTGATGATTGCCATCACGATTTTCATAAGGTTTCACCCTTTGCTGTTGCGGTCCCCCGCGTTTGCACACCTTCACCGATCCCAAAAAGCCCGGAGAGTGCCCAACAGGATTCAAGCTCCGTGCCAGTTGCCGAAGCA
Source organism: Mesorhizobium sp. C372A (assembly GCF_030323245.1). NCBI lineage: Bacteria > Pseudomonadati > Pseudomonadota > Alphaproteobacteria > Hyphomicrobiales > Phyllobacteriaceae > Mesorhizobium > Mesorhizobium sp. C372A. The sequence goes on along the minus strand of NZ_CP100475.1, from coordinate 1,842,722 downwards.
GGGTGTTAACTCATTGTAAACAAACGGATCGCTCGAGTCCCGGCGCCACGGTGCGCACTGTCAACGGACAGTCACTGATTAAAAAGTAGGCAATTTTTCGAAAATGCCTATCCCGCAGGCGGCCGCTTCAGCCGGATCAGGCCTTCTTGGGCAACCGAGGCGATCAGCGTGCCGTCGCGGGCAAACAGCGAGCCGCGGGTGAAGCCGCGCGACCCCTGCGTCGAGGGGCTGTCCTGCGTGTACAGGATCCAGTCATCGAGCGGATGGCTGCGATGGAACCACATCGCATGGTCGAGGCTCGCCGCCTGGATGTCGCGGTCGAAAATGGCGCGGCCGTGCGCAAAGGTCGAGGTGTCGAGCAGCGTCATGTCGGAGAGGTAGGCAAGCACCGCCGCCTGGATGCCGCGGTCGGCCGGCACCGGGCCGGTGGTGCGGATCCAGATGTTCTGCTGCGGCTCCAGCTTTTCGCGGCTGGTGTAATGCTTCAGCATCACCGGCTTCATCTCGATCGGCCGGTCACGCTCCCAATAGCGCTTGATGCCGTCCGGCACCGCCTCGCCGAACTTGCCCAGCAATTCGCGCTGCGACAACAGGCTGTCGGGCGGCGGCACGTCGCGCGGCATCGGCAGCTGATGCTCAAGGCCAACCTCATCCTGCTGGAACGAGGCTTCCAGCGAAAAGATCGCCTGGCCGTGCTGGATCGCCACCACGCGCCGCGTGGTGAAGGAGCCGCCATCGCGGATGCGGTCGACCTCGTAGACGATCGGCACCTTGGTGTCGCCGGGCCGCATGAAATAGCCGTGCAGCGAATGCACGTGGCGCTCGGGCTCGACGGTGCGCTGCGCGGCGACCAGCGCCTGGGCAATGGTCTGGCCGCCGAAAACGCGCTGCCAGTCGAGCTTGGGGCTGCGACCACGGTACAGATTGTGTTCCAGCTGCTCGAGGTCGAGAATGCTGAGAAGCTCGTCCATGGCCGCCGTCATGCTTCGTGACCTCGCCGTAAGATGCTATGGCGGTTTCCGACAGGAATGGCGGGCAGTCAAGGCCGGAATGCCCCAGTGGGCGGGGATGGTCGAGACTTCGAAAGGAATTGACATGGCGAACCGCAACACGGACGCAAAAAACCCGCTCGACGTGCTGGTCGCTGGCGCCGGCTATGTCGGCCTCGCCGCCGCCGTGTCGCTGAAACAGGCGCGGCCGGGCCTCGCCGTGGCGGTCGTTGATGCTGCCCCCGCCGGCGTCTGGCAGAAGGACCGCCGCGCCTCGGCGATCGCCGCCGCCGCCTGCCGCATGCTCGACCAGCTCGGCGTCTGGCAGGAAATCGTCGGGCAATCGCAGGCGATCACCGAGATGATCGTCACCGATTCGCGCACCGCCGATCCGGTGCGTCCGGTGTTTCTCACCTTCGATGGCGAGGTCGCGCCGGGCGAACCGTTCGCCCACATGGTCGCCAACAAGGACCTGAACGGCGCCTTGCGCCGCCGCGCGCAAAAGCTCGGCATCGACATCATCGAAGGTGTCGCGGTCGCATCGTTCGACGGCAATGGCGCCGGCATCACCGTGCATCTGGCCGACGGCGCGGCGATTGAGGCGCGGCTGCTGGTCGCCGCCGACGGCGTCAATTCCAAATTGCGCGACATGGCCGGCATCAAGACGGTGAAATGGGAATATGGCCAGTCCGGCATCGTCTGCACGGTGGCGCATGAGCGCCCGCACAATGGCCGCGCCGAAGAGCATTTTCTGCCGGCCGGCCCGTTTGCAACGCTGCCGCTCAAGCCCACCGAGGACGGCACCAACCGTTCGTCGCTGGTCTGGGTCGAACGTTCCGAGGATGCCGAAAAGCTGGTCTCGGGCGACGACCTCGTCTTCGAGCAGGAGCTTGAATTGCGCTTCGGCCTGAAGCTCGGCGAAATCCGCCTCACCGACAAGCCGCGCGCCTGGCCGCTCGGCCTGACCATCGCGCGCGCCTTTGTCGCCCCGCGCGTAGCACTTGCCGGCGACGCCGCGCACGGCATCCACCCGATCGCCGGCCAGGGCCTCAATCTCGGCTTCAAGGATGTGGCGGCCCTTGCTGAAGTGGTGGTCGAGGCCGATCGCTTGGGACAGGATATCGGCGCGCTCGACGTGCTCGAGCGCTACCAGCAATGGCGCCGCTTCGACACGGTGCAGATGGGCGTCACCACAGATGTGCTGAACCGGCTGTTTTCCAACGACATCGGCCCGCTGCGCCAGCTCCGCGACATAGGCCTCGGCCTTGTCGAACGGATGCCCAGGCTGAAGGAGTTCTTCATCCGCCAGGCGTCGGGGTTGTCCAACGGCACACCACGGCTGCTCAAGGGTGAGGCGATTTAGGCCGGGAATGAGTGCCGCTTTGTCATAGACGCGGCTCGGCTCCTGACATCAGCCGCGCAATGTTGGCGCGGTGGCGCACGATCACGTAGATGCCGCCGGCGATGACCAGCAACCGGTAGGGCAATGGTTGTTCCATGCCGCCGACGAGGGCGATCGCGGTGAGCGCCGCCAGCATCGAACTCAGGGACACAATTCGGGAAACTGCCAACACCACGGCAAATGCCGTCGCCGCGCCTAGACCCACAGGCCAGGACATCGCCAACAAAACACCCAACCCCGTCGCAGCCGATTTGCCGCCGGTGAAATTCAGCCAGATCGAACGGCTATGCCCAAGCAAAACAGCGAGTCCGGCCAAGCATACAACCCAAGGAGCCCAAACGGGCATATCAGATATTGCCGACGGCGGCGTTGCGGAAGACCAGAAACAAAACCAACGGGCAAAGATGACCGCTGCCGCCCCTTTCAGCACGTCCACCAGAAGCACCACCAATGCTGGCCATTTCCCGAGTGTGCGCAATACATTTGTCGCACCGGTGGACTTGGAGCCGTGCTCCCGGATATCGATGCCCTTAAGCAGTTTCCCCGCCAGATAGCCGGCAGGCGTAGAGCCGATAAGGTAAGCGGCAGCCGATCCTACCACGCTCGCTATCCAGAATGACATGCGCCCGGGCTGTTTCTCAGTTGACCTCAAACCCCAGCTTCTGCCGCAGTCGCAGCATGCGTTGGTCGGCGACCTTGAAACTCTGCTCGCCGCTCTTGGCAACACGATCCAGCATCTGCAGCAGGTCTTCGCGCTCATGCGGATCGAGGCGCTCGCGCAGGAAGGGCGCCAGCTTGTCGATGACGATCGTCGTGTCGTCGATCTGCGCCGCGGCCCATTTGGCGTAGACGACGGCTTCATCGGTCTTCTTCTGGTTGTCCGCAATCTGCGAGATCACCTCGCGGATAACCGTTTCGCGCTTCGGCAGGATGGGACCATGCTCCGCCGCGATTGCCATGATCAGCGTTGCTGCCGCCACCACCGGATCGTCGATCGCCGTCAGCGGCGACAGCGCCGCCTGCTTGCGCAGCTTCTTGCGCCTTATGTTGCCCTGGACGCGGCCGACGACGTCGGCGACCTCGCGCGCGGCTTCGTTCATAGCCTTCATGCGATACCACCAGAACGCCCCGGCTCCCAGCACGCCGAGAATAGCAATCAGGAAAGGCATGTCGAATTCCCCCGAAAATTGCGGCGACGATAGGAGAACTCCGGCGTTGCTTCAACACGCAAGAATTGTATCTGATGAGAAAACAGAGCTGGCCCCCTAATCATCCAGACGCCGAGATCGGGCGTCCTGGGTTCAGGTCGCTCGTCACGGGCACTAATGATGCAACCGCTTAGCGATAACGCTGACTTCGCATCGAGCGCGGTGCCCATTATGACGATCCGTTCGGCCACTGCAACGCGGCTGTCGGCGCGGTGACGCCAACCTGGGACGATCCGATGTTCCACCCGTTTCTCTACGGGTCGGGACAAGGGGCGGAGTTCCGCGCCGGCTTCTACGGCCTCGCCGGCTGGCACGGGGAAGGCCATTTGTTGCGCGCATTGTTCGAGGGCGTGATGTTCGAGCACCGGCGCCACATCGATGTTCTGAAGGACGCCGGTGTCAGCTTCGACAAAGCGGTCCTGTCCGGCGGCGGTTCGCGCAGCGAGCACTGGCCGCAGATCTTCGCCGACGGGCTTGGCGTGCCGATCACCGTCCCTGAAGCACGCGAGACCGGCGCACTTGGTGCGGCGATCGGCGCCGGGGTCGCGGCCGGCCTGTTCGCCGACTATGAGGCCGGCGTCGACGCCATGACCCGGTCAAGCGCCGCCTACCGTCCGAACCCGGCCATGCAGGACCATTACAACAGGCGTTATCGCGCCTATTGCGGCCTTGCCGATACGCTGCGATCGTTCTGGGCCGAACACGCCGCAGAACCGAGTAGAACACCGCCGAGTAAACCACCGCAATGACCCAACGGCTCGATGGCGACTACGACTACATCATTGTCGGCGCAGGCACCGCCGGCTGCGTGCTGGCCAATCGCCTGAGCGAAAACCCGGCGACGCGCGTGCTGCTGCTCGAGGCCGGCGGCAGCGACAATTATCACTGGGTGCATATCCCGGTCGGCTATCTCTATTGCATCGGCAATCCGCGCACCGACTGGATGATGAAGACTGCCCCCGAAGCCGGCCTGAACGGCCGCTCGCTGGTCTATCCCCGCGGCAAGGTGCTGGGCGGCTGCACCTCGGTCAACGGCATGATCTACATGCGCGGCCAGGCGGCGGACTACGATGGCTGGCGGCAGATGGGCAATGTCGGCTGGGGCTGGGACGATGTGCTGCCCTACTTCCTCAAATCCGAGGACCATCATGGCGGCAAGACCGAGCTGCATGGCTCCCGCGGCGAATGGAAAGTGGCGCGGCAACGCCTGTCGTGGCCGATCCTGAACACCGTGCAGGAGGCGGCCAAGGAATTCGGCATCATGCCGCGCGAGGATTTTAACGACGGCGACAATGAGGGGTCCGGCTTCTTCGAAGTCAACCAGAGCAAGGGCGTGCGCTGGAACACAGCCAAGGCATTCTTGCGCCCGGCGCTGCGACGGCCGAACCTCAGGCTGGTCGTCAACGCGCATGTCGAGACGGTGTTGTTCGAGGGCAAGCGTGCTATCGGCGTTTGTTATCGCGTCGGCGGCCAAACCATCGAGGCAAAGGCCAGGAGCGAGGTGCTGCTGACCGCCGGCTCGATCAACACGCCGAAACTGCTGGAGCTTTCCGGGGTCGGCGAGCCGGATCGCCTCGCCGCGCTCGGCATCGATGTGGTTCACGCCAGCCCCAATGTCGGCGAGAACCTTCAGGACCATCTGCAGATCCGTACCGTCTATAAAGTGTCGGCGGCGCTGACACTCAACACGCTTGCCAACAGCCTGAGCGGCAAGGCGAAGATCGCGCTGCAATATGCCTTTGGCCGCTCGGGACCGATGTCGATGGCGCCGAGCCAGTTCGGCATGTTCTCGAAATCCGATCCGTCGATGGCGACGCCGGACCTGGAGTACCACGTCCAGCCCTTGTCTACCGACCGGCTGGGCGACCCGCTGCACCCGTTCCCGGCAATCACCATGTCGGTCTGCAATCTGCGCCCCGACAGCCTCGGCTCCGTGCATACCACGACGCGCGACCTGGCCGTGCAGCCCGAGATCCGGCTGAACTACCTCTCGACGGTGCGCGACCGCGAGATCGCGCTGCGCTCGGTGCGCCAGGCGCGCAGCATCATGACCGCCAAGGCGCTTGCCGGCTTCCATCCGGAGGAAATCCTGCCAGGCCCCACCCACCAGTCCGATGATGACCTGCTGCACCAGATCGGCTCGATCGCCACGACCATCTTCCACCCAGTCGGCACCTGTAGGATGGGCATCGATGACCGCGCCGTCGTCAGCCCGGACCTGCGCGTGACCGGTATCGAGGGGCTGCGGATCATCGACGCCTCGATCATGCCGCGCATCGTCTCCGGCAACACCGCCTCGCCAGTGGTGATGATCGCCGAGAAGGCGGCGGATATGATCCGCCGGCCTGCATGACCTCGCCGCTGCCGCCTACGACCCCGGCACGTCGTAGATCGCCCTGACCTCGATCGTGCCGATTTCGGCCAGCGGAATTTTGCCGGCGATCTCGAGCGCCTGTTCGAGAGTGTCGGCTTCGATCATGACGAAACCAAGCAACTGCTCCTTGGTTTCGGCAAACGGACCGTCAGTGATCAGCCGCTTGCCTTGGCGCCGCCGCACCGTCTTCGACGTCTTCACCGATTGCAGCGCCTGCGCGATGATCAGCTTGCCTTGCTGGTCCAATGACCGGTCATAGGCCATCGAATCGGCGTCGAGCTTGGCCAGACGCTCCGGCGTCATGGCATGGAGGTCCTTTTCCTCGCCGTAGACCAGACAGACATATTTCATTTCCAGCTCCCTTGCTGTGACGACCCATAGGCGATCACGGTGCCGGCGGCATCCTTGCCGGCAGCAGCGTGGTCGAGCACGCAGACCGCAATGCCGATCACGGCGACCGCAGCAAGCAGCCGGCCGAAGCCGGAAGATCGCGAGCACTCGATCTCGCGTAGACGCGCGCTTTTGTCGGCGTCGTTCCAATGGGCAGAAAACAGATTGTTCATCTTGGATCTCCATCCGCCACGAGAATCCGTGGACGCTCGCAGGACGGCCGGCGCCGATGCAAGTCGACATTTTTGCACGCACATTTTTCAGAAAAGATTTGCAGGGCTCGCCGGCGTCGCATCCGGCCGAAACAGCGCGGTGGTCTTCCCCTGCCGCCGCGCTATAGTTGGAGGGAACGCCGCGTGGCCGGCGCTGTCGCTGTAATCAAGGAGAATCTTATGGACCGCACCGCAAACGCCGTCTGGAAAGGCAATCTGAAGGAGGGCACGGGCACGCTCGACAGCCAGAGCGGCACCTTGAAGGGCACGCCCTATTCGTTCAAGGCTCGCTTCGAGGACGAGAGCGGCAAATCCGGCACCAATCCCGAAGAGTTGATCGCGGCGGCACACGCCGGCTGCTACGCCATGCAGCTGTCGCATTTCCTGGCCGAGAACGGCACGCCCGCCACCGAGCTCGACGCCAAGACGGTGGTGACGCTGGTGCCCGGCACCGGCATCACCGGCAGCGCCATCACCCTGATCGGCAAGGTACCGGGCATTGATGCGGCGAAGTTCAAGGAACTGGCCGAGAAGGCCAAGGCGGAGTGCCCGGTTTCGAAGGCGCTGGGGGCCATCGCAGTGTCGCTCGACGCGAAGCTGGGGTGATCCGCCGATTTTGCCCGGGGTAGCGATTCTTCGCGCCCCCCTCTGCCCTGCCGGGCATCTCCCGGGGAGATTGGAAGCTCGGTAGCTGGCACTCTTCTTTCGACGTTCGTGATTGGCGAAGGCCGGCGTGACATCTGATCTCCCCACTTGAGGGGGAGATGGCCGGCAGGCCAGAGGGGGGTGCTGTCCCGCCGACGTCTCGGATACTATTAGGCGCCCAGCGCATCAAGCCGGGCGCGAAGGGCTGCGACTTCCTGCTCCAGAGCCTCCAATCTTGCTTCCAGGTCGGAAGCAGGCAAGGCCGGCGCACTCCGCTGCATCGATAACGCCGCGACGTCCACCGGTCCTGCGAGCAGATGCACAAAACGGTCCTCGCGCTGCCCCGGCCCGCGCGGTATTTCCTGGACGAGCGGCGGTCGGCGGCCGATCAGCATGTCGAGTTCAGCGCGCAGGTCTTCGATCGACGAGAACCGCGCCATGCGCTCAGCTCGCGCCAGCAACTCATGCGCCGTCTGCGGCCCGCGCAGCAAAAGCAGGCCGATCACCGCAGTCTGCGGCGTCGTCAGCGAGAAGCGCTGCGCCATCTGATGCCCATAGCGCTCGACGCGCGAGCCGAACATCTGACGCACCAGCCCCTTCTGCTCGAGCAGCTTCAGCGTCCGATGCACCTCTGTCGGCTCGAGCGCCATCACAGGCTCGCGCGCCGTCTTCTGGTTGGCGGCTGCAAGTGCTGCATTCAGCGTCAGCGGATAGACATCCGGCGTCAGCTCCTTCTTCTCGATCAGGCAGCCGAGCACACGGACTTCGACCGGATTAAGGATTGGAAGCTCTTCGCTCATTGGGTTGAGTATCCTTTCTAGCGCCGGCGAGACAGCGCCCACCTCTCTGTCTACCGAATATCTCCCCACGCGGGGGGAGATCGGCAGCTTCGCCGACAGCGCGCCATCCTTCAACCTTGGAGATTGGCGAAAGCCGCGATGACGGCCAATCTCCCCACCCGTGGGGGAGATGTCCGGCAGGACAGAGGGGCGCGCGAAGGATCGCCGCGTTCGAGATTGCCGCGAGCGAACTCGCCTCAACTAAACCCGCCGCTCCACCATCATCTTCTTGATCTCGGCAATCGCCTTGGCCGGGTTGAGCCCCTTCGGGCAGGTCTGGGCGCAGTTCATGATGGTGTGGCAGCGGTAGAGCCGAAACGGGTCTTCGAGATCGTCGAGCCGTTCGCCCGTGGCTTCGTCGCGGCTGTCGATCAGCCAGCGATAGGCCTGCAGCAGCGTCGCCGGGCCGAGATAGCGGTCGCCGTTCCACCAATAGCTCGGGCACGAGGTCGAGCAGCAGGCGCATAGGATGCACTCGTAGAGCCCGTCGAGCTTCTCGCGGTCCTCGTGGCTCTGCAGCCACTCCTTGGCCGGCTCCGGCGACACTGTCTTCAGCCAGGGCTGGATCGAGGCGTGCTGGGCGTAGAAATTGGTGAGGTCGGGCACCAGGTCCTTGACCACCTGCATATGCGGCAGCGGGTAAACTTTGACTGCGCCGGAAATATCGTCGCAGCCCTTGGTGCAGGCCAGCGTGTTGGAGCCATCGATGTTCATGGCGCAGGAGCCGCAAATGCCTTCGCGGCAGGAGCGGCGCAACGCCAGCGTCGGGTCGATCTTGTTCTTGATCCAGAGCAGCGCGTCGAGCACCATCGGCCCGCAATCGTCCATGTCGACGAAATAGGTGTCGATGCGCGGGTTCTCGTCATCGTCGGGCGACCAGCGGTAGATGCGGTATTCCCGCAGGTTGGTGGCGCCCTCCGGCTTCGGCCAGGTCTTGCCCGGCTGCACCTTGGAGTTCTTGGGAAGCGTGAGTTCGACCATTACCTCAGATCCTTTCGGATGACGGGCTTCGGCACCATGGTCAGTATACCCTGGCCTTCGGCGCGATCTTGGCAAGACTGATGCCGCCGTCCTTTTCCGCCACCAGCGGCTCGGTGTGCACGGGACGATAGCTGAGGCTCACCTGGCCGTCCTCGCTTAGCCGGGCCAGCGTATGCTTGCGCCAGATAATGTCGTCTCGGGCCGAAAAATCTTCGCGCGCATGCGCGCCGCGGCTCTCCTTGCGCGCCTCGGCGCCGTAGACCGTGGTGATGGCGTTGGCCATCAGATTTTCCAGCTCCAGCGTCTCGACCAGGTCGGAATTCCAGATCGTCGAGCGGTCGGAGACTTTCAGGTCCTTGAGCTCGGTCCATATCTGCGAAATGCGCTTGCAGCCGTTTTCGAGCGACTCCTGTGTGCGGAACACGGCGGCGTCTTCCTGCATCGCCTTCTGCATTTTCTCACGCAGAACGGCGGTTGGCGTCGAGCCATTGGCGTGGCGCAGCCGGTCGAAGCGGTCCATGATGTTTTCGACCGAGGCTTCGTTGGGCGAAGGGATCGCCGAATTGCGGTCGATGACCTGGCCGGCGCGGATTGCGGCGGCGCGGCCGAACACCACCAGATCGATCAGCGAGTTCGAGCCCAGCCGGTTGGCGCCGTGCACGGAGGCACAGCCGGCCTCGCCGACCGCCATCAGCCCGGGTGACACCCGGTCAGGATTCTCGACAGTCGGGTTCAGCACCTCGCCCCAGTAATTGGTCGGCACGCCGCCCATATTGTAGTGCACCGTCGGCAGCACGGGGATCGGCTCCTTGGTCAGGTCGACGCCGGCGAAAATCCTGGCCGATTCCGAAATGCCCGGCAGCCGCTCATGCAGCACGGCCGGATCGAGATGGTCGAGATGCAGGAAGATATGGTCCTTGTTCTTGCCGACCCCGCGGCCTTCGCGGATCTCCAGCGTCATGCAACGCGAGACGACGTCGCGCGAGGCCAGGTCCTTGGCCGACGGCGCGTAGCGCTCCATGAAGCGCTCGCCCTCGGAATTGACGAGATAGCCGCCCTCGCCGCGCGCGCCTTCGGTGATCAGGCAGCCGGCGCCGTAGATGCCGGTCGGATGAAACTGCACGAACTCCATATCCTGCAACGGGAAGCCGGCCCGTGCCGCCATGCCGCCGCCGTCGCCTGTACAGGTGTGCGCCGACGTCGCCGAGAAATAGGCGCGGCCATATCCGCCGGTCGCCAGCACCACCATCTTGGCGGAGAAGCGATGGATGGTGCCGTCGTCGAGGTTCCAGGCGACGACGCCGGTGCAGGTGCCGTCCGGTTCCATGATCAGGTCGAGCGCAAAATACTCGATGAAGAACTGTGCATTGTTCTTCAGCGACTGGCCGTAGAGCGTGTGCAGGATGGCGTGACCGGTGCGGTCGGCGGCAGCACAGGTGCGCTGCACCGGCGGGCCGTCGCCATAATTCATCATGTGTCCGCCGAACGGCCGCTGGTAGATCTTGCCCTCTTCGGTGCGCGAGAACGGCACGCCGTAATGCTCGAGCTCGTAGACCGCCGCCGGTGCCTCGCGCACCAGATATTCCATGGCGTCGACGTCGCCCAGCCAGTCCGAACCCTTGACGGTGTCGTACATGTGCCACTGCCAGGAGTCCGGACCCATGTTGGACAGCGACGCGGCAATGCCGCCTTGTGCCGCCACCGTGTGCGAGCGGGTCGGGAACACTTTGGTGATGCAGGCCGTGCGCAGGCCCTGCTCGGCCATGCCGAGCGTGGCGCGCAGGCCGGCGCCGCCGGCGCCGACGACCACCACGTCGAACTTGTGGTCGACAAAGGTATAGCCGGTGGCCGATTTCGCGTCCTTGGCCAAATCAGCCTCCGAATGCCAGTTTGAGCAGGGCGAAGATCGAGGCGACGCCGACCGCTATGGTGAAAAACGTGCTGAGTGCGATCAGCGCCAGCTTCATGCCTTCGGCATGCACGTAATCCTCGATAATGACCTGCATGCCGACACGCATATGGGTGAGACCGGAAACGAGCACCAGCGCCAACACCAGCGCCACGAACGGACTGGCGAGCGCCGCCCGCACCTCGGCGAAGCCGGCGCCATTGAGCGCGATCAGGAACCCGACGAAGAACAGTATCAGCGGGATGTTGGCAATGGCCGTCAGCCGCTGTCGCCAGAAATGCCCGGTGCCTTCGCGGGCCGAGCCCAGACCGCGGACCTTGGCCAGCGGCGTGCGCATATCGTTGTTGTTCGTGCCGCTCATCACAAGGTTCCCCGCGCCATGTAGCCGGCGACCCAGATCAGCAGCGTGAGCAGGATGGAACCGGCGAGCGTCGCCCAGGCGATCTTCGATGCCGTGTGTTTCTCCAGCCCGGCGCCGGTGTCCCAGACGAGATGGCGCACGCCGCCCAGCATGTGGTGCATCAGCGCCCAGGTGTAGCCGAACAGGATGAGCCGGCCGAGCCAGGTGCCGAAGGCCCAGTTGATCCAATCGAAAGCGCCTTGCGAACTCGCCGCCGCCATCAGCCACGCGGCGACCAGCAGCGTGCCGAAATACAGCGCCCCGCCAGTGATGCGATGAATGATTGACATCGTCATGGTGATCGGTGGGCGGTAAATCGTCAGGTGCGGCGAGAGCGGCCGTTCACGTCTGGCGGTTCGGGTGGCTGGTGATTTGCTCATGGCTGCCCCAGTTCGATGTCCGGAGCCGCGGTGGAAAGCGGCACTTACCGCCTCGATATATGACTTCAGACAGCCGGTTTCTAATGCTCTTTTTGCACCGCGTCAAAGCCGGAAAATCGTTTTGAAAACGTCATTTAGTCTGACAAAAGGCTGCTGTTTCGCTTCAATCGATTTGGCCACCGTCGAAAGCCGGCGCACCGTTCGCTGCAGTGCGGCATTTCCTTTGCAATCGACGCCAGGCTATCGTTTGCAGGTCTGTGGTGTCGAGCCCCTCTTCATCACCAGCGCCTCGCGCGCGTCGATCACGATTGCGTCATGCGACGCCGCTTCCTGGTAGCGGCTGGACTGGTTGGCGGGTGATGCGGCAAACTCCTCGGTCGTGCCGTCTGGCCTGACAACGCGCAGCGCCGTGCCGAGGTTCTGGATGGTGATCACACCGCCATTGCCGCATCTGTAAGTCGCCGTGCCGACAGCAGACCGCGGGGCCGTAAGGTCGGTGACGATCTTGGCTGGCGGTGCGGCAGGTGCTGCAGGAGCCGTTGCGGAAGCCGGGGGCGCCACAGGTGGGGCGGACTGCTGAGCCGGCGCGGGCGCGACAGCGGGTGGTACGGTATTCACCGCCGTCGGCGCGCCGTTCTGCGGCACGCAGGCTGCGGCAGTCAGCAAGGGGATCGACAACAGCGTCACCCGAAACGTCCGGCGTAACGCCATATGCTGTCCTCCTGCGCGGCTAACTAGCCGCGATGTTCCACCAAGATCAAGCTCACCCGACGTCAGCGTAGTTGTGTGCGTCGCGGCCGATGGTGCGGGCAAGCATGGCCGAATGATGACGCCCGGGTTTCCATCCCGTCGGATATTAACCATGTTTGGCGAGAGATCGCCGCCGGATGCGCCTGCCCTCTTAACAAAGGTTAAGAAAAGGTTAATTTCCGATTCGATCGGGTCCACAGCAGAGAGGACACCATGCTTTCGAATTCAGGAAGAGCGCGCCTTGCGGCGCTTGTGCTGGCGACAGCCAGTCTCGGCTTCGCCGCCCCGGCAATGGCCTGGTCGCGCCATCATGACCGCGTCTATGCCGATTCCCTAGGCAATCTCGTCATCGACAGCGCCGCCGGCTACAAGCGCATCATTGTCGGCCAAGGCAGGCTGGCCAAGAAATTGTCCGACTACACCAGCGCCGGGCAGCCGGAAGCGGAACCGGAAGTCCTTTATGAAGACGAGGCGGATCACATCTCCAGGCGTGGCTGCTACCAGCCGCCGGTGTTCGTGAAGGGCCGCTCCTATATGTACGGCCTCTCCGATGGCGAAATGCCCAACCTCAGCCCTTGCCGCTGATGATCCGGCACGGCCGAGAGGCCGTTTAAGCGAGACGCTAACCGACGCTGCCTGTATCCGGGATGAACACCGTTTCCGCCCGCTCATAGGACAATCGCACACTGTCGCGGCCGTTCTTCTTGGCCTTGTAGAGCGCTTCGTCGGCGCGCCGCATCAGCGGCTCCAGCCCTTCGTCGCCGGTGCGCGCCGCGACGCCGAAGCTCGCGGTCACCCTGGTGCCCGGCGGCAACCCGTCGACACTGCCGGCCGAATAGTGCGTGCGCACGGCTTCGGCAAACAGCCGCGCCGTGGCAAGATCGCTCAGCGACAGAAGCACAGCGAACTCCTCGCCGCCGATGCGGCCGGCAACCGCACGCGTGCCGGCGGCCGCGCGAAGCTTGGCGGCGAAGTCGGCGATCACCTGGTCGCCCGCGGCATGTCCGTATTTGTCGTTGAGCGCCTTGAAGTGATCGAGATCGGCCAGCACCAGCGCGACCGGCACCTTGGTAACAGCGCAATGCTGCAGCACCAGCAAGGCGCGCTCCTCGAAACCCCTGCGGTTGAGCAGGCCAGACAGCGGATCGGTGTGCGTCTCGGTCTTCAGCGCCTTCATCACGTCGAGCGCAGCTGCCGAGAACAGGCAGAGCGCGATCACCAACGACAGCAGCGCGTGCGTCAAAAGCGCCGTCGTCCAGTAGGACGAGCCATAAAACCCGTCATAGCTGGTGAACGGCCCGTGCGAGATGACGACGAGCAGCGTGCGGCCGATGAAGTTCAGCCCGGACAGCAGCGACAATACGAACAGGATTTTTTCCGTCGGGCCGTTCTTGCGCACGGCGCGCAGCTCGGCGGCGACCAGCAGGCTGAGGCCGCCAAAGCCGAAATTGATCGACAGGATGCGCCAAGTCAAGTCCGGCTGGACGAACAGGAACCAGCAGAATGCGACCATCCCGCCACCCGCCAGAATGCCGATCGCGATATAGGGCACGCGCCTGCCGTAGCGCGAGATGATCGCACCGACGAGGCAGCAGGCGGCGAGCGTGAAGCAGAGGTTGGAGACCAGCTTGGTCAGCACCATGCCGCCGGGCAGCGTGAAATACTGCAGCAGGAAGCCGGGCGCGGACACGCAATAGCTCGTGCCGAGCACAGCCAGATAGGGCCGGTGGCGCTGATAGAACCACAGCACGAGGAACGCCGCGCCGAGCGCCAGCGCGATCGTCGGATTGAGCAGCGCTATGAACAGGCCGGTGTCCAAAGGACGGTGACTTCCCCGCTTGACGTCAGGGAAGACCTTAGAGCGCAAGCCCCAACAAGCGGTTAAGCCGGGACGAATATGCAAGTCGCCACTCATGAAGCTGGTGCACGGAACCGGGACCTGAGGCCGGCGTTTCCTGACAGCAATCAAGGAGAAGTTGTTCATGGCCGACACGATCACGCTGACCGATCACGAAGCAATTCGCTCATGGGCCGCAGGGCGCGCCGGATTTCCGGCGATCGTCGATGTATCGCCCGAAACCGGAACGCAGCCGTTGCTGAGGCTCGTCTTCGGCCAGCACGCCTATCAGGACCAGGATCAGCCTGAACGCCCGGTCAACGCAGGCGGCTACGAGCTGGTCGAATGGGACGAGTGGTTCAAGATCTTCGACGAGCGCGAACTGGCGCTGGTGGTCGCGACCGACGAACCCGGCAGCCGGGAGGAATTTCATGAAATCATCCGGCGTGCCGGCTAGGGCATAATACCCCAAGGGTCTTAGAGCGGCGCGCTTTAAACAAAACCCCGAACGGTTTTGCCGTTCGGGGTTTTGCATACGCTCAGATCAGGCTTGAACCAGTCTGCGCTATTTCCAGTCGCGGATGTCGACGAAATGGCCGGCGATCGCCGCCGCCGCCGCCATTGCCGGCGATACCAGATGGGTGCGGCCCTTGAAGCCTTGCCGGCCCTCGAAATTGCGGTTCGAGGTCGAGGCGCAGCGCTCATGCGGCTTCAGCCGGTCGTCGTTCATGGCCAGGCACATCGAGCAGCCCGGCTCGCGCCAGTCGAAACCGGCGGCAATGAAGATCTTGTCGAGACCCTCGGCCTCCGCCTGTTCCTTGACCAGACCGGAGCCCGGCACGATCATCGCATCGACATGCGCACTCACCGTCTTGCCTTCGACCACCTTGGCCACCGCACGCAGATCCTCGATGCGGCCATTGGTGCAGGAGCCGATGAAGACGCGGTCGAGCGTGATGTCGGTGATCTTCGTGCCCGGCGTCAGCCCCATATAGTCGAGCGCGCGGATCTTTGACGTCCGCTTGTTCTCGTCCGTGATCTCTTCCGGATTGGGAACGACGCCCTGCACCGAAACGACGTCCTCGGGCGAGGAACCCCAGGAGACGATCGGCGGCAGCTTGGCCGCGTCGAGCACGATCACCTTGTCGAAATGCGCGCCCTCGTCGGACTGCAGCGTCTTCCAGTATTCGAGCGCGGCGTCCCACGACGCGCCCTTCGGCGCGCGCGGCTTGCCCTTGACATAGGCGAAGGTGGTTTCGTCGGCCGCGATCAGGCCGGCGCGCGCGCCGCCCTCGATCGACATGTTGCAGATCGTCATGCGGCCTTCCATCGACAGCGCGCGGATCGCCTCACCGGCATATTCGATGACATAGCCGGTGCCGCCGGCGGTGCCGATCTCGCCGATGATGGCGAGGATAATGTCCTTGGCGGTGACGCCTTCCGGCAACTGGCCATCGACACGCACCAGCATGTTCTTGGCCTTGCGCTGGATCAGCGTCTGCGTCGCCAGCACATGCTCGACCTCGGAGGTGCCGATGCCATGCGCCAGTGCGCCGAAGGCGCCATGCGTCGAGGTGTGGCTGTCGCCGCAGACGATCGTCATGCCAGGCAGCGTGAAGCCCTGCTCCGGCCCGATGATGTGGACGATGCCTTGGCGGATATCGTTTTCGGAGTAATATTCGACGCCGAAATCCCTAGCGTTCTTGGCCAAGGCCTCGACCTGGATGCGGCTTTCCTCGTTCTTGATGCCGAATTTGCGCTCGGGCGAGGTCGAGACATTGTGATCGACCACGGCCAGCGTCTTTTCCGGATGCCGGACTTTTCTGCCGGTCATGCGCAGACCTTCGAAGGCCTGCGGGCTGGTCACTTCATGGACGAGATGGCGGTCGATGTAGAGCAGACAGGTGCCATCATCCTGGCGATCGACGACATGGTCGTCGAAAATCTTGTCGTAGAGGGTGCGCGGTGCGCTCATGTGCGTAAATCCGTCGATTTGCAAAAAGGGGAAGGGCAGACGCGCCGAAGCCTTCGGCCCGGCGAAAGCGGCTTAGCTAAGTCGGCTGGTGAGCGCGCCGGAAATGCGCGAAGAGAAACGCGACGGCAGGCGTTTTCGGTCCTGCAGCACGAAACCCTTATAGGCCGGATCGCCAAAAAGCTCTTCCATGGCGTGGCTCATACCAATGTTTTCGGTTTTCGGCAATTGCGGCGTGTTTTCGCTTCTCCCCTTGTGAGAGAAGGCGAAGAGGGCGGCGCTCAAAGCACCTCGAACACAAAAGTCTTTACCAGCGCATCCGGCTCGGCGATCGCATAGCAGCGGAACCATGGGCTTTGCTCGACCGGCTGCCATTTCCCGGCCCGTTCCAGCCCGTCGAACACGTCCTGGAAGCCGCCGCTTTCGAAAACCTGGTCGCGCACGGTGAAGATGGCGTGGCCGCCTTTCCTGGTGATGCGGACAAGCTCGTGCAGGCCGGACGCCGGCGCATGGCCGATGGTGAACACGCCAGTCGAGAAGAAGGCGCGGAAATGCCCGTCCGGCCAGGGTAGCGGCCCGCCGAGCATGGCCTGCTTCAGATCGCCATAGGCATTGCGGCTGCCGGCGATCTTCAGCATGTCGTCGGAGAGGTCGAGCCCGGCAATGTCGTGATAACCCAGCGCCTTCAATGACGGGCCTGACAGGCCGGTGCCGCAGCCGGCGTCGAGCAGCGGGCCTTCACCCACCTTCACATGGCGCGCCACCCAGGCGGTGATCAGGAACGGCAGCAGATAGCCGAGCGAAGCGGTCTCGCCGTCATAGGTCGCGGCCCAGTCTGCATAGGCCTTGGCCAGCCCTTCCGGCGTATCGGCCGAATAGACGGTACCCAGCGCCGCATTGGCCTTGTCGATCGTCATCGCCTGCATCCTCCGGAATCCTGTCCTCCGCGATCGTAGCCGTGCCCGCGTCGCACTTCTATTCCTGCTGCGCCCGCCGCAGTCGTTGCTCCAGCCCCCGCAGCGCCAGCGACAGGCTGACGGTGAGGATGAGATAGATATAGGCGACGATCGAATAGGTCTCGAAGAAGCGGAACGAGCCGGCGGCGTAGATCTTGCCCATCTGCGTGATGTCGGCGACGCCGAGCACCGAGACCAGCGAGGAATCCTTGACCATGGCAACGAAGTCATTGCCGAGCGGCGGCAGGATGGTGCGGATCGCCTGTGGGAACACGATCAGCCGGAAGCGCTGCGTGCGCGTCAGCCCGAGCGCCTTGGCAGCCTCGATCTGGCCTTTCTCGACCGACTGGATGCCGGCGCGGAAGACCTCGGAGATGAAGGCGGAATAACCGATGGTCAGCGCCATGATCGCACGCCACAACAGCGACACGTCGCGCACCAAAAGCTCGCCGAGATAGCCGGCGTTTTGCAGCGGCGCGGTCAGCGCATTCCACGCAGCCACGAAGGCCGGCGCGCCGGCGAAGGCGATCCAGAACAACAGCACCAGGATCGGCACGCCGCGGATGATCTCGACATAGAAACGAGCGATCTGCTTGAGCCAACGCGACCCCGACAACCCCATCAGCGCAATGCCGAGCCCGACGGCGGAAGCCAGCGCGAAGGCGACCACGGTGACAAGAATGGTGATGCCGATGCCTTTGGCGACGGTGGCAAAAACCTGGGCGTAGAGATCGCTGGCGGCAATGGAGAGCGCAGCGACGACGGCGAGCGCGATCGCGGCGGCAAGCCACCAGGGGAAATCGGATTTTGGGGTTGAGGCGTGGGGCGTGGCCATCAGGGCGCTTCACCCTCCCCCTTGTGGGGAGGGTCGGCGAACAAGCTTTGCATCGCAAAGCTGGTGAGCCGGGGTGGGGGTGGTGACAAAGCGCCGGCGCTGGCACCCCCACCCCGCTCCGCTTCGCGGATCGACCCTCCCCACAAGGGGGAGGGTAAGGAGTCGGACATCACTGCCCCATCTTGTAGTCGAGAAACCACTTCTTGTTGAGCGCCTCGATCGTGCCGTCGGCCTTCAGCGCCGCGATCGCCGCGTTGACCGGCTTCACCAGGTCCGAGCCCTTCGGGAAGATGAAGCCAAAATCCTCGGTGCCGAGCGGGCCGCCGATCAGCTTGAGCTTGCCGCCGGAGGCATCGACATAGCCTTTGCCGGCGGTGCCGTCGGTCAGGACGACATCGACGTCGCCGGATTTCAGTGCCTGCACCGAAGCGCCGAAGGTCTCGAACTGCTTGATGCGCGGGTTCTGCTCATTGCCGTCGAGCACGCTGTAGACGGCGGTGTAGAACGGCGTCGTTCCGGCCTGCGCGCCGATCAACCCGTCCTTGAAGGCGGCGAAGGTCTTGGCGTCGGTGAAGCGGCTTTCATCGGCGCGCACCAGCATGAACTGCTCCGAACGCATATAGGGGTCGGAGAAATCGACCTTCTCCTTTCGGTCGTCCTTGATGGTGATGCCGGTCATGCCAATGTTGTACTGGTTGTCGGAAACCGCCTGGATCATCGCGTCCCAGGAGGTGTTCTGGTACTC
Organism: Mesorhizobium sp. C372A; assembly: GCF_030323245.1. Lineage (NCBI taxonomy): Bacteria > Pseudomonadati > Pseudomonadota > Alphaproteobacteria > Hyphomicrobiales > Phyllobacteriaceae > Mesorhizobium > Mesorhizobium sp. C372A. The sequence continues at coordinate 1,823,898 of NZ_CP100475.1, read as the reverse complement.
CACCTTGAAGTTCAGCCGCTTGGCGATTTCGTCCATCGCGTCATACTCCCAGCCGATCTGCTTGCCGGTCTTGGCGTCGATGAACTGCAGCGGCGGATAGGCGTTTTCCGTCACCACCACGACCTTCTTGCCGCCGAGATCGGGCAGCGCATCGGCCGCCCATGCAGCGACGGGCGCGAGGAAACAGGCCGCGAGGGCGGCCAGCAGCAGCTTCGATTTGGTCATGACACGCTCCAGGATGAGAAGCCCGCTTGCAGCCGGGCTCGCATGAAAATCCAGGCGCGACTTTAGCCGTCCGCAGACGGCTTGCAAGCCGGTCCGGTGCTCAGCGTCCGGTGAAAGCGGATTCCAATGCCTTCAACCAACGCGGTTTTAGAACGCCCCGTGGTCGGAATTTATTCCGTGATTGCGCCGCCGGCAAACCAGGCCCCTCCTGGACACGGGAACCCGTCAGATGACGGATCAGGATGGTGACGTAGCCTCACGCAGCTTGGCGACAAATCCGGTCAAGGTCCGGTGCAGCGACTTCAGCTCCTCGACTTCCAGCGGCATGGCGCAGGCAAGGCCTGCGGATACGTCCTTGATGCGGGCGCGCAGCGCCTGGCCCTTGGCAGTCGGTTCGACCAGCACGCGGCGCTCGTCGGCCGGATCGCGACGGCGGGTGACGAGACCAGCCGCTTCCATCCGCTTGAGCAGAGGCGTCAATGTCGCCGAATCCAGCCCCAGCGCCTCGCCGAGTTCGCCGACCGTGCTCGGCGCATGCTGCCACAGCGCCAGCATCGCCAAATATTGCGGATAGGTCAGGCCGAGCGGGTCAAGCAGCGGCCGATAGAGCTTGGTCATCAGCCCGCTCGCCGAATAGAGCGCGAAGCAGAGCTGCTGGTCGAGGCGCGGAACGGCGATCCTCCCGGCGGTGTCCGCCGGGACTTCGCTGGCCCTGGTTTCGGTCTTCGTCGTCATGCTGCCTTTGCCGGAAGCGCCACGGTCGAAAGCGCCACCTCGATATTGCCTTTGATCGCATTGGAATAGGGGCAAATCTGATGCGCTGCCGATACAAGCGCTTCCGCCGCCGCCTGATCAAGGCCTTTGGTCTCCGCGGCCAGTGCGACACCAAGTTTGAAGCCTTCACCATTGGGAAGCAGGCTGACGGTGGCGCTCACCGCCGCATCGTCCAGCGGCAGCTTCTGCTTGCGCGCGACGAAGCGGATGGCGCTTTCGAAGCAGGCGGCATAGCCGACCGCGAACAGCTGCTCGGGATTGGTGGCGCCACCCTGTCCGCCGAGCTCCTTCGGCAAAGCGAGGTCGACCTTCAGCAGGCCGTCGCTGGTCTCGCCGTGGCCGGCGCGGCCGCCGGTGACGCGAGCCTGTGTGGTGTAGAGTGCCATGTCAGTTCTCCATTTGCTTTGTATACGATCATTTAGTGTACAAGATAATTCGAGTCAACAGCCGTGGCGCAACTCTCGGCCGGCAATCGTTCACAGTCTGGTGAAACGAAAAAAGGCGGCCGAAGCCGCCTTTTCAAAATCCTTGGTCGAGATCTTATTCGGCCGGGGTCGCTTCCGCGGCCTTTGCAGCCTCGTCGGCGGCCTTGGCGGCTTCGTCGGCGGCCTTCTTCTCGGCGGCTTCCTGCGCGGCCTTCTCGGCTGCCAGCGCCTGCACGGCGGCGATCTTCTCGGCCTCGATGCGGGCCTTCTCAGCGTTCAGCGCGTCGCGCTCCTCATCGTTCAGCTTGCGGGCGCGCACGCCGGTGTTTTCCGAAATACGGGCCGACTTGCCGCGACGGTCGCGCAAATAATAGAGCTTGGCGCGGCGCACCTTGCCGCGGCGCACGATCTCGACGCCTTCGACCATCGGCGAGTAGACCGGGAAAACGCGCTCGACGCCTTCGCCGTAGGAGATCTTGCGGACGGTGAAATTTTCCTGGAAGCCGGCGCCGGCGCGGGCGATGACGACGCCCTCATAGGCCTGGACGCGGGTGCGGGTGCCTTCGGTCACGCGGACCTGGACGCGCACGGTGTCGCCGGGCTGAAACTCGGGAAGCTTGCGCTTGGCTTCGATCTTGGCGGCCTGTTCGGCCTCGAGCTGACGGATGATATCCATCTCAATAGTCCACTTCTTGTTCTTCCGACAGTCAGAGCGTCCGACACTCGCCTTGCAGTTCCATTGACCGCTCGGCTATGCCCTTTGTCCCCGAGACATCTTGTCTTCGAAACATTGGGCAGGGGCGACTACACCGTCATTGTTGACGGGTCCGGGAGATTTTTCTCGCCAGTACGGGCGGGCACATACAGCTATTTCACTGACTTGTCACGCCTTGGCCCTGTCTTTTTTGGTCGCATGCCACCACGCAATCGTCCAGTGCAGGGTTGCGCCGGCCCTTCAAGCTTCCTAATCCGGGAGCAGCACACTTGTCCGGCGGCCTCACAATGTCTGTTTTCGACGCAGTCCTGCTCTTCCTCGCGGGTTTTCTGTCAGGCGCCGTCAACGCCGTTGCCGGCGGCGGCACCTTCATAACCTTCGGCGCCATGACGCTGGCCGGCCTGCCGCCGATCGTCGCCAACGCCACGTCCTCGGTGACGCAGTTTCCCGGTTACATCACCTCGACGCTGGCTTACTGGACCGACATCAAGCATTTCTGGCGCGGCGCGCTGCTGCTTTGCCTGATCTCGGCTTTGGGCGCGCTGGCTGGTGCGCTCATCCTGCTGGCGCTCTCAAATCCGTCGTTCCGCGCGCTGGTGCCGTGGCTGCTGCTGGCGGCAACCGCCTTGTTCGCCGCCGGGCCGTGGCTCAAACCAACGCCGAAGCCTGGGCATGAAGCCACGGTGGGCTCTCTGACCGGTTCGCTGGCGCAGTTCGCCACCGCCATCTATGGCGGCTTCTTCGGCGCCGGCATGGGCGTCATGATGCTGGCGACGCTCGGCCTGACGCAATCCGGCGACTATCACCGGCTGAACGCGCTGAAGAACATGCTGGCCGTGGTCATCGCCGCCGTTGCCATACTGGTCTTCGTTTCCGGCGGCGTCGTCGCCTGGCCTCAGGCAATCGTCATGATCCCCGGCGGCGCGCTCGGCGGCTATACCGGCGTCTGGATCGCCAAGCGCGTGCCGCAAAACGCAGTACGCGGCTTCGTCATCGCCGTCGGCCTGTTTCTCGCCGTCTACTATTTTGCCAAGGGCTGAGCGGCGAGCAAATCCGGCCGGCGCTCCCTGGTCAGCTTCTCGGACTCCGCACGCCGCCAGGCGGCGATCTTCTTGTGGTTGCCGGAGACCAGCACGTCGGGGATCGGCCTGCCCTCGAACTCCTGTGGCCGCGTGTAATGCGGGTGTTCGAGCAGGCCGTTCTCGAAACTTTCTTCCTCGCCCGACACCGCATTGCCCATGACGCCGGGCAACAGCCGCACAACGGCGTCGAGCAGCACAAGCGCCGCCGGCTCGCCGCCCGACAGGATGAAATCGCCGATGGAGACCTCTTCCAGTCCACGCGCCTCGATCAGCCGCTGGTCGACGCCCTCGAACCGGCCGCAAACGATGACGGCGCCTGGCCCGCCAGCCAGTTCGCGCACGCGCGCCTGCGTCAGCGGCTTTCCACGCGGGCTCATCAGCAAACGCGGCCGCGGATCGCCCGCCGGCGACGTGTGGTCGATCGCCTTGGCCAGCACATCTGCGCGCATCACCATGCCGGCGCCACCGCCGGCCGGCGTGTCGTCGACGGTGTGATGGCGATCGCTGGCGAAGGTGCGGATCTGGATAGCTTCCAGCGACCATGTCCCGACTTCGAGCGCCCGTCCGGCCAGCGACAGGCCTAGCCCGCCCGGAAACATCTCGGGATAGAGCGTCAGCACCGACGCCTTGAACGTCACCGGTTGCCTCCGGCTTCGCTCGGCCCGCGCGGTCGGCCCTTCGTGTCGAAATCTTCTTCGCGCGGCGCGTCGCCATCCTCATCTTCGACAAGGCCGGCGGCTGCCGGGTCGACGCGGAGAAAACCTTCGGCGATCGAAACCTGAGGCACGGCGACCTGGGTGAACGGGATCAGCACGCCCTTGCGCCCGCCGAGCGTGACGTCGAGAATGTCGCCGCCGCCGAAATTATGCACCGCCACCACCTTGCCGATGACCGCGTCCTTATCGTCGCGGACTTCAAGTCCGACGAGATCGGCGTGGTAGAATTCGTCCTCCTCGCCATCGTCGGGGAGCATCGAGCGGTCGACGAACAGCTCGGTTCCGGCCAGCGCCTCGGCGGCGTTGCGGTCGGCAATGCCCTTGAAGCGCACCACCACGACGGTGTTGGCGGGCCTGATGTCGATGATCTGGAAGGCGCGGCCGTCCTTGGCATAGAGCGGCCCATAATCGGCCAGCGCCATCGGCTCGCCAGTGAAAGTCTTCACCCGCAATTCGCCCTTGATGCCGTGGGCGGCGCCGATCACGGCCATTTGCACGGGGTTCTGGGGCTTCGACATGGCTGATATCCTTTGCCCTGCTCTAACGCCCTACCGGCGTCATTTCAATGATCGCCCGTGGCCATTTCAATGACAGGTTCTTCACCGCTTCCTAACCCGGCTGCCTGACAATGGCGGCATGCAGGAATTTCTCATCCCGGCAAAACCCGACCTCCAGGCAGCGCGCGAAAGCTGGCTGAAGATGCTGGCGCGCGAGCGCCGGCTGGCGCCGGCGACCGTCGAAGCCTATGAGCGCGACACGCGCCAGTTCCTGCATTTCCTCACAGGGCATTGCGGCGGCTCGCCTGGTCTTTCCGACATCGCCACTCTGCGCCCGGCCGATCTGCGCGGCTTTCTTGCCGCGCGGCGCAACGCCGGCGCCGGCGCCCGCACGCTCGGACGCGGCCTCGCCGGCATCCGCTCGCTGCTGCGCTTCCTCGAACGGCGCGGTCTCGCCAATGCCGCCGGTGCCGCTGCGTTGCGCGCGCCGCGCCAGCCGAAATCGCTGCCCAAGCCGCTGACCGCCAGCGATGCCAAACATGTCGTGTCGGTGGAAGGCCAGCTGGCTGAAGAGCCCTGGATCGCCGCCCGCAACGCCGCCGTGCTGACGCTGCTTTATGGATCGGGCCTGCGCATTTCCGAAGCGCTGGGCCTCAGCGCCGCCGACCTGGCATCGGAAGCCGACACCGTGCTGCGCGTCACCGGCAAGGGTGGCAAGACACGGCTGGTGCCGGTGCTGCCGGTGGCGCTCAGGGCAATCGCCGAATACCGAAAACTGTGTCCCTACCATCCCGATCCCAAGGGCCTGCTGTTTCGCGGCGCCCGGGGCGGGCCGCTCAACCCGGCCATCGTCCAGCGCGACATGGCCAGGCTGCGCTCGGCGCTGAACCTGCCCGACACCGCGACGCCGCACGCGTTGCGCCATTCCTTCGCCACCCATCTGCTCGGGCGCGGCGGCGACCTGCGCACCATCCAGGAACTGCTCGGCCACGCCAGTCTGTCGACGACGCAGGTCTATACCGGCGTCGACACGGCAAGGCTGCTCGAGATCTACGAATCTGCCCATCCCCGCGCGTGACACTGTATAAGTCCAGGACAATTTCCCCACGCCGGTTAACCGTTTCGCCGCTTTTCAGTCCTAGAACCGCACCATGAAAAGCGCCCTTGCCATCGCCGACCGCGCGGCCCTTGTGTCGCTGAAGCTGCTCGTCGCGCTCAACGCCCTGTTATTCCTGTCTTTTCTCGTCGCGCTGCTGCTTGCCATGGGCAAGGCGCATGCCGAAGCCCCGGCCTGCGCCGGCGCCGATCTGCTATCGGCCCTGCAGAAGGAAGACCCCGCCGCCTATGCCAGGATCGAGACGGAAGCAGCAGCGACGCTGAACGGCAAGGGCCTGTTGTGGAAGTTGGAGAAATCAGGCGAAAAGCCGTCCTTCCTGTTCGGCACCATGCACATGACCGACCCGCGCGTGACCACTCTGCCGCCGGCAGCCAGGAAAGCCTATGACGCTGCGGGCACCATCATCATCGAGACCACCGACGTGCTCGACAAGCAGAAGATGATGGAGGCCATGCTCAAGGAACCCGAGCTGATGATGTTCACCGACAACACGACGTTGTCGTCGCTGTTGTCGCCGGAGGATGCGGCGGTGGTGAACAAAGGGCTCGATGCGCGCGGCATTCCGCCGGCGAGCGTCTCCAAGATGAAGCCGTGGCTGCTGTCGGCCATGGTCGCGCTGCCGGTCTGTGAGGTCGCCCGTCAGGCAGGCGGCGCACCGGTTCTGGACGTCAAGCTGGCGCAGGACGCCAAGGCCTTGGGCAAGCCGGTGGAAGGGTTGGAGACCGCCGCCAGCCAGCTGCACGCCATGGCCTCGCTGCCGCTTGCGTTCCACATCAAGGGGCTGGTCGAAACCCTGAAGCTCGGCGACAAGATCAACGACATCAACGAAACCATGATCGTGCTTTACCAGCGCGGCGACACCGGCACCTTCTGGCCGCTGTTGCGTTCGATCTCGCCCGACGAAGACGACGACGCAGGTTACGCCGAATTCGACCGGACGATGATCACCGGCCGCAACAAGGTCATGGCCGACCATGCCGCACCGATCCTGGCCAAGGGCAATGCCTTCATGGCCGTCGGCGCCATGCATCTTCCCGGCCCCGAAGGCCTGGTCGAGGATTTTCGCAAGGCCGGCTATACCGTCACCGCCGTCGACTGAGCAGCGCCCGTCTTGAATGCCGAATCACGTAAGCCCGGCTCTGTGCGGTGCGCAACTGATTCGCAAAGCGGAGGCGGTTGGCCCTATTTTTGGCGGAAAAGGCCAGCTAAGCTCGTTCTACCTCGTTCGTGATTGATTTTGCGGGGGAAATACAGGCCAACAAGCGGTTGCGAATCAGAATTTTCCTGCGTTCGTCAATTTGAAGGCCTAGTATGAACCCGTTCAACGGTTGCGCGTTGAGGGGTGTTGATTGATGCTTTTCATCCACGGAGGACACTTTTATGGCGAACCCTAACGATCCAGCGCCCAGGTCGGGTGGTGGCAGCGGCTGGCTGATTGCGCTGGTCGTCGTCATCCTTGCGATTGTCGCGTACTATGTTTTCGGCAGAAGCGGCGAACATCCTGCGCCCGCAGAGCCGCCGGCAGCCAGCACACCGGCGCCCGCACCTGCACCGGCTGAGCCGATGAAGCCCGCCGAACCGGCTCCCGCACCAGCCCCTGCGCCCGCACCGGCTCCTGCGCCAGCCCCGGCACCCGCGCCCGCTCCGGCGCCGAGCCCGTAATCTGGCCAACTGATCTGGCATCTTGATTCCAGCCAAGAACGGCCCGCTGAAAAGCGGGCCGTTTGGTTTGGGGCACCTATCGGCGAGCGTCGCAATTCTTCACCGCCCCCTCTGTCCTGCCGGACATCTCCCCCTCGAGAGGGGAGATCGGCTGTCTCACGAACAGCCCAGGTTAGAAACGTGAGAAACTTGAAAGCTCGCGACGCGGCGGTGAAGTCCAATCTCCCCGCTTGAGGGGGAGATGGCCGGCAGGCCACAGGGGGGTGCTGTCCCTCCAGCGTTTCCTTAAATATGGATCGGCTTGAAGAACGTCGCCAGCGCTGCTTCCTTCACCGCTTCCGACATTGTCGGATGCGCGTGGCAGGTGCGGGCGAGGTCTTCGGATGAGCCGCCGAATTCCATCAGCACCGCCGCCTCATGAATCATCTCGCCGGCGCCGAAGCCGACAATGTGGACGCCGAGCACGCGGTCGCTGGCTTTGTCGGCGAGGATCTTCACGAAGCCGTCCGTGTGCAGCATGGCGCGCGCGCGGCCGTTGGCGGTGAACGGGAATTTGCCGCTTTTGTAGTCGATGCCGGCCTTCCTCAGCTCTTCCTCTGTCTTGCCGACCGAAGCGATTTCCGGGCTGGTGTAGACGACGCTCGGAATGACGTCGTAATTCACATGGCCGGCCTGGCCGGCAATGGTCTCGGCCACCGCCACGCCTTCATCCTCGGCCTTGTGCGCCAGCATCGGTCCGGCGATGACATCGCCGATGGCGTAGATGCCGGCGACGTTTGTCCTGAGATGGCTGTCTATCTTGACCCGGCCGCGCTCGTCGACCTCGACGCCGGCTTCCTTCAGTCCAAGGCTATCCGAATATGCGCGGCGTCCGGTCGAGATCAGCACCGCGTCGGCCTCGATGGTCTCGGCCGCCCCGCCCTTGACCGGTTCGAAGGTGACGGTCGCGCCCTTCTTGGCCTTGGCAACGCCGGTCACCTTGGCGCCGAGCTTGAACTCGAAACCCTGCTTCGAAAGCAGGCGTTGGAACTGCTTGGAAACCTCGCCGTCCATGCCGCCCAGGATGGTGTCGAGGAATTCGACCACGGTGACCTTGGCGCCGAGCCGCGCCCATACCGAGCCAAGCTCCAGCCCGATGACGCCGCCGCCGACCACCACCAGATGGCCAGGCACCTTCTCCAGCGACAGCGCTCCGGTCGACGACAGGATCACCTTCTCGTCGATGTCGACCTTGACGCCGGGAATGCCGGCGACATCGGAGCCCGTGGCAATAACGATGTTTTTCGTCTCGATCTCCTCGACCTTGCCGTCCTCAGCCGTCACCAACACCTTGCCGGCCGCAACCACCTTCCCGGTGCCACGGAAACTATCGATCTTGTTTTTCTTGAACAGGAAGGCGACGCCATTGACGTTGGCCGAAACGGTCGCGTCCTTGTGCGCCATCATCTTCTTCAGATTGAGTTTCGGCGCCGGTATCTCGACGCCCAGCGCATCGAAGGAATGGCCGGCCTCGGCGAACATCTCCGAGGCATAAAGCAGCGCCTTGGATGGGATGCAGCCGATGTTCAGGCAGGTGCCGCCGAAAGTGGCGTTCTTCTCGACCACCGCGACCTTGAGCCCGAGCTGTGCCGCCTTGATGGCACAGACATAGCCGCCCGGTCCCGACCCTATGATAACGACATCATAAGCCATGTTCGTTTCCCTTAGCTTGGGGCTCAGCGGCCGCCGCTTACATTCAGGATTGCGCCCGTCGTGTAGGACGCTTCATCCGACAAAAGATAGAGAACGGCATGCGCGACTTCATCCGCCGTGCCGGCTCGTTTCATCGGCAGCATGTCGCGGAACCGCTCGACCCGGTCCGGCTGGCCGCCCGAAGCGTGGATCTCGGTGTCGATGATGCCCGGCCGTATCGCGTTGACGCGCACGCCTTCGGTCGCGACTTCGCGCGCCAGGCCGAGCGTAAAAGTGTCGATCGCCGCCTTGGACGCTGCATAGTCGACATATTCGCCGGGCGAGCTGTGTAGCGACGCCGCGGACGAGATGTTGACGATGGCGCCGCCCTGGCCGCCATGCTTGCTCGACATTCGTTTGACCGCTTCGCGCGCGCACAGGAACGAGCCGATGACGTTGATGCGCATCATGCGCTCCAGCCGCGCCAGGCTCATCTCATCGACGCGCGCCTTGACGTCGACGACGCCGGCATTGTTGACCAGCGCGTCGAGCCGGCCATAGGCGCGATCGACGGCTTCGAACATGGCGACGATGTCGGCTTCGACGCCGACGTCGCCCTTGACGGCAAATGCCTCGCCACCCGCCGCCTCGATTTCGTCGACCAGCGCCTTGGCGGCAGCCTCGTTCGAGGCATAGTTGACCGCGACCCGGTAGCGCGCCTTTGCCGCAAGCCGGCAGGTGGCCGCGCCAATGCCACGACTGCCGCCGGTGACCAGAAGCACCTTCTTGGACGCGCTCATTCCTGGCAACCTTTCAGCAGAAACACGTCCCATGGCAGTTTTGAGAAACCGTTCGGGCCGAAGGCCGTCGACATCTGCAGCGACGGCCCGAGATCGGGGAAGATCAGGCTCTGCGGCGCGTCCGTGCCTTCCGCCGCCAGGAGCGCGATGTTGCCCTTGTCGTCGGCGCTGTAGATGACGCCATGCCAGACCGTGCAGGCGGCAAGCTCGTCACCGGTGACGTCGCCGGTCGGGCATTTGTACATCAGCGACCCTTGCGGTCGCGAAACACCGGATGTCCACATGACAATGCCGTCGAGAACGATGCCCTTGTCGAGCACCATCTTGAACGAGTTGGTGACGGTGACCGCATCCGTCGTCGGCCGGAAATCAATGCCGGCCTCGCTTTCGGCATCGCCATAGACAGCAAGCGCCAGCGGGCAGGCGGCATGCGCCTCGTAACCCGCTGCGAGAACAGCCAGCCCGGCCATAAATCCGATCATTGGCGAAGCGATGTTTGTCATGAATTGCTCGGGCTGCTCTCGCGGCCGTCGGCGTTTTCGAGCACCTCGAAATCGGTCATCAAGACCAGCGGCTCGCCGGCCGCATCCAGTCCCCAGAAGGAATAATAGTTCCCATCACCGAAGCCAGTGTCGAACATGGCTATATTAAGCGGATTTCCATCAACCGGATTATCCATGCGGAACTTGTCGAACGAGCATGCAACGTCAGCAAGATAGCTGTCGAGTTCCTCCTGCTCGGACATCAGCGTCAGAACCGACTTGTCCATGAACGAAGCAACATTATCATCGACAATAAATCCAGACTTCCAGGACGATGTGCCGACGTCGCGGACGAAGGCAGCCAACTCCCACCGCACCGGCAAGCCAGTGCCAAACCGCAATACCGCTGCAGCAACACGGCCTTGCGCCTCAAGCAACGTGACTGGATAGCATCCCGGCCTGACCTTACGGCTAAACACAGGCCGTTCCAGCCCGGCAATCAGTGGATCGCAAGCGATGATTTCGCCGGTCGGTAGCTCAAGCTCACCGATCGCGGTGACGATGATCTTCCGCTCCGCCATTTCGGCTTCGCTGAGAGCGAAGACACCGAGATTGCTGCTCGCCGGCGCCGAATCCCATTCAGTCGAGGTCGCCGGCGGAGAGATGGCGGCGGAAGCCGCCGGCCGGGAACGCCTCAATACGCTACCCGCTACTCGACCCAGCTTGAACCCAAACCGCGCCAGCCAGCCGCTCATGACGGATCAGCTCCGATCACAAATCAAGCACCAGCCGTTCGGGATCCTCCAGGCTATCCTTGACGCGGACCAGGAAGGTCACGGCTTCCTTGCCGTCGACGATACGGTGATCGTAGCTCAGCGCCAAGTACATCATCGGCCGGATCACGATCTGGCCGCCGACCACGACCGGCCGGTCCTGGATCTTGTGCATGCCCAAAATGCCGGACTGCGGCGCATTGAGGATCGGCGTCGACATCAGTGAGCCGTAAACGCCGCCATTGGAGATGGTGAACGTACCACCCTGCATGTCGGCGACCGACAGCTTGCCGTCCCGCGCGGCAATGCCCAGCCGGCCGATATCCTTTTCGATCTCGGCAATCGACATTTGGTCGGCATTGCGCACCACTGGCACGACGAGACCCTTTTCGGTGCCGACGGCAACGCCGATATGGGCATAGTTCTTGAAGATGATGTCGGTGCCGTCGATCTCGGCATTGACCGAGGGGATTTCCTTCAATGCGTGCGTAACCGCTTTGGTGAAGAAGCCCATGAAGCCGAGCTTCACGCCGTGCTTCTTCTCGAAGATGTCCTTGTACTTGGTCCTGAGCGCCATCACCGCCGACATGTCGACCTCGTTGAAGGTGGTCAGCATGGCGGCGGTCGACTGCGCTTCCTTGAGCCGGCGCGCAATGGTCTGGCGCAGCTTGGTCATGCGCACGCGCTCCTCGCGCGACGCATCGTCGCCCGAGGACGGCGCACGCACGGCGACCGGAGCCGGTGCGGCCTTCGGAATTTCGGCCGGCTGCGACGGCGCGCCCTTGGAAATCGCGTCGAGCACGTCGCCCTTCAGCACCTGGCCGCGCTTGCCCGAGCCAGAAACCTGGTCGACCGACAGATTGTTCTCGGCGATCAGCTTTGCGGCAGCTGGCGCCGGCGGCATTGTGCGCGGCTCGACCGGCCCGGCATCGCCGGCTATCTTGGCGGTCTCGGCCGCGGCCTGCTTGGTCGTATGTGCCGCGTCGGGGCTCGACGCCTGCGACACAGCTTGCGGCTTGGTCTCCTGCTTGGACGCCGGGGCGGCCGTGGCGACGCCTGCCGAGATCGAACCCAGCAACGCGCCGACGCCGACGGTCTCGCCTTCCTTGGCGGTGATCTCGCCCAGCGTGCCGGCGGCGGCGGCAGGCACCTCCACCGTCACCTTGTCGGTTTCGAGCTCGACCAGCGGCTCGTCGACGGCAATGGCATCGCCGACCTTCTTGAACCACTTGCCTATGGTCGCCTCGGTGACGGATTCGCCGAGAGTGGGAACGCGGATTTCGGTAGCCATTGTGCCTGTTCCGTTTCTTCTCTGTCTGTTCTATTCGCCGGGTTTGTTCTATTCGCCGAGCGCGTCTTCGAGCAGGGCGGCGAGCTGCGCCAAATGCTTCGACATCAAGCCGGTCGCCGGCGATGCCGCCGCAGGACGTCCGGTATAGCGCACCCGCTGGTGCTTGGCGTCGATATGCGCCAGCACCCATTCCAGATACGGATCGATGAACGACCAGGCGCCCATATTCTTGGGTTCCTCCTGGCACCACACCATCTCGGCATTGCGGAAGCGCGACAGTTCGGTGATCAGCGCCTTGGCCGGGAACGGATAGAGCTGTTCGACGCGCAAGAGATAGATGTCGTTGATGCCGCGCTTCTCGCGTTCCTCGTACAGGTCGTAATAGACCTTGCCCGAGCACAGCACGACGCGGCGGATTTTGGAATCCTTGGTGAGCTTGATCGCCTGGTTCTGCAACAGCTGGGCGTCGTCCCACAACAGCCGGTGGAACGAGCTTTCGCCCGAAATCTCCGGCAGCGTCGACACTGCCCGCTTGTGGCGCAGCAGCGACTTCGGCGTCATCAGGATCAGCGGCTTGCGGAAGTCGCGCTTCAGTTGCCGGCGCAATATGTGGAAGTAGTTTGCCGGCGTGGTGCAGTTGGCGACTTGCATATTGTCTTCGGCGCAGAGCTGCAGGAAACGCTCGAGCCGGGCCGAGGAATGTTCCGGCCCCTGGCCCTCATAGCCATGCGGCAGCAGGCAGACCAGGCCCGACATGCGCAGCCACTTGCGCTCGCCCGACGAGATAAACTGGTCGAACACCACCTGGGCGCCGTTGGCGAAATCGCCGAACTGCGCTTCCCAGAGCGTCAGCGCCTTAGGCTCGGCCAGGCTGTAGCCATACTCGAAGCCGAGCACCGCCTCTTCCGACAGCATCGAGTTGATGACTTCGTAGCCGGCCTGTGCGGCCGAGAGATTGTTGAGCGGGATGTAGCGGGTCTCGTCGCGCTGGTCGTAGAGCACGGAATGGCGCTGCGAGAAGGTGCCGCGTTCTGAATCCTGGCCGGAGAGCCGGATCGGATTGCCGTCGAGCAGGATGGCGCCGAAGGCCAGCGCCTCGGCCGTCGACCAGTCGATGCCTTCGCCGGAGTCGATCGCCTGGCGGCGGTTTTCGAGGAAGCGGATGATGGTCTTGTGCGCCTCGAAACCTTTCGGCACCTCGGTCAGTTTCTTGCCGATGTCCTTCAGCACCTTGACCGGCACGGCGGTCTTGCCGCGGCGCTGTTCGTCCTGGTTGTCGGCGGTGCGCAAACCAGACCAGGCGCCGTCCAGCCAGTCGGCCTTGTTGGGCTTGTAGTGCTGGCCGACTTCCCATTCGGACTCCAGATGGGCGCGCCAGTCGGCCTTCATCTTGTCGAGTTCGGCCTGGCTGATATGGCCCTCGGCGATCAGCCGGTCGCCATAGATCTGCACCGTCGTCTTGTGGTTGCGGATGTTGGCGTACATGATCGGCTGCGTGAAGGCCGGTTCGTCGCCCTCATTGTGGCCGAAGCGGCGATAGCAGAACATGTCCACCACCACCGGCTTGTGGAACTTCATGCGAAATTCGATCGCCACCTTGGTGGCATGCACCACCGCTTCCGGGTCGTCGCCATTGACGTGGAAGATCGGCGCCTCGATCATCTTGGCGACGTCGGACGGATAGGGCGACGAGCGCGAGAAGCGCGGATTGGTGGTGAAGCCGATCTGGTTGTTGATGATGAAATGCAGCGTGCCGGCGACGCGGTGGCCGCGCAGGCCCGACAGGCCGAGAATTTCCGCGATTACGCCCTGGCCAGCAAAGGCGGCGTCGCCATGCAGAAGCAGCGGCAGCACCTTGGCGCGCTCTTCCAGCGGCACGATCTCCTCGCGGCTGCGGCCGAACAGATAGTCCTGCTTGGCGCGCGCCTTGCCCATCACAACCGGATCGACGATTTCCAGATGCGAAGGATTGGCGGTCAGCGACAGATGCACCTTGTTGCCGTCGAATTCGCGGTCCGACGAGGCGCCGAGATGGTACTTGACGTCGCCCGAGCCCTCGACCTCGTCAGGAGCGGCCGAGCCGCCCTTGAATTCGTGGAAGATGGCGCGATGCGGTTTGGCCATCACCTGGGACAGCACGTTCAGCCGGCCGCGATGCGCCATGCCGAGCACGATCTCCTTCATGCCGAGCTGGCCGCCGCGCTTGATGATCTGCTCCAGCGCCGGGATCAGGCCTTCGCTGCCATCGAGGCCGAAGCGCTTGGTACCCTTGTACTTGACATCGATGAACTGCTCGAAGCCTTCGGCCTCGACCAGCTTCTGCAGGATCGCTTTTTTTCCCGTAGCGGTGAAGGAAATCTCCTTGTCGGCACCCTCGATGCGCGCCTGGATCCAGGCCTTCTCCTCGGGGTCGGAAATGTGCATGAACTCGACACCGAGCGTCGAGCAATAGGTGCGGGTCAGGATCTCCAGCATCTGCCGGATGGTGCCGAATTCGAGGCCGAGCACATTGTCGAGGAAGATCGGCCGGTCGTAGTCGGCTGCGGTGAAACCGTAATTCTCCGGGGACAGCTCGTTATAGTCCTCAAGCGGCTTGGCGATGCCGAGCGGGTCGAGATTGGCATGCAGATGGCCGCGCATGCGGAAGGCGCGGATCATCATGATGGCGCGCACCGAATCGCGCGTCGCCTGATGCACGTCGGCATCCGACAGCACGACGCCATTGGTGACCGCCTTGTCCTTGACCTTCTTTTCCAGATGCTTCTCGACGATGCCCCAATTGCCGTCGAGCGCCGACACCAGTTCGCCATTGGCCTGCAGCGGCCAGGAGGGCTTTGCCCAGGAAGCGCCCTTGGCGTTCTTGCGCACATCGCCGGCGTCGTCCTTCAGCCCGGCGAAAAAATCCTGCCATTCGGGGTTTACCGACTCTGGATCATCCTCATAGGACGCGTACAGCGCGTCGATATAGTCGGCATTGCCGCCATAGAGGAAAGAGGTGAGCGAAAATTGGTCGTTGGCCTGATCTTGTCTTGCCATTTTTGTCCGCGGAGCCTGGCTCCGTCTCCTTTTCAAAAGCGAATAGTGAGTAGCGAATAGCGAGTAGGGATTTTTCCCGGGTCGCGCCGTTACTCTCTTTTCCCTATTCGCTATTCACTACTCGCTACTCACTTGGCCTTGATCGCCTCGACCAGCGTCGTGCCCAGACGCGCCGGCGATGGCGATACTTTAATGCCGGCCGATTCCATCGCCGCGATCTTGTCTTCCGCGCCGCCCTTGCCGCCGGAGATGACCGCGCCCGCATGGCCCATGGTGCGACCGGCCGGCGCGGTGCGCCCGGCGATGAAGCCCGCCATCGGCTTTTTGCGGCCGCGTTTGGCCTCGTCCTTGAGGAACTGCGCGGCGTCTTCCTCGGCCGAACCGCCGATCTCGCCGATCATGATGATCGACTTGGTCTCGTCGTCGGCGAGGAACATCTCGAGCACGTCGATGAACTCGGTGCCTTTGACGGGGTCGCCGCCGATACCGACGGCGGTCGTCTGGCCGAGGCCGACATTTGTGGTCTGGAACACTGCCTCATAGGTAAGCGTTCCCGAGCGCGAAACAACGCCGACCGAGCCTTTGCGGAAGATGTTGCCGGGCATGATGCCGATCTTGCATTCGTCGGGGGTGAGCACACCAGGGCAGTTCGGGCCGATCAGCCGCGAGGTCGAGCGGTCGAGCCGCGCCTTGACCCTGACCATGTCCATCACCGGAATGCCTTCGGTGATGCAGACGATCAGCGGGATCTCGGCTTCGATGGCTTCGAGGATGGCTTCGGCGGCGCCCGCCGGCGGCACATAGACGACCGAGGCGTTGGCGCCGGTCTTTTCCTTGCCCTCGGCGACCGAGGCGAAGATCGGCAGGTTTTCGCCCTTGGCGCCGGTCCAGGTCTCGCCACCCTTCTTTGGATGGATACCGCCCACCATCCTGGTGCCGTGATAGGCCAGCGCCTGTTCGGTGTGGAACGTGCCGGTCTTGCCGGTCAGGCCCTGCACCAGCACCTTGGTGTTCTTGTCGATGAGAATGGACATCGGAGCCCTTTTCTAAAAACCGTTGATCGAGGAAGGCGAGACGCGCCGGTAGACGCCGCTCACCATGTCTTGCCAGCTGTCGCTGCCGGCAGGTTTGAAATGCAATCGCATGCGGTAGGCATCGGCATTGTCGAAAATATATGTGACCCGCGCGGAACCGCGCGGCGACGACCGATCAAGAGTGAGCTCGCTGCCGTTCCATGCGCCTGTGGCCGGCGAGGCCGGCACAAAGCCCATGGAATCGAACTGGTGCATGGTGACGAGGCTGTTTTGCTGATCGAATCCGAACACTGAGTGCGAGCCGAACGAGACCGTGCCGTCGCGGCGCTGGCGATAGCGCTGCACCACGAACAGGCCGCCGAACTGTGCCTCCCCCAGCACCTCCGACGTCGCCGGTCCACCATCGGCCCATTGTGTTTCCGCCACCTCTTCCTCGCCGCGCCACGCGCCGACCAGCGCCTGCAGGCGCTGGTGATCGGCCGAGAGCAAGGAGAACGCGTTCATGGGTCAGAGCCGCTTCAGGTCGGAGACGGTGAGGTCGCTCTTGGCGTTGCCGGTGTTGAGCGTCGTTGCCGGCTCGAACATCAGCACCACCGGCTCGGCGGTCAGCGACCGCGGCCGGTGCTCGACGCCCTTCGGCACGACAATGAAATCGCCCTCGCCGAGCTCGACCGGGCCGTCGCGAAAATCGATGGCGATCTTGCCCCGCAGCACGAGAAAAGCCTCGTCCTCATGCTCGTGCGCATGCCAGTCGAAGGTCTCGCCGAACTTGGCGACCTTGGCCTGGCTGTCATTGACGTCGCCGGCAATATGCGGATCGAAGACCTTGGTGATCGTTCGATCCGCCGCCTCGACCAGGTTTATCTTGCGCGGAGGCATTCGCCTTCAGCCCTTCACCGCCGCCACGATCTTCTTGGCTGCGTCGTCGAGATCGTCGGCCGACACGACGTTGAGGCCGCTGTCGTTGATGATCTTCTTGCCGAGCTCGGCATTGGTGCCTTCAAGACGCACCACCAGCGGCACTTCCAGGCCGACTTCCTTGACTGCGGCAATGACGCCCTCGGCGATGATGTCGCACTTCATGATGCCGCCGAAGATGTTGATCAGTATGCCTTTGACGGCCGGATCCTTGGTGATGATCTTGAACGCCGCCGTCACCTTCTCCTTCGACGCGCCGCCGCCGACATCGAGGAAGTTGGCGGGCTCGGCGCCGTAGAGCTTGATGATGTCCATAGTCGCCATGGCGAGGCCGGCGCCATTGACCATGCAGCCGATATTGCCGTCGAGCGCGACATAGGCGAGGTCGTATTTCGACGCCTCGATCTCCTTCTCGTCCTCTTCGGTGGTGTCGCGCAATTCCATCAGTTCGGGGTGGCGAAACAGCGCGTTGTTGTCGAACGACACCTTGGCGTCCAGCACGCGCAGGCGGCCGTTTTTCATCACGATCAGCGGGTTGACCTCGAGCAGGCTCATGTCCTTCTCGACAAAGGCCTTGTAGAGGATCGGGAACAGCGTGCCGGCATCCTTGGCGGCATCGCCGTTTAGTCCCAGCGCTTCCACCAATATGTCGACGTCGATGGTCGTCACGCCGGCCAGCGGATCGATGGCGCGGGTGATGATCTTGTCCGGTGTGTCGTGGGCGACGCCTTCAATGTCCATGCCGCCCTCGGTCGAGACGACGAAAGCGATGCGGCCGACCGAGCGGTCGACCAGGATCGACAGATAAAGCTCGCGCTCGATGTCGGCGCCGTCCTCGATATAAAGACGGTTGACCTGCTTGCCGGCGGGGCCGGTCTGCTTGGTCACCAGCGTGTGGCCGAGCATCTCATTGGCGTTGGCAACGACTTCGGCAACCGACTTAGCCAGCCGCACGCCGCCCTTTGCGTCGGGCGACAGTTCCTTGAACTTCCCCTTGCCGCGGCCACCGGCGTGGATCTGGCTCTTCACCACATAGAGCGGGCCGGGCAGCGCTTGTGCCGCGGCTTCCGCCTCGCTTGCCTTGAACACCGGCACGCCTTCGGCCACCGGCGCACCAAACGACTTCAGCAGCGCCTTGCCTTGATATTCATGGATGTTCATCTGGATGGTCTCCGGATCGGCTGCTTTGGGGGATTACTTCGAGGCGAGGTGCGGGGCGATCTTGACGCAAGCCTCGGTCAGGCCCTGCACTGTCGCCACCGAAGCGTCGAACATCTTCTGCTCGGCCTTGTTGAGGTCGATCTCGATGATGCGCTCGACGCCGCCGGCGCCGATGACAACGGGAACGCCGACATAGGTGCCCTTGACGCCATACTGGCCCGAGAGATGCGCAGCACAAGGCAGCACGCGCTTCTTGTCCTTGAGATAGGATTCGGCCATCGAAATTGCGGAAGCCGCCGGCGCGTAGAAGGCCGAGCCGGTCTTCAAGAGGCCAACGATCTCGGCGCCGCCGTCACGGGTGCGCTGGACGATCTGGTCGAGCTTTTCCTTCGAGGTCCAGCCCATCTTGATGAGGTCCGGCAGCGGAATGCCCGACACCGTGGAATAGCGGATCATCGGCACCATGGAATCGCCATGGCCACCGAGCACGAAGGCGGTGACGTCCTCGACCGAGACCTTGAACTCCTCGGCGAGGAAATAGCGGAAGCGCGCGCTGTCGAGCACGCCGGCCATGCCGACGACATGGGTCTTGGGCAGGCCCGAAAACTTCTGCAGCGCCCAGACCATGGCGTCGAGCGGGTTGGTGATGCAGATGACGAAGGCCTTGGGCGCGTATTTCTTCAGCCCGGCGCCGACCTGTTCCATGACCTTGAGGTTGATGCCGAGCAGATCGTCGCGGCTCATACCCGGCTTGCGCGGCACGCCGGCAGTGACGATGCAGACATCGGCGCCCTCGATCCCGGCATAATCATTGACCCCGGTCAGCCGGGAGTCAAAACCATCGACCGGCGAAGACTGCGCGATATCGAGCCCCTTGCCTTGCGGGATGCCCTCGGCAATATCGAACAGCACCACGTCGCCGAGGTCCTTGAGGCCGATCATGTGAGCGAGCGTGCCGCCGATCATGCCGGAGCCGATGAGCGCTATCTTGTTGCGTGCCATGTGAGGAAATTTTCCCTTTGTCTGTGACGACGCCCAAATCTCTGGCGATCTGGTTGACGGCGTCGAGGAAGAGGCCGGAATGCTGTGGTGTCAGCGGATTTCGCCGCATCCAGTAGCCCTGGTGGAAAATATATTCAATCGATTATTTTCGAGTGAATAATTTCAATCGGTTAGAAACATTGGGATTTACGTAAACGTCAAAATTTGTAAGCCGACTTGAGAGATTTTACACAATGAACGTGGAAATCAGAAGACTATATCCAGGCGATGACGCCCTTGTGAAGCGCATCGCCGAAGACGTGTTCGATGAACCGGTACGGGCTGACAGACTGTCCGCCTACCTCGCCTCCTCAGGTCATATGATGATTGTGGCACTGGCCGATGGCGTCGTCGTCGGCCAGTGTGCTGCCGTCATCCACCGCCACCTGGACAAGGTCAGCGAACTCTACATCGACGAGGTCGGCGTCTCACCCGCCTACCAGCGCCATGGCATCGCGCGAAAGATGCTCGACGCCATGTTCGCGCTCGGCCGCGAGCAGGGATGCGGCGAAGCCTGGGTCGGCACCGAACCGGACAATGTGCCAGCGCGCGCGCTTTATGAATCGCGCAAGGAGGTGCATGGGCCGGCGGAGTCGTTTGTGATGTATGTGTACGAGCTTTAGGCGTCGGCGGGACAGCGCCCCCCCTCTGCCTTGCCAGGCATCTCCCCCACGAGGGGGGAGATCGGACGTCACGCGACCTTTCGCCAATCTCCAATGGCCGCATGAATGAGCGGAGCGCCGAAACCGCCAATCTCCCCCCGTGTGGGGGAGATGTCCGGCAGGACAGAGGGGGGCGCGAAGGATCACTACATAATGACCTCTTGGAACCCTCAGACCTGCGCTTCCGCGTTGTCCTTCTGCCGTTCCGCCCAGTCCTCCAGCCAGTCGCGGCTTTGCATCTCGATCAGCCGCGAGGCGGTGCGTTCGAATTCGAACACCTCGACGCCGCGCCTGGCCGTGTAAAGCTCAGGCGGGGGAGCCTCAGCGCTCACCACCAGCCGCGTGTGATGATCGTAGAGCGTGTCGATCAACAGGATGAAGCGCTTGGCCTCGTTGCGCTTGCCTTCGCCCAGCACCGGCACGTGATCGATGAAGACGGTCGAGAAGCGGCCGGCAATGGCCAGGAAATCGCGTGCGCCGAGCGGCTTTTCGCAGAGGTCGGCGAAGGAAAACCGCGCTGCATCCCCGGCGGCAGCCGGTATCCTCACTTGCCGCCCCTTGAGCGTCAGCGAGGTCTCGGCCGTCAGCGCTCCACGCGTCATCGCCTGCCAGGCCTCGTCGAGCACACGGTCGGCTTCGGCATCCGCCGGGGTGACATAAACCGGCGTGCGGGCGAGCTTTTCCAGCCTGTAGTCCTTGTCGGCATCGAGCGTCAGCACATGGGCGTGGCGCTCGAGAATGCTGATGAAGGGCAGGAAAAGCTGGCGGTTCAGCCCGTCGCGATAAAGGTCCTGCGGCGCGACATTCGAGGTGGCGACCAGAACCACGCCATTGGCGAACAGCGCCGAAAACAGCCGCGACAGGACCATCGCATCGGCAATGTCGGTGACCGAAAACTCATCGAAGCACAGCACCCAGGCCTGTTCGGCAAGCTGAAGCGCGACCGGCGGGATCGGGTCGTCCTCCTTGACGTCGCCGTTCTTGCGCGCCTGCCGGTGCTTCTGGATGCGGTCCTGCACATCGGCCATGAAGTCGTTGAAATGAACGCGGCGCTTGCGCCTGACCGGCAACAACTCGAAGAACATATCCATCAGCATGGTCTTGCCGCGACCGACGCCGCCATGAATGTAGAGGCCCTTGACGACCTCGCGCGTCTCGCGCTTGCGGGCAAACAGCCAGCCGAGCGCGCTCGACTTGTGCGCCAGCCGCTTGACCGAGATCTCGTCGGTCAGCCGGTCGAGCGCGGCGGCAATGCGCTCCTGCGCCGCATCGCGCTCGATGGCGCCGGTTGCGACCAGATGGTCGTAGCGCTGCCTGACGGTCGCATGGGTCTGGAGGCCGTCACGCAGATGCATCGGTCACGTCGCTGTCTAGGGATAGGCAGCCTATCTTGTAAGCGATATCGGCAAGCCGTTGGTAGTCTGGCCGTCGAATTTCGAACCGCCCGAGGAATAGAGCCGCGCCAGCGTGCCGCCATTCTCGTCATAGAGCGTCAGCTGCTTGCCGGCGACGTTCCACGATTTGATGCCGTCGATGGGCGGCGGGCAATGCAGCGGCCCGGCGCGGAAGCCGGCGCCGAATTTGGTCTGCGGCGTCGCCACCTTGCAGCTCTGTCCGGACACGCTGGCGTTCCAAACGCCGGCAACGCTCGCAGCGGTAAGGTCGGAGGCTCCGGCCGGCGCCGATCCGTCCGGCGGCAGCGAGGCGACCTGCGCGCCTGCCGGCGCGGTCGGGAATTGCGATGGGTCGGTGGTGCCCGGCGCTGCCGGAGGCGGCAGTTGGCTTCCGCTCACCGTGCCGGCGGGCGCGGGCTGCAGCGGGGCGGGCTGCTGGTCATCCATCGATGAAAAACGCGAGGTCGAACAGCCGCTCGCAACGAGCGCTGCCAGCGATACGGCCATCAGCCCGCTTCTCGAAAAAATCATTCCAACCTCCGTCGGATCCGGCTGGGGGGAAGCCGTCCGCACAATCTCACCCCTCACCAAGATGGAGAAGGTGGCGAAATTTCAACCCGATATGGTTAAAATAGGGTTTGCACCACGAATTGTTGTAAATTTGTCGCAAAATGGCTGGCGGACAAAAGGCATGTCTTCGCTCTAGCGCGGTTCCAACCGGTACATTGGTTGCGAAAGCGGCACCGGAGCCCGCAGCAGGTCGGCGCATCGGCGGTCGAGCGCAACTGCCGGCGCAAAACTGACTGAAGCGCTTGAGGCGCAAGGCCTGGCGCGTGAGCGGTTTCGCGCCTTCCGTCCGGGCGAGCTTTGGGACGTTCCCGAGATCGAGCGCGGCTGAAGTCTGCATTTGGCCGTTTACGGCACTGCCGTTTTAGCCGATGTTCTATCGCAAAAGGGGGAACAGATGAAATCAATCTTGGCAGTTTTGATCGCGCTGGTAATTTCGACGCCGGCCGCTTTCGCGGGCGAAATCTCCGATCGCGCCGCTGAAGCCGAAAAGGCACTGCAGGCGGGTGATGGCGCCGGCGCGCTGGACAAATTCCGCAGCGCCGAGGACGCTCTGTGGCAAGCGATGCCGCTTGGCGTGCAAAATGTGAAGCATATCCTGTCGGCCAGCGGGTTCGGCGCCTACGCCGAGCGCCCGAACCATGTCTACAAGCCGGGCGAAGAGATTGTGCTTTATATGGAGCCGGTCGGTTACGGCTACGGCTCGGATGGGCTCGGCAACAACCAGATCGCGCTTTACGTTGACCTTACCGTGCTTTCCCAGTCGGGCGAGAAGCTGGGCAGCGTCGAAAAGCTTGGTCGGGTCCAGCTCGCCTCGCGCTCGCATAACCGAGAGATGTTCTTCAAATTAAACGTCTCCCTGGATGGCGTTCCCCCCGGCAAATACCGCGCGGATTTCCTCATGCACGACGAGAACTCGCCAAAGACGGCGCCTTTCACGACCGACTTCGAGATTGCCGAATAGCGCGCCCAGTCGGAAAGAGCCTCGCGGCAACGGAACCAGAGCGCCGCAGATGCGTTCTTAAGCCGGCTGCAGGCCAGTCAATTGCGAGGCATTGTCCATGATCAAATGGATCATCATTCTTCTGATCGTTGCTGCCGCCGCCAGCCTGCTCGGCATGCCGGCGCTGGCCGGTGCCGCCGCCACCGGCGCGCGCCTGCTGATCGGCATCGTTCTCGTCATCTTCCTGCTGATCGTACTCGGCGTTTTCGCGGTAACCTAGACGCAGCCCACACTGGTAATTCCCGCCCGTTTCCGCCATATAGCGGCGAAACGTACAGGAATTACCTCAGATCATGGCAGGCACTGCCTCCTTCGCCAAGATGAACGGCATCGGCAACGAAATCATCGTCGCCGACATGCGTGGCCGTGCCGATAGGGTCACGGCGGCGTCGGCTGTCGCGCTGAACGCCGATGCGGCGACCAGGTTCGACCAGATCATGGCGATCCACGATTCGCGCACGCCGGGCACCGCCTTTTACATCGACATCTTGAATTCCGACGGCTCG
Organism: Mesorhizobium sp. C372A; assembly: GCF_030323245.1. Classification (NCBI taxonomy): domain Bacteria; kingdom Pseudomonadati; phylum Pseudomonadota; class Alphaproteobacteria; order Hyphomicrobiales; family Phyllobacteriaceae; genus Mesorhizobium; species Mesorhizobium sp. C372A. The sequence goes on along the minus strand of NZ_CP100475.1, from coordinate 1,800,346 downwards.
GGCGCGCAGGCCTGCGGCAACGGCATGCGCTGTGTCGTCCAGGCGCTGGCCGCCGAAACCGGCCAGAAGACTTTCACCTTCGAGACCCGCGCCGGCATCCTCAACGCCGTCGAACATGCCGACGGCACCATCTCGGTCGACATGGGCACGCCGCGCTTCGGCTGGCAGGATATCCCGCTGGCTGAGGAATTCCGCGACACCCGCATGATCGAGTTGCAGATCGGCCCCATCGACGCGCCGGTGCTCCATTCGCCTTCGGCTCTCTCGATGGGCAACCCGCACGCCATCTTCTGGGTCGAAAACGATGTCTGGTCCTACGAACTCGAGCGTTTCGGCCCGCTGCTCGAAAACCATCCGATCTTCCCCGAGCGCGCCAACATCACTATCGCCCAGGTAACGTCGCCGGAGACGATGATCATCCGCACCTGGGAGCGCGGCGCCGGCCTGACCAAGGCCTGCGGCTCGGCCGCTTGCGCTTCCGTCGTCGCCGCTGCCCGCACCCGGCGCACCGGCCGCAGCGTTACGCTGATGACGCCCGGCGGCGGCTCGCTGCATGTGGAATGGCGCGACGACGACCACGTCATCCTGACCGGTGCCGCTGAATGGGAATTTTCCGGCAGTTTCGATCCGTCGACCGGCACCTGGGCCCGCGACACCGAAAGCGCGGCCTGATGTCTGCACTTGCCGATACCAAGGGCCTCAACTCCCAAGGCATAGACGTCGTCACCTTCGGCTGCCGTCTCAACACCTATGAATCCGAGGTGATGCGGCGCGAGGCCGAAAGTGCCGGCCTCGGCGCGCTCAAAGGCGGGGCTATCATCTTCAACACCTGCGCCGTCACTTCGGAAGCGGTGCGCCAGGCCAGGCAGTCGATCCGCAAAGCCCGCCGCGAAAACCCGGCGGCGCGCATCATCGTCACCGGCTGCGCCGCGCAGACCGAACCGCAGAATTTTGCCGCCATGCACGAGGTCGACCTCGTGCTCGGCAATGAGGAGAAGCTGAAGGCGAACTCCTATCGCGCGCTGCCGGATTTCGGCGTCAACGACACCGAAAAGGCGCGCGTCAACGACATCTTCTCGGTGCGCGAGACCGCCGGCCACATGGTCGACGCCATTGAGGGCCGGGCGCGTGCTTTCGTCCAGGTGCAGAATGGCTGCGACCATCGCTGCACCTTCTGCATCATCCCCTATGGCCGCGGCAACTCACGCTCGGTGCCGATGGGCGCCGTGGTCGAGCAGGTCAAGCGTCTGGCCGGCAACGGCTATGCCGAGATCGTGCTGACCGGCGTCGACATGACCAGCTTCGGCGCCGACCTGCCGGGCGCGCCGAAGCTGGGAAAGCTGGTGAAGACCATCCTGAAGCAGGTGCCTGATGTGAAGCGGCTGCGGCTGTCCTCAATCGATTCGATCGAGGCGGATGATGATCTGCTCGACGCCATCGCCACCGAACCCAGGCTGATGCCGCATCTGCATCTGTCGCTGCAGTCGGGCGACGACATGATCTTGAAGCGCATGAAGCGCAGGCATTTGCGTGACCAGTCGATCCGCTTCTGCGAGGATGTGCGCAAGCTGCGCCCCGAAATCGTCTTCGGCGCCGACATCATCGCCGGCTTCCCGACCGAGACCGAGGAAATGTTTCAGAATTCGATAAAGATCGTCGAGGAATGTGGGCTGACGCACCTGCATGTCTTCCCGTTTTCGCCGCGCGAAGGCACGCCCGCCGCGCGCATGCCGCAGGTCCGCCGCGAATTGGTCAAGCAGCGCGCGGCCCAGCTGCGCGCCGCTGGTGAGGCTGCGTATCGCCGCCATCTGTCGTCCCTCCCGGGAACGCGCCAAACGATCCTTATCGAGCGCGACGGCCTCGGCCGCACCGAAGGGTTCACGCTTGCCGCGCTCGGCACAGGCGCGCCGGGCGAGATCGTCGAGGCAGACATCACCGGCCATGATGGGGCGCGCCTGATAGCCTCGCCCCTCACTGCCTGCGCCGCCTGAGACGATTGAAGCATGGCCGGTTTTTTCAAGAACATATTTTCGTTCGGCAAGAAGGAAGTCGTCGAGGAGCGCATCGACGAAACCGCTCCCCTGCCGCCGATCAAATGGGATGCGCTTGAGGCGCTGAAGCCGGCGGCCGAGCAGGTCGTTCCGGAGTTCTTGAAGCGCGAGGAGCCCGAGCCGCCGACGCCCCACCCTCCCCTCGATGGGGAGGGTCGCCACGAAGTGGCGGGGAGGGGTGAGAGCGCCGACGCCGGCGCCACTCACCCCCACCCCCAAGCTTCGCTTGGGACCTCCCCCGTCGAGGGGGAGGTAAAGCCTGCGCCGCAGTCGGCGCCAGAAGAACCGAAGCCCGAACCCGCGCCGACCATCCCGCCCGCGCCGGAACCGGTCGTCCCATCCGAGCCGGAACCGTTGCCGGAGCCCGCGCCGGTAGAAGAACCGCAGCCTGAGCCGGAGATACCCGAGCCGCCTGCACCGGAAGAAGTTCCTGCGCCAGCCGTTCCGGAGCCGGCTCCCGAGCCGCAGCCCCAAGAAGTGCCGCCGGCGCCGGCCGAGCCGGAGATCGAACCATCGCGTCCGGAACCGCAGCTGGAGCCCGCTCCCGTCGAAGTGCCGACGCCTGCCGAGACTCCAGCAGAACCGGCCGCCCCGATCGAAGTGCCGCAACCGTCCGCGCCTCCCGCACAGCCTACCTCAGAGGTCAGCGCCGCCCCTCATCCGCCTGCCGGCACCTTCTCCCCGTATAGCCACGGGGAGAAGGACGAGGCGCCCCACCCTCCCCTCGGTGGGGAGGGTCGACGCGAAGCGGCGGGGTGGGGTGACAGCGCTGACGCCAGCGCAAATCACCCCCACCCCCAGGCTTCGCTTGGGACCTCCCCCATCGAGGGGGAGGTAAAGCGCACTCCGGTCGAAGCCACACCCGCGCCGGTCGAAGTCCGGGCTGTCACGGCGGGGGTTGCGCCCATGCCTGAACCGGGTTTTCCGCCGACACCACAGCCCACACCGTCAGTCGGCAAAGTCACCGTAACCAAAAAGGTCGAGCAGAAAGCCGAGCCGCAAAAGGCGCCCGAACCGGCGCCGCGACGCTCCTGGTTCCAGCGCATGCGCGACGGGCTTGCCCGCTCCTCGAAAGAACTCACCGGCAACATCGCCGGCGTCTTCACCAAGCGCAAGCTCGACGAGGAGACGCTGCAGGATCTGGAGGACGTGCTGATCCGTGCCGATCTGGGCATGGAAACAGCCTTGCGCGTCACCGATGCCCTCGCTGCCAGCCGCTACGGCAAGGATGTCTCCGACGCGGATGTCCGCACCATCATGGCGGCCGAGGTGGAGAAGGTGCTGGCCCATGTCGCCATGCCGCTGGAGCTCGACCTCTCGCACAAGCCGCATGTCATTCTGGTGGTCGGCGTCAACGGCACCGGCAAGACCACGACCATCGGCAAGCTCGCCGCCAAACTGACCGATGGTGGCCTGTCGGTGATGCTGGCCGCCGGCGATACCTTTCGCGCTGCAGCCATCGAGCAGCTGAAGATCTGGGGCGAGAGGACGAAGTCGCCGGTCATCGCCTCGAAGATAGGCGCGGATGCCGCCGGCCTCGCCTACGACGCTTTCGAACGCGCCAAGGAGGCCGGCTCCGACGTGCTGATCATCGACACCGCCGGCCGGCTGCAAAACAAGACCGAACTGATGGCGGAGCTGGAAAAGATCGTGCGCGTGCTGGGCAAGCTCGATCCGGAAGCGCCGCATACCGTGCTGCAGACGGTCGACGCCACCACCGGCCAGAATGCGCTCAATCAGGTCGAGATCTTCCGCAATGTCGCCGGCGTCAACGGCCTGGTGATGACCAAGCTGGACGGCACGGCGCGCGGCGGTATTCTGGTCGCGATCGCGGCAAAGCACAAACTGCCGGTCTACTTCATCGGCGTCGGCGAACAGGTCGACGATCTCGAACCATTCTCGGCCAGCGAATTCGCCAGGGCGATCGCGGGCGTAGCGTAAAAAGCACGATCCCGAAGAGCTGCAGGCTTTTTTGGACAAGATCATGCGTCAGAAGGAAGTCATGAACCCTCCCATCCTCGAACGCGACCCGTCCGACCCGCGAAAGAAGAAAGAAAGCGTCAATCCGCTGCTCAAGCTGGTGCTGGAACTCGGGCCGCTGATGGTGTTCTTCTTCGCCAATGCACGCGGCGCCTGGCTGGTGCAGAAATTTCCTGTCCTGGCCGAATTCGGCGGGCCGATCTTCGTCGCCACCGGCCTGTTCATGGCGGCGACGGCGATCGCGCTGATCGCCTCCTGGCTGCTGCTGCGCACCTTGCCGATCATGCCGATGGTCTCGGGCGTCGTCGTCTTCATCTTCGGCGCGCTGACGCTCTATCTGCAGGACGACGTGTTCATCAAGATGAAGCCGACCATCGTCAACACCCTGTTCGGCGGCGTGCTGCTCGGCGGTCTGTATTTCGGCCGATCGCTGCTCGGCTATGTCTTCGATTCGGCCTTTCGCCTCGATGCCGAAGGCTGGCGCAAGCTGACTTTCCGCTGGGGCCTGTTCTTCCTGTTCCTGGCTCTTGCCAATGAAGTGGTGTGGCGGAATTTTTCCACCGACTTCTGGGTTACCTTCAAGGTCTGGGGCATCATGCCGATCACCCTGTTGTTCACCTTCAGCCAGATGCCGCTGATCCTGCACCATTCGATCGAGGATAAGACCGAGAAGGTGGAAGAAGCCGGCAAGTAGAGCAATTCCAGGAAAAGTGTGAAGCGGTTTTCCGTCCGGAATTGCGTCCGAATAAACGGAGACGGCCATGGAATTCGTTACCACGCGCGATGAACTGAGGGCGATCTACAAAACGCCGCGGCCGACCGACGCATCGATGCGCAAGGAGCTCAAGGCGCTTGACGGCCACTGCCGCTCCTTCATCGGCAAGAGCCCTTTCGTGCTGATCGGTTCTTCCGACGGCGCCGGCAATGCCGACGTGACGCCGAAAGGCGACAGACCGGGCTTTGCCCTTGTCCTCGACGACAGGACCATCGCCATTCCCGACCGGCCCGGCAACAACCGGCTGGACACGCTGGAAAACATCCTGCTCAACCCTTCGGTCGGGCTGCTTTTTCTCATCCCCGGCATGAACGAGACGCTGCGCATCAATGGCGACGCCCGCATAACCGTCGATGCCGGTTTGCGCGAGCGCCTCACCGTCGACGGCAAGCAACCGCAAAGCGTCGTCGTGGTGAGCGTCAAGGCCGCTTACATGCACTGCGCCAAGGCCTTCATGCGCTCCGAATTGTGGAAGCCGGACAGCTGGCACGACCGCGCGACGTTGCCGACGCTCGGTCAGATCCTGTCCGATCAGATGGCGCATGCCGAAACTGCCGACGATTTCGACCGCTCGCTGGACGAAGCCTACAGCAAGACCCTGTGGTAGATTTCGGGTACGATTCGCCATTGCGGTCCTTTGCCGGTTTTCGCTAGCCCTGTTTGCCCTTGATCGAACTCCTCGCCATCTCCGGCAGCCTGCGCGCCGCCTCGACCAATTCGGCGCTGCTGGCGGCGCTGTCCGCGAACGCGCCTTCGGATTGCCGCGTAACTGTCTATGACGGGCTCGGCCTGCTGCCGATCTTCAACCCGGATGACGAAGGCGAGCGCACACCGGCTGAGGCCATGCGGCTGATCGAGGCCGTCACCAGCGCCGACGGCATCATCCTCTCCTGCCCCGAATATGCCCATGGCGTGCCCGGCGGCATGAAAAACGCGCTCGACTGGCTGGTCTCGCGCGACGCCGCAGTCGCCAAGCCCGCCATGCTGGCCCACGCCTCCGCGCGCTCGCTCTACGCCCGCGCCGCGCTGGCCGAGATCATGCGCACCATGTCGTTCGCGCTTTGTGAGAATGCGGTTCTGGAGATTGCCTTGCTCGGCAAGAAACCGCCGGAGATAGAAGCGATCCTAGGAGAGGACGAGAACCTGCGGGCCATGCGCGAAGCGGTGCAGGTTTTCGCGAGTTTTATACGCGCAAACGTTGCCTCGTCATCCTAGGGCGGAGCAAGGAGCGAAGCGACGCGGCGCAGACCCTAGGATGACGAACGAAAGGGTGCGGCGCACCCCAACGTGCCGCAGTGCTACCCCTTCCGCAACGTCTCGACATCGGTCACACCGACATACCAGTCGCGCGCGTTGACCTCTTCGAACACCACCCAGACGTCGTCATTGCTAAGCCCGGTGGCGTCCATGATGGCCGCCGTGACCTTTTTGGCAATGTCGGCCTTCTTGCCAGCGGGATCAGCGGCGATCACTTCCTTGACGATGCGGATGTTGACGAATGGCATGATGTCCTCCCTTGAATTGTGTCTGATACCGCCGCGCCGCGGCTCCGAAATCCGCTCCGGCGAACCGCTTGGCGGTGGTTCCGGCGGCCGCAGCGCAACAGGCGCCGCCGGCAGGCGCAGAAACGCCATCAAGGCCGCCAGAGAAGCGTTTGCAGCAGCCTCAATACGTCTTCGCCCCGTTCACCATCAGCCGCACCATGTAGAGCGACGTGGTGCCGGCGATGTAGAGGCAGTTCAGCTTGTTGCCGCCGAACACGCAATTGGCGGTCACTTCCGGCACCTTGACCTTGCCGATCAGCGTGCCGTCGGGATCGTAGCAATGGATGCCGTCGGCGGCACTGGTCCAGATGCGGCCGGCCTCGTCGAGCCGGAAGCCGTCGAATAGGCCGGCCGTGCAGTCAGCGAACACCTTCCCGCCCGAGACCTTCTTGCCGTGCTTGCCGACGTTGAAGACCCGCATATGCGCGGGGTTCTGCGCGCCATGGGTGCGGCCGGTGTCGACGACATAGAGCTGGCTTTCATCCAGTGAAAAGGCAAGCCCGTTCGGCCGGACCATGTCGGTGATGACGGCCTCGACCTCGCCCGTATCCGGATCGACCCGGTAGACATTGCAAGCGCCGATCTCGCTTTCGGCCTTGTCGCCCTCATAGTCGGTGTCGATGCCGTAGCTCGGATCGGTGAACCAGATCGAGCCGTCGGATTTCACGACCGCGTCATTGGGCGAATTCAGCCGCTTGCCTTTCCATTCGGCCGCGATGGTGGTGACGGAACCGTCATGCTCGGTGCGGCTGACGCGGCGGCCGGAATGCTCGCACGTCACCAGTCGGCCCTGGCGGTCGACGGTGTTGCCGTTGGAATTGCCGGAGGGCTGACGGAAGACGCTGACATTGCCGTCGGTCTCGTCATAGCGCAGCATGCGGTTGTTGGGGATGTCGGACCAGACGACATAGCGGCCGGCGGCGAACCAGGCCGGCCCTTCCGCCCACTGACATCCGGTAAACAGCTTTTCCACCTGGGCGTTGCCGTTGAACAGCCGCGCGAAACGTGGATCGAGAATTTCGTAATAGTCTGCGGTCGCCATGCATTTCCTCCGGGCATCACGTGACCCGCGGATCAAGCCAGCCTGCGGGCGCGATGGCAAGGTGGCGCAGGCGCAATTGTAAGACAAAAGGTGCCCGGCCGGCATGGCCCGCCAGCCTGCCCGGCCGTTTATGGTGCTGTTAGCGCTGTATTAACCTGCTATGCGCCCTGCGCAATGGTGCATTGCAACATCTTCTTTTTGCATCGCACCATTCCTATGTCATGTTGCGAACGACCAAGGGAGGAACAAATTCACCGCTGATATGCGGTACGAAAGGACCCTTGCTATGGCTTTTGACAACCTCTTCTCCCGCGCGCGCACCTCGATGGCCAAGCGCCGCCACTACAACCGCCTCGTCGCGGAAATCGAAAACCTGACGAGCCGCGATCTGGCCGACCTGCGCGCCGACCGCTCGGAAATGCTCTACCAGGTCCACAGGCAGATCTACGGCTGAGCATTTCAGACGTCAGCAGGGCACCGCCCCTCACCCGGATTGCCAAACCGAATTGCATTAGCAATTCGGGCAATCCGACCTCTCCCCTCGGGGAGAGGAGCTAGCCTGTAACGATGCTTCCCTCTTCTCCCTCACGGGGAGGAGGGGGCGCGTAGCGGCCCGATGAGGGGGCATGGCGCCAACGTCAGCCCGGTGCCGCGAGCGCCTTTTCAATCTGCGGCAACAGAACATCCCTCGCCGACTCCCCTGTCAGCGGCCCGACATGCTTGTAGGCAATCTTGCCGTCCTTGCCGATGACGAAGGTTTCCGGCACGCCGTAGACGCCCCAGTCGATGGCCGTGCGGCCGGCCTCGTCGACACCTATCGCCTGGAACGGATTGCCGAGATCACCAAGGAACCGGCGCGCGTTTTGCGCTTGGTCCTTGTAGTTTAGCGCGGCCATGACGAAGCGCTTGTCCTGCGACAGCGCCAGGAGCACCGGATGCTCTTCCCGGCACGGCGCGCACCACGATGCAAAGACGTTGACCAGCGTTACCTTGCCGGCGAAGGCTTTTGAATCCAGCCCGGGCAGGTTTGATCCTTCCAGCGCCGGCAGGTTGGTCTGCGGCGCCGGCAGGCCGATCAGCGCCGACGGCACTGCCGCCTCGTCGCGTCCCGACAAAAGCTGCGACAGGAACAATCCGGCGAGGCCGAGAAAAACCAGCAGCGGCAACAGCACGATCAGGCGGCGGCGCGGCGACGCCGGCGTTTCGCTTTCCGTGCTCATGGCTTGCTGGCCCCAGTGCTGGCCCCAGTACCGGCTTTGTCCGAGCGACGCCGCACGCCGGCCGCTTCGAGTTCCGCCAGTTCGCGCTTGCGGGTCCGCTGGTCGAGCAGGATCCAGCCGATCAGCCCGGCCAGCACGATCGCCGTGATGCCATAGGCGACCGCGACATAGAGTGCGTGTGCACTCATGCGCTTCGCGCCCCTTCCACCGTCGCTTCGTCGTGCTCGATCATGGCCTTCCCATGGCTTTGCGGCTTTCTTAGCTTTGCGGCTGGGGCTTCGCAATTGATCCGTCGCGCCGCAGCGGTCATATCAGTCCGTTCCATGCCGCAGCGCCAGTGCTGCCGCCACCGGACCCAGCACGGCAAGAAACAGCGTCAGCGCGGCAAGAATGAGGAAGGGCTGCAGGAACGGATCAGGGTCGGCCACCGCGCCGTAGCTCGCCGACACTCCGAAGATCAGCACCGGGATGGTCAGCGGCAACACCAGCACCGAGATCAGCAGCCCGCCGCGCGGCAGCGCCACCGCCACCGCCGCCCCGACCGCGCCGATGAAAGTGATGGCCGGCGTGCCGACCAGCAGCGTGAGCGCGGTGGCGCCGATGCTGAGCGGCTCCATGTTCATGAACAGGCCGAGCAGAGGTGCCGCAACCACCAGCGGCAGAACGCTGCCCATCCAGTGCGCCAGGCACTTCACCAGCACCGTCAGCGCCAGCATGTGGCGGTCATTGCCCAGCACCAGAAGATCGAGCGAACCGTCTTCGCGATCGGCCTGAAACAACCGGTCGAGGCCGAGCAGGCAGGCGAGCAGAGCGCCGATCCAAAGGATCGCCGGACCGATGCGGGCGAGCAGCTTCAGGTCCGGTCCGACACCGAAGGGGATGGTGGCGATGACGGCGAGGAAGAAGATGACGCCGGTGAGCGCTCCGCCGCCGGCGCGGACGGGGAGGCGGATGTCGCGCAGGAAGAGGGCTAGCATTGCCAAGCCGCGCCTGCGGTTTGATCGCCATCTTGCCGAAGGTGGCGTTCCTTCACACCCCCCTCTGTCCTCCCGGACATCTCCCCCGCAAGGGGGGAGATTGGCAGTTCCACTGCTGACGCCTCTTTTTCAATGCCGGTGATTGGCGAAAGCCGGCATGACATCTGATCTCCCCCCCTGCGGGGGAGATGCCCGGCAGGGCAGAGGGGGGTGGGCGGGAATGCCGACATCACCCTGTTGCTCCCATCCTCAATGCCTGTGCTCCATCCAATCCCAGTGGCAAATGCGTCGCCGCGACAATGATTCCACCTTCTGCGCAATGCCTCGTCATCAGCCCCGCAAACCGCGCCTCCGAGGCCTTATCCAGCCCAGCCGTCGGCTCATCCAGCAGCCACAGCGGCTTATGACTGACCAGCAATTTCGCAATCGCCGCCCGCCGCCTTTGCCCGGTCGACAGATATCCGAAAGGCAGATGGCCGATGCCGCCGAGACCAACCGTCTCCAGCGCCTCTCCGACACCCAACTGCCCATCGCCGTTGAAATCGCGCCAGAAGCGCAGATTCTCCGCCACGCTGAGCGCCGTCTTCATTGCATTGAGGTGGCCGAGATAGTGGACCGCCGAAGCGATCGTCGGAAACCTTTCGCCGCCCTCGATGCGCACATCGCCTTGCGCCTTCGGTAGCAGCCCGGCGATGACCCTGAGCAGCGTCGATTTGCCCGAGCCGTTCGGCCCGGTGACGACCAGCACCTGGCCCTTGTCGAGCGCAAAACCGATGCCGGAAAAGACCGTCTCGCCGCCGCGTTCGCCGCCCAGATTTTCGGCAATCAGCCGCATGCCTGCCCGTCCCGAAAACTTTACCGCGCGATAGCTGCCGCATCGCACAAATTTGCTCCGCAACTGTCTAGAACTATTCCAGAAAATTCTCTATATGCGGGACATCCGTGCCAGCGGTCGGCACGGGAACAGAATTTGCGCCGAACCAGCGCACGCGCCGCCTTGAACGGCTCGGGTTGGCTGGGAACGGACAGCGGAAATGGCCGTACCCGCACCTTTGCGCGTGATTGCATGCCCATCGGCGTCCGTTCCCTTTCAGGCTGAACAGACAAGGACGGACCGCACGTGTCAAAATCCCTCGACAGTTTCAATTGCCGCCGCACCCTCACCGTGGGTGGCGCGGACTATGTCTATTACAATCTGGTCGAGGCCGAGAAGAACGGCCTCACCGGCATTGCCCAGCTGCCTTATTCGATGAAGGTGCTGCTGGAAAACCTTTTGCGCAATGAAGACGGCCGCTCCGTCACCAAGGACTCTATCCAGGCTGTGGCCGGCTGGCTGACGGACAAGGGCACCGCTGGCGTCGAGATCGCCTATCGCCCGGCGCGTGTCCTGATGCAGGATTTCACCGGCGTCCCGGCGGTGGTCGACCTTGCCGCCATGCGCGACGGCCTCAAGGCGCTCGGCGGGGATCCGCAGAAGATCAATCCGCTGGTGCCGGTCGACCTCGTCATCGACCACTCCGTCATCGTCGACGAATTCGGCACGCCACTGGCCTTTGCCAGGAATGTCGAGCTCGAATATGAGCGCAACGAAGAGCGCTATAAATTCCTGAAATGGGGCCAGCAGGCGTTCCACAATTTTCGCGTCGTGCCGCCCGGCACCGGCATCTGCCATCAGGTCAACCTCGAATATCTCGGTCAGGTCGTCTGGACCAACACGGAAGACGGCGAAACCACCGCTTATCCCGACACCTGCGTCGGCACCGATTCGCACACCACCATGATCAACGGCCTTGGCGTGCTCGGCTGGGGCGTCGGCGGCATCGAGGCCGAGGCGGCGATGCTCGGCCAGCCGGTTTCCATGCTGTTGCCCGAAGTCATCGGCTTCCGCCTCACCGGCAAACTCAGGGAAGGCATCACCGCCACTGACCTGGTGCTGACCGTCACCCAGATGCTGCGCAAGAAGGGCGTCGTCGGCAAGTTCGTCGAGTTCTTCGGCCCGGGCCTGTCCAACATGACGCTGGCCGACCGCGCCACCATCGGCAACATGGCGCCCGAATATGGCGCCACCTGCGGCTTCTTCCCGGTCGATGGCGAGACCATCCGCTACCTCACAATGTCGGGCCGCGAGGAAAGCCGCATCGCCCTGGTCGAAGCCTATTCCAAGGCGCAAGGCATGTGGCGTGACGCCGGCTCGGCCGACCCTGTCTTCACCGACCTGCTCGAACTCGAGCTCGACAGCGTCGTGCCGTCGATGGCAGGTCCCAAGCGTCCCGAAGGCCGCGTTCCGCTCGAAGGCATTCCGGCCGGCTTCGCCAAGGCGATGGAGACCGAGTACAAGAAGGCTGCCGAAATCCACAAGCGCTATGCCGTCGGAGGCACCGACCATGATCTCGGCCATGGCGATGTCGTGATTGCCGCCATCACGTCCTGCACCAACACCTCCAACCCGAGCGTGCTGATCGGCGCCGGCCTCTTGGCGCGCAACGCCAACCGGCTCGGCCTCAAGCAGAAGCCGTGGGTGAAGACCTCGCTGGCGCCGGGCAGCCAGGTGGTCGCCGAATATCTGGAAAAGTCCGGCCTGCAGAAGGAGCTCGACCAGATCGGCTTCAACCTGGTTGGTTTCGGCTGCACCACCTGCATCGGCAATTCCGGCCCGCTGCCGGCGCCGATCTCCAAGACCATCAACGATAAGGGCCTGATCGCCGCCGCAGTGCTCTCCGGCAACCGCAACTTCGAAGGCCGTGTTTCACCTGACGTGCAGGCGAACTATCTGGCGTCGCCGCCGCTGGTGGTAGCCCATGCTTTGGCCGGCACCGTCACCAAGGACCTGACCACCGAGCCACTCGGCGAAGGCCGCGACGGCAAGCCGGTCTATCTCAGGGATATCTGGCCGAGTTCGGCCGAGATCCAGGAGTTCATCGAGAAGAACGTCACACGTGAGCTATTCGCCCGCAAATATGCCGACGTCTTCAAGGGCGACGAATACTGGCAGAACGTCAAGGCGCCGGAAGGCCAGACCTATGCCTGGGACGACAACTCGACCTATGTGCAGAACCCGCCCTATTTCGCCGGCATGACCTCCGGTTTCGGCAAGATCGGCGACATCAAGGGCGCGCGCGTGCTCGGCCTGTTCGGCGACAAGATCACCACCGATCACATCTCACCGGCGGGTTCGATCAAGGCCGCTTCCCCGGCCGGCAAATACCTCACCGACCATGGCGTCGGCGTTGCCGACTTCAACCAGTACGGCACAAGGCGCGGCAACCATGAGGTGATGATGCGCGGCACCTTCGCCAACATCCGCATCCGCAACCACATGCTGGGCGAGAACGGCCGCGAGGGCGGCTACACCATCCACTACCCGTCGAAGGAAGAGGAATCGATCTACGACGCGGCGATGAGATACAAAAAGGAAGGCGTGCCGCTGGTCATCTTCGCCGGCGTCGAATACGGCAACGGCTCCTCGCGCGACTGGGCAGCTAAAGGAACGAATCTCCTCGGTGTCCGTGCCGTCATCGCCCAGTCCTTCGAGCGCATCCATCGCTCCAACCTAGTCGGCATGGGCGTCATCCCCTTCGTCTTCGAGGAAGGCACCTCATGGGCCTCGCTCAACCTCAAGGGTGACGAGCTGGTCGAGATCGACGGCATAAGCACCATCAAGCCACGCCAGACGATGATCGCCAAGGTGACCTATGGCGACGGCACCGTGAAGAACGTGCCGATCATCTGCCGCATCGATACGCTGGACGAACTCGACTACTTCAAGAATGGCGGCATTTTGCAATACGTGCTGCGCGATCTGGCCGCGTAGCGGCCAGGGCTTAGGCAGTAGGGATTGGGCGGTAGCGGGGAACGACATCCCCTACTCCCTACTCCCTACTCCCTACTCCCTACTCCCTACTCCCTACTCCCTACTCCCTACTCCCAGTCTTTCCAAAGCATTGCCCGACCCGATCGAAGCCCCGCCCTGTACGACAGGAGTAAAAACCGGCTGGGCTCAGCAAGATCTGCCCCACGCTCCTGATGCCATGCTCCCGATCGAACCGGGCGGTGAAGTGCTCCCCCTGTGATGCCATACCCATGGTTGCGGCAGCAAAAATTTCACCGCAACGTGACTTCCCGTTGACTGTCGCTTCTGCCACAAATCTGGGCAACCAGAACAAGGCCGGCGTCACCGGCGGGAATCGGAACGATCATGGCACCTCGACAACCTCTGCGGCTTGCGGCTTTTGCGCTGGCCTTCTCGGCGCTTGCCGGGACCGGGTTCGCCGAGGAATCGGGAACGACCCAGACCGACAAACCGCAGATTGACAGGCCCTTGGGCGTGGTCGAGCTGTTCACCAGCCAGGGCTGCAATTCCTGCCCGCCGGCGGACGCTTTCTTTGCCGAGCTGGCGGCCAAGGACAACGTCGTCGCGCTCGCCTACCACGTCAATTACTGGGACTATCTCGGCTGGCAGGACACGCTGAGCAGCAAGGACAATACCGACCGGCAATATGACTATATGCGCGCCTTCGGCACCCGCTCCGTCTACACGCCGCAAGCCGTCATCAATGGTCGCAGCCATGTCAACGGCGCCAGCCGCAAGGAGGTCGACGGCGCGCTTGCCCGCATGGAGAAATCCGGTGAAGGCATGCGGGTCAGCGTCAAGGTCAGCCGCACCAGCGATCGCGTCATGATCGATGCCGGCGACGCCGGTAGCGGCCCGAGCGACGCCCATGTCGTCATCGTCTATTTCGAACCACCGCAGACGGTGACCATCGCCAAGGGCGAGAACACCGGCCGCAGCATGACCTACTGGAACGCCGTCACCGGCATCCAGACCGCCGGCATGTGGCACGGCAAGGCGCAGCGCTACGAATTGCCGATGACCGAGATCGCCAAGAAAGGCGGCTGCGCCGTGCTGCTGCAATCGGTTGGCAAGGACGGCCTGCCGGGGCCTATTCTGGGCGCGGCGTTTATTCACAAGCCTTAAGAGGCTGGTCCATACCTTTTGATATCGGCGGGACAGCACCCCCCTCTGGCCTGCCGGCCATCTCCCCGCAAGGAGGGAGATTGGCAGCTTCGCCACATCCGCCATCCTGTCCCACGTTTGAGATTGGCGAAAGCAAACGCGAAATCTGATCTCCACCCTTGCGGGGAGATGTCCGGCAGGACAGAGGGGGGTGTGAAGGATCACGACGACAAGTGTCTGGCGCCGCCCAACAAAAAAACCGACGTCAGCTTGCTTCTGACGTCGGTCATTTAGGCTTTGGGATCGTCGCACCCGGTCTCTCCCTGAGGAAAGTCCGAGGTTGGTTCGATCCGACGCAGACCCGTGGGCGGGGGGCTTGGGGTTTACGAGCCGGTGCCGGACCGAACCGTCTCAGGCAACGCCGGTAAATTCGTCGGACATTGGGGCATGAGCGCGGATAAAAAAGGGCGGAAATGTGGCGAGGCATCACCAATTCAAACACCGCGTTTTATAAAAGTGACTGGACGTTGCGAAAACAGCGCGGTCCCGGGATGGTTGGCCGGGCCTTGCAATTCCACGGCGAACACGCCAACTTCTGCAAGCGAGATTCATTTTCAAAGGGATCGCGGGATGACCGATCGCAGCGGTGGGACGGAGGATGGGGACGCATCCGCAATATTGATCCCGCTGCACGAGGCGCGACGCGAACGCCTCGACCAGCCGGTCCGTTTCGACCGGCGTGAACTCGATGAGATCCTGAGGCTGTACGGACGCATGGTCGCCGCCAACGAATGGCGCGACTATGCCATCGATCATCTGTCTGATCGGGCTGTGTTTTCAGTCTTCCGCCGGGCCAGCGAAGTGCCGCTGTTCCAGATCGTCAAGGATCCGAAACTGGCGCGCCGGCAAGGCGCCTTCGCCGTCATCGCCGCCGGCGGCCGAATCCTCAAGCGCGGCCAGGAACTCGGTCGCGTGCTCAACGTCTTCGATGCTAAGCTGAAGATTGTCCAGGCCTAATTGAGAATTGGGGAATTGAAGAATTGAAGAATTGAAGAATTGAAAAAGAGGATGTAACGGTCGAAATACCGCCGGGTTTGTTGCTATTCAAATCCTCAATTCTTCAGTTCTTCAACTCCTCAATTCCCGCTCCTCAGGCTCTCACGAAACTTCCGCTCCGGCAGCGAATGCGGATCGGGCGGAACCGTTGCGCCGCCATTCAGCGACAGCTGCATGAACACCGTGTCAAGCCAGCGCCCATGCTTGTAGCCGGAGCCTTCCAGGCGACCGGAATGGCGAAAGCCGAGCTTTTCATGCAGCCGCACCGAGGCGCTGTCTGCATGGCCGTCACCGATCACCGCGACGATCTGGCGAAAGCCCGCCATACGGCAGGCTTCAATCAGCGCCTGCATCAGCAGCAGCCCGACGCCCTGGCCCTTCGCATCAGGCGCGACATAGACGGAATCCTCTACGATGAAGCGGTAGGCCGGGCGCGGCCGGAACGCGCCGGCATAGGCGTAGCCGAGCAGCGCGCCATCTCGTTCCGCCACCAGATAGGGAAAGCCCCCCGCCGTCAGGCTGTCGAAGCGCCCACCCATCTCAGTGCGGCTGGGCGGCTCGAGCTCATAGCTCGCGGTGCCATGCGTCACGGCATCGCCGTAGATCTCGGTGATTCGGCCGAGGTCGCCTTCCAAGGCCGCGCGGATGGAAATAGTGCTCATGATTTATGCAGACGATTCATCTGCCTCCATGACAGCAAAGGCCGGCACAAAAGAAAAGGGCGGCCGTTGGCCGCCCTCTTGATATCAGCTGGTCCAGTTGCCTGATGGGAAGACCGCCTAGCGGCGATCGCCCATGAACTGCAGCAGGAACATGAACAGGTTGATGAAGTCGAGATATAGCCTCAACGCGCCCATGATCGCCTTGCGGCCGGCAACGTCGGCCTGATCGCCTTCGTAGTACATTTCCTTGATGGTCTGCGTGTCATAGGCGGTGAGCCCGGCGAAGATCAGCACGCCGATCGCCGAGATGGCGAAGCCGAGCGCCGACGACTGCAGGAAGATGTTGATCAGCATGGCGATCACCAGGCCGACCACGCCCATGACCAGGAACGAGCCGAACGCCGAAAGGTCGCGCTTGGTCGTGTAGCCGTAGAGCGACAGCGCGCCGAAGGCGGCCGCCGTGGCAAAGAAGGTCTGAGTGATCGAGGCGCCGGTGTAGACCAGGAAGATGGTCGACAGCGACAGGCCGACCAGGCCCGAATAGACCCAGAAGGTGGTTTGCGCCGCGGCCACGCTCATCGACTGGATCCTGAACGACAGGAAGAAGACGGCGGCGAGCGGAGCCAGGATGACCACCCAGCGGAAGGCGCTGGCATAGATCAGCGTGCCGAAAGCGGTCAGCTGTCCGTCGCCGGTGACGGCGAGCTGGAAAGCGCCCCAGGCGGCGACGCCGGTGATGAGGAGGCCAAGCCCCATCAAATTGTAGACCTTGAGCATGTAAGTGCGCAGGCCTTGGTCGATGTCGGCGCGCGCGCCCGGCACGGCCGAAGTCTGGTAGTTGCGAATGGGCTCAGCCATTGGAATCCTCTGTTGCTTCTGCCCCGTACGGTGTCAGGCCCTTTCGGACCTGGGCGCCGCTGGCGGGGCTCCAGCATGCCTGTGGCGAAATATGATGGTTCTTGACGTCAAGAACAAGACCGTAACGGGCTGCAACGCTTGGTGAATCTCCGGAAGCCGGTTTTCTTGGGCTTCCATGACTGCACATTACCAAGATTTAATCGGAAACGGCAGATTCGGCCAACCTTGCCGTTTTGGGCCTAGAGGTCGCGCAGCACCGGCGCCGCCTTGTGCCCGAGCACCCGCCAGGTGCCGGCAAGGCCGATGCCGACCGTGATCACCAGCGCAAACACCAAGGTCGCCACTGCCACCTCCGGCATGAAATGCGACGGCAACGTCATGATGCGGGCAACGATGTACCAGGCGGCGATGCCGCCGGCAGCCAACGCAAACACCGCGGTGGCCAGGC
This sequence comes from Mesorhizobium sp. C372A, assembly GCF_030323245.1. Classification (NCBI taxonomy): domain Bacteria; kingdom Pseudomonadati; phylum Pseudomonadota; class Alphaproteobacteria; order Hyphomicrobiales; family Phyllobacteriaceae; genus Mesorhizobium; species Mesorhizobium sp. C372A. The sequence continues at coordinate 1,782,779 of NZ_CP100475.1, read as the reverse complement.
CGATCAGCATGTATTCCAGCGAAAACGCCGCGATCAGCGTGCGCCTCGTGGCGCCCAACGTCTTCAGCACCACGGCATCGTGGATGCGGGCGCGATTTCCCGCGGCGAGCGCGCCGGCCAGCACCAGCACCGAAGCGATCATCGCCACGCCGGCCGCGGCCCGGATCGCCGTGCCGAGCTGGCCGACCAGCCGGTTGACGACGTCGAGCGCGTCCTTGACCCGAACTGTCGTCACCGCCGGGAAGGCGCGGGTGACGGCGTTGAGCAGGCGGGCATCCTCTGCTGCCGTGGCATCCTTTTCGGTCAGCGTCGCCAGCCAGCCATGGGGCGCGCCTGCAAAAGTGTTGGGCGAGAACACCATGACGAAGTTGATGCCCATCGTCTCCCATTGCACCTCTCGGAAATTGGCGATCCTGGCCGTCACATTGCGTCCGAGCACATTGACGGTGACGGCATCGCCAAGCTTCAGGCCGAGCGCCTTGCCTTCATCGTTGGAGAACGAAACCAGCGGTTCGCCGCTGTAATTCTCCGGCCACCAGCTGCCCTCGGTCAATGTCGCATTGGCCGGTTGTTTGGCGTCGTAGGTCAGGCCGCGATCGCCGCGCAGCACCCAGGCGCCTTCCGATGGCACATTGGCCTTGTCGACACTAACGCCGTTCAGCGCCATCACCCGGCCGCGCAGCATCGGCACCTTGATGAGCGTTCCCTTCGGCGCCTCATTGCCGATCAATGTCGAGAAGGCATCGACCTCGCTATTCTGGATGTCGACGAAGAAGAAATTCGGCGCCCGTTCCGGCAGGCTGCCGGAGATCTGCTGCCTGAGATTGCCGTCGATCAGCGCCAGCGTCACCAAAAGCGTTAGGCCGAGGCCCAGCGACAGCACGACGGACGGCGTCAGCGCGCCGGGCCGGTGGATGTTGCCGATGGCGAGCCGAAGCGCGACCGAGCGCGCATGCGGGCTTTTGCGCGCCACCCACTGCACCAACGCACCGACCAGGCGCAACACCAGAAAAGCAAAGACCGTCGCGCCGACGAAGACCGTGGCGATGCGCCGGTCGCCGGAAAACAGGATGGCCAAAGCGGCCAAAGCGAGCGCGATGCCGACCGCCGTGGCAAGATAGGGCAGGCGTGGAAAGCCGCGGCCCTCAAAACCCATTTCGCGAAACAGCGCGGTCGCCGGCACATCGCGGGCGCGGCCGAGCGGCAACAGCGCGAAGGCAAGCGTCACCAGCAGCCCGAACAGCGCGGCAAGAGCCAGCGCACCGGGATAGAAGCCGCCTTTAGCCGGCACCGGAATGAACGACTGGAGCGCAGCGCTGGCTGCAAACGGCATGGCGGCGCCGAGGATGAGGCCAAGCGCGATGCCGAGGCCGGCGATCATCAGGATTTGCACGAGATAGACGGTGAAGACGAAGCCGCCCGAGGCGCCAAGGCTCTTGAAGGTGGCGATGACGCCGCGCTTGCCGTCGAGATAGGCGCGCACCGCATTGGCAACGCCGACGCCGCCGACCACCAGCGCCGTCAGCCCGACCAGCGTCAGGAATTGCGAGAAGCGCTCGATGTTGGCCGACAGCGCCGGCGCCGCATTGGAACGCGTGCGGATCGACCAGCCGGCTTCAGGGAAATCGCTCGCCGCCCGATCTTGGATGGTCTTGAGATCGGCCTCGCTGGCGCCGGCCGGCAGCCGAACCTTGTAGGCATTCTCGACCAGGCTGCCCGGCTGGACCAGGCCGGACGCGGCAAGCCCCGCGGTCGAGACCATCAGCCGCGGCGCGAAGCCGAAACCGTCCGACACCGCATCCGGTTCGCTCACCAGCCTGGCCCGCAATTCGAATGTCGCGCTGCCGACCTTCAGCCGGTCACCGATCTTCACATTCAGCCGGTCGAACAACAGGTCGGGCGCGGCGGCGCCAAAGACGCCTGATTTCTCGTCGAACAAATCCTTTCTGCCAAGCTGCGGCGCGGTATCGAGCGCGCCATAGAGCGGATAGGCGTCGTCGACAGCCTTGGCCTCGACCAACGCCTGGTCGGAGCCGTCATCCAGCCGCGCCATCGAGCGCATATTGGCGCTGTGCGACACAGTGCCGAGGCGGTCGAGGAAGGTGCTTTCGGCTGGCGTCGCATCGCGCTGGTTGAGCTGGAAGCGCAAGTCGCCGCCAAGCAGCGTCTGGCCTTGGTCTGCAACGCCTGCGGTGATCGCCTGCGCCACCGAATTGACCCCGCCGATTGCAGCGACGCCGAGCGCAATGCAGGCAAGGAAGATCAGGAAACCCGACAACCCGCCGCGCATCTCGCGCAGCGAGAAGCGGAACGCGAGCTTCAGCGTCTGCGACAGTGGCATCAGGCCGGCACCTTGACCTGCGCTACCGGCGCATCCTCGATGCGGCCCGAGCGCATCGACACCTGTCGCGAGCAGCGCGCCGCAAGGGCCGGATCGTGCGTGACCAGCACCAAGGTCATGCCGCGCTCGGCCGCTTTGGCGAACAAAAGGTCGGCGACCTGACGCCCCGTCGCCTGGTCGAGATTGCCGGTCGGCTCGTCGGCGATGAGAATGCGCGGCGACGGCGCCAGCGCGCGGGCGATCGCCACGCGCTGCTGTTCGCCGCCGGAGAGTTCGCCGGGATAGTGGGTGACGCGATCGCTCAAGCCGACGGCCGCCAACTCCCGCGCGGCGACGCCGAACGGATCGGCATGGCCGGCCAGTTCCAGCGGCACCGCGACATTTTCGAGCGCCGTCATGTTGGGAATGAGATGGAAGGACTGAAAGACGATGCCTATGTTTCGGCCCCGAAACGAGGCGATCTGATCCTCGCTTTTGCCGTTCAGCAATTCGCCGGCGATCCGCACCGTCCCCGAATCGACCCGCTCAAGCCCGGCCAGCACCATCAGCAAGGTCGACTTGCCTGAACCCGAAGGGCCGACAATGCCGGTCGCCTCGCCGCGCGTCACGTCAAGGCTGACGCCTTTCAGCACATGCACCGACGAAGCCCCTTGGCCCAGGGTCAGGGATATGTCTTTCAGCGCGATGACGGCTTCTGTCACAATTAAAGCGTCCTATATCAGGATGAAGGCTCTGCTTGCCGGAAGCCGTCGCCGGAAGAATTCCTCGGGTATATGGGGCCTGCCACATGTCTTTCAAACGCAAGATATCTTTCAAACGCTTGAATGCCGCAGGGCTCGTCCTTTTCGTCACCCTTTGCGGCGCCATTTCGTCCGTGCGCGCCGAGACGTTCACCATCGTCGGCTTCGGCGACAGCCTGATGGCCGGTTTCGGCCTCGGGCCTGGCGATGGCTTTACCGACAAATTGCAAGCTGCGCTGCGCGCCAAAGGCCATGACGTCACCGTCGCCAACGCCGGCGTTTCAGGCGACACCTCGAGCGGCGGCTTGGCGCGGCTTGACTGGTCGGTGCCGGATGGGACAAGGCTGGTTATCCTCGAACTCGGCGCCAACGACATGCTGCGCGGCGTCTCGCCCAGCATTACGGAAAAGAACCTGGACGACATGCTGGCGAAGCTGAAAGCGCGCAAGATCGCGGTGCTTTTGGCCGGCATGCGCGCCGCTCCCAATCTCGGCGCCGACTACCAGAACGCCTTCGATGCGATCTACCCAAAGCTGGCCGCGAAATACGATGTGCCGCTCTATCCGTTTTTTCTCGATGGCGTCGCCGGGCAGTCCGGCCTGCAGTTGGAGGATGGCCTGCATCCCAATCCGAAGGGCGTCGCAGCGATGGTCGAGCGCATCATGCCCGCCGTGGAGAAGGCGATTGCGGCAGTTGGGGGTGGCGGTTGAACGCCGGCCTGACGAGAATAACGCGGCGTTCGCCTCGCGCGAACTTTGAAACAAAAGACCGGGCTGCCGATGACCCGAGTCATCCATGCTGCGCTTGAAGAGCATATGCAGCATCAGGGTAATGCAAGCGCCGAGGCGGCACGGCAATAGTGCTTATTCATCGCTTGGAGGCGCCTGTTCGTAAAAATGCCTGCAACCAACAAACCACTTGCCCCGTTTGACTATCGATGATTCGCTAGGGGCACAGTTCGATTCGAGGAAGGGAGGCTCACCATGCCGCGTCTTTTCACCGCCCTCGAAATACCCCGTGACGCCGCTCTTTCGCTGTCCCTGCTCAGGGGCGGCCTGCCCGGAGCCCGCTGGATCGATGTCGAAAACTACCATCTGACGCTGCGCTTCATCGGCGACGTCGAAGGCCATATCGCCGACGAAATCGCCAACGCGCTCGACCGGGTGCACCGCCCATCCTTCTCGCTCACCCTGTCCGGAGTTGGCGCTTTCGGCCAGAAGAAGCCGCACGCCGTCTGGGCCGGCGTCTTCGCCTCGCCCGACCTTTCGGCGCTGCAGAGCGAAATCGACCGCATCTGCCAGCGGCTCGGCCTGCCCGCCGACCCGCGCAAGTTCACCCCGCATGTTACGCTGGCACGCTTGCGCAATTCGAGCCCGCTCGACGTCGCGCAGTACCTGTCGGCGCGCGGCAATTTTTCGACGCTGCCGTTTCGCGTCGGCCGCTTCGTGCTGATGTCGTCGCGCGATTCGGTCGGCGGCGGTCCCTACATTGTCGAGGAGGCGTGGCCGCTCTCCGGCGTCGACGCCCGCGCCACCAATCTCGTCGCCAGCGCCTCCGACGCTTCGCGGATCATGCGGTAGACCGAAGCGAACGCTTCGGCCCCGTTATAATAGGGATCCGGCACGTCGCGGGTTTTGCCCTGCGCAAACTCTGCCAAGAGATGAATACGTTCGCGGGCACCGGCCGGCGCCAACGCCTTGAGGTCGCGGACATTTTGCCGATCCATGCCGAGGATCAGGTCGAAGCGCGAAAAATCCCCCGGCCTGACCTTGCGTGCCCGCTGCCCTGATATGTCGAGGCCGTGGCGGGCCGCAATCGCGATCGAGCGCGGGTCGGGCGCTTCGCCGAGGTTCCAGCCGCCGGTCGCCGCAGAGTCCAGCACGATGTCGTCCAGCACCATGTCGCGGCCGCGTTCCGCCAGCACGGCGCGAACACGCCTTCGGCCAGGGGTGAGCGGCAGATGTTGCCGAGGCAGACGAAGAGTATGGAATTTATCGGCTTTACGCTCATTCGATATGCGCCGTTCGTGCATTTGGAAGCCCAAAACGCAAAGGACTTTTGGGCGACTTGCATTATGGTGAGGGTCGATATCTGGGATAGCACGGGAAATCATCATGACGAGAGAGAAACTCAGCAAGGACGCCATCGCCGGCGCACTGGCCGAACTGGCCGGCTGGTCGCAGGCAGCCGATGGCGCCTCCATCAAGCGCAGCTTCGACTTCAAGAATTTTTCCGAAGCCTTCGCCTTCATGACCCGCGTCGCGCTGGCCGCCGAGAAGATGGACCATCATCCCGACTGGTCGAACGTCTACAAGACTGTCGACGTGACGCTCAACACCCATGATGCCGGTGGTGTCACTGCGCTCGACATCGCGCTGGCCAAGAAGATGAATGGGTATGCTGGCGGCTGAACGCTGGGGCGGCAACGCCAAATCGGCGCCATCCTCTTGCAGTGGACCGGGACTTTCACCACATTTTCCGTGGCGGCCGCGCGCAACGCGTAGCGCGACGGCCGGCAAGGAGAGGATTGATGGCGCAGCAGCCCGGTTTTGATTTCTTCGGCTTCGGCAGCAAGCTCGGCGACGAGAGTGAAGTGCGCGCCAAATTCTGGCGCACGGCCAAGAAGGCCGCCCGGCAGATTCCGTTCATGGAAGAGGTCGTCGCCGGCTATTATTGCGCGCTCGACAGGAAGACGCCTTTGCGTGCCAAGGGCATATTGCTGGCAGCGCTTGGCTATTTCGTGCTGCCGGTCGACGTCATACCCGATTTCGTCTTCGGCCTCGGCTTCACCGACGACATCGCCGTGCTGACCGCCGCGATCTCCACGGTAAGCGCCCATATCACCCCTGCGCACCGCAAGGCCGCCAAGGCGGCGATCGCCGACAAGAGCTGAATCGGCGTCGCGTTGGCAACTGGGTTCAGAAGAAATCCTCCGCTCAAACAGGACGATAGCGGCTTGGCTTCGGGTTCCGCTGCGGCCGTTGGAAAAGTCAAACTCTTGCCGCTTTCGTGGCCTCCAAGTCGCCGCAGGGACATTGCGAAAGCCGTTTTTTCAAGAAGCGGCGCGGAAATGGCGGTGGTTTCCATGGGTGAATGTCCTTTTCCGAGGGAAATTCACCGTTTGGTAACCCAGATTAAATCAAAATGAAGCGACGGGCAGGACGCCAAGCCGGCCTGCCCCGCACCATTTGGAATACGGGAAAAGCGATGCGCGGATTGATTGCACTATTCTCGAGCCTGGTCCTGGTGGCTTTTGCCGCGCCGGCGCTGGCGCAGCAGGCGACCAAGATCGGCCAGCACAATGCCTGGGGCACCTACAGCTACCAGGCGCAGGGCGGCAAGGTCTGCTATGTGCTCACCGTGCCGACCGACAAGCAGCCGCCGACGCTCGATCACGGCGACATGTTCTTCTTCGTCAGCCAGCGGCCGGGCCAGCAAGTGTCCTACGAGCCGCAATTCATCGCCGGCTACACATTCCAGGAAGGCTCCAAGGCCACCGTCACCATCGACAAGAAGACGTTCTCGATGTTCACCCGCGGCAAGTCGGCCTGGGTCGAGAACGCCGCCGAAGAGCCGGTGCTGATCGCCGCCATGAAGACCGGCACCGACATGAAGGTCTCGGCGAAGTCTGGCCGCGGCAATCCGACGACCTATGTGTTTTCGCTGAAAGGCATCTCGGCCGCGCTGACGTCGATCGCCAAGTGCAAGTAGGCTAGCGCGGTTCCCGCCGCATGACTCTCGCCGCAACCTGTGCTATGCGCCGCGCTTCTTTTCGGCACGATGGATGAAATCGGCCGCAATTCGCTTATATTGGCGCTGATATGACCCTTTCCTTCGATCTCACCACTGAGGGCGCACGCGACGCGTTGCGCGCTCGCGCCACGCCCGAGAAGCCGTCGCTGATCGGCCTGACCCGGGCCGAGCTCGGTGAAGCCCTTGTCAGTGCCGGCATCGTGCCCGAGCGCCAGGCGAAAATGCGCGCCCAGCAGCTCTGGCACTGGATGTATGTGCGCGGCGTCTCCGATTTTGCCGGCATGTTCAACATCTCCAAGGATCTGCGCGCCGAACTCGACAAGCATTTTACCGTCGCCCGGCCCGAAATCGTCGAGGAGCAGATTTCCTCCGACGGCACGCGCAAGTGGCTGTTCCGCTTTCCGCCGCGCGGTGCCGGCCGTCCGGTCGAGATCGAGACCGTCTACATTCCCGAAGAAGGCCGCGGCACGCTCTGCATCTCCTCGCAGGTCGGCTGCACGCTGACCTGTTCGTTCTGCCACACCGGCACACAGAAGCTGGTGCGCAATTTGACGGCGGAAGAGATCCTGGCGCAATTGCTCACCGCCCGCGACCGGCTGGGTGACTTCCCCGACCGCGACACACCCGACGGCGCCATCGTCCCGGCCGAGGGCCGCAAAGTTTCCAACGTCGTCATGATGGGCATGGGCGAGCCGCTCTACAATTTTGAAGCCGTGAAGAAGGCGCTGCTGATCGCCTCCGACGGTGATGGGCTTTCGCTGTCGAAGCGCCGCATCACGCTGTCGACCTCCGGCGTCGTGCCCGAGATCTTCCGCGCCGGCGAGGAGATCGGCGTCATGCTGGCGATCTCGCTGCACGCCACCAATGACGATTTGCGCGACCTGCTTGTGCCGATCAACAAGAAGTATCCGCTGAAGGAACTAATCGAGGCCTGCCGCGCCTACCCGGGCCTGTCCAACGCCAGGCGCATCACCTTCGAATATGTGATGCTGAAGGACGTCAACGATTCCATCGAGGACGCCAAGGGGCTGATCAAGCTGCTGAAGGGCATTCCGGCCAAGATCAATCTGATCCCGTTCAACCCGTGGCCGGGCACCAACTACCAGTGCTCGGACTGGGAAACGATCGAGAAATTCGCCGACTACATCAACAATGCCGGCTATGCCTCGCCGATCCGCACGCCGCGCGGCCGCGACATCCTGGCCGCCTGCGGCCAGCTCAAATCCGAATCCGAACGCATGCGCAAGGTCGACCGCCTGGCGCTGGAAGCCATGATGATTGCGGGGCATGGCGAGGCGTGAGCCGCCTCTTCGCCTATATCCTCCGTTTCGCTGTCATCCTGTTCGGCTATGTCGTCGCCTCATTGGCGGCGAGCGCCTTTCTCAACGTGCTGTTCATGGCTTCCGTCGGTTATAAGCCGGACGATGCGCACCCGATGATGGCCACGGCGCTCTATTTTTCGATTCCGTTCGTGGCGCTGTTTGTCGCCTATTTCGCTTTCATACCGGCGGTGGTCGCAATCCTGATCTCCGAGGTCCTCAGCCGCCGCGACTGGCTGTTCTATGCACTCGCGGGCGGCGTCGTGGCCGCGGCCTTCCTCGGCTTCGTTCATCAGAACGTGGATTTCGACGTCACGAAACCGCACGCCATCGCCGCGGTGATCGGCTGCGGCATGGTCGGCGGCATCTTCTACTGGCTAAGCGCCGGCCGCTGGGCCGGAAGCTGGTGGCAGGCCGCTACTTCGCCTGAGCGGTCAGGATCTTGAGCGCGAAGGCCGAAAACACACCGGCAAAGAGATAGTCTACCACCCGCGTCACCCGCGGGCTGGCCTTCATCGCCGCCGAAAACCTTTCCGCGGCAAAAACCATCGGCGCCGTCACCGGGATCGACAGCACGATGAACATGAGGCCGAGGAAGAACAGTTTTCCCGGCGCGTTCGGATCGTGAGCCGAGACGAACTGCGGCAGAAACGTCATGAAGAACAGGATGATCTTCGGGTTGAGCAGGTTGACGCCGAGTCCGGCGGCCCAGCTGCGGAACAGCGAAATCTGTGGGCCATTCTTCTTCTGCGGTGAAAACGCCGAGCCCTTGGTGATCGCCTGCCAGGCCAGGAACACCAGATAGGCGGCGCCGAAGATTTTCAGCACCAGGAAGGCCATCGGCGAGGCGACGATCAGCGCCGAGATGCCGACCGCCACCAAAGTTGTATGGATCAGCGTGCCGAACAGAGCACCCGCCAGCGAGGCAAAGCCGGCGGCGCGGCCCTGGCTCAGTGTGCGCGAGACGAACAGCGTCATATCCGGTCCTGGCGTGATCGCCAGGATCATGGTGGCGATGGCGAACTGGATCAGCGTTGTGGTGTCGGGAATGAAGGACATCGGTGGCCCCTGGCGAATGATCGTCGGTCTATAACGCAGCCTCCCCGCTCACGCCAGCAACTGGCTGGCGTGGCATCTGGTCCAGTGGCTGCGGCAGCCGGAGCCGTTCATCCCTTGCGCTGGCCGGAAATGCCGTGATACCTCGCCCGCGAAACTCATCGCGCGGAACCGCCAAAATGTCCCCAGCAATGCCCAAGACAAAAGACGTCAAGAAGGTCGTGCTCGCCTATTCCGGCGGTCTCGACACCTCCATCATCCTGAAATGGCTGCAGACCGAGCTCGGCGCCGAAGTCGTCACCTTCACCGCCGATCTCGGCCAGGGCGGCGAGCTGGAGCCCGCGCGCAAGAAGGCCGAGATGATGGGCATCAAGGATATCCGCGTCGTCGATGTCCGCGAGGAATTCGTCGCCGACTTCGTCTTCCCGATGTTTCGCGCCAACGCCGTCTATGAAGGCACCTACCTGCTCGGCACCTCGATCGCCCGCCCGTTGATTTCCAAGCACCTGGTCGAGATCGCCCAGGAGGTCGGCGCCGATGCCATTGCGCACGGCGCCACCGGCAAGGGCAACGACCAGGTGCGTTTCGAGCTGTCGGCCTATGCGCTGAATCCCGACATCAAGGTCATCGCGCCGTGGCGCGACTGGTCGTTCAAGTCGCGCACCGACCTGATCAACTTCGCCGAGCAGCACCAGATCCCGGTGGCCAAGGACAAGCGGGGGGAGGCGCCGTTCTCGGTCGACGCCAACCTTCTGCACTCCTCTTCCGAGGGCAAGGTGCTGGAAGACCCGTGGAGCGAGCCGCCGGAATTCGTCCATCAGCGCACCGTCTCGCCGATGGAGGCGCCGGACAAGGTCACCGAGATCGAGATCGAATTTTTGAAGGGCGATCCGATTGCACTGAACGGCAAGAAGCTGTCGCCGGCCGCCATGCTGACGGCGCTTAACGATCTTGGCCGCGACAATGGCATCGGCCGGCTCGATCTGGTCGAGAACCGCTTCGTCGGCATGAAATCGCGCGGCGTCTACGAGACCCCCGGCGGCACCATCCTGATCGTCGCCCACCGCGCCATCGAATCGATCACGCTCGACCGCGGCGCCGGCCACCTCAAGGACGAGTTCATGCCGCGCTACGCCGAGCTGATCTACAACGGCTTCTGGTTCTCGCCCGAGCGGCTGATGCTCCAGGCGATGATCGACAAGAGCCAGGAAGACGTCGAAGGCACGGTGCGCCTGAAACTCTACAAGGGCAATGTCATGGTCACCGGCCGCAAATCCAAGAAGACGCTCTATTCCGACGCGCTGGTCACCTTCGAGGATGACCGCGGCGCCTACGACCAGAAGGACGCCGCCGGCTTCATCCGCCTCAATGCGCTGCGGCTGAGGACGCTGGCGGCAAGGAGCCGCAAGGGTGAACCAAACTAGTGTTCCAGGAAAACCCGGCGGTCACGCAGGGTTTTTATTTGGTACCTCTAATATAAGAGGCCAAGCTGGCTGACATGGTTTCCGTTTGACCTTTTAAAAGCCTCATCTAAATTCCTTCGCGGGACGGAGGGATTCTGATCGTGAAAAACGCCATTTTTCTCATGCTTGCGGCGGCCATCGTCTTTACCGGATGCCAGTCCTCGCAGGCGGCCGCAAAACGCGAGCAGGACGGGTGCATCTCCGCCGTCCATCTATGGAGCATCACGTTCAAGCACGAAATCGCCTCTTTCATGGGCGTCTCGCAGGAGCGCATGCCGGCCCTGTTCTGCCAGCGCATCACCGAAGGAGTACGCAGCGGGCGGATCAGCTACTCCGATTTGAACAGAGTGCAGCTAGACCTGCCGACCGAGATATGGCTGGTCATCAAGGGCAAGTCAAAGGCGGCTGCCAGGGCCGCGCCGGTGCTGCGCAACTCCAAATTCCGGAGCTGCAAAGGTACTGAAGGCGCCTTCGAGGTTCCTATTTCCGAGAAGTGCCCGTTGAGCGGCTACGCACATTATTGAGAGCCCAGTCGCTCAGCCGGCATTTGCGCCAACGATCGAGCAATTCGAGAAAGAGCATGCCCGACTTCGTCCGTAACTGCGTAAAAACAAAGAAATAGAGCGCCGGCAAAGAACTCAGTGCTTTTCCTGCTTGATCTTTTCGGGCCCTTATCTAGCCTCCTCACAATCGATGGGGGCAGCTGACAATGAAGCCGTGGTTTGTGGCGCTGCCTGCAATGGTCGTCATGCTGGCCGGTTGCCAGACTGGGCAGGAGCAAGTGAAACAGGATCCCGAGGCGGCATTCGATCGCTGCATCACCAAGGTGGCCATATCGAATATATCGGCCAAACACGAGATCGCCGCTTTTATGGGCGTTTCCCTGGAGCGCATGCCGCCACTGCTGTGCCGCCGCCTTGCCGATGCCATGAAGAGCGGCCGGCTGACCTTCTCCGACATAAACCGCCTCCAGTTCGACCAGTCCACGGACATCTGGAAGGTCATAAAAGGCGGGTAGCCGCTCGGCTGCTGAACGGTTTGAACGCCAAAAGCTCCAGTCCTTGCAGAAAAGCCCGGCGCATGGCCGGGCTTTCCGTTCTTCGATCTGGATATTTCTATCAGCCGCCGTCGATCGCGTCGGCGATCTGGGCGATGGCCTGCTGGTAGACGCTGGCGGAATTCCAGCCGGCGATGGCCCCCATATTCGCACTTGCGCTCGCACCCGCCCGCCAGCCATGAGCCTTGAGAAAGTTGGCCGTCGAAGCCAAGGCCGTCGCCTTGTCGCGCAGATTTCCGTTGCCGACGCCATACTTCAGGACATTGCCGGGCAGGAACTGCGTATGGCCGATCTCGCCATGCGCAGCGCCGACCGACGAGGCGCTCAGCGCGCCGCGATCGACCAGCTTCAGCGCCGCAATGGCATGCGGGTAAAAGAAGCCCGGGCGACGGCAATCATAGGCAAGCGTCAGAATGGCGGAGACCGTGTTCTGGTTGCCCAGGGAGGCTCCGAAGCCGGTTTCCATGCCCCAGATGGCCAGCAACACGCCCGGCGACACGCCGTAATTGCTCTCGATCCTGTCGAACATCGCCGCATTCGACTTCTTCAGCGCACGGCCCCTGGAAATGATCGCAGCTCCGCCACGGCGCTTCATGAAGGCGTCCACCGAACCGCTGAAAGCCTTGTGGATGGCGCGGTCGACGGAGATTGTCTTTGTCGCGTAGCTGGCACCGGCCAGAGCAGCCAGACCCTTCCCGCCGACACCTTCGGACCTGGCCTGCGCGGCAAAGTCCTGCTTCCACGCCTCGAAGCCCGCGCCGGTCTTGCCGCAGCTGGCCGCCGCCTGCGCGCCCGTCGCCAGCGCAAGTACCGCGACCACCGCGGCAGCAATAATCTTTCCCTTGGCAAGCAATGCCATGCTTTTTCTCCTGATTGCCTGAATCACGTCCCGGTTGCGAACTTGCCAGCGAAACGCGCCATTGTCACCGTACCCCCGGCGCTACGCTGGCCAATGCAGCGGAATTTGCTTACGATCAAGTGCTTATTGTGGCCGAAACGCCCGGGCGCCGGGCAGGCGAATTCGCTGCTCGGGTAAAAAGAGGTGACGGGGGCATGGAACGGCGGCCCGTGGCGGGCGTTTGGGCGAGGCGCCGCTCCGCACCATATTCCTCCTCTGACGCCATACGCCAACGCCTGACACATCGAGATCGACATGAAACTGTTCGACTGCCCGCATTGCGGCCACCGCCTCTACTTCGAGAATGCGCAGTGCCTGAATTGCGGGAGTCTCGTGCTTTACGATCCCGAGCATGCGCGCTTTGCCTTGTCTGACGTCGACGGCATCTTCCACTGCACCAATGCGGATGAATGCGCCTGCAACTGGATGGCCGAACCGGGTCATACCTACTGCCGCGCCTGCGTGCTGAACCAGCTGATCCCCGACCTCTCCGTCGACGGCAACCGCCGCCGCTGGATTCGCGTCGAGGCGGCCAAGAAGCGCGCCGTCTATTCGCTGCTCGCCTTCGGCCTTCCGGTCGCGCCCAAGCACAAGCACGGCGACGAAATCGGCCTCGCCTTCGACTTCATTGCCGATCCGATCGGCGGCGGTCCCGGCGGCGAACGCATCCTTACCGGCCACGACAACGGCCTGATCACGCTCAACGTCGCCGAGGCGGACTCGGCCGAGCGCGAGCGGCGTCGCGTCGAGATGGGCGAAAATTACCGCACGCTGCTCGGTCATTTCCGTCATGAGCTTGGCCATTACTACTGGGACCGGCTGATCCGCGACGAGCCGCAACGGCTCGATGCCTTCCGGGCGCTGTTCGGCGACGAACGCCCCGACTACGAGCAGGCGCTGAAAGCCTATTACGCCAATGGCGCTGCGCCCGACTGGCAGCAGAACCACATCTCCGCCTATGCGACGTCGCATCCATGGGAAGACTGGGCCGAGACCTGGGCGCACCATCTCCACATCACCGACACGCTGGAGATGGTGCACGCGCTGAATTTTCCACTCGGCCAGCTTGAGACGATGGAGACCAATGTGCTGCCGCAAGGCGACACCGGCGGCCGGTTGCAGGCGGCGCCCGCGGAACCTGACGCCGTGCCCGAGCCGTTCGAAAAGATTCTCGCCCGCTGGCTGGTACTCTCGGAAGCCTCCAACTCGATCAACCGCTGCATGGGCCTGCCCGACCTTTATCCCTTCGTCATTTCGGACGTGACGGCGCAGAAACTCAGCTTCGTGCATGAGCTTTTGACTGGTTTGCCGAAAGAAACCGGAACAAATCGTGAGCTGGCGTCGGTATTTTAGCCGGAACGCATGCGTTCTGGTTTCGTTTGGTGTCGCGAGGGACCATGAAAGGGAGAGAAACCATGAGACGCATATTGTTTCCGGCCGTCGCCGGGGCGCTTGTCGCGATGTCGGGTGCGGCACTCGCCGATACCGCCGTCTCGGCCGTCACCGATCTTAATGTGCGCGCCGGCCCCGGCCCGCAATATCCTGTGATCGGCGTGCTCGCCGCCGGCCAGTCGGCGACGCTCAATGGCTGCATCGAAAACAGCAAATGGTGCACCATTGCCGAAGCCGGAGGCCAAGGCTGGGTCTATTCCGACTATGTCACGGCCGATTTCGGCGGCAACCGGGTCGTTCTGACACGCCGCCCCGCCGACGCCGCCATCACCGTGGTTACACCGCCGCAGGATGATTATCCCGATACCTATACCGGTGCGATTCTGTCCGACGACGGCCCCGTCGACGCCATCGACAGGCCACCGGCGGAAGTCGGCACCTATGTCAGCACGCACCGGCTCGATCCTGTCTATCTCGAGGGCGAGGTGGTGACCGGTGCCACCTTGCCCGACACGGTCGAACTGCGCGAAATCCCCGACTACCGCTACCGCTACGTCTATGTGAATGGCCAGCAGGCGCTGGTCGACCCGCAGACACGGCGCATCATGTACGTCGTGCGCTGATTTTGCCTGGAAAGAATGACAAGTGAACTCGTGCCGCCCTCCTGCCGAGGCTGAGGGCGGCAAAAGGGTCGCTGAACAGCAGCAATTGCGCGAGAGCCGACGATCCCCTAGATCATGCGACCCGATGCGTTCGGCAGAGGAACTCGCGTGATATCAGATCCAGCCGCCTTCGAGCGCTATAGCAACACGGCCACCGAAAAGACGAACCTGCCGCGGCTGATAATTGGAACGGCGGTCGTCGTCCTGTTCTGGGTGGCGATCACCCTGGTTGTGGTGCTTGGCGGCACCTATGTCGCGATCGTCTGGCATGTATTGCCGGACGATCCGCGCGGGCCGCTTCAGGGCTTTCTGGCCTCGCCCATCGGCATACTCACCGCACTCACCTCGTTTACCGGCATCTGGCTCGGCCTCTGGCTTGCCATGCGTTTCGTCCATGGCGAGCCGCTCTCGGCGCTTTTCGGCGCCAGTCGCCGCGTGTCCTTGTCGGGCTTCCTCAAGGGCCTGGTCGCGGTGCTGATCACATCGGCGCTTTCCGAAATCCTGCTCTACTGGCTACAGCCCGAAATCGCCCGCGGCACGATCAACCTGTCGACCTGGCTGCTGTTCCTGCTCCCGATCGTGGCGCTGACCCTGCTGCAGACCTCGTCCGAGGAGATGCTGTTTCGCGGATATCTGCTGCGCGGCCTGGCCAGGCGCTTCGAGAGCCCTTACGTGTGGGCGCTATTGCCCGCTTTGCTGTTCACCTCCTTGCATTGGAGCCCGGGCTCGACCCCCGCCATCAACGCCTGCGTGCTGGCCTCGATCGCCGCCTTCGCCTTGCTGTTGACGCTGGTGGTTTATGTCACCGGCAATCTCGGCGCCGCCTTCGGCGCCCATCTCGGCAACAATCTCACCGGCTTCCTGCTGATCTCGCATCAGGAGAACTACAATTCCTTCGCCCTGTTCAACGCCAAGCCGCTAGAAGGTCCGGACTGGACGACGACGGATGCCGTCATCATCGCCGCCATCGGTATCGTCTGCACCTTGCTGACGATCCTGCTGCTTCTGCACCCGCGCTCGCCGCTGAAGGTTACGGCCGACCCTCGGGATGCAGGGTGAACTAAACAGGGACCGATCCAGAGACCGGGAAGCCGCCCTTGTCTTGACTCTTCGGCCGATTTCCTGTCTACAGCCCCGAAATCCGCGACGAGTATCCCTCCGAGCAAGCCGACCAGGACGCCAAAACCTTTTGAGGTGGGTGCTGTAAACAGATCCTGGAGGCCAACACCCGGCAGCGCTGAGCGCCCCCGGGTGCTTTTTGGTTTTGAGCTTTGCTTGGATGAGCGGCGCGAACGCACTACCTCTCGGGCACCATCGGGGTGCCTGAGAAAAAGGAAACGGAATGTTTGAATCGCTGCAGGAGCGCACAAGAGGCGTGGAGGGCCATCGGCCCGACAGGGATCACCATGAATCCAAGGCGCTCTCGCGCGGCGGGTTGACCAATGTTTGAATCACTTCAGGAGCGCCTTGGCTCCATCCTGAACGGCCTGACAGGCCGCGGCGCGCTGTCGGAGGCTGATGTCTCGGCGGCGTTGCGCGAGGTGCGCCGTGCGCTGCTCGAGGCGGACGTTGCGCTGGAAGTGGTGCGTTCCTTCACCGACAAGGTGCGCGAAAAGGCCGTCGGCGCCGCCGTCGTCAAGTCGATCAAGCCCGGACAGATGGTCGTCAAGATCGTCCATGACGAGCTGGTCGACATGCTCGGCGCCGAGGGCGTCGCCATCGACCTCAATGCGCCGGCGCCGGTCGTCATCATGATGGTCGGCCTGCAGGGCTCCGGCAAGACGACGAGCTCGGCCAAGATCGCCAAGCGCCTGACCGAGCGCCAGAACAAGAAGGTTCTGATGGCCTCGCTCGACACGCGGCGGCCCGCGGCACAAGAGCAGCTGCGCCAGCTCGGCGAGCAGGTCAAAGTCGCGACGCTGCCTGTCATTGCCGGCCAGAACCCGGTCGACATCGCCAGGCGCGCCGTCCAGGCAGCCAAGCTCGGCGGTCATGACGTCGTCATCCTCGACACCGCCGGCCGCACCCATATCGATGAGCCGCTGATGGTGGAGATGGCCGACATCAAGAAGGTGTCGAGCCCGCACGAAATCCTGCTGGTCGCGGATTCGCTGACCGGCCAGGACGCCGTCAACCTTGCCAAAAGCTTCGATGAGCGCGTCGGCATCACCGGCCTGGTGCTGACTCGCATGGACGGCGACGGCCGTGGCGGTGCCGCGCTTTCGATGCGCGCCATCACCGGCAAGCCGATCAAGCTGATCGGCACCGGCGAAAAGATGGACGGGCTGGAGGAATTCCACCCCAAGCGTATTGCAGACCGCATCCTCGGCATGGGCGACATCGTCTCGCTGGTCGAAAAGGCCGCCGAACACATCGACGCCGAGCAGGCGGCGGCGATGGCCAAGAAGATGCAGTCGGGCAAGTTCGACCTGAACGACCTTGCCGGCCAGCTTCAGCAAATGTCGAAAATGGGCGGCATGGGCGGCATCATGGGCATGATGCCCGGCATGGGCAAAATGAAGGACCAGATGGCCGCCGCCGGCCTCGACGACAAGATGTTCGGCCGCCAGCTCGCCATCATCTCGTCGATGACCAAGGCCGAGCGCGCCAATCCGGACATGCTGAAACATTCGCGCAAGAAGCGCATCGCCGCCGGCTCAGGCACGGATGCGGCCGAGATCAACAAGCTCTTGAAAATGCATCGCGGCATGGCCGACATGATGAAGGCGATGGGCGGCAAGGGCAAAGGCGGCGGCATGATGCGCGGCATGATGGGCGGCCTTGCCTCCAAGATGGGCCTCGGCGGCATGATGCCGGGTGGCCCCGGCGGCATGATGGGTGGCGGCATGCCCGACCTCTCCAAGATGGATCCCAAGCAGCTCGAAGCCTTGCAGAAGCAGATGCCCGGCCTTGGCGGCATGAAGGGCCTGCCCGCCCCGAGCGGCGGTGGCCTGCCCGGTCTGCCCGGCGGCATGAAGCTTCCAGGCCTTGGCGGCGGTGGTCTGCCCGGCCTCGGCAAGAAGAAGTGAGGACGCTATGAACGAAGAAAAAGACATGGCCGACGCACGCACCATCCTGGCCGGCTATCGCGCCTCGATCGACAACATCGACGCCGCCCTCATTCATATGCTGGCCGAGCGCTTCCGCTGCACCAAGGCGGTCGGCGTGCTCAAGGCCGAGCATGGCCTGCCGCCCGCCGACCCGGCGCGCGAGCAGGAGCAGATCACCCGCCTTCGCCAGCTGGCGAAGGACGCTCATCTCGACCCCGATTTCGCGGAAAAATTCCTCAACTTCGTCGTCCGCGAAGTGATCCGCCATCACGAGCAGATCGCCGCGTCCAACGGCGCAAGCAAAACCGGCTAACAAAGTGCATGTCGCCCAAAAGTGCGCAGCGGTTTTGGGACAACGACCTGCACCAGACAAAGCCATTAACCCAACACTGACATCAGAAATTTTAGGAGAAATGAAATGCCCTTGAAGATCAGACTGGCCCGTGCGGGCTCGAAGAAGCGCCCTTACTACCACGTCGTCATCGCCGACGCCCGTTCGCCGCGCGACGGCCGGTTCATCGAGTCGATCGGCTCGTGGAACCCGCTGCTGCCCAAGGACGGCGAGCGCGTCAAGGTCGACGCCGACCGCGTCAAGCATTGGCTGTCGCACGGCGCTCAGCCGACCGACCGCGTGCTGCGCTTCCTCGATGAGGCCGGCCTCCTCAAGCGCGAAGCCCGCTCCAACCCGAAGAAGGCCGAGCCCGGCAAGAAGGCGCAGGAACGCGCCTCTCTGCTGAAGAAGGCCCAGGAAGACGCTGCCGCCGCCGTTGCCGCCGCTGCTGCAGCCCCGGCCGAAGCGGAAGCCGCCACCGCCGAATAAGCATCGCGTCATCGCATCGACAAAACGGCGGGCCTGTGCCCGCCGTTTTGCTAATGTGCGGCGATGTCATATGCGTTCGAACGAAAGATGACTGAGCGGACCGTCACGGAAGAGACCCTTTTCGGCGGCGTAGCCGGAACGCTGTTGCGATGCGCCGGCGCCACGACAGGCGTCGTCGTGCTCAGCGGATCGAGCGGCCGCATCGACGTCACCCGGGCCCGGCTCTTTGCCAAGGAAGGAGCATCCGCTCTCGCGCTACAATGGTTTGGCGGCGAAGGTCAGGTGCCCGGCATTTGCGAGATCCCGCTCGAAACGTTTTTCGCGGCGACCGACTATCTTGTCCAGATGGGATGCCGGCGCATCGTCTATGTCGGGACCTCGAAAGGCGCCGAGGCCTCCCTGCTTGCGGCGGCTCACGATCCACGCATCGGCCTCGTGGTTGCGATCAGCCCGACATCGGTGGTCTGGGGCAATATCGGGCCGGGCCGCGACGGCGTCAGCTGGCCGGAACGATCGTCGTGGACGCTCGAGGGGATTCCTTTGCCGTTTGTCCCAAGCAATCCCGCTTGGAACGCTGAGTATGTCGATGGTCTGGTGTCCTACCGGGGGCTCTTCCTACGTGCCTTGCAAACCTTCAAGGACGCAGCGGCCAAGGCTGCCATTCCCGTCGAAGCTATTTCAGCCGACATTGTTGTGGTTGCGGGCGGCGACGACGCGCTATGGCCATCGCTGGATTTTGCCCAGTCGATCGTTCGGCGTCGCCAGGACACCGCAATGACCACCTGCCTCGTCTCAGTGCCCGACGCCGGCCACCGCATTCTGCTGCCGGGCGAAATCACGCCGCGCTCGAGGCTGCATGCCCATGGCGGCAATGACGACGCCGACACGCGCCTGGGCCGCCTGGCTTGGGAGCATATCCGGGGATTGCTGTAGCGCAGGCAGCCAATGGTCCAGCTGCCTTGGGCAACAGCGAAACCGGCGATCTATAGCCGCCGGTTTCCGATGTTGGACCTGGCTGTGTTCAATAACCGTCGGGGCAGCTGGCGATATAGGTGCGCCCGTTCCGGCCGCGGTAGCGACATTGACCGCTTTCGCTGGCACGGCCGATCAGCGCGCCGGCCACGGCGCCGACGGCGCCGCCGACGACGGCCCCCTGAACCGGATCATTTGCCACAGCTGCGCCAACCGCCGCGCCGCCGAGGCCGCCGACCGCGGCACCCTTTTCGGTTTGCGAGCACGCGCCCAGCGCGGTCGCCAGTACCAGAATGATCATCGCTCTTCTCATTATCGTTCCTCTCTCACGCGGATCGCCGTCCTCGCCGCCACGGTTCTAACTCCCAGACGGCTGATTTGATCCCGATGACGTGAGAGATCGCGGTGTCCGCGCCGGTCACATTCGTGCCGACCGCCGCCGAGCTTGTTGAAATTTCAGGCTTTTCTACCTTTCGGCTGCCTTTTTCAGATTGGCGAGGCCAGCCTCGAAATCCTTGCCGATCAGCGTATCGAAACTCATGACCAGGCCCATCAGCTTGGCAATGAAGGGCCGGCTGCCGCGCATTGCCCAGGTGACTGCGGTGGTGTCGCCCGAGGGCTTCAGGGTGAAGTCGACGCTGTTGTTGGCCCGGAACGGCTTCTCGAAGTCGAGCTTCAGCGACACCAGCGAGGATGGCACGGAATTGACGATCTCCATGCGTCCCTTGCCGGCCTTGGCATTGCCTTCCCAGGCGTAGGCGGCGCCCTTGCCGGCATCAGCGCCCGACAGCGTGCGCTTCATCAGCGGGTCGAGCTTTTCGTAGGGTGACCATTCCGGCCACTGCTTGAAATTGTTGATCAGCGGAAAGATCGCTTCCGGCGCGGCCTTGATGCTGGCGGTGCGGGCGGTGACGAAATCATTCGACCTCGTCGCCGCATAGATGAGCACGGCGGCGATGATGACGACCAGGAGGATGAGAATGGTGCTGAGCATGTTTTTCTCCTCGCTTAACGGCTGAACGGGATCAGGGCGCGCACGCTTGGGTCGCGCAGATAGAGACCGCCCCACAGGATGATGCCGAGATAGACGCTAAACAGCGTGTGCGAAAACAACGGGCTGCCGACGCGCATATTTGTGGCGATGGCGCCGCCGAGATAGCCGGTGAGCAGGATGGCGCCGAGCACCGAGGTGCGGGGCAGCGCATAGAGCGCGGTCGAGATCAGCCCGATAATGCCGAGCGTGCGCGCGACATTGACATCGGCCGGCCAGCCGAGCGGCACCATGGTCTGGGTGACGACATCGAGCGGCGGCAGCTTGATGACGCCGTCGAAGATCATGAACAGGATGATGAGGCCGCTGAGCACGCGGCCGGTCCACAGGGCGCCCGATGAGACGGGCATGGTTTGAGAAATACTCACGGGTGTTCCCTCCTAAGCGGTTCGAGCCGTTTGCTGGCTTCGGACCAAGGACGAGCGATGGGGCGGCGATCCTACAGGGTGCGGATTCTTTTTGGGTAGCAGCAAGCAAAAGCCGCTGCGTGGCGATCCTTCACACCCCCCTCTGGCCCGCCGGCCATCTCCCCCGCAAGGGGGGAGATTACACGCTCGACCGCTTCGGCAATGTTCCATGAATGAGCGGAGCATCGAAACCGCCGATCTCCCTCGTTGCGGGGGAGATGCCCGGCAGGCAGAGGGGGTGCTGTCCCTCGACCTTGACGGACTATCGACATCCACCAGTCACGGCTATTGATAGGGCTGGGCGAGAGACGAGCGAATGGCCGGCGAGACTGATCTGAAAAAGCTGCTGGCGGCGATGACGCCGGAACTGCTTCCCGGCGTCCATGTCTTCGCCACCCTGGTCCCCGGTGCACCGGTTCCCGAGACGCTCAATCCGGTGATGCTGTTTCGCGAGAAGGAGGGCACGACGCTGATCTTGCCCGAAGACCAGGCCGCCGGGCTGCAGTCCGCCTTCCGCTGCCGCATGATCACCCTGAACGTCCACTCCTCGCTGGAAGCCGTCGGCTTCCTCGCCGCCATCACCGCCCGGCTGGCCGCCGCCGGCATGGGCGTCAATCCGGTCTCTGCTTTCTATCATGACCATCTGTTCGTGCCCGCTGAGCGGGCCGAGGAAGCGATGGAGTTATTGCGCCAACTGGCCAAGGATAACGCCGGCTGAATATCAAGCTCGACGCACGTAGAGAATATCCGGCAGGCCTTCTTCGTTGGTGGTGCCCGCGCCGAACGCCTCGGGGCGAAAGCCATGGCGCTCGTAGAAGCGACGCGCGCCGGTGTTGGCCTGGAAGCAATGCAGTTTAACGATCCGTAGCGCGGCGGTCGCTTGCACCAGCAGCCGGCTGCCTATGCCTTGCCCCGTCCAGGCGGGGTCGAGATAGAGCTGTTCCACCCAATCGCCGCTGAGGGCAATGAAGCCGACAATGCCGGTGCCGGCCTCGGCGACCGTCACCTGCTGCCGGGACAGCACGATCTCGCGGATGAAGGCAAGATCCTCATCCGGCGTGTGGATGACCGGCATCCAGGAGAACGAGCCAAGTGCGGCCCGCATGACAATGGCGATGGTCGCGGCATCCAAAGCCGTGGCGGGGCGCAGCACGATTTTGGTGGGATCGTTCAAAGGCGTTTCTCAACAGAGGTCAGCGCTGCCCTCATCCCCCTGCCGGGACCTTCTCCCCGTGAACGGGGAGAAGGAAGGCTTCGGCCGAAGGCCGAGCCCGCGACTACGGGCCGCCGGCTTTCCGGCGCCCCGCGGAGGGCCAGCCGCGGCAGCGGCGATACGGCCCGTGAGCGATAAACGGAATCGGCCGAAGGCCGAACCCCGTGAGCGAAAACAAACCAGCCGTCAGGCCGCCTTCTTCTTCGGCTGGATCAGGCCGCGCTCGACCAGAAGCTCGGCGATCTGCACCGCGTTGAGCGCCGCGCCCTTGCGCAGATTGTCGGAGACGATCCACATCGACAGGCCGTTGTCGATGGTCGAATCCTCGCGGATGCGCGAGATGAAGGTGGCGTCCTCGCCGGCCGATTCCAGCGGCGTGATGTAGCCGCCATCCTCGCGCTTGTCCAAGACCTGGCAGCCTGGCGCTTCGCGCAGGATGTCGCGCGCCTCGTCGGCGGTGATCGGCTTTTCGAACTCGATGTTGACGGCTTCGGAATGGCCGATGAACACCGGCACGCGCACACAGGTCGCCGTCAGCTTGATCTTGGGGTCGAGCATCTTCTTGGTCTCGGCGACCATCTTCCACTCTTCCTTGGTCGAGCCGTCGTCGAGGAAGACGTCGATATGCGGAATGACGTTGAAGGCGATGCGCTTGGTGAACTTCTTGACCTCGACGCCATCGGCGACGAACACCGCGCGGGTCTGTGTAAAGAGTTCGTCCATGCCCTCCTTGCCGGCGCCGGATACCGATTGATAGGTGGCGACGACGACGCGCTTGATGGTGGCGACATCGTGCAGCGGCTTCAGCGCCACGACCAGCTGCGCCGTCGAGCAGTTCGGATTGGCGATGATGTTCTTGCGGGTGAACAGCGAGATCGCATCCGGGTTCACTTCCGGCACGATCAGCGGCACGTCCTGGTCGTAGCGGAAGGCCGACGAGTTATCGATGACGACGCAGCCCTGCTTGCCGATCTTCGGCGACCACTCCTTCGAGACGTTGCCGCCGGCCGACATGATGCAGATGTCGGTGTCGGAAAAATCATACTGGTCGAGCGTCTTGACCTTCAGCGAACGGTCGCCGAACGACACTTCGGTGCCCTGGCTGCGCCGCGAGGCCAGCGCCACGACTTCGCTTACCGGAAAGCCGCGCTCTTCCAGTATGTTGAGCATTTCGCGACCCACATTGCCCGTGGCGCCGACTACCGCAACCTTGAAACTCATCAGAAATCTCCTGTCCCTCTCCGCTTGGTTTTTGGAGAAAACCCGCCGGCCAATGCGGGTTTCGTCCCCCAGGCCGGACCCGGGAGAGGGTGGTTAGGCCAAGGGAATCACACCGTTTTGGTGGTGGTTTTGGCCATAGTTTTGCTGGAACGGTAAGACGCGCCAACGCGCCCGGCCCCATGATTGTGGCCGGGGAAGTCGAATGCAAGAAGAGCCATCAGAAGGCCGCGCATCGAAAATGATCCCGTTCGATGCCGGCTTTTACGCGGTTTGCGTCAGGAGTCAATTGCGGGAGGCACACGCCTGCTCTGTACAATAGCGGCCGCAAGAAGTACGAACGCCCAAATAGTGTTTGGCTGGCGTGCGTCAGCCCCGGCATGTGCTCCATGATGAGCCCAGACCCTGAATTCCGAAAGAGTGAGATGTCCAATTTCGAAGCTATTGTTCCTGCGCTGGCAGAGGCGCTGGAAAAACGCGGCTATACCGAGCTGACGCCGGTGCAGAAGGCGGTGCTGGAGCTCGGCGAGTCCGACGCTCTGGTGTCGGCGCAGACCGGCTCCGGCAAGACCGTCGCCTTCGGCCTCGCTTTGGCGCCGACCCTTCTGGGCAGCGCCGAACGTTTTGACCAGGCTGGCGCACCGCTGGCGCTGGCCGTGGCGCCGACACGCGAGCTCGCTCTGCAGGTGATGCGCGAACTGCAATGGCTCTACGCGCCGACCGGCGCCACCGTCGCGTCCTGTGTCGGCGGCATGGACATGCGCTCCGAACGGCGCGTGCTGGAGCGCGGCGCCCACATCGTCGTCGGCACGCCCGGCCGCCTGCGCGACCACATCACCCGCAACTCCCTCGACATGTCGGCGCTGAAAGCCGTGGTGCTGGACGAGGCCGACGAGATGCTCGACCTCGGCTTTCGCGAGGACCTCGAATTCATCCTCGATGCCGCACCGGCTCAGCGCCGCACGCTGATGTTTTCGGCCACCGTGCCGCGCTCGATCGCCACGCTGGCGCAAGGCTATCAGCGCGACGCCGTACGCATCTCGGCCGGCGGCGAGGAAAAGCAGCATCTCGATATCGAATACCGGGCGCTGAATGTCGCCTATCCCGACCGCGAGAACGCCATCATCAACGTGCTGCGCTTTTACGAGGCGAAGAACGCGCTGGTGTTCTGCAACACCCGCGCCGCCGTCAATCATCTGACGGCACGCTTCAACAACCGCAATTTTTCCGTCGTCGCATTGTCGGGCGAGCTCAGCCAGAACGAACGCACCCACGCGCTGCAGGCGATGCGCGACGGACGCGCCAAAGTCTGCATCGCCACGGATGTCGCCGCGCGCGGCATCGACCTGCCCAATCTCGAACTGGTCATCCATGCCGATCTGCCGACCAATCCCGAAACGCTGCTGCATCGCAGCGGCCGTACCGGCCGCGCCGGCCACAAGGGTGTCAGCGCGCTGATCGTGCCCAACGGCGCCCGCAAGCGCACCGAGCGCCTGCTGCAGAATGCAGGGCTGAAGGCGACATGGGCGAGCCCGCCCTCGGCCGACGACGTGATCAAGCGCGATGACGAGCGCATCCTTGCCGATCCAGTCTTCGACGAGCCGGTAGCCGAGGACGAGCGCGGTTTCGTCGACACGCTTCTGGCCAGGCATGGCGCCGAACAGATTGCGGCCGCCTTCGTGCGCCAATGCCGCGCCAGCCGCTCGGCGCCCGAGGAGCTTACGGATGTCGCACCGTTCACGCCTTCGCGTGACAAACCGGCGGGCGAAAAATTCGAGCGCCGCGATGAAGCGCCAAGCCGGCGCGACGACTTCGGCGACAGTGTCTGGTTCTCGCTGTCGATCGGGCGCAAGCAAAATGCCGAGCCGCGCTGGCTGATCCCGATGCTGTGCCGCACCGGCAACATCTCCAAGCGCGAGATCGGCTCCATCAAGATGCAGCAGGATGAGACCTACGTGCAGATCGCGGCCGACTGGGCCGATCGCTTCCTCGCCGCCGTCGGCCCCGACAAGAAATTGCAGGGCAACATTGCGGTGAAGCGCCTGGACGGCACGCCCGACCTGTCGCGGGCCGGCTACCAGGCGCCGAAGCCCGACAAGAAGCCGCATCGCGGCAAGCGCCCGTTCGAGGCGCCGCAAAGCGCACACAAGCCGAAATTCGAGAAGCGGGAACGGCCCCCCGGCGATGCAAAGCCTTGGGCCGGGAAACCGAAATTCGACAAGGCTGGACCGCCGAAGAACAAGAAACCGAAGAAGCGGCCGGTTTGAGGCTCTTATCGGCCAATTACAGATGTAGGCGCTGCCCCTCATTGCCCTGCCGGGCGTTTCTCCCCGTATAGTGACGGGGAGAAAGGGCTGATGTCCGAACCGGATAGATAGGTAACAGAATGGACCGATAGCATGGGTGACAGTTTTCTTGTCCGCCGGAGGACCGGCGATGGTTTGGCGAGAGACTGGCATCATGGACGAGCGGCTACGGTTTGTTGTGGAGTGTCTTTCTGGGGATGAGACGATGGTTGCGCTTTGTGCGGCCTACGGGATCTCACGCAAGAACGGCTACAAATGGCTAGGACGCTATCGGACGTTTGGGCCTGAGGGTTTGCACGACCTGCCGCGAGCCCCGCTCAATCATGGCCGTGCGACAGCTCAGGATCTGGTTGAGCGGATTGTGGCGGCCAAGGAGCTGCATCCGCTCTGGGGTCCAAAGAAGATCGTGGCACGGCTCAGGCGCACGGCTCCCGAGTTCATGTGGCCTTCAGCCTCGACGGTCGGCGCGATCCTTGCGCGGCATGGGCTTGTCCGCGCCCGCAAGCGACCCCGCCTGCGGGCCTGCGGCAATGGACCCTGGCCACAGCCGCAAGAACCGAACGCGGTGTGGACTGGCGATCACAAGGGCTGGTTCCGGACCCGCGACGGCTGGCGTTGCGAACCCTTGACGGTGATGGATGCGTCGAGCCGCTATCTTCTGGCGCTCGAAGCGACGGGGTCGACGGCCGATAGCGAAGCCTGGCCGGTGTTCGAACGGCTGTTTGAAGAGCATGGCCTGCCGGATCGCTTCAGAAGCGACAATGGCCCGCCCTTCGCATCGGCCGGCGTCACCGGGCTGACGCCGCTTGTCGTGCGCTTCATCAAGCTCGGCATCACCCTGGAGCGGATCGCACCCGGCAGGCCACAGCAGAACGGACGTCACGAGCGCTTTCACCTGACCATGCTGCCGATGGCCGAGGCACCGGAAGCCGACCGAACGGCACAGGGCCAGGCCTTCGAGACCTTCCGCCACAGCTACAATGAGGAACGTCCCCATGAGGCGCTGGGCATGGATACGCCCGCCCAGCACTACCGGTCCTCACAGCGCGCCATGCCCAGGACACCACCCGAGCCCGTCTATCCGGCCGAGGCCTCGGTCCGCCGCGTGCGCCACAATGGCGAGATCCGATGGAATGGCGGCTTCATATATGTCTCGCAAGCGCTGGCGGGCGAACCGGTCGCTGCGTTGGAGACCGAAGACAGACAATGGACACTCTCATTCCATGCCCACCCGCTCGGCATCATCGACACACGGCACATGAAGCTTGTCCGCCGCAGCGCCGCGCCAACCAATCCGCTTGGCGCTGCGGCGGACGCATAGGGGGAGAGAAGTGTCACCTATGTATCCGGTTCAAAGTGTTACCCATCTATCGACTGGACACTGACCGCAGCCTTGGCGCTCTCTTGCAACGTTGGCGATTGGCGGAATCGTCGATAACAGCGACCCCTCTCCCCGCCACTATACGGGGAGAGGATGCCGGCAGGCAGGTGAGGGGCAGCGCCAACGCACCGGAAAATAAAGCAACTCATGCCTGAACCGTTCGCCCTCCATTTCGTCCACCCCCTTGCAGTCCGCCGCAACTTTGAACAGTCTGTGCCTGCACGGGGGCGAGGCTAAATGCGCGGCGAAGTTCTTCACTATGACGAGGCCCAGGGTTTCGGCTTCATCACCGGGGCGGACGGCAACCGCTACACCTTCGCGCGCGAGGATCTGCGCCGTGATACCGTGATCGCGAACGGCGCTGTGGTCGAGTTTCTGCCGGCAAGCGGTCAGGCGCGCGACGTTTTTTCAATCCGCGCCCAGCCCGCCAGTCCCGCCACCGCTGCGCCAGCGGCAAGCGCCGCGCCGCCCAAGGCGGCTGCCGCTTCAGCCGCCCCACAGCATTTCGGCCGCCTGGCGGAAGACGGCGCGGTTCGCGATAGCGGACTGCCGGGTTATTTCTGGCGAGGCGTGACGCGCAACTACATCAACTTCGCCGAACGCGCCCGCCGCAAGGAATTCTGGGGCTACTGCCTGTTCTGGACCGTCAGCTTCATCCTGGTCGGAATTGCCGGCGCCCTCGCCGACCAGGCCGTCGGCAATTTCGATGCCGGCAACTGGCCGATTGTGATGATCGGCGTCTGGGGGCTGTTTTGGCTAGCGACGTTCCTGCCCTGGGTCGGGCTCGTCGTGCGCCGCTTGCACGACATCGGCCTGACCGGCTGGCTGGCAATACCTTACTTCGCAATCACCTTCATGTTCGCTCCGGCTACGCTGATCCTCGCGCTGATACTCGGATTGATCCCGACCCAGGCCCACGAAAACCAGTGGGGGCCGGTGCCTAGAGGAGGCGGAGCCTAGACCCGCACCAAGAAATGAGCAGCCGGCTGTTTGCGGACAGCCGTGCTATAACAATGGCTTAGGTCGCAGCCGGGAAGGCAGCTGCTGTTTTGACCGAACGAACGAAATATTTCTCTTGCCATTTAGTCTGTGCACAGACAATCTGTGCAATCATCAAATCGACGATCGAAAACGGATGATGGAGCCAAGACAAATGTGGACCAACGAGTACACCGCAATTTCCCCCCTTTCGGCGCAGGCCATCTGGAACGCGCTCAAGGCGCTGCACGAAGGCCGCCTCACCTACGAAGGCTCCGATACCTTCGTGCTGCACGGCCCGTTCGCCAAGGGCACCCGCGTCTCTGTAACGCCCGTCGGGCAGGACACCTTCGAATCGACGATCGTCGACCTCGTCGACGCTGTAACCTATGCCGACGAGACCTCGTTCGGCGACACGAAACTGCTGTTCAGGCATACGCTGACGCCGGTCGAGGGTGGCACTCAAGTGACTCATCGCCTCGAGATTTCCGGCCCATCGGCCGCCGAGGTCGGACCAGAGCTCGGGCCGCAGATCAGCGGCGATTTCGACACTTCGATGGCTAAACTGTTCGAGCAGGCAATGGTGTTGGCGAACGGTGGCTGATCAAGGGGATCTGAACACGCGCTTCAGCGGACCATCCGAGAGCCCCGGCTTGCTGCTCTGGCGAACCACCATGCGCTGGCAGCGCGTCATGACGGCGGCGCTGGCCCCGCTTGACCTTACCCATGTCCAGTTCGTGCTGCTGGCTTCGGCGATGTGGCTCGGCCGATATGGCGAGCCGCCCAACCAGGTCCAACTCGCCGCGCAGGCCGGCACCGAGGTGAAGATGACGTCGGACGTCGTCGCCCGGCTTGAGGCAAAGGGACTGATTGTGCGGGACACCGACCCGCGGGATTCCCGCGCCAAGGTGATCCGCGTCTCCACGACGGGGACGGCCGCAGTCCAGCGCGCTATCGTCGCCGTCGAAGCCGCCGACGCTGCTTTTTTCTCAACCGTGGATGAGGCGCAACTCGTCGGCCTGCTGAAACGGCTGGCCGGCGAGATCCGCTGAGTCGGCCGCTAAGCCAGGAACTTGGCGATGATGGCATCGCCCATTGCGACAGTGCCGACTTCGGTCATGCCCTCGGACAAAATATCCTTCGTCCGGAGCCCGTCGTCGAGCACGGCGGCTATTGCGCCTTCGAGCTTGTCGGCCTCATCGACCATGCCGAAGGAATATCGCATGCACATGGCAAACGACGCGATCATGGCGATCGGGTTGGCGATGCCCTGTCCGGCAATGTCGGGCGCCGAGCCATGCACCGGCTCGTACAGCGCCTTGCGCTTCCTGGTCTTCACATCGGGCGCGCCGAGCGAGGCCGACGGCAGCATGCCGATCGATCCGGTCAGCATGGCGGCGATGTCGGACAGCATGTCGCCGAACAGATTGTCGGTGACGATGACGTCGAACTGCTTTGGCCAGCGCACCAGCTGCATGCCGCCGGCATCGGCCAGCATGTGGTCGAGCTTGACGTCAGCATAGCGAGTCTTCTGGGTCTGGGTGACAACCTCGTTCCACAGCACCCCGGATTTCATGACGTTGCGCTTTTCCATCGATGTCACGTGGTTCTTGCGCGTGCGCGCCAGCTCGAAGGCGACGCCGGAAATGCGCTCGATCTCGAACGTGTCGTAGACCTGCGTGTCGATGCCGCGCTTCTGGCCGTTGCCGAGATCGATGATCTGCTTCGGCTCGCCGAAATAGACTCCGCCGGTAAGCTCGCGCACGATCAATATGTCGAGGCCCTCGACGACTTCCTGCTTCAGCGAGGACGACGCGGCCAGCGCCGGATAGCAGATGGCGGGCCGGAGATTGGCGAACAGCTCCATATCCTTGCGCAGCCGTAGCAACCCGGCCTCGGGACGCACCTCGTAAGGCACCTTGTCCCATTTCGGCCCGCCGACGGCGCCGAACAGCACGGCGTCCGCAGCCATCGCCTTTGCCATGTCGCCATCCGAAATCGCCGCGCCATGCGCGTCGTAGGCACAGCCGCCGACCAAGCCTTCATCAGTGGCAAAACCGCTGCCGAGCTTTGCGTTCATGGCCGCGATCAGCTTCTTCACCTCGGCCATCGCCTCGGGGCCGATGCCGTCGCCGGCGAGCAGGAGAAGATTTTTCGAAGCCATGGAGAACCGTCCGATGCTGTTTGGAGAAACCGCGGCCTTGCTAAACGCCAAGAGCTTGCGGCGCAAGGGGATGAAGAACGCTACGACGGCGCCCGCCTCTCAAGACCTGGGTTCCTCGCCGTGGCCAGAGGCGGGGGAGAGGAACAAATCACTTGTGCGACAAAATATTCACCAACCGGCCGAACGGATCGCGCACATAAAACCGCCGTACGCCCCACGGCTCGTCGGCCGGACCGTATTCGACGGCAAAGCCGGCGGCCCTCATGCCTTGCAGCGCCGCATCGACATCGTCGACCTCGATGGAGAGGTCCGGCACCGGCGTGCCGGAGCCGCCCTGGGCCATGAAGCTGATCTGCACCTGCATCCGTTCGTCGGACCCGTAGGTGACGATCCAGCCCTGATCCATCAGCACATCGAGGCCAAGCACGTCCTGATAGAAGCGTTTCGCCGCTGCCGCGTCTGGTGTCCCGATATTGGCCACGATGCGCCGGACCGTCATGGCTTTGCCTCCTCAAGCCGTGCGCCGCAGCGCCGTGACTTCGATCTCGATCTTCATTTCCGGCTTGTTGAGCTGGCACACGATCATCGTCGCCGCCGGCCTGATCTCGCCGAAAGCCTCGCCGAGGATGGGGAAGACCACGTCCACGAAGGCCTGGTCGGTGATGTAGTAATGCGCCCGCACCACATCGGCCATGTCGAAGCCGCCATCCCTCAGCGCCTCGGCGATGGTCGCCAGACAATTGCGCGTCTGCGCCTCCACCGTTTCCGGCATGGCCATCGTCGCATAGTCATAGCCGGTGGTTCCCGAGACGAAGCACCAGTCGCCCTGCACCACCGCGCGCGAATAGCCGGCGGTTTTTTCGAAGGGCGAACCGGTGGAGATGAGTGTGCGCATGGAGCCTCGCTGTGGTTTCGGACGCTTTGCAGGAAAGGGCCGGCCAGGCCATGGGCCAAGTCAGGTGCAAATCTTGGCCGTCGGCGGGACAGCACCCCCCTCTGGCCTGCCGGCCATCTCCCGCTCAAGGGGGGAGATTAGCAGTTCGGACGCCTTTCTCGCTTTCCACATTTGCGATTGGCGAAAGCCAGAGTGACGTCTGATCTCCCCCCTTGAGCGGGAGATGCCCGGCAGGGCAGAGGGGGTGTGACGGATCGCGACGGAACAAGCATGAACACCGAGTGTTCGCCGCGCTGCCGCGAACTCTAGTTCCCCGACTCCTGCGCCTTGTCCATTGCTTCCTTCACATCCGCAGGCCAGGTCTTCACGTCAGGCCACGCCTGCGGCTCGCCATTGTCGCCGCGCCGGGCGAAGTAGAGCGTGTGCTTGGCCGGGTCGACCGCCATGAAACCGTCATTGCTGCCGCATGCGTGCGGCACGCAGCCGGTGGCGTAGAAGGCGCCCGACGCCGTCTTTTCGGTGCCGCCGCCGACCAGCAGGCTGGTCGCCATGTCGGGCATGGTGTCGCCGAGTAGCGTCTGCGCCGCCTTGTAGACGGCCTCATTGTGGAAGGCGTCGATGATGTTCTGGTATTTGGCCGGATCGACGTCCTTCCAGTCCGTACCCGGCTCCGGCGCGTAGGTCAGGTCGCCCGAGATCGTCAGCCCGTCGCTGGGCGACCATTGCAGCGCTTGCTTCGTATCGCCCGGCAACAGATACGGCACGAAATAGATGGCGTTGTCGGCCACCGCCGCCGGCGGCGCGCCGCATTCGTCCTGTTCGACCTTGAGGCTTTCTATCTCGCCGCCTTCCGGCTTCCAGACGATGACCTTGGCCGGGCCGCACTGGTTGCCGCCGTCGCCGACATCGACCAGCGCCACGTCGACGCCGCCGACCTTGACTGTTCTGTCGAAGAACACGTCGTAATTGCTGGCCAGCTGCTTGCCGTCATAGGCCAGCACCTTTTCGCCATCCTGCTCCGGCTGGGTGATGGTCAGCTGCCCGCCCTCGAACGGGACCGGCCCCTGGCTGTCATCGTCCGCCAGGGCCGCATTGCTCGACGCGCCCGGATCGGCGGCGGACGGATCTTCTGCCGGCACGAGGACCGTGTCGGTCTGTGCTTGCGCGCCGGCCACCGGCATCAGCATCCACGCCAGCGCGCAGGCGCCGGCAAGAAGAAAACGTGTCATGACTGTCCCCTCCGTTCAGCCGCCACGAACCCGGCTTTGTGGCGGCCGGGCCATCTCGTACCACTCAGGCCCAAGGACGCTCGGCAGCGTTCTTCTTCTCGAACGAGGCGATGGCGCCGGCCTTCTCCATGGTCAGGCCGATATCGTCGAGACCGTTCAGCAGGCATTGGCGCTTGAAGTCGTCGAGGTCGAAGGTGACCACGCCGCCGTCGGGGCCGCGGATTTCCTTGGCCTCGAGGTCGACCGAAACCGTCGCATTGGAGCCGCGCGAGGCGTCGTCCATCAGCTTCTCCAGATCTTCCGGACTGACGGTGATCGGCAGGATGCCGTTCTTGAAGCAGTTGTTGTAGAAAATGTCGGCGAACGACGTCGAGATGACACAGCGAATGCCGAAATCGAGCAGCGCCCACGGCGCGTGTTCGCGGCTCGAACCGCAGCCGAAATTGTCGCCGGCGACCAGGATCTGCGCCTTGCGGTAGGCTGGCTTGTTGAGCACGAAGTCGGGGTTTTCCGAGCCATCGTCCTTGTAGCGCATTTCGGCGAACAGGCCGCTGCCGAGCCCGGTGCGCTTGATCGTCTTGAGATAATCCTTGGGGATGATCATGTCGGTGTCGACATTGACGATCGGCATCGGTGCGGCGACGCCGGTGAGCTTGGTGAATTTTTCCATGGCTTTTGCCCGTTCTTGATCGAATTCGTTGCGTCAGGGTTTGCTGCGCCCGGTTTACACAAAGCCGCCGGCAAATAAAAGGCAACTGTTGGTGCGCGGCCCGATCGAAAGATCGGCGGCAAACGTCTTTAAAACCGGCCGCCGCTGGTGCACCTTGCGCCCATGACCACACAATCGAATATTATCTATGCCAGTGAGCCTGAGCTCGACGTCGCTGAATTCCGCCGCGTGCTGGTCGAATCCACGCTCGGCGAAACACGCCCCGTCGATGACGACGCCCGGCTGCAGGCGATGCTTTCGGGCGCGAACCTGGTGCTGACGGCGCGGCTCGACATCGAAGGCAGGCCGCTGATAGGCGTTATCAGGGCCATCACCGACTTTTCCTGGGTGTGCTATGTCTCAGAGCTCGCCGTATCCCAATCTGCGCAAGGCCTCGGTATCGGCAAGGGCCTGATGGACGCGGCCCGCCGGCAGCTTGGGCCTTCGGTCGCCATCAGCCTGATCTCGATGCCCGACGCAGTCGGCTTCTATGAGCGTATCGACATGACGCGAATGGCCGACGCGTTCTGGTTCTCTCGCGAGGGCTGACGAGCGTCGAGCGCAATTGCCGATCGGGTTGGGCAGTCAAGGCGGGCAAGGTTCTCGGCAATGCGGAACGGTGTTCAGGACCCCGCGGAGCAACGCCTCCTTGTCGCCCTTGATCCGCGCTTCATCCGGTCCACATCCCCAGCATGGGAAATCGCCGATCTCTCATAGGCACCGCCGGCTGGGGAATTCCGTCTCGATACAAGGCTGACTTTCCGCAGCCCGGGTCGCATCTCGAACGTTACGGAAAACGCTTTCCGGTCGTCGAGATCGACACCTCGTTCTACAAGCCGCACCGCCGCGAGACCTATGAGCGCTGGACGCACGCCGTGCCGGAGCACTTCCGCTTCGCGGTCAAGGCGCCGAAGAGCATGACCCATGAGCATCGCCTCGCCGATTGCGAGGGGCTGACGGAGGACTTTCTCGGGCAGGTCGAAGGTCTCGGCGAAAAGCTGAGCGTGCTTCTGGTGCAGCTGCCGCCAAGCCTGCCCTTCGAGCCGGAGGTCGCCGGCGGTTTCTTCGACATGTTGGGCAAGCGTATCCGGGCAAGGCTGGCATGCGAGCCGCGCCATCCCAGCTGGTTCGGCGCCAAGGCCGACGCACTCCTTGTCGACAACCGGATCACGCGCGTTGCCGTTGACCCGACCCCGGTTGCGGAGGCAGCAGGGCCGGGTGGCTGGCCCGGCCTTGCCTATTTCCGCTGGCACGGCGCGCCGCGCATCTACTATTCGGGCTACGATGCCGAAACGCTCGACCGGTTTGCGCGGCAAGTGGAAGCAGCGGCAGTTTCCGGCGCAGAGGTCTGGGGCATTTTCGACAACACGGCCGCCGGGCATGCACTGGGCAACGCGATGGCTGTCAGTGCGATGGTTGCTTAGACTCTCGCGGGACAGCACCCCCCTCTGGCCTGCCGGCCATCTCCCCCGCAAGGGGGGAGATCAGATGCCGCGACCGCTTTCGCCAATCGCCGACGTTGCAAGAATGGCGCCTTCGCCGAAGCTGCCAATCTCCCCCCTTGCGGGGGAGATGCCCGGCAGGGCAGAGGGGGGTAGGCGGGAACTCGACAGTGAGCTTTTGCCGCCTCAAATCACATTCAATTCCCGGAACGCCCTTCCCTCAGCCACTCTGGCGTACCCAAACGCCGAGCAATCCACCGTCCGATACCCGCCATGCACCAACAACTCCGCCAGCGCCTTACCGGCGGCCGGCGCCTGCTGCAGGCCGTGGCCTGAAAATCCGTTGGCGAAGATGAAATTGCCGACCTCGGGATGCGGGCCGATCACCGCATTCTGGTCGAGCGTGTTGTAGTCGTAGTGGCCGGCCCAGGCGCGTGTCGGCTTGATCGCCTCGAAGGCAGGGATGCGGGTTGCCAGCACGGGCCAGATCACCTCTTCGAACAGCGGCCAGTCGACGTCGAAATCCCTGGGGTCGGCGGGGCCATCGCCCTCCTCCGGTTCGGCGCCGCCGGTGAGATAGACCGAGCCTTCAGGCCGGACATAGATGCCGGATGGGTCGACCAGCAGCGGCATGTCGACGTATTTTTCCCGCGCCTCGAAGACGAAAACGTTGCGCTTGCGCGGCTCGACGGGCAGCACGAGTCCCGCCATGCCGGCCACCTTGCCGGCATTCGGCCCGGCGGCGTTGACGACGATGCCGGCTTGCAGTCTTTCGCCATTGTCGAGGTCCACTCCGGTGGCGCGGTTGCCCTGCCTCTCAATGCCGGTGACATCGGCGGCGATGAAATCTATTTGTCTGTCACGCAATGCCTTGCGAAACAGCGTCAACATGGCATGAGCGTCGAACCAGCCCTCGCCGGTACGGCCGAAGGCGCCGGCGCTGATGCCTTCGGTCGACAGCCAGGCAAAGCGCTTTGCCAGCTGGTCGGCATCCTCGAGCAGAATGTCGGCGCCCTCGGCGACCTGTGCTTGGTGGTTGGCTTTCAGGATCGGCAACCCGGCCTCGCCGGCCAGGATGAGATAGCCGCCTTCGCGAAAACCGATATCGGCGTCGGTGCCGAAGGTCTCCTTCAGCCGCCGGAACAGGTTTAGCGTGAACTGCGACAGCCGGATATTTTCCGGAATCGAGAATTGCTGACGGATCGAGGCCATGGACAGCGTCGTTGCCGCATGGGCGAATTGCGGGTCGCGCTCGATCAGCGCGATGGAGCCGGAAAAGCCTTCCTCGCGAAGGTAGTAGGCGACCGAGGAGCCGACGATGGCTCCGCCGATGATGACGATGTCGTAGCGCACGTTTTTCTCCGATCCGGCCGCCGGCATCCTTCATGCCCCCGGCACAATGATCTCGAAGCGCGTGCCGCGCCCGGAGTCAACCAGCGCGATCGTGCCATCATGCGCTTTCAGGAGGGCCAGCACTATGCCGAGGCCCATGCCGGTCCCGCCGGATTCGCGCCGCGTGGTGAAGAACGGCTCGAAAATGCGTGCCCTGTTGCTCGGCGAGATGCCGGTGCCGTCGTCGCTGACCGCAATGGTCACCTTGCCTTCGGCGCTGGCAGCCGCTAGCAAAACCTGGGTCGCGCCGTGCCTGGCGGAATTGTCGATCAGATTGGCAAGCACGATCGCCGCATTCTCGGCCGAGATGCGCAGACCGGTTTCGCCGCCCGCCTCGACGCGAACCGCCAGTCTGCCGTCCACCGGCAGCAATGCCAGCGCCGCATCGAGCGATGTGCTTTCGCCGCTCGGCGCCAGGTTTTCCGCGCGCGCCAGATCGAGCAGGCGCCGCACCAGCAGATTGAGCCTTCCGGCATCGTTGACGATGTTGCCGGAAAACCGCTTGCGCTCTGCCGCGTCCATCGCCTCGCCGGAATCGCGCAAGAGTTCGGCCGCGCCCTGGATCGCCGTCAGCGGCGATTTGAGCTCGTGCGAGACATGGGTGGCAAAGGTCTGGATCGAGTCGGAGCGCGCCTGCAGCTTTTCGGCCATGTCGAGAAAGGCCGCGGACAGCTCGGCCATTTCGCGCGTGCCGTGATGGTCGAGCGGCCGGATGGCGTCGCGGTCGCCGGCGGCGATGCGCCTCGTGCGCTCCATCAGCGCGTAGATCGGCCGGCTGACGGTGCGCAGGAACACCAGCGCGATCAGCAGCGTGCCGAACAGCATGGCGATGGCCGCCAGCGTCACCTTGCCGCGTTCGCCATAGAGATGCTTGACGATGTTGTTCGGCGTTCGAGACAGGTAGATCACGCCGGCGACATGGCCGTCGACCGCGATCGGCATGGCGACAAAGACGCGAACTTTCGTGCCGCGGCTGACCGAATAGAGGGGCGGTGGCGGCTGGTCGGGAATTCTTTGTCTCAACACGCTGGCGTAGTGGCCGGCAAGGGCGGTGCGCACCTCTTCGACATTGGCCAGCGATAGTCCGACCTCGTCGCGCCCTGCAATGACAACGCCGCGCGGATCGAGCAGCCGGAAGCCGGCCAGCGTGGTTTTTTGCGTCGTGTCGAGAATGCCGGACAGGCTGGCGCCGATCGCCGCGAAGGCTGGATCGATGGCCGCGGCGATGCCGGCGGGTCGGGTCGGCAGCAGGTAGTCGGAAGCGAGATCGAGGCTCGGCTCGATCGGCTGGTAAGGCGAGTCGTCGCCACGGCTGGCATCGCCGCTCTCCGCGTTCATCGGCGCACCGAGCCTGTCCGGGGAAATGCCGGCGTCGCTGATATCCTGCGCATAGATCGCCGCGATGACGGCGCCTTGCGCGATCAGCTCGCCCTCGGTCTGGCGGATCAGCTGGTTTTCATAAAGCCGGAAGAAGAACAGGCCGACCAGCGGCAGCGCCAGCACCATGATGAGGATGGCGAGAACCACCGTGGCCAGCCTTGGCCGCCATTTGGTGCCGATCCATTTGGCGTCGCTCAGGCGCCGCATCGGCCGAGCCGGAAACCAACGCCATGCACGGTTTCGATGGCGTCGAGACAGCCCGCCGCCCCCAGCTTGGCGCGGATGTTGCGGATGTGGCTGTCGACGGTACGGTCGGCGACATGGATGTTGGCGGCATAGGCGCTGGCGACCACCAGGTCGCGCCCCAGCACATGCGCCGGCCGCGCCAGAAATCCCTTCAGGATCGAGAATTCGATCGCCGTCAGCGCCAGCGCCTTGCCGTCGAAACTGGCGCCGTGGCTGGCCGGCACCAGGCTGAGCTTGCCATGCGCAAAGGCCCTGTCATCGGCCGGATCCGGCGCCAGCGGGCGGGCGCGACGCAGGATGACATTGACGCGCGCCACCAGTTCACGCGGGCTGAACGGTTTCGTCACATAGTCGTCGCCGCCCATCTCCAGTCCAAGGATACGGTCGATTTCTTCGTCACGCGCCGACAGGAACAACACCGGCACATCGGAGCGTTGTCTGAGCCGCCGGCAGACCTCCAGCCCGTCCATCTCCGGCATGCCTATGTCGAGCACGACGAGGTCGGGCTCGCGGCGCTCGATCGCCTGCAAGGCGGCCGCGCCGTCGGCCACCGCTTGCGTCTTCATCCCGGCCTTTTCCAGCGCAAAGCAGATGACCTCGCGTATGTGCGGATCGTCGTCGGCGACCAGGATCTGATGCGGCATGGATCTAACGGTCCGGCACTGAAGGTTGCGAGGGCTGGGTAGGGGGAGGAAGCACGAGCGGACCTCTCTTGTCGAGAACCTGCACGAGCCTCCAGCCGCGAAAGCTCCAGGCGCGCCACTGCTTCTGCTCGGCGATAGTGTCGTCGATCATCATTTGCTCGGCCAGATAGGTGGTTTGGTTTCCGAATTGGTGCATGTAGAGGCGGTCCAGCGCCGGCATGGCGGCAGCGCCGAGCGAGCGCAGATATTCGGTATCGATAGGCGTGCCGTCGCCGGTCATTTCAAGGGAATGGTCGACATTGAAATTGGCGATCGTTGCGGCGAAGTTGATGAAGCAGCAGGCATAAAGCGTCGCCGATAGCGTCGCAAGATTGGCGGAGAGCAGCCATTCGTTGGATTTTCCAAGCGCGATGCGGGCAATGATCAGTGCAAGCCCTGACGCCACCAACCCCACCCAGACGAAGGCGGCGATGCGCCAGTAGGTCAGTGCATAGACGCCGATATAGAGATCGAGCCTGAGAATCGACGAGATGACCAGCACGATGTTCTGCGCGACCCAGGCATAGACCAGCCGGCGGATCAGCGGATCGCCTGAGGTTTCGCTGCCCGGCCGCAGCGCCGCCAGCACGAAGCCGGCGGCCAGCAGCGCGGTGGCGATCAGCGGATAGGCGCCGCGATGCGCATAGGCGGCATAGCTCAACCCGTCCGGAAGGGCGACCCCACCCCAGAGATAGGCTGCGTCGAGCCCGGTCTGCAGCGCAAACAAGGCGTTGAAGACGATCAGCGCGCGCAGGATCGCGGCCTTGCCGAAGACGACGGCCTCGATCGTTGTCGCTGGTTTAGTCGCGGCCGGTGCGGCCACGGCTGCAGGCGGCGTCAAAGGTGGAAGGCGGCGCAGGAAACGCGGCAGGCGAGGCCGCAGGAAAGCCCAGACGCCGGCGAGCACGAGCAGCCAGAAGACGATCCGCGCCAGTTGGATGAGATCGAGCAGCTTCATCAGGTCGATCAGCGACAGCCAGTATTCGATAACCGGGTTGGCGGCGCCGAACAAAAGCAGGAACACCGCGCCCAGCGTCACCGGCATGACCCAGACGATGATGGACGCCAGGCGGATGCGGCGGCCGCCAAGCCGGCGCACCGTGCGGCGCCATTGGAAAAAGTCACGGATAAGGCGCAGCGGCGCCGCCAGCAGGAACAGCGCGACCTGGCCGGCAATGCGGGCGATGCCGTGCCGTAGCCGCCCGGACAGGGACAGCGCAAACACCACCAGCGCCACGACAGCTATCGCCACCGACAGCGGGCTGACGTTCTCGGCCAACGGCAGCAGCACGACGAACAAAGCGGCCGGCTTGAGCCAGGATCGGGTGGAATTCAGCGCGGCAGGATGCACAGCGACCACCGCGCCGGCGATCAGGATGGCAAACAGCAGCACCGTGATCCCGGCGGGCTGGCCATAGAAGAAAAAATCCGCCAGGGCGACGAGCAGGACGGCGATGCCGAAGCGGCTGGAAAAGCTTGCAAACGATGTCATGCGCGGATTTTCCTGATGGGCTGGGTCCGCTCGGCCGGTGGGCGGATAAAAGGGAGCAGGCTCGCTTCCAGGTAAGGGCGGGCCTCCGCCCGGGGCGGATCGACCAACCACCAGCTTTCGCTGCGCAGGCGATAGGGCAAGGACCAAAGGTGAGCGTTTCGCTGTTGCATGCCGCTGTTGTCGCGGGCTCGCATGGAAACGGCGGGGCGGAGTGGAGGAGGTTTTCCGCAGGGATGTGCAGTTTTCGTGCAGGACCTGCGCTTACGGCCGGGGCGCTGCCCGCCATCTTTCCGGACGTTGGCGCTGTCCCAGCCAGGCTTGTCCAGTCGATAGATGGGTAACACTTTGAACCGGATACATAGGTGACACTTCTCTCCCCCTATGCGTCCGCCGCAGCGCCAAGCGGATTGGTTGGCGCGGCGCTGCGGCGGACAAGCTTCATGTGCCGTGTGTCGATGATGCCGAGCGGGTGGGCATGGAATGAGAGTGTCCATTGTCTGTCTTCGGTCTCCAACGCAGCGACCGGTTCGCCCGCCAGCGCTTGCGAGACATATATGAAGCCGCCATTCCATCGGATCTCGCCATTGTGGCGCACGCGGCGGACCGAGGCCTCGGCCGGATAGACGGGCTCGGGTGGTGTCCTGGGCATGGCGCGCTGTGAGGACCGGTAGTGCTGGGCGGGCGTATCCATGCCCAGCGCCTCATGGGGACGTTCCTCATTGTAGCTGTGGCGGAAGGTCTCGAAGGCCTGGCCCTGTGCCGTTCGGTCGGCTTCCGGTGCCTCGGCCATCGGCAGCATGGTCAGGTGAAAGCGCTCGTGACGTCCGTTCTGCTGTGGCCTGCCGGGTGCGATCCGCTCCAGGGTGATGCCGAGCTTGATGAAGCGCACGACAAGCGGCGTCAGCCCGGTGACGCCGGCCGATGCGAAGGGCGGGCCATTGTCGCTTCTGAAGCGATCCGGCAGGCCATGCTCTTCAAACAGCCGTTCGAACACCGGCCAGGCTTCGCTATCGGCCGTCGACCCCGTCGCTTCGAGCGCCAGAAGATAGCGGCTCGACGCATCCATCACCGTCAAGGGTTCGCAACGCCAGCCGTCGCGGGTCCGGAACCAGCCCTTGTGATCGCCAGTCCACACCGCGTTCGGTTCTTGCGGCTGTGGCCAGGGTCCATTGCCGCAGGCCCGCAGGCGGGGTCGCTTGCGGGCGCGGACAAGCCCATGCCGCGCAAGGATCGCGCCGACCGTCGAGGCTGAAGGCCACATGAACTCGGGAGCCGTGCGCCTGAGCCGTGCCACGATCTTCTTTGGACCCCAGAGCGGATGCAGCTCCTTGGCCGCCACAATCCGCTCAACCAGATCCTGAGCTGTCGCACGGCCATGATTGAGCGGGGCTCGCGGCAGGTCGTGCAAACCCTCAGGCCCAAACGTCCGATAGCGTCCTAGCCATTTGTAGCCGTTCTTGCGTGAGATCCCGTAGGCCGCACAAAGCGCAACCATCGTCTCATCCCCAGAAAGACACTCCACAACAAACCGTAGCCGCTCGTCCATGATGCCAGTCTCTCGCCAAACCATCGCCGGTCCTCCGGCGGACAAGAAAACTGTCACCCATGCTATCGGTCCATTCTGTTACCTATCTATCCGGTTCGGACAGGCTCCTTTCCTCTCCCTCCGGAGGGGGGAGAGGTGGCTCGGCGAAGCCGAGACGGAGTGGGGGAACCACCTGGCAATCGCCGCGAACGGACACAGGAAGGGCATTCGGTGCAAACATCGCCTCGCCTTGCGCCCCAAGGGTCGACATCCACTTCGTCGATCCCCGCTCCGTCGAGCTTCGCTCGACACCTCTCCCCCGATCGACGGGGGAGAGGAAAGGCCCCCCTTCCGCAACTGCTGCGGGACGGGCGGGGCAGCGCAAGCTTTCGCGGTTGGCTCGTCATCAGGTACCGGTCGGACGCTTGCCTCCCCCGCCCACACGCGGCATAGATCGGCCATGACAAGCGAACCTTACCGCCCGCGCCGCTCGGTGCTTTACGTCCCCGCCTCCAACGACAAGGCGCTGGCCAAGATCGCGACGCTTACCTGCGATGCCGTGATCATCGACCTCGAAGATGCAGTTGCTCCCGTCGACAAGATCACCGCGCGTGAAAAACTGGCCGGCATTTTCGCCAGTCGGCCAGTTGCCAACCACCATGGGCGGCGTTGCGAGATGATCGTGCGTGTCAACGCGCTGTCCAGCGAATGGGGCAACGATGATTTGCTGGCCGCGGCAAAATTCGAGCCCGACAGCATCCTGTTGTCCAAGGTCGCCACACCGCGCGACATCCTCGAAGTCGGCGATGTACTCGACGACAATTTTGCCCCCGACGGCGTCAAACTCTGGGCGATGATCGAGACGCCAAAGGCCATGCTCAACATCGGCGCCATCGCTGAACTCGGCCGCGACCCAGCCTCGCGCCTAGTTTGTTTCGTTTCCGGAACGAACGATCTGGTCAAGGAAACCGGCATTCTGGCGACGCCTGATCGGCGCTACCTCGTGCCTTGGCTGATGCAGATGGTGCTGGCGGCACGGGCCGGCGGCATCGACATGCTCGACGGCGTCTCCAACGATTTTCGCGACCTCGACGCGTTTGCGCGCGAATGCACCGAAGCCGCCGCCATGGGGTTCGATGGCAAGACGCTGATCCACCCGGCCCAGATCGAAGCCGCCAACCGCGCCTTTGCGCCCGCGCCCGAAGCTCTGGCCGAGGCGCGCGCGGTGAAGGATGCCTTCGCCTTGCCAGAAAATGCCGGCAAGGGCGTGATTGCTCTGAACGGCAGGATGGTCGAGCGGCTGCATCTGGCGCAGGCCGAAAAACTGCTGGCGAAGGCCGCCGCCATCGGCGCATGATCCGCCCCGAAAAGACGAACTCACGACAGGATCTGACCCATGAGACTTTACCGCTTTCTGTCCGCCCCCGACGATTCAACCTTCTGCCACAAGGTCACCGCGGCGCTGAACAAGGGCTGGCACCTGTACGGCTCACCGACCTACGCCTATGACAAGAAGACCAAATCGATGCGCTGCGGCCAGTCGGTGGTGAAGGATATTGACGGCCAGGAATACGGGCCGGATACAAAGCTGAGCGACTGGTAGGGAAGGCGTCAACCTCCGCGTCTTCGTCATCCTAGGGCGAAGCAAGGAGCGAAGCGACGCGACGCAGACCCTAGGATCCATGCCGTGCCGTTTGCCCTAGAGTGCAGCGGATCAGAATGACGCTTGTGCCGGCGCTCGTTACTGCGGATCTGTGCTGTTCGCAGAACCGCTTGCTTTCCTGCACCGCGGCACCTGCACCGCCGTCACGGCATGGATCCCAGGGTCTTCGCGACGGAGCTTCGCTCCTGCTTCGCCCTGGGATGACAAAGGTGGGGGCTATTCCGCCGCCTCTTCGATTTTCTCCATATCATCATCCGACAGGCCGAAATGGTGGCCGATCTCGTGGATCAGCACGTGGGTGACGATGTCGCCCAGCGTCTCTTCGTTCTCGGCCCAGTAGTCGAGGATGGCGCGGCGGTAGAGGGTGATGCGGTTCGGGCCTTCGCCGGTCTGCGGGTTCCAGCGCTCGGCGATGCCGCGGCCCTCGAACAGGCCGAGCAGGTCGAACGGCGTCTCCAGCGACAGATCGTCCATGATCTCGTCGGTCGGGAATTCGGCGATCATGATGACGATCTCGCCGGTCAGCTTGCGGAAATCGTCGGGCAGATGCGCGTACGCCTCCAGCGCCAGAAACTCCATCTCCTCGATCGAGGGCGAGAGTTCGTCATGCCAGGTGCGGGTCTTGTAGATGCGGGCCATGCTTTGTCCTTTGATCCCGGCATATAGGCTTTCCCTCCGGACTCGGCAATGAAGCGGTAATTCCATGACGTCAATGGCTATAGAGGAATAAATTCCTTCTGACTCCGCTTGACTCTTTCGGCACCCTCTGGAATCTATAGGAACATAACAGGAACAATTATGAGAGAAATTGACCGTCATGGCGACATCAGCCGTGGCGCGGGAGACTGTTTTTGCCCTGCGCCGCCAGATCGCGAAGATCGAGGGAACGCTGCCCGAGCGCCTGGCCGTGCCGGCCGGCGAGCGACCTCGTGCGTGCCCTGACAGCGCTATCGGCGGTGCGCCCGAACCTAATGCCGATGTCACCATCATCCGCCGCGGGCTCGCCGTGGCTTCGCCGGATGCTTTCCTGGCCACCGGCGTCGAGCGCCTCGATGCGGCGCTGAGCGGCGGCCTGCCGAAAGCCGCCTTGAGCGAAATCCATGGCCTTGAGACCCGCAATGCCGGGGCCGTCGCCGGCTTTGTGCTGTCGCTTGTCAGCCTGATCCTCAAGGGCCAGCCCTTGCCAGTGCTGTGGATCGGCACGTCGGAGATTTTTCGCGAGGCCGGCTTTCCCTATGCCAGGGGATTGCAGGGCATGTTCGGTATCGCACCGGAGCAGTTGCTGTTTTCCGAGGCGCCGAAACTCACCGATGCGCTGTGGGTAGCCGAGGAGGCCGCCAAGATGACGGCGCTCGCCGCAATCATCCTCGAAATCCGTGGCAGCCCGCAGCGGCTCGACCTCACCGCGACGCGCCGGCTGCACGCGCGCGCCCAAAACGCCCGCCGGCCGGTATTCCTGCTGCGCCAGGCCGGCGAAACCGAGCCGACCGCCGCCCCGGTGCGCCTCATCGTGTCGGCTGCACCAGCGACATCGCGCCGGACGATCGCCGGGCCGCTTGCCGGCTCGATCGGCCACCCTGCCTTCACCGTCAGCATCGGCAAGAGCCGCACCGCTCTGCCTGGACAATTCACACTGGAGTGGAACCCCGATGAACACGCATTCGAAGAAAGAAAGCCCCGCGAAAAACGGCCAGAGAATTCTGTCGCTGTGGTTCCCGCATCTGGCGGCCGAACGGATCCTGCGCCAGCGCCTGGGACGGTCGTGGCGTTCCCGGCCTTCGGATCATTTCCCGCTCGTGATCAGCCATCGCGACCGCAACGCCCAGCGCATATCGGCCCTCGACGAGCGGGCTGAGGCGCTGCATCTGAAGCCTGGCATGGGCATTGCCGACGCCCGTGCCATGCATCCCTCGATCGACATTGTCGAGGCCGATCCGGAGGCCGACCGCCGGCTGCTCGAAG
Organism: Mesorhizobium sp. C372A; assembly: GCF_030323245.1. Taxonomy (NCBI): domain Bacteria; kingdom Pseudomonadati; phylum Pseudomonadota; class Alphaproteobacteria; order Hyphomicrobiales; family Phyllobacteriaceae; genus Mesorhizobium; species Mesorhizobium sp. C372A. The sequence continues at coordinate 1,737,920 of NZ_CP100475.1, read as the reverse complement.
GCCTCGCCGACTGGTGCGACCGCTATACGCCGCTGGTGGCGCTTGACGGCGTCGACGGGCTTTATCTCGACGTCACCGGCTGTACCCACCTGTTCGGCGGCGAGCGCGCCATGCTGGACGACATCCTTGCGCGGTTTTTCCAGCAGGGTTTCGATGTCCGCGCCGGGTTGGCCGCGACGCCGGGTGCAGCCTGGGCGGCAGCGCGCTTTTGCGGCGACCGCATCGTTGTCTCCGGCGAGGAAGAAGCGCTGCTCGCCCCCTTGCCGCTGGCCGCACTGCGCATCGAGGCCGATATCCGCGCCAGCCTGGAAAGCGTCGGTCTGCGCACCGCCGGCGCGGTCATGGCAGCGCCGCGCGCGCCGCTCGCCCGCCGTTTCGGCGCGACCTTGCTGTTGCGTCTTGACCAGGCGCTCGGTCGCCTCGACGAGGCGGTATCGCCGCGCCTGCCGGTGGCGCCCCTTTCAGTCGAACGCCACCTGGCCGAGCCGGTCGTGCTGACCGCCGAGATCGAACGGCTGGTGCTCTTGCTGGCGGTGACGCTGAAGGCCGATCTCGAACGCCGCGGCGAAGGCGCAAGGATGCTGGCGCTGCTGTTGTTTCGCGTCGACGGCGCCGTCAGCCGCATCGCTGTCGGCACCTCGCGTCCGCTGCGCGAACCGAAGCTGATCCAGCGCCTGTTCCATGAGCGGCTGGCCGCGCTCGAACAGGACATCGATGCCGGCTACGGCTTCGACCTGGTTCGGCTTTCGGTGCTGGCGGCCGCCGACTTCGACATGCAGCAAGCCGATTTGACCGGCGAGGCCGAGGATGACGGCGCCGACATGGCACTCTTTGCCGACCGCATCCGCGCCAGGCTCGGCGACAGTGCGGTGCTGAAGCCGGTCGCCCTCGAGAGCCATCTGCCGGAGCGCGCCGTCGCCACCATCTCGTTCTCGGAAGCGCCACAACGCAAAACACCGCTCAGGAAGCCGGGCTCGAAAGACGCGCCGCGCGCAACCATCTTCCCGCCGGAACGGCCGATCCGGCTGTTCCGTTCGCCCGAGCCGATCGAGGTGCCGGCCACCGAAATGCCTGAGGGTCCGCCGATGAATTTCCGCTGGCGCCGCGCGCTCTACCGGGTCGCGCGCGCCGAGGGGCCGGAACGCATCGCGCCGGAATGGTGGCGTGAAACGTCAAGCGATCCGCTCACATCGACGCGTGACTATTTCCGGATCGAGGATGCCGACGGCCGCCGCTACTGGCTCTACCGGCAAGGCCTCTATGGCAACCCGCAGGTGCCGCCGCGCTGGTTCATGCATGGGGTCTTCGCATGAACGCGCTGACCGTCATCCCCTATGCGGAATTCGGCATCCAGTCGAACTTCTCCTTCCTGCGCGGCGCCTCCAAGCCGGAGGAGCTGGTGGTGGCGGCCAAATTCCTCGGCTTTTCCTCGATCGGACTGGCAGACCGCAACACGGTGGCCGGCGTCGTGCGCGCCTGGCAGCAGGCCAAGGTCGAGAAGCTCGCCTATCACCCCGGTTGCCGCCTGGTGTTCGGCGACGGCACGCCGGACATTCTCGCCTATCCGCAGAACCGCAAGGGCTGGGGCCATCTCTGCCGCATGCTGACGCAAGCCAATTTGCGCGATGAAAACGAGAAGGGCGCGACCCTTCTCCAGCGCAGCGACCTGCTCGAATGGGGCGACCTGCTGTCGCTGGCGGTGCTGCCGGATCTCTCGGCGAATGCCGACGATCCCCTGGCATTGGTCCGTCAACTGAAAGACCGTTTCGGCGCTAATTTGCGGCTAGGCATGGCGCCGGATTATCGCGGCAATGACCGTTTCCGCATCGAGCAGGCGGCGGGCATGGCGGACATCGTCGGCGTGCCGCTGATGGCGACCAACGACGTGCTTTATCACAGCGCCGAGCGCCGCTCGCTGCAAGATGTGCTCACCGCCATCCGCCTCAATTTGCCGGTCGCCGAGGTCGGGCTGGAGCTGACGGCCAACGCCGAGCGCCATCTGAAGCCGCCGCTGGAAATGGCCCGTCTCTTCCGCCGCCATCCACGGGCGCTGGCCGAGACGCTGCGCTTTGCCGGCGAACTGACCTTCTCGCTCAGCGACCTCCAGTACAATTATCCCGACGAGCCGACGCAATCAGGGCTTGGGCCGCAGGCCGAGCTAGAGCGTCTGGCCAGGGAGGGGGCCGCCACGCGCTATCCGGCGGGCGTCCCCGCTTCCGTCTTGCAGCGCATCAGTGAGGAGCTCGCTCTGATCGAGCGTCTGAATTATGCGCGCTATTTCCTGACCGTTTACGACATCGTCCAGTTCGCCCGCAATGAGGGCATTCTGTGCCAGGGCAGAGGCTCGGCCGCCAACTCGATCGTCTGCTACTGCATCGGCATCACCGAGGTCGGCCCCGAGCGCATCGACACGTTGTTCGAGCGCTTCATTTCCGAGGAGCGCAACGAGCCGCCCGACATCGACGTCGATTTCGAGCATGAGCGGCGTGAGGAGGTGATCCAGTACATCTACTCCAAATACAGCGCCAAGCGCACCGCGCTGGCTGCCGCCGTCATCAGCTATCGCGGCCGCTCGGCGCTGCGCGAGGTGGCCAAGGCCATGGGCCTGTCGGACGATGTCCGCATTGCGCTTTCCAGTTCGATCTGGGGCTGGTCGACCTCGGAGCTCGGCGAGAAGGAGGCGCATGCCGGCGGCCTCGACCGCAACGAGACCTCGACCCGTCACGTGATCGCCCACGCCAACGAGATCATGGGCTTTCCCCGGCATCTGTCGCAGCATGTCGGCGGCTTCGTCATTACCCGCGACCGGCTCGACGAGATCGTCCCCATCGTCAAGACGGCGATGGAGGCGCGCAAGATGGTCGAGTGGGATAAGGACGATCTCGACGCGGTGAAGATCCTGAAGGTGGATATTCTGGCGCTTGGCATGCTGACCTGCCTCAAACGCGCCTTCACCTTGCTCACCGACCATTATCCGAAGGCCCGGGATGATTACGGCCGACCCTATGTGCTGGCCACCCTGCCGCCGGAAGAGAACGACGTGTACGACATGATCTGCCGCGCCGACACACTCGGCGTCTTCCAGATCGAATCGCGCGCGCAGATGTCGATGCTGCCGCGTCTACGCCCGCGCGAATTCTACGACCTGGTCATCGAGGTGGCGATCGTGCGGCCCGGTCCGATCCAGGGTGATATGGTGCATCCCTATCTGCGCCGCCGGCAGAAAAAGGAAATGCCTGAGTACCCCAAGCCGGAACTGGAAGAAATCCTGGGCAAGACGCTGGGCGTGCCGTTGTTCCAGGAACAGGCGATGAAGATCGCCATCGTCACCGGCGGCTTCAGGCCGGGCGAGGCGGACGAACTACGCCGCGCCATGGCCACCTTCAAGCGCACCGGCACCATCGGCAATTACCGCCAGCGCATGATCGACGGCATGGTCGGCAAGGGATACACCAAGGACTTCGCCGAGCGCTGCTTCAAGCAGATCGAGGGCTTTGGCGAATACGGCTTTCCCGAAAGCCATGCCGCCTCCTTCGCTTTGCTCGTCTATGCCTCCTGCTGGTTCAAGACCTTTTATCCCGACGTGTTCTGCGCCGCGATCCTGAATTCGCAGCCGATGGGGTTTTACCAGCCGGCCCAGCTGGTGCGCGACGCGCGCGACCATGGCGTCGATATCCGCGACGTCGACGTCAATTTTTCCGACTGGGACTGCACCCTGGAGAAAGCCCAATTCGATCCGGGCCGCATCCTGGCGCGCCATGCCGAAATGCGCGGTGTCATCAAGACCCGGTGCGCCGTCCGGCTTGGCTTCCGTCAGATCAAGGGCTTGGCCGAGAAGCGTATGGAAGCTTTCACCGCGCGGCGCGGCGCCGGCTATACAAGCGTCAGGGATGTGTGGCTGCGCTCGGGCCTCGATGTCGGCGAAATCGAAAGACTGGCGCAGGCTGACGCCTTCCGCTCGCTCGGCCTCGATCGTCGTGAAGCCTTGTGGGCGGTGCGCGCGCTGGATGGCAAGAGCGCCGCCGAACGGCTGCCGCTGTTCGACCAGCCGGCGATCCGGCTGCGCGAACTCGAGCCCGAGACAAAACTGCCGACAATGCCGCTCGGCGAGCACGTCATCCACGACTACCGCGCGCTCGGCCTGTCGCTGAAGGCGCATCCGGTCGCCTTCCTGCGCGAGCGGCTCGACCGCGCCGGCGTCATTCCCAATGCCAATCTCGGCTCGGTGCGCGACGGCAGGCGGGTCTCGGTCGCCGGCCTGGTGCTGGTGCGGCAGCGGCCCGGCAAGGGCAATGCGATCTTCCTGACGCTGGAAGACGACAAGGCCGTCGCCAACGTCATTTTCTGGGAGCGGACCTTTACCCGTTTCCGGCCCATCGTCATGGGCGCGCGCTTCGTCAAGGTCACCGGCAAGCTGCAGTCGGAATCCGACGTCATCCACATCGTCGCCGAAAAGATCGAGGATTTGACGCCGTGGCTGACGGTGCTGCTGGAAGAGATGACGCCGGCTGCCCGGCCCGACATTGCCACCCTCTCGGACAAAGCTGAAAGGGTCATGCCCAAGGGGCGGAATTTTCAGTAGGCAAGTGCAGGGCGGTCGGGAGCCCATGACATTAATGCCGGTAAGGGCAGAGGGGGGCGCGAAGGATCGCCAACAGAATGGCTTCTTAGGCTGAGGTCCGTTTGAACCACCCCTGGCCCTTCAGCCCGGCCCACCCAATCGCGGCGGCGACAGCACGTCTTCCGCCGAAATAGTCCGCGCCTCCGAGGGCAGCATGATCGGGATGCCGTCGCGCACGGGATAAGCGAGCTTGGCAAGCCGCGAGATCAACTCGCCGCGCACCGGGTCCCAGGCCAGCGGCCCCTTGGTCAGCGGGCAGGCCAGCAGCTCCAGCAATTTTGGATCGACATTGACCGACTTGCCGTCACGCCCATCCGCAGCCATTGGATCCCCCTTCAGCCATCGGCTCAGCCCTTATTGCAGGCTGGAGCCAAAGTCCTCATTCTCGCGCGCCAGCGCCATTTCGGTGATCGCGATCAGCGTCTCCGCGCGGGCTTTCAGGTCGGGCGCCTCCAGCAGCGCCTGTTTCTCGGCCGGTCCGTAGGGCGCCATCATCGACAGCGCATTGACCAGCATGGTGTTCTCGGCGCGGCTGACGCTTTCCCAATCGGCTTCGAGATCGTTGGCCTGCAGATAGGCGCGAAACGCTTTCAACAGCGCCGGCCGGTCGATCTCGCTTGCCGCCTGGTCTTCGGCGAGATCGGTGAGGAACGGCGCCAGCTTGCATTGCCGGAACGGCGTCTTCACCGGCAATTCGCTGGTGATGCGGAAACGGCAGACGCCCTGCAGCGAAATCAGATAGCGGCCGTCGCCGCTCTCGGCCATCGAGATGATGCGCCCGGCGCAGCCGACATTGCACAGTTCCGGCTCGCCGTCGGCGCGCAACGCGCCATTGAGGCTGGGCTGGACGATGCCGATCAGCCGCGCGCCGGCGATCGCCTCATCCACCATCTGCAGATAGCGCGGCTCGAAGATGTTTAGCGGCATGCGCCCGCCCGGCAGCAGCAGCGCGCCGGCAAGCGGAAACACCGGAATGGTTGCCGGCAGATCCTTGCCGACCCGGTAAAATGCGTTTCCGACCTGCACCTTCACTCCTCCGACCCGCTTCGGGCGCGATGTTATCGGCCTAATCTGGCGCGGCGGCCGCCGACCGCAAGGCCCGACAGCCACGCCCCGGCAATTTGGCCGGCAAACGGCTCAGGAAAACAGCAGCGACGACAATTTGCGCCGTGCCGCCAGCGTCGCCTCGTCGGTCATGCCCCAGGCCTCGAACAGTTTCAGCAACTGCGCCCTGGCGCCGTCCTCGTTCCACGTCCGGTCGGCTTTTATAATCGCCAGAAGATTGTCGGCCGCCGCATGGCGCTCGCCCTTGGCGTTCTGGATCATGGCGAGGTCGAAACGCGCCTGGTGGTCGCCGGGATTGGCGGCCAGTCGCTGCTCGAATTCAGCTGGATTGCCAAGTGCTGCCGCTTCCGCAGCCAGCGTCATCTTGGCACGCAGCGCGGCAAGTGCCGGCGCATTCTTCTTGGCCTCCGGCGCCGTTGCCAGCAGCGCCTCGGCGCCGTCGCTGTCGCCGGCCTCGAACAGAAGCTCGCCCAGCCCGGCAATCGCCTCGATCGTCTCCGGCGCCTGCGCCAGGATGGCGTCGTAAATGTCGGCTGCGGTCTGCGCATCGCCCGCCGCATGCGCTTCCGCCGCCGCGGCCAGTGCTTCGGCGACGGGCGGCGCGCCATTGCCCTTGCCGCCGACCTTGGTGATGAACTCGGCGATCTGGCTCTCGGGGATGGCGCCCATGAAGCCGTCGACAGGCTGGCCGTCCTTGAAGGCGATGACCGCCGGGATCGATTGGATGCCGAGCTGGCCGGCGATCGAGGGATGATCGTCAATGTTCATCTTGACCAGCTTGACCTTGCCGCCGGCGGCCTTGATCGCCTTTTCCAGAAGCGGCGTGAGCTGCTTGCAGGGCCCGCACCACGGCGCCCAGAAATCGACCAGTACCGGCTGTTTGCGCGATTCCTGGATGACGTCGGCGGCGAAAGTGGCGGTCGTGGTGTCCTTGATCAGCTCGCCAGCGGCAGGTGCTGCGCCGGGTGTCGGGCCAAGTGCCGACTTGGCCGGCTCGGCGCCGCCATATTGCACGGAAGTGGTGTATTGGCCCGAATTGCCGCCGAATTGGCCGCCAAACGGATTGTTGTTGTCGCTCATGTCGTCGCCCTTCCGGTCGCGCCCAGCGGAGCAGCGCGACGTCCTTAACTAGAGGTCAGTTTTCGCCATCCATGTGGCGATCAAGCCGAGACTTTCAAGATAGCAGCATCATGTCCGGTTGCCTCGACGAATCTGATGAGGTCGGCGGACGCGATCGACGTCGTCGCCTCATTGGTCAGCGGATGCGCGTTGACTGTCGCATGTGCCATCAAATCCTGGTCGAGCACCACCTTCACCCGTCTTTCGGTGTCGTTGATCAGCCCGAACACGGTGACCGCGCCCGGAATGACACCGAGCAGCTCCATCAGCATCTCCGGCTTGCCGAACGACACCCGGCCGGCGGCGCCGATCATCGTGTGGATCTGCTTCAGGTCGACGACCGCCTCCTCGCCGACGCTGACCAGGAAGAAATTGTCCTTCTTGTCCTTGAGAAACAGATTTTTCGTGTGCCCGCCCGGTATCTCGCCGCGCAGCGACTGCGAATCGGCCACCGTATAGAGCGGCGGATGGCGCACGGTCGACACTGATATGCCGAGATCGGCAAGAAAGGCGAAAAGCTCGGCTTCGGTCTTCGGCATTGGTGGTCTTCCCCTGTATCGGCGCGCGGCAAAGCCGTTTACGGCCAATGATGCCGCCGAGACAAGACCGTCATGCGGGAAGTCGATGAACCACCCGCGTGGCCGACAAGGTTCCGCCAAGCGATTTGGCGCGACCAAAAAGCCCGTCATTTCCCTGTTGCAATCGCCGCGCTCTTCAGCCATATAGGCCCGGCTTGCGGCCAAAGGGCCGTGTGAGCGGGTGTAGCTCAGGGGTAGAGCACAACCTTGCCAAGGTTGGGGTCGAGCGTTCGAATCGCTTCACCCGCTCCAGTTTCCTCTAGGGGAATCAAGCGATGAAGAGGCGCCTTTCGGGGCGCCTTTTGCTTTTTCCAGACCGGCGATGTAAGCGCGTTGCGGGACACTTGTTCTCCCTCAGAACCAGGCGCGGGTAGTACGGCGTGGCGCATAATCCCTTGGTTTCCAGTTCGGCGAACGGCGGCAGCGCATCCGAAGCGCTTGCTTGGCTGGCGTTGCGGAACGCCGCGTCCGAATGCGGCTCAGGCTCGCGCTTGGTCGACCCGCAGCCCCTGCGCGCACTCCCGGCGGGACGCAAGTGGGCGCATGAGATTGCCAAGGTAATCTTCGATGGCCTCATGGCAGGAAGCCTGTCGGTGCCGGCACAATTGGCTGCCGGATGGGCGAGGTTCGGCAGCGCAACCACCGCGTTGATCATCGAACTCGGCAAGATCTGGGACAATCCCGCAGCAGCTCGCCGCGTCCAGTACCAGCTTGAGCAAATGCTTCTCGAAGCCGACGATCTTGCCGCGCCGCGCAGGCTGGCGCGAACGCTCGGAGTTCGCGTCGACGCTCGCAATCCGACCGCGACCGAACTGCCGGAAGGCATCGATCAGATCTATGCCCATCTGATGCTGGATGGCCGGATCGAGGCTGTCGTGCAGTTCGGTGCACTCGGGACGGTGACGAGCGATCATTGGATTGAATTGATCCTGGATGTAGTGCCTGCTGAGCGGCTTGCGGGAGGATCGCCTGCACCGCAAAAGGGCGCCGGCGCGACCACGTCAAACACGCCTGCAGCCGAGGTATCGTTTGCCATGGCGGGAAGCGAGCCCGATCAGGACAGCCACTTCGGCAAACTCGCGCAATTGGCCGCACAGGCGCATGACCTGGTTCGGTCGAGCGCTGAACCGTCAGAGCCTGTTACGCCGCGCCGCGCACGGGTCGCGGACAAGCACGACAAGGATCGCACGGCGTTCTGGAACAGCTATTTCGCGACCGAGGATCCCTGGAACTACAGCTCGCTCTATGAGCAGGAAAAATATGAGCGGCAGATCGAGATCCTGCCTGCCGGTCCCATCGGGCGGGCGCTTGAGCTGGCCTGTGCGGAGGGCCATTTCACGCGGCAGCTGGCGCCGCGCGTGGGCCATCTGACCGCAACCGACATCTCCGCCATAGCCATCGAGCGAGCCCGCGCCCGATGCAACAATCAGGCGAATGTCGAGTTCGGCGTACTCGATTTCGCTGCCGACACGCTGCCGGGTGAGATGGATCTGATCTTCTGTTCGGAGGTGCTCTACTATCTGGACGATCTCGCCGAGTTGCGGCGCATCGCCAAGAAATTTGCCGAGGCGTTGGCGCCTGGCGGTAGTTTCATCAGCGCACACGCATTCGTGCTGCGTGACAATGTCGAAAAGACGGGCTTCGACTGGAACACATTCGGTGCCCAGGCGATCTCCGAGACGCTGGCAGCGACCGAAGGCCTGGTGCTCGAGCAATCGATCCAGACCGAGCTCTACCGCATAGACCGCTTCCGCCGCCTATCGCCGGGCGATGTGGCGACGGACCCGGTGATCGATCATGTGCCGATCCGCGCGCCCATCGAAATCGGCGTCGCGCGAAATATCGTCTGGGGTGGGGCGCGAGCCTTGCGCCGCGACGTCGCACGTAACGAGCAGCGCCGGCATATCCCTGTCCTCATGTATCACGGCGTTGCCGATGAAGGTCCGGCCGCGCTCGCTCGCTTTCGGCTCACGCCCGCCGCATTCGCCAGCCAGATGGGATGGCTGCGCGCCAATGGCTTTCACGCCATTGGCTCCGAGCAGCTGGAAGCATCCATCGCCAACCGTCAGCCTTTCGTCGGCCGCCCGGTGCTCATCACTTTCGATGACGGCTTCCAGAACTTCGCCGACCATGCCTGGCCGATCTTGCGCGCCAACGACCTGAACGCGGAAGTGTTCCTGGTGACGGACCTGGTGGGCGAAAGTGCAAAGTGGGACACCGACATCGGTCCGCCGACGCCGCTTATGGGCGCCGGGACGGTGCGACGCCTCGCTGCCGAAGGCGCCTTCTTCGGCAGCCACATGGCGACGCATCGCGCCATAGATGGTCTGTCGAGCGCTGACCTGGCCGCCGAGCTCCTGCGCTCTCGTCTGTTCATCGAACGCTGGACCGGCCGGCCAACCAGGGCGTTCGCGGCCCCCTTCTCCGTCACCGACCGACGGCTTGGCCGGCTGGCTAGGGAGTGCGGCTATCGAGTAGGCTTCGGCCGCAGGCACGGGCCGGCGGACCTCCATAGCGATCTCATCGACCTTCCGCGCATCGAGATTCGCGGCGACCGCTCGCTCGATGACTTTGTCGCCACTGTCGAGGCCGTGCTCGGATAAACGGTGAACTTGTCAGTTCATTATTGGGCGACTTGCGACACGGCTGACATCAGCTCCTTCGGGTTTGGGGCGCCAAACATGTATCGCCCACCCTCCGGGACCTCCGTGAAGCTCCAGCGGACGATCCCCTGCCGGTCCAGCAGGAACTGACCAACCAGTTGTCCGTGTCCCGTGGCCATCATCTGCTCGTCGGCGGTCAGTTCGTAGTGGTCCTTCTTGTCGAGGATTGCGGCGGCTGTCATCGGATCCATGGGACCGGGCAATTCGCCAGGTATGTCGACCCGCATGTCCTGTGCCGCTGCCATCGCGACCTTGTACGGCCAGTTCGTCTCGTTCTCGGTGAATTCGAGATTGGGCAGTCCAAAAGCACGATGTGAAGCGCGTTCCGGGTCCGACGCCGCAAGCAGGTTCGGCATTGGATGGTAGCGGAAATAGAGCCGCGCCCGTTCGATCGGCGTGTTGACCACCGTCAGGCTCTCCACGCCCTTTTCGCGCAGCTCCGGATCGAGACGCGCCTGAGCGGCGATGTGGCGCCGGCAAAACGCACAATGCAGACCTCGAAACAGGCCGACCAGCACCGGTTTTTGCCCGCGAAAGTCGTCAAGCGCAATCTTGCCTTCCTGGGTAATGGCGTCGAGTATCAGGTTCGGCGCCCGGTCGCCCGGTTGAAGCGGTATCAATCCACTAGGCGCGGACATGTCCAACCCCCTATCCCGGCTAGTCGAGAAAAGGCAGCACCACAAGCGCTTCCGGGTCGAGCCCGTGCTGGGCGCATATACCCTGCGCCAGGGAAAAGTAGCGTTCGGCCTCGGCCAGATTGTCGAGGTCGAGATTAAGCGTTGCGAGTCCATCATAGCACGGAAACAGCAGTTGGGGCTCGCCCGTTTCGCGGGCTACCTCCAGTGCTTCGTGGAACAAGCCGATCGCCAGTTCCGGATGGCCGTTGCACTGGTGGATCTGCCCAAGCACGATCAACGGCACTGGCAGGTGCTCGCGCTGGTCGAGCGCCCGGTCAATCTCGATGGCCTTCTCGGCAGCAGGCACGCCCTCCGTTGGACAGCGATCCGTGAAAGTACAACAAGCTACCGCCAGATTGGCGAGGAGGCGCGCCTGGAAACCCAAATCGCCAATACGGCGCGCCACTTCAAGACCGCGCCGACAGACCTCCATCGCCTTCGCCGGATCGATGGTCGTGTAGAGCACCCCGAGATTGGTGTAGCCGCGGCAGGCCGCGCCCAGCAGACCGGCGGCTTCGGCCAATTCAATGCTGCGCTCAACCTCACGCACGGCTTCATGGTTTCGCCCAAGGCGAGCCAGCGCAACAGCCTTGGTATTAAGTGCCTCGGCGGTCACGAGGGTGGCATCATCGGAGACATGTTCCGTTGTCAGAGAGCGTACGCAATCCAGCGCCGCGTCTGCCCATTTTGCCGCGAGAGTGTGATCTCCGCTGCGGAACGCCTGTCGGCCACGTTCTTGCCAGAGATGCGCCTGCTCGATCGGGGCATCCGCTCCATCGAGGAGCGCTGCCGCTTCAGCGTAGCGCGATTCCGCGTCGTCCCGCTTGCCCACGTCCCAAAACAGCCGACCGATCTTGCGCAAAACGCGCGCCGCCGCGACACGATCGGCTGACTCGCGATAGGCCTGCAGCACCGCCTCGTAGTGGCGGTGTGCAATCTCGCGGCGGCCTGCCGGGCCGCTCAAATCGGCAATGCGCTCTGCAATTGCCAGTTTGAGCGGTGTTTGCCCGATCGCGCCCAACGCAGTCAGTGCTCGCTCGTAGAAACGAAGGGCGTCGTCATTGGCGTATATCATGCGAGCGCGATCTCCCGCCGCCTGCAGGTAATGCGCGCCCCTCTCCCGCTCGGCGCTCTGAGCGAAATGATGACCGAGCACGGCCAGATCCTCGAACCGTTCCGGCTTGTCGCCGCACAGTTGCTCCAGGGCGGCACCTACCCGGCGGTGGATGTCGGTCCGGCGTTGCAGGAGCAGATTCTGGTAGATCACGTCCTGCAGCAATGTTTGCGTAAAGCGGTAGCTTTGCGACGAGACCGAGCCTGATCCGGCAACTTCCTCGATGATTTCCGCATCGCAAAGCAGTTCGCAGCCCGCTTCCAGTCGGCCGGGGTCGGCTGCCACGGCTTTCAGAAGCGTGGCATCGAAGCGCGGGCCGATTACCGCGGCTTCCTGGGCCAACCGGCGCACCTCTTGCGGCAGCCGGTCGACGCGAGCAAGCAACATTGCCTGGATCGTGGCGGGGATGCCGGTTGCGACTTCGCCTGCCACGGTCCGCCATTGCTGGCCCTCGCGCACCAATACACCGCGATCGATAAGGCCGCGAACGATCTCCTCCAAGAAAAGCGGGTTGCCGCCCGCGCGCTCGAGGATCTGGTCGAGAAGCCCTCCTGCGGCGTTTACCCAGCTCTCGCCGAAAAGCGCCGCCACCAGGCGGCGTCCGTCATCGCTGTCGAGCGGCGAAAGCCTGAGCGCTGTGTGGCTGACCCGACTTGAGTCGAGTTGGTCGTTGTCCGACGCCGGACGATGCGTGACCAGCAACATCAGCCGCGTGCGTTCCAGTCTGTCCATCACGAAACGCAGTGCCTCGAGCGAGACGGAGTCGGCCCAGTGCAGGTCTTCGACGACAATCAACAGCGGCGACAACGCAAGCCGCCGTTCCATGATTGTGCGGACCGCGTAGAGAATTTGCCGCCGCAGCTGCTCGGGCTCGACATGCTGCAAGGTGGCATCGGGGTCGCCGAGGCCAAGCACATGGTAGAGCAAAGGCATCAGCCGCTTCGCCTCCTCGCCCTGCAGGCCGAGATCGGCAAGCAAGGCTGCGAGCTTGCCCCGCATTTCGTCCCCATTGTCGTTTTGCATCATCCCGGCAGCGCTGCGCACCACTGCACCCAGGGCGCCAAATGATTGTTCACCCAGCGGTGAGCACGTGGCCTGCCGCACGGCGACGTTGCGAAAACGATCCTCGTCGCCGACGCGGGCGACGAACTCCTTCACCAACCGCGACTTCCCGATACCGGCTTCGCCGACGAGGCGGACAAGCTGGGCCGAGCCGCCGCACGCCAAGTCAAGGCTCGCCAGCATTCTGTTGAGCTCCGCATCACGACCTATTATGGGCGCACTGAGGCCGAGCGCCTCGAGCCCGCGCGCTGCACGCGGCGCCGCAAGCGGTGCATCCAGTCGGTGGACGAGCACACTGCCAGCCTTGCCGCGAAAGACGACATCGCCCAGCGACTCGTACGAGAAGGCATGCCGGGTCAGCCTGTGCGTGAGTTCGCCCACCAGCACCTCACCCGGTGCAGCCAGCGATTGCAGGCGTTGCGCCGTATTCACCGTGTCGCCGGTCACCGAATAGGATTTGGCGGTGCCGATGCCCAATCCGCCAGTAACGACCGGACCCGTGTTTATGCCTATGTGGAGCAGCAGCGGCGAGCCGGAGTGGCGGGTGCTTTCACCGAGCCGCGCCGTCCGGGCGATCATGTCGAGAGCGGCTCGAAGCGCACGTTCCGGATCGTCCTCATGCGCGACCGGCGCACCGAATAAGGCGAGCAGAGCGTCGCCGATGAATTTGTCGACGAAACCACCAAAGCCTTGCACGGCCGCCGTCAATTCCTTGAACAGTTCGTTCTGCAGCGCCTGCATGACCTCGGGGTCGAGCTGCTCGCTGAGTGTCGTGAAGCCGCAGAGATCGGCGAACAGCACCGTTACCGTTCGTCGATCGGCGTCGGAGACGGAATGCGGCCCCTCTTCGCTTTCGATGTTCGGCGATGGAGCTCGAGAGGGCTGCGCAATGGTGCGGCTTGGTGTCGGAGCAGGCCGTTCGGCAGCTTTTGCGGACGCACCGACGCTTGCCCCACATTTAGGACAGAACTCGAAATCAGGTGCGCAGGCGTAGCCGCAACTGGCGCATGGCACGGGCTGGCGGCGGCCACACTTCGGACAGAAGGCGTAACCGCCCTCGATCTCGAAACCGCAGCCCGAGCAGTTCATGGACACCTCACCAGAGCATGATGCCGAAGAGTGTGAAGCGGTTTTCGGACGACATCATGCTCTATCTCTTTGACCTTGGGCCATGACGCGTGATCTCGCCACGCTCGTCACGGCCGGGGTATTCACAAGGATGAACCGATAGTCGTCAACCGGCAAGCGGCAGCGCAAATGGGCATCGGTCTGGGTTCGGCGGTGGAGCACTGCCGATACGGGCGGCCGCGTGGCCGTGATTTGCGAAAATTCCCTCGTCCCGCCGTCTTCCTGCTATGATGGAGACGAGGAGGCGACCCATGAGCGAGAACCGTAAGCTGGCCGCAATCCTGGCTGCAGATGTGGTCGGATACAGCCGGCTCGCGAGCGCGGACGAAGATCGTACCTTGGCGCGGTTGCGAGCACTGCGCAGCGACCTGATCGATCCGATCATCGCAGTGCACCACGGGCGGGTTATCAAGCGTACCGGAGATGGGGCACTGGTTGAGTTTCGCAGTGTGGTCGATGCCGTGCGCTGCGCCGTTGAGATTCAAAACGGTATGGTTGAGCGCAATGCCGGCGTACCGCAGGAGCGCCGCATCGAGTTCAGGATAGGCATCCATCTGGGCGACGTGGTCGAAGAGAGCGATGGCGACCTGATGGGTGACGGCGTCAACATCGCCTCGCGTCTGGAGGGCGTTGCGGCGCCCGGCGCCATCTGCCTGTCCGAGGATGCCTATCGCCAGGTCAAGGCCAGGCTTGACCTCTCGGTCAGCGATCTCGGCAGCACACAGCTCAAGAACATCGCCGAGCCGATCCGGGTGTATTCGCTGCAGGTCGGCGCCGGGGCCAAGGTGGCCGCGACCTCGCAAACCCCGACGAGCCCTCCGGCTGCGGCAGCGCCGCCGAAACTGTCGATCGCCGTGCTGCCGTTCGCCAATATGAGCGGTGATGCCGAACAGGACTACTTCGCCGACGGCATCTCCGAAGACATCATCACGGCGCTGTCCAAACTGTCACAGCTCTTCGTCATCGCTCGCAATTCGTCCTTCATCTTCAAGGGCCAGAACGTCCATGTGCAGGATGTCGGTACGAAACTCGGCGTGCGCTATGTCCTTGAAGGAAGCGTACGCAAGTCGGGGAACAAGGTACGCATCACCGCGCAGCTCATCGATGCAATCTCAGGCGGCCATCTTTGGGCGGAGCGGTTCGATCGCGATCTGACCGACATATTCGCCGTGCAGGATGACGTGACGCAGCACATCGTCGGTGCGCTGGCGCTCAATCTAACCGAGGACGACCGTCTGCGGCTGGCGCCCGAACACCAGCGCAACCCGGAGGCGTATGACTGTTTCCTGCGGGGCCGGGAGCTGTGGCACCGGCTGACGAAGGACACGAACGTCGCGGCCCGCGAGCTCTTGCAGCGGGCCATCGAACTGGACCCGAAATTTGCCTCTGCCCACGCTTTCCTAGCCCTCACGCACGGGCTCGATTACCTCAACAGGTGGGGTGCGTTGGACTCGATGGCGCAAGCGGAAGAGGCAGCAACGCGAGCGGTAACGCTGGATGACAGCGATCCCTGGGCGCACTGGGCGCTGGCATCGGCCAAGCTTTACACACGACGGCACGATGAAGCCATCGGCGAGGTCGAGCGCGCGATAGCCCTCAATCCGAACTTCGCCGAAGCGCACGTCGCCCGCGGCGAGGCGCTGTATTATTCGGGTAGACCCGCGGAGGCGCTAGAGAGTTTCGCCCGGGGAAAGACCTTGAATCCATACTTTCCGGATGTGCTTCTGCACTTCCAGGCTTTGGCATCGTTTCAGCTGGGAAGGTACGAAGAGGCCGTCGACCTCTTGCTGCAACGGCTGGCTCGCAACGCTGTCACCGACGTCTCGCGTGCGCTTCTGGCGGCATGCTACGGCCATCTGGGCCGTTTGGAGCAGGCCCATGCGGCATGGCAGGACCTGCTTCGCGTCAATCCCGCCTATTCGCTGGAACACCGTCGCAAGGTCTTGCCTTACAAGAACCCTGCCGATTTCGAACTCATGGTCGAGGGGCTCCGCAAGGCCGGTGTGGTGCAATGACGGGCTAAAGCCCGGCCGGGTCAGAGGCCTGAGGCCCGGCCGATCTTGCGCCATCGGGCGTTTTCGCGGACCGGTTTCAGGTCATCGGTCGTCTCGGCAAATGTCCGCAACCGGTATTGCCGCAGCAGGTCCGGGAAGAGCGCTCCTTCCGGCAGGCTGGCAAGCTGCTCGCGGACCGAGATCTTTTCATCGATGACCCGCATGCCCCAGGCATTTTCCCGAACCTGCAGCTCGGCGGCCAGATCGCGCTCTTCTGGCGCGTTTTCATCAAGCGCAGCCAGCAGGATCGAGTGGAAAAGCGCGACATAGCCAATCTGTCTCAGGCCGCCCACAACCCGCACGCGCGGCAATATGGCAAGGGCGAGGAACATCAGGAACAAGTCCGGCAAAAGCATGCCGTCGAGCAGTGCCTGCTGGAGATGCGGCCGCTCGAACGGGATGGAAAGACCATGCGGCCTGTCAGGCTCGATCAGCCGCCCGTTCTCGAGGACGAGCTTGCGCACGCGCTGCTCGCGGATGCCCCAGAAATAGGCCGTGGCATTGGGCAGGAACCTGCCAAATGGGCCCGATGCGGCTTCTTGCAAGGCATGGTCGAGACGCCGGCGCCTTGCGGGCTCGAGGAGCAGCCTGGAAAGAAGGCTGCCTTCATCTTCCAGATGCCGCGACACGACAGTCGCGGCCAGCCTATCATCGATGAAAACCGGCCGAGCCATGCCGGAACGATCCCAATCGGCGACCAGATCCTCGTTGAGTTCTGTCAGCGCATCGGCGGCGGTTGCAAACACCTTTTCCTGGCTGGCAAGCAGCGTGCCCAGCCAGCTTCTGGCATCCGTCTCATTGCCCACCGTTTCGAGCGCGCGCCCGTTGAGGGTAACGGGACCGGCCGCGCAGGCGCTTTTGCGGCACAGTTTGTGGCGCCCCATGCCAAACAAATTGACCTTATCGTCGCCGACATCGAGCCATCCCGGCCCCTCCCGGCCGGTTGTCTCCATGGTCATGGTCGTTCCCATGAAGCCGAAAAAAGCCGACAGCCCGTTTTCGACCGCGCCGAGCCAGGCAAGCAGCAGGGCATCGAAGGTGATGCGATCCATCAGAAGCAGGCAGTGCAGGCCGGACTGGATAACCGGTCTGTGGTCGAATTCGTCGAGGGCCTTGTCGATCGCTTCGGGCTGCATGATCGCACCGAGGCGCTGCTGCAGGACGTCGCGCAGGATCGAGCGGGCAGCGATCGACAGGGCCGATCCAGGCCTTGCCACCGGCCGCCACAGATGGCGGGCATAATCGGAAACCGGCGCATTCCAGTTCTGCTCGATGTCACGCACGACCTCCGGACAGAGCAGCGACAGCACGGCCAAAATTTCCACCGGAGGGGCAAGGGCAGGGACGGTGGTCATCAGAACCGCAGCCGGGCCATGCTCAGGAGGTCGTGGTATTGCCCGTCGGTAAAACCGGCCTTCACATGCCGTCCCTCGACCTCGAAGCCGTGGCTTGTGTAGAGACGGATGGCCGGTTCGTTGTCGGCATAGACGCTCAATTCGACCCGCTTCAGGGCGCGCCAGTTGTCGGCCACGTCAAGCAGCGCGCCAAGGATGGCAGAGCCGATGCCTCTGCCGACAAAGCCATCGTCAAGGCCGATATTGATCTCGCCGATATGCGAGCGGCGCGGCGAACCCTGCGCGACCAGGCTGCCATGGCCGACAACCTTGCCGTCCAGCTCCGCAACGATCCAGGTGGTTTCCGGGCCGGACTTGGCGATGCGCCGCTCCACCTGCTCCACCATCTCGAACGGCATCCTGAGCGTGCCCCAGCGGAACCCCGGCATATTGAAGATAGCGCACAGCGCCTCGGCATCGCTTGGCCGGACGGCCCGGAGCTGCGGCTGGATTTTCTCTAGGGGTGGCGTGCTGGTCATGGCTTTTCCGGCTACAGCAATTCCAGGAAAAGTGTGAGCGGTTTTCCATCCGGAATTGCGTCAGAACAAAGGACAGAGGCAATATGCCCGGCACGATGCACCGGACGTCACCTGAAAATCCAGCCGTCTCTGCGACCTATGCCGATTGCGCAAAATGCCGGGGGGCGGCGCAGAGTTTGAGGATACCGCTGATGCCGATCCAGCCGAAAAGGGCGAGCCAGCACAATGTCCCGGCCGCCGTCCAGTCGATCCGGTGCACGGCGGCGTCGGTGATGACGAGGCCAAGGACGGCAAGCAGGCCAACCAGAAACTGCGCCAGGCCGAGCACCAGCAATTCCTCACGCGGCGCACTTCTCCAGACGAGATAGGTGCCGCCTGCACCCGCGAGGAAGATGGCGCTGTAGACCTGGGCGTGAAAAGCATCGATCGGCCATGGCCAGAAGCCACCGAATGTCAGGGGAAACAGCAACAGGCCGACGCCGTAGACCCCGAGGATCGTCATTTCCACCGCTAGGTAGGCGCGCCATGCGGGGTTTAAGATCACGCCTTTTGCAGAAGGGCGGGCCCTTGCCCGCCACAGGAACAGCCCGGATACCGCGGCTGACGTAAGATAGACCAGAAACCAGAGCCAGGGGGCTTTGCGCTCGAAGTTGAAATAGCCGAGATTGATGAACGAAGCCGCCGACACGATGACGGTGAAAATGAAGGCCATGACCAGCACGAGCCTGCCGGGCGACCAGCGATTCCAGACCAGCAGCGCCGCCATCACTGCCATTTCGGCGGTGTAGAAGCCGCCGAGGAAGCGGGCATTGAACGGCGTGACGGCCCAGGGCCAGCGCGGCTTGACCAGCGCAGGCGCGAAAAACAGGCCGGCCCCAACGATCAGGACGATGATGACCCCCGCCGAGAAAAGGCGAAGGGCCGCCGGAAATGGCGGGTTGTCGCGTGTCGGCATGGAGAAAACCCCAGAGATGAATGCCCCATGGGCTATCATAGTTTGGAATTCAACAAATGGAAATTGACCTGTCACCAGGCTTGTCCATTCGAATGGCCGTACGGTCCGTTTCGCAGTATGATGGAGCGTTCGGGTCGAAGATCGGTCCGGCCAACACGCCTAGAGCCGGATGATTTCAGGTCTGTCCGACCTGAAATCTGAATCCGCCTCTAAATCAGGAAATAGAGCATGATGTCGTCCGAAAACCGCTTCACACTTTTCGGCATCATGCCCTAACGGCGCAATTTCCGGAGCCTGCACGATGACCGAAGCTCAGGATCTGTTCTCGCTTCTGCGGCAATCGACCGATGTCGATCCGCAGGCAATCGACGCAATCCGGCAAACCATCGCCGAGGGCAAGGACCGCGAACTTTGCCGGATCAATGCGCTGGCCTTCGCCAGCAAGCATGGCCTCGACGAGGAACGCACCATAAGCGCCTTTCTCCATGCGGCGCGGGTGGGCATCTTCGACATTTCCTGGAATGTTCTGTGCCCCGGCTGTGGCGGCGTGCTCGACACCAACGCCACGCTGAAAACCATGCAGAAGGACGAATACACCTGCGCGCTGTGCTCCCAGGGCTATTCGCCGACCCTCGACGAGATGGTCGAGGTGACATTCACCGTCAGTCCCCGCGTGCGCAGGATTGCCGCCCACAATCCACACGAACTGCCGTTGGTGGAATATTACCGCCAGATCTACTGGGCGTCCGGGGCCGATCTGCCGGACGAGGATCTGGCGGAAAAGATGGAAGCGTTCTCGCTGGAAGATATCGAGCTTGCGCCCGGTGAAAAGGCGGTTCTGCACATCCAGCTTCCGCCCCAATTCATCATCGTCTTCGAGCCGGTCACGCATTCGGCCCAGTTCATCGACGCGAAGGGCGAACCGGCAAAAGAGCGGCGAAACCTCTCTCTGGCCTTCGACCGCGACCATGTCCAGAGCCAGACGCTGGAGATGCAACCCGGCCCATTGCGCATTTCGCTGGAAAACAGGACCGACACGCGCGTGCTGCCGACGGTCTTCATCGCCTGCCCGGTATTGCATGATTTCCTGGGCAAGCGCCGGCCCTTCGTGACCGCCAAGCGCCTGCTCACCAACCAGACGTTCCGGGATCTCTATCGCACGGATACGCTCGACATCAACCAGCGCCTGAAGATCACCAGCCTGACCTTCCTGTTCACCGATCTGCGCGGATCGACCGAGCTTTACGAGCGGGTGGGCGATCTTTCAGCCTTCGATCTCGTGCGCGAGCATTTCCAGGTTCTGCACGAGATCGTCGCGGCGGAGGCAGGCGCGGTTGTGAAGACGATCGGCGACGCGGTGATGGCGACCTTCGCGACGCCTGACCGTGCGGTTGCCGCGGCGCTGCGGATGCGCGACGCCATGCGGGCGCTCAATGACAAAAGCGGGCGCGAGGACCTTCTGCTCAAGATCGGTGTTCATGCCGGCCCCTGCATAGCCGTGTCCATGAACGAGCGGCAGGATTATTTCGGCCAGACGGTCAACATTGCTTCGCGGGTCCAGAACCTCGCCAACGCACAGGCGATCTTCGCCACGCGTGCGGTGGTCGACGACAATCTCACTGCCGATTTGTTGCACAGGAACGCGCTGACGCCCGTGCCGCACGAGGTCTCGCTGCGCGGCATCGAGCGGGAGATTGCGGTGTACACGATCCCCTGAGGGTTTCTCCGCCCCTTACACGCGCCTGCAGATGAAATAACGATCGGCTGATACCGGCGGCGGCGGCGGGAGCTGTTGCAGAAGAGGGTGATCCAGCGGCGTGCCGCTGACCGCAATGCCGCCGACGCGAAGCAGGCGCGCAATCAGATCGGGAAGCCAGGTAGCGGTCACGGCATCGCGATCTTCGTAGCCGGTGCCGATGTCGGCATGAACAAGGGCGGCGTCGATGCCGATGAACCTCTCCGCCGTCTGGCGAATTTCGCCCAGCACGAGATTTTCAGCGTCGGGAATCGAGCTGGCGTGTGCGGCGAGCACCCGGTCGAACGCCACGATTCGGCGTCCGGGCAGGCGCTCGCGCAGATGGTGGAATGTCCGGCCATTGCCGAGGCCGAGCTCCACCACTGGCCCTTCTATCTTCGCCACCTCAGCGCAGACAAGATCGAGAATGTCGCGCTGTGCGGTCATCCTGCGGATGAAACTGTCGAGGCGACTCATATGCGATTGTATGTCCTGAACCAGCAACCCCGCTCGAGGCTTGCCGCATATAGAGGCGAACGACGAACGCTGCAATAACGCAACCGGCCGCCGACAAGCGTCATACCGGGTGGAGTGTTCGGCAGGCCGCGCGGTGGAACAGCGATATCACTTGTAGGGGTCTGCGGCGTCCCGCAAACCGTCGCCGAGGAAGTTGAACGCCATGATGACGAGGATGACGGGGAGCATCGGCAAAAGCAGCCATGGATAGAACGCGATCACGCTGACGCTGCGCGCCTCGGTGAGCAGGATGCCCCAGCTGGTTATCGGCGCCCTCAAGCCGAGCCCGAGGAAGCTCAGCGCCGTTTCGCCCAGGATCATGCCAGGGATGGAGAGCGTCGCCGTCGCGATCAGATGCGACATGAAGCCGGGAATGAGATGCCGCCTGATGATGCGGCTGCTCCCCGCGCCCATCAACTGCGCGGCCAGAACGTAATCCTCCTCGCGCAAGGCCAGAAGCTTTGAACGCACGGCTCGCGCCAGTCCGGTCCAGTCGAGCAGCCCGAGGATGACGGTGATGCCGAAATAGATCAGGATCGGACTCCACGTTATCGGCATGATCGCCGCCAGGGCCAGCCATAGCGGAATGCTGGGAATCGATTGCAGGACTTCGATTATCCGTTGGACGATCAAGTCGAAGATACCGCCGTGATAGCCGGCCAGTCCGCCGATGACGATGCCGAGCAGGAAGCTGAAACTGATGCCGACGAGGCCGATAGTCAGTGAAATGCGTGCGCCATAGATCATGCGCGAGAGCACGTCGCGCCCCAGCCTGTCGGTGCCGGCCAGAAACAGCTGCCCGTTTTCGGCAGGACAGACAAAATGCCTGTCACCTTCGATCAGGCCCCAGAACCGATAAGTGTCGCCCTTGCAGAAGAAACGGAGCCGCTGAACATCGTCGTGGTTCTCGATGTAGTTCCGCTTGAGCGTGTCCATATCCAGCGTCATCTGGCGGCCATAGACGAACGGCCCGACGAACTCGCCATTGTGGAACAGGTGCACGTGCTGCGGCGGCGCATAGATGTAGTCCATGTTGCGCGAGTGCAGATTGTAGGGCGCCAGGAACTCGCAGATCAGTATCCCGGAATACAGCACTGCCAGGAATATGCCGGATATAAGCGCAAGCCGGTGTTTGCGGAATTTCCACCACATCAGCCGCAACTGCGATGCCTGAAAGACCTTCGATTGCTCCGGCGTCATCGCCTCGACCGACTGCAGGTCGAAGGGCGCGCCGGAAATGTAGTGTTGCAGTGGAGCACCCGGAGCGGGCAGCGGCGAGTCCTGCTTCATTTGGTGCTGCCACCCTGCAAACGAATTCGTGGATCAAGCAGCGCCAGCGCCAGGTCGGAAATCAGCACGCCGATAACCGTCAGGAAGGCAAGGAACATCAGGAATGACCCTGCCAGATACATATCCTGGCTTTGCAGCGCCTTGATCAGCATCGGCCCGGTCGTTTCCAAAGACAAAACGATAGCCGTGATCTCAGCGCCGGAGATGATGGCCGGCAGGATCGAGCCGATGTCGGAAATGAAGAAATTGAGCGCCATGCGCAGCGGATATTTGACCAGCGCCTTGAACGGATGCAGGCCCTTGGCGCGCGCCGTCACGACATATTGCTTGTGCAGTTCGTCGAGCAGATTGGCGCGCAGCCGCCGGATCATGCTCGCCGTGCCGCCGGTGCCGATGATCAGGACCGGGATCCAGAGATGGGCGAGGATCGACTTCGCC
This sequence comes from Mesorhizobium sp. C372A, assembly GCF_030323245.1. Classification (NCBI taxonomy): domain Bacteria; kingdom Pseudomonadati; phylum Pseudomonadota; class Alphaproteobacteria; order Hyphomicrobiales; family Phyllobacteriaceae; genus Mesorhizobium; species Mesorhizobium sp. C372A. The sequence goes on along the minus strand of NZ_CP100475.1, from coordinate 1,715,032 downwards.
TTGGCCCAGCTCATCGGCTCGCCGAGATATTGCTGGTCCATGAGGTGGCCGATGGACGTGCCGAACCAGATGTTGGCGAAATACATCAGGATCAGCGCCAGCATGAAATTCGGAATGGCAAGGCCGAGAAGGCCGAAGAAAGTCAGGCCGTAGTCGCCCCAGCTGTATTGATGCGTGGCGGAGTACATGCCTATCGGAAAGGCGATGAGCCAGGTGAAGATGATCGTGACGAAGGAAACCAGCACGGTCAGCCACATTCGGTCGCCGACGACGTCGCGAACCGGCAGCTCATATTCGAAGGAATAGCCGAAATCGCCGTGCAGCATCCCGCCCACCCAGTAGAAGTAGCGAATGACCGGCGGCTGGTCGAAACCATATTCCTTGCGCATCATCTGGATGCGGTCGGAATCCACCGCTTCGCCCTGGGCCCGAAGCTCGGCGACATAGCTGTCGAAATAGTCGCCCGGTGGAAGTTCGATGATGGTGAACACAAGCGCCGATATGACCAGCAGCGTTGGAACCATCACGGCGATGCGCCAGACAAGATATCGAAGCACGCTCAGGAGCCTCCAAGCCAGAATGTGTCCGGCATGTAGACACCGAAATAGGAGGTCGGGTCGTAGCCGTAGAGTGCTTTGTCAGGCAGGTTGCGCAGCCGCGAGGATACCAGAATCGGCTGAAGTGTTTCGTTCACCGTACCGATAGAGAACACCTGATCGGTGTAGATCGACAGCATCGAGTTCCAGATTTCGGCGCGCTCGCTGGATTGGGTCGATCCGTTCCAGCGCTTGAGCAAAGCCATCAACTCGACCACTTCAGGAACATCGGGTGCCTCACCCATCTTGCCATGCGACAGATAGTAAGCGCCCCAGAGCGGCCATTGCAGCTGGTCGTCGATGGTGGGGGCCAACTGGTATGGATTCATGTCGGCGGTCGGCACGCCATTGTCGATGCCCGACGACATCGACATCAGGATCTGGCCGCCAAGCGCACGGCTGCGGAAGATGTCGCGCTGCGAAGTCCGGATGAACAAAGCGATGCCGATCTTGCGCCAGTGATCAGTGATGAGTTCGAGCGCATCAGTTTCCAGCGTGCTTTCGCCGGCCGTTTCCACGATGATCTGCGCCGGGCGTCCATCGGGAAGTAGCCGCAGGCCGTCATCGTCACGGGCCTGAAGGCCGACCTCGTCAAGCAGGGCATTGGCCTGGTCGGGATCGTGGGCGACCCAGGCTTTCGCGAATTCCGGCCGGTAGAGCGGGCTCTCCGGCAAGACCGTGTCGGCGCTTTCCTGCGCCAATCCGTAGAACACGGCCATGTTGATCTCGCGCCGGTCCACAGCGAGCGAAAGGGCGCGGCGCACGCGCACGTCACGCAAAAGGCCACGCCACACCGGGTCGGCACAATTCAGATTGGGCATCAGCGCCAGGCGCGAACCCTGTGTGCGTTTCCACAGATGCATCTTCACCGGGTAGCGCTTCTCCGCGTCCTTCAGGAAGGAGTAATCGCTGAAGTCGATTCCCATGCATTGCAGGTCGCTCTCGCCCGCACCGGTCTTGGCGGAGATGATCGCCGACGAGCTGACATTCATGATGATCCGGTCGACATAGGGCAGTTGCCGGCCGTTCTCGTCTGTTCGATGAAAGAACGGGTTGCGCTCGAAGATGAACTGCTCGGCCGGCGGCTTGGTCCGGTTCTGCCAGGGGTCGAGTGTCGGCAGATCCGGGTTCTCCGGGCGATACTGCCGCGACATGCGGATGTGCAGGAGCGTCCATTTTGCGGTCCGGTTCTCCTTCATCAGGCCGGCGAGCCGGAATGGATCCTGATATTTCTTGTGGAACTGCTTGAGATAGGCGGCTGGCAAAACAAGCGGTGTCGGCGAAGCAGCGGCAAGTTTGGGCAGGAAGTCGGGATTGGGCGCGTCCCAACTGTAGCGCACCGTCAACGGATCGACGATCTCGAAACGTGGCGGCTTGCCGTCCGCCAGCAGGGCAGGGGCGAGCCCCCCTTGCGAAAGCTCATCGTTCAGCCAGACATCTTCCCAGCAATAACGAAAATCCTCCGGCGTCAGCAGGCTGCCGTCTGACCATTTATGGCCTTCACGAATCTTGAACGTGAAGACGCGATCATCCTTTACGTCGAAACTTTCGAGAATGTCGGCCTGAAAGTTAAGCTTTTCGTCATAGCCGACCAGCCGGGAATACCCGTAGATCGTCATCATCCGGATATCTTTCTGGCTGCCGATGATCGTACGCAGCGTGCCGCCATACTGGCCGGGCTGCCGGCCCATCGCCGCGAGGTTCAACGCGCGCGGGCTTTTGGGCAGGCGCTCCGCGAGTGGCGGCAGAGCCCTGGCTTTCAGCTGCGGCTGAAGAAAATCCGGCTCCAGATCGCCGGCGCGCGCCGTGCCCGGCAGAAATGCCGAAGCCATGAGACCAAGGACAGTGCGGCGGCTGATCAATGGCGTAACTCGCTGACATCGGCCGAACGTCGGGCCAGCACGAGATGGCCGCCGCCGAGATCGAGCGGCGACAGCATATCCTCTTCGCCCTCGTCGCGGAATTGCGGGCCCCATGCGCTGGTGTCGGAAGCGCCGCCGAGCTTCAGCGTCTTGAAATCCATCGGCCGGTCGAGATCGGGGAAGGGGACTGCGGCGAGCAGTGAGCGCGTGTAGGGGTGGATCGGTTTCCTGAGCAGAATTTCGCGCGGTGCAAGCTCGACGATACGCCCGCCGCACATCACCGCGATGCGGTCCGCCATGTAGTCCACCACCGCCAGATTGTGGGATATGAACAGGTAGGTCAGGCCCAGTTCCTTCTGCAGGTCCTTCAGAAGGTTCAGGATCTGCGCCTGCACGGAGACATCGAGCGCCGAAACCGGCTCGTCGCAGATCAGCAGTTCAGGCCCCAGCGCCAACGCGCGCGCGATGCCGATACGCTGACGCTGCCCGCCGGAGAAGCTGTGGGGATAACGCTGGATGAAGCGCGGATCGAGCCCGATTGCCTGCATCAGGCTCTTGACCGTGGCTAGCCGGGACGCGGCATTGCCACGTTGATGGATTTCCAGCGGCTCGCTCAAGATGTTTTCCACGGTCATGCGAGGCGAAAGCGACGAGACCGGATCCTGGAAAACCATCTGGAGTTTCGCCCGCAGCAAGCGCAGGGCGTCTCCCTCGGCTTCCAGGACGTCGATCGGTCCGTCGCGGCCGTTGAAGATCACGGAGCCGCCGGTAGGGGTGACGGCCCGCATCAGGATCTTGCTGACGGTGGTTTTGCCGCAGCCGCTTTCGCCAACCAGGCCCAGGCACTCACCTCGCCTGATGTCGAAGCTGACGCCGTCCACGGCGCGAACAGAGGTCTGATGGCTCCCGCTGAACCATCCGGAGTTGCGGATGGTGTAGACCTTTTTCAGATCCCTGACCGACAGCAGAATGTCGTCCGGCCCCTTCGCTTCCGGCGCCGTCTGCTTGCCCAGCAGGGTCCCGACATTCACCGGCACCTCGCGGAGCGCCTTCAGCCTTTCGCCAGGCTTCAGGTCGAAATGCGGGACGGCTGCCATGAGGCCCTTCAGGTAAGGGTGGCCTGGCCGGCGGAATATTGCCTCCACAGGGCCCGCTTCCATGATCTCGCCATGGTACATGACCACCACCTCGTCGGCGACATTGGCAACCACCCCGAGGTCGTGCGTGATCAGCAGCATTGCCATGTTGAGCTTGGTCTGAAGCCCGCGCAGCAATTGCAGGATTTGCGCCTGGATGGTGACGTCCAACGCCGTCGTCGGCTCATCGGCGATCAACAGAGCGGGCCGGCAGATAAGCGCCATGGCGATCATGGCGCGTTGCCGCAATCCTCCCGAAAGTTCGAACGGATACATGTCGTAGGCGCGCTTGGGATTGGGGAACCCGACGAGGCCGAGCATTTCCTCGGTCCGTGCCTTGCGCTCCGTCCGATCCATGTGCGTATGAATCTGCAGGGATTCGCTGACCTGGTTGCCGATCGTGTGCAGCGGCGACAGCGATGTCATCGGCTCCTGAAAGATCTTGCCGATGCGGCTGCCTCTCAACGCCCGGATTTCGGGTCCGTCGCGCGGCATCTGCAGGATATCCTGCGTCGTGCCGGGCTTTTTGGGATCGGAAAACAGGATACGGCCGCGAACATGGGCCGTGTTCGGCAAGATGCCCATCACGGCCTGGCTGAGAACCGATTTTCCGGAACCGGACTCACCGACAAGTGCGGTGACCTTGCCGGGCAGGACGCGAAGATTTGCCCGCCTGACGGCATGCAACGGTCCCCCGACAATGGCAAAAGAGATGCCAACATCCTCGATCCGCAGCAGATCAACGCCTGCATCCATTCCCACACCAGCCCCAATCTGGCGCCTCCCGACCGGCCCCAAAAAAGCAAGACTAGCGCATTGTCAGCGCAGAGCAACTTGGATTCGAAACGAATTCCCCGGCGACCGGCGGCCGGACAGCATACCAGGGCGTCCAGATCGGATGGTGGTGACTACTGGAGCTTCCTCCGGTCGCCCGCCGACAGCCGCGCGGCATCGCGATGAAGCAGCATGACCTGCTCGGCGTCCGATATCCGATCGTGAAACGGCTGCAGCGCAGCGTCTTCATCGAGTGCGAGAGCACCCGACAGATCGGGTGAAAGCACCGTCAGCTTCTGCTTGCTGCCCGCCAGTTCCTCCTCGCCGAGCGTCAGCCAACTGTTGGCCCCGCAATAGCCGGCGAAGTCCTTGCTGGCGAGAACGCTGTGCGGATATTTCTTGGTCAGGGTCTGGAGACGCTGGACCTCGTTTACAGCCGAGCCGAAGACCGAGAATGTGAGTCGGTCGGTAAGCCCGACATTGCCGAACATCACATTGCCGACATGCAGGCCGATACCAAATTTTATGTCGCCCAGTCCTTGCTCTTTTCTGCGCAGATTGAGCTCCATCATGCGCATGCTGGCCTTGTGCGCAGCCGCAAGAGCAGCCTGGCAGGCGATCTCTGACTGCGCGCGGTGCCTTTCGCAGGGGTAGACGGCAATGAATCCATCCCCCAGGAAACTCATGATCTGCCCGCCTTTGCGATTGAATGGTGCTGCGATGGCATCGAAAAACTGGTTCAGCGTATCGATATAGACTTCGCGGCCGGAGGTTTCGGCGAGCCTTGTCGACCCGCGCATATCGCCCATCACCAGCGCGGCCCGGATTGTGTCGCCCTCGCCGCGCTTGATCTGGCCGTCCAGCACGCGCCTGCCGGCGTCACCGCCGAGATACGTGGTCATCATGTTGTCGGCAAGCTTGGTGAGCACCGCCATCTTGCTTGCTATGGCGAGATGGTTCTGGATCCGCAGCAGCGCCGAAATCATGCTGTCGCTGAAGCCTGAAGCACTGTCGGTGGACCAGGACCCCAACATGCCCTGACTTGTATCGCCGTTGAAGGGATGGACGAAAGCCATGTAATCGGTGACGCCCATAAGCCTGAGCTCATCGAAAACAGGAAACTCCGACCGCACCGACGGGTCGAGCCGGCGCCGCAGATGGTCGAGCTTGTTGCTGAGCAGATGGTAGTATGGGCTGGTTAGGAATCTGTCGGAATGGACGCCGTTCTCACTCCGGAAGCCTTCCACTTCCAGGCCTTGGCCGCGAATCCAGGTGAAACCGAGCGCGTCATAAAGCGGATGCAGCATCGAAAAGCTCAAATGCACCCGCTTCAGCGGCAGGCCGGCAGCAGCCAGCCGTTCACAAAAACCCTTGACCAATGTTTCCAGGTCGTCGCCCGCCAGCGCCGATTGGGTCAGCCAATCGGCAACCTTATCCATGAGAATGTTGGAAATTTCTGCTTGCGCTGTGCTCATGCTATCTCGAAACCCGTCGAAGACGAGCCATCTCCTTTGATCCGCAAAATTCTCGAAGTCAATGAAGCCGGCTTCGGGGGCAGAAGCCGGCGAAGAATATCCCGAATGACTGTCCTTGCAGGAAGCAAGCAGACGTCGACCGCACAAATCACCTGCAACACTATGTGGCGAGGCTGCCGGCGAAGTGCAATCCCGATCCTGACATCGCGCAAATAATTGGTCGGCTCAGGCACCGTTGGGCTCGCCGGGTCCCAAGAACCATGGCCGCGGCGCATTGCGGAAAATCGATTCCCCAAGCCGTCATCAGACCGGCGCCTTCGCCTTCAGGCTTGCGGCAGCCATTGCATAGCCGCCGGCGGCGCCATCGATGAAGTGAACATGATCGCGCTGCAGCGGCGAGATGACGAGGCATGTCATCAAGGCCGACTTCTGGCGGTGCAGGCCATAGTTGCAGATGCCGGCCTCTTCCGCTTGTTTCAGCCGGTTCTCGATCCGCTGCAACACATCCGCGTCGACGTCGATGGTCATCTTCAAGCCGTCGTCGAACTTGCGGAAATCCGAATTGCTGGCCACCTCGCGCTTGTAGACCTTCGGATCGAAACCGCCGATCGTCCAGCCCAATTTGTCGGTGACGGCCGTAAGCGTCATCAGGAAGATCACCCACAGCTTGGCCAGCCACCGCCGCCCCGGCGGCGCCGTGGCCCGTGCCTCGACATCGAGACCGGCGGGCAAGAGACTATAGGCCGGACCGTCCACCGGCACCGGGTGGCCATCGCGCTCCTGCCTGCCGGCAAGGGCGATGATGTCGGAAGCCAGAAACTGGAAACCACGCAAGTCGCGCGATGCCCCGGGCACGGCTATGATCGAGACAATTTCGCCATGCCGGGCTTCGATCGGGTTCCAGCGGCAGGAGAGGCCGGTCAGATCCGGCCGCGCGCCGGCCGGGGCGGGGTCGACGCGGTAGCGCCCGGCTTTCATTTCGGCTTCCGCCCAACTGCCGCCGCCGCCGGCGAACATGGCATAGAAGGCTGCTTCGGAGGCCTGGAACCTCGCCACGCGAACGTCGAGGCCTTGCGCTCTTATGTCCTTTATCGGCACGATTGCGGCACGCAAGGTCAGGTCCAGTTCGTCCGCCACCCATCTCTGGACAGAAGCCAGCGCGTTACGGGCGATCTCCAGCGCCGAGCCGGGAAACGCCACGAGCGCGCCGTCGCCGCCGAAGACGAAGGGAAGATCTTGCCGGCCCAGTGCATTGAGCAGCGCCGAAATGACGCTGGCGCCGGCCATATTGACGGTTTTGTAGCGCCCGGCTTCGATCGCCTTGGTCGAGCCGACGATGTCGGCGGTGGCCAGCGCCCAGCCATCGGGGAGAGGCCGATAGTTGTCGATATCGGCAACGCTTTCGAACTTTGCGAAGACCGGCAAAGAAGCGACGAACGGGTCGGACGCGACAGCTGTTTCCATAAGCATCAGATAGCACATTCCAGCGCTTGAAGGTGAAGTCGATCATGCCTCGAAATTGACTTGGGCAGGCTTTGCGATGATAGGATCGCGCGATGCGAATTGCCTTCTACGCCCCGCTGAAGTCGCCCAATCATCCCGTTGTCTCCGGCGACCGCCAGATGGCACGGATGCTGGTCCAGGCGCTGCAGCATGGCGGGCATAGCGTCGAACTGGCATCGGAGTTGCGCTTCTATCTACGCCAGCCGGAACCGAAAAGTTTCGATGCGCTCATGATCGAGGCCCGGGACGAAGCCGCGCGACTGACAAGGCTTTGGGACCGTGACGGCAAGCCCGATCTCTGGTTCTCCTATCATCCCTACTACAAGGCGCCCGACCTGATCGGGCCCGAGCTGGCGTTGGCCTTTGCCATCCCCTATGTGACGGCCGAAGCCTCCTATTCCGAACGGCGCAACGCCGGTTCGTGGGCCGATAGCCAGGCATTGGTGGCGCGAGCCATCGAGCAGGCGGCGCTGAACATCTGCTTCACGCAAAGGGATCGCCAGGGGCTGGCGGATGCTGTTCCCCACGCCGCTCTCGGTATGCTTTCACCCTTCATCGACACATCGGCATTCCACGAAATGCCGGTACTGGATTATCCGACGCGCCTCGTGACCGTCGCCATGATGCGCCCGGGCGACAAGGTCTTGAGCTATCGCATGCTGGCGCAGGCGCTCGGGTTGATCGGCCATCTCCCCTGGACGCTGTCGGTCGTCGGGGACGGACCTGCCCGTGACGAGGTAAAGGCGCAATTCGCCGGCTTGCCCGCCGACCGTATCGAATGGCTTGGCGCTATTGAGCCGGTCGCCGTGCCGGATGTCCTCTATCGCGGGGGAATCTACGTCTGGCCGGGTTACGGCGAGGCCTATGGCATTGCCTATCTTGAAGCACAGGCCGCCGGCCTTCCGGTGGTGGCTCAGGACATTGCCGGCGTGCCGGAGGTCGTGCGGCATGGCCAGACCGGGTTTCTCACCCCGCCAGGCGATGTAGCGGCGTTCGCTTCCGCAATTGCAAGGCTTCTGGCCAACAATGACGAAAGAACCATCATGGCTGCAGAGGCCAGACGTTTCGTTCTCGAAGAACGCTCTCTCGGTGCTGCAAAGGCCCGTCTGGCGGAACTTCTCAAGATGATCCCGTTGTCATGACATCCGACCCGATTTGGCAGCCCCTGGTGGACGAGCTGGCGCACCGGCAACGGGCGGGCCGCAAGGCAGAGTTCTGGCTGCGCGACGATGACGCCGTGGATCCGACGCCGGCGCTCGATCGGTTGCTCGACCTCACCGGTGACTTCGGGGTGCCGGTCACTCTGGCCGTCATTCCGGCCCGGACCGACGGGACGCTTGTCGTCCGGCTTGACGCGGCGCCGCATGCCACGGTCGCCATTCATGGCTGGGCGCACCGAAATCATGCGCCCGAGGGTCAAAAAAAGCAGGAGCTTGGCGCGCATCGGCCACGCGAGGTGGTGCTGGATGAGCTGGCCGGCGGGCTGTCGCGTGTAAGCGGCCTGCACGGCGCACGTGCGGTTCCTATGCTGGTGCCGCCCTGGAACCGGATCGACGCCGGCCTGGTACCCGACCTCCGATCGATAGGATTTGCGGCATTGTCGGTGTTCGGGCCGCCAAGGCCGGCTTCCCTGGCGGTCATCAACAGCAATGTCGACATCATGGATTGGCATGGCACGCGCGGCTGCCGCGATCATGGTCTGTTGGTTCAGGCCATCGTCGCGCAATTGCAGCGTGCATTCGGCGGCGGCGAACCGGTCGGCCTGCTCACCCACCATCTCGTCCATGATGAATCGGCCTGGCTTTTCCTCGAACGGCTGTTCACGATCACCGCGCGGGCAGAAGGCTGCGCATGGCTTCCGATCAGCACACTGACAGAACGCAGCGCCGGAAAATAGCTCAGCGCTTTTTGTGCAAGACTGGAAATGTGAGCGTCTGGCCATCCCGCGCCGCAAAAGCGCCGGCAAATCTGTCTTTGGCCAGTTTCTCCATCTCGTCCAGCTCATCGTCGGTGCGTGCCGGATCGTGGTGAAACAGCGCAAGCCCGCGCGCGCCGGCCGCCTCGCAGAGCTTGACGCCCTGTTGCCATGTCGAGTGCCCGTTGCCGCGGTAGCGCTCCATTTCCTCCTCGGTGTAGGTGCAATCGTAAATGACGAGGTCGGCATTCTCGATCAGGCCGAGCACCGCCGGATCGAGTTTGCCCGGCTCGTGCTCGGTGTCTGTGATGACCGCCACGACGCGGCCCCCCCATTCGACCCGGTAGCCGATGCAGCCGCCCGGATGGGTAAGACTACCGGTCCGCACAACAACTCCTTCGCGCGGCCGAAGCACGTCTCCGGATGCGAAATCGCGGCAGTCGAGGCTCGCCTTGCAGACACCGAGTGTCACCGGAAACCATGGCGGCCGAATGAATTCATCGACCATCTGCCGCGTCGTCATGCGTCCAGCCAGATGCCCGGACCAAAGCGTAACTTTGATGCCTCGTTCATAAATAGGCTTGAAAGCCGGCAGCCCGATGACGTGGTCGTAGTGGCAATGGGTGAAAAACAGGTCGAAATCGGTGACGCCCGCCGCCCGAAGCGTCCTGCCGGCAGGCCGCAAGCCGGAGCCCGCGTCGAACAGAAGCGTATGCTTGCCGCATTGCATCTCGATGCAGATCGTGTTGCCGCCATAGCGAGCAAATTCTGGCCCCGACACCGCAATGCTGCCGCGCACGCCCCAAAACCTGACAAGGAAGAAATCGTCGTCCATGCACCCTTTCGCCCATCGTAGCCAACCAACTGCTGCCAGAGTCGTTCCAGGAAAGGTGTGACACGGTTCCGGAAACTGCATCAAAACAAAGAAACAGAGCGGCTCGCCGCTTCAGTGCAACTGTGAATCGCTCTCGGCCGTTCGTGCGTCGATCAGGTCCGCGGTCGTACTGCTTAGCCTATCGGCAAGAACCCGCAATATCTCGATGGTCATTTCGGGAAACTCCTTCATAAGCCTCAGGAAATGGTCCTTGCGGATTCTCAAGGCCTCCAGCTCACTTGCCGCTTTGACGGTGGCAGTACGGGAGCTGTTGCACAATATGGCAATCTCGCCAACGATCGAATTTGGCAGCAATTCAGCAACTTTGATCGGCCCATTGTCGGAATCGACCAGAATATCCGCGCTGCCCGAAAGGATGACATAGGCCGCGTCTGCCTCGTCGCCCTGCCGGAAAAGAATCTGGCCGGCACTGTAGTTCACGCGATCGGACGTGAACGCGAGCAGCTTGAGCTTTGTCGGCTCGATGCCAGAGAACAAGGGAACGCGTTGCAGCATTCCAACTTCATCCTTGAGCAGCATTGTCGCAAACCTTCCTGAATTCGCGTTTGCCAGACTATGACACAAGTTCCTTGAAGATACCGTTTCCCGCCAAGAGTGTCTCGTGTGTTCCGTCTTCCACCAATTGGCCTGAGTCAAAGACCACAACCCGATCGAACATCGCCGCCATTGCCGGATTCGTCACCACCCACACAATTGCCGGCGAATGGCCGTCGCGTCTGGCTTCGTCGAGCACATTCCGCAACACTTTGTCCTGCACGCGCTGGTCGAGCGCTGACAGCGGCCGATTGAGAATGAGGAAATCGGGACGCTTGAGCAAGGCGCGGGCAACATCGAGCTTCTGTCGCTGTCCGCCGGTCAGCCGCCTGCCGGCGGCGCCGACGTTGAAGTCCAGGCCGACATCCAGAAGCTCGGCATAAAGTCCCAGTTCGTCAAGAATATCATAGACGATGGAGCGAATACGGTCCGGCGCGTCGGGATGGTTGTTGCCGACACGCCCGAACAGGACGTTGTCCATGACGGTGGCCGCGGCGATGTATTTGGCAGGATCAAACCGTTCGACAGCTTTCTCCAGCTCGGCCGGCAGGTTTTCATAGAACTGGTTGCGTGCAGCGATGATCTTGCTCATCAGCTCGTCGGTCAACAGGCCGAAGCGATGCCGGGGCTCGATATAGGCAAAGCTTAAGGTGACCATCATGGCGCGGTCGTTCTCCGAAACCGCATCGTAGGGGCGATTCTTGAGCCGTTGCAGCAAGGTTTCGTAGGCGGGTATCTCCTCGGCGCTCATGAAGGCGAGCTGCTGGAAGAACTGATGTTCGGGCGGCAGGTCGGCAAACAGCTCGATCGCCTGTTCGGCGATCTCCATGCCCATTTCGTAGAGCGTGCGGTCGAGGCCGGCTTGCTTCAGCACGGAAGCAAAATAGGGATTGGACGCCAGTGCCTTGTGAGCCAGTTCGGGGCCGGCCGCAGCGCCGAAGAGCAGGTTCTGGCCGATCGTCGCTTCCTTGTTGTAGGCGCCCGGTTCAAAAGGAACCACCAGCGCGCTCAGGCCTTCTTCCTCCAACCGGGTTCGCAGCGCCGCACGCAATTCGACGATCCGCCCGGCAAGCTTCGTGTGGCGCTTGAGGTCGGCCGAAGAGCGCAAGCCTAGATCCAGAATGTCGCGCGACAGAAGAACCGCGTCGAGCACCCGGCGCACGGCTTCAAAGAGGTCGTGCGGGCCGGTGGCGCCGGCGGAGGCATAGTTGATCCAGTCGCTGCGGATATCGAGATCCGGATTGCCCGACCGGCGCGCCTCGTCGATATTCCAACGGTGCTGGTCCGCCGCGGCGCCGTCATATGTCACCGATGTCAGCGGCGCATGCTTCAACCCGTAGAGCAAATTGTCGCGCAGGCTTGCCTGGAACAGGAAAACATCCGACGAAGCGTAGGACATGCGCCGGCCGGTCACGGCTTCGGGGAGATCGAGCAAGTCATCGGAGCCCGAAACGATCCTTCCACTATCCGGCCAGGTCAGCCGCGCAAAGGCTTCCGCAAGCGCCTCCGCTCCCCCTGTTGCGGTGCTGACCAGCGCCACCGTCTCACCCGGCTTGACCTCGAGCGAGATGCGATTGAGGAGCATTGCGCCGCCATCGTCGGCTATCGACAGGCTGATCGCCGACAGCGGCTTGGTCATCGGATCGGGATCGTCGATCGTCAGTGCTCCGATTTCCGGCGCGATGATATTCTCGACGGTGAACTGTTCGACGACCTGCTGATATTTGACCTGGACATCCTGCCGGTCCTGATCCCAGTCGATCAGTTCCTTCATCGGTCCGGGCAAGTCCTTGTAGGCGCCAATCACGGCCACGAGCTGGCCGACATCCAGCCGCCCCTGGATGACCAGATAGCCACCGATCATGTAGAACAGAAAGGGCGTGAGCTGCGCGAGAAAATTGTTGAGGAACTTTACCATGAATTTCCATTGGTAAAGATCGAAGCGGATTTTGAAGATGAGCCCGAGCCGGGCTGCTATGTCGGCGCGCTCGTAATTCGACGTATCGTGGACGTGAACCGCGCCGATGCCGTCGACGATTTCGCCAACCCGGCCCGACAGCGCGCGCGCCGTCAACTGCCGCTGGCGCCCCAGCACGAGCAGCCGCCGCCGCATTCGCGGGATAAGCACGATCTGGATCGCCACGATCACGACCGCTATCATTCCGAGCCAGACGTTCTGGACCATGATGAACAGCATGGCCGTCAGCGCCTGGCCGCCGAGCAGCACCGGCTGCAGGAAGGCATCGCCGATGAAGCCGCCCAGCGGCTCCACCTCGTCCTTCACCATGGTCGCCACTTCGGCGGATTTCACCCGCTTGAAGTAAACCGGCGGAAACCGCAGCACACGATCGACCAGGTCGAAACGAATACGCCGCAGCATGCGTTCGCCGAGCCGGCCCTTGTAAGTGTTGATGTAGAGCTTGAACAAGCCGTTGATGACGACCAGCAAGAGGAACACAAGGCTGAGCGCAAGCAGGGTCGACGTGCGGTCCAGTTGAAAACCGGAGAAGAACTGGACCTCGCCGATGAACGGCAGATTATAGTGCAACCGCATGAATGGCAGGGTCGCGCCCGGTTGCTCGAACCCCTTGCCTTGGATCGGGCCGTTGACGATCAGCTTCGGCAGGTCGAACGACATGAAATACGGGACCATCGAAAGCACGACGATCATCAATATCCAGAGCTGCTGCTTCCTGGTGTGCGTCCAGATATAGCGGGCTAGGCTGGTTTCCATATGCGATTGTCAGTTTGAAGGATGCAGAATGTAAAGGCACCTGCTGGCGAATGGTGTATTGGCCATGTCTTCGCCGCCAACGACGATCTCGAAGCGGCAGCTGCGCGCCAGGCGGATGGATGCCGATGGTCCGGACAAATGCAATCGGCCTCCTCCGGGCAATGGCGAAACGGCTTGCGGCACAATCGCGTCCGCAAGTCGAACAGCCTTGCATGAGGCAAGATTGCGTTGTGTCGCCCGAAATCCCAACATAGAAGACGAATATGATGGATGTCACGCAACCACGCAATGCCGGCATGGATGGGCATGAGCAAGCCCTGGACCTCACGCGGGGAATTGCCGCCTATGTCGACCACCCTCTCGTGGCCGGGCTGGCGCGCGTCATCGCCAAGCATCCGCAGGCCAATATCGCGAACGCCTTCAACCACAAGCAGGTCGCCTGCAAGATGTGGGCGCTCGACAGGCTTTTCGAAAGCTGCGGCGGTCGGTTCGAGCGCATATGGGTTCTGGGTGGATGGTACGGCGTATTGCCGGCGATGCTTTTCAACGACGCCCGCTTCGACATCGCGGCGATCGACAGCATCGACATTGATCCCGAAGTCGGCGCGGTCGCCCGGACACTCAACCGGCAAGCCGGCGACCGGTTTCAAGCGCTGACGGCAGATATGTACGCACTCGACTATGCCGCCGGCGGGCCCGACTTGGTGGTCAATACGAGCTGCGAACACATAGCCGACCTCAGCGCCTGGCTTGCCCTGCTTCCGCGGGGCACGAACGTGCTGCTGCAATCGAACGATTATTTCAGCGAGCCGACGCACATCAACTGCGTGGCGTCACTTGCAGCCTTCGAAGCCATGGCGGCGCTGCGGCAGATCAGGTTCTCCGGCGAATTGCCGACAAAAAATTATACACGCTTCATGCTGATCGGAACTGTTTGAAGCGCTCGCGCAGGATTTGCGCCGAGCGCCGCGCCCCTTCCAGATCGAGGCGATGCGCGGCTGGCGGCGGTCCCGCAAGCGCCTGCTCGATCGCTTGCGCCAGACCTTCAGGCGTCAGGTCCTGTTCCGTCAGCACCGTTGCAAGACCGAGCTCTTCGAGCATCAGGGCGCGACGCGTCTGCTCGGTTTCCCCGCCGGCTGCAAATGGAATGAGCAGGGAGCGACACCCCGCGCGCAGGACATCGCAGACCGTGTTGTAACCCGCCTGCGAGACCGACAGGCGGGCGCCGGTCAACAGGCTGGCGAAATCCTCGCGGAACCGGAAGATGGACAGGCGTGGGGAGGCATCGCGTGAAATCGCGTCAAACTCGTCCTTCGGCAGGTTTGGGCCGGTGATCAAACACCATGTCCAGGCGTTGTCGGCATTTCGCGCCGCCGCGACGGTGGATCTGACAAGGCTCTTTCCGGCCGCCCCGCCGCCAACCGACACCAGGACGTCGAAGCGCTCTGAGGCCGCTTGCGCCGGCGGCGCGGCAACGAGCCCGGTGTAGGCGACCTCGGCCCTGATCGCCCCAGCCAGCGGAAATGTCTTGTCGATGGTTGCGAAAGCCGGATCGCCATGGACCATGACAAGATCGAAATGCCTGTTGACGATATCGACCGTTTCTTCGTTTCGGCTCGGCTTCACGCGCTCCTGAAGGATGTCGCGGACGGACGCCGCCAGCAGCGGTCTGGGCGATGTCGCTTCGATGGCCTCGATCAGTGGCAAGAGTTCGAAACGCATCTGCCGGCGTCCAAAGGGAAACGCCTCGATAATGACGATGTCGGGCCTGTAATCCCGGAAAGCCTGCAGCAGCATCTCTGAGCGCCGCGTCTTGAAATCATCGTCGACGGCTTTGCCCTGCAGGTCGACAAGTCCGGAAAATCCTTCGTCACCGGAGGTGACAGGCGGCAGGGTCACGGATTTTACACCCGATCCCGGAAATCCCGCGATCGGCGCTCCGCCGGTCACGACGGTGACGTCGAACCCGTCATCGACCAGAGCCGCCGCAATGCGGCTGGCGCGCGCGAGATGGCCGATGCCGAGCAGGTGCTGAACATAGAAGAAAGCGCGCAGCCGCTTCATTCGGCGGCCCGCCACTCCCGCTCGAACAGTTCCTTGAGCTGTCCAATGCCTGCCACATGATCGAAATTGCTTCGCACGCGCCGCTCCGCGGCGTCGCCGAGGCGGACGCGCAGGACGGGATCGCGGATCAGGCGCTCCAGCGCCTGTGCCAGGGCAGTCGGGTTTTCCGAGGGAATCAGCAGCCCGGTTTCATCCGACGATAAAAGCTCCGGCACGCCGGAAATATCGGTCGACACGCAGGCAAGCCGCTGGCTGGCCGCCTCCACCAGAACATTCGGCAGGCCGTCCCGGTCGCCGTCCGCGGTGATCCTGCAGGCCAAAGCGAAGATGTCGGCGCTGCGGTAGTGCTCAAGCACCTCCTCCTGCGCCAGCGCGCCTTTCCAGGAGACGCGCCCCTCCAGCCCGAGCCTTTGCGCCAGCGCCTTCAGCCGCTTCAGTTCCTCGCCGCCACCGATATGCTCGAAACACCACGCCAGATCGCCAGGCAAGAGGGCAAGAGCCTCCAGCAACGTATCATAGCCTTTCTTTTCAACGGCGCGTCCGACACTCAAGATCATGACCGGTTCGGCCGGCGCCGAGCCGTCACGCTGTTTTCGCGCCTCGCCGAAACTGCCGAAGCGGTCAAGGTCGAGCCCATGATAGCTCAGATGCACGGACGAACTGCCGTTGGCGAGTTTTTTCAGATGGTCGAAGCCGGTTTTCGTGCACGTGACCGTCCAGCGCGCCGAGGAAAGCTTGCCGGCCAGATCCCAGTCCGCCGACGTCCAGATGTCCTTGGCATGGGCTGAGCAGCTCCAGGGCAAGCCACGAAGCTGGCTGGCATAGCGCGTCACCGATGCCGGCGTGTGCGCGAAATGGGCATGCAGCCATCCGGCATCTTGCGGCCATTCGGCCGCCAGCACCAGCGCTTGCCCGAAGCGGCGCGCGCGATTGCGCGTAAAGTCGCGGCGGATATCGGCAGCGAGCGATTTGAGCGCGCGCCAGAAGCCAGGCCGCGGCAGACAGGCAAACAGCGATCGAACCACGCGCAGCGGCTCTCTGTGCAGATATTCCGGCAGATAATGGACGGGGGCCTTGATCTCGTCATGCACGGGATGACGTTTTGCGTCGGTCGGCCGCCTGAGCGCGAAAAGTATCAGGTCGAACCCCGCACGCTCCAGACCGAGCAGCTCCTGCGCGATGAAGGTTTCCGACAGCCGCGGGTAGCCCTTCAGAACCACGACGATCTTGCGGTGTTGCAACTCAGTTCATGCCTTCAATGACCGAAAGGTGATGGCCGGCCCGCCGGTCGAGCAGTTCCGCGACGATTTCGGAAATATGAGGCAGCCCTTCCAGCGTCAGATGCGCATTGCTCTGCGATGGGCGGGGCCGGCCCGGCAAAACCTGCAGCGCATCGGCAAACCGCTGGGCATCCTCGGCTTCCTCAGGCAAAAGCATCTCGATGAGGCCGAGTTCGGCTGCGCGCCGTGCCCGGATCAGCTGTTCCTCGCGCGGCGTGACGCGCGGCACGATCAGCGCCGGCTTGTCGAAAGACAGTATCTCGCAATAGGTGTTGTAGCCGCCCATCGCCACCACCGCCTTGGCGCCGGCAATCAGCTCTTCCATGCGGTTGTCGAATTCGATGATCTTGACGTAGGGGATCTTGGCCCCTTTCCTGACCAGCTTGTTGCGCTTGCGCGCCGGCATGTAGGGCCCAAGGACGATCAGCGCCCGGTGCTGCAATAGCGGATCCTGCTGATAGGCCTCGATGACGTTGTGGATCAGGTCGGCGCCGTCACCGCCGCCACCGGTGGTAACCAGGATATAGTCGCCCTCGGGCCGGTGGCCGGGCAACTGGTTCTGCTGCAGGCTCCGTTGCAGGAAACCGACGAACTTCATCTTTGCCCTGACCGCCGGCGGCACCTCCAGGCCGGTCAGCGGATCGTAGAAATCCGGCGGGCCATAGACCCAGACCTTGTCGTAGAACAGGCCGATCTTGCGCATCACATCCCTGCGTGCCCACTCCGCTTCGAGCAAATGCGGCGCGTCCATCACCTCGCGCAGGCCAAGCACGAGCGTGGTGCCCCGCGTCTTGAGGTAGGACAGCGTATCCTCGATCTCTCCGCGCAGCCCCAGCGGTTCCTTGTCGACGATGAAGATATCCGGCCGGAAGCTCTCGGCCGTGTGGCGGATAATCGACTGCCGCATCCTTAGCGTCTCGTGCAGATCGATGTCCTTTTCCAGCGAGGTGTATTCGCCGTTTCGCAGCTTGATGACGCTGGGGATCTTCACGAAGTCGACGCGGGCGCGGTAGTCGAAGGCGCCGGCGATGGTGGCGCCCGAAATGATTAGCACCTGAAGTCCGCGGAAATCCCCGACCAGCGAATGCGCGATCGTTCGGCAGCGCTGCAGATGGCCGAGCCCGAACGTGTCGTGGCTGTACATGAGAATTCGTGCGTCTTTTGCGTGCTGTGTCATTGTGAACGTCTTTTAGAATTCTCGCCGGACCGTGGGCAACCCCGCAGGCTTCGAAACCATTCTCACGGGTCTATCGACCTGTTTTGAAACATGGGGGCGAGAGGTACGCAACGGCATTCTTCACCAGGTCACGAATGCCAGGGGCGCTGATTGTGGCGCCATGCCTTGTCTTCGCCGACGATAGACGGCCCGAGCACAAATCTCTGTCATGAGGCTTGACCCCGTGGAACTAAATGCCCTGCCGCCTGAGGCAGGCAAAGCGCACATTGCGAAAAATCAAGGGCGACCAAGGCGAAACGAGGCTGCCGCACATTGTGAGGAGAACCCGCACCTTGGGAAAATGCTTCATAATCCATCGAAACACAACGGCCGCCAGAGGCCGCACGTTGCGGCCTTTTATCCTGCCATCAGCCTTGGCCTGTGGCAAGCATCCGGTCCTTGCACCGTTCAAGCTGGTGCAATCTCGCGTCATGCCGGCTTCCTCCGTCACGTGGAGGATAGCTCCGCCCTCAATGAGATTTCGCAGGCAGGCGACCCATTCGCCAGATCCGTCACAAAGCTTTGCGTGAACACGCCGGCCGGAACGACGGCTACGCCAACCTTGCCCTTGTGGTGCGCGGCGTCGCCAGCAGCAGACTTGTCTCGCTGCCGGTTATCCCCGGGATGAGCCGTATCCGCCTAAGCACCGCGTCGAAATCGGTGAGCGACGCCGTTCCGAGTTCGACCACCAGGTCCCAGCGGCCATTGGTGGTGTGAATGGTCGAAACCTCGGCGAGGCCGCCGAGCGCCCGGACCACGCGGTCGGCGGCATGGCCCTCGATCTCGATCATCATCACGCCGCGTATCCGCTGGTCGACCGCGTCGGCGCGCAGCACCACCGTGTAGCCGATGATCTCGCCCGTTTTTTCCAGCCGCTCCATGCGCGCCCTGACCGTGGCGCGCGACACCCCGAGATCGACCGCGAGATCGGAGATGCTGCGCCGGGCATCATGCCTGAGCAGCGTGACCAGCCTTTCGTCGAGCAAGTCCATGATTCTATCCACTTTGACCAAACTGACTTATCGGATTGATAAATCATTCTTCTCGAAATGCCAATTTCGCCTGTTCATACTGCCGGGCCGGGATGGTTCATTCCACGCATCAACCGCCCAATCAATTTACAAGGACAACAAGAAACATGCGCTGCAGGATCGTTGGCGCGCCGGTGCAGGACGGCGCCGGCAGGATGGGATGCGAGATGGGGCCAAGCGCGCTGCGCACGGCCGGGCTTGTCTCGGTGCTGTCGGAACTTGGCCACGAGGTCGAGGACTGGGGCGCGGTGCAACCGGCCGCCGTGCGCGCAATCGTCCATGGCAATCTCGCGCTGAAGGCCCTACCGGAGATTTCCGCCTGGACGGCGGCGATAGCCGAGACCGCCTATGCGGCTTCGCGGAACGCCATGCCGATCTTCCTTGGCGGCGACCACGCGATATCGGCCGGCACGGTGTCGGGCATAGCCCGCCGCGCCGCCGAACGCGGCCGGCCGCTCTTCGTGCTGTGGCTCGACGCACATCCCGATTTCCACACGCTCGATACCACCGTCAGCGGCAATCTGCACGGCGTGCCGCTCGCCTATGCCAGCGGCCGGCCGGGCTTCAACGGTTATTTCCCGGACCTGCCTGTCGCCGTCGACCCTGCCCACATCTGCGTCATGGGCCTGCGCAGCGTCGATCCGGCGGAGCGCCGGGCGCTGAGCGAAGCGGGGGTTACCGTGCACGACATGCGCACCATTGACGAGCACGGCGTCGCACCTTTGCTGCGCGCCTTCCTGGCCATCGTCGAAAAGGAAAACGGCCTGCTGCATGTCAGCCTCGACGTCGACTTCCTCGACCCCTCCATCGCGCCGGCCGTCGGCACCACCGTGCCCGGCGGCGCCACCTTCCGCGAGGCGCACCTGGTGATGGAGATGCTGTCCGACAGCGGCCTGGTCTCCAGCCTTGATCTGGTCGAGCTCAACCCGTTCCTCGACGAGCGCGGCCGCACCGCCACGCTGATTGTCGACCTCGCCGCCAGCCTGATGGGCCGGCGCATCATGGACCGCCCGACCCGCAGCCATTCCGGAAGCATTGCATGACCCAGCCTTCCCGCCTTGCCATCGTCCCCTTCGTCAGCGTCGACCGCATGATGAAGCTGGTGCTGACCATCGGCGTCGAGCGGTTCCTCACCGAACTCGCCGCCTATATCGAGGAGGATTTTCGCCGCTGGGAGCTGTTCGACAAGACGCCGCGCATCGCCTCGCACAGCCATGACGGCGTCATCGAACTGATGCCGACCAGCGACGGCCGGCTATACGGCTTCAAATATGTCAACGGCCATCCCAAGAACATGCGCGAGGGGCGCCAGACCGTCACCGCCTTCGGCGTGCTCGCCGATGTCGGCTCCGGCTATCCGATGCTGCTCACCGAAATGACGATCCTGACGGCGCTGCGCACCGCGGCGACCTCCGCTGTCGCGGCCAAATATCTGGCGCCGAAAGGCGCGCGCTCGATGGCCATCATCGGCAATGGCGCCCAGTCCGAATTCCAGGCTGTCGCCTTCAAAGCGCTGCTCGGCATCGACCGGCTGCGGCTCTATGATATCGACCGCTCGGCTTCCGAGAAATGCGCCCGCAACCTCGCCGGCAAAGGCTTTGACATCACCATCTGCGCGACCGGCCAGGATGCTGTGGAAGGCGTCGACATCATCACCACGGTGACCGCCGACAAGCTGTCCGCCACCATTCTGACCGACAACATGGTCGGTTCCGGCGTGCACATCAACGCGGTCGGCGGCGACTGCCCCGGCAAGACGGAACTGCACCGCGACATCCTTTTGCGCTCCGACATCTTCGTCGAGTTCTCGCCGCAGACGCGCATCGAGGGCGAAATCCAGCAGCTCCACGCCGACCATCCGGTGACCGAGTTGTGGCAGGTGATGACCGGCAAGGCGGAAGGCCGCAAGACGGCGGAACAGATCACCTTGTTCGATTCCGTCGGCTTCGCCACCGAGGATTTTTCCGCGCTGCGCTATGTCAGAGACCAGCTTCAGGCCACCGGCCTCTACGAGGAGCTCGACCTGCTCGCCGATCCCGACGAGCCGCGCGACCTCTTCGGCATGCTGCTCAGGGCAGCGCTGCAGCCGGCCGCCGCCTGAGGGACTTCAGCCGCTCAACGGCGCGCAGCTCTCCCGTTCGACGAGCACCGGGGTGAGCACTTCGCGGCGCGAATGCGCCGCAGGCTCGGCAACCCGCTCGAGCAGCAGGCTGACGGCGCGGGTGCCGATCTTCTCGACCGGCTGTGCGATCGTCGTCAGCGGCGGCCAGGTGGTGACGGCATAGGGGATGTCGTCGAAGCCGATCATCGACATGTCGCCGGGGACCCGCAATCCGCGCCCGCGCAGCACTGTCAGCGCGCCCATGGCCATCAGATCGTTGCAGGCAAACAGCGCCGTGATCCCCGGCGCCTGCGCCATCAGCCGCTCCATCGCCATGCGGCCGCCGGCGAAGTGGTAGTCGGAATCCACCACCGAGGCCGGCGGCAGGTCGAGGCCGGCTTCCTGCAGCGCCCTGGCGAAGCCGCGCAGGCGGGCGGGGCTGGAGCTGGAATCGCGCGGGCCGCCGATGACGCCGATCTTCTCGTGACCGAGCCCGGCCAGATAGCGGCCGGCGAGATAGCCGCCATAATCGTGATCGACCAGCACGGAATCGACATTGACCGAATGGATCTCGCGGTCGATCAGCACCGCCGGGACGCCGGGCAGAAGGCTGGAGAACACCCGCGCATGATCGGACGAGCCGGCAAAGATCAGCCCGTCGATCTGCTTGGCCATCAGCACCTGGAGGTAGCGCTCCTCCTTCTCGGCGCTGCCGTCGGAGTTGCACAGGATCACCGTATAGCCGGCAAGGAAGCCGGCATCCTCGATCTGGCGTGCCACGCCGGCGAAGAACGGATTGGAATTGTCCGGCAGCAGCAGGCCGATGGTCTTGGTCTCGCCGCGCCTCAGGCTGCGCGCCAGCGTGTTCGGACTGTAGCGCAAGGCGGCGATGGCCGAATGCACGCGCTCGGCCGTCTCCGGCTCGACATGGCGCGTGCGGTTCATCACATGCGAGACGGTTGCGACCGACACTCCGGCATGGCGCGCGACATCGGCAATCGTCGTCATTTCTTGTCCCCTGACTCGATTAGCCTAATGATTGCGTAACCGGATGTGTCGCACGCTAGAGCGCAGCTTTCGAGTGTCAATGTCCCTTTGAGCAACCTGCTGAGCGGAGCGATCTGCCGCCAAGAAAAAGCCGCAAGGCTGGGTGCTTGGTGGTCGACCTGTTGTCGCAACCGGATAAGGTTCGAGAGCCGGGAACTGCTCAATCGCCAACGATCGGAACAACGATGCGACTTCTCCTTGTCGAGGACGACCCACGCACCGCCGACCATGTCGTCAAGGGCCTGAGCGAAGCCGGGCATGTCTGCGATCTGCTGCGCGACGGGCATGACGCGCTGTTTGCCGCGACACGCGACGCCTATGACGTGATCGTCGTCGACCGCATGCTGCCCGGCCTCGACGGCCTGTCGATGATCAAGGCAGTGCGGGCGGCGGGCGTGCGCACGCCGGCGATCTTTCTGACCTCGGTCGGCGGCGTCGACGACAGGGTTGAAGGGCTCGAGGCAGGCGGCGACGACTATCTCGTCAAGCCATTCGCCTTTTCCGAACTGCTCGCCCGCATCAACGCGCTCGGCCGTCGCCCTGCGGTGCAGGAGCTGAAGACGACGCTGCGCATCGCAGACCTCGAAATGGACCTGATCCAGCGCCGCGTCACCAGGCAGGGCCAGGCGATCGACCTGCAGCCGCGCGAATTCAGCCTGCTCGAAGTGCTGATGCGCGGCGAGGGCCGCGTCATCACCCGCACCATGCTTCTGGAACGGGTCTGGGATTTTCACTTCGACCCCAAGACCAGCGTCGTCGAAACCCATATCAGCCGGCTGCGCGCCAAGATCGACAGGCCGTTCGAAACCGCGTTGATCCACACCGTGCGCAACACTGGCTACAGTGTTCACGACTGAGGCGCGGCATGACAGAAACTTGCCATGACTGAAGCTTGCCATGACTGAAACGCACTATGACTGAGACAGGCTCTCGCCTGCTGCGCAGCACGCCGTTTCGGCTGGCCCTGACCTTCGCCTTGCTGTTCGTGCTCGCCTTCATCCTGTCAGGCGCCATCGTCTACCAGCTGATGAGCGCGGATCTTTCCGAGCAGCTCGACCAGTCGGTCAAGGAGACCTATTCGGTCGTGGCGGTGACCTATGCCGGAAACGACCGGGAGGATCTGGTTTCGGCAGTCGACAGCCACGCCGCGCTCAGCCCGAGCAAGGAACAGCTGTTCTCGCTCACCGATCCCGCCGGCAATCGCCTGGCCGGGAATTTCACCGCCGCCGACCTTCCCGATGGCTTTTCGGATTTTGCCGCTTCCCTGCCAGGCGTTGCGCCGGACACTATGTACCGCGCCTGGACCGGTTCGGTCGGGCCCAACAGCCTGACAATTGCCTTCTCGCTCTCCGAAACCGAGGAGCTGGAACGCATCGTTTTGATGAGCTTCGGCTGGGCCACCCTGATCATTTCAGGGCTGGCGGTGGCTGGCGGCGCCTTGCTGGCGTCGCGTGTGCAGCGTCGCCTCGACGGCATTGCCACCACCATGGACGATGTCTCCAACGGCCGGCTCGACGCCCGCATTCCACTGCTCGGCAATGGCGACGACATTGACGGCGTCTCGCGCCAGGTCAACGCCGCGCTGGAGCGGCTGGCGGCGCTGGTGGACGGCATGCGCCAGGTCAGCGCCGACATCGCGCATGATCTGAAGACGCCGCTCAACCGGCTGCAGATGATTTTGGAAGCTGCGGCCGACAGGACCGCGCGGGGTGAGGCCGTTGCCGATGAGCTGGCGGAGGCACGTGGGGAAAGCCTGCAGATCAACGATACTTTCGATGCGCTGTTGCGTATTGCCCAGATCGAGGCCGGCGCCCGCAAGTCGCGCTTTGTCGATCTCGACCTCACCGGCGTCATCGATGCCATTGCCGAAATCTACGCCGGTGTCGCCGAGGATGACGGCAAGTCGCTGTCGGCCACGATCGTCCACGGCACCCCATGCCTGGTCCACGGCGACCGCGACCTGCTGACGCAATTGTTTGCCAATCTGGTTGAGAACGCGCTGCGGCATTGCCCCGATGGCACGGCAATCCTTCTATCGGTGCGGCGGCAAGGCGACCGCATTCTGGCTGAGGTCGCCGACAATGGCCCCGGCATCCCGGCGCAGGAGCGCGAAAAAGTGTTCCAGCGGCTCTACCGGCTGGACTCCAGCCGCACCACGCCCGGCAGCGGCCTGGGCCTCAGCCTTGTGCGGGCCATCGCCGACCTGCATGGTGCAACGATTGCGCTGGAGGATCGCCGGCCTGGGCTGGCGGTAATTGTCGGGTTTCCTCGGGCGGAGGGCACCGGTCCCGGCTTGAAATGACAACGCCAGAGCCAGGTCGACCCCACTCCGTCGAGCGAAGCAGCGACGGAGTGGGGGAAGGCGCTCATGAAACGCCAAGTCGCTGACAACTTTCTCCAAGTTGATGATCGCATCCGACAAAGGCGGTCGCGATTAGCCTTGCACATGTTTCCACCCGGAACGGCTGCGGGTTGATCAAGATGACCGTTGAACCTATCGGCCCACCGCACCCCGGCGAAAATCCGAGGGCGACATCCCTGCCAGCTTGCGGAAGGATTTGTTGAAGGCGCTGAGCGAGCCGAAGCCTGAATCCATGGCGACGCGCAGCACATTGGCGTCTTCATGCATCAGCAGCGCCTGCGCGTAGCTCAGCCGCAGCAGATTCATATATTCGTTGAGCGTCATGCCGGTCGATTTCTTGAAAATGCTCATGGCGTATTTGGGATGGATGTCGGCCGCCGCCGCGATGTCGACGCAGTCTATGTCGTAGAGGAAATTCTCGGCGATGAAGTCGCACATGCGACCGACATTGCGCAACGATTGCTGGTCGAACGGGCCGCCGGGTTCCTGGCCGATGGCGGTTTCCGGCACCAGCCGGTAGGGCTCGAAGCGCACCCGCTCCAACCGCAGCAGCAGCTCGTTCACGGCGTGCTCGGTTATCGCCGCATCGCCCGAGCGGAAATAGCGGTTCCAGCGCTCGAAATTGTGATGGTCGGCCTGGTCGGTCGCCGATGTCACCAGCGTGGCGCCGGTCATCAGCCTGTGGCGGACATCCGTCGGCAGATGCAGGCGGAAGAAATGCACCAGCGGCAGATGCGCGCCGGCATAGATGGCGTCGTCGGAGAGATCGTCCATCTGGTGCGGCAGCCCGCCCCAGAACAGGCACATGTCGCCGGCCGACAGCGAGATCTCGTGCTCGTTCATGCGGTAATGCACGCTGCCGCGGACGATGAAATTGACCTCGACCTGGGCATGCCAGTGCGGCTTCAGCATCACCAGCGGATGGTTGTGAAACATCTGCAAAGCCATCGGCAGGCCTTCGACGCTGCTGGCGCCAGGCTGGTAAAACGGCCGTTCCGGCATCTTACTTTCCGCCCATCTTTTATTCCCGTTGTCAGGGACAAGCCTTCCGCGCCGCCTAGTCTAGCCATGCTCGCGAAGAGAGAGCAAATGAAATGGGAGGATTTCAATGCGCACGACACTGATCTGTGCCGCGCTGGCGCTTGGCCTGGGCTCAACCCCGGCTTTGGCGCAGTCCGGCGAAATCACGATCTGGAGCTGGAATATCGCCGCTTCGTCGCTGAAGGCGACGGTGGCCGGCTTCAACAAACAGCATCCCGACGTCAAGGTCACCGTTCAGGATCTCGGCAACCAGCCGACCTATGACAAGTCGATCGCCGGCTGTGCGGCCGGCGGCGTCGGCCTGCCCGATATCGTCTCGATCGAAAACGGCGAGGCCGAGAACTACTGGAGCCAGTTCCCCGATTGCTTCGTCGATTTGCACACGCTGGGCTACACCGCCGACGACCAGAAGAAATTCCCGGATTTCAAGCGCACCGAATTGGAGGTCGGCGACAAGGCCTATGCCATGCCGTGGGATTCCGGCCCAGTCGCCGCCTTCTACCGCCGCGACTTCTACGAGAAGGCCGGCGTCGATCCGGCCTCGATCAAGACCTGGGACGATTTCATCGCCGCCGGCAAGAAGGTCCAGGCCGCCAATCCCGGCGTCACCATGACCAATGCCGATTTCAACGGCGACACCGAATTCTTCCGCATGATTTCCAACGAACAGGGCTGCGGCTATTTCGCCGCCGATGGGCAGTCGATCACCGTCAACCAGCCGAAATGCGTCGACACGCTGGCCAAGATCAAGGACATGAAGGACGCCGGCATCATCTCGTCGGCCGACTGGGGCACCAAGATCACCAACAACACCGCCGGCACCGTCGCCACCCAGGTCTATGGCGGCTGGTATGAGGGCACCATCCGCACCGAATCCGCCGGCGAAAACGGCAAATGGGGTGTCTATCTGATGCCGAGCCTGACCGCCGACGGCCCGCGCGCCGCCAATCTCGGAGGCTCGTCGCTCGCCATCACCTCAGCCTCGAAGAACAAGGAGGCCGCCTACGCCTATCTGAAATACACGCTCGAGACCAATGAAGGCCAGATCACCATGCTCAGGGATTTCGGCCTGGTGCCGTCACTGATCTCGGCCCTCGACGACCCCTACGTCTCGCAGGGCCTGCCCTATTGGGGCGGCCAGGCAGTGTGGAAGGACATTCTCGCCACGCTGCCCAAGGTGGTGCCGAGCCGCGGCACGCCGTTCCAGAGCGACGCCGAAATCATCATGCGCGCCGTGCAGACCAAATATCTCGGCGGCGGCTATCCCGATGCCATGGCCGCCCTCGACGACGCCGCCAGCCAGATCGCTTCGGCGACGGGACTGCCGATCAAGTGACCAAGGCGGTGATTATGGCGGGCCAGATATAGGGCAATTTGCCGGACCGTTGGCGCTGCCCCTCACCTGCCTGCCGGCATCCTCTCCCCGTATAGTGACGGAGAGGGGGACGCTCTCGCCCAACACTTCGCCAATCGCCGGCGGCGTCCCAACAAGCCCCTTCTCCCCGTCACTATACGGGGAGAAGGTCCCGGCAGGGGGATGAGGGGCGGCGCCAAGCCTTAATAATTGACGCCGGCTAACAACACGCCGGATATCAGCCGGGAAAGAGGAAGGAGGAGGAACTATGCGCTACCAGAACGCCACGGCCTATCGCTTCCTCACGCCCTACCTCCTGATCTTCGCCATCTTCTGGGTGTGGCCGATCATCTCCTCGTTCATGATTTCCTTCCAGGCGACGCGCACGGTGCCCTGGCGCTTTGCGCCGACGTTCAACTGGGGCCGCCTGATCGGCGACCCCGCTTTCTTCAACGCGCTGAAGAACACGCTGCTCATCCTCGTGATCCAGGTGCCGGTGATGATCTCGCTGGCGATCGTCATGGCGGTGCTGCTGAACTCGCCGCTGCTGAAAGCACGTGGCCTCTACCGCTTCGCCTTCTTCGCTCCGGTGGTGGTCGGCGAGGTCGCCTATTCCGCCGTGTTCCGGCTGATGTTCAATCTCGATTTCGGCATCATCAACAAATTGCTCGCCGGCGTCGGCCTGTCCAAGATCGACTGGTTCTCCAACGTCACACCGGCCATGGCGCTGATCATGATCGCGGTGACCTGGCGCTGGGCCGGCTACAACGCCATCATCCTGCTCGCCGGCCTGCAGTCGATCCCCGAGGATGTCTATGAGGCGGCGACGCTCGACCGCGTCAGCAAGCTCAAGCAGTTCTTCTACATAACGCTGCCGCTGCTCAAGCCGGTCATCGTGTTTTGCGCCGTGCTGTCGATCATCGGCACCATGCAGCTTTTCACCGAACCGTTCCTGATCACCGAGCGCGGCGGTCCCGGCGGCGGCACCGAGACGCTCGGCCTCTTGCTTTACCGCCAGGGCTTCCGTTCGCTCAATTTCGGCTATGCCTCGGCCGTCGCCTACACCATGGCGGGCTTGGCAATCGCCATCACGCTGGTGCAGCTGTGGCTGACAAGAGAGCCGAAATGAGTTCGCTGTCGCAACGCCGGCTCGGCCGCAGCGTCCTGCTGCATCTGGTCCTGACGCCGCTGGCGGTGATCTGGCTGTTTCCGCTGTGGATGATGGTGGTGTTTTCGACCATGCCCGACAACGGCATTTTCAGCCCCGGCATCGAGCTTCTGCCGCACGGCAATTTCGTCGACAATTTCAACAATCTGCAGCGTGACACCAATTTCGTCGGCGCCATCGGCATTTCGGTGGCGGTGGCGGTGACCTACACCTTCTTCTCGGTGCTGCTGACCTCGATGGCCGGCTGGGCGCTCGCCCGCTATCAGTTCTTCGGCAAGGGCGCGGTGGTGGCGATCATCCTCGGCACCATCACGCTGCCCTATGCGGTGGTGCTGATCCCGCAATTCATCATGGTGGCGCGCGACTTCCAGCTCGCCAACACCTGGATTGCGCTGATCGTGCCACCCTTGTTCAATTCGCTGGGCGTGCTGTTCATGCGCCAGGCTTTCTCGATGATGCCGGCCGACCTTTTCGACGCGGCACGTGTCGAGGGCGTCAAGGAATGGCGTATCTTCCTGTTCGTCGCTTTGCCGCTGGCGCGGCCGATGCTGGCGGCGCTCGCCATCATCCTGTTCCTCGCCTCGTGGAACAATTATCTCTGGCCGCTTTTGATCAACAGCCAGCCCGGCGCGATGACGGCCCCTGTGGCGCTCGGCACGCTTATCGGCCTGACCAAGGTCTCATGGGGCGGCATCATGGCCGGCGCCGTCATGTTGACCGTACCGATGCTGGTCGTCTTCGTTCTGCTGCAGCGCCATTTCATCGCCGGCATCGCCGCCGGCGCCGTCAAGTAGGGACAACAGCGATATGGCGGCAGTCACCCTCACCAATGTCGTAAAACGCTTCGGCGTCTATGAGATCATCCATGGCGCCAACATCGATATCGCCGATGGCGAGTTCGTCGTCTTTGTCGGCCCGTCGGGTTGTGGAAAATCGACGCTGCTCAGGATGATCGCCGGGCTGGAGGATATCAGCGGCGGCGAGATCGCCATTGGCGGCAAGGTGATGAACGATGTCGAGCCGGCCGAGCGCGGCATCGCCATGGTGTTCCAGTCCTACGCGCTCTACCCGCACATGAGCGTGGAGCAGAACCTGAGCTTTGGCCTCAGGATGACCGGCAACCCCAAGGAGGACACCGAGCGGCGGGTGAAGCGGGCCTCCGAAATCCTGCGCATCACAGAGTTGATGGCGCGGCGGCCCAGGCAATTGTCCGGCGGCCAGCGCCAGCGCGTCGCCATTGGCCGCGCCATCGTGCGCGAGCCGCAAGTCTTCCTGTTCGACGAGCCGTTGAGCAATCTCGACGCCGAGCTGCGCGTCCAGATGCGGGTCGAGATCTCGCGCCTGCACAAGGAACTCGGCACAACGATGATCTATGTCACCCACGACCAGACCGAGGCGATGACGCTGGCCGACCGGATCGTCGTGCTGCGCGGTGGCCATGTCGAGCAGATCGGCCGGCCGCTCGATCTCTACGACAATCCCGACAACCAGTTCGTCGCCGGCTTTGTCGGCTCGCCGAAGATGAATTTCATCAAGGGCCGCGTCGTCGGGCGCAACACGAGCAGCGTCACCGTCGAGCTGGTGGGCGAGGAAAAGACCCGCATTATGCAACCATTGACCGGCGCCGTGCCGCAAACAGGAGCCAAGGTCATTGTCGGCGTGCGGCCCGAACATTTCGGCAATGGCGGCGAAGGCGACGCCGACCTCACTGTCGGCATCGACGTGGTCGAGCATCTCGGCGGCACCAGCTTCATCTATGCCAGGACCGCCCATGGCGAAGACCTGGTGATCCAGCGCGACGCGGCAAAGGTCCCCGACACCCAGGAGATCACCGTGTCCATCCGCAAATCCTATCTGTTCGATGAAAACGGCCAGCGGCTGCGCTGACCTTCCAGCTATGCAAGGAGAATGATCATGACTGCAACCGCGCCCATCCGCTGGGGGATACTTGGGCCCGGCGACATCGCCAAAGCGTTCGCCCGCGGCGTGGCAGGCTCGCGCACCGGCACGATCGTGGCGCTCGGCGCCCGCAATCCCGGCAAGGCAGGCTTGGCCGAGACGTTTCCCGGCGCCCGCATCCTCGACGGTTACGACGCGCTGCTCGCCGACCCCGAGGTCGATGCCGTCTATATCGCCATCCCGCATCCCGGCCATGCCGAATGGGCAATCAAGGCGGCGGAAGCCGGCAAGCATGTGCTGTGCGAAAAGCCGCTGGCGCTGACCGCCTTCGAGGCCGACGCCATGATCCATGCTGCGCGCAAGGCCGGCACCTTCCTCGGCGAAGCGTTCATGTACCGGCTGCACCCGCAGACGGCGAAGCTGGTGGAACTCATCAAGTCGGGCGTCATCGGCGATGTCAGGCTGATGAAGTCGAGCTTCGGCTTCGCCATGCCGGGCTTCATGCCCGAGCACCGGCTCTACGCCAACGATCTCGCCGGCGGCGGCATCCTCGATGTTGGCGGCTATCCCGTCTCGATGGTGCGGCTGATTGCCGGGGCTGCGACTGGAAAACCCTTTGCCGAGCCGGACAAGGTTGTCGGCACCGCCCATCTCGGCAAGTCCGGCGTCGACGAATGGGCCTCGGCGCTGCTGCATTTTCCCGGTGGCATCGTCGCCGAGGTATCCTGCAGCATCTCGCTCAAACAGGACAATGTCCTGCGCATCCTCGGCACCAAGGGCCGCATCGAGGTGCCGGATTTCTGGTTCGCCGGCGGCGGCAACCGCGATGGCGGCCCTGGCCGGATCGATGTAATTCTCGCCGACGACACGCGCGAGACCATCAGCGTCAACGAAACCCGCCATCTCTATTCCTTCGAGGTCGACGCCGCCGGCGAGGCGATCCTGGCCGGCAAACAGGAGTTCGCCTGGCCGGGCATGAGCTGGGCCGACAGTCTCGGCACGCTGCGTGTGCTCGACAAATGGCGCGCTGCCGTAGGGCTCGAATATGAAATCGAAAAGCCGGCTAAGCGAACCAACACCCTTTCGGGCCGGCCGCTGCGCACCGGCGGCACCGCCATCGGCAAGCGCAAGATTCCGGGCCTGTCGAAGCCGGCCTCCGTGGTGGCGCTCGGCTTCGAGGATTTCCGCACCTTCTCGTCGGGCGCAATCCTGCTCGACGCCTTCTTCGAGGCCGGCGGCAATCTGTTCGACACCGGCTACGTCTACGGCGGCGGCTACACCGAAACGCTGCTTGGCCAGTGGCTCAGGAATCGCGGCGTGCGCGAGCAGTCGGTGATCATCGCCAAGGGCGCCCACTCGCCGCTCTGCTATCCCGATGTCATCGGCAAGCAGCTCGCCCAGTCGTTGGACCGGCTGCAGACCGACCATGTCGACCTCTATTTCATGCACCGCGACAACCCGGATGTGCCGGTCGGCGAGTTCGTTGACGCCATGGACGCCGAGGCCAAGGCCGGCCGCATCCGTGGCCCGTTCGGCGGCTCGAACTGGACGATGGCGCGCATGGACGAGGCGATTGCCTATGCCGAGCGCACCGGCAAGCAGAAGCCCGGCGTGCTCTCCAACAATTTCTCGCTGGCCGAGATGCTGGAGCCGATCTGGGCCGGCTGCATCACCTCGTCGACCGACGACTGGAAATCCTGGCTGACGAAAAGGCAGATGCCCAACTTCGCCTGGTCGAGCCAGGGCCGCGGCTTCTTCACCGACCGCGCCGGCCGCGACAAGCAGGACAATGAGGAGCTGGTGCGGGTCTGGTATTCCGAGAAAAATTTCGGCCGCCGCGACCGCGCCATCGAGCTGGCGCAGCGCCTGGGCAAAAGTCCGATCCACATCGCGCTCGCCTATGTGCTGGCGCAGCCCTTTCCGTCGGTGCCGTTGATCGGCCCGCGCACGCTGGACGAGTTGGAGGACAGTTTGAAGGCGCTGGATATCAAGCTGTCGGCGGAGGATGTGGCGTGGCTGGATAGCGGGCCGGAAAGGCGGCGGGCTTAGCAGCTAATCTCCCCCCTTGAGGGGGAGATGTCGCCGAAGGCGACAGAGGGGGTCGCCTCGCGTGGAGCGCTAACCTCCTTCTGCAGCGGCAGGTAGGCCGAGCCCAGTCGAACGACCCCCTCTGGCCTGCCGGCCATCTCCCCCGCAAGGGGGGAGATTAGCAGCTCATGCGTTCCACCTACCGATCGATCCGTGTCGACAAAATAATCGACGACGACGTCCGCTCGACCCCGTCCATCGCCCCGATCTCGTCCAGCAACGCATCCAGATCCCTGATCGACGGCGCGTCGACGATGACGATCATGTCGAAATTGCCGCTCACCGAGTGCAGCGTCCGTACCGGCGGCAGCGCCTGCAGCGCCCGCACCACCTTGTCGGCGAGCTTGGGCGTGACGGTGAGCAGCACATGCGCCCGCACAAGCCCCTGCTCGTAGTCCGGCGCCATCCGCACGCCATAGCCGGTGATGATGCCGCGCTGTTCCAGCCGCTCGATCCGGCTCTGCACTGTCGTGCGCGAAACGCCGAGCTGGCGCGCCAGCTCAGTGGTCGACGCGCGGGCATTGGCGCGCAGCAGGGAAAGCAGTTTTTGTTCGGCGTCACTGAGCATTTCGACGAACCTCGTCGGCGTATCGTTCAAGTGCAGGGTTCATTTCAAACGATCCCACGCTTCCTTTCGACAGGCAAGCTGCGATTCTTGAAGGCATCGCGTCCACCGCGCGGCGGTCTGGGCCAAAGAGTTTTCACGAGGGGCAAGGTCATGAAGAAAATCATCGTCGTCGGCGCCGGCAAGATCGGCTCCACCATTGCAGGCATGCTCGCCGACAGCGGCGACTACCACGTCACCGTTGTCGACCGCGCGGCGGCGCAGTTTGCCGCGGCCGAACTTCCCGCCGGCGTCGAGGGGCTGGAGCTCGATATCGCAGCGCCGGGCGCACTCGAGGCCGCCCTTGCCGGCGCCTTCGCCGTGCTGAGCGCCGCCCCCTTCCATTTGACCACGCGCATCGCCGAAGCGGCCGCCGCCACCGGCGTGCACTATCTCGATTTGACCGAGGATGTCGTCTCGACCCGCCGCGTCAAGGAGCTGGCCAAGTCGGGCAACAGCGCCTTCATTCCGCAATGCGGCCTGGCGCCGGGCTTCATCTCGATCGTCGCCAATGATCTCGCCAGCCGCTTCGACACGCTGGAAAGCGTTCGCATGCGCGTCGGCGCGCTGCCGCAATACCCGTCCAATGCGCTGAACTACAATCTGACCTGGAGCACCGACGGCGTCATCAACGAATATTGCGAACCCTGCGAGGCGATCGTCGAGGGCGAGCTGATCGAGGTGCCGCCGCTGGAGGAGCGCGAAGAGTTCTCGCTCGACGGCGTCACCTATGAGGCCTTCAACACCTCCGGCGGTCTCGGCACGCTGGCCGAGACGCTGAAGGGCAAGGTGCGCACGCTGAACTACCGCACCATCCGCTATCCCGGCCACGCGGCGATCATGAAGGCGCTGCTCAACGATCTCGGCCTGCGCCACCGCCGCGACGTGCTGAAGGACATTTTCGAGAGCGCCCTGCCGGCAACGCTGCAGGACGTGGTCATCGTCTTCGTCACCGTCTCGGGCCGCCGCAATGGCCGCCTGCTGCAGGAAACCTACGCCAACAAGATCTATTCGCAGCGCATTGGCAGCCAGGTGCGCAGCGCAATCCAGATCACCACTGCCTCAGGCATCTGCGCCGTGCTCGACATGCTGGCCGACGGCACCTTGCCGGCGACCGGTTTCGTCAAGCAGGAAGACATCGCGCTGGATGCGTTTCTCGCCAATCGTTTTGGGCGCGCTTATGCGCAGCACGAGATGGTGAGCCGGCTGGCGAGCTGAGCTACTTCACCCTCCCCCTTGTGGGGAGGGTCGGCGCGCAATCGGAGCGAAGCGGAGATGGCGAGACGGGGTGGGGGGTGAGCGCCGACGGTTGGCGAGGACCCCCACCCTGCTCCGCTCCGCGATCGACCCTCCCCACAAGGGGGAGGGTAAAGCGCCCGCTACTTCCGCAGAGCCATCGGTCGTCCGAGCAGAAACCGGATGAAGTTGCCCGCGGTCCGCGGCGCCATGCGGGGCTGCGTCGCCTGTCGTGGCGCGCTTTGCCTTCGCGCTGGCACCTTGGGTTCGACACCCGGTCGGCCCACCGTGAAGGAGGGCCCCGAGACCGGCTTCCCCCTCAACACGTTGGCGGCGTTGTTGTCATGGATGACGATGCACCATTGCGCGCCCTTCGATGCCGCCACGACGGTGTTGAAGCGCGTCGCCATTTTTGCGTGGTGCTCGCTGTAGACGCCGCTCATCGCCGGCGATCTCCTTTCGACCAGCGTGCCGAACGCCGACGTGACATAGTCGTGGTGCGTGTAGCGTCCGCTTGCCGTCTCGAAATTCTGGCCGTCCGGAAAGGCAATGTAGAGCGGCTGCAGGTCCACCACACGCTTTTCGATCTCCCGGCGCGCGTAGTGGTCGACGCGCTCCATGAAGGTCGGCGCCAGCGCGTCGTCGCTGTCGAGCCGCGTTAGCGAGACATACTCGGCATCGCTGTCGTCGTGGACGAAAGCATTGAAGCGATTGTTGTAATCGTCGCCGGCCTCGACAAGGATCGGCCTGACGTCGACACCGGCCACGCAGCTGCACACGGTGCGAATATAGTTCTCGTGCGTATCGGCATCGAACGCCACAAGGACGGTAAAATCCTTCAGCGACTGGCCTTCGAGCGACGACGCGCAATAGGTGTCGAACAACGCCAGGCGCTCGACCAGCCAGACCGGGTCGAGATTGGCGCGGCCCTTTCCGTCCCACTGGCTTGGCTTGAAGCCAGCGGCGATGTTGTAGCGTATGGCGATGTATTTCTTCAGGCCGGTGTCCATGGACCGACACTTAGTACATTCCGCTGATCTGCGACAACCGACGGCTGGGCGGCCACCCTCCCCCTTGTGGGGAGGGTCGGCTCGCGGTCGGAGCGAAGCGGAGATGGCGAGACGGGGTGGGGGTGAGCGCTGACGGTCGGCGAGGACCCCCACCCCGCTCCGCTACGCGGATCGACCCTCCCCACAAGGGGGAGGGTAAGCGCACTTCAAATATGCAGCGCGTGGCCCAGCGCCTTCAGCGCCGCTTCCTGGAAGCCTTCGCCTTGCGTAGGATGCGCATGGATGGTCCCGGCGATATCCTCCAGCCGCGCGCCCATTTCCAGCGCCAGGCCGAACGCCGCCGCCAGTTCTGACACGCCTTGCCCGACCGCCTGGATGCCCAGCACCAGATGGTTGTCCGCGCGCGCCACGACGCGGACGAACCCGTCCTCGCCGAGTTTCGTCATCGCCCGGCCGTTGGCGGCGAAGGGGAACTGGCCGATCTTGATTTCGCCTGAAGCCTTCGCCTCCTCCGGCGTTAGCCCTGCCGTCACCAGCTCCGGATCGGTGAAGCAGACGGCCGGGATCGAGCGCTTGTCCCAGCTGCGCTTGTGGCCGGCGACGATCTCGGCCACCATTTCGCCTTGCGCCATCGCCCGGTGCGCCAGCATCGGCTCGCCGGTGACGTCGCCAATGGCATAGATGCCGCGCATCGAGCTGCGGCACTGGTCGTCGATCTTGATGAACTTGCCGGCCACGTCGAGATCGATCTGATCGAGGCCCCAGCCCTCCGTCACCGGCTTGCGGCCGACCGTGACCAGGATCTTGTCTGCCGCGATTTTGGTGCTCTTGCCGTCCGCGGTCTCGACCAGCAGCGCGTCGCCCTTGACCCCCTTGGCCTTGGCGCCAAGCATCACCTCGACGCCGATCTGGGCCAGCCGTTTCACCACCGGCCGGGTCAGTTCCGCATCATACTGCGCCAGCACGCGCGGCAGCGCCTCGACCACGGTCACCGCGGCGCCCATTTTGGCGAACGCCATGCCGAGTTCCAGCCCGATATAGCCGCCGCCGACCACGGCGAGCTTTTTCGGCACCTCGCCGAGAGCCAGCGCTTCTGTGGATGAAATCACCGGGCCGCCGAACGGCAGGAACGGCAGTTCCACCGTCGCCGAGCCGGTGGCGATCACAACCGTTTCGGCGCGGATGATCTGGGTGCCGGTCTCGGTCTCGACCGCGACGGTCTTGCCGTCGCGGAACGTCGCCCAGCCATAGACGGTCTTGACCTTGGCCTTCTTCAGTAGCCCGGCAACGCCCCCGGTCAGCCGGCTAACAATGCCGTCCTTCCACGCAACCGTCTTGCCGAGATCGAGCACGGGCGCTGCTAGCGAGATGCCGAGCGGACTGCTGCCGCCGGCCATATGCGCGACCTTCTCGAACTCTTCCGCCGCATGGATCATCGCCTTGGACGGGATGCAGCCGACATTGAGACAGGTGCCGCCCGGTTTGCCGGCTTCAACGATCACCGTATCGATGCCGAGCTGGCCGGCACGGATAGCGCAGACGTAGCCGCCGGGCCCGGCGCCGATGACCAGCAGCTTGCAGGAGATTTCTTTCATGGCGTGACCCTTTGATGCGAGGGAATGTTCCGTCGCGATCCTTCGCGCCCCCCTCTGTCCTGCCGGACATCTCCCCCACGAGGGGGGAGATCAGCAGCTTCTTCGCTTCGCTCATTCCTGCAACGATGGAGATTGGCGAAACCCTGCGTGACGTCCAATCTCCCCCCTTGTGGGGGAGATGCCTGGTAAGGCAGAGGGGGGCGCTGTCCCGCCGTCATCTCGGTCGTTCCGCCCCTCAATCCACAAATATCAGCGCTGGCGTCTCAATCAGCGCCTTGATCCGCTGCACAAACACCGCCGCATCCCAGCCGTCGACCACCCGGTGATCGAAGCTCGACGACAGGTTCATCATCTTGCGCGGGATGAACTGGGTGCCGTCCCAGACCGGCCGCACCATCATCTTGTTGACGCCGACGATCGCCACCTCAGGATGATTGATGACCGGCGTCGTCGCCACGCCGCCCATGGCGCCGAGCGAGGTGATGGTGATGGTCGATCCCGACAGCTCGTCGCGGCTGGCCGTGCCGGACTTCGCCGCTTCGGCCAGGCGGTTGAGCTCGGCCGCGCAATCCCAGAGGTCGCGCGCCTCGGCGTGCTTGACCACCGGCACCACCAGGCCCGACGGCGTCTGCGCGGCAATGCCGATATGGACGCCGCCATGCTGATGGATGATGCCGGCCTCGTCGTCGAACAGCGCGTTGATGTTGGGCTGGTCGGCAATCGCCTTGACCATCGCCCGCATCAGGAACGGCAGCAGCGTCAGCTTCGGCCTCTCCACACCCTTGCGCTTTTCCTTGTTGAGCGCCGCGCGCAACTCCTCGAGTGCTGTGACGTCGATCTCCTCGACATAGGTGATGTGCGGGATGCGTGACTTCGCCAGCGACATTTTTTCGGCGATCTTGCGCCGCAGTCCGATGACCTTGATATCCTCGACGCTGTCATTGCGCGCCAGACCCGACGCCTTCGCTACCTGCGGTCCGCGTGCCAGGAATGCCTCGATATCTTCGTGGCTGATGCGGCCGGCAGGGCCGGTACCCGACACCTGGCGCAGATCGATCCCCGCCTCCTTCGCCCTGAGCCGGATGGCGGGCGACGCCAGGGGCTTTTCGCCCTCCGGGCGCGGCGCGCCGGTGGGTGCCGCACCTTTAGATGTCGGCGCAGTACCCCCACCCCTGGCCCCTCCCCACAAGGGGGAGGGGGATTCAGTCTCAGCTGCCCGTGCGCTTTTGGCTGCTGGTGCAGGTGGTGGCGACTTGGCGTCGGATTTCGTGGCCGAAACGCCTCCCTCTTGTGGGGGTCCGGAGGACGGGCGAGACCCGTGGCTCGCCCCGGCAGGGGTGGGGGTCGGTGCCGCCGTGACCTCTGACAATTTCGAGCCTTCGCCGACATTGCCCTCCCCCGCCACTTTCAGCCGCACGATCGGCGAGCCGATCGCCACCGTGTCGCCGATCTCCGCGCCCAGCCACAGGATCTCGCCATCGACCGGCGAAGGTATTTCCACCGTCGCCTTGTCGGTCATCACGGCGGCAAGCACCGAGTCCTCGCGCACGAGGTCGCCGACCTTGACGTGCCACTCCACAAGTTCGGCCTCGGCGACGCCTTCGCCGACATCCGGCAGCTTGATGATGTGTTCGCCCATCCCTAGGCTCCCATGGTTTCGAGAAGCGCGCGGCCGACACGGGCCGGCCCCGGGAAATAATCCCATTCCTGCGCATGCGGGTAGGGCGTGTCCCAACCGGTGACGCGCGCCACCGGCGCTTCCAGATGGTAGAAACAATTTTCCTGCACCAGCGCCGACAGCTCGGCGCCGAAGCCGGAGGTCAGTGTCGCCTCGTGCACGACGACGCAGCGTCCGGTCTTCTTCACCGAAGCGACTATCGCGTCGAGATCGAGCGGCAGCAGGGTCCGCAAATCGATGATCTCGGCATCGATGCCGGTTTCTTCCACCGCCGCCTGCGCGACATAGACCATGGTGCCGTAGGCGAGCACGGTGACGGCCGAGCCCGCCCGGCGGATCGCCGCCTTGCCGAGCGGCACCGTGTAATGGCCGTCGGCGACCTCGCCCAGTTCATGCTTCGACCATGGCGTCACCGGCCGGTCGTGATGGCCATCGAACGGTCCGTTATAGAGCCGCTTCGGCTCCAGAAAAATCACCGGATCGGGATCCTCGATCGCCGCGATCAGCAGCCCCTTGGCATCATGAGGATTGGACGGCACCACCGTCTTCAGCCCCGACACATGGGTGAACAGCGCTTCCGGGCTCTGGCTGTGCGTCTGGCCGCCAAAGATGCCGCCGCCGGTCGGCATGCGGACCACGATCGGACAGGTGAAATCGCCGTTCGAGCGGTAGCGCAGGCGTGCTGCTTCCTGCGTCAGCTGGTCGTAAGCCGGGTACATGTAGTCGGCAAACTGAATTTCCACGCATGGCTTCAGCCCATAGGCGGCCATGCCGATGGCGGAGCCGACAATGCCGGATTCGTTGATCGGCGCATCGAAGCAGCGGGTCTTGCCGTACTTCGCTTGCAGGCCTGCCGTGCAGCGGAAGACACCCCCGAAGAAGCCGACATCCTCGCCATAGACGATGACGCGTTCGTCGCGCGCCATCGACACGTCCATGGCGTCGCGGATCGCCTCGATCATGGTCCGTCTCGGCATGGTCAGACTCCCGCCTGCTGGCGCTGGCGCCTGAGATGCGGCGGCATCTCGGCAAACACGCCCTCGAACATCTCGCGCGTCGACGGCTTGCCGCCGGCATGCAGCGTGCCGTGGCCTTCAGCTTCCTTCTGCGCCGCGATCACCGTGTCGAGGATTTCGGCTTCCGCCTGGGCATGGCGCTCATCCGACCAGACCCCGCGCAGGATCAGATGGTTCTTCAGCCGCATCACCGGATCACCGAGCGGCCAGGCGTCGGATTCGGTTTTCGGCCGGTAGGCAGACGGATCGTCCGAGCTCGAATGCGCGCCGGCACGGTAGGTGACATATTCGATCAGCGTCGGGCCGAGATTCTGGCGCGCCCGCTCCGCCGCCCATTTGGCCACGGCATGAACGGCGAGATAGTCGTTGCCGTCGACGCGCAACGCCGGAATACCGAAGCCGAGGCCGCGCGCGGCAAAGGTGCCGGAACCGCCGCGCGCAATGCCTTGAAACGTCGAGATCGCCCACTGGTTGTTGACGACATTGAGGATGACCGGCGCCTTGTAGGTCGAGGCGAACACCAGTGCGGAATGGAAATCGGATTCGGCCGTCGAGCCGTCGCCGATCCACGCCGCCGCGATTTTCGAATCGTTGCTGATAGCGGAAGCCATCGCCCAGCCGACCGCCTGGATGTATTGCGTCGCCAGATTGCCGGAGATCGAGAAGAAGCCATGCTCCTTCGACGAATACATGATCGGCAATTGCCGCCCTTTGAGCGGATCGGCCTCGTTGGAATAAATCTGGTTCATCATCGTGACCATCGGATAGCCGTCGGCGATGAGCAGGCCGGCCTGCCGATAGGTCGGGAAATTCATGTCGCCTGGCGCCAGCGCCTTGCGGAAAGCGCAGCTCACCGCCTCTTCGCCCAGATGCTGCATGTAGAACGAAGTCTTGCCCTGGCGCTGCGCCATCTGCATGCGCGCATCGAAGCTGCGCAGCGTCATCATGTGGCGCAACCCCTCGAGCAGCTCCTCGTCGGTGAGCAGCCCGGCCCACGGCCCGACCGCCTCACCGGTGCGGTTGAGCACACGGATGATCGAAAACGCCATGTCACGGATGGTGCGCGGATCGACATCGATGTCCGGTCGCGGCACCGAGCCGGCCTTGGGGATCGGCACGTTGGAGAAGTCGGGCGTTCCGCCCGGCCGCACTTCCGGCTCCGGCACATGAAACCGCAACATCCCAGCATCGGTCATGACCATGGTCCTCCCATTTGCCTGGCGTCGATATTTGCACATCCGCGCGCCCGGCACAGCGCCAATTCATGGGGCGCCGCAACCCATCCGGCGTCACGGCCGGCAGGCGACCGCAAGATGCAGATATGTCGGCGAAATTTCTTGTCGATGTTGGGGAGCGGCGCGCAATTAGGCGCAAAGTTTTGCAGGATTTCCAGCAGATAGTCACTTCACGGCCTCCGGGAGAGATGAACGCATCAAGGTCGGCGAACTGGCGCTTTCCTCTCCCCGCGTTCGGGAGAGAGGTGTCGAGCGAAGCTCGACGGAGTGGGGGTCGACCCTTGGGCGCTAGGCAATGCTTGAGATAGTGCCCTTCCTTTGTCCGTTCGCGGCGATTGCCACGTGGCTCCCCCACTCCGTCTCGGCTTCGCCGAGCCACCTCTCCCCCCTCCGGAGGGAGAGGAAGGGAGACTGTCCGAACCGGATAGATAGGTAACAGAATGGACCGATAGCATGGGCGACAGTTTTCTTGTCCGCCGGAGGACCGGCGATGGTTTGGCGAGAGACTGGCATCATGGACGAGCGGCTACGGTTTGTTGTGGAGTGTCTTTCTGGGGATGAGACGATGGTTGCGCTTTGTGCGGCCTACGGGATCTCACGCAAGAACGGCTACAAATGGCTAGGACGCTATCGGACGTTTGGGCCTGAGGGTTTGCACGACCTGCCGCGAGCCCCGCTCAATCATGGCCGGGCGACAGCTCAGGATCTGGTTGAGCGGATTGTGGCGGCCAAGGAGCTGCATCCGCTTTGGGGTCCAAAGAAGATCGTGGCACGGCTCAGGCGCACGGCTCCCGAGTTCATGTGGCCTTCAGCCTCGACGGTCGGCGCGATCCTTGCGCGGCATGGGCTTGTCCGCGCCCGCAAGCGACCCCGCCTGCGGGCCTGCGGCAATGGACCCTGGCCACAGCCGCAAGAACCGAACGCGGTGTGGACTGGCGATCACAAGGGCTGGTTCGGCTGGCGTTGCGAACCCTTGACGGTGATGGATGCGTCGAGCCGCTATCTTCTGGCGCTCGAAGCGACGGGGTCGACGGCCGATAGCGAAGCCTGGCCGGTGTTCGAACGGCTGTTTGAAGAGCATGGCCTGCCGGATCGCTTCAGAAGCGACAATGGCCCGCCCTTCGCATCGGCCGGCGTCACCGGGCTGACGCCGCTTGTCGTGCGCTTCATCAAGCTCGGCATCACCTTGGAGCGGATCGCACCCGGCAGGCCACAGCAGAACGGACGTCACGAGCGCTTTCACCTGACCATGCTGCCGATGGCCGAGGCACCGGAAGCCGACCGAACGGCACAGGGCCAGGCCTTCGAGACCTTCCGCCACAGCTACAATGAGGAACGTCCCCATGAGGCGCTGGGCATGGATACGCCCGCCCAGCACTACCGGTCCTCACAGCGCGCCATGCCCAGGACACCACCCGAGCCCGTCTATCCGGCCGAGGCCTCGGTCCGCCGCGTGCGCCACAATGGCGAGATCCGATGGAATGGCGGCTTCATATATGTCTCGCAAGCGCTGGCGGGCGAACCGGTCGCTTTGGAGACCGAAGACGGACAATGGACACTCTCATTCCATGCCCACCCGCTCGGCATCATCCACACACGGCACATGAAGCTTGTCCGCCGCAGCGCCGCGCCAACCAATCCGCTTGGCGCTGCGGCGGACGCATAGGGGGAGAGAAGTGTCACCTATGTATCCGGTTCAAAGTGTTACCCATCTATCGGCTGGACACGCCAAGGTCTCGAACGCTTTGGAGAACGTTCACTCAGCGACCGCATCATGCTAACCACCCTCCATGGCGCAGAAAAAAGGATACGAGGTCGATTCGTGGCTGGCGAAGCCTGACGCGCGCATATCGATCGTCCTGCTTTACGGACCCGACCGCGGCTTGGTCGCCGAGCGGGCCAAAACCTTTGCCGCGAAAACCGGCCTGCCGCTCGACGATCCGTTTTCCGTCGTACGGCTCGACGGCGCGGAGGTCGATCGCGACCAGGGCCGGCTGCTCGATGAAGCCCGCACCGTGCCGATGTTCTCCGACCGGCGGCTTCTGTGGGTGCGAAATGCCAGCGGTCAGAAGGCGCTGGCCGACGACGTCAAGGCGCTGACGGCGGAGCCCGCGCGCGACGCCATCATTCTCATCGAGGCCGGCGATCTCAAAAAGGGCGTCGGGCTGCGCGCCGTGGTCGAGGCGGCCGACAACGCCATGGCGCTGCCTTGCTATGCCGATGAAGCCCGCGACATCGACAGCGTCATCGACGACGAGCTGCGCAAGGCCGGCATGTCGATGGCGCTCGATGCGCGCCAGGCGCTGCGCCGCAATCTCGGCGGTGACCGGCTGGCCTCGCGC
Source organism: Mesorhizobium sp. C372A (assembly GCF_030323245.1). Classification (NCBI taxonomy): domain Bacteria; kingdom Pseudomonadati; phylum Pseudomonadota; class Alphaproteobacteria; order Hyphomicrobiales; family Phyllobacteriaceae; genus Mesorhizobium; species Mesorhizobium sp. C372A. Next base: position 1,672,241 of record NZ_CP100475.1, on the reverse strand, counting down.
GGCGAGATCGAAAAGCTGGTGCTTTATGCCCACGGCCAGAAGGACATCGGCCTCGACGACGTAAGGGCAATGTCGGGCGATGTCTCCGGCACCTCCTTCGATGATGCCGTCGACGCCGTGCTGGAAGGCAAAGTCGGTGACTTCGACACCGCCTTCACCCGCCACTGCCTGTCCGGCGGCCATCCCTTCCTGGTGCTGTCCTCGGCAATGCGCCAGCTGCAGCAGCTTCAGGTCATGCGCGGCCAGATGGACACCGCCGGCCGCAACGCCGCCTCGGCAGTGGCCGGCGCCCGTCCGCCGGTGTTTTTCTCGCGGCGCAAGCTGGTGGAGAAGGCGCTGGAGCGCTGGAACGTCGAGGCGCTCAGCCGCGCGCTGAACCGGCTGCAATCGGCCGTGCTGCAGACCAGGCGCAGGCCGGATTTGTCGGAAGCGCTGGCGCGGCAGGCGCTGCTCGGCATTGCGGTGGAGAGCGCGAGGCTGGCGCAGCGGTGATCTCCCCCCTTGAGGGGGAGATGTCGCCAAAGGCGACAGAGGGGGTCGCGGCGCGTGGAGCGCTGGCGCCTTTCGCAACGACAAACGAGGTCGGCGCTTGATGGGAGACGACCCTTCTGGCCTGCCGGCCATCTCCCCCTCAAGGGGGGAGATCAGCAGTTCGATCCCTTCGGCAATCGCCAATAAAAAGAAGGGCCGGCAACCGCCAAGCCCTTTCTTCATCCTAAGCCAGAACTTCATTCGCCGGCTAGATATGGCGCAGCCCCAACCCTCTACCGCTCATCCTTCAACCGGCGGCATAGCTCGTCGAGCTGCTCCAGACTGCGGTAGTCCACGCGGATCGCGCCGCCTTTGCCCTTGTGCTCGATGGTCACGATCATGCCGATCGTGTTGGTCATCAGCCTTTCCAGCGCCAGCGTGTCGGCATCCTTGCCCGATGCGCCGTGTGCTGGTTTTGCCTTGGGCGGCGTGCCGCCCGCCGGCATCTGCGCCAGCGCCTCAGCCTGGCGCACCGAAAGCCCTTCTTCGACGATCTGCTTGGCTAGCCCGGCGGGATCCTGCGCCGTCACCAGCGTCCGGGCATGGCCGGCCGACAGCACGCCGTCGACCAGCATGTCGCGGATTACGTCGGGCAGCTTCAACAGCCTGAGCGTGTTGGCGACGTGGCTGCGGCTCTTGCCGATGACATTGCCGAGGTCGGCCTGTGTGTAGCCGTGGTCGTCGATCAACTGCTGGTAGCCGAGCGCCTCCTCGACCGGGTTGAGATCGGTGCGCTGGACGTTTTCTATGATCGCCAGTTCCAGCGCTGTGCGGTCGTTGACGTCGCGCACGATGATCGGGATCTCGGTCAGCCCGGCGCGCTGCGCCGCCCGCCAGCGGCGCTCGCCGGCGATGATCTCGTAGCGCCCGGCCTGCGTCGGCGAAGGCCGCGCCACTACCGGCTGCACGACGCCATGTTCGCGGATCGATTGCGCGAGATCCGTCAGATCGGCGTCGCCGAAATGCCGGCGCGGGTTTTTCGGGTTCGGGCTCAGAAACTCGATCGGCACCTTGCCGTCGGCATTCAGGCCTGGCTTTTCGGCCGCTGCCACCGGGCGGTCGATCTCCCCGATCAGCGCCGCCAGTCCACGCCCCAGTCTCTTTCTCGAAAGGTCTTCGCTCATCTCAATTCCAGATTCTTGATCGTTTCGGTGCCGGATCGCTTTGTTTATCTACCCTGCCTAATCAAGCGGCGCGCAATTTGCGCTCGCGGCGGATCACTTCGGACGCCAGCTGCAGATAGGCCTGGCTGCCTGAGCACTTGAGATCGTAGAGGATTGCCGGCTTGCCGTAGGACGGCGCCTCGGACACCCGCACATTCCTAGGAATGATCGTCTCGTAGACTTTGTCGCCCATGTGTGCCCGCACGTCCTGCACCACCTGGTTGGCGAGGTTGTTGCGGCCGTCATACATGGTCAGCACGATGCCCTGGATGATCAGGTCTGGATTGATCGAACGACGCACCTGCTCCACCGTTTCCAGGAGTTGGCTTAGCCCTTCCAGCGCGAAGAACTCGCACTGCAGCGGCACAAGAACAGAATCGGCTGCCGCCATTGAATTCAAAGTCAAAAGGTTGAGCGAGGGCGGGCAGTCGATCAGCACATAGCCGAACGGCGCACCGCGCTCGGTGGCGGCGCGCAGCGCGTTGCGCAGCTTAAGCACGCGATCCGGCGCCGAGGCGATTTCCATCTCGATGCCGAGCAGATCGAGCGTCGACGGCACGATCGACAGGCCGGGCACCGCCGTTGGAATGGCCGCCTCTTCCAGGCCCAGTTCGCCGGTCAGCACATCGTAGGACGAGACGGTGCGGTCCTTGCGGTCTATGCCAAGACCGGTCGAGGCATTGCCTTGCGGATCGAGATCGACGATCAGCACCTTTTCGCCGATGGCGGCCAGCGCCGTGGCCAGATTGATGGCGGTCGTGGTCTTGCCGACGCCGCCCTTCTGGTTGGCGACGGTGATGGTGCGAGGTCCGGTTTTCATGGGTCTGTGCCAGGTATTCATGTGGGCCAGGTATTCATTGCGTCGCCAAGGTTGCGAAGGAGAGCTTACGTCGTCCGCAGATCGGTCACTTCGAGGATGACGCCATGGGCGTCGGTCATGCTCGGATGTTCTACCAGATCGAAAGCCCAGCGGTGAGTGCTTTCTTCCACCTCGGAGCGGTAATCCCGGCCTTTGTGGAACAGCGCCCGCGATCCCTTGGTCAGCCACGGCGCCGACAGATCGAGCAGCGCCGGCAGCGCGGCCAGCGCCCGCGCCGTGATGATTTCCGGTTCGGAAACAAGCGCATAGCTGTCGTCAATGCGCCGGGCGACGACCCGTGCCGGCAAACCGAACTGGCCAATGACCGCCTGTAAAAACGATGCTTTCTTGCGGTTGCTCTCGACCAGATCGATCGACGCGCCATCGCGTTCGACCAGCAGGAAGGCCATTACCAGGCCCGGAAAACCGCCGCCCGAACCGAGATCGGCCCAGCGTTTGGCCTGCGGTGCGATTCGCGCCAGCTGCGCGCTATCCAGAATATGGCGGCCCCAGACATCGTCCAGCGTCGACGGCGCGGCCAGATTGATGCTGCGGTTCCATTTCAGGAACAACTGTTCGAACGTCACCAACCGATCGAATGTTTCACGTGAAACCGGTCCCGCGGCCTCTTGCAGGCTCGCCCATGAGGCAGCGCTCACGCAACGGCCCTTTGGGCGGCCGATTCGGCGTTGCGGACGTGCGCGACGATGATGGCCAGCGCCGCCGGCGTCATGCCTTCCATACGCTGCGCGTCAGCGATCGACCGGGGCTGACGCGTTAACATCTTCTGCTTCAGCTCATTGGACAGGCCAGGAACATCGGCGAAATCCACTGACGCCGGGATCAGCCGGCTTTCCTCGCGGCGGATCTGTCCGACATCCGCCTGCTGGCGATCAAGGTAAACCGAATATTTCGCTTCCGTTTCGAGCCGCTCAGCGGTTTTGACGTCGATTGCGCCAAAGGCCGGCGCAACACGGGCCAGCCAAGCTATATCGACGCCGGGATGAGCGAGCAATTCATAAGCGGAGCGGCGCACGCCGTCCCTGTTGATCTCCAGCCCATGCCGCGCCGCTTCGTTGGGCGTCATCGTCGTCGCAACTGCGAGTTCGCGCGCCCTATCAAGATCCTGTGTGACTTGATTGAACCGCTGCGTCCGCTCCGGCGACACGATACCAAGCCGATTTGCCAGAGGCGTAAGCCTTTCATCGGCATTGTCGGCGCGCAGCGATAGGCGAAACTCCGCCCGCGAAGTGAACATGCGGTAGGGCTCGGCAATGCCGCGGCTGGTGAGGTCGTCGACCATCACACCGATATAGGCTTCGGTGCGGCTGAGCACGATTTGGTCGTCGGCCGCCGCCTTGCGCGCGGCGTTGAGCCCGGCGAGCAGGCCCTGCGCTCCGGCTTCTTCATAACCGGTGGTGCCGTTGATCTGACCGGCTAGGAAAAGCCCCGCAATACCTTTGGCCTCAAGCGTCGGCTCCAACTCGCGCGGATCGACATGGTCGTATTCGATGGCGTAGCCGGGCTGCAGCATGGTCGCCCGCTCTAGCCCGGGTATAGTTTTGAGAATGTCGAGTTGCACATCCTCGGGCAGGGAGGTCGAAATGCCATTGGGGTAGACCGTGTCGTCGTCCAGCCCTTCCGGCTCGAGGAATATCTGATGACCTTCTCGATCGCCGAACTTGACGATCTTGTCTTCGATCGACGGGCAATAGCGTGGTCCGACCCCCTCTATCGAGCCGGAATACATGGCGGAGCGGCCGAGATTGGCGCGGATCAGCTCGTGCGTCGCCGGTGTCGTACGCGTAATGCCGCAATGGATTTGCGGATTCTTGATTGTGTCGGTGAGCAGCGAGAACGGCACTGGATGTTCGTCGGCCGCCTGGCTTTCCAGCGACGCCCAGTCGATGGTGCGGCCATCGAGCCGCGGCGGCGTGCCGGTCTTCAGCCGTCCAAGCGCGAAACCGGCGCGGCTCATCGTCGCCGACAGGCCAAGGCTCGCTTGCTCGTTCATCCGCCCGGCGACAATCTTCCTGTCGCCAATGTGGATGAGGCCGCGAAGAAAAGTGCCGGTGGTCAGGACGACTGCACCGCACGCCAACCGGCGCCCGTCGGCCAGGAGCACAGCGGCGATCCGTCCTTCTTCGATCTCGAAATCCAAGACTTCGCCTTCGACGACGTCGAGACCGTTCTGCTGCCGAATCGCTTCCTGCATGGCCAGCCGGTAAAGCTTGCGGTCGGCCTGCGTGCGCGGCCCGCGCACGGCAGGGCCTTTGCGGCGATTAAGCAGGCGGAATTGGATGCCGGCAGCATCGGCGATGCGGCCCATCAGCCCGTCCATGGCGTCGATCTCACGCACCAGATGGCCCTTCCCGAGGCCGCCGATCGCCGGATTGCAGGACATGACACCGATCGTGTCGAAGCGCAGCGTGATCAGCGCGGTCCTGGCACCGGCGCGCGCGGCAGCGCTCGCAGCCTCGCACCCGGCATGGCCACCGCCCACCACAACCACATCATAGTGATCGATCATTGTCCCTTCCAGATTCAGAGATTTCCCGACACATGTCCCCACGAGAGGACGCTGTCAAGGATTGCAGGTTGATTCGTTCACGGGGAACGAAGTGCTGAAAGCCGCAGAGGTGTTTCACGTGAGTCAGGGAAGCGGCGACAATTACCTCGGCTGGCGCTGCCCCTCATCTGCCTCCCGGCATCTTCTCCCGGTGAACAAGGAGGAGCTCAAGCGCTGGCGCGCTTCGGTGGTTGGCGAAATCCCGGATAACAGTATCTTTCTCCCCGTCACTGCACGTGAGAAATGCCCGGGAGGACAATGAGGGGCGGGGCCGGCCTTCGGCACTTGCCGTTTTTGCCAAACTCCTCATTTCACGTGAAACACGCACTAGGGCGGCCCTCTGTGTTTCACGTGAGTCACTCACACAGCGCGCCCCCCTGTTTCACGTGAGTCACTTTCCAATGCAAAACTGCGAAAAGATTACGTCCAGCAGGTCCTCGACATCCACCGCGCCGACAATCCGGCCGAGCCGGTCCGCCGCAAGACGCAGCTCCTCCGCCCGCAGCTCCTGGCCGCGCTCTTGCCCCGACAAAGCCGAGATCAGAAAGCGCCTGGTCTCATTGAGCAGCTCCACATGCCGCAACCGAGACGGCAGGATGTCACCGGCATCGCCGATAGCAGCCGCGGCGCGCCTGCCGATCTCGGCCAGGAGTTCAGCCAACCCAGTGCCGTCCACAGTCGAGATCAACGCATCATACGCCTCCAATCGCGGCGAATCTTTCAAGAGATCGACCTTGGTGCCGATTCTCAAAACCGGGGCCTCGACAGGCATGTTGCCGATCGCACTCGGGTCCGCCAGATCTTCCAGCAACAGCACCAGGTCAGCCGTGTGCGCCTTGGCCCGCGCCTTTTCGATACCGATCGCTTCGATCTTGCCGGGCGACTCGCGCAGGCCCGCGGTGTCGGTTACCCTGACCCGCACTCCGTGGAGATCCAGCACCACTTCGAGCAAGTCCCGCGTCGTGCCGGGCTCGTCGGTAACAATCGCCGCCTCACGCCTGGCCAGCGCGTTGAACAGGCTGGATTTTCCGGCGTTCGGTGCACCGAGGATGACAACCTCAAACCCGTCACGGATGATCTCGGCGGCATGGAAGCCATCGACATGCCGGCTGATCTCGCCCACCATTGCGCGCACATCGGACCAGACCGTGTCCGAAACCGAACCGGGCACGTCGTCTTCGTCGGCGAAGTCGATTTCCGCCTCGATCATCGCCCGTGCATGGATCAGCCGACGGCGCCAGCCAAGATAGAGTTCGCTTTGCACTCCTTCGGCATTCTGCACGGCAAAGCGCCGCTGCGCTTCGGTTTCGGCATTGACCAGATCGGCCAACGCCTCCGTCTCGACCAGATCCAGCTTGCCGTTGAGAAGAGCCCGGCGCGTAAATTCACCAGGTTCCGCATGACGCACGCCGTCAAACCCGGCAATGATCTCCAGCATCTTGCCGGCCACGGCGCGGCCGCCATGGACGTGGAACTCGGCGACATCCTCGCCGGTAAAACTGTTCGGCCCAGGAAAAAACAGCACCAGGCCGTTGTCGATAAGCGAACCGTCCACCGTTCGGAGCTTGCGCAGGGTTGCAACCCGGTCCTTGACCTTACCACCGGCAACCGTTTCGACGACGAATCGAGTCTTCGGTCCGGAAATGCGGATGACAGCGATGCCGGCGGGCAGGCGCCCGCTGGAAAGCGCAACGATCGAATCGCCTGAAATCATTTGCCCTTCTCACCTGTCGCCTAGCTGTCCGGTCGACAATCCCACAGTGTCGCGGCCGTCATGAACCGGCTGTTCGTCAATATCAAGGTCGATCGCGAGGAGCGGCCGGACATTGCCAAATCTGTATAGCCGCCTTGTCATCCATGTGCGAGCAGGCGGGTCCTAATCCCGACGCCAAGCAGTTCTGGGCGGGCCAGCAAGCCCTACGGCAGGCCGGCATCGTTAATGCCTGTTCCTGGCCCGGAACCGTGAAGCTGGAGCCCATCTCCCCATGGGGCAAGCCTCGTTCCGGTTGCGAATCGGAAATCCCGACCCGCGCCATGCCGACCGTCTCCGCGATCGGAACGGATGCGAATCGACTTAACATTGGCCACTGGCATCCGGCCGCAGACCGGCAGACCGGAGCTATGTACCGGCTATCCTGCCCGTGGGGCCGGATCCGTAGGAACCGAGCCGCTGTTGCGACGGCAGGTCAACCGGTGTTTCCGTCCAACGCCGAAGGAAGCGGCGTCGCATCACTGGATGGCGACCGCGGCCCGAACAGCAAATCCTTGGCCGCGACCACCGCTCCGACCGTGATCAGGATGCAAGCAACAGCCACCGACCAGTGAAACACACCAAAGCCTGCCAGCAGAAGCACGATGACCGAGAAGAGGGGCGCGGCATAGGAGAGGGCGCCGAGGATCATGATGTCCCCGTGCTTGCAGCCATAGTCCCAGGCGTAAAAGCCGGCGCCTAGCGGTATTACGCCCAAGATGACGATGGCGCTCCACTGCGTCGCCGTCTGTGGCCAGACGGTGGTCTCAAGGGTGAGGTGCAGCACCAAGGCGACCGCAGCCGTGATGAAGCAGTAACCGACGACCACATCGGTCGGCACCTTGCCAAAGCGGCGCGATAAAACCGAATAGCCGGCCCAGATGAAAGCGCAGAACAGCGCGATGACATGCCCCTTCATCACACCATTGGCCAGTCCGATCGTGCCACCCTTGGTGATCACCACAATGGCGCCGGCAAGGCCGAGCATGACGCCGGCAATGTGATGGGCCCTCAGCTTCTCTCCAGGCAGGAAGGCGGCAAAGACGACGATCAGCAACGGCCAGAGATAGGCGATCAGGCTGACCTCGACCGGCGGCGCCGACTGGATGGCGAAGAAATAGGCGCAGTGGTAGATGCACAGCCCCGCTGTGCCGAGCGCCCAGACCTGCCACGGCTGGCGCAGCGACTTGATCGCCGCCGGACGGACAAGCCAGCTCGACGCGCCGACCAACCCGCCAAGCAGAAACGTCATCGCCGCAAGCTGAAAGGGCGGAATCGGTCCCGCCGCCGTCGAAAGCAGCGCCAGGAAGGACCATGTCAGGATGGCCGAGAAGCCGATCAGGGTCGGGATTGTTTTCTCCATGCGGCTTCCGATCTTCGAGACGCGATTACTCGCATGACGACAGCTATGGAAATTGCCGCCCAAGGCCACGCCCTGTCGGAAATGCGACCTGTTTGCCCCCGCAATGAAAAACCCCGTCCCAGTTCCCGGAACGGGGCTTCAATGCGAAACGATGGCCGACGAGAAGCTTACGTGTTCATCGAATCGAAGAAATCGGCGTTGGTCTTGGTCTGCTTCAGCTTGTCGATCAGGAACTCGATCGCATCCGTGGTTCCCATCGGCGCCAGGATGCGGCGCAGGACGAAGATCTTCTGCAGATCCTGCTTGGAGACCAGCAGGTCTTCCTTGCGAGTGCCGGACTTCAAAATGTCCATGGCCGGGTAGATGCGCTTGTCGGCGACCTTGCGGTCGAGCTGGATTTCGCAGTTGCCGGTGCCCTTGAACTCTTCGAAGATGACTTCGTCCATGCGGCTGCCGGTGTCGATCAGCGCGGTGGCGATGATGGTCAGCGAGCCGCCTTCCTCGATGTTGCGGGCCGCGCCGAAGAAGCGCTTCGGCCGCTGCAGCGCGTTGGCGTCGACACCGCCGGTCAGCACCTTGCCGGAGGACGGCACAACGGTGTTGTAGGCACGGCCGAGGCGGGTGATCGAATCGAGCAGAATAACGACGTCGCGGCCATGCTCGACCAGGCGCTTGGCCTTTTCGATGACCATTTCGGCGACCTGGACGTGGCGCACCGCCGGTTCGTCAAAGGTCGAGGACACGACCTCGCCCTTCACCGAACGCTGCATGTCGGTCACTTCTTCTGGCCGTTCGTCGATCAGAAGTACGATCAGATAGCATTCCGGATGATTGGCCGTGATCGAGTGGGCGATATTCTGCATCAGCACCGTTTTACCGGTACGCGGCTGCGCGTTGATGAGCGCGCGCTGTCCCTTGCCGATCGGCGCCACCAGGTCGATCACCCGCGACGAGATGTCCTTGCCGGTCGGATTGTCGATCTCCATCTTCAGCCGCTTGGTCGGATAGAGCGGCGTCAGATTGTCGAAATGGATCTTGTGACGGATCTTTTCGGGATCGTCGAAATTGATCGTGTTGACCTTGAGAAGGGCGAAATAGCGCTCGCCCTCTTTTGGGCTGCGGATCGGCCCTTCGACGGTATCGCCGGTCTTCAAGGAGAAGCGGCGGATCTGCGAGGGCGAGATGTAGATATCGTCGGGACCCGGCAGATAATTGGCGTTGGCTGAGCGCAGGAAGCCGAAACCGTCCTGCAACAACTCGACCACACCATCGCCGATGATCTCGACGTCCTGGGCGGCCAGTTTCTTCAGGATGGCAAACATCAGTTCCTGCTTGCGCATGACGCTGGCGTTTTCCACTTCGAGCGATTCGGCATAGGCGATCAGCTCTGGCGGCTTCTTGTTCTTGAACTCTGCGAGTTTCATTTCTTGCATAGACGGACTCTGAATCTGCTTTGGGGAAAATATATCGGCTGGATGCGATAAATGCCGGGCGCGGCCGAAAGCAATCAAGGGCGGCGCATGACGGGAAGGAAGACCCGTCTTTTATCGTCGGTCGGGGGAAAGAGCAAGCTGCGTTTTGTCGACCGAAATGGGCCTAGAACGGCTTGACGACAACCAGGATGACGATGGCGATCATCAGCAATGTGGGGATCTCGTTGACGATTCGCCAGTGCCGCGCCGGTTTTTCATTGCGGTCCTCGGCGAATTTCCTGACAGCACCGGCCAGATAGCCATGCACGCCCGACAGCAACAGCACCAAGCCCATCTTGGCGTGCAGCCAGCCGCCGTGAAAGCCAAACACTTTCCAGGCAAGCCAAAGCCCGAACACCCAGGTGACGATCATCGCCGGATTGATGATGCCGCGCAGCAGACGCCGCTCCATCACCTTGAAGGTCTCCGACTGGACGGACCCCTTCTCTGCGTCGGCGTGGTAGACCAGCAATCGCGGCAGATAGAGCATGCCGGCCATCCAGGAGATGACGGCCAGGATATGGATTGCCTTCGCCCAGGGATAGAAACCCTCAGGCGCAAAGAAAAACAAAAGTGCGGTGAGAACAACCAGCACTCCGATGCCGATGGTCATGCGCATCATCGCCCCACGAGTGCTGTTGCCGCCCGTATTATCCGATTGAGCCATCAGCGTGTCGCGCTCCGCACCTGCTTCACCATCGCCTCGACATGCGCCACCGGCGTCTCCGGCGTAATGCCATGGCCGAGATTGAAGATCAGCGGTCCGTCGCCCAGCGCCTTGAGGATCGCATCGACGCCGTCCGACAGGGCTTTGCCGCCAGCCACGAGCCGCAAGGGATCGAGATTGCCCTGGACCGCCCCTGAATGCTGCAGTTCGTTCGCAGCCGACAGGGGCACGGTCCAGTCGATCCCCAGCCCCGTCACCCCGGTCTTCTCACGATAGGTCTCGTAGCGGGCGCCGGCGCCCTTGGGAAAGCCTATGATCGGAACATCGCGATGAACCGCACGAACGTGCCTGACGATCTCCGCCACCGGTTGCACGCAGAACTGCTCGAAAGACGCATCATCAAGCACGCCGGACCAGGAATCGAAAATCTGCACCACGTCGGCACCGGCTTCGATCTGGCGGATCAAATAGGCCGCGGAGTGATCGGCGAGCACTTTCAGGAGATGCTTGAAGGCCGTCGGTTCGCGATAGGCAAACAGCCGCGCCGGCGCTTGGTCGGGTGTGCCGTGGCCAGCGATCATGTAGGTCGCCACCGTCCACGGCGCGCCGCAGAAGCCGATCAGCGTGGTCTCGTCAGGCAATCTTGCCCGCAGCCGGCGAACCGTTTCGTAGACCGGTTCGAGATTCACGTGAAACGTTTCACTGTTGAGAGCCGAAATCTCAGCTGCAGTGATTGGCGTCAGCAGCGGCCCGCGGCCCTCCTCGAAGAGGACATCGCGTCCCAGCGCATGCGGCACGACCAGAATGTCAGAGAACAGGATCGAGGCATCGAAGCCGAAGCGCTCGATCGGCTGCAGCGTCACTTCGACGGCCAGATCAGGATTGTAGCAAAGGTCGAGAAAGGACCCGGCGCGCTTTCTGGTCTCGCGGTACTCCGGCAAATAGCGCCCGGCCTGGCGCATCATCCAGAGCGGCGGCGGAAACACTGCCTCGCCTCTCAGCACGTCCAGCACGATGCGGTTCTCGGGCATTGAGCGCTCTCTTCCCTGCCTTCTCTATAATTAAATAGTCTATTTCTAGAATCTTCTGATTCTAAGAGTCTGTTGGTATCGGTGGTTGTCACCTGTCCCGCTTTGCCCTGGAAAAGGCCAGCCAGCATTTTGTCGCGTGTTTCTTCCGCGGGATTGGCAAAGAGTGTGGATGACCAGGATTCCATCACTGGAGTCAATGGTTTGACGTAGCCGCTGAAAAACCGCCTCTGTGGATGAAGCGCTGGCAAAAACGCCCGTCCCCAGATTTGTCCCCAACCGCACAGTGAAGCTGACAGCGCATCGAATTGTGGACAACTGGCCTTCTGATACAGTCGCCTCCAGCCGGTCGCCTTTGCGGCCCCGGTTTATCCACACAAGCCCACAGCCTGAGGCGCCCCCTGTGAACAAACCCCAGAGCTTCTTTCACCTGCACCTGATTTCCGACGCCACCGGCGAGACGCTGCTGGCGGCCGGCCGAGCCGCCTCGGCGCAATACAAGGATGCGCGCGCCATCGAGCATATCTATCCGCTCATCCGCACCGAAAAGCAGGTGGCGAAAGTCTTCGAGGACATAGAGGAGGAACCGGGCATCATCCTCTACACCGTCGTCGACCAGAAGCTGGCGCGCGGCATTGACGAGCGCTGCGCCACCATGGGGCTACCCTGTGTTTCGGTGCTGGAGCCGGTCCTCACCGTCTTCCAGTCCTATCTCGGCACGCCGGCCGGCCGCCGCGTCGGCGCCCAGCATGTGCTCGACGCCGATTATTTCCACCGTATCGACGCACTCAATTTCACCATGGAGCATGATGACGGCCAGCTGCCGCTCAATATGGACGACGCGGATGTGGTGCTGATCGGCATTTCCAGGACATCGAAGACGCCGACCAGCATCTATCTCGCCAACCGCGGCATCAAGACCGCCAACATCCCGATCGTGCTCGGCGTGCCGGTGCCCGAAAGCCTGGTCGCTGCCACCAAGCCGCTGATCGTCGGGCTGATCGCCACCGCCGAACGCATCTCGCATGTCCGGCAGAACCGCGTGCTCGGCAACAGCAGCACCTACGAAGCGACCGATTATGTCGACCGTGCCTCGATCGCCGAAGAGCTCGCCTATGCCCGCCAGATCTGCACCCGCCACAATTGGCCGATGATAGACGTCAGCCGCCGTTCGATCGAAGAGACCGCGGCAGCCATTGTTGCCCTGCGGGGGAAGAATAGATGATGGGATGGCAACGCGACCTCCTGCCCCAATCGACCACTATCGACCAGGCCCAGAACCCATGACCGAAAAAATCATCCTTGCCTCCGGCAGCCCGTTCCGCAAAGCAATGCTCATCAATGCCGGGCTCGGCATCGAAGCGGTGCCTGCCGATGTCGACGAGCGTGCGCTCGAGGCGCCGTTGCAGGACAGCGGTGTGTCGCCGGAAGATGTCGCCCTGATACTCGCCGAAGCCAAGGCGACCGAGGTCAGCGAACGCAGACCGGGCGCCCTGGTGCTCGGCTGCGACCAGACTTTGTCACTGGAAGATGAAGTGTTCCACAAGCCGGCCGACATGGAAGGCGCCCGCCGCCATCTGTTGGCGCTGTCGGGCAAGACGCATCAGCTGAACAGCGCCGCCGTGCTCTGCCGCAACGGCAAGGTGCTGTGGCGTCACGTCGGCATCGCCAGCCTTACCATGCGCAAGCTCGATCCGGCCTTCATCGGCCGGCATCTGGCCCGCGTCGGCGCCAAGGCGTTGTCGAGCGTCGGCGCCTACCAGATCGAGGGCGAAGGCATCCAGCTGTTCGAAAAGATCGAAGGCGATTATTTCACCATTGTCGGCCTGCCGCTGTTACCGGTGCTGGCGGAATTGCGTGCGCTCGGAGCCATCGATGGTTGAGAAAAAAGCTTTCGTCACCGGCCATCCGATCGCGCATTCGCGCTCGCCGAAGATCCACGGCTATTGGCTGAACACATACGGCATCGACGGCAGCTATCATGCGATCGATGTCGCGCCGGCCGATTTTCCCGAGTTCCTCTCTTCCCTCCCGGCCAATGGCTATCAGGGCGGCAACGTCACCATTCCACACAAGGAAGTCGCCTTTGCCCGGGTCGAGCGCCGCGACGAGGCGGCGGAGATGATCGGCGCGGTCAACATGCTGTGGCTGGACGACGGCGTGCTGTGGGGCGGCAATTCGGACTGGATCGGCTTTGCCGGCAATCTCGACGAGCATGCCCCGGGCTGGGAGAGAAACGCTCCGGCCGTGGTGCTCGGCGCCGGTGGCGCGTCGCGCGCGGTCATCCACGCGCTTAAAGTGCGCGGCATCAAAGATATCCGCATCGTCAACCGCACATTGGCGCGGGCGCAGGAACTCGCCGACCGCTTCGGGGCCGGCGTCTCGGCGCATGGCGCGGTCGGCGACTTGCTTGGCGATGCCGGCTTGCTGATCAACACGACGGCACTTGGCATGCATGGCGATGCGACGCTGGCCGCCGATCCGGCCGGCCTGCCAGCTCACGCCATTGTCGCAGACATCGTCTATGTGCCGCTGGAAACACCGCTGCTTGCCGCTGCCCGCGCGAGAAATTTGAAGACGGTCGACGGGCTCGGCATGCTGTTGCACCAGGCTGTGCCCGGTTTCGAACGCTGGTTCGGCAAGATGCCGCAGGTCACTGCCGAACTGCGGCAGATGATCGTCGCCGACATCCTCGCCAAATGATGGGTTGCAAATGATGGGCGCCAAATGATGATCGTGCTTGGCCTCACCGGATCGATCGGCATGGGCAAGTCGACCACGGCGAAGATGTTCGTCGACGCCGGCGTGCCGGTGCATGATTCCGACGAGACCGTGCATCGCCTCTATGCCGGCAAGGCAGCACCTCTCGTCGAGGCGGCCTTTCCCGGCACCGTGATTGCCGGTTCGGTCGACCGGACCGAGTTGGCGCGCCGCGTGATCGGCAACGCCGCCGCGCTGAAGACATTGGAGGCGATCGTTCATCCGCTGGTGCGGGCCGATGCCGACGCCTTTCTGGCAAGGCACCGCGCCGCCGCCGCGCCGCTCGTCGTGCTCGACATACCGCTGCTGTTCGAAACCGGCGGCCGCAACCGTGTCGACAAGGTCGTTGTCGTGACCGCGCCGGCCGATATCCAGCGCGCCCGCGTGCTGGCGCGTCCTGATATGAGCGAGGAAAAGCTGGCGGCCATCCTGGCCAAGCAGGTGCCCGATGCCGAAAAACGCCGGCAGGCCGATTTCGTCATCGACACCGGTGAAGGCATGGACGCCGCCCGCGCCGCGGTCGGCGCGATCATTGCCGAGCTCTCAGGACGCTGAGCTTGCCTGCTAACTCCTGGGGGATAAGTCGCGCCCATCAGGCTCCTGACGGCAGGCTGTCGGCATTGCCCATTGCCATTTTGTTCCGCTCCATGATTCTACTCCTCCAGGAGTGGGTTGATTCTATGCGTGAGATCATTTTCGATACCGAAACCACCGGACTCGACATGCGCGACGACCGCATCATCGAGCTTGGTGGCGTCGAGCTGGTCAACCGCTTCCCGACCGGCCGCACCTTCCACAAATTCATCAATCCGCAGGGGCGCGCCGTCCATGTCGAGGCGCAAGCCGTGCACGGCATCAGCGCCGCCGACCTCGTCGGCAAGCCGACCTTTGCCGAAATCGCCGAGGAATGGCTCGCCTTCACCGACGGCGCCAAGCTCGTCGCCCACAACGCCAATTTCGACATCGGCTTCCTCAACACGGAATTCGGGCGGCTCGGCCAGCCGGCCATAGACACCGGGCGCGTCGTCGACACGCTGGCGCTGGCGCGGCGCAAGCACCCTATGGGACCCAATTCGCTCGACGCGCTCTGCCGCCGCTACGGCATCGACAACGGCCACCGCACCAAGCACGGCGCGCTGCTCGATTCCGAGCTCCTGGCCGAAGTCTACATCGAACTCATCGGCGGCAAGCAGGCCGCACTTGTCCTCGACGCCGTCGTGGTGCAGCTCAACAGCAATGGCGACGTTGCCGATATCGACATCTCGATCGCCGCCAGGCCAATCGCCCTGCCGCCGCGCCTGACCGAGGGCGAGCGAGCGGCGCATGCGGGGCTGGTGGCGACGCTCGGTGAAAAGGCGCTGTGGCTGAAGGTGGCGGCGGGGTGAACGGATCGCGGAGGTAGCGTTCCGTCACACCCCTCTCTGGCCTGCCGGCCATCTCCCCCTCAAGGGGGGAGATCAGCAGCTTCGCCGCTCCAGCCCATTCCTGCAACGTCTAAAGTTGGCGAAGGTCGCGATGACGGCCAATCTCCCCCCTTGAGGGGGAGATGCCTGGCAAGGCAGAGGGGGGTGCTGTCCCGCCAGCATCTCAGTATACTAAAAGCCCGGCACGAAGCCGGGCTTTCAACTCATGCGCGTGACGCTTGCCTTCAGCTCACCTTGACCTTCGATGCCGCCTGGTCCTCGGCCAGCTTCTGCTGGAACATCTGTGCAAAATCGATCGGGTCGAGCATCAACGGCGGGAAGCCGCCATTGCGGGTGGCTTCGGCGATGATCTGGCGGGCGAACGGGAACAAAAGCCGCGGGCATTCGATGAACAGGATCGGCAGCATGTGCTCCTGCGGGAAGCCGGCGATGGCGAAGACGCCGCCATAGACCAGTTCGACATTGAACAGCACTTCCTGGTCGAAGGACGCCTTGGCGTTCAAGGTCAGATTGACGTCGAACTGCTTGTCGGAGAGCGGGTTGGCATTGACATTGACGTTGATCGCAATGCCTGGGGCCTTGTCGCGGCCGCGCAGCGAGTTCGGCGCGCCGGGGCTTTCGAAGGACAGGTCCTTCACATACTGGGCAAGCACGTTGAGCGACGGCTGCGCCGTTTCGCCGTTGCCGTTGGCGGCGCCGACCGGCGCGTCATCTTTGCTGGCCATGAGCCTTGTTCCTTTTGCCTGGACAGCAGCGCTGACCGAATTGAAATCGGGCGTTGGCTAGCATGGTCGGCAAGACAAGACAAGGTTTGCCGCCTTCAGGCCGAAAGGGGTCAATAGTCAGTCGTTGGCAAGGTGACGTTCAGTCGTCCTTCAGGCGGCGCCACGGCGAGTTATGGTCGGGACCGCGCTTGAAATCGTCCTCGCGCGAATAGTCGCGGTCGTCGAGGTCGATGACCTTGTCGCGCGACCTGCCGCGAAAACCGCCGGCGGTGAAATCGGTCGCGACGACGATGCGGCCCTTGAGCCTGCGCCAGGCAAGGTCGCGCACCGGCGGCAGGAACAGCAGCAGGCCGACAATATCGGTAATGAAGCCGGGGATGATCAACAGGATGGCGGCGACCACGATCATGGCGCCATGCGCGAGCTGGCGGCTGGGGTCGCCGCCGCCGGCCATCTCGGCGCGGACCCGCGCCATGACACCAAAACCCTGGTGCCGGAGCAGAAGCACGCCGGCAATGCTTGAAGCCAGCACCAGACCGACCGTCGCCAGCGCCCCGACCTCGCGGCCGACAATGACGAAACCGGCGATTTCCAGCAGCGGCAGCGCAAGCAGGAACAGAGGACGGAAGGAAATGCGCAAATCTTGACCGATCGTTTCCATGTTTGCCGGGCGGCGCATAATCGCCGCTGGCACTGAGGCCGTTAGATAGGTATGCCTGCCTTTGATTTGAATGATTGCGCCATGCGTTCTATATGCTTTGCATGTTTAACGCCATGCGACCGCCGCCCGGATTGGCTGGCGGTCCCGGCCAGGTCAGGGATTGATTGGCGAAAGATATGGGATTCTTCGACTTCGGCACCATTTTCTTTCTGATTGCGGCGGTGGTGATCTTTTTCCAGCTGCGCAACGTGCTTGGCCGCCGCACGGGCAGCGAGCGCCCGCCCTTCGATCCGTACACGGCCAGCCGCACCGAGAAGGACGCGACCCAGAAGCCCGAAAATGTGGTTTCGCTGCCACGCAAGCGCATGCCGGGCGAGACGGCTGCCGAGACCTACGCGGCCATCGATGCCTTCGCCAAGCCCGACACCGACCTCAACAAGGGCCTGCGCGCGATCAAGGACAATGATCCCTCCTTCGACCCCAAAGTCTTCGTCGACGGCGCCAAGATGGCCTACGAGATGATTGTCATGGCCTATGCCGATGGCGACCGAAAAACGCTGAAGAACCTGTTGTCGCGCGAGGTTTTTGACGGCTTCGTTGCCGCGATTGGCGACCGCGAGGCGAAAGCCGAAAAGATCCAGTCCTCCTTCGTCGGCATCGACAAGGCCGACATCGTCTCGGCCGAGATGAAGGGCGGCGAGGCCCACATCACGCTGCGTATCGTGAGCGAACTGATTTCGGCGACCCGCGACAAGGCGGGTGCGGTCATCGATGGCGATCCCGAGACGGTGGCCGAGGTCAAGGATGTCTGGACCTTCGCCCGCGACACACGCTCGCGAGATCCGAACTGGAAGCTGGTCGCCACCGAGGAAGAAGACTGAGCCTATGCATGTCGCCCGGTGCGGGCAGCTTTTTTGGGATAGCGACATGCAGGCAAACATGGGCAGTGGCGAGGCTGAGGTGTCGCTCTCGCCGCTTTTCGTGGAAAAGTCCTTCGATGATCTTCCCGGTTGGAATTCCGATGACCATCTGCCCGCTTTCGAAGCCTTCCGCCGTTCGGCCTTTCATGTCCTGAACAAGCCCTACCGCACCGGTTCGTTGGGCGTCCGGTTCGACGCGTTTGCCGGCGCTTATGACGAGGCGCGCACCGTTTCGCCGGCGAATCGGTCGGCGGCCAAGGCTTTTTTCGAGCGCCATTTCGCCCCAGTCCAGATTCGATCCGAAAACCTCGGCCTGGTCACCGGCTTCTACGAGCCCGAGGCCGAGGCCTCACCAGTGCGCACGGATGAATTCACGGTGCCGCTTCTGGCGCGGCCGGCCGATCTCGTCGACATCGACGACGCCAACCGTCCCAAGGGCATGGACGACTATCTGGCCTTCGCCCGCAGCACGCCGCAGGGCCCGGTTGAATATTTCGACCGCGGTGAGATCGAGCGCGGCGCGCTGGCCGGCCAAGGCCTGGAAATCGCCTGGCTTGCCGACAAGGTCGACGTCTTCTTCATCCATGTGCAAGGTGCGGCCAGGCTGAAAATGACGGACGGCCGGCTTTGCCGCGTCACCTATGCCGCCAAATCCGGCCAGCGTTTCAGCGGTCCGGGGAAGATTCTCGCCGAACTCGGCGAAATCCCACTGGAAAAAGTGACGATGCAGTCTATCCGCGCCTGGTTCAGGGCGCATCCGGATCGCGTCGACGAGATCCTCTGGCAGAACCGCTCCTACATCTTCTTTCGCGAAGCCGATGTCGACGATGCCGCACTCGGTCCTATCGCCGCCGCCAAGGTGCCGTTGACGCCGGGCCGTTCGCTCGCGGTCGACCGGCTGCTGCACACATTCGGTACCCCCTTCTACATCGACACTCCGTCGCTGACCGCCTTCGACGGAAAACCGTTCCGGCGGCTGATGATTGCGCAGGACACCGGCTCGGCCATCATCGGACCGGCGCGGGGCGATCTGTTCGCCGGCTCCGGCGATGCGGCCGGCGAGATCGCCGGCGTCGTTCGCAATGCGGCCGATTTCTATGCCTTGGTTCCACGCGCTCTCGTTTCGGAATCGAATCGATGAGCAAGCGCCCCGATAAACTCAACGAAGACGACCGGGTGCTGTGGAACCTGGTGGCGCGCACCGCCCGACCGCTGAAGGGCCGGACCGCGGTCGAGATTCCCGACATCGTCGTAGACCCTAGGCCGGCACAGACGCCGGTCGCTGTCGGTCCGGTCCTCGCCGCCAAGCCGAAGGCGCAGCATGTATCGCACGCGCTGGACGAGCCGACATTGGACAAGCTGAAGAAGGGCCGGCTGCCGATCGAAGGCCGCGTCGATCTGCATGGCATGACCCAGGACGAGGCCTATTCGCTGCTGTTTTCGTTCCTGCACCGGGCCCATGCCGGCGGCATCCGCTATGTCCTCGTCATTACGGGAAAAGGGTCGTCGTCGGGCGGCGACGGCGTCTTGCGGCGCGCCGTGCCTGCCTGGCTGTCGACGCCTGCCTTCCGGCCGCTGGTCTCCAGCCACGATCACGCCGCCCGCAACCACGGCGGTTCGGGCGCGCTCTACGTTCGGCTCAGGCGAACCCGCTGATGACGCCCTTCGGCGAAAAACTGCGGGCGCTTCGAGCCGAGCGCGGCTTGCGCCAGAAGGACATGGCGCAGGCGATCGGAGTCAGCGCCGCCTATTTGTCGGCGCTGGAACATGGCCGCCGCGGCGCGCCGACCTGGACGCTGATCCAGAAGATCATCGGCTATTTCAACGTCATCTGGGACGATGCCGAAGAGCTGGCGCGTCTGGCCGAGGCCTCACATCCGCGGGTGAGACTCGATACGTCCGGCCTCAGTCCTGCCGCCACCGAGTTGGCCAATCTCCTGGCCGAAAACATCGAGAAGCTGGACGAAGCCGAGCTTGCCCGCATCACCGCGTCGATCCGGGCCGCACTGGAGCGGCGAGAGTAATCCGGTAAGCGATGCCAAGGCGCAAGGTTTGCTTGCGCTGTTCCTGAAAGCGATGCCCGCCGGCCGATAGCCAGCGGGCATATGTCACGATTACTTCGCGCCGGCCTGGCCGCCACGGCCGCCAGTGCTGTCATGATCGCCGCCGCGGCCACCGCCCAGGCAGTCCGAGTTGAGCTCGCAACAGCGATTGCCCCAGTTGTTGGTCTTGGCGCAACCGGTCTGATCGGCCATGGCGGATCCGGCCAAGGAAGACACCGCAACAACGGCGAGGAAGGCATTACGAAGGAAAGCAGTCATTTGAAGTCTCCATGTTTGGGTGGTTGGGTTCTGGTTACGGCTGTGTGTCGCCGCTGGAGACGGTTTGGTTCACGCAGGTAGCGAAATTTTTTGAGGAGGCGTTTCGAGAGATAAGATTTCGAGGGCAGCGCTGCCCTCATCCGCCTGCCGGCGACTATTTTGCAACGTTGACGATTGGCGAACCGATGGCAGCATCTTTCGCCCCGTCACTATACAGGGAGAAATGCCCGGCAGGGCAATGAGGGGCAGCGCCGACTTGCGGTTATCTCGTGAAAGTTATTAGCCGCGGGCTTCCGACGAAGCTGTTCGCAGCGACGCGCTCACATGCATCGTCTTTATTTACTGGACCGCGCCGACCAGCACCTGCTGGCCGCCGCGGATCGAGACCCAGCGGCCGGTGTTGTCGATGGCCTGCCGCTTGAGGAAGCGATAGCCGGTGGCGTCCCAGATCTTCACCTTGTCGGTCAGATTGTCGAGGACGTAGTCGCCCTTGTCGGTGCGCACGGTCAGCACGGCATGGCCTTCGCCGTCCGGCTTGCGCACGACGGTGATCAAGAGATCGGCCAGCGACACGCCAGAGCGCGAGAGCTGGCGGCGCTTTTCCAGCACATAGTCTTCGCAATCGCCGACGCCCTTGTCGGGATAGGCCCAGACCTCGTCCTTGCCATAGATGTCGTAGTCGCTCATCGGCTTGACGGCGGCGTTGACCCTTGACGTCACGTTGATCAGCTTGCGCATGAAGGCGTCGGTCATCGCGGCGGGGTTGAGGTTGCTCGGCCGGATCGAGCATTCGCCGGGCTGGGTTTTACAGAAATCATAGTGGCCGATCGGCTGCGAGGTCATGCCGCCCGTCGCCATGGCGCCGCCTGCAAGTGCCGGCACTGCCCAGCACGCAGAGATCGCCAGCCCTGCTGCCGCCCACAAGCGCAGCGTCCGTGCCATCGGTGAGGAAGTCATTGTCCCCGTTCGCCCTTGTTCTTAACGAAAGGTTAAAGGGGATTTACACTCCGTGTCAATTATAAGGGGAGCCAAAATCTTCGGCATGGTTACCCGCGCCCGCCCAACAGCGTCTATTGTGCAACAGAACGCCGGTGGCGCGCAAAATCGCCCCGCTTTTGTGGGCAATGCACGCTGCAGCCGGATCGAGCCTCAGCTTTTGGCGGAGCGGACCAGCCTTGGTTTCACCGCAACCCGGTTCTGGCGGCCGTAGCTGGTGATGAAATCGACGATGCGCGGCACGATTTCCGAGCGGAATCGCGACCCGTTGAAGACGCCGTAGTGGCCGACGGCCGGCTGCATGTAATGCGCATGCCGGTCAGCCGGGATGTTGGGGCAGAGATCGTGGGCGGCCTGGGTCTGGCCGAGACCGGAAATGTCGTCGTTCTCGCCTTCGACCGTGAACAGCGCGACATTGCGGATCGCCTTGGTGTCGACCACCTCGCCGCGATGCGTCATCTCGCCCTTGGGCAGCGCATGGCGCACGAACACCGTGTCGACGGTCTGCAGATAGAATTCCGCCGTCAGGTCCATCACCGCCAGATATTCGTCGTAGAAATCGCGGTGCTTCTCGGCATTGTCGCCGTCATGCTTGACCAGATGCATGAAGAAGTCCTTGTGGGCGGTGATGTGGCGGTCGAGGTTCATGCTCATGAAGCCCGACAGCTGCAGGAACCCCGGATAGACCTCGCGGCCGAAGCCCGGCACCGGCCATGGCGCATGCATGATGACGTTGTCGCGGAACCAGTCGATGCCCTTTTCCTTGGCCAGAAGATTGACCGCGGTCGGGTTGCGGCGTGTGTCGATCGGCCCGCCCATCAGGGTCATGGTCGAGGGCACGAAGGGATCGCCGCGCTTTTCCATCAGCGCCACCGCTGCCAGCACCGGCACCGAAGGCTGGCACACCGCCATCACATGGGTGTCCGGCCCCAGCGCATGCAGCATGTCGATGATGTAGTCGATATAATCGTCGAGGTCAAAATGGCCGTCGGTCACCGGTACCATGCGGGCATCGACCCAGTCGGTGATGTGCACGTCGGCATAGGGCAGCATCGCCTCGACCGTGCCGCGCAGCAGCGTCGCATAATGGCCCGACATCGGCGCCACGATGAGAAGCTTGGGGTCGGCCTTTCGCCCGGCGGGCACCGACCGCTCGAAGCGGGTAAGATTGCAGAACGGCTTCGACCACACCGTCTTTTCGCTGACCTCGACGCTCTTCCAGTCGACCACGGTCTTGCTCAGGCCGAAATGCGGCTTGCTGTAGCGGCGCGTCGTGCGCTCGAACAGTTCGGCGGTGGCGGCGACCGAGCGGCCCCACGGCGTATGCGAAAACGGATTGAGCGGGTTGGTGTAGAACAGCCGCACCGCATCGGCATAAAGCCGCGCGGGCTGCAAGGCGGCATGGTTCATTTCGTAGAGCTGGTAGAACATCAGGTACTCCGCAGCTGCCGTGACCGAAGGGACGACGGACAGCGCCGAGCCTTGAATGTCTCGCGCGGAGGTTAACAAGATATTGCTGCGATGCAATACGTCACGTGGCGTGACATATGCCAATCTTTCGTCCAAGGCCTTGAGAAACCGCGTTGGGCGGGTGCAGCCGGCTCAATGTGCACTGCAAAATGCAAGGCTGTTGGACAACGGGGCAGGATGTGTCCGGCCCGATCGGGCCGGACTTGGACAGATCTAGACGCGCGCCATGCACACCGAGGTATGGCCGGAGCCGATGAAGCCGAGTTGGCCGGCGGCGCCCTTGGACAGATCGAGCACGCGCCCTTTGATGAACGGGCCGCGGTCGTTGATGCGCACGATGACGCTGCGGCCATTATTCTGGTTGGTCACTTTCAACTTGGTGCCGAAAGGCAGGCTGCGGTGCGCGGCGGTCAGCGCCGACGGGTTCATGCGTTCGCCATTGGCGGTCCTGGAATGCAGTGCGTACCAGGAGGCGCGGCCGCACTGGCCGGCGGCGGAGGAGGCGGACGCACCGACCATTAGGCCAGCCGCGACCGTTACCGCGACAAGCGCGGTCTGGTTTGTTTTCTTCATGTTGGGGGGATTGGCTCCGTTTTCGACAGACCCCAGCCGTTAAGTGTCGAATAAGGCAGGAAATGCGGCAAGCATCGGGCAGTTCCGTGGCACTGGCACACGTTTGGAGTCGCTGAGAAACAGTTTGTCAGGCATCTTTCGTGTGGCGCGGCCGTATCGCCGGCGATATTGCGAGCTGTTTCACAGATTCCGTGAGCAAGGCAGGACGTTATAGTACAAGTAGAAGAGAGCGCGATTGGGCGCCGTCCTTTCGCTCTGTCATCACGGTCATGGCGCAGGTGACGATCGACTTCGGAAAGGAATCTTGGCGATGAGACTGTTCAGATATCTGCTGGCGCTGATCGTGCTCGCCATCGGCGCGCTGTGGTCGCTGCAGGGCATTGGCGTGGTCGGCGGCAGTTTCATGACCGGCCAGTCGCAATGGCTCTATATCGGCATCGTGACCATGCTGGTCGGTTTCGCCGGGCTGGTATGGGCGAGCCGTTCGCGGGGGTGAGTTGCGACGAAAAATCGACCCACACAGATCGACCCCCACTCCGTCGAGCTTCGCTCGACACCTCTCCCCGATCGACGGGGGAGAGGAAAGGCGGAGTGGGGAAGGCGCTGGTCAAACCCGCAGTCGCAAACAGGGCCAACCCGGCGAGCAAGAAAACAGCCACCCCATATTGCCGGTCCATTCTGTTACCTATCTATCCGGTTCGGATAGAATGCCCTGCCCGCGATAGGCTCTACCCGAACAGCTGATCCAGAATCCTGCCCTCCAGCCTGGCAAGCTCGACCGAACCACGCCGGCGCGGCCGCGCCACCGACACGTCGAGATCGAGCGCGATGCGGCCCTCGTCGATCACCACCACCCGGTCGGCGAGCGCAACCGCCTCGGCGACGTCATGCGTCACCAGCACGGCGGTGAATTTTTGCTCCAGCCAGATACGTTCCAGAAGCTGCTGCATTTCGATGCGGGTCAGCGCATCGAGCGCGCCGAGCGGCTCGTCGAGCGCCAGGATCCGAGGCTGTCCGATCAGTGCACGCGCCAGCGCCACGCGCTGCTTCTGGCCGCCCGACAGCACCGAGGGCCATTCGTCGGCGCGGTCGGCGAGGCCGACTTCACCCAGGATGGCGAGCGCGCGCCGCCTGGCTTCCGCACCGGTGGCAAGCCCGGTCAGCCCGACCTCGACGTTTTTCACCACGCTGGCCCAGGGCAACAGCCGCGGCTCCTGGAACATGAAGCGGCTCTCTTCGCCAGCGCCGGCCTTGGCTTCCGGCCCGAATGTCAGCGATCCTGCCGTCGGCCGGTCGAGCCCGGCCAGCAGCCGCAAAAGCGTGCTCTTGCCGCAGCCGCTCTTGCCGATGACGGCAACGAACTGCCCGACCGGCACGTCGAGATCGATGCAGTCGAGCACGACCTTGTCGCCAAAGCGCTTTTCCATGCCCTTGAAGGCAAAGGCGCGCTGCCTTTCGACGGCCTCCTCCGGCCGTGACGGTTCCGGCGCGGCGACGAAGGAACGGATGGCGGTCAGGCTGGCGGTTGGCATCGAACCCTCAGGCGTTCTGGAAGGCGGGATGCCAGCCGAGCGACAGCCGCTCGAGCAGGCGGGCGAAGCTGTCGGCAAGCTTGCCGAGCAGCGCATAGATCAGGATCGACAGCACGACCACATCGATCAGCAGGAATTCGCGTGCCTGCATGGCCATGTAGCCGAGGCCGGAACTGGCCGAGATGGTTTCGGCAACGATCAGCGTCAGCCACATGATGCCCAGCGCATAGCGCAGGCCGACGAAGATCGCCGGCAGCGCGCCGGGCAGGATCACCTGAAAAAACAACGCGCGGCGGTCCATGCCGTAGACCCGGCCCATCTCGACCAGCTGCGGGTCGACGCTCTGGATGCCGAGCAGCGTGTTGACGTAGATCGGGAAGAACACGCCGAGCGCCACCAGGAACAGTTTTGCTTCCTCGTCGATGCCGAACCACAGGATGACCAGCGGGATCAGCGCCAGATGCGGGATGTTGCGGATCATCTGCAGCGTCGTGTCGGTCAGGCCGCGGCTGAGCGCCGACAGCCCGTTGGCAAGGCCGAGTGCAAAGCCGATCGAGCCGCCGATGGCAAAGCCGGCCAGCGCACGCAGCGTGCTGACGCCGATGTTTTCGATCAGCTCGCCCGACAGCGTCAGCCGCCAGAAGGCCTCGGCCACCGCGCTCGGCGCCGGCAGCACATTGGCCGGCATCACGCCGGCGCGGCTGGCGGCTTCCCAGCCAATTATGACCAGCGCCGGCAGCAGCCAGCCGATGCCGTTCTGTTTGACGCGCCGGGCAAAACTCACGACGAGGCCTGCAGGCGGTTGGCGCCGTGGAAGCCGACGGCGAATTCATTGGCGATGTTCTCATGCGCCCGTGCCCGCCTGGTGCCCAGGCCGAGACGCGGGAACAGAAGCTCGGCGACACGGTAGGCTTCCTCGAGATGCGGGTACCCAGAGCCGATGATGGTGTCGATGCCGATCGCCTGATACTCGCGGATGCGCTCGACGATCTGCTCCGGCGAGCCGACCAGCGCGGTGCCGGCGCCGCCGCGCACCAGGCCGACGCCGGCCCACAGATTGGGTGACACCACCAGCCGGTCGCGGCGGCCGCCATGCAGTTCGGCCATGCGCCGCTGTCCCACAGAGTCCATCTCCTTGGTGAAGCGGGCCTGGGCATTTTCGATCTGGGCATCGGTGACGTGGCTGATCAGCCGGTCGGCGGCGCGCCAGGCCTCTTCCTCGGTCTCGCGCACGATGAAATGCAGCCTGATGCCGAAACGCAGTTTGCGGCCGCGCCGTTCAGCCTTGTTGCGCGCCGCGCTGAGTTTTTCCGCCACCTGCGCCGGCGGCTCGCCCCAGGTCAGGTACATGTCGACGAGATCGGCGGCGAGCTCCTGGCCGGCATCGGACGAGCCGCCGAAATAGAGCGGCGGCCGCTCCTGTTGCGGCAGAAGATCAAGACGGCCATTGTCGACGCGGTAATATTTGCCGTTGAAGTTGACGCTCTCGCCCGACACCAGCGCGCGCCAGATGGTCAGAAACTCTTGCGCCTGCGCATAGCGCTCGTCATGCGGCAGGAACACGCCATCGCCGGCAAGCTCGGTCGGGTTGCCGCCGACCACGACATTGAGCAGCAGGCGGCCATTGCTCAGCCGGTCGAGCGCCGCCGTCTGGCGCGCCGCGAAGGTGGGCAACGTCACGCCGGGCCGTAGCGCCACCAGGAATTTGAGCTTTTCCGTCAGCGCTGCAAGGCCGGAGGCGGTGATCCACGAATCCTCGCAATTCTGCCCGGTCGGCAAAAGCACGCCGGGAAAGCCGAGCCGGTCGACGGCCTGTGCGATCTCCTTGAAGTAAGCGAACTCCGGCGGCCGCTGCTGCTGTTCGGAGCCGAGATAGGAGCCGTCGCCATGCGTCGGGATGAACCAGAAGAAATCGAGCGGGCCGGCTTGCGGGCTTGATGAAGCGGTCATGGCGAAATCCCTGAGGCTTGAAACGGCAAAGGCGCCGGGCGTTTTCCGCCCGGCGCCACACAAGAAAGTTCAATTGCCCGGTGCGGTCCACACGGCGTCGGAGATGCGCACCGCGTTCGGGATCAGCTTGAGCTTGTAGAAGCGATCGGCTGTCGCCTGCTGGCCGGCGATGATCTCGTCGGTGATCGGGAAGATGCCGAATTTGGTGCGGTTGGCCGCGATCGTCTGTGCATCGAGCGGCACGCCGGTCACCTCATGCAGCGCCGCGGCAACCTTGTCGCGGTTCGCGTCCGCCCATTTCGCCGCCACGCCGAGCGCCGCTATCGTCGTGGTGATCGTCTCCGGATGCGCCTTGGCGAAATCCTTGTTGGCGAGGAAATAGGTGTTCACCTTGAGCACCTCGCTGGAGCGCGCCAGCACGCGCGGCTGGTAGCGTGTCTCGGCGATGGCGTAGAACGGATCCCAGACCGCCCAGGCATCGATCTGGTCGCTGGCGAAAGCCGCCGCAGCATCGGCCGGGCTGAGATAGACCGGGGTGATCTGGTCGAAGGGGATGTTTGCTTTTTCGAGTGCCGCGACCAGCAGATTGTGCGCGCTGGTGCCTTTGCCGACGCCGATGCGCTTTCCCTTGAGGTCGGCGAGCGACTGGATCGGCGATGCCGGCTTGACGAAGATCGCTTCGCCGTCGCCATTGGCCGGCAGTGCCGCCGCATAGACGATGTTGGCGCCGGCCGACTGGCCGAAGATTGGCGGTGCGTCGCCGGTCCAGCCGACATCGATGGCGCCGACATTGAGCGCCTCGACCAGCGGCGGGCCGGCGGTGAATTCGACCCATTTCACCGCGACGCCCTTGTCGCTCAGCGCCTTCTCGATCACCTGCTGCTGCCGGGCGATGACCGGCAGGCCGGTCTTCTGATAGCCGATGTTGAGCTGCTTCAACTCCTGCGCCGAGGCACTGAGCGAGGCAGCAATGCCCGCCGCCAAAAGGCCAAGGCCGAAAACGCGTCTGGTCAGGCTGAACATGATCCCTCTTCCTTCGCTGCGAACCGGCGCCGGGAAGGGCTCCCTGCCGTGGATGAGAGACAAGGCTAGGTAGGTCTATAAATTTAGTAGAGAAACGATTTTGCGAGTTGGCTGCTTGACGTGGAAATATTTTCTTCAGAACCCAGCGCTCGTCATCCTAGGGCGAAGCAAGGAGCGAAGCGACGCGGCGCAGACCCTAGGATCCATGCCGTGACGTTTGCCGTAGAGTGGAACGGATCAGAATGTCGCTTGTGCGCGAACCGAGGCTCGATACCCTGAAACCATGACCGGCTACGTCTACATGACTGCAAGCCAAAAACGCGGCACGATCTACATCGGCGTCACCAACGATCTCTCCCGCCGCATGCCTGAACACAAATCCGGCCAGGGCGCAGGCTTCACCAGCCGCTATGGTGTTCAACGGCTGGTCTGGTATGAGGAATTCTTCGACATCACCGATGCCATTCAACGCGAGAAGTCGCTGAAGCGATGGCCGAGACAGTGGAAGATCGAACTGATAGAGAAGGCCAATCCGGAGTGGTTTGAGCTGTTTCGCGGAACCGGGTGGTAGGCGCCCGGTTTGTTGCTCCCCTGGAGCGTAGCATCAGCGTCTCGGCATGGATCCTAGGGTCTGCGCCGCGTCGCTTCGCTCCTTGCTTCGCCCTAGGATGACGAAATCGCGAAGGCTGGCGCTAATCACCATCACCTCACTGCGACCAATACTGCCAGGCCCAGTAAAATCCCTCGTCGCGTGGCGGCAGGCGGTCGCGTTCGGCGTCGAGTTGCACCGGGGCCGGCGATTTCGGTTGCGGCTGTGACGACGAGTTCTCCCGCCAGGCGAGCAGCCAGTTGCCGAGATGGGCGAACAGCACCGCGGTGGACTGGGTCATGACATCACTCCTTCTGTTCCGGGGTCGGCGGTCGCAGTGCTGCGAAGGGAAGCAGCCGGTCAAACCGGCAGAAACTTGTTGTCATTCCTTTCCCGCCCACGGAACCAGCTGACGCTCGATCCGGCGGATGATGAATTCCAGCACGAAGGCTATTGTCGCGATCACCACTATTCCCATCACCACGACATCGGTGACCAGGAACTGGGAGGCCGACTGGATCATGAAGCCGAGGCCGCGCGTTGCCGCCACCAGCTCGGCTGCAACCAGCGTCGACCAGCCGGCGCCGAGCGCGATGCGCAGGCCGGTGAGGATCGACGGCAGCGCGCTGGGCAGGATGACATGGCGCACCACTTGGCGCTGCGTCGCACCAAGCGAACGGGCCGCATCGATGCGCTCCTTTGAGACACCGCGCACGCCCGAGGCCGTCGACAGCGCCACCGGCGCCAGCATGGCAATGGCAATCACCAGGATCTTTGACGGCTCGCCGATGCCGAACCAGATGATGACCAGCGGCAGATAGGCGAGCGGCGGGATGGGCCGCAAAAATTCGAGCAAGGGATCGAAGATGCCGCGCCCGACCGTCGAAATGCCGATAGCCAGCCCAACCGGAACGCCGATGACGATGGCCGCGAGCAGCGCCGCGAACACGCGGCCGAGGCTGGCGACGATATGCTGGAGCAAAGTCGCGTCGACGAAGCCGTCCTTGATCACCACGATGAACTTGGTCCACACGGCGGCGGGCGACGGCAGGAACACCGGCGACACCAGTTGCAGGCGCGCAGACAGCGCCCATGCCGCCAGCGCGGCCAGGATGGTGACGGCGCTGATCGCCCGCGAGGAAACCCCGCGCCGCTTCCGCACCGGCCGCGACCACGGCACCGAAATGGCATCGGCCTCGCCGGTCCCGGCGGCCGGCCGCTCGCTGTAGGAGGTGACGCTCATGCCGCCTCTCCTTCGAAGATCGCATCGGTCAGCTCGCCGCGCGCCGCGGCAAAGGCCGGATCGGCCTTGATGGCGCGGATCGGCTCGCCTGCGGCATAGCGCCGGCTGAAACCGGTCTCGAATGTCCGCACCACGCGGCCCGGTCCGGGCGCCAGCACGACGATGCTTGTGGCCAGCACCAGCGCCTCCTCGATGCCATGCGTGACCATCAGCACGCCAACCCGGCTTGCGGTCCACAGGTCGAGCAGCGTCGTCTGCATGCGCTCGCGCGTCAGCGCATCGAGTGCGCCGAGCGGTTCGTCGAGCAGCAGGAATTCCGGTTCGGCGGCGAGTGCACGGGCGAGTCCGACGCGCTGGCGCATGCCGCCGGACAATTCCCAGATGCGTTTGTCGCCGACGCCGTCAAGCTTGACCAGCGCCAGCAACTGGTCGGCGCGGCGCGCCCGCTCGGCTTGCGGCACGCCGCGCAGCCTGAGCGCAAAGGCGACGTTTTCACGGGCCGTCAGCCAGGGAAACAGCGCATCGTTCTGGAACACGACCGCCCGGTCGGAGCCTGGGCCGGTGATCGGCCGGCCGCCGATCGTGGCGACCCCGCGCGCAGGCTCGACCAGGCCGGCGGCGACATTGAGCAGCGAGGTCTTGCCGCAGCCGGAGCGGCCGACCAGCACGACGAAATCGCCCTTGGCGACATCGATGGAAACTCGGTCGACCGCCGGCGCTGCCTGGCCGTCATAGTGAACCGAGACCTTGTCGAGTACGAGATGCGGGTGGAGTACGAGATGCGGCATAAAAAAGGGGCTCCGGAAGAAAATCAGCCTGCCCCGGCCCTCGTTGAGCGGATCCGGGACAGGCAGCACGCGGCGTCAGGGAAGAGGAAACCGCGCGTGTTCAGAGCAATTCCAGGAAAAGTGTGAAGCGGTTTTCCGTCCGGAATTGCGTAAAACTGAAGATCAGTTCGAGGCCAGAGCCTCGGTCACGTATTTCGACGACACGTATTTCGAATAGTCGGGCAGCACGGCGTCGATCTTGCCCTGCTCCTTGAGGAAGGCCGAAGCTGCCTCGATCGCCTTGACCGTGCCGCCGCCGAGGAATTTGTCGGAAGCCTGCTCTTCCAATGTCGGGAAGACGTAACCCTTGAGGAGCTGCGGCACCTCTTCCAGTTTGGCGCCGGTGATCTTGGCGATCTTGGCCGCTTCCGGCGACGAAACCGACCATGCCTCGGGCTTGGCCAGGAACTGGGCATAGGATTCGCCGGTCACCTTGACGAAATCGCGCACGGCGTCCGGGTTCTTTTCGGCGAAGTCGGTGCGCACGATCCAGGCGTCGAAGGTCGGCGCGCCCCAGGCGGCAACCTGCGAGGAATCCAGCACCACCTTGCCTGTCGTCTTGATCTGGCCGAGCGCCGGATCCCAGACATAGGCCGCGTCTATGTCGCCGCGAGCGAACGCGGCGGCTATTTCCGGTGGCCTGAGATTAAGGATTTCGACCGACTTCGGGTCGACGTTTTCGTGCTTCAGCGCGGCAAGCAGGCTGTAATGCGTGGTCGACACGAACGGCACCGCCACCTTCTTGCCGGCGAGGTCGGCGATCTTCTCGATGCCGGATCCATTGTGGGCGACCAGCGCCTCGGACTGGCCGATCAGGCCGACGACAAAGATGGTCTGGATCGGCAGTTCGCGGCTGGCGGCCGCGGCCAGCGGACTCGAGCCGACATAGCCGATATCGACCGAACCGGATGCGACGGCGGCGATGACATCGGCGCCGGAATCGAATTTGCGCCAGTCGATCGTGGCCTTGGTCGCCTTTTCATAGGCGCCGTCGGCCTGCGCTACTTTGGAAGGTTCGACCACCGTCTGGTAGCCGATGGTGATGTTGAGGTCCTGCGCCTGGGCCGGGCCGAGGAAGGCCGCACCCGCCAAAGCTGCCGACGACAGGAGGACAATGCGTCGCGAAATGCTGGACATGAAAGGCTCCATGAAAAATGAGAAAAACCGGATGCCTGTTCATAGTCAGCTAATTCTATCATTCTTGTAGAGTTAAATCCTTCCAAGCAAGAAGCACTTGTTAGAAAAAAACCACCGGCTGATGCGGGCGCGGTGACCGGCCCGTGCCGAACCGTGCGCAAACGCAAACGGCGCCCCCAAGGTGCTGAAGAGTTGGTGGTCCTGCCAACCCTCCTACGGAAGAGGCCTGATTTGGTGCTCGGCGCGCCGCTTGCGGCCTGCCGCAGGATCGATGTCGAGCCGTTGAGCCTCACCGACTTCCGCAGCGACGGCCACCGCTGGATGCTGCGGTCAAGCGGCGTGCCAGTGGCCGCCAAGGCCGCCCGGCCTCAGAGCGGCAAGGCGGCGTCCTGATATCGGGCGCAGGGCGGCGCCCGAGTTGTCGGGAGTCATGTTTCGCCGATCCGCGGGCTGCGACCCAAAATTCGCGGCAAAGCCCCAAATGGCGCAAATCCATGCTGTAAAAGACGGTTGATTTGAAAACACGTTCCGCGTGTTCGAGGGTAAGTATAGTAATCTTATCGACATTGGGAGCAGGAGCCGCCGCTCATCGCCGCAATCGCTCGCGGCTGGCTGTGACCTTAACGGCACAAAGCCTTGCCAAAGTGGCCCCTGCGGCGTGAAAACGAAGCAAAATCAAGGTTTCTCGGCTTGTATATCATGTCAGTAGATTTTATGTGTCGAAGCAGCTTGCACGCGGCGGGGAGGCACGTCAGGCGTTTCGAAACCGATGGTTTTGGGCCATCGCCTGACAGAGAAACATTCGGTCTATGCTCACCAAAAAAGGCAAGTACGGCCTCAAGGCGCTGGTCCATCTGGCGCAACTGCCGGTGGGACAGCTCGCCTTTGTCGGCGACATCGCCAGCGGCAACAACATTCCGAAGAAATTCCTCGACGCCATTCTGGGCGAATTGCGCAATGCCGGTTTCGTCCAGAGCCGCAAGGGCAAGGATGGCGGCTATCGCTTGGCGCGCCCGGCCGACGAGATCAAGGTCGGCCATGTCGTGCGCGTGCTCGACGGACCGCTGGCGCCCATCCCCTGCGCCAGCCGCACCCAGTATCAGCGCTGTGAAGACTGCAATGAGGCGACATGCCAAGTCCGACATCTGATGCTCGAGGTCCGGCAGGCGATCGCCGAGGTGCTCGACCAGCGCACGCTGGCCGAGATGCGCGACATCGTCCTCGACGACCTTCCGGCCGCAGGGGACGAGCTTGCGCCGGCGCAAAAGGTCCCCGCCTGATCCTGAGCGTGCTCGCATGAGCGTCGCGCGCGCCAATTCGATCATCCCCAGCTCGATCATCATCGTCGGCGGCGGCGCCAGCGGCGTCGTGTTGGCCGCTCATCTGCTGAAGTCGCCCAACCCGGACCTTCGCGTCACGCTGATCGAAAAGCGTCCGCATTTCGGCCAGGGCATCGCCTATTCGACGCTTTTGTCGGCGCACGTGCTGAATGTCAGCGCTGCGGGGATGAGCGCCTATGCCGACGATCCCCTGAATTTCTGGCGCTGGTTGCAGGGGCGCGGCCTGATAAGCCAGGAACAGACGCCGCAGACACCCTTCTATGCACCGCGCAGCGTCTATGCCCGCTACCTCAAGGAAGTGCTCGACGAGCTCGAAGCGCGCGAAAAGGAAACCGGCCGTCTCAGGCTGATTCGCGAGGAAAGCCTGTCGATCTCGCCGACATCGTCCGGCGTCGAAGTGGTGCTGGCCAACGGCACCAGCGTCGTCGCGCATCTGGCGGTGCTTGCCACCGGCCATGACGAGCAGCCCGGCGCCGGCCAGGGCCACGCCATCCGCATGGGCACCGAGGCCGACACCGCGCTCGATCCTGAAGCCCGCGTGCTGGTGCTGGGCACCGGGCTCAGCATGGTCGATGCCTTCCTGTCGCTCGAGCAGCGCGGCCATCGCGGCGAGATCGTCGCCGTATCGCGGCGCGGGCTGCTGCCGTCGCCGCACCGCAAGGGCAACCCGATCAAGCTCGACGTCGCCGACATTCCGCTCGGCACGCAGCTCTCCTATTTCGTCGGCTGGTTCCGCGACCTGATCCGCGAAAACCAGAAGGCCGGCATCGACTGGCGCGACGTCGTCGATGGGCTGCGACCCTTCAATCAGAAAATCTGGCAGAACTGGCCGTCCTCGGCCAAGCGCCGCTTCGTCGAGCACACCAAGGCCTGGTGGGACATCCATCGCCATCGGCTGGCGCCCGAGGTGCATGCCCGCGTCACCGAAGCGGTGCGCACCGGCCGCATCCGCCCGGTCGCCGGCCGTGTCGTCGGCATCGAGGCTGGCGATGGATTCACCGTCGGCATCCAGTCTCGCCACACAAAGGCGCTGGAAACGCTGCAGGTCGCCCGCATCTATGATTGCACCGGCATCGCCCGCGACATCTCGACGACGTCGAACAGCGTCGTGCGCTCGCTGGTCGACCGCGGCCTGGCGCGGCCCGACCCGCTGCGGCTTGGCCTCGATGTAACGGCCAAGTGCGAAATCATCGCCGGCGACGGCACCGCATCGGCCAAGATCCTCGCCGTCGGGCCGCTGACCCGCGGCACCTTCTTCGAGATCGACGCCATCCCCGACATCCGCGTGCAATGCGCTAGGCTGAGCAAGCAGCTGCTAGGGTAAAGCTGTTGACGTCGGCGGGATAGCACGCCCCTCAGAGGGGGGTGGGAAGGATCGCTACGGAGGGTGTTGGGCTTGAGTCCAAAGCCGGCCTAAAACTGGAATTCCATTCCCCCTCTCGCCGGTTGATTGGCACGATCTACCTTCTTTCCGACTGCAAACGGCCGGAAAAGAAGCTACGCTGCCGCTCTGCCCCCGAGGCGGTCGCTTGTTCAAGGGAGCACATCGACATGAGCGAGCACGGAAAAGCTGCGCCAGGGAGTTCGGACGGCGCGTTATCCCGCCTGCGTCCGCCCTACGCCTCGGTGCTCGACCTCATCGGCCAGACGCCGGTGGTCGAACTGACCAAATTCGACACCGGCAAGTGCCGGCTGTTCATCAAGCTGGAAAGCCAGAATCCAGGCGGCTCGATCAAGGACCGCATTGCGCTGTCGATGATTGCCGCGGCCGAGAAGGAAGGCAAGCTCAAGCGCGGCGGCACCATCGTCGAGGCGACCGCCGGGAATACCGGCCTCGGCCTCGCCCAGGTCGGCATCCCCAAGGGCTACCGCATCATCCTCGTCGTGCCCGACAAGATGTCGCGCGAAAAGATCCAGCATCTGCGCGCGCTCGGCGCCGAAGTGCGCATGACGCGCTCCGATGTCGGCAAGGGCCATGCCGAATATTACCAGGACATGGCCGAGAAGATCGCATCGGAAACGCCCGGCGCCTTCTACGCCAACCAGTTCGCCAACCCGGCCAACCCCGAGGCGCATGAGACCACCACCGGACCGGAAATCCTTGCCCAGCTCGACGGCGACCTCGACGCCGTGGTCGTCGGCGTCGGCTCCGGCGGCACGCTGACCGGGCTTGGCCGCTACTTCGCCAGAACATCGCCGAAGACCGAAATGGTGCTGGCCGATCCCGTCGGATCGGTGCTGGCGCCGCTGATCAAGACCGGCAAGATGGAAGAGGCCGGCAGTTGGACCGTCGAAGGCATCGGCGAGGATTTCGTGCCGCCCAATGCCGATCTGTCGCTGGTCAGGAAAGCCTATTCCATCCCAGACAAGCAGAGCATGCTGGCCGTGCGGGACCTGCTTTCGAAGGAAGGCATTCTCGCCGGCTCGTCTTCCGGCACGCTGCTGTCGGCCGCGCTTCGCTATTGCCGCGAGCAGACGACAGCAAAACGCGTCGTCACCTTCGTCTGCGACAGCGGCAACAAATATCTGTCCAAGGTGTTCGACGATTTCTGGCTGGCCGAGCAGGGGCTGGCCGAACAGGAACAGCATGGCGATCTGCGCGACCTCGTCATGCGCTCGCACCGCACCGGCGACACCGTTTATGTCGGCCCCGACGAAAGCCTGCTCAACGCCTATGGCCGCATGCGCCGCTCCGATGTCTCGCAGCTGCCGGTGCTGGACAACGGCAAGCTGGTCGGCATTATCGATGAGGGCGATATATTGGCCAAGGTCGACGGCCCCTATGAAGGCCGCTGGGACCGCTTCAACGCTCCGGTGCGCACCGCCATGACCTCCAATCTGCACACGCTGCAGGCCAGCCAGACGCTGGATGCGCTGCTGCCGGTGTTCGACCGCAACGAGGTCGCCATCATCTTCGATGGCGACGAGTTCGTCGGCCTGATAACCCGTATCGACCTGATCAACCATTTAAGGCGCGCACGATGACTGCTGAAACACCCCCATCGGGCAAGAACCGCCTGGCTTTTTCCACGCGCACCATCCATGGCGGCCAGAGCCATGACCCGCTGACCGGCGCGGTGATGGTGCCGATCTACGCGACCTCGACCTATGGCCAGCAGTCGCCCGGCGTGCACAAGGGGTTTGAGTACGCCCGCAGCCAGAACCCGACCCGCTTCGCCTTCGAGCGCGCGGTGGCCGATCTCGAAAGCGGCTCGGCCGCCTTTGCATTCGCGTCCGGCCTGGCGGCGATCTCGACCGTGCTCGAGCTGCTCGACAGCGGCGCCCATATCGTTGCAACCGACGACATCTATGGCGGCTCGTTCCGGCTGATGGAGCGGGTGCGCAAGCGCTCGGCCAATCTGCAGGTCTCCTTCGTCGATTTTACCGACCTCGCCGCTGTCGAAGCCGCTATCCGTCCGGAGACGAAACTGCTCTGGGTCGAAACGCCCACCAATCCGCTGCTGCGCATCGTCGACCTCGAAGGCGTTGCGGCACTCGCCAGGCGCAAAGGGGTTTTGACGGTCGCCGACAACACGTTCTGCAGCCCCTACATCCAGCGGCCGCTTGAACTCGGCATCGACATCGTCGTCCATTCGACGACAAAATATCTCAACGGCCATTCCGACATGGTCGGCGGCGTCGCCATCGTCGGCGACAACAAGGATCTCGCCGCCCAGCTGAAATTCCTGCAGAACGCCATCGGCGCCATCTCCGGTCCCTTCGACAGTTTTCTCGCGCTGCGCGGCATCAAGACACTGGCGCTCAGGATGGAGCGGCATTCCACGAACGGCCTGAAGATTGCGCAGTGGCTGGAGGCGCGAAAAGATGTGCGCCGCGTCGTCTATCCCGGCCTGGCCAGCCATCCGCAGCACGCCATCGCCGTCCAACAGATGCATGCCTTCGGCGGCATGATCTCGGTCGACCTCGACCGCGACCTCGCCGGCACCAAACGCTTCCTCGAACGGACGCAATTGTTCACGCTGGCTGAAAGCCTCGGCGGCGTCGAAAGCCTGATCGAACACCCGGCGCTGATGACGCACGGCTCGATCCCGGCGGAAAAGCGCGCGGAAATCGGCATTTCGGATTCGCTGGTGCGGTTGTCGTCGGGGATAGAGGATGGCGATGATCTGATCGCCGACCTGGACCAGGCGCTGCGGGGGTAGGCGTACCAGATGCGTACCGATGACAATGAGGGGCGGCGCTGACCGTCGAGATTAAATCCCAATCCGCCGCGCGTTAACACATTCAGCAGCCTTTGCTTAACCCTTCGCCGCTATGTCCCGCCTGGGGAGGCATGGCGAGAGTGAGTATGATGGACAACAACCCGGAAAAGCGCAGCGAATGGCGCGCCATTTTTTATGTGCAGGCCCGCGTGGCCATCCTGTTCGTCCCGGTCGTCGCCAGTCTTCTGATCATTGCCGCACTTGCCGGCAACGACCACAATCCCAATGCCATAGACCGCACGGTTACTGGCT
Organism: Mesorhizobium sp. C372A; assembly: GCF_030323245.1. Taxonomy (NCBI): domain Bacteria; kingdom Pseudomonadati; phylum Pseudomonadota; class Alphaproteobacteria; order Hyphomicrobiales; family Phyllobacteriaceae; genus Mesorhizobium; species Mesorhizobium sp. C372A. The sequence goes on along the minus strand of NZ_CP100475.1, from coordinate 1,634,873 downwards.
CGGTGAAATAGGCGCAGCGGTCGGCCGACAGTCGGCCGCCTCAGAAAAACTTCGGGATCGGGCCGTTCTGAGGCGTCACGTCGCCTTCCAGGTCGATGAACGCCTCGTCGACAAAGCACCATGCCCAGCCTTCCGGCGGGTCGTAGCCTTCGATGATCGGGTGCTTTGTGGCGTGGAAATGCTTGGTGGCGTGGCGGTTGGGCGAGTCGTCGCAGCAGCCGACATGGCCGCAGGTACGGCAGAGCCTGAGATGCACCCACATCGAGCCGCTCTTCAGGCACTCCTCGCAACCGAGCGCGCTCGGCGTCACAGTCTTGATGTCGCGCGTGTGTTTGCATTCATCCATTATGCTCTCCTGGCCAGTTCGGGCGCTGCTGCGTCGGGTCGCGCGAGATAGGCGTGCAAGGCAGCCACCACCTGGGCGCCTTCGCCGACGGCGGCGGCGACCCGCTTGACCGAGCCTGCGCGCACGTCGCCGATGGCGAACACGCCGCTGCGGCTGGTCTCCATCTGGCCCGCCCCTATGTCGGCGCCGGTGCGCACGAAACCCCTGGCGTCGAGCGCGATATCGCACCCAGCCAGCCAATCGGTGTTGGGGTCGGCGCCGATGAACAGGAAGAGATGCTGGATCGGCCGCGTCTCGACGCCGCCGGGGTTGCGCCAGCGCAACTGGGTGAGATTGCCGCCTTCGCCTTCCAGCGCCTCGATCTCGGTCTCGCCAAGCACCTCGATGTTGGGTTGCGCCTCGATACGCTCGACCAGATAGCGCGACATGGTTTCCCTGAGGCCGCCGCGGCGCGCCAGCATCGTCACCTTGCGCACCTGGCTAGCGAGATAGACCGCCGCCTGCCCCGCCGAATTGCCGGCGCCGACCAGCGCCACTTCTTGCCCTGTGCATAGCCGCGCCTCGATCGGCGAGGCCCAGTAATGCACCGACGTGCCCTCGAACTCGGCCAGCTTGGCGAAGCCGAGGCGGCGGTAGCGCGCGCCGCTGGCGATCACCACCGTGCGCGCGCGCAGGCTTTCACCGTCGCCGACGGTGAGCGTGTAGCCCTCGCCTGCTGCACCGAGCAGCTTGGCCTCGTCCGGGATGACTATTTCGACGCCGAATTTCTGCGCCTGGTTATAGGCGCGCGCCATCAGCGCCATGCCGGAAATGCCGGTGGGGAAACCCAGATAGTTCTCGATGCGCGCGGAGGCGCCGGCCTGGCCGCCGAAGGCGCGGCAATCGAGCACGATGGTCGACAGCCCTTCGGATGCCGCATAGACTGCGGCGGCCAGCCCCGCCGGCCCGGCCCCGACAATGGCGACGTCATAGACCACATCGGGATCGATCGGCCGCAGCAGGCCGATGCAGCGGGCAAGTTCGGTTTCGCCGGGATTGTGCATCAGCTTGCCGTTGGGGCAGAGCACGATCGGCAGATGGTGCGGGTCGACATGAAAATGCTCAATCAGCGTCTTGGCGCACGGGTCGCTGTCGGAATCGAGCGCGCGGTGCGGCTGGCCGCTGCGGCGCAGAAACCCCTGCAGCCGCAGCGTGTCGCCATTGCCGGCCGGGCCTACGACGATCGGTCCGCTGCTGCCGCTTTCCAGGAGCCCGACGCGGCGCAGGATCAGCGCCCGCATGATCCGCTCGCCAAGGCTTGCCTCCTGCACCATCAGGTCGCGCAGCCGCTGCGAGGGGATGACGAAGGCCTCGACCGGCTCGGCCGCCTCCGCATTGACCAGCGACGGCCGGCTGGAAAGCTGCGCCAGCTCGCCGATGAAATTGCCGGGACCATGAGTGACGATGGTCTCGCGCCGGCCGGGCCTGACATCCTGGGTGATATCGACCGTGCCCGACAGGATGACGATCAGCCCCGGCGCCACGGTGCCGGCGGTGACGATGTGCTCGCCGGCGGCATAGGAACTCGCCTCGCCGAACCGGCGCATGCGCTCGATATCGGCGTCGCCCAGGATGGGAAACATCTGGTCGCGGCGGGTGACGGTGATCGGCTGGGTGGGTGGGGCCATAGGTGCGAGCGTAGCGCCACGGCCGCCGGGTTTGAAGTGGTTTGTTGGGGGACTGGCCGGAAGGGGAGGTGGCTCCCGCGCCAGCTGGTTCGGATGCTTCGCATGGCCCCGCGCTGCAAGGCAAACAGCGCGCCGACCAGTGCGACCTTTATAAGGGCGAGCCCGAGCAGTACCGCCAGCAGTCCTCGCTCACCAGTATGCTGCAAGAGCAGCGCGCCGACGGTCGGCGCCGGGCTATCGCGTTACGCCAAGCGCCTGGGGTGCGGTGGTATCCTTGGGCTCCGCGAAGGCAGATCCTGGCGAAATCCCATTCGTCACATTTTTGTAGAGCGCTATCGGATGCGGGCGCCCTACCAGATATCCTTGGATTTCGGGGCATCCTTCCTTCATCAGGAAGGCACGCTCGTCCTCTGTTTCGACACCCTCCGCGATGACAGGCAAGGCCAGCGCATTCCCCAGGCTGAGTATCGTGCGCACGATGGCCGCCGATTGGACATTCGAGCCGACACCCGAAACAAAACTGCGATCGATCTTGATCTTGTCGAATGGAAACGCCTGCAGCGAGGACAGCGAGGCATACCCGGTGCCAAAATCATCCATCGAGACCCTGACGCCCAACGCCTTCAACCTCCGCAAAACCGACAAGGCAGTTGCCCGGTCGCGGATGAGAACCCCTTCCGTGATTTCCAGTTCCAGCCGCCCCGGAGCAAGGCCGGTCTCGTAGAGGATAGAATGAACGAGGCCTACCAGATCCCCGAAACGGAACTGCACGGGAGAGAGGTTGACGGCGATCTGCAGCGGTGAGGGCCAGGAGGCCGCGTCTCTGCACGCCTGCCTGAGCGTCCATTCACCTATCTCAACGATCGTGCCATCCTGTTCGGCAAGCGAGACAAACGCGTTTGGGGAGATGAGCCCATGCTTTGGATGGTGCCATCGGGCGAGTGCCTCGAAGCCGAAGATTTCGCCGTCCATCCTGGCTTGCGGCTGATAATGAAGCACAAGTTCGCCATGGGCGACCGCAGAGCGCAAATCTCGCTGCAAGGCGTAGCGCTCTCTTAGCCGCTTATCCATCTCAGGATCGAAGAATTGCACCATCCGACGACCGTCCGCCTTGGCCCGGTAGAGCGCTGCGTCGGCATTTGCCATCAGCGCCGCTGCATTCTCTCCGTCTTTCGGATAGATCGCCGCCCCGATGCTCACCCCGATCGAAATGTGCTGGCCCCGGATTTCGAATTTGCCTGCCGCCGATTCGAACAGACGGTCCGCAACATCCTTGGCACTCGCGGACCGGTCATCCATGGCCAGGACAACCGTGAATTCGTCGCCGCCCATGCGCGCGATAAAGGCCTCAGGCGCCGCGGTTTGGAGACGCCGGGAAATGGTGCAAAGCAGATCGTCGCCGGCGGCGTGCCCGAAAACGTCGTTCGCCTCTTTAAAATGGTCAAGGTCGATGCTGAAGACGGCAAAGCTGGCGTGCGTTGCTTTTGCGCGCTCGAGCGTCGTGGCCAGGTGTGCTGCAAGCGCGGCTCGGTTCGCCAGGCCGGTAAGCGGATCGTGGTGCGCGAGATGCGCGATTTCCTCGTGCCGTGCCATCAGTTCGGTGCGCGCTACGTTCATGTTCTCGCGCGCGTCGTCCAGGCCGTGGGCGGCTTCCCTCACCTTGTCCTGGAGCAGATTGAAGCTTTCGGCCATCTCTCCAAGTTCGTCACGAGAGTTTACGGTAACCGGCATGATGTTCACGGAGGCGTGCGCCGCCGCGAGGTCTCCCCGCCCCAAGGCGACCATGGCGAGCGAGAAGTCCTTCAGCGTTCCGGATGTCAGACGCTTTGCCGCGTTGCTCACCTCGGTCGCCGAGTGGGTGATCATGCCCGGCAAAATCAGGCCAACGCTGATGGTCAGCAGCGCGACAACGACAAAAATGTCCTCCAGCGCGGCGACCAATGAAGTGTCGCCTTGGGGAACGCTGCCGATCGCCAGGAAATAGCCGGCACCGTCAAGCACGAGCACAAAAAGCATGGCTCCGGTAAGCTTCAGGTGAAGCGTATGTGGCAGCAAGGGTAGACCGAGTGCGTATCGATCCTCCATCGTGCGCCAGGCGTAGAGCGCAGCACCCGAATATGCCAAAGCCAGACCGAACAGGACGGTAGGAAGGCCAAATTGCTGAAATCCCAGTATGGCGGTCAACAGCCATATTGCAGCCGCGCCTACGCCAAGGATGATGGTTCCCCTGGGAGCCCGGAAGGGTCGCTCGGCTTCGGGACTGTCACGGCGCAATAGCCAGACTGCGATGTTTGGCATGCAGATGCTGATCAGGTACGTAAAATTGGCCGCGGCGATCATCCAGAGCGGATACCCGCACAGCATGAAGCCGATTGCCGCGGCAGCTGTGAGCAGCGTTGCCGCCCAGGGACAATCTGTTGAGGTGCGCCTGGCCAGGAAGCTCGGCAGCAGGCCGTCTTCGCTCAGCTGCGCAAGGGTCCGCGCGGCGCCTGCCAATGGCTGCAACGTTCCATGGAACATGTTCAGCATGATGAGCCAGATGGCGGCCGCCTTGCCGAAACTCCCCAACAAGGGCGCAAAGGTGGGCCCGAGAGCTATGGCGAGGTCGGTGCCGAGCGGCTCCGGCCCGAGCACACCCAGCCAGACAACCGGCAGGACCAGGAAATAGACGCCGGCCATTGCGGCGCTGGCCCACATCGCCAGAGGAATGTTGCGGTTGGGATCGATGGTTTCGCCAACATGGCAGGCTGCAGCCTCAAATGCCGGTGCGGCAAACCCGATCAGGTACAGTCCCGCCATCACCGACGTGATATCGCCGAACAGGCCGGTAAACGGGCTGGTCAGGGCAAAATCCGTCGCCTGCCGCCAGTCGACCGAGCCACTGATGACCGGGACGAGGGATGAGAGAAACGCAAGCGTCGCGGAGGCAGTGGCGATCGGGATCGCCAGTTGGACCACCCACTTGATTCCACACAGGTTGACCGCCGTAAAGAATGCGATGAGCCCGCAGGCGACCGCCTCCACGGGGAGGCCCGGCAGGTACCATTGCTGTATTGCAGACGCTGAAAGAACCGCTGTCAGTCCGCAGGTCGGCACCCAACCCCACCAATAGCAGGTGCCCGTCAGAGCCGAGAGAACGGGACTGTAAGGTCGGAAGGCTTCGGCGCACGCTGCAGAGATACCGCCGACGCGGTTTGGCCACATGAGAACCAATTCGGTCCACGCAGGCGCGGCGGCCCAGCTTAGAAGCAGACCAACAACGAGCAAAGGAACCGCAGCGCTTCCTTGACCGGGAATATTCCCCTGGCCGACAAAAAGGGCGGCAATCAGAAACAGGCTTTGATTGCTGCCACCCATGGCGAGCGCTGTCGTGCCCATCCATCCCAAGGTTCTCGGGTGCGGTCGTGAAGGCGTGAGGCCCGGCATTCAGAGACATCCATTCGAGTGCGGAGCGCTGTCTGACTGGCGAATGTAACCTGCGGAGATATGTCTGTCGAACGTCGCGCTCCCGAAGTCAAAGTTGGACCTTAGGTGAGACGTATTAAGACTTCGTACCAAACCAGATCCGCCCGATGATCGCTGTTAACTTGCGGTGGCTGCGGTTCAATCATGCTGATGCCGGCCCCAAGGCCTTGACCTCCTCAGATCTGGGATGTCATTTCCAATTTTATCTATCGCCCACTATGGAAGAGCGATCGAATAGTCGCGAATACAGCCTAATATCGATTATTATCGACAAATCTCGTGATTGCGGCGCTATCATCCGAAGGCGGCTGAAATCGACTGTAGATCGCTAATCACATTGACCGCTTTTGACTTCGTACCTCGCCATCGCGGGGCAAGGACCGAGACTTCACGCCGTGCCTCAAATTGGAGCTAACTTGTGCGAGCATGCCCATAGCCCCGCGTTGCAGGGCAAACAGCGCGCCGACCACGCTGGCGCGGCGGTCGGCCTTGGCGCGCTGGTGGGTCCTTCCCAGGCCGGCGCCCGTACGGTCGATATGGCGATCGCTCGCTGCCATCATCGGATCTGGACCAAACTGGCCTCGCTGACATTTGTGACCATAGGCGTGGCGACGCTCTGGACCGGCCTGCCGGTTCTGCCGGCCGCGCTGATTTTCTACGGCGCCGGCTTCGGCTAGCACGGCCGGGTATCTTCACATGCGGCGACATGGTGTTCTGGACGATGCTTGAGCGCGACGCGACCTCGCCAGCGGGCACGCCTTCGACGCCGGCCCGTAGCAGGAATGTGTTCAGCACCAGAACACTTGGGATCAGCGTTGCGGGAGCCTGCACACGTGAGTACTCCGCCTCACAAGCCTTCCGGCTGGTCCTCGAGGACGAACGACGCTGCAATCAGGTCATCGCCACTGATGCGGCCACTGCCGCCAACCATGATGGATGCGACTTTCTGAAAGGTCTTCATGTCGGCCTCTGTTATGCGCGCATCGCGCATTCTCGCCCTGAGAGAACCCAAGCGGGTATCAAGGGCTGGCGATGTCTCGACGTCATCGATCATCTTCGATCATCCTGGAGCGCAATGTGAAATCCGCTGCCCGCCGCCATGGCCGGCGGCGGGCGGCAGCTATTCGATCAGTCGTAGACCTTCACAATTTTCCGGGTGCTGGGATCGACCAGGACGGTGCGGTTGTCGACCACGACGTAGCGGTATTTGACGTTGGGAACTTCGTGCAGCTCGACCGTATCAGGCAAGGCACTGCCGACGTTCAGCTCCACGCCCGGGATCTTCACCGAAGCCAGCGGCTGCTTTTTTACGTATTCGCGGACGACCGTATCCTGCTCCGGTGTGATGACGACATCCTGAGCTGCGGCGGCGCCGACCCCAGCCAAAAGCAACAAGCCTGCAGCGGCACTTGCAAAGTGGATTTTCATGGTTTTCTCCTCGCGTAATCCGGCGACGGCACCACGCCTGTTCGCCGAGGGACCGAACTTGAGATCAGCCAGATTGTTCCTGTGACTTCAGTCCGCGGCGAACCAGACCAAAGTCGGACATCGGCTAAGACCCAAGTCCCGAGGCGGAACGTTCAAGCGGGGCAGGCGTTTCCCAAATGCAACTAAATAAAACAGGAGAGGAACACATGGCAGACGGCCCAACTGTTGTTAATTCTGGGGGTGGCGGCGGCACTGCGATTGCCGTTGTTCTTGCACTTATTGCAGTCGTAGTATTGCTTATTTTTACCGGCGTCATCAATATCCGCGGCGACGGCGGCAAGGATATCAACGTCAAGGTTGAAGCGCCAAAGGTGGAAGCTCCGGCTGTACCCGCAAAGCCTGCGGCACCTGCCCCAGCCCCTGCGAGTGGCGGCTGATCTGCTCGTATCCACGCTTCCGAACTGACCTATGAAAAGGAAATTCCCATGACTAAATATTTCGTCAGCGCCACTGGCGCCCTCCTCCTTATGGCGGGCATCGGCACCTCGTTTGCCGAGGATGTTATTGTTCTCAAGCCCGAACAACAGACGGTCATTCGCGAATATATCCATAAGCAGAAGCTGGCCTCAGTCAGTTTGCTCGGCGTCGAACTCAATGTCGGCACGGCACTTCCAGACACTGTCGAGCTCCACGCAATCGACGTTCCGGATGTCCGCTACAAGTATACGGTTGTCGGAGATCATGCGGTTCTCGTCGATCCCGACACGCGCAAGGTCGTGCAGATCATCGAATAACGCGCGAGCCCGCCGCTCCGGTCTGGAGCGGCGAGCTGTGGCTGCCCTGTGAAAGTCTACGGGCAGCCTTTTCTCAACGGGAGGATGTCTGATGTTTAGCGACAAGGAAACTTGGGTCCTGGAAGCTGCCTTACTCGCGGCAATTCCAATTTGCGTAGCCGTCACCGCACTCGTGGCATTTTTGACCGCGGCCTGGATATGAATCGCTTCCTGTTTGTGATGGGCGACTTTCTATCCCGGCCACCGGGCTTCTATGTCCTTCTTGTAGCCATGCTGCTCTGTACTGCGTTGGTGCCATTCGGCCTGACCAATGTGGTCACCTACGCATTGTCGGTAGCGGCCATCGTGATCACGGGCGTTGTGCTGATCCAGGGTTACCGCGACACGGCCGCCATTCACGCCAAGCTTGATGAGATTATCGTTTCGCTGAATGAGACCAGAAACGATGTCGTCGGCCTGGAGCATGCCGAGCCGGAGGAGATTCGGGAGAAGCTCCAGACACTCGAAGAAGAAGCAATGAAAGCGGTTCGCCCGCCGCATTGACCCTCCGCTGGACTATCTGTTATCCATCAGCAAAAAAGCCCGGGAACCGGGCTTTTTTGCTTCGCGTCTAAATCATTTCAGACTTATCCGAAACGGGAATTTGGTGCCCAGAAGAGGACTCGAACCTCCACTCCTTGCGGAACACGGACCTGAACCGTGCGCGTCTACCAATTCCGCCATCTGGGCTGGTGCGGGCTCATGTAAGCGGGCAAACGATATGTGTCAACGCGCTTTTTCGAGGGCCGCTGCCTGCCGGCTTAGTTTCCCGGGGGTCAGCGCCGCCCCTCACCTGCCTGCCGGCATCCTCTCCCCGTACAGTGACGGGGAGAGGGGCGCTCTCATCGATGATTTTCGCCGGTCACCTGCGTCACAAGAAGAGCGCCGAGGCTGCGGCCAGCCCTTTCTCCCCGTCACTATACCGGGAGAACTGCCCGGCAGGGCAATGAGGGGCAGCGCCGACTTGGCGAATGCGCTGGCCGAAAACCTCACCCCTCCAGCACGTCCTTCGACGCCACAGTGGAATCGGCGTTGAGCTTGTAGATCACCGGCACGCCGGTGCCGAGCTCGAGCTTGACGATCTCCTCGCCGCTCTTGCCGTCCAGCGCCATGATCAGCGCGCGCAGCGAATTGCCATGCGCGGCGACCAGCACGGTGCCGCCTTTCAGAACATGCGACTGCATGTCGTGCAGGTAATAGGGCCAGACGCGGGCGCCGGTGTCCTTCAGGCTTTCGCCGCCGGGCGGCGGCACGTCGTAGGAGCGGCGCCAGATGTGCACCTGCTCCTCGCCCCACTTCTGGCGCGCGTCGTCCTTGTTGAGGCCGGAGAGATCGCCATAGTCGCGCTCGTTCAGCGCCTGGTCGCGGATCGTCTTCAAATCGCTCTGGCCGACCGCGTCGAGAATGTGCTGGCAGGTCTTCTGCGCCCGGATCAGCGCCGAGGTGAAGGCAATGTCGAATTTCAAGCCGCGTGCCTTGAGCTTCTGGCCGGCTTCCTTGGCCTCCTTGTGGCCCTGCTCGGTAAGGTCGGCATCGCGCCAGCCGGTGAACAGGTTCTTCAGGTTCCATTCGCTCTGGCCGTGGCGCACGAGCACGAGAGTTCCCGACATGTTTGCTCCTTCAAAATTATGGATAGTTTAGCTCAAGCCGAGCACGTCCCGCATGGAATAAAGTCCGGGCTTTTTACCGCGCGCCCAGAGCGCGGCCTTGACCGCGCCGCGGGCAAAGATGGCGCGGTCCTCGGCATGGTGCGACAGCGTGATGCGCTCGCCGGTCCCGGCCAGGATGACGCTGTGGTCGCCGACCACCGAGCCACCGCGCAAGCTGGCAAAGCCGATCGTTCCTGGCTTGCGCACGCCGGTATGGCCGTCGCGTGACCGCACATCGTTGCCGGCAAGGGAAATGCCGCGTCCCGCCGCCGCCGCTTCGCCGAGCAGCAAGGCGGTGCCCGAGGGCGCGTCGACCTTGTGCTTGTGATGCATTTCGAGGATCTCGATGTCGAAATCCTCTGGACCGAGCGCGCGCGCGGCCTGCTCGACCAGCACCGCCAGAAGATTGACGCCGAGGCTCATATTGCCGGATTTGACGATCGTCGCGTGGCGCGCCGCGGCCTCGATCCTGGCGTCGTCTTCCGCCGAGCAGCCGGTGGTGCCGATGACATGGGCAATGCGTGCCTGCGCGGCATAGCCTGCGAATTCGACGGTGGCTGCCGGCATGGTGAAATCGAGCACGCCGTCGGCCTTGGCGAACACCGGCAGCGGATCGTCGCCGATCGTCACATTGATGATGCCGATGCCGGCAAGCTCGCCCGCATCCCTGCCGAGATAGGGCGATCCGGTTCGTTCGACCGCGCCGACGACGCGGGCGCCGGGGATCGAATGGATGGCGCGGATCAGCGTCTGGCCCATGCGGCCGGCCGCCCCCACCACCACCAGGCCCATTTCGCTGGATTCGCTCATGCTGTTCTCCCCACCGCCTTCTTGGCGCGGCTGCGCCGGACCGGAGTTTGGACGGGCTTCGAGTCGTCGACAAGCCCCAGTCCGTTCTTGCCTTGAATGCGGTGGAAGCGGGCGTAGACACTGTTTGGATCGGCCATCAGTGCGGCATGGGTGCCTTCCTCGACCAGGCGCCCCTCTTCAAGCACGATAATGTGGTCGGCGTTGACGACCGTCGACAGGCGATGCGCTATCACGATGGTGGTGCGCCCTTCCATCACGTGGGTCAGGGCCTCCTGGACGCGCGCCTCGGCCTCGTTGTCGAGCGCCGAGGTCGCTTCGTCGAGCAAAAGGATCGGCGCGTTGCGCACGATCGCCCGCGCAATCGAGACGCGCTGGCGCTGGCCGCCGGAAAGTGTCGAGCCGCCCTCGCCGACGGGCGTGTCGTAGCCCTGCGGCTGCTGACGGATGAACTCGTCGGCCGCCGCCAGCACCGCCGCCCGCTCGATCTCGGCGTCGGTCGCCGAAAGTCGGCCAAAACGGATGTTGTCGCGTATGCTGCCTTCGAACAGATAGGGCGCCTGCGAGACATAGGCGATCGAGCCGCGCAGCGAGTGCTTGGTGACTTTGGAAATGTCCTGGCCATCGATCTCGATCGAACCCTTGTCGACATCGTAGAAGCGCTGCAGCAGCGCCACGAGCGTCGTCTTGCCGGCACCCGAGGCCCCGACCACCGCCGTAACCTTGCCGGCCGCGGCGGTGAAACTCAGGTTCCTGATCACCGGCATGTCGGCGCTGTAGCCGAACGTCACATTGTCGAAGCGAACCTCGCCGGTGGTGATCCTGGCTTCGACCGCGTCGGGCGCATCGCCCTGTTTAGGCTCCAGGTCGAGCAGCTCGTAAATCATCCGGGCGTTGACCAGGGCACGTTCCATACCGACCTGCGTACGAGCCAGGCGCCGTGCCGGATCGTAGGCCATGATCAGCGCGGTGATGAAGGAAAACACAGCGCCTGGTGGTTGTCCGAGCACCAGCGCCCGGTAGCCGGAATAGGCAAGGACGGAGGTAATGGCGAGACCGCCCAAAATCTCGGAAATCGGCGACAGCCGCTCCGCGACCCGGGCGATCTTGTTGTTACGTTGCTCGGCCTTATCGGCCATGATGCCGATCCGGCGCGCCAGCTCGGCTTCCAGGGTGAAGGCCTTGACGATGGCGATGCCTTGCGTGGCCTCCTGTACGGACCCGTTCAGCCGCGAGTTGATCAGCACCGATTCCCGGTTGATGCGCCGCAATCGGCGGGTGATGTAGACGACGGCCCAGATCAGCGGCGGCCCGATCAGCAGCGAGCTGAGCGACAACACCGGATCCTGGTAGATCATGACGCCAACGAGGGCGATCAGCGAGACCGCGTCGCGGCTGATGGAGGTCAGCGTCAGCGACAGCAGATCGCGAACGCCGCCGACATTCTCGTTGACCTGTGCCGCCAGCCGACCGGAACGCGTATCGTTGAAGAAGTCGACGCCGAGCTTCATCAGGTGGTCGAAGCTGCGCTTCTGGTAGCGGGCGACCAGATTGTTGCCGATCTTGGCCAACGCGACCGCCTGGCCGTAACCGGCGAAGCCGCGCAGCACGGAGGCGGCCATGAACCCGGCGCAGATCCAGACGATCATGTCGCCGCGTCGTTCGTAGAAGATCTCGTTGATCATCGGGGCCATGATCCACGCCGTGAAGGCGGTGGTGGCGGAAACAATCAGCAGGCAGCCGACGGCAACGACATAGGTCCAGCGATATTCACTGCCGTTTTCGGCCAGGATGCGGCGCAGCACCGCAGTGACCTCAGCTGGCTGGACTTTCAGTTTGAGTGGACTTTGAGCGGTCAAATCGCGGGCGCTTCGTGGTTTGCTAGAGCATGATGCCGAAAAGTGTGAAGCGGTTTTCGGACGACATCATGCTCTATCTCTTTGATTTAGAGCCGGATGATTTCAGGTCGATTCGATCTGAAATCAACCGGCATCTAGGGATGCCAGGCTGGAATTCGGCCCCCTCTTAGCGCCCCGGCTACGGCTTGCCTATGGCGAAACTTCGTCGGGGCTCGAGGTCAGGGTCACGAAAGCGGCAGCCATTTCCAGGAACAGACCCATGTTCGGGACGAAATGGATCATGCCCGCCAGCGCCGCCCCGCGGTCTGGACGCCGAACAGCGACGGGTTGCGGGCATAGGCGGCAAGGCCCAGAAGCGCTGCCAGCGGGTGGGTGATGACATAGACCGGCATCGAGGCCATCAGCGCGCTGTGCGGCGCTTTGTCCTCGAAGGCGGCACGGAAACTGCCTTCCTTCAGTGCCGGAACGATCTTTTGCGCGATGCCGCCGGTCAAAAACACGCCGCCGCGGCTCATGAACACCAGCGCGAGGTCGCCGGCGGTTCGGCCGAGGCAGGTGACGAACAGCGCCAGCGCTTCCTCGGCAACCGGGTCGGTCTTGGCCAGCGCCGCCCCGGTAATTTCGGCCGGCGTGGTGAACGGCGCCGGCTTGCCGTCGGCCTTGGCGACCGCCCGGTAGACATTGACCAGACCGCGCCCGCACAGGATCTGCTCGCCCGAAATGCGGCCGTCCAGCTTTTCGATATGCGGGAACACCTCGAAATCGCGCGGCGTCCGCGGACCGATATCCATGTGGCCGCCTTCGCCAGGCACCGGTATCCAGTGGTGGAGGGCATGAACCAACCCGGCGACGCCCAGGCCGGTACCGGGACCGAGCACGACACGCCCGGCATTCTCCTCCGGCGCGCCGCCGCCGATCTTTTCCATGTGCTCTTCGCCGAGCGCCACGACGGCCAGCGCCTGCGCCTCGAAATCGTTGAGCACGACGATGTCGCCCAGGCCCAGATTGGCAAACATCTGCTTCGGCTTCACCACCCAGGGACAGTTGGTAAGCGGGATCTCGTCGCCATCGACCGGTCCGGCGATGGCCAGCACTGCCGAATTCGGCCGGATGGACGACCGGTCGAGCACCGCCGCCTGGATCGCCTCGTCTATGGTGGCGAAATTGGCGGTTTGCACGATATGCGGCTCACCGGCTTCCGAATTTGCGTCGAGCACGATCGAAAAGCGCGCATTGGTGCCGCCGATGTCGCCGATCAGCACTGGAAACCGCAACGCGGTGTCGTCGTCGCCTGACATGCTCTTGCTCGTCCCCTTTGCGGCGCCGTTGCGACCGTTTCAATCGCCCGGTTTTTCAATCGCCCGGTGTTCAATCGCCCGGTGTTCAATCGATTGACTAGCGCATGGCCCCGGAAAGGGAAAGCGTCAGTTCGCCATCACTGTCCGACGTTTGCCGGCGGCCGTCGCCTTGGCAGGGGAATGCCGATCTCCGGCGTGGCGGTGAAGGCGTTGGCTGCGTTTGGCAAGCCGCCCGCATTGCCCGCAATAGGCGGAGGCGCGTCGGGTTCCGGCGCCCTGGCGGCGATCGGCACGCCGCCGCCGCGATAGGTGACGGCTTCGGCTGAGTCCGCGTCGGGCTGGTCAAGCACGAACTGGCATTGTTTCGGCAGGTTCGCCATCGTCATCAGGTCGCGCGCCTTGGGCGCATCCGGGTTCTTGTTGGGGCGCCACGGCTCCTCGGTAAACCACCAGGCCAGCGGCTTGCCGCAGCCGTCATCGTCGGGCGTCGCTTCCTGTCCCTTGCAGTTGGGCGAACCCGGCTGGCAGCCGATGCGGATGTGGAAATGATAGTCATGGCCCCAGAACGGCCGGATTTTTCTCAGCCAGGTACGGTCGCCGGTGACGGTGTCGCACAGCTTCTTCTTGATCCCAGGATTGACCAGGATGCGCTCGACTTCCGGATAGCTCGCCGCGCGCTTCAACAGCTTGGTATGCATCGGCTTCCACAGCCTGTCCTTCACCAGATGCGTCTTGTCGTCGACCATCAGCGTGGCGCTGATGTTTTCGCGCTCCTGGGTGGTGAGCTTGCGGTCGGGCATTGGCGTCAGCCAGATGTCGGCGTCGAGGCCGATCTGGTGCGAGGCGTGCCCGGTCAGCATCGGCCCGCCGCGCGGCTGCGAAATGTCGCCGATCAGAAGCCCCGGCCAGCCGTCGGCGGCGGCATCGCGCGACAGTTTCTCGATCAGCGCAATCATCGTTGGATGACCCCAGCGCCGGTTGCGCGAGGGACGCATCACCTCCCAGTTCTGGCCGTCCATCGGAATGGCGACGCCGCCAGTGAAGCAGCCCTTTGAATAGAAGCCGAAGGATTGCGCCGCAGCCACCGCCGGCAGCTTCTTGGCGCCGAACAGGTCTTTTGCCCGTGGCTCGGCCGTGATTGCGCCCGCCACCAGCCCGGCCAGCGCCACGATCGCCAGCGCCGCCGTCAGGAACGGCCGTCTGCCGGTCAAGGATCGCATCGAAATCGTCATGAACCCCACTGCAAAAGTCCGCAACACAATCGAATCATATCACCCTCGGGCTCGCGTTTCGATTATCTACCTTCATCGGGCTGCGCGGCTCGCCGTCGCGCCAGCTGCCGTCGGCCCACATCCGATCGAACGCCTGGCGGTAGTCCGGATAGCGGAACCGGTAGCCCGCTGCCTTGATCGCGGCGTTGGCGACGCGCTTGTTCTCGCCATAGAAGGACCGCGCCATGGGCGAAAGTTGGGCGGTCTCGAAAGGAATCTCCGGCGGCGGCTCGACGCCCATCAGCGAAGCGGCATAGGTGACGACATCCTGCGGCGGCGCCGGCTCGTCATCGGTGATGTTGAAAATGCCGCCTCTATTGCCACCGATGAGGTGCCAGAGCGCGCCGGCGATGTCGTCGCAATGGATGCGGTTGAACACCTGGTCGGGCTTGACCAGCCGCCTGGCCGTGCCGTTTTCCAGATTGACCAGCGCGTTGCGACCCGGCCCGTAAATGCCGGAAAGCCGCAGGATGGCCACCGGCTTGCCGGTCTCGAGTCCAAGCTGCAGCCAGCCCCGCTCGGCCGCCACTCGCATCGACGAGCGTTTCGACACCGGCCGGCATTCGGCCGTTTCATCGACCCAGGCACCGTCATAATTGCCATAGACGCCGACGGTCGAGAGATAGCCGATCCAGCGAAGCGCCGGCATCGCCTCGATCGCCTTGCGCGCGGCGAGAAGCACAGGGTCGCCGGCCTCCTCCGGTGCCACCGAGACGACGAGATGGGTGGTCTTTTCCAGCGCATCGCCGATTTCAGGGGTCAGGGCGCCGTCGAACAGCAGCGGCGCGATGCCGACCTGCCGCAGCGCGTCGAATTTTTCCAATGAGCGCGTGGTGCCAAAAATGAGATTCTTGTGAAGAGGGGCGCCCACACTACCCCTCCCCACAAGGGGGAGGGAACGCTGCCGCGCGCTCTTACCGATCCCAGTCGCTGGGTCTGCGAAGGTAGGCGCTTCCGCGAGTTCCCCTCCCCCTTGTGGGGAGGGGTTAGGGGTGGGGGTATTCGTAGTGCGCAAACCGTGCCAGCCCGCATTGGCCCGTGCAAAGGCTTTGCCCGAATAGCCGGCGCCAAAGATAAAAACCTGTTTTTCGCTCATGCGTGCGCCTCAATTGGCAATACGGACAGCCATTCGCCCCGCACTGTCGTGTCGGTTTCAGTGTTCGAGTAGATCGCCGCCTGCCTGTTGAATTCGGCGGCCGGCACCAGCCGCGCCAGCGCCCAGATCGCCGCGCCGCGCACCAGCGGCGAGGCGTCGCCAAGGAGGGCGCGCACCGGGCCGGCCAGCGAAACATCGCCGGAATTGCCGGCGGCGGTCAGCACGTTGCGGACAAAGCGGTCGCGGCCGACGCGTTTGATCGGCGAGCCCGAGAAGAAAGACCGGAACGCCGTGTCGTCCAGCTGCAACAGCTCGCCCAGCGGCGGCTCGCGCAGTTCGTCGCGGGCAGCAAGCTTGGCTTCCGAAGCGGCGCGGGCAAACTTGTTCCACGGGCAGGCGGCGAGACAATCGTCGCAGCCATAGATGCGGTTGCCGATCTTTTCGCGGAATTCTTGCGGGATCGGCCCCTTGTTCTCGATGGTCAGGTAGGAGATGCAGCGCCTGGCATCGAGCCGATAGGGCGCCGGAAAGGCATCGGTCGGGCAGGCGTCGAGACAGGCGCGGCAGGAACCGCAATGGTCTACCTCGGTCGCATCGGGCGTGAGCTCAGCCGTGGTGAAGATGGTGCCGAGAAACAGCCAGGAGCCGTGCTCGCGGCTGACCAGATTGGTATGCTTGCCTTGCCAGCCGAGCCCGGCGGCCTCAGCCAGCGGCTTTTCCATAACCGGCGCCGTATCGACGAAAACCTTTACGTCGCCGCCGGCCCGCGCGACGATCTTGCCGGCGATCTCCTTCAGCCGGCCCTTCATCACCTCGTGATAGTCGCGGTTTTGCGCATAGACCGAGATCGCGCCGCGGTCGCGCCTTGCCTGCAGCGCACGCGGATCGTGGTCGGGGCCATAATTCATTGCCAGCACGATGATCGAGCGCACCTCGGGCCACAGCGTCGAAGGCTCGCTGCGGCGTTGGAGCGTCTCCGCAATCCACGCCATCGAACCGTGAAAACCATCGGCGACGAATTCGGCCAGTCTGGCCGGCGCCAGCGGGATCGCATCGGGCGTGGTAACGGCAACCGCATCGAAGCCGGCGCGCCGCGCCTCGGCGTCGATCAGCGCGCGCAGGGTTTGGCTTCTAGAAATCGAGGTCCGCATAATGCGACACCGGCGACAGGCCGCGCACCCGATCGGTGAGCAGCGGCCGGAACGACGGCCGCGATTTCACCCGCGTGTACCATTCGCGCGCCGCGGCATGCTCGCGCCAATCGATCTCGCCGAGATAATCCAGCACCGACAGCGTCGCCGCTGCCGCCAGGTCGGCATAGGTGACCTTGCTGCCGGCCAGCCAATGACGGGTGCCGGCCAGCCAGTTGGTGTACTTCATGTGCTGGCGAATGTTGGCGCGCGCTGCGCGGATCGCCGCCGAATCGGGGGAGCCGCCGCCCGCCGTTTCCGGCATCACCGGCTTCAGCACGCGCTCGCGCACCAGATGCCGGGTCACTTCGCCTTCGGCCTTGTTGAGATACCAGTCGGTCAGGCGGCGGATTTCGGCGCGCTGCATCGGGTCTTCCGCAAACAGGCGCTTGTCGCGCTTCAGGACACCACGTGTTTCGTCGAGATATTCAGCGATCACCATGGCGCCGACGATCGGCACGTCGCCTTCGGCCAGCAGGATAGGCAAGGTGCCGGCCGGGTTCAGCGCCAAAAACTCCTTGCGCCGCGTCCACGGTTTTTCCTCGATCAGCGCCAGCTCCTCGCCATATTCGCCGAAGGCGAGGCGCACGAAGCGGCAGGTGGCGAACATCGGGTGATGGAAAAGCGTCAGCATGATTCCGCGATATTAAGGCGCACTGGCGAATCGCCGTCCGCACCGGTAAGTCTTGGCGGCCCGTCATGCGGCCGTCACGGTGCTGCGACCTATAGGGGGACTTCCGCGCCGTGACAAGCAAGCCCTTTTGCCAGCCGTTTCCTTCCGTCCCTTGAATGCCGAGGTTGCCATATGGATAGCCATACCATTGTCGAAGCCCTGCTGCTCGGCCTGCTGGAGGGGCTGACCGAGTTCATCCCGGTCTCCTCGACCGGCCATATCCTGCTCGCCGGCCATTTCCTCGGCTTCCATTCCACCGGCAAGGCCTTTGAGATCCTGATCCAGCTGGGCGCCATCCTGGCGATCCTCAGCGTCTATTTCCGCCGCCTGTGGCAGATGCTGCTCGACCTGCCGCATGACCGGCTGACGCGGCATTTCGTCATCGGCATCCTGACTGCCTTCCTGCCGGCGGCCATCATCGGCGCGCTGGCGCATGATTTCATCAAGACGGTGCTGTTCGAATCACCAAGGCTGATCTGCATCATGCTGATCGTCGGCGGCGTCGTGCTCTTGGTCGTCGACCGCATGAAGCTGCAGCCGGTCTACCGCGATGTCGAGCGCTTCCCGACAAGGCTTTACCTGCAGATCGGCCTGTTCCAGTGCCTGTCGCTGATCCCCGGGACGTCGCGCTCCGGTTCGACCATCGTCGGCGCGCTGCTGCTGGGCGTCGACAAGCGCGCGGCGGCGGAATTCTCCTTCTTCCTCGCCATCCCGACCATGGTCGGCGCCTTCGCCTTCGATCTGTTCAAGAACCGCAACGTGCTGAGCAGCGCCGATCTGCCGATCATCGCCATCGGCTTCATCGCCGCCTTCGTTACCGCGCTGATCGTCGTGCGCTTCCTGCTCGATTACGTCTCGCGCAACGGCTATTCGCTGTTCGGCTGGTGGCGCCTGGTGGTGGGCACTGTGGGGTTGGTGGCGCTGATGACCTGGGGGTGAGCTTTACCCTCCCCCCTGTGGGGGTCCGAAGGACGGGCGAGACAGGCGGCTCGCCCCGGTCAGTCGATCCGCAAAGCGGATCGGGGTGGGGGCGCCACACCCCGCCCCACCAACGACGCGTCGCGTCGCTTGCTCACCGACTCTCCCCACAAGGGGGAGGGTAAAGGCCGCTAACTCCTCCCAAAAAACGCGTTCTCGACATGCACCGGCCAGCGCCAGGGCAGCACCGCGATCATGTCGAAGCGCATCGACAATCTGCCGTAGTCCGGCTGCCGCGACAGCCAGATGTCGGCGGCGCCCTCGATGCGGCGCTCCGATTCGTGGCCGATCGCCTCCATCGCTTCCATCAGCGTGCGCCGCGCCTTGACCTCGACGAACAGCACCAGGTCGCCGCGCCTGGCGATCAGGTCGATCTCGCCGAAGCGGGTGCGATGCCGGCGGGCGAGGATGCGATAACCTTTCAGCATCAGCGCCGCTGCCGCCAGCCACTCGCCGCGATGGCCGCGCCGATAGGCTTTTTGGCGGCTGGCGGCCGGGCGCTCAGCCACCTTCGCCTTCTCCAACCGCATCCCTGAGTTCCAGCAGCCGCCGGTAAAGCGCCTGCTTCTGCCCGCCGGTCATCTTCGCCGCCTCCGCCGCCGCCTTGGACGCCGGCATTTCGGCGGCCAGCGACAGAAGCAGCCTGTCGATGTCGGCGGGTTGGTCGGCCTTGATCTCGGCGGGCCCGACGCAGATGACGATCTCGCCCTTCGGCGTGTCGGCCGCCGCATAGTGGTCGGCCAGCGCCTGCAGCGTTCCCGTCCGCATCTCTTCAAAAGTCTTGGTCAGCTCGCGGCCGATTGCGGCCTTGCGCGCGCCGCCCAACGCCTCGACCATCGCAACCAGCGTATTGGCCAGCCGGCGTGGCGACTCGAAGAAGATCAGCGTTGCCGGCACCGCCCTGAACGTTTCCAGCTTTGTCAGCCGCGGCCCTGATTTAACCGGCAAAAACCCGGCGAACAGGAAGGCGTCGGAGGGCAGGCCCGACGCCGTCAGCGCCGCCAGCGGCGCCGATGGACCGGGGATCGGCACCACGCGCAGGCCGCGCTCCAGCGCTTCGCCCACCAGCCGGTAGCCTGGGTCGGAGATCAGCGGCGTGCCGGCATCCGAAATCAGCGCCACGCTCTGCCCGGCCTCGAGTGCCGCGATCAGCTTCGGCCCGGCCTCGCCGGCGTTGTGCTCGTGATAAGCGGTGGTGCGCCGCCGGATGCCGTAGCGATCGAGCAACACGCGCGAGACGCGGGTGTCCTCGCAGGCGACGATGTCGGCGGCGACCAGCGTCTCCAGCGCGCGCAGCGTGATGTCGGAGAGGTTGCCGATCGGCGTCGCCACCAGATACAGCGCCGGCGCCACCGGCCGGACCGCGATCTCGGTCTGCCCGATCACATAGCTGCGCTTCTCGCCGGTCACCGGGGTCTCTCCATTTCGCCCTGTTTGGCACGGCGCGCGCCGGGTTGCAAAATCCCGAACGTCGAGCCAAACCTGACGCCGATGTAACCCGGCGGCCATGTCTTTGCCACAGTGGGGAACGAAAGCGTGGCTGGCGGATTGAATACCTGAGTCTCTTGAGGAGGAGGACAGGATGGACAGCCTGGAATTGCAGGACGTTTTCGAGCCCTACTATGCCGGGCGCAACCGCGTGCCCGCGCCAAAGGGCAAGCGTGCGCTCGCCGAGAGCGACACCGGCCTGACCAGTCGGGCGGCCACCGCCTTGCCGACGAATGTCAGGCTTTCGGACAACAAACCGGACAGCGCGACGGAGCACTGACCGTACGATGCCCAATCGTTTCGATATCTTCATCACCCGTCTTGAAACGAAGAGCGCCCGCGAAGGCGCGCCGCCGCATCCGATGAACGACCAGAACAGCGTCCGCCGGGACAAGAGCGACGCCAAGCCGGCCCGGACCGGAGAGGCGCATACCGAGAAACACCGCGGCAAGCGCCGCTTCAAGCACGACGCTTAGTTTGTCGATCGGTGCAACATCGTCATCCTAGGGCGAAGCAAGGAGCGAAGTGACGCGGCGCAGACCCTAGGATCCATTCCGTGACCTCTGCCGAAGGATGCAGCGGCGCAGAATTCTGAACCGCTGCAGCGCCTTAACCTCGCGGCATGAATCCTCGGGTGAAGCCCGAGGATGGCGAACGCGGGCGTGGAACGCCCCAACCACATCAGTCAGCCCAGGTATCGCGTCACCCTCACCTCCAGCAATCGCACCAGCTCCGGATCCATGAATCCGTAATCATCCGGGATGTCGAGGCAGATGACGCGGGCCTTCTTCAGGCTCTCCTTGAATTTCTTCTGCAGCTTGGTGCGGTGCGCCTTTTCCATCACGAAGACGATGTCGGCCCAGGCGACCAGCTCATGCGTCAGCGGCGTGTGGGCGTCGTGGTTGGTGCCGGCCGACGCGACCTCGATATCCCTACGTTTGGAGAACACCTGCTCGGCGGTCGGGCTGCGCAAGCGGTTCTGGCTGCAGACGAACAGCACGTTCTTCATCGCGATCTACCGCGCCAAATCCGCCACCACGGCATCGAGCACGATCATTCCGGCTGGCGTGGCGCGTAGCCTGGCATTGCCGATCGGCGCCACCAGCCCCTCATCCTGCAGCACGGTCAGCCGGGCGCTCGACAGGCCGCGCCCGGAAAACGCCTCGTAGCGGGAAAGGTCGATGCCTTCGGCCAACCTCAGCCCCATCAGCAGGAACTCGTCGGCTTCTTCGGAGCGCGTCAGGATCTCGCCGCCGGTGACGCCATGGCCCCTGGCCTCCACCAGATTGGCCCAGGTCTCCGGCATCCGCTCGGCGATCGTCACAACACGGTGGCCGTTCTCGATAAAGCGGCCATGCGCGCCCGGTCCGACGCCGACATATTCGCCATAGCGCCAATAGGTCAGATTGTGCCGGCTCTCGGCGCCCGGCCTGGCGTGGTTGGAAATCTCATAGGCCGGCAGGCCATGCGCCGCGGTGACCTCCTGAGTCAGCGCATAGAGATCGGCGGCCCGGTCATTATCGGGGATGATGAATTTCTTCGCCGCATGAAGGGCATGGAACGGCGTGCCTTCCTCGATGGTCAGCTGGTAGAGCGACAGATGGTCGGCGGCATGGCCGATCGCCTGTTCGAGCTCCGCCCGCCAGTCGTCCAGCGTCTGGCCGGGGCGGGCGTAGATCAGGTCGAAGGAAAGTCTTGGGAATATGTCCCGTGCCAGGCCAATTGCATGCAGCGCCTCGTCGACATTGTGCAGCCGGCCGAGGAAGCGCAGATCCTTGTCGTTCAGCGCCTGCACGCCGAGCGACACACGGTTGACGCCGGCGGCGCGGTAGCCGCGAAAGCGCTCGGCCTCGACCGAGGACGGATTGGCTTCCAGCGTCACCTCGATGCCGTCGGGCACCGTCCAGTTCTTCGCCACGGCGTCCAGCACCGCCGCCACCGTTTGCGGCTGCATCAGCGACGGCGTGCCGCCGCCGAGAAAGATGCTGGTCACTTCGCGCGGCCCGGTCCGCTCGCTCATGGTCTTCAGCTCGGTCTCGAAGGCGCGGGCAAAGCGCTCCTGGTCGACCGGCTGGTGACGGACATGGCTGTTGAAGTCGCAATATGGGCATTTGGCCGCGCAGAACGGCCAATGGATGTAGACGCCGAAACCCGGGCTGCGGTCCAGCGACATCAGGCTGAGCCTAACCTGGCGCGGGCGAATTTCTGGAAGGCGCGGGCGCGGTGCGACAGCGCCGTCGGCTGCCCGGGCTTCCAGCCATGTTTTTCCTCAGCGCTCATCTCGCCGAACGTCTTGTCGAAACCGTCCGGCAAAAACACCGGGTCGTAGCCGAAGCCCAGTTCGCCGCGCGGCGGCCAGACCAGCGTTCCCTCAGCCTCGCCGCGATAATATTCAGCCTCGCCATTGGGGAAGGCCAGGCAGATGACGGCGACGAACCGCCCCTTGCGCTGCGCTGGCTTGGCGGCGCCGACCTCCTGCAAGGCCACTTCGGTGCGCTGCATGGCCATGCTGAAGTCGCGGCTGCCATCGGGAGCTTCGGCCCAATTGGCGGTGTAGACGCCGGGGGCGCCGTCGAGCGCGTCGACGCACAGGCCCGAATCGTCCGACAGCGCCGGCAAGCCGGTCGCCTTAGCCGCGGCGAAGGCCTTGATGTAGGCGTTTTCCTCGAAGGTGGTGCCGGTCTCCTCCGGTTCCGGCAGGCCGTAGTCCTTGGCCGACTTCGCCTCGAAGCCGAACGGACCCATCAAATCGGCGAATTCGCGCAGCTTGCCCTCATTGTGACTGGCAACGACGATCTTCTTTCCATCGAGAGAATGCATCAAAGGCCCCAGATCCTTGGCTCGGCGAATTCGATCGAATTGCCCGAGGGGTCGCGTATGTAGATCGAACGCCCGCCCTGCGGCCATTCGAATTCGCTTTCGATGGCGATGTTTTTCGCCTCAAGTTGCGCCTTCCACTGTGCGAGTTCATCCGCACTTGCGGCAAAGCAGAGATGGCCCTCGCCGACCGTGCCATGTGGCGGCACTTTCAGCCGCGCATCGGGCGCCGGCGGGATTTTGGTGGCTTCGGCGTTGAAGACCAGCAGCACGCCCGGGCCGCAGCGGAAGAAGAGATGGCGGCCGTCGACCTTGCCGAGGAGAGGGAGGCCGAGGACGTTGGAGTAGAAGGCTTCGGCAGCGGCGAGATCCGTGACGTAAAGCGCTGACTCAAGAATAGCGGAGGGTTGCATCAGGCACCCCCCTCTGCCCTGCCGGGCATCTCCCCCGCAAGGGGGGAGATTGGCAGTTCCGCTGGCGGCGTCTCAACGTTGATGGTTGGCGAAAACGGCAGCGACCTCTGATCTCCCCCCTTGCGGGGGAGATGGCCGGCAGGCCAGAGGGGGGTGTGAAGGATCGCCGACGTCATCACGTTAAATTCAATCAGGCCACAGCCATCTGCTGCAAGCTCACCAGCCGCTGAATGCCCTTCTTGGCCAACCCCATCAGCTCCGCGAACTGACCTTCCGAGAACGGCTCGCCCTCGGCGGTGCCCTGGATCTCGACGATGCCGCCCTTGCCGGTCATGACGAAATTGGCGTCGGTGCCGGCAGACGAATCCTCGATATAGTCGAGGTCGATGACCGGCTTGCCGTCGTGGATGCCGCAGGAAATTGCCGCGACATGGTCCTTCAGCACCTTGGCAACACTGGCCATCTGCCGCGCTTCCATCCAGCGCAGGCAATCGTAGAGCGCCACCCAGCCGCCGGTGATCGAGGCCGTGCGGGTGCCGCCATCGGCCTGGATGACGTCGCAGTCGACGGTGATCTGCTGTTCGCCCAGTGCCTGCAGGTCGACAACGGCGCGCAAGGAGCGGCCGATCAGCCGCTGGATTTCGAGCGTGCGGCCGCCTTGCTTGCCGGCCGAAGCTTCACGGCGCATGCGCTCGCCGGTCGAACGCGGCAGCATGCCGTATTCCGCCGTCACCCAGCCCTTGCCGGAATTGCGCATCCAGCCCGGCACCTTTTCCTCCAGGCTCGCCGTGCACAACACATGCGTGTCGCCGAATTTCACCAGGCACGAGCCTTCGGCGTGTTTGGAGACGCCGCGCTCGAAGGAGATGGCGCGCATTTCGTCGGCTTGGCGTTTGGAAGGGCGCATCGAGGCCTCTTTCTGTTCTTTTATGGTTGCGTCGGCGGCTTGTAGACGCATGCAGCCCATGGCGCAAAGGAAAAGGCCGGGCGATCTGGCACAGACGCCGGGTTGCGCGGGGGCGATGGAAGTCTATATCCTTGAGCCGGAGGTTTTTGGCTCGAATGACCAAGGCAGTCACCGAACCCAGTCTGCTGGCGCCCGCGCTGCAATCGCTCGACATGCGTTCGCGCGACATTTTCCGGCGCATCGTCGAATCCTATCTGAAGGACGGTGAGCCTGTGGGATCGCGCAGCCTGTCGCGCATCCTGCCGTCGTCGCTGTCGCCGGCGACCATCCGCAACGTGATGAGCGACCTCGAACATCTCGGCCTGATCTATGCCCCGCACATCTCGGCCGGGCGCCTGCCGACCCAGACCGGCCTGCGCTTCTTCGTCGATGCCTTCATGGAGCTTGGCGATCTCTCCGACGAGGAACGCCGGGTCATCGAGGCGCAGGTGCGCGCCTCCGGCTCGGGCGCGACGCTGGAACACATGCTGACCGAGGCCAGCCAGATGCTGTCCGGCATGTCGCGCGGCGCCGGCCTGGTGCTCGCCACCAAGAACGAGGTGGCGCTGAAGCACATCGAGTTCATCCAGCTCGAGCCGACCAAGGCGCTGGCGGTGATGGTGTCGCAGAATGGCGATGTCGAGAACCGCGTCGTCGACCTGCCGGCCGGCATCACCGTCTCGCAGCTGCACGAGGCCTCCAACTTCCTCAACGCCCATATCAGGGGCCGCACGCTCGCCGAGGCGCGCATCGAGATCGCCCGCATCAAGGACGAGACCAGGGCAGCGCTGGACACGCTGTCGCAGGATCTGGTCGAGAAAGGCCTGGCGGTGTGGGCCGGCGCCGACAGCGGCCTGCCGGCGCGCCTTATCGTGCGAGGCCGCGCCAATTTGCTCGAAAACGTCACCGCCCAGGCCGATATCGAATTGCTGCGCCACCTGTTCGAGGATCTGGAGACGCAGGACGGGCTGATCCAGCTGCTCGACCTCGCCGAGGACGGCCCCGGCGTGCGGATCTTCATCGGCTCGGAAAACAAGCTGTTCTCGCTCTCCGGCTCGTCGCTGGTCGTGGCGCCTTACCGCGACAAGGACGCCCGCGTCGTCGGCGCGCTCGGCGTCATCGGCCCGACCAGGCTGAATTATGCCCGCATCGTGCCTATGGTCGACTACACTGCGCAATTGATTACCCGGATGTTAAGATAATTCCGAAGCCGGGATCACCGTAAAGGAGGGCGCAGAATGGCGCTTGAATCGTTCAAGGCCCAGATCAGCATGCTGCTCGAAGAAATGGTCAACCAGCCGGAGGACGAGCACGAAATCCAGGAGCAGCTGCGCGAAAAACTGCGCGAAATGCGCGCCATGGGCTTGCCGCTGCCGGAAGATCTCGTCGCATTGGAAAAGCGTCTCGACGACGATCTCGACGTCGAAGAGGAAAGTTGAGCGGTTCTCTCGTCGAATCTGCGCGCGCGCACGCTTCTCTTTTGCGGCGGCCGCACAATATCTCCCTTGTGCATGACGCGCCGACCGGCGCGAGTTCGAGGAGAACAGCATGATCCGGATTGCCGGCTTGGCAGGCCTTGCCCTGCTTCTGGCCACCAGCGCCTTCGCCCAGGAGGCCGATCAACCGCTGCTGACCGGCAAAGACGCTTTCGGCGACTGGACGGCCGACAAGCCAGGTGTGCGCCGGCTGATCAAGCCGGATGATCTGCAAAAGCCCAACATCACCGAATCCGCCTCCAACAGCGCCGGCCTTGGCGATCGGCCCGAGGGCGCGAAGCCCGTCCTGCTGCCTGGGTTTTCGGCCGAACTGGTTGCTTCCGGCATTTCCAATCCGCGGGTCGTGCGCGTGGCGCCGAACGGCGACCTGTTCGTCGCCGACAGTGACGCCAACCAGATCCGCGTCTATCGGCTGGCCAAGGGTAGCGCGAAGCCGGCCGAAGAGGGCATTTTTGCCGACAATCTCAACCAGCCCTATGGCATCGCCTTCTACCCGCCTGGCGACAAGCCGCAATGGGTCTACGTCGCCAACAACGACAGCGTGGTCCGCTACGCCTATCGCGACGGCGACCTTAAAGCCTCCGGCGAACCGGAGACGATCGTCTCCGACATCCCTACCGGCGGCCACTGGACCCGCGATATCGCCTTCTCGCCGGACGGGAAGACGCTGTATCTCTCGGTCGGCTCCGGATCGAACGTCGCGGAGGGCATGCAGAAGGCACCGAAGGGCGGCCTTGACGCCTGGGCAAAATCACAGCCACTCGGCGCCACCTGGGGTTCCGAGGATGGCCGTGCCGACGTGCTGGCCTTCGGCCCCGACGGCAAGAATGGCCGCATCCTCGCTACCGGCCTGCGCAATTGTTCGGGCATGACCGTGCAACCGGCCACCGGCGCGCTGTGGTGTGTCGTCAACGAGCGCGACGGTCTCGGCGACGATGTGCCGTTCGAATATGCCACCTCAGTCAAGGACGGCGCCTTCTATGGCTGGCCCTGGTATTATATCGGCGCCAACGAGGACCCGCGTCACGAGGGCGCGCGCCCAGACCTCGCCGGCTCGGTCACCGTGCCCGACGTGCTGATGCAGGCGCATTCGGCGCCGCTCAACATCGCCTTCTATGACGGCGGCAATTTCCCGGCAGAGTACAAGGGTGACGCCTTCGTCGCCCTGCACGGCTCCTGGAACCGTGGTATGAGGACCGGCTACAAGGTGGTGCGGCTGAGATTCAGCGACGGCAAGCCGACCGGCGAGTACCAGGATTTCATCACCGGCTTCGTCCTCTCCGACGACGCCGTCTGGGGCCGGCCGGTCGGCGTCGCGGTGGCCAAGGACGGCGCGCTTATCGTAACCGAGGATGGCAACGGCACCATCTGGCGCATCACCCATGTCGATGGCCCATCCTGAGCCGGCGAACAGCGCAATCCGGCCCTAATGCACGTCCCGATGGATCACCTTGGGATAGGTATGGATCACCTCGGCCGATGAGACGCGGTCATCAAAACCGGTATCCCTGAGATTGAAGAGGCCGACCGAGCCGAAGGACTTCTTCGCCCCTTGCGCGAAGCGGCCGTCGCTGAAATCGTGTTCGTAAAGCGTCACCGTGACGTGGCCGGCATTGAGCTTCGGCACGTAAACACTGCTGATGGTGTCGTTGGCGACGCCAAGCTGGTTGACGTTGAAGCGATAGAGGTCCTGCACCATGCGCCGGGCCGCATTGCCATTGATCATCCAGTATTCGCGGCGCGATGCGCGGTTCGGGTCGATGAGTTTGAGCGGCGCCTTGCGGCCAAGCCCGAGCCAGTGCTCGAACACCATCACATTGGCGCCCCACGGATAGGGATAGTTGGACTTGTCGATGATGCGTGGCGGGCCATCCTCGGCAATCTCGGCGGTATCGACATAGTCCAGCCATTGCAGCTGGAACGACGCTTCCACGTTGAGGTCGGTACTGCGCGGATCGGCAGGGATGATGCGCCAGTCGGAGACCGGCGGATATTTGGTGTCGAGGTCGATGTAGAATTCGCCTTTGGCGGTGTCGTCGGGGTCTATCTTTTGCGGTCCGTCACGCTCCATCGCCACCAGTCGCACCTTGAACCGGTTGTTGACTACCAGCGGATAGATCATCGGACGAATGGGGTGAGCGCCAGGGTCCCGGCTGTCGGTAAAATATCCAGTCTGCGGAACGACATCGCTATCGCCCTTGTCGAACAGGCTGAAAGCCTGACGCCCCTCGAACCACAGATACCATTCCAGCTCGTGGACGTGACCGCGTGCTTCGGAATAGTTGTTGGGCATCCACTTCATAAGCTGGATGTGAAGTCTTTTGGCTAACATGGGTGCTCCTGCCGTTCGGAGCCATGCGAGATAGCCGACCGCCTTCGAGGCGTAAGTGAACCATCTCTCGCTTTCAGGCGATGATGACCGGCTTTCATGTCCTGCTTGGCGCAATCGAATCCGTTTTGCCGTTGCAGGCTTTTCATGGCATCAGAGTCGTTTCACGAGGTGCGACCGTCATGACCCTCACCGGCTTCCTTGCCTATAGTGCTGCGCTGGGCATCGCCGCCGCCATTCCCGGCCCCGGCGTCACCGCGCTTGTGGCGCGGGCGCTCGGATCCGGCTTCCGCTCGTCGCTGGCGATGTCGTTCGGCCTGATGCTCGGCGACCTCATTTATCTCACCGCGGTGGTGCTCGGCCTTGCCTTTGTCGCGCAAAGCTTCGGCATGGTGTTTCTCGTCATCAAATGGCTGGGCGTCGCCTATCTCGCCTTCCTCGGCTGGCGTTTCTGGACGGCCGGGATCACGCCCGAGACTGTCGAGGCCAGGAAAGGCAAGGGCGGCCTGGTATCGAGCTTCCTTGCCGGCCTCACCGTCACGCTGGGCAACCCGAAGACGATGATCTTCTACCTCGCCATCACGCCGACCATCGTCGACCTGAAGACCATCACGCTCGCCGACTACGGCATCCTGGTCGCGCTCACCGTTATCGTGCTCTTCGTGGTGCTTGTGCCCTATCTGGCGCTGGCCGCCAAGGCGCGCTGGTTCCTGAAATCGCCGCGCGCGCTGAAGGCGCTGAACCGCACCGCCGCTGGCTTCATGGTGGGCGCGGCCGCAGCCATTGCCGCACGTCAGTAGATCGGTTCAGGCAATTCATTCCGCCGATCGGTCCATCCGGAAATGCGGCTTCGGAAGGCAAGCGTTTTCAGCAAGCGGCCCACTCGATATTTTCGGCCGGCAGCCTATCTTGCGCGGGCGAAAGCCTTATTCTGTCCGCCGACGCCAATTGCCTGATCTGATTTGGGAGCGAAACCAATGAACAAGCCTTCCGCGCGCGTGCCCGGCCGCGGCCGTGTCTACAACTCGATCACCGAGACGATCGGCGACACGCCGCTGGTGCGGCTCGACAAGTTCGCCAAGGAGAAGGGCGTCGTTGCCAACCTTCTTGCCAAGCTCGAATTCTTCAATCCGATCGCCTCGGTCAAGGACCGCATCGGCGTTTCGATGATCGAGGCGCTGGAAGCGTCGGGCCGGATCAAACCCGGCAAGACGACGCTGATCGAGCCGACCTCCGGGAATACCGGTATCGCGCTCGCCTTCGCCGCTGCCGCCAAGGGCTACAAGCTGATCCTGACCATGCCCGAAACCATGTCGGTGGAGCGCCGCAAGATGCTGGCGCTGCTCGGCGCCGAACTGGTGCTGACGGAAGGGCCGAAAGGCATGAAGGGCGCCATCGCCAAGGCGGACGAGCTGGCCGCCACCTTGCCCGACGCCGTCATCCCGCAGCAGTTCGAAAACCCGGCCAACCCGGAGATCCACCGCCGCACCACCGCTGAGGAGATCTGGAACGACACCGATGGCGGGGTCGACATCTTCGTCGCCGGCATCGGTACCGGCGGCACGATCACCGGCGTCGGCCAGGTGCTGAAGCAACGCAAGCCCTCGGTGCATGTCGTCGCCGTCGAGCCGGAGGCCTCGCCGGTGCTGTCGGGCGGCCAGCCCGGCCCGCACAAGATCCAGGGCATCGGCGCCGGCTTTGCGCCCAAGATCCTCGACACCTCGATCTATGACGAGATCGTCAAGGTCTCCAACGAGGATTCGGTCGCCAACGCCCGCCTCGTCGCCCGCCTTGAAGGCGTGCCGGTCGGCATCTCGTCGGGCGCTGCCCTGCAGGCCGCCATCGCCGTCGGGTCGCGGCCGGAGAACAAGGGCAAGAACCTAGTGGTGATCATCCCGTCCTTCGCCGAGCGCTATCTGTCGACGATCCTGTTCGACGGGCTGGGGGCTTAACGTCTTAACTGGATAGGCGGCGATCCTTCGCACCCCCCTCTGCCCTGCCGGGCATCGGGGGTGCTGTCCCTCCGACATCGGAAGTCTCATGGCTGGACCGCAGAAAACCCGGCCGTGGCGTCCGCCACCGGCTTGAGCGGGAGGCGGCTTCAGGGTCAAATCGCCCCGGCCTGCTTCGCGCGGGCAGGGGGAGAATCACATGTACAAGCTTTACACGCGCCCAGGCAGCGGCGGTTTTGTCGTCGAGGCCGCATTGGCGCTGGCAAACGCGCAATTCGACCAGATCGACGTGCCGAAGAAGGATCCGCCGGACCCGGCTTTCCTCGACATCAGCCCGTTGAACCAGGTTCCGGTGCTGACCTTGCCCAACGGTCAATCGATAACCGAATCGGCGGCGATCTGCATCCTGCTTGCCGAGCGCCATCCGGAGGCGGGTCTGGCGCCGGCCGCCGGATCGCCGGATCGCGCCGGTTTCCTGCGCTGGATGGCGTTCATGTCATCGGTGCTCTACCCCGCCATCCTGCGCCTCTACTATGCCCATCGCTACACCACCGATGCCGACGGCAAGAAAGCCGTCAAGCAGGCAGCCATTGCCGAGATGGACCGCGGCTTCGCCATTGTCGATGCAGCCCTCGAGGGGCGCGGCTGGCTGGTCGGCGACGCGATGTCGCTGGCCGACGTCTACCTCGTCATGCTGGTGGCCTGGCACCCCGATATGGACAAGGCGCGAGCCGACTGGCCGAACATCGAACGCTTATGGTCGGCGCTGCGCGCGCATCCGCTGATGAAACGGCTCAACACCACGCATGAGATGTGGCCGGCCTGAACGGACGCTTCAATTTCGCAGGATCGCCCGTTTCGCCTGCAGGAAGCGGCGCACGGCGGGGTCGCGTTCAAGGCCGATCGCCCGGTCATAGGCTTCGACCGCTTGCGCCGCATTGCCGAGCCTGGCCAGCAGGCCGGCGCGAGCGGCCCAATAGGGCTGATAGTCGTTGAGCCGCTTGTCGTCGCCCAGCACGTAGAGCGCCGCCAGTCCTGCCGCCGCCCCTTCGGCCTCGGCAATCGCCACGGCGCGGTTGATCGAAATCACCGGCGAGCCTGATATCGCCGACAGCGCATCGTAGAAGTTACGGATCGCCGCCCAATCGGTTTGGCCGGTCCGTCGCCGCGTCGCATGCACCGATTGTACCGCCGCTTCGAGCTGGTAGCGGCCGATGACGCCCATGGTGGCGGCGTGGCCCAGCAGCGCCTCGGCTTCGTCGATCAGCGCGTGATCCCAAAGACGGCAATCCTGTTCGGCGAGCGGCACATAATCTCCAGCCGCATCGCGCCGCGCCGGGCGGCGCGCCTCGGCAAACAGCATCAGCGCCAGCAGGCCGAGCGCTTCCGGTTCGTCCGGCATCAGCGATGCCACCAGCCGCCCGAGCCAGATGCCTTCGGTCGCCAGATTGCGCGCTCTCGTCTCGGTCCCTGCCGGGTCGGTCCAGCCTTCGGCGAAAGCCGCGTAGATCGCTTCCAGCACCGTTCCCAGCCGCTCGCCGAGTTCGGCGCGATCCGGCACGCGGAACGGAATGCCGATCTCGCGGATGCGGCTCTTGGCGCGCACCAGACGCTGGCCCATCGTCGCCGGCGAAACCAGGAAGGCCGAGGCGATCGTCGCCGCGTCGAAACCCAGAACCGTCTGCAGGATCAGCGGCGCCCGCACGCTGGCTTCGATCGCCGGATGCGCACAGGCAAACATCAGCCTGAGACGTTCGTCGGGAAGGTCTTCGTCTTCCATGCTCGCCTCCATCTCCTCGGCCATCAGCTTGAGATGGTCGCGGCTCGCCTCGCTGGTCAGCCGACGGCGCACCGCGTCGACGCGCCGCCGGCGCGCCACGGCCAGCAGCCATGCTTCCGGCTTGTCGGGCACGCCGGTCTGTGGCCAGCGCTCCAGCGCCGCGGCGAAGGCCTCGGCCAGCGCGTCCTCGGCGCCGGCCACGTCGCGGGTGCGCGCCGCTAGCCAGGCGACCAGCTTGCCGTAACTCTGCCGGGCGGCCGCTTCGGCCGCCGCCCGCGCGATCTCCGGGCGATTGTCCATCACGGTTTCATTTCTTGGGCATGTAGTCGGCCATTTCCCAGATCGGCCGCAACTCGACCGTGCCGGCGCTCGCCGCCGGACAGCGCGCCGCCCACTCGATGGCGGTATCGATATCGGCCGCCTCGATCATGTAGAAGCCGGCAAGCTGCTCCTTGGTGTCGGCATAGGGGCCGTCGATCACGTTGGTCTTGCCGTCTGTGATCCGCACCGAGGTGGTCGCCTGGGTCGGGCGCAACCGTTCGCCGGCGAGCCATGCGCCGGATTTCTTCAACGCTTCGGTATAGGCGGCATATGCTGCGCTCATCTGCTGAGCCTTCTCGATTGGCGTGTTCGCCTGCGCGGCTTCGTCGCTGTTGATCAAAAGCATGTATCGCATGGGTCTTCTCCCGTGGTTTCGAAGGCCGCGTCCTAGCGGGGCCAGACGTATGTCGCGCGGCGGCGGCCGATTTCGACAGGCTTCAGAAAAAACTTTCGCCTCCGCCAGGAGATTTCGCAAGGACCAGATGTTCCTTCGTCTGCTGGCGGATGACCGGCAGCGGACTGGCCGTGGCTCCGCACAGCACTATCCTCTGTCGTTGGCGGGCACGTCACACGAGGCGTGGGAGAAGAGAATGGAACTCGTGACCCACAAGAAATTCAAGAACGGCCGGTTGATGCCATGGGGCAAAGGCACGGTCGTCAGCGGTGCGAAAGGCACCGTCTATCTCTGCGGCAACACCGCGACATCGGCTGACTACGATCCGGCCGGCAAGAAGGGTGGCGGCTTCGCCGGCGATGCCGCGGCGCAGTGGCGGGAAGTTCTCGGCAACATCAAATCGGATCTGGAAGAACTTGGCAGCGGGCTCGACCATCTCATCAGGCTGACCTTTTTCGTCAAAGGGCCATTTCCCGACGGCGGCGTCCTCAGCTCGCCTAATTTTCGTCTCGACGTGCTGGACGCGCTTTTCGCCGAGCATTGTCCGAAGCATTGCAGCGACAACAATCCGCCGCCTTCGGAGGTAATCGGCGTCGCAGCGCTTGCCCAGGCAGACATCGTCATCGAGATCGTCGCCGTCGCGGCGCTGCCGGACTGAGGCGCGAACGAACAGGCCGGCCTTGCGCGACGTCGCCGTTGCGATCGAAGCGCGTCGGCACGAGCGGCGGCGCCGCGCCGGTGCGGGTTTTGCACCAGGCCTCGGCTTTGGCCAGTGAGCGCCCGGCGACGAGCAGGATCAGGCGTGGCTCGCTCTCCAGCAATTGCACGATGCGGCCGCCGAAAATGCCATAGCCGCCAACGACCAGAAGCCTCATGGCGCCGCTCTTTTTGCGTATGTCGTTTTCCCGGAACCGAGGTCACTTTTGGGTGACAGGCGATTAGCCGATCACGCGCGCACGTATCGCGGCGGACAGGATCTCGCAACTGTCCTTGCGGCCGAACATGGCGTAGCGGTTTTTGGCGATGCGTTCGTAGAGCCAGTCACGCAAGGGGCGCGGGATGAGCAGCAGGGCCTTCGCCGCCCGCCACGGCCAGCCGAGTTCGGCCATCACCGCGATGAAACTGTCCAGCCGCATGAAGGGAGCGCCGCCGACAAGGACCAGATTGGTCTCGTAGCTGTCGGTGCGCAGCCCGTATCTCTGGAACAGCGCCTCGCCGAAGGGCGACTGCGCCGTGGCGAAGCGGAAGCGGTTTTTGCGGTCGAGCCCGACCACCGTGCGTACGAAGCCCGAGCACAGCACGCAGACGCCGTCGAAAACGATCAATGGTTGGCTGGCATCGAAGGGTTCAGGAGAAGAAGTCACGGGACGTCCGGCAGCTTGTGTCTTCAGACACTAAGCCCGCCGGCAGCGGGATCAAAGCCGCGGCGTTGTCGCACGGCTTCTCGCGGCCAGCGCGGGGCGCTCGGCGCGATAGGTGGTTGCGCGGGGATCGGCCTCCGGTCTGCAGATCCGGCTGTCGTGACGCGTTTCGAATGTCATGATCAATGCGCGCCGAGCGAGCTGCCGCGACGGGCGCAGGCCGGACCCGGGCCGCGCATGTAGTAGCGCTCCGGCCGATAGGTCGGCGCGATGAACTCACGGATGGCGGCGGCATAGCCGGCGATGTGGCCCCAGAATTTCATTTTACTCAAGTCCCTGTCCCGATTTCGGATGTCCCGTCCGATTGCGGGGATCATAGCGTCGAGGCGTGAATAGTCGGTGAACACGATGTTAATCTTTGGTCGAAAACCCCATGCTTCGTGGCCGGAATGCGGCTGTTTGGGGGTCTTTCGGTGTGGTTCGTCGCCATTTCCGGCATTGTGACTTTTGCATCACATATGTTTCGTATGGATGTCGCTTGAGCGCGGTTCTGTTTCAGATTTGGCGAGCCTCTCGAAATTTCCATGCTCGCTGCCGAAATGCCCCTGGCTGCGCGCCCGGAACCGGAACGGGCCTTGCCCGTTCTCGCTTGAACCGCATCGCGCAGGAGTTCGCCATGGCACCTCGCCCCGCCTGGAAGGGCTATCTGAAACTGTCGCTGGTCACCTGCGCTGTCGAACTGACCAACGTCGTCACCCACGCCGAAAAAGTTTCGTTCCGGGTGCTCAACCGCAAGACCGGCAACACGGTCAAGCGCATCTATGTCGATTCTGAAACCGGCAAGCCGCTGGGCGATGGCGACGAGATCAGGGGCTATGAGGTGAGCCCCGGTGAGTTCGTCTATGTCGAGGACGAAGAGATCGAAGCGGTGCAGATCGAGTCCTCGCACACGATGGCGCTGGATGGCTTCGTCGACAAAGCCTCGATAGAGCAGATCTATCTCGACACGCCCTATTATGTCACGCCCGCCGACAAGGTGTCGGAGGAGGCCTTTGCCGTCATCCGCGATGCCATGGCGGACAAGAAGATGGCCGGGCTGGCGCGCGTCGTGCTCTATAGCCGCGAGCGGCCCGTGGTCATCGAGCCGCGCGGCAAAGGCATGGTGCTGACCACCTTGCGCTACGGCAACACGGTGCGGGAGCCGGAGAGCATCTTCGGCGACATCAAGGCGGTGAAGACCGACCAGGAGATGACCGATATGGCCGAACGCATCATCGACAAGAAGAAGGGGAAGTTCGATCCGTCGACATTCGAGGACAAGTTTGAGGACGCGCTGCTCGAACTGATCCGCGCCAAGAAGGCCGGAAAGAAGGCTCCGAAAGCGCAGGCCGCGCCCAAGCCGTCCAATGTCGTCAATCTGTTCGACGCGCTGAAGAAGAGCCTGTCCGATGGCGGCCAGGCGGAAGTCTCGGCGAAGAAGGCCAAGCCGGCGGCAAAAAGCGGCAAGGCGAAAGCTTCTGCGCCCAAGCGCAAGTCGGCTTGAGGGTCGGCGCCGTGGCCAGCCTCGAACAATATCAGTCCAAGCGCGATTTCAAGAAGACGGCCGAGCCGGGGGGCAAGGTCGCGCGCGGCAAGCAGCCCGGCGGCATCTTCGTCGTCCAGAAGCACGACGCGACCAGGCTGCACTATGATTTCCGCCTCGAGCATGAGGGCGTGTTGTGGAGCTGGGCGGTGACGCGAGGCCCGAGCCTCGACCCGCACGAAAAGCGGCTGGCCGTGCATGTCGAGGACCACCCGATCGACTATGCCGGCTTCGAGGGCACCATTCCCAAGGGCGAGTATGGCGGCGGCACCGTCATCGTCTGGGACGAAGGCACATGGACGCCAGAGATCGACCCCGCCAAGGCGATGAAGAAGGGCCATATCGACTTCGAACTCAACGGCCAGAAGCTGAATGGGCGGTGGCATCTGGTCAGGTTAAGACCCCGCCCTGGCGAAAAGCGCGACAACTGGCTGCTGATCAAATCCGACGATGCCGCCGCCCGCCCCGGCGAGGATATCCTGAAGGACGCACCGAAATCGGTGAAGTCCGGCCTGACCATCGAAGAGGTCGCGGAAGGCAAGACCGCCGACGGCAAGAAGCCGAAGGTCTGGCACTCCAACAAGCCTGCGGCATCCAGCAAGGCGAAAGCCGGCAAGCGCCTCGACTTCGTCGAGCCGCAACTGGCGACGCTGGAGCGCGAGGCGCCGCCCGGCGAGGACTGGCTGCATGAGGTCAAATTCGACGGCTACCGCATGCAGGCGCAGATCGCCGGCACGGAGGTGCGGCTGCTGACCCGCACCGGCCTCGACTGGACGGAGAAATTCGGCCCTGAGATCGTCGCGGAACTGGCCCAGCTGAAATGCAGCGACGCCATCATCGACGGCGA
Source organism: Mesorhizobium sp. C372A (assembly GCF_030323245.1). Taxonomy (NCBI): domain Bacteria; kingdom Pseudomonadati; phylum Pseudomonadota; class Alphaproteobacteria; order Hyphomicrobiales; family Phyllobacteriaceae; genus Mesorhizobium; species Mesorhizobium sp. C372A. The sequence continues at coordinate 1,598,587 of NZ_CP100475.1, read as the reverse complement.
GATCGTCGTGCTCGCCGACAGCGGCGTTTCGTCTTTCTCGCTGCTTCAGCAGGATCTCTCCGCCAATCGAACCGACCGCTTCACCTACTATGTGTTCGACCTTATGCGGCTTGACGGCAACGATTTGCGCCGCGAGCCGCTGGTCGAGCGCAAGCAGGCGCTGCAGGAGCTGCTCGGCGAGACGGCCGAAAATGCCCCCGTCCGCTTCAGCGACCATTTCGCCGAGCCCGGCAAGATCATGCTGCAGCACGCCTGCCGCATGGGCCTTGAAGGCATCGTCTCCAAGCGCGCCGATGCGCCCTACCGCAGCGGCCGTGGCCCAAGCTGGGTGAAGTCGAAATGCACGGCCCGCCAGGAATTCGTGATCGGCGGGTATCTGCCCTCGGACAAGACCGGCCGCGGCCTGCGTTCGCTGCTGGTCGGCTACCACGAGGGCGGCAAGCTCCACTATGCCGGCCGCGTCGGCACGGGCTTCACAGCCAGGAGCGCCACCGATTTGAAGAAAAAACTCGATGCGCTGAAGGCAGACGCCTCGCCGTTTGCCGCCGCGGTGCCAAAGGGCAAGGGTTTGGTCTGGGTCAGGCCCGAACTTGTCGGCGAAGTGGAGTTCCGCAGCTGGACCTCGGACCGTATAATACGCCACGCGTCGTTCCAGGGACTGCGCGAGGACAAGCCGGCGGAGGAAGTCGTGCAGGAAAAGCCATCGAAGGCGGCAAACAAGGCAAAGCCGGCGGCAGGCGGCGCCGGCAAGGCCGCCGGGGCTAAGGCGCCCGCGACGATCACGACCAGCGTAAAACTATCCCATCCTGACAAGCTGCTGTGGCCCGAGGAAAAAATATCCAAGCAGGACTTGCTCGAACACTACGCGCTGGTCTGGCCGCGCATGGAGCAGTTCATCGTCAACCGGCCGCTCAGCCTGGTCAGGGCGCCGGATGGCATCGGCGGTCCGCGCTTCTTCCAGAAACATGCTTCGGCCGGCATGAGCGACAAGATTGCCCGCATGAAGGACCCGACCGATGGCGAGGAAATCCTGTTCATCCGCGATTTCGACGGCCTTGCCGCTCTGGTCCAGTACGGCGTGGTCGAGGTCCACATCTGGGGCTGCAAGATCGATGAGCTGGAAAAGCCGGATCAGATCATCTTCGATCTCGATCCCGACGAAGGCGTCGACGTCAAGGCGGTGCGCGAGGCCGCGCTCGACATCAGAGGCAAGCTCGACGATCTGTCGCTGCCGAATTTCGTCAAGCCGTCAGGCGGCAAGGGCTATCACGTGCTGGTGCCGCTGAAGCCGTCGGCGGATTGGGAGGCGGTCAAAACCTTCTCGCATGATTTCGCCAAGGCGCTGGAGCAGGCCGCGCCCGACCGCTACACGGCGACGCTGTCGAAAAAGGCGCGCACCGGAAAAATCTTCGTCGACTATCTGCGCAATGGCAGGGGCTCGACCACCGTCGCGCCCTACTCTTCCCGCGCCAAGAAGGGCGCGACGGTCTCGGTACCGGTGACGTGGGCGGAGGTTGAGAAGGGGCTAGCGCCGAATTCCTTCCCGATCGGCGACAAGACGACGCTGAAGGAATTGGAGAAGGCCGATCCGTGGGCGGATTTCTTCGAGCAGGCGAAGGTGCTGAAGCGGGGGTGAGCGTCGCGCGCCTCACCTGCTACGCAAGCGTTCCGTCACACCCCCCTCTGTCCTCAAGGGGGGAGATTGGCAGCTTCGAGGCGCAGCTCACCTTTACGATGTTCGAGATTGGCGAAAGCTGTTGAGCGCGTAATCTCCCCCCTTGAGGGGGAGATGGCCGGCAGGCCAGAGGGGGGGTGCTGTTCCCGCCAGCGTCGCCCAATTAGCGCTGCCGAACCTCTACGCCAAAAACACCCGCTCGAACGCCTGCTTCCCCGGCGGTGAAAACACCACCGCGCGGCTGTCCTTCTCCCGCCTTGCCCATTTCTCCGCCAGGATCTTGTCCAGAATAGCCGCGCCCAGCGTTCCCGCAAGGTGCGAGCGGCGCACGCTCCAGTCGAGGCAGGCGCGGCAGACCGGCCGGCGCGGCTTGGCGCCGACGTCGATGCCGATGGCCGAAAAATGCGAGGCTGCTGCTGGCCCCAGCCTGATCTCCCCCGGCCGGATCTGCCCCGGCCGGATCTCCCCGAGCCTGATCTCATTGTCGTCGCGCAACAGGATGCCGCGCGCGACGAGGCGGTCGAGCATCGCCACCGCATGTTCGCCGGCGAGGTGGTCGTAGCAGACACGGGCGACGCGCATGGCGCCGTCGCGCGGGCCGGGCCGCACCCGCTTGGGGCCGACCGCTTCGGCCACGCCGGTGATCGCCTCGATCATGCCGGCCACCTGCGGCCCTGCGAGGCCGTAATAGCGATGCCGTCCCTGGCTGGCCAAAGTTAAAAGCCCGCCCTCCATCAGTTTCGACAGATGCGAGGACGCGGTGGGCAGCGACACGCCGGCCTCCAGCGCCAGTTCGCTGGCCGTCAAAGCCGTGCCGCCCATCAGCGCATTCAGCATGTTTGCCCGCGCCGGATCGCCGACCAGGCTGGCGATGCGGGCAATGTCGGGTCCTTCACGCATAGTTAGGTCTCCATCGAAGCATTCTCGTCAGATAAGCATTATTGTCGGGCGGGATCAAGGAGAACGCCGATGCCAACCGCTTCCGCCCCACTCGCCAGCCGCCGGCCTTTTCCATTCGTCACCTGGCGCAACGGCGGCTGCTCGCCCGCTGGTACGACCGCCATCTGCAGCGGCTAGACCTCGCGGAGGTCGACGACCATCTGCTGCGCGATCTCGGCCTGACCCGTGAGGATGTGCGCCGCGAATGCGCAAAATCCTTCTGGCAGGCCTGACCGCCAGCGCTTTTGCTTAGCAGACCCTGCGGCACAACGTTTCGACGCCGCTCGAACTATCGATGCGAAACCCAAGGAGATCACGATGACCATCACCTGCTTCATCCGCTATGAGATCGACCCGTTCGGCAAGCCGGCCTTCGAGCAATATGCCAAGGCCTGGGGCCAGGCGATCCCGCGCTGCGGCGCCGATCTGATCGGCTACTACGCCCCGCATGAGGGCTCGGCCACCACCGCCTACGCCGCCTACAGCATCGACAGCCTCGCCGCCTACGAAGCATATCGCGCCCGTCTCGCCGCGGATCCGGCGGGCAAGGCCAATTACGAATTCGCCCGCCGCGAAAAGTTCATCTTGAAAGAGGACCGCATCTTCCTGAAGCTGGTGTCGGGGCCGCATGGACCGCGGCAGCTGTTCCAGACCGCGGTCAAGGAGGAGATATGATCGCTGTCATCTTCGAGGTGCAACCGGGTGAGGGAAAGCGCGATGCCTATCTCGGCATCGCTGCGGAACTGCGGCCGCTGCTCGACGGCATAGACGGTTTCATCTCGATCGAGCGCTTTCAGAGCCTGGGCGATCCCAACCGGGTGCTGTCGCTGTCCTTCTGGCGCGACGAGGAAGCGGTGAAAGCCTGGCGCAACACGGAAGAGCACCGGCAGGCGCAAAAGGCCGGCCGTGGCGGAATCTTTGCCGGCTACCGGCTGCGCATTGCGCATGTGCTGCGGGATTACGGGCTGACGGAGAGGGACGAGGCGCCAGAGGATAGCAGGGCGGTGAATGGGTGACTAGGTATCGGCGTCGCGCCAGGCCCCCTCATCCGGCCGCTTCGCGGCCACCTTCTCCCCGCTGGGGAGAAGAGACTGGCGCAGGCTTCGAAAATCTCCTCTCCCCTCGGGGAGAGGTCAGCCGAGCGAAGCGGAGGCTGGGTGAGGGGGCGCTTGGCGCTCATGCATTCCCGATCAGCACCCCGGCCGCAAACACCAGCGCCCCGCCCAGCACCACCTGAAACGCCGCGCGCAGGAACGGGGTCTGCATGTAGCGGTTCTGGACGAAGGCGATTGCCCACAGTTCGAAGAACACCACCACGGCCGCCACCGCCGTCGCCGTCCAGAAATGCGGGATGATGTAAGGCAGCGCGTGGCCCAGCCCACCCAGCGTCGTCATGATGCCGACGGTCAGTCCGCGCTTGATCGGCGAGCCACGCCCTGACAATTTGCCATCGTCGGAAGCGACCTCCGTAAAGCCCATCGAGATGCCGGCGCCGATCGAGGCGGCGAGGCCAACCAGCAGCGTCTGCCAGGTGTCGTGCGTGGCAAACGCTGCGGCAAAGATCGGCGCCAGCGTCGACACCGAGCCGTCCATCAGCCCGGCCAGTCCCGGCTGCACATAGGTCAGGATGAACTGGCGCTGCTCGGCGCTGGCTTCCTCGTCCTTCACCTCGCCCGGCACGAGTTTCTGTTCCAGCCGATGCGCCGAATTCTCATGGCTTTGCTCGGCCGCGGCCAGGTCGCCGAGTAGTTTCCGCGTCGAGGCATCGCCGGTGCGCTTGGCCGCCTCGACATAGAAGCGATAGGCCTGCCGCTCCATCTCTTCGGCTTGGCGCCGCACATGCTCGATGCCGAGCGGCCGCACCAGCCAGTCGGGCTTGCGCTCGTAATAGCCTTTCACGTGCTCGCGGCGCAGCAGCGGAATGCGCTCGCCGAAACGTTTGCGGTAAAGCTCGATCAGGGAATCGCGATGGCCGTCTTCCTCCGCCGCCATCGCCTCGAACACTTTCGCCGATTGCGGAAAACTGTCCGCCAGCCCGTCGGCATAGGCGCGGTAGATGCGCCCGTCATCCTCTTCGGATGAAATTGCCAGGGCCAGGATCTCCTGTTCCGACAGCGTTTCGAAAGGACGGCGGCCGAAACCGAAGACACGGGAAAGCATGAGAAATTCACCCCAGTTTAGAACAATTCTAAACTAGGCGCTGCAATCTCCGCGGTCAATCACCGGTCAAGAAATGTTGAAGCGCCGGATTGCAACGCGCCCTTCATTATCGGCAAATGTTCACCTATATTGTCGCGACACGCAAGCGAAAGGCATGAGCAAGATGACGGCAAAGCCGCATGACCACTTCGATCCGAAACCCGTCCTCGATCTGATCGCCAGCATCGAGGCCGATTTGCAGCGGCTGAAAGGCCTGGTCGAACAGCAAGTCGAAAAATTCGACCCCGCCAATCCGCACAACAAGGCGCCCGACGGCAAGCTGACCGAGGAGGGCGTCGAATGCTGCTACCGCCTGTTCGACGAAGGCAAGTCGCGCTACTCGGTCGCCCAGCAGATGAAGATCTCGTTTGCCGCCGCAACGCACCGGTTCAATTCCTGGCGCAAGGCGGGCGGGCCGAAGCGGCAGAGGGCATTGCTGGGCTAATTGGCGAAAGCCGCGGGGAAACCCGATCTCCCCCCTCGTGGGGGAGATGGCCGGCAGGCCAGAGGGGGGCGCTGTCCCGCCGACCTTTCCCTGCCCTAAAGCCCAGCACCGTTCAGGATGCGCGTCCAAGCCCAGCCGCAATCACAATATGCTGGCAGACATTGTCGACGTCGCGGATGACGTCGTCATTCCAGAACCGCAGGACGGTCCAGCCATCTTGTTCGAGGTGCGATGTCCGCGTTTCATCACCGGCAGCCGCGCCGGCGTCCGCATGCTGGGAGCCATCGACTTCGATGACCAGCTTCTTCTCCGGGCAAGCGAAATCGACGAGGTAGGCGGCAATCGGAAATTGTCGCCGGAAGCCAAGCCCCATCAGCCGGTGGGCACGAAGTTCGTTCCAGAGCTTGAGTTCGGCTGGCGTCAGGACTTTGCGCATCGATCTGGCGTTTGCGCGATGTCGAGGCGGTAGAGGCGTGTGCGGCATTACGATGCCCGGTGGCTGCGGAGGCTTGCGCTCTATAGCGCCCCCCTCTGTCCTGCCGGACATCTCCCCCACTTGGGGGGAGATCGGCTGTACTTCCTACGGCGTCAGTTCAATCTCTTCCGTCTCGCCGCCATTGCAGGTGTAGCAGCAATCCTCGCATCTTTCCTTGTTGTTGGGGCCGACGCCCCAATAGGTTCCCTCGTCGCCGTCGACCCAGGCGCCGTAGCAGATGGACTCGCCTTCGTCGCACGAGACCGGGATCTGCTTGGTCTCGCCATCGTCGAGATAGAAATCCTTGTCGTTGCCCGGCCAGACATAGTCGCGGTCCTGGCTGTAGAGCTCGAGGCGCATGGCGTTGGGATGGCTGTTCTTGACGGCGAAGGTGATGTCGGCGGCGTGCGCGGCCGGCGCAAACAGCGCGGCAAGTGACAGCGCGACGACGACGCGGCGCAGACAAGTGAAAGACATGGTGTTTCCCCCGAGGCAAATCGGCCCCCCGGCCGAGAGCGCCAGCATCGCATGATGGCGGCGGAGATTGAAGGGCGGGGGGTGACTGATTTTGGGGGGATTGGGAGAGGTTGGCGGAACTGCTGATCTCCCCCCTCGTGGGGGAGATGCCTGGCAAGGCAGAGGGGGGCGCTGTCCCGCCGACCTCTCATTCCTGCAGCCGCGTCATTTCAATTTTAGGCTTGCTGATCCATACGCTGGCGATCCTTCGCGCCCCCCTCTGTCCTGCCGGACATCTCCCCCACGAGGGGGGAGATCAGCAGCTTCGGCGCCCCGCCCCTCACTCCACCAGATCGATCGTCTCGGTCGTTTTCTCCACACAGATGAAACAGCACGTATCGCAAGGCTGGTCATTATCCGGCCCCACCCCGGCCGAAATCGCATCGTTGCCGTTCACCCAGGCGCCGTAGCAGATATTCTCGCCCGGATTGCACGAGATCGGCACCGATTTCTGCGAGCTGGGCTCGATCAGAAACACCTGGTCGCCGCCCGGCCACGACATTTTGCGATCCCGGCTGAACAACTCCACCGCCACCGCCTGGCTGCGCAGGTTCTTGACGAAGAACGCCATATCGGCGGCGTGGGTTGGGGTGGCGAGGAGCAGGGCGGTAAGGGTGAGGCGGAGCATGATGGGGTATCCGAATCGGAGACGGGAACTAAAGCATGAGCGGAGAGGCGACGCGAGGCGATCGAGCGGGCAATCTCCCTCCTTGAGGGGGAGATGGCCGGCAGGCCAGAGGGGGTCGGTCCGACCGGGCTCAACCTTGTTGCCTTGTTGCGGCAGATGGAGGCTAGCGCTTCACGCGAGGCGACCCCCTCTGTCGCCTTCGGCGACATCTCCCCCTCGAGGGGGGAGATTAGCGCCAACCTTCACATGCGGCGCCAGCCGTCGGATCGCGTCAATCACCTCGGCGACTTCAGCAACGTCCATATCCAGCCGGCAAAGGTCAGCACCAAAAACGGATAGCCGGCGGCGGGCAGCGGCGCCGAGGTCGGCAGCAAGGGCGCGCCCCACAGCACCATGGCCACGGTCACGACAAACAGGATGGCGGCGATGAGCCCGGTGAGCCGCATCCAGAGCGCAAAAGTGTTTCCCGCGCCGGTCAGGACGAGCGCCGCCGCCCACAGCGAGATGCCGCCGACATAGGAGGGAACGCTGGCCTCCAGCCCCGCCGCATTGCCTGAAATGATCAAGCTCTCGCCGGCGAGGAAGGTGAGGAACCCCGCGGCAACGCAATCATTGCCCAGCCGCTGGTATTTCATCGTCAGCAGCGCCGTCGCCACCACGATTGCCACGCCGTCGATCGCCCAGAGCGTTTCGCGCAGCGGAGCGCTGGCGACGAAGGTGCCGGCAAGGCCGAAGCCGCCGCCGAGGGCGAGGCCGATGGCGGCGACTGTGTCGGAGGTGGTGCGCATGTGCCGTCTCCCCAGCGCCACGTGGCGGATGGGTCAGGGCAAGAGCGAGGCAAACTATTGTTCGGCTGGGTCTGCTCGCAGCCCATCCGTCGATGCTCCGGGCGTATCCGTTCTCGTGAGCGCGTCAGGCCAATATTTCAAGCAGTGCGCTCCAGCTTACTGTCCTAATACGGAACTGCGCCACATACGGCGGGATGCTTTCCGCCAAATCGCCTTTGGCATATATGACCTGCTTCTTTTGCGAAGCGACTACGACGATCGCTTTGTTAATGTGCGCGTGTTCGTCACTTTTATTGGAAAAGAGGATTACCAAGGACGACCCGGCAATCTTCTTCTCCAATTCAACGTCTCCCTCAGTCGAAATGTCAAAATGTCGTTTCTTCAACGCATCTGACTTCTGAATCCGCGCCTCCAGTTCGCCACGGTCATAGGAATTGCAAACAAAGAGAATGGAGCGATCCTCTTTGAATGCGTTCTGAATTCTCTCATTAGCGGCCGCAGTAATCGCATCCATATTGATCGGCGTATAGGAGCCACCAGATCCACCACCCATATCAAGTCTCCTCGTATTCTTTGCATGCTATGCATTTTCCGCACGGTGGGATAGTTCCTGCATGGCAGGAATAATAGGATTTTACCCCAAGTCGGTCCGCCAACTTCAGGACATCTTTCTTCCTATAGTCGCGCAGAGGTGTAAGTATTTCCATTGTCACACCTAACGCTGCCTCGATCGCCCCGCTCGCCGACTGAAGAAATTTATCGCTTTGATCAGGGAAAAGAATCGTTTCCTCACTGAGCAGTCCAAGTACGATTTTACTTATGCCTCTCGAACTCGCGACCGCCGCAGCGGAAACAATAAAAAGCAGATTGCGACACGGAGTGAATGCGTCCCTAGATATGTGCAACGATGGGTCCGTGAGGCCCGATTTCACATGGTGACCGAAGCTCGAAAAATCTAACTTCAATGGTGCGCCCAATGCCAAGTCGGCGCACGCCATGACCAAGGAGTCAAACTCCCTGGCAGCATTTATCTGACCGTAGTCGATAAATAATGGCAATGGCTCGAAACCATTCTGCTTAAGGAGGTAGAGGCAGGTGTTAGAATCTAGCCCCCCAGAGGCAAGGCATACTGCATCCCGCAACCGCTATTCCTCTTCATCTTTCTAAACTCTCGAACGCTCATCCAAATCAACCGATCCAGCGCGTTTATGCTGATCCCAATTTTCTCACTGAAGGCCCTCAGGTAATCCTCAAGCAGAAGATAATTCTTCTTGCTGAGATTTGACACCGTCATACTCTCCACATTCTCTAGGAACCAGATTATGTGAATATCAATGACCGCCAGCTCACGCGCGACACCAATATCTCGAAGGAACATGCTCGACTGCTTGTAGCCAAGTCCAGAAAAGTTGGTCGAAACAAAATCGCGAGCTAACCTTTCCGACGCAAATTTGTCGAAGAATCCGACCGCCGACTCCTGCATCCTATCTATAGTCGACAGAGAGGCTTTTAGTTGCCGCGCTTTAGATTTCGGGAACCGGTGACGAATACGACGGCTGCGCAACAGCGATTCGATTGTCTCCTCGTCAGGAAGGCTGCTGCTCCGGTCACCTTCCCGGAACTCCGCAAGGAAGATGTCAGCGGCGTCTATAGCCTTTTCGTAAGTCCAAGTGCTGGAAAGTATGCAAGTGATCAGTGTTCTTTCGACGTATCTTTGGTCAACGAGCAGTTCCGCATGTTCATCAATTGTTCCAAAATTTCCAGTCTTGTAGTCTTCAATCAAGCTGTCGAATATGTGAACGAATGTAGCCACTATATCCTGATCTTATCTTATAACCCGCGCCGCCTGCTCTCCAAAATTCCGTTCAAGAAAATTGGAGAGATCGTCGCCCTCAAGCGCATCGATAACCTGCTTCACAAAGCCCTGCAGAGCGTGCAGATTTCTTGCCAGCGTCAATGTGAGATAGTGTTGACTCGTATCGCGAATCACGTCTGCAGTAGGGTTATACACATCGAATTCGGGCGCTGGAAACAGCCCGCCATGTTGAAAATGGTGCAAATGAAAGTTTGGGCCAACAAGTATGCGGCACCACTCCAGTCCGTCCGCCATCGCGATCCCGGCTTCTGCCAAAATTGCGAATGAAAGAGGATTTCCGCATCCCAAAACATGCAGACCAGCCTTGCGCTCCTTCTGAGCGAGCTTCGAAGTGATTTTCTTCGTCAGGTCACGCTTCGCGGCAAGGCCATCTCCGAGTTCTCGCTCAGGAATAGCGATAAAGCTCGGGTCAATTTCGGCTGCAATGCGATCGACCAAGTCAACAGCTTCATCATCGGTCAAAGATGGAGCACCCAAGAAATTATGGAGGTGGACTACCGGGACAATTTTACCCTTTTCGATGAATTCATGCTCGTAGGCGAGAAAGTCGCAGAGTCTCAGTTGGAAATCCTGAGGTGTCTCACCCTCCTTAATAAATAGGTCGAAGCTTGCTGCGAGATCGTGCTCGCAGACGTCAATCACCGATTTGTAGTGGTCTATCGTCCAACCTTCTCTGTAGGCTTTGACGTACCGTCCGATCCGAGAAGCCTCGTAACCTCCGCTATCAATGAAAACCGCTCCACCTCGTTCTCGGAAGCGAGATATTTGGGGCATTAGTTCGGGTTGTATTGCAATGTCGTGGGCAGAGAGAAGGGTGATCGGTTCGCTTAATGCGTCTTGGAGAGTCAGCGCATCAGTCAATTTGCCCTGAGTTTCGAAAATCGAAATGGAGGGAATTAGAACCGGTCCTGGAAGCGTAATCTTTCCTATTTTTAGTTTCATGCAGCCCCTCCCAAAATCCCGAGGCCATGTTAGGGGACGCGCAATAAATATCAATGCTTAGATCGCAGATGCCGGGCGAGTGCAGCCTTATTACCTTGTATGAGCTGAGGAGCCAGCGCCTCAGCTCACGGGTTTTCCGTCGACAAAGATGTTGCGTCGGACAAGTGATGGCCGCGTGTTTGTTTCAACGCGAATGGAAAAGCCTTTGAGAATAAGGCGGATTGCCTCTTCTTCTGTTCGAACAAGAACTTCATTCTTTTTGTGGTGCTTGACGTCACGAGCTGTGGGATCTCCAAGAACGAACAGACCGTCTTTTTGCGCTGGCGGCCATTGCCGGCCATCAGAGGTCAATCGATAAATTCGGGTCATCGGCTTCTGCCCCCGCAGTGGCTCCGGTCATCGCTACAATCACCCGTTAAATAATCGGCTAACCGCACTGCCGCAAACCCCGGGGTGGAACCCGCTGCCTTCGGCAGCTCCCACCCGGACTTGCGCTCGCATCGACCCACCGGCTCGATGCGTCCGGCCAGAGGCCGGACCGCTTAATCCCCCATCTTCAGCGCCTGGATAAACGCCTCCTGCGGGATATCCACCTTCCCAAACTGCCGCATCCGCTTCTTGCCCTCTTTCTGCTTGTCCAGCAGCTTGCGCTTGCGCGAGACGTCGCCGCCGTAGCACTTCGCGGTCACGTCCTTGCGCAGCGCCGAGATGGTTTCGCGGGCGATGACCTTGCCGCCGATGGCGGCCTGGATCGGGATCTTGAACAGATGGTTCGGGATCAGCTCCTTGAGCTTCTCGCACATCTGGCGGCCGCGCTTTTCCGCCGCCGTGCGGTGGACCAGCATGGACAGCGCGTCGACCGGCTCTTCATTGACCAGGATCGACATCTTCACCAGATCGCCTTCCTTGTAGTCGGTCAGATGATAGTCGAAGGAGGCGTAGCCCTTGGAGATCGACTTCAGCCGGTCGTAGAAGTCGAACACGACTTCGTTGAGCGGCAGGTCGTAGATCAGCATGGCGCGCTTGCCGACATAGGACAGGTCGGCCTGGATGCCGCGCCGGTCCTGGCAAAGCTTCAATATGCCGCCGAGATAATCGTCAGGGGTCAGGATGGTGGCGCGGATCCACGGCTCCTCGATGGCTGAGATCTTCACCACGTCGGGCATGTCGGCGGGGTTGTGCAGTTCCTTGACCGAGCCGTCATTGAGCAGCAGCCGGTAGACGACGCTCGGCGCCGTGGCAATGAGGTCGAGGTTGAACTCGCGTTCCAGCCGCTCCTGGATGATTTCCAGGTGCAGCAGACCGAGGAAGCCGCAGCGATAGCCGAAGCCGAGCGCGGCACTGGTCTCCATTTCATAGGAGAAGCTGGCGTCGTTGAGGCGCAGTTTGCCGACGGCGGCGCGCAGATCCTCGAAATCGGCGGCGTCGACCGGGAACAGGCCGCAAAACACCACCGGCTGCGCCGGCTTGAAGCCGGGCAGCGCATGCGCCGTCTGGCGCTTGTCCTCGGTGATGGTGTCGCCGACGCGGGTGTCGGCCACTTCCTTGATCGAGCCGGTGAAGAAACCGAACTCGCCGGGGCCGAGCTCGTCGACATTGATGCGGGCGGGCGTGAACACGCCGGTGCGCTCGACCAGATGCTTTGCGCCGGTGCCCATCATGCGGATGGTCGCGCCCTTCTTCAGCACGCCGTCGATGATGCGCACCAGCACGATGACGCCGAGATAGGCGTCGTACCAGCTGTCGACCAGCATGGCTTTCAGGGGTGCCGACGCATCGCCTTCGCGCGGCGGCGGCAATTGGTGGACGATGGCCTCCAGCACATCGGGAATGCCGAGGCCGGTCTTGGCCGAGATCAGCACGGCGTTGGAGGCGTCGATGCCGATGACCTCCTCGACCTGCTCGCGGATGCGCTCGGGCTCGGCGGCCGGCAGGTCGACCTTGTTCAGCACCACGACGATCTCGTGGTTGTTGTCGATGGCCTGGTAGACATTGGCCAGCGTCTGCGCCTCGACGCCTTGGCTGGCGTCGACGACCAGCAGCGAACCCTCGCAGGCGGCGAGCGAGCGCGACACTTCATAGGCGAAGTCGACATGGCCGGGCGTGTCGATGAGGTTGAGGATATAGTCCTCGCCATTGTTGGCGCGGTATTTCAGCCGCACCGTCTGCGCCTTGATGGTGATGCCGCGCTCGCGCTCGATGTCCATCGAGTCCAGCACCTGCTCCTTCATGTCGCGCAGCTCCAGCCCGCCGGTGGACTGGATCAGCCGGTCGGCAAGCGTGGATTTGCCATGGTCGATATGGGCGACGATGGAGAAATTGCGGATGTGGTCGAGAGGCGTGCTCATGGCGCGCGCTTTAGCAGGGGCGGGTTGCAGGGGCAAGCGGGGTGGCGGTGCCCTTGCCTTCTCCCCTTGTGGGAGAAGGTGGATCGGCGCGCAGCGCCGAGACGGATGAGGGGTGTTCCAGCTTGACGCCGGCGTTCTTTCACCGCCATGGCTGCAAACTGACATCCCTTACATAAGCGATTATCGTGGTGCAGACGCTGTCCATGTCTTTCAGGACATCGTCGTTCCAAAAGCGCAACACACGAAAGCCTCTCGCCTCCAGTTCCGTTCTACGGGCCTGGTCTGACTCTGAGTCCGCATGCTGACTCCCATCGATCTCGATGATGAGGAGTGATTCAAGACAAAGCGAAATCGGCGACGTATTTTCCAACAGGAACTTGGCGCCGAAATTTGATCCGATCGAGCCTGCGGTCACGTAGTTCGTGCCACAGTTTGTCTTCCGCCTCCGTCATTTCACGTCGGAGCGAACGGGCAAAGTTTCGTTTGGCAGGAGCGACGGGCTGATGTGGCATGACGTTAGATTAACCAACGTCTCACTCCGCTGGAACACCCCTCATCCGTCTCGGCGCTTCGCGCCGATCCACCTTCTCCCACAAGGGGAGAAGGCAACGACGCGTCCGCCCCCAATCACGAAGCGGTGAACCATGTAACGAAGCCTCGGGCAGCGACGAAGTGTGGGATGAACCCGCCGCAACGGAGACCCCCGATGACTGGACTTAACCCAAAACGCGCCGGCATGCTGGCTGCCGCAGGCGCGGCGCTGATGATGCTTGGCGGCACCGCCTTCGCCCAGCCGCTCACCGTGGTCGAATTGTTCACCAGCCAGGGCTGTTCGTCTTGCCCGCCGGCCAATGCCAACCTGATCAAGGTCAAGGACCAGCCGGGCGTTCTGGCGCTGTCGTTCAACGTCACCTACTGGGACTATCTCGGCTGGAAAGACATTTTCGGCCGCGAGGAATTTACCCAGCGCCAGGTGCGCTATGAGCCGTCGCTCGGCCGCTCCGGCCCGTTCACGCCGCAGGTGGTGGTCAATGGCGGTGCCGATGCGGTGGGCGCGGCATCAGGCGAGATCGAGCAGCTGATTTCCGCAAGTGGCCGCACGAACGGGCCGACGCTGTCGCTCGACGGCGGCAAGATCAGCATCGGCGCCGGTTCCGCGCCGGCCGGCCGCGCCGATGTCTGGCTGGTCCGCTACAACAAGGGCGTCGTCGAAGTGCCGGTGGCGCGCGGCGAGAACACCGGCCGCACGCTGCCGCATGCCAATGTCGTGCACTCGCTGGAGAAACTCGGCAGCTGGAGCGGCGACGCCACCACGCTGCCGCTGCCGGCGGCAAGCGGCGGGCTGAGCACCGCGGTGCTGGTGCAGTCGCCGGGTGGCGGGCCGATCCTGGCTGCAGCCGCCGACTGATTCTTTTTCTACGCAACGCCGCTAGCGCGGCATAACCGGGCTCGCATCCGCGCGCCCTCTTCAAGGAGGAAATACCATCATGACCAAGACCCTGACCGCGCTCGCCCTTGCGCTTTCGATGACCGGCTTCGCCGCCGGCGCCCGTGCCGACGAAGCGACCAACGCCATGAAGCCGGCGATGGCCACCGATGCGATGAAGCCCGTGACCGATGCCATGGCGCCGGCGACCGGTGCCATGAAGCCCGCCGACCCAATGGCGACGAATGCAATGAAACCCGCCACCGACGCCATGAAGCCGGCCGATGCGATGAAGCCCGCAACGGATGCGATGAAGCCGGCGGACGCCATGGCGCCCGCGCAATAAGGCTTGGTCCCATGGCCCGGCCGCACAATGGCCGGGCCGGCGCACGGCAATTTGAGAAACCAGGCGGGACGTTCTGTCGTATAGTCTTCGCCACCATCAAGGAGATCAGACATGACCGGCATTGCAAGGACGAGAACGCCGATCTTCAAGAGCGCGCTTGCCGCGCTCATCGTCGCCGCCGCCGCGGCTGCCTTCTGGCAGAGCCCGGCGCGCTCGGCCGAGGACGCGGTGGTGATCCCGCCGCCGGCAGTGGACGAGAAGGCCGCCAGCGGCAGCGAGAAGGCTATCTTCGCCGGCGGCTGCTTCTGGGGCGTGCAGGGCGTGTTCCAGCACGTCAAGGGCGTGACCAAGGCCGTCTCCGGCTACACCGGCGGCGCCAAGGATGACGCCGTCTACGAAACGGTGGGCAGCGGCCGCACCGGCCACGCCGAATCGGTCGAGATCACCTACGATCCGTCCAAGGTGACGTACGGCCAGCTGCTGCAGGTCTATTTCTCGGTCGCCCACAACCCGACGCAGTTGAACTTCCAGGGCCCCGACTCGGGCACCCAGTACCGCTCGACCATCTTTGCCGAGAACGATGCGCAGCAGAAGATCGCCCAGAGCTACATCGCCCAGCTCGACCAGGCGAAGGTGTTTGCCAAGCCCATCGTCACCACGCTGGAGACGGGCAAAACCTTCTATCCGGCCGAGGAATATCACCAGGACTTTTTGACGCTGAACCCGACCTACCCCTACATCGTCTACAACGACCTGCCCAAGGTGGCGAATTTGAAGGCGCTGTTCCCGGGGTTGTACAGCGAGAAGCCGGTGCTGGTGCTGGCGGGGAAGAGCTGAGGGGCGATAGGACTTGGCCGGACGCAGAGAGCGGCGACGCCCTACCTGAGACGCCAGCGGGACAGCACCCCGCTCTGCCCTTCCGGGCATCTCCCCCTCAAGGGGTGAGATTGGCAGCGTCGCTGACGGTGCTCATCTTGCAAGGTTGGCGAAGGCCGCAGTGAGGAGCTGATCTCCCCCCTTGAGGGGGAGATGGCCGTCAGGCCAGAGGGGGGTGCCTCGCGCAAACCGCGATTAGAGAGCCCTTCAATCATACGTCAGATCCGTCGCCTTCCCGCCAAACACCCGATACGCATAGAACGAATAGAAGATGATCACCGGCAACACGACGACCGTGCCGGCGAGGATGATGGCCAGGCTTTCCGTCGCCGACGCCGCCTGCCAGATGGTCAGCCTGTCGGGCACCACGAAAGGATAGAACGACCAGGCAAGCCCGGCAAAGCCGAGCGCGAAGATGGCGGCGAGCGTCAGGAACGGCCGCAGCGCGTGGCGATCGTCGGGCTTGGGCAGATGGAAGGTCTGCCGCCACAGCCACAGGAACAGCAGCGCCGACAGGATCGGCAGCGGCGACAGATAGAGCATTTCGGGCCAGACGAACCATTTGGCGAAAATGCGCGGACTGGCGAATGGGGTCGCCAGCGACACCGCCGCCATGCCGAGCGCGGTCAGCACCAGGGCCGTGCGCAGCCAGGCCACCGCCTTCCTCTGCAAATCGCCCTCGGTCTTGTAGATGACCCAGGCCGCGCCCATCGCTGCATAGGCCGCCGACAGGCAGAGCGCCACCAGCGCGCCGAAAGCGATGCCGCCAAAGCCGACATCGAGGCCAAGCACATAGACGCCGAGCATATAGCCTTGCGCCAGCGAGGCGATGACGGAACCGAGGAAGAAAATGCGGTTCCAGCGGTGCTTCTTGCCGGCGGGCACCTTGGCGCGGAAATCGAAGGCGACGCCGCGCAGGATGAGGCCAACCAAAAGCACGAAGACCGGAATGTAGAGCGCGGTGAGGATGACGCCATGCGCCAACGGAAAGGCGACCAGGAGCAGGCCGACGGCCAGCACCAGCCAGGTCTCGTTGGCATCCCAGAACGGGCCTATTGCCGCGATCATGGTGTCCTGCTCGGCATCTTCGGCGACCGAGAACAGGATGCCGATGCCGAGATCGAAACCGTCGAGAATGACGTAGATCAGGATGGCGAGGCCCATCAGGCCGGCGAAGATCAGGGGCAGCGCGGTTGGCCAGTCGAAGCTCATCGGTCTGTCATCCCTCTCATCAACGGTTCTGCCCTTCGCTATGGCTCCGGGCGTTCGTCATTCGAAAAGCCAAATCGTTGGCTTTTCGTCCGCTACGCGGACCATTCCTCACTCCGCTGCGGCCGGTTGCGACATCGCCGTCTTCATGACGCCCGGCAGCGGCGAGGTATCGCCGTCCTTGGCGGCCTTCAGCGCCAGGTGCACCAGCACGCCAAGATAGGCGATCAGCAGCAGCACATAGAGGAGGAGATAGATGGCGAGCGTCAGCGCGACATGGCTGCCGGCGACCGGGCCGATAGCGTCGGCGGTTTTCAGCACGCCGGTGACCAGCCAGGGCTGGCGGCCGATTTCGGTGGTGTACCAGCCGGCCAGCGTCGCCAGCCAGCCCGACAGCGCCATCGGCACCATCAGCATGGCCAGCGGCCTCGGCAGGCTGTGGCGGCGCTTGAGGAAGAAGGTCGCCGACCACGAGACGATGAGCATCAAAATGCCGGTGCCGACCATGATGCGGAAGCCCCAGAACACCGGGAACACCGGCGGGTGCAGGCCGGGATAGTCGTTGAGCCCCGGCACGATACCGCTGGTGGCGTGGCGCAGCACCAGGCTGGCGCCGTCGGGAATGGCGATCTCGAATTTGTTTTCCTTCGCCGCCTCGTCGGGCAGCGCAAACAGCACCAGCGGCACGTTGGGGCCGGTGTTCCAGTTCGCCTCCATGGCGGCGATCTTCTGCGGCTGGTGCTCCAGCGTATTCAGCCCGTGCTGGTCGCCAGCAAAGATCTGGATCGGGATCAGGATGGCGGCGGTGAAGACGCCGGTGCGCAGCGCCTTCCACATCGATTCCGACCGGTCGCCGGTGAGGTAGCGCAGCGCCGACAGGCCGGCGATCAGGAACGACACCGTCAGGCCGGAGGCAAGCAGCATATGCGTCAGACGGTAGGGCATGGACGGGTTGAAGACGATCGCCCACCAGTCGACGGGATGCGCCTTGCCGTCGATCATCTCGAAGCCGGCCGGCGTCTGCATCCAGGAGTTCAGCGCAATGATCCAGAAGGCTGACAGCGTGGTGCCGCCGGCGACCAATACCGTCGCCAGCGTGTGGACGCGGTTGGAGACGCGGCGGAACCCGAACAGCATGATGCCGAGGAAGGCCGCTTCGAGGAAGAAGGCGGTGAGGATCTCGTAGGCAAGCAGCGGCCCGGCGATGTTGCCTACATGCTCCATATAGCCCGGCCAGTTGGTGCCGAACTGGAAGCTCATGGTGACGCCCGAGACCACGCCCATGGCGAAGGACAGCGCGAACACTTTCACCCAGGTGAAATAAGCGCGCATCCAGGCGGAATCATTGGTGGCGTTGTAGCGGAGCTTGAAGAACAGCAGCACCCAGCCAAGCGCAATCGTGATGGTCGGAAACAGGATGTGGAACGAGATATTCGCCCCGAACTGCATTCGCGACAGGATGAGCGGGTCCATGCGGGCTCCGGCTGCTGTTTGTTGGCGCAGAATAGGCGGCGGATGCGGTCCGGTCAAAGCGGCTTGGCGTCACGCGGGGCGCGTTGTCGCAGCAGATGGGATCAAACCGTCAGCGCCCCGACACCCCCATGACGAAACGGCAAAAGGGGAACGTTTGTCCACAATTGTCAGCAGCGGCATTGACTTCCGAGCCTGCGCACCGACATTCAGCGCAATAATAATCCCCGCCTCTTTCAAACAGTCGTTTTCGGCCACATGTCTTCCACGAATTTGCCTTCCATCATTTCGATTTCCGGGGTCACCAAGACCTACGCCACCGGCTTCAAGGCGCTGAAGGAAATCAACCTCGACATCGAACGCGGCGAGATTTTCGCGCTGCTGGGGCCGAACGGCGCCGGCAAGACGACGCTGATCTCGATCGTCTGCGGCATCGTCAACCGTTCGTCGGGAACGGTGACCGTCGACGGCCACGACATCAACCGAGACTACCGCGCGGCGCGCAGCCTGATCGGGCTGGTGCCGCAGGAGCTGACCATCGACGCGTTCGAGAGCGTCTGGGCAACCGTCACCTACAGCCGCGGCCTGTTTGGCAGGCCGCCCAATCCGGGCTTCGTCGAAAAGGTGCTGCGCGACCTGTCGTTGTGGGACAAGAAGGACGCCAAGGCGATCACGCTGTCGGGCGGCATGAAGCGGCGGCTGATGATTGCAAAGGCGCTCTCGCATGAGCCGCGCATCCTGTTCCTCGACGAACCCACGGCCGGCGTCGACGTCGAACTGCGCCAGGACATGTGGGCGATGGTGCGACGGCTGCGCGACGACGGCGTCACCATCATCCTCACCACGCACTATATCGAAGAGGCCGAGGCGATGGCCGACCGTGTCGGCGTCATCAACCGCGGCGAGATCATCCTGGTCGAGGGCAAGGCCGAACTGATGCGCAAGCTCGGCCGCAAGCGCCTGATCGTGGAATTGCGCAACCCGCTCCCCGCCATTCCCGGTGCATTCTCGCACTACGCGTTGGAGCTGTCGGACGATGGCACACAGCTGACCTACACCTATGACAACCAGAGCGAACGCCCCGGCGTCGCATCGCTGCTGCGCGAACTCGAGACAGCAGGCATCCAGTTCCGCGACATGGACACGCAAAACAGCTCGCTCGAGGAGATCTTCGTCAATCTGTTGAGGCAAGAGCCATGAATTGGCGAGCAGTATGGGCGATCTACCGGGTCGAGATGGCGCGTGCGTTCCGCACCGTGCTGCAGAGCATCGTCTCGCCGGTGATCTCGACATCGCTTTATTTCGTCGTCTTCGGCTCGGCCATCGGCTCGCGCATCACCGAGATCGACGGCATCAGCTACGGCGCCTTCATCGTGCCCGGCCTGATCATGCTCTCACTGTTGACGCAGTCGATCTCCAACGCCTCCTTTGCCATCTATTTCCCGAAATTCGTCGGCTCCATCTACGAGCTCTTGTCGGCGCCGGTGTCGTATCTGGAGATCGTCATCGCCTACGTCGGCGGCGCCGCGACCAAGTCGATCATCCTCGGCTTGATCATCCTGGCGACGGCCTCGCTGTTCGTGCCGCTCACCATCCAGCATCCGTTCTGGATGCTGGCCTTCCTTGTCTTGACGGCGGTGACCTTCAGCCTGTTCGGCTTCATCATCGGCATCTGGGCGAAAAGCTTCGAGCAATTGCAGCTGGTGCCGCTGTTGATCATCACGCCGCTGACCTTCCTCGGCGGCAGCTTCTATTCGATCAACATGCTGCCCGAGACCTGGCGCACGGTGACGCTGTTCAACCCGGTCGTCTACCTGATCAGCGGTTTCCGCTGGAGCTTTTACGGCAAGTCCGATGTCTCGGTCGCCGTCAGCCTCGGCATGACGGTCGTGTTCCTCGCCATCTGCATCACCATCGTCGCCTGGATCTTCCGCACCGGCTACCGGCTGCGCAACTGACCCTGCCACTCTAAATCAGGCGATCGCCCATGCGCCGGTCAAATCAACAGTTTTCCTGGGGGCAAATTGGCCACGTTGGCCGCCACGCTTCTTGCTAGATCGCCTTGATGAGGCGCAGCAACCCCAGCATCTCGATCAGCCTGCCCTCGCGGAAGGCGATGTAGGTCGGTTCTTCGACGCCATGGAAGCGGCGCTTGAACGCCGCCTGGCCCTTGAGGTTGAACTTGCTGCGGTTGACCCAGGGCGA
Source organism: Mesorhizobium sp. C372A (assembly GCF_030323245.1). Taxonomy (NCBI): domain Bacteria; kingdom Pseudomonadati; phylum Pseudomonadota; class Alphaproteobacteria; order Hyphomicrobiales; family Phyllobacteriaceae; genus Mesorhizobium; species Mesorhizobium sp. C372A. The sequence continues at coordinate 1,578,224 of NZ_CP100475.1, read as the reverse complement.
CTCATAGGCCCGCTCGAAGGCGTTGCGCCAGAAGCTCGATTCGGCAAAGCTGTTGGCTCCGACATCGAGCATCGGCGACAGGCCGAGCGTGACGACCGAAATGCCCTCATTGCGAAACCGGTCGACGGCGAATTTGGTCAGCCCGATTTCGGCATGCGGCGAGGCATCGATGTGCTTGCGCTTGAACGAGGTGGTATAGCCGATCACCTTGCCATCCCGGAACATCGGATCGAAATCGAGCAGAGCGACGAGCTCGCCTTCCGGGCTGTAGAGCACGAAACGGCGCATATCGATGCCGAGATGATCGGCAAAGGGGCGGTTGAGGAACGCCATCTCCCAGCGCTTGACGATGCGGTCGGCCCGCCAGTTCTGTGACAGGCGCTGGACCTCGTCGAGATAGACCGCTCCTTCGCCAAAGGAAAACCCCTTCTTCAAGAGCCAGCGTTCGGAATAGCGCACGGTTTCGTTGCGCTTGCCGGAAAAATCGTGAGCCGGCAGCTCCAGCCGCGTGTCGACGCCGAGGCGGTTGACCTGGTAGCCAAGCCCTGCCAGAACGCGCGCCGTCGGTTCGCCGATCTGCACGAACCACGGGCTGTCGGCGGCTTCGACAAAGCGCCTGATATAGTCGGGCCGATCGGCCGGATGGGCGACCGGGTCACCGAGCGCGAAATGGTGCTTCATCTTGGTGCCGAAGGCGATGTAGCCGTCGGCGTCGCCGAAATAGGACAGTTTTTGCTGCACGGCGGTCGAATAGGCCAGCGAGAAGTCGCCGTGCTGGCGGACAAGCGCCAGCCGCTCGACATGCGAAAAATCCTGGCGCGGCACCTTGGCTGCGGCGCCCTCCAGCAGTCTGTCGAGAAAGATGCGCAAGGAGGGCATGGTCGAGCTTCCGCGTGCCGATGATAAACAGAGGCTTGCCCCCAAGGCCTCGAATCAGTCGCATTGACGCGACCTCATTATCGATCATATCGCCCCTGTGCCATATGGGACGTGCCATATAGGACGGGTCCCCATGGCGCACCTGAAAGGAAATCTCGACCGAATGGCGGCTACGACAAGCGAAACGATGCCTATCGTCCTGGGGCCGAAAGGACCCGACTATACGGTTATCGTCATCGGCGCCGGAGCGGCGGGGCTGGCGGCCGCCGGCGCGGCGTGCGGGTCGTCGTGCTTGAAAAGGAGCCGCGGATCGCCGAACCGTGGCGACGGCGGCACGAGAAGCTGACCCTAAACACGCATCGCGCGCTGTCGACCCTGCCCGGCCTTGCCTATCCGCCCCGCACCGCCGCCTTTCCGAACAAGGATGCCATCATCGGTTATCTCGAGGATTTTGCCCGCGCGCGCGGCATAAGGGTCGAATTCGGCACCGCCGTCGAGCGGATCGAACGCAGAGGCAATGGCTGGCTCGTCCATACGGGCCGGGAAACGCTGAGCGCCCGCAATGTCATCGTCGCCACCGGCCGCGACCGCTTGCCATGGACGCCGGACTGGCAAGGCAAGGCGATTTTCACCGGCAAACTTAGCCACGCCGCCGATTTCGGCACAGCACAGGACTATGTGGGCAAAAGCGTGCTGGTGGTCGGGGCCGGAAATTCCGGCTTCGACGTGCTCAACCACCTCGCCCGTGCCGACACCAAGGCCATCTGGTTGTCAGCCAGGCAGGGTCCGTCGCTGATGCCGAAACGGATCGGCAAGGTCGCCGTGGCGCGCTTCGGCGGTTTCATGGCGATGCTGCCGACGTGGATTGCCGATGCCGCGATTGCCGCGACGCAGCGGCTGGTGTTCGGCGACCTCGCCCGCTTCGGCCTGCCGCCGGCGCCGAAAGGCGGCGCCAGCCGGCTCGGCGTCGAGCAGATCGCGATCGCCGTTGACGACGGCGCGGTTGCCGCGCTGAAGGCCGGATGGATTTCGGTGGTGGCGCCGGTGGCGGCTTTCGAAGGCGCCGGCGTGCGGCTGAACGACGGCACGGTGCTCGAGCCGGATGTGGTAATCGCGGCAACCGGCTATCGCACCGGCCTGGAGGCCATGCTGGGCGATCTCGGCGTGCTCGACGCCAAGGGCGTGCCGAAGGCCAATGGCGGCACCCCGAGCGGCCAGCCCGGCCTGTGGTTCATCGGCATGCGGCCAAGCCTGACCAGCTATTTTCACAGCGCCGGCCTGCAGGCCGAAGCGATTGCCCGTCAGATCGCCAAGGGGTTGTAGACGAGCGCTTCTGGACGGAGAACCACCGCGCACTTCGGGCTGCTGCTATGGCGCGGACTAGTGGTTCAACGCATCTGCAAGACGGATCGAATATCCTGGCGATTGGCTGAAACGCCGATCCCGTCGTCATCCACGGGCGAAGCAAGGAGCGTAGCGACGGCGCAGACCCGAGGATCCATGCCGTGACTTCTGAACTACGCTGCGTTGCAGGTTCTGCTCCGCTGCTTCCACGGCCAAGGCATGATCCCTGGGTCTCCGCGACGGAGCTTCGCTCCTGCTTCGCCCAAGGACGACGAAGTTGAGATGCTTGCGGCCAACCTCCAAAGCAGGCGCTTGAACTCGTTCATTGCTTTGTTATATAAGATGTTATAGTTATCCAACAGACGGACACCCATGGAAGACATCATTCGATCCCTTGGCTACCTCACCCTCGGCAGCAGGCTGAAGCGCATCGGCGAGCAGTTGCAGGCCGATACGCAGCGCATGCTCGATGGGCTGGAGGTGCCGGTGCAGTCCAGCCAGTATCCTCTGCTGGCCGCGCTGGACCGGCTCGGGCCGCTGCCTGTCGGCGAACTGGCGCAGTCACTGGGGATCACCCAGCCGGGGGTGACGCGCAGCGTGGCGCTGCTGGCCGAGTTGGGGCTGGTCGAGGCCGCGCCATCGAACGACGACCAGCGCCGCAGGATGATCTCGCTGACCGCGAAGGGCCAGCGCCTGGTCGATAAGGCGAAGAGGGACGTTTGGCCGCGCATCGAGGACGCCGTTGCCGACTTGTGCAAAGGCCTTGCAGGGCCGCTTCTCGAACAACTCTCGGCAATAGAGGACGGCCTGGCCGCGGCCCCGCTCGACCGTCGTGTGAAACAGGATGCTGCGCCATGAGCCATGTCCTCGATCGTCCGGTCTGGAGCGCGCTCGACACGCGGCATCGGATCTTTGCGTATGGCGACAGGCTCGCCAGGCGCTATCCCTCCTCAATCGTCCCCTTCGCGGCTTCCGGGGCAGACGGCGCTGAGAGCCTGCAGGCGCTCGCAAGCCTCATTCCTGCAGGTGAGAGCGTGTTCATGCTCCAGGCGGACCCCATTGCCTTGCCGCCGGAACTGACCGCGACCGTGACCGCCTTCGGCGTTCAGATGGTTGCCGAGGCGCCATTGCCTTCCGTGTCGGACGAGCGTGTGCAGCATCTGACGCAGGACGACGCGGCCGAGATGCTTGCTTTGGCGTCACTGACCAAGCCCGGCCCGTTCACGCTCAAGGCGCTGAGCCTCGGCGAGTTCTGGGGCGTGAAGATCGGCGGCCGGCTGGCGGCGATGGCCGGCGAGCGCATGAAGCAGCCCGGCTACAGCGAACTCAGCGGCGTCTGCTCGCATCCCGAATTTCGCGGCAGCGGCCTCGGCCGGCTGCTGTCGGTGTTCGTGGCCAACCGAATTTTTGCGCGCGGCGAAGTTCCCTACCTGCATGCCTATGCCAGCAATGCCGGCGCGGTCCGGTTGTACGAGTCCATCGGCTTCAGGCTGAGGGCAGAGATGAATGTGGCCGTCGTGCAGCGCGCCGGCTAGAGGCCTTTGTTTTTTACCCAATTCCGGACGGAAACCGCTTCACACTTTTCTGGAATTGCTCCAGGCCGCCTTGCAGGCCTCAGGCTGATTTCGGCTCCAACCGGCGGAAACCCACGGTTTCCATAAGCATATCTTCCTCGACCATGCCGGCATTGTGCAGCGCAAGCAGGTTCAGCGCGATCTCCCGCGCATCCGCGGAATCGGGATGCACGTCGCGCCTGCGGCAGGCTTCGTCGAACACGCGTTGCAGCCTGGCGATGTCGTCGGGTTTCAGCAGGCCACGGTCATAGACGGACTTTGGCATCGCAGTCTCCTCCAGAAGACGTAGGACGCCATGTTTAAAAGTCCATTCTTTTCCAATGCTTGAGCGCAGCTGCCTGGGTTTGCACGAATCCGACCGAGCGTGGCAGTCAGACCGCGATCGCGCTGCCATTCATTCAGCACCTCGGCCGTGGCCTGTTCCGCCGCAGTCTGCTTGACGTGCCGCCACGCTTGCGAAACAAGGGCTGCCACAAACGACAGCGAGGCACAAAAGTGAGTTTCTGGGGACTGGCGCAGCTCGTCGTTTCGACGGTGATTTTCCTGCTGGCGGCAATCGCGGCCAAGCAATGGGGGCTGGCGCCAAGCCTTGGCAAGATCGTGCTGACACTGGCGCTGTATACGGCGGGCAATCTGATGATGCTGCGGCTGGTTCGTGAGTTCGGCATGTCGGTGTCGTTCAGCCTGTCGGCGGTGATCCAGCTGGTGGCGGTCAATGTGGTGGCGCTGGTGTTCTTCGGCGAACGCGTCAATGCCTTGCAAGCGACCGGCATCGTGCTGGCCATCGCGGCGGTGGTGCTGATCTCGCTCGGGCCTTACCTGCAGGGGCGACTGTAATCCGATGAAGACCCCGCGTGCGTTCACCAACTGGCTTGAATTTCCGGTGCTGCTGGCCGGGCTGGTGATAGCCGCCGGGCTGTGGGGCTTCGAGGAACTGATGGAGGTGGCGCGGGCCACCACGCCGCACGCTTTCGATACTGAGATCCTGCTCGCTTTCCGAAAAGTGGGTCAGCCGGATGTTCCCGTCGGCCCGGCATGGCTGGAAGGCGCGATGCGCGACATCACCAGCCTCGGCAGCTCCAGCGTGCTGGTGCTGATCGTAACGGCGGTGATCGTCTACCTCCTGCTGATCCGCAGGCCGAGGACGGCGCTGCTGATCTTTGTCGCGGTGGCCGGCGGGCAGCTGCTGTCGACCTTGCTCAAGGCCGGCATCGACCGGCCGCGCCCCGATCTTGTCTCGCACCTGGCCAACGAGACGTCGCTGTCGTTTCCCAGCGGCCACGCCATGCTGTCGGCGGTGACCTATCTCACGCTGGGCTCGCTGGCAGCGCGCTTCCTGCCGGGACGAACGACGAAAATCTATGTCCTCAGCCTGGCGGTGCTGGTAACGCTGCTGGTCGGCGTCAGCCGCGTCTATCTCGGCGTCCACTGGCCTTCCGACGTGCTGGCGGGATGGTGCGCCGGCTTCACCTGGGCGACGCTGTGCTGGCTGGCGGCGCGAATGCTGCAGCGGAACAAGGCGGTGGCCGATGGCAACGAGCCCGAAGACTGACGATCCGGAGCGACATTCAAATCAGCCGGTTGATCAGCCCGTGTCCGCAGCCTGCCAGCAGAAAAACCGCCGACAGCAAGGCTGCCGACGTCGTCAAGGTCCTGAAAATATTCAACTGATATTTCCCCGCCAGTAAGAGCCAAGGCGGTAGCGTAGCATGCTCATCCCGTATCCCGCCATCCGGCTTTGTGGAGAGATCATGTTTCATGCATGCTTTATGATGGTTGAAACATCACTATGATTGTATTACACGTCGTCTCCGCAGACTCAGACGGGGGTTCCGACCGATGATCACTGCCGCCCAGATGCGCGCCGCGAGGGCGCTGGCCGGCATCGATCAGAAGACGCTCGCCGAGCGTGCCGGCGTTTCGCTTCCGACAATCCAGCGCATGGAAGCGAGTGACGGCGTGGTCAGGGGTGTGGTCGATACGCTGATGAAGGTTATCCAGGCTCTCGACGAGGCCGGGGTGGAGCTCATCGGCGAGAACCAGACCAGCGAGCGCGGCGGCCGGGGCGTGCGCCTCAAGCCGGTCGCGCCGCCGAACCCGCAAGGCTGAGCCGGCATATAGTCGCGACGGCGACCGCCGACAGTCCTGCCGACGATCCCGCCGCCTTCACGCAAGCGGAAGGCAGTCCATGGATCAGATCCGGCGGGCAGTGCATCAACCGGCCCAGAAGTCGGCAAAGCCGACATTTTCAGAGCTGTTCACGCCCAAGCTGGTGACGGTCTGGCGCGAAGGTTACCGCCTGCCGCAGTTCAAGGCCGACTTCATGGCCGGGCTGACCGTCGCTATTGTCGCGTTGCCGCTGTCGATGGCGATTGCGATTGCTTCGGGCGTGACGCCGGAGCGCGGCCTGTTCACGGCCATTGTCGGCGGCTTCATCGTCTCGGCGCTCGGCGGCAGCCGCTTCCAGATCGGCGGCCCGGCCGGCGCCTTCATCGTGCTGGTGGCGGCGACGGTGCAGCGCGAAGGCGTCGACGGACTGCTGCTGGCGACGATGATGGCCGGCATTTTCCTGCTCGCCATCGGCTATCTCCGGCTCGGAACCTATATCAAATTCATCCCTTACCCGGTGACGGTCGGCTTCACCGCCGGCATCGCAGTCATCATCTTCTCCGGCCAGATCGTCGAACTGTTCGGGCTGAGGCTTGCCGGGCCGGAGCCCGGGCCGCTGCTGCCGAAGCTGATGGCGATCGGCCACGCGGCCGGCACGCTCAATATCTCGGCAACGCTGGTGGCGGCGCTGACCATCGCCACCATCGTCGGGGTGAAGCGCTGGCGGCCCGGCTGGCCGGGCATGCTGATCGCCGTCGGACTGGCCTCCCTTGTCGTGGCGCTGCTTTCGCTGCCGGCGGAAACGATCGGCACCCGCTATGGCGGCATTCCGCGCAGCCTGCCGTTGCCGGCACTGCCGGCACTCAACCTCGACAAGGCGCTTGCGGTGCTGCCGGATGCGGTGGCTTTTGCGCTGCTCGGCGCCATCGAATCGCTGCTCTCGGCCGTGGTCGCCGATGGCATGACCGGGCGGCGTCACCGTTCCAATTGCGAACTGGTGGCGCAAGGCTTTGCCAACATCGCGTCTGCCCTGTTCGGCGGCATCTGCACCACCGGCACCATCGCCCGCACCGCCACCAATGTGCGGGCCGGCGCGCATGGGCCGGTTTCCGGCATGCTGCATTCGCTTTTTCTGCTGGTCTTCATGCTGGTGGCCGCACCGCTGGCCAGCTACATCCCGCTTGCCGCCCTTGCGGGTGTGCTGGCGGTTGTCTGCTGGAACATGTTCGAGAAGCAGGCCTTCGCCACGTTGCTGCGCGCTTCGCGCGGCGACGCCCTGGTGCTGATGGCAACCTTCCTGATCGTCGTCTTCCGCGACCTCACCGAAGGCATCGTCGTCGGTTTCGCGCTAGGCTCGATCCTGTTCATCGACCGCATGGCCAAGTCGATCGCCGTGGAGGCGGATTTGCCGCTGGTGCAGGACGATGTCGCCGACAGCAGCGGCCGCGCCTACGATGCAAGCGAGGCAAGCGACGCCGACACCGTCGTCTATCGCATCTCCGGCGCCTTCTTCTTCGGCGCCGCCTCGACTGTCGGCACGGTGCTCGACCGCATCGCCGACCAGCGCAAGAACTTCATCCTCGACTGTTCGGCGGTGCCGTTCTTCGATTCCACCGCGGCCAATGTCATCGAGGGCGCGGCGCACAAGGCGAAGCGCGCAGGAGTGCGTTTCATCATCGCCGGTGCCTCGCCGCAGACACGGCGCATGCTGATCAACCACGGCGTCAAGCGCCCGCTGGTGACCTTTGCCGCTTCGATCAAGGATGCGCGGGCGCAACTCAAAGCCGCGCCCGTTGGCTGAGCCGGCAAATGTGCGCCGTCAGTCCAGGCTCAGCACCACGATCTCGCCCTCGTTCATCAGCGGCACGAAAATCCGCGTGCCGTCTGTGCCGATATCGGCGCTGCCCGGCTTGAACTGCTCTACAGCCTCCGGCGCCTCGCCGACTTTGTACCGATAGAGCGTGCCGGTCATGAAGGCGGTGGCGTAGATGCTGTCGCCGATGGCGACGACGCCGTCGAGGTCGGCAAAGTTTTGTGCGCCAGGCAGCGGCGTCACGGCTTTCGTCGCGAGATCGACCGACAGCAGGCCCCCGGGCGCGGCAGTGCTGAAGTCCGGCTTGATGCCCTTGCCCCAGGACGCCACGATCAGCCGATCGCGATCGGCAAAGATGCCGTTGGGTGCGGCGAGCTTCGCATCCTTCACGAACAGGTCCGGCTTGTCGCCGTCAATGCGGTAGATCGCATCGGCCAGCATGTCGGTGACATAAACCTTGCCCGAACTGTCCGATGTCACGTCATTGAGGAAAACGGCGCCGGGCACATCGATCGTCGAGATGAGCTTGCCGCTGGCGAGATCGACGATGCGCACCTTGGTGATGTCGGCGACGTAGAGCTTGCCGCCGGAGATCGCCGAGCCCTTCGGTGCATCCATGCCGGCGGTCCAGTGCCGGCTAACGACCTTGCCGTCCAGCGATAGCACCGAGAGATAGCCGTTGCCGTCGGCTTCACCGGGATTGCCGACGATGTTGGAGACGATGATGCGGTGGTTGGCGGCATCGAACAGCGCCGATTCCGGTTGCTCGAAGCCCGAGGCGCGCCAGAGTTCGGCGGCCTCGGCCGCAGGCACGAGCGCGATAGCGAAGGCGGCGAGACAAATAAAGGGGATGAGGGTTTTCATGGCCAGGTCTCCTGTGATGGATGGCGGAGAGCTAGGAGTTCCGATACTTTTCCGGAAGGACGATTCGAGCTAGTATCGGAAGCCGATACGAAATGGCGCAAAAGAGGTGCATCCCATGAACGGCCTGATCTTCGAGGCGCTGAAGCGGACGCTGAAGGCCAAGGGCGTCACCTATCGTGAGCTAGCCGGGCGGATGGGCGTTTCCGAGCCGACGGTGAAGCGCATCTTCCACGAGCGCAACTGCAAGCTCGACCGTCTCGTCGGGATCTGCGCTGCCGCCGGCGTCGAGCTGGAAAACGTGCTGGGGTCGATGAACCGGGGGCCGGGACCGGTCAACCGCATCGCGCCGGAGGTCGAGCGCAAGCTTGCCGGCCGGCCGGCGTTGCTGTTCATCTTCGTCATGCTGTCGGAGAAATTTACGCCCGAGGGCGTCATGCGCTCGCAAGGCTTGAGCGAAGCGTCGATGTTCCTCTATCTGCGCGATCTCGAAGCGCTCGGCCTCATTGCGCTGGGCAGCGGGTTGTCGGCACGGCTGCTGGTCGACACACCGATCCAGTGGAATTTCGAGGGGCCGCTCAGGCCGCTATTCGAGATGACAAACAAGAATTTCATCGGCTGGGCGATCACCCATCTGGAGCGGGAAGCGACCTTCGTCTCTTTCTCCAGGCGGATGCGGCCGGAGACGGCGGAGATGGTGAAGCGCGAGGCGGAGGAACTGGCCGAGCGCGCCAAACTGCTCGCCCATCACGACCAGCACACGACGCCGGAAGACGGGCTGACCGGCTACAAATGGACATTTGCTTTTGGCGCAACCCCGTTTCCGGCGATCATGCCGATCGGCCCGCACCCCAGGGATGCCGGTGCGTCCGACCGGCCCACCGCTCCGGCAAAGGGACGCCGCCCGTTGCCGGCTTGACGCGCCAGCCGCGTTTCAAAAACGAAACCATGATAGAGTTCGCGCGCTGATTTGCCAGACTGTACGGGGCGGGTTTGCCGAATGCGTGACCGTCCCCGCAAAATCGAAGTGATCCTATGCCGACCGCGCCAACACTTGAACTTCGCCGCTATTCGCGCCTGAAAAATTTGCGGGAGCGCGCAGAACGCCAGGGTGCTGCATTGCAGTTCTGGGCGCGCACGGCATCGCTCGCCGTGATCTCCTGCTTCTTTTCCTTGATCAGCCGCTGGGATGCCTCGCTGCTCTTCGTGCTGGCGGGCCTAGCGCTGTTCCAGCTCGTCGGCCTGATCCAGTTTCGCTTTGCGCGCCGTCGCAACGCGCCATGGTGGATCGGTTACCTCGTCGGTACGCTGGACATCATTCTGTTGACCGTTCTGCTGGTAACGCCCAACCCGTTTTCCCTCGAGGTCGCGCCGGCTGCGATGCAACTGCGCGAGGGCAGCTTCAAATTCCTGCTGATTTTCGTATGCCTTGGCGCGCTGACCCTTTCGACGCGATTGGCGCTCTATCTCGGCGCGCTCGCGGCCTTGACGTGGACGATCGGGGTGGGATGGGTGGTTTTGCATGCGGGAACCGTCATTCCGGCAACGAACCTCTATTCGCTGCCGATGACAGAGCGACTGAATCTCTATCTCAACCCCAATTTCGTCGATACGTTCGCGCAGGCGACCAATGTGTTGGTTGTCCTGATTATCGGCGCGATCATGGCGCTGGTCGTCTCCCGTTCCCGGCATCTGTCGGAAGACTATGTCAAGGCGGAGCGCGCCCGCGCCAATCTCGCCCGGCATTTTTCGCCCAATGTCGTCGACCAGCTCGCCTCGGATGACGAGCCCTTCGGTCCGGTCCGCCGGCAGGATATCGCGGTGCTGTTCGCCGACATCGTCGGCTTCACACACTATTCCGAGGATCATCCGGCCGAAGCAGTGTTCGAACTACTGCGTCAGTTCCACCGTCGCATGGAGCAGGTCGTTTTCGACCACCATGGCACCGTCGACAACTATATCGGCGATTGCATCATGGCGACCTTCGGGGTACCGCAAGCCAGCCATGACGACGCAACCCGGGCCATCCGGTGCGCTGAAGCGATGATCGCCGCTATCGAAGACTGGAATGTCCAGCGTGTGTCCAGGGGATATCCGCCGCTGGACGTTCGGATCGGTGCACAATATGGCGCCGTCGTCCTCGGCGCGGTCGGCAGCGAGCGCAACCTGTCCTTCGCGGTGGTGGGCGACACCGTCAACGTCGCCAGCCGTTTGCAGGCGCTCTGCCGGGAGCTTCAGGCGAATATTTGCTTTGGGTCACGACTGATTGAGGCCGCGAAGGCGGAATCGCTCGGGACACAGCTGAATGCGCGCGATCATGGACCGGTTAGCATCCGCGGCCGGGACGAACCGGTCCATGTCTGGGTCGAACACAGAGCCGAAAACCAGGGCGCTATTGCGGTTTCGGCGTGATGCAGGCCGCCATGTGAGACGCCTGCACCTCGGCAGGATGGACGCCAGAAACCTCGACAGGATCGCGCCCGCCAGCGTGCGCAAAGCTGGCCCGTTCGAGAGCGACTTTCGCTGCCGCATCGATGCGGTTTGGTCGAAATGGTTAGCCGTGCGTTTTCAAATGCAGCATCGGATGGTGTTCGTAGTGCCCGGCGCCATTCTTCACGATCGGGTCCTCCGAGGTGATCGCCTCTATGTCCAGATCATCGGCAATCCGATAGAGCGACACCCCATAACCGCCAGCCGGGTCCATCACGGGGCCGTGCGCGACGATAAGCCTCTTTTCAAGCAGGTCATCCAGGAATGCTCCGTGCTGCTTCATCCACTCTTCCTCATCGGTGGTCATCGTTGCCAGAAAGTCGGAACGCGGCGGAATATATTTGCACAAATAGGACTTCATTCGGCGCTCCTCGGCGAAAGGAGGCTCGCCTGCCGGACTGGCCTGGCGATGCCTTGATTTTAGATCAATCGGCCACGCCCATCTGCTTGCGGAAGCTCTTGTCGAACATGTTTTCGGGCACGAAGCGCCGCATGAAGCGAAGACGGCCTGCCGTTTTGCCAGGCGTATAGCGCATGCTCGGCGTCTTTTCGGTGGCTGCCTGTACCACTTTGTCGGCCACGGCTTCCACCGGATCGCCGCTCGCGATTCTGTTGCGCCAGGTCGAATTCATGGCTGAGCGCCCCTGCTCGTAGACGCCGGAAATCCGGTCAGGCTGTTCGGCGTTCTCTTCCAGTCCGGTGCGGGTGAAGGCGGGCTCGACAAGGGAAACCCTGATGCCGAACGTTCGAAGTTCGTGATCGAGCGACTCGGAATATCCTTCGACTGCGTGTTTGGTGGCGGTGTAGAGGGCGGTGAATGGCCCCGGCAGGAAACCGGACACCGAACTGATGTTGATGATCCGGCCCTCGCCCTGTCTGCGCATGATGGGCAGCACTTCATTGGTCATGCGAACGATGCCGAAGACATTTATGTCGAACAGGCTTTGGGCTTGAGCGACCGATGATTCCTCGGCGCCGCCGATCAGGCTGCGGCCCGCATTGTTTACCAGTACGTCGATCCGGCCGGCGAGGGCGACAACTTGCTTGATGGCGTCTCTGACGGACCCATCATCGGTGACGTCGCAAGGGACCATGTGAATGCCCTGACGCACTTCGTTGGGCGCAGCTCGGCGGCTGGTGCCGAACACGCGATACCCCGCCCGGATGAGCGCAAGTCCGGCCGCATGCCCGATGCCACCCGAAGCGCCGGTGATCAGCGCGATCTCCTCGGCGCGCGACTGAACTTGTGTCATCTCAACTTTCCTGCCTAATGATTATGATCGTAATCATTGGGTGATAATGACCGCCGTAATCATTGTCAAGCGCCTCCGCCACGTCTTATATGTCGATCATCATCAATAGGAGAGGATGCGGTCGTGAAGGTGAGCAAGGAGATGGTCGAGTTAAATCGAGAGCGGGTCATCGATACCGCTGCAAAGCTCTTCCGCGAACAAGGGATCGACGGGATCGGCATTGCCGATCTGATGAGCGCGGCCGGGCTTACCCACGGAGGCTTCTACCGACAATTCAAGTCGAAGGACGACCTCATCGTTCAGGCCATGCAGCGGGCCTTCAGTGACATGAGCGCCGATCTATCCGCCCGGCTCGCTTCGACCGATACTCCGTTGGAGACGCTCGTGCGCCACTACATCTCGGACCATCATCGCGACAATCCGGGGCACGGATGCAGCCTCACCGCACTGGCGGCCGATGCCGCCCGGCACGACGATCCAGCGCTTCGATCGTTCTTCGGAAGCATCGTCAGCAATTATGTCGCGTTGATCATTTCACTCCTGCCGGGAAGCGACCCGGCCGCGAAGCGGAGTGCCGCGATCGCATTCCTAGCGGAAATGGTCGGATCGGTGATCCTCTCCCGCGTCGTGCCCGATCCGACGCTTTCCGCTGAGATCATCGACACTGTCTCGAATGATCTCATAGGGCGCCACTCGCCATCGGCGCCGGTTTGAATGGTTGCTATTCGGCGGCCTTCGCCTCAGCGGCCCTATCTTCCCAGGTCACCGCCCGGTAGTCGAACCCAAATTCCAGCGTCGGTTTCACGATGCGGAAGAAGGGCGACAGGTCGAAGTCGCGCGGCGTGTAGAGCGAGTGGTGGCGGATGTGCAGGATTTCGCGGCGTGAATAGTTCGACTGCGCCGAGGCGCGGCCGGGCGCGCGGGTGATCTCGGGCAGGATCGGGTAGCGGATCTCGCCATAGGCTTCGGCGATCAGCGTCGAGCAGATGGCGCGGGTCGGATCGCCGGAACCGAAAGCCAGCATGCGGCGGCGCCAGCGCACCGGCACCGGTGGCGTCGGCAGGAAAAAGCGCAGCATGTCGAAAATGTTCTTGAGATCGTATTTCAGGCCGAGCTTGCCGATCATGAAGGCGACGACATGGTCGCGGTCTTCCGGGGTCAGCCCGCTCGCCCGGCAGATACGGGTATTGTAGGTGCGGTAGCGCGACAGCGGCACGGCGACACAGCCTTCGCCGAGCGTGACTTCGATCAGCCGACGCCGTTCCGATCCGTCCTCCGGCTCGGACAAGGCATCGCCGATATAGAAAGCCGCATGCGACCAGGTCGACTGTGTCAGGTATTTGATTGCCGCCGAGATCTTCTGGTTGCCTTCGATGAGCAGGATGTCGCCGGGCTCGAGCGTGCGCCGCAACGTCTCGGCGTCGGACGGCGTGTAGGGCTCATAGCCGGAGGATTCGTCCTGCAGCCGGCCGGCAAGCCAGCGGCCAAGGCGGTCGAGAAGCGTGTCGCGCGGCGCGGTCATGGCAAAGTGTGACTAGCACGAGGTGACGTCCTCGGCCATGATCAACCGACCGGGACCTCTTCCGAGGATGCCGGGCCGGCGAGGTCGTCGCGCGCATTGCGCGCGAGTTTCTTCGTCGAGCGCTTGGGGCTGTCGCCGAACAGCTCGGCCGCTCCGGCAAGGCAGCTCTTCTTCAGGCTTTTTTCCGAGCGCTTCAAAAGCTTGCCAAGAAGCCTTGTGTCCTGCGCATCGCCGAGCGGCTCACCGTCGGCCTCGAGCAACACGCGCATGACGAAGACGTCGTGCAGTTCGCCGAGCCTTTCGCCCAGTTCGTCGACTGCCTTGCGCCGCACCTTGATCGGCGTCGGCCATAGCCGGCCGAGCAGCGACAAATGCATCGAGTGGGTCTTGGCAGCCTTGCGCAGATCGTGGAAATCCTCGGCTCCTCCGTGGGATCCGGCTTTGTCCAGCGCCTTCCTGGCCCGGCGCAAGGTCTTGCGAGCGCCTTCCGCAAGCACATCGGCTGCATGCTCAGGCAGATCGGGGAGCAGCAGCCGCTCTATCCTGATGAGGCCTTCCTCGCAGGCGGCGGTGGCCGCGCCTATGGCGGCGTCGAGGCCGGCGCCGGCATGCATTTCATGCTGGCGGGCAATCAGCCGGTCGCGCACGCTGTCGAGGCCGCCGCCGGCAACCTGCTCGGGAAAGGCGGCTGCCAGCCGGTCGACGGTCTCGACCAGGGCGGTCGCCTCGCGCGGCCCGGCAAGCAGCGCCGCCACCTGCCGGTAGCATTGATTCTCAGTCTGACAAAATGTTTCGTTGCCGGAACGGACCAGCCGCAGCAACGAACGCGCACTCTTCAGCCGCTTGCGGCATTTGTGCAATGCCTGCTCCGGCTGGTCGCGCGCGACGGCCAGATGGGCAAGCGCCTTGCCGATCTCCTCGCCAAGGATACGCCTGACCTCGCCGGTCAGCGGCAGGCGCGGGTCGATGCGAAAGCTCATGCGGCGATCTCCGGAATCCCCCTAGAGCATGATGCCGAAAAGTGTGAAGCGGTTTTCGGACGACATCATGCTCCATCTCTTTTGATTTAGAGCCGGATTCCGATTTTAGGTCGACCCGACCTAAAATCATCCGGCTCTAGGGCGAGCGACGCGTTGTAAAATCTCTGCTCGCCGGTCACTTCGCGGCCGAGCCAATCAGGCAGCATTTCGTCAGGTACATCCTCCGGCGTCTCCAGTTCGGCCACCACAAGGCCGGCTAGAATCCCGCCGAAAACATCGACTTCGTAGAGATAGCCGCGATGCCTAACATGGTGGCGTGTCTTCTCGATGACATGTCCGATGGCGAAGGCCAGCATCTCCTCTGCGTCCGCCAGTGGAATTTCATATTCGTATTCGTCACGCTCGCGGATCTTGCTGCCGAATTTAAGCGTCAGCTTCGCCGAACTGCCGTCGCTGATGCGCACGCGCACGGTGCGGCCGGGTGTGGCGGCAAGATAGAACTGGCGAATGCGTATATTCGCCTCGGCCATTTCCAGCCATTCGGCGCTGGAGACCAGGAACTTGCGTTCGACTTCCTTGCCCATGGCCGCCCACTAAAGCGTCTGCGGCCCGACATGGCAAGCGGCCGTAGATTAATCAATTTGACTTTAATCAATCGATTGATTAAACAGACCGATATGATCAAATCCGCGCCCGACAAAATGCCCCGCCAGGAGACATCGCCCGCCGAGCAGACGCGCGCCGCACTGGTGCTGGCCGCGCTCAAACTGTTTGGGCGGCAGGGCTTCGACGGCACCTCGACGCGCGAGATCGCGGCGGAGGCGAAGGCCAACATCGGCTCCATCGCCTATCATTTCGGCGGCAAGGAAGGGCTGCGCGCGGCCGCCGCCGACCACATCGTCGAGACCATCCAGGCGGTTGCCGGCCAGGCGCTCGGCGGAATGCAGCTGCAAGGTCAAGCCAGTCCAGAGGCGGCGCGGGCGCAGCTCTCGACCGCATTGGAGCGGATGGTAGGATTTATCGTCGCCAGGCCGGAGGCGGGCGAGATCGTACAATTCGTACTTAGAGAGTTGTCGCATCCGACGGCCGCCCTCGACCGCATCTATGACGGGGTGTTCGAACCGACGCATCGCCGCCTCTGCCAGATCTGGGAACAGGCGACGGGCGAGCCGGCCGAAAGCGAGGCCACCAAGCTCGTGGTCTTCACGCTGATCGGCCAGGTCATCTATTTCCGCATAGGCCGCGAAGCAGTGATGCGTCGTATGGGCTGGCGCGAGATCGGTAACACCGAAGCCGCCAAGGTGGTGGCGGCGGTCACAAGCAATCTTGGCGCCATACTGGCGGCCCGAAATCCGGTCGCCCGCAAGGAGAGCAAGCGATGAGTTTTCTCTGTTCCCTGCCGCTCGCAGCCCAGCTGTTCGGCGCCTGCGCGCCGGCAGCGCCGCTTGCCGTCGGCTATGTCGAGGGCGACTATGTCTTGCTGGCGCCGATCGAGGTGGCGCAGGTCGAGACCGTCGCGGTCAAGCGCGGCGACCGTGTTGTATCAGGCACGCCGGTGGTGACTCTCGAAAGCGCCGACGCAAAAATCGCCGTCGCCCAGGCAGAGGCCGCGCTCGCCCAGGCGCAGGCGCAGCTGGCCGACCTGCAGATCGGCAAGCGGCCGGAGGAGATCGCGGTGCTGAAGGCCGAGGTCGACATGGCCAAGGCCCAGGCCACGGATGCCAAGCGCAAATACGACCGCGCCGCCGACCTGTTCAAGCGCGGTGCCGGCACGCAGGCCGACTACGACACCGCCGCCGCGACGCTGGAGACCGCCAATGCGCAGGTCGGCCAGGCGCAGGCCAACCTCGCCGTCGGCGGTCTGCCTGCGCGTCCCGAAACGATCAAGGCGGCAGACAATCAGGTCAAACAGGCGCAGTCGGCGTTGGAACAAGCTGAGTGGCGGCTGTCGAAGCGCGTGCTGGCGGCACCTTCGCCCGGCCGCATCAATGACGTCATCCGCAATTCCGGCGACACCGCCGGTCCGACCGCGCCTGTCATTTCGATGTTGCCGGACGGTGCGGTGAAGCTCAGCGTCTATGTCCCGGAAAGTGCGTTCTCGTCGATCAAGGTCGGCACGCTGCTTGTCGTCCATTGCGACGGCTGCGGGCCGGAGGTGAAGGCGCGCGTCAGCTATGTCTCGCCCGACCCGGAATTCACCCCGCCGGTGATCTACTCGCTCGAGAACCGGCAGAAGCTGGTCTACCTCGTCGAGGCGCGGCCTGAGGGCAAGGCGCAAGCGCTGCAGCCGGGACAGATCGTCGATGTCGAGCTGGCGGCCTCCGCAAAATGAACGCCATCGACGTTCATGGCCTGGTCAAGCGCTTCGGCGACAAGACTGTCGTCGACCATGTGACGATGACGGTGGCCGAGGGCGAGATCGTCGGCTTTCTCGGGCCCAACGGGTCCGGCAAGACGACGACCATCCGCATCATGTGCGGCCTGCTGACGCCCGACGAGGGCGAAGGTACGGTGCTGGGTTTCAACATCCGCACCGAGTCGCTCCGCATCAAGCGCGAAGTCGGCTACATGACGCAGAAATTCTCGTTCTACGAGGATTTGACGATCGGCGAGAATCTCGAATTCGTGGCGCGGCTCTACCGACTGAAGCCGGTCGAGGAGCATGTGTCGAAAACGCTGGAAGAGCTTGGCCTCACGAGCCGCCGCAACCAGCTCGCCGGCACGCTGTCGGGCGGCTGGAAGCAGCGGCTGGCACTGGCCGCCTGCATCATGCACAAGCCGAAGCTGCTGCTGCTCGACGAGCCGACCGCCGGCGTCGATCCGAAGGCGCGGCGCGAATTCTGGGACGAGATCCACCGGCTGGCGAGCGGCGGTCTGACCGTGCTGGTGTCCACCCACTACATGGACGAGGCCGAGCGCTGCCACCGCATCAGCTACATCTCCTACGGCAAGATGCTGGCCACCGGCACGGTGGACGAGGTGGTGACGAATGCCGGTCTGACCACCTTCGTGCTGCAGGGACCGCGCCTCGACCAGGTCGCCGATGCACTCAGGGACCGGCCCGGCGTCGACCAGGTGGCGCCGTTCGGCGCGACGCTGCATGTCGTCGGCTCCGACAAGGCAAAGCTCGAAAAGGCGCTCGCCGATGTCGAGAAGGAGCACAAGGGCGTCAGCGTAAAACCCGGCGAGACCAGCCTCGAGGACGTCTTCATCCAGTTCATGTCCGGCTCGAAGGACAATATGGCATGAACAGGGTCTTCTCCTTCGCCAGGCTCGGTGCGCTGCTGATCAAGGAATTCATCCAGATGCGGCGCGACCGCATCACCTTCGCCATGATGCTGGGCGTGCCGCTTTTACAGCTGGTGCTGTTCGGCTACGCCATCAACAACGATCCCAAAAGCCTGCCTGCCGCACTGGTGGCGACCAGCAACGACCCCTACACCCGCGCCATTGTCGCGGCCCTGCAGACGACCGGCTACTACCGCTTCGATCATGTCGCGCAAAGTGCCGAGGACGCTGAATTCCTGATGGCGCGCGGCGATGTCGCCTTCGTCGTCACCATCCCGGCCGATTTCGGCCGCCGGGTGGAGCGCGGCGACAACCCGCAGATCCTGATCGAGGCCGACGCCACCGACCCGGCCGCCGCCAGCGGCGCCATCTCGACGCTGAGCAAAGTGGCCAGCCAGGCGCTGCTTCGGGCGCAAGGCATGCAGGAGGCGGCGACTGAGACCGCCAGGGGCCAGCTCGATGTGGTGGTGCACCAGCGCTACAATCCCGAAGGCATCTCGCAATACAACATCGTCCCCGGCCTGCTCGGCGTCATCCTGCAGATGACCCTGGTGATGATGACATCGATCGCGCTGACGCGCGAGACGGAGCGCGGCACGATGGAAAACCTGCTCGCCATGCCGTCCAGTCCGTTCGAGATCATGCTGGGCAAGGTGCTGCCCTATCTGGTGGTCGGCGGCGTCCAGGTGGTGGTGGTGCTGGCGGCGTCGAAGCTTCTGTTCGCCATTCCTTTCACCGGCTCGATGTCGCTGCTGCTTACCGCCGTGCTGGTGTTCGTGCTGGCGCTGGTGCTGCTTGGCTACACCATCTCGACCATCGCCCGCACGCAGATGCAGGCGCTGCAGCTGACCTTCTTCTTCTTCCTGCCGTCGATCCTTTTGTCCGGCTTCATGTTCCCCTATCGCGGCATGCCGGGCTGGGCGCAGACCTTCGGCGAGATTTTCCCGCTGACGCATTTTTTGCGCATTACCCGCGCGGTGATGCTGAAGGGCGCTGAACTGCCGGCGGTTGCGGGCGAGATCGCCTGGCTGGTCGGGTTCGTGGCCTTGTTTGCCGGCGTCGCATTGGTGCGGTTCAGGCGCACGCTCGACTGAGCGTTCAGGAATTGAGCGATCGCGGACCGCTGACGAACGGACTGCCCCTGACATAGAACCGCAGCGGGCGGTCCGCATCCTTCGTGATGCCGATGCGGATGCCTTGGCCGATGTCGCCGGCCTGATGCTCGTCGGCTGCCAGCCATAGCGGGCCTTGGCGGCACAGATCGAGGCCGTCCAGCGAACGGTCGATCCGCAATGCCTGTGCGAGCCGCCCCGGCCCGCGCGCCAGGTCGCGCAGGCGCTCCACGCCCCGGTTCAGCCGCATGATGGCAATGCCTTCGAGCGGTTCGAGCGCCCGGATCAGCACACCGGTGCCGGTCCCTGGCCCCTCGCTCGAAACATTGAGCATCCAGGAGACCCCATAGGCGAGATAGACATAGGCGTGTCCGGGCCCGAGGAACAGCGAACGGTTGCGCGGCGTCATGCCGCGATAGCCGTGCCCGGCGGCGTCGCCGGTGACATAGGCCTCGGTCTCGACGATACGGCCGCTGACGATGCCTTCCGGCAGCTCCCGCACCACGAGCTTGCCGATGAGATAGCGGGCGAGATCGGCCGTATCATCAGGCAGTTCGGCACGATCGAGCGGATGGTGGCTGGTCATGCTACCGCCGCCGTGTTTCAAGGTATCCGTTCGACCCATTGCGCGCGCGACTGCCCCGGCTCGAACGGATCGCCGAAATACTGGGTCTCGCGAACCACCTTGCCATCGACGAACTCCATGATGCTCACCGTATAGGACGGAATCCCGTCATGGGTCAGGACATACTCGGTGATTCAGAGGTCGCCTGACCCGGTGATCCGCCGCACGGCAAAGCGCTTCCGGTTGGGCTGGGCGGCGCGCGACGGCTGGATGTTGTGCCGTCCGCTGATGCGCTCGCCTGACTGCGGATAGTCAAGCACCGCGTCCTCGCGATAGATCTGATGCTCCGTCTCGAAATCATTGGCATCGGAGGCAGCCCAATGGCGATCGAGAGCCGCCCTTATCTCAGCGTCTGCCATATCGGTTCTCAGGCCGCAGCCATGATCTCGGCATAGGTGGTGAAATCGACATTGCCGCCTGACAGCACGACGGCGACGCATTTGCCCGACAGTTCGATCTCGCCTGACGAGAGCGCCGCCAGCGCCACGCAGCCGCCGGGTTCGACCACCAGCTTGAGATGGGCCATGGCGTCGCGCACCGCCTGTGCGGCCGCCTTGTCGGAGACGGCGATGGCGCCGGCGAGGTTCTTGCGGTTGATCTCGAAGGTGATGGCACCGGGCTCTGCGGTGAGGATGGCATCGCAGATCGAACTGTGGCCGGGCTCGTTGGAAACCCTTTTTCCCTCGATCAGCGAGCGGCGGGTGTCGTCGAAATGCTCGGGCTCAACGGCCCAGACTGCCGTGGCCGGCGAGGCATCCTTGACGGCGATCGAAATGCCGCTCGTCAGGCCGCCGCCTCCACAGGGAATGACGACCGCATCGAGGCTGACGCCGAGCGCTTTTGCCTGGCGCATCAGTTCGAGACCGATCGTGCCCTGGCCGGCGATGATGGCCGGATCGTCGAAAGGAGGCACCAGCACCATGCCCTTGTCCATGTAGGGTCGCACCACCGTCATGCGGTCGTCGCGAAAGCGGTCGAACGGCACCACTTCGGCGCCCATCTTGCGGACATTGGCGATCTTCATCGCCGGCGCGTCGGCCGGCATGGCAATGACCGCCTTGACGCCGAACATGGCAGCCGCCGCGGCGACGCCCTGAGCATGGTTGCCGGAGGAGAAGGCGACGACGCCGCGGCTGCGCTCTTCTTCGCTCAGCGAAGACAGTTTGTTGTAGGCGCCGCGGAATTTGAACGAGCCGGTGCGCTGCAGCGTCTCCGGCTTGAACAGGATGCGGCCGCCGAAGCGTTTGTTGAGTTCCAGCGATTCGATCAAGGTCGTTTCGGCGATCAGGCCGGAGAGCCGCGCGGCGGCGGCATGGATGTCGGCGATGCCGGGAAGCGTGGTCATGGCGAAGTCCTGAAAGCGATGAGATCGGCGCATGGTGCACGCAAAGGCAGGCCACGCACCAATGAAAAAATGTGACCGTTACAAAGTTTGGCGGGCATGAGCGGCGACCAGGGTCAAACTGGCCCACCTCTCCCGCCTTTATCAGCCGGGCCGTATCGGCTAAGGGCGGGGGAGCAGAATCCCGGACCGCCAGACATGACCGCCAAGCCAAAACCCCTGTTTCTCGGTATCGACACCGGTGGCACCTATACCGATGCCGTGCTGTGGTCGGAACAGGGCGGGCCAAAAGGCAAGGTGCTGGCCAAGGCCAAGGCGCTGACCACGCGGCACGATCTTGCCGTCGGCATTTCCGGCGCGGTCGATGCGGTGCTGGGAAAATCGGCCACCGATCCGGCCGCGATCAAACTCGTGTCGATGTCGACGACGCTCGCCACCAATGCGCTGGTCGAGGGCCAGGGTGGGCGTGTGGCGCTCATCATGATCGGCTTTACCGGGGCCGACCTTGCGCGCGACGGGCTGAAGACGGCGCTCGGCACCGATCCGGTGGTGTTTTGTCCGGGCGGCCATGACGTGCACGGCAATGCGGCCAAGCTCGATCTGTCGGGGCTGGAAGCAGCACTCCCTGAACTCGGCGCCTCGGTGTCGGGCTTTGCCGTGTGCGCCTATTTCGCCACCCGCAACCCGGAGCATGAACTCGCCGCGCGCGACCTCATCCGCGAAAAGACCGGCCTGCCGGTGACCGCCAGCCATGAATTGTCGGCCAAGCTCGGCGGTCCGCGTCGCGCGCTCACCACCTTGCTCAACGCCAGGCTGATCTCGATGATCGACCGGCTGGTGGCGGCAACCGAAGGATTTTTGGAAGCCCGCAACATCGCAGCGCCCCTGATGGTGGTGCGCGGCGATGGCGCGCTGGTTTCGGCGGCGTTTGCCCGCCAGCGGCCGATCGAGACCATCCTCTCCGGCCCGGCCGCCAGCCTGGTCGGCGCCCGCCACATGACGGGCCTGGACAACGCCATGGTGTCCGACATTGGCGGCACCACCACCGATGTCGCCGTGCTCGACGGCGGCCGTCCTCGGCTCGATCCCGAAGGCGCCACTGTCGGCGGCTTCCGCACCATGGTCGAGGCGGTCGCCATGCGCACCTTCGGCCTCGGCGGCGATTCCGAAGTGGCACTGGAAGATGGCGCGCTCAACCCGAAAATCCTGCTCGGGCCGCGCCGCCTGGTGCCGCTGGCGCTGGCCGGCATGATGCATGGTGCTTCAGTGACATCGGAGCTCGAGCGCCAGCTCAGGGCGCCCAACCCCGGCCGCATGGACGGCCGCTTTGCGTTGCGCACCGGCGTGCCGGACAGGCTCGCCGCCGGCCTGACCGCGCCCGAGGCGAAACTGTATGAACTGATTGGTGCCGTGCCGCTCGCCATCGACAGGCTGCTCACCTCGAACGCCCAGAACGCCACGCTGAACCGGCTGGTCTCGCGCGGTCTTGTGCATATCTCGGGCTTCACCCCCTCGGACGCCGCCCATGTGCTCGGCAAGCAGGCCAACTGGGACCCGCTTGCGGCCCGGCTCGGCGCCGAACTGTTTGCCCGCAAGCGTGATGGGCGAGGCCAGTACATCGCGCCGTCTCCGGAGGTGATTTCCGAACGCGTGCTGCTGACGCTCACGCGCTGGTCGGCCGAATACATTCTGGAGACAGCCTTTGCCGAGGATGGGCTGGATGGCGCCGCCACCGTCGCGCACGCGCTGGTGCAGCGCGCCGTCGATTCCCATCCCGGCATCGCAAGGCTCAGCGTCGCGCTCGATCGTCCGGTCATTGGCCTCGGCGCCTCGGCGCCGCTGCACTATGCCGGCTTGGCCGAGCTGGTCGGTAATGAGTGCGTGGTGCCGGAGGATACCGACGTCGCCAACGCGCTCGGCGCCGTCGTCGGCCAGGTCCGCGTCTCGGCCGAAGCCCGCGTCAGCCAGCCCAAGGAAGGTTTGTTCCGGGTCGCGTCGGGGCAAACGGTGCGCGACTTCACCGACGAGGCCAAGGCGATCGCGGCAGCGGAGGCTGATGTGCGGGCGATCGTAGCCGCGCGCGCGAAGGATGCCGGCACGGATAATGCCGAGATCGACGTTTCGACCGAGTTCAAGGTGTCTACGGTTGAGGCCCAACGGATGTTTATCGAAGCGCATGTGGTGGCGGTTGCATCGGGTCGGCCGAGGATCGCGGTTTAGGGTAATCTCCCCCACGAGGGGGGAGATCAGCAGCTTCAAAATCCCCGGCTTCACCCTAAGCTGAATTGACCCTTCGCCCCTGACATGCCAAAGGCCGCAAAGCCTTCATCTGGAGAAGCCCTGATGACCGATCGCGTCGAGATCGCCGGATTGCGGATTGCCCGCGAACTGCATGACTTTGTCGGCGAAGCGCTGCCGGGTACCGGTATTGCCGCGGACGTTTTCTGGAACGGCTTTTCGGCCATCGTGCATGATCTGGCGCCGAAGAACCGAGCGCTGTTGGCCAAACGCGACGCCATGCAGGAACAGATCGACGCCTGGCACCGCGCCAATGGCGCGCCCATCGATATGGAGGCCTACAAAAGCTTCTTGCGTGAGATCGGCTATCTCGTGCCCGAAGGGCCGGCCTTCTCCGTGACGACCGACAATGTCGACCCCGAGATCGCCAGCGTTGCCGGGCCGCAGCTGGTGGTGCCGGTGATGAATGCGCGTTATGCGATCAACGCCGCCAATGCTCGCTGGGGCTCGCTCTACGATGCGCTCTACGGAACCGACGCCATTGCCGAGACCGGTGGCGCCGAGAAGGGCAAAAGCTTCAACCCCGTGCGCGGCGCCAAGGTGGTTGCCTGGGCGAAGAGTTTTCTGGACGAGTCCGTGCCGCTCACCTCGGGCAAATGGGCCGGCGTGAACGGGCTGACGGTTTCGGGTGGCACCTTGCGGCTCGGCGCTGGCGCCGGCGGCACCACGCTGGCCAACCCGAAACAATTTGCCGGCTATCGCGGCGACGGTGCCAACCCGGAAGCCATCCTGCTGGTCCAGAACGGCCTGCACATCGAGATCCTCATCGACCGCACCAACCAGATCGGCCGCACCGACCCGGCCGGCATTGCCGACGTGATCCTGGAATCGGCGCTGACCACCATCCAGGACTGCGAGGATTCGGTCGCGGCGGTGGATGCCGAGGACAAGGTCATCGTCTACCGCAACTGGCTCGGCCTGATGAAGGGCGATCTGGCGGAGGAAATCAGCAAGGGCGGCAAAACCTTCACGCGCAAGCTCAATCCGGACCGCGCCTGGACCGCGCCCAGTGGTGGCGCGCTGAGCTTGCCTGGCCGCTCGCTGATGCTGGTGCGAAACGTCGGTCACCTCATGACCAATCCGGCCATCCTCGACCGCGATGGCAACGAGGTGCCGGAAGGCATCTTGGATGCGGCGATGACGGCGCTGATCGCGCTGCACGATGTCGGCGCCAACGGGCGTCGGATGAATTCCCGCGCGGGCTCAATGTATGTGGTGAAGCCGAAGATGCATGGGCCGGAGGAAGTCGCCTTCGCAGTCGAGATTTTCGACCGCGTCGAAGCGCTGCTCGGTATGGCGGCAAACACCATCAAGATGGGCATCATGGACGAGGAGCGGCGCACCACCGTCAACCTCAAGGAGGCGATCCGCGCCGCCAAGGAACGCGTCGTGTTCATCAACACCGGCTTCCTCGACCGCACCGGCGACGAGATCCACACCTCGATGGAAGCCGGGCCGATGATCCGCAAGTTCGACATGAAGCAGGCCGCCTGGATCTCCGCCTATGAGGCGTGGAATGTCGACACCGGGCTGGAATGCGGTCTGGCCGGCCACGCCCAGATCGGCAAGGGCATGTGGGCGATGCCGGATCTGATGGCGGCGATGCTGGAACAGAAGATCGCGCATCCCAAGGCCGGCGCCAACACCGCCTGGGTGCCGTCGCCGACGGCGGCGACGTTGCACGCCACGCACTATCACAAGGTCGATGTCCATGCCGTCCAGGCGGCGCTCAAGAGCCGGCCGAAGGCGAAGCTCGATGATATATTGTCGGTGCCGGTGGCGGTGCGGCCGAACTGGACCCCCGACGAGATCCAGCGCGAGCTCGACAACAATGCGCAAGGCATTCTCGGCTATGTCGTGCGCTGGATCGACCAGGGCGTCGGCTGCTCGAAAGTGCCCGACATCAACGATGTCGGCCTGATGGAAGACCGCGCCACGCTGCGCATCTCCTCGCAGCACATCGCCAACTGGCTGCACCACAAGGTTTGCTCCGAAATTCAGGTGATGGATTCGCTGCGGCGCATGGCAGCGATCGTCGACCTCCAAAATGTCGGCGACCCGCTCTACCGCCCGATGGCCACCGATTTCGACAATTCCATCGCCTTCCACGCCGCCTGCGACCTGGTGTTTAGAGGCCGCGAACAGCCGAATGGCTATACGGAACCGGTGCTGCACGCACGGCGGCTGGAGCTGAAGGCGAAAGAGCGGGCGAATTAGCGCCTGCGTTTCCCTCCCCCTTGAGGGGAGGGTGGCCCGAAGGGCCGGGTGGGGTCCTGCGTGAAGTGCAGCGACTCCCTTCGGACGACACTACAAGCAATGTCATTGCAGAGGCCCTTTCTCGGCTCGGCTCCAAAAAGATCGACCATTCTTCGGCGACCCCCACCCTGCCGCTTCGGGGCCACCTTCCCCTCAAGGAGGAGCGTTACGCCGCCTGCGCTACCCGCTCCGACATCATGCGGTAGGAAATCGCCTCGGCCAGGTGAATTCGGCCGACGGTTTCGCTGGCGTCGAGGTCAGCCAGTGTGCGCGCCACTTTGAGCACGCGGTGATAGGCGCGCGCAGAAAAGCCGAGTTTCTCGCTGGCGTCTTTCAGCAGCGACAGGCCTGCTGCGTCCGGCGCGGCGATGTCCTCGATAACAGAAGGCGAGCAATGGGCGTTGGTGGTGGCGCTGGTAACGCCCAGCCGCTCGAAACGTTCGCGCTGGATGGTGCGGGCGCGCGCCACGCGCTGGGCGACGGCTGCACTTTTCTCCGCTCGGTCGGGCCGGATCAGGTCGGCGGCCGAGACCGCCGGTACCTCGGTCCTGAGGTCGATGCGGTCGAGCAACGGGCCTGAGATGCGCGCCTGGTAATCGGTGCGGCAGCGTTCGCCGCGCAGGCAGCGATAGCCGGGCTCGCCGGCCATGCCGCAACGGCACGGGTTCATCGCCGCCACCAGCTGGATGCGCGCTGGATAGGTGACGCGGTGGTTGGCGCGCGCGATCATGCAGTCGCCGGTCTCCAGCGGTTGGCGCAGCGCATCCAAGGTCTGCGGCGTGAATTCGGGAAACTCGTCGAGGAACAGGACGCCGTTATGGGCAAGCGATACTTCGCCCGGCCGCGCCCTGATGCCGCCGCCGACCATTGCCGCCATCGAAGCCGAATGGTGCGGGGCGCGGAACGGCCGCCGGTCGGTGAGCTTGCCTTCGCCGAGCTCGCCGGCCACCGAGGCGATCATCGAGACTTCAAGAAGTTCCTTGGGCGCCAGTGGCGGCAGAATTGAAGGCAGCCTCTGCGCCAGCATCGATTTTCCCGAGCCGGGAGGCCCTACCATCAAGAGATTGTGGCCGCCGGCCGCCGCCACTTCCAGCGCCCGCTTGGCGCTTTCCTGGCCCTTGATGTCTGAGAGGTCGGGCAGGTCGCGCGCCGAGACATGAATGCCGGGCTCGGGTCGCGACAGCACCTGCGTGCCGCGAAAATGATTGGCGATGGCAATCAGGCTGCGCGGCGCCAATATGTCGAAATCCTTTCCCGCCCAGGCCGCTTCCGGCCCGCAGCCGAACGGGCAAATCAGGCCTTTGCCCTCGGCATTGGCGCCGATCGCCGCCGGCAGGGCGCCTGCAACCGCGGCAATGGTTCCGTCGAGCGACAATTCGCCGAGCACGACATAGGAGGCCAGCATGTCGCCCGGAATGGCGCCGAGTGCTGCCATCAGGCCGAGCGCGATCGGCAGGTCGTAATGGCTGCCTTCCTTGGGCAGATCGGCTGGAGCGAGGTTGACCGTCACCTTCTTCGACGGCATCGACAGGCCGGATGCATGGAGCGCCGCCTGCACGCGTTCGCGGCTTTCGGCCACCGCCTTGTCGGCCAGGCCGACGATCTGCATGCCGACCTTGCCCGGCGCGATCATCACCTGGACATCGACCGGCACGGCCTCGATGCCCTGGAAAGCAACCGTGCGAACCCGCGCCACCATTTGCCCTGCCCCCGGAAACCGGCTTCGCCTCGACCTTGTGGTTCAGGCCGCGAGCGACGTCACGACAAGACAACCATAGATTTCAGGCCAAGGCAAGAACATTACAGGAACAGGCAGCCGTGCTGGTTGCAGCCGCGTTGTGCCCGGTAGAGGGCGACAGAGTTCCTCCGGCAATCCGAGGCTGTTGCCGTCTAAGCGGTGATGAAGGCATCGACCGAACCTGAAAGCGATCGATCGATCGCGACCTGCGGTGGAAGCCACTCCATGACAGGATATCTGAAAGGCCAAGGCAGGGCGATCCGGCGCGAAGAGCCGCTCTCCAGAAAAATCTCGTTTACAAGGTCTATGAACCGCCCGCGGTCTCGTTCGATTCGTTTCAAAGTTTGCGAACGAATGTAATCCCGGGGAATTCGTCGCTCCTTCAGCGCTAAGACAGCCTCCGCGATGGATCGAGGATCGGGTGGAACTGTGAGCGAATAGTCGTCATCCAGATAAAGGTCTCGGCCGCCATGGTTCGGCGTCGTGACCACTGGAAGGCCCGCGAGAAGATATTCCGTGCTGGCGAACATTGGTCCTTCCAGGTGAGAGAGACAGATTCCCACGGCTGCACGATTTAGATGCGTGTTCACCTGAGCCGGTGCCAATCGGACCGGCTTGCCGGTGCCGTCAAACTCGTTGATAAAGACGTGATGCGGCGCGAGCTCCCTATGCCGATTTATTCGCGCTCTTTCCGACTCCGTCGTGGAGGATCCGCTTGAATCTCGATAGAAGACAAATGCGCAACGCTGGATGCCAAGCGACAAGTCATGGCGCTTCCACGGAGCCAGCTGCGCATTGTAGATTGCATCAAATTCTACAGGGACGTCATCGAGAGGCCTGAATATGTGTTCGGAGGTTGTTGACGTCTTGTTGTGCAGGACGGCGGCCTCGCCGGACTGGTTCAACAGATCAGCCTCTGCCTGAGTGTTGGATAGGAAGATTAGCGAGTGACGGGGGTTCTTGAGTCTATGCAGAACGGCATAGGTCCGGATGGTTTTGACGCTAGCACTGTTTTCGATGGACCAGGTTGGCGAGATGAGAAACCAGGCGCGGTGGCTGCGTGGACGGAAAGGCATATGACTTGCTAATCCGAGCGGCGTACCGGACATTCCCGAATAGGATATGAACGGATCGTCCGACAGCAAACTGGCCTGAAGAGCAGGTTGCGACTTCGCGGAAGGGTGCCCTTTTCTGAGGTTGTGGCCATGACGCAGCATGGCTCTGACAATCTCGAATTTGGTAGGAGGGCGATACCCGTGCTGTAGGGTCAACATGCGGCAATTGCGATCTTGAGTGCGGAGAAAAACTCGCTTCGATAGAGAGAAATTTGGCAAAGAAACACCGCCATTTGATCGACGGAATATCTCAGGCGATCAAATCTGGTGTACGGAGAAGCGCCTCTTGAAAGAAAACATCGTCCCAAGCGGAGCTGGTTCTCACATCGCGCTACCAACCGTATCCGTTTGCGTAGGCTGTTTCAATCAAGAGGCATTCATCGACACTGCGATCCGATCCGTAGCGGCGCAGACATACACTGCGTTCGAATGCGTGGTGGTCGATGATTTTTCGACCGACGGTTCCCGCCGAAGGATTGAAGAGTGTCTGTCCCAGCTTGGCGACAGTCGTTTCCGCTTTCTGCCCCGACTGCAAAATGGCGGGCAGTTGACAGCAATGATGACCGGGCTTGACGCGACAGCCGGGCCCCTGATCTCCTTTCTTGACGGTGACGATGCTTGGCATCCTGACTTCATAGAATGCCATGTGAGAGCGCATCTCAGCCAAACCCGTATCGCGGCAATGTCGAGCTCCGATGAGGTGGTGATAGATACGGCCGGCAACCTGCTTGCGGGCGGTCATCCCGTATTCCACCTGAACGACCCGCGATCGATGCCGAAAATGAGCGGCTACCTGCATGTCGACACCGAAGCTGACCCGACATTATTATTTATTGATCGGGGTACCGTGGGTTGGTTTTGGTCAACCACATCGGGGATGATGTTTCGTCGAGCTCCGCTTGAAATCATGCGTCCATCCGATCCGGACGAAATAAAGATATGTGCCGATGGTTATATGGCTCGTGCCGCCCATATGATCGGCGGAACCGTGAGGATTGGGCGGGCTCTTGGCAGTTATCGGCTTCACGGCGGCAATGGCTGGGCGGACGGGCGCATCCTGGGTACCGGAGTTGGCCTCGGCAGGATGTCGCCTGATACTGAAATAGCGATACGGCGGGCACTGGCCAATCGTTGGTGCGAAGTGGCGCCGGGACTGGCGCATTTAATCTCCCGCCACTCAATGCGCAGGACCTTGGTCGACCTGATCGGACTGTCTGCGGCTTTTGCATTGCTGGAAAAGAACTCCGATGCGGGTTTTCTGCTGAAAGACTGGGCAACACCACAGCGAAAATTGCAGACCAGACTTATCGGTCTCCTTCCTCGGAAACTGAGGCCTCGGCGCTTCCGGGACATAGTTTGATCTGATGAGCCGCTTGCTCGGCAGTCTTACCCGATAAAGAGCATCTTTCGATGCTTCTCTGGACCCACCAAAGTCCTCCGTAGCAACGCACACTACGCGGTCGAATTCCGCCGCTTTTCCTCCACCGCGTCCCAGAACAGGCTGGCGATATCGGCGCCGCCAAAACGCTGCACTTCGCGCACGCCGGTTGGCGAGGTCACGTTGATCTCGGTCATGTAGTCGCCGATCACGTCGATGCCGACCAGGATGAAGCCGCGTTCTTTCAGCGATGGGCCGATGCGGGCGCAGATTTCGCGTTCGCGTTCCGTCAGCTCGGTCTTTTCGGCGCGGCCGCCGACATGCATGTTGGAGCGAGAATCGTGGTCGGCCGGCACGCGGTTGATGGCGCCGACCGCCTCGCCGTCGATCAGGATGATTCGCTTGTCGCCCTTGCGCACATCCTTCAGATAGCGCTGGACGATATACGGCTCGCGTGACAGCTGGGCGAACATTTCGAGCAGTGAGGCGAGGTTGCGATCGTCTTCCTTGAGATGGAAGATGCCGGCGCCGCCATTGCCATAGAGCGGCTTGACGATGATGTCGCCGAATTCCTTGCGGAAGGCCGCGACCTCCTGGGGATCCTTGGTGATCAGCGTTTCGGGCATCAGATCGGGGAATTCGGTGACGAAGATCTTTTCCGGGCTGTTGCGCACCCAGGCCGGGTCGTTGACGACCAATGTCTTCGGGTGAATGCGATCCAGAATATGCGTGGTGGTGATGTAATTCATGTCGAAGGGCGGATCCTGGCGCAGCAGGATCACATCCATCTCCGACAGGTCGGTGCGCACCTTGTCGCCCAGCGTATAATGATTGCCCTTCTCGTCGCGGAGCTTCATCTCTTCGATGCGGGCAAACACCTTGCCGCCCAGCATCGACAGCCGGTCGGGCGTGTAGTGGAACAATTGGTGGCCGCGCCGCTGCGCCTCCAGCGACAGCGCAAAGGACGTGTCGCCGGCGATCGAGACGGTGGAGACATGGTCCATCTGGACGGCGATCTTCAGGGGCATCTTCTGGTCTCCAGCGGGCTCTGTCGCCGATATACGGAACTTGGCGGCTTCTGCCAATCGCGCTTGCTTGGCCCAGACCTTTACCGGTCGAAGACCAGCCGGGAGTAACCGAGGAAGGACAGCGCCATGGCGACCAGCGAGGCGACGGCAAGTGCCGCCAGCGGCGGCATTGCCGGCAGCGCGAACAGGATGGCGCAGTAGACGAGATAGTTGACAATGCTGGTGGCGATGCCGACGCCGCCATAGCGCGCGCCCTCCTGCGCCACGCTGCGGCTCGACGGCGAAAAGGTCAGGTGCCGGTTGATCTGCCAGGTGACGCACAGCGCAAAGCCGATCGACAGGACACGGGCGACGAAGGGACCGAGCGGCGTCACCGCCAAGAGCAGCCAGAGCACCGCGGCATCGGCGACGAAACCAACGCCGCCGGCCAGGACGAAGCGGGCGAGCCGGCTCACGGCCTCAGGCGGCCCGGGGCGTCTTGCCCGGTTCGGCCTTCGCTGTTTCGCTCGTGCGTTCGCGCCGTTCGACCCGGCCCGACGGAACCGAGAGATAGAAAATGCGTTTCTGCTCGGCGCGTCCGCGCGATACCGAATCGAGGATCAGTCCGGTCACCATCGCAAGCATCGAGAGCAGCAGCAGGCCGACCGACAGCACCCAGGTCGGCATGCGCGGCACGAGGCCGGTCTGGGCGAATTCGATCAGCACCGGCGTCATCAGGGCAAGGCTCGACGCCAGGAAGAAAATCGCGAAGGCGCCGAAGAAGCGCAGCGGCTGCGTTTCCTTCATCAGCATGGCGAACATCCACAGGATCCTGGCGCCGTCGCGATAGGTCGACAGCTTCGACGACGATCCCTCAGGCCGGCGGCCATAATCGAGCGCGATCTCGCTCACCGGCAGTTTCAGCTGCGAGGCATGCACCGACATTTCGGTCTCGATCTCGAAGCCGCCGGAAACGGCGGGAAAGCTCTTGACGAAGCGCCTCGAGAAGACGCGGTAGCCGGAGAAGATGTCGGTGAAGTCGGCGCCGAACAGCCGCTTGTAGAGGCTATTGAAGATGCGGTTGCCGAAGGCATGGCCGGAACGGCCGGCATCGTCGGTGACGCCGCGCCTGGTGCCTACCACCATGTCGCAGCGCTCGGTCTGCAGGATGTTGATCAGCAGCGAGGCATCTTCCGGCGCATAGGTGCCGTCGCCATCGGCCATCAGATAGATGTCCGCATCGATGTCGGCGAACATGCGCCGCACGACATTGCCCTTGCCCTGGCGCGGCTCGCGGACGACGATGGCGCCCGCTGCGCGGGCCTTTAATGCCGTCAGGTCGCGCGAATTGTTGTCATAGACATAGATGTCGGCCGATGGCAGCGTCTCGCGAAAGCGCCGCACCACCTCGGCGATGGTCAGTTCCTCATTGTAGCAAGGCAGGAGCACGGCAATGGCCGGCTCGTGGCGGACTTCGTGCGGCATTTCCGTCTCCCGACACCCGGCGGAGCCTCCGGCCGCGCTCATATGCGGACTCGCTCAGGCGACTTTACTATTTATTGAAGCTGTTAAGGCTAGGTTTAAGGCCGCAGTCTTTCCGACGAAGGTCATGATGATGAACGCAGCCAAGGCGGGTGCTTCCTCCTGGAAGTCCGATATGACGCTGGCGCTGCTTGCCATGCTGGTGGTGCTGGCTGTCAATGCCGCCACGGGCTTTCGCGAATTGAGCAATGCCGGCGGCGACAATGACAGCCTGCTGCGGCTGGTCGAGGTTCGCGACATGCTGGCCGGCCAGGGCTGGTTCGACCTGCATCAGTACAGGATGGGGCCGGAAGGCGGTTTCGTCATGCACTGGTCGCGGCTGGTCGACGCACCGCTCGCCGCCATCATCCTCGCCGCCTCGGCGCTGACCGGCAGCATGGCCATGGCCGAAGCGATCGCGCAGGTGCTGTGGCCGGCGCTGCTGTTTTGCCTGGCGGTGTTCTTCCTCGCCCGTGCGGCGCGCAGCTTCGCCGGCGTCGGCGCGGTGCTGCCGGCGGTCGTTATCGGCGCGGCGGCGCTGCATTTCATCGGCATTTTCTTGCCGGGTGCGCTCGATCATCACAATGTCCAGCTGACGCTGACCATGGCCAGCCTCAGCCTGCTGCTCGAGGCGCCGGCGCGTCGCTGGGCGGCGCTGATTTCCGGGCTGTGTGCGGCCCTGACGCTGGCCGTCGGCATGGAAACCGCGCCCTATGTCGCCACCATCGGCGCCTGCATCGCTTTGCTGTTCGTCGTCGATCCCGGCGGCGAACGCCGGATCGCCAGGGATTTCGGTCTCGGCTTTGCCGGCGTTTCAGCCCTGGTCTTCGTCAGCACCATCCCGCCATCGGCCTGGGGCCAGGCGCAGTGCGATGCCTTCTCGGCCGTACAATTCGTCGTCGCGGCAATCGCCGGACTGGGCCTTGCCGCCGTGACGTCGCTCAAGGTGTCCAACGGCACGGCCGGACGCCGCCTGATTTCGCTCGGCCTGCTCGCGCTTGTGCTGGGCGCCGTTGTCGCGGCGCTGTTTCCGCAATGCCTTGCGGCTCCCTACGCAACTCTCGATCCGCGCCTCAAGGAATTGTGGCTCGATCACATCGACGAGGCGCAGTCGCTGTTCAGTATTGCCGCCAGCGAGCCGGCCTCGCTGGCGGCGCGCTATGTCACGCCGCTGGTGGCGATCGCGCTGATGGCGCTTCGCCTGCGCGGACCATGGCGCCGCCAGGACAGCCTCGTCGGCGCCTTGCTGGTCGGCGCCTTCATCGTCAGCGCCTGGCAGGTCCGCGGCTCGACATTCTCGATCGCCTTTGCCGTCATCCCGCTGTCGGCCTGGATCGCAAGCTGGCGCGAACGGGCGAGGATCAGCCCTGCGCGCAGCGTATCGCTGCGCATGGCGGCGGTCTGGGTGGTGTCGGTGAATGCCGTCTGGGCCGGCGCTGCCGCCGCGACGTCGAGCGTGTTCGAGGCCAACAAGGTCTCGGTCGAGGCACAGGACACCGACAGCGATCCGTCCTGCGAGCGCAAGGCCTCCTTCGCGGCGTTGGCCCGGCTGCCGGACACCACGGTGCTTGCCATTTCCAATCTCGGCTCGCCCATCCTGGCCTATTCCGGGCACCGCGTCTTTGCCGGCCCCTATCATCGCAACATCGCCGGCGACCTGCTTGCGCTCGATGCCTTCCTCGGATCGGCGGACCAGGCGAGGACGATCGCGGCGGCTCACCACGTCGGCCTGATGGCGCTCTGCCGCGGCAGCGCCGAAAGCAAGATGCTTGCCGCCAAGGCGCCGCAAGGCTTCCTGGCCAGGCTGATGCAGGGAAGCGTCCCCGATTGGCTCGAACCGGTGGCCGAAACGCGCGGAACCCCGGTCGAACTCTACCGCGTCCGCTAAAGCATCATTCGCCAGCGAAAAATCGATTTCGCGATACGCTTCCTAAACGCTTTGCTGCCAGTCTCAGCCTAAATTTCGGGCGTCACAAACAGGGATACCGATGCAAACGACGTTTGGCACCGGGCAGGCAAGCAGGGAAAACTCGGATCTGGCGTTCACCGATGCGCTGACCGGGCTTGGCAACCATCGCCGCTTCTTCGACAAGGTCGATCGCCTGATCAGCGACCGTGCAGACGATCCCGCGCCGTTCACGGTCGGCATTCTCGACCTCGACGGCTTCAAGCCGATCAACGATCTGTTCGGCCACAAGGCCGGCGACGACATATTGATCCAGGTGGCGATGCGGCTGCGCGCCTCGATGGACAGCCACTCTACTGTCTGCCGCATCGGCGCCGACGAATTCGCCTTCCTCTACCCGATGGTGTTCTCGGAGGAGGCGGCGGCCGAGAAGTCGCGCATGATGATCGAAATCCTGTCGGCGCCCTACGATGTCGGCGAACGCACCGCCAGGCTTTCGGCCTCGGTCGGCTGCTCGCTGTTTTATTCCGGCGACGAAACCACGGAAATCCTCGTCAACAAGGCCGAAACGGCGCTCTACCACGCCAAGCGTTCGGGCCGTGGCCGCGTCGTCGTCTACACCCGCGAAATGGAAGAGGCGGCCAAGCGCGTCACCCGCATCGAACAGGCGCTGCGCCGCGCCGTCTCGGCCGGTGAGGTCGAGCCGCATTTCCAGCCCATCGTCGATCTGACCACCCGCCGCACCATCGGCTTCGAGACGCTGGCGCGCTGGACCGATCGCGACCTCGGCGTCGTCCCGCCGACCGTGTTCATCCCGATCGCCGAAGAGCGCGGCATCATCGGCCCGCTGTCGCAGCTGGTGCTGCGCAAGGCGGCCGAAGCGGCGCGCAGCTGGCCGAAGGACCTGTTCCTGTCCTTCAACCTGTCGCCCTCGCAGCTCGTCGACCAGAACACTGGCCTGCACATATTGTCGATCCTCGACCGCACCGGCTTCGATCCGCGACGGCTGGAGATCGAGATCACCGAAACCGGCCTGATGAACGATCCGGCCTCGGCCGAGAAGATCGTCGAGGACCTGCGTCGCGTCGGCATCCGAGTCTCGCTCGACGATTTCGGCACCGGCCAGTCCTCGCTCGGCCGCTTGCGCGAATTCCATTTCGACAAGCTCAAGATCGACCGCGCCTTCGTCTCCTCGATCCTCGACGACCGACCGTCGGAACACATCATCCGCGCCATTCTGGCCATGTGCGAAGGGCTCGGCATGGATGTCGTCGCCGAAGGCATCGAGGAGGAGGCGCAGGCCGACCGCCTCGTCCAGTTCGGCTGCGCCGGCGGCCAGGGCTATCTCTTCGGCAAACCGGTCGATGCCGACGCCACGCTCGGCTACCTCCGCGATTCCTATCGCGGCGCCCTCTACGCCAAGGCAGTCTGACCGGCGGTCTGGCCTGCGTCGAGCAAGTCAGCGGCGCGAGCCAAGATCGACTGTGGCCGCCATCTTGCGGCCTTTTGTCTGACATAAGCCAATCAAATCGCCGTTTTCGCCCTTGCTCCCCGGACTTGGCTGGATAGGATGCGCGCCGACCGGACCGGGAGATGAAGATATGATGCCATCGGCGGATTTTGCCGACCTCAGGGGAGCCTCGGTGCTGATCACCGGCGGCGGTTCCGGAATTGGTGCGGCACTGACCGAGGGCTTCGTTCGCCAGGGCGCCCATGTCGCCTTCATCGACATCGCCGATGGCCCAAGCACGCTGCTTGCCGACCGCGTCGAAAAAGAACTTGGCCGGCGACCGCTCTACCTCAAGACCGATTTGCGCGACGTCGAGGCGTTGCGCGCTTCGGCCGCCAAAGCGGCTGAGGCACATGGCGACGTCACCGTGCTGGTCAACAATGCCGCCTGGGACGAACGCCACGACGTCGCTGACGTTACCGTCGAGTTCTGGGACAACAATCTCGCCGTCAATCTGCGCCCGCATTTCTTCACCGCACAGGCGGTGGCGCCGGGCATGAAGCGGGCCGGCGGCGGTTCGATCATCAACTTCACCTCAACCTCCTATCTCATCAACCACCCCGATATGCCGGCCTACACCGCCGCCAAGGCCGGCATACTCGGCCTCACCAAAGGTCTCGCCGGCAAGCTTGGGGTCGATGGCATCCGCGTCAATGCGATTGCGCCGGGCTGGGTGATCACCGAGCGGCAGCGGGAACTCTGGGTCACCGAGCAGGGGCTCGCCGCCCATGTCGCCAAGCAAAGCATCAAGCAGGTCATGCAGCCCGACGACATCGTCGGCACGGTGCTGTTCCTGGCCTCCGACGCCTCGCGTATGCTGACGGCGCAGATGTTGATCGTCGACGGGGGTTTCCTGTGAGCCCGGTGAATCAAAATCCGGCAAAAGGCACGCCGGCAGTCGCCGCCGTCGACTGGGGCACGACCCGCATGCGGGTCTGGCTGGTCGACGAGGCGGGCGGGGTGCTTGCCGAGCGTCGCGGCGATGATGGGCTGATCACCGCGCAGCAAAAAGGCTTTTCGACCATCCTCGAAGGCCATCTCGCGGCGCTCGGCGCGCCTGACACACTGCCAGTCATCATCTGCGGCATGGCCGGCTCGCGCCAGGGTTGGCTGGAAGCGCCTTACATCACCGTGCCGGCGCCGCTCAGTGCCATCCTCGCGGGGGCCGCCCGCATTCCCGGCCAGAGCCGCGACATCCGCATCGTGCCTGGCCTGGCGCAGCGCCTGGAAGATGCGCCGGATGTAATGCGCGGCGAGGAAACCCAGCTTGCCGGCGCCGGTTTGCCGGCAAAAGGTCGCCATCTCGTCTGCATGCCCGGCACCCATTCGAAATGGGTTCTGGTCGAAGACGGCGCGGTCGACGGCTTCTGCACCTGGCCGACCGGCGAGCTGTTTTCGGTGCTGGCCACTCACTCGATCCTGCGCCATTCGCTGGGCGAGAGCCCGAAGCCGGTCATTCCGGACAATCCCTCCTTCCAGGAATGGTGCCGCAAGGCTTTGGCCGAGGGCGGCGATGTCACCTCGCGGCTGTTCTCGATCCGCGCCGCCGGCCTGCTGCAGGACCTCAAGGCCGACGATGCCGCCGCTTGCCTGTCCGGCCTGCTGATCGGCGGCGAGATCGCCTCGGCGGGCCGCCGCTATGGCGAAAGCACCACTGCAATCGTGCTGGTCGCCTCGGGGTCGCTAGCAGCCCTCTACCGCCAGGCGCTCGACCTTGCAGCGCTTGCCGTCAGGACGGTCGACGCCGACGAGGCGGTGCGTGCCGGCCTTATCGAGGCGGCGCGAGAAAATGGCATGATCGCCAAATGACTCACCAGAGTGGAGTGATAGCGTGACCCAGACCGCACCCTTCCCGAAGCTCAAGCGTGGTCTTGTCGCCATTCTGCGCGGCCTCAAACCCAGCGAGGCGGTTGCCATCGGCCAGGCGCTGTTTGACGCCGGCATCGAAGCCATCGAGGTGCCGCTCAATTCGCCGGAACCGTTTTCATCGATCGCCAGCATTGTCACCGCTTTGCCCAAGACAGCGCTGGTCGGCGCCGGCACGGTGCTGACTTCAGCCGATGTCGACACCTTGGCCAAGGCCGGCGGGCGCTTGCTGGTCAGCCCCAACATCGATGCCGACGTCATGGCCCGCGCCATGCACCATGGCATGGTGACGATGCCAGGCGTGTTCACCCCCACCGAAGCTTTTCAGGCGATTAGGCTTGGGGCTTCGGCGCTCAAATTCTTCCCGGCAAGCGTGCTCGGGCCTAGCGGCATTTCGGCGATGCGGGCCGTGCTGCCGGCCGATACCGTGGTCGGCGCCGTCGGCGGCGTTTCCGACAAAGACTTTGCCGGCTACAAAGCCGCTGGGGTGACTGCTTTTGGTCTTGGCTCCAGCCTGTTCAAACCCGGCATGAGCGTCGACGAGGTGGCCTCGCGCGCGCAGGCGGCGGTGACGGCCTGGGATGCGGCCTTCGGCGGAGCGGCATGATGGAAAACGTTTCGGTTTTCTCGGACCATGTCTGCGAACTCGGCGAGGGGCCGAGCTACGATCCCGC
Source organism: Mesorhizobium sp. C372A (assembly GCF_030323245.1). Classification (NCBI taxonomy): domain Bacteria; kingdom Pseudomonadati; phylum Pseudomonadota; class Alphaproteobacteria; order Hyphomicrobiales; family Phyllobacteriaceae; genus Mesorhizobium; species Mesorhizobium sp. C372A. The sequence goes on along the minus strand of NZ_CP100475.1, from coordinate 1,539,763 downwards.
CACCGATACGCTGTTCTGGTTCGACATCGTCAACGGCCTTCTGCTGGAGCAGGGCGTCGCTTCCGGCGCGCTGAAGGTCCACGACCTCGGCCAGATGGCCAGCGCCATCGCCATCATCGACGACCATCGCCAGCTCATCGCCACCGAGACCGGCCTGCATGTCCGCGACGTCTCGACCGGCAAGCTGACGCTGCATACGCCCATCGAGGCCGACAATGCGCTGACCCGCTCCAACGATTCGCGCGTCCACCCTTGTGGCGCCTTCTGGGTCGGCACGATGGGCAAGGGTGAGGAGAAGGGCGCGGGCGCCATCTACTGGTTCTTCAAGGGCGAATTGCGCACGCTTTACACCGGCATCACCGTGTCGAACTCGATCTGTTTCTCGCAGGATGGAACGATCGCCTACTACACCGATACCGCGACCGGCCTGTTGATGCGCGTCGCCTGCGATCCGGCGACGGGCCTGCCGGTCGGCGAGTCCAAAGTGTTCGTCGACCATCGCTCGTCGCGGGGCTATGTCGACGGCTCGGTTGTCGACCGTGACGGCGTGCTGTGGAACGCGGTCTGGGGCGGCAAGGCAGTGAAGGCTTATGCGCCGGACGGCACATTGTTGCGCGAGATTGCCGTGCCGGCGGGGCAGTCCTCGTGCCCGGCCTTTGTCGGCGCCAAGGCCGATCGGCTGGCGGTGACCTCGGCCTGGAAAGGCAAGGACGACAAGCAGCGCAAGCTCGACCCACAGGCCGGCATGACCTTCCTGCTCGACATCCCCGTCAACGGCCGCTTCGAGCCGCGCGTGCTGATCGCCTGAGCGTACCGGTTGTCGTGCAGGCGGCGGGCGCGGGTCGATTTCGCGCAAGCCGATCGCATTGGCCGTGCGATGGTGTGGCTGCATCACCGAGAAGCTTTGACCCATGCCGCGCCCGACCTTGATCCTCGTCTACGAGCCTGAAAAGGCCTGTTTCGACAGGCTGGTCGCCGATGGTTTTCCTGCCGAGCGTGCCTTGGAAATCTCGTCCTATCTGGCGCAATCGACCGATCTCGCGCCCGAATTCGATGAAATCACCGCCGCTTGCGGGCGGCGCGGCCTCGCCTTCATGCCGGTTGCACTCGACGATGCGTCAAGCGCGCTGGCGAAGGCCGATCCCGCAACCACGCTTGTCTGGACGCTGACCGACGGCATTGCCTATTTCCGCGGTGCTGCAGCGCCCGCACTTGCCAGGCTGAATGGGCTTAGAACCATCGGAGCCGACGATGCGCTGTTCGCGCTTTGCCAGGACAAGTTCCGCTCCGGCGCCGTGCTTTGCGCGCTCGGCCTGCCGGCGCCGCAGGCAGGCCTGGCCCGCGACGGCCGCTGGCTGGCCGCCCCGCCAGCTTCGGAAGCCGGCTGGTTCGTCAAGCCGAACCGGCTCGGCTCCAAGGTAGGCATCTGGCCGGATTCACGCTGCAACGACCTGGCCCATGCGCTGGAGCTTAGCCGGCGGGTCTATGCCGCTTATCGCGACGATGTCGTCGTCCAGCCCTATGTCGGCGGTCGCAATGTCCGCGCCAGCTTCCTTGGGCTGCAAACGGATGCCGGGGCGGAAGCGCTCGGCATTGCGTTCGTCGACTCCGGCGGCGATTTCCAGACCATGGCGGACTCGATGGCGCTTTACGGCGACACCGGCGAGGCCGCCAAGGCGGCTGGACTATACAGCGAGCCGGTGCTGGAGGCGGTTGCCGACACCCAGCCGGCAGCCGCGGCAACCATCCGCCGCATCGCCGAGCGGCTGGTCAGCGGACTTGGCCTGCGCGACGTGTTTTCCATCGATTTCAGGGTCGAGGCCACCGATCATGCCCACCTCATCGAGTTCGAAGTCTGTCCCGGCCTGCCCTGCTTCGATTTCCGCGCCTATTGCCTGATACAATGGGGCATGACGCTGGCCGATGCGGTTGCCGAGACGGCGGCGAACCGACTGAACCGACAGGCGATCTGAAAGGCCGCGGGGACCGGCACGACCTACCGCGCCTTGACGGCTTTTGCTCCACCTTTAGTGTCGCGGGACAGTCCTCAGGCAAGGCCGCGCGATGAGCACACCAGCAAGCTCCCTCCATCATCACATAAGGCGCATGGCCGGGCGCGATCCGCATGAGGCGCATCGCGTCGCCACGCCGCTCGAGCTGCTGTTCGATCTGACCTTCGTCACCGCCTTCAGCCTTGCCTCGTCGCAACTGGCGCATGCCTTGGCCGAGGGCCACTACGCGGCGGCGCTGATCGGCTTCGGCTTTGCCAGCTTCGCGATCTGCTGGGCGTGGATCAATTTCTCCTGGTTTTCCTCCGCCTATGACACCGACGATTGGATCTTCCGCCTCGTCACCATGGTGCAGATGATCGGCGTGCTGGTGCTGGCCATCGGCCTGCCGCGCATGTTCGCCTCGATCGAGCATGGCGAACACCTCAACAATTCGGTGATGGTGCTGGGCTACGTCATCATGCGCGTCGCCATGATCTTCCAATGGCTGCGCGCGGCGCGGCAGGACCCTGGGCGGCGGCGTGCCTGTCTCACCTATGCCATCGCCATCGCGATCGCCCAGATCGGCTGGGTGGTGCAGATCCTGGTCGATTTCTCGCTGGCGACGAGCCTGGCTTTCGGCGCGGTCCTGCTTCTCATCGAGCTTGCCGGACCGGTCATCGCCGAACGCCGGGATGGCGGCACGCCCTGGCACGCGCATCACGTCGCCGAGCGCTACAGCCTCTTCGCCATCATCGCGCTGGGCGAAGGGGTGGTCGGCACGCTGGCGACGCTGTCGGCCGTGGTCGAGGAGCAGGGCTGGAACCTCGATGCCGCCTTGATCGGCATTGCCGGAATGGGTCTCACCTTCGGCATGTGGTGGGTCTATTACATGCTGCCCTCGGGGACAGTGCTGCACCAGCACCGCAATCGCTCTTTTGTCTGGGGCTATGGCCAGATGCTGATCGTGGCGGCCATCGTCGCCAGCGGCGCCGGGCTGCATGTCGCGGCCTATTTCATCGAGCACAAGGCCCATATCGGCCCGGTAGCGACCCTGCTCTCGGTCGCCATTCCGCTAGGCGTGTTCCTGGGGGCGATCTACGCGCTGTATTATTATCTCGTCCAGCGCTTCGATCCCCTCCATGTCTGGCTGCTGGCGGGAACGGCTGCGGTCGTCGCACTTGCCATCATCGCCGCCCTTGCCGGCGTCGACATGGCGGTCTGCCTCATCTTACTCACGCTAGCGCCGGCCGTCACCGTTGTCGGCTATGAGCTGTCGGGGCACCGCCATCAACTGGAGGTGCTGGCGCAGGAGGAAGCGCCGCACTGAGCAGAGCAGCTTCGCGCGTCAGATACCCTCGACCAGCACGATCTCGCCATCGGCTACTTTCTGACGGATGGCCACGGCGCGCTGGTACTCCGGCGAGTGGTAGCAATCGTGCGCCGCGCTGAGCGATTCGAACTCGATAATGACATTGCGGGCGCGGCCAGGCCCCTCGGCCTTTTCATGCTCACCGCCACGGGCAAGGAACTTCACGTCGAAACGGTCGAAAGCGAGCTTGGCGGCAGCGACATAGTCCTTGTAGCCTTCGGCGTCGCGCACATCGACGCGGGCTATCCAGTATCCCTTGGGCATTTTCTTCTCCTCGTTACGCGGCGCGCATCTCTTCCAGTATGGCTTCCGCCGCCGCGCGCCTGTCGCTTGCCGCCACGATTGGCCGGCCCACAACAAGATGGCTGGAGCCGTTGCGGATCGCCTGGCCGGGCGTCACCACGCGTTTCTGGTCGCCATGGTCGCTGCCCTTGGGCCGTATCCCCGGTGTCACCACCGCCAGGTCGGGTCCGACGATGCGGCGCACCGCTTCCGCCTCCTCGGCCGAGCAGACGACGCCGCCCATGCCGGCATGCAACGCCTGTTCGGCGCGTCTCAGCACCAGCGTGTGAGGGTCGTATTCATAGCCGGCGTCGATCACGTCCTGCTCGTCCATCGAGGTCAGCACGCTGACCGCCAGCAGGCAGAGGTCGCTGCCCCTGGCGGCCTCCACCGCGGCTCGCATCGCCTTGGGATAGGCGTGGATGGTCAGCATGGTCATGCCCATGCGCACGATGTTCTCGACACCCTTCGCCACCGTGTGGTCGATGTCGAGCAGCTTCATGTCGAGGAAGATTTTCGTGCCGCCGCTGGCCAACTCCCTGGCGAAGTCGAGCCCGCCGGCGAAGGCCAGCTGATAGCCGATCTTGTAGAAGGAGACGACGCCGTCGAGCTCCTGCACCGCCTGTTCGGCCTCTTTCACCGTCGGCACGTCGAGGCCGACGATCAGCCTTTCTCTCATGGTATGGGCCTGCATGGCTGTGGAAATCATGCCCCGGTCCGGGTCGACAGCATGCGCGAGGTTTCGATCAGCGTGCGGCATAGGTGCTCCATCGATTTGGTCAGTCTCTCATCCCTGAAATTGCCGTCGCCGTCGAAGGCACTGCCGCCATCGGATACCGAGCATTCCGGCGTCACCATCTCCAACTGGCAGCGCACCAGCACGGCGCGCAGATGGTTGATGCAGCGGATCCCGGCGAAATGTCCGTTGGAAGACGAGCACAGGCCGGCGACCTTGCCGACAAGCGGCCTCACCGGCCAGCCGCCATCGAGGCGCACCCGGCTTACCCAGTCGATCGTGTTCTTGAGCAGTGGCGGGATCGAGCCATTATATTCCGGCGTCGCGATCAGTAGCCCGTCATGGGCGGCGATCAGCCGGCCGAGCTTCACGGCGTTGTCGGGAACGCCTTTTTCCTTTTCGAGGTCCTCGTCGATGATCGGCAGCGGATAGTCGGCCAGCGAAATGCGCGTCACCTCGGCGCCTTGCATGGCCAGCTCCTTCTGCGCCACATCGGCGGTCCTGCCGCTGAAGGCGCCGCTGCGCACCGAGCCGGCGAAGACGAGGATTTTCGCGATCACAGCCATTGGCCACTCTTGTTCCCGGACAGGTACAGCCAGAGGCTGCGCAAATCAACGCACTGGCTCAAAAAACGGAAACGATCGGGGGGCAGGCGCGCGAAGGTGTGCCGAGCAGCTGGGCTATTGCTAGTGGGTGACCGCAATTCTTGCACTCAGCGCGATGAGTGCAACTCCGAGCAAGGCATCTATCGGCCTGCGGACGCTGCCATATACCGACCGAACCCTTCTTGTGGAGAACATTAGCGCGACAAGCCCAAACCACGCCATCGCGACCATCCCGATTATGGCCAGCGACACTGCCTGGACCCAGATCGGAGCCTGCATCGGCAATACCGATATGAACAGGCTCGCGAAGAACGCGGCCGTCTTCGGATTTGTAATTCCGACAACGAATCCGCTTCGCCAAGGAGCCGTAGTCTCTGCGCCACCGACGGCCAGCGGTGGCCGCGCCTGCCAAGCCGACAAAAGGATCTTGCTTCCCAGGTAACCGAGATACACGGCACCGGCGATCCGGACGGCAAGGTGAGCCCATGCAATCTGCGTCAGTACGAGGCCCAGGCCACACATCGCGAGAGCCGCCCACACCATGATCGCTGCGGCAATGCCAAGCGCCACATGGAACCCCGCGCGACGGCTGATCAGCGCATGGGAAGTCACGGCTACAAAATCGGGTCCTGGGCTCATGGCGCCGAGCAGGAAGACCGAAGCAAGGGTCAGGAATTGCGGAAGGTAGCTCATGCGATACTCCAGTTTCAGTCTCGTCGTACCGCACGCCTGCATGCCGGAGAGGCCAGGAAAGCCGCTCGCCGATTTCGAGGGTCGTTTCCCTCACCTTCACAAAACCTACAGCGCTCTTTAATATGAGCGAAATGAAAGATATTTCGGCAGCCATGAACAAAGCTAATATCAACATCACGATGGTGCGCGTCCTGACATCGCTCAGCGAGACGCGCAGCTTCACCAAAACCGCCGAGCGGCTCTGTCTTTCTCAATCGGCCATAAGCCATGCAATGAAGGCGCTGGAGGAGATCGTTGGCGCGCCCCTCGTCATACGTGATCGGCGCGGTGTCGCTTTCACCGCAACCGGCGAGGCGGCTTTGGACGCGGCGCGCGCCGCTTTGCATGCTTTAGGCCGTCTTGTCGGCCTACGGGAACACTCCATCAAAGGCAGAGTACGGCTCGCGCTGGTCAGCAGCGCCTCGGTAAAGATTGCTCCATATGCGTTGAACATTACTTCCGTCCGGCACCCGGAGCTTGCTGTCGAACTGCTCTTGGGCACGGATACCGAGGTGGCGGAGTGGGTCGATCGCGGTGCCGCCGATATTGGACTGTCCTACATCGCCGGCAATTGCCAAGCCGAGGAACTTGTCGACGACGAACTCTTTGTAGCGTCATCGCAAAAGAACTCAGTCCAAGGCGGGTCATTTCCGATCCGCGCTCTCGACGGCCAGCCATTCATCATGTCGAGCGGCGGCTGCGGACCAATGCTTGCCGAATTGTTCCAGGATTTTGGCGTTGCGCCAGTTGTCATCCTGTCGGCGAGCGATATGGCGGCGCTGCTTGCTCTGGTTGGGGCCGGGCGCGGTTTGTCGATTGCGCCAGGCCTGGCGTTTCCGGCCGATTGGCAGCGAACCGTCGCGAGGCGTCCTCTAGAGCCGCGTGCGCGTCGGCCTCTGCTGCTTCTGTTCTCCAGCAGCGCCGAAGCAACGGCCGTGCGGGCCATGTGCGCGGCGATCAGAGAGGTCGCCACGAGTTTGCGAGGCGGATAACAGTCAAGGATGTGGATCGACCCTCAATCGAGCTTCCTTCGGGAGACGTCGATCCTCTACAAGGCGCCAGAGACTTCTCCCGCCCCCAATACCAGCTAATGCGCTTCGCGCCGGTAGATCCACAGCTGCGTCGGCGGGATGTTGCGGAAGATGAAGTCGAAATGCTTGACCGTGTAATTGCCGCGGCCGGGCGGGATCGGCGACAACGGCCCATAGGTCAGCTGCACGATCGGCCGTCCAACCGGGATGCGGTCTAGCAGGCTTTCGATATAGGCGATCCGCTGTGCGACCGGAAAATTGAGCAGCGGCACGCCGGAGACGACGGAATCGAAAACCATCCCGCTCTTCTCGCCAAGCGTGGCGTTGAGATTGAAGGCATCGCCCTCGATGACGTTGACGCCGGGATAGAGCTGGCGCAGATGGCGCACGAAATCGGTGGAATATTCGACCGCGTACAGGTTTTCGGGCTTAACGCCCTGGGCGAGGATTGCACGGGTGATGACGCCTGTGCCGGGTCCGACTTCAAGCACCGGCAGGCCGGACTTCGGATTGACGATGGAAGCCATCTTGCGGGCGGTGATGGAGCTTGTCGGCACGATCGAACCGACCGACTTCGGCTTGTCGATCCAGCCTTTGAAGAATTTGAGTTCGTCGTCGAACTTTTCCGCCAGCGCCTTCCGCAATCCCGGACCACGTGCCATGCAAGTTCTCCTCAACACTCCCCGAACGCTACTTAGCAGCTAACAGGTCCAAGGCAAGGCGCGATCTGGCATAAGATGTTGATGACGTTCGGGAAGCGTGGCGGCCTTGGTTTGGGTTCAGTGCTCGCCGAAGGATTCGAAAAAGTCCTTCATGCGGGCGAAAAAGCCGCTCGACTGGGGCGAATTGTCCTTCGACGACAGCTGCTCGAACTCTTCCAGCAGCTCGCGCTGGCGGCGCGACAGGTTTTGCGGCGTTTCGACCGCGGTCTGGATGTAGAGGTCGCCGACATTGGGCTGGCGCAGCACCGGCATGCCCTTGCCCTTGAGGCGGAACTGGCGGCCGTTCTGCGTGCCTTCGGTCACTTTCACCTTGGTCTGACTGCCGTCCAGCGTCGTCACCTCGAACGAGCCGCCAAGGGCGGCCGTCGTCATCGATATCGGCACCTTGCAGTAGAGATCGGCGCCGTCGCGCTGGAAGAATTCATGCGGCTTCACCGCCAGAAAAATATAGAGGTCGCCCGATGGGCCGCCGCGCAGGCCCGCCTCGCCCTCATTGGCAAGCCGGATGCGGGTGCCGTCCTCGATGCCGGCCGGGATATTGACCGACAGCGAGCGTTCCTCGGTGACACGGCCCTGGCCGGCGCATTTCGGGCACGGGTCCTTGATCGTCTGGCCGCGGCCTTGGCATTGCGGGCAGGTACGCTCGATCGAGAAGAAGCCTTGCGTCGCCCGTACCTTGCCGTGGCCATGGCACATCGAGCAGGTCACCGGCTGGGTGCCGGGCTTGGCGCCGGTCCCGGAGCATTCCGTGCATGAGATCGAGGCCGGCACGCGGATTTGCGCGGTCTTGCCGGCAAACGCTTCTTCCAGCGTGATTTCCATATTGTAGCGCAAATCGGCGCCGCGTTCGCGGCCGCCCGACGAGCGGCGCTGGCGCCCGCCCATCATGTCGCCGAAAATATCTTCGAAAATGTCGGCGAAGCCGCCGGCGCCAAAACCTTGCGCGCCGCCATTCATGCCGCCCTGCTCGAAGGCGGCGTGACCGAAACGGTCATAGGCCGCGCGCTTCTGCGGGTCCTTCAGCGTTTCGTAGGCTTCGTTGATTTCCTTGAACTTATGCTCGCATGAGTGATCGCCGGGATTGCGGTCGGGATGGAACTGCATGGCCAGCTTGCGGAAAGCGCTCTTGAGCTCCTTCTCGTCGGCGCCCTTTTGCACGCCCAGCGTCTCGTAGAAATCAGCTTTCATCTTTTCCCGCAGTCCGGATGCTCAACGTCTTGATGCATGTTGCGTCGTTTGCCGGCACGTTGTCTCGATTTAGGAGCGGTGCTGCCCGGATGCTAGGGCCGGCGCGCTTGTGCCTGTGTTTTTCAGTGACTTTTTCGGCAAGGCCCGCACTTTTTCAGCGAGGGTTGCAAAAAAGCCCGGCTTTGCGCCGGGCTTTTCGCTTTATTTGCCGTCAACCGGTCAGGCCGACTTCTTCTTCTCGTCGTTTTCGTCGATTTCCTCGAAATCGGCGTCGACCACATCGCTATCCTTGGCCGCGTCCGCCTTGGCGTCGGCTTCCGCCGCTTCCTTCTGCGAAGCTTCGTACATGGCCTGGCCGAGCTTCATGGATGCTTCGGCAAGCGTCTGCGACTTGGCCTCGATGTCGGCGGCATCGTCGCCTTCGGCAGCAGCCTTCAGCGCCGTGATAGCCTCCGATATCGCCGTGCGCTCGGTTTCCGAAACCTTGTCGCCATATTCCTTCAGCGACTTCTCGGAGGAGTGCACCAGCGCCTCGGCCTGGTTGCGGGCCTCGACCAAAGCACGCCGCTGCTTGTCGGTCTCGGCATTGGCTTCGGCGTCCTTGACCATCTTCTCGATGTCGGCGTCCGAAAGGCCACCAGAGGCCTGGATGCGGATCTGGTGCTCCTTGCCGGTGCCCTTGTCCTTGGCCGAAACGTTGACGATGCCGTTGGCGTCGATGTCGAAAGTGACCTCGATCTGCGGCACGCCGCGCGGCGCCGGCGGAATGCCGACCAGGTCGAACTGGCCGAGCGCCTTGTTGTCGGCAGCCATTTCACGCTCGCCCTGGAAGACGCGGATGGTCACGGCCGACTGACTGTCTTCAGCGGTCGAGAACACCTGGCTCTTCTTGGTCGGGATGGTCGTGTTGCGTTCGATCAGGCGGGTGAACACGCCACCCAGCGTCTCGATGCCGAGCGACAGCGGCGTCACGTCGAGCAGCAGCACGTCCTTCACGTCGCCCTGCAGCACGCCGGCCTGGATGGCGGCGCCCAAAGCGACGACTTCATCCGGGTTGACGCCCTTGTGCGGCTCCTTGCCGAAGAACTGCTTCACGATCTCCTGGATCTTGGGCATGCGGGTCATGCCGCCGACCAGGACCACTTCGTCGATCTCGCCAGCCTTCAGCCCGGCATCCTTGAGCGCCGCCTTGCAGGGCTCGATGGTGCGCTGGACGAGATCGTCGACCAGCTGCTCGAACTTGGCACGGGTCAGCTTCAGCGTCAGGTGCTTGGGGCCGGTCGCGTCGGCGGTGATGAAGGGCAGGTTGATTTCCGTCTGCGTCGTCGACGACAGCTCGATCTTGGCCTTTTCAGCCGCCTCCTTGAGGCGCTGCAGCGCAAGCTTGTCGTTCTTCAGGTCGATGCCCTGTTCCTTCTTGAACTCGGCCGCCAGGTATTCGACGAGACGCATGTCGAAATCCTCGCCGCCGAGGAAGGTGTCGCCATTGGTCGACTTCACTTCGAACACGCCGTCGCCGATTTCGAGCACCGAAATGTCGAACGTGCCGCCGCCAAGGTCATAGACGGCAATGGTCTTGCCATCCTTCTTGTCGAGGCCGTAGGCAAGTGCTGCAGCCGTCGGCTCGTTGATGATGCGCAGCACCTCAAGGCCGGCGATCTTGCCGGCGTCCTTGGTGGCCTGGCGCTGGGCGTCATTGAAATAGGCCGGAACGGTGATGACCGCCTTCTCGACCTTCTCGCCGAGATAGGCCTCCGCCGTTTCCTTCATCTTCTGCAGGATCATGGCCGAGATCTGGCTGGGCGACTGCTTCTTGCCGCCGGCCTCGACCCAGGCATCGCCATTGTCGCCCTTGACGATCTTGTAGGGGACAAGCTTCTTGTCCTTCTCCGTCACCGGGTCGTCATAGCGGCGGCCGATCAGGCGCTTGACCGCGAAGATGGTGTTTTCAGGATTGGTGACCGCCTGGCGCTTGGCCGGCTGGCCGACGAGACGTTCGCCGTCGCCCGAGATGGCGACGATGGAAGGCGTCGTGCGCGCGCCTTCCGCATTTTCAATGACCTTGGGCTCCTTGCCATCCATGATGGCGATGCAGGAGTTGGTGGTGCCGAGATCGATACCGATTACTTTTGCCATTTTTCTAGTCTCTCCGCTAAGCAGGCTCTCAGGACCCTTAAGGCGTTCCGACGAAAGCCCCTGTTCACAAGAAATTCCGCTCCGGCAACCGGCATTCCGGCACTGGGCGGCTTGGCGCGTATATAAGAACAGGCGGCATCGGGCGCAAGCATTCTGCGCATAGCATCCACCGCGCCGCACTTGGCGCCTTTGAACAGCCGCCCAGCGGCCCGGATGTGCTCCAACCGCGCTCAAAACCCCAGGATCTGCGCGATCCCCCGGCGAAGCGCCCAGTCAGGGCTTCGAAACCACAAGAAAACGTCACCTATGCGTGAGAGAGGCGGCTCCTGGCTGAGGAAGGCGCCTGCCCACAGCAGACACAGGCAAAAGCGTCACGCGGCCTGCGACAGCGATTTATGCGCCTCGGCCAGGATTTCGAACGAGCGCACGCGTGCCGCATGGTCGAAGATCTGCGCGGTCACCATCAGCTCGTCTGCGCCGGTGCGGCGCACGAACGCGTCTATGCCTTGCCGGACGGTTTCGGGAGAGCCGACGACGGCGCAGGACAGCGCCTGCGAAATCATGGTTTTTGCCATCGGCTCGAGCGTCTGGTCATAGCCCTCGACCGGCGGCGGCAGGCGGCCGGCCCGCCCGGTGCGCAGATTGACGAAGGCCTGCTGGAGCGAGGTGAACAGCAGTTTTGCCTCTCCATCGGTCGGTGCGGCGAAAACGTTGAGGCCGAGCATGACATAGGGCTTGTCCAGCTGTTCCGAAGGCTGGAAGCGCGAACGGTAGATCTCCAGCGCATGGTCCAGTTCGGCCGGCGCGAAATGCGAGGCGAAGGCATAGGGCAGGCCGAGCATGGCGGCGAGCTGCGCGCCATAGAGGCTGGAACCGAGGATCCAGACCGGCACCTTCTGGCCTTCGCCGGGCACGGCGTGGATACGCTGGCCTTCCGCGGCCGGCTGGAAATAGCCCATCAGCTCGACGACATCCTGGGGGAAATTGTCTGACGCCTCGAGATTGCGGCGCAGCGCGCGCGCTGTTCCCATATCGGTGCCGGGCGCCCGGCCGAGGCCGAGGTCGATGCGGCCGGGGTGCAGTGCCGCCAGCGTGCCGAACTGCTCGGCAATCACCAGCGGCGCATGGTTGGGCAGCATGATGCCGCCGGCGCCGACGCGGATGGTCTTGGTACCGTCGGCGACATGGGCGATGACGACGGCGGTCGCCGCGCTGGCGATGCCCGGCATGTTGTGGTGCTCGGCCAGCCAATAGCGCCTGTAGCCGAGCCGCTCGGCATGGCGGGCCAGGTCGAGCGAATTTGCCAGCGATTGCGAGGCGTCGCTGCCTTCGACGATCGGCGACAGGTCGAGAACGGAAAGTGCGGTCATGGGCCTCAAGCCTTTACGATGTTCAACTGCCTGACCCTGGTTTCGAAGGCGCGGTCGGGAATGACGATGTCGAGCTGGTGCCAAGCAACGGGTCCATATTCTCGAACGGGATCCTGCGGACGCTGGCGATGCAGCGCGCTCAGCTTGTAGAGCGACGCATCGATCGGACCGCGATAGCCAATGCGGTCGAAATAGGAATCGAGGTCGAAGGAGGCATCGTTCATCGCAGGGTCCGGCTCGACCGGCTCGATATAGGCACTCCGCCTGAAGACAACAAATGCGCGATGACGGACAGGCGCGGCAAGCTTATGGCGCGGCCTTTCCGTTCTCTTCGGCCGCTTCCTCCTCCACCACGGCCGTCTGCTGTGCGGCGAGAAAATTGCCGACATGGCTGAGGCCATCGAAATGATCGCAGAACACCTTGACGACGACCAGCAGCGGCACCGCCATCAGCGCGCCGACAAAGCCCCAAAGCCAGGACCAGAAGGCGATGGCGATGAAGATCGCCACGGCGTTGATCTCGAGGCGTCGGCCGACAACCATCGGTGTAACGAACTGGCCTTCGGCGATGTCGCACAAAAGCACGAAGCCCGGCGCCAAGAGGGCGTAGGTAATCGAGTCGAAGCTGATCATCGCAATGACGCTGACCAGCACGATGGTAATCAGCGCGCCGACATAGGGCAGGAAGTTGAGCAGCGCCGCCATCGTTCCCCAGACCAGCGGGTTGGGCATGCCGAGCGCCCACAGGCCAAGGCCGATAACCGCGCCGAGACCGGCATTGATGACGGTGACGGTGAGCAGATAATGCGAGATTTCGCGCTCGACGTCATAGACGACGCGCAAGGCCCGCTTCTTCTCGCTGAGGCTGGCGAAGGACTGGATGATCTTCTCATAGAACATCGTGCCTGACGCCAGCAGGAACAGTGACAGCACGAAGATGATGGTCAGGCTTGTCCCCGCCGACAGGACGTTGCTGGCGGCGGCCGACAGGACGCCGGACTGCGCCATCGCCACCTTCTGGATGCCCGGCTCCTGCGAGGTCTCCGTCATCTGTTCGATCTCATGCGAGATCTGCATGATCCTCTCGAGCGGACGCCGCAATTGCGCCAGCCGTTCGGTAAGTTGTTGGCCGATCGACGAGGTGTTGTTGAGAAGGTCGATGACCGGGCCGCTGAGCAGATAGCCGGCAACGCCGAAGACGCAGATCGACAGCACGACCAACATTGTCGCCGAAACCACTTCCGGAATGCCGCGCTTGCGCAGGAAGCGCACGATTGGTGTCAGCGTCAGCGTCAGCAGGAAGGCGAGGATGACCGGCATGAAGAAAGCACGCGCGAAATACAGCGCGTAGATGGCCATGAACAGGAAGATCCCGATGAGCAGCGAACGCATCAGATGCGTGTCGGCACGCGCCACAACTCTCGCCTCTTCGGTCTCGGCAAGCCCAGCACCCAAAGCGGCGGGTTCGGCTTTCATGATTTTCCCTCAGCGGCGCACCGCAATTGGTGCTTTCCCCTGACGGAAACGCCTCTGCAAGCCCAAGGTTCCGTTAGCCGGCAAGGCCTCAATCCGGGCCGCCCGTCGCTCAGGCGGCTGGCGCTGCGACGGCGACGCCGGGCTTGGCGGTCTCCTTGCGTACGATCGGCGCCACCTTGGTGCCGTAGAGTTCGATCGCCTTCATGATCTTGGCGTGCGGCATGGCGCCGATCGCCATCTGCAGCAGGAAGCGGTCATTGTTGAAGATCTTGTGCTGGGCGACGATCTTTTCCGCCACCTGCTCCGGATCGCCGACGAACAGCGCGCCGTTCGGACCACGCGACTGATCGAAATGCGCCCGCGAGGTCGGGCCCCAGCCGCGCTCGCGGCCGATGCGGTTCATCACTTCGGCCTGCGGGCCGTAGAAATCGTCGGCCGCCTGTTCAGTGGTCCCGGCGATGAAGCCGTGCACATTGATGCTGGTGGCAAGGCCCGAGGGGTCGGTACCGGCCCGCCTGGCGGCATCGCGATAAATGTCGAACAGCGGTGCAAACCGCGCCGGCTCGCCGCCGATGACGGCCAGCGCCAGCGGCAGGCCGAGCACCCCCGCGCGGGCCGCAGACTGCGGCGTTCCACCTATTGCGATCCAGATCGGCAATTTGTCCTGCAGCGGCCGCGGATAGACGCCGCGGTCGTTGATGGGCGCGCGCAGATTGCCGGACCAGGTGACCTTGACGCTGTCGCGTATGGCCAGCAGCAGGTCGAGCTTTTCGGCGAACAGCTCGTCATAGTCCTCGAGATTGTAGCCGAACAGCGGGAAGGATTCGATGAACGAGCCGCGCCCGGCCATGATCTCGGCCCGGCCGCCCGACAAAAGGTCGAGCGTTGCGAACTGCTGGAAGACACGCACCGGATCATCGGAGGACAGCACGGTGACCGCGCTGGTCAGCTTGATGCGCTTGGTGCGTTCGGCGGCAGCGGCCAGCGCCACCACCGGCGCGGACGCGGCATAGTCGGGGCGGTGATGTTCGCCCAGACCAAAGACGTCGAGGCCGACCTGGTCGGCCAGCTCGACCTCCTCGATCAGATTGCGTAGTCGCTGATGCGGGCCGATCGCGCCGGGGCCGGGCTCCGGGCTGACGTCGGCGAAAGTGTAGAGACCGAGTTCCATGGCATGTCATCCAAATGTTCTGATTTGCCGCTAGAGGTAGCGGCGAGCCGCCCCGGCCGCCAGAGGGGCGGATGGTGAACAGTGCATGTCGGTTTCGGCCGGCTTTGTTTCAGGGGAAACGCGTCTCCCGGCTGCAACAGCATAAACTTTCATGGCTGGCATACCGTTTTGGCGCTTGAACTCTCGGTTTTCGCGCGTATGTAAGCGTCGCGAATTGACTTCAGGGAAGTGGACTTGGCTATCTACAGGGAAAAAGACATTTTCGAGCGGCGCAATGCCGCGAACGAGGCAAAGAAGGCGCTTCTGGAGCGCTTCAAGTCAAAGCCGGCGGCTGATGATCCTGCGGTTCTGGCCAAACAGGCCGAACGCAAGGCGATTCTTGAGGCTCGCGAGATACGCGAGGCCGAAAAGGCCAGGCTGAAGCAGGAAAAGCTGGCACGCGAGGCGGTCGAGAAGGCCGAGCGCGAGGCAGCAGCCGAAGCGGCGCGTATTGCGGCCGAAGAGGCAGCGCAGGCTGAAGCGAAGATCAAGGAAGCCGAAGAAAACGAGCGCATCGCCCGTTTGCTGGCCGACGAAGCCGAACGCAAGGCCAAGCGCGACGCACGCTATGCGGCGCGCAAGCAGCGTACCGGCAGGACGCCTCCGGGCTTCTCCGCCCGCTAACGCTTCGATCGAAACGATCGGACATCAGGGTCGCCTCCAGCGGCCCTGAACGTGTTTGTGCGTCGATTTCCTTGGTTGCTTTGCTCAGGCGGCGAGCTTCAGCCCCGTAATGCCGCAGACGATGAGCGCAATGCAGGCGAGCCGGATGGCCGTCGCCGGCTCGCCCAGCAGCCAGATGCCAAGCAGCGCCGTGCCGACCGCGCCGATGCCGGTCCACACCGCATAGGCCGTCCCGACAGGCAGCGTCTTGAGCGCTAGGCCGAGCAACCCCAGGCTGATGATCATCGAGGCGACAGTGAGCACCGTCGGCAGCGGCTTCGAGAAGCCGTCGGTGTATTTGAGGCCGATCGCCCAGCCGATTTCGAACAGACCAGCGAAGAACAGAAAAATCCACGACATCGGGATGCACTCCTTCCATGAGGATGGCGGGGCGTCCCGGCCGGACTTTTGAGAAAGGCGCGAGGTCGTCCTCGCCGCTTCGGTATAAGCGGCTGCGCCGGTCCGATCAACAAAACGCCGGCAGCATCGTTCATGCCGCCGGTGTCAAAATCTGCGCCGAAACGGTTTGCCCGAATCTCAACCGTCCCAAGATATTGAGGACCTAAGGCGGGCTTACTTTTCCTTGAGCCTCATCGCCTTGACGGGCGGCGCCTTGAGTGCCGGAGCCGCGGCGGGCTTCTTGGCGTCTTTTTTCGGCTTGCGAGCTTCCTTGCCCGCCTTCATCGCACCTTTAGCCATGATTCGTTCCTCCAGTTGCTGGGAGGCCAAGTGAAACAAGAGAAACGCCGGACTGCAAGGGGGCGGGCGTCCGTCGCCGGCGCCGGCGGGCCGCTTTCAACCGGTTTCTAATTTGCTCGTAAACCATTCCGGTCCGTGCCATGGTTGCCTTCGCACTGCAGCATCGGCCATGCCTTCGCCCGGCGATGATCAGGAAGTGCGGTCAGGACGACAATGCGAATCCGCATCGGCAGCGAGATGAGTTTCGATTTTCCGCAGGAAACGCCGCTGATCGCGATGCTCAATGTCCACTACTCCAGGGCCTCCGATCTCGAGCGCCCGGATTTCCTGACCTCCAACCCGCCGGTGCCGATCCAGAGCTACCGCGACAGTTTCGGCAATTGGTGCAACCGTTTCGTCGCCCCGCCCGGGCGCTTCACCTTCGGCACCGATTCGGTAATCCGCGACCCCGGCACGTTCGAGATGGGCGACCTGATGGCCTGGCAGCACGAGGTGCGCGATCTGCCGTCGGACACATTGCTCTTCCTGTTGCCGAGCCGCTTTTGCGAGAGCGATCTGCTGGCCAGCGAAGCATGGCGGCTGTTCGGGCACACTCCGCTCGGTATTGCCCGCGTCCAGGCGGTCTGTGATTTCGTCCACAACCACATCGTCTTCAGCTACGGCAATGCGCGGCCGACCCGCACCGCGGCGGAAGCCTATCGCCAGCAAAGCGGCGTCTGCCGTGACTTTGCCCACCTCGCCGTCACCTTCTGCCGTGCGCTAAACATCCCGACCCGCTACTGCACCGGCTACATCAGCGACATCGGCCTGCCCAAACCTTGGGCGAGCATGGATTTCGCAGCCTGGATGGAGGTCTATCTCGGTGGCCGCTGGCATGTCTTTGACCCGCGCAACAATTCGCCACGCATCGGCCGCATCCTGATCGCGTCGGGTCGCGACGCCGCCGACGTGCCGCTGACCCACATCTTCGGACCGGGCACGCTGGCTGGTTTCAAGGTGTGGACGGACGAGATCATCGAATAGGGGCGTCTTTCCGCAAGCTGGCCTTCAACCTGAACGACCAGGCGATTCGTGCGTTGTGATGCCTGTGGAGCTCGGCGGCAGGCCGTTACATTGGGCGCCTTGGAGGGACAGCATGGCAGCGCATGGCGGGTCGAAGACGGTCATCTACGCGGCGCTCGCCGGTAATTTAGCTATTGCTGTGACCAAATTCGTCGCCGCCTTCTTCACCGGCAGCTCGGCGATGCTGTCGGAAGGCGTGCACTCGCTGGTGGATACCGGCAATGGCGGGCTGCTGCTCTACGGCATGCACCGCGCCGCCCGTCCGCCGGACCGCACGCATCCGCTCGGCCATGGCCGCGAGCTGTATTTCTGGAGCTTCATTGTCGCCCTGCTCGTCTTTGCGCTCGGCGCCGGCGTGTCCTTCTATGAAGGCGTCGTCCACATCATGGCGCCTGAGCCGGTCGCCAATCCCAAAATCAACTACATCGTGCTTGGCCTCTCGATGCTGTTCGAGGGCAGCTCCTGGTACGTGGCGCTGAAGGAGTTCCGCCAGCAGAAGGGCAAGCAAGGCTGGCTGCAGGCCGTGCAATCGAGCAAGGATCCGAGCGTCTACACGATCCTGTTCGAGGACAGCGCCGCCCTGCTCGGTCTCTTCGTCGCCTTCGCCGGCATATTGGCGGCCGAACTCCTCGACATGCCCGAACTCGACGGCGTCGCCTCGATCGGCATCGCGATGATCCTCGGCGCCACCGCCATCTTTCTGGCGCGCGAAAGCAAGGGATTGCTCATCGGTGAGCCGGCCTCGGCGGAAGTGCAGGCCAAGGTGCTGGCCATCGCCCAGCAGGATCCGGCGGTGCAGCGGGCCAACGGCGTTCTCACCGTCCATCTCGGCCCGCAACAGATCGTCGCTGGGCTGAGCATCGAATTCGAGGACCATCTGACGGCGCCTGAGATCGAAGCCTGTGTCGAGCGCATCGAGGCGCTCTTGAAAAAAGAAATGCCGGAGATCACCAGACTGTTCGTCAAGCCGCAGACGACCGGAACGTGGGAGCACCGGCGCAAGCAGGTCGAGGCGGCGTCGGACTAGTTCTGGACCAGCAGTGCACCGTTGGCCCCATCGCCTGGTCCCGCTAAGATCACCCGACGGATTTCGGAGAATCAACCATGAAAATCGATGGTGGGTGCCATTGCGGCGCCATAACTTATGAAGCAGACGTCGACCCGGAAAAGACCTCTATCTGTCATTGCACCGACTGCCAGCAACTGACCGGCACCGCCTTTCGTGTCACTGTTCCCGCGCCTGAGGATCATTACAGGATCACCAAGGGCACACCGAAGGTCTATATCAAGACGGGATCGAGCGGCGCCAAGCGTGCCCAGGCGTTCTGCGGCGACTGCGGTTCGCATCTTTACGCAACGTCGGTTGGCGACGGGCCGAAGGTCTATGGGATCAGGGCGGGGACCGCGCGGCAACGCGAGGATCTCGTTCCGACCCAACAGAAATGGCACCGATCGGCCCTGCACTGGCTTCCGGAATTCGAGGGCGTAAGCATCGTAGAGGCGCAGTAGCACCTGCCTCCCGGTTAAACGCGGCCCAAACCAGCCAATAATGTGCTAGGCTAGCCATCAAACGGATGGCGGGGGATAGCAATGTCGGAAACGGACAAAGTGTTTGCCGGCTCGATTCCGGAAAACTACGACCGCTACATGGTGCCGCTGATCTTCGAGCCGTTCGCCGCGGATTTGGCACGACGGGCAGCGTCCTTGTCGCCCGGCGCCGTCCTGGAAGTCGCCGCCGGCACCGGCGTTGTTACCCGCGCATTGGCGCCAAAACTGTCCCCTGGCGCAAGCTATGTCGTGACCGACCTCAACCAGCCTATGCTCGACTACGCGGCCTCGCGACAAGCTCCCGACAGTCGCATACAATGGCGTCAGGCGGATGCTCTGGCGCTGCCGTTCGAAGATGCGGCTTTCGATCTCGTTTGCTGTCAGTTCGGCGCGATGTTCTTTCCCGACCGAGCCGCCGGCTATCGCGAAGCAAAGCGGGTCCTGAAGACCGGCGGCCATTTCCTGTTCAACGTGTGGGATCGCATTGAAGAGAATGTATTCGCCAATGATGTGACGAATGCTCTTGCGGAGATTTTTCCGAACGATCCGCCCCGCTTTCTCGCCCGCACGCCGCACGGCTACAATGACATTGCATTGATCCGCGGCGAGTTGGAAGCCGCAGGTTTCTCCCGTGTGGTGATCGACACGAGGGCCGAACAAAGCCGTGCCTCCTCGCCGCGCCTTCCGGCGGTTGCCTATTGCCAGGGAACTCCGCTTCGCAACGAAATCGAGGCTAGAGGAAAACTGGAAGCCGCAACCGATCACGCCGCGTCCGTGATTGCAGCCAGACACGGCAGCGGCGAGGTTGCGGCCAAGATCCAGGCGCACGTGATCGTGGCTACGGTCTAATGCATGGCGCCCAGAAGTGTGCCGCGGTTCTGGGACAACGACATGCATCAAAACAAAGACTTTTAAAGCGCGTCGTATGAATCCGTTCAGCGCGACGCGCTTTAATCGTCGCCTTCGACGACACGTAGCCTGAGCTGCCCCGTCTTGGAATCCGCCACCCGCACTCCGGCTTCGGCCTTGGCGGGTCCGCCACCGCGCACTTCGGCTTCGTTTTCTCCAAACTCCAGCGCTTCGATCTTTTGGCCGCGCTTGGTCACCTTCGACGTCGACACCAGTATCTCGTCGATATCCTTGGCCGACTGGCCAAAATGCGTCTGCAACCGGCGCACGCGTTCGTCGACGCGCGCGACGTCTTCCATCAGCCGGATCACCTCGCCCTGGATCAGATGCGCCTGTTCGCGCATGCGGGCGTCCTTGAGGATGGCCTGGATGACCTGGATCGACAGCATCAAAAGCGACGGTGAGACGATGATGACACGCGCCCGGTGCGCCTTCTGGACCACGGCGTCGAAATTCTCGTGGATTTCGGCGAACACCGATTCCGACGGCACGAACATGAAGGCGGTGTCCTGCGTCTCGCCCTGGATCAGGTATTTTTCCGAGATATCGCGGACGTGAATTTCGATGTCGCGGCGGAAAGCCTGGGCCGCGATCTTCTGTTGTTCGGCGCCATCGGCGGCGCGGATGGCGTTCCAGGCTTCCAGCGGAAACTTGGCGTCGATGGCAAGCTGCGGCGCACCGTTCGGCATCCTGACCAGGCAGTCGGGACGGCTGCCGTTTGACAGCGTTGCCTGGAACTCGTAGGCGCCCATCGGAAGGCCGTCGGCGACGATCGCCTCCATGCGCGACTGGCCGAAGGCGCCGCGCGTCTGCTTGTTGCACAGGATCGCCTGCAATTGCACGACCTGGCCGGCCAGCGACTGAATGTTGCCTTGCGCGGTGTCGATGACCGCCAGCCGTTCCTGCAGTTTGGCGAGGCTCTCATGCGTCGATTTGGTCTGTTCGGTCATGGTTTGACCGAGCCTGCCGGTCATGGCTTCGAGGCGCTGGCCGATCGACTGGTTGAGTTCGGCCTGCCTTGCGCCGAACACGTCGGCGATGGCGCCCATGCGGCCCTGCATCTCGGCCTGGCTTTGCAAAATGCCGGCCATCCGCGCCTCGGCGTCGCGGGCGTGGTCGGCGGCTTCCGCCGCGGCGATGGTGCGCGCCTTGGCCGATCGCCACAGCGCCACGACAAGCGCCAGGAACAGGCCGAGAAACACCAGCGCGCCGAGGGCCAGTGCATGGCCGAGCGTGATCGTCGTGGCGCCAAGCCGGGCAACGGGTTCGGAAAGGATGGTGCTCAGGTCGTTCATCCCGCCAGCATAGCCGATTCGCAGACCTGGCACAGATCAAAACGTGAACGAGACCGATTCGCACCGGTTGACGCTTCTCCTGCGACGTTTTAGGTGAGGCGCCATGTCGATCAAGCCGCTCATCATCCTTCCCGATCCCATCCTGCGCCAGGTTTCCAAACCAGTCGAACGCGTCGACGCGCCTTTGCGCAAACTGGCCGACGACATGCTGGCGACGATGTATGATGCGCCGGGCATCGGTTTGGCCGCAATCCAGATCGGCGAGCCGCTGCGCATGCTGGTCATCGACCTCGCCAAGGAAGACGAGCCGCCGGCGCCGCATGTCTTCATCAATCCCGAAATCCTCGAAAGCGCCGACGCCCGCTCGGTCTACGAGGAAGGCTGCCTGTCGATCCCGGACTATTACGCCGAGGTCGAGCGTCCCGCCTCGGTGCGCGTGAAATATCTCGACCGCGACGGCAAGCTGCAGGAGATCGAGGCCGAAGGCCTGATGGCGACTTGCCTGCAGCACGAGATCGACCATCTCAACGGTGTGCTGTTCATCGACCACATCTCGAAGCTGAAGCGCGACATGGTGGTCAAGAAGTTCAAGAAGCTCGCCAAGGACAAGGCGCCGGGCAAGCTGGTGGGATAGGCCCTGCTTTCGGCGACTCGCACAAAATCCCGTCTCGACCCGCCCCTATTGAGAGACGCTTCCTAGCGTGATATCATTGATATCAGACTGGAGACTCAGATGGGCGATATGTTGATCAGAGATATTCCCGAGCCGTTGAAGCGTGAAATCGAGCATGCGGCACGCAAGGGCGGCCAAAGCCTCTCGATCAAGGCGATCGATTTATTGCGAAAAGGCATGGTTGCGGAAAAAGAAGGCAAGGCCGAGCCTGGACTCACGGCTTGGGATGCGATTCGCGCTGCCTTCGCCTCGGAAAATGCAATCAGCGACGAATTTGCGCAGATGATGGATGAGATCGAAGCGGAACGGAAACGCGACTTTGGCCGCACCATTGAGAATTTCGAGTGATAATCCTCGATACCAATGTCGTCTCGGAAGCGAGCCGGCCCGCGCCCGATCCAAACGTCGCTAAGTGGTTTCGCAGACAGGACCTGCTCGACCTCTATCTCTGCGGTCCTGTTGTCATGGAGCAGTCCTTTGGAGCCGAAAGGTTTCTCAACAAGACCGGCTCGGACCGCCACGTCCGTGCACTTGACCACCTGGTTTCGAAGCAGTTTTCGGGACGTGTCGTCGAATTTGCCGGTCCCATTCCCCGTCTGGCGGGCAAGCTCCGGGCAATGCGGGAAACTATCGGCCGGCCGATCAGCCTTTCCGATGCCATGATCGCTGCCATCTGCCTGTCGCACGACGCTATGCTGGCGACGCGCAATATTAAGGACTTCGAAGAGCTTGACCTCAAGATCGTAAACCCGTTTGAAGCAGACGCTTGAGCGGACTGCCGCGCGCAGAACAGGATACTGGACGAAAAATGCCGCTTCGCGTCATCTTCATGGGCACGCCGGAGTTTTCGGTGCCGGTGCTGCGCGCGATTGCCGAGGCCGGGCACGAGATAGCAGCCGTCTACACCCAGCCGCCGCGCGCCGCGGGCCGCCGCGGGCTGGAGCTGACACCGTCGCCGGTGCAGCGCGAGGCTGAGCGGCTGGGCATCGAAGTGCGCACGCCGCTGTCGCTGAAGGGCGAGGCCGAGCAAGCTGCTTTCTATGCGTTGCGTGCCGATGTCGCGGTCGTCGTCGCGTATGGTTTGCTGTTGCCGAAGGGTATTTTGGAGGCTCCGCGCCTCGGCTGCCTCAACGGCCACGCCTCGCTTTTGCCGCGTTGGCGTGGTGCAGCTCCCATCCAGCGCGCCATTATGGCCGGCGACGTCGAAACCGGCATGATGGTGATGCGCATGGAAGAGGGCCTGGACACCGGTCCGGTGGCACTGGTTGAAAAATGCGCCATAGAGCCCGACATGACCGCCGGCGATCTGCACGACCGCTTGATGAGTATTGCTGCCACGCTGATGGTGGAAGCGCTGTCCCGATTGGAGACAAATACCCTGGCATCGACTTTGCAGGCGGCTGACAGGGTGACCTACGCCAGGAAAATCGATAAGTCGGAGACACGTGTGGACTGGACGCGCCCGGCTGCGGAGGTCCACAATCACATTCGCGGCCTGTCGCCATTCCCGGGCGCCTGGTGCGAGGCCGACATCGGCGGCCGCACGGAACGGCTGAAACTGCTTCGCTCGACCCTTTCTGAAGGTACGCTTTCTGAAAGCATGGGCGAGTCGGGAGGAATTCTCGATGACCGGCTGACGGTCGCCTGCGGGTCGGGCGCGGTCAGGCTGGTCGAAGTTCAACGGGCGGGCGGAAAGCCTGCTGCCGCGCAGGAGTTTCTGCGCGGGGCCAAGATCGAAAAGGGAATGAAGTTCTCATGAGCATGATGTCGATACGCGGCGCGACGCCGCGGGACCGCGAGGCTATACGCCTCGTCGAGGAACACGCATTCGGCCAGCAGGCGGAGGCCGGGCTGGTCGACGCTCTGGTCACCGGCGGCGACGCCGTTGTCGAACTGGTGGCGGAAGAAGACGGCCAGGTGGTCGGCCACATCCTGTTTTCCAGGCTGTTCGTTCAGAACGGCGGCAAGCAGTTTGCAGCCGTGGCGCTGGCGCCGTTGGCGGTGGAACCTTCGTTCCACGGCTCGGGCATTGGCGGTGCGCTGATCCGCGAGGCGCATATCCGCCTCAGGGATGGCGGCGAGACGCTCGCCGTTGTGTTGGGCGATCCGGCCTATTATGGCCGCTTCGGCTACAATCATGCGCGGGCCGAAATGTTCGAGAGCGAATATCAGGGCGAAGCGCTGCAGGCGCTGGCCTGGGGTGACGCACCCGAAAAAGGCAAACTGGTCTACGCCCAGGCCTTTACCGCACTCGCCGCCTGAACGAAGGGTGTATGCCGCGTTTTCGTCTCGATATCGAATATGACGGCAGCCTCTTCGCCGGCTGGCAACACCAAGCGGATCAGCCTTCGGTGCAGCATGCGATAGAGCAGGCGATCGAGAAATTCTGCGGTGAGGCGGTGCGGATACGCGCCGCCGGCCGCACCGACGCCGGCGTGCATGCGACCGCCCAGGTGGCGCATGTCGACCTCGCCAAGGCATGGCCAAACGACAAGGTGCGCGACGCCGTCAACGCGCACCTGCAGGCGGCAGGCGCGCGCATCGCCATCCTGCAGGCCACGGTTGTCCCCAATGAGTTCGACGCCCGTTTCTCGGCCACCGGACGCCATTATCTCTACCGCATCCTCAACCGGCGCGCGCCTGCAGCGATGGAAAAGGGCAAGGTCTGGTGGGTGCCGAAGCGGCTCGATGCGGACGCCATGCACGAAGCGGCGAAAGTCCTGCTCGGCCGACATGACTTTACCACCTTCCGCTCGACGCAATGCCAGGCCAACAGTCCGGTGCGGACGCTGGAGCGGCTCGATGTAAGCCGCCAGGGCGACCTGATCGAAGTCAGGGCCTCGGCGCGCTCTTTCCTGCACAACCAGGTGCGCTCCATGGTCGGTTCGCTGAAACGCGTCGGCGACGGCGGCTGGACCGCCGCCGACCTCAAGGCCGCGCTCGCGGCGCAAGACCGCGCCGCCTGCGGCCAGGTGGCGCCGCCCGACGGGCTTTTTCTCGTCGGTGTAGACTATCCGGAAAAGTTCTAGGCCGGAGCGGCGGTCGGCACCGTGATGCCGAGCAGCGCCACCAGGCCGAACAAGACGGCCAGAGACACCACCAACATGCCTGCGAACACGGCGCTGCCGACAGCCGCGCCCTTGCCGATCGCGGCGTTGGTCATCCGCCAGGTGAGTACCAGCGACAGCACCACCAGAACCAGCCACACCAATTCGGCAACCGGGTTGCCGGACGGCAGGAAAAGCCTGATCAACGCTGAAGGCAGCAGCATCCAGGCGGTGATCGCCGACGCCCAGTTGCTCGCGACGACATAGTGGACGAAGCGGTCGCCGATGCCGGCGCGCGATGCGACCAGGGCAAGCACAAACAGGGGCAGCAGCCACGAGCCGAGGTCGACGGTCGCCAGGCGAACCAACATGCCCAGCCGACCGGCGAACGCATTGGGATCGCCGATCTCGTTGGCCGTGCCGACCCAGCCGACGATCATCGCCGGCGCGGCGACGACGATGGCGAAGAAGGAATTCCAGAAGCCGTCCGCCGAAAGGTCGAGCAGCCGCAAGCCGTCGGCCTTTCCGAGCATCAGCCGCCAGGCGCCGTTAAGCGATGAAGAGGTCTCGTCAACCGAAAGCATGATCAGCCCTGCTCGAACCAGTCATCGATGAAGCGCTGGTAGATTTGGGTCAGCGTCTCGAGGTCGGCCAGTGCGACGCGCTCGTCGACCATGTGCATGGTCTTGCCGACCAGGCCGAACTCGACCACCGGGCAATAGTCCTTGATGAAACGCGCATCCGAGGTTCCGCCCGAGGTGGACAGCGCCGGCTCCTTGCCGACCGTCGCCTTGATCGAGCCGCGCAGCGTCTCGATCAGCTTGTCGTCGCGCGTCAGGAAGACATGGCTCGGCCGGTCGCGCCAGATCAGCTCGTAGTCGACCGGCGTCTTGCCGGTCCGGTATTTCTTGCGCTTCGCCGCCTGGTCGAGGCGGTTATGGATCTCGGCCTGCACCGTCTCGGCAGTCCATGTGTCGTTGAAGCGGATGTTGAAGGTGGCTGTCGCCTTGGCCGGAATAACATTGGTCGCCGGGTTGCCGACATCGATCGAGGTCACTTCCAGATTGGTCGGCTGAAAATCCTTCGTGCCCTTGTCGAAGACGGGCGACAGCAAGGCGTCGACCAGGCTGATCAGGCCGCGCACCGGATTGTCGGCGAGCAATGGATAGGCGACATGGCCCTGGCGGCCGTTGACCGTGACACTGCCCGACATCGAGCCACGCCGGCCGATCTTGATCATGTCGCCGAGCGTGTCCGGATTGGTCGGCTCGCCAACGATCGCGGCGTCCCATCTCTCGCCCTTGGCCGCCGCCCAGTCGAGCAGTTTTGTCGTCCCGTTGATCGCCGGCCCCTCCTCGTCGCCGGTAATCAGCAGCGAGACCGAGCCTTTCGGACCACCCTTTTTCTCGACATGGCGCGCCACGGCGGCGATGAAACAGGCGATGCCGCCCTTCATGTCGACGGCGCCGCGGCCATACATCTCGCCCCTGGCGATCTCGGCGGCGAAGGGCGGATGCGTCCACGACGCCTCGTCGCCCGCCGGCACCACGTCGGTATGGCCGGCAAACATCAGATGCGGCCCGTTGCCGGAGCGACGCGCGTAGAGGTTCTCGATGTCGGGGGTGCCGTGTTCGGAAAACACAGGGCGTTCGACGGAAAAGCCGAGCGGCTTCAGCATGCCTTCCAGGGCAGCCAGCGCGCCGCCCTCGGCGGGCGTTACGGAGGCGCAGCGTATGAGGGTCGCGAGGTTGGCGGCGGGATCGGTCGGCAGTTTCATGGGCAAAGCGATAGTCGAAAGCGAAAGGCCTGTCACGGCCAGAGATGATGACCGATCCTGCCGCCGACATTATGGTTTTCCTGTCGTATAGTGCAGGCCAACACGAGATAATCGCATGGCCAACGCCGAAAAGACCATCGTCATTGCCGGCGCCGGCAGCATCGGCTGCTATGTCGGCGGTTGCCTGGCGCTGGCCGGACGCAAGGTGGTGTTTTTGGCGCGGCCAGGCATCGCGACAGCCTTGCTGGACGGTGGCCTGCGCATCACCGATCTCGATGGTCGCGACCGATCCATCCGGCCGGAGTCCGTCACCACCGATCCCGCCGCTGCCCTCGCCAGTGCCGACGTGGTGCTGGTGACGGTCAAGAACGGCGCTACCGAGGAGATGGCGTCGCTTGTTGCCGGACATGCGCGCGGCGATGTCGTGGTGGTCAGCCTGCAGAACGGCGTCGGCAATGCCGACCGGTTACGCGCCGGGCTCGGTGGACGGACTGTGCTCGCCGGCATGGTGCCGTTCAATGTCGTCCAGTCGGCCATAGGCAATTTGCCGCTTCACGTGCATCGCGCCAGCGACGGCAAGGTCATGATCGAAGATGGCGTGACCGGCCTTGCCGGCCTTCTCGATGTCGAAGGGCTTGGCGTGGAAACCCATCCCGACATGAAAGCCGTTCAGTGGGGCAAGCTGCTGATCAACCTCAACAACGCGCTTGTCGCCTTGTCCGGCCTGCCGCTGGCGAGCGAACTTGCCGACCGCCGCTGGCGGCGAATCCTGGCCGGTCAGATCGACGAGGCCCTGACGGCGATGAAGGCGTTACATATCGCGCCGGCACGAATCGGCGGCTTGCATCCCGTCCTGCTGCCGAAACTGCTCCGGCTGCCGGACTGGCTGTTCCGGCTGGTCGCCCGCCGCATGCTCGCCATCGACCCGCAGGCGCGCTCGTCGATGTGGGACGACCTCCAGCGTGGTCGGCCGACCGAGATCGGTGACCTGCAGGGGGCCGTCCTGAACCTCGCCGAAAAGGCCGGCACGCCGGCGCCTCTGCTGAAGCGGGTCACCGTGCTGGTGCGGCAGGCCGAGCGGGAAAAGCGCGGCTCACCCGGGCTGACGCCGGAAGCCGTCACTGGATAGTCTACTTGCCGCGAGCCTCGGGCCTTGGCCCGCATAGCCCGAAAACAGGCGCGTGGGCCCCGCGTCACAGCTTTGGTGCGCGCCTCGGAGCCGGCGCTTTGCTCGCCGGGCCTGGCGCCGGCACGGGCTGCGCCGCCGGGTGGTTCTCGATCAGCGTGATCTTCTGCCAGATCTTGCGCGACAGGTTGGACGCCAGGTTCTCGACGTCGTTGACGCCGTCGATGACCACATCGTCATTGACGGACTGCGCAAACAGCGCCGCGATCTTGCCGGTGATCGACAGCATTTCCGAGCAATAGTCGAGGTAGCGCGCCAGGTCGGCGGCATTGGTGATGCGAGCCGGCGAATGCGCGGTCGGCCTGAAATTGGCGGACAATGCTGCCGGATCCTTGGTCAGCTGGTGCATGTCGATGACATGGATCAGCGATCTCAACCCATGCAGCTGGCGAAACACCCGCTTGCGCTTGATGCGCTCCTCGGTGCGGATCAGCGCCAGCAGGCCGAGCACGGCAAGGATCATCATGTTGATCGTGGCTTCGATGCCTTGCACCGACTGCACCGCATCGTCGGCCTGCGAGATATGGATGAGCGGCAGGATGGTGCCGACGAACAGGAAGATCAGCGCGCCGGCGGCAACAGCGGCGACGATGGCGCCGCGCAGCCACCAGATCGGCGCTTCCAGCGCCTGCGCCGCCTTGGCCAGGTCGCGCGACAGCGACACCAGTTCGGCGGCGACGCCGCGCAGGCCGGCATCGGGAAAACGCTCGGCGACGCGCTCTTCCAGCCGCTCGGCGGTGTCGATGATCAGTTTCGGATCAAGCGTGCGGTAGCGCATGGCGAGATATCCGGTCGGCGCTCATGGTTCAGCCGGCGCGTTGCTGCGTTTGCCGTAGCGGTTCGGACCGGGGTCACCGCGGAAACACGCTAGAACGATGAGAAGAATGGGGCCGATGATAAGAGAGACCAACGCGTAATAAGTCGGCTTGCCGAAATCATGAAACCGCTTTGCGGTTACCGCAAAGCTCGACCATGTCGAGATCAGCAAAACGACCCAGAACACAAGTGCCCAGTTCTGGCTGGTTGCGGTGCCGGGTTCCAGTCTCGACAACTGGTAGAGCGGGAAAAACTGTGCAAGCACCAGCAGCAGCCCGGCGAGCACGTAGGCACTTGGGCTGACGCGCCCTGAGAGGCTGAAGAAAAGCCAGGGAAGTGGTGGTGTGTTGGGCAATCTGGAGCGCTCTGGTTGCTCGGACAGGATCAATCACGCAGCAGTTCGTTGATCGAGGTTTTCGACCGGGTCTTGGCATCGACGCGCTTGACGATGACGGCGCAGTAGAGGCCAGGGCCCGGCTCGTTGTTCGGAAAGGCCTTGCCCGGCATCGAGCCGGCGACGACGACCGAATTAGGCGGCACCTCGCCATAAAACACTTCGCCGGTGGCGCGGTCGACGATCTTGGTCGACTGGCCGATGAACACACCCATTCCGAGCACCGAGCCTTCGCGCACGATGCAGCCCTCGACCACTTCGGAGCGCGCGCCGATGAAGCAATTGTCCTCGATGATGGTCGGGCCGGCCTGCATCGGCTCCAGCACCCCGCCGATGCCGACGCCGCCCGAGAGGTGCACATTCTTGCCGATCTGGGCGCAGGAGCCGACCGAGGCCCAGGTGTCGACCATGGTGCCGCTATCGACATAGGCGCCGACATTGACGAAGGACGGCATCAGCACCGCGCCCGGCGCGACATAGGCCGAGCGGCGCACGATCGAAGACGGCACGGCGCGGAAGCCTGCCTTCTCGAAATCGACCGCGCTCCAGCCGTCGAACTTCGACGCCACCTTGTCCCACCAGACTGCCTGGCCGGGGCCGCCCTTGATGATCTCCATCGGATAGAGCCGGAAGGAGAGCAGCACCGCCTTCTTCAGCCATTGGTTGACATGCCATTTGCCATCGGCCTGGCGCTCGGCGACGCGCACGGTGCCACGGTCGAGCAGGTCAAGTGAGGACTGGATGGCGTCGCGCGTTTCGCCGCGGGTCGCGGTCGAAATCGTGTCGCGCTCCTCGAAGGCCTTCTCGATGGTCTTTTCGAGGCTGGCCAGGTCAGGCTTCGACATGAATTCGCTCCGTTACCACGCTGTTAAGGCCGACGGCCTTAACCTTGTTTTGAAAGTCGCGCGGACCCTATGTTAAGGCGTATTGGGGGTCAATCGCGCGTGCGCCATGGAACGGCGCAAGTGAACTGTTGGGACGGGTAGAAAGCATATGACTCCTATGGAAAAGGCGGGATGGACGCCGCTGCCGCATTCGGACGAGGATCTGGAGCGCTCGAAAAGCGTTCCCGACACGCCGCAGACTCGCGCCGAAACCTACCGGCTGGCCTGGAACGATCCCGACTTCATGACGCGCCGGGAGTTGCGCGCTGTGCGCTTGCAGCTTGAGCTCTTGAAACCCGAAATGATCCTTGCCGAGCGCGGCATCCGCTCGACGGTCATCCTGTTCGGCGGCGCGCGTATTCCCGAGCCCGGCGGCGAGGCCTGGGCCGCCAAGAACGAGACGCAGAAGAAAAACCTCGAGGAAAACAGCAAATACTACGAGGAGGCGCGCAAATTCGCCCGCCTCTGCTCACAGCAATCGGCCACGTCCTACTACCGCGAATTCGTCGTCGTCACCGGTGGCGGCCCAGGCGTGATGGAGGCGGGAAATCGCGGCGCCGACGATGTCGGCGCGCCGTCGATCGGCCTCAACATCGTCCTGCCGCACGAGCAGGCGCCGAACGCCTATGTGACCCCGGAGCTGTGCTTCAACTTCCACTATTTCGCCATCCGCAAGATGCATTTCGTGATGCGCGCCAAGGCCGTCGCGGTGTTTCCGGGCGGCTTCGGCACCATGGACGAGTTCTTCGAGACGCTGACGCTGATCCAGACCGGCCGCATGGAACGCGTGCCGGTGATCCTGTTCGGCAAGGCGTTCTGGCAGCGCGCGATCGACCTCGATTTCCTGGCCGAACAAGGCACCATCACGCCCGGCGACCAGGATATCATCGACTTTGTCGACACCGCCGACGAGGCCTGGGGGATCATCAGCCGCTTCTACAAGTTGGGGGAGTAGGGGAACCGGGAATTGAAGAACTGAAGAATTGAGGAAAAGGAGGTCCGGATCGGTCTCCCTTTCACCAGTTCTTCAATTCTTCAGCTCCTCAATTCCTCTACCCCCTCCACTATCCCCGTCAGAAACGTCGCGAGATCGTCGGTGACGAAATCGACGTCGTCCTCATTGGCCGGATCGCGTTCCCAGATCTCGGCAAAGGTCGGCTCGAAATTGCGCGGCACCACCAGCACCGTGGTCATGCCCAGTGATTTCGGCACCTCCAGGTTGCGGGCGAGATCCTCGAACATCACCGCATTGTGTCCGGTGACGGCGTGCAGTTCGGCAAACTTCTCATAGGTCTGCCGCGACGGCTTCGGCGTCAGCCCGGCGGCGACGATATCGAAAATGTCGTCGAAATGGTCGAGTATGCCGAGCTGGCGCGCGGTGCGCTCGGCGTGCCTGCGGTCGCCATTGGTGAAGATGAACTTGCGGCCGGGCAGCTGGCGGATGGCGGTGCCCAGCACCGGATCCGGCACCAGCCACGAATAGTCGATGTCGTGCACCTTTTCGAGAAAATCGTCGGGGTCGATGCCGTGGCGCGTCATCAGCCCGTTCAGCGTCGTGCCATATTCGAGATAGAGTTCCTTCTGCAGCTTGCGCGCTTCCTCGCGCGGTAGCGTGAGCAGTTCTCCGACATAGGCCGTCATCTTGACGTCGATCTGCGAAAACAGATTCGAATGGTGCGGATAAAGCGTGTTGTCGAGGTCGAACACCCAGTCGGTGACATGGGCGAAGCGGGCGGGATCGGGCAGCGTGGTCATGGCGTCCTTATGGCATGAAATATCTGCCGTTCGAACCCCTTTCTGATGTAGAGCTTATCCACAACCTATGTGCATCTAGAGTTGTAAAAAATGGGCTCACCATTCAAATTTTAGCCATCACGGAAAGGTGGCCTTCAGGGCTTGCTGGCACAGAGACGGTTCAGTGGGAGCCAGCGATGAGTCGCATAGTCTTAAAGTCCGCCGCGGTCGCATTCGGCTCGGTAGCCATCTCGCTTTTGCTGACGCTGATCATCGTTCCCGCCATGGGTTTTCCGGTCGACCGCACTGTCTGGCTGACATCGACGGTGTGCCCGCTGGCGCTCGCCTGGATCGCCTGCGCCAGCACCTTCTGGCAGAGCGACCGACTGAAAAACGCGCATCGCGATCTCGCCCGCGCGCATGCCCAGCTCGCCGCCGCGCATCGGCGCCTGTCGGCGAAGGCGAGCCGCGACGACATGACCGGCATGCTCAACCGCGAGAGCTTCTTTGCCGCGTTGGACGGCTCGCGGCGCAAATCCGATCGCGGCGCGCTGCTGATCATCGACGCCGACCATTTCAAGGCGATCAACGACAGTTTCGGCCATCTGACCGGCGATGACGCACTGGTGTTGATCGCCAGCGCCATCGAGCGCGGCGTCCGCAGCGGCGACGTGCTCGGCCGCATTGGCGGTGAGGAGTTCGGCGCCTTCCTGGTCGGCGCTACGGAAGCCGAAGCCCGGCGCGTGGCCGAGCGCATCCGCCGTGAAGTCGAGCTGGTCCGCTTTCGTCCGGTCGACGAGCGCACGGTGCCGCTGACCGTCTCGATCGGCGGCATCACCTGTGCGCAAGATGCCGATGTCTCGGACCTGATGCGCGCCGCCGACCGCCGGCTCTACGAGGCGAAGCACCGCGGCCGCAATTTGTCGATCCTAGACCGGGATATTTCCGAAGCTGCCTGAGGTGTTGGTGGTGGGGCTGTTAACGGATCGCCAACATTGTTTCCACGCAACTGCGCCGTTTACCGGGTTGTAACTCGTTTATAGGCAAGGCTTGGCACGGGAATGGCATGTCTGGCCGGTACGTGTGCCGTTCAGGGAACGCCATGCGTGGATCGAAGCCCCCATCCAGAGACGTGTCATGAGTTTCTTCATCAGGAAAATATCGCGCCGCACCATCGTGCAGGCGCTGATTGCGATGCCGGCGCTACAGCTTTTTCGCAAGCAGCCTGACAGCGACCGCCCCCGTCCGATCCCGACGAGATCGTCGTGGTCAATGGCTGGATCCTGAAGCGGAGCGACCTGGCATGATCTTCGACAGCTATGAGGCGTTTCGAGCCTCGGATTTCAAGCCCAAGGTCTGCATTCTCGGCTCCGGGCCGGCCGGCACCACCATTGCCAGAAAGCTCGGCGCCGCCGGCATTCCGGTCGTGGTGCTGGAGGCCGGCGCACGCGAATTCAGCGACGAGTCGCAGGATTTCTACCGCGGCTCCACGGTCGGCGATCAATATTTCGATCTCGACATCACCCGGCTGCGCTTCATGGGCGGGTCGTCGAACCACTGGGCCGGCTGGTGCCGCGTGCTCGACAAGCAGGACTTTGAGCCCAAGGCATGGGCGCCGGACACCGGCTGGCCAATCGCCCGGACCGACATCGAGCCCTATCTGTCCGAGGTGCACGACATACTCGAGCTTCCCGACTTCAAGCCCGATGTGCCGATTTCAGACGACATACGCTGGGTGCAGCTGATCAAGAGCCCGGCCGTGCGCTTTGGCGAGAAATTCTCCGACGAGCTCGACAAGAGCAAGAACATAGCGCTCGTGCTCAACACCTATGCCACCGAACTTGCCGGGGACGGCAAACGAGTGACCGGCGCCAGGCTGTGGTCGAACGGCAAGGATGCCGGCGCCTTCAGCGCCGATTATTTCATCGTCTGCGCCGGCGGGCTGGAGAATTCGCGGCTGCTTCTATGGTCGAACCAGCGCTCGAATGGCGGCGTGGTGCCGAACGCCACGGCACTTGGCCGCTACTGGATGGAGCACCCGACCTTCGAGGGCGGCAATGCCATCCTGGCCGATTACAGGGAGTTCGAGGTTGATGCCGTCAACGAGGCGTTCTTCTCGCCGACGCTCGCCGCCATGGAGCGGCTGCAGATCATGAATTTCGGCATACGCCTGATCGAGACGCCCTATGCCGGCGTCAAGAGCCTGATTGCCGACCTCGCCTGCACCGCGCCCGAGGCCGCCGAATGGATCGCCTACCAGCTCAGCCAGAACCTGCGCTGCGCCGCCCAGCTCTACGTCGCCTGGGAACAGGCGCCGCTGGCCTCGAACCATATCGAATTGTCGAAGACCGATGTCGACCGTGCCGGCGTGCCGCGCATCGAGCTGCACTGGAAGAAGTCGCCGTTGGAGCGCCGCACCATCCTCGAGGGGCTCAAGCTGTTCGGAACGACGCTGATCGAGAAGGACCTCGGCCGCGTCCGCATCATGGACTGGCTGACCAATGGCGAGGACTACCCGACGGATGAGGAACTGGCCGGCCACCATCATATGGGCGGCACGCGCATGGGCACCGATGTCACCAAGAGCGTGGTCGACGCCAACTGCAAGGTGCACGGCATGGACAATCTCTATGTCGGCGGTTCCTCGGTATTCTGCACGTCGGGCGAATGCAACCCGACGACGACGATCACCGCACTTGCCTGCCGGCTAGGCGACCATCTGACCAAAGTAATCACGGTGTGACGAAGTCATCCCCCCGGTGTGACGAAGTCATCACCGTCTGATTGTCAAAAAAGCGAACGGCGCGACAGGATTTCTACCGGCGCTACCCATGCCTTGGTGTCGAAACCCTCGGAAATCAGCGCCAACGAGATCTCCCTCCCCCTTGTGGGGAGGATTAAGGGTGGGGATAGGTGCCGCGCAAACCCTTCAGGATTTGCTAAACCGTCGCTGGATCCAGGGTCGGCTGCCCCTTGCGGCGGGCAACGATCGCCTTGAAATCGGCGGTCCGGAACGCATCGCGCAGCACGTCGAAGGACGGCAGCACGAAATAAGCGCGCTGGAACTTGTCGATCTCGTAACCGGTGCGCATTACCGTTTCGAGGTCGAAGGGCACGTGGTGCGCGTCCGGGCTCGCGACGGCGAACTGCAATTCGGTGAACGACGACATCAGCCCGGCGCCGAAAGCTTTCAGCTTCTGGCCCTCCTCCTGTATCAGCCCGTATTCGGCGGTGTACCAGTAGAGCCGGGTGATCATCTCGTCACCGCCCAGCGCAATCACGCTCTCGGCCTTTTCGCCATACATCTGCATGAAGTCGGCAAACACCGGCTGTGTCAGGATGGGCACATGGCCGAAGAAGTCGTGGAACATGTCGGGTTCGACGATGTAGTCGAGCTCGTCCTTGGTGCGCAGCCAGTTGGTCACCGGAAAGCGCCGGTTGGCGAGATGGTCGAAGAAGGGCGCGGCCGGGATGAGGCCAGGCACGGCGACGATTTCCCAGCCGGTCAGCTTGCGCAGCCTGTCTGAGACCGCGCCGAAATCCGGGATCTTGTCGAGCAGGCCGAGTGCGGCGACGCCATCGAGATAGGAATGGTGCGCCAGCTTCTGCGTCAGCTTGGTCTGCCGGTCGCACAGCGTGCGCCACACCGCCTGTTCGTCGGCGCTGTAATCATAGCCCTGCGCCACGGTGAAATCGGAACGGCACACTGAATAGTCGCCACGCAGGCCTTGCGCCGCGCAATCACGGGCATATTCGGCAACGCTCATCGTCGTCATGGTTCTTCTCCCCTGATCGTGACACTTGAATCTGTCCGCAGAGTCTAGCGGCGGCCGGCGAGGCAATTCAGCTTTGATGATGGCTTGGGTCCATGATTTGAGGTAAAAATCACCAAGCAGAAGCTGAAAGAGAGTGAAAATGCCTCAGTTCGACGATTTCGAGATCAAGATGCTGGATGTGCTTCAGCGCGATGGACGCAAGCCCGTGTCCGAACTGGCGCAGGAGATCGGCCTGTCGACGACGCCTTGCGCCCGCCGCTTCGAGGCGCTGCAGGAGGCCGGCATCATCAAGGGCTTTGCCGCCGTGCTCAACCGCCGCGCCGTCGGCCTGATGGTCGAGGTGTTCATCCAGGTGCGGCTCACCAGCCACAGCGACGGTTCGCCCGAAACCTTCATCGCCGCCGTGCAACGCATGGACGAAGTGTCGTCATGCTGGACGATGACCGGCGACCACGATTTCCTGCTGCACGTCATGGTGCCGTCGGTCGACGAACTCAACGCCTTCGTCATGCACCGCCTGATGCGCCTTGCCGGCGTGCGCGACGTTCACACCCAGCTGGTGCTGCAGAACATCAAGGGCCCGGGCCACGTGCCGCTCGCCCACCTCAGGCGGTAGGACACGCACCGCCATTTCTGCGGAAAAGCTGCACGCAAACTGCTGAACGGAGCCCAACTGCGAAACTGAAACGCCGGCTACGCCATGCGGACCGTCGCTCAAAGGTCCGTCATGAACATCGTGCTGATCAATCCGCCGCACACAGCCATCGGCAGCCGCGTGCCCGATGACCATCTGCCACCGCTCGGCCTGCTGGCACTGGGCGGCCCGCTTATCGACGCCGGCCATAAAGTCCGGCTGGTCGATGCCGAATTCGGGCCGATGCCGTTGGAAACTCTGGTGCGCGATGCGCTCAGCGGCCAGCCCGATTGCATCCTGATCGGCCACTCCGGCTCGACCTCGGCGCATCCCACCGCGCTCGCGATCGCCCGCATGGTCAAGGCGCTCGAGCCGGCGACGCTGGTGATCTATGGCGGCGTGTTCCCGACCTATCACTGGCGCGACATATTGGCGGCGAGCGATGTCTTCGACTTCATCGTGCGCGGCGAGGGCGAGGCAACCATCCTTGCCCTGGTCGTGGCACTGGACAATCGCCGGCCGCTGGGCGATGTCGCGGGTATCGCCTATCGCGACGATCTCGGCCGCCCCTTCGCGACGCGGCCGGCCGGGACCACTGCCAATCTGGACGAGTACCGCGTCAGCTGGGAGCTGATCGATCACCGCCGCTACAGCTATTGGGGCGGCAAGCGCGCCGTGGTCATGCAGTTTTCGCGGGGCTGCCCGCATCTGTGCAACTATTGCGGCCAGCGCGGTTTCTGGACCCGCTGGCGGCACCGCGACCCCAAAAAATTTGCGCAGGAGATTGCCTGGCTGCACCGCCAGCACGGCGTCGAACTGATCAACCTCGCCGACGAAAACCCGACCGTATCGAAGAAGGTTTGGCGCGCCTTTCTCGATGCGCTGATCGCCGAGAACGTGCCGGTGCTGATCGTCGGCTCGACCCGGGCCGACGACATCGTGCGCGATGCCGACATCCTGCACCTCTATCGCAAGGCCGGCGTCATCCGCTGGCTGCTCGGCATGGAAAACACCGACCAGCAGACGCTTCAACTGATCCGCAAGGGCGGCAGCACCTCATCCGACCGCGAGGCGATCCGGCTGCTCCGCCAGCATGGCATACTGTCCATGGCGACCTGGGTGGCGGGGTTCGAGGATGAGACCTTTCGCGATCTGTGGCGCGGCTTTCGCCAGCTGCTTGCCTACGACCCCGACCAGATCCAGGCGCTCTATGTCACGCCGCACCGCTGGACGCCGTTCTTCCGCATCGCCAAGGACCGCAAGGTGATCCAGACGGATGCCCGGCTGTGGGACTACAAGCACCAGGTCCTGCAGATGACCCGGCTGAAACCGTGGATGCTGTTCTTCTCGGTCAAGCTGATCGAGGTCGCGGTGCAGTCGCGGCCGAAGGCGCTGGCGCGCATTCTCTTCCACCCCGATCCCGAACAGCGCCATTCGATGCGCTGGTACACCCAAATGGGCCGCCGCGTGTGGTTCCGCGAGGTCTGGGGTTTCCTGGCCCGCGACCGCCGCCTCAAGGATGGTCCGACGCTGGCTGAGTTCTGGGGCGCTCCGCAGGATGCCGATGAGGAATCCATGCTCGTCATGCGCCCGTCGCGCAAGCCGGCCGAAGCGGCTGTCGCGATCTCGGCCGGCACCTGACCGGCTCGCTGCCATTCATAGATACGTACCGTATGCGTATTGACATACACGGCGTATGTACCCACCTCATGCATACGGGACGTATGTGAGTGCCCCGGACAATGGAGTGAAAATGACCAAACGTGACGCGATCTTTCCTGCCGGCAGGCAGGCTCTCTACGAGATCAATCGCTATTCTGCTGCAATCCGATCGGGCGATCTTTTGTTTGTCTCGGGCCAGGTCGGCAGCCGCGAGGACGGGTCGCCCGAACCTGTCTTCGAAAAGCAGGTCCAGCTTGCCTTCGACAATCTCGCGGCAGTGCTGAAAGCAGCGGGCGCCACGTTCGACGATATAGTCGACGTGACCACCTTCCACACCGATCCGGCAACGCAATGGCCCGTGATCGATGCCGTTCGGCTGAAGGTGTTCGGTGAACCGCCCTACACCAATTGGACGGCGGTCGGCGTCAACTGGTTAGCCGGCTTCGACTTCGAGATAAAGGTCATCGCGCGCCTGCCCCAGCCTGCCTAAGGGCTGCCAGCCGACCAACTGGCCGCCAAGCCAGTTGCCGATCAGGGCACGATTAGCGTGCCGGCGCCGTGTTCGGTGAACAGTTCCAGAAGCACCGCATGCGGCGTCTTGCCGTTGAGGATGACGACGCCTTCGACGCCGCGCTCGATCGCCTCGATGCAGGTCTCGACTTTGGGGATCATGCCGCCCGACACCGTGCCGTCCTTGATCAGCGCCTTGGCTTCGGCCACCGTCAGCTCGTCGATCAGCTTCTTGTTCTTGTCGAGCACGCCGGGCACGTCGGTCAGGAACAAAAGGCGCGTCGCCTGGCAGGCGCCGGCGATGGCGCCGGCGAAGGTGTCGGCATTGATGTTGTAGGTATGGCCATCGCGGCCGGGCGCCACCGGCGCCAGCACCGGGATCATTTCGGAGCGCGCCAGCAGGTCGAGCAGGGTGCGGTCGACTTCGACCGGTTCGCCGACGAAACCGAGATCGAGCACACGCTCGATGTTGGAATCCGGGTCGATCATGGTCTTGCGCGCCTTTTCGGCGAACACCATGTTGCCGTCCTTGCCGCACAGGCCGATCGCCCATTCGCCCTCGGCGTTGATCAGCGCGACGATCTCCTTGTTGATCGAACCGGCCAGCACCATCTCGACGATTTCGACCGTCTTCTGATCCGTGACGCGCAGTCCGCCTTCGAACTTGGATTCGATGCCCATCTTGGCCAGCATGGCGCCGATCTGCGGCCCGCCGCCATGGACGACGATCGGGTTGACGCCGGACTGCTTCAGCAGCGCGATGTCACGGGCGAAAGCCTTGCCGAGCTCGATATCGCCCATGGCATGACCGCCATATTTCACCACCACCGTCTTGTGCTCGTAGCGCTGCATATAGGGCAGGGCCCGCGAGAGCAGGGCGGCCTGCATTTCGGCGGTGGCGGTGATCTCCGTCATCGGCATGGTTCCCTGGATGTGGGTAAGGACGGCGGCGTCTTAGCGGGAATTGGCCCAGGCCGCAAACAGCTTTGCTATCACGATGATGAAATCTGCCGGATCAGGCCGGCACCTTGAGCGGCGCCCGCCGCGTCAGCCACCCGGAAATCTTCTCCATGTGCGCGGCGAGCGACAAAACCGTCTGCTCGTCGCCGGGGCGGCCGACGGCCTGGATGTCGAGCGGCAGGCCATTCTGGATCGCCGGCCAGTGGTGAACCACAGGCTCTTGTCCATCAATCGCCCAAACAGGGATCTGATCTCCAAGGCACGGGTCAGATGCAATTTTTCGAGCAGGTTTCGATGAGCTCGTCGGCCCCCTTCGGGTCCATGGCGCGCAGGCAAGCGGCGGATGCGCAATGATCGGGTTGCCTCGGCGCGCGCGATCGCAGCATCGACAACGTCCGGCGGCGAGATCTCGCCTCTGTGCAACAGCTCTGCCAAGCCGGTCGCATCGTTCTCCCACAGCATCCGTTCGGCCGACATTGCTGTTCCCCTATCTGCGGGAGGCTAACGACAGCCGATTTCCTTGGCAACCGACCGGCGATTACTGGCGATCGGGCGCGGACATCGATTGCGTGGACAACAACATTTCTGCCTTTGCAAATAAATTGTGATCGCTTAGCTTGTCCGTATGACGCCGCAGGATATCTCCACCCTGATTGTCCGGACCTCGATGAAGGATCGGACTGCGTTCGATCTGCTTTACCGGCAAACCAGTGCGAAACTTTTCGGCGTGTGCCTTCGTGTATTGAAGGATCGCGGAGATGCGGAAGAAGCGCTGCAAGAGGTCTTCGTCAAAGTGTGGACGAAGGCGGATCGTTTCGCTGTTTCTGATCTCAGCCCAATCTCCTGGCTGGTGGCCATAGCACGCAATCATGCGATTGATCGCATCCGGTCGCGACGCAAGCCTGCTGCCGATATCGATGCCGCGCTCGACGTGGCTGACCCCGGTCCCGGGCCAGAGGCTATGGTTGTTGCGGGCGGTGAATCCGAGCGCATCTATCAGTGCCTTGAAGAGTTGGAACAAGACCGGGCGCAAGCCGTTCGGGGTGCGTATTTGAACGGCGAAAGTTACGCCGAGCTCGCGGAACGTCACAAGGTTCCGCTCAACACGATGCGGACATGGCTGCGCCGCAGCCTGTTGAAACTTAGAGAATGTCTGGAAAGATGACCCTGGCAGAAGAAAATGGACCGGAACGTGGAGGCGACGACCTGCTCGCAGCCGAATACGTTCTCGGCGTGCTGCCGGCGGATGAGCGCCAGATAGCCTCCGGACGCATCGACGCGGAGACCGGCTTTGCCCGTCTCGTCGATTCCTGGGAAGTGAACCTCTCGCCGATCGCTGCCGCTTATGCTGAGGTAGAGCCGCCGGCCACCATCAAGCCGGCTATCGATCGCCGGCTGTTCTCCTCCACCGCGGCGTCGACGACGGCCCCGAGCGGCAGCCTGTGGTCCAGCCTTAGCTTCTGGCGCGGCCTCACCGCAGCGGCTCTCGCGGCCCTGGTGCTCTATGTCGCCGTGCCTTACGTCAGGTCGCCGGTCGTCGTGCCGCAGGAGCGCCTCGTCGCCTCGCTGGCTGCCGAAGGCAGCGATGTCAAATACCTCGTCGTCTACGACGCTTCCCGCCGCGATGTTGGCCTGTCGCTGGTTTCGGGCGAACGCGCCGCCGGCAAGGACTTCGAACTGTGGATGATCGAAGGCAAGAATGCGCCGGTCTCGATGGGTGTCATTCCCGCCGGCCAGGTCACGCACATTCCGGTTACCCCGGCAGTGCAGCAGAAGCTGGCGCAAGGCGCCGTGCTTGCCGTCAGCGTCGAGCCGACGGGCGGTTCGACGACCGGACAGCCGACCGGACCGGTCGTTGCCGCGGGCGACCTGAAGGGCATCTGATAAATCGTAAAACCATGACGTCACAATGAAGACAGCGGAAGTACATCTTCCGCTGTTTTCGTTTTGGATACGCTGCTGGAGATTAGAGGTTCGATCTCCGGAGATTAATTCGTCGACAAAATAAAGGAAATTTTTCCCGGCGCGCGGAAACTCAGGCAGTTCTATTTCGTATCTCCTCATG
Organism: Mesorhizobium sp. C372A; assembly: GCF_030323245.1. Classification (NCBI taxonomy): domain Bacteria; kingdom Pseudomonadati; phylum Pseudomonadota; class Alphaproteobacteria; order Hyphomicrobiales; family Phyllobacteriaceae; genus Mesorhizobium; species Mesorhizobium sp. C372A. The sequence goes on along the minus strand of NZ_CP100475.1, from coordinate 1,498,621 downwards.
TTCCGAAAGAGGAAACAATAACCCCGAGGAGTTCGAACACTATGCGTAGAATCGCCACCCTTTTGCTCGCCGGTACCATTGCCGGCTCCGCCCTCGCCACAATCGCCTATGCCGAGAATCCGATGGTTGGCGGCGCCGCCATGTACGCCAACAAGAACATCGTCGAGAACGCCGTCAATTCGAAGGACCACACCACGCTGGTCGCCGCCGTCAAGGCTGCCGGCCTGGTCGAGACGCTGCAGGGCGCAGGCCCGTTCACCGTCTTCGCGCCGACCAATGAGGCCTTCGCCGCGCTTCCGGCTGGCACGGTCGAGACGCTGCTCAAGCCCGAGAACAAGGACAAGCTCACCAAGATCCTGACCTGCCATGTCATCGGCGCTAAAGCGATGGGCGCCGATGTCGCCTCGATGGCCAAGGCCGATGGCGGCACCCATAAGGTCAAGACGGTCGGCGGCTGCGAGCTGTCGCTCAAGGCTGACGGCGGCAAGGTCACCGTGACCGACGAGAACGGCAATGTCGCCAATGTGACGATCGCCGATGTCGAGCAGTCGAACGGCGTCATCCACGTCATCGACAAGGTCCTGCTGCCGAAGATGTAACAAAGCCCTGCCGCCGACGAACAGGCGGTAAGCTCCTGCAGATTGCGCGGCCCCGCCCCCGTGGGCCGAGCAAACGACCGAGCGCTCCATCCCGTCCGCAACAAGCGCGGAGCCGGTGTGGAGCGTTCGTTTGCAGGGCAACCGTCACCGGCTTTTGATTTTCCAGTGGCGGCCAAATCTGGCAAAACAACCCGCAGGAGGATTTCTGTCATGAACCGTCGCGACTTGCTTTTGAGTGGCGTCGCCGTTGCCGCATTTGCCGCCGCGGTGGCAACGCTGCGCATGGGCGGACCCCAACCCGCCAGAGCTGCTGAAACCTTCGAGGTCACCAAGACCGACGCCGAGTGGCACGCCATCCTGTCGGATGAAGCCTTCAACGTGCTGCGCAAGGAAGGCACCGAGTATCCCGGCACCAGCCCGCTGCTCAACGAGCACCGCAAGGGCATTTTCGCCTGCGCCGGCTGCGACCTGCCGGTCTATTCCTCGGAGACCAAGTTCGATTCCGGCACCGGCTGGCCGAGCTTCTGGCAAGAGATTGCCAACGCCGTCGGCAAGACCGAGGACCGTTCGCTGGGCATGACCCGCACCGAGGTTCATTGCCGCCGCTGCGGCGGTCATCTCGGCCATGTCTTCGACGATGGCCCGGCGCCGACCGGCCTGCGCCACTGCATCAACGGCGTTGCGCTCAGCTTCAAGCCGGCAACTGCCTGACCGTTCGGCGTCTTTTAGCGGGGTGGGGATTTGGAGCCGGCGTGACGACCGCCTCCTATCTCTTGAAATGGGGCGAAAACAGTCAACTTCAAGAATTGGCAGACGGTTTTTTATGCGTAGTTTCCGCAGCCCTAACGAGAGGGCCAGAATCTATGCAACCAACCAAAGCACGGGCTCGCGACGGCGAGCCCAAATCGACCGCCAAATCGACCGACGGTGTTGATGCGGACCGGCCGCGAATATCCCATTCCGTGGTGATCGCCGGCGGCGGCCCGACCGGGTTGATGCTGGCCGGCGAGCTTTCCCTGGACGGCATCGATGTCGCCATCGTCGAGCGGCGCGAGAACCAGGATCTCGCCGGCGCGCGCTCGGGCGGCCTGCATTCGCGCACCATCGAGATCTTCGACCAGCGCGGCATTGCCGATCGGTTCCTGTCGCAAGGCCAGACCGCACAGGTCGCAGGCTTCGCCGGCGTTTCGCTTGATATCAGCGACTTCCCCACCCGCCACAATTACGGGCTGGCGCTGTGGCAAAAGCACATAGAGCGCATCCTTGCCTGCTGGGTCGATGAACTTGGCGTCACGGTCTACCGTGGCCGCGAGGTGACAGGCTTCGTGCAGGATGGCGGCGGCGTCGATGTCGCACTGAGCGATGGCGGGTCGCTTCGTGCCGATTATCTTGTCGGCTGCGACGGCGGCAGAAGCCTCGTGCGCAAGGCGGCGGGCATCGAGTTCCCCGGTTCCGAGCCGACAACCAGCAATTTGATCGCCGAGGTCGAGGTAACGGAAGAGCCGCAATGGGGTATCCACCGCGATGCCATCGGAATTCACGGCCTCAGCAGACTGGAAGACGGTACGGTGCGGGTGCTGGTGACCGAACGCGAGGTCGGGGCCGGCGGCGTGCCCACGTTGCATGAGCTCAGCGAGGCGCTCATTGCCGTCTACGGTACCGATTACGGCGTCCACAATCCAACATCGCTGGCCCGCTTCACCGACATGACCCGGCAGGCAGCCTCATATCGCAAGGGGCGGGTGCTGCTCGCCGGCGACGCCGCGCATGTCCATCCGCCGGACGGCGGACAGGGTCTGCAGACCGGTGTGCACGACGCGGTCAATCTGGGCTGGAAGCTCGCCCAGGTGGTCACAAATACCGCGCCGGAAAGCCTGCTCGACACCTATCAGGCAGAACGCCACCCGGTTGCCGCGCGCGTATTGAAAAACACCATGGCGTCAGTCGCGCTCCGTCGCGAAGACGAGCGTACCAAAGCGTTGCGCGATACAATGGCCGAACTGCTCGCCATGGAAGAGCCGCGCAAGCGTTTTGCCGGGATGATGTCCGGCCTGGACATTCACTACGATCTTGGCGAAGGGCATCCGCTGCTGGGACGTCGCATGCCTGATCTCGACCTCGTCACCGCTGCTGGGCCGGCGCGGGTCTTTGCCCTGCTGCACGACGCCCGGCCGCTGCTGCTCAACTTTGAAAAACCCGGCGCTTTGGACATCCGCCCGTGGGCTGATCGGGTTCGGTCTGTCGACGCCAGCTACGATGGCGTCTGGGAGCTTCCGGTGCTGGGGGCAGTCGAAGCCCCATGCGCAGTGCTGGTCCGGCCTGACGGTTATGTGGCCTGGGTCGGCGGCCCTGAAGCAGCCGGGCTAACCGACTCGCTGACCAAATGGTTTGGGGCGCCTGCCGCAGCATAGCGCGCCGGGTGTTCGACCAAGGAGCTTGATAACGATCGATGCTTAAGCGTGACCCCGGAAATCGGGGGTGATTTCCGGGGTCACACATGAGGGCGCCAGGCGGGGGTCCGGCGCGCTCAATGGCCTCCGCCACCGCTGCCCGCGGGCGGCGCCGGCTTGGCGATGACCAGGGTGAAGACCGCCATGGTCGCGAACAGCACGGTCAGCATGGTGAACACGTCCATGAACGACAGCAGCGACGCCTGCTGCTGGACCATGCCCGACAGTTTGGAGATCGCCGCCTTGGTGGCGTCGAGGCCGGGAGTCTGCTGGAAGTCGAGCGTCATGTTCTGCAGCTTGGTCTGCGCCGCCGCACTGCCCCATTCCACATGCTCGGCCAGCCTGGCGTAGTGGAAGGCGCTGCGATCGATCAGCACGGTGTTGATGACGGCAAGGCCGACCGCACCGCCGAGGTTGCGGGTCAGGTTGAACAGGCCCGACGCGTTCTTCAGCCGGTCCGGCGGCAAGGTGCCGAGCGCAATGTTGTTGATCGGCACCATGCACAGCATCATCGAGCTGCCGCGCAGGATCTGCGGGATCAGCAATTCCCAGAAATCCCAGTCGGCGGTCAGATGCGTCATCCACCATGTGCCGGCAGCGAAACCGAACAGCCCGATCATCATCATGATGCGCAAATCCATCTTGCTCGACAGGATGCCGGAAATCGGCGCGGTGACGAACATCGCCAGGCCGCTGACGAACAGGGCTTCGCCGATCATCAAGGAATCGTAGCCGCGGATGCGTCCGAGGAACACTGGGTAGAGATAGGTCAGACCGTACAGGCCGATGCCGATGACGAAGGAGAACAGCGAACCGAAGGCGAAATTGACGTTGGTGAAGGCCCTGAGATCGACGATCGGCTCCTCGGCGGTAAAGGCGCGCCAGAAGAACAGCGCCGCACCGACAACCATGATGATGGCGCAGATGAACACGGCCTGTTCCTGCAGCCAGTCATGGTTCGGACCTTCCTCGAGCACATATTCCATGCAGCCGAGGAACGCCGCCATGCCGGCAAGGCCCCACCAGTCGAACTTGCTGAACAGGCCGAGATTGGGCTTGTCGAAATCGATCAGGGTCCAAGTCGTGACCGTCACCAGAATGCCTGGAATGACATTGATGAGGAACAGCCAGTGCCACGACATGGCATGGCTGATATAGCCGCCGACGGTCGGGCCGATGGTCGGCGCCAGCGTCGCCACCAGGCCGATCATCGGCGACACCATGGCGCGGCGCGACGGCGGGAAGATGGTGAAGGCGGCGGCGAAAACGCTCGGGATCATGCCGCCGCCGATAAAGCCCTGGATGGCTCGGTAGACGATCATCTGGTCGATGTTGGTGGCGGTCGCGGCCAGCGCGCTGGCCGCCGTGAAGCCGGCCGCGGCGCCTGCAAACAGCACGCGCGTCGACAGCATCCGGCTGAGGAAGCCCGACAGCGGGATCATCACCACTTCGGCGATCAGATAGGCGGTCTGCACCCATGGGATTTCGTCGGAACTGGCGCTGAGGCCGGCCTGGATCTCGGCCAGCGAGGCTGAGACGATCTGGATGTCGAGGATCGCCATGAACATGCCGAACACCATCGCCAGGAAGGCGATGAGGCGGCGCGTCGAGATGGTCGTCGGTACCGCCGGCATGGCAGGCGCCGGCGCCGCTCCTGCAGTTATGGTTGCGGTTGCCATGGCGTTGCTCCCGGCTTTCGCTCAGTTCGCCGTAGCCGGAGCCGTGCGGCTGTCGACGGCGACGACGACGCTCAGGCCGGCGCGCAGCCTGCCTGCCTTCAGCACATCGGCCGGCACGTCGATGCGAACCGGGATGCGCTGCACCACCTTGGTGAAGTTGCCGGTGGCATTTTCCGGCGGCAGCAGCGAGAACACCGCACCCGAAGCCGGCGCCAGCGACGACACCGTGCCTTCGAAATCATGGCCGTCCGTGGCGTCGACCGAGACCCGCACCTTCTCACCGGGCACCAGCTTGGCCAGCTGCGTCTCCTTGAAGTTGGCAACGATGTAGAGCTTGTCCAGCGGCACCACGACGGCGAGCTTCTGGCCGGGGCTGACGAGGTCGCCCTGCTCGACCGAGCGGTTGCCGACGACGCCGTCATAAGGCGCCTTGAGCACGGTGAAGGAAAGATCGCGCGCGGCCTTGTCGCGGTTCAGCCGCAGCGAAGCCAGCGTGCTGGCCGATTCGGCGCGCTGCGCTTCGAACACGCCGATATTGGCCTGTGCGGCTGCAATCTGCGCGTCGGCGCCGACGAGGGCTGCATTGGCCTGGTCGAGAGCGGTCTGGGCATCGTCCAGTTGCGCCTGTGTGCCGACATGCGTCTTGACCAGTTGCGCGGCGCGCTGCTGGGCGCGAGCGGCGTTGTCGGCTGCCGCCTGGTCGGCGACCTTCTGCGCCTGCGCCTGTTGCAGCGAAGCTTGCGCCGCCTTGGTCTGCGCGTCGATACGGTCGAGCGTCTTGGCCAGCGTGGCGATCTGCGCCTCCGCCTGGGCAACGGCTATTCTGTAGTCGCCGTCGTCGATCGTCAGCAGCGGATCGCCGGCCTTGACCTGCTGGTTCTCCGAGACCTTGACTTGATCGACATAGCCGGAAATCTTCGGCGAGACGAACGACATGTCGGCCTGGACATAGGCGTCGTCGGTCGAGATCAGGAACCGGCCGTCGGTCCAGTAATTATAGCTATACCAGGCGCCGGCGCTGAGCAGAGCGAGGCCGATGATCGGCAGCATGAACGAGCGAGCCGACCGCTTCTTCTTGGCCGGCACCTCGGCCAAAACTTCGGCGGCAGGCTTGATGGGCGCTTCCGGCGCTTCGATAACCGGCGAGACCTTGGCGTTGGGAAAGGGGCGGACTTCGGCGGTGGTTGGCGTGTTCGAGGACATGATATCTCGCTACCGTAGCTACATAAGGAAAATGTGTTATACTGAACCGTTCGGTTCGATGCGAACGTTGACATAGCGCTAAAGCAGGCCCATATCAAGAGCAATCGAACCGCTCGGTTCGAATTATTTCGCGAGGTGTGACTTTAATGGCCGACACGTTACCCGACGTCGAAAATGATCGGTGCGATGTGCTGGATAGTGCGCGTCGCGGCCGCCCGGCGGCGGGCCAGGATCCGGTCAAGCGCAGCCAGATCATTGAGGGCGCGCGGCGCGTGTTCATCGACAAGGGCTTCGAAGCGGCGTCGATGAACGACATTACCCGCGAGGCCGGCGTCTCCAAGGGCACGATCTATGTCTACTTCGCCAACAAGGAAGAGCTGTTCGAGGCGCTGATCGAGGAAGAGCGCGGCACCATCTTCAAGAACATGTACGACATGCTCGACCGCGCCGACGATCTGCGCCAGACGCTGGTGAAGTTCGGCAAGGTGCTGTCGATGAAGATCACCTCGGCCAAGGTCATCCAGGCGCAACGCACCGTGATCGGCGCCTCCGACAGGATACCCGACATGGGCGCGCGGTTTTACGAACGCGGCCCCAAACGCGGCCACGACAAGGTGGTCAAGTTCCTCAATGCAGCCATCGAACGCGGCCTGCTCAAGATCGATGATGTCGATCTTGCCGCCTATCAATTCACCGAACTGTGCCTCGCCGGCCTGTTTCGCCAGTGCATCTTCGCCTACCGCACCAAGGCGCCGAGCCAGGATGAAATCGACCACATCGTGCGGTCGGGCGTCAGCCTGTTCCTGAAGTCCTACGGCACTGAAAAGCTTGCCGAGGAAGAAAGCCACCAGATGATCGCGCTCGAGGCGAAGTCCAAGGCAAAGGCCTAGTTAGCCAAAGGTCTTTTTTCGCAACTCCGGACGGAAAACCGCTTCACACTTTTCCCGGAGTTGCTTTTAACCGCCATTGGCCGCCAGCACGATCGCCGCGCGCAGTTCGTCCAGACCCTCGCCCTTTTCCGACGACGTGGCGAGCACGAACGGAAACGCCGCCGGCCGCTTCTTGATCTTCAGTAATGTCTCTTCGATCAGCTGCGGCACGCCGGCGGCCTTGATCTTGTCGGTCTTGGTCAGCACGATCTGGTAGGACACCGCCGCCTTGTCGAGCAGCGACAGCACTTCGTCGTCCTTGGCTTTGATGCCATGGCGGGAATCGATCAGCACATAGACCCGCTTCAGCGTCACGCGGCCCTTGAGATAGTCGAAGACCAGCTTGGTCCAATCGTCCACCTTTTCCTTCGGCGCGCTGGCATAGCCGTAGCCCGGCATGTCGACCAGCGCCATTGGCGGCAAGTCGGTGCCTTCGCCGGAAAACCCGCCCGGCACGAAATAGTTGAGCTCCTGCGTGCGCCCCGGCGTGTTGGAGGTGCGCGCCAGCCCGTTATGGCCGACCAGCGCATTGATCAGCGACGACTTGCCGACATTGGAGCGGCCGGCAAAGGCGATCTCCGGCGGCCCCTCCGGCGGCAGGAACTTCATCGCCGGCACGCCGCGGATGAAGATCCACCCCTTGGTGAACAGGTCGGTTCCGATGACGGTGTTGCCCAGCGCGTTCAAATCGCTGCCTCTAGCCTGGAAATATCGGCGCCCCGAATGGCGTTGAGGTTGCGGCCGATCTTGTCCACCGGCCAGTTCCACCACGCCACGGAAAGCAGCCGCCTGACCGTCCTGTCGTCGAAACGCATCTTCACCACCTTTGCCGCATTGCCGGCGACGATCGCATAGGCCGGCACGTCATGCGTCACCACCGATTTCGCCGCCACGATGGCGCCATTGCCGACCGACACGCCGGGCATGATCACCGCATCCATGCCGATCCATACATCATTGCCGACCACCGTGTCGCCGCGCAGTTCCTGCGACCACGTCTTCGGGTCGAAGCCTTGCTCCCAGCCATGGCCGAAAATGTTGAACGGATAGGTGGAAAAGCCGGACATGGCATGGTTGGCGCCGTTCATGATGAAGCGCGCGCCCTCGGCGATGGCGCAGAACTTGCCGATGATCAGCTTGTCGCCGATGAAGGGATAATGATGCAGCACGCACCGCTCGGCGAATTTGTCCGGTCCGTCAGGATCGTCATAGTAGGTGAACTCGCCGATCTCGATATTCGGCGCGGTGACCAGGGGCTTGAGGAAGCCGACGCGGGTGTGCATCGGGATCGGGTGTTTGATGTCTGGGTTGGGTCCGTCCATGGCGAGATCCGTCGAGAGTGGCGCAAATTAAAGCCGCCATTCGAGATGGCGTGATCCGCCCTATAGCACCAATCGCCCGATGAGCGAGCCCTGCTGGGCTTCGATGTTCAGTTCGTGCCGCGGCAGATCACGATCAGGTCGACCGCCGCCGTCGGCTAAGGCGCCCTGAAACAAAAAAAACGGGGCCCTGCGAAGGACAAGCAGGACCCCGGTGGTGTCGAAGACGGCTTCAAAAGAATGGCACCTCCTCGTGAGGTGGGGAAGGCAGACCGAGAAAGCCCGTCGCAGCCCGCCGTCATTCCCCGTTGCGTAAAGCCGTTACTTCGGCAACAGCACCTTGTTGACGACGTGGATGACGCCGTTCGACTGGTCGACGTCGGCGACCGTTACCTTGGCGGCGCCGCCGGATTCGTCGACGATATAAAGCGCGCCTTTTTTTACCTCGGCGATCAGCGTGTCGCCGCTGACGGTCTTCATTTCATACTTGCCACCCATCGCCTTGGCCTTGGTCATCATATCCTTGGCCGAGATCTTGCCGGCCACGACATGGGCGGTCAGGATCTTGGTCAGCTTGTCCTTATTTTCGGGCTTCACCAGCGTGGCGACGGTGCCGGCCGGCAGTTTCTTGAAGGCGGAATCGGTTGGCGCAAACACCGTGAAGGGTCCCGCGCTTTCCAGCGTGTCGACCAGGCCGGCGGCCTTGACGGCGGCAACCAGCGTCTTGTGGATCGGCGAGTTGAGGGCGTTCTCGACGATGTTCTTCGAGGTCAGCATCGCAGCGCCGCCAACGGCGGGATTGGCGAGCGTATAGGCCGTCGTAGCTGCGAGGCCCGATAGAGCCAGGCCGGCGGAAAAGCAGAATGCCTTGAGGATGGACTTTGCCATTGGAGAACCCTTCTGGTGCGACAATTGTTGATTCGATTGTCGGGAAGAGTTACGCGGCGATTGCGGGAAAGTTTCGGTGCAGAGTAAAAAACGATAATGATAACAAATACTTAAAGGCGAATGCCCATTCCACGCGCCGCATCCCCGCGATGGACATGACGGGGTCACGGATCAAAAACAGCGGTCTTCGGATTAGAGCTGATCGGTGTTGATCGGCCTTGGCGGTACAAGCAGCAGCCACGCCGGTTGCACGCCGCAAGTTTCGCGCCTCACGGGAACGTGATGCGCGCCTCGTCCAAAAAAACCCCGGACGAGCCGGGGCTTTGATTGCCGGAATAGCGCCTTCTATTCAGCCGGCGAGGGTTTCTTTCGGAACAATGCCGTCAGATTGTCCCACAATTCGATCTTGGCGCCCTGGCGCTTCATGATCACGCCCTGCTGCAGGATCGACAGCGTGTTGTTCCAGGCCCAGTAGATGACGAGGCCGGCCGGGAAGCTGCCCATCATGAAGGTGAAGATCACCGGCATCCAGGTGAAGATCTGCGCCTGCGTCGGATCCGGCGGCGTCGGGTTCATGCGCATCTGCAGGAACATGGTGATGCCCATGACCACCGCCCAGGCGCCCATATGCGGCAGGAATGCCGGTGGCGCGAAGGGCAGCAGGCCGAACAGGTTGAAGACCGAGGTCGGATCGGGCGCGGCCAAATCCTGGATCCAGCCGAAGAACGGCGCGTGCCGCATCTCGATGGTGATGTAGAGCACCTTGTAGAGCGAGAAGAACACCGGGATCTGCAGCGCCACCGGCCAGCAGCCGGCGAGCGGATTGATCTTCTCGGTCTTGTACAGCTCCATCATCGCCTGTTGCTGCTTCATCTTGTCGTCCGCGTATTTCTCGCGGATCTCGAGCATCTTGGGCTGCACCTTCTTCATGTTCGCCATCGACGCATAGGATTTGTTGGCGAGCGGGAAGAAGAGGGTTTTGACGACGACCGTGGTGGCAAGGATGGCCAGGCCGAAATTGCCGAAGAATTTGTACAGCGTGTCGATCAGGTAGAACATCGGCTTGGTGATCCAGATGAACCACCCCCAATCGATCAGCCGGTCGAACAGCCTGATCTGCCGGTCCTGGGCGTAGGCGTTGATCTTGTTGACTTCCTTGGCGCCGGCGAAGATCTCGGTCTCCACCGTCGCCGACTGGCCGGCGGCAATGGTGATCGGGTCGGTGAGGAAGTCCGACTGGTAGCGCGGGCGGCCATTGTCGTAATAGGCATAGTGCGGCTGGAAGGGCTGCTTCTCGGTCGGCACCAGGGTGACCGCCCAGTATTTGTCGGTGATGCCAAGCCAGCCATCGGTCGATTTGCTCGGCGTATACAGCTTGTTCTTCTCGATGTCGGCGTATTTGTGCTCCTGCAGGCCTTCCGTGCCGGTGACGCCGATCAGGCCTTCATGCAGCACATAGGAGCTGGCAATGGCTGGCTTGTCGAAACGGATGACGCGGCCGTAATTGGACAGCGTGACCGGGGCCGAGCCTGAATTCTGCACCGCATCGGAAACGGTGAACATGTAGTCGCCGTCGACGGAGATCGTGCGCTTGAAGGTCAGGCCCTTGTCGTTGGTGAAGGTCAGCGTCACTGGCGTCGCCGGCGTCAGAGTCGCATTGCCGTCGACGCTCCAGACCGTTTCCGGGCCCGGCACCGTGCCGGTCGTGTCGCTGCCGACAAAGCCGATCTCGGCATAATAGCCTGTGGGCAGCGCCTGCGGATTGAGCAGCTGGATCTGCGGCGATGTCTTGTCGACCGTCTCGGTATAGTGCTTGAGCTTGAGGTCGTCGAGGCGGGCGCCGGTGAGGTTGATCGAGCCCGACAGGCTCGGCGTGTCGATGTTGACGCGGGCCGTCTTGGCCACTTCCTGCGCGCGGCCTTCCGGCGTCGTAACATAGGTGCCGGGCGCGTTTGGAATGGCGCCGGGCGCTGCGGGCGCCGGCGTGCCGCCGGGGTTGGCGGCCTCGGCCGCCTTCTTCTGCTCCGCCGCCCGCTGCTCTTCGATGCGGGCCGCCTCGCGCTGCTGTTCGCTGCGCGGCAGCACATAGAAATATTGCCACAGCCCGAGGATCAGCACCGACAAGACGATGGTGATGTAGAAGTTCCGGTTGTTTTCCATCGAAAGCCCTTGGCCTATCGTGTTCCGCTGAGACGGCGGGAGAGTTCGGCCTTCAACTGGCCGAACGGAATGGTGAGCACGTCTTCACGCCCGACGATGACATAGTCATTGCCGGGCGCCATGTCACTTGCGGCATGGGTGCGCACGGCTTCTTTCAGCCGCCGCCTGACGCGGTTGCGGACAACCGCATTGCCGACCTTCTTGGTGACGGTGAAGCCGACGCGCGGCGGCAGGCCGTCATTGCGGTCGAGAACTTCGACGAGAAAAAGCCGCCCGCGCCGCTTTTCACCGCGGCGGACGGCCAGGAATTCCGCACGTTTCAGAAGCCGCTTGGGGTTTGGTCCCACTGGCTTGCCGGTTGCGGGCAACGATCTCGTCTTCCGTTCAGGCGCTGAGCCGCTTGCGGCCGCGGTTGCGGCGAGCTGCGACGACGCCGCGACCACCCTTGGTGGCCATGCGAGCACGGAAACCGTGCCGGCGTTTGCGGACGAGTTTGGACGGTTGGTAGGTACGCTTCATTTGTTTTAATACCGCGGGGTGCGGCCCTTCTTGATTCTGTCACTGTGTAACAGGAGCTTTGCCGGGCCGGCATTGGCGCGATCGAAACCGCGCCGGGACGAATGGCCCGAGCGTGAGCGGCTTATAGAAAGAAGGGTTTTGGGAGTCAATCCAGCGCGAACTATGAGTTCGTCGCAGCGCGAACGCCAGTTCGTCGCAGTGCGAACTGCCAGTTCGTCACGACGCGACACCCCGTTCGTCGCGGCGCGAACACCCAGTTCGAGGCTATCTTTATTGCTGGCACCATCGTCCAACGAAGGATGAAATTGGCAAAAAAGCCGCAATCACCTAATCTCAACCGATCAAGCGTTTGTGAAGACAGGCCTTAATGAGCGAAGTTGCATCAGCGGATGAAGGGAGCGGCCCGGCGACAGCCGATGCCAGCCCGGCGACCGTTCGCCCGGTTGCGAGCCGTTCGGTGCCCAATCGTTCAGTGCCCTTGGCGCGCGGCCTGTCGACCAAGCTGCTCTTGCTCACCATTGTCTTCGTGCTCCTGGCCGAAGTCCTCATTTTCCTGCCCTGGATCGCCAGCTACCGCCTGGCCTGGCTGAAGGAGCGGCTAAGCACCGCTGCCGCGGTGTCGATCGTGCTGGTGCAGGGCGAGCCCAATTCGCTCTCCCGCGCCGCCCAGAACGACGTGCTGATGGCAATCGGCGCCAAGGCGATCGCGGTGCGCGACGGCGGCGTATCGCGCCTGCTGGTGGTGGCCGAGATGCCGCCGCAGGTCGACGAGCACATCGACATCGCCAATGTCGGCATGATCAAGGGCATGACCGGGGCGCTGGATACGCTGTTCTTCGGCGGCAAGCGCATGCTGCGGGTGTTCGGCCCGGTCGGCGACAGCGACAAGGAATTCGAGCTGATCATGCCCGACTATTCCCTGCGCAACGCCATGCTGCGCTATTCGCGCAACGTCGCCTTCGTCTCACTGCTGATCTCGCTGTTCACCGCAATGCTGGTCTATGCCGCGATCGACCTGATCATGATCGGCCCGATCCGCACCATGACGCGCTCGATGCTGTCCTTCTCCGAGGCGCCCGACGATCCAGGGCGCATCATCCACCCGGCCGCCCGCGCCGACGAGATCGGCGTTGCCGAGCGCGAACTGTCGCAGATGCAGGAACGGCTGCAAAAGATGCTGTCGGAGCAGAAGCACCTTGCCGACCTTGGCCTCGCCGTCTCCAAGATCAACCACGACATGCGCAACATCCTGGCCTCGGCGCAGCTGATGTCGGACCGCTTGCGCCTGGTCAAGGACCCGACGGTGCAGGCCTTCGCGCCAAAGCTGTTGCGCGCGCTCGACCGAGCCGTCTCCTATTCCGAAGGCGTGCTCCACTATGGTCGCACGCAGGAGCCGGCGCCCTCACGCCGCCGCTTGCGGCTGCGCCAGCTGGTCGACGACGTCCACGGCCTGCTCGACATCGAGGGCGGCATCGAATTCGTCAATGCCGTCGAGCTCGCCTTCGAGGTCGATGCCGATTCCGACCAGCTGTTTCGCGTGCTCACCAATCTCTGTCGCAACGCGGTCCAGGCGATGGCGGCCGACGCCGAGAGCGCGCTGGTGCGCCGGCTCGCCGTATCGGCCGAGCGCATGGGCAGCGTAAGCCGCATCATTGTCACCGACACCGGTCCCGGCCTGCCGGCGAAGGCTCGAGAAAACCTGTTCGCGGCGTTTCGCGGCTCGGCCCGCAGCGGCGGCACCGGCCTTGGCCTGGCCATCGCGCACGAACTGATCCGCGCCCATGGCGGCACGGTGGAGCTGGTCGAATCGATCGGCGGACGCACCACCTTCGCCGTCACCATCCCCGACCAGCCGGTCCGCCTCGACCAGGCCCGCAACGGCCTGCGCCGCCCGGCCTGAGCAGTATTGATATTCAGCCGAAGCCGGACTTTAGCTGAATCTCAGCACACCTTGATCGACACCGTCGAAAGCAGCTGCGACAAAACTTTTGCCGGATTGGCTTGCTTTTCGGAAATTCAGTCGCTAGGGAACACGTCTTGTCGCGGCCGGTCGTCAGGATCGGTTAGCGGGGCTATGTAAAGCATGGCCTGTTGCGCGCCCGTAGCTCAGCTGGATAGAGCACCAGACTACGAATCTGGGGGTCAGGAGTTCGAATCTCTTCGGGCGCGCCACTCTTCAAGCAAGTGCTTGAAATCGCTTAAGGCGTTGATTTTACTGCTATCTGATCCGCACGCGTGCTACTTTCGCGTGCTACATTCGGGGTGTAAAATGGCGCGCATGAAATACCTCCAACGTCGCGCGAACCGGTTCGAATTCCGGTTCGCTCTGCCTGACGACATAGCCGGCCGGCCGTTCCCGATGCCTTGGCCGGAAGAAATCGAATGGTGCGTGAACCGCAGGTCTGGCCGATTTAAGAACGAGCTGGTCAAATCGCTGCGAACCAACGATCAGCGAACAGCCGAACGAGCCGCCCTTCCTTTGATCGAAGAAGCCCACCGTCTCGTCGATCTTGCCAGGAAATCACTTACAGACGGGCCGCCGACCGAGATCGCGCCAGCTACGATCGATGCGCTTGCAGCTGCTCACACCGCGAGGTTGATGAGAAACGACGAGGCATTGCGCAGGAAGGGTCTTGGGCTCGACCTCGACACCGGTGCCTTTTCGCCAGATGGAGCCGGGATGACCGACGGTGACATTGCGGCGTATCGAGCAATCGTAGCCTCGCTCGACAAGTTGTCGCGTGATGAAGTTGCAAAAATGCGCGGCAGTGAAGCGATCCACCGGATCATCAACAAGTCGGTCGAGGACGCCGGGATAGTGCTCCACCCGGATGATCCCGCCTGGCGGCAGCTTGAGCTCTCGTTCATCAAGGCACAGAGGAAGGCCGTGCAAGCTATTACGGAGCGGCTGAACGGAGAGGAGATCGCATCCCCTGACCTCCCCACGACGAAAGCCCTGCCACTAGCGACCGCTCTAGCGAACTGGTCACAGTCGAACAGTCGGTCGGCTCGGAAGCCACGTCAGGAGTCAATCAACGAAGCGACGCGAGCCGTGCAGAGGTTCGTCGAGTTGCATGGTGACCTCGACGTCGGCAAGATCACCAAAACGCACACTCGTGAATTTCGCGACGCGCTCGCTCGCGTGCCGAAGCGACTGCCACACAAGCTGGCGAAGATGTGGTTGCCCGAATTGCTGAAGAACGATCTCACCGCCTACGAGCCAAGGGACGCTCAGACCATCAACAAGAGCCTGAATCTTCTCGCCGGCGTTCTGACCAAGGCTGAGAAGGACGGACACTTCGATGCCGCCTCGGGGTGGTCCAATCCGTTCTATGTAACCTTCGATGTATCAGCGATGGAAAAGGGCCATTACGAGCCGTTCAGCGTTGAAGAGTTGAACAAGCTATTTGCTTCACCGGTCTTCGTCGAAGGGAAGCGTCAACTCGGCGGCAAAGGCGAAGCCGCTTTTTGGTTCCCGGTCATTGCACTTTACGCTGGCGCGCGGCGATCTGAGATAGCGCAGCTCAGGCTCGGTGACATTCGCACCGGTGGCACCGGCTTTGCTTTCATCGACTTCAATGACGACGGCGATGACCAGAACCTGAAGACTACGAGCTCGGCTCGGTCGGTGCCGATCCATCGCGACCTCATCGCCGCTGGTTTACTCGACTATGTCGCTGAGCGAGCGAAGAAGGCAAAGGCTCATGATCCGCTTTGGGCCGAGTTCAGTTCACCAATCGGACCAAAAGCAAAATTGTGGTCGAAGTGGTTTGGCCGCTACTTGGGGGAGTACGCCGTCGACAGCCCGTCGAAAACATTTCACTCGTTCCGGCATACCTTCAAACGAGCTTGCCGCGAGGCCGGAATTTCCGAGGAAGTCCACCACGCGTTCACTGGCCATGCTGGTGGCGGCGTCGGCCGCAGCTATGGACGAATGCGCCGGAGCGACGGCGTGATGGATCGCGGCATCTCGCTGGAGCGCCTGCAGGCTGAGATCGATCGGGTTACCTACGATGGACTTGTGTTGCCGCGGTGGAAAAGCCATTCGTGAATTCGTACCAAGCTGCCACAGATGCCTGTTCTACGGGATGGCAGCAATGGGCCGATACCGGACTGGCAGCTTCCGGCAGAACTCTCAAATGAGCAGACATGCTGGAAGCACTTCGAAGGACGTGCTCAGCTACTAGACGCGACCGTTGCCGGACTCGGCGCCTCACATGAAAAGGCGATAGGGATAGGCCTTGCCGGGCAGATCGGGAACATTGGCTATGGTTCTAGCCAAGCGCTGGGAATACCGAATAGTCACCGGCACCGGATCGTAAAGTGCGTCGTTGTTCCAGTCCATTTTGGTCAACGCCAATACCTCGTGCGCGGTCAGGTGTAGCGAGCCGCGGCCGGCGTGCCGAACGATCTGCAAGGGCCTCGGGATGCTCTTTCCACCTTGGAAATAATCCGACTTGCTCGAAACTTGTGGTGCATTTCCAGCCACCCAAACCAATGCGGAGTTCCCGGATCTGATGACGACCGTTCCCCGCGGCACTGGATAGCCGGATGGTTTGGTCGGTGGCCTTCGTTGCCCGGATTCGATCAGCCAAACACCGCGCCATCCGGACGCGCCACCGACTTCCACGCACTCCACTTCCGGGATGCCAGCAAGGGCATCGAAGACGCCCTCGATCTCATCCGGCTTGAAGGCCGTGGTCTTGTGGATGATCAGCCTTCGGGGCAGGCCACCGCCGTTCCTGGCCTGATAGAGTTCAAGGCTTCGGGCAAGTACCGTGCGCATGTCGTCTCGGCTGAGGTACGGATTCCTCCGTGCTTCCGCGACATCGGCAATTGGATCTCGCGCCTCGAAAGCGACGAATTGCATTCCGCCACCGTCCATGTCGAAAACCTGCGAACAGCAGGTAATATAGTGGGCGTCGCGTTGGTCACCCCGCAACGCATAGGCTAACCCGATGTAAGCGGTGTCCTCGGGCACGCCCTTCAAAGGTGCCAGCTTCCACGGGATGCCCGCGGCCTTCACGTATAGTGCCGTCGAGAGGCGCCAAGCCAGGGAAGCCTTATGGGCGAACGAGAAAGCCCTGTCGTTCAACACCTGTGTCGGGATGTTGTAGCGTGCGCCCATGGCTTTGAGGGTGTCGTGAGCATCGAAGTATGGCCCATGGGTAGCCGAAAGCCAATTATCGGGAAAATGGACCAGAACGACGTCGAAGTCGTTGCGGACGGAATCTAGGCGACGGAGCGCCGCGTCCATTGCATCAGACAGGCGTTGCTGGGGCAGTCCGTCGCCCGGCAGTTGATCGAGCTCATCCGGCCACTTGACGTGCGCCTGGGCTGGGGCGGATTCTAGTGCAACGCGATACAATCGCTCGAAACCCGGATAGGCTGGAACGTATTCGGACCGGTCGGTAGGACTATGACTGCCCCGTAGTGACGCCATCAAGGCACCGCGCTGCCTGAAGGCGCTCTCCGGCCCGACGGTGGCAATCCTTATCTTGGATGCATATTTCCCAAATGAGTCTTTGGAGTAAGGGCCGAACTTCGTAAGACCCCGCAAGGGATGCACGTCGACGTGCGTCTGGTCGGTCGGCGAAAAGACGAGAAACGGCTCCTCGAGCAAGGCGAACGGCGGCATTTTCGATAGTAGGTGGGAGCTGTCCATCAGCGGCTCCGCTCGAAGTAGCCGTGATGATTGCCGGGACGGCTCCAGGCAGTAATCGACGAGACAAGGAATTCCGCGTCGATGCCCGAACCCGGGTCGAGACCGAAGGCACGTACCTTGCCGTCGGCGCCTTCAGTCAGCAGTAGTGCCCAAGCGTCGATGATCCTGGCCCAATTCCCGTTGTATCGCTGGGCCCAGCGCTCCCGCCGCCAGTCGCCCGCCGGGTCGCCTCCTCGCCGCGCGAACGGCTTTTCGAGTGGGGAAGCGACCGTGGCTTCGCTTTTATCGGCGGCAGTTTCGCGTGCGCGGGGGATGTCAACGAACGTGTGGGGCTCGAAGCCGCACCACCATTGCCCCGAGACATATTCCAGCTTGAGGAAAACACCCTCCTGGAATGGGAAGTCCAGCGTCGGCACGGTGCCGGTTAGGGATGTACCATAAGCCTTTCGCAAGCTCGAAAGGGCCCTGTCGCGCCATTGTACTTTGCCCGGTTCCTCGCCCTCACGCGGCCCTATGATGACCAGCGAATGCCCGGAGCGCTGGCGGCGTGCCCGAAGGGGACGGTGTCGAGAAAGCGCCTCGACCAGCGCGTCGTAGATTAGCCCGCGAACCCAACTCTCGTTAACTGCATCCAACTCGATCGTGCCGGAGATCTTGGGTCCGAGCGGCTGCAACGCGGCCAGTATTTCGGCATCATTGCCGAATGCCGCGAGCTCCCGACCGTTGGCGGCGACGATAGCTCGGCTCTTGGCGTCTTTGACCATTGTCCGCGCTGCGGGCGAAGTCGTCGCGTTTTCGAGAATGATCCGCCTCGCGGTGCGCGGGACCGCTACGACAGGTAATGCGGAAAGCCGCAGAACCGGAAATCTCCTGGCCTCCGCCGTAGGTAGATTGACGGGGATTAACCTCGCCTCCGATCGTCCCGCCATGACGTGGTCTTGAAGCACTGGGGGCAGATCGACCTGCTTGATCACGTCGGCGGCCAGTTCGTCGAACGTCCTGCACTCGACCACCGAGACGTCGACGCCGGCGGAGCGCGCGTTCTCGAGGAAAAGGGTCACTTCGGGCAGGAGCTTCGACGCGGACTGGGCCACCCAGAAGAGGCCGTTGGGAAAAGGCGGAGTCTTCGTCAGGACAGACGTCAACGCCTCCATAACAGAAGCATCCCTGCCAGAATAGCCGACGAAGACCATGCCAAAGCGCTGGCAGGCTTCGATCAGTACGTGCCGCATCCTAACGTCTTGGGCCGCCAATTCGGCATTGGTGTTCTTTATGTCTTCGGACTGATAGTCGCCGTGCAGCTTGGCGACGAGCGGCCAATCGGATTCCTTCAGGCTCCTCACCGCCCGGTCGGCGGAATCGAGTGCGGCAACGGTTGGCCGGGATTGCTGTTTTGCCGGCAAGAGCGCGCTCGCCGTCTGCGCCGCTTCCTCAATCAGGGAATCGAAATTTGTCGTGAAGACGCAATCGGTCTTCCGGGCCGCCATTAGGCTGCCGAGTACCCTATGACCGAAGGCGGGTGTGCCCTTGGCAATGGCGTCGTCGATGTACTGTCGGCGCAACCGCTCGTGCGGATAAACCGCTTCGAAGGCAGTCGCGTATTCCGTTGGGTCACCCTCGGGTGGAAGGATGCAAGTAGTTCGGAAGAAACTCGCAATGCGTTGGACCCATACCGGATCGCCGGTATCGACCTCACGTCTCGATATGTTGTTCTCCCGGCAGAATATCCGCGCCTTGAAGTCCGTTATCATAGAGTAGCCGGTCGGTATGCCCGAGGCTGCCGATGCCCCGGAACCGAGAAACCAGGAAATCAGGTTTGGCCGTAACGACATGACGGTGGCAAATTGATTTGCCGATATTGCTGGCAGGACACTTTGCAACGGAAGCCTTTTAATTTCATCGACACATTTGCCGAAAAATAGATTAAGCGCTCTAATTTCTTATGGAAGCCTATTACCAGAGACTAACAAGAATATACAAGTGGAGCCGTAACCTCGCCTTGCATATCAGATTGAGCGAGTTGGCACCATCATGCCAGCCGACGTCGAAGGGATGCAAGACAGTTCTGGGTGATGTCGACATGTGCGTTCACACGTCGTCTCTCCCGTTCGTGTTGGACGTAGTCATGACGGCAGTAGGCGGACCTAATGGTCAGCTGGCAGGTGCGGGGCTCCAAGCCTTCTCCTCTAAATTGAACTTGTCGAGTTCTTCTCTGCTGTCTTTCTGAGTATAGATTTTGCGTCGATACCGAAGGCGAGGGGCAATTTATGAAAATAGAGCAGCTGACTATCCACAACTTCCGATGCTTTGGGCCGGAGGGAGTGACGCTCACCTTCGAAGAGGCTGTTACGGCATTCGTCGGAAATAATGGGTCCGGCAAGACGGCGATTTTCGCCGCAATCCAAAAGACGTTCGGTACATCAAGCGCTCAACGGACGATCCGGAAATCCGACTTCCATGTGCCCAAGGACGGCGAGAAGCTCGAGTCGGAAACCGTGATGGTCATCGACTGCTTGCTTGGCTTCCCGGAGTTGGAAGAAGACGATGTGGATACGGATGCGATCCCCGAAGTTTTCAATCAGATGGCCACGAGCGGAGAAGAAGAGCCGCTAAAAGTCCGTATGCGCCTCGAAGCGAAGTGGATCGACGACGGCACGCCCGAAGGAACGATCGAAGAAGCGTTCCGGTGGGTGCGCGCAACGGACGACGATTTCGAATGGGACGAGTGCCAGGCGGTACAGGCCGTCGAGCGAAACTACATCCAGCTCATCTATGTCCCCGCCAACCGCAATGCAGCCGATCAGGTCACGAACCTGCTCAAAGGACGTCTGTGGCGCGCCGCCAAATGGTCTCAACAGATGATCGACCAGGCCGAGACATCGGCAGGCGCACTTCAAAACGAATTCGATACCGAAGAGGTCACGGAGTTTATCCTCGAACGGATCGAAACCCGATGGTCAGAGGTCTATACGGGAGACACGGACACGACGCCGAAGCTCAGACTAATCGAGGCCAGGCTCGAAGAGCTCGTTCGGCGCGCGGAGTTTGTATTCTTTCCCGACGAGGCCGGGCGGGAGCGCCGCCTTGAAGATCTCAGCGACGGACAACGCTCTCTCTTCCATATCGCGCTGACTGCGGCGACACTGGAGATCGAACGCGATGCCCTGCAGGGGGCCGCGGCGGACAGCGTATTCGATCAGGAGAAACTCCGCCGAACGTATCTGACGATCCTTGCGATTGAAGAGCCGGAAAACTCCCTCTCGCCGTTCTTTCTGTCCCGCATCATGCGCCAGGCACGTGACATCGGCGGCGCTACCGAGGCGCAGGTGATCCTCTCCAGTCACAGCGCCAGCATTCTTGGCCGGGTAGAACCTGAAGAGGTGCGATACGCTCGCCTAGACGCGGAGACCCGCGTGTCTTCGGTGAAAATCCTTACCCTTCCGGAGGAAGGCACCGAAGCTCGCAGGTATGTGCGTCTGGCAGTGCGTGCCTACCCCGAGCTCTACTTTGCGCGGTTCGTCGTGCTGGCTGAGGGAGAGTCGGAAGCGATAGTGCTTCCGGCTATTGCGGAAGCATCGGACTTCCCGCTCGACCGCTCGTTCGTTCCGATCGTGCCCTTGGCAGGGCGTTTCGTCGCTCACTTCTGGCGCCTCCTGTCGGATATCGAGATTCCCTATGCCACGCTTCTCGACCTCGATGCCGGACGGCAGCACGGAGGGGCGAAAACCGTGCAGTACGTCGTCGAGCAGCTCGCCGTTATCGACAACGACCTCAGCACCAACAAACTTGTCGTCGATGAGGAAATCGATCCGGATGCGATTGATGAGATCGACGACCAGGAACTCCTTGACCAGGATCAGGATCATCCTTGGCTCATGGCGCTGAGACTAGAAGGCGTGTTCTTCTCATCCCCGCTCGATATCGATTTCGCGATGCAGCAGATGTTCCCCGGTGCCTACCGGAAACCGAGACCGGGCGGCCGTGGCCCGAAGACAGGTGCGATCGCCCTTGCAGATAAGAAGAAAGTCACACTGAAGACGGAGGGAAATCCAGACCTTTACGATCACGGGTGGGACGCTGGCTTCATTTGGTATCCCTATCTGTTCCTCAGCGAAAGTAAGCCCGAAGCACACCTTCGCGCATTGAGCGAGATCGAGCCGGGAGACCTTGCAAGCTCTGCGCCGGCAGAGTTGAAAAGCCTCGTAGCCTACGTGAAGCGTAGGGTTAGTAAATGAGCCTCGTTCGTCCGGAAGACTGGGTGCCTCAAGGCATTGAAGAGCTTGAGGATCGTGCCTGGGAAGCACTTCGGGAAACCGGCAATAGCGTCTGCGTCACGGCCGGTGCCGGCGCTGGCAAGACAGAGTTTCTGGCGCAAAAAGCGTCTTACCTCCTGCAGACCGGACTCTGCCCAGCGCCCAAACGAATCCTCGCGATCAGCTTCAAACGCGACGCCGCGGAAACGCTTTCGGCCCGCGTGCGGAAACGGTGCCCCGAGGGACAAGCACGGCGGTTTGTGTCGCTGACATTCGACGCCTTCGCCAAAGGGCTTGTCGATCAGTTTCGTATGGCAGTGCCAGCCCAGTACAGACCGCCGGCGGATTATGAAATAGGCTTCCCGACCAACGACGCCTTGAACGACTTTCTACAGCGCGCCGGGCTTCACAACATCAACGCTCAGCAACTATCTCGAATCATCGCCGATGTTCGCATCGGCGACCCTAACCAAGTTGTGGCGGCGGATCGTCAAGCCGCGTTCGACGGATACTGGAACGATCAGCTACATGGGCGACCGACAGCCTATCTGACGTTTGCAATGATAAACCGGCTCGCAGAGTATCTGGTGCGCGCAAACCGCCGGATCCACGCCGCGATCCGGATGACATACCCGATCATCTTTCTCGATGAGTTCCAGGACACGCAGGGTGCTCAGTTCGAGCTACTTACCTCCGCCTTCGACAAAGACCACAACACTTTTACCGCGGTGGGAGACGACAAGCAGCGCATTATGGGGTGGGCGGGAGCGATGCCGAACGGCTTTGAAGTGTTCACGCAGCAATTCGATGCAAGACTTATTTCGCTACTCTTGAACTGGCGCTCACATACAGATCTCGTGGCAATTCAACATATTGTAGCGCAAAGCATCGACCCTAATGTCGAGCACGCGGTCGCACGCGGGGAGAAAGCGGTCGATGGCGATGTTTGCGCAATCTGGGATTTCGGGAGCGAAGAGGGAGAAATCGAAGGCCTCGCCGGCTGGATATCCGAACAGGTGGATGACGGTATTCCGGCGCACGAACTGGCAGTCCTCGTGCGAAACCACCCTGAACGTTTGGAGAAAGCGTTAGGACCTGCACTCGCCGAACTCGGTGTCCCTCTTCGAAACGTCGCGCGAAACGTCGGCTCGATCGCGATCCAGGACTTGCTCGCCGAAGAGCTGTCTGAGATTCTCCTACCGCTGCTTAGGCTCGGAGCCGAGAAGCGAAACCCCGAGGCATGGGCGTCTGCACAAGAGCAGCTGCGAAGGCTTGAAGCGATATCTCTCGACGACGAACTCGGACTTCAGCGATCGGCAGCGCGCACCGAAACCCTCGTAAAATCGATCAGGGGCTATATTGCCTCCCACAATCCGGAGGCTGGCAGTGCGGCAGGCGCTGTCGCTATCCTCATCGAGGAAATAGGCGAGACCGTTATAAGGCGCGCGACACCATCGTACACACGCAATGCCGACTTCGCTCGCGTGGTGGAAGGTTTTGAACGTCTGCTTTCCGAGTGCCTCGACGACGCCGAAACCTGGAGCGATGCCCTCGACCGCTTCGAGGGGCAGAACCAGGTGCCGCTGATGACCATCCACAAAAGCAAAGGTATGGAGTTCCATACGATCATCTTCTTCGGCCTCGATAGTAACAGCTGGTGGAGCCTAACCCCTAACCGGCCAGAGGAGATGAAATCATTCTTCGTGGCGCTCACTCGGGCAAAGCAGCGTGCGTTCTTCACGAACTGCAGCGATCGCGGCGGCCGGATTGCCTGGTTGGAAAATCTGCTCGGTGAACACGTGCCTCGCATCGCGAGCGAAGATATTGGCTGAGCGCTAGGACGACGGTCGCGAACGGCTTTTTAATCGAGATCGCTCGCCGGCACGAGCTTGTTATGCCCCTCTTCCACGACGTGAAGGTGCCCGTCGTCGGGAGCCAGCCCAAAGAGACTATGACGCCGATAGCCTGCGGCAAAAACTTGAGCCGCGGCTCCGTGTAATGCGTGTTGGCGGATTACATGATCGTCGCCGTTGTTCGGTCGAGCGCGTATCGACAACGGCGAAAGCTTTCTCCATCAATCCACGGCTCTAGGACCTGCCGCCACCCTGGGGGGCCTCTATCTCACAGCCGCCACTAAAAGCGACGCGCTTGGGACGGTCTTGCTGAGCTGGCACACGCATTGGCGATCCTACAGTCGTCTCTGCAGCAAAATGTTTGGATGGCCTTCGTCCGGCGACCGCCTCTAAAGTCCGATATAGGACCACTCGCGGTTCGTGTGCTTTCTATACGCGGAGGTGAAATCGCAGTCGCATTAGCCGGCGAACGGCCTAATTGAAAACCACGGGTGGACGCCTGGAAAAACATCATACAGAAAGAATGCAGAATATGTATGCTGCTGCGCGGAGTTGGGCTCGGTTCGACTACTTGAGATCTGCTTTCAGTGACGATCGACGCGGCTAACAATAAATGGGGAATCATGGACCAGCCGCTCAAAACGAGGGACGTCGAGCCTGCGGAAGCGATCCGAACAGCAACGCTCGAACGAATCCGGCATTTTCTGCAATCTCCAAAGGACGTCCACGTTTATTCTGATCTCAGACGCCTTTGCACGACGGTATCGGTGTCCTACAGGAACCGATCAGTTCTGGAATTGCTTCAGAACGCCCACGATGCTCATGCAGTCGACGAGGTCGCCGGTCGGATTCGCTTTCGGCTAGCTGAAGAGGGCGCGCACGGCACTCTGTATGCGGCCAACGACGGCTTTGGCTTCACGGACGACAACTTCACTGCACTCTGTAGCCCGACGCGCACGACGAAGGCGGTGAATGAGGCCATCGGAAACAAGGGCGTCGGCTTCCTGAGCGTATTCCAGATCTGCTCGCATCCGGAGGTTTATTCCCGATCTCTGCCAACGCAATCCCCTACGTTCGACGGCTTCTGCTTCGCTTTCGCTGATGACATCAACTTGCGGGCGTTTCTCGAGCGAGAGGGTTTGGCAGACCGCACGCAGGTCGTTGCAGACAGCATGCCGCAACTCTATCTAGCAACTCCTCTGGAAGAGCCGCCGGAGGCAGTGCGCTTGTTTGGCGATGAGGGCTATGCCACCGTCCTCAGACTGCCATTGAAGAACGCTGACGCCCGCGCCGCAGTTGAGAATCAGTTGAACGACCTCGCCGCCGGGAATCCCGACGTTCAGCTGTTCCTCGACCGCATCTCGGCGTTGAAGATCGAGGTCGGCGGAAAAATCCACGACCTTGGCCGGGATGTGAAGGACTTGTTCCACAAGGACGGAACAACGTTGCAGCAGGTCACCTGCGGCGACAAATCGTACATTGTCGCGCGACGCAGGTTAAAAGAGGCCGATGTTCGCGAGATCATCGACGCAGACGTCGCCACTGAGTCCCTGCCAGAAAGCTGGACGGACTGGCGTGGCGACGCGGTGGTGTCGTTGGCGGTGGCGGCATCGGGGGAGCCTATCAAAGGAAGGCTCTACACTTTTCTGCCAATGGGCAAGGATGTCGAAGCTCCCTTGTCCGGCCACCTGGATGCTCCGTTCTTCGCCACCATCGAGCGCAAGAACGTCGAGGAAGGTGGGACGCTCAATCCTTATCTTCTGTCCCAATGTCGCTCATTGGCGCTGGACGCCGCGAATTTCGCTAAAGAGGCTCTGGCGGACGAGCAGGCGCGCCACGTCGTCGCTGATTTGTTGCTGTGGACTGGACCTCAGGCCAGCGTGATTCGACAGACATTGCTGGACGGTGGAGAAGAGCTCATCCCTTCCGAGACCCACCGGGACGGTCCGGGATGGTCCAACTTGCAATCCGTTCGTGCATGGGACAGCGGTGGTTTCTTCAACGCGAAGCGCGTGGCAGGGGTCGCAACTTTCCCCTTGATAGATACTAAATTGGGCGCGGGTCGAATCCTCGCACTCAAGAAGTTCGTTGGCGTGACATCGCCCCTCTCCGTCACGGCAGAACAAAAAGCCGATGTCGTTGTCGCCGTGGCGCATGACCTGCATAGCAGAAACAGTCCTATCTCCATGTGGGACCGCTTCTACGCAGCTCTTCCAGAACTGCTCCCAGGGGCCGGTGCTCGGCTTCAAGGGCGTTCCATTCTCCTGACCGACAGAGGCGAATTGGCTGCCGCGGAGGGGACCGCATCCAGCGAGACCCAAAAGGTTCGCCGTCGGCTATCGACGGTCTTTCTGCCCGCGTTGCGCGCGAACGCCGAGCCTCTCGTTCTCCCGGTGGCCGTCCAGCGACGAATGACCTACCTCCACAGCAATCTCGCATGCGTCGTTGACGGCGCCGATCCGGGTCGAAAATTCCTTACAGGAGCCAACCTCGTACGGGACTACGACCGCAGAGAAATACTTCGGGTTATGTCCGGTGTTATTGCTGACCCAGGTCAAGCGAAGGATCCGGAACAAGCCCGCTGGGAAGCCCTCAATGCCATTTTGACAATCTGCACCATGGATGGGCACGGGCTAGCAGACGCGACTGAGATCAATTTGCGCTTGCCTACACGAGCAGGGTGGCATCGAGCGTCGGAAACCTTCTTTGGACATTGGCCCGGGACCCGCTCCGACGAATTGGATGAACTATTCGAGAAGGCCGCGCCCATTTCAGATGAGCTCCGCGAGTTGAGCGCATTTCGGCTAGTGCCTTATAGCGATTGGCAAGTTCCCGCCGGCAAACGCGACGCGTGGATCAAGTTCTTAAGGCATGCCGGCGTGAGGGATCACTTGCGTCCAGTTCTGGCCATCGGAGGTCAACCAGTTCGGACGACAGGGCATTATCTGGCGTCGGCGCTGAGCTCGCGAAACATCGCTGTTTCCCGTGACCAGAAGAACGCCTGGGGCGGACAGCTCAGCCGACAGGAGGTCTTGGTAAACCCCAATACCGAATTTACGGCGCGAGACGCCCTGCGTCTTCCGGGCCAAGCCGATTACGCGGAGATAAGTAAAGTGGCGGGCGACGCCTACGCGGTCCAGATCGTTCGTATGCTCGAGGAGTTTCCGCATCTCGTCTCCATGACCGTGTATAGGCCAGGCCATCCAGGCGCTCCCAACAGCCGATCATGGCCCTCGCCTGCTGCTGCATTCCTCACGTCCGAGCATTGGGTGCCGATAATCGGTGGCGGTATGCAGAGACTAAGCGAAGCATGGCTCCCTTCCCCGAATGAGACGCCCCCGACCCAAGCTCCATTGGTCACACATCGCGTTAAAACCATCATCGAACGATCGGACATAGCTCGCGAGGTGCTCGTTGAACTAGGCCTCTCGATCCTCGGCCAAGCCGGTTCAGCATGGCCGCTGCTCGTGCAGGCCGGCGAATGGCTCACGTCTTCCGCTCTGCCGGGCGACAGGTTGTGGTCGCTCACACAGGATGCCTGGGCGAAGGCCGATCTGGGACGGGACCTGCCGGCCGGCCTCCGTCTGCTGGCGAGGGTGGACGGCGAAGTGATTGCATTCGACCCCCGCACTGAGATACGTCCCATCTACGTCGCCGACGCGGACGACCGCACTATGGTCACCGCGCTGTCCAGAGCCGCTCGTGGCGTGGTCATTTTCGAGCCCCCATTGGCCAAGGCCAAGGAAGTAGCGAGCTACTTGAGCTCACGGCTGCCGGACCGGCTTCAACTCATGTCCGAGATGGAGATGGTCTACAGGACGCCGGAGGAAGCGTTCAAGTTCGACGCCTCGGACCCGTTAATAGAGAACGAAATCTCAGGCGATTTGCGCAGCTTCGTTCTGCTCACGGTCCGCTACAAGTGTAGATTCGTATCGGCCGGCGGTGACGCGATCGTGGGCAAGCTGGCCGCCCTGAGAATCCGCTGGGTCGATGAACTGAGATTGCAGCTGGGCAACCATCTGCTCGATATCACGTCATTTCAGCATTCGGCAGTTCTTGTGAGTTCACCGGGTGGCGGCGACACCTTGCTCGCGCCGCGATCAGCCAAGGGGACGGATAAAGAGCTCATGGTGCTGGCTTCCGGGCTAGGCGAGGCAGTGGCCTCGAGGTCATTGGCAAGCGACGCTTTCTTCGCGACTGCCTCTCGAATGGCGCAGACTGGTTTGGGCCTGAGCAGTCACGGGCTTGCCGACGCGTTGGGCCTTTCACTGGAAGACGTCGTTTCGTCGATGCAGGATTCGCGTTCGATCATGGGCATCTTGGTGCGAGTCGCTCGCCCATTCATGGCCCTTTGGGGAGACGCCCCAGTTCTGGATGCTCTGGCCGACCATCAGTGGAGTACGGAAGTCGATATGGCATCGGCCCTGGACGGGCTGGCGGGCAGCCATGTCCCTGGCGCGCGTTTGATCGAGGCCTTCCGCAGCGGTTCGGTGGAGTCCGCTGCGCTCGATCTGGACGTCGATCTTGCTGCGTTGAACAGGGTGCTACGTGAGCTAGGGCCTCCATATCAGATTATCGATCGAACGACCCATCATCAAGAAGGGTTCACGAGCCACTACGTGCGTCAGCAGGCAAGGGTTCGCGAAAGCCTGCGGAACGCACACATAACGCGTTTCCAGGCTGGGAATCTGGCTGACTACCTCTTGGTCAGGAACATGCCGCCGCCTGCCATCCCTGCCGATGTGGGGCTCAATCTTCTGCGCAGCACTCATGCGGAGTGGACGTCCTGGTTGACGGAATGGCTTGGCAAAGCCGGGATCGATACACTGGTCGAGTTGCCGGAACACAGCGCTTCGCTTGAGGTCGTGCGGGAGAAGAACCAGAAGGCAATGAAGGCTCTGGCGCCTATGGCGCGCCTCGTTGTCGTCAAGCGGCTGGGTGCGGATGCCTTGGGAGCGAACTTTTGGCGCGATCCCGATGGGCTAGAAGGGCGAATTATGGCCGCTGCGAGCGGAGGAGGCTGGATCGACTTCGACCCGCTGGGCGAGGCAGCTCTTCTGGAGTGGCTGGCCAAAGACGGTCTATGGCCTGTCAGTTGGCCGAGGTCGCTGACATTGGCGGAACATGGTTTGACGCAAGACGATATCGAGGCCTTGAAGACGGCGGAGCGCAATTCGCGCGAACTTCGTCTGAACCCGCCACGCACACTCGGCTATTCAGGTGGAGATTTCATAGTTGGCCAGACCACCCTGGCCTCGATCACGGACAGCATCTCGCAACTTGCAGAGAGCAACAAGGCACTGCTTAACTCAAGTTCGAGTACGAGCCGAGGCGTATTTCCGACTTATGCAAGTGGAAGCGGGGGAGGCGGAGGAGGTGGCGGTGGCGGGTATGGAAATTCAACGACCCGAATGACAGAGGAGGAAAAGAAAGTGATCGGTTACTTCGGGGAAGCCATCGCATTTGCTTGGTTGAAGGCGAAGTTCGGTCGCAAGCGAATCGTTGATCATGCGTGCTGGAAGTCGGAGTATCGGTTCCATGCCTGCGGAGAGCACGGAGACGATTATCTTGGGTACGACTTCGAGATTCAGAGTGGTCGGGCAACCTGGTATTTCGAGGTGAAAGCCACCTCTACGGCAGATTCTGGGTATCTGGACATGATCGAACTCGGATCGACAGAGATCGCAAAGGCTGAGGTTTGTCGCGCCGAAAACCGGTCTCACTACCGAATCCTGCGTGTAACGAACGCGCTGAGGCCGGAGTTGGCCAAGCTTACAATGCTGCCGAATCCTAGAAGCGAAGATGGACTCAAGTTCTACGCAGAACAGAAGAGCACAGGAATTCGCCTTCAGTTCGAATCTTCGTGAGCCGCGTTGGGTGGACCTAAACGTGGAAACAGGCGAGGTGCATATCTTGGCGCAAAATCCGGCACAACCGAGCGATGCTGACTGGCGAGGGGTCGTGAGGGACCTGAAGGTAGCGGTTAAGCTGTGTCAGTCTCACGGTGGCAACAGAGCCAAATATTGCCAGATGTCGAAGATCTATCGGGTCGCTTGGGGCGCCTATGGATCGAACTCGGCCGACAGCTTGGCCCGGTACTGCGCAGAAAAACTTGGCCGCCGGCAGCGGACTGATACGTCGCTTTTCCACTACCTGCTCGCCATAACTGATAAACGCCCCGTCCAAACCATCAGCGCTTGGGCAAAAGCAATGGTGCTGGCATACAGCCGTAAGGTACATCCTCGGGAGATTTTCAGTTGGTTAGAAAGAAAGGGGTTGAGAAAGCGCGCCGATCCTTCCCCAACGAAACCAGTGAAAAAACCGAGCGTCAAATTGCAAAAGTCGAGTGGCCGCTCAAGCGAGCCACCGGATAAGACGATCGCGATGAAAAAAGCCTCACCTCGATCGCCAAAGACGATCTTTTTGAAATCCCGCACTAGCGGTCGTCCGGAAAAATGAGGAGCTGATCGCGGTCCGCTCTTCCCGTCTTCAGAGCCTTGCA
Source organism: Mesorhizobium sp. C372A (assembly GCF_030323245.1). Lineage (NCBI taxonomy): Bacteria > Pseudomonadati > Pseudomonadota > Alphaproteobacteria > Hyphomicrobiales > Phyllobacteriaceae > Mesorhizobium > Mesorhizobium sp. C372A. Next base: position 1,468,602 of record NZ_CP100475.1, on the reverse strand, counting down.
GATGTAGTCGACCGCGTCACGTGGCGTTTTGTCGATTAGCTTGGCATCGATGATGCTCAACGGGCGGTCGGGCCAGATGTAACGATGACGTTCATCCCAGAACTCATACGTAGGGCTTCTCTTAAGCCGATTGTCATCATGCAGAAGATAGATACCCTGAACATGCTGCCCATCGTTGATCGACGACGCCTTAAGCGATTGTTTTTCGTATTTGAAGATCGGGAAGTCAGGAAGAATGAACCACCTCGGCATTTTTGCGCGGCTTTCATCTGACCGGAAATGACGACCAACCCGCTTCGCGTGGATTGAGTAAGCGCGTCTGGTTTCATCCATCATCACGGAAAACCGGTGGGCTTCACTTCCACTGATGTGTCGGAACATCAGTGTCAGAAGGAAAGGAACCCATCCTTCGTCGATGTGCATGGCGATCATATCGCCGAAAGCATCAATTTCATCCTGCGTATTTCGTGGGAGAATCTGGAAACGGTTGGTCATGGTCGTGATCCTCATTGACAAAAGCCTACCAATTCACGCGCGTTGAAATGCGCGTGACCTGAAGTCCTATGGAGCGAAGCGTTTCCGGGTGAAGACAACCAGCCCGGCGACTTTCATCGCAAATCGAATTAGTGTTTTACGGAAGCGAAATTTCGCAGCTGTGCCAGAAAAATGGGGATGTTTAAGATCCCCATTTTTCAAATCTAAAGGCTAAAGGCTTGGTCAGGATTTTTGACGTCAAATTCATGAAAATGGGGATCTTTTAAAGATCCTCATTTTTGAGTGCGGAGAAATTCCAACATCCCCATTTTTACGTTCGGAGTTTCCGAAGCCGACGCACTTATGTCCTTACGCGGCCACGCAACCATTTCGAGACGAGATGATTTCTGTGACGACAGTTATCTTCAGAGGCGGTTGAAGTTGAAACGCCAGAGGCCCGAGCGCCCAACAGCATGCCGTTCGCACCATAAGGTGGCCGCCGTATTCTCCGCCAGAATCGATCTGACTCCGAATGGCAAAGGGCCGCCGACACCGGCCTACTGCAGAAAGGCGTGACGTAAGCGAATGCAATCAGAGAGTGCATAAAAGCAACCCTAGCTTGCATTTGTTTAAGGGCTGTGTTATGATTTTCGTGTGGTAACTACGCGCTGCGGCGTGACGGTTCGACACAAATCACCACAAACATAGGAAATAATATGAGAGGCCAACCAGCGAAATTGCTGCGGCCTTCGGAGTTGCGCGCGCTATTGGCGTGGAGCAAACGAAGTCGGCTGCCGCAGAGAAACCGAGTAATCGTTTTATTGAGTTTTAGAGCAGGCTTGCGAGCCTGCGAGATAGCGTCACTCGATTGGTCGATGGTACTCACTGCAACTGACAGGGTTGCACCGTCGATTGAACTCCCAGCTTGGGCAGCGAAGAAGGGCAGCGGACGGCGTATCCCTATGCACCCGGAACTTGCGCAAGCACTCAAGCAGCTTGTTCGCACGGCCGACGTCCGTGGCTCGGTTGTTGTCTCCGAGCGGCGTTGCCGAATGAGCGCCAAGACAATCGTCAATTGGTTCGCTCGCGTGTACAGCGACCTTGGTCTCGAAGGCTGCTCATCGCATTCGGGCCGGCGTACCTTCATCACATCTGCCGCCCGGCTCATCCACAAAGCCGGCGGCTCAATTCGTGACGTCCAGCAACTCGCTGGTCATAAGTCTCTGAACACGACGCAGTCATACATCGATGGCGACGCGACCGCTCAACGCAAGTTGATGCTGCTCCTCTAGCAAACCGCACACGCAACTTGCTCACCCCGCCGGATCCTCGCCAGCGGGCGATTTTGCACGTCCAAACCCTGGAGAACGGAAATGACAGAGTCTGAAACACCACACCTCGACCAAGCCGATATCGACGACATCAACAACATGTTCGAAGCGAATGCGTCGATGATCCGCAAGCTGAATGACGACCTCCGCATCCACAGGATCGGCGGTACGATCGTCATCACGCCGGGAATTGCTGGCCTTGGTCCCGCAGCCGTCAACCAGATCATGGCGGCGATACACCAACTTCGATGGCTTCACCCAGGACAACGACCCGTACGCGGAGCATGACTGCGCGGTCATGACCGTGGATGGCGTAAAGATTATCTGGAAGATCGATTACTACGACCTCACTCGAACCTATCACTCGCCAAACGCCGCAGACCTCAACGTCACATCGCGCGTGATGACCGTCATGCTCGCTGACGAGCATTGAGTTAGGCAGGATGGTTCACACAATTGGAGAGGCCGTCGGGATCGCCAGCGCCCTGCTAGCCTTGATTGCTGGTACAGAGACCGAGGGGTCGACTCGGTAGCGCTGATGACATCCCCCGAGATATCCGGTGCGATTGAGGCCGAGGATACGCGCGCATTGTTCCGCGTCCTGATGGATGGTTTTTCCTATCAGGGGATTAGCGACGCCGGCGGCTTCCCGTTGATCAGAATAAGCCGTTGGCCTCATGCTACTAACGCACAATGATGTGGTCGGGTTCGGCGGTAGCCTATGGCTATGGGCCGGGGGGTGCCATTGAAGCCGAAACTTGGGCGTCACGGCCACAGCAGTTTTCCTACCCTTTGCCGAGCCAGCTAGAAATATCACGTCCGATTTTGCGTAAGAAGGTAGATCAAGTTTCATCAAAAAACGCAATCACAAAACCACGCGTTTAAACCTATCTATAATGCAAGAATAGAATCGTCATACTAACCCGTTTCATGGTTCTTTACTTTATCTATTTGACTTTTGAAGCTTGTTCATGCTATGTTCTATTTGTGAATGCGATTGTGCACATAATGGAGGTTGAGGAAATGGAGAAGTGCGTTGTTGTTCTTGATGGTGGTGCTGAAGGCAAACCTCGGGCCTGCACATTCGCAGTCGATACCATAGACGCCGGCGTCACTGCGGCTCATGCGCAGGGGCTGGCCGTTGTGATGCCGACGGCCGACGAGTTGCTGTTGCTCGCGAACGAAATACCGGCCGGTCGCGTATCATCGGCGGGCAAGGTCGTCTGTGCGTTCGTGAAGCACGAAGTATACCAGAAATTCGCGGCACTGATCGGCACGGAACACGAGTTGCGTCCAGCCGATGCTAACAGCGTCGCCGACCATGCTCCTGCAACTGCGCCGGCGACGCAACCGGATCTGTGGTCAACAATCAGCGTCGGCTCGACGGTGCTGGCTACCGTGGGTCGGGATGACGGCTGGTGGGAGGCAGTTGTCCTTGCGGCAGACCCTGCTAGCGAGCGCTTGACACTATCGTGGCGCGATTGGCCAAAGATGCCATCGTTCAACGTTTCGCGGCGCAGCGTGGCGGTTACTTCACCCAAAGCCTAATCATGCGCCAAGCTTCTGCGGGGAAGCTCGTCGAAGGCGCACAAGGCCGGCGGCTCGTTGCGCGACGTCCAACAGCTCGCCGGCCATAAGTCGCTCAACACGACCCAAGGCTACATCGACGGCGACGCTACCGCCCAACGCAAGCTGATGCGTCTCCTCTAGCCACCTCAACCTTCAGTTGGTTTTGCCTCGGCCAGCGAACGCTGCCGGGTCGCCTGCGCTCGTGCTGAAAAAGGAAAAACTCATGACCAAGAACGACAACGGAATGTCACCGGCTGATATCGAAATGATCCGCGGAATGCTCGATGAAAACCTAGTCAAAATCCGTCAACTCAACGACGACCTTAGGATCCGACGCCTTGGCGGAACAATTGTCATTACCGCTGGTATCGCCGGCCTTGGCGCATCGGCCGTAACGAAGACCATCGCCGCAATCGCCGCCTTCGATGCTTTCACGCCTGAGAACGATCCCAACGGCGAGCATGACTGTGCCGTCATGACCGTCGATGGCGTCAAAATCATTTGGAAAATCGACTATTACGACCTGAAACGGCAGTTTCTTTCACCCGATGCCTCCGACCGAAACGTCACCTCTCGCGTCATGACCGTCATGCGCGCCGATGAATATTGAGAGGCACATGACGATGGTGAAAACAATTGATGACGCCCGAGCGATGATGGCAGCGCTGGTCACTCTGCCAGCCCAGTCAAAACATCATGGCATTGATCCATTGGCGCTCGACCAATCCTCAGATGCGTCAGAGGCGATTGCCAGTTCCGATACCTCATGGCTGTACCGATCACTGATTGACGGTTTTAGCTACCAGGGGATCCGAGACTCACACGCCCGCGCTTATATCGAAAAGCACGGCAACGCCGAATGGTACGGCGTCACCGATGCGCTCAGCAGGGAGGGGCGTTCCAGCGAGCAGGAACTCTGCCCGAAGCTGGCTGACTTTGATAGCTATCGCGGTTGCCGTTATCGCAAGGCAATTCAGACCTGCGCTAATCCCGACAGCCTGGCCACGTGCCCTGTGCCGAAGCTTGCATTGAGGAAGGGTGTTCTTAACGAGCAAGCTTTCTCGCTCTACCTGTTCATCCGCGACGAATGCCGCAGCGATCTGGTCGCCTTCATCGACCGCTTGCTCGATGTGACCAACACCAGCGAAGACCCGGTCTCTGCCGGGCGAGAGGAGCTTCTAGCGGCTTTCACGCAAGTCGTTGGTGTCTCACGCAAGCTTGCCGGCATGATGCTCTCACAAATCCTCCTCAACGCTGGACCCGATCGCCAACGATGGCACGCCGTCGGCGCATCAGTTGTCGTAGTCGACTCGCTGGTGCATAACTTTCTGCACCGGACTGGCATTTTGTCAGCCTATGAAGGCGATCACCTCTATGGGCAACGCTGCTACAGCGCTGTCGGCTGTGAGTTTATCTTGCGCGACCTCGCAGCAAAAATAGCTGACGAGCCGACCCTCTCCATCTCGCCACGAGCGCTGCAGCATGCGGTCTGGCGTTTCTGCGCCGCGGACGAACTATCCGTCTGCAATGGGAACAACATTGGTGACACTCTCCCCTGCGAAATCCATTGGTGCCCGCTCCGACACCACTGTAGTCGACTTCCCCTCCGACCCGCGAAGCCTGGGAGGGAGGAGGCCTGATGTCACATCACGCACCGCTGCCCTTTCGCCAGGGCGAGCTCGATGGCCTCTGTGGGGTTTACGCTGTCGTAAACGCGGTTCGACTGGCGCTTGGCGTTCAAGCGAATCTTCTGCGCCAACGCGACTGGCAAGATCTTTTTGTCGCACTGCTGGAATCGGTTGATCGGTCTGTAGGGGCGGCTCACGCCGCGTCGAACGGTATCGATACACAGCCTCTAAGATATTTGCTGAAGGCCGCAATTCTGCATCTGGCGACCGAACACGGTCTGACCATCCGAGCCAAATCTATGCTCGGCCGAGACGAACGGCCCTGTTTTGACGAGCTATTGCGTCGTATCGGCGATTGGGTTGGACAACCAGGTCAGGCCGTATTGTTGTCAGTCTTCGGCTCGCTCAACCATTGGACGGTCGTCCGCCGTATCAGCCACCGCTCTCTCGTCCTCTTCGATAGCAGCGGCTATGCACGGATCTCGCTCGATGCATGCCGCATGGCCCACGAGCGGCCAAGGCCCAAAGGACGACAGCACATCATCCCGCACGACGCCATTTTTTGCGTGGGCCGCCATGAATTAAGACGACGCGCAGCACTCAGTGGCTAGGACATCATTTCTTTGTCTTCGGTCGTTTCAAAAGGTCCGAAGCGTCCACGTTTAACGCATTGGCCAGTCGATCAACCACGTCGATTGAAGCGCTGTAGACGTTCCGCTCCAACGAGCTCACATAGGTTCTGTCGAGTTCCGCCCTATGAGCAAGCTCCTCCTGCGAAAGCCCTAGCTCGCCTCTCAGTGCCTTCAAGTTGAAGGCCAGCACCTCTCGTATTGTCATGAACGAGAGAGCAGCGCCTTGTCGAGTATTTCACCACGGAGTATACTCGACATTCCCGCTCTACGGCACCGGCCGTCCGCCGGCAATTCCAAGTCTCGGCGCGCTCCATCACGGCACAGCTGCGCAACATCCTTGATTTCACGGAGAACTAACATGTCGCTTTGGTTCTACGAGCGGGACGGAAAATCCATCGGGCCGGTAGACGAGTCCGAGTTGGCACGCATCATTGCTGCTGGCGAAGTGGATCCGGAAACTCGCGTCTGGACGGCGGAGTTTGGTACGGAATGGAAAGTCGCCAATCAAACGCGCCTTTTCAGCGATGGTCTGTCGGCGCCACCTCTGCCGCAGCTTGTAGAACCTCCGCAGCTAGCTCCGACGATCAGGAGCCCGACCGCAAAGTTTGTGCATCCGGAGCCTTCGGAGATTTACGCATATCTGCTTGCTGGCTCGCCTCTGCTCATCACGGTGCTCGAACTCGCGGCTTGGTTCGCGACCGGCAATCTCGCTGGTGGGGCCTTGGCAGCCGTCTATATCGGAGCGACTCTGGCCACTCTCGTCCTTGCCCTTCGCGACCGTGGTGAACTGGTCAAGACCGGGTTGGCTAAGTCTGACACAATGATGGTTGGCTTCGTACTCCTGACGCCTCTCATCTACTTCCTCAGGCGCGCAGCGGTGATAAACAGGTCGGCGCAAAAATACATCTGGATCTGGCTTATCTCGCTGGGCGTCTCCTTCATGGCTTCGCCAGAAACCATCGCTCCTAAGCTTGCCTTTCTAACAAGTGCGCAGACTCCGTCTCCGTCTCCGTCTCCGTCTCCGTCTGCGTCTGCGGCAAGGGTTGGTCACCAGCCATCCAAACCCAAAGCCGAGATCGACAGACAGGTCTTGGACGACCTCGGTTCCAGCATCGTTAGTTGCTGGACTCTTCCTGCGGATGCGAAAAGACCGGCATCCGTCAGCATGCGCTTGCTGCCGACCGGAGAGCTTGATGGAAGGCCAACTGAAATTACCGCGGGATTGGCGTCAACCAGGGCGGACGAGGCTTTGCCCGCCTCAGCCGTACGTGCGGTATTAAAATGCGCGCCGTATGCCGATTTCGTCGCAAAGTCGCCAGAGCTTGCGGGCAATGATTTGATTGTCACGCTAGATCCGGTGAGCATTTCATCTCGTGTGCAATTGGCAGAGGCCGAACAGAGCAACGCTACAGGCACCATGGCACAAGCCGACACAAACTTGTCGAACCCGGCTAAAAGTCAGGTTGATCAAAAGTTGCCACCGTATAACGATATGCGAGAACTCTTTTTTGAACACGCATTGCTTCTAACCAATCCGTTGACTGCTAGGGAAGCCGAAGAAAAGCTGAGACAGCGCGGGGTGTCTCAAATGACGGCCTTCGTCGCTGACTATACCGAGGAGACATCATCCTGGCTCGTCCAACTTGCTGCCGAAGTTGGAACTGCTTTGACGCCCGGAAAGGGGTTTTTCTGTCGAGTGTCGGTGGATGACGAAGAGAGTATGGCGCGTCTGCGGCTGGTCTCGGCTATTCGACCGGGAATCGTTATCTCGGGTGAGGTCGGAGAATATAACGTGGATATCCCGAATGGCGTGATGTCTATTGTGCTCGACCCCTGCCGGATTGTCGATATTCCTCCCCAGTGAATGAGGTTCTCGCCGAGCCTGACAGGCGCTGCCAATCGGCGTGGCGCTCCCTAGCCGCTCTATGTCAGTTCGGATCGAAAGTGCCAGTTGCATGGTAGTTGGCGTGCCGAACGTCTTGTTTGGGGCCGTGAGGGGACTGTCCGGTTTCGGGAGACATTGGCGCTGAAGCAGAAGGTCCCGAGTCACCTGCTAGAGCCCACATCTGCGTCGTAATCCGAACTGTCTGTAAAGCAGCGCCCAACCAGCGGGAATGAGCGGGAAGCACCGCTAAGTCGCGGTTGGCCGCGAAAATGACGAAACAGTCCTGATTTCACGCCGCCCTGGCGGGCACCTTTCGCGATTCCGATGTCTTATGGAGAGGAGAAACAGGGGCAAACAAATACGCACGATGTCCCGGAACCTGCGTTGATTGGAACTCGCTGCCTTGCGCGCTGTGGCGCCGCCTTGCGGCCAGCGGCAATTTGCACGAATGTTCCCGATCGAATAGCCGACTTTTTCTGAAATACTGATCGGAATGGTCCATGCCCCTTGAAATCGAAACCCGGTTTCTCTGCCTGGCGGACTTTGAACCGGCGGCGCGGGAGCTATTGCCCCACGCGGTTTACGAGTTCATTGCCGCTGGTGCAGGCGATGAAATCACCAAGCGTGACAATGAAGCCGCATTCGACCGTATCAGGCTAAGGCCGCGCGTGCTGCGCGATCTGACAACACTTGAGACCGGGATCACGGTTTTCGGGCAGAGCCTGCCGCATCCGATCATTCTGGCCCCGATAGCCTATCAGCGGCTGGCGCATCCGGAAGGCGAAGTGGCTGCCGCGCGCGGCGCCGGTGTGGCGAAAGCGGTGTTCACTCTGGGTACTACGGCGACTGCGACGATCGAGGATTGCGCGGCGGCGAGCCAGTCTCCAGTCTGGTTCCTGCTCTATTGGCAAAGCGATCGCGATTTCAATGGCGAACTCGTATCGCGCATGGCGGCCCTGGGCGCAAAGGCGATCAGCGTGACGGTCGACATGCCAACGCCAGGCGATCGCCGCAGGCAGTTCCGGGCAGGATTCAAAATTCCCGACAGCCTCGCAACGCCATACTTCAAGGACCGGAACACCGGCGTGCTCAAAGTTGGCACGGCGCAGCGGCGGGCCATGCCAACCTGGGCGGATATTGCCTGGCTGCGTTCGCTGACAACCCTGCCGCTTATCCTGAAGGGCATTCTCGATCCTGACGACGCCGAGCAGGCGATCGGAACCGGTGCCGATGCCATAGTCGTCTCGAACCACGGTTCGCGTAACCTCGACACCCTGCCGGCGACCATCGACGCCCTGCCCGCCATCGCGAAGCGGGTGGCCGGGCGGATTCCCATCATCCTCGACGGCGGCGTGAGGCGTGGCACCGACGTTTTGAAGGCGATTGCCCTGGGGGCAAGCGCAGTCATGATTGGCCGCCCCTATGTCTACGCACTGGCAACGGATGGTGCCGAGGGCGTAGCCCATTGCGTCAACCTGCTTCGCCGGGACTTCGAGATGGCAATGGCGCTAACCGGCCGGGCGAGCATTAGCGAAATCGACCGGTCGCTAATCTGGTGAAGCCCGGACCTTCTCCTCGGCAAAGTTCAGGATCCACATTGATTGCCTTGCGGGCCCCACAATCGAGGCAGAAGGGCTTGGGACACTCACGAAGTCTCCTGGAATCACACGCCGCCAAGCAAGACCGCACTTCTGTGCTGCCTGGCCTGCGGATTGACGACATCGGCGTGTCCTTCGCCGCTCATCATAGCCCACAGGTTCTTGGCCGCATGCCAGCCGATGGCCTGAGTTCCTTCAGTCGTCCAGGCCGCGACATGCGGGGTGCACAAGACGTTGGGTAGCGAAAACAGCGGATCGTCGGTCTTCGGCGGCTCCTGATCGAACACGTCGAGCGCCGCACCCGCGATTTGGCCATTGGCCAGCGCTGCGCGCAGGGCTGTGTAGTCGATTAGCGATCCGCGCCCAGTATTGACGACAATGACTGACGGTTTCATCTTCGCGAACGCGGCAGCGTTCAGGATGTGATGGTTATCCGCGCTCGGCGTTGCGTGCAGCGTCAGGAAGTCGGATTGCTCTACGAGGGTGGAGAAATCAACGAGTTCGATGCCTGGAGGCGCTTCCTTCAGGAAGGGATCGTAGGCAAGGATGCGGGTCTCCCAACCCGACAGCCGTTGCGCCACGCCGCGGCCGATGCGACCGAGGCCGAGGATGCCGACGGTGGCGCCGCGCAGCGTCGCGCCATGCGTCAGGCCGCGCCACCCGCCACGCCGCATGAACTCCGGCGTCCACGTGCCAAGTTGTTTAGCAACCGCCAGCATCAGGGCGACCGCGTGCTCGCTGACCGTGAAGATCTGAAAATCGTTCGGCGTACTCGAAACCAGAATGCCGTGCTCGGTGGCGGCGTCGATGTCGATGCTGTCGACGCCAATGCCATATTTTGAGATGTAGCGCAGATCCGGAAGCGCCTGCATGATGCGCCTGGTGATGCGGGTGCCGCTTGCCCCCATCAAGGCGACACAACCATGTGCCCTGGCAATCAACTCATCCTCGGTGAAGCGCTTGAACGGCATTTCCCAGAGCGCATTGCCGAAAATGACGTTGACCCCAAGCTCGCGCAGCCAGTTCAGCGAGGCGTCAGTCGGGTCGTAGCGTTCAAATGCGAGAACGCTGGGCAAGCCTTGAGCGCTCATGATGTTGGCGATCTCCTTAAATATACCTTCGAATTGTCGTGGAACGACTTTGCCTTAAATCCGCTTCGGGAGAGTTGCCCTTGTCACCTTGATGTCGGACGCATCAGTGGTTGGTAGCCGATCTCTCATTCCGTGGGTGACGGCAGCAGATCAAGACGCGGCACAAATTCCTCCAGCGAGTCGTCCAGGGGCGGGGGTTCTTCCTCAGCCTCCTGCTTTGGCTCGACCATCAGGAGACCGACGATGACCAGGGCCAGCGAGGCCCAGGTCACAACGGGTATCGCCTCTCCAAGTAACAGCATACTCCAGCCTATGCCGGCTGCTGTTCCCGCATAGGCGTTCTGGCTTGCGAAGACAGCACCGGTGCTGGAGATCAACTGAATGAAAAGCAGCATCGCCAAATTGCCGGCGGCAGCCATCAGTAAGACGATGACGCCAAGGCGACCAGTCAACAGATCAAGTGGCACGAAGTCCTGATAAAAAGCGGCAAGTGGGATCAGCATCAGAACCGAGACGACGAGCGACAAGCCGAACAAGGCGACGTTATCGATGTTGGCGGGCTTGGACTCTGAGAGATAGACATCCTCGACCGCGTAAGTGACGGGAATTACAAGAGCAATGACAAGCCACACCCAACTGGTGGCCATTTCTCCGGGCTCTCCGTAGAGGAGGATAATGAAGATGCCGACGAGACCCAATCCAAGACCTAAAAAGCGCTTCAAATTCGGAGCTTCGGTCCGCATCAAAGCGGCGAACAAGAAGACGGCAAATCCCTCAAGCACGATGACAATGGAGACGATTGAAGCTGGAAGCTTGCTTGCCACCCAATAAACCAGGACCTGGTTGATCACCGAGCTAATGAACGCAAAACGTAGGATGAACTTCCGATCCGCCCATGTAAGATCCTTGAGGCTCGGCATTGTCCGTCGCTTCAAACTGATCCCGATGCAGAACACAGCTCCTATAATGTCAATGAGGATTGCCAAGCCTATCGGATGAGCCTCAACGAGCGAAGCCATCTTGGAAAGTGGCACGACGACGCCCCATAGCCCACCACATGCAAGCAGCAATAGAGCCCCACGAAACGTGCGAATATTCTGCCGCATCTTTCGCTCTCGCTCGTAGACCTTCTGGGCCATTGCCGCGAACACGGTGGCAAGCTTGCCGAGACCATCTGTACGGCTTGCCACATCGCGGATGCCAAGTTTCGAAGGATTGAACCGCCCGGTTTCCAATGTGGCGGCCGCCCTGGTCAGCTTGGTGACCTGCCGCAGATATTCCGTCTCAACGTCGCGGAGTCTTTTTTTCTCGATGCAGGTGTCCACACGAGCCTTCAGTAGAGCGGGCTCAAAGTCCTTTGGCAGAAAGTCTTCTGCGCCAAGCTCGATAGCGCTTATCACGCTGCCCATTTCTTCATCGAGCGCCGAAATGACGATCACTGGCAGATCGCGAGTGGCTCGGGAGGACTTGAGCGCCTTGAGCACCTCGAACCCATCCATTTCGGGCATGACTATATCAAGGAGTACTAGGTCAAATGAATTCTGGGTAACCTGTTCGAGTGCCAGCTTGCCGCTTGCGACAGCTGTCGCTTGATGGCCAAGCGTTTGGATGGCTTTGCTGAGTTTCAGGCGCACAGTGCCTGAGTCATCTACTATGAGCACGCGCGCACCCTCAGATGCGCGAGCATCAGGTGGTTGTGTCTCCGATTCTATGCTCATTTGGTTGTCCCCCTCGTTTCAAATCGGCAAGGCGCGAGCTTAGATCTCCGCTGACCCTGTCACACGCGTCCGCGATGAGTTCCACTTCCGTCGCGGCCCCGCCGGGCATACTGGCGCGGCAGGATTGTTCCATTGCCGCGCAAAGCGCGGAAAGTTGGTTGGCGCCGAAGTCCCGCGCGCTTGATTTCAGCGTATGGGCAGCGCGGCCAAGGCCTGAACGGTCGCCGGACTCCGCAGCCCGGCGCATTTGCTCGACCAGCAACGTGGATTCCTCCAGAAAACTCTCAATGAGTTCTGCAAGAGAGTCTTGATCCCCACCTATGAGATCAAGGAGCTTGTCTAGAGCGTCCTGCGCAACATCCATGACCAGACCTTTGTTGTCAGTTATGTTGGTGGGCGCGTTTAAGAGAGGCGACCAACTCCTCCACGCGCAACGGCTTGCTTAGGTAATCATCCATCCCAGCTTCCAGGTAGCGCTCGCGGTCGCCGGCCATTGCATTGGCGGTAAGTGCCACGATGAAAGGCTGCAGCGAGTCCCCGGCGCCTGATGCGCGGATCAACCTTGTGGCTTCGAGCCCGTCCATGTCCGGCATCTCGATATCCATCAGGATGACATCGTGTTGTCCCTCGGCAAATGACGAAATCGCCGTCTCTCCATCCACCGCCAAGTCTACCTTGTAGCCAAGCCGTTCAAGCACCTTGGACCCAATCTTCCGATTGGTGATGTTGTCATCAACCAGCAGGATCCGAAGCGGCAATTTTGCCGCCATTTCGCTGTCGAGGGATGGTCCCTTGGGTTGATCAGGCTTGGCTGTACGCGTTGGAGCCACGGCAAAGACTGACATGAAAGCATTGAGGAGCGGCGAGGGCTTGATCGGCTTAGGAAGCATCGCCGCAAATTTGATGCTCTCGATAGCCGCCTTGCTTTTCTCATCAAGAGGGACGAGGGAGCTCAGCAATATCAGTGGAAGGTCACCCCGTTGACCAAGACTACGCAATCGTTTGGCCAGTTCTATGCCGTCCATCTCTGGCATGCTCATGTCAAGCACGACGGCGTCAAAATTTTCGCCACTCGAAATCCGGCGCAATGCGTCAAGGGGTGATTCGGTTGTGTGTGGAACCATAGCCCAGGATTGGGCCTGCAGAGACAGAATGCGCCTGTTGGTTGCGTTGTCGTCAACGATGAGCAACCGCTTGCCTGCGAGTTCAACTTTGGCCACAGACATTTGCGCCTGCCTGGGGGCGGGCGCTACGGCAGCACGGATCGTGAAGAAGAATGTCGTCCCTGACCCTTCAACACTTTCCACCCATACTTCGCCCCCCATCAGTTCTGCCAGTCGCTTGCTGATCGCCAACCCTAGCCCGGTTCCGCCGTAGCGCCGCGTTGTTGAGGCATCGACCTGGCTGAAAGACTTGAACAAGCGATCCAGTCGGCTCTCGGGAATTCCGATACCGGTATCGCGTACTGCGAACTGCAGGGTGGAGAAGCCCTCTTCGCTTCCGCCATGGGGTGTCCCCGCGCCCTCAACTGCGGGCGGAACTTTCATCACCGACAGGACAATTTCACCCCGCTCGGTAAATTTCACAGCGTTGTTGAGGAAATTAAGCAAAATTTGTCGCAGTCTGGTGCTGTCTGCCACAATCCCGCCAGGAGTACCGGGCTCCACCAGGTATGCCAGGTCGAGTCCCTTCTCCGCGGTCTTGGAGGCCACCAGATCAATTGCGCTCTCAAGGCATTCCCGGAGTTCGAAGGGACTTGGATCAAGCTCCAGCTTGCCAGCCTCAACCTTGGAGAAATCGAGTATGTCGTTGATAATCGTTAGCAGGGCCTCGCCGCTGTTGCTGATAGTCTCGCTAATCTCGCGTTGTTCAGCGTCAAGCTTTGTACCAAGCAATAAGTTGCTCATTCCGATCACGCCATTCATTGGCGTACGAATTTCGTGGCTCATCGTCGCCAGAAAAGAACTCTTCGCCTCATTTGCCGCCTCGGCCGCCTCCTTTGCCTGCTGAAGCGCCAAGGAAAGCTGTTTGAGCTCGGTAAATAGCTGCGCGTTATGGAGGGCCGCACCGGCATTGGCGGCAATGGTGGAAAGCAAACGAAGCGAGTCATCGGTAAATATGCCCTCCCGCGTAGTGCTCTGAACACTGATAACTCCAAGCGTTCCTTGCGCAGTCTTGATCGGAACGCCGAGATAGGACAACGCATCCTTGCCGACGGGGGTAGCCCCGATCTGAGCTCCACGTTCCGCCACATCCTGATTGATCAGCAGCGGCTCGCCAGTCTCTATGATCTTGCTTGTCAGCCCCTCGCCAAGAGTTAGTGTGTTGAAGGCCTCGCCAAACTGATAGGGGAAATGGATTAGCTTGGTTTCCGGATCGAGCAGTGCGACGTAGACAATATCGGCATCAAAGATCTCCTGCATCTGGTTACCGATCAACTGGATCGTGCTGTCAAGTTCCGATTCCGCTATGAGCGCCTGACTAACCGTTCCAATGGCGGCAAGTTCGGCAGCGCGGGCTTCAGTCACCTTGAGCAGACGCTGGGTTTCATTGAATAGGCGGGCGTTGGCGATGGCGACCCCCATGCTGGAGGCCACCGTCTGCAGCAGGCGCACGTGGTTTTCGTCGAAGGCATGCTTCTGATAGCTCTGCACACTGAGAACACCCAGTGTTCCCTCACCAGACTTGATCGGCACGCCTATGTAGGAGGCAGTCCTATCCTCTTCGTGTGGAAAGTAGGCGCCAAGCTCTTTTCCTTCCTCAAGAGTGCCGAAAACACAGGGCTCACCTGTTATGATGATTTTCGAAGCTACTCCCATGCCCATTGGGAATGGATCGATAGCTCTATAGGTCCTAAAGTAAGCATAAGGGACATGGATCAAGCCGGTTTCGCTGTCGTGTAACAAAATTTCACTGACTTCGGTGCCGAAAGCCTCCCGCACCTTGTCGCCTACCAAGCGAATAACAGTGTCCAGGTTAAGCGACTTCGTCATCGCTTCGCCAACGCTGTTGAGGATCGCCAGTTCTTTTGCGCGGTCCTCTGTCACTTTCAGCAGGCGCTGCGTCTCATCGAACAGATGTGCATTGGAGATAGCGACGCCCATGCTGGATGACAGCCCCTGCAACAGACGCACATGATCTTCATTGAAGACATTCTTCTCGTAGCTCTGAACGCTGACGACACCCAAAATCCTGTCACCAGCGATGATCGGCACGCCTAAGTAGGATTCGGTCCTGTCATCTTCTGTAGGTATAAGTGCGCCCAGAGCAACATGTTGCTCAGTCGTGCCCAAAACCAATGGCTTGCCTGACAGTATGACCTTGGACGTCAACCCTTCGCCCATAGCAAATGGCTCGGGGTCCTGATAGTCCCTGTAAAACGCATAGGGTACGGTGATCAGATCAGACTTCTCATCACGCAGCAGGATTTCGGTGACGTCTGTTCCAAATATCTCGCGCACCTTGTCACCGACGATGCGCGTCACGGTCTTGACATTCAACGTCTTGGCCATTGCTTCGCCGACACTGTTGAGGATCGCGAGTTCTTTTGCGCGGTCCTCGGATACTTTCAACAGCCGCTGGGTTTCGTCGAAAAGGCGGGCATTCGAGATGGCAACTCCCATGCTCGACGAGAGAGCTTGCAAGAGACGCACGTGATCTTCGCTAAAGGCGTTCTTTTGGTAACTCTGCACGCTGACAACGCCTAGAGTTCTGCCTCCAGCGATGATCGGCACGCCTATGTACGATTCTGATCGCTCCGCTTCGGTAAGTGCGATCACATCAAACTTGAGGGACTGCTCAAACGTATCAATAACCAGCGGTGTTCCAGAGAGAATGACCTTTGAGGTAAGTCCTGCGCCCAAAGTGAACGGCTCCACGTCCTGGTACTCACGATAGAATGAATACGGGACGGTGATGAGATCAGAGGCCTCATCGTGCAGCAGTATTTCCGTGATGTCCTCCCCGAATATCTCCCGAACCTTGTCACCGACGATGCGTGTGACAGTCTTGACGTTCAACGTCTTAGCCATTGCTTCGCCGACGCTGTTGAGGATCGCGAGTTCCTTTGCACGGTCCTCGGTGAGGTCGAGCAGACGCTTGTTGTCGGCAGAAAGTTGACTGAGTTGGGTTGCCGCAGATGCTTTGGCGACTTCCAGCTCGGCAATGTACCGGTTCGCTGATTCGAGTCGACCAGCAAGGTCGATTTCGACTGAGCTCTGCATGTCGGCTTTCTCCCCCCCAAAAATTCCGCCAAGAGTGTGAGCGGCATCCTTCCCCAACTGCTCATCATACATTAGCAAGCACTGTTACATGCCAAGCGGTTGATTGTCAGTACCTGGCCAGCGTCTTTGCGCAGCCACTAGCCTGTGATGTCCTTCTGCGGCAAAGCCCCGGGTCACGGTCGTCACGAGAAATGTCCGCTTTCGCGAGCGGCCAAGGTGCCCGGAATGACCGAGATGCGGCGCATTGCTGACCGGTGATCGACTGGTTGTAGAACAAGGTGCAGAGAAGCTGGCACTCCGCCTACGACCCCATCTCGGACGCATCCCCTATCTGCAATAGCTCCGAAAGCCTGCGCTCAGGTGCATTGCCAAGGTGCCGCGCTGCGTCGCAAACGGGCGTTGCAGGTCACAAACTTGACGCTGGGCTGGCCAAAGCCGACACTGAGCAGAGAAAAAACAGGAGCACCTCAGTGGGAGGGCCCGACTCCGACTCTGAGATCACGATCAGCTCGCTCCGATCCGAGTTGACAGCGGCGCGCGAAGAAAATCAGATACGCACCGCTGAGGTCGCCAATCTCCTTGAACAGCAGAATGCGACGAGTGCGATCCTCAGGGTGATCGCCGCATCGCCGACCAACATCCAACCGATACTGCAGACACTAGTCGACTCGGCTATACGCCTGGCCGGGGCGGACATCGGCGCAATCACGTTGCGCGTTGGCGATACGCTGCAGTTCATGGCAGGCGGCGGGCAGGCTGCTGAGCTGCATGCATACGAACGGGCCAACCCACATGTCGTGGGACGAGGGACGTTCCAGGGCCGCGCCGCGCTGGAGGGATTGACGATCCATGTGGCGGACGCGCTTGAAGACCCGGAATACGAAAGGCCTGAGGCCGCAATCATCGGCAGTTTCCGCGGAGTACTTTCAGTCCCGCTGAAGCGGGGTCAGGAGACCATCGGCGTATTCGGCATGGCGCGGCGGACGATCGGGCTATTTTCACCGCGTCAAGTCGAGCTGGTCGAGAGCTTCGCCGACCAGGCTGTAATCGCGATCGAAAATGCCCGGCTGATCGAGAAAGTCGAGGGGCACAATCGTGAACTGGCTGAGTCGCTGGACCAGCAGACGGCGACGGCCGAAGTGTTGAAGACGATCAGCAGTTCGGTGTTCGATCTTAATTCCGTGCTGCATACGCTTGTGAAGTCCGCGTCCGACCTCTGTCATTCCGGGATGGGCTACATCTATCTGCGCCAGGGCGACGTGTTGCAGCCGACGGTACAGATCGGATGGAGCCAAGAATTCCAGGACCACATGAACAAGCTCCCGGTCACGCCGGGCCGGGGCAGCATCGCCGCCCGCGTTGCCCAGAGCGGGTCAGTAGAGCAGATTGCCGACGTTCTCGACGATCCGGAGTATACCAACATCGAAGGCCAGCGGCTCGGCGGCTTCCGTACCCTGCTGGGCGTTCCGCTGATGCGGGACGGCGCAGTGACCGGGGTCTTCGTCCTCGCCCGCTCGTCGGTCTCGCCGTTCAGTACGCGCGAAATCGAACTGGTGCAGACATTTTCGGATCAGGCGGTCATCGCCATCGAGAACGTGCGGCTGTTCGAAGAGGTCGGGTCGCGTGGCCGCGAACTGGCCGACGCGCTAGAGAAGCAGACAGCGACCGGCGCAATATTGCAAGTGATCGCCGGGTCTCCTACGGACATTCAGCCTGTGCTTGACGCCGTCGCTGAAAGTGCCGCTCGGCTGTGCGACGCCTATGACGCAACGATCTATCTGCTGCGCTCCGACAGGCTGGCTGTGGGAGCGCATCACGGACCGATTCCGATTGACAGTGCTGGCTTGCCAGTCGCGCGCGACGTCGTTACCGGCCGCGCCGTATTGGATCGGGTTGCGGTCCACGTTCACGACTTGACCATCTCTGGAGAGGAGTTTGCAACTGGCCGAATGATGGCTCAACGTCTTGGTTTTCGCGCGATTCTCGCCACTCCGCTGTTGCAGGAAGGAAAAGCAATCGGAGCGCTTATGATCCGGCGCATCGAGGCGCGACCCTTTAGCGACAGCCAAATTGGCCTGCTCAAAACTTTCGCCAACCAGGCCGTCATCGCAATCGGCAATGTGCGGCTCTTCGAAGAGTTGCAAGCTCGCACCGCCGAACTTGGCGAAGCATTACAGCAGCAGACCGCGACCGCGGATGTGCTAAAGGTCATAAGCCGCTCCGCATTCGACCTGCAGAGCGTCCTGCAGACACTTATCGATTCTGCGGTGAGGCTCTGCGGTGCGAAAACGTCTGGCATCTTTATGCGCGAAGGCGATGTCTTCCGGCTTGCGGCTGGCTACGACCAAACCCCGGAGTATCGCGCGTATGAAGAGGCGAATCCGAGTCCGATCAACCGACAATCCTGGGTCGGCCGAACAGCACTCGACAAGGCAGTGGTCCATATTCCGGATGTTACCAAGGACACCGAACATGGCCTTCCCGAAGCTCCGCGACTCGGAGGTTATTCGGCTGTGCTCTGTGTACCGCTCATGCGCGAAGGATCGGTAATTGGCGTCTTCGCAATGACGCGACCTGAACCCGGTCCCTTCACCGATAGTCAGATCGAACTTGTCCAGACCTTTGCCGACCAGGCGGTGATCGCCATCGAGAATGTGCGCCTGTTTCAAGAGGTACAGGCACGCACGGCGGAACTGAGCGAGTCACTGCAGCAGCAAACGGCGACTGCGGATGTGCTGAAGGCGATCAGCCGCTCGACGTTCGACCTGCAGGCGGTGCTCGATACGCTGACGCAATCGGCCGCACAGCTTTGCGAGGCGGATATGGCGGGGATCACCCGGCAGGGGGCGGAAGGCTTTTACTACGCCACCAACTACAATCTCTCGTCGGATTGGCAGGAGTACGTGAAGGACAAGCGCCTGGCGCCCGGACGCGGCACCGTGGTCGGGCGGGCATTGCTCGACCGCAAGATCGTGCATGTGGCCGATGTCCTGGCCGATCCGGAATACACGTTCCTGGAATCGACCAGCAAGGTTTGGTTCCGGACGGTGCTGGGTGTGCCGTTGATGCGCGAGGGAAATCCGATCGGCGTGCTCGTGCTGGCTCGTCAGGAAGTCCAACCTTTCACCGAGAAACAAATCGATCTGATCCAGACCTTCGCCGACCAGGCCGTAATCGCCATTGAAAATGCTCGCCTGTTCGAAGAAGTGGAGACGCGCACGGCGGAATTGAGCGAGTCATTGCAGCAGCAGACGGCGACGGCCGATGTGCTCAAGGTCATCAGCCGCTCAGCCTTCAATCTAGGGGCCGTTCTCGACACGTTGATCGCTTCCGCCTGCCGACTCTGCAATGCCGAAATGGGCCTCATATTTCTGTCACGCGATGGGTCCTTCTCTCCCGAGGCGAGCCACGGCACACCCCCCGGATACTTGGAATTCATGCGAACCCATCCGATCAAACCGGGACGCGAGACGTTCACGGGACGGGCGGCGCTGACCAAGGCAGTGGTGAACGTCGACGACGCGCTTAATGATAAGGAATTCACGTTTTCCGAAGCCCGCGACCGCGCCGGCTATCGTGCTATGCTTGCCGTGCCGTTGTTGCGGCAGGGCGAAGTGATCGGCGTCTTCGCCATGCCCCGTCGCACGACAGGCGCGTTCAGCGAAAAGCAGGTCGAACTCGTGCAAACGTTCGCCGACCAGGCCGTAATTGCGATCGAGAACGTCCGCCTTTTCGAGGAGGTGCAGCAGCGGACACGGGAGGCCACAGAGGCGCTGGAGTACCAGACGGCGACTAGCGATGTGCTTAGCGTTATCAGCCGCTCGCCCACCGATGGGCAGCCAGTGTTTAATATGATCGCGCAAAGCGCCGCCCGTCTATGCGAAGCGCAGTTCTGCTTTGTCTACAGATTTGACGGCGAGCTTCTGCATTTCGTCGCGCATCACGGCATCACCGAAGAAAGCGTTGAGATCGTGCGCAACACCTTTCCCGTGGCACCTACTCGCGGCAGCGCTGCCGAACGGGCAATTTTATATCTTGACGTGGCGCAGATCCCGGACCTCACCTTGGATAGTGAATTCACGCATCGCGCCGCGGCGGCTTTTTCGGGCCTGCGCAGTGCTGTCGCCGTGCCGATGCTGCGTGACGGCCTGGCCATCGGTTGCATAGCAGTCGGGCGTGCTGAGACGGGCTTTCTTGCCTCTAAGCAAGTCGAACTTCTGAAGACCTTCGCCGACCAGGCCGTGATCGCCATCGAAAATGTCCGCCTGTTTGATGAGGTCAAGGCGCGGACCGCGGAGCTAAGCGAGTCGCTTCAGCAGCAGACAGCGACAGCAGACGTGCTCAAGGTCATCAGCCGGTCGGCCTTCGACCTGCAGAACGTCCTTGACACCCTGGCAGAGTCCGCCGCGCACCTCTGCGACGCGGACATTGCCGATTTCTATCGTCTGGTCGACGACGGATTTCAGTGGACCACGACTTTCAGCCGAGATCCGGAAGCGGCCCCTGCCCATACCAAGATCATGCGCCGGCCGGGGCGCGAATCGGTGTCAGGGCGCGTTCTGCTGGAACAGAAAACCGTTCACGTACCGGATTTCGAAGCTGATCCCGAGTTCACCTTCACCGACGTGGCGCGGCAGCGCGGCGTTCGCTGCATTCTCGGCGTTCCGCTCCTGCGCGGCACGGAGCTGATGGGGTTGCTTCTGGTCATGCGCAAGGCGCCCGGGCCGTTCTCGCCAAAGCAGATTGAGCTAGTCGAGACTTTCGCCGATCAGGCTGTCATCGCCATCGAGAACGCGCGGCTGTTCGAGGAGGTGCAGACGCGCACGGCGGAATTGAGCGAGTCGCTGCAGCAGCAGACGGCGACGGCCGACGTGCTGAAGGCGATCAGCCGCTCTACGTTCGACCTGCAGCCGGTTCTCGACACGCTGGTGGAATCAGCGGCCAAGCTGTGCGACGCGGACACGAGCGTCATCTTCAAACGCGACGGCGATCTCTACCGGTGGTCGGCCGAGTACGGCAATTTGCCTGAAGCCGCGGTTTTCGCCAAAGCCAATCCCTTTGCCCCTAGTCGCGACAGCATCACTGGAAGGGTGGCCCTCGAAGCCCGTGCCGTCCACGTGTCGGACGTGCTCGCCGACCCGGACTACGGGGCAACGCAGCTTCAGAAGCTCGGCGGCTACCGGACCATTTTATGCGTTCCGATCTTGCGCGAAGGCGCGCCGGTCGGCGTATTCGCGCTGACGCGGTCACAGGTACGGGACTTCACGCCGAGGCAGATCGAGCTCGTCGAGACGTTTGCCGACCAGTCCGGCATAGCGATCGAGAACGTCCGGCTGTTCGACGAGGTGCAGGCGCGTACCCGCGAATTGTCACGCTCGCTCGAAGATCTGAGGACCGCGCAGGACCGCCTTGTGCAAACGGAGAAGCTCGCCTCACTCGGCCAGTTGACCGCCGGTATCGCCCACGAGATCAAGAATCCGCTCAACTTCGTCAACAACTTCTCAGCGCTCTCCGGCGAACTCATCGATGATTTGAGCAGTGTGCTGGCCGGCGCGCCTTTGGAGGCATCCGTGCGCGAAGAGGTTGCCGAGCTGACAGGCATGCTCAAGAGCAATCTCGACAAGGTGGTCCAGCACGGCAAGCGGGCCGATTCCATCGTCAGGAACATGCTGTTGCATTCGCGCGCGGGTTCAGGAGATCATCGTCCGATCGATATCAATGCCGTCGTGGAGGAGAGCCTGAACCTTGCCTATCACGGGGCGCGCGCCGAAAAGCCAGGATTCAACATCACGCTGACGCGGAATTTCGACCCGCAGGCGGGGGATGTCGATCTCTACCCGCAGGAGATCACGCGGGTGCTTCTCAACCTCATCTCCAACGGCTTTTATGCAACGGCCAAGCAGAGCGCGGCGACGAATGGCACGGGCTATGAGCCGACGCTCTCCGCTATGACCAGAAGTCTCGGCGACCGTGTCGAAATCAGGATCCGCGACAACGGCATCGGCATTTCGCCGGAGGTGAAGGAGAAGATGTTCAATCCATTCTTCACGACCAAGCCAGCCGGCGAGGGCACCGGGCTCGGCCTGTCGCTCAGCCACGACATCGTCGTCAAACAGCATGCCGGCACGATCGACGTCGACAGCCAGCCAGGCGAGTTCACCGAGTTCCGGATTGTGCTGCCGCGCGCTGCCGCCTCGCTCGCAAAATCGGGAGGTGAAGCATGAGCCTCCTCATTCTGGTTGTCGACGACGAGCCCGACGTCGAGCCGTTATTCCGCCAGCAGTTCCGCCGCGACATCCGAGCCAGCCGCTTCACCATGGAGTTCGCGCAATCGGCGGTCGATGCGTTGGAGCAGATCGACCACGCCGAAGGGGTGACATTGATCCTGGTGCTGTCTGACATCAACATGCCCGGCATGAGCGGGCTCGAGCTGCTGCCGAAGATCAAGGTGCTGCGGCCCGACGTCCCGGTTATCATGATCACCGCCTATGGCGACGCCGAAACCAAGCGCAAGGCGTTGGAGAACGGCGCCGAAGCGCTGCTGACCAAGCCGATCGACTTTGCGACGCTCAGGCAACAGATCGAAACGCGGCTGGGAATGGTGGCGTGACGGCGCGCATCCTCGTGGTCGACGACGAGCCCGATCTCGAGGTCTTGATCGTCCAGAAGTTCCGGCGTCAGATCCGCGACGGCGCGGTCATTTTTCTCTTCGCCAGCGATGGTGTGGACGCCCTGTCCGTCATCGACGGCAACAGCGACATTGACATGGTGCTGTGCGACATCAACATGCCCCGTATGGACGGCCTGTCGCTCCTGGAGAAGCTGCAGCAGGCCGAGGGGCAGCAGCTTTCGACCGTCATCGTCTCCGCTTACGGTGACATGGCCAACATCCGCACCGCAATGAACCGAGGCGCCTTCGACTTCATCACTAAGCCGATCGACTTTGCCGACCTCGAGACCACGATCGCCAAGACCTTGAAGCATCGCGAGGTGCTGCACGAGGCGCATCGGCGGCAAGCGGTCGCGGAGCGCGCGCATGCATCGCTGTCGCGCTACTTCTCGCCCAATCTGGCCGAGCGGCTGGCCGGCGACGCCGACGGGTTGGCGCTAGCCGGACAGTGGCGCGAGGTCGCCTCGCTGTTCACCGACATTACCAGCTTCACCACGCTGGTGGAAACGATCGACCCTGCCACGCTAGGCGCGCTCCTCAACGACTATTTGGCCGGCATGACAGACGTCGTGTTCGCGCATGAAGGCACCGTCGCCAAGATCGTCGGTGATGCGCTGCATGTCTTGTTCGGCGCGCCTGGCGAGCAGCAGGACCATGCGGCGCGCGCGGTTACCTGCGCGCTCGAGCTCGACGCGCTGTCGCAATCGTTCCGCAATAGCTGGCGCGACAAGGGCGTCGCGGTCGGTACGACCCGCATCGGCGTCCATGCAGGTCCGGCGCTGGTCGGAAATTTCGGCGGAGGCCGCTTCTTCGACTACACGGCTTATGGCGACACCATCAATATCGCGGCGCGGCTGGAAAGCGCCAACAAGCAGTTGGGCACGCGTATCTGCGTCAGCGGGAGCGCGGCTGCAAGGGTCGACGGCTTCCGGGGACGGCCGGTCGGCGATCTGATGCTGCGCGGCAGGGCCGAGGCGCTACGCGCGTTCGAGCCTTTGTCGTCAAAGCAGTATGATGATCCTTCGACGGCGAGCTATCTCGAAGCGTTCGGCAGATTGGAGGCCGGAGATGCAAACGCGCTTACCGCTTTCGCCGCGCAGATCGGGAAATGTCCGGACGACCAACTCGCCAGCTTCCATCTCAAGCGGCTGCTCAACGGCGCCAAGGGAACACGGATCAGCCTCGACTGATCTTCGCGCGACCGTCATGGGACGTCAATTCTATCCGGATAGACGGCAGGAGCGGGGCGCTGGCGGCCATCAGGCATCTGGCTGCTCTTGGACATCGGCCTTTTTGCAATCCTGTCCATTCGGCGCACATTGGGGCCACCCATCGTCCATTTGCCGGGCAATTCCCCGCGCGCTTGCGCGTCGACCTACGGCCTCGCCGCACCGGCGTCTGTTTGCGGCGATCGCCCGGCATGGGACTGTGGGCGGGCGGCTGCTTTGTAGCTAACCTTGCGCATCGTGCCTGGCGGCTGCAATTAGATCCGCCTTCGGCAGGCCTGCGTCGACATGCTCTCGATCTTCCCGACGCCGGAACATGTTGACGTGGAAGAACCAGCCGATGAAATCTTCATATTGCACAGCTGGCGAGGATCCGCACCACAGCAGGCCAAATCTCTCGAGAGCCTGTCGCATGAGTTCCGAAGCCCGTTGCCGATCGCCGAGGTAGGTAAGGTTCGCGGCATGAAATGCCAAGATGTCAGGCCAGGTTCTCGGCGCCAATGCGAAGTACTCTTCAGCGGCGTCGTAACGTCTGGCAGTGACGTGAACAATTGCTCGCACGGCGGAGAACCAATCGCCGCCGAGAGGATGCAGAATCGCAGCGATCTCGGCTGCTTCATCAGCCGCGTTTTGCTCGCCGAGAAACGCCAGTGCGAGCGCACGATCGATACAGAGGCTTGCGTCGTTCGGATTGAGCGAAGCTGATATGGCGAACCTCGACCGGGCGCGTTCGAACTCACCAAGATAGAGGTGACTCCATCCCAGCGCATGGTGTGCTCGCGCCTCCGCTGCATCGAGCCGGACAGCCTGTTCCGCGCTTCGAAGCGCTGCCTCCTCGATCTTGCGGATGTTTGGAGAACCCGGTGACATCTGAGAGGTGCGTATGTGGCAAAAGGCCAGGCTTGCATGCGCTCGCGCGAACATCGGATCCTTATTTATTGCCTCTTCGAGCAACCGCTCGCAGGCAGCGTTGCCATCGAGTGTCCAGACATCGGACCCATGCATCGCGCGCAACCAGAGATCATATGCATCAAGGCTTTCAGTTCGTTTTGTTTTCGCCTGGGTTTCCGTGTGTTGCTCGACTTGTCCAACTATGGCGCTGACAAGTCTTCGGACCAACTCGTCGTGCACGGCAAATAAATCCTGAGCCATCCTGTCGTATCGTTCTGCCCAAATGTGCCTGGCGGTCACGGTTTCGATAAGCTGGGCAGTTACCCTGACGCTTGCGCCTATCTTGCGCACGCTGCCCTCAACGACGTAGTGCGCTCCGAGCCTGCTCCCGATCTCCTTGATGTCGACCGTTGTCCCCTTGAAGCAGGCAGAGGAGTGGCGCGAGACGACGGCAAGGGGACGGTATCGCGACAATTCGGTGATTAGATCCTCGGTGATCCCGTCACTGAAATATTCCTGATCCGGATCACCACTCATGTTGCTGAACGAGAGTACGGCAATTGTGGTCTTGCGGTCGGCAGGCCGAATGTCGGTGGTCAGGCTCCCATGCAGCTCAGATCCATCGAGGTCATCGGTATCAACCTCCACAGGCCGCGGCCCGGCATATTTGTAGCCCCGGCCATGAACGGTCACTATCATGCCGGGGTCAAGCGCCTTGCGCAGCGCAGACACTTGTACCTGCAGGGTATTGTCCCCTACCACCATGTCTGGCCAGACGCTGTCGAAGAGCTCGGTCTTCCCGACCACAGATTCAGCCTTGTTCAGCAAAGTGCCGAGGATATCGAAGCAACGCGCTGGAAGCTCTACCGGTCCGTCCGGGCCGAGCAATTGCCGTTTCGCGCGTTTCAGCCGGTAATGTCCGAAGTGGATATCCATTCGAGAGGTGCCCCGTCCGAGGACAGCAGCTTAGCTGAAGCGACGGCGAAAGCGAACTTCAGTGTTGTTCAGGATTTTTCAGGTTCGCGCCAAGGACCTGTGCGTAAACCTAGGCGAAGCTCGTGGCTACAGGAGGACGCCATGGTCGATATCGCCACTCACCTAGTCACCCATTCAAGACTGCTTCCTAAACTCGGTTTCGGCACCGCACTGCTTGCAATGACCAAAGTTCTGGGCGGAGCCTTCGAGATGGCGTACGTGATGCCTTACGAGACAATTGCTACGCTCCGGCCACCTCTCGCGGACCCATCTGATCTTCAGCGTCGCAATCCGAATTGGTAAGGGCATTAGGGACG
Source organism: Mesorhizobium sp. C372A (assembly GCF_030323245.1). Classification (NCBI taxonomy): domain Bacteria; kingdom Pseudomonadati; phylum Pseudomonadota; class Alphaproteobacteria; order Hyphomicrobiales; family Phyllobacteriaceae; genus Mesorhizobium; species Mesorhizobium sp. C372A. Next base: position 1,442,374 of record NZ_CP100475.1, on the reverse strand, counting down.
AAGGTCTGCTTTCGGGAAGTCGCAAACTGATCTCTTGCGGCCGGAGTCAGGCGCAAAGCTGTCGCAAGCCCAACGTGATCACGCACCCGTGCTCAATGGTAGCTTTTGCCACGAATCGCTTGAGGCGTGCATCCCGAAGTACTCGGGCTTCTCGTGAGAAACCGAGGACGAAATCCGCGACGGTGTCATGCCGTGTTGGCGATCGAGTGTATCGCACCTGATGGCACGAAAAACATGTCACCAGCTATGTGCTTCCGACCGGAGCCGAAGGTGACGATTCGTTTGAGCGACGCATGAGGAAACAATCGGATTGAGGTCCACGTTGACATCTTCTCAGGATTGGAACAAATGTAGAACGTGCCAATTTTCTCGACGCTATTAGCTGGTTCCGTGAAGAGCGATCGCTCAAGCCTTCTCAGGCATGGCATGCGTCGAACTGCGTAGCGGATATGAACCTGAAAGGGCGGTGTGAATGAAGCTGCCTGTGTTGCCGGTCTATTATTATCATGATCATTTCACCGAAATGCTCGACATCGTCAGCGACACCTATGGTGCGGTGCTGACGGATCGACACCGCGCGTTTATCGCGACTTTTGCGACAATTTCGAAGGATGCGCAGTGCCTGCTTATCCGCATGATAAATCGGCGCGGAAGCATCTTTCGACAGTCGGCTTTTCGTTACGCCGAGATATCGAACCCTTGCCGCGCCGTGGCAGAGCTCCGGGCTCTTGGATATGTGCGGTCACTCGCGGACAGCGACTATGCATCCTTCATCGTCTGCCATGCGAAAGAAGCGCTCACGAAGGCTGGGAAGGACGCCGGCCTCACCGATCTGCGAACGTCCTGGGCGAAGGGAAAAGTGGTCGACTATTATCTGGCGAACGTCTCATTTGAGACAGCCTATCACCATTGCGGCGGCGATGATTTCATCGCGCTCGGCGACACGGCCCCGGTCGAATTCCTGCTGTACCTGTATTTCGGGAAGACCGAGCGAGATCTAAAGAACTTCGCCCTGCGCGACCTCGGCATCCTGCGCACCAACAAAAATGCAAACCTGAGTGCCCGCTTCACCGACGCTGAAGAGGCTCATGCAAGCTTCCACTACAGCCGGCTACTTGATCGACTTGAGATCAAATCCGAGGTCACCTTTCGCGCCTCTATTTCTGAAATTCTCGATGGTCCCGAATGCACAACCGACTACGCCGAGGAATTGAAAAGCCGAGCGGCGCACAGGGCGGGCCAGTTTTTTGAAAAAGACGGCGAGAAGGGAATTGCGATACAACTGTATCGTGCCGGTTCATCCTTTGTTTGTAATGAGCGCCTGACGCGTTTGCTCTACTCAACGGGAGATAAAAAAGGGTCGGAAGAGCTTCTTCGCAGGATGATTGACGATCCGGCGAGCGATGATGAATTCGTCTTTGCAAATGATTTTTATGCCCGCAAGTTCAACGGTCGGAGAACAGGGCTTTGCACCGAACTGCTGCGGGCCGGCCATACCGTCACAGTCGACGACAGCTGGCGCGGAAATCCTGAGGCTGGCGTAGCGGGCGTCATGCGAAGGCAGGGCCGCACGGTCTTCTATGCAGAGAATAAGCTCTGGCACTGCCTGTTCGGTTTGCTGTTCTGGGAAGAGCTGTTCGAGTCCGGTCAGCTCCATTCGAGCTTCGACTGGGTGCCGCATTGCTTGAAAGACAAGAGCTTCGCGCGTCTGTTCGCGCGCGATATTGACGCGAAGCTGTCTGCCGTGTCGTCGCAGTCCGTGCTCGCCCTAATTTTGCGCACCATCGCAGGAAAGTGGGGGACACCGAACGGGCTCTTTGCCTGGGATCATATCGACATGGATGCGATACGGCCCTTGCTTGCCGCTCATCCCGGCGGGGTGAGCACCATCCTTCGGCTCATGAGCGAAGACTTTCGCGCTATGCGCGACGGATTTCCAGACTTGATGATCGAGTTCAATGGCGAGGTCGCTTTTCTTGAAGTCAAGGCGGAAGGAGACGCTGTACGCCGCAATCAACTCACGCGCCTGCGTCAGTTGTCCAGCGCAGGTATCAAGGCTGAAATCGTACGTGTCGATTTTCGCTTCGATCCTCATCAAGAATATGTCGTTGTCGACATCGAAACGACTGGAAGCTGGTCGAATGGCGACCGTGTTACCGAGATCGGTGCCGTAAAAATCCGCAATCATGAAATTGTCGATGAATGGACGTCGCTGATCAACCCGCAGCGGTCGATCCCGGCGGCCATCACACGGCTCACCGGCATTACAAACGCTATGGTAAGAGACGCTCCACTTTTCGCGGAGATCGCGGACAGCTTCATGCAATTCATGGGCGACGGCATCTTCGTCGCCCACAATGTCAACTTCGATTACGGCTTTCTCTCCGGCGAATATGAACGGCTCGAGCGTCGCTTCCGGTTTCCCAAACTCTGCACGTGCGCGACCATGCGCAAGCAATTCCCAGGTCATAAATCCTATAGTCTTGCCAATCTCTGCGACGTGTACGACATCGACCTCAAAGGACATCACAGGGCACTCTGTGACGCACGCGCCGCAGCTCATCTTCTCAACCTGATCAATGGGAAACGCGATACCGGTCCTGCAACGCTTGCGGAGCAAGCTGCATAGGCTGGCCCGGCGGTGAGTTTCGATTTGCACACGCGTCCATTGCCACTAATCGCCGCAGTTGCGATCTCGGCATCGCCCTAATTATGTCTTTGACACTTGCCGCACTCGCCCCGCGCTGATGGGCGACCAAATTCCGGCTAGCGGACTATTCCGGCGATCCGGCCAGCGACAGCATCAAGTCCGCCTTTGTAAATCCGCGTCAGGACGTGCGCAGCGGCTTCGGCTCTGTGAGCCGTACATCCGAGAAGATCACCATTACCCAATCTGGCAGGCCTATTGGCGAGGCAGTCCCAAACACCCCAGGTTCCCTTGGCATCAATGTGGCAGTAAAATCTGTGCTGGTGATTTTCCATATCTGCACAATGCGCAGCGCCAGCTTTTGGGTACATGAGATCGGTAGAGGTGGTTAATGAGCGCGAGAGAGCGGGAAGGCCTGGTGTGGCCACACGCGGCCTGAAGTTTCTCGACAAGTGGGTCCTTGAGCAACTGCCCCTTGTGGCGCAGGGAGACCCGATCGCCGTCAGCGACTTGGCAGACCAGTTGATGACTGCGGCCGAGATGGCCGGTATCGATGCCCATGAAATCGCTGGCGAGGTCACAAGTGTTCTCGAATTGCTTTCGGAGCTGGTACGGAGTCGCGTCCGCGGCTGACTCAGGATTCGACGAAACGCCTGATGAGGTCGCCCAAAAAATTCCTTCGAGCTAGATCGGCGGCCTTTCGTTCATGGAACGTCCAGCAAGCGTTCGTACCTATATTAGCTATCGCTGGTGCGCTGCGCCGGCCGTGTGCAGTTCCATTGGATGAATTCGGCTCCTGTTACGGGTGATTGTCTCTAGTCTGTGCTGACAATTACGACATAACCAACTGCGGTCAAGATAGCGAGACTGGCATCCAGTTGAGGACTTTGTACAGGCCCAGCCACTGGTCGGGCTGATAGAACCATGGACAGGTCGACGCCAGCCTACCTGCGTCTACGACGGAAAAAGGGGGCCAAATGCCATCTTGAAGATAATTGTAAATCTGAAGCGTGAGCACCAATAGCGCGGAGATCCACAGGACCGGGCCGACGATGCCACAATAAGCCCCCCCGCTGGTGTTTCGGCACGAATAAGGCCCCCCGCACGTCGTGAAGGAATCTCGACCCAACCTGTCACTATTTTGTTAACCGCGAAGCGCGCCAAGGGCCGCGCCCTGATTGGAAACCCTGGGTCGCACGAGGCGTAATCTGTCGGTACAGAAAGTCGCGCGCCGCAAGTCGGGCATCTACTGCGCCAAACGATCAACGGATTGCAGGAAAACGGACGCTCCTGCCGCGACCGCTGCGTAGCTGGCCCATCGTTTTTGCCGTCCTATGTCGACCATGAAGTCATCGATCGAATCGCGGATGATCACATTGGCGGCTCGGATCCCGAGAGCAGCGGCTACAAAGCTGGCCAAGATCGACAGATATTGCAAAATCTCTGCCATGCACGGTCCCCTTTCCAAGCCGGGTATGATGTCACGCGCATGGACGTCCCGCGAGGGGACGCTCGACGATTTTGGGCTGTTTCCGAATGACCCTGATCTTACCTTGCTCGTGCAATTCTTGGAGCAGCTGGTAGCGCGGCCCCGCAAGGGCGTACTTGACGATTTCCGCGAGACAAAAAATTGCCGGTGTCGCAGCCGCCCGGGCGGTAGCAGCCCGGCGCACCGATTATTGACGTCACGTCAGCGTCTCAGAATGGGGCACTATTGTTGGCTCCGTAATTGCAAGACACGTATCGGGGTAGGGCACGGGAAGGTCCGCCGTCTCGCGAATGGGACGGCGGCTTTCGTGTTAGGTCGTCAGGGCGCGTTCCTTCGCTTTGCGCTTAACCGGTGCCTTTGCTGGCGTAGCCTTTCGACCTAGACCAATTGACTTTGCCATTGCGGACCGAACGGCAGCGTAGTTCGGCGCCACCATAGGGTAGTCGCGCGGCAAACCCCATTTGGTGCGATACTCGTCAGGCGTAAGATTGTGTGACGTCGCCAAGTGTCGCTTCAGGGATTTGAATTTCCTCCCGTCTTCTAGGCTTACGAGGTAGTCGGGGAATATTGACCGCTTTGCATTGACCGCAGGGATCAACTCTGCTCGATCGGCTGCGACTGGCTGGCGGATGCCAGACAATGACGCGTGCACAGAGGCTATCAGGTCAGGTAATGGCGCCTACGGGAACCGGGTTATTGGCCACGTAAGCAGAGACTACATCAGCGGTTAGCTCGGCCAGGTGAACGTCGTGGTTGTGTTCGTCCATCATAAGGCTTTCCCCGTTTCTGGAGTCTGTCTATTAGAACGCCCTTATCCGTGCAACCTCCTCCATGCGAGCCACAACGACATCGCTTCGTCCCTTTGCCATTAAGGAAGGCATTGTCGGACATTGAACTGAGCGCTTCCGTCGGTGGTGCTCTCATCATCACCGCAGGGCACCGGCAGATAGGCGTTGGCAATTAGCCAGTCACCGATGATGGTTTTGACAAGGTCAAACTTCGACATGTCCATCTCGACCGCAATGACGGACAGCGAATCCTCCACTCTCAGAACGAGTTCGATACCGTCGGTTTTTCTAATTACGAGCGCCCCGTTGAAGCATGATTTGCAGATCGGCGCGCGTAATCATTTGCCGCGTTGCGCCCGTGGGGCTATGAGTGGCTATGAGTGAAAAAACTGATGATCTAAAGATCGAAATTCAGAAAGCTGTCGCCATGCTCAATGAATGCGAGGCGGCTATGCGTCTTGGCGAAAGCAACCTTGCCCACGATTTGATTCGCCAGACGATTGTTAGGTTTGAGCGATTGCTTCACGAGGCTGAAACTGTTCCTCAGACTTGATGGACATGCGACTTCAGCTTCGATGAGCGGCCGAGTTTGGTGCCTCCGTTGTAATTGTAGTCCGTGCAAAGCGATATGACATGATTACCAATCTTCCAGCAGGATATCTCTGAGGACAACGGCATCGTTGTGGGCTTCATCATGAGCCGAGTAGACGAGCGTGATAGCTCCCTGCCGTGTCATATCGCGCAGTCGATCGAGCTCACCGCGATGCTCGTTGATCTCCGCAACATATCGCGTCCGGAATTCCTCCCAGCGTGCCGGGTCGTGTCCAAACCATTTCCGAAGCTGGGTGCTCGGCGCGAGTTCTTTCATCCAAAAATCAATGCCCGCGTCCGTCTTCTTCACCCCTCTCGGCCAAAGCCTGTCCACCAACACCCGCGTACCGTCGCCGACGTCACGGCTCTCATATGCCCTTTTTAATTTTACTTCGTGGAGAAGTTTTTCGCTCATCGATGCCCTTTCCTGCCCGTCGTGGTGTCGTCAGCTGCACTCTCAGAAGCAAGCAGAATTCACTTCTGAGGCTGGGTTACTATTCTTTGCGCCGACCAGCCACACGTTCACACATAGTGGTGTTCCTTCGCGAAATTCGGAGACATTGAGCATTATCAGCCTGCCATGACCGTCATCTCTCAGCAATTTGCAGGCTCTCAGCACGCTACCCCCGTCGCGGTGCGCATCCAATATGGTTTCGGGAACCATGGCCATTCAAAAATATCCCTACGCTCGCCGAAACCGGTGTAGCGGGCAACGCGACCGGAGAGTATCCGTCATTGGTATCGGTGCAATAAAAGACGGCGGCATGGCTGTCCCACCGCCGGCAGATCGCTGACCCCTATAATCACTTCAAGCGTTGAACGGCAGCGATGCGTAAGCGGCTGACACGTAGGCAAAGCGTTGAAACCGAATTGCGGCGAAGGCTAAGCCCGGTCGCCAGTTGCACGTTCAGTGTCACCTGCCTTGCTCCTGCTTCTTTCGGTGGCGACAGGAATTGTTGATCGGCCACGTGCTGGGCCTGCGGCGCGCATTCACCGCGAGCACAAAGGGCAGTATCGTTTTGGCTGCTTTTGCTGCGGTCGGTGTTCCAGATTTTCTCTAACGCCACATCTTGGCTTGCTGCTGGCATTCGGTTGAGACACCCGTCTTGCCGGCTGATCGGGCAATGCGCTCGGCCGCCTGAGCGTGACAAGTTCGTCAAAGACAAATCATTGAGGTCGTAATCCAATCGCGCGGATGTCCGCCCATTGACATCCTGTGTCTACGTCGAGCCACCCATTGCTCAATGGTATTGCCGATACGTTCGTTCAATAGATGTGTCCTCATCTCGGCTCAATTCTGTAGCGGAACGGAGCTTTTTTTTGAAACGCCGGGAAACGGGAGTACGCGCGATGCCGCATGAACGATTGGATGTGACCCAGAGAGCGGTTGTTGCCGCGGCGATGCTAGCGTTGTGTATCGGCGGTATCGAGCCCGCGTGGAGCTCTGATCACTTCGATTCCCCCGCCATGACCGCGAATCCCCAAGCGGATATTGCTGACGTGTACGCATGGACGGCGCCTGATGGTCGCCGGTTGAATCTCGTCATGACAGTGGTCGGACACAGCCTTTCCGACCGTTTGCAATATGTGCTGCATATCGATAGCGGGAAGACCTTTGGTCATACGACTGCTTCCACGACCATCACCTGCCGTTTCCCAACGCCTAAATTAGCGAGTTGCAAGCTTGGCAACTCGGATCGGGTGGACGGGGATGCCAGCAACATAGGTGGTCTACGGAGCCGCAATGGCAGGTTCCAGCTGTTCGCGGGACTGCGCGACGATCCCTTTTATAACAATGTCAAAGGTTCAATTAGCGCCTACGGCGTGGGGTTTGCTGCCATAAAAGGTGGAAGCGCCCCCCCCGATGCTGCCGGATGTCCTCAACTAGACGCTAAAGCCACGAAGGCGGTTGCCGATCAATGGCGGCACACGGATGGCGGTCCTGCAACCAATCTCCTTGGCAATTGGACGGCGTCCGCGATCGTTGTCTCCGTGGACCTGGACGCCATCTCGGCAGGGGGGTCGATATTGGCGGTCTGGGGTTCCGCCGCCACCTCGAAGCGACTACTCGATCGGATGGGCCGGCCGTTTGTTGGAAATACTTTGCTGGGCGTTTCTCCGTTTTCGACTGACGATGCGAGCGGTGATGAACGTGAGAAGTTCAACGAGGTCGGCGTGAAAGGAGGTGGTACCTTTGAGACGCGGATCGAAGGTTCGTTGGCATTCCAGGACAGTCTTGACGGAGAATGCGGCAATCAGCTGCTTGCGGAAAAGACGCCTGCCTCTCCGGCACGCTATCGTGCGCTTGCTAAAATGTTCGCTGACGACCGGCTCTGGGTCAACAGCGCTGTCCGTGAGTGCAAGCAGTTCCTGGCGGTCGAACTGGCAGCATTGGCCGGCCGGACTGCCTACCGCGCCGATTGCGGGGGCCGCAGCCCAGTTTACGACACACCGAATATGTGGCGATCTCTGTTAGTCCAAGGAACCACAAACGAAATCGCTTGGGACGGTCTGGTTGGCGATGAGCATCGACCTTCTGCAACAGACTTTCCGTTCCTTGCGCCGCCCGATCCGAAAGGGGTGGATCATTAAAATGCGCCGCGGTGCTCCGTGTCGCAGATCAACCATGAAGATCTTGGTTGGAATCATGCTGATCTTCGCATCGAGTTCGGCGCAGGCCCACATGGGAACCGGTCTTCCTGGCGGGTTCGCGTCAGGGTTCTTGCATCCGCTCAGCGGCGCAGATCACATGTTGGCCATGGTTTCGGTGGGTCTATGGGGAGCCTATTTGGGGCGCCCGCTCATCTATTTGCTTCCGGTAATTTTTCCGACGGTCATGGCAGGCGGCGCTCTGCTGGGAATGGTCGGCTTGCGCCTGCCGGCCGTCGAGGTTGGCATAGCGCTTTCAGTTCTGGTGCTGGGCGGCTGCATCGCCTTCGCTGCGGCGGCTCCAATCTGGTGTGCCGCCCTTATCGTCGGTGTTTTCGCAATCTTCCACGGCTATGCCCATGGGCAGGAACTGCCCTCGGCGGCCGACCCCGTGGCATATAGCACAGGGTTCGTGCTCTCCACCGGCTTGTTACACGTATTCGGCATCGGGATTGGCGCCCTCAACGGCTATCGTTGGGGCGCAGTGGCGACCCGCCTGACCGGTGGCTTCATCACAGCAAGCGGACTCTGGTTCCTATATGCGGCGACACGGCCGTGAGGGGAGGGGTACTTCCACCGGCGCTGTTGTTTGCGGCACTAGGTCTCGCGCTCGCTTTTGCTCCGCTTCGCGCGCGATTGTGGAGCTTGGTCGCACTCGTCGGCATACTTGCCTCACTTTTGCGGGTGAATTTGCCGCCTGACTGGCTCGAGATGGCATTTCTCGGATGCTGGATAAGCACCGCTATCACCGCCGCGGCTGTTCACCTGCCTCGCGGGCTCGGCCTATCAGGCAGCGTTGCACTTGCAGTCAATGCAGGCGTTTGGGCTCACATGGTGGTAGCGTTCTCCGGCGTGCCCTCCGACGCCTTCTGGGCGCTGCTTGCGGTTACAGTGATCGTCCCAGCAGCCGGGTTGATCGCGTTAAATGCATCGATCGCTATCAAGGTGGCATCGAGTTGGCTCATCGCGATCGCTGTGCTTGCCGGAACACTGCCCTTCCTTCATGTCACCCCCGGATATCTTCCTGACCACCTCGAATAGGAACTGTCATGACAAGAGATGGGCGAGGCCAATTTAGTCGGATTTTGCGCTCGCGCGGATGGCTCGCACTTTCTGTTCTGTTTGCTTGCGGTGCGTTTCCCGCAGGCGCCCATGATTTCTGGATTGCGCCAAGTTCATACTGGATTTCACCCGCCGTCGTCGTTGGGATGACTCTTCAGGTAGGGCATGGGCTATCTCGCCAGCGATCGCCAATCCCGCTGCGCCGCATAGTCCGTTTCGAAGCGGTGGGACCCGACGGTGCGAGAACAGATTTGAAGGCAGGGCTAAATTTGGGAGGCAGTGCGGAAGATGGCAGTTTCACCCTTCAGAAACCCGGGTTGAACGTGATTGTTCTTCAGACGGACAGCCTCGCTCAAACACATTTGCCGTCAATCCGATTCAACGACTATCTCGAGGCCGAAGGACTGACCCCGGCGCTCGATTTGCGGACCCGTCTTGGTCGCATGGACCGCGATGGATCAGAAAATTACAGCCGATGTGCGAAATCGATAATGCAGGTCGGCCCCGTTGGCACAGGTCCTCCGGGGCAGATAACTCGCCCCCTGGGTTTACCACTGGAGATCGTACCGGACCGTAGCCCTTATGCACTCCCACGATCCGCGGCGTTTCCCGTGCGGGTTTTATATTTGGGCCGGCCGTTGGCCGGAGCGTTGGTCAAGTTGACCCATTTGGAGGACGATGCCGCGCCCTTGGAATCTCGCCTTACCGATCAGGCGGGCAGAGCGACCTTCACATTGCCGATTGACGGTTCATGGCTGCTGAATGTGATTTGGACGCGGTCTCAGCCGAGTTGGGCCGAAACGGACTTCGAAACCACTTTCTCCAGTCTCAGCTTCGGCTTCCTGCGGAGCACGTCAACTCCAAGCCGTTAGGTTCCGCTCGAAAGATGGTCCATCGGACGTGAGGTGAACGCCGCACGGTCCATCCTGGAGTTTCTCGTGGCGCTGCATAGGAAGGGTCAAGCCATGATCACGGCCTGCCATAGCGCCACCTTCCCATCCTATAAGCTGGCGTAATTTGGTTGTGTGCCACTGCCTTCGAAGCCGCTCTTGATCACAAACCTGAACCGTATCTACGCTCAGCAGCAGATTGCGATTGATCGGCTCGACATGCTAACCATATCCATTGCGCCAGCGGCGACTTTTCCGATGGCCGCTGAGGCAATGAGACAGGATCCGCCGTGGTCCACGTACTTTAACCGGTTAGTAGAAAGTTTGGGACGACAGGGCGGCAGACGGAGCACTACGGGATTGCTAACCAGCCGCCTGCGAGAGGTCATGGTTTCGGTCACTCAAGGCGAACCGGTGCGAGACGCGGCATAGGCGGATTGAGATGCAAAGCACCTCATGGGAGAGTGATGCAAGAATGGAAGTTCGTTCGGTTGCCGACATGGTGAGCGCGGCCCCGAGCGTCAGTCTGGTGGCGGGAATGTCAGCAGAGCGTAACTGTCTTCGGCGGTGGTAGATGTACACACCGCATGAGACGGACACAGGTCGGGCCACTGGCCAAAATGTCCTAATCTCGATCATTGATGATGACGAGTCGATCCGCGAGTCCGTTGCGGGCCTAATTCTTTGGATGGGTTTCCGGGTCGCGACATTCGCATCTGGCCCCGAGTTTCTAGCCTCCCCTGAGGTCCTGGATAGCGCTTGCATCGTGTCCGACGTGCAAATGCCGGATATGAATGGCTTCGAGCTGCACCGTCGATTACGGGATCTAGGTCATAGTATTCCGACGATTCTGATTTCGGCATACCCCAATGACGAGGTGGATGTGCGCGCTTCGGCCGAGGGTATCATTGGTTACCTTTGTAAGCCCTTCAGCATCGAAGAATTGGTAATGTGTGTCCGTTCGGCTTCTCTAGCTCCCAAGGAATGATGCCATAGCTTGGGGTCTCAGCCACAGTGAGGAATGCTATCTTGTGCTTAGAAGGCTTCGTCGCCAAAAATGGCTTTGGAAGGTAGCCTGATGACTGCGATCGCTGGGTCTTCAACCAGCGTTCCGCTCCAATGTGCCGTTTGCTTCATCAATTTTGCCCGCCATCAGCCTCATCAGCTGGTTTTCCGTAAGTTCAGACCTCTTGAACGTTCCGAGTTGGCGCCCGAGAAACAGCACTACGAACGTATCTCCGATCGAGTACGCGTGCTGAGCGTTATGCGTAACCAAGATCACGCCGATTCCCGCCTCCTTCGCCTTCTGTATGTAGCCTAGGACGATCTCGGCCTGATTCACTCCAAGAGCCGACGTCGGTTCATCGAGAATGAGAATGCGAGCGCCAAAATGTACGGCTCGAGCGATCGCGACGCACTGACGTTGACCGCCCGAGAGGGTGTTGATTGACCTACGCACGGCGGCCGAGCTGACGCCTAGACCACGCAGCGCTTCCTCGGTCATCGCGATAGCGCTGCGGGAATCAAATCGCTGGAACGGTCCCCAGCCAATCCGTGGCTCTCGCCCGAGAAAGAAATTGCGATACACGGACATGATCGACACCAGGGCAAGGTCTTGGAAGACTGTTGCAATGCCCATGTCTAGAGCGTCGCTCGGCGACCCCAGACGCACTCCAACCCCTGATACGCGTACAGTCCCGTTGTCGGGCTTTGCCACGCCACATAGGATTTCAATCAGCGTAGACTTGCCGGCTCCGTTGTCACCTAGCAGGCAAACCACTTCACCCGGCCGGACGGAGAGGCTCACGTCAACCAACGCTGCAACATTCTGGTACGATTTCGAGACGCAGACGGCCTCAAGGTAAGGGTCATCTTTTATGAGCCGCACCCTCCGGTTTCATCGCCTTTAATCGAGTGTAGTTATTGATAAGCACCGCTATCAGAAGCATGAGACCAAGAAATGTCATGAACCAGACATCGGGAAGCGGCGTGAAGAAGAAGCCTTGGTCGACCATGCCAAAGAGCAGGGCTCCGAAAAGAGATCCGATTGGCGACCCGTAGCCGCCGGTCAGGAGCGCACCGCCGATGACCGCAGCCGTGACCACCTCGAATTCGCGCCCGACCGCTGCGTTGGCATTGCTTTGGTTTATGGCAAAGATATCCAGTGCGGCAACTAACGATGCTGAAACCGCCACCGTCACATAGAGTAGGATTTTGACCTTTTTGACGGGGATACCCAGTCGCACAGCGGTCCGCGAATCTCCGCCGGTGGCATAGATCCAATTGCCGAAAGCGGTCTTTTCCAGGACCCACGCCGCTAAGATTGTTATGAGAATCCACCAGCACAGCGAAATGGAAAACGGACCGATCGAGGATGCAAACAATGCCGCCGACGCGTCCCCGGCCGTCACGTCTCGAACGCCATCCACCGTGCTTGAGCCAATCAACATCCGTAAGCCGCCTTGTGCAGCACCGCGCAGAATGAACAGCATCGCCAACGTTATTATGAAAGAGGGCAACCTGGTTGTCACGACAAGGAGGCCGTTGATTATTCCGACAACTGCTGCCGCCGAGATGGTGACGGCCAAAGCTGCTGAAAGTGGCCACCCACATTCAACTAAAAGGTAGCCTAAAATCGACTCGGCTGCCGCCACCATAGATCCAACAGAGAGGTCGAACTCGCCCGCTACCATCAGGAGCGTGACCGGTGCGGCAATAATGCCGATTTCCGCCGCGACCTCCAGATAATTGCGTGTCATCGGCAGGGTCAGAAACCCTGCCTCGCCTGTGAAAACGGCAAAGAAGACAAAAACGATTACCGTCCCGGCGACGGCGGTCAATTCTGGACGGGCCAACACTGAAGCAATGCGCTTGGCGCTCAGAATTCCCATGGTGGCGCCTTAGTATCAAACGACATGCAGCGCCTCCAGCCCTGGATTCTGGTTACTCCTAGCGAGCGGAAGCCTCAAGTCTGTTGACGTTGTTCGGAGTGATAACGACAGGCCCGGTCACGAGCACTGGCTCGGCTGGTTGAATGGCTTGGCGAATATACAGCGCCAGCATTATCACCGGATAGTAGCCTTGAGCGTACTGTTGCGCATCAAGGGCGAAATCTAGTTGGTGCGCCTTGAGGGACGAAACGGCGCCTGCTGTTAGATCGATCGTGCCCCAATGCATCGCCTTGCCGCGCTCACCTATGTCGGTGCGGACCTGGGTCATTGCCGCGATGCAACATCCACCGATAGAGAATACGGCGTCTATCGAGGGGTCTTTTTGCAGTTGCGATTCGGTAATCGTCTTGATCCGGTTTGAATTGTTGAAATCGGTGAGCGGGATCTCGGCCAAAGCTGAAGTTCCAGCAAATGCCGCCTTGAACCCGTTGGTACGCGCATCAAGGAAGGGCAATGCGCCAATAGGGGCGGTGATAATCAGCGCGTGTTTCGAGCCGAGAGCATTGAACTGCGCTGCGCCCACCGCGCCCTGTTTACCCGGGTCATCGCCAACGAACGCAAGCGCGCCGACATCGGCCACCTGGTCGCCTCCCTGATTAACGATAATTACTGGAATGCCGGCTTCCGACGCTTTCTTGATACTCTCGTTTAATGAAGCGGGCGTTGGATCGGACACGATAATACCGTCAGGTTTTGCGGCTATGGCGGCTTCAAGATTCCGGCGCTGCTGGTTCGGGTCGTTTAGATTGTTTTCGATGCCGCGATACTGCACATTCACGCCAAGGTCGTTGCCTGCCTGCTCTAGGCCTTTGATAACGCCAGACCAATACGTATCGGACGCCGGGGAATGGGTCACCATGATGAAGTTTGGCTTGGCGATGGCGACGCCTTCGACGCTGGAGACGCACGCAAGTGCGATGGCTATCATTGCAACCTTGTTGAACATGATCTTTCCCTCTGGTGCATCCCTTACGCTCTTCTGGCGCGCCGACCCGCTCATCGCGGCGAGCCGCGTATTTTCGGCATTCGTAGTAAATGTACCAAACCCCATTTTTTTGCAAATCAGAGGGCACTGTCTAGCGACGGAGAAGGGAGCCAGGTGAGGATCAACCGCTCGCGCAATGACGTTGGCATATTGTTCGCCAGAACTCGCTGAAGTTCCCTTGCCGTGTACGAAGAAGCGGCCACGGGGATTGGTGTCCTTTTTTCATTTTACCGCATTTGGACAAACTAGGCTCGCCTGCCAATCGCCGAACAGTCGCCCGGTGGCGAGTGGAGCCTAGTCAGCACGGTTTCTTTGTGAAACGCTCCTCCGCAATATCCAATTGGAAAAACCGTGGAGCGTGATGGATGGAGCCGCAGATCTCGCTTTTTGCGCGCGAAAGTGGTCCTGAAGTTCTGTGGAAGGACGGCGAGCGCGCGCTCCATCGAGAGCTAATGGCTTATGGTGATCAGCCGCCGCGCAATGTGCTTGCGCTCAGGTTGACCACAGTGCACCCACGTCCGACGAGCATCGCTCAGATCGCGCATGAGTTCGAACTCAAGGACCATCTCGACAGTGCTTGGTCTGCCCGTCCCATAGAGCTCGTTCCAGACCGCGATAGAACGATACTGATATTGGAAGATCCCGGTGGCGAAACACTTGACCGCCATATCGGTAAACCGATGTCGATACCTCAGTTCCTTCGACTGGGTATAAGCACTGCAGCGGCCCTAAGCCATGCACATCAACGAGGCTTGGTCCATAAGGATCTGAAGCCGATACATATTCTGGTGAACCAGATATCTGAGCGAGTGTGTCTGACGGGGTTTGGCCATGCCTCTCGACTGCCGCGTGAGCGTCAGGCACTTAGCCCACCAGAGTTCATCGCAGGAACGCTTGCGTACATGGCACCTGAGCAAACCGGACGAATGAACCGCTCGATCGACTCGCGTAGCGATCTCTACTCGCTCGGAGTGGTGTTCTACGAAATGTTGGCGGGCGTGTTGCCATTCACCACGTCCGACCCCCTCGAACTGATTCATTGCCACATTGCCAGGACTCCGTCGCCGCTGTGTGAAAGAGTGGCGAATATACCAGGCCCGATCTCCGATATAGTCACAAAACTGCTCGCGAAGACAGCCGACGAACGCTACCAGACCGCCACTGGCGTCGAGCATGATCTCCAACGTTGCCTGTCGCAGTGGCAAGCGGCAGGGAAGATCGTCCCATTTACCATAGGCGCCCGTGACACGCCTGATCGACTAATGATGCCAGAGAAGCTCTACGGAAGAGATATCCAAATTGCGTCCCTGCTAAATGCCTATGGTCGCGTCGCGACGACTGGGGCAACGGAACTGGTGATTATCTCTGGGTATTCCGGGATCGGAAAATCCTCCGTCGTGAACGAGATGAATAAGGCCATATTATCGTCTCGCGGCCTCTTTGCTTCCGGCAAGTTCGAACAGGAAAAGCGCGATATTCCGTACGCAACGGTCGCTCAGGCATTTCAGAGATTGATCCGCAGCTTCTTAGGCAAGGGCGACTCGGAACTGGCAGGCTGGCGCAGGGCATTGCGCGAGGCCGTAGGGTCACAAGGACAGCATCTAGTCGAACTCATGCCCGAACTGAAGCTGGTTATCGGGGAGCAACCGCCTGCTCCGGATCTTCCGCTGCAGCAGGCGCAGCAGGCTTTCCAAATAGCCTTCCGAGGCTTTGTCGGCGTGTTCGCAACGGAAGAGCATCCGCTGGTACTGTTCCTAGATGATTTGCATTGGGTCGATGCGGCATCGCTCGACCTCCTCGAAGATCTGATGACCCGTTCTGAGCTTCGCTACCTGCTGGTGATCGGCGCTTACCGGGACAACGAAGTCGATTTGGATCACCCGCTCCCCCGCAAGTTGGAGGCCATTCAAAGCACGGGCCTGAAAGTCGAAAAGACTAAGCTGACGCCTCTCAGCCGAAAACATCTTGAAGAGCTGGTGATGGACGCGTTTCATTGCGTTCGGGCTCGCGCTGTCGCTCTAGCTAGAATTCTTTTTGAAAAGACCGCTGGTAATCCTTTTTTTGTAATGCAGTTCCTGTCTGCCCTTGTCGATGAAGGCGTAGTTGAATTCGATCGGACAATAGGAGGTTGGACTTGGGATCCTGAAGGCATTCGAAGCAAATTATACACCGAAAATGTGGTTGAACTGATGGTGGGCAAGCTTGCCCAGCTGTCAACAGTTACGCAATCTGCACTGCTCCAATTGGCTTGTCTTGGGACCGCCGCTTCCACCGCGATGCTTGCGACGGTCCTCTCGAGGTCGGAGGATCACGTCCATGCAGCGCTTTGGGATGCCGTTCGGCGGAATTTCATCGAGAAGAGTGACGATAGCTACAGATTTATTCATGACCGAATACACGAAGCTGCCTATTCGCTGATCCCGCACGACAAACGGATCGAGATGCATCTCCACATCGGTAGAGTGCTGGTCTTGAACACGCCCTCTTCAATGCGAGATGAGTTGATTTTCGATATCGTCAATCAGCTCAACCGCGGCACTGCACTTATCTTCTTGAAGGAAGAGCAGGAACAACTCGCCGAGTTCAACCTGATTGCAGGCAGGCGAGCTAGGGCGTCGGCCGCCTTTCTTCCAGCACTCAATTATTTCGCTACCGGCGCATCACTTTTGGCAGCCCAAGCTTGGGTAGATCGCCATGAACTCGCGTTTGCCCTTGAGTTCTATCAGGCTGAATGCGATTTTCTTATCGGTCAGAAATGGGCTGCCGAAGAACGCCTCACTACGCTCTCTGTCCGAGCAGGAAGTACGCTTGAGAGAGCGACTGTCGCTTGCCTGCGCATTGATTTGTATACGACCCTCGATCAATGCGACAAAGCCGTTGACATCTGCATCGAGTATCTGGGTCACTTGGGAGTGAACTGGTCACCGCATCCGACGCGAACTCAGGTGAAGCGCGAATACGGCAAGATTTGGAAGCGGATCGGCGATCGGACGGTTCAAGAACTGGTCGATTTGCCGTTGATGAAAGACGCTGTTTCCCTCGGCACACTAGACGTGCTCACGAGGATCTTTCCGTCGGCGCTTTTCACCGATGCAAATCTGCTTTCGCTTGCCATCTGCCGCGCAATTAATCTGAGCCTGGACGAAGGGCACGGCGACGGCTCCTGTGTTGCCTACGTCTTTTTCGGCAAAATAGCCGGGCCCCAGTTCGGCGATTACAAAGCTGGGTTCGCGTTCGGTCATCTCGGTTATGAATTGGTGGACAGGCCGGGCCTGGAACGATTTCGCGCCCGTGCCTATCTCTGGTTTGCGCAGTTTTCATTAACGTGGACCCGACATGTCAGCGTTAGTCGAGCGCTTATTTGGCGGGCATTTGAAACGGCGAAGGAGGCTGGCGACCTCACGTTCACCGTGTATAGTTTCGATAACCTTAACACGAATTTCTTAGCGGCGGGTGATCCGCTTGAAGAGACACAGCGTCAGGCGGAGCGAGGTTTGGAGCTCGCCGTGCGAGCGAAATACGACCACATAATCGATCTCATGAAGGCGCAAATGGGTGTTATACGATGTTTGCGGGGACTGACTTACAAATTTGGCAGTTTCGATGATGGGCAGGTGAGCGAGTTTGAGCTCGAACGGCGCTACGCGGCCAACTCTGCAACTAAACAACCCGAATGTTGGTATTGGATTAGGAAGCTTCAGGTCCGCTTCTTTGCCGGGGAATATTCTACTGCATTAGCCTGCGCGGCAAGAGCCCGTGAGTTGCTTTGGACATCCGCTGCGATGTTTGAGACAGCGGAATATCATTTCTACGCGGCGCTTTCTCTTGCTGCTTTCTGCAATCCAGTCCTGGCGAAATCCGCCGATCCAACATCGCACTCCTCCAAGAGGCCAGGTGCGCTCGAGGACCACTGTCGGACACTCGTGGCGCATCACAGACAGCTCGAGCTGTGGGCTGAGAATTGTCCAGAGAATTTTGAAAACAGAGCTGCGCTGGTTGGTGCAGAGTTAGCGCGGCTCGAAGGCCGCTATCTAGAGGCGGAGCAGCTGTATGAACAGGCAATTCGCTCCGCCCGTGTCAATGGGTTTTTCCACAATGAAGCGATCGCCTATGAGACAGCCGCGCGGTTTTACTCCGCCAGGGGGTTTGAAGACATCGCAGAAATGTATCTTTCAAAAGCCCGCGACGGCTATTTGAGATGGGGCGCACTGGGCAAGGTAAGACAGTTAGAGGCTGACCATCTCAGATTAAATATCGTCAACCGATACGTCGGAAGCAGCGACGGGGCGACGCCTGCCAAACACCTCGATCTCGCCGCCGTTCTGAAGGCTTCTCAGGCTCTATCAAGCGAAATTCTGTTGCCACGACTCGTCGAGCAGTTGATGACGATCGCCTTGCAGAGTGCGGGCGCTGACCGAGGACTGCTTATCCTACCGCGTCAGGACGATTACGTGGTCGAAGCTGAAGCTCGAATAGTCGGCGACGGCATCGTCCTGCAATATGGCCACTCCACAGAACTGGTGGCTCCCGAAACCATCCTTCGCTACGTCATGAGGACGCAAGAAGCGGTAATTCTCGATGACGCAACCAAGCAGCATCTCTTTTCAGTCGACCCATATATGACTTTTCGCAACCCGCGATCGGTTCTCTGCCTTCCGCTGGTTCGTCAGGGGGTTCTGGGCGGAATGCTTTACCTTGAGAACACCTTGGCATCGCACGCCTTCACGTCCGATCGCATAACACTCCTGGAACTCTTGGGAACCCAGGCGGCGATTTCTTTGGAGAACACGCGTCTCTACAGCGATCTGCAAGAACGCGAGGCGCGTGTTCAGCGGCTGTTCAACGCCAACATCATCGGGATATTCACTTGGGATCTTAATGGTAGAATCACCGATGCGAATGATGCGTTCTTGCGGATCATCGGATATCGACGTGAGGATCTCGAGTCTGGCTCACTGCGCTGGAAGAGCCTGATGCCCGATGAATGGGATCCGCAAGATGATCGCATTATGGACGAAATGCGCGCTACTGGCGCCGCGACGTCATTCGAGGGAGCCTACGTCAAAAAAGATGGCACCCGCGTTCCTGTCTTGATCGGTGCGGCACTCTTCGACATGCGGTCAACCGAGGGCGTTGCATTCGTCGTCGATCTGACGGATCGGCAACTAGCCGAGGAAAAAGCGCGCGAAAGTGAACGTCGATATCACGAAACCAAGCTGGCGCTCGCACACGTAAACCGTGTAACCACAATGGGACATCTGGCGGCCTCGATCGCCCACGAACTGAGCCAACCTATCTCAGGTGTGGTTGTCAGCGCGGAGACGGCGTTACTATGGCTGGGCGAAGCGCCAAACGTTCCTGAAGCTCAAAAAGCGATCGCACGAGTTGTCCGCGATGGCACCCGCGCTGGGCAGGTGTTCAGTCGGATCCGTACACTTGTTAAAAAGGCACCCTCGCTAAAATCGATTTTGGATATAAACGAAGTCATCCTTGAGACCATCAGCCTTACACATGGCGAAGCCATCAAAAGTGGCGTTTCAATCGAAATGCGGCTCAACGAGAGGCTGCCGCTGATCTTGGGCGATCGAGTCCAGCTGCAGCAGGTCGTTCTCAACCTCATTATGAACGCTCTTGATGCCATCAAGGGGACCGGCGACACTGCAGGAGAAATCCGAGTGAGCTCTGCGGTCACGGGCTCCGGTGAAGTCCATGTATCGGTGCAAGACTCGGGACCAGGCATCGATCCCGCAAACCTCGAACGCATTTTTGGAGCGTTCTATACGACCAAGGCTGACGGGCTCGGCATGGGGCTCTCGATTTGCCGCTCAATTATTGAGGCGCATGGTGGAAAACTATGGGCAACTATGGTCCAAACTCGAGGAGTAATCTTCCATTTTGTCGTGCCTGTTGAGGAGAGAAGTCATGCCAGGCAGTAACCAAAAATACGATTCCCGATCTTCCATGAGGACGCACTCACGATGCTAGATGCGTCGTGCGTGCGGGGAAAGGACGCATTTCGTAATGATGTCACCAACAACCTGGCGGATTTTGCTTCTTCTAGCAGTTTGGCCCATAGACTCCTGCCGAGCGTTCGATATGACGGCAACAAATGCGCTACGGCGATTTTTCAATTGGCAGCATAACGTTAAACACGGCGCCATGAGGTTTGTTCGGAGTTGCCCATAGCCTGCCGCCATGCGCTTCCACGATCGTGCGGCAGATCGGCAATCCCATCCCCAACCCACTGGACTTGGTCGTGTAAAACGCCTCGAAAATACTCTCAGGATTGGCCTGAGATAGACCCGGACCCGTATCGCTGACCGCGACAAGGACGCCGTCTGAGTCAACCTTGCTGGTGCTGATCGACAATTCGCGCAGTACCTGCCCAACCTCGCTCATGGCTTCGATGGCGTTCATGATCAAATTCAGGATCACCTGTTGTAATTGGACTCTGTCCCCCAAAATGCGCGGCAACCCCTCTGCCAGTTGCATCTTCGCCACGACGCCTCTCTCTGACATTGGGATACGGGCTAGTGCCGAAATTTCCAAAATTGTTTCGTTGATTTCCAATTTTTCCTTCCGGGCAGGGGCATTTTTGGAGAAGTCACGAATACGGCTTACAATATCAGCGGTCCTCTTACCGTCTCTCATAATGCGATCGATGGCGTGCTTGGCCCCATCCAAATCTGGCGGTTGACGAGCGAGAAAGCGCATCGCGGTTCCAGCATTCGTCAGCGTGGCAGCTATAGGTTGATTGACTTCGTGAACAATGGAGGCTGCGAGTTGGCCCATTGTCGCTACGCGGTTCGCGTGCACCAGCTCGGCCTCGGCGCGTTTTCGCTCCGTCAGATCTACAACGAATGCGACGCCCTGATGTCCGAGTTCGTCGAAGGTCGCCCCACCCACAAGCACGGGCACGAGATTGTCGTCTTTCCGAAGAAGATCCTTCTCGTACGGTCTGCAGGTTCCAGTAGAAGCCATGTCCGCGAATGCTCGTTCGTCCGCCCAGCTCCATTCGGCGGGTGTCAAGGAGGTCCAACGCAACGAGCCCGAAGCAACATCGCCGCGGCTATATCCCACGATTTGGAGAAAGGCCTCGTTGGCTTCCATGATGCGACCGTCGAGATCGAAAATACATATTCCGATGATATTGGAGTCGACAAGACGCCGAACCTTTGCCTCCCGCTCTTGGAGATCGCTATACAAGCGTGTGTTTTCAAGCGAGATCGCTGCTTGCGCCGCAAGCAGTTCCAGGACCCCGATTCGTCCCGGCGTGAACGCGTGTGAGGTCAGCGCGTTTTCCAGGAGGACAATTCCTGTCAACTCTCCCTGTTTGATCAGCGGTACGCACAGGATTGACTTTGATAGTTGATGGTGCAGATACCCGTCCACGGAGAACAGGTTAGGTTTGGAGGCATCATCGAGAATGACGCTTTCCCGTGTGCGGATGACGTAGCGCACAAGGGATTCTGGACACGTGATTGACGTGATCGGCTCTTGATTTAATGTGACTTCGATCTGATTTCCGGCCGCCCGCGCTTCCGCATGGATCAGATATTCACCCCCTGACGGCAGGATCAAAAGGCCGCGATCCGCGCCCGCGTTCTCGATCAAGGTCCTCATCAGCCGCTTGATTAACTTGGGCAGCTCGATCTCTCCAGACAAAGCCTGAGAGGCTGCTATGACACTCTCTGCGTCGAGATGTTGAACCCGGGAGCCAATGCCCGCGTCACGACCTTGCACTTCCGGAGCGGTCAGGTGCGGATAAAGCCGGTCTAGCTGCCGCGCCTTGCCGTCGGCGCCCCAGCGGACATAACATCGCCGAGCATGACCTAAATGGGCAATGGCGGAAATCTTTGAGCCGCGCGCATTGTAAAACCTCGCGGCCAACTCATAGGCAAGGCCTTCGTTCTGCACGAACCCTTGATCGCGAGCAGAGGAAATTGCCTCCTCGTAGAGCCGCATGGCTTCAGCATCCCGTCCTTCGATACGGGCGAGCTCCGCGGAAACAAGTGCGTGCTTGTCGCCGAAGGTCGGTGGGTAATTTGCAGCCCACTCTCTGAGTTGCTCCAGGTGCAGCGCCAGGAGATCATGCCAAGCTCCCTTCTCGCCGACCGAAGCGCTCTCATAGAGAGCAGTCACGGTCAGCGCGGTATAGTAAACATAGTCGAGCTTCTGGAAATGAACCGGTGCAGCCCAAAGCAATTCTTTCGCTGTCTCGGCCGATGCGAGCGCCTCGACGTAGTCGCCCGACAAGAACCGGGCTTGTAACTTCAAGATCCAGTACAGGCAGGTCGCCGTGGCCGTCCCGTCAGCCATGATCTGCGCCTCGAAATCCGCTTCGTCAAATTGCGCATCGCTGAAGGTAGAGAAAGTTAAGGACCGGCCCTGCATGGTCGCTACGAAGCGTTGCTGGGCCTCGATCACGGTAGCGACGTCATGGAACCGAGCTTTCCGGACAAAATCCAGGGCCCTTTCCGACTCCCGCCACACTGCGTCAAGCGGGTCGTTCCGCGTCAGAAAATTCGTTATCGACTTGTCCATGCAGTAGCAGGCGACAGTCAGATCACCGGTGTCGTTTGCTATACGAAAGGCCGTCTCAAGAAAATTTATCGAGGTTGCGATCGGTTGTGTCCAGACGGCGACAACGCCTTTCGCATGGTAGGCCTTCCCCCGGTAGGCGACGAAACCTTGCTTATTGACAAGCTCGCAGGCGAGCTCAGCGAATCGATAACCGTCGCCGTAACGGCCAAATACTGGTCCCAGGATTTGGCCGAGATCGGCATAGCCATGGGCCGATGCGCCGCAGGTTCCGTGCTGCATTGTCATCTTCGCTATCCGGCACGCGAGCAACGACCACAAATGGAAGTCGGTATGGTTAGCAGGGGAGAGGAGCACTGACAGCACATCCATCGCGGCCAGCATTTCTGGATCCGTCATCATTGGCAGATCAATCAAGTTTTCGATCGGCTGTCCGCCAAGAGTTTGCCAGACCGTTTCGTATTCCGCCTGGACTTGCGCCTCAGTCGGGTGCGCCGAGATGTCAATGCCGAACAGGCGCAGGCACGAGAGTGCGCTGTCGACGGCTTGGGCATTTTCCGATTTCAGAGTGTGGAGCAGGACTTTCAGACGATAGGTGGTCGCCAGGTCGACTTTCGACGCCGCGCGTTGCAGCAAATCAATTATCAATTGCTCAGCTTCTTCGAAGTTGCCGCTCAAGAATTCGCATTCCGCACGTTCTAACCAGAGGCCGAATGTCAGTTCGTATTGTTTGTTCCAGCTTGTTTTGTCGAGCATGGTCATGCCGGCCGCTAGATACACGGATGCGGACACATAGGCAGCGGACGCTTTGGCCTTTCTCCCTGCGCGCAGGTTGAGCGTCGCTAACTGGGATTTCTCCTGCGGTTTAATCAGTTGTCCAGCGCCCCGATTGAGCTGGCCGGCGACATCGAATAGGTGCTCGGCGAGCTGGTCATCCGTCATGTTCGCCAGAAGCGTGCGGCCGACGAGCAGGTGGGCGTCAACTCGATGTCCGTCGGGGATAAGCGAATAAACCGCCTGTTGAATTCGATCATGCAGAAACCTGTACGCGCCATCCTGCTGATCGATGAGACCTGCATAAACAGCTTCCCGGAGCGTCTCGTGCATTGCTTCCTCTGTCTCTTTCTGAACCAGAGTCAGGATGGCGACGTCGGTGGCGTGGCCAAGACAGGCGAGCTGTTTCAACACGTCTTGGGTCAGGGGAGAAAGTCGCTTCAGCTTCTCCACCATGAGATCCACCACATTATCGGTATAGCCCTTGGCGTGTATGAGATCGATTTCCCAATGCCAAGCTCGCGCAACAGGATCAAATGTGAGCAATCCCTCGTCGGCCAATTCCGTCAAAAACTGGATTGCAAAGAATGGATTTCCCCCGGTCTTCTCCTGAACCAGCTCCGACAAAGGCCGCGCACGCTCGATATCACAGCGGATTGCACTCGCGGTAAACTGGCTGATCTCGTCGGACCCGAGGGGACCCAGCTTTATCTCACCCACCCTCGCATCAGTTTTTTTGATCGTATCCAGCATATGCAAAAGCAGGTGAGCGGGCACGACCTCGTCGTCTCGATAGGCGCCAACCAGCAGAAGGTTGCGCACCTCCGAATGCGTGATCAGGTGCCCGATAAGGTCGAGTGTGGCTGCGTCCAGCCATTGCAGATCATCCAGGAACAGCGCGAGCGGGTGCTCCGGCGTCGCAAACGCGCCAAGGAAGCGACGGAACACAGCCTTAAATCGGTTTTGCGCCTCTTGGGACGGCAGGTCGGAAACGGACGGTTGTTTCCCGATGATGAACTCCAGTTCGGGAACGAGGTTGACGATCAGCTGTCCGTCCACACCGACCGCCTCTGACAAGATACGCCGCCAGCGATCCACTTCCCCTTCGCTCTCAACGAGAATCTGACGGACCAGGGTCTGGAAGGCCTGTGCCAGAGTTGCGTATGGGCTATCGCGCTTGTACTGGTCGAACTTGCCTGCAGCGAAAAGTCCCCGCGACGGGACGATGACCTTATGTAACTCGTTCACCACTGAGGATTTGCCGACACCGGAATAGCCGGATATCAATACGAGTTCGGAGGTGCCTTCGACCACTACCCGATCGAACGACGCGAGCAGAGATTCGATCTCGCTTTCGCGCCCATAGAGCTGCTCCGGGATCATCAACTGGCCCGATGTGTCGTGGGCGGCTAGTGGGAATGGTTCGATGCGACCATGTAGCTGCCATTCCATTAGGCACCGACGCAGGTCGGCCTCGACCCCCCCCGCGGTCTGATAGCGTTCCTCGGCCGTCTTCAGGAGAAGCTTCATCACGATTGACGAGAGTACCTGAGGAATTTCGCTTATACTTTCAGTGGGCGAGACAGCACGCCTCGCAATATGGCAGTGCACCCATTCCATCGGATCAGAAGCGGTGAATGGGAGCCGGCTGGTCAAGATTTCGTACAGCGTGACCCCGAGAGAATAGAGATCGCTCCGGGAATCGATAGAACGGTTCATACGCCCCGTCTGTTCAGGAGCCATGTACGGAAGCGATCCGGCGATGAATTGGGGCGCTTCAGGCTGCTGACGCTCCCGCGGAAGCCGAGACGCAACCCCAAAGCCTGTAAGCCAAACGCGACCGCGGTCGTCTACAAGTGCGTTCGCCGGCTTGATGTCCTTATGGATGAGCCCTTGCTTGTGGACTTGACCAAGCGCCACTGCCAAACCAATGGCAATACGCAGCAAGTGGGTTAAATCGATGGGGAGTCCTTTGTGCTCCTCTATTGCTTGGTCCAGGGGTTCACCGCCTGAATCCTCAAGGATGAGGAGCATTCGTCCTTGGTGGCGAGCAATGGCGAGGGGCCGGGCGGCCCATGCTGCATCAAGTCCGCTCGCCAGCGCGTATTCGTGTTCGAGCCGCCGAATACTCTGAAGTGACGGCTGCTCACCAGCGACCGACACCGCTAGAATCGGTGTCTGGTTGCCGACCTCTTTGCCGCGGTAGAGCGTGAACTCCGCCCCTTCGCGAAGCACCTCCAAGGCGTACTCGGAATCCTCGGCCATCAAGCTTCTTATTGCTAGGAGAATGAGCCCTTGTCACAGAAAGAGATTGGCCCGCGAAACCCGGAGTCGAGCACGACCCTACTGTCAATCTGCCGGAGCGTCCATCTTTATTGGTTTGCTGCGAATGAGCCGCAGCCCGATCCCAGCCTTGCAGGACAAACGCCACTTTACATAGACAGCCTTTCGTCCTGGAGTTCCACCTGTCAGGAGTCCGTCGCATTGATCAAGCTGACCGCTCTGATCCCGCAGCTCGGTATCGAGCAACTCGCTCTCGAGCTGTCGCTTGACGATGAGGCTTCGACAGGAAGGACGGCGCCACACAACTGGCCAAAGCGGCACATGGCGAAATGGCTAACTCGAAACTCAAGGCGCGGCTTTGAAGGAAGACGCCCAGAATTTTCGACACTCTGAGAGGCCCGCCGTATATCTGGCACATGTCGAGCCAGCAGAAATGCAGACGTCTACAAAACTGCGTGATGTGAGGCCGATCAATCGCGACACGCTCTTTCGATTCGAGACAATGCATCCGGCCAGGCGAGACCCCGTTATCGTCGATGCAAAGCTTGACTGGTCTCGGCGTCGAACAGGCTCACCTTGGCGATGTCAGGCTCTACAAAGAGAATCTCGCCGGGGCGGGCACTGATTCTCTCACGAAACACGGCGACCGCCGGCGTGCCGGCGATCCTCAAATGAACCTGTGTTTCGGAGCCTGTTGGCTCGACCACGTCAATCGATGCGGCAATACCCTTGCCCGAGAGAGGGATCCTGAGATGTTCGGGCCTTAAGCCGTAACGCACCTGCTTCCCCTCCGCCGCGCTGAAGCCCGGCGCGACCGGCAAAAGCGTGCCGTCGTTGGTTCGCACCGCCGGCGCGCCGTTGTTTCGCGTCACGACGCCATCTATGATGTTCATCGACGGCGAGCCGATGAAGGTCGCGACGAACAGATTGGCCGGATGATCGTAAAGCTCGAGCGGGCTGCCGATCTGCTCCACCCTCCCGTCATTCAACACGACGATCTGGTCGGCCATGGTCATAGCTTCGACCTGGTCGTGCGTGACGTAGACCGTGGTGGTGCGCAGGCGTTGATGCAGCGCCTTGATCTCGGCGCGCATGGCCACGCGCAATTTGGCATCCAGGTTCGATAGCGGCTCGTCGAACAGGAACACCTGCGGGTTGCGCACGATGGAGCGGCCCATGGCGACGCGCTGGCGCTGGCCGCCTGACAGCTGGCGCGGATAGCGATCGAGCAGCTGGGTCAGGCCAAGGATTTCCGCCGCCTTGGCCACCCGCTCGTTTTTTTCCGCCTTCGGCGCTTTGGCCAGCGTCATCGAGAACGCCATGTTCTCGGCGACCGTCATATGCGGGTAGAGCGCATAGTTCTGGAACACCATGGAGATGTCGCGCTTCTTTGGCGGCAGGTCGTTGACGACCTTGTCGCCGATGCTGATCGTGCCGCCCGAAATATCCTCCAGTCCGGCGATCATGCGCAGCAGCGTGGACTTGCCGCAGCCCGAGGGTCCGACCAGTACGACGAACTGACCGTCCGGGATCTTGACCGAGACGCCGTGCAGCACGGCGTGCCCGGCGTAGGATTTCAGCACGTTGTTGATTTCGACTGAAGCCATTCAGATCTTCCCTATGATCGTAGGTGCAGCACGTTCAGGCGCCGCTCACATGTAGTTCGTCGGTGGAGAGCGCACCTTCGGCGATGAGCAGTCCGATGCCGCCATCGGGCAATGCCTCGGCGCTGGTGTCGACCGCCTCGATCGCCACACCATCGAACAGCGCTTTGATGTGGCTGCCCTTTACGGTCAGCGTCACCGGGATCGCCTTTTCGAAAACGAGATCGTATGCCGTCTCCGCCAGAACGGCGGTGTCGGCGTCCCGTGTGCGCACGATTTGCAGCTTTCCGTCGCGAGTGGCGCGCACGGCGTAGTAACGCCGCAGGCCCTGAACGCGCGCGCAGACGCCACCATAATTGCCGAGGTGAATGACGATGTCGCCGAAGACTGTATAGTCGGTCCATTGCCGCGTCCCGTGAATCACGATGCCTTCGTCGCGGCTTTGCGAAATGCGGAAGCTCGGAGGATAGCGTTTGGAAAAGAAGCTGACGCCATTCACCCAGGCCATGCGCCAGAAATCGCATTCGCCGGCGGGACGGTGCAGGGTGAGTTCCGGCGCCCCGTCCCAGCGGAGATAGTCAAGCAGCACACGGCCATCCGCACGCTTGCCCCCGCTGGTGAGTACGATGCCGATCTCGGCGATCGGCTGGCCGTCCAGATCCGGCAGGCCCCATGACAGGACGCGGTCTTCGCCCGCCTTCAAGATGACCGCATCGCCATCGAAATCGCGCAGACGATCCTCGCCATCATAGGCACGGATGCGCAGCCGCACCGACACCGCGCCCTGGTTGTGGCGATCGGCGACGACGCGCGCCTTGACCACTTGCCCGGGATAGACTAGCGGCGTCGCCATCAGATCGTAGGTGCGCATCGACAGCACCTCGCGCGGCGAGAAGGTCGGCGTCGTCACCGCGGCGCTCAGCCCTGGCGCCAGCGCCTCATAGTTTATGGTCAGTGCACGCGCGTTCTCGAATTCGACATTGCCGACGCGAACGCCGATCGCTGCGCCATGGCCTTCAACCGGGCGGAACCCTTGCTGGCTGCCGGACAGCGAGAAATGGAACTGCGCGCCGCACTTGGGCGCATCGAGCGGATTGCCGCCGGCAAGCGTCATGCCGAGATTGGCGATGTAGTATGCCGTCCGCACCGCGTCGTTGATCGAATTGCCGCCATCGGCGGACGAGATCAGCAGCCGGTCGGCGATCGGCCCGCGCCAGTCCGGACCTGCCTCGACGCCATCGAGGCCCAGCATCAGCGCGAGCAGGCAGCCGACATTGCCGGCGTTGCAGTCGGTGTCCCAGCCGGACGTGTTGACGATCATCTGCGCCTTCTGGAAATCGTCAGGCGCATAAAGTACAGCCATCACCATCAGCGCGTGGTTAGGCACGACATGGCAATTGCCGGGATATTTGTCGTAGCCGTATTTGTCCTCGATCTTCTGACGCGTGTCGTGCCAGTCGGGATGCTGTTTCACCCAGCCTCTGATATCGGCGATGAGCTTGGCGATCAGGCTGTCGCGCGGGATCACCGACAGGCCGGTGTCGATGAGATGGTCGATGTCGCTGGACACGAAGGCTTCCGCCTCCATCGCTGCCCACAGCATCGCCGCATAGACGGATTCACCGTCATGCGAGACCTTGCCGGCCTGTTCGGCAAGTTTTGCCGCCAGAAGCGGCTGCCCCGGCGCCACCATCGCCCAGCCATCGATGAAGATCTGCGCGCCGATCTGCTCGGCCACGGTCGCACCATTGGTCGCGATCGACCCGGAATGTGGGGCAGGAATCCCCTTCTTGAGGTTGAGCCAGGCGGTATGCTCGGTCGAATTGCCCGAGCCGCCCCACCACAGGATCGAGCGTTCCTCGACGATGTAGTTCAGCCACGCCTTGCCGATGGCCTCGGCCGGCAAATCCGGCGAAATGCCGTAATCCTCAAGCGCGCGGATGAAGGTGAAGGTGCCGGCGACATCGTCATCCGTCACCACCAGCGGCTGGTTCAGCCGCTCATGCACGTAATAGTCGATCGGCCCGAGCTCTTTCATGATCTTCTGGTAAGTCCAGCCCTCGAACGGCCGGCCGAGATAAACCCCCACCAGCTTGCCAAGCACGCCGGCATAGACCCGTTCCAGATAGTCATTGGGTAACTGCATGTTCTGCTCCAGATACTCGAAATATTTCAGCCCGGGTTTCAGCCCTTGACCGAGCCGCCCGCCATGCCTTCGATGAACCGCTTCTGCATGGCGACAAACAGCACCACCACCGGCACCACGATGATCAGCGCGGCGGCCATGATCTCACCCCAGTCGGAACTGTATTGCCCGCTGAGCAGGTAGAAACCGATGACGGCAGTGACCTTGTCGGCCTTCTGCAGGAAGGTCGTCGCGATCAGGAATTCGTTCCAGGAATTGAGCCCGATGATCAGCGCGACTGTCAGAATCCCGGGTGACACGATCGGCAGCATGACCTTGGAAAACACCTGCCAATGGGTGGCGCCGTCGATCAGCGCGGCTTCCTCGAGCTCCTTCGGCACGGCGATGAAATAGGTCCTCAGCAGCATCACCGCGAACGGGCTGTAGAGCGCGGTGTAGATCAACGCGACGCCGAAGACATTGTTGACCAGGCCGAGCTTGGCGAAGCCGAAATAGAGCGGGAAAATGTAGAGCTGGATCGGCGCCGTGGTGGTCGCCAGCAGGTAGAACGTCCAGATCTTCCACGAGGCGACTTTCTTGCGCGCCAGCACATAGGCCGACAGCGAGCATGTCGTGCAGACGAGAATGATCGTGGTGCCCGACAACAGCAGCGAATTGATGAAGGTTTTCGAGAACTTGGCGTGCGCCCAGGCGTTGGTGAAATTCTCCCAGCGGATCGGGTTGGGCAGTGACAGCGGGTTCTGCACGATCTGCGCCGCCGGCTTCAGCGCGTTGAGCACCAGAAGCGCGATCGGAAACAGCGCGATGAAGGCGCCGATGCCCAGCACGATGTAGGAGATGGTGAGCGTCGTCCGGCTTTCGACCATTCTCATTGCTCGCCCTCCTGCGTCTGCAGCCGGACATAGAAGAAGGTGCCGACGAGGCCGAACAGGCTGATCACCAGGGCCGCCGCCGCTGCCTGGCCGACATTGAGGTCGTAGAAAGCGTGGCGATAGGCGAGCGTCGACAGCATCTCGCTTGAAAACGCCGGGCCGCCCTGGGTCAGGATGTAGACGAAGTCGAAGGCGAGAAAGCTCCAGATCACCGTCATGATCAGCATCAGCATGATGGTCGGCCGGATCCCCGGCAAAAGCACATAGCGCATCATTTGGCCGTAGCCGGCGCCCTCGATGCGCGCCGCTTCGATCTGCTCCTGAGGCACCTGCCGAAGGGCGGCGAAGAAGATGACGCACAGAAAGCCCCACCAGTGCCATAGGTCGACGGTCGCCACGCCGAACAGCGCGGTCGATGGCTGCGCCAGCGGATTGGCGACCGGCAGGCCCATGCGCTGCAGCATGCCGAACACGCCGGTGACCGGGCTGTAGATCATGCCTTGCCAGACGCGCGCGGTGATGACCGTGGCGATGACGACCGGCAGGAAGTAGACGACCTGGAAGAAATTGCTGCCGCGCCGCACGATCAAGAGCATCGACGCCGCCAGCAGCCCCATGGCGATCGGCACCACGAGGAAGATGCCGGTCCAGATGATGTTGTTGGTCAGCGCCGACCAGAACACGCCATCGGCGAGCAGCGCCCGGAAATTGTCCAGCCCGGAGAAAGTCGGCGTCGAAATACCGTCCCAGTTGCAGAATGCCAGGACAACCGTCAGCAGTGCCGGAACCAGCACGATGACGAAATTGATGATCAGCGTCGGGACGAGATAGAGCCGGTGCATGGACAATTGCCCTGGGTTTTGGAGCATGATGCCGAAAAGTGTGAAGCGGTTTTCGGACGACATCATGCTCTATTGATTTAGCGCCGGTCAGGCGCCGCTCCGTCGCTGGTTCGGTTGGGTTTTGCGGTGCCTCAAGCCCGCTTCGGCGCCGCCGGCACCTTGCCGGCCGTCTTTTCCTGCTGAAACGTTTCGTCGAGCTTCTTGAGGTAGTCCTTCGACGAGATCTTCTTCAGCCAGACTTCCTCCATGCCGCTGACCAGATAGGTGTCGGTGGCGGGCGGCAGGAAGGTCCATGTCGTGTAGCCATATTGGCCGGCGCCGACGGCGGTCGACAGGTTCTTCATCGACTCGGTGTAGAGCGGCAGCACCTTGTCGGAGAGTTTTACCCCTGACAGATCCTTCAAAGGCAGGTTCCACTCGCCCTGCCAGGCCGAGTTCATGGCGCCGTAGAATGTGTCGCTGAAGATATAGTCGAGCACCGCCGCCGCGCCGTCCGGATTTTCGGATTTCGCGTTGACCGAGAGCGTCGAGCCGATGCCGAGCGCATAGACCGGCGGGCCGCTCGTGCTCGGGAAACCGACGAAAGCCGGTTCGGCATTGTTGGGCGGGAAATAGGTCGGGACGTTGGTAAAGCTCCAGGTTCCGCTCGGCGCCATGCCGGCCTGGCCGGTTGCCACCTGGGCAAAGGCCTGCTCCAGCGTCAGCGAGAAATAGTTGGGGCCGAAATAGCCCTTCTGCCACCACTCATCGAGCTTATCGATGGCCGCCTGGATGGACGGATCGGTCCATGGAATGGCGCCCGTCAGCGCCTTGTAGACATTGTCGGGACCAGCCACCGAATTGAGCACGATCGAGACATGGTGCTCGTTGGCCGGCCGCCAGTCGGCATTGCCGGCGCCGAACGGCACCAGGCCCTTGGCCTTCATCTCGTCGGCCAGCGCCTCGAGCTCGGCGATGGTGGTCGGCGCCTTCCAGCTGCTCTTGTCGAACAGTGTCTTGTTGTAGAACAGACCGAGCGTCTCGTAGGTCTTGGCCAGCGCATAGAGCTTGCCCTCGTACTTGCCGAGTTCCGTGAACAGCGGCAGCAGCCGGTCGTTCCAGCCGAGCTTTGCCGCGTAGTCGTCGAGCGGCAGCAACTGCCCGGCCTGCGCCATCGACGCGACATAGCTCGGGCCGGCGGTGAAGACGACGTCCGGGCCATTGCCCGACAGCATGGCGATGCGCAATTGCTTGTCGAGGTCGGAGCCGCGGAAGTCGATCGACAGATCATCCTCCGGATGCGCCGCATTGAACGGGTCGATCAGAATGGTCTTGAGGTTGTCCTGGTTTTCCGGTGAGGCGGATTCGTACCAGAAGCCGACCGGCTTCTTGTCGTCGGCAAAGGAAAGGCGCGGCAGCAGCGGCAGGGCGGCAAGCCCGAGGCCGGTCTTGACCAATGTACGGCGTTGCATGATGTTCTCCTCCGATATCGTTTCTTATGGCAGTCAGGTCGAACCGCGTTCGATCAGGCTGTAGGGCATTTCGAGCGCGGTCCCCGCGCCCGGTGAGGCGCCGCGCAGGCGCTCCATCAGGATCTGTGCAGCCTTGACCCCCATGTCGCCCTGGAATTGCGCGACCGTGGTCAGCGATGGTGTGACCAGCCGCGCCGCCGAAATGTCGTCGAAGCCGGCGACCGCAATGTCGCCGGGAATGGCGATGCCGCGATCGCGCAGCGCCTGCATGACGCCGATGGCCATCAAATCGTTGGCGGCAAAGATCGCCGTCGGCGCATAGCCGCTGGCCAGCACCGCCTCGGCGGCACGGGCGCCGCCGGTCTCGCTGAATTCCTCGTCGACGACGATGTAGGGCGTGCCGCCGGCCTCGGTCAGCGCGGTGCGATAGCCTTCGACCCGCACGCCCTGGGGGCCACCGCGGCCGGCGACCATGGCGATGCGCCTGTGGCCGCGGCCGATGAGAAACTGCGTTACCGAGAAGGCGGCGGCGTAGCTGTCGACAAAAATGTCATCGATGGCGATGTCGCCGCCGCGCTTCTTGCTGGACTCGATACGCACCACCGGCACGCCGGCATCGAGCAGCGGTTTGAAGTCGCCGGCGCGCAAGGTGAAGAACACGCCGATCACACCGTCGACCCGCCCCTGACGGGACCAGTCGAGAAAATGCCGCTCGCGCTCGGCCGAGCCGTCGGTGCTGACCGCGATCACGTCATAGCTGAGGTTTTCGGCCACCGACTGGATGCCGCGCATCAGCGCCGGATAGAAAGGGTTGGTGATGTCGGGCACGACGCAGGCGATGGTCATGGTGCGGTTGGTCTTGAGCGCCTGCGCGAACCGGTTCGGCGTATAGCCAAGCTCCGCCGCCGCCTTGGTGATCCGCTCCCAGGTCTCCGACGAAATCGCCGGAGACCCGCCACCGCTCATCACCATCGACACGCTCGCCTGCGATACGCCCGCCAGCCGCGCAACGTCTTTCTGTGTGGCCCGACCAGTGCGCAATCAAAATCGTCCGTTATACGTAACAACAACCTATTAATACGTATTAAAGTACTGCGAATGGGGCGTCAAGAGGCGGAGTCTCGGGTCTAATCGCCGAAGGTACGCAGATGCATTTAGCCGGCGTCTTCGGGCCGATATTTCGCTCAAGACACCCGACCTGAGGGGCTTCATGATCGTCGTGGGGCAACGAGAAAGGCATTCGTTGCCCAGCGTGAGCATCGGTTGGTTCTTGGCCGATCGGATCGCACTGCGAAGCGAACTCATGACGGTACGGAGAAGCGTCAGGACCGCGTCCACCGGACGAATTGACGGCTCCCCTATCAACCAGGGTCGCGACTCTATTCAGTGTTGCAAATGCTGCAATGTAGGTTCATCGGACTTGGATCTGCGCTTGTGACGCATTATCATTTTGCGTTCGCCGCATCCTCGATCAGAGCAGCCACCTCCCGAGGGTGGGAGACCATAACCAAATGGGAAGCGCCTGGGACGACCACTGTCTTCCGCGCATGGGCACGTTCAGCCATGAAAGCCATAGCGGCCGGCGGGATGTTGCGGTCTGAACCGCCGTAAATCGACCAGGACGGAATGGTTTTCCAGGCCGCACGAACTGCCCGTTCGGCCAGGGCGGCCTGATTCACTGGACGCTGCGCCGCACTCATCAGCCGCGCGTCCGCCTCGGGGAGGTCTGCGGCGAACTGGGCATGGAATTTGTCTTGCTGTATGTACAGGTCCTGGTCACCGTTCGGCAGATTGACTGGAGGCGCAAGCGTGGACCCGAGTGTGCTTCCCGGAAATTTACCAGTTAGTTCGAGGCTGCTCTCACCAATCTCGGGCTCGAAGGCAGCAACATAGACGAGCGCCCGCACATTAGATAACTGGCCCGCCATGGCGGAGATCACCGCCCCAGCGTAAGAATGGCCGACAAGAACGACCGGTCCCTTTACTGAACCAATGACGCTTGCGACATAAGCCGCGTCACCAGAGACGCTTCGCAAAGGGTTGGCCGCCGCGATCACAGTGAATCCGTCATGGATCAGATCCGCGATCACGCCGTTCCAGCTGGCAGACTCCGCGAATGCGCCGTGGACCAGGACGATTGTGGGCTTTGGCTCGTCGCCGAGGACGACGGTGGCGCCGGCCAGACTAAATGCCCCGACTATCGCACCGATATTGACGAAACTGCGCATGATTCAACCTTTCTGTTACCTACTCCGCCACCAGAGCCGCTCAGTGTCGCCAAATCTATCGCACTAAGGTGTCGTCGACACCTTGGTGTAGGTGTGTTCAGCTTGAATAGGGCGAGTCAGATCGGACTCGAACCGCCATCGCCCTTCCGTGGCTGGTCTCAATATTGAAATACGTGACCTGCCTTGCATTCAAATGTGCAACTGCCGGCTCGGGACTGACGGTATTGAGGAGATATGCAGAACCGGAGCTATCTGCCCTCCAAAGAAATCCTTGCGTGCGGATCAGCGAAAAACGCTTCACCGTCGGACTACGTGGGTAAGTCAATAGACTACCGTCCTTCATGGATTTGTACCGCCAACGCTCGGCCCCTCATCTCTGATCTTTTTGGCCACCGGGAGCGCTGTGGCTCGTCCCCAAGCCCTACGACTTACCAACACTTGTTTGCCGCTCCATTTCCACCTCAGCTTCCAAGCTCTCGATGTCACGGAAGATCGAAGCAACGGCCAGCGTAAGCCCTGCGCGCTTGAAGCGCAGCAGGCAGTCTTTTGCACCAATGTCTCCATCAACCTTGATCTCGTCCCATCGCTCGGCATGACCAACGTAGTTGATCGGTATGTTGTAATGCTGGCTCCAAAAGAACGGCAGTGCGACGAATTTCTCGCTGTGGCCGAGCATATTGAGTGCTGCAGTTTGCCCTTGTCTCTCTGCAACCACCCAATGCTCGACACGAATCTTTTCGCCACTATTTGGATCGGGCCACCGCGCAATGTCGCCTGCCGCGAAGATCCCAGGCGCGCTCGTCTCCAGAAGGGCATTGACTGCGACACCGCGATCTATGTTGAGTCCAGCCTTTTCGGCCAGCCTAAGCCGCGGTCGCACCCCGATACCGGCGACGACGAAATCCGCCTCAAGCATATTTCCGCTCCTGAGAGTCAGCTTCTTGCCATCGATGCTGCTCGCGATGTCCTCGAGATGGAATACGACACCGTTCTCCTCGTGGAGGGCGCGGATGAAGTCGCCCATTTGCGAACCAAGAACCCGCTCCATAGGACGTTTATCCGGCGCCACGACGTGAATTTCGATACCACGCGAGCGCAGGGCCGCGGCCACTTCCAGTCCAATGAAACTGGCGCCGAGCACGATGGCGCGGCGCGCGGTCGAGGCGTGCTCGATGATGGCCTTGCAATCCGCGAACGAGCGCAGCGTGTGAACGTGTGGCTGGTCGGCGCCGGGTATGTCCAAGCGAACCGGCTCGGCTCCGGTCGCAAGCAGTAGCCTGTCGTAGGGTGTCCGGGTCCCGTCCGCGAGTACAACCTCATGGGAACGTGCATCGATGCTGGCGACGTCCGCATTGAGACGCAGATCGATATCGTTCTTTGCGTAGAAGCTTTCCCGGCGAAGCGGAACCCAATCCTCCGGCGCATTGCCAGCCAAATAGTCTTTGGAAAGAATAGGCCGATCAACCGGCGGCGCGTCGTCGTTGCTGAGCATGACGATGCTGCCTTGATAGTTTTCGCGCCGCAGTTTTTCGGCTGCTGCGAAGCCTCCCGCGCCGCCGCCGACAATGACGATCTTCCCGGGAGGATGGCTGGACCCTCCTACGCGCTGCTTTGGTTCCGTCCGTTTTCGCTTTTCTCTCACGAATATCCGATCATCGCGCAGCTCCACCGACCAGCAAGCGAGTGGTTTTAAGGCAGGCGCGCGCAATGCTTCGCCCGTGCGCAAATCGAAGCACGCGTGATGCCATGGGCACCGAACCGTGCTCTCAACCAAAAGACCATCAACGAGTGGCCCGCCGTAGTGGGTGCATGTCGCCCCGATGGCGAAAACTTCAGTCCCGCGGCGTACCAACAACACCTGTTCACCGCCAGAATGACCGACGAGCTTTCCGCCATCGGGAAGGTCAGATAAAGCGATGCCGTTGACCAGATCCGGTCCGTTCGGTTTGGTATGATATTCAGCCATCTTCTTCTCCCTTCCCGATGCATTTGAGATCGCCTCCGACATTCCTGCCTCCAGCCCTTGGCCAGGCGGGCGGAGCTGATAGCTAGGGTCGCCTGTTTCAATCCGCCCCGGCCAAAATACTGTGGATCTTACGGCGGCCATTGGGCCGGCGGTCTATGGCTAACGGCTCTCTGGCGTTGCTGTGCCGGTGACATCTTGCGCCTCAGTCAATCCGGACGGCAGGACGAATCAGCGCCGCGGCTCTGATTTCGTTTTCTCATTCCGAATCCATTTCGGAAAATCGAAGTCGCTGCCCATTATCGATTCGCGGGTATGAGACCCGCGCTGCCCCGCTAAATCAATTGGACCCAAGTATCGCCGATACCTTTGTGCCGACGATGAAATGCCCAATCCTTCGCGCTGTCTGCCGCAAGCGCCTCCGCAACAGCCCTGAGCTCGAGTGGCGGAGCCTCGGCGTTGCCGCGAGATGCACTTGGAGCATACCAAGGTATCGGCGATACCAACGTTCAATAGAAGTGACCGGTACTTACTGGCCTCATTGATTCGTGCTGTCTCGAGGCGAGCAGCTTTAGTCAAGTTATGAGGAGGTACAGATGTCATCATTATCTTCAATGTCCACCCGCCGGGAAGTTCTCGCGGCATCCGCCGCAGGGGCTATTGCGATGATTACCTTGCCGGGTGTCGCGGGAGCAATGAAGAGTGGCGGGTCTGAGACCATTCGCCCGTTCCGCGTCCACGTTGAGGACGCTGATCTCGTCGACCTCAAGCACCGCCTCAAAGCTACGCGGTGGCCTGAGCGCGAGACGGTGAATGACACCGCCCAAGGTGTTAGGCTCGCGACGATGAAGGCGCTCGCGCATTATTGGCAGACCGAATACGACTGGCGCAAATGCGAGGCGTACCTGAACGGCTTGCCGCAGTTCGTTACCGAGATCGACGGGCTGGATATCCATTTCATCCACATTCGCTCGAAGCATGCGAACGCGCTACCGGCCATCGTCACCCATGGATGGCCGGGCTCGATCATCGAGCAGTTGAAGATCATCGGTCCCTTGACCGATCCGACGGCCCATGGGGGCGGCGCTGCAGACGCCTTTGACCTTGTCATCCCCTCGCTGCCGGGACACGGCTTCTCAGGGAAGCCGACGGCAGCTGGCTGGGATCCAATCCGGATCGCGCGAGCCTGGGGCGAACTGATGACGCGGTTAGGGTACACGCGATACGTGGCGCAGGGCGGCGATTGGGGAAATGCCGTCACCGAGCAGATGGCGCTGCAGAGTCCGCCGGGTCTGATCGGCATTCATACGAACATGCCGGCCACGTTGCCGGATGAGGTCTCGAGTGCGCTCGCGGCGGGCGGCCCTGCGCCCTCCGGTCTATCGACCGACGAACGTTATGCCTGGGATCAACTCGACTTCTTTTGGAAGCATGGGTTGGCCTACGCCCAAGAGATGGCAAA
The DNA here is from genome assembly GCF_030323245.1 of Mesorhizobium sp. C372A. Taxonomy (NCBI): domain Bacteria; kingdom Pseudomonadati; phylum Pseudomonadota; class Alphaproteobacteria; order Hyphomicrobiales; family Phyllobacteriaceae; genus Mesorhizobium; species Mesorhizobium sp. C372A. The sequence goes on along the minus strand of NZ_CP100475.1, from coordinate 1,404,156 downwards.
CCGACCGCAGACGCTGTACGCGCTGGCGGATTCACCCATCGGGCTCGCGGCCTGGATGCTCGACCACGATGCACGCAGCTACGACCTGATCGCCCGAGTCTTCGACGGAAAGTCCGAGGGTCTGTCCAAGGAAGACGTCGTTGACAACATCGCGCTCTACTGGCTCACCAACACTGCGGTCTCTTCGGCGCGCCTCTACTGGGAAAGCAAGCTAGCTTTCTTTGCGCCGAAAGGTGTGCCGCTCCCCACTGCGGTGAGTGCATTCCCGGACGAGATCTACACAGCGCCGCGCAGCTGGACTGAGAAGGCTTATCCAAAGCTGATCTATTACAACCGTCTCCCGAAAGGCGGCCATTTCGCGGCCTGGGAACAGCCGCAGGTTTTCGCCAACGAGCTCCGGGCTGCGTTCAGGTCGATACGTAGCGCCTGATCCCCGCCAGTGCAGACCTGCACGCCTCCCAAGTGGGCGTGGTGAGCGCAGAGTCCGGCCGTCCCCGCAGGCGGAGCGGCCGGCTCTGCTTCAGGACGTCATCATCGATGATCGTCACGAGCGGACGGTTGGTCATCGGACTGGGCGCCGCGTTTTCCGTATGCACGGTTTCAGGCCCGCGATTTGTTCCGAGATGTAAGGGATGGCGAACGGAACGCTCGCTCCCGGGCCGGTATGCGCTCTCCCAGATCTGTCCTTTGTGGTGCTCATCGATCGAGCGGCCAATGGAGAGCGCGACGCCGCCCTACTTGCTGCGACAGCAGCTGATCGGTGCGTCGGAAAACCCCGGTTTTGTGATCCGACAACGATAATCCCAATATCATCCCGGTAGCCCCATTGGCATTGTCACGGGCGACACTCGGCGTCGCCAGAGCCGTACGTCCGGCAGCCGGCCACTGCGAGACAAGCCTTCGAGCGCCCCGACAACGACGTACCAACCTCGCCCGGCTGAAGGGTCTCTCCGAGCGATTGTGCGAGGGTGGCCACGGCGCAAATGCGCCGCTGCCATCATTGAGAAGCACGTAGACGAAGTCGACAGGGAGCATGCCGAGCAGTGCGTACAGCAACGTTCCCGTGGCAGGCAGCCAGTCCCCGAGGGCGCTTGCTAGTACCAGCAGAAATGCTGCGTCTGAACGAAATCATCTTCCAGAAGAAGGGAGGAAGAGTGATCCAAGGGACCTGACTTTCGAATTACGATTTCCAAGATTGAACCATTTTCTAGTCTCGGAAGAAGAGCGTGCACGCGCGATATTCTGTATCCTTTTACGAGCGAACCTTTGCCCAGCGACCGGCGAGAAAGACTCAGACCGATACCAAGGTGCTATGGATTTTCGGAATGGGAGGGAGCAGCGTTACGCGAAAGTCCTGCGCTGGGCAGTTAAGTGGCTACGTCAGGTCAGCCTGTGCTGGTTGAGGGCGCTCAGCTGGATCGAGCGCGTGCCGTTATGTATTCCTTCAATAGTGAGGACCAAGGATATCGCGTTTTATGTCATTAATAAAATGCTTCGACCGCGGCGATCGAGTAGTTCAGATGGCGGGTCGACGTCGTCATCGTCACAATGCTAACCAATGGGGTAGCGACGGGATCGATCACAGTGCAGCGCATTGACGAGTTGAAGTTTCGCAGAACTACCGGCTTGGACCCAGGCATCAGTCAGTTCGGTATCCTCGAGAAAAATTCTTTCGTACCCACCACGCAAGAGTTTCTTCAAAGACTGCTTCAACGCCGTGCCGACAAAGCGCTCTCGCAACGAACTGCAAGCTGATGATGCAAATCGACGTTCTCCTCGCCGAGAATAACCGACTTCAGCGCTGTCTCAGCGACCTGGGTAGCGTTATGGCGCTGCCCAGCACATGGGGTGGCCGCGAGCCATCCCTGATGGCCGGTCAACTACTCGACTTGGTTCTCGGCATGCTGGACCTCGACTTCGCCCATTTGCACTTCAAGGATGCCAACGACAATACGCGACGGCAGGTAACGCGACTGTCACAATGGGCGCGAAGCGTGGCCACATCGGAGGATTTCGGGGCGATGCTGGGGCCCTTGACGACCGCCGAGGCGACAGAATGGGCGCAACGACTTACGGTTGGCGGCAGTGTTCTTACGATCCTGCCTGTGCGCCTAGGCGCGCTTGGAGAGTTCGGGCTGCTGGTGACAGGTTCGCGCCGGGAGGATTTCCCGCGCGAGACCGAAACAGTTCTCCTGAGTGTCGCGGCCGCTCAGGCGACGATCGGCTTGCAGGCGGCTTTGCAACTCGACGAAGAGAAACGCTCTGCCCATGCAGAGCAAGCGATCGCTGCAAACGAGCGTAATCTTGCGCAGTTCGTAAACACGATTCCGGGTCTAGCGTGGTCCGCCCGGATCGATGGCTCGGCCGAGTTCTTCAACCAGCACTACCTCGACTACGTCGGGCTTACGGTCGACGAGGCGCTTGGGGCCGGTTGGGTGAACGCAGTTCATCCGGAGGATCTAGAGGGATTGATTGCGAGTTGGCATGCGATGTTGGCTTCACGTCAGGCAGGCGAAGCGGAGGCTCGGCTCAAGCGCTTCGACGGCGAGTACCGCTGGTTTCTGTTTCGTACAAATCCTCTGCACGACGAGGCCGGCGGAGTCGTCAAATGGTTTGGTGTCAACATCGACATCGAAGATCGCAAAAAAGCCGAGGAGGCGCTGCGTACTGGTGAGTGGAATCTTCGTCAGTTAACTGAAACCATCCCTCAGATGCTGTGGAGCGCTACACCCGATGGATCCATTGACTACTGCAATGCGCGCTTGTTGGATTACACGGGGTTCTCGGTTGATGAAATCATCGGCGGTGGTTGGATCAAAATGCTGCACGCGGACGATGTCGAGCGGGCCAGGAAAGTCTGGCTTGCTTCCATTGAGAATGGGACGCCCTATCAGGTAGAAGTGCGGACGTTCCATGCTGCCGACCGCAGTTATCGCTGGGTTTTGACCGATGCGTTGCCGCTCCATGACGACTTCGGTCAAATTCTGCGATGGTATGGTAGTTGTATCGATATCCATGATCGAAAGGAGGCCGAATCAGCTATTGCAGCAAGCGAGCGAACACTCGCACAAATTATCGATACGATTCCGGTCTATGTTTGGTCGGCTGGCGCCGATGGTAGCACCGATTTTCTCAACAGTGGCTATCTTGAATATCTCGGAATTGGGCGAGACCAGATGCAGGATTGGCCCTGGTCAGCCGTGGTTCATCCGGACGATCGTCAGGCAAGCGCCGGTGTCTGGAAGGACTTGTTAGTTTCGGGACGTGCTGGTGAAGTACAAGCCCGCTTCCGTCGTTTCGACGGGGAATACCGTTGGTTTTTGTTTCGGGCAAATCCGCTTCGTGATGAGACTGGTGCCGTCAAATGGTTCGGAGTTACGATAGATATCGAGGAATTGAAGCGTGCGGAGGAGAGGTTGCGCGCCAGCGAATGGAATCTGCGTCATCTCACGGAGACCATTCCTCAGATGCTCTGGAGCGCCAAACCTGACGGGGCGATCGACTACTGCAACACGCGTTTGCTTGACTATGCCGGATTCACTGCCGGGAAAATCACGGGCGACGGTTGGAAAAGTCTCGTTCATCCGGATGATCTCGCTCAAGCTGCGCGCGCGTGGTCCACGAGTGTCGTGACCGGCAGGCCTTATCAGGTGGAAGCGCGCCTCATTCACGCTGCCGACCGTTCGTTTCGCTGGTGTCTAACCACAGGCCTACCGCTGCGTGATGAAGACGGGCGAATCCTCAAGTGGTACGGCGTATGTGTCGACATGCATGAATGGAAAGAGGCGCAAGACGAACTACGCGAGACCCAGGCGGCGCTCGCTTACATAACGCGCGTGATGACCATGAGTCAGCTTACAGCATCGATTGCCCACGAGCTAAATCAGCCTTTGGCCGGCATCATGACGAATGCCGGTACGGCCCTGCGCATGCTGACTGCCGAACCGCCGAACATCGACGGAGCTCGTGAAACTGCAAAGAGAACAATCAGAGATGCTCAGCGCGCATCGGAAGTAATTTCTCGGCTACGCGCCCTCTTCACCAAAAGAATCACCACCTCTGAGGTCGTGGACCTGAATGCCGCCGCACAAGAGGTAGTTGCATTGTCATCGAACGAATTACACAAACGCAATGTGAGCCTTCGAGTCAATTTTGCCCAAAATCTACCACACGTAATAGGTGACCGCGTTCAGCTGCAGCAGGTAATGCTCAACTTCATACTGAACGGCGCTGAAGCAATGGATGAAGTGATGGATCGGCCGAGAGAATTGTTCGTCTCGACTGAGCTAGAACGAACGGGCCATGTTAGGGTTTCGGTCAAGGACGCCGGCGGCGGTTTCGATCCTGCTCTGGTCGAGAAGCTCTTCGGCCCGTTCTATACGACCAAAAGCGACGGTATGGGCATCGGTTTGTCCGTTAGCAAAACTATAGTCGAGAATCATCAGGGCCGTGTTTGGGCTGAGCGTAACGACGGCCTTGGCGCTACGTTCAACTTCTCAGTTCCTTCTCTGATTGCGCAAACATCGTTCAACAGCTCTAGGAACGTCCCGTCGAGTTTGGCGGAAAGTACTGGACATACATGATGATAACACGGGCATACATCGCTGTTGTTGACGACGATGAGTCTGTTCGCGAGTCTCTGCCGGATCTAATCGGTATCTTTGGCCATGAAGCCGAAGCATTCTCCTCGGCAGAGGAATTCCTGGCTTCCAAACGGGTCAATCAAGCCAAGTGCTTGGTCCTTGACATCGCAATGCCTGGTATGTCCGGCATCGAGCTCCAACGCCAGCTGGCTCTCCAAGGTCGGCAGATTCCGATCGTCTTTATTACAGCACATGGAGATGATCGGGTCTGTCAGCGTCTGCGTCAGAGCGGGACAATTGAATGTCTCTTAAAACCGTTCACTGATACTGCGCTGCTTGATGCGCTCAACGCTGTTCTCCACTAGCTACTAGTTCAGGATGGTGGGGGCGTCGCCCTCGGACCGTGCTCTACTCGTCGCACACACCCCTCCCGAAGTCCGTTGACGCAGAGAATGGCGGGGATCGTCCTGCGCTTCATTCGTGAGCTTCGCGATGACTGATCCTAGTCGGCGCGTGACACTGAAGTGTTGTATGGCGGCCAAAGCAGGAGGGGGCGGTCTCTTATTCCTGATGCTCTGCCCGATATCGCCGGATCCGTGGGTCATCGCGTACGAGCCATAGCGGCCGTTCGCTATAAAGATCGAGCCCGTCGAGCGAATGATTAATCGGCAACGCCTGGGCGAGCCTTCCCGGTCCTCATGCCAGGTCGCTGAACCGCTCGATACCGCGATTGAGCCGCATGATCGCAGTGCCTTCGAGCGGCTCGAGCTTTCGACTCGGCATGCCCGGTCCGATCTCAGGGATCTAGCTCGAGACATTCAGCATGTCGAGATGCGGTAGGCGAGATAGAAATAGGCGTGACCGCGCTCGAAAAATAGCGAGCGATCGCACCCCAGTGGCGATCCAGAGCCGCTCGTATCTCAAGTCTTCCATGCTAAATCTTCTTAACATCCTCAGGCCAAAACCCCACACGGCGACTAAAGCTCGTCACCTTGCCAGCACGGACAGCGCGCACCCACTAATTTTCGAATTCATTCCTGTTCGCGAAATGTTTGAACGCGCGTCTTTCCGTAAGGATAGAAAAGCTCCTTACGACCAGTCTGCCACGCAGCCCTGAGTTCCGGCCTGTTGATGTCCCAGTCCGGCCGGCATTTCATAGTCACCGCTCGCATGTCCTGCCGCAGTTCCTCCACCGTGGGCCGCCCGAAAAACCAATACCCATTGTAGACCTTGTAGACGACAAGACCCGGCTCCATGACGATAACGTGAGGGATCATGGGGTTGTGCGTCGGATCCGTGTACTCCGCGATGTCGAGGTCCTTCTGCACAACGCGCCGCGGGTCCGAGAGAAAAGGCCAATGGGCGCCCACGCCAGTACGATATTCGCTCGTCTCCAGAAGATTGTCCGTCGTAATGGTGACAAGCCGACAATAACCCACGTCCATTTCTCGATGAAGCTGGACTAGCCCTTCAGCCTGCCGGCGGTCCTTGGGACAATACCCGCCCCTACCGAGAACGAGGACCAACGGATCCCGTCCCTGCAACTCGGAAAGCGTTCGCCGCGCGGCAGTGTGATCTGAGAGTTCATAATTCGGAAAAATAGAGCCGGGAATAATATCGGATCGCATAATAGCACCACTGATTCCGACTGATAAATATCAAGTCGCTAACGCAAACGGCAAGTAGTATACAATAGCAGGAAAACCGCAAAATCCATTTATACGATAGTATTGACAATACCATTGGATGACAAAGTCCGTGTCCAATCCTGGCCCCAGACCAGGTCTAGCCGATATCATCGCGACCGCCCGGAGCCGCCCCAAATCCTTGCGTTTTCACTGTGTCACCGCAGGAGGTTTGGATGAATACGAAAACGAAAATGCTGCACTTCGACTCACCCACTCGTCACTGCCTATTGCCGAGTGACGTTTGACAACCGCCGCTACACACGTCCGTCTAGGTCGATCCAGGATTAGCCGAGTTGGAGCAAAAAGGTGATGGCCTGACGGTGGTTTCGATCCCTGGCGCGCGAGCGTGCAGGAATGGAGGACGATAAAGTCGCGTTACTAGAGACATGGACGAACCGTCGATCGCAGATCATTGTCTTGCAGCGTTGCACTCCTTTTTCCCATCGCGCATTCGATCTCGTCCCAAAACCGACACCTACGCATAATAGACGTTAGTGTTGTCCCGGGGGCATGGTGTGTCAGGACGTAGGCCTGTTCTGGTAGGCGGCAACGGTCATGAAGAAACTGCCGCATCCGCTCCCTTCGCTGGATCTGAACTCGGCGACGTGGGTCATGGCTGTTCTTTCTTCAACGGCGATGAGGTTTTTGGCGTGAGCGCGGCAGAACAGAAGAAGCACTGTGCAAAAAGCGATGAATCCCTCGTGACAAGCCAGCACGATTTCAAACTCATCATCGATACCATTCCTGCGATGGCATGGTCAGCTCGCCCAGACGGCCTCACTGAGTTTCTAAGCCAGCATTATCTAGAGTACACCGGCCTCTCCGGCGAGCAGGCGAGGGGGTGGGGCTGGACGACTGTGGTCCATACTGACGACCAGGATGGGCTGCTCACCCTATGGCAGACAATCATAGTGTCGGGCGAAGCCGGAGAAACCGAAGCCAGATTGCGCCGATTTGATGGAACTTATCGATGGTTTCTTATCCGCGCTAACCCGTTGCGGGATGAGTCGGGCAACATCGTCAAATGGTATGGGTTGAACATTGACATCGATGATCGGAAGCAGGCTGAGGACAAGGCCCTCGAAGCTGAGGGCGAGCTACAACGAACGATCGACGGGATACCGGCGCTGGTTGCGGCTTATTACCCCGACGGCTCGCGAATTTCTATCAAAAAGCGGGGGCGCGAGTTCACTGGACTGTGTGCTGAGGATGTGACGAATGGTGGCTGTAGGGGCGCAATCCACCCAGATGACATCGAGCTCGAAGAGAGCAAATGGCGCGCATGTGTCGCGACCGGAGAAACGTTCGAGCATGAGTACCGCGTTCGTGCGAGTGACGGGACATATCGCTGGCACATTGCCCGTCGCGTGCCGGTCCACGACAAAGCGGGTCGGGTGATCCGATGGTACGGTATCAGTCACGATATTGAGGGTCGGAAACGGGCGGAAGCTTTTCTCGCCAGCGAGAAGCATTTGCTGAAGATGATCGCGTCGGGCAATTTGCTTCGGGATGTTCTCAGCGCGTTGTGCGTTTTTGTCGAAGACGCCGCCCCCGACTGCTTCTGCGACGTCCACCTGATAAATTGGAGCAGCTCGACATTCGAATATGCCGTGGCTCCTTCCTTGCCTCCCGACTACAGCGCGCCGATTGCCGGCATGCCCGTCGACGGCGACCTGTTGCCATGTGGCATAGCGGCCTATCAAAAAACGCAGGTGGTCGCAGTGGACATGGAATCTGATCCCCGTTGGTATACGTCGCCTGTGCGGCTACATGTTCTGAAGCACGGATATAGGTCGGTGTGGAGCACTCCGATTTGTTCCAGAGAGGGGCGGGTGCTTGCCACCTTTTGCATCGTCCAACGGAAGCCTGCGAGCCCTTCGCCGCACCATCAGGATCTCATCGCGCACGCCACACAAATCGCCAGCATTGCAATCGAACGTTCCCTTATCGAGGCAGCGCTCAGGCGGAGCGAAACGTTGCTTTCGGAAGCACAACGCTTAAGTTCCACGGGCGCGTTCTCCTGGCGCTTGGACACTGACGAGATCGCCTTTTCCGAGGAACTCTATCATATCTTCGAACTCGATCCGAACTCCCCCGTGACGCTTGAACGGCTCCGTGAGCGAATCCACGCGGATGACCTCCAGTCGCTGTCCGCCCAGATGACTCGGGTTCGAGCCGGGCAGAGTTATCTCGGCTATGAGATCCGGCTGCGGATGCCGGATAGCAGGGTCAAATTTCTACGCACGTTTGGCAAGGTCATTCGCCATCAGGATGATCGCATGGAATGCCTCACCGCAGTGCAGGACGTGACGGGGCGGCGACAGGCTGAACAAGCACTTGGCAGAGCCCGGTCTGAACTCGCACATGTAACCAGGGTTTCGAGCCTCGGAGTATTAACAGCCTCGATTGCCCATGAAGTCAGTCAACCTTTATCGGGGATCATTACGAACGCCAGCACCTGCCTGCGCATGTTGGCGGCCGATCCTCCAAACATTGACGGCGCACGCGAAACCGCCCGCCGAACCATCCGCGACGGCAATCTAGCCGCAGATGTGATAACGCGATTACGCGCCCTCTTCAGCAAGCGAGCACCTACCCTTCAGTCGGTGGATTTGAACGAGGCGGCAAGGGAGGTGATCGCTTTGTCGTCGGGCGACGTTCAGAGCAGTCGCGTGGTTCTTCAGCCCCAATTGGCTGAGGGTCTGCCGCTCGTTGCGGGCGACCGTGTCCAGCTTCAGCAGGTGATCATGAACCTGATGCGAAACGCGGTGGACGCCATGAGCGGGGTAGATGATCGCCCAAGGCAGTTGATAGTAAAGACCGAGGCGGATGGAAATGACCATGTGCGCCTGTCTGTACGGGATTCCGGCACAGGTTTCGGCCCAGATGGTGCGGAGCGGCTCTTTGAACCCTTCTACACCACCAAGAATGAAGGCATGGGGATGGGATTGTCCGTTAGCCGTTCCATCATCGAGAGTCACTGCGGGCGTCTATGGGCAGCAGCAAATGATGGCCCGGGAGTGACGTTCACGTTCTCCGTGCCCGAATACTCCAGGGAGCGATTGTCTTTGCAGGATGTGAGTGTTGGTACGGCGTCCGCGGTCGGTGGTGTTCGAAGATCGGCGGGAGCGAGATGAAGCCTGCGGATGCACTGGTGTCAGTGGTTGACGACGACACGTCTGTGCGCGAGTCCTTACCAGATTTGCTCAAGGAGTTGGGCTTCAGGGTGGACACATTCGCTTCGGCAACGGAGTTTCTGGCGTCTGACAGCATTCATGAAGCCAAGTGCCTGGTTCTCGATGTCACCATGCCCGTCATGACAGGCCCCGAACTGCAACAGGAACTAGCGCGTCGCGGGCAAGAGATTCCGATCGTCTACATTACCGCGCAGCGGACCAGTGCCATGCGGCTTCGTCTCATCGAACAGGGTGCGGTCGAGTGCTTGTTTAAGCCGTTCAGCGATAGGGCCCTTCAGGAGGCTCTCCATCTGGCGGTTTGTAAGCCTTGAAAGTGATGGATTGTTAATGCCGGCTTAGGAGGATAATTGCCATGTACACGGGTGTAGCGGCTGAACTGGGCAGTGTCGCGATGTCGGACGAAGCATCCGTGGTGTTCATTGTAGACGACGACATTTCGGTGCGTGAATCATTAGAGTTGCTAATCTGCTCGTCAGGTTGGCAGCCGGAGGCGTTCGGTTCAGCAAAAGAATTCCTCGATCGACCCCAGGTCGCCCTGGTTTCGAGCTGCCTCATCTTGGACGTCAATCTACCGGATCTGAGTGGGCTCGACCTGCAGAGTCTGATGGCTAACGAGCGTACCCCTATGCCCATCATCTTCATAACCGGCTACGGGGACGTACCGATGACAGTCAAGGCGATGAAGGCCGGGGCTGTCGAGTTTCTAACCAAACCATTCGACGAAGAGGAACTATTGGGTGCAATCAAGCTGGCACTCCAAAGGAGCAAGACCGCTCTCGCTCTGGACGCCGATTTGCAAGCTCTCAGGCATCGCCACGAATCGCTCAGCCGTCGCGAGCAAGAGGTTATGACGCTGGTCGTCTCTGGTCTCTTGAACAAGCAGGTCGGCTTTGAGCTTGGCATCAGCGAAATCACAGTCAAGGCACATCGTGGCCAGGCTATGCGAAAAATGCAGGCCCGCTCGCTGGCCGAGCTGGTGAACATGGCAGCCCGACTCGCCACCGCTGAGTAGTCGCTTTTCTCCGCGACTGGGTACCGATTCAAACGCCATCGCGCGGTGGGAGGCTCCATCAATCCCAAGGTATTGACGATACCATGGTGCTATCGTCTCAGCCACGACATTCGTACATTATTGTGCTGTCTGAAGTAGATTTTAAATATAAAAGGGACAGTAGAGCTTTTGTTGCTGATAAGAGGCAGTGACGGGTGAGTTGTGCGCGTGAAGTGGCTTAACTGAACCCTTGGTGCCGCGATGTGATCATGTTGTATGTGGCGGATTTTGACATTTAGCGAGGTAAATTGGCTATGATGTATTCCAAGGTCAAAAAGTCAGTATTGTTGGCCGTTGTCGCATTCCTGCAGGGGCCTCCGAACGTTTTCGGACAGGAAACAACGTTGCCCAGTGTTGCTAGCGCGCCGCTTGCAGCGATACTGAGCAAAACGACCGAAAAGATCCGCCTGACACGCAAGAGCGAGGCCTACTGGGAAGTCACTTTCAATAATCCTCCACTCAATATCATTGGCCCGTCCGAGGTCCGCGAGCTTGCAAAAATTGTTGGGCAGATCGAAGCTGATGGGAGGGTCAAGGTAGTAGTGTTTGACAGCGCGGTCCCTGGTTATTTCATCGCCCACTACGACCTGTTAGGTCCCCTCAAGGATTCCACAGGCATGGAGCCGGGGCCAACAGGTATGCATCCCGTGCCTGATGTCATGGTACGCATCAGTCGGCTGAAGGCTGCGACGATCGTTTCAATTCGTGGGCGGGCGAGTGGTATAGGCAGTGAGCTTGCGCTCGCCGCGGATATGCGGTTTGCCAGTCGAGAGAAAGCGGTTGTGTCGCAGTTTGAAGTTGGCGCCGGCTTCGTCCCTGGGGGCGGCCCTATGGCGCGGCTGCCTCGGCTGGTCGGCCGCGGCCGCGCTATCGAGATGTTGATCGGTGCCGAGGGCTTTGATGGCGAATTAGCCGAGCGCTACGGTTATGTGAATCGGGCGCTGCCCGATTCACAATTGGACAGTTTTGTCGACGCCTTGGCGACGCGAATTGCGTCGTTCGACGGGCAGGCGATCGCTGACGCTAAGACCTTGATCAACCAAGCTAGCCTGCCACCGGACTCTGAGATGCAGCCGGGGTGGGATGCGTTCATCACTTCCGTACAACGGCCTGCGGCCCAGGCGCGTCTAAAGGTACTCGTCAACGAAGGACTACAGCGGCCCGGAAAGGTAGAGAGAAACCTAAACGAATATACAGCCAAGTATCGGTAGCGGTCTACGGAGACTCGAATCAACGAGCAATATCAAGGGTTGTGAAGAGGACGGACCGTGACTCGCATGCGCAAGGAGACCGACAGTCTGGGTGTGGTGAACGTCCCAGCCCGCAAGCTGTGGGGGGCTCAGACGCAGAGGTCTCTCGATCATTTTTCCATCGGGAGAGATTTGATTCCGCGGGAAATGATCACAGCTTATGCGGTGCTCAAGAAAGGCGCTGCCAACGCCAATCAGGCAGGCGGACGGCTCGATGCTCAAGTCCATCGACTGATTGTGCAGGCATGTGACGAGATATTGGCGGGGCAGCATCAGGACATGTTTCCGCTCCACGTGTGGATGACGGGCAGCGGTACTCAGTTCAACATGAACGTTAATGAGGTGATTTCCAACCGGTGCTGTCAGCTGACCGGGACCGTCCTTGGGAGTAAGACGCCAGTTCATCCAAACGACCATGTTAATATGGCGCAATCGTCAAACGATTCATTTCCTTCCGCGATGAACATCGCGACGTCAACCAACGCTAAACGGCGCCTGATTCCGGCGGTCAAGCAGCTCGAGGAAGCCATCCGGTCCAAGTCCGAGGAGTGGAACGACATCATCAAGATCGGCCGTACTCATATGCAGGATGCAACGCCGCTGACTTTGGGCCAGGAATGGTCTGGATATGCTGAAATGCTGACCGACAACCTTGATCGGCTCGAGAGTTCATTAGGCGGCGTCTATCGTCTCGCCCTCGGCGGGACGGCGGTTGGCACCGGGATCAATTCCGCACCAGGTTTCGCAGAAGCAGCCGCGGCCGAAATCGCGAGGCTGACCCAGCTCCCATTTGTAACCGCGCCCAACAAGTTTGCCGTCCAGGGCGCACACGACGCCTTGGTACAGTTTTCTGGCACGATGCGCACTCTGGCAACTTCACTTTACAAGATTGGCAACGACATTCGTCTCATGTCGTGCGGACCCCGAACAGGCTTCGCCGAACTGATAATACCGGAGAACGAGCCGGGTTCCTCCATTATGCCCGGCAAGGTGAATCCCACCCAGGCCGAAGCGCTAACCATGGCTGCCGTGCAAGTGATGGCCAATGATGTTGCAGTGGGGTTCGGCGGGGCCGGCGGATATCTTGAGATGAACGTCTACAAGCCCCTGATCATCCACAACATCACCCACTCGATCACGATCATCACCGACAGCTGCACGAACTTTCGTCGGTTCCTGATCGAGGGTACGAAGCCCAACACGAAGAAGATTGCCCGGGATGTCCGCGATTCGCTGATGCTCGTCACCGCACTCTCGCCTGTCGTTGGTTATGATAAAGCTTCGAAGATTGCGCACTATGCGATGGACAACGATCTCACGCTGAAAGCAGCTGCTCTGAAGCTGGGCCTCGTTTCCGAAGCAGTGTTCGACCGCGTGGTTAAACCAGAAAAGATGGTGAGACCGTACGTCGCAACATCCGCCTAGGTGAGCGTTAGCTCGTCCAAGCCGGCGGCCGCTGCTGCCGTCCTGGGCAAGGCGGTCATCACCTTCAACTAGCTATTCCCAGGAGGATATCCATGAGCACCCATCCTGTTGGCTTCGGCGAGGCCGCTCTCGCACTGCAGATCGGCGAGTCTCGTTTCAACGCAAACTGGAAAAGTCCCCGACATCGGTTCAGGCGCCTATTGTCAGAGTTTATCGGCACTGCAGGATTGACTTTCGTATTATCAGCCGGTGCAGCCATTCTGGTTTTGCACGGCGGGATAAAGGTTGAGCCCATCATCGCTGCGTTCATCCTGTCGGCGATTTCTGCATTGTGGCTGGTCGCGGCGATCTATTTTCTCGGCGACATTAGTTCGCACTTCAATCCTGCCATGACATTTGCGTTTGCCTTGCGCGGCGATATGGGTTGGCCGATGTGCATGGCCTACGTCATTGTGCAGTTGATTGCCGCGGCGGCGGGATCACTTCTTGCCCGTTCGTTCTTCGGTATCGAAGGCAATCTCGCGGCCACGATTCCGCAACCTGAGCAACTCATCCAAGCAGTGTTCTTCGAGGCCATCCTGACATTTGGCATGGTTTTGATGGTGATCTCGATGGCAAACGGCCCGAAGCTCAATGGCCAGTTTATCCCTATCGCCGTGGGTGCCTACGTGATGTCGCTGGGGACCCTGGGGGGCCCCTACGAAGGAGCAGCGATGAACCCTGCCCGTGCTTTCGGACCCGACCTGGCGCGAGGCGATCTGTCAACGTGGTGGGTCTACGTCGTGGGACCGGTCGTAGGCGCGATTATTGCCGCATTCGCTGCCAAGATTCTCCGAGGCCCAGCCAATGCTCAAGAGGCACAGGCGGCGATGGGAACGCCCCAGGACGAGTCCTGAGTTAGGTCGACTATGTTTCGTCATCTGTTGAGTACAGATGTTTCCCCGGCGTTTCCGACAATAGCAGCCTAGATCCTCGGTAAACTTATTAGCCCGAGGATCGACGGCCAAGAACCCTCTTGCAGACGACTAGGCAAGGCCCCGCGATCAAGAACAACAGCACAAGCGCGAAGAAGGCCCCATTGAAGGAAATGGCGATCGCCTGCCTGTCGACAGCCTGCCGCAGAAGCGATAGCGCGGCCCTACCAGAGACAACACTTTCGAGGCCCCTGCCCGCAAGTTGGCCTGCCACCGCTTTCAGACGCTCCTCGAGCGAGACATCGCCAACGGCCAAGTGGGACGCCAGGATGGTCCTATTATAAGTAAGTTGTCGATCGAGATAAGTTTGCAGCAGAGAAGTACCGGTCAGACCACCAATCTGTTTACCAAGACCGAAAAGACCGATCCCGAATGGCAAGGCCTTGACGGGAAGCCGCATGAAGGCAGACAGCGTCAGGCTGATGAACAGGAGACCCAGCCCAAAGCCGCGCAGGAGCAGTGGAAACTCCAGATCCACAGTTCCGCTGTCGCTTGTCGAACCCGACAGGAACCACATTGACGAGGCGAAACACACGACACCGACAGGAGCCAAAGCAAGCGGATTTATTCTGCTTTTCTGTACCCCGACCCCCGCCAGCAGCAGGGTGCACCCCAAGATTACTCCACTCGGCAAAAGGAGTGTTCCAGCATCCGTAGCCGTGAAACTGAGAACGTTTAGGGCAAAGGCCGGGATGAGAAAGGCGCTGCCGGACAACGCGAATCCGGCTACCAGACTGACGACAAATGCGAAGCGAAAGTCGGGATCACCCAAAGGCGACGTGGGGAGGATCGAACGGTCCGATGCAAATCCAAGTTCCCACAGCGGCAGGAGGATGACCGCCAGCAAGCCGCTCAGGGCGAAAAGAGTGATGGGCCCGTCATCGAACCAATTGAACCTGCTGCCTTGCTGCGACACATACGTCAAAGATGCAGCGGCGATTCCAACCAGCACGACCTGGGGATAGGGGAGGCGGATCTTGTCGCGGAACGCTTGCCTCCGGTCCGCCGCCAGCATGACCAGGGCGACAATGCCCACCGGCACGTTGCTCAGGAATATCCAGTCCCATGACCGGTGGTCGACAAGCCAGCCTTGCAGGGCTGGCGTCACGGTCGTCGGGGCCATCACCGAGCCCAGGGCTAAAACAGCTTGCACTACCGGTTGCTGAGGGCTTGAGAAACGCAAGAACAGCAGCGTCTGGCCTGCCACGAGCACAGTCGCGCCGGCAAGACCCTGAACGATGCGGCAGAAGTCAATCCAGGCAATATCGGCGGAAGTGATCATTGCAGCAGACGCCAGGAGAAGCGCGACCGCGCCGGCGCGCAAACAGGGTGTAGGCTTCAGCGCTGCAACAAACAGCGGCGCGACCAAGAAGCCGGTCATTTTGGCCGCGAGAAATGCGATGTCTAAAGTCGCGAATTCGTCGCTCGTGGCATGTATGTCGCCCAGCATATCCAGGCGCCCGATAGAGAGCGCCGTGCTGGCGATCGAATCCATGACGGCGGTCAGTACAACTCCGATCAAGACCAACACGTCGCCCAGCGCTTCGGGCTTCGCCACTGAGTGTCGCGGTCCGATCTGACGGCTCATTTCGCCGCACCAGGCCGATTTCCGGCAAGCTCGCCAACCGGGTTCGAAGAGGTGGTTGCGGGATCGGTCTCTCGGCTCACCCGGACAGCAATGCGGGCTGAAAGTCCGGGAAGCAGCCGGCCTGGCAACGGATTGTGTGTAAGTCTTATCTTGACTGGAACGCGCTGAACGACGCGGATGAAGTTACCAGTCGCATTGTCCGGTGGCAGCACGCTGAAGGCAGCCCCGCTACCCGGGGCAAAGCTGTCAACGACACCATCAATCTGAACACCAGGGTACTCGTCAATCATCACCCGAACTGATTGCCCGATTTCCATTCGATTTAGCTGGGTTTCCTTGAAATTGGCCACGACCCACACATCTTGTACCGGAACGATGTCCATACCCGGGGTGCCGGGAGTGACGTACCGCCCGACGCGAACTTGCCGGTTGCCTACGACACCGTCGATTGGCGACTGTATGAGGGTATTGGCAAGATCCATCCTGGCCAGGCTGACTGACGCTTTCGCCTGAGCCATCGCTGCTTGGGCGCCGGCGAGTTGGGCACTTAGCACGCCAAGCTTGAGCCTCTGCGCCAGAGTATTGGCCGCCGCGGCTTTATCCGCAGCCTCGGCTTTTGTGAACCCGGTCTGTGCATCCTGGAGTTTTTGTTCGCTGGCTGTTCCGCTCTTCTGGAGAGCGGTGTAGCGGTCAAGATTGGCTCTTGCGAACAGCAGATCCGCTGAGACCGACCGCTCCTGTGCTGCCGCTTGTTCTATCAAGGCATCTTGCAGATTCTGCGTTGCTCCAATGTTTGCGATATCGGCTTGTCGCGTGGACAGGGTGGCAATGGCTTGGTCGAGTTTCGCCCGGTAGTCACTATCGTCGATGCGAAACAGCAAACTCCCCTTGCGAACGTTGGCGTTGTCTCCAACCGGGACTTCCACCACATAGCCGGAGAGCTTGGGCGCGATGCTCGTTATATCGCCGCGCAGATAAGCGTTGTCCGTGGTCTCCTCGAAACGGCCGTGAAAATACCATTGCCAGGCCCAGGCTCCCGAGAGCGAAATCGTTACAGTCGCCACCACCACGATAGCTACCTTCCGAGCCTGACCTATTGGTGCTCGCGTTGATGCAGACGAAGCCACAGAACCGATTGCGGGAGATGCCGCTGGTTGCGATTGGTCATCACTCTCAAACGGCGGTTGCGCGGGTCCTTCAAAGCCTTCAGCTCGGAGCATTTCAACGATCCAATCTCCAACATGTGGCTAGTCAACTTGCGAGTTGGCTCGGTGTGGCCGGATCGCGGATCAGTCGCCGTATTGGCTGCTAGTCCGGCAAACCCATTGAACGCCCCCGCACCGCCCCTCGGCGAGATCGCCCAGAGGGACAACCCAGTCTGAAACCCTCGGATTGTAGGCCTTCAATCGATACGAAGGCTCTGCTCCATCGCGTAGCACTGGTCCCAGATGAACACGTCATACCCGGCCAGTCGGGACTGCCACTTGGGCGTGACCGCATTGACGCATTGCACGACGACGCGGTCGATATAATTGTCATAGACAGCCCAGAGGTTGGCCGTGTCTTCTGCTTCCATTTCTTCGCCGGGCGGCGTTGACTTCAGCGCAGCAGCTGCGGCGGCCTTCAGGTCATTCATGAATTCGAGCTGAGTACGGACGTCGGAATGCGTGCCTACGCGATTGACATGACCCCCAACAAGCGTTTCGAACGGCAATGTATCGATATAGGCCACTTGGTCGAAGTAGCCGGGGATGTCCTTGGCAAGTGCGAAGCGACGCCAAGGCATCCAGCCAGGAAAGATCACGTCCACCACCATCAGGACCTTCTGTTCTGGAGCATAGATGAAGATGTTGCCCGGCTCATGTGGACTGCTGCCGGGATAGGTCAGTTCAAGAACCTGACTACCGACGTTCAAGGTGTAATGGTCCTTGAATGTGACGCTCGGTAGGGGGCGCCTGGGATCTTTGGCCCGATCGAGCAGCCTCAAGGTTTCTTCCTGGGCGATGATAATTGGACGGCCGCCGAGGTCGTTCGCGCCGCCAATATGATCCACGTGCGCATGGCTGTAGACGAGATATGTGATAGGCCGATCCGTCACCTCAGCGATCGCCTGGCGTATGTGAGCCGAGTACCCCGGAGGGGCGTCGATCACAACCACACCTTTTTCATACACCAGGAACATCGACTGGTACCCGTTGTCGGTGACCATGTAGAGGCCGCGACCCAGCTTTTGGCTCCGGTATCCCTTCTTCCAGTCGATGGCGGGGGTTACGTCCTCCTTGGGAATCGGAAGGTACTGATCGACGCGCGCGCCTATCGGCGCCAACGACGGCATACTCTGGTAAGGGGCACCAGCCTGTCCGGGCAACGTGTCCGCGCGGGCACCGCCGATTGGCGCCAACCCGAAGCCAATAGTGAGAATAAGACAACCGGCGCTTGCTGCTGCCCTCGAAATAGCGAAGCGGTATAGAAGCATAACAATCTCCTATCATCGAATAGTATTTAACACTAACGGTTTGTCGATAAGTCTGAAAATCATTTGATGATCGTAGATAGCGCCAATAACCTGGTGTTAAAGTAACGCCCTGACTGCGATTCTTAGAATGCACACCTCATGACCCGGCAATCACCCGAACCGATAGCGATAGACCGAATCACCTGGCACCTCGAACAATACTGACGGATAGGTGATCCCCTGTTCGATCGGAACAGCTTCAATGCCCCTGGCCAAGAGCATTCAGATCAGCACAGAATTCAGCGTAAGGTTTGGTCATCCCCGCGTCCTGACATTCTCTTATCATCGCCTTGCGCTTGCCCATTGGGAGGGTTCCAAGGGCTGCCCTAAACCTGCTCCTCATAACCGGATCCGTATGGGTCTGCCTCTTAATGGAACTGGTATGGCTAAACGACAGCTGGTTGATCGGGTCGATGACATCAAGTGCGCCGGCAAACGCGCTTCCCCCGATTACTGAGAGTGCAAATGCGGTGACGAGACATTTAGCTCTAACGTCCATGACGTATTCCTTTTCCTCACTGAGCAACCGCCGAGCTGACAATCGCCACGATGAACTACCGATACTTCTCCCGATCACGCTATAACGGGACGAATTGGAGTGTACCTGTAGACCGTCGCAAATCTATTGTTCGATGGTATCGCCGATACTTTGGCATTGATCGTCGAGAAATGCTGACCTGAAGTGCGTCTGTCGGACGCCAAGGAAGGAATTCGGTGCGATCGGGGCTTGTTGCTCAGCTCTCCGATGGCTTCCCGCCGTGTGCAGGTAGTCCTTGGCGCGATGCCAAATGCTCCACCTGATACCAAAGCGTCATGGATCCCATACTTTAAGCGGCCCACAATTTCGGTTTGCACGATAATTGCATTCAGTAGGTGGCGCACGTGTCCGGAGATAGGTCCTTGATTTTCCATCGGGAGCAAATGAGGCCGAAGCTTATGCCAAGGAGATCATTGTTGCCTGCAGAGCGCGAGTTCCTGGCGGCGTTGGCGACGGTGGGGATCGTCGGCGCCCCTCCCGGAACGCTGAAGGCGTGGATCCAAGACGATTCTCAGCGAGCGGGCGAGGGCCGTGGCGAGGTGTCTGCTCGATCCAGTCATTGTGTACAGTGGAACGCCAACCACCGATACCATCGGGTAATTGATGGGGTCGCGTTGCTCTGCTCTCGTGTTGGCACTGGGGGGAGTGTTGCCGCCGAACCGATGGAGCTTGATATGAGCGATGATGTAGAGCGCACCGATGCAGTCAAGAAGCGCCAGGAATTGCCGGCGGTCGATATGAAGCTTGAGGTCGTTGTCATTCCTGTTTCGGATGTCGACCGGGCTAAGCGGTTTTACGGCGACCTGGGTTGGAGGCTCGATGCCGACCTTGCCGTCGGTGACGCATTTCGGGTTGTCCAGTTCACGCCTCCCGGCTCGCCAAGTTCGATCCACTTCGGTATCGGCCTCACGTCCGCCGTGCCCGGTTCCGTACAGGGGCTCTATCTCGTCGTCTCCGATATCGAAGCGGCGCACGCCGAACTCGCGGCTCGCGGGGTCGATGCGAGCGAAGTGTCATATCGTACAGGGCCTGGACAGCCGACGATCAAAGGCAGGGATCCTGAGCGGCGAACCTACAACTCCTTTACTTCGTTCAAGGATCCCGACGGCAATGGGTGGCTGTTACAGGAAATCACCACAAGACTCCCGGGACGCGTCGATGGCGACACGACGTTTGCCTCGCCAGCCAAGCTTGCAGCTGCGCTCCGACGCGCGGCAGAAGCCCATGGGGAGCATGAGAAGCGGAGGGGCGGACAGAGGGACGACAGCTGGCCCGATTGGTACGCCGAGTACATTGTAGCGGAGCAGACCGGCAAACCGCTGCCGGCCTGAGTGCTGCCATACTCGTACACGCCGGCGCGAGAAGGATAACGCCCACGGTGCATCGGACGAGTTTGTGTTGTGGGAATCGTCGAAGTTCGTGGGTATCAGGGTAGTAATTAGTGCGGTGCGCGGCGTTGTTCGAGCAGGTGAAGCACAACGCAAAATTCGTCGACAAGCACACCCAGCCCGAGGATTGTTCGACAACGGCTTGACGGCCATTGGAGGATTTCGGCCGATGTCCAGCAGGTGCGCTTTCTAACCACGCAGTACCTGACGATTCTGGATGACGTGACAGCGCGTATTTGGCGCTTGATCCAACCAGCGAAAGTATTGCCGATACCATCGTTCTATAGATTTTTGCACCTTGGATATAGACCTTGTAATTATTGTGTGGATAGACGTGAACCAGGAGGATTTAATGTCAGCGACGTCGTTATCACCAACTCGTCGCGATGTCGTTGTTGCGGTCGCTGCGGTTGGAGCTGTCAATCTGGCGCCAAGAGTGTTGCGGGCAGCTGCTAGCGAAGAATCCATCCGTCCGTTCAATATCCACGTTCCGACATGGGCGCTTGCAGATCTTCGCAGGCGTATCAAAGCCGTAAGGTGGCCGGAACGGGAGACCGTCGATGATCGTTCGCAGGGCGTCCAACTGGCGAAGCTTCAGGCCCTCGTTGAGTATTGGGGCAGCCGTTATGACTGGCGCAGGGTGGAGGCAAAACTGAACAAGTTGCCGCAATTCATCACCAGCGTGGACGGAGTGGATATCCAATTTGCGCACATTCGCTCACAGCATGACGGGGCACTACCCCTGCTTATGACGCACGGCTGGCCTGGCTCGATTATAGAGCTCTTGAAGGTCATCGGTCCGCTGACTAATCCTACTGCGCACGGGGGGAGGATCGAAGATGCTTTTCACCTCGTTCTTCCAACCATGCCGGGGTACGGCTTCTCGGGTAAGCCAACTGCCACTGGTTGGGCTCCGGCGCGGACGGCTGCCGCGTTTCATGAGTTGATGCTCCGGCTGGAATACACCGAGTACGTGTCGCAGGGAGGCGATTGGGGTGCGATTGTCTCGCAGTTGTTGGCTGTTCAGGCTCCGAAAGGTCTTCTCGGCATTCACGTTAATATGCCAAGTACTGTACCGCCGGGCATTCTTCGGCATCTCCGCAATTTCGACCCGGCGCCGGCCGAATTGTCGGATCGGGAGAAGAACGCCTACGATCGGCTGCTGCACTTCTATCGCGATGGCTTTGGCTACGCGGCGATAATGAATCAGAGCCCCCAAACCATCGGCTATGCCCTCTCCGATTCTCCCGTCGCAATGGCAGCTTACTTTTACGACAAGTTCTCTGAGTGGACGGATAGCGACGGAGAGCCAGAACGGATCTTCACCCACAACGAGATGCTGGATGCCATCTCTTTCTATT
The DNA here is from genome assembly GCF_030323245.1 of Mesorhizobium sp. C372A. Classification (NCBI taxonomy): domain Bacteria; kingdom Pseudomonadati; phylum Pseudomonadota; class Alphaproteobacteria; order Hyphomicrobiales; family Phyllobacteriaceae; genus Mesorhizobium; species Mesorhizobium sp. C372A. Next base: position 1,382,598 of record NZ_CP100475.1, on the reverse strand, counting down.
GGTTTACCAACTCGGGAGCTTCATCATCGCGAACGTATTGGGAAAGCTCGCAAGCAGGCGGTGGCCCGTTTGACGCGTTTGACATCCCAAAGGTCCCTGTGGCGGTCACCGTGTATCCGGCCGAGATCTACCGCGCACCACGGAGTTGGGGCGAGAGAAGCTTCCGCAACCTCATTTATTGGAATGAAGTGGACAGAGGGGGCCATTTCGCGGCGTGGGAGCAGCCTTACGTCTTCACTGCCGAGCTCAGAGAGGCGTTCAGATCGTTACGCCGATCAATCTGAGGCGAAAGAGGCGATCCTCCCCCCATCGCCTTCGCCCAGTAGCGCGGCCGGGTCGCCCCTCCACCCGGCCGCGCGTTTGAGTTGCAGGGGGCAAGAAGACACGGATCATTTCCCTGAAGGAGGCTAAAAATGAATGACGTGCCCCAACAAATTGACCACAATCGCCGTCGCCTACTCGGGACGGCTGTTGCGGCTATGACTGCGTTAGAGCTCGGGACAGGTAGTCCCGCCGCGGCGAGATCCTCTGTCGATCACACAAGCAAGGGTCTCGCGACCAAAGCGACACAACAGTTGCTGGATTCTTTGAGGCAGATCGACGCCGGAATGCTTAACATGGGATACGCGGATATGGGATCGCGAACCGGCGCGCCGGTGGTCCTCCTCCATGGCTGGCCATACGACATCCAGACTTATGCCGGTGTGGCGCCTTTGTTGGCTGCCGAGGGGTATCGCGTGATCGTTCCGTATCTGCGCGGATACGGCACAACGCGGTTCCTTTCGGACAGTACGATGCGCAACGGTCAGCAGTCGGCAGTTGCCCTGGACGTCGTTGCACTGATGGATGCGCTCGGTATTGAACGGGCAACTATTGCCGGCTGTGACTGGGGCGCCCGAACGGCAAATATAATGGCAGCCCTATGGCCGGAACGGTGCAAGGCTATGGTCTCGGTGAGTGGCTATCTGATCGGCAGTCAACAGGCCGGCAGGCAGCCGTTGCCACCGAGCGCGGAATTGCAATGGTGGTATCAGTACTACTTTGCGACCGATCGCGGGCAGGCTGGCTATCGGAAATTTACCCGCGATTTCGCAAAGCTGATCTGGCGTCTCGCCTCGCCGCGATGGGATTTCGACGATGCGACTTTCGACCGTAGCGCGGTCGCCTTTGACAATCCCGATCATGTGGCGATTGTGATACATAATTACCGTTGGCGTCTAGGCCTCGCCGAGGGCGAACCTCAATATGATAACCTGGAGAAGCGGCTTGCGCAGGCGCCCGTCATCACCGTTCCTACAATCACGCTGGAGGGCGACGCTAATGGCGCGCCTCACCCTGAAGCCAGCGCCTACGCGAAGATGTTCTCAGGAAGGTACTCTCACCGCCTGATCACGGGCGGCATAGGGCACAATTTACCGCAGGAAGCGCCGCGGGCTTTCGCCGATGCAGTAATCCAGGTCAGTGCAGGCACATGACGGTCCGACAAGTCCTGTCTGACTACCTTAGAGATCAAGGACGACGTCCCCAGTAGGCTGGGAACAGCAGATCAAGGTGGTGCTGCTTGTCGGCGGCTCAATTGGATCAGGCTGAAAAGCGACTGTTCCAGCCACGAGCCCGGTCTGACAAATGTGACAAACCCCCGTGCGGCACGACCATCGCGTGGGGACGTCGCACGCTTCAGCAAGTTCAAGCAGACTCTTGAATCCTGACCCCCAATGGACGCTCAAGCCACTGCGTGCGAACGAAACTAGAGGGCCCGTGCCGGCGGATTCCGCAGGTGGATGGGGCTGCCGCCCTGGGGATGTAGTAATACCTGGTGTACTCGAAGGACGCGGGCCGAACAGCTCCGTATGGATTGCATCTGCGGCGACACCCCAGTCTGCAAGCGCTGCGCCGAGGTCGCCCATAAACGCAGATGGCCCGCAGAGATAGAAGGTGCCATGGCGCGGAACATCGAGTTGTTGAAGCACCTCGATGTTCAAGTGTCCGGCGGAATCAAAATCCAAACCTTGCCTGTCCTCGCGATCAGGCGTGCTGTAGCTTACATGGCTGTGGCTGCGGGGCAGGTCTTTCAGCAAGTCTCGAACCTCTTGGGCAAAAGCATGTTCGTGGCCACATCGAGCTCCGTGGAGCCACCAGACTTCCCTTGTCGAACCCGTTGCCGCCAACGCATGGAGCATCGCAATCACGGGCGTCGAACCCACCCCGGCACTTAGAAGCACGATTGGACCGTTGCCTGGGCGTAGAGTGAAGCTGCCGCGTGGTGCGCTGATCTCCAGCACGTCTCCGATTTCAACCCGGTCATCAATGTAGGCACTCGCCACACCTTGTATTTCCCGCTTTACGCTTATTCGGTAGTAGGGCTCACCGGGTTCACCCGACAAAGAATAACTGCGCATAATGGCCGGGGCGTCGGGCGTCATTTGCAGGCGCAGTACGACAAACTGCCCAGGAAGCGCCGCTGCGAGGCGAGGTCCATCAACGGGCTCTAAGACCAGTGACATCACACTGATGCTCTCGCGGATCTTGTGCATCACGCGCACCGGGCGAAATCCCGTCCACGCAGGAGGTGATTCCGACATGGGATCAAGCCCGGCATTGCGTCTCGTGGCATCACGGTCCTTGCTTTGTGCGAGCAACGCCCGGAAGGATCCCTGCCAGCCTTCGCTTAGCGCGGGGATGCGCAATGCTCGCTCGATTTGGCTGCGAGGGTGACTGGGCAAATATAGCAAGGCATTGACCTCCGATACGGTCATTTGCTCAGGGCCGCTCGCGACCTGGACGATCTCGTCTCCAGCCTCGACCTGGCCTTCTTCCAGGACGCGCAGATAGAAGCCGGGCCTGGCTCGCGCAACCAGCAGCGCAGCCATACGCGGCTCATTCATGCGAATACCGATCCGGTAGCAAGTGACGCGCGGTTGGGTCACTTCGAACAAGGCGCTCCCAATCCGGTAGCGATCGCCAATGCACACATCATGGTCCGGCAGGCCATCGACTGTGAAGTTCTCGCCAAACTGTCCGTAGGAAAAATTATTGCGGCCCAGCTCGCGTTGCCAATACTGATAGGATTCGGATTGGTAGACCAAAACGGCCCGCTGTTCGCCGCCGTGCCCCACCATGTCTCCCTGCTTGTCGCCATCGACGTTGAGCCGTCGTACCTGGCGTGGGCCCTGAACGGATGTTTTCCAGACTGCAGTATCAACTGTCCTTCCGCTCCAAGGAACGCCACGCGGCAAACCCACATTGACCGACAGCAAGCGAGCCATCCCTGCGTCCTTTCTGCCAGCCACCACCAGCCAGTTGCGCTCGGGTAAGCCCTGATCGGGGGATACTTAGCGCCAGCGCCCACCAATGGAAACTAGCACGTCGGGCCACCGAATCGATCGACACCAAAGTATCGGGAATACCATCGTTCAATATATCCGGACTTTGACCGCTGTCAGTAATCTATTAGTTGAACGCTTTTGATTGGCATATGTACAGGTATCGAGATCGGACGACGCAAGGGACTGTCATCTCGAGTTCTCAACCGGTTCCATCAATCCTCCACTGACGTAACGATGTCATCATCTGTCTGGCTGCTGGCGCGGGATTGTATGCGGGAGCTGTGTGAAACAAACGGCGAGGAGAGCGCTCCTGGGATTCAGTTGGTTTGTCCTCGATCACGATACGCAGTGATTATGCTTGGTTTCTGAACGTAAGCGAATGTTGAATCGAACAAGCGGAGAAGTCGGATGTCGAGCCTGCAAGTAGATAATAGTATATTTGAAGGGCATCGGAACATTCCGCAAGGGCGCCTGGCCCTGCAGATGTCCACCGCCGGCGTCGTCCATGACCTCGGTAATCTCATTCAAGTCGCGTCATCCGCGTTAAACCACCTGGGCAGAGACCCTAACATCGCAACGGCTCCAGGCGCAGGGATGGTGATTGCTGGCGCCAAGACCGCTCTCGAAAAGGCGGGTTGTCTCGTCAGGCAGACCATTAGGACAGCTAGAGAGATTGAAGAGATAGTATCCCATGCGAATGTGGGCATCTGCTTGGCCGACGTCGAAGCTCTTGTACGTAGCGCGTGGGATGAAAACCTCCGTGTGGAGGTTTGCATCGACCCCGACCTTCCTTTGGTAAGGTGCGATCGAGCCGGGCTGCAAAATGCCGTCCTGAATCTTCTGCTCAATGCGCGCGATGCGATGCCCGACGGCGGCTTGATATCAGTTCACGCCATGGTGTCGGGAAATCCCAGGGAGGTGAATGTTCGGGTTGAAGACCGAGGAATTGGGATGACGAGCGAGACGATGGTGCGAGCATTTGATCTCTTCTTCACGACCAAAGGCGAGGGGTTGGGTGGAGTTGGATTGCCGATGGTCAAACGTTTCGTTGAAGATTCGGGTGGAAGCATCGATCTAGCAAGCATCCTCGGGTCAGGCACAGTCGTGACGCTGAAATTGCCGGCGATGCGTTAGCGACCTAAGGCGTAGGGTGTGCATTCAGCTGCCCATGTCCTTTGATTGGATGGCTCTGCGATTTTGGGGCAGGCTCGTGAGGATGCAATTTTAAAGAGTGGTTCGAATCGGAAGGCGTTGCGAAAGTGACTGGACCGCATTCCAAGGGAAAGGTGGCGCTAGAGCACCAGGCCTTGATTCATCTCCCGACGGAGCGATCTCCAATAGCTCGGTTTCCCGCCTCGTTTTTTTCTATCGGCCTCGGGACAAGTTCGTTCTCCATAATGTGGCAGGTCGCGCATCAACTGTGGGCGGTCCCCAAAGGAATTGCTGTGGCGTCCGTGGTATTGGCCATGTGCATATGGACAGCTCTTTTGACGCTTTACGCTTTTAAGTTGTGGTTGGCCCCATTGGCCGTACGAGCTGAGCTCGCGGATCCTGTTCAGAGTTGCTTCCCTGGTCTGGTGGGTGTCGGGATGATGCTAACTGCGGTAAGCGTGTTGCCGTTCGACGCGACGGTAGCCACCATTCTGATATGCATCGGTGGAGTGCTCGCGATTGGATTTGGGTTTTGGCACTCGCAAAGGATCTGGAAACACGCAATTGCTCTATCGGACGCGACACCCGCCTTATATCTGCCTGTAGCCGCAGCGTCGTTCGTCCTTAGCATTGGCCTGTCGGCATTTGGGCAATTTGAGTGGGCCCAACTGGCTTTAGGCGCTGGGCTCTTCTCGTGGCTTACAATCGATTCCGTCTTGTTCCGTCGTCTCTATTTTGGCGAACCGCTCGGACATCACATTAGGCCGACCCTTGGCGTACAGCTCGCCCCTCCAGCGGTTTGTTCGCTAGCTTATGTCAACTCGTCGGCTACATCCGGAGATGTCTTTGTTCACTGTCTCATCGGTTACGCAATCCTGCAGGCCATTCTTCTTGCCGGCTTGCTTCCACGGATCATGGACCGCTTTTCCGCCGGTCTATGGAGCGTCAGCTTCGGCGCCACGGCGTTGGCGACAACGATTGAAAAATTGGCCGTTCGTGGCGACGCTGGTTTGGCTGGCATTCTGGCTGTTCCCATTTTTACGGCCGCAAACCTGCTGATTATATGGCTGGTTGTTAGGACAATAATTTTAGCCATGACAGGCTCATTATTGCCGTCACTTCCGGACGGGCAAGTACAGCATCCTGCATCTCGCTGAAGGGAGGCTACTTCCAGCGAAAAGCAGTTCCAGCAGGATGTGCAGCCTTGATCGCCGTGATCTTCCGGGAGCCAAGGACCAGGGGCACCCGGCTGCCAACCTTCGCCGAGAGATGGTCGCGCTGCACGATCCGGTCGGCCGCCGCGAGGCGCGCAAGCGGGCGTCTGGTATGTTGCAACATGTACCAGACTTCCGACGCTGATCCCGCGTCGACAGCTATATGCACCAGATAGCAGGCGATATATGCGTCAGCGCGTTATGATACCCATTGCGCTTGTGAAGTTGTCTTTGCTTGTCCCTGATGAGCGAGCCGTTATGCTCGACGCACGATCCAGGCGCAAATCCTCGATCTGCTGAGCTACCGGAGCGATGGCGAGATGCTCGAGCCTCTGCCGATGCTAGTTCATTGAAACGAGCGGCGTCAGCCTGACCTGTTGAACTGAGGACAGTCCGGCGTTGCCGTCGTCCGAGCTAATTCTCCGTAGAACTTCGAAGGCGACTTGGTGAACTCGGCAACGAAAATGCTTTTTGGTTGCAGCAGAATGCCTGCGCCGAGCAACAAGCTCAACAAAACCGCTATTTATCGCCGCAGCCTGAGCCAGCGTCGTGATTGCCTCGACTTATAGCAACTCGGTCTGCTAGCCACCCAACGGCGGAGCGGAAAAGGCGTCCGCAGCCCGCCTTGTTCTACGCCTTTGTAAGCTGGGCCGCGTCGTCGAAAACGCCATGTTCCCGGCAATCATCATATTCAAAAAAGCATATGTAGTGGACGGCCCGCCGGTCGATAACAATCGTGCCCCGGGGATGTTTCTCAAAGCAAGGTTCAGCAAATCTTCCGCAGCAGACTGCTGGCGAGCAACCCATGAACTCGCCGTCGTACGTGTCCGAGAGACGCTGTGTACCTCGGTCAAAGTGCATGGCCTGGTGCGCTTGTCGATCATGACGTTAGCCACAAGACCGCTCCGACCAATATTTTGTGACAGGACGCAGGACCGCTATGGAAATCTCGGCTACTGCTCTCCCCCCACACCGATGTTCGGTTGGGCTCCAAGGTGATCCCGTCGCCCCTAGCCGAGGGTTCTGGCGAATTTGGCCGAAGCGCAGTTAGCGGACACTAGCTTCCACAATCCAAACATCCTCTTCTGCAGTGCCGCCGCTAACGCCGACACCTGCATACACATTTCCATGCTCGTCGAGCAGCGGAACACCTCCACCCATAGGGCAAAAGCGCCCCCCGCCGACCGTGGGCAACGCGTATAGCGATTGGCCCGGCTGTACGAGCGGCAGGATGTCCGCCGTGCGAAGGCGTACCAGTGCCGAAGTATACGCCTTGCGCTCGGAAATCTCGAGCGCGAAGACAGGCGCGCCGTTCATCCGGTGTTGGAGAACCAGATTGCCGTGAACATCGATAATACATACTGCGACAGGGACGTTGACCTTTGTCGCTTCTGCCTCCACACGTTCGGCAACCGACTTCGCTTTCGTGAGCAGATCCATGGAATGATCCTTATCGTTGAGGGGACGCCGTCGCCATCGACTGCGGTCTATCGCTGAGGCAGCTCGCCCAGGTGAAAAGCCAGCCGATTCTCGACATCTCCCGGCGACTGGAAGCCCTTGGCGGTCAGCGACTTGATGCCTTCCTGAGCGGCGGGTCGGCTTAGCGAAGCTATGCAGGCTTCCCATCCTGCGCCCAGCTCTACATCCGACGGAAGACTGGTATTGACCAAACGCTTGGTTTGCCCGATGGCCCATTTGTCGAACCTCGAAATCCGAGTGGCGAGCGCATCAACGTACGCGTCGAGCTCCGCGTCCGGCAGGGCTTTGTTCACGTAGCCATACGCCTCAGCCTGTTCTCCACGGATGTCCTCGGAGGTCAACAGAACCTCCATGGCGCGATTGCGACCGATCAGGTGAGGCAGGCGAGCCATCGGTCCGCCGCCGGCGACCATACCCACGCCAACCTCCCACTGTGAAATGATGGCCTTTTCCTTGCTGGCGAAAGCCATATCGCAGGAAAGGGTGATTTCGCTCCCGTTGCCCGTAGCGCGGCCGCGGATGAGGGCGATCGAGGCCACCGGCGCGCGCGTCAGCCGCACAAGAAAATCCGGCCAGGGCGGCAGGCCCGTCGGTCCCGGCGGCAGCGCGAGCATATCCTCGATCCGCGCCTTGAAGTCTGAATGGTTGAGGAAGTATCCCTCGACGCTACTGTCGAACACCACCACCCGAAGATCTTCGTCAGCCTCAATGGCGTCAATCAGATGGGTGAACTCTTTCACCATCTGTGGACCCATGACGTTGAGCGGGGCATTGTCGAATGTGACTCGCCAATAGGTGGGCGTCCGGCGTGTCAGGCGAATCTGCGGGGTGGTTGTCGTGGTGTCCACTGGAAGCTCCTTGGATGTTTACCTGCTCGGTGCCTCGAAGATGATGCATTGGGTGCTGGCCCGCGATTGGACGAACGTGTCGCCAAGACCATGGTGTCGGTCTGGCAGGGCGGGCCCATCGCTCGGTGATCAAACGGGCACGACCCTCAATCGCGCTGCGAACCTCTGATCTGCAGGTCCCCTGCAGGATAAGCGCTGCATCAAGTGAACTGCGTAGTCATCGCGCAAAATATGGACGTGAGGGACGCTGTCCAACCGGACAGGCGATGGTACCACCCGATGCGATCTGAATATCGATCTATTGCTCGCGGCGGACGGCAGCCGGCTCCGGATCAATGGCGCCGGCCCTGACACGAACAGGTTTCAGCGGCTTGGCACCGGTGTCGTTGACGATTGTCAGGCCACGCGGAAAGAACCGGTTGTGATGCTGGCCGCGCCCGATATTGATGATCGCGGCTCCCTTCAGATGCTTTTCCAGCATCGTCAGCACGCGCCTCAGCGAGGGTCCGTCGAACGCATCCATCGCTTCGTCGATGATCACCCACTTCGGCTGCCGCAACGCGAGCCTGGTCACGCCCAGCAGGCGCTGTTCGTCATCGGCCAACTCATGGTCCCAGCGTCCCACGCGGTCGAGTGACGATGACAGCCGTTCAAGACCAACCTCGGTCAGCACGGCCGAAATGTCGGCATCGCTGGCGGGCGCATGCCCATTCGCGTGATTGAGCACCTCTCGCAACGTGCCGGCCGGCAAATACGGAACACGCGGCACGAAGATGAGAGTTTCTCCAGCCGGCAGGCCGATTTTCCCGCTGCCCCAGGGCCAAAGGCCGGCAATGGCGCGGAAGAACAATGTCTTGCCGGCGCCTGGGTCGCCGGTGATCATGACGCGCTCACCGGGATGGATCTCGACATGGCTGTCTGAAAGTTTGGTGCAGCCCTCCGGCGAGGCCACTTGGAGCTTCTCGAAGGTCAGGCTGCCATTGGCGTTATCGCCGAATTCGATGCGCTTTTCCTTGTCGTGCAACACATCGGTTTCATCGAGCGCAATGCGGAAGTCGGCAACGCGCATCAGCGTGGCGCGCCAGTCGGCGATGCCGCCGATATTGTTGATGAACCAGCGCAGCGACGAGTGCACCTGGTTGAAGGCGCCGACCGCCATCATCAACCCGCCAAAGCTGATATCGCCTGAAAAATAGACCGGCGATGCCACAAGGATCGGCGCCACCACGGTGATCCAGCCATAGGTATCGGTCACCCAGGAAAGGTTGATCTGCGCTTTGTAGATGTTTCGCATCGCGCCCAGCACCGTGCCAAGGTCGATTTCGAGCCGTCTCTTGGCATCGGCTTCGCCGTGATAGAGCGCGATGGCGTCGACATTCTCGTTGACGCGCACCATCCCGGAACGCAGCTCGGCCTCGCGGGTGTAGCGGTCGCTGTTGAGGCGGATCAGCGGCCGCCCGACCAGCCAGCTCAGCCAGGAGGCGATGCCGGCATAGAGGAACGCGGCCCAGACCATGTAGCCCGGTATCGCCAGCGACCAGCCGTTGATGTGGAAGACGAAGCCCGACGAGAGTTGCCAAAGCACGCCGACGAACGACACCAGCAGGATGAAGGATTGCAGCAGGCCGACGCCGAGGTCCGTCGACAGATCGGACAGATGCGCGGCATCCTGCTGCATGCGCTGGTCGGGATTGACGCCGATGGCGCCGGCATTGGCGAGCCGGAAGGCCCGCGCCGGCCGCATCCATTGGTCGATCAGGTCGAGCGTCAGCGCCTCGCGCAGCTTCAGCCGGATCATCTGGTTGAGCCAGGTCTGAGCGATGTTGAGCAGGAGCAGCGTGCCGGCAATCACGGCAAAGATCATCAGCTGATGCAGGAAGGCCGCCATGTCGCGACGCGCCAGCGCATCGTAGAAAGGCTGGTTCCAGCGGTTGAGCAGAACCTGGCCGATCGACGTCGCGACGATGACCGCCATGATGCCGACCGACGTCCAGACCAGCCACTTGCGCACCGGTGAGCCGATCAGCGCCCGTTTGATCGTCGCCACCTGATCGCGCAGGCTGCTGGATTCGACGGTTACCGGCTGAGCGGTGGCGGACTTGTCCGGTTGATCAGCCATGCACGAGGTCCTTGCGTTCAGAAGCGTTGCTGAAACCAGATGGAGATACCTGAAGGCATCCGCCGCTCAAACGGACCGCGAATACACTCGCCGCAGAGAGGCCGGGAACGGGCGCAACCCCAGTTTCCATCATGACGACGAGGACTTCATCGAGCGACGCGATGCTACGACGCGTCGTGCTTGGCCCAAGCGGTATCGGCGACAGGTCTTCGTCATTTGGACATCGGTTTAACGACGCGTACACGATGCCGGTACTGTCCGACACCGTCCATAGCACCTAGGTGTCGGCAAGCAGCTTGAGCTTAACCATTTCAATACGGTAGTTTTTTACGGGGTTTGACGGTGAAGGCGGCCAAATCCTCCTTGCGCCAATTCACGCTTGAAGCCCAAAGTACGATGCGTAGCGTCCCTACGATCGTCCGACACCTTCGTCTGATTGGATCAGAACACGGCATTTCCTATGTGGTTTGTCGAAACGGCGCCGGTGCGCGGCCTATAGAGGGAAGTTGAAAAATGACGCAACAGTTGAGCAAGACAGCCGGTTCGGATCGCTTCCTTCGCACTCCGACAGACCTTGGTTCCGAGGCAACCCGCGACATCGCTGCCGGCCTGGCCGGTCTGCTTGCTGACGTGTTCGCCTTGTATCTTAAGACCAAGAATTTCCACTGGCACATGAGTGGTCCGAATTTCCGGGACTATCATCTCTTGCTCGACGAGCATGGCGACCAGATTTTCGCGATGACCGACGCGATCGCGGAGCGTGCGCGTAAGATCGGCGGAACCACGATCCGTTCGATCTCCGATATCGCGGGACGCCAACGGATCCTCGACAACAACGCCGACTATGTTGATCCCCAGGACATGCTCTCAGAGCTTCATGGCGACAACAAGCAGTTGGTTGCGGAGCTGCGTCGTGTCCATGAGCTGTGCGATAGCTATTCGGACATTGCCACCGCGAGCCTGATCGAAGGATGGATCGACGAAAGCGAACGGCGCAGCTGGTTTCTCTACGAGGTTTGCCGCGCGTGAGCGGAACGTGGGCAAGGTGGCGGATGAGATCCTGCACGCCCGAAAAAAGCACCGGCAAGGATCGCGCACTCCGTTCCGCCGGTCGGGTAGCATGGATCCGTATCGACTCTGCCGCGTGAAACCGGCTCGCCCTCTGCTTGACTCCGATAGGGGACCCAGACCGCGCGATAGCAGTCTCGGGTGCAGAAGCTAGGGCGCTATCAGAGGGAAACGCACACCCACGATCGATCCACGCGGGGTGAATTTCCATTGCACCGAGCCCCCAATTTCCGCCGTCAGCGCGTGTATCAACCACCGCCCTCTTTCTTCTGGCCGATGATAGGCCGCGCATCCGTCGTCGCAGACAACACAACAGACACTGTTGCCACTCCTGTTCAGTGAGACACGGATTGAACCAGGGCTATCCCCTAGGCCGTGCCGTGCTGCGTTCCGGACCAACTCGGAGACGATCAGACCGACCGGCCAGCACCGCGCGGCGTCAAGCCGGATTTCGTCCGTTGCAACAGTCAGCTGAATGCTCCGCTCGCCAAGGGAGGCACGTGAAAGGCTGTGACACAGCTTCCCAACATGATCACCGAGGTCGATGTATCCCTCAGTGATGGGCACGAGAAGCGATTGATGCGCCTCTGCCATCGCCCGCAGACGATCCGCTGCGCGCCTTAACGCCAGCGTAGCCTCTCCGCTGGACGAGGCCAGCGACAGAATCGCTATCGCTTCGCCATATTCGTTGATTACCCGATGGCTAATCTCTTCGACAAGATGCCACGCCAGCGGCTGGCACGATGCCGATGATGGATTCGCACGTCCTGTTAGCATGACCAGATCCTCCGCTAACATCGCCGCACCTCGGAAGCACCGTTCGCGATGTTTCGGAAAATGACAGCAGACCGCGCCGAAACATTCTATTGGGCCAAGGTGTCGGCAATACTTAAGACGGACACACCCCCCTGTGGATGGGCATCGGAGTATTGGCGAGCAGTGCTCGTCCCAGTCAAAAATGCCCGGCGCTTTGGAGACGCCACCCGCCCGCAAAGCGGGTAGGTCGCTGTATAAACCCCGATACCTAAGTATATGCGATACCATTGGACGATGGTTGCCGGGCCATACTGCAAATACGTGTTACCTGGAAAATGACGGGACGCAGTCTGGTTGTTAGTGGTCAGTATCGCCGAGGTCTGTCATGGAAACTGGTCGTAAAGTCGTTGTCATCACCGGCGGGTCGCAGGGCATTGGCGCGGCGTTGGTTGAGGCGTATCTCGGCCGAAATTACCGCGTTGTCGCTACCTCTCGATCTATCAAATCTTCCGATAGCTCGGACTTGCTCACGATCTCGGGTGACATCGGCAACCCGGCGACGGGACCGAGGGTGATCGAGGAAACACTGCAGCGTTTCGGGCGGGTCGACACGCTGATAAACAACGCCGGAGTTTTCCTTGCCAGCAGTTTCACGCATTACACCGCGGAGGATTATGTCCGCGCCGTTGCTACCAATCTGACCGGTTTCTTTTTCGCCACCCAGGCCGCGATCGCCGCAATGGAACGTCAAGCGGGCGGCCATGTCGTCAACATCACAACCAGCTTGGTGAAGCAGGCCAGTTCGAAGGTGCCATCGGTGCTTGCTTCGCTGACCAAGGGCGGAGCTGACGCCGCGACCCGTAGTTTGGCGATCGAATATGCCCGCAGCGGAATCCGGGTGAACGCCGTGTCTCCGGGCGTCATCAGGACGCCGATGCATGCGCCAGAGACGTACGAGAGGCTGGCGGCCTTGCATCCACTGGGTCGGCTGGGTGAGATTTCCGATATCGTCGGAGCGGTCCTCTACCTGGAGGATGCCGCTTTCGTGACCGGAGAAACGCTTCATGTCGACGGCGGCCAGAGCGCTGGCCACTGAGCCATCAGTCAAGGGAGGTTCTTATGCCTATTGTCACCGTCCAGCTCACCCGCGAAGGCATCGAGCCTGGTGTGGATCATGTAACTGTGGAGCAGAAAGCAGCCATCTACAAGGGCGTGAGCGAGGTGCTGCTCGACGTCCTCGGGAAGCCGCTGGACTGGACCTGGGTAGTGTTTGAGGAAGTGGAGATGGAGAATTGGGGTTGGGGCGGGATGCCCGTCGCGGAATACCGCAAGTTGCTGGCCGCGAAGGGCGTTTGAGCCCTGATAGCCTTTCCTGAAAAACATGCTGGGGGTTCAGGTGGGATAGTTTCGTTTTCGACGTAAGCAGCCATGCTGTGTGACGCCGTGGAGGTGGAATGCCGTGTACGTCGCCGGCGTCGGCTAAGAGACGGATCATACAAAAGGCCAACTAAAACCCGTGTCGGCGGAGCGCTATTGAAATCTGTTCTCGCGGGCCATGGCGGATCGCGAAGACCTCGAAATAGGAGTCGCGGATGACGGAAGTACGAGTTGAGGATGAAATCTATGCAATGCCCCCGCAGCATGGCTTCACCGTCGCGCATTTTCTGACCGTCGCCGACATCGAACGCTCAGCTCGATTCTATGAGATGGTCTTCGGAGGACGCATTCTTAGCCTGGGCGATAGCAGCGGCGCGCCGGGATATATCCGCATCGCCAATACCTGGCTCATCGTCAACATCGGCGGCGGCCCCACACCTGACAAACCGTCGGTGACGCTCGGCGTTCCCCCAGATCCCGATTCACTCAGCAGCTTCATGAACATCCGCGTTGCTGATATTCATTACTGCTATCGACGTTGGCAAGGTCGGGGCGCTGAGTTCATCACGGAACCGATGGAAAAGTACGGCGAAACTCGCTGTTACATTCGCGATCCAGACGGCTACATCATCGAAGTGGGTCAGAGTAAGCCGCATGTCGTTTACGGTTAAGCCCTAGAAGGACGTATACCTTCTACTCGAGCCAGGCCTCGGTCTCCGCTAAGATGCTGAGCGGGTCATGCCGGAAATCTGGACGAGCGCCGTTCGGTAGATATTTTCGGGAGATCGCCTGGAAGGTTTCGGGCTATGCTCGCACAAGAAGTTCCATAGGTCGGCCGACATGATAGGTCGGAGACGCCGGGGATCGGTCTGCGCACAGCGAGCTTCCCGATGTCGGCCGTGCGCGTGAACAAAACCGACGTATCCCGGATGAATGGCTCGTCCGGAAAAGAGCAGAACCGCTGTCCTTCGGTGCGCAACGTGGCGAGCATTCCATCGCGCTCGCCGCGGACTAATTATCCAAGCGTGCCTAGTACGGGCTTTTGTCACTGATTTATGCTACAGGCGTGCTACTTTTTTTAAAGAAATAGACCAATAAAATCAGCGCTTAGGCGAAGGCGCGCTGCGTCTCTTCGGGCGCGCCATTTCCGCCGAAACTGTGATTTCCTGCGATCCGCTAGCCGGTCTTTGAGCTCACATATGAAGAGCAGGTCGCGGAACACGTTGCCGAGCACCGCCTCATTCGAGTGCTGGAGAACTGGACGCCGCCTATTCCGGGCTTCTTCATTTATTACCCCAGTCGTCAGCCTGACTGCGCTATAAACGCGCTGCGATGTTCTTGAAACGGGAGAGTACGCGGCGACCGTTATCTGGGCGCAGCGACGCTGAATGCTCATTCACGCCGCCGCGCAGCACGCTCACTTTTCTTCCGCCTTTCCCGGATCAGGGCCCAATAGGCCTCGCTCCAGCCAGATACCGCTCATTGTCAAACGGCTCGGCGTGGGTGCTGTCCGGGCTCCACATGTGGCGGTGGGTCTCCGTCAGATTGCCGAGATAGACATGCAGTGCGCCCGAGCGGGCGCTGCCGGTGTTGGCGACCGCATGCACCGTATCCGGGTTCATATGCACCACCGCGGGCGCCGCGACGTCGTGGCGTTCCGGCGCATCGATCTCGCTGCCGTCGACGGGATAGATGAAGTTGGTCTCGCTGCCCTTGTAGATGCCGATCAGCGCATCCATCAGATGGTTGTGCGGCGGGTACTGCAGGCCGGGCGAAAGCGTGATGTGGTAGATGGTCAAGTCAGGGCTGGCATGCAGCAGCACCTCATCGTCGTCTTCCTCATGCGCGAGCACGCCTGATGCATGGAAGCGATCGGTGTGTTCGCGCAGCACCGCCTTGACCCGTTCGATGGCATGAGCACCTTTGGCTGCGTTGACGATATCGGCGGTTACGGCGTAGAGAGGCGAGTTGGCGGCAAGAGACATTTGTCGTCATCTCCATTGGGAAGCTCAACCAATACAGCTGAGATGCTCAGGCTAGCGAATGCCGACAGACCCGTCAACCGGATGGTCGAAACCGGCAAGCAGACTACGCGGGCAGACTACGCGGGCAGACCACGCGGGCAGACCACGCGGGCAGACCAAACGGGCAGGCAGATATGGCTCTTCCGAAATCAGTGTCACCGTCCGCCGTCAAGGCGCCGTCGACCGCCGACATATTGCGCAGCGAGGAAGCTTATGAGCAGCTGAAGAGCGACATCGTCGCCTGCGTCCTGCAACCCGGCGAAAGCCTGACCGAAAAGCAGATCGGCGACCGCTACCAGATCAGGAAGGCGACGATCCGCTCGGCTTTGGCCCGCCTGACGCAGGAAGGGCTGATCAAGAGCGAGCCGCGCCGCGGTTATGTCATCGCACCGCTTAGCCTGCGCGACGTCAACGAGATCTTCGACGTCCGCAGCCTGATCGAACCGGAAGTGTTCCGGGTGGCCGCGGCAAACCTCACCGAACGCGGGCTCGACGACATCAGGCTGGCGGCGCAGAAGGTGCTGAAGCCGGAGACGCTGCGCAGCCATGTCGCCTTTCTAGCGGCCGACCGCGCCTTTCGCCTGGCCCTGGCTGAACTCTCTGGCAATCTGCGCCTAGTTCGCCTGCTCGACCAAACGCTCGACCAGTCGGAGCGTGTCCTCCATCTCGGCTTCAAATCGCGCGACTTCACGCAAGCGATCATCGGCCAGCAGAAGGAGTTGGTGCTTGCCTGCGAGCTGGCCGAAGTCTCGGCCATCGCAAAGCTTGCCCGCTCGCAGTGCCTGTCGCTCAAGAAGCAGGTGCTCGAGGCCTTGCTCGCCGGCTCCAAGCTGCAGGACGCCAATTTGCAAAGCTTCGCCTGAGGCGCGAAGCCTGCGCTCTCTGGCCGATGCTTACGCGTCGATGAAGCGGATGTCCGCATCGGCAAGGCAATAGGGCGCGTAGCGGAAATCGCGGATATGGCTGACCTTTCCATCCTGCCAGTCGACCAGCATGAAGCCGCGCACGGCGTCATCTCCCGCTTGCGGGTTGCGGATCAGGATGGCCGGCCTGCCGTCGACGAAGCCGAGCGACAGCGCCCAGTCCTGGACACGGTCGTAATTGCCGAAATAGTTGGAAACCTGCGCCTTACCGCGCATGCGGGTGCGGTTGACGATTTCAAGCTGGATATCCTCGGCGATCAACGCGCGCACGGCGTCGAAGTCGCGCGCGTTGAACAGGTCGACATAGCGGCGCAGGCGCCGCTCGTCACCGGCGTCGAGCTTTGGGGCAGGCGCCTGCTCGTCCTGTGACGCCAGCAGGCGCAGCTGCGACCGCCCGCGATGGAGCGCTGCCTTGGTCGCAGCCAGGGTCGCGCCGGACACTTCGCAGGTTTCGTGCAGGCTGAGGCCAAGCACGTCGACAAGGATCACGGCGCTGCGCTGCACTGTTGCCAGCTGCATGAAGCTTCGCAGGCTGGCGGCGGTGGCGAGCCTCGCATCGGCGCTTGCTGAGGGGTCTTCGATCGTCGTCATGTCGGTCTCGCTCATGCGCGCCTGCTCCCGCTGGCGCCGGCGCAGATGATCCTGCGCGGCATTGTGGGCTATGCGGAACAGCCATTGCTCCGGACGCCCAACGGTGGCGTCGCCGTCGATGGCCTGCAGTGCCTTGATCAGTGTCTCCTGGACGATGTCCTCGCCATCGATCACCGAGCCGGCCATGCGGGCGCAGTAGCGGTGCAGCTTCGGTCGCAAGGCGCCGAGCATCGCCTCCAGGGCAACGCGGTCGAGTTTTGCTGTGTTCATCCTGTCCGTTCCCAAAATGCCGGTCTTTGCATTCAAGCCGGCACGACCTCGCCGGCCAGCATACGATAATTGCCGACGATCTTTGCCGGCGATCTGGCAAGCGGCGTCGAGCGGCGCCCGGCATGATCGGCGCTGAAGGCCTTGAAGGCTGCGAGCCCCGTCAGGCCGTCGCCATCCTGGCTGACAAGATGGATGAACTCGCCATTCTCCAGTTCCAGGACGAGGTAGCGCACGGATTGCGGCTTCGTGTCGTCGAGTGCCTCGAACACCTGTGCAACCAGCATACGGTTCTCGGCGATGCTTTCGTCCTTCACGCCGTAGCGGATGAGATTGTAGCCCATTGTCGTCTCCTGTTTTTCAACTCTGCACAGAGAAGACGTTTCGCGGCCTCGAAAAGATTCGTCGCCCGGCGAATCTTTTCGATCGTCCGGATCGTCTTTCCCGTCGACGGCTGCGCGGCAGCCGTCCAGGAGCAGGAGAGACCCATCATGCACATCCAGTTTGCCGAATTGCCGGTGTTCGACCAGGACCGCGCCAAGGCCTTCTACACCGGACATCTTGCTTGCCAAGTGGCGGAGGACCAGCTGATGGGCGACAGCGGCTGGCGCTGGATCGAGCTGACATTTCCCGGCGCCGTCACCAATTTGCATTTCGTCAAACGCCCCGATGACACGCCGGGCACTGAGCCCGTGCTGGTGCTCGTTGATGGCGATGTCGAGGCAACGGTCGCGGGCCTGAAGGCGCGCGGCGTCGAAATCATCACCGAGCCGCAGGAAGCGCCTTGGCAGCCGGGCCGCACAGTCGCCGAATTCCGCGACAGCGAGGGCAACCGCATGGTTGTCGCCAGCAAATGATCGGACCCGGCGCAAAGCCGAACTTTGACATGAGAACAACAGGAGAGATGGACATGACCCCCCAAACGTCGACGCTGAAAGTACCGGGCGCCAGCCTCTATTATGAGATGCGCGGTTCCGGCCCCGTACTGTTGATAATCCCCGGCGGACCGCAGGACGCCGGCGTCTTCGCCGATGTCGCGGGCCACCTCGCCGACCGCTACACGGTGGTCGCCTATGATCCGCGCGGCAATTCGCGCAGCACCTTCGACGGAGAGCCGCAAGAGCAGGACCTCGATGTCCATGGCGACGATGCCGCGCGATTGATCGAGGCGCTTGGCGCCGGACCGGCCTATGTGTTCGGCACCAGCGGCGGCGCCCAGATCGGGCTCAACCTCGCCGCCCGCCATCCCGGCCGGGTTCGTGCACTGGTGGCGCATGAGCCGCCCAGCATGATGCTGCTCGACGACCCGTCGCCGTCACTGGCCGGCATGCGCGACCTGCACGACACCTATCGCAGCCAGGGTGTCGAGGCGGCGATGCAGAAATTCTTCAGCGAGAACAGCCTGTCGGAAGGGCCGGGTCAGGATGAAGCCGGGCCGCAGGACGGACCGCCTTCGTTCGAACCGTCGCCCGAGGAGGCCGAGACCTTTGCCAGGGTCAGCGGCAATTTCGAATACTGGCTGGCGCATGGCGTCATGCCGCTGTCGCTCTACCGTCCTGATATCGAGGCGCTGCGCGGCCGCCCGGTCGTGGTCGGCATCGGCGAAGAGTCCATCGGCCAGCCGATCGACGGCATGGGCAAGGCGCTGGCCGACGGGCTCGGCAGCAAGCGCGCCGCCTTCCCCGGCGACCACATGGGCTTTGCGCCCTATCCCGACCGCTTCGCCGAGACCTTGCACCTGACGCTCAGAGGCGCGTGAGATCGTCAGTTCAACAGGAAAGGAGCGTCCGCATGCACAATGCGGACGCCCTTCTCCCATGAAATTACCCGCTAAGATTGCTGTATCAGACGGCCTCCCAGCCTTCCTTGCCGCCGGCGCGGAAGATGGCGTCGATGACCTTCTGGTTGAGCACGGACTCCTCCAGCGTGAAGACACGCTCCTTGCCACCCTGTGCCGCCCTGGCAAACGTCTCGACCTCGCGCCGGTATTGCTGCGTGCCGGGAAAGCGGAACACCTGCGCCTCCGTATGGTTCTGGTTGTGCAATTCGATGCGGTGATGGTCGTAGAGCCCGGCATTGAACGGCGAGAACACCTCGATGAAACCCTTCTCGCCGTGGAACACCATCACCTGCCGCGCCGCCATCTGCGTCGACAGATAGAAGGACAGTTCGAAATCGCCGAAATCGGCGCGGATCGAGGAATAGATGTCGGTGCCGAATTTCTTGTCGCGCTCGATCGTCGCCTGCACGCGCAGTGGCTCCTTGCCGCTCGAAAACCGCGTCGACACCGTCGGATAGACGCCGATATCAGGCAGCGCGCCGCCGCCGAGATCGAGCTGGTTGCGCATGTTGGTGGGATCGACATTGTAATAGGAGAAGGCGCCCTGCACATGGCGCAGCCGGCCGATGGCGCCATCGGCGATGAGATCGCGCACCTTGATCCATTGCGGGTGGTAGATGACCATGAAGGCCTCGCAGACCAGCACCTTCTTCTGGTCGCGCAGCTTGATCAGCGGTGCGATATTCTTGGCGTCGAGCGCCAGCGGCTTTTCCACCAGCACATGCTTGCCCGCTTCGATGGCCTTGGCCGTCCACTCGACATGCTGCGAGGTCGGCAGCGGGATGTAGACGCCGTCGACGTCTTTCGAAGCCAGCAGCTCCTCATACGAACTAAAGGCATGCCTGGCGCCGAACCGCTCGCCCAGGGCCTCGGCCTTCGACAGGTCGCGGCTGGCGATCGCGGACAAAACGCCATTCTCGGCCTCGACGATTGCCGGCAACAATTGCTCGCGGCCGATCTTGGCCGTCGACAAAACACCCCATCGGAACATCAGGCTTCTCCTATCGATTTACAGGCGAGGAGGTTTGCCCGAAATTGCAGGAAAAGCCAATGCGGATCGCTGGTCCTGCTAGCCTCGCTTGCCCGTTAGCGTCATGTCGAAATTGACGATATTCGAATAGATCGGCGTGCCGACATCCATGCCGTACCGGGAGCGCAGCACCTTGCCGGTGACGTGGAATTTAATGACGCCGCCCTTCAGCCCGCCGAGCTCGGCAGTGAACTTTTCCGCAAACGTCTTGCCGCGCGCCGTCAGCCGGCCGCTGACCAGCGCCGTGGTGTCGCTGGTTCGGGTTACGCTGGTCGAGCGGAACTGGATTTCGGGGCTGTTGGCCACGTCGAACACCGCATCGGAGCGCAGGAAGGCGTCGATGCGGCCCTGGCCGGTGCCGACGCTTTCGGGATAGATGGTGAAGTTGACCGCGGAACGGCCGACATCGCTGTTGTCGATGCGGATGGAGCCCTTGAAGCGGCCAAAGGCGCCGTCGAGGCCGCCGCCACCGACCTTGCCGATGGAGAAGCGAATGCTGGAGCTGGCCGGGTTGACCGTGTAGCTGCCGGCGGCGTCGCCGAGGTCCACAGCGGCGGAGACAGGCATGGCAAGGCAAGCGGCAACAGCCGCCAATCCGAAGATGCGCGCATACATGGGTTTTGTCCTTACTGGGGCAGGCGAAGTGTTGCGCCCTCACTCCAATGAACGAATGCGCGGCGCGCGCTATTCCATGTCCTGATCTGACGAAGGCGTGATCATGCGCGTGAGCACGCTGTCGCGCAGCCAGAAATGATGCCGCAGCGCCGCCAGCGCATGCAGCGCAACCAAGGCAATGCCGGCATAGGCGAGATACCAGTGTGCTGCCGCCCAGAAGTTTTCCGCCGCATCGGACACGCCGAGCGGCAGGTTCGGCATCACGAAAAGGTTGAACGGCATGCTGGGGATCTCCAGCATCGACACCGAAACCAGTGCCCAGCCGGACAGCGGCACCGCGAGCTGGAAGCCATAAAGTGCCAGATGCGCCAGCGGCGCCGTCCGACGCTCCAGGCCTCCGACCGAGGCCGGCAAGGCCGGGGCCGCATTGCCGAGCCGCCAGGCAATGCGCAGGATGAGGAGGCCGAGCAGCAGGAAGCCGAAGGATTTGTGCAGCTGGATCAGCTCGAAGGCGGTGCGCTGGCTGGTCAACCGCACCATGATGAAGCCGAGCATGAACTGGCCGATGAACAGGATGCCGATCAGCCAGTGGAGGACGATCGCCGCCCAGCCGTAGCGGGTTGAGTTGTTGGTGATGAATGCCGGCATGGCTGGTGAACGAATGGCAGCTGGGCTTTCTTCCACCCTCCCCCTTGTGGGGAGGGTCGGCGCGAAGCGACGGGGTGGGGGGTAGCGCCCTACGAAGACCCCCACCCCGATCCGCTACGCGGATCGACCCTCCCCACAAGGGGGAGGTGGCTAAGCACCGACCTTGAAGAAATCCACAAACGCCCGCAGCGCCGGGCGCATCTGGCGGCGGCTGGGGTAGTAGACGAAGAAACCGTCGAAGGGCGGACACCAGTCTTCCAGCACGCGGATCAAGCGGCCGTCGGCGAGCGGCGCGCGCACATAATCGTCGAAGACGAAGGCGAGCCCTGCGCCGTCGACCGCTGCCTGGGCGATCAGATGGTCTTCGTCGAGGATCAGCGGCCCTTGCGCCGCGATCTCGATCTCTTCGCCATCCTTCTCGAATTCCCAGCGGTAAAGAATGCCGCTGGAAAAACGGAAGCGGATGCAGCGGTGGTCGGCAAGATCGCGCGGATGGCGGGGTCTTGGCATGGTCGCGAAATAGGATGGCGCGCCGACCGCGGCGCCGCGAAGGTCCGGTCCGATGCGCACCGCGATCATGTCGCGCTGCAGGCTCTCACCGAGCCGCACGCCGGCATCGAAGCCGCCTTCGACGACGTCGGTGAAGCGATCCTCGATGACGATTTCCAGCACGATGTCGGGATAGGCCGCGGCAAAGCCGCCGAGCCTGGGCGTCAATGCCAGGTGGGCCGCGGTGCGCGGCACGGTCAGCCGCAGGTTCCCGGCCGGCCGGTCGCGCGCCTCGATCGCCGTTTCCAGCGCCAGATCGATCTCGGACAGCGCCGGCCGCAGCCGTTCGAGCAGCTGCGCGCCCTCCTCCGTTGGTGCCACGCTGCGGGTGCTGCGCGCCAAAAGCCGCACGCCGAGCCGCGCCTCCAGGCTGGACACGGCATGGCTAACTGCCGAGGGCGCGATGGCCAGTTCGCGCGCCGCGCCGCGAAAACTACCGCATTGGGCGACTGTTGCCAGTACAGCGAGTTGAGAAAGATGCGCTCGGTTCATTGCTCTATTTTATAGAACAGCCCGTGCGAATGACAGCCAATTATCGAACGTAAAGCCAGGCGCTATCTCTGTTTCATCGCAACAAGGAGATGCGCCATGAAAACCCGCAAACTTGGTACTGAGCTCGAAGTCTTCCCCGTCGGCCTCGGCTGCATGGGCATGAGCTTCGCCTATGGCGGTCAGGCAGAGGCCGACGCAATCGCCACTTTGCGCCGCGCTGTCGAGATCGGCGTGACGTTTTTCGACACGGCCGAAGTTTACGGCCCCTTTGAGAACGAGATACTTCTCGGCAAGGCGTTGAAGCCGGTGCGCGACAAGGTGACGATCGCGACCAAATTCGGCTTCAAGATTTCCGAGGAAGGCTCGGGCCTCGAACGCATGGTCGGCGTCGATAGCCGCCCGGAGCACGTCAAGGCGGTGGCCGAAGCCTCGCTGAAGCGGCTCGATACCGATGTTATCGACCTCTACTACCAGCACCGCGTCGATCCCGACGTGCCGATAGAGGACACGGTCGGTGCCATGGCGGAGCTGGTGCGCGATGGCAAGGTGCGGGCGCTGGGCCTGTCGGAGGTCAGTGCCGCCACCATCCGCCGGGCGCACGCCGTGCATCCGATCGCTGCCGTGCAGAGTGAGTACTCGCTTTGGAGCCGCGACCCCGAAGACGAAGTGTTCGATGTCTGCCGCGAACTCGGCATCGGCTTCGTCCCCTACAGCCCGCTCGGTCGCGGCCTGCTCACCGGCACCATCGCCAAGCCCGAAGCCCTCAGCGACGACGACTGGCGCCGCACCTTGCCGCGTTTCCAGGCCGACGCCATGGCGGCAAACGCCAAGGTCATTGCGACGCTGGAAAAGCTGGCGGTGGAAAAAGGCGTCACCTCGGCCCAGCTGGCGCTGGCCTGGGTGCTGCACCAGGGCGACTTCATCGTGCCGATCCCCGGCGCAAGAAAGATACGCCATCTCGAGCAGAACACGGCGGCGGTCGGGATCGAGCTGAGCGCGGCTGAGGTCGCGGCGATCGGCGATGCGCTGTCGCCGGACAAGGTGGTTGGCAAGCGCTATACGGAGGAGCTGTTGGCGCTGGTGAATGGGTGAGTGCCTTTACCCTCCCCCTTGTGGGGAGGGTCGATCCGCGAAGCGGATCGGGGTGGGGGTCCTCGTGAGGCGCACCCCCACCCCGTCTCTCTGTCTCCGCCTCGCTGCGACAGCGAGCCGACCCTCCCCACAACGGGGAGGGTAAGTCTCACCACGGCACCACCGTAATCTCCGGCCAGCACGCCTTCGCCCTCGCCCCCTTGGCCTCATGCGTGCGCCTGTTATCCATCAGCCGGTTGGGCGTGATGCGAAACGCGAAGAGGTCATCCAGCCCGAACGGCGCCACGACCTCAAGCTGCCCATCGGCATCGTATCGCACCCCGACCGCATGCGTCTTCGAAGCAAAATAGCTCACCGACTCGCTGGAACTCGTATAGCGCGGGCAGGGCTGGCCGAATTTCTGCGGATACCACAGATGCACCCGTGCCTGGTTGCGCACCTCGGCCGGCAGAGCCAGCCCCTCGAAATGCTGCGCGGCTCGACGGATGACCGCGTCCTCGGCCTCGTAGGACAGGTCGCTGTCATCGAAGTAGAAGAGATCGACATCCTTGATGCCGTAGCCCGGCGCCTTGCCGGTCAGATGGTTCCAGATGCTGTTGTAGAGCGCGCCGGACACCACCAGCCAATCCGGCAACGCCAGCGTGCGGGCCCGCTCCAGCGCGTCGCTGACGAGCGCATCCGCCAACACGATGGCGAGAAACGCTTCGCGCTGGGCTTCGAACGGCAGACCGGAATAGCGCAGATGGTCCATCACCCTTTGGAGAGCGATTCGCCACCTGCCGGCAATCCTCAGAAGCAATTCCAGGAAAGTGTGTAGCGGTTTTCCCGGGAAAGCGCGCCGCGCTTTCCCTAAGACGCGCTTTCCCTAAGAATTGCGTGAACTCGAAATACGTAGGGCGGCGTTAGCCGCTCTACGTCCTCAACACGCCGCCCGTTTGCGTGCCGACATTGTCGACGACGCGCTTGGCCAGCGCCTCGAAATCTTCGTCGGTGAGCGTCTTTTCAACCGGCTGGATAGATACTTCGATGGCGATCGACTTCTTGGCGGCGCCAAGCGAAGCTCCTTCGAAGACGTCGAACACCGAAACGCCGGTGATGAGCTTCTTGTCGGCGGCGAGTGCCGCGCGCACCAGCGTGCCGGCTTCTATCGTCTTGTCGACCACGAAGGCGAAATCACGCTTCACTGCCTGGAATGCGGACAGCTCCAGCTTCGGCTTGGTTTTCGTCGGCTTGGCCTTCGGCTCCGGCACGGCGTCGATATAGACCTCGAAGCCGCAGATCGGTCCGGAAACGTCCAACCCCTCCAGCGTCTTCGGGTGGAACTCGCCGAAGGTGCCGAGCACTGTCTTCGGGCCGAGCTTGATCGTGCCGGAGCGGCCGGGATGATACCAGGCCGGACCGCCTGGCTCGATCTGCAGCCTGTCGACCGGCGCGCCGCAGGCTTCCAGCGCTGCAATCGCGTCGGCTTTCGCGTCGAACACGCCGACCGGGCCGGAATTGCCGGCCCAACTGCGGCCGGAACCGTCGAGCTTGGCGGTGCCGCGGCGCACACCGGCGGCAACGCGCCGCTGCTGGTCGGGGCCGTCGCCCTCATAGGTACCGGAGACCTCGAACAGCGCGACATCGCCGATGCCCTTGTCGGCATTGCGCTGCGCGGCGACGATCAGGCCGGGCAACAGCGAGGGCCGCATATCGGACATGTCGGCTGCAATCGGATTGGCGAGCTTCAGCGCCGTCTGGCCGCCGCCGAACAGTTCGGCGTGTTTGGCCGGGATGAACGACCAGGTGAGAACCTCCAGCATGCCCCGCACGGCGAGCGAGCGCTTGGCAGTGCGGGTGCGAACCTGCAGCGTCGTCAGTATCTTGGAGTTGACCGCGTCATGCGCGCCGAGCGGCTGCGGCGCGATGTTGTCGACGCCGTGGATGCGCATCACTTCCTCGACCAGGTCGGCCTTGCCGTCGACGTCAGGACGCCAGGACGGCACAGCGACATCGACGACGTCGCCCGAGCCTGACGGCTTGAAGCCGAGGCGGGTCAGGATGTCGAGGCTTTCCGCCTTCGGCACCTCGATGCCGGTCAGCCGCTTCACTTCCGAGATCGGGAAGGAAACGATCTTCGGCTTGTAGCCGGCATAGCCGACCACCTCCGTCTCGGTCGGCTCTCCGCCGCAGAACTCCAGCACCAGCTTTGTCGCCAGTTCGACGCCGGGCACCATGAATTCCGGGTCGACGCCACGCTCGAAACGGTAACGGGCATCGGTGATGATGCCGAGCGTACGGCCGGTGCGGGCCGTGGTGATCGGATCCCAAAGAGCGGATTCGATCAGCACGTCCGTGGTGTTCTCGTCGCAGCCGGAATGCTCGCCGCCCATGACACCGGCGATCGATTCGACGCCATTGTCGTCGGCGATCACGTACATCTGCGGCGTCAGCGTGTATTCGCGCCCGTCGAGCGCCAGCACCTTCTCGCCGTCGCGTGCGCGGCGCACGACGAGATTGCCGGCGACCTTCTTGGCATCGAACACATGCAGCGGCCGGCCACGGTCGAAGGTGACGTAGTTGGTGATGTCGACAAGCGCGCTGATCGGGCGCAAGCCGATGGCGATCAGCCGCTGCTGCAGCCATTTCGGCGACGGCCCGTTCTTCACGCCTTTCACCAGGCGCAGCGCGAAGCCGGGGCAGAGCTCCGGCGCCTCGATGGTCACCTTGACCGGCGTTTCACCTTTGCCAAGGACCGCTTCGACCGGCGCGGTCTTGAGCCGGCCAAGCCCGCTTGCCGCCAGGTCTCGGGCGACGCCGTAAATGCTGGTCGCATCCGGCCGGTTCGGCGTCAGATTGATCTCGATCATCGGATCGTCGAGATGCGCGTAAGCCGCGAAGCTGGTGCCGACAGGCGCGTCGGCCGGCAGGTCGATAATGCCGCTATGCTCATCCGACAGTTCCAGCTCGCGCTCGGAGCACATCATGCCATGGCTTTCGACGCCGCGGATTTTGCCGACGGTCAGCGTCACGTCGATGCCGGGCACATACGTGCCAGGCGCGGCGAAGGCGCCGATCAGGCCGGCGCGGGCATTCGGTGCACCGCACACCACCTGGACAGGGGCTGCGCCATTGCCGGTGTCGACGGTCAGCACCCGCAGCCGGTCGGCGTCGGGATGCTGCACCGCCGTCAGCACCTTGGCGATGACGAACGGCTTCAGGCCGGCCTTGTCGTCGACATGCTCGACTTCGAGGCCGATCGAGGTCAGCCTCTCGACGATCTCGTCGAGCGAGGCGTCGGTGTCGAGATGATCCTTGAGCCAGGAAAGGGTGAGTTTCATCACTATGTTCCGTTTTGTCTGTACCCGCCCGGACCTTGTCCATCGGGTCTGGGCACGCTTGTCTTCAAATGGCGCGGCAAGTCGTCGGGCATATGCACGAAGGGCAGCTGCTCGCGCACATAGGCATGGTGCGTCGGCCGGAAATAGGCCGGCATGTCCATGGCGCCCAGCATGAAATAGATGTGGTCTTCCAGCCGCTCGTCGACATAGGCGATAGGCGAGCCGCAAATGCCGCAGAACGAGCGCGTCACCGGCCCGTTCTCGTACATCTTCAGCGCCTTGCCGGTGAAAGCCACCTGCTCGGTCAGGAAGCCGACAAAGGCCGACACCGGCGCGCCGCTGGCGCGCCGGCAATCGCCGCAATGGCAATAGCTGATATGGTGCGGTTCGACTGATGCCTCGAACCGTACCGCGCCGCAGCGGCAGCCACCCGTGTGCGGCGCCGTCATGCGGAAAGACCTCCGAACAGCGTCGGCATGTCGAGCGGCCTGAAACCGTAATGCGACAGCCAGCGCACATCGGCGTCGAAGAAGGCGCGCAGGTCCGGCATGCCGTATTTCAGCATGGCGATGCGGTCGATGCCCATGCCCCAGGCAAAGCCCTGATATTCGTCGGGATCGAGCCCGCCGGCGCGCAGCACATTGGGGTGGACCATGCCGCAGCCGAGGATCTCCATCCAGTCGGAGCCTTCGCCGAATCGCACTTCGCCGGGCCGCGAGCGGTCGCACTGGATGTCGACCTCGAGGCTGGGCTCGGTGAACGGGAAGAAGGACGGCCGGAAGCGCATCTTGACCTGCGGCACCTCGAAGAAAGCCTTGCAGAATTCTTCCAGCACCCACTTCATGTTGGCGACATTGGCCGATTTGTCGATCACCAGCCCCTCGACCTGATGGAACATCGGCGAGTGGGTAGCGTCGGAATCCTGCCGGTAGGTCTTGCCGGGAATGACGATGCGGATCGGCGGCTTCTGCTTCTCCATGGTGCGGATCTGTACCGGCGAGGTGTGCGTGCGCAACAGCTTGCGCTCGCCCTTTTCGTCCGGCTGGAAAAAGAAGGTATCGTGCATCTCGCGCGCCGGATGCCCTTCGGGGAAATTCAGCGCGGTGAAATTGTAATAGTCGCTCTCGACATCGGGACCTTCTGCGATGGCAAAGCCGAGATCGCCGAAGATCGCCGCGATCTCGTCGATGACCTGGCTGATCGGATGGATGCGGCCGCGCTCGGCCGGCGATTGCCGCACCGGCAGCGTCACGTCGACCGTCTCGGCGGCGAGGCGCGCAGTGACAGCAACATCCTTCAGCTCGGCCTTGCGTGTCGTCAGCGCTTCGGTGACGCGGTTCTTCAGGCCGTTGATCGCGGGGCCCTTGACCTGGCGCTCCTCGGCGCTCATCGCGCCCAGTGTCTTCAGCAATTCCGAGATCGACCCCTTTTTGCCGAGAGCCGCGACGCGCACGGCTTCGATAGCAGCCTCATCGGCGGCCGACGCGACGTCGGCCATCAGGGAGTTTTCGAGAGTATCCAAGCCGGTAGCTATGTCGTTCACGGTCAAACTCGCTGTGTTGGGAGTCAACTTTGAGGTGAAAGTCACTTTCAAGTTGAAAGTTCAGCCATAAGAAAAACCCGCGCCAGCCGTGCCAGCGCGGGTTCCCCAATCAGAATTGCGAATGCTGGGAAGCGCTGGTCTTAGGCGACAGCGCTTTCAAAAGCATTCGGGGTGGTGTTCTTCAGATATTCGAGCGCGACCTTGGCCTTGGCCACGAGTGCGGCGAACGCCTGCGGTTCATGGATGGCCATGTCGGACAGGATCTTGCGATCGATCTCGATACCGGACTTGTTGAGGCCGTCGATGAAGCGGCCATAGGTCAGGCCATGCTCGTGCGTCGCGGCGTTGATGCGCTGGATCCACAGCGCGCGGAACGAGCGCTTGCGGTTCTTGCGGTCGCGATACGCATACTGCATCGACTTTTCGACCGCCTGCTTGGCGATGCGAATGGTGTTCTTGCGGCGGCCGTAGAAGCCTTTCGCGGCTTTCAGGACCTTCTTGTGCTTGGCGTGCGAGGTGACGCCTCTTTTTACGCGTGCCATGTCATGATCTCCTTAAACGCTGTTCCTGAAACCGAATGCTCAGAGGCCGTTCGGCAGAAAATTCTTGATGACCTTCTTGCCATCCGGTTCAGCCAGAACCATCGTGCCGCGGGCATTTCGAATGAACTTGTTGGAACGCTTGATCATGCCGTGACGCTTGCCGGCCGCAGCCGACAGGACTTTACCCGTACCTGTGATCTTGAACCGCTTCTTGGCGGCCGATTTGGTCTTCATCTTGGGCATTTTGCTACTCCGTATTGGTGGCGCACAATCGCGCTTCTTGTTCGCTTCGGGCGGACCAAAAGCCCGAAAAGCAAATGAAACCGCCACGGCATGCCCTGCCGGGCGGTTTTCTTGGAACGGCGGTCCTATACTTCAAAGCGGGCTGGCGCGCAACACCCGAGCGGCTGCGACGCTCTGTCTTAATTCACGGTGCAAGCCTGGGCTCCGATAGGTGGGTCGAGATTCAGGTCAGGCCGAGCCGAAAACGGCTGATGCCGAGAACCGGAGCGGAGCGTACTTAAGTACGTGAACACCGGAAGCGCAGGGATCGGCCGTTTGCAGGTCGGCCTCACCTGAATATCAGCCTACCTAGGGGAGCCTGAACAGCACCGGGAGTATACCCGATTGCTGGGCGCCATCGATGGTCTCGAACACCGGCAACGCCACCAGAAACACCAGCCCGTCGAGCAAGGTGGTCAGCAAGAGGCGCGGCTTGAAGCTGCCGGTGTCGCCTTCCTGGTAGAGCGACAGCTTGGGGAAGAAACGCGGCACCCGCGCCAGATAGGCTGTGTAGGGCGCGCCGAGAACCTCCTTCAGATACCGTTCCTCGCGCAGGATGACGATGTGGAAGGCGCCGGCGCACAAAAGCGCAAACAGGACGATGCCGGAGAACGAGCCGATCTGCGCCCCGACGCCGGCGGCGGCAACGGTCGAGAACACGTAGAGAGGATTGCGGGTGATCGAATAGGGTCCGCCGGTGACCACTTCGGAGGATTTGCGCCCCCCGATATAGAGTGTCGACCACAAGCGGCCGACGACGCCAAGGAAGATCAGCAGCACGCCGACCATCTCGATCGTTTCATGCACCGGGGTATCGGGCGGGAAGGTCGACTGGCCGAACAGCAGTGCCGCAAACAGCACCACCACCAGCACCGCAAGCACCATCCGGCGCATGTGCTGGTAGCCGCCCAGCTCCTTGATGGGCGCAGGGTTGATTTCATTGGCCATGTCGGGAATCCGATCGTCGAGAAGCTTTGCCGGCGATCGCGGCGTCTGGACAGGAGAATCGGCGTCCCGCCGATCGCCGGGACGCCATGAGACAGGATTCAGGCGGATTTAGAGCGCAACGCCCGAACTGATCTAGCGCGGGGCCAGCACCATCATCATCTGGCGGCCTTCCAGCTTCGGCTCGGCTTCGACCTTGGCGATGGTAGCCGTCTCCTCGCGCACCTTGTTCAGGAGCTGCATGCCGAGTTCCATATGCGCCATCTCGCGGCCGCGGAAGCGCAGCGTCAGCTTGACCTTGTCACCTTCCTCGAAGAAGCGCCGCACGGCCTTCATCTTGGTTTCGTAGTCATGGCTGTCGATGTTCGGGCGCATCTTGATCTCCTTGATCTCGATGACCTTCTGGTTCTTGCGCGCCTCGGCCGCCTTCTTCTGGTTGGCGTATTTCAATTTGCCGAGATCGAGAATTTTGACGACAGGCGGCACCGCATTGGGCGAGATCTCGACCAGATCGAGCCCTGCCTCTTCGGCGAGCAGCAATGCGTCGTTGATGGAAATATCGCCGCGGTTCTGGCCATCGGCGTCGATCAGTTGGACCCGGGGAACCCGGATATCACGGTTGGAGCGCGGGCCATCTTTGGTAGGCGCCGCTGCTTTGAAAGGTCTGCGAATGGTCGTGGTCTCCTTGGCCGTTTCGTTCAGGGTTTCAATCTAGAAATGTTCAGGACGCGCCAATGTGGTTAGCGCGCGGGCGGAGTCAATAGCACAGCGCTGACAGAAAATCACCCTGATCGCAGGCCTGCACCAAACAAAGGATGTCGCGAGCACTTTCCGCCTCGCCTGTGCCTGTGTCAAAAGACCGGCGAGTAAAATCAGGCTCCCACAATCAGGCCCCCAGAACCAGGATTGATCCACAGCCATGACCGCGACCACCCCAACCCTACTGGATGTCGACGGCATTGATATCGCGGTTCGCCATTCCTCGGGCGCAACGCCCGGCGTCGTCTGGCTCGGCGGCTACAAATCCGACATGCTGGGCACGAAGGCGCAAACGTTGTCGGATTGGGCGGCCAGGGAAGGCCGCGCATATCTGCGCCACGACTATTCCGGCCATGGCGAATCCGGCGGCGCCTTTGCCGACGGCACCATCTCGAAATGGCTTGGCGAGAGCCTCGCCGCCTTCCGGCGTTTCACCGAGGGCAAGCAAATCCTGGTCGGCTCGTCGATGGGCGCCTGGATCGCGCTGCGCATGGTGCAGGAAATGCGCAAGGCGGGCGACAGCAATGTGGTTGGCCTGGTGCTGCTCGCGCCGGCGCCGGATTTCACCGCCGAGCTGGTCGAGCCGGCTCTGACGGAGGAACAGAGGCGCGACCTCCGGGAGAAAGGCTTTTTCGAAGAACCTTCGGACTATTCCGCCGAGCCTTACATCTACACAAGCGCGCTGATCGAGGACGGCAGGGCGAACCGGGTGATGACCGGGCCGATCGATACCCATTGCCCCGTCCACATCCTGCAGGGTCTGGCCGACGCCGACGTGCCGGCAAGCCATGCGCTGAAGCTGGTCTCGCTGCTGCCAGCCGACGACGTCACCTTGTCGCTCATTCCCGACGGCGACCACCGCCTGTCGCGGCCGCAGGATCTCGACATGCTGCTGAGGGCGGTGGGCGACATGGTTCAGCGGGCGGGGTAGGCAAGAATGCGCATTTCCATCCCGATATCCGCCTTTGTCGCGGCAATCGTCGGCTTCGGCGGCACGCTCGCCGTCGTCATTGCCGCCGCCAAGGCGGTTGGCGCCACCCAGGCCGAGACCGCGAGCTGGGTGACAGCAGTGTGCGTGGCGATGGCGATCGAATGCCTGTGGCTGTCCTGGCGCACGAAAATGCCCATCATCACCGCCTGGTCGACACCAGGCCTGGCGCTGATGGCGGCATCGAGCGGCTTTACCATGGCCGATGCGGTCGGCGCCTTCATCGTCACCGGCCTAATGTTGATCGCCACCGGCCTGTTCAAGCCGCTGACCCAGCTTATATCAAGGATACCGACGTCGGTCGCGTCCGGCATGCTGGCCGGCATCGTCGTCACCTTCGCGCTCAATGCCGTCAAGACCATTCCGGTCGACCCCTGGTTGATCCTGCCGCTGATCGCGGCCTTCTTCGTCATTCGCCTGTTCAACCCGGCGCTGTCGGTGCTGGCGGTGCTGATCGGCGGCGGCATCGCCGCCTTCCTGACAGGCCGCGTCGGCGGACTGCCGGCACCGGAACTGTCGACGCTGACGCTGATTGCTCCGCATTTCAGCGCCGCAGCTGTCATCGGCCTGGCGCTGCCGCTCTACCTCGTCACCATGGCGTCGCAGAACCTGTCGGGTCTCGCCGTCTTGCGCGCCGCCGGCTATCACCCCGAACCCGGCCCGCTGATCGGCGTCACCGGCTTGTTCTCGCTGCTGTCGGCGCCGTTTGGCGGCTCGACCACCAATCTGGCCGCGATCTCTGCGGCGATCTGCACCGGGCCGGACGTCCATCCCGACCCGGCCGAGCGCTGGAAGACCGGACCCTTCTATGCACTTGCCTATCTGATCTTCGCGGTTTTCGGCGCCTCGCTGGTGGCGATCTTCGCAGTGCTGCCGCAAAGCCTGATCGTGCTGGTGGCCGGCCTGGCGTTGATGGGGTCGCTGGCCAACGCGCTGGCGATCGCGCTCAAGGACGAGGACCAGCGCATGGCGGCTACTGTCACCTTCGTTGTCACCGCGTCGGGGCTGACTTTGTTCGGCGTTGGCGCCGCCTTCTGGGGTCTGGTCGCCGGCCTGGTCGTGCTTTTCCTCGAAGCGGTCAAAAAGCGATAATCAATTCAGGACCTTGTCCGGTTTTGGCGGACGTTGTCTTGAATCGCCGTTTTTCTCATCCCATTTCGAATCCACGCAGCCGCTCTTGGCTGTCTCCAACCGAAGGAATGGGAGAAAATGAACACATCCGCATTGATCCGCCCGGCCTGGACGCCGGCGACCATCGCGCTGATGGTGATCGGCTTCATGGTGTTCTGGCCGCTTGGCTTCGCCATGCTCGCCTACATCATCTGGGGCGACCGGCTTGACGGCTTCAAGCGCGACGTCAACCGGGCCACCGACGGCATCTTCGCCGGCTGCCGCCGCGGTTCCGACAAGGCCGCGCGCTGGGGCCACGGTTCGGCCCGCACCGGCAATGTCGCTTTCGACGACTGGCGCGAGAAGGAACTCGAACGCCTCGCCGAAGAGCGTCGCAAGCTCGATGAGATGCTGAGCGAGTTCGACGAGTACGCCCGCGAATTGCGCCGCGCCAAGGACCAGGACGAGTTCGACCGCTTCATGGCCAACCGCAACAAGTCGACAGCGCCTGCGAAGACAGGCTCGGCCGAAACGGCCAAGCCCGCGACGCCCAAGCGCAAGGGCCCGAACCTGCTTGACGACTGAGGCTGCGCGCATGACCCCGAAAATCGAAACCGATTTTCGGAAAGGTTCATGCGCCGAATTAGAGTGCTACAGCGTCCTTTGCGCGTCAGAGACGCGCGGCGCTCTAAGACAGGCCTTGGCATGATGGACGGCGTCGCGCGAGCGGCGCCGTTTCTTTTTTGTTCTGGTCGTTTTCCTCGAATCGCGTATCGTTCAGCCATGTCCTTCGGCTTTTTCCGCAACCTGACCAAACCAAAACCCTCGCCTGTCGAAGAGCGAGAGCACGTCGTTGCCGGCCGCACACTGCCGCTCAGGATCGTCGAGAGCGCCCGCGCACGGCGGCTGACGCTGCGCATCGATTCGGGCGGCCAGGGGCTGCGCATCACCGTGCCGCCGGGCCTGCGCCGCGGCGAGGTGGAGAAATTCCTTCACCGCCATCAGGGCTGGCTGGAGCAGCGTCTGGCCAAGGTACCGACACGGCCGCAAGTGCGCCCCGGCATCAAGATCCCGATACGCGGCGTCGCGCATCGCATCGTCCACGAACCGTCGAAACGCGGCACCGTCACCGTGTCGCGCGACGAGCGCGGTCCGCTGCTGATCGTCCATGGCGAGCGCATACATTTGCCGCGCCGCATCGCCGATTTCCTCAGGCGCGAGGCCAAGAAGGACATCGAGAAGCTGGTGGTCAAGCATACCGAGGCCATCGGCAAGCGCGCCAAGGCTATCCGCTTCAAGGACACGTCGAGCCGCTGGGGCTCCTGCACTTCCGACGGCAATTTGTCCTTCTCATGGCGCATCATGATGGCGCCGACGCCGGTGATAAACTACTTGGTCGCGCATGAGGTGGCGCATCTCAAGGAGATGAACCACGGCCCGAAATTCTGGAAACTGTGCGAGCAGCTCTGCCCCGACACCGACCGCTGCAAGGACTGGCTGAAGCGGAATGGTGGGGCATTGCAGGCGATTGTGTTCGATTAGCCTTCGCCGGCGGCGCGCTCAATCATCATTGGCCGCATTAAGCTCTTCAGGCCGCAGCCCTTCGTCGCCATGGCGCGGCCATGGCAGGAAATTCTGCTCGAACGCATCGCTGCCGAAATAATCCAGGACCCGGTGCGCTTCCGCCCCGTCGAAGGCGGCCTTTTGCATCAGATGGGCGATGACGTCGCGCGCTTGCGCGATCTTCTGCCTGAGTTCGGCTATGCTCTGGTCGGCCATTCGTCTGCTCCGCCTTGCTTCTCCCATCAATAGGTAGCGCCTTTGGCGTTGCCGGCAAACAGCATGCTTTTTCTCGACTCTTGGCCGGTTTCGTGCCAAGCCCCGCGCCATGGCGCTCGATATCAAGATCTGTGGATTGAAGACCGATGAGGCAATGGCCGCGGCCCTGGCCGGCGGCGCCAGCCATGTCGGCTTCATCTTCTTTGCTAAAAGCCCGCGCTATGTCGAGCCTGCGGCAGCCGGCCGCCTGCGCGAGGCGGCAATCGGCAAGGCCAGGGCGGTCGCCGTGACGGTCGATGCCGATGACGCGTTCCTGGACGAGATCGTCGAAAAGATGCGCCCCGACATGCTGCAGTTGCACGGCACGGAGACGCCCGAGCGGGTGGCCGAGGTGAAAGCTCGCTACGGCCTGCCTGTCATGAAGGTGTTCTCCGTCAGTGAGGTAGCCGATCTCGAGCGGCTAAAGCCGTTCATCGGCGTTGCCGATCGCTTCATGTTCGATGCCAAGCCACCAAAGGGCTCGCAACTTCCGGGCGGCAATGGCGTCGCCTTTGACTGGCGCATCCTGGCCGGCCTTGACGCCGGGCTCGATTACATGCTTTCCGGTGGGCTCAACGCCGCCAATATCGGCGACGCCCTGATATCAGCCAATCCGCCCGCGATAGACATTTCGTCGGGGGTGGAAAGCGGCCCGGGCGTCAAGGATCCGGCGCTGATCGAGCAGTTCTTCCGGGCCGTCAGGGCCGCGCGCGACGACCGCGCTGCCTGAGGCACTTCTTTCGAACCCGAGCATGTTCCGGAGAAGTGGGAACCGGTTTTCCGATAAGACATGCTCAGAACCAAGACCAGGAGATCGGCGATGAACAAGCCGGCGACACCCAATTCCTTCCGCACGGGACCCGACGAACAGGGCATGTTCGGCATCTTCGGGGGCCGCTTCGTGGCCGAGACGCTGATGCCGCTGATCCTCGACCTCGAGCGGCACTGGAACGAGGTCAAGAACGATCCGGACTTCAAGGCTGAGTTGACCAACCTCTCGACCCACTATGCCGGGCGGCCGTCAAAGCTGTATTTCGCCGAAGGCCTGACCAAACATCTTCGTGAGGTTTCCTCGGCGAAGGGCCTCGGGGGCGGCGCCAAGGTCTATTTCAAGCGCGAGGACCTGAACCACACCGGTTCGCACAAGATCAACAATTGCCTCGGTCAGATTCTGCTCGCCAAGCGCATGGGCAAGAAGCGCATCATCGCCGAGACGGGCGCCGGCCAGCACGGCGTTGCCGCAGCCACGGTCGCGGCGCGCTTCGGCTTTCCCTGCGTCGTTTATATGGGCGCCACCGATGTCGCCCGCCAAAGCCCCAACGTCTTCCGCATGAAGCTGCTCGGCGCCGAAGTGCGGCCGGTGACCGCCGGTCACGGCACGCTGAAGGACGCCATGAACGAAGCGTTGCGCGACTGGGTCACCAATGTCGAGGACACTTATTATCTGATCGGCACCGCCGCAGGTCCGCATCCCTATCCGGAGCTGGTGCGCGACTTCCAGTCGGTGATCGGCATCGAGGCGCGCGCCCAGATCCTCGAACAGGAAGGCCGGCTGCCCGACACCATCATCGCGGCTGTCGGCGGCGGCTCCAACGCCATCGGCCTGTTCCATCCTTTCCTCGACGACAGGCAAGTCCGCATCATCGGCATCGAAGCCGGCGGCCGCGGCCTCGACGGCATCGAGCATTGCGCCTCGATGAATGCCGGCGCGCCAGGCGTCCTGCACGGCAACCGCACCTATCTCCTGCAGAACGCCGATGGCCAGATCATGGACGGCCATTCGATCTCGGCCGGCCTCGACTATCCGGGCGTCGGCCCCGAACATTCCTGGCTGCGCGATTCCGGCCGCGTCGAATATGTGCCGATCCTCGACGACGAGGCGCTGGAAGCCTTCAAGCTGACGACGCGCGTCGAAGGCATCATCCCGGCGCTGGAATCCGCGCACGCCATCGCGCATGCGGTGAAGATCGTGCCTGATATGGACAAGGACCAGATCGTCATCGTCAATCTGTCGGGACGCGGCGACAAGGATGTGCACACAGTGGCCTCGATGCTGGGCATGGAGATCTGATCATGGTGACCCGCATCGACCGCCGCATGGCAAAACTGAAAGCCGAGGGCCGCCCGGCGCTCGTCACCTATTTCATGAGCGGCGACCCCGACTATGACACCGCTTTGTCGATCATGAAGGCGCTGCCCAAGGCCGGCGCCGACATCATTGAAATGGGCATACCGTTTTCCGATCCGATGGCCGATGGACCGGCGATCCAGGCCGCTGGCCTGCGGGCGCTGAAAGGTGGCCAGACCCTGGTCAAGACGCTGAAGACGGCGGCTGATTTCCGCGCCACCGACAATGAAACGCCGATCGTGCTGATGGGCTACTACAACCCGATCTACATCTACGGTGTCGATCGCTTCCTCAAGGACGCCATCGCCAGCGGCATTGACGGGCTGATCGTCGTCGACCTGCCACCGGAGATGGACGAAGAACTCTGCATTCCGGCGCTGAAGGCCGGCATCAACTTCATCCGCTTGGCAACGCCGACCACCGACGACAAGCGCCTGCCCAAGGTGCTGCAGAATACGTCGGGCTTCGTCTATTACGTGTCGATGACCGGCATCACCGGCTCGGCTTTGGCCGACACCGGCAAGGTTGCCGCCGCGGTCAAGCGCATCAAGGGCCACACCAATCTGCCGGTCTGCGTCGGCTTCGGCGTCAAGACCGCCGAGCAGGCGCGCATTATCGGCGCCAATGCCGATGGCGTCGTCGTCGGCACCGCGATCGTCAACGCGGTCGCCAATGTGTTGGGACCGAAGGGCGAGAAGACCGCCGACCCGGCCGAGGCCGTCGCCACCCTGGTCAGCGGACTGTCTCAGGGCGTGCGTTCGGCCCGCCTTGCTGCTGCCGAATAGTTTCCCTACTTAGGCCTTGTGCAAGTCGTTATCCCAAAACCGGTTCCCACTTTTGGGCGACATGCACGAGCCAACTCTTCGTCAGGACAGGAGCCGAAGCGATGAACTGGATCACCAATTACGTTCGCCCGAGGATCAATTCGATGCTCGGTCGGCGCACCGACATGCCCGAGAATCTCTGGATCAAGGATCCCGAGACCGGCGAGATGGTGTTTCACAAGGACCTGGAATCCAACCAGTTCGTCATCCCGTCATCGGGCCATCACATGAAGATTTCGGCCAAGGAACGGCTGAAATTCTTCCTCGACGACGGCAAATACGAGCAGCTTGAGAACCCCAAGGTCATGCAGGACCCGCTCAAGTTCCGCGACGAGAAGCGCTACACGGACCGGCTGAAGGACGCCAAGGCCAAGACCGGCCTGGAAGACGCCATCATCAACGCGCTGGGCACGGTCAAAGGCCTGCCGGTTGTGGTGACGGTGCAGGATTTCGCCTTCATGGGCGGCTCGCTCGGCATGGCCGCGGGTGACGCCATTGTGCACGGTTTCGAGGTCGCCTTGCAGCGCAAGCGGCCGCTGATCCTGTTTGCCGCCTCCGGTGGCGCGCGCATGCAGGAAGGCATTCTGTCCCTGATGCAGTTACCGCGCACCACGATCGGCGTCGACCGGCTGAAGGAAGCCGGCCTGCCATACATCGTCGTCTTGACCAACCCGACCACCGGCGGCGTTACCGCCTCCTACGCCATGCTGGGAGACGTCCACATTGCCGAGCCCGGCGCGCTGATCGGCTTTGCCGGCCCGCGCGTCATCGAGCAGACCATCCGGGAGAAACTGCCGGACGGTTTCCAGCGCTCCGAATATCTGATGGAGCACGGCATGGTCGATATGGTGGTGTCGCGGCTGGAACTGCGCGAGACGATTTCACGGCTGTTGAAAATCCTGCTCAAACTGCCGCAGGAGCAAAAGCCGCTGGAGCCGGAAATCCTGCCGCCGTCGGTCATCCCGACGGAAGCCCGCCCGCAAGCCTGACGCGACATTTCTGGCCGCAAACCGCGATTGCGTGCACCTGCGCGCATGCGTAGGATTCGCTCATGACAACGCTTGCCGCAGATCGTGAAATCGAAGCCCTGATGGCGCTGCATCCGAAAGGCTTCGACCTTTCGCTCGACCGCATCACAAGGCTGCTCGAACGCCTCGGCAATCCGCAGGAGCGGCTGCCGCCGGTCATCCATATCGCCGGCACCAACGGTAAGGGCTCGTGCGCGGCCTTTTCGCGCGCGCTGCTCGAAGCCGGCGGCCACCTTGTCCATGTCCACACTTCGCCGCATCTGGTGAACTGGGCCGAGCGCTACCGGCTGGCGGCCGAGGGCGGCGGCCGGCTGGTCGACGACGAGACCTTCGCCGAGGCCATCGCCCGCGTCGCCCGGGCCAATGCCGGCCAGAAGATCACCGTCTTCGAAATCCTAACCGCCGTCACCTTCATCCTGTTTTCCGAGCATCCGGCTGCCGCCGCCATCATCGAGGTCGGCCTTGGCGGCCGCTTCGACGCCACCAATGTCGTTGCCCGGCCGGCGGTGTCGGTGATCATGCCGGTGTCGATGGATCACGAAGCCTATCTCGGCGACCGGGTCGAACTGATCGCCGCCGAAAAGGCCGGCATCATGAAGCGCGGCTGCCCGGTGGTCATCGGCGCGCAGGAGAGCGAGACGGCGCTGCAAGTGCTGATCGAAACCGCCGAGCGGCTGGATTGCCCGACCTTCGTCTACGGCCAGGATTTTCTCGCCTTCGAGGAAAACGGCCGCATGGTCTATCAGGATGAGGACGGGCTGATGGACCTGCCGCCACCGCGCCTGCCCGGGCGCCACCAGTTCGCCAATGCGGCGGCAGCGATTGCCGCCGTCAAGGCCGCCGGTTTCGAAATCAGTCATCGCGCCACTGAGAAGGCGATGGCGAGCGTCGCATGGCCGGGCCGCATGCAGAAATTGGCACAGGGCCGGCTGGCGGACCTCGCTCCCAAGGGCGCCGACATCTGGCTCGATGGCGGTCACAATCCGGGCGCCGGCGTGGTGGTGGCGGAAGCCTTGGCCGAGCAGGAGGAAAAGAACCCGCGGCCGCTGTTTTTGATTGCCGGCATGATCAACACCAAGGACCAGAGCGGCTATTTCCGCGCCTTCAAGGGCCTGGTCCGCCATGTCTACACCGTGCCGGTGAGCATGAGCGACGCCGGTGTGCCGAATGACGAACTGGCGATCCGGGCGACCGAGGCCGGCCTCACCGCCGAGCCGGTCAGCTCCGTCGCCAGCGCGCTGATGCTGCTGCGCGACACCTGGGACGGCCCGGCGCCGCGCATCCTGATCGGTGGTTCGCTGTATCTCGCCGGTGCGGTGCTGGCCGAAAACGGCACGCCACCGACCTGAATCCACACTTTCGCGAGGGAGCCGGTGATGATCAAGGTGAAGCAACTCGCCCATGTCTGCATCTTCGCGCATGATCTGGAAGCGACGCGGGCCTTCTACCGCGACGTGCTCGGCCTCGACACGCAGTTCAACTTCCTGCGCGACGGCAAGATCTTCGGCTTCTACCTCAATTGCGGCGATCGCAGCCATGTCGAGGTGTTCCAGAAGGACGGCACCAGCCATAGCGAGCTCAACCAGATCAACCATTTCTGCCTTGAGGTGGAAAACATTGATGCGGCGATCGCCCACATCAAGTCGAAAGGCATTGATATCACGGCCAAGAAGCATGCCTGCGACGACACGTTTCAGGCCTGGATCCGCGACCCCAACTGCGTGAAGATCGAGCTGTTCGAATACACCGCAAAAAGCGCGCAATTCACCGGCGGGGATCGCATCGCCGACTGGTAGTATTTTGGCCCGGGGAATCTATCGGGCGGTTGCCCCTCGGGCAGAAGCCCCGATATGCTTGGCGAAGCATGGAGGCAAGCTCGAATGGTTGTGAAGTGTCTTGTTACCGTCGACAACGACCCGCCGGAGGAGCTGATATTTGAATATGCTCCGCGGGTCGGCGATCATGTGATGTTACCGGGAGCCATCGAGCCACCGCACCCAATTGTTCGAGTGGCCCACAGACCGACGCGCCCCAATGATGCATCCGGCCAGCCCAGTGTCGCGTATTTCGTAAGCCGAGAGACGTTTCTCTATCGTGTGTATACGGGCGCTATAGAGGGATATGGGCAGGTCCTGAAGCCCGCGACCGGACGGAAGCCCGGCAAGCCTAGGCAGGCCAAAAAAACCGTGGCTCAAACTAAATAGACATCGGCGGCCGCGGCACCAGTCTGAGGCCTATTTCAGCTCGATCTCGATGAAGGCGTATTCGCCGTCATTGGCGCTGATGACGTCGTGCTCGACGCCTTCCTTGCGGAAGTAGGGCGCGCCCTTCTTCATTTCAGCAAAACTCTCGCCGTCCTTGGTCACCAGCTTCACCTTGCCGTCCATCAGCGGCACCACGACGTAGTCATGGCGATGCCGGTGCCAGCCGGTGTTGTCGCCGGGCTGGAAGCGGTATTCGGTGACGATGACGCGCTCATTGTCGATGAAGACGGTGGCCTTGGCGGATCCGGTCATTCTGTTTCTCCCTGTCCTGCCTCAAGCAGATGACATGGAGTGCGCCGATGCGAGGGCCAGAGGCGGCCGGGCGATGACGCCAAAGAAAAAGCCCGGCGCGAGGGCCGGGCTTCGATCTCGGGAACTAATGCAGGTCGCCCAAAAGTGGTCCCGGTTTTGGGAGGACGACATGCATCAAAACAAAGCCAGATCAGGCGAGGCTGCCATTGATCCAGTGCGACAGCGCGGTCTTCGGCGCGGCGCCGACCTTCATGTCGGCGACTTCGCCGCCCTTGAAGATCATCAGCGTCGGGATCGAGCGCACGCCGAATTGGGCGGCAAGCTCGGGGTTC
Source organism: Mesorhizobium sp. C372A (assembly GCF_030323245.1). Lineage (NCBI taxonomy): Bacteria > Pseudomonadati > Pseudomonadota > Alphaproteobacteria > Hyphomicrobiales > Phyllobacteriaceae > Mesorhizobium > Mesorhizobium sp. C372A. The sequence goes on along the minus strand of NZ_CP100475.1, from coordinate 1,341,053 downwards.
TCGTCGATGTTCAGCTTGGCGATCTTGATCTTGTCGCCGAGTTCGTTGGCGATCTCTTCCAGCGACGGACCGATCATCTTGCAGGGGCCGCACCATTCGGCCCAGAAATCCACGACGACGGGCTGCGAGGCGTTGAGCACATCGGCCTGGAAATTGCTCTTGTCGACCTTGACGGTGGCCATACGAAAATCCTTTCGAAATTTATCTCGCACCAAATGTGGTGGTTCAGCAGCCCTTCTTCAAGCAGAACTTGTGTCACGCTCCCGTGAGTCGGGCAAGGGCGTCATCCATCGCTTGCACCGGCAGTTCGATAAGCCTCGGTGCCTCGGTGAACAGCAGTGCTGCCGTCACCGCGCGGCCGGGGTAAAGCGGCTGGAGCAGCGCGCGGTAGAGCGCCAGCTGCAGGATATAGGCCGGCGGCACCTGGGCCAGGCCTGCGGGCGCCGGCCGGTTGGTCTTGTAGTCGACGATCGATACGCGCCCGGGCGTCACCGCCAGCCGGTCGATCTTGCCGGAGATCGAGCGCAGCCTGCCCTTGACCTCAAGGCTGCCCATCACAGCAACTTCGGCGCGGGACGACGGCGAAAACAGCCCGGCAAAACGCGAATCTCTGAGGATCGCCATCACCGAAGCCAGCGCCTTGTTGCGCTCGGCCTCCGGCCAGTCGGCGCCGGCTCGAATGAGATACTGCGCCGCCGCGCCTTGCCGTTCGTCTTCGGCAAAACCGGGCAGCATCTGCAGCAGCTTGTGCAGCGCCAGCCCGCGCATCACCGCAAAGCCCGGCTCCGCCTCGCTGTCCAGCACCGGCGAGCGGGTATCGACAACAGCTTCCTTGGCCTCGTCGATCAGCGCCGACGCGCCGGAAGGCGACAGCGGGCGCGGCAGCTCCTCATAAGGCGGCAAGGGCCGGAACAAGCCCACCGGCAGCGGCGGCACCTGTTGCGGCAGCCGCGACTCGTCGGCTGCCGCTTGCGCCACCGGCGGAAGCTTGGTCATGACGAAACGGTGCACCGGCTCGCTGCTGGCGGGGTGGCGGCGCTCCGTGCTTTCCGGCGCGGCAAGCAGCGCGCGGCTGACAATCGAATGCCAGGTGCCGGTGCTGGGCTGACGCTTGCCGTGATAGCCGCAGACGATCAGCCGGTCCTCGGCGCGCGTCATGCCGACATAGAGCAGCCGCCGGTATTCGTCGTCGGCAAGCTCCCGCGCCCTGGCCGAGGCCGCCTTGGAGAAGCCGTTGGCGACATCGGCGGCCGAGCGCCAGAGATAGCCCTTGCCGTCGAAATTGCGGCCCGAAGCGTCGAACGGCATGAGCCGCGGCAGATGCTGGTCGCTGAACGGCGCCGAACCGCCATCGACCAGGAAGACAACAGGCGCTTCCAGGCCCTTGGCGGCATGCACGGTCATGACGCGGACCTCGTCGCGCGTCTGGTCCATCTCGCGCTTGATCTCCGGGCCGGTGTTTTCCAGCGTCGCCAGGAAAGCCTCCAGCCCCGGCAAGCCGGTGCGTTCTTCGGCCAGACAGAAACTCAGGAACTCGTCGAGAATATCGCCGGCTTCCGGTCCAAGCCGGGCGATCATCTTCTTGCGCAGGCCGTCGCGCGCCAGCACCCCGGCGTAGAATTCGAACACCGGCCGGAACGCCGCCTCGTTGGCCCAGCCGTCGAGCCGGGCAACGACATCGGTCAGCGCGGTATTGTCGCCAGCATGCTGGCGTAATGAGGCGATCAGCGATGTTCCGGCTGGCCGTCCGGCGCCAAGCGTAAAAAGCGTCTCCTCCGACACGTCGAAAACCGGGCTGCGCAGCACGGCGGCGAGCGACAGGTCATCCTGCGGCTGGATGAGGAAATGGCCGAGTGCGATCAGGTCCTTGACCGCGATGTGGCCGGGCAGGCTCAGCCGGTCGGCGCCGGCGACGGGAATATCGCGGTCCTTCAGCGCGCGCGACAGCGCATGGACGAAGCGGTCGCGCTTGCGCACCAGCACAAGAATGTCGCCGGCCCTCAGCCTGCGTCCCTTGCCCTCGATGATCTCGCGGTCCTTGAGCCAGGTCTGGATGGTCGCAGCCACGTGCTCGGCCACCCGCACAGCCGGCGCGCTGGCATGATTGACCGGCAACGTCCAGTCGTCGGGCTCCTCGACGGCGTCAGCGCCGAGCGACGGCCAGACCTCGACATAGCCAGGCGCGTCGTTGCGGATCGCCTTGTGGTCGAGCGGATCGGGGTCGTGGCTGATGCCGCGCCGCACGCCCGGATCGGCAAAGACGCGGTCGACTGCGGCAAGCACGTCGTCGGTCGAACGGAACGACCAGGTCAGTTTCAGGTCGGCAAACGAAGCATTGGCTGCGTTCACGCGTCCGGAAAACAAGAGCCGGCTGTCGGCAAAGGAATCCGGTGCGGCACCCTGGAAGGAATAGATCGACTGCTTTTCGTCGCCGACGGCAAACACCGTGCGATTGGCCGTGCCGCGCTGGCCGTGGCCGGCAAAGAACTCCTCCGCCAGCCGCTTCACCACCTCCCATTGGTCGGGGCTGGTGTCCTGCGCCTCGTCGAGCAGGATGTGGTCGATGCCCTGGTCGAGCTTGTACTGCACCCAGGGGCCGGCATCGGGCCGCGCCAGAAGGTTGACGGTGCGGGTGATGAGGTCGTTGAAATCGAGAAAGCCGCGGCTGCGCTTCAGGCGCTCGTACCGCACGATCAGCCAGTCGGCTATGGTCAACGCCGCGACCGTGCCTTCCAGCATCCGGAACAGCGCCAGCCGGTCGGAGACGTCTGTTATCGACTTGACGGCCGCCAGATAGCGCTCGGGAAGGTCGGGCAGCCGGCCGAGCAGCGCCTTCTTGAACAACTTTGAGGGATCATAGGGGTCGCCATCGGCCTTGAGAAAGGCTTTGCCGAGCATCTGCAGCCGGCGGGTCGGGTCCGTCTCGGCAAAGGCCAACCGGGCATAGGGCAAGAGATTGTTGAGCACGGTGCGGGCGTCGGCGGCCTCGGCGGCACTGGCGAACACTGCAAAGAAGTCCGGCAGGAAACCCGGCAGCGGCCATACCGATGCCGCTATGTCTTCGGCGCTCCGCCCGGGGCGAAAATGGAATTCGTCGAACAGGGCCTGAAAGCCGCCGCCGTCGCGCCGGACCGCACCGATGAAGCCGCGTAAGCCGTCGCGCTTGCGCACGATTTCGGCGAGCAGCGCATCGAGTCCGTGTTCGCCGCCGCGCTCCAGCACGGTGGCAAAGGCCTCGGCCAGTCCGGTGTCTCCGGCTGACGTGCCCGAAATCATGTCCCGGCGGGCGCCAGCAAACAGCGAGGCCTCCATCTGCGGATCGAGCATTTCGAAATGCGCCGGGATGTTGGCCTCCAGCGGAAACTGGTGCAGCACCGATTCGCAGAAGGCGTGGATGGTCTGGATCTTCAGCCCGCCCGGCGTTTCCAGCGCTTCGGCAAACAGCCGGCGCGCCCGCCGCATCGTGTCGCGGTCGGGTCGGCGGCCGTCCACCGCCTCAATCTTTGTGGCAAGCTCGGCATCGCCGAGCGCCGTCCATTCCGACAGGGTCGAGAACACGCGGTTCGACATGTTGGCGGCGGCCGCCCGCGTATAGGTCAGGCACAGGATCTTCGACGGATCGGTGCCGTTGAGCAGCAGCCGGATGACGCGCTGGGCCAGCACATGCGTCTTGCCCGAGCCGGCATTGGCGGACACCCAGGCCGAGTTCTTCGGGTCGGAGGCGCGCGCCTGGCTGGCGGCGGTTTCGCTGGGGATGGGATAGGCTTTTTTCATGCCTCCCCCGCCTCGTCATCGCTGTCGCCGCCGGCCGACCATTCGAGCACGCGCGCCAGATGGTCGTAATCGCCATCGCTCTCGCCCTCGCGAAAAGGCAGCGCCCGCGACAGATAGCCGGTCGTCGGATCGGCATAGTGGACCAGCAGCTTTTCCAACCGCGCCCAAGCCTCCTCGGCGAGGTCTTCGGCGGTCCGAGGCTGGCGGTTGTAGTCGAGGATGGATTCCTCGAACACTTCGCCATTCGGCTTCAGCCGCACGAATGCGAGCTGGGAGGGCTCGCGCGCGCCAAGCCCCTTGAAGGCGCCGCGCCGGAGCAGCGCCCCTTCGAGCGCCAGCTGTGGCGCCAGCAGCGTGTGGGCCTGCGCCTTGGACGGGGACGAGCCGGTCTTGTAGTCGAGAATGTCGGCCATGCCACCGGCCAAAAGGTCGACGCGGTCGGCATAGCCGGACAGCGTCACACCGGTACGGCCGACAGCCGTCTTTTCGGCGCGCTCCTCGGCATGCCGCCGGGCGACGGCAGGGGCGCGGCCGCGCTCCCATTCGATGATGTTGGCGGCGAGCTTTTCGAAGCGCGGCCACCACACCGCCTCGACATCGGCGGGTAGGGCAATGTCGGCGAAGCAGGTCCGGCCGGCAGCGATGAGGCGTTCCAGAGCTTCGGGCGCGCGGGGATCCGCCACCTCTGTCGAGAACAGATGCAGGATGTCATGAAACAGCGTGCCGCGCTCGGCCGCACCGGGATCGCGGATCACCGGCTCGAGCGGCAGAAGGCTCAGAATACGCTTGGCATAGACCGCATAGGGGTCGCGGCGCAGCGTCTCGATCTCGGTCACCGAGAAGTGGGTGGGCCGCATGCTCAGCGGCGGTTTCGGCTGCGGTCGCGGCGCGAAATGCTGCCGCTCGCCGGCATCGAGCGCGCGCGCCCAGGCAAGCAATTCGTCGCCGCGCCCGCGCAATGCGGCCGCCGGATCCTTGCCGATGAAGGTGAGGATGCGCTGCAGCCAGCGCGACGGCACCGCCGGTGCGTCGCCGGCTCGGGCGGAGCGCGTCAGCACCACCTTTTTCGCCCCCATCGCCATCTGGAAGTCGTGGGCGGCAAGGCCGATACGGCGCTCCGGCGGCTCGAGATCGATGCCGGTCTTCATCAACCGCGACATGAAGCGATCGCTTTCCGGCTTGCGTGGCCACACGCCCTCGTTCAGCCCGCCAATGACCAGCGTGTCGACATTCTGCAGCCGCGCTTCCAGCGCCCCCCAAATGGCGATGTTGCGGTCGGTGCCTTGCCCGGGCTTGACCGTTTCCGGTGCTACCAGCGCGTCCATCACATCAGGCCATTCGTCGGCCGGGAAGTCGAACGAGGCCGAGGCCGCGACCACACCGCGCAGCAGCTCGGCGAGTTTCTCGCCGGCGTCGCCGGCATAAAATTCAGCCAGGCTGCGCTCCGCCGTGCGGCCGAGATTTTCCAGCGCGGCGACGCTCGCTCTGGTCAACGCGACAAGATCGGCATTCTCTTCACCGCGAAAGGCGGTCAGCGGCGCCAGTGCCGTCACAAGCCGGCTCAGCATATCGCGGGCATCGTCGATGCCGCGCACGCTCAGGCGCGAAAACCAGAAGGGCTGGCGCTTGTCCCCGCTCAGCCCGGCGAGACGCTCCTCGAACAGTGCTGGCAAGGCGGCGATGTCGGGGCGTCCGGTGCCGCCGCGCAGCGCCACGAGTTCGATGAGCTCGGCGGCATGGCGCACGCCGGTGCGCTCAAGTCCGAGCCCGAGCAGCGGATGCTTGAGCAGCGACAAAAGGCCGACGGGATCGCCGGGCCGGAATACCGCTTGAAGTGTGAGCCGCAGCAGGCTGGCGGCAGGCGTGTTGGCGAGCGGCGTGCCGCCGGAATCGTCAGCGATCACACCGAAGCGCAACAGCTCGGCCGAGACGCGCCGCGCCAGCCCGCGGTCGCCGGTAACGAGCGCTGCCCTGTGCCCCGGCTGTTCCACGGCGGTTTTCAGCGCGATGGCGATCGCCGCCGCCTCGTCGCGTTCGCTGGCGGCTTCGACCAGCGTCACATCGGCGAAGGCCTCGGCGATATCCAGGGCGTTGAAGCGTATGCGGGTCTCGGCCCATAGTTCCGTGGTCTCGGCCGGACGCAGCGCCTCGCCGACAAGGGCCGCGCGGAGCACCAGTGCGGGCTCGGCGGCGACCACTTCCTCGACATCGCCACGCAGCACGCCAACCTTGCCGATCAGCTTGGCCATGCCGTATTGTGGGTGGCCGAGCAGTGCCGGCCGCGCACCGGGCGCCGCAATCGCGGCAAAAGACGGTTCGTCCAGCATCCCATCGAGCCCGGGCAGCACCACGGCGCCATTAGGCAGGCTGGCGACCGTGGCAAGCAGTTCGGCCGTGGCCGGAATAGAGCCCGTCGAGCCGGCGGCGATCACCGGCCCTTTGGGCGGGTTGCGTTCCAGCCGCTTCGCCTCGCGCCGGATCAGCGCATTGCGGTGCGCGGCCGGGTTGGAGCGGTCGCGCTCCTCCAGCAATTTCGGCCAGGCCTCGGTGACGATACGGAGGAAATCGAGCGTCACCAGCCACCAACCGGCAAGATTGCCGGTGACCAGATCGGCAAGCCTGGTCCAGTCCGTGCCTTCGGTTTCGATTTCGTCCATGAGCCGGGCGAGGTCGCGCGCCAGCCAGATCGCATCGGCGGCGGAGGCCGGCACGACGATCTCTTCGTTGAACATATCAAGGACATGCGCCGGCAGGGTGCGCTTCCAGGCCTGCACCAGCGGCGCCAGCAGCAGCAGGCGTTCGATGGCTGCGATCGGCGGCGCCATTTCAAGCTCGGTCGGCGTGCCGGCGTCGAAGGCGGCTTCGTCCTGGTCGAACTCTCCGAGCGGGCGGATGACCGGCAGGATCGCCGAACGGCGGCTCCCTCCCGGTCCCGAAAGCGCGTCGACAAAGGCGCCGCGCAGCGCCCGGGCCGCGCGCCGTGTCGGCACATAGATGGTGACATCAGCCAGCGCCAGCGGATCGCCGTCGAACCGGAAGCCGGGCACCAGCCGTCCGGCCAGCAAGGCCTCGGCCAGAGTCGGCAGGAATGGCGCTCCGGGCGGGATCGAAAGAACGCGGCGCGCGCCGCTCATACCACCTTCGCGAGAGCTTCGGCGGCGGCCGCTTCCGCCTGCGGAATGGCGTCGGGAGTGCCGACGGTGATCCAGCTTCCGCGCATCTGCATGCCGAACAGACGGCCAGAGGCGATTGCCTTGTCGAAATAGGTGTTGAGCGAATGCGCCCCGGCGGGCGCATCCCTGAAGATGGCGGGATTGACGATTGCCGCTCCGGCATAGATCAACCCGGCCGGATCGCCTTTCGAGCGCCGCAGGCCGCCATCCGGCGCCATCAGGAAATCCGTGCCGACACCGTGTCCGGTGGCCGAGTCGAGATCGGTAAGCATCAGCAGAATATCCATTTTCGCGCCGTCCCATGCAAGGGCAAGGCGCTCGAGGCTGGGCTGGCCGCTGTCGATCCAGAACGTATCGGCGTTGATGATGTAGAAGGGGTCGCTGCCCAGCAGCGGCAATGCCTTGACGATGCCACCCGCCGAATTCAGCAGTGCGTCGCGCTCGTCGGAAATGACGATCTTTGGCGCCCGCCTGTGGGCGATATGGGCGACGATCTGGTCCGGCAGATAGTGCACGTTGACGATGGCTTTCTCGACGCCGGCCGCTTCGAGACTGTCCAGCCCCCAGTCGAGCAAGGTCCTGCCGGCGATCCGCACCAGCGGCTTCGGCATGGTGTCGGTGATCGGCCGCATGCGCTTGCCAAGACCAGCCGCCAGCACCATCGCTGTGGTCAAGGTCACGGGAGCCGTTCCTCCAGCAGGCCATGTGCCATGTAAAACTCCTTCAACTGAGCCAGCGCCGGGTGCGCCAGCGCCCGCCTGAGATAATCGCGGATGCGCGGCAGGTGTCGGAGATAATAGGGCTTGCCGTCGCGCTTTTCGAGCCGCACGAAAATGCCGAGGATCTTCGAATTGCGCTGCGCCGCCATGATCGCATAGGCCGCGCGGAAGGCGTCCTCATCGAAGCCGCCGGCGGCGTGGCGCGCAGCGACATAGGCGTCCACGGTCCGCTGCTCGATATCGGGCGAAACGGTGACGCGGGCATCCATGGCCAGCGACGCAACGTCATAGGCCGCCGGACCCATCAGCGCGTCCTGGACATCGACGATGCCCAGCCGGTCGTGGCCTTTGCGGTCACCGCGCCAGATGATGTTGGGCGAATGGAAGTCGCGCAGCATCAGCGTGTATTCCTGTGTGTCCAGCCGATCGAGAACCGCGTTCCATTCCCTGTGATAGCCGGCGCGTAAAGCCTCGCTTGCCGGGCTGCCGGTCACCATCGGCACATACCAATCGACCAAGAGATCGGCTTCGATCAGCATGGCGGCGCGATCGAAGGGCGGCACCTCGTGGAAGACGCCCGGCACGGCCTCCATGCGCTGCGGCCAGGTCTTCCCATGCATCATCGCCAGCAATTCGGCCGCTGCCGCGTAGCGCTCGGCCACCGGCTCATCATTGCCGTCGAGAAAACCTTCCGAGCCCAGATGCTCCAGCAGCAGAAAGCCCCGTTCGAGATCCTCGGCATGGATTTTTGGGACACTGACACCTTGCGCCAGCAGCGCCTTGTCGATGGCGACGAAAGCGGTGACCGACTGCGCCGTGTGGGCGATCACGGCATAGGGCTTGCCGTCGCGCACCGGCGGCCCCAGCACCAGCCTTGGCGAATTCATCAGCACGCGCGGCGCAAGGCCGGCGAGCGAAACAATCTCGTAAGAGCGCGCCGAGGCGTCGCCGACGAAATGGCGCCGCGCGGCGTCGCCCCAACCGGCCGTTTTGAGGAAATCGCGCATCGCCAGCGATCGGGCCACGCGTTCGAAGGCAACGCCTTGGCCCGATAGTTTCGCCAATCGTCCTTCGTCCTGATGGACGAGTTCGATCCAGATCGACGTTCTCGGAAGAGCGGCCTCCGCCCGTTCCGGCCACTCGACAAGGGCAGCGCCCTGCAGCAGCGCCTCGTCGAAACCCAGCTCGTCCATCTCGCCGGCCGAGGACAGGCGATAGAGATCGAAATGGTGCACGGGGATGCGCGTGTCGTAGCTTTGCACCAAGGTGAAGGTAGGGCTCGGCACATCGAGGCCGGCATCATCGGCCAGCGCCCTGATCAGGGCCCGCGCCAGCGTCGACTTGCCGGCGCCGAGATCGCCCTTGAGCGCCAGCACGTCGCCCGGCCGCAGCGCCATGGCCAGGTCTTCGCCGAGCCTTGCGGTCGCAGCCTCGTCGGCGAGAAAACGCTCCAGCACAACAACGGTCATCGAGCGCGCTACTCGGCCGCGGCGCGGATGCCCGACGGTGCATCGGGGAAGGTGCAGATGACGGTGGTGCCCTTGTCCTTGCCGGTCTCGATGCGCACGCTGCCGCCGTGCAGCTCGACAAAGCTCTTGACGATCGACAGGCCTAAGCCCGCACCGCGCCGGCGCCCGCCATTGGTGCGCGGCTCGAAGCGGCGGAACACCGAATCGAGCAGGTCCGGCGGCATGCCGGGGCCGTTGTCATGGACGGAGAATTCCACACCTTGCTCCAAATGCCGGCAGGCAAGCGTGATAGTGCTCGCCTCCGGCGCGTAATTGGCGGCGTTGCTGAGCAGATTGTAGAGGATCTGGCGAACCCGGGTCTCGTCGCCGTGAAAACTCTTCGGCGCCGCAGCGGCGTCGATCCGGAGCTTGATCGAATGCTCTTGCAGCCGGTCGGCGACCAGTTCGGCCGCGGCCTCGATGGTGCGCTCGACGCTTACTTCCGAAATGTCGAGCTGCATGATGCCGGCGTCGACGGTGGCGAGGTCGAGTATGTCGTTGACGATGGTGAGCAGCACCGAGGATGACGAGCCGACATGCTCGACATATTCGCGCTGCTTTGGGCTGAGCGGCCCGGTCGCCGGCAGCGACAGAAGCTCGGTGAAGCCGATGATGTTGGTCAGCGGCGAGCGCAGCTCGTAGGAGACATGCTGCACGAACTCGTTCTTCAGCTGGTCGGATTTCTGCAGCGCTTCGTTCTTGTCCTTCAGCGCGCGCTCGACATTGACGCTGTCGGTGACGTCCACAAAGGTCATCATCACCTGGCCGTTGGGCAGCGGGATGACGGCGTAGCTGAGCACTGTGCCGTTCTTCAGTTCGGTCTGGCCATGGCGGTCGCGGCGCTCGTCGTCGAAACCGGTGATGGCGGCGACGAACCCGCCCCACGGGCTGTCGACGGCGCGCTGGTCGCTGAGATCGCGGATCGCCGAGACATGGACGTTGGGCTTGATCACATCCTGGCTCAGTCCCCACAGCGCGACAAAGGCCGGGTTCGACAGGCGCAGCCGCCCATCGGGACCGAACACGGCGACGCCTTCGGCCAAATTGTCGAGCGTTTCGCCCTGGACCCGCACCGCCGTCTGGTAGCGGCTTTCGAGGTCCATCTTCTCGGTCAGGTTCTCGAACACCCAGGTCACGCCGCCCTTCGGCTGCGGGTTGGCCACCACGCGGATGGTCTTGCCGTCGGGCAGATGCCACCAATGCTCTTGCGATTCCACCGCGCGGTAGGCGCCAAGCAGGCCTTCTTTCCAGCGCCGCCATTCCGGCTGCTCGGCGATCTTGCCTTCGCTGCGCAGCCGGTCGAGCAGCAGCGCATTGTCGGGCGCGCTGTGCAGGAAGCCCGGGTCCAGCCCCCACAGTTTCTGGAACGCCTGGTTGAAGAAGCGCAACTTCTCGTTGGCATCGAAGATCGCCACCGCCGTGTTGAGCTGGTCGAGCGTGTCGGCATGGCTGCGCACCGTGCGCTCATATTCGCCGCGAATGGTTTCGGTGGCGCTGGTGTCGCAGGCAAGACCGGCCGAGCCGTCGGCACCGGCGAAGTCGGTGACGGCGAACACCCGGCGGTCGCCCTCGATCACCGTCGACAGCGTCTGTTCGAAGATCGGGCGCGATTTGTGCTGCGCGGCGATCTGTTCGCGCGCCTGGGCGCCGAGGAATTCCTTGGCTTCGCGCACCGCGGTCTCGGCGTTCGGTGCCTCGACCGCTCCGGCATAGGCACGGTTGACCCATTTCAGCCGCCCGTCGGTGGCGCGCAGCCAGGCCGGCATCGGCAAGGCGTCGAGCAGGCCGATCATGGTCTCGTAGTCGGCGGCCAGCCGCTGGTTCTCGATCTTCAGCCTGGCTTGGCTCCTCTGAGTTTCCGACAGCGAGACGAAGCGCACCAGCACATGCGCGGCGCTCTTGCGGCCATGCACTTCAAGCGGCGCCCCGGCCTGCGATTCGATCACGAGATCAAAGGGTTTCGCTTTCTCGCGCAGACCAGCGACGGCATTTTCGAGCGCCGCCGCCGAGCGCGGCATCAGCCAGCGGCCGAAGGCGAGGAAGGCTGCACGGTCGTCCGGCGCACCGCTTTCCAGCGGCAGCGTGCCGATCAGCTCCGGCTTCTTGTTCTCCGACGCCCAGACGATGACGCGCTGGTCACGCAGATTGAGCAGCGCCTCGGAGCGCTGCAGCGCCGCATTGATGTCGGCAATGCGGGCTCTGAGTTCGACATTCTGCGCCGAGGTGCGGGCTCTTTCGCGGATCAGGAAGATGGCCGAGACCAGTGCCGCGCCCATGACGCCGACGAACATGGCGAGCTGGATGACTTCGACCGCGCTGACCGACAGTCCGGCCTTCTGCGCAATGGCCGGCTCGGCATGGGCGGCAAACGAGGTGAGCGGGCCGGCAAGAGCTGAGGTGGCAAGAAAGCCGGCGGTGCGGGCGCCAACGCGCCTCTTCAGGCCACCGCCTGTCGTGACGGAGCCATTGCTATCGGAATCGTCATGGCCGCCGGAAACGGCCGATCCCGCGCGAGGCGGGTTTTCCCCCGGCATGCCTTGGTCCTCTTCGCCGCCTGAATGCAAGACCGCCTAGATCAGGATCACGTTTGATGGAAACGCCCTTCTGACCTAACTCTTTTCTAAAGGGCATGATCTTTTCCGAAAACCGCTTCCCACTTTTCGCTGACGCGGTCCTTCGGTTCGAATCATGCTCTCGATGCGTACGCCGGCCTCGTCCCCGGCCCACGAATCAGCACAATAGCGCGTGCTGGAATCGGCGTGAAGAATCATCCGCGCAAAAAAGAAGCCGGGCGAAAAGTCAATCGCCCGGCTTCAATATCTAGTGGTAAACGCCGCTTTGGCTAATAGCGGTAGTGTTCCGGCTTGAACGGACCCTGCGGGGTCACGCCGATATAGGCGGCCTGTTCGCCGGAAAGTTCGGTCAAGCGGGCTCCAAGCTTGTCGAGATGCAGACGCGCCACCTTCTCGTCGAGGTGCTTGGGCAGCACATAGACCTGGTTCTGGTACTGGCCGGGCTTGGTGTAGAGCTCGATCTGCGCCAGCACCTGATTGGTGAACGAAGCCGACATCACGAAGCTCGGATGACCGGTCGCGTTGCCGAGGTTGAGCAGGCGCCCCTCGGACAGCAGGATCATCCGCTTGCCGTCCGGGAAGGTTATCATGTCGACCTGCGGCTTGACGTTGGTCCATTGCAGGTTGCGCAGCGACGCGACCTGGATCTCATTGTCAAAGTGGCCGATATTGCCGACGATCACCATGTCCTTCATCGAGCGCATGTGGTCGAGGGTGACGACATCCTTGTTGCCGGTGGTGGTGATGACGATGTCGGCGGTCGGTGCGGCATCTTCCAGCGTGACGACTTCAAAGCCGTCCATCGCCGCTTGCAGCGCGCAGATCGGATCGACTTCGGTGACCTTGACGCGGGCGCCGGCGCCCTTGAGCGAAGCCGACGAGCCCTTGCCGACGTCGCCATAGCCGCAGACGACCGCAACCTTGCCGGCCATCATGGTGTCGGTGCCGCGGCGGATGCCGTCGACCAGCGATTCCTTGCAGCCATATTTGTTGTCGAACTTCGACTTGGTGACCGAGTCGTTGACGTTGATCGCGGGGAACGGCAGCAGGCCCTTCTTCTGCAGCTGGTAGAGCCGGTTGACGCCCGTCGTCGTCTCTTCGGTGACGCCGCGAATGGCTTCCTTCTGCTTGGTGAAGAAGCCGGGCGAGGCCTTCAGGCGCTTCTTGACCTGGGCGTAGAAGTATTCCTCTTCCTCGCTCTGCGGGTTGGACAGCACGTCCTCGCCGGCCTCGGCGCGGGCGCCGATCAGTATGTACATCGTGGCGTCGCCGCCATCGTCGAGGATCATGTTGGAGAGGCCGCCATCGGCCCACTGGAAGATCCTGTCGGTGTAGTCCCAATACTCCTCGAGCGACTCGCCCTTGACGGCGAACACCGGGATGCCGGCCTCGGCGATGGCTGCGGCCGCATGGTCCTGGGTCGAGAAGATGTTGCACGAGGCCCAGCGGATATCGGCGCCAAGCGCCTTCAGCGTCTCGATCAGCACCGCAGTCTGGATGGTCATGTGCAGCGAGCCGGTGATGCGCGCACCTTTCAACGGCTTCTTGTCGCCGAATTCCTCGCGGCAGGCCATCAGGCCCGGCATTTCGGTTTCGGCGATATCGAGTTCCTTGCGGCCCCAGCCGGCAAGCGAGATGTCGGCGACCACATAGTCCTTGCTACCTGTCATGGCAGTGCTCCGGTGTGATTTGTCTTCAGAATGCGCCTGCGCCACACGGCGCGTCGAAGGGCGCGGAATGCCGGCCTGACTAGCAGATCGCCGCCAAGACGACAATGGGATATAAAGAAATCTTTATGCGCGTATGTGTTTTACGGGGATGCATGCCGCCCAAAAGTATCCCGCGGTTTTGGGACAACGGCGTTCAAAGCAAAAACTTCAGCACTCTTCGCCGAAGCGCGAGGCGACCAGCTGCTCCAGCGCGTCCATCGCCGCTGCGGCTTCAGCGCCGCTGGCGGTGACGCGGATCGAATAACCGGGGCTCGCCGCCAGCATCATCAGCCCCATGATCGAGGTGCCGCCGACCTTGAGACCATCCTTCTCGACATGGACGGTGGCGTCGAAGCCGCTGGCGACCTGGACGAACTTCGCCGAGGCGCGCGCATGCAGGCCGCGCTGGTTGACGATCGGGAACTCGCGCACGATCTCACCGGGCGACAGCGCGTTCATTTGCTGCTCAGCAGCTGACTTGCGACATTGATGTATTTGCGCCCCGCGGCCTGCGCCTCGTCGAGCGCGGTCGCCATGTTGTCGCCCTTGCGGATCGACGACAGCTTGATCAGCATCGGCAGGTTCATGCCGGCGATGACCTCGGTGCGACCGGATTCCATCACCGAAATGGCGAGGTTGGAAGGCGTGCCGCCGAACATATCGGTCAGAACGATGACCCCGGTCCCGGTGTCGACGCGGCCGACGGCGTCGACGATATCGCGCCGACGCTGCTCCATATCGTCATCGGCGCCGATTGCCACGGTTTCGAAATTGTCTTGTGGCCCCACGACATGTTCCACGGCATGGCGGAACTCGGCGGCCAGTTGACCGTGCGTTACAAGCACGAGTCCGATCATTCTATGGTGGCTCCCGTCATCGCCGCTTCACAGGCGCTTTTTATGCTCGCCGGCCATCCCAGGCGGCGGGAGCGCTATCTTGTCGACGCGCGGCGCGTTGACAAGCCCAAAATTGCGTCGGCCATGGCCAATTTGACGCATTGCAGCAAAAAACCGGCGGCGGATCATACGAAAGGCGCAATCGCCAGCCGCGCCATTACCGCCGGCAAAGCCGCAGTGACGTTGCGCTGAACGAGGTCGATGCGCGGCACCACACAGCCGGCAATGGTCGCGCTCGACTCTTCCTGGAAACGCTCCACAGCGTTAGCGGCAACCAGCTGGATCGTAAGGTCGATGACTCCCACAGGTTGGAACAAAAGCGGCTTCGGACCAAGTCCGGGCACCTCTGCGAGGCCGGCAATGCTGGCGGGCGCATGGCAGACCAGCCGCCCGAAACGCGCCGCGACAAACAGCTGGTCGTCGCCGATCAGCCGCGCAAACAGCCCGAGCCGGCTGAAATGGTCGATGAGCGCCAGCGCCAGCGTTGTCTTGCCCGAGCCGGACGGCCCGGTGATCAGGACGCCCCGCTCGCCAATCAGGACTGCGGTGGCATGGATGTTCTCGGGTTCCGCGGTGGGATCGGGCATGCGCAGCCGCGATCAGCCTTCGGCCGGCAGCGTAACGACGAAGCGCGCGCCCTTGATGTCGCCGGGCTTGGTGCCGGGGATGTTCTCGGCGGTCAGCGTGCCGCCATGGGCTTCGACGATCTGCCTGGATATCGACAGGCCAAGCCCCGAATTCTGGCCGAACGCCTCGCCCGCCGGGCGGTCGGTGTAGAAGCGCTCGAAGATGCGGTCGATGGCGTCGGCGCGGATTCCGGGGCCGTTGTCGTCGACGGTGACGATGTTGACCTTGCCCGAGCGTGCCAGGGAAATGGCGATATGGCCGTGGTCCTCCGGCACGAAGGAGCGGGCATTCTCGATCAGATTGGTGATGACCTGGCCGATCCTCAGATCATGGCCGGTGACGAAATAGCCTTTGACGCCTTGCGGCAGCTTGGCGGCCTTGAATTCGATCTCGACAGCCTTTTTGTTGCGCGTCGCTTCGCGCGACACGGCGACGAGATCGGTAATGAATTTCTTCAAATCGACCGTGGCGGCATCCTCACGCGCCAGTTCGGCGTCGAGGCGCGAGGCATCGGAAATGTCGGTGATCAGCCGGTCGAGACGCCGGACATCGTGCTGGATGATCTCCATCAGCCTGCCGCGTGAATTGTCGTTCTTGGCCAGCGGCAAGGTCTCCACCGCGCTGCGCAGCGAGGTCAGCGGGTTCTTCAGCTCGTGCGAGACATCGGCGGCGAAGCTTTCGATCGCCTCGATGCGGGCATAGAGCGCATTGGTCATGTCGCGCACCGCGACCGACAAATTGCCGATCTCGTCCTGGCGGTCGGAAAAGTCGGGGATCTCCTCGCGGCTCTTGACGCCGCGCCGCACCCGCACTGCCGCCGCCGATAGCCGGCGCAGCGGATTGGCGATGGTGGATGCGAGCAGCATCGACAGGATGGCGGTGACCAGGGCGGCGATGCCGAACACGCGCAAAATAGCCTTGCGCTCGGCGGCGACGATCTTGTCGATGTCGCCGCCTTCCGTCGACAGCATCAGCACGCCGAGAACGGCGCGGAAGCGCTGGATCGGCACCGCCACCGAAACGATCTGCTCGCCTTGTTCGCTCACCCGCACGATCGTCGATGGACTGCCGGTCAGCGCCTTGACCACTTCCGGGAAGGCCGCACCGTTGCCGCCGGGCTGCTCATGGTAGACGGGCAGGTCCTTGTTGCGGAAGAAGTCGAAGACGAATTTCTGCACGCGCTCCAGCATATCCGGCTGCTCGTCCTCGACCGGCGGCAGGTCGTAGCGCAGGATCTGGCCGCGCGAATAGAGATGGCGCGAATCGAGCAGCAGATTGGCGTCGCGGTCATAGATGCGGGCCCGGGTGCGCGTCGGCGAAATCAGCCGCCGCAGCACCGGCGCGACGCGCTCGGGATTGATCGGGAAATCCAGATTGTCGAGCTGGTCTGAGCCCGGCCCCAGGCTTTCACCGGCCTGCAGTTCGAGCAGTTTTTCCGGATCGATGCTGATCGAATCGGTCTCGACCGTTGCCGACGCGGCAATGGCGCCGGCGATGATCTCGCCCTGCGTCATCAGGCTTTCGACGCGGGCGTCGATCAGCCCGTCGCGGAAGGTGTTGAGATAGAGGATGCCGGTGACCAGCACGGCGAGGCCGGCCAGGTTGAGGAACAGGATGCGCCGGGTCAGGCTGGAAAAGATGTGGTGGCCGAGGAAGCGGCGCATCGGCACCGTCAACCTCGACAGGAATGCGGGCAGAATCCGCGACCGCCTGACAGCGCTCGTTCGTCTGCTCCGCTGTACATCCACTGCCATCGAATAGCAGCTCCCGCCTAGTCTTTGGTTTTATGCATGTCGTCGTCCCAAAAACGCGACCACTTTTGGGCGACATGCATCAACTCAAGCTTCGCGGAACCGGTATCCGACTCCGTAAAGGGTTTCGATCATTTCGAAGTCGTCATCGACGGCCTTGAACTTCTTGCGCAGCCGCTTGATGTGGCTATCGATGGTGCGGTCGTCGACATAGACCTGCTCATCATAGGCCGAATCCATCAGCGCATCACGGCTTTTTACCACGCCGGGGCGCTGCGCCAGCGAGTGCAGGATGAGAAATTCGGTGACCGTCAGCGTCACCGGCTCGCCCTTCCAGGTGCAGGTATGGCGTTCCTGGTCCATGACCAGCTGGCCGCGTTCCAGCGAACGGGCCTGCTGGCTGGGCGCCTTTGCCGCAGCTTCGCGGGCGCTGGCGCGGCGCAGCACGGCGCGCACCCGCTCGACCAGCAGGCGCTGCGAGAACGGTTTGCGGATGAAATCGTCGGCGCCCATCTTGAGGCCGAAAAGCTCATCGATCTCATCGTCCTTCGAGGTCAGGAAGATCACCGGTAGGTCGGACTTCTGCCGCATCCGGCGCAACAGCTCCATGCCGTCCATGCGCGGCATCTTGATGTCGAGGATGGCGAGATTCGGCGGCCGCGCCGCCAGGCCTTCCAGCGCCGACGCACCATCCGTGTAGGTCTCGACGCGATACCCCTCGGACTCGAGGGCGATCGACACCGATGTCAGAATGTTGCGGTCGTCATCGACAAGCGCGATTGTTGCCATTTCAAGCGGCTCCCTCATGAGCTGTCCCTTCTGTCTTAGAGAAGGGGCTTTTGCAGGACAAATTAGGTACAAAATGTGGCACAGGCTCCACCCGCTGTCGCGGACGGCTTGCCGGCGGCCCCATCGGAACCTCTACACGGGTTGGACGAACACTGTGTGCCAATCCTTTGGGCAACCACCGTGATTTTTTGCACATATAAACGATTTAAACAACTTTCAAAATTTTTAAATCGATTAATGATTTGATATCATTCGAGTTTTCTGGTTCTCACCGTCTCAGCCCCTAACGCGGGCTCGCCGGAAACGCGCCGGCAAAGTGCGGCGAATCCAGAAGAAGGGACCCTTGATGTCGGAAGTCGGCAAACGCAATTCTGCTTGCGCGATCGATCGTATCGGCCTGAAAACCACCGGCACGGTGCATTATAATTTTGGTGCGGCCGCCCTTTATGAGGCAGCGATCCGTCGTGGCGAGGCCCGGTTGACCGCCGGCGGCGCGCTGCTTGCCGAGACCGGCCAGCACACTGGCCGCTCGCCCAAGGACAAGTTTGTCGTCCGCGATGGCGCCACCGAGCCCCATGTCTGGTGGGACAACAACAAGGCGATTTCGGCGGGCCAGTTCGAAATGCTGCTCGCCGATTTCCTTGTCCACGCCGCGAATAGCGATCTCTATGTGCAGGACCTCGTCGGCGGCGCCGATGCCGAGCTGAAGCTGCCGACGCGGGTCATCACCGAATTCGCCTGGCACTCGCTGTTCATCCGCAATCTTTTGATCCGCCCGCAGGCCGCCGAGCTCGAGGATTTCGTGCCGGAGATGACGATCATCGACCTGCCGTCCTTCCGCGCCGATCCGGCCCGCCACGGCAGCCGCACCGAAACGGTGATTGCGGTCGATCTCACCCGCAAGATCGTGCTCATCGGCGGCACTTCCTATGCCGGCGAGATGAAGAAATCGGTGTTCACCATGCTCAACTATCTGCTGCCGGAAAAGGGCGTCATGCCGATGCACTGCTCGGCCAATGAGGGCCCGGGCGGCGACGCAGCGATCTTCTTCGGGCTTTCCGGGACGGGCAAGACGACGCTGTCGGCCGATCCGTCACGTACGCTCATCGGCGACGACGAGCACGGCTGGGGACCGCACGGCATCTTCAACTTCGAAGGCGGCTGCTACGCCAAGACGATCCGGCTGTCGGCCGAGGCCGAGCCGGAGATTTTCGCCACCACGCAGCGTTTCGGCACGGTGCTGGAAAATGTCGTGCTCGACGCCGACCGCGTGCCGGACTTCAACGACGGCCGGCTCACCGAAAACACGCGCTGCGCCTATCCGCTGGATTTCATCCCCAATGCCTCGAAGAGCGGACGGGCCAGCCACCCGAAAAACATCATCATGCTGACCGCCGATGCCTTCGGCATCATGCCGCCGATCGCACGGCTGACCCCGGCGCAGGCGATGTACCACTTCCTCTCCGGCTACACCGCCAAGGTGGCCGGCACCGAGAAGGGCGTTACCGAGCCGGAAGCGACGTTCTCGACCTGCTTCGGCGCCCCGTTCATGCCGCGCCACCCCAAGGAATACGGCAATCTGCTGCGCGAGCTGATCGCCCGCCACGGCGCCGATTGCTGGCTGGTCAACACCGGCTGGACCGGCGGCGCCTACGGCACCGGCAAGCGCATGCCGATCAAGGCGACGCGCGCCTTGCTGGCCGCAGCGCTTGACGGTTCGCTGAAGGCGTCCGGTTTCCGCACCGACGCCAATTTCGGCTTCGAGGTGCCGGTTGCTGTGCCTGGCGTCGACAGCGCCATTCTCGACCCGCGTTCGACCTGGGCCGACAAGGCAGCCTATGACCGGCAGGCAGCGCGATTGGTCGGCATGTTCGCCGTCAACTTCGAGAAATTCGAGAGCCATGTCGATGCCGTCGTGCTCGGCGCAGCACCCCGCCTGCAGGAAGCTGCGGAATAGTCGAGGCGTCTTCACCGAAGCATCCTTGAAAGGCGCGATCTCGATCGGGCCTTTTCTTTTTTGGTCCGCCGCGCCATGACTGCGGCATGCCTATCGACGACATCATCATATCAGACGAAGCCGTAATCCATCCGGGCGACCTGCACGAGGATTTCATCCGCTCGTCGGGTCCCGGCGGCCAGAACGTCAACAAGGTGGCGACCGCCGTCCAATTGCGCTTCGACGCCGCCAATGCGGCTGGCCTGTCCGAACGCGTGCGCGCGCGCACGATCAAGCTCGCCGGCCAGCGCGCCACTAAGGACGGCGTCATCGTCATCGAGGCTGGCCGCTTCCGCACCCAGGAGCAGAACCGGGCCGATGCCCGGGCAAGGCTGACGGCGCTGGTCGCCAAGGCCGCGGAACCGCCGCCGCCGCCGCGCAAGAAGACCAGGCCGTCGAAAGGCTCGGTGGAGCGGCGGCTGCAAAGCAAGGCAGGGCGCGGCACGATCAAAAAGCTGCGCGGCCGGGTAGAGAACGACTAAGGACCGCGCCGACTGCGTGCATAAAGCGGCCTCCCCTGCCGCAGCCGCAAGGTTTCACCATTGCCACAGAAAGGGAGGCCGACAACGGTGGCTTTCGGGTCGCCGTTTCTGATTGGCGGTGGCATGGTTTCAGTATCAACCGGAGGCGAAGTCATGCTCGTTCTGCCCAAAGGCGTCCGCCACATGCCTGGTTATCTGTCCCGCGCGGCGCAGGAAGCGCTGGTCGAAGAGGTGAGGACAATTGTACAGCGGGCGCCGCTGTACGTGCCGGCGATGCCGCGGACCGGCAAGGAGATGAGCGTGCGCATGACCAATTGCGGCACGCTCGGCTGGGTCACTGACAAGGAGCTGGGCTATCGCTACCAGCCAACGCACCCACTCACCGGAGAGCCATGGCCGCCGATCCCGGACGCGCTGCTGCAATTGTGGCGGGAGGTCGCCGCCTATCCGAATCCGCCGGAGGCCTGCCTGGTCAATTTCTATACGCAGGACGCCAAAATGGGTCTGCACCAGGATCGCGACGAAGCCGATTTCTCGGCCCCAGTGGTCTCGGTGTCACTTGGCGACGATTGCCTGTTCCGGGTCGGCCAAGTGACGGGCAGGGGGGCCACACGCGACGGCGGTACCAAATCGTTCCGCCTGAAAAGCGGCGACGTCGTCGTGCTCGGCGGCGAAGGCCGGCTCTGCTTCCATGGCGTCGACCGCATCTACCCGTCGACCTCGGCGCTGCTGAAAAATGGCGGCAGGATCAATCTGACGCTGCGGCGGGTCAACCGTACCCTGGAGCAGTAGAGGTATTCTTCGACTTACTGTTTGTTAAAGTATAGGTGCGACACAAAGGAATGTTCTCAAAAAGATTGGGGCCGTTCCTATGGCTTCCTCTGAAATCGTGCAAAGTCCTTCGCATGTGGACCGGTTTCCCGCATGGCTCGCGCGTGAGGGCCGCCGCAGTGCAATGATCTTCGCATTTGTCGTGTTGACCTTTCTCATCGCGACAATCAGGGGCGATTCGATCCTGCCCCATATTGTTGAATATACCGGTCGAATTGTGCGCTTTTTGCCTTTGCTGGGCTCTATCCTTGTTGCCGTGGTTGGTTCCTGCGCGCTCGTTCAGGGTCGCCATGGGTCACCAGTCAGCATCGCGGTCGCTTCCCTCGGAGGCATGTCGAATACCCTTGCGCGGGGTTTCTGCGCTAGCGTCGTGTTGGCTCTCTTCATGGCGGCATTCCTCTACAACAAAATGATGATTCCGATTGTCGCCCCCTTCCAGTGGGACGAAACTTTCTCCCACTGGGATGCAAATCTCCTGGGTGGGAATCAGGCGTGGCAAATCATTCAGCCGGTCGTCGGCATGCCTTGGGTAACTCGCCTGTTGGACATAGTGTACACTCTGTGGATGCTGCTGGTGTTCTTGTTCTGGGTGGGGTTGCTTGTCAGTCCGCGCGTGCCTGAGCGGATCCGCCTTCGCTACTGGCGGGCGACGGTCATTTCGTGGATCCTGATCGGCCTGGTCATAGCAACGTTGTTCTCCTCGGCAGGACCTTGTTACTTTGCGGAAATGGTGCCGGGCGCACCCTCGCCATATGCCGATCTGATGCGCTATCTCGACGAGGTTGCCTCGATCTATCCGCTGTCGTCATCCTTGACACAGGATTTTCTTTGGGAGGTCTATACTGGCCGTGTCGATTTGCCCGGTGGCATTTCGGCCATGCCCAGCATGCACAACGCGCAGGCGGCGCTGTTTGTGGCTGTCGCGTACTCAATTGATCGCAGGTTCGGTCACGCCATGCTGGCCTTTGGCGTCTTGTTGTTCTTCGGCTCGATTCACCTCGGGTGGCACTATGCCGTGGACGGAATTGTCGGCATTGCCGCGGCGCTCGCCATCTGGTGGGGCTGTGGCAAATTGGGGCTGGCGAATGACGACACTTTCTTGAGCGAGCGCGTCCTCGCACAGCACTAACCGATTCTACAGATTTTCCTTATAAAGTGCCCGGGCATTGCAACGTCGGCTCGGGACAATGACAAAGAGCAGTGTGGTTTTCCGTCAGTTGTGGGCAGTCATCAAACAAGCGATCCCGCTGATTCGCCGGGATTCAGGCGTTTATCTGTTCATCGTCGTCTACACATTGGCCGGACTGGTTTTTCTGTATGCAATAGGCGCGGCCGACCGCAGCGCGTATTCGATATATTTCGGGCGGTGGATATTGTTGAACGGCCTGATGCTGCCGACCTTCGCCATTATTGTTGACATAAGCCTGCTTATACATCGCACCGACATCAGGCGCCGTCTGGCGGCGAAATATGTGTTCTCGACATCGCGGCTGGCATATTCGCTCTCGGGTCTATGCCTCCTCATGGCGCTCATGATCTTTCAAGGCACATTCACCTCGGTGAAGAACGGACTGCCGGTCTGGCAGGACGGCTTTCCATTTGACGTGCTGCATGCCGACATCGATGCGTTCCTGCATTTCGGCGCCGATCCGTGGCGCTGGCTCTATCTGGTGGCCAAAAACGATTTCGTGCGGGCTGCCATCGAGTGGAATTACAACGTATTCTGGTTTGTCCTCAATTTTGGCGCCTTGTTCTTCGTCGCGACATCGCCCCGGACGGCGTCGGTTCGAACGCGCTATGTCATCTGCTTCATGGTGGTTTGGATCGTCGTCGGCAACATATTGGCTGGACTGTTCCTGTCGGCTGGTCCGGCGTTTTACGGGATGGTCACGGGCGACACGGCGCGGTTTGGCGAACAGCTCGCATTCCTGGCCCGCGGCGCCGAATCCTCCAATTCCGCTGTTTCCTACCAGCAATATTTGTGGAGGCTTCATGAGGCCAGGCAGACCGGTTTCGCGTCAGGCATTTCGGCCTTTCCCAGCGTGCATGTCGGCTTGGCGATGCTCAACGCACTTTTTGCATGGGAGTACAATCGCCGTCTCGGCGCTGTAGCGTTTGTCTACGTGGCCTTTGTTGCCGTCAGCTCGGTTTATCTGGCGTGGCACTATGCAATCGACGGCTATGCCGCAGCTGCTGTCTCGGTGATTGTCTATGTCGCGGCGCGCAAACTCGTCCCGGCCGACCGGCGCTATGTCCGGCGACCGGCGCAGGATACGCAATCGGCCGATATCGCGACCAGCCCGGAGGCGGCGGTCACAGTTTCCTGAGCGCCACTTCCTCGACCAGATGATTGGCGCCCTTGCGCAGGATGAGGTTGGCCCGCGCCCGTGTCGGCACGATGTTCTCGCGCAGGTTTTTCAGGTTGATGTTGGCCCACAAGCCTTCCGCAATGGCGCGCGCGGCGTCTTCCGAAAGCTGCGAATAGCGGTGGAAGAAGGAGTCCGGATTGCGGAAGGCCGTCTCGCGCAGGCGCATGAAGCGGGCGATGTACCATTGGTGGATCAGCTTCTCGTCGGCATCTATATAAATGGCGAAATCGAAGAAATCCGACAGGAACGGCACGATCTTGCCGTCCTTCGGCAATTTGCCGGGTTGCAGAACGTTGATGCCTTCGAAGATCAGAATGTCTGGCCGGTCGATGGTGACGAACTCGCCGGGAATGACGTCATAGGTCAAATGCGAATAGACGGGCGCGCGGACATTGCGCTGCGCCGACTTGATGCCCGAGAGGAAACGCAGCAGCGCACCGACATCGTAGCTGTCGGGAAAGCCCTTGCGCTCCATCAGATTGTCGCGTCGCAACACCTTGTTGGGTAAGAGAAAACCGTCGGTGGTGATGAGATCGACCTTGGGGCTCGACGGCCAGCGCGCCAGAAGCTCCTTCAGCACGCGCGCCGTGGTCGATTTGCCGACCGCAACCGAACCGGCAATGCCGATGATGAACGGTGTCTTGACCACATCCAGCGCGTTGAAGAAGGCCTGGCGCTGGCGAAACAGCAACTGGCTGGCCTCGACATGCGCCGAAAGCAGCCGCGAGAGCGACAGATAGATGCGCTTGACTTCTTCCAGGTCGACCGGATCGTTCAGTGAGCGCAGACGGTTGATCTCGTCTTCGCCCAGCGTCATCGGCGTGTCGGCGCGGAAGTTCGACCATTGCTCGGCCGAGAAGAAACGATAGGGGGAATATTTCTCGGTCGGAGCGAGCTGGTCCATCGAGTTTCCTGCCCTCTAGAGCATGAGGCCGAAAAGTGTGAAGCGGTTTTCGGGCGACATCATGCTCCCTCTATCAATTTAGAGACGGATTCAGATTTAAGGCCTCGGCCCGAAATCATCCGGCTCTAGCGGTCAGCCTTTCGGCCGGGATGCCTTTTCAGTGACGCCCGAACGGCCGGTGCGGCCCTCAAGCTCCTTCAGCACCTCGCCCAGCGAAACGCCGGCCATGCCAAGCACGACGAGCCAATGATATATGAGATCGGCACTTTCGGAAACGAGGGCTTTCTCGTCGCCCTTGACGGCGGCAATGACGGTCTCGACTGCCTCTTCACCAAGCTTCTGCGCCGCCTTGTCGATGCCTTTGGCGAACAGTTTTGCCGTCCACGAGTCCGGGTCGCCGGAACGGGCGCGTTCGCCAATGATCGTTTCCAGATCGGACAGCGAAAATTCAGCCATGGCGCAGCCTACAGCCTTTGTGGAGTGGATTGAACCGGATAGTCCAGCCGCATCGGCAGCCCGGCCTCGGCCATATGCGCCTTGGCTTCCGTAATCGTGTAAGTGCCGAAATGGAAGATCGAGGCGGCGAGCACGGCGCCGGCATGGCCGTCGCGAATGCCCTCGACCAGATGATCGAGCGTGCCGACGCCGCCCGACGCGATCACCGGCGCGCGCACCGCATCCGCTATCGCGCGGGTCAGCGCAATGTCGTAACCGGCCTTGGTGCCGTCACGGTCCATCGAGGTCAAAAGAATCTCGCCGGCGCCGCGATCGACCATTTTTCGCGCAAACTCGACCGCATCGATGCCGGTCTTTTCACGGCCGCCATGGGTGAAGATCTCCCAGCGGTCGGCTTCATTGGGTGCCGACACCTTCTTGGCGTCGATGGCGACGACAATGCACTGGTTGCCGAACTTGTCGGCGGCTTCCGCGACGAAATCGGGGTTCTTCACCGCCGCAGTGTTGATCGACACCTTGTCGGCGCCGGCCAGCAACAGTTTGCGAATATCGGCCACCTGGCGCACGCCGCCGCCGACGGTCAGCGGCATGAAGCATTGTTCGGCGGTGCGGGCGACGACGTCGAAGATGGTTTCACGGTTGTCGGACGACGCGGTGATATCGAGAAAGCAAAGCTCGTCAGCGCCGGCCGCGTCATAGGCTTTGGCCGCCTCGACCGGATCACCGGCATCGATGAGGTCGACGAAATTGACGCCCTTGACGACGCGGCCGTTCTTGACGTCGAGGCAAGGGATGACTCGGGCCTTCAGCATCAGCCCTTCTCCATCGTCGCCAGCAACTCGCTGAGCAGTTCGCCGACCAGCGGCGGAACCTCGGCCTGCGCATCGAACGCCGGATCGTAGGCGGAAATGGTGATGCCGGAAATCGGCAGCAGGCCGGCCATGCCGCAGACAGCCTGGCGCAGCTGTTTCGGCTCCGGGCCGCCGGGCGTGGTGTAGCGGTTGGCCTGCAGCGCCCCGGGGTCGTGCACGTCGAGATCGAGATGCAGGTGCACCCGCTTCGCATCCGGCGCCTTCAGCCTGCCGCTCGCCGTCGCCCAGTCCGGGCATTCGGTGCGGATGACCGGCAACGTCTTCAACAGCTCCGTTTCGGCCGGATCGAGATCGCGCGCGTTGACCAGCACGCAGCGCGCCGGATCGATCGGCCTGAAGCCGGGGATGGCCGAGGCCATCGGCTTCCAGCACAGGCCGAGAACCGTGGCCAGCGCCATGCCGTCGAGAAAGCCGAAGATGGACGTCTCCGGCGTGTTGAGATCGCCATGCTGGTCGGCCCAGATGATCGCATCGGCATCCTCGCCGGCAACCGCACCGGCCGATGTCAGGCAATTGCCCGCCAGCACGATGGGAAACCGGCCGCGGTCTATGGCGATGCGGACCTCGCCGGAGAGGGCACCGCACACGGCAAAGCCGGTGGCGATCTCGCGCTGCTGTTCGTCGCCAACCCTGCCGATATCGGTGACGACGACGTCATGCCCGGAGAGCGTCAGCGCGTCGACAAGCCCGCCGGCGATGAGTGCATCCGGGCCTCGGCCCATGCCGCCGTGATAGTGGCCGCTGTCATAGGAGGCCAGGATGATGGAGATTTTCACGGCCGGGTCTCCATCGCCTTGCCCTGCAGCACCGCAAGCGCCTCGGCCGGGTCGATGCGCCCGTCATAGAGCGCGCGACCGGAGATGGCGCCTTCGAGTTTCTTTGCGTCGGGCATGGTCATGCGCACGATGTCGGCGATCGAGGCCAGCCCGCCCGAGGCGATGACCGGGATCGACACCGCGTCGGCGAGATCGATCGTGGCGTCCCAGTTGATGCCGGTCAGAACGCCGTCGCGGTCGATGTCGGTGTAGATGATGGCGGCAACGCCGGCGCCTTCGAATTTCTGCGCCAGTTCGATGACGCCGAGGCTGGAGGCCTCGGCCCAGCCTTCGACCGCCACCTTGCCGCCCTTGGCGTCGATGCCCACGGCGATCTTTCCAGGAAATTCCTTGCAGGCTTCCCGGACCAGGTCGGGATCGCGCACCGCCACCGTGCCGAGGATGACGCGGGCCAGCCCGCGGTCGAGCCAGTCCTCGATCTGCGCCAGCGTGCGGATGCCGCCGCCGAGCTGCACCGGGTTTTTCGTCGCCTTGAGGATGGCGCCGACCGCCGCGCTGTTGACGCTCTGGCCCTTGAAGGCGCCGTTGAGGTCGACGACATGCAGCCATTCAAACCCTTGCTCTTCGAAGGCCTTGGCCTGGGCCGCAGGGTCGTCATTGTAGATGGTCGCGGTCGCCATATCGCCGTGCTTCAGCCGCACGCACTTGCCGTCCTTGAGGTCGATGGCCGGAAACAGGATCACCGTTCAGACCCCTTCCACAATGGCGAAATGCGAGGTCGAATAAGCGCGCCGGAATTTCAGCGCTGCCTGGTATTCGGGGGAATGGAAGCAAGCCAGCGCGACCTCGTAGCTTTCGAACTCGACGATCACATGGCGATTGCCGGATGGCCCTTCCGGGCTTGACGACTGACCGCCTCGCGTCAGGAATTTCGCGCCGTATTTGTCGAACGCCGCTTTGTTGGCGGCGATGTATTTCGGATAGTTTTCCGGATCGGTCACATCGACCATCGCCATCCAGTAGCCCTTCTTGCTCATCTCAAGGCCTCCAGCGCAGGAAGTTGGTGATCAGTGCCAGGCCGAGCGCCTGGCTCTTTTCCGGATGGAATTGCATGCCGGCAAGGTTACCGCGCGCGACCGCCGCCGTTACCGGGCCGCCATAATCGGCGACGGCCAGCACTTCGTCCGGCCTTGTCGCGTCGAGATGGTAGGAATGAACGAAATAGGCGTGCAGACCCTTGGGCCCGGTCGCAATACCCGAAAACAGCGGGTGCTTGCGCTCCAGATCGATGGTGTTCCAGCCGATTTGCGGGATCTTCAGTGCCGGATCGGCGGGCGTGATCTCCTTGACGTCGCCGGCAATCCAGCCGAAGCCCTTGGTCACGGTCTTTTCCAGGCCGCGCTCCGACATCAGCTGCATGCCGACGCAGATGCCGAGGAACGGCCGCGCCTTGGCGATCGCTACCTCTTCCACCGCTTCCCACATGCCGGCGACGCCGCGCAGGCCCGCCGCGCAATCGGCATAGGCGCCGACGCCGGGCAAAACGATGCGGTCGGCGCTGCGCACCCGCTCGGCGTCGGCGGTCAGCTCGATGGCAGCGGCAATGCCGGCTTCATGCGCGGCGCGCTCGAAGGCCTTGGTGGCCGAGCGCAGATTGCCCGACCCGTAATCGATGATGGCAACCCGCATCTCAGGCCTTTCCCGGCGTATGGCTCAGGCCCAGCGTCAGCCCGGTCTGCGTCGGCCGGGCCAGGCTGGCGTCCGGCACGATGCGCGGCAGCGGCGCCGGCTCGTCGGCAAGCGCCTCGGCGTCCAGTGTCTGGCGGATGTCGGCATCGTCAGGATTGTCGGCTTCGACGACGCCCCATTCATGCCAGCCGCGGCAGCGCAGCGCTGCGATCCGCAGCCCTTGGCCTTCCAGCCCGATATAGAGCGAGACCAGTAAAGACAGTGCGGAGCCGGCCCAGTCCAGTCCCAGCCATTGGCCGAGCACCGAGATGAGCCCCATGGCGACGAAGGCGAGCGCGGCCTCGATCCACAGCCTGTGCCAGGCGAGCCACAGCGGCGCCACCAGGAAAGCCAGCCAGGAAAAACCGTCGCGGACCAAAACGGTTGCGTCGGCCGCCTCGGTGCGGCCTGGCGGTTCCATCACGACATAGATGGCCATCAGCCTACCCTTTCAGAGATCCCTTGGTGGAGGGAACCGCTTCCGGCTGGCGCGGGTCGCGCTCCAGTGCGAAACGCAGCGCGCGCGCCACCGCCTTGAAGCAGGTTTCGGCAATATGGTGATTGTTGGCGCCATAATGGTTGGTGACATGCAGCGTGATACCGGCATTCTGCGCCAGCGCCTGGAAGAATTCACGCACCAGTTCGGTGTCGAACGTGCCGATCTTGGGCGACGAGAAGGCGACATTCCAGACCAGGAACGGACGGCCCGACACGTCGATCGCGGCCCGCGTCAGCGTCTCGTCCATGGCAAGGTCGACAGAGGCGTAGCGCATGATGCCGCGCCGCTCGCCCAGCGCCTTGGCCAGCGCCTGGCCGATCGCAATGCCGGTGTCCTCGACCGTGTGGTGGTCGTCAATGTGCAGGTCGCCCTTGGCCTTCACCGTGATGTCGATCAGCGAGTGGCGCGACAGCTGGTCCAGCATGTGGTCGAAGAAGCCGACGCCGCTCGACATGTCGGATTTTCCGGTGCCGTCGACATGGACCGAGACGCTGATCTCGGTTTCCTTGGTCTTGCGGCTGACTTCGGCGGAACGGGACGCCATTACCTTGTCCTTGGCTGAGGGGTTCGAAACTCAAGACGGGGTTCCAAGCTGTCATTTGCTTGAAAACGAAAGCCTTCTAGCAGCATGATCCGGCGATTGCCAGTTGCGATGCGGACAGCCACCGGCCATGGCGGACGCCGTTTGCAATCACCCGCCCCATGCATACATATGGCCGATCGAAATCACTCTACCGCGCGCCAATCGCCTTATCGGGATCGCGCGAATCGGAGCTAAAAATGTCGAATGAACTGAGCATGCACGCCACGACCATCGTGACGGTGCGCAAGGGCAACAAGGTGGTGATCGCCGGCGACGGCCAGGTCAGCCTTGGCCAGACCATCATGAAAGGCAATGCCAAAAAGGTGCGCCGCATCGGCAAAGGCGGCAATGTCATTGCGGGTTTCGCCGGCGCCACGGCGGATGCTTTCACCCTTCTGGAGCGGCTGGAAGCCAAGCTCGAACAATATCCCGACCAGTTGACGCGCGCCTGCGTCGAGCTCGCCAAGGACTGGCGCACCGACCGTTATCTGCGCCGGCTGGAAGCGATGATGCTGGTGGCCGACAAGTCGGTTTCGCTGGCGCTCACCGGCACCGGCGACGTGCTGGAGCCCGAATTCGGCGTCATGGCCATCGGTTCCGGCGGCAACTATGCGCTGGCCGCTGCCCGCGCGCTGATGGATAGCGACAAGGATGCCGAGGAGATCGCCCGCAAGGCGATGCAGATCGCCTCCGACATTTGCGTCTACACCAACAACAACTTTGTTGTCGAAACGCTCGATGCCGGCTAACCCGCCGGTGCTCTATGATTTTCGACCGGTTACCGAAAAAGACCTGCCGATGATCGCCGGCTGGCTGGCCGAGCCGCATGTCGCCGAATGGTGGGACGATCCGGAGACGGAAATCGCCGAAATCGGGGAGCACATCGACTCTATTTCTGTAGAGCCGCTGATCGTCGAGCTCGACGGCAGGCCGATCGCCTATCTGCAGAGCTACGATCCGCATCTGGAAGACGGCCATCCCTATGCCGACCAGCCGTTCGGCACGCTCGGCATCGACCTGTCGATCGGCGTGCCTGACCTGGTTGGCAAAGGTCATGGCTCGGCGATCGTCAGGCAATTCGTCGAGCAACTGTTCGAGGAAGGCGCGCCGCGCGTCATAATCGATCCGCATCCCGGCAATGGCCGCGCCATCCGCGCCTATGAAAAGGCCGGATTCCGCGTCATTGATCGCAGGCACTCTAGATATGGCGACGCCGTGCTGATGGCTGTCGATGGCAAAGAGAGCGACGCGGAAGAAGGGGAATGAGTTGATGGCGACACCGGGCACTGCCAAAAATTACTCGGCCTACGAAGACAGCTGGCGGATGGGGCTTCTGCTCGTGCTCGCTCTGCTCATCTTCCAGGCCGGTGCGCTTTACGGCATGGGCCGCACGCCGATCTGCACCTGCGGTTACGTCAAACTCTGGCACGGTGTGGTGAACAGTTCGGAGAATTCCCAGCATATTTCCGACTGGTACACGTTCTCGCACATCATCCACGGCTTCCTGTTCTACGCCTTGGCCTGGGTCCTCTTCCCGCGCTCGCCAATCGGTCTGCGCCTGGCTTTCGCCGTCGTCATCGAGGGCGGCTGGGAACTCCTGGAAAACAGCCCGTTCATCATCGAGCGCTACCGCGCCGGCACCATTTCGCTGGATTACTATGGGGACTCGATCATCAATTCGGTGTCCGACACGCTGGCCATGGTGCTGGGGTTTGTGATGGCCAGAAAGCTACCTATATGGAGCATCGTCGGCCTCGCCCTCATCTTCGAACTGGGTGTCGGCTACCTCATCCGGGACAATCTGACGCTCAACGTGATCATGCTGCTGCATCCGTTCGAGTCCATCAAGCAGTGGCAAAGTGGAATTCAGTGATATGACCACCTTCTCTCCCCGTGAAATCGTTTCGGAACTCGACCGCTTCATCATCGGCCAGAAGGACGCCAAGCGCGCCGTGGCCATTGCCTTGCGCAACCGCTGGCGCCGCCAGCAGCTGGAAGGCCAGATGCGCGAAGAAGTGATGCCGAAGAACATCCTGATGATCGGCCCGACCGGCGTCGGCAAGACCGAGATCTCGCGCCGCCTGGCGCGGCTCGCCGGTGCGCCTTTCGTCAAGGTCGAGGCCACCAAGTTCACCGAAGTCGGCTATGTCGGCCGCGATGTCGAGCAGATCATCCGCGATCTGGTCGAGATCGCCATCGGCTTGGTGCGCGAGAAGATGCGCGAGGACGTGAAGGCGCGCGCGCACCTCAATGCCGAGGAGCGCGTGCTGGAAGCCCTGGTCGGCAAGACGGCGAGCCCGGCGACCCGCGATTCCTTCCGCAAGAAGCTGCGCGACGGCGAGCTCGACGACAAGGAGATCGAGATCGAAGTTGCCGACACCGGCACCGGCGGCATGCCCGGCTTCGAGATCCCCGGCATGCCGGGCGCTAATATCGGCGTGCTCAACATCAACGACATGCTGTCGAAGGCGATGGGTGGCAAGAAGACCAAGGCGCGCAAGACGACGGTCAAGGAATCCTACGCGCTGCTGGTCAACGACGAGTCCGACAAGCTGCTCGACCAGGACGAAGTCGTGCGCCGGGCGCTGGATGCGACCGAAAATGACGGCATCGTCTTCCTCGACGAGATCGACAAGATCGCCTCGCGCGAAGGTGGCATGGGCGCCGGCGTCTCGCGCGAAGGCGTGCAGCGCGACCTGCTGCCGCTGATCGAAGGCACGACGGTTGCGACCAAATACGGACCGTTGAAGACCGACCACATACTGTTCATCGCCTCGGGCGCATTCCATGTCTCCAAGCCCTCCGACCTGTTGCCGGAATTGCAGGGCCGCCTGCCGATCCGTGTCGAGTTGCGGGCGCTGGAGAAGGACGATTTCATTCGCATCCTCACCGAGACCGAGGCAAGCCTGATCAAGCAGTATATCGCACTGATGAAGACCGAAGGCGTCGATCTCACCTTCACCGACGACGCCATCGATTCGCTGGCCGGCATTGCCGTCGACCTCAACGCCAGCGTCGAAAACATCGGAGCGAGACGCCTGCAGACGGTGATGGAGCGTGTGTTGGACGAGATCTCCTACGACGCGCCGGACCGCAACGGCACCAGCGTCGCCATCGATGCCGCCTATGTGGAAAAGCATGTCGGCGACCTCTCGCGAAACACAGATTTGTCGCGATTCATCCTTTAAACGAGGGCGCCGGTTCATCCGGCGCCGGTATTAGAGCGCCGCGCGTCCTTTGGACGCGCAAAGGTCGCTCTAGCAGTATTGAATCGACGTATCGGACTTTCCAAAAATCGGTTTCGATCTTTGGGCCGATGCTTAGGCAACAATCCGGCTAACAGGTTGATGTGTGGCCGGATGGTATCATCGGACCACCTTTCGTCTTGCCGGCTGCAGGGGCGCTCTCGACTCGACCGGGAGCTTTACCTAGTTTGCGCGGCAATTCTCTAGGCGGCGGCGCATGAAAAAACTGATCCTGCTCATTCTCGGCTTGACGCTGGCGGCGACGCTGTTCGCGGCTGACGCGGCGACATTGGTGCCGGCGGGCAACCGCAATGCCGTGCAACCTGACATACCGGGCGCCTCGAGCCGCCGCACCCAGGCGACCAACACCACTTTCCAAGCCAAATACCGCAAGGTCTACGCCTTGCTTCAGAACGACGCCGAACTGCGCGCCAAGATCAGGAAGGCCGCCGCTGCCTACGGCATCAATCCTTTGCACATCGTCGGCGCCATCGTCGGCGAGCACACCTACAATGTCGACGCCTACGACCGGCTGCAGACCTACTACGTCAAGGCGATCTCCTACCTCTCCAGCAAGCTGTCCTTCGCCTATGACGGCGAGGACATCACCGATTTCGTGCAGCGGCCGGAATTCAAGAAATGCACGATGTCGGACAGCTACGACCTGTGGGAATGCCGCGAGCAGGTGTGGAACCGATCCTTCCGCGGCAAGACCGTCGACGGCACCAGCTTTCCCAACGACCGCTTCGGCGCCACCTTCTTCCAGCCCTATTATGCCGGCCAGACCTTTGGCCTCGGCCAGCTCAACCCGCTGACCGCGCTGCAGATGACCGATCTCGTGCATAAGGTTTCGGGGCTGCCCGAACTCGATGTCGGCGACCCCAATGGGGTCTACAAGACGATCATGGATCCGGATCTGACATTGCCCTACGTCGCAGCGACGATCAGAAAATCGGTCGACGCCTACAAAAACATTGCCGGCTTCGACATCTCAGGCAATCCGGGGCTGACCGCCACGCTCTACAATGTCGGCAATCCCGAGCAGCGCGCCTATGCGCTGAAGGCTGAGAACGACAAGCGCCGCGCCGCGGGTGAGACGGTCAAGCTGCCGGAAGAGAATTATTACGGCTGGCTGGTCAACGACAAGCTGGACGAGCTGAAGGCACTGTTTTAGGGCTGGGGCCCTTTACCTCCCCCTTGTGGGGAGGTCGGACCAAAGATCCGGGTGGGGGTCGGTGCCGCACCCCCGCCCCGCTGCTTCGCAGCGACCCTCCCCACAAGGGGAAGGGTAAAACTTACGCTGCCAGCAACGACTTCAGCTTCACATCCGGCGACCCCAACGCCTCCGGCGCCGGCTGTGCCCGTTTCGCGATCAGCATCTCGGCCAGCCTGATGTCGCGCGCCACGGCATTGCCCGTACCGAGGCCGCTCGCCGCCACCAGCCTGCCATCCTCGGCCAGATGAAACAGAATAAAAGCACCGTCGCCGAGATCGCGGCGGACCGTGCTTTTGCCCTCGTCCGAAAGGCCGGCGATCTGCAGCGACAAACCATACTGATCCGACCAGAACCATGGCACCGCGGCATGCGCTTCGCGAGCGCCCAACATGTTCTTCGCGGCCAGCGCACCCTGTTCCTGCGCATTGCGCCAAGCTTCCAGCCGCACCCGCCGGCCAGCATAGACAGCGAGCGGAAACGAGCAGCAATCGCCGGCGGCGAAGATGTCGGGATCGATTGTTTGGAGTTCGCCATTGACGGCGATGCCGTTATCGACGGTCAGGCCCGCTTCCGCGGCAAGCCCGGTCACCGGCACGGCGCCGATGCCGATGACGGCGAGATCGGCGACGATGTCCTGCCCATCGGCGAGCATGATGTGCACCTCAGCGCCGTCGTCGGCGATATCAGCGATGCCCTGACCGGTGAGCACGGTGACGCCTTCGGCCTCATGCGCCTGATGGATGATTTCAGCGATCTCCGCCGGCACGCCACGCATGAGGATGCGCGGCTGCGCCTCAATGACCGTGACGCTGGCCCCGAGCTTGCGCGCCGAAGCGGCGAGCTCCAGGCCGATAAAGCCACCACCAATGATGGCGATGCGGTTTGCCGGGCTGAGGTGGGCGCGAATGGCCAGCGCGTCGGCAAAGGTGCGGAGGTAGACGCAGCGCGACCCCAATCCCGGCATCGGCAGCTTGCGCGGTGTCGAGCCGGTCGCCAGCAGCAGCTTGTCGTAGGGCAGGGCCGAACCGTCCGACAGCCGCACCATATGCGCCGGGCGGTCGATCGCCACCGCTTGAACGGAATGGATATGCCGGATCGATTTCTCGGCCAGAATTTCGTCGCTGGCGATCGTCTTGATCTCGGCCGCGTCGCTCGTCATTGCGTCCTTGGACAGGGGCGGCCGCTCATAGGGCAGATGGGGTTCGTCACCCACCAGCGTCACCGGCCCGTCATAGCCCAGTTCGCGCAGTGTCAGCGCTGCCCGCCCGCCGCACTCGCCGGCGCCAATGATGACCATTCCCGCCTGCATGGTCCTATCCGATCTGGATCAGCACTTTGCCGGCCTCGACCTTTACCGGATAGGTGGCGAGATTGACGCAAACCGGCGCGCCGCGTGCCGCCCCCGTCTTGTAATTGAAGCGGCCATTATGCTTGGGGCACTCGATGATGTCGTCCATCACCAGCCCGTCGGCCAGATGCACCTTTTCGTGCGTGCACAGGCCATCCGTGGCGAAATAATCGTCGTCAGGGCTGCGATAGATGGCGAAGGTGCGGCCGCCATGGTCGAAGCGCATCACATCTTCTTCGTCGATGTCGCCGGCAGCACAGGCTTCGATCCAGTCGCTCATGTGTTCCTCCCAAAAGCAATTCCAGGAAAAGTGCGTTGCGGTTTTCCGTTCGGAGTTGCGTCGAAACAAAAGCTTAATCGCGCGATCATTCCGCCGCGGCGGCGACGGCGTCGTTGTGGAGTTCCTCGCGATAGGGCCGCGCCGTTGGCGGCAGTTCGCGCTTGAGGAAATAGTCCTCGTTGCGCAGCTGGCGCAAAAAGGCCGGGATCATCTCACGATAGCCGGCCAGGATCGACGGCGTCGGCGCCGGCAGATCGTGCTTGATCAGCGCATGCAGTTTAGGCAGTGCATGATAGGGCACCATCGGGAACATGTGGTGTTCGACGTGATAGTTCATGTTCCAGTAGATGAAGCGGCTGACCGGGTTCATGTAGACGGTGCGGCTGTTCAGCCGGTGGTCGATGACATTTTCCGCCAGCCCGCCATGCTGCAGCAGGCCAACCATGACATGATGCCAGGCGCCGTAGAGCCGGGGCAGCCCGACCAGCATCAGCGGCAGCCATGAACCGAAATAAAGCGCCAGCGCGATCGTCACGGCATAGATCGCCGTCCAGATGCGGGCGATGCGAATGGCCTTAGGCTGCTCCTGTTCGGGGATAAAAGTCTTTTCCGCCGCGCTGATATTGCCGGCGGCATTGCGCAGCATGTCCGACATCGCATGCCAGGCATCCAGCACGCCGATAAAGCCAAGCGCGACCCGGAACAGATCCGGCGGCCGCATGACGGAGATTTCCGGGTCGCGGCCGACGATGATGGTGTCGGTGTGGTGGCGGGTGTGGCTCCAGCGCCAGGTCACCGGATTGCGCATGATCATGAAGCAGGCGATCTGGTAAACCGCGTCGTTCATCCACTGGGTGCGGAAGGCGGTGCCGTGGCCGCATTCGTGCCAGCGTGAGTCGGTGGAGGAGCCGTAGAGCACGCCATAGACGAAGAAGAACGGCACGCACCACCAGCTGCCCCAGAACCAGGCGCCGCCGGCGGCACTCAGGATCAGCGCGGCCAGCCAGATCGCGGTGTCGCGGATCGCCGGCCCGTCGGAGCGCTGCATCAGCTCCTTCATCTGCTTGCGCGGAATATCGGTGTGATACCACTCGGCCGCCGCCAGCCCGGTCTCGACGGCGAGCTTGGAATCGCGGCCCATCAGGCTGTAGTCGCGCCGAAACGGTAGTGTGGATAGTGTCGCTTCCATAGGGGCTGCCTCCGTCGGCCACAGCATCCGTCAGGACGGATATGTCCATTACAGGCGCTTGTGTCCGAGCGCAAAATAGCGCCATGCGGTGATAG
Organism: Mesorhizobium sp. C372A; assembly: GCF_030323245.1. NCBI lineage: Bacteria > Pseudomonadati > Pseudomonadota > Alphaproteobacteria > Hyphomicrobiales > Phyllobacteriaceae > Mesorhizobium > Mesorhizobium sp. C372A. Next base: position 1,304,665 of record NZ_CP100475.1, on the reverse strand, counting down.
TCTCAATATCACAAAGATAGTTTCTATCATTTTCCATCAGAACGATGTAAGCAGTTGCAGGCACTCATGCGGGACAGTCATGGCAAAACGGCCAACCATCACCGATCTGGCGCGCATCTCCGGCGTTAGCGTCGCCACTGTCGACAGGGTGCTGAACAACCGGCTGCCGGTGCGCGAGGAAACCGCGCGCCGCGTCTATGAGGCGGCGACCGGCATCGGCTACCACGCCGCCGGGCTGATCAAGCGGCGCATGCGCCAGGAATTGCCGGAATACCGCCTCGGCTTTCTGCTGCTGCGGGGCAATGATGTTTTTTACGGCGATTTCGCGAGGGAGCTAGAAATGGCGGTGTCGCAATCGCAGCGCTTCCGCGGCGTCGCCACCATCGATTTCGCCACCTCGCTTGCCGCCGACGAGATCGCCGCCCAGATGCGCAAGCTGGCAGCGAAATCCAGAGCAATCGCCGTTGTCGGTCCGGACCATCCGACGCTGACGGCGGTCGTGGAGTCGCTGAAAGCGAGGGGGCAACCTGTCTTCTCGCTGCTGTCCGACTTTGCCGCTGGCATCCGTGAGGGATATGTCGGCCTCGACAATCGCAAGGTCGGTCGCACCGCGGCCTGGATGATCGCCAGGGCGGCAAAGAACCCCGGCAAGGTCGCCCTTTTCGTCGGCAGTCATCGCTTCCACGGCCATGAACTGCGCGAGATCGGATTTCGCTCCTTCTTCCGCGAACATGCGCCGGACTTCACGGTGATGGAAACGCTGGTCAATCTGGAAGCTAACCAGGTCACCCACGATGCGATGATCGATCTCCTGGTGCGGTATCCGGATCTTGCCGGCTGCTATGTCGCCGGCGGCGGCATGGAAGGCGCGGTCTCGGCGCTGCGGGCTGCGAAGCCCGCAAGCATGCCGGTGGTCGTCTGCAACGAGATCAACGCCGAATCGCGCGCGGCACTCGCCGACAACATCCTGACCATGGTGATCTCGACGCCGCTCGCCGCCTTGTGCCGCGAGCTTGTCGACCTGATGGCGCATTCCATCGAGGCCGGCGCCGCCAACGCGCCGGGCCAGACCTTTCTGCCCTTCGACATATATCTGCCGGAAAATATCTAACGCGTTGCCGCGCCGACCCGTTCGGCGCGGGCTCTCCGGCGATGATAGAATCTATCAGAGTCTGCCTTCAGACACGGCCTGTGCCGCTGCCGGCCTTGATTCGACGTGAAATTGCGGCGAGGCGACCGAAAATCCGCTTTCCGACTTAGGAATCGCTCTTGACGTCTCGCGAAAAAATGGAATAAATATTTCATCAGATTGGTATTTTGGTTCTTTCGTTCCGGAACATCTGTTTCAAACTGGGAGCATGGCGTTCCATCGCTTGGACAAAACGCCATACGGAACAGGAAGGCATCAGGGAGAGATTCCTCGGGCTATCGGGGATTCCGGGTAGATCGGTGCAGCCGGACACCAATGTGGAGGAGAAACACAATGAAGAAACTGATTTTGGGCGTCGCCTTTGCGGCGCTGATGAGTTCGTCCGCTTTTGCCGCCAAGGTCGGCGTGTCGATGGCCAAGTTCGACGACAACTTCCTCACCGTGCTGCGCAACGGCATGATCGAGCAGGCCAAGGGCATGAGCGGCGTGGAACTGCAGGTCGAGGACGCGCAGAACGACGTCGCCAAGCAGCTCGACCAGATCAAGAACTTCGCCGCCTCGGGCGTCGACGCCATCATCGTCAACCCGGTCGATACCTCGGCCACGCAGGCGATGTCGGACGCCGCCGCAGCCGCCAAGATCCCGTTGGTCTATGTCAACCGCCAGCCGGTCAATGTCGACACGCTGCCGGACAACCAGGCCTTCGTCGCGTCGAACGAGGCCGATTCCGGCACGCTCGAGACCAAGGAAGTCTGCCGCCTGTTCACCGAGGCCGGCAAGAAGGAAGCCAATGTCTATGTCATCGTGGGCGAGCTTTCCAACCAGGCCGCCGTGCAGCGCACCAAGGACATCGAAGAGGTGATCGCCACGCCGGAGTGCAGCTTCATCAAGATCATCGATAAGCAGACTTCGAACTGGAACCGCGACGAAGCGCAGAACCTGATGACCAACTGGCTGTCAACCGGCAAGCCGTTCGACGGCGTCATCGCCAACAATGACGAAAGCGCCATCGGCGCCATCCAGGCGATGAAGGCCGCCAACATCGACATGAAGACGGTCGTCGTCGGCGGTGTCGACGCCACGCAGGACGCGCTTGCCGCCATGCAGGCCGGCGACCTCGATGCCACCGTGTTCCAGGATGCGGCCGGCCAGGGCGCCGGCGCGCTCGACGCGGCACTGAAGCTCGCCAAGGGCGAGAAGGTCGAGCACAAGGTCTACGTGCCCTTCCAGCTGGTTACGCCGGCCAACATCGACAAGTTCCTGAAGAAGAACTGAGCCGGCAACCCACGCGTAAGCAATTCCAGGAAAAAGTGTGAAGCGGTTTTCCGTCCGGAATTGCGACAAACAAACAAGAGAGCGGCGCAACCGCGCCGCTCCCGCTTCCCCCACCGCCCTGAGGGGCGGAAGGGCAAATGCGGCCTCACGGAGGACAAGGCATGTCACAGACATCTCATGGCGTCGGCGGGGTCAGCTATGACGCGAAGAGGCGGACATGGCCGGCCGAATTCAACGTCTTCCTGGCGCTGGTCATTCTGGTCGTCATCTTCGAAATGATCGGCCGCATCTTTCTTGGCGACAGCTTCCTGTTCAACACGCGCGACAACGTCGCCGGGATCTTCAATGAGGCCCGCCTGCAGATCATCATCCTGCAGGTGTCGATCGTCGGCATCATCGCCATCGGCGTCACGCAGGTGATCATTTGCGGTGGCATCGACTTGTCCTCGGGCTCGATCGTCGGCGCCACCGCCATGATCGCCATGAGTTTTGCCCAGGTGGCGACGGTCAACGGTAACCCCAACCCCAAGGCGATGTTCCTGGCGCAAGGCTGGACCGACCTGCCGGTCATCGTGCCGGTGCTGGTCGCCATCGGCTGCGGTCTGCTCGCCGGTCTCGTCAACGGCTCCTTGATTGCATACACGCGCATTCCGCCGTTCATCGCCACGCTCGGCATGATGGTGACCGCGCGCGGCATTGCCAAATGGTGGTCCAAGGGTCAGCCGATCTCGTTTCCGACCGAAAGTTTCGCTGGTATCGGCAAGGGCCTGATGCCGGTCATCATCTTCCTGTCGCTGGCGGTGTTGTTCCAGCTGATCATGACCTACACACGCTACGGCAAGCACTGCTACGCCATCGGCTCCAACGAGGATGCCGCGCGCATGTCGGGCATCAAGCTCGCCAACCACAAGATCCTCGTCTATGTCATTGCCGGCATCCTCGCCGCGCTGGCCGCCGTCGTGCTATCCTCCAAGAACCTGACGGCACAGTCCGGCATGGGCGTCATGTACGAGCTCGACGCCATCGCCATGGCGGTCATCGGCGGCGTCTCTTTGTCGGGCGGCCGCGGCTCGATCGTCGGCACCGTGATCGGCTCGCTGATCTTCGGCGTCATCATTTCCGGCTTCACCTTCCTGCGCCTCGACGCCTACTATCAGGAGATGGTCAAGGGCGTGATCATCGTCGGCGCGGTCGTTCTCGACCAATGGCGCCAGCGCATGCGGGCATTGAGGGCTTGACCATGCCAGATATCTCCACGACAGACATCGTCCTGAAGACCGAAAACCTGACCAAACGCTATGGCGGCGTCCATGCGCTGGAAGGCGCGAATTTCGAGCTGCGCAAGGGCGAGCATGTCGCCATCATGGGCGACAATGGCGCCGGCAAATCCACCTTCGTGCGCCAGATCACCGCCGTCGAGCAACGCACCAGCGGCCAGATCTGGTTCGACGGCAGGGAAGTGAATTTTGCCGGGCCGATCGAAGCGCGAACGGCGGGCATCGAGACCGTGTTCCAGAATCTGGCGCTGGCCGATGATCTCGACGTGCCGTCGAACCTGTTCCTCGGCCGCGAAAAGGTGCTTTTCAATCTCGGGCCGTTCTCGATCCTCGACCGCAAATACATGCGCAAGGCGACCGAGGCGGCGCTGATCCGCACGGCAGTGAAAATCCCCAATTTGTCCAACACCATCCGTCACATGTCGGGCGGCCAGCGCCAGTGCGTTGCGATCGCCCGGACCGCGACCTTCGCCTCCAAGCTGATCATCATGGACGAGCCGACGGCAGCCCTTGGCGTGCAGGAGACGGCGCAGGTCGAGAACATCATCCGCACGCTGAAGGACAATGGCGAGCCGCTGATCCTGATCAGCCACAACATGCGCCAGGTGTTCGACCTGTGCGACCGCATCGTCGTCTTCCGGCGCGGCCGCATCGTCGCCAACCTGCGCAAGGAAAACACCGACGGCAACGACATCGTCTCCTACATCACCGGCGCCAAGACCGGGGAGGCGGAACTCGCGGCCTGAACAGGATGGTCATCCTGTTTTCTGGCGTGCTCGAAAAATTATCTTGCCACCTTTCTCAAAAGGAAGGTGGAGACACAACTCTCTCGAACCCATCCCCCTAGAGGAAATACCCCATGACTGTTCGTTTCGCCCTCCTCGGTGCCGGCCGCATCGGCAAGGTCCATGCCCGCGCCGTCGGCTCCAACCCGCAGGCCAGACTGGTGGCCGTTGCCGACGCTTTTGAAAAGGCGGCGACCGAGTTGGCAACCGCCTATGGCGCCGAAGTGCGCACCATCGACGCGATCGAGAAGGCCAAGGACATCGACGCCGTGGTCATCTGCACGCCGACCGACACCCATGCCGATCTGATCGAGCGTTTCGCCAAGGCCGGCAAGGCGATCTTCTGCGAGAAGCCGATCGACCTCGACGTCAAGCGTGTCGAGAAATGCCTGGCCGTGGTCGACAAGGCCAAGGCGACGCTGATGGTCGGTTTCAACCGCCGCTTCGATCCGCATTTCGCCGCCGTGCGCAAGGCGATCGACGACGGCGCCATCGGCAAGGTCGAGATGGTCACCATCACCTCGCGCGATCCAGGTGCGCCGCCCGTCGACTACATCAAGCGCTCGGGCGGCATCTTTCGCGACATGACAATCCACGATTTCGACATGGCGCGCTTCCTGCTCGGCGAAGAGGTGGTCGCGGTCAGCGCCCATGCCTCGGTTCTGGTCGACGAGAAGATCGGCGAAGCGGGCGATTTCGACTCTGTCAGCGTCATCCTCGAAACCGCGTCCGGCAAGCAGGCCGTCATCTCCAATTCGCGCCGCGCCACCTATGGCTACGACCAACGCATAGAGGTGCATGGTTCCAAGGGCATGGTCGCCGCCGAAAACCAGCGGCCGGTGTCGATAGAGGTCGCCAACGAGAAGGGCTATACCCGCCCGCCGCTGCACGATTTCTTCATGACCCGCTATCTCGACGCCTACGCCATCGAGATCGCCGCCTTCATCGCCGCCGCGACGTCGGGCAAAAAGGCATCGCCGAGCGGCGCCGACGGCCTCGTTGCGCTAAAACTGGCCGATGCCGCGCTGAAGTCGGCGACATCGGGCAAGACCGTCCGCCTCGACAAGTAAGAACCGGAACCAGGGCACAGGAGCAGAGCGATGAGCACATCCGCCGATCGCAATTCGAACACGCGCGCTATCGTCACCGGCGGCGCGCAAGGCATCGGCTTTGCGGTCGCCGAAGCGCTGGCCGACGAGGGCTGCAAGGCGCTGGCGCTCATCGGCCGTTCGCAGGAGAAGGGCGACAAGGCTGTCGCCCACTTCAAGAAGGCAGGCGTCGATGCGATCTACATCAGCGCCGACGTCTCGAAAGTGGCGGACTGCAAGCGCGCGGTGGCAACCGCGATCTCGCATTTCGGCAGCATCAACGCGCTGGTCAACGCCGCCGCCACGTCCGCGCGCGGTTCGCTGGTCGAAACCTCCGAGGAGACCTTCGACCAGATTTTCCAGACCAACGTGCGCGGCCCGTTCTTCCTGATGCAGGGCGTGGTGGCCCATCTCCTGGACAAGAAGGCGCCGGGCTCGATCGTCAACGTGCTGTCGATGTCGGCACATTGCGGCCAGTCGTTCCTTGCGCCCTATTCCTCCAGCAAGGGCGCGCTGGCGACGCTGACCAAGAACGTCGCCAACGCCTATCGTTTCAACCGCATCCGCTGCAACGCCGTGCTGCCGGGCTGGATGGACACCGAAGGCGAGGACATCGTGCAGAAGAAATGGCACGGTGCCTCCGACGACTGGCTGGCAAAGGCAGAGGCCGGCCAGCCCATGGGCCAACTGGTGAAGCCGGATCAGTTGGCGCGGCTGATCAGCTACATGGCCAGCCCGCAATCCGGCGTCATGACCGGCTCGCTGGTCGACTATGACCAGAACGTCGCGGGGACCTCGCCGGAGTAGCTTCAAACCCTGTTGCAGCAACATCGCCATTCCCAGATAGTCATGATAGTCACTAGGGATGCGATGCTAACGTCATCCAAAGGCACCAACTGGACGGTTTCCGGGGCAAAAGCCCGGCTCTCCGAGGTCATCGAGCGCGCGCAGTCCTCGCCGCAGACGATCACCAAGAACGGCAAACCAAGCGTGGTTGTCGTCTCGGCCGAGGAATGGCAGCGCAAGATCGCACGCAAGGGTACGCTTGCCGAGTTCCTGCTGGACTCGCCGCTGCGCGGCGCCGATCTCGACCTTGAACGTCAGCGCGACGAACCGCGTGACCTGCCGCGGTGAGACTGCTGCTCGACACGAATGTCCTGTCCGAGGTGACGAGGCCAGCGCCTGTCGCACGTGTCCTGGGCTGGCTGGACGAGCTTGATGAGGACCGCTCCTTCATCAGCGTAGTGTCGATCGCCGAGATCCGGCGCGGCGTCTCTCTGATGGATGAGGGCCGCAAACGCGAGGCGCTGGCCGAATGGCTCGCCCGGGACCGGCCCCAGCGCTTCGAACAGCGGGTTTTGCCGGTGGACGATGCGGTTGCCTTGGCCTGGGGCGACCTGATGGGTTTTGGCAAGCGCCGGTCGTGGTCTATCGTCGATGGACGGCCTGATCGCAGCCACTGCGATTGCGCACGAGCTCACCTTGGCAACGCGCAATACGAAACATTTCGAAGGCTTGGGAATTGAACTCTTCGATCCATGGACGGCATGAGCCGCTCCGCGTTATACGTGTTGGCGATTGGCGAAACCGCCGGCACTTCGTCATCCACGGGCGGAGCAAGGAGCGTAGCGACGCAGCGCAGACCCGAGGATCCATGCCGCGACTTCAGAGCGCTGCTACGGTCCAGAATTCTGCTCCGCCGCACTCCACGGCCCAGGTCACGGTATGGATCCCAGGGTCTCCGCGACGGAGCTTCGCTCCTGCTCCGCCCAGGGATGACGAAATCGCGAGGATTCGGCCCATCCCGAATTGTCTCCGCATACCCCACGTGACAAGCGCCTCCGCATCGACTATATGAGCCTCATGATCAACCTGACCGCCTCGTATTGGTACTTTAGCAGCTCGCTGGCGGCGGGAGGATTGCGCTCGATCTGAAGATTGCAGCAACAAGTCCGAACAGCCGCCAGACCTGGCGGCTTTTTTGTATCAGCCGGCAGGTCTCCTAAAAACAGGAGCAGAAAGCCGTGTTGACCACCACAGACGATCTTCGGGTCAAGGAAATCCGAGAATTGAGTACGCCGGACGAGGTGATGCGGGAGATCCCGCGCACGCTGACGGCAACGCGCACCGTGAGCGCATCACGCAACGCCACCCATGCCATCTTGAACGGCACCGACGACCGGCTGCTTGTCATCGTCGGCCCGTGTTCGATCCACGACCCGGTCGCGGCCGTTGACTATGCCAGCCGGCTAGTGGCGCTGCGCGAGACCCTGTCCGACCGGTTGGAGATCGTCATGCGGGTCTATTTCGAAAAGCCGCGCACGACTGTCGGCTGGAAGGGCCTTATCAACGACCCCGATCTCGACGGCAGCTTCAACATCGACAAGGGGCTGCGGATGGCGCGCAACGTGCTGTCGGCGGTCAACAATCTCGGCCTGCCCTCGGCCACCGAATTTCTCGACATGACGACGCCGCAATACATTGCCGACCTCGTCGCCTGGGGCGCCATCGGCGCGCGCACCACCGAGAGCCAGATCCACCGCGAACTGGCTTCCGGCCTGTCCTGCCCGGTCGGCTTCAAGAACGGCACCGACGGCAATCTCAGGATCGCCGCCGAGGCGGTGAAATCCGCCGCCCAGCCGCATCATTTCATGGCGGTGACCAAGGGCGGACGCAGCGGCATTGCGACTACTACCGGCAATGAGGACTGCCACGTCATCCTGCGCGGCGGCGTTCAGCCGAATTACGATGCGGCGAGCGTCGAGGCGGCCTCGGTCGAACTTGCCCGCATCGGCGTCGCCCCCCGTCTGATGATCGACGTCAGCCACGCCAACTCGAGCAAGAAGCCGGAGAACCAGCCGAAGGTGGCGGCCGATGTCGCCGGTCAGGTCGCGGCGGGCGACGAACGCATCATCGGCCTCATGATCGAGAGCAATCTCGTTGCCGGCCGTCAGGATGTCGTGCCCGGCAAGCCGCTCGTCTATGGCCAGAGCATCACGGATGGCTGCATCGATTGGGCGACCACAGAGACGGTGCTGCACGGCCTCGCCGGCGCCGTAGAATGGCGCCGCTCAGCCCGCCGCGCCATGATGGAGAACCGGCCGGGCGCCGCCTGATACGAGGCGATGCGCGGGAAGGACGCTGCGGCTCCCCTTGCACCCCGGCCACCGGTCTGCTAGATACTGAACCATATGGTTCAGTATGCCGACTTGGACTCCTCGTTCGCCGCGCTCTCGGACGCCACCCGGCGTGGCGTTCTGGAGCAGCTCGGACGCGCAGATGCTTCGATCACCGAGCTTGCCGGAAAGTTCCACATGACCCTCACGGGCATGAAGAAGCACGTCGGCGTCCTGGAGCAGGCGGGGCTCGTCACCACGCAGAAGGTTGGCCGCGTGCGGACCTGCAAGCTCGGCCTGCGCGGACTGGAGGAAGAGGCGGCCTGGATCGAGCGGCACCGCCTGCTCTGGGACGCACGCTTCAACGAGTTGGACAAGGTTGTCGAGGAATTGAAACGGAAGGAGAAAGCCGATGCGCCAAAGAACCGAGAGTGAGCCCACGAACAACCGCACGACGGTCGAACGGACGTCCGAGCGCGAGCTGGTCGTCACGCGAACAGTCAACGGTCCGGCGCGCATCGTGTTCGAGGCGTGGACCAAGCCCGAGCTGTTCAAGCAGTGGTGGGTGCCGAAGTCGATGGGCATGTTCCTGCGTTCCTGCGAGATGGATGCTCGTACAGGAGGCACGTACCGCCTAGTGTTCGGCCACGACGCCTCGGACCTTCACGAATTCTTCGGCAGGTATATCGAAGTGACACCGCACTCACGCCTCGTCTGGACCAATGAGGAAGGTGGTGACGGTGGACCCGTCACCACGCTGACCTTCGAGGAAAAGGGTGGCAAGACGCTGCTGGTCATGCACGAACTCTATCCCTCGAAGGAGGCTCTCGACGCGGCCGGTACCGGGGCGGCGGATGCGATGGGCGAGACGTTCGAGCAATTGGACGAGCTTCTCGTCGTCTTGGGCGAGGGCGTGAGGCGGTCATGACGTCATCGGTCTCGCGGACGGGGTAGCTGCCGCCCTCGACGACGAAAAGACCGGGACAGTGATCCGCAAGCGCCGCGCCGAGGCGAAGAAACGCGGCGTCATCGCTTGATCGGGATCACGCTGCCCTCAACCCTTCCCATGCCGTAAACACCGAGACCGCAAACAGCAGCAGTCCGGCCGCCCGGCCCGCAAAAGCGGTCGCCCGCGGATTGGCCACCAGCAGATTGCGGCTGCGGCCGGCGGTGATGGCGAGCCCGCCATAGATGGCGGCCTGCGTCAGCATCGTCAGCAAGCCCATGACCGTCGCCTGCATCCAGATCGGGCCGTAATCCGGCTTCAGGAACTGCGGATAGACGGCAAATATGAAGAGATAGGCCTTCGGGTTGATCAGGCAGGTCACCAGTCCCTGGCGAAAGGCCTTCCAGGCCGTACGGCTGCCGGCGGGCCCGTCGTGGCCGACGGTGATGGAACTGCGCATCAGCGAGATGCCGATGAAGGCCATGTAGGCGGCGCCGGCTATCAGCAGCGGCTTGTACAGGATCGGTACGAAATGCATCAGCAGGCCGACGCCGATGGCGCCGTTCAGCGTGTGCACGATGCCGCCGACCATGATGCCGCCCGTGGCGGCGAGGCCCCGGTCGCGGCCGCCGGTGAGCGCATTGGCCAGCACGAACAGCATGTCCATGCCGGGCACGATGATGATGCCGGACAGCAGGATAAAGAACAGCCAGAGATTTTCCGCGTAGCTCATGTCAGTTGCTTGTCGCTTCCTGCTGGGGTGCCGTGGAGGAATTTGTTGATTTTCAACCCGATAGGCAGTCCAATAAATCATCCCAACTGACGGGGATGTGTCAGTAGCGTTCATCAGGGAGAGGAAATGCGCAAGGCGTCGCGGCTGTTCGAGATCATCCAGATCCTGCGGCTGGCGCGGCAGCCGGTGACGGCAGCCATGATCGCCGGGCAGCTGGAAGTCACGATGCGTTCGATCTATCGCGACATCGCCGCACTGCAGGCAATGCGCGTGCCGATCGAAGGCGGGCGCGGTATCGGCTACATATTGCGTCCCGGCTTCGACCTGCCGCCGCTGATGTTTTCGATCGAGGAGATGGAAGCGATCGTCCTGTCGCTCGCCCTGCTGGAGCGCACGGGAGACAGCGAACTCAAGCAGGCGGCCAAGCGCGTCAGCGCCAAGATCGCCGGCGCCGTGCCGCCGCCGTTGCGCCAGGCGTTCGACGCCAACGCACTGCATGTCTGGGGGTTCGCAGCACCGGCAATCGGCACCATCGATCTGGCGCTTGTGCGCCGCGCCATCCGCGACGAGGAAAAGCTCGACCTGTCCTATCGCGACGAAATCGGCCGCGCCTCCGAGCGGCTGATCCGTCCGATCGCGCTGATCTACTATTCAGAAACCGCCAACATCGTGGCCTGGTGCGAATTGCGCCAGGCCATCCGCAATTTCCGCAGCGACCGCATCGCGGATTGCCGGGCGACCGGCCTGCGCTTCAAGGGCGAAGGCGATCGCCTGCGCCAGGTCTGGGTCAGTGGCTGGGAGGCGAACGCTGTCGCTGGCGGCTGAAGCGAGCGGGTTTACCGCACATCCACCCAGCGCTCTTCCTCGAACGACCTCGCCATCGCGTGCACGGTGCGCTCGATCTCCAGCCCTTCGGCAAATTCGATGACCCGTGCCGGCTTGCCGGCAAGCCGCGTCAGCAATTCGTGGCACTCGATGATCTTGAGGTCGTTGAAACCGAGCCCATGGCCCGGCGCCGGGAGGAAGGCGTCGTAAGGCTTGTGGTGCGGCGCCACCAATATGGTGCGGTAGCCCTGTTCGGTCGGGCGATCGGCGGTGACGTAGAGCTGGATTTCGTTCATCCGCTCCTGGTCGAACAGGATCGATCCCTTGGAGCCGAAAATCTGTATGGCGATGCGGCCCTTGCGGCCCCAGGCCGAGCGGTTGACCAGCAGCGTGCCGGCAATGCCGTTTTCCAGATGCATCAAAACGCTGGCGATGTCGTAGGTCTCCACCGCACGGCGGCCGCCGCTGGCCAGCTTGCGGTCGACATAGGGTTTGGCCATGTCGCAGATGACTTTTGCGACGCGGCCGAACAGCGTCGAGACCAGCGACAGCGGATGCACGGCGAAATCGTCGAGCGCGCCATAGCCGGATGCGGCCTCATGCTTCCAGAAGAACAGCGCTTCGGGGTCGGCCATGAAGTCCTCGTCCATCTCGATGCGCAGATGGTTGACCTCGCCGATGATCTTTTCCTCGAGCAGCGCGCCGATGTGGCGGATGGCCGGGCTCTGTATGTAGTTGTAACCAAGCGCTGCGACCTTGCCGGACTTCTTCGCCGCGGCCGCCATCGCCGCTGCTTCGGCAAAGCTCGGCGCCATCGGCTTCTCGCACCACAGATGTTTGCCGGCTTCGAGAATAGCGATGGCCATCTCCGGATGGAACTGATTGGGCGTGGTCAGCGAGACGATATCGACCTCGGGGTCGTTGACGACGGCACGCCAGTCGCCCGACGCCTTGGCGAAGCCGAACTCACCGGCCTTGCGCTTGGCCAGCTCCTCGTTGACCTCGCCGAGATGGACCAGCTTCGGCTTGGCGACATCGGGAAAGACGGCGCCGACGGCGCTCCACGCAATGGCGTGGCATTTGCCCATGAAACCCGTGCCGATAAGACCAACGCCGACCATTTCTTTCTCCCAATACCTGAAGCGATCGATGGATGAATTAGTCCATTTCTTCTCCGAATGGAATGTCTGCCTCATTTTTTATGGCCTTCTTGCGCAGGCTCGCTATGATGGGGCAGAGAGGACGTCACTTGAGTTAAAGAGAGCATGATGTCGTCCGAAAACCGCTGCACACTTTTCGGCATCATGCTCTAGATGAGCTTGGACGGGGCGACGATGGACGAACGGGTACCTCGCGACTTCGAGACGCTGCGCGCCACGATCCTCGATCGCCGTGAAACCTTGCCCAAGCGCATCGCCCAGATCGCCGCCTATGCGCTCGACAATCCCGACGACATCGCCTTCGGCACCGCCGCCAGCATCGCCGCTTCGGCGGGCGTGCAGCCGTCCACCTTGATCCGCTTTGCCCAGCAACTAGGCTTCGACGGCTTCACCAGCCTGCAGCAGGTGTTTCGCGAGCGGCTGCGCGAGCGCAATTCCTCTTATGACGAACGCCTGCAGGCGCTGCGCGCCAAGGCCGATGCGGGTGCTGGACACCGCGCCATCTTCGACGGCTTCGTCGCCGCCGCCAGCACTTCGCTCAACGACATCTCACGCTCGCTGGACGAGGCCCATCTGGAAGACGCAATTGCGCTGCTGGCCAAGGCCGAGACCATCTATGTCCTGGCCAAGCGCCGCTCCTATCCGGTGGCGAGCTACATCGCCTATGCGCTGGGCAAACTGAAGATCCGCAACCAGCTGATCGAATCCGCCGCCGGCCTCAATGCCGAAATGGTCGCCTTCGCCACCCCGGCGGACGCCGTCATCGCCATCAGCTTCTCGCCCTACGCACCGGCCACCATCGAGGAGGCCCGCACCATTTCCGAACAGGGCGTGCCGATCGTCGCCATCACCGACAGTTCGTTTTCGCCACTCGCCCAGTTCGCCAAGGTCTGGTTCGAGGTCGCCGAGGCCGATTTCGCCGGCTTCCGCTCGCTGTCGGCCACCATGGCGCTGGCCATGGCGCTCACCGTCGGCGTCGGCGAGAAGCGGCGCAGCACCGGAAAGAAGCGTAAGGCCTAGGCCGGCGCCCGGCGCTCGAATTCGCGGAGGAATGCTCATTCCATATTGACTATGGATTGGAATTATTATTTCATATTCCCGGCGCCACGCTGCCGCTCGCGCGTGTCCCCCAACTACGTTGCTCAAGACAACAAGACCGACGGGAGGTTCCAATGAGCGAAGCCATGGACGCCAAACAGGCGACGCTCGATGTCATCACCATCGGTCGCGCTTCCGTCGACCTTTACGGCCAGCAGATCGGCTCGCGGCTGGAGGACATCACCTCCTTCGCCAAATCGGTCGGCGGCTGCCCGGCCAACATCTCGGTTGGCACGGCGAGACTAGGCCTGCGCTCGGCGCTGCTCACCCGCGTCGGCGACGAGCAGATGGGCCGCTTCATCCGCGAGCAGCTCAGGCGCGAAGGCGTCAATGTCGATGGGCTCAAGACCGACCAGGAACGGCTGACGGCCCTGGTGCTGCTTTCGGTCGAGAGCGAAGGCGTCTCGCCAATGATCTTTTATCGCAGCGACTGCGCCGACATGGCGCTCGCCGAAGAAGACATCGATGAAGCCTTCATCGCCTCGGCCCGTTCCATCGTCGTCACCGGCACGCATTTTTCCCGGCCCAACAGCGACGCCGCCCAGCGCAAGGCGATCCGCATCATCAAGGCCAGGGGCGGCAAGGTGGTGTTCGACATCGACTACCGCCCCAACCTCTGGGGCCTCGCCGGCCATGCCGAAGGTTTTGAGCGCTATGTCAAATCCGACCGCGTCTCAGCCCAGCTGAAGACGGTGCTGCCCGATTGCGACCTCATCGTCGGCACCGAGGAAGAGATCATGATCGCCTCGGGCGCCGACGATTGCCTGAGCGCGCTGAAGACGATCCGCGCGCTGTCCAAGGCAACCATCGTACTGAAGCGCGGCGCCATGGGCTGCATCGTCTATGACGGGCCGGTCAGCGACGATCTGGAAGACGGTATCGTCGGCAAGGGCTTTCCGATCGAGATCTACAATGTGCTCGGCGCGGGTGATGCCTTCATGTCCGGTTTTCTGCGCGGCTGGCTCGGTGGCGAAAACCTGGCAACGGCGGCGACCTGGGCCAATGCCTGCGGCGCCTTCGCCGTGTCGCGGCTGCTCTGCGCGCCGGAATATCCGACCTTCGAGGAATTGCAGTTCTTCCTCAAGAACGGCAGCAAGCACTTAGCGTTGCGCAAGGACGAGGCGATCAACCACATCCATTGGGCGACGACCCGCCGCCGCGATATCCCCTCGATGATGGCGCTCGCCTGCGACCACCGTGTGCAGCTTGAGGACGTCGCGGCAAAGACCGGCGCCGATCCGGCGCGCATCCGCGATTTCAAGGTGCTGGCGGTCAAGGCTGCGGCGAAAGTCGCCGCCGGCCGCGACGGCTATGGCATGCTGATCGACGAGAAGCATGGCCGCGAAGCGATGTTCGAATTCGCCCGCCACCCCTTTGCCTGGCTCGGCCGTCCCGTCGAACTGCCGGGCTCGCGGCCGCTACGCTTCGAGTTCTCGCAGGACATCGGCTCGCAACTGGTGGAATGGCCGGTCGACCACTGCATCAAATGCCTGTGCTTCTATCACCCCGACGATCCGGCAGCGCTCAAGGAAGAGCAGCAGCAGAAGCTGCGCTCGCTGTTCGAAGCCGCGCGGAAGGTCGGCCGGGAGCTTCTGGTCGAGATCATCGCCGGCAAGCACGGCAAGCTCGACGAAACGACCATCCCGCGCGCCCTGGAAGAACTCTATGCGCTTGGCATCAAGCCGGACTGGTGGAAGCTCGAACCGCAGGCGTCGGCCGGCGCCTGGGCCAAGATCGAAGCGGTGATCCTGAAGCACGATCCCTGGTGTCGTGGCGTCGTGCTGCTGGGTCTCGAAGCGCCGCAGGACGAACTGGAAGCGGCCTTTGCCGCCACCGCCAAGGCACCGATCGTCAAGGGCTTTGCCGTCGGCCGCACCATCTTCGTCCACGCCGCCGAACAATGGCTGGCGGGCAAGATGACGGATGACGAGGCTATCGCCGACATGGCCGCGCGCTTCGAACAGTTGACCGAAGCGTGGCTTGCCGCGCGTGGCCGTAAAGCAGCATAAAGGCGCGGCAAGAGGACTGCGGAGGAAAACACCATGAGCAAGACAATCCGCCTGACGATGGCGCAGGCGCTGACCCGCTTTCTGAGCAAGCAGATGACCGAGATCGACGGCAGACGAGTGCCCATCTTCGGCGGTGTGTGGGCGATCTTCGGTCACGGCAATGTCGCCGGCATCGGCGAGGCGCTGTACCAGCTGCGCGACGAATTGCCGACCTTCCGCGCCCACAATGAGCAGGCGATGGCGCATGCGGCGATCGCCTATGGCAAGGCCAATTTCCGCCGCCGCTTCATGGCCGCGACCTCTTCGATCGGCCCCGGTGCGCTCAACATGGTGACGGCGGCGGCGCTCGCCCATGTAAACAGGTTGCCCGTCCTGTTTTTGCCGGGCGATGTCTTCGCCAACCGCATTCCCGACCCGGTGCTGCAGCAGGCCGAGGACTTTTCCGACGGCACCGCGACGGTCAATGACTGCTTCCGTCCGGTGTCGCGCTATTTCGACCGCATCACCCGTCCCGAGCAGATCATCCCGGCATTGGCGCGGACCATGCAGGTGCTGACCGATCCGGCGGAATGCGGCCCGGTGACGCTGTCGCTCTGCCAGGACGTGCAGGCCGAGGCCTATGACTATCCCGAGAGCTTTTTCGCCGAGCGCGTCTGGCACCAGCGCCGGCCGCGTCCGGACCGGCATGAATTGGCGGCGGCGGTCACCGCGCTGAAGGGTGCGAAAAAACCGCTGATCATCGCCGGCGGCGGCGTGCTGTATGCGCAGGCTTCGGACGAACTGGCGAAATTCGCCGAGAGCGCCGGCATTCCGGTCTGCGAGACGCAAGGCGGCAAGTCCTCGCTGCCCGACACACATCCGCTCAACATGGCGGCGGTCGGCGTCACCGGCACGTCCGCGGCCAACCGGCTGGCGGAAGAAGCCGATGTCGTGCTCGCCATCGGCACCCGCCTGCAGGATTTCACCACCGGCTCGTGGGCGCTGTTCAAGAACTCCGGCAAGACCATCATCGGGCTCAACGTGCAGCCTTTCGACGCCGGCAAGCACCGCGCGCTGCCGCTGGTCGCCGATGCGGCCGAAGGGCTCGCCGAACTCGGTGCTGCGCTGGGGAACTGGAAAGCACCGGCGACATGGACCGACAATGCGACCCAAGGCAAGAAGGCTTGGCAGGCCGAAGCCTCCAAGGTGACGGCGTCGACCAACGCCGCCTTCCCGTCGGACGCGCAGGTGATCGGCGCCGTGCAGCGCGCGCTGGGGTCCGGCGTGACCTTGCTGAACGCGTCGGGCGGCCTGCCGGGCGAGTTGCACAAGCTCTGGCAGGCAGGCGCGCCCGGCTCGTACCATGGCGAATATGGCTTCTCGACCATGGGCTACGAGATTGCCGGCGGGCTCGGCGCCAAGATGGCCAAGCCCGACCAGGAGGTCGTCGTCATGGTCGGGGACGGCTCCTACCTCATGATGAATTCCGAAATCGCCACGTCGGTGATGCTTGGCCTGAAGCTGACCATCGTGGTGCTCGACAACAGGGGTTATGGCTGCATCAACCGGCTGCAGATGGCCACCGGCGGCGCCAACTTCAACAACCTCCTGAAGGACGCGCGCCACGAGATCCTGCCCGACATCGACTTCGCCGCGCATGCGGCCAGCATGGGCGCTATTGCCGAGAAAGTGCCGTCGATCACCGGCCTGGAGACTGCGCTGCAAAAGTCGAAAACCAACGACCGCACCACCGTGCTGGTCATCGACACCGACCCGCTGATTTCCACCGATGCCGGCGGCCATTGGTGGGATGTCGCGGTGCCGGAAGTCTCCGCACGGCCGCAGGTCAACGCAGCCCGCAAGGCCTATGACGAAAAGCGGCAGATGCAGACAATCGGCGATTGATGTACATGCACCCGCCCCCTACCTCCCCCTTGTGGCGAGGTCGGACCGAAGGTCCGGGTGGGGGGCTCGCGCCGCACCCCACCCCGCTGCTTCGCAGCGACCCTCCCCACAAGGGGGAGGGTGAACAAGAAACCGGAGCTAAAACTTGAAAGCCAAACTGGGCATGTCCCCCATTGCGTGGTGGAACGACGATCTTGCCGAACTCAGCGACGACGTCTCGCTGGAAGAGTGCCTGCGCCAGTCGCGCTCGGCAGGTTTCACCGGCATGGAAATGGGCCGGCGTTTTCCAAACGACCCCGAAATCATGCTGCCGATCCTGAAGCAGGCCGACGTGACGCTGTGCGGCGGCTGGTTCTCCGGCACCCTGGTCGATGAGGACATGGGCAGGAACAAGGATCGCATCCAGCCGATGATCGACCTGTTCAAGGCGGTGAATGCGCCTTGCATCGTCTATGGCGAGGTCGGCCGCTCGATCCAGGGCGATCGCTCCAGGCCTCTCGCCACCAAGCCGAAATTGTCGAACGACGAGATGAGGGCCTATGCCAGGCGCCTCACCGAATTCGGCGAATGGTGCGCCGAGCAAGGCATGCCGCTGTCCTATCACCATCACATGGCGGCAGTGGTCGAGACCGAGCCGGAGCTCGATGCCTTCATGCGCCATTCCGGCGAAGGCATTCCGTTGCTGCTCGATGCAGGGCATCTCGCCTTTGCCGGCGGCGACGTGCTGCGCGCCATCGACAACCACCACAAGCGGATCAGCCATGTCCATGTGAAGGATGTGCGCATGGGCGTGATCGACGGGCTCGACCGCACAAAGCAGTCCTTTCTCGACGCCGTGGCGCTCGGTGCCTTCACGGTGCCTGGCGACGGTTCGCTCGATTTCGGCGCCATCGTGCAGCGCTTCGCCGACCATGGCTATGAAGGCTGGTTCGTCGTCGAGGCCGAGCAGGACCCGAAAAAGAACCCGCCGCTGAAGATGGCCCAAGTGGGTTATAAGGAGCTGATGCGGGTGATGACGGCGGCCGGCTACACGGTCGAGACGCAAGGCTTTCCCAATGCGTAAGCCGGTCCGATGAAGGATTACGAGCACCCGTTCTTCCGGCCGCTGTGGCGGCGCGTTGCCGTCGTCGCCGTCTGCGTGATCTGGGCCGGAATAGAATTCGCCTCCGGCACCCCATTCTGGGGCATCATTGCGCTCGGCTTTGCCGCCTACGCCGTCTGGCAGTTCTTCTACCTTTACAAGCCGGTGGAGGAGAGCAAGGCTGCGCCTGATCGACCGAAGACCGGCGAAGCGAAGGCGGACGCCGAACCGAAGGAATGAAGCGGCCGTGGCTCGGAAGGGCTTGCGGGTCGGACACTGGACACCTGGCGTATCGCCTACGTCGGTGATTGGCCGGAACGTCCCTCGCTTCGTCATCCTAGGGTCTTCGCGACGGAGCTTCGCTCCTGCTTCGCCCTAGGATGACGAAGTTGAGAGGCCGACCTCGAAGACTTGCGATAGGAGAGACAAAACATGTCGAAACTGCTCGTCAAAGCCGACAAGGGCCATGGCCGCGTCGCCCATGTCACGCCCAAAAGCGCCGGATGGACCTATGTCGGCTTCGACCTGCACCGCCTGAAGCCGGGCGAGACCGCATCCGGCAAGACGCAGGATCGCGAAGTCTGCCTGGTGTTCGTCACCGGCAAGGGCACGGCAAGGGCCGGCGGCCAGGAACTCGGCCTGCTCGGCGAGCGCATGTCGCCCTTCGAGGGCAAGCCGTGGTCGGTCTATATTCCGGAGGGTTCGGACTGGTCGGTCACCGCCGACACCGATCTCGAACTCGCGGTCTGCTCGGCGCCGGGCTTGGGCGGCGGCTTGCCCGTTCGCGTCATCGCACCCGACGACCTCGGCCAGGAGACTCGGGGCAAAGGCACCAACACGCGCTACGTCACCAACATATTGCCCGAGGGCAAGCCCGCCGACTCGCTGCTGGTGGTCGAGGTCATCACGCCCGGTGGCCACACATCGAGCTACCCGCCGCACAAGCACGATCAGGACAATCTGCCGGCCGAATCCTATCTTGAGGAAACCTATTACCACCGCCTCAACCCGCCGCAGGGCTTTGCCTTCCAGCGGGTCTACACCGACGCCGACAAGTCGGGCGCCCGCGAACTGGACGAGGCGATGGCGATCGAGGACGGCGATGTCGTGCTGGTGCCCAAGGGCTATCATCCGTGCGCGGCCTGTCACGGCTACGACCTCTATTACCTTAACGTCATGGCCGGGCCGAAGCGGACGTGGAAGTTCCACAACGCGCCCGAGCACGAATGGCTCATGAAGGCCTGATCGGCCTTCGCTTGCGCCGGAAGCTGTTGGTCTAGCAGCGAAAAATCGTCGGCTAACGATCCATGGGGTCGATTTGCCTTCGAAAACTCGCATAAGCTTCGTCAATCCGTCATGGAAATCACCTATGGCAGCGGGCTGACGAGGATTTTTTTCGATGCGCTACGCCATTTATTTCACCCCGAGGCAGGACGAACCGCTGGCGCGGATCGCCGCCAATTGGCTGGGCCGCGACCCCTTTGGCGCCGCCACCAGGCCGGTCGAGGCGGTGGGCGAGCTGTCGGCGGCCGAAGTCGCCTTTCACACCGCATCGGCGCGGCGCTACGGTTTTCATGCGACGCTGAAAGCGCCCTTCCGGTTGGCCGCCAACGAAACCGAAAGCTCGTTGCGCGCGGCGCTGGACGCCTTTGCCGAAGCAACGCCGACGGTCACCATCCCGCGCCTGGTCGTCAGCCAGATCGATGGTTTCTTCGCTTTGCTGCCGGAAGGCCCGCTGCCGCCGCTCAACCGTTTCGCCGATGATGTCGTGCTTAGCTTCGACCGTTTTCGCGCGCCGCTCACCGAGGCCGAGATCGAGCGGCGCAGCCCGGATTCGCTGAAGCCGGCCGAGTTCCGCAATCTCTGCCAGTGGGGCTATCCCTATGTGTTTGAGACCTTTCGCTTCCACATGACACTGTCCGGCCGGGCCGGGCCGCAGGAAAGCCAACGTCTGCGCGCGGCAATTGACAGCCTGTTCGCCGATGTGCTGCAGCAGCCGGTGCTGGTGGATGCGCTGACGCTGTTCGTCGAAACCGAACCGGGCGCTCCGTTCATGGTGCTTTCGCATCATGCGCTCGGCCGCCGCGCTGCCCGAAAAACCGCCTGACCGCAATTCGTCCGAGTAAGCAAGGACTGCCTGAATGACCGCCGAAACTGTTCTCCACAACGCCCGCATCGTGCTTGCCGACGAGATCGTCGAAGGGTCGCTCGTGCTGCGCGACGGTTTTATCTCCGGCGTCGACGCCGGCACCGGCCACACCGGCGGGAGCATGGGCGGCGAGGACATGGGCGGCGACTACATCATTCCCGGCCTGGTCGAGCTGCACACTGACCATCTCGAAGGCCACTATGCGCCGCGCCCGAAAGTGCGCTGGAACCCGATCGCCGCCGTCCTTGCCCATGACGCGCAGGTGGCCACCGCCGGCATCACCACCGTGCTCGACGCTTTGCGTGTCGGCATGGACGAGGACGCGGATATTACCTCCGACGACATCCGCAAGCTCGCCGGCGCGATCGAGGACAGCGTCGCGAAAGACCGGTTGCGGGCCGACCATTTCCTGCACCTGCGCTGCGAGGTCTCGGCGCCGGATTGCTTGCGGGCTTTCGCCAATTTCGATGGCGACGAGCGGGTCAAGCTGGCCTCGCTGATGGACCATGCGCCGGGACAGCGTCAGTTCGTCAATCTCGAGACCTACGCCCATTACTATCAGCGCAAGCTGAAATTGACCGATCGCGACTTCCAATTGTTCTGCGAAAAGCGGATGTCGGAATCGGCGAAGAATTCGGGACCGAACCGGGTGGCGATATCAGCCGCCTGCAACGAGCGGGGCATTGTGCTGGCGAGCCATGACGACGCCACATCAGGCCATGTCGACGAGGCGATCGAGCAGGGCGTGCGCGTCGCGGAATTCCCGACCACGCTGGAAGCCGCCAAGGCCTCGAAGGATGCCGGGCTCGGCGTACTGATGGGCGCGCCCAACGTCATGCGCGGCTCCTCGCATTCGGGCAATGTCTCGGCCCGCACGCTGGCCGGCGACGGCCTGCTCGACATATTGTCGTCCGACTACATTCCCTTCAGCCTGATCCAGTCGGCCTTCTTCCTCGGCGACGTCGTCGAGGGCATTTCCCTGCCGCAGGCGGTTGCGATGGTGTCGAAGAATCCGGCCGAGGCGATCGGCCTCAACGACCGCGGCGTCATCGAACAGGGCCGCCGCGCCGATCTGGTGCGTGTGCGCGTCGACGACCATGTGCCGGTCGTGCGCACTGTCTGGCGCCAAGGGCGCCGGGTCGCCTGATGGTCTCGGCGTCGATCGAGCGCGAACTCAGCAGCGAGGCCTTTCCGCTCCGCAACGGCGTGTTTGTCGCCGTCGTCGGCCCGAGCGGCGCCGGCAAGGATACGGTAATCGGCTATGCCCGCACCTTGTTTGCCGACGAGACGAGGCTGGAGTTCGTCCGCCGGGTCATCACCAGGCCGAGCGACGCCGCAAGCGAGGATCACGACACGCTGGCCGACGCCGCCTTTGCCGAGGCCCAGGCCGACGGCGCTTTCGCCATTTCCTGGGAGGCGCACGGCCTGCGCTATGGCATCCCGGCCGATGTCGACTGGTCGATAGCCAATGGCCATGTCGCCGTGGCCAATGTCTCGCGCGCAGTCATCCCGGTGCTGCGGGAGCGCTATGCCAATCTGGCTGTCGTCGAGATCACCGCTTCGCCGGAAATCCTCGCCGAGCGTCTCGCCCAGCGCGGCCGCGAATCGCGCGGCGAAGTGCTGGCTCGGCTCGCCCGCAGCGCCAATGTCGCTTTGTCCGGACCCGGTGTCACCTCCATCGACAACGGCGGCCAGCGCGAAGCCGCCGGAGAACGCTTCGCCGAGGTACTGCGCAAGGCGATGGCCTTCTCGGATATCTCCGGCGTGATGTAGCGCTACTCGGCCGCGACAGTCTTGCGGCTGGCATCGAGCATCAGCCGCCTTGCGCGGAACACGCCCCATTGCTGGTCGACCAGCACGCCGATCAGGATCACGCCGCCCATCACCGCGAAGTTGAGCGAGGACGGGATGCCGAGCAGATTGACCAGGTTCTGCAACTCCTGCAGCAGCACGGTGCCCAGGATGACGCCGACCAGCGAGCCTTCGCCGCCGCGCAGCGAGAAGCCGCCGAGAACGGCGGCGGCAATGGCGTAGAGCTCGTAGAACTGGCCGTGGCTGGCCGGCGAGATCGAGCGCGTGTACATGGCGAAATAGATCGCCGACAGCGCCGTCAGCACGCCGCAGATGACATAGGCGGCCATGACGACACGGCCGGTGCGAATTCCCGAATATTTCGCCGCCTCTTCGTTCTTGCCGATGG
This sequence comes from Mesorhizobium sp. C372A, assembly GCF_030323245.1. Taxonomy (NCBI): domain Bacteria; kingdom Pseudomonadati; phylum Pseudomonadota; class Alphaproteobacteria; order Hyphomicrobiales; family Phyllobacteriaceae; genus Mesorhizobium; species Mesorhizobium sp. C372A. Next base: position 1,281,889 of record NZ_CP100475.1, on the reverse strand, counting down.
CATAGAGGTAGCGTCCGAACACCGAGCGGTGCAGCACCACCCACATGACGATCGAAATGACGATCAGTGCGATGAAGCTGTTGGGCACGCCATAGCTGCGGCCCGCGGTGAGGAATTCGAGCTCGGGAAAATTCTGGCCGAAGGCGAAGCCGGCGGTGCCGTCGGCGGTATAGAAACGGGCGACCCCGCGATAGATCAAAAGGCCGCACAGCGTGACCACGAAGGGCTGCAATTTCAGCCTTGTGATCAGCCAGCCATGCGCCAGTCCGATGATGCCGCCCAGCACCAGGATCAGCGGCAGCGCCAGCGGCCATGGCATGTCGCGCACGGCGATGAAATCGATGAATAGCGTGCCGAGCAGCGCCACCAGCGATCCCACCGACAATTCGATGCCGCCGGTAATGATGACGAAGGCCTGGCCGATGGCGAGGATCCCGAACAGGCCGATCAGGTTCGAGGTGTTGGCGAGGTTGATCGGCAAAAGAAAGCGCGGGTTGATGGCGGTCACCACGGCGCCGACCACCAGGATCAGGATCAGCAGGCCGAGATCTTTTTTGCTCATCGTCTTCTCCCCAATGCGCCGGACCGGCAATCGCCTGAAGCCCGCTAGTTTGCCGGCTTGCCGACCGCCAGCAACAGCACGTTTTCCTGGCTGAATTGTTCTTTGTCGAGAATGCCCGAGATCTGGCCCTCATGCATGACGGCGATGCGGTCGGACACGCCGATCACCTCTTCCATGTCGCTGGAGATCATCAGCACGGCCACGCCGGCATCGGCCAAGGCTCGCATCAGCCCGTAAATCTCGGCCTTGGCGCCGATATCGATGCCGCGCGTAGGCTCATCGAGGATCATCACCTTCGGGTTCATCGCCAGCCATTTGCCCAGCACCACCTTCTGCTGGTTGCCGCCCGACAGCGTGCCGGTTCGCGTCTGCACCGACGGCGCCTTGATGCCGAGATTGCTCTTCTGCTTCTCGGCGGTGGCGGTCTCGGCGCTTGCCGACACCAGTCGACGCTTCGCATGCGCCGGCAGGTTGGGCAGCGAGATGTTCTGCGCGATCGACAGGTCAAGCAAAATGCCGGTCAGCTTGCGGTCTTCCGGAACCAGAAAAATGCCATGCGCGACCGCATCGGCCGCCGAACCCAGCACAAGCGGCTTGCCGTCGAGTTCGAGCCCACCGCCAAGCGTGCTGTCTATGCCGAAGAACACCCGCGCCAGTTCGGTGCGGCCGGAGCCGACAAGGCCGGCGAGGCCGAGGATTTCACCGCGCCTGATGTCGAGGTCGACCGGCCGGGCAGGGTAGGCGGGGGTGCGGATGGCTTTGGCCGAGAGCGCAGTGGCGCCCGGCGCCCGAGCCGCCTCGGAGGCCTTCTCGCGCTCCTTCAGCATGCGGCCGATCATCAGCTTGACCATCTGGTCGTGGTTGATGGCGCTCTTCGGCAAGGTGCCAGCCAGCATGCCGTCGCGCAGCACCACGACGCGGTCGGCGACGCGCTCGACCTCATGCAGCCGGTGCGAAATGAAGATGACGCTGATGCCATCGGCCTTCAGCGCCTTGATGACGTCGAGCAGCTTGTCGGTTTCGGCGAGCGGCAGGCTCGACGTCGGCTCGTCGAGGATCACCAGCCGCGCCTTGATCGACAGTGCCTTGGCGATCTCGACCATCTGCTGCTGCGCCAGCGACAGCGAGGCAACCGGCGTATCGGCGGAGAAATTGGCGCCGACGCGCTTCAGCAGTGGCGCCACCATTTCGCGCAGCTTGGCGCGGTCGACCAATCTCAGCGGCCCGCCGCGCAACGGCTCGCGGCCGAAGAAGATATTGGCGGCAACATCGAGGTTTTCGAAGAGATTGAGTTCCTGGTGGACGAAGGCGATGCCCGACCCCAGGCTGCCTTCGACGGTGAGCCCGTCATGCGCAACGCCGTCGACGGTGATGGCGCCGCTGTCCGGCCTGGTGACGCCGCCGAGGATCTTCATCAAGGTCGATTTGCCGGCGCCGTTTTCGCCGACCAGGCCGATCACCTCGCCCGGCCTGACCTCCATGGAAAAGCCGTCCAGCGCCACCACGCCCGGATAGGTCTTGCGCACGTTCTCGAGGCCGAGGAACGGGGTGGTTGCGACGATAGATGGGTCGGAATAATTCATCACGCCATATTTGATCAGGCTTGCCAGCAGCCGGTGGGCTACAGACTGACGGGCCTTGGCCGACCCGTCAACACGATCGCCGGCTCAAGGCGAACCCTGAGCCGGCGCAACTGCTCGTGGTCTCAGTTTCCGGACATCGCCTTCAGATTGGCGGCATAGGTGTCGACATCGTCCTTACCGATGATCTTGGTCGGGATGATGATCAGGCCGCCTTCCGGAATGCCTGATTTGTCGCCCTTGAGATAGGCGGCCATCAGCTTCATGCCCTGATAGGCCCATTCGAAGGGCTGCTGCACGACGGTGGCCGCCACGGTGCCTTCCTTGACGCCGCCCAACGTGATCGGATCGTCATCGAAGCCGACGACGGTGATCGAGCCGAGCTTGCCGGCGTCGCGCAGCGCTTCATAGATGCGCGGCGTGTTGTAGGAATAGAAGCCGACCATGCAGGTGATGTCGGGGCTGGCGACCAGCGCGTCCTCGACATTCTTCTTGGCGCGCGCCTGGTCGATGTCGTCGCCGCGCACGTCCACCAGTTCGATCTTGCTGCCGGCGAGGCCGTCCTTCATGCCCTGGATGCGTTCCTTGGCATTGTCGGCGCCGAGCAGGCCGACGAAGCCGAGGCACTTGCCGCCGTCCGGCATCGCTTTCTTGGCGATCTCGGCCGCCTGCTTGCCGGCGTCGACATTGGACGAGCCGATATAGGCAACACGCTTGGTCTGCGGGGCATCGGAGTCGGTGGTGAACAGCGCCGTTTCCGACGCTATCTTGTTCAGACCGTCGGTCGAGGTCTTGGGATCGACGGCCGAGACCATGATGCCCTTGACGCCGGCGGTCACCAGATCATCCATCAGCCGCTGCTGGATGGCGACCGAGGACTGCTCGGGATATTTGAGTTCGAGATTGTAGTCGGGCAATTCGGCCTGCGCCTTCTTGACGCCGGCTTCGGCGGCCTTCCAGAAATCGGAAGCGCCGTTGACGACGAAGGCCAGCGTCGGCTTGTCGTCGGCGCGCGCAATGGCTGTCGCGGTCAGGCCAAGCAGCAGGGCTGCGGTGGCCACGGATGCATGTCGTATCAAGGATTTCATGTTCAACCTCCCGTTTTGGCTCAGTCGTCGGACTGAACCGATCTTGCATTCACTGACTTGCCGCTCGCGATTTGGACGCCCTCCTCCTCAGGGGTTCCCGGCGCTGAAGAATGGCGTCGTCGGTCGCGATCACGGACATTAGAGACTCATCCCGTGCTCGTAAATAGTCTGATTTGTCTGACATATCACATGTCCGAGACCACGCTTGCGGAGGCAAACCCCGCTCGCCATCGGGCCATTCACGTGCACTTCTCGCCGCACGGGTCCCACCTGACCGGACACGGCGGATTGACGTTACAGCGTCGTTTTGTATTAGTAAACACTATTAGCAGAGGTCCCGCGCGGACACTCGGCGGTGGCCCTAGGTCTAGTTTTCCCGAACAGGTGCAGCACCGCTTCGCGCAAGCAGATGCCTTGCAGTCCTCGAATTTCACGCGGCCCGCAGCGGCATGGCGGGGAACTTCAAAGCTGCTAATAAAGATAAACGCCTTCGACTATTTCCATCGGTCGACGGCGCGACACCATCTTGTCGGTGTGGCAGGCTTGCGACTAGACAGGCTGGGGATTGGGACGCAATGCCATGAGCGAGACGAGGGATCCGGACGACACGGCGAAGCGGCGCAAGGCGCCGGCGAGAGCCGCCAAGGGCGGCCGCGTCACCATGACCGACATCGCCAGGGCAGCCGGGTGCTCGCAGGCGACCGTCTCTTTCGTGCTCAACGATTCGCCCGGCATCCGGCTGTCGCAGCAGACGCGCGAGCGGGTGATCGACGCCGCGCGTGCGCTCGGCTACGCAGCACCCGCCTTCTCGGCGCTGCGCAAACCTGTTCCCGCCTTCGATGGACTTGACAGTGTCATCGGTTTCGCCGTCGACCAGCTGGCGACAAGCCCGGAAGCCGTTGTCGCCATCGAGGGCGCGCGCCAGGCGTCGTGGAACGCCGGCAATGTGTTGCTCGTGGCGCAGACCATGGGCGACTCCGTCATGGAGCCGCGCGCCATTGCGGCGCTCACCAGGCGCGGCATCTCGGCGCTGGTCTACATGACCATCTTCACCCGCGAGATCACGGCACCGGACTTCCTCTACGGCCTCGACATCCCGGTCATCCTGCTCAACTGCTACACGGCCGATTATGCCTTCCCGGCCGTGGTGCCGTCCGAGATCGCCGGCGGCCAGAACTCGACCCGGCATCTGATCGGCCACGGCCACCGCCGCATCGCCACCATCACCGGCGAGCCGTGGATGCAGGCCGCGCAGGACCGGCTGAAAGGCTACCGCAGAGCGCTCGCCACCGCCGACATCCCGTTCGATCCCGAACTGGTGGTCGAGGGCGACTGGTCGGCGAGCGCCGGCTATGCCGCGACCGTTAAGCTTTTGGCGCTCAAGGAGCGCCCGACCGCCATCTTCTGCCAGAACGACCGCACAGCCATCGGCTGCTACGAAGCGCTGAAGGAGGCGGGCCTGCACATCCCGCAGGACATCTCCGTCGTCGGCTATGACGACGAGGAGATCGCCCGCCACCTGTTCCCGCCGCTGACAACATCGATCCTGCCGCACATGGCGATGGGCCAATGGGCGATCGAACAGCTCGAAGTGCCGCCGCCTCCCGGCCGCGGCCGCTATCCAATCACCAAGCTGGAATGCCCGCTGGTGCAGCGGGATTCGGTGGCAGCTGTGGCTGGATAAAGCTGAACCAGCCCATCCCGATGCAAATCGGGATGGGTCTGTTTGGTGTTTGCGCCTCAGGGCAGGGTCAATCCGGGAACGTGCCGCGGTTAGAACCGCAAGACGACGAAGGAGCGCCTGCGATAGCAGCGCCGGCGCAACCGGCCATGCCGCCAGAACGTGCGGCAGTGCCGTCTCCAGACATGCCGCCTGTGGTGGCGACGATGGTGCCATCGCCGATGCGATATCTGCTCGACATCGCCCGGGCCTTCGTCGTCATCAAACGAATTGGCATCCTGCTTGTCGAGTTCATCGAGAATGCCGTTACCGATATTGGGAACCCCGGCCACGGCCTCGAGAGGCCGAACCGCGGTAGCAAGCGCCGCGGCCCCTGCAACGCCGAACAATGCTGTCAAGAATGATCGCCGATCCATCAAAACCTCCATCAGCAAGACAAGGCTAACATGACGAGCCTAACACAAAGCAGCTAGAGCGGGTGATACAAAAGGCCAGAGGCGAATCTTCGAGCCGGCCCAAACGGGTGACCGGACGGACGGCAGAGGTCGGAGCAAGGCCGCTACCGGGCGGCGCGCTTCCTTCGGCTCGGCGACCAAGCCATGCGGAATGCCGCCGATGAAAGCGCACAGCCTGAGCGGTTCCGCCTTTCCGCGAAACTCTGAACCGCTTGGCAAAGCTACCCCCTAAGAATGCCCGCCACCTTGCGGCAGTGGCTGGCTGAGAGACTGACGCCCCACGGCAGATGCGATGTTGCGGTACTCAGCGCCGCGCCAATATCCGGCAGAGCTCCTTCAGGTCCCGGTCGTAGGTGCCCTTGCCGCTGAGCACGCTGGCGCAGCGTTTTTTCATCTTGGCGATCTGGCCGGCCGACATGGCGCTGATGGCAACCACCGCCGGTCGCGCCGGCACCGCCGGCGTGTTGGGATCCCTAGGGCTGGTGGTCGTTGTCTGTGTGCCAATGCCGACGCCGACCCCGGCCGTCACTCCACTGCCCACCCCGACCCCGGCGCCGACCCCGACACCGCTGCCGACGGTTGCGCCGACCCCGACCCCGACGCCCGTGCCGACCGATACGCCGGCGCCGGCGGTAACGCCGCTGCCAACCGAGGCGCCGACACTGGCGGTGGTGCCGCTGGTGCCTCCGACCGTCGCTCCGGCATTGACGCCCTTGCTCCCGCCGACCGAGACACCGACGCCAAGCCCGCCGCCACTGCCGCCGACCGAAACACCCACCCCACCGCTGCCGCCGATGCCCACACTGAGCCCGCCCGCGCCAGCCGGAAAGCACAAAGCTACGGAAACCGCGCCGCCGGCCAAGACCTTTGTTAAACTTTTAAAGAAATCCATAACGCCGCTCCCCGTGCTGGTTGCCTGGACGCAGGTTGAACAGCATCCGTTACCAATATGATTACGCGAGTGTAGCGTTTTTAGTTTCTGCAAGAATAGGTAGTATTGGAAATCGTTGTTATGGCTTCTTGCGGCGACCGGAATATATATGTTGGAATTGGCGGAAAAAATCGAGGATTTGCGGTTAGACTCGGAACCTTAGACAGGCAGGACGAGTGCTCGCATGCGGGAATTTACCGGGCGCATGCCTCAGGCCATCTTGCGACGCCGCTTCCCTAGGCTGCGGTGGAGAATGGACCCTCGAGAATGGGGCTCGTACTGCAGAAAAGGGGACGATCCAAGAAACCCGCGACGATCTCCACCGATGTCGGGCGCGTTGTGCGCCACATCGTTCCGCTGCTCGCAGTCGACGGCGTCAGCGCTACCCTTGCGGGCATACCTTCGCCCCGTTTGGCGTTTCTGCCCTTTGGATCGGATGCCGATCGTCCGCTGGCGTTTCGAATCTCTTCAACTTACGCCGAGTTTCGCAAATCCACTTTAATCCCGGCTAACGTTCGAAGGGTTCGCCAAGCGAGGCGACACCGTTCAGCCTGAGCAAGCGGCGGTCCGCCGAGATGACACCGAGCACGACGATCGTAACGAGATAGGGAAGGCTGGAAAGCAGTTGCGATGGCAAGTCCAGACCGGTCGCCTGGGCGGCGAGGCTCATCAGCGAAACCGCACCGAAGAGGCAGGCACCCAGGAAGATGCGGCCAGCGAGCCACGTACCAAAGACAACGAGTGCGATCGCGATCCAGCCACGTCCGGCAATCATACCGTCCGCCCAAAGGGGCGTGTACACCGCCGCCGCATAGGCGCCGGCAAAACCCGCCATCATGCCACCAAAAGCTATGGCCGCGATACGGATAGCGATGACCGGATAGCCGATGGCATGGGCTGCCTTGGGATTCTCGCCGATTGCCCTCACGACAAGGCCGACTCTCGTATAGGCAAACATCGCCCAGATCGCAAACGTCACGGCAAGGGAAAGCCATACGACGATGTCCTGGACAAACAGCCTGCCGACTACCGGGATTTCCGAGAGGCCGGGAAAGGCAAGTTTCGGGAGCCCCTTCACCGTCAAGCTCTCGTAGCTTTTGCCGAACAGCGCCGAAAGGCCTTGGCCGAGAATGCCGATCGCAAGGCCTGTCGCGACCTGGTTTGCCCGGAATCCGAGTGCCAGCACTGCAAAGACGAGGGACAGTACGGCGCTACCGAGGCCGGCGGCAACGAACCCCAGCAGGTGTCCACCGCCGTGGTAGACGACGATGAACGCGAGCACCGCGCCGAGGGCCATCAGGCCCTCTACGCCGAGGTTAAGAACACCGGCGCGCTCGACCACCAACTCGCCGAGTGCGGCAAGGAGAAAGGGGGTTGCCGCTGCGAGCATGCCCGAAATAATGAACTCGACGGCGTTCATGGCTGGCTCAGGTGATGGGGGCGGCGCCACTCGATGCGGTAGCGCACGAAGGCCACAGCGCCGAGATAGGCGAGCAGCAAGCTGCCTTGGAAGACGCGGACGGCGGCGATCGGCAGGTTTGCCGACACCATCGCATTGTCGCCGCCGATATAGAGGACAGCCATGAAGAGCGCGGAAAAGATGATGCCGACTGGATGCAAGCCGCCGAGATAGGCGACAATGATGGCCGCATAACCGTAGCCGGTCGAGATCGAGCGCTGCAGCTGGCCGAGCGGACCCGCGACTTCCGCCGCGCCTGCCAGTCCCGCCGCCATGCCACCGATCAGAAGCGACAGCCAAATCGCACGCCCTTCGCTGAAGCCGGCGTAACCGGCCGCGCGCGGGGCAAGGCCGCCGACCTTGAGCTTATACCCCATGAAGCTTCGCTGCATGAAAACCCAGGCCACCAGCGAGAGCGCAAGTGTGATGAGCAGCGAGACGTTGACGCGGGTACCGGTGATCAGGGTCGGCACCATCGCGTCGTTCTGAAACATGACGGATTGTGGGAAATTGAAGCCGGCCGGGTCCTTCCATGGGCCGAGCAGCAGGTAGTTGAGGACTTGCGCCGCAACGAGGCTCAGCATCAGGGAGACCAGGATCTCGTTCGCATTGAGCCTGACGCGCCAGAAGGCGGTGATAGATGCCCAAAGTGCACCGCCGAGGGCACCGAGAAGCAGCATCAGCGGCCAGATCCACTGCCCGGTCGCCTGCGGAAACCAGACGGGGATCGCCGAGGCGAAAATAGCGCCCAGGATAAACTGGCCCTCCGCGCCGATGTTGAACACTTTTGCGCGGAAACCGATCGCCAGCCCCTGAGCAATGAGGAGAAGGGGCCCCGCCTTCAGCAGCACCTCCGCAAACGATGCCCAGGAGAGGAACGGCTCGAGAAGCATCGCGTACAGGACGGCCGCCGGATCTCGGCCTATCAGCACATAAAGGCCCAGATTGAGGATGATCGCCATGCCAAGCGCGACAGCCGGGGCCAGCATGGCCGCGACGAGCGAGGCATGCTCCCGGCGGACGAGCGCGGGGAGGAACGGCGCGGCCCAAACGCTCATGCAGGAACCTTCTCTGGCGAGGCATGTGCTCCGATCATGTATCTGCCGATGTCTTCGGGGCGCGTGTCCCGCGTGACCAGAGGCGGACTCAGCATTCCATGATGGAGCACCTGGATGAAATCGCAGAGTTCGAAAAGTTCCTCGAGTTCCTCGGAAATTACGAGGATCGCCACGCCCAGGTTGCGCAACGCGATGAGCCGCCTTCTGATGGCGGATGCAGCGCCAATGTCTACACCCCAGGTTGGCTGCGCCACGAAAAGCAGTTTTGGCGACAGCATCATCTCGCGACCGACGATGAATTTCTGCAAGTTGCCGCCGGACAGCGAGCCCGCTTCGGCATCCGGGCCGGAGGCGCGGACGTCGTACCGACGGATGCATTCGCTGGTGAAAGCCGTCGCTCCGGCGCTGTTGATGAGGCCGCGCCTCACGAGATCGAAAGGATGGGCGGTAAGAACGGTGTTGAGCACGAGCGACATTTCAGGGACCGCGCCGCGTCCCAGCCGGTCTTCGGGCACGAAGGCGAAGCCAAATCTCCTGCGCGCGGCCGCATCGAGTGTGCCTACGTCGCGGCCCATCATGTAGATCCGGTCGCGTTGTTCCTTCAGCAGCATCGCTTCGCCCGAGATGAGCGCGGCAAGCTCGCCTTGGCCATTGCCCGATATTCCGGCTATGCCAAGGATCTCGCCTGATCGTACCGTGAGGCTGATGCCGGAGAGCGGCGTGGCAAAGGGGTCGTCCGGCGTGTAGTCCATGTCGATTATTTCCAGCCGCTTCTCCCCCTCGGGCATGGCCAACGCGGGCATCACCTCGGGCATGTCGCGGCCGATCATCATCCGGGCGAGGTCGTGCGCATCATAGTCGCGCGGGTCGACGGTGCCGATAACGCGCCCTCCACGCAAGACCGTCGCCTGGTCACAGATCGTGCGAATTTCCTCCAGTTTGTGGGAGATGAACAGGATGGACACGCCGCGGTCGCGAAGGCGCCTGAGCGTGTCGAACAGCTTCTTCACCGCCTGCGGCGGCAAGACCGAGGTCGGCTCGTCGAGAATGAGCAGCTTCGGGTCCGTCATCAGGCAGCGGATGATCTCCACCCGCTGCCGTTCGCCGACCGAGAGCGCGTGCACATCGGCGAGAGGATCTACTTCAAGGCCAAAATCCTGGCCGAGGCTGCGGATGCGCCCGGCCAGCTCCGCCTTGCCGCCGGGGACGACGAGCTGGATGTTCTCGACGACAGTCAGCGTCTCGAACAGCGAGAAATGCTGAAAGACCATGCCGATGCCCCTGCGCCGTGCCTCAGCCGGCGAGGCAAGGCGCAGAGGCTCTCCGTTCCAGACGACGGTGCCTTCGTCCGGCTGTTCAACGCCATAGATGAGCTTCATCAGCGTCGATTTGCCCGCCCCATTCTCCCCGAGGATCGCATGGATCGATTGGGGCGCCACGTCCAGATCGATGGCTTCGTTAGCCCGGATCTGGCCGTAGCTCTTCGAGATGCCGCGGAGCGACAGAAGGGGCGGGGTCATGACTTACTTCGGCAGTGGTGTGGTGACACCCTTGACGTGCCAGTCCATCGCGACGATCTCGGGATCCGCTATCGTCGCACCGGCGGCGGCGGCTTCGCTGCCGTCGGCCTTGGTGATTGGACCTGTGAAGGGCGAGAAGCTGCCGTCGGCGATCCTCGCCGCCACTTCCTTGATCTTCGTCATCGTGTCGGCTGGGATATCTGAGTTCCAGTCCACGACCTCCACCACCTTTTCCGCGACGCCGAGGAAGGTGTTGGCGCCCTTGAAAGTTCCGGCGAGATGGGCATCCACGGAAGCCTTGAAGAAGGGCGACCAGTCCGTCGCGATGCAGCCGAGATATTTCTTCGGTGCATATTTCTTCATCGACGAATTGAGGTTGAACGCATAGACGCCAGCCTCCTCGCAGGCCGAGATCACGGAGGGTGTGTCCTGCGCGTTCGAGAAGATCACGTCGCAGTTCTGTGCCATCAGCGCCTTGGCGGCTTCCTGTTCCTTGGCCGGGTCGAACCAGGAGTTCACCCAGACGACCGATACCTCGACATCGGGATTTACAGTCTGTGCGCCGAGCGTGAATGCGTTGATCGAGGTGATCAGCTCCGGAATGGCGAAGGCCGAGACGGAGCCGAGCTTGCCGGTCTTGGAAAGAGCTGCGGCGGCTATGCCGAGCAGGTAAGTGCCCTGGAAATACTTCGCCGCGAAGGGCGAGAAATTCGGCGCGGTCTGGAAGCCGGAGGCATGCAGCACGGTGACCCCAGGATCGCGGCGGGCGATCTGTAGTGCACCATTCTGGTAGCCGAATGAGCCGGCGATCAGGAACTTGTTACCGTCGGCGACGGTCTTGTTCATGATCCGGTCGGCGTCCGGCCCTTCGGCGATGTTCTCGATGACGGTGATCTTCACCTTGTCGCCGTAGGCGGCCTTGACCGGCTCGAGGCCGGCGGCGAGCGCATGGCCCCAGCCGACATCGCCGACCGGCGACGGGAGCACGAGCGTGATACCGAGCGGCTCGTCGGCCGCAAAGGCGGGACGGCTGCCAAGCGCGCCGGCAAGCCCTGTCGCGGCAAGGCCCTTCATCAGAGTTCTGCGGGTCAGATAGTTCAGCATGTCAGTTCCCCTGTCTTAAGTTGTTAGAATTCCACCGCGGCAAAGGCGGCTTCCGCGTCCGCAGCAAGCCGGGCCTCGTTCAGCCCGGTAAACGCACCCTTCTCCCAGACGATGCGGCCGTTGATCATGGTCATGTCGGTGGGCATGCCGATACCGACCTTGGCGATCAGGCTCAATGGATCGTGGCGCGTGCCGACATAATCCATGCGGCGCGTGTCGATCGCGAAGAGGTCGGCGGCCATGCCGGGCGACAGTCGGCCGATGTCATTGCGGCCCAGAAGCGCGGCCCCGCCCGTTGTCGCATAGCCGAGGAAATCGACCGGCGCAGGCACGGGATGAGCGCGCGTCGAGGCCGCCAGGCATTGCAGCATGTAGGCGGAATGGATGCAGTGCATGAGGTTGGAATTGTCGTTCGAGGCAGCACCGTCGCAGCCGAGACCGACGCGCAGGCCAAAGGCGGACATGGCGGGAATATCAGTCACCTCCGCGCCCACCAGATAGACCGGCTCAGGGCAATGCGAGACACCGGTGCCGCTCGCCGCCATCAGCCGCAGTTCGTCATGCGTCAGCTCCCAGCAATGGGCATAGAAAGTGTCTCGGCCGGCAAATCCGAGGTCCTCGAGATAGTCCACCGTACGCATGCCATGGCGGGCCTCGATGATCGGGCTTTCGCCCTCGCCGACATGGGTGTGCATCCGCACCCCGCGATCACGCGCCAGCGAAACCGATTCCACGAAGGTCTCGCGGTAGCAGTTGACCGGCTGGCAGGGAGCGACCACGACCTGACGCATGCTGAAGGGACTGGTGTCGTGATAAGTGTCGATGAGGCGTGCGCAGTCGGCAATGAATTCGTCCGTGGTCTCCAGCATCTCGTCTGGAATGGTCGAGCCTTCCGATTTTGGCAGCGTGTTGCCGCCGCGGCCGGCATGGAAACGCATGCCGAGAAGATCGGCCGCTTCGAACTGCCGGTCGATGAGCCGTTTTCCGGCATGGCGCGGAAAATTGTACTGGTGGTCGAAGGCCGTCGTGCAACCGTGCTTTATCATCTCTGCCATCGCCGTGATCGAGGCGTGGTAGAAACAATCCTCGTTGAGCCGGGAGAAGATCGGATAGATCCGGTCGAGCCATTCGATGACCGACAGCTTCGTCCAGTCGAGTTCGGCACGGTTGCGCACAAAGCACTGAAAGAAGTGATGGTGCGTGTTGACGAGGCCGGGATAGACGAACCAGCCGTCGGCGTCCTGCACGATAGTACCGGCCGGCAACTCGCTTCTGTGCAGGCCTTGCCCGATTGCCTCGATCTGCGGGCCATTCGTCAGCACATCGACATTGCGCCGGACGCTCGGACCCCTGCCCTCGTCGGTGATGACCGCTGCGCAATTCTTCAGGAGATAGCCGGTCACCTCACGCCTCGTCCAGCATGGGTCGCGGTTCGGGCTTCAACTCGTGCAGCCGGTGGATACCGGGCATTTCGATGAAATTGTCGAGGCTGCGGAGCGCTCGCGACCAGAGCCGGATCGTGGGATACGGATCGAGGGAAACGCCGCCGTCGGGCGCGAGCGCGACGTAGGGAAAGCAAGCAATGTCGGCAATCGTCGGCCGGTCGGATGCGAGAAACCGATCGCCACGCATTTTTTGTTCGAAGAGGCCGGCTTCCAGCTCACGTAGTGCCGCTATGCCATTGGCCTGAAGCGCACCGATGTCACCGGGACGCAGCAGCATCTCATGCAGGCGCGCGCCGCCGAGGTTGGCGGTCAGCCTGTGCGAGAAGGAAAGCCATTGCTGGATGCGCGCCGTCTCCTCGGGGGCGCCGCTGCCGAGCCAGGCCGGTGCTGCCTTCGCGGCGAGATAGCCAAGCATGGCGGAAGACTCGGTCAGGATCAGGTCGCCGTCTTCAAGGATCGGGATGGAGCCTCCCGGATTAAGCGCCATAAGCTCGGGGCCACGATGCTCGGCGCCGGGATGGAAGTCGACCGGGCGGATTTCGAGCTTCACACCTGACAGCGTGGCCATCAGGCGCACCTTGTAGCAACTTGGGGAGAGGATGTAGTCGTAAAGCTTCATTGTGCCACCAATTGCGCGCCGTAGGTATAATTGTGGCGCTTCAGCCAGCGGCGATAGGCGACCGAGGTCAGGTCGGCGCGCGTGGGGATTTCCATGCCGGGATCGAGCGGCAGAAGACGCGGGATCTGGTTTTCGAGGATCGAGCGGTCCTGCAGGAAAATCGTCTGCTGGAAATGGATGAGATCGGTCAGTGGCGTCTCGTCATCGAAAAGCGCCATCCATGGCCAGACGTCGCAGAGATCCTCGGCAAGCGGCTGGACGAATAGCGTAATGACATCCCATTCGCCCGGGCGCGGCGGGCAGGTCTTGTAGAGGACTGAGCAGGTCGGAGCCGGCACGCGGTACATGTATTCCGTCGTGATACCTCCGCTCGCGGATTTCGCCGCCTGCGGCTGGTAGAACTTCACCTGGGTCGCCCAGACCTCGTCCTCTTCCTCGCGGATCTCGACCTTGTAGTTTTCGACCTCGGTATGCGGCTCCGAGCCGAGGATGTCGGTATGGACGAAGGGGAAGTGTGCGATGTCGAGGAAGTTCTCGACGGCGCGGAGCGGCGAGCAGCGCACCCGCACCACGCCGACATCGACGAAGCGGCGCCCGGGCTGGTCTGCCTCGGGAATCGGAAAGACCGGTTTCTTCGGTTCGCCGAGCGACGACCAGATATGGCCATAGCGCACCGAAACCGGCAGCACGCGCCCGTTTTCGCCTGTCACTTTCGCCGCGCCATTGGCGTCGAGCGCAACCTTGATCCGCTCGTCCATCAGGGTGGTCTCGCGCCCATAGCGGTCGAGCCGGCTGAAAAGCCCGACCGGATACCATTCGTCGCGCATCGCATCGTCGATCATGGCACAGCCCCTTTCGCCTCGATCCCTTCGGCCATGCGCCGAAGGCTCTCGGCGGCTCGCGAGGCGGCGATGCGCTCGGACGCATCGCAATCGGCTGGAACAAGGACGTGGATCAGCGTCTCGCCGGCTTCCCGCGGGATAGGCAGCAGGCGAATTGCCGGCGCGCCGGGTGCCTGCCAGACGTATCCTTCAACGGTGGCCTTCGTACCGGCAGCGACCGAGAGCGCCGAATGTCCGGCACGGGCCGTCAATGAACGGAGCGGCACGTAACCCTCAAAAAGGGGTGGGTTGCCATCAGGCTCTCCATCAGCGACCCAGATGATCCCGCCGGCCTCTTCGACCAACCGGGTCGCAACGCGAATCGTCTCCGGCGGCGTGAGGCTGGGATGGGCAGGAATGCGCAGGCACTGACCGGCCTGCGAATAGGTCCAGCCGTGATAGATGCAGGAGAGCGCCTCGCCGCGCACGAAGCCATGGGAGAGGCGCATGCCGCGATGCGGACAGCGATCCGCCGATGCCGCCAAGCGCCCCGATTGGCTTCGCCAGAGGGCAATGGGACCGGCGGGCGTCCGCGCCGGCATTACCTGTCCTGTTGGCAGATCCTGGGTAAGGGCGACCGGCACCCAGGTGTCCGTCTTGTCGGACAGCATGACCTTACTTTCCGTACTGATACTACTGTTTCCCGACCAGAGAGATGCCGGCGCAAGGAGTTGGCGAACCGCTCGATGCGGCTGACGTATGCATAATTATTTCGCAATTGCAATATTGATTAAATTAAGTGCAAACGGAGGGTAACCACACGCAAAGCTATATGTTTTTTTGCTCGACAGGCGCGCGGTCGACCGTCTCGACCCAGACTTCAATGGGCCCAAGCGAACATCCCATCTCCATCATGTCGATCAGTTCCGCCGCACCGGCAATATCGAGTTCGATGCGATCGGTGCTTGCATGAGCGATGTGGTGCGCGAGACCGAGCTTGGCCGCATGGCGCATGATCCAGGGCAGGAAGGACGCGGGTTCGAGGTGGCCGCGAATGGTCATCCGCTCATGCAAGCGGTGTTGACTTTGCTTCATCACGAACGGAACGCGCGCCTTGGTGTCATGGTCGGCAGCATAGCGTCTGACTGAACGGGCGGAAGTGGTAATCGACGCGCCATGACGCCGAATATGGACTGATCGCCCATGCCTACACCGGGCACTCATGCATGTCGCCCAGAAGTGAGCCGCGGTTCTGGGACAACGACATGCATTAAAACAAAGACTTCAAGCGGGTCGCATGGATCCGTTCAGCGTGACGCGCTTTAGGGTTATCTGAGCTATTGTAATACATGGGTAGATTGGCGCACCCGACAGGATTCGAACCTGTGACCTCTGCCTTCGGAGGGCAGCGCTCTATCCAGCTGAGCTACGGGTGCCTTCAAGGAACCTGAAAACGAACCAGCCGATAGGCCGGCCAGCCACGGCTTCTTAGCGGAAGCCGCGCCGGGCTTCAACGGGCAATTGGCGTGGCGATATTTTCGAAGCCACGTCGCGCGGCTTGGCAACTTCGCGTCCGCCCTGCAGCCTCAGCCCGGGACTCACCCCGCCACCTCCACCTTCGCCACCCGCCTGCGCACCCTGCGCGGCGCCCGCTTCGCCTTCTTCGCGCCGGTCAGTTCGTGCATCGCATCCAGCTGCATCTGCTGCATTTCGGCCAGCCGCGTCCATTGGCGCGAGATCAGATAGTCGAGCTTTTCGTGCAAATGGCGCACTTCCAGCTCGGCTTTCAGGTTCACCCGGTAGTCGTTGAACGAGCGCAGGCGGTCCTTGGCCTCCGTCCGTCTCTGGCTCATCATGATGATCGGCGCCTGGATGGCGGCGATACAGGAGAGCAGCAGGTTGAGCAGGATGAAGGGGTAGGGGTCGAAGGCGCTGCTCACGCCCGCGATCAAATTGATGCCGATCCACACCGCAAGCACGCTGCCGAACGAGATCAGGAACCACCAGCTGCCGCCGAAAGCCGCCATGTTGTCGGAGACGCGGTCGGCGAACGAGCGGTGCTCCTCGAACTCCTCTTCCGAGTTTTCCGAAATCGTGTCCTGCCTGGCGATCGATTCGACCACCTGGCGGTCGAGCTCGGAGAATTCGCCATGCTCCTGCTGCAGCAGCTCCTCCATGTAGCGCATGCGGTAACGGCCGAGCTCCTCCCGGCTGATGCGGGCGCCGCGCGGCAGGTCGGGATGATCGGAGCGGATGCGGTCGGCCAGGCTCGGCCTGAGGTCGTCGATGCGCACCAGGTCACGCTTGCGAAACTTTCTACCTGATATCGCCGACGGTTTTCGCTTCGGCTTCAGGCGGCCATGGGGTTCGGAGTCCGGCACATCGGGCGCTTCCAGCGCCTCGTCGGCAACCAGTTCGGCGTCGTGGGCGGGCGGCGCCTCGAAATACTCGCCGCCGCTGTCGTTTTCATTGTCGGCCTGTTCGGATGGTTTTGGGCTCATGATGCCGGCTCCTGCTGTCGCGCCCACGATACGCCAAGGCGAGGCGGCATAGCCACTGTGGCGGTGAAGATTGGGGGCTTGTGCATGCTTGTGATGAATGCCTGCTGCAATTGCCTGTGGCAGCGCAGCCCCCCGGGGCCTCGCTCGCCTGCTGCTCGGCAACCAGACCGCCGAAGTGCTGTTGCCGACGGAGGTCGCGCCTGCTGCAGAGTTAAGATGAGGCAGCGATCCTTCACGACCCCCCTCTGTCCTGCCGGACATCTCCCCCTCAAGGGGGGAGATCAGATGTCGCCATGGCTTCGCCAAACACGAAAAAGAGGCGAGACGCCGAAGCTGCTAATCTCCCCACTTGAGGGGGAGATGGCCGGCAGGCCAGAGGGGGGTGCTGTCCCGCCGGCGTTTCAGAGTTCCTCCACCCAACGACGGGTTCTATTGCGGCGGTAAACCAGGCAACTGCGACCCCTGCGCCGGCAAACCAGGCGGCGGCAGGCCGGGCGACGCGGCCGGCTGATCTCCCGCAAACATCAGCCGCGTCTTCGTATCGGCCATGGCGGGCGACAGACTGCGCTGGATCAGCGCTTCGACATGGTCGTTGCGCTGCCTAGCGCTGTCGGCGCCCATCACCACCACGATCAGATGCCGGCCGTCGGCATTGTAGGACGTGACGATATTGTAACCGGATGCCCTGATATAGCCGGTCTTGATGCCGTCGACGCCGCGCACCCGGCCGAGCATGTCGTTGTGGCCGCGCACCAGCCGGCCGCGGAACATGAAGTCGCTTTCGGAGAAATAGTGGAACTGCTGCGGGAAGCGGGCGCGCAGCGCCATCCCCAGCGTCGCCATGTCGCGCGCCGATGTGTGCTGGCCATCGTCGGGCAGGCCGGAGGCATTGCGGAAGACGGTGCTGCTCATGCCGATCTGGCGCGCCTTGGACGTCATCATGGCGGCGAACTGGTCCTCCGAGCCGCCGAGATATTCGCCCACCGCCACCGCCACGTCATTGGCCGACTTGACCACGATCGCCCGGATCGCCGAATCGACATCGATGCTCTCGCCGCGCTTGAAGCGCAATTTGGTCGGCGGCTGCCGGGCGGCATTGTCGGAGACCGGAATCTGCGTTTCCTTCGAGACGCGGCCGGACTCCAGCGCCTCGAACAGCAGGTACAGCGTCATCATCTTGGTCAGCGACGCCGGATAGCGTTGCGCCCTCGAACTGACTTCGAACAGCGTCTTGCCACTGCCGGCATCGACGACGATGGCCGCATATTTCTCCTGCGGCGCCGGCACCGCCAGCACGCTGTCGGGCGGTGCGGTGGTGCTGCAGCCGGCCACGAAGACAAGCAGCAGGAGGGCTGCGAGAAATTTCTGGGCGGGGGAGGGGAAATGGAAATTTGGCAAGTCAAGTCCGGCGTTGCTGAGAGGGCCGGAACCTAGCCTAACCCATTTTGTTCGTCCATTTGGTTAACGGCGGAGCTGCCGATGACGCTGCCAATCTCCCCCGCAAGGGGGGAGATCAGATGTCGCTTCGGCTTCGCCAACCATCGGCGCTGAAACGGCAACCTCCCGAAATCGCCTGCTTCCTGTCCTGTTTTGCCTGCGGGGTCGCGGTGCTGCTATAGAGGCGGCAATTGCTTGGGGGATTTGACAATGACCGGTGACATCGGCGCGGCTGCGCCATCTCTTATCAGGGCTTCGCTCAGCCGCACCGGCAAATGGGCCGGCAGCGTCGCTTTCATCGGCGGCGCCGCATCCGACATCCTCAATCCGCTGGCGCCGTTCGCCGCCTATATCGCGCTGGTCGCTTCGGTTGCCGCCGCCGTCATCGCCATTGCCATCGTTCTGCGGCTGGTGCTGGCCGCCAAGGCGCTGCCGGCGCTGATCTTTGCCACCAGCGCTGCCGCCGTCGCCGGCGGCGTCTATGGCCTGCAGCAGCAGTCCAATTCGCAGAACGGTGTGATCGCCGGCCTGGTGCCGGCCATCGCCCAGTTGCAGCAGCAGATGGGCATCGTCTCGGCCAGGGTGGCCAGGATCGAGCAAACGGTAACCGAGACGAAGCTGGCGGTCGACCAGGTCAAGCAATCGACCGACGCGGTGGCGAAGAAGACCGAGGAAATTGCGTCGACCCAGCAGCAGCAGGCTGAGCAGGGCGCGCAGACGCAAAAGTCGGTAGAGGCGGTCAAGCAGACGACCGAAACGCTCGCTGCCGGCCAGCAGAAACAGGCCGAGCAGGCGGATAAGCTTCAGGCGACCACCGAGCAGATCGCCGCCTCGATCGACACCATCGCCAAGGGCTTTGCCGCATTGGCCGCGCAGGGCGGGACGATCGCCGAGCCGAAGCGGCCGGACGAATTCTATCACAATGCCCGCGTCTACGAGCTTTCCGGCGACATGCTGAATGCGCGGCGCTCCTATCTCGCTTTCGCCGGTTTCGACGTCGACGCCGTCGATCCCTACACACGCTCGCCACCCTGCTGCGCGTGCAGGACGGCAAGGCCGGCGCCCGCGAAGTGTTCGGCGCCCTGGCCGACAAGGCCAAGGCGCTGTCGATCAAGCTGGTCCATATCCTGCAGTTCGACGATGCCCAGCGTCTCGACAAGCTCAACGCCTTCATCGCCGCCAATCCGGATTTCGCACCGGCCTATTACCTGCTCGCGCAGGAGTTTTCCGAGGATCGCCTCGGCGTCCAGTCGCTGTCCGACAAGCGCAGCGAGGCCGAGGCGCTGACCAGGTTCGTCTCCTATGAAAAGGAAGGCGGGCTGCTCAAATATTTCGTCGACCAGACGCAGCTCGCCGACTGGCTCGACCGCAGCCGTACCCGCCTGATGGCGCTTGGCGACGTGCTCGACCCAGCACGCTTGGCCCCGACGCTGACGCCGATGCGCTCCAATGCCGGCTGGACGATCTCCATCTCGCTGCCCGAGGCCGCGACCGGCATTTCCTGGCGCATGGGTGTGTCAGGTCCGTTCACCGACACCGGGCTGATGGCGATGAACGACCAGCGCACCGGCAAGCCGATGCCCAATCCGAGCTTCGAATTGCCCGACAGCACCACGGCCACCACCATCGGGGTCAAGTATCTCGATCTCAGGGGCCGCGAGACCGGGCCGTTCAACATAAGTTTCGATCCGGACGCAGCGCTGCAACAGGGCAACAAACAGATCCTCGACCAGTTCTGGACGTCGTGGATCGCCTTCGACGCCAGCGGCAATCATGGCCTGGTCTATTTCTCCCAGATGCTGTCGTTCCGCTGCGGCATCAAGGAGGTGCGCTACAGCCTGAACGGCACGGCGCTCGACAGGGAGATCAAGCTGCCGCCTTGCGACAAGAAGGACCCGTACGCCATTCCTTATGACTACCAGCCTTACTTCAAGGTCGCCGACAACGTGACGTCGATGGCGGTGCAGGTCACCTACACCGACGGCACCAAGTCGCCGGTGCGCGAGTATAAGCGGCAGTAGGCGCCCACCCTCCCCCATGTGGGGAGGGTCGATCCGCGTAGCGGATCGGGGTGGGGGTCCTCGTAGGGCGCTACCCCCACCCCGTCGATCGATCTCCGCTTCGCTCCGATCGCTCGCCGACCCTCCCCACAAGGGGGAGGGTAAAAATCGCCCTGATGCAAAATGCCGGTCGCTGTGCTTGCGCATCCCTCGCGGAGCGGGTTTGTTCGCTGCCATCAGAATCAGCAGGTGCGCGGATGGATACGGTCACGATCAAGGCAAAGGGCATTTCGGTCACGCTCGATCTCACTGTCGGCCATATCGCCGACATAACGGTCGACAGCGATGGCCGCCAGCTGAAGCCGCTGCACCGCGCGCCCTGGATCGATGCCGGCGAGACGCTGCCGCCGGACCTGCCTGAAGGCACGGTGCGGCTGTCGGGCGATTTCCTATGCGCACCGTTTTCGGCCAGCGACATCGAGGCCGCACCGCTGCATGGCTGGCCGGCCAACAGCCCCTGGGATGTCACCGTCAGCGAAGCGACATCCGACGGCTGGCGGGCCGTCTTCCGGTTGCGCCGCACGGTGATGGGCGCGACGGTCGACAAGATCTTCACGCTCCGCAACAGTCATCCCTTTCTCTATCAGGAGCATGTCTTTTCCGGCGGTTCCGGAGCGGTCTCCGCCGCCCACCATCCGATGGCGGCGATGCGCGATGGCGGCCGGCTGGCCTTTTCGCCGAAGCGCTTTGCCGGGACACTGGACGCACCGCTGGAGCCCGATCCGGCCCGCGGCCGCTTCAAGCTTTCCTATCCCGCCCGCTCGACCGATCTGACGCGCTTTCCAGCCACTGGCGGCGGCACGCTCGATCTCACCGACTACCGCATGGAGGATGAGCGCGAGGATTTCATCACCCTGGTCGAAGCCGATCATGACGGTCCGGGCTGGACGGCGCTGGCGCGCCGGGCCGAACAGGATCTGGTGCTGGTGCTGAAGAACCCGGCGGAGCTTCCGGTCACCATGCTGTGGTTCAGCAATGGCGGCCGCGACTACGCGCCGTGGAGCAGCCGCCATCGCGGCGTGCTCGGCATCGAGGACGGCCGCGCCGCCATCGGCCATGCCGCATCGATCGACGACAATTGGCTGAAGCGCGAAGGGGTCGCGACCGCTTTTACCCTCGGCGGCGAAGTCTCCTTCCGCCATGTCATCGGCACGCTGCCGCTGGCGAGCGGCGAGCCGCCGCGCGCTATCGGGACAGCCTCAGGTCACATGCATCTCACCGGAGCCGATGGTTCGACCCGCGATGTCGCATTCGACAGCGATTTCCTGCGGATCGGCCAGCCCGGCTGATTTTCGAACGCTGGCCCTGCCCCTCACCTGCCTGCCGGCATCCTCGACACACGGCACATGGAGCTTGTCCGCCGCACCGCCGCGCCAACCAATCTGCTTGGCGCTGCGGCGGACGCATAGGGGGAGAAGTGTTACCCATCTATCGGCTGCACACCGGCAGGGCGACGAGGGGCAGCGCTGACGTGGCGGATGTCGTGAGATTGCCCAAATCGCGGTTTGAAATTTCCTCAAACTGCCGACAAGATGCAAAGCATAACTGGAAGCGCCCAATGTCCGAAATCGCCCATCTCGCCGCCACCATCTTCAAGCGCGCCGGCAAGGCGAAACGCTTCATCGTCGCCATTGCCGGCCCGCCCGGCGCCGGCAAGTCGACGCTCTCGGCCGGCCTGCATGATCTGTTGCCGGAGGGCGCGGCTGAAGTCGTGCCGATGGACGGCTTCCACTATGATGACATCGTGCTCGACCAGCGCGGCCTGCGGTCAAGAAAGGGCGCGCCGGAGACTTTCGACTTCGCCGGCTTCGAGACGCTGTTGAAGCGCATCCGTTCGGGCGAGCCAGACATCGCCATTCCGGTGTTCGACCGCAGCATGGAATTGTCGCGCGCCGCCGCCTCCATCGTTGCCGCCGAGACCAAGTTCATCCTGGTCGAAGGCAATTACCTCCTGCTGGACGAGGAGCCGTGGTCGCGGCTGGCGCCGCTGTTCGACTTCACCATCTTTGTCGATGTGCCGCGTGCCGAACTCGAGCGCCGCCTTCTGGTGCGCTGGCACGAGCATGGCCGCTCCGACGAAGACGCCCGCGCTTGGATCGCTTCCAACGACATGCCCAACATCGATCGCGTGCTCGGCCGTCGCAGGTCCGCCGACCTGGTTGTTGGCGATCCCGCATAGTTCGCTGGACTTCGGAACGGGAACCTTAAGACTTTCAGGTCGTTATCTCTCATCGGCAATCGTGCCGCCGTGAGGGAACCGTCAGATGGCAACCAAGGCAAAAACACCCGCCAAGAGCAAGACCGCTCAACCCAAAGCCAGGCAGGCAAAGGCCACGCAGGCGAAGGCAGGCGCCGGCCCGGCGATCGCCGAGCGGTCCAAGGACGCAAAGCCGGCTTTCGGCAAAGCGGCGCCAAAGAAGGTAGAACCGGTGGCGACGGCAAAGGTGACGGCGAAAACCGCCAAACCCAAGAAGCCGGCAAGCAGCGGCTCGGTGGCCGGCGGCGCGATGCGCACCGTCAAGGCGACCGCCAATGTCGCCGCTGGTGCGGTGGCGGCGACAGCCAGGGGCGCTGCGTCGCTCGCTGCGTCCGTCATCGGCAAGGGCGGCTCGAAAAGCAAGGCCAAGGCGAAATAGACCCGGCTGCTTCGGCTGGCCGAGGTCAATTCCTGGCGGGAATGGTCAGGCCGCGCTGCACCGCGGGCCGCGCCAGCCCGCGCTCCAGCCATGCCGCGACGGTGGGGAAGTCGTCGAAGCCGACGAGTTCGCGCGCCTCGTAGAAGCCGATCAGATTGCGCACCCAGCCCAGCATCGAAATGTCGGCGATGGTATAGTCGTCGTCCATGATCCAGGTTCGACCCTTCAGCCGCGTCTCCAGCACCCCGATCAGCCGCCGCGATTCATTGCGGTAGCGATCCAGCGGCCGCTTGTCGGCGATCTCGCGTCCGGCGAATTTGTTGAAAAACCCGACCTGTCCGAAAATCGGCCCGATCGCCGCCATCTGGAAGAACACCCATTGGATGGTCTCGTAGCGCCGCGCCGGATCGGCAGGGATCAGCTTGCCGGTCTTGTCGGTGAGGTAGAGCAGGATGGCGCCGGATTCGAACAGGCCGAATGGCCTGCCGCCCGGCCCGTCGGGGTCGATGATCGCAGGTATCTTGCCGTTCGGGTTCAGCGACAGGAATTCCGGCGTCCAGCTCTGGTCCTTGCCGATATCCACCAGATGCGCCTCGTAGGGGAGGCCGAGTTCTTCCAGCGCGATCGAGACTTTCACCCCATTCGGCGTCGTCGCGGAATAGAGCTGCAGGCGGTCGGGGTGGCTGGCCGGCCAGCGCTTGGTGATCGGAAAGGCGGACAGGTCGGTCATCGAAAGCTCCGGTCGGGAATTTGGCGCGGTATCGCGCCGTCTGGCGAGTTGCGAAGGATTATCCTCGGCTTCTTTGCCGATCAACCGGTCGAAGGTGCACACACCGTCTTCGCAGTCATTCAGGGCCAGTCGCTCAGGCCAGTCGCTTGCCGTCAGACCGCCTTGAACGCCACCACGGCATTGGTGCCGCCGAAGGCAAAACCGTTGCTGATCGCCGCGCGCACCTTGCGCTCGCGCGCCACATTCGGCGTGATGTCGAGATCGCAGTCGGGGTCGGCCTGCCGGAAATTGGCCGTCGGCGGCACGATGCCTTCGCGGATCGCCATCACGCAGGCGATCATTTCCAGGCCGCCCGAGGCGCCGAGGCAATGGGCATGCATCGACTTGGTCGACGACACCGACAGCTTATAGGCATGGTCGCCGAAGACGCGCTTGATTGCCGCCGTCTCGATCTGGTCGTTGGCCTTGGTGCCGGTGCCGTGGGCGTTGAGATAGTCGACGTCCTCGGGATTGAGCCCGGCGTCCGCCAGGCAGGCGCGCATCGCCGCCGTCGGTCCCTCGACAGTCGGCGCGACGATATCGGAAGCGTCGGCGGAAAGGCCGGCTCCGGCAAATTCGGCCAGAATGGTCGCGCCGCGCGCCATGGCGTGTTCATACGTTTCCAGCACCGCCATTCCAGCACCTTCGCCGAGCGACAGGCCTTGGCGATCGGCCGAGAACGGCCGGCAGGTATCGGGCGCCAGCACCCGCAGGGCCTCCCAGCCCTTCAGGATGCCCCAAAGCAGCGGCGCGTCGGTGCCGCCGGCGACCATGACATCGGCGCGGCCGAGCCGGATCTGGTCGACCGCCGAGGCAAAGGCGTGATTGGACGAGGAGCAGGCCGAAGTGACGCCGAACACCGGCCCGCGCAGGCCGAGATTCATGCTGACATGGCCGGATGCCGCACTCGGCATCACTTTCGGCACGGTGAAGATGCCGGCCCGGTTCTTGCCGTCGACCAGGATGGCGCGATAGTTCTCCTCGATCGCCTCCCAGCCGCAGACGCCGACGCCGACAACCGCGCCCATCCGGTAGGTGGTTGCTTCATTCGATGTCAGGCCGGCATGCTGCATGGCTTCGCGCGCGGCAATCGTCGCCAAAAGGCTGAAGCGGTCCATCGACACGGTCTGCTTGTGGCTGATGCCATGGTCGGGCAGCGTCTTGATTTCGCAGCCGACCTTGACCTTCAAATCATGCAAACCGGGATTGCTGATTTGACCGATGGCCGATCGGCCGGCCCGCATTTCGTTCCAGATTGCAGGCGCATTGGCGCCGAGCCCGCATATGCCGCCGATGCCGGTAATGACGACGCGCTTTTGCATTCAGCTCAGGCTTTTTTCGCAATCAGCGCGCGAACAGCCTCAACCATATCGCCGACATTCTTGAGATTGCTCCAGGCATCGACCGTGTTCATCTCGATCTCGATGCCGTACTGCTCCTCGAGATCGAAGATGATCTCGGTCAGTTCCAGGGAATGGATGCCAAGCGCGGTCAATTCCGTATTGGTGGTGATCTCTTCGCCACCGGGCTCCGCATGTGCCCTGATCTTGGCGATGATTTCCGTTGCCAGCTCGTCAGCCATTCGATTCCTTCCCCAATTTTATAACGTCGCGGTGCCGATTGGTTGGCGCCCCTGTTGCCTGGACTGAAATCGCCGTCGCCTTCAAAAACCCGCCAGGCGCAGCATGACCGTTCCAAAGAGGCTCCCTCTATAGAAACGGAAACGCTGTCAAGCAACAAGCTATATTAACAAGCACCATATCGACAAAGCGCCGGGAGTGCTTAACGTTAGCGCCGTGGATACGTTGCAGCATGTCTTGATCTCAGCTCTTCCGGCCCAGCGCGCGGCCGGGGCGGCCCGGCTTGCGTGCGGCGTCAGGGATGGACGCACCCGGCTTTTGCGCCTCTATCAGGACGGCTCGGCCAAAATCCGCATGCCGGCCGTTGCGGCCGATCCGCTCGAAGCCGTGCTCATCAACACCGCCGGCGGTCTGACCGGCGGCGATCGGCTCGGCTGGGAAATCGATGTCGGGCCAGGTGCCTCCGCCTCGATAACCACCCAGGCCTGCGAAAAGATCTATCGTGCCGCTAGCGACCGCGCCGAAGTTCGGGTGAAGCTCAGCGTCGGCGCGGGCGGGCGTATCGCCTGGCTGCCCCAGGAAACCATCGTCTTCGACCGCTCGGCCTTTGCCCGCACGCTCGAGGTCGAGCTTGCCGCAGGCGCCGAGGCATTGCTGCTTGAAGCCACCATATTCGGCCGCCTCGCCATGGGCGAAGAGGCCGCGCACGGCCATTTCCACGACCGTTGGCGTGTCCGCCAGGATGGTGCGCTCGTTCATGCCGAGGATTCCCGCATCGGGCCGGCTATCGCGGCGGCACTTGGCCGCCCGGCGGTCGCCGGCGGCGCCATTGCCGCTGCGACGCTGCTGATGGTTTCGCCGCAGGCCGAAGGCTTGCTCGATGCGGCCCGCGACATCATCGGCGCCGACGGCGATGCCAGCGCCTGGAGCGTCAAAAAATCTGGCAAGCTTCTTGCGAGGCTGTTTGCCGAGGACGGCTACCAGCTGCGCAAGCGGCTGGTTCCGCTCGTCGAACTGCTCAACGGGCGGGCGGGTCTGCCCAAATTATGGTCACTCTGAGCCAAATCCAGGCCAAATCCAGGAAAGCGCATGAACCTGACGCCGCGTGAAAAGGACAAGCTGCTCATCGCCATGGCGGCGATCGTGGCGCGCAAGCGGCTGGAACGCGGCGTCAAGCTCAATCACCCCGAAGCGATCGCGCTGATCACCGATTTCGTCGTCGAGGGCGCCCGCGACGGCCGCCCGGTCGCCGAACTGATGGAGGCCGGCGCCCATGTCATCACCCGCGCGCAGGTGATGGAAGGCATCGCCGAGATGATCCACGACGTGCAGGTCGAGGCGACCTTTCCCGACGGCACCAAGTTGGTGACCGTTCACGAACCGATCAGGTGAGGAGAAAAACGATGCTGGAGCTGCGACCGAATTGCGAATGCTGCGACAAGGACCTGCCGCCGGAAGCGGCGGACGCGCTGATCTGCACCTTTGAATGCACCTTCTGCGCTGACTGCGCTGAACATGTGCTGGGCGGCGTCTGCCCGAACTGCGGCGGCAATTTTTCCGCACGCCCGATCCGCCCAGTGGAGAAACTGGTGAAATATCCGGCCTCGACCCAACGCGTGCTCAAGGCCGAGGGCTGCGGCCCGCGCAAGGCTGCGTGATTGTTTTCGTGACTTCGAAGGGAAGACCGATGATCTCTGCTTCAACCAAACGCACCACGCTTGCAGCGATCCTGCTGCTGGCGGCGGCGATGCCCGCCTATGCCCATGTCGGCATCGGCACCACCTCGTCCTTCGCGGCGGGCTTCGCGCATCCGCTGTCCGGCCTCGACCATATGACCGTCATGGTCGCCGTCGGCCTGTGGGCGGCGCTCAAGGGCGGCAAGGCGATCTGGGCCTGGCCGCTGGCCTTTGTCGGCGTCATGCTGGTCGGCGGCGCGCTCGGCATGCTCCACGTGCCGGTGCCTTTCGTCGAACCGGGCATCCTTGCCTCCGTCGTCGCGCTTGGCTTGCTAGTGGCGTTGGCGGTCGATCTGCCGGTCTCGGCCGGAGTCGCCATCATCGGCCTGTTCGCGCTGTTCCATGGCCATGCCCACGGCACCGAAGTGCCGGAAAATGCAGGTGGGCTTGACTATATGGCCGGCTTTGCCGTTGCCACCGCACTTCTCCATGCCATGGGCATCGCTGCCGGCCTTGGCCTCGGCATGCGCTTTCGCGGGCTTGCCCGCGCCGCTGGCGCCGCTTGTGCTGCAGTCGGCGGCGGCCTGGTCTTCGGCGTTTTGTGAGGCTAACGATGATTCCCGGCGAAATCATCACCGCAAGCGGCGACATCGAGCTCAACAAGGGGCTGCCGACGGTGACGCTGAAGGTCGCCAACAGCGGCGACCGGCCGATCCAGGTCGGCAGCCACTACCACTTCTTCGAAACCAATGAGGGTCTGAAATTCGATCGCGACAAGGCGCGCGGCATGCGCCTCGACATTGCCGCCGGCACCGCGATGCGCTTCGAACCGGGACAGCAGCGCGACGTCACGCTGGTGCCGCTCGGCGGAAAACGCGAGGTCTACGGCTTTCAGCAGAAAATCATGGGCAGGCTGTGAGATCGACGGGGTCGAGCGCCCGGACGTCAGTTCGACGGCCTGGCCGCCGCGTAGATGACGATTCTTGCCGAGCCGTCGAATTCCACGGCAAGGACGTCTTCCGCAAGCACGCGCCGCGAATCGATGGCGTTGAACAGCAAGGCGTTGGCGTCGATCTCCTTCCGCAGTTCCGCAATGTCGTCCTGATGCTGTTCGACCTTGCTCTCGACGGCCGGCGGCGGGCCGCCTTCGCTGCGTGCCGCGTCGGTGAGGAAGACGATATCGACGGTATCGAGCTTGGATGTCTTGCGCACGGCACCGATGTTGTCACGCGTCCGCTCGATCGCGGTGATGATCTTTTTGGTCTGCGTCTCCGTCCGCGCCTCTTCCTGCCGGACATCGGAGCCCACAATCCGGTTGACAGTGTCAGCCCGGTTGACTGTGTCAGCGCTTTCAAGACCTTGCGCGGCTTGCGGGCCGAAAGCCGCGAGAAACGCGCAAGCGGCAATGGCGTGGAGCCATCTGGCGTCGGCAAGGGGAATGGTAGGCATCGCTCGCTCCTGGCAGACTTTTCTGCGCAACGCCGTTCGGCGCCAAAGGGACGAAACGGCTCCCGTCCGGCGAAGGTTCCCTCCGGGATAGGGCCAGCGGGCCCGATGCCGGCCCGCCATGCCCTGTCGTCAGCTTGCCTTCTTGGTGACGATGGTCAGCGCGCCATCGGTGGTCATGCTGGCGGCGACCACCTGTGCCGAGGTGAGTCCCTTGGCTTCGAGCGCCGACTTGATCTGCGGCGTCGCGTCGATCGAAGAGCGCAGTTTCTGCAGCCCGGCATCGCCACGCTGGGCGATCACCTGATTGACCTGCGTCTGGGTGGCCTTGGGCAATTCGCTGATATCGACGATGTTGACCTTCTGGATTGCCGGCGCCGCCGGCTGAGCGCTGGGCGCCGCCGGCTTCGGTTGCGGCGTGGGCTGCTGCTGGGCGCCGGCTACGGTTGCGGAGGCCAGCGTGGCGGCGGCTGCAAGAACGATGATCTTGCGCATGTATTTTCCTTTCATCGATTTGGCCAAGGGTTTGGCAAACAGGCGGTTTGGGTGGCAGGGCCACCTCAACGGCCAAATGGGATCAGAAGGTGTCGCCGAGCGGGTCATTGCATGACCATTGGATGGCGACGATGTGGAGTTCGGCTGCGGCCGGGCTCTCGTTTGGGGAGCATTGACTGATGGCTAGAATTACCCGCGCCGCCTACGCGCAGATGTATGGCCCGACAGTCGGCGACAGAGTGCGCCTGGCCGACACCGAGCTGTTTATCGAGGTCGAAAAGGACCTCACCGTCCATGGCGAGGAGGTGAAATTCGGCGGCGGCAAGGTCATCCGCGACGGCATGGGCCAGAGCCAGGTGTCGCGCGCCGGCGGCGCGGTCGACACGGTCATCACCAACGCGCTGGTGGTCGATGCCACGGCCGGCATCTTCAAGGCCGATATAGGTCTCAGGGACGGCCGCATCGCGGCGATCGGCAAGGCCGGCAATCCCGACACGCAGGACGGTGTCACCATCATCATCGGCCCCGGTACCGAGATCATCGCCGGCGAGGGCAAGATCCTGACCGCCGGCGGCTTCGACGCGCACATCCACTTCATCTGCCCGCAGCAGATCGACGAAGCGCTGATGTCGGGCATCACCACCATGCTCGGCGGCGGCACCGGCCCGGCGCATGGCACGCTGGCCACCACCTGCACGCCCGGACCCTGGCACATGGCGCGCATGATCCAGTCCTTCGACGCTTTCCCGATGAACATCGGCCTGTCCGGAAAGGGCAACGCCTCGCTGCCGGCAGCGCTCGAGGAAATGGTGCTGGGCGGGGCCTGCTCGCTGAAGCTGCACGAGGACTGGGGCACGACGCCGGCGGCCATCGACTGCTGCCTGTCGGTTGCCGACGATTACGACGTGCAGGTGATGATCCACACCGACACGCTGAACGAATCCGGCTTTGTGGAGAACACCGTCGCCGCCATCAAGGGCCGCACCATCCACGCCTTCCACACCGAAGGCGCCGGCGGCGGCCATGCGCCCGATATCATCAAGGTCTGCGGCCTGCCCAACGTCATTCCGTCTTCGACCAACCCGACCCGGCCCTACACCGTCAACACGCTTGCCGAGCATCTCGACATGCTGATGGTGTGCCATCATCTGTCGCCGTCGATCCCTGAAGACATCGCCTTTGCCGAAGGCCGCATCCGCAAGGAGACCATCGCGGCGGAAGACATTTTGCACGATATCGGCGCCTTCTCGATCATCTCGTCGGACTCGCAGGCCATGGGCCGTGTCGGCGAGGTGGCGATCCGCACCTGGCAGACCGCCGACAAGATGAAGCGCCAGCGCGGGTCATTGCCGCAGGAGACCGGCAACAACGACAATTTCCGCGTCCGCCGCTACATCGCCAAATACACCATCAACCCGGCCATCGCGCATGGGCTGTCCAGGGACATCGGGTCGATCGCGGTCGGCAAGCGCGCCGATCTGGTGCTGTGGAACCCAGCCTTCTTCGGCGTCAAACCGGACATGGTGCTGATCGGCGGCATGATAGCCGCAGCCCCGATGGGCGACCCCAACGCCTCTATCCCGACCCCCCAGCCCATGCACTACCGCCCGATGTTCGGCGCCTATGGCAAGGCCAGGACCAACTCGTCGGTGACCTTCGTTTCGAAGGCGGCGCTGGAGTCCGGCCTGCATGGCAGGCTCGGCGTCGACAAGCAGTTCGTCGCGGTCGAAAATACCCGCGGCGGCATCGGCAAGCACTCGATGATCCTCAACGACGCCACGCCGCATATCGAGGTCGATCCCGAAACCTATGAGGTTCGCGCCGATGGCGAACTCTTGACTTGCGAGCCGGCAACCGTGCTGCCGATGGCGCAGCGGTATTTCCTGTTTTGAGGCGAGGGGCGATTTGATCGACCCGGCAAATTCCATTGCGAGCCGGTCGGTGCCGCCGCAATATGCGGCTCAAAGAAACCGCGTAGCAGGTCATGGCCACCGAAATAGCCTCCGCCCACGACATCTTCCCGCATATCCGCATCGTCATGGGCATGGTGATCGGGCTTGGCGTCGCCCGCCTGCTGTCGGGGGTGGCGCGCATCGTCCAGCATCCCGGCCAGTACAAGCTCTATCCCGTGCACCTCGGCTGGGTCGCGTCCATGCTGTTGCTTCTGGTGCATTTCTGGTGGTGGGAGTTCGGCCTCTACACCATAGAGGTCTGGACCTTCGGCAAATATTTGTTCCTGATCTTCTATGCCATCACGCTGTTCCTGCTGTGTGCGCTGCTGTTTCCGGATTCGATGCTCGACTACACCAGCTATGAGGATTTCTTCTATTCGCGCCGCGGCTGGTTCTTCGGCCTGCTGGCGACGACCTATCTGCTCGATGTCGTCGACACGCTGCTGAAAGGGCCGGAGCATTTCGCCCGCTACGGCAATGAATATTTGTTCCGAACGCCGGTTTTCGTGGCGCTGTGCATCGCCGCCATACTGGTGCGCGACCGCCGCTTCCACATCGCCTTCGTCGTCGGCACGCTGATCTACCAAATTTCGTTCATCCTGCGGCTCTTCGACACCATCGTCTGAGCAGGGGCTATGGTTTAGGGTCGCGGGGAAAGAAGGTTCAACCATGTACAAGGCCATCGGATCGCGTGGATCCCGCGTCAGCCGCGTTCTGTGGATGCTTGAGGAACTCGGGCAGCCCTATGAATTCGTCGAAGTCAAATTGCGCTCGCCGGAAGCCTATGCGCTCAACCCGTCGGGCAAGGTGCCGATCCTGATCGACGGCGAGCTGACGGTGACGGATTCGGCGGCAATCTGCGTCTATCTCGCCGACAAGCACGCCGACAAAGGCATGGGCGCCGGTCCCGGTGTCGCCGGCCGCGCCGAGATGGATTCCTGGATGCATTTCGCCCAGTCGGAGTTCGAGGCGCCGCTGTGGAACAAGCTGCGCCACCGCTTCCTGCTGCCCAAGGAAGTGCGGGTCGATGTCGGTCCTGCCGCCGCCTACGATTTCGCCTCCGAGACCAAGGCGCTGGACGGCCGGCTGGGCAACAGGCGTTTTGCGCTGGGCGACCGATTTTCCGCCGTCGACGTGCTGTTGGGCGACATGGGCGGCTGGGCCCGAGCCGGAAAATTCCCGATCGAGTCCGAGCGCGTCAACGCGTATTTCGACCGCGTCTTGGCGCGGCCTGCCCGGGCACGGGCGCAAGCCAATGGCGGAGCCATGCGATGAAACTCAACCTCAACACCGACTTCACCAAATTCCCGCGCGCCGTCTCGGTGCTGACGGCCGGCACTGCCGGTAGCGTGCCGCCATCCGGCCGTGCCGTGCTGCCCCATGACGAGCGCCATCTGCGCCGCCGCGCCATCGAACTTGCCGACGGCAGCAAGGTGCTGGTCGACCTGCCGGAGCCTGTCACCCTGAACCATGGCGACCGGCTGGTGCTGGAGGACGGTGGCTATATCGAAATCATCGCAGCGCCCGAAGAGGTCTACGACATCCGCGCCCGCGACGCCGTGCATCTGACCGAACTTGCCTGGCATATCGGCAACCGGCATCTGGCGGCAGCGATCGAGGCCGGCCGCATCCTGATTTTGCGCGACCACGTCATCAAGGCGATGCTGGAAGGTCTCGGCGCCACGGTGCGCGACGTTTCCGAGCCGTTCAAGCCGGTGCGCGGCGCCTATTCCGCGCAAGGTGCGCATGGCCACGATCACGGTCATGCCCGTGCTCATGCCGAAGCGCATTCCCATGATGGGCATTCCCACGCACACAGCGAATCGCATTCGCACAGCCATTCCCATGACGGACATCATCACGATCATGACTGACCAGCCTTCCGGCATCGCTTTGCTGCGGCTGATGGCATGGCTGTCGCCGGTCTTCCCGGTTGGCGGCTTTGCCTACAGCCACGGTCTCGAGCGTGCCGTGCATGACGGGTTTGTGCCCGACAGCGACAGCCTCGCCTTCTGGCTCGAAACGTTGGTCGAGATGGGCTCGGGCTGGAACGACGCCGTGCTCTTCACCGAGGCCTGGCGCCGCGCCCGCGAGGGCGGTGATCTCGCCGAGATTGCCGGTCTCGCCGAAGCGCTGGCCGGCTCGCAGGAGCGCCACGCTGAGACGATGCTGCAAGGCGCCGCCTTCCTCAAGGCAGCGTCGGCCTGGCCCAATCCCGTGCTGGGCCGCTTGCCGGCCGAATGCGCCTATTGCGTCGCGGTAGGCGCATTTGCCGGCGGCAACGGCATCGCGCTTCAGGACGCCCTGTCCGCCTTCCTGCAAGCCTTCTTCTCCAACCTCGTCCAGGCGGCGATCCGGCTCGGAATCGTCGGCCAAAGCGGAGCGACTGTCCTGCTAGCCGGCTTCGAGCCGCTGGCGCTGGCGACGGCCGCGCGTGCCGCCAGATCGACACCCGATGATCTCGGCGGCTGCGCCTTCATCTCCGACGTCATGGCGATGAAGCACGAGACGCAGTATTCCAGGCTGTTCCGCTCATGATCGTCCTCGCCTTCGCCCTCTCGGCCGTCCTGCTGCTGATCACCGCGCTGCATGTCTATTGGGGCCTTGGCGGCATCTGGCCGGGCAGGGACGGCGTCTCCTGCGCCCACGCCGTCGTCGGCTTTCGCGGCGTCGACGAGATGCCGACGCCGTTTCCCTGTTTCGCCGTTGCCGCGTGCCTGTGCCTCGCAACCCTGTGGCCGCTGGCGCTGACCGGGGTCTTCGCCTCCCCCTTTCCAAGGGAGGGCCTTGCCGCCACAGCGCTGCTCATCGGGCTCGTCTTCCTCGGCCGCGGCATTGCCGGCTTCACGCCGTGGTGGCGCCGTCTGGCGCCGGAACAGCCTTTTGCGCGGCTCGATATCAGCTTCTATTCGCCGCTCTGCCTGTTGATCGGGCTCAGCTTCGCCATCCTCGCCATCACGGAGTTTTCGGCATGACGGAGTTTTCGGTATGACTCAGGCAAACGGTCCCCTGCGTATCGGCATCGGCGGTCCCGTCGGCTCCGGCAAGACGACGCTCACCGAAAAGCTCTGCAAGGCGCTGCGCGACGATTTCTCCATCGCCGTCGTCACCAACGACATCTACACCAAGGAAGACGCCATGATGCTGGCCCGCCTGCAGGCGCTGCCTGAGGACCGCATCGTCGGCGTGGAGACCGGCGGCTGCCCGCACACCGCCATCCGTGAGGACGCCTCGATCAATTTGCAGGCGATCGCCGGACTGAACAGGAAATTCCCCGATCTCGACATCGTCTTCATCGAATCCGGCGGCGACAATCTTGCCGCCACCTTCTCGCCGGACCTTGCCGACCTGACCCTCTATGTCATCTCGGTTTGCCAGGGCGAGGAAATCCCCAGGAAGGGCGGGCCGGCGATCACCCGTTCCGATTTCCTGGTCATCAACAAGAGCGATCTGGCGCCCTATGTGAACGTCAACCTCGATGTCATGGAGAGCGACGCCGCCCGAATGCGGGGCAAGCGCCCGTTCGGCTTCACCGACCTGTCGCGCGGCAAGGGACTGCAGGAAGTCATCGACTTCATCGTCGAACATGGCGGGCTGCAGTCGGCTCGCTCGGCGGCGTAATGCATGTCGCCCAAAAGTGCGTAGCGGTTTTGGGACAACCTGACCCACCAGTTTGCGGTTGCTGGCCACGGCTGAGCGCGGCATTCTCTTAAAAACGGAGGTTTTTCGGATGAGCATCGCCCGCCTGCAAAAGGAAACGCTGACCAACCTGCCCTACTATGAGGAGCGCGTCGATCTGGCCGCCGCCTTCCGCTGGACGGCGCGGCTCAACATGCATGAAGCCGTGGCCAATCACTTTTCGCTGTCGGTCAACGAGGACGGCAGCAAATTCCTGATGAACCCCAACCAGGTGCATTTCTCGCGCATCAAGGCGAGCGACCTTTTGCTGATCGACGCCAATGATCCCGAGACATTGTCCGGCCCGAATGCGCCCGACCCGACCGCCTGGGGTCTGCACGGCGCCATTCACCGCAACGTGCCGCATGCGCGCTGCGCCATGCATGTGCATTCCATCCACGCCACCGTGCTGGCATCGCTGGCCGACTCGACCCTGCCGCCGATCGATCAGAACTCGGCCATGTTCTTCAACCGCCACGTCGTCGATGCCCATTATGGCGGGCTGGCCTTCGAGGAAGAAGGCGAGCGCTGCTCGCAACTGCTCACCGACCCGAAGGTCAAAGTGATGGTGATGGGCAATCACGGCGTCATGGTCATCGGCGACACCGTCGCCGACGCCTTCAACCGCATGTTCTATTTCGAGCGCGCCGCCGAAACCTACATCAAGGCTCTGTGGACCGGCCGTCCGCTGCGCACGCTGTCCGATGCCATTGCCGAAAAGGCCGCCAGCGAGATGGACGACTATCCCGGCCAGGCAGAGCGTCACCTTGCCGAGCTGAAGGCGATCCTCGACGAGGAAGAGCCGGTGTACCGGAGCTGAATGAGTTCACCCTTCTCCCCGTTCACGGGGAGAAGGTCCCGGCAGGGGGATGAGGGGCAGCGCCGACGTTCATAGGCTCACTCAGAGTCCCAACTGAGCCCGCAACTCTTCCGCACTGTTGATCACGACAGCGCCCTTCGGTCCTGCCATCGGCGCTTCCGGCCAGAAGATCGTCCGCATCCCCGCGGCCAGGCCTGATGTGGCGCCGGTAACGCTGTCGTCGACGGCCACCGCGTCTGAAGGATCGACGCCGGCCAGCCATGCGGCGCGCAGGAACGGTTCGGGATGCGGCTTGCCTTCGCGCACGTCGTTTCGGCTGATCGTGCGCATGCCGGGATAGATCAGGCCGACGGCGCTCAGATTTGCATCGACGATCACCCGGTCGGAATTGGACACCACCGCCTGCTGCACGCCGAGCGCGCGCAATTCGTTGAACACTTCGATCGCGCCGGGGCGCGGCTTCAGCGTCTCGGCCATCGGCATGTAGTGATCGTATTTGCGCACGATCCAGTCGTCGAAGGGCAGGTCGAGGCCGAACTCGCTGCGCAGCATCTCGTAGACCGGTGCGGCGGCGACGCCCAGCACCCGCTCATGCAGGTCGGCCGGCGGCGTGATACCGACGCTGCGCAGCGCCGCCACCAAGGCCGCCTCATGCAGCGGCTCGCTGTCGACCAGCGTGCCGTCCATATCCCAGAAAACCGCTTTCGGCGTCATGCGAGGCTCCTTTGCCGATCCCCTTAAAGCGTTTGTATCAGGAGATAAACCGCCGAGCCCGTCCGCTGGCGATTTTCGCTGGGTTGGTTGCCGCGCGGCGGCCGGATCGAAGCAGCAAGCAATTGCCCTGCCGATAGACAATTGCGCGCCGACACATTCCCTGCAAGACTATGACGCTTCGCCCAAGGGCGGGCAAAGGGGCAGGGCTGGAGGCACATTTTGAATTCGCGGCAAGACGGCGGCAGCAGCAGGCTGGACGAGGCAGCGCGCGCCGGCTGGCTTTATTATGTTGCCGGCAACACCCAGGACCAGATCGCCGCCACGCTCGGCATTTCCCGGCAGACGGCGCAGCGGCTGGTGTCGCTGGCGGTGTCGGAGGGGCTGATCAAGGTTCGCGTCGATCACCCGATCGCCAATTGCCTTGATCTCGCAGCTAGACTGAAGTCACGCTTCGCGCTCGACCTCGTCGAAGTGGTGCCGAGCGATCCAACCTCATCCTCGACCACGATCGGCATTGCCGAGGCGGCTGCGGCCGAGATCGAGCGGCGGCTGCGGTCACCGACGCCCATCGTCTTGGCCATCGGCACCGGCCGCACGCTGAAGGCGGCGATCGAGCAATTGCCGCCGATGGAATGCTCGCAGCACAAGGTTGTGTCCTTGACCGGCAACATCTCGCCCGACGGTTCGGCCGCCTTCTACAACGTCATCTTCACCATGGCCGACCGGGTCAAGGCGCGCTCGTTCCCGATGCCGCTGCCGGTCATCGCCTCGTCGCCGGAAGAGCGCGAGATGCTGCTTGCCCAGCCGATGATCCAACCGACGCTGGCGCTGGCCGCGGAAGCCGACGTGACCTTTGTCGGCATCGGCGATCTCGGCCCGAAGGCGCCGCTCTACGAGGACGGTTTTATCTCGGAAAGCGAGTTGAAGGCGTTGCAAAAGGCTGGCGGCGTCGCCGAGATCGTCGGCTGGGTGTTCGATCGGGAAGGCCGCATGATCGAGGGCATCACCAACGACCGGGTATCGTCGGCAGCCTTGCCGTCACGCGAAAAGTCGCTGGTCATTGCGCTCGCCATGGGCGAGCGTAAGTTGCCGGGCATCCTGGCCGCTGTGAACCGCCGGCTGGTCAATGGCCTCATCACCGACGAGCGGACCGCCACGGCTTTGCTCGACGGTTCCTGATAGATTAAGCGGCCCATCGATAAAATCCAACACGTTTATTTGCAGCGCCCGGACGGGTCGTTGCCGTCGAGAAAACCCATGTCGCGCTGCAGATGCGGCGACAGCTCCCGGACGTCGACGTAGCCGCGCCGGCGGTGCACAAGCAGGGAAAATTCATGCACCAGCAGGGAAAACCAGCTCTGCGCCGGGGTCGAATGGAGCTTTTGCTGTACCGTGGTCATGATCTTCAGCCTCCGCTATGCTTGAACTTGATTGATCGTTGACACCAGATATCGGCCTGATTGCCTCTTGCCGCCAATCAAACGTCGATCACGACCCATAAGGAGGGCTTATGCCCGATCTCAAGGCACCACAGCTCGCCCAGTTGCCGCCGCTGCAGGCCATCAGGGTGTTCGAAGCCGTCGCGCGGCATCTCTCCTTCACCAAGGCCGCGCAGGAACTCGGCATGACGCAGGCCGCCGCCAGCTACCAGATCAAGCTTCTGGAAGAGCGCATCGGTTCGCCGCTGTTCCTGCGCCAGCCGCGCCAGATTGTGCTGACGGAACCCGGCCAGCGCCTGGCGCCCGCCGTCAGCGAGGCGTTCAGCCTGCTCTCAAGCGCCTATTCCGCCGCGCGTGGGGGCGCCGATGGTGTGCTGTGCGTCTCGACGCTGCTGACCTTTGCCTCGAACTGGCTGGCGCAGCACCTCGGCTCCTTCCAGGTCGCGCATCCGTCGCTGGCGGTGCGCGTCGATACCTCGAACAGGGTGATCGATTTTGCCCGCGAGGACATGGACATCGCTATCCGCTCCGGCAGCGGCAAGTGGCCTGGAGTGGAGACCCATCTTTTGTTCAAGGCCGATTTCACCCCGGTGCTGAGCCCGGCACTCGCTGCCACCATAGGTGGCGTCCACGAACCCGCCGACCTGTTCAAGCTGCCCATTCTCGATCCCGGCGACATCTGGTGGCGGGAATGGTTCGCCCTTGCCGGCGTCCCGGCGGACGAACTTGCCAGGCGCACCGGCACCAGCATGGGCGCGCAGGCCTATGAGGCGAACGCGGCCATCGCCGGCCATGGTGTGGCAATCCTGACCACCGCATTGTTCAAGACCGAGCTCGCCGCCGGCCGCCTGATCCAGCCCTTCGACCTGGTCGGCGACGACGGCCACGCCTATTGGCTGGTCTACCCGACGGCGCGTCGCAACGTGCCGAAGATAAAAGCCTTCCGGGACTGGATCCTGGCCGAGATCGCCTGCGCCTGAGGGCGAGCGATTCGCGGATTGATTTCCGAGATGCAAAGCGAGCCATGGATCCGCGACGAATGCTCGCTTTCGCGGACAAACAGCTGCGATCGGGCCACCCGGTTAACCAAGCTTGACAAAAACGCTGTCGATATCACTCGCCCGGCATAGGCTTGTGCTTGTGACGACCCAATTGAGCAGGATCAATCGTCTGCAGATTGAAACAGGGTCGATCAGCCGGCTGATGAAAGTCTATCGCGTCGAAGAAATCGAAAACAACACCGTGCGCACGACGCAGGTGATCGAAGCATTTACGCCGTTTCAAGCTGCCGTGAAGGCAATCGGCCGGGAAGTTAGGCTGCGCAAGGACGAGCCCAGCTGGATCCAGGTGACGGAAGTGCTGACCAGAGCCAAGCAAACACGCGACGGCAGGGTTTTCGAATATTCCGTCGGAAGCTACCCGTCCCACGGCTGACGGGCTGGGCCCTATCGCTCCCTTGGCGCCATGATTGGGTTGCGATGGGTCGGCATCAACCCGCTCTCACATCCCCGTGCAAACAGCTTCCCAAA
This sequence comes from Mesorhizobium sp. C372A, assembly GCF_030323245.1. Classification (NCBI taxonomy): domain Bacteria; kingdom Pseudomonadati; phylum Pseudomonadota; class Alphaproteobacteria; order Hyphomicrobiales; family Phyllobacteriaceae; genus Mesorhizobium; species Mesorhizobium sp. C372A. Next base: position 1,242,834 of record NZ_CP100475.1, on the reverse strand, counting down.
TCCATTCAATATCCTCTACGCGCGCAACGTGGCGCACCTGCCCCGTGTGCTGCGCTGCAGCATCGAATCCGGCTTGACATAATTAACGCCAAGTGAGTAATTGCCCATTACCAAGGCAAATGCTCATCTTGGTTCATGGGAGGAATTTGATGAAACTGCGCACGCTCACTTTGGGCCTGTTGTCGGCCAGCGCCTTCGCTTTCGCCGCGCATGCCGAATCCATCACCATCGCCACCGTCAACAATGGCGACATGGTCCGCATGCAGAAGCTGACCGACGACTTCACCAAGGCTAACCCCGACGTCACGCTCAACTGGGTCACGCTCGAAGAGAACGTGCTGCGCGAGCGCGTCACCACCGACATTGCCACCAAGGGCGGCCAGTATGACGTTATGACCATCGGCACCTACGAGGTTCCGATCTGGGCCAAGCAGAACTGGCTGTTGCCGCTCGACAAGCTCGGCGACGACTATGACGCCAAGGACATCATCCCGGCCATCGCCGGCGGCCTGTCGGTCGACGGCAAGCTCTATGCCGCGCCCTTCTACGGCGAAAGCTCCTTCGTCATGTACCGCAAGGACTTGATCGAGAAGGCCGGGCTGGAGATGCCCGACGCCCCGACCTGGGACTTCATCAAGCAGGCCGCCGACAAGATGACCGACCGCGCCAATGGCGTGAACGGCGTTTGCCTGCGCGGCAAGGCCGGCTGGGGCGAGAACATGGCCTTCCTCACCGCCATGTCGAACTCCTTCGGCGCCCGCTGGTTCGACGAGAACTGGAAGCCGCAATTCGACCAGCCGGAATGGAAGAACACGCTGCAGTTCTATGTCGACCTGATGAAGGCCGACGGTCCCGAGGGCGCCTCGTCCAACGGCTTCAACGAAAACCTGGCGCTGTTCCAGCAGGGCAAGTGCGGCATGTGGATCGACGCCACCGTCGCCGCCTCCTTCGTCTCCGACCCGAAGAACTCGACCGTCGCGGACAAGGTCGGCTACGCACTGGCCCCCGACAATGGTCTGGGCAAGCGCGGCAACTGGCTGTGGGCCTGGTCGCTGGCCATCCCGGCCGGCACGCAGAAGGGAGACGCCGCACAGAAGTTCGTCTCCTGGGCGACCAGCAAGCACTACGCAGAACTGGTTGCTTCGAAGGAAGGCTGGGCCAACGTTCCTCCGGGCACGCGCTCCTCGCTCTACGCCAATGCCGAGTATCAGAAGGCGGCTCCGTTCGCCAAGATGACGCTGGACTCGATCAATGCCGCCGACCCGACGCATCCGACCGTCAAGCCGGTGCCCTATGTCGGTGTGCAGTTCGTCGCCATTCCTGAGTTCCAGGGCCTCGGCACAACCGTTGGCCAGCTGTTCTCGGCGGCGCTCGCCGGCCAGACCAGCGTAGACGACGCGCTCAAGCAGGCGCAGGACGCCGCCACCGCGACCATGACCGAAGGCGGTTATATCAAGTAAGGCTCCTCCCGGTGCCGAATGCCGGCCGCCTCCTTGGCCGGCAACGGCCGCCCGAATCCCAGTTCGGGCGGCCCCTTTCACACACCTGAAAATTTGGCTGACCTTGAAGGGTGACCGTCATGGCTACTCAGCAGACCCGTTCGCTTGCCCGCTTTATGTTGGCGCCATCCGTGGTGCTGCTGTTCGTCTGGATGATCGTGCCGCTGGCACTCACGATCTGGTTCTCCTTCCAGCAGTACAATCCGCTCAATCCGATCCGCGACGGGTTTGTCTGGTTCTCGAATTACTCGCTGTTCTATTCCAACCCGGCATTCCTGCAGTCGATCCTCAACACGCTGGTCCTGGTGGGCAGCGTGCTGCTGATCACCGTCATCGGCGGCATCATGCTGGCGCTGTTGATCGATCAGCCGATGTGGGGACAGGGGATCGTCCGCATCCTCGTCATCTCTCCGTTCTTCGTCATGCCGCCGGTGGCTGCACTTGTCTGGAAGAACATGATCATGCACCCGCAATACGGCGTCTTTGCCGACATTGCGCGCTTCTTCGGGGCTCAACCGATCGACTGGTTCGGGCAGCATCCGATGCTTGCCATCATCATCATCGTCGCCTGGCAATGGCTGCCCTTCGCAACGCTGATCCTGCTGACCGCATTGCAGTCGCTCGACGGCGAGCAGAAGGAAGCCGCCGAGATGGACGGCGCCGGCTTCGTCAGCCGCTTCATCTATCTGACGCTGCCGCACATGTCGCGCGCCATCACCGTCGTCATCCTGATCCAGACCATCTTCCTGCTGTCGGTCTATGCCGAAATCCTGGTCACCACCAATGGCGGACCCGGCTATGCCTCCACCAACCTGCCCTTCCTCGTCTACCAGAAGGCATTGCTGGAGTTCAAAATCGGCCAGGCATCGGCCGGCGGTGTCATCGCCGTCATCCTCGCCAACATCGTCGCCTTCTTCGCCATGCGCGCGGTGGGCAAGAACCTGGACAAGTAAGGGAGGATACGATGGCACGTGCAGTCACCACCCAACACAAGGTCATTGCGACAGGCGCCGCCTGGATCGTTGCGCTGCTGATCTTCTTCCCGATCCTCTACACGATCATCACCTCGTTCAAGTCGGAGCAGGAGGCCATCCAGGGCTTCGCGCTGATCCCGTCGGGGACGTTCGAGAGCTATACCGAGGTCCAGGCGCAGAGCGGCTACTTCAAGTTCTTCTTCAACTCGGTGCTGCTCTCGGTCGGCTCGACCATCCTGGCCCTGATAGTCGCGGTTCCGGCCGCCTGGTCGATGGCCTTCTCGCCGGGCAAGTGGACCAAGGACATCCTGATGTGGATGCTCTCGACCAAGATGATGCCGGCGGTTGCCGTGCTATTCCCGATCTACCTCATCTTCCGCGATGCCGGACTGCTCGACAGCCGCATCGGTCTGATGATCATGCTGATGCTGATCAACCTGCCGATCGTGATCTGGATGCTCTACACCTACTTCCGCGAAATCCCCGGCGAAATTCTGGAGGCGGCACGCATGGACGGCGCCACCCTGTGGGGCGAGATCGTCTATGTGCTGACCCCCATGGCCGTGCCGGGCATCGCCTCGACCATGCTGCTCAACATCATCCTGGCGTGGAACGAAGCGTTCTGGACCATCCGCCTGACCACCACCGAGGCGGCGCCGCTGACGGCCTTCATCAGTTCGTTCTCAAGCCCGCAAGGCCTGTTCTGGGCCAAGCTTTCGGCGGCATCGACGCTGGCCATCGCGCCCATCCTGATCATGGGCTGGTTCAGCCAGAAGCAGCTGGTGCGCGGGCTGACCTTCGGTGCGGTAAAATAACGGACGTTGCCTGAAGCAATCCGGCCAAATAACCCCTCGGGGAGGAAACCATGGGAAACATCACGCTCAAGAACGTCTCCAAGCATTTCGGATCGACGGTCATCATTCCAGGCCTCGACCTGGTCATCGAGAATGGCGAGTTCGTCGTCTTCGTCGGGCCGTCGGGTTGCGGCAAGTCCACGTTGCTGCGCCTCATCGCCGGGCTCGAGGACACCAGCGGGGGCACCATCAACATCGATGGCCGTGACGTCACCGGCGAGGCGCCGGCCAAGCGCAAGCTGGCCATGGTATTCCAGTCCTATGCGCTCTATCCGCATATGACGGTGGCCAAGAACATCGGCTTCCCGCTGAAGATGGCGGGCGAGGATGTGGCGACGATCGACAAGAAGGTGAAGGACGCAGCCCGGGTCCTCAACCTCACCAACTATCTCGAACGCCGGCCTGGCCAGCTCTCCGGCGGCCAGCGGCAACGCGTCGCCATCGGCCGCGCCATCGTGCGCCAGCCCTCGGCCTTCCTGTTCGACGAGCCGCTGTCCAACCTCGATGCCGCACTGCGCGGCACCATGCGGCTCGAAATCAGCGAGCTGCACCATCAGCTCAAGACGACGATGGTCTACGTCACCCACGACCAGATCGAAGCCATGACCATGGCCGACAAGATCGTCGTGCTCAACGCCGGCAACATCGAACAGGTCGGCTCGCCGATGGAACTCTACAAGTCGCCGAAGAACCTGTTCGTGGCGGGCTTCATCGGTTCGCCGAAAATGAACCTGATCGAAGGTGCGCCGGCGGCCAAATACAACGCCAAGACCATCGGCATTCGTCCTGAGCATATGGGGATATCGACCACCGCGGGTGACTGGAAAGCCCTTGTCGGCGTCGCCGAGCATCTGGGCTCCGACACCTTCCTGCATGTCCAGGCCGACGGCGTCGGTCCGCTGACGGTACGCGCCGATGGCGAACTGGCAGTACGCCACGGCGACACCATCTATTTGACGCCCGACAAGGTCCGCATGCATCGCTTCGGCCCGGACGGAAAGGCACTGACGCAGTGAGACTGAAAGGCAAATCGGCGCTGATCACCGGCTCGGCGCGCGGCATCGGCAGGGCTTTTGCCGAAGCCTACACGCGCGAGGGCGCCACGGTGGCCATTGCCGATATCAATCTGGCGGCTGCCGAAAAGACGGCCGCCGAGATTGGCGCCGACGCCTATCCGGTCAGGCTCGACGTCAGCGACCTTGCTTCGATCCAGGCGGCGGTCAAGGCGGTCGAAACAAAGACCGGCGGCCTCGACATACTGATCAACAATGCTGCCTTGTTCGACCTGGCGCCGATCGTCGAGATCACCAAAGCGAGCTACGACAAATTGTTCTCCGTCAACGTCGCCGGCACTTTGTTCATGCTGCAGGCAGCGGCGCGTTTGATGATCGCAAGGGGCAAGGGCGGCAAGATCATCAACATCGCCAGCCAGGCAGGACGGCGCGGCGAGCCGCTGGTCGCCGTCTATTGCGCCACCAAGGCTGCGGTGATTTCGCTGACCCAGTCCGCCGGGCTCGACCTGATCAAGCACCGCATCAACGTCAATGGCATCGCGCCCGGCGTCGTCGACAGCGACATGTGGGATGGGGTCGATGCGCTGTTCGCCAAATATGAGAACCGGGCGAAGGGCGAGAAGAAGCGGCTGGTCGGCGAGGGCGTGCCCTATGGCCGCATGGGCAAGCCGGAGGACCTGACCGGCATGGCGGTGTTCCTGGCCAGCGACGACGCCGAATACATCGTCGCCCAGACCTACAATGTCGATGGCGGCCAATGGATGAGTTGATGGGCCGGGATCACGAAGGCCGCAGCCCGGCCAAAAGGGTAGAAAAATGACCGTGAAACTCTCCTCCTCGATCCTCTCGGAACTCCCCGCCAAGGTCGCCGGTCCGAAATACGACCGCGCTGCGCTCAAACCCGGTATCGTGCATTTCGGCGTCGGCAATTTCCATCGCTCGCATCAGGCGGTCTATCTCGACGATCTCTTCAATGCAGGGATCGGCCATGACTGGGCTCTGGTCGGCGCGGGGGTCTTCGAGGGCGAAAAGCTCGGCCGTTCCAAGCTGCAGGAGCAGGACTGGCTGACGACAGTGGTCGAGCAGGATTCCGACCATATGAGCGCCCGCGTCACCGGCGTCATGATCGACTTCCTGACCCCCGGCGATGCGGATGCCATCATCGACCAGCTCGCCGATCCGGCGATCAAGATCGTCTCGCTGACCATCACGGAAGGCGGTTATTTCATCGATCCGGCCTCCGGCAAGTTCAACCCGACCCACCCCGACATCGTCGCCGACGCACAGGCAGGCACGACGCCGAAGACGGTGTTCGGCCTCATCCTTGCGGGCCTGATGCGCCGCCGGGCCGACGGCATCGTGCCGTTCACCGTCATGTCCTGCGACAACATCCCTCATAATGGCCATGTCACCTCGGATGGCGTCATTGGGCTGGCCCGGCTGATCGACGAGGATCTGGCGAACTGGGTCAGCGACAATGTCGCCTTTCCCAACGGCATGGTCGACCGCATCACGCCCGCCACCTCCGACCGCGAGCGCGGTATTCTCGCCTCGGAGTTCGGCCTCGAGGACAACTGGCCGGTGTTCTGCGAGCCGTTCAAGCAATGGGTGCTGGAAGACCGTTTCACCGACGGCCGCCCGCCGCTGGAAAAGGTCGGTGTGCAATTCGTGAGGGATGTCGCGCCCTATGAGCTGATGAAGATCCGCATCCTCAATGGCGGTCATGCCACGATCGCTTATCCCGCAGGGTTGATGGACATCCATTTCGTCCATGAGGCGATGCAGGAACCGCTGGTGCGCGGCTTCCTCGCCAAGCTCGAGCATGACGAGATCATCCCGACCGTGCCGCCGGTGCCGGACACCGTGCTGGAGGATTATTATCAGCTCATCGAGCAGCGCTTTTCCAACCCCAAGATCGGCGACACCATCCGCCGGCTTTGCCTCGACGGTTCCAACCGGCAGCCGAAATTCATCATCCCGACCATTGCCGACCGGCTGAAGGCCGGCAAAGGCGTCGCGGGTCTGGCGCTCGAGTCCGCGCTGTGGTGCCGCTACTGTTTCGGCACCACAGACAGTGGCGCGGTCATCGAGGCCAACGACCCGAGCTGGGACCGGCTGCAGGCAAGCGCGAAGGCGGCGAAGGACAAGCCCGGTGCCTGGCTTGCGATGGAAGATATATATGGCCACGTCGGCCGCTCGGCGCCGTTCGCCGAGGCCTTTGCCCATGCGCTCAACGTCTTGTGGGCGAATGGCACGCGCGCGACGCTGACGCGCTACATCTCCGGCAAGCTCTGACGCCAGCCGCAATGACGCCCGAACTGGTCATCTTCGACTGTGACGGCGTGCTGGTCGACAGCGAGGCGCTGTCGGTTTCGGCTCTGCTCGGCATGATCTCTGCCGCCGGGGGCTCGGTCAGCGAAGATACCGCCTACGAGCATTTCCTAGGCAAGAGCATGAAGAGCGTGCGCGAGATACTTCTTCGCGATTTCACCATCGACATCACCGACGTGCATCTGACCGACATGCGCGTCGAACTGATGCGCAAATTCCGCGAGGAGTTGAAGCCGATTCCCGGCATCAGCGACATCCTGCCGAGGCTGGGCGTACCCTGCTGCGTCGCTTCCTCCGGCACGCTCGACCGGATACGCTACGCGCTCGACGTCACCGGTCTGCTCGGCCTGCTCGAGCCGCATCTGTTCAGTGCCGCCATGGTCGCGCGCGGCAAGCCGGCGCCGGATCTTTTTCTCCATGCCGCCGCCGCCATGGGCGCGCATCCCGGTAATTGCATCGTAATCGAGGACAGCCCTGCCGGCATCGCGGCGGCGCGTGCGGCCGGTATGCGCGTCTTTGCTTTCACCGGCGGTTCGCACGCCGGCAACCCGGCCTTGAAAGCGCGGCTTGCGTCGAGTGAACCGGACTTTATATTCGCGGACATGCTGCAATTGCCCGATCTGATTGCAGGCTAGAGCATGATGCCGAAAAGTGTGAAGCGGTTTTCGGACGACATCATGCTCTACTTCTTTGATTTAGAGACGGATTCAGATTTCAGGTCGAACAGACCTGAAATCATACGGCTCTAGGGAGCGAGAGTAAAAGCATCTTGACGAAGAGCTTCGTTTGCGCGGTCGATGTCGGCACCGGGAGCGCCCGCGCGGGCATTCTCGATACGTCAGGCACCTTGCTCGGCCGCGCCGAGCATCCGATCGTCATGAACCAGCCGAAGGCCGATCACGCCGAGCACAATTCGCAGGATATCTGGTCGGCGGTCTGCATCGCGGTGCGTGCCGCGCGCGAAAAGGCCGGTGTGTCAGCCGACGATATTGTCGGCATGTCGTTCGACGCCACCTGCTCGCTGGTGGTGCTGGACAGGAATGCCGGCCAGCTCAGCGTCTCGGTGACGGGCGAACGGCGCTGGGACACCATCGTCTGGCTCGACCATCGCGCCATCGCCGAGGCAGATGAATGCACCGATAGCGGCCACGCCGTACTCGACTATATCGGTGGCGTCATGTCGCCGGAAATGGCGACGCCGAAGCTGATGTGGCTAAAGCGCAATCTGCCGGGAACTTGGCATGAAGCCGGCTACCTATTCGACCTCACCGATTTCCTGACCTGGAAGGCGACCGGGTCGCTGGCGCGCTCGCAATGCACGCTGACCGCCAAATGGACCTATCTGGCGCATGAGGAAACCGGCTGGCGCCGTGACTTCTTCGACAGGGTCGGGCTTGGCGATCTGTTCGAACACGGCAGCCTGCCGGAGAAGGCAAGTGCTGTCGGCGCAGACATCGGCACGCTCACCCCTGAAGCGGCGGCGGAGTTGGGCTTGAGCGAAAACTGTCGGGTCGGCGCCGGCGTCATCGATGCCTATGCCGGCGCGCTTGGCGTGCTCGGCGGCTTTGCTGGCGACGAGCAGAATATCGGCCGCCATCTGGCATTGATCGCCGGCACCTCGTCCTGCGTCATGGCGATGTCGCCCGACCCGCAGCCTTTCGCCGGCGTCTGGGGTCCATACTATGGCGCCGCACTGCCAAAGCTCTGGCTGTCGGAAGGCGGACAGTCGGCCACTGGTGCCTTGCTCGACCACATCATTCGCTGGCATGGCGCCGGCGGCGAGCCGGATGCGGCCATGCATGCCAAGATCGCCAGGCGCGTCGCTGAACTGCGCAGCACCGAAGGCGACAAGCTGGCGGCGAGGTTGCATGTACTGCCGGATTTCCACGGCAACCGCTCGCCGCTTGCCGACCCGCATGCCGTCGGCGTGGTCAGCGGGCTGACGCTGGATTCCTCCTTCGACAGTCTGTGCAAGCTGTATTGGCGCACCGCCGTCGGCATCGCACTCGGCGTGCGCCATGTGCTGGAGGCGCTGAACGAGAACGGCTATCTCATCGACACGCTGCATGTCACCGGCGGCCACACCAAGAACCCGTTGCTGATGGAGCTTTATGCCGACGCGACCGGCTGCGCGGTGATCGAGCCGCTGGCCGACGAAGCCGTTCTGCTCGGCACCGGCATGGTCGCCGCCACCGCGGCCGGTCTGTTCCCGGACCTGAATGCCGCTTGCGTCGCCATGCAGCAAGGCGGCAGGGCGCGCACCTCGAACCCGGCCGCGTCAGGCCGCTTCGACCGCGACTACAAGATTTTCCTCGAAATGCACCGCCAGCGGCAGGAGCTCGACGCCATCAGCTAGAGCATTCCAGGAAAAGTGTGAAACGGTTTTCCGTCCGGAATTGCGTACCAAATCTAGGCCTCCTCTCGCCGGCGCAAGGATGCGCCGGTCGCCGCGTCGAACAGATGCACGCTCTCCTCCTCGAATGTGTAGCGCACAGGCGCGCGCAACGCCGGGCATTCACGGGCCGATACCAATGCGCCGACCTCCTTGCCGCCGCAGGCGAACGTCACCAGCGCGTCATTGCCATGGAACTCGATGAGGTCGGCGGTGCCTTGCAGAAGATTGATGCTCTGAGCGCCGGCGGTCTTCAGGTCCGGCGGTCGGATTCCAAGCACGGCGCGCTGGACGCCGCGTAGATCGAAGCCCGAGCCTTCTATGGAGAAGCTCGAGCCGCCGGCTGTCAGCGTCCAGCGTTCGTCCTTCCGCCCGACGGCCACGTCGATGAAATTCATGTTCGGCGTACCGATGAAGCCGGCGACGAACAGATTGCCCGGCTGGCGATAGATCTCGGCCGGCGAGCCGATATGTTCGATGACGCCATCCCTGAGCAGCACTATCCGGTCGGCCAGCGTCATCGCTTCGAGCTGGTCGTGGGTGACATAGACGGTAGTGGTCTTCAGCGACTGGTGCAGGCGGGCGATTTCGACCCGCATATGGTTGCGAAGTTTGGCGTCGAGATTCGACAGCGGCTCGTCGAACAGGAACACTTTCGGCGTCTTGATCATGGCGCGCGCAATCGCCACGCGCTGCTGCTGTCCGCCGGAAAGCTCGGTCGGTTTGCGGGCGAGATAAGGCTCGAGGCCCAGCGTCTCTGCCACCGCTTGGACCCGCTTCTTTATCTCGGCCGCCGAAACCTTCTGCCGCTTGAGTCCGAAGGCGATGTTGTCGAAGATCGTCATATGCGGGTAGAGCGCATAGTTCTGGAACACCATGGCGATGCCGCGCTCGCCGGGCTCGAGATCGTTGACCACTCTGCCGCCGATCGACACTTCGCCGCCGCTGATATCCTCCAGCCCGGCCAGCATCCTGAGCAAGGTCGACTTGCCGCAGCCGGATGGGCCTAGGAACACGACGAACTCATGCTCCTCGATCGAGAGATTGAGATCGCGGATGACGGTGGTAGCCCCATACGCCTTGTCGACATGGGAGCAAACGATCGCGGACATGGTCAGCCCTTCTCGCCGGTAAGCAGGATTTGCAGCTTGACGTCTTGCGGCTTGCCTTGCGCCGCCCGCTCGAAGGCCTTGATGCTGTCGGAGAAATCATAAGTGCCGGTGATCAGCGGCTTGAGGTCGACCTTCCCCGAGGCGATCAGCTGCAGCGCCCGGTCGAAGATGTTGGCGTAACGGAACACCGTCTCGATGCGCACTTCCTTGGAGATCGCCGCCGGAACGTTGAGGCTGACCGGTTCGACCGGCAGTCCGACCAGCACCACCGCGCCGCCCGGCCGCACGACATCGAACAGGTCGGCGAATGCCTTCGGGCTGCCGCTCGCCTCGAACACGATATCCGCGCCCCAATTGTCGGTCGCGGCGGAGACTGCGTCGACCAGCGATTGCTCGCTGATATTGACCGGCACGATGCCGGGATATTGTGCGGCAATCTCGAGCTTGGGTGCGGAAAAATCGGAGATCAGCACCTTCGAGCAGCCGCCGGCCAGCGCCGCCAGCGCGATCATGATGCCGATCGGGCCGCAGCCGACGACGACGGCGACGTCGCCAGGCACGATGCGGGCGCGGCTCGCCGCCTGCATGCCGATGGCAAAGGGTTCGACCATCGCGCCTTCGGCGAAGGTGACATTGTCCGGCAGTCTGTAGGTGAAGGCGGCCGGGTGCACCGCATAGGGCGCCAGCACGCCATGCACCGGCGGTGTCGCCCAGAAGCTGACATCGGGATCGACATTATAGATGCCGAGCCTCGTCGCGCGCGACGACAGGTTCGGCACGCCCGGCTCCATGCAGACGCGGTCGCCGACCTTCAGCGTGCCGACATTGGCGCCGACCTCGACGATCGTTCCCGCGGCTTCGTGGCCAAGCACCATCGGAGCCCGCACCACATAGCTGCCGATCGCGCCATGCGTGTAATAGTGCACGTCGCTGCCGCAGACGCCGACCGTGTGGATGGCTATCTTGACATCGCCCGGTCCGACGTCGAGCGGCAGCGCGATCTCGCGCAACGACAGTTCGCCTTTTTTCTCAAGCACCAGTGCCCGCATCGGTAAGTCCTCGCATCAAGTCTTTTTTTGCCGGAAAACGGAATTCAGGAAGCCGCTGAGCACGCCGAGGAACAGCAGCGGCGGTAGCGACAACAGCACGACCGAGGCGTTGAGGATTCCCCACGGCACGTTCATGCCTTGCTGTGAAAGTTCGGAAGCGACGATCGGCAATGTCTTGGCGTTGGAACTGGACAGCATCAGCGCGATCAGGAATTCGTTCCACACCAGCACGAAGCTGAAGGCGACGGCGCCGATCAGCGAGCGCGCCGCTACCGGCAGCGCAATGCGCCAGAACACCGAGTAAGCGCCGTAGCCGTCGACGAAAGCGGCTTCCTCGATTTCCTTCGGCACCGCCTGGAAGGCGGGAATGGCGAGCCACATGATCACCGAGATGGTGAGCAGCGAATAGGTGACGATCAGCGCCGGCAAGGTGTCGTAGAGCCCGATCTGCAGCCAGATGACCATCAGCGGAATGGCGACTGCCACCGGGGGCAGGAAGCGCAGCGACAACACGAAGAACTGGATGTCGCCAGCGAAGCGATTGGGATAGCGCGCCACCGCATAGGCTGCCGGAAGGCCGAGCATGACGCCGATCAGCACGGCGACGCCGCAGGAAATGACCGAGTTAAAGAGACCGGTCATTACGCTGTCGCGGCCGATGATGTAGCTGATATTGTCGAAGGTCGGGGTAAACACCAGGCGCGGCACGCGGGTGATGATGTCGACATTGTTCTTCAGCGAATTGACCGCCGTCCAGGCGAGCGGAAACACCGCCATGAAGCCGGCGAAGGCCAGGATGATCTTGCCGATGAGGCGGCCCGGTCTCATGCGATACGGCCTCATGCCTGCACCCGCTTCCACAGCATGGTGAAGGTGATGACAGTCGCGATCATCATCAGCACCGCCATGGCCGAGGCATAGGACACCTTGCCGGATTCGATGAAGCCTTGCGAGAAGGCGTACATGTCGAGCGTCTCGGTCGCCACGCCCGGCCCGCCGCGCGTCATCACATAAATCAGGTCGAAGGAGCGCAGCGATTCGATCATCTTGACGAACATCAGGCTGATCAGCGGCGCCTTCAGCATAGGCAAGGTCACATAGGCATGGATCTGCCAGCGTTTGGCGTGGTCGAGCCGCGCCGCTTCGATCGGCTGCGGCGGCAAGGTCTCCAGAAGCTTCAGCACGATGACCGCGAAGAACAGTCCCCACTGCCAGACATCGACCGAGGCGACGGCAAACAGGGCCGTCGACGGCTTCGACAGCGGGTCGAAGATCAGCCCGCCGGTGATCAGCCGGTAGGGATAGGTGGCGATGCCGTAGAGCGGATGATAGGCAAACTTCCACACGAAGGCCGCCGAGACACGCGGCAACAGCACCGGGATGATGAACAGCAGGCAGTAGATGTTGCGCAGCCGCGGCGACGCTACTTCGAACATCAGCACGCCGAGCCCGATCGCCACCATCATCGTCGCCACCACGGTGACGATTTCCCACTTCACCGAAACCCAGACCGCGTTGAGGAAACGCCGGTCGGCGAACAGGTCGATGAAGTTCGACAGCCAGACCCAGGAATAGTCCGACGAGCTCAGCTCGCGGTTCTGCAGCGCAATGACGATGGCGTACAGCGTCGGCACCATCGACAGCACCAGAAGAATGGCGAGCGTCGGAACCAGAAACGTCACGGGCAGGGAAGAGCGTCGGCGCATGGCCTATCCTCGGGCTGTGCCTTTTTGGAGAGACCCGCGGCGCACAGGTCCCGGCATCCGGTCGAATGCCGTGGACCGCGCGCCGCGGGCGGGAGGATTACTTCTTCTTCACCAGTTCGTTGGCGTAGGCCTCGAGTTCGTCGAGGCCGCCCTTGACGTCGGTGCGCGTGCCGGTGACCAGCTCTTCCAGGATGATGCCCCAGCGGTCGCCGAGATCCGGCCAGCGCGGATCCTGCCAGAAGTTCACCGCCGTCACCTTGCCGGTATCGGCAAGCGCCTGGCCGAGATCGGCGCCATAGATGTCGGCGAACTCCTTGCTGGACAGCACGCTGGTGCGGTTGAGCTCGCCGAATTGGTGCGCGTCGAGCCGGCGCTTCTCGTTCTCCTTCGACGTCGCCCAGGCGATGAACAGGCCGGCGCATTGCTTCGCGGCGTCATCGGCATTGGCCTTGGCGGCGATGGCGAGGCCGTGGCCGTAGCCGCCGCCGGTCAGTGGCGAGGGCGGCGGCAGGAAGCCGATCTTGCCGACCACTTGCGAGGTCTTCGGGTCGACCGCCATGCCCGACAGCGGCGTCGATTCGACCAAGATGGCAACCTGGCCCGACAGGAAGGCGCCGGTCGATTCATCCCAGCTGCCGGTCTGCGTGCCGGGCGCTGAATCCTTGAACAGTTTAAGATAGGTCTCGGTCGCTTTGACCGCGGCCTCGGAGTTGAAAGCCGGCTTATCACCGTCGAACCATTTTCCGCCATAGGCCTTGAAGAACGGCATCCAGCGCCAGACATTGGCGCCCGAGCCACGCGCGCCGCGCAGCGCGATGCCGTACATGCCCTTGTCGGGATCGGTCAGCTTCGGCACGTCGGCGATCAACTCGTCCAGCGTCTTCGGCGGCTGGATGCCGGCGGCTTCCAGAATGTCCTTGCGGTAGACCATCAGGTCGCCGCCGCCGGTCAGCGGCGCGAACCACACCTTGCCGTCATAGGTGGCGACCTTCTGCCGGCCCGGGTCGAAATCGGCGTAGTCGTAGTCAGCCGGGTAATAGTCGGTGAGCGGCACGATCCATTTCGACGAGGCGAACAGCGCGACATTGGCTTCGTCGACATAGTAGACGTTGTAGTTGCCGACCGTGGACGCATCGGCGCGCGACTTTGCCCGGCGGTCGTTCTCGTTGAGATAGTCGATCTGGAAGCTGGCGCCGGCCAGTTTCTGGAACTCGTCCTTGGACGCCTCCAGCAGCGTCAGCCCGTCACGCGGTTGCGCCAGCACCTTGACCGGCGCCGAGCAGACCGGCGCCGCCAGCGCCATGGTCGAGAGGGTCGTGGTAAGCATGAAAGCTGCGCTTATGCTCGCAGCGAGCCGAATTGGTTTCATTGATTTTCTCCTCCAGGAACAGTCGCAGGAAGCGGAAGTCTTCGGTTGCGCGATCCTCGCCATCGCCCGAGCGACAAGCCACCCATCGCCAAAATGAGGAGTTGCTAAAGGCCGCGCTAGAAGCCCCGTTGCAGCAGACCTGTACTTTTATGCATTGTGCGCTGCAAAATCCGGCTCGCCTGCACGGCCTCTGTCACATGAGTACCGATGGAGTGAGGAAGGCCGGTTTTCAGGCGCGCATCGTCATCCGCTGCTTCGACAGCTTGCGGTAGGATGACGGCGTCATCCGGTGCTTGCGCAGGAAGGCGCGGTTGAAGTTGGAGATGTTCATGTAGCCGACCTGGAAGCAGATGTCGGTGATCGGAATATCGGTGTCCGCCAGCAGCTTGCAGGCTTGCCAGAGCCGGAGCTTGGCGATGTGGTCGCTGAAACTGTTGCCGGTGTTTTTCTGGAAGAAGCGCGAAAACGTGCTTTCGCTCATCCCCGCCAGCTCCGCCGCCTCCGGCAGCTTCAGGTCCTCGGCGAAGTGCTGGAAGAGATAGGTCAGCGTGCGCTGGATGATGTCCAGCGAGGTTGCGTCGAGCGCGGGTGAGAAATCCGGCGAGGACAAAAGCTCGTATTCGTCTGTCCTGGCCAGCAGATCGACCAGTTCGAGGAAGAGGCAAAACCGGGCGAGCCCGTGCACGGTGCCCATCCTTTCCATCAGCGCAGCGCCGTCGAGCGCGGCGCGGCCATGGAAGACGATGCCGCGCAGCGATCGCTCCAGGAACGGTTCCAGTTCGCGCAGCTCCGGCAGCAGTCCCGCCGAGCCGCGCAGCCGCTGCGGATCGAATTGCAGCACGATGTCGCGTCCTTCGATCAGCTCGCCGGGTTGCACCGATGTCACCCAGTCATGCGGCAGCCCGCCGCCGACGATGCTCAGGTAGCCCGGCCCGAATTCGCCGATGTGATCGCCGACCAGCGCGACCCCGGAAGACTTCCTCAGGAGATGGATCTCGTATTCCGGATGAAAATTCCAGACATTGCGCTCCCAGGGATAGTCGTCGAGCCGCCACAGGAAACTGTCGCTCGCCTCGGTGACGATGTGCTCGAAAGCCGGCACCGTGCGAGGGATCGCGGCCGTGTTCTTTCTGCGCCTGAATGCCATCGTCTGCTCTCCGGGGCGTATGAGGAAGCGACTGGTTTCGGGTAATCCGTAGCAGTCTGTCGCCCGCAAGTGAACGATGTCTGCCTCAGCGATTTCAACGCCGGCTCTCGATGATCTCGATGAAGCGGGCGAACAGCCCGGCCTGGGATTTGATGCCGAGTTTGCGATGGATGTTGCGGCGATGAACCTTCACCGTTCCCGGCACGATGCGCATGGCTCTCGCGATCGACTCGGTGGAATGCCCCTGCAGCACCAGATCGACGACATGCTTTTCGCGCGGGGTCAGCGACAGGCTTTCCCAAATGTGGGCGCGGTCGAACTCGTTGACGGCGGCGATCGTCTCGCCCTGCTCCGCTTCGTCCTGCTCCTCGGCCGCAAGTGCGGGCCAGCGCAACCGGGCGAAGTTGATGACCGCCGGCGCCATGTCGCGCAGCAGCCTGGCATCGGCGGTGCCGAAGGGACCCGAGGCGTGCAATCGCATCAGCGACAGCACCAGCGCATCCTTGCCGGGCAGCGGCACGAAGAAGCCGACCTCCTCGGCCAGCCTTGTCTGGCTATAGTAGGTGCGAAAATACTCGCTGGCATAGAAGCGGTCGGGCGCCAGCTCGCGCATGCGCCAGAACCCCTCCTTGCGCTCCACCGCCGCGTGATGAAATGGGTCGAGCAGATAAGGTCCTTCCTGATAGAGCGTGACGAAGACATGGCTCTCGGCCGGCGAGAAGGTTTCGAACAGCAGCGGCGGTCGCGATGCGCCGCGATAGCCGAAGATAACGCAGTGGTCGAAGCTGACATGCTGGCTCAGCCAATCGACCATTGCCTGGCCGAACATTTCGCCGCTGGTCTCTCGCGTTGCCGCGACAAGGGCTGCGAGCCGGCTGTATTCGTCGCTGCGGGACGCACTCAACCTATACCCCCTCAAACGAGAAAATAGATCAGATATACCACCTGCGAGGTATATACTAGCCGCCATTGGCTCTGGTAGCGTCCTGAAATAGCCCTGTTGCTGGAGCCAGCACTTTGACCGCAGTGCCCGACATCGAGTTTCGCGGCGTCACCAAGCGCTATGGCGCCGTGACCGCTGTCAGCGGCATCGATCTGGCTGTGCCGCCCTCCGCCTTTGTCGCCCTTCTCGGACCGTCCGGCTGCGGCAAGACGACATGCCTGCGCATGATCGGCGGCTTCGAACAGCCGAGCGAAGGCCAGGTGTTCATCCGCGGCCAGGACATGGCCGGCACGCCGCCCTATCGCCGCCCGGTCAACATGGTGTTCCAGCAATACGCGCTGTTTCCGCATCTCGATGTGGAAGCCAATGTGTCCTACGGGCTACGCCAGGCGAGGCCGCGCCTGTCGTCGCAGGAAATCGGCCGACGCGCTGGCGAGGCGCTCGAAATGGTGCGGCTTGCCGGCTATGGCAGCCGCAAGATCCACGAACTCTCCGGCGGCCAGCAGCAGCGCGTCGCACTGGCGCGCGCGCTGGTGAACAAGCCGGCGGTGCTTTTGCTCGATGAGCCGTTGGCGGCGCTCGACAAGAAGCTGCGCACCGACATGCAGATCGAGTTGCAGAACCTGCAGCGTGAAATCGGCATCACCTTCGTGCTGGTCACCCACGACCAGGAGGAAGCGCTGTCGATGAGCGACTTCGTCTGCGTCATGAACGGCGGCCGCATCGTCCAGCTCGGCCAGCCAAGTGAAATCTATGACGAGCCGGCCGACCTGTTCGTCGCCGATTTCGTCGGCAAGACCAATCTGTTGAGCGGCAAGGTCGCCGGGCATACCGGCGATCTGGTGAATGTGGCGCTCGCCGACGGCACCGTCATTGCGGCGCGCAAACGAACTGCCTTGCAGCAGGGCGAGGCCGTTTCCGTCAGCCTGCGCCCTGAATCGCTAAGCCTCGGCGCCACGGAAGGCAGCCTGTTCAAGGGCATCGTCCGCAACCGGATATTTCTGGGCTCGACCGCGGAATACGCCATCGAGGTCCAGGGCATCGGAACGCTGCTGGCCAAGGCCGACCATGTGATCGGCCACGGCAATCTCTTCAAGCCGGGTGAACCCGTCGCCATCGGCTTTGCCTCCGGGACGCCGCTGGCGTTTCCGGAGACCAAGAACAACGGGACCAACCAGAGGGTAGCAAAAAATGTCGAAATCATATCGTGACGGACTGCCGATAAGCCCTGAGAACTTCGTCGACCAACTGATGCGTTTGAAGCGCGGCTCGATCGGCCGCCGCGACTTCCTCGGCCTCACCGGCCTTGGCATCGCAACCGCGGTGATGGCGCGCGAGCTCGGCATCATGCCGACGCCGGCCTTCGCCGCCGAAAACCTCGGCGACCGCATGTCGATCGCCACCTGGCCGAACTATCACGACCCGCAGACCTTCGAGAATTTCAAGAAGGACACCGGCGTCGCCGTCGAGGTCAACGTGTTCGGCTCCAATGAGGAGATGCTGGCCAAGCTGCAGGCCGGCGCCTCGGGCTGGAGCCTGTTCGTGCCGACCAACTACACGATCTCGACCTACAAGAAGCTCGGCATCATCGATCCGCTCGATATGGCCAAGCTGCCGAATTTCGACGGCACGCAGGAAGACCCGCGCTTCACTGGGGAAGGCACGATCGACGGCACGACCTACGCGGTGCCGAAGAACTGGGGCACCACGGGCTTTGCCGTCAACACCAAGAAGCTGGCCAAGCCGATGACGAGCTGGAAGGAATTCTGGGACGTTGCCATGGCTGAGGGTGATGGCCGCACCATGGTGCATGACTACCAGCTGACCACCATCGGCAACGCGCTGAAATATTACGGCTATTCCTTCAACTCGCTGAAGCAGGATGAACTTGCCAAGGCCGAGGAACTGCTGCTCAAGGTCAAGCCGCATCTGTTCGCGGTCTCTTCGGACTACCAGCCGGGAATGCGGGCGGGCGACGCCTGGATGACCATGTGCTGGACGAATGACGGCGCGCAGTTGCATCGCGATATCCCGGAGATCGCCTACGTGCTGGGCAAGGAGGGCGGCGAAATCTGGACCGATTTCTACGCCATCCCGAAGGACGCGCCGAACAAGCCGGCCGGCTATGCCTTGCTCAATTATCTGATGACCCCGGAGGTTGCTGTGAAGGAGCATCTCGCCAATGGCGCGCCCTCGACCGACGCGCGGGTCAACAAACTGCTGCCCAAGGAAGTGCTCGACAATCCTATCCTCTATCCTGCGGCCGACCTGTTGACGCCGCTGGAGTTTGGTGCGGCGGCGACGCTGACCGACCCCGGCCGCGCCGAACTGATGGCGCGCTTCAAGTCGGCTTGAGGCTGGCCTGACGCAAACGGAAAACCGGCGGGCCTAGGTCCGCCGGCATCGGGGCGGTTTAATGCACGGCAACAGATTTCGGCACAATTTTCTGACAGCGCTGCTGCTCGCACCGGCCACGGCGTGGCTGGTGGTGTTCCTGGTGTTGCCGTTCATCGCCATTGCCGTGTTTAGCGTCGGCGAGCGGGCGCCGGAGGGCGGCTATCAGGCCGCCTTCACGCTGGCGCAGTATGCCAATCTTCCGGCGCGGGCGACTGCTTTCTGGAACACGATGATGCTGGCGCCGGTGGGCGCGCTTGCCTGCCTGCTCGTCGCCTACCCGGTTGCCTACTACCTCGCCCTGAAGGCGCCGCAACGCTGGCGACTGATCCTGCTTGCGCTCGTCGTCATTCCCTTTTGGACCAGCCTTTTGATGCGCACCTATGCCTGGATGTACATTCTGGGCGGACGCGGCATTCCCGCACTGCTGGCCTTTGTCGGCACCGAGGATGTCAGGCTGATCAACACGCCGGGCGCCGTGCTGCTCGGCATCGTCTATGGCTATTTGCCGCTCATGATCCTGCCGATCTATGTCAGTCTTGAGCGGCTCGACCGAAGGCTGCTGGAAGCCTCTGCCGATCTCGGCGCGACGCCGCTCTCGACCTTCCTAGGCGTGACGCTGAAGCTGTCGCTGCCGGGCGTCATGACCGGCTTCTCGCTGGTCATGATCCTGCTGCTTGGCGAATACCTGATCCCGACGCTGCTTGGCGGTGGCAAGGTGTTCTTCATCGGCAACGCGCTGGTCGACCTGTTCCTGCAGTCGCGCAACTGGCCGTTCGGATCGGCCATCGCCATCACCTTGGTGGCGGTTTCGGTGGTGGTGCTGATTGCCGCCAACCGCATCTCGACGCGGGTGTCGGGCGCCCGCAGGGTGGATCTGATCTGATGCGCGCCTTCGTCACAGCCGTCTTCGCCTTCCTCTATCTGCCGATTGCGTTGGTCGTGCTGTTTTCCTTCAACGCCGGCCGCCATGCCAGCGAGTTCACCGGCTTTTCGGTGCAGTGGTACGGCACGGCGCTGTCGAACCCGTTCCTGGTCGAGGCATTGAAGAACAGCCTGTTCATCGCCACCACCAGCGCCATTCTGGCGGCGGTGTGCGGCACGGCAGCCGCACTCGGCCTGGCGCGGGTCGGGCTCAGAACCCGCGCCGTCTTCGACGCGCTGATGGGTGCCGCGATCGTCGTTCCCGGCGTCGTCATCGGCATCTCGACGCTCGTCGCGCTGGTCCAGTTGTTTGGCGTGCTCAACCCGTTCCTCGCCTCGATCTGGCCAAACGACCAGCCGCCGCGCCTGTCGCTCGGCTATGGATCGATCATCGCCGCCCACGGCCTGTTTTCGATGGCGTTGGTGACGATAATCGTCGGCACGCGTCTCGCCAGCCTCGACCGCAACCTGGTCGAGGCCTCGAGCGATCTCTACGCCACGCCGCTGACGACGTTTCGCTCGATCGTGCTGCCGCAGATCATGCCGGCGGTGATCGCCGGCTTCCTGCTCGCCTTCACCTTCTCCTTCGACGATTTCATCGTCGCCTTCTTCGTCGCCGGCGCGCAGACGACGCTGCCGATCTATGTCTTCGCCTCGATCCGGCGCGGCGTGACGCCGGAAATCAACGCCATCGCCACCATCGTGCTCGTCGCCTCGGTTCTTCTGGTGGTGCTTGCCCAATGGCAGCTGCGCCAGCGCCAGCCGTCAAACTGAACAAGCCATCCAGCTGAAAGACAAATTCATGCTCCTCAAAGACCGCATCGCCGTGGTGACGGGCGCCGGTTCCGGCATCGGCCGCGCCGGCGCCATGATCATGGCCAGGGAAGGCGCGCTGGTGGTCATCGCCGACCGGGATAAGACCAGCGGCGAGGCGACAGCGGCGAGTATCCGCGCGGCTGGCGGGCAGGCCGAGGCCATTGTCACCGACGTCTCTGACGACGCGGCGGTAGGGCAGCTCATCACAGGCACTCTCGGCAAGTATGGCCGCATCGACATTCTGCACAATCACGCCGGCATCCAGGTCGGCGGCACGCTGACCGAGGTCGAGGTCGATGGTATGGATGCGTCCTGGCGCATCAATGTACGGGCGCAGTTTCTGGCCGCGCGGCTGGTCATGCCGGCAATGGTCGCGCAAGGCGGCGGCGTCATCCTCAACACGGCTTCGAATTCGGGCGTCTTCTACGACCGCGAGATGATCGCCTATGCCACGTCCAAACATGCCGTGGTGGCGATGACCAGGCAGATGTCGCTCGACTATGCCCGGCACAATGTGCGCGTCAACGCGCTCTGCCCCGGCTGGGTCGACACCCCCTTCAACGAACCGTTCATCGCCCAGATGGGCGGACGCGAGGCGATCGAAACCTATGTCCGCACCAGGATTCCGATGGGCCGCTGGGCGAGCGCCGAAGAGATCGCAGAAGCGATCCTGTTCCTCGTCTCCGACCGCTCATCCTTCATGACCGGCCAGGCACTGGTGATCGACGGCGGCGAAAGCATCGGCTGATCTAGAGCAATTCCAGGAAAAGTGTGTAACGGTTTTCCGTCCGGAATTGCGTAAAACAAATAAGGGCAGCCGGATAGGAGGGTTCCCGCTTCTGGCTCAATCGCCGGCTGCCCGTCCTCCCTTGCCTTCATGCCGCATTTCGTCCAATAGATCGACGCAAACGCTGCGAAACCGAAGGTTTTGCCGTTTGGAAGTGCGGCTTCCGGCCTCGTTGCCGACGCGCCGCAATCGGAAAGAGCAGGACAATGTCTGCGATCGAAGCCGGCGCTCGTGCGCCGGAAAATCTTTGGCGTCAGGAAATCAGGGCGACGCTGGCGCTGGCCTGGCCGATGGTGCTGACCAATCTCGGCCAGACCGCGATGACCGCCACCGACGTCATGATGATGGGGCGTCTGGGCGCGGACACGCTGGCCAGCGGCGCGCTTGGCGCCAATCTCTATTTCATGCCGCTGATCTTCGGCCTCGGCCTGATGCTGGCGACCTCGCCGATGATCGCCACCGAGCTTGGCCGCCGGCGCTATTCGGTGCGCGATTTGCGCCGTACCGTGCGGCAAGGGCTGTGGCTGGCGATCCTGATCTCGATCCCGATCTGGATCGTGCTGTGGCATGGCGAGGCCATTCTGCTGGCCATGGGCCAGGAGCCGGCGCTCGCCCACCAGGCCGGCATCTATCTGCGCTGGCTGGAATGGGCGGTGCTGCCGTTCTACGGCTATATCGTGCTGCGCTCGTTCATCTCGGCGCTGGAGCGGCCAGGCTGGGCGTTGGTCATCGTTTTCGTCGCCGTCGCCTGCAACGCCTTTTTCAACTGGGTGTTCATGTTCGGCAATCTCGGCGTCACCTCGATGGGCATTGCCGGTTCGGGGCTGGCGACCACGCTGTCGAGCACGCTGATGTTCTGCGGCCTGGCAGCCGTGGTGATGCTGGAGAAGAAGTTCCGCCGCTACCGCCTGTTCGGCCGCTTCTGGCGCTCCGACTGGCCGCGCTTCAAGGGTCTGGTGCGGCTCGGCATGCCGATCGCCGGCATCCTCGCCTTCGAGGTGACGATCTTCAACGCCGCAGCCCTGCTGATGGGCCTGATCGATGCGGATTCGCTCGCCGCGCACGCCATCGCCATCCAGATCGCCTCGATCTCCTTCATGGTGCCGCTCGGCCTCAACCAGGCGGTCACCGTGCGTGTCGGGCTGGCGCATGGCGCCGGCAATCCGGCAGGCGTTTCGCGCGCTGGCTGGACCGCCTTCGTCATCGGCGTCTCGTCCATGGCGCTGATGGCGCTGGTGATGGTGCTGTGGCCGCATCTGTTGATCGGCGCCTTCATCGACATGACCGATCCGGCCAATGCCAGGGTGATCGCGCTGGCCGTGTCGTTCCTTGCCTTTGCGGCGCTGTTCCAGATCTTCGACGGCGCGCAGGCCGTTGCCGCCGGCATGCTGCGCGGCCTGCACGACACCAAGGTGCCGATGATCTATGCCGCGATCGGCTATTGGGGCATCGGCCTGCCGCTCGGCGTGCTGCTCGCCTTCCATTTCGGCCTGCACGGCGTCGGCATTTGGATCGGCCTGGCGTCAGGTCTGGCCGTGGTGGCGGTGCTGCTGCTCGCGCGCTGGCTGCGGCGGGATCGGATCGCGCCGCCGCTCGTCTTCAGCCATTAAAAGCAAAACGGCCGCCGGGTTCGGCGGCCGTTCTCGTTTGGCGTGGCTGCGCTCAGCTCCCGTCCGACGACATCGCGCCGAGCAGTCTGCGTATATCGCCGAACCTGGCGATCGAGCCGAACACCAGTGCCGCCACCGCGACGAAGAACACCGACACCGAAGCCATGGTCGGTGTGTAGCCGTAGCGCAGCGCGTTGAAGATCTTGATGGGCAGCGTCTCGGTGGTGAAGCCGATCGTCATGTAGGCGACGATGTATTCGTTGAGCGACAAGACGAAGGCGAAGGCGTAGCCCGAGACGAGGTAGGGCAGGATCAACGGCAGCACCACGGTCTTCAGCACTGTGCGGTCATCGGCGCCCATGGTCGCCGCGGCCTCGACCAGCGAGCGGTCGATCGAGGCAAAGCCGAGCGACAGCGTCACCAGCGGCAGCGTCACGAAGAAGATGGCGTGGCTGATTATGGCGGTGAAGAACTGGCCGAACAGCCCGACCGTCGCCCAGAAGGAGAGGAAGCCGAGCGCGGTGATGACCGGCGGCAGGATGAAGGGGGCAAGCCCCAGCACCTGGAAGATGTTCGCCCATGGCGCGATGCGCCGCCACAGGAACCAAGCCAGGGGCAGCGCGACCGCCACGGCAATGGCTGCCGAGCAGACGGCCAGCGTCACCGAATGGATCAGCGCCAGCCGCCATTCCGGATCGGTGAAGATCTGGGCGTACCAGGCGAGCGAGAAGCCGACCGGGGGGAAGCTGAGCTCCTGCCGCGAATTCACCGACACGCCGGCGACGACGATCAGCGGCGCCGCCAGAAACAAAGCGACGATGGTGAAATAGACACGGCGCAGCAAGGTCGCGGTCATAGGGCGTTCTCCCTTCGTCCGACGAGCAGCGTCAGTCCGACCAGCGCCAGCGAGATCAGCACCAGGAACACCGCCATCGCGGCTGCGAACGGCATGTTGGACTGGTAGATCGCCTGGTCGGTGATCAGCACCGACAGCGTCCAGTGTTGCGGGCGTCCCAGAATCTGCGGTAGCAGATAGGAGCCGAGCGCAAAGACGAAGACCATGATCAGCGTCGCCACGATGGTGTTGCGCAGCGCCGGCGCGACGACGTTGAAGAAGGCCCGGATAGGCGAGGCGCCGAGCGTGCGTGCCGCTTCGAGCAATGTCGGGTCGAGGCGGACCAAAGCGGGGTAAAGCACCAGGATCGTATAGGGCAGCGCCTGGTAAACCATGCCGGTCAGCACCGCGCCAAAGGTCGGCAGCAGCGCCACCGGCTTGTCCATCAGCCCGATCGCCACGAACAGATTGGTGATGCCGGCGGTGCGCGAAAACAGCGTCGACCAGGCAAAGCCGATGATGACCTCCGACAGCGATAGCACCGATAACAGACCGACCAGCCACAGCGTCTGCACGCGGCGCGGCCGACGGGTCAAAAGGTAGGTGAAGGGAAAGGCGATGGCGACGCAGCAGACGGCGACCAGCACCGCCAGCAGCAGCGAAAAGCCGAGCACGCCGCCGAAGAACACCGACAGGAAGCGGGCGTAATTGTCGAACACGAAATCCGGCGTGTAAAAACCAGACGGGTTGCGCTTGAAGAAGCTGACCGCGATCATCGTCGAGAACGGCACGACGAAGAAGACGACCAGCATCAGCGCCGGAAAGAACAGCGGCGTGTAGTCGGCTATCGACTTCGGGGCTTCGCGTCTCATGCGCCGAGCACCACGCAGCTTGCCGGCGGCAATGTTACGCCGACCTTGGCGCCGACCGGCACGTCATGCCGCTCGCGCGGCGTCGTCACCGCAATGATGCTGGTGCCGCCGACGTCGACGAAGGTCTCGATGGTGCCGCCGAGATCGCGCACGAAACTCACCTCGCCGGTGATGGCCGAGCCGCCGGGGCTGCCGAGATGCACATCCTCGGGGCGGACCGATACAGAAGCTTTGGTCTGACCCGCCGGCATGGCAAGACCTGGAATGGCTGTGCCCAGAATGGTGGTGCGCCCGGTGCTGTCGATCTCGGCCGGCAGCAGATTGGTGATGCCGATGAAGTCCGCGACGAAGGCGTCGGCCGGCTTGCGGTAGATCTCGATTGGCGGCGCCGCCTGCAGGATCCTGCCGTGGCCCATGACGACGACCAGGTCGGCCATGGTCATGGCTTCGCGCTGGTCGTGGGTGACGACGATGGTGGTGATGCCCAACCGCTGCTGCAACTGGCGCAGTTCCACCTGCATGGCCTCGCGCAGTTTGGCGTCGAGCGCCGACAGCGGCTCGTCGAGCAGGAACAGTTTCGGCGACAGCGCCAAGGCCCGCGCAATTGCCACGCGCTGGCGCTGACCGCCCGATAGTTTGGCCACCGGACGGTCGGCAAAGCCGGTCAGATGGATGAGGCCCAGCAACTCGTCGACGCGTTTCTTCTGCTCCTCCTTCGAGGCGCCGCGAATGCGCAGCGCATAGGCGATGTTGTCGCCGACGGAGAGATGCGGAAACAGCGCCAGCGACTGGAACACCATGCCGAGATTGCGCTTGTGCGTCGGCAAAGGCGTGATGTCCTCGCCGTCGAGCACGATGGCGCCGCTGGTCGGCTCCTCCAGTCCGGCAATCATGCGCAGCAGCGTGGTCTTGCCGCAGCCCGACGGGCCGAGCAGACACACGAACGTGCCATGCGGCACGTTGAGCTGGACATTGTCGACGGCGGCGAAGTTGCCGAATTTTTTGGTGACGGCGTTGATGTCTAGTCCGGACATGCTCATCCCTTGGAGGGTTTGCTAAGGGGCCGCCGGACTATGCCGGCGGCCGCTGTGGTTCAGACGGATCGAACGGCTCAGCCGACGATCAGCTCGGTCCACTTCTGGTTGATCCAGTCGGCCTTCGACGTATAGAGGTCGTAGCGCGGGATGATCGGATCGATATCCGACGACACGGCTGCGAACTCTTCCGGCTTGAGGTCGAGCACCTCTTTCTTCAGCGTCGGCGTGGTTCCGACCTTGCGCGACATCAGGCCCTGCATCGACGGCTGGCTCATATAGTCGATGAAGGCATGCGCCTCGTCGACCTTGGTCGAGGCGCGCGACAGCACCCAATTGCCGGAATCCTGGATGCCGCCTTCCTTCGGGAAGGTCGAGCGGACATGGAAGCCGTCGGCGACCGCGAGGCCGGTGACGTCGTGATAATACTGGCCCATCGGGATCTCGCCCGACTTCAGCGCCTGCTCGAACTGCGCCTCGTCGCGATACCACAGCCGGACATTCGGCTTGAGCTCGGCGAGCTTTTCGAACGCCTTGTTCAGTCCGTCCTCGGTGTCGAGCGCATTGGTGCCGCCCATGAAGGTCTTGGCTGTCACTTCGAGCAGGAACGAGTTCGAGGCAAGTGCCAGAAGGCCAAGCTTGTCCTCATTGGCCTTGTCCCACAGAGTCTCCCATGAGGTCGGCGCATCCTTGTAGACGTCGGTGTTGGAGACCAGCGTGATCCACCAGGCGACGGCGCCGATGCCGGCGACCCGGCCATCCGGATATTTGTTGACGAAGCGCGGCAAGAGGTCGTTGTAGTGCTTGAACTTCGACGTATCGAGCGGCGTCCACAATTCGGTCGACTGGCCCTTCAGCGTCGAGGTCTGCGACATCATCGAAAGGTCGGCCGGGGCTTGGCCGGCCTTGGACGCCTGTTCGAGCTGCACCAGCCAGGCTTCGCCGGTCGGCTCGGCGACCGACTCGACCGCAATGCCGGTCGCCTTGGTAAAGTCGGGGAAGACGTGCTCGTCGAAGGATTTCTTGAAATAGCCGCCATAGACGCCGACCTTCAGCGACTTGTCCTGCGCGCGCAGGATCGACGGCATGGCGAGCACGCCGGCTGTAGCGAGGCCCGCACCAAGCACGCCGCGCCGTGTCAGGGATTTTCCAATCAGTCTGTTCATCTGGTTTCTCCTCAGTTGATGCCGTTCTATTCCGGCAGGTTCCCTTCACGCACTGTCGCCGCCTGGCGTCAGTGGGCCGCCGCTCGTTGTTCGAGCGTACGGGCGTATTGCGTCAGTGGAAAGCACATGACGAAGAAGATCAGCGCCACCAGCCCGTAGACCTTGAACGGTTCGAAGGTGGCGTTGTTGATGGCGTTGGAGGTTCTGACCAGCTCCTCGAAGCCGATGATCGAGGTCAGCGCCGTCGATTTGATCAACTGCACCAGGAAGCCGACGATCGGCGCCCTTGTGATCGAGAACGCCTGCGGCAGGATGATCAGCCTGAGCTCCTGCAGACGGTGCAGCCCAAGGCTGGCGCCAGCGTCCCACTGCCCGCGCGGCAGCGCATCGACGCCGCTGCGCCAGATCTCGGCCAGATAGGCGCTGGCGAAGAAGGTCAGGCCGAGCACCGCTGCCGTCCATGGCTCGATGCGCAGGCCGAGCATCGGCAGGCCGAAGAACATCAGGAACAGCTGCATCAACAGCGGCGTTCCCTGGAACAGGGCGATGTAGCCGGAAGCGATGCGCCGGCTCCATTTATTTTCGGCGATGCGGAAGAACAGCACGATCAGCCCTACCACCGCCCCGCCGACAAAGGCCGCCAGCGACAACAGCACCGTCCAGCGGGCGGCGAGCAGCAGATTGCGAACGATGTCCCAGAAGGTGAATTCGATCATGTGACACCTGCCCCCAATACGCGGCGCCCGCCTGTGACCAGCAGCCGGCGCAAGGCCATGGACAGGACGAGGTAGACCAGGGTCACGACGAAATAGGTTTCGAAGGAGCGGAAGGTGCGGGCTTGCAGCATGTCGGCCTCATAGGTCAGCTCACGCACGGCGATCTGCGACACCACGGCCGATTCCAGCATCATGATGACGATCTGGCTGGTCAGCGCCGGGTAGATCACCTTGAGCGCCTGCGGCAGCACGATCTTGATGAACACCTGGCGCGGTCTCAAGCCCAGTGCAAGCGCTGCTTCCGTTTGTCCGCCGGGCACGGCATCGAGACCGGCGCCGACGATTTCAATGGTGTAGGCTGCCATGTTGAGCGTCATTGCCAGCATGGCGGCCAGGATCGGATCGAGCCTTATGCCGAGGCTGGGCAGGCCGAAGAAGATGAAGAACAGCTGCACCAGGAACGGCGTGTTGCGCATCACCTCGACATAGACCGCGATGGCGCGCTTCACGAATACCGGGCCGTTGCGCCGGCCGGCAGCGCCCAGGATGCTGAGCAGCGTGCCCACGAGCGTGGTCACGACGATCAACAGGATCGTCGTGGCCGCGCCGCGCGCGATGTCGCCCACAGCGCCTGGGAGCCAGGCAAAGGCCACGAGAACTCAATCCTTGAGGTTGTCGGGATTGAGCGGCGTCTTCAGCCAGGCCTTCGAGCTCTCATCGAGCTTGCCGTCGGCCAGCATCTTGGCAACCGCATCATTGACCGCCGTCTTCAGCCGGTCCTCTTTCTTGTTGAGGCCGATATGCGAAGGCGAGGTCAGAAGCTGGAACTTCTGCTCCGGCTTCAGCGCGTCCTGCTTGGCCAGCACCTGGGCGCCGACATCATTGCCGACCACCATCAGCTGGGTCTGGCCCGAGATGAAGGCCTGGATGACGGAATTGTAGTTGTCGAAGCGCTTGATGTCGGCCGATGCCGGCGCCGCTTCGGTCAGCGACGTATCCTCCAGCGTGCCGCGATTGACGGCGATCGACTTGTCGGCGAGATCTTCCTTGCCTTTGATCGAAAGCGCTGCCGGACCGATGACGGCGATGTAATAGGGCGCATAGGCGGCGGCGAAATCGATGACCTCCTCGCGCTCCTTGGAATAGCCGACGCTCATCAGGATATCGACGCGCTTGTCGGTGAGATACGGGATGCGGTTCTGGCCGGTGACGCTGACCAGATTGAGCTTCACCTTAAGTGAATCGGCGATCGCCTGCGCGACGTCGACGTCGTAACCCTTGATGCTCATATCGGCGCTGGCCGAGGAGAAGGGCGGAAAGTCGGAGAAGATGCCGACATTGATGGCGCCGGCCTTGGTGATGTCGTCGACGGCGTCGGCATTGGCCGGGGAGGCGAAGCCGAGGCCGGCGAGCATCAGCGCGGCGGCGATGGTTGATTTCATTTGGATTGTCATTGGTATTCCCCTTCTGGAAGCTTGTTTGTTTTGGAAACGGCCGCCGGCTCCAGCGCGGCGGCCGCCTTTGCATGTGAAATCCGTCAGGCCCCCTTGCCGGTGATCGCCGGGCTGAACACCATCAGGCTCAGGATCTCGAACAGGACCTGGGCGCCGACATGGGCGGTGTTGGTGGTCGCGTCATATTGCGGCGCCACCTCGACGACGTCGCCGCCGACAATGTTGAGGCCTTTCAAGCCGCGCAGCAGTTCGAGCACCTCGCGCGTCGTCAGGCCGCCGATCTCCGGCGTGCCGGTGCCTGGCGCGAAGGCCGGATCGACACTGTCGACGTCGAAGGAAATGTAGGTCGGGCCGTCGCCGACGATTTTGCGCGCCTTCTCGATGATGGCGGGGATGCCGAGACCCGTCACCTCTTCGGCATGCACGACCGTCATGCCGGATTCGTAGGTGAACTCCCACAGATACTCCGCCGAGCCGCGGATGCCGATCTGGATGGTGCGGGTCGGGTCGAGCACGCCGTCCAGCACTGCGTTGCGGAACGGGCCGCCATGGTGGAACTTGGTCATGTCGAACAGCCCGCTTGTGTCGCAATGGGCGTCGATATGGATCATGCCGACCGGCGCCTTCTTGCCGACCGCCTTCAGGATCGGATGGCTGATCGAGTGGTCGCCGCCGACCGATAGCGGCAGCACGCCGGCATCGACGATCTGGTTGGTGCGGCGCTCGATGTCTTCGTGGCTGACCTCCAGCCGGTAGCGGCTGCGGAACGGCGTATCGCCGATGTCGGCGACGCGCAGCTCATGCGTCGGCGCGCATTCCAGCACATGATTGTAGGGGCCTATGCGCTCGATGGCGCGCAGTGCCCTGGGCCCGAAGCGCGAGCCGGGCCGGTTGGTGACGCCGAGATCCATCGGCACGCCGATGATCGCCACCTGCAAATCGCCGAAATCGGGATTGTCGGCTGCGATTTCGCGATAGGGCGCGGCAAGGAAGGTCGGGATGCCGGCATAGGGCGCGAGTCGGGTGCCGCTCTTGGAGAAGATCTTGTCGGCGACCTTGCGGAACTCCGGGTCGAACATCTCGCCGCCATGGCTCTCGCCATATTTGCGGCGCAGCGCGTCGAGCTTGCCTCTGTCATAACCCATGTCGGTCTCCTCCTGCCGGGCTGGTGCATGCGGCAGCGTCTGCAAACTGACCATTATCCGGCCGGGTCGCTGTCCCGCTGGCTGCCTGTAGATTTCACGTCATTGATGCTGTTGACCTGCCAAAGTGTCCGGCAGCCGCATTGAAAAATCAATTGATATT
The DNA here is from genome assembly GCF_030323245.1 of Mesorhizobium sp. C372A. Taxonomy (NCBI): domain Bacteria; kingdom Pseudomonadati; phylum Pseudomonadota; class Alphaproteobacteria; order Hyphomicrobiales; family Phyllobacteriaceae; genus Mesorhizobium; species Mesorhizobium sp. C372A. The sequence goes on along the minus strand of NZ_CP100475.1, from coordinate 1,212,532 downwards.
GTTACGGTGCTGATTGTGAGAAAATCTCACAGAGTATCCGGTTGCTCATGGCCAAGCGTCTGCCCCCCTTGAACCCCCTGCGCGCCTTCGAGGCGACGGCGCGTCACGCCTCCCTGACCAAGGCGGCGAGTGAGCTCAATGTCACCCATGGCGCCATCAGCCACCAGATCAAGGCGCTCGAGCAATCGCTCGGCGTAAAACTGTTCGAGCGCACCGGACAGCGGGTCAAGCTCACCCCGCACGGCGCCGAACTTCTGCCGGCGGTGTCGAGCGCCTTCGACGGCATCGCCGCCGCCACCCAGCGCATGACCAGGCCGGCCAGCGCCGGTACGCTGTCGGTCTCCTGCGTGCCGGCGCTGCTGCTTCTATGGATGACGCCGCGGCTCGGCAGTTTCATGGCGCAATACCCTGACATCAGGCTGACGCTGATCCCGTCCAACGACCCCAAGGACATCCGCGCCCCGCAGGTCGATGTCTGCGTGCTCTATGGCGACGGCAGCTGGACCGATTGCTGGATGCGCAAATGGTCGGGCCTCGAACTGTTCCCGGTGGTCAGTCCGACGCTGATCAACAACCGGCCGCTCCGCATCTGCCGGGATCTTGCTGGCCATGTCATCCTGCATGGCGATGATGGCCGCGAATGGCACACCTGGCTGGCCGCCGCCGATGGGCTCGACCTCGAACGTGGCCGCCGCCACCATCTCGGCGACGCCCGTACGGCGATCGAAGCCGCGGTGCACGGACATGGCGTGGCGCTCGGTGATTCCGTCACCGCCAGCATGCTGCTCGCCAGGGGCCTGCTGGTGGCGCCGTTCAGCCTGTCGGTGCCGGCAGTCGACGATTTCTACGTCGTCTGCCGCAACGAGATGCGTTCGGCGCCGATCGTGCAATTGTTCGTCGACTGGCTGTTTGCCGAAAAGGAACAGGCCGACAGCCGGGCCGACGCGCCGGTGGCCGGCCGCATCGGCAGCCGCCGGAAGCGTCCGGCGCTGCGGGTGGTGGGCGCCAAGAGTTGAGGCTGGACCGGAGCGACTGCTTTTTGTCGGGCCAGCCCGGAAAGCGGGAAGCGCTTTCAAAAATTCAATGCTACTAAGCTCTTGCCAGGCAATTCCAGGAAACGAGTGCGGCGGTTTTCCGTCCGGAATTGCGTAAGACAGACGTGAGCAGCGAAGGCGACGGCAGGACATGGCAAGAACCGATATAGCGCGGCGCGTTTACAACCACACCTGGAAGCTGGACCCGATCGTCCGCAGCCTGCTCGACACCGATTTCTACAAGCTTCTGATGCTGCAGATGATCTGGGGCATGTACCCCAAGGTCGACGCCACCTTTTCGCTGATCAACCGCACTACCTCGGTGCGGCTTGCCGACGACATCGACGAAGGCGAATTGCGCGACCAGCTCGACCATGCTCGCACGCTGCGCTTCTCCAAGAAGGAGATGATCTGGCTTGGCGGTAACAATTTCTATGGCCGCAAGCAGATCTTCGAGCCGGAATTCCTCGGCTGGCTGGAAGGTTTTCGGCTGCCCGACTACGAGCTGTCCAAGCGCGACGGTCAGTACGAGCTCTCCTTCAGCGGTCCCTGGATGTACACCACCCTGTGGGAAATCCCGGCGCTGGCGATCATCAATGAGCTTCGTTCCCGCGCCGCCATGCGCGCCTTCGGTCCCTTCGCGCTTGACGTGCTGTATGCACGCGCCAAGGGGAAGATGTGGGCCAAGACCGAACGCTTGAAGGCGCTGCCCGGCATCCGCATCTCTGATTTCGGCACCCGCCGCCGCCATTCGTTCCTGTGGCAGCGCTGGTGCGTCGAGGCGCTCAAGGAAGGCATTGGCGAAGCCTTCACCGGCACCTCCAACGTGCTGCTGGCGATGGACAACGACCTCGAAGCGCTCGGCACCAACGCGCATGAATTGCCGATGGTTTTTGCCGCCCTTGCCAAGTCGGAAAAGGAATTGAAGGAATCGCCCTACAAGGTGCTGCAGGACTGGCAGCGCTATTATGGCGGCAACCTGCTGATCGTGCTGCCCGACGCTTTCGGCACCGCATCCTTCCTGCGCGACGCGCCGGACTGGGTCGCCGACTGGACCGGCTTCCGCCCCGACAGTGCGCCGCCGATCGAAGGCGGTGAAAAAATCATCGACTGGTGGCGCGAGAAGGGCAAGGACCCCAGGCAGAAGCTGCTGATCTTCTCCGACGGGCTCGAGGTCGAGACCATCGAGGAGACCTACAAGCACTTCAAGGGCAAGGTGCGCATGTCCTTCGGCTGGGGCACCAACCTCACCAACGATTTCGAAGGCTGCGCGCCGACCGAAACCAACAGCCTCGATGCGATATCGCTGGTCTGCAAGGTGACGGAGGCCAATGGCCGGCCGGCGGTGAAGCTGTCGGACAATCCGGCGAAAGCGACGGGCGACAAGAAGGAGATCGAGCGCTATCTCCGGATTTTTGGGGCGAAGGATCGCGTGGAGCAGCTGGTCAAGGTTTGAGGGTCGGCGGGTGCCTTGCTGGACGAAATGGAAATCGCGATAGCGTGAGTTCCCGCCCACCCCCTTCTGTCCTGCCGGACATCTCCCCCGCAAGGGGGGAGATTACCCCGTCATCTCCGCCTTCGCTAATCTCCGACGTTGCAAAGGAAGCGCCGGCAGGGCAACTGCCAATCTCCCCCCTTGAGGGGGAGATGTCCGGCAGGACAGAGGGGGGCGTCGTAGAGCGCGGCTGTCACCGGCCAACCCTTATCACCACCACCCTCACACTCCTCCCCACCCCCGCCCTCGCGCACGCCTCCGACCGCGGTCACGTCCTCCTCCTGCCGACCGGCTACTACATCGCCGGCGGCGCGCTTGCCGTCGCGGTAAGCTTCCTCGTTCTCGCCCTGCTGCCACCCGCAACCCTCCACCGCTTCTGGCGCCGCCGCCTGCCGCTCTTCCCATTCGCCGACACCCCTCGCACAATCATCAGCGTCATCTCCTTTGCCGGCTTCGCAACGCTCAACGCCGCCGGCCTGTTCGGCAGCCGCGATCCGCTCTCCAATCCGCTGCCGCTAACCATCTGGACGCTGCTCTGGGTCGGCCTTGCCATCGCGCAAGGCCTGTTCGGCGATCTCTGGTCGTGGCTGAATCCATGGTATGGCCCGCGGCGGATCGAAAGCCGCCTGTTCAAGCTTCGTGGCGGTGAGGGACAGAAATCGCGTTTGCCTTCATGGCTCGGCCGCTGGCCGGCCGTTATCCTGTTCTTCGCCTTCGCCTGGTTCGAACTGATCTATCCGGCGCCCGACGACCCGGCGCGGCTGGCCTATGCCGCCGGCCTCTACTGGTTGCTTACCTTCATCGCCATGCTCGCCTTTGGCTACCGCGATTGGAGCCGGCGCGGCGAATTCCTGACGATCTTTTTCGCCATGGTGGCTCGTTTCGCCGTCGTCGAGCGCGATGAACACGGTCGCCTCGCTCTCTGCTGGCCGGGCTCAAAACTGCTCGGCGCAGCGCCCCTGCCGGCAAGCGGTATCGCTTTCCTGCTGCTCAGCCTGTCATCGGTGTCCTTCGACGGCCTGTCGAAAACCTTCTTCTGGCTCGGCCTGTTCGGCATCAACCCGCTGGAATATCCCGGCCGCACCGCGCTCATCGGCATAAGCAGCTTTGGCCTCGTGCTGACCTTCGTCCTGCTCGCGGCGGCATTCCTGCTGGCCGTCATACTCGGCCAGCGCCTTGCCGGCAGCCGACATTCCCACGGCGAGGCCGCCGGGCTGCTGGTCTGGTCGATCGTACCGATCGCGCTCGCCTATCATGTCGCGCACTATCTGACGGCGCTGCTGGTCGACGGCCAGTATGCGATTGCCGCTTTGTCCGACCCGTTCGCGCTGGGATGGAACCTGTTCGGCGCCGCCGACATGCAGATCGAGGCCGGCCTCGTCGCCGGGGCCCACTCCGCCTGGTGGCTGTGGAACCTGCAGGCCGGCATCATCATCGCCGGGCACATGCTGGCGGTGCTCGTTGCCCATGGACTGGCCTGGCGACTGCACCAGGCGCCATCGCGCGCCGCCCTCAGCCAGTTGCCGCTCACCATGCTGATGATTGCCTACACGATCTTCGGCCTGTGGTTGCTTGCCACGCCGACGGCCGGATGAGACAAGCTGATCCACATGCCTTTGCGGAAAGCCCGCTTGCAAGCTCTGTGCTTTGGTGATTTAGTTTGTACACATGCAATTTCTGCCCCTCCTGCAAGGGAGTGGCCTTGCCTCGTTACAGACAGTCAAAACTCAAAAACAGGGGAACTGCCGTGACTGACAAGAATGGGTTTTTCGATCTCTCCAAATCCACCCTTAGCCGCCGCACCGCGCTGAAAGGTCTCGCCGCCGGCGCCGGGCTGACGCTCGCGCCCGGCTTCGTCCGCTACAGCCAGGCGCAGAGTTCGGCGCCAATCAAGATCGGCTTCCAGTCGCACCGCACCGGCATCGGCGCCGCCTATGGCCGCTGGTATGAAAAGACCAGTGCCGCCGCGGTCAAGGCGATCAACGACGCCGGCGGCATCAATGGCCGACCTGTCGAACTGGTGATCGAGGATGACGGCACCGATCCCGGCCGTGGCGCCGAGGTGGTCGGCAAGTTCGCCACCCAGCACAAGACCGACATCGTCTTCGGCACGCTGTTCTCGCATGTGGTGATCGGCTCGGCGCCGGCCGCCGGCGAAAACAAGATCCCGTATTTCGTCGTCAGCGAAGGCCACCACGTCGCTTCGACCAAGCTCAACCGCTACGTCTTCCAGCCTGGCATCACCGATGTGAAGAGCCAGATCCAGTCGATGGCGCCGTGGATCGCGGCCAATGCCGGCAAGAAGGTGACGCAGATCTTCCCGGATTTCGCCTTCGGCTACGACCATCGCGACTACCTGCCGCCGGCGCTGAAGGCGCAAGGCGCCGAGGTCATCGCCCAGATCGCCATCCCGCCGACAGAGTCGTCTTTCACGAAATACTTCCCGCAGATACCCGCCGAGACCGAAGTCATCTACCACGTGATGGTCGGCCCGGCCGTGCTCACCTTCGTCAAGGAACTCGGCGAGTTCTACGGCTCCAACCGGCCGCAGCTGTTCGGCTTCATCGATTCGCTCGAAGCCACCGACATCAACAGCCCCGGCCTCGAATTCCTGGACGGCAGCCATTTCTGGGAAGGCTCGCCGCGCTATGCCCAGGCCAATGACTCGGCCGCGCAGAAAGCCTACCGCGCCGCCGTTGGCATCGACGAAAATGGCGCTGCCGTTGGCGACCCCAAGGACGTCTCCACCGCCGCCCACATGTTCGGCTGCTGGGAGACGCTCTATGTCGTCAAGAAGGCGATGGAAGACGCCGGCTACAAGGGCCCGGAAGACCGCGCCAAGCTGGTCGAGGCGACCGAGGCGCTGACCGAATTCGCCGAAGGGCCGGAGCATCCGCAGGGGCCGAAGACCTTCAACGGCAAGATCCACCAGTGTTTTGGCATCCAGAACATCTCCAAGGTCGAAGGTGGCAAGCTGAATGTCGTCCACAAGACCAAGATCGAGGACGGGCTTTACGAGGCCGAAGGGGATTATACGACGCAGGCGCTGTGAGGCGCCTTACCCTCCCCCTTGTGGGGAGGGTCGGCACGCAAGCTTCGCACTTTTGCGAAGCTTGCGAGACGGGGTGGGGGTCGCGACGGCCCGTGCCCAACCCCCACCCGACCGCTGCGCGGTCACCCTCCCCACAAGGGGAGGGTAAGGGCGCCCTGAATGCATTTCGGACCCCATCTCCTCCTCGCCGCCCTCGAAGGCCTTGTCACCTCCGCCGTGTTGGCGCTGACGGCGCTTGGGCTGTCGCTGGTGTTCGGCGTCATGCGCGTCGTCAACGTCGCCCATGGCGAGTTCTTCATGCTGGGCGCGGTGCTGGCCTGGGCGATCTCGACGGCGATACCCGGCCATCCCACGCTCGGCTTCCTGGCGGCGCTGGTGATTGCGCCGCTGATTGTCGGCGCCATTGCGCTGGTCGCCGAGCGGCTTGTGCTGCGCCGGCTCAATTACAATCCGGAAGCCACCATCGTCGCCACGATCGGCATGCTCTACATCATCCAGCAGCTGGCGTTGAGCTTCTATGGCCCGGAAGCCCGCCCGGTGGAGCCGCCCTTCAGCTACCGCATCCTTTTGCCCTGGTTCGGCTATTCCGGCTACAAGCTGTCGATCATTGCCGCTTCGGCCCTTCTGCTCATCGCCACCTGGCTGGTGCTGACGCGCACCAAGATCGGCCTCATCATGCGCGCCACCCAATATGACAGCGAGACGGCGCAGGCCTTCGGCATTCCGGTCGACCGCGTCTATGCCGGCGTCTTCGGGCTCGGCGCCATGCTGGCGGCCATCGCCGCCGTGCTGATCGTGCCGATCAGTCAGGCGCATTATCTGATGGGACAGGACCCGCTGCTGTTGTCCTTCATCGTCGTCATCATCGGCGGCCTCGGCTCGCTGCGCGGCACCGTCGTCGCCGCCGTGCTGATCGGCCTGTCCGACGGCATCATCTCGGTGTTCTTTTCGCCGACTTTGGCCAAGATCATCGCCACGCTGCTGGTGGCCATGGTGCTGGTATTCCGGCCGCAGGGCCTGTTCGGGCAGGCGTCGCGATGAGCGAAGCTTCGCCGGCAAAAGCCTATGCATTGCATCTCGGCGTCATCGCGCTACTGTTTGCGCTGAGCTTCGTCCTGCCCGACTACCATCATGGCCTGCTGGCCCGAATCATGGTGCTGGCGGTGTTCGCCATGGGCTACAACATGCTGTTCGGCTATGTCGGCCTGCTCAGCCTCGGCCACGCCATGTTCTTCGCCGCCGGGCTCTATGGCGCTGGTCTCGCCGTCATCCATCTCGGCTGGAGCGTGCCTTTGGCTTTCCTCGCCGGCATCGCCTGCGGCGCGCTGCTGGCACTGGTGATCGGCCTGCTGGCGCTGCGCACCACCGGCGTCGCCTTCATGATCGTCACCATGATGTTCGCGCAGGTGTTTTACCTCGTCATCCTCTATTTCGCCGCTTGGACCGGCGGCGACCAGGGTCTGGTCGTGCCGCAGCCGGCGCGGGTTCTGGCCTTCGGCGCGACATCGCTCGACCTAACCAACCCGACCGTGCGCTACATGAGCGCGCTGGCGCTGTTCTCGGTCGTGCTGCTGATCACCCTCGCCATCGTCCGCTCCCGCTATGGCCGCGTGCTGGTCGCGGTGCGCGAGAACGAGGAGCGCACGAAAATGCTGGGCTACGACACCTTCTCCAACAAGCTGATCGCCGTCGTCGTCTCCGGCACCATCTGCGCCGCCTCGGGTGCGGCCTATGCGCTGCTGTTCGGCTATGTCGGCTCGAGCTTTGCCTCGGTGCAGTATTCCATCCTGCCGCTGCTCTGGGTGCTGCTCGGCGGCGCCGCCACGACGCTGGGCGCGCTGCTCGGCACGGTGTTCATGTACTATGTCATCGACACCGCCAGCGGCTACACCTCCGCCTATCTCCTGATCGTCGGTATTGCGCTCATCCTGCTGGTGCTGTTTTTCCCCAAAGGCATTCTGGGCACCATCCGCCAGCGCTGGCTCGGGTGGCTGCCATGATGCCGTTGCTGACCACCAAAGGCCTGGCGCGCAATTTCGGCGGCCTGCGCGCCGTCGACGGTGTCGACTTCCAGCTGATGCCGGGCGAGATCCGCGCCGTCATCGGGCCCAATGGCGCCGGCAAAACCACCTTCGTCAGCCTGGTCAGCGGCCGCATTCAGCCATCGTCCGGCATGATCGTCTTCGACGGCGCCGACATCACCAGCCAGCCGGCCTATCTCAGGGTGCGCCGGGGCATCGCCTACACCTTTCAGATCACCAGCGTCTTCGCCAACCTCTCTGCCTACGATAATGTCGCGCTGCCGGTGCAGCGCACGCTGACCGACGGCCGCTCGAAAGGTGCGGTGCGCACCGGCGTCATGGCCGCGCTGGAACGCACCGGACTTGCGGGCCGCGCCCATATGCCGGCCGGCCAGCTTTCCTACGGCCATCAGCGCCTGCTGGAAGTGGCAATGGGCCTGGCGCTGAAGCCGCGGCTTTTGATCCTCGACGAGCCGACGCAGGGGCTGGCCGACAGCGAGATCGACAATTTCATCGAACTGGTGCGCGAGATCGCCAAGAGCGCCACCGTGCTCCTGATCGAGCACAACATGCCGGTCGTCATGCAGCTGGCCGACCGCATCACCGTCTTCAACGCCGGCAGGATCCTGGCCGAAGGCACCCCCGAACAGGTTCGCGCCAACACACAGGTGCAGGAAGCCTATCTGGGGACGGCGCCATGAGCGAAGCCCCCAAGACTGAGGCCCCCAAGACTGAAGCCCACAAGACTGAAGCCCACAAGACTGAAGCGCTGACCATCTCCAGGCTCGAATGCTTCTATGGCGAGGTTCAGGTGCTCTACGAGCTTGATCTCGTGCTCAACAAGGGCGAGGTGCTGTGCCTGTTCGGTCGCAACGGCGCCGGCAAGACGACGGCGCTGAAAGCAATCATGGGGCTGGTTCCGTCGAGCGCCGGCTCGATCCGGCTCGCCGGCAAGGAGTTGACCGGCCTGCCGGCGCATGAGGTGCCCAAGGCCGGCGTCGCCTATGTACCGCAAGGCAGGCGGCTGTTCGCCGAGATGACGGTGGCGGAAAACATCGAGATCGGTCTGATGGCGCGCGGCAAGGGCAGAGCGACGCGCGAGAGCGTGCTCGATCTCTTCCCGCTGCTGCGCCAGCGGCTGCGCCAGCGCTCCGGCACTTTGTCCGGCGGCGAGCAGCAGATGCTGGCCATGGCCCGTGCGCTTGGCCTTGAGCCGCAGGTGCTGTTGCTAGACGAGCCGACGGAGGGGCTGATGCCGTCGATGATCGCCAAGATCCGCGAGACGGTGGTGAAGCTGCGTGAGCTAGGTGTCTCCACCATTCTGGTCGAACAGCGCGTCGACGCCGTGCTGTCCGTCGCCGACCGCGTCTGCTTCATCGAGAACGGCCGCAACCGCGAGACCGTCGATGTCGAGCAATTGCGCGCCGACCCATCGGCAGTCAGGCGCTATGTCGGCATCGGCTGATCAGCCGAAAAACAGGAACCCGGCGATCAAAAAGATCGGGATCAGCACCAGCCCTGACCATGCCATGTAGCCGAAGAAGCCCGGCATCTTCACACCGCGGTGTCGGGCAATGGCGTAGACCATGAAGTTGGGTGCATTGCCGATATAGGTGTTGGCGCCCATGAACACCGCGCCGGCCGAGATCGCAGCCAGCGTCGAGGCCGCCTCCGTCATCAGGTGCCGCGCGTCGCCGCCTGCGAGTTCGAAAAACACCAGATAGGTCGGCGCATTGTCGAGGAAGGACGACAGCCCGCCGGTCAGCCAGAAATAGGCGAGATCATTGGGCTGGCCGGTGGGTGACGTCACCAGCGCCACCAGCGGCGCCAGCGCGCCGTCATGGCCGGCGCGAAGGATGGCAATGACCGGCACGATGCAGATGAAGATGCCGGCAAACAGTTTCGCCACCTCCGCGATCGGGCCCCAGGTGAAGCCGTTGGCCTCGCGATGGCTCTTGAGGGAAACGACAAGCGACAGTCCGGCGAGCCCCAGGATAATGGCGTCGCGCGCCAGGTTCTGCAGTTCGAGGCTCACGCCCAGCACTGAAAAGCTCACGCCTGGCTTCCATGCTGCCGACAGCAGGATCGCGGCAATGACGCCGGCCAGCAGCGGCAGATTGGCCAGGCCGCGAAGGCGCACCTTTGTATCCGGCGTCGGATCCTTGATCTTCGGCGCGCCGCCTTCACGGCGATGCAGCATGATGTCGATGGCCAGGAAGACAAGCAGCACCAAGCCGCCGGTGAACAGCGTCTCGCGCCAGAGGTTCGCCGTCGTCCAGAAGAAGTCGACGCCGCGCAGGAAGCCGACGAACAATGGCGGGTCGCCCAAGGGCGTCAGCGAGCCGCCGATGTTGGACACCAGGAAGATGAAGAAGATGACGACATGGGCGTTGAACTGCCGGTTGTCGTTGGCGCGCAGCATCGGCCGGATCAGGATCATCGAGGCGCCGGTGGTGCCGATCACCGAGGCCAGCATTGCCCCGACGAGCAGCAGCCCGGCATTGACCAGCGGCGTGCCATGGATGTTGCCGGCCACAAGGATGCCGCCCGAAATGGTGTAGAGCGCGAACAGCAGGATAATGAACGACATGTATTCGGTGAGCAGCGTGTGCAGCACGGCTTCACCGGCTACCGGAACGCCGAATGCAACCATCAGCGGGATGACCGCCAGCGCTGCCCAGCCGGCGGCGATCTTGCCGTAATGATGCTCCCAGACATGGTGGAACAGCAGCGGTCCGGTGGCGATCGAGAGCAGCAGGCCAGCGAAAGGCAGCGCCCACCACAGCGACATGGCAGCATCGGGCAGACCGCGGGCCTCGGCCGCGAAGGCCATTTGCGGAGACACAGCGGAAGCGAGTACACCTGCCGCGAAAGCCTTCCCCAACTGTGTGCAGCCCCCTCGATGCGTCACGATCCAGTCACTCCGAGATCGGGTCTTCGAGCCTCACCCCGGCATCGCGCATCCTCTTCAGCATCGCCTCGACCGAACCGTTGAGATCGATGCCGCGGCACGCGTCGAGCCGCACCGTCGTCTTGAAGCCTTGCTTGACCGCGTCGAGGGCCGAGAAGGCGACGCAGAAGTCGGTCGCCAGGCCAACCACGGTCACGGTGCCGATGCCGCGCTCCTTGAGGTAGCCGGCGAGCCCGGTCGGCGTCTTGTGGTCGTTCTCGAAGAAGGCGGAGTAGCTGTCGATATCGGGGCGGAACCCCTTGCGGATCACCAGCTCGGCCTTGGTCCAGGCGAGCCCCGAGTGAAAATCCGAACCGAGGCTGCCCTGGATGCAATGGTCGGGCCACAGAGTCTGCGGCCCATAGGGCATCTCGATTGCGCTGAAGGGCTGCGCCCCCGGATGGCTGGAGGCAAAGCTCGAATGTCCGGCCGGGTGCCAGTCCTGCGTCAGCACGACATGCTCGGCATGCCGGATCAGATCGTTGACCAGCGGCACGATTTCGTCGCCGCCGGCAACCGCCAGTGCGCCGCCGGGGCAGAAGTCGTTTTGCAGGTCGATGACAACAAGCGCTTCGTCGGCCATGGCGCCTCTCCTCTTCTACGTCTCGAACGGGGGATCGAGTGAAATACGCCGCTGATGCGACCGGATGCAGAAACTCGACCGGATGGCCGCCTGCGTCAACCTCCTACAGCGCCGCGCGTCCCCTTCGGACGCGCAAAGGACGCTGTAGCACTTTACTTTGCGCAGGATCCTTTCCGAAAATCGATTCCGATTTTTGGGGATCATGCGCGGACGTAACAAATGCATGGCGGCCGGGTTCCCTTAAACTCCGGCTTTGACAATTTCCGCCAGCTTGATATCATTTGCATACGAATGAATTTGGCCTGATCAGACATTGGCGGGGTTCGGGAAGACCCCACCTTTTGAAGGTCCCAATGGGAAGGCCTATTTTTTTGGAAGGCAAAGCGTGATCCGTTACGCGAAACCCGCCACGCTCGACGAGGCGCTCGCTCTGCTGGGCGAGGGCGCCTGGCGCGTGCTTGCCGGCGGCACCGATTTCTATCCGGCGCAGGGCGCCAAACCGTTCCGCGACAATGTTCTCGATATTAACGGCCTGGTCTCGCTGCGCGGCATTGCCGAGACCGAAACCCATTGGGTTTTGGGCGCCCGCACCACCTGGACCGACCTTGTCCGCCATCCATTGCCGGCGGCTTTCGATGCGCTGAAGCAGGCCGCGCGCGAAGTGGGCTCCCTGCAGATCCAGAATGTCGCCTCGATCGCCGGCAATCTCTGCAATGCTTCGCCTGCCGCCGATGGCGTTCCGGGACTGCTGGTGCTGGACGCCGAGGTCGAGCTGCGCTCTGCAGCCGCGACGCGTCATCTGCCGCTGCAGCAGTTCATTCTCGGCAACCGCCGCACCGCTTTGCTGCCGGGCGAACTGGTCACCGCCATCCGCATCACGAAGCGGGCCTCTGCCGGCACGTCGGCCTTCGTCAAGCTCGGTGCGCGGCGTTACCTCGTCATCTCCATCGCCATGGTGGCGGCGCGCCTCGTTGCCGAGAGTGGCATAGTCATGGAAGCCGCTGTCGCGGTCGGGTCCTGCTCGGCCGTCGCCAGGCGGCTCGCCGCTGTCGAAGCCGTGCTGGTGGGCAAGCCTGTCGGCCCGGCACTCGCCGATGCTCTCCTGTCCGCGCCGATGGCCGAGCTCTCGCCGATTGCCGACGTGCGCGGCAGCGCCGAATACCGGCTCGACGCAGCGCGCGAGCTTGTCGCTCGCGCCGTGCTGGGAGCCTGCGGGCTGACGAACGACAACAGCATGGTGGCGGCATGAGCCACTCCGAGATGATTGAAGCCCTGCCCGACCTCGTGCCGGGCCTCGGCATCGAGCGCGCCGAGATCGCCTTCGCCGTCAATGGCGCCGCCGTCTCGGTCAATGTGCCGCCGCTGCGCCGGCTGTCGCAGGTTTTGCGCGACGAATTGCAGCTGACGGGCACCAAGGTTGGCTGCGATGCCGGCGATTGCGGCGCCTGCACGGTGCTGGTCGACGGCGACGCCGTCTGCGCCTGCCTGATGCCGGCGGCCTCCGCAGCCGGGACGTCCGTAACGACCGTCGAAGGCCTCGCCGATGGCCGGCTCTCGGCTCTGCAGGCGTCCTTCCTGGCGCATGGCGCCGCGCAATGCGGCATCTGCACGCCGGCGCTGCTGGTCGCGGCAACGGCGCTGCTGGATGGCACGCCGAATCCGACCGAGACCGAGGTGCAGGATGCGCTGGGCGGCATCCTCTGCCGTTGCACCGGCTACAGAAAGATCATCGCGGCAGTGATGGATGCGGGACGGTTCGAGACGTCGACCGACGGCGCTGCCCCTCATCCGCCTGCCGGCACCCTCACCCCGTATAGTGACGGGGAGAAGGGAAGTGCTCCAGCGCCGACGCTCCCCGCTCCCCGTTCTTCACGGGGAGAGGGTAAGGGTGAGGGGCAGCGCCAACGTCATTCGTTGGAATTCAACTTTGAACGTAGAATGCCAACCACAGGGAATGCTGTAGGCGCCTCCCCGGTCCGGCTCGACGGCGTGCCAAAAATCACCGGCGCTGAAAAATTCGGCGGCGATGCCTTTCCCGCCGATGCGCTGGCTGTGCTGGTGGTCCGCTCGCCGCATTATCATGCCGGCTTCGCCTTCGGCGACCTGGAGGGCTGGGTGAAGTCGCATCCCGGCATCGCCGGCGTCTTCACCGCCGCCGACATCCCGGGAAAAAACTGTTTCGGCGTCATCGGTCCGTTTGCCGACCAGCCGGCGCTGGCCGAAGGCTTTGCGCGGCTGCGCGGCGAGGCAGTGGCGCTGGTCGCCGGCGAGCGCGAGGCCATGCTCGATCTCGACCTCCAGGATTTCCCGGTCCGCTGGACCGAGCTGCCGCATTTTCTGCAGCCCGGCGACGCGCAGGCAGAAGGGGCTGCGCTCATCCACGCGAACCGCCCGGCCAATTTGTTGACCAAGGGCTTTGTCGAGCGCGGCGACCCCGAGACGGCGCTTGGCGAGGCTGCTTACACGGTGTCCGGTGCCATCGACACCTCCTATGTCGAGCACGCCTATATCGAGCCGGAAGCCGGCCATGCCTACATGGACGGCGACACGCTGGTCGTCGTCGCCTGCACCCAGGCCCCCTATATGGACCGTGACGAAACGGCAAAGGTGCTCGGTCTTGCCGTCGACAAGGTGCGCATCGTGCCGACCGCGACCGGCGGCGGCTTCGGCTCGAAACTGGACGTGTCGCTGCAGCCGCTCATCGGCCTTGTGGCACTGAAAACCGGCCGGCCGGCGGCGCTTGCCTACACCCGCACCGAATCGATGATGTCGACCACCAAGCGCCACCCCGCCGAGATGAAGGCGACCATCGGCACTGACGCCGAAGGCCATGTCACCGGCATGATCTTTTCCGGCGATTTCAACACCGGCGCCTATGCCAGTTGGGGGCCGACTGTCGCCAACCGCGTGCCGGTGCATGCCTCCGGTCCCTATGCGACGCCGAATTACCGCGCCGAAGGCCGCGCCATCCACACCCACGGGCCGATTTCCGGCGCCTTCCGTGGCTTCGGCGTGCCGCAGGCGACGATCATGCAGGAGACGCTCTATGATGAGCTTGCCGGCAAGCTCGGCATGGACCGGCTCGATTTTCGCCTGAGAAACTGCCTTCGGAACGGATCCGAAACGGTTACCGGACAGCGACTGGAGTCGGGAGTCGGTATCTTCGAGTGCCTCGACTCCTTGCGGCCGCATTGGGCTCGCGCGAAGGTCGACGCAGATACATTCAACAATGCCAATACGAGCAAAAGGCGCGGCGTCGGCATCGCGTCCTGCTGGTATGGCTGCGGCAACACCTCGCTGCCCAATCCGTCGACCATAAGGGTCGGTATCTCGCCGGAGGGCGAGGTCATCCTGCACCAGGGCGCCGTCGATATCGGCCAGGGCTCCAACACCGTCATCGCCCAGATCTGCGCCGACGCACTCGGCCTGCCGCTGGAAAAATTCAAGCTGAAGAGCGCCGACACCGCGATCAGCCCCGACGCCGGCAAAACATCGGCCTCGCGCCAGACTTTTGTCACCGGCAAGGCGGCCGAGAAGGCCGGCCGCGCCTTGCGCGAAAAGATCCTGCGTTTTGCCAATGTCTCGGAGAACGCGAGCCTGCAATTGGACGGCCCGGCGATCGTCATTCGCGAGGGCGAAGCCACTCGGCGCATCGATCTCCCCGCCCTCGATGTCGATGCGGACGGCTACGTCTTCCGCGCCGAGGAAACCTACGACCCGCCGACGCTGCCGCTCGACGCCAAGGGCCAGGGCAAGCCTTACGCCGTCTATGGCTATGGCGCGCAGATCGCCGAACTGGAGGTCGACCTCAAGCTCGGCACGGTGAAGCTCTTGAAAATCACCGCCGCGCACGATGTAGGCAAGGCGATCAACCCGCTTCTGGTCGAAGGCCAGATCGAGGGCGGCATCGCGCAAGGCATCGGCATGGCGCTGATGGAGGAATACATCCCCGGCCGCACCGAGAATCTGCACGACTATCTCATTCCGACCATCGGCGACGTGCCTGAGATCGAGCACATATTGATCGAGGTTCCCGATCCCGAGGGGCCGTTCGGCGCCAAGGGCCTGGGCGAGCATGTGCTGATCCCGACCGCACCCGCCATCCTCAACGCCATCCGCCACGCAACCGGCCTTCTCATCACCAAGGTTCCGGCGACGCCGACGCGCATCCGCGCCGCGATCCGCGAAAAAGATGGCATCGACGACAAGGAGGCACGCCGATGAGCGAGCTTGCCGAACGCTTCGAAACCCACGATCCCGGCGAAAAGCTGGTGGCGGAAAAGATCCGCTGCGATGCCTGTCCGGTCATGTGCTACATCGCCGATGGCCGCACCGGCGCCTGCGACCGCTACGGCAATGTCGGTGGCCGCATCGTGCGTATGGACCCGCTGACCATCCTCGACCATGCGGCAGAGAGCGGCGCCGCGGTCGTGCCTTTCACTGCCGAGGGCGAGCAATGGGACGGCGAACTGGTCAACACCGGCCGCCGCTTCGTCACTGCAATCGGCGCCGGCACCACCTATCCCGACTACAAGCCGGCTCCCTTCATCGTCAGCCAGGAGGTCGAGGGGGTCGATCTGGTGACCGTGGTCACCGAAGGCATTTTTTCGTACTGCGGCGTCAAGGTGAAGATCGACACGGACCGTCATCTCGGCCCCGAAACGGCAATCGTGCGCGCGCAAGGCGAGCCGATCGGCCACGTCACGACAGGCGAATATGGCTCGCAGATGCTGTCGCTGGGCGGCGTGCATCATCTGACCGGCGGCTCCAAGGCCGAAGGCCGGGCAACCTGCGACGCGATGCTCAATCTGTGCAACCGCAAGCCTGTCGAACTGACCATCGACGGTGGCGCCACCATCATCGTCGAAGCCGGCAAACCACCTGTCATCGACGGCAAGCAGGAACATCGCATGCGCGTCGGTTGCGGCTCGGCCACCATCGGCATGTTCGCCACGCAATGGCGCGGCCTGGTCGACGAAGTGGTGGTGGTCGACGACCACATCACCGGCGTCGTGTCGGAGCATCAAGCCGGCAAGGTGCTGGGCTGGCAGGATACGGGGATAAAAATCATCGGCCGCCGTTCGACGCCGGGCCGCTACTTCAAGGTCTCCGAGCCCGGCCTCGGCTGGGGCGGCACAAGCATTTCCGACCCGCTGTCGATCCTCGGCGAATGGAATTCCAAGAAGGGCGCGCGTCCTGGCCTGTCGCTGTTGATGGTGTCGACCACTGGCGAGCAGTTCGCCTATTACGAGCTCGACGACGAGTTGAAGCCTGTGGAAAAACCGTTCCCGGACCGGTTGCAAAAATCGGTCGGCCTGATCGAGGACAATTGCGAACCGGCGCTCTGCACCGTGCTGTTCATCGGCGGCGCCGGCGGGTCGCTGCGCGCCGGGGTCACCGAAAACCCGGTCAATCTCACCCGCTCGGTGCAGGGCTTGAAGACCTATGTCACCGTCGGCGGCGCGCCGGTCTATGTCTGGCCGGGCGGCGGCATCACGCTGATGGTCGACGTCACGCGCGTGCCGGAAGGCGCGTTCGGCTATGTGCCGACCCCGGCCCTGGTGGCGCCGATCGAGTTCACGCTGCGCCGCGACGACTATGTCAGGCTGGGCGGCTACGAGGCCGAGATACGCAGCGTCGAGGATATTGTTGCCAAGGGCGGCGAATACCTCAATCCGCGTCGCGGCTCCGGGGCTGCCTGTCAAAATCCATGGCCGCCGCTGGCGCAGTTGCGCCGCGCCGGCTCGAACGGGGCCGCGTGATGCAAGGCCCGCAAGTCCACTGGCTGCAGGACGGCAAGCGGCTGCACCTCAACCACGGGCCGATCGACCTGATCGTCGAGGCCTTTGGTGAGGCGGCTGAGTGTCGTGCCGCCTACGATCAGGCGATCGAGCGCTTCCAGACGATCCTGATCGAGTTGGTCGAGGAGCTTCCCGAATTGCGGCTGCCGGCATTTTTCCTGGCGCCGCGCACCTTCGCCGGCCCGACCGCGCGGCGCATGGAAGCAGCCGTCATGCCCTTGGCGGAAAGCTTCATCACGCCGATGGCCGCCGTCGCCGGATCGGTAGCCGACGAAATGCTCTCGGCATTGCTTGCAGGCCGCAGACTCGACCGCGCCTATGTCAACAATGGCGGCGACAGCGCACTCCACATCGGCAAGGGCCAGTCGATGAACCTGGCGATCGCCGGCACCGGCAACGGCTTGGCCGACCGTCTCACCATTCGCTCGGCGGACGGCGTGCGCGGCGTCGCCACGAGCGGCTGGCGCGGCCGTTCGTTCTCGCTTGGCATTGCCGACGCCGTCACCGTGCTCGCGCGCACCGGCGCCGAGGCCGATGCGGCCGCGACACTCATTGCCAACGCCGTCGACCTGCCCGGCAATCCCGCCATCAAGCGCATTCCCGCGCAGGACTTGGTGCCCGACAGCGATCTCGGTGCACGGCTGGTGACACAAGCCGTCGGCATGCTCGCGCGTGGCGATGTGGAGCGGGCGCTGGACAATGGCCTTGCCGTCGCCGAAGATTTTCGCCGGCGCGGCCTGATTGCCGCATCGGCGCTGTTTCTAGGCGGGGAAGCCCGCATCAGTGGTTCCATGGCGCTTGCCGCGCCCAACAAAAGTCCAGGGAAGGAAGTTGCCCATGCCTGAGTTTCCGATCCGCAAGATCGCGGTTCTTACCGAAGAGATCTTTCACGATGGCGGGCCGGTCGCTGCTCTGCCGCGCCGCCGCGCTGCAGCCGTGGCCCTGGTGAAGAACCCGTTCGCCGGCCGCTACGTCGAAGAACTGCAGAGCGCCATGGACGATCTGAAGCCGCTCGGCCTGCTGCTCACCGACAAGCTCATTGCCGCATTGGGCGGCGACATCAAGCAGATCGACGCCTACGGCAAGGGCACCATCGTCGGTTCGTCAGGGGAGCTGGAGCACGGCGCGCTCTGGCATGTGCCGGGCGGTTATGCCATGCGCGAGCGGCTGGGCGACGCCAAGGCGATCGTGCCGTCGGCAACCAAGGTCGGGGCGTTCGGCTCGCGGCTCGACGTACCGCTCGGCCACACCAACGCCGCCTATGTCCGCAGCCATTTCGACGCCATGGAGGTAGGCCTCAGCGACGGGCCTCGCCCCGACGAAATCCTGTTTTGCCTCGCCATGAGCTGCGGCCCGCGCGTGCATGACCGCATGGGCGGCCTCGCGGTTGGCGATATCAAGGCCTGGGACGGCTTGCGATGAGCGGCGGGGACAATCTTCTCAAGCTCGTCGAGGCCGAAGAGCCTGACGATCATGACTACCGCCTGCAGGAGCAGGTCGGCTTCATCCTGCGCAAGGCGCATCAGCGCCATGTCTCGATCTTTGCCGCCCAGATCAGCGACCTGACGCCGCCGCAATTTGCAGCACTCGCCAAACTGCACGATGTCGGCGAGACCTCGCAGAACCAGCTCGGCACGCTGATTGCCATGGACGCGGCGACGGTCAAGGGCGTCATCGACCGACTGAAAGCGCGCGGCCTGGTCGACCTGACCAAGCATGAGGTCGACAAAAGGCGCCTGCTGGTCAGTCTCACGCCCCGGGGACGCGAGGCGATCGAGCGGCTGATCCCGCTGGCCCGCGCCATCACCCAGGAAACGCTGGCGCCGCTGACCGCCAAGGAGGCCGCTACGTTTATGCGGCTGCTGGCGAAACTCGCCTAGGCGCGCAGTCTCGTGCCTTCTGGATCGAAGAACGGCATCGGCGCCACCACCGCGCGGGTCGGCTTGCCGTCAATGTCGATGCTGAGTTCGGTCCCGATGGCGGTGAACGGCAGCCGCAAATGCGCCGTCGCCAGAACTTTGCCTAAGGAATAGCCGTGATCGCTGTAGGTGACGACGCCGGCATCCTCGCCGTCGGCGAAAACCCTGGCATCCGTCGCGGCCGGCTTGTCACCGTCGAGAATCAGCCCGGTCCAGCGTTCGTCGAGCCCCTTGTCGCGAATTGTGAGCAATGCCTCGCGGCCGATGAACTCGCCCTTGTCGAACTTGATCCAGCGATCGAGCCCGACATGGAAGGGCGTACGGCTCTCGTCCATGTCGATGCCATGCGCCGGATAGGCCTTTTCCAGCCCGAGCGTGAACATGGCCAGCACGCCGTATGGCTTCAGGTCGAAATCGCTACCGGTCCGCATCAGCGCGTCCCAGACGGAAGTGGCCTCGTCCGCCGGCACGAACAGTTCGAAGCCGAGCTCGCCGGTCACCCCGGTGCGTGAGATCAGGACTTTGGTCTCGCCGACGCGCCCTGAAGTGAACGCCCCGCGTTTCAACTCATCGAGATCGGCATCCGAAACCAGTGCTTTCAGCAGCTCGCGTGAACGCGGCCCCTGTATCGTCGGAAAGGCGACGGCCGCCGTGATGTCGGTGACATAGGCCTTTCGCGCTTCAGCATGATGTTGCAGCCAGGGCAGCATCTTCAGCCGGTTGACCGAGCCGGTCACCAGCATGAAATGCTCAGGCGCCAGCCGGAACACGGTGAGGTCGTCCATGATGCCGCCATCGTCGCGGCAGACGGTGGAATAGCGCACCTGGCCGGGGCTCATCGCGGCCGCATCGTTGACGATGATGTGGTTGACCAGCGCCTCGGCTTCCGCCCCCTTGATGTCCATCTTGCCCATGGTGCTGAGATCCTGCACGCCGACATTCTTGCGCGTGTTCAGATGCTCGTCGGCGATGCCGGAATAAGTTTTGGCCGAGACGAAGTCGCCGCCGACCCGGCCCATCGTGGCGCCGAGGCCAACGATGCTGGTGTAGAAAGGGGAGCGCCGCTCAACCAAGAAACTTCTCCGTCATCTCATGAAAACGGCAGCGCCTGATGGCGCTGCCGAGGTAGGAGCGGTGAAGGGGTTAACTTCCGTAGACGTCGAACGAGAAGTATTTGTCGTTGATTTCCTTGTACTTGCCGTTGGCACGCAGGGCGTCGATGGCGGCATTGAACTTGTCGGCCAGTTCCTTGTTGCCCTTTTGCAGGGCGATGCCGACGCCGGGTCCATGAATGGCCGGATCGGCGGTCAGCGTGCCGAGCAATTTGCAGCAGGCGCCATCGGGCTTCTTCAGCCATTCGGTCAGGATGATCGAGCCATCCATCATCGCGTCGAGCCGGCCATTGGCCATGTCGGTGCGGGCGTCGTCGCCGGTCGGATACGCTTTCACGGTCGAGCCGGAGTATTTCTGCTCGGCGAAATTCTGGTGGATGGTTGCGCTCTGCACGCCCAGCACCTTGCCCTTCAGATCGTCCGGCGATGTGCCGGCGATGGTCGAATCCTTCGGCACGGCGATGGCCGGCGGCGTCTGGTAATATTTGTGGGTGAACTCGACCTTCTCGGCCCGTTCCGGCGTGATGGTGATGTTGATGATGGCGTCGAACTTGCCGGCCTGCAGCGCCGGGATCGAGCCATCGAAATCCTGCACGGAGAATTCGCACTCGGCCTTCATCTCGGCGCACAGCGCCTTGCCGAGGTCGATGTCGAAGCCGCCCAGCGTGCCGTCCGAATTGGCGTAGTTGAAGGGCGGATAGGCGCCCTCGGTGCCGATCCTGAGTTTCTCGGCAGAGGCCGCACCGGTCCCAAGCAGCAGGGCGGCGGAAGCGGCAAGCACGAAACGACCGAAAAGACGCATGTTCCTGATCTCCGTTGACTAAGCAATTCCAGGGAAGGTGTTGGCGGTTTCCCGTCCGGAATTGCGCGAAAACAAGGATAGAAGTCTATGGTCTTTTGCAGACTCCACGGAGACGGAAACGACATGCTCTGCGGCGATCACGGCGCGGCAAGCGGTCCTTCCCCAGGAAATCTTACTGTGATCTAAATTACAGACCGATCATGGACATGGGCGCATGCTCAGCTGGAAGTAGACGGTCGTGGGAGGGACCTGGGGATGGACCAGCAGGAATTCGTGCAGGAAGCCGCGCAACGGCGCATCGACGACGACATCGCCAAGCGCATCAGGGTTCACCAGGCCAACATCGAGCGGCTCGAAACCGCAAGGGAAAGCGCCGGCAATCTCGAGGCGGCCGTCGCCAACCGGCCGCTGGTGATGCTAGCGCAGGGCGATTCCTGGTTCGACTATCCGCTCACCGGCAACGGCTTTCCGTTCGTCGACACCGACGTGATCGCGCAGCTGCGCCGCATCGGCTCGATGCCGCCGACCATCCTCAACCTTGCCCATCATGGCGATGCGGCGACCGACGAGATGTCGCTGCCCAAGCAGCAGCGCATGATCGCCGCCCTGCGCAACAAGGCCAACTGGCTGGACGGCAAGCCCGATGCCATCCTGTTCTCTGCCGGTGGCAACGACATTGCCGGCGACCAGTTCTGCATCTTCCTCGACTTCAATGACGGCCACGCCCCCGGGCTGAACAAGAACCGCTTCACCAAGGCGCTCGGCATGGTCGAGGCCTGCTATCTCGATTTGTTCGCGCTGCGCGACCGCGTCGCGCCAGGCGTGCCGATCTTTGGACATTGCTATGATTTTCCGATCCCGAACGGAGCGCATCCGTCCTGTGTCGGCCCGTGGCTGAAACCGTCGCTCGATTTCTGCAACTGGACGGTCGCCAAGGGCACGGTCATCGTTCACGACGCGCTGGCGGCGTTCCGCGATGTGGTGAAGCGCCTGGCCAACGATCCCAACAACAATTTCCATCTGGTCGACACGCAGGGAACGTTGAAGGTGGCCGACTGGGCCAACGAACTGCATCCCGATCCCGCCGGCTTCAAGAAGATCGCGCAGAAATTCGCCGATGCGCTGAAGGCCAAGCTGCAGACCTGACGCGGCTCGGGCCTGTCAGCTGTCAGGTTCCGAACAGCTCTTTGGCTTGCTCATCGGTGTAGTAACCAAGCCTGATGTCTTCGGCGACCAGTTTCGGGTCGCGCTCACGCGGATCGCCATAGCCGCCACCCCCCGGTGTGCCGACGCGCACGCGGTCGCCGGCCTTGAGCGCGATGTCCTGCTCCTTGGATAGATGCGGCGGCACATGTGCCTCGCCGTCGCGGAACACGGTCACCGTGTTCACCGCGCCGTCCTTGCCGCCGAGCGCGCCTTGCGGGCCGAAACGGCCATGGTCCATGACGAAGGACGCGCGCGCTTCGCCTCGCAAGATCTCGACCTCATAGGCGAGGCCGAAGCCGCCGCGCTGCTTGCCGGCGCCGCCCGAGCCTTCGCGCAAGGCATAGTGGCGGTAGAGCACAGGAAACGCCTGCTCCATGATCTCGACCGGCGGTGATTTGGAAATGCCGATGGTCGAGCAGCCATTGGTCAGCCCGTCATGGCCTGAATTGCCGCCATAGCCGCCGCCGGAGATCTGATACATCACATAGTCGCGGCCGCGCGCCGGATCGTTGCCGCCCAGCGCGAAATTGCCGCTGGAGCCGGCGGGCGCGGCCGTCACCTTGTCCGGCAGCGCCTGTACCATCGCGGCGAACACCGCCTCGGCGATGCGCTGCGAGACTTCAGCCGCGCAGCCCGAGACCGGCCGCGGGTATTTGGCGTCGAGGAAGGTGCCTTCCGGCCGCTTGACGATCAGGGGCTCGAAGGCGCCGGCGCTGATCGGCACATCAGGAAAAATATGGCGCATGGCGAGATAGACCGACGACAATGTCGTCGCCAGCACGCTGTTCATCGGCCCCGCGCATGGTTTTGACGAGCCGGTAAAATCGAAGGTCAGCGTGTCGCCCTGCTTCTCGACGGCGAGCGCGATGGTCAGCGGTTCGTTGACCACGCCGTCCGAGTCGACAAAGGCCTTCGAACTGTATGTGCCGTCGGGAATGGCGGAGATGTTGGCGCGCATCTGCTCGGCGGCGCGGCGACGCAGTTCGGCGATGGCCCCGACGACAGTTTCGTCGCCGTAACGATCGAGGATTCCATTGAGTCGGTCCTGACCGATCAGCAGTGCTGCGGCCTGCGCTCTTATATCGCCGATGCGCTGGTCGGCGACGCGGATGTTGGAGCAGATGATGGCGTAGATTTCCGTGTCCAGCACGCCCTTCTTGAACAGCTTGACCGGCGGCAGCCGCAGGCCTTCCTGCTCGACGGCTGTGGCGGAAGCGGAGAAGCCGCCCGGCACCGAGCCACCGATATCGGGCCAGTGGCCGGTA
The DNA here is from genome assembly GCF_030323245.1 of Mesorhizobium sp. C372A. Taxonomy (NCBI): domain Bacteria; kingdom Pseudomonadati; phylum Pseudomonadota; class Alphaproteobacteria; order Hyphomicrobiales; family Phyllobacteriaceae; genus Mesorhizobium; species Mesorhizobium sp. C372A. The sequence continues at coordinate 1,189,292 of NZ_CP100475.1, read as the reverse complement.
TTCGATAGCCAGCAAAATATCTTGCCGTCGCGGTAGACCGGCATGGCGAAGCGCACGTCCATCAGATGCGTGCCGCCGAGATAGGGATCGTTGACGATGTAGATGTCGCCCGGCTCAGGTGGCAGGCAGCGGCCGTCGGCGATCATCTCGATCACCGTCCTGGTCGAATACTGCATGACGCCGACGAACACCGGCAGGCCCTGGCTGCCTTGTGCGATCAGCGAGCCGTCGACGGCCGAGTAGATGCCGTCGGAGCGGTCATTGGCTTCGGCGATGACAGGCGAGAAGGCCGCGCGGGAGAAAGTGAGATCCATCTCGTCGCAGACCTGCTGGAGGGCAGCCTGCAGGACCGAAAGCGTGATGGCGTCGAGCTTTTGCATCTCAGGCCTCGCCGATATCGATGATGATGTTGCCGTCGGCGTCCGATCTTGCGCGGTCGCCGGGTTCGAGCACGGTGGTGGCGTCCATCTGTTCGAGGATCGCCGGCCCTTCGATGACGGCATCGGACGGCAGCTTTTCGCGTGCGTATATCGGCGTATCGTGCCAGCGTCCTGCGTACCAGACAGGCCTTGTTTCGCGCAGCGCCTCGTCTAGCGTCTCTGTACGTCCGGCCGGGTCGATCAGCCGTGACAGGTCGATCGCCGGCCGCACGCCCGTCACCGACGTGTTGAGGTTGACCAGATTGGCGCGGATCTCCGGCAGCTCGACCTTGAAGCGGGCGAAATAGGCTTTTTCGAACAGCGCCTGCAACTCCTGCCTTGTCACCGATGAAGACGGCAACGGCACGTTGATGATGTGGGTCTGGCCGACAAACTGCATGTCGGCAGAGTGCGTAACGCGGATCGTTTCCGGCTTCACCGCTTCCTTGCCGATCAGTTCCTCGCCTTCCCCGCGGTGACGTTCCAGCACCTCGCGAAGCCGGGCTTCATCGAGCACGGCGACCGGCTGGTTGATGGTGTTGACGAAGTCGTGACGCAGATCGGCCACGACGCAGCCGAGCGCATTGGTGATGCCCGGACGGGCCGGCACCAGCACGCGGGGCAGGCCGAGTTCGCGCGCCAGCGCGGAGGCATGCAACGGTCCGGCGCCACCGAAGGCGAACAGCGCGAAATCGCGCGGATCATGGCCGCGCGACACCGAGACCATGCGGATGGCGCCGGCCATCTTCATGTTGCCGAGGCGCAGCACCGCGCCCGCCGCCTCGACGCCGGAGAGGCCGGCGGCCTTGCCTATTCTGTCTTCGAAGATGCCGGTGACGCGCTCGACGGTGACCGGATTTTCGACCGCCAGCAGCTTCTTCGGCGCCAGCCGCCCGAGCACCAGATTGGCGTCGGTGATGGTCGGCTCCAGGCCGCCGCGGCCGTAGCAGATCGGGCCGGGATTGGCGCCGGCACTTTCCGGGCCGATCTGGATCAGCCCGGCGGCATCGACCCGGGCGATGGAGCCGCCGCCGGCACCGACCGTATGCACCGCCACCATCGGCACATGGATCGGCATCGCATATTCGATCTCGATCTCGTTCGAGACGGCGGGCTCCGCATTCCGGATCAGCGCCACGTCGGTCGAGGTGCCGCCCATGTCGTAGGTGACGAGGTTTTCAAAGCCGGCGCGCTTGCCCGTATAGGCGGCGGCGATGACGCCGGAGGCCGGGCCGGACATCACGGTCTTGGCCGACTCGCGCGTGACGAAACGGGCCGAGATCATGCCGCCATTGCCGTTCATGATCAGGAAGTCGCGGGCATAGCCCTTGGCGGCCAATTCCTTGCGCAGCCGCTCGACATAACGCTCGAGGATCGGCTGCACCGAGGCGTTGACCGCGGCGGTAACGCCGCGCTCGAATTCGCGGGCTTCCGACAGCAGCGCATGGCCAGTCGTGATGTAGCCGTTCGGCCAAAGCTCGGCGGCGATTTCGGCCGCGCGCCGCTCATGTCCAGGGTTGGCGTAGGAATGCAGGAAATGGATGACGAGGGACTCGCAGCCGGCCGCGATCAGCGTCTTCACGGCGTCGCGCATCTCGGCCTCGTCGAGCGGCGTGCGCACCGCGCCCGACGCCTCGACGCGCTCCGAAACTTCCAGCCTGAGATCACGCGGGATGATCGGAACGAAGCTTCCGGTCATGCCATAGGGCTGCGGCCGTGTGCGGCGGCCAAGCTCGATCACGTCGCGAAAACCGCGCGTGGTGATCATGCCGGTTTTCGCCAGCCTGCGTTCCAGAACCGCATTGGTCGTGGTGGTCGTGCCATGCACGATGAGGTCGATGCCGTCTATGGCAAAGCCTGTGGCGCCCAGCGCTGAAACCACGCCGAACGCCTGATTGTCGACCGTCGTCGGCGTCTTGGCGATATGCACCTTTCCGCCATCTTTGCCGTCGATCAAAATGAGGTCGGTGAAGGTTCCGCCGACATCGATGCCGGCAACGACGTCGCCCGCGGAATCCGGCTGCTTCACCGAAAATTTCTCTTTCATTGTCGAAATCCGAAATGGCGGAACTACGAATATGCCGCAGTTTGGAAAGCTGTTTTAGCGTGGTATCTTGACACAAATATCGTTTGTATACTAATAAATTTGGGACACAAGAGCTCACTGCTTTGGAGTGTGTGAACGGCTCGCCGGGACCTGAATGGTCTGGGCGCGCAGGAAACGGTTTGGCGCCCGCACAGGCGTGGGCAAGACAGAGTTGGATTGATGAACACCACATCCGCACTCAACACAGCCGGCGCCCGTCCGCTGCAGTTTCCGATTCCGGCCAATGTCTATGCCGAAACCGTCGTCTCGGTGAAGCATTACACCGACCGCCTGTTCTCGTTCCGCATCACCCGTCCGCAGTCGCTGCGCTTCCGCTCCGGCGAGTTCGTCATGATCGGGCTGCCCAATGCCGAAAAGCCGGTGTACCGCGCCTATTCGGTCGCCAGCCCGGCCTGGGACGAAGAGCTGGAGTTCTTCTCGATCAAGGTGCCGGATGGTCCGCTGACTTCCGAGCTGCAGAAGATCCAGGTCGGCGACACCGTCATCATGCGCCAGAAGTCGACCGGCACGCTGGTTGTCGACGCGCTGACCCCGGCAAAGCGCCTGTTCATGATCTCGACCGGCACCGGCATTGCGCCCTTCGCCAGCCTTCTGCGCGACCCCGATACCTACGAAAAATTCGATCAGGTCATCCTGACCCACACCTGCCGCGACAATGCCGAACTGACCTATGGCCAGGAACTGGTGGCCGCGCTCGAGAACGATCCCCTGATCGGCGAACTGACCGGCGGCCGCGTCACCCTCTACAATTCGACGACCCGCGAAGAGTCGGCGCGCATGGGCCGCATCACCGCGCTGATCGGCTCCGGCAAATTCTACGACGACCTCGGCATCGAGAAGCTCAATCCGGAGACGGATCGCATCATGATCTGCGGCTCGATGCATATGCTGAAGGACGTCAAGGAAATGGCCGAAAGCCTCGGCTTCCATGAGGGCTCGCTCAGCCATCCCTCGACCTTCGTCGTCGAGCGCGCTTTCGTCGGCTGACATCAGCCGGCGCCTCGGCGCCACGTCTTGAATTGACGTTTTGACCATGTGGTCAAAATTCAGCTGCTTTTGCCGCCTTTTTCCGTTATGAGCCCTTGAAGGACTCGTGAAGCATCGATTCACGGGCTATCTTCGGTGTGTGTCGCCCAAGTCCGGGAGCAACGACACGCACCACGACGTAAAATCGTCGAGCGAAAGGGCAGGAGATGAGCAGCACAATCCGCGAAGCCGATCTCGGCGCGTCCAAGGTCACGCCGCTGCCGGCACGTGCGGCCGCCAACACGCCCGTGCCGCAAAGCCACGGTATTGCCCGCAACACCGGCATGCGGCTCGATCTCGGCTTCATGGAATCGGTTCGCTCGGTCAACCGCTCGGCGCTGGAACGCAGGGTCGCCAGCCTCACAAAGCGGCGCTCGATCAAGGCTGACAACCAGGCGGCATGGCTGCTGCGCGCGGTCTCCTGCATGGATTTGACGACGCTGAATTCCAACGACACCGAAGAGCGCGTCCGCCGCCTGTGCGCCAAGGCGATCAACCCGTTCCGCCGCGACATCGTCGAGGGGCTTGGCATCGAGGGCGAAAAAATCCGCCCGGCGGCGGTCTGCGTCTATCATCCATTCGTCGCGACGGCTGTTGATGCCGTGCGCGGCACCGGCATCCATGTCGCCGCCGTCTCCACCGCTTTCCCGCACGGCCTTGCGCCGCTGTCGACCCGCCTGCAGGAGATCGAGGCATCGGTGCGCGACGGCGCCGACGAGATCGACGTCGTCATCCCGCGCGGCCTGGTCTTCGGCGCCAAGTGGCAGGAGCTCTACAACGAGATCGTCTCGATGCGCGAAGCCTGCGGCGATGCGCATCTCAAGGTTATCCTCGGCACCGGCGACCTCGCGACGCTGCGCAATGTCATGCTGGCCTCGATGGTGGCGATGATGGCGGGCGCCGATTTCATCAAGACCTCGACCGGCAAGGAAAGCGTCAACGCCACGCTGCCCGTCGGCCTCGCCATGGTGCGCGCCATCCGAGCCTATTTCGAGGAGACCGGCTTTCTCATCGGCTTCAAGCCGGCCGGCGGCATCTCTACAGCCAAGGCTTCGCTCGACTGGCTGGTGCTGATGAAGGAGGAGCTCGGCCGGCCATGGCTGGAGCCAGACCTGTTCCGCTTCGGCGCCTCGAGCCTGCTGACCGATATCGAGCGCCAGCTCGAGCATCATCTGACCGGGCATTATTCGGCCAACCACCGCCATGCGATGGCGTGAGGCGGAGAAGGCCTTGAACGTCGAGTTCCTTCGCGCCTCCCTCTGTCCTGCCGGACATCTCCCCCACTTGGGGGAGTTTGGCTAACGTCGGCGATTTCGCCAATTGTCGACGTTTCAGAGCCGACAGGCGCGAAGGCTAATCTCCCTCCTTGTGGGGGAGATGTCCGGCAGGACAGAGGGGGGCGCCACAGAACGCCTGCCAAGACGATTATCTGGAGCGCGTCATGAACATTCTCGAACGCTATCACGCCATGGAATACGGCCCGGCGCCGGAAGCCCGCACCGAGGCCGATGCCTGGCTTGCCGGACGCGATTTCGGCAAGGCGCTGTTCATCGACGGCGGCTGGAAGGCAGCAGGCGGCGGCAAGACCTTCGAGACCAGCGAACCCTCATCCGGCAAGCTGCTGGCCAAGATCTCCGATGCCGGCGCCGCCGATATCGACGCAGCCGTCGCCGCAGCCACCAAGGCCTTACCGAAATGGTCGGCATCCTCGGGCTACCAGCGCGCAAAAGTGCTTTACGCCATTGGCCGCGCGATGCAGCGTCATCAGCGCCTGTTCGCAGTGCTTGAGTCAATCGACAACGGCAAGCCGATCCGCGAAAGCCGCGACATCGACGTGCCGCTGGCCATCCGCCATTTCATCCATCATGCCGGCTGGGCACAGGCGCTGGACAAGGATTTCCCAGGCCACAAGGGTGTCGGCGTCGTCGGCCAGATCATCCCATGGAATTTCCCGCTGCTGATGCTGGCCTGGAAGATTGCGCCGGCGCTCGCCGCCGGCTGCACGGTGGTGCTGAAGCCGGCCGAGTTCACGCCGCTCACCGCCATCCTGTTTGCCGAGGTCTGCGAGCGTGCCGGCGTGCCCAAGGGCGTCGTCAACATCGTCCAGGGCGGGCCGGAAGCGGGCGTCGCCATCGTCAACCATCCCGGCATCCAGAAGATCGCCTTCACCGGCTCTTCGGAGGTCGGCAAGATCATCAGGAAAGCCACGGCTGGATCGGGCAAGAAGCTGTCATTGGAGCTTGGCGGCAAATCGGCCTTCATCGTCTTCGAGGACGCCGATCTCGACAGCGCCGTCGAAGGACTGGTCGACGGCATCTGGTTCAACCAGGGCCAGGTCTGCTGCGCCGGGTCACGGCTTCTGGTGCAGGAAGGCATTGCCGATGCCTTGATCGCCAAGGTCAAGGTCAGGATGAGCCGGCTTCGCGTCGGCAGCCCGCTCGACAAGAACACCGATATCGGACCGCTGGTCGACGCCACACAGCTCGACCGCGTCAAGGGTCTGGTCGCCGAAGGCGCCAGACAGGGCGCCGTCTGCTGGCAGCCCGACGCGGTGCTGCCGTCTTCCGGCTACTACCACCTGCCGACGCTCGCCACCGGTGTTTCGCCGGCAAATATATTGGCGCAGGAAGAGGTGTTCGGTCCGGTTCTGGCCACCATGACCTTCCGCAACACCGAGGAAGCGATCGAGCTTGCCAACAACACGCGCTATGGGCTGGCCGCCTCGGTGTGGAGCGAAAACATCAATCTCGCGCTGCATGTCGCGCCGCAGCTGAAGGCCGGCGTCGTCTGGGTCAACGGTACCAACATGTTCGACGCAGCCTGCGGCTTCGGCGGCTACCGCGAAAGCGGTTTTGGCCGTGAAGGCGGCCGCGAGGGCATGTTCGAATATCTGTCGGTGAAACTGCCGCTTGGTCCCGTGATCAAGCCGGCGACCTCTTCGGCGCAGCCCGTCGAGCAATCGGATGGCGGCGCCATCGATCGTACGGCCAAACTGTTCATCGGCGGTAAGCAGGTGCGGCCCGATGGTAATTATTCGCTTTCTGTCGCCACCGCCAGGGGCAAGCTGGCCGGCGAAGTCGGTCTCGGCAGCCGCAAGGACATCCGCGACGCCGTTGCCGCCGCCCGCGCCTGCAAGGCGTGGCCGGAGGCGACCGCCTACAATCGCTCCCAAGTGCTCTATTACCTCGCCGAAAATCTGTCCGGCCGTGCCGGCGAGTTCGCCGCCCGTCTCACCGAACTGACCGGCGCCAACGCCAAGGCCGCGCGGGAGGAAATAGAACAGTCCATCGAGCGGCTCTTCCTCTATGCCGGCCTCGCCGACAAGTTCGAGGGCAGGGTGCATCAGCCGCCGGCCCGCGCCGTCACGTTGGCGCTGCACGAGCCGGTCGGCGTCGTCGGCATCGTCGCGCCGGACAGCGCGCCGCTGCTTGGCTTCATCTCCCTGATCGCCCCTGCGCTTGCCACGGGCAACACCGTGGTCGCCGTGCCGTCGGAAAAATACCCGCTGCTCGCCACCGATCTCTACCAGGTGATCGAATATTCCGACGTTCCAGCAGGCGCCATCAACATCGTCACCGGCCGCAGCGCCGAACTTTCCGGCGTGCTGGCCAAGCATGACGATGTCGACGGGCTCTGGCTGTTTGCCGATGCCGACACTTGCGCCAAGGCGGAGGCCGATTCCGTCGGCAATCTCAAGCGCGTCTGGACCGGCAACGGCCGCAGCCTCGACTGGGCGTCCGACGAGGCCGCCGGCGATGCCCTGCTGCGCCGCGCCGTCGAAGTGAAGAACGTCTGGGTGCCATACGGCGACTAATGCCGCCTGAAACGCGCTGTGCTTGAGCGAACCATGGCAGCGTCACTCGTTGCCCGGTTGTCATACATGTTGTTGCATCAGAGCAAGCGATGTGCATTACATCGGCCGTCGCGAAGGTGATCGCGTTCGGGCTTGACGCCCGGACGTGTGTTCTTTAACCAGAAAAAACATTTGTTATTTTGGACTGATGGATTGTGCAGGCCGCATAGTCGCGCCTGTCTGGCACAGGACGCCCCGGTTAGCCGGCAGTAAATCGGGCCGAGAAGTGGCCAAAGAGGGCGAGGAGAAACGCATGGCGGATCTGGCAGGCAAGGTCGTTGTCGTCACGGCGGCGGCGCAAGGCATCGGCAGAGCGAGCGCTCTGGCCTTCGCCAAGGAAGGTGCCGTCGTGCACGCCACCGACATCAACGAGGCGCTGCTGGCCGAACTCGCCAAGACCTCCGGCATCAAGACCCGCAAGCTCGACGTTCTCAACGACGATGCGGTGGCATCCGGCTTCGCCGAAATCGGCCGCGTCGACGTGCTGTTCAACTGCGCCGGCTTCGTCCATTCGGGGTCCATCCTCGAGATGAAGGACGCCGATCTCGATTTCGCCTTCAACCTCAATGTCCGCGCCATGATCCGCACCATTCGGGCCGTACTGCCCGGCATGCTGGAGCGCGGCGATGGCTCGATCATCAACATGTCGTCCGTCGCCGGCGCCGGCAAGGGCGTGCCCAACCGCTTCGCCTATGGCGTCTCCAAGGCGGCCGTGATCGGTCTCACCAAGGCGATTGCCGCGGACTATGTCGCCAAGGGCATTCGCTGCAACGCCATCTGCCCCGGCACCGTCGAGAGCCCGTCGCTGCAGGACCGCATGCATGCGCAGGGCGATTACGAGGCGGCCCGCGCGGCCTTCATTGCCCGCCAGCCGATGGGCCGTCTCGGCACGCCCGAGGAAATCGCCGACCTTGCCGTCTACCTCGCCGGCGCCACGTACACCTCGGGCCAGGCCTATAATATCGACGGCGGCTGGTCGATCTGAGCAATAGCCTCGATCCGCAGGTCCAGGCTCGAACAGTTCTAAAGTCCGGCTTGCCCCAGGTCGGGTCCGATAGCCAGAGTCCGCCCAGTCATCGCTTGGCGGAGCGAGTTTTGAAAACGGCCTTGGGCCGCAATTTGGAGAGCAAGATGAAACTGCTGCGCTATGGCGAGATAGGGAGCGAACGCCCCGGCCTGCTCGATGCGGATGGAACGATCCGCGATCTTTCGGGTCATGTCGCCGACATTGCCGGCAAGGCGCTCGATCCGGCGTCGCTCGAGACATTGTCGAAGCTCGATCCGAACTCGCTGCCGGCGGTTTCCGGCAAGCCGCGCCTCGGCGCCTGCGTCGCCGGCACGGGCAAGTTCATCTGCATCGGCCTGAATTATTCCGACCACGCCGCCGAAACCGGCGCCGCCGTGCCGCCGGAGCCGATCATCTTCATGAAGGCGAGCTCGGCCATCGTCGGTCCCGACGATGATGTGCTGATCCCGCGCGGCTCGGAAAAGACCGACTGGGAGGTTGAACTCGCCGTGGTCATCGGCAGAAAAGCCAAATACGTCACCGAAGCCGAGGCGCTGGATTATGTCGCCGGCTATGCCGTTGCCCATGACGTGTCCGAGCGCGCCTTCCAGGCCGAGCGCCAGGGCCAGTGGACCAAGGGCAAGAGCTGCGACACGTTCGGTCCGACCGGGCCGTGGCTTGTCACCAAGGACGAGGTTGCCGATCCGCAGAACCTCAAAATGTGGCTGACGGTCAACGGCAAGACGATGCAGAACGGCTCGACCAGGACCATGGTCTACGGCGTCGCCTATCTCGTTTCCTATCTCAGCCAGTTCATGTCGCTGCATCCTGGCGACATCATCTCCACCGGCACCCCGCCCGGCGTTGGGCTGGGCATGAAGCCGCCCGTGTTCCTGAAGCCCGGCGATGTGGTGGAACTGGGCATCGAGGGGCTAGGCCAGCAGAAGCAGACCTTCAAGGCGGATGCCTAGCCGCCTCTTCCCTTAGAGCGTTTCACCGTTTGCCGGCGAAACGGTCTATCTCTTTGTTTGCCGGGCGGCTGGCGCCTCTTGTCAGCGCCAGCCCAGAGCCGGCGCGACGTGCTTCAGGATCGCCTCGATGACGTGGGCGTTGTACTCGACGCCAAGCTGGTTGGGGACGGTCAGAAGCAGCGTGTCGGCCTCGGCGATCGCTTCGTCCTCTTTCAGCTGATCGATCAGCACATCGGGCTCCGCGGCATAGGAGCGGCCGAAGACGGCAAGCTTCTCAGGCTCGATATAGCCGAAATGATCTTCGCTGCTGCCGCCGCCGAAATAGGCGCGGTCGCGGTCGTTCACCAGCGCAAAGATGCTGCGGCTGACCGACACGCGCGGCTCGCGTGTGTGGCCGGCCGCCTTCCACGCCGCGCGATAAGCGCGGATCTGTTCGGCCTGCTGGATGTGGAGCGGCTGGCCGCCCTCATCGAACTTCAGCGTCGAACTTTGCAGGTTCATGCCGAGCTTGCCCGCCCATTCGGCGGTCGCGTTGGTAGCGGCACCCCACCAGATCCGGTCGCGCAGGCCGGCCGAGAACGGCTCGAGCCGCAGCATTCCCGGAGGATTGGGGAACATCGGCCGCGGATTAGGTTGCGCGAAACCTTCGCCGCGCAGCACATTCAGGAAAACCTCGGCATGATTGCGCGCCATGTCGGCATCGCTTTTGCCGTCCTGCGGCACATAGCCGAAGTAGCGCCAGCCGTCGATCACCTGCTCCGGCGAACCGCGGCTGATGCCAAGCTGCAGCCGGCCACCGGCGATCAGGTCGGCAGCACCCGCATCCTCGGCCATATACAGCGGATTCTCATAGCGCATGTCGATGACGGCGGTGCCGATCTCGATGCGGCTGGTGCGGGCGCCGACCGCGGCCAGAAGCGGAAACGGCGAAGCGAGCTGGCGGGCAAAATGATGGACGCGGAAATAGGCGCCGTCCGCGCCCAGCTCCTCGGCGGCGACGGCCAGGTCGATCGACTGCAGCAGCGCGTCGGACGCCGAGCGCGTCTGCGATTGCAACGAGGGCGACCAATGGCCGAAGGAAAGAAAGCCGATCTTCTTCATGCGCGTATCCTGTTCTTTGATTGCAGTTGCCTACTTCGTCGCCCACGCGATTGGGTTCAATCGACACTCACACAACGCAGTGTCAATGCCGCCGGCCCTTGACGGTATCGCGACGATACCCATCGGTGCGCAAAGGACCAAGGCCATGGTCCCCGGCGATGCCTTGCGCGACCGCGTCAGCATCTGCCGCGGCGCTTTTGGGGCCAAATGAACCAACCAAAGGCGATGTACCGCAAACTCCATTCGCTTCAGAGCCCGGTTTTGAAATCTTCTCGCTCATTTAATTCTACAAAATCGGTAGGCTTAATCCGGATAGTGCGTTTGCGAGAAGGAGCCTCGGATGTCAAAAAAGCTGGTGGTGGGGTTGTCCGGCAACCTGACCCGTCCGTCCAAGACGAAGGCATTCGTCAGCCACATCGCCGGTGAGGTGGCGAGCCGGGCCGGCTCGGCTTTGAGCGTTTTCGACATCGAGGATCTCGGCCCGTCCTTTGCGCCTGCAAGACAGCTTGGCGATCTCGATCCGGCGGCGCGCGGTATTATCGAGCAGCTGCTCGGCGCCGACGTGCTGGTGGTCGGCTCCCCGACCTTCAAGGGCAGCTACACCGGGCTGTTCAAGCACTTCTTCGACCTGCTCGACCCGTCGTCGCTGCGCGGCAAGCCGATCATCCTGGCGGCAACAGGCGGCGGCGAGCGTCATTCGCTTGTCGTCGAACATCAGTTGCGGCCGTTGTTCGGCTTCTTCGAGGCGCAGACCCTGCCGACCGCGATCTACGCCTCGGACAAGGACTTTGCCGATGGCGTGCTGGTGTCCGAGACAGTCAAGGCGCGAGCCCGGCAGGCGGTCGCCGAGGCATGCCGGGTGGCGGGCGTGCCCTACAGCGTCGTCCTTGCCGCCTGAAACCACGATCCGCGACGCAATATTCCATCCCGCATAGACCAGAAGGACGCCTGCAATGACTCGAGCCAGCAAGTCCGATAGCAGGCCGCGGCAGATCAAGCTCGGCGCTTTCCTGCCCGGCGGCGGGCAGCATATCGCCGCCTGGCGTCATCCCGATGCGCCGGCCGACGGCGCCACCAATTTCGAGTTCCACAAGAAGCTGGCGCTGACCGCCGAGCGCGGCCTGTTCGACGCCTATTTCCTGGCCGACAACCTGACCGTCGGCCACGGCGCCCGCGAGGGCGGCAACGCCAAGATCGCCGGCTTCGAGCCGGTGACGCTGTTTGCGGCGCTGGCGCCGCTGACGACGCATCTCGGCTTCATCGCAACGGCGTCCACCACTTATGAGGAGCCTTACACGCTGGCGCGCAAATTCGCTTCGCTCGACCTGTTGTCGAACGGCCGCGCCGGCTGGAACGTGGTGACCTCGGCCGGCGACGAAACGGCACGCAATTTCAACCGCGACGTCCAGCCCAGCCATGCCGAGCGCTATGCCAGGGCGCATGAGCATGTCGAGACGGTCAAGGCGCTGTGGGACAGCTGGGAGGATGACGCCTTCATCCGCGACAAGCAGTCGGGCCGTTTCTACGACAAGGACAGATTGCACGACATCGACCACAAGGGCGAGCATTTCAGCGTCAAGGGTCCGCTCAACGTGCCGCGCCCGGTGCAAGGACATCCGGTTGTCGTACAAGCGGGGCAGTCGGAAGACGGCCGTGGGCTTGCCGCGCACTCGGCCGAGGTCATCTTCACGGCCCATCAGAAGCTCGAGACGGCGCAGGAATTCTACCGCGACATCAAGGCGCGCGTGGCTGAAGTCGGCCGCGATCCCGACCAGGTGCTGATCATGCCGGGCGTCGCGCCCTTCGTCGGCCGCACCGAGGACGAGGCCCGTGCCAAATACCAACAGCTTAACGACCTTATCCTGCCCGAGGACGGTGTCGCCCTGCTCAACGGGCTGGCCGGCCAGACGCTCGACATCAGGGGCTATCCGCTCGACGGCCCGTTGCCGCCGAGCAAGGAAACCGAAGGCATGAAAAGCCGCCAGGCGCTGATCCGGCAGATTGCCGACGAGCACAATTTCAGCATCCGCCAGCTTTACCAATGGGTAGCGACGGCGCGCGGCCACTACACCATCGTCGGCAGCGTCACGCAGGTCGCCGATCAGCTGGAGGAATGGTTCACCAGCGAGGCGGCCGACGGCTTCAACATCCTGCCGCCCTGGCTGCCCGGCGCGCTCGACGATTTCGTCGACCTGGTCATTCCCGAGCTGCAGCGGCGCGGCCTGTTCCGCACGGCTTACGAAGGCCGCACGCTGCGCGAGAATCTCGGTCTCAGGCGCCCGGAAAATCCATGGACCGTCGCCCGCTCGACCGTCCTTGCCGCCGAATGACCTTGGCATCGAAGGGGTGAAGCAATGACGTTGCAGCACATCGATCGGCAAATCACGGTTCGCCGCAGTGGTGGCGAAACCGGGCTCGGCACCGACTTTCTGCGCCTCGGCGGCCGGGCTGCTGTTCGCTTCCTGAAGCGCTACGGCGTGCTTGCCGGCTTCCTGGCGCTCTGGCAGGTGGCGAGCAGCGTCGGATGGGTCAACGCGGCGGTGCTGCCGCCGATCGACATGATCGTCGAAGCGCTCTGGAAGGGGCTTGCCGGCGGCAGCCTGCTCGGCGACATCGCCATCAGCCTGCAGCGCGCCGGCATCGCCTTTGCCGCAGCCGTGGCCGTCGCCATTCCGCTCGGCCTGTTCATGGGCCAGGTGCGCCCGGTCGAAACCGCGCTCGATCCGATCCTGCAGGTGTTCCGGCAGACCTCTGCACTGGCGCTCTACCCGGTGTTCATCCTGCTCTTGGGACTTGGCGAGACCTCGAAGATCTTCGTCATCTTCTGGGCGACGCTGTTTCCGCTGCTGCTCAATACCACCAGCGGCGTCAAGGAAGTCGATCCCAAGCTGCTTGAAATGGCGCGCGTCTATGGTGCGAGCCGGCTCACCGTGTTTCGCCGCGTCGTACTGCCGGGCGCCGTGCCGTCGATCTTCGTCGGCTTGCGGCTGAGCGCCACCACGGCGCTGCTGCTGCTGATCGCGTCCGAGATGATCGGTGCCAACAAGGGCATCGGCTTCCAGGTGATGAACGCGCAGTACAATTTCCAGATCCCGCTGATGTTTGCGGCAATCGTCATCCTCGCCGGGCTTGGCCTGATCGCCAACCAGGCGTTGGTCACCCTGCAGCGGCGGCTCTGTCGCTGGAGCAATCCTGTCAACTGAGCAGTCCGCCCCTCACCGTTTACCTCACAAGGACCCGATCATGAAAATCACCCGCCGTTCGCTGCTTGCCGGCGCGCCGCTTGCCGCCGGCCTCATCGCCGCCGGCCTGCCGCGCCTGGCCTTTGCGCAAGCCGCAGCCGTCAAGTTCCGCTACCTCGCCAGCCGTGGCAGCATCTCCCCGCACGAGCTGGCCGACGAGCTCGGCTACTTCAAAGGGCTCGGCGTCGAGCTGGAGAATGTCGGCTATTCCTCGGGTGGACCGGAATCGCTGTTTGCGCTGTCTTCCGGCAGCGTCGACATCGGCTCGGCCGCCACCGCAGCGGTGATCAACTCGATCTCCGGCGGCAACGACTTCGTCGCGGCGTATCCGAGCAACGGCATCAACAAGGATGTGAAGAGCGTCTTCTACGTGCTGGAAGACAGCCCGATCAAATCGATCGCCGACATTGCCGGCAAGACCATCTCGGTCAACACGCTCGGCGCTCATCTCGACTATACGGTGCGTGAGGCCCTGCACAGCGTCGGCCTGCCGCCGACCGCCGCCAACCTCATTGTCGTGCCCGGCCCGCAGCTTGAGCAGACGCTGCGCTCGCGCCAGGTCGACATTGCCGGCCTCGGCTACTGGCAGGCGACCTTTGCCGGCGCGCTGGTCGCCAACGGCGGCGTGCGCGGCGTGTTCGACGACACCCAGGTGCTCGGCGAACTCGCCGGCGGCTTCGTCGTACTCAGGCGCGACTTCATTGCCGCCAACCCGGATGCGGCGCGCAACTTCGTCGAACAGTCGGCGCGCGCCTCGGACTGGTCGCGCCAGAACCCGGACGAAGCCCGCAAGGTGCTGGCCACTATCCTCGACAAGCGCGGCGAAAACGGCGATCTCGCCCGCTACTGGACCGGCTTTGGTCTGCGCGAAGGTGCGCAGGCGACCGATCGCGACATCGACTTCTGGGTCGCCGTGCTGGAGCGAGACGGCCGTCTGGCCAAGGGCAAGCTGAAAGCCGCCGACATCCTGTACCGGCCCGGCGAAACCAAGATCAACTGAGCTTTGAAATAGCTGAGAGACAAGATGGCCGGTTCCAACCGTGGCGGAGAGGTCTCGATCCGCGACCTGTCCAAATCCTTCAGCCTCGGCGGGCGCCAGCTTGCCGTGCTGCGGACGCTCAACCTCGACATTCGTTCGGGGGAATGCCTGGTCATCGTCGGCGCCAGCGGCTCCGGCAAGACCACGCTGCTGCGTATTCTGGCCGGGCTGGAGGCGGCCGACAGCGGCGGTGTCGCGATCGACGGCCAGCCGGTGCATGGCGTCGGCGCCGAGCGTGCCGTGATCTTCCAGGAACCGCGGCTGCTGCCGTGGCTGAGCGTGCTCGGCAATGTCGCGTTCGGCCTCGAAGTGCGCGGTGTTCCCAAGAGGCAGGCCGAGGAACGCGCCCGCTTCTACGTCGCCCTGGTCGGCCTTGCCGAATTCGCCGATGCTTTTCCGAGCCAGCTTTCCGGCGGCATGGCGCAGCGCGTCGGCATCGCCCGGGCGCTCACCGTGCAGCCCGAGATCCTCCTGCTCGACGAGCCGCTGGGGGCCCTGGACGCCATGACCAAGATCGGCATGCAGGAGGAACTGGCGCGCATCTGGAGCGAGGAGAACGTCACCATGGTGATGGTCACCCACGATCTGGAGGAGGCGATCTATCTGGCTGACCGGGTGCTGATCCTGCCCAAGGAGAAAGGCGGCGCGGCGCGGTTGATCGACATCGACCTGCCACGCCCGCGCGAGCGCAGCGAGAGCCGCTTCGTGCGCTACCGTGAAGAATTGCTGCGCGAATTCGGATTGCACTGATCAAGGGAAGGGGCCAGCCGTGGCTCCCCCGGAAGATTAGCTCTCGCGATTATTGCTTGGTGAACGTGCCCGTATAGGTTCGGTCGGCAAGCCCATAGGTGACGGCCAGCGTTCCGTCCGCCTGAATGACCGCGCTGACGTCCGCGCCATTGGGAAGGCGCCGCAGTTTCAACGTGTTGCCGAAAATCTTGCCTTCGCCATCGGCCACGCCCGGTTTGTTGTCGGCGACATCGCCCCAGGCATAGGTGGCGGTGACATTGCCGCCGCGCGTAATCGTCAGCACGGCGAGCTTGCCGTCATACATCCCGTCCAGCTGTCCGCCCCATATGCCGGAAAACGCGACATATTTGGCCGGGACGCCTTCGCCGGGCGGCATAACCCGCACGGATGGATCGAGGACCGCCGCACCATCAGGAGCAGAGATCGCGGCAGGCTCCATGGGCTGAGGTGCGGGCGGCGATGATGGTTCAGGCGCCGACTGGCAGGCGACAAGCATGAATGCCGCGAAACCGAGCGTCGGAAAGAGACTGTTTGGTGGAGCCAATCGGGATCGAACCGACGACCTCTTGAATGCCATTCAAGCGCTCTCCCAACTGAGCTATGGCCCCACTCCGGCAGTCAGCCGTCGCCGTTGCCGGCGAGAGGTCCGGCGCGGGTTTCAGGACCGCGCCGTTTAGTGCAGGCGGCTTCTAACCCCGCCTTCCCTGAAGATCAAGCCTTCGAGGGCCGCTTTTTCGTCATAGCCCGTGAACGCCGCTAAATGCATGCGTTCGAAGCGTTCTTAGACTTCGTCGTCGTCGTCGCCGACGCCGATCATGTCGGCGACATCGTCGTCTTCTTCCTCTTCGTCGGCAAGGAAAGTATCGTCCTCATCGTCGCCTAGATCGACATCGTCCTCGTCGTCGCCCAGGTCGGGAAGCTCGTCGCCGGCCTTGACGTCTTCGTCGGCCTCTTCAAGCGAGACGACTTCAACGCCTTCTTCTTCCTCGGCGTCCACTTCCTTCTCGGCCACTTCCTCTTCCTCTTCGAGGGCGGCGATCTTGCCGTCCTCGAAATAGGAACGCGGATACGTCTTGCCCGTATAGGGCGAGACGACAGGGTCCTTGTTCAGGTCGTAGAATTTTCGGCCCGTTTCAGGGTCGACACGCTTTGTGCCAAGTTCGTTTTTTGCCACGTCAAGCCTCGTCAGTAAAAGAGTGGTCCCCTTAACCACAGTTTACCGCGCTGTCAAAGCGAAAAGCCGGCGTCACAAAACCAAGCACTGAAAGGCCTCGCGCCAAGCGACGACCATGGGGATGACCATTCGTGCCCGCCGTGATACGAGACCGCCGCAACAAATGAAAAGCGCCGGTGCGCCGGCATTCCGTCCAGGGAAATTCCATGTCTCACGCCGCCGCTGCCAAGCCGGCCACCGCCCGCAAATCATCCGCCCTTTCCGGCACCGCTCGCGTGCCGGGCGACAAGTCGATTTCGCACCGTTCCATGATGTTCGGCGGCCTTGCCTCCGGCGAAACCCGCGTCACCGGCCTGCTCGAAGGCGAGGATGTGATGCGCACGGCGGCCGCCATGAAGGCGATGGGCGCGCATATCGAGAAGCGCGGCGCCGAGTGGGTGATCCGCGGCACCGGCAATGGCGCGCTGCTGCAGCCGGAAGGCCCGCTCGATTTCGGCAATGCCGGTACCGGCTCCCGCCTCACAATGGGCCTCGTCGGCACTTACGACATGGAAACGACCTTCATCGGCGACGCATCGCTGTCGGGACGGCCGATGGGCCGCGTGCTCGAACCCTTGCGCCAGATGGGCGTGCAGGTGCTGAAGGCGACGCCGGGCGACCGCATGCCGATCACGCTGCATGGGCCGAAACACGCCGCACCCATTACCTACCGCGTGCCGATGGCCTCGGCGCAGGTGAAGTCGGCCGTGCTGCTGGCAGGCCTCAACACGCCCGGCATCACCACCGTGATCGAACCGGTGATGACGCGCGATCATACCGAAAAGATGCTTAGGGGATTTGGCGCCAATCTCTCGGTCGAGACCGACGAGCGCGGCGTGCGCCACATCTTCATCGAGGGCCAGGGCAAATTGACGGGGCAGACCATCGCCGTGCCCGGCGACCCCTCCTCGGCCGGCTTCCCGCTGGTCGCGGCACTGATCGTGCCGGGTTCGGACATCGTCATCGAGAACGTGCTGATGAACCCCACCCGCACCGGCCTGCTTCTAACGTTGCAGGAAATGGGCGGCCAGATCGACATCTTGAACCCGCGCAATGCCGGCGGCGAGGATGTTGCCGATCTGCGCGTGCGCTACTCCGAGCTCAAGGGCGTCACCGTGCCGCCCGAGCGGGCGCCGTCTATGATCGACGAATATCCGGTGCTGGCGGTTGCCGCGAGCTTCGCCGAGGGCGAGACGTTGATGCAGGGGCTGGAAGAGCTGCGGGTGAAGGAATCCGACCGACTGGCAGCGGTTGCCAATGGGCTGAAGCTCAACGGCGTCGACTGCGCCGAAGGCGAAGCTTCGCTCGCGGTGCGCGGAAAGCCCGGCGGCAAGGGGCTGGGCGGCCATCCCAATGGCCAGGACACGACGGTGCAGACGCATCTCGACCATCGTATCGCCATGAGCTTCCTGGTAATGGGGCTGGCAACGGAAAAGCCGGTGACCATCGACGACGCCGCCATGATCGCGACGAGTTTCCCGGAGTTCATGGGTCTGATGACGGGGCTCGGTGCGGAGATCGGGTAGGTTGATGCCAAGCGCAAAGCAAGCAGAGATGTCGGCGGGACAGCGCCCCCCTCTGTCCTGCCGGACATCTCCCCCTCAAGGGGGGAGATCGGCCGTCACAGCGGCTTTCGCCAGTTTTCGAAATTGCAGGAAAGAGTGGGGCGCAGAAGCTTCTGATCTCCCCTCTGGAGGGGGAGATGTCCGGCAGGACAGAGGGGGGCGCGAAGGATCGCGGCGTCTGTCTTTCGTGTTGGCCCGCCAATGACCTTCACCATCGCCATCGACGGTCCCGCCGGCGCCGGCAAAGGCACGCTGGCCCGACGGCTGGCCGACCACTACCGCCTCAACCTGCTCGACACCGGCCTCACCTACCGCGCCGTCGCCTATGCGTTGATCCGGCACGCGCTGCCACTCGACAATGTCTCAGCAGCCGAAACCGCCGCACGCCAGGTCGATCTGGCAAAGCTCGACCGTGCGGTGCTGTCGGCGCATGCGGTTGGCGAGGCGGCCTCGAAGGTCGCGATTTACCCTACCGTCCGGCGCATCCTGGTCGAAAAGCAGCGCGATTTCGCCAGGACACCGCCAGGCGCGGTGCTCGACGGGCGCGACATCGGCACGGTTGTGTGCCCTGACGCCGACATAAAGCTCTATGTGACGGCGAGCGCGCAGGTGCGCGCGCAGCGCCGGCTGGCCGAAATCGAAAGCATCGGCGGCACCGCCGATTTCACCGAGATTTTCGCCGATATCGTGCGCCGCGACGAGCGCGACATGGGCCGCGCCGACTCGCCGCTGAAGCCGGCGGCGGACGCGCACTTGCTTGATACCTCCGAAATGGCTATAGAGGCCGCGTTTCTAGCGGCCAAAGCGATCATCGACGACGCCCTGGCCAAGAGAGACAAAGCCTGATCCAGGGTTTTCCCGCTCCACCGATTGCCGGAAGCGAAGAAAATACCCATATCGGGCACGAACCAGCCTGCCAGCATTCTTCATGCGCCGGAATTGCCGCTTAGGCGGCCCAGGGCTTTTGTAGCCCGGAACGCCGGCAGGCCAACGCAACGCTAACCCACGGCGCCCGTCCCGCTTCAGATGCGGGGCACTCCAGGAGAAAATATGTCAGCTGCAAATCCCACTCGCGACGATTTCGCGAGCCTGCTCGAAGAATCATTTACCACCGGTCACTCCGGCGAAGGTCAGGTCGTCAAGGGCACGATCCTGGCGATCGAAAAAGACATGGCCATCATCGATGTCGGCCTCAAGGTCGAAGGCCGCGTGCCGCTGAAGGAATTCGGCGTCAAGGGCAAAGACTCGACGCTCAAGGTCGGCGACACGGTCGAGGTCATGGTCGAGCGCATCGAAAACGCGCTGGGCGAAGCCGTCCTGTCGCGCGACAAAGCCCGCCGCGAAGAGAGCTGGGTCAAGCTCGAAGAGAAGTTCACCAAGGGTGAGCGCGTCGAAGGCGTCATCTTCAACCAGGTCAAGGGCGGCTTCACTGTCGACCTCGACGGCGCCGTGGCCTTTCTGCCGCGCAGCCAGGTCGATATCCGCCCGATCCGCGATGTCTCCCCGCTGATGCACAACCCGCAGCCCTTCGAGATCCTGAAGATGGATCGCCGCCGCGGCAACATCGTTGTGTCGCGCCGCACCGTGCTCGAGGAAAGCCGCGCCGAACAGCGTTCGGAAATCGTGCAGAACCTCGAAGAGGGCCAGGTTGTCGAAGGCGTTGTCAAGAACATCACCGACTACGGTGCGTTCGTCGACCTCGGCGGCATCGATGGCCTGCTGCATGTCACCGACATGGCGTGGCGCCGCGTCAACCATCCGACCGAAATCCTCAACATCGGTCAGACGGTCAAGGTGCAGATCATCCGCATCAACCAGGAAACCCACCGCATCTCGCTCGGCATGAAGCAGCTCGAGAGCGATCCGTGGTCCGAGATCGGCACCAAGTTCCCGATCGGCAAGAAGATCAAGGGTACCGTCACCAACATCACCGACTACGGCGCGTTCGTCGAGCTGGAGCCGGGCATCGAAGGCCTCATCCACGTTTCGGAAATGTCGTGGACCAAGAAGAACGTGCACCCCGGCAAGATCCTGTCGACGACGCAGGAAGTCGACGTTGTGGTGCTCGAGGTCGATCCGGCCAAGCGCCGCATCTCGCTCGGCCTCAAGCAGACGCTCGAGAATCCGTGGCAGGCTTTTGCCGCGAGCCATCCGGTCGGCAGCCAGGTCGAGGGCGAGGTCAAGAACAAGACCGAGTTCGGCCTGTTCATCGGCCTTGAAGGCGACGTGGACGGCATGGTGCACCTCTCGGACCTCGACTGGACCCGTCCGGGCGAGCAGGTCATCGAAGAGTACAATCGCGGCGACATGGTCAAGGCGCAGGTGCTCGACGTCGACATCGACAAGGAGCGCATCTCGCTCGGCATCAAGCAGCTGGCCAAGGATACGGTCGGCGAAGCGGCGACTTCAGGCGAACTGCGCAAGAACGCGGTCGTCACCTGCGAAGTCACCGGCATCAAGGATGGCGGCCTGGAAGTGCGGCTGGTCGACAGCGGCATCGAGACCTTCATCAAGCGCAACGACCTCAGCCGTGACCGTGACGAGCAGCGCCCCGAGCGCTTCTCGGTCGGCCAGAAGCTGGACGCCCGCGTCATCGCCTTCGACAAGAAGACCCGCAAGCTGCAGGTCTCGATCAAGGCGCTGGAAATCGCCGAAGAGAAGGAAGCCGTCGCACAGTACGGCTCTACCGACTCCGGCGCTTCGCTGGGCGACATCCTTGGCGCCGCGCTGAAGAAGCAGGGCAGCTAAGCCGCTTCGCGCGCAGCGCGTAAGCCGCTTCGCGCAAGCGTAAACCTCGGCTGCGCCTCAAGCGCGGCTTGAACAAGAAGACCCGCGGGCCGCAAGGCTCGCGGGTTTTTTCATGCTCGGCGACGCGGTTGGCACAAGACAAAGACGGCGGAACCCCTTCAATTCCGCATGCGCGGCTGTAGGCTCGGCTGTCGTTGCAGACGTAAACACGGAAGTCCGGCCCTTCGGGCAACGGAGAAGCATGCGCGATGAAGGTCGTCGAACTCTATCGCTATCCGGTCAAGAGCCTGCGCGGCCTTGCCGTGCCGAGCGCCGACATCGAGACAATGGGCATGGAAGGCGACCGCCGCTGGATGGTCGTCGACAAGGATGGGCAGTTCCTCACCATTCGCCAGATACCTGATATGACGACGATCGACGTCGAGCATCGCGGAACGGGCATCCTGTTGAAACATGACAAGCATGGCTCGCACTTCGTCGAGGCACCGGCTCCCGGCACCGCGCTCCGGCAAGTCAAGATCTGGAAGGATATGGTTGCCGCGCGGCCGGGCGATCCGGCCGCCGGTGCATATCTCTCGGCTATTCTTGGCCGGCCCGTCGGCCTCGTTTATTTCGACGATCCGCAAAACCGGCCGGTCGATGCGGAATTCGGCCAGCCCGGCGATTTCGTCGGCTTTGCCGATGGTTTTCCGCTGCTGATCGCCACGACGGGCTCGCTGAACCATCTGAACAGTCATCTTGCCAGGCCCATCGAAATGGCGCGGTTCCGGCCAAACATCGTCCTCGACGCAGAAGGCGCATGGCCTGAAGACAGCTGGAAGACGATCCGCATCGGCACGGTGGAGTTGCGGATCGCAAAGCCCTGCTCGCGCTGCGTCATCACCACCCGAGATCCGTTGAGCGGCGAGCAGCCGGACCCGCGCGAGCCGTTGCAGACGCTTGGCAAACTCCACCGCTCCGCCAAGGGCGGCATCATTTTCGGCCAGAATGCCATTCCCAACAACGCCGGCACGATCGCCATCGGCGACGCAGTCGAGGTCGTGGAAGCGGGGGTCTCGAACCTGACGTAGTCGCAGCCCTTCTAATGCCGTGGAGGCGTCGGCGGGTCGCCATGATTGAATGGCCAACCTCCGCTGTAGATCAGGCGAGGTCGGCAAAGGCCGCCATCGGAAGCCAAACCAAATGAGCCGCTCTGGGCGGCGGAACTTCAGGCGCGGCCGTAAAGTGGCGCCAGCGTGCCGTTCATCGCCAGATTGGCCGGTGATGCCAGATAGGCGATTGCCTCGGCGGCGGCTTCGAGGCTGACCCATTTGCCGAAATCGGCATCCGGCATGTCGGCGCGGTTGGCCGGCGTATCGAGCGTCGAGGGCGCCACCGCGTTGACCAGTATGCCTTTGTGCTTCAGCTCTTCCGCCATCGCCACGGTCATCGCCGCCACTGCCGCTTTGCTCGCGGTATAGGCGACCATGCCGGCACCCCGGCGCGGGTCGAGCCCGGCGCGTGCCGTGACATTGACGATGCGGCCCGCTGTGTTCGAGCCCAGCATGGAGCGCACCGCAGCGCGGCAGCACAGAAAGGCGGTGCGGGCGTTGGTGTCCATCATTTCGGCAAAGGATGCGGATTCGATCTTCTCGACCGGGGCTGCGGCAAAGCCGCCGGCCAGATGGATGGAGGCCCACAATTCGGGGACGCTGTCATAGAAGGCATCGACCTTGGCAGGATCGGCGAGATCGACATTGTGCGCCAGCCGGACGCGATCATGGGCCGCGAAGGGGAAATGCGAGGGGGCCGACGCGTGGGCATTCGGCACATGGCAGATCGCGCCGTCCCCCAGCAATTTGCCGACGACCGCGGCACCCAGCGCCCCGGTGCCACCGGTCACCACGATATGCTTGCCCTGAACTGTTTCCGTCATCCTGGACGCTCCTGTCGTTTCTTATGATTATGTCGCTTGTCGTGCCGCGCCGACGCAGAGCGTCGCGCCTTTTGCACGATCACTCAACCGACATCTCGACATGGCAGTTGTTGCGTCTTTGCATCGCTCGAAGTCGCCGACCGCCCCCTTCTGACCCGCGCATTGACGCAAAGCGCGCGGTCAAGCGTCAGTCGATGGTGATTTCGACGACGTGAGGCATGCCCGTTGCGCGTGTGCGCTTGAGCGCATCGGCGAGACCGGCAGTACCGGCAAGCCGCTCGGCTGATATACCATAGGCCTCGGCCAGCTTGCAGAAATCCGGCGGCGCCGGGGACACGCCGACCGGCTCGACGCCGACATCGAGCATCGACGTTTCGATCTCGCGATAGCCTCTGTTGTTCCAGACGACGAAGATGACCGGTGCGGGTGCATCGAGCGCCGCGCCCAGCTCCGGCAAGGTGAACTGAAAGCCGCCGTCGCCGGTGAGGCAAACCACCGGCACGCCGGGCATGGCGAGCGCTGCGCCGATCGCCGCCGGCGGCCCGTAGCCGAGCGCGCCGAAACCGGTGGCGGCGTTGAACCAGCCGCCTGGCCGGTCATGGTCGTAGTAAAGGTTGGCGGCGTAGATCGGCTGCGTGGAATCGCCGACGATGATGGCGCCCGGCAGTGCGTCGCGGATGGTTTCCACCGCACGCACCTGCGCGGCATAGGCCGGGCTGAGCTCGGCAAAGGCCGCCTTTCTCGACGCGGCTGCGCGGCTCTCGCCGTCCTTCGCTGCGGCATGATCAGGGTGGAGCGCGCCTAGCAGTGCACCAAGCGCCTCCGCGCAATCGGCCTGGATGCCGACGCTCACCGGGCGGCGGGCGAGCTGGTCGGCGCCGATATCGATGCGGATCAAATTGGCGGGCAGCACGAAGCCGCCGTCGCTGTAACCGTCATAGTCGGTCGGGCCGAATTCGGTGCCGGCGGCGATGACCAGATCGGCGTCTGCCATCAGCGCACGCACCGCCTTCAGGCTGGGGCTGGCCGGCACGCAAAGCGGATGCGCGTGCAGCAGACCGCGCGCATTGGCGGTCTGGACGACAGGCGCGCCGAGCCGCTCGGCCAGGCGCTGCAGTGGCTGTTCGGCGCGCTTGGCACCGCCACCGGCAAGGATCAGCGGCCGGCGCGCGGCTGCGATCAGTCTGGCGGCCTCGGCAACGGCCGAGCCGTCCGGCGCCGGCGCCGCCGCATTGGTGAGCGAAGCAGCGATGCCATCGGCCGGTTTGACCATGACGTCGGTCGGGATCTCGATATGGACGGGGCCCGGCCGCGACGACGAAAACAGCTCAAAGGCCCGCGCCAGAGCGCCCGGCAATTCGCTGGCCTCGGTGACACGCTGCGAAAACAGCGCCACCTTCTCCATCATGCCGCGCTGGTCCGGCAGTTCGTGCAGGAAGCCCAGCCCCTTGCCCAGCGTCGGCATCGCGTTGACGCCCGAAATCACCAGCACCGGCACCGAATCGGCGCGCGCCTGGCCCATTGCGGTGATGGTGTTGGTCAGCCCCGGTCCGGTGATGACAAAAGCGACGCCCGGCCGGCCGCTGGCGCGGGCATAGCCGTCGGCCATGAAGCCGGCGCCCTGTTCGTGACGCGGCGTGACATGGCGTATCTTTGAACGCGCCAGCCCCCGGTAAAGCTCGACAGTGTGGACGCCAGGAATGCCGAAAACGGTGTCGACGCCATGCGCTTCGAGCAGCGTGATCAGCGCTTCGCCGGTGGTGGTCATGGCTTCTCTCCCTTTTGCGGCGCGAGGCCGAGTTCGGCCTCTATGGCTTTGACGCCGATCGCCGCCAATTCTCCAGGCGAAAACATCTCTGCGGCCAGACAGCCTTCGATCCAGAGCCCGTCGATGATAGCGTTGATGGCAATGGCATGGCGGCGCAGCTCATTTGCGTTTGGCCTGCGCTGCTCGGCGCCGAGCACTTCGGCAACGACTGCTTCCACCTCGTTGCGAAAGCCAAGATAGCCTTCGCGGTGGGCGCGAGCCAGGCTCGGATCCGCGCCGGCGCGGCCGATGAAGGTTGCCCACAGCGAAAACACGCGTGCATCGATGATCGGCGCGTTGAGGTTGGCAGTAACGAAGGCCGCAAGGCGCTGGCGCGGCGAGGCGTTTTCCATGAGCAATGCCGCCTTCGCCTGCTCGATCATGCGGCCCATCAGCGCCGCGTACGCTTCCTGCAGCAAGTCTTCCTTGCCGGGGAAATAGTGCCGGATCAGCCCGGCGGTGACGCCGGCGCGCAGTGCGATGGTGCGCAGGCTGGCGCCCTCCAGCCCATGTTCGGCCACGCTGTCCAGGGTCGCGTCGATCAAATCCTGCCGCCGCCGCTCCTCGCCCTCGCGGCGGAACTTGCGGCGCTCATTCATTGCCGCAGGATGGGCCGCGTCAGGCATGTCGGCCCACCTTCGCAGGCGATGCAGAGGGCATCCGCCTCGAAGATTTGAACCGTGCAGCCGGCGGCTTCCATCGCGGCCTTGGTCTTGGGAAAGCCGGCGACGGCAATGACTTTATGCGGGCTCGTCGGCAGCACGTTCAGGCTGAGGCCGTTGGACGCGGCAAACTCTTCGGCGTCGCCTTCCACCAGCCGGATGCCGCGCGCCTTCAGCAACTGATAGAACGGCGCCGGCAAAAGCGGTGAATAGACCAGGGCCAGGTCGTCGGCCAGCGGGCTGATCACCGACATCAGATGCAGGCACGCCTCCTCGCCCTGCCACAGCGGCAGATCGAAGCCGTAGACGGAAATGCCGAGCGGCGTCAGCAGGTTGGAAACCTGCTGTATGCCTTCCTGGTTGGAGCGCACCCCGCGCCCGATCACCAGCGTGCTGGCATCCAGCCATACGCAATCGCCGCCTTCGACCTGGCCGGGAGCCTCGACGCGGCCGAGGATAGGAATACCCAGGCGTGTGTAGGTTTCCTCATGCAGCGATGGCTCCCGGGCGCGCAATGGCTTGCCCATGGACAGGATCAGCGCGCCGCGGTCGGTCATCAGCGACGGGTCGTGGGTGAATACGGAATCCGACAGCCCGTCGGCCTTGTCATCGATCCATTCGATTTCGGCGCCGGACGCCGTCACCAGCTCAGCGAGAGCCGCGTGCTGCGCCGCCGCTTTCGCCGGGTCGAAACCCGGGCCATAGTGCCAGGTAGCCCGGTCGGCACCGCGCATGGCATTGGCCGCCGACCGCATCAGCACGCGCCGCAACGGCGCCGCCATGGATTGTGATCCGAAAGCGCTCATCAGTGCCCTTTTCAATGCCGTGTTCAAGGTGAAAAAAATGGAAAAAATTTCATCGGAGGCTATTTATACACTTGCACAATAAGGCCGCAAGTGCCGTAATGAGCGGGATTGACGGGCTCGCGCTGTTGGGTCCATGCTGAAGTCTGGAGTGGGCATTACAGCGTATGTTGATTAGCCGGATAGACGTTCGACGATCTGCCGTGGACCCTGTGGCAGAGGTTCCCCGGTGAGCGCGGCGGGAACCGCCGCAGTCCAATCCGGCAAGGCGCAGGACGGCGCCGCCGAAGCCATCCATGTCGAGAACCTGCACAAGAAATTCGGCCATCTGCATGTGCTGAAAGGCGTATCGCTGTCGGCGCGCGACGGCGAGGTGATCGCCATTATCGGCGGCTCGGGTTCCGGCAAGTCGACGCTGCTGCGCTGCATCAACTGCCTGGAAAATCCGACCAGCGGCATCATCCGCGTCAATGGCGAGGAGATCAAACTCAAGGCAGACAGCCACGGCCACACCGTGCCTGCCGACCGCCGGCAGATCGAACGCATCCGCGCCAAGCTCGGCATGGTGTTCCAGAACTTCAACCTGTGGAGCCACATGACGCTGATCGAGAACGTCATCGAGGTTCCGGTGCATGTTCTGGGCGTCAGGCGCGACGTGGCGATCAGGGAAGCCGAAAAGCTTTTGGCGCGCGTCGGCCTCGCCGAAAAGCGCGACGTCTATCCGGCCTATCTCTCGGGCGGCCAGCAGCAGCGCGCGGCGATCGCCCGCGCCCTGGCCATCAACCCGCGCGTCATGCTGTTCGACGAGCCGACCTCGGCGCTGGACCCGGAGCTGGTCGGCGAGGTGCTGAAGGTGATCGGCGACCTGGCGCGCGAGGGCCGCACCATGGTGCTGGTCACGCATGAAATGAAATTCGCCCGCGAGGTCGCGACCCATGTCGTCTACCTCTGCAACGGGCTGGTCGAGGAAGAGGGGCCGCCGGAGCAGATATTCGGCGCACCGAAATCCGAAAGGCTGAAGCAGTTCATCCGCAACATCGGCTAGGACAAGCCGGGACGGAAGAAAACCGGGAACCAACAACAAACTGGGAGTCGTGACATGAAGACTGTTCTGAAAACATTCGCCGCAGCGCTGCTGCTCGGCGTCGCCGCCATGGGCGTGGCCAAGGCCGATCCGGTCAAGATCGGCGTCGCCGCCGAGCCCTATCCGCCCTTCACCTCGCCGGACGCTTCCGGCAAATGGGTTGGCTGGGAAATCGAGTTCATCGACGCCGTCTGCGCCGAGGAGAAGCTCGACTGCGTCATCACGCCTGTCGCCTGGGACGGCATCATCCCGGCGCTGACGACCAAGAAGATTGACGTCATCGCCAGTTCGATGTCGATCACCGCCGAACGCGAGAAGACCATCGACTTCTCGGATAAGTACTACAACACGCCGACCGCCATCATCGGCCCGAAGGACCAGAAATTCGGCGCCACGCCGGACGATCTCAAGGGCAAAGTGCTCGGCGTGCAGGTGTCGACCACCCATTCGGCCTATGCCAAGAAGCATTTCGGCCCCACGGCCGCCGAGATCAAGGAATACCAGACCCAGGACGAAGCCAACAACGATCTGGCCGCAGGCCGCCTCGACGCCGTCCAGGCGGATTCGATCGCGCTCGACGCATTCCTGAAGTCGGACCAGGGCAAGGCCTGCTGCGATCTGAAGGGCATGGTGGCTCCGGACGATGAAGTGCTCGGACCGGGCGTGGGCGCCGGCGTGCGCAAGGAAGACACCGACCTTAAGGCCAAGATCAACGCCGGCATCAAGGCGATCCGCTCGAACGGCAAATATGACGAGATATCGAAGAAATACTTCGATTTCGACATTTACGGTGGTGGCGGCGCGCAGTCGAACTGACGATCCTCGCATGAGCTAGGGGGCACGGCGTTAGCGCCATGCCTCCCTGCCCCCGCCGGCGCTGCCGTCGGCGGTGGTTGAAGCCAGCAATCCGGGGGCGACGCTGATCGACGCACTTCTTTCGGCCTCGGCGGCCGGCATAATCGAGCTTCTTTCGCCCAATCCGCCGGGCTGGGGCGGCACGCTCTTGCTTGGGCTGCTCCATTCGATCGAGATCGCGCTCGGCGCCACGGTCCTTGGTCTCCTGATCGGCACCGGGGGCGCCTTTGGCAAGCTTTACGGCGGGCCGGTCGTACGCGACTTGCTGGCGGTTTACACCACCATCGTGCGCGCCGTGCCCGAACTGGTGCTGATCCTGCTGCTCTATTATGCCGGAACAGACCTGATCAACCAGGCGCTGACGGCAATGGGCTACCAGCGCGTCGACATCAGCGGCCTTGCGGCAGGCATCGCCGTGCTCGGCTTTGTCCAGGGCGCCTATTCGACCGAAGTGATTCGTGGCGCCATCCTGGCCATACCGCAGGGCCAGATCGAAGCCGCCCGCGCCTATGGCATGTCACCCGGGCTCATGCTGCGGCGCATCACCTTGCCGGCGATGCTGCCCTTCGCCATACCCGGGCTCGCCAATCTGTGGCTGATCGCCACCAAGGATACGGCCCTTCTGGCGGTCGTCGGCTTTTACGAGCTGGCGCTGGCGACGCGGCAGGCGGCGGGCGTCACCAAAGCCTATTTCACCTTCTTTTTCGCCGCGGGCGTGCTCTATCTCATCTTGTCGCTGGTCTCCAACCTCCTCATCGGCCGTCTCGAGGCCTGGTCGCGGCGCGGTATGCCGTCGCTCAAGGATGCGCGCTGATGGCCGGAGAAGCGATCATCATCAATGTTGCCGCGCGGACGTCGCTGTGGCTGCAGCCGCATCGCATCGTGCTGATCCTGATCGCGATCGGGCTGGTGCTGAGCGCCGCCTTCTTCATGCGCTGGGACTGGCTGCCGCAATATTATGAAATGGGGCTTCTCGGCATCTGGCGGTCGCTGTGGATCCTGGCCGTCACCTGCTTTCTCGGCTTCCTGCTCGCCGTGCCGCTCGGGCTCGCGCAGGCCGCCGGCTCTTTCTGGTTTTCCGCGCCCGCCAGGACATTCTGCACCGTCATCAGGGGCACGCCGCTGCTGATCCAGCTATGGCTGCTCTATTACGGGCTGGGCTCGCTGTTTCCGCAATTTCCCTGGATCCGCGAATCCTGGATGTGGCCGTATCTGAGGCAAGCCTGGCCTTATGGAGTGCTGGCGCTGACCTTGTCCTTCGCCGGCTATGAGGGCGAAGTGATGCGCGGCGCCTTTGCCGGCGTGCCGAAGGGGCAGTTAGAGGCGGCCCGCGCTTTCGGCATGAGCCGCTGGAAGATTTTCCGCCGCATCTGGCTGCCGCAGGCCATCTACCGGGCGCTGCCGACGCTGACCGGCGAAACCGTGCTGCAGCTGAAGTCGACGCCGCTGGTGGCGACGATCAGCGTCATCGACATCTTCGCAGTCTCGTCCAAGGTCCGGCAGGACACCTACCTCACCTACGAACCCTTGCTGCTTTTGGCGCTGATCTACATGATCATCACCGGCATACTGGTGTTTGCATTCAGCAAGATCGAGGCGCGCATACCGAACAAGGTGGGCTAGGGAATAGTGAGTAGGCAGTAGTGAGTAGTCAGCATATGACCGGGAAACCGCTTGCTTTCGCTACTCCCTACTGACTACTCCCTAATCACTCACCACCAATCGGGTCCGCACCATGCAACTCTCTCTCGACCAGGCAACAGGGCTGTGCCGGATGGCGGCGCTCGGCGCCGGCGCCAATGAGGAGGCGGCGAAGTCGCTCACCGCCTCGATCATTGCCGCCGAGGCGGAAGGGCTTTCGACCGTCGGGCTGACCCATTTCATCGATTACCTCGAAGCGCTGGAAGCCGGCCGCATCGACGGCAATGCCGATCCCGTGATCACCAGGCCGGCGCTCGCCGTCTATCAATCCGATGCGCGTGGCGGCCTCGCCCATACCGGCTTCGACCGCACCATCGACGACCTCGCCAAGGCGGCAAAGCTGTTCGGCGTCGCCATCTTCTCGCAGAAGAACGCTTATACCTGCGGCGCACTAGGCTATTTCACTGGGCGTCTGGCGCAGCTGGGATTGGTCTCCTTCGCCGCCACCAACGGGCCGGCGGTGCTGGCAGGCTCGGGCTCGGTCAAGCCGGTCTATTGCACCAACCCGATGTCGTTTGCGGCACCCGCCGCCGATGGCGCGCCGCTGGTCATCGACCAGTCGTCGAGCGCCACCGCCTTCGTCAACATCCGCAAGGCGGCCGAGGACGGCAAGAAGATCCCCGAAGGCTGGGCGCTGGACGCCAGCGGCAATCCGACCACCGATCCGGCCGCGGCCATGAAGGGCGCCATGCTGGCCTTCGGCGGCCAGCGTGGCGCCAACATCGCGCTGATGGTCGAAGTCCTGGCTGCCGGCCTGTCGGGCGCCAACTGGTCGCTCGACGCGCCGTGGTTCTCCGGCGGACCGGACAGCCCCGGAACCGGCCTGTTCGTGCTCGCTGTCGAGCCCAAGCTGCTCGACCCGGATTTCGAGCAGCGCATGAAGGACCAGCTCGACCGGCTGCGCCGGCGCTTTGGCGTGCACGTGCCGGGCCGGGCGCGGGCCGAAGCGGCCGAGAAGGCGCAGGCGCGCGGCATCAATGCCTCCAAAGCCGTAGTGCAGCGCATTTCCGAATTCGCCGAGCGCTATTCGGGCTGAAGCAGTCCTGCGACAACGAATTTTTACGCGACCTGGCTGAACCTTTCTACCGATCGCAACGACCAATAGCTGCCGGGTCGGGTTTGCCCGGTCGGTGTCTTCTGTGGATGCGTTTAGGGCCCGGGCGGGCGTATGCCGTCTCAGGTTATCCGCCGCGTTGCGCTCTGTCCCGACAGTTGCGTCACCCGGAAAACCCCGCTTCGGCGGGGTTTTCTGCGTTCGTGCTCTGTGTGCTAAAACATGATGGCGGAAGTTAACTTTTGTTAACTTGACTTGCCGGAACCATCGGGCGTTTGCAAGGGATCGTCACAACAACAGGAGCTACGATGTCCGCAACCACCGACGCTTCCCGGGGCAAACTTATCGTTCCGGTGTTTGGCCGCCTGTATTCGTCCCTGTATGATGGCGCCGAAACCCTTCTGCGCGTCGTCGCCGGCGGGTTTCTCACCATTCACGGCTCGCAGAAGATCACCAACCCTTTCGGCACCGCCGAGATGGTCGAAGGCCTCGGCTTCTATCCCGGCGCGTTCTGGTCGCTGCTTTTGTCCTGCACCGAATTCTTCGGCGGCATTCTGATCGCCATCGGCCTGTTGACTCGGCCCGCCGCCTTTGCCGGTATGATCGTGCTGCTGGTCACCGTCTGGTTCCACTGGATCACTGTCGGCCAGGGCTTTTCCGGCGCTGAAAAGTCGCTTCTATGGGCGGCCATCCTGCTGTTCTTCGTTATCCGCGGCGGCAACCGCCAGTCGGTCGACGCGCGCCTCGGCAAGGCGTTCTGAAGGTCCATAAGAGGGTGGCAGCGACGACGCGTCACCCTTTGCCTTTGGCCCAAAACGGACTATGAAACGGCTTCAGCCAAGCTTTCGAGCGCCGGAGCCAGCCATGACCGAAATCCTGCAGATCCCCAAGCTCGTGGTCGTCTTCGGCGGCTCCGGCTTCGTCGGCCGCCACATCGTGCGGGCGCTGGCCAAGCGCGGCTACCGCATCAGGGTGGCGGTGCGCCGGCCCGATCTGGCGGGACATTTGCAGCCGCTCGGCAATGTCGGCCAGATCCAGCCGGTGCAGGCCAATGTGCGCGTGCGCTGGTCTGTCGACCGCGCCGTGCAGGGCGCCGACCATGTCATCAATCTGGTCGCCATCCCGCATGAAAGCGGCCGGCAGAAATTCAACACCGTGCACGAATTCGGCGCCCGCGCCGTCGCCGAAGCCGCACGCTCGGTCGGCGCAGGGCTCACCCACATCTCGGCGCTGGGCGCCGACCTCAACGCCGAATCCGACTATGCCCGCACCAAGGCGCTCGGCGAAAAGGCCGTCCTGGAGACGATCCCGGACGCCGTCATCTTCCGTCCGTCGATCAATTTCGGACCCGAGGACAGTTTCTTCAACCGCTTCGCCGACATGGCGCGCTATTCGCCGGTGCTGCCGCTGATCGGCGGCGGCCAGACCAAGTTCCAGCCGGTCTATGTCGGCGATGTCGCCGAAGCGGTGGCGCGTTCGGTCGAGGGCAAGATCAAGGGCGGCCAGATCTATGAACTCGGCGGGCCGCAAGTGCTCACCTTCAAGCAGTGCATGGAAGAGCTGCTCACCGTCATCGAGCGCAAGCGGCTCCTGGTCCCGGTGCCGTGGTGGATGGCCAATCTGCAGGCCTCGATCCTCGGCCTGCTGCCCAACCCGTTGCTGACCAAGGACCAGGTGCTACTGCTGCGCCAGCCCAACATCGTGTCGGAGGAGGCCAACAAGGCCAACCGGAACCTTGCCGGCCTCGACATCCAGCCGCAGTCTATCGGCACAATCCTGCCCAGCTATCTCTGGCGCTTCCGCGCCGCAGGCCAGTTCCAGCGCAAGCCCGCCGGCATCGCGTAACAAGGCGTTGCGCCGTTAAACGCGCCGCGTCACCTGCATCGGCAGGCCGCCTTGCGGCTGTGTCGTCAGTTTCTGCACCGGCCACGGCTTGGTCTCGGCGGTCACATCGAAGCGGAAGCGCGACAGCATGATGGCCAGCGCAATGATCGCCTCTTGCATGGCGAAGCTGGCGCCGATGCAGATGCGCGGACCGGCGCCGAACGGCAGATACTGGAAGCGGTCGATCTTCTCGCGGTTTCCCGGATGGAAGCGTTCGGGCATGAAGGCGTCGGGCATGTCCCACAGTTTTCTGTGGCGGTGGACGACCCAAGGCATCACCAGTACGGCCGCGCGCTTGGGGAGCACCAGATCGTTCCAGGTCTCCGTCTCGATCGGCTCGCGGTTGATCGACGGCGCCGGCGGATAAAGCCGCAGCGCCTCCTCGAAGGCGGCGCGGGTGAACGGCATTGCGTCGAGCCATTTCGTCGGGTCGGGTTCGCGCGCCAGCACGGCATCGATCTCGCGCTCGACCTTTTCGCGCTCCCACGGCGCTTCGGCGAGGCAGTAGATCGTCCAGCCCAGCGCCCGCGCGGTGGTCTCGTGGCCGGCGCCGATGAAGGTGATGATGTTGTCCTCGACTTCCGCCCGCGTCAGCCCGTCGGGGCCTTCGGCGCGCAGCAGAAGCGTCAGGAAATCCTGCGGCGCGGTGTCGGGGTCGCGCTTCAGCCGCTCCTCGCGCATCTTGACTGTATCGGTGACGATCTTGCGGAAATACGCCATGGTCTTGCGGCCGCGGATGCGGGTCAGCCGCGGCAGCCATTCGGGCGCGCGCAACAGGTCGAGCGGATCGACACGGCCCATGGTTTCGAACAGGCGGTCGATTTCCTGCGCGAAACTGCCGGGCTCGCCCGCAATCTCGCCCGAAAACAGCGTTTCGGCCAGGATATCGTAGGTGAGCAGCGTCATGTCGTGGGCGACATCGGTCATGCCGCCCTCCTCGTAGCGGGCGACGAACTGCATAGTGCGGCGCAGCATCGGCTCGGCGAAGCCGAAGATATGCCGCGGCGTGAACACCGGCGCCATCGCCTTGCGCGAGCGCTTCCACACCTCGCCTTCGGCGGTCAACAGCCCGTCGCGCAAGATCGGTCGCAGGATCATCTGGCGCACCGTCGCCATCTTGTAGTTCTTGGCGTTGTCGATCAGCACGTGGCGGATAAGGCCGGGATCGTTGGCGACGATCAGATGCCCGCCGACGCCATTCGCCGAAATCCAGGGCTCGTTGTAGGTGTGCTCGCCCCACAGTTCGAGCGGATTGCGGTAGACGATCCGCATCATCTCCAGCGTCGAAGGCGGCGTCGTGCGCGGCCTGGGCGCCGGCGGCACGAAGGGGACGGGCTGCGTGTCCATGAGGTGCTCCGCTGATAGCTCAGATGTAGTGGCTGGCAATCCGGGCGTCCATGTGACCGAACGGCAAACTGAAACGCTGCAGCGCCCGGTGTGCCCGACAGACGGTGTGTTCATCGGATCGTGACCGCCGGTGAACGGTTGCGGCTTGTCCGGTTGGACACTCTGCCATAGGTGACAGTTACCAACAGCTACTGCCAATCGCCCAGGAGAGTCCGCTTGAAGCACAAGCTGAACATCATAATCGGCAGCACGCGGCCGGGCCGCGCCGGGCCGGTCTTCGCCCACTGGCTGGAGGATTTTGCCCGCGAGCACGGCAAATTCGAACCGGTGCTGACCGACATTGCCACGTTCCATCTGCCGGTTCTGGACGAGCCGCATCACCCCAGGCTCGGCAATTACCAGAACGACCACACCAAAGCCTGGTCGAAGGTCATTGATGCCGCCGACGCCTTCGTGTTCGTGGCGCCGGAGTACAATTATTTCGTGGCGCCTGCGATCGTCAACGCCATCGACTACCTTGCGCGCGAATGGAAATACAAGCCAGCCGCCATCTTCAGCTATGGCGGCATTTCCGGAGGCCTGCGCGCCGCGCAGGCGCTGAAGCCGCTGCTGACCGCGGTGGGCGTCATGCCCATCTCGGAAGGCGTCGCGCTGCCGATGTATCAGAAACTGCTGGAGAGCGACGGCTCCTTCCAGGCTAGTGAGCAGGTAGAGGGTGGGACCAAGACCATGCTGGACGAGCTCTCGCGCTGGAGCGGGGCGCTGAAGCCGATGCGGGCTACGTAACGCAGCCGGCCCCGGCTTGCTCATGCCATAAAGAGGTGGAATGGTCGGCAGGTGACTGAGCCGGGGGCGGTTCGATTTGCGCCTGTTGTTTGCCTTGCTGTTGATGCTTGCGACCACCGCCACAGCGGTGGCGGAGCGGCGCGTGGCGTTGGTCATTGCCGAGGACGACTACCGGCTGGTGCGGCCGCTGGCCAATCCTGTCAATGACGGCGAGGTGATGGAAGTGGCGCTGAAGAAGCTCGGCTTCGAGGTCGTGGTCGAGACCAATCGTGATCTCAGGCGCATGCGCCGGGCTCTCGACGATTTTCGCGAGGACGCCATGGGCGCCGACGTGGCGCTGGTGTATTTCTCCGGCCATGGCGTCGAAATCTCCGGCGACAACCGTCTTCTGCCGGTCGATGCCGATGCCTCCTCGCTCGACCAGCTGGAGAAGACCAGCCTGCCGTTGGAGGAAGTGCGCGATGCGGTTGCCGCCACGGCGAAGGTCGGGCTGATCGTGCTCGACGCCTGCCGCAGCGATCCGTTCACAGGCGGCAACGGCGACGGGCGTGGCGCCACATCGCTGATCAAGGACCTGGTGGACAAGATCAAGCCGGGCCTCGGACGCGTCGGCAAGGCGGAAAACATCCTGTTCGCCTTTTCGGCGGCGCCCGGCGAGACGGCTGCCGACGGTACCGGTGCGAATTCGCCCTTTACAGCGGCGCTGATCAAATACCTCGGCACCGACGGGCTCGAAATCCGCTCGGTGCTGACGCTGGTGCAGCAGGAGGTCTACGACCTTTCGCGCGGAAAACAGCTGCCCTACGTCGAGAGCGGGCTGCCGAAGCTGTTCTTCGCCTCGGCGGCCAAGGAACAACTGCCGGAGCGCGAGCGGCTG
The DNA here is from genome assembly GCF_030323245.1 of Mesorhizobium sp. C372A. Lineage (NCBI taxonomy): Bacteria > Pseudomonadati > Pseudomonadota > Alphaproteobacteria > Hyphomicrobiales > Phyllobacteriaceae > Mesorhizobium > Mesorhizobium sp. C372A. Next base: position 1,153,477 of record NZ_CP100475.1, on the reverse strand, counting down.
TTGCTTGCCATGGCCGATGTGACGCCGGAAATGCGCGGCGCGGTCGAACGGGTCGCCAGCGATGCCGACATGCCGCTGGCGCCGCTCTATGGCGCGCTGATCAGTTCCGACACCAGCCATCTCTCCGGCGAAAGCCTGGACGCCAAGCTGCGCGAGGCGGCCGACGCCTTCGTCAAGGTGCGCGGCGAGATGAAGACGCTGGCCGCCGACGACCCGCAGGTGACCGAACTGCGCCGCCAGGCCGAGGAACAGTTGGCGCTCGGCGCTTTCGATGGTGCACGCGTGATCCTCGCCAAGGCCGCCGACGTCGACAATGTCTCGCGCCAGGCGTTGAAGGCCAATTTCGTCAGCCGCACCCTGTCCGAAGCCGCGACGCGATTTCTCTCGGGCGGCGCGGCGCGTGCCACCCTGGACTATGCAACCGCCATCAAGGACTATGAAACGGTGCTGGCGCTCTATGGCGAAGCCGGGCAGACCTCGCTCAGCCTGGAACAGGCCGACCGCCAAAGCCGCACGCTGGAAGAGCTCGGCATCCTCTACACAACGGTCGGCAACACCGACGCCGCCGGCCGCGCCTTTGCGGCGCTGGTCGCCAATCTTGAGCAGCGAGCGCGCCAGGAAACCGATCCGAGCGTCAAGCGCGACCTCGCCATCGGCCATATCAAGTTCGCCAACATCAAGATGGCGCAAGGCGATCTGCCGGCCTCCCTGCAAAACTATGAGGCGGCCAGGGACATGTTGCAGGGCCTGACCACAGACGTGCCGGACAAGAAGGACTGGCTCGGCGATCTCGCCATGGCCAATGACAAGATCGGCAATGTGCTGGCCACGCAAGGCGACCTGGGTGCGGCAGCCCAGGCCTACCAGCAAAGCCTGTCTATCAAGCAGCAATTGGCCGATGCCGAGCCGAACAGCGTCTATCTGCTGCGCGACCTGACCATTACCTACGACGAAATCGGCGGTCTTGCCCGTACCGCCGGCCAGCTGGATGGCGCCCAGACTGCATTCGAAGAGAGCCTGAGAATTCGGCTGGCGCTGGCGCAGAACAACCCCGACGACCCCAGGCATCAGCGCGCCGTCTCCGTCAGCTACACCAGGATCGGCGACGTCCTGCGCGAGCGTGGCGACGCTGCGGGCGCGCTCGACGCCTACAACAAGAGCCAAATAATCGCCGAAGCGCTGGTGCGCCGCGACTCAAACGACACCGATTTGAAGCGCGACCTGTCGGTCGGTTACGCCAAGATCGGCAATGCTTACGGCGACCAGAAGGACTGGCCATTCGCGTTGGAGGCCTACCAGCAGGCGCTGGCCACGGCGCGAGACCTTGCCGCCAGCGACCCAGGCAACACCGATTGGCAGCGCGACCTGTCGGTCTGTCTGGAAAAAATTGCCGGCGTGTTTGATGCCCAGGGCGATATCGCCGGTGCTTTGCAGAACTACCAGGACAGTCTCGTCATTGCCGACCGGTTGGCAAATCTCGACCCGGGCAATTCCGACTGGCAGCGCGACCTGTCGATCACGTTCGAGGAAATAGGCCTGCTGGAGACCAAGCAGCGCCACTATGAGGGCTCGAAGAAGGCCTTCGAAGCCAGCCTGGCCATCCGCCAGCGGTTGGCCCTGTCCGATCCGGACAATGCGATCTGGCAATTCGATCTGGTACAGGCCTATATCAACTATGCCTATGTGGCGAAGAATCCGAAGGCTGTGTTGTCGCAGGCGCTAGACCTGACGCTGGAGCTTGACCGCACAGGCAAACTGGCGCCGAGGGACAAACCCACGATCAAATATCTGCGCCGTCTTCTGGCCAAATTGAAAGCCGCGAAAAAATAGCCGGCTGCCAGCTCGGGATTCAGCCCTGAAATGCCCGCAAACCTTGGAAAAACCGCCTTTTGCGCCTATATCTAGGACATCAAAGCGGCGTGATTCGAAGCCATTTTTTCGCGCTGAGCATGCGGCATCAATCAGACAGGTTTTCATGAGCGATCAAAGCGACAACGCCAACGGCGCTGAGGCCGAATACGGCGCCGATTCCATCAAGGTTTTGAAGGGGTTGGACGCTGTCCGCAAGCGGCCGGGCATGTATATCGGCGACACCGACGACGGCTCGGGCCTGCATCACATGGTCTATGAGGTGGTCGACAACGCCATCGACGAGGCGCTGGCCGGCCATGCCGATCTGGTCACGGTGACGCTCAATCCCGACGGTTCGGTCACCGTTATCGACAATGGCCGCGGGATTCCGACCGATATTCACACTGGCGAAGGCATTTCGGCGGCCGAAGTGATCATGACGCAGCTGCATGCCGGCGGCAAATTCGACCAGAATTCCTACAAGGTGTCTGGCGGCCTGCACGGCGTCGGCGTCTCGGTGGTCAACGCGTTGTCGGCCTGGCTGAAGCTGAAAATCCGCCGCAACGGCCAGATTTTCGAGATGAGCTTCACGCATGGCAATGCCGATGCGCCGCTCAAGGCGACCGGCAGCTATGAGCAGAACAAGCAGCCCGGCACCTATGAGGGCCGCAGCGGTTCCGAGATCACCTTCTTTCCGTCGTCCGAAACCTTCACCATGGTCGAGTTCGACTTCGGCACGCTGGAGCACCGGCTGCGCGAGCTCGCCTTCCTGAATTCCGGCGTGCGCATCATTTTGACCGATGCCCGCCATGCCGATCTCGTGCGCCACGAGTTGCACTATGATGGCGGCCTGGAAGAGTTCGTCAAATATCTCGACCGGGTCAAGAAACCGCTGATCGACAAGCCGATCGCCATCAAGGCCGAGCGCGACGGCATCACCGTCGAAGTGGCGATGTGGTGGAACGACAGCTACCACGAGAACGTGCTGGCCTTCACCAACAACATCCCGCAGCGCGATGGCGGCACCCATCTGGCCGGCTTCCGTGGCGCGCTGACGCGCCAGATCACCGGCTATGGCGAATCGTCGGGCCTGACCAAGAAGGAAAAGGTGGCGCTGATCGGCGACGACTGCCGCGAAGGCCTGACGGCGGTGCTGTCGGTCAAGGTTCCCGACCCGAAATTCTCCTCCCAGACCAAGGACAAGCTGGTCTCGTCGGAAGTCCGCCCGGTGGTCGAAGGCCTGGTCAACGAGGCGCTTGGCACCTGGCTGGAAGAACACCCGACCGAGGGCAAGGTGGTCATCGACAAGGTGATCCAGGCGGCCGCGGCGCGCGAAGCCGCGCGCAAGGCCCGAGACATCACCCGCAAAAGCTCGCTCGGCGTCACCTCTTTGCCTGGCAAGCTTGCCGACTGCCAGGAACGCGACCCGGCGAAATCCGAAATCTTCATCGTCGAGGGTGACTCGGCCGGCGGCTCTGCCAAGGGCGGCCGTTCGCGCCAGAACCAGGCAATCCTGCCGTTGCGCGGCAAGATCCTCAATGTCGAGCGCGCCCGCTTCGACCGCATGCTCGGCTCCGAGATGATCGGCACGCTGATCACCGCGCTCGGCACCTCGATCGGCAAGGACGAGTTCAACGCCGACAAATTGCGCTACCACAAGATCATCCTGATGACCGACGCCGACGTCGACGGCGCCCATATCAGGACCTTGCTGCTCACCTTCTTCTTCCGCCAGATGCCGGAGCTGATCGAGCGTGGCCATCTCTACATCGCCCAGCCGCCGCTCTACAAAGTGACGCGCGGCAAGAGCTCGCAATACATCAAGGACGAGAGCGCCTTCGAGGAATTCCTGATCGGCTCGGGGCTGGAAGAGGCTTCGCTGACGCTTGCCTCCGGCGAGGCGCGGGCCGGACAGGATCTGCGCGGCTCGATCGATGATGCACTGGCAGTACGCCAGCTCATCAACGGGCTGCATACGCGCTACAACAGGGGTGTGGTCGAACAGGCGGCGATCGCCGGCGCGCTCAATGCCGACGTGTTGAACGATCTCGGCCGCGCCAACGCCATGGCCGAGCGCGTCGCCCAGCGCCTCGACATCATTGCCGAAGACACCGAGCGCGGCTGGACCGGCCGGCTGTCGACCTCCAATGAGGGCGTCGGCGGCTACGTGTTCGAACGCACGGTGCGCAGCGTCAAGGAATTCGCGCAGCTCGATGCCGGGCTGATAAATTCGGCCGACGCACGCCAGCTCGACCGCTATGCCCCGCGCCTCATGGAAGTCTATGGCGAGCCGCCGGTGCTGCGCCGCAAGGATGTCTCCGAAGTCATTTCGGGGCCGCTGGCGCTGCTCAACGCGGTGTTTGCGACCGGTCGCAAGGGCCTGACCATGCAGCGCTACAAGGGCCTCGGCGAGATGAATGCCGAACAGCTCTGGGAAACCACGCTCGACCCGAATGTGCGCTCGCTGCTGCAGGTCAAGGTGAATGACGCCACCGATGCTGACAGCTTGTTCTCGCGGCTGATGGGCGACGAGGTCGAGCCGCGGCGCGAATTCATCCAGGACAACGCGCTGTCGGTGGCCAATCTGGACATTTGATGGCTGGGGGCCTTGCCGCCGGAGCCTCACTCCGGGGTCAGGCCTTTGGCTCCAGCTTCCGCCCGAGGTCCACCGCGTCGCGCAGCACTTGCAGATGCGAGCGTGGCGCGGAGCCCGACGGCAGGGCGATTTCGACGCCGTTTGCCGTCGATGACCAATAAAGCGTGTGGGTGAAGATACGGCCAAGTGAGCTGCGAAGCTCGACCTGGATGTTCTCCACACCGGGGCCGAAGTTTTCCGTCATCGGACCGGAAATCGGATCGCCTGTCGCCCAGCCATTGCCGCGGTCGTAGACGTTCGTCCAGCGCGTTGCCGCAAACACCGCGCCATGATGCACCGCGCGCTGCGCCTTGCCTTGGCTGTGTCCTTCCCGGTAAAGCACGGTGCCGCCGGGGCGCCCGTCATCGGCAATCGGCGGGCAAGCCGAGAACAGGCGCTCGGCAAGGCCACGCCTGAATTCGGCGAGATTGTAGGTCACCAGGAATTCGCTGTGGGAGAGCGGACTGCCAAGCGTGACGAAATCGCTGATCTTCCAGGGCAGCGGGTGGTCGGCGTCCTTGGTCCGAAGCTGCTGGTAGAGCGCCCATTGACCGCGCCGGAATCCGGCGAGGTCTTCAAGGTTCTTTGGCCACGCTGACCCATCAGAGCCGAGCGTTGCCTTGTCGACGGCCTCGACCGCCGCCAGTTTGGCCTTGTCGCGGACCGCTTCCAGCCTTCGCGGCCGGAACTCGGCCCACAGGATCTGCAGCAAATCATAGGCGATGATCGACCCAAGGCTGTGCGAGACTAGCACGATGCGGTCGTAAGCATCGTCCTTCATCAGCGTCTTGAGCAACGTCAGGCCTCTGTCGCGGATCAGCGCACGCTTCTCGATCGTCGCCGCCTCGGCGCGCACATAAGCGGCGACGTCACCGAAATAGGGCAGGGCGAACTGATCCACCGCCCAGATGACAAAAGAAGCGAGGGTGGTGATCATCAGGCCGGTCGTCAAGGTAACGGCCTGTTGCCAGACCGATGTTGCCAGCACGAGTGCTGCGCCCAGAATGACGATAACGATCAGAAGTGTGGCGACGTAAAGCTTGCGGGCGTCGAGCGGAATGTCGGCGGGCTTGCGCCACAACAGGTTCGTCACCCAGGCGGCCAGCCGGCCGCGCGTCGTGCCTTGCGTGATGTCGGCCCAATAAAGCTCGTAGAAATCGGTACGGCGGCCATCGACGTCGTAGGGCGTGGTGATGCGGCGCAGCTCGTGTGACTTGGTCCGGCTGTCGGGCGTGATCCAGCTCTGGTTGATCGTGGCGCCGGAAACGGCCGGATCGGGAATCTGGGCGTAGGGTGGAGCACGGGTGGGATCGCTGCTCCAGACCGCCTGGACGAATCCCCTCAGCGTACCCATCGGCCGCTGCTCGCCCATGCCATGCACGATCACCACCGCCTGGCTGGGCTGCGCCTTTTTGTAAGCCAGCGATGCGACAGTCTTGGGCATCAGCGTCTCCGTTGACGACATCCGACGGCGGGATCGCTCATGCTACCCCCGGCTCACCGAGCCAACAATACACGGCAGCCCATGTGGACCTCCGTGAACCAATCCACAGTTTCGCAGTCGTGCCTCGGGCCGCGCGGAAAATAGTTCCGTTCCCGCTAAGCAAATCATTTCATTGCTCCTCGGAACGGAAATCGCTCAGGAACATTGTGACGACATCGATCAATTTCTCGCAGGGAGGCTCTTTATGGGACGCGGTATTTTGCTCTGGTTGCTCGGTATTCCGATCCCGATCATCATTCTCATCATGCTGTTCGTACGGTAGGAGGCGTCGATGCAGTCCACCGTATCGGCTGTCGACGTATCTGCTTCAACAGAATCCTCCGCCACGGCCGTCAGCTGGGGGCCGATCATCGCCGGCGCCTTCGCGGCCTCGACGCTGACCTTCATCCTCATGCTGCTCGGCTCAGGACTGGGGCTGACCATGGTCTCGCCATGGTCCGGCGCCAGTGCCTCGCTGACCACCTTCGCGGTGTCCGGCGCGATCTGGCTCATCATCGTGCAATGGCTGTCCTCCGGGGTCGGTGGCTATCTTGCCGGACGCCTGCGCACCAAATGGGTCGGCATCCACACCGACGAGGTCTATTTCCGTGACACCGCGCACGGCCTCCTCGCCTGGGCGCTGGCGACATTGCTGGTCGTCGGCATTCTCGGGTCGGCGCTGTCGGCAGTGCTTGGTTCAGGCGTGCAGGCGGCTTCTACCGTTGCCTCAGGCGCCGCCATGGGTGCTTCGGCCGGCGCGTCCGCCAATGCCGGCAGCGCACCGGCCGACAATGCAACGTCCTATCTTGTGGATACGCTGTTCCGTCCGGCTGATGCCGCCAGGCTCGCGGCGGCCAATCCGGACAGCGATGCGGCTGCGGCCGGGCAGGCTTCGCGCATCCTCATCGCCAGTGCGGCGGCAGGCGAAATTTCGGCTGACGACAAGACCTATCTGTCGCAGCTGGTCGCCGCCCGCACCGGGCTTTCCGAGGCTGACGCCAAGGCGCGTGTCGACGCCCTGGTGGCCAGGGTCGAGGACGCCAAGGTCAAGGCCAAGCAGGCCGCCGACGCCGCCCGGAAAGGCAGCGCCACTTTCGCCCTGCTTGGCGCCCTGTCGCTGGTTATCGGCGCCTTCATCGCCAGCGCTGCGGCAGCACTGGGCGGCAGGCAGCGCGACGACGAGGAAGCGGTTTTCCTGACCAGCCGCTGAACCGGTCTTCAACATAAAAAGCCCGGTCCGAACCGGGCTTTTTTTGTTTCCGATGATGGACCGACAACCTTCCAGTGGAAAGTTGCGGCGGGATCAGTGATCCATGGCCTTGACGATTTCCTCGGTCATCTTCTTGGCGTCGCCGAGCAGCATCATGGTGCCGTCCTTGTAGAACAGCGTGTTGTCGATGCCGGCATAGCCCGAGCCGAGCGAGCGCTTGACGAACAGGCAGGTGCGGGCCTTGTCGACGTCGAGGATCGGCATACCGTAGATCGGCGACGACTTGTCGTCGCGCGCGGACGGATTGGTGACGTCATTGGCGCCGATGACATAGGCGACATCGGCCTGCGCGAACTCGGAGTTGATGTCTTCCAGTTCGAACACTTCGTCATAGGGAACATTGGCTTCGGCGAGCAGCACGTTCATGTGGCCGGGCATGCGGCCGGCCACGGGGTGGATGGCGTATTTGACATCCACGCCATTGGCCTTGAGCTTGTCGGCCATTTCGCGCAGCGCGTGCTGGGCCTGGGCGACCGCCATGCCGTAGCCCGGCACGATGATGACCTTCTGTGCGTTCATCATCAGATAGGCAGCGTCGTCGGCCGAGCCCTGCTTGACCGTGCGTTCGATGCCGTCATCGGCAACCGCCGCGGTCTCGCCGCCGAAGCCGCCGAGGATGACCGAGATGAACGACCGGTTCATGCCCTTGCACATGATGTAGGACAGGATGGCGCCGGACGAGCCGACCAGAGCGCCGGTGATGATCAGCGCCAGATTGCCAAGCGTGAAGCCGAGTGCGGCCGCCGCCCAGCCGGAATAGGAATTCAGCATCGAGACGACGACCGGCATGTCGGCGCCGCCGATCGGGATGATCAAGAGGACGCCGAGCGCCAGCGACGCCGCGACGATCAGCCAGAACACCAGCTTGGCCTCGGTGGTGACCAGAAGCACGATCAGCACGATCAGCGCGATGCCGAGGACCGCGTTGATGATGTGACGGCCGCCGATCATGATCGGCTTGCCCGACATGCGGCCATCGAGCTTGAGGAAGGCGATGACGGAGCCGGTGAAAGTGATGGCGCCGATGGCAACGCCAAGGCTCATCTCGATCAGCGCCTGGGCGTGGATGTCGCCATTCGTGCCGATGCCGAAACTTTCCGGCGCGTAGATGGCGGCTGCCGCGACCATGACGGCGGCAAGGCCGACCAGCGAGTGGAAGGCGGCGACCAGCTGCGGCATCGACGTCATGGCGATGCGGCGCGCTGTAACGGCGCCGACGCCGCCGCCGATGGCTAGACCAAGCACGATCAGGCCGAAGCGCCCGGCGGACGGAGTCGCCAGCGCCAGCGTGGTGGCGATGGCAATGCCCATGCCGATCATGCCGTAGAGATTGCCTTGGCGGCTGGTGGTCGGATGAGATAGGCCGCGAAGCGCCATGATGAACAGGACGCCAGAGACCAGGTAGAGGAAGGACGCGAAGTTGGCGTTCATGGCGCTCTACCGGTCCTTCTTCTTGTACATGGCCAGCATGCGCTGGGTGACCAGGAAGCCGCCAAAGATGTTGACCGAGACCAGCATCAGCGCGACGAAGCCGAAGCCGGTGGCAATGCCGGAGGCCGAGATGCCGACGGCCAGCAGCGCGCCGACGACGATGACCGAGGAGATGGCGTTGGTGACCGCCATCAGCGGCGTGTGCAGCGCCGGCGTCACCGACCAGACGACGTAGTATCCGACGAATATCGCAAGTACGAAGATGGCGAAGCGGAAGACGAAGGGATCGATGGCGCCGCCGGACAGTGCGTGCGCGGCATCGCCCGCCGCATCGGCGCCACCGGGCGCGTTGGCCAGGTTCTGCACAGCCAGCCGGACGGCGGCACTTGCCTGGTCGAGCTGATCGAGGGCTTTCTGCAAGGTCTGATCCATCACGCGATCCCCTTCGGCTTGGCGGCGGACTTGCCGGCAGTGGCTTTGTCGGACGCCTTTTTCGGTGCAGCCTTCTTCGGCGTGGCATCAGCCACCATGGTCTCCGCCGGAATGGCCGCCGGTTCGACATGGGGCTGTTCCGCCGCCTTGGCGAAGGCCGGATGCACCACGCGGCCAGCGTCGGTCAGCATCGTCGCCTTGACCAGATCGTCTTCGCGGTTGATGGCGAGCGTCTTGCTGGTCTTGTCGACCAGCGTCTCGAGGAAGGCGAACAGGTTCCTGGCGTAGAGCAGCGAGGCCGATGCGGCGACGCGGCCGGGCACGTTGAGGTGGCCGACGATTTTCACGCCATTGGCCGTGGTCACCACCTGGCCTGCAACTGCGCCTTCGACATTGCCGCCGCGCTCGACGGCGAGGTCGACGATCACCGAGCCCGGCTTCATCGAGGCGACCATCGCCGCCGACACCAGCTTCGGCGCCGGACGGCCGGGGATCAGCGCCGTGGTGATGACGATGTCCTGCTTGGCGATGTGCTCAGCGGTGAGCGCTGCCTGCTTGGCCTGGTACTCCTTCGACATTTCCTTGGCGTAGCCGCCGGCGGTCTCGGCCGCCTTGAACTCCTCGTCCTCGACGGCGAGGAACTTTGCGCCGAGCGACGCCACCTGTTCCTTGGCGGCGGGACGAACGTCGGTGGCGGTGACGACGGCGCCGAGACGGCGCGCCGTGGCGATCGCCTGCAGGCCGGCAACGCCGACGCCCATAATGAAGATCTTCGCTGCCGGCACGGTGCCGGCCGCCGTCATCATCATCGGCAACGCGCGGTCATACTCCGATGCGCCGTCGATCACGGCCTGGTAGCCGGCGAGATTGGCCTGCGACGACAGCACGTCCATCGACTGGGCGCGGGTGATGCGCGGCATGAATTCCATCGAGAAGGCGGTGACCCCAGCCTCGGCAAGCGCCGCGACCGCGGCATCATTGCCGTAGGGATCCATGATGGCGATGACCGCCGCACCCGATTTGTAGCCCTTCAGCTCGGCGTTGGTCGGCCGGCGCACCTTCAGCACCACATCCGCCCGGCTCGCATCCGAAGCCTTGCCGATCGCGGCGCCCGCCTTGGCGAACTCCTCATCGGGAATGCGCGACCTGGTGCCGGCGCCCGTCTCGACGGTGACGTCGAAGCCCAGCGCCGCCAGCCGCTTCACGGTATCGGGCGAGGCCGCGACACGAGGCTCGCTGGCATCGAGCTCGCGAGGGATGAAAACCGTCTGTCCCACCGCATGATCCTTTCGGCTGGAACCTGTTTGCGCAAGAGTGCGGCTTTGCGAAAGAGTGCGGCCGGATGTCCGGCTACGCCCTTGGCAAGGGTCTGAAGAGACTATCGGAGAATGAAGGCGCCGAGGGCGAGGATCAGCACGAACAGGATGGTCGCGGAGAAGAAGCCGCCTGCGAAGAAGCCGAAAGCCATGGCCAGGAGCAGGGCGCCGCAGAACAGCGAGCCGTATTTGGCCAGCGCCAGAAAGCCATGATAGGTGCGGTCATGTTCGGCATAGTCCATCTTCGCGCCCAGTTCGACAGGACCGGTCGGCGTGTGATCAGCCATAGGAATACCCCTTCGAAGACATCTTTGAGGCACATAGCGAAAAGCCAGGCCAAGAGCAATGGCGCTATTGCCGCACGACCAGCGACAACAGCCTCAAAGAATGTTGAAAGCCGGCGGTATGGGCTCTTGTCGCCGGCCTGGCGTCGAACGTTAAGGGTTTGCGCTTCAACCGGCCAGATGCGGAAACAGCCCGAGCAGCCCAATGACGATCAGATAGAGCGCGACGATGTAGTTGAGCAGCCGCGGCATCACCAGGATCAGCACGCCGGCAATCAGCGAGATCAGCGGGGTAAGCGCGAGCTCGGGAATATGCATGTCGGTTCCTTTCTATGGCCGCGTCGGCGTCATCCAGAACGCGGAAGCGGCGGGAAAGCTCCAGAGCTCGCGTGCCAAATTGCGCAGGCTTCAGTGGTGTCAGGCGGCTTCGCGGAAAAACTTGGCGGTGGGCAGGATGGTTAGCGGTGCGAGTTCGCCGCTCTTGGGGCGTTGGAAGAGCATGCGCTGCTCGAACGCCGTGGAGTTGAAGAACGGGAAGCGATCCAGCGTCGCCTGCATGTTTTCGGAGCACTTCGACTGGAACAGATGCACGGGAACGGTGAGACCGGGATAGATGCGGGGGGGCACCGCCTGCTCGGAACGGAAGATGCGATGATAGAAGCCGGCATGCTCTTCCTTGACCGCCGTCAGGCAATATGTCGGTTTGAAGTGGCTGCAAGCTACGACCGCAAGCCTGAGCGTCACGTAGGGCAGCACGCGCAGGCTGGTCGACCACTCGATATCGGCAGCGAAACGGCTTGGATCGACGAACGTCTCGCCAACTGCCAGCCGCCGCGCCAGCGTGTCGCCGAACACGGCCGTGCTGGGGGAAACAGGGTATTTCGCGCAGGCGTAGTGGATTCTGATGGTGCTGACCAGAACACCATCGAAGAACACGCCAAATCGGTAGGAATTGCGCAGATCGTCGAAGTCGTCCTTTACCATACGCGAGGCATCGGGCTTCACCATGCCAGCATGAAGGTAGGATTTGTAGCGAAGTCGATAGATGGCTTCCAAATCCTCGGCACCGTCGCAAAGGCGATACTCGACGTGCTCCAGGACGTCCATGATATGACGAGAAAACACCGAAGGAGACTGAGCGGTGGCCCTAGAAGCCACCAGAGGCATACCTGCTAGCTGAGTTTCCATTGTTACCCTCGTGCCGTCGCAACTAAACCATACCGGACGACCGAATGAACAAGAAGATGAAACTCTAATCGTCTGTGTTTACCGAATATTAACGTTAACAATAGGTTAACGTTTTGGCAATTCACAGCTTTTTTGACGGCTTCCAAGCGCGATTTAAAGGTTGGGCTTCATGTGGTCGCGAGTTTGGCGACGGGCCGCAATTCCGCGGCGAAGGGCCAGGTCACACTGGACATCGTTTCGATGCCGGACGCGCTGAGAGCTGCGCCGAAGAGGAAGCCCTGGACGAGGTCGGGTTTCACCGAATGCACCAGGATCTTCAGCTGTTCGAACGTTTCCACACCTTCGATGGTGACGGTCAGCCCGAGCACGCGGGTCAGGTCCACGATGCCCTTCAACAAGTCGAGCGAACGCTTGTTCTGGGTCACGTCCATCAGGAACGAACGGTCGATCTTGATCTTGTCGAGCGGCAGCTTGTGGAGGTAGCTCAGGCTTGAATAGCCGGTGCCGAAATCGTCGAGCGCGATGCGCACGCCAAGCTGCTTCAGTTCCTCGATATACTGGCGCGTCAGCGATTTGTCGTCGAGCAGCGCGGTTTCGGTGACTTCGATCTCGAGGCGGCCGGCGGCGAGCCCCGAAGTGGCAAGCGCGTCGCGAACCTTCTGGACGACGTCGCGGCTGCGGAAATCCTTGGCCGAAAGGTTGACCGAGACGCTGGTCTGTGCGGGCCATTTGGCGCATTCGGCGCAGGCAGCCGCGAGCACGAAGGTGCTGATCTCGGAAATGATGCCCATTTCTTCGGCCAGCGGAATGAAGACGCTGGGCGAAACCGGCCCGAGGTCGGGATGATCCCAGCGGCACAGCGCCTCGCAGCTGGCGATGCGCATGGTGTTCATCGCCACGATAGGCTGATAGACCACCCGCAGCGCCTTGCCTTCGACCGCCGTGCGCAGGTCGGCCTTCATCATCTGGCGGTTGCGGAACGCCGCATCCATCGCCGCCTCGAACAGTCGCCAGTTGTTCTTGCCGAGTTCCTTGGCCTTGTAGAGCGCCAGATCCGCCTTGACGATCATGGCGTCGACATCGGTGTCCTCGACCCTGGACAGCACGGTGCCCGCGCTTGCCTGGATGCGCAGGCTGTGACCAGCGACATCGACTTCGCCCTGCAGATCGGCAAAGATCTGGTCGAGCAGGCCGGTCAGATGGCTTTCATCCTCGACGCGGTCGAAGAAGATCATGAACTCGTCGCCGCCGAAGCGGCTGACATTGACGCCTTGCCCGGCGACGGCCGCCAGTCGCTCGGCAACGGCATAGATCAGCCCATCGCCGACCGGATGGCCAAGTGTGTCGTTGACGCTCTTGAAATCGTCGAGATCGAGCACCGCCAGGGCGCACAGCCGGTCGCGGCTGCCCGACGCCATGGCCTCGCCGACGAGCTCATGGAAATAGGCGCGGTTCGGCAGGCCGGTGAGGCTGTCATAGCGCGCCATGAAGCGGATCTTTTCTTCGGACTCGACGCGGGCGGTGACGTCCTCGAAGGTGATGACGCCGAGGTCCTGATTGCCCTCGCGGGCCGAGAACTCGTAGTGCTGGCCATTGGAGAAGGAGACCAGCACCTTGCGGTCACGGCCTTCGCGCAACGCGCGCGTCAGCTGCGCTTCGACATAGCGGCAGTCTTTCGGCGCCAGCATGCCGCCCGCAACGCCGCGCAGGAGCAGCGAATGGATCGACCGCCCGAGCAGCTGGTCGGGCGAGCGCAGCGACATCAGATGCGCTGCTTCGGCATTGCCGACCACGACCTTGCCGTCGGGTCCGAGCATGACCAGGCCATGCGACATGGTGTTGAGTGCGCGGTTGAAGCGCTGCGCGATTTGCCTCGCCTGCTTATGCCCGACCACGGCCGAGAACAGCACGTTGCGCACATGGTCGGCACTGCCCTTGATGATGAACATGAACGGGATGATGAGCAGCCCAAGCACGACACTGGGGATGTCAAACCTGAGGATAAGGGCTGCTGCGATCGGCCCGACGAAGGTTACCGCGAAGATCGTGACCATGCGGGGCGAGCCGTAGTTTCGGCCTACGACCGTGACCAGAGAGCCAAGCGTTATGGCGAGCGCTGCGATCTCGGCATATGCATCCGAGTAGACATAGATCGAAATGAAGCAGAACAGGCCCAGCATCAGCCCCTGGATGCTGCCGTTCAGGATATATTCGCGCTCCCATCGTGTCGCATCCAAGGCATCGTGGATGGAACCACCCAGGCGATGGAACCGCCGCAAGCTGAAATACCGCCAAACGCCGATGCCAAGCAGTGCTCCGGCAAGAACCAGGAAGACAGGCTGGCCGTTGCGCCAATAGACCATAAGGCTGGCGGTTGCGTGGCAAAGCGCGCCAATGACCAGCATATGCGCGTTGTCGAACAACGAGCGCACAAACTGGATATAAACATCCACAGGGATGTTATCGGTCTTTGTTCTGCCCATTACTGGCGCCCAACTGAACCACAGCCTTGGCATAGTCCCATTAAAAAACCTTTAGCTCGCGCTGAAGGGCCTGTTTTTCCGGCCCTTTTGGCTACTCAGCGGCTTGTAATGCGCTTGGCTGCACCGGCAACTTGAATCGTTCAAGAAGGCGATTTCGTTCATCCGCCGCCTTTTCGGCGCTGGCCTGCCTCACATGGCCGTAGCCGCGAATGAGCGCCGGCACCGAGGCAAGGGCGATGGCGGCCTCGATCCTGCCTGGCGCAAGTGCCTTGGCGACAAGCTCCAGATCGGCCTCATAGCGGGCCAGAAGCTGCCGCTCGATGCGCCGCTCAGCGCTGTAGCCGAACACGTCGAAGGCCGTGCCGCGCAGGCCTTTCAGCGCCGCCAGCAGGCGAAAACCCTTCATCATCCACGGGCCGAAGCTCGATTTCCTCGGCTTGCCGTCATTGCCGCGCCTGCCCATGATCGGCGGCGCCAGATGAAATTCGAGCTTTTCGTAGCTATGGAACTGTTTTGACAGCTCCATAGCGAAGGAGCCGTCGGTGTAGAGCCGCGCCACCTCATATTCGTCCTTGATCGCCATCAGCTTGAACAGATTTTTGGCGGCTGCCTCGGTCACCGCGGTCGAGCCGGGCACGGCCTTTGCCTCGGCGGCACGCAGGACCGCCAGCCGCTCGACATAGCGCCTGCAATAGGCGGCATTCTGATAGGCAGAGAGGAAAGCGACGCGGCGGGCGATGATATCGTCCAGCGTCTCGGCGATCTCAGTGGCCTTGCTCGGTTGCGCGATGAGGCCGCGCACAAACTCCGGCTGATGCGCGGCGCGCCGGCCCCAGCGGAAGGCGGCGATGTTCATCGCCACCGCCTCGCCATTCAATTCGATTGCTCTTTCAACGGCTTGCGCGGACAGCGGCAGCCCGCCATGCTGGAAAGCGAAGCCGAGCATGAACATGTTGGCGCCGAGCGAATTGCCGAACAATTGGGTGGCGGTGCGCGTGGCGTCGAAGAAATGCGTCTTGTCGTCGCCAGCGGCAGCGCGGATCGCCTTCTTCAGGCGCTCGATGGGCAGCGAGAAATCGGCCGAGCGGGCGAATTCGCCAGGCATGATCTCGGCAGTGTTGGCAAGGAAAATGGTATGGCCTTCGCGCACCGCGCCAAGCACCTTCTTGGCGCCGGACACGACAAGGTCGCAGCCGAGTACCAGGTCGGCCTTGCCGGCCGAAACGCGGATCGCGTGGATGTCGTCCGGCGTGCGGGCGATGCGGACATGGGTGAACACCGAACCGCCCTTCTGGGCGAGGCCGGCCATGTCGATCATGCCGCAGCCCTTGTCCTCGAGATGGGCGGCCATACCGAGCACAGCACCTATGGTGACGACGCCGGTGCCGCCGACGCCGTCGATGATCGCCGCCCAACCCTCGCTACCGAGCGGGAATTCGGCTGGCACCGGCACGCCGTCAAGCGGGTCGGAGCGGCCGGCAATGCCTTCGGCCTTCCTGATCTTGGCGCCGTGCACGGTGACGAAGGACGGGCAGAAGCCGTTGACGCAGGAGAAATCCTTGTTGCAGCTCGACTGGTCTATTCTGCGCTTGCGGCCGAACTCGGTCTCGACCGGCTGGATCGAGACGCAGTTCGATTGCACGCCGCAATCGCCGCAGCCCTCGCAGACCAGTTCGTTGATGAAGACCCGCTTGTCGGGATCCGGGAAGGTGCCACGCTTGCGGCGGCGGCGCTTTTCGGCGGCGCAGGTCTGGTCGTAGAGCAGCACCGAGACGCCCTTGACGTCGCGCAGCTCGCGCTGAACGAGGTCGAGGTCGTCGCGGTGGTGGATGGTGGCGCCGAAGGGGAATTCGGCCTTTCCTGCATATTTGTCCGGCTCGTCGGTGACGATGGCGATGCGCTCGACGCCTTCGGCGCGCACCTGCCTGGCGATCATGTCGACAGTCAGGCCGCCCTCATGCGGCTGGCCGCCGGTCATGGCGACGGCGTCGTTGTAGAGGATCTTGTAGGTGATGTTGGCATCGGTCGACAGCGCGAAGCGGATCGCCAGCGTGCCGGAGTGATTGTAGGTCCCGTCGCCGAGATTCTGGAAAATGTGGCCGCGCTTGGAGAATGGCGCCTGGCCGACCCATTGTGCGCCCTCGCCGCCCATGGCGGTGAAGCCGACCGTGTTGCGGTCCATCCACAGCGCCATGAAATGGCAGCCGATACCGGCGGCGGCGATCGAGCCGTCCGGCACCTTGGTCGAGGAATTGTGCGGGCAGCCGGAGCAGAAGAACGGCGT
The DNA here is from genome assembly GCF_030323245.1 of Mesorhizobium sp. C372A. NCBI lineage: Bacteria > Pseudomonadati > Pseudomonadota > Alphaproteobacteria > Hyphomicrobiales > Phyllobacteriaceae > Mesorhizobium > Mesorhizobium sp. C372A. Next base: position 1,136,820 of record NZ_CP100475.1, on the reverse strand, counting down.
GCGCGAACCGATATCGCTGGTGTCGGCAAGCATCGCCTGGAACTGGCGCAGCTTTGCCACCTTGGCAGTGATCTCTTCCGAAGGGCCGATTGTGCGCAGGATGCGCTCGCCCAGCGCAATGGCGATCTCGTTGGGGTCGAGCGCGCCCTTGGCCGGGAACAGCCAGTCGCCGCGCTCGTCCTTCTTGCCGACGATCATCGGCTGGGTGGCGGTGCCGTAGAGGTTTTCGCGCAGCTGCACCTCGATCAGCGAGCGCTTCTCCTCGACGACGACGATGGTGTCGAGGCCGCGGGCGAATTCGGCGATATGCTGCAGGTCGAGCGGCCATGGGCAACCGACCTTGAACAGGCGGATGCCGATGCGGCCGGCGGCGGCCTCCTCGATGCCGATGTCTTCCAGCGCCTGGCGGACATCGAGATAGCTCTTGCCGAGCGTGATGATACCGAGCTTCGGCGCGCGGCCGCCCGAATAGACGATGCGGTTCAGGCCGTTGGCATGGATGAAGGCGGATGCAGCGGCGCGCTTGTATTCATGCAGCCGCTCCTCCTGGCCGAGCATGTCGATCTCATCGCGGATGTTGAGGCCGCCGGGCGGCATATCGAACTCCGGCACGACGATGTTCAGGCGCTCGAGCGCGGCATCGACGGAGGCCGTGGATTCGATGTTGTCCTTGACGCATTTGATAGCCGCCCAGGTGCCGGCGAAGCGCGACATGGCAAAGCCGTAGAGGCCGTAGTCGATGATCTCCTGAACGCCGGCCGGGTTGAGGATCGGCACCATGGTGTCGACGAACAGGAATTCGGTGGCGTGCGCATTGGTCGATGATTCGGCCATATGGTCGTCGCCCATCAGCGCAAGCACGCCGCCATACTTCGACGATCCCGCGAGGTTGGCGTGGCGGAAAACGTCGCCGGAGCGGTCGACGCCCGGACCCTTGCCGTACCAGACCGAAAATACCCCGTCATGCTTGCCTTCGCCCAGCAATTCCGTCTGCTGAGAGCCCCAGCAGGCGGTGGCGGCAAGCTCCTCGTTGAGGCCGGGCTGGAAAACGATGTCGGCCTGCGCCAGCTGCTTTTTCGCCCGCCACAGCTGCATATCGAGGCCGCCGAGCGGCGAGCCGCGATAACCGGACACGAAGCCGGCCGTGTTGAGGCCGGCCCGGCGGTCGCGCTCGCGCTGCATCAAAAGCATGCGGATGACCGCCTGTGCGCCGGACAGGAAGATGCGCTCCTTACCGAGATCGAACTTGTCGTCGAGCGCGACGTCGTGCAGCGTCATCAGGCATTTCCTCGGCGGAGGCAGCACCGGGGGGCGCGCAGCCAACGTAGGAGTGAGATGGCGCAGTCTTTCTCCGCTTGCAAGGCAGGTCAAACGAAATCGAAAGTGCCAGGCAAAGCGCAACGAACGATCCGCTGCCGTCGCGTATCCGGCACGAAATCGGTCCGCGGCGGTTGTCCGGCGACCGAAAATTTCCACGCAGTCGCGCCCGGCAAAGACGCGTCAGCCTTTCGAGCAATCCGGCTTCGGCTCACCCGGCAGCTTGCCGTCGGGATGGCCGGCAAGATCGGGATTGGCCGTATAGAGCTGGTCGACCACCAGCGGCCGGTCGGGAAGGATCGACTGGTCCTCGCTCGACATCAGCGTCGTGTCGATCTTCTGCAGGAACGTGCCGTCAGGACCCCTGATGCTGATGGAGATCGCATAGGGTTTGTCCTTGACGATGCAGGTGAGCGCCGGGCTCTCCAGGCTGACCTTGTCGAGCTTCGGCCAGACCTTCTGCTCGACTACCAGGGGAGGGCCGCCGGCCGGATTCTGGAAACTGGCGACCGCCACCTGGCCTTCGCCCATCGGCTGCAGGGGCCGCAGCGTCACGACATAGGTCGCCCGGGCGAGACGGTAGTTGAAGACGACGACCTTGCCGGAAACCTCGAACAGCTTGCCGTCGCCGCCGGTGTCGCGGCAGGCGCCAAGCGCAACGGCTGCAATGAGCGCAGCACCGACAAGGATTGAACGAAAAACAACCCTAAGCATTGTTGACCTCATGTGCCGCCGTGCGGCGGCGATAGTGACGGCTTGCTTTCTGGCGGTTGCCGCACACAGCCATATCGCACCAAAGGCGGCTGGAATTGCGGCTCCTGTCGAGAAACAGCCAGCTGCAATTGGGACAGATCCTGAGCCTGGCGACCGTGTCGTCGCGCAGCAGCGACAAGGCCGAAACCGCCAGCGCCGCCTCGAACGCGATCGGCGTCGATGGATCGCCGAACGGTCTACCCGGTGCGCCGATTTCGGCAGGGCTCCGATCGAGGCCGTTGGCGCAGGCCTTGAGAAAAGCGGCGAGGTCGCCGGCGGCAAGCGCACCTTTCGACACCGCGCCGCGAAACAGGCGGTCGGTCGTCTCGCGGATCGCCAGCACCACCGGCGCGATGCTGTCCGGCGAGGTCGCCTCCAGCGGTCTGCCGCCAAGCTCGGCACCGCGAAAGCCGGTTGCGGCGTTGGCGAAGCGCGCGATCTCGGCCGGATCGGCAAAACGGTCGAAAGTCTTTTCCGGATCGTTGCGCAACACCACGGTGTTGGCCGTATCGAGCGCAAGAATGCCGCCGGTGAAGCGATGTGGGGTCCAAGATACTGTCATATCAGAAATCTAACCGATAAATCGCGTTTGACAAGTTAGATTTTACGATGCAAACCTTGGCGCGGGCTCCGGCGCAGGATTTTGTTGAGGCAAGTCGTTGCCCCAAAACCGCTTTGCACTTTTGGGCGACATGCCCTGAAAGCTGTCCATGCTCTATTTCTTCCAGCAGGTGCTGAACGGGCTGCATTCCGGCGCGCTCTATGCGCTGCTTGCCTTCGGCTACGTGCTGACCAACGGCATCCTGCACCGGACCAATCTCGCCTATGGCGCGCTGTTCGCCTTTTGCGGCCAGACGATGATCCTGACCGTGGCCTTCGGCTATCAGGTATTGTGGCTGACCTTGCTGGCGGCAGTGGTGCTCGGCGTCGTCACGGCTTTCTTTTATGCCGCGCTGATCGGCCACGTGCTGTCGCGCAGCGTCTTCGAACCGCTGGCCGACCGCACGCCCAATGCCATTGTGGTGACGACGCTCGGCATCCTGCTGGTGCTGTCGGAAGCAAGCCGTATCGCCGCCGACACGCATGATTGGTGGCTGCCGCCGATGCTGGCGCAGCCCATCGTTTTTGCTCAGGATGCCGGCTTCCAGGCGACGCTGACGCTGATCCAGCTCATCGATTGCGCGGTGGTTCTGGCGGCAATCATGCTCGCTGCATGGGCGTTTGCCCGCTCGGGCTTCGGCCGCCGCTGGCGCGCCGTCTCCGACGATCCCAAAGCGGCTGCCATGTGCGGCGTGGACGTGCGTGCAGTGTTCCGGCATGCGGTGCTGTTCGGCGGTTTCTGCGCCGCGCTGGCCGGAATCATGGCCGCCCTTTACTACGGCAATGTCAGCTTCGGCTCCGGCCTTGTCTACGGGCTGAAAATCCTGTTCGTGACGGCGGTGGGCGGCTATCTCTCTCCGCCTCGGGCCGCGCTCGGTGCGGCCGCCTTCGGCATGGCGGAGTCGCTATGGGCCGGCTATTTCCCGGTCGAATGGCGCGATGGCTGGATGTATCTGTTCCTGGTCGCGGCACTTGTGCTGATCGGTCCTGGCCGCGACCAGCAGAAGATCGCCTGATCGCCGCATCCGCTGTCAGACTTTGGTTGCATGACGCAGCAGCCGGTCGGCACTTTATCCCCTGCCTCCCGTCACGACGGCGTTGATCGCGCCATGCCATGTTGACCCGCCGAACCACGCACGGCATACCGTTGGGCCACAGCGGCGCGACGGAAAATAGGGGAGCCGGCGCGCCTTCGACCTGAGGGAGGAAATGCATGGCAGGGCTGCTCGCTCTATCGAGAACGATTGACCGTATGAACGAGTTCATCGGCAGGTGGATATCGTGGCTGATCCTGCTGGCAATCCTGGTCAGCGCCGCCAATGCCATCATCCGCAAGGTCTTCGACGTCTCGTCGAATGCCTGGCTGGAACTGCAGTGGTACCTGTTCGGCGCCGCCTTCATGCTGGCCGCCGCCTATACGCTGAAGCAGAATGACCATATCCGCATCGACATCGTCTACGGCATGTGGTCGCGCCGCGTGCAGCACTGGATCGACCTGCTCGGCCATGTCTTCTTCCTGATGCCGTTCGTGACGCTGATGGTGATCTATTTTGTCCCCTACGTGTCGCTGTCGTTCCGCAGCGGCGAAATGTCGAACAATTCCGGCGGCCTGATCATCTGGCCGGCCAAGGCGATCCTGCTCGTCGGCTTCTTCCTGCTGGCGCTGCAAGGCATCTCCGAGATCATCAAGAAGATAGCCATCATGCGCGGCGACATGGACGATCCCAATCCGTTCATCTCGGTGCACGAACAGGCCGAGCTCGAGGCTAAAGCCCTTGCTGAAGAGGCCAAGGCGCTCGCCCAGGAGGCGCGCCCATGATCGAGTTCATCGCCCAGAACATGGCGCCGATCATGTTCGCTTCGCTGATCATCTTCCTGCTGATCGGCTATCCCGTCGCTTTTTCACTCGCCGCAAACGGCCTGATGTTCTTCTTCATCGGTGTCGTGCTGTCGCCCTATTCGGGCGGCTCGATCAACCTGGCGTGGCCGCTGCTGCATGCGCTGCCCGACAATTTCTACGGCAGCCGGGTGATGTCGAACGACACGCTCTTGGCAATCCCGTTCTTCACCTTCATGGGCATCGTGCTGGAACGATCGGGCATGGCCGAGGACCTGCTCGACACGATCGGCCAGCTGTTCGGCCCGGTTCGCGGCGGCCTTGCCTATGCGGTGATTTTCGTCGGCGCGCTGCTTGCCGCTACCACGGGCGTGGTCGCGGCTTCGGTCATCGCCATGGGCCTGATCTCGCTGCCGATCATGCTGCGCTACGGCTATGACCGACGACTGGCGTCGGGCGTCATCGCGGCATCCGGCACACTCGCCCAGATCATCCCGCCGTCGCTGGTGCTGATCGTTCTGGCCGACCAGCTCGGCCGTTCGGTCGGCGACATGTATGCCGGCGCGCTGATCCCCGGCCTGGTGCTGACCGGCCTTTACACGCTCTACATCCTGACCATGTCGATCGTCCGGCCGAACTCGATGCCGGCGTTGCCGCTGGCGGCCCGCACGCTTGGCCACGGCGTGCTGTCGCTGCTCGCGGCACTGCTGGTGGCAGTCGCGGCTTCATATGCGGCCTATCGCTACCTTGCGCCGGCGCATGGCGACAATGCCGATATCCTTGGCGCCAGCATCGGGGTGATCCTGATCTATATCGTGGCGATCGCCGACAAGGGCCTGAACATCAACATGATGTCCAGGTTGGCGCAGCAGGTGATCATCGTTTTGATCCCGCCTCTGGCGCTGATCTTCCTGGTGCTGGGCACCATCTTCCTCGGCATCGCCACCCCGACGGAGGGCGGCGCCATGGGCGCGGTTGGCGCCCTGGCGATGGCGGCAATGAAGGGGCGGTTGTCGCTGGATGTCATCAAACAGGCGCTCGCGTCGACCACCAGGCTTTCCTCCTTCGTGCTGTTCATCCTGATCGGCGCGCGGGTGTTCTCGCTGACCTTCTACGGCGTCAACGGCCACGTCTGGGTCGAGCATTTGTTGACGTCGCTGCCGGGCGGCGAAGTCGGGTTCCTGATCGGCGTCAACATCCTGGTCTTCGTGCTCGCCTTCTTCCTCGATTTCTTCGAGCTCGCCTTCATCATCGTGCCGCTTTTGGCGCCGGCAGCCGATAAGCTCGGCATCGACCTGATCTGGTTCGGCGTGCTGCTCGGCGTCAACATGCAGACCTCCTTCATGCACCCGCCTTTCGGCTTTGCGCTGTTCTACCTGCGCTCTGTCGCCGCGCGCGTGCCCTATCTCGATCGCCTCACCGGCAAGCAGATCGCGCCGGTGACCACCGGCCAGATCTATTGGGGCGCCGTGCCCTTCGTCTGCATCCAGGTGATCATGATCGGGCTGACCATCGCCTTCCCGCAAATGGTCATGCGCTACAAGGGTGCGGCCGTCGATCCGGGAACGATCGAGATCAACTTGCCTGATATGCCAGGCCTTGCGCCTCTCGGCACACCACCACCAGCCAACGGTGGCCCATCACCCGCGGCGCCACCGTTGAACGATCTCTCGCAGCCGCCGAATTTCGGCGAGACGCCGCCCGCCAAGCCGGCGGCGCCGGCGACCGACCTGTCGCAGCCGCCGAACTTCAACTGATGTGTGAACACTGAGAACCTGAGTGAGGATGTTATGAGAGCCGTGCGCCTGGAAGCCGTGGGCAGCATTGCGCTACGGGAGGTCGACAAGCCTGTTGCGGGACCGCAGGACGTTCTGGTGCGCGTCGAAGCCTGCGGCGTTTGCGGCACCGACCGTCACCTCCTCCACGGCGAATTCCCTTCGAGCCCACCGGTGACGCTTGGTCACGAATTCTGCGGCATCGTCGAGGCTGTCGGTGATGCGGTTTCCGGCATCGCCATCGGTGACCGTGTTACCGGCGATCCCAACATCTTCTGCGGACGCTGCAGTCATTGTCGGGCTGGCCGGGTCAATTTGTGCAGCAATCTCAGGGCCATCGGCATCCATCGCGACGGCGGCTTCGCCGACTACGTCGTGATGCCGCAGAGCCAGGCCTTTCTTCTGCCTGCGAACCTCAAGCCAACGCATGGCGCCTTCTGCGAGCCGCTGGCCTGCTGCCTGCACGCTGTCGACCTCGCCGGAATCAGACCCGGCGCTGCCGTGGTGGTGCTTGGTGGCGGCGTCATCGGCCTGCTTACCGTGCAATTGGCGAGGCTCGCAGGAGCGGCGACCATCATCCTGTCGACGCGGCAGGCCTCCCGCCGTGCGCTCGCCGAAGAGCTCGGTGCAACGACGACGGTCGACCCAAGCGCGGTCGACCCGATCGAGGCGATCGCCGGCCCAGCCGGCCTTGTGCCCGGCGGGGCCGACGTGGTGCTCGAATGCGCCGGTGTCCCCGATACCGTCGAACAATCGATGCGGCTGGCGAAGTCCGGCGGCTCGGTGGTGATCGTCGGCGTGATGCCGCAAGGCGTGAAAGTGCCCTTCGAACCGTTCGACATCCTGTTTCGCGAGCTGAAGGTTCTCGGCTCGTTCATCAATCCCTTCACCCACAGGCGGGCGGCGGACCTTGTCGCGTCCGGCGCAATCGAGATCGACAAGCTCATCTCAAGGCAGGTCGGCCTGGAGGAAGCCGCCTCGGTGATCGCCAATCCGGCAGCGCCGGGCGAGGTCAAGGTGTTGGTGGTGCCGGGCAGGGAATGAAGGGCAGCCTCAATCCTGCGGTGTTGGCGATTGGCGAAACGGCGATGACCGCGCCCCTCTCCCCGTCACTATACGGGGAGAGGATGCCGGCAGGCAGGTGAGGTGCAGCGTCAACGCTTGGAAAGATAAGCTATAATTTCGGGGCGGCTACCAAGCCCAAGGCGATCAATCGCCGAAGTTTGCGCCGCCCCTCATCCACCTGCCGGGACCTTCTCCCAGTATAGTGACGGGGAGAAGGGACAGATCCCAGCCTACAGTTTGCCGTTGCGCTGCTGGACCATCATGAAGGTGTCGTAATTGTACTCGGCCACCTGCGCCCACAGATAGTGCTCCTTGCGGAAGCCCTTGATCGAGTCCCAGATCTTCTTGAACGGTGCGTTGGTGGCTTCCATTTCGGTGTAGACCTCATTGGCCTTCTCGAAACAGGCGGCCATGATGTCCTGGCTGAACGGGCGCAATTTCGCGCCGCCGGCCACCAGCCGCTTCACCGCCGCAGGATTGAGAAAATCGTATTTCTGCAGCATGTTGGCGTCCGCAGCCTGCGCGGCGGTGTGCACAAGCGACTTGTAGGCGGGCGACAGCTCCTCGTACTTGGCCTTGTTGAACAAGAGATGGACGGTCGGGCCGCCTTCCCACCAGCCGGGATAATAGTAGTAGGGCGCGACCTTGTAGAAGCCGAGCTTCTCGTCGTCATAGGGGCCGACCCATTCGGCGGCGTCGATCGTGCCTTTTTCCAGCGCCGGATAGATGTCGCCACCGGCGATCTGCTGCGGCACGACGCCGAGCTTCTGCACCACTTTGCCGGCAAAGCCGCCGATGCGCATCTTGAGGCCGGACAGGTCGGCGACGGTGTTGATCTCCTTGCGGAACCAGCCGCCCATCTGCACGCCGGTGTTGCCGCCGGGCAGGCCGAAAAGACCCTGCGTGGCAAGAAACTCGTTGAACAGGTCGATGCCGCCGCCATGATAGTGCCAGGCGTTCATGCCGCGCGCGTTGAGCGAGAACGGCACCGCCGCACCGAGTGCCCATGTCGGGTCCTTGCCCCAATAATAGTATGACACCGTGTGGCAGGCCTCGACAGTGCCGGCAGTGGTGGCGTCGGCGGCCTGCAGGCCGGGCACGAGTTCGCCGGAGGCGAAGACCTGGACCTGGAAATTGCCGTCCGTCGCCTCAGACAGCATCTTGGAGAAGACTTCGGCGCCGCCATAGATCGTATCGAGTGACTTGGGAAAGGATGACGCCAACCGCCACGTCACTTTCGGATTGGACTGGGCGATTGCCGGTGCGGCTAGCGTAGCGGCAGCCGCCACTGCGCCCACGCCGGTGACCCCGGCCTTGCGGATGAATGAACGACGATCCATGCAGTTCCTCCCTATTGGACCAACAACCGATATCAGGGACATCTCCTCACGTCCGGTATCGATTTGCCCGAAACAATACACGGGCAAAAGGTCGAGTCCAGCATGGTGGCGGGATTTGACGGCGGCGCTGGCGACAAATTCGCGGGCCGGCCGGCCAGCCTGCAACTATAGTCTAACGTTCGCCGCGTGGCCATGCGAGATGGCGAAACTTGCCATGGAAAAGCGCCTTCGGATCGCCTATTTTGCAGGCAAATAGCTATTCGCTTCGCGCCAAATGGAATCCGGACCCAAAATGCACCAGCCGCTCGTCGCCATATCAACCGACGTCCGTCAGTTCGACAACTACACCTGGCATGCCGTCCCGCAGCAATATATCGAGGCAGCACTTTCCGGCGCCGGCGTGTTCCCGCTTTTGGTGCCGTCATTCGGTGACCGGCTCGACTTCGACGAGCTGTTGTCTTCGGTCGACGGTGTCATGGTCACTGGCTCGAAGTCCAACGTGCATCCATCGCTCTATGGCGGCGACGCCAGCGAAGCCAACGGCCCCTACGACCCGGCGCGCGATTCCACCACGCTGCCGCTAATCCGCAAGGCGATCGAGCGCGGCGTGCCGCTGCTTGCCATCTGCCGCGGCATCCAGGAGTTGAACGTTGCGCTGGGCGGCACGCTTGGCACCGAGATCCAGGAGCGCGAAGGCTCGCTCGACCATCGCGCGCCGGTGAGCGACAACCAGGACGAACGCTTCGCCATTCACCAGACCATTTCGATCAAGCCGGGCAGCTGCCTGGCCGGCGTGTTTGGCGCCGGCGACATCAAGGTCAACTCGCTGCACCGCCAAGGCATCGACCGGCTCGGCTCGAAGCTGCAGGTCGAGGCGGTTGCCGGCGACGGCACGGTGGAGGCAGTTTCGGTGAAGGACGCCCGCGCCTTCGCCGTCGGCGTGCAATGGCACCCCGAATACTGGGTCAAGTCGGACAACAACTCGGCCAAGATCTTCCGCGCCTTCGGCGATGCGGTGCGGCTGCATGCGGCGGCGAAGGCCGGTGCACGGGCGGCGGCGGAATAAATCCCGGCGATCAATTGCCGGCGGATTGATCCCGTTCGCCGGTTGTCGCCAGCGACAGCAGCGGCGTGGCCGGAGCGTAGGATTCGTAGCCGTCGCCATCCGCAACCGAGAAGGTGACGATCGGGTCGGTGCCGTCGGCGCTGAACGCGATCGTGCCGTCCTCGCCCTCTCGCCAGAATTTTGCCCGCTCGATGCCGGGCAGCAGCCCGCGGCAATTCGGCGCCACGGTCAACAGCGACAGGCCATCGTCAATCGCGGCGCCGCGGCTAACCGCGCAGTCGCCTTCGTCGCCATTGGCGACCAGCCTGAAGGTGGTTGCCGGCCTTGCTTCATTGGCCGAACTTTCACTGCTGCCGCCGTGAAACAGCTGAAAGCCGGCGAAAAGTGCCGCTGCCGCAATCGATGCCGGAAGTTTCGTCATCTTGCACTCCGCGCCCCCCGGCGCAGATGCAGAATGATTCCAAAGCGTTAAGCCGACGTTAACGAGTGTGGCAGAGAGCCGCTCAGCTTCGTGGCTTGACTTGCGCCGTCTCAGGCACCGGGGTCAGTGGCCGGCGCTCGCTGAACCAGGATACCAGATTGTCGACGCACAGATCCGCCATGGCGCGGCGCGTATGGTGCGAGGCCGAGCCGACATGGGGCAAAAGCGAGGTGTTTGGCGCCTCCAGCAAAGCCTTGGGCACATTCGGTTCATCGGCGAAAACATCGAGCCCGGCCGCGGCGATGGTGCCGTTGGCAAGCGCTGCGGCGAGGTCTGCCTCGTCGACCGTGCTGCCACGGCCGATGTTGACGAAAACGCCGTTGGCGCCAAGCGCCGCCAGGATTTCGGCATTGACCGCCTTCTCCGTGGAAGCGCCGCCCGGCACTACGGAAATCAGCGTATCGACCGCTTCGGCAAGGGCCTTCAGCGTCGGGTGGTATTCATAAGCCAGACCTTCCACCTTGCGCCTGTTGTGGTAGGCCACCGGCAGCCCGAACGCTTCCAGCCGGCGCGCAATGGCAAGGCCGATGCGGCCCATGCCGAAAATGCCGACATGCCGACCGCGCAAGGTCAGCCGGCTCAGGGGATAGTTGCCCTTCTTCACCCAACTGCCGTCGCGCAGCCATTTCTCGGCGTTGTAAAGTTCACGCACGGTGTTGAGCAAAAGGCCGATCGTGGTGTCGGCGACCTCCTCGGTCAAAACATCAGGGGTGTTGGTGACCATGATGTTTTTCTTGGCCGCATGGCCGGCATCGACCGAATCATAGCCGACGCCGAAGGAGGCGATGAGTTCGAGGTTGGGCAATGCATCCATCAATGCCGCATTGACGCCGGCGAAGGACGCAATGGCGCGCACGTCATGGCGCATCTCGTCGGTGACCAGGGCGGGATCGGCGCGCTCTATCTTGACCCGCTTGAAGGTGCGGTCGATGCGCTCGACCGCATGGTCGTTGAAATGTCCTGGCACCAGAACGGCGACGGTCTGCAACGCATCAGTCTTGGTCATGCACGCTCCACCGGCTTGCCGGTCGACTGGCGCACATGCAGTTCCGGCTTGATCAGTTCCTGTGACGGCCGTACCGCCTGTCCGTTCAGCTTGTCGAGCAGCGCGCTGGCGGCACGGCGGCCGACCTCTCGCTGGCCATTCCAGACTGTGGTGAGCGCCGGTGTCGCGATTGCCGCCTCCTCGAGATCGTCATAGCCGGTCACCGAGATGTCGGCGCCCGGCACCAGGCCGGCGCGGGCAATGCCGTTCATCAGGCCGATGGCGACCAGATCATTCCAGCAGCAAGCGGCGGTTGGCTTGTCTTTAAGCGCCAAAAACTGTCCAGCCGCCTCGAATCCGCCCTGCTTGGTGCGCGGCCCGGCGATGCGCCAGGACGGCCTGACCTCAAGCCCGGCGGCCTCCATGGCGTTGAGATAGCCCTGGTAGCGGTCGCGCCCTGTCGAGGTCTGGTCGGTGCCGCCGATCATGGCGATGCGCTTGTGCCCGAGCGAGATCAGATGATTGGTGGCAAGTGCCGTGCCATAGGCATCGTCACCACGAAACACCGGCACGTCGGCGCCTTCCACGCTGCGTGCGATCAGCACCGCCGGCAGGCCGTTTTCCTCGGCCATGACGATGTCGGAAGCCGGCGTGCCGATGGCCGGCGACATGATGACGCCGTCGGCGCCAAGCTGCAGCAGCGTATCGATGAAGGTGCGTTGCTTTTCCAACTGGTCATAATGGTTGGACAGGATGAAGGTCTGCCGGCTGCGATCGAGTTCGCTTTCGATCGAGCGCAGGATCTCGGCGAAGAACGGGTTCATGATGTCGTGCACGACGACACCGACAATGCCCGAGCGCGAGGTGCGCAGTGAGGCGGCGCGGCGGTTGTAGATATACCCGATGGCCCGCGCATGTTCCTTGATGCGGTCACGCGTGGCGCCGGCGACCAGCGGGCTGTCGCGCAAGGCGAGGGAGACCGTGGCCGTGGACACGCCAAGCGCATCCGCGATCGTCGAAAGCTTGATCTTTTGTGCCAGCCCTTCGCTCCCCGAGTTTTTTTAAAATTTTTTAAATGCGGCGTTATGCCATCGGATTCGGAGCAAATCAAAGTTTTTTCGCCAGCGCCTCCGCCTCGGCATCGACGGTCGTGCGATTGCGCAGCCGCAAACGGTGCTCGCGATGGATGATGTAAAGGCCGCTGGTGACGATGATGGCAGCACCCACCAGCGTCCAGCGGTCGGGGAACTGGTGGAAGATGATCCAGCCGGACAGGATCATCCAGACCATCTGCGAATAGGGGTACGGCGCCAGCGCCGTGGTGGTCGCCAGGCGGTAGGCCTGCACCAGCAGCCAGTGGCCGCCGGCGCCGAACACGCCCAGCATCACCAGGATGAACCAGTGCCAGCTATCCTGCGGCAGCCCATGCGAGAACGGCAGCATCGGCAGAAGCAGCACGGCCGGCGCCAGCGCCGAAAACAGGATCAGGCTTTCCGAGGTTTCGCTGGCTGACATCCGCCGCGTCATGATGACGTAAAAACTGTTCGACAGCATCGAGCCGAGCGCGAAAAGATGGCCGATGCCGAACACGCCGATGCCCGGCCTTGTAATGACGAGCACGCCGACAAAGCCCGACAGGATTGCCAGCCAGCGCCGCCAGCCGGCCCATTCACCAAGCAGCGGCCCGGCAAGGGCGGTGATCACCATCGGCCCGAAGAAGTAGATCGAGGTGGTCTCGGCCAGTTGAAGCGTTTTGAGCGCCATGACGTTGCACATCGTCGAGCCGAACAGCAGACCGCCGCGCAGGATGTGGGCCGGCAAATTGTTGGCGCGGAAGCGCGACGGCTCGCGCCAGCCGCGCAGGAAGACGCCGACAAGCAGGACATGGACGGTGAAGCGGGCCCAGGCGACGATCAGCGCCGAGACGCCGGCCAGGACCAGATATTTGCTCGATGTGTCGAGAAAGGTGAAAAAGACATAGGTGGAAAGCATGAACAGCATCGCCGCGGGCGGCGTTGCGCTTTCGTCTGCTTTTGCGGGAACGTTCAAATGTCAGGCCGGGCAGGGAGGATCAACGCTTAACCTTTGCGGCAATCTCCAGCGCCCGGCAAGCCAAAAGCGACTGGCACAACAGGCGTCTGAGACAGGTTCAGCGCAGGCCGATCCGATGCCAGCTAAGGCGCTTTGCGTTCCGCTGCGACGTTCTGACATCCCGGTGCTTTGCCGTCGGATGCCACTTGCGCCTGGAGATGAAGCCACAACGCCTCGGCGACGGGTCCATGCGGTCGGTCGCGCCGGCGCACCGCCGCCAAGATCTCCGTCCGGCCGGGCAGATGTGCACCAGCGATCGAGATCAGCCTCCTATCCCGCAGTTCGTCCTCGATCAGCCATGCCGGCAGATGGCCCCAGGCCAGTCCGTGAAGGATCAGTTCCTTCTTCATCAGATGATCCGGCGCCGAGCACTGATGCGCACCGTCGATGAGGAAATAGCTCTCCGGCGATGGCCGCCGCGCCGTGTCGCGGATCACGCACTGGGTGAAGGGCCGCATCTGCTCCGGCGCAATCTCGCGGCCAGGCGCGAACGGAAGGAACCCAGGCGCCACCACCGGCACGAGGGGCACCGCGCAGAGATCGATCCGCTCGAGATGCGGATCGGAAGGATCCGCGCGATGGAAGATGAGGTCAGCCGAGCCTTCCATCAACCGTTCGAGCGGACCGCCGACCGCCTCGTACTCCAGGTGCAGGCGTGTCCCGGTGCGTTCGGCAAAGAAGCCGCTGAGCATACGCAGGATTTGCGGTCGCGGGCAGAGATCACCCATGACGACACGCAGGACCGTCTCCTCGCCGCTCGCCAACTGGCCCGCATAGGTTCGCAGATGGTCGAGCTCGCGCAATGTCAGCTGCGCTCGCGCGTGAAACTCGCGGCCCGCCTCCGTCAGCCCCACCCGATATCCGCTGCGGTCGAGAAGTGTGAGCCCGAGCAACTGCTCGAGGCGTGCGACAGCGGCGAAGACGGATGGATGCGATCGGTTCAAGGCAAGGGCGGCCGCCTGGAAGCTGCCCTCGCTTGCCACGGCGTCAAAGCACCGTAAGTCGTGGAGTTTCAGACCATTCATTATCGTAAAAACCTACTGAGATCGTCCAATCATAGTAATTTTCCTGGATAATTACGAGGCCTAGGGTGGCTCATTCAGAGGGCGGCGGGAGCATCGAACTCCTTTCGCCAGGGTGAGATGAGGACCAGATGACTGACACGCTTTATTTTACGACGGGCGACGGCTGCCGGATCGCCTATCAGCTGGCGGGGGCCGGCCCTGTGCTTGTGCTCTCGAATTCCATTGCGACGAACCTGCATATGTGGGACCGGCAGCTAGCGGAACTTGCCGGATCTTTCCGGGTGCTGCGCTATGATCTGCGCGGCCACGGCAGTTCCGATGCTCCGGCCGGAGCCTATTCGCTCGATCGGCTGGGCCGCGACGTCCTTGAGCTGCTGGATGCGCTTCAGATCGCCCGCGTGCATTTCTGCGGGCTGTCGCTGGGCGGCTTCGTAGGGCAGTGGCTGGGTATCCATGCCCCGGACCGCATCGAGCGTCTCAGCCTTTCCAACACCTCGCCACATCTCGGGCCGGCTTCTTACTTTGATGAGCAGATCAGGACTGTCCTTGCTGCGAGCAACATGTCGGCCGCCGCGGACATGTTCATGCACAACTGGTTTCCCGCCTCGATGCTTGCCGGCCCAAACGAAACCGTCGACGCGTTCCGCGCGATGGTCCTGGCGACGCCGCCCCAAGGTCTCGCGGGATGCTTCGCCGCCGTACGCGATTGCGATCTGCGCCGGACTGTCTCCCTCATTACCGCCCCCACCCTGGTGATCGGTGGAGAAGACGACAAGGTAACGCTGGCAAGCCACAGCGAGGCGATCGCAGCCAGCATCCCCGGCGCCACGCTTACACTGCTTCCGGGCGTCCATATGCTGAACGTCGAGCGGCCGACTGAATTCATGAGCGCCGTTACACGCTTCCTGCTGAATTAGGCGTGCATGCGGGCGCCCTTGGTGATCTTGTCGACGAGTTTCTTGTCGGCACGCAGCGCGATGCCGACGATCTTGGCGTCCTCAGGCCCGAACTCGGCGAAGACCGCGCGGTTGGCCGCATCGAAGCCGGTGGCAAACATCTCCTCGACATAGGCTGACCCCGTCACGCCCCGCTCCAGCGCCTTCCGGTGGATGGAGTTGAGCGTCGGCCCATCGGCCGAAAGCACGATGACCGGCTGGATCGACAGAGGATTGTAAAGGTTGCCGGCGCGGTCGCGGTAGGGTTCGCCGATAATGGCGGGGAATTGCGCGACGATGCCGCTGGTCAGGAAGGCGGCGACGTTGAGCTTTTGCCAGACGGCGAGATCGTCCCGCAGCACGATTGCAAATTTCGTATCGAACACCAAAATGAGGACTCCGGAGCACGCCCATGAAGGGCAGGGATAGGTGATGACGCACGATCTAGACGGTGAGGCGACGCAGGGTCTTGAACGTTCGTGCGCGGATGAAGACCGGATCGTCTCGGCGCCTGTTACCGCTGGCATCGAGCGCATCGAGGCGCATTTCCATGGCAACGCCTTCGACCTGCACCGTCATGATACGCTTGCCGTCGGCGTGACGCTTTCCGGTGTGCAGCGCTTCCACTACAGGGGCACTGTCAACCACAGCCTGCCCGGCCAGGTTATCGTGCTGCATCCCGACGAAGTGCACGATGGCGGCGCCGGGACCGAGGATGGTCTGCGCTACCGGATCCTCTATCTGGAGCCGTCACTGCTGCTCGACTGCCTCGACGGCGCGCCGCTGCCTTTCGTCAGGGATGCTGTGGTCAGCGATCCTGCCTTGCGTGGCACGCTGCTTTCGGCCCTGTCGCCGCTCGATGAGGAACTGGACGAGCTGTTCGTCGCCGATTTCGTTGCGGAGCTGGCGCAGCATCTGGGGCGTCATGCGGGACAGAAAGCAAAGCCGATGGGGAGGTCGGCCTCACGTGCGGCAGCGCTGGCGCGCGGCTATCTCGAGGAGAATGCGGAGCGGTCCGTTCGTTCCGATGAGCTGGAAGCCGTCACCGGGCTCGACCGCTATGCGCTGTCACGCCATTTTCGCGCGACCTATTCCACCAGCCCGCATCGGTTCCTGCTGATGCGCCGGCTGCAA
This sequence comes from Mesorhizobium sp. C372A, assembly GCF_030323245.1. NCBI lineage: Bacteria > Pseudomonadati > Pseudomonadota > Alphaproteobacteria > Hyphomicrobiales > Phyllobacteriaceae > Mesorhizobium > Mesorhizobium sp. C372A. Next base: position 1,120,416 of record NZ_CP100475.1, on the reverse strand, counting down.
AAGGCAAGACGGATGATCGAGGTGGGCGAGCCGCTGGCCGAGATTGCCGTTGGCGCCGGCTTCAGCGACCAGAGCCATTTCAACAGGCATTTCAAGAAAGCATTCGGCCTGACGCCCGGCCGCTGGTCGACCCTGGTGCGCGGCCCTTCGGTGACGGCCTAGCTCAAGACACGCGGCCGCCGTGCCGGTCAGTCGTCGATGTCGGCGTCGTCGTCGACGAGCACCAGCTCCTCGTTCGACAAATTGGCCTCGATGCGGGCGAGCAGCTTGAACAGCGTCTTCTGTTCTTTCTTGTCGAGGCCCTTCAAGGCCTGCTTTTCGGTCTTCTTCACCGACTTCTCGATGGCGTGGATGATCTCGCGGCCGGTGTCGGTGAGAAAGATATGCGCCTGGCGTGCATCTGCGGAAGAGGCGCGCTTTTCCAAAAAGCCCTGGGCCTGCAGCCGGTTTATGGTCTTGGTGATGGTCGGCGGGCGCACGCCCAGGCGGCCGGCGAGATTGCCGGGCGTCTGGCCGTCCTCGCGGTCGAGCGTCAGCATGATCTGGTCCTGGCCGGCATAGAAGCCGTGCGCCAGAAGCCGCGCCGCCAGCGCGGTCCTTGCCAGCCTTGCCGCCGAATGCAGCCGGCTCATCGTTGCAGTCTTGTCCGCCTTGGCCATGGTGATCCCTCTTCGGCCGTACCGGTGCGTGCAGCATAGACGCAGCCGGCCGGTTGGCAATCGACGATCAAAAAGATTCCGGCTTTCGAAACAGCTTTGCCGGCAAGCATTTGTGGTGCTCGAAATGGTGATGCCAGATGTTTATTTCAGTTAGATGACAAACGAGTTTCCGCCAAGGCGATTGCAACGGTTTGACGCGGCGCGGCTCAGCACAGGTCAACGAAGAGGCGTTCCCGGCGACACGTTGATGGTCGGCATCCCTCGCACTCGGCCTCTCGGTCTACCCACCCGCTTCGTCAACCTGGGTCAAACACCCAAGCGGTTTGCCTCGTGCAAAAGGCCGGCACACATCCTATATGCCAACAATCCCTTCTTGCGGCCCGCAATTCCGTGGCCCAGCCATTTCGAGGCAAGATATGAGCGAAGCACAGACGCAAATCCCCGTGACCGTTCTCACCGGCTATCTCGGCGCCGGCAAGACGACGCTGCTCAACCGCATCCTGTCGGAAAACCATGGCAAGCGTTACGCCGTCATCGTCAATGAATTCGGCGAGATCGGCATCGATAACGATTTGATCGTGGAATCCGATGAGGAGATCTACGAAATGAACAATGGCTGCGTCTGCTGCACGGTGCGCGGCGACCTGATCCGCGTCGTCGAAGGCCTGATGCGCCGTCCCGGCCGTTTCGACGCCATCGTCGTCGAGACCACCGGCCTCGCCGATCCTGTGCCGGTGGCGCAGACCTTCTTCATGGACGACGACGTGCGCTCCAAGACCAAGCTCGACGCTGTCGTGGCCCTGGTCGACGCCAAGCACCTGCCGCTCAGGTTGAAGGATTCCAAGGAAGCCGAGGACCAGATCGCCTTCGCCGATGTCGTCGTGCTCAACAAGACCGACCTGGTGACGCCCGAAGAACTGGCCAAGGTCGAGGCCACCATCCGCGCCATCAACCCGGCGGCCAGGATCCACCGCACCACGCGCGCCGGCGTGGCGCTGTCCGAAGTGCTCGACCGCGGCGCCTTCGACCTGTCGCGCGCATTGGAAAACGACCCGCATTTCCTCGAGGCGCACGATCATGATCACGACCATCATGACCATGACAGGCACGATCACCACGACCATGATCACGACCATCATCATCACGATCACGCGCATCCCTCCGACATCCATGACGTGACCGTGCAGTCGGTGTCGCTGCGCGGCGGCGAGATGGACCCGAAGAAATTCTTCCCGTGGATCGAGAAGATCACTCAGATGGAAGGTCCCAACATCCTGCGGCTGAAAGGCATCATCGCGCTCAAGGGCGACGACGAGCGCTATGTCATCCAGGGCGTGCACATGATCATCGAAGGCGACCACCAGCGCGCCTGGAAAGACGGCGAAAAGCATGAGAGCCGGCTGGTGTTCATCGGCCGCGAGCTTGACGCCGAACGGCTGAAGAAGAGCTTTGACGCCTGCCAGGCGGCTTGATTTCCGGACTCTATGGCGCTAGCGCTGCCCGCTCTTCCTTCTCCCCTTGTGGGAGAAGGTGGCCTCGCGAAGCGAGGTCGGATGAGGGGTGCTCCAGCTCGGCACCGACGGCGATCCGTTCAACACCCCTCATCCGTCTCGGCGCTGCGCGCCGATCCACCTTCTCCCACAAGGGGAGAAGGTCGGCGCCAGGCCTGGCCGCCTCAGTGGCTTCCCGGGAGTGGTGACAGCTTCATTGGAATGGTCCTGATGCCCACAGTTGCTCCCCTCGACCTGGAAGTTCACTGCCTTGCCGCCGTCTTCCTCGACAACGTGCCGCATTTTGCGCTCGCCGATGGGAAAGTTCATAGGCTCGACAACGGCCACAAGACAATTCAGGCCAATGACGGCCTGCTCTCCACGTTCCATGACGCCGCCAACGACCGCCTGATCACCGGCGGCGAGGACGGCAAGATTTTTGCCGTTGCCGCCGGCGGCAATGTCAGCGAACTCGCCAGCGTCGGCAAGAAGTGGATCACCAGCGTTGCCGCCGGGCCGCAAGGCGCTATCGCCTATGCCACGGGCAAGACTGCGTTCGTGCGCTTTGCCGACGGCAAGACCAAAGAGTTTGCCCATCCACGTTCGGTCGAGGGGCTGGCCTTCTCCCCCAAGGGCATGCGCTTCGGCGTCGCCCGCTACAATGGCGCGACGCTGCATTTCCCGGCCGCCGAGGGCAGACCGGTGGAGCTGGAATGGGCCGGCGCCCATACCGGCGTGACCTTCTCGCCGGATGGCGCCTTCCTCGTCACCACCATGCAGGAAAACGCGCTGCATGGCTGGAAGCTCGCCGACGGCAAGCACATGCGCATGACCGGCTATCCCGGCAAGGTCAAAAGCCTGTCGTGGAGCGTGAAGGGCAAGTGGCTGGCGAGTTCCGGCGCGCCGGCGGCGATCGTCTGGCCGTTTTCGGGCAAGGACGGCCCGATGGGCAAGGCGCCGCTGGAGCTCGGCACGCGCGGCAACGCCATGGTGACATCGGTTGCCTGCCATCCGAGCCAGGATGTCGTCGCCGTCGGCTATGATGACGGCATGGTCATGGCGGTGCGCTTTACCGATGCCAAAGAGGTGCTGTTGCGCCGCCCAGGCATGGGCGCCATCACCGCGATGATGTGGGACAAGGAAGAGCGCCGGGTCGCCTTCGGCAGTGCCGCCGGCGACTGCGGCGTCATCGATATCTCGGCGTGACCTATTCGGCTCCGCACGACACCTTGCCGGTCAATTCTTTCGGCTTGCCGTCCTGTTCCGTGTCGGCGGCGTTGTCGTAGACGGCAAGCGTGTACCGGCCGCCATAGACGCCCTCGTCACTGGTCTTGGTCAGGATCGTCAGTTCGACAGAGTTGAATTTATCTCCGAGCTGATGCTCGTGGTAGATGTTCAGCCGCAACTCCTTGTCGTCCAGCCAGTACTGGGTGAGGTCGGAATCCTCGAAGACGGTCTTGCGCAGACTGTCGCCTTCCGGCCGGCCAAGTATCTCGAGATCGCCGCGAAAATTGAAGGTCGGGCCGCCCATACCTCTGGTGACCCCGGCGCCGACCTCGAATTGCACCGCTTTGTCATCGACGGAACACCAGACGCCGCCCGATGCGGAAGCCGCAGCGGCCGACAAGAGTAGCGCAATAGCGCAGATGATCGTCCGCATTTTTCTCCCCAAACCACAAACCCGATCGCATTGGCGCCCGACTGCGCCGGTAGGTCAAGTCTGCCGAACTTGCTGCTGACCCAATGCAGCGCACCAACACGGCCAATTGCGGTTGCCGTCGCCAATTGGGTAGTGTGCCGGCCGAGAGGGATTTCATGCACAGCACGAACAGTTCAAAGGCGTCCATCGGCGGTATCAGCCGTGACCGCATCGCTGCATTGCGGACAAGCGAGGCGAACACCTTCCGCAAGGCGCGGCCGAAATCGCAGGCCAAGGTCGGGAACGGCCTGCCAGGCTTCTTCGGCGGCGTGCCGATACACTGGATGAACGACTGGCCGACGCCATTCCCGATCCTGGTCGACAGCGCCAAGGGCGCCGCCATCACGGATATCGACGGCAACAGGCTGGACGATTTCTGCCTCGGTGACACCGGCTCGATGTTCGGCCATTCGCCGCCGCCGGTGGCGCGCGCCATCCGCCGCCAGGCCGGGCGCGGCCTGACCTATATGCTGCCTTCGGAAGATGCGCTGGCCATCGGGCCGCTGCTCACACAGCGCTTCGGTCTGCCGTTCTGGCAGATCGCCACCACCGCCACCGACGCCAACCGCTTCGCGCTGCGCGTCGCCCGCGCCGTCACCGGCCGCGAAAAGATACTGGTCTTCAACGGCTGCTATCACGGCTCGGTCGACGAGACGATGGTCCGGATGGTCGACGGCAAGCCCGTGAATCGGCCGGGGCTGGCGGGTGAGTTTCGCGACCTGACCAAGACGGCGAAGGTCATTGAATTCAACGATGTCGCCGCGCTGCAAGCAGCGCTCAAGGACAAGGATGTCGCCTGCGTCATTGCTGAGCCGGTGCTGACCAATTCCTGCATGGTGCTGCCCGATCCGGGTTTTCACGACGCCTTGCGCAAACTGACGCGCGCGGCCGGAACGCTGCTTCTGATAGACGAGACGCACACGATTTCGACTGGACCCGGCGGCTACACCAGGAAATTCGGACTACAGCCCGACCTGTTCGTGCTGGGCAAGCCGATCGCCGGCGGCGTGCCGGCAAGCGTGTGGGGCATGAGCGACGAGGTCGCCTCGCGCTATGCCGACTACAATCGAACCAAGGAGCCGGGCTATTCCGGCATGGGCACGACGCTGTCGGCGAACCCGCTGCAGTTCGCAGCCATGCGCGCAACGCTCGAAGAGGTGATGACGCAGGAGAATTATGCCCGGATGGATCGCCTCGCCCTGCGGCTCGATGCCGGGCTGACCGGCGTCATCGATCGCTACAATCTGCCCTGGCATGTCGCCCGCGTCGGCGCCCGCGTCGAGTTCATCTGCGCCCCTGGCCCGCTCAGGAACGGCGCCGAAGCCGAGACTGCCCATGCGCCGGAGCTTGAGGCGGCTATCCATGTCGCGCTGGTCAACCAGGGCGTGCTGATCGCGCCCTTTCACAACATGATGCTGATCTCACCGGCCACCACCGGCGCCCAGGTCAACCGGCTGATCACCGCCTTCGCCACGGTTGCGGCAAGGCTGACGGCATGAGACAAGCTGCCAAGCCAAACTCGAGTACACTAATCATGACTTCACCTTCGGGCTCGACGCCCGCCGAGGCGCAAGCCTTTCTCGACGCCCATCCCGAAATCGAAGCCTTCGATATCGTCTTGACCGACGCCAACGGGGTCGGCCGCGGCAAGATCGTGCGCCGGCATGAGCTGAAAAGCATCTTCGAGGGCGGCCGCCACATGCCGATCTCGATCCTCGGCCTCGACATCACCGGCGAGGATGTGCACGAAACCGGGCTGATCTGGACGACTGGAGACGGCGATCTCAGGGCATGGCCGATCCCCGGCACGCTGGTGCCGCTTTACGGCACGAACCCGCCGCGCGGCCAGTTGCTGATGGCGATGTACCATCTCGAGGGACAGCCTATGTCGTCGGACCCACGGCTGGCGCTGGCCAGGCAGGTCGACATCTTGGCGGCCAAGGGCCTCTATCCCGCCGGCGCCTTCGAACTCGAATTTTTCCTGCTTGCCAATGAGCGTGACGCCGACGGCAAGGTAAAGCCGGCGGACGCCGTGCTCGACGGCCGCCGCTCGGCCAAGACGGAAGTCTATTCCGTCGACCATCTGCACGGCATGGAGCCGCTGTTTTCCGACATCTATGCCGCGGCTAAGGCGCAAGGCATTCCGGCCGAAACGGTGATTTCCGAATACGCGCCCGGCCAGTACGAGCTGACGCTGAACTATCGCAAGGATGTCATGCGGGCGGCCGACGACCTCGTCATGTTGAAGCGGCTGGTGCGGGCGCAGGCGCGCCGCCATGGTGTCACCGCCTGCTTCATGGCCAAGCCGATCGAAAAATACGCCGGCTCCGGCATGCATTTCCATGTTTCGTTGCAGGACAAGAACGGCCGCAACGTTTTTGCCGAGGCTGGCGGCGAAAGCTGGTCGCTGCCGCTGCTGCAGGGGCTCGGCGGGCTGATCCAGACCATGGCCGAATCGATGCTGGTGTTTGCGCCGCACGCCAATTCCTGGCGGCGCTTCGTCTCGCAATCCTATGCGCCGGTGGCGCCGACCTGGGGCGTCAACAACCGTTCGGTGGCGCTGCGCATCCCGGCGGGCGACGCCAAGAACCGGCGCATCGAGCACCGGCCGTCGGGTGTCGACGCCAATCCCTACCTGATCGCGGCAACGGTGCTGGCCGGCATCATCAAGGGTCTGGATGAAGGCCTCGACCCCGGCCCCGAAACCACTGGGAATGGCTATGAAGCCGCCATCACGCGCACGACCATGCCGGTCGACTGGCGCGCTGCGATCGAGGCGGCGCGGGCATCGAGCTTCCTGAAAGAGGCGCTTGGCGAGGATCTGCATCGCACCTTCGTGGCGATCAAGCAGTCGGAGTATCTGCGCGTCGCCCGCACCGTCAGCGAGCTGGATTACCACCTCTACCTCCACGAGGTCTGAGAGACCGCCTGGAACTCGGGCAGTCGTCCTGCTAGCCCGACGATCAGGCGGCGATTACTTTTTCGCCGCCTGCATCAAATGACGTGGCGCTGCAGCCTTCAAGAACATATCATGAACGGATGAGCGCACCCACCGTCCGTGAAAAGCTGGCAATCCTGTCTGACGCCGCCAAATACGATGCTTCCTGCGCCTCGTCCGGCTCGGCGAAGAAGGATTCGCTCCAATCCGGCGGTATCGGCTCCACAGAAGGCATGGGCATCTGCCATTCCTATGCGCCGGATGGCCGCTGCATTTCGCTCCTGAAAATCCTGCTCACCAATTTCTGCATTTACGATTGCAGCTACTGCATCAACCGCTCGTCATCGAATGTGCGCCGCGCCCGCTTTAGCATCGACGAGGTGGTGAAGCTGACCATGGATTTCTACCGGCGCAACTACATCGAGGGCCTCTTCCTGTCCTCAGGAGTCATCCGCTCCCCGGACGAGACCATGGCCGAAATGGTGGAAGTGGCGCGGCGGCTGCGGCTGGACGAAAAATTCTCCGGCTATATTCATCTGAAGACCATTCCGGAAAGCTCGGCCGAACTGGTCGAGCAGGCCGGGCTCTACGCCGATCGGCTGTCTATCAACGTCGAACTGCCGACCGATGAGGGCGTCAAGAAACTGGCGCCGGAGAAGAAGCCGGAAACGATCCGGCTTTCCATGGCGAACCTGCGCCGGAAGATGGAGGAAAAAGCCGAGCCGACGCTGAGGACCAAGAAGCGCGAACGCTTTGCGCCCGGAGGTCAGTCGACGCAGATGATTGTCGGCGCCGACAAAACATCCGACGACGGCATTTTGCACACCAGCGCGCGGCTCTATGGCAGCTATCACCTGCGGCGCGTCTATTATTCCGCCTTCAGCCCGATCCCGGATTCGTCATCGTCGCTGCCGCTGCAAAAACCGCCGCTGATGCGCGAGCACCGGCTCTATCAGGCCGACTGGCTGATGCGTTTCTACGGCTTTTCGCAGCCGGAAATCCTCGCCGGCAGCAGCGACGGCATGCTCGATCTCGCCATTGACCCCAAGCTCGCCTGGGCTTTGCGCAATCGGGCGAGGTTTCCCGTCGACATCAACCGCGCCGACCGCGAAGCGCTGCTGCGGGTTCCGGGTCTGGGCACCAAGGTGGTGGCGAAGATCCTTGAAACCCGCCGCCACCGACGCATGCGGCTGGAAGATGTCGGACGGATCTGCCATTCGATCGCCAAGCTGAGGCCCTTCATCATCGCCGAAGGCTGGTCGCCGGGCGGACTCACCGACAAGACAGGCCTGCGCGACACGATCGTAAAGTCCTGCGAACAACTGTCGCTGTTTTGACCATGCAGCCGGCTCAGCTCGACCTTGCCCGATACACTGTCCGGCTAGCGAGCCAGACCGATTTCGCCGGTTGGCGCGATGCGGCACGGCGTCTGGCGCTGAATGAGGTCCGGCCTGAGGATATTAGTTGGGGTGTCGGGTCCGACGCCAATGATCCTCAAGATGCCTTGCCGGCGGTGCCAGAGGGCGCGCAGCTTACCGTCCCGCGCGAGTTCATCGCCCATGCCGAAACCGCCTTCTGCCACTCCGACCCCGGCCGGTTTGCCTTTCTCTACTGGATGCTTTGGCGCCTGCGCACCGAGCCGAAACTGCTGGCGATCGCATCCGATCCCGACACCAGGCGGCTCGAAGCCATGGAAAAGGCGGTGCGGCGCGACAGCCATAAGATGCATGCCTTCGTACGCTTCCGGAAGATCGGCGACGGCGAGAACGAGCGCTACGTCGCCTGGTTCGAGCCGGAGCATTTCATTGTCGAGCGCAACGCGGATTTCTTCGTCCGGCGGTTCACCGGCATGCGCTGGACCATCCTGACGCCCTATGCCTCCGCCGACTGGAACGGCGAAAGGCTGGCGATCGGGCCGGGTGCGGCCAAGGGCGATGCACCCGATCAGGACGACACCGAGGCGTTGTGGCTGACCTATTTCGAAAACATCTTCAACCCGGCGCGGCTCAAGGTGAAGGCGATGCAGAAGGAGATGCCGAAGAAATATTGGCGGAACCTTCCCGAGGCCTCGCTCATTCCAGATCTGATCGCAGGAGCGGACGAGGCCGCCAGGGATATGATTGCCAGACTGCCGACAACGCCGGCGCCGCACCACGCCAAGCTGCAGGCAAGACATTGGCCGAAGCCCGAGCCGGCCGAGGCGCCGGATGAAGACGATGCCAAGACGATTTCCGATTTGCGCGAGGCTGCAAAGGGTTGTCGTCGCTGCCCGCTCTGGCGCGACGCGACACAGACCGTGTTCGGCGAGGGGCCGGATGACGCCAAAGTGGTCTTCGCCGGCGAACAACCTGGCGATCAGGAAGATCTCGCCGGCAAACCTTTTATCGGGCCAGCGGGCAAAGTGTTCGATGCAATTCTCGATGACGCAGGCGTCGACCGGCAAAAAGTCTACGTCACCAACGCCGTCAAGCACTTCAAGTTCGAGCCGCGCGGCAAGCGCCGCATCCACTCGAAGCCAAATACCGGCGAAGTCCAGGCCTGCCGCTGGTGGATCGGCCGGGAGCTTGAGCTGCTCAAGCCGGACCTCGCCGTGGCGCTTGGGGCAACGGCGGCGTTGTCGCTGCTGGGCAAGGCCATTGCTGTGACGAAAATGCGCGGCCAGGTGATCGAGCGCGAGGACGGTTTGCGCGTGTTCATCACCATCCATCCTTCCTTCATCCTGCGTATTCATGAGCCGGCGGACAAGGAGGCAGAGCGCGAGCGGTTTCTCAGCGATATGAGAGAGGTGAAGCGGCTTATGGGTCGTGAGATGAGCGAAAGCCTCAGCGACATCGTCATCCACGGGCGGAGCAAGGAGGGAAGCGACGCAGCGCAGACCCGAGGATTCATGCCGCGACGTTTGGACGCTGCTACGGTGCAGAATTCTGCTCCGCTGCGCTCGACGGCTAACATCACGGAATGGACCCGGGGCTTCGCGACGGAGCTTCGCTCCTGCTTCGCCCACGGATGACGAAGCTGAGTGGCTTCAGCCAATCACCTACGGTCGTGAATCCAACGTTGGAAACTTCGGCCGCCACGGCCGAATTAACTGATTAGGATTGCCCTCAGATCATTCACATTCGTACCCGTCGGCCCCGGCACGAACAGATCGCCGATCGCGTTGAACGCCGTCCAGGCATTGTTGCCGGCCAGCATCGCCTTGGTGTCGATGCCGGCGGCACGCATGCGCGAGACAGTTGAGCCATCGGCAAAGGCGCCGGCATTGTCTTCCGAGCCATCGATGCCGTCGGTATCGGCGGCCAGTGCATGAATACCTTCCGCGCCGCTGATGCCGATGGCAAAGGCGAGCAGGAATTCGGAGTTGCGGCCGCCCTTGCCCCTTTTTCCGTCAACAGGGGCCCGCAAAGTCACGGTCGTCTCGCCGCCGGACAGGATCAGCACCGGCTTTTGGAACGGCCGGTTGCGCCTCGCCACTTCGCGCGCAATGGCTGCATGCACGCCACCGACCTCGCGCGCCTCGCCCTCGATGGAATCGGAGAGGATGACGGCTTCGATGCTTTGCCGTTTTGCCTCAGCGGCTGCCGCTTCCAGCGATACGCCAGCCGAGGCGATCAGGTGCACTTCATTGCGTGAAAAGCGCTGGTCATCCGGATCTGACGCATCGGCCTCTGGCGAGTTGATGTGCGCCATGACGGCGTCGGGCAGCTTCATGCCATAGGCCGCTATCGAGGCCAGCGCATCGGCGCGGTTGCCGGAGTCGGGCACGGTCGGGCCGGAGGCCACCAGGGCCGGGTTGTCGCCGGGAATGTCAGAGACAACCAGTGATACCAGTTTGGCCGGCCAGGCGGCAGCTGCCAGCCGGCCGCCCTTGATGGTTGAGACATGCTTGCGGATGGTGTTCATGGCCGCGATCGGCGCGCCGGAGGCGAGCAGCGCCTCGTTGACGGCGATTTCGTCGGCGAGCGTCAGGCCGGCGGCAGGCGACGGCAGCAGCGCCGATCCTCCGCCCGATATCAGCGCTACTACCAGGTCGTCCGCAGTCAGCCCTTGCACCTTTTCGAGCAGGCGCCGCGACGCCTCAAGACCGGCAGCGTCCGGTACCGGATGTGCCGCCTCGATGATTTCGATGCGCTCGCATCTGGCGCCATAGCCGTAGCGGGTGACGACCAGCCCTTCGATTGGGCCATCCCACACCTTCTCGAACGCGGCCGCCATCTGCGCCGAGCCCTTGCCGGCGCCGATGACGATGGTGCGGCCCTTCGGCTTGGCCGGAAGGTGATCCCTGATCGTTCGTTCCGGATCGGCAGCGGCAACAGCGGCATTGAAGATCGAGATGAGAAAGGATTTTGGGTCGAGCACGGTCATAATTGGCCGCCATCCGCGGTTTGCGAGCTTCCGAAAAGCCGGCGCCGCCCCTCACCCTTACCCTCTCCCCGTATAGAGACGGGGAGAGGGGTTCGCCGGCGTTGGGGTGCTTCTCTTCTCCCCGTCACTATACGGGGAGAAGGTGCCGGCAGGCGGATGAGGGGCAGCGCTAGCGTCACGATTTATCTTCCGGCGGCAGCGCCAATTGTGTCCGATCAACGCCGAGATGATCGCACAGTGCATCGACGACGACGCCGTGGTCCTGGCGTTCCGGCAGGCCGGAGACGGCGATGACGCCGATCACGCCAGCCCCCTTTACAGTCACCGGAAACCCGCCGCCGGCCAGTACGTAATCAGCAATATCCAGCCCCTCGCCGACCTTGAAGGTGCGGTCCGGTCGCTGCTGTTCCAGCACCAGGCGATAGGTGCTCCTGAGGTAGCGCTTGACCACATTGATCTTGCGTCGAGCCCAATCGGGGTTGGAGGCGTTCGAACCCGGCAGCGCGGCATAGAACAGCGGCCGATCCCACAGCCTGATATCGACAATGATGGGCAGCTTTTCGGCCAGCGCCCGCTCTCGGATCGCCGCGCCGATCTTGAACGCGACGGCCTCGTCGAAGGCCGGGAAGACCAGTGTCTCTTCCTGTTTCTGGATCAGAGCGATGTCGTCGGCAGCGGCCATTTTGTTCTCCGAAGTCAGTCACAAATCGTGTGTACGACAAGCTCCGCCCGGTCAAGGTCTCGTCGCGGTGGTGGTCTTGCCCCGCCAGGGTCGCCCCCCACTCCGTCGAGCTTCTCTCGACACCTCTCCCCCGATCGACGGGGTAGAGGAAGGGCGCCAAGCTGTCCGAACCGGCGCCCGTCCTCCGAAGCAAAGGCTCCCTTCCTCTCCCTCCGGAGGGGGAGAGTTGGCGCCGCGAAGCGGCGACGGAGTGGGGGAACCACTTGGCAACCAGGCGGAATCATCATCTTGTCCCGCGCGGATGATGGGTCCTACCCCACGATCATATCGATCTTGGCCGGCCGCCCCGCAACATAGACCTCGCGCACCGCGCGGTCGTCGCCCAATGTCTGCAGCAGGAACAGCTCCTCCGCCAGCGTCTCCACAGTCTCCATCCTCAGCCGCATCGCCGGCGTGGCGCGGGCGTCGAGCACGGTGATGTCGGCGTCGGTGCCTTGATCCAGCGTGCCGACCTTCTCCACCACCGACAGCGCTTCGGCATTGCCGCGCGTTAATTGCCAGAAGGACTGGAACGGGTTCAGCTTCTCGCCATTCAGCGCGATCACCTTGTAGCCTTCGTCCATGGTGCGCAGCATGGAGTAGTTGGTGCCGCCGCCGACGTCGGTGGCGGCGGCGATCCTGAGCGGCTTCTCGCGACGGCGGAAGCGCTGGTAGTCGAACAGGCCGGAGCCGAGGAACAGGTTCGAGGTCGGACAGAACACAGCCACCGAACCGCTATCCGACAGCGCATCCGCCTCGCGTTCGCTGAGATGGATGCAGTGACCGAACAGGCCCTTTTTGCCCAGCAACCCGTACTGCTCATAGACATCCGTATAGTCGCGCGCCTGCGGATAGAGCTGTTGCGTGAAGGCGATCTCGGCGTGGTTTTCCGACAGATGCGTCTGCATGTGCAGATCGGGGTGTTCGCGGCAGAGCGCGCCGGACATCTCCAGCTGTTCGGGCGACGAAGTGATGGCGAAGCGCGGCGTGATCGCATAAAGCTGGCGCCCCTTGCCGTGCCATTCCGCAATCAGCGCCTTGGTGTCGTCATAGCCGGATTGCGGCGTGTCGAGCACGCCAGCCGGCGCATTGCGGTCCATCATCACCTTGCCGGCAATGTTGAGCATGTTGCGATCGTGCGACTCGGCAAAGAACGCTTCGGCGGAGGCCTTGTGCACCGAACAATAGGCGGCGACCGTCGTGGTGCCATGGCGTACCATTTCGTCCAGGAACAGCCGTGCGATGCGGCGGCCGTGCTGGGCATTGGCGAACTTGGTCTCTTCCGGAAAGGTGTAGGTGTTCAGCCAATCCAGCAGTTCGGCGCCATAGGAGGCGATGACCTGCATCTGCGGGAAATGCACATGCGCGTCGATGAAGCCCGGCAGCAGCAGATGCGGCCGATGGTCGATCTTTTTCGCACCCTCGCCGGCCTGCTTTTCGACCTCTGTGTAGCTGCCGACGGCGACGATCTTGCCGTCGCGGATCAGCAGGCCGCCATCCTCCTTGTAGCGCCAGGCGGCATGGTCGTCGATTGCTTCGGGCCAGCGCAAGAAGCTCAGCGTGCGGCCGCGCAGAAGTGTGGAGGTCATGCTTATTTCCCTGCGCCTTCGAACCAGGCGACCAGCAGCGCCCGCTCCTTGTCGCTGATCTGGGTGACGTTGGCTGGCGGCATGGCGTGGCTGCGCCCGGCCTGCAGGTAAATTTCGCGCGCATGCTCGGCAATGCCGGCGTCCGTGTCGAGCATCACGCCCTTCGGCGCGTGGTAGATGCCCTCATAGACCGGCTCGGCCGTATGGCACATCGAGCAGCGGCCAAGCACGGTGTCGCGCACCGCCGGGAAATGCGAAGACGCAATGTAGACCTCGGCCGCGGCGGAAGCCTTCGGTTCGCCGGTCAGCACTTTCGGCGCTGTCGACAGCCAGATGATGATCATGAACAGCACGGCGGCCGCCATCCAGGTCCAGTGCGGGTTTCCGGCGCGCTTGTGCACGGTGTTGAAATAGTGCCGGATCAAGACGCCGATGATGAACACCAGCGAGGCGATGACCCAGTTGAACTCCGTTGCGAACGCCAGCGGATAGTGGTTCGACAGCATCAGGAACAGCACGGGCAGGGTCAGGTAGTTGTTGTGCAACGAGCGCTGCTTGGCGATCTTGCCGTATTTCGGGTCGGGCTTGCGGCCGGCGATGAGGTCGGCGACGACGATCTTCTGGTTTGGAATGATCACCATGAAGACATTGGCCGACATGATCGTGGCGGTGATGGCGCCGAGATGCAGGAAGGCGGCGCGGCCGGTAAACAGATGCGTCAGCCCCCAGGCGATGAACACCAGCACGCCATAGAGCACCAGCATCAGGCCGGTATCGCTTTTGCCGAGCGGCGAGCGGCAGAGCAGATCGTAGACCACCCAGCCAACGCCGATCGTGGCCATAGACAGCAGGATGCCGACCGGCACCGACATCGGCAGCACGTTGGGATCGATCAGGAACAGGTCGGCGCCGGCATAATAAACCACGCACAGCATGGCGAAGCCGGACAGCCAGGTGGCGTAGGATTCCCATTTGAACCAGGTCAGATGTTCGGGCATTTCGGCCGGCGCCACCAGATATTTCTGGATGTGATAGAAGCCGCCGCCATGCACCTGCCACTCCTCGCCGAAGGCGCCGACGGGCATGCCGGGGCGTTGGCGCAGCCCAAGATCGAGCGCGACGAAGTAGAAGGACGAGCCGATCCAGGCGATGCCGGTGACGACGTGCAGCCAGCGCACGGCGAAACTCAGCCAGTCCCAGAAAATTGCGAAATCCATCATGTGAAACCGTCCCTGCCGATCGGCTGACTTTACGGTGTCGGGCGCAAACGAAAAGAGGCGAGGTGTACGATGACTTTCAAAAAAAAATGGAAAATACTAAGCTGATCCCACGCAACTGCATGAAAGCCACGACCCGCATGGCCTATCTCGACAACATCGCCGTCTTCGTCCGCGTCGTCGAGCTTGGCAATCTGTCGGCGGCGGGCCGCGACATGCGCATTTCGCCGGCGGTCGCCTCCAACCGCATCAAGGAGCTGGAAAAACACCTCGGCGTGCGGCTGTTCAACCGCACCACACGGCAATTGATGCCGACGGAGCATGGCACGGTGTTCTACTCCGGCGCCAAGCAGGTGCTGGAGGCGATCACCGAGGCGGAAGCCGCGGTCTCGGCTCTTTCCGGCCAGCCGCGCGGCACCATCAAGGTGACCGCCCCGCTCGGCCTTGGACGGCGGCTGGTTGCGTCGGGCATTCCGGATTTCCACGACAAATACCCCGATATCGAGGTGCGGCTGAGGCTCTCCGACCACAATATCGACATCATGAAGGAAGGCATCGACGTCGCCTTCAAGCTCGGCATCATTGAGGATTCCAGCCTGCGGATGCGCGGCATCATGGAATGTGAACGCGTGCTGGTGGCGGCACCGAAATATCTCGAAGCGCGCGGCGAGCCGGTGGAGCCACAGGAGCTGATCGGCAAGAAGCACGACTGCCTGATGCTGCGCTATTCCGGGGCGCGCGAATATGTCTGGACGCTGCAGACGCCGTCCGGCCCGCAGAAATTCGAGGTGCACGGCCCCTACGACACCGACGATGGCGATGTGCTGACCGGCTGGGCGCTGTCGGGCCGCGGCATCATCAACAAGCCGCGCTTCGAGGTCGAACCCTTCATCCGCGACCGGCGGCTGCAGGTCATCCTGGCCAGCACGCCGCCAACGCCGGTGCAGTTCGCCGCCGTCTATCCGCACAAGAAGCTGCAGGACCCGAAGGTGCGGCTGTTGCTCGACTTCATGGCCGAGCGTTGCCAGCGGCTGATCAAGGATTTGCTGGCCGGCAAGTGAGGGGCTGTTGGCCCAGTCGCCAGGGTTGTCTTACAAGCAGGTGACCTTAGGTTCGCATACGCCGCCCTATGATCGATGGTCCCATGCCGACTGACCAGCAAGCCACAATGCATCTTGCCGTTTCGCTCAACATTACTTCCGGGCAGCCGCTCGGGTTCAGCGACCTGGCCGGCTTTGCCAAGCAAGCGGAAGCGGCGGGGCTGGACATGATTGTCCTCGATGATTCCGCGCCGAACAGCGCCGGGTCGAGTTCTTTCGAAGCGACGACCTTGCTGGCGGCGCTGGCGACGGTGACAAGTCGGATCGGCCTTGTCGCTGCAGCCTCGACGGTGGCTCACCAGCCGTACAATCTGGCGCGCCGTTTTGCTTCGCTCGACATCATCAGCCATGGCCGCGCCGGCTGGCACGCGACCATGGCGCAGGCGCCACGGGAAGCCGCCAATTTCAGCCGGCCGGATGGATTTTCCGACGATGTGTTCCGCCGCCGCACGCAGGAATACATCGGCATCGTTCAGCGCCTGTGGCAGGGCTGGGATGCCGGCGCGCTGCTGTTCGACAAGGCCGGCGGCCGCTTCCACGATCCCGAAAAAATGCACCTGCTCGACCACAAAGGCGAATTTTTCTCCGTGCGCGGGCCGCTGAACGTCGCGCGCTCGCCGCAGGATACGCCGGTGCTGGTGCTGTCCGGCCTGTCCGAGGCCGACCTGGATATCGCCGCCCGCACCGCCGATGTCGTCCTGCTGGACAGACCCACAGAGGACGCCAAGGCGCGCCATGACGATCTCAAGCGCCGCGTTGTGGCCTGCGGACGCGATCCGGGTGCGGTCAAGCTGCTGCTGAACGTTGGCGCAGATGTCGCTGCTAACGCGCTCGAAACATTGTTCAGCTCGCAAAGCTGCGACGGGTTCAACATCGCAATACCGCCTGCCGCGATTGACGGTTTCATCGGCCGCGTGCTGCCGGAATTGCAGCGCCGCAGCCTCGTCCGCCCGGATTATCCCGGCACCACCTTGCGCTCGCATCTCAGACTTGCCGGAGGAGCGCAATGACCCGCCAGATGAAGCTTGGCGCCTTCCTGTGGGCGACGGGCCACCACATCGCCGCCTGGCGTCACCCCAAGGCGCATGTCACGGCAGGCATCGACATCGATCATTACATCCGGCTGGCGCGCACGGCGGAAGCGGCGAAGTTCGACATGGTGTTCTGCGAGGACGCCGCCGGCCTGCGCGAAGCCAATGTCGGCATCGCCAGCCAGACCTCACGCTCGATCGGCTTCGAGCCGATCAGCCTGCTGTCCGCGCTCGCCGTCCAGACCAGCCGCATCGGCCTCGTTTCGACGGCCTCGACCAGCTACAACGAGCCCTATGGGCTGGCGCGCACCTTTCTGTCGCTCGATCATCTGAGTGGTGGCCGGGCTGGCTGGAACCTGGTGACGTCGGCCAGCCCCATCGAAGCCGCCAATTTCGGCGCGACGGGCCTGAAACCCCATGCCGACCGCTACGAGCGGGCGCGCGAATTCGCCGAGGTGGTATCGGGACTTTGGCAAGGCAGTGGCTTTCACTGTCACAACGGCCAGAGCTTTTCGGTGCGCGACCCGCTCGACCTGCCGCGCTCGCCGCAGGGCGCGCCGGTGATGGTGCAGGCCGGCGCCTCGGATGTCGGCCGCGACCTTGCCGCACGCACGGCCGACGTGGTGTTCACGGCGGCGCAGACCCTCGAGGAAGCCAAGGCCTTTTACGACGACCTCAAGGGCCGTATGGCAGCCTATGGGCGGGAACCCGACGACATCAAGATCATGCCCGGCGTCTCCCCGGTGGTGGCGGAAACCGAGGCCGAAGCGCGGGAGAAACAGGAGGAATTGCAGGCGCTGATCCCTGACGATGTCGGCGTGGCGCTGCTGTCCAGCTATCTCAGCATCTCCGATCTCGGGAGCTATCCGATCGACGGACCGATGCCCGAGCTGCCGGAGACCGAGGGCATGAAAAGCCGCCAGGCGCTGGTCATCGAACAATCGCGCCGCGACGGCCTGTCGATCCGCCAGCTTGCGCGCCATTTCGCCGGCGCACGTGGCCATTGGCGTATCGTCGGCACGCCGGCGCAGATCGCTGACGAATTGCAGGCGCGGTTCGAGGGCGGCGGCGCGGACGGCTTCAACGTCATGCCGTCATACTTCCCCGGCGAGCTCGATGCCTTTGCCACGCTGGTGGTGCCGGAACTGCAGCGGCGCGGACTGATCCGTCGGGAATACGAAGGCAGCACCTTGCGAGATCATCTTGGCCTGAAGCGGCCTGCTTAGCCGCGCCGAAGCTTAGCCGGCCATCATCTTGTGCTGGACTTCATGGTCGGCATTCGGCGCGGTGTTGTGAACGACCAGTGCCGTCACGATCTCGGCTGCAGCGAGCGCCGCGATCACCGGCGGGCGCTTGTCCCTGACGGCGTCGCCGCCGATCGGGGAGACGAGGCGGGCCAACTCAGCCTCCGTGCCATCCGCCGATTTCAGGAACCAGTTCGTGAACGTCGCTCTCTTGGTTTTCGAGCCGATCATGCCGACATAGGCCGCGTCGTCGCGCTTCAGCGCCTCGGCGACGATGAGGAAATCCAGCGCATGGTCGTGGGTGAGGACGGCGAAGGCGGTGCCGGCGGGAGCGTTTCGAACCTCGGCCTCGGGCATCGGCGTCAGCCGCCTCTCGACCGTCTCCGGCATACCTTCCAGCGCTTCGACCCGCGTCTCAATGACGACGCCATGCACGGGAAGAAGTGCAACCGTCGCGGCCAGCGCCTGGCCGACATGGCCGCCGCCGAAGATATAGACATGCGGCAGGTGGGCTTCCTCGGCTTCTGCGGCCGCGATCAGCTCGGCTGTAAGCGCGGCATCGACGATACGGATCAAGACTTCGACGCGCCCGCCGCAGCACTGGCCGATCTCGGGGCCTAGCGGCACGTCCAGCGTGGCGCAGACTTCGTCGAAGCCAATGCGGGCTTCTTTACCCTCCCCCTTGTGGGGAGGGTCGGTGAGCGGACGCCGTGTGGCGGCGTCAGCGAAACGGGGTGGGGGTGGCTTGGCACGATCGTCCGCACCCCCACCCCGGCCGGCTTCGCCGGCCGACCCTCCCCCCAAGGGGGAGGGTGAAGACCCCACCATCTGCCTCGCCTTGTCGATCGCGATGTACTCGAGCTGACCGCCGCCGATCGTGCCAAAAGTCGCCGCCTGCGAGACGAGCATGAAGGCGCCCTTCTCGCGCGGGGTCGAGCCTTTGGTGTCGGCCACTTCGACCAGAGCAAGCCGGCCGGCGCTGGCGAGAAAAGCTCTGAGGCTTTGCACTTTCGACTTCATATTTCGCATTCCCGTACGGGAAATATAGGGTTTTTCAGTCTGAATTGCACGTTTTGCCAGAATCCAGGTCAGAGTCAGGCGCTATTCTTGGCTTCACCCTTCAGCCGTTCGATCGCCATCAGCACCCGTTCTGGTGTTGCAGGAGCGTCGAGACGCGGACAGACCTTATGATCGGCCACACTTGCCACCGCGTCCGACAGCGCATGCAGCACAGACATGCCGAGCGGGAAGGGCGGTTCGCCGACCGCCTTGGAACGGTGCACCGTCGGCTCGTTGGCCTCCGGCCAGTCGGCCAGCGTGACGTTGAATATCTTCGGCCGGTCGGACGCGAGCGGGATCTTATAGGTCGACGGCGCATGCGTGCGCAGCCGGCCCTTGTCGTCCCACCACAGCTCCTCCGTCGTCAGCCAGCCCATGCCCTGGATGAAGCCGCCCTCGATCTGGCCGAGATCGATGGCGCGGTTCAGCGAGCGGCCGGTTTCATGCAATATGTCGGTGCGCTCGACGACATATTCGCCGGTCAGCGTGTCGACCGAGACTTCCGAGCACGAGGCGCCATAGGCGAAATAATAGAACGGACGGCCCTCGCCCTTGTCACGGTTCCAGTGGATTTTCGGCGTCTTGTAAAAACCCGCCGCCGACAGTTGGATGCGGGCCATATAGGCCTGCTTGACGAGGTCGGTGAAGGCGATCTCCTGGTTGCCGATGCGCACCCGGTTGGGCAGGAAAAGCACCTGCTCGCGCGGCACCTGGTATTTTTCGGCGGCGAAGTCGGTCAGCCGTTCCTTGATCTGGCGGGCGCCGTTCTGCGCCGCCATGCCGTTGAGGTCGGTGCCGGACGACGCCGCGGTGGCCGAAGTGTTGGGCACCTTGCCGGTGGTCGTCGCGGTGATCTTGACCTGGTCGAGGTCGATCTGGAACTCTTCTGCCACCACCTGCGCCACCTTGACGTAGAGGCCTTGCCCCATCTCGGTGCCGCCGTGATTCAGATGCACCGAACCATCGGTGTAGACATGCACCAGCGCGCCGGCCTGGTTGTAGTGGGTGGCCGTGAAAGAGATGCCGAATTTGACCGGCGTCAGCGCCAGGCCGCGCTTGATGAAGCGGCTGTTGGCGTTGAAGGCCTGGATGATGCGGCGGCGCCCCGCATAGTCGGCGCTCGCCTCCAGCTCGGCGACGATGCGGTGGATGATGTTGTCCTCGACCGTCTGGTGATAAGGGGTGACGTTGCGGCCCCCGTCTTTATCACCACTGGTGCCATAAAAATTCTGCTTGCGGATTTCGAGCGGGTCCTTGCCGACGGCAAAGGCAACCTCGTCGATGACCCGTTCGGCGCCGACCATGCCCTGCGGGCCGCCGAAGCCGCGAAACGCCGTGTTCGACACGGTGTTGGTGTAAAGCGGCGCCGATTGCGCATGCACCGCCGGCCAGAAATAGGTGTTGTCGCAATGGAACAGCGCGCGGTCGGTGACCGGGCCGGACAGGTCCGATGAAAAGCCGCAACGCGCCGCGAACATGAAGTCGACGCCAAGAATGTTGCCGGCGTCGTCGAAACCTACTTCGTAGTCGACGAGGAAGTCATGGCGCTTGCCGGTGGCAATCATGTCGTCGTCACGGTCGGGCCGGATCTTGACCGCGCGATGTTGTTTCTTGGCGGCGATCGCAGCCAATGCCGCAAACTGGTTGCCTTGCGTCTCCTTCCCGCCGAAGCCGCCACCCATGCGGCGGATTTCCACTGTGATGGCGTTGCTCGGCACGCCCAGCGCATGGCTGACCATATGCTGGACTTCGCTCGGATGCTGGGTCGAGGAATAGATGGTGACGTCCTGGTCCTCGCCAGGAATGGCCACTGCGATATGGCCTTCGAGATAGAAATGCTCTTGGCCGCCGATGCGCATCTTGCCCTTCAGCCGGCGCGGCGCCGCCTTGATCGCGGCAGCGGCATCGCCACGCTTCAGCGTGAGCGGCGGCGTGACCAGCTTGTCCTTGCGGGGGTCGAGATCGCCAATGTCGGTGACGAAAGGCAATGGACTGTATTCGACCTTGGCCAGCCGGGTGGCGCGGCGCGCCTGTTCGCGCGTCTTGGCAATAACGCAGAAGATCGGCTGACCATAAAACTGCACCTTGTCGTCGGCCAGCACCGGCTCGTCGTGTCGACCGGTCGGCGAAATGTCATTTTCGCCCGGAACGTCCTTGGCCGTCAGCACATCGACGACGCCCGGCGCCGCGCGCACCGCCGACAGATCCATTTTGCTGATCGTCGCATGCGTCGCCGTGGACAGGCCGAGGCAGCCATGCAGCATGCCCGCCGGTTCCGGCATATCGTCGATATAGACCGCGCTGCCGCTGACATGCTTGTGCGCGGAATCGTGGCGCTGGTCGGCGGCGACGCCACCGGAAATCTTCTGCGCCTTGAGATCTGGAGAGGCGTGCTTGTTCATCAGGCCGCCTCGTTGCGTGACACCTGGAACGGCGCCTTGCTGCCGCTGGTTTCGGCAAAAAAGCGCAGCAGCAGGTTCCTGGCCGCCAGCGCCCGGTATTCGGCCGATGCCCGCATATCGGTCAGCGGGGTGAAATCGCCGGCATATTCAGCCATGGCCGCTTCCACCGTTGTCTCCGTCCACGGCTTGCCGAGCAGCGCTTTTTCGACACCGAAAGCCCGCTTCGGGGTGGCCGCCATGCCGCCATAGGCGATGCATATATCGGCCACGGTTCCGTCCTTGGCCAAGTCGAGGAAAAAGGCGCCAAGGGCTGCGGTGATGTCCTCGTCGCGGCGCTTGGTGATCTTGTAGACGGCAAACTTCGTGCCCTTGGCCGGCACGGGAACGTGCACGGCCTCGACGAATTCGCCTGGCTGCCGGTCCTGCTTGCCATAGGCGATGAAGAAATCCTCGAGCGCGATGGTGCGCCGCTTCTTGCCGCGGCGCAGCGTCAGTTGCGCACCCAGCGCGATCAGGGGCGGCGGCGTGTCGCCGATCGGCGAGCCATTGGCGATGTTGCCGCCGATGGTGCCCATGTTTCGTACCTGTTCGCCGCCGATGCGGTCGAACAATGGCCCGAGCGCGGGGATGCGCTTGGCCAGTGTCGCGAAGGCGTCGGTGTAGGTGACGCCGGCGCCGATGGTGATGACATCATTTTCTTCGGAGATCGCGCACAGCCCCTCGAGATTGCCGATGAAGACTACCGGTGAGATGTCGCGCATGTGCTTGGTGACCCACAGGCCGACGTCGGTCGAGCCGGCGACAACAGTGGCGCCGGGTTCCTTGTCCAGTACAGCGGCGAAATCGTCGACGTCAGCCGGCACAACCAGCCGCTGCTTGCCGGCGCCGATTTCGACGCGGGCACCGTCATGCATAGCCTCGAGCCTGGCGGTGATCGCCTTGCGCTCGGCCGCCAGCGGATCCTTCGCCGCCTTGCCGTAGCTGGAGATGGCACGCGCGGCGCGCATGATTGCCTCGTAGCCGGTGCAGCGGCAAAGATTGCCTTGCAAGGCCTTTTCGATCGCGGCATTCGACGGGTCCGGCGACTTCATCCACAGGCCGTAGAGCGACATGACGAAGCCCGGCGTGCAGAAGCCGCATTGCGAACCGTGGAAATCGACCATCGCCTGCTGCACCGGATGCAATTGGCCAGGCGCGCCGCGCAGATGCTCGACGGTGACGACATGGGTGCCGTCGAGCGATCCCAGGAAGCGGATGCAGGCATTGACGCTTTCATAAACCAGCTTGCCGGCGGACAATTTTCCGACCAGCACCGTGCAGGCGCCGCAATCGCCCTCGGCGCAGCCTTCCTTGGTGCCGCGCAGCGAGCGGTCGAGCCGCAACCAGTCGAGCAAGGTCGCGTCGGGCGCCACCGACGACAGCGCGACATCCCTGCCATTGAGGATGAAGCGGATCTCGTTGCGTATGGTGATCTTGGCCATGCGTCAGCTCCCCCTGTAGGTCGAGTAGCCATAAGGAGAGATAAGCAACGGCACGTGATAATGGACGGATTCCGCCATGCCGAAGCGGATCGGCACACTGTCGAGGAAGGCCGGTTCCGGCAGTTTGGTGCCCTGGCCGCGTAGATAGTCACCGGCGGCGAACACCAGTTCGTATTCGCCAAGGCGGAATTCCGCTCCTGCCAGCAGCGGCGCATCGCAGCGGCCGTCGGCATTTGTGACGACGGTCTTCAAATGTATCCGCGCGTCGCTCTCAAGATGATAAAGCGCGATCGACAGGCCCGCCGCCGGCTTGCCGGTCGCAGTGTCGAGCACATGCGTCGTCAGACGTCCGCCATCGGCTTTCGACGTTTCTGCCACTGGCGCCTCCCATTTCCGATACAGCCGAACAAAGCAGTGAATTGTGCGCCAATTAAAGGCGATGCATAAGGCCCGGTCGAGCGGAGTGGCACAAAAACACTTTCAAAAATTTCGGGGGAATGCGCGAGCAACCCTTTCGACTATCCTGATCACAACTTCCGGCAGCGTCCGGCGGGGAGGGGCAATGCGTTACTCTAGAGACATGCGCGGCTACGGAGCCAATCCGCCGGATCCGAAATGGCCGGGCGGTGCGCATGTGGCCGTCCAATTCGTCGTCAACTACGAGGAAGGCGGCGAGAACTGCGTGCTGCACGGCGACAAGGCCTCGGAAGCCTTCCTGTCGGAAATCGTCGGCGCCGCGCCCTGGGTCGGCCAGCGCCACTGGAACATGGAATCGATCTACGAATATGGCGCGCGGGCAGGCTTCTGGCGGCTGCTGCGCCTGTTCAGCGAGGCGCAAGTGCCGGTGACCTGCTACGGGGTCGCCTCAGCATTAGCCCGGTCGCCCGACCAGGTTGCGGCGATGCAGGAGGCCGGCTGGGAAATGGCCTCGCACGGGCTGAAATGGATCGACTACCGCGACCACAGCGCCGAGGACGAGCGCCGCGACCTCGAAGCGGCGATCAAGCTGCACTACGAGGTGACGGGCCAACGGCCGACCGGCTGGTACACCGGCCGCACCTCGGTCAATACGGTGCGGTTGGTGGCCGAAGAGGGCGGCTTCGACTATGTGTCGGACACTTATGACGACGAACTGCCCTACTGGTTCGAGCACAGCGGCGGCGCGCAACTCGTCATCCCCTACACGCTCGATGCCAACGACATGCGTTTCGCCACGCCGCAGGGATTCAATTCCGGCGACCAGTTCTTCGCCTATTTGAAGGACAGTTTCGACACGCTCTATGCCGAGGGCAAAGCGGGCCGGCCGCGGATGATGAATATCGGCCTGCATTGCCGCCTCGTCGGACGTCCCGGGCGGGTGGCGGCGCTGAAGCGCTTCGTCGACTATGTCAGATCGCACGACAAGGTCTGGCTGGCACGGCGCATCGATATCGCCAGGCACTGGCAGGAGAACCACCCTTACCAGCCGGCGGCGCTCAAGCCGTCGAAGATGGCGTTCGAGACCTTCGTCGACACTTTCGGCGGCGTGTTCGAACATTCGCCCTGGATCGCCGAACGTGCCTATGAGCTGGAGCTTGGGCCGGCGCATGACAGCGCCGGCGGCCTGCACAATGCGCTCTGCCGCGTCTTCCGCGCCGCCAGCGAAACCGAGCGGATCGGCGTCCTCAACGCCCATCCCGATCTCGCTGGCAAACTGGCCGAAGCGAGACGCCTCACTGCGGAATCCACACGCGAGCAGGCCTCCGCCGGCCTCGACGCGCTGACCGACAAGGAGCGCGAGCTGTTTTCCAAGCTCAACGCCGCCTACGTCACCACCTTCGGCTTTCCCTTCATCATCGCGGTGCGGGGCAAGACCAAGGAGGAGATCCTCGCCGAGTTCGAGGCGCGCATCGGCAACAGCCGTGGCGTAGAACTCGATACCGCCTGCAAACAGGTCGAGCGCATCGCGCTGCTCCGCCTGAAAGACATGCTCCCGCTCTAATGAAATGACTGAGGGGTCAGGACCCAATGGATATGATCAAGACTGACCAGAAAACCTATTATGCACCGCATGGGGGCCATCCCGGCCAAAATGAGCTTTTGACCGGCCGCGCCGTCTTCACCGAGGCCTATGCCGTCATACCGAAGGGAGTGATGCAGGACATCGTCACCAGCCCCCTGCCGTTCTGGGACGAGACCAGGGCCTGGATCATCGCCAGGCCGCTGTCGGGTTTCGCCGAGACATTTTCGCAGTACATCATCGAGGTCCTGCCCGGCGGCGGCAGCGACCGGCCCGAGCCGGACGCCGGCGCCGAGGGCGTGCTGTTCGTGGTTGAGGGCGAGTTGACCGTTTCGCTGGCCGGCAAGAAGCACGTGCTGCAAGCCGGCGGTTTTGCCTTCCTGCCGCCGGACAGCGGCTGGACGGTGCGCAACGAAGGTCGCGACGCCGTACGCTTCCACTGGATCAGGAAGGCCTATGAGGCCGTCGACGGCATCGACGCGCCGGAAGTCCTGTTCAGCAGTGACCAGCAAATGGCGCCGACGCCGATGCCCGGCACCGAGGGTCGCTGGGCGACGACCCGTTTCGTCGATCCAGCCGACATGCGCCACGACATGCATGTCACCATCGTTACGCTCGAGCCTGGCGCCGTCATCCCGTTTGCCGAGACGCATGTCATGGAGCACGGGCTCTATGTCTTGGAAGGCAAGGCGGTCTACCGCCTCAACCAGGACTGGGTCGAGGTCGAGGCCGGCGACTTCATGTGGCTGCGCGCCTTCTGCCCGCAGGCCTGCTACGCGGGCGGCCCAGGCAAATTCCGCTATCTCCTTTACAAGGACGTCAACCGGCACGCCAAGCTCGGCGGGGCGGGCATTGGCGGTCGCGCGCGGTGACCCGCATCACAGCGCGGCCGCTGACCCGCGAAAGCTTTGCCGGCTTCGGCGATGTCATCGACATGGGCGGCGGCAATCACTACCCGATCAATGGCGGCAAGACCGAGCGCTACCACAATCTCGCCACCGCTGAAGCCGCGGGACCGAATGCCCGCGTGCTGATCTCGATGGCGCGCGGCACGCCTTACGACCTGCCGCTGAAGCTGACCATGGTCGAGCGCCATCCCTTAGGCAGCCAGGCGTTCATCCCGCTGTCACCGCGGCCTTTCCTGGTCGTCGTCTGCCATGACGGCAAGGACGGTCCGCGCGAGCCGCATGCCTTCATCACCGCACCGGGGCAAGGCGTCAACTATCCGCGCAATCTCTGGCACGGCGTGCTGACACCACTCGGTGAAGCGCAGGATTTCGTCATCGTCGACCGCGGCGGTGACGGCTCCAACCTCCAAGAGTTCCATTTCTCGCACCCCTACGAAATCCATCTCCCCAACGAGACCTGAGAAATGACCGACATATCGCTGATCGACCGCCTGCTCGATGTCATCGAGCACGACATCGTGCCGAAAACGGCAGAGGGCGTGGCCCATGGGAACAAGCTGTTCGGCGCCGCCATCCTGCGGAAGGGCGACCGCTCGCTGGTGCTGGCCGAAACCAACAACGAGATGGAAAATCCGCTCTGGCATGGCGAGGTGCACTGCCTGAAGCGTTTCTATGAAATGCCGAAAGCCGAGCGCGTCGACACCAAGGACGCCATCTTCATCGCCACGCATGAGCCCTGCTCGCTCTGCCTGTCGGCGATCACCTGGACCGGCTTCGACAATTTCTACTACCTCTTCAGCCACGAGGATTCACGCGACAGCTTTGCGATCCCGCACGATCTGAAAATCCTGAAAGAGGTCTTCACTCTTGATCCCGGCGGCTACAATGCCGAGAACGCTTATTGGAAGAGTTTTTCCATTCGCAGGCTGGTGCGGGCGCTGCCCGAGGCCGAGCGCGGCCGGCTTGAGGCAAGGATCGGCAATATTTCCACCCGCTACGACGAACTGTCCGGCGCTTATCAGGCGCGCAAGTCCGAAAACGACATTCCGCTGAACTGACGCGGATTGCCTAGCCTACCTTCGCGTTTTTCAGCACCTCGTTGATCCTGGCCTGCCAGCCCTTGCCGGTCGCCTTGAATTTACTGATGACATCCTGATCCAGACGGATGGACACGACTTGCTTAGGCTTCTCCACGGCTGGCCGGCCACGAGCACGCCTTATGCTCTCGAAAAGTTCTGGAAACACTTCCGCGAAAGGCCTGGCTTGCGCCAACTGTTCGTCTGTCGTCTCCGCATCGTCGGGATCATCAACAATTTGTCTTTGAATTTCCACTTCCTCCGCATCGGTAAGCGGTCGAACACGCGATTTATGATTGTTCATATACTGACCTTTCCTTTCGGCTGGCACGGCGCATCGAGATCACCGAAATCGCCTCCGAACCAAGCGGCTTGAAAATCACGGCCAGGATGATCTCTCCGAATTCGCCAATCGCCTTGAACCGGTCGGCCTTGGCTGGAAAGACGGTTGAAGTCGCAAAAAACTCAATATCGAGTTCGGCAAAATCGAGACCCCGGCTGTCCAGGTTCGTCACGCGCTTTGGCTCGTCCCAAACGATTTTCAGGCGAAACCATCCTCATCACGTTGGGTTCAGTTAATAAATGTAATACATTAATTATAATCCTGCAACATCAGGGCAAAACAATCGGGCTACATATCGTGGCGTCGTCGCGGCGACACCGGCCGTCGCCCGTTTGACTTCATGACATGCCCGCTTCATGCGTCACTGACATCCTGGAGCATCGCATGAAAACCATCACCGAATTTCCCCGCAAGGTCGTCGAATTCCCCGATATGGGCATCGTCATGCCGGATGGTTGCCGGCTGTCGGCGCGGGTTTGGATGCCGGAGGACGCCAGCAGCGATCCGGTGCCGGCGATCCTCGAGCACCTGCCCTACCGCAAGCGCGACGGCACCATCTTTCGCGATCAGCTGACGCATCCCTATTTCGCCGGCCACGGCTACGCCTCGATCCGCGTCGACATGCGCGGCAATGGCGATTCCGAAGGGCTGATGGACGACGAATATTCCGAACAGGAATTGCAGGACGCCTGTGATGTGATCGCCTGGGCGGCCAGCCAGCCCTGGTGCAATGGCAGCGTCGGCATGATGGGCATTTCCTGGGGCGGCTTCAACTGCCTGCAGGTGGCGGCCAAGCAGCCGCCGGCGCTGAAAGCGGTGATCAGCCTGTGCTCGACCGTCGACCGCTACGCCGACGACATCCACTACAAGGGCGGCTGCCTTTTGACCGAGAATTTCGGCTGGGCCTCGACCATGCTCTCCTACTCATCGCGTCCGCCGGATCCGCTGATCGCCGGCGACAACAGATGGCGCGACCTCTGGCTGACGCGGCTGGAGAACCAGTCTTTTCTGCTGCCGCTCTGGCTCAGCCACCAGCATCGTGACGCCTACTGGAAACGCGGTTCGATCTGCGAGGATTTCTCCGCCGTCAAAGCCGCCGTGCTGTCGATCGGCGGCTGGCATGACGGTTATCGCAACACGATCTCGCATCTGGTCACCAACATCCAGGCGCCGGTGAAGGGCATTGTCGGGCCATGGATCCACAAATACCCGCATTATGCCGAACCCAAACCCGCCATCGGCTTCCTGCAGGAGGCGTTGCGCTGGTGGGACAACTGGTTGAAGGGCGTCGACACCGGCGTCGAGGCCGACCCGGACTACCGCGCCTATGTCATGGACAGTGTGCGGCCGGCGCGCTGGCACCCGGAGCGGCCGGGCCGTTGGGTGGCCGAACAGGAATGGCCGTCTCCCAACATCAAGGTCGGGGCGATCGAACTCATTGCTGACGGAGTCAGGCCGGCGATCGTGGCGACCCCGCAAAGCTGCGGGCTCGCCGGCGGCGAATATTTTCCCTTCACCTTTGGCCCGGAACTGCCCGGCGACCAGCGCCCGGACGATGCGCTGTCCGTCTGCTTCGATCAGCCTGTGCTTGCCGAGGCACTCGACATCGTCGGCGCGCCGGAGCTTCTCATCCGGGTGTCGTCCGATCGCCCGCAGGCGAACATCGCGGTGCGGCTGTGCGACGTGCACCCCGACGGCGCCTCGGAACTTATCTCCTACGGCGTGCTCAACCTGACGCATCGTGCTTCGCACGAACAGCCGCAAGCGCTGGTGCCGGGCGAAACGGTTTCGGCGCGCGTTATTCTCGACCAGTGCGCCTACCGCGTGCCGGCCGGACACCGCCTGCGCATCGCTGTTTCCAACGCTTACTGGCCGATGATCTGGCCGTCGCCGGAGCCGGTGCGGCTAGACCTTTCAGCGGCGACGCTGAGGCTGCCGCTGCGCCCGCTCGCAAAAGCCGACGAGACCTCGTTCCAGTCTCCCGAAGGCGCAACACCCTGGGCAACCGCGACAGTTCGTGCAGCGAATTCCGAGCGTCACGTCGATCGGGATGAGAAGACCGGCATCGTCACGCTGTCGATCACGGATGATTTCGGAGAAGTGCGCGATCTCGCGCATGGACTGGCCAATGGCAGCATTGCCCGCGAGAGCTGGACGATCCACCCCGACGAGCCGCTGTCTGCCTCGGGCCGCACGCACTGGACGCAGACCTTGTCGCGAAACGGATGGTCGGTGCGCACCGAGACGTCGGCTGAAATGCGCTGCGATGCGCAAAACTTCATCGTCAGCGCCAGAATCGAAGCCTATGAGGGCGAAACGCTGGTTTTCGAACGCGATTTCGAAGAGACGATCCCGCGCGACCTGCTCTGAGCGTCCACGCGACTGGTCCAGTTGCGACGCACGATTTACGCCACGGCATGTCGCATTCCGTCTTGCTTACCGCTTTGCCTTCCGGTCAATATCCCTTTGGTAACAACAAGCAAAAAACGACCATAAGGTCGAACCAACAGAGTGAGGAACTCAAATGTCCAACGAACTCGAATATCTGAGCCGGCGCGTTGCGTCCGGCAAGCTGAGCCGTCGTGATTTCCTCGGCCGCGCCGCAGCACTCGGCGCCACAGCGCCCTTCGCCAATATGCTGCTTTCCAGTGCGGCTCGCGCGGAAGGCCCGGTCAAGGGCGGCACGCTGAAGGCCGGCCTCGTCGGCGGCGAATCCACGAACAGCCTGGACCCGGCTTTGTTCATGACGCAAGTGCCGTTCGCTTTTGGCAAGATGTGGGGCGAACTGATCGTCGAGCTGTCTCCGGAAGGCAAGCTCGAGAACCGCATCGCCGAAGAGATCGGCTCGTCGGACGACGCCAAGGTGTGGACGCTGAAAATCCGCGACGGCGTCGAATTCCACAACGGCAAGACGGTGACCGCTGAGGATGTGGCGGCAACGCTCGAGCGCCATTCTGATGAAAAGTCGAAGTCCGGCGCGCTGGGCTACATGAAGGGCATCGACAGCATCAAAGCCAGTGGCAAGGAAGTCGTCCTGACGCTGAAGGAGGCCAACGCCGACCTTCCCTATCTCCTCAGCGACTACCACCTCATCGTCCAGCCCAACGGCGGCAAGGACAAGGCGGATGCCGGCATCTCGGCAGGACCCTACAAGGTCACTACCAACGAGCCCGGCGTGCGCCATGGCGGCGAGCGCTTCGCCAATTACTGGCAGGCCGACAAGATGGGCCATGCCGACCAGATCGAGATCATCGTCATCAACGACGCGACCGCGCGCACGGCGGCCCTGCAGGGCGGCCAGGTTAACATGATCAACCGCGTCGAGCCGAAGATCGTCGACCTCATCAAGCGCGTACCGGGCGTCACCATCCGCAACCATGCCGGCCCCGGCCACTACGTCTTCATCATGCATTGCAACACCGCGCCCTTCGACAACAGCGACCTGCGCATGGCGCTGAAGCTCGCGATCGACCGCGAAGAGATGCTGAACAAGGTGCTGCGCGGCTACGGCTCGCTCGGCAACGACTTCCCGATCAATTCGTCCTATCCGCTGTTTTCCGAGATCGAGCAGCGCAAATATGATCCCGACAAGGCCAAGTTCCACTACAAGAAGTCGGGCCATGACGGCACCGTGCTGCTGCGCACCTCCGACGTCGCCTTCCCGGGCGCGGTCGACGCCTCGCAGCTCTTCCAGCAGAGCGCGGCCAAGGCCGGCATCAAGATCGAGCTCAAGCGCGAGCCCGGCGACGGCTACTGGAACGAGGTCTGGAACAAGCAGCCCTTCTGCGCCTCCTATTGGGGCGGCCGCTCGACCCAGGACCAGATGTACTCGACCGCCTATCTGTCGACCGCCGACTGGAACGACACCCGTTTCAAGCGTCCGGACTTCGACAAGCTGGTGCTGGCCGCACGCGCCGAACTCGACGAGACCAAGCGCAAGCAGATGTACCACGACATGGCCGTGCTGGTGCGCGACGAGGGCGGCCTGATCCTGCCGATGTTCAATCAGTTCATCGATGCGACAGGCGCCAAGGTCGGCGGCTGGGTAGACGATCCGCATCAGGAGCTGATGAACGGCTACGCGCTGGCGAAGTGCTGGCTCGAAGCCTGAGCCCGGCTTTGCGGATATGTCCTCACCCGTCGTGAAACTTGTGGCCCAGCGCGTTGCGCTGGGCATCGTCCTCTTGCTGGCCGTTTCGGTCCTGATCTTCGCCGGCACCCAGATCCTGCCCGGCGACGTCGCGCAAGCCATTCTCGGACAGTCGGCGACGCCGGAATCGCTCGCCAATCTGCGCGAGCAGCTCGGCCTGAATCAGCCGGCTTACATCAGGTATTTCCATTGGCTAGGCGGTGTGCTCACCGGCGATCTTGGCACGGCGATGTCGAGCGGCCAGGATATTGCCACGTCGATCAAGGGGCGGCTGTGGAACACGCTGTTCCTCGCCTTCTGGGCTGCGATCGTGGCCGTGCCGCTGGCCATCATCCTCGGCCTGATCGCCGTGCGTTACCGCAATGGCTGGGTCGACAAGCTGATCTCCGGCCTGGCGCTCGCCTCGACATCTTTCCCGGAATTCTTCATCGGCTATGTGCTCGTCTATTTCTTTGCCGTGAAGTATCAATGGTTCCCGGCCATTTCCACGGTCTATGACGGCATGCCGTTCGGTGAGCGCATGCAGGCGATCGCGTTGCCAGCCACCGCGCTGACGCTGGTTGTGCTAGCGCATATGATGCGTATGACCCGCGCGGCCATCCTCAACGTCATGCAGTCGGCCTATGTCGAGACGGCAGAACTGAAAGGCCTGTCGGCCTTCAACGTCATCCGCAAGCATGCTTTCCCCAATGCCATAGCGCCGATCATCAACGTCGTCATGCTCAACCTCGCCTACCTCATCGTCGGCGTCGTCGTGGTCGAGGTGATCTTCGTCTATCCCGGCATGGGACAATATCTGGTCGACCACGTCACCAAGCGCGACGTGCCGGTGGTGCAGGCGGTCGGCCTGGTCTTCGCCGCCGTTTATATCAGCCTGAACATCATTGCGGACATCGGGGCGATCGTCGCCAATCCGCGCCTCAGACATCCGAAATAGGCGGCGGGCATGCTCGACATCAAACGCATCCCCATCCCCGCGCTGATCGGCATCGTGCTGACGGCTATGTTCGTGTTGGCGGCAGTTTTCGCACCGTTGATCGCACCGTACGGCAATGCCGAAATCGTCGGCGATGTCTGGGAACCGATGACGGCGGCACATTTGCTGGGCACCGACAATCTCGGTCGCGATCTTCTGTCGCGCATGATCTACGGCGCTCGCATCACGCTGTTCATCGCGGTGCTGGCCACCGCGCTGTCATTCTCGCTCGGCGCCATCCTCGGCTTTTCGGCGGCGGTGTTCGGCGGCTGGTTCGACACGCTTCTGTCGCGCCTTGTCGATCTGCTGATGTCGATCCCGACCCTGATCATGGCGCTCGTCGTGCTTTCGGTGCTGCCGACCAATCTGGTGACGCTGATCCTGGTGATGGGCGTCCTCGACTCGACCCGCGTCTACCGGCTGTCGCGCGCGGTGGCCGTCGACATCAACGTCATGGACTATGTCGAGGCCGCCAAGCTGCGGGGCGAAGGCAGCGGCTGGATCATCTTCCGCGAGATCCTGCCCAACGCGCTTTCGCCGCTGGTCTCGGAACTTGGCCTGCGCTTCATCTACGCGGTGCTGTTCTTGTCGACGCTCTCCTTTCTCGGGCTTGGCGTGCAACCGCCGGATGCCGACTGGGGCGGCATGGTCAAGGAGAACAAGGACGGCATCGTCTTCGGTATCGGGGCGGCACTCATTCCCGCCGCGGCGATCGCAGCACTGGCGATTTCGGTCAATCTGGTCGCCGACTGGGTGCTCAACCGCACGACAAGCCTGAAGGGAGGACGCGGGTGATGGCTGACACAAAAGCAAAGCCCGGCCTGCTGCTCGATATCCGCAATCTGCGCATCGAAGCGACAGTGTTTCCGCCCGGCGAGGCGCCGAAGAACATCGTTTTGGTCCACGATGTCTCGCTGACGCTGGAAAAGGGCAAGGTGCTCGGCCTGATCGGCGAGTCCGGCGCCGGCAAGTCGACCATCGGCCTGTCGTCGATGGGCTATGGCCGTGGCGGCGTGCGCATCACCGGCGGAGAGGTGCTGCTCAACGGCCGCGATATCCTCAAGGGCGGCAAGGAAGGTTTCCGCAAATTGCGCGGCCGCGAGGTCTGCTATGTCGCGCAGTCGGCGGCCGCGGCCTTCAATCCGGCGCACAAGCTGATGGACCAGGTGGTGGAAGCAACGCTGCTGCACGGCACGGCGACACGCGCCGAGGCCGAGAAACGTGCCGTGGCGTTGTTCAAGAAGCTCAGCCTGCCAAACCCCGAAATCATCGGCGAACGGTTCCCGCACCAGGTCTCCGGCGGTCAGTTGCAGCGGGTGATGACGGCTATGGCGCTGTGTTCGGAACCCGACCTGATCGTCTTCGACGAGCCGACCACGGCGCTCGACGTGACGACGCAGATCGACGTGCTGGCGGCGATCAAGGACGCCATCCGCGACACCCATGTCGCGGCGCTCTACATTACCCACGATCTTGCCGTCGTCGCCCAGGTCTCGGACGAGATCATGGTGCTGCGCCATGGCAGGCTGGTCGAATGGGGCGGCACTCGCCAGATCATCAAGGAGCCGCGCCAGGAATACACCAATGCGCTGGTCTCGGTGCATGAGATCGAGCATGCCGAGCAGAAGCCCGGCGCCGCGCCGTTCCTGTCGGTCAAGAACGTCACCGCCGCTTACGGCGGCAGCCACGTCAAGGTGCTGAAGAACGTCTCGGTCGACATCTTTCCGGGACAGACGCTGGCTGTCGTCGGTGAATCCGGCTCCGGCAAGTCGACGCTGGCGCGCGCCATCACCGGGCTGTTGCCGCCGGAAGAAGGCACCGTCACCTTCGACGGCAGGCCGCTCGCCAACAGGCTTGCCGACCGGCCGAAGGAGGATCTGCGGCAATTGCAGATGATCTACCAGATGGCCGACGTGGCGATGAACCCGCGCCAGACCGTCGGCACCATCATCGGCCGGCCGCTGGAATTCTACTTCGGCATACGCGGTCGCGAGCGCGACAAGCGCGTCGCCGAACTGCTCGACGAGATCGAGATGGGCAAGGGCTTTCTCGATCGTTATCCGGCCGAACTCTCCGGCGGCCAGAAACAGCGCGTCTGTATCGCCCGCTCGCTCGCTGCCAAGCCCAAGCTGATCATCTGCGACGAGGTGACATCGGCGCTCGACCCGCTGGTGGCCAACGGCATTCTCAAGCTGCTGCTCAACCTGCAGCAGCACGAGAAGGTCGCCTACCTCTTCATCACCCACGATCTGGCGACGGTGAAGTCGATCGCCGATTCGATCGCGGTGATGTACCGCGGCGAGGTGGTGCGCTACGGCGCCAAGAGCAAGGTGCTGACGCCGCCCTTCGACGCCTATACCGACCTGCTGCTGTCGTCCGTTCCCGAGATGGAGATCGGCTGGCTGGAAAAGGCGATCAAGGGACGGCGCATGGCGAGCGCGGGGAATTAGTAGGGAATTCGCGGCCTTTGTCGCGAAAACTTCCTTCAACGGCAAAAGCTTTCCGGAGCCGCCCATGGCGCTCAAGACCAAACTGCTGCTCATCATTTTCGATGGCGTGCCCTACCGGAACTGGCGCCGGCTGATGGGCAATCTCGAAGGCTGGGTGCAATCGGGCGAGGCGCAGGTGTGGAAGATGCGCTCGGTGCTGCCGTCGACCTCGGCCTGCTGCTATGCCTCGATCCACACCGGCGTTTCGCCGCAGGAGCACGGCATCCTATCCAACGAGAACCGTTTTCTCGTCAACAAGCCGGATATTTTCTCCGAGGTCAGCAAGGCCGGCGGCAAGACCGGCGCGGTGACGCATTCCTACTGGTCGGAATTCTTTCGTTCCTATCCGTTCGATCTGGTCGAGGACATGGAGTATGACGAGCCCAACGGACCGATCGCGCATGGCCGCTTCCACACCATGACCGGCTATAATGCCCGCAACCAGATGACGCCGAGCGATGTCGATTTGTTTGCGACGCTGACCATGCTGACCCGGCGCCATGATATCGACTACGGGATCCTGCACACCTGCACGCTCGATTCGATGGGCCATCGCTTCGGCCATGACTGCCACGAAATGGACCATGCCTGCTATGCGATGGACGGCATGCTGGCAGCCTTCCTGCCGGGCTGGCGGCAAGCCGGTTACGAGGTGATCGTAACCGCCGACCACGGCCAGACAGACCGCGGCCATCATGGCGGCCGCGACGATGAAATGCAGGATTTCGCGCTGTATTATTTCGGAGCCGGCAAAGGGCCGGATCCGGACACGCTGCTTGATCAGCTGCAACTGGCGCCGACGGTGCTGAAGCGGCTGGGTGTGCCGGTGCCGGAGACCATGAAGGCTAAGCCGTTTTTGGGGTGACGGAGGTCGTCGCTGAGCCGCCGTTCGCTACCCCCTCTCCCCGTCACTATACGGGGAGAGGGTAAGGGTGAGGGGCAGCGCAACATCAAACATAAATACCCCAACGCCGGTGCCGCCCCTCATCCGGCTGCCGCTGTCCAGCCGATAGATGGGTAACACTTTGAACCGGATACATAGGTGACACTTCTCTCCCCCTATGCGTCCGCCGCAGCGCCAAGCGGATTGGTTGGCGCGGCGCTGCGGCGGACAAGCTTCATGTGCCGTGTGTCGATGATGCCGAGCGGGTGGGCATGGAATGAGAGTGTCCATTGTCTGTCTTCGGTCTCCAACGCAGCGACCGGTTCGCCCGCCAGCGCTTGCGAGACATATATGAAGCCGCCATTCCATCGGATCTCGCCATTGTGGCGCACGCGGCGGACCGAGGCCTCGGCCGGATAGACGGGCTCGGGTGGTGTCCTGGGCATGGCGCGCTGTGAGGACCGGTAGTGCTGGGCGGGCGTATCCATGCCCAGCGCCTCATGGGGACGTTCCTCATTGTAGCTGTGGCGGAAGGTCTCGAAGGCCTGGCCCTGTGCCGTTCGGTCGGCTTCCGGTGCCTCGGCCATCGGCAGCATGGTCAGGTGAAAGCGCTCGTGACGTCCGTTCTGCTGTGGCCTGCCGGGTGCGATCCGCTCCAGGGTGATGCCGAGCTTGATGAAGCGCACGACAAGCGGCGTCAGCCCGGTGACGCCGGCCGATGCGAAGGGCGGGCCATTGTCGCTTCTGAAGCGATCCGGCAGGCCATGCTCTTCAAACAGCCGTTCGAACACCGGCCAGGCTTCGCTATCGGCCGTCGACCCCGTCGCTTCGAGCGCCAGAAGATAGCGGCTCGACGCATCCATCACCGTCAAGGGTTCGCAACGCCAGCCGTCGCGGGTCCGGAACCAGCCCTTGTGATCGCCAGTCCACACCGCGTTCGGTTCTTGCGGCTGTGGCCAGGGTCCATTGCCGCAGGCCCGCAGGCGGGGTCGCTTGCGGGCGCGGACAAGCCCATGCCGCGCAAGGATCGCGCCGACCGTCGAGGCTGAAGGCCACATGAACTCGGGAGCCGTGCGCCTGAGCCGTGCCACGATCTTCTTTGGACCCCAGAGCGGATGCAGCTCCTTGGCCGCCACAATCCGCTCAACCAGATCCTGAGCTGTCGCACGGCCATGATTGAGCGGGGCTCGCGGCAGGTCGTGCAAACCCTCAGGCCCAAACGTCCGATAGCGTCCTAGCCATTTGTAGCCGTTCTTGCGTGAGATCCCGTAGGCCGCACAAAGCGCAACCATCGTCTCATCCCCAGAAAGACACTCCACAACAAACCGTAGCCGCTCGTCCATGATGCCAGTCTCTCGCCAAACCATCGCCGGTCCTCCGGCGGACAAGAAAACTGTCACCCATGCTATCGGTCCATTCTGTTACCTATCTATCCGGTTCGGACACCGCCACCTTCTCCCCGTATAGTGACGGGGAGAAGGGAGACACTCTGGCAACACTCACCTTCTTCGGTTAGCTTCGCCAAAATTCCTTGGCGGAAGGATGAACCTTTTTGAACCTATCGGCGACAGAGCAGACAGGAGCCAGGCGGCTCGACCGGCCATGACGGCAGCGACCGAGACTGATCGCGCGCTTGTCGACCGGGTCGCGAAGGGCGACCGTGCCGCTGTTCGGCTGCTGTTCATGCGTCACCACGCGCGGGTCTACCGCTTCGTGGTGCGCCAGACGGGATCGGAAATGATGGCCGACGATATCGCAAACGAGGTCTTTCTCGAGCTGTGGCGCCAGGCGCCCGGTTTCGAAGGGCGCTCGGAAGTCTCGACATGGCTGCTCGGCATCGCCCGGTTCAAGGCGCTGTCGATGCTTCGCAAGAAAAAAGAAGAC
Source organism: Mesorhizobium sp. C372A (assembly GCF_030323245.1). Classification (NCBI taxonomy): domain Bacteria; kingdom Pseudomonadati; phylum Pseudomonadota; class Alphaproteobacteria; order Hyphomicrobiales; family Phyllobacteriaceae; genus Mesorhizobium; species Mesorhizobium sp. C372A. The sequence goes on along the minus strand of NZ_CP100475.1, from coordinate 1,082,713 downwards.
TGGATCGATGACGACGATGCGGCGCAGGTTCCCGACGGCGCCGACACGCCGGAAGTCGCCACCATGAAGGAAGACAAGGGCGCCGCTTTGCGGCGCTTCGTCGATGCCTTGCCGGAGGAACACCGCTCGGTGATCGACCTTGCCTATTACCATGGACAGTCGGTGACGGAGATTGGCGAGGTGCTCGGCATCCCGGTCGCCACCGTCAAGACCCGAATGTTCTACGCCCGCAAGAAACTCGGCGAAGCCCTCAAGGCCGCCGGTTACGACAGGGGGTGGCCATGAGCAATCCTGAAGACATGAGCGCCGCTGAAAAAATGTCGCGCCGTGACGAAATGGAAACGCTGCTGCCGTTCTACCTGAACGGCTCGCTGGAAGGCTCGGACCTCGAAGCCGTCGAGGAATGGCTGGCGTCCGATCCGGCGGCGACGGCGGCGCTTGGCGAGGCTGAGGCGGAATTCTCCGGCGCCACCGCCGCCAACGAGGCGATCCGGCCACCGGCCGATGCGCTCAGCCGCTTTGCCAGGGCGCTCGACGCCGAAGCCGGACCGGTCCGCGCTCCCGCGGGCCGTTCCTGGCTGGCGCAGGCACTCGGCCGTTTCATGGCGGTGCCGGTCGGTGTCGCCTGGGCGGCAGCGGCGGTGCTGCTGGCGTTGGTCGTGGTGCAGTCCTACGTGCAGACCGGCGGCAAGAGCCATGATTTCGAGGTTGCCGGCGCCGAGGATGATCTGGCGAAACTGCCGTTCGCGCTGGTCAAGTTCAAGCCGGATGCGAAGATGTCCGACATCGCTGTCTTCCTCGACCAGAACGCGCTGAAGATCGCCGGCGGGCCGGCCGCCTCGGGCGTCTTCCGCATTGCCATCCCGGTCAAGACCGGAGCAGACTACACCAGGCTCGTCGGCCTTATTGCCGCCCAGCCGTTCGCGGAGACTGTGATCGAGGGAAGGAAACCGGTTGATGGCAGCTAGGGCGGTCATTCGATTTGCGGCGATCCTGGTGGCGGCGACGACAATCGTCGCCGTGCCGGCGTCGGCGCAGACCAATGATCCCAATGCCGGCCGGGCCGACTGCACCGACGCGGCCGGAGCGGCGGCTGCCGACTGCCCGAAAGACGGCAATGAGGCCAACGTCGGCGGCGAACCAGGCGCAGTTACCCTTCCGGCCCTGATCGTCGACCTGTTTCCCAACCCACCGGCTCCCGTAGCGCCCGTGCCGACGCCGCGGCCGTCAGCGCCGCCTGCCGACACGCAGGCCGGGCCACCCGCCGGCGGGGCGATCGTTTCGCCGACCGATCTTGTCGCGACCGCGCCGCGCCGTGCCATCGCCGGCGAGTTCGTGCCCGACGAGGTGCTGGTGACCGTCGACGGCGATGCCGGCGCCGTCCAGCAGATCGCCGCCTCCTTCGGCCTTGAAGTGCGCTCGCAGCGCCAGTCGCGGCTGCTCGGCACCACGCTGGTGCGCTTCGGCATTCCCGACGGCCGCCCGGTCGGCGCCGTGCTGGCGCAGCTGGCCGCCGATGGCCGCACCCTGCGGCGCGAGCCAAACCATATCTATTCGCTGCAGCAGGCGGCCGGCATCGTCAACTATGCCTTCGAGCGCATTCAGCTCGACAACAAGCAAGCCAGTGGCGAAAACGTGCGCATCGCCGTCATCGACACCGGCATAGACGACACCAATCCGGCGCTTTCCGGCGTCATTGCTGATCAGTTCGACGCCATGCCCAACGTGCCGGTCGAAAAGCGTGACCACGGTACCTCGGTCGACGGGCTGATCGCCGGCGTCGGCGCGCTCGAAGGCATGGCGCCCGGCGCCAGGATCTATCACGCCCGCGCCTTCGAGGACGGCAGGTCGACCATGGATGTCATCTTGTCGGCGCTCGACTGGGCGGCGGACCAGAATGTCAGCATCATCAATATGAGTTTCGTCGGCCCCAAGAACGATCTGCTCGCCACCGCCTGCCGCAATGCGCGCGGGCTCGGCATCATCCTGGTCGCTGCTGCCGGCAACAACGGGCCGAAAGCGCCCTATGGCTACCCCGCCGCCTATGACGGCGTGATCGCGGTCACCGCCACCGACGCCAAGGACGGGCTGATGCAGCAGGCCAATCGCGGCGCTTATGTCTTCATCTCGGCGCCCGGCGTCGAGATGGTGGCGCCGAGCGGCGCCGGCTCTGACGTCGTCACCGGCACCTCATTTGCCGCCGCGATCGTGTCCGGCGCAATCGCCAACCTGATCCACGCCTCACCCGAGCGCTCGGCCGACGATATCGAAAAGGCGCTGGCCGCCACCGCCAGGGATCTCGGTCCGAAGGGACGGGACAATGATTTCGGTTATGGGCTGCTGGATACGAAGGCGGCGGCGAACAAGTAAACCGGGCGAATTTCGCGCCACCAATTCAGAGCGCCGGACCCAGCCGGACAGGGCTGCCATCATAGAAGCGCGACAGCCGGAAGCGGCTGAGGTCGTGCCCGGTCTGGTTTCCCTGGATCATGTCGGAAACGACGCGGCCTATCCCAGGCCCGATGCCGAAGCCGTGACCGCTCATTCCCGTCGCGACGAAAAGACCACCGACGGCCGCCACATGATCCACGATGGGGACGACGTCGGGCATGGCGTCGATCATGCCGCCCCAGCCTGCCTTCAGGCGAACCGTCTCGAGCTGTGGAAAAAGACGTCCGAAATTGCGTTCTATCGAACGTAGACCGGCTCGTTCAGGGGGCGGGTTCAGCACCCGCATTTTTTCGAAAGGACTGACGGAATCCGGTGCCCAATCGCGCGGCGTCGACCACGCATCAGGGTAGCCTGACGGCGCGAACGGAAAGTAGCGCGTCCCGAACGGATTGTCCCTGAGGGCGGGAAGGTATTTGGTGGCGTGCCGGAATGCGTCGGGCCCCAAATAAAGCAAATGGCTGCCGCCCGCGGCGAGCGTGTAGCCGCCATCCTGCCGGCGCCGGAACGCGATGTGTTCGTCGGCCGCCGCACCGGCATAGATCTCAGCCAAGGGGTCCGTTGCGGCTGCGGTTACCCTGACGCTGAGCTGGGGGATGGAGATGCCGTGTCTGCGCAAGAACAGAGATGACCAGGCGCCGCCCGCGACCAGCACGCTGGAGGCCTCGACATACCCCGCCTCGGTCCACACGCCCTTGATCTTGCCGCCTGAGATTTCGAGGGTTCGCGCGGCACAATTCTCGACGATTTTGACGCCTTTTCGCGCGGCGAGCCGGGCAAGTGCCGGCACTGCCAGCCAAGGCTCCGCGCGCATGTCGGAGGGCGTCGTCATCGCGCCCTTGAATTTGCGCGACATGCCTTTGATGAGTGCCGCGGTTTCGTCTGCATCCAGGAGACGGGTGTCGAGCGCATGCGTCGCAGCGATCTTCATGAACGCTTCGAAGCCGGCCATGTCCTTGTCGGTGTTCGCGAGGTAGGTCACACCTGTCTGGGTCAGGCCGATGTCCTCGCCGCATTCCTCAGCCAGTTGCCGCCACAGGCGAATAGCCTCGATGACGATGGGCAGCTCGTCGGCGTCGCGTCCCTGCTTTCGAATCCAGCCCCAGTTTCGGGACGACTGTTCGGCCGCAATGCGTCCTTTTTCCAGCAGCGTCACCGGGATGTTCCGCTGTGCCAGGAAAAGCGCCGTCGTCACACCGATGATGCCGCCACCGACAATGACCACCTCCGACGTTTTCGGCGGTGGGCCAGGATGCCGGATTGGATCCGTTTCGGAGAACGGGAATATGGGCAAGTGGCGCACCCTGAGGACTGGTTGATGGCTCTGGCTTACTGGTTGCCACCCACTCGAAGCCAAATCAAGGACAGGTCCAGGCAGACCGTTGTCCCAACGAAGTCAATCTATCTGCGGGCAACATCCACATGGGTGAACTTGCCCAGCGGAGCAATTGGATTAATCCCTAAACCGGCGCGCCGGCGACCGAGCCTCTCACCACCAGGTCGACAGGCCAGACCTCGCCCCGCGCCCCTTCTTCCAAGCCGGAAATGCGCGCTGCCAGGCGTTCGGCGATGCGGGCGCCGGCGAGGCGGATCGACGAGCGCGTCGTCGACAGCGGCACGGAAAAATTCTCCGGCTTCAGCCATGGAAAGACGTCGTCATGGGCAATCAACGACAGGTCGCCGGGAATGGTCAGGCCAAGGTCGCGCACCGCGCGCACGACGCCGAGCGACATGATCAGGCTGGAGCAGGCGATCGCCGTCGGCCGCTCGCTCTGTTCGAGCAGGCGCCTGGCGGCGCGGTAGCCGTTCTCCTCGGTCATGTTGAGTGAACAGACATGGCGCTCGCCGAGCGTCAGGCCGCTCGCGGCCAGCGCCCTGCGCATGCCGCGCTCGCGGTGGATGGCGAAGGTCTCGCGGTCGTCGCCATTGATCAGCGCCAGCCGGCGGTGGCCGAGCTGAACCAGCAGCCGGGCGGCGTCGTGGAAGCCGCCCTCATTGTCGATGTCGGTGAAGGGGTAGTCGAAATCGAAGCCTTCGCTGCGGCCATGGACGATGAAGGGAATGCCGAGCGTGTTGACCAGCGCCACCCGCCGGTCGGCCGGGCGCGGCGAGGAGATGTAGACGGCGTCGACCTGGCGGTTGGCGACGATGCGGCGATAGGTGGTTTCCTGGTCGTCGGCATCGGCCGGCGACAGCACCAGGTCGAGCTCGTGCGAGCGGGCATAGTCGCCGAGGCCGGAGAGGAATTCGACGAAATGCGGGTCGATGTCGACGGAGGCGCCCGTCGGCAGGACATAGCCGATCATGCCGGTCTTGCCGGTCGCCAGCCGGCGCGCGCTCGGGTTGGGCCGGTAGCCGTGGCGCTTGGCGGCATCCACCACGCGCCGGCGGGTTTCCTCGTTGACCTCCGGATAGCCGTTGAGCGCACGGCTTACCGTTGTCTGCGACAGGGCCAGCATATGAGAGAGCTGCTTCAGGTTCACTGGGAGGCCTCCAAGCCTCAAAGCGCTTTTAATTTTTAAGCCACGCGGCGCCACAATGGGCGCGGCCGAGCTGGTCGACCATACGCACTGGTCCGGCCAGTTTGAAGCTTAATACGCTGCTGCACCGCCGTAAAACTGTGCTGCAGTGCACTTCACCAAGTCTTGCGGCCCGAAATTAAATCGATTAGCCCACCGCCCTCTTGACTTCCAGCCGATTCAATGGCGAGATCAAAACGGCCAAAGCGCTTTGGAAGACTCTTCGAAAGGTTGCGGTTCCTTTCTGAACGAGTCACAGTCCTGCAGCGTCGGCGGGCGGAATGGAGGTTCCGTCCGGGTGTATGTGTCCACACTGGGAGGAATACCGATGAAGAAGATGCTTCTGCTTGGCGCAGCGTTTGCCACGCTCGCCTTGTCCCTGCCGGCGCAAGCCGAACTGAAGTTCAAGCCCGGGGAAGACAAGCGCTTCAACTGGGCCAATTACGAAGAGCTGAAGAAGGTCGATCTCAAGGGCGAGACGCTGACCATCTTCGGGCCCTGGCGCGGCGAGGACGAAGGCCTCATCCGCACTGTTCTCGAATATTTTCAGGAAGCCACCGGCGCCGAGATCAAATACTCCTCGTCGGAAAATTACGAACAGCAGATCGTCATCGATACCCAGGCCGGCAGCCCGCCCAATATCGCCGTACTGCCGCAGCCGGGCCTGATCCAGGATCTGGCGTCCAAGGGCCTTTTGACGCCGCTGGGCGACGACACCGCCAAATGGATCAAGGACAATTACGGCGCCGGCCAGTCATGGGTCGATCTCGGCACCTTCAAGGACAAGGACGGCAAGCCGGGCTTCTTCGCCTTCCCTTACAAGGCCGACGTGAAATCGCTGGTCTGGTATTCGCCCGACAATTTCGAGGAAGCCGGCTACAAGGTTCCCAAGACCCAGGAAGAGCTCGCCGACCTCGAGAAGAAGATCATCGCCGACGGCGGCACGCCGTGGTGCATCGGCCTCGGCTCAGGCGGCGCTACCGGCTGGCCGGCGACCGACTGGGTCGAAGACATCATGCTGCGCACCCAGGCGCCCGACGTGTATGACAAGTGGGTAAAGAACGAGATCCCGTTCAACGATCCGGCGGTGGTCAACGCCATCGACATTTTCGGCAAGATCGCGACCGACGACAAGATGGTCGACGGTGGGGCCAAGGCGGTTGCCGCGACCGACTTCCGCGACAGCCCGAAGGGCCTCTTCTCGGTGCCGCCGAAATGCTACCTGCACCATCAGGCATCGTTCATCCCGACCTTCTTCCCGGAAGGCACAAAGGTTGGACAGGACGCCGACTTCTTCTACTTCCCGCCCTATGCATCCAAGCCCCAGCTGGGCACGCCTGTGCTCGGCGCCGGCACGCTGGCCATGATCACCAAGGATTCGAAGGGTGCACGCGCGTTCATCGAATTCCTGAAAATGCCGCTGGCACATGAAATCTGGATGGCCCAGGGCGGCTTCGTCACGCCGCTCAAGTCGGTCAACAAGGATGCCTATGCCAGCGACGCGCTGAAGAAGCAGGGCGATATCCTCGCCAATGCCTCGACCTTCCGCTTCGACGGTTCGGACCTGATGCCGGGCAAGATCGGCGCCGGCGCCTTCTGGACCGGCATGATCGATCTGGTCGGCGGCAAGTCGGCGCAGGATGTCGCCACCGACATCCAGAAGAGCTGGGACGCTATCAAGTAGTCAGCTGGCAAGCAGTCAGCTGGCAAGTAACCACTGCCAAGTAATCAGCCGCTTTGGCGGCAAATCAGGACTTCCTCCACAGACTGGGTCCGGGCCGCTATGGCCCGGATCCGACCGGCGCCTTACGCCGGACCGATTTGCGTTCGTTCGTTTCAGAATAACTTAAATCGGCGCAGAGCCACATCGCCAGGGCTGTTCAAGGCCCGGCCGATCATGCGCAGGGAAGAGGGACCCATGGCTGCTCAGATCTTATCGGCCATTTTTGTCATCATCATCGGCGTCGGCGGCTGCGTCGCCTATTTCTGGGGCGCCAACAAGCTGGTCGACCTGATATTCCCGTCGCGCGGCGTGGCCGGGGCTGCGGCCATCGACAATCTGCGCCGGCAAGGACTGGTCCGTCCGTGGCTGTTCGTCGGCCCGGCGATGATCATCCTCACCGTCTACCTGATCTATCCGGTGGTGGCGACGCTCTGGCTGTCCTTCCTCGACCGCGGCGGCCAGCATTTTGTCGGCTTCGCCAACTATGAATGGGCGTTCGGCGACCGCGAGTTCCGCAACTCGATCCTGAATAACATCATCTGGCTGGCGGTGGTGCCCGCCGCCTGCACCTTTCTAGGGCTGATAATCGCCGTGCTCACGGACAAGATCTGGTGGGGCACAATCGCCAAGAGCCTGATCTTCCTGCCGCTGGCGATCTCCTTCGTCGGCGCCAGCGTGATCTGGAAATTCATCTACGAATATCGCGGCGAGGGCCAGACGCAGATCGGCCTGCTCAACGCCATCATCCAGTATTTCGGCGGCCAGCCGCAGGTCTGGATATCGCTGCCGTTCTGGAACAATTTCTTCCTGATGATCATCCTGATCTGGATCCAGACCGGCTTTGCCATGGTCATCCTGTCTTCGGCGTTGCGCGGCATCCCCGAAGAGACGCTTGAAGCCGCGGTCATCGACGGCGCCAATCCGTTCCAGATCTTCTGGAAGATCATGGTGCCGCAGATCTGGGGCACCATCGCCGTGGTCTGGACGACGATCACCATCCTGGTGCTGAAAGTGTTCGACATCGTGCTGACCATGACCAACGGCCAATGGAACAGCCAGGTGCTGGCCAATCTGATGTTCGACTGGATGTTCCGCGGCGGCGGCGATTTCGGCCGCGGCGCCACCATCGCCATCATCATCATGATCGCGGTCATCCCGATCATGGTCTGGAACATCCGCCAGGCGAACAAAGAGACGGGAGGACATTGAGATGGCCGTCGCGACCGGAAAGTCCTTTGCCAGCCGCTTCGGCGTCCACATCGCCGTGCTTGTCTTCGTCGCCGTCTGGACCGTGCCGACGCTCGGCATCCTGGTCTCGTCGCTGCGCGACAAGGACCAGATCATCGCCTCGGGCTGGTGGAACTCGTTCTCCAGCTCCAGCCAGACTGAAGCCGGCCGCCTGCCGCCGGCCTCGGCGCAGGTCGAGAAGGACGGCAAGTTCGTGCTTGCCGGCAATATCTTCGGCGACGGTGCTGCGCGCAACATCAGCGCCTTCGGCGTCAAGTCGGCGGCACCGACGCAATATCCGGCCGGCACCACTGCCGATCTCGGCGACGGCGTGACCTTGCAGCTCAATGCCGACGGCACGTTCGTCATGAGTTCGCCCAAGGCTTTCGAAGGCGACCGTGGCCAGCGCGTCTATTACGCCTCGTCGGCGCCACCGAAATTCACCACCGACAATTACAAGACCGTGCTGTTTTCGGAGGGCATCGGCCGCTCGTTCATAAACTCGCTGACCGTTACCATCCCGGCGACGGTCATCCCGATCCTGATCGCCGCCTTCGCCGCCTATGCATTGGCGTGGATGCGTTTTCCCGGCCGCGCCTTGCTGATCGCCACCATCATCGGCCTGCTGGTGGTGCCGTTGCAGATGTCCTTGATCCCGCTTTTGAAAATCTACAACGGCGTCGGCATATTCTTCGGTGTGCCGTCGAAAACCTATCTTGGCATCTGGCTGGCGCATACCGGCTTCGGCCTGCCCTTCGCCATCTATCTCCTGCGCAGCTATATTGCCGGCCTGCCGCGCGAGATCATGGAATCGGCGCGCATAGACGGCGCCAGCGATTTCGAAATCTTCGTCAAGATCGTGCTGCCGCTGTCCTTCCCGGTGCTGGCGTCCTTTGCAATCTTCCAGTTCCTGTGGGTGTGGAACGATTTGTTGGTGGCAATGGTTTTCCTCGGTACCGAAGGGGACCAGATCGTGCTGACCGCGAAGCTCAACGCGCTGCTCGGCTCGCGCGGCGGCGACTGGGAAATCCTGACGACATCGGCCTTCGTCACCATTATCGTGCCGCTGATCGTGTTCTTCTCGCTGCAGCGCTATTTCGTCCGCGGGCTGCTGGCCGGCTCGGTCAAAGGAGGTTGAGACTTATGCAAGCCGCTTTGAAGGCGACCTCGAAGCCCGATCTCGCCGTCGATCGCGACTGGTGGCGGGGCGCGGTGATCTACCAGATCTATCCGCGCTCCTATCAGGACTCCAATGGCGACGGCATCGGCGACCTCAAGGGCATCATCCGCAGGCTGCCCTACATCGCCTCGCTCGGCGTCGACGCCATCTGGATTTCGCCCTTCTTCAAGTCGCCGATGAAGGATTTCGGCTACGACGTCTCGGACTATTGCGACGTCGACCCGATGTTCGGGACGCTCGCCGATTTCGACGCGCTGGTTGCGGAAGCCCATCACCTCGGCCTCAAGGTGATGATCGACGAGGTGCTGTCGCACACCGCCGACAACCATCCATGGTTCAAGGAGAGCCGCGCCAGCCGTAGCAATCCCAAGGCCAACTGGTATGTCTGGGCCGACGCCAGGCCGGACGGCACGCCGCCCAACAACTGGCTGTCGATCTTCGGCGGCTCGGCCTGGCAGTGGGACACCAGCCGCCAGCAATATTATCTGCATAATTTCCTGTCCGAGCAGCCGGACCTCAACTTCCACAATCTGGAAGTCCAGGACGCGCTGCTCGACGTCACCCGCTTCTGGCTGGAGCGCGGCGTCGACGGCTTCCGCCTCGACACCATCAATTTCTACTTCCACAGCCAGGGGCTGGAGAACAATCCGCCGCTGCCGCCCGAAGAGCGCAACGACCAAACAGCACCTGCGGTCAATCCCTACAACTACCAGGACCATATCTACGACAAGAGCCGGCCGGAAAACCTTGCCTTCCTCGAACGGTTCCGGGCGCTGCTCGACGAATATCCGGCGGCCGCCGCGGTCGGCGAAGTCGGCGATTCGCAGCGTGGGCTGGAAGTGGTCGCCGCCTACACCGCCGGCGGCAAACGCGTCCACATGTGCTATTCCTTCGATTTCCTGGCGCCGGAAAAGATCAGCGCCGCCAAGGTGCGCCAGGTGCTGGAAGCCTTCGGCAAGGTCGCCAGCGACGGCTGGTCGTGCTGGGCCTTTTCCAACCACGACGTGATGCGTCCGGCCTCGCGCTGGGCCGCCGACGAGGCCGACCCGGCCGCCTATCTGAAGGTTATCTCGGCGCTGCTGATGTCGCTGCGCGGTTCGGTCTGCCTCTATCAGGGAGAGGAGCTTGGGCTGGGCGAAGCCGAGTTGCAGTTCGAGGATCTGCAGGACCCCTACGGCATTCGGTTCTGGCCCGAATTCAAGGGCCGCGACGGCTGCCGCACGCCGATGGTGTGGGATGCAACCGCCAGCAATGGCGGCTTTTCGACGGCCAAGCCCTGGCTGCCGGTGCCGGGCAAGCACTTGTCGCAAGCGGTCAATGTTCAGCAGGGCGACGCGGCCTCGCTGCTCGAGCACTACCGGCGCTTTCTCGGTTTCCGCCGCCAGCATCCGGCCCTGGCCAAAGGCGACATCGAGTTCATCGAAAGCGAGGGCGACACCGTCGCCTTCACCCGCCGTGAGGGCAATGAGCAGATCGTCTGCGTCTTCAATCTGGCCAGCAAGCCGGCCGAGGTCGATCTCGGTGGTCAGGCGCTGCTGCCATTGGCCGGGCACGGTTTTTCGGGACAATCCGGCACAGGTTCCATCCGCCTCGGCGGCTACGGCGCCTGGTTCGGGCGCATCGACTGAGTTTTTGACGAAACTGGATTTTTTGAGGAAATCCAGGTTCTCTAGGGAAATCACTGGGAGGAAATTATGGCCGATGTCACGCTGAGACAGGTGAAGAAATCATACGGCAATCTGCACATTCTCCACGGCATCGACCTCGACATAAAGTCGGGCGAGTTCATCGTCTTCGTCGGCCCGTCGGGTTGCGGCAAGTCGACCTTGCTGCGGTCCATCGCCGGGCTTGAGGAGATCACCTCCGGCGAGCTGAAGATCGCCGGCGAGGTGGTGAACGACGTGCCGCCTTCCAAGCGCGGCATTGCCATGGTGTTCCAGTCCTATGCGCTCTATCCGCACATGACCGTCTACGACAACATGGCCTTCTCGATGAAGATCGGCAAGGAAAGCAAGGCCGAGATCGACAAGCGGGTGCGGCAGGCCGCCGAAATCCTGCAGCTGACCAAATATCTCGACCGCCTGCCCAAGGCGATGTCGGGCGGCCAGCGCCAGCGTGTCGCCATCGGTCGCGCCATCGTGCGCAATCCGAAAGTGTTCCTGTTCGACGAGCCGCTGTCGAATCTCGACGCGGCGCTACGCGTCGCGACCCGCATCGAGATCGCCAAGCTCAAGGAATCGATGCCTGCCACGACCATGATCTACGTCACCCACGATCAGGTCGAAGCGATGACGCTCGCCGACCGCATCGTCGTGCTGAAGGATGGCCATATCGAGCAGGTCGGCACGCCGATGGACCTCTACAAGAAGCCCGGCAATCTGTTCGTTGCCCAGTTCATCGGCTCGCCGGCCATGAACATCCTGCCGGCGACGATCGACAGGACGGGCAACCCGACAATCGTCAGCCATGTCGGCGGCCGCAAGGCAACGGTGCCGATCGCAACGCCGGCGTCAGCCAAGGGTGCGGCAGTCAGCTTCGGCGTGCGGCCGGAGGATCTGTCGGCCGCCACCGGCGCGGAATATCTTTTCGAGGGCGTGGTAGACTATGTCGAGCAACTCGGCGAGGTGCAGCTTGTCTATGTCGATATCGGCCGCGCTGACCTGCCGTTGGTGACCAAGCTGCCCGGCAATGTCGAGGTCAAGCGCGGGGCAAAGCTGCGACTGACCGCGGATGCCGGGGACCTGCACATCTTCGACGCCGATGGGCACTCCTTCTCGCTCAAGCCGGTGGAAGTGAAGGCGGCTTGAGATAGCTGCGTCGTACAGGCATGAAAAAAGAGCGGCGGGCCAGGCCCGCCGCTCTTTTTTTAAGCTTCGGCTGTTAGTTGTTGCCGAACCGATCCCTGTCGCTGCTCTGAGGAACGAACTTCTGTTGGTCGTTCGACGAGTTCAGCAGCTTGTAGACCGCCGAGTTGGTGCCGGTCGACGAAGTGCGGGTGGTGTCGACGGCAGCGGCCGGCTGGTTGGCGCCATTGGAGCCATAATTGTCGCTGCCGGCAAAGGCAGCGCTCGAAACAGCCAGAACGGCTGCGGTGGCAAGAACGATCTTCTTCATTTTAGTCTCCTGAATTTTTCTGATGCCGCCAGCTGCAGCGGATAAGCCCGCCACGTGCTGGAAACCGGCTTTTAGCGGCCGAAAAGGTTACGGTCGGCACCGTGGGCAGGCGCCTGCTCGGCTGGAGCCGACTTCTCAACCGAAGCCGTATGGCCACTATCGGTCGACGTAATCGCAGGCTGGTTGGCGCCGTTCGAACCGTAGTTGTCGCTGCCGGCGAAAGCGCTGCCGGAGATGGCCAAAACGGCGGCGGCAGCAAGGATGATCTTTTTCATTTCAATACTCCTGAATTTTTTGGGATCCCGAGAGCGACGGGTTAGCCGCCCTTCTTTGGTCGGGATCAGCGATTGCCGTAGAGGTCGCGGTCGGCGCCCTGAACGACAGGCTGCTTGTCAGCGTGCGCCGGCTTCTGAATGGAAGCCGTATACGAGCTGTCGACCGAGACGGCTGGCTGGTTCGCACCATTGGAACCGTAATTGTCGCTACCGGCGAAGGCGCTGCTGGTGATCGCCAAAACGGCTGCGGCAGTGAGGATGATCTTTTTCATTTTTAGTACTCCAGTTTGTCTGTCCGTCTAGCGGCGTGTCTTGGGAGGAATTCGCGTCGTTCGGACAGCCCCGATGTGGGAAAGCCATAGGCTGGTTTCCAATCACGAAGTTGTTCCGTGTGGACCACGGTCCTGCACCTTGAAATTGTGCCAGGAAGTTCCTCTATGGTCATTTATCGCATTGTTTTCAGTTGCTTATGTCGAACCGAGTGGTTCGCTCCGGTGTGGGTTTCCGGGCCGTCGTTCACACCGTCCTGCACGCATTGTCAACAGAAACGAACCGTTCGGTTCGATTAGAGATTGCTAATAGTAACTTTTCGATACCGTTGAGCCCTTTTTGCCCCAGATCGGAACTGGATCCGCAGCGATTCGAAACGGCGATGATAGCGCCGCAAGACAGGATCTCAGCCCTTCGGTGGTCGGCGGGGCGTATGCCGCGCGTGTCGCGCCGCATGGATATGATGTCGCTTTCATGCCGACGTCGCGATCGCTGCCGTGATTAGATGATCGCATCTCAGGTGCCGCTTCGTGACGACGCAGCGGAGAATTGGGAAGCCGGTCAGAATCCGGCGCTGCCCCCGCAACGGTGGTGGAGTTGAAGTCGCAACGGGAGACCACTGGGCAAGAGCCTGGGAAGGTGTCGCGATGGTCCGCAAGGACAACTCCAGAGCCCGGAAACCAGCCCGAGATGCATAGACTCGACTGATCGCGGTGGGCGGTCAAGAGGTGGATAGTGCATGTCCGGCGCCGCGCCGGCCTGCGTCCGATCCTTCCTCCATCACCACCAAGTTCAGTCCTTAAACCACGAGGACAGAACTATGGATACGCGCAACGACATGCTGAGGCTCCTGAACGGCCGCAAGCAAGGCTTTTCGCTGGAACAGCCCTTCTACACCGACCCGGACTATTTCAAGCTCGACATGGAGCTTATCTGGTATCGCGACTGGCTGTTCATCGGCCATGATTGCGAACTGCCGAAGCCCGGCAGCTATATCACCGTGCAGATCGGCGATTATCCGGTGGTGCTGGTCCGCGACCAGAAGGGCAACATCAACGCCTTTCACAATTCCTGCCGCCATCGCGGCAGCCGTGTCTGCAACACTGAGAAGGGCATGGCGGCAAAGCTTGTCTGCCCCTATCACCAGTGGACCTACGAGCTTGACGGCCGGCTGCTGTTTGCCCGCCAGATGGCCGACGGTTTCGACAAGAGCCAGTTCGGCCTGAAGCCCGTCGCCTGCGAGACCGTCGGCGGCTACATCTTCATCTGCCTGGCGAAAGAACCTGCCGACTTTGCGCCGATGCGCGCCATGATAGAGCCCTACCTCAAGCCGCACCGGCTGAATGAAGCCAAGGTCGCCTTCGAGAGCACCATCATCGAGAAGGGCAACTGGAAGCTGGTCTGGGAAAACAACCGCGAATGCTATCACTGCGCCGGCAATCATCCAGAGCTGTGCAAGACATTCCCCGAAGCGCCGACGGTGACCGGCGTGCAGGGCGCCGACAGCGATCCGGAGATGCTGGCGCACTGGGCGAAATGCGAGGCGGCGGGCCTGCCGAGCAAGTTCCGCATCGATCCGGCCGGGCAATACCGCGCCACCCGCGCGCCGCTGCTGCGCGATGCCGTCAGCTACACGATGTCGGGAAAGCGCGCGGTGACGAAGAACCTGTCCGACACTGTTGCTGCCGACCGCATCGGCACCTTGATGCACTACCACTATCCGACGACTTGGAACCACATACTGATCGACCATGCGGTCACCTTCCGGGTGCTGCCGATCAGCGCCACCGAAACCGCGGTGACGACCAAGTGGCTGGTGCACAAGGATGCGGTCGAGGGGGTCGACTACAACCTTGAGGAGCTCACCCATGTCTGGACCGAGACCAACGACCAGGACCGCCGCATCGTCGAGGAAAACGCCTTCGGCATCCTGTCTCCGGCCTATGAGCCCGGCCCCTATTCGGAGCTGCACGAGGGCGGCGTGATCCAGTTCGTCGAATGGTACGCGGCCTTCATCGGCCCGCGCCTTGCCGAAGGTGGCAGGCCGGCGCTGCGCAGCGTCGCGTGAGCTGGAGCAGGCGAAGAAGGACCGGAGGATGAATGCGATGACGGATCTTGGGCTCTATCGCCATCTCGACCAGATGGCGCCCTGGAACGATAGGCTGCAGGTGCTGGAAGTGATCGGCGTCAGCGACGAGGCGCCTGACGTCAAGACCTTCACCTTCCGCTCCGACAACCAGACCTGGTTCCGCTACAAGCCGGGCCAGTTCCTGACGCTGGAACTGCCGACACCGGACGGGCCGCTGATGCGCACCTATACGCTGTCGTCGTCGCCATCGCGGCCGTTTTCGATCGCGGTGACGGTCAAGGCGCAGGCCGGCAGCATCGGCACGCGCTGGATGTTCGACCATCTGGTGCCCGGTTCGCATGTCAAGGCCTACGGACCGGCCGGCGACTTCTCGTTGCACAGCCACCCGGCGGCCAAATACCTGTTCATTTCCGCCGGCTCCGGCGTGACGCCGATGATGTCGATGCTGCGCTGGCTGAACGACTGCGCGCCATGGACCGATGTCGGTTTCGTCAACTGCGCGCGGCGTGCCGAAGAGATCATCTTCCGCAAGGAACTCGAACTGCTCGGCGGCCATATGCCCGGCCTGTCGCTCGGCTTCATGATCGAGGAACGTTCCAGCCGCGAGGGCTGGTACGGTCATATGGGGCGCATCGACGCGATCCGGCTGCCCTTGCTGGCTCCGGATTTCCGCGAGCGCGAAATCTTCTGCTGCGGCCCCGATCCGTTCATGCGCGCCGTGCGCGGCATGCTGGATGCCGCCGGCTTCGACATGACGAAATACCATCAGGAGAGCTTTGCCGCGCCTGTGATGGAGGAAATTCCGGCGCCGTTTGCCTCCCCGGTCGAGGACGGCATCGCTGCACCTGTCGAAGCCGTGACGCCGATCCGCTTCTCGCTTTCGGAGGTCGATGCCGGCTGCGTCGCCGGCCAGACCGTGCTGCAGACCGCGCGCAGCTCGGGCGTGCGGATTCCCGCCGCCTGCGAGTTCGGCCTGTGCGGCACCTGCAAGGTGAAGAAGGTCTCCGGCGAAGTCGAGATGAGCCACAATGGCGGCATCCTCGACCACGAGATCGATGACGGTTTCATCCTTGCCTGCTGCTCGAAACCGTTGTCGGCGCTCGAAATCGAGGCTTGAGCCGGTCGACTTCGCCGCAACGGTCGCCGACGCAGGCGTTGTGTTCGCGGGTCTTTGTCTTGCCAAGCATAGGCCGAGTGATTTAGACGCACTTAGGAAGGGCTGGGCAGACCGTGAAGCCGGCGCATCCCTTCAGGGCGCATGGGACGGGGGACAGAGCGATGCAACAGCGGGTCTACGCGGTCGCAAGCAAGGACATCGTTTTCGAATCATTCGATGGCGAAGCCGTCGTTCTCGATCTTTCGAACGGCAAGTATTTCGGCTTTTCCGATTCCGGCAGCCGGGTCTGGCAGGCTTTGTCGTCCGGCGTCGCCACTGAAGCGCTGGTCGGAGCTGCCGCGGGCGCCGCAAAAATAAGCCTGGCCGACCTCGAAAGCTTCGTTGCCCGACTGCTCGATTTCGGGTTGCTTGCGCCAGCCGAAACACCGGCACAACCGCTTTCGGGCGAGCTGTCGTCTGCGCTTGCTGCCAGCAATGAGCCGCTCAAGGTCGATGTCCATGACGACCTTGCCGATCTCATCATTGTCGACCCGATCCATGAGGTCGAGGAACCTCTCGGCTGGCCGGCGGTGAAACAGGCATAATTGTTTCCCTAAAGCGCGTCGCGTTTGAACGGACTCAGGCGACGCGGTTTAGATCTTTGATTTTATGCATGTCGTCGTCTCAAAACCGGGGCCACCCCGAGCGACATGCATCAGGCGACCCGGCGCAATTCTGGACGCTGAACAACCAACACATGCCTTTGATCACGCTGCAAACCCTGCCGGATTATGCCCGCCATGTGCTGGCGGCCGCGGAAAGCGCCGCCGCCTTCTATCCCGTTGCCGCCAGCGTGCGGTTGCTGGGACTGGACCTGAGTGTCCACCTCGACCATGGCACGCTGGCGGAAGCCATGAGCCATGCCTTCATACCGGCCCCGGAAAATCCGTCTGCATCTGACGGCTGCCGCATTTTCGTCGCCCACCCGGGCATCGATGGCGTCCTCGCCCCGGCCACCTGGGGCCGAGGCGATTACAACCATCATGCCTTTGCCAACCGGCTGGAAGAGGCCGGATTGCGCGGCAGCTACTATCATGACCTCGATTTCTGGCAGTTCCATGATCCGCAACGCCATGTCGGGGCGCAGCTGATGATGGCGGCCGAGGCCTTTCCGCCATGGGAACAGGCGGCGCCGCTGCGCGCCTTCCTGCATTGGGAATATGCGGCGCGCGGCATGCGGCTTACCCATGCCGGCACGCTGGGCATCGATGGCAAGGGCGTGTTGCTGGCGGGCTCCGGGGGAGCCGGAAAATCGGGAACAGTCGTCGCCGGCCTGCTCAATGGGCTCGATAGCGTCGGCGACGACTATGTGCTGATCGACCGGACCGGGGGGGTGACGGCCTATCCGCTGTTTGCCACGCTCAAGCAGGATCCGGAGGGCTTCAAGCGGCTGAAGCTGGAGGAGCGGCTAAAGTCGTACCAACCGCTGAACTGGCAAGGCAAGCATGCCTTTCACATCAACGAGATCGCGCCTCGACCAACTCCTCCAAGTCTGGACATTATTGCTTTGATAGTGCCCCATATCAGGGGAGGTGCGAGAAGCTCGGTCATGCCCATATCGCGCAAGGATGCCATGATCGCCCTGGCGCCGTCAGGAATCGTGCAGATGCCGGGCGAGCGGGAAGCGGGCTTTCGCTTTTTCAGCGAGCTTACCCGCGATCTGCCATGCTACCGGCTGTCGCTGGGGACCGAGCCGCGCGAGATCGCCGGCACGATTGCGGATTTCGTCCTTCGGGGCTCCGCATGAAGTTGAGCGTCATCGTGCCGGTCTGCAATCGGGAGATCTATGTCGTTTCGACGTTGCGGTCCCTGCTCAGGCAACGCGACGATGCCGATCTCGATATCATCGTTGTCGACGATGGCTCGACGGACAGCTCCGTTGAAGCAGTCCGCGCCATCATGCGGGAAGCGTCGTGCATCCGCCTGTTCCAGCAGGCAAACCAGGGCGTGGCCAACGCGCGCAACACAGGGCTGAGGCAGTTGCTGCCGCAAACCGAACTGGTGTCGTTCCTGGATTCGGACGACGTCTCGCCGGCTGGACGATTCAAGGCTGGCCTACCCCTGTTCGCGGCCGACCCTGCGCTCGAGCTGACCTACTCGCTGATGACGCGCGTCGATCTCATGGACGACGAAGCCCTTCAGCCGGCACCGGGCGGCGCAGGTCCCACCGTGCGCGGCGTCAGCCTTAGCGCCGGGATATTCCGCAGGGCACTCATCGACCGTACAGGTGCTTTCGACGAGGAGTTCCGGCAGGGCGAAGACGCCGACTATCTGCTGCGCATTTTCGAAACCAGCCCAAAGCACATTTTTCCCGACACCGTCGCGGTATACTACCGGCGCCACCCCGGCAATTTGACCAAGCAAAGGGATGTGGCGGTGCGCGAATACCTACGTGTAATTCAGAAATCCTTGCGGCGGCGCAAGGCCGATCCGTCGCGGCGCCCGGTCGAGGGGCTTTTCGAGATCAAGCGCCCGGCAGAGTGGTGAAAGAATGAATAGATCACAGTCTGGAATGCGTGCGTGAAGCTGAGCGTGATCATGCCGGTCTACAACCGCGAACGCCATGTCGGCTCGGCGCTGCGCTCGCTGCTGAGGCAGCGCGATGCCGCCGATCTCGACATCATCGTTATCGATGACGGTTCGACCGACAGTTCGGTGGCGGTCGTGCGCTCGCTGATCGCGGAGGCGCCGTGCATTCGCCTTTTCCAGCAGCAGAATGCCGGGGTGACGCGGGCACGCAACGCGGGCTTGCGGCAATTGCTGCCGCAGACCGGGCTGGTATCGTTTCTCGATTCCGACGACATTTCCCCGCCGGGCCGCTTCAAGGCCGATCTGACCTGTTTCGACGCAGACCCCACCCTCGAGCTCACCTATTCGCGCATGACGCTGGTCGACGACATAGATGACGATACGCTGGAGCCGACAGCCGACAGCCACTCGGTGACGGTTCGCGGCATTCACCTGTCGCCCGCTATCTTCGTCCGGCGGTTGGTCGAACGCATCGGCAGCTTCGACGAGGATTTCCACCAGGCCGAGGACACCGACTATCTGCTGCGCACTTTCGAAAGCGGGCCGAAATTCACGATGCCCGACACTGTTGCGCTCTATTACCGGCGCCATCCCGGCAACATGACCAGGCAGGCCGATGTTCCTTTTCGCGAATTCATGCGCGCCGTCTACAAGTCGATGAAACGGCGCGAGGCCGACCGCTCCTTGCACCCTGTCGACGGCATCTTCGATTTCAAGGAACTTGCGAATTGGCGTTTCCTGTGATGGCCAGCTACGGCGTCGTCATTCCGGCCTTCAACGCGACCGCCACCATCGCCGAGACGCTGCGATCGGTCGCGGCCCAGACGGTCCAGCCCGACGCCATAATCGTCGTCGATGACGGCTCGACCGACGATACGGTCGCGGTGGTCAATGCGCTGGGCATGCCGGTGCAGGTGTTGCGCCAGGACAATGCCGGACCAGGCAGCGCCACCACCAGGGGCATCGCCGCGCTGGCGACGCCCTTCGTCGCCACGCTCGATGCGGACGATCTGTGGCTGCCGACCAAGATCGAAAGGCAGCTGGAGCATTTCGAGCGGTTTCCCGCGACGGCAGGAGTCTTTGCCCACTGGCGGACGTTTCGCGATGACAAGCCCGATGTGCAACAGGACGTGGCGGTGGCGGGCTGGTCGCGCACGACGATGATGATCCGCCGGGAGGTAGCCGAGGCCGTCGGTCCGATCATCGACCCGCAAGGCGGTCGCGGCGACATGGTCGACTGGATCGCCCGTGCCCGCGAGGCGGGCTTTGCGCTTGCCATGCTCGACGATGTCCTGACCTTGCGCCGCATCCGGCCCGACAGCATGTCCTATGGACGCGACCCCGTGCGCGACCGCGGTTATGTCGAAGTCGTAAGGCTGGCCATGCAAAGGCGAGCAGCGAAAAAGGCGAGCGCCGACTGATGGCCAATGCCATGCGCCGTATCGGCCGTCGGTTTCCGGACTATGGTTGGTCATGGCCCACTGGCGGCCTCGACCAGTTGCTGAAGGCCGCATTGCTCCCCGATGAAGAGGCGGCCGGGGCCTATGCGGCGCGCTGGCTCGACGAGAACGATATCGACCATGCTGCTTTCCGCGAGCATCGGCTGCTGGCCGCGATCTCCGACAGGTTCGGCCGCAAGCTCGCTGGGCATCCGGCCTATCCACGTCTTGTCGGCCTGCAAAAGATGCTGTGGACCAAATCGCGACTGGCTGCGCGCGAGGCCGAGCCGGCGCTACAGGCCATGATCGACGCCGGCTGCGCGGTGATGCTTATCAAAGGCGCCAGCCGCATCGCCGTCAAAGCGTCGGCGCAGCGCGGCCGGGTGGCGCATGACATCGACATACTGGTGCGCTCGCAGGCCATGATTGCCGCCTTCGATGTGCTTAGCGAACGCGACTGGCAGATCGCCACCGGCGTCAGTCCGCAATATCTGCGCACCAGGCTGGCGTCCTTGCGTTCGATGAATTTCTTCAAGGGCAGTTTCGGCGACATCGACCTGCACCAGCTCGCTTATGACGGGTCGCAGCAGAGCACCGAAGACGATCTGGCGGTCTGGCGGCGGGCGCTGTCAGCCGACTTCAATGGCGTCCGCGTGCTTGTGCCCTCTCCGGCCGACCGCATGGCGCTTGCCATCGCACATGGCGGCCTCGATGCCCACACCCACAGCGACTGGCTGGTCGACTGTGCGGTCACCATCGAGAGTGGCGCAGTCAACTGGGGCGTGTTCGCCGACATCATCGCCAAGCGGGGCCTCGCCGTCGCCGCGGCGGTGGCGCTCTCCTATCTCTGCCTGGAGATCGGCATTGCGGTGCCGGAGGCCGAACTTGCAAAGACGATTGAGTTGGCCGACCGCGCCGGCCTGTCGCGCTGGTCCTCGGTGCTGCAGGCAAAGCCGCGCACCGATTTCGGCGGCCTCGTTTGGCTGTCGCGCGGCTTTGCCAAGCAGTTGCGCCTCAAACGCAAAAAGGGCCGCCTGCAGCAGCCGACGCCCGCCGTCTGGCGCGGCAGGCCGACATTGCGCAAGGCAAGAGCGACGTCGGCGCCGTTTGCACTTTCCCAGCCCCTGCCGCGTCCGGACAGGACTGGAGCGATGGTGCTGGACGTCACCGTCAGGATCGTCGTTCCACCAATCCGGCGCCGCATCGAGATGGAAATCAATGCCGGCGGCGGCCATGTCGCCCGCCTGCGTTCCATGGTGATCAGCCGCGCCGGCGGCGGACGTGTGCTGCGCTTTCGCGGCAAGGTAACGGTGGACGACACCGGCCGGCCTCTGGTGATCGAGGCACGGCCATCGCGCCAGTTCCGCAACTGGGACAATGAGGCCGAAGTCGCCGCCTATGGCGCGCTGCCGTTCCAATTGCTGTCGGCAAGGTTTTCACCCGCCTGAGAGCGGGTGGCTGTTTCCATGAAACGGTGAACCACTGTGGCCCTCTCAGACGCCATAGCGCTCGGTGCGGATGATTTCCGCTGATATGCCGGCGTCGATCAGCGCCTGGGCAGCCGCCGAGACGAAGGCGTTCGACCCGCAGACGAAGGCGAGCGCCGGCGGCCGCGGCAGCCGCGTGAGCGCCTGCATGACCATTGCCGTGTCGATGCGCCTCGAATAGTCGGACGGGCGCCGTGCCGCCTCGCGCGTCAGCGTAAGCACCAGCTCGAACCCGTCGCGGCGGTCACCGAGACCGATCAGCTCGTCGCGGAAGATCACCTCGTCCCAGACCCGCACCGAAAACATCAGCGCCACCGGCACCGCCGATTTGCGCAAGGTCCGGTGACGCACCATCGCCATCAGCGGCACGACGCCGGAGCCGCCGCCGACCAGAAGCAGCGGCCCGCCATCCCCATCGGACCAGACGAAATGGCCGCCGAGCGGCCCGCGCAGTTCGATCTCGTCACCGACCGCGGCGATGTCGTGGAAGAAGGGCGAGACTTCACCGTCGTCGAGCTTCTCGATCGCCAGCTCGATCGTGGCGCCGCTCTCCGGCGCCGAGGCGATGGAATAGGAGCGGCGCGCTTGGTAGCCGTCAGGCGCAGTCAGCCTGACATCGACATGCTGTCCGGCGCGATAGGCGAATGGCCGTGATAGCGCGAAGAAGAAACTGGTGACGCGTGGCGTCCGCTTTTCGATCCGGGTGATTTTCGCCGTCTGCCAGGGAGATTGCGGCGCTTCGCTCATGGATCGCCGCTATAGCGCTGCTCGCGCCACGGGTCGCCATAGATGTGATAGCCGCGCAATTCCCAGAAGCCCGGCTCGTCGCGCTCGGTGAACTGCAGCCCGTTCAGCCATTTGGCCGATTTCCAGAAATAGAGATGCGGCACCAGGAGCCGCGCCGGGCCGCCATGGTCGGCAGTGATCGGCTTGCCTTCATAAAGGAGCGCCACCATCGCCTTCCCCGCGGTGAGATCCTTGGCCGGCACGTTGGTGGTGTAGCCGTCATAGCCATGCGCCAGCAGGAAGCCGGTCGGCGCTTCGATACCGGCATCGGCAAGGATGTCGTCGACCAGCACGCCTTGCCAGGCGGTATCGAACTTGGTCCAGGCGGTAACGCAATGGATGTCGCGCGTCATCTTGGTCAAGGGCAGCGCGTTGAACTCGGCCCAGTTCCACTTCTTGATCGGGCGTGGCCCGTGCTTGAGCGTGAACGACCAGTCCTCGGTGCGCACGCGCGGCGTCGGCCCCGCCGACAGCACCGGAAAGCCCTGTTCGAGATACTGACCGGGCGGAATGCGCGCATCGGTCTCCGTCGGAGGCTTTCGACCGGAGGAAAAACCGCGAGTGACCATTTGACTGTCCGTTTTTAGCAGGCCATTGCCGGCCTGCCGTAATGTTCTCGAAGATGTCGCGGCGGGCAACAGGAATTTCGGCGGCCGTGCGGCAGGCCTGTCGGTGGTCCGGCGAGCCTGCCATGATGTCTCAACCGGCGGCGAAGGATACGGCGACGAAGATTTGCGCGTCGCCGCGATCGATCAAAAGCAGCACCGACTTCCGGCCCGATCTGCCGGCCTCGGCGATCGCCTGGTTGGCTTGCCGCGCATTCCGCACCGGCGACTGGTCGACGGCGACGATGACGTCGCCCGGCTGCAGGCCCGCATTGGCGGCTGCCTTGTCCGGATTGACGCGCTCGACCACGGCGCCACGCTGGTTCCGATCACAATGTCGTCAGCGGCCTTCGGTGCGCCTGAGATAGGTTGTGGCGATCTCGCGCATCCGGTTGCCGTCGAAGCTCGGCCCATGGCCGCCATGGCCGAGACGGACAGGCAGATCGAGGAGCCGCTGCATGGTACGGCGATAATCAGGCCGGCAGGAATCCGGCAAGTCGTCGATCAGCATGGAATCGTAGATGGCGTCGCCGGCAAAGAACAACCCGTCCGTCTCTTCGAACAAAGCGATCGAATCCGGCGAATGTCCGGGCAGATGCAGGACGCGGAACTGCCGGTCGCCGAGGTCGACGATGTCGCCCTCGTCCAGCGTGCGCGTCAGCGGCGCCGGCGGGATCTTGTAGTCGGCCGCCGTCCAGCCCGGCGCCGGCAATTTCGAAACGGCGCCGTCGAGATTGTTGAACATGTAGGCGTAGGTCACCTGATCGTTCATGGTCTCGAAATGCTCGGCACTGTGCCGCGGCCCGGCGCGCAGCGGAAACTCGTGCAGCGAGCCGACATGGTCGAGATGGATGTGGGTGGCGACAACGATGAGCGGCTTGCCCTCGGGCGTGTCGATTTCAGGCGCCAGCGGGCAGATGCCCATGCCGGTGTCGACCAGCAGGTCGGCGTCGCGTCCCCTGAAATGCCAGATGTTGGCGCGCACGAAATCATGCACGAACGGCTCGGTCAGCATCGTCGTGCGGTCGTCGATGATCGTCTTGCCGAACCAGTCGCCGACAACGCGCTCGCCACCAAAACGGGTGCCGCCAAAACGGCCGCCCATCAGACGAAGGGCTTTCCCACCTTGTATTTTTCCGGCACCAGCCGCTTCAGGTAAGCCATGCCCGCTTCCGACAGCTGGTTGACATCGGGCTTCATGAAATCGTCGGGCATATGGCGCGTCTTGCCGGCGACGTTCTTCAGCGGCACCTTCTTCAGCACGGTTTTCGTGCCGTCATATTGCAGCGCCACCGAGCCACCGCCTTCGCCGGCAACGGCAACCGCGAAGGCGCCGGCGTCGAAAGCCTCCCGCGCGTCGACGGCGCTGATCGCGCCGACATAGCCGCGCGGCATGTAGCCAAGCGCATCGACGCGGGCGCGCTTGCCCGGCAGGCCTTCGGCGAGCGCACGTTCCAGAGCTGACGGCAGGTCGCTGCCCGACAGTTTGACGTTGCCATGCGCGTCGCGCTCGAGCTTGTCCGGCGGCACCAGGCTTTCGACCAGCGCCTTGCCGTCGGCGGTGCTGACTCCTTCGGAGACGGCGACGATGCAACGCTTGTGGCGGTCGAGCGTGGCGCGCACGTCGTCGATGAAACCGGCGGCGGAGAACGGCCGTTCCGGCACGTAGACCAGATGCGGGCCGCTGTCGGGATCGAGCTGCCAGGCTGCAGCCGCCGCGGTGAGGAAGCCGGCATGCCGACCCATTACGATGCCGACATAGATGCCGGGCAATGCGCGGAAATCGAGATCGACGGACAGGAAGGCGCCGGCGACGAATTCGGCCGCCGAGATGAAGCCCGGCGTGTGGTCGTTTTCCTCGAGGTCGTTGTCGATGGTTTTTGGCGCATGGACGAAAGCAATGCTGCCGCCGGCGGCGTCGGTCAGAATCTGCTGCGTGCCCGACGTGTCGTTGCCACCGATGTAGATGAAAGCGTCGGCGCCGGCCTTCTTCAACCCGTTGAGGATGACTTCGCAATAGGCAGCGTCGGGCTTGTCGCGTGTCGAGCCGAGCGCGGCACTCGGCGTGCCGGCGATCAGCCGCAGCCGGTCCTCTGGGATGGCGGAGAGGTCGACATAGTTGCCGTCACGAATGCCGCGCACGCCGTGGAGCGAGCCCAGCACCTTGGCGCCGGGATGGCGCTTGCGGACTTCCAGCGTGGCCCCGACAACCGTCTGGTTGATGACGGCGGTCGGGCCGCCGCCCTGTGCGATGACAAACGTTCCAGCCATGCTCGATCTCTCCCGGCGCTGTGGTTTTCAAGGCACCTTGGCCTAGCTTGCCGCATCGCGCAACGGGAGTTTCCAGCGGCGCCAAACCGCCGCACAGGATCAGACGACCACGACCGGGTTCTTCTTGGAAACGCGGCTGTAGAGGTCGATGATATCCTGGTTGATCAGGCGCACGCAGCCCGACGACATCGCCTGGCCAATGCTCGCCCATTCCGGCGAACCGTGTATGCGGTAGCCGGTGTCCTTGCCGTCCTGGTAGATGTAGAGGGCGCGTGCGCCGAGCGGGTTGGTGAGGCCACCGGGCTGGCCGTTTTGCCATTTCACCAGTTCCGGCTTGCGCTGGATCATCTCCGGCGGCGGCGTCCAGGTCGGCCATTCCTTGCCGTACTGGATGTTGGCGCGGCCGGACCAGCGGAAGCCGTCCTTGCCGATGCCGACGCCGTAGCGGATGGCGTCGCCGCCCTCCTGCACCAGATAGAGCTTTCGCTCCTGCAGATGCACGACAATGGTGCCGGGCGCCTCGCCGGTCTCGTTGACGACGATCTGGCGGCGGAACTCCGGCTTGACCTTCTGATAGGGCACCGCCGGCACTTCGAAGCCGCCATCGTTGAGCGAGGCGTACATGACATCAGGGCCGGTGACGTTCTTGTCGACGCTGATCGCCGGACGGATCGGCCGCACCGAGCCGGTGACCGTGTCATCCAGCTGGAATTGCGGCAGCTCGAGCGTCGAAGTGCTGCAGCCGGCCATGCCGAGCAGCGTCATGGCGCCGGCCCCTGACAGGACGAAGCGGCGGGAATAGAGATGTTCGGTCTCGTTTGCGTCGCCATTTGCTGGCGGCGTCACATTCTGCGGCAACTCACGCATGCACCCAAACCCTACGCTGTCGGCGGGAAACACGGTCCGGCCGGATGGCAGGCAGTTTCGCCAAACATGGTTGAAAAAGGGTGAAGGCCCAACGACCGGTCTTAAGCCTGCCGCCAATAGCCGCAGCGATCTGGCGAAATGGTCCGCCGTGCATTTTTGGGAGAGGGCTCTTTACATTCCTCCGCACACGAGGATTTATCCTTTTCTTTGCGCTCAAGGAGACAAAGATGTCGTTCGAAAACTGGGCCGCCTTCGCCGCCGCCTCCACCGTTCTGCTCATCATTCCCGGCCCGACCATTCTTCTGGTCGTGTCCTATGCGCTGGGCCAGGGCTGGCGCACCGCCTTGCCGATGGCCGTCGGCGTGGCGCTGGGCGACTTCACCGCCATGACCCTGTCGATGCTGGGCATCGGCGCGCTGCTGGCCGCGTCGGCGACCGTGTTCACCATTCTGAAGCTGATCGGCGCCTGCTATCTGATCTATCTCGGGGTAAAACTGTTTCGCGCCGGCGGCGCGCTCAAAGCCGAACCACGCACAGATGCCGTCTCGGCCGCCAAGATGATGGCGCACGCCTGGCTGGTCACCGCACTCAACCCGAAGAGCATCACCTTCTTCGTCGCCTTCCTGCCGCAGTTCCTCAACCGGGAAGCCGATTTCTGGACACAGATGCT
The DNA here is from genome assembly GCF_030323245.1 of Mesorhizobium sp. C372A. Classification (NCBI taxonomy): domain Bacteria; kingdom Pseudomonadati; phylum Pseudomonadota; class Alphaproteobacteria; order Hyphomicrobiales; family Phyllobacteriaceae; genus Mesorhizobium; species Mesorhizobium sp. C372A. The sequence continues at coordinate 1,056,058 of NZ_CP100475.1, read as the reverse complement.
GATCTTCGAAGCGACCTTCCTGGCGCTCGCCTTCGCCAATGCCTTCGGCTACGCGCTGGTTGCGGCGCGCGCCCGCAACGTCGTACGCAACCCCAAGGCGATCCGCATCTTCAACCGCACCGGCGGCACGCTGCTGGTCGGCGCCGGGATCGCCACGGTGGCGATGCGCTCGGGCAATTAGGAACTGCGGAGCATCAGGGCCGATATGGCAGTAAGAGATCCATTCGGCCTAATGTTTTCGGGCGCGACCGAGGCCGGGTTTTCACCCTACAGCCAGGCCGTTCATGAATTGCAATGCTTCGTCGGCGACCCGGTCGGCTCCGTTGACCGCGCCATATCGGCGGATCCCGGTTTCGTCATGGCGCATGTCTTCAAGGGGTATCTGTTCGGCCTCGCCACCGAACGCGAGGCAATGGCGGTCACCCAGGCATGCCATGCTGCGGCACTGCCGCTTGCCGCGACGCCGCGCGAACAGGCGCATGTGGCGGCCCTTGGCCACCTTGCCGAGGGACGCTGGCATGACGCCGCGCGCCTGCTCGAAGATATCGCCATCGACAACCCGCTCGACGCGGTGGCGTTGCAGGTCGGCCACCAGATCGACTTCTTCACCGGCAATGCCCGCATGCTGCGCGACCGTATCAGCCGCGCGCTGCCGTCCTGGCAGAGCGGCATGCCAGGTTACCACGCCATTCTCGGTATGCAGGCCTTCGGTCTCGAGGAGATGGGCGACTATATCAGAGCCGAAAGTTTCGGCCGACAGGCGATCGAGATCGAGCCGCGAGACGGCTGGGCGCAGCATGCGGTCGCCCATGTCATGGAGATGCAGAGCCGGCAACGGGACGGCATCGCCTGGATGCGCGCCAACCCCGGGGCGTGGACGAAGGAAAGCTTCCTGCAGGTGCATAATTGGTGGCATCTGGCGCTGTTCCACTACGATCTCGGCGAGACCGACGAGGTGCTCAAGCTCTATGACGGGCCGATCTATGGCGAGCGTTCGACGCTGGCGCTGAACATGGTCGACGCCTCTGCGATCCTGTGGCGGCTTTATCTCGGCGGTGTCGATGTCGGCGACCGCTGGGCAGCGCTCGCTGCCAACTGGGCGCCGAAGGCTGGAGCCGGCAACTACGCCTTCAACGATGCGCATGCGATGATGGCATTCGTCGGCGCCGGTCTCGAAGCGCCGGTCAAGATCTTGCTCGAAGCCCAGCACGAGGCGATGCGCGGCAGCGACGACAACGCCGCCTTTACCCGGGATGTCGGCCAGCCACTGACGGAAGGCATCAAGGCATTCGGCGAGGGCAATTACAGCGAAGCGGTGCGCCTGATCCGACCGGTCCGCGCCATTGCCCATCGCTTTGGCGGCAGCCACGCCCAGCGCGATGTGATTGATCTCACGCTGATCGAGGCGGCGTTGCGCGCCGGCGACACGGCGCTTGCCTGGGCGTTGACGGCCGAGCGCGCACTGGTCCGGCCGGACAGTCCGCTGTCGGCGCTGTTTTCGCAACGCGCCGCCAATTTGTCAGAGAATTGACCCGCGGCGGATCTTGTTTTAAAAACTGGCAAGCCAGATTTTTTCGAGACCCGAAAAAATTAATGGCAATGGGAGGAATGCATGTATCTCGGCCTCGATCTCGGCACGTCGGGCGTCAAGGCGCTGTTGATCGATGCCGGGCAGAAGATCATCGGCTCCGGCCATGCTTCGCTTGACGTATCGCGGCCGCATCCCGGCTGGTCCGAACAAAACCCCGCCGACTGGATCCGCGCCTGCGAGACGGCCATCGCCGAGCTGAAAACGTCGCACCCGAAAGAGCTTGCCGCGGTCAAGGGCATCGGCCTTTCCGGCCATATGCATGGCGCCACCTTGCTCGATGCCGGCGACCAGGTGCTGCGCCCCTGCATCCTGTGGAACGATACGCGCAGCCACGCTGAGGCCGCCGCGCTGGATGCCGACCCGCGCTTTCGCCAACTCACCGGGAATATCGTCTTCCCCGGCTTCACGGCGCCGAAACTCGCCTGGGTGAAGAACAATGAGCCCTCCGTCTTCGCCAAAGTGGCGAAGGTGCTTTTGCCGAAGGATTTCCTGCGGCTGTGGCTGACCGGCGAGCATATCTCAGAAATGTCCGACTCGGCCGGCACCTCCTGGCTCGATGTCGGCAAACGGCGCTGGTCCCCCGAGTTGCTTGCGGCGACATCGCTCGACGAAAGGCAGATGCCGTCGCTGGTCGAAGGCACGGAGAAGGCCGGAGCCTTGCGCGCCGAACTGGCCGCCAGCTGGGGCATAGCATCGGGCACCCCGGTTGCCGGCGGCGCCGGCGACAATGCTGCTTCGGCCTGCGGCATGGGCACGGTCGGCGCCGGCCACGCTTTTGTGTCGCTGGGCACATCTGGCGTGCTGTTTGCTGCCAACGCTTCCTACCTGCCCAATCCGGCAAGCGCGGTGCACACCTTCTGCCATGCCCTGCCCAACACCTGGCACCAGATGGGGGTCATCCTGTCTGCGACCGATTCGCTGAACTGGCTGTCGGAGATTTCAGGCAAGAAGGCCGGTGAATTGACCGCCGAACTTGGCGATGTGCTGAAAGCGCCGAGCGGGGTGTCGTTCCTGCCCTATCTCTCGGGCGAGCGCACGCCGCACAATGATTCCGCCATTCGTGGGTCCTTCACCGGACTGGCGCATGAGTCGAGCCGCGCGGTGCTGACGCAGGCCGTGCTTGAAGGCGTCGCCTTCGCATTCCGCGACAGTCTCGAAGCCTTGAAGACCGCCGGCACGGATTTGACGCGGGTGACGGCAATCGGCGGCGGCTCGCGCTCGCGCTACTGGCTGAAGGCGATCGCTACGGCGCTGCAGGTGCCCGTGGACATTCCGGCCGACGGCGATTTCGGTGCTGCCTTTGGCGCGGCGAGGCTTGGTCTGATCGCGGCGACAGGGGCTGATCCGCTGGCGGTGTGCACGGCGCCGAGGACGGATGCGACGATCGAGCCGGATGCTGCGCTTGGCGGGGCGTATGCCGATGCGTACCAGCGCTACCGGGCGCTATACCCGGCGATCAAAGGCATGACCGCGTGAGTCGGCGCGAGGCACCCCCCTCTGCCCTGCCGGGCATCTCCCCCGCAAGGGGGGAGATCGGCAGCGTCGGCGGGTATGCCAGTCTTGTAAGGTGGGTGATTAGCGAAGGCGTGGATGCCAGCCAATCTCCCCCCTTGCGGGGGAGATGCCCGGCAGGGCAGAGGGGGGTGTCTCGCGCCACCCTTAATCGATCACTGCGCCGGCACCTTGTCCAGAAACCCGGTGACGCTCTTCAGGCGCCCATTTTCGACAACACCGATATCGGTGCCTTCGATAACCGACGGCACGCCTTCCGGCCCAAGATTCCACGAGAAGCGGATGCGGTCGCCAAACCCGTCCGGCGTACCCTTCAGCGAGAACCGGAAGCCGGCGAAGCGCTGCTGTACGCCGTCGATCAGCCCAGCAACGCCGGCGTGGCCGTCGCCCTGCATGAGCGGATCGCGGTAGCTGACGTCTTCGGTGAAGGTGGCCTTGAGCAGTTCGGCACGGCGATCCGCATCGGCCTCGTTCCAGGCGGTGATGTAGTTCTGGGCGATCGTATTGAGGTCGGTCATGGTCTGTCTCCTTCGTTGAGTGGCTTTGACACGAGGCTTTTCACCCCAAGCGAGAGCGAAACCAATTACGCCTGAGGTAATCAGGGTGAACTATTCGAGAGAGGACAGAAATCATGAGCAGCGGATTTTTCGGCGACATCAAAGCGATCAAGTATGAGGGGCCGGATTCCACCAATCCGCTGGCCTACCGCTTCTACAATCCCGACGAGGTGGTGGCCGGCAAACGGCTGGAAGACCATCTGCGCTTCGCCGTCGCCTACTGGCATTCTTTCGCCTGGCCGGGCGGCGATCCCTTTGGCGGCCAGACCTTCGACCGGCCCTGGTTTCCCAAGGCTGGCGGCGTCGACACGATGGAACTGGCCAAGCTGAAAGCCGACGTCGCCTTCGAGATGTTCTCGCTGCTCGGCGCGCCCTATTTCTGCTTCCACGACGCCGACGTGCGGCCGGAAGGCAAGGATTTCTCCGAAAGTGCCGCGCGGCTCGACGAGATCGCCGACTATTTTGCCGCCAAGATGAAGAAGACCGGCGTCAAACTGCTCTGGGGCACGGCCAACCTGTTCTCCAACCGCCGCTTCATGTCGGGCGCCGCCACCAATCCCGATCCGGATGTCTTCGCCTATGCGGCGGCGACGGTGAAAAGCTGCATCGACGTCACGAAGCGGCTGAAGGGCGAGAATTATGTACTGTGGGGCGGGCGCGAGGGCTATGAAACGCTGCTCAACACTGATCTTGCTCGCGAGCAGGAGCAGGCCGGGCGCTTCCTCAGTCTCGTCGTCGACTACAAGCACAAGATCGGCTTCAAAGGCACGATCCTGATCGAGCCGAAGCCGCAGGAGCCGACCAAGCATCAGTACGACTACGACGTTGCCACGGTCTACGGTTTCCTCAAGCGCTTCGGGCTGGAGAAGGAAGTGAAGCTGAACATCGAGCAGGGCCACGCGATTCTTGCCGGCCATTCCTTCGAGCACGAGCTGGCGCTGGCCAATGCGCTCGGCGTCTTCGGCTCGATCGACATGAACCGCAACGACTACCAGTCGGGCTGGGACACCGACCAGTTCCCCAACAATGTGCCGGAGATGGCGCTGGCCTATTACCAGGTGTTGCAGGCCGGCGGCTTCAAGACCGGCGGCACCAATTTCGACGCCAAGCTGCGCCGCCAGTCGCTCGACCCGCAGGACCTGCTGATCGGCCATATCGGCGGCATGGATTCCTGCGCACGAGGTCTCAAGGCAGCCGCCAAGATGGTCGAGGACAAGGCGCTGTCGGGTCCGCTGGCCGAGCGCTATGCCGGTTGGAACACGGCCGAGGGCAAGGCGATGCTGTCGGGCAAGCGCTCGCTGGAAGACATCGCCGAGCGCGTGGTGAAGAAGAAGATCGAGCCGCAGCCACGCTCCGGCCGCCAGGAGTTGCTGGAAAACATCGTCAACCGCTACGTCTGAGGGCGGAAAGCCGATTCGTTGTGCTCAAGGGTGGCTGGATAACATTCCGGCCGCCCCGGAATGGGGTTTGCGCAAGACCCTATCCGACGACAAGGGTTTGCCCTTTGGCGCCCCTCAATGACCTCGCTCTTGCCTTCAAACTGCCGTCACGTATCTCGTATAAGGATGCGGTTGTGGCGGGTGAAAAGGAAGGAGGCGAACCGATATGCAGCATGAACGCGAAATCAACGCCCTGCTCTCATCCGGCGAGACCGGATCGATCATCGACCGGCTGATGGCGCTGCCGCGGCCGACCGACAGCGTGAAAAACGAATGGGATCGTGCTGTCAGCAGCCGATTTGAAGTCCGTCTGGCGAGGCAGATGCGCTCGCAGATGGACGCCGGCAGCGATCGACAGAACGCAGCCTGATCTCCCTTTGTCTGTGCATGTCGTAATCCCAAAACCGCGACACACTTTTGGGCGACATGCATCAACCTCGGCGCAGCCTGACCGGGGCTTGGCCGAACGCTCTTGAAAACGCTCTGGAAAATGCCGCGGCGGACGAGAACCCCGTCCGCCCGGCAATATCCGCCATGGCGATCCGCGTGTCGACCACCAGCCGCCGCGCCGCGCCCAGCCGAAGCCTGAGATAATATGCGCCCGGCGTCTCGCCGATCGACTTGCGAAAAATGCTCTCCAATGTCCGCGCCGTCACCCCGGCGCGTTTTGCCACCGCGTCGATGGTCAGCGGCTGGTCGACATGCGATTCCATCAGCCGGATAGCCTGCGCCAGACGCGGGTCGTAGCCGTCGAGCCGGCCGAGCGAGACCAGCGGCTGCGCGTCGGTCGCGGCGCGCGCCTGGTCGTAGATGAAGACGCTGGCGACATCGAGCGCGACGGCCATGCCGAGCCGGGTGCGGATCAGATGCAGCATCAGGTCGAAGGTCGGCGACGCCCCGCCCGAGGTGAACACCGGTCCGTCGATGACGTAGCGGTCCGGACGCACGTCGACGCCGGGAAAGGCGGAGGAAAAATCCTCCATGTCTTCCCAATGGGTGGTGGCGCTGCGGCCTTCGAGGAGGCCGGCGCGCGCCACCAGCCATGTGCCGGCCTCGACGCCGCCGCAGGCGCGAGCCGCGCGGGCCGCTCGCCGTAATCCGGAAAGCAGAGCCGATGTCGCGTAATTCTGGGTGCCGAAGCCGGCGACGACGACAAGCACGTCGGTCGGCTCGGCCGCATCGAAGCGGCCCCTGACCGCCACCGGCAGGCCGCATGTGGTGACCGGCGCCTCGCCGGTGACCGAGACCAGTTTGAAATCGAACAGCGTCTCGCCTGAGATGCGGTTGGCGGCGCGCAGCGGGTCGACGGTCGACGCCACGCACATGATGGACGAGCCTGAAAACACCAGCAGCGTCACCTTGAGCGGCGATCGCTCAGCGCGAAAGATGGTCGGTTTTTCGCTTTTGATCACGAGAGCTTCGTAAATTGCAAAACAGTTTCCGGCAAGTCGGTCATTGTTAGGGTCTGTTTCTATGGGGAGGAGATGTCCATGCCGCTCGCGATGAACCGTGAGGTTTTCATTACCTGTGCCGTGACCGGGTCCGGCGGCTCGCAGGACCGCTCCCCGCATGTGCCACGCTCGCCCAAGCAGATCGCCGATTCGGCGATCGATGCGGCCAAGGCCGGTGCCGCCATCGTCCACTGCCATGTCCGCGACCCCGAGACCGGCAAGCCGCGCCGCGATGTCCATCTCTACCGCGAAGTGACGGACCGCATCCGCGCGGCAGAAGTCGATGTGATCCTGAACCTGACCGCCGGGATGGGCGGCGACATGGTGTTCGGCTCACCGGAAGCGCCGCTGCCGCTCAATGAAAAAGGCACCGACATGGGCGGCGCCACCAACCGCATGGAACATGTGCGCCAGTGCCTGCCGGAAATCTGCACGCTGGATTGCGGCACCATGAACTTCGCCGAGGCCGATTATGTCATGACCAACACGCCCGGCATGCTGCGCGCAATGGGCGGCATGATGACGGCGCTCGGCGTCAAGCCGGAGATCGAAGCCTTCGATACCGGCCACCTCTGGTTCGCCAAGCAGCTGGTCGAAGAAAAGGTCTTGAATCCCGACGCGCTGGTGCAGCTCTGCATGGGTGTGCCGTGGGGGGCGCCGGACGACCTCAACACCTTCATGGCCATGGTTAACAACGTGCCGTCGACCTGGAACTGGTCGGCCTTCGCCATCGGCCGCAACCAGATGGCCTATGCAGCCGCTGCAGTGCTCGCCGGCGGCAATGTCCGCGTCGGTCTCGAAGACAATCTCTGGCTCGACAAGGGCGTGCTGGCCACCAATGCGCAGCTCGTCGAGCGCGCGGCCAGCATCGTTACCAATCTCGGCGCCAGGATTTTGGGGCCGGAGGAAGTGCGCAGGAAGCTCAACCTCACCAAGCGGGCGCCGATCGCAGCGGCTGCTTAAGACGGGAGCGGATCATGGCTACCGTCAAATTCACTGCGATGAAGGATGGCGACAGGCAAGACTATGAGTTCCTGACCGCCCATGAGATCGACTATGCCGCCAGGACCGGCGAGCGGCTGCTCGACGCACTGGTGCAACTCGACGAAGGCCTGTCGGGCTACAAGATCACCAGGCTCGGCCATTCGCTGCAAGCGGCGACGCGGGCCTGGCGCGACGGCGCCGACACCGACTGGATCGCCTGCGCGCTGCTGCACGACATCGGCGACATCTACGCACCGTACAATCACGACGAATACGCCGCCTCGATCCTGAAACCTTTCGTGCGCGAGCAATGCACCTGGGTGGTGGAAAAGCATGGCGACTTCCAGCGGCTCTATTACGCGCATCATCTCGGCGGCAACCGCCATGCTCGCGACCGCTTCGCCGGCCATGCCTATTTCGACGATTGCGACCAGTTTTGCGAACGCTGGGACCAGTCGAGCTTCGACCCGGACTACGACACGCTGCCGATCGAATTCTTCCGGCCCTTCGTGCTCGAAGTCTTCGCCCGCAAGGCCTACGACCCCTCCGTGATCCGCGTTGGCGAGCGCGTGCCTCTCATCGACCCTCAAACCGCCAAGACAAAAACCGGAGCCTGACCATGAGCATCATCAACAAGGCAGCCGCCATTGGCGGCGGTGTCATCGGCGCCGGTTGGGTGGCGCGGTTGCTGCTCAACGGCATCGATGTGTCGATCTTCGATCCGGACCTGGAAGCGTCGCGCAAGGTCTCGGAAGTGATGAAGGGCGCGCGCCGCGCCTACAGGCAGATGGTTCCCGGCGGCCTGCCCAAGGAAGGCAGACTGACCTTTGCCAAGACCATCGCCGAGGCGGTGGCCGATGCCGATTTCATCCAGGAGAGCGTGCCGGAGCGGCTCGACCTCAAACACCGCGTACTGGCCGAGATCGATCTCTACGCGCCGGCCAACGCCATTGTCGGCTCGTCCACCTCGGGCATCAAGCCGACCGACATGCAGGTGGCGATGAAGAAGCATCCGGAGCGTCTGGTTGTCGGACATCCCTTCAACCCGGTCTACCTGCTGCCGCTGGTCGAGATCGTCGGCGGCGAGCAGACGTTCCCCGAAGCGATCGAGGTTGCCAAGGAAATCTATGCCTCGATCGGCATGAAGCCGGTGGTGATCCGCAAGGAGATAGAGGCCTTTGTCGGCGACCGCCTGCTCGAAGCGGCCTGGCGCGAGGCGCTGTGGCTGATCAAGGACGGTATCTGCACGGTCGAGGAACTCGACGACATCATGCGCTATGGCTTCGGCCTGCGCTGGGCGCAGATGGGCATGTTCCAGGTCTACCGCGTCGCCGGCGGCGAGGCCGGCATGCGCCACTTTATGGCGCAGTTCGGGCCGTGCCTGAAATGGCCGTGGACCAAGCTGATGGACGTGCCGGAGTTCAACGACGAGCTGGTCGATCTGATCGCCACCCAGTCGGACGACCAGGCGCATGGCCTGTCGATCCGTGAGCTGGAAAGGATCCGCGACGACAATCTGGTCGCGATCATGGATGCTCTGTCTAAACAGAACAAAGGCAAGGGCTGGGGCGCCGGCGCCTTGCAAAAGGACTATACCAGGCAGTTGGCCAAGCTGGCGGCGAAGAAGCCGGCCGCATCCAGGGCCGCCGAGAAGTCCAAGGCATCCAAGCCGGTGAAGAAGGCGGAAAAGCCGAAGAAAAAGAAGAAAGGCTGAGGCCATGGATTTCGGTCTTTCGGAGGAACAGAAGCTCATCGTCGAGACCACGCGCGCTTTCGTCGAGAACGAGCTTTACCCGCATGAACGTGAGGTCGAGCGCACCGGCGTGCTGCGCCGCGAGTTGATCGAAGAGATCAAGGTCAAGGCGATCGAAGCCGGGCTCTATGCCGCCAACATGCCGGCCGATGTCGGTGGCGCCGGCCTCGATACGGTGACCTGGCTGCTCTACGAGAAGGAACTCGGCCGCGCCAACTATGCGCTGCACTGGACCTGCGTCGCGCGCCCCTCCAACATCCTGCTCGCCGGCACGCCGGAGCAGCGCGAAAAATACCTGTTCCCGTGTATTCGTGGCGAGAAGTGGGACTGCCTGGCGATGACCGAGCCCGGCGCCGGCTCCGATTTGCGCGGCATGAAGGCGTCAGCCGTGCAGGACGGCGACGACTGGGTGCTCAACGGCACCAAGCATTTCATCTCCCACGCCGATCTGGCCGATTTCGCAATTAGTTTCATGGCTTCGGGCGAGGAAGAAACGCCGCGCGGCAAGCGCAAGAAGATCACCGCCTTCTTCGTCGACAAGGGCACCAGGGGGTTCACCGTGCGCGACGGCTACCGCAACGTCTCGCATCGCGGCTACACCAACGCCATCCTCGAATTCGACGATTGCCGCCTGCCGGCAAGCCAGGTGCTGGGTGAGGTCCACAAGGGCTTCGACGTCGCCAATTCCTGGCTCGGCGCCACGCGCCTGCAGGTCGGCGCCACCTGTCTCGGCCGCGCCGAGCGGGCACTCGGCCACGCCATCGAATACTCGGCGCAACGCCAGCAGTTCGGCCAGCAGATCGGCAAGTTCCAGGGCGTGTCGTTCAAGCTCGCCGACATGGCGACGGAATTGAAGGCGGCGGACCTGATGGTGTTCGAAGCCGGCTGGAAGTACGATCAGGGCACCGTCACCGATCAGGACATGGCCATGGCGAAGCTGAAGGCTACCGAAATGCTCGCCTTCGTTGCCGACGAAGCAATCCAGATCCATGGCGGCATGGGGCTGATGGACGACCTGCCGCTGGAGCGCATCTGGCGCGACGCCCGTGTCGAGCGCATCTGGGAAGGGACGTCGGAAATCCAGCGCCACATCATTTCGCGGGCGCTGCTGCGCCCGTTCGGGGCTTAAAAAGAAGAGACGGGGAATATGCATAAGCTTGAACGCCTCTTGCGCCCAAAATCCATCGCGGTGTTCGGCGGGGCCCAGGCCGCTGCCGTCGTCGCCCAATCGATCAAGATGGGCTTTGCCGGCGAAATCTGGCCGGTGCATCCGAACAAGGACGAGGTCGCCGGCCGCAAGGCCTATCGCTCGGTCGCCGACCTTCCCGACGCGCCGGACGCTGCCTTTGTCGGCGTCAACCGGCATCTCACCATCGAGGTAATCAAGGCGCTGGCTGAGCGCGGCGCCGGCGGCGCCGTCTGTTTTGCCGCGGGCTTTCTTGAGACCGAGGCCTATGACGATGACGGCGAGCGGCTGCAGGCCGAACTGGTGGCCGCGGCCGGCCAGATGCCGATCATCGGGCCGAACTGCTACGGCCTGATCAACTATGCCGATGGCGCGCTGCTATGGCCCGACCAGCATGGCGGCATCAGGCTGCCCGAAGGCGCCAAGGGCGTCGCCATCATCACCCAGTCCTCCAACATCGCCATCAACATGACGATGCAGAAGCGCGGCCTGCCGATCGCCTTCCTGATGACCGCCGGCAACCAGGCGCAGACCGGCCTCTCCGAAATGGCGCTCGGCCTGATCGAGGATGAGCGCGTCACCTCGCTCGGCCTGCACATCGAAGCCTTCGATTCCGTAGCCGGCTTCGAGAAGCTGGCGGCGCGGGCGCGCGAACTGAAGAAGCCGATCATCGCCATGAAGGTCGGCCGGTCCGAACAGGCCAGGCAGGCGACCGTCTCGCACACAGCTTCGCTCGCCGGTTCGGATGCCGCTTCGGGCGCTTTCCTGCGGCGGCTCGGCATTGCGCGCGTCGATTCCATCCCCGCCTTTATCGAGGCGCTGAAGCTTCTGCACGTCACAGGACCACTGCCCGGCTATAGACTGTCATCGATGAGTTGCTCGGGCGGCGAAGCCTCTGTCATGGCCGACAGCGCCGAAGGCCGCTGGGTCAATTTCCCGGAGCTCACCAGGAAGCACCGCGCCCATGTCAAATCGACGCTCGGGCCGCTGGTCGCGGTCGCCAACCCGTTGGACTATCACACCTTCATCTGGAACAACGAACCGGCGATGACCGCCACCTTCACCGCCATGGTGTCGGGCGGTTTCGACCTCAACATGCTGGTGCTCGACTTTCCACGCCCCGACCGCTGCTCGGTCACCGACTGGTGGGCGACGCTGCGCGCCTTCGAATCGGCGCTGAAGACCAACAAGGCGCATGGCGCGATCGTATCGTCGCTGCCGGAGAACCTGCCGGAGGAATACACCGCCGAGCTGATGGCGCGCGGCATGGTGCCGTTGTTCGGTATTTCCGAGGCCATGGATGCCGCAGGTGCGGCGGCCTTCATCGGCTGGGCCTGGGCCGAGCCGCAGGCGCAGCCGATCGACACGTCGGCTGCAGGTGCTGCCGGCGGTGACCATGTCACCCCTGACGAGGCCGAAGCCAAGGCGCGGCTGATCAAGGCCGGCTTGCCGGTGCCGAAGGCAGAACGTGCCGCTAACGCTGTCGAGGCCGTCATCTCATCCATGGCGCTCGGCTTCCCGGTGGCGCTGAAGGCGCTCGGAGTTACCCACAAATCGGAAGTCGGCGCGGTCAGGCTGAACCTCAAGGACGCCGAATCCGTGAGCACGGCGGCGCATGATCTGCTGCCGCTCGGCACCGGCCTCTATGTCGAGCGCATGGTGCGCGACGGCGTTGCCGAGTTGATCGTCGGCTTCACCCGCGACCCGATGTTCGGCGCCGTCATGACGCTGGGCACCGGAGGCGTGCTGGTCGAGCTGTTGCGCGACAGCGTCACGCTGATGCTGCCGGCGACGCGCGACGACATCGAGGCGGCCCTGCGTGGCCTTAAACTGTTTCCGCTGCTGGACGGCTATCGTGGCCGGCCCAAGGCCGATGTCGGGGCTGCCATCGACGCCATCGCGGGCATTGCCGGCTTCGTGCAGACGAATGCCGGAGAGATCGAGGAACTCGACATCAACCCGCTGATCGTCTGCGCCGAGGGCAAGGGCGCCTGGATCGCCGACGCGCTGCTGGTGCTGGGAGAGAAGAAGAATGTCTGACGTCATTTCCACCCGCCGCGAGGGCACCATCATCGAGGTCACGCTCGACCGGCCCAAGGCCAACGCCATCGACCTCAAGACCTCGCGGCTGATGGGCGAGACCTTCAAGGCGTTCCGCGACGATCCCGGATTGCGCGTCGCCATCGTCAAGACCGCCGGCGACAAGTTCTTCTGCGCCGGCTGGGATTTGAAGGCAGCCGCCGGTGGCGACGCGGTCGACGGCGACTATGGCGTCGGCGGTTTTGCCGGCCTGCAGGAGCTGCGCGACATGAACAAGCCGATCATTGCCTGCGTCAACGGCATGGCGGTGGGCGGCGGCTTCGAGCTAGCGCTGTCCTGCGACCTCATTTTCGCCTCCGACCATTCCTCCTTCGCCCTGCCCGAAATCCGCGCCGGCACGCTGGCTGATGCCGCGACGATCAAGCTGCCCAAGCGCATTCCCTATCATGTCGCCATGGACCTTCTGCTCACCGGCCGCTGGATGGATGTGGCGGAAGCGCATCGCTGGGGGCTGGTCAACGAAGTGCTGCCCAAGGACAAGCTCGAGGAGCGCGTCTGGGAGATCGCAAGGCTGCTCGCCAGCGGCCCGCCGCTGGTGTTCGCCGCGATCAAGGAGACGGCGCGGGTGGCGGAGGCGCTGACCTTCCAGGACGCGATGAACCGCGTGACGCGCCGGCAATTGGCGACGGTCGATGCGCTGTATGGCTCGGAGGACAATATGGAAGGGTTTCGTGCGTTCGCAGAAAAGCGCGACCCGGTGTGGAAGGGGAAGTAGCCTCTTTACCCTCCCCTCGATGGGGAGGGTCGGACCGAAGGTCCGGGGTGGGGTGATGCGCCACCACCCCCACCCGCCGCTTCGCGGCGACCTCCCCCATCAAGGGGGAGGTAAAGGAGCTGCATGACCGACTACAAAACCCTCATCGATGCCGAGACCTGGGCCTTCATCGAGCGGACCAATTCCTATTACCCGCCCGATACGATCGACTACACCATCGCCCAGCAGCGTGCGATTTATGACCGGATGTGCCGCGAGTTCTTTGCCGGCTATTCCAATGGTGTGACGGCGGAAACGACTTTCATTGCCAACCGATCACACGACATCCCGATCCGCATCTATCGCAGCGCTACCCCGAACACGGCGGCGATGGTGCTCTACATCCATGGCGGGGGTTTCATCCTCGGCGGCCTAGACAGCCATGACGATGTCTGCGCCGAGCTCTGCGCCCGCACCGGTTACGAGGTGGGTTCCATCGATTACCGGCTGGCGCCGGAGCATTTGCACCCGGCCGCTTTCGACGATGCTTTACGTGCCTTCGAATGGGCAGCCAAAACCTACGACCGCCCTATTCTGCTGTGCGGCGACAGCGCCGGCGGCAATCTCTGCGCGGCTGTTGCTCACGCAAGGCGTGGCCATGCCAAAAAGCCGATCGGCCAGGTGCTGATCTATCCGGGCCTCGGCGGCGACCGTTCGAAGGGCTCGTATGTCACGCACGCCGAAGCACCGATGTTGACCATGCGCGATCTCGAATTCTACAAGCACATCCGCACCGGCGGCGCTGACGGTACTGGTGACATCACCTTGTCGCCGCTCGCCGACACCGATTTCACCAAACTGCCGCCAACCGTGCTGATCACCGCGCAATGCGACCCGCTGTCGTCCGACGGCGAGGCCTACCGCGACCGCATCCTTACCGCAGGCGGACACGCCAGCTGGTCCGAGGAGCCGGGGCTGGTGCATGGCTATCTCCGGGCCAGGCACACGGTCGGCCGGGCCCGCGCCTCCTTCAGCCGCATTGTCGAGGCGGTTTCCGTGCTGGGCAAGGGCGACTGGATCTGGTGATCCGGCTCAACCGCGGACAAAGGCGATCAGCGCCTCGGCCATGCGATCGTTGAACTCCCGGCGAAAGCGGTTTTTCTTCAGCCATTCCGGATTTGAGCCGACGGTCTTGTTGGCATCGACGACAATACCTTTGCCGTCGACGATGAAATAGTCGATGGCGCCGAAATCCAGATTGAGCCTTTGCCGCACCGCCAGCACCTCCGGCGGGACGGCGCCGCCCACCTCATTGCTCAGGATTTTTGAGCCGGCGCACAACACATCGTCGTAGACCTGCCGCATGTTGACCTCGGCACCGAGCAGGAACATGTAGCGGTGCTTGACGATGGGCAGGTCGAGCGTATCGAAAGCGAACTTTTCCACCATCAGGCGATTGTTGCGCCATACATCCCGCGGAACCTCGCCGATCGTCTGGTAGACCTTATAGGGCGGGCACAGGCGGTCCTTGTAGCCGGGTTCGAAGAGCTTGCGGATGGCATGCGCGCTCCTGGTCAGGCCGTTGCGATGCTGCCACCAGCGCTGCTCTGGTCGGCCCCTGGAGTTGAGGACCGTCTTGACGACAACCGGCCCCTCGTGGCTGTCGCCTGCCTCCAGCTTCAGTGTCGAATAAAGGTGCCGGTGGATGGACAGCGCGCGGCCATTGATGGTGCGGTCGTAGAGGTGGCCGAGCCCGCGGTACGTTGGCGGCACGACTGTCAGGTCGACATGCAGAAAGGCCACCGGCGCCCGATCTCGGCCGGCTGGCCGGTCGAGCAGGCGCACTTTCAATCCAGCCTGTTCCAGGTAAGGCAGCAACTGCGCGATGCTATAGCTCCGCACCAGTCGGAAATTGCGCAGGCTCTCTACATAGACATCGAGATCGGCGGCAGACACCGAACGCTATTCCTTGATATCGACGCCCGAGAAATCATGGTGATCAAAGGGGTCCATAACATAGCCCGTCACCTGTTCGCGCATCGGCATCGAGACCACGGAGTGGGCGATAGCGACCCACGGCATCTGCTCCCTGAAGATCGTTTGCGCCTGCGAATAGAGTTTTGCGCGGGCAGCGGGATCGACGATCCCGGCTGCCTGCTTGAGCAGATCGTCGAAGGCCGGAAAACACCAGTTGGCACGATTGGTGGTGCCGACGCCGGCACAGCCAAGCGGCACCGACAGGAAGTTGTCGGGGTCGCCATTGTCGCCGGTGAAGCCGAACAGCATGGCGCCGTCGCGGTCGCGTGACTTCGAGCGCGCAAGGTATTCTGTCCACTCATACGTCACGACTTCCACGTTGACACCAATCTTTGCCAGGTCGGACTGGATCATTTCGGCCATACGCTGCGCATTCGGGTTGTAGGGACGCTGCACCGGCATCGCCCAGATCTTCATGTGCAGGTCTTTTACGCCGGCATCGGCGAGCCCCTGCCTGGCGGCAGCGGGGTCGAAGACATGATTGGGGCTCGTCTTGTCATAGGCCCAGGAGGTCGGCGGCAGCGGATTGCGTGCGACTTCACCGGTGCCGCGGAACACGACGTCGACCAGCGCCTGCGTGTCGATGGCAATGGCGATCGCCTTCCTCACCCTTGGATCGTCGAAGGGCTTCTGCAAGGTGTTGAAGGCGAGGTATCCCGTATTGAGGCCCTCCTGCCGCATGACCTTGATTCCGGGCGTCGCCTTGATCGCCTCCAGGTCGGCCGGATTTGGATAGGGCATGAGATCGCATTCGCCGGCGCGCAGCTTTTCCATGCGAATGCTGGCATCGGTGGCAATGGCGAAGACGAGATCGTCGATCTTCGGCTTGCCGCGCCAGTAGTCCGGATTGGCCTTGTAGCGGATGACTGCATCCTGCTGGTAGTCGACAAGCTGGAACGGACCCGTCCCGACCGGCTTCAGCGCCAAGTCGAGAAGCCGCTTCTCTGCGACGAGCTTGTCGGCATATTCCTTGGAAACGACCGAAGCGAAATCCATCGCCAGGTCGGCAAGCATCGGCGAATGCGGCGCCTTCAGCGTCATCACCACAGTATGGTCGTCAAGCTTGCGCCAACCGGCGACAAGATCCGGCATGCCGATGCCGTCGAAGTAAATGTACTGGCGTTTGGCGTAATTGTTGAACGGGTTCTGCGCGTTGGCCTGCCGGTCGAAGGTGAACAGCACGTCATCGGCATTGAAGTCGCGACTAGGCGTAAAGCCCTCGACGATGTGGAATTTCACGCCCTGCCGCAGGTGGAATGTGTAGGTGAGGCCATCGTCGGAAATCTCCCAGCTTTCGGCAAGGCCGGGGCGCACCTTGGTGGTGCCGGGCTCGAACTCGACCATGCGGTTGTAGAGAGCGGTGGCCGAGGCGTCGCGGGATCCGGAGGCGAGTGCGGGATCGAACGTATCGGGGCTAACCTCGGTGCAGTAGACCAAGGTCTTGGCTACGGATTGATGGACCGGCAACGCACATGGAAAAAGCGCCGCCAGCAAGAGAACGAAGTGCCTGCGTGTCATGATCCCCCCAGGGTTGGGAAGACGCTAGCAGAAGCCGGCACTGACGGTAAGTAAGCCGGCCGGTCTTTCGCGCGCCAAGACTGTTTTCCACCTTGAGTTGACACAAGGAATTGGCCGCGCCTCTGTGAAATGGCGGACAGACCCGGCCGCCGTTTTGCATGAACCTTTCCTCTTCAGCCTGCGACTGACGACCAGGCGCCGCATGGTGCGGGCCGGAAAGGATGCCCCCATGACCAGGACCCCAGAGGCTCCACGGTCTCCGGGACCAACGCAAGCTCAGCGCGACCACCGCCTTCGGGATGGAGTCGATGCGCTGGGCTTTCGGCTGATTCCGTTGACCCTGCGCAGGAGCAGGCGTATCGTGAAGATGAGGAAAGCAGACAATTCGATCAGGGACGAACGTGCCGGAACGCCGCGCCTTGCCCTGTTTCGCGCGGCCGGACCGGATGTTCCTCCCGAAAACTTCGGGGGGAGTTTTATGTCCTGCGATCGCGGCGCGTCCATGTCGTCTCCAAGCGGCGGTTTGCGCCGTTCGCTCCATCTGGCCGGCGGTTTGCTTGCCCTGGCGCTGAGCGCCACGCTCTGGTTGGACACAGCCGCCCAAGCGCAGGAAACCCAGATCATCTATCCCGGCTCGATGGCGGTCACCGGATTTTCCGGCACCGTCATTCCCAATTTCGACTCTGCCGATTCCGAAAGGGGGGGGCTGCCGCCCGGCGTCGACCCGGTCGACGAAACCTTCATCGACACGACGCGCGCCACCTTGCGCGTCTTCGACGTTTCGGCGCTCGGCGGACCGGCTTCCGGCCAGCTCGTCTACACACCGCCGCCCTTCGAGGTGACGGCCGAACAGATCGGCCAGGTGTTCGCCATCACCTATGATGACGGTGTGCGCGACGGCGTTCCCTCGGGCGTCCCCAACCTCTATGCCGGCGCTACCTCCCTGCACGGCATCCGTATCGTCACCCCGGACGAAGATGCCGACGGTCGGCCCGAGCGACAGCGCCGCGGAACCGCAGGCGCCGTCTTCATGGACGGCCAGTTCGGCACCGAAAGCGGTGGCGGTCCGGGCACGATCTGGAAGATCGACGGCATCACCGGCGCGGTCTCCAAATTCGCCGACATTGACACCAACAGCGGTTCCGGCATCGGCGACATCAGCTTCGACAGCAATCACCGCGAGTTCTTCGCCAGCGATCTCGACACCGGCCTCATCCACCGCCTCGATGCCAACGGCACGCTGATCGACACATTCGATCACGGCGTTGCCGGGCGGCCGGCGCATGGGCTGGCTCCCGTCGCCGATGACGGTGCGGTGATGGACATACAGGGTGCTGCCTTCGACTCGGAAGACCCCGACACATGGGGCTACACGCAGGACGAACGCCGCGTCTGGTCCGTCGCCTATCATGGCGGCCGGCTCTATTATTCGGTCGGCGAAAAGGCCGAGATCTGGTCGGTTGGCATTGCCCGCGATGGCAGCTTTGCCGGTGATCCGCGCTGGGAGCTGACGGTCAAGGCCGACAAGGACTACGCCGTCACCGACATCGCCTTCGACAACCAGGGTTTCATGTATCTGGCGCAGCGCGGCCCGGTCGAGAATCGCTACGATTATAGCCAGTTCGCCGATTCCGGCAAGGGCGAGGTCATCCGCTACTGGCGCGAAAACCCGGACGATCCGGCAACGGAATCGGTCTGGGTGGAAGAGCCGCAGGAATATGCGGTCGGCTTCCCGCAAGGCAACCGGCAGTCGGCCGGTGGGCTCGACCTGCAATATGGCTATGACGCCGACGGCAATCTCGACACCGGCGTGTGCACCGACACGCTGGTCAACACCGGCGACAAGCTGCGCGACAACCCGACACTTGCCGACCAGCTCGCCGCCGGCGGGCCGCTTGCCGTACACGGCGTGCAGATCACGCCGACGCCGTTGGTCAAGCCGGCCAACGTGCCGCCTTTCGGCTCGTGGTTCGTCGACTTCGACGGCTATTTCGAAGACCCAGAAGTGGAAGGCCATGTCGGCGACGTCGAGGTCTGGCACCCCTGCGAAGGCCGTGCCGGCTATTATGAAGAGATCCCCGGCGGTTATCTGCCGCCGTTTTATCCGCCGGACTTCCCACCGCCCGGCGATCTGCCTCCGTGCATCGATGTCGAGGATGTTCAGTTCTACTGCACGCCTCGCGGCCTCCAGGCCGACCTCTATCTCCATGACCATGCCGGCTTTGGCGGCGATTCGATCAAGGTCCAGCCTTCCAGTGAGACAAAGTCCAGGACACCAGGCGTCGGGGTGACATCACCCCAGTCGCATGCTCCCGGCAAGCCTTACACGGTCGACATCACCGGCCATTCTCCGGGCGACAGAGTCGATGTTGGACTTTGCTTCTACAGGCAGTCCGACAAGGACAAGGGTGGCTACTACCCTTGCTGCAAGATGACTTTGCCGCTCAGAACCCCAGCCGTCAGCTGCGAACGTTGAGGAGGGGAAGATGAAAAATCTCGCACTTTCCCCGACCGCGAAGAGCAGTCAATCCAACGTCATGGAGACCATCATGAAACCCCTGTCATATGCCAGGCGCGGCGCGCGCTGGCTGATGGCGGCCGGTATCGCGGTCGCCATGTTCACCCCTGTGGCAAGCCACGCCGAAGATGCAGTCCCGATCACTCCGGAACTGCGGCTCGACCTCGACAATTCAAAAATCGTCAATCCGAGGCCGGAACGGATCGTGCCGTTCTTCACCAAAACAGGCACACAGAGGAGCTGCGACTACGTCGTCTACTCTCTGAGCTTTGGCCTGCGCGGCGACCCGCAAGGCTTTGCCGACCCAAGCTTTTCGGCCAGGCTGAAGAAACTCCAACTCGACTTCAAGGATCAGCTTCCGCACGGTCTTGCGATCGTCAACGTCAACGTGTCCGGCGACGGCACGGGTGCGTCCGGCGGACCGCTGCCGGGTGCGACAATCAGCACCTCGGCTAATCCGAACGATACGGCGACGGTTTCCGATTTCCGGATTTCCGCCACCGATCTCGACGGCGCTGGGGCTGGCAATCAACGCGTCATCAATTTCAAGATCACCGCCAAGATCGACCATGCGGCGTTTCCTTCGCCGACCATCGTCGACAATCAGGGTGTGATCAAGGTGACGCCGGGCGTCGGCGCGGGGGTCATCATCCCGTCGCAGGATCCGGGCAAGCCCGACGATGGCGACTTCAAGACCGGGGTGAAGACCTCGATCAAGATCGACCTCACCAACTGTGACAAGCGGCCTCCGCCTCCCGACCGGGAATGCTTCAAGGTGGAGCGCGGCACGGTCGATTGCGTGCAAGGCGGCGGCGCCTTCATCTACCACATGCCTGTCGGCCCGGAGATGGGCGGCAAGTGGGTGCAGGTGTCGACGACGACCCCAGGCATCACCATCATCCCCGACACGCAATTGGTGCCGGCGGGCGGC
This sequence comes from Mesorhizobium sp. C372A, assembly GCF_030323245.1. Taxonomy (NCBI): domain Bacteria; kingdom Pseudomonadati; phylum Pseudomonadota; class Alphaproteobacteria; order Hyphomicrobiales; family Phyllobacteriaceae; genus Mesorhizobium; species Mesorhizobium sp. C372A. Next base: position 1,035,787 of record NZ_CP100475.1, on the reverse strand, counting down.
GGTGTGCTGAACTGGAAGATCGTCGGTGCGTCGCCCGGCGACGTCATCCACCTCATCGTCACCGGCATCGAGACCTATGCCGGCCCGAAGGAGGGCTGGGGACTATGCTGCACGCAGACCATCGACATCGTCATCCCGCGTGACTTGAGATGTCCGCCCAAGGACAAGGAACCGGACCTCAAGGTCGAGAAACGCGCCGACGTGACGCGTTGCACGATGGGCGGCGGCTGCGACTTCACCATCAAGGTCACCAATGTCGGCGACGGGCCGTATCACGGCAAGATCGTGCTCGACGAGGTGACGCTGCCGGCCGGCTCGACTCTGGATTCAGGGCCCAATCCGCCCTGGGTATGCATGCCCGGCGTGACCCCGATGACGTGCACCTATCCGGTGACCACGCTCAATCCGGGGGCCTCCATCAACCTCAAGCTCGGCTTCAAGCCGGCGGGTGGTTGGCAAGGCAGCGCGCTGCGCAACTGCGCCACCTATAACTACGGTGCCAGCGGCAAGCCGCTGTTCGGCAGCCAGCAGAACGATCGCGGCTGTGCCTCGATCCCGATCTGCCGGCGTGGCGACCGCGACCGCGATTGCCGGCCCCCGGTCGACAAGAAGGTCGACCTGATCCTGAAGAAGCGTGCCCGCATCCCGGTCTGCACGCCCGACGGCATCTGCTACTTCGTGATCGACATCATCAACAATGGCAGCGTCCCCTATAATGGGCCGCTGACGGTTATCGACAATTACCCGGGCGGCGCGCCGGCCTCTTCGACCTTCGGCCCGTCTCCGCCCTGGACATGCGGACCGAACGGTCCCGGCCAGTTCCGCTGCGACAATGCAGGCATCGTGCTGATGCCGGGCGCCTCGACGCCGATCGTCGTCAAGGCGGTCATGCCGGCCGGCTACCAGTCGGATTCGGTCGAGAACTGCGCGGCGCTGAAGCCCGTCCCCGGTGAGGTCGACCTCACCAACAACAAGGCCTGCGCCAAGGAACGCTTCCGTCATCCCAATGGCGGCAAGCCGACCCTACGCATCACCAAGGTCTGCAATGGCTCGCTCGCCGGTGCGGCGGTGGTTTCCTGCCGCATCACCGTCATCAGCCTTGGCACCTCTGCCCCCACCGGTCCGGTGCGGGTCAACGATGCTGCCACGCTGATATCGGGTGGCGCGCCGGTCCAGATCCAGACCGTCACACCCGACGGTGCGGAATGGGCCTGCGGAGCGGTTCCGGCCAATGCGCTGTCATGCCAGATACCCGGCGCCGCGATGACGCCCGGAACCTCCAGGCACTTCGACGTGACGGTCTTGGCCAATGGCGCGTTCGAGAACTGCGCACGCGGCTCATACGGCCCGGCCCCTGGAGACGACGTCGTCTACCCGATCGGCCAGGCCTGCGCCAAGGGCGGCGGCACGTCCACCATTAGCGTCAAGAAGACCGGCGATGCCGAGTGCCAGCCGGGGCAACCCTGCTCGTTCGAGATCACCATCACCAATGATGGCCAGACCGCCTTCTCCGGTCCGGTCCGCATCGGCGATGCGATCGGGGTGGACGGCCTGGGGCGGCTGCAAGGCGTCGCGATCACCTCGATCGAACCGCCCTTTGGCTGCTCGCCCGAACCGACGACCTTGCCGTTGACCTGCATTGCCAACCTGACGCTCGGCGCCGGGGAAAGCCATGTGCACAAGGTCACCGTGGTCCTTCCCGACGCTCCCTTGGTCAATCTGCGGGGCAACGTCAGCGGCCAGAACTGCGTCGGCGTCTTGTCTCCCGACACCAGGGTGCAAGGCGGCGGCGACGTACTGCCCGGCGACCTGACCAACGTCCAGGGCGATCGCGGCAAGGCCTATGCCTGCCATCCGTTCACCATCAAGCGCGAGGTGAAGAAGGAATGCTCGCCAGGCTTCGTCATGAACGATGCCGGCCGGTGCGTGTGTCCGGAAGGCACGACGTTCCGCAACGGCCAGTGCTCGCCCGACGGCGGCGTCATCATCCAGCCGAAGGATCCGAGGCCCTGCGTGCTGCTCAAGGGCCAGATCCGCACCGAGGATGGACGCTGTGTCTGCCCGCGCGGAACCGAGCTTGAGAACGGCGCTTGCGTCAAGACCGACAAGCCTGGCTGCACCATCCCCGGTTCGGTCCCGACGTCGGACGGCAATGGCTGCTACTGCCCGGAAGGTACGCATCTCGACCGACAGGCAAATGCCTGCGTGCGCGACAAGCAGAAGCCCGAGCAGTGCGGCATACGCGGCCAGGTTCATGACGCCGATGGCGATTGTGTCTGCCCGCGTGGGACAGAGGTGCGCAATGGAGCCTGCCGGCCGATCCGGCCAAAGCCTGAACAATGCTCGATCCGTGGTCAGATCCAAAACGCCAATGGCGATTGCGTCTGCCCGGACGGCACAGAAGTCAGGGGCAAGGTCTGCCGGCCGATCCGGCCGAAGCCCGAGCAGTGCTCGATCCGCGGCCAGGTCCACGACGCCAACGGCAATTGTGTCTGCCCGCGGGGTACCGAGGTGCAAGGCAATGCCTGCCGGCAGAAGAAGCCTGTGCTGGAACAGTGCGACATACGCGGCCAGGTGCACAACAAGCGCGGCGAGTGTGTTTGCCCGCGCGGCACCCAGGTGATCGACGGCGCATGCCGCAAGCCGAGGCCGCAGGTGGGAGACTGCGCCCCGGGCTCGCAGATGGTCGGCGGCCAGTGCGTGCCGATCATCAGGCGGCGCTGCCCCGAAGGCACCGTTGGTCGGTTCCCGAACTGCAGAGCCATCCGGCAGCAGCCGTCGCTCGATCCGACCCTGTTGCTCAATCCAGGTGTCCTTCAGCAGTTCATACCGAAGCGCACGCCGCAGACGCAGGTACAGCCGCAAAGGGATCCGGCGGCCAACTTCAAGCCATAGGATCTGGATACGAGTCAAAATTCAGAGCCCCGTCGGAGCGATCCGGCGGGGTTTTCCTTGGGCGCGCTGCGGCGATCGGGCGGCCAGGTATTCGCCGAACCCGCTGCCGGGCGCAGCAAATACCGACTTTCCCTTTTCGGGATCATGGTCTAGAGCAGTTCATCGTTTCGTGGAAACGCCGAACCGCTCTATCTCTTTGTTTTCACGCAATTCCGGACGGAAAGCCGTTCCCACTTTTCCTGGAATTGCTCTAGCAGTCGTCAAGGCCGCGCCCGCAAACAGGGCGCCCAAAGGGGCCGCATCATGAGCAGGAAGACCCTGATCGCGCCATCGGTGCTGGCGTCGGATTTCTCGAAGCTCGGCGACGAGGTCGAGGCGGTGGCGGCGGCCGGCGCCGACTGGATTCATCTCGACGTGATGGACGGGCATTTCGTGCCCAACATCACCTTCGGCCCGCCGGTGATCAAGGCCATCCGCAACCGCACCAAGGCCTTTTTCGACTGCCATTTGATGATTGCGCCGGCCGATCCTTATCTGGCCGCCTTTGCCGATGCCGGCTGCGACGGCATGACCGTGCATGCCGAGGCCGGACCGCATCTCGACCGCTCGCTTCAGACCATCAAGGATCTCGGCAAGAAGGCTGGCGTATCGCTCAATCCGGCGACGCCGGAAAGTGCGATCGAATATGTGCTCGACCGGCTTGACCTGATCCTGATCATGACCGTCAATCCGGGCTTTGGCGGCCAGGCCTTCATCCCGGCCATGGTCGACAAGGTCAAGCGGGTGAAAGCGCTGATCGGCAACCGGCCGATTCGCATCGAGATCGACGGCGGCGTGTCGCCGGAAACCGCCCACCTGGTCACATCAGCCGGTGCCGATGTGCTGGTGGCGGGCGCCGCCATCTTCAAGGGCGGCAGCGTCGAAGCCTACCGGGCCAATATAGAAGCCATCCGAACCGCGGCCGACCGGGCTGCCGGCTGACATCAGTTCCAGGGCAAGTTCCCGGCTGGTCGGTTCTCCTCGGCCTGATCTCCCTGCCTGATCCTTCGATCTCCCAAAAAGCCGTCAACGGGTGGCAGCCGCAAGGGCATCGCGGCAAGCGACAGGATCGCGGCATCCGGCACTAGTTTTGGCCCATAAATCTAGTGGATAACTGCCGAAGGGATCTGCATGCGGGGAGAGGTCAATCCGGCGGCATGACGCGCGTTAAGAAAAAATTATCCGTATTCGGGATCTCGAAGCTGTTTCTCGAGGGCACCTGCCATGCTGGCAGACAAACTTTCTTCAGAAGAACAAGTTTTTCACGATTTTAGTTACTTCCGGCGGATAAGATGCGGTCAACCTTCCTCTTTAAGTCGAATATCGTGATCTTTCGCTTGAGGGGCGGATGCCTTAGGAGTTACAGTAAATTTACAGGGGAAATCGTTTGCTTCGCGAACGGGCTAGCGGAGCATGGGAGAGCTACAGGAGTCATATTGACCTACGGATCTGCCGATGTGAGCGAAGGCGCGGGACCCAAGAGCACACTCGCTAGTACGGTCTATCAACAGCTTCGCGACGATCTCCTGCGCGGCGTGTTTGAAAGTGAAAGCAAGCTTCGTGTCGAATGGGTGGTTTCCCGTTACGGCGCCGGCGCCTCACCGGTTCGCGAGGCCCTCAACCGACTTGCTTCGGAAGGCCTGCTCGGCCGCCACGACCAGCGCGGTTTCTTCATCATGCCGGTCAGTGCCCCGGAACTCGAGGAATTGACGCGCACCCGCTGCTGGCTGGAAGAGCGGGCGCTGCGTGAATCCATTGCCAACCGCACCGGCGAATGGGAAGAGCAGCTCGTGCTGGCCTTGCATCGCCTGGCGCGTGCCCCGCGCCGCTTGCCGGAGGATCCGTCCTCGAACAATCCGGAATGGGAAAAGCTGCACCGCGCCTTCCATCGGGCACTGATCGCAGGCTGCCGCTCGCATTGGCTGACCGGCTTTTGCGACCAGCTTTCGGATCAGGCCTCCCGTTACCGGCTGATCTCCCAGGACGGCAGCGAGCGCGACGAAATCAGTGAACATCGGCTGATTGCGGAGCGCACGGTGGATGGCGATGCCGACGGCGCCGTTGAAGCCCTCCTCAACCACTACCGTCTGACGGCAGCCATGTGCATGGAGCGCTTCAACGACAGCGGCGATCCACGCGTGAGCGCCACCAAGGCGCTGCGCAGCCGCAGATAGAAGCGCTTCCGGTCCGCTATCCAAAATCCGCCCGCTATCCAAAATCGCCCGTTATCCAAGTCCGCTTGCCTTCATCTGATCGGCGGCAAACCCGATTTCACGTTTTTGCCGGACGGAGGCGAAATCGTTTCCTTTGTTCCAAGGCCATCCGGCTCTAAATCAAAGGGATAGAGCATGATGTCCTCCGAAAACCGCTTCACACTTTTCGGCATCATCTCTAGGGAATGCGCATGACCAATCACCTGTTCGACGCGTTCCGCAGCCGGATTTCAGCCTCCGAGCGCATCCTGATGGCGACCGATGACGGACGCGCGATCGCCTATGGCGACATGCTGGCGCAATCGGCACAGCTGGCACATGCGCTGAGGCATTTCGGCGTCGAGCCGGGCGACCGCGTTGCCGTGCAGGTCGAAAAAAGCCCTGAATGCATTTTCCTTTACCTCGCCTGCCTGCGCGCCGGCGCGGTCTTCCTGCCGCTCAACACCGCCTACACGCTGGCCGAACTCGGCTATTTCTTCGGTGATGCCGAGCCGCGGCTGGTCGTCTGCGACCCGGCCCGCGCCGGCGCTATCGCGCCGTTGGCGCACGCGTCGGGTGCTGCCACCTTCACGCTTGGCAGCAATGGTGAGGGCTCGCTGACCGAACTGGCGGCACAACAGCCCACGGATTTCGACGCCGTGGCGCGCGGGCCGAACGATCTGGCCGCAATCCTTTACACATCGGGCACCACCGGACGCTCCAAGGGCGCCATGCTCAGCCACGAAAACCTGGCCTCCAATGCGCGCGTGCTGGTCGAGCAATGGCGTTTCACCGGGGATGACGTGCTGATCCATGCCCTGCCGATCTTCCACACGCACGGCCTGTTCGTCGCCACCAACGTCACCCTGATGGCCGGCGCCTCGATGCTGTTCGAGCAGAAATTCGACGCCGGCCGCATCGTCTCGCTCTTGCCCCGCGCGACAGTGCTGATGGGGGTGCCGACCTTCTATACCAGGCTCCTGCAGCAGGACGGGCTGGATGCCCAGGCGGCGAAGAACATCCGCCTGTTCGTTTCCGGCTCGGCGCCGCTGCTCGCCGAAACGCACAACGCCTGGCGCGAGCGCACCGGCCACGCCATTCTCGAGCGCTACGGCATGACCGAGACCAACATGAACACGTCGAACCCCTATGAGGGCGAGCGTCGGGCCGGCACGGTCGGCTTCCCGCTGCCCGGCGTTTCGCTGCGCATCGCCGACCCTGACAGCGGCGATGCGCTTGGCCAGGGTGAAGTCGGCATGATCGAGGTCAAAGGTCCGAATGTCTTTTCCGGCTATTGGCGCACGCCGGAAAAAACCAAGGCGGAGTTTCGCAAGGACGGCTTCTTCATCACCGGCGACCTCGGCATCATCGACGCGGACGGCTACGTCCACATCGTCGGCCGCGGCAAGGATCTCATTATCTCCGGCGGCTACAACATCTATCCCAAGGAGATCGAGAGCGAGATCGACGCCGTTGCCGGCGTCTTGGAAAGTGCCGTCATCGGAATTGCCCATCCCGATTTCGGCGAAGGCGTCACCGCTGTCGTGGTGCGGGCGCCGGCATCGCAGATCACCGGGGCCGAGATCGTTGGCGCCATTGCCGGCCAGCTGGCCAAATACAAGCACCCGAAGCAGGTGATCTTCGTCGATGAGCTGCCGCGCAACACGATGGGCAAGGTGCAGAAGAACCTGCTGCGCGAGACCTACAAGGGTCTCTACGGCTAATCCATAGCCAGCTAATGTCTTTGCCCAAGCGCTTCGCCTGGACATCTGTTCGCGGTTCGGCAGTGGCGCCTTTTACCTGCGCGGCTTTTTCACCCGAGTGCTGGAACCCCACAAAGCGCGGTTCAGCAGGCTGCGTTTGCGCTTGCGCGGGATGAGGTCGACGTCGCTGACGAGCTTGGCGCCGCCCTCGCGCCGCTCCAGGGTGATCTTGCGGCTGTGGAAGGCTTCGAGCTCCGCACGATGCGCCACGCTGATGATGGTGACGTCAGGCAGTTCGCGGATCACCGTCAACATCATCGTGTCCTGGCTCTTCTCGTCGAGCGCCGAAGTCGCTTCATCCAGCACCACGATATCGGGGCGATGCAGCAGCAGGCGCGCGAAGGCGAGGCGTTGCTTTTCGCCGCCCGACAGCGTCTGGTCCCATGGCGCCTCTTCCTTGATCCTGCCGGTGAGATAGCCAAGCCCCACCTTGTCGAGGGCAGCCTTGATTTGCTTGATGGTCCACTTGTCCGCCGCCGCGGGATAGGCGACCGCGCGGCGAAGCGTTCCGGAAGGGATGTAGGGGCGTTGCGGCAGCATGAACAGGCGCCTGTCGGTGTGGAAATTGACGCTGCCGCCGCCCCATGGCCACAGGCCCGCGACGGCCCGCACCAGCGTCGACTTGCCTGAACCGGATTCGCCTGAAACCAGCACCCGCTCGCCCGGCTCGATCACGACCTCGGTTTCCTTGACCACGGAGGTGCCGTCGTCGAGTGTCACGGAAAGATTGTCGAGGCTGAGGATGGCGCCGTCTTCGGCTTCGCCTCGGTTGATGCGTCCGAGCGCATCGCTCTGCTCGGCGCGCTCGAGCCCGTCTAGCGACATCATCAGCGAGGCAATGCGCCGCGCGGAGGCGTTCCAGTCGGCAAGGCGCGGATAGTTGTCGACCAGCCAGCCGAACGCGCCTTGCACGATGCCAAAGGCAGACGCCGCCTGCATCACCTCGCCAAGCGTCATCGAGCCTTCGAGGAATTTTGGCGCGCACAAAAGGATCGGCACGACCGGCGCAAACAGGCTCGATCCCTGCGACACCGCCGCCGTGCGCATGTGCTGTCCGGTCAGCAGAGCCCATTGCCTCAGCACGTGGCCGAAATTTCTGTCGATGCCGCTGCGCTCCTCGTCCTCGCCTCCCAGCAAGGCGATGCTCTCGCCGTTTTCGCGCACGCGCGTCAGCGTGTAACGCAGTTCGGCCTCCGCCTGGTTCTTCCGCTCGGAGAGCTGGACGAAATCGCGGCCGATGACCACCATCGAGGTCGAGGTGATGGCGGCATAGATGATCGCGGTGATGACCAGAAAGCCGGGAATGGTGATGCTCTCGCCGCCGATCGGCAGGGTGAGCGCGCCGCCGATGGTCCACAGCACGACGATAAAGGTCGAGGCCGACAGGAACGCGTTGAGGACGCCGGCGGTGAAATCGACCGGCGACTCGGTGGCGATGCGCAGATCCTCGGTCATGCGGGCCTCGGGGTTCTGGTGGTCGCCGCCCACGAGGTTCAGCTGGTAGTAGCGGCCGTTTGCCAGCCAGCGCGCGACGACCCCGGTGGTCAGCCAGGAACGCCAGCGGCGCTGGATCGTCATGCGCAGGTAGACCTGCGCGACGACAAGGCTGCCGCTGCAGATCACCAGCGGCACGAATACGGCGCTGAGGAGATAGACTGTGCGGGCGTTGCGCTGCTCGAGGGCATCGAACATCGAGCGGTTCCAGACATTGATGCCATACTGGAAACCGATGTTGATGCAGATCAGCAGCAGCACTCCGATCGTCAAAGGCCAGGCGAGCTTGTCGCCATGCCTCCCCCAATAGCCGCGCCCGCTGATCCAGAAACGCCGCAGCAGATATTTCTTGCGCGCCTGCTCGGCCTGCTCAGGCGTCAGCTTGGGATCGGGTTCGACGGCATCCGGCGGCGGCGCAGCCTCGCCAACGGGCTCGGACGTGGCTTCGGCGGCCGATGCTTTTTTCTCGCGCGGCGTGTCCTCGCGCGGTCCATCTCCGCGCGTTTGCCGTGACGGCTTTTCCCGACGCGACTTCGCGGCATCGCGCGCTCCGACACCGTCGGCCGGTTTCGATTTGGGTTTCGCCTCGGACATATGCCCCGACAACGACCTCCATATCAAAAGGTTTCATGGTATGCGCCTGCCCGACGTTTCAGGAACGCCCGTCATTGGGATATAAAAGCCCAACGACATGTTCTGCGATGGCGAGGCTGGCGGTAAGGCCAGGGCTCTCGATGCCGAACAGATTGACGATCTGACCGCCCCCGTGGTCAGCCGGTCCCTGGATGACGAAGTCGGCGGCCGGCTGGCCCGGACCGGACAGTTTCGGCCTGACGCCGGCATAGGCCGGTTGCAGGGCGCCGTCCGCCAGGCCGGACCAGTAGCGCCTGATTTCGTCGTAGAAGGCAGCGCCTCGTGCGGGATCGACGGTATCGTCGACGCGATCGATCCATTCGACATCCGGGCCAAAGCGCGCGCTCCCCGACATGTCGAGGTCAGGTGCACGCCGAGGCCGCCATGGACCGGCACCGGATAGATCAGCCGCGAAAAGGGCGAGCGGCCGGAAAGCGCGAAATAATTGCCGCGCGCCAGCCACAGCGGCGGAACACGGTCTTGCGGGAGGCCTTCGATGCGGCCGGCGAGCGCCTGCGCGTCGAGGCCGGCGGCGTTGATGAAGGCGCCGGTCTTCAAGGTGAAACCCTCGCCATCGGCGTCGCGTGTATTAATCCGGATGCCATCGGCTTCGATGCTCGCGCCTGAGACACCGGTGAGCAAGGCGAAAGATGCGCCGGCCGCTTCCGCGTCACCACGCAATGACAGCATCAGCGCCTGGTTGTCGACGATGCCGGTCGACGGCGACAGCAGCGCGCCGGCGCAGCTCAGCGCCGGTTCCAGGCTTTCGGCCTCTGCGCGCGTCAAAAGCTTGAGGTCACCGACTCCGCATTGCGCCGCGTTGATCTGGATCGCCTGCAGTTTGTCCAACTGGTCGGGTTCGACGGCAACGATCAGTTTGCCGGTGCGATGATGGGCGACGTCGTGCTCGCGGCAATAGGCATAGAGACGCTCGCGGCCGTTGACGCAGAGACGGGCCTTGAGGCTGCCCGGCGTATAATGAAGCCCGGCATGGATGACTTCCGAATTGCGCGAACTGGTGCCCGTGCCGATGGCTGCGGCCTTCTCGACCACCAGCACCTCGCGGCCCGACAGCGCCAGCGCGCGGGCAATGGCGAGGCCGACAACACCGGCTCCGGCGACAACGCAGTCGACATCATGCATGGGTGGACTTTAGCGCGGACTGTCCGCGCCTGCAAAAACCTTGTCGCCGCCGATCCAGACGCCGTTGACGTCGAGGGCGTCCGACAGAGCGACGATATCGGCAGCCGTGCCATTGGCGAAGCGGCCGAGCCGGTGGGCCTGGCCGACCGCCTGCGCCGGATAGAGCGAGGCCATGCGCAACGCTTCCGACAGGTCCAGCCCGACGATCCTGTGCATGTAGCGGACGGCCGAGATCATATCGAGATCGGCGCCGGCCAGCGTGCCGTCGGCCAGCCGCAGACTGCCATCCTTGCGATAGATGATGCGGCCGTTAAGGGTGAACGACGTCATGTCGGTGCCGATCGTCGCCATGGCGTCGGTGACCAGCACGATCCTGCCCGGCCCCTGCTTGGCGCGCAGCGCGATTGCCATGGTGGCGGGATCGACATGGATGCCGTCGGCAATGATCCCGGCCGACAGACTGCCTATGTCGATGGCCGCACCCGCCAGCCCCGGCTCACGGTTGCCGATCTGGCTCATGGCGTTGAACAGATGTGTGACCACGCTGGCGCCCGCGTCGGCAAAGGCTCTGGCCGTGGCATAGCCGGTATCGGAATGGCCGAGGCTGACGACGATGCCGGCCTTGGCCAAAGCCGCAACACGGGCGGGCTCGACGGATTCGGGCGCGATCGTCGTCAGCAGCACCGGCAGGTTTTTGCGTGCCGCGACCAGCGCCGCTTCATCCGCATCCGTCATCGGCCGGATCAGAGCCGGGTCATGCGCCCCCTTGCGGGCGACCGAGAGATGCGGTCCCTCGAGATGCAGGCCGAGAAACCCCGGCAGTTTTTGCCGTGCCGCCTCGGTGCCGGCGGCAATGGCCGCGCCGGTGATGTCAGGCGTATCTGTGATTAGCGTCGGCAGCAGTGCGGTCGTGCCGAACGGCGCATGCGCCCGGCAGATTGTTGCCAGCGAGGCGACATCGGGATGGTCGTTGAGCATGACGCCGCCGCCGCCATTGACCTGCAGGTCGACAAAACCCGGCACCAGCATGCCGCCCCCGGCGTCGATGCGGGCAACGCCCGACGGAATGGCGCCGACGGGATGAATGCCTTCGACCACATCGCCGTGCACGACAAGGGCGGCGTTATCATGCCAGTCGTCGCCATCGAAAATTCGGGCGCCAGTCAGGGCAAAACGGTCGCTCATACGGTTTCCGTCACCTTGCGCAGATTGCGCGGTACGTCCGGATCGAGGCCGCGATGGCGGGCGAAGGCTTCGACGAAGCCGTAGAAGGAGACGATCAGGGTCAGCGGGTCGGTCAAGGGATGACCGGTGGCGACATGCGGCAGCCGCGCCGCGCTCTTGGCTTTGTCCGAGGTTACAAAAACTGCTGCACCCTTGCCGGCAAGGTTGTCGGCAGCCTCTGCCACGGACGGCTCGGAGGCATCGCGGGCGGCGAGCGCCAGCACCGGGAAGCCTGGCCCGACCAGCGCCAGCGGGCCGTGCATGACTTCGGCTGCACTGTAGGCCTCGGCATGCATGCCGCAGGTCTCCTTGAATTTCAGCGCCGCCTCGTCGGCCATCGCTGCCGACGGGCCACGGCCGAGGATGAACAGCGATTGCGGCGTCTCCAATGCGCCGGCCAGCGCCATCCAGTCGCAGGCGATCGCCTTGCTGAAATGCTCGGGCAGGCGGGCAAGGGCGGCCAGCAGTCTGTCGTCGCCGGTGCAATGCGCCATCAGCGCCAGGCCGGCGACCGCCGAATTGACGAATGTCTTGGTCGCCGCGACGCTGCGCTCGGGGCCGGCCAGAATGTCGATGGCAAAATCCGAAGCCCGCGCCAGCGGCGAATCGGCGGTGTTGGTGATGGCGACGGTGAGCGCACCGCCGGCCCGTGCCGTCTCGGCCATGGTGACGATGTCAGGGCTCTTGCCGGATTGCGAGATGGCGAGGCAAGCGGAACCGGCGAGCTTGAGCTTGGCGCCGTAGATCGAGGCGATCGACGGACCGACCGATGCCACGGCCAGGCCGGCGGTCAGTTCGACGGCATATTTCATGAAGGTGGCGGCATGGTCGGACGAACCGCGCGCGACGGTAACGACGAAGCTCGGATCGCGCTCGCGAATGCCGCGTCCGGCCTCGGTCAGCACCGCCGCCGAGCCATCGAGCAGACGCGCGACGGCTTGCGGAATTTCGTCGATCTCGCGCCGCATATGGGTGGTCTTGGGGATCATGGTCGGCCCTCTTCGCTCGGCCCTGTCAGGCGCAGTTCGGCGACGAAATCATAGGCGTCGCCGCGGTAGATGGAGCGGGTGAACTCGATCACCTTGCCGCTCGCGAGATAGGAAATGCGTTCGATGTGCAGGCCGGCAATGCCGGATGGCACTTCGAGCAGACGCGCATCGGCGTCGCCGAGATTGGCGGCGGAAATGCGCTGCACCGCCCGCACCGGCCGGTTGCCGGTCAGTTGCAGCGCCGCATAGAGTGACGAGCCTATCCCGGCCGGATCCGGCAGCACGCTGGCCGACAACGAGGCGCGCTCGATGGCCAGCGGCGTGTCGTTTGCGATGCGCAGGCGCGCCACGCGCGCCACCAGCTCGTTCGACGACAGGCCGAGCACCATCATCTCGTCGGGCGAGGGCGCGTAGAGGCCGCGATCGAGCCAGGCTGAACGCACCGCCATGCCGCGCCTTGCCATGTCTTCGGTGAATGAAGTGAGCCTGGACAGCGACTGCTCGACGCGCTCCATGCGCGGCGCGACGAAGGTGCCGGAGCCGTGGCGCTGCACGAGGATGCCGCCCTTGACTAGGTCCTGCACCGCCTTGCGGACGGTGACGCGCGAAATGTCGGCCTTGGTGGCGATGTCGCGCTCGGAAGGCAGCGCATCGCCCGGCCCGATCAGGCCGCGATTGACGGCGTCCTCGATGCTTTTCCTGAGCTGCAGGTAGAGCGGGGCGCCGCTCTGCGACGACTGCCTCAGCGTGGCGAAGATCTGGTCGGCGGCATCGCTCATCGCGTCGCCTCCGCTTTGACGAAGATGCGGGCCGCCATCTGCACGGCGCCGCCCAGGGCATCGTCGAGCGGCGCTTTCAGCAGCGCCTGGTAGCGCTGGGAAAGGCGCGGCCCATAGAGCGGCGCCAGCCCGCCGAGCAGGCAGAGCGGGGCGTCATCAGAGAGGTCGAGCGCGTGGAGCGACGCCTCGACATCGGCAACCGACTTGTCCACGATCCAGTTGGCGACGCTGTCGCCCTTCTCGGCATGCTCGAAAACCTTGGGCGCGAAGCCGCCGAAATCGCCGGGCTTGGCATTGGTGGTGAACTCGACCACGTCTTCGGGATTGTTGCGGAAAATGGCCATCATGCTGTCGGTCAGGGCTGAGCGCGGCCGGACGCCGTCATGGGCGAGCAGCGTCTGCTCCAGCAGGTCGCGGCCGATCCGGGCGCCGCTGCCTTGATCACCGACCTGAAAGCCCCAGCCGCCGATGGCGCGCGACGTGCCGCCCTTGCGCGCCATATAGGCGGTGCCGGTGCCGAGGATGGCCATGGCGCCGTCACCAGAGCCGACTGCCCCTTCGAGCGCGATCTCGGCGTCCGTCTCGACGCGGCTGATGCTGAACGGCAGGATTGCTTCAAGCTGCTGGCGGTAGGTGCCGACATTGGCGCCGGCAAGGCCGAGAATGGCTGGTGTCTGCGGGATCAGGTCCGGATCTTGCCCGGCGGCGATGAAGGCCTGACGAGCAGCCTCGACGATGTGGGTGCGAGCGCCGGTGAGATCGGTGCGGATGTTGGCGGCGCCGCTTTTGGCACGGCCAATGACAACGCCATCGCCTGTCGCAAGGGCTGCCCTGCAGCTGGTGCCGCCGCCGTCGATACCGAGCACGAATTTCACGCGATGTCTCCTCCGGGCGGATAATACCAATAAAATACCAATAGCCAAGGGATTAATTTCCGTTTCAAAAAGATTAAGGCGTATCAGGTTGAAAAACCCGGGAATTTTGCTGGCTCAACGCTTTCCAGTTCGCAATTTCGTTAATGCGTGTGGACAAGTGGTATTTTTTTGGTATTGTTCTTCCATCGGAGGGACAGGGATGGCCGAACCGCGCACCGAAGCGCTTCACAGCAATGCCGAGGGACTGGACATCCAGGCCCCGGACGCCATCCTTTCTTCTTTGGTCAATGCGCAGATCGAGGCCGCCAAGGCTGTGCGCGACGCCATTCCCGCCATCGCCGCCGCAGCCGAAATCATCGCCGGGCGGCTGAACGGCGGCGGCAAGCTCGCCTATGCTGCGGCCGGCAGCTCCGGCCTGATGGCGCTGGCCGACGCGCTGGAGTTGCCCGGCACCTTCGGCATCAAGCGCGAACGCATCGCCATCCTCATCGCCGGTGGCGACGACGCTTTCAAGACCCTGGCCGGCGGACCGGAAGACGACACCGACGAAGCCTCGACGGCAATTGCCGGCGCCGGCATCGGCAAGGGCGACTGCCTGATCGCGATTTCGGCCAGCGGCTCGACGCCCTATGCGGTGCAGGCGCTGAAGGATGCGCGCAGCCGGGGCGCGGCAACCATCGCCATTGCCAACAACAAGGACACGCCCCTGCTCAGGCTGGCCGACGTCGCCATCCTGCTCGAGACGCCACCGGAGGTGATTGCCGGCTCGACGCGCATGGGCGCCGGCACTGCCCAGAAGATCGCGCTCAACATGCTGTCGACGCTTACCGCCATTCATCTCGGCCATGTCCATGACGGCTACATGGTCAATCTCACCGCCGACAACATCAAGCTGCGCGACCGCGCGGCTCGCATCGTCGCCGCTATCAGCGGCCGCGACCGGCAAGACGCCGTGCGGCTGCTCGAAGCGAGCGGCGGCGTCGTCAAAACAGCCATTCTGCTCGCCGCCGGCGCTGCCAACGCCGTTGCGGCCGAGAAGATACTGGAAGGGACCGGCCAGAAGCTGCGGCCAGCCCTTTCCGCGATCGAGGGGAACAAGGGCGCGAAGGCCCCTGTTCTCAAAACCGAACCTGAAAAAGGTCAACAGGGAGACTAGCATGACAACGAAATTACTGACGGCACTGCTTCTCGGCACCAGCATTCTCGGCACCGCCGGGTTGGCTCACGCCGATGACGTAACGCTCAATATCGAAAGCTGGCGCGGCGACGACCTTGCCATCTGGAAGGACAAGCTGATCCCGGCTTTTGAGGCCAAGAACCCGGGCATCAAAGTGGTGTTCGCACCGTCGGCGCCGACCGAGTATGACGCCGCACTCGGCGCCAAGCTCGCCGCCGGCTCGGCTGGCGACCTGATCACCTGCCGCCCGTTCGACAAGTCGCTCGAACTGTTCAAGAAGGGCAACCTTGCCGACCTGTCGGCGCTGCCCGGCATGGAAAACTTTTCGCCCGTTGCCAAGGCCGCCTGGCAGACCGACGACGGCAAGGCGAGCTTCTGCGTGCCGATGGCCTCGGTCATTCACGGCTTCATCTACAACAAGGACGCCTTCGACAAGCTCGGCCTCAAGGTGCCGACGACGCGTGACGAGTTCTTCGCCGCGCTCGACAAGATCAAGGCCGACGGCACCTACATCCCGATGGCCATGGGCACCAAGGATCTCTGGGAAGCCGCGACCATGGGCTATCAGAACATCGGTCCGAACTACTGGAAGGGCGAAGAGGGCCGCGCAGCGCTGATCAAGGGCGACCAGAAGCTGACCGACAAGGACTGGGTCGCTCCCTATGAGGAACTGGCCAAGTGGAAGCCTTATCTCGGCGACGGCTTCGAGGCCCAGACCTATCCGGACAGCCAGAACCTGTTCACGCTTGGCCGCGCCGCCATCTACCCGGCGGGATCGTGGGAGATCGGCCTGTTCAACACCCAGGCGCAGTTCAAGATGGGCGCCTTCCCGCCGCCGGTCGAGAAGGCCGGCGACACCTGCTACATCTCCGACCATACCGATATCGGCATGGGCCTGAATGCGGCGTCGAAGAATGCCGACGCGGCCAAGACCTTCCTGTCCTGGGTCGCCTCGCCGGACTTCGCCACCATCTACGCCAACGCACTGCCGGGCTTCTTCAGCCTAAATTCCACCCCGGTGAAGATGGAAGACCCGCTGGCGCAGGAATTCGTCTCCTGGCGCGACAAGTGCAAGTCGACGATCCGCTCGACCTACCAGATCCTGTCGCGCGGCACGCCGAACCTCGAGAACGAAACCTGGGTTGAATCGGCCAACGTGATCAATGGCACCGACACGCCGGAAGCTGCCGCCAAGAAGCTGCAGGACGGCCTCGACAGCTGGTACAAGCCGGGCAAATAAGAGCTCAGACAACAGACAGGGCCCCAAGTGGACGGCCCTGCGTTTTTCGACAGCATCATCGACTGCGAACGACGGCGCCGCCCCTCATCCGCCTGCCGGCACCTTCTCCCCGTATAGTGACGGGGAGAAGGATCAGCCGAAACGCAGGCGCCCCCTCTCCCCGTCCTTCACGGGGAGAGGGTAAGGGTGAGGGGCAGCGCTGCCGTCGAAGGCATTGCTAAACCTGATCGGCGGGGACCGCACTCATGGCCGCACAAACACGACCGAAACGACCGTTCCGCTGGCATATCGGCGTCTTCCTGGCGCCGGCGCTGCTGGTCTATACGGCGATCATGATCCTGCCGCTGGCCGGCACGCTGCAGCTGTCGCTGTTCCGCAATGTCGATCAGCATCAGGTGTTCGTCGGTTTCACTAATTTCCGTACGTTGTTCGGCGACCCCAACTGGTCGGTCGGCTTCTGGAACGCGCTGAGGAACAACACATGGTTCTTCATCATCCACATGGTGGTGCAGAACCCGATCGGTGTCATGCTGGCGGCATTGCTGTCCAGCCCGAGGCTGAGATTCGCCGCCTTCTACCGCACCGCGATCTTCGTGCCGACCATCCTCTCCTTCGTCATCGTCGGTTTCGCCTGGAAACTGATCCTGTCGCCGTTGTGGGGCGTGGCGCCGCATCTGATGGATCTGGTCGGCCTGAAAAGCCTGTTCACGCCGTGGCTCGGCAAAGAACAATATGCCCTGACCGCGCTCAGCCTGATCTCGGTGTGGCAGTTCGTCGGCATCCCGATGATGCTGATCTATGCAGCCCTTTTGTCGATCCCCGAAGAGGTGATCGAGGCGGCCGAATGTGACGGCATCACCGGCATGTCGCAGTTCTGGAAGATCAAGCTGCCGCTGATCCTGCCCTCGATCGGCATCATCTCGATCCTGACCTTCGTCGGCAATTTCAACGCCTTCGACCTGATCTACACCGCGCAAGGGGCGCTCGCCGGCCCGAACTATTCGACCGATATTCTGGGCACTTTCCTCTACCGCGCCTTCTTCGGCTTTCAGCTGCAGACCGGCGATCCCAATATGGGCGCGGCGATCGCCACGATGATGTTCCTGATCATCCTCGGCGGCGTCTGCGTCTACCTCTTCCTCGTCCAGACGCGCCTGCGTCGCTACCAGTTCTGAGGGGCGAGATGTCGAGCTTGAACACCCCCCTCTGGCCTGCCGGCCATCTCCCCCGCAAGGGGGGAGATTGGCAGCTCTGGCCTTGCCGCTCGTCTTGCAACGTTGGCGATTGGCGAAAGCAGTCGCGGCATCTGATCTCCCCCCTTGCGGGGGAGATGTCCGGCAGGACAGAGGGGGGTGCCTTGGTGCCGACCTCAACAGTCATCGCTCGTCAGGAGACCTTCCAATGAGCACCGCCACCCGTTCGCTGCCCCGCACCATCGGCGCCCACGCGATCCTTCTGACCTATACGGCGATCGCGCTGTTTCCGGTGATCCTGGTCATCATGAATTCGTTCAAGTCACGCGCCGGCATCTTCAGCGAGCCGCTGACGCCGCCGACGCCAAAAACCTTCGACCTGATCGGCTATACCACCTTGATCGGGCAGGGCGACTTCATCCACTATTTTCAGAACAGCCTCGTCGTCACCGTCGCCTCGCTGTTCTTCGTGCTTCTGTTCGGCGCGATGGCGGCGTTCGCGCTGTCGGAATACCGCTTTCGCGGCAACACGCTGATGGGGCTTTACCTCGCGCTCGGCATCATGATCCCGATCCGGTTGGGCACCGTCGCCATCCTGCAATTGATGGTGGCGAGCGGTCTGGTCAACACGCTGACGGCGCTGATCCTGGTCTACACCGCGCAGGGGCTGCCGCTGGCCGTCTTCATCCTGTCGGAATTCATGAAGCAGGTGTCAGTCGATCTGAAGAATGCCGGCCGGATCGACGGCCTGTCGGAATACACCATCTTCTTCCGGCTGGTGCTGCCGCTGGTGCGGCCCTCGATGGCGACGGTCGCCGTCTTCACCATGATCCCGATCTGGAACGATCTGTGGTTCCCACTGATCCTGGCGCCGTCGGAAGAGACCAAGACGGTGACGCTCGGCGCGCAGCTTTTCCTCGGCCAGTTCGTCACCAACTGGAACGCCATCCTGGCGGCACTCTCGCTGGCGATCATGCCTGTGCTGACCCTCTACGTCATCTTCTCGCGGCAGCTGATCCGCGGCATCACATCCGGAGCCGTCAAGTGAGCGGAGCCCTACAAATCTCTGCTGGAGCCTTCACCCCACCCGGCGCTGCGCGCCGACCTCCCCATCAAGGGGAGGTAAAAGGTCGTGGCTTCATTCACGACCGCCAAAGAGCGACTTTCGGAGAAGCTTCTTTGGCAGTGAGGGTGTTCGCGCCAACGTCCTACCTCCCCTCGATGGGGAGGTCGGCGCGAAGCGCCGGGTGGGGTGACACCCTCTCAGAAGGAACAACTGGAACATCTGGAGTAGTTAGGTGACCTCTAAATCGCCCCTTCGCGTCGTCGTCGCAGGCCTCGGTAATATGGGGCGTAGCCATGCGCTGGCCTACCACACTAATCCGGGCTTCGAGATCGCGGCCCTGATCAACCGCTCCGACGTGCCGTTACCGGACGGGCTGTCGGGCTATGGCATCAGGCGCTCCTTCGACGACGCTTTGCGCGATGAAAAGCCGGATGTCGCCTGCATCGCCACCTATTCCGACAGCCATGCCGACTATGCGGTGAAGGCATTCGAGGCCGGCTGCCACGTCTTCGTCGAGAAGCCGCTCGCAACGACGGTGGCGGACGCCAAGCGCGTCGTCGCCGCGGCCAAGGCCAACGGCCGAAAATTGGTGATCGGCTACATCCTGCGCCACCACCCGTCCTGGGTCAGGCTGATCGCCGAGGCGCGCAAGCTCGGCGGCCCTTACGTGTTTCGCATGAACCTCAACCAGCAATCGTCAGGCCCGACCTGGCAGACGCACAAGCAGTTGATGCAGACGACGTCGCCGATCGTCGATTGCGGCGTGCACTATCTCGACGTGATGCTGCAGATCACCGACGCCAGGCCGGTCGAGGTGCGCGGCATGGGGCTGCGGCTGACCGAGGAAATCGCGCCGACAATGTACAATTACGGCCATCTCCAGGTGCTGTTCGACGACGGCTCGGTCGGCTGGTACGAGGCGGCTTGGGGCCCGATGATCTCGGAGACAGCGTTCTTCGTGAAGGACGTGATTTCGCCCAATGGCTGCGTGTCGATCGTCATGAAGGAAGGTGTGAAGTCGGACGACATCGACACCCACACCAAGACCTCGACCATCCGCCTGCACAGTGCGGCGACCGGCGCGGACGGCAAGTTCGCCAGGCCGGACGAGATGCTGTCGATGGACGGCGAACCCGGCCACCAGGACCTCTGCGATCTCGAACAGGCCTTCGTGCTGAAGGCGATTCGGGAAGACATTGACCTGACCCGCCACATGGACGACGCGGTGAAATCGCTCGCCGTCTGCCTTGCCGCCGATGAGAGCGTGCGCAGCGGCGCCCCAGTTAAGCTCTAGTAGGGCAAACTCTAGAACAAGGACGAAGCCGTGGGCTCGCTGGTAATCGAGAATGTGAAGAAGGCCTTCGGGCCGGTCGAGGTGCTGAAAGGCATCAACCTCGAAGTGACCGACGGCGAATTCGTCGTCTTCGTCGGCCCATCTGGCTGCGGCAAGTCAACCTTGCTTAGGGTCATCGCCGGGCTGGAGGATTCGACCTCCGGCAGGGTGGTGATCGACGGCGCCGATGTCTCGGCCACGCCCCCGGCAAAACGCGGCATCGCCATGGTGTTCCAGACGTACGCGCTCTACCCGCATCTGACGGTGAAGAACAATATGGGCCTCGGCCTCAAGCAGGCCGGCACGCCCGCCCCGGAGATCGAACGCCGCATCGGCGTCGCCTCGTCGATGCTGTCGCTGGAAGCATATCTCGAGCGGCGGCCGGCGGAACTGTCGGGCGGCCAGCGCCAGCGCGTCGCCATCGGCCGCGCCGTGGTGCGTGAGCCAAAACTGTTTCTCTTCGACGAGCCCTTGTCGAACCTCGATGCAGCGCTTCGCGTCAACACGCGGCTCGAGATCGCGCAGCTGCACCGGCGGCTGAAGGCGACGATGATCTACGTCACCCACGACCAGGTCGAGGCGATGACGCTGGCCGACAAGATCGTTGTGCTCAATGCGGGAAAGATCGAGCAGATCGGCGGCCCGATGGAGCTTTACAATTCGCCGGCAAACGAGTTTGTCGCCGGCTTCATCGGTTCGCCGAAGATGAATTTCATCGACGGCGCCAGATTGGGCGAGACGGCCAAGACGATCGGCGTGCGGCCGGAGCATCTGACCGTCGACCCAAAGTCCGGCGCCTGGAAGGGAACGGTGGTGCACGCCGAGCATCTCGGCGCCGACACCAACCTCTATCTCGACTGCGAGAAGGCCGGACTGATCACCGTGCGCATTTTCGGTGTCTACGACGCCGAGCCGGGCACGACGCTTTATGCGACGCCGGAGCCGGGCAAGACATACCGGTTTGGGGCGGACGGGAAGACGATCAAGTAATCCTCCGCCGACAGCAACCACGGCGATCACACCGCGCCGAGCAGCACCGCGCCATGGATCGCCGCCTGCCAGCCCAGGGCCGCCCAGCGTATGTCCAGAGGCTCTACAACAAGCGAATGCGGCAGGCTCTCCGCGATGCGCTGCTTGAGCGTCTGGCGGGGATAGGATTTCATGTCGACGATACCGCCGCCGATCAGGATCTTCTGCGGGGAAAACAGGGCGGCTGCCGTTGCGACGGCCACCGCCTGCTGCCAGACGATTTCGTCGAGCCATTCGCGCAGCGATGGCGGCTGCCCGGTCGCCGAAAACAGATCGGCCACCGGGATATCGTAGTCCGTCGCGAGTTCGACGAGCGTTGCTCCCGAGGCATAGGTCTCGACCCGGTTTGGCGGCCCGCTTTCGTCGGGTCGGTAGATCGGCATGTGGCCGATCTCGAGCGCCCAGCCGCCGCCCCTGAAAATGCCGTCCTTGCCGAGATAGGCTGCACCAATGCCGGTGCCGAGATAGACCGCCAGCACCTCCTTTTGCCGCTTCACCGCGCCGGCAACGCTTTCGCCCAGCAATTGCAGCACGACGTCGCGTTCGAGCCGCACGGGAACGCGGAGCCGCGATGCCAGTTCCGTACCCAGCCGGATGCCGTTCAGCTCGGGAATGTTGGCCGTGTGCAGCACCGTGTCGAAGTCGCGGTCGATGAACCCAGGCACCGTCGCAACGACCCGTGCAGGTTTGAGCCCGGCATCGCGGCAGGCTGCGGTGACCGCATCGGCCAACCCCGCCACCGGCGCGCCCTTGCGCAGTTGCGCGGTCGGGTAGGTGCGGGCAAAATCCACCGGGATGCCGTGGTCGGCAAAGCCAACCTTGACCGACGTGCCGCCGATCTCGACCACGGCGATCGTGTCGTCCATCGTTTGATGCGTCATGCCAGCGCTTCCAGGAATTCCGAAAGACAGGCGCGGAATTCCCGCCGGTAGGCGGCGCGATCCTGCGATTTGGCTGCGATGGTGCAAAGCCGGGCCGACGGGATGAGCCCGGCCAGCGTCTGTGCGTCGTCCAGTCGATGGACGAGGTCATGGTCATGGCCGATGACCAGGGTCGGAACTGCAATGGCGCGGATGTCGGCATCGCTCACGCCAGGGCCATCGCCCGCGATCGCCACAAGCAGCCTGCCGAAGCGAACCGAATCCGGGCGATTGAAGAAGCCTTGCAGGCTGGCGAGATTGTCCGGCGCCAGCCTGGCCAGTTCGCCGGCAACAGCGCTGTCATCGAACAGACGCCTGGCGTCTTGGGGCGAATGCCGCATCAAGAGATCGCCGACGACGGCATAGGGCTTCATATTTTCCGGAGCCGCCTGGGCTACCCAGGCGGGCCGCGCGAGCACCAGCGCGCGCACGCGGGCCGGCTTATGCACCGCCAGGCGCAGTGCCAGTGCGGCCCCCATCGAGATGCCGCCGACGACGGCCGAGCCGATGCTGAGAGCGTCGGCCAGCGCTTCGACGTCTTCGGCAAACGTCGCAACCGAAAGCCGCTCGACCGGCCCGTAGCAGGATCCGCCCTGGCCCCGGCATTCTAGCGTCACGCGCCGCGTCACCGGCAGATCGGGAAACACGTCGGCGACCTGCGCCTCATCGCCGCCCAGCCCATGCTGAAAGATGACGGGAAGCCCGGCGCCGACGTCCCGGTAGGCAAGATCGACGCCATCGCGGCTGAAGGTCTCTTTCACGCGCGCTCGCTCTCTTCCAGTACGGTGCGCAGAAAGGCGCCGACACCTGGCGCCTCGGCCTCTGTCAGGCCATGTGTGATCAAGGGGCCGTCGAACCCGGCAGCCTTCAGGCGGCCGATGAAATGCGGGAAGTCGACCACGCCCTTTCCGGCTGCGGCAAAACTGCCATCGGCATGGCGGTCCTTGGCATGGGCCATGCCGATCTCGGCGGCCAGCAGATCGATGGCTTCGTCGATGAGGCGATGACGCTCCGCGCTGTCGGCCACTTCGAACAGATTGGCCGGGTCGAGCACGATGCGCAGCCGCGTGCTGTTCATTTCGTCCAGCAGGCGGCGTGCGGCCCGGGCGTTGGAGACGACATTGGCCAGTTCCGGTTCGATGCCAAGCTCGATGTCGAAGCGCTCGGCAATCGCGATCGCCGCTTCCATCTCCGTCCGCAGATCGCTCCATGCCGCCTCGCTTGCATTGTCGGGATGCCAGCGCCACGGATCCTGCGCATACCTTGTGCCGGTGCACAGCGTAATCAGACGGGTGCCCATATCGGCGCATGACGCGGCCAGTACCTCAAGCCGGGCGAGTCCCTGGATGCGAACCGTGCGATCCGGGTGGATCATGTTGTAGGTTCCCGAAACCGCCGCGATCGAAACGCCGGCCTCGCCGCTCGCCTCAGCGACGGACCGGGCCGCGCCGAGCTCAATGCTGTCCGGCATCGAAGGCAGTCCAAGGCACGCCATGTTGAACTGCGCCGCCGTGTAGCCGCCGTCCGCGACCGCGCGCAGCACCGGCAAGGCGCCGGTGGTGGCGAAGGTCTTGGCGAAAATCCCAAGCTGCATCACACCACCCCGTCGACATCGGCCAGACGGACGGCGCGGCCGCCGGCAGCGGCCGAGCGGGCGATGGCCGCCATGCCCCTGACCGAGGCGATGCCGTCCTCGATGCCGGCGCCGATCATCGGCGCGCCATTCAGTACGACATCGGCAAAGCCTTCGAGCTGCCGGCGATAGAAGTGGCCATCCGCGCCAAGCGTCCGGTGCCAACTGCCATCGGCCTCGCGGAAAAGGTCGACCTCGCTGCTCTTGTAGTACCAGGGGTTATACGTCTTCGCGAGAACGCTGCCGTTCTGGCCATAGATCTGGAACCCTTCGTGCCAGTCCATGCGCACGGCGACCGTCAGGTCGAGATGGCCGATCGTGCCGTCGGCGAAGATGGTGGTGATGAACCAGCAATAGGCGCCATAGCGCTCGGTCAGCCGGGCCTCGACCGCCTCGATCGGCCTGTGCAGATGGCGCGCCGTATCGAGGAGATGGCTGCCATGCGCCAGCATGTAGTATTGGCGCAGATCCGCCTTGGGATTGACGGCAGGCTTGCGCGCCTTGGCGCTGGTGATGATCAGCGGTTGCACCGCATCGGTCATCGGGTAGCGGTGGGTGCTGTCGCAGTACCAGCCCTTGAACGCCAGCCGCTCGCCCATTTCGTCGTCGACGAAAGCCTTGGCCGCCTGGATGCCGGGATCGAAGCGCTTCATATGGCCGACCTGAAGCACCTTGCCGCTCTTGTCGAGCGTGGCCCGCAAGCCTTCGACCTCCTCGACCGAAACGCCCAGCGGCTTTTCGCAAAGCACATGCTTGCCCGCATCGAGCGCCAGTTCCGCGGCCTTGACGTGAAAAATGTCCGATGTCGCGATGATGACGGCATCGAGATCGGGATCGGCCAGCATCAGGCCGTAGTCGGCATAGGATTTTTCAGGCGCGTAGGTCGCGGCCATCCTGTTGCGCAGATCGTCGGCGACATCGCAGATAGCATAGAGATCGGCATTGCGTGCCTTGGTGCAGGATTCGAAATGCGCCGCCTGGGCAATCGGACCGCAGCCGAGCACGCCGACACGCAGCCGCTTTTCGTCTTTGCGAGGCATGGAAGCTCTCCTGATTAGCGCGCGGCGAGGCCGCGAAGTTGAAATTGCGGATCGCCCGACAAAGCTGCCTGATGCAGCAGACAGGCAGCGCCCAATGCCGGACCGTCGGCGCCGACGCGCGACAGTTCGACTGTGGGAACCGGATAACCTTCAGCCAGGAAGTCCGAGAGGAAAGCTTCCACCTGTTTGGCGACAAAGGGATAGACCGCATTGACCGAGCCGGAGAGGATGATGCGCTCCGGCTGCAGGGTGCAGGCAAGTGTCGCCAGCGCGCGACCGAACCAGAGCGCCCAGTCGCGCGCCGTGGCAACGGCTGGCGGATCGCCGTCGGCCAATGCCGCCACAAACTCATGCAGGCCGGCGCGCAGTCCGCTTATGTGCAAATAGCGAGCCAGCAACGCATCCTTGCCGACATAGGATTCCAGCCGCCCCGGGCGCTTCGCGTCGAAGACAAAACCTTCGTCGCCAATGCGAAGATGACCGATTTCGCCGGCGCCGCCGAGCCGGCCGCGATGCAGCCTGCCGGCATTGATGATGCCGCCGCCAACGCCGTTCTCGATCAGGATGACCAGAGCATCCTCGTCGTCCTTTCCTGGCCGCGACCGGTATGTCTCGGCCACCGCCACGGCATTGGCATCGTTTTCCAAGAGGATTGGAAAGTCCGCGCCAAAGGCAGTGCGCAAAAGTTCCGCCAGATTGACCCCGTGCCAGCCAAGGATGGTGGCATGGTATGAAATCCCGTCGGCGGCGGGGAAGCCGGGCACGGCGACATTGAGCCCGTAGGGGCGCGTGCCCGCAGGCAATTGTGAGCGGATCTCGGCGACGAGTTCCCCGATGATGTCGACCGCGGCTTCAGGCGTGCTGCCCGGGCCGGCAAATGCCCTAGAGGCGCTCGCACGCCGCGCGACGGCAAGGTCGACAGCCACGGCTGCGATCCAGTTGACGCCGATATAAGCGCCAAGGAAGAAGCCGCCATTGCCGTCGATCTCGACCAGGATACCGGGACGGCCGACCCGACCCTCGCTATCCTGCTCGTCATCCGCTCCATCCGACCGCTCGCGCGCCAGACCGGCTTCCGTCAGCCCCAGCACCAGGGCGCCGGTGGTCGACCGGGTCAGGCCGAGATCGCGTGCGAGCGCCGCTCGGCTCAACGCGCCGGCACGAAACAGCGCCGCAAGTGCCCGCGTTTCGTTCGGCCGAAGATCGGTCGACACCAGCACGTCGTTCTCCGCGATTTGTTTGATTGCCATACTAATAGATTTTTTATGCGATTTGAAAGGATCAAACGGGGCGCACTGTAACAAAATGTTCGGCGTTCTGAATCTGTTGACCCAAGTTTCAAACGATAATTTGTATCAAAAACTTACAAATTGACATGGGAGGATGCGATGCCGGTTCTAGCGCCATTGTCACCCACCAGGCCAAAAGCCTCGCTCTCATGATGTCGAGCGAGACATTGTCCAGCGCGCGGACGGCACCGAAATCCTTCACAATATGGGGACATCTCTTCGAATGCAGGCTTGTCGGTCAGCCTGGCCCGCTTTGCGATCAGAGATCGTCGCCGTCTCTCCAGCAGGCGATCAGATGACCGTCGCCGGCCTGCCTGATGGGCGGTTGCGCCTTTCGGCAGTCGGGCAGGGCCACGGGACAGCGGCTGGCGAAGGCGCATCCGGAGGTCTCGGCATCCTGCGCGGCGAGGTCGAGCTGAGCCGGAACCTTCGGCGCCGTCTCATCCGAGGCTGCGGCCAGAAGCAGCTTCGTATAGGGGTGGTTGGGCCCGCGAAAAATCTGCTCTGACGAACCGGTCTCGACCAGCCGGCCGCGATAGAGCACGCCAATCCTGTCGGCCATGTAGCGCACCACCCTGAGGTCGTGGCTGATGAACAGATAGGTCGTGTCCTTGTCGCGCTGCAGATCGTTGAGCAAATTGAGTACCGTCGCCTGCACGGAAACGTCGAGCGCCGAGGTCGGCTCGTCCAGCACCACGAGCTTCGGCACGCCGGCGAAGGCGCGCGCAATGGCCGCCCGTTGGCGTTGGCCGCCGGACAGCGAGCGCGGCTTCTGGTCGACGGTCGCGGCGGCTAGACGGACCGAGGCCAGCAGATCGCCGACGCGCTGCTTCACCTCGCTGCGGCGCAGGCCAGCCAGCCGCCGCAGCGGACGGCCGAGAATCCTGCCTATCCGCTGGCGCGGATTGAGCGTGCGATCGGGTGACTGGAAAACCATCTGCACGTCGCGCCGTTCGCCTGCACTTCTCTTCTCGACGCGCGCCGCGACCGGGCGGCCGAACAGTTCGACCGATCCGGCGTTCGGCACCTGAAGGCCGGTGACGATCCTTGCCAGTGTCGACTTGCCGGACCCGGATTCGCCGATCAGCCCGAATGTCTCGCCCTGGCCTATCTGCAAATCGATGTCGTGCAACACAGGCTGTGCGCCGAAGGCATGGCTGATGCCTTTGCAGGCGACGGCAATCGGGCGCGGGGCTTCCGGCTGATCACTGTGGACAGGCATCGACGGTTCGGCCGCGTGCGTCTCCGCAAGCCTGCCGTCGCGCTTGGTGAAGTTGAGCGCCGGGATCGAGGCGATCAGCGCCTTTGTGTAGGCGTGAACAGGGTTCTCGAAGACATCGTTCGCGACGCCGCTCTCGACCACCGTTCCCGACTGCATAACGGCCACCCGGTCGCAGGCGCGGCGGACCATGTTGATGTCGTGGCTGATCAGCAAGACGCTGGTTTTGTGGTCGCGCCGCAAATCCTGCAGGATGGCGATGATCTCGGACTGGACGCTGGCGTCGAGCGCCGTCGTCGGCTCGTCCAGCACCAGCAGCGACGGGTCGAGCGCGATTGCGATGGCGATGTTGGCGCGCTGCTGCATGCCGCCGGATAGTTCATGCGGGTAAAGATCGAGCACCCGCTCCGGATTGCTCACCCTGACGCGACCGAGCAGTTCGGCGGCGCGACCGCGGGCCTCGTCCGAGCGAACCGGGCGATGCCGCATGATCGTCTCGGTGATCTGCCGGCCAATCGTCATCGCCGGATTGAGTGCCGCGCCCGGATGCTGGTAGACGGCTGCGATGCGGTCTCCCCTCAGCCGGCGAAGCTGCTCGGGCGAGAGATCACGGATCTCGTGGCCCTGGAACTCAAGCGTCGACGCAGCGACCCGGGCGTTGCGCGGCAGATAGCGCAATATTGCGAGCGCCACCGAACTCTTCCCCGATCCGGACTCGCCGACAAGGCCGAGTGCTTCGCCTTCGCCGATAGTGAGCGACACACCGTTGACGGCCGGATGCGATGTCCGGCGCCCATCATAGGCGACGGTGAGCTGTTCGACCTTCAGAACCGATGACGACATGGGGCCTTGAAACCACTTTCTCCCAGCGCCGCCATCGAGGGCAATCGCTTCCGCTTTCACAATGCACAATCTCGATAAAATTACTCGAATTAAGCTGGAGCGCAATCTACCTTTCACCGCTCAGGAGAGATTGTCGCAGCCGGTCGAGGCATCGCGACGGTCGCCTGAAGCAGTTCTGCAAGGAGACCGGCATGGCACGCGACCACATGATCCTCAGCGCGTTTTTCTTCAATCCGCAGGGCGATCATCGCATGTCGTGGCGCCATCCGCGCGCGCCGGGCCGCGAAGTGCTCGACTTCGACTTCTACCGCGATCTCGTCCAGTCTGCCGAGCGCGCCAGGATCGATACGATCTTCGTCGCCGACCATGTCGCGATCTGGGATTCCGTACAGAGCGGCGTAGCCCATTACGCCAATGCCCGCCTGGAACCGCTGACGCTGTTGTCGGCGCTTGCCGGCGTGACCAGGCATATCGGCCTCATCACCACCGCCTCGAGCTCCTACAGCGAGCCCTACAATGTCGCCCGCATGTTTGCCACGCTCGACCATATCAGCAAGGGCAGGGCGTCTTGGAATGTGGTGACGTCGGCCATGGACGAGGAGGCCCGCAATTTCGGCCGCGACGGCAATATCGAGCACGCCTTTCGCTATGAGCGCGCCACCGAATTCCTCGATATCGTCAAGGCACTGTGGGACAGCTGGGAAGACGAAGCCCTGCTTATCGACAAGGCATCGGGCTATTTCGCCGATCCCGACAAGGTCCATGCGATCAACCACAAGGGCCCGCACTTCAAGGTGCGCGGACCGCTCAATGTCTCGCGCCCGCCGCAGGGCCATCCGCTGATCGTCCAGGCCGGCTCGTCCGAAGACGGCAAGAATTTCGCTACCGCGCATGCCGATGCGCACTTTGCCATCTACAGCACCAAGGAAGACGGCATCAACTATAGGCAGGACATCAACGAGCGCCTCGCCCGTTACGGTCGCAAGCCCGAGAGCTTCAAGATCCTGCCGGGCATCCTGCCGATCGTCGCAGCTTCCGAAGCGGAGGGACGCGAGCGGCAGGAGTATCTGCAGAGCTTGCTTCCCGATAGGGTCGGCATCGACCTTCTCTCGAGCTGGAGCGGCGTCGATCTCTCCGTATATCCGCCGGACGGCCCGCTGCCGCCGCTGCCGGACGAGAGCACCTTCAATGGCGGCCGCACCTCGCTCAATCGCGTCAAGGAATGGTCGAAGCAGAACCTCACTCTGCGCGAGATCGCTCGCAAGCTCGCCAACAGCGGTTCGGTGCCGACCGTCGTCGGCACACCGAACCAGATCGCCGATCAGCTGCAGGACTGGTTCGAGGCAGGTGCCGCCGACGGCTTCAACCTGATGTTCCCGCTGCTCCCGGAGGATTGGGTGAATTTTGCCGAGCAGGTCGTGCCGGAACTGCAGCGCCGCGGCGTATTCCCCACCGAATATGCGCCGGGGACGCTGCGGGACCGTTTCGGCCTGGCTCGGCCGGCCAACCGCTTCGCCGAACAGCGCGACAATGTGCGCGCCGTATCCTGACTTGGGGCAATTGATATGACCGCAGCGCCAAAACTTCAGCCCCGCGAAGCCACGGCTCCGCAGCTCATCAATGTTCTGCACAGCCCCAAGCGCATTCGGGTCAAATTCGCCGGCCGCACCATCGCCGACAGCCGCAACGTCCTGGTGCTGCGCTCCAACCATTTTCTGCCGATCTATTTCTTCCCGGCCTCCTCGGTGGACCGCTCGCTCTTAAAGCCGTCCGAGCATAGCCAGCGCCATCCCGTCGGTGGCGAAACCACCTATTGGAACCTGGAGACGGGAGAAAAAGCTTCGCCCAACGCGGCCTGGTCGCTTGTCGCGCCGCCGGATGAAAATCTGTCGCCGCTGGCCGGGCGTATCGCCTTCACCTGGAAGGCGGTCGACCAATGGTTCGAGGAGGAAGAAGAGGTCTTCGTCCACGCCCGCGATCCATACGCACGCATCGATGTGCTGCAGAGTTCAAGTCACGTCCAAATCTGGTTCGACGGCGAACTGATCGCCGACAGCCATCGCCCGGTGCTGCTGTTCGAAACGCATCTACCGACGCGTTTCTACCTGCACCCGGACGATGTCAGGCTCGACCGGCTGGTCGCCTCGGACAGCACGACGCGCTGTCCCTACAAGGGCATCGCCTCCTACTGGTCGGGCCGGCGCGCCGACGGCTCGGTAAGCCCCGATGTCGCCTGGAGCTACCGCGATCCCATTGCCGAAATGCCCAAGATCAGGGGCCTCATCGCCTTTTACCCGCAAGCCGTCGACCGCATCCATCTCGACGGCGAACCAGTCGCTTAAGCCATTCAACAGTCATTTCAGACAGGGGTTTCAAAATGACCAAACGCAACGACATCGATACGCTTCGCAATCTGTCCGGCGACATCTGGAACGTCGCCGTCGATGAGCACCAGGCCGGCTTCCTCAAGCGCCGCGATCTGCTGAAATACGCAGCCTTGATCGGCCTCACCGGCTTTGCCGCCTCGCAGGGACTTGCTGGTTTCGGCACTGCGCGCGCTGCCGGCGCCGGCGGCACGGTCCGCGTTGGGCTCGGACAGCCGACCAAGGCGATCGATCCCGTCTCCATCACCGATCCGGCCAGCATCGGCGTCATCAGCCAGGTCGGCGAATATCTCATCCTCGACGATCCCAAGGACGGTCTGCAGCCCAAGCTCGCTCTGTCGTGGGAGGCCGACGAGACCGCCAGCCGCTGGACCTTCAAATTGCGGCCGGGCGTGAAATTCCACGACGGCCGCACCGTCACCGCCAAGGATGTGGTGGCGAGCTTCGAGCGGCTGGTCGATCCGGCCAGCGGTTCGTCCGCTTTGTCTGCCTATAAGGGCATCCTGTCCAAGGGCGGCGCCAAGGTCGTCGACGACCAGACAGTCGCCTTTGATCTCGACGGGCCCAACAGCAACTTCCCCTTCTATGTCTCGTCCGACGTCTACAATGCCGTCATCCTGCCGGCCGACTATGCCGGCGATTTCGAGAAGAATTTCAACGGCACCGGCCCGTTCAAGCTCGAATCCTTCCGCCCCAAGCAGGGCGCCAGCTTCGTGCGCAACCCAGACTATTGGGGCGACAAGGCGCTGCCCGACCGCGTCGAGATCAAGTTCTTCGACGACGAGCAGGCGCAGGTGCTGGCGCTGCAGGCCGGCCAGCTCGACGTCATCCCGAGCACGACCCGGCTCGAACTGGCGATCGAGGGCAATCCCAACTTCAAGCTGCTCAGCGTGCAGGCAAGTTCGCATGACGAGGTGCATCTGCGGACCGACCAGGCGCCGTTCACCGACAAGCGCATCCGCCGCGCCTTGGCGCTCACCATCGACCGCGAGGCGGTGGTCAAGGGCTTGCTCAAGGGCCGCGCCATCGTCGGCAACGACACCCCGTTCGCGCCGATCTTCCCCTCGGCCGATCCGTCGGTACCGCAGCGCAAGCAGGACATCGCCGAGGCCAAGCGCCTGCTTGGCGAGGCCGGCGTGCCGAACGGCTTCCCGGTGACGCTGACCACCGAGCGCGCCTATGACATTCCCGATTATGCCGTGCTGATCCAGAATTTTGCCAAGAAGGCCGGCATCGACATCAAGCTCAACGTGCTGCCGCAGGACGCCTATTATGGCTCGGCGAAGTTCGGCTCGTCGCCATGGCTCGATTCCAATCTCGGCATTACCGATTTTGGCCATCGCGGCACGCCCGACATCTTCCTCAACGCGACGCTGAAGAGTTCGGGCGCCTGGAACGCCGCGCATTTCAACAACCCGGCCTATGACGGGCTGCTGCTCGAATACGGCAAGGCCCGCGACCTTCAGGCGCAACGCCTTGCCGCGGGCAAGATCCAGACCTTGCTGCTGGACGAGACGCCGCTGATCATCAGCTACTTCTCGCAATACAGCCGCATCGTCTCGTCGAAGGTCGAGGGCGTCCGCTTCACGGCAATCTCGCATCTGCTGCTCGATCGCGTGACGTTCGCCCAGGCATGATTGCGAGACGTCCAGCCACTCCGGGCACCGGAATCCGATGCTGACCGGCCGCACTGTGTCGGTGCGGGCAGCCTCGCTTCTGCTCACGCTGTGGCTGGTCAGCATGCTGGTGTTCTTCGCCGGGCAGGTTCTGCCCGGCGATGTCGCCCGCCTCATGCTCGGGCCGTTCGCCGATGCCGAGGCCGTCGCGGCGCTGAACAGGCAGCTCGGCGCCGACCAGCCGGTGCTCGTTCAATACTGGCACTGGTTCAGCAGCGTGCTGTCAGGCGACTTCGGCACCTCCCTGTCGTTGCGTTTGCCGGTGGCGCCCTTCGTTCTGGAAAGCCTCAAGCGCTCGGCGGCCCTTGCCGGAATTATCCTCGTCTTTCTGTTGCCGCTGGGCATCGGCGCCGGCATCGTCGCCGGTCTCAACCAGGGCCGCTTTGTCGACCGCCTGATCGTACTCGCCGGCGTGTCCTTCGGCATCGTCCCGGACTTCGTCTCCGGCCTGCTGTTGCTCATCGTCTTCGGCCTGTGGCTGAACTGGTTCCCGATCACCGGCGCTGCTCCCGATGGCGCCGGGCTGTGGGTCAGTGGCTATTATCTGATCCTGCCGGCGCTGCCGCTGGTGCTGAACCTTGCCGGCTACATCGCCCGCATGACGCGGGCCGGTGTGATCGAGGCGCTGGCCGCCGACTATACGCGCACCGCCGTCCTGAAAGGCCTTGAGCGTCGCGAAATCCTCATCCGGCACGTGCTGCGTAATGCGCTGACGCCGACCATCGCCGTGCTGGCGACGCAGACCGGTTACATGCTTGGCGGGCTGGTGGTGATCGAAGCGCTGTTCGGCATACAGGGTCTCGGCAATCTGGTGCTCAACGCCGCCAAGTCGCGTGACTTCCCGATGCTCGAAGCCGGCGTGCTGGTCATGGCGACCATCTTCGTGCTGTCGGCCGCGGCAGGCGATCTCGTGAATGCCTTGCTCGATCCGCGGCAGCGCCGCCGTGTTTCGCCATGATGGAACTGATGGAATTGCCGGAGCGCCGTACGCTGGGCTGGCGGGCAGCAAGTCGCATCCGCGAGACTGTTTCGCAGCTGCCGCCCTCGGTGATCGTTGGATCGCTGATCCTGCTGTTCTGGGTCGGCTGCGCCGTGTTAGGCAGCCTGTTTGTGCCCTACGATCCCTATGCCGAGGATTTCCTCGTCATGCTGGCGCCGCCTGATGCCGCGCACTGGTTCGGCACCGACCAACTTGGCCGCGACGTGCTGTCGCGCATCGTCGTCGGCTCGCGTGACATCCTGCTGGTCGCGCCGGCAGCAACACTGCTCGGCGTTGCCGCCGGCAGCGTGCTTGGCCTCGTGCTCGGCTATTTCGACGGGCTGATCGACGCCATCGGCGCCAGGCTGCTCGACACGCTGATGGCCTTTCCCTTCATCGTCCTCGTCACCATGGCGCTGGTCGCGCTTGGGCCATCGAACCTCACCGTCATCCTTGTGATCGGCATCGCCTATGCCCCGCTGGTGGCACGGACGGTGCGTGCCGCCGTGCGCGAGCAGCGCGAACGCGACTATGTCAGCGCCGCTCGTCTCGGCGGCGAGAGCGCTCTTTCCATCATGTTCCTCGAGATCCTGCCTAATGTCAGGGAAACCATCCTCATCGAGCTGGTCACAAGGCTTGGCTACGCCTTCTTTTCGATCGCCACGCTGAGCTTCCTCGGCCTCGGCATCCAGCCTCCCTCAGCCGATTGGGGACTGGCGGTCGCCGACGGCTACGGCTTCCTGACCGGCGGCAAATGGTGGGTGGTGATCTTCAACTCCGCAGCCATCGTTTCGCTTGTCATGGCAACCAATCTGATCGCGCAAGGCATGGGGGCCTTCGAAAACAGCGACCGGTGAAGAGCGGAACGCTCAGCAAAGCTGACGCGCAATCGCGGACCGTGCGCTAAAATCGTTCCTCGTGATTCGGCTCTGACAGGGCCTCAAAGCAAGGAACGGCATGAGCAAGGCCCTCATTACATTCGCATTGGTCGCGGTGCTCACCGCATTGCTCATGGCGCTCAGCCTGGCGGTCGCCAGGCACGGCTATCCCTATGGCGCGATCGGGGTGAGGCGGCTGGACGGCATCGCCGATGCCGGGTCGTTCCTGCCACTCGCCGCCGTCTATTTTTTCGGCGCCATGCTGATGATGATCCTGCCGATCCGCGCCGCCGGCATCGTCTTGACCCATGCTGCGGATGCGCTGTTCTGGGCGGTGATTGCCCTGTTCGCCACAATTGTCGGCTGTCTCGTCGCCCGCTGGGCTTTCGGCCAGAGCAGCGTACTGTGGGCGCTCCTGAACTGGCGTTTCCTGTTCGCCGCGGCCATCGTTGGCAGCCATTTCACCATGAACGAGCTGCGCCGCAACATCCTGCTCAGGAGCTTGTTCTTCGTCATCTTCGCCGCGGCGACGCTGGCTTGCCTGTTCTGGACTTTTCCGACCTGACAGGGCCGCTTCATATTGTCCATCTTGAGGTCGCGGCTTTCATAGCCGCGCGCCATCGGCTATCCAGTCCGCAGCTAGATTTCAGCCCTCACAGTGTCGTCATTTGTCTGATAAATGATTCAGGCATACGGCACCCCTAGCGAACCAATACAAGGAAACCGCGACATGAGCCTGTTTCGTAAAAATCTGATCGATGGCGAGTGGGTGGGCGAGGCCGGCTCGCGCAACATCAATCCCTCGAACACGGGCGATGTCGTTGGCGAATATGCCTCGGCCGGCGCCGAGCAGGCAAAGCAGGCCATCGCGGCGGCCAAAGCCGCCTTCCCGGCCTGGTCGCGTTCGGCGCCGCTGGTGCGCCACGCCGTGCTGAAAAAGGCGTCGGACGAGATCATGGCGCGCAAGGACGAGATCGGCCGCGCGCTGTCGCGCGAAGAGGGCAAGACGCTGGCCGAGGGCATTGGCGAGACCATCCGCGCCGCCCAGATCTTCGACTTCTTCGCCGGCGAGACGCTGCGCCTGTCGGGTGAATTGGTGCCCAGCGTGCGCCCGGGCGTCGGCGTCGAGATCACCCGCGAAGCCGTCGGCGTGGTAGGCATCATCACCCCGTGGAATTTCCCGATCGCCATCCCCACCTGGAAGATCGCGCCGGCGTTGGCCCACGGCAACACCATCGTCTTCAAGCCGGCCGAATTGGTGCCGGAGAGCGCCTGGACCATCGTCGACATCCTGCACCGCGCCGGCCTGCCGAAAGGCGTGCTCAATTTGGTCATGGGCAAGGGCTCGGTGGTCGGCCAGGCCATGCTTGACAGCCCCGACCTCAACGCCATCACCTTCACCGGCTCGGTCGGCACCGGCAAACGCGTCGCCGCCGCAAGCGTCGAGCATATGCGCAAGTTCCAGCTCGAAATGGGCGGCAAGAACCCGATGGTCGTGCTTGATGACGCCGACCTCGCCACGGCGGTCGAATGCGCCATCAACGGCGCCTATTTCTCGACCGGCCAGCGTTGCACGGCCTCTTCTCGCCTGGTGGTGACCGAGGGCATTCACGACCGCTTCGTCGCCGCGCTCAAGGAGCGCCTGGAAAAGCTCGTCATCGGCGATGCGCTCGACACCAAGACCCAGATAGGACCGGTCGTCGATGCGAGCCAGCTCAAGCAGGACGAGGATTACATCGCCATCGGCAGCAAGGAAGGCGCCAACCTCGCTTTCGGCGGCGAGCGGCTCGATCGCGAAACGCCCGGCTTCTACCTCAGGCCGGCACTGTTCACCGAGAGCACCAACGCCATGCGCATTTCGCGCGAAGAAATCTTCGGGCCGGTCGCCAATGTCATCCGTGTCAAGGATTATGACGAGGCGCTGGCGGTTGCCAATGACACCCCCTTCGGCCTGACGTCCGGCATCTGCACCTCGAGCCTCAAGCATGCCACGCATTTCCGGCGCAACTCCGAAGCCGGCATGGTGATGGTCAATCTGCCGACGGCGGGCGTCGATTTCCACGTCCCGTTCGGTGGTCGCAAGGGCTCGAGCTACGGCCCGCGCGAGCAGGGCCGCTATGCCGCGGAGTTCTACACCACGGTAAAGACGGCCTATACATTTGCCGGCTGATCGCGGGGGAACCGATGACGGCGGCGAAAGAGGACCTGACCTGGCTCAACCCGCCGCCGCATCATGTTGTCGGCGACGACACGGTGCATGTGCGCACCGGCAAGGAAACCGACTTCTGGCGCGAAACCTTTTACGGTTTCTGGCGTGACAATGGCCATTTCCTGTATCGGCCGGTCGAGGGTGACTTCAGCGCCGAAGTCACCGTCAAGGGCGACTACAAGGTGCTCTACGACCAGGCCGGGCTGATGCTGCGGCTGAGCGAAACGCACTGGATCAAGGCCGGCATCGAATACACCGACGGGCTGGCGTATTTCTCTGTCGTCGTCACCAACGACACCTCCGATTGGTCCCTTGTAGCCATCGCGGCCGGCCCCGACGGCGTCCGCATCCGCCTGACCCGCCACGCCGAGGCGATCCGCGTCCAGTATCTGGACTCCACCGATAGTCACTGGAAGCCGGTGCGGCTGGCCTATTTCCCGGTCTCGAAATCCGTCGATGTCGGCATGATGTGCTGCTCGCCGCAGCGCGAGGGTTTCGAAGTCACCTTTTCGGGCTTTACGGTCGGCCCGCCGATTTCCAGGCAGTTGCACGACTGAGGGCGATACCTAGCCGTCCGCGCGCTGCTGGAAGAACTGCAAAAACAGCTCCCGTTCGGTGGTTATGTCGAGCTTCTCGTAGATGCGGCGGCGGTGGTTCTTCACCGTGCCGACGGCGATGCCGAGCCGTTCCGCGATGTTGGCGGTCGGATGTCCCGCCAGGATCAACTGCACCAATTCCCGCTCGCGCAGCGACAGCTCCGGCCACAGGCTCGCCGGGATGGTCGGCTCCTGCCGGGGCGAGGCGCCGGGGCCGGTCGGCGCCGATGTGCGGGAGAATTCCGTCCCCCGCGCCTCAATGTCGAGTGCATGCAGCGCCTCGAACACCGGCAGCCGCTCGTCCAGCAGGGCAATCTCGCTCTCCTTGAAGGTGGAGGTCGAGCGGTCGAGGAAGATGCCGAGGCACCAGTCGCCGCCATCGGCCAGCATGATGCCGACCTCGTCGCAGATTTCCGACTGCGCCAGGAAGCCCGCTATGTACTGGCCGCGCTTGGCCTCGTCGTCGGCAAGCCGCTTCAGCGGCAGGATGCCCAGCCGGCGTTCACGCCGCCACGAGGCATAGAACGGGTCGAAGACGTAGTAATTGTCGAGATAGCGCCGGACCATCTCGTCGGAGAAGCGCCGGTGCTTGATGAATTCCGGCGTCTGCGTCGCCGAATATCGGGTCACGGTGACGAGATCGTGCTCGATGTCGGCGCCGATCAGGTCAATCAGGCAGTCGACATGCCTGTCCGTACCGGTGGCGGCAATCGCCCTGGCGAGCGGCCCCCAGATATTGCCCATGCGCATGCCCTTTTCTCGGCGATCCCGGTCCGGCGGACATTGTGTCTTTTGGCATATGGCGCAAGGCCGCCCAAGGAATCTAGCTTGAGCCATCCTACAGCAATCCTGAGGCGACCGTGACCCAACCCAACCTCACCAGCCCCATCGTCGGCAATCCAATCGTCATCGGCATCGACGCCGGCGGCACCATGACCGACACGATCCTTGTCGACCAGGACGGCCACTTCAAGATCGGCAAGTCGGCAACCACGCCGAAGAACGAGGCCGAAGGCTTCCTCGCATCGGCCGAAGACGCGGCCGACGCCTGGGGCATCTCGCTGGAGCAGCTGTTCTCCGGCGTCAACGTCGTGCTCTATTCCGGCACCGGCATGCTCAACACACTGTTGTCGCGCACCGGGCGCCGGCTTGGCCTGATCACCACCAAGGGTCTGGAAGACATGATCCTGATGGGTCGCGGCCTGCAGGCCTGGGCCGACTATTCCTATGCCGACCGGCTGCATGCGGTGACCCACCATCATCCCGATCCGCTGGTGCCGCGCCGTCGCACCCATGGCGTCACCGAGCGCATCGACCAGTTCGGCGACATCGTGCTGCCGCTCTACGAGCATGAAGTCGCGATTGCGGCCAGGAAGCTGATTGCCGACAAGGTCGAGGCGATCTGCATCATGACCATCTTCTCGCACGTCAATCCGGTGCACGAAAAGCGCATCGCCGAGATATGCCGCGAGGAGGTGCTGAAAGCCGGCGCCGACATCCTCATCTACACCAGCCACGAGGTCCGCCCGGTCATCCGCGAACAGTCGCGGCTGAACTCGGTGCTGATCGAAGCCTACGCGACGTCGCGCGGCCGCAAGCAGCTTAGGGGTATCGAGGACGTTTCGAAAAAATACGGCTTCAAATACGGCGTGCAGACGCTGCTGTCCTTTGGCGGCCTGACCTCAATCAACCATCCGCGCCTGCACGAAACCATGATTTCCGGCCCGATCGGCGGTATTCTCGGCGCGGCCTATGTCGGCAAGCTCATCGGCAACGACTCCCTGATCTGCTCGGACATGGGCGGCACCTCCTTCGACATGGGCGTCATCTCGCGCGGCCAGACGCGGATCGAGAACGAGCCGCTGATGGACCGTTTCAAGCTCAACGTGCCGACCCTGCATCTCGACACGATCGGCGCCGGCGCCGGCATGATCCTCAAGGTCGACCCGCTGACCAAGAAAGTCTCGCTCGGGCCGGAAAGCGCCGGTTCCGACCCCGGCCCCATCTGCTTCGCCAAGGGCGGCACTGAACCCACCATCGCCGATTGCGACGCCATACTAGGCCGCCTCAACCCGTATTATTTCCTCGGCGGCAAGGTCGTCTTGCAGGTCGAGAAGGCGCGCAAAGCGTTTGAGGAAAAATGCTCCAGCATCCTTGGCGTCGGTGTCGAGGAGGCTGCCGAAGGCGTGATCGACATGCTGGAAGCCGATGCCAACAACGCGCTGCGCCGGGTCATCTCCGGCCAGGGCATCCATCCCTCGGAATTCACGCTGCTGTCCTATGGCGGCTCGGGTCCGCTGCATCTGGCCGGCTGCTCCAGGGGCATCGGCTTCAAGGACATCATCACCTTCCAGTTTGCCGCCGCCTTCTCGGCCTTCGGCTGCACCACCGCCGATTTCATGCGTCGGCATTCGGTCTCGACGCAGCACGACATCGGCGCCCGCGCAAGCGATGACGAGCTGCTCGCTTTCGGCAAGAAGGTCACCGACGTCTGGAATGATCTCACCAAGGCGGCGGTCGACGAGATGATCAGCGACGGCCATATCAGAGACAAGATCAAGACCGTGCCGTTCCTGATGATGCGCTACACCGGCCAGCTCGAGGATGTCGAGGTCATGGCACCGCTTGCCGAGGTCAATTCGGCTGACGACATGCGTAGGGTCATCGACGAGTTCGAGGCGGTCTACGCCAAGGTCAACCATCGCGTTTCGCGCTATGGCGAAGCCGGCTTCACCATCACCGAGCTCGGATTGATCGCCACTGCCGACAAGGTCAAGCCGGTGCTCTTGAAGCGCCCGCTCGGCAAGTCGGCCCCGGCAGCAGCGCACAAGGGCGTGCGCGAGGCCTATATCGGGGGACGCTGGCACAAGGCCAATCTCTACGAGATGGACCTACTGCAGCCCGGCCATGAGGTGATCGGTCCGGCCATCATCGAACATCCCGCCACCACGCTCGTTGTTCATCCGCAGGACCGTGTCCACGTCGATGAGTGGACGCTGCTGCATTACACCCATTCTTGAAAGGGCACCGCCATGTTGGACAGACCTGCCTCGGCCCTGCGCCTTCGCGAACGGCTGCTCGATTCAGAACGGCTGATGGAAGAGACCGGCTGCTATGACGGCATCACCGAGCTCACGCTACGCAACCAGGACCCGCTGAAATTCGAGACGCTGCACACCAAGCTGCGCGCCTATTGCGTCTCGGCCCGCGAAATGGCCCGCCGCATCTCGGCCTCGCCCGGCGTGCGCGAAGTCGGCGAAATGGTGGTGGCGATCTATACGCCCGAGGGCGATGCGATCGCGCTGTCCAACGGCATCATGGTTCACGTCCACACGATGAGCCGCTTCATCAAATGGATGATCAAGAACAATTACGAGGAAAACCCGAAGATCCGCGAAGGCGACATCTTTGCCAACAACGATGCCTTCATCGGCACCGTGCAGGTGCCCGACGTCATGGACGTGGTGCCGATCTTCCATGAAGGCACGCTGGTCGGCTGGGCCGGTGCGGTCTGCCACGAGCTCGAAGCCGGCGGCATCACGCCCGGCGGCGACGTCTGCCTGGCGCAGGAGCGCTTCACCGAAGGCCTGTTCGTCTGCGCCGAGAAGATCGGCGAGAATGACGAGATCCGCCGCGACTACGTCATCCGCTGCGAGCGCAATCTACGCATGCCGATCTACTGGGTGCTCGACGAGAAGGCCAAAGTCGCCTCCTGCATCGACATGCGCGAAAGCGTCAAGCAGCTGATCTCCGAGATCGGCCTCGACTACTGGATGAAGGTGTCGAAGGAGTTCATCGAGGAGGGCCGTCGCGCCCAGCTCGCCCGCACCCGCCAGCTCACCGTGCCCGGCATTTATCGTGGCCACACCTTCTATGGCCATGTCACGGCGGGCAAGCCCGGCTTCCAGCTGCTTGGCGATCCCGACTGGCTCTACAACATCCCGATCGAGATGGAGATCACCACCGACGGCAAGATCACCATGGACTTCGAGGGCACGCAGCCCTGGGGCTACCATTCGATGAACTGCACGCCGGCCGGCATGGATGGCGGCATGTTCGTCACCTTGACCCAGCACATGAATTTCGAGGGCCTGGTCAATGACGGCGCCTGGATGGCGACCGAGCTGAAGCTGCCGCACGGCACCTGGACCAACCCCGACAATGAGATGGTGGCGACCGCCACATCCTGGGCGCTGCTGCTGCCGGCCTATGGCGTGTTCCAGCGCCTTTTGTCGCGCGGCTTCGTCGCGCGCGGCTTCGTCGAGGAAGCCTTCGTCGGCCAGGTCAACAGCCCGATGATCGAGATGGGCGGCGAAAGCCAGTACGGCACGCCGTTCGGCATGGCGCATTTCGAATGCGCCGCCGCCGGCTCCGGCGCGCTCGCCATCGCCGATGGCCTCGACACCGCCTATGTCGGCTGGAATCCGGAATCCGACATGGGCAACATCGAGGTCTGGGAACAGTCGATGCCGATGGTATATATCGGCCGCTCGATCATGCCCAATTCGGGCGGCGCCGGCAAATATCGCGGCGGCTGTTCCTTCGTCTCGACCTGGCTGATCAACAAGACCTCGCACCTGCGACTGCACACTTCGGAACACTCCTCGCGGGTATTCGACAATGGCGGCATGTGCGGCGGTTATCCCGCGCCGACCTGCCAGAAGCATCGCGCGGTGCGCAACTCCAACATCCACGAGCTGGCGGCAAAAGGCGAACCGCTCGCGCATGCCCCAGGTATCGATCCGCATGTCTCCGACTACGAGAAGAACATCGGCGGCGACCATGCCGTGGTCGAAGGCCCCTACATCACCTCGCCGCACAAGTCGGGGGACATCTTCAGCCATTCCTACAATGGTGGCGGCGGCTACGGCGACGTGCTGGAGCGCGATCCGGTCAAGACCGCCTGGGATGTCGAGAACGGTTTTCTCACCCGCCAGGCGGCGATCCAGATTTTCGGCATCGTGCTGAAGGACGACGCCGAGGGTTATCCGGTTGCCGATATCGACGCCACCGTCGAACGTCGTGCCGCCATGCGCAGAGAGCGTCTGGCCAAGGCGATCCCGGTTTCGGACTGGATCGCTGCCGAACGCGGCCGTGTCGAGAAGGCCGACTTCGCGCCCGAGGTGAAGAAAATGTATGCCAGCGCGATCAAGCTATCGTCGCGCTTCACCAGGGATTTCAGTGATTTCTGGACCGTCGACGCCAGATCGATCTTCATGCCGGGAGCAAAGGCATGACCTCATACAGCAAGGAAGTCCTCGGCGATCTCTCAGCCGGCAAGCTGCCCTGGCCGCAGACAAAGCGCATCATGAGCGCCTACAAGGACGACGACCGCTTCTTCAAGATGCTCGCCGTCTATCAGGACCGTGTCGCATGGAAGGACCCGATCCTGCTGCCGGTCTCGGATCACCTCTTCATCTGCCAAAGCGGCGATGAACGGATCACCCGCTGCGAATGCGGCCACTCCTTCGGCGACTACCGCAAGAACTGGAAGCTCAAGGCTGCGATCAACGTGCGAAACACCGAGGAAGCGCTGCGCGAGATCTATCCCAACAGCGATATCCCCGATCCGCAATGGATGGAAATTCGCGAATTCATCTGTCCACAATGCGGCACCATGCACGAGGTGGAAGCGGCGGCGCCGGGCTACCCGATCGTCCATGATTTCGAGCCAGATCTCGAAGGCTTCTACCGCGAGTGGCTGGGCAAACCGCTTTAGCGAAACTCGATGTTACGGCCGCGTTGCCGGCAAGGTAGCGCTCCTAGCCGGCGACGGACTATGAATAAACGCATCGTACGTCGCATCGGAGACTGCCCACCATGACAGACCTTTCCGGCCGCAGCGCCATCGTCACCGGCGGGTTTTCCGGCATGGGTTTCGCCATTGCTACGGCCCTGGCGCAAGCCGGCGCCAATGTCGCCGTCGGCTCCTACATCGCGCCCGCCGGCGCCGACAGATCCGACGCCGCCTACTATCCCGGCGCCGATGAACTCGAGCGCGTGCGGTTGGCCCTGTCGGCACACGGCACCAGGGTTTGTGCCGCCCATCTCGATGTCCGCGACAGCGAGGTGACCAACCGGTTTGCAGCCGACGCGCAGGCCGCCATCGGCCCGGCCGACATACTGGTCAATGCCGCGGGCACCACCGCCGA
Organism: Mesorhizobium sp. C372A; assembly: GCF_030323245.1. NCBI lineage: Bacteria > Pseudomonadati > Pseudomonadota > Alphaproteobacteria > Hyphomicrobiales > Phyllobacteriaceae > Mesorhizobium > Mesorhizobium sp. C372A. Next base: position 992,905 of record NZ_CP100475.1, on the reverse strand, counting down.
ACAGCCGGTCTGCGGCCATTCCGACGCGCTGTGGGACAAGATCGTCGACACCAATCTCAGCGGAGCGTTCCGCGTCACCCGAGCTGTGCTGCCCGGCATGATCGAGCGCGGCTGGGGCCGTATCGTCAACATCGGCTCGACGGCGGCTTCCGTCGGCTGGAAGGACAACCCGGCCTACTGCGCCTCGAAGGCCGGGCTGCTCGGCCTTACCCGCTGTGTAGCGCTGGAAGGCGCCGCGCACGGTGTCACTTGCGTCATGATCAGCCCGACCTGGGTCGAGACCGAACTGATGCGCCGCAACGTGGCGCAGGTCGTCGAGCGTGAGGGCAAGGGCAGAACCGCCGAGGAAGCGATGGCCGAGATCGCCAAGGGCAATCCCCAGCAGCGCATGCTGCAGCCGCAGGAAATCGCGGCTCTAGCCGTGTTCCTGTGCTCGGATCTGGCCAAGGGCATCACCATGGAAAACATCCAGATCACCGGCGGAGCGCTGTGGTAGCGGCCACAGTTTGAATTTTCGAACGAGCGAGCCGCATTAACGCCATTTGTCGGTTGCATGGTCGTTTTGGCCCTGCCTGCGGCAACTTTACCCCTCGCGGCAAATTTACCATTGAGTGACAGGCGATAGAGGTTATATTGTGCACTGCACAATGGATGCCCGCTGATCGGGGTCCGGCAAGGGCAGGTTCCGGCGATCGCGCATGACGCAGAAAAGCCGACCATGGGCGCTTCAGCCCAGCCGAAAGGCGGCAGCATGAGAAATCCGGTACGGATATGAAGATCCCGAAATCCATTCTGATCGATCCGGACAACAACAAGGCCTATGCCGCCTTCGCCGTTGCGGTGTCGGTCTTTGCCTTCGCCTACTCCACCAATTTCGGCCAGATCCTGATCCTCGCCTACTATCTGGTATGGCTGCCGCTGCTGTTCGTCGATTACCGGCGTTTCGCCCGCGATCTCTCCAGCGCCTGGCTGCCGCTGCTGTTTGCGGCCTATGTCTGCCTGTCGCTGTTCTGGTCGCAAGCGGCCGGCACCAGCGCGCGGGCGGGGCTGCAATATTTCTCCCACATGCTGTGCGCCTACATCGCGGCGCGCACCATCAGCACGCGCACGCTGGTGCTGGGCTCGCTGATCGGCATCTTCATCGTGCTGCTGTATTCGCTGAAGGTTGGCGCCTATGCGCTCGACACTATCGACGGCACCACCAATTTCGTCGGCGCCTTCGGCTCCAAGAACCAGATCGGCTTCTTCGCCTCGCTCGGCATCTTCTTCTGCTTCGCTTTTCTGGCCTTCTACCGGCGCAACTGGATGAGCTTCGTCTGGACCGCGCCGATCATCCTGCTGTCGGTCTATATGCTGGCGATCGCCCACTCGGCGACGTCGGTCGCTTCGCTTCCGGCGGTGATCGGTGTCGTTGCCTTGCTTGCGATGAGCAAGGTTCTGTCACGCCGCTACCGCCGCGTGCTGTTCGTCGTCGGCGCTACCGCGCTGGTCGGCGGTGTGATGGCTGCGCTGAACCTTGGCCTGCTCGATGTCGTGCTCGGCATCTTCGGCAAGGATTCGACGCTGACCGGCCGCACCTATCTCTGGGAACAGGGCTGGGCCGCCGCGCAGCAGCGTCCGGTGCTCGGTTATGGCTATGCCGCCTACTGGATCCAGGGTTTTGCCGATCCGGAACGGCTCTGGGCCGAGTTCTACATCTCCACCCGCACCGGCTTCCATTTCCACAACACCTATATCGAGACGCTGGTCGAGCTCGGCTTCATCGGCGTGACGATGCTGGCGCTGATCATCCTGCGCTCCTTCTGGGGCCATGTTTCGAAGGTGGTGTTCGGTGACTGGAGCGCCGATTCAGTGGTGCTCGCCGGCGCGGTCGGCATGATGCTGATCCGCTCCTTCTTCGAGGTCGAGATCCTCGGCCCCTATTTCATGGCCTCGTTCATCGTCTATTACGGCCTGTTCAAGCTGCGCCCGGTGCCGCTCGCCAGGGCAAGGCGGGCCTATGTTCCGGTGCCGGACGAGAACACCGCCAACGGCCGCATGCCGGCGCGCGTCTGACTTGCTTATCTCACGCGACGGCGCGCTTGCGCAGCATCAGCCGCTGCAGGAAGCGGCGCAATGGCTCGTCATAGACGCGCGTGGCGATGTCGGCGATGACGATGACCGAAACCGCCATGACGATGCCGAACCAGGGATGATGCGCGAACGGGTCGATCGCTGCGGCCTTGCCCGCCCCGGCGATGATCATCAGCAGCGGCGTGTGGATGATGTAGATCGGGTAGGAAATCCGCCCCAGCCAGCCATAGAGGCCTGACAGGCGCGGCGCCGTCGGCGCAATAGTGCCGACCACCACCAGCGCCGGGAAAACAAAGACGACGCAGGCGAGATCGTAGGCGACGCGCGCGCCGCCGGCCGGCGCGATGGCAAAGACGATGAGCGTCAGCGCGATCGCACCCTCGACCCACCAGCCGCGCCGCAGGAAGCCGAGCCCGCTTTGATAGCGTGTCATGGACCGGCAAAGCAGCACGCCCAGGAAGAACGAGAAACAGACGCGCGGCAGGCCGCTGATGATGGTCGAGCCGGTCATGCCGAAGTCGAGCGTGCCGGCAATGATAGAGACGACCACCAGCAACACCAGGCTGACGGCGATGAGCGTGCTCAGCACGCGTTTCGTCAGCAGGAAGAAGACGGCGACATAGGCTATGTTGACGATCAGCTCGAAGAACAGCGACCACGACGCGGGGTTGAGCGGAAAGATCGTGTGATAGGCATCGCTGACCAGCGGGATGAAGAACATGCCGGTCGTCAGCATGGTGCCGATCTCGGAGATCGGCATGTATTCCGCCGGAATCAGCCGGTTCTTGACGACGAGATAGAAGAAACCGAGCAGCGTGCCGGCGAGGTAGAGCGGGTAGAGGCGTATCAGGCGGATCGCCAGGAACGTGCCGAAGCCCATGCCGTTTTCGATCTTGCGGTCATAGGCATGCGCGATGACGAAGCCGCTGAGCAGGAAGAACAGGTCGACCGCCAGATAGCTCGACGGCAGCACCTTGCCGGCGGCCAGGAACGGCGAGAAGTGGTAGAGCATGACGCTGATCGCCGCGACGCCGCGGATGGCATCGAGATTGAGGTAGACGTGGCGCGGTGCGGCGGGCTGCATGGAATGCCTTCAAGCGGTCGGAAAACGGAAGTTCCCGCCCGCACCCTGGCGCGAACGAGCCGAACTTGTTCCTCCCGCCTCCATCGCGCGGGCCTCGCCGAGCGAGCCCGAGCGCTAGAGCAATTCCGGGAAAAGTGGGAAACGGTTTCCGTCCGGAATTGCTCCAAACAAACAGGTTACTGGCTGGCCGTCGGCGCCAGCTTCACCTTGATAACGTCGCCCGGCAGCACCGGCGTATCTTCCTTGGCGTCGATCTCGCTGGTCTTGCCGTCGGTCACGCGCACCAGCGAATAGATGAGCGCCGGCTCTTCATTGTTGTTTGTGATGGCGGCGGTCGTGGCCGGGTCCGATGCCTGGGCCATCAAGCCCTGTTGCATGTTGACCCTGAGTGCGGCTTCGTTGAGGTCTGCTTCGACCTGCTGCCGGTCGGCGGCAAGTCTCGAGTTCAACGTGTTCTGGGCATCGATGGCATCCTGCGTCGCCTTGCTGACCGACTGCTTGGCGGTGAGGATCGCCGTCTCATAGTCCAGGATCTTGCCCTGCAGATCGGTGACCGACTGTTGCGAGGAAAGCAGGCGTGCGTTGGCGACCAGGCCCTTTTGCGCCAGCGGACCGATACTGTCCGCCTGCTGCTGCGCCAGGTCGACCTGTTTTTGCTGGTTGACGATCTTTTTCTGCAGCGCCTCGATTTCGGACTGCAGGACCCCTTTCAGATCGTCAAGCGCCTGCAGCTTCAGCTTCAACGCTTTCTGGTCGGAGATCAGGATCTGCATTTCGTCGGAGACGATTGTCGCCAGGCGCGGGTCGCCCTCGACTTCCTTAGGCGCCTCGAAACTCTCCTTGCCGGCGAGATCGGCATCGATGCGGGCACGCTTGACGATCAACCGCACGCGCTGGTCGTCATAAATGTCGAAATTGCCCTTGGCGGTGATCAGGTCCTTGCCGAGCTGGGTGCCGAAATCGGCGTTGCGCCGGATGCCGCCGGCGATGCTGATCGCCTTGAGCACGGTCAGCTCCGGCACATAGGGAAACTGGCCAGGCGTCTGGATCTCGCCCGAGATGTAGAACGGCCGGAACTGCACCATTTCCACCGAGGCTTCCGGCTTGTCCGACAAGGCAAGCTTGCGCTGCAGGGCGACGCTGATCGCGGCCGCAACCTCCGACGTGGTCTTGCCGGCGGCCGGCAGTTCGCCGACGAACGGCACCGACAAATTGCCGGCTGGACCGACCGAATATTCGCCGTTTACCGCCGACCAGTCACGGAACGTGCCTTCCACCGTCTGCCACTCGGCGACGCGGATGTTGAGCTTGTCTTGCGAGCCGAGCCGGTACTCGTCGGCCATGGCCGGAACCGCGAGCGACAGAGCGAGGCACGTGGCGACGAGCCGTGCCGGCCGCATCGGGCCGGCAAGGCGAAAATACGCTGATATGTCTGTTTTCAACTGAACGTTTCCGATCCGTTTTGGCCCCATCCGCCCGATAGACCTGCTGCCGAGTGCCTCCTTCGGAACCTGGCAGAATTATGGCTGCAATGCGAGACCGGCCCATCGCCGAATAGCTTTGGACCGGATTGGCTTCGGGCCGTACCGGCCCGATTGCTGACCAGTTGCGGTCGGTCAGTAGGAACCGCGCGACATCCACACCGCAGGCACGGTCTTGAGGATGATGCGAACGTCTTCGAACAGCGACCAGTTCTCGACATAGTGACGGTCGAACGCGACGCGGCTGTCATAGGAGACATCGTTGCGTCCGCTGACCTGCCAGAGCCCGGTCAGGCCCGGCCGCGACTTCAAATAATAGACCGCGGCGCTGCCGTAGATCTCAAGCTCGTCACGCACCACCGGGCGAGGCCCGACAAGGCTCATATCGCCCTGCAGGATGTTGATGATCTGCGGCAGCTCGTCGAGGCTGAGCTTGCGCAGAACGGCGCCGACGCGGGTGACGCGCGGATCGTTCTTCAGCTTGCGGGTCGCGATCCATTCGGCGTTGGCTTCCGGATTGGCCGCGAGATAGGCGGCCAGCACACGTTCGCCGTCTTCGACCATGGTGCGGAACTTGAGGCAGGGGAAAATCCGCCCACCGCGTCCGATGCGCTTGTGGCCGTAGAAGATCGAGCCGCCGTCGGAAAGCTTGACCAGAAGGGCCACCATCAGGAACAGCGGGCTAAGCGCCACCAGGCCGACAAGTGAACCGAAAATATCGAAACTGCGCTTCAGCAGCCCGCCGATGGGTGGCGGAAAATCTACGCCGACATGCGAAAATGCCGCATTGGCCGACTTGGCAACGTCCCTCATGCAAAAGCTCCATACGTTGAACGGATGGTTTATGCCACGATACCAAAAAAATGCTGCAGCGCAACACACAATTTCCCATATGGCTGAAATAGTCACGTCAGGAATTGACTAAATAATAAACGCTCCTTGCCCAAATTTTGCCCTTTATGGCGGGTTTGTGACGAATAATTAGCAACCCTAGGAAATGTAATGCCTTTTTTCGGCGGGTTTTGGGCAAATCGTCCTTTGCCGCAGAGGGAACGGCTCTAACTGATTTTCGAATCACTGGCTTTGCTAAATTAATCAAGTAAAATACTAATCAACATTGTAGATTCTACTGTAGTATAAAGCGCATGACGAGTTAGGTCACCACCCCTGCGTGTGCATCGCAGCATGGCGGAGTCCAAGCCGCCGCCAAGCCGAAAATTATTGCAGGTTGCCCTTGCCGTCAGTTTCGCGCCTTAATAGAGTCGCAAATTATTCCTGATAGAGTCTGGATGGGTTGGGAAGGCCGGAAGCAACCGGCCGAAAAAGAGCAGCTAAATAAGCTCGCATGGCGAATGGGGAGATACTCGGGTGGGTAAGTCATCGCTTTTGCATGCTCGGGCCGGTTGACGGGCCGCCGAACATGTCATTACCAAAATTCGTCATTGGAATGGTTTTCGCCCTCGCGATCGTGGTCGCGTGGTCCTATGTCGACGGCGCGACGGTCACCACAACGGTGCTTCGCGTCATCGGCTGCGCTGTCCTCATCCAAGTCGGTTATTTCCTGTTGGTGTATGTTATGATCGCCAGGAGCGCGCCGACATCGGCCGACAGGGCTCGCGACGCCGAAAGAAGCCTCGGCGCCGACAAGGCGGTTGAAGGCGAGAAGCTCTCGGCGAGGCGCAGCGTGCATTGAGCAGTCTGAAGCCGCAAGGTCGGCCTCGGATCATCTTGCTGCCGGACTCAGCCTGCTTCGGCCGGCTCGGGTTCCGATTGCTCGCCTGAAAGCATTTTCGACAGGCGGCTGCCGGCCTTCGCTTTCAACCTCTGATATTGCCCGACTTCGACGATTCGTCCGTTTTCGACTGCAACCACCCAGTCGGCGAAGGCGATCATCGATGGCCTGTGCGCAATGGTCAGGATCGTCATCGATCCGCGCAAGCCGTCGATCGACTTGGCGATCAGGGATTGGTTCTGCCAGTCGAGCGCGCTGGTCGCCTCGTCGAGAATGAGCAGCGAAGGTTTGCGCAGCAGCGCGCGCGCCAGCGCGATGCGCTGGCGTTCGCCGCCCGAGAGCCGGACGCCGCGGTCGCCGACCACCGTGTCGAGCCGCAACTCCAGCCGCTCGACGAAGTCGGCGCCATGCGCAGCGCGCAGTGCAGTCCACAGCTCCGCGTCACTGGCTTGCGGCGCGGCAAGGCGCAGATTGGCGGCGATCGTATCGTGCAGCAGGAACACGTCTTGCGGCACATACGCCACCTGGTCGCGCCAGCGCCGGCGGTTGGCCGCGCCGATCTCGACGCCATCGGCCAGGATTTTGCCCTCGCTCGGTTCGAGCAGGCCAAGCAGCATGTCGGCAAGCGTGCTCTTGCCCGAGCCTGACGGACCGATCAGCGCCGTTACCTTGCCGGCGGGAAGGCCAAACGTCACATCGCTCACCACCGGCTTGCCGCCGGCCTCATAGGCAAAGGAGACGTTGTGGATGTTGAGCCCGACATCGAGCGACAGCTTGGCATCCGATTCGAGGTTTGCCGGCTCGCGTTCGGCATCGAAACGCGCCTGCATGTCGCGCATCGAGGCATAGGCCGGCAGGTTGATCAGCACCTGCTGCGCCTGCATCTGCATGTCCATGAAACGCGGCGCGATGCGCATGAACACCAGAAGCAGGACAACGATCTCGGCCAGCGAGAGGTTGAAGCGGACCAAAGCGACATAGATGAACAGGCTCAGACCAATGACGCTGGCGACCTGGAACAGAGCGGTGCCGATGGTGCTGTTGCGCACATAGTTGATGTTGTCGGCCTTCATCTTCTCCAGCGTCGCGCGAAGCTGCGCGTAATAGGTCGCCTCGACATTCAGGCTCTTGGCGACCTTGATGCCGCCGAGGAACTCCGAGACCGTTCGGTACTGCTCCTGGCGATTGCTGGTCAAAACCCGGCCGAAGGCGCTGGCTCGTGCCCGAAACGGCTGCAGTGCCAGGAAGGTGACGATGCCGACGACAATGGCAAACGCCGTCATTACTGTCGAAATGAACAGCGAGACAACGAGATAACCCGCCAGAAGCACGGCGATCTGCACCAGCATCAGCAGCGAGAACGCCGCCGACTGCACGCGGTCGATATCGCCGGTCAGCGCATGGTCGAGATCGGAGCTGCGCATGCGCGCGAATATCCCCCACCGCGCCTTGCCGATGCTCTCGAACAGGTTCATGCGCAGGCGATTGATGAAGTCGAGCAGCAGCCGCGCCATGTAGACGGATTTATAGCGGTTGAACGCTGCCTGCAGCGCGACAAGCCCGACCAGCAGGCAAAGCACCGTGGTCAATTGCAGCGTTCCGTCCGGAGCCAGCCAGCGCACCCAGTCGCGGTCAGGCAACCTGACCGCGAAATTCTGCTCGGGTCGCCCGACCAGATGCAGCAGCGGCACCAGAAGCAGGATCGAGATGCCTTCGGTCAGGCTTCCCAGGATCAGGAACAGCAATGCCGTGAAGGTCCTGCGCCCGCCGATCCGGGCCATGGCGGCGCCGAAGCCGGCGACATCGCGGTAAAACGAAAAGCGCAGGATCTGCGATGCGGACATGTCAGTCACCGCGGCCCTTTGTCGGCCGCCAGATCGTTTTCGATCAGGGCGACGGCTTCGCCGATACGGTCGAGCCCGGTGGGCACTTCGAGGCGGCAGACGCCGATCTGGCTGGCCAGGGCGGCGCATTGGCGAAGATGTGTCGTGGCAAAATCGCCGACCAGGGCTGGACGGCCGAAACGCGTCACATAGGAAAATTTGATGATTGCCGGCAGGGCGCCGATGCCTGGCAGCGGCGTGATCGCTGCCTTGTCGCTGCGCTCGAGGATATAGATCCGGGTCGCCGGCACCGCGTCTGCCGCAAATCCGGCGTGCAGGCGGTGCTGCATCTTGTCGATCGCCGCATGCACCTGCGGGCGTATCTCTGCCTGGCGGATGGGAAACGCGGCGGCGGCATCGGCGGCGAGCTTCAACTGCGGAAAACCCGGAACGATCATCGGCCGGTCCGTGAGATCGAGCGCCACGACATCGTCGGTCAGCAATCGATGCCCGGCACGGATCATCGCGCTCGCCGTCGTCGATTTGCCGGCGCCCTTGTCGCCCATGAAGACAGCGCTCTTGCCGCCGACCGCAATGGCGCTGGCGTGCAGGATGAGCAGGCCGCGCTGGTGCAGGAGCAGTGCCATGACCGGACCGAGCAGCGGAAACGCCAGCAGCGCATCGTCGACATCGGGCGCCGGCTCCACCTCGATGCGGCAGGCATCGGTGATCAGGAAGGCGCCGACCGTCTGCCATGCCAAATATTGCTGCCGCGGCTCGAAACGGAAAGCAGTTCCGGTCTCGGGCGAGGGTTTTGGCAGGTCGATCGGGCCGACCGTGATCAGCACATCGACGCAAGCTGGTTCGCTCGGCTCTAGCTCAGGCAGTTCGACCTGCGAAGCGATCGTCAGCCCATAGGCTTTGTAGAAGTGCTGTGCGCGAGCAGCAATTGCATGGCGGTCATCAGCGGCAAGAGGCATGTTGGCCGGCATCATCAGTGGCTCCCGCGCTGTTGCACCTGCCGCAGCCACAACGATAGCGAAATCGAACGCCATACATACTGGACATCGGGCAAGGTCGCGGCCTCGGGTTGGCTGGAAATACGGCCATAGGCGGCGGTCACCTCAGGCAGGTTGACGTAAGGGGCAATCCGCGCCGCATCTTTCACCAGCACCTTGTCCAGGAGATCGCGGTGATTGCCCAGCATGCCTTTGACCAAATTGGAGGTGAAATCGATCTTGTCGCGCCGCCACTGCACCGCCGGGGGCAAAATTCCTTCCATGGCACGGCGCAACACCGAGCGGCCAAAGCCCTGGTTCAGCTTTTCCGCGCCGGGCAGTGCCAGGCAGAACTCGACCAGCGGCTTGTCCCAGAAGGGGTAGCGCGGCTCGACGCCGAAATTGGCGGCGGCCTTGTCGAGAACCTCGAAGGCGTGCGGCACCATGCCGTTCGACAGCAGCCAGCGATGGGTCAAGGTCTCGCTGGCGCTGACCGCGGGCGGCATATAGCCGGCCCTGCGGAACCGTTCGACGAGGTCGGTACGCATCGCCAGGTCCGGATTGATCAGGGCGCGCCAGCTCGTCGCCGGCCGCCCAGTGGGATGGCGCCGCAATTTGCCAAGCACGCGGTTCGCGAACCGCTTGATTCTCGCGATGCGCCAGGCCGGCCCGTAAAGGGTAAGGAACTGGTAGTAGAGGCCGAGCATGCCATCGCCATAGGTGTTGGAGGCGCTGCGCAGCTCGCGCCACAGCTCCATCCATTTGCCGGCATAGGCGAGTTCGTGCAGATGGCCGTGGCCCTGCGAAACCACCTCGTCGCCGCCATGGCCGTCCAGCAGCACCTTCATGCCCTTGCCGCCGGCGGTCCTGTAGATGTCGCGGGTCAGCGACAGGCCGGGCGCAAGAAACGTTTCTTCCTGCTCCTCCAGGATGCGGTCGAATTCGGCGAAGGGGGCATAATTGCCGACCGAAATCAAAGTGCCGTCGACCTTCTGCTGGCCCAGCACCGCCTCGATGAACGGACGCTCATCCATCGGCGAGCCCTTTTCGAACACCAGCGAGAAGGTCGGCAGCCTCGATCTTTGCTGGGCGGCATTCTGCAGGCCCGCCACGCAGGCGATCGAGGAGGAATCGAGGCCTCCGCTCAGCATAGCACCGACCGCAGGCGTGCCGCGCATGCGGTTGCGGACCGATTGCGAGAACAGATGCCGGAATTCCTCGGCCGTGTCCGATCGCATCGGCCTTGGCGAGGGTTCGATCTGCCAGTAGCGGCGCAGCACCACCTGGTTGCCGGTCACTGTCAGACTGTGGCGCGCCGGCAGGCGGAAGATATCGGCATAGGCTGTCGACTGCGGATCGTCGGGCAGCCCGGCCAGGAATCCCGAAATCTGGTGTTCGCTGATGCGCATGTCGACGCCGCCGGCATCGAGGATCGGCCCGATCTCCGAGGCAAAGACGAAGCGCCGGTCGCTCGAATGATAGTAGAACGGTTTGACGCCGAAATGGTCGCGCACGCAAAACAGCTGCCGGCGCTCGCCATCCCAGATGGCAAAGGCGAAGTCGCCTTGCAGATGCTCGGGGCAGGCTTCGCCCCAGCGCAGATAGGCGCTCATCACAAGCACGGCGTCGGCAACCGAATTGTCCCGGATGCCGAGCCTGGCCAAGAGTTCGTCGCGGTTGTCCAGCCGGCAATCCGCGGTGATTGCGAGCTTGCCGCCGGCCATGGTCAGCGGGCCGGGGCCGGCTTCATCGGTGGTGTTGAGCCAGGCGTGGCCAAGAACGACGCCCTCGTCGATCCACCACGAACTGCCGTCAGGCGCGCGATGCTGCATGCGGGCAAGCATGCGCTGGATGTCGGCCGCGGCGGCCTGCCTGCCTTCCTGCCTCAGCAGAATTCCGGCGACGCCGCTCATCGCTCACTGGCCGTGGTCGACGAGATGGTTAAACCTGCCAAGCGAGCCGCCGAGCACGATATGGTCGCCGCTGACCAGCCAGGCATGCGCCTTCAACTCGGTGCCGGTATCGCGCTCGATGCCGATGCGGATTTTTGAGGCGTTGCCCTGGCGGGCAAGCAAATATTGGCCGGAAAGCGCTTGGGTCAGACAGCTTGCGCCAGGCACCAGGCGGGCAGCCGCAGCCACGCCCCAGGCGACACGCCTGAGATCGCCGATGTCGGCTGGTTCGCGCGCGTCGAGCCGGGTCACCATGCGGCGCACTTTGTTGTAGGAAAGCAGCGTCAGCCCCAGCCGCACCGACACGACCACCGCAAGGCAGTGGGCGAGAAAGAGCATCTCCGGCCCGCTCAGTGAGAAAGCTCTAGACAAGTTCCTCATCATGGAGCCTCGCAAGCCCGGCGTCCGCCAAGCCCTTCAACAATCCATCGACATCGGCCTTGCAGCGTTCCGGATCGACATTGTAGCGATCCAGCACGGCGCTGCGGATTTCGGAAATCGGCCGCGGCTCCTGGATCAGCTCCCAGATATAGGCGCCGACGCCGTTCAGGCTGTAATAGATGTTGGACCTCATATCGAGCAGCGCTAGGCCGTTGCCGAATTCGCAGGCCACGGCATCCTTGCTCGCGCTCATCCGATCATGGTCCGTGGGGTTCCAGTCCATCCTAAACCTCGCTCACAACCAACGCTTCGGCAATTCCGGACAAAGACGCGAGAGCCGGGGTTTGACCCCCGACTCTCCTTAGTGCGCTCTGTTTGCAGAGTCCGGACTTTGTCACCCCAACGAGAGAATACTCAGGAGAAGGTGAGTTCGCCGACCGGCGTATGTGCCGGAAACGAGGCGTCGAGTGCCGTAGTACCGCTACCGCCTTGCGTGATGGTCTCGATCGAGCCGTGGACCGTCAGGCTAGGGGTTTCGTACTCATGCTTTTCAACATTCTGTTCCAATTTACTCTCCACTTGTGGACTGGAAGCGGCCTGTCGATTGCCGGCAGCGAGCTATTGCTGCACCGCAATAGCTGCATGGCAGCATTTATGAGTCAAGCCTGATTTACCAGCCGTTAATCAATTCTCGGTTGCGACTCCCTTCAATGGTGATCAAAGCGCTTTGCATTTTCACATCCCAGGAGAATTCAGCAGAGTGTCCGAGGCCATCAACTAAGTATCTGATTTAATTACGTTAAATTTTCCTTCGAATGCTCCTCACTTGGGCGCTGGCGCATTCCCACAAAATTGTTGCTGACGTACCCGCCACAAGCCCCGATCAGGCGGCGCCTTGCATCTCGTTGTAGGACTGTGTTGCGAAACGTTCAGGTTGCAGGAAAATTGGCGCCAAAGGAAAAACTGGACGCGGCGCATGAATTTGGCGATGCTTTGCTTCGCAGTTGCAATATAACGCGCCTGGCGAATTTTTTGCGGAGATGCTGCAGCATATGGCATTGCAGGAAGGGACCTTCGAAAGGTTGCGCGCCGCTGGCTGCGCCGACGAAGTGGCCTATGTGCAGGCTTGCCTGCGGCTGTTCTTCGCCTCCAGGGCGAGCCCCAGCGCCGCGCCTGCACCGGCCATCTCCGTTGCCGATGTTTGCGATATCGCCAGGCTGAACAAGGTCGCCACCTTCATGCTGAAGGCGCTGTCGCGCCCACCGGCGGGCGAGACGCCGCCGGGATTGCTCGAGTGGCTCGACACTTATCGCCGGCGCACGATTGCGATGAACTCGTCCGGCATCATGGATTCGATGGCCATCGACAAGGCGCTGCGCGGCAGCGGCATCGATTTCGTCTTCCTGAAGGGCCCCCTCCAGCAGCAACTGCTCTATGGCGACCATTTCATGAAGCCGTCCGGAGATGTCGACATATTGGTGTCGCCGGCCGGCTTCTTTAGAGCTCGCGATGCGCTGCGCTCGATCGGCTACGAGGTCGCCGGCAAGTCCCGCTCCGTCTGGTGGGTGCGCTTTCTGGGCGAGCAGCACATGGTTCGCAGCCAAGGTCGGAAATTGTCCACCGTCGATCTCCATTACCGGCTCCAGCAGCCGGGATCGCCCAGCCCGCGCGATACGGAAGGGTTCCTGCGCCGCAAGCGCGCGCTTGCGATCGCCGGCTCCAGCGTGCCGTTCATCTCGGCCTCCGACACTTTGCTTCTGTCCTGCATCAGTGTCGCAAAGGCGCTGTTCAACCGCGAGCCATGCGCGGGCTATGTCTGCGATATCCGGGCCGCTGCCGGTCGGCTGAGCGAGGCCGAGCAGCAGACTGTGCTCGACTACGCGGCCGAGCAGGGGCTGGCTGACACCCTGCTGCTGGGCCTGCGCGCCGCCGATGTGCTGCTTGGTGGCGCCGGCACGCTGCTGTCGGATCGGGCCACCAGGATCCTGTCACGCATCGGCAATGAAGACCTGTTCCACATGGTCATCGCGCCGTGGCTGTCGTCGCTCAGATGGCCGCAACGGCGCACCGTTTTGTGGGAATTGTGCGGCCGCGAACCTGTCCGCTACCTGACCGAGGCCGGCTGGGCCGCGTCAGCCGACCTCAGCCGGCGGATTTTCGAGCGGGAAAGCCGGTGACGATGAGGGTCGTCATGCAGCAGGCAGATAACGTTCCGTCCCGATCCGCTGGGGATGGATCGGGGGATGGATCTGGGTCCGGCGCCGCGCGCCGGGAGGGCGAGGGACCAATGCGACACTTTATGCAATCGAAAGGCCACCCTATGTCCATGACAGAATCCCGGGTCTGCGTGATCATCGCGGCGCGCAACGCGGCCCGGACCATTCCCGCAGCCATCGCCTCGGCGCTGCGCGAGCCGGAGGTGGCGGAAGTCGTTGTCGTCGACGACGCCTCCACCGACGACACCGCAAAAGTGGCCAGCGCTGCCGACGATGGCAGCGGTCGGCTTTCGGTCATCCGGCTCGACGTCAATCGCGGCCCGTCCTTCGCTCGCAATGCCGCCATTGCCGGGTCGAAATCGCCTTTCATCAGCATTCTCGACGCCGACGATTTCTTCCTTCAGGGACGGTTTCGCCAGCTGTTTGCCAGCACCGACTGGGATTTCGCCGCCGACAACATCATGCTGATCCGTGACGATACGGCGACCGACGTCTCTAAGATCGTCGCCCCGTCCTTTTCGGCGGACCCGGAATTCCTCGACTTCGAGCGGTTCATCGAGGGCAACATCTCCAGACGGCGTGTCCAGCGCGGCGAACTCGGCTTTCTCAAGCCGGTGATATCAAGAGCTTTCCTCGACAGGCATGGGCTGCGTTACGACGAGAACCTGCGTCTCGGCGAAGATTATGAACTGTACGCCCGCGCCTTTGCCCTTGGCGCACGCTTCAAGGTCATCCGTTCCTGCGGCTATGGCGCGATCGTGCGCGCCGATTCGCTGAGCGGGCGCCACAAGACACAGGATCTGAAGCGCCTCGCCGATGCGGATCTGGCACTGCTCAAGATCGACAGCCTGCCGGAAGGCTCCAAGGCCCTGCTGCGCAAGCACGAGCGGCATGTGCGTGACAAATACCGGCTGCGCAATTTTCTCGATGTGAAGGCCGAGCGCGGCATGGCGTCTGCCGCCGCCTACGCGCTGGCCAGCCAGTCGAACTTCATTCCCATCGTTGTCGGCGTGGCCGCCGACAAGCTCGATGCGTTGTTTCGCCACGCCGGTCTGCCCCCGCGGCAGCAGCCGGTGCCGCCCTTGCGCTTCCTCATGGCCGCTACCAGCACGGCGGCGCAAAAGTAGGCTCCGCCAAGTCCGGGACGGCGGCCGCAAGGCTGAAAAAATTGCCTTTCTGAAACTCGGAGGTTGCCTACACGCCCCGACGATGGCACTGTATGTTGCGGTGCAGCAATTTTGGAAGGCCAACCGGATGGCTTCAATTTTCGGCTTCAGGTCCAGGGACCCAGCGCGCGACAAGCAGACCGATCTGGCGCGTTTCGACCGTCTGGCAAAGCTGTTGGATCAGATCACGGCCGAGATTGCGGCCGAGAAGACCGGGTTGGAGGCCCGCTACCGGTCGAAGTCCACCAACGCGGCCTTCCTGGTCGAGTCGATGGAGAACGGCTCGGCGTCGGCAAGCAAGCTGTCGGAAGTCGGCGAGCTGACGAAGTCCATCCTGAACTGCGAACAGCGCATCGCCGAGCTGGTGCGCCAGACGAGCCGGATGAAGGAACTGCGTCATTCACTCGACGCGATCGTCGGCGAGGATGGCCAGAGTTCTGATTCGCACGGGGAATATGTCAAACCCGCAGGTCGCTTCGGCTGAACACGGTCACACGAGACACAGAAGAGAAAGTTCGGGGACGGAGGATCGGGATCGGCCCGTTAGCAATGTGGGCCAATCGGTGACTTTGGGTTGGGGCGGAACAGCACAAAGGTGAATTGATATGAACGCAGATCCGAAGACGACGCCCATGGCGGCAATCGATGCCATGATTTCAACGCGGCCAAATCGGCCAATGCGTCTTGTAAACCCAACGCGTCTTCTATCCGTTGGTGCGCTTCTGTTGGCGGCAGCCGCAGCTCTGCTCGGCGCCGCCCACCCCTCCCGCGCCCAGGACGCCTCCCCGGAGATGCAAAGCGCACCGTCCTTCGTCGACGATTTCAAGAGTTTCGATCGTTCGCGCTGGTATGTCTCCGACGGTTGGTCGAACGGCAATCACCAGAACTGCACCTGGTCGAAAAGCCTGGTAAAATTTTCCGACAACATGCTGACGCTCGGCTTCGAAAAGCGCAAACTGAAGGACCGCGAGTTCGCCTGCGCCGAGATCCAGACCAAGCAGCGCTTCGGATATGGGACCTATGAAGCACGGATGAAGACCGACACCGGATCCGGTCTCAACGCCGCTTTCTTCACCTATATCGGCCCTGCCGACAAACAGCCCTGGTATGAGATCGACTTCGAGGTGCTGACCAAGGATACATCCAAGGTGCAGGTCAACAGCTACATCGCCGGCAAGCCCAAGAACGAGAAGCTGGCCGAGGTCGAAGGCGGCGCCGACAAGGGCTTCAACGACTATGCCTTTATCTGGGAAAAGGACCGGCTGCGCTGGTACGTCAACGGCAAGCTGGTCCAGGAAGTGACCAATCCCGAGCAATTGCCGACCCACTCGCAGAAGATATTCTTCAGCCTCTGGGGCAGCGACACGCTGAAAAACTGGATGGGCGCCTTTTCGGACCCCGGCCGCCAGGTGACGATGCAGGTGCAGCGCGTGGCCTTCACCGCGCTCGGCCAGCCGTGCCAGTTTCCGGAATCGCTGGCATGCAGTGTAAGCAGCATAAAGTAATCTGAACCGGCCCGGCCATATAAGGCCAAAGGGCGTGAACAGGAATTAACCCGAATGAATTTGACGGTCTTTGGAATTGGCTATGTCGGTCTCGTGCAGGCTGCGGTGCTGGCTGAGGTCGGGCACCAGGTGGTGTGCGTCGATGTCGATGAAAAGAAGGTCGAGCGGCTCAACCAGGGCCTGGTGCCGATTTTCGAACCGGGACTGGAGGCCCTGGTCAAGGAGAACCACGCAGCCGGCCGGATCAAGTTCACCACCGATGCCGCCGCCGGCGTCAAGCATGGCGAGATCCAGATGATTGCGGTCGGCACGCCACCCGGCGAGGACGGTTCGGCCGACCTCAAATATGTGCTGGCGGTGGCCGAGACCATCGGCCGCGAGATGGACAGTCCCAAGATCGTCGTCGGCAAGTCGACCGTGCCGGTCGGCACCTGCGAAAAGGTGAAGGCCAAAATCGCCGAGACGCTGAAGGCGCGCGGGCGCCAGGACCTGGCTTTCGACGTCGCTTCCAATCCTGAGTTCCTCAAGGAAGGTTCCGCCGTCGCCGACTGCATGAAGCCCGACCGCATTATCGTCGGCACCAACAGCGAGGACACCGAGGCGGTGATGCGCGAGCTCTACGCGCCGTTCAACCGCAACCACGAGAAGATGATCGTGATGGACGTGCGCAGCGCCGAATTCACGAAATACGCCGCCAACTGCATGCTGGCGACCAAGATCTCCTTCATGAACGAGATGGCCAATCTGGCCGAGCAACTCGGCGCCGACATCGAGGAGGTGCGCAAGGGCATCGGCTCGGATCCGCGCATCGGCTATCACTTCATCTATCCCGGCCTCGGCTATGGCGGTTCGTGCTTTCCCAAGGATGTCCGCGCGCTGATCAAGACAGCCGAAGGCGTCAAGTTCGACGCCAAGCTGCTGCGCGCCGTGGAGGAGCGCAACAATGCCCAGAAGTCGGTGCTGTTCGACAAGGTGCACCGTTATTTCAAGGGCAGTCTCAAGGGCAAGACCTTCGCGCTCTGGGGCCTCGCCTTCAAGCCCAACACCGACGACATGCGCGAGGCGCCGGCGCGCGTCCTGATGGAGGCGCTGTGGCAGGCCGGCGCCAATGTGCAGGCCTACGACCCCGAGGCGATGCAGGAATGCCAGGCCATCTACGGCCTGCGCGACGACCTTTTGTTGTGCGGCACCAAGGAGGCGGCGTTGCGCGGCGCCGACGCGTTGCTGATCGCCACCGAGTGGAAGAGTTTCCGCGCCCCGTCCTTCGACGCGGTGAAGGATGCCCTGACCACGCCGGTCATCTTCGATGGCCGCAACCTCTATGATCCCAAGGTCATCGCCCGTCACGGCATCGAGTATTTCTCGATCGGCAGGATGGCGGCGTGAAGGCAGGGCGGCACAACGCGGAGCCAGGTTCATGAAAGTTCTGTTTGCAGGCGGCACCGGCTACACGCCGCAATTCAGCGGGGGCGTCCAGTCGAGCACCCACCACCTGGTCGAGCAATTGCGCGAAAACGGTCACGAGGCATCCGTTCTGGCAGCCCTGTTCGGCGACGGCATGTTCGGCTTCAGGGCGCGCGCCAAGATGAAGCTCCTTCGTCAGCGCGCGGTCATCGACAATTTCCCGGGCTATCCGGTTGTACGGGCGTGGTTCCCCTGGGAAGCGGCCGACTTCGCCGTCAAAAAGTTGAGGCCGGATGTCGCGGTCGTGCAGTGCCACAATTCGGTGCCGATCGGCAGAGAGTTGCAGAGGCTTGGCGTGCCGCTGACCGTCTATCTGAGGAATGTCGAATTCGACGAATTGGCCGGCGATCTGCGTGAGCTCCATTCGGCGGTCTATATCGCCAACTCCGAGTTCACCGCGCGCGCCTATAAGGCAAAATTCGATATCGATTCGACGGTTATTCCGCCGACCATCAATCCCGCGTTCTACTGCACACCGACGACCGGTGAATTTGTCACGCTCATCAATCCATATGAGGAAAAAGGCTTCGATCTTGCGGTGCGCATTGCCGCCGCCTGTCCCGAGATCCCGTTCCTGTTCGTCGAAAGCTGGAAGCTCGACGACGATCATCGAGCCCGGATCGAAGCAACAATCTCTCCCCTCCAGAACGTCAAGCTGGAAAGCCGCACCAGCGACATGAAGACGGTCTACGGCCGCACGAAAATCCTGCTTGCGCCCAGCAAATGGGAAGAAGCCTGGGGCCGGGTGGCCTCGGAAGCGCATTGTAGTGGCATTCCCGTGGTCGGCTCGCGGCGCGGCGGTCTGCCGGAAGCGATCGGCGCCGGCGGCGTGGTACTGGACTACGACGCCCCGCTCGCCGACTGGGTCGCAACGGTCAGGCGGCTGTGGAGCGACGAGGCCGAGTACAAGCGGCTGTCAGCGACAGCACGTCAGTTTTCGGAGCGGCGGCAAATGAACCCCGACAGCCAGTTCGCAACGTTCATGGGCGTTCTCGACCGCGCAAGACGTGTCGGTTTGGAGCGCGCAGCCTAAACGCGTCGTGTTGCAGTTCAGCTGAGACGCTGCACGACCGTGGTCGCGCAAAGTTCCCGTTAGCCAGGTCCAGGCGTCGTGCGCCCGTCCGGATCACTTTTAATTGCTGCAGTGCAATATCTTGTGGCACTGCAGCAATCAACGTGTATTCTGCCTGTCTACATTAGGGCTTGTGCGATATGGACCGCTTGGTCCGAGCAAGCCCCAACCTTATGGGCGGGTCATGCGCGTGGGCTTTGTCGTCGGCGAATTCCCTCTGCTTTCGGAAACCTTCGTCGTGGACCAGATGGCTGGGCTGCTGGCGCGGGGCTTTCAGGTCGAAGTGGTCTGCGAAAAGATGCAAGGTGACCACCGAATTGACCGGCAAAGCGAGCCGATGGCGACGCTGCTCGCCAGAACCCGACATTGGTGGCGATGGGCCGCTGTAATCAGCAAATTTGTACAGCGTCTGCCGCCGCGTCTGCGATACAAGGCCTCGACCGTTCTCGACATCGCCTTTGCACGCCGCCTGAACCGCTGCGACGTGATTGTCGCCCACTTCGGACAGAACGGCGAGAGAGCAGCCGCACTGAAGAAATGGAAGGTGCTCAAACCACCGATCATAACCATCTTTCACGGCGCGGACGTGGCGATCCCGGCGCGGCAGGCAGTGCTCGCGACACAATATGCCGGGCTGACCAAGCATGGGACCCTGAACCTGCCCGTCAACGATTACTTCCGCACGATGCTGCTGGAAGCCGGCCTGTCCCAGGCGAGCACGACGGTCCACCATATGGGAATTGACACCCGCGAAATCGGCTATCGCTGGGAATCGTGGGAAGGCACCCAACTGGTCGTGACGACGGTTTGCCGCCTGGTCGAAAAGAAAGGCGTCGAGTTCGCCTTGCGAGCCCTGGCCTCCCTCAAGGCCTCCCAGCCGCAGCTAGACTGGCGTTACGACATTGTTGGCGACGGTCCTCTGCGGATGAATCTGGAGAGGCTGGCCGTAGAGCTGGGCTTGGCTGGTCGCGTAACATTCCTCGGCAGCCTCCCTCACGCAGAGGTGAAAAGACGGCTTCGCATGGCGCATCTCTTTTTGCTGCCAAGTATCACTGCCAGCGACGGGGATATGGAAGGCATTCCGGTCGCGCTCATGGAGGCCATGGCCGCCGGATTGATTGCGGTCAGCACGTATCATTCGGGAATCCCGGAGCTCATCAAGGATGGGAAGACGGGGTTGCTTACGCCCGAGCGAGATATTTCAGCGCTTGCCGGCAAGCTTGCCTGGGCCGGGGAGCACCCGACCGAATGCGAGCGTATCGCGCTTGCCGCACGCCGCAAAGTCGAGGACGACTTCAACGCAGATGTTCTGAATGAACGTTTTGCGCAGATCGTTACCCAACTGGCCACATCGAGCCCTGCGCATGAACCTGCCGGTCATGTCGGGGTTTCCGAGGGCCTGGCGGATCCTTCATCTGCCGGCTGACACTGCTGCTCTGCGTTTGATCGGCAGACACGCCAAGCCGAGGGAAATCTTGCTACAGTGCACCAAAAATGTTGCAGTGCAGCAAGACCTATACTAACGTCCCTGCGGGTGGGCCAACAGCGGTAGAGTTCCATGCTGCATGTCTTGTGCCTCCGGCACCCTGTTTTCGGCCCGGCTTTTGTCAAGGGCACACCGGCTCTCCGCACGAGCGCATCCTGCCGATGAAGATTTGCTTCGTAGTCGACAAGTTCCCCTCATTGTCCGAAACCTTTGTTCTCGACCAGATAGCCGGATGCCTTGAGCGCGGCATGGAAGTCGGCGTCGTCTGCAACGAGACGTCCTTCGGCAGGGACAGCAACATCGATGATCCGCGCTGGCAGGCGCTGCCAGGAAAGGTCATATGCTGGTGGGGTGGCCTGGGTCGCTATCGCCCGCTGCTCAGGAAGTGGTCCGGCAGGTTCTGGGACAAGCTCTCGACCGCCATCGACATTGCTCATGCCCGAAAACTGCAGGGCGCCGACGTCATCGTTGCCCATTTCGGCAACAACGGCATGCGCGTGGCCCGCGCCATCAAGCGCGGGAGGATTTCCGCTCCCCTGGTGACGATATTTCACGGCCGTGATGTCGGCGAACCGCTGCATGACAATACGCTCGCGCGCTACAAGATTGTGTTCGAAAAGGGCGTTCTTCAACTGCCGGTGAATGCGTTTTTCCGCGATGCCTTGATTGAGGTCGGTGCATCGCCGGAGCAGGTTGTGGTTCACCATATGGGGGTGCGGCCGAGTGACATCGACTATCGGTGGCGTTCATGGGAGCAGGCTACGCTCTCTTTCATCTCGGTCTGCCGCCTGACTGAAAAGAAGGGCATCGAATATGCGCTTCGCGCGCTTGCTGGCCTGCCGCGGCGAGACTGGATCTACTCGGTGATCGGCGGCGGAGAACTTCTCGAGCAGCTGAAGGGGATCGCCGCAGAGCTCGGCATTGCCGACAGGGTGAATTTTCTTGGGCCCCGGCCGCACAGCGAAGTCAAACAGCGTCTGCGCGATGCGCATGTATTCCTGCTGCCCAGCGTCGGCGCCCGCGATGGCGATCTGGAAGGCATTCCGGTTTCGCTGATGGAAGCGATGGCCGCCGGCCTGACGGTGGTCAGCACATATCATTCCGGGATCCCTGAACTGATCGACGATCACAAGACGGGTTTTCTCGTGGCTGAGCGGGACGTTGCGGCGCTGACCGGAAAGCTTGCCTGGATCGCCGAGAATCCGAAGCCGTGTGAAGAGATCGCTCTCGCGGCGCGCAAGAAGATCGAGGCCGAGTTCAACTCCGATCTGCTGAACCAACATTTCGTGGAAATCGCCATGCGGCTTGGCGAAACGAGGTCGCTTGCATGAACGCCAATCCGCCCCCCCAGTTCGGTCGTGTCGCCCTGCGCGGCGGGCTGGTAACCATCGGCGCCCAGGGCTTCAAGATGGCGATCCAGTTTCTCTCCGTCATCGTGCTGGCCCGTCTGCTCGTCCCCGAGGATTTCGGTCTGGTGGCTTCCGTCGGGCCGATCGTCGCCTTCGTCGGGCTGCTTCAGAATCTGGGCCTGCAGCAGGCTGTGGTTCAGCGCAAGGACATCAGCAACCAGCAGCTCAACCAGGTGTTCTGGATCAGCGCGCTCGTCGGGCTGGGTAGTGCCGTGGTAGTGGCCGGCCTGGCGCCTGCCATCGCCGCGTTCTATGGCGATCAACGTATGTCCGGCATCACCCTTGGCTCTGCCCTGCCGCTGCTTCTCGGCAGTCTCGCCGCAGTGCCGCTGGCGTTGATGAACCGGCACCTGCAGTTCGGCCAGCTCGCACTGAACGATGTGATAAGCGCCGCCGCCGGACTGCTGGCCGCCGCGATCGCGGCCTATGCGGGGTTGGGCTACTGGTCGCTGGTCATCGGCCCGGCGGTTTCGGCAGCTATCGCCCTGGCTGCCGCCTGGCTGGTGGCGCGTTGGACGCCTTTGCGGCCGGACCTGAAGGTCGATGCCGATATATTGTCGTTCGGCGCCAACCTGACCGGCTTCAACCTCGCCAACTTCTTCTCGCGCAATCTCGACAACATTCTCATCGGAAAATATTCCGGTGCGATCGAACTCGGCTATTACGACCGCGCCTACAAGCTCCTGTTGTTCCCGCTGCAGAACATCAACCAGCCGCTGACACGGGTCATGGTGCCGCTGCTCAGCCGCATTCACGATGACAAGGCCCGCTTTCGCGATATCTATGTGCGCACCAACTGGATGCTGGCGGCCGTTACCATGCCGGGCATCGCGGCGCTGACGCTGACCTCTAATCAGATCGTCGGACTTCTCTTCGGCGCGGGCTGGGCACCGGTCGCACCGATCTTTGCCTGGCTGGGCATCGCCAGCCTGGTCCAGTCCGTTTCAAGCACGACGGGATGGATATTCATCTGTCAGGGCAAGACGAAGACCATGTTCCATTGGGGCATCTATTCGTCGCTGACGACCGTCGCTGCCTTCGTCGTCGGCCTGCACTGGGGCGCCGTCGGCGTTGCCGCGGCCTATGCCATCAGCGGTTACGTGCTGCGCGTTCCCGTGCTGGCGCTACTGGTCCATCGCGTCGGTCCGGTGACCGCCGCCGACTTCCTGCTCATGCAGGGGCTTTTCATCGCCTCGTCCCTGCTTGCCTGGTTCCTGTACCTGTGGTTGCCGGCGTCTCTAACGGGCCAGTCAGACCTGCTCGCGGTCTTTTTGGCGCTTGCCCTCAACTACGGCATCGGTCTCGTTTTCATGCTTGCCGTCCCGCAGTCGCGACGCGCCTTGTTCACCACCCTGTCCAACGCCGCGCGCAATATCCGCTGAGCGGCCGGCGATCAGCGGCGCCAGCAGGTTTGTGGCCGACATTGCCGAAGCATGTTCTTCGAGCACGGCCTGAAGGCTTGTCTTGCGATATCGGTCGAGATTTCCCGCAAACCGGCCGAGCTTTTCGCGCGCCTCTTCGGGCGTCACGGTGTCGATGTCGAGCAGCACATCGTCGACACCGATTCGCTTGGCCACTTCCTTGGTTTTGAACTCGTAGGCGATCGGCAGCACCGGCGTGCCGACGCAAAGCGACATGATCATCATATGCATGCGCGTCGCGACGACGAAGTCGAAGCCCTTCACCAGCCCCATCAACTGGTCCGGCGTGTGGAACGAAGCGTCCACTGTCACGTGGCTGGCGATCTCAGGATCGAGCTCGGCAACGATGGCCTGTGCGGTCTTGGAATCGTCATGGGCATATTCCGGCACGCCCTGACACGTGGAGACGAAGGTCACCTCCTTGCCAAGGTCCCTGACAAGAATTGTGGCGATCTCGCGGATCGAATCCAGATAGCGGCGCATGCCGCCCTCACCGTCGCTGACGTAGTTCCAGTGGCGGACCGAAATAGCGACGCGGCCCGTCGACGCCGGCGGCTGGCTGGAAGCGAGACGCTTGCCGATCCTGTCGGTATCGGCCAAGGCGAATACGGCATCGGCCACCACGTGGCACTTTCCGAGATCCTTCACCAAGTCCCGGATATGGGTCCGCGACCGTTCGTCGCGCAACAGGATGAGCGGACTGCGGTCAAAGATCGGGCCGAGCTCCTGGCGGTTGTAACTTTTGTCGAACGGACCGAGGGATTGCGTGAAGAAGACCGGATCTTTGCCAAATACGGCATCGAGCCTGAACTGATTGAGGCGTCGTTCGAGATTGTAGTTCTCGACGAGATAGGTTCCCCCTGTGGTGACCACCATGTCCGCGTCGGCGTAGATATCGAGACCGCGCCGGTCGCGATGGCTGAAAAAATTGCCTAGCGCGCTGCTGCCAAACCAGCGCAGGGCCTGGAGAACGAGCCGATTGTAGATCGGCTTGAACCGGTCCCTCAGCCCGCTGCCATTCTTGTATCGGAACAGGGATTCCGACAGCAGCTTATGAAATTCGAGGTCGGGATAATCCGTCTTCGGATAGAGTCGTTCCGCAACCTCGGGCTGGCTGTCGAAGACGGCAAACCGCACGTCGCCTTGCACGATCGTCCTGAGAATGTGGCGGATCGCCAGCAGAATCGCCGCATCCCCGGTATTCAGGCAGACTGTGTTTTCAACGACGATCTTCATGGGATACCTCATTTCGTCAGCAGATTCCGCGGCGGGGCCTGCGGTGCCTAGGACGGGCATGGTGACCGAAAATACCCACGCCAGGACGATCCCGATGCGGCTCGCGTCACAATTCATCGCTGCATCGGGCTGGGTGACCAGTCAGAGCGGCGCTCAAGCCCGACGGAGGGTAACGCATCAATTTTGCAGTGCAACAAAAAACGTGCACTTATGCTACGGCGCACCAAAAATGTTGCGATGCAGCAAAAGCTGGGTTAGCATTCCCGTGGGTGGGCCAACAGCGGTCGAGTTTTCATGCTGCATGTCTTGTACCTTGTGCACGATGTTTCCGACCCGGCGGTGCGCCGGCGGATCATAATGCTCAAGGCAGGCGGCGCGCGGGTCACGTTGGCCGGCTTCCGTCGGACCACAAATGCTGTTCCCGACGTCGAGGGGCTGCAGCCGGTCGACCTCGGCGCGACGCGTGACGGCCGATTCGGCCAGCGTCTGGCGGCGGTCGCCAAGGCGGCGCTGTCGATAGGCTCGAAGCTTGCGGCGATGCCGAAGCCCGACCTCATCATCGCGCGCAATCTGGAAATGCTGGCGCTGGCCAGGCGCGCCAAGGCCGCCTTTCGCGGCGGCGTGCCGATCGTCTACGAATGCCTCGACATTCATCGCCTGGTGCTGCGCAATGACATGCTGGGCAAAGCGCTGCGCACAGCGGAGCGTTATCTCGCCCGCGACGTGAAGCTTCTGGTGACGAGCTCACCGGCCTTCATCGCCAATTATTTCAAGCCGTTCGGGCAGGTCGCCGCACCGGTGGAACTGGTCGAAAACAAATACTTCGAAACCGCGCCGATCGCCTTGGATGACAGGTCAACGGCCGAAAACCCTGCAGCACCCCCGTGGCGCATCGGCTGGTTCGGCGCGCTGCGCTGCCGCCGCTCGCTGGAGCTGCTGGCCGACTTCACGCGCCGTCAGGGCGGGCGCTTCGAGGTCGTCCTCCGGGGCCGTCCGGCACTCTCGGAATTCCCGGATTTCCACGCTTTTGTCGAGGCCGAACCCTATCTCTCCTTTCGTGGCCCCTACCGCAACCCGGAAGACATGGCCGCGATCTACGGCGAAGTGCATTTTTCCTGGGCGATCGATTTCTTCGAGGAAGGGCAGAATTCGGAATGGCTGCTGCCCAACCGCCTCTATGAGGGCTGCCGCTTCGGCGCCGTACCGATCTCGATGGGCAATACCGAGACCGGGCGCTTTCTCAACCAGCAGGACGTTGGCGTCCTGCTTTCCGATGCCACGCCCGAAATCCTGGAAACCGCGCTCGGCCGCATGGACCAGGAGCACTTCGGCAAGGCCAAGGCGCGTGTGCTGGCCCGCAACCCACGAACCTGGAGTTACGACCGCAGCGACTGCCGCGCCTTTGTCGACAGGCTGCGCGGCCTTGCGGTTGCCCCTGGTTCGTTCGCCACCGAGGCACTGGCCTGAAGGATGACCAATGACAAAAGTGCAGTTCATGGAAAGGCGCCGATGACGCAAACCGAAGCGCTGCCGCCAAGCCTGATCGTCATTCCGTGCCTGAATGAGGCAGCCCATATCGGCGCGTTGCTCGAGCAGCTCAGGCCGGCAGCGCTAAGGCTCGGCGCCCGCATCGTCGTTGCCGATGGCGGCAGCACCGATGGTACTTTGGCCATTGCCGAAGCGGTTGCGGCCAAGGACCCTCAGGTCGTCCTCCTGAACAACCCAAAACGTATCCAGAGCGCGGCGATCAATCTCGCCGTCGCCAGCCTCGGTGACGGCGCCGAATACCTGATCCGCATCGATGCCCATGGCGGCTATCCCGCCGATTATTGCGACCGGCTGGTCGAGGAGGCGCTCGCCACTTCAGCCGATTCGGTCGTCGTCTCGATGCTGACCAGCGGCAGCGGCGCGGTGCAGAAAGCGGTCGCGGCGGCGCAGAATTCCAAGCTCGGCACCGGCGGCTCCAAGCACCGGCACCTTTCCGCCGGCGAATGGGTGGACCATGGCCATCACGCGCTGATCCGGATCTCGGCCTTCACCGCGGTCGGCGGCTATGACGAGACCTTCAGCCACAATGAGGATGCCGAACTCGACTACCGCCTGCGCCGGGCAGGCTACCGCATCTGGATGAGCGGCAAGACGCAGATGGTCTACTATCCGCGTTCGTCGCTGAAGGGCCTGTATTTCCAATATCTCGGCTATGGCCGCGGCCGCGCCAAGAATGTGCTCAAGCACCGCATGATCCCGAAAGTTCGGCAGATGATCCCGCTGCTGGTGGCGCCGGTCGTCCTTCTCGCGGTATTTTCCTTTATCCACTGGCTGGCGGCGGTGCCGCTGCTGGTCTGGGCTTCGGTCTGTCTGGGCTACGGCGCTGTGACCGCCATCAGCCAGCGCAATCCCAACAATGTGCTGGCGGGCATTTCGGCGATGGTCATGCATTTCGGCTGGTCGCTCGGGTTTTGGCTGCAACTGCTCGGCTCGCGATCGCAGCGCGGGGTGGCATGATGGTCGCCGACAGCCGCCGAATCGACATCTGCGTCTGCACGTTCCGGCGGCCGGAACTGGCCGACACGCTGCGGTCGCTCGCTGCCATGGATATGCCTGCCGGTTTCGGCATCGGCGTCATCGTCGCCGACAATGACGACGAGCCGACCGCCGAGCCGCTGGTGACCGCGCTGGCGAGCGAATTGAAGCTCGTGGCCCGCTACCGGCACGCCCCGGCGCGCAACATCTCGGTTGCCCGCAACGCCTGTCTTGATGCCAGCACGGCCGATTTTGTCGCCTTCATCGACGACGATGAAACCGCTTCCCGGCAATGGCTGGCCGAACTGATTGCTATCGCGGAGACAAGCGGCGCCGAGGCCGTGCTCGGTCCGGTGCGGGCGCTCTACCGCTCGGATGCGCCGGACTGGATGCGCAAGGGCGATTTCCATTCGACCTTGCCGGTCTGGGTGCAGGGCGAAATCCGCACCGGCTACACCTGCAACGTCCTTTTGAGGATGAGCGCCGACAGCTTGCGCGACCGTCGTTTCAGCCTGGCGCGCGGCCAGAGCGGCGGCGAGGACACCGAATTCTTCGACCGCATGGTCAAGGCAGGCGGTCGCATCGCCTTTGCGCCGGAGGCGTGGGTCGAGGAAGTCGTGCCGCGTTCGCGAGCCGCTTTCGACTGGCTGCGCCGCCGCCGCTTCCGCTTCGGCCAGACGCACGGCCACCTCATCGGCCATGACGCAGGCGTGATAGAGCGTGCGAAGGCTGTCGGCCTTGCCTCGGCCAAGGCCGTCTATTGCTTCGGCATGGCGGCGTTGACCGCGATTAGCCCGGTCCGCCGCAACCGCAGCGTGCTGCGCGGCATCATGCATGTCGGCGTCGTCAGCGGCCTCGTCGGTATCAGCGAAATTCGCCAATACGGACTGTCTTCCCCGCAGCAAGGAGGCAAGCGTGCAGCCTGACGTCTCCTTTGTCATCGCAGCCTACAATGCCGCGGCCACGCTCGACCGGGCGATCGCAAGCGCCATGGCCCAGCGCGATGTCAGCGTCGAAATCATCGTCGCCGATGACCAGTCGCGCGACAACACGCTCGACGTCGCAAGAGCCTATCCAAAAGATGTCGTCAAAGTGGTTGCGCTGCCGGCAAATCGTGGCCCTGGCGGCGCCAGGAATGCCGGCCTCGACCTCGCCACAGGCCGCTGGGTCGCGGTGCTCGATTCCGACGATGCCGTCCTGCCCGGGCGGCTCGCCGCCATGATCGCGCGAGCCGAAAGTGCGGGCGCTGTAATCGCCGTCGACAACCTCCAGGTGGTGCGCGAGGACGGCATTGCCGAAGCGACGATGTTTCCCGCCAAATATCTGGAGGGCCTGCGTGAAATCACGCTCGCCGACTACATCGCTGGCAACATCGTTTTCGAATCCACGTTCAACCTTGGCTATCTCAAGCCGATCTTCCAGCGCCGTTTCCTGATCGAAAACGGGCTTCGCTATGATGAAAGTCTGAGCATAGGCGAGGATTACATCCTGCTCGCCAACGCGCTGGCCAAGAGCGGAAAATGCGTCGTCGAGCCGACGACCGGCTATATCTACCACATCCGCACGGGCTCGATCTCGCGCGTGCTCGAGCTTCACCATATCGAGGCGATGCGCAAGGCCGACGCGGTCTTCGCCGAGACCAATTCCATGGACGCTGCTGCTGCGGCCGCCTTCGCCAAACGCGCCCGCAGCCTGCGCAAGGCGGCATCGTTCCTGTCGCTGGTCCAGCACATCAAGGCGCGTTCGCCGTTGAAAGCGATACGCACCGCGCTAAGTGATCCGGCGGCTGTCAGGCACATGTCGATGCCGATCGCCGTCCGCCTCAAAAGGGTGGCGGCGCAGTTTGCCGTCGGCGCGGAGAGGTAAGGAGGGCGAGTACATGAAGACGTTTGTTCGTGGCCTGCAACAGGCTGAAATCGATCTGCTCAGAAGGAATTTGCGATGAAGAAAATCAGGAAGGCAGTCATCCCTGTGGCGGGGCTTGGAACACGGTTCCTGCCGGCAACCAAGTCGATTCCGAAGGAGATGCTGCCCGTGGTCGACCGGCCGGTCGTCCAATATGCGGTGGACGAGGCCTTCGAAGCCGGCATCGAGCACATCGTGTTCGTCACCGGCCGCAACAAGGCTGTCATCGAGGACTACTTCGACCTGCACCCCGAACTGATTGGAACGCTCGAACAAACCGGCAAGAAGACCCAGCTGGAGGCGCTCGAAAGCATGCTGCCCGTGGCCGGCGCCACCAGCTTCATCCGCCAGCAGTCGCCACATGGTCTCGGCCATGCGGTGTGGTGCGCACGCGAAGTCATCGGCGACGAGCCCTTCGCCCTGCTGCTCCCCGATATGGTGTCGTTCGGTCGCCGAGGTTGCCTGGCTGAAACAGTCGATCTCTATCAGCAGACCGGCGGCAATGTGATCGCCGTCGAGCGCTGTGATCCCAGCGAGACCAGCAAATACGGCATCGTCGGGCGCGGCGCCGAGACAGGCAGCGGCTTCGAGGTCACGGCCATGGTCGAAAAGCCGGCGCCGGCCAATGCGCCGTCGAACTATTACATCAACGGCCGCTACATCCTGCAGCCCGAGATCTTCTCGCTGCTGGGCAACCAGCAGCGCGGCGCCGGCAACGAAATCCAGCTTACCGATGCCATGGTGCGGCTGGCGAAAAGCCAGTCTTTCTTTGCCCAGCCTTTCAATGGCCGCATGTTCGACTGCGGCTCCAAGGAAGGCTTCATAGAGGCGACCATCGCCTTCGCGCTGGCGCGCGACGACATGAAGGGACCTGTGCTGGAAATGCTGCAGGCGTTCGTGCGGTCGCATGAGCGTCAGGAAGTGGCCGCATAATGCCCATCTTTCGAGGGCATATGCGTTTGGACGATGGCGCGGCTCGTGCCTGCACGCCAGGCCGCTCAGGCCCGGCGCCAGATGGCATGAAGCTTGCGTTGCATATCTTGCCCCCGATCTCCGCAGCTCCGGGCGAGGTGCCCCGTCTCGCTCCGGCGCCTGTAACCTAGAATTGGATCGAAGATGAATTATGCCAGCTTTCCTCTCGACAAGAGGATGCCGTTGCCCAACCCCGATCAGGAAAAGGGTGAAGACTTCATCGACGTCGAGCGCCTGCTTGGCATGGCGGCGCGTCAGGTCAAGGTGGTGGCAGTCTGCGCCATCATTGGCCTGTTCCTGGGGTTGCTCTATCTGCAGACCACGCCCAAGCAATACATGTCGGTCGCCAGCGTGCTGATCGACGAAGGCCTGAACAAGGTCATCGACGACATCTCGGCTGCATCCGTCACCATGCAGACCGACGCCGCCCTGCTCAGCCAGATCGAAATCATCACCTCGGCGCGGCTGGCCTCGGTGGTGGTCGACAAGCTGAAACTCGACCAGAACGCAGAGTTCATGAACCCGCCGCAATCGGCGCTGGTCAAGGGCATCGGCTTCGTGCGCGGCGTGATCGGCTATTTCCGCTCAAGTTCCGCCGAGCAGATTCCCGGCATGGAAAACGTCGATGAGGCGACACGCCAGGCCATGATGCAGACGGCGCGCCACGACTATGCCGTGCTGAAGCTGCAGAGCGAGGTGCTGGCGCAGCGCAACGGCCGCTCCTATGTGCTCGCCATCGGTTACCAGTCGACCAATCCGGCGCTCGCCACCGCCATCACCAAGGCCTATGCCGACGCCTATCTCGCCGACCAGCTCAACGCCAGTTTCGACGCCACCGAACGCGCTGCGGTCTGGCTGCAGGGCCGGCTGACCGAGCTTCGTCAGAACTCACAGGCGGCCGCTATGGCGGTCGAGAAATTCAGGGCCGAGCATGGTCTGGCCGCCAACAGCGACGGCCAGCTGATCAGCGACAAACAGATTGCCGATCTCACCGCGCAACTGATCGTCGCGCAGGCCGATACGGCGCGCGCCAGCGCCCGCTACCAGCAATACAAGACCATCGTCGAAAGCGGCTCGGACAATGCCTTCAACGATTCCGCCATCTCAAGCGATCAGCCGGCAAGCTCGGTCATTGCAACGCTCAAGACCCGCTATCTCACAGTGGCCAAGCGGCTGCAGGATGTGACGGCCAATTTCGGCGCCGACCATCCGCAGGCGGTGGCGCTGGCCAAGGAAAAGGCCGATCTGTCGACCCAGATTTTCGGCGAGTTGAAGCAACTGACCGAAAGCTATCGCAATGAATATGAAGTCGCGCTTTCACGCGAGACCTCACTGAGGCAGAAGATCGCCGACGCGGCCGGCAAGAGCTCCATCGACAACCAGAGCCAGGTCAAACTGCGCGAACTCGACCAGCAGGCGCAGGCGCTGACCACGCTCTACCAGACCTTCCTTAGCCGCTACGAGGAGGCCTCGCAGCAGCAATCCTTCCCGGTCGGCAAGGTCCGCATCATCTCGGATGCCTCAACGCCGCTTTCCGCCTCAAGCCCGCGCACCTCCAGGGTGCTGGCGCTGTCGCTGGTGCTTGGCGTGCTGCTTGGCGCCGGCTTCGGTGGCCTGAATGAGTTCAACGAGCGCTTCTTCAGGACCGGCGAGGACATTCGCGATCGCGTCGGCCTCAAATTCCTCGGCTATTTGCCGATGATCGGCGGCAGGCTCGGCAAGGAC
Source organism: Mesorhizobium sp. C372A (assembly GCF_030323245.1). Taxonomy (NCBI): domain Bacteria; kingdom Pseudomonadati; phylum Pseudomonadota; class Alphaproteobacteria; order Hyphomicrobiales; family Phyllobacteriaceae; genus Mesorhizobium; species Mesorhizobium sp. C372A. The sequence continues at coordinate 961,281 of NZ_CP100475.1, read as the reverse complement.
GCCGACGGCGGTGCGGCGGATGCCAAAGGCGCCAACACATTGTCGGCGGCCGAGAAACGGGCGCGCATGCGGGTCAGCGTCGATGCGCCGGCATCGATGTTCTCCGAAACGCTGCGCAACGCCAAGATCGCCTTCGACGTCGTCATGGAAGGGCAAGGCAGCCGGGTCATAGGCGTGGTCTCGGTCCTGCCCGGCGAGGGCAAGTCTACGGTCGCCGCCAATCTCGCCGGATTGCTGGCCGCCAACGGCTCGAAGACGCTTTTGATCGATGCAGATCTGCGCAATCCTGGCCTCAGCCGCAACCTCGGCATGGAGGCCGAGCAGGGATTGATGGAAGCCGTGGTCAACGGCCAGACCTGGCAGTCGGTCGGCAAGGTCGACCGCCAGACCAAGCTGGCGATCATCCCGGCCGTGCTGCGTGGCCAGTTCTCGCATACGAGCGAGCTGCTGTCATCGGCCGGCATGCGGCGCTTCATCGACAACGCCAAGGAGACGTTCGAGTACATCATCGTCGACCTGCCGCCGCTCGGCCCCGTGGTCGACGCCAAGGCGTTTGCGCCGCTGGTCGACGGCTTCGTGCTGGTTGCCGAATGGGGCCGCACGCCGCGCGCCATGGTGCGCTCGCTGCTGGAGCAGGAACCCTACGTCGCAAGCAAGGTCGTCGGCGCCGTGCTCAACAAGGTCGATCTGAAGAAGCTGCCGAAATACGGCTCGCTCGGCGGCTCGGAAAAGTTCTTCGACCGCTATTCGACCTACTATCTGGAGAAATCGGACGTGCGGGCCAAGACCGCCGCCTGAACGGAGCGCGATCCTGAAAAGGAGCGTGATCCGGAAAAGCGGATCCGGTTTTCGGAAAGGATCACGCTCAAACGAAGAAGCACGGCAGGTCAGGAAAAGATCAGCTTGCCGAATTTACCCGCGATCCTGAGCGCTGTCAGCCGGCCGCTTTGAAAGGCGCCGGTGTCGATGCCGAGCCTTCGCCCGTCAAGCTTGGGGATATCGACCGGCGTGTGCCCATGCACCACAAAGCGGTCGAGCAGATGGGCGGCGTTGAAGAACTCGTCGCGGATGTTGAGCAGGTCCTGCTCATCCTGTGCGACCAGGTCGATACCCGGCCTGATGCCGGCATGGACGAAAACGAATTTATCCGAACAGAGCAGCACCGGCAGGCTGCGCAGAAAGTCGATATGGCTGGCCGGAATGACTTCCTTCACGCGCCGGTCGACCTCGTCGCTCGAGGCATAGAGGCTGGCAAGCCGCGCCGGATCGACCCCATAGGAAAACAGCGTCTCGCGGCCGCCGACCGCCAGCCAGCGGTCCCGCGACAGATATCCGTCGAGATAGTTCAGCATCGCCACTTCGTGGTTTCCCGCCAGGCAGACGCGCAGGAACCCTGTTGGCGGTAGCGCCAAGACATGGTCGAGCACGCGCGCCGATTGCGGCCCGCGATCGATATAGTCGCCGAGCATGACGATAATCTTGCGGCCGCGAAATTGCAGCGCGTCGAGCTGGATCTTCTGCTCCAGCGACAGCAATTCCTTGTAGCAGCCATGCACGTCGCCGATCGCGTAGACGACGGTGTCGTCCATATCCATTTCCAGGCGCTCGCGCGGCGCCGGCCGGGGAGGTCTGGACCGCTGAAACAACGCCACTGGGGCCGTCAGACCCCGATGCCGCGGCCTTTGAGCGCCGCGGTGATCTCGTCAAGAATGGCGGGATCGTCGATGGTCGCCGGCATCGTCCATTCTTCCTTGTCGGCGATCTTCTGGATGGTGCCGCGCAGGATCTTGCCGGAGCGCGTCTTGGGCAGGCGCTTGATCGTCACCACGGTCTTGAAGGCGGCGACCGGGCCGATCCGTTCGCGCACCAGCCCCACGACCTCGGCTTCAATGGCATCGATATCGCGGGCGACGCCGGCGTTAAGCACGACGAAGCCGAGCGGTATCTGGCCCTTCATCTGATCGGCGATGCCGATGACGGCGCATTCGGCGACATCGGGATGCGCTGAAAGCACCTCCTCCATGGCCCCGGTCGACAGCCGGTGTCCGGCGACATTGATGATGTCGTCTGTGCGCGCCATGACATAGAGGTAGCCGTCCTCGTCGATCATGCCGGCATCGGCCGTCTTGTAGAAGCCGGGAAATTCCTCGAGATAGGCTCGCCGGAAACGCTCGTCGGCATTCCACAGCGTCGGCAGGCAGCCGGCCGGCAGCGGCAGTTTCACCACCACATTGCCAAGCGTGCCGCGCGGCACTTCATGGCCGGCATCGTCGAGCACGCGAATGTCGTAGCCCGGCATCGGCACGCCGGGCGAGCCGTATTTCACCGGCAGCAGGCCGAGGCCCGCCGGGTTGATGGTCATCGGCGAGCCGGTCTCGGTCTGCCACCAATGATCGACCACCGGCACGTTGAGTTTCTGCTCCGCCCATTTGATGGTTTCCGGGTCTGCGCGTTCGCCGGCCAGGAACAGAGTGCGGAATTTCGACAGATCGTATTTCGGCACGAATTCGCCCTTGGGGTCCTGCCCCTTGATGGCGCGGAAGGCCGTCGGCGCGGTGAACAGCGCGACCACGCCGTGTTCTGCGATCACCCGCCAATAGGTGCCGGCGTCGGGTGTGCCGATCGGCTTGCCCTCGAACAGCACGCTTGTCGCACCATGCAGCAGCGGTCCGTAAACGATGTAGGAATGGCCGACCACCCAGCCGACATCGGAGGCCGCCCAGAATACTTCGCCCGGTCTGACGCCGAACTCGTTTTCCATCGTCCATTTGAGCGCGACCATGTGGCCGCCATTGTCGCGCACGATGCCCTTAGGCTGGCCGGTCGTGCCGGAGGTGTAGATGATGTAGAGCGGGTCGGTGGCGAGCACCGGAACGCAATCGACGTTGGCGCCCGCGGCGCGCTCGCGGGCAACGGCGTCGGCAAAATCGATATCGTAATGCTCCCTCAGATCGCAGCGCAGCTGGTCGCGCTGCAGGATCAGGCAGGCGTCCGGCTTGTGGCGGGACATTTCGATCGCCTTGTCGAGCAGCGGCTTGTAGGCCACGACACGTCCAGGCTCCAGGCCGCAGGACGCGGAGATGACCAGCTTCGGCTTGGCGTCGTCGATGCGGGTGGCGAGCTCGTGCGAGGCAAAGCCGCCGAACACCACCGAATGCACCGCGCCGATGCGGGCACAGGCAAGCATCGCGACCGCCGCTTCGGCCACCATCGGCATGTAGATGATGACGCGGTCGCCTTTGTGAATGCCGCGGTTCTTGAGCACCGAAGTCAGCGCTACCACTTCGCGCTTCAATTCGGCATAGGTGAATTTCTTGACCGTGCCGGTGATCGCGCTGTCGTAGATAAGTGCGATCTGGTCGGCGCGGCCGCTTGCGACATGGCGATCGAGAGCGTTGAAGCAGGTGTTGCAGCTGGCGCCGTTGAACCAGCGCCCGTAAACGCCCGCCTTGGCATCGAAGACGCTGGTCCACGGCGAATACCAGTCGATCGCCTCGGCGGCAGCGGCCCAGAATTGTTCCGGGTCGCGTTTCCAGCCGTCATAGACCTCGTGGTAGCGTGACGCCATTCATCCCTCCTCGGGAAAACTCTCTATCTTGCAATAGCCTATGCGGGTTTTCCCGGCCACGTCTTTCCCCAAATGCCATGTCTTTCCCGAAATTTGGGGCTTGGCCGATCTCGCCTTGGCCATAAATTGCAGGCACCATGGCCGGGTTTGAAATCGGGGCAGGGCGCGCAATGACGGTACGATACGGGGTTGGATCTGCCGTTGGAGCAGCGCTGCTGTTGACGATCGTTTCCGCCGCCCAGGCTGGCGATGCCGCCGCGCGGCGCATCATCGGCTTTTCCCCCGACGGCAAATATTTCGCCTTCGAGCAATATGGCGAGCTCGACGCTGCCGTTTCCGGCTGGTCGCAGATCGACATCATCGACACAAGCACAGACGAGTTCGTCGGCGGCAAGCCGATCCTTGTCCTCGATGAATCGGAAGAGGCGACCACGACGGTGGAGCAGGCACGGGCGCAGGCCGCAAAGCAGGCCGCGCCAATCCTGGCCAAATACGGCATCGCCGAGCGCGGCACGCGCACGGCCTCCGACAGGTTCACCTTCCCGGACGACACGGTCGAGTACAACGACATTTCCCGCCTCGAGCAAGCCGCGCAGAAATGGCTGTCGCCGTTCTATGGCGAAACACAGATTTCGACCATCCAGCTCGATGAGATTTTGGCCGACAGCAAGACGGACTGCTCGGCAAGCTTCGATGACGCCAAGCCAAGCGACCAGGCTCTTCCGAGCGACAAGACACTTCAGGGCGAAAAGAAACTTCAAGGCGCCAAGACGGGCAAGGCGCGCGGCTTCCGCCTGTCGCTGCAGGGGCAGGACGGCAAGCCGTTCAAGGTGCTGCACGAGGACAAGGCCGTGCCGGGCTCGCGCAACTGCCCGACTTCCTACAGCCTGTCGGAATCCTACGAATACACCCCGCCCGGCAGGCCGGCGGTAGTGGCGGTGCTGGTGCAGCGCTTCAGCCAGGGCTTCGAAGGACGCGACCGCCGCTTCATCGCCGTAACCGGCCATGCACGCTAAGCCGCGGCCCGTCTTGTGGCAGGCAGAAAAAGCTCATGCGCCCGGAGAAAGCAGGGCGTTCGTGTCGGATATCAGTCTTAAAGCGGCAAGGCCGCCAGCATCAGCCCGACGCCACCCGCAATCAATATGGCGGCTGCCAACGCTTTTCGATGACGTTCGAACGCGGTCGGCGCCCGCTCCCAGTTGTAACGCATACCCAATGCTCTCCCAAAACCCCGCGACTCCATAGCTTACTTTAGGTAAGAAAAGCAAGACCTTGACCCTGCGAGATAGCTGGCTTGACCGTTTGCGGCGGTGATTCCCAGCCGCAATCACCGACTATTTCTGGGGTGCTTCCCCGTTCTCAGGCTCTGAATGATGTGGAAGTTACCACAATCTGAAATTGGATGTCTCCATTAGGCTTCGGTTGCCTGTGTCGTGAGGATGGTGGCGTTGCCGGATTGCCACAGAACGGTCAGGCCGGCTTGTTCTCCCTCTCGTCCGCGCAATGGACAGACCCGCATCGCCGCGCTATCTGCTCTCCAGGAAAATGGTGGAGGGGCTCCATGGCCCAAATCGGTTCTGAAATGGTTCTGCGGCTGGCGGACGACGCCTCGGTCCAGCATGTCGGCGATGGCGCCGTCGTGCTCTTGGCGCGCAGCGGCCAGCTTTACACCTGCAACGGCACCACCGAAGCCTTTCTCGACAAGGTGGACGGCGCCCGCAGCCTTGACCAGATCGTCGTCCTGTTGTCTGACGAGTTCGAGGTCGACAAGGGCACGCTCGACCAGGACATGGCGGCGCTGGCCGCCGAACTGGTGAGCGAAGGCATTCTCGCCGACCCGGCTCCCTGATGGTGGACGGCGTTCTCCTGCGCGCTTTGTTTCGTGTCCATTTATGGGCAAGCGCGCGGCTGATGCCGACCCTGATCGGCCCCCGCAGCTTCGAATCGGTGCTGAAATGGGCGCCGCTCAGCGCACCCACCCCTTATCGCGGCCTGTCGTCAGCCTACATCGTCGCTGCCGTCAACCGGACCGTCCGGCACCCCTGGCTGATGCGCGACCGCAGATGCCTGCGCGAGGGCCTGCTCGCCCACCGCTTCCTGCGCTTTGCCGGCTTCGATCCGGATCTGCGCTTCGGCGTCGATCCGAAGTCGATGCAGGCGCCGCGTATGTCTGCCCATTGCTGGGTCTGTCTCGATGGCCGCCCGGTGGTCTCGGACAGCCTCCCCGGCATGGTGCAGATCTATCGCCATCACGCCGATGCCGGAAAGGCGCACGCTGCTTGACCGGTCCGGCGACCACCTTCTGCTATGATCTCCAGGGCCAGGTCATCAGCATATCGGCCTCGCGGGCCGATCTCTGGCCGAGCTTCGACCTCTTGCTCGGCACGTTGCGCGTGAGCGGGCCGGTCGAGCCCGATTTCCGCGTCGACATCGTCGAGACGCGGGAGTTACCGGAATCGCCTGCCGGAAAACTCGCTTTCGACGGCGAGGTGCCGGAGGACGGCCATTGCCGGCTGATCGACGGTGGCGGCACCGTTCATCTGGTCTTTCCCGGCCTGCAGACCGTCTCGATCAATGCCGATGGAGGCTGGGCCGAGATACGAGTCCATCCCGATGCCAAGGTCAAATGGACGGTGCTGATGATGGTGCTGGATGCAGCACTTGATGCCGGCGACCAGCACATGCTGCACACCGCCGGCCTGACATTGCCCGGCCGCGAGGCGCTCGTGCTGATCCATGCGCCGAGCGGCACCGGCAAGTCAACGACGTCGCTGGCGCTGGCGTCGCAAGGTTTCGGCCTGTGCTCGGATGACGCCATGATCCTCAAGGTTTTGGCCGGTGGCGGCATCACGGCCTGGGGCTTGCCGCGCAAGGTGAAGGTCCACCGCCACACCGCGGCAATGCTGCCCTTCGTGGCGCCTTGCCTTGGCGACAAATGGGACGCCAATGGCGAGCAGGCCGTCTCGCTGGAACGTCTCGCCGAGATCATCCGCATCGAGGAAACTGTCGGCAGACCGGTTGCGGCACTGTTTCATCTCGCCCGCTCGGCGGACGCGCAAACCCGGCTCGTGCCCATGACCAGGACAGACGCCATGGTGGCGCTTGCCACCGACAATGTCAGGACCGGCATGACCGGCCTTTTGCCGGCGCAGAAGCGCCGCATGGCAACCATCGCAACGCTGGTCAAAGCCGTCCCGACATTTACCCTGGAAGTCGGCGCGAACCCGGCCGAGGCGGCCCCGCTGATCCGCTCGGCGCTGGCGGCGCGGGACTAAAGCACACTTCAGGCAGAATGCGGCTTTGGCCTGGCGAGGCGCTGGATCCAGCGGAAGGCGTCGCGGCGCAGGCGCGAATGCATCTTGTCCCTGGAATTGACGCCGAGCAGCGTATCGCCGGTGATCAGCCATTTGGCCAAAACTATCGAGAGGTCGGGCTTGATGCGGTCGGCCAGTTCGATCGCGCGCGGTGCATCAAACAGCCGCCCCGTCACATTGAGAACCGTCGCCAGTTCGAGCTCGATGCCGCTGATGCGCGCCGCCTCGAAAAGCCGGTCTTCATCCGCGGGCGACCGCAGCGCGCGCACGCCCTGCAGCACATCGACGCAAAGCTGCAGCCGGTGGAACTTGTGCCCGCCGGCGGCGTGGACAATGGCGATGGTCAGCAGCGCGGCCGGCGTGTCGGCCTCGCTGCCGTCGATGATCTGCAATTCGCGAAAGCCCAGCGACAGCCGCCGCCGCATGCCGGAATCATGCACCAGGTTGCCGTGCAGTTCGATCAGCAGGCTGGTATTCTCCTTCTCCAGCCACTTGAACTCCTGCAGATCCTGCGACTGCGCCTCGCCGCTCCAGAGCTCGAAGCCGCATCCGGCAATCACCGTGTTGGCTTCAATGATGCTGGCCGGCTCGACCAGAATGTCGATGTCGGTGAACGGCCGGTCAGCGGCGTGGCGGTAAAGTTTGCGTGCGAAGACCGGACCCTTGACGATGCGGGCCGGAAGATTTTTCGCCGCCAATGCCTTCATGATGCGGTCGCCATGATATTGCAGCAGCATCGATTGGCCGGTCGCCAGCGTCGAGCGATCACGCAGTTCCGACAGCTTTTGCCGCAAGGCTGCGTCCGCAGGCAGTTGGGCGTCGCCGATCTCGCTGAGCTTGCGCAGCATGATCGGCAGCACGCCGTGGAACTCGGCATTGGCGAGCAGTGCCAGCAAGCTTTCGGCAGCAACGTCACGGCCAATGGCAACCGTCGCCTCCGGGTCGGCGAAGGTCAGCAGCAGTTTTTCATCGGCAGGCGCAAGAGATGGCAGCATCAAACCCGGATTGCGTTCGCCCACATCAGCAATTCCCGTCCGGAATTGCGTCAAACAACCAACTCAGAGGAGCGTATGTTGCAGAAAAGCATGCATGAAGCCAGCGTGTGGTGGCAGAACCAGCTCATGAATTGACTTTCCACGGTTTCGGTCCATTCTTTTGCACTTGACTGAAAAGGGTGTTTGGAATGGCCAAGAAAAAGTATGAAGCGCCCGTGCTGCGCAAGGCAGGAAAGTTGTCCAGCGTGGTGGCCGGGCCGTCGCTGCCGATACCGCGATAAGACTTCTACGGCTTCGGTTTGGATGAAGCCGGAGCGGTCGGCCGCAAGGCAAGCCGCGCTGCAGGCGGGCAATCTGTCGGCGTGACTGCGGGTAACGGTCCGTCCGGTCCCGCAGGCTAAGGCAAGTTCATAAGCCGCCTGTTCGGGATATGGGCAAGGCCCCTCCGTTACAGTCCCCAGCGCAGCGCGGCTGTGTGCACCGGCGCGTCCCACATTGACGTTACCTCGTCATCCAGCATGGTCAGCGTGATCGAGCAGCCGGCCATGTCGAGCGATGTCACGTAGGACCCGACCAGCGAGCGGGTCACCGTCACGCCCTGTTTTTCGAAGATGTTTCGGGCGCTGTTGTACATCAGATAGAGCTCCATCAGCGGCGTGCCGCCAAAGCCGTTGATGAACAACAGTGCCGGGCCTTTCGCCCTGTCGCCGAGATCGCCCAGGATCGCGGCGCAAATCTCTTCGGCGATCGCATCGGCGCTTTTCAACGTGTCGCGACGCCGGCCGGGCTCGCCATGAATGCCGACGCCGAATTCCATCTCGCCATCACCAATCTCGAAGGTCGGCCTGCCGGCCGCCGGCACCGTGCAACTGGTCAGCGCCACGCCCATCGAACGCGTCGCGCTGTTGATGCGACCGCCGAGCGCCTTGAGATCCGCCAGCGCCATGCCTTGCTCGGCGGCGGCGCCGACGATCTTCTCCACCACCAGCGTGCCGGCGACGCCGCGCCGGCCGGTCGTAAAGGACGAATTCTCGACGGCGACGTCATCATTGATCACCACCTGCAGGACGCCGTCGGCCATTTCGCCGGCCATGTCGAAATTCATCACGTCGCCTTCATAGTTCTTGACGATGAACAGGCAGCCGGCGCCGGTATCGACGGCGGCGGCCGCCGCCAGTATCTGGTCCGGCGTTGGCGAGGTGAAGACCTGGCCGGGGCAGGCGGCGTCCAGCATGCCGTGACCGACAAAGCCGGCATGCAACGGCTCGTGGCCGGAACCGCCGCCCGAGATCAGCGCCACCTTCCCCGGCTTCATCACCTTGCGGCGAATGAATTTGTGCTCCTCGCCCAGCACCAGGATGTCGGCATGAGCTGCAACGAAGCCGTTGAGGCTTTCGGTCAGCACCGTGTCGACGGAATTCATAAACTTCTTCATGTGTCCTCCCGACACAACACGATCAGCCACCACTCCTGCCGGTGATGCTGGTGATCTTCTGGATGAATTCGTTGATCGCCTTGTCGAGCGCTGCATTCTGCTTGTCGTCGCCGAAATCGGGCACGATCAGCGAGACATGCCGGGTCTTGCGCATGCCTGCCGCAACCGACATCTTGCCGGGATGCGCCAGATGATAGGCAGCCAGAAACTGATCGCGCTCGGCCGGACTGAAATGGCAGACCGAAAAAATAGCCGGCAGATGTTTTGACGGGATCGGGGTCGAATAGGCCGCGCTGGAAATCTGGGTGACGAAGCTGCGGTGCTTGCCAAGCGCGTCGGCAAGGCGTTGTCGCATACCCGACGGTCGCTGGTCGATGACCTGCGACAGGATCGTCTTGTAGGCGCGGATCGCCTCTTCGGAGCCGGCTTCTGGTGTCTTGTCGGCCATCTCAGTCATCCTAGACCGATGCATCCGAGATGGCCGCCTTGGCCATGGCGAGTTGGGCGGGAGCCACCGAGAGATCCCGCAGGCCGGCCTCGAGCAGTGCCGGGATCGATGCCGGATCGCCGCCGGCATCGCCGCACAGGCTGACTGGGATTTTCGCGCGCAGGCCAAAAGCGGCAACCGAGCCGATCAGCCGCAACACGGCGGGATGGCGGACAGAATTAAGATGCGCCACGGCTGCGTTATCGCGGGCAGCCGCCATTACATATTGGGTCAGATCGTTCGAACCGATCGAGAAGAAGGCGACATCGGCGAACGCCTCCGGCGCGATCGCCACCGAAGGCACCTCGACCATGATGCCGAGCGGCGGCATTTTTTGCGCGATGCCGCGCGCGGCAAGCCCGGCCTGCTCCTCCACGAACAGAGCGGCGGCGCGTTGGTATTCCTCCGCGACGGCGATCATCGGAAACATCACCTTCAGATTGCCGTGCACCGCCGCGCGCAGCAGCGCCCGGATCTGTACGCGAAACACCTCCGGCCTTGCCAGCGACAGCCTGATGCCACGCAGCCCGAGGAACGGGTTGCTCTCCTCGACGGTGAAGCCCGGCACCGGCTTGTCGCCGCCGGCGTCGACGGTACGGATGGTCACCGGCTTGTCGCCTGCCCATTCCAGCACCTTGCGATAGGCCTGGTATTGCGTCTCCTCGTCCGGCGGCGCCTTGCCGAACAGGAATTCGGTGCGCATCAGCCCGACCCCGTCGCAGGTCGAAATGTCGATGCCGTCGACCTCGGACGGATCGGCGATGTTGACCTGCACGCGCACTGTCGTCCCGGCCCGGGTTACCGCCGGTTTCGCGAGATAGACTCCGGCCTTGTCTCGATGTGCCACAAACGAGGACGAGGACCGGTGGAACGCTTCGATCTCGGTCGTGGTCGGCGAAAGCACGATACCGCCATGCTCCGCATCGAGCAGAGCCAGACCGACGGGATTAGCCGGCGAAGCGCCAAGCCCCACCACCATCGGCACGCCGCGCGAGCGCGCCAGCATGGCGACGTGGCTGGCGGCGCTGCCGGCCCTCAGCGCGATGCCGCCGCCGGTGCTCCAGTCGGTCTCGAGAAAGCGCGTCGGCGCGATGTCCTCGCCATAGAGAATGGCGCCCGCTGGTGGAGCGCTCTCCTGCTCCTCGGTAAGGGCGCGCAGCACGCGGTCGCGGATATCGCTGATATCGGCGGCGCGAGCCCGGAAATAGTCCTGGTCTGACGTTTCGTAGCCGGAGATCTCGGCGTCCAGCGCCTGTCGCCAGGCCATGTCAGCCGGCATGCCGGACGCGATCGCGGCAAAAGCCGGGCCGGTCAGGGCATCGTCCTCAAGCATGGCGAGCTGGAATTCGAGAATGCCGGCGGCCTCCTCATCGGCGGTTTCAATCAGGGTCGCGAGCCGGTCAGCCGAACTGGCGATAGCTGCTTCCAATGCAGCCTTTTCCTCGCCGGCTGTCGCCTTCCGTGAGTAGTGCGCGGTGCCGTTGTCGAGATTGAACAGCGGCCCCTCGGCGTAGCCGGCGGAGGCCGAAATGCCTTGCAGCCTAAGCGGTTCGGGCATGGCCCGCGCCTTCGTCGAAATCGCGCCGCACCAGCTCGACCAGCGCTCTCACGGCATCATCGGCGCCGTCGCCTGTGGCCCGGATGTGCAGCATGGTGCCTTTCGGCGCCCTGGCCGCCATCACCTTGACGATGCTCTTGGCGTCGAACCATGGGCCGTTGGCAGAAAGCGCAATCTCCACCTCGGCCGCAAAGCTCTTGGCAAGCTTGGTGAACTTCACCGAAGGGCGCGCATGCAGACCCACCTCGTGGGTGATCAGGACGGTCGCTTCGGCAAAGGCGGACATCAGGTCAAAATTCCCGTTCACTCACGACGGCGACAATTCATGCGCCGTCGCCACCACTTCCTTCAGCGAGGCGCCGCCGGAGGACTCGGTCGCCGCCATCACCGCGCCTTCGACGATCGGCGCGTTGCAGACGATGATCTTCTGCGCCCGCGGCTCGCCGATCATTTCCACCGCCATTTCCGAATTGGTCTCGGCGCCGCCGAGATCGACCAGTATGGCGACGCCCGCCTCCGACCACGCCTTGTCGATGGCGCCTATGATCGCTTCGACGCTGGTGCCGAGCCCGCCATGGCCGTTTCCGCCGCACCATGCAAGCGGCACTTCGTCGCCCACCATCTGCCGCACCATGTCGGCCGTGCCTTCGGCAACCAGCGGGGAATGCGAGACGATGACGATGCCGACATTGCTCATGCTTCGCCCTCGACGGTTTCGGCGACGGTCCGCACCAGCAGCGCCACAGAGCGTCCGCCGGCATCCATATGACCGATTGAGCGGTCGCCGAGGAATGAGGCGCGACCGCGTGTTGCCTTCATCGGCACGGTCGCCTCGGCAGCCATGTCGGCGATATCTGCAATTTCCATGGCCGTCTTTCCTTCGACCAACGCGTCCTGCACAGGTTGCAGCACATCGAGCATGGTCTTTTGACCGACCTGGGATTTGCCTCTGGCGGCCACAGCTTCGATTGCCTTGCCGAAAGCAGCCGCCAGATTGGCACGATCCGGCTCTCCCGAAATCTCCTTGCCCAGCGCCAGGAACAATGTACCGAAGAGCGGCCCGGATGCACCGCCAACCGTCATCACCAGCTTGGTGCCGATCGCCTTCAGCGCCTCGGGCAGCGGCTTGGCCGAAAACGCCTCGGCATCGGCACGCAAGGCCTCAAACCCGCGCTTCATGTTCAGCCCATGGTCACCGTCGCCGATCGCCTGGTCGAGCGCGGTCAACTCTTCCGAGTGAGCGGCGATCGTGTCCGCGGCGGCGGTGATCAGCCTGGCAAGGTCGAACGCTGCCATGTCCAGATTCCCGGTTTCGATCCTGCCGGCAGTATCGCAAGAGTTTTCATTCGACAATCTAAGCATGCCGTCAGGCCGTTGCATGCAGCGCGGCGGCCGCGAACACTTCGGCCACGGCATGGGCGCCAGGGTCGACTACGCCCTGCAATTTGGTGCCGACATAGGCGGAGCGCCCGGCCTTCGCCTTCTCCATGGCCGCGGTCGCCTCGGCGCCGTGCCGTGCCGCTGTAGCCGCGGCATCCAGCCCCTTGGCATCGAGCGCCTTCAGCCCCGGCTCCAAGGCATCGACCATGGTGCGGTCGCCGACCCTGGCGCCGCCATAGAAGGTCATCCGGTCAAGCCCGGCAAGCAGCGCCTTGGACAGGGTTGCTCCGCCGTTCGAAGCCTGAGCCGCCGCCGTGAAGAAGATCGACAGCAAGACGCCTGAGGAGCCGCCCATTGCGACGCCCAGACTATCGCCTATAGCCGCAAGCGTGGCGGCAGGGTCGGCCAGCGGCAGCGCATCGAGCCGTTCCAGCACGCTGCGCGCGCCGGTCGCAACCGTCGAACCGGTATCGCCATCGCCCGCCTTGGCGTCGAGCCCGTTCAGTGTCTCTTCGAGCGCGATCAGCCGTTCGCAGACCGTGATGATCAAACGCCTGGTGCCGGAATCCTGGCTGGCCCTTTGGGCTGCGCTGTTTCCAGCCGCTTTCGCCATAGGCACGATAGCCGGCGCGACGACGGTTTTGGCCGGCATCCAGGCATGTGGGCCGACAGGCGCCAGCAAGGCTGCCTCGCGCGCCGCATCGAGCTTGATCAGCGACAGCGAAAAACCGTTCATGTTGAGCGCCGTCATCAGCGGTCCGGGGCCGATCGCAAGCTTCACGGTCTTGGCCAGCGGCGAGGCCAGCACGGCATTGGCGACCAGCGACATCTCAAGCGGCGGCACCGAGCCGAGATTGTTGATGAGCAACGCGTGGCTGGCGTTCGGGTCGAGCCGCGCGGCCAGCCGCTCCGCCATGATCGCCACCAGCTTGTCGGCGCTTTGCACCGCGATGCGCTCGACGCCCGGCTCGCCATGGATGCCGAGGCCGAGTTCGCCGTCATTTTCGCCGAACCGCTCTTCATGTGGCTGGCCGGGGATCGAGCAGGACGACAGCGACATGCCGAGCGAGACGATGTCCTTCGCCGCCGCGCGAGCGGCTGTAGCAACGGCTGCCAAGTCCTGACCGGTCTCCGCCAAATGGCCGGCGATCTTGTGCACGAACAAGGTGCCGGCGACGCCGCGCGGCTGGTTGATACCCGGCAGGGCGATGTCGTCGGCAACGATCGCCATCTCGACGCGAAACCCCTCGGCGCGCGCCTTCTCGGCCGCCAGGCCGAAATTGAGCCGGTCGCCGGTGTAGTTCTTGACGATCAGCAGGCAGCCGGCGGGGCCGGTCACCGCGCGGATGGCCGCCAGCACCGCCTCGACGCTGGGCGAGGCAAAGATCTCGCCCGAAACCGCCGCCGTCAGCATGCCCTTGCCGACAAAGCCGGCATGAGACGGTTCGTGTCCGGCGCCGCCACCGGAGACGACGGCAACTTTCGCCTTGTCCCAGTCGGCGCGCAGCACGACCTTGATCTCGGGGTAACCGTCGAGGCGCGCGAGATCGCCGGAACCGATAGTCCGCAACAGCCCGTCCAGCGCCTCGGTGACGATCGTTTCCCTGCGGTTGAAAAAGTGCTTCATCGAATTCGTCCTGTATTCGTCAATCAGAAGCCGGTGCCGTGCCCTTGGCGAGACACCGAAAACCTCACATCAGTCTTTGTCCGTCGGCGCCGAAATAAAGTGGCGAGCGGTAGCGGATCACCACTTTGTCGCCCTCGGCCAGATCCGTATCGGGGTCGGTGAGCGTCACCAGTTTCTTCGGGCCGACCGTAACATGCAGATGGTTCTGGTCCCCGAGATGTTCGACCCAGTCGACGACGCCGTCGGCATGGCCGTTTGCGGTCTTCTCGATCGACAGATGCTCGGTGCGCGCGCCGATGGTCTTGGTTCCGGTCGGCGCCCCACCATCAGGCAGCAGTCCCGCTGGCAGCAGATTGATCGCCGGCTGGCCGAGCCGTGCGGCGACATGAAGGTTTGCCGGCTCGGAATAGATGGTGCGCGGCGTGCCGATCTGCACCAGCACGCCATTGTTGAGGATGCCGATGCGGTCCGCCATGGTCATCGCCTCGATCTGGTCGTGCGTGACATAGAGCATGGTGGCGCCGAGCTCGGCTTGGATGCGCTTGAGTTCGAGCCTGAGATCGGCGCGCAATTTGGCATCCAGCGACGACAGCGGTTCGTCCATCAGATAGATCGACGGTTTGCGCACCAACGCTCGGCCGATGGCGACGCGCTGCATCTCGCCGCCCGACAGCTTGGTCGAGCGGTTGGCGAGCTTGTGGTGGATGCGCACCATCTTTGCCACCTCTTCGACGCGGCGGCGAATCTGGTCCTCCGGTACTTTCCGCGCCGGCGAGCGCAGCGGGAAGGCGAGGTTGTCGTAGACTGACAGATGCGGGTAGAGCGAATATTGCTGGAAGACGAAAGCGGTGTCGCGCTCGGCCGGCGACAGCGTCGTCGCATCGTGGCCGCCAATATGGATCGTGCCGCCATCCGGCCGCTCCAGTCCGGCGATCAATCTCAGCGTCGTCGTCTTGCCGGCGCCGGTCGGGCCGAGCAGCACGACGAATTCGCCATCGGCGATGTTAAGGTCGAGGCCATCGACGGCGACATGGTCGCCGAAGCTTTTGGTCACGCCCTTGATGTGCACGTCAGCCATGCTGCGCTCTCCCTTGAGAGGCGGTATCGTGGATCGCGGTGCGCACCGCCCGACCCGAGCCCTTGTCGAACAGCGACAGCCGCGCGCTGTTCAACGTCAGCCCGACATGATCGCCGCCAGCGAGCCGGATTTCGGCCGGCACCCGCGCCTTGATGATGCCGTCCGCCGTCTCCACCGCCACGATCTGCGTCGTGCCGAGATATTCGGTGCCGTAGATGGTGCCGCGCAGTTTCGACGCATCGTCGAAACGGATGTGCTCGGGACGGATGCCGAGCGCCATGTCGGCGGGCGCAATTTCCTCGCGCACTTCCGGCACCGCCACCTTGGCGCCCTGGACGACGATTTCCTTCGCCCCCTTCGCCAGCCCGCCACCGAAGCCCAGGAAATTCATCGGCGGCGAGCCGATGAAGTCGGCGACGAACATGGTTGCCGGGCGGTCGTAGATTTCGCGCGGGCTGCCGAACTGTTCGATAACGCCATGGTTCATCACGGCGATCTTGTCGGCCATCGACATCGCTTCCATCTGGTCGTGCGTGACATAGACGGTGGTGGCGTGGATGCGGTTGTGCAGCTCGCGCAGCTCATGCACCATCAGATCGCGGAATTCGGTGTCGAGCGTGCCGAGCGGCTCGTCCATCAGGAAGCATTTTGGCCGTCGCACGATGGCGCGACCGAGCGCCACGCGCTGGCGGTCACCGCCGGCAAGGCCCGAGACCGATTTGTTGAGCAGATGGTCGATGCGCAGCAGCTTCGCCGTTTCCTCGACACGGCTTCGAATCTCGGCCGAGGGCATGCCTTGCGCGAGAAGCGGGAAGCCGATGTTCTTGCGCACGTTCATATGCGGATAGAGCGCGAACAGCTGGAAGACGAAGGCGATGTCGCGTTCGCGCGCCCGGCGCATGGTGACGTCCTCGCCGCCGAGCAGGATCTGGCCGCCGGTCGGCAATTCGAGGCCGGCGACCATGCGCAGCGTCGTCGTCTTGCCGCAGCCCGAGGGACCAAGCATGACGAAGAACTCACCATCTTCGACGACGAAGCTGGAATCCTGCACCGCGACGAAATCGCCGAAGGCCTTTCTCAAATGTTGGACGCGGATTTCGGCCATGATTATTCCGGGAACTTCGAGACGATGATGAACATCACCGTGCCGGCGAGCATGGTGATGAAGGAGTAGGTGTAGAGCGCCAGCGCGAAGGGCTGGAACAGCATCAGGAATCCAATGGCGATCAGCGTCGTGGCGATGTTTTCCATCAGGCCGCGCCGGGCCCAGCGAGGCCAGGATGACTTTTTGGAGATGGCTGGGCGCGTCATGCGCAGCTTCCTTCCTTCTGCCCGGCAACGGGGCGAGACGGTTGCCAGGTGGTTCCCCCACTCCGTCGCTGCTTCGCAGCGCCACCTCTCCCCCCTCCGGAGGGAGAGGAAGGGAGTCTGGTTGAATGAAGTTCGCGCCCTTCCTCTCCCCCGTCGATCGGGGGGGAGGTGTCGAGCGAAGCTCGACGGAGTGGGGGTCGACCTGGCACACCACTCATTTGCGAACCGCGCCGAAAGTGATGCCGCGCAGCAACTGCTTGCGTAGCAGGATGGTGAAGACCAGGATCGGCACCAGGAAGATCGTCGTGCCCGCCGCCACCGCCGGCCAGTCCTGGCCGCCTTCACCGATAATGGTCGGGATGAAGGGCGGTGCGGTCTGCGCCGTGCCGGAGGTCAGCAGGGCCGCGAATGCATATTCGTTCCAGGCAAAGATCAGGCAGAAGATGGCGGTCGCGGCGATGCCGGTGGTCGCTTGCGGCAGCACGGTGCGCCAGAAGGCCTGCAGCCTGGTATAGCCGTCGATCATCGCCGCTTCTTCATACTCGCGCGGGATCTCGTCGATGAAGCCTTTCAGCAGCCACACCGCGAGCGACACGTTGACCGCGGTGTAGAGCAGGATCATGCCGAGCGCGGTGTCGGACAGGCCGAGCTCGCGGTACATCAGGTAGATGGGAATGGCGACCGCGATCGGTGGCATGAAGCGCGTCGACAGGACGAAGAACAGAAGGTCATCGGCCAGCGGCACCTTGAAGCGCGAGAAACCGTAGGCCGAGAGCGTGCCGAGGAATACGGCGCAGAAGGTGGAACCGAAGGCGATGATCAGTGAGTTGACGAAGCGCGGCAGGAAGTTGGACGGGCCGGCAATCACCATGTTGCGCTTGCGCGAGGTCTCGTCGCAGAAACCGGTCGCGGGTCCGAGCGAGTTGATGTAGTCGGGCGTTTGCCTGGTGCGCGTCGTGAACAGGTTGCAATAGCCCTCGATGCTCGGCTGGAACAGAATCTTGGGCGGATAGGCGATCGAATCCGGCGGCGTCTTGAAGCTGGTGGCGAAGATCCACAGCAACGGCACGATCGAGATCAGCGCGTAGAGCACGATGATCGTGCCGGCGATCCGCTTCGAATTGGCCGAGGGGGCGACGACGGAGTGGGCGGTGGTCAGGCTCATCTCTGCTTCACCTTGTTCAGCGCCTTGACGTAGATGTTGGCCAGCCCAAACACCGCGACGAACAGGATGATGGCGAAGGCCGAGGAATATCCGGTGCGCCAGCTCTCGAAGGCCTGCCGCTTCAGCGTGATCGAGGCGACCTCGGTGGTCGAGCCCGGCCCGCCACCGGTCAGCAGGTTGACCATGTCGAACATCTTGAAGTTCTCGATGCCGCGAAACAGCACCGCCAGCATGATGAAGGGCAGCGCCATGGGCAGCGTGATCGACCAGAACTGCCGCCAGTTGGACGCGCGGTCGACCTCGGCGGCTTCATAGATGTATTCGGGGATGGAGCGCAGGCCGGCGAGACAGATCAGCATGACATAGGGCGTCCACATCCAGGTGTCGACGATGATGATCGACCACGGCGCCAGCGACACGTTGGACAGCATCTGGATGTCGGTCGGTGGTATCCGGGTGACGAACGAGATGGCGTAGGCGAACAGGCCGATCTGCGGCTCGTAGAGGAAACGCCAGAAATTGCCGACCACCGCCGGCGACAGCATCATCGGCACCAGGATGATGGTCGTCCAGAAGGCGTGGCCGCGAAACTTCCTGTCGATCAGCCATGCCAGCGTGAAACCGATCAGCGTCTGCAGCAGGATCGTCCAGAACACGAAATGCGCCGTCGTCTGCATGGCGATCCAGATGTCCTGGTCGCCGAGGATGCGCTGGTAGTTGGCGAAGCCGAGGTTCTTCACCACCTCGTTCGGGCGGTTCGCCCGGAAGTTGGTGAAGGACAGGTAGATCGCCCAGAACAGCGGGAAGATGTTGATGGCCAAGAGCAACAGGATCGTCGGCGAGATGAACAGCCAGGCGAGGTCCTTGTCGCTGATGCCCCGGACCTTGCGGGCCAACGGCTCCGGGGTCGCCCGGGCAACGTTGTCCGCAGTCCGATTGAGCATGGTGAGTCCTGCTTCGGTCACGTCAAGTCTCGACACTGGAATTTATCTGAACTGCGTCCCGTGCCAAGGGCAGCACGGGACCAAGAGCATGATGCCGAAAAGTGTGAAGCGGTTTTCGGACGACATCATGCTCTCTCTCTTTTTAGCCCTGAGGCGGATGATTTCTGATCGATTCGGCCTGAAAATCATCCGCCTCTGGGGTCAGGCTCGGGAGGAGCCGTTGGTCCGGTTACATCTTGCCGTCGTCCTGGAACACTTGCGTCCAGTCCTTGACCAGGCCGTCAAGCGCGTCCTTGGCCGAACCCTGGCCGGCAACGACATAGTCGTGGAAGCGCTTCTGCGACGCCTGCAGCAGCGGTGCGTAGCTCGGCTCGGCCCAGAAGTCCTTCACGATCGCCATCGAGTCGAGGAAGGTCTGTGCATAGGGCTGGCTGGACGGGAAGGCCGGGTCCTTGACCACCGCGTTCAGGCAGGAATAGCCGCCGAGCGACCACCATTTGGCCTGCACATCCTTGTTGGCGAACCACTTGATGTATTTCAGCGCCGATTCCTGCTTGTCTGAATAGGACACGACCGAAATGCCCTGGCCGCCAAGCTGCGCAAACTGGGCGCTGCCGGGACCCTTCGGATTGACGAAGTAGCCGATCTTGTCACCGCCGACATTCTCGTCCTTCTGCAGGCCGGGCCAGGTGAAGGCGAAGTTCATGTGCATGGCCACCTGACCGGATTTGAAGGCGTCGACGCCTTCGCCCATATAGCTGTTCGAGGCACCCGGAGGCGTGCAGCAATCGTAGAGCGACTTGTAGAACTCCAGGCCTTTGACCGCGTCTGGCGAATTGACGAAGCCTTCCATCTCGTAGGGCTTCTTGGGGTTTTCATACTGGAAGCCGTAGCTGTAGAGCACGTCCATGGCGCCCATGGTGATGCCTTCCGAGCCACGCTCGGTGTAGATCGAAGCGCCATAGACGGTCTTGCCGTCGATCTCGCGCTTCTGGAAGAACTCGGCGACCTGCTTCAGTTGGTCGAAGGTGGTCGGCGGGCCGAGATCCCAGCCATATTTTTCCTTGAATTCCTTCTGCAGCTCCGGCTTGGAGAACCAATCCTTACGGTAGGTCCAGCCGACGACGTCGCCCATGGCCGGCAGCGCCCAGTAGTTCGGCGTGTTCTTCGGCCATTCGGAATAGCCGACGACTGTTGCCGGCACGAAGTCGTCCATGCTGATCTTCTCCTTGTCGAAGAAGTCGTTCAGCTTGACGTAGTGGCCGTTCTCGGCCGAGCCGCCGATCCACTGGCTGTCGCCGATGATCAGGTCGCACAGTTTGCCGTGCGAGTTGAGCTCGTTGAGGAAGCGGTCGGCATAGTTGGTCCACGGCACGAATTCGAATTTCATGCCGATGCCGGTTTCCTTGGTAAAATCCTTGGACAGTTCGACCAGCGCGTTTGCCGGATCCCAGGCGGCCCAGCAAAGCGTCAGGTCTTCAGCGTGCGCGGCGTTCGAGACGGCTGTCGACGCGGTAATCGCCGAAGCCAGCCCCAACGCCAGTTTCAAGCTCGATTTCATGCCTTCC
The DNA here is from genome assembly GCF_030323245.1 of Mesorhizobium sp. C372A. Classification (NCBI taxonomy): domain Bacteria; kingdom Pseudomonadati; phylum Pseudomonadota; class Alphaproteobacteria; order Hyphomicrobiales; family Phyllobacteriaceae; genus Mesorhizobium; species Mesorhizobium sp. C372A. The sequence goes on along the minus strand of NZ_CP100475.1, from coordinate 940,851 downwards.
TCCCATTTGCGAAACGCGCCCGGATGGCCGTTTCAAGAACCCCTCAACCCTCGCTCCTCCGAGGGGCTAAACACGGCGCGCTATGCGTCGCCAGGGCGGCGCGGTGCGCCGCAGATGTTTAGTAATTTGTTTAATAATGCAATTTTTACTAAACAAGGCAAGCGAATTCGTCGCTGCGCCGCAACATGGCCAAACGGCGATTGAAATCGTTGGGAAATGATTTGCCGGACGGCTCGCCCGGAAGTTGCTTAGCCGGGGTCGCCTATAATTTTCGTCTGCGGCGTCACCGGCCGGACAGGGGGCGCGGGCGGCAGCAGCGCGCGGATGTCGGCGAAGGGAAATGTCGGCTCGAATCGGAAGGCCTCGGCCAGGGAGCCGGGAACGCTGTTGCATTGCCCGGCGCGAAACTCATTCTGAACGCGCGCTCTGTCGACATATTGCTCCGGCCACTGCGATTGGTGCGCTCGGATCGCCTGCGTCTTGATATCGCCGTAGGCGGAAATGTCGACGTAATGCGTCGGCGCAAAGCCGGTGCCGCCCATCGTGTCGGCATGCAGCACGGGGACGCCGAACGAGGCCGCGATGCGCACGCCGTCCGACAAAGCACGATGGTCGGCGTGATAGTCGTTGGGGGCATGCGTGATAACCAGATCCGCCGCGGTCTCGCGTATCAGCGCTTTCAGCGAAGCGATCAGTGCCGCATCAGCCACCAGTTCGCCGTCGGGAAAGTCGAGAAAGCGAAGGGTTGCGCCGAGCAGCGCCGCAGCGGCCGCCGCCTCGTCGCGGCGGACACGAGCCAAAACGCTCGGGTCGCCCATGCCGCCCCTGGCGCCATCCGTGGCCACGGCAAAAGTCAGTTCTGCGCCTTGCGTGGCATAGGCAGCCAGCGTACCGAACATGAATATCTCGATGTCGTCGGGATGCGCGCCGAGCGCCAATACCTTCACTGCACTCTCCCCGGAAATGGAAAAACGTGACGAACGGAATCCTGCTCGCCCTCATCGCCTATGCAAGCTATTCGTGCAGCGATGCCGTTATCAAGAGCCTTGGCGGACAGTTCACCGTCTTCGAGATCGGCTTCTTCATCACGCTGTTTGCCGGCTGCTTCCTGTTTTTCAGCCGCCCAGTCGATGAGCGCTGGCGCGACTTCTGGCGCACCGGGCGGCCATGGGCGGTGCAGGCCCGCGCCTGGGCCGGCATCGCCTCGGGCGTGCTCAGCGTCTACGCCTTCACCACCATTCCGCTGGCCGAGACCTATGCACTGATCTTCCTGGCGCCGCTTTGCGTTACCATTCTCTCGACCGTCATCCTGAAAGAAAAGGTCGGTCCATGGCGCTGGCTGGCGGTGGTTGCCGGCTTTGCAGGTGTCATGCTGGTGGTGCGGCCAGGTTTTCGCGAGTTGCATCTCGGACACCTTGCCGCCTTCACGGTGGCCTTCCTTGCCGCGGCCAGCGTCATCCTGATGCGGTCGCTCGCCCAGCAGGAAAAGCGCACCACCATGCTCGGCGTGCTCATCGGTTACGGGCTGCTGTTCAACGGGGCCGGCACCATCGCCACATCGTTCACCCTCCCCAACGCCATGCAGCTGCTGTGGCTGGTGCTGGGCGGCGCCTTTACCGCCGGCGGCCAATTGCTGCAGTTGCTGGCCGCCAAATACGCACCGGCCAACCGCATCGCGCCGACGCATTATTCGCAGATCGTCTGGGCGGTGATCCTCGGTGCGTTGTTCTTCCAGGAGTATCCGGACTGGATATCGCTGGTCGGCTTGGCCGTCGTTGGCGCGTCCGGCCTGCTCACCATGGTGCGCGAGGAGGTGCGGCTGGGCACGGTGCGCTGGAACCCGTTTGCGCGCACGAGGCTTTGAACTGGCCGCAACGCGCGAGGTTGCGCGGCGGCATCCGCGGCTGATATGCGGTCACCTGGCTGCATACCGTTGAGACGATGAGCAAAAGAACCCTGCCGGAGCTTCCTGTTACCGCCGTGCTGCCGGCGCTTGGCGAAGCGCTGACTAGGCAGAACAGCGCCGTCCTGGTGGCGCCGCCCGGCGCCGGCAAGACGACGCTGGTGCCGCTGGCGCTGCTCGATGCGCCCTGGCTGGTCGCCGGCAAGATCGTCCTGCTCGAACCGCGCCGGCTCGCCGCCCGCGCCGCCGCCCGCCGCATGGCCCAATTGCTTGATGAAGAGCCCGGCGCCACTGTCGGCTATGCCATGCGCATGGAAAACCGCACATCGGCCCGGACAAAAATCCTGGTCGTCACCGAAGGCGTCCTGGCGCGCATGATCCTAGACGATCCCGAGCTGCCCGGCGTCTCGGCGGTGATTTTCGACGAATTCCACGAGCGCTCGCTCGACGGCGATTTCGGCCTGGCGCTGGCGCTCGACGTGCAGGGCGCGCTGCGGCCGGATTTGCGGCTGCTGGTGATGTCGGCAACGCTCGATGGCGCGCGCGTCGCGAAACTCCTGTCCGGCGCCCCGGTGATCGAAAGCCAAGGCCGTGCGTTCCCAGTAGATGTCAGATACGACGAGCGGCCAGCCGGCGTTCCCATCGAAGACGCCATGGCCAAGGCGATCCGCTCCGCTCTTGCCGGCGAGAGCGGCAGCGTGCTCGCCTTCCTGCCGGGACAGCGCGAGATCGAGCGCACCGCCGAGCGGCTGCAGGGCCGGCTCGGCGCCGACACCGACATCGTGCCGCTCTACGGCCAGCTCGACAACAGGGCGCAGGATGCCGCCATCAAACCGGCGCTGCCGGGCCGCCGCAAGGTGGTGCTGGCGACGTCGATCGCCGAGACCTCGATCACCATCGACGGCGTGCGCGTCGTCATCGATTCCGGCCTGTCGAGGCTGCCGCGCTACGAGCCGGCAAGCGGTCTGACCCGGCTGGAGACGGTGCGCGTTTCCAGGGCGTCCGCCGATCAGCGCGCCGGCCGCGCCGGGCGTACACAGCCAGGCGTCGCCATCCGCCTCTGGCGGGCCGAGCAGACGGCGGCCCTTCCCGCCTTCACCCCACCCGAGATTCTCGAAGCCGACCTGTCCGCCCTGCTGCTCGATTGCGCCGCCTTCGGCGTCGCCGATCCCGCAAGCCTGTCCTTCCTCGATCCGCCGCCCATTCCCGCGCTCAACGAGGCGCAGGCCCTGCTCCTGGCGCTGCACGCCATCGACGCGGCCGGCCGGCTGACGGAGGCGGGCGGCGCGATGCGCAAGCTGGCGCTGCCCGTGCGCCTCGCACACATGGTCGCTGAAGCCGCTGGCGGCGGCCACGCGCTCGAAGCTGCGATGCTAGCCGTCCTGCTCACCGAGCGTGGTCTCGGCGGCGACGGCGCCGACCTCGAATGGCGCCTGATGCGCTTCCGCACCGAAAAGTCGCCGCGCGCCGTTGCGGCAAGGCAGCTTGCCGGGCGATTGGGGAAGCAGGCGGGCGGCTCCAAGAGCAGCGAAGCCGCTTCTGCCGGTCTTCTCCTCATCCACGCCTGGCCGGACCGTGTCGCCAGAGCGCGGGGCGAGCGCGGGCGTTTCGTGCTCGCCAACGGCTCCGGCGCCATGCTCGACGCCGCCGATCCGCTGGCCGGTGAGACCTGGCTGGTCGTCGCCGATCTGCATGGTAAGGCGCAAAATGCCCGCATCACGGCGGCGGCAGCCGTTGACGAGGCCGACATCCGCGCCGCACTCTCCGACAGGATCGAGACGCGCCGCGAGACAAGCTTCGACCGCGAGCGGCGCGCGGTGCGCGTGCGCGAGACCGCCAGGCTCGGCGCCATCACTTTGTCGGAGCGCATGCTGCCCGCACCAACTGGAACAGACGCCGACCGCGCCATCCTGGATGCCTTGCGCGAGCACGGCCTGTCGCTGCTGGAATGGGGCAAGGACGGCGAGACGCTGCGCCAGCGCCTAGGCTGGCTGCATCGCGGCCTCGGCGCGCCCTGGCCCGATGTTTCGGAAGCCGCCCTGCTCGAACGCCTCGACGACTGGCTGCTGCCGTTCCTGTCGGGCAAGGCGTCCTTCGCCGCCATCGACCCCGGCACGCTGTCGTCGGGCCTGATGGCGCTGGTGCCGCATGATTTGCAGCGCAAGATCGGCACACTGGCGCCGACCCATTTCGACGCGCCGTCCGGCAGCCATGTGCCGATCCGCTATGACGGCGAATGGCCGGTGCTGGCGATCCGCGTGCAGGAACTGTTCGGCCTTGACCGCCATCCGGCAATCGCCAACGGCACCGTGCCGCTGACGCTCGAGCTGTTGTCGCCGGCGCACCGGCTGATCCAGACGACGCGCGACCTGCCCGGCTTCTGGCGCGGCTCCTGGGCCGATGTGCGCACCGACATGCGCGGCCGCTATCCCCGCCATGTCTGGCCCGAAAATCCGCTGCTCGCTGCAGCCACCGCCCGCGCCAAACCGCGAGGGACCTAGCGCTCGTCCTTTCCCGGCTATAATCCTTGGCCATGATCAACATCGTGCACGCGCCAGACTTCCAGCAAAGCCAGCGGCTGCGCCTCAACACGCTGATCCGGCTGCGCTGGCTGGCCATCGTGGGCCAGAGCCTGGCGGTGCTGGTCGTCGCCTATGGGCTCAAATTCCCGCTGCCGGTCAGCCTCTGCTTCGCGCTGGTCGCCTGCTCGGCCTGGCTCAACCTGGTGCTGACCTTCCGCTATCCGGCAGCGCACCGGCTGACCCCGTTCTCAGCCTTTTTCATCCTGACCTTCGACAGCCTGCAGCTTGCCGGCCTGCTCTATTTGACTGGCGGCCTCACCAACCCGTTCTCGGTGCTGATGACCGTGCCCGTCGTCATCTCGGCGGCGTCGCTGCCGCTGCGGCTGACTGCGGTGCTCGGCGCGCTGGTCATGGCGGCGGCCACGTTGCTGGTCTTCTTCCACCAGCCGCTGCCATGGTATGAGGGCGCGCCGCTGCCCATGCCGTTCATCTATGTCGCCGGCATATGGATGGCGGTGTTTTCCTCGATCGCCTTCACCGCCATCTATGCCTTCCGCGTCGCCGAGGAAGCCCGCCTGCTCGCCAATGCGCTTGCCGCCACCGAACTGGTGTTGCAGCGCGAGCAGCATCTGTCGGCGCTCGATGGCCTCGCCGCCGCCGCCGCGCACGAACTCGGCACGCCGCTCGCCACCATCGCCCTTGTCTCCAAGGAAATGGAGAAGGCGCTGGGTAACGATCCGAAATATGGTGAGGATGTGAAGCTGTTGCGGTCGCAGAGCGAGCGCTGCCGCGAGATCCTTAAGCGGCTGACCAGCCTGTCCTCCGAGGGTGAGGCGCATCTGTCGCGTCTGCCGCTGACCTCGCTGGTCGAGGAGGTGACGGCGCCGCACCGCGATTTCGGCATCTCGATCAAGCTTCGGCCGGGCGAGCGCGTCGGCCCCGAACCGGTGGGACGACGCAACCCCGGCGTCATCTACGGCCTCGGCAATCTGGTCGAGAACGCCGTCGACTTCGCCCGCAACAGTGTGACGGTGCGATGGAGCTGGGACGAACTCGACGTCACCTTCTCGATCATCGATGACGGGCCGGGCTTTCCGCCCGAAATCATCGACCGCATCGGCGAGCCCTATATGTCGACGCGCCAGGGCAACGAGGCCGGCGGTGGCCTGGGTCTCGGGCTGTTCATAGCCAAGACCTTGCTCGAACGCTCCGGCGCCACGCTCGATTTCCGCAATTCGAGCGGACTGGGCGAAGGCGCCATCGTGCAGATATCGTGGCCCCGCACCGTCTTCCTCAACCCGGAATCGGTGGGGATCTCGATGTTCGACACCGCGTAAAAGCCTTGGCGGAGGCGGCAAAATTGGACAATGGCGTTCAGGAACTATATCTGCGTAAAATTAAAGGCAGCAGGATTTTTTAAGATAATGACTGGCGAAGAAGCAATTGGCGCAATGGTTGAAGGCGAGGACACCTCGCTGCTCATCGTTGACGACGACAAGCCGTTCCTGACGCGGCTGGCCCGCGCCATGGAAACCAGGGGTTTCGTGGTCGAGACGGCCGAGAGCGTCGAGGAGGCGGTGGCCAAGGCGCGCGCCCACCCGCCGGCCTATGCGGTGGTCGACATGCGGCTTGGCGACGGCAACGGCCTCGACGTCGTCGCCGCCATCCGCGAGAAGCGCGACGATGCCCGCACCGTCATCCTCACCGGCTACGGCAACATCGCCACCGCGGTGACCGCGGTGAAGCTCGGCGCCATCGACTATCTGTCGAAGCCGGCTGACGCCGACGACGTGTTTGCAGCGCTCACCCGCACCGCCGGCGAGCGCGCCGCCCCCCCGGAAAATCCGATGTCGGCCGACCGCGTGCGCTGGGAACACATCCAGCGCGTCTACGAAATGTGCGACCGCAACGTGTCGGAAACCGCGCGCCGGCTCAACATGCATCGCCGCACGCTGCAGCGCATACTCGCCAAGCGCGCACCACGCTGAGGTTCCGGCGCCGGCCGCCAATTGCCGAACCTCAGCGCTGCCCCTCACCTGCCTGCCGGCATCCTCTCCCCGTATAGAGACGGGGAGAGGGGCGCTCTGTCCGAACCGGATAGATAGGTAACAGAATGGACCGATAGCATGGGTGACAGTTTTCTTGTCCGCCGGAGGACCGGCGATGGTTTGGCGAGAGACTGGCATCATGGACGAGCGGCTACGGTTTGTTGTGGAGTGTCTTTCTGGGGATGAGACGATGGTTGCGCTTTGTGCGGCCTACGGGATCTCACGCAAGAACGGCTACAAATGGCTAGGACGCTATCGGACGTTTGGGCCTGAGGGTTTGCACGACCTGCCGCGAGCCCCGCTCAATCATGGCCGTGCGACAGCTCAGGATCTGGTTGAGCGGATTGTGGCGGCCAAGGAGCTGCATCCGCTCTGGGGTCCAAAGAAGATCGTGGCACGGCTCAGGCGCACGGCTCCCGAGTTCATGTGGCCTTCAGCCTCGACGGTCGGCGCGATCCTTGCGCGGCATGGGCTTGTCCGCGCCCGCAAGCGACCCCGCCTGCGGGCCTGCGGCAATGGACCCTGGCCACAGCCGCAAGAACCGAACGCGGTGTGGACTGGCGATCACAAGGGCTGGTTCCGGACCCGCGACGGCTGGCGTTGCGAACCCTTGACGGTGATGGATGCGTCGAGCCGCTATCTTCTGGCGCTCGAAGCGACGGGGTCGACGGCCGATAGCGAAGCCTGGCCGGTGTTCGAACGGCTGTTTGAAGAGCATGGCCTGCCGGATCGCTTCAGAAGCGACAATGGCCCGCCCTTCGCATCGGCCGGCGTCACCGGGCTGACGCCGCTTGTCGTGCGCTTCATCAAGCTCGGCATCACCCTGGAGCGGATCGCACCCGGCAGGCCACAGCAGAACGGACGTCACGAGCGCTTTCACCTGACCATGCTGCCGATGGCCGAGGCACCGGAAGCCGACCGAACGGCACAGGGCCAGGCCTTCGAGACCTTCCGCCACAGCTACAATGAGGAACGTCCCCATGAGGCGCTGGGCATGGATACGCCCGCCCAGCACTACCGGTCCTCACAGCGCGCCATGCCCAGGACACCACCCGAGCCCGTCTATCCGGCCGAGGCCTCGGTCCGCCGCGTGCGCCACAATGGCGAGATCCGATGGAATGGCGGCTTCATATATGTCTCGCAAGCGCTGGCGGGCGAACCGGTCGCTGCGTTGGAGACCGAAGACGGACAATGGACACTCTCATTCCATGCCCACCCGCTCGGCATCATCGACACACGGCACATGAAGCTTGTCCGCCGCAGCGCCGCGCCAACCAATCCGCTTGGCGCTGCGGCGGACGCATAGGGGGAGAGAAGTGTCACCTATGTATCCGGTTCAAAGTGTTACCCATCTATCGGCTGGACAGCTCTCATCGCCGGTTTCGCCAATCGCCGGCGTTGCAGGAGACGACGGCGAGGCTGAAGCTGCCTCTTTCTCCCCGTCGCTATGTGGGGAGTTGAGGAATGGTCCGCGAAGCGGACGAAAAGCCAACTGCTTGGCTTTTCGAATGACGAGCGTCCGGCAGGACAATGAGGGGCGGCGCCAACGCTGGAAACAGTTGCGCTTGCCGTGCCATCGACCTTTGCCCATCATCGGCAATAACGCCGCCGGAAAACCCGGCAACGGAGCACACATGCGCGACAAGCAGCCGAAATCCATCCTTCGCGAATTCCTCGACGGCGAGGCGGCGGGCGGCATCATCCTGATGGTTGCGGCAGCCCTTGCGCTGATCGTCGCCAATTCACCATTGGCCGAAACCTATTTCGCCGCTCTCCACGCCTATCTCGGCCCGCTCAGCGTGTCGCACTGGATCAATGATGGGCTGATGGCGGTGTTCTTCCTGCTGGTCGGCCTCGAGATCAAGCGCGAGATGCTCGACGGTCAGCTCTCGACCTGGCCGCGCCGCGTGCTGCCGGGCGTCGCTGCCGCCGGCGGCATGCTGGTTCCCGCACTCGTCTATGTCGCCATCAACCGCAACAACGCCGCCGCGCTCTCCGGCTGGGCGATCCCGACCGCCACCGACATCGCCTTTGCGCTCGGCGTACTGTCGCTGCTCGGCAACCGCGTGCCGGCGTCGCTCAAGATCTTTCTCACCGCGCTCGCCATCATCGACGATCTCGGCGCCGTCATCATCATCGCCATCTTCTACACAAGCGGCCTGTCGCTGGCCTATCTCGGTGCGGCCTTCGCCGTCATCGCGGTGCTCATCGTGCTCAACCGCATGCGGGTGACGAGGCTGACGCCCTACCTCGTGCTCGGCGCCGTGCTGTGGGTGCTCGTGCTGAAATCGGGTGTGCATGCGACGCTGGCCGGCGTGGCGGTGGCGCTCACCATTCCGCTGAAAACTTCTCCCGGCAGCGGGCACGATCTCGACCATTCGCCGCTGCACCGGTTGGAGCACGGCCTGCACAAGATCGTGCCGTTCTTCGTCATCCCGATTTTCGGCTTTGCCAATGCCGGCGTGTCGCTGGCCGGCCTCAGCGCCTCTGCCCTGGTCGAGCCGCTGACGCTCGGCGTTGCCGCCGGCCTGGTGCTGGGCAAGCTGGCCGGCGTCTTCGGCTCCTCGGCGCTGGCGATCCGGCTCGGCTTCGCCGACCTGCCGGTCAATGCCGGCTGGCTGCACATGATCGGCATTTCGCTGCTCTGCGGCATCGGCTTCACCATGAGCCTGTTCATCGGCCTGCTCGCCTTCGCCAACGACATGTGGCTGCAGGACGCCGTCAAGGTCGGCATCCTGGCGGGGTCCTTCGTTGCAGCGCTGCTGGGTGCCGCCGTGCTCCTGATGGCGCCGGCGGCAGGGGTGGAGGAGGTGGTGGAGTAGGTGTTCTTGGGTTCCTCGCCCCCGCAAAGCGGGGCGAGGAACTTGAGCTTCGTCTACTCGCTCTCCCCCGCCAGCGCCGGCACCGCCACACCCGCCAGTTCCGCCGCCAGCAGCCGCGCCGCACCCGCCCGTGCGATGCGCAGCATCAGCGCCTTGCGCGTTGCCGCCGCCATCCGGTGCTCGGGCGCATCGCGCAGAATCTCGGCGCCGTAGCCGTCGGAGAGGATGAAGCCGCATTCCTCGGGGAAGATCTCCGATGGCACGCCCGGATGGGTGGCGAAGAAGAAGCGGTCGGAGTGCAGCCGGTAGTCAGGCCATTTGCGGTCGACGCGGAAATCCTCGATCGAGGATTTGACCTCGATGATCCAGATATCGCCCTGCCGGGTCAGCGCCACAAGGTCGGCGCGCCGCCCGGTGGCCAGCGACAGTTCGGGCAGCACATGCATGCCCATTTGCATCAACAGCCTCTGCACGCCGCGCCGCACCAGCATGGCGCGTTCCGACTGGCGGCCGTCGATGAGGGGATTGAGGGGAATCGGCGAAATGATCGGCATGGCACCCACCATGCCAGATTTTGTTCACGGTTTGAACCCATGTTGGGCAAACTCCGATTGACAAATTCGGCCAGATAGGAATATAATCCTGCTACGGTTGATGATCCGAGAGGCATGTCACGTCATGGGCCAGGCGCTATGGGAAGTACTGCGGACAATACTGCGTTGGATCGAATCTCTGATCGGTGTCATCTCCGCGTTTGTGAGAAGCGGGATGGCCGAAAAGGTCCTGAAGTCTCGGATGAGCGAGGTCCGGCCGCTTATGTCACTGCCCGAAGCGGCCTTGTCTTCGCCCGGCCTAAGCCCGCCATATCATCAAAAATCGAGGCAGTCAGGGCCTGTTATCGCCGCGGCAAGCGTGGGCCAGTTATGCAGAGGGCCCATGTCCCGCAACAGCCGTTGCACGCCACGCCGCACCAGTATAGCGCGTTCCGACTGGCGGCTATCAGGGCGGATGCATACGAAACCTTGTAAATGACCAAGCCGTATACGAAACGACGACTCGTAAGCGTTAGGCGGAATTTGGTTCCGAAATTGGTAACTTCCCTACGGCTGGGTAGCTCCTAGAGCCATTTGATGGCTCCCAGGATCAGCACGACAATAACTGCCATCACTAATTCCAGACCAGGCCTGACCTGCGCACGAAGTTGCGGTGAAAACCGGCATGCCAGCAGGACCCCAAGCCCGCCACCGAGCGGCGTTAGAACCTTGTCGATAAACTCAACGGCATTCATGTCTTGACCCCCAAACCCAAGCGCGAGACTAGCAGGGCCAAGGTCGTGAGCAAGGGTTTGTCAACCATACAATCGCCTTTCGCAGGGCGACTATATACTTTACAACGCGCCCTGCGGATTGATCCCCGCTATGCTTGAGATAAGCTACCGGGAGGCAAAGCATATGAAGCGTAGAACCGCACTCACCGCGCTGCTCGTATCGTTGGGCACGATAGGCCTAATCTTGCTGGGGATTGGCCTTCTTGCTAGCGCGGGAATCGTAGCTGAGAAGGGTACTTGGCCGCATATTGTCGGTGGCTTCACTGCGGTATTGATGATGCCGATAGCTTTTGTGGCGTTTCTGTCCTGTATGTTTTCAGTTCTGACCACCCTTCTTTTTGCGGCTCTGCCGCGAGAGAAGCTGATCCCCTATCTCAGAGCGTGGCCATTCAAGTTTTTGCTCTGGAAGGAAGTCAGAGAAGAGTTTGAACCTACCTCAAGCTAGGTCTGCTTCTTACTCGTTCGGTCTGAAGGTGGCGGTCGCTTTCGGATTTTGACCCCAGCATCCGCGCGCCTCATCAGACGATTATTCGGTTGACAAACCTGGGTGACGGCTTGGTCCGAGCGTCTTCCGCGATCGCACCATATTAGTCTGGGTGCAGTCTGGTATTGATCCGCAGCGGCCCTATGTCGTGCCGATCGACTTCCGTTCTTAGCTATAAATCGGCCGGACTAAAGTCTTACGTCGTGAGCGCAAAGGTCTGATGTAACCGCTTTGGTTCCGTTCTTGTCCATTGGACGTTCCGTAATTTTAGCCAAATGAGATATAGACCTTTGGAGGTTTTTCTTGCGCGTCCGGCGCCCAGTCTATCCCGGCGCCCGTGCTTCAAACCGTGGCCCGCCTGTCTGCGGCCTGCGCAGCCCCCGCAATGTCATCCAAAATCGGGCAATCCGGCCGGTCGTCACCATGGCAGGCCTGGATCAGCGTCTGCAAGGTCGTGCGCATCGACTGCAGCTCGCGCACCTTTTCCTCGATGGCGCTCACATGGGCGGCGGCAATCTCGCGCACATCGTGGCTGGCGCGGCTGCGGTCCCGGTAGAGCGCCATCAGCTGCCGGCAATCGTCGATTGAAAAGCCGAGGTTGCGAGCGCGGCGCAGGAAGGCCAGCCGATGGATGTCGTCGCTGGAATAATCGCGATAGCCATTGCCGGCGCGCGCCGGGGCGATCAGGCCGATCTCTTCATAGTAGCGGATGGTCTTGGCCGGCAGGCCGGACCGCGCCGCGGCATCGCCTACATTCATTGTGATTCCTGGATGTGGTTCCCTGATTCTAGGCTATCCGACAGGACCGACCATTGTTTTTCCTTCACAATCCCGTGAGTCCTGTTGCCGAAATGCCATAGTTGCCGGCTTACCGGCACGTAAGCTCCTGCATATAGGCATCGCGCGCTTGGCAAGCAAAGCAAATGCCAGCATGAATGATTTCAGGAAAAGCGGCCGTAACGTGTCGCGACATCTTGGCGGGGCATCGGACCATTTCATGCGCATGAAGTCATTTGCAATCGTCGCCGCACTTGCGTTGTCGGCCGCGATCTCGGGTTGCAGCACGATCGGCTCGCAACTGTTCACCAACAACTACGGTTCGGTGAACGATGCAGGCTACCAACTGCCGCGCATCCCGATCGAGAGGGTGCCGCTGAAGTACCACCGGCAAGAGGTGAACTACGACACCTCGGAAAAGCCGGGCACCATCGTCGTCGATACCCAGAACAAGTTTCTCTACTTCGTCGAAGGCGACGGCCGGGCGATCCGCTACGGCATCGGCGTCGGCCGCGAAGGCTTTGAATGGCACGGCACCGCCCATATCGCGCTGAAGCGCGAATGGCCGACCTGGACGCCGCCGCGGCAGATGATCCAGCGCCAGCCGGAGCTCGCGAAGTTCGCGAGCGGCATGGAGCCGGGCTTGAAGAACCCGCTCGGCGCGCGCGCCATGTATCTGTTCAACAAGGGCGGCGACATGGGCTACCGCCTGCACGGCAGTCCGGAATGGAATTCGATCGGCAAGGCGATGTCGTCAGGCTGCATCCGGCTGATGAACCAGGACATCATCGACCTCTACGACCGCACGTCGGTCGGCGCCAAGGTCATCGTGATGTAGGACCTTGATCCGGAACCGAGGTCCACGAAAGCGAAAAGTGGAACCGGTTTTCGGGAAGATCATGGTCAAGATAGGCGTTACCCTTCGTACGCGGACCGTCTAGGCAACAACGGACGTCCAAAACAGAAAACCGGGCAATCTGGCCCGGTTTTTTGTTGCTCGCTCGAATGCGTGAAGGGGTCTTAGGAGACCTGCTCGACCTGCTGTACTTCCGGCACGAAGTGGCGGAGCAGGTTCTGGATGCCGTGCTTCAGCGTCGCCGTCGAGGACGGGCAGCCGGCGCAGGCGCCCTTCATGTGCAGGAACACGGTGCCGTTCTCGAAGCCGCGGAAGGTGATGTCGCCGCCATCCTGGGCAACCGCCGGGCGCACCCTGGTGTCGAGCAATTCCTTGATGGTGATGACCAGTTGCTCATCGGCCTTGTCGTAGAATTCGCCGGTCTGGCTGGTCTCGGCGGCGGGGCCGGCGTTGACCATGACGGGCGCGCCCGACATGAAATGCTCCATGATGGCGCCGAGGATGGCCGGCTTCAGGTGCTGCCAGTCCGGGCCGTCCTTGGTCACGGTGATGAAGTCATAGCCGAAGAAGACGCCGGTCACGCCGGGGATCTCGAACAGGCGGCCGGCCAGCGGCGAGGCGCTGGCTGCACTGTCGGCGTCGCGGAAATCGGCGGTGCCTTCGACAAGCACTTCCTTGCCGGGCAGGAACTTCAGCGTTGCCGGGTTCGGCGTCGATTCGGTCTGGATGAACATGGCCGTCTCCGTGCCCCAGTCGGGCAGCTAGTTTGGAATAGTTCTAAATAGGCTCAATCGGCTGTACATTCAAGCGAAACGCATCGCTCAAAATGGCTGGCTGGCGGAATGTTTTTGCTGGCTGGGAAGGAATCCCGCGCGGGCTATAAATCCAGGATCGTGATGTTATCCGAACCGCTTCACACTTTCCCGCATCACTCTCTACGCGAGGCTGTCAATCTCCTCGTCGGAAAGGTTCTGCGGCACCACTGTGACGGGAATAGGGAAGGCGGCGCCCTTGCCGGCAACAGCCCCGACCAGCGGCCCGGGTCCTTCCTTGCCGGCACCTGCCGCCAGCACCAGGATGGCGATGTCCTGGTCTTCCTCGATCAGCTTGTGGATCTCTTCGGTCGGCTTGCCTTCGCGCACCACCATCTCGGGCTCGATGCCGAGCTTCTGGCGCACCTTGTTGGCGTAGCCGTCGAGTGCCGCGCGCGCCGTGGCGTTGGCTTCCTCGCGCATGATCTTCTCGACGCCCAGCCAGTGCTGAAAGTCGTCCGGTGTGATGATGTAGAGCAGCACCAGCGTGCCGTTGGTGCTCTGCGCCCGCTTGGAGGCGTAGGCGACGGCGCGCTCGCACTCGGGCGTGTCGTCGATGATCGTCAGGAATTTCCTGCGATGGCCGGCTTCGCGACTGAGGCGTTTGGAGACCATGTCTATCTACTCGGTGTTTCGGCCGCAATCTGCCACCGCGACAGACCGGCGGCAAGCCGCCGGCCTTGGGCCAGAATGGTGCGGTGCACTGACGGTAGGATCAGCCCTGCAACAGGCCGATAATGTCGCGTACCGTCTTCATGGTGGTCCCAGCCAGCGCGCCGGCGCGTTCGCCGCCGTCTCTCAGCACCGCGTCGACATAGGCGCGGTCTCCCTCGATACGGCGCATCTCGCCGGCGATCGGCGCCAGTTTTTCCACGGCAAGGTCGGCGAGCGCCGGCTTGAACACGGAAAACTGCTGGCCGCCGAATTCCTTCAGCACGTCCGCCTTCGACATCTCGGCCAGCCCGGCATAGATGCCGACCAGGTTTTCCGCTTCCGGGCGGCTTTCCAGTCCGTCGACTTCGCTTGGCAACGCTTCCGGGTCGGTCTTGGCCTTGCGGATCTTCTTCGAGATGGTGTCGGCATCGTCGGTCAAATTGATGCGCGACAGGTCGGACGGGTCCGACTTCGACATTTTCTTCGAACCGTCGCGCAGGCTCATGATGCGCGCCGCCGGCCCGCCGATCACCGGTTCGGTTATCGGGAAGAACCCGTTTACCGTCTCTTCGCCGACCTGCATCTCGACGCCGACGCCAAGACTGGCGATGCGGCTCGAAAAATCATTATTGAACTTTTGCGCGATGTCGCGGGTCAGCTCCAGATGCTGCTTTTGGTCCTCGCCCACCGGCACATGGGTGGCGCGGTAGAGCAGGATGTCGGCCGCCATCAGCGAGGGATAGGCAAGCAGGCCCAGCGAGGCGTTCTCGCGGTCCTTGCCGGCCTTGTCCTTGAACTGCGTCATCTTGTTCATCCAGCCGATGCGCGCCACGCAATTGAAGATCCAGGCAAGCTCGGCATGCTGCATCACCCGCGACTGGTTGAAGACGATGTGCTTCTTCGGGTCGATGCCGGAGGCAAGGAAGGCCGCGGTAATCGAGCGGGTCTGGTCGGCGAGGTCGTCATGGACGAGTTGTGCCGTCAGCGAATGCAGGTCGACGACGCAATAGATGCAGTCTGACGTGTCCTGCAGGGCGACGAATTTCTTGATGGCGCCGAGATAGTTGCCGAGATGCAGATTGCCGGTCGGCTGTACCCCGGAAAAGACGAGCTGTTTGAAGGCGGTCATGGGTTCCTCATGGCTTGTGGAGGGCCGTATAAGCGTGATTCCGAAAAGTTGCAGACTTTTCGGAGCCAATCACGCGGCTGGAAACCACGCGCGGCGAAAGTCTGGCGACGGCGCGCTTATGGACGAAGGGGCGGAGAGGATCAAGACCGATGTTGCTGTTAGCTCGCCCGGACTATTCGTCCAGATCGGCCTTTGGCGCTGGCGCCGCTGCCTTGCCCGAGCCGCGTTTCACATTGCGCCGGATCATTCCGAAATCGGCGCCGCCGGTGGCGAAAGCCGTGACGAAGTAGAGCAGCGCCCCGCCGGCTACCAATGAGAGAAGCGTCACGGCCTTGATCACCAGTGGCGAGCCGGGGCCGAGCCTGACGGCCAGCCAGTGCTCGGCGAAATAGAGCGCCACCGCCATCACCGCAGCCGACAGCACCAGGCGCGGAATGCGCTTCAGCAATGGCACGTCGCGGCCCCAATGGCCGCGTCGGATCAGCACGGCGAGCAGCATCACAGCGTTGACCCAGCCGGCCACGGCCGAGGCCACCGCAATGCCGGGCGCGCCCATGCTCGGGAACAGCGTCAGTGCCGTGATCACGTTCACGCCGACCGAAATGGCGGCGAACATCATCGGCGTGCGCGTATCCTCGCGGGCGAAATAGCCGGGAGTGAAGGCCTTGATCAGCACGAAGGCCGGCAGGCCGAGGCCGAAAATCGCCAGGATCGCGGCCACGGTCGGCGTCGAGCCGTTGGCGGCGAAGGCGCCGCGCTCATAGACCAGCCGCACGATCGGCTCCGCCATTACCCAAAGGGCCGCCGCCGCCGGCAAGGTCATGAACAGCGTGAACTCGACCGAGCGGTTCTGCAGATTGGCCGCCTCGACCAGATTGCCCGATTTCAGCGCCCGCGACAGCTCCGGCAACAGCACGATGGCGACGGCAACGCCGACGACGCCGAGCGGCAGCTGGTAGATGCGGTCGGCGTAAGCAAGCGAGGACACGGCGCTGTCCTGCGCCGACGCGATCGCCGTGCCGATCAGCTGGTTGATCTGGGTGATGCCGCCGGTGATCGCCGCCGGCAGCGCCAGGATCAGCAGGCGCTTGACGTTGGGCGTCATCTTCGGCCGGCGAAAGCCGATGGCGATGCCGGCATTGCGCACCGCCACCCAGACGATGGCAAGCTGCACCAGCCCCGCCGCCAGCACGCCCCAGGACAGGCTGAAACCGACCTCACGGGCATCCATGCCGTGGTACCAGGCGTAGCCGAGCACGCTGATCAGGATGATGTTGAGGAAAGCCGGCGCCACGGCAGCCGCGAAATAGCGGCGCAGCGAATTTAGCATGCCGGCCATCATCGCTGCGAGCGACATGCAGATGAGATACGGGAACATGATCGTCGCCAGCAGGACGGTCGTCTCGAATTTGCCCGGCGTGTCGGCAAAGCCCGGCGCCACGAGATAGCGCACGATCAGCGGCATCGCCAATTCCATGACGATGGTCAGCGCCAGAAGTGCGGTGAACAGGACGCCGAACACTTCCTCCGAAAAGCGCTTGGCGCCGTCGGTGCCGTGGGTCTCGATCTCCTTGGCAAACAGCGGCACGAAGGCGGCGTTGAAAGCGCCTTCGGCAAACAGCCGGCGAAACGTGTTTGGAAACTGGAAGGCGGCGTTGAAGGCGTCCGCCACCGGCCCGGTGCCGAGTGCGGCAGCCATCAGCATCTCGCGGCCAAAGCCAAGGGCGCGGCTCATCAGCGTGCCGGACGCAACCGTGGCGAATTTCTTGACGAGGCTCATGCGCGGGGAGATTGCCTGGATGGTTGGGACAAAGGGGATGATTGGGACAAAGGGGGTGATTGGGACAAAGTGATGGTCACTCGGCCGCCGCCTTGGCCTTGCCGCCGCGCTCTGGGACAACGCCTTCAAGCGCCGCGATCAGCCTGGCGTGGATGGTGGCGGTGCGTGCCGGGTTGTCGATCTTCTGCCCCGTAAGGTCGGTGACATAGAAAGTGTCGATCACCTTCTCGCCGAAGGTGGTGATGTGAGCCGAGGCGATGTCGAGCGAGAGATCGGACAACGCACTGGTGATTTCCGACAACAGCCCAGGCCGGTCCAGTCCCTCGACCTCGATCACCGAAAACCGGTTCGACAGCGTGTTGCGGATTTCGGCGCGCGGCGGAATCTTGAACACCTTGGCGCCGCGCCGCGGCCGGGTGCGCTTCTCGATCATCTCCGGCAGCCAGCTCTTGCCCGACAGCACGTCCTCGATCAGCCGGCCGACGCGCTCGGCGCGACGGCGCTCATCCTCATCGCGGTCGAATTCCCGTGAGATCAGGATGATGTCCAGCGCGCGGCCGTCGGACGTGGTGAAGATCTGCGCGTCGACGATGTTGCCGCCGGCTCCCGCGCAGGCGCCGGCAATGACCGAAAGCAGGCGCGGATGATCCTGCGCCAACACGGTGATCTCGGTCACCGCCTCGAATTGGTGGGTCCTGACCACGGTGGCGAGCTTCTTGCCTGCCGCGTCGGCTTCGCGAATGAATTCGGCATGGCGCAGCTGATCGGGGAGGTCGACCGTCAGCAGATAGTTCTCGTAATGCAGGCCGACATAGCGCTTGCGGGCCTTGTCCGGCCAATCGGCCAGCGCCTCGGCCAGCCGCTCGCGCGCCGCCGCCGTCCGCTTGGCGCGCGACACTTCCGAGAAGCCGCCGGTCAAAAGCAGTTCGGTCTCGTAGTAGAGCGTGCGCAGGAGCTGGCCCTTCCAGCCGTTCCACACGCCCGGCCCGACACCCCTGATGTCGCAGACGGTCAGGATCAACAGCATTTTTAGCCGCTCAACCGATTGCACGATCGAGGCGAAATCCTCGATCGTCTTGCGGTCGTTGAGGTCGCGCGTCTGCGCCGTCATCGACATCACCAGATGGTTCTCGACCAGCCAGGCGACTGTCTCGGTGTCGGCCGCCGACAGCCCCATATGCGGGCAGATGCGGCGCGCGATCCGGGCGCCGGCCTCTGAGTGATCCTCCGGCCGGCCCTTGGCGATGTCGTGCAGCAGCACCGCGACATAGAGCGCCTCGCGGCTCTTCTCTAGCCCCGGCATCAGCGTGTGCGAGAGCGGATGCACCTTTTCGCCGTCGCCGCGCTCGATCTCGGCCAAGACGCCGATGCAGCGGATCAGGTGCTCGTCCACCGTATAGTGGTGGTACATCGAGAACTGCATCATGGCGACTATTCTGCCGAAATCGGGGATCAGCCTGCCGAGCAGGCCGGCCTCGTTCATGCGCCGCAAATTAAGCTCGGCATTGCGGTCCGAGGTCAGGATGTCGAGGAACAGCCGGTTGGCCTCCTCGTCGCGCCGCAGCGACTTGTTGACCAGACCGAGCGAGCGGGTGAGCAGCTTCAGCGCATCGGGATGGAACTCCAGCCCGTGCTTGTCGGCGAACCAGAACAGCCTGAGCAGATTGACCGGGTCGCGCTCGAACACGCTGTCGTCGGCGACGTTGATGCGGTGATTGTCGACAATGAAGTCCGACGTGCCTGCCAGCTTGCGCTTGCGGCGCTGGAAGGTGAGGAAGATGCGGTTGAAGCCGGGCACATGCTTGGCCTGCTCTTCCTCGAGCGCGGCGCAGAAGATGCGGGTGAGGTCGCCGACATCCTTGGCGACGAGGAAGTAATGCTTCATGAAGCGCTCGACCGCCGACAGACCGGGATGGGTGGTGTAGCCCAGCCGTTCGGCGATCTCGCGCTGGATATCGAAATGCAGCCGTTCCTCTGGCTTGCCGGTGAGGAAATGCATGTGGCAGCGCACCGCCCACAGGAAGTCTTCGGCCTTCTGGAATTCGCGGTACTCGGCCTCGGTGAAGACACCTTTCTCGACCAATTCCTCGCCGGTGCGCACGCGATAGAAGTATTTGGCGATCCAGAACAGCGTCTGCAAATCGCGCAGGCCGCCCTTGCCGTCCTTGACGTTGGGCTCGACCAGATAGCGGCTTTCGCCGGCCTTGGCATGGCGATCGTCGCGTTCGGCGAGCTTGGCCTGCACATATTCCGGTCCGGTGGTGCGCACCACTTCATGGTCGAAGCGAGCGAGCAATTCGTCGAAGAGCTTCTGTTCGCCCCACAGGAACCGCGCTTCCAGGATCGTGGTGCGGATGGTGATATCGCTGCGCGACAGCCTGAGACACTCGTCGATGTTGCGGGTGGCGTGGCCAACCTTCAACCCGAGGTCCCACAGCATATAGAGCATATATTCGACGATCTGTTCGCCCCACGGCGTCTGCTTGTAGGGCAGCAGGAACAACAGGTCGATGTCGGAGCCCGGCGCCAGCGTGCCGCGGCCATAGCCGCCGACGGCGACGACCGCCATGCGCTCTGCGGTCGAGGGGCTTTTCACCCGGTAGACGTGGGTCGCGGCGAACTCGTAGAGGGCGCGGATGATCTCGTCCATCAGATGCGACAGCCGGGCGGCGCAGGCCGTGCCGCTGCCATCGTCCATCAGCATGCGCTCGGCAACCTTGCGGCCCTCGGTCAGCCGATCCTTCAGCAGCCGGAGCGCACCGACGCGCGCGCCGGGCTCGATGCCGCTGGCCGCCGAGATCAGCGCCGTCATGTCGCGGCGCAAAGCCTCGCTGTCGATCAGCGCGTCGAGCTTGAGGGAGATTTTTGCCATGGATTGCCGGTGGGCCTCGCCTTTGCGCGGCGTCTATAGCGCGTTTTCACGGCGCTGTGTATGGGGCGGACGGACGCGTCGGCCGCGATACCAGAAAGGGATGATCATCTCGCGCCGGAGCCGGAAGAGATCGGCGATCTGCCGCGTCAACCGCCTGGTCTCGATCCTTACCTTGGCGGTGATTGGCCTGGGGCGCCGTTTACCTATCCCGCTTGCCACCCATTCCTCTGTTCGCTCCTGCTTGAGCAGGCTTGGCAATCTCACCGGACTGTCGCCGAGGAATTGTGCCTGCAGGCACAATGCTGGGACGAGTTGGTAAATGACCTTGTCGGACGAGGTAGCAAAACGCGGATTGAAGATGAGGTGATCGACGGGAATGCTGATCTCATTCGTTGCCGCAAGAAGGTCCCGCGCGGCCTGTCTGGACAGGATGTATCCCGCCGTACCGATATGGAGCCCGTGCAGTCTGCTCGCAGAAAAACCGTGGCCGCAGGCAACTTGCTTGCGTGAAATTACGGTCCGGTTGAAGAACGTTTCCAACTTGACGATGTCCGCATCGGCGGGAATCCAGCCCGCATCGGCAAGCAAAGCGCCGGCTTTGTCCGGGAAAACGACATCGTCCTCGAAAATCGCCGCGTAAGCATCCTCACCTGCAGCGATCGTCGACCAACACTGTTGGTGGCTGAGCAGGCAGGCAATCTCGGCGTCGGCCAGGCGCAAATGCTTCTTGCCCTGCGGCATTTCGGCCAGATCCGGCCGATCTCGCGCATCGATGGCGGCGACCCGCTCGAAGGCGATGCCGATGCGCGCGAACTCCGCCGTTACATGGGCGAGGCGATCGCGGGACCGATCGAGATTGATAATCAGGCATTTCATTTGGGTGGGATCGATGCAGTGGGACGCGCGTCCATAGCATGGGAACAAAGTTGCGTAAGCGATTTTCCCTCGATGTGCGCGATGACGGCCACGATCGAAAAGTGGAAATCGCCCCTTGACCTTCCAGTTACTGGAAGCACTACCTCCTCACCCAGACAGATATAAGGCACTTTTCGATGGCGCATTCCGAGCATCACCACCACGCGCACGCGGCCGATGGCAACTGCTGTACGGCAAAGGCTGCTGAGCCGGCCGCCGAAGCAGTGGTGCGCGATCCGGTCTGCGGCATGAGCGTCGATCCGGCCGCGGGCAAGCCGACGGCCGAGCATGGCGGCCGTCTCTTTCACTTCTGCAGCGAGGGTTGCCGTACGAAATTCGTCGCCGGGCCCGAAAAATACCTGACCGCCACCGACCCCGTCTGTGGCATGAGTGTCGACCGCGCTACCGCCAGGCATTTTTTCCGCCACGAAGGCCAGGGTTTCTATTTCTGCTCGGCCGGCTGCCAGGCGAAGTTCGAGGCCGAGCCACAAAAATATCTCGGCGACAGGCCGGCGGCGTCGCCGGTGCCGAAAGGCACGCAATACACCTGCCCGATGCACCCCGAAGTGATAAGAGACAAGCCCGGCTCCTGCCCGATCTGCGGCATGGCGCTTGAGCCGATGGGCGTTCCCACTGGCGATGAGGGCCCGAACCCCGAACTGGTAGACTTCACCAGACGGTTCTGGGTCAGCGCGGTGCTGTCCGTGCCGCTGCTGATCGTTGCCATGGCGCCGATGCTCGGCCTGACGTTCCAGGCGTTTGTCGACGGGCGGACGATGGTGTGGCTGGAACTGGCGCTGGCGAGCCCAGTGGTGCTGTGGGCGGCCTTCCCCTTCTTCCACCGCGGCTGGGAGTCGCTGGTCAACCGCAGCCCCAACATGTGGACGCTGATCTCGCTCGGTGTGGGTGCGGCCTACCTCTACAGTGTCGTCGCCACGCTGTTTCCCAACATCTTTCCGCATCAGTTCCGTGGCCATGGCGGCACCGTCCCGGTCTATTTCGAGGCAGCTTCCGTCATCGTCGCGCTGGTATTCCTCGGTCAGGTGCTCGAATTGCGGGCGCGCGAAAAGACCGGCTCGGCCATCCGTGCGCTGCTCGACCTGGCGCCGAAGACGGCACGGCTGATCGGGGAGGACGGCTCCGACACCGACGTGCCGCTCGATGCGGTCAAGACCGGCGACCACCTGCGCCTCCGTCCAGGCGACGCCGTGCCGGTCGACGGCATCGTAACGGAAGGCCGTTCCTCCATCGACGAATCGATGATCTCGGGCGAGCCGCTGCCGGTCGAAAAAACGAAAGGCGATGCCTTGACCGGCGGCACGCTCAACAAGAACGGTTCGCTGATCATGCGCGCCGAAAAGGTCGGCTCCGAAACGACGCTTTCGCGCATCGTCGAGCTGGTCGCAAAGGCGCAGCGTTCGCGCGCGCCGATTCAAGGTCTGGCCGATCGCGTCTCCTTCTACTTCGTGCCGGCCGTCGTGCTGGTCGCGCTCGCGGCCTTTGCCGCCTGGGCGATCCTCGGTCCCGAACCCAGCTTGATCTTTGCCATCGTCTCGGCGGTCTCGGTGCTGATCATCGCCTGCCCCTGCGCGCTCGGCCTGGCGACGCCGATGTCGATCATGACCGCCACCGGGCGCGGGGCGCACGCGGGCGTGCTGATCAAGGACGCGGCCGCGCTTGAGCGCTTCGCTTCGGTCGACACGTTGATCGTCGACAAGACCGGCACCTTGACCGAAGGCAAGCCTCGCTTGACCGATGTCGTCGCTGCCGAAGGCCTGTCTGAGAATGTATTGCTGGCGCTCGCCGCCGGCCTGGAAAAAGGCTCGGAGCATCCGCTGGCCGAGGCCATTGTCGGCGGCGCCGGCGAACGCGGCCTGACGCTCGTTGAGGCCGGCGGCTTCGACGCCGTCACCGGCAAGGGCGTATCCGGCACGGTGTCTGGCAGGAAGGTTTCGCTCGGCAACGCCGCCATGATGGCCGATGTCGGCATCGACACCGCTTCCCTGTCGGCCAGGGCCGAGGCGCTGCAGGCAGAAGGCAAGACGGCGATGTTCGTTGCGGTGGACAAAAAACTGGCCGGCATTGTCGCGGTCGCCGATCCGGTCAAGGCAACGACAGCCGAGGCGATCAGGGCGCTGCACGACAGAGGCTTGCGGATCATCATAGCGACCGGCGACAATGAATGCACGGCGCGCGCCATCGCCAAAAGCCTTGGCATTGACGAGGTGCGCGCCGGCCTGCTGCCGGAACAAAAGGCAGCCCTTGTCGAGGAGTTGCGTGCGAAAGGTGCCGGCGTAGCCATGGCCGGCGACGGCGTCAACGATGCGCCGGCCCTGGCCAGCGCCGATGTCGGCATCGCCATGGGCACCGGCGCCGATGTCGCTGTCGAGAGCGCCGGCATTACGCTGGTCAAGGGCGATCTCAACGGCATCGTCAGGGCCCGAACGCTCGCCCAGGGGACGATCCGCAACATCCGCCAGAATCTGTTTTTCGCCTTCCTCTACAATGTGCTTGGCGTGCCGGTTGCCGCCGGCGTGCTCTATCCGCTCACCGGCACGCTTTTGTCGCCGATGCTGGCGGCGGCGGCCATGAGCCTGTCTTCGGTTTCGGTCATCGCCAACGCATTGCGGCTGCGGACGTTGAAACTCTGAGCAAAGCCCCCAGATACGAATATCAATCAACAGGAGATCATGGATGACCTTGGCTAAGAAGATCGTGCTTTTGATGATGGCGGCGGGAATGCTGCTTGCCGTTTTCCTCGAAAGCGTCCCGGCGCAATCCGAAGAGATGAAACACGACATGGGCGCGATGGGCGCGCAAGGTCCTTCGACCGACGGCTACAAGGCGGCGATGGACAAGATGCACACCGACATGATGATCGAATATTCCGGCAATGCCGATGTCGATTTCGTGCGCGGCATGATCCCGCATCATCGGGGCGCGATCGACATGGCCAAGGTGGAACTCGCCAATGGCAAGGATCCCGAAATCCGCAAGCTGGCCGAAGATGTCATCGCCGCGCAGGAAGCCGAGATCGCCAAGATGCAGGCCTGGCTCGCCGCCCATCCGGCGAAGTAAGGCAGCAACGGCCATGCCGGAGAGATTCATTCTGGATTTCTCTCCGTGCTTGTGATGCCATTCGCATCGATTACACGGCGCCAGGAGCCCACATGCCATCGACGATAAGAGCCACCACACTGCCTTCGGGCGAGGCCGTCCAGGTGCTGGGACAGGGCACATGGAAGATGGGCGAGGATTCCCGCCGCCGCGCCGGCGAGGTCAATGCCCTGAAGCTCGGGCTGGACCTCGGCATCACGTTGATCGACACCGCTGAAATGTATGCCAGCGGCGGCGCCGAGGAGGTGGTAGCGGAAGCCATTGCCGGGCGCCGCGACGAACTCTTTCTTGTCTCCAAGGTATTGCCGTCCAATGCCTCGCGCGCCGGCGTGGCGCGGGCCTGCGAAAACAGCTTGAAGCGCCTGCGCACCGACCGCATCGATCTCTATCTCCTGCACTGGCCGGGCAGTGTGCCTCTATCTGAAACCGTCGAGGCTTTCGAGGCGCTGAAGGAGGCCGGCAAGATACGCCACTGGGGTGTCAGCAATTTCGACACCGACGAAATGGAGGAGCTGACCGGCCTGTCGTCTGGCAATCATGTCCAGACCAACCAGGTGCTCTACAATCTGTCGCGGCGCGGCCCCGAATTCGATCTCGCACCGTGGAGCCGGCAGCGCGGCATCCCGCTGATGGCCTATTCGCCGGTCGAGCAGGGCGCGCTGGCGCGCAATTCCAGGCTGGAAACCATCGCCGCCCGCCACAACGCCACGGCAGCACAGATCGCGCTTGCCTGGGTGATGGCGCAGCCCGGTGTCATCGCCATCCCGAAGGCGAGCAGCCAGGAGCATGTCCGCCAGAATGTTGCCGCGCTCGACATCGAGCTGACGGCCGAAGACCTCGCCGAACTCGACCGCGCCTTTCCACCGCCGACGCGCAAGCGCGGGCTGGAGATGATCTAGATTGGAACGGGTTTCGACCGGGTATCATCATACGGCGTATAGAGTCGGAGCCATAACGGTCACGTCGCTGCGCGACGGTTACGTCGACATGCCAATCAGGCGGCTGCGCCAGCCCGGAGACCGGACATTCGGTGACAACCTGCCCTCGCATGTACCGCTCGTCGACGGTGCGCTCAGGCTGTCGGTCAACGCCTTCGCCATCGATGACGGCGACGACATCACGCTGATCGACACAGGGGCTTCGAACGCCTGGCACCCGACAATGGGGCACCTGCCCGAGGCGCTGCGCGAGGCGAAGATCGCCACCGACCGGATTCGGACTGTTGCTTTCACCCACACCCATCTCGACCATATACACGGGCTCATCCTTGCCGATGGTGGCGACGGCTTCCCGCAGCTCTCTCGCCTGCTTGTCCCGCGCGCTGAGCTCGGCATGTTTCGCGACGTGGCGAGGCTGGAATGCTTCCACGATCGCGCCCAGCCTCTCGATGCTGGACAGCGCGTCAGCGCTGACATCGATACGATCGGCTCCGCTGGCCATGAAGCCGGCCACACTTGCTTTCGCGTTGTGAGCGCAGGCGAAACACTGTTGATCTGGGGCGACATCGTACATGTGCCGTCGCTTCAATTCGCTCGACCCGAGATCACGTGGGAATTCGACGCAGACCAGCAGCAGGCGAGGGCAAGCCGGTTGCAAATGCTGGCGCTTGCGGCCAACAACGACTGCTACGTCGCCGGCGCGCATCTTGATTCGCCCGGCGTCGGCCGGGTTTTTCGAACCGAGACGGCTTTCCGCTTCGAGCCCTTGTAGCACTCTAGCCGAGCGCCGCCCGCGCCCGTCGCAACGCGCGCGAAAACACTGCGGTGTCGTCGAAGGCGCGCGCCAGCGTGAGCGCGCCCTGGATGGCGCCGACCGTTTCTTCGGCGAGTTCGTCCGCCCTGGCAGCGCTGTGCCCGCTTCGGGTCAGCGCTTCGGCAAGATGCGCCACCCAGCGGCCGAAATAGCTTTTGATCGCAATGGCGAAGAGGTCGCGGGATTCGTCCAGCGCGAAGGCGCCGATCAGGCACACCCGGCGTCCCGAGCGGAAATAGCTGTCGGTCGCTTCGAACATCCGATCGATACCCGTGCGAGGGTAGGCCCTGTCCTGCAACGGCACGAAGACATTCTCCTCGAACCAGCCATTTATATGGGCAATGACAGCCGCCGCCATCTCTTCCTTGCCGCCGGGGAAGAAGTGGTAAAGGCTGCCTTTGCCTAGGCCGGTCGCCGCACCGATCCGCGCCAGGCTCGCCCCTTCATAGCCGTGTTCGCGGAAAACCTCGCCGATGATGGAGAGCAAATCGGCGCGATCGGGCGCGATCCTGCGCATGCGCTAGTTTTTCCGCTTGAGCATGATCTTTGCCGAAAACCGCGACACAGCTCTAGGGATCATATTCTAAAATCCGAGTTCGGACAGGCCGGGATGGTCGTCCGGTCGGCGGCCGAGCGGCCAGTGATATTTGCGCTCACCCTCGGCGATCGGCAGGTCGTTGATGCTGGCGACGCGCCTACGCATCAGCCCGGCCGCGTCGAATTCCCAATTCTCATTGCCGTAGGAGCGGAACCAGTGGCCACTGTCGTCGCGCCATTCATAGGCAAAGCGCACCGCGATGCGGTTGTCGTTCCAGGTCCAGACCTCCTTGATCAGGCGGTAGTCGAGCTCGCGAGCCCATTTGCGCGTGAGGAAGGAGACGATCTCATTTCTGCCCGAGACGAACTCGGCGCGGTTGCGCCAGGTGCTGTCCTGCGTATAGGCGAGCGAAACCCGTTCGGGATCGCGGCTGTTCCAGGCGTCTTCGGCAAGCCGAGCCTTCTGCGCGGCGGTCTCGGCGGTGAAGGGCGGCAGCGGCGGACGGCTCATGTCATTCTCCCATCGGCAAAGGCGATGGCGAGCATTGTACCAATCGGTACAATTGGTCAAGGCCGAAATCGGGCTAGGTTTTCCCCGCCAGCCCCTTCAGCCGGTAGAGCGCTTCCAGCGCCTCGCGCGGCGTCATCTCGTCTGGATTGATCTCACCCAGCGCTGCGCCCAATGCGTCGCTCTCCGCAGGCTTTGCCGCTTCCCGCTTCATTGCCACCGAAAACAGCGGCAGATCGTCGACCAGTCGGTTGGCCTTGCCGGAGACATCGCCTTCCTCGAGCTGATGCAGCACCTCTTTGGCGCGGCCGACCACCGCTTCCGGCAGACCGGCAAGGCGAGCGACCTGAACGCCATAGGAGCGATCGGCGGCACCCTTGCCGACCTCGTGCAGGAAGACGACGTCGCCTTCCCACTCCTTGACCCGCATCGTGACATTGTGCAGTCGCGGCAGCTTGCCGGAGAGTGCCGTCATTTCGTGGAAATGAGTGGCGAAGATCGCCCGGCAGCGGTTCTTCTCGTGCAGATACTCGACCGCCGCCCAAGCGATCGACAGGCCATCGAAGGTGGCGGTGCCGCGGCCGATTTCGTCGAGGATCACCAGCGCCCGCTCACCGGCCTGGTTGAGGATCGCGGCCGTCTCTACCATCTCGACCATAAAGGTGGAGCGGCCACGCGCCAGATCGTCCGAGGCGCCGACGCGCGAGAACAGCCTGTCGACGACGCCGATATGGGCCGATGTCGCCGGCACGAAGGAGCCGGTCTGGGCAAGGATGGCGATCAGTGCGTTTTGCCGCAGGAAGGTCGACTTACCGCCCATATTCGGACCGGTGAGCAGCCAGATGGCGCCGGCCTTGGCACCGTCTTGCGGCGACAGATCGCAATCATTGGCGACGAACGGCCCTTCGCCCGAACGGCGACGCGCCTGTTCGACCACCGGATGGCGTCCGCCCGAGATGTCGAAGGCGAGGCTGGAATCGACCAGCGGCCGGCACCAGGCTTCGCTCTCCGACAACAGCGCGAGCGCCGCCGACACGTCGAGTACGGCAAGCGCATCGGCGCCGGCGCGGATCTTCTGCGCCTCGCCGACCGCCTCAGCCGTCAGCGTATCGAAAGCGGCAAGCTCGATGCTCAGCGCCCGGTCAGCGGCATTGGCGATTTTGGTCTCGAGTTCGGCAAGTTCCGTCGTGGTGAAACGCATGGCATTGGCCATGGTCTGGCGGTGGATGAAGCGTGCCTTGGCGCCATCGCTGCCGGTCATGATCGAATGATGGTTGGCGGTCACCTCGATGTAATAGCCCAGCACATTGTTGTGGCGGATCTTCAGCGAGCGGATGCCAGTCTCCTCGATCAGCGAGCGCTCCAGCCCGGCGATCACCTTGCGAGACTCATCGCGCAGCGCCCGCATCTCGTCGAGCTCGGCATGGTAGCCGCCGCGCACGAAGCCGCCGTCGCGCCTCAGCAGCGGCAGTTCCTCGCCAAGAGCCTGGGTCAGATGCCCGGCCAGCGCGCGCGGCAGCGCCTTTATCGCGGCAAGTGCCTCCGTCAATTCATGGGGCAGCGCTGTTGCGGCGAAGATTTCGGCAATGGCGCCCGCCGCTTCAAAGCCGGCACGCAGCGCGCCGAGGTCGCGCGGGCCGCCGCGGTTGAGCGCCAACCGCGACAGCGCTCGCGGCATGTCGGCGACGCTCTTCAGGCTTGACCGCACCGCCTGGCAGAGCCGCGTCTCGGCGCGGAAGAACGATACCGAATCAAGCCGGGCGGCAATCGCCGCCGGATCGGTCAGCGGCGCCATCAGCCGGTCGGCGAGCAGCCTGGCGCCGCCGCCGGTGACCGTGCGGTCTATAGCCTTGAACAGCGAGCCGTCGCGGCTGCCCGACAGCGTGCGCAACAGTTCCAGATTGCCGCGTGTCGCAGGATCGATGAACAGCGTCGAGCCCTGCTCCTCGCGTTCGGGACGCGACAGAGGCGGCCGCTCGGCCTTCTGCGTCTTTTCGACGTAGGCGATGGCGCCCGAGATCGCCGACAATTCGGCGCGCGAGAAGGCACCGAAACTGTCAGGCGTCGCCACTTCGAAGAAGCGCGCGATCCGCCCCGCTGCCGAAGCCGAATCGAAAAGCGACGGCGGCTGCGGGCTGGCGACGCGGCCGATGACGTCGAACACCGGCTTCAGCTCGGGATCGTAAAACACCGGCTCGGCGACGATCAGCTCGCGCGGGTCGACGCGGAAGACATCGGCCAGCAGGCGGTCGGCCGTGGTTTCGGCGACGCGGAAGACGCCGGTCGAGATCTCGATCCAGGCCATGGCGAAGGCGTCACCGCTGTTGCCGCCCTTCACCCGCCCTAGCGCCATCAGGAAGCTCGATTCCGACGGCGCCAGCAATTTATCCTCGGTGATGGTGCCTGGCGTCACCAGCCGCACCACGTCACGGCGTACGACCGATTTGCCGCCGCGCTTCCTGGCTTCCGCCGGGTCCTCGATCTGCTCGCAGACGGCAACGCGAAAACCTTGGCCGATCAGCTTTTGCAGATAGTCGTCGGCCGCATGCACCGGCACGCCGCACATCGGAATGTCGTTACCCTGGTGCTTGCCGCGCTTGGTCAGGACGATGCCCAGCGCCTTGCTCGCCTTTTCGGCGTCGTCGAAGAACAGCTCGTAGAAATCGCCCATGCGGTAGAACAGCAGCGAATCCGGGTTCGCCGCCTTGATCTCGATAAACTGCTCCATCATCGGCGTGACGCTGCCGACGGGCGCAGGCGGTGTCACCTCTGGGGCGTCGGTTTCTGCTGAAGTGTGCATGTTCATGCCCGCACGCTAGCAGATGTGGGTGCGGGGTTTAATGCCGGCGGCTCGAAAAGCAGGGGACGACCGGCCTCGACGGCGGCTTGTGCTCCCTCTACGCCGGGTGAAGCCGTTGGTTGCTTCGGGCGACAACCAGACCCTATGATCGCCCTGGCGGGGATAGGCGGCATGGATCAGGACAAGCAGGAAGGGTTCGAGGAACTGGTCGGTCCGGCTGGATCGACCGCCACGCGCCTGTTGCTTTTGGCGGCGCGGCGCGTGCATCGGACCAAAAGCAAGCTGCGCGGGTCGGTGCGCAAACGCGTTCCCTTCCTCCTGCCGACACGGGGACCGCTGTCCGATCTCGATGGCGGCATCGAGATGTCGCTGCATGTACTCAGCCGCGACCCGCTGGTGCTCTATGTCCCGATCGGCGGAGCCCGTCCGCTCTATCCGCTGGCGGCCCTTGGCCGGCGCCTGGCGGGACGGCGCGTCACCTTCCTGACGATGCAGACCTGGACCATGGAGCGGCCGGCTGTCATCGCCCGGATGGGCCGCGATCTCGCCTGGTATGCCGGCCGGTTTCCGCTGCACGAAATCATCTTCCTGTGCAACACCGAGGAAGAGCGCCGTCTCGTCGCGGCTGCGGGCGGCAATGCCATCTTCTCCAACCACAATCTGATGGTGTCGGAGGATATATTCCGGCCGCTGCCGGACGTGCCGGTCGAATTCGACGCGGTCTACAATGGCCGCATCTCGCCGATCAAACGCCATCACCTGGCCTTCGACATAGAGCGGCTGGCCCACATCACCTATTCGATCGGCGAATTGCCGCCGGTTGCCGCCCGCGCCTTTGTTCGACGACTGCAGGCGCGTTCGCCGCTCCACCAGATCGCCAATCCGCTCGTCGACGGCTGGCCGGGCAAGCTGACGGCGCAACAGGTCAACCACGTCTACAACCAGGCCGCCGTCGGGCTGTGCCTGTCGGCCGTGGAAGGAGCGATGTACTCCTCGATGGAATATCTGATGGCCGGCCTGCCGATCGTCAGTACGCCGAGCCTTGGCGGTCGCGACGTCTATTTCGATCCGGATTATTGCATCGTCGCCGATCCGGAACCGGCTGCCATTCGCCGCGCCGTCGAGACGCTGCGAGATCGTGCCATACCGCGTCAGCACATCCGCCGCCGCACGCTGGAGAAGGTTCACGCCCAGCGCATCGAACTCATGGCGTTCCTGACTGCATTGCTGCGGCGCAAGGGAAGCCGTGCGCCACCCATCGAGACGTGGCCTTTCCCCGGCACAGACGGCATGATGCGACGGGGAACGGTGCGCGAAATCGCTGCCTTCGTCAGCGAGCCAGAGCCGACGTGACGCCATCCGACCCTCGGGAGATTTCGCTGCGGGCGTGAAGATCGCTTGGCGATTTACAGCGGTGGCGTGTAGCCTTGATTCAGACGTTTCAAAAACACGCACCCGTCTCAAGGGGGCGACACCGGCGAGGAAATCAAAAGCATCATGGCCAAGAAAACCGAAAACAGCGGCCCCTCCGTCAGCGCCGAGGAGGCGCTGGAATTCCACGCCATGGGCCGCCCCGGCAAGCTGGAGATCGTCGCCACCAAGCCGATGGCGACGCAGCGCGATCTGAGCCTCGCCTATTCGCCGGGTGTCGCGGTTCCTGTGCTGGCCATCGCCGAAGACCCCAGCCGCGCCTTCGACTACACGACGCGCGGCAACATGGTCGCCGTCATCTCCAACGGCACCGCCATTCTCGGCCTCGGCAATCTCGGCGCGTTGGCCTCCAAGCCGGTGATGGAAGGCAAGGCGGTGCTGTTCAAGCGCTTCGCCGATGTCGATTCCATCGATCTCGAGGTCGACACCGAGGATGCCGACGAATTCATCAATTGCGTGCGCTTTCTCGGCCCGTCCTTCGGCGGCATCAACCTGGAAGACATCAAGGCGCCGGAATGCTTCATCATCGAGCAGCGCCTGCGTGAATTGATGGACATCCCGGTCTTCCATGACGACCAGCACGGCACCGCCATCATCTCGGCCGCCGGGCTGATCAACGCGCTGGAGATCACCGGCCGCGACATGAAGACCACGAAAATGGTCTGCAACGGCGCCGGCGCCGCCGGCATCGCCTGCATCGAACTGATGAAGGCGATGGGCTTTGCCCCCGAGAACATAATCCTGTGCGACACCAAGGGCGTCGTCTACCAGGGCCGCACCGAAGGCATGAACCAGTGGAAGTCGGCGCATGCGGTCAAGACCGACACGCGCAGCCTGGCCGAGGCGCTGGACGGCGCCGACGTCTTCCTCGGCCTGTCGGCCAAGGGCGCATTGACCACCAAGATGGTGCAGTCGATGGCCAAGAACCCGATCATCTTCGCCATGGCCAATCCCGACCCGGAGATCACGCCGGAGGAAGTGGCCGAAATCCGCACCGACGCCATCATGGCCACCGGGCGTTCCGACTACCCCAACCAGGTCAACAATGTGCTGGGCTTCCCCTACATCTTCCGCGGTGCGCTGGATGTCAGGGCCACCACCATCAATGACGACATGAAGATCGCCGCAGCGAGAGCGCTGGCCGACCTGGCGCGCAAGGACGTGCCCGACGATGTCGCCGCCGCCTATCAGGGCAACCGGCCGAAATTCGGCCCGAACTACATCATCCCGGTGCCGTTCGATCCGCGCCTGATCTCGGCCATCCCGCTCGCTGTGGCCAAGGCGGCGATGGAGTCAGGCGTCGCCCGCAAGCCGATCCTCGACCTCGACCGCTACGCGCAGGAACTGTCGGCCCGCCGCGACCCGATCGCCTCGACCTTGCAGCGCATCTACGACCGCGTCCGCCGCCAGCCCAAGCGCATCGTCTTTGCCGAGGGCGAGGAAGAACAGGTGATGCGCGCCGCCGTCTCCTATGTGAACCAGAAGCTCGGCACCGCGATCCTGCTCGGCCGCGACGATGTCATCAAGGAAAACGCCAGGCACGCCGGCATCGACCTCAACAAGCAAGGCATCGAGATCATCAATGCCAGGCTGTCGCGCCGCAACGGCATCTATACCGATTATCTCTACGAGCGCATGCAGCGCAAAGGCTTCCTGTTCCGCGACTGCCAGCGGCTGATCAACAACGACCGCAACCATTTCGCCGCCTGCATGGTGGCGCTGGGCGATGCCGACGGCATCGTCACCGGCGTCACCCGCAACTATTCCACGGCGCTCGACGATATCCGCCGCGTCATCGACGCCAAGCCCGGACACCGCGTCATCGGCGTCTCCATCGTGCTCGCCAGGGGCAAGACCGTGCTCGTCGCCGATACCGCCGTGCACGACATGCCCAATGCCGAGCAGATCGCCGATATCGCCGAGGAGGCCGCGGGCTTCGCCCGCCGCATGGGCTACGAGCCGCGGCTCGCCATGCTTGCCTATTCGACCTTCGGCCACCCGCAGGGCGAACGTTCCGAGCGGGTGCAGGAAGCGGTGCGTATCCTGGACAAACGCCGGGTCGATTTCGAATATGACGGCGAAATGGCCGCCGACGTCGCGCTCAATGCCCGCGCCATGGCGCAATATCCGTTCATCCGGCTGACCGGCCCTGCCAATGTGCTGATCATGCCGGCGTTCCACTCGGCCTCGATCTCGACCAAGATGCTGCAGGAACTCGGCGGCTCCACCGTCATCGGCCCGCTGCTGGTCGGCTTGAACAAACCGGTCCAGATCGTCTCGCTCAACGCCAAGGATTCGGACATCGTCAACATGGCTGCGATCGCGGCCTATAGCGCGGGAGCCTGATTGGCGGCAAAATAGCCAACCCATAAGAGATTGATAATATTCGGCTGCTATAGGGAACGTTCTCGCCCCCTATGGCCTTATGGCATTGGCGGCGCGCTCAGACCGCCAAAACGGGGGTGCGGCCATGAAGCATGACACGGCATCTGTGGTCGGCCAGGGGGTCTATCACGACGAGCGCCTGGATGCGCTGCTGAGCATCACCGGCCGCATGGACGGTTATCTCTACCGTTGCCGCAACGATGCGTCCTACACCATGCTCTACATCAGCGACGGCATTTTAACCGTCAGCGGTTATCGGCCGAGCGACTTCATTCAAAATGCCGTGCGCGACTATGTCTCGGCGATCCACCCGGATGATCTCGCTGCGGTCTATGCCGCCGTCGATACCGCGCTCGAGGCGCGCTGCAACTGGAACGTCGACTACCGCATCGTGCCACAGGTCGGCGAGCCGCTCTGGGTGCGCGAGATCGGAGGCGGGGTCTGGGATGGTGCCGGCGAACTCGAATTCCTCGAAGGTTTCGTCGTCGACATTAGCGACCGTAAGGTAGTCGAGGATCTCAATGCCGAACTGCTGCTCGAACTCAAGGCCGCCAATGAGGAACTCTCCGTACAAAAGCGCGAGATCGAGCTGGCCAAGCAGCAGAGCGATCATTCGGCCAACCACGATGCATTGACCGGCCTGCCCAACCGGCGCGCCTTTCACAACGAGCTGAGGTCGGTGATCGACCGCTGCGACAGCACCGGCCAGGCGGCCGGCCTGCTGTTCATCGACCTCGATAGGTTCAAGAAGGTCAACGACACGCTCGGCCACGAGGCCGGCGACGCGCTGCTGCAGGAGGTGGCGGGTCAGCTTCGCACCATCCTGCGCAGCGCTGATTTCGTGGCGCGGCTCGGTGGAGACGAGTTCGCATTCCTGTTTTCAGGAGAGGCTAGCCGGGCCCGACAGAAGGCCGTGGGCGTCGCCGAACGTATCCTGGAAAAGCTGCGGATCAAGGTGCCGACGCCGAATGGAGCCATCCATGTTGGTTGCACCGTTGGCGTCGCCATCTACCCGGCGGAAGCGTCCGATTCGGAGGCGCTGATAACGCTCGCCGACCGACTGATGTACATCGGCAAAAAGAGCGGCCGCAACCGGCTGGTCACCGCCGGGGCGTTGGAACCTGGGCCTACGTCCGACGACCTTCGCCGCACCGCCTGAGCGGAGCGCCGGACAGCCTGAACCGGCGGGCACCCCTCATCTGGCTGGGCGCTGCGCGCCGAAAGACGGCCCTATAGCAACCCCGCCAGTTGGGCCGCGCTGCGCAGGTTCTGCCGCGGCCGTGGCCCGAGCTGCTGGATCACCAGCCCGGCGGCCAGCGAGCCAAGATCGCCGCAATCCTGCAGGCTGCGCCCCGAGGTGTAGCCGTAGAGGAAACCGGCGGCGTAGAGGTCGCCGGCGCCGGTGGTGTCGACCAGCTCGCGGATCGTCGTCGCCTGGATGGTGACAGTCTCGTCGCCGCGCACGATCACCGAGCCTTTTTCGGAGCGGGTGACGGCGGCAATTCTGCAGTCCTTGCGGATCGCCGCCAGCGCCTCGTCGAAGGATTTGGTCTGGTAGAGCGACTTGATCTCGTGGCTGTTGGCAAAGACGATGTCGACAGTTCCCGAGCGCATCAGCTCGAGGAACTCGTCCCGGTAGCGGTCGACGCAGAACGAATCAGACAACGTCATCGACACTTCGCGCCCGGCCTCGTGTGCGAGCTTCGCCGTCTGCCGGATCGCCTCCTTGGCGCGCGGCGGATCCCACAGATAGCCCTCGAAATAGGTGACCTTGGCGCCCGACGCCTTGTCGGCCTCGACGTCTTCCGGCCCGAGTTCGATGCAGGCGCCGAGATAGGTGTTCATCGAGCGCTCGCCGTCGGGGGTGACGAAGATCATCGAGCGCGCCGTCGGCGGCTGGCCCTCGAGCGGCCTGGTGTCGAAGGCAACGCCCTGGGCATGGATGTCGTGGGCGTAGATTTCGCCGAGCGGATCGTTCGACACCTTGCCGAAGAAGGCGGCGCGGCCGCCGAAGCTGGCGACGCCGGCGGCCGTATTGCCGGCGCTGCCGCCGGAGGCCTCGATCGCCGGCCCCATGCGGCTGTAGAGCAGCTCGGCGCGCTTGGTATCGATGAGGTTCATGGCACCCTTGATGATGCCGTTGGTCTCGAGAAAAGCGTCGTCGCACTGGGCGATGATGTCGACAATGGCATTGCCGATGCAAAGCACGTCATAATCGGGCATCAATGTCTCCGCCTGGAACCTGCCGGCTTTCTGCCACGCCCGGGCGGGTCTACAGCATCACCCCGAAAAATGGCAACCGATTTCCACCTTTGCCGGGCCAGGCCGGCGCGCGCCTGGGACGAGGCTCCATCACAGTTCGACCGTGGCCGAAGCATCTGACCGCCGGGTCG
The DNA here is from genome assembly GCF_030323245.1 of Mesorhizobium sp. C372A. NCBI lineage: Bacteria > Pseudomonadati > Pseudomonadota > Alphaproteobacteria > Hyphomicrobiales > Phyllobacteriaceae > Mesorhizobium > Mesorhizobium sp. C372A. The sequence continues at coordinate 905,027 of NZ_CP100475.1, read as the reverse complement.
CCTACAAGCTTGGCCTCAAATCAAGCGCTGGAAGCACCCGCATGCAAGCAAAGACCGACATGACCACCGAACTGGCGCTGCTTGGCGTGCTGGCCGCCCTGTGGGGCGCGTCCTATACCTTCATCAAGATCGGTGTCGAGACGATCCCGCCGATAACCTTCATCGCTGCTCGCACCCTGATCGCCGGCGCCATCCTGCTCGCGCTGATCCGCTGGCGCGGCCTTTCCATGCCCAAGGACGGCGCGACCTTGTGGCGGTTCATGGTCCAGGCCTGCCTCAACAGCGTCGTGCCGTTCACGCTGATCGCCGCCGCCGAGCGTTCCATCGATGCCGGCCTGGCCACCATTCTCAACGCGACCTCGCCGATCTTCACCTTCCTGCTGACCGCGCTCATCACCCGCCACGAATCCGTGACCGCGCGCAAGCTGTTCGGCGTCGGTGCCGGCATCGCCGGTATTTGCCTGATCGTCGGCACCCAGGCGCTTGGCGGGCTCGGCCATCAATTGTGGGCGCAGCTTGCCGCCGTTGCCGCCACGGTCTGCTATGCCGGCGCCGCCATTTTCGGCCGCGGCTTTAGGGGACTCGACCCGATGCTGCCGGCCGCCGGCTCGATGCTGTGCGGCGCAGTCATCCTCGTCCCCTTGAGCCTGGCCTTCGACCGCCCGTGGACGCTGTCGCCTTCAATGGCGTCGATACTGGCCTTGTTGGCACTGTCGGTGTTCTCCACGGCGCTGGCCTTCTGCATCTTTTTTCGCCTCATCCACACGCTGGGTTCGGTCGGCACGACGTCGCAGGCCTATCTGCGCGTGCCGATCGGCGTCGGCATCGGTGTCCTGTTCCTCGGCGAAAGCATCGGGCCGACGGCGCTCTGGGGCATGGGCTGCGTCGTCGTCGGCGTTGCGGCAATGACCATCCCAGCCCGCTCCCGGGCGCTGGCGCGCTAGATCATGATGAGATTTGGTTGAAATCTCATCATGATCTAACCCTTTGTTGGAGCATGATTTTTTCCAAAAACCGGTACCCACTTTTTGGGATCATGCTCTAGTTCCCGTCCGGAATTGCGCCCGCTCCGGCAGGCTTGCGGCTGACAGGGTCTCAGCCTATGTCGGAGATATCCGTTCGTTCCTGGGGGTGAAACGCCGTGATCTTCAACGCTGCCCGCGCCGCCTTCAGCCGGCTGTTTTCTCCCGAATTCCGCGCGGTTTTCCTGAAGACGCTGGGCTTGACCGTGCTGGCGCTGGTCGCGTTGTGGTTCGTCTTGACCGGGCTTGTCGATTGGCTGGCGCTGCCATGGGTTCACTCCTTGCTGCCCGGCCTGCCGTCCTGGGCCGGATGGCTGAGCGGCATCATCGCCGCCATCGCGCTTGCCTTCGGGATGGCGCTGCTGATCGCGCCGGTGACGGCAATCGTGGCCGGCCTGTTTCTCGACGACATCGCCGAAGTGGTCGAGCGCACCGACTATCCGGCCGATCCCGTCGGACGCGTCATGCCGGCGCTGCGCTCGCTCGTGTTGTCGGTGAAATTCTTCGGCGTCGTCATCCTGGGCAACATCGTCGCCTTGCTCCTTCTGTTGGTTCCAGGCGTCAACATCGCCGCCTTCTTCATCGTCAACGGCTATCTGCTCGGACGTGAATTCTTCGAATTCGCCGCCATGCGCTTCCGCCCGGAAGATGAGGCGAGGGCGTTGCGCCAGAAATATGCCGGCACCGTCTTTCTGGCCGGGCTGCTCATCGCTGCCTTCCTCGCCGTGCCCCTGCTCAACCTGCTGACGCCGCTCTTTGCCGCCGCCATGATGGTGCATCTGCACAAGGCGGTCGGCGCGCGGGAGAGCGCCGGGCGATAGGCCTATCAACGCAGAAGAAAACCGCGTCCCAATTCGTCATCCGGCTCGACGGTGAATTCCGCCCGGCCCGAATAGTAGGCGCGGCCGCCGACGCGGGCGATGATCGCATCATGCGGGCCGGCCATGGTCGTGCGCGCCACCGCTCCGGAAAAGCGCGAGCCGGCGATGCTTTCGAAGGACCGCTCCTGACCAGGGTTGATCTCACCCTTGGCATGCATTGCCGCCAGCCGCGCGGTGACGCCGGAGCCGGTCGGCGAGCGGTCGACCTCGGCATCGGCAAAGACGCAGATGTTTTTTGTTGCCTTGCCGGAGAACGCATCTCGTCCATCGGTGAGGATGGTGCCGTAGAGGAAAGCGAGATCGGCATGGTCGGGATGCGATAGAGGGAACGCCGCCTTCAGCCGCTCGGTCAGCGCGGTTGCCGCGTCGACGAAATCGCGCACCCGGCTGCGGCCGAACTCCAGGCCGAATTGATGGCAGTCGGCCAGCGCGTAGAAGGCGCCGCCATAGGCGATGTCGAACGCAATCTTGCCGTATCCCCCCAATTCGATTTGTTGGTCATGGGCAAACAGAAAGGCCGGCACGCTTTCGAACGACACCGATCCCGCTTTGCCGTCCTTGACCTCCACCGAAGCGACGACCAAGCCGCACGGCGCCTCGATGTTGACCATGGTGATTGGCTCCTGTTTCGCCACCAGGCCTTCGTCGACGGCGTAGCGGCCAAGCGCAATGATGGCGTGGCCGCACATCGTCGAATAGCCCTCGTTGTGCATGAACAGCACGGCCAGCTCGGCGCCGGGCAGGTCGGGCTCCACCAGCAGCGCGCCATACATGTCGTAGTGGCCGCGCGGCTCGAAGATCAGCAGCTTGCGCAAATGGTCGAGGTGGTCGCGCACATAGGCGCGCTTTTCCAGGATCGTGCCTTTGGGAATGTCTGGATAGCCGCCGGTGACGATCCTGAGCGGCTCGCCGCCGGTGTGCATGTCGACGACGGTGAGCGTCATGCGCCGGGACCCCCTAGCCTGAGGATTTGGAAAACAGCGCCTGCAATTTGCCGAACGGGATGGCGGCCCGGGTGAAGCCGAACGTGCCGTCCTGCTGGATCTCGCGCGCCGCGGTTTCCAGCATGCCGAAGGCGAAATTGGTCAGCCACGGACCGAGCGAGATGCGCTTGACCCCGGCCATGGCAAGGTCGGCGATGGTGAAGGCCGGGAGTGCCATGACATTGACCGGCCTGCTCACCGCCGAGCAGATGTTCCGGATGGTCTCGACATCTTTGAGGCCGGGCGCATAGAGCACATCGGCGCCGGCCTTTTCGAAGGCCTGCAGCCGCTTGATCGTGTCGTCGAGATCCGGTTTGCCCCAAAGGAAATTCTCGGCCCGTGCGGTGAAGACGAAATCATGCTTGAGCGCCCGTGCGGCCTCAGCAGCAGCTGCAACGCGCTCGACGGCGTGTGAAAACTCATAGATGGGCTTGTCGGGATCGCCGGTATGGTCCTCGATCGAGCAGCCGGCGAGACCTGCCGCTTCGGCCGCAAAAACCGTCTCGGCGGCACTCGTCGCGCTGTCGCCCTTGCCTTTCTCGAGGTCGGCCGACACCGGCAGGCTAGTCGCCGCCGTCAGCTCGCGGCAATGGTGGATCATCGCCTCGAAGGTCACTGCGCCATCGGGCAGGCCGCGCGAGAAGGCAAAACCGGCGCTGGTCGTCGCCAGCGCCTTGAAGCCGAAGGAGGCCAGGAGCTTGGTCGTGCCGACATCCCAGGGGTTGGGCATGACGAAGGTCGAGGCGTGCAGGTCGCGAAAGATCTTGCCCTTGTCCATGAGTGCTCCCTTCAGATGCGGAATATCGGCAGATTCTATCGTGCAGAAATGCACCGGGCAAACGAATGCGGTTGGCTCAGAAGCGTTTGGCGTTCTCTCCTGCCAATCTGTCCAGCGCGTCGGTATCCTTGACGTAGTGCAACGTCTTCTTGTCCCAATGATAGGCAACGGAAATTGCGTGGGCTTCAGGCTTGGGCGGCTGGCCGTCGCAGCTCTCGCCGTTGAGCACCGTGGCGTCGGTCACCGTCACTTTGACCGCGGCATAAGGCTGCCCGTCAGCGATCGTCTGGAAAGCAACGTCCTGCTTGCGGCTGTAGGCGCACAGGTTCTCATCGAAGGTGAAGATCATGTCGATCAGTTGGAATTTGTCGTCGCGCAGCATGATCAGCGGCGTGATCGCGTAGTTTTGGCTCGAATTGAAATGCGCGCTCATGGTGATCACGATGTCGTCGTTCGGCCCAACGGAAAGCTTGCCCGGTTCACGGAAATAGGTGCCGCGGTCGAGCGCGACATTGACGGCGTCGAGCAGCTTCGGCTTGTCTGTGATGTCGTAGAGCGCCAGCACGGCATAGCCTTCGGCGCTGTCGGGAGAGTCGCCGAGGTCGTAGAGCATCGCCAGCCGGTCCTTGCCCCCGGCCTTGATGGCGAGCACGCCGGCGTTGGAGAGGCCCGATGTCTCAGGCGGCGAACCGCCGCCATCCGGTCCCTCGATGTGGCGCATCTCGATCGGCAATCCACCCCGGTAGAAACCGTTGCTGTTACCTGCGAGGCCGGGAATGACCATCCTTGCGAGGTCCAGATAGGTCACATCCATGTGGCCGGGGATGGCGCTGCCGAATTCCGGGAAGCTGACGGCCTGCGCGCCGGCTGCGGTCCAAAGCCACGGCAGCAGCACAAGCGCTAGAGCAATTTCAGGAAAAGTGTGTGCGGTTTTCCGGCCGGAAATTGCGACAAAACAAAAAGATAGAGCGGTTCGCCGTTTCCATGAAACGGTGAAACGCTTTAGGATGGAGCGAAGCAGGTTCGTTGGCATGGGCGCCTCAGGCTGGCCGCGCGGAACCTAACACAGCTTCAGTGGATCGGCACCAGCCCGGCAAGTTCGCGCATGTCGTCGAACAGGACGCCGCCGGCGCTGGCCAGGCCATCGCGGTCGGAATAGGGATCGCCATGATAGGAATAGACACGCATGCCGGCGGCAATGCCGGCCTGCGTGCCGGCAACGCTGTCCTCGATGACGATGCAGTCGGCGGGCACAAAGCCCATGGTCTTTGCCGCATGCAGGAACAGGTCCGGGAACGGCTTGCCGCGGCTGACCATGGTCGAAGAGAACATGGCATGCTCGAACAGCGGCAGCAGCCCGGTCTGGCCGAGCGTGATGTGCATCTTCGAGATACGCGCAGAAGTGGCGACGCAATAGGGAATGCCGGCCGCGCGAACCGCCTCGATGAAGTCGCGCACATAGGGGATCGCCTCGACGCCATGCGCAAACAGATCGGGCAGGCCGGCATTCCAGCGATCGACGAAATCGGCGCCGAGCCGCACCGTGGTCGTCTCTTCGATTTCCTTCTGCACCGAAGCCATGCTGCGGCCGGAAAAATATTTGCGGCAATATTCGAATGTGGTGGGATAACCGGCGGCAACAAACCACTCGGCAAGCCGCCGGTTGGCAAGGTTCTCGGTGTCGACCAGGATTCCGTCGCAGTCGAAGATGACCAGTTTCGGTATGCTCATTCAGGCGGTGCCGGTCGATCCGAACCCGCCCGCGCCGCGCGTCGTGGCGCCGGCCAGCGAGCGCTCCTCAACCGTCACCTGCGTCACCGCGGCAAAGACGATCTGGGCAATGCGCATGCCGCGCGTCACCGCGAAATCCTCGTCGCCGAGGTTGACCAGCAGCACCTTAACCTCGCCGCGATAGTCGCTGTCGACCGTGCCTGGTGAATTGAGGACGGTCAGCCCATGCTTGAAGGCAAGGCCGGAGCGCGGCCGCACCTGGCCTTCCATTCCTTCGGGAATTTCCAGGATCAGACCGGTCGGCACCAAGGCGCGCTTGCCAGGCAGGATCAGCAGCGGCCGGTCTTCCGGCACCGCGGCGCGCAGATCCATGCCGGCGGCGCCGGTGCTTTCGTAAGCGGGAAGGGGAAGTCCATCGCCATGCGGCAACCTGACGAAGCCGACGGTTGGACCGATGACGGAGGAATTGTGGAGGGCTGCGCGCATAAAATCGATCCTATCGGCGCGAACGGCGATTCGGTCAACTCGTCCGCAGGCCTATCAACGGCTTTCTTTCGGGCGTCAGTGTGACCTAGCGCAATTCCACCGGAACGACCGTCGTCTCCTTGATCTCCTCCATGACGAAGGAGGCCGAAACGTCCGACAGCGCCACCTTGGCGATCAGCCGCTGATAGAGCCGGTCATAGGCCTTCATGTCAGCGACGCGGGCGCGCAGCACGTAGTCGAGATCGCCGGACATGCGATAGACTCCGGTGATCTCGGGAAAACCGGTCACCGCCGCCCGAAACTTCTGCAGCCAGTCCGGGTCATGATTGGACGTGCGGATCAGGATGAACACCGAAAGCCCGAGCCCGAGCTTGTCGGCATCGACCAGCGCCACCCGCCCGGTGATGACGCCGTCCTCTTCCAGTCGCTTGACCCGGCGCCAGCAGGCGTTGCGCGACAGCGACACTTTTTCGGAGAGCTGATCGACCGACAGTGTGCCGTCGCGTTGCAGCTCGGCCAGCAATCTTCGGTCGATTTCATCAAATTCGAGCGCCATGTGGGATGAATGTCCCGAACCACGGCGTTAGACAAGGACAAATTGAGACCGATGAACCTTTACCCCGTGGCAGGATACCCACATCGGGGCTTATCCCGGCAGGAGGGATCACCATGACGACGCTGTTTTCGAAGCTGTTCACCTCTCACCCGGCCAAGGTGGGCGAGACCTATTTCAGCCATATGGCCTTTGCCGCCTGGTTCTGCTCGCGCCTCCTGATGGCCGCTGGTGCGGCACTCGTTCACGCTTTCTTGCCGTTTCTCTTCGAAACTACGGCAAGCCGAATCGTTCGCGAACTCTACGAGCGGACGCACAACAGAGGCTCGCACGCGGTCAAGGAGCCCCAGGCTCTCTTGGATCGCGCCTAGGATTGGTTAGAAGCCATGTGCCGATGGGCGGCCTATCTGGGTGAAGCGGTCTTCCTCGAAGACGTCGTCACCGCACCTTGCCACTCGCTGATCGCCCAGAGCCATTGCGCCCAGGAAGCCAAGTCGCCGACCAATGGCGACGGTTTCGGCCTTGCCTGGTATGGCGACCGGCCCGAGCCCGGCCTCTACCGCGACATCCTGCCGGCCTGGTCGGATCCCAATCTGAAAAGCCTGTGCCGGCAGATCAAATCCGGCCTGTTCCTCGCCCATGTCAGGGCGTCGACCGGCGGCGCCACCAGCCGCATGAACTGCCATCCCTTCATCTCCGGCAACTGGTCGTTCATGCACAACGGCCAGATCGGCGGCTTCGAAAAGATCCGCCGCGCGCTGGAGAACTCGCTCTCTGACGCCGTCTTCGACCAGCGCGAGGGCACCACCGATTCCGAATTGTTTTTCCTGCTGATGATCGACGAGGGTCTTGCTGGCGACCCGCAAGGGGCAGTATCGCGCGCCACCGCTCGGGTTCTGGAGGCGTCACGCCACGCCGGTCTCGAACCGGCCTTGAAACTCACTGCGGCCCTTTCGGATGGGCGCGCGCTCTATGCCGTGCGCTACGCAAGCGATGCCCACGCACCGACGCTGTACACGTCGCTCCGCAACGGCGGTCGTTGCATCGTGTCCGAACCCTTCGACCGCGAAGGCGGCGACTGGCAGGCGATCCCGCCGGCGAGTTTTGTCACGATCACTGGCGATGGGATGAGCATTCGGCCGTTCGTGCCGGCTGTGGCAAGGCTGGCACTGGTCGTCTAGGCCCTAGTCTAAGCCGCATTCCTTCGCGCCCCCCTCTGTCCTGCCGGACATCTCCCCCACGAGGGGGGAGATTGGAGGTCACGGCGGCCTTCGCCAATTTTCAACGCAGGAAAAGGGGCGCCGAAGCCAAAGCTGCCAATCTCCCCCCAAAGTGGGGGAGATGTCCGGCAGGACAGAGGGGGGCGCCGTAGAGCGCCAACCTCAACCGACCGGCAAGCGCAATTTTGATCAAGCGCCGATGATCTCCGAATGCTGAACTTGGTTTTAAACCGCGATACGTTTGGCAGCAGCCGGAGCAATCATGGACCTCGCCTTTTCCTCTACCATCGATCTCGCCGCCGCAATCGCGGCGCGAAAGATCTCCGCCGTCGAAGCTCTGGACGCCCATCTGGTCCAAATCGACCGACACAACGAGGCCGTCAACGCCATCGTCAATCTCGACCGCGAAGGCGCCCGTGAGCGCGCTGAAAACGCCGACGTGGCATTGGCGCATGGCGATGCGCTCGGCTCGCTGCATGGCGTGCCCTTCACCCTGAAGGATACGCACGAAACGGCCGACATGAAGACCACGGTTGGTTTCGCACCATTCGCCGACTATGTGGCAAAGGCAGACAGCCCGGTCGTCGCCCGATTGAAAGCCGCAGGCGGCATCCTGATTGGAAAGACCAATGTCGCGACGATGCTGGGCGACTGGCAATCGGACAATCCGCTGTTCGGTCGCACCAGCAATCCGTGGAACCGCTCGCGCACGTCAGGCGGGTCCAGCGGTGGCGCAGCGGCAGCGGTGGCGACCGGCATGACGCCGTTCGATGTCGGCACCGACATGCAGGATTCGATCCGCCTGCCGTCGGCTTTTTGCGGTGTCTACGGGTTGAAACCGACCGAGCACCGCGTGTCCCTGGCCGACGCCTTCCCCGATCCGAACGGCGCGGCGCGCAGCGTGCGCTTGATGTCCTGCCTCGGTCCGCTGGCGCGCAGCGTGGACGATCTTGCGCTGATCTACAAAATCATCGCCGGCCCGGACGGAGCAGACACCGACCTCGCGCCGGTGCCCGTAGAGGCCATGCCCAGGCTCGACCTCAAGACATTGCGCATCGCCGTCGCGCCGTCCTTCCCCGGCTTTCCGGTGGCTGGTAAAATCGCTGCCGCGGTCGAAAGCCTGGCCAAGCGGTTGCAATCAGCAGGGGTGATTGTGGAAGAAGCGAACTTGCCTGAGATCGATCTGCATGACGATCTGGAGCAGGGCGGCGATCTGATCGGCATGATGCTGGAGGCAGCGCAGCCCGAACCGCCGGAGCAGCCAACGCCGATCACCAATTGGTTCGAGGCGCTCGCTCGCCGCGACCGCTCGATCCTGGCCTGGGACAGGTTCTTCGAAACCTGCGATGCCTTGCTGTGCCCGGTCGCCATGACCACGGCCTTCGCGCATTGTGAGCCCGGCACGCCGATCGAAGTCGACGGCAAGGAGCAAAGCTATTGGATGCTACCGGCCTATGGCGCGGTCTTCAATTATTCCGGCCATCCGGCACTCTCGCTGCCCTGCGGGCAAGACCGCGACGGCCTGCCTATCGGCCTGCAACTGGTCGGCAAGCGCTGGTCGGAATCGCGGCTGCTCGGCATCGCCAAGGCGATCGAAGCGCTGACCGGCGGCTTCAAGCGTCCGCCGGGCTACTGAGCAAACCGACCCAACCCATAAGGCGTCAGCAGCGGATCACGCTCGCCGTCGAGAATTTCGCGCGTGGCGAACAGCCCGACCGCGGGCGCCAGCGTTATGCCGGAATGCATGACGGCGACATAGAGACCTTCCGTGCCCTCGGCGCGGCCGATGATCGGAAAGCCGTCGATCGGCGTCGGCCGGTAGCCAACCGTGTGGAAATCGAATTCCAGTTCGTCGGCGCCGCGCAAAGCCGCCTTCATTGCTGCAAACAGCTCGCGCGCCGTGGCGTCGGGATTCTCACCGGGATCGCTCCCCGCGAAATCCGAGCCGGCGATGATGCGGCCCTCCGCCGTCTGGCGCATATGCAGCTTTTCGGCATGCACCAGCCCGTTGAGGAGCTTCTTGTAGGGCTGCGAGTGGACGATCAGACCGGGCGGCGTCTCGATTGGCAGCTTGATGCCGGCGGTAGCGGCAATATCGGGCGCCCCGACACCGGCTGCGATCACCACCTCTTCGGCTGGCATCAGCCCATGCGATGTATCGACACCGGCAATCCTGCCATCGGTCTGGACAAGTGCGGTTACAGAACTGGAGAGAACGCGCGCACCTTGCCGTTCTGCGTGGGCCAGCAGCGCCTTGGCCGCTGCGACCGGTTCGGCCACGCCTTCCTCCGCGACATAGACAGCGAATTCCGGCGGCTCGACGAGATTGGGCTCGATTTGCGCTGCCCGCCCGGCGTCGACGCGTTCGATGCCGTAACCCCAGCAAGCGTGCTCAGCCGCGTAGGCTTCGAGCCTGTCGGCCGGCAGATCCCAGCACAGCCCGCCGCACCAGGCGAGCGGCAGGCCGGGCAGCTCGTTTGCCAGCCGCTTCCATTCGGCCATCGCACGGATGCGCAGCCGGAAATAGATTTCGGGATTGCCCCAGCTGGCGTTGATCCAGGCAAAGGAGTTTGGCGTGGCGACGCCGCCGGCACCACTATCGGAAATCACAGTCACCCGCGCCCCGGCCTTGGTCAGGTGCCAGGCGATGGACGCCCCGATAATGCCGGCGCCAATGACGATGACTTCTTTAGCGCTGCTCATACCGGACCTCTCAGAATGGGCTCCTCTGATGCCACCGTAACGATTCAAGCTCAAGTGTGGTCGGCCTGCCGGCCCGAAACTGTCGACAGGCCAGCAATGCGCTGCTAGAAGCCCGCGCCACAGACAGGATTCCAGAAATTGGCTGAAGACATCGAACAGGCGGTATCGCGCCGCCGCACTTTCGCGATCATCGCCCACCCAGACGCCGGCAAGACGACGCTCACCGAAAAGCTGCTGCTGTTCGGCGGCGCCATCCAGCTTGCGGGCGAGGTCAAGGCCAAGAAGGACCGCATCCAGACGCGGTCCGACTGGATGAAGATCGAGCGCGAGCGCGGCATTTCGGTCGTCACCTCGGTGATGACCTTCGAATACGAGGACAATGTCTTCAACCTGCTCGATACGCCCGGCCACGAGGATTTTGCCGACGACACCTACCGCACGCTGTCGGCGGTGGACTCGGCCGTCATGGTCATCGACGCCGCCAAGGGCATCGAGCCGCGCACGCTGAAGCTGTTCGAGGTCTGCCGGCTGCGCGATATCCCCATCATCACCTTCATCAACAAGATGGACCGCGAAAGCCGCGACCCCTTCGAGATTTTGGACGAGATCGAGCAGAAGCTGGCGCTGGACACTGCCCCCATCACCTGGCCGATCGGCCGCGGCAAGACTTTTGCCGGCACCTACCACCTGGCGCTCAACGCTGTGCGCAGGGGCGATGCAGAGAAAGACCGCACGCCGGTCAACGGCCCCGACTCCAACCGCGTCGCCGGCCTGCTGCCGGAAAACGAGCGCGAAGCCTTCATCGAGGAGCTGGAACTCGCGCGCGAAGCCTGCCGCCCGCTCGACATCGACGCCTTCCGCGAAGGCCATCTGACGCCGGTCTATTTCGGCTCGGCGCTGCGCAATTACGGCGTGCGCGACCTGATCGAGGCGCTCGGCGCCTTCGGCCCGCCGCCGCGCGCGCAGGAGGCAGACACCCGCAAGGTCGAGGCGACGGAGGAGAAGATGACGTCCTTCGTGTTCAAGATCCAGGCCAATATGGACCCCAACCATCGCGACCGCATCGCCTTCGTGCGCGTCTGTTCGGGCAAGCTCGAGCGCGGCATGAAGGCCAAGCTGGTGCGCACCGGCAAGCCGATGAGCCTGTCGGCACCGCAGTTCTTCTTCGCTCGCACCCGCGTCACCGCCGACGAAGCGTTTGCCGGCGATGTCGTCGGCATTCCCAACCACGGCACGCTGCGTATCGGCGATACGCTGACCGAAGGCGAGGAGATACTGTTCCGCGGCGTACCTAACTTCGCGCCGGAAATCCTGCGCCGTGTGCGCCTCGGCGACGCGATGAAGGCGAAAAAACTCAAGGAAGCGCTGCACCAGATGGCCGAGGAAGGCGTCGTGCAGCTGTTTTCGCCGGAAGACGGCTCGCCGGCCATCGTCGGCGTTGTCGGCGCGCTGCAGCTCGACGTCTTGAAGGAAAGGCTGAATTTCGAATACACGCTGCCGGTCGAATTCGAAATGTCGCGCTTCTCGGTCTGCCGCTGGATCTCTGCCGACGACAAGGCCGAAACGCTTCGCTTCATTGAGGCGCATCGCGGCGACATCGCCCGCGACCTCGACAACGACCCGGTGTTTCTGGCCCAGCACGCCTTCTCGCTGAACTACGAAGCCGAACGCTGGAAGGCGATCCGCTTCGCAACCGTCAAGGACTACCAGGTCCGCGACAAGGCGGCCTAAGGCGCCCCTTTTCCTTCTGCCCGCTTACGGGGAGAAGGTGCCCGAAGGGCGGATGAGGGGCAGCGCCGACGTTGAAGGGTCAATTGGCTCCAACGCGCGCCGGCCCTTCGCATGGCTCAGGGCGTTCGAAGCTCGAAAAGCCAAGCAATTGGCTTTTCGTCCGCTACGCGGACCCCTTCTCACCCCTCCGCAGCTTCCTCGATCTTCGCAATATCGATCTTGCTCATCTGCATCATCGCCGACATCACCCGCCCGGCCTTGGCCCGGTCCGGATCCAGAAGCAGGCGCGGCAGTTGCTCCGGCACGACTTGCCAGGAGACGCCGAACTTGTCCTTCAGCCAGCTGCATTGCGACGGTTCGCCGCCGCCTTCGATGAGCTTGTCCCAGAAATAATCGACCTCTGCCTGGGTCTTGCAGTCGATCGACTGTGACATCGCCTCGTTGAACTTGAATTGCGGTCCGCCGTTGAGTGCCTGGAACTGCACGCCGTCGAGTTCGAACGTGGTCACCAGCGCCTTGCCGGCATCGGCATGGCCTTCGGGCCAACGCAGCACGCTCAGCACCTTCGAATTCTTGAAGATGGAGACGTAGAAATTCATCGCCTCTTCGGCCTGGCCATCGAACCACAGGCAGGTGGTGATCTTTTGCATGTCATGCTCCTCGGGTGTTTGGTTGCGGTTACAGGTGAAGCGGCTGACTTATTGAAATGGTGCCATTCCCTTGCCGTCGTCCCAAGGACGGATGCCGGGCTAGCGATCCGACACTGGCCGGCAATCTTTTTCGAAACCCTGATTTCAGCGAGACTCTGGCGCATTGCAAAAATGTGGCCAGACCATACTTGCCGGTCTATAAACCCTGCGATCCAAATCCAGCGCCGCCACGCTCCGCGTTGAGCGCAGCCAGCCAGCCAAGGAAAATTCATGCCTGCCTATCGCTCCCGCACCACCACCCACGGCCGCAACATGGCCGGCGCCCGCGGCCTGTGGCGCGCCACCGGCATGAAGGATTCGGACTTCGGCAAGCCGATCATCGCGGTGGTCAATTCCTTCACCCAGTTTGTGCCGGGTCATGTCCATCTGAAAGACCTTGGCCAGCTGGTGGCGCGCGAGATCGAGAAGGCCGGCGGCGTCGCCAAGGAATTCAACACCATCGCCGTCGATGACGGCATCGCCATGGGCCATGACGGCATGCTCTATTCGCTGCCGTCGCGCGAGCTGATCGCGGACTCGGTCGAATATATGGTCAACGCGCATTGCGCCGATGCCATGGTCTGCATCTCCAATTGCGACAAGATCACGCCCGGCATGCTGATGGCCTCCTTGCGCCTCAATATCCCAAGCGTCTTCGTCTCCGGGGGGCCGATGGAAGCCGGCAAGGTGGTGCTCGCCGGCAAGACACAAGCGCTCGACCTGGTCGACGCCATGGTTGCCGCCGCCGATGACAAGATCTCCGACGAGGACGTCAAGGTCATCGAGCGCTCGGCCTGCCCGACCTGCGGCTCGTGCTCGGGCATGTTCACCGCCAATTCGATGAACTGCCTGACCGAAGCACTGGGGCTCTCGCTGCCGGGCAACGGCTCGACGCTGGCAACCCACGCCGACCGCAAGCGGCTGTTCGTCGAGGCGGGTCACCTTATCGTCGATCTCGCCCAGCGCTATTATGAGCAGAATGATGAGACGGCGCTGCCGCGCAGCATCGCGTCGAAGGGCGCCTTCGAGAACGCCATGACGCTCGACATCGCCATGGGCGGCTCGACCAACACCGTGCTGCATATCCTTGCCGCCGCGCACGAGGGAGAAGTCGACTTCACCATGGAAGACATCGACCGGCTGTCACGGCGGGTTCCGGTGCTATGCAAGGTCGCACCGGCCAAGTCCGACGTGCATATGGAAGACGTCCACCGCGCCGGCGGCATCATGGCGATCCTCGGCCAGCTCGACAATGCCGGGCTGCTCAACCGCAACCTGCCCACGGTGCATACGGCAAGCCTCGGCGAAGCGCTTGACCATTGGGACATCTCCCGCACCTCGAGCCAGAGCGTCCGCGACTTCTTTCTCGCCGCTCCGGGTGGCGTGCCGACACAGGTCGCCTTCAGCCAGGACCGCCGCTGGGACGAGCTCGACCTCGACCGCGAGAAGGGCGTCATCCGTTCGGCCGAAACGCCGTTCTCCAGAGACGGCGGGCTTGCGGTTCTGAAAGGCAATCTCGCGCTCGACGGCTGCATCGTGAAGACCGCCGGGGTCGACGAGTCGATCCTGAAGTTCACCGGCCCGGCCCGCGTGTTCGAAAGCCAGGACGCTTCCGTCAAAGCGATCCTGTCCAACGAGATCAAGGCCGGCGATGTCGTCGTCATCCGCTATGAAGGGCCGCGTGGCGGCCCCGGCATGCAGGAAATGCTCTACCCCACCAGCTATCTGAAGTCGAAAGGCCTCGGCAAAGCCTGCGCGCTGGTCACCGACGGCCGCTTCTCGGGCGGCACATCAGGCCTGTCGATCGGCCATGCCTCACCGGAGGCGGCCGAAGGCGGATTGATCGGGCTGGTGCAAGAGGGCGACACGATCGAGATCGACATCCCCAACCGCACCATACGTCTGGCGGTCAGTGACGCCGAGCTAGATGCGCGCCGCGCGGCCATGGAGGCAAAGGGCGCCATGGCCTGGAAGCCCGAGGAAAAGCGCAAGCGCAAGGTGACGACCGCGCTGCGCGCTTACGCCGCCTTCGCCACCAGCGCCGACAAGGGCGCGGTGCGGCACGTGCCGGAGTGAGGGGGTGCGGCGCCGACCCCCACCCCGCTGCTGCGCAGCGACCCTCCCCACAAGGGGGAGGGTAAAGCTCACGGCATCAGCTGATATTCATAAAGCTTCTGATACAGCCCGCCTTGGTTGAGCAGCGTGCGATGCGCGCCGCTTTCCACCACCTTGCCGGCCTCCAGCACCACGATCGTGTCGGCCTGGTGCACGGTCGACAGGCGGTGGGCAATGACGATGGTGGTTCGCCCGACCGTCAGCTGCTGCAGCGCGTCGCGGAACAGCGCCTCGGATTCGGCGTCGAGTGCGCTGGTCGCCTCGTCGAGCAGCAGGATCTCCGCATTGCGCAGCATGGCGCGCGCGATCGAGATGCGCTGGCGCTGGCCGCCTGACAGCAGCGCGCCATTCTCGCCGACATCCGTGTCGTAGCCTTTCGCCTGGGCGCTGATGAAGTCATGTGCATTGGCGGCCCTTGCGGCGGCCATTACTTCCTCGTCCGTGGCGCCCTCGCGCCCGAGCCGGATGTTGTGCATGATCGTGCCGGCAAACAGGAACGTGTCCTGGCTGACATACGCAATCTTCTCCCGAACCGAGACGAGCGTGGCATCCGAGATGGCCTGCCCGTCGAACATCACCTTGCCGACCTGCGGGTCGTACATGCGCATGATCAGGTTGAGGATGGTCGACTTGCCACTGCCCGAGGGCCCGACGAGCGCCGTCATTTTGCCGGCGGCAAGCGTCAGGTCCAGTCCCTCGAACACCGGCGAGCTTTCGGGGTAGGCGAAGCTGACATTGTCGAAATGGATTTCGCCCGGCCCGGCCCGCAGCGGCTTTGCATCCGGCTTTTCGGCCAGCGTCAGCGGCCGGTCCGCGAGCTCGAACATCATCCGTACGCCGACAATGCCGCTTTCCAGGGCGATTCGTACGCGAGCAACACGCTTTGCCGGCTCATAGGCCAAAAGGAGCGCCCCGATGAAGGCCATGATGTTTCCCGGCATCTGGCCGCCCTGCAGCACCAGGAAGCCGCTGATGAAGACGGCCCCGGCGATCGCAAGTCCGGCCAGCGTTTCCATCACCGGGCTGGTGGCGGCCTCCAGCGTGGCGATGTTGTTGGCGCGGTTCTCCACATCCGACACCGCCTTGTACATGCGCTTGCGCATCGCACCTTCGAGACCGAAGGATTTGACGACGCGCACGCCAATTGCCGTTTCCTGCATCACATGCACGATCTGACCGAGCGAGCGGAATTCCTGTTTGGAGATCTGACGCACGCGCTTCAGGATGCGGTTGACACCGTAGATCGCCACCGGCCCAATGACGAAGCAGATGACAGACAGTGCCGGCTGCTTCCAAACCATGACCGCCAACAGGGCAATCAAGGTCACCAGATCACGCACATAGGATGTGACTATCTGGTCGAGCACGTTGCGTGCCGCCTGCGCATTATTGGTCATGCGGGTGATCAGGTCGGACGACGAGGTCGCGTGGTAGAACTCGATGCCCTGCGCCAGGATGCGGTCATAAATCTTGCGCTGCCGGTCGGCGATGATGGCGTTGCCGACGCGGCTCATAAAATAGGCCTGGACGAAATTGGCGATACCCTTGGCGATGAAGATCGCGGCGACTGCCAAGGCAATCCAGTTAACGCGCTCGACTCTCTTGTAGATCACGAACTCATTGGTAATTACGCTCAGGATCCAGGCGCTGGCGCCGGTGGTGGCAGCCACCACCAACATCGACAGGATGGCGGCGCCATAGCCGAATTTGTGCTGGTGAAAGGATTCCCTGAGCAGCCTTGCGACAAGGCGCTGGTTTTCCGTCGAACGGAAGAAGCGAAACAAATGGCAGATCCCATGCCTGACTAGACGAATTTCGGATTCGCCACCGGGGCGAAAGGCGGCTTATAGAGCGAGTTGTGGCTGGATGGAACCTTTCGCTGCCGCGAGGGCAAACAGCTGCGGCAAGGCGTCTTTTGCGCCACGATTACGGCGTTCGAGCTTCAGGGAGATGACGGCAGATGGATTTCGACCTTGTTGTGCGCGGCGGAACGCTGCCCGACGGCACCGTCGCCGACCTCGGCATCATCGGCGAGACGATCGTCGCCATCGAGCCCGAACTGCATGTCAGCGCCGGCACGGCGATCGACGCCCGTGGCAATCTGATCTCGCCGCCCTTCGTCGATCCGCATTTCCATATGGATGCGACGCTGTCCTACGGCATTCCACGCATCAACGCTTCGGGTACGCTGCTGGAAGGCATTTCGCTATGGGGCGAGCTGAAGCCGCTCCTGACGCATGACGCGGTTCGCGAGCGGGCGCTCGCCTATTGCGACTGGGCGGTCTCGATGGGCCTGCTCGCCATCCGTACCCATGTCGATGTCTGCGATGACAGGTTGCTGGCGGTCGAGGCGCTGCTCGACGTCAAGAAGATTGTTGCGTCCTATATCGATCTGCAACTGGTCGCTTTCCCGCAGGATGGCTTCTACCGTTCGCCGACGGCGCGGCAGAACACGCTGCGCGCGCTCGACATGGGCGTCGACATCGTCGGCGGCATCCCGCATTTCGAACGCACCATGGCCGACGGCACGCGCTCGGTGACCGAATTGTGCGAAATCGCGGCTAAGCGCGGGCTGATGGTCGACCTGCATTGCGACGAGACCGACGATCCGCTGTCGCGCCACATCGAGCAGCTTGCCTATGAGACCCACCGCCTTGGCCTGCAGGGCAAGGTGGCCGGCTCGCACCTGACTTCCATGCACTCGATGGACAATTATTACGTCTCCAAGCTGCTGCCGCTGATTGCCGAGGCCGGTGTGTCGGCGATCCCCAATCCGTTGATCAACATCATGCTGCAGGGCCGCCATGACACGTTTCCCAAACGCCGCGGGATGACCCGGGTGAAGGAGATGCTGGCGCTCGGCATCCGCGTCGGTTGGGGCCAGGATTGCGTTCTCGACCCCTGGTATTCGCTGGGCACCGCCGACATGCTCGACGTCGCCTTCATGGGGCTTCACGTCGCTCAGATGTCGAGCCCTGCCGACATGGCGCGCTGCTTCGACATGGTCACCAACGTCAACGCCGCCATCATGGGCCTCGATCATCTCGGCCTTGCCGTGGGCAAGCGCGCCAGCTTCGTCATTCTCGATGCCGGCAACCCGATCGAGGCCTTGAGGTTACGTGCCGAACGGCTGTGCGTCGTCGCCAGGGGCAAGGTGGTGGCCGAGCGCACGAAGCAGGAGACACGGCTGTCGATCGCCGGTCGTCCCGGACAGGTGAACCGGCGGCACAAAACTGCGTAGAAACAGCCGATTTCCGCCGCTGGTCTTACCGATTTGCCTCGTCAAAGCGGCCGCTTGCAGCTAGGGAGCCGCATGGCCCAGTCGCTCGTCCGCACCTTTACCATCAGGAACGTGCTTTTGGCCGGCATCCTTTTGATGCTGGCCGGCGACTTCATGTTCGCGCTGAACGACGCGATGGGCAAATGGCTGGTCGCCAGCTTCTCGGTCGGCCAGGTGGTGCTGATCCGATCCATCGGCGCCTTCATCGTGCTCGGCCCGATGATCGCCAACCAGGGCGCCGGCAGACTGTTCCAGATGGAGCGGCCGGTCCTCCAGATTCTGCGCGTGCTGGCGACCACGGTGGACACAGCCTTGTTTTACGCGGCCGTCGTCTATCTGCCGCTGGCCGATGTGATGAGCTTCTACATGGCGGGGCCGATCTATGTGGCGGCGCTGTCGCATTTCCTGCTCGGCGAAAAGGTCGGCTGGCGCCGCTGGGCGGCCATCCTGGTCGGCTTCTGCGGCGTGCTGATCATCTTGAAGCCGTCTTCGGCGGCGTTCTCGCAGTCCTCGCTGTTCGCACTGGTCGGCAGCATTGCCTTCGCCTTCGCCATCATCCTCAGCCGCCGCCTGCGCGGCACCAGCGACACAACGCTGGTCACCTGGCAGACTATCGGCACGCTGCTGGTCGGCGGCGTGATGACCATAGGTGCCTGGCAGACGCCCTCGGCACTCGATTTCGGCGCCATGCTCCTGCTCGGCATCGTCTCCTGCAGCGCGCATCTGATGATTACCAGGGCGCTGAAACTGGCCCCTGCCTCGACGCTGGCGCCGCTGCACTACAGCCTGCTTCTATGGGCGGTGATCTTCGGCCTGGCATTCTTCGGCGACGTGCCGGGACCGCGCATCCTGATCGGCTCGGCCATCGTCGTGCTCGCCGGCCTGTTCATCTTCCACCGCCAGAAGGTGGTCGAAACAGTCGTGCCGCCGGAGAACGTGCCGAAAGGCGTGAATTGACCTAACCTTGGCGCACCGCCGCCAGATGCCGTGAAAACTCAGGCGTTTCCATCAGCGCCTTGCAACGGGCGAAGCGGCCGTCGGCATAGGCGCGGAAGTCCTCGACCGGGTTGTTGTTGGCAAGCTGGATCAGCCCCCACAACGTCCACAACAGGTCGCACATCGCCTTGTAGATAACGACGCGGCCGCGCTCGGCCGGTTTTGCCTCGCCGCCGAAATAGGCGCGCATCATCTCTTCCTCTTGCGTGGTGTCGAACCGGCCTTCGACCGAGAGGTCGCCGAGGTCCCAGAGCGGGTCATTCATCCCCGAATATTCCCAGTCGATGATCCACATCCGCTCGCCCGTATCGAGAAAATTCTCGCACAGTGGATCGCAATGGCAGGCGGCAATAGGCAGTCTATGGGCAGCAAGGGCGGCACGCACGGTGTCGGATTCGCGCACCACGTCGTGGTAGCCCGGCGGCAAGGCGACGTCCTTGGTCGACAAGACCTTGAGATAGTCGTCGATCATTGCAAACAGCTCGAAGCGGAACGGAAACACCGCACCGGACGCGTGCAGCCTGCGGAAGGCTTCGCCGGCGCGGGCCGGGCTGCCGGCGCGCAGCTTGAATTTTTCCGGCGACATCGTCACGGCGCCGGCAACGAAGCGGCTCGCCAGCACGCCTGTCGCAGGGTCGACATGCAGCACTTCGGGGCTGACGCCGGCTTTGGCCGCCTCACGCGCCGCCACCGCTTCATTGGCGCGGTTGATATATTCCTCCGTGCCTTTGCCGGGGATACGCAGGCAGATATCGCCGGCCCGAAAGACGAGATTGGTCATCCCGCCGAGCCGCTCCAGCGGTCCGTCATAGCCCGCCAATGCCGGAATCGCCGCAAGTGTTGCGCGTGCCTCGTCGGTCCCCATGCCTGTTGCCCCTGGCGTGTTATTTCTTGCGACAACGGTTCCACAGTTTTCGCCGTTTGGCTATCATCCCGATCGAGGGTGAGCAGCGAGCTGGCGGAGAAACAGCCATGGCGGGCAACAAGGATCATGGCGGGCTTGGCGCCGCCTATGCGGCGCAACGGCCCGAGGACGTCGCCGCGATCTATGACAGTTGGTCGGAAACCTACGATGCCGACATGTCGGCCGCCGGCTACCGCCATCCGACGATCTGCCTGGCCCTGCTGGCCCGCCATCTGCCGCGCGGCGCCGCACCGCTTCTCGACGCAGGCGCCGGCACCGGGCTGATCGGCGAGTGGCTGGCCATCACCGGCTATCCCCAGGTCGAAGCGCTCGATATTTCGCAAGGCATGCTGTCTAAAGCGGCGGCAAAGGGCGTCTATTCGGCGCTGCATTGCCTGGCGCTCGGCGGGCCACTGCCCTTTGCCGACAATGCCTATGCCGGCATCGTCTCGGCCGGCGTTTTCACCTCCGGCCATGTCGGCGCCGAGGGGCTGGACGAACTGATCCGCGTCTGCCGTCCCGGTGGCGTCATCGTGCTGACCATCAAGAACACGCTGTGGAACGCCGGCTTTGCCGATCGCATCGCTGCGCTCGAGGCTGAGGTCAGGGTCGTTCGTGCCGAGGAGACTGCGCCTTATGTTTCGATGCCGGGCGAGGCTGACACCGTGCCCAGCCGCGGCCTTGTACTCCGTGTGAGCTAATCCAGGTTTCGTCTACGCCTTGATCCTGCTCATCGAAGAATCGTACATCGGTTCGAGATGAATGTTGGCCGGCGTCCGTTCCATCGCGACCACCAGCTCATAGTCCCCTGAGCTGAGAAAATCGTCGCTGACGCCATCGGCGTTGCGGACATAGCCATAGCCGATGTTCTTAGCCAGCGTGTAGCCATAACCGCCGCTGGTGAGATAGCCGACCGGTTCGCCATTGCGCAAAATCGTCTCGCGCCCGACCAGCACGATATCGGAATCGTCGACCGTGAAGCCGGCAAAGCGTTTCTTCAGGTCGGCGCCGCTGATCTTTTCGAGCGCCCGCCGGCCGACGAAATCGGTGTTCTTCCTCAGCTTCACCGCCCAGCCGAGGCCGGCCTCCTGAGGCGTGTCGTTGGGGGTGATGTCGGAGCCCCAGGCGCGGTAGCCTTTCTCCAGCCGAAGTGATTCCAGCGCCCGGTAGCCGATCGGCCGGATGCCGTGCGGCTTGCCTGCCGCCATCAGCGTGTCGAAAATCTCGCCGGTGGCGGCGATCGGCACATGCAATTCCCAACCAAGCTCGCCGACATAGGTGACGCGCAGCGCCCGAACCGTATGGCCGGCAGTCGTGATCTCGCGGATATGGCCGAACGGGAAGGCGGCGTTCGAGACATCGGCATCGGTCACGGCAGCCAGAACGTCGCGGGCCCGCGGTCCCATCAGTGACAGCGTGCCGAAATCCTCAGTGACATCTTTCAGCGTCACGTCGAGACCCTTGCCGACATGGTCGCCGATCCAGGAGAGATCATGCGTGCGGAAGCCGGTGCCGGTCACGATGTAGAATTTGTCTTCGGCGAGCCTTGCCACCGTCAAATCGGCCTCTATGCCACCGCGCGTATTGAGAAGCTGCGTGTAGGTCAGCCGTCCCACTGGCTTGGCGACATCGTTGGCGCAGATCCAGTCCAGCGCCTTGGCTGCATCGACGCCTGTCATTTCGTATTTGGCGAAGGAGGACTGGTCGAAGATGCCGACCTTTTCGCGGACATGCCGGTGCTCGTCGCCGACGGCTGAGAACCAGTTCTGCCGGCCCATCGAATAGAAGTCTTCGGGCTTGGTGCCCTGCGGTGCGAACCAGTTCGGCCGTTCCCAGCCGAGCTTGGAGCCGAACACCGCGCGATGCTCTTTCAGCCGGTCATAGAGCGGCGAGACGATGCGCGGCCGGCCCGACAGATACTCCTCATGCGGAAAGCCGATCGTGTAATGCTTGCCATAGGCTTCCAGCGTGCGATCGCTGACCCATTGCCGGTCGCGGTGCAAATTGGAAAAGCGCCTGATGTCGACCACCCAAAGGTCGAGCGGCGCTTCACCATCGACAACCCATTGCGCCAGCACCCAGCCGGCGCCGCCGCCGGAAGCGATGCCGAAGGCGTTGAAGCCGGCGCCGACGAACATGTTGGCGCATTCGGGCGCGACACCGAGGATGAAATTGCCGTCCGGCGTAAAACTCTCCGGCCCGTTGATCATCTGCTTGACGCCGACCGTCTCCAGCGCCGGCACGCGCGCGATCGCCTGGCTCATATGCTGTTCGAAATGATCGTAGTCGTCGTCGAACAGGCGGAACTCCCAGTCATCGGGGACATCGCCGCCGGGCAGGCCGGTCGCCCAGGCCTGCGGGTTCGGCTCATAGCCGCCCATCACCAGCCCGCCGACCTCTTCCTTGAAATAGGTGCGGCGGTCGGGATCGCGGATTGTCGGCGCGTCGGTCGCCAGCCCGTCGATCTTCTCGGTGATGATGTACTGGTGCTTGACCGGTTGCAGCGGCACGCAAATGCCGGCCATCGCGCCGACCTGGCGTGCCCATTGCCCGGCGCAGTTCACCACCTTGTCGCAAGCAATGTCGCCCTTGTTGGTCTTCACCGCGGTGATGTGCCCGTCCGTCATGTCAAAGCCGGTAACGCGGACGTCCTCGAACAGCTTGGCGCCATGCATGCGCGCGCCCTTGGCCAGCGACTGCGTGATGTCGGAGGGGCTGGCCTGCCCATCGGTCGGCAGCCAGGAGGCGCCGACGAGGTCGCCGGTCTCCAGCAGCGGCCACATCTTTTTGACCTCCCCCGGCGACAGCAACTGCATGTCCATGCCGAAGCTCCTGGCCGTCGTCGCCAGCCGTTTATATTCGGTCCAGCGGTCGGCATTGGTCGCAAGCCTGAGGCACCCGGTCATCTTCCAGCCGGTAGCGAGCCCGGTCTCAGTCTCCAGTCCCTTGTAGAGCTCGACCGAATATTTGAGCACGCGGGTGATCGAGGCCGACGAGCGCAACTGGCCGACCAGCCCGGCCGCATGCCAGGTCGAACCCGAGGTCAGCTTGCCCTGTTCCAGCAGCACGACATCGGCCTTGTGGTCGCGCGCCAGGTGATAGGCCGTCGAACAGCCGATAATGCCGCCGCCGATGACGACGATGCCGGCATGTGTAGGCAATGTCATGACTGTGTCCCGTACTTCGTGCGGTAATTGTCCAGCGCCGCGTCGAGCCGCGTCAGGTTCTCCGCGGTGTAGGCGACGTAGTCGATGCCGGGCGCGTCGAGGTAAAGTTCGGAAACCATGCTCCACATCGCCTCGCGCAGCAGCGAGGCGCATTGCATGGCGGCGTGCGAGCGGCGGATCGCCTCATCCGGCTCGCGCATGAAATACGCCGTGAGGAAAGTGAAGGACTCCGCGTCGCTCATCTCGGCGTTGGAGGCAACGCCGGCAAGATCGAACATCGCGGTGTTGAAACCGGCATATTCGAAATCGATGAGCCACAACCTGTCGCCATCGTCGAGAATATTTGCCGGCAAAAGATCATTGTGGCCGAACACGATCGGCAGCAGCTTCTGCGCCCGCTCCAACTCGTCGGCCAGAGCCAGCAGCCTGGGCAGCTCGTCGCGCTTGCGGCTGCCGCCTTCGCTCAGCGTTCGCGCATAGTCGCGGATGACATGGAAGACCCAGAACATGAAGCCGGCGCCGGAGATGTGATTGGGCATCTCGCGATGGAACCCGCGCATAAGGGCTGCGACGCGGCCGATATTGGCGCGCACGTCCTCGGCAACATAGGTTTTCGCGCCGAGAAATTCCGTGACCATGATGCCGGGTTCGGAATGGCGGACCGCCGGCGCGAAGCCTGCGGCGTGCGCCGCGCGGGCCGTCATCACCTCGCGGTCGCGAAAGACGTGGTGAAATGGATAGTCCTGGCCGAAGCGCACGACATGCCGCCCGGCCGCGTCCTTGACCAGATAATTGGCGTTGCTGAGGCCGCCCGGCAGCGGCGCAATGTCGATGCTGCCATTCCAGCAAGGCAAGGCCCGGATGCGGTCTTCAGCAGTCACGGGGCCATCCCTGACTTTTGCGGAGCTTTCCTGGGCGCCATGCGCCGCGCAACGAGCGTTGGGAAACGCAAAAAATCTCGTCGGTGCGGGACGCAGGAACTCCTATCCCGCGCCGCACCGACGAGCCCCTCTGGCCAGGTTTTGATACCCGGTCTCCGCCCCCGCGGATTTGAGAAACTTTTGTGCCAGTTCAAACCCAGACGGTCTGGCCAGACGGTCCGGTCCGTGAATTGCGGCTCTGCCATCACCCTCCCGTGGCAGTTCCGAAGCTGTCACGCCGTCAATGTCACGCCAGTGCTACCTAACTGTCAATGAAATGTTGTGACTTTTTTTGGGTGTTTTGCCCGAAACCACGAGCAATTCCTTTAAAAACGGCGGCATTGCCCTAAAACCGGGCAGGCCGCAAATTGAGGAAGCCAGATGATCCATTCGAAACGGCATGGCGAAATCCTCCGCCTCCTCAAGGAAGAGGGCACCGTCACCATTGCCAGCCTCGCCGACCGGCTGGGGGTTTCGCTTGAAACGGTGCGCCGGGATGTCAAGCCACTGACCGGCAATGGCTCGGTGCTCAAGATGCATGGCGCCATCGGCCTGCCGTCGATGGCCGGCGAAGCGCCGTTCGAGCGGCGCATGCGCGACAATGCGGAGGCCAAGCGGCTGATCGCCCGCATGGTCGCTGCCACCATTCGCGACGGTGAATCGGTCATGCTGGACACCGGCACCACGACGTCGTTCCTGGCCCGCGAACTGCTCGGCCACCGGCGGCTGACCGTGGTCACCAATTCATCCGACATCGCCCGCACGCTGGCCACCGTCAACGGCAACAAGGTCTATATGGCCGGCGGCGAATTGCGCAGCGATTCCGGAGCCGCCTTCGGCGCCTCGGCGATCGATTTCGTCAGCCGCTTCTCGGTCAGCCATGCGGTGATTTCGATCGGCGCCGTCGATGCCGCCGCAGGCCTTGCCGACTACGATCTGGAAGAGGCGGAGTTCGCCCGCATGGTGCTGTCGCGCGGCCAGCGCTCGCTGGTCATCACCGACCACACCAAGTTCGGTCGCCAGGGTCTGGTCCAGGTCTGCGGCTTCGACGGTTTTTCCGAACTCGCCACCGACCAGCCGCCGCCGCGCGACATTGCCTCGGCACTTGCCGAGGCTGGAGCGCGCCTTAGCATTGCTGCGGCCTAGCCAAACACCAGCGACTGGCGCGCCGCGATCCCGGCCATGCCGCCACCCGATACCACGAAGGCGATGTTGTGCATCATGCGCGCCGCGTCGCCGGCCGCATAAGATGTCGTTCTGGTGAAAAATTGTTTTTCAATTGTAACGCGCAAGATCGGATGGCATCTGCCGGCTAATGCTGGGAAAAGGTGATAATCGGCGGGAAGAGCCGCGAGAAGGCCGGAAAACAAGGCTTTCAACGGCTATTGAAGGGACCGGAGCGGCGCCGGCCCAAAAACCGGCCGCGCAACTTCATTTGGCACCAAACCGGGGCAGCGGCGGCGACCGCGCAAGATCGTTTGGCACCTCCGAACACATCGTTTGATGTGGCCCGCTTCCCTCAGATGGCGCCGCCAGCCCAGCGGACGCGGCCCCCGATGATCAGCTCAGGCTGTTCGGCCAACGGCACTTCCTCGGTCTGGTAGAGCGGGTTGTCGCTCTTTAGCAGCAAAAGGCCGGAACGCAGCATCTGCAACCGTTTAAGCCTGACCAGGCCGCCGTAAACCAGCACATAGATCGCTTCGTCGATGAACTCGCGGATCGAGACGTCAACGATCATCAAATCGCCGTCGTTGATCGTCTCGCGCATAGAATCGCCCTTCGCGACCATCAGCCGAGCAGACTTTGGAGTAACCCCTATCCGCCGCAGCCATTCCTCACGAAAGGCGAAGATATCTGGCTCGCTTTCCTCATAGAGATCAAGGCTGCCCGCGCCCGCGCTTGGCCGTATGTCGATCTTTGGCACAGAAACGAAGCCTTCAGGCGTGCCGCCGGACACCATGAAGCTGAGGGTCGCGCCTGGGCGCATCGGCCCCTTGCCGGCCGCCAGCCAATCGAGCGTGACGTTCGCGGCCTCCGCAATGATCAGCAAATTGTCTAGGCCAGGCATCGATCCCAGCAGATACTTCCGCATCGTCGAGTCACCGATCCCGGAGCGTTTTGAGAAGGCATGAGGTGATTCGCCGGATAGTGCGACCCTCAGCCTCTCAGCGAAGGACGTATCCGCCTCCTCCGAACTCTGACCACGCGTCAGAGTTCCAGTTTCCATTCCCTCAGCCAAGAAAGCCTCGCAACATCAGCGACTTAGCGTCAATTTGCCCAATCAGGCGAATAGTCGAACTCTGACGCGCAGTTATTTGCGCCGTAGGGTTGATGCATTCACCCAATCGTGCGACATTAGTCGCGACTAGTGTTGTTTAAACCTTTAACCATCCGGACCTCTGCAAAGGGCCGGACGATCGGTGGAGCCGCCATGAACACGCCTCAGGTGTGGGATCGTCACGCCATCAACGCCGAGCTTCGGCGCCGTGGCATGAACCTGACCGGGATCGCCCAAGATGCTGGCCTTTATTCCAGCGCCTGCAGGCAAGGCATCATCGGATTGAGCCGCCCAGGCGCCGAGGCCATCGCCGCCGCCCTGGATATCCCGTTCCGAACCCTGTTCCCGACTCTCTACACAAGAGGCCGTCATGACGAGGTGGAGACTACCAGCACCGCCATCAACAGCGGAAGTGCAAAAGTTGCACTCATTTTAGACAACGCATCCGGGGCGCCCTGACCCCGGTGTCTAGCGCGAGAGCATGCGCAGACGGCGGATTTCAATCAGGGGGCCTGCGGACGTGACGACTTCTACCAAAATCAAGATTGCCGAAATCCGGGTACCCGCGAACCGGCGCCGGCTCGACCCGGCCTGGGTGGCGACCATCATGGCCGACATTCAGGGCGGCAACGGTCACATGGTGCCGATCGAAGTCGTGCCCGAGAAGACCGGGGGCTATGAATACCGGTTGATCTTCGGCGGGCACCGTCTCGCCGCCGTTGCGGGCGTTGGCCTGGATGAGATCGACGCCTTCGTCAAAGATCCCAAGGACGTCGCCACCGAAACGCAAATCCGCAAGCGCGAGATCGCCGAGAACCTGATCCGGCGCCAGCTGTCGGTTCTCGACCGAGCCAAGGACATAGCCGACTGGCGCGACATCTACGACGCCGAGCACGGCACCGGCAAAACCGGGCGCAAGAAATCCCGCGAGGTCGTCGAAGATGACGAATTGAGTGCAAAGTTTGCACTCAATTTCTCCGAGGCCGCGCAGGCGGTGCTCGGCATATCCCGCCGCAGCGTGTTCCACGCGTTGAAGATCGCCACCATCCCGGAGCCGATCCGCCAGGACATCTCGCTCCACGCGGTCGCCAACAGCCAGACCGACCTGCTGCAGCTGGCGGCCGAACCGCCGGAGCGACAGGCCGCCATCGCGCGCCTCCTGACCATGGCAGCGGCCAACGCGCCGCAGACGGTCAGCGACGCCATCGCCGTCATCGACCGGACATCCAAACCGGCGACAGCGCCAAAGTGGGAGAAGGTCGCCAGCGAGTTCTCCAAGCTGAAGGAGAGCGAACAGGATCGCTTCTTCACCCTGCACGAAGCCGCCATCCAGCGGTGGCTGAAAGAGCGGAAATGATGGTCCGCTCCCGCCGCGATCAACTAACGGCCGACCTGTTCGAATGGGAACCGCCGAAGGTCGCCGTCGGCTATGCCGCCGATGTCGCCGGCCGTGGCGATCTCGACAACCAGATTTCCCGTCTGGTGAGCCGTGCGCTCCGCGATTGCCGGGACGAGGGCAAGGGTTCGCGCGCCGATATCGCCCGGAGCATGACGGTCTACCTCGGCCGCCAGGTGTCGGAGGGCATGCTCAACAAGTGGTCGTCGGAAAGCAGCGACGAGCACCGCATCCCGCTCGACGCCTTCATCGCCCTGATCGACGCCAGCCAGGCTGACGGCCTGCTCGGCTTCGTCCCGGAAAAGTTCGGCTACGCGGTGGTGCCCGAGAAGTACGCCGACATCATCGAAATCAGCCTGATCGAAGAACACGAACGCGACATCGCCGCCCGCAAGACGGCGCTGATCGCGCGCTCAAAAAGCAAACGCTGAAAGGGCCTGCACATGAATGCTCTCTGGCTTCTCGGCTTCGCGGTCGGATCGGGCTTCTACGGCCTGCTCCTGATCGGTCTGCACCTGTTCTTCACCCGCCAGCAAGGCCCGCGCCTCGCGGCCGGCGCCGTGTTCCGCCGCCGCGTGCGCAAGCATGTTCTGAAGGGGTGGATCTGGTCATGACGAAATGCGCTGCACCCGCATGCCGGAACGATGCGCCAGGCCGCCACGGGATCTTCTGCGTCGACCACTATTTCCAGCTGCCGAAGGTCTACACGGGCCTGCTCACGCGGATGAAGATCGAGTGCAGTCGCTGCGCAGATGCCGACGCAAAGAAGCATCTGGACGAGCAGCTGGCCGCCTACATCAACGTCGTAATCAGCAAGCTTCCCCATCCCCCCGAGGCGCGCAGCTCCCAAGCCGCCCTCGACAGCGCCCGCCGCTCCCCCACTGAGCCGGCGGCGGGCGCCAGCCAATCTCAAGGACGGCTCCTATGACGAATGCTCTAGCTCGGCGCGATTTCGGCCGGCCGCTTGTAGCCAGGCAGAGCCGACAGTTTGTTGTAGGTGTGCCCGTTGAAGGCGAAAATCCCGCCCAGCAGCCAGTGGAAGAACGGCACTTTCAGGCGTTCGCCTCTGTCAAATTCGAGAGCGTCCAGCGCGTCGTTGTACGCCTTGGCATCCAGGGCTCGCAGAGTTGGAGGTTCATCCCCTGCAATTCGTGTCATTCGGCTATTCCAAGTTGCTATCTGTTCGTCATTCGGGATGACCACTGCCTCCACATCAGCCAGCAGGTTATAATACTCCTTCTGCAGGGATTGGTGGTCTCTGGCCGACCTTCCGAAGTCGAACACCAACTGGGCAGCACCTACCACGGCTACTGCGGCCGCTGGCCAAATGGGATTGAAACCCACATAGGTGATAATCCCGCCGCTCGCCGCTGTGCCAAGTACGACGACTGCGAAATTGAAAATCCGGTTCCATCGCTCGTACGTCATGCGACGGCCGGTGTGGTACAGCGCGTTTCGCAAAGCATTAAATCGAACCAGTTCAACAGTCATCATGTCGATCAGATCCCTTATTTAGGGGGCTTTGGCTTGGGCGGCGGCGGCGGCGGTGGAGGCTTAGGCTTCGCCTCTGCCTTCGTGGGAAGGTCTGGGTTCCGGACGCCTTTGTGTGCAATTTCTCTGCTCATCTCCCAAAATCCCGATCACTTCTTTGAGGGCGGCGGCGGAGGTGGTGGTGGTGGCGAGGGCTGCCTCGGCCCACTCGATCCCCCTACGCCTCCGGGCGTAGCAGGCTGTCTGGGGCCTTGTCCCTTTTTGACGTCTGAATTCATAGCAATCGTCCTCCTGTCTTTGTTGCACCTAGAGATGCCAGCTTCAGATTTGCGGTCTACCGCAGATCGGATCCGCTCTTCTACCACGCCTCTGACATCGCCGAACATAGCCACACGCACGGTGTCACCATGAAATACTGGTTGACCGCCCGCGAGATCGCCGCCGAGGCCTTGCCGGACATGCCGCGCACTGAAAGCGCTGTCATTCGCATGGCCGACCGTGAGGGCTGGGCCGATCGTCTCACCCAGGCACGCCCGCGAGCCGGCCGAGGCGGCGCCACCGAATATCACGTCTCGCTGTTTCCGACGCTCGCCCAGGTCGCCTACCAGCAGCGCCACATCATCATCGAATTGCCGGTCAAGCCGGCCAAGGCCTCGCCCGATGCCAGCCTGTCGGCGCGCGCGCTAGAAGAGCGCGACGCACGACTGGCGATCGTCGCCGCCTTCGAGAAATTCTCGCGCGGCATGCAGCTTGGCTACGCCACCCGCGTCCAGGTCTTCACCGACAAGTACAATGCCGGGTCGCTCAACATCGAGCCGTGGGCGCGGGACATTATCCCGAGCCTCTCCAAGCGCTCGCTCGCCCGCTGGCAAAGCCAAAAGCGCGACGGCAGGGTCAATGCGCTGGCGCACGATCCCGCCCAGGCGCGCAAGGGAACAGGCGTGCTCGAAACCGCCAATGGAGGCGCTGTCCGCGCCTTCATGCTGGCGCTGATCGCGCAGCAACCGCATCTGTCGGGGCACCACGTCAGGACGATCTGCCGTTCCGAGTTCGGCGACACGTTGAAGGCGCTTTCAAAGGGCGTTGAAACGGCCATTCCAATGCCGCCGGTCCGCACCTTCCAGCATGCGCTGAAGGGATTGAAGGAGAGCCACAAGGTCGAGCTGCTCAAGCTCACCAATCCCGACCGATATCGGTCGCACATGGCGCCGGCCGGCGTCGGCATGCTGCGCCATGTCACAGAGCCGAACCAGCTCTGGCAGATCGACGCCTCGCCGGTCGACGCGCTCTGCACCGATGGTCGCCATTCGGTCTATGCCTGCATCGACATCGCCACCCGCCGCAGCATCTGGCTGCTGTCGCGGACGCCGCGTGCATCGGCGGTGGCCCTGCTCATCCGCAAGGCCATCCTGGAATGGGGTGTCCCGGAGGTCGTCAAGACCGACAACGGCTCCGACTTCGTCGCCAAGGACACCAGCCGCCTGTTCGTCTCGCTCGGCATCGAGGCCGAAACGTCTGACGCCTATTCGCCCGAGCAAAAGGGCCACGTCGAGCGCGTCATCAAGACCTTCCAGCACGACATGGCGACCCTGCTGCCGGGTTTTGTTGGCCACAACGTTTCGGATCGGAAAGCGATCGAGAGCCGCAAGTCGTTTTCGCAGCGGCTCGGCGAAACCGACGCCGAGGTTTTCGGCGTCACGCTGACCGGCCCGCAGCTGCAGAAGCATGTCGACGACTGGGCAAGCACGATCTATCAGCACCGCCCGCATGCCGGCCTGAAAGGCGCAACGCCCTTCGCCACTGCGCTCGCCTCGTCGAAGCCGGCGCGAAAGGTCGACCAGCGCGCCCTCGACCTGTTGCTGATGCCGGTGGCCGGTGACAGCGGCCAGCGCATCGTCACCAAGCGTGGCGTCCGCATCGCCGACAACTACTATCAAACGCCGTCCATCATGCCCGGCATCGCTGTTTTCGTACGCATGGACCCGAACGATGCCGGCCGGGCCTACGCCTTCGCCCAGGACGGCGCCGAGTTCCTCGGCGACGCCACTTGCCCGGATCTCGCCGGCATCCATCCCGAGACCTTCCACCGCGCCGCCAAGGAAATCCGGGCCGACCTGGTCAACGCACAGGCGCGCGACCTCAAGTCAGACATGAAGCGCCTGGCAAAGGGCAAGCCGCTGATCGAGCGTGCCCTGGAAGTCGCCCGCCGCGACGCGCCGAACGTCATCCCGCTGCCACGCCGCGAGGAAGCGCACTCGACTGCACAGATTGACGCCGCGATCGCGGCGATGTCGGAACAACTCAATCCAGTCGCACCGCTAGACCAGGCTGCCGCAGCTGCGCATCGCCGGCTGATCGACGACATGCGCGCCGAGGACGAAGCCGAACTGGTGGCGAGCACAGACGCGATCCTGAAGGCTCGCCAGGCCGAAATCGAGGCCGAGCGCACTGCGAATTTTCGGGACAACGTCGTAGCCCTACCGGAAACGCCCATGGAGCGCTATCGCCGCGCGCTGCTGTTCCGCGATCGCATGCAGGCCGGCGAGTTGTCCGCAGCCGACGCCATGTGGCTCGGCGGCTACGTCAAGTCGCCCGAGTTCAAAACCCAGTCGATGATCCATGAGGATTTTGGGGACGCGTACCTGTCCTGAGTAACGGAAAAGCCCGGTCTGCAAACCGGGCTCTCCGCAAGAACGCGCCGCCGAAGCGGCACAGCACAACGAGGAAAATGATGAACGAACCCACAAAAGTCAATCGGCCGGCGCCGCTGAAGAATGTCGCCGCCTTCGCCACGCTGCTCCAGACGATGGTCGAGCGCGACCCGAAACTGCCCGGCCTGGGGGCCTTCTTCAGCCCGTCCGGCTGGGGCAAGACGGAGTCCGCCATTTATGGCGCCAATCGCTACCGCGCCGCCTATGTCGAGTGCGGCCAGTTCACCACGGCCCGCTCGCTGCTCTGCGACATTCTCAGGGAACTTGGCGAGCCCAACCCGCGCGGCACGATCGAGGATCTGAAGAACAAGGCCATCATGGTGATGGTGTCCGACCCGCGCCGGCCGCTGATCATCGACGAAGCCCACTTCATCGCCCACAAGCGGTTCGTAGACCTCATGCGCGAGCTGTCCGACAAGTCGGGTGCACCGGTCATCATGATTGGCGAGGAGAACCTGCCGCGCCTCCTGGAGGCCTTCGAGCGTGTCCACAACCGCGTCCTGGAATGGCTGCCGGCCGTTCCCTGCGATGCCGTCGACTTCGAGCTGCTGGTCAAGAACCGCTGCAACGGTGTCACCGTCGCGCCGGATCTCGCCGCCGCGATCCTCGACAAGACCAAAGGCAACACGCGGCGCATCGTCATCAACCTCGCAACCGTCACCAAGGTGGCGCAGCTGACGGGTGCGACCACGGTCGACCTTGGGGCCTTCGGCGGTGCCGGCGTCATAAACGCGACGCCTAAATTCAGCGCGAGGCGGGCGGCATGAGCGTTCGCGGTATTGTGGACATGGTGCAGATCAGCATCGACGTTCCGCGTGGCGAGGCCGGCTATTGGTCGATCATTCGCGACCTAGATGTCGGCGGCCCCTGGACGGTGCGCCAGATCTGCGACCGGACAAACGTCAGCACCAGCCTGGTCGGCAGGTACGTGCGACGGCTGAAGCTCGCTGGCATCGCCCAGATCGTTGAAACGAGAACCGCCTGCAATGTGGGTGGCGGCAATCTTCCTGCAGCCGTCATCTACCGTCTGGCCAAGCGTCCGCTCCTCGCCCCTCGGATCTCGCCGGACGGTAAGGTAAGGCCTGAGCTGGGCATAGAGCAGCTCTGGCGTGCCATGAAGATGGCCAAGGTGTTCAGCCCTGCCGATCTGGCAGAGCATTGCCCTGACGTCGCGCCGGGTACGGTGAAGGCCTATCTGCAGGCGCTGTCAGCCGCTGGCATTGTTGCGGGCACCCCGGCTGCCTATCGCCTTGTTCGCAACCTCGGCCTGCAGGCGCCCAAGATACTGGCCACCAAGCTCGTCTACGACCCGAACAAGAAGGTCGTTGTCGGCCCATCGATCACCTTTGAGGTGAAGCCATGAACCGGGGGCCGGCGAAAGAACAACGGCCGGTTTTCGGCTCTTACATCTCGAACGCGACCAAGGCCTGGACGCCGCTGCCCGATTGGGTCGAGGAGTTGGCAAATCTGGCTGACGCCACGTCGCTGAAGGCTGCAGCCCAGCGGATCGACTACAGCCCGTCCGCCGTCTCGACCATCGTCAGCGGCAAATACAAGGGCGACCTCGGGCGCGTCGAGCAGATGGTGCGCGGCGCCCTCATGTCGATGACGGTCGACTGCCCGGTGTTGGGCGAGATCGGCCGCGACCGCTGCCTTACCGAACAGAAGGAGCCGTTCCGCGCCACCTCGCGGCACCGCGCCCAGCTTTTCCACGCCTGCAAAACCTGCCCCCAAAGGAGAAAATAGCCATGGGCGAGAGATTGTCCCTCGAACTGTCGGACGGCCTGGCCGAAATCGACGGCCTGCTTGACGAGTTCAAACACGAACCCCGCGTCCTCGATCCGTACGACGCCCGTATTCTGAGCGATCGTCTCAAGCAGCTTCGCTATGCAGCCCGCGTCCTGGAGAACCGGCTAAGCGCAAAGCTCTGGAACGACGCCGCGCGCATCGAGCGCGATGCCGAGGCCGAGCGCGTAGCCGAGGCGGCCTTCCAGCCGGGATCGAACATTTGCCTGTTCCCGGTGATCCCGCGCCCGTTCTCGGACGGCCGGCCAGGCGGTGCGGCATGAGCAGCTTGCAGGAAGCCGAAGCCCGCGCCGCCAAGATCGTCAGCCAGCTGGTGCCCGCCCTCACGGCCGAGTTCATCAAGAAGCCGCAGCCTAGGCCGCTAACGCCGCAAGAAGAAGCAATCATGGCGGCTTGCGGCGACGTCGGGCGGGCGGTCGATCACTACGACGGCTGCAAGTTCTCTAACGGTGCCGCCGAACGCCGGGCGCGGATCGCGCTCGAAACCTCTGCGAGAAACCTCCGCAAACTGATCGATCTGCGGGAGGCCAAGCATGCCCGCAAGTGAGGCGCTTTTAGCCGCGGTTTCCCGGCTCGACATGATCGAGCTTTGCAGCCGCATCATCACCAAGCCTGAGCGCAACGCGCCCAGAGCAACAATCGCCGAGATCTACGCCCTGGCGATGGCAACTGAGGGCCTCTGGGCGATCGCTCTCGAAGCCACGCTGCTGGTCAACGCGCTCGAAAGGGCAATGCCCTGGGAGAGCACTGACGCCGAGCACCACGAGCATGTGGCGATCCAGATGGCAGCAATCCGCGACCTTCTCACCCCACTCAGCCCGATCCCAACCCAACAGGAGAACACCGATGGACATCGTTGAAGCCGGCTCGCAAGCAGGCGTAGAAATCATCAATAACAAGCTGTTCTGGATCAATCACCAGGGCGGCTACACCTCCGACGAGCTGGTGAAGCCCAAGGACAAGCTGGAAGACCAGACCGTTCGCAAGATCCTCAAGTTCGCCCGTGACCTATCCGCCCAGGTGGCGCGCTTCAAGATCCACACCATGTCCGACCTGGCTGCGCTCGACCAGCTGGTCGCCGAGCAGTACGGCTTCGTCAAGCGCGGCAACAAGGGCAAGGGCAACCGCACATACATGAGCTATGACGGCCTTCTCCAGGTCACCGTTCAGGTCGCGGAGTTCATGGACTTCGGCTCGGAGCTGCAGATCGCGAAAACCCTAATCGACGAGTGCCTGACCGAATGGGCGGCAGACAGCCGTCCCGAGATCCAGACCATCGTTACGCGCGCCTTCAACACCGATCAGGAAGGCAAGGTGAACCGCTCCGAGATCCTTATGCTTTTGCGGCTCGCCATTACCGATCCGCGCTGGCTGCAGGCGATGGATGCCATTCGAGACGCCCAGCGACCGCGCAGTTCAAAGGAATACGTCCGGTTTGCGATGCGTGGGAGCGTCAAGCACGACTGGATGACGATTACTGTCGATTTGGCGAAAGCATGAATGATGGTGAACATGCTACGTTTTATAAAACTGGTCGAGAGAAATAAGTGTACCCGCAAATTCCTTCACGAAGGACCGCATCCCCGTAAGGTCAACCATCATATCTTCCGACACCACAGCCAGAGCGGCATCGTTAGAGCGTTCGACAGCACTTTCGGCTTCCTCCATGCGGGTTCGCAATCTGCGCACGTCTCGCATGATTGTGCCGTAAACGTAGTACGAACGAGATTCGAGCAGGTTGGCAGCCTCTTCGAGCGCAGGCCGGTCAAAGATCCGAGTGATCTTGTCGGCCAAATCATAGATATGTCGGCCTTCCTCCTCGCTGGGAGGCAATCCGCCTCCAATAATCGGCCCATAGTCTTTCACCACCTGTTCAAAATACTCGAGCCACTGTCTCATGTCGGTGGCTTGAGGATACGCAGCCCGTTCAGCTCGAAGGCTATCCGCTCTGAGCGTCAGCCGAACATTGTGTGCGTGTCGATCCTGCTGCCGTTCCTCACTTTCCTGAACGCGCCTTGCTTGCTGATCGTCAATTTTCTGCATCTGATTTACGGTCAGAAGTGCAGCGGCAACTGCCAGTATCCCAGCGAGGAGCGTCGCCCACTTATAAAGCCAGAGGGCGAAAGGGGCTTCCGGCGCGCTCAATGCTATCACCAAGATGATCGTCACGAGCGGCAAGCTAAGAAGGAAGTAGGTCAAGCTCTTAAGGTTGTCTGGCCGCATACTTTGAACCCCACATTACAATACGATCAACTTTGCTCTTTCCCTTCGTCGTCCGCAATCGTGCCGAACATGGGAAAGGCGCAATGAGCACCCTGGCAGCCATCCATGTGGCCAACAAGCAGCTCGGCCTCGACGAGGACACGGCCCGCGATCTCTATCAGCGGATCACCGGCAAGCGCAGCCTTCGCGAGATGAACGACCGCGAGCTGAAGCTCATCATCACCGAGCAGCGCCAGCGCGGTTTCAAGCCCACTGAAAAGGGCCTTCAAGGGCCTTTCGCAAAGAAGCTCCAGGCGCTGTGGATCGCCGCCTGGAACCTCGGCATTGTCCGCGACCGGCACGATGCCGCCATGCTGTCCTTCGTCAAGCGGCAGACCGGCATCGAGCACACCCGCTTTCTCCTGGACGCCGATGACGCCGCCAAGGCGATCGACGCCCTCAAGGCGTGGATGACGCGAGAGGCCGGGGTTGACTGGAGCCAGAGCGTTTCCACAGCCTCGTGGCTGCGGCCAACGGGTGCAAAGATTGCACTCGCCCAATGGCAGGTTCTGTCTGTCCTGCGGGCCGTTGATGCCGCCGGCTTTCGCAAGTTCGTTTTCGACAAGGCCAAGCCGCTCGACCAGATGAACGACCGTGACTGGCCGACGGTGATGAACGCCCTCGGCGAACAGATCAGGAAGGCGCGGTGATGGTCGCGTACAGCTTCAAACCGATGTTCGCCCCGCAGGTGTCGGGCCTGACGAAGCTCCACACCGTCCGCGCGGATCGCAAGCGCCACGCCCGGCCGGGCGAGGCGGTTCAGCTCTACCAAGGCATGCGCACCCGCAACTGCGTCAAGCTGGTCGATCCCGACCCGGTCTGTGTTCGCGTCCGGCCGATCGCCATTCTCACCACGCCGCTCCTGGAGGATTTCATCGCCTCCATTGTCATCGGCGGCCGCTCGCTTCATCGCGACGAGATCGAAGCCTTCGCCACGGCGGACGGCTTCGGCATCGAGCATGTCGACGACTGGCGCTGGTTGCGTATCGGCCGTGAAGGCTCAGCGCGCTGGAACATGGGCGCCTTTTGGGAAGCCGAGCATGGGGCCGGCTTGTTTGAGGGCCAGTTAATTGAATGGGAGCCGGCATGAGCAATGACCTCGCCCACGTCTCCGACCACGCGCTGATCCGCTACATGGAGCGAGTGCTCGGCATGGACATCGAGCAGCTGCGCGCCCACATCGCCGAAGGCACGCGCCGCCACCAGCGCGCGCCCTGCGTGCGCACCCTTGGCGCGCGGTTCCTCCTCGTCAATGGACGCATCGTCACCGTGATCGAGGGTCGCAGCGTGCCCAGCTATGACGCCTTGGTGCGCCTGATCCGCGATAGCCAAGCGGAGGCCGTGTGAGCGACGAGCTGCGGTCCGCCGAGCTGCTCCACCTGCTTGGCCAGGCGGACTTCGTGCGCCTCGCCGAAACCTATGGCGGACGCCGGCTCTACGTGCCGGCGTCCAGTGACGATACCGCGCTGGCAAAAGACCTCGGCGCGACGGCGGCCAAGAAGCTTGCCCGCCGCTATTCCGGCTCGTATATCCGGGTGCCTCTTGCCCGCGAGCTGCGGGCGCGGCAGTATCGCGAGGCCGGCGCATCGAACGGCGACATAGCCGGCCGCCTCGGCATCACCGAGACCGGCGTCGACAAACTCTTCCGGCGCATGCCGGACAAGCCCGTCAAGGGCAGCAGAGACCCGCGCCAGACCGACCTCTTCTCCAGCAACTGACTGCCTGCCGCCCGCCATGGCGGGCATGATTGCCGCCCGCCGCCAAAGGCATGGTGCTGTGAAATGGCCGGGACAACTCCCGGCCGATTTCACAGGCGGAATGTCGATCCCCATGGCCACGATCATGCCCAGCTCGCGCGCAAAGCAGGCAATCGCCGCCGTGCTGGCGCTCACCGGCATCACCATCGGTGGTGTCACCTACATCAGCGGCGTCCCTGATGACATCGTCCTGGCGTCGACCGCCCTGGTCGAGCCGTGGGAAGGCGAAGTCCTGAAAGCCTACCTGGACAAGATCGCCAAGCCGCCCGTCTGGACGGTCTGTGCCGGCGACACCAAGAACGTGAAGCCCGACATGGTGGAGACACCGAAGGGCTGCAAGGCACGTCTCCAGCGGCGCATGACCAAGGAATTCCGGCCGGCCCTGGTCAAGTGTGTTCCGGGCTTCAAAAAGCAGCCGCTTTCGTGGCGCTCGATGATGGACAGCCTGGCCTGGAACATCGGCTCCAGGGCAGCGTGCAATTCCGGCGCGGCCGGGATCGTCAATGTTGCGGTCGCCAAGGGCAAGACCCCCGATTACGTCGCCAGCTGCAAGGCCGCTACGCTCTACAACAAGGCCGGTGGCCGGTTCATAATCGGCCTGGCGCACCGTCGCGAGATGGGCGACGCCACCCGCATCGGCGAAGGCGAGCTTTGCATGTCGGGGCTCGACTGATGGAAGGGCTGAAGCAGTTCATTGCCGACAACCTATCCGAGGTTTTAGAGCGGGCGGTGCCCTACCTGATCATATTAGCCGTAGCCCTGGCGCTTTGGATGGTGTGGCGATGAGCGCGATCCTTCTGACGATATGGAAGGTGATCCGGCCGATCCTGGTCTTCGGCATCACGCTGCCTGTGTGGATCTTCCTGGCGGCCGGCGCCTGGCTCTGGCTCGACAAGGCGTCTGCCGTGCGTCACGCCGTCGACAAGGCGGTGACCGAGCTTGTCGCCGGCGCCCAGCTCGACGCGATCCAGGCCGAACTGACGGAACAGCGCCGGCTGCGCGCCTGGAGCGACGGCAAGGCCGACCAGGCCAGCAAGATCGCCGCCGATGAACGCTCTGCCCGCGTAACCCTCGAAACCACTCTCGCCCTGACGGACGCCGACAAAAGGAAAGCCGAGGATGAACTCGCAGCGCTTCAAGCTCGCGATGACGGCCTGGTTGATCAGCAGCTGCTTGACAGCCTGCACAACCGATAAGGCCGCATTGGACAAGGCCTATGCCGACAAGGCAAGGGCCGGCGTCGTCGGCGACGCATTGAGTGCCGCCGATCGGGCGGTCGCCGAGGCGCGCCGCATGCCCGATTATCCGGCGCGCTGCCGTCGCCATCACTTCAGCGGCGTGGTGCTCCGCGACAAGCTGGGCGTCGCCAACAAGAAGGCCGACATCGCGCTTGGCAACGCCAACCAGCAGACCGACGCCTGCGCCGTCTGGTACGACGTGACCAAGGCCGCGAGGGAGCCGAAATGAGCGTATCCAACCTCGCCTTCGAGCTGGCCGATCGCCGGGCCGAGGAAGAGCGTGCGGCCGGCATCCGGCGTGTCCAGGAAGCCGCGCGGGGACAATACCAGGCCACCGATGGCGACGAGGTGTCGCCGTTCTGCGACTGTGGCGAGCGCATCCCCGACGCCCGCCGCAAGGCTGTACCGACTGCCACCAGGTGCTTCGACTGCGAAACCTTCATCGAACGACAGAGCCGGAGACGTGCCTGATGGAAGACTTGTCCACCTGGATCTCGCTTGCCTCGCCCATGCTGTCGCTGGCGACGATCGTCTACGTCTTCCTGACCGCCGGGTCGAAGAAGGCTCAGACCGATATCGACGAGTTCAAGTCGTCCAACGCTAAAGACCTGGAGGAGATCCGCGCCTCGATCGACGATCACGGCAAGCGCGTCCAGTCGATCGAGAGCGACATGAAGCACCTTCCCAGCGTCGAGGCGTTCACCGATCTGCGCCTAGCGGTATCGGAGATCAAGGGCGAAGCGGGGAAACAAGCCGAGGTGGTCAACGGTATCGCCCGCACGGTTCACCGAATGGAGAACTTCCTGCTAACCGGAAACAAGAGCGCCGCATGACCGACTTCGACAACTATCTGACCGCCGATGCCCGCCTGGTCATCCTGCGCGAGCTGAACCATCAGACGGACGGTCGCCTCAATGAGGTGATGCTGACGAAGGCGCTCGACGGCTTCGGCCACAATCGATCGCGCGAATGGGTCCGCACCCAGCTGCGCAAGCTCGCCGAGCTGGGCGCGGTCACGGTAACGGAGGTCGGTTCCGTGATGGTTGCGGCCGTCACCCGCAGCGGCGTCGATCATGTGGAACGGCGGTCGATCATCGAAGGCGTGGCGCGACCCTCGCCGGAGGCCTGAGATGGCGCGCAAAGGCCGTGGGCAACTTTCCCTGATCGAGCGCCTGCCGGAAGAGTGCGGCCCGATCATCAACTGGGCGGCGACCGAGCTGCAGAACCGTGATCGGACCCAGACCGAGATCTACGAAGAATTTTTCCTGAAGATGCAGGCCCTGCAGGCCGAGCATAAGGGCGAGCTGGAATTCGTCATTCCGTCGTTCTCGGGGTTCAACCGCTATTCGATCAAGCTGGCGATGATGACCCGCCGGCTGGAAGACACCCGCGAGATTGCCGCGACCATCTCCAAGCGCTTCGACGCGCAAAGCTCCGACGATCTCACTCTGATCGCGGCCGAGACGATCAAGACGCTGGTGTTCGAGCTACTGACCGACGCCCAGGAGAGCGGCCTGGCGCCGATCGGCGCCATGCAGCTCGCCACGGCGCTGAAGATGGCGACCCAGGCGCAGAGCGTCTCCAGCGATCGCCGGGCTAAGGTGGCGAAGGAATTCAAGGCCGATGTCGAGAAGGCCGTCGACACCGTGGCCAAGGCGAAGGGCATGTCGGCCGACACGGCCGAGGCGATCAAGGCGCAGATCCTCGGCGTGAGGGCGAGCTGATGTCAGCCCGGTTGCATTGCCTAGTTCCGTTCTGCCGTCGTACCCGCAAGCCTGACTGCCGGGAGTGGATTTGCGGAAAGCACTGGATCGCGATCCCGACGATGTTGCGGCGGCGTAAGTGCAAGTTCGATCGGCGGTATCGGCGGCTGTTCGGCAATGCCGGGTTCTGGACATTCCCGCCTGGCTCGCCGAAGCGCTTCCAGGCGATCAAGCTGGATCGTATTTGCGGCAAGCTGTGGGAACGCTGCAAGGTCGTGGCGATCGAAAGGGCCGCTGGAATATGACCGGCCCGATCTCAAAGGAAGAATGGGAAAAGGTTCGCCGCGAGAGCATGGCGAACCTCGACCATGTCATCGAGAGCGTCGGGCTGCCCAGCGTGCTGCTCGGCTACCAGGGGCGCACCGTCTCGCTGCTCGAAAGCACCGCCGTCCGCGTACTGTTCATCGAGAAGAGCCGCCGCATCGGCGAGACCTGGGCGCTGGCCTCCTATGCCGTGCTGCGCGCCGGCCGGGCCAAGGATGCCGGCGGCATGGACGCCATGTACATCTCCTATTCGCAGGAGATGACGCGCGAGTTCATCGACGCCTGCGCCATGTGGGCTCGGGCTTTCGCTCAGGCGGCGATCGCCCAAGAAGAATTTCTCTTCGACGACACCGATCCGGCCCATCCGAGCGAGACGCGGCAGATCAAGGCCTTCCGCATCCAGTTCGCGTCCGGCTTCGAGATCCTGGCGCTGTCGTCGGCGCCACGCACCCTTCGCGGCAAGCAGGGCCTGGTCATCATCGACGAGGCGGCCTTCGTCGACAGCCTGAAGGAGTTGCTGAAGGCGGCGCTGGCAAACCTGATGTGGGGCGGCCAGGTCGTGGTCTGCTCGACCCACAACGGCGCCGACAACGAATTCAACGTCCAGGTCCAGGACATTCTTGGAGGCCGGTCGAAGTACAGCCACCTGAAGGTCGACTTCGACCAGGCGCTGCTGGAAGGGCTTTACCAGCGCATCTGCCTGGTGACCGGGCGCGAGTGGTCGCCCGAGGCCGAGGCGCAGTGGCGCCAGGACATCATCGACTTTTATAGCGACGGTGCGGACGAAGAGCTGTTCTGCGTTCCGTCCATGGGCTCCGGCGCCTGGCTGACGAGCCCTCTGATCGAAGCGCGCATGACGATGACGCCGGACGAGGCTCCGGTCATCCGCATCAACCTGCCACTCGACTTCCTGCATTTGTCTGCCCTGGAGCGCCAACACCTCATGGCGCCGCACCTGGACGCCATCAAGGAAGCGCTCGACGGCCTGGACGAAAACCGCCAGCACGCCTTCGGCTACGATCCGGCGCGCAAGGCAGATCCGGCGATCATGACGCTGCTGTCGATCGACAAGGTGCTGCGGCGCAAGTCGGCCTTGACCGTCGAGTTGCGCAACGTGCCTTTCCAGGAACAGAAGGAAATGGCGACGCTGATCCTGAAAGGGTCGCCGCGCCTTTGCGGGGCTGCCGTGGACGCTACCGGCGTCGGCATGAACCTCGCCGAGGATCTCGGCCGCATCTTCGGCCTGCACACCGAGGAGACCCCGGGCGGCCTGGTCTGGTCGGTGACGCTCAGCCAAAACTGGTACAATGAGAATTTCCCGCCGCTTAAAACGGCCTTTGAAGACG
Organism: Mesorhizobium sp. C372A; assembly: GCF_030323245.1. Classification (NCBI taxonomy): domain Bacteria; kingdom Pseudomonadati; phylum Pseudomonadota; class Alphaproteobacteria; order Hyphomicrobiales; family Phyllobacteriaceae; genus Mesorhizobium; species Mesorhizobium sp. C372A. The sequence goes on along the minus strand of NZ_CP100475.1, from coordinate 862,556 downwards.
CCAACATCGCGCTGACCAGGGACGCCGAACACGCCGTGGATCTTCGCCTGGTCAAGATCATCCGGGGCATACCGTCAATTCCGCCGGAGCGCGTCGGCACGGCCGGGGCGAAGCGACATGGCGACTTTGCGGTCGCCCTGGTGCTCGCCTACTTCGCCAGCCGCATGCAGTGGCACGAATATGCCTATGTGCCGGCGCCGATCGCCAAGAGCCGGTTCGAGGAACGCGCCGATGGCGGCGGCGACGGCTGGCGCGATCGGGCCAACGAAAAATCCGGCGCCTTCCGTTTGGGATCGCTTCGCCGCAATCCGGGGATTTTCTGATGGCCGCCTTCACCTGGTACGACGCCTTTGGCCGCAAGGTCGACACTGCTGCCCTGAAGCAGGAGCAGGCCGCGCCGACGATCGGCAGCGTGCGCCGTCACGACGCGCTGCACCCGGCCGCCGGCCTGACGCCGGGACGGCTCGCCCAGATCCTGCGCTCGTCGATCGATAGCGACCCGGAAAACTACCTGGCGCTGGCCGAGGACATGGAAGAGCGCGATCCGCACTACGGATCGGTGCTCTTCACCCGCAAGGCACAGGTGGCGGGGCTCGATATCACTGTCGAGGCCGCCGGCGATGATGCCAAGAGTGTCGAGATCGCCGACATGGTCCGCGAGTTCATCTCCCGCGACGAGTTCGAGGTTGAACTGCGCGACATTCTCGACGCCACTGGCAAGGGCTTTTCCTGCACCGAGATCCTGTGGGACACCTCGGAAAATCAGTGGCGTCCGAAGCGGCTCGCCTGGCGGGATCCGCGCTGGTTCATGTTCGACCAGGTCGACGGGGAAACGCCGCTGCTGCGCAATGGTGGCAGCAACGACCCGCTGAAGCCGTTCGGCTGGATCTACCATTCCTTCAAGGCCAAGTCCGGCCTGCCCATTCGCGGCGGCCTGGCGCGCGGCGTCGCGTGGACGTTTCTGTTCAAGAGCTTCACGATCAAGGACTGGGCGATCTTCTGCGAAGCCTATGGCCAGCCGTTGCGGCTCGGCAAATATGATGCCGGCGCCAGCGAGGCGGACAAGGAAAAGCTGCTGGAAGCGGTGACCAGCATCGGCACCGACTATTCGGCAATCGTGCCGGTGTCGATGGCGATCGAGTTCATCAAGGCGGATCTCGCCGGCAGTCACGATCTCTATGAGAAGCGCGCCGACTGGCTCGACCGCCAGACGTCGAAGCTGGTGCTCGGCCAGACGTCGACCACCGACGCACAGAAGGGCAGCTACGCGGTCGGCAAGGTGCATGACGGCGTGCGCGACGACATCGAGAAGGCCGACGCCAAGTCGCTGCGCGCCACGCTCAATCGCGACCTGGTGCGCCCCCTGGTCGACCTCAACCATGGTCCGCAGAAGAAGTACCCGAGGATCTGCATCGGCCGGCCGGACGAGGTCGACATCGAGGCGCTGGTCAAGAACGTCTCCACCCTGGTGCCGCTCGGCCTACCGGTCAGCAAGAAGACCATGCTCGACAAGATCGGCCTGCCCGAGCCGAAGCCCGGCGAGGAGCTGCTGGTCGCGCCCAGGGCAGCGGCGCCTGTAGATCCGGCCGCCAACCCGGACCAGCTGCCGCCGAAGCCCGGTCAGGCCGTCAACTCGGTTGCCGGTGCCAAGCGCGACGCCATCGAGCGCGCGGCCGACGCCATGCTTGGCGACTGGATGCCGTTGGTCTCGCCGATCGTCGCCGGCCTCGAAGCCGAGATCGCCGCGGCCTCCTCGGTCGAGGATGTGAAGGCGCTGCTTGCCAAACGCTTCGCCGGGCTCAACGCGGCTGCGATGACCGAGCTGCTCGCCAACTCGGCCTTTGCCGCGCGCCTGGCGGGCGAGGTCGACGATCAGCTCTAGGGGAAATCTCGATGGCGTACCTTTTCCTTTTTCTCGCTTTCGGCGCGCTGGCCGGCACGCTCTACAATTCGCTGCAGCGCAACGGGCATGGCATAGCTTACAGTGCCGTCATGCTGGTCATCTGGATAGCTGCCGCTCTCTGGTGGTCTGGCCGCATCGGCTGAAGCATGGAGGCCGTCCTCACCCCACTGCCGCCACGCGACGCGATCGCAGCACTGTTCGCGCGCGGCCAGCGGCTCGATCCCGAATTCTCCTGGCTCGACACCTGGCAACAAGCCCATGCCCGCGCCTTCACCGTCGCCAAGTCGGCCGGCTTCGATATTCTCGACGACATCTACCAGAGCCTGCTGCAGGCGCTGTCGGAGGGCAAGACCTTCCGCCAGTTCGCCGCCGAGCTGACGCCGCTGCTACAGGCCAAGGGATGGTGGGGCCAGCAGCCGGCCTTCGATCCGCTGACGGGCGAGACGTTCTGGTCGCAGCTTGGCAGCACCAGGCGCCTGGCGACCATCTTCGACGTGAACATGCGGGTGAGCTACGCCGCCGGCCACTGGTCGACCTTCGAGCGCAACAAGGCGACGCGACCGTTCGTGCGCTATGTCCATCTCGAAGGCCAGGAGCATCCGCGTCCACTTCATGCGCTTTGGCACAACACCGTGTTGCCGGTCGACCATCCCTGGTGGAACACGCATGCCTGCCCGAATGGTTGGAACTGCCACTGCACGCTGCAGGGCCTCTCGCAGCGCGATATCGACCGGCTGCAGCGCGAAGGCGAAAAGCTGAAATTCGAGCCGATAGCCGGCACGATGCGCAAGTATGTCAACAAGCGCACCGGCGAAGTTACCACTTTTCCCGACGGCATCGATCCGGGTTGGGCTTACAATCCGGGCAAGGCCGGCTACCTTGGTGTCGTCGAGCAACGACTGGCTCAAGACACTGCGGTGTCTGAGTGGGTCAGATCACACACGTAGTACCGCTTCGCAGCCCGGATGGATAAGGTGGCGGTGCTCCGGCTGCGATACGTGTTCCGGTAGCGTTTGGACTTCGTAGGATTGAAGCATGGGCTCGATGATATATTTGGCTGTGGGCCGCCTCGAAATCGAGTGGGGAAAGAACTTCGGTTTTAAGGATCATTCCGCGCTCTTCCAAGGCGAGAGCGATGTTTCGAATGTCCCCTATTACTATGTTGGCGAGGAAGAGGAACATGCCACCGATGGCGAAACGAGGTATGCGCCTATCGTGGAATTGAAGGAGGGGCTATCGAAACCGCTGGCCCAGGTGATCCAGCGTCTTAATTTGCTTGGACACACATACGCGCAGTGCGAACGGGAATTTTCTTACCTTGCAAGCTTCAATGTGTTCGATAGTACCCGTTTCACCTTTGAGCATCTGTGCGATGCGCTCGGCACTGTCGATGTGAACACGATTTCGGCCGACTATGGCGAGGGAGGCGAGGACTCCGGAAAGTTTTTTCGACGCGAGCTTTCGCCGCGTCTCGGTCTCAAGTCGCACCTCGAAGGTGATCCCCTGGAACATAGAGCGGTTTCAGAGGCAATGGAAAATCTAAGCGCCTATACCGTTCTACATTTGCTGGCACGAAATGGTCGCGCGTCCGAGCTGCCGGTGCAGTGGGCATTTAATGACATTGAGCAAGGTGGCTATGCCGGCCGCGAAACCTTCGTCCGCCCGCTTGATCCTGAACGCCGCTTCTTGATTGTCACGGAGGGTAGTTCGGACGCGGCCATCCTTCGGCATGCCTGGAAGATTCTGCGCCCGAATGTCGCGGATTTCTTTGACTTCGTCGACATGGAGGAAGGCTATCCTTTCTCAGGGACCGGGAATGTGTACCGCTTCGTGCAAGGCCTCATCAGCATATCGGTACAGAACCAGGTGTTGGTCCTCTTCGATAACGATGCGGAGGGTGTAGCAAACTACGAACGGTGCAGAGGACTGAAGGTTTTGCCAAACATGCGCATTCTGAAGCTGCCCGATCTGCCGGCCTTTCGCCGCTTCAAGGCAATCGGACCAGGCGGGGAATACGAGGCAGATATCAATGGCCGTGGTGCGGCCATCGAGTGCTATTTGGACCTTGATGATGAGGCTCGCGTTCGCTGGACGAGTTACAGCTCCAAGCAGGATACCTACCAGGGCGAACTGGAGGGTAAGACTCGTTATATGCGCGACTTCCTTGGCCAACGATCTCGGCAGTCTTCTTATGACTATTCCAAAATCGAAGCCGTGTTAGACGCGATCACGGACAGCGCCATAGCTATGCGCGAGCCAAAGGTGGCGAAGGAATGGGAACACGATTAAGCGGCGCCCTGCTAGTTGACGTAGGCTCAGCGGCGGCAACGGCCACTTGGATAGGCGTTTCGCGCTGTAGACCCGTTCAAAACCGATTTTAAGGCCTATTCGGCGGCGAGCGAGGCAATCGCGAAACGTTTTGTTTGAAAGCTTGCCGGTCGGCCGCCTGTCGGCTACCGTTTAGCTGCGAATTCGGCGGCCGGACCTGTCAGCACCAGTCCCGCCAGTTCGATCCCCCAAGCATCGACCGCCGCCCGCCATGGCGGGCATGATTTGACGGCATCGGCCGGGCCAATGTCCGGCGATGCACAAAGCACTTGCCGCCCTCCTTTCGGCCGCCCTGGTCGCTAGCCATGCCGCTTCGCTCACGGCGGCGGATGCGGCCGGCGCGTGGGTGCAGGTGCTGCCGGCCGGCTCCTTTTCCGGTCGCGACGGTCGCGGCCCTTACGATGCCGGCGACAAGTCGGAGATGGATCATATCGTCGCCCGGACCCGGCAGCTCGCCGGCTCGACCGACCTCGTTGTCGACTACGACCACCAGAGCGTATTCGCGGCCGTGCCCGGCGTCGGCGGGACCGCCAAGGCGGCAGGTTGGATCAAGGAGCTGCAGGTTCGCGACGAAGGCATTTTTGGTCGCGTCGAATGGACCGAGGCCGCCGCCGCCGCAATCAAGGCCGGTGAGTATCGCTACCTGTCGCCGGTGTTCCTGCACACCAAGGCCGGCCGGGTCATTGCCATCCGCATGGCTGGCCTGACGAACACGCCGAACCTCGACCTGGTCGCGGTCGCGGCGAGCACCCTCATTCAGAATTTCAACGAAGGAACCAACATGGATAAGATCCTGACGGCTCTTGGTCTCGCCAAGAGCACCAATGAAGACGGCGTCGTTGCCGCCATCAATGCGTATCTGACCAGCAACACGGCGATTGCCAAGGCTGCCGGCCTGACCGAGACGGCCAAGTCGGAAGATATCCTGGCGGCCGTCAATTCGATTGTCGCCGATCGCACCAAATTCGCCCAGGCCGCCGGACTGGCGGCCACGGCCAAGACCGACGAGATCGTCACGGCTGTCCAGTCGGCGATCGCCGGCAAGGTCGATCCCACCAAGTTCGTGCCGATCGCTGCCGTGACCGAGCTGCAGACCAGGCTCAACACGCTGGAAGGCGCCGTTGTCGACGACAAGGCCGAGGAAGCCGTCAACTCCGCCATGAAGGCGGGCAAGCTGATCCCCGCCCTGAAGGATTGGGGTCTGGCCCTGTTCAAGGCTGACAAGGCCAAATTTGAGACGTTCGTCGGTTCGGCGCCCGTCCTGACCGCGCCACAGCTTCAGACGCCGAAGAAGGATGGCGAAGCCGCCGAACTGACCGAGGCCCAGCTCGCGGTCTGCTCGGCGATGGGCCTCACCGTCGACGACTTCAAGAAAACCCTGAAGGCCGAGGCCAAGGCTTAGCCCTCCCGCTGATCTGATCAACCGGGGCGACGTCCCCACCTGAAGGAACCTGATTTCATGACCGCTCTTGCCCAGGACCGCAACACATCCCAGCTCGTCGGCACCATTCTGTCGCTCGGCGTGGCCGCCGCCACGCTGATCTATGCCGGCTCGATCGTCATGCGCAACGCCACCGGCTACGCCACCAAGGGCCAGACGGCCCTCGGACTGGCTGGTGTCGGCATCGCCAACCACCGCGTCGACAATTCCGATGGCGCGGCCGGCGACGAGGTGATCGATGTCGCCCAGGGCGTCTTCAAGTTGGCGAACTCGGCGGCGGCCGATGCCATCACTATCGCCGACATCGGCAAGCCCTGCTACGCCGTCGACGACCAGACGGTGGCCAAGACCAACGGCTTGACCGCCGGCGTTCCCACCAGGTCGGCCGCCGGCATCATCGTCGGCGTCGAGACCAGCGGCGTGCACGTCCTCTTCAACGAGGCGATCCTGCGCGCGGTCCTTGTCGGCAGCCGCGCCTTCGTGCCGATCCGTGTCGCCACCCTGGTCGGCGCCGGCGTCTACCGCGTTATCTCGCCGGTCGCCGGCAAGATCGTCAACATCGGCTCGGTCATCGAGGGCGTGCTGACCACCGGCGACGCGACGCTGACCGCCAAGATCGCCGGCGTTGCGGTGACCACCGGCGTCCTCACCATCACCCAGGCCGGATCGGCCGCCGGTGACAAGGACTACGCCCAGCCCACCGCCGCCAACACCGTTGCTGTCGGCGACGAGCTGTCGCTGACGGTCGGCGGCACCAACGCCACGGCCTCCGTCGCCAACGCCTTCTTCGAAATCGAGCGCGCCTAGTCGCGCGCTCGCTAACCACGTCAACCCACAAGGACCTGATCCATGCTCGTCAATGCCGCCAACCTCGACGCCCTGCGCGTCGGCTTTTCGACCGCCTTCCAGGCCGGCCTTGGCCAGGCGCCCAGCCAGTGGCAGCGCATCGCCACGAAGTTCATGTCTTCGACCAGCGCGAACAAATATGGCTGGTTGGGCGACCTGCCGGGTATGCGCGAATGGATCGGCCCGCGCCAGATCCACGGCCTCAAGCAGTATGACTACGAGATCAAGAACAAGCCCTACGAAGAGACGATCGGGGTCGATCGCGACGATGTCGAGGACGACAATCTCGGCATCTACGCACCGCGCTTCACGGCGATGGGCCGGGCGGTGGCCTCCAGCAAGGACGTTCTCATCTTCGCGGCTCTCAAGGCCGGCTTCGCAACCCTGTGTTACGACGGCCAGAACTTCTTCGACACCGATCATGTGGTGCTCGATGAAAACGGCGCCGAGACTTCCGTCGCCAATACCGATGGTGGCGCCGGCACGCCTTGGTTCCTGATCGACAGCAAGCAGCCGATCAACCCGCTGATCCTGCAGATCCGCAAGGAGGCGCAGTTCGTCAGCAAGGACGCTCCGACCGACGACAATGTCTTCATGAACAAGCAGTTCCTGTATGGCGCCGACGGCCGCTGGGCGGCCGGGTTCGGCTTCTGGCAGTGGTGCTGGGGCTCCAAGCAGCCGCTTACCGCCGCGAACTACGCCATCGCCCGCGCTGCGCTCGGCTCCATGAAGGGCGACTACGGCCGGCCGATCGGCGTCTCTCCCGACCTTCTGGTCGTGCCCCCGTCGCTCGAAAGCGCTGGTCTCAAGATCGTCAACAGCGAGCTGGCCGCCGGCGGCGAGACCAACGAGTGGAAGGGCACGGCCGAGCTGCTCAAGGTTCCGTGGCTGGCCTGATCGGTCCTGCCACCCTTTGCCTGCCGGCACCGCCCAACGGGTGCCGGCAGGTTTTTCGGAACAGTTGGAACCTCCGCAACTCCTCAGAGGAAATCCGATGAACCTTCGTTTCCGACCTCTCTTCTCGCTGGCCTGCCTCGCCCTGTTGGCGGTCGTGATGTTGCCGCTGTTGATCGCAACGACTGCTCTGGCGGAAGCCTTGCCCGCCTATGCCGCGCCGATCGCCGGCGGCGATGCCTTGGCGGTGCTCGTAGCGACCGGCGTCGCCATGGCCACTTTGCTTGGTCTCGGCCTTGCCTGGCTGACCGTCGCCATCGCCGCCAGGCGCACCTCCGCGCGCCGGCATGACGCACCCGCCTTCTACGACATCTGGCGCCTGCCCGACGATGGCCGAGCGGCCCCCGACTGACCGCAGGCCCTGCCCATTACCCCGCCGGCTTCGGCTGGCGGGTCTTCGACAAGCAGCCACCAGGCTCCTTTTCAAAGACCCGAAAACGAGGATTGAACGATGGCAAAAGCGTTGCGCGCGGCGAAGGCCAAGGCTCCTAAACTGAAGGCTGGCGCGGCCAAGGAAACATCCGGCCCGGAAGTGGCGCAAGCTGCACAAGGCCAGGATGCCCCGTCGTCGGGGGCGGCGACGGGGACCAATTCCACCGATCACCCCCCGAAGAGCGATGACCAGGGCGGAGCCGGCAATGGGGCCGGCTCCGCCGAGCCACTCACTCTTCAGGATTTGGACAAGCGGCTGGGAACGGTTGAAGACGAGTTCCGCTCCAAATTCCCGCGCATGGCCGCCGCGATCGACGCCTGGCAGGCATCAAGCGCCGATGGTGAAGTGCCGGCCGGTGTTCGCATCCGCTCGAAGATCGACGGCTTCCGCCGCGCCGGCATCGCCCATTCCAAGGCGCCGGTCGAGCATCGAATGGAGGCGTTCAAAGGCCCCGAGCAGCTGGAGGCCCTCTTCGCCGAACCCAACCTCGTTGTTGAGCTGATCTGACCGTGCACGTCGTCCTGCCCATCTGGCTCGTGCCCCTATCGCTGACGGTCCTGATCTGGGTCGCCGCGATCTTTTGGCCGAGCGCAGATGAAGGCGTCTCCTATCAGCTGCGCGCCCTCGTTCTGGCGCTAGTCCGCTTTTCCGCCGCCTCGGCCGCCACGCTCCTGGTCTGGCTCGCCTACCTCATCTGGCTTGTCGTGGCAGGTGGCGCGTGAGCTATGCCGTCAAACAGGATCTGGTCGACCGCTTCGGCGCCACCGAGCTGATCCAGCTCACGGACCGGACCAACGTGCCACCGACGACGATCGATGATGTCGTGGTCGGCCGGGCGCTGGCCGACGCTGACGGCGTGATCGACGGCTACATCGCCAAGCAGTACGCGTTGCCGCTATCTGTGGTGCCGCCGGTGCTGACCAAGGTCGCGGCGGATCTCGCGCGCTACTTCCTACACGGCGAGGCGGCCGACAAGGACAGCATCGTAACCCGCAACTACAATGCTGCGATCGCCTGGCTGAAGGACGTGGCCAAGGGTCTGGTCGCGATCGACGCCGGCGGCGAGATCCCGGAGCAAGCCGGCGGCGGCGCCATCAAGACCAGCGCGCCGAACCGGGTCTTCACCCGCAACAGCCTGAGGCACATGTGATGGCGGCCGAGGGCATCCAGCTCCGCGTCGTCGACCAGCAGGTGCTTGCCACACTGGACCGCATCGAGCGCGTCGCCACGGCGCCCAGCGTGATCATGGAAGCGATCGCGGCCGCCCTGGTTCCGATGGTCCAGCGCCATTTCGAGACCGAGACCGGACCTGGCGGCAAATGGCAGCCCCTCAGCCCGCGCACTGCCGCCAAGCGCATCGGTCGCAGCCAGCGCGGCTATGCACACATACTGCGGGTCAAGAACCGCCTCTACAGCTCGATCACCGGCGAATCGACTGACAACACCGCAGCTGTCGGCACCAATGTCGCATATGCCGCCGCGCAGTTCCTGGGCGCCACGATCCAGATGCCTGCCCGCGACCAGGACATCCACCTGGGCAAGACCAATCGCGGCCGGCGCTTCGTCAAGGCGTCGGCGAAGCGCAAGGAAATGATGCGGGTCAAAATCGGCGCGCACTCCATCACCATTCCGGCCCGCCAGGCGCTCTACCTCAACGAGGCCGATCGGGCCGAGATCCTGCGTATCGCCGAGGACGCGTTCCGCGCCGAGGCCGACCAGGCATCAGGTGCGCGGCCATGAGCATCGTTTCCGAGCTGCGGAGCCTTCTCGACAACATCGACCCGCCGGTGTTCCGCATAGTTGGCGGCGCGGCCGAGTTCGCTGCTCTGGCCGGCGAGCCTAAAGCGACGCCCGCAGCCTATGTCCTGGTCGAAGAAGAGCAGAGCGAGGACAACGCCCGCATGACAGGGCCGGTGCTGCAGCGCGTCGAAGCCGATGTCGCCGTCATCATCGTCACCAGGAACGTTTCGGACAACACCGGTGCCGCCGCTGCCGAAGAAATCGAGGCGCTGAAAGCCAAGGTGCGCGGTGCGCTGATGGGCTTCGTGCCGTCAGGCCTGGGCAGCGACCCCATCACCCATGTTTCCGGAAACCTGCTGAAGGCCAAGTCCGGCAACGTCTGGCAGCGCGAGCTGTTCGCCGCCGCCTACTACCTCGAGGAGCAACCATGACCAAGTCCTACGAGCCGCGCCCGGCGGGCCGGCACATCATCGACCAGGCGTCGGGCAAGCTTGTCCGAGATGGCGACTTCACCATTCCGGAGGGCGAGGCCAAGCCGGCCGCGCCGCCGATCCGCACGCCGGCCGCCAAGCCGGCCGATGACACTGGCGCCGGGCGTCCGGCCGGGAAAGGCAAATAGCGATGGCCCGTTTTTACCGCAAGCTCGCCGTCCTGGCGAAGATCGAAACCGTCGAAGGCACCGACGCCGTGCCGACCGGCATGGCCAATGCCATCCAGATGAACAACGTCACGATCACGCCGCTCGCCGGCGACCAGGTGTCGCGTGACCTGCTGCTGCCCTATCTCGGCCAGCAGGGCGTGATCCTGACCGGCACCTATGCGACGCTCTCCGGACAGGTCGAGATCGCCGGTGCGGGTGCCGCCGGCGACGTTCCAGGCTACGGCGTGCTGCTGCGCATGTGCGGCTTGGCCGAGACTGTCGACCCCGACACCGACGTCCAGTATGACCCGATCTCGGGCGCCTTCGAGTCCGGCACGCTGTATTTCAACCATGACGGCGTCCGTCACATCCTGCTTGGCGCAAAGGGCAACGTATCGGCCAACCTCACGCCCAAGCAGATCCCGCACTTCACCTTCACGCTGACCGGCCTGCTGGGCACGATCTCCGACACCGCCCTGCCAAGCGTCGATTACACCGCTTTCCAGGTGCCTGTGCCCGTCAACAAGGCCAACACCACGCTTTCGTTGCACGGAACCGCTGCCGTGGCTGAGAGCGTGGCGGCCGACCTCGGCAACCAGGTCGAACCGCGCTTTCTGATCGGTGCGGAAAGCGTCCAGATCGTCGATCGCAATCCGAGCGGCACCTGCGTTGTCGAGGCGCGCCTGCTGGCAACGACCAACTGGTTCTCGCGTGCCCTGGCGAGGACACGCGGTGCGCTTGCCGCGCAGCACGGAACGGTCGCCGGCAACATCGTCAAGATCGATGCGCCGGCCGTCGAGATCGGGCGCCCGAGCGAGGGCCAGACGCAGAAGATCATCAACTATTCGCTGCCGCTGATGCTCTGCACCGACGCAGGCGACGACGAGCTGAAGATCACCGTCAAATAGTGGGGCGCGCCAGCGCCCCTTCAACGCCCCCTGAAACCTCTTTGAAAAGGCCCTGCAGATGAAGTTCAAGCTGGTCGAAGACTACACTTATTGGTGGCCCGTCACCGTAGATCTGCCCGACCCTGACAAGCCGGGCAAAGTCGTCAAGCAGTCCTTCACCATACAGTTCAAGCCCATCAGCGGCGACGAGAGCGCGGCACTGATCAAAGAGATCCAGGCCCTGCCACCCGAAGAGCGCCTGGCACGTCAGCACGAGGAGCTTCTCCGGTCCTCGAAGGACTGGCGCGACGTGACCGATGAAAATGGCGAGCAGGTGCCGTTCACCGAGGCGGCGCTGAAGGCCTGCCTGCAGCATTCGTGGTTCAGCCGAGGCCTCTACAAGGCGTACGCGCAATCCCTGACGCCGGACGAGGCGCGAAGGGGAAACTGAGAGAGGTCGCGCGGGAATGGGCGTTCGCCCGCGCCGGGCAGACTGACCCGCAGAGGCCTCTGATGATTGACAAGGATCTCGCCGAGCAATGGGCCACGCTCAACGTGACGGTCGAGGCGGACGACGAGGAAGAGGCGATCGACGTGTGGCGGATCAACCTGCAATCGGTGATGGCCTTCTTCCGCTGCGAGACCCAATGGCGGTCGCTGGCGGCTCCAGCCGGCGACGGCCACCGGCTGGTCTGGCTCGGCATCGACTACGCCTCGGCACACCCGGTCTTCGCCCGTCGTGACCGTGTTCGCGAGCGCCAGCTGCTTGGCGACATCCAGGTGATGGAACTCGCCGCGCTTGAAGCCTGGCGCGAGGTCGGCTGATGACGTTGAACCTTGCCCTGGTCATCACTGGTGAAGCTGCTGGAGCCAAGGCGGCCACCGCCGAGACGACGGCTGGCGTCAGGGCACTGGGCGCGGAGGCACGCGAAACGTCTTCCGCCATAGGGGCCGCGAACGAGCAAGTCGTGTCATCGGCGCGCGCGGCAACCGAGGCGATCGCCACCCAGGCTGCTGCCGAGCGCAACCTGCGAACGGCCATCGACCAACGACTGGGCATCGGCTCCAACGTGGCCATGGTCGGCACGCCGTTTGCCAACAACAGCTTCCGCTCCGCCGACATCGAAGCCTACGGCCATTCGCTTGATCAACTACGCGCCCGCTACAACCCGCTGTTCGCTGCCTCGAAGCAATACGAGACCGAACTCAACGATCTTAACGCGGCCCACCGTCTGGGCGCGATCTCCTCGGCCGAGCATGAGACAGCCTTGGACGGGCTCAACACGCGCTACACGCTGCTTACGCGGCAATCGACCCAGACAGCCGGAAGCCTCGGGATCGTTGGCGGCGCCGCGCGCCTGACTTCCAACCAGCTCCTCAACCTGTCCCGGCAGGGCAACGACGTCATCACCATGTTCGCGCTCGGTGCCTCGCCGATGATGATCTTCGCGTCGCAGGCCGGCCAGATCTACGATGCGCTGGAAAGCGGGCCGCGCGGCCTTCGTGGCTCCCTGCAAGGGATCGGCATCGCCGCGCGGGCGGCTGGCCAGGCATTTCTCGCCTTTCTCGTGACACCGGCCGGCATCGCAGCCGGAGCGGTCGCCGCTGCCGCCGGCGTGGCTGCCTATGTCCTGGCCACGCGCGAAGGCATCGAGACCGCCGACGTTTCGCTCAAGAAACACAAGGAGCTGATCGACGAAATTGCGGCCTCTTATCCGGCGGCTGCCGCTGCCGCGAAAGCCTACGAGGAAGAAGCCAACCGGCTGCCGCGCTCCGTGGTCGGAGCCGATACGACGGATCGGTTGAAAGAAGAGCAAAAGACGCTCCAGGCATCGCTTGCCTCGATCCAGGAGCGGATCAGGCTCGCGACGATCAACCCCCTGACAGGGGATAGAGGCGATTTCTCCAATTTCGGCGACAAGGCCTACACGGTCCTGCGGCAGCTTGAAGACGGCCTCGACCACAACAGGATTTCCGCGAAGGAATTGCAGGCCGCGCTTGGTGACATGCGCATCGATCCGTCCCTCTCACAGGCCGCCCGCGACTTCTTCACGACGTTGCAGAAGGGCGCCAATGAGGCAGCCAAAACGGCGGCGGATATCGAGGGCACGCTCGGCATCAAGTCGATCGTCGTCGATGGCAAGCAGGCGCAGGCGACGCTGTTCGATTTGTCGAGGGGCCTCAAAAGCATTAGCGCGGATGCCTCCGGCAGCGGTGATGCGGTGTCAAAACTGCTCGGCGACATCAAGTCGGCCGGCGGGTCGCTGCGGGGCATCGACCCGAATGTGCGCTCGCTGCAGACAATGGCGCAGGCATCGGCCGCGGCGAACCGGCAGCAGCTGCAGACGCTCGTCGGCTACAACAATGAATTGCGCAGCACCGAACTCCAATTGACCAGCATCCAGGCCGCCATTTCGAGCGCCGCCAGCACTCGCTCGATTGGCCAGTTCTTCGGCGATGTCTCCAACATCAAGGGCGCCGAGGGTGCGCTCAGCTCTGCCACCGGCACGATCCAGAAACTGTTCGCTTCCATGCGCGCCGGCGGCGCCAGCGCCCAGCTCGTCGCCGAGGGCATCGAGATGGTGCGCAACGCCCTCATCCAGGGTGGGCTTCCCGTCGCGCCGGTCAACGCCTTCATCGACGCCCTGGTGGCGGCACAGATGGGCCTTGACGCTACCACGAACAGGGTCGAGCTGCTCAAACGGGCCATCAACCAGATCCAGGACAAGACCGTCACGATCACCACGGTCTACCAGACGTCCGGCGGCCCGATCGGCGTCCAGCGGCCCTATAGCGGGCCTGGCGGGCGGGCGACCAATCCGGTTGCCAAGATCGGCGGCATGGACCCTAATCCGTTCGACATCCCGTCGCTTTACGACAGCGTTCCGTCGCTCGACCAGTTCGCGAGTGGCGGCTTTACGGGCCACTCGCCGACAGATCGGGTCGCCGGCTTCGTGCATGGGCAGGAATACGTCTTTGACGCCAGGTCGACGGCGGCGATCGGCGTTGCCAACCTCGAAGCGATCCGTCGCGGCGTACCGGGCCACGCCGCCGGCGGCGCTGTCGATGGGGTCATGCCGCTGCTGGCCGGTGGCGCCGGCGTTCTGTCAAGGATCGAGGAGAACACCTTCCAGGTGGCCGAGGAGGTCCGGCGCTCGGTCGGCTATCTCTCGACGCTGGTCGACGATGGCCAGACCGCGATCGGGCTGCTGCGCTCCCTGCGCTCGGCCGGCGCAGCGCCGTCGGGAAGCTCCTATTCCGGCGGCTCCTCGTCGTCGGGCGGAGGTTCCGGCAGCGGTTACGGCGGCGGCAGCCAAGCCAATCCATTCGACTATGTCGGTGGCGTCTTCTATCCCGGCAATGGCGGCTTCAATTACCGGGACTGGATCATGTGGCAGAACACGCATGGTGGAAGCAGCACCGGCTTCGACACCGGCGGCATGATCCATCCCGGCGATACGCAAAAGGTCGAGTTCTTCAAGAACCCCAACGAGCGCGTGATCATTGCGCGCCCTGACCAGTTCGAGGATCGGCGCGACACCAGGTCGGCCGATGCGGCGACCGGGAGAGCCGGCGGCAGGGTGCTCAACGCCGAGTTCCACTATCACGCCGCGCCCGGCAATCCGGAACCATCGCCGCAGTCGCAGAGCGAGATGATGGACCAGTTTCGCGCCTTCCTGAGCGAACAGATGAGGGCGCTCTGATGGCGCTGCTTATCATGGACGAGCACGTCTCCTACGGCTTCCAGTCGAGCGCCGGCGGCTGGAACACATCGGTCGTGATCGGCGGCGGCGGGATCGTTTTCCCCTCGCAGATCCACGCGCTGCCGAAGCGCCAGTTCATCTTCTCGCTGGTCGACGCCACCCAGGACGAGATCCGCGCCGTCATGAAGATGGTCGACGACGTGCGTGGTCGCGCCTTTCCGTTCCTGCTCAAGGACCACATGAACTTCCAGCTGACCGACGAGGTCATCCTGACCGCCGCCGGCGGCGAGGCAAGCGCCCAGGTCAAGCAGACATGGGGCACCAACAATCTGCTGTCGCTCGACCGCAAATACCTCAAGGCGGGCACGCTGTCGGTGAAGAAGAACGGCGACCCGCTGGTGCTCGCCACCGACTACACGGTCAACGCCACCGGCTTCCTGACCTTCCTGGCGCCGATGCTGCCGCTGGTCGCCGACGACGAGATCAGCGTCACGGTCGAGTTCTACCACAAGGTCTTCTTCGACGCCGACAGCTACCCCGTTACGATCGACCATCCGCGCCGCGCCTCGATGCGCTCCGTCTCAGCGACCGAGGATCGGACATGAGCCGGGCCTTTTCCCCCGAGCTGAAGACGGCGCTCGGCGCGCGGCCGAACGCGCCTGGCCGGCTGTTGCTGGTCGCGCCGATCGGGCTGCCGGTCATCTACCTCAACACGACCGGTGTCGACATCACCTTCGACGGCCATGTCTTTCGCGGCAATCCGGGTTTCGTCTGGGTCAGCGGCCGCGTCACCGACAGCTCGGAGAGCTCGATCGACATACAGATCCCGCTGCTCGCCGGCGGCCCGGTGACACCGGACGATGTGACGCGCGGCCTTTACCAGGGCGCCGCCGTCGTCACCCGCATCATCGACTTCGAGGCCGGCGAGGTGTCGCCGCCGTTCGGCTTCAAATGGTCGATCGGCAAGACCGACATCACCGACGACGGCAAGGCCAGCTTCACCTTCCGCAATGACAGCCGCATCGGCCGCGAGCTGGTGCTGAAGACCATCGGGCCCGGCTGCCGCGTCGACCTCGGCTCGACACGCTGCGGCGTCGACGTGCCTGGCGCCTGGACGGACGAGGTGACGATCGTCGACTGGTACGACGCCGTCTCTTTCTCGATCGACGGCGCCCGCCCGGCGGCGGTCGACGGCTTCTTCGATCGCGGCGCCATCAAGTTCAACAGCGGCCAGCTCGCCGGGCGCGCTTTCACCGTGCGCTCCTGGGACCAGGACACGGCCACCGTCAAGCTGTGGGAGCCGCTGCCGGCGCCGATCGAGGCTGGCGACACCGCGCTGATCCATGCCGGCTGTAACAAGAAGCGCGGCGCCGGCGGCTGCGCCAAATTCGCAAACAACCGCTACCAGGGTTTCGACCGTCTGCCGGCAGATGACGCCAAGTTTACCTATGCCGGCGATGCCCCCGCCGTGGTCAGCAATCCGCCATTGCCACGCTTCTCGACCGGCTGGGGGTCAGCCTGATGGCGCTGTTTTCAACAGGATGGGGCAGACCGACCGGCGGCGGGTTCTTCTACGACAAGGCCTCGGAGCCGATCTCATCGCGCGCCCAGGACTACAACTCGCCCGGCGACAATTCCTCGCCGGCCGGCAGGACGATCCCCGCAGGCAGCGGCACCTCGGCCTATGACGGCCAGATCGTCTGGTGGAGCGACTTCACGCCCAAGAAAGGCAAGGTCACGGCATCCTTCGCCGTGCTGTTCAAGGATTGCCTGTTCGCGCCGTCCTTTGGCTTGCTCAAGCTCTACGCCGACAAGGAACTGATCGTCTCCAACACGGCGCCGCTGCGGCAGTCCACCCAGAAGATACGCTTCCACGACGGCACCCAGACGACGCCGGACCCGCTGCTGCTGGCCAAGCTCGGCGCCGACAAGGTCTCCTCATGGCCAGGCCTGGCCTATGCCGTGTTCGAGGATTTCGACTGCACGCCCTACGGCAACCACGTCCCTTTGATCCGGGCGGTGCTGTCGGGCGTGGTGACGGCGCAGCCGAGCTCGGACGAACTCTCCACCATCACCTTCGAGGATTGGGCCACTTACGATCCACACTTTGGCGAAGGCTTTTATCGTGCCGAGAGCAAGGCGTCGGCCGCCGACTTCGCCAAGGGCCAGATCTACGTTGTCGTGCACCCGCGCCTGGTGTCGGGAACGCCCGAGACGCTCGGCTGGGTCGTTGTCGTCGACGTCGCCTCCAACACCGAGATCTCGCGCGCGCCGCTGTTCGACCGCACCGGCGCCGGCTGGCGGCGCTTCGAGGACATTGTCGCTTTGCAGGGCTCGGACTACTTCGTCGTGTCGAATGACGACATGAGCAGTGTGCCGTCGCATACGACGCCGGCCAAATTGCTTCTGGTCAACGCGATGTCCGGCGAGATCGTCATGCGCTCGGCACCCTTGGGGATCAACGGCCGTATCGTCATTGCCAGCGCGCTGATCGAAAGCGGCGCGGCGACCCGCTACCTGGTGTTCTGCGATTGCTTCGAGGACACAACGGTGCGGTCCGGTCTCGCCATAGCCGTCGTGGACATCACCAACTTGTCGATCTCCTGGATCGTCGATCCGTTCGACAGCCCGGCCGGCGGCCCCAATGCCCGCGTAGTGTCGCTGGCGATCGGCCCGGTCGAGGACGGCGCGGCTACGTTCTACTGGACCGAGCAGGACCGTAGCGACTTTGGGTTCGGCAGCTTTCTACCCGATGTACGCAAGGGCATAGCTTCGGCCACCGGGTTTTCGGAAGCCATCGCCTACAGCGAGAGTGAGGGCGGCAAATACCCGCAGGGCGTCGCCTATGACGAGGCTGACGACAGCATCGTGGTGCTGCGCGAGGACGGCTCGATCCGCAAGATCCGCGACGGCGCCACCGTCTATACGGCCGGGCCGCACGCCGTCACCAATCTCGGACTGAACCTGCAGCTCTACATCTCAGGCTGGTGCTGCCAATATGTCGCGCGACCGGGCCACGCCTTCGCGCTCGATGCCGACAATCGCGACATCTATGCAATCGACCTGGCTGACGGCTCGATCGCCATCCGGGCGGATCTCGACGACTTCGAGTTCATCGGCTGGTCAGACGTGTTCCACGTCGACGGCATCAACGGCTGGATTGCCGAGTATGGCGACTGGGTGTCGACGGCCGGCCAGATCAGTCTGATCACCTCTGGCGACGCCACGCCTGGCCAGGTCGACCTGGTCGACATCTTCACCCAGCTCGCCACCAGTGACGGCCGCTTCGACGCGGGGGATCTGGTCTTCATCGGGTTTCCTGGCAATGAATGCCAGGGCTTCAACCTTGCGAACGACACCACCATTGACGATGTTGAGCAGTCGATCGCCGCCGCCTTCGACGTCAAGATCGTCGAGAGCGACGGCAAGCGGAAATACTTCTGGCCGCCGCGCGATGGCTCGTTTGCCGTCGACCAGGAGCTGGCGCACCAGGACTTCGTAGAGACCGGCACTCAGACCAACATCAAGACCATCAACGCCGGTGAGGACGAATATGCCGGCGTGACGTTCGGCTATTACGACCAGGACGCCGACTACCAGAAGCTCGAACAGCCCTTCGACCGGCCGCGCGGCGTCTTCGACGTGACCCGCTCGAAGAAGCGCCGCACCATCCCGTCGCTGCTGTCGATGACGGCAAGCCAGGCGCTGCGGGCGGCGACGCTGGCCGTCTTCCGTTCGGTGCTTGGCAACGAGACCTACGCCTTCGGGCTGCGGCAGGGCATGGCGCATGTCGAGCCGGCCG
This sequence comes from Mesorhizobium sp. C372A, assembly GCF_030323245.1. Lineage (NCBI taxonomy): Bacteria > Pseudomonadati > Pseudomonadota > Alphaproteobacteria > Hyphomicrobiales > Phyllobacteriaceae > Mesorhizobium > Mesorhizobium sp. C372A. The sequence goes on along the minus strand of NZ_CP100475.1, from coordinate 843,878 downwards.
ATACCGTGGCCTTCGACTTCCGCAGTTTCCGCACCGTGGCGAGGATCCGCGAAGCGACCTTTAAGGACGACTACACGCAGGAGTGCCTAGCCTACCAGTACCTGCAATATTCGGAGGCGACCTATGACGGCGCGTCGCTGACGCCGCCGCAGATCGCCGCCATCTCGCTGCACGCCAGGCTGATCTGGCTCGACACGCCGCTGCTCTCGCGCGCCCACGACCTCGGCGGTACCGGCCTGGTGCAGTATGCTCAGATGACCGGTTACGGCACGGCGGCTCTCGCCAGCGCCTTGCTTTATCGGTCCGACGACGGCGCGATCTTCACGCTGATCTCGGAGCGTTCCGACATGACACCGGTCGCCGGCGTCATCACCGCGATCTCGGGCACGCCCACCGACCCGTTCTCGACCGATTTCGCCAACACCATCCATGTCGCCATCGGCACTGGTGAACCGGCCTCGATCCAGTCGGTCTCGGCAGAGGCGTTCTACAACGGCGCCAATCTGGCCGCCATCGGCCGGCCGGGCGCCTGGGTGCTGATCCACTACCAGGACGCGGCCGTCAGCGACGGCCTCGCGGTTCTGTCGACCATCATATGGGGCGCGCAGGGCTCGGAGGTGTTCATCGGCGACCTGGCGCCAGGCGACCTGTTCGTGCCGCTCGACCCGGCGAAGTATTCGCGCTTCACCACCGCAGCCGGCGGCCTGGGCGAAAGCCGCCTCTACAAGGCGGCGACAGCGCTGGTGTCGCTCGGAACGGTGGTCACCGAGGCGCATGTCTCGACTGGCGCTGCCGAGAAGCCCTACGCCTCCGTCAACCTGCGGGCGGCGGTCGACGGCTCGGACATCGACCTTGCTGCCGACGCGCGTTCCCGCCTGTCGCCCTGGGAAATGTTTGCCGCCGATCCGGACAGCGGCGAGGCGATCGACGCCTTCGAATGGGACATCATGGACGGCGACACGGTTCTGCGCACGCTGGAAAGCACCGACCCGGCCGTGACCTATGCCGACGCCGATATCGTCACCGACTTCGGCGCGCTGCCGGCCACCCTGACATTCCGCCTTGCCAAGATGAGCGCAACCGTTGGTCGCGGCCACCTGGCGCAGGCGACGATCACGCTTTGAGGGAAAGATGACGATCGAACGGAAGAACCCGAACGCGACGCCGGTGGCGGCAAGCCAGATCAACAATGGCGTCGCCGCCGTCAACGACCGCGTCAACCGCGAGGAGACCGCCAACCACGGCGCGTCGAGCTTCGCCCTGGTCGGCACCGCCGACACGATGACTTCGGCCGAGCTGTGGGACGGCTCGCTGATCGCGCTGACCGGCGCGCCGTCCGGCCCGTTCACGCTGACCGTGCCGGCCGAGGAGCGCGGGCCGGTGAAGTTCGTCAACACGACCGCAAAGGACGTCACCGTGACGATCGACTCCCAGCCTGGCCCGGCGCCGGTCATTCCGGCCGGCGGCGAAGGTGCGCTGCGCATCGACGGCACCAACGTCTCGGTCGAGGCCGTCATCACGCTCGGCGTCAATCGCTGGATTGCCCTCAGCCAGGCCGCCTACGACGCGCTCGGGACGCCCGACGCGACCACGTTTTACGTCATCAACAGCTAGGAACCCTGACCATGGCCGCCTTTGTGAAATACGAGACCTTCATCGAAAACCTGATGAATAAGCTGATCGACGCCTTCGGTTCGACAGACACCTGGAAGGCTGTCATCCATACCGATGCGCCAACGGTTGCCACTGACAACGCCGTCTCCGACCTAACCCAGATCGCGGGCAACAACGGCTATACCACCGGCGGCGCGAACATCACCTACAACTCGACCCGCACCGGCGGGATCGTCACCGCGACAGGCGCCGATGTCGTCTGGACAGCGGCGGGAGGCAATCTGGGCTCAAGCACCACCGGCCGCTATGTCTCGGTGTACGACGACACCTCGGCCGGCGACAATCTGGGTTGGAGCTATGACTACGGTGCCACCTTCACCGTCGCGGATGGCGAGACATTCACGCTGGATTTCGGCGCATCCGTTCATGCGATGCAGTGACCGCTATGGCCCATGTCCTTGCCTGCGCGCGCTACCCCGTTGCCAAGCTCTTCGATCTCCTCCCGCCGAAATACATCGAGGCGCTTGAGCAGAACCAGCAGATCGCGTCCTGCTGCCGCCACCCTGAAGACCACGAGATCGAGGCGTTCTATTCGAGCGAGAACTGGCGCGACAAGAAGAAGCCGGACGGCAGCCCCGACCCTGCCGGCGGCGTTCCCGACATCTACATCTTCCACTGCACCTGCGGGAAGCAACACAGACGTTTTTGCGTCGGTGGCGGCGACGTCAGGCCGTACTGGGAAGTCGCCTGAGGGCTTTGTGAGGAGATAGGGCGTTTCGATGGACCTGAAGCTGGGCAGCACCACACCGACCGCGCTCTATCTGGGCGCCGATCCGGTGCTCAAGCTCTACCTCGGCGCCGTCGAGATCTGGGCCGCCGGCGGCGGCGCGCTGACGCTCGCCGCAGATGCCGGTTCCTACAGCCTGACGGGCACTGCCGCGACGCTCCGGCGTGCCTTGAAGACGGCGGCGGCTGCGGGCTCGTTCACGCTCACCGGCAGCAGCGCGACCTTGCGGCGTGCCCTGCTGGTGGCGGGCACGTCAGGCAGCTACACGCTGACCGGAAGCTCGGCCAGCCTGGTCCCGTCGAGCGCCGCCAAGGTTCTTGCCTCCGACGCCGGCTCGTTCGCGCTAAGCGGCACCGCCGCCACACTGAAGCGCGGGCTGAAACTTGCAGCAGGTTTGGGCTCTTACGCGCACACCGGCACCGCCGCTAGCCTCGCCTACGGCAGGAAGGTGGCCGCGGCTGCCGGCTCGTTTGCCCTCACCGGAACTACCGGCGGGCTGCTGCGCGGCTACAAGGTCACGGCGGCGGCGGGCAGCTACGCCATGACAGGCACGGCCGCGACGTTGACCAAGGCCGGCGTGACTGATCCCAATTTCTCCAGCGTAAAGCTGCTGCTCGGCTTCGACGGTGTCGATGCGGCAACGGCAACATCGGACGAAAGCGGCGTGGCGCACGGCGCGGCCACCTTCGTCGGCAATGCCCAGCTGGATACGGCTCAGTCGAAATTCGGCGGCTCCTCGCTGCTGCTCGACGGCAGCGGGGATTATGTCACCTTCCCGGACTCCGCCGACTGGGCCTTCGGGACAACGTTCACAATCGAAGGCTTTTTCCGGTTCGCCGCAGCCCCGACCAACGCCATTCTTGTCGCCCAATGGACAGGCGGTTGGGCGTTCTGGTTCTCTGCCGGGAAACTCTTTTTCCGCAATTCGTCGACCACCGATACCGGCTCGTACACATGGTCGCCGACGCTGAACACATGGTATCATATCGCCATCGATCGCGACGCATCCAACGTTGCCCGCATCTATGTCGACGGCGTCATGCAGGTGAAGACCACCGGCTACAGCGTGCCAATCAACAACTCAAGCGCGGTGCTGGCGATCGGCAGCTTGAGGCCAGGCGGGTTCACCACCTTCGACATGAATGGCTGGGTCGATGAGCTGCGCATCAGCAACATAACCCGTTACGGGTCGGACGCCGGCTTCACCGTACCGACTGCGGCGTTCCCGCGCTCCTGACGAAACGGGTGTGCGAACTGCCCGAGATAGGTCGCCGGGATTGGCTCCTCCACACCATACTTCTCCGGCATCTCGGAACCCGGAATATGAAAGGTGCCGAACACCACGTCAAAGAGCGCGATCTGGCTGGCAAAGTTCTTGTCGTAAGCCGCTCGATGGTCGGCGTGATGCCAATGGTGGAACTGAGGGCTGGCGATCAGCCACTTGAGTGGGCCGAAGTTGATCCTGACATTGGCGTGCAGGAGCAACGCGTGGCCGGTGTAAATGATGAAATAGGTCGCGATCGCCTCGCCTGAAAATCCAAGGAAAAAGATAGGCGCCAGCGAGACGGATTTTGTGATGATCTGATCGACCGGATGGGCGCGAAAGGTGGCGAGCCAGTCAAGTTCTTCGATCCCGTGGTGGATCGAATGGAAGCGCCAGAGGGCCGGGACAGCATGAAACATACGGTGCGCGGCGTAGACGCCAAGATCGGCGATGACGATCATCTCGATCACCTGAAGCCAGATGGGTTGGCCGCTGACCGCCAGCAGCAGGCCACGCGGCACTAGCAAGCCCGCCGCGCCCATTGCAGCAGCCGCGACCATGACGATGAAAACCTTGGTGAGGGTGCTGTTCAGAACAGCATAGATGACGTCGTTGCCAAAGCCATTGCGCAGTATCTTCTGGGGACGCACGGCTAGAAGCCGCTCCAGCGGAACGAAGATCACGAAGCAAATCAGCAGCGACTTTAGCCCGAGAATATCCATGCTCAATACGAACCCCCACCCAAGCCCCGCAAACACTTAGCACAACTCCAGTTATCTAGAACCTGCCCGTGCGCGGGAGGTAGTTGCTCGTTGGCTTCAGCGCGGAACCAATTCTTAACGGAAGGCATTCATCTTTCTTAGCAAGAATGTTGCGGGACAACCGATGCTGAAATATGCCGCCAGATTGATCTACCTTGCGCCCGCGCTGACCTTCGGCCTCGGCGCGGCGTTCGTCGCTGCAGCCTATCGGCTTGGCGCGTCACCCGCCGATCCGGCAGCCTGGCAGGGTTTTCTAGCTCTTGCCCCGCTGGTCCGCGAGCCGGTCTATTTGGTTACCGGGCTGTCCGGCTATGCCGTTGCCTTCGTCGTATTCGCAATCGCCGCACTCGCCGGCGCGGTGATCGCTGTCTCTTCCCGTCCGGCCGGCAGGGCGCGATTTGTGCATGCGCATCTTGCTTTCCTGATGCTTTTCATGTCGATGGGCCGAGCAGGTGTCTTTTCGGCTGGCACCAACGCGAGCGGCATCGGCGCGGCGTCGCCGATTGACTGGACACCGGATTTCAGCGGCTTTCCCGCCCTTGGTGTCGGCCTTTGTGCAGTCGTCGCGCTGGCCTGCGCCGCCAGCCATCTGTCCGTCATACGTGGCATAATTGCGCGGCCAACCACCCAGCAGGTGGAGAGCCGGCGGACCACGCATTCCATGGTTGTGGCCGGCGCGGCCCTCGCGGTGGTAGGCGCCATCGCTACGGCCGCGTGGGCCAGTGGGCAAGGGCCATTGCCCCTGAATGCATGCGAGCAGGTGAAGGGGCGTCTTCACTGCTGGCAGTAGCTCACCGGCACGTCCTTCCGCTGGCAGCAGCATGCACATTAATGTCAGCAATGACGGGGATGCAGGATTCTCATTTCACGTCGAACCGGGTAGGCCCGCGACAGGTGCTCGGGGTAATTCCCGAGAAGCGGGCCTAGTTTGGCGACCGACCCGCCCGGCAGCATCAAGAGATAACCGCCGCACCTGGTGCCCTTTCGGGCGCAGGCACGGTGACTGATTCTCGGATGCCCTTAAATGACCCTTCAAGACCCATTCACAGGCATTGATCCGGTCCGGCCGCCAGCTGCCTATATCGGCGGCAAGCGCCGCCTGGCAGAGCGCCTGGTGAAGCTGATTGCGGGCGTTCCCCACTCGACCTATGCGGAGGTGTTCGTCGGCATGGGCGGCGTGTTCCTCCGGCGCCGAAGCCGGCCGCGCGCCGAGGTCATCAACGACCGTAGCGGCGATGTCGCCAACCTGTTCCGCATCCTGCAGCGCCACTACCCGCAGTTCATGGAGACAATGCGCTTCCAGCTCTCCGGCAGGCGCGAGTTCGATAGGCTGAAGGCGAGCGACCCGGCGACCCTGACCGACCTGGAGCGCGCCGGCCGCTTCCTCTACCTCCAGCGGCTGGCGTTCGGCGGCAAGGTGGCGGGGCGCAATTTCGGTGTCGATCCCCGCTCGTCGGCCGGCTTCAACCTGACGACGCTTGAGCCGATGCTGGCGGAGATCCACGAGCGCCTTGCCGGCGTCGTAATCGAGCAACTGGACTGGTCGGCGTTCATTGACCGCTATGATCGGCCAGGCACGCTGTTCTATCTCGACCCGCCCTACTTTGGCAGCGAAAGCGACTACGGCAAGGAGCTGTTCGGCCGCGACCAGTTCGAGGCGATCGCCGCGAGGCTGAGGACGCTGAAGGGCCGGTTCATCCTGTCGATCAATGACGTGGCCGAGATCCGGACGGCTTTCGCCGGCTTCGACATGCAGGAGGCGGAGCTGCTCTACTCGATCAGCGGCGGCGCAGGCCAGCCAGCGAAGGAGCTGATTGTTTCGGGATAATGATGGCCTATCTGCTTTCGCAGCCAATGCCGTCGCCATCCCCGTCCAGCTTGTTCGGATCGCCCGCGCTGACATCGACGTTCGCAGGGGCGACCGGATTGTTGCCCCTGCCGCCGGCACAGTCCAGCTCGGCCGTGCCACCACCAGCAGCGGGCTTCTGTCTAAATCCCATCGCTGCGGCGACGCGTCGGCCGTCGCCCTCGATCTTGGTGTTGTGGGCATCCGGGGGAAAGGGATCGACCGTGTGCAGCGCCTGATTTGCCAGCATCGCGTCGCCGGCGCCGAGGGTGACGGTGTCGCGGTGGCTCATATAGTCCGCGCAGCCCGCCAAAGCACAGGCGCCGGCCAGCAGCACAGATGAAAGCAACCGCATGTGGAAGTCCCCCGGATCACTAAACCAGAAAGGGGCTATTCTGTCGAATCTCCGGCCGTCAGCCTTTCAATTGTGGCGACGATCGCGGCGGAGATCGCCTCGGCCTCGGCCATCAGCTCGGGGCCGTAGAGCCCGTTGACCATCTCTTCGGCGGGCAGCACGCCCGGCGGACAGTGGTCCTCGATCGTCCGTCTGATCATGCTCAAAGCCATCCGGCACTCTGCCGCGTCGATTTTCATAAGCGATTTCCACATTCGATTTCGCTAAAATGCAACCAAACCGAGCCAGGCGCCTTTCAATCGCGGTCGGAGTAACGAGTGCATGCGTAACGCCGGAGATCGGCTGAAGTTCATCCCGCCTATGGAGCCCGAGCTGGTCGACAAGCCGCCCGAAGGCGACGACTGGCTGCACGAGATCAAATTCGACGGCTACCGCACCCAGGTGATCAAGGACGCCGCAGGCATCCGGCTCTACACCAAAAACGGCTTCGACTGGACCGGCCGCTATCGCTACCTCGCCGAGGAGGCCGGCGCGATCGAGGCCGAGACCTTCATCCTCGATGGCGAGGCCATCATGATCAACGACGCAGGCCTGTCCGACTTCCACGCTTTGCAGGCGGCAGTGACCAGGCGCACGCCATCGCGCGATCTCTACCTCGTCGCGTTCGACCTCCTCCACCTCAACGGACACGATCTGCGCGAAATGCCGGTCGAGGACCGCCGCGAGATCCTGCAGGCCATGATCCCGGCCGGCGGGCGCATCCAGTTCAGCGAGGCGCTGCCGGGCACGGGCGACGCCGTCTACCATCTGGTCGACCAGGCCGGGCTGGAAGGCATGGTCTCGAAGCGCAACACCAGCATCTATCGCAGCGGTCCGACCATGAACTGGCGCAAGATCAAGTGCTTCGACGAAAAGGAGATGGACATCATCGGGGTGCAGCGCGAAGCCGGCAAGCCGGCGATGGTTCTGATGGCGGACAAGGGCCACTACAAAGGTGGAGCGTTCGTCAACTTCAAGGCCGACAAGCGACAGCGGCTATGGGATCGCGTCCAGGGCAAGGCTGGCGGGCCGGTGCCGAAGGGCCTGAAGAAGGAAAAGGCCGAATGGCTGAAGCCTGGTCTGGTCGGCCGGGTGAGGTTCCTCAAGGGCGAGGAGAAGCTCAGGCATGCCAGGCTGATGGATTACAGGGAGAGCAATTGATGGCTAAAAAGCCTGCTTGGTCCCGTCTCCGTAGAGGACGCCTTCAACGCAAACGAAGGTCGCTACCTCGGCGTGCTTGAGGATCAGCATGCGCTCGAATGGGCCTCTGTCATAGTTTTTCACCTCGGCGTAGGTGCCACCAGCCGGGATTTCGACGTCCTTGTCCAGGTGGAATGACACCACCGGATGGCCGAGAGCGTCGACGTAGCCGGCCTTGGCATTGATCATCGTGATGGGCTTGTCGGCGTTCGATTTGAAGGCCACGCTCATCTGAACCTGGTCGTAACCGAGCGGCACCACGCTCCACTCGCCGAAGGCCAGCAGCTTGTCATTGCAGCCAGCGTGCGCAGTCCCCGTCAGCAGCATCAAGGCCAGCAGCGCGCGCATACGATTGTCTCCCCCCGTCAAGCCCAGGGGACGCTAAACCAACATTCCACGCGGAGCAAATGTCTCGGGTGGCCCGGAGACGGCCTTTTTGATCCGCTGGACGTCAGCTATGGTTTGCCCATGCTCAACCCCGTCGACAAGATCATCGCCGACATCGTGGCGGCTATGCCGGGCTCTGTCTCTATCGCGCAGAGCATCCAGCAGCTGCGCTTGGTCAGCGCCACCAGCTCGACTGACATCGAGTTGGAAATGGCCATTGCGACCGCAGCCGCCTACCAATGGAAGCCCATCTTGTTCGATCGGATGATATGAGCGGGGAACGGCTGACAGTCCGGCTTGCCTACCAGCGCGGCTGGCAAGTCGTGGATGGGAGCACCATCCTGCAGACTTTCGACACCAAAGAGGGTGCTTTCCAGTTCCTGGTCGACCGGGGCGCTCGTGTTCATCTGGTGTGGTCGCGAACTGTCATTGGCGGGCAGACGGCCCCCTTCGACTTCGCCGCGAGGTTTCAGGATGAGAAGGCTGGCCGGATCATGAAAGGGCTTCATGGGCCATCGGCGGGCATCTGGTCTTGGTTTTCGGGTTCGTCGAGCGGCAGGGTCGAAACGAAGGACGAAGCCGTCTATGCCGTCGAGCGGGCCTATACCAGGGTCGTCGTCAAGGCGGATTATCCGAAGTGAGCCTTACAAAGCTGGTGCCAAATGAAGTTGCGCGGAGGTGCCAAACGATTTTGCGCGCTACATCAATCATCCCGCTCTTCGCAATGTCCATGCAACTTGGCAGCCGCAAACAGCGCCTCGTCGAAATGCGGGCCGGGCGAATCGCCCGCATCAGCAATGAGGCCACCATGCTGCAAACGATGCCTTGTCTTTCCTACGGCCTGGACGCTTGCGCGCTCCGACCTGGAAGCGGACCCGGCTGGCCGGACATTCCGCAACTTTCCGCCGGCGACGGTGTATAAGGTGTCCAGGATCAAGAACCTCAAAACTTATGACTGGCGCTTCGCATGACTGATCCACTGTCGGCGATCCTGGGCTTCGGCCTGCTCGGTGTCGGCTGTCTCGCCTTCACAGAAAAGATCCTGCCGCTGCCGCCCTCGCATGTGCTGCTGCTGTTCCTCGGCATGACGGCAGCCCCCGATCTCCCGGCGCTCGCTATCCTGCTCCTGGTGACGACGCTGTCCGCCATCACAGGCTGCCTTGTCTGGTATAGTGTGGGCCGTAGGATTGGATTGGATCGTGCCGACAGGCTGGTCGAGCGGTTCGGCAAATATGTCTGCCTGCGCTATGCGACCTACAGCAAGCTTGGTCAGGCCTATCGCCGCCATCATGTCCGGGTCTCCTTGCTGGCGCAGTTCATCCCGACGGTTCGCAACTATCTGCCGATCGCGGCCGGCGCGCTCCGTCTTCCACTCTTGCCCTTCGCGGCGGCGACGCTGCTCGGCGCCACGCTATGGAACACCGGCTTCCTCGTCACCGGCTACCTTATGCGCGGCAGCGGCCGGGATTCCTATGCCATCGGCTTTCGCATCATCGTCATCGTTTTGGCGCTGGAGACGGCGTTTATGCTCGCGCTGCGCTACGGTTCAGCCTGCCGGCGGCGCCTCGGATTCCGCTGACCAGGAGGCGCCTCAAGCCGTATGGGTATAAGGCCCGCCTTCGGCTTTCCTTCCCCGTCGCGCCGGTGTTTAGTCCGGCCATGGCTTTCACCATCCGCCAGTTGCAGTTCTTCATTGCCGTCGCCGAGCAAGGCACGGTGTCGGGCGCCGCACAAAACCTCTCCATCTCGCAATCCTCGGTCACCGAGGCGATCAAGGAGCTGGAGAGCGATCTCGGCGTCGAATTGTTCGAGCGCCATCCACGTGGCCTCAACATTACTCACAAAGGCCACCAGTTCCTGCGCCATGCGACCAAGATCCTGGCCGACGTCTCCGACGCGCGCCGCGCTTTTTCCGACGACCAGGTGGTGGCCGGCGGGCGGCTGCAGCTCGGCGTCACCTCGCTGGTCGCGGGCTATGTGCTGTCCGATCTGCTGGCGCGCTACCGCCGCGCCTATCCCGGCATTGATGTCTCGGCTATCGAGGACAATGGCGACTATCTCGAACATCTGCTGATCGGCGGCAAGCTCGACATTGCCGTCATGGTCACCTCTAACCTGCGCGACCGCACTGCCCTACAGTCGGAAATCCTTGAGGTCTCGGCCTACCGGCTGTGGGTCCCGCTCGGCCACAAGCTGGCCAGCGCCGACATTATCGGCATAGGCGACATTGCCGGCGAGCCGCTGATCATGCTGACCGTCGACGAGATCGAGGAGAACACCGGCAAGCTTCTGGCGGCGATCGGCGCCAGGCCGCATGTCGCCTTTCGCACCCGCTCGGTCGAAGCCGTTCGCAGCCTCGTCGCCACAGGAGCGGGCGTGGCGTTGCTGCCCGACCTAGTCTACCGGCCGTGGTCGCTGGAAGGCGACCGCATCGAATCGCGCGACATTTCGGGTTCCCTGCCGGTCGTCCAGGTCGGCATGGTCTGGCGCCGCGGCTCCGGTCTGCCGCAGGCGTCGCGCGACTTCATCGGCCTTGCCCAGTCGCAGCGTATGGTACGCCAGCAGCGTTGATACGGTGTGTGGTTGTCTATCGGAAAAACCGATATCGCGTTTCTGATAAATGAATTTGCGAAACCGGAATTTTCCGAGCACTTTTCATGTCAGGGACGAAAGCCGCCATCAGAGCGGCAACGTGGCATCGGATGAACTGACGCTTTTCAGCCTGCGGCTGACTGCGGCGGCGACTCGCTTCGCAGTCAGGCGCCAAAATGGGAGATTGACGATGTACTCATTTCTGAAGACGTGCACCGCCTTGACGGTCGCGCTAACCTTTTCCGGTCAGGCTGTCGCCCAGGTCAAGGAGCTCGGCAAGGGCGAAGGCGAGGTCAGCATCGTTGCCTGGCCGGGCTACATCGAGCGCGGCGAAACCGACAAGGGCTATGACTGGGTGACCTCCTTCGAGAAGGAGAGCGGCTGCAAGGTCAACGTCAAGACCGCCAACACCTCCGACGAGATGGTCTCGCTCATGAATGAGGGCGGCTTCGATCTGGTCACCGCTTCGGGTGACGCATCGCTGCGCCTCGTTGCCGGCAAGCGCGTGCAGCCGATCAACACCGATCTCATCCCGAGCTGGAAGGCGGTAGACGACCGTCTGAAGGATGCGCCCTGGTTCACCGTCGACAAGGTGCATTACGGCGTTCCCTATCAGTGGGGCCCGAACATCCTGATGTACAACACCGATGTCTTCAAGGAAGCGCCCAAGAGCTGGAACGTCGTCTTCGAGGAAATGAACCTGCCGGACGGCAAGTCCAACAAGGGCCGCGTCCAGGCCTATGACGGGCCGATCCACATCGCCGACGCCGCCAACTATTTGATGTTCCACAAGCCGGAACTCGGCATCAAGGACCCGTACGAACTGAACGAAGACCAGTACAAGGCAGCGCTCGAGCTGCTGCGTGTTCAGCGGACGCTGGTCGGCCGCTACTGGCATGACGCCGCCATCCAGGTCGACGACTTCCAGAACGAAGGCGTCGTCGCTTCCGGTTCGTGGCCTTACCAGGTCAACACGCTGGTTGCCGCCAAGAAGCCGGTCGCCTCGACCGTGCCGGAAGAAGGCGTCACCGGCTGGGCCGACACCACCATGATGGAGGCCGACGCCGCGCATCCCAACTGCGCCTATATGTGGCTTGAGCATTCGCTGTCGCCCAAGGTGCAAGGCGATGTCTCGGCCTGGTTCGGCTCGCTCCCCGTGGTGCCCGCTGCCTGCAAGGGCAACGAGCTGCTCGGCGAGGAAGGCTGCAAGACCAACGGCTACGAGAACTTCGACAAGATCAAGTTCTGGAAGACGCCGGTCTCGAAGTGCGCCACCCAGAACGACCAGTGCGTGCCCTACTACCGCTGGGTGTCCGACTATATCGGCGTCATCGGCGGGCGGTGAGCTCCCTTAACCCTCCCCCTTGTGGGGAGGGTCGACGCGCAGCGTCGGGGTGGGGGCAACGCTGACGTCCGGTGCTAGTCACCCCACCCGCGGCTTCGCCGCGACCTCCCCCATCGAGGGGGAGGTGAAGTGCCGTGCCCGCTGGCCTGATTGGTGGCGGCAAGAGCTATTTCGACGAACACAAACCGGCAACAGACGGACAGCCCATGACATCGGCCGTTTCCTTCCAGAAAGTCTCTCGCCATTTCGGCAGCGTGCGCGCTGTCGATGCGGTCGATCTCGATATCGTGCCCGGCGAGTTCTTCGCCATGCTCGGTCCGTCGGGGTCCGGCAAGACGACCTGCCTGCGCCTCATCGCCGGCTTCGAGCAGCCGACCTCGGGCTCGATCTCGATCTTCGGCGACCGCGCCGAGGGCATGCCGCCCTATCGTCGCAACGTCAACACCGTGTTCCAGGACTACGCGCTGTTCCCGCATCTGAACGTGCTGGACAATGTCGCCTACGGGCTGATGGTCAAGGGCGTCGCCAAGCCGCAGCGGCAGAAGGCGGCGGAAGAGGCGCTGTCATTGGTGCGGCTTCCAGGCTATGGCGCCCGCCGTCCCGGCCAGCTCTCCGGCGGCCAGCGCCAGCGCGTGGCGCTGGCCCGTGCGCTGGTCAACCAGCCCAAGGTGCTTCTGCTCGACGAGCCGCTCGGCGCGCTCGATCTCAAACTGCGCGAGAACATGCAGGAAGAGCTGAAGTCGCTGCAGAAGGCGCTCGGCATCACCTTCGTCTTCGTCACCCACGACCAGGGCGAAGCGCTGTCGATGGCCGACCGCGTCGCCGTCTTCAATGACGGCAAGATCATGCAGATCGGCACGCCGGAAGACATCTACCAGCGGCCGAAGACCCGCTTCGTCGCCGATTTCGTCGGCTCCTCCAATGTGTTGCCGCCGGATTTCGTCCAGCGTTATTCCGGCCAGGACCGCTGGGGCAGCTTGCGCCCCGAATCGATCCGCATCGGCAGCATTGCGAAAGGCGAAGGGGTTGCCGCGCGCCTGGTCGGAACCAACTATCTCGGCGCCACGACCAGGCTGGCGCTCGACGCCGACGGCTTGAGGCTGCACGCCATCGTGCCGGCCGGGACAAAGCTGCCGGCGGAAGGCGAAGCGGTGGTGCTGACGTTCAACCGCGAGCATTTGCATTTGATGGACGAGCCGGCATGATTGAGGTTTGCGCCAAGCACCCCCCTCTGTCCTGCCGGACATCTCCCCCTCAAGCGGGGAGATTGGCTGTTCCTCCCGGTTTCGCCAATCTTCAACCTTGGGGATTTGGCGAGGCAGCGAAACTGCTGATCTCCCCCCTTGAGGGGGAGATGTCCGGCAGGACAGAGGGGGGTGTGAAGGAACCCGGCTTCTCAGGGTTCCTTCAGCACGCGGTCTCCCCATGACCATCGCCGCGCTCAACTCAACCTCCGCCCCCGCCATCCTGCCCGGCAGCGGCGGCGTGCGCGGTGCGCTGTCCGACCTGTTCTGGCGCAAGCCGCAACTGCTGCTGTTCCTCATGTTGGCGCCGCCGGTGCTGTGGCTCGGCGTCGTCTATATCGGTTCGCTGTTCGCGCTCTTGGCACAGAGTTTCTTCTCGATCGACGAATTTTCCGGCCTCATCAACCATGAGTTCACGCTGAAGACCTATGGCGACCTGTTCCAGCCCGCCAATCTCGACATCATCCTGCGCACGGTGACGATGGCGGTGCTGGTCACGCTGGCCTCCGCCGCCATCGCCTTCCCGATCGCCTATTATGCGGCGCGCTATGCCCGGGGCCGCTGGAAGGCGCTGTTTTATCTCGGAATCATGCTGCCGCTGTGGTCGAGTTATCTGGTGAAAATCTACGCCTGGAAGTTGATCCTCGCCAAGGAAGGCATTCTGACCTGGCTGCTGGCCAAATTGCATCTGCTCTGGGTGCTCGACGGCTGGCTGTCGCTGCCGGTCGTCGGCGGCAACTCGCTGTCGGTCTCCGCCACCGGCACCTTCATCGCCTTCGTCTATGTCTGGCTGCCGTTCATGATCCTGCCGGTGCAGGCGGCATTGGAGCGCGTGCCCGGCAATCTGGTCGAGGCGTCCTCCGATCTCGGCGCATCGCCGGGCCAGACCTTCCGCAACGTGCTGTTCCCGCTGGCGCTGCCCGGCATCGTCGCCGGCTCGATCTTCACCTTCTCGCTGACGCTGGGCGACTACATCATCCCGCAGATCATCGGCACGTCGCGGCTGTTTATCGGCCAGGCCGTCTATTCGCAGCAGGGCACCGCCGGCAACATCCCGCTCGCCGCCGCCTTCACCGTCGTGCCCATCGTCATCATGGGTTTCTATCTCTGGGGCGCCAAGCGCATGGGGGCCTTCGATGCGCTCTGACGGTTCGCAATCCGCCCCGCTCGGCCTCAAGATCGCAGCCGCTTGCGGCCTGCTCTTCCTGCACCTGCCGATCCTGCTGATCTTCGTCTATGCCTTCACCACGGAAGAGAAGAGCTTCGTCTGGCCGCCGCCGGGGCTGACCACACAATGGTTCGCCGTCACCTGGAACCGGCCGGATGTCTGGCAGGCGCTGTCGCTTTCGGTCCGCGTCGCCGCAATCTCGACCGCGATTGCCTTGATACTGGGCACGCTGTGCGCCGCCGCCGTGTCACGGACGAAATTCTTCGGCCGCGAGACGATCTCACTGCTCGTCATCCTGCCGATCGCGCTGCCCGGCATCATCACCGGCATCGCGTTGCGCTCGGCCTTCTCGCTAGCCGACATCCCGTTCTCGTTCTGGACGATCGTGCTCGGCCACGCCACCTTCTGCGTTGTCGTCGTCTACAACAATGCGGTCGCCCGTTTCCGCCGCACTTCCGGCTCAATGATCGAGGCCTCGATGGATCTCGGCGCCGACGGCTTCCAGACCTTCCGGCACGTCGTGCTGCCCAACATCGCCACCGCTCTGCTTGCCGGGGGGATGCTCGCCTTCGCGCTGTCCTTCGACGAGGTCATCGTCACCACCTTCACCGCCGGCCAGCAGCAGACCGTGCCGATCTGGATGCTGGAAGAGCTGATCCGCCCACGCCAGCGTCCGGTCACCAATGTCGTCGCCATGGTCGTGGTGCTGGTGACGCTGCTGCCCATCCTTGCCGCCTATTACCTGACCCGCGACGGCGACCAGATCGCCGGTTCGGGCAAATGAAGAACAGCGAATAGGGAGTAGCGAATAGCGAATAGGGGAGATTGCACGACCAGCCCTATTCGCTACTCGCTATTCGCTACTCGCTCCTGACCGAGGAGAACCTGCATGGACACCCAGATGCTGATCGGCTCGAGCTTCGAGAACGGCACCGAGACCGAGGAGCCGATTCTGAATCCAAAGACCGGGGCGACCATTCTCAACCTGCCTGAAGCCAGCCAGGCGCAGATCGAGGCGGCTGTTACTGCCGCCGAGCGAGCGTTCGTCTTGTGGTCACGCACAACGCCGGCGCAGCGCTCCGGCTATCTCCTCAAGATCGCCGACCGCATCGAGGCCAACGCGCGGGAGTTCGCGGCGCTCGAGGCGCTGAATTGCGGCAAGCCGATCAACGCCGTGCTCAATGACGAAATCCCGGCGATCGTCGACTGCTATCGCTTCTTTGCCGGCGCGGTACGTTCGATGCCGGGCGTGGTCGCCGGCGAATATCTGCCCGGCCACACCTCGATGGTGCGGCGCGACCCGATCGGCATCGTCGCTTCCATCGCGCCGTGGAACTATCCACTGATGATGATGGCCTGGAAGCTGGCGCCGGCCATTGCCGGCGGCAACACCGTCGTCTTCAAGCCGTCGGAGCAGACGCCGCTGACGGCGCTGAAGCTGGCCAGGATCCTGGCCGAGGTGCTGCCCGAGGGCGTCGTCAATGTCGTGCTCGGCCGCGGCGACAGCGTCGGCAACACGCTGATCAATCACGCCAAGGTCAACATGATTTCGATCACCGGCGACGTCGCCACGGGCAAGAAGGTGCTGCAGGCCGCCGCCAAGTCGGTCAAGCGCACGCATCTGGAACTCGGCGGCAAGGCGCCGGTCATCGTTTTCGACGATGCCGACCTCGGCGCCGTGGTCAACGGCCTGCGCGCTTTCGGCTACTACAATGCCGGGCAGGATTGTACAGCCGCCTGCCGCATCTATGCCGGCAAGAAGATCTACGACAAGCTCGTCGCCGATCTCTCATCTGCCGTCTCGACCATCAAATACAACCAGCCCGACGACACCGAAAACGAGATCGGGCCGCTGATCTCGCGCCGCCAGCGCGATCGCGTGTCGAGCTTCGTCGAGCGCGCTTCGGAACTGAAGCACATCGAGATCACCACCGGCGGCAAGCCGGGCGAAGGCTCCGGCTTCTATTACCAGCCGACGGTGGTTGCCGGCGCGCTGCAGGAAGACGAGATCGTGCGCCGCGAAGTGTTCGGTCCGGTCGTCTCCATCACCCGCTTCTCCGAAGTCGATGAAGCCGTGAACTGGGCCAATGACAGCGACTACGGCCTGGCATCCTCGGTGTGGACCAAGAACGTCTCGCGCGCCATGGCGACGGCCGCCCGTCTGCAATATGGCTGCACCTGGATCAACACCCATTTCATGCTGACCAACGAGATGCCGCATGGCGGGTTGAAGCAGTCCGGCTACGGCAAGGACATGTCTCTCTATGCGCTGGAGGATTATACCGCCGTTCGTCATGTGATGGTGGCGCATGGGTAGAGGCCGCCACTATCTCTAAAATATTCGCCACCGCGTTTTCTGTATATTAATCGTGAGTTACTTTTGCGGTACGGCGGGAGTTCACGATTTACTGAATATTCAACCTGAACGAGCAGCCTCTTGCCGGGAAACCGCGCGGCGAGGGGTTTGCGCATGAACACGACCAAGATCAAGCTGGTACTCATTGCCGGCTTCTGTCTGCTGATCGCTGTGTTCGGCGGCAAGGACATGATCAAGAAGAGCGGCTGGCCCGAGGCGCCTGCTGAAATCCTCGCGGTCAATGTCGAATGCGACATGGAATCGACCACCCACAAGATTGTCTACAAGACCGTCAGCACCGCCACGATCCCGTGCGAACTGGTGGATGCGTTCAAGACGGTCCATGCTGACAAAGAGTGGAAGGTGACCCAGAAATTCACCGGCACCTTGCGCGTCGGCACCGGCGCCGACGCCGTCGAGGCCACGATGGAGCTGAACAAGAACGGTGCCCGCGAACCGCAGGTCGGCGACAAGCTCACCGTCGTCCAGAACCCCGCCAACCCCACCCAGATCGAACGCACCGGCATGACCGGCACCCGTTTGACGATCGTCATTGGGGCTGGACTGCTCGGCGCGTTGCTTCTCTATCTTGCTTTCAAACCCCGCCGGCGGATGTCGACCTCCGCCGTGGCGGGCAACCCTGCCGGAGATGCCGGCGCGGACCAGCGCGCGCGCCAGGCCGACGCCTTGATAGCGGCGGCCCTGGCCAAGCAGGCCACATTGCCCAATCAGCCGGCACGTGTCGCGGCTGCCGGATTGGCCAGGGAAGGGCGGTTTTCCGGGCAGCGGACGAGTTTCGGCCGCCGCAACTGATGGCCGAAAACTGCTGCACCTGCCACGGCTACTCCACGATGCGGTAGATGTTCCAAAGGCTGGTGCCTGAAACGACGTAGGGCTCCATCTCCTTGCCCCATTTGGCGTGCGCGTCGATCTTGCCGATCCTGGCGAAGAATCCCTCCAACTGGGCAAGGCTTTCGACCTGATGATGCGATTCGACCGTCGCTTCCCGAGCTCCGATCGAACCGGTCATGATCTGGAATTCGAGATCGGCAATGCCGACCTGAGAGCCGATCTCGCGTTCCCATTTCTTCAACAGGTCGAGTACGGTCTGCTTGTGCCCGAACTTGGCGTCGATCTGCCATCTGGCGCTGAACATTTTTGTCTCCTCCAGTTTTGCGGCCCAAACCGCGGTTGATCTTTCCGCGGTGGAACTACTCGTCCCAGGCCTGCACGACGGTCTGTCGTGCAATCCGCCCATTCTTCAGCTCCAGCATCGCCGCGCAGAACACTTTCGTTCCGTCCGGATAGGCGCAGGCCTGGGTGAAGGCGAGATTGTCGCCATCGGCGATGGTGGTGTCGACCTTGTGGGTCATCGCCCGGCTGCAGATGTCGTCCCAGAAGGTGCTGATCGCCGCCCGGCCGCGGATCTCGCGCGGCTTGCTCGGCGGATTGTTGCGGTCGATCACCCGCACCAGTGCGTCGTCGGCATAGAAGCTAGCGAGCATCCTGCCTTCCCGTCCTTCGATCGCTTTCTTGATCGCCGCGCCGTCCACGCTCTGCGTCTTGGTCAGCATCTTTTCCTCCATGGCCCGTTGATCGGGCGGTTGAATGATCACAAGCAATGCCCGGCGCACCGCCCGGCATTTTCTTTCACTGCGACTTGGCTTTGACGGCTGCGAACACACCGTCGGTCTGTTGTTTGAAGGTCGCGAAATCGACCTGGCTGCCGTTGAGCATCGTCGACCAGTGGCGCACGATGGCCGCCATCGCGATCGCCTCCTTGATCTCCTCATCGGTCGCGCCATTGAGCTTGGCGGCCTCGGTGTGGAAATAGATGCAGTACTGGCAGGGGATCTGCGAGGCGACGGCCAGCCCCAGCAGTTCCTTGGTCTTGCCGTCTAGCGCGGTCTTGGGGTTGAGCTGCACGCCCTTGATCTCGGCCCAGGCGCCGGCAACCGCGACATCGGGCAGCGTCTTGAACATGTCCGGCACCGAGCCGAGCGTCGCCTCGATGTCCTTGTAGGCGGCGGCCGCCGAGGCATCCTCGGCCCTGGCGGGAGCGATCGTGAACAGCGCGCCAACGCCTGCCGCTATCACCAGCGATTTGATCGACCTGTTTGACTTCAGCATTGCATCCTCCATCCGCAGTGCCTTTCCCGGCGACATCCGCCTGGCCTGCATGGAGAGAATTGGTACGCCTCGACCCCACCTGGCCGCTTCGCCCGAAAGCGCCATGGTCCCTATGGCCCGTCCGGGCCAGCCTGCCTGGCGGAAAATGCCGCTGCCGCCGCCCGTGACGGCAAATCGAGCTTCAGCAATATGTTGGCGACATGACGCTTGACCGTATGCTCGCTGAGCCTCAGCTCGGCGGCGATCGCGGCATTGCTCTTGCCGTCGGCGATCAGGATCACCACCTCGCTTTCGCGCGCCGTCAGTTGAGCCGGCTCGGCGGGTTTCGCCTTGGGGCGGCAGGCCGGCTCCAGGTGCTGTTCCGACGTCGCCTGGACCAGCGCCAGCGGCTCGTCCAGCTCATCCACCGTGACACGCCCGGCATCGATGAAATACAGGCCGGACCCCGCCGCCAGATCGGCGGCCAGCCGCGACGCCAGAATGTCGCCGCGCCCGGCATGGGCGGCGATCTGCATCGTCACCCGTGCCATCAGCCCCACCGGCGGCCCGCGCATTTCGACCTCGCCGACATGGGCGCCCTGGGCGCTTGCAATGCCCATATGTTGCGCCGCATCGCGCAGTGCCGCCGCGCAGCGTATGGCCCGCGCCGGCCCGTCGAAGCGCGAGATCATCAATTCGCCATGGATGCCGGCAACGCGTCCGCCATGACGGCCGACCAGCTGCCGCCAGCTCTCCTGGAAGCGCTCGCTGCGTTCGCTCCACATGCGGTCGCCAACCCTCGCCGTGTCGTAGATGCGTGTCGCCAGAAGAGCGGCAAGCACGCGCTCCACTTCGGCCACGGCACGCTCGCCGGTCAGGAACTCCTCGATCAGGTCGGCCACCCGGTCGACATCGCCGGTCCAGATCGGGTGGTCGCGCCCGGGGACCTCGACCAGTCGCGCATTCGAGATGTTTTTCGCCAGAAAGCGGCTGGCTCCGGGGTCGACCCGCGCGTCGTTGCGGCGATGGATGAGCAGGGTCGGTGCGCCGATCGCCGAAAGCACGCCGCGCACGTCGATCCCGGCATTCATTCGGGCAAGAGCGGCCGCTGCCGTAGGACTGGCCGACAGCCGCTCGAAGCGGGCCCACCACTGGGTGAAATGCGCATCATCTACCCGGCCGGGAGCGAAGTTGGGCAGTGTGGCGCCCGTGCCCCATTCCGTGCCGGCCGTCGCGATGAAGGCCTCGAGGCGCTCCGGCGACATCACCCATTTGTGGAAATGCGCATAACCGCCATAGAGCGCCAGCGCTCGTGTCCGTTCCGGATAGGTGGCGGCAAACAACATTGCCATCGGCGCGCCTTCCGAAGCGCCGAGCAAGGCCGCGCGGCCGCTGCCGGTGGCATCCATCACCGCGCGCACATCGTCCATGCGGGTTTCGAGGCTGGGCAGGTGGCGTGGGTCGACGCGGTCGGACAGGCCGGTGCCGCGCTTGTCGAACAGGATCAGCCGCGAGAACGCCGAGAGCCGTTTCAAGAGCCTGGCGTAGCCCTCGTCTTCCCAATGCAGGTCGAGATTGGAGATGAAGCCGGGCACGAAAACCAGGTCGAACGATCCCTGGCCGACCACCTGATAGGCGATCCGCACGTCGCCGCTGAGGGCATATCGCGTCTCGATCGGCCTCACGTTGCTATCCCGCCCGGCCAGACGATTTCTGATCGCCGACCATAGCAGACGCCCGGCGGATGCGGCAGCCAAACTTTAGAAGACAGGAATATAGCCCGCGGCGAACCGTGTTCGCCCGCCATTTCTGGGGGAGGCTATTTCTGGGGAGCGGCTCTCTCTGCACCCGTGGGTTGGACGTAGCCGATGCTCACATCGGCCTGCTCCTCGGTCTTCGGCCGCTTGATCCTGGCCGAGGCCACGACGACGAGTTCGTCAAAACCTTCGCCGCCACTGTCCAGCATCTCGAAGAACTGCCGGCGCATCCTGGGCTCCCAGAACTTGTTGATGTGCTCGGCCACGCCCGCCACACCTTCCTCGCGGGGCCTTGAATGGAAGAAGGCGGCGATCTGGTTGGCCATGCGCACCAGCTTTTCCCCGGTGCTCGTGATGTGTTCTTCGTCATGCGACATGCTGGGCAACTCCCAAGACCACCCGTTCCGGGTGGGTGAAAACATCGAAATCGTCGCCGCGCACCAGCGCCACCAGCGTCATGCCGGCCTCTTCGGCGGTGCGGATGGCAAGGGCTGTCGGCGCCGACACGGCGATGATGAAGGCGGAGCCGATCGCCGCCGTTTTCTGCACCATCTCCACCGAGACGCGTGATGTCACCACCACCGCGCCCGATGCACTGTCAATGCCGGCCTTGGCCAGCGCGCCGGCCAGTTTGTCCAGCGCATTGTGCCGGCCGACATCCTCGCGCGCCATGACGATGCCTTTGCCGGGGATGTAGAAGCCCGCTGCATGAACTGCACCGGTTTCCGAATGCAGCGGCTGCACCTTCGACAAAAGCTTGACCGAGCGAACGATGTCGTCAGCTTCAAGCGTAAGCTTGGACGCACCAACCTTGTCGACCGAGCGCATCGCTTCCTCGATCGATTCGATGCCGCATAGCCCACAGCCGACCGGACCGGCCAATCGCCTGCGTCGCGCCTCGAAGCGCGTATTGGCCTGGTCCTTCAACCGGATCTGGATATCGATCCCGGCGCCATGGTCCTCGACCTCGATCGCCTCTATCTCGTCAGGCAACGCGATGATGCCTTCGGTCAGCGAGAAGCCGAGCGCAAAATCCTCGAAATCGGCGGGGCTCGCCATCATCACCGCATGTGTGGTGCCGGCAAACGAGAACGCCACCGGCGTCTCCTCCGGCACCATGCGGTTGGCCGATGTCGTGCCGCTGGCGCGGTGGGCAAGGCGAGAGATTTGGGTGGTGGCTTGGCGTTTTCGGGTCACGAGGCGCGCCCCTCTGCCCTGTTCGTCCTTAGCAGTAGCTGTGGAGGCTCGCGCCTTTCCTCTCCCCCGTCGACCGGGGGAGAGGTGTCAAGCGAAGCTTGACGGAGTGGGGGTCGACTGCTCGCCAGATAGGCCGGTTTGCCTGCTCTTTGGGTTGTGCCCGACTTTCGACGGCTGCGTGTTGCGGGGCCGGCTTCCCCCACTCCGTCGCCGCTTCGCGGCGCCACCTCTCCCCCCTCCGGAGGGAGAAGAAAGGCGCCAGGCGGCTTAAGCTCTCCTTCCTGACGGAGTGGGGGTCGACCAACCGTCAAGATTGAAGCTCTTATTGTCGAACGCCGTGGCAAGACTACTCCGCCGCCTGTAGCGGAGCGATGCGGCGGCTCTGCTCGGCCTGCTCGTTATAGTCGCGCTGCCAGTCCGAAGGTCCGTTCGACGCGCCGACCTGCACTGCGGTTACCTTGTACTCTGGACAATTGGTCGCCCAGTCGGAGAAGTCGGTGGTGATGACGTTGGCCTGCGTGTCCGGATGGTGGAAGGTGGTGTAGACCACGCCCGGCGACACCCGGTCGGTGATCAGCGCACGCAGCGTCGTCTCGCCCGAACGGCTGGTCAGCCGCACCCAGTCGCCATCGCGCAGGCCGCGGTTCTCGGCGTCGTGCGGATGGATCTCCAACCGATCTTCCGAGTGCCACATGACGTTTTCGGTGCGCCTTGTCTGTGCACCGACATTGTACTGGCTGAGAATGCGGCCGGTGGTCAGCAGCAACGGGAAACGCGGCCCGGTCCGCTCGTCGGTCGCGACATATTCAGTGCGGATGAACTTGCCCTTGCCACGCACGAAGCCATCCATATGCATGATCGGTGTGCCGAGCGGCGCCTTCTCGTTGCAGGGCCATTGCACGGATCCGACACGGTCGAGCAGCTCGAAGGACACGCCGGCGAAGCTCGGCGTCGTTTTTGCAACCTCGTCCATGATCTCGGAGGGATGCTGATAGTTCCAGTCCAGCCCGATCGCACGGGCAAGCTCCTGTGTCGCTTCCCAGTCGGCGTAGCGCGCCTTCGGCTCCAGAACCTTGCGCACCATGTTGATGCGGCGCTCGGCATTGGTGAAAGTGCCGTCCTTCTCCAGGAAGGTCGAGCCCGGCAGGAAGACATGCGCGTAGTTGGCGGTCTCGTTGAGGAACAGGTCGTGCACGACCACGCATTCCATCGCCGCCAGGCCGGCCGCGACATGCTTGGTATCAGGGTCCGACTGCAGGATGTCCTCGCCCTGGATGTAGATGCCCTTGAAGGAGCCGTCGACGGCGGCATCCAGCATGTTGGGGATGCGCAGGCCCGGTTCGTCGTCGAGCTTCACCCCCCACAACGTCTCATAGATGTCGCGCACCGCCTCGCCGGAGATGTGGCGGTAGCCCGGCAGTTCATGCGGGAACGAGCCCATGTCGCAGGAACCCTGCACGTTGTTCTGGCCGCGCAGCGGGTTCACGCCGACGCCGGGACGGCCGATATTGCCCGTCGCCATGGCAAGGTTGGCGATAGCCATAACCGTGGTCGAACCCTGGCTGTGTTCGGTGACGCCAAGGCCATAATAAATCGCGCCATTGCCGCCCTTGGCATAGAGCCGCGCAGCACCTCGGATCAGTTCGGGATCGACGCCGGACAGCTTGCCCACGATTTCGGGGCTGTTTTCCGGCAAGGCGACGAAAGAAGCCCAATCCTGGAACTCCGCCCAGTCGCAGCGATCGCGGATGAAGGCTTCGTCGAAAAGCCCTTCGGTAACGATGACATGCGCCAGCGCCGTCAGCACCGCCACGTTGGTGCCGGGCTTCAGCGGCAGGTGATAGTCGGCCTCGATATGCGCCGACTTGACCATTTCGGTGCGGCGCGGATCGAGCACGATCAGCTTGGCGCCCTGGCGCAGCCGCTTTTTCAGCCGCGAGGCGAACACCGGGTGCGCGGAAGCCGGATTGGCGCCGATGATGACGGCGACATCGGTGAAATCGACGGAATCGAAATCCTGCGTGCCGGCCGAGGTGCCATAGGTCTGGCCGAGGCCGTAGCCGGTCGGCGAGTGGCAGACGCGCGCGCAAGTGTCGACATTGTTGTTGCGGAAGCCTTGGCGCACCAGCTTCTGGACGAGATAGGTCTCTTCATTCGTGCAGCGCGAGGACGTGATACCGCCGATCGAGGTGCGGCCGTATTGATACTGGATACGGCGGAATTCCTTGGCCGTATGGGCGATGGCCTCTTCCCAACTCACCTCGCGCCAGGGATCGCTGACCTTTTCCCGGATCATAGGCGACAGGATGCGGTCCTTGTGGGTGGCATAGCCATAGGCGAAACGGCCCTTCACGCAGGAGTGGCCGTGGTTCGCCTTGCCGTCCTTGTAGGGCATCATGCGAATGACTTCGTCGTCCTTCACTTCGGCCTTGAACGAGCAGCCGACGCCGCAATAGGCGCAGGTGGTGACAGCGGAACGCTCGGGCATGCCTTTCTCAAGCACGGTCTTTTCACGCAGCGCATCGGTCGGACAGGCCTGCACGCAGGCGCCGCAGGACACGCATTCGGAGGCGATGAAATCCTCGTGCATGCCGGCGACCATGCGCGATTCGAAACCGCGGCCCTCGATCGTCAGCGCGAAGGTGCCCTGCACCTCCTCGCAGGCCCGCACGCAGCGCGAGCAGACGATACATTGCGCCGGATCATAGGTGAAATAGGGGTTGGACTCGTCGCGGGCGATGTAGTCGACCGCCAGCGAGCCATGGCCGGGCGCGACGCCGTTTTCCTGCTTGACGTGGTTGCGGCCCTCAATGCCGAAGCGGTTCTCGGTCAGGCCGACCGATTTCGCCACAACGTCGAACTCGCTGGCGCCGGTGCCGGCCTTCTCGTTCCAGCCGGTAGGGTGGTCGGAGACGTAAAGCTCCATGACACCGCGGCGGATGGCGTCGAGCCGCTCGGATTGCGTGCGCACCACCATGCCTTCGCCGACGGGGGTCGTGCAGGATGCCGGCGTGCCGCCGCGCCCGTCGATCTCGACCAGGCAGACGCGGCAGGAGCCGAACGAGTCCAGCATGTCCGTGGCGCAGAGTTTTGGGATCTCGACCCCGCCTTCCATCGCCGCGCGCATGATCGACGTACCCTCCGGCACGCTGATGCTGCGGCCGTCGACGATCAGCGTAACCTGCTTTTGCGCCTTCGATTCCGGGGTTCCGTAATCGAGTTCTTCGATGAGTGTCGGGAAGTCGGCCTTGATATTCATCTGCCAGCTCCTATTCAGCAGCCACGCGCGCCGGCGCGGGCTTGAAATCTTCGGGGAAATGGGTGATCGAGCTCATCACCGGATAGGGCGTGAAGCCGCCCAGCGCGCAGAGCGATCCGAACTTCATCGTGTTGCAGAGATCGGTGACCAGTGCCAGGTTCTTCTCCGGCTCGATGCCGGCGGCAAGCCGGTCGATGGTCTCCACCCCGCGTATCGAGCCGATGCGGCAGGGCGTGCACTTGCCGCAGCTTTCGATGGCGCAGAACTCCATGGCAAAGCGCGCCTGCTTCAGCATGTCGGCCGTGTCGTCGAACACGGTGATGCCGGCATGGCCGATCAGTCCGTCGCGCTTCGCGAACTCTTCGTAGTCGAACGGCGTGTCGAACAGGCCGCGCGGGAAATAGGCGCCGAGCGGGCCGCCGACCTGCACCGCCTTCACCGGGCGACCAGTGGCCGTACCGCCGCCGATATCGTCGACGATCTCGCCCAGCGTCATGCCGAACGCCGCCTCGAACAGGCCGCCGAACTTGACGTTGCCGGCGATCTGTATCGGGATCGTGCCGCGCGAGCGGCCCATGCCGAAATCCTTGTAGAAGGCAGCACCCTTGTCCATGATGATGGGCACGGAGGCCAGGCTGATGACGTTGTTGATCACCGTCGGCTTGCCGAACAGACCCTGGATTGCCGGCAGCGGTGGCTTGGCTCGCACCACGCCGCGCTTGCCTTCAAGGCTGTTCAGCAGCGAAGTTTCCTCGCCGCAGACATAGGCGCCGGCGCCGACGCGGATTTCCATGTCGAAGGCGTTGGGCGAACCCAGCACGCTGACGCCGAGCACGCCTGCCTTGCGGGCGACCTCGACAGCCTTGTTCATGACAGCCACCGCATGCGGATATTCCGAGCGGATATAGACGAACCCCTTGGTCGCGCCGGTGGCGATGCCGGCAATCGTCATGCCTTCGATGAGCACGAAGGGGTCGCCCTCCATAATCATGCGGTCGGCAAAGGTGGCGCTGTCGCCCTCGTCGGCATTGCAGACGATGTATTTGCGGTCAGATGTCGTATCGAGCACCGTCTTCCACTTGATGCCGGTCGGGAAGCCGGCGCCGCCTCGGCCGCGCAAGCCCGATTCCGTGACCTGTTTGACGATGTCGAGCGGCGCCATGGCCACCGCGTTCTGCAGGCCCTTGAGCCCGCCCAGTGACTTGTAGGCATCGAGCGATAGCGGGTCGTTGATGCCGCAACGCGCAAAGGTCAGGCGCGTCTGCTTGGCCAGGAACGGGATTTTGTCGGGCGCGCCCAGCCAGCGCTTGTGATGCCCGCCGGTGAGAAAGCCGCTGTCGAACAGGCTCTTGACGTCCGATGGCTTGACCGGCCCGTAAGCGACGCGGCCCTTTTCGGTCGCGACCTCGACCATAGGTTCGAGGAAATAGGCGCCGCGCGAGCCGTTGCGGACGATCTTGGCCTCGACACCCCGTTCGGCCAGTTCCGCACGAACAGCCTTGGCGACTTTTTCGGCGCCGAGCGCCAGCGCGCCGGAGTCACCTGGAATGTAGATGCGCGGGATCATGAGCGTACCTCCGCGACGATCTCTTCGATCTTCTCGTCATCGAGCCGCCCGATCACCTCACCATCCAGCATCGCCGACGGTGAACAGGCGCACAGCCCGAGGCAATAGACAGGCTCAAGCGTAACCGATCCGTCGCGGGTGGTCTCATGGAAATCGATGCCGAGCAACTGCTTGACCTTTGCGGCGATCGCATCCGAACCCATCGACTGGCAGGCTTCCGCCTGGCAAAGCTTGAGCACATGCCGGCCAGCCGGCCGGGCACGGAAATCATGATAGAAGGTCACGACGCCATGCACTTCGGCCCTCGACAGGTTCAGCCCATCGGCGATGACGGGCACGGCGTCCTGCGGCACGTGGCCAAATTCTTCCTGGATCTCGTGCAGGATCGGCAGCAGGGGGCCTTCGAGGCCCTTCAACTCCTGGATGATCGCCGCCGTGCGCGACTGTATCTCGGTACTTGCAGGCTGCATCGTCACGCAGCGCCCTCCCTATCGTAGCGATCGATGCATATAATCGTCCAAAAGCATGAAGCAGTTTTGGAACAACGACATGCCTACGCCGCTTAATCGCTAAGTGCTTAAGAAATCAGAGAAAACCTTTGAAATCAATAAAGCGGTTTCGTTGCACGATAGAAAATTTCTATCGCGCTGATTGACCAGTTATGACTAGCTCAGCGATTGGCGCGGAAATCGTCTGCCAGCGCCATCGCCTCGTCCAGCAGCGCCTGCACCAGCGGCGTGTGCGGTTCGCGCGGCGCGGCGACCAGCCCGACAGTGTGGCTGGCATCCGGTTCGACGATCGGAATGGCCCGGATCGGTTCGGAAAAACCGAATGTTTCCGCCAGGTTGAGCGGCATGATCGACGACCATTTGCCTGTCCGTATGTGGGAGAACAGCACGATCATCGAGTTGGATTCCAGTGTCGGCCGCACCTGCACGCCGGCCTCGGCCAGATGCTGGTCGATGATGCGGCGGTTCTGCATGTCCGGCGTCAACAAGCAGAGCGGCAGCTGGCTGATTTCGGCCCATGTCACTTTGTCGCGATCCGAATAGGGATTTCCGACCGCCGTGATCAGCTGGTAGCGCTCGTCATAGAGCGGCACGCTCGTCACCCGTCCGAGAGGCTCGTTGTCGAGATAGGTGATGCCGGCATCGACGTCGAAATTGCCGAGCAGCGACAACACCTCGATCGAGGTGCGCGACAGGATAGAGAAGGTGACGCCCGGGTGCTTCTCGCGAAATGGCGTCGTCAGCCGCGCCACCATGGCGAGGGCGGTTGGGATGGCGGCAATACGGATACGCCCGGACAGGCCATGTCGCGCCGCCCGCATCTCTTCGCGCATGGTCCTGGAGTCGCCGACGATGCGACGCGCCCACACCAGCACCTGCTTGCCTTCCGGCGTCAGCCCCTGAAAGCGCGAACCGCGATTGACCAGCATGACGCCGAGCTGGCCCTCCAGCTGCTTGATCCCGGCCGACAAGGTCGGCTGCGTGACGCCGCACGCTTCCGCCGCCCGGCCGAAATGCTCCTCCTTGGCCAGCGTGATGAAGAATTCGAGCTTGTCGATCATACCATCCGTCCATTCGTTGCGCGCAAGGTCGGAGAAATTGCCTTTCGCCGCAAGCTCTACCCGCAATTGGCCATGCATCCACATCTTTGGGCCGGCTGGCTGTTTCCCCCGGCCGAACACGGCGCTATGTGGTTGGATGGAATACGAGGAGATCGGACATGCTGGGCTGGTTCCGCAAGCTTTTGCCGCGCGAAGATCGCTTCTTCGACCTCTTTGAACGGCATTCCCGCACCGTGGTCGGCGGCGCCGAGGCGCTGGAGCAGCTCCTGCAGGGCAAGGACATCGATCGTTGGTGCCAGAAGATCATCGATCTCGAGGACGAGGCCGATCATATCACGGCCGAAGTGCTGCTGGCGGTGCGGCGTTCCTTCATCACGCCCTTCGATCGCGGCGACATCAAGGACCTGATCCAGTCGATGGATGACGCCATCGACATGATGCACAAGACCGTCAAGACGGTGAAGCTGTTCGAAAAGAAGGAATTCGACCCGCTGATGCAGGAGATGGGTGGCGTCATCGTTGCCGCCTCCAAGCTGGTTGCCGAAGCGATCCCGCTGCTCAGCAAGGTCGGCACGCACACGGTACGCCTCAACGCCATCGCCGAAGAGGTCATGCGCGTCGAAAGCCGCGCCGACGATCTGCATGAGCAGGGATTGAAGGACCTGTTCAAGCGGCATGGCCGCAGCGATCCGATGGCCTACCTGATCGGCTCGGAGATCTACGGCCAGCTGGAGAAGGTGGTCGACCGCTTTGAGGACGTCGCCAACGAGATCAGCGGCATCGTCATCGAGAACGTTTAGGCAATGGAAGCCACCATCGCCTTTCCCGTGCTGATCGGCCTTGTCGCCGTCGCGCTGTTTTTCGATTTTCTCAACGGCCTGCACGATGCGGCGAACTCCATCGCCACCATCGTCTCCACCCGCGTGCTGAGACCACAATATGCGGTCCTGTGGGCGGCTTTCTTCAATTTCATCGCCTTCATGTTCTTCGGCCTTCACGTGGCTGAAACCGTGGGAAAAGGTATCGTCGACGTCAGCATCGTCACGCCGGCGGTGATCTTCTCGGCGCTCGTCGGCGCCATCGTCTGGAACATCGTCACCTGGATTGCCGGCATCCCGTCCAGCAGTTCGCATGCCCTGATCGGCGGGCTCGTCGGCGCCGGCGTTGCAAAGGCTGGGCCCGGCGCCATCGTCTGGACCGGGCTTGGCAAGACGGTCGCCGCAATCGTCGTGTCGCCGGCGACAGGGTTTGTTCTGGCGCTGGTCCTGATCCTGGCCGTTTCCTGGCTGTTCGTGCGCCAGACACCGTTCGCCGTCGACAGCACCTTCCGCGTCATGCAGTTCTTTTCGGCCTCGCTTTATTCGCTAGGGCACGGCGGCAACGACGCCCAGAAAACCATGGGCATCATCGCCGTGCTGCTCTATTCGCAAGGTATGCTCGGCGGGACGTTCTACGTGCCGCTGTGGGTCGTCCTCACCTGTCAGACAGCACTGGCGCTCGGCACTTTGTTCGGCGGCTGGCGCATCGTTCACACGATGGGCTCGAAGATCACCCGGCTGAATCCGATGCAGGGCTTCTGCGCCGAGACCGGCGGCGCCATCACCCTGTTTGCCGCCACCTGGCTCGGCGTCCCCGTGTCGACCACCCATACCATCACCGGGGCCATCATTGGTGTCGGCGCCGCCCGCCGCGTCTCGGCCGTGCGCTGGGGCATTGCCGGCAACATCGTCATCGCCTGGATCGTCACCTTGCCGGCCACGGCTGCAATTTCGGCGCTCACCTACCTTGCGGTTGGCCTGGCAAGGTGAGGCGGACACCGTGGTGCTTGGAGTCGCTGCCAATCTGCACTATCTGAGCCGCAGCCAAACGCCTTAGGGAATAATGCATGTCCGTCACCAAGGAAATCGTCACCGAGCGTCTAAAGACGGTCAACGGGCCGGACTTCACCGGCAACATCGTCGACCTCGGCATGGTTTCGGAGATTTTCATCGCCGATTCGAAAGTGTTTTTCTCGATCACCGTTCCCGCCGCCCGCGCACAGGAGATGGAGCCGCTGCGCGCTGCAGCCGAGCGTGTCGTCAAGGCGATCCCTGGTGTCGCCGGCGCCGTCGTCGCGCTGACGGCGGAGAAGAAGGGCGGCGGCATGGAGGCTCCGGTTGCGTCGCGCCCCGCGCCCAGGCCGGCACCGACGGCCGCGCCCGCCGCGCCGCGCCCAGCTCCACACTCCCCAGCCCCGCACGCCCCGGCCTCGCAAAGCTCGGGCAAGCGCGGCGTGCCCGGCATCGAGGCGATCATCGCGGTGGCGTCCGGCAAGGGCGGCGTCGGCAAGTCGACCACCGCTGTCAACATCGCGCTTGGCCTCGCCGCCAACGGTTTGCGTGTCGGCGTGCTCGATGCCGATATTTATGGCCCGTCCATGCCCAGGCTGCTCAACATCCATGGCCGGCCACAGACCGTCGACGGCAAGATCCTGAAACCGATGGAGAATTACGGCCTTAAGGTGATGTCGATGGGCTTCCTCGTCGACGAGGAGACGCCGATGATCTGGCGCGGTCCGATGGTGATGTCGGCGCTGACGCAGATGCTGCGCGAGGTCGAATGGGGCCGCCTCGACGTGCTCGTCGTCGACATGCCGCCCGGCACCGGCGACGCCCAGTTGACCATGGCCCAGCAGGTGCCGCTGGCCGGCGCCGTCATCGTCTCGACGCCGCAGGACCTGGCGCTGATCGACGCCCGCAAAGGATTGAATATGTTCAAGAAGGTCGACGTGCCGCTGCTCGGCATCGTGGAGAACATGAGCTATTTCATCGCCCCCGATACCGGCAAGCGCTACGACATCTTTGGCCATGGCGGGGCGCGGCGCGAGGCCGAGCGACTCGGCGTGACCTTCCTCGGCGAAGTGCCGCTGGAAATGGGCATTCGCGAAAGTTCTGATGAAGGTGCTCCGGTGGTGGCGTCGAAGCCAGACAGCGCCGAGGCGAAGATCTATCGCGGCATTGCTTCGAAGGTCTGGGACCGGGTCAACGAAGAACGCGGCGCGGCCGAAGCGGCGGTGCCGAACATCGTGTTCGAGTAGCTCGGATATCCCTTCCCCTTGAGGGGAGAGTGGCCCGAAGGGCCGGGTGGGGTCCGCGGTGACACGCTCGACGCTATTTCTTTACAAGTCGAGGCAGCTCAACTCACGTTGAGGCAGTTGAGGCGACCCCACCCGCCTCGCTTCACGAGGCACCCTCCCCTCAAGGGGGAGGGGAGCCCACCTTCTCGCCAAAGCTTGAAAAGAACTGCCCGGCCAGCTTCTTCGAAGTCGATTCGATCAGCCGGCTGCCGAGTTGGGCGATCTTGCCGCCGACTTCGGCCTTGGCCGCGTATTTGAGGACCGTCGCATCCGGCCCGTCCGCCGTCAGCTTCACGTCGGCGCCACCCTTCGCGAAGCCGGCAATACCGCCCTTGCCCTCGCCCTGGATGGTGTAGGAGTGCGGCGGCTTC
Organism: Mesorhizobium sp. C372A; assembly: GCF_030323245.1. Lineage (NCBI taxonomy): Bacteria > Pseudomonadati > Pseudomonadota > Alphaproteobacteria > Hyphomicrobiales > Phyllobacteriaceae > Mesorhizobium > Mesorhizobium sp. C372A. Next base: position 811,975 of record NZ_CP100475.1, on the reverse strand, counting down.
AGGTTCTTCAACGTCACCTCGCCGTTGAATGTCGCCTTGATCGGTCCGATCTTCAACACCACCGTCGCCGCCATTTCGGTCGGCGATTTCATCTCCAGGTGCTGGCAGCCGGGAATGGTCGCCTGCAAAACCTTCGGATCGTTCAGCGCGTCCCACACTTTCTGCAGGGGGGCGGCAATGCGTTCCTCGCCTTCGATCACCAAAGCCATCGACACCTCCCGGACAGACTTCGAAGGCCTAACGCACGGTCTGGTCTGTGTCTATCGCACCAAAGTCCGGTTGCGACGGTGCGCCCTCTTGCCTGCTTCCGCGCGTTGCCATATCGATTTGTCTTACAAATACGGAGACCATGATGGCAGGCGCCCCCACCGGAAAGAAGAAATTTCGCTCGCAGGAGTGGTTCGACAATCCCGACAATCCAGGCATGACCGCGCTCTACCTCGAGCGCTACCTGAACTACGGCCTGACGCGGGCCGAGTTGATGTCGGGCAAGCCGCTGATCGGCATCGCCCAGACCGGCTCGGATCTGTCGCCGTGCAACCGCCACCATATCGAACTCGCCAAGCGCGTGCGCGAAGGCATCGTCTCGATGGGCGGCATCCCCTTCGAATTCCCGTGCCATCCGATCCAGGAGACCGGCAAGCGCCCGACCGCGGCACTCGACCGCAACCTTGCCTATCTCGGCCTGGTCGAAGTGCTTTACGGCTATCCGCTCGACGGCGTCGTGCTGACCATCGGCTGCGACAAAACCACGCCGGCGCTGCTGATGGCGGCGGCCACCGTCAATATTCCGGCCATAGCACTTTCGGTCGGACCGATGCTCAATGGCTGGCACAAAGGCAAGCGCACGGGATCCGGCACCATCGTCTGGGAATCGCGCCAGCGGCTCTCCGCCGGCGAGATCGACTATGACGAGTTTATGGACATCGTCGCCTCATCGGCGCCGTCGACCGGCTATTGCAACACCATGGGCACCGCCACCACGATGAACTCGCTGGCCGAGGCGCTCGGCATGCAATTGCCGGGCTCGGCTGCCATCCCGGCGCCCTATCGCGAGCGCGGCCAGATCTCCTATGAGACGGGCAAGCGCATCGTCGAGATGGTGCATGAGGATCTGAAGCCGTCCGACATCATGACGCGCAAGGCCTTCGAGAACGCCATTGTCGTCAATTCGGCGATAGGCGGCTCGACCAACGCGCCGATCCACCTCAACGCGATTGCCCGCCATCTCGGCGTGCCACTCACCAATGACGACTGGCAGACGGTCGGCCTCCATGTGCCGCTCATCGTCAATCTGCAGCCATCGGGCGAATATCTCGGCGAGGACTATCACCATGCCGGCGGCGTGCCGGCTGTGGTGGCCGAACTGATGAAGGCCAAGCTGCTGCCTTATCCCGAAGCGATGACCGTCAACGGGAAATCGATCGGCGACAATTGCAAGGATGTCGCCAACGAGAACACCGACGTCATCCGCACCGTCGCCGAGCCGCTGAAGGCCAATGCCGGCTTCATCAATCTCAGCGGCAATCTGTTCGATTCCGCAATCATGAAGATGAGCGGCATCTCGCCGGAATTCCGCGAACGCTATCTCTCCAACCCGAACGACCCGGAAGCCTTCGAGGGCAACGCCATGGTCTTCGATGGTCCCGAGGACTACCACGCCCGCATCGACGATCCGGCGCAAGGCATCGACGAGCACACCATCCTGTTCATGCGCGGCGCCGGCCCGATCGGCTATCCCGGCGGCGCCGAGGTCGTCAACATGCAGCCGCCGGCCTATCTCATCAAGAAGGGCATTCACGCGCTGGCCTGCATCGGCGATGGCCGCCAGTCGGGCACATCCGGCTCGCCGTCTATCCTCAACGCTTCGCCGGAAGCCGCCATTGGCGGCGGCCTGGCGCTGCTCAAGACCGGCGACCGTGTGCGCATCGACTTACGCAAAGGCACTGCCAACATCCTCGTCTCCGACGAGGAAATCACGCGCCGCCGTGCCGAACTGCAGGACGATGGCGGCTATCACTATCCCAAGCACCAGACGCCATGGCAGGAAATCCAGCGCTCCATGGTCGACCAGTTCTCGGAGGGCATGGTGCTGAAGCCGGCGGTGAAATACCAGGACGTCGCCCATACCAGCGGCGTGCCGAGGGACAACCACTAAGCGTTGCAAGTTTGGTGAAATCGAAGGCGGCTTGCCATCGGGCAGGCCGCCTTTTCTCATGGCAACGCTCTTGTATCGATTGGGCCAAGTCTACAGATACGTCGTCTCGATAGGTCCTGCACGAGGGATAACACCCATCAATGACGAAGCGGCGCTCTTCCCTCGGTTTCCTCGGCATGTTCGGCCGCTCCGGCGATTTGCGGGAACTCGACACCGCGCTGCGCGGCGCCGATCTGCATCCGGCGCTTGTCCCTGAGGGGGTAAAGCTCACCATCGTCAATTTGATGAAGGATTATTGGCCGGACGAGCCGCCGCCGGACGCCTACCGGTCCGTGGCGCAGCTGTTTGGCTATTGCATCGCGGGCCCACAAACCTTCGAGCAGGCCAATGGGCCGGAGCGGCGGCTGGACGCTGAACGCCGCATCGAGGCTGCGCTTGAAACCGGCGACAGCCTGGATGCCCAGATCGTGTTGATGGCGCTGCATGGCAAGCTGATCAGCGCCGAAGTGGTCGAGCGCTTTGGGTTAAGTGCGGACTGACCTACGTAAGGGGAAGCTTACCCGCCCATGCCGCTGCGTGGCAGCTTGATCATCTCGCCGAAGCGGGCGCGCAATTTGTCGTCGAGCAGCTTCGGCACATGGCGCGGGAAGCGCTCGGCAAGCACGCGCTTCTTTTCGATGATCGCCCGCTGCAAGATGTCGGGCCGGCCCTTCTCGTTCCATTCCTTGGGCGAAAAGCGGTCGCCGACGGCCGGATAAAAATACTCGGTCTGCATCAGGCGCAGCGTCTGCTCGTTGCCGAGATAGTGGCCTGGGCCATTCATGCAGACTTCGGTGATGGTGTCGATCGACAGCGCTTCGTCGGTCACTTCGATGCCCCGCACGCAGCGCAGGCAGTGGCCCAGCATGTCATTGTCTATGATCAGGCTCTCCAGGCAAAAGCCGAGCAGCGAGGCGTGCATGCCCGCCGATTCATAGACCAGATTGAGGCCGGCAAGGCCGGCCATCACATCGGTGATCCCCTTTTCATAGCCGGACTGGATGTCGGGCAGTTTCGAATCCGTCATGCCGGCGGCCGAACCGCCCGGCAGATCGTAGAACTGCGCCATCTGCGCACAGGCCGAAGTCAGCACTGCCTGCTCGGCCGAGCCGCCCGACATCGCACCGGTCCTGAGGTCGGAGACGAACGGCCATGTGCCGAAGATCGCCGGGTGCCCGGGCTTAATGGCGTTGACGTAGATGAGGCCGACAAGCACTTCGGCCACCGCTTGCACCACAGCGCCGGCAATTGCCGCCGGAGCGGTGGCGCCGGCCTGGCCGGCCGATAGCAGCAGGATCGGGATGCCGCCTTCGACACAGGCTTCGAGCACGCCGCAGGCGTCCTCGGCAAACTTCATCGGCGGCACGACGAAGCAATTGGAGTTCGACACGAACGGCCGGGCGCGGAAATTCTCCTCGCCGCCGGCGATCGCATAAAGCATTTCCAGCGCCGGCTGCACGTTCTCGCGCACCGTAAACGAGGTGCCGACATGCTTCGACGTCCCCATCACGCAGGCGTAGAGCGTGTTGAAGTCCATTTCGAGCGGATCGGGAATGTCGCGCGGCACCATGGGCCGCTGGAAGAAATGGATGTTGTCGAGCCCTTCGACGAGGCGGGCGGCGTCGTAAATGTCCTGCACCAGCGACTCTCGGTATTCGCGCTTTTCGACATCGACCAGATGCACCGCCGCACCCGCCGTGCCGTAATGCACGCGCTTGCCCTGGATCAGCATGTCATGCCTGGGGTCTTGGCCGTGCAGCGTAAAATTTCGCGCGGCTCGTCTGATCGTGTCCATCACAAGCCCACGTGGGAAACGGACGCGGCCGTCATCGCCATAGACGGCGCCGACCCCGGTCAGAGCCTCGATGCAGGAGGGAATGGCATTGGCGAAGCCGACGGTCTCCAGTAGCGTCAGCACCGCTTCATGGATGCGTTCCTGGTCGTTCTGGTTGAGCGGCCCGTAGCTGCCGCCTTCGAGGCCGGCGCGCACCGGCCGGATATCGTCGGCAAGCGGTGCGGCCCGCATGGCGCGGCGCGCTTCGCGCCCGCCGGATCGGCGCGAACGCTGGTCGGCTGATGCATCTTTAGGAGCCGCATCCTGCTTCTCAACAGCCACTGACATGGGGGGCACTCCACCTTTAGCTTGCGAAACACGACGCGATGATTGGTCCACCGTCGGCTTGCTTCGTCCCTCTGTCAGCCGACTATGCCGTTGCCATTGGCCCAGCCTATGGGCCAGTCAACGCAGCCGAGTATGCCAGAGAGCTAGTGCAGAATGTTGGTGATCATGCCTAGGGCCGGGGCTGTTCAAAGCCCCGGCACAGGCAAATCAGGCTGCAGCGGGCCTGCGTCCGGCGGCGGTCGCGAGCTCGCGAATACCCGGCTCGATGTGCTGCAGTGCGATCGAGGAAATGCCCAAGCGCATGAAACGCGACGGCTTTTCGGTGCGATCGAAGAAGCGGTCGCCCGGCTCGATGATGACGCTGCGCGAGGCCGCGGCCTCGGCCAGTCCACGTGAATCGGTGCCGCGCGGGCCTTCCAGCCAGAGCGATGTGCCGCCGGCCGAATCGGTCGAGCGCCATTCCGGCAGGAATGCGGAAATCGCATGGACCAGACGCTTGCGCCGCTCGTCGAAGGCCGACGACAGCCGCCGCACCAGCGCCTCGTGATGGCCGAGCGACAGGAACAGCGCTACCGCGCGCTGGTTGTTGGCCGGCGGGTGCCTGAGCATGAAGCGGCGCAGCGCCCTAAGCTCGGAGATTAGTCCAGCCGAAGCGACGATGTAGCCAAGCCGCAGGCCCGGAGCCAGCGTCTTCGACATCGAGCCGACATAGACGACGCGACCCGAGCGATCGAGGCTCTTCAGCGCCTGCTGCGGCGCCTCGTCGAGAAGCTGGCTGTCATAGCCGTCCTCGATGATGATCTGGTTGTGGCGGTTGGCGCGCGCCAGAAGGTCCTGCCGCCGCTCTGCCGACAGCGGCACCATGGTCGGGCAATGGTGGCTGGGGGTGACGAAGACAAAGCCGGAATCGTTGGGGATGGACGAGGTGACGATGCCGGACTGATCGACCGGAACCGGCTGGATTTCGGCGCCTGCCAGGCGGAAGATCGAGCGCGCGTCGGGGTATCCCGGGTCTTCCATCGCGACCTTGGAGCCCTTTGTCATCAGCAGTGTCGCCAGCATATAGAGCGCGTTCTGGGCGCCCAGCGTAACGATGATCTCGTCCGGATTGGCGAAGATGCCGCGCCGCGGCAACAGCCGCGCCTGGATCTGCTCGATCAAGAGCGGATCGTCGCGATCGACCATGTCGGAGGCCCAGTTGCGGATTTCGAGCACGGCCAGCGCCATGCGGTTGCACTCACGCCACTCGGCTGTCGGGAACAGCGCCGGGTCGAACTGGCCGTAGACGAAGGGGTAGGAGGACTTGATCCAGTTGTCGTGCTTGGCCGGTGGCGGCATGTCGCTGGCGGCGATCTGCCTTCGTGCCTTCCAGTCGATCTCGTTTTGCTGGTCCGGCGCCTTCTGGTGCGGCTTGGCGGGGGTGGCCAGCACATCCGGATTGACGAAATGGCCGCGCCGTTCGCGCGCCACCAGGAAACCTTGGTCGACCAATTGCTGGAACGCCAGCACCACAGTGCCGCGTGCGACGCCGAGTTTTTCAGCCAGGATGCGGCAGGACGGAAGCGGCATCGAAGCGGCGATCTGCCGGTCGAGAATGGCGGCGACGATCGCCTGACGGATCTGCGCCTGCAGGGTCTGGCCCGATTCCGCCGAAATCCGGAACAGGCCGGACCATATGGCCGTGTCGTTACGCTGTGGCATGGAAGGTGTTCCTCGATGGCCAGTCTTTTTTGCTTGGCTGGACCAGCGGAAGGTAACCGTGGCACAAGGGGTTGCGCCAATCAATTTTTCTGATCGCTGGGATTTATGCCAGTGATCTATGCGCGACGCGCAGCGTCGTCGCATCCCCGGGTGACGCTTGCGTCATCCCGCAGCGCGGACGCCCGCGCGATGCGAAGCGTCGTCGCGCCTCATTATCCCCAGCGCGACGCGCAGCGTCGTCGCTACTCCCATCAAATCATCCAGCGCGGCGCGCAGCGTCATAGCTCCATCACATCGCACTATGCTGCACTGCGTCATCCCCACGCATTGAAACATGCGGAATTCGGCTCAATAAGATCAGCGCGACGACACGCGCCGGAAACATCCGGTCTGATAAGATGTCGTGAAAAACGATCAGGAGCCGAAAGTGGATCATTCCTCCTTCGACAAACAGCTTGTCGCCTTGCGTGCTGCGCGCGCGGCGGCATCGGGTACGATGCGCGAGGCTTTTGCCGCCGACCCCAAGCGCTTCGAGACGTTCTCGGCCAGCGACGGCGACCTTTTGCTCGACTGGTCGAAATGCGCGGTCGACCAGGGCACGATGGAACTGCTCGAGAAGCTCGCCGCCGCCGCCGATCTCGAAGGTCGCCGCGCCGCAATGTTTTCCGGCAAGAAAATCAACATCACCGAAGACCGCGCCGTGCTGCACACGGCGCTGCGCAACCTCTCGGGCAAGGGCGTCGCCGTCGATGGCCAGGACGTCAAGGCGGATGTGCTGTCCGTGCTCGACGCCATGGGCGCTTTCGCCGACGCCATTCGCTCCGGCAAGGCCGCCGGCGCCACCGGCAAGAAAATCACCGACATTGTCAACATCGGCATTGGCGGCTCCGATCTCGGCCCGGCCATGGCGACGCTGGCGCTGGCGCCCTATCACGACGGCCCGCGCGCGCACTACGTCTCCAACATCGACGGCGCCCATATCCACGACACGCTGAAGGGCCTGTCGGCCGAAACCACCCTGTTCATCATCGCCTCGAAGACCTTCACCACGGTCGAGACGATGACCAATGCCGAGACGGCGCGCGAATGGGTGCAGAAGGCGCTCGGCAAGGAAGCTGTCGGCAAGCATTTCGCCGCCGTCTCGACCGCGCTCGACCTGGTTTCCAAGTTCGGCATCGAAGCGGATCGCGTGTTCGGCTTCTGGGACTGGGTCGGCGGCCGCTATTCGCTGTGGGGCGCCATCGGCCTGCCGGTGATGATCGCCATCGGCCCGCGCAACTTCCGCGCCTTCCTCGATGGCGCGCATGAGATGGACGAGCACTTCCGCACCGCACCCCTGCAGAAGAACCTGCCGGCGCTGCTGGGGCTGGTCGGCTGGTGGCATCGCGTGATCTGCGGTTATCCGGCGCGTGCGGTCATCCCTTATGACCAGCGCCTTTCCAGGCTGCCGGCCTATCTGCAGCAGCTCGACATGGAATCGAACGGCAAGGGCGTCACCCTCGACGGCACGCCGGTGACGACGCCGACCGGACCGCTGGTCTGGGGCGAGCCCGGCACCAATGGCCAGCACGCCTTCTTCCAGCTGCTGCACCAGGGCACCGATTCCATCCCGGTCGAGTTCCTTGCCGCTGCCGTCGGCCATGAGCCGGATCTGAAGCACCAGCACGATCTACTGCTTGCCAATTGCCTGGCCCAATCGGAAGCGTTGATGAAGGGCCGCACGCTGGACGAGGCTCGCGCGCAGATGCTGGCCAAGGGCATGAAGCCGGCCGATGTCGACAGAATAGCCCCGCACCGCGTCTTCTCCGGCAACCGCCCCTCGGTGACGATCCTCTACCGCAAGCTCGACCCGCGCACCTTCGGCCGGCTGATCGCGCTTTACGAGCACCGCGTCTTCGTCGAAGGCACTCTGTTCAACATCAATTCCTTCGACCAATGGGGCGTCGAGCTCGGCAAGGAGCTGGCGACCGGCCTGTTGCCAGTCGTGGAAGGCAAGGAGAGCGCCGCCAAGCGCGACGCATCGACGGCCGGGCTGGTGGCGCGCATCCAGCAACTGCGGGGGGCGCAATGAAAAATCCGGCCGACATCAAGGGCATATTGTTCGACAAGGACGGCACGCTTGTCGATTTCAACGCGACCTGGCTCGGCATCGCCGATTTCATGGCCATGGATGCTGCCGAGGGCGATCGCTGGAAAGCCGACAGGCTGCTTTCAGCGGCGGGCTTCGATTTTGTCGCCAAGCGTTTCAAGCCGGATTCCATCTTCGCCTCGGGCACCAACATGGATGTCGTCGAACTATGGTTCCCGCGCCTGTCCGACGAGGACCAGATGCTGGCCGTCGCCCGCTTCAACGAGATCACCTCGGTGCAAGGCTCATCGATGGCGGTGGCCTTGCCCGGCATCGTCGCGGCGCTGACGGCTCTGCACAAGCGATCCTACCGGCTCGGCGTCGCCACCAATGATTCGACTGCCGGTGCCGAAAAGACCATGGTCACGCTCGGCGTCGCGCAGCTGTTCACCGCCGCCTATGGCTATGACGCGGTCGCCAATCCGAAACCGGCGCCGGACACGATCGTCGCCTTTTGCGACCTGACCGGGTTGAAGGCGTCCGAGATCGCCATGGTCGGCGACAACCGCCACGACCTGGAGATGGCGCGTGCCGGCGGCTGCGGCCTGGCGGTCGGCGTGCTCTCCGGCACCGGCACGCGGGAATCGCTGGCGTCGATCGCCGATGTCGTTCTGGATTCGGTTGCCGACTTGCCGGACTTTCTGTCGGCGCGGGTCAAGGAGACGGTCTGACGGGGGCCTGGGGCAAACTCAATTCGGCTCGGGATTTCCCCGCCAATGGCCGAGTTGGGGGAAGCAGCCATGAAACTATGGAGCTTCTGGTTTGTTTTCGGACATAGTGGGCTACTCATCAGCAGAGCAAACGTACCCGCATCTGCCGCACCTGATCTTGGCGCTTGCGTTATCGATGTCTTCGCCAGGCTGAAGCTCGAAGCCGCGATTTTCGCACTTTGGGCAAACTATGAAGCCGATACGTTGAACAACTTTAATCCACGCCATTCGACTTCTCCTATCAACGGCTAATCCAATCTATTTTCTGCCCCTTGAGGTTTGTCCACAATGAGTAGAATCCGGCCATTCAGAGCGACTGGGCTTTGCCGCGTCGCGCTAGCAATCTTCCGGCTCGAACCAAAACACACCGCTCGGCTTGGTCACATCACCCTTTGCGTCGCCGAAATCCGGCACCTGATATTCGGCGAGCAATCGTAGCCGCGACAGCGGCAGATCGGCGCGGCGGGGATCGCCGACCAGCACCTCGATGCCGGCTGCCAGGCAGCGGTCGAGGAACGGGATCACCCGCAGAGCAACCTCGCGGCCGTAGAACACGTCGCCGGCAAGCACGAGATCGACCGCTGGCGGCGGGCCCGTGGTGATATCCTGGTCGACAATGGTGATCTCGACGCCGTTGGCCAACGCGTTGAGGCCGATCGCGGCGACGCCGTTGCGATCGCTCTCGGCGGCGATCACCGCGCTGGCGCCGGCCTTGGCGGCGGCGATGCCGACGAGGCCCGAGCCGGCGCCGAGGTCGAGCACGCGGTGACCGGCCACGATTTGCGGATGGTCGAGTATATAGCGCGCCAGCACGGCGCCGCCGGCCCAGGCATAGGCCCAGTAGGGCGGCTGCGGCTCAGCTTCGTGCTCCTCGGTCTGGCTGCCGTCTTCCGGTCCATGAGCTCGCCACTCGACAAGCCGCCTCAGGCCGCTGCCGGAATGAGCCGTATAGAGCTGGATTTCACGAAGGGCGGGAACGGGCGCAAGCCGCAGGTTCGCCTTGATGAACACTACTGCATCGGGACGCCGACTATCGTCCGCCATCCCGCCGTCGCCAGGCTCGCCGTTCAAATTATTCCCGCAGCGCCCGGCGCAAAATCTTGCCCACCGGCGTCTTCGGCAGCTCGGTCCTGAACTCGATGTATTTCGGCCGCTTGTAGCCGGTCAGGTTCTCGCGACAATACGCAGTGATTGCCTCAACGGTCAGCGCCGGATCCTTCTTGACGATGAACAGCTTCGGCACTTCGCCCGAATGCTCGTCCGGCACGCCGACCGCCGCCACTTCGAGCACGCCCGGATGCTGGGCGACGACTTCCTCGAGTTCGTTGGGATAGACGTTGAAGCCGGAGACCAGGATCATGTCCTTCTTGCGGTCGACGATCTTGGTGTAGCCGCGCTCGTCCATGAAGCCCATGTCGCCGGATTTGAAGAAGCCGTCCTTGGTCATCACCTTGGCGGTCTCGTCCGGCCGGTTCCAGTAACCGGCCATGACTTGTGGCCCGCGGATGCAGATCTCGCCGACTTCGCCGAGCGGCAGATTGTTGCCGTCATCGTCGCGGATGACGATCTCGGTCGACGGCAGCGGCAGGCCGATCGTGCCGGTGAAATTGCTGTCGCTGAACTTGTTGGCGGTGGCCACCGGCGAGGTCTCCGACAGCCCGTAGCCCTCGGTGATCGAATTGCCGGTCAGCGCCTTCCAGCGCTCGGCAACCCCCTTCTGCACCGCCATGCCGCCACCCAGCGTCATGATCAGCGGCTTGAAGTCGAGCTTGCGGAAATCCTCGTTGTTGAGCAGCGCGTTGAACAGCGTGTTGAGGCCTGGGAAAATGTGCATCGGGTATTTCTGCAGCTCCTTGACGAAGCCGGGAATGTCGCGCGGGTTGGGAACGAGCACGTTCTGGGCGCCCTGCTGCATGCCCATTAGCGCGTTCACCGTCAGCGCGAAGATATGGTAGAGCGGCAGCGCGCAGATGAAGTTGAGATGCGCCGGTTTCGGCTTGATCGCGTAGGCGTCCTGCAGCCATAGCGTGTTCTGCGCGACATTGGACAGCACATTGGAGTGCAGCAGCACAGCACCTTTGGAAATCCCCGTGGTTCCGCCGGTATATTGCAGGAAGGCGATGTCGCCGGCCTCCATCTTGGCCGGTTTGAAGGCGATGCCGGCGCCGGCCTTCACCGCCGCATTGAACTTGACATGGCCGGGCAGCGACCAGGCCGGCACCATCTTCTTCACCCGGCGCACGACGAGGTTGACGATCGTGCCCTTGAGGGCGCCGAGCATGTCGCCCATCGCCGCGACCACCACATGCTTGACCGCCGTCCTGGCAATCACCGCGTCCAGGGTGCTGGCGAAATTCTCCAGAATGACGATCGCCTGCGCGCCGGAATCCTTGAGCTGATGTTCGAGCTCGCGCGGCGTGTAGAGCGGATTGATGTTCACCACGACATAGCCGGCGCGAAGCACGGCCATCATCGCCACCGGATATTGCAGCACATTCGGCATCATCAGCGCCACGCGTGCGCCTTTCTGCAGGCCCTTCGATTGCAGATAAGCGCCGAAGGCGGCCGATTGCCGCTCGAGTTCGGCATAGGAGATCGACTTGCCCATGCAGACGTATGCCGGCTGGCCGGAAAACTGCTTACAGGCGCCGACGAGGAAGTCGCCGATCGAACTGTAGGGCAGGGCGCCGATCTCCGCCGGCACGACTTTCGAATAGCTTTTTAGCCATGGCTTTTCCGGCAAGCCCGCGGCAAGCGCCGTCAGCGTATTCGGCAGTTTTTTGGCCACGCCCGTCGACGGCTTCGAGGCGGGCTTCGCCGCGGCTGTCTTGGCGGCTGGCGGCTGGGCGGGCTTTGCAGCGGGTGCTGTCTTCGCAGCGCGGTTGACCGCAGGTTTCGCTGCCGGCTTGGCGCTTGCCTTCGCCGGCGTCGAGGTTGCCGTTGGCTTGACGGCGGGAGTGGCTTTGGCCGGTGGCGCTTTCGACTTGGCGGCAGCGGCGGCCGGTTTTGAAGCTTTCGCCGCTTTTGCTTTCGCCGGGGCCGTTGACTTTGTTGCTTTCGCCACCTCTAGCCTCCCTAAGTCGTTCTGTTGCCTGCTCCATGCTGCGCCGCCTCGATGTGGTGAGGCGTCCTCCGCTGCAGCGATGTCGCGGATCCCGGAAAATCCAGCGTGTCATCTATCTATTGCGACTATCGGCGGCCGTGCAAGTCTTGCCCCAGCGGCAGGACGGCAAAGATTTGCCGTCGAAATCCTTCCCGCGACGCCGGCTCGGCAATGCCGTCCTGTCGTGTCGGTGGCGAAACCCAGGCTTGTGGATTTTTGGCTTACGATTGCTGCGATCAATGAAAAAATGCGGTCGTTAACAATCCCGTGATTAGCAGATTTTGCTATTTGTTTCTGCAGTTCGTCAAAGACCGAGAAATATTTTCTGCTTACGGTGGGGTAGGCAAACAGGGTGTTCCAAAGCCGGAAAAACGGTGCTTATATGCGCGCTTCGCGAGCCTATAGAGGGGCTTGGAAGAACATCAGGGAGTGCTCAATGAAAAAGAAACTGACTTTTGCAGCCGCGTTGCTGGCTGCAAGCGTCCTCGGCGGTGTGGCCAATGCCAAGACGCTGGTCTATTGCTCGGAGGCCTCGCCGGCCAACTTCGACCCGGGTACCACGACGGGCGGCAACGACTTCGACGCCTCGTCGCGCACCGTCTATTCGCGCCTGGTCGAGTTCAAGCATGGCGGCACCGAAGTTGTGCCCGGTCTCGCCGACAAATGGGAGATTTCGGACGACGGCCTGGTCTATACTTTCCACCTGCATCCGGGCGTGAAGTTCCAGACGACAGATTTCTTCAAGCCGACGCGTGATTTCAATGCCGACGACGTCGTCTTTTCGTTCGATCGCCAGTTCAACAAGGAAAACCCCTGGAACGGCGAGAAGTACCTGCCGAACCTGACCTGGGACTACTACACCGGCATGGACATGCCGAAATACGTCGCCAAGTGGGAAAAGGTCGATGACCTGACCGTGAAGCTGACGCTGACCGAGCCGAACGCGCCGATGCTGGCCAATCTCGGCATGGACTTCGCCTCGATCGTGTCGAAGGAATATGCCGACCAGCTGGAAAAAGACGGCAAGATGGCCGACTTCTCGACCAAGCCGGTCGGTACAGGTCCGTTCCAGTTCGTCGACTACCAGCTGGATTCGGTCATCCGCTATGCGGCCAACCCGGACTACTTCAAGGGCAAGGAAAAGATCGACGATCTCGTCTTCGCGATCACGCCTGATGCCACCGCCCGCATCCAGAAGGTGCTCGCCGGCGAATGCGATATCGCGCCCTATCCGAATCCTGCCGACATCGGCACGATCAAGGCCAACGCCGACGTGACCCTGATGGATCAGGCTGGCCTCAACATCGGCTATATGAGCTACAACACCACCATCCCGCCGCTCGACAAGCCTGAAGTGCGCCATGCGCTCAACCAGGCGATCGATCGGGAATCGCTCATCAAGTCGCTGTTCCAGGACGCCGGCGCCACGCCGGCCGTAAACCTGATCCCGCCGACCATGTGGTCGTGGAACAAGGACGTGAAGTCCGACGCCTATGATCCGGAAGCAGCCAAGAAGGTGCTGGCCGATGCCGGATTGAAGGAGATCCAGCTTTGGGCCTCCGACCGCGTCCGTCCCTACAACCCGAACTTCCAGCGCGCCGCGGAACTGATCCAGGCTGACTGGGCCAAGGTCGGCGTCAAGGCGGAGATCGTCAGCTACGAGTGGACGAAGTACCGCGAAGAAGGCAAGAAGAAGGAGCGCCCGGGCGCCTTCCAGATCGGCTGGACCGGTGACAATGGCGATCCGGACAATTTCTTCGCCACGCTGTTCGCCTGCTCGGCCATCGGCGTGTCGAACTACTCCAGCTGGTGCGACAAGGACTTCGAGGATCTGATCCAGAAGGCCAAGAAGACCAGCGACCAGGCCGAACGCACCAAGCTCTATGAAGAGGCGCAGGTTGTCTTCCAGAAGCAGGCTCCGGCCTTCCTCATGGCACACAGTCAAGTCTACGCAGTCGTGCGCAAGAATGTCAGCGGCTTCATGATGGACCCGCTCGGCATTCATCGCTTCGACGGCGTCGACAAGGCCGAATAGAACTGTTAGGCGGGCGGCGCGCAATCAGGCGCCGCCCGCTTTTCAAGATGCTCCGATATCTCCTAAACAAAATCGTCTTGGTGCTGCCGACGCTGATCGGCATCACCATCTGCGCCTTCGCTTTCGTCAGGCTGCTGCCCGGCGATCCCATTCTTGCCATGGCCGGCGAGCATGGCGTGTCGCCCGAGCGTTACGCGGAACTGAAGGAACAGTTCGGCTACAATTTGCCGATCTGGCAGCAATACGCGCATTATGTTCGCGATGCCGCGACCGGTAATTTCGGCGTGTCGATTTCGTCCAAGCGGCCGGTCATCGAAGATTTCATGACGCTCTTCCCGGCAACCATCGAGCTCTCAGTCTTCGCCATGATCTTCGCCATGGTGCTGGCCATCCCGGCCGGCATCATTGCTGCGGTCAAACGCGGCTCCTGGTTCGACCAGGGGCTTATGGGCACCGCCCTCGTCGGCTATTCCATGCCGATCTTCTGGTGGGGCCTGCTGCTGATCATCTTTTTCTCCGGCTATCTCGGCTGGACCCCGGTTTCAGGCCGCATCGGCCTTCAGTTCTTTATCAAGCCGATCACCGGCTTCTTGACCCTCGACAGCCTGCTCTACGGCAAGTGGGATGCTTTCCGCTCGGCATTGAGTCACCTGGTGCTGCCGACAATTGTGCTCGGCACCATCCCGCTGGCGGTGATCGCGCGCCAGACGCGCTCGGCCATGCTCGAAGTGCTGGGCGAAGACTATGTGCGGACCGCCCGCGCCAAGGGCCTGTCGTCGTCCCGCGTCATCGGCGTGCATGCGCTGCGCAATGCGCTGATCCCGGTGGTCACCACCATCGGCCTGCAGGTCAGTACCCTGCTCGCCGGCGCCATTCTCACAGAAACCATCTTCGCCTGGCCGGGCATCGGCAAGTGGATGGTCGAATCCATATCCAAGCGCGACTATGTCGTCGTGCAGTCAGGCTTGCTGTTGATCGCCTTTATCGTCATGGCGGTGAACCTGATTGTCGACGTGCTTTATGCCGTCATCAACCCGCGCATCAGGGCGGCGTGATGAGCCAGTCGACCGAAATCGCCCCGATGGCCGCCGGCAACCCTGACCGTCTGACCGGCTTCAGGACCTTCTGGCACTATTTCTCGGTAAACCGCGGCGCCGTCATCGGCCTGTTCGTCTTCATCCTTTTGGTGCTGGCCGCGCTCTTTGCACCGCTGCTGGCACCCTATGCGCCCGACATCCAGGACAAGACAGCTTTCCTGCGTCCGCCGGCCTGGCAGGCAGGCGGCAGCATGGAATATCTGCTTGGCACCGACGCCGTCGGCCGCGACATGCTCTCGCGCCTGCTCTATGGCGCGCGTTTCTCGCTGCTCATCGGCGCCGTCGTGGTCACGCTGGCGCTTGTCGGCGGCATCACGCTGGGCCTTTTGGCCGGCTATTTCCGGGGCTGGGTCGACGTGGCGATCATG
Source organism: Mesorhizobium sp. C372A (assembly GCF_030323245.1). Lineage (NCBI taxonomy): Bacteria > Pseudomonadati > Pseudomonadota > Alphaproteobacteria > Hyphomicrobiales > Phyllobacteriaceae > Mesorhizobium > Mesorhizobium sp. C372A. The sequence continues at coordinate 796,514 of NZ_CP100475.1, read as the reverse complement.
CGGGTCATGGATCTGATCCTGTCCTTCCCGTCGCTGCTCTTGGCGCTGGTTCTGGTCACCATCCTCGGCCCCGGCCTGTTCAACGCCATGCTGGCCATCGCGCTTGTCCTGCAACCCCACTTTGCCCGTCTGGTGCGCGCTGCCGTCATGGCCGAAAAGAGCCGCGAATATGTGGTCGCCGCCAAGGTCGCCGGCGCCGGCCATATAAGGCTTATGCTGCGCACCATCCTGCCCAACTGCTTGGCGCCGCTGATCGTCCAGGGCACGCTGTCCTTCTCCAACGCCATCCTGGAGGCGGCCGCTCTCGGCTTTCTCGGCCTTGGCGCCCAGCCGCCGACACCGGAATGGGGAACCATGCTCGCCTCGGCGCGTGAATTCATCCTGCGCGCCTGGTGGGTGGTGACCTTCCCCGGTCTGGCCATCCTCATCACCGTGCTTGCCATCAACCTGATCGGCGACGGTCTGCGCGATGCGCTCGATCCGAAGCTGAGGAGGTCGTAATGGCGCTGCTCGACATCCGCAATCTCGTCGTCGAGTTCCAGACCGCATCCGGCCCGTTCCGCGCGGTCGATGGCGTCTCGCTCCATGTGAACGAACGTGAAGTGCTGGCCATCGTCGGCGAATCCGGCTCCGGCAAGTCGGTGTCGATGTTGGCTGTGATGGGGCTGTTGCCGTGGACGGCGACGGTCACTGCCGACGAGATGAGCTTCAACGGCCGCGATCTCCTGAAGATGAGCCCGGCCGACCGGCGCAAGATCGTCGGCAAGGACATGTCGATGATCTTCCAGGAGCCGATGGCCAGTCTCAATCCGTGCTTCACCGTCGGCTTTCAGATCGAGGAGGTGCTGCGCTTCCATATGGGCATGGACAAGGCCCAGCGTCGCGAGCGCGCCATCGAATTGCTGACGCAGGTCGGCATTGCCGAGCCGGCCGAACGGCTGAACTCGTTTCCGCACCAGATGTCGGGCGGCCAGTGCCAGCGCGTGATGATCGCCATCGCCATCGCCTGCAATCCGAAGCTTCTGATCGCCGACGAGCCGACCACCGCGCTCGACGTCACCATCCAGAAGCAGATCCTCGACCTGCTCGTGTCGCTGCAGGTTAAATACGGCATGGGCCTGATCATGATCACCCACAATATGGGCGTGGTCGCCGAGACGGCCGACCGCGTCATCGTCCAGTACAAGGGCCGCAAGATGGAAGAGGCCGACGTGCTGTCGCTGTTTGAATCGCCGAAGAGCAATTACACCCGCGCGCTGTTGTCGGCGCTGCCGGATAATGCCGTCGGCGACCGGCTGCCGACCGTCTCGGACATGCTGTTCGAACCAGCTGCCGGGGGCGTCTGATGAGCATCAAGGTCGTCGAAGGCAAGGACATCGTGCGCGACTATCACGTCGGCGGCGGCCTGTTTCGCGGCGCGCGCACCTTGCATGCGGTCAAGGGCGTCTCGTTCAGCGTCGACAAGGGCAAGACGCTGGCCATCGTCGGTGAATCGGGCTGCGGCAAGTCAACGCTGGCGCGCATCATCACGCTGATCGATCCGGCAACGTCGGGCGAACTGTTCATCGACGGCAACAAGGTCGACATCGCAAGGAACGGCCTGACCAGGGAGATGCGCCGCAAGGTGCAGATCGTCTTCCAGAACCCTTACGGATCGCTCAATCCGCGCCAAAAGATCGGCGATGTGCTGGGCGAGCCGCTGCTCATCAACACCGACAAGCCGGCCGAAGAGCGGCGCGACCTCGCCATGAGGATGCTGAAGAAAGTCGGCCTCGGAACCGAGCACTACAATCGCTATCCTCACATGTTCTCGGGCGGCCAGCGCCAGCGCATCGCCATTGCCCGCGCGCTGATGCTGAACCCGAGCCTGCTGGTGCTTGACGAACCGGTCTCCGCGCTCGATCTTTCGGTGCAGGCGCAGGTGCTCAACCTGCTCGCCGACCTGCAGGACGAATTCCAGCTGACCTATGTCTTCATCAGCCACGATCTGTCGGTCGTGCGCTACATCGCCGACGATGTGATGGTGATGTATTTCGGCGAAGCCGTCGAATACGGCTCGCGCGAGGAGGTCTTCGCCGACCCCAAGCACAACTACACCAGGACGCTGTTCGCCGCGACGCCGCGCGCCGACGTCGCCTCGATCAAGGCGCGGCTGGCGAAGAAGAAGGCCGCCTGACCTCTCACCGAGAATTGTTTTTGAACAATCGGAAATGCGTCGCGGCGGTGGTTTGCCGGCAGGATTGATCGCGATCTGCGAGCTGCCGGGCGCAAGCCGCGTCGCAGGTTGGGGTGCGCCCCATCACTCACCCGCTCCGTGCTGGTAAAGCTCGTCCATGCTGAGCATTGCCAGGGTTGCGAAGGGGGCCTGTTTTTTCACCCGACCGCGGCTCAAGATCACCACGTCGTCGCAGAACGATATGGTGCTGTAATGATGACTGATGACAATGGTGGTGCGGCGGCCGGCCCGCGATTTCAGCGTCTCGACAATAGCGGCTTCTGACAACCCATCCACCGCACTGGTGGCTTCGTCGAGGATGAGAATATCGGGATCGCGCACCAGCGCCCGCGCCAGGGCGATCCTTTGCCTTTGTCCGGCTGACAGGTTGATGCCCCGGTATCCGACCAGTGTCGCGTAGCCCTGCGGCAGGTGCTCGATGAATTGATGTGCCTCGGCCAGCCTTGCGGCGCGCATGGCGTCGCTGGCCGAGGCCGTGTCGTAGCCGTAGATAATGTTTTCAAAAATGGTGCCATCGACCAGTTCCAGCTCCTGACTGGCCAGGGCAATGTTCCGCCGCCACTGGCTTGGGTCGACTTCATCGAGCGGTGCCCCATCGACGAGGATCCTGCCGCTGTCGGGTTTGACGAAGCGGCACAGGAGATTGACGATCGTCGTCTTGCCGGCGCCCGAGCGGCCGATCAGCGCAGTCGAGCGGCCGCTGCGGATGTCGAACACCGCCTTATGCAGCACCGCCTCGCGCGCGTCGGGGCCTGACAGGGGACCGGAATAGGCGAAGCTCACATCATCGAAGCTGATCCCTTGGCGCAAGCCGTCGAACGGCAGGCTGCCCTGCGGCGCCTCGGGCTTGTCGGAAGGATCGAGCAGCCATTGTACCTCCTCCAGCGAGCCGCTCATGCCTTGCAACTGACTCCAGGACATCTGCAAGGCGCGCATATGCGGCTGCAGTCGGTAGAGCAGGATGAGGAAGGCGACGGTCAGCGGGAAGCTTACATTCGCCAGCCAGGCTCCGATCACCACCGCCAGGAACAGCATTGCGTGCAATACCTCGGTCAGTGGCGGCAAGACGCCCTGGCGGATTGAAAGCACGAAAGCCGCCCGCCGCACCCCGTCGGACGCTTTGGCGAAGACCGCCTTTTCGCGGTTCTCCTGCCCGAAGATGCGAATCAGGCGCCCGGCATGCACCAGATGCAGCATCTGCGACGCCAGTGCGCTGTTGCGCGAGACGACGCTGCGGCTCGGCGCCTTCAGATTGGACGACAAAACCCCGTGCGCCAGCTGGACAAGCGCCAGCCCTAGAGTCACCAGCAGCGTCATCTGCCAAGAGAGGAGCAGGAGGAAGGCGAGCAGGATGACGGCGGCCGAGGCACTGACGATCGCGCCGAGCAGGGCCTGGATAGCGTCGGATGCTCGCCAGGATTCGTTGGAGATGATGTTGAGCAGCCGCCCGGGGCTTTGCTGCAGGAAAAAGGGGTAGCCGACCCTGAGCAACTGCTCCGACAGTGCGCTACGGATCGAATAACCTGCCTTGCCGTAGATGTAGCTGGTCAGCAGAGTGTTGGCGAAGGCAAAGACATTTTTCAGTACGATCGAACCGAGGATCGCGGCCGAAATGGCGATCAGCCGCTGGCGCTCGCCGAGGTCCGCTCCAACCTGCTGGAGGAGGGCGGAGAAACCGGCCATGCCTGATGTTTCGCCACGTCCCATAATGATGCCGAGCAGCGGAATGATGAGACCGATGCCGAGGCCTTCCAGCGCGGCGCCTGCAAGCCCGAGCCCCACCACGACGGGAACGAGCCGCAACAGCCTGCCACCAAGCGCGCGGCGCAGCATTGGCAGGGCTGACGGAATCAGTGACATTATCGCGCTCTGGCCTCCGCATTGGCTTCGCTGGCTTCTCGGTCGTGGCGCAGCGGCAGCCGTTTTGGCCATCCCATCATGACGAGCAGCGCAAATCTGGCGGCACCTGCCAGATTCATAACGACAATAGGCCAGTGCGACAGATCGAGGTCGCGGTCAAAGCGAGGACGGCCCGCCAGTTCCCTGAACGCGGCCCGCGCGGACCAATAGACATGGCGAAGCAGCCAAGGGGCGTGGCGGACATGTTTCAGGCACAGCGCACCATTACCGAGGCTATAGTCGCGGTGCAGCCTGTCGATCGATTTGCGGTCTCGCCGGCCGTGATGATGCAAGACCGTCATGTCGGGCACATACTCGACCGGCATGCCGAGCAGCATCGCCCGCACGAGATAATCAGTATCTTCAGCCGAGCGTAGCGGGCCGCCAGCGCCGAAGCGTTCGTCGAACGACCCGATGCGGGCCGCGACGTCGCGGTGCATGGTCATGTTGCAGCCGAGCACGAAGCCGCCGGGGTGGACCGCCGGGGTCAGCCGCTCGCTTGCCTCGTAGAGCTTTATGGTGAAGGGCAGGTCCTGGGCATCACCGAGCTCGACCCGGCCGCCGCGGATCAGCCACTTCTCGCCACTCCGGTAGTGCCGCTCCAGGTCGCGGAGATAGTCGCGGTCGAGCTTGCAGTCGTCGTCGACGAAGACCAGCACGCGGCCTCGCGCTCGCGCCAATCCGGCATTGCGGGCAGCGGCTAGTCCGGGGCGAGTCTCCGAGACGGCTGTGACTGGGATGTCGGAAGTTTCGGCGATAGCGGCCAGCCGCTTTGACGTGCCGTCCCGTGAACCATTATCGACCACCACCAACTCTGCCGCGAAGGTGGCGTGCACCCGGCATGCCGCCTGGATCGAGGCTATGCAAGCCTCCAGCACAGCGGCGCGGTCGCGCGTGCAGACGATGAAACTGACCTCGAGCGACGGCCGCTCCGATCGGGGAGATGTCGGGACAGGCGCACTCGCAAACTGGTGATCGCGCAGGAGCGGGTGGGGCCTGTCGGTCATACCAGTCCCCGCTGATAACGCGCAAGCACCGCTTCGGCCGGCGTGGTTTTGAAGAAGTAGGCCACCGCGTCCGCCCGCTTTCCGGCCCTTATCGAGAGCAGGCTGAGCCAAGGCGCCCAGACGCCGGGACGCAGCGCATATTGTTCGCGGCGCCGGATGAAATTCCATCTCGCCGTCCGCGTGAGCAATTCGTGGGTCAGCGGCGGTTCTCCTTCGTCGCCGACGAGTTGGTAGAGGAAATAAAACAGGTTCAGCGCGCCTGCCTCGAAGCTTGGCCGTGTGTCGGTCGGCAGCTCGGAAATCCGCTCTTCGAGCGCACGGATGAAATCGGCTGCGCGCGAAACCGTGTCGAAAGAGACGGCGTCGCCGATGTCGCGCAGATCAGCTGTGGTTTCCGCAAGCCCCTCACGCTCGAGATTTTCGGCCACGATCCGCAAATGCGTCCTGCGCATTTCCTTGGCATGCCGCATGGTCACGCTTCCCGCATGGATGCGATAGACGAGCAGGCTATCGGGCAATATGGTCGCCGGGAAACGGCCGGCAAGCCGTCTGAAGAGATCAAAATCCTCGGCATGTCTATATTTAGGATCGTAATAGAGATCGTTGTTCCCAATGACATTCCTGTTGTAGATCACCGTCGGATGTAAGAATATCGTAAAGAACATCGACAATATGTCGAGCCGGCCGAGCCGGAACACCGGGTCTAGCCTGCCTTTGGCGATACGGCCGTGAAGCAAGGTATCGACGCAGGCGCCGCAGAAGCCGAGATCGGGCCGCCGCTCGAACAGTGCGACCTGGCGCGAGAGGCGCCGGGGATAGGCGACATCGTCCGCATCCATTCGCGCAACAAGCTCGCCCTGGGCCAGTCGTAGCCCTTCATTCAGGGTGGCGACGAGGCCGCGGTTCTCACGCGAGATGACAGAAACGCGATTGTCTGCCCGGCGGTATCGTTCGAGAATCTCGAGCGAGTTGTCAGTCGATCCGTCATCGATAGCGATGACCTCCAGGCGATCGTAGTCTTGCCGCAGAATGCTCTCCAGCGCAGCGGTGAGATAAGGCCCGGCATTGTAGACCGGCAGCAGGACGGAGACGAGCGGCGCGGTGGTCATCTCTGCGCATCCGTTCGCCGGAGTTCGAGTGCGGCGCGGCCATCGGGGGATCCGCCGGGATAGGCGTCCGCCGCCCTGCCGAGCCAGCCGGCATCGCCAGAGCGTGCCTGGGAGCGGCGGCGCGCTACATAGGGGAAGCGGCGCTTGAGGCTGTTGAGCGGCTTTTCGAAAGCCGTCCACGAGATCGAAGCGACGGCGATCGTGGCGGCGCTCGCGACCAGGAAACGCCCTGGCCCCTGCTCCGAGACATTGAGCGGGATCCAGGGCTGTGACTTGACGGCGAGCGACAGAAGGATCGGATGGTAAAGATAGACGCCGTAGCTGATGCGGCCCAGTGACAGCAGCGGTGGCAGTTCGAAAACCCTGCCGAGGACGCCGCCAAGGCCGGCTGAACAGGCGGCCACAACGGCCACCAGCGGCACTAGGGGCAGGATCTGCAGCAACGCCCAGCGGGCCCATTCCAGCATAGGATCGGCCGGCGCAGGGATAAGCCACTCAATCGCCAGGAAGACAGCCGCAAGGGCTGGCCAGCCTAGCCGCATCCATTGCGGCAGGCCGGCGCCTCTGGTCCGCCGGCAGGCAAGCAAAGCACCAAACGCCAGCGCGTCCATCGATGCTGGCGGCAGCAGGTCGCGCGCTAGCGCCGGGGTGGCGGTGATCGGCCAGTAGAAGCGATAGGCCAGCGACAACAGGATGACGCCGATAGTGATCGCTTCCACCCGCCGGCGGGGTGCGAGAAGCACGACCAGCGGCCAGGCGATATAGAACTGCTCCTCGATGCTCAGGCTCCAGAAATGGCAGAGTAGCCAGGGCGTCCATTCGTTGCGCAGCGCGTACCAAAAATTCGACAGGTAAAGCGCATGCCAGACGAGCGATCCACTGGACTGCTCCAGATCGGTCAGCCAGACGAACCCAAGCACGGCGAAATAGGGCGGGAATATGCGCAGCGCGCGCCTGATGTAGAAGGAACTCAATGCAGGGCCGGCTTTGAATTCGGCCGCGGCGCGCGCTTCGAGCAGCAGTCGTGTGATCAGGAAGCCGCTCAGCACAAAAAAAAGCCGCACCCCGATGTGGCCCCAAAAGGAGGACCCGTTGGGTGCAAGGAAATGGGAATAGAGAACCATCGTGACAGCGATGGCGCGCAGAGCGTCCAACTGATTGTCACGCGCGACCGCCATCAGCCATTTCCGCCGGTCTGAAATCTCCGATGAAGCCAGCGGCCCTGCATTCCGGGCCTCAGGTCGAGGCCTGCCAGCGTCGAGAGTGCGCCGACAACATCAAACCCGCGCCTTTTGCGCGGGGCAGCCTCGAAATCGGTGCTGGCCAGCGAAAAATTCAAGCTGATCAACTTGGCGGAATCCTCCACGGCGCACTTCCCAGTACCAAATCCCCCAAGAAATGGTGCAACCGGGCAATGGTGCAGTGCAACACAAAATATCTATCGAGCTGTAATATTTGTGTGAGTTAGTGCTAAAAATGGGTATGATTTGCGAGTGCGTTGCGTCGCTGAGGGTTTTTCACGTCCGCAATGCTGTACGAGAAGTGGTACCATGTCAGAAAAGATACGGTTTAATTACACAACTATAATCCGGAGTGTCTGATATAGGTCAAAATTGACGAAGATTATTCTAAGGCAGTGGTTTTGTATCTTATAAATTATGCTTGTAGTGTCGGGTTCTCTAGGTTGTCGATCTTGCGCGATGCAGCATAGTCGATGGTCAAGCGTCTGACGACGCAATCCAGTGGCGGCGGCCATATGGCGCATGTCGACGAGGCAGACAGGAAGTGCCGGTGTTGGCGTAGGGAGTGACGTGCATTAGCCTTGCACCTGCCGTCACGCTTGCGTCGGATGGAGAACTGGTGCCGCTTAGGTGACTCGAACACCTGACCCCATCATTACGAATGATGTGCTCTACCAACTGAGCTAAAGCGGCCCGGGAAGCGCGAGGTTCCAGGATCGGCTGGGTGATAGACTCAACCGGCCGCTAATTCAAGATGGGCAACCGCGATTTCGAGCCGGCATCCGGCAATTCGTCCCGGCATTTTCCATTGGCGCGCAATGAGCCACCGCCTCATTTGCTTTTTCGGCTACGCGGAGACGTCGCGGTGGACTGCGCACAAACTGTCCGGCAAGGCGGCAAAACCGACTGATTTTATTGCCAAAACGCATCGAAATGGGCCTTGAACAGGCCTGTAAGGCAGAATGCGGGCGCTCGCCCGTTGATTGATTGGTCTCCTGCGGCTAACGATCATGGCAATGTAAGCGAACGGACAGGGGAAATTCGCTTGGACGCGATCGAAAAAGCGATCCGCAACGCCTTCGAGAAAGGCAACGCCGAGGACCGGGCATTTCGCGAGAGGGTCTATCGGTCGGCTTTCGCGGCGCTCGACCGCGTGCTCCAGGCCAATCCCGGCGTGACGGTGGAAGCCGCCATCAAGCGCCGCAAGGCGGTCCAGGAAAAGATCGCCGAGATCGAATCCGAATTCCTGCCCGCGGTCCCCGATGTCGCCGCGCCGACGCAGAGCGCCGCGCCGACGCAGAGCGCTGCGCAGACACAAGATACCGCGCTGACGCAACGCGTTGCGCAGCCGCAAGACGCCGCGCAAGCGCCAGGCGCCACCGAAGCGCCCGCGGTCGATGCCCCGACAGGTGTCGCGGTCGGACCGTCGCCGGCGATCGTCGTTGATGAACCGGTTCAGCCCGAGGCATCCGACGCGCCGCGTTCGCGCGTGCTGCCGGTCGTCCCCGACATCATGCCTGACGCCACGCTGCCCGGCGCCCCGGCGATCGATATGGCCGATTCCGCGCCGGCCGAGGCCGCGGCGGAAGTGGCGCCTGACCGTGATGAAAGGCGGATAAGGGGCCGCCGCCTGCCGCTGACGGCGATCTTCTTTGGCGTGACGTTGCTCGCCGCCGCCGGCATCGGCCTCTATTTCGCCGTGCAGACCGGGGTCTTCAAGACGCCGGCGCAGCTCGACACGGCGCCGCCCGAAGCGCCGCCGACCGTCGACGATGACGACTTCACGCCGCCTGCCGATACAACTGAGCCGCAGCAGCCTGGCGCGCCGCAGCAGCCTGGTGTCGCCGAACAGACGCGCGACTGGATCAACGTGTTTACACCCACCGATCCAACGCATGTGGCGACCCCGTCCGACGCCAAGGCCGATGTCGTGCAGGACGACACCGGCTCCTTCCTGCGCATCCGCTCCGGTGCTTCCGGCTCGGCCATCAGCTTCGATGTCGGGCAGGGCGTGCTGGAGAAGCTTGCCGGCAAACATGCCGTGTTCGACATCGTCGCCCGCGCCGAGGACGGCAAGGACACGCAGATCTCCGTCGACTGCAATTTCGGCGATCTCGGCGACTGCGGCCGCAAGCGCTATGCGGTCGGCCAGCAGCGTAACGAATATCTGTTCGACGTGAAATTCCCCGACAAGCCCCCGGGCGCGGCCGGCAGCATCGCCATCAACTCCGACTTCGACAAGCAGGGCAAGGCGGTCGACATCTACGAGATCCGCGTTTCGATCGAACCGTAAGCGCCGCCTAGCGATCAAGCAGCGCCTGCAGCGTTTCGATGCGGTCGGCTTCGGCGGTCGGCTTGTCCCAGCGCAGCCGTGAGATGCGGGGAAATCGCATCGCAACGCCGGATTTGTGGCGAGTCGAACGGTTGAGACCTTCGAACGCCACCTCCAGCACCAGGCCTTGGCTGCGGTCGGCGCGCACCGAGCGCACCGGGCCGAAACGCTCGACCGTATTGTCGCGGACAAATTTGTCGATCTGCTTCAACTCCTCGTCGGTGAAGCCGAAATAGGCCTTGCCGACCGGCACCAATTCCTCCGCGCCTTCCGGCCCCGACCAGACGCCGAACGTATAGTCGGAATAAAAGCTCGACCGCTTGCCATGGCCGCGCTGCGCATACATCAGCACAGCATCGACCGTGTGCGGATCGCGCTTCCACTTGAACCACGGCCCTTTCGGCCGTCCCGCGAGATAGGGCGAATCCCAGCGCTTCAGCATCACGCCTTCGATAATCGGGTGCGGCGGCGCGCGGCGCAGTTCCTCCAGCGTTTGCCAATCCCGGAATTCGACGAATGGCGACAGATCGAAACGGTGCGGGTCCAGCGTTGTGATGAAGGCCTCAAGACGGGCCCGCCGCTCGCGGAAAGGTAGCGCGCGCAAATCTTCGCCGTTGATCTGCAGCGCATCGTAGCAGCGCATGAAGGCCGGGTATTGCTGCTGTATCTTCGGGGCCACGCTCTTGCGATTGAGCCGCTGTTGCAGGTCCGAAAACGTGCCGGTCGCCGCGGGCTCGCCGACCAGCAATTCGCCGTCGAGCGCGGCGGAAAAATTCATCGCCTGGGCGAGATCGGGGAATGCGCCGGACACATCGTCGCCGGTGCGCGAATAGAGCCGGCGCACGCCGCCCTCGCACACCGCCTGAACGCGGATGCCGTCCCATTTCCATTCCGCGCCATAGGCGGCCGGATCGAGCTTTTCGAGGTCGCCGTCGCCGACCGGGTTCGACAGCATCACCGGACTGAACAGGGCAAGTGCGGTCCGCTTCGGCTTCTCGGCCTTGCCTTCCAGCCACGCGAACAGCGAGATATAGGGCGGCGTCAGCCCGTGCCACAGCTCCTCGATCTCGGCGACATCGACCTTGCCGAAATCGGCCAGCGCCTGTTTGGCCAGCCGCGCCGAAACGCCGATGCGCAAGCCGCCGGTGACCAGCTTGATGATGGCAAAGCGCGCCGAAATGCCGGCGCTGTCGAGCAGCCCGGCCAGCACCTTGGGTCCGTCGGAGCGGCTCGCCGCCTGCAGCGTCGCCACGACATCGCCAAGCGTCGGCTCCCGGTTGGGGATATGTCCCGGCGTTTGCGGCCAGACCAGCGAGACGGTTTCGGCAAGGTCGCCGACATAGTCGTAGGAATAGCCGAACAGCACCGGATCCATGCGCTCGGTGACCAGCGTGCGCAGCATCGCCGGCTTGACCGCCGCAATGTTGAGGTCGCCAGTGATAGCCGCCAGCGCCAGCCCGCGGTCGGGGTCCTCGACGCTGCGGAAATAATCGACGAGCAGTGTCAGCTTGCCATTGCGCGACGGCGTCAGCACCAGGCGGTCGAGGAGTTCGGCAAAGCGGTTCATGGATGCAAGGACCGCGTTGACGGCAGAGGTTTGCGCTCTGGCACACCCCCCTCTGTCCTGCTGGACATCTCCCCCGCAAGGGGGGAGATTGGCAGCCTTGATCTTGCCGCCCATCTTGCGAGGTTGGCGATTGGCGAAAGCGGAGGTGACATCTGATCTCCCCCCTTGCGGGGGAGATGGCCGGCAGGCCAGAGGGGGGTGGGAAGGATCGCCGCGCCGGCGATTTCTGGATCAAAAATCACCATCAATCGCCCTCGTCCTCATAGCCCACAAGGTGCAGTGGCGTGGCGGCGATGCCTTCCAGCTCGCACCAGCGCACCAGCGCTTCCTCGCGGCCGTGCGTCACCCAGATTTCGCCGGCGCCCGTCTCCTTGACGGTAGCGGTCAGTTCATCCCAGTCGGCATGGTCGGAAATGATCAGCGGCAGTTCGACGCCGCCTTGCTTGGCGCGCTGGCGGATGCGCATCCAGCCCGAGGCGAAGCATGAGATCGGGTCGGGAAAGCGCCGCGCCCAGCGGTCCGCGAAGGCCGATGGCGGGCCGACAACGATGGCCCCAGTGAAATCCTGCTTGCCGCCGCTGTCGACGGTTGCCGGCTCCAGCGTGCCGAGGTCGATGCCCTGGCTCTGGTAATATTCGCTGAGCTTGGCCAGCGCGCCGTGGATATAGATCGGCCTGTCATAACCGGCATCGCGCAGCAGCCGCATCACCCGCTGTGCCTTGCCCAGCGCATAGGCGCCGACCAGATGCGATCGCTCGGGAAACTGCGCCGCCGATTTGAGCAGCCGGGCGATCTCCTCCGTGTCGGGCGGATGGTGAAACACCGGCAGGCCGAAGGTCGCCTCGGTGATGAAGACGTCGCATTGGACCGGTTCGAACGGTGCGCAGGTCGCGTCCTTCTGGCGCTTGTAGTCGCCGGAGGCGACGATGCGCCTGCCCTTGTGCTCGACCGCGATCTGCGCCGAGCCCAGCACATGGCCGGCCGGATGGAAGGTGACGCTGACATCGCTCAGCGCCATCGCTTCGCCAAGCACGGCCGCTTGCGTTGTCCCGGCAAAATCCTCGCCATAACGCAACCCCATAATGTCGAGCGTCTGCTGCGTCGCCAGCACCGAACGATGGCCGGATCGGGCATGGTCGGAATGGCCATGCGTGATCAACGCCCGGTTGACTGGCCGCACCGGGTCGATGAAGAAATCGCCGCATGGGCAATAAAGGCCTTCAGGCCGGGGATGGAGCAGGTCGCTGGCGCGCATCCAGTCAAGATAGTGGCTAATTCCAGCGCGGGAAGCCTGTTGCAAGAGACTGCTGACTCGGCCTACAGCCAGCCACCGGCCGCATCAGCCGGCGGGGCCATCGCCATGCAACCGCTGAAAATCTCGTCCGGCGACCTGACCGCCGACCGTCGCGCCGACTATGCCGAGATGCTTTTCGGCTCGGGCGAGCACGCGGCAGCGGCGGAGCTGCTGCTCGGCGCGCTGGAACTGGCGCCGCAATGGGCGGCGGGCTGGTTCCGTCTTGGCGAGATGCAGGAGACGGCCGAGCGGCTCGACGTGGCGGCTCAAGCCTGGGCGACGGCGCTGAAACTCGACCCGGCGGATCGCCTTGGCGCTGCGCTGAAGCTGCAACTCATCGGCAAGGCGCCGGCTGCCGCGGCGCCACCCAGCGCCTTCGTCGAAACGCTGTTCGACCACTATGCCGAAACTTTCGAGGATTCGCTGGTCGGCAAGCTCGGCTACCGGCTGCCGGAGTTTCTCGATCGCGCCATTCGAGCGGCAAGGGCGGGCCGCTTTTCGCTGGCGCTCGACCTTGGTTGCGGCACCGGCCTGATGGGCGAGAAACTGCGGCCGGTCGCCGAACGGCTGGAGGGCTACGACATCTCCGCCGCCATGCTGAAAAAGGCCCGCGCCAAAGGCGTCTACGATCTGCTCGCCAAGGCCGATCTGCAGCATTTTGCCTATGCCGGGCCGAAAGCCGATCTGGTGGTGGCGGCCGACGTGTTCATCTATGTCGGCGCGCTCGATCGCGTGATGAAGACCGTCGCGGGCATTCTGGCCACCAATGGCCTGTTTGCCTTTTCCGTCGAAAAGCCAGCCAAGGGCGGGGCGGGCGGCGACGCCGGTTTCGCGCTGCAGCCGTCTCGTCGCTACGCCCATTCTCAAGCCTATGTCGAGCGGGTGCTTGCCGCAAACGGCCTGTCGGTGCTGTCGATGCAGCCGACCGTCATCCGCTGGGATCGCCGCCAGCCGGTCGACGGGCTTGCCGCGCTGGCGGTGCCCTCGTCCAAGGGTTGATGTCTCGTCTTGTTCGAAAACGTGAATAGGATTTTTGCGGCTGGCGCGGCATCAGGTAGGATACAAGCCGGGAAAAGCCCTCGGCAGGCATTGAGGAGGAACACATGCGCTGGAACATGATGGTCTTGGTGTCTTGCCTGGCAATGACCGGCTGCATGGGCAGTTCGATGTCGGAGCGGCAGGACCAGGACGTGCAATCGTCGCTGCAATATGACAACGTGCCTTGCGACCAGTTGCTGGCGCAGCGCAACGAACTGGCGCAGCAATACCATCTGTCGACGGACGCCAAGCCGAGCTTCTCCAATCCGGCGATGGGCTTCGGCCCGTTCACGCCGGATATGCGCTCCAAAAGCAAGCGCGATACCGACCTGGCAAGTGGCAAGATCGACGCCATGAACCGCTCGATCGTCCGCCGCGACTGCGGCAAGCCCAACAAACAGAAGAAGTTCACCCTGCCGAGCTGAACCTGAACTTCCTCAGTACCCCGCCTTGCGGTCGACCACGTTATCAAGCTTTTCGCCGCGCTCGAAGGCATCCATCTGCCGCAACATGCTCGGCGCCAGGTGGACAGGGTCGGAGGTCGCCGCCGCGTGCGGCGTCACGAACACTTTCGGGTGACTCCAAAGCGGACTGGTCTTCGGCAGCGGCTCGACCTCGAACACGTCGAGGCTCGCCTCCTTCAGCGTGCCGTCGTCCAGCGCTCGCAAGATGTCGGCGTCCTTCTGCAGCCGGCCGCGCCCGGCATTGATCAGCACCGAGCCGCCGAGGCCGTTTCGCTTGCGCAATTCCTTCAGCACGCCGTAATTGATGATGCCGTGCGTGTCCGGCGTCAGCGGCAACAGCACCACCAGTATGTCGGTGGCGTTGAGGAAGGGGATCAGCCCGGCCTCTCCGGCATAGGTCGCAACGCCTTTCATGGCCTTGTCGCTCCGCGACCAGCCATTGACGGCAAAGCCGAGCGACAACAGCACCGATGCCGCCGCGCGGCCGAGATTGCCGAGCCCCATAATGCCGACCGAGATGTCACCGGCCGGCCGCTGCGGCGGTTCGTGCCAGGTCTTCTTCGGCTGCTGCGCACGATAGAGCATGCCCTGGCGGTGATGGTCGAGCACGCGCCAGACGACATATTCGGTCATGTACTGCGTCAGGTTCTCGGCGACCACTTTGACGATCGGCACATCGGGCAGGCCGGGATCGGCGAAGATGTGGTCGACGCCGGCGCCGATCGAGAAGATTGCGCGCAGATTGGGCAGCGATTTCAGTAGGTTCGGCTTCTGCTTCCACACCACCGCATAGGTGATCGACGGATCCGAAGCGCCGTCCGGCTCCAGCACCACTTCGCGCTCGGCCGACAGCAGCTCGCGCCAGCGCTGCGGATGAAAGCCGGTGACGGCAAGCAGGATTTTGCCTTTTTCCATTTGCGGATTGTATTCCCTGTTATTCGCTGACGATACCGACCGGCGCCGTCTCGATCTTGAACGCGGCCGAGATCAGCGCCTTCGTATAGTCGGTCTGCGGCCGCTCGAAAATCTGTTCGGAAGGGCCGGCTTCGACGATCTTGCCATTGCGCATGACGATGACGTCATTGGCAAGGGCGCGAATGACTTTCAGATCGTGGCTGATGAACAGATAGGCAAGGTCGTGCCTGGCCTGCAGATTGCGTAAGAGGTCGACCACTTGCGCCTGCACGCTCATGTCGAGCGCCGAGGTCGGTTCGTCCAGCATGACGAAGCGTGGATTGAGCACCATGGCGCGCGCAATGGCGACGCGCTGGCGCTGGCCGCCGGAGAATTCATGCGGATAGCGGTTCCTGGTCGCCGGATCGAGCCCGACCTCCTTCAGCACGGCGACGACCTTGTCGTCGCGTTGATCGGGCGACAGCTTCGGCTCGTGGATCTTCAAGCCTTCCTCGATGATCTCCGAGACCGACATGCGCGGGCTGAGCGAGCCGAACGGGTCCTGGAAAACGATCTGCAACTCGCGGCGCAGCGGCCGCATGGCGTTGAAGGAAAGCTGGTTGATGTCGCTGCCATTGAACTGGATGGTGCCGGTCGATGAGATCATCCGCGCCAGCGCCAGCCCGAGCGTCGTCTTGCCGGAGCCGGATTCGCCGACGACGCCTAGCGTCTGGCCGGCGCGTACGGTGACGTCGATTCCGTCAACAGCCTTCACATTGTCGACGGTGGTGCGAAAGAAACCCTTTTTGATCGGGAACCAAACCTTGATGTCCTTGCCGGTCATAACCGGTTTGGCGGCGTCGTTGGCGGCCGGCGGCTTGCCCTTCGGCTCGGCGGCCAGGAGGTGCTTGGTATAAGCGTGCTGCGGGTTGGCGAAGATGTCCCTGGTCGGCCCGGTCTCGACGATCTTGCCTTTGGTCATCACGCAGACGCGGTCGGCGATCTTTCTGACAATGCCGAGATCATGGGTGATGAACAGCATTGACATGCCCTTGCGGCTCTTCAGCCCCGCCAGCAATTCGAGGATCTGCGCCTGGACAGTGACGTCGAGCGCCGTCGTCGGCTCGTCGGCGATCAGCAGTTCAGGCTCGTTGGCCAGCGCCATGGCGATCATGACGCGCTGGCGTTGGCCGCCGGACAGCTGGTGCGGATAGGCGTCGAGCCGCTTTTCCGGTTCGCGAATGCCGACCTCGTTGAGCAGCGCCAGCGTGCGCGCCTTGGCCTGGCGGTCGCCCATGCCCTGATGCAGCGCCAGGATCTCGACGATCTGCTGCTCGATCGTGTGCAGCGGATTGAGCGAGGTCATCGGCTCCTGGAAGATCATGGTGATCTTGTTGCCGCGCACGCTGCGCAACTGCTTTTCGTTCATCGCCAAAAGGTCGGCGCCCTGGAACAGGATCTTGCCCGAGGGATGGCTGGCCGTCGGGTAGGGCAGAAGCTTCAGCACCGACAGCGCCGAGACCGATTTGCCGGAACCGGATTCGCCCACAAGCGCCACCGTCTCGCCCTTGGCGAGATCGAAGGAGATGTGGTCGACGGCGGTCGACTCGTTGCCGCCTTGGGTGAAGGCAACGCTGAGATCGCGGACGGAGAGCAGGAGTTCGCTGCTCATCGGAACGCCTTGCGCGGGTCGAAAGCATCGCGCGTTGCTTCACCGATGAACACCAACAGCGACAGCATCAGCGAGATGACGATGAAGCCCGATATACCGAGCCAGGGGGCATTGAGGTTACTCTGCGCCTGTTTTAGCAGTTCGCCGAGCGACGCGGTGCCGGGCGGCAGGCCGAAGCCGAGATAGTCGAGCGAGGTCAGTGTCGAGATCGAGGCGCTGACCAGAAAAGGCATGAAGGTCAGCGTCGCCACCATGGCATTGGGCAGAAGATGGCGCAGCATGATGGTGCGGTTGGACACACCAAGCGCGCGGGCCGCGTTGACATATTCGAAGTTGCGCGCGCGCAGGAATTCGGCGCGCACCACGCTGACAAGCGACGTCCAGGAGAAGAGCAGCATCAGCCCGAGCAGGATGAAGAAGCCCGGCGGCAGGATGGCAGCGACGATCAGCAGCAGATACAGCAGCGGTATCGCCGACCAGATTTCTATGAAGCGTTGAAAGAGAAGGTCGGTCCAGCCGCCGAAATACCCTTGCAGCGCGCCGGCGGCGACGCCGATAACCGACGAACCCGCGGTCAGGATCAACCCGAACAGCACGGAAATCCTGAACCCGTAGATGATGCGCGCCAGCACGTCGCGCGCCTGGTCGTCGGTACCCAGCCAGTTCCAGTTGCCGACAATGCAGTCAGGATCGGCAGCGCCTTGCGGATATTGGCTGCATCGCCTCTGCGCGTCGTATTCCCATGACGGTTTTGCGGGAGCGGCGTCGGGGATCGCATTGTTGACGGTGCGGTAGGAATAGCGGATTGGCGGCCAGATCATCCAGCCATTGGCGTTGATCTCGTCGCGGATGACCGGGTCGCGATAGTCGGTGACGGCGTAGAAGCCGCCGAATTTTTCCTCGGGGTAGGCGACCGCCACCGGGAACAGGATCTCGCCTTTGTAGTAGGCGACGATCGGTCTGTCGTTGGCGATCAGTTCGGCAAACAGCGACAGCACGAACAGAGCGAGGAATATCCACAACGACCAGTAGCCGCGCCTGTTGGCCTTGAAGTTCTGCCAGCGCCGCTTGTTGAGCGGCGACAGCCAGGGGCGGGCGATCCTTGTCGGTGTGATCTCGGCTGCAGCCTGCGTCATCAGACGTCTCTCCGCTCGAAATCGATGCGCGGATCGACCCATGTGTAGATCAGGTCGGACAACAGCGTCACGAACAGGCCAAGTAGCGAAAATATATAGAGGTTGGCGAACACGACCGGATAGTCGCGCGCCAACACGGACCTGAAACCGAGCAGCCCGAGACCGTCGAGGGAAAAGATGTTCTCGATCAAAAGCGAGCCGGTGAAAAAGGCCGAGATGAAGGCCGCTGGAAAGCCGGCAATGACGATCAGCATTGCGTTGCGGAACACATGTCCGTAAAGCACCCGCCGCTCCGACAGGCCCTTGGCACGGGCCGTCACCACATACTGTTTGCGTATCTCTTCCAGGAAGGAGTTCTTGGTCAGCAGCGTCGTCGTCGCGAAGGCCGACAGCACCAGCGCCGTCAGCGGCAAGGTCATGTGCCAGAAATAATCGACGATCTTGTCAGGCCACGACAATTGGTCCCAATTGTCGGAGACGATGCCGCGCAGTGGGAACCAGTCCCAGAAGGAGCCGCCCGCGAACAGCACCATCAGCAATATGCCGAACAGGAAGGCCGGTATGGCATAGCCGACGATGATCACGCCGCTGGTCCAGACGTCGAAGGCGGAGCCGTCCTTGACCGCCTTGCGGATGCCAAGGGGAATCGAGATCAGATAGGACAACAGCGTGATCCACAGCCCAAGCGAGATCGACACCGGCATCTTTTCCAGGATCAGATCGAGCACCGAGATGTCACGGAAATAGCTGTCGCCGAAATCGAAGCGGACATAGTTCCACAGCATCATGCCGAAGCGTTCGAGCGGTGGTTTGTCGAAGCCGAACTGCTTTTCCAGCTTCTTGATGAATTCAGGATCGAGCCCTTGCGCGCCGCGGTACTTCGAACCGACATCGCCGGCCACATCGAAATTGCCGCCGCCTCCTGCATCGCCGCCGCCGCTGCCGAGGCGGTCGCTGCCGCCCTGGTTGGTCAGGCTGGCGATGACCTGCTCGACCGGTCCACCCGGTGCGAATTGAGTGACGACGAAAGCAACAGCCATGATGCCGAACAGGGTCGGTATCATCAGCAGGATACGGCGCAGTATGTAGGCGCCCATCAGCTTTCACCCTCCCCCTTGTGGGGAGGGTCGATCCGCGAAGCGGAGCGGGGTGGGGGTAGTCTCGATCCGGCGTACGCCGTCACACCCCCACCCCGGTTCGCCATTCGCGCTGCGCACGAAGTGCTCACCGACCCTCCCCACGAGGGGGAGGGTAAAGTGCCGCGCAACAGCCTACCCTTTGCCAATTTTTGCCGCCTTGCCCTTGTCGACCCACCACAGCGCTTCGACCGGGAAGTCGAAATCGGGTTTCCGCTCGGAAAAACCGAACATGTCCCAATAGGCGCTTCGATGATTCGCCAGGAACCAACTTGGAATCCAATCCCTCCGTGCACGCAAGACCCGGTCGAGCGCGCGCATGGCAATTGTCAGGCTTTCGCGACCCTCGGCGGCACCTGCGGCGTCAACCAGGGCGTCGATGGCCGGGCTCGACGTTCCCGGCAGATTGCGAGAGCCCGATACGGTAGCTGCTCGCGAATGGAAAATGGTTTCGAGGTCATCACGGGTTGGCGTCGCCGGAAACGAGGCCGCGACCGAGACGAGGTCGTAGTCGAACGAATTCTGCCGCAGCTGATATTGCGCGGCATCCACCAGCCGGATCGAGGCATCGATGCCGACCGCCTTCATGTTTTCGACCCAGGGCGAGTAGACCTGTTCGAAGACTTCGTCGTCGACAAGAAACTCTGCGGACAACCGACCACCCTTGTCGTTCACGACGAAATTGCCGGACCGTTTCCAGCCGGCCTCGGCCAGAAGCTTGGCCGCCTTGCCAAGCAACTGCCGGTCGCGGCCGGAGCCGTTCGACGCGTCCTGGATCACGGCTTCGCCAAAAGCCTCGGCGGGAATCTGCTCACGCAGCGGCTCAAGAAGAGCCAATTCTTGTGGCGACGGTCTGCCCTCGGCGCGAAATTCGGATTTCTCGAAGCAGGATTGCGAGCGCTCATAGGAACCGTAGAAGAAATTGCGCCGCGTCCATTCGAAGTCGAAGCACAGCCCGATCGCCTGCCGCACGCGCGAGTCGCGAAACTGCTCGCGCCGCTGGTTGACGGCGGTGCCCTGCATCGAAGGCACCGTTTCGGCCGGGAATTCGTGCTTCACCACCTTGCCGGCAGTGAAGGCTGGGAAGTCGTAGCCGGTCGCCCAGACGCGCGAGGTGAATTCCTCCCTGTAGAGGATTTCTCCCTTCTTGAACGCTTCGAAGGCAACGCTACGGTCCTGATAGAACTCAACGCGAATCCGCTGAAAATTGTTCTGGCCGCGATTGACCGGCAGGTCGTTGCCCCAATAATCAGCCACACGCTCATATTCGATCCAGGCCCCTGCCGACCAGCGACCGACCTTGTAGGCGGCTGACCCCAACGGCGGGTTCATCTGCGAGGAATCGAACGGGTTGGTCGTGTAGAACGCCTTCGACAGGACCGGGAACTCGACGACGTTGAGGATGGTGCGGCTTGTCTGCTTGCCGGAAAACCTAAGCTGCAGCGTGTGGGCATCCACGGCAATCCCGTCATCCAGATGCGTTAGCGGCAGGGAATAGTACGGGTGCCCCTTGTCCTTGAGCAGCTTGAAGGTGAAGGCGGCATCCTCTGCGGTCAATGGCGTGCTGTCATGGAAGCGGGCCTGCGGGCGCAGCGAGAAGGTGAAGTCGTTGCGGTCGTCGGAAATCGTCACGCCGTCAGCGATCAGCCCGTAAACGGCGTCAGGTTCGTCGTACGCTCTCACCATCAGTGAATCGAAGCACATCTCCGTGCGCTGGGGCGAATCGCCTTTGGGGACGAACGAATTCAGCGTGTTGAAGGTCAGCGGCGTCTGGTTGGCAAGCCAGTTGCGCGGCAGGAAGTTGAAGACGCCACCTTGCGGCGCATCGACATTGACATAGTCGAAATGAGTGAAGTCCGGCTTGTATTTGAGGTCGCCGAAAGCCGACAGTCCATGCAGTTTCACGCGGGTTGGGCTGGCGGCGAAAGCCTTGCCCGGCAGCAGCGCAGCAACAGCCGCGGCGCCACTGAGGGCCAGGAAATCGCGGCGAGGGAGCCCCGCCATCAATTGCTGCCCTTGTACTTGGCGGCCAGGGCCTTTTCCTTGTCCGCATCGATCCACCAGGAATCGATATCGGCGCCACGGTAGCCGGGCTGCTTTTCCGGAATGCCGAACTTGTTCCAGTAAGCCAGCCACACAACGGCGCGATAGTATTGCGGCACCACATAGTAATTCCACAGCAGCACGCGATCGAGCGCATGGGTGGTGGCGACGAGGTCATCGCGATCCGTGGCAAAAATGATGCGGTCGACAAGGGCGTCAACGACCGGGTTCTTGATGCCGGAATAATTGCGCGATGCCGGTGTGCCGGCGGACTTGGAGCTCCAAAAATCGCGCTGCTCGTTGCCGGGCGATTCCGACTGTTGGAGCTGTCCTGTGATGACGTCGTAATCGAAATTTCTGACGCGGTTGGTGTACTGGCTCGGGTCGACGATGCGCAGTGTCGCATCGACGCCGATCTTGCGCAGATTGGCGATCCAGGGGCTGGAAATGACCTGGTCGGTTTCATTCGAGCCTAGGATTTCAAACTTGAATGGCTCGCCGGTCTTGGCGTTGACCATCTTGCCGCCCTTGATCACCCAGCCGGCCTGGGCGAACAGGTCGACCGCCTGCTTCAGATATTTGCGCTCCGCCTGCGGCGAATCGTAGACCGGCAACTTGAATTCCTGGGTGAATACTTCCGGCGGCAGCTTGTCGCGGTACTTCTCCAGGATCTCCAATTCCTTGCCTTGCGGCAAGCCGCTAGAGGCTAGGTCCGTGCCCTGGAAATAGCTGTGGGTGCGAGTGTTGAAACCGAAGAACAGCGTGCGGTTCATCGATTCGAAATCGAACGGGTAGGTGAGCGCGGCCCTGACCAGACGATCGGCAAACAACCTATGTCTCTGGTTGAGCATGAAAGCCTGCATCGGCTCGGGCGAGGTGGTCTTGAACTCCTGCTTGATCACATCGCCGGCCTTGATCGCCGCGAAATCATAAAATGTCGCCCAGCGCTTCGAGCTGTTTTCCGGCTTGATATCGTCGAGGCCACCTTTCTTGAACGCCTCCCAGGAGGCGTTGTCGTCAAGAATGTAGGTGAAGTGCTGCGTGTCGAAATTCTCCCGGCCGATCTTCACAGCCAGCTTGGCGCCCCAATAGTCGGGGACGCGCTGCCAGACGATTTCCGACCCCGCCTTGAAGCTGGCGATCTTGTATGCAGCCGAGCCCAGCGGCGGCTCCAGCGTCCCCTTGGTGATGTCGCGCTTCTTGCCATTGTCGTCGGTGCCTTCCCACCAATGCTTGGGCAGCACGACAAGGTCGCCGAGGATCTTGGGCAGTTCGCGATTGCCCTTCTGGTCGAAGTGGAACTCGACCTCACGGTCCGAGACAGCGACGGCGTCGGTGACGTTTTCGAAATAGCGGCTGTACATCGGGCTGTTGGCCTTCAGCACCTGGAACGACCAGATCACGTCGTCAGTGGTGATCGGCTGTCCGTCATGCCATTTCGCCCGTGGGTCGAGCCGGTAGGTGGCCGAGGAATAGTCGGTAGGGTACTTGTAGGCATCGGCGATGAGCGGGTGGCTGACGCTGCCTTCGTCAGTCGCTTGATCCATGAGCGTGTCGTAGAGCAGGCCGCCGCCAAATGGCTGCAGGCCGGCCGCCGGCGAGCCCTGCACGACGTAGGGATTGAAGCTGTCGAACGTGCCGGAAACGACCGAATTGTAGGTACCGCCCTTCGGTGCATCCGGATTCACATAATCGTAGCGCTGGAAGTTCTCGCCATATTTGGAGGGGCCGATCAGCGAAGAGGTGGTGTGCCATTCCTGGGGGAAGGATGCCTGCAGGCCGCCTGCGAGGGCGCCCACAACCAGAAAGGACCTCAGAAGCGTTCGGCCAACCGTCATGCGTTCTCCTCGTCGCGATGCCCGGCAATCCTAAATGATTTGACGCCGGTGAAAACCGCCATGCGGCGGCTTTGTCGCCGCATATGCGATTTTCCTAACAAAAAGCCGGGCTGAACCCGGCTTTTTTGAGGTCATGGAGATGACAATTCGGTTATTTGGCGAGCGCCGGTGCCGGCGTCGCAGGGGCTGGAGCTGCACCTTCAGCCGGCTTGGCCGGAGCGGCACCCTCGGCCGGCTTGGCCGGCGCCGTTGCATCGGCGGCGGCACCTGGCGTCGGCAGCGGCTTCGGGCTATCCGACAGCGTGCGCAGATAGGCAATGACGTTGGCGCGGTCCTCGTCCTTCGGCAGGCCGGCAAAGCCCATCGCCGTGCCCTTCACGAATTTCTTCGGCGAGGTGATGAAGTGGTTGAGATTGTCATAGGTCCACTTCTCGGCGCCGCCCTTGGAAAACTCCTTCATGCCGGCCGAATAGGCAAAGCCCTCATGCTCGGCGACGGGGCGGTCGACGATGTCCCAGAGATCCGGGCCGACCTTGTTGGGGCCGCCTTTTTCGCCGGAATGGCAGGCCTGGCATTTCTTAAAGACGGCCGCACCTTGCTCGACATTGGCGGTGGCCAAAAGGTCGGCGATCGGCTTCGCCTCTGCTGCGGGTCCGGCGGCGCCGCCTTCGGCAGGCTCCGTCGCCTCGATGGCAAAGCCGGGTTTTTCCGGCGCCGGCGAGGCAAACAGGGCGTCGGACACCAAACCGACCGAGAAGACGACGAAACAGGTTCCAAGCAACCCGGCGAGCAGTTTGTTGACTTCGTTGGAATCCATACGCCCCAGGGCTCCCTTTTCCGGCGGACCTCTCCGTCCACTCCGTCCGTCGGTATCGTGACCCACCCCGTCGAGCCGGTCAAATCGGGCGGAAACTAGGTCTTTTGCTTGGGCGTTGCAACACCTATAAGGGCGCTTCCAGTGAGACCTTTTGCCACTTTCCCCATCCTCTTTCGAACGCCTTGCAACCTCGATGTCCACGCTCATCCTGATCCCGGCCCGCATGGCCTCGACGCGCCTGCCGGGCAAGCCGCTGGCCGACATAGCCGGCGCGCCGATGATCGTCCATGTCGCCCGCCGCGCCGCTGAGGCTGGGCTTGGCCGGGTAGTGGTGGCAACCGACACGCGCAACGTGGCCGAAGCGGTGCGCGCGCACGGTTTCGAGGCGGTGATGACGCGCACCGACCACGAATCCGGTTCCGACCGTATCTTCGAGGCGCTGACCGCCCTCGACCCCGATCGCAAGGTCGAAACCATCGTCAATGTGCAGGGCGACCTGCCGACCATCGATCCCAAGATCATCGGTGCGGCGCTGAAACCGTTCGAGGACGCTGCGGTCGACATCGCCACGCTCGGCGTCGAGATCGTCCGCGACGAGGAAAAGGCCAACCCCAACGTCGTCAAGATCGTCGGTTCGCCGTTGTCGGCGACGCGGCTGAAGGCGCTCTATTTCACCCGCGCCACCGCGCCCTGGGGCGAGGGGCCGCTCTATCACCATGTCGGCCTCTACGCCTATCGGCGCTCAGCCCTCGAACGCTTCGTCGCGCTAAAACCTTCGCCGCTCGAACGGCGCGAGCGGCTGGAGCAGTTGCGGGCGGTGGAGGCCGGTATGCGCATCGATGCCGAGATCGTGCAATCGCTGCCGCTGGGCGTCGACACGCCGGAAGACCTCGAACGCGCCCGACAAATTCTTTCCTGAGACCTTCAACCTGAGATATCGGCATGCCTGACAAGACCAACAGAATAGCCTTCCAAGGCGAACCGGGCGCCAATTCCGACACCGCCAGCCGCAACATGTTCCCTTCGATGGAGCCGTTGCCGTGCCCCACCTTCGAGGATGCCTTCAACGCGGTCGAGACCAACAAGGCCGACCTCGCCATGATCCCGATCGAAAACACCATCGCCGGCCGCGTCGCCGACATTCATCATCTCTTGCCGGAATCGAAACTCCACATCGTCGGCGAGTATTTTCTGCCGATCCACTTCCAGCTGATGGTGCTGCCAGGCGTCAAACGCGAAGAGATCAAGACCGTGCACAGCCATATCCATGCGCTGGGACAGTGCCGCAAATACATCCGCAAGAACGGTTGGAAGCCGGTGATCGCCGGCGACACGGCGGGCTCTGCGAAGCTGGTCTCGGAGCTCAAGGACCGCAGCATGGCCTCGCTGGCGCCTGCGCTCGCCGCAGAACTCTATGGCCTCGACATCATCGAGAAGAATGTCGAGGACACGGACTCGAATGTCACCCGCTTCGTCGTCCTGACCAAGGACAAGCGGTTGGCCGAACGGCCCTCGGCCGACACCAAGATGATGACGACCTTCATGTTCCGTGTCCGCAACGTGCCGGCTGCGCTCTACAAGGCAATGGGCGGTTTCGCCACCAACGGCGTCAACATGACGAAGCTGGAGAGCTATCAACTGGGCGCCTTCACCGCGACGCTGTTCTACGCCGATATCGAGGGCCATCCCGACGATCCACTGGTCAAGCTGGCGCTGGACGAACTGCGCTTCTTCTCGCGCGAAGTGCGCATTCTGGGTGTCTATCCCGCCAGCGAGTCGCGCGAGCAGTGGAAGGTCGCGGACTAAGGTTCCCCTAAACCAGAAGGGTCAGCGGCACATAGTCGATTTCCATGAAGGTTTCGACTTCCGGGATCCAGCGGTCGCGCACGAAGGCAACGTGGTCGGGATGCTCGTTATATCTGGTGTAGGCGGCCTGATCGACGAACTCCATCGAGAAGCCGAAGTGGTAGTCGTTCTTCGGGCTGACTTGCCGCAGCGGCTCGAAATGGGTGACGCCCTTGATTGCGCTGAGAATGCGCTTGGCATCGGAGAGGAACCGCTTTTCCTCCAGCGAGTACTGCGGGTGCTTCAGGGTGAAAACCACGGTGTGACGGATCATTTTTTGCTCCCGTTAAGCAATTCCAGGAAAAGTGTGAAGCGGTTTTCCGTCCGGAATTGCGTAAAATAACAAGTCTTATTCGCTGTCGACCCAGGCGCGGATCAGATGATGCGCGATCGCGCCTTTCGGCGGCGTGACCAGATTGTCCTTGTGCGTCCTCTCCAGCATGGAACGCACCTCGTCGCGAAAAAACCAGCGGCAATCTTCCAACTCGTTGAGATCGGCCTGGATGTCGTCATTGAGCGGTTCGCCGAAACAGCCGATCATCAGCGAATAGGGGAACGGCCAGGGTTGGCTGGCATGGTAGACGACGCGGCCGAGCCGGATGCCGGCTTCCTCCAGCGTTTCGCGGCGCACCGCCGCCTCGATCGTCTCGCCCGGCTCGATGAAGCCGGCAAGCGCCGAGTACATGCCGGGCCCGAAATGCCGGCCGCGGCCGAGCAGGCATTTTTCCCGCGTCGCCGTCAGCATAATCGCCACCGGATCGGTGCGTGGAAAGTGCTCGGTGCCGCAATTTGGGCAATGGCGCTTGTAGCCGCCGGCCCGCATGTGCGATTCATGGCCGCATTTGCTGCAGAAGCGATGGGTGGCATGCCAGGCAAGCAGGGCGGCGCCTTGCGCCAGCGCGCCCGCTGCCGCCTCGTCGATCAGCCCCTGCATATAGACCGAGCGATAATCGATCGCCTTCATGGTCTCCGGTAGCTGTTCGGGATCGAGGCCGACCGGCACGGCAAGTACCGGGCCGCTCTCGGCAAAGCCAAGCAGCACGCCTTGTGCGAGTGATGGCTGCAGCTTCTGGCCCTCAGCCAGATCGAACCAAGGGTCGAAGCTGCCATCGTGCAATTTCAGATACAGCCGTCCGCCATGCATCGGCAAAAAACGTGCCGAGGGATCGGCCAACGCCTTTTCGACGGAATCGTCGGCGCGGTTCTCGGATTGCCGATCAATCGTGTTTCCGGCGAAGCCGACGAACTGGCTCGGTTCGCGCAAGGGCGCGTCAAAAAGGCGAAAGGTCATGGAAGCTCGAACGTCTAGGAATGGACACAGGCGGCTTATAGCGCCGCCTTGATCTGTTGCGCAAACTGGCGGATGCCTGAACGCTCATAGGGCTCGCGCATGCCGTGCCCCCACACCGGCCCCGGCCAGCCCGGATCGCCTTCCGAGCGGGCGATGACATGGACATGCAATTGCCGAACGATGTTGCCGAGCGCGCCGGTGTTGATCTTGGTGCAGCCCGTGGTTCTTTTCAGCGCCTGCGCCACCATGTTGGTTTCGAAGGTCAACATCGCCTGGTCGAGCGGCGTCATGTCGTGGATTTCTTCGGCCCCCGGCCGCTGCGGCACCAGGACCAGCCATGGCCAGCGGCTATCGTTCATCACCCTGAGCTCGCACAGGCCGAGCCACATCAGCTGCTCGCTATCCGCCTCCAGCCTGGAGTCGAGCGTGAATCCGGCCTTGAGGCCCGGTAGCATTGGCGTTTCCCTTGCGCTTCTCACATTACTCCCAAACTCATGACGCTAGAGCGGCTGCACGGGGGCTGCAAGCGATTCATTGAGCGGCGGAGTTCACGGGCATCCGATTCTCAATGCACCCTTGCATTTGATCGCTGAATTGCCGATATGGAACGCGGGAGGTTGGTGGTGGACGATCCACTCGCCAACCGGGTCAGGTCCGGAAGGAAGCAGCCCTAACGAGCCCGGAACGGGTCATTGTTCCAGCCTCCCACCTCATCGGCCCCTCTCGCGACATTGACGACGCATTGCAGCGCGGGCGAGACTATTGGAGCAATTCCAGGGAAAGTGTGAGCGGTTTCCCGTCCGGAATTGCGTTAAAGCAAAGGGTAGAGCGGTTTGCCGTTTCAGAAGACGGTGAAACGATCTAGCAGGAATCGGCTACGCTGAGACGCGGCCTTTTGGAGCTTTACGGGCGAATGAGCGAAGCCGGAAATTCGAACCCCGAAAACCTGGAGAAGCAAAAGGCCGTCGCCTATCGCGTGCTGGCGCGCAAATATCGTCCGTCGAATTTCTCCGAACTGATCGGCCAGGAGCCGATGGTCCGCACTTTGACCAACGCTTTCTCCACAGGCCGCATCGCCCAGGCCTGGATGCTGACCGGCGTGCGCGGCGTCGGTAAGACCACGACGGCGCGCATCCTGGCACGGGCGCTCAACTACAAGACGCCGACGGTCGACCATCCCTCGGTCGACCTCGCCTTCCTGGGCGAGCACTGCCAGGCGATCATGGAAGGCCGCCATGTCGACGTCATCGAGATGGACGCCGCGTCGCATACCGGCATCGACGACATCAGGGACATTATCGAGCGCGTGCGCTATGCCCCGGTGTCGGCGCGCTACAAAGTCTACATCATCGACGAAGTGCACATGCTCTCCACCCAGGCCTTCAACGGCCTGTTGAAGACGCTGGAAGAGCCGCCGCCGCACGTCAAATTCATCTTTGCCACCACCGAAATCCGCAAAGTGCCGATCACCGTGCTGTCGCGCTGCCAGCGTTTCGACCTGAGACGCATCGATGCCGGCGCACTGGTCGCGCACCTCTCCTCGATTGCCGGCAAGGAAGGCATATCGGTCGACGACGACGCGCTGGCGATGATCGCGCGCGCCGCCGAAGGCTCGGCCCGCGATTCGCTCTCCATCCTCGACCAGGCAATCGCCCATGGCGGCGGCGCCGTCAGCGCCGAAGCGGTGCGCGCCATGCTGGGTCTCGCCGACCGCGCCCGCATCGTCGACCTGTTCGAACATGTCATGAAGGGCGATGTGGCGGCCGCCCTTGCCGAATTCCGCAACCAGTACGACACCGGCGCCGATCCGGCTGCCGTGCTGACCGATCTGGCCGAATTCAACCACCTCGTCACCCGCCTGCGCTTCGTGCCGACGGCTGCTGACGACGCTTCCCTGTCCGAGGATGAGCGCCGCCGCGGCGCCGACTTCGCCAGCACGCTGTCGGTCAAGGTTCTGTCGCGAACCTGGCAGATGCTCTTGAAAGGCATTCCCGAGGTGCAGTCGTCCAACCGACCGGTCAGCGCCGGCGAGATGGTGCTGATCCGGCTGGCGCATGCCGCCGACCTGCCGACGCTGGACGAGGCGCTGAAATCTCTAGAGAGCGGCGCTCCGGCGTCCGGTGGTGCATCACGCCCGAATGATGCGCCGGTAAATGCCGGCAATGGCGGCGGCGCCAGCGCGGTAGCGCAGACCCGGATGCCGTCCGGGCCAGCCGGTGCGCAAACCATGCGATTGGTCGACGCGCCCCCGGTCGCCTTTGTCGCGCCTCCGCAGCCGGTCGTCGAGCCGCAATCGCCGCCGCTGAAATCGCTGGCCGATATTGTCGCTCTTGCCGACGCGCAGCGTGACATCGCCTTCAAGGTGCTGGTCAAGAGCTGTATTCGCCTGGTGCGCATCGAGCCCGGCCGTATCGACGTCGGCCTGACCGCCGATGCGCCCAAGATGCTGCTCAACGACTTGACGACGAAGCTGCGCGCCTGGACCGGCCGCAACTGGCTGGTGTCATTGTCGAAGGAAGAGGGCGGCCAAACGCTGGCCGAGATGGAATCGACCAGGCGCGAGACTGCTTTCTCCGACGCGAAAAGCGATCCGGCTGTGGCCGCCATCCTGGCGCGCTTTCCCGGCGCCAAGATTATCGACGTGCGCATTCCCGACGCGCCGGAAGTCGACACCGACAAGGCCGAAGCGCCGGTCGAGCCGCCATCCGACGACGACGAAACCTGACCATAGCCACGAATCCGCAAAGGACCCGACCATGAAAGATCTTCTCGGCCTGATGGGCAAGGCGAAGGAAATGCAGGCCAAGTTCCAGGCCATGCAGGACGAGATCGCGACGATTGAAGCAAGCGGGCAGGCGGGCGGCGGGCTGGTCAATGTCACGCTGACCGGCAAGTTCGAAATGAAGTCGCTGAAGATCGATCCGTCGCTGTTCAAGGAGGACGAGGTCGAGATTCTCGAAGACCTGCTGCTGGCCGCTCACAATGACGCCAAAAATAAGGTCGAGCAGATTATGCAGGAGAAGACCAAGGCGCTGACGGCAGGCTTGCCGATCCCGCCCGGAATGAAATTGCCGTTCTGAGCCGGCCCAACCAGTTAATTGATTATGAAGGGAAATCGGCTGCGGAGGCTGTTGTTAAGACTTTCTCGGGCTTTGCTCACGGACATATCCGGGCATTTATAAAGTTTTACCTATGCTGCACGAAAGCTAATCCTTTAGCCATCTTTTTGCCTTTAAGAGTCTCATTCTTGCCACATCTCGGGGCGAGCTGGCATCTGGACAATGAGGCATTTTTGTTGATCGCTACGCGATGGAAGACGCCGCTTCTGCTCGGCATTATCTTCTCTCCTGTGTTCCTGGCCGGTTGCAGCCAGACCACGTCTTCGCATGGCCTGTCGGTCGCCAGCCTGACCGACGCCATCACGCCCAGCTTCCTTTCGACGCGCGCCTACCGCAACACGCCGAAGGAGAAGGAATGCCTGGAGCGGGCGATGTTCTTCGAGTCCAACCGCTCGAGCCGTGACGGCATGATCGCCGTCGGCACGGTGGTGATGAACCGGCTGCGCTCCGGCAATCATGGCAGCACCATTTGCCAAGTGGTTGGCGAACCGGGCCAGTTCGCGCCCGGCGTGATGACGCGGGCGATGAATTCGAAAGCGATGCCCGATGTCGAGGAGGCCGCCGATGCGGTGCTCAAGGGCGAGCGCAAGGCCAAGCTGAAGAACACGATGTACTTCCACACCGCCGGACTGAGGTTCCCCTACAAGAACATGCATTACACCATGGTTGCCGGCGGCAACGCCTTCTACGAGAAGCGCGGTCGCAACTGGCAGCCGCTGCCGGATGAATCCACGACCATGGTTGCCTCGGCGCAGCCGCGCGCGCCTGTGCCTGAAGCGCCGTTGCAGGTTGCCTACGCCGAGCCGGTGGTGAAGACCATTGTCCGTCCAGATCCGGCCAAGCAGGCCGCGGCGGTTCGCGCAGCCAAGGCGACACGTGCCCCGGCCGAGCAGACCTATGTGACGGCTTCCGCGGCGCCCGCCAAGAGCGCCCGCGTCGCCGCCAAGCAGACGGAGGTGGCGATGCAGGAGCCGATGGCCGAGCCCGATGCCTCGCGTTTCGGCGGCACGCTGAACGCCCGCTACATCACCTCGGTTCCATCGGCAACGCAGGAAGCGTCGATGGGCTTCCAGTCGACGCCTGAGAACACCGACGCTATCGGCGCAATGATCGTCGATCAAACCCGGCCGCTCTCAGCCTACTGACGCCTAAAACAGTTTCCGAGCCCGCCATGGCAGCATGGCGGGCTCGGTGCGTATGCGCATGTTTCAAAGCGCGCGGAAAAATCCTAGATCAGTGCGATGTCGAAGCGAATCGCCGGTCCCGAGATCGAACGCCTGATCCAGCTCCTGGCCAAGGTCCCGGGGCTAGGGCCGCGTTCGGCCAGGCGTGCGGCACTGCACCTCATCAAGAAGAAGGAGCAGCTTTTGTCGCCGCTCGCCGCCGCCATGGCTGAAGCCGCCGACAAGGTGCGCATCTGCACGACCTGCGGCAATGTCGATACCTCCGACCCTTGCATGATCTGCACCGATCCGCGCCGCGATGCCTCGACGCTGATCGTCGTCGAGGATGTCTCCGACCTCTGGGCGCTGGAGCGGGCCGCGGCCATGAATGTGCGCTACCATGTGCTCGGCGGCACGCTGTCGCCGCTCGACGGCATCGGCCCCGACCAGCTCAATGTCCGCTCGCTGGTCGACCGCGTCGCCGGCGGCGAGGTGAAGGAGGTGATCCTCGCCGTCAACGCCACCGTCGAGGGCCAGACGACGGCGCATTATCTCACCGACCAGTTGTCGGGCTTCGAGGTCAAGGTGACACGACTTGCCCATGGCGTGCCGGTTGGCGGCGAGCTTGATTATCTGGATGAGGGTACGCTGGCAGCCGCGTTGCGATCGCGGACGGCGTTTTGACGCAATTGGCGGGGATGCTCCGGAGATGGCAGCATTCCTTCGGGCCCCCCTCTGTCCTGCCGGACATCTCCCCCTCAAGGGGGGAGATCAGCAGCTTCTCGGGCGGCATTCTTCTTTCAACGCTGGTGGTTGGCGAAAACCGAAGCGACAGCCAATCTCCCCCCTTGAGGGGGAGATGTCCGGCAGGACAGAGGGGGGCGCGACAGAACGCGGATCTTTCGGATTGGCGCTCGTTGCGCTCCTCGCATCCCTTGTTGCCCTGCTTTTTGTAGCCCCCGCCTCCGCTGCCAAAATCGATGACCAGTTCCGCGCCTGGCTGCAAACCGATCTCTGGCCGCAAGCCCAGACCAAAGGCATCTCCAAATCCACTTTCGACGCCGCTTTCGACGGCGTGAAGCCGAACCTCAAATTGCCCGACCTCGTCCTGCCCGGCGAGAAACCCAAAACCCCGCAAAAACAGCATCAGGCCGAGTTCGGTTCGCCCGGCGCCTATTTCGCCGAAAAGACGGTGCGCGCCGTCACGTCAGGTGCGCGCACGCGCGAGGCGGCCAACGCCAAGACGCTGGCTGCGATCGAAAAGCGCTACGGTGTCCCGGGCGAGATACTGTTGGCGATCTGGGGCCGCGAGACCGGCTTCGGCGCGGCGAAAATGCCCTACGACGCCTTCGAGGTGCTCGGCACCAAGGCATTCATGTCGACCAAGAAGGACTTCTTCCGCACCGAGGTGCTGGCGGCGCTCGAGATCGTCGAGCATGGGTTGGCGCCGGTCGGCGCCATGAAATCGTCCTGGGCCGGCGCGCTCGGCCAGCCGCAATTCATGCCGACCTCGTTCCTGAAGCACGCCGTCGACTACGACGGTGATGGGCACCCGGACATCTGGAATTCGACGCCGGACGTGCTGGCCTCGATCGCCAATTTTCTCGTCCACTATGGCTGGGTGAAGGGGCGTGGCTGGGGTTTCGAGGTGACGGTTCCGGAAAGCGTTTCCTGCTCGCTCGAAGGTCCCGACCAGGGCAAGAAGATCTCAACCTGGGCGGCGATGGGAATCAGCCGCGTCGGCGGCAAAGCCTTTCCGGCCAACGAACTGAAGGCGGAAGGGTTCCTGTTGATGCCGGCCGGACGCAGCGGTCCGGCCTTCATCGCCACGCCGAATTTTTACGTGCTGAAGCAATACAACACCAGCGACCTCTACGCCCTGTTCATCGGCCATGGCGCTGACCGCATCGCCCATGGCGATGCTGATTTTGTCCGCAGCTGGGGTGCGGTCGGCGGCCTGCAACGTTCCGACATCGCCGCGCTGCAACGGGCGCTGGAGGCCAAGGGCTACGATGTCGGCAGCGCCGATGGTCTGCCCGGCTTCAAGACCCGCCGCTCGATCGGCTCCTGGCAGGAAAAGAACGGCCGCCCCGCCACCTGCTTCCCCGACGCCGATCTGGTTGCTGCCATCAAGTAACACCGAAAAGAGCAGATTTTTCCCCATCGGCGGCTGCAATTGGCTCGCCCATGCTTCGACGCGCACAGCATATTCCGGTCCAGTATGCCGGCTCGCAAAAATGCCCGTTGCCGGTTGGAGGGCTGCCGGATAGGGTGTTGACCAACTGGAAAAAAATCAACACGGTATGGGGTCTAACGGTCGTCCTCCGGCCGCGAAAAAGATTACTGCAGCCCTGAGCCGGGAACTCGGGGTCAACAATCAACAAAACAGGGAACAATCATCATGATGATGGAAAAGTTTGCTCTACGTTCGCGCGTCTGGCTCGCAGGTGCTGCCATGTCCGCTCTGCTCATTGGCGTCGCGCCGGCCTTTGCCGTGACCCCCGCCGACACGCTGGTCGAAGGTTTTGCCATCGACGACATCATCTCCATGGATCCGGGCGAGGCGTTCGAACTGTCGACCGCCGAAGTCACCGGCAACACCTATGATCTGCTGGTCCGCCTCGACCTCAGCGACACCTCCAAGGTCAAGGGCGACCTTGCCGAGAGCTGGACCGTCTCCGACGACGGCCTGGTCTATACGTTCAAGCTCAAGCCCGGCCTAAAGTTCGCTTCGGGCAATCCACTGACAGCCGGCGATGTCGCCTATTCCTTCGAGCGCGCCATCAAGCTGGACAAGCCGCCAGCATTCATCATCAACCAGTTCGGCATCAGCGGCGACAACGTCGCCGACAAGGCCAAGGCCGTCGACGACACCACCTTCCAGTTCACCGTCGACAAGGCCTATGCGCCGAGCTTCGTGTTAAACTGCCTGTCGGCAACGGTCGCTTCGGTCGTCGACGCAAAGCTGGTCAAGGAACATGTCGCCGCGGTGACGCCGAGTGCCGACTACAAATGGGACAACGATTTCGGCAACGCCTTCCTGAAGACCGGTTATGCCGGCTCCGGCGCCTACAAGCTGCGCGAATGGCGGGCCAATGAGGTCGTCGTGCTCGAGCGCAACGACAATTACAATGGCGAGAAGGCCAAGCTCGCCCGCGTCATCTACCGCAACATGAAGGAAAGCTCGGCACAGCGCCTGGCGCTCGAAGCAGGCGACATCGACGTTGCCCGCAACCTCGAGCCGAACGATCTCGACGCCATCGCCAAGAATGCCGATCTCACCACGACCAGCGCGCCGAAGGGCACGGTCTATTATATCAGCCTCAACCAGAAGAATCCGAACCTCGCCAAGCCCGAGGTTCGCCAGGCGTTCAAATATCTGGTCGACTACGATGCGCTGAGCACGACCATCCTCAAGGGCATTGGCGAGATTCACCAGACCTTCCTGCCCAAGGGCGTTCTGGGCGAACTGGACGAAAATCCGTTCAAGTTCGACGTCGCCAAGGCCAAGGAACTGCTGACCAAGGCCGGCCTGGCCGACGGCTTCAGTGTAACCATGGACGTACGCACGGGACAGCCGACCACCGGCATGGCGGAATCGATCCAGCAGACGCTTGGCCAAGCCGGCATCAAGCTGGAAATTATCCCCGGCGACGGCAAGCAGACGCTGACCAAATACCGCGCCCGCAATCATGACATCTATATCGGCCAGTGGGGCCAGGACTATTTCGATCCGAACTCCAACGCCCAGACCTTTGCCTCAAACCCGGACAATTCGGATGAAGGCAAGACCAAGACGCTGGCCTGGCGCAATGCCTGGGACATCCCGGACCTGACAAAGCAGACCGAAGCAGCCTTGCTGGAGAAGGATGCCGGCAAGCGCGCCGATATGTACAAGAGCCTTGAAAAGACGATCCTCGACACCAGCCCCTTCGTCATCATCCACCAGCAATTGGAAGTGGCAGGCCTGCGCAAAAACCTGAAAGGCTTTGCGCTCGGTCCGAGCTTCGACACCAACTTCGTCGGCCCGGTCTCCAAGGAATAGCGCCGGCGGACGCGCCCTGATGAGCGCGATTGAAAACCAGGCGACGGCGGGGCAGGGAAGCGCCCGCGCCGTCGCTATCTTGTTGGCGATCGGCCGCTTCCTGGTCATCGCCGTCACCACCTATCTCGGCCTGCTCGCGGTGACCTTTTTCATCGGCCGCGTCATCCCGATCGATCCGGTGCTGGCGGTGCTCGGCGACCGCGCACCGGCCAATGTCGTCGAGCGCACCCGCCGCGAGATGGGGCTCGATCTTCCGTTGATCGAGCAATTCTATATCTATCTCAAGCATGCGCTGAACGGTGATTTCGGCACCTCGGTGCTGACCACCAATCCGGTGATGACCGACATCCGCCGCGCCTTTCCGGCAACGATCGAACTGGCGACGCTGGGCACTCTGATAGGCTCGTTGATCGGCGTGCCGCTCGGCGTGCTGGCAGCGGTAAAACGCGGCAGTCTCATCGACCAGATCGTTCGCATTGTCGGCCTGATTGGCTATTCCGTGCCTATCTTCTGGATCGGGCTTCTGGGGCTTGTCCTGTTCTACGCCAAGCTCCAATGGGTAGCTTTTCCCGGCCGCCTCGACATCGTCTACGAGTACACATTCACACCGATCACCGGCTTCTACCTGCTCGACGCCGCGCTGCAGGGCCAGTGGGATGTCTTCTACGACGCTTACCGCCACATCATCCTGCCGGCAGGGCTGCTGGGCTATTTCTCGCTCGCCTATATCAGCCGAATGACGCGCTCCTTCATGCTGAACGAGCTGTCGCAGGAATACATCGTCGCCGCGCGCGCCAAGGGCCTGTCTGAAACGCGAATCATCTGGGGCCATGCGCTGCGCAACGCCGCGGTGCCGATGGTCACGGTGATCGCGCTGTCCTATGCCGGGCTGCTCGAAGGTTCGGTGCTGACCGAGACGGTGTTCTCCTGGCCCGGCATCGGCCTCTACATCACCAATTCGCTGCAGAACGCCGACATGAACGCCGTGCTCGGCGGCACCATCGTCATCGGTTCGGTGTTCATCGGCATCAATCTCCTGTCCGATGTTCTCTACAAGGTGCTCGATCCGAGGACGAAGACAGGATGAGCGCCGAAGCAATCCAAACGCGCCGCGATTGGCTGCTCAGCGATCGGCCGGCCTCGCGCATGCAGGCAAGGCTCGGCCGCGCCTATGTCGCCTGGCGGCGCTTTTCCGCCAACCGGCTGGCGTTTCTCGGCCTGCTCATCATCATCGCGCTGCTGCTGGTCGCCGCCTTTGCCGATGTGCTGGCGCCCTATTCGCCGACTATCGGCGAACTCAAGAATGCCCGGCTTTTGGCGCCGAGTGCGGCGCATTGGTTCGGCACCGACGATCTCGGCCGCGATATCTATTCGCGCATTCTTTTTGGCTCGCGCTGGACCCTCTATGTCGTCATTCTTGTCGCTGTCATCGCAGCCCCCATCGGCCTTTTGGTCGGCACCGTCGCCGGCTATGCCGGCGGCTGGACCGATGCCATTCTGATGCGCATTACCGACATCTTCCTCGCCTTCCCCAAGCTGATCCTGGCACTGGCCTTTGTCGCGGCCCTTGGCCCCGGCATCGAAAACGCGGTGCTGGCCATCGCCATCACCTCGTGGCCGCCTTACGCCCGAATTGCGCGGGCCGAGACGATGACCGTGCGCAATTCGGATTACATCAAGGCGGTGCAATTGATGGGCGCCTCTCCGTTCCGCATCGTGCTGCGCCACATCATGCCGCTCTGCATCTCTTCGCTCATCATCCGGGTGACGCTCGATATGGCCGGCATCATCCTCACCGCCGCCGGCCTCGGCTTCCTCGGCCTGGGCGCCCAGCCGCCGCTGCCGGAATGGGGCACGATGATCGCGTCCGGCCGCCGCTTCGTGCTCGACCAATGGTGGGTGGCCGGCGCGCCGGGCTTCGCCATCCTCATCGTCAGCCTCGGCTTCAACCTGCTTGGCGACGGCCTGCGCGATGCGCTCGATCCCCGGAGTGGCGATCAATGAGTGGTGACCAATGAGCGGTGCACTTCTCGATGTCGACGACCTGCGCGTCACCTTCCCGACTCGGACCGGCCTCATCCAGGCGGTGCGCGGCGTCACTTTTTCGCTTGGCCGAGAGCGGCTGGGCATTGTCGGCGAAAGCGGCTCCGGCAAGTCGCAGACCGGCCGCGCCATCATGGGCCTGACGCCGCCGCAGGCGCTAGTGTCGGCCAAGAAGCTCGCCCTCGACGGCATCGACCTTCTGGCCATACCGGCCCGTCAGCGCCGGGCGCTGCGCGGCAAACGCATCGCCATGATCCTGCAGGATCCGAAATATTCGCTCGACCCCGTGATGAGCATCGGCCGCCAGATCGTCGAGACGCTGCGCACGCATGAAAAGGTCTCCAAGGCCGAAGCGCGCGAGCGGGCGCTGGCCATGCTGGAAGCTGTGCAGATCCGCGATCCCTCGCGTGTCTTCGACCTGCATCCGCACGAGGTGTCCGGCGGGATGGGCCAGCGCGCCATGATCGCAATGATGCTGATCGCCGGACCGGAACTGATGATCGCCGACGAGCCGACCTCGGCGCTCGACGTCACCGTGCAGCTCGATGTGCTCGGCATCCTCGACCGCTTGGTCAGTGAGCGCGGCATGGGCCTGATCTTCATCTCGCACGATCTGCGGCTGGTCGCCTCCTTCTGCGACCGCGTCATCGTCATGTATGCCGGCAAGGTGGTCGAGCAGCTCAAGGCGTCGGAGCTGCGCGACGCCCAGCATCCCTACACGCGCGGCCTGCTCAACTGCATGCCCAGGATCGGTTACGAACGCCACCCGCTGCCGGTGCTCGACCGCAAGCCGGAGTGGGCGGCATGACGCCAGCCATTTTGATTGAAGGGCTGGAGGTGGTGTTCGACCGTTTTCGCGCGCTGAAAGGGGCGAACCTCGAGGTGAAGTCTGGCGAATCCTTCGGCCTGGTCGGCGAGAGCGGTTCCGGCAAGTCGACGCTGCTCAAAGCCATTGCCGGCCTGGTGCCTGTCGCATCCGGTACTATCACGGTCAATGGCAAGACGCTGGGAGCGCGCCGCGACAAGGCTTTTTATCGCGAAGTGCAGATGGTCTTCCAGGACCCGTATGGTTCGCTGCACCCGCGTCAGACCGTCGACCGCCTGCTACAGGAACCGCTCGCCATTCACGGCTTTGCCGATGGCGAGCAACGCATCCAGCGCGCCCTTGACGAGGTCGGATTAGGCAACGGTTTCCGTTTCCGCTACGCGCACCAGCTCTCCGGAGGTCAGCGTCAGCGCGTGGCGATCGCGCGGGCGCTCATCCTCGAACCGTCGATACTGCTGCTCGACGAACCGACATCGGCGCTCGACGCTTCGGTGCAGGCCGAAGTGCTCAACCTGCTCGAAGAAATTCGCCGGCGGCGCAAGCTGACCTTCCTGATGGTCAGCCACGACCTCGCCATCATCACCCATATGTGCGAGCGCCTGATGGTGATGCAGAATGGCGAAGCGGTGGAAAATCTCACCGCGGGCCAGCTGATCGGGCATCGGGTGGAGAAGGATTATACGCGCAATCTGTTGAGGGCGAGCGAGGGGTTTGTGCGGACCGCTTGAATCTGGGGTTTCCTATGGCGGAATGGAAGTTCGAAGACCCACCCAACGTCGCGGTGTTGTCGGACACAAGCATATTTAAACGTGGTGACTGGATCGCATACGTTGTGCACGAAGCTGATGACGACGATAACCACAACGATGAGGGTGGCAGTTGGCAATTTCATAGCAGCGACAAGAAAAATCGAGATGAACCCGAGATAATGCTCGTCAGCCTCCAGAATGTGGTTCAGCGGGATGAGAGCATCCTGGAATTGGCCGATTTGCCAAAAGGCTGGCATGCTTGGCGCGATTCAAAATTGTCCCCCTGGCAGCGCGCTAAATCACTCCCTGTACCCTCCAACGACAACGAGTGATGCAGCAGGGCTAAGTCGAGCTTTGCGCCAGTTCGCCGTTCTCCGGAACAGATGGTTCGTCCCCCTGCTTAGGCTCCTTGATCCTGAACCACGTCACATAAAGCGCCGGCAGGAATAGCAGCGTGATCGCCGTGCCGGCGATGATGCCGCCCATCATGGCGTAGGCCATCGGGCCCCAGAACACTTCGCGCGCGATCGGGATCAGCGCCAGGCTGGCGGCCGCGGCCGTCAGCGCGATCGGCCGCATGCGGTGCTCGGTCGCTTCGATACGGCTTCCCAGCGGTCTTGGCCCTCGGCCACCAGATCCTTGATCTGCACGATCAGGATCACCGAGTTGCGGATCAGGATGCCGATCAGCGCCAGGACGCCCAGAATGGCGACGAAGCCGAGCGGTGCGCCGCTCGGCACCAGGGCCGCGACCACGCCGATCAGGCCGAGCGGCGCCACCGCCACCACCAGGAACAGGCGCTGAAAACTTTGCAACTGGATCATCAGGATGGTCGCCATCACGAACAGCATCAGCGGCACCACCGCTGCGATCTGTCCCTGGCTTTTTGCGCTTTCTTCGACCGAGCCGGCGGTTGCAACGGAATAGCGGGCGGCAGTTTGGCGATGAAGGCGTCGACCGACGGCTTCATCAATTCGTTGACGACGGTGGCCGGCAGCACGTCGCCAACGAGGCCCGCGCGAACGGTGATCGTCGGGATGCGGTTGCGCCACCACACCGTCGGCTGTTCGAGGTCGTAGCGGAAGTCGCCGCTGCCGCGAGCGGGATCGCTTCGCCGTTCCCGGTGACGGGTGAGCTGTCACGGACTGCCCCGTACGTGTATCGGTCGGCTGGTTAAGACCGGTCTGTCGAAGTGGCCCGCATCGACGACAGGCCCAATCGCCCGGCGGCGGTGCCAACTTGAGGAAAACGTGAAATAAGGTCAGAAGAGGCCTTGGCATTCATCTAACGAGAACGGGCGTCGGCCCAATGAGGGACGAAATGAAGAACGCAGCCATTTCCGAGCGCAAGAACCAGTCGATCTCGCGCGGCGTCGGCATGACAACGCAGATCTATGCCGACCGCGCCGAGAATTCGGAGATCTGGGATGTAGAAGGCCGCCGATACATCGATTTCTCCTCGGGCATCGCCGTCGTCAACACCGGCCACCGCCATCCCAGGGTGATCGAGGCGGTCAAGGCACAGCTCGACCGCTTCACCCATACCTGCCACCAGGTCGTGCCCTATGAGAGCTATGTGCGGCTGGCCGAACGGCTGAACGGCATGCTGCCCGGCAAGTTCGAGAAGAAGACCATCTTCGTCACCACGGGCGCTGAAGCCGTCGAGAACGCCATCAAGATCGCCCGCAACGCCACTGGCCGCCAAGCCGTCATCGCCTTTGCCGGCGGCTTCCACGGCCGCACCTTCATGGGCATGGCGCTGACCGGCAAGGTCGTGCCCTACAAGGTCGGCTTCGGCGCCATGCCGGGCGACGTCTACCACGCGCCGTTTCCGGTGCCGCTGCACGGCGTGTCTACAGCCGATTCGCTGGCTGCACTCGACAAACTGTTCAAGGCCGATGTCGATCCGGCTCGCGTTGCCGCCATCATCATCGAGCCGGTCCAGGGCGAGGGCGGCTTCTACGACGCGCCGCGCGAATTCCTGACGGCGCTGCGCAAGCTCTGCGACCAGCACGGCATGCTGCTGATCGCCGATGAGGTGCAGACCGGCTTTGCCCGCACCGGCAAGATGTTCGCCATGGATCATCATGAGGTCGCGGCCGACATTACCACCATGGCGAAAAGCCTGGCCGGCGGCTTCCCGCTGGCGGCGGTCACCGGCCGCGCCGAGATCATGGATGCGCCCGGTCCTGGCGGGCTCGGCGGCACCTATGGCGGCAGCCCGATCGGTGTCGCCGCAGCACACGCCGTGCTCGACGTAATCGAGGAAGAAAAGCTGTGCGACCGCGCCAATACGCTGGGCGCCCGGCTGAAACAGCGGCTGCAGTCGATCCGCGACGATGTGCCCGAGATTGTCGACATCAGGGGTCTCGGCTTCATGAACGCGGTCGAGTTCAACGACGTCAAGAAGGGCCTGCCGTCGGCCGAGATCGCCAATGCGATCCGGCTGAAGGCGCTCGACAAGGGACTGATCCTGCTGACCTGCGGCGTCTACGGCAACGTCATCCGTTTCCTCGCCCCGATCACCATCCAGGACAATGTCATGAACGAGGCGCTGGACATTCTGGAAAGCTCGATCCGCGAAGTCTGCGCTGCCTAGCGCAAACCCTACCTCCCCCTTGTGGGGAGGTCGGACCGCAGGTCCGGGTGGGGGGCCTCGCGCCGACCCCAACCCCGCTTCGCAGCGACCCTCCCCACAAGGGGGAGGGTAAGTGCGTCTAGCCCGCAGCCCGTGCCGGCTCATCCTGCTGGAACGCGGCCAGCGCCGCCTTCAGCCCATCAGGCCCTTCCGCAACAGTCTGCGCCATCGGCGAAAACCCGGCCCCGAGCATCTTGCGGCCCAGCATATGGTCGCCCGGCCTGTTGACGGATTCGATGCCGAGCAGCCGGCTTCCAGCATAGTGGTAGATCGAGAACTTGTTCTCAGCGAGGTCGCCCAGCACGACATGGCTGTCGCCGCCCGAGGTCAGCCCGACCATCTGCAGTTTCATGTCGCCGATGTCAGACCAGAACCACGGCACCGCCGCATAGGCGTCCGTATGGCCGGTGATCGTGCGTGCGGCAAGCCGCGCCTGGTCGGTGGCGTTCTGCACCGATTCCAGCCGCACGTCGCCGCCGGTCGACCAGTGGCGGTAGGAAGCGGCGTCGCCGATGGCCAGAATATCAGGCACTGAGGTGCGCATCTGTTGGTCGACGCGGATGCCATTGGCGACAGTCAGTCCGGCAGCCTGAGCAAGTTCGACATTCGGCACGGCGCCGATGCCGACGATGACCATGCGCGCGGGCAGCCTTTCGCCGGTGGAGGTGATGGCAGCGCAGACATGGCCGTTTTCCCCTTCCAGCCTGGCAATGGTGGTGCCGGTGAGGATACGCACGCCGATCGCCTCCAGCCGTTGGCGGACATGGCTCGCCACCACCGGCGCCACGGCGCGGCCAAGCAGCCGGTCGACAGCCTCGACCAGGGTGACGTTGCGGCCGGCGGCCCTCAGCGTAGCCGCGATCTCCAGCCCGATGAAGCCGCCGCCGAGGATGACCACGTCTTCGCTTTGGGCGCTGAGCTGGCGGATCAGCCGCGCATCGGCGATCGAGCGCAGCGACAGCACGCCCGAGAGGTCGGCGCCCGGCAGCGGCAGGAGCCGCGGCCGCGAACCGGTGGCCAGGATGAGCCGGTCGAACGGCAGCACGCCGCCGCCTGCTATGTCCAGCTTGCGGCCTGCCGTATCGATGCTGTCGATTCGGACGCCCGGCCTGAAGTCGATGGCGCTGCCGGTGTAAAAGGCCTCGCCGCGCAAGGGTTGCGGCTTGGCATCGGCGTCCTTGATGAAGGTCTTCGACAGCGGTGGCTTGTGATAGGGCAGATCGGTTTCGTCGCCGATCAGTATGACAGGCCCGTCATAGCCTTCCTCGCGCAGGCTGGCGGCCGCTTGCACGCCCGCATGACCCGCACCGACAATGACGACCCCGTTCTTCATCGCAACCCGAATTCCTGTTTCAAATCTGGAGCATGATGCCGAAAAGTGTGAAGCGGTTTTCGGACGACATCATGTTTTGATTGTGAGCCGTTCCGCCAGATGGCGATTGTCTGCCGCCGTCGCAAGAGCCCCGGTCCGGGTCGCACCCGGAACGGTCGCTTGTCAATCGCGGCGTCTCTCACCTTGGCTGCTGGCTATACGATTGAAAGTTGACAGTCCCAGTTTAGAATAATTCTAAACTGTTGTTTCAATTGAATTTTCTAGGGTTGACCAGTTGACTTCCGGCCTCGCCATCGTTTTATGGAGGCTCGCGCGTCAGCGCACCCCTTTGATGTTTGGGCCTTGAACCCGTTCGATTGGAGGCATTTGGTGTCTTTCTTCCGTGAGCCGCGCAATGGCGCGGCATCTGTGGTGTCCTACGGCATGCCTATGTCCCGGCACCGTTTGGCACGTGCGCCTTTTACCGAATCCCCTTTGAACTGGAGAATGATGATGACAGCGCGATATGGCGGCAGGCTGGCTGCGATCGGTGCCACGGCAATGTTGACGGCGGCGGTTTTCATTCTGCCGGCCAAGGCGGCGGAGATCGATGCCAAGGCGGTCATCAAGACCTATTCCGACATCGCGCTGGCCAAGTACGAGGATTCGCTGACCACGGCGCAGGCGCTCGACAAGGCTGTCGACGCGCTGCTTGCCAACCCGTCGGCGGACACGCTGAATGCCGCCCGCGATGCCTGGAAGGCGTCGCGCGTGCCCTACCAGCAGACCGAGGTCTACCGCTTCGGCAACAAGATCGTCGACGACTGGGAAGGCAAGGTGAACTCCTGGCCGCTGGACGAAGGGCTGATCGACTACGTCGCCAAGAGCTACGGCACCGAGTCCGACGCCAACGCGCTCTACACCGCCAATGTCATCGCCAACAAGGAAATCGACATCAACGGCAAGAAGGTCGACGCCTCCAGGCTGACGCCGGAATTCCTCTCCGGCACGCTGCAGGAGGCCGGCGGCATCGAGGCCAATGTCGCCACCGGTTATCACGCCATCGAATTCCTGCTCTGGGGCCAGGATTTGCACGGCACCGGCCCGGGCGCCGGCGAGCGTCCGTACACCGACTACGACCTCAAGAACTGCACCGGCGGCAATTGCGATCGCCGGGCCGAGTATCTGAAGTCGGCCAGCGATCTTCTGGTCTCCGACCTGCAGGAGATGGTCGGCAACTGGAAGGAAGACGGC
This sequence comes from Mesorhizobium sp. C372A, assembly GCF_030323245.1. NCBI lineage: Bacteria > Pseudomonadati > Pseudomonadota > Alphaproteobacteria > Hyphomicrobiales > Phyllobacteriaceae > Mesorhizobium > Mesorhizobium sp. C372A. Next base: position 752,507 of record NZ_CP100475.1, on the reverse strand, counting down.
GCCGCCCGCAAGAACCTCGTCGATGGCCAGCCGAACACCGCTATCTCGGTGATCTTCACCGGCATGGGCTCGCTGTCCTACGGCGAACTGGCCGGGGAGCGCATGAAACTCGGCCTGCTGCTGCACGATCCCGAAGAGGAGCACGACTGCTTCTCGGATAATACCTACAACTCGCATCTCTATGACGCTATCGGCATCCGCGCCGCCTATCTCGCCAGCTACACGCGCATCGACGGCACCGTCGTTTCAGGCCCGTCGGTGCACGATATGGTCAAGGCGGCCGATCCGGCGATCGACAAGGAACTGTCCGACAAGCTCGATGTCTCGGTCGCCAAGATGGAGGCGATCAAGGCGCGGGGAGTGGCCGGCGAGGCCTACGACCAGCAGATCGCCGAGGGCAACACCGAAGGCAATGCTACCGTGCAGGCGGCAATCGACGCGCTGGTCGACCAGACCAAGTCGATCGAACGCGCCGTCGGCGCGCTGAAGCTGAACAACATAGCCTTCGAGGGGTCCGACAGCCTCGACGCACCGGACAAGGTGTTCAAGTAGCACCCCAACCAACCACCAGCCAAACGGCGCGGAGGGGCGCCGTCAGCCAGAGCCAATCCATGCTGATCTGCCATTGCAACATCATCACCGAAAAGGAGATTGAGCAGACGATCGTCGATCTGCTGGATCAGGACCCCTGGCAACTGATCGTGCCGGCGAAGGTCTATCACACGATGCAAAAGCGCGGTCGCTGTTGCGGCTGCTTCCCAAATGTGGTCGAAACGATCATTCGGGTCACCGAAAATTACCACACCCGTTCGGAGGCGAGCGGCGTGGACATCGTTTCACACCTGGATCGCGTCAGAGGCCTGCGCGTCCAATATGGGAGCAGAATCCATGAAAGGCGAACCGCAGATCATCGAGCGGCTTAACGAGGCTCTGTTCCTGGAGCTTGGCGCCGTCAATCAATACTGGGTGCATTTCCGCCTGCTCGAAGATTGGGGATATGCCAAGCTGGCAAAGAAGGAACGCGCCGAATCGATCGAGGAGATGCACCATGCCGACCGGCTGGTGGCCCGTATCATCTTCCTCGAAGGGCATCCCAATTTGCAGTCCGTGGCGCCGTTGCGCATCGGCCAGAACGTCAAGGAAGTGCTCGAATCCGATCTCGCCGGCGAATATGACGCACGCACCGCCTACAAGCGTTCGCGCGAGATCTGCAACGAAGCCGGCGACTACGTGACGATGAAGCTGTTCGAGGAATTGCTGGCGGATGAGGAAGGTCACATCGACTTCCTCGAGACGCAGCTCGACCTCCTTGCCTCGATCGGCGAGGAAAAATACGGCCAGCTCAACGCCGCATCGGCGGACGAGGCGGAATAGGACCATGCAGGAATGCGGCGCCCCCTAGATATTCTGCGCCGCTTGGGGCGGGCTAACGGCCCGCTGCTCCTCAAAAACCCGCGATGCCAGGCGTTTCGTGGGCTTTCGGTTGTAATCCTGGCGGCAATTTTGGCCCCGGCCCTGGCCGGATCGTCGGAACCGGTCGGCCTCGCCACGAGCCGCACCGACCTGACGCCGAAGGACCGGTCCCGCGTCCTTGCCGTTACCAGGCCAACCCATGATTTCTCCAAGCCCGAATCCTTCGAAACGATGCAAGGCGGCGCCGGCACGTCGCGCAAGCAGGTCGACCGCGACGCCTTCTCGCAACCGTCTGAAAACATCACCTTCGAGGAACAGGGCAATTTCAAGCTCGGCAATGCGCTTTTCCGCAAGAACTGGGTGTCGTCGCCATCCTCGACCCAGGCCTCGGACGGTCTCGGACCCCTGTTCAACGAGCGCGCCTGCCAGAATTGCCATTTGAAGGATGGCCGCGGCCGCCCGCCGGCCGCCGACAGCCGCACCACGTCGATGTTCCTGCGGCTGGCGCGCGATGCGAGCACGGCCGAGGAAAAGACCGAGATCGCCGCGCACAAGGTGCTGAACTTCCCCGATCCGGTCTACGGCGCGCAGTTGCAGGAACTGGCGGTGCCCGGCCTCAAGGGCGAAGGCCGCATGTATGTCGATTATCGCGAGGAAAAGGTCACGCTCGGCGACGGTAGCATCGTTTCGCTGCGCAAGCCGAGCTATTCGGTCGACGGGCTTGGCTACGGCCCGCTTGACCCGCGCACCACGCTGTCGCCACGTCTGACCCCGCCCATGATCGGCCTTGGCCTGATCGAACAGATCGCGCCGGCCGACATCCTTGCCCATGCCGATCCCGACGACCGCGACGGCATTTCCGGCAAGCCCAACATGGTGCGTGACCTCAGCAGCGGGCAACTGACGCTTGGCCGCTTCGGTTGGAAGGCGCAGACCGCATCGATCCCCCAGCAGGCGGCGGACGCCTTTGCCGGCGACATCGGCATTTCGACGCCGGAAGAGCCCAGTCACTGGGGCGATTGCACCGCCGCAGAAAAGGCCTGCCTCGACATGCCCAATGGCGTGCAGAAGCGGCTCGGCCCGGTCGAGGCGCCACCACCGGTGATGGACCTCGTCACCTTCTATTCGCAGAACCTGGCCGTGCCGGCGCGGCGCGATGTCGGCGCACCCGCCGTGCTCGCCGGCAAGAAGCTGTTCTACGAGATGGGCTGCATTGCCTGTCATACGCCGAAATTCGTCACCATGCGCGGGAACAAGGCGCAGGCGTTCCAACTGATCTGGCCCTATTCCGACTTTCTGCTGCACGACATGGGGCCTGGCCTTGCCGACGGCCAGGCGGTGGGCGATGCCACGGGCAGTGAATGGCGCACCCCGCCGCTATGGGGCATCGGCCTGACAAAGACCGTCAACGGCAACGCTTTCTTCCTGCATGACGGGCGTGCGCGCACGCTTACCGAAGCGATCCTGTGGCATGGCGGCGAGGGGCAGAAGGCGCGCGATCGCTTTGCCGCCGCCAATACGGCCGACCGCGATGCTCTCATCAAATTCCTGGAGTCATTCTGATGCTCAAGCGGGTTTTGCCTGTTCTACTCCTCCCATTGGCTCTGTTCGGTGCGTCCCCGGCATCGGCCTCGGTGAAAGCCTCCGATGTCATTCAAAGAGCGATCGACGGATTTGTCCGCCCCGCCTATGCCAGCCTGCATGGCCATGCCGGCACCTTGGCGAAGGCCATGGACGCGCTCTGCCAGGCGCCGTCGCAGGGCAACCTCGATGCCGCGCATGCCGGATTCTCGGCCACGGTCGCAGCCTGGTCGTCGGCTGAAATCATCGGCTTCGGGCCAATCAAGGAGAACAACCGGCTGGAGCGCATGCTCTACTGGCCGGACCGAAAGAGCATCGGCCTGAAGCAGGTGCAGGCGGCGCTGGCCGGCAAGGATCCGACCGCCACCGATCCGGCGCAGCTGGCGGGCAAGAGTGTCGCGATGCAGGGATTAGGGGCGCTGGAGTTCGTGCTTTACGGCGACGGCGCCGAGACGCTCGTCGGCAAGGACGAGCCCTATCGCTGCGCCTATGGCGCGGCAGTCGCCAAGAACATCGAGACCATGGCGGCCGATGTCGACGCGGCCTGGAAAAAACCGGACGGTTTTGCAGCCTTGTGGGCTAATCCCGGACCCGACAATGCGCTTTACCGCGACGGCACCGAAGCGGTGACCGAACTGGTCGGCGTCTTCATCAACGAGCTGGAAATGGTCCGCGACGTGCGCCTCAAAGGTTTTTTCGGCGCCAAGCCGGAGGCTGACAAGCCAAGGCAGGCGATCTACTGGCGGTCGCAAAACACCGGCCTGTCATTAGCCGGCAACCTCTCCGGCATTGATGCGCTGTTCCAGGCCTCGAAGCTCGGCGACGCGCTGCCCGAGGATAGCAGATGGATGGCGGAATCCATCCATATCCAGCTCATCAATGGCGTTGCCACTGCCAAATCCATCCAGGGTCCGATCGACAAGACGCTGGCCGATCCCGCGGAGCGCGGAAAACTCGAGCATTTCGCGCTGATCACCTCCAGCCTGTCGGGCCTGATCGGCACCAGGCTGACCGCCGAGTTCGGCCTGACCGCCGGCTTCTCCTCGCTCGACGGAGACTGATCATGAGGACGCCACTGATCGACCGCCGCAATTTTCTCAGGGCTGCCGGCGCCGGCTTGGTCGCGTCAATGGCGCCGCGGGCCTGGGCGGACACGCTTGCCGCCGATGCCGTCTTTGCCACCGCCTTCGTCAAGCGCGACGGCAGCTTTGGCGCCGCTGTGTTGTCGGAAGCCGGAAAAGTATTGCATGCGATCGACCTGCCCGACCGTGGCCACGACGTCACCTTCGATCCGGTCTCGAAGCGCTCCGTGGTCTTCGCCCGGCAACCCGGCACCTTCGCCGTGGTCTTCGACCATGCCGGCCGCGAGCCGCCGCTGACCATCGCCAGCATCACCGGTCGGCATTTCTTCGGCCACGGTGTGTTTTCCACCGACGGCGCGCTGCTTTACGCCACCGAAAACAATTTCGACAATGCCGCCGGCGTGGTCGGGATCTACGACGCACGGGCCAAGTTCAGCCGCATCGGCGAGTTTCCGACCTATGGCATGGGGCCGCATGAGCTCTTGCTGCTCGGAGACGGCCGGACGATCGCCATCGCCAATGGCGGCATCGAGACCCATCCCGACTATGGCCGCGCCGAGCTCAACATCGCCACCATGAAGCCGTCCTATGTGCTGGTCGATCGCACAACCGGCGATCTCATCGAAAAGCACGAACTGCCGCCGGCTCTGCACCAGCTGTCGATTCGCCACATGGATGCCGACCCCACAGGCACCATCTGGTTCGGCTGCCAGTACCGCGGGCCGGGCACCGAGCGGCCACCGCTGGTCGGCCGCGCCACGCGCGGCAAGGGGCTGCAGCTGCTCGACATGCCGCAGGACGTGCTATCCGGCTTCCGGAATTACATCGGCTCGGTCGCCGCCAACCCGATTGCCGGCACGGTCGCGGTGTCTTCGCCGGAAGGCAATTCGCTGGCCGTCATCGACGCCGCCAGCGGCAAGATCGTCGCCACCAAGGCGCTGGTCGAGGTCTGCGGCCTGGCGCCCGACGGCCCGGGCTTCATGGCAACCACGGGTGCCGGCGAAATCATCGAAGGCAGCGGCGCGACGCGCTCCGAGCCCGACTATGTCTGGGACAACCACATGCTGCGCATCGCGCCGGCGGCGTAAGCCGTCCGGCCTGCACCGAAGCGAAGCCGCTTAACAATTTACGCGCTGGCTCTTGCGGCGGCGCGCCGTGGCGGGCAGAGGGAGACTGTTTTTCGAACCGGTCGCCCATGAAACTGCTCGCCATCGACTGTGCCGCCAATCTCTGCGCCGCTTGTGTCTATGACGCATCGGGCGGCAGAGAACTTGGCCGCTCGGTACTCGATCTCGGCAAAGGCCATGCCGAACACCTGATGGCTGTCATTGACGAAGCGCTGAAAGCGGACGGCACCGATTATGCCGGCCTTGGCGCCGTTGCGGTTTCCATCGGTCCGGGTTCCTTCACCGGCCTGCGGGTGGGCGTCTCGGCGGCGCGCGGCCTGGCGCTGGCGCTGAAGATCCCGGCGATCGGGGTAACGACACTGGAGGCGCTGGCGGCCGAGGCGAGGGCGGCATTTCCCGGCCGCCCGGTCCTGGCCGCTCTCGATGCCGGCCGCGAGGAAATCCATGCCGCGCTTTCCGATGCGGAAGCGATTTTGCGCTATGGTCCGGCGGTGACCACACTTGCGCAAGCCGCGGGAATGGCGGCGGACAATCGTCCGGTGCTTGCCGGCACGGCCGCCGTGCAGATCGCAGCCGCGGCCGGTCGCGATTTCGATATCGGCCCGACGGCTGCCACCGCCGACATTGCCGTCTACGCCCGGCTCGCCGCTGCAAAAGGCGAGGGCGACAAGCCGAAGCCACTCTATCTGCGCGGCGCCGATGCCAAGGCGCAGGCCGGGTTCATCCTGTTGAGGCAGGAAAAGTGATGCGCATCCCTTTCCTCCAGCCGCGCCGCAGGGACTATGCGCTCGAGCCGCTGACCATCGCCGACAGCCCGGCAGCGTCGGTGCTGCACCGCGAGGATTTCGTCCGGCCCTGGACCGATGGCGAGTTCGCCGCGTTGCTCGAACAGGAAACCGTGTTCGGCTATGCCGCGCGCGAAATCGGCCAGGGCGCCAAGCCGCCGGTCGGCTTCGTGCTGGCCAGGCTTGCAGCCGGCGAGGGCGAGATTCTGACCGTGGCGGTGGCGCGCTCGCATCGCCGCCAGGGGCTCGGCTGGCAATTGATGGACGCCGTACTGCGCGAATTGCATGCGCAGCGCGCCGAGGCGCTGTTCCTTGAGGTCGACGAGACCAATGTCGCTGCCATCGCCCTCTACCGGCGGCTGGGCTTCCGCCAGGTCGGCCACCGCGCCAATTATTACCGCTCGACCGAACATGGTCCTACCGGCGCGCTTGTCATGCGCCGCGATCTTCGCTAGCCAAAGTTTTGGGGCAGGGCCAAGCTGCATGATCGGAAAAATCAGGATTTTCCTGGCGCTGAGCCTCGTTGTCATCGGTTCGCTGGTCCTTGTGCCTTTGCAGCTGCTGTCGATGAAGACTGGAATCTGGCGTGAGACGGTCATTCTGAAGGCCTGGCACAGCCTCATCGTCCGGACGCTCGGCCTGCGCATCCATGTCAAAGGTGCGCTGTCCAGCCAGCGCCCGCTGCTGGTCGCCTCGAACCATATCTCCTGGACCGACATCATGGTGCTGGGCTCCTTTGCCGATGTGACCTTCATCGCTCGGGCGGACATGGAGGGATGGCCGCTGATCGGCTGGCTGTCGAAACTGCAGCGTACGGTCTTCATCGAACGCGAGCGTAAGCGGACAGCTGGCGACCAGGCCAGCGAGATCGCCAGCCGCATGGCCAAGGGCGACGCCATGGTGCTGTTTGCCGAGGGCTCTACCGGCGACGGCAACACCATCCTGCCGTTCAAGAGCACCTTGTTCGGCGCCGCCTCGATGGCGATTTCGGAAGGCGCGGCCGAGCAGGTCTTCATCCAGCCGCTGGCGATTGCCTACACGCGGGTGCACGGCGTGCCTCTCGGCCGTCGCCACCGGCCGCTCGCTGCCTGGATCGGCGATCAGGACCTGATGCCGCATCTCAAGGTGCTGATGGCCGAAGGCGCCATTGACGTCGAGGTGCATTTCGGCGAGCCCATCGCCTTTTCCAAGGGCTCGAACCGCAAGGAAACGTCGAGGATGATGGAAAGCAAGGTGCGCGCCATGATGCAGGCCGCGCTCGCCGATCCCCGACCGAGCCGCTAGCGCAGGCCGAGCGCCTACAGGCCGATGCCGGAGAATCGTCTGTTTTTTGTCACGGAAAGGCGTTAGAAGCCGCCGGATGGATTTGAACACGATAGAGCGGAACGAAACCGACAGCGCCTTGCAAAGCGCTGCTGCGGCGTCCGCCCCGGCCAAAAAGGTCTTCGTCAAGACCTATGGCTGCCAGATGAATGTCTATGACTCACAGCGCATGACCGATGCGCTGGCCGCCGACGGCTACACCGCGACCGATGTCATCGCCGACGCGGATCTGGTGCTGCTCAACACCTGCCATATCAGGGAGAAGGCGGCGGAAAAGGTCTATTCCGAGCTCGGCCGCATCCGCGACATGAAGGCTGAACGCGCAGCAGTTGGGCGCGAAATGCTGATCGGCGTCGCCGGTTGCGTCGCGCAGGCCGAAGGCGCGGAAATCATCCGCCGTTCGCCTGCTGTCGATCTGGTCATCGGCCCGCAGACCTATCACCGGCTGCCCGATGTGCTGGCCCGGGTGCGTGGCGGCGAGAAGATCGTCGAGACCGAATACGCCATCGAGGACAAGTTCGAGCATCTGCCGCAGCCGAAGCGCGCCGAAATGATCAAGCGCGGCGTCACCGCCTTCCTCACGGTGCAGGAAGGCTGCGACAAATTCTGCACCTTCTGCGTCGTGCCCTATACCAGGGGCTCGGAAGTGTCGCGGCCGGTGGCGCAGATCGTCGCCGAAGCCGAGCGGCTGGCCGATGCCGGTGTGCGCGAGGTGACGCTGCTGGGGCAGAACGTCAATGCATGGCACGGCAATGGTGAGGATGGCATGGAATGGGGGCTTGGTCGCCTGCTGTTCCGGCTGGCCGAAATTCCTGGCCTGGCGCGGCTGCGCTACACCACCAGCCATCCGCGCGACATGGACGACGAATTGATCGCTGCCCATCGCGATCTCCCGGCTTTGATGCCTTATCTGCACCTGCCGGTGCAATCCGGGTCAGACCGCATCCTCAAGGCGATGAACCGCAGGCACACGGCCAAGGACTATCTGGCGCTGCTCGAGCGCATCCGCGCGGCCCGCGGCGACATCGCGCTGTCCGGTGACTTCATCGTCGGCTTCCCCGGCGAAACCGAGGCGGATTTCGAGGCGACGATGGGTCTGGTGCGCCAGGTGAACTACGCCTCGGCCTTCTCGTTCAAATATTCGCCGCGTCCCGGCACGCCGGGCGCCGATATGCCCGATCACGTGCCGGAAGCGGTCAAGGACGAGCGTCTGCAACGCCTGCAGGCGCTGCTGCTGAAACAACAGCAGGATTTCGGCCTGAGCCTGCTCGGCAGCACCATCGACACGCTGATCGAGAAGCCCGGACGTCAGGCCGGCCAGAAGGTCGGCCGCTCGCCCTGGCTGCAGCCGGTTATTGTTGATGAAAAGGCCGGGGAAATCGGTGACATTATCCGGGTGCGAATCACGAAGACGGGCTACAATAGCCTGTTCGCCGAGTTGGCTTGATGGCCTCGGCAGATGAGGAGAGACGGTTGAGCGCTGCTGAAGTGAAGACTCTGCCCCAGAACCAGACATCCGGGGCCTCTGACATGGCGCACATCGTTCTGACTTTCGACAACAACAAGCTTGCCAGCGCCCTGTACGGTCAGTTCGACGAGAATTTGGCCCGGCTTGAGCAGAAGCTCGGCGTCGACATCCGCTCGCGCGGCAACCAGTTGACCATCAAGGGCTCGGCCTCGGCGGCCGAGCAGGCGCGCCGCGCGCTCGACAATCTCTACGGCATTCTCCAGAAGGGCACCGATATCGGCCAGTCCGACGTCGATGGCGCCGTGCGCATGGCGATTGCCGCCGACGACCAGCTGACGCTGCCGACGCTGGAACGCAAGGGCAAGGTTTCGGCCGCCCAGATCTCCACCCGCAAGAAGACGATCTATGCCCGTTCGCTCAACCAGGACGCCTATATGCGGGCGCTGGAGCGTTCGGAACTTGTCTTCGGCATTGGCCCCGCCGGCACCGGCAAGACCTATCTGGCGGTGGCGCATGCGGCGATGCTGCTCGAACGCGGCATGGTCGAGCGCATCATCCTGTCACGCCCAGCGGTCGAGGCCGGCGAGCGGCTGGGTTTTCTGCCCGGCGATATGAAGGAAAAGGTCGATCCGTACCTGCGGCCCCTCTATGACGCGCTCTACGACATGATGCCGGCCGACAAGGTCGAACGTGCTATCGCTGCCGAGGTCATCGAAATCGCGCCGCTGGCCTTCATGCGCGGCCGCACGCTGGCGCATGCCGCCGTCATCCTCGACGAGGCGCAGAACACCACGCCGATGCAGATGAAGATGTTTTTGACCCGCCTCGGCGAGAATTCGCGCATGATCGTCACCGGCGATCCGACGCAGATCGATCTGCCTCCAAGCACCAAGTCGGGCCTCGTCGAAGCCTTGCGTGTCCTTGACGGCGTGGCCGGCGCGGTAACCGTGCGCTTCAACGATGTCGACGTTGTGCGCCACCCGCTGGTGGCCGAAATCGTCAGGGCCTATGACCGCGACGCCAAGCTGGCACGCGGCCTCGGCGCCGAGAGCTGATGTGACGATGCGGGCTCATGCCTGAAGACATAAGACCTGGCGGCGGGGACAGTTCGGTTCCCGTCGAGATCGATATGTCGGTCGAGGCCGGCGACTGGCCCGATGAGGCGGCGCTGACGCGTCTGGTCGATCGCGCCGTGTCGGCTGCCTTTGCCGAAACCGCTGCTGCCGGTCCTTCCGAACTCAGCATCGTCTTTTCCGACGATGCCCATATCCGTACCCTCAATGTCGGCTGGCGCGGCAAGGACAAGGCGACCAACGTCTTGTCTTTCCCGGCTTTTCCGTTCCCCAGGGGTGGCAAGCTGCCGCCCATGCTGGGTGACATCGTGCTGGCCGCCGAGACGGTGGCGCGCGAAGCAGCCCTGGAAGACAAGCCCTTCGAGAACCATATCACCCATCTCGTCATCCACGGCCTGCTGCATTTGCTGGGCTACGATCACGAGACCGATGCAGAGGCCGAGGAGATGGAAGCCATCGAGCGCTCAGCGCTCGCAAGGCTTGCCATTCCCGATCCCTACACGTAATGACAAAAGACCAATTGACCGGACGACGATGAACGACAAACCAGAAACTGCCGCCCGCCCCGAGGCTGGCAGTGCGACAAAGCCTTCCGATACGACGGAAGAGGGATCGAGTCCGAGTCCCAGTTCCGGCAGCCTCGCTTCTGGTAGTATTGCCAGCGAGCCATCGCCTGCCGGTCCGTCCCTGTTCGACCGCGTCTTGGGCCTTTTCAGGCAGCGGAACGGCACCAGCCTGCGCGAGGAAATCGCCGGCGCGCTTGCCGAGACGACCAGCGATGCCGGGTCTTTCTCGCCTGGCGAACGCGCCATGCTCAACAACATATTGCGCCTGCGCGAGGTACGCGTCGAGGACGTCATGGTGCCGCGCGCCGATATTGAGGCCGTCGAGATCACCACGACGTTGGGCGATCTGCTCGGTCTGTTCGAGCAGTCCGGCCATTCCCGCATGCCGGTCTATTCCGAGACACTCGACGATCCGCGCGGCATGGTTCACATCCGCGACGTGCTAGCCCACATCACCAAGGTTGCCCGCGTCAAGAAGGGCAGAACATCCAGGAAGACGCCGGCAACGACGCTTCTCGACCTCGCCCAGGTCGATCTCGGCCGCACCATCGGCGACCTCAATCTGATCCGCCCGGTGCTTTTCGTGCCGCCCTCGATGCTTGCCTCCGACCTGATGGGCCATATGCAGACGACGCGAACCCAGATGGCGCTGGTCATCGACGAATATGGCGGCACCGATGGTCTCGCCTCGCTGGAAGACATCGTCGAGATGGTCGTCGGCGATATCGAGGACGAGCATGACGAGGACGAGCCGCTGATCACCCAGACCGGCGAGGGCGTGTTCGTCGTCGACGGCAAGGCCGAGATCGACGAGGTCGCCAAGATGATCGGCGAGGACTTTACCGCCGGCGAGCATGGCGAGTATGTCGACACGATCGGCGGCATGATCTTCAACACGCTGGGCCGCGTGCCCGCGCGTGGTGAGGTTGTGCAAGCCATCCCCGGCTTCGAATTCCACGTGCTCGACGCCGATCCGCGCCGCGTCAAGCGGGTGCGCATCGTCCAGAACCAGAAGGGCGAGCGTCGCCGCCGCGCTACCGCTCGCACCGAGCAGGCCTAGTGCAGAACGTCGCTCGGTACATGACGATCGACGATCCCTTCAAGCACTCAACCTTTGGCTCCGGTGTCTTCTACAAGGACCCGCGAGCCGCATTGAAATGGCTCGAAACGGCCTTCGGCTTCGAGCCGAGCATGTGGTCAGCGATGCCGACGGACGGCTGGTCCATGCCGAAATGCGTTTTGGCGACGGCTACATCATCGTCGATTCCGAATGGGCCGATCATATTGCCAGTCCGGTAAGCGTCGGCGGCAAGAACACTCAGTCGGTCTGTGTGCGTCTGAAAGACGGCCTGGACGTGCATTGTGAGCGGGCAATGGCGGCTGGAGCCCAAATCGTCGAGGAGCCTGCCGACCATTTCTACGGCGAACGGCAGTATCGGGCGCGCGACCCCGAAGGCCATGTCTGGACCTTCTCCCAGACCTTGCGCACCGTGCCGCGCGAGGAGGCCGAGCAACTGAGCGGGCTAACCATCGAGGGATGGCACCGATAGCGCAGCGATCGGCCGGTTCGCGTTTCAATAAATCTGATAAATCTTGGCTCTTGATTCGCGCGACCTGGGAAGTCTGTATGGAGCGCCTTGCCGGCCGGATAATTCTGCTTTGGGGCTGGCGGCGCGCGCTGGTGGCGTTTCTTGCCGGGGCGCTGGCGGTGCTCGCCCAGGCGCCTTACGATTTCTTCGCCGTCTGTTTCGTCTCGTTTCCACTGCTGGTCTGGCTGCTCGACGGCGCCACCGGCGAGGCTTCCGACGGCTGGCTCAGGCGCCTGCGGCCGGCCTTTGCCATTGGCTGGTGGTTCGGCTTCGGCTATTTCCTCGCCGGCCTGTGGTGGATAGGCGAGGCGCTTCTGGTCGAGGCCGACAGTTTCGCCTGGGCCTTACCCTTCGCGGTCGTCGGCATTCCCTTGGCGCTGGCATTTTTCTACGGCCTCGCCACCGTCGTCGCGCGGCTGTTATGGACCAACGACATTGGCCGCATTGCCGCCCTTGCCTTTGCTTTTGGCCTGACGGAATGGCTGCGCGGCTTCCTGTTCACCGGCTTTCCCTGGAATGCCGTCGGTTATGCGGCGATGCCCGTGCCGCTGTTGATGCAAAGCGTGTCGGTGACCGGCATGGTCGGCATGAACGCGCTGGCGGTATTTGTCTTCGCCATGCCGGCCTTGCTTGCAGCACGCCGGCATGTCCGTCTCGGTGTGGTCCTGCTTGCCATTCTCGTCGCCGCCCATGCTGGCTTCGGCTATGTCAGGCTCGCGACCCCCGACAAGCCGGCAACCCGCACTCTCGATGTCCGTATCGTACAACCGGATGTCGACCTCAGCGAAAAATGGGACGCCTCGGTGCGCGACCGCATCTTCGCCACGATGATGGGCCTGTCGGCCGCAGCGCCCGATCCCGGCAATAACAAACCGCAGTTGATCCTGTGGCCGGAGACCTCGGTACCCTTCCTGTTCACCGAGCGTCCGGACGCTCTGACCGCGCTCGGCGACATGCTGCAGCCTGGTCAGATGCTGATTGCCGGCGTCGTGCGCGAGGAGCGCGGATCCGGGGCGGATGCCGACAGCCGCTACTACAATTCGGTGGTGGCGATCGATGACAAGGGCGAAATCGCTGATGCCGTCGACAAGGTCCATCTGGTGCCGTTCGGCGAGTATCTGCCGTTTTCCGGTCTGCTCAGCCGCTTCGGCATCGGACAGCTCGTCGCCGGGCCGATGAACTTCGCCGCCGGCAACGAGCGCCATCCGATCGCTCTGCCCGGCGGCATCAGCGCCTTGCCGTTTATTTGCTACGAGGTGATCTTTCCTGATCTTGTGGCTGTTGACGCAACGTCATCCCAGCTTATTGTAAACGTCACCAACGACGCATGGTTCGGCGACACGCCTGGGCCGTACCAGCATTTCAGGCAGGCTCAGATTCGCGCGGTGGAAAACGGATTGCCGCTGTTGCGCGCCGCCAACAACGGCATTTCCGCCGTTGTCGATACGCGGGGACGCATCGTCGACGCATTGGCGGTCGATGCACGTGGCGCCATCGACGTGCGGGTGCCGATCTCCGGCCAAGCCTTCATCTCCGCCGCGGGGCGGCGCATTAACGGAATGCTGATCATGTTGGTGTTTGCCGCAATCGCCTTCAGCTTGAACGTAAGGCAACGGCTACGGGTGAATTGACAGTCGACACATTAGAAACTCATACTGTTACCGCCTAATTTTCTCGAAGTCGGTTGGTGTTTCTGTTGGGGCAGTTGGCTCCGGCTTCGTTTGGGCGAGAAAAATAGAAAAGGCCGGAAAAATTCGGCGAGGAAAAAATGACAGAAGAAAACAAGAAGAAACCGAATCCGATCGACATCCATGTCGGAAGTCGCGTCCGCCTTCGGCGCAATATGCTTGGAATGAGCCAGGAAAAGCTTGGTGAAAATCTCGGTATTACGTTTCAGCAGATCCAAAAATATGAAAAAGGAACGAACCGCGTCGGCGCCAGCCGTCTGCAGGCAATAGCCTCGATACTCAGCGTGCCTGTCGCCTTCTTTTTCGAGGATGCGCCAGGGCAGGAGCCGGTGGGTAATAGAGGATTTGCCGAGGACACTTCGATGGCTTTCGCCGTCGAATTCTGCGGCAGTCCGGAAGGGCTTCAGCTCAACCGCGCGTTCGTCAAGATCGCGGATGTGAAGGTGCGCCGCCGGATTATCGACCTTGTGAAGTCCCTTTCTGCCGAAGATGCCGAGTGATTCGGTGGGTCGATTGACCCATTGGCCCCAGTAATCCCCTGGCCCGAGTAGCCCAGAGGCTCGACTGCCGGCGGCGCCAAGCCGCCGGTGGTACAAGATATATTGCTGCGGCACTCATGCCAGAACCGCGGCACCGCTTGACGAGCGGCGCCCGGCACCGTTAACACGTGGCGCGCCAAAATCGGCAGCCCTGCCGATCGTTTTTTCAAGAGGGGACACCCGTGACGCGGCAGAACTACTTCTTCACCTCGGAATCCGTGGCCGAGGGTCATCCCGATAAAGTCTGTGACCGCATCTCGGACGAGATCGTCGATCTGGTCTATCGCGAAGCCAAGAAGACCGGCATGGACCCATGGAAAGTCCGCGTCGCCTGCGAGACGCTCGCAACCACCAACCGCGTCGTCATCGCCGGCGAAGTAAGGGTTCCCGATACTCTGCTGAAGCGGGACAAAGCCGGCAACATCCTCAAGGACGCCGCCGGGCATTCGGTCGTCAACCCGGCCAAGTTCAAGTCGGTCGCCCGCAAGGCGATCCGCGAAATCGGCTACGAGCAGGCCGGCTTCCACTGGAAGACGGCAAAGATCGAGGTTCTGCTGCACGGCCAGTCGCCCGACATCGGCCAGGGAGTCGACAACGCCGCCGACCGCCAGGGCGAAGAGGGTGCCGGCGACCAGGGCATCATGTTCGGCTATGCATGCCGCGAGACCCCGGACCTGATGCCGGCGCCGATCTATTACAGCCACAAGATTCTCGAACTGCTCGCCGCTGCCCGTCACGAAAACAACGGCGAAGCCGGCAAGCTCGGGCCTGACGCCAAGAGCCAGGTCACCGTTCGCTATGTCGATGGCAAGGCCGCCGAAGCGACTCAGATCGTGCTATCGACGCAGCATCTCGACGCGACCTGGGATTCCAAGAAGGTCCGCAAGGTCGTTGAGCCTTACATCCGTGAGGCGCTCGGCGACCTCAAGATCGCCGACGATTGCATGTGGTACATCAACCCGACCGGCAAGTTCGTCATCGGTGGGCCGGACGGCGACGCCGGCCTGACCGGCCGCAAGATCATCGTCGACACCTACGGTGGTGCTGCCCCGCACGGCGGCGGCGCCTTCTCCGGCAAGGACACCACCAAGGTCGACCGCTCCGCCGCCTACGCGGCGCGCTATCTCGCCAAAAATGTGGTGGCGGCCAAGCTCGCCGACCGCTGCACCATCCAGCTGTCCTACGCCATCGGCGTTGCCCAGCCGCTGTCGGTCTATGTCGACCTGCACGGCACCGGCAAGGTCGACGAGGCCAAGCTCGAGGAAGCGCTGCGCACGGTGATGGATTTGTCGCCATCCGGCATCCGCAGGCATCTCGACCTCAACAAGCCGATCTACGCAAAGACCTCGTCCTACGGCCATTTCGGCCGCAAGGCCGGCCGAGACGGGTCCTTCTCCTGGGAAAAGACCGATCTGGCCAAGGCGCTCAAGGACGCGATCGCTGCTTAGGCATGATTCCAAAAAGTGGGTACCGGTTTTTTGGAAAAGATCATGCTCCAACAAAGGATTAGATTGAGATGAGATTTCAGCCAAATCTCATCTCAATCCCAAATCTCATCTCAATCTAAGCGCGGCGCGACCAGGCCATGGATCCACAGGACAGGCGGAGCCGCGCGACCGAAGGGTTCTTCGGCCGCCGGCACGGCAAGACCATTCGCCCGCAGCAGGCGGCGGCGCTGGAAAGCGGTCTTGGGGCGTATGGCCTCGACCTCTCCGTCCAGGCACCGGCAGAATTGCGCGCGCTATTCTCAGCGGATGTTTCAACGGTTCGGCTGGAAATCGGCTTCGGCGGCGGTGAGCATCTGCTGTACCGTGCCACGGAGGCACCGGCGACCGGCTTCATCGGTGCCGAGCCGTTCGTCAACGGCATGGCCAAGCTGATGATGGCGGTGCGGGAAAAGCCGCTTGCCAATCTTCGCGTCCATGACGACGACGCCACGCGCCTGCTCGATTGGCTGCCGCAGGCGTCGCTCGACGGCATCGATCTGCTCTATCCCGATCCCTGGCCGAAGAAAAAGCACTGGAAGCGGCGCTTTGTCAGCCCGCTCAACCTCGATCGGTTCGCGCGCGTGCTGAAGCCGGGCGGAAGCTTCCGCTTCGCCTCCGACATCGACACCTATGTGAACTGGACCTTGTTGCACTGCCGGGCGCATGGCGGGCTCCTCTGGCAGGTGCAAGATGGGGCCGACTGGCATCGGCCCTATGAAGGCTGGCCGGGCACACGCTACGAGGCAAAAGCCATTCGCGAGGGCCGACGGCCGGCCTATCTCACCTTCATCAGAAAATAGTTCGATGCGGGAAAGTGTCCCGCATCGACAGCCGGTCTGGCTTCAGAAACGGCCGATCTTGCCGAAAGCGGTCGGGTCCATGCCGAGCCGGCGCAGATCGTTGGCGCGCGGCTTGCGGCCGGCTTCGACGGCCCGCGAGGCGGCAACGGCGCTGCCGAACAGGGCAAAGGCGTCGCCTATGGCGGAAAACACGGTACGGTTGCTCATTGTCTTGACCTTTCGCGCGCCACCGCGCGCTCATCTTTGATTTGTGCAGTGCAACATAGATAGGGATGTGAAATCCGGGATCACAGGGCCGTTACCGCATAGCCGGCATGCGCCGCGCGCAATCCTGCCAGCCGTCCCCGGCTGCACTCTGCCCGGCCCGTCAACAGACTTGAAACACCGGCCGGGATCGTCTATATCAGCCTCAAATTCTTGGTCGGTATGACGAAGAGTGGGTCCACCCGGTCCCGCTCTTTTTTATTACCTGCCGGTCAGCCATCAGCAAAGAGATGGTTCGGGACGACGATCATCCTGATCCAGAGAACGACAGGAACCGCATGACTGCAACGGCAAGCGAAGCCGACGACCGCATCATCCGCGAAAGCGGTATCGATGCGCGCATCGCGCTGATCGTTCAGCCGGTGTTGCGAGGCATTGGCTTCCGCCTCGTGCGGGTGCATCTGTCGGGCCAGAACGGCCTGACGCTGCAGATCATGGCCGAACGCGAGGACGGCACCATGACCGTCGAGGATTGCGAAGAGGTCAGCCGCGCTGTGTCGCCGGCGCTCGACGTCGATGACCCGATCGAGAAGGCCTATCATCTCGAAGTGTCGTCGCCGGGCATCGACCGGCCGCTGGTACGCAAGTCGGATTTCGTCACCTGGACCGGCCATCTGGTGAAGATGGAAACCTCGGTGCCGGTCGCCGACCGCAAGCGCTTCAAGGGCAAGATCGCCGAAGCCGGCGAAGACGACATGCTGCTCGAGCGCGACAAGGCCGCCTACGGCGAAGAGCCGACGGTTCGCATTCCTTATGACGCGATCGCCGATGTGCGGCTGATCCTCACCGACGACCTTATTCGCGATGCCCTTTCGAAGGACAACCGGGAACGCAAGGAAGCCAAGAAACGCCGCGGCGAAGCTGATGATGCACCCGAAGGTGCTGAAGGCGGCGCGGAAGACGAAATCGAACAGGAACTATGATGAGCGGCCGGGCCTAAAAGCTCGGCAACAAGCTCGGGAGAAATAAGATGGTTGTAAGCGCCAACAGACTTGAACTGCTGCAGATCGCCGACGCGGTGGCGCGTGAAAAGTCGATCGACAAGTCGATCGTCATTGCCGCCATGGCTGATGCGATCCAGAAGGCCGCGCGCTCGCGCTACGGCCAGGAAACCAACATCCGCGCCGACATCAACGCCAACACCGGCGAGATGAAGCTGCAGCGGCTGATGGAAGTGGTCGAGAAGGTCGACGACTACGCCACCCAGATCGCCATTTCCTCGGCCCGCGAGCGCAATCCGGACGCCCAGCTTGGCGACTTCATCGCCGAACAGCTGCCGCCAATGGATTTCGGCCGCATCGCCGCCCAGTCAGCCAAGCAGGTCATCGTGCAGAAAGTGCGCGAGGCCGAGCGCGACCGCCAGTATGACGAATACAAGGACCGCATCGGCGAGATCGTCAACGGCACCGTCAAGCGCGTCGAATATGGCAACGTCATCGTCGATCTCGGCCGTGGCGAGGCGATTATCCGCCGCGACGAGCTGATCCCGCGTGAAAACTACAAGTACGGCGACCGCGTCCGCGCCTATGTCTACGACGTGCGCCGCGAACAGCGCGGCCCGCAGATATTCCTGTCGCGCACCCATCCGCAGTTCATGGCCAAGCTCTTCACCATGGAAGTGCCGGAAATCTATGACGGCATCATCGAGATCAAGTCGGTCGCCCGCGACCCGGGCTCGCGCGCCAAGATCGCCGTCATTTCGCGTGACTCGTCGATCGATCCGGTCGGCGCCTGCGTCGGTATGCGCGGCAGCCGCGTCCAGGCCGTGGTCGGCGAATTGCAGGGCGAAAAGATCGACATCATTCCGTGGTCGCCTTCGGCCGCCTCCTTCATCGTCAACGCGCTGCAGCCGGCGGAAGTCGCCAAGGTGGTGCTCGACGAGGATGCCGAGCGCATCGAAGTGGTGGTTCCCGACGACCAGCTGTCGCTGGCCATCGGCCGTCGCGGCCAGAACGTGCGTCTTGCCTCGCAGCTCACCGGCTGGGACATCGACATCCTGACCGAGGCCGAGGAGTCCGAGCGCCGCCAGAAGGAATTCGTCGAACGCTCGTCGCTGTTCATGGAAGCCCTTGATGTCGACGAGATGGTCGGCCAGGTGTTGGCCTCCGAAGGCTTCACCAGCGTCGAGGAAGTTGCCTACGTCGATTCGGGCGAGATCGCCTCGATCGACGGTTTCGACGAAGACACCGCTTCGGAGATCCAGACCCGCGCCCGCGAATATCTGGAGAAGATCGAAGCCGAGCATGACGACAAGCGCAAGGCGCTGGGCGTCACCGACGAACTGCGCGAGATCCCTGGGGTCACCACCGCCATGATGGTGACGCTCGGCGAGGATGGCGTGAAGACGATCGAGGATTTCGCCGGCTATGCCGCCGACGACCTGACCGGCTGGAAGGAACGCAAGGACGGCGAGACCAAGGTATTCCCGGGTGTGCTCGCCAATCACGGCGTGTCGCGCGCCGACGCCGAGCAGATGGTTCTGGCAGCCCGCCTCAAGGCCGGCTGGATCACCGAAGACGAGCTTGCAGCCGAACAGGTCCCGGCTGACGAAGCCGTTGGTGCGTGAGGTGAAACCGCATCGCACACAACCCGCCCCAGGACGAGATGAACGATCGCACCTGCATCGTCACGCGCAAGCAAGCCGAGCCGGATGAGCTGATCCGTTTCGTCGTCGGCCCGGATTCGGCCGTCGTTCCTGACCTGAAGAGAAATCTGCCCGGCCGTGGTTGTTGGGTGAGCGCCGACCGCCTACATATCGACAAGGCGGCGGCGAAGAACCTGTTTGCCCGCGCCTTCAAGGCGCAGGTCGTCGTGCCGCCCGATCTCGGCGGCATGGTCGACGGACTGCTTGCACGATCCGCTTTGGGTATGCTTGGCCTTGCCCGCAAGGCTGGCTCGATCGCACTCGGCGCAACCAAGGTCGAGAGCGCGGTGCGCTCGGGGTTGGCGCTTTTCGTGCTCCACGCGAGCGAGGCATCCGACGATGGCGTGCGCAAGATCAGTCAGGCGCGGCGGGCAACTGTCCACCTCGGCGGGCCTGCAGTCCTTGCCTACAAACTTTTCTCCGAGGCCGAGTTGAGCTTGGCATTGGGGGGTACAAATGTGATACATGCTGCCGTTCTCGCGGGAGACGCGGGCAAGGCGGTTGAGAGGCGCATGGTTGCGCTCGACCGATATCGGGGCGGAACCCCCGACGATCTGGCAATGCTTGCGGCCGTTGCTGACGAAGATGATGCTGCAGAGGATATGGAATGAGCGATACGAAATCGGGCGACGACAAGACGTTGAGTGTTACACCGAAGAAGACCTTGACGCTGAAGCGCCCCGGTACCGAGCAGAGCGTCGTGCGACAGAATTTCTCGCATGGCCGCACCAAGCAGGTCCAGGTCGAGATCAAGAAGCGCAAATTCTCCATGCCCGGCGACAAGCCGGAGCCGGTGGCTGCACCCGTATTTACGCCCAAGCCCGCGGTAGTGGCAGCCCCCGTCGTGCAGGAAGCGCCCAAGGCGCCGCCTCCGCCCCCGGCCGAACGCGGCGGCATGGTGCTGAACGAACTGTCGCGCAATGAAATGGAAGCGCGCCGCAGGGCGCTCGAAGGCTCCAAGGTTCGCGACGTCGAGGACCGCCAACGCGCCATCGAAGAGGCCAAGCGCCGCAACGAGGATGAGGAACGCCGCAAGCGCGAGCGCGAGGAATCCGCGCGCCGTCAGGCCGAGGAAGAAGCCCGCCTGCAGACCGAGGCCGAGTCCCGCCGCCGCGCCGAGGAAGAAGCGCGCCGCCGCGCGCCGCAGGCTGCCGAGCTTGTGGCATCGGACGACGAGGAAGAGGTCAAGCCGAAGCGCACCGCCGCCGGCGCCCCGGTACGCCGTCCGGTTACGCCCGAAGTGGCGCGCCCGGCCAAGCCGACCAAGGCCGAGGAAGACCGTCGTCGCGGCAAGCTGACCCTCAACACGGCGCTTTCCGACGAGGACGCGCGCGCCCGCTCGCTGTCGTCGATGCGTCGCCGCCAGGAAAAATTCAAGCGCGCGATGCATAATGAGCCGCGCGAGAAGGTTATGCGCGAAGTGATCCTGCCTGAAACCATCACCATCCAGGAACTGGCGCAGCGCATGTCCGAGCGCGCTGTCGATGTGGTCAAGTACTTCATGAAGCAGGGCCAGATCCTGAAGCCGGGCGACATCATCGACGCCGACACGGCCGAGCTGGTCGCCACCGAATTCGGCCACACGGTCCGCCGCGTCGCCGAGTCCGACATCGAGGAAGGCCTGTTCAACATTGCCGACAATCCCGAGGACCTGGTGTCGCGGCCGCCTGTCGTGACCATCATGGGCCATGTCGACCACGGCAAGACCTCGCTGCTCGACGCCATCCGCAATGCCAATGTCGTCTCCGGCGAAGCCGGCGGCATCACCCAGCATATCGGCGCCTACCAGGTCGAGAAGAACGGTCAGAAGATCACCTTCATTGACACGCCCGGTCACGCCGCCTTCACGGCGATGCGCGCCCGCGGCGCTCAGGCGACCGACATCGCCATCCTGGTGGTGGCGGCCGACGACAGCGTCATGCCGCAGACCATCGAATCGATCAGCCATGCCAAGGCGGCCGGCGTTCCGATCATCGTGGCGATCAACAAGATCGACAAGCATGATGCCGATCCGCAGAAGGTGCGGTCGGAACTGCTGCGCCATGAGGTGTTCGTCGAATCGATGGGCGGTGAAGTGCTGGACGTCGAAGTGTCGGCGACCAAGGGCACCAACCTCGACAAGCTGCTCGAGGCGATCCTGCTGCAGGCCGAAATCCTCGACCTCAAGGCCAATCCGGACCGTACCGCCGAGGGCGTGGTCATCGAAGCCCAGCTCGACAAGGGCCGTGGCCCCGTCGCCACCGTACTGGTGCAGACCGGCACTTTGATGCCGGGCGACATCCTCGTCGCCGGCAACGAATGGGGCCGGGTGCGCGCGCTGGTCAACGACCGTGGCGAGCAGATCAAGGAGGCGCCGCCGGCAATGCCGGTCGAGGTGCTCGGCCTGCAAGGCACGCCGCAAGCCGGCGACCGCTTCGCTGTCGTCAACAACGAGGCCCGCGCCCGCGAGATCACCGAATATCGCCAGCGTCTGGCGCGCGAGAAGGCAGTGGCTCGCCATGCCGGCCAGCGCGGCTCGCTTGAACAGATGATGTCGCAGTTGCAGACGAGCGGGTTGAAGGAATTCCCGCTGGTCATCAAGGGCGACGTGCAGGGTTCGATCGAGGCGATCAACGCCGCTCTCGACAAGCTTGGCACCGACGAGGTGCGTGCGCGCATCGTTCATGCCGGCGCCGGCGCCATCACCGAAAGCGACGTGTCGCTGGCGGAGACCTCGGGGGCCGCGATCATCGGCTTCAACGTCCGTGCCAACGTGCAGGCACGTGCGGCCGCGGCGGCCGCGGGCATCGAAATCCGCTACTACTCGATCATCTACAACCTTGTCGATGATGTGAAGGCAGCACTTTCCGGCTTGCTGTCGCCGGAACGCCGCGAGACCTTCATCGGCAATGCCGAGATCCTCGAGATCTTCGACATCACCAAGGTCGGCAAGATCGCCGGCTGCCGTGTCACCGAAGGCAAGGTCGAGCGTGGAGCGGGCGTGCGCCTGATCCGCGACAACGTCGTCATCCATGAAGGCACGCTGAAGACCCTCAAGCGCTTCAAGGACGAAGTCGCGGAAGTTCCGGGCGGCCAGGAGTGCGGCATGGCCTTCCAGAACTACGAGGACATGCGCGTTGGCGACATCATCGAGTGCTTCCGCGTCGAGATGGTGACCCGGACGCTCTGAGTTCGTATACTGTCGATACGACCGGGCGGTGGTCGAAAGACCGCCGCCCTAACTTTAATGCCTGTCGCCCAAAAGTGCGGGATAAACGACATGCATAGAAACAAGTATGAGACATGCGGCACGTCCCATCCCGCGCCTCACGCTTTCCGGATTGAGAAAAATGCCCCGTCCAACCGCCTCCAGCCCATCCCAGCGCATGCTTCGCGTCGCCGAACAGGTGCGCCATGCGCTGTCGGAAACCTTGCAGCGGGGCGAGATTATCGACCCGCTGATCGAGAACACCGTGGTTTCGGTCTCGGAAGTGCGCATGTCGACTGATCTGAGGGTCGCAACGGCCTTCGTTTCGCCGCTCGGCGCCAAGGACACGGGTGCGGTCATCGACGCGCTCAACAAGCATGCGAAGTTCGTCCGTGGCCGCGTCTCCGGCGCGCTCCGCCAGATGAAATTCATGCCGGAGTTCCGCTTCAAGCTCGATACGTCCTTCGACAATTTCGCCAGGATCAACGATTTGCTGAAATCGCCCGAAGTCGCGCGAGACTTGGGTGCCGATGGCGAAGACAACGACAAGGACGAGAAATAGTGGGGCGCCGCGGCAAGAAGAAGGGCCGGCCGATCTCCGGCTGGGTGGTGCTGGATAAGCCGGTTGGCATGGGTTCGACCGAAGCCGTCTCCAAGATCAAATGGCTTTTCCAGGCCGAAAAGGCCGGCCATGCCGGCACGCTCGACCCGCTGGCCTCTGGCATGCTGCCGATCGCGCTCGGCGAGGCAACCAAGACCGTGCCTTATGTGCAGGACGGCGCCAAAATCTACCGGTTCACCGTCGCCTGGGGCGAGGAGCGTTCGACCGACGATCTCGAAGGCCTGGTGACGCAAAGTTCCGACCGCCGTCCGGCGGAAAACGATGTCAGGGCGCTGCTGCCGAACTACACCGGCGTCATCATGCAGACACCGCCGCAATTCTCGGCCATCAAGATATCAGGCGAACGCGCCTACGATCTCGCCCGTGGGGGCGAGACAGTCGACATCCCCGCGCGCGAGATCGAGATCGGCCGTCTGGACATCGTCGAGCACGCTGCCGGCCACACCTTGTTCGAGGTCGAATGCGGCAAAGGCACCTATGTGCGCTCGCTGGCCCGCGACATGGGCCGCGACCTCGGCTGCTTCGGCCACATCGCTGAATTGCGCAGGGTCGAGGTCGAGCCGTTCACCCAGGAGGATTTCGTCACCGTCGCCGAACTGGAAGCCGCCCGTTTCGGCGAACAGCGCGAAGCTGACAAAGAGGGCGACGCCGATGTTGCCGACGCGCCGATCGACTTTGGCGCAATCGATGCGCTGCTCGTCGACACGGCTGCCGCGCTCGACTGCCTGCCGCAGATTGCCATCAGCGACGAAGCGGCGACGAAAATCCGCCTTGGTAATCCCGTCATCATCCGCGGCCGCGACGCGCCCGTGGAAGCCGAGGAAGCCTGCGCCACCGCGCGCGGCAAGCTTGTCGCCATCGGCGCCATCGAGCAAGGCATGTTCAAGCCGAAGCGGGTCTTTGTCGGCTGACCACTCTCGTCTAGTCTTACGTCGACGTCACATCCGAGGGGCACATGGCAAAGGCTGAGGCGGTGAAGAAGCGGGCGCCGGTGACAACGCGCCGGCCGCCGGTTGGCGCCTCGCCCGGCACGCTGATCGCCGATCCGGCGGCGCGACGGTCCGAGCTGCGGCTGACGCTGATTTCGCCTGAAAAATTCAAGACCATCAACGATGCCAGCATCGACGATCTCAACACCCATTGCGACAACTGGCCGGTCGTCTGGCTGGACTGCACCGGTCTCGCCAACATCCAGCTGATCGAGGAGATCGGCCGGATCTTCAACCTGCATCCACTGGCTCTGGAAGATGTCGTCAACACCGGCCAGCGGCCGAAGGTCGACTTCTTCGAGGACCACGCCTTCGTCGTCATGCGCATGATCGACGACGTCAAGGTGCATCGCTATGAGCAGATCGCGGTGTTCTTCGGCAAGAAATTCGTCGTCACCTTCCAGGAGCGCGAAGGCGATCCGTTCGACCCCGTGCGCAAGCGCATCGCCGCAGCGTTGCCCAACCGCTTGCGGATGCGCGGCGCCGACTATCTGGCCTATGCGCTCATCGACTCCATCGTCGACAGCTATTTCCCGCCGATTGAGGCCGCTAGCGAGGAGGTCGATGGCATCGAGGACGAGATGCTCAACACGCCTCACAAGCATCAGATGCGCCAGCTGCACGAATTGCGGCGCGACGCCAATGTGCTCAAGGGCGTGCTGTGGCCGATGCGCGACGCGCTGGCGACGCTGATCCGCAACGACGTGCCCTATGTGAAGCCGGAGACGAAAATCTTCTTCAACGACACGCTCGACCACGCATTGCGGCTGATCGAGCTGGTCGAGAACCAGCGTGATATGCTGACCGGCTTGATCGAAATGCATTTGTCGCTGAGCCAGGCACGCACCAACGATGTGATCTCTTATCTCACCATCGTCTCGGTGATTTTCATGCCGCTAACCTTCCTGGTCGGTATCTGGGGGATGAATTTCGATCCCGAGAGCTCGCCGTGGAACATGCCGGAACTGAAAGCCTACTATGGCTACCCGGCTTCGCTGCTGTTCATGCTGGCCGTTGCTGTCGGGCTGATCGTCTTCTTCAAAAGCAAGAAGTGGCTGTAAGGTTTCGGTGTCAGGGGAATCCTGGATTCCCGAGCAAAGGGCTGCGACAAGCCGGCTTTATGAATGGGCTGGTGTTTTCCGGGGAATTGCCCTATATGCGCCGCAGCATCGCGCCATGTCGCTTTGCTTGCACCGGCCCCTGCTGGACGACATCCCGGCTGAGGGCGACCCGTTTCCTCAAACAGATAAGGAAAAACACGATGTCGATTACTGCCGAGCGCAAACAGGAATTGATGGGTGAATTCGCAACCGCCAAGGGCGATACCGGGTCTCCGGAAGTCCAGGTGGCCATCCTTTCCGAGCGCATCAAGAACCTGACCGACCACTTCAAGGACCACAAGAAGGATAACCATTCCCGCCGTGGTCTGCTCGCTCTCGTCTCCCAGCGCCGCAGCCTGCTTGATTATCTCAAGCGCAAGGATGACGCGCGCTATCAGACGTTGATCGAGAAGCTCGGTCTGCGCCGTTGACGAATTGACCGGCGGGCTTTCGAAGGAGAGCCCGCCGGTCGCGCATTCTGCCAGTCGCATCGATTGGCTAGACCCGGTTTCGAGCGCGCAGAGGCCACTCGAAACCGCCCATGGACGGTCATGGGGCAGGATTGCAGGACGCTCGTGCGCTAACCAGTGCCGAAATCTACCCGAGCTTCCCGTTGTCTTGCCCGTGGCTGCCCGAGAAAGGAAGCAAGGGAAAGGGCATCCGCGCACCGTGAAACGGCGCGGCCCTTTCCGCTTATTAAGGACAAGATATGTTCAACTACCACAAAGTGGAAATCGAATGGGGCGGCCGTCCGCTCATCCTGGAAACCGGCAAGATCGCACGTCAGGCTGACGGCGCGGTGCTTGCGACCTACGGCGAAACCAAGGTTCTCGCCACCGTCGTTTCGATGAAGGAGCCGAAGCCAGGCCTCGATTTCTTCCCGCTGACCGTCAACTACCAGGAAAAGACCTACGCCGCCGGCAAGATCCCCGGCGGCTACTTCAAGCGCGAGGGACGTCCGAGCGAAAAGGAAACGCTGGTTTCCCGCCTGATCGACCGCCCGATCCGCCCGCTCTTCGCCGACGGCTACAAGAACGACACCCAGATCGTCGTCACCGTCGTCCAGCATGACCTCGAGAACGATCCCGATATCCTGTCGATCGTCGCCACCTCGGCCGCTTTGACGCTGTCGGGCGTTCCCTTCATGGGCCCGATCGGCGGCGCCCGAGTCGGCTACATCAACGGCGAATACGTGCTCAACCCGCATGTCGATGAGATGCAGGAATCCAGGCTCGACCTCATTGTCGCCGGCACCGCCGACGCCGTGCTGATGGTCGAGTCCGAAGCCAAGGAACTCGGCGAAGAGCTGATGCTCGGCGCCGTCATGTTCGGCCACAGGGGCTTCCAGCCGGTGATCGACGCCATTATCAAGCTGGCCGAAGTTGCCGCCAAGGAGCCGCGCGATTTCACGGCGCCGGACTACTCCGCGCTTGAAGCCGAAATGCTGAAGATCGTCGGCGACGAGCTCAGCAATGCCTACAAGAACGTCGACAAGCAGAAGCGTTACGCTGCCGTCGACGCCGTCAAGGCGAAGGTCAAGGCTGCGTTTGCCCCGGCTGAAGGCGAAGACGCCAAGTACACCTCCGAGCAGATCGGTTCGGTGTTCAAGGAACTCCAGGCCAAGGTCGTGCGCTGGAACATCCTCGACACCGGTTCGCGCATCGATGGCCGTGACCTCAAGACTGTCCGCAAGATCGTCTCGGAAGTCGGCGTCCTGCCGCGCACGCACGGTTCGGCGCTGTTCACCCGCGGCGAGACCCAGGCGCTGGTCGTTGCCACGCTGGGCACCGGCGAGGACGAGCAGTATGTCGATTCGCTGACCGGTATGTACAAGGAGAAGTTCCTCCTTCACTACAACTTCCCTCCCTACTCCGTCGGCGAGACCGGCCGCATGGGTTCGCCGGGCCGCCGCGAAATCGGCCACGGCAAGCTCGCCTGGCGCGCCATCCGTCCGATGCTGCCGAGCGCGGACCAGTTCCCCTACACGCTGCGCGTCGTCTCGGAGATCACCGAGTCCAACGGTTCGTCGTCGATGGCCACCGTCTGCGGCACATCGCTGGCGCTGATGGATGCCGGCGTTCCGCTGGCCAAGCCGGTTGCTGGTATCGCGATGGGCCTGATCAAGGAAGGCGAGCGCTTCGCGGTTCTGTCCGACATCCTGGGTGACGAAGATCACCTCGGCGACATGGACTTCAAGGTTGCCGGTACCGAAGGCGGCATCACCTCGCTGCAGATGGACATCAAGATCGAGGGCATCACCGAGGAGATCATGAAGATCGCGCTGGACCAGGCCAAGGACGGCCGCCAGCATATCCTCAGCGAGATGGCGCATGCTCTGACCGGCGCCCGCCCCGAACTCGGTGAGTTCGCACCGCGCATCGAGGTCATGCACATCCCGACCGACAAGATCCGCGACGTGATCGGCTCCGGCGGCAAGGTTATCCGTGAGATCGTCGAGAAGACCGGCGCAAAGATCAACATCGAGGACGACGGCACGGTCAAGATCGCTTCGTCGAACGCCAAGGAGATCGAGGCGGCCAAGAAGTGGATCCATACCATCGTCGCCGAGCCGGAAGTCGGCGAAATCTACGAAGGCACGGTCGTCAAGACCGCCGACTTCGGCGCTTTCGTCAACTTCTTCGGTCCGCGTGACGGCCTCGTCCACATCTCGCAGCTTGCCAACGACCGGGTCGCCAAGACCTCGGACGTCGTCAAGGAAGGCGACAAGGTCTGGGTCAAGCTGATGGGCTTCGACGAGCGCGGCAAGGTCCGCCTGTCGATGAAGGTCGTCGACCAGGCCACCGGCAAGGAAATCGCCCGCGACAAGAAGGCCGAAGGCGAAGAAAACGCCGCCTGAGTGGTCTGACAATAGAGTTGAACGGGCGCGGCTTATGTCGCGCCCGTTTTCGTTTAATACCCGTCTACGACATGAGAATCGAAGAATGGCCGCTGAGCCGCTGAAGACACTGTTCCATCCCTTCGAGGCCGAGGGGCTCCCTCTGCCGCAAAAGGGCGAGCGTGTGTTGTTCCTGGGTGCGGAGCCCGGCTTCCGCTTGCCGGAAGGCTTCGAGGCAGAGCTCCATCTTGCACAGGGTTTCCGGCCGCATCTCCGAGCGCTGGAGCGTGCCGGTCACAAGGTAACGCCCCGCTCGGAAGGCGATGCATTCGATGCAGCGCTCGTGCTTGCCGGCCGCCATCGTGGGCTAAACGAGATGCGTATTGCCGAGGCGATCGAACGCGTCACGCCGGGCGGTCTGATCATTGTCGCCGGCGGTAAGGACGAAGGCATCGCCAGCCTGCGCAAGCGCATCGACGAGCTTGTCCCCATCGAAGGGCATCTGCCGAAATATCACGGCATCGCCTTCTGGCTTCGCCGTCCGGTCGATCTGGCGCCTGCGGAAAAACTGCGCGTCGCCAATCCTGCCTTGGTCGTAGAGGACCGCTTCCGCACTGCGCCGGGCATGTTCTCCTTCGACCGGATCGACGCCGGCTCGAAACTTCTGGTCGACAACCTGCCCAAAGACCTGCGCGGCAACATTGCTGATTTCTGCGCCGGCTGGGGTTATGTCGCCGCCGAGGTCGCGGCACGTTCATCCGGTATAACGGGGCTCGACCTTTACGAAGCGGATTTCGACGCGCTTGAGGCGGCCAAGGGCAATATCGGCCAGACAGGCTTCGAGCCCGGCTTCTTTTGGACCGATCTGCTGAGCGAGCCGGTCGAGCGGCGCTATGATGCCATCGTCATGAACCCGCCCTTCCATCGCAGCCGGGCGGCCGAGCCGGAAATCGGCGCCGGCATGATCCAGGCGGCGGGCAAGGCGCTGAAGCCGGGCGGGCGGCTGTTCATGGTGGCGAACCGTCAGCTGCCTTACGAACCGGTTCTGAAGGCCGTCTTCTCCAGCCATGCCGAGCTCGCCCGCGACGGCATGTTCAAGGTTTTCTCCGCGCGCCGATAGGACGGTGCCGGTCGCCTCAATGCATGCTGACGATGCGCGCCGGCTCGTGGACGGGAATGGTCGGTCTGATATCGCCAGGCTTGATCTTGAGCGGCGCCGGCCTGCCGAACAGATAGCCCTGCACCATCTCGCAACCAGCTGCTCGCAAAAGCGTCGCCTGGTTCTCGGTCTCGACGCCTTCGGCGATGATGCCGACGCCGAGCGCCCGCGACAGGCCGACGATGGTAGAGACGACGGCGCCCGAATTCGAATCGGTGTCGATGCGGCTGACGAAGGAGCGGTCGATCTTCAGCTTGCCGAAGGCGAAGTCGATCAGGTAGCTGAGATTGGAATAGCCGGTGCCGAAATCGTCGACGGCCACCGAAATGCCCATGTCGGCAAGCTGCTGCAGGATGGTGGCGGCGCGGTCGCGGTCCTGCATCATCGCCGTCTCGGTCACTTCGAGCTCCAGCCGCGACGGCTTGATGCCGGTGCTGGCCATCGTATCGCGCACGATGCCGACGAAATCCTTGGTCATGAACTGGACCGGCGAGATGTTGACGGCAACGAAGCAGTCCTCGGGCAAATGACGGGCATCGCTGCAGGCCTTGTTCAGCACCCAATTGCCGATCGGGTGGATCATGCCGGTCTCTTCGGCGATCGGAATGAATTCCATCGGCGGGATCATGCCGCGTTCCGGGTGCTTCCAGCGGATCAGCGCCTCGTAGCCGACGATACGGCCGGTCGGCAGGTCGAGCTGCGGCTGGTAGTGAAGGTCGAAATCGCCACGGACGAAGGCGATGTGCAGTTCGGATTCGATCCAGTGGCGGTAGTCGGCGACCTGGCCCATGTCGGAATGGAAGACCGACCAGTTGCCCACGCCGCCGGCGCGGGCATTCTGCAGCGCCAGGTTGGAGCGGCGCAGGATGAGGACCGGATCGACGCCATCCTTTGGCATCGCCACGATGCCGACCGACAGGCCGACCGACTGCAGGTGGGAATCGAGCTGGTACGGCTTCAGCATCTCCTCGATCATGGTTTCGACGGTGCTTTCCATGGACCTTTGGAGTTGGTGTTCCCAGACAAGGATAGCGAACTCGCCGGCGCCGATGCGCCCCATCACCGCGCCTTCGGGCATGCAGGCCTTCAACCGCTTGGTGAAGCCGCGGATCAGTTCGTCGCCATGGCTGTAGCCGATGGCGTCGTTGATCTGCTTGAAGCGGTCGATGTCGATGTCGATGAGGAACACCGGCTCACCGGTCCTGATCGTCGCGGACGCCGCGTCGGCAATCCTGCCGACCATCGCCGGCCGCGCAAAAAGCCCGGTCAGCTTGTCGAAATGGGTTTCGTTGAAAACGTAGTCCACCGATTCATCTACGCCGGCGAAGAAGGACAAGGCAGCACCGGCGGCGGCCAGCGCGCATAGCGCCGACGCGATGCCGATCATGGTTTCCGCCTGCATGCCGGCAAAGCCGTCCCCGAAACCATGCCGGAGGCCCCAAAGCCCAAGGATGAAACTGCCAAGGCCCGAACTGGCGACGGTGAGCAGCCGGAACACAGGTGTTCGCTTCGGGTTGCTGACAGCAGGCATTGCTCAGTCCCTGTCGCATGATCCCGAAATCAACTCGACTTTCGGAAATATCAAGCGCAAATTCATAAAGGCTAAAGCATCCTTTGCGCCCAGCAAGAACGCGCAGAGCCCAAGCCCATAAGACTTCTAGCGGATATCTCCTTAAAATGAGTTTCCGCCGATGCATCTAATTTTACTGGTGAGTTAATCGCGTACGCTGTCGGTCTGCTTCAACTCATCCAGGGTTGGCATCGACACGATGTGATAGCCGGAATCCACATAATGGATTTCGCCGGTGACGCCTGACGAGAGGTCGGACAAAAGATAGAGCGCCGAGCCGCCGACCTCGTCGATGGTCACCGTGCGGCGCAGCGGCGAGTTGCGCTGCTGGTAGGAGTACATGTGGCGGGCGTCCGAGATTCCGGCGCCGGCCAAAGTACGCACCGGTCCCGCCGATATGCCGTTCACCCGGATGCCGCGCGGGCCATAATCGTTGGCGAGATAGCGCACGCTGGCTTCCAGCCCGGCCTTGGCGACGCCCATGACGTTGTAGTTCGGCATGACGCGGACAGAGCCGGCATAGGTCAGCGTGATCATCGCGCCGCCTTCGCTCATCAGCGGGGCGGCATGGCGGGCGACCTCGGTGAAGGAGTAGCAGGAGATGACCATGGTGCGGACGAAATTGTCGCGGCTGGTGTCGGCGTAGAGCCCTTTGAGCTCGTTCTTGTCGGAAAAGCCGATGGCGTGGACGACGAAGTCGAGCCCGCCCCATTCCTTGCCGAGCGTCTCGAAGGTGGCGGCGACCGATGCGCTGTCCTCGACGTCGCACGGCACCACCAGTGACGCCCCAAGTTTCTCGGCAAGCGGCTTGACGCGGCGCCCGAAGGCGTCGCCCTGATAGGTGAAGGCAAGCTCCGCCCCGTGTTCGGACAATTTCCTGGCGATGCCCCAGGCGATCGAATGATCGTTGGCGACGCCCATGACAAGCCCGCGCTTGCCCTTCATCAGTCCGTCCATGGCCGGCAATCCCCCTACAATAAAACGCTAGCCTTATGCGGAATAGCGCTGGAAAATCAGCGTTGCGTTGGTGCCACCGAAGCCGAACGAGTTGGACAAAACCGTGTCGATCCTGGCGTCGTCGATGCGCTTGCGCACGATCGGCATGCCCTCGAATTCGGGATCGAGGTTTTCGATATGGGCGCTCTCGCCGATGAAGCCGCCTTGCATCATCAGGATCGAGTAGATCGATTCCTGTACGCCGGCGGCACCAAGGGAATGGCCGGTCAGCGACTTGGTCGAGGTGATGAACGGCATCGTGTCGCCGAACACCTCTCGGATGGCGCCCATTTCCCGGGAATCGCCGACCGGCGTCGAGGTGCCGTGGGTGTTGATGTAGTCGACCGGCGCGGACACCGTCGCCAGAGCCTGGCGCATGCAGCGCACCGCGCCTTCGCCCGACGGCGCCACCATGTCGTAACCGTCCGACGTCGCGCCATAGCCGACGATCTCAGCGTAGATCTTGGCGCCGCGCGCCTTGGCGTGTTCGAGCTCCTCCAGGATGAGGACGCCCGCGCCGCCCGCGATGACGAAGCCATCGCGATTGGCGTCATACGCGCGGGAAGCTGTTGACGCCTTGTCGTTATACTTCGACGACATCGCCCCCATGGCATCGAACAGGTCCGACATCGTCCAGTCGAGGTCCTCATGGCCGCCGGCAAACATCACATCCTGCTTGCCCCACTGGATCAGTTCGTAGGCGTTGCCGATGCAATGCGCCGAGGTCGAGCAGGCCGACGAGATCGAATAGTTGACGCCGTGGATCTTGAACCAGGTGGCGAGCGTCGCCGACGCGGTCGACGACATCGCCTTCGGCACCGCGAACGGACCGATGCGCTTGGGGCTGTTGTTCTTGAGCGTGGTCTCGGCCGCCTCGACGATGGTGCGGGTCGAGGGGCCACCCGAGCCCATGACGATGCCGGTGCGCTCATTGGTGATGTCGCTTTCGCCAAGCCCGGCGTCGGCGATCGCCTGGTCCATCGCGACATGGTTCCAGGCCGCGCCCTGGCTCAGGAAGCGCATGGCGCGCCGGTCGATCATAGGGGTCGGGTCGAGCGTCGGCGCGCCCCAGACCTGGCAGCGGAAGCCGTGTTCGGCGAAGGAATCGGAGAAGCTGATGCCTGATTTGGCATCGTGGAGCGAGGATTGCACCTCGTTGGCGTTGTTGCCGATCGACGATACGATGCCGAGGCCTGTGACGACGACCCTTCTCATTCGCAACTCCTTCCAGCGGATGATCCCGAAACCCTAGTCGGTTTTCGCCGGCGATCATACGCAAAACCAAAATGCCGCAGCGTCGTTGCGCGTCCGGGAACGCCCTGCTGCAGTGGCGCCGGTCAGGCGGCCGATTGCTTGGACAGCCCCACTTTGAGGTCTGTCGCCGCGTATATGGGTTCGCCGTCGGCTTTAAGCCAGCCATCGGCGATGCCGAGAACCAGGCGTCCGCGCATGACGCGCTTGAAATCGATGCCGTATTCCACTTTCTTGACCGAAGGCGTCACCATCCCCTTGAACTTCACTTCGCCGGTCGACAGCGCCATGCCCTTGCCCGGCTCACCGAGCCAGCCGAGGTAGAAACCCGTCAATTGCCACATGGCGTCGAGGCCCAGGCACCCCGGCATGATCGGATTGCCGATGAAATGGCAGGCGAAAAACCACAGGTCCGGCTTGATGTCGAATTCGGCGCGGATGAAGCCCTTGTCGTGGGCGCCGCCGGTCTCGCTGATCTCGGTGATGCGGTCGAACATCAGCATCGGCGGATAGGGCAGCTGGGCGTTGCCGGGCCCAAACAGCTCGCCGCGGGCGCAGGCAAGCAATTCCTCATAACCGTAGCTGGATTTCGAACCCGCCATATGTCTCGTCCCCATAATGTCCCGGGCGGTGGGGCGCCCTTGTCGTTGGTTTCCTAACACAATCCCTTTCGGTCCGGAAACCGGCGTTTGCGCTTAACCCGCCCGTCTGCCCGGGTCAATGCGCGCTCTCGCATCGGCCCGAAATCGATCTCGATTCCGGAAAGCACGATGCGACGCCAAAAAAGCGATAGAGCGCACTTAGTGCGTCCAACTGGACGCACGTCGCTCTATTGATCGTATTCCGCCAACAGAATATATGTCGGGAGGTATCCAGTTTCGGTTGATGACGTTTTTTCGCCACTCTGGGCGTGTCTTGAGGCAGAACTGTGGGCTTGGACGGATAGATGGATCTGGGCGGCCGGAAGGAAAATGTCGCTGTGGACAAGCGGGTTCGCGAAGCCGGCCTTAGGCCGACACGCCAACGCATTGCGCTGGCCGATCTGCTGTTTGCCAAGGGCGACCGCCACCTTTCGGCCGAGGAACTGCATGAAGAGGCGGTCGCCGCCGGCGTGCCGGTCTCGCTCGCCACCGTCTACAACGCGCTTCACCAGTTCACCCAGGCCGGCCTGCTGCGCATCCTGGCGGTCGAGGGGTCCAAGACCTATTTCGACACCAACACCTCCGATCACCATCATTTTTACATCGAAGGCGAAAACAGGATCTTCGATATAGAAAGCGGTCCGGTGACCGTCTCCAACCTGCCGGAGCCACCCGCAGGCATGGAGATCGCCAATGTCGACATCGTGGTGAGGCTGCGCCCGAAGCGCAGCGTTTAAGCCCCAACCCGTGAAACCTGTCGATTTTGCAATCCGGCTCGAATGGGTTGCGGTCGCGGTCGTGGCTATAGTCGCCTATGCCGCGTCAGGCGTTTCCTGGTGGCTGTTCGCCCTGCTTATTCTGGCGCCCGACCTGTCGATGCTGGGCTATCTCGCCGGGGCACGGATCGGCGCTGTCGCTTACAACGCGTTGCACATCCTGATCGTCCCGCTGTTGCTGGCCCTCGCCGGATATGTTCTGGCCAATTCGACGGCGACCGCGATTGGTCTGATCTGGATCATCCACATCGCCGTCGACCGCGCGCTCGGCTACGGTCTCAAACTGTCGACCGGTTTTCAGGACACCCATCTCGGCCGTATCGGCCGTTAGGCCTCCAGCAATCTCAATTCTTGACGTGCTCGCCGGGATAGGCGCCCCACACCTGCGACTGGGCGATCCAGCCGGTGTGGCCGTCGAAGGTCATTTCGCACCACTGGCCATCGCAGGTTTTGATCGTGCCCGTAACGCCCGGCTCGATGATGGCGATGACGCTGGCGTCCTTATCGGCATCGTCGAGCAGATTGATTCGGCCACCTTTGGTGCGTTGCCAAGGGGCGACGATCGCGGTCCGGCGGCCGGACAGCAGCGACTGGTTGATCCAACCCTCCGAGCCATCGGCATCGCGCACCCGCCGCCAGGTATCGAATTCCTGGATGATTTCCATCGGCAGGCCGGCCTTTGTGTACATCCAGTCGACGGAATAGTTGGCGCCGGGGCCAACGCGCGAGTTGACGCGAGCCGATTTCAGGCTGACGAAACGCGGCAGCGGCAGGCCGCTCGGCCCGAGCGTGACCGTCTGCACAGGTGCGGCGGCACCTTGCGCCGCGGCTTGCGGGGAATGCAGGAGAGCGCCGAGAAGCGCTGCGCTGAGGATCAGGCGAAGCGACGCGAAACCAGACACTTTCATTCCTTTCGGCGCGTGCCCTTTGGTCCGGGCGCCCCTTTTTCTTTGTCTTCGGCGGCACCGCTTGTTACAGGAGTGGCAGGCACCGCGACCGGTATTCAGTTTCGCCTGTCTTGGTTAAAGAGGTCTCAACGAGATCGGGTTCGAGGAAACAATGGCAGGCAAAAAACGGCCTCTCGTCGTCATCACGCGCAAGCTGCCCGATCCGGTCGAGACCCGCATGCGCGAACTCTTCGACGCCAGGCTGAATGTCGAGGACCGCCCGATGACGCAGCCGGAGCTGGTCGCGGCGATCAAGGAAGCCGATGTGCTGGTGCCGACCATCACCGACCAGATCGATGCGGCGCTGATTGCCCAGGCCGGCGACAATCTCAAGCTGATCGCCAATTTCGGCAATGGCGTCGACAAGATCGATGTGGCGGCGGCGGCCAAGAAAGGCATTACCGTCACCAACACGCCGAACGTGCTGACCGAAGATACGGCCGACATGACCATGGCGCTGATGCTGGCCGGGCCGCGGCGGCTGGCCGAAGGCGCCAATGTGCTCACCAGCGACAAGAAATGGGCCGGTTGGTCGCCGACCTGGATGCTCGGCCGGCGCATCTGGGGCAAGCGCCTCGGTATCGTCGGCATGGGCCGCATCGGCACTGCGGTTGCGAGGCGCGCCAAGGCTTTCGGCCTGTCGATCCACTACCATAACCGCCATCGCGTGCTGCCGGCGGTCGAGGAAGGGCTGGAGGCGACCTATTGGGAAAGCCTCGACCAGATGCTTGCCCGCATGGACATCATCTCGATCAACTGCCCGTCGACGCCGGCGACCTTTCATCTGCTTTCGGCGCGGCGCCTAGCTCTGCTTCAGCCCACCGCCTATGTGGTCAACACCGCGCGCGGCGACATCATCGACGAGGAAGCGCTGGTCAAGCTGATCCAGGACGGCAAGATCGCCGGCGCCGGCCTCGACGTCTACGAGCACGAACCGGCGCTGAACTCGAAACTGCTGAAGCTTGCCGCCAAGAACAAAGTCGTGCTTTTGCCGCATATGGGTTCTGCGACGATCGAGGGCCGCATCGACATGGGCGAGAAGGTGATCATCAACATCCGCGCCTTCTTCGACGGCCACCGGCCGCCGGACCGCGTGCTGCCGCTACGGACTTGAAGCGGGCCGCGTTCAGGATGCGGTTGTGAGGGCGCCATCCGCCGCGACACTCACACGCTTGCCGCGATAGGCCTCAAAAGCGTCGCGCCTGAGCCTGAGCGCTACCGGCGTCGGCCAGCCCATTTCCCTGGCCACAATCAAGCCAAGCAGCAGGATCGCGTCCGGCTCGTGCAGCACGAGTGCCGTCGGCGCATGGCCATTGTGGACGAGTTCCAACAGCACGGCTGACGCTGAGGACGAGCCGATCGTGCCGGGCAGGAACAGCACACGCCCGGAAATGGTCTCGCCATGCTGCGGGTGACGGACATCGGCGATGCGGCCGCTCTTCGGATCGACGCCGCCCCAGAAGCTGATCGGCGCCATCAGCACCAAGGCCAGCCCTTCGCCTCCGCTGCCCGGCACCAGGATTTCAGCGATGGCGCTCATGCGGCGATATCCGTAAACCTGGGCTTACCGGCAACCGCGCTTTCCACGCAGTCGGCCAGCGAGCCGTAAAGCACGGCGTAACCGGTATTGCCCGGCGCGTAGTGCGCGAATTTTCCCGAATTGGTCATCAGCACGCCGCCGGCCAGATTCGGCAGGATCGGCGTCACCACCACGCAGGTGTCGGCGACGATGATGACGCCGCTGGCTTCGAGCATCTTGCGCTTGCCGTTCTGCTCCAGCCTGGTGAGCACGTGGCGGCCGGTGCAGGCGTAAATCGGCACGCTGAGCCGCCGCCCGCCAATCAGCCGCTCAAGTGCATCGAATTCGGCCAAAGACAGATGCGGACTGCCGATCGCCACGGCATCGATGGCGGTCTGCGTGGCTGCGGTGGACAGGCCGGCGCGGGCCTTCATGGCCATCTCCGGCGTTACGCGGATCATCGTTTCCGGCCTGCCGCCCACCAGGATGGTCTCGGCGTCGGGCGCTTCTGGCGTTACCCCAGCGATATGGAACAGGCCGACGGCGCCCGACGATGCCGCCGCCGCGCCGAAGGCCTTCAGCGCATCCTCGCCGGGATGGCTGGATATGCCGGTGACGACGCCGACCGCGTTGCCGACCTCACGGCCGTAGAGGTTGCCCAGCACCGGCCAGGCGATCTCCGAACCAAGGAACGAGGCGGAGAGGCCGGACACATCGAACACCAGCCGTGCCTGCCGGTTCTCGGGGCGATGCAGGCCGTAATCCGGCGCGCGGCCCGATATGGCGCAGGCGATGTCGAGGAAGTCGCCATAGCGGTTGGTGCGTGCCCCCAGCACCGAATTGCAGAACACCACCGCGTTGGATTCACCCCAGGCGACATCGCTGCCAAGCGCTGGCCTGTGGCCGGCCTGATAGGGCGCGCAGGTCCAGCTCTGCTCGCAGCCCAGTTTGCGGTAGGCCTCCATCATTCGTCGCGCCATGCCGCGCGCCGGCTCTTCGAGGCGCACGCGCGAGCAGCCCATCAGGTCGAGCGCGCCGACATTGAGCGTCGAGCGCACCGCGACCCTGGCGCCGCCATCGACCAGCCTTTCGGCAAACAGCGTGCCGGAATCGCCGTGATAGAGCGCGCCGTCTATATGCGTCGAGGCGATCGGGATCAGTCGCGGCGCGCCGAGCAGCGCAGCGCTTTCGGCAACGATGCGCATCGCCATCGCCGCCCCGTCATGGCCGGAGGCGATTGTCTGCTCCTGTGCGCTGAGGGCGAGGCTCACGCGAACTCCTTGCGCATGGTGATCGAGGTCGGCCGGTCATAACCGTCATGCGCCGTGCGCGCGGTTTCGCGGAAGCCGAGACGCGCAAAGGTTGCGTGATTTGCCGTGAGCTCGACCCGCGTCTGCAGTTCGATGGCGGGTTTGTTGCGGTTGCGGGCAAGGTCCTCGACAGCCTGCATCAATCGTCTGCCGATGCCTTGGCCCTGAAGCCCGAGTTCGACGGCGAACTTGCCGATATAGAAATCATCGGGTCTCTCCAGCGCAAAAACGCAGCCTGCGATCTGGCCGCCCTGCAGAGCCACGAACACCGTTTCCCGCCCAGCCTTGTCCCTCAGGCTTTCGACGCACAGCAGATGCGCAGAGGAGGGCGGGTCGATGACGCCGTCCATCGGTGCAAAGGCGCGCATGATCAGGCTGAGCAGTTCGTCCCAGCGGTCGAAGCCGGGGGCGAACTGCGTGACCAAAACACTGGCAGGCTGATCCATGCGGTCAGCTTCTCTTGTAGCGGATCGTGTCGAAGCGCGCCGACAGCGCATCGTAGAGCAGCAGCCGGCCGACCAGTGGTTCGCCGATACCGGTGATCAGCTTGATGGCTTCCATTGCCTGCAAGGTGCCGATGACGCCGGTCAGCGCACCGACGACCCCGGCCACCGCGCAGGACGGCACCAGTCCTTCCGGCGGCGCTTCAGGAAAGAGGTCGCGATATCCAGGGTTCGGTCTGCCGTCGGCGCCGGTCCCGAACGGCATCAACACCGTCACCGAGCCGTCGAAGCGGCCGACGGCGGCATGCACGAGCGGCCGCTTTTCCGCCGCGCAGGCATCCGCCACCACATAGCGCGTCTCGAAATTGTCGGAGCCGTCGACGACCACGTCGTAGCGCGCGACGAGAACGGCAGCATTGTCGGCCGTCAGCCTGAAATCGTGCAATTCCACCGCGACATGGGGATTGATCCGGGCGATCGCTGCTTTGGCGCTCTCGGTCTTCGCCGTGCCGACCGTATGGGTGGCGTGGATCACTTGCCGCTGCAGATTGGACAGCGAGACAATATCGTCGTCGACGATTCCAAGCGTGCCGACGCCGGCGGCAGCGAGATATTCCAGCACCGGCGCGCCGAGGCCGCCGGCGCCGATCACCAGTACCCGCGCCCGCTTCAGCCTCTGCTGGCCGGCGCCGCCGATCTCGGGCAGCACGATGTGGCGGGCATAGCGTTCGAGCTCTTCGTCGGTGAGGGCGGCAGGGGTCATTGCCGGACCATATAGCGGAGCAAAAAGCTTGTCAGGTCTCTTCGGTTGGCCCAACCGTGCCGTGGTCGACGTTGAGGAACTGCGCGCGTCCCCTCAGGCTGGAAAACAGCGCGGCGTCGGTTCCGGTCATGAAGGCCTGGCAGCTCAGCTCTTCCAGGATCGAGAACAGCGCGGCGCGCCGGCCGGCATCGAGATGCGCGGCAATCTCGTCGAGCAACAGGATCGGCGTCATCCCCGACATCTCGCCGGTCAGCCTTGCGTGCGACAACACGATGCCGACCAGCAGCGCCTTCTGCTCTCCGGTCGAGCAGAGTTCGGCCGGCATCGCCTTGGGGCGGTGGCGCACCAGCAGATCCGAACGGTGCGGGCCATCGAACGTGCGTCCGGCGGCGCGGTCGCGCTCGCGGCCGTCGGCAAGGGCGGCGCGATAGCGTTCCTCGACATCCACGGCGGGTGCTGTGGCGACGTCGCTTTCAAGGTCGCCGGAGAGGCTGATGTCGGCCTGCGGAAACGGCCCGCTGGAAGGCAGCCTGTCGATCATGGCGGTAAGCAGGCGTACCAGTTCGGCGCGCGCAGCCGCGATCGCCACGCCGGTTTCGGCCATCTGCATCTCGATGGCGTCGAACCAGGCGCCGTCGCGCGAGCCTTCCGTAAGCAAGCGGTTACGTCCGCGCATCGCCTTCTCGTAATCGAGCGCACGCTGGCCGTGGCCGGGATCGACAGCCAAAACCAGCCGGTCGAGAAAGCGCCGCCGGTCGGCGGCAGGTCCGGGGAACAGGCCGTCCATGGCCGGCGTCAGCCAGACGACGCGCAGCCATTCCAGCATGGCGTCTGCCGACCGTGCCGGCGCGCCATTGATGCGCACCTTGCGACCGCCCTCGCCGGCCGCTTCACCCCCGGTGATGCCGGTGCCGATCTCGACCTGTCCCTCCGGCCCGTCGAGCCTTGCGTGGAGCGCAAAGCCGCCATCGCCGCCTTCGCGGGCCACGTCGACATAGGGCGCACGGCGCAGGCCGCGGCCCGGCGTCAGCAGGGAGATGGCTTCCAGAAGATTGGTCTTGCCGGCGCCATTGTCGCCGGAAAACACCACAGGGCCGGGGGAAAAGCCGATCGACAGCGCCGCATAGTTGCGGAAATTCGTAAGTGTTAGCTTCCTTATGTGACTTTGTTCCGGCAACCGCTATCCGCCTGTAGAAGTCGCCGCAATCAATTATGCTGCAGTGTGCCGCAGTGCGGCTGCTACACCCGCATCGGCATCAGCACGTAGAGCGCGGTCTCATCGGCCATGTCGTGGATCAGCGTCGGCGAACCGGCATCGGCCAGCATGAACTTGGCTTCCGTGCCGGTCAGTTGAGCAGCGACGTCGAGCAGATATTTGGCGTTGAAGCCGATCTCGATCGGGTCTGAGGAGTAATCAGCGGCCAGTTCCTCGGTGGCGCTGCCCGAATCCGGATTGTTGACGGCAAGCGTCACCTGGCCTTCGGTGATCGAAAGCTTCACCGCGCGGCCGCGCTCGGAGGAAATGGTCGAGACGCGATCGACGGCGGCGGCGAAGCTCTGGCGGTCGATGATCAGCTTCTTGTCGTTGCCGGTCGGAATGACGCGCTGGTAGTCCGGGAAAGTGCCGTCGATCAGCTTCGAGGTCAGAACCACGCTGCCGATGGTGAAGCGGATCTTGGTGTCGGACAATTCGGTGGTCACCGCGACATCGGGATCGTCGACCAGCTTCTGCAATTCGCTGACCGTCTTGCGCGGAATGATGATGCCCGGCATGCCTTCGGACCCGGCCGGAGCGTCGATCTCGGCGCGCGCCAGGCGGTGGCCGTCGGTCGCCACCGAACGCAGCTTCAGCTTGCCGCCAGTTTCATGCGTGTGCAGGTAGATGCCGTTGAGATAGTAGCGCGTCTCTTCGGTGGAGATGGCGAACTGGGTCTTTTCGATAAGGCCTCTCAGGGCGACGGAATCGAGCCGGAAGATGTGTGAGAAGGATCCCGCCGAAAGCTCCGGGAAATCGGACTGCGGCAGGCATTGCAGGCGAAAGCTCGAGCGGCCCGACGTTACCGTCATGGCGTTGCCGTCCTCGTCGGTCTTCAGCATCACTTCGGCGCCGTCGGCCAGCTTGCGCACGATGTCGTAGAGCAGGTGCGCCGGAACCGTCGTCGCCCCGCCGCGCTCGACCTTTGCCGGCGTCGCTTCGGTCACTTCGAGGTCGAGGTCGGTGGCTTTCATTTCAAGGCTGGCGCCCTCGGCGCTGAGCAGCACGTTCGACAGGATCGGTATGGTATTGCGCCGCTCGACCACGCGATGAACGTGGTTGAGCGACTTCAGGAGATTGGACCGTTCCAGGATAACACGCATGACGAAACAGGCTCGCTTGAATGAATGGACGGGTCACCAGTGGGCGGCGCCCCGCGAAAGGTCTGAACAGGCTCAGAATCTATGCAAACTGACAGGAAAAAGCCAGCAAACGCAAGTCCGGGCCACCGGTTCGCGCCGGTTAAGCGGGCTTTCTGGGGATAAAGCGGACGTTGGCCGGCAACCGATGCATGTCGCCGAAAACTGCGCAGCGGTTTTGGGACAACGACATGCATCAAAACAAGAAAATTTAAAGCGCGACGACCGTTTGCCGCGCCGATCAGGCTTGGTCGTTGATCAGCCTGCGCAACAGTTCCAGTTCCTGCGCCAGCGTGTTGTCGACGCCGGAAAGGTCCTCGATCTTGCGCACCGCATGCAGCACCGTGGTGTGGTCGCGCCCGCCGAACCGCCGGCCGATCTCCGGCAGCGAGCGCGGCGTCAATACCTTCGACAGGTACATGGCGACCTGCCTGGGCTTCACGATGGTGCGCGTGCGCCGGTTGGACAGCAACTCGGTCTTCGACA
Source organism: Mesorhizobium sp. C372A (assembly GCF_030323245.1). Lineage (NCBI taxonomy): Bacteria > Pseudomonadati > Pseudomonadota > Alphaproteobacteria > Hyphomicrobiales > Phyllobacteriaceae > Mesorhizobium > Mesorhizobium sp. C372A. The sequence goes on along the minus strand of NZ_CP100475.1, from coordinate 710,089 downwards.
CATTGTAGTGGCGCGCCACGATGCGCTGGATGTCCTCGATGCGCACCCGCTTCGGCTCGCCAGAGCGATAGATGTGCCCCAGGATCTCGTCGATGCGGTCGATGGTGATCGCCGGCTCGAACGACTGACGAAACAGCAGTTGGTTGAACGCGCCCTCCAGCTCACGACCGCTGCCGGTCACCGTGCGGGCGACATGGTTGAGGATCTCCTCCGAAATATTGAGCGATGCATCGTCAACCTTGGCGGTGGCAAGCCGAAGTTTGAGCATGCCTATGCGCATGGCGAAGTCCGGCGCCGACATTTCCAGCGCGACACCGCCATTGAGGCGCGAGCGCACCCGCGGTTCCAGCGATTCCAGTTCCGACGGCGGCCTGTCAGCGGCAACCACCACTTGCTTGGCGCTGTCGAGCAGCATGTTGATGAGATGGCAGAATTCGTGCTGGATCGACTTGCCCTGCAGGAACTGCATGTCGTCGATGATCAAGAGGTCGATGTCGCGCAGCTGTTCCTTCAGCGTCAGCGCATTGTTGTCGCGGATCGCGGTGGCGAAGCGCCACATGAAATATTCGGCCGTCAGATAGACGACGCGCGATTTCGGGTTCTGTTTCAGGGATTCGGCCGCAATCGCCTGCAAAAGGTGCGTCTTGCCGAGCCCGACGGTCGCATGAAGGAACAGCGGGTTGAAGCGCACCGCGCTCGACTGCGATTCCGCCACGGCTTTGGCTGCGGCGAAAGCCACCCGGTTCGACGGGCCTTCGATGAAGGAGCCGAACGTGTAGCGCGGGTCGAGCGGCGACCCCAGCACATTGTGCCGGAATTCGCTCTCGATCGGCGTGCCGGGACGAGGGGCGGGCGCCCGCTCCACCCTGCCGGGGCCGACCGTGCCGGCCGCCAATGCGGTCTGCGTATGCTTGGTCATCTTGCGCGCCGGCACGGCCTCGGGTTCGACGCCATTGCGGGCAGGACGGGTCGCGGTGCGCACGACCATCTCGATCTTGAGGATTTCGGGATCCTCGTGCTTCCACAGATCGGCGATGAGATCGAGATAATGGCCATTGATCCACGAGCGCAGGAAGGCCGTGGGCACCGAGATGCGTACAATGCCCCGGGAAGCCTCAGCCACCTTCATACGGCCGAACCAGCTCGAATAGACCTCGGTTCCCAGGCGCGCCTTCAACTGGGCCTTGACCCGGTCGAACTTCTGTTCCGCGTCGCTGGAAGCCGCCATATCGTGCGCTCCGACCAATGTTCCGGGAAATGGCAGGTCGCCCGTAAGCTCCCGCTCGATGCCGCTCTGCATGATTGTGCGTCCCTTTTCCTTTGTACCTTTTTTCCGCCGGGAGTGCGCCTCCTGCACCCATGTTTCCGGCGACCGTATCTTCGCTACAACACCACCGCCGCCGCCGGCGGATGACGTTGCCTCGTCAGAATGGGATGGGTCCCGGCTGCTTAAAGCCAGTCCGTCTGACATGTTCGGGCAAAGCGGTGCTACCCGGCGAAAACGCCGGTGCGCCATCAAGCTGCCATGTACAATTACGCCAGTCCCCTATCGTATCGAAAAGGCAAGCCATACCCGTTCGCGGAATTGATCCACGTCATGAATTCTGCCACTGTTAGCTGGCCGATTCAGGCTGGGTTAAGGGCTAATGGCCCGTCCCTTTCGATAGACCGACATTACCGAAATCGCTGTGGATAGGGCAAGGCCACCTCTAACGGATTTTTAAGGAATCTGGTTAGTGAACAACGGTTCGGGCTCCGTGCTGGAAGCGCATATTTTGACAAAGCCATTGGGATTCAAACCCTTTTGCCGCGAATATGAAAATGGCTGTGCGGTTTGAAATTTTCTGAAATAATTCGCTTGACACCAACTTGCTGCCTATCGCCCACAGGCGATGTGAACAAGCTGTGGATCACTTCCAGCAAGTCGTTGAAAAATATCAGCAATTTGTGACAGCCAAATTTATTGGCGTGGGCCGTTTCGGCGGATTGGAATATCAGTGGGAGTGTATGTGCCGGCAAAGCATTCCAGACTCTGGAATGCGGCTCGGGCGTGCTTTGCGGCCGTTCTTTTTAAGTGCTTGCCGGCAAACGAAAAAACCCGGCACGATTGGCCGGGTTTGAAAGAACGACAGTTCAGGAACGGTCAATCAGGCCGACAGCACCTTGAGGCGGTGAGCCAGACGCGACACCTTGCGCGATGCCGTATTCTTATGGATCACGCCCTTGGTCGCGGCGCGCATCAATTCCGGCTCTGCGGTCTTGAAGGCTTCCAGCGCGGCTGCCTTGTCGCCGGCAGCCAGTGCCTCTTCGACCTGGCGGACATATGTACGCACGCGCGAGCGGCGGTTCTTGTTGATCGCTGCGCGGCGGGCGATCTTGCGCGTTGCCTTTTTGGCCGAGGAGGTATTGGCCATGATGCCTCTCTTCTGATCTGGTGGGCGCATGCGGGATGCCGCAGGGCGCAAAAAACAAACGGGCAGCCAACGGCCGCCTCGGTTGGAGCGGCTTATAGTTCAGCTTTTCCGGCGCGTCAACGCCGCTTTGGCTTCTTTTTGGTCCTCGCCGCCGCCACTCTAGCGATTGGTGAAATTCGGCTTCCGCTTCTCGGCAAAGGCTGCCATCCCTTCCTTCTGGTCGTCGAGCGCAAACAGCGAGTGGAACAGCCGGCGTTCGAAGCGCAGTCCCTCCGCCAGCGTCGTCTCGTAGGCGCGGTTGACTGCCTCCTTGGCCATCATCACCGATGGCAGTGAAAACTCTGATATCCTGGCCGCGGCCTTCATCGCCTCCTCGATCAACTCGCCGGCCGGCACGACGCGCGAGGCCAGGCCGCTGCGCTCGGCTTCGGCGGCATCCATCATCCGACCGGTCAGGCACATGTCCATGGCCTTCGACTTGCCGACAAAGCGGGTCAGCCGTTGCGAGCCGCCCATGCCGGGAATGACGCCAAGCGTGATTTCGGGTTGGCCGAACTTGGCCGTGTCGGCGGCAATGATGAAATCGCACATCATCGCCAGTTCGCAGCCGCCGCCCAGCGCATAGCCCGCGACAGCGGCGATCATCGGCTTGCGCGCACGGGTAAACTCTTCCCAGCCGACGAAGAAATCCTGCACATAGGCCTCCGCGTAGGTGACGGCCTGCATTTCCTTGATGTCGGCGCCCGCCGCAAAAGCCTTCTCGGAACCGGTGATGACCATGGCGCCGATGCCGGGATCGGCGTCGAACCCCTTTGCCGCCGTCAGCAAATCCGCCAGCACCTGCGCGTTCAGCGCGTTGAGCGCCTTAGGCCGGTTCAACGTGATCAGGCCGACCTTGCCGCGCGTCTCGACGATGATGGTTTCATAGCTCATGGGCTGGCCTCCTGGTTGCGGCACTGAAGGACCGTCTAGCTTACCGCTGGCAGGTCCGGCAATAAAAGGTCGAGCGGCCGCTTTGCACGATGCGCTCGATGTGGCCGCGACAGCCGGGCGTCGGACAGGGCTCGCCTTCGCGATCGTAGACCGCGAAGGAATGCTGGAAATAGCCCAGCGACCCGTCTGTGTGCACATAGTCGCGCAGCGAAGACCCGCCGGCGGCGATCGCATCGGCGATCACCGAACGGATTGCCCCGGCCAGTCGTTCGCTCTGTTCCTTGGCCTTCTTGCTGGTCCCGGCGATGGTGCCTGCCTCGCGCAATGGCGAAAGGCCGGCGCGCCACAGCGCTTCCGACACATAGATATTGCCGAGCCCGGCAATCAGCTTCTGGTCGAGCAGCGCCGCCTTCAACGGCGATCTGCGGCCCTTCAGCAGAGAGGCGAGCAGGGCGCCTTCCAGCGCATTGCCGGTCGGCTCGACGCCCAGTCCCGCCAGCATCGGATGCGCGTCGGCCAGGCCTTCCGCAAACAGCATGAAGCCGAAGCGACGCGGGTCGTTGAAGACCACGCGAGACTGGACGCCGACAGGCGACACGACATGGAACACCACATGGTCGTGCTTGGCATCCTTCGAGCGCTCTTGATGGAACGTGCCGGGCGTCTCTTTCTCATCGGCGGTCTCGATGCGGAACGAGCCCGACATGCCGAGATGGCAGATCAGCACCGGGCCATCGTCCAGGTGTATGGTGAGATATTTGGCGCGGCGGCCAAGCGCGATGACCGTCTTGCCGGTCAGCCGCTGCGCAAATTTCGCCGGAAACGGAAATCTGAGATCGGGCCGGCGCGCCTCGACGCGTACGATCCGCGCGCTTTCCAGAACCGGCTGCAGGCCGCGCCGGACGGTTTCGACCTCGGGCAGTTCAGGCATGGCCGCCTATCGCCGCATGGAAGGAAGCGCCGTGGCGGCCGCGCGCCAGCTTGAGGTGTTCGGCGACCGTCTCGCCGATATCGGCGAAGGTGGTCCTGAGCCCGATGTCGCCGCCCGTGAGACCCGGTGCGGTGCCGATGACCGGGACGCGTTCGCGCGTGTGGTCGGTGCCTCGCCATGTCGGATCGTTGCCATGGTCGGCGGTGAGGACGAGCAGATCGCCCGGCTTCAGCTTTGCCAGTGCCTCGGGCAGCCGGCGGTCGAAGGCTTCGAGCGCTGCAGCATAGCCGGCGACGTCGCGGCGATGGCCGAAATCGGTGTCGAAGTCGACGAAATTGGCGAACACCAGGTCGCCGTCGCCGGCATCGTCCATCGCACCCAGCGCCTTGTCGAACATTGCCATGTTGCCGGGCGCCTTGCGTACTTCCGAGATACCGCGGTGGGCGAAGATGTCGCCGATCTTGCCGACCGCGATCACCCGGCTGCCGCGCCCGGTCAAGCGGTCGAGCAGCGTCGGCTCAGGCGGCGGCACGGCGTAGTCATGGCGGTTGTAGGTGCGCTCGAAGGTGGCCGATGTTTCGCCCAGGAAAGGCCGTGCGATCACCCGTCCGATCTTCAGCGGATCGACCAGCCGGCGTACCGTCTTGCAGAACTCGTAGAGCCGCTCCAGGCCGAAATGAACTTCGTGCGCTGCTATCTGCAGGACTGAATCGACCGAGGTGTAGCAGATCGGCTGGCCGGTGCGGATATGCTCCTCGCCGAAGCGCTCGATGATCTCGGTGCCGGGCGCATGGCAGTTGCCGAGAATGCCCGGCACCTTGCCCTCGCGGATCATCGCTTCGGTCAGTTCGGCAGGGAAGGCGGGCACCTTATCGGGGAAATAGCCCCAGTCGAACCGCACGGGCAGCCCGGCGATTTCCCAGTGACCCGACGGCGTATCCTTGCCGCTCGAAATCTCCTGCGCGGCGCCGTGGAAAGCGGAGGCTGAAACGGCGGCTTTGCTGTCGAATTGGAAGCCGGTTGCGGTTTCTGCTGCGCGGCCGAGACCGAGCGAAACCATGGTGGGCACCTTCAGCGGTCCCTCGCGCAGGCCCTCGCGATCGGCGCGGGCTTCCGCGCAGGCCAGCGCGATATGTCCGAACGTGTTCGAGCCGGCGTCGCCATAGCGTTCGGCATCGGCGGCGCCGCCAATGCCGAAAGAATCGAGAACGAAGAGGAAAGCGCGTGACATCGGTGCCGTCATTGCCAGTCTGGTTGACCAGACATAAGGTCCCGTCGCGGCATTGGCAAATCGTAAACCAGGCGGCAACGGCCTGACGCGATGGTCGCGAGGTCGGGCAGGCGCGCTGTACGCATCCTTGAGACATGCGATGCGCTTCAAGGAAACGGTGTGCGGGGCATGGATCGATGAGACGGGCTGACCTCGGTTGGAGTGCACTGGCGACCACTGTAGCGCTCCTGGCCTCGCAGCTCGCCGCGCACGCCGACTGGCGCGACCAGATCGGCACGTTTCGCATCGGCATCGTTGCCGACCCGGGCGCCGGCAACACGGTTCCGGGTCTGGCCTTGCTGACTGACGCCTACGGCAAGGCGCTCGGCATGAAGGTGGAATTCGTCGTCGCGCATGACTATGCGGCGCTGATAGAGGCACAGGCCAATGGCCGGATTCAGTACGCGGTCTATTCGGCGACCGCCTACGCCACCGCCTCGGAGCGCTGCGCCTGCGTCGAACCTCTTGTGGCGCCGGTCGATGCCGACGGTGCCACGGGCATCCGCTCCGTGCTTTTGACGCGCGACGGCAGGCTTTCCGATCTCGCGGCCCTGGAAACGCACCGCATCGCCATGGCGCCGTCCGGCAATGTCGGCGGTTCGCTTCTACCGCTCGCCGGGCTGGCGGCCGACGGCATCAAGATCAGCCAGAATGCGCCATTCCTCGTTCATGCCGGCTCGGCTGCCGCCGCAGAAGCGATGCTGGCCGATGGCCAGGCCGATGCCGTATTCGGCTGGGAGCGGGCCACGGCGGAAAACCGGACGGCGATTGCTGGCGATCAGCCGGCTGATCCGGACGGCACGGCGGCGCGGCTGGAGGCGGCGGGGATTCCAGAAGCCGCGCTCCAGATCATCTGGACTTCCGGCGTGCTCAGATACGGCCCTCACGCCGTACGCAGCGATCTCGACCCCGAAGCCAAACGCCGACTGACCGTCTTCCTCACCAATCTCAGATCGCAGTCGCCGGAAGTCTACGATTTCGTGGAATCGAGACATTCGGGAGGGTTCACGCTCGCCGCTGCGAGTGACTATGCGATGGCCGCTTCCATCGTGCGCCTGGTGTCAGCCAGCACCGACAGCAGCGCGCAATGAACCGGGTTGAATGGGTAGAACTGCTTCAGCAATCGCTGCAGGGGATCGACGTGGCCCGGCGCGGCCTGAGATAGTAGGTTTCGCTCATCGTTATCTTGCCTTCGTTGAAGGCCGAGATAAATCCGAGCGGCTTTTCGGAGCCTTCCGACCAGGAGATGATCGGTTGGTATGCTAGAGTGGTTTTGACACGAATGAGGAAAGTCCCCGCAACATTGAGCGTCGCCGGAACGGTGGTGGAAGTTGTCGGTTTGGAGTCGCGGCCAGTCTTCCCATCCAGCACGCTCCAGGACCACGCCACCTTTGCTTGCGGTATTGGATTGTTCGGGTCGGTTCTGATGTCGATTGCCGTAATGGAGATATTGGCGACCGAGCGGTTGTAAGGCTGAAGGCTGGAGTTGCCGATCTTCATGATGTCGGTGAGATCTGCGTTGACCACCGACGTTTGCTGCGTGACGAGGTCGGCAACCATGGAGCTGATGCGGCTGACCTTCTTGCTGGCCTCGATGGCTTGCGAGGCCTCCATCGTAATGAAATACATGATCAGCAAGACAGGCACGATGAGGGCAAACTCGACGGCCGCTATGCCGCGCCGATCGGAAAAAAACCACGCCGCTCTCTTCCAGACAACCGACATCCCCGGATGTGCCCCCGCACGAAACATGCACTTTTCCTTTTGCTTACACGTGCAATTTCAGTTGTCGAATGGCTCGTTTTGCCACGTTGTCGTGGCGTAATGCAGAGTCTTGCCGCCATCCATATTCGACATGTATTGAGCCATGAAATCGGTCATGACCGGCCAGGGGTAAAAGACCCGCAGCATGTTCTTTGATTCTGCCGGACCTATTGTAGGGGTCCCGAAAGCCGGGTCCTTGCCTGTATCCGGATCCTTGCCCGTCAGCGTGATGGTCGAGCCGGAAATCGTGAAACCCGCACTGGCTGCCCCGGCAAAGGTCTTGAACGGGCGCAGATCCACCAGCAAACCGGGGCAACCCTTCGCGACAATGATCTCGAGTCTGGCGCAGACCAAGCCCTTCAGCTTCTCTTCCGTCACATCGGCTTGCCTCAACTGGCCAGTACGCAACTGACGGGCGATATCATCGGTGATGTTGGCCATCACCTCTTGTCCGGCAAATGAAACGCAGCTCTCGAGGATGGCGAAGACGAGAGCCGCAAACGGTAACGCAAGCATCGCGAATTCTATCGCCGTGCTGCCGCGCCGATCACGAAGGAAAAGACGGGCAAACGTCACGCGCCCTGCCTTGGCTTTGCAGATCTCGCGTTCTGAATCCTCGTCCAAAACGTCGCCCATATCCCGTTCCTGCCGATCCTGATGCGGTACCGTCAGCACCACTATCAAGAACCCATTTAGCTCCGGTTTGAATGACCGTTAAATTCGACCAGGCGACATTAACCGGCCGCTAACCGACGCGGCTTTCTCGAGACAATCGAGCCAACTGAGGCGCTTACTGCCCAGCGCTCATCTCGGCTTCGGACGACTTTTCCGAGTCGCTCTTGTACGAGCTTTCGCAATAGGGCGTGCAGGACATGGTCTGTACCGAGGCGCGCCTGTAGATACGCACGGACGACGCGTCCTGGCGCACCACGGTCACCTGCTCGTCGACGATCGGGCTGCCATCGTGGTCGAGGACAACCAGATTGGTGACGCCGAACCCCTTGCCGGTCAGTACGATCGTCGATGCATCCTGGACGGAGGCGTCGGCAATCGCCGGATTGCCGACGACTATGGTGTCGGCGGGGCGTGTCAGTTTGACGATCTTGGCCTGATTCATCGTCACTTCGATGCCGGCTCCGGCCTTGGCCGGCAGCACAAAAGCCGGGACGGCGAGAAGCGCGACAAGCAGGAATGACGATTTCATGGCAGTCATCAAGGCGCTCCACAGCGGCAAAACTTGTTCAAAGAAACATGAAGGAGATTGGTGAACCAACGGTTAAACCCTTGACCGGCGCCGGGGTATTCGCACCAATCCTGCTGCCAGCTAATATAACAATGCATCCTGCCGATAGCCGTGAAATTACAGCTCTTCACGGGCAGGCGAGCTACTGTCCAGCGTTTAGTTTACGGTTAACCACGCAAGCTGTTCGAAGCGGGAAAGGAATCGGTAAGGCTGTTTATTAAGCCGATTGAAAGAGCTTCTCCGTAGATTGGCAGCATCCGATCAACCACCACAGAAGTTGACGGAAGTGCTGTAACACGTGGAGTAGGAGCTCTCGAATGTCTAATCTCATCGCACGTTTCGCGAAGGACGAATCCGGCGCGACCGCTATCGAATACGGTCTGATCGCCGCTCTCATCGCGCTTGCCATCATGGTTGGCGCTGGTCAGCTCGGCAATGCCCTGAACGCCAAGTTCACGACCATCGCGGATTGCGTGAACGATCCGACGAACGCTGCTTGTAAGTAATGATCTAGCATCCTGTTTCGACCGGTAGACTGGAAGGGCCGCCTCGCTGGCGGCCCTTTTGTCTTTTGAAGATCGTTTGGCTTTGGTCTTGCTGCGCCGCTTAGCGCGCTGACATTTCCCGGGATTTGACCCGGATGAGCAGAACTCACCAATCCTTAACCCAAGCCGCCTAACCTGCAGCCATCGTTGCCTTTCCATGAGAGACCGATGCTCAACGCACTGATCTTCGTTGTCTTTCCGTTTTGCATGCTTTTTGCGGCGATCTCCGACGCGCTGTCGATGACAATCTCCAATCGGGTGCCGGTGCTGCTTGTGGCCGTCTTTGCCGTGGTTGCGCCACTGACGGGTATGGACTGGGCAACTTATGGCTGGCATTTCGCCGCCGGCGGCCTGGTGCTGGCCGTGACTTTCGGTCTGTTTGCGCTCGGCGGCATGGGCGGCGGCGATGCCAAGCTTTTGGCAGCCACGTCCATCTGGATGGGACTCAACATTCACCTTGTCAATTACCTCGTGGCTTCGACGTTCATCGGTGGCCTGCTGACGCTCGCCATTCTCCTCTATCGGAAATCGCCGCTGGCGACCTACACCAGTCACAATCCGGTCCTGCGCCATTTCGCCGACGAGATGAATGGCGTTCCCTATGGCATCGCACTCGGCATTGGCGGGCTGCTGACCTATCCGGATTCGCCCTTGATGGAATGGGCATTGGCAAGGTTGGCGACCTGATGTAGCGAACCTCCTCTGCCCTTCCGGCATCGATCCTGAAAAGAGGCGGCTTGGCCGCCTTTTTCATTTGTCGGAGCATGGTCGTGTAATTATGTAAACCTTGAATTAATCACGATCGTAAGCATTGTATTAACCTTGTTTTGACGATTGCCGCTGCAAAGTCCGGCCTGGCTAGGTGGTTGCCTAAAGGCGAGGGTTCGGACAGATGCCAGCATCCCGACTGATCATTCTGGGCGTGGCGGTGGCTGCGGCGGGTGGTGCAGGTTATGTTGCCAAGAATATGGTGGCGGTCCCGCCCCAGCAGGTCGTCGTCGATGCCCCGCAGGCACCGGCCATCGCCTTGCAGGATGTGCTCGTGCTTTCCGGCGACGTGCCGATGGGAAGCCCGCTTGAGAACAATCTCAGCTGGGAGTCCTGGCCGTCCGATGGCATCAATGCGAATTTCATCACCCGTGCCGCCGAACCCGAAGCGCGGGAGAAGCTGAAGGGCTCCGTCGCCCGCATGGCGATGTACACCGGTGAGCCGCTGCGGCGCTCCAAGCTGATCGGCGAGGGGCAGAGCTTCATGTCTTCGATCCTGCCCACCGGCATGCGTGCCGTCGCCACCGCGATCTCGGCCGACACGTCGGCAGGCGGCTTTATCCTGCCTAACGATTTTGTCGACGTCATCATGACCCGCAGATCCGACACCGGCAACGCCGGTAGCGGATTCACCACCGAGACCATCCTCAAGAACATCCGCGTCCTGGCGATCGATCAGACCATCCAGGAGGACGAGGAAGGCAAGAAGACCAGGGTCGGACAGACGGCGACGCTGGAGCTGACGCCGCAGCAGGCCGAGATCATCACCGTCGCCCAGCAGATGGCCGATCGCCTGACGCTGGCGCTGCGCTCGATCACCGACAACAAGGAAAAGGGTACCGATGAAGCCGACTACCTCGTTTCCGGCAATGGGCGGCGCGGAACGGTGCGGTTGATCAAATCGGGCGAAGTTTCCGAAGTAGGGGCAAGGAAATGAGGTTAGTCGCTAGACTGCCGGTCACCACGGCTGCGGCCATCGGCCTTCTTTTTCTCGGAGCCCATGCAAGTGGCCTTGTCGACGCCAAGGCCGCCGGAAAGAGCGTCGGGGTCACGGCCTCGTCGGCCACGCAACGTGTCAAGCTTGGCCTCAACAAATCGGTGGTCATCGATCTGCCGAGCGACGCCTACGACATCCTGGTCGCCAACCCCGCGGTCGCCGATGCGGTGACCCGCACCGCAAGGCGGATCTATCTGTTCGGCAAGTCGGTGGGCGAAACCAACATCTTCGTCTTCGGTCCCAATGGCGAGCAGATCGCCAGCCTGGATCTGGCCGTCGAACGCGACGTCGCCGGATTGGAAGATTATCTCAAGCGCTTCCTTCCGAATGCCGAGATCAAGGTCGAGTTGCTGAACGACAACGTCGTCCTGACCGGGACGGTGGACACGCCGCTCGATGCCAAGCGCGCCGTCGATCTGGCAACCATCTTCGTGTCCGGCGGTGAAGCGACGACCGGTCAGTATTCGCAGACCGCGGCAGGCGGCAATGCCAATGGCGGCGTCGACATCAACAATCCGGATGCCGAACGCCGGGTCTCGAAGGTCGTCAACCTGCTGCAGATCATCGGCGACGACCAGGTGACGCTGAAGGTGACCGTGGCCGAAGTCAGCCGCTCGGTGATGAAGCAGCTCGGCGTCAACATGGTTGGCAAAGGCAGCTCCAACGGCATCAGCTTCAATGCGACCAGTGACACCTTCCCCGGCCTAGGCAAGCCGTTGTCGAGTTCGGGGGTCAATTTCGCCACCTCTGCTCTGCAGGGCTACATCACTGCGATGGAGCAGTCCGGCGTCATGAAAACGCTGGCCGAGCCTACTTTGACGGCCGTCTCCGGTGAGAAGGCGACCTTCAAGGTCGGCGGCGAGTACAATATGGTCAGCGCCGTTACAAATGCCAAGTCGGATGCCAATCAGAATGCCGACAGGGTTTGGACGGCTCAGAAAATCGAATACGGCATCGGCCTGGAATTTCAGCCTGTGGTGCTGTCGCCCGGTCGCATCAGCCTGAAGGTCAGGACGTCGGTTTCCGAACCGACCACCGAAGGCGCGGTCTCTTTCGGAGACACCAACGTCATATCGCTGCGCAAACGTTTGGCCGACACGACCGTGGAACTGCCTTCGGGTGGATCGATGATGATAGCCGGCCTCGTCCGCGACGACGTCAGGCAGGCCGTAAACGGCTTGCCCGGACTGACCAAGATCCCGGTGCTCGGCACGCTGTTCCGCAGCCGCGATTTCGTCCGCAACGAAAGCGAGCTGGTCATCATCATCACGCCCTATCTGGCGCGGCCCGTGGCGCGCAACGACCTGGCCAAGCCGGATGACAATTTCAACGCCGCCGGCGATGGCCCGGCCATGTTCCTTGGCCGCGTCAACCGCGTCTACGGCACCATGCAGACAGACAAGCCCAACGGCCGCTACCACGGCGTTGTCGGCTTCATCTACAAGTAAGCGGGGAGCGGACATGTCTCAGTCAGCATCGAAGGCAATGGCGGTCGCCGCGACAGTGCGGTCCGGCCGTGCCCGGATCAGCCGATCGGCAATGCCGATCCTGGCGATCACGATCGCCGCCTCGCTCGCCGGTTGCGCCAAGCGCGACAGCATCACGGTTGGGGCGATTCCCGATGATTATCGCACCACGCATCCGATCGTGATTGCCGAGAAGAACCAGAAGCTGGACCTCCCGGTCGGCGCCGGCGATCGTGGCATGACCGGCTCGCAGCGCGACACGCTTCTGGGCTTCCTTGACGGCTACGACAGGAGCGCTGCCCCGGCGCTGACGATCGCAATCCCGATCGGCTCGGCCAATGAGGTGGCGGCGACTGCCGCGGCGCGCGATTTCGCCAGGCTGGCGGTTGCCGGCGGCATCAAGCGAAACCGGATCGTGGTGACCTCCTACCAGTCGGTTTCCCCGGAAGCCTCGGCGCCTATCCGCGTTTCCTATATTTCGGTGAGAGCCCAGACCGACAAATGCGGGCGCTGGCCCGAAGACATCCTCGCAACCTCCGAAAACAAACACTACGCCGATTACGGCTGCTCCTCTCAAAACAACCTCGCTGCGCAACTCGCCAATCCGGCCGATCTGCTCGGGCCAAGAAAGTCGTCCGATATCGACGCCGAGAACCGCGGCGCGGTGATCGACGTCTATCGCGGCAGAGGTATTTCGGACGAGTTCCTCGGCAGTTCGGAAGTGACGTATTAGGAGCGCCGGTCCCGCGTAGAGACCGGAACGAGAAGTCACGGAAAAGAGCATGACGATGAGCAATCTTGCCTACGACACGCCCGGAGACGGCGGCGACAGCTCCCAATCGGATGTTGCAGCGATGCAGGCGCTGCGGCCGGTGCCGCGTATTTCTATCCAGGCATTTTGCGAGACGGAAGGTGTCGCGCATCCGGTGGAGCGGGCCGGCGAGGATCGCCGCATGGCCAAGGCGCATCTGAAAGTGCATATGGGCGGCATCGCCACGGCGATCGAATTCTATCAATCGGCGCCGACGCCGAACCTCATCCTGCTGGAATCGCGCAGCGAACCGAAGCAATTGCTGGAGCAGCTTGCGCAGCTTTCAGAATATTGCGATCCCTCCTCCAAAGTCGTGGTGATCGGCCACTACAACGATGTCGGTCTCTACCGCGAACTCATTCGCTTCGGTATTTCCGAATATGTCATCGCACCGGTGTCGATGGCCGATATCGTCTCCGTGGTGTCATCGATCTTCGTCGATCCGGAAGCCGAGCCGATCGGCCGCTCGATCGCCTTCATCGGCGCCAAGGGCGGCGTCGGCTCCTCGACCATCGCCCACAATGTAGCGTGGGCGATGTCATCGCTGTTCAAGTCGGAAGTGGTCGTCGCCGATCTCGACCTGGCTTTCGGGACGGCCAACATAAATTTCGACCAGGACCCTGCGCAAGGCATCGCCGAAGCCGTATTTTCGCCCGAACGCGTCGACGAGGTCTATCTCGACCGTCTGCTTGCCCAGTGCGCCGAACATCTGTCGCTGCTCGCCGCGCCCTCCACACTGGAACGTGTCTATGATTTCGATCCCGATGCCTTCACGCAACTCATCGATACCGCCCAGCGCAGCGTGCCGCTGCTGGTGCTCGACGTCCCCCATATCTGGACGGGCTGGACCAAGAACACACTGATCAAGGCCGACGAGATCGTCATCACGGCGACGCCGGAACTGGCCAATCTGCGCAACACCAAGAACCTGGTCGATATGCTGACGAGGCTTCGCCCGAACGATCCGCCGCCGAAGCTGATCATCAACCAGGCCGGCGTGCCGAAACGGCCCGAGATTTCCGCTTCCGACTTCGCCGAGCCGCTCAGCCTCACGCCGATGTCGGTCATCGCCTTCGACCCGTTGTTGTTTGGAAATGCCGCCAACAACGGCCGCATGCTGGGCGAGATGGATGCCAGGAGCCCGGTCGTCGGCATGATCAACGAAATCGCGCATGTCCTGACCGGTCGCAGCGAAATCAAGGCCAGGAAGAAGGCAGGCCTTGGCGGCCTGCTCGGCAAGCTCTCGCGTAACAAGAAATGACGCTCCCCTCCAAATCAAGAAGTAGAGCATGATGTCGTTCGAAAACCGCTTCGGCATCATGTTCTGGACGGAATTGGTAGTCGATCATGTTTGGTAAAAGAGGCTCCGACGACGGCGGCCGGTTCACCCCGGAGTTCCGTCAGCCAGCACCGGCGCCAGCGGCGCCGGCCACTGCAACGCCTGCGGACATGGCGGTACTTGCCCGGCCCGCGGCAGCGCCGCCTGGAGCGCCGGGAACCCCGCCAACTCGCCGTGCCGTTGAGGCGCCGTCGATGGCGCCGGAGCCGCCAAAAAAGATCCAGCGCGAAAAAAGTGAAACCTACTACGACACCAAGAGCCAGGTCTTCTCCGCGCTCATCGACACCATTGACCTGTCGCAACTCGCCAAGCTCGACCCTGAGAGCGCGCGCGAGGAAATCCGGGATATCGTCAACGACATCATCGCCATCAAAAATTTCGCAATGTCGATCGCCGAGCAGGAAGAGTTGCTCGAGGACATCTGCAACGATGTGCTGGGCTACGGCCCGCTGGAGCCGCTGCTCGCCCGCGACGATATCGCCGACATCATGGTCAACGGCTCCAAGAACGTCTACATCGAAGTCAATGGCAAGGTCGAACAGACCGGCATCCGCTTCCGCGACAATCAGCAACTGCTCAACATCTGCCAGCGCATCGTCAGCCAGGTTGGCCGCCGCGTCGACGAATCGAGTCCGATCTGCGACGCCCGCTTACCCGACGGCTCCCGCGTCAACGTCATCGCCCCGCCGCTCTCCATCGACGGCACCGCGCTCACCATCCGCAAGTTCAAGAAGGACAAGCTGACGCTCGATCAGCTGGTCAAGTTCGGCGCCATCTCGCCGCAGGGCGCCGAGATCCTCAAGATCATCGGCCGCGTCCGCTGCAACATCGTCATCTCCGGCGGTACCGGCTCTGGCAAGACGACGCTGCTCAACTGCCTGACCAACTATATCGACCGCGAGGAACGCGTCATCACCTGCGAGGACTCGGCCGAACTGCAACTGCAGCAGCCGCACGTGGTGCGTCTCGAAACCCGCCCGCCCAATCTCGAGGGCGAAGGCGAGGTGACCATGCGCGACCTGGTCAAGAACTGCCTGCGCATGCGGCCCGAACGCATCATCGTCGGCGAAGTGCGCGGACCGGAGGTTTTCGACCTGCTGCAGGCGATGAACACCGGCCATGACGGGTCGATGGGAACGATCCACTCCAACAGCCCGCGCGAATGCCTGAACCGTATCGAATCGATGATCGCCATGGGCGGCTATTCGCTGCCGCAGAAGACCGTGCGTGAAATCGTCGTCGGCTCCATCGATGTCATCATCCAGGCAGCACGCCTTCGCGACGGCTCGCGCCGCATCACCCACATCACCGAGGTGATCGGCATGGAAGGCGACGTCATCATCACGCAGGATATTGTGCTCTACAACATCAAGGGCGAGGACTCGAATGGAAGGCTGCTTGGCGAGCACGTGTCGACCGGCATCGGCCGTCCGCATTTCTGGGATCGCGCCCGCTACTATGGCGAGGAACAGCGCCTCGCCAATGCGCTGGAATCGATGGAGAAACGCGCTGACTGACGCATATCGAGGTTGGAAGCAATTCCAGGAAAAGTGTGAAGCGGTTTTCCCGGGAAAAGCGCGTAGCGCTTTCCCTTGGGAATTGCGTCAAAACAAAGCGATAGCGCATATCGCCGTTTCCTTGAAACGGCGATATGCGCTGGGGACCGAGGTCGATGTTCGGAATTGACACCACCGTACTGGCGTTCATCGTGCTCGCCGGCTTCAGCGCCGGTGCGGTCGCCTATGCCTTCCTGTTCACCAAGATGAGCAACGAGAAGCAGGCCGGCAAGCGGCTCGAGACGATCAAGGCCGCCGAGACCGATCGTTCGGTCGTCAAGGCTTCGCGCGACCGTGTCGCGGAGGCGGTCAAGCGGCGTAAATCTGTCCAGGACACGCTGAAACAGCTCGACGAAAAGCAGAAAACCAACGAACTCGCCGTCAAGAAGCCGCCGTTAAAGGCCCAGATTCGTCAGGCCGGCATGCAGGTCTCGATCGAGCGTTTCTATATCTACTCCGTCATTTGCGGCATCGCGCTGACGGTGCTTGCCTATCTCGCCGGCGCGCCGCTTCTGGTCCTGCCGGGCGCGCTGCTGGCGGGGGCGCTCGGCCTGCCGCGCTGGTTCGTCTCGTTTCGCCGCGCGCGCCGGGTCAAGGCGTTCCTCAACGAATTTCCCAACGCCCTCGACATCATCGTGCGCGCCGTCAAATCCGGCCTGCCGCTCAACGACGCCATTCGCCTGATCGCCAGTGAATCGCCGGAGCCGGTCAAGACCGAGTTCCGCCGGATCGTCGATTCACAGCAGATTGGCATGTCCATCCCCGATGCCACCTTGCGCATGGCTGAAACCATGCCGTGCAGCGAGGCAAGCTTCTTCGGCATCGTTATCCAGATCCAGTCACAGGCCGGCGGTAATCTCTCCGAGGCGCTTGGCAACCTGTCGCGCGTGCTTCGCGATCGCAAGAAGATGAAGGCCAAGGTCCAGGCGCTTTCCATGGAAGCCAAGGCGTCGGCCGTCATCATCGGCGCGCTGCCTTTTGTCGTCGCCCTTCTCGTCTATCTGTCGAGCCCGAACTACATCATGCCGCTGTTCACCACCAGCACCGGCAATCTGATCCTCGGCTGTTCCGGCGTCTGGATGTCGATCGGCATTCTGGTGATGCGCAAGATGATGAACTTTGAAGTTTAGGCCGACCTTGGAAAGCTCGAAACGAAAAGACTGAAAACGAATGACCGACCAAGTCGTAAAATCGCTGACCGATCCTGCCTTCCTGATAGCGTTGCTGGTTGGCATTGCGGTGTTCGCGACCGTCTTCACGGTGCTGCCGGCCCTTGGTGGCAATCAGCTCAAGACTCGCATGAGATCGGTGGCGCTGGAGCGTGACGAATTGCGCGCCAAGCAGCGCGCGCGGCTTGCCAATGAAGCCGATCGTCGCCGCAAGGGGCTGCGCGAAGAGCAGTCGATCGGCATGCGCAACATCGTCGACAGGCTGGACCTGCGGCGTGCGTTGGCCGATGAAGGCACGTTGCAGAAGCTCAAGGTGGCGGGCTTTCGTGGCCAGAACCCGCTGACCCGCTTCCTGTTCTTCCGCCTGATCCTGCCTTTTGTCGGTTTCGCGCTGGCAGCGATCTATCTGTTCGTGCTCGGCGGACTGCCTGACCGGCCGGCCTTCGTGAAACTGTTCGTCTGCATCCTTGTCGCCTACGCCGGTTTCTACGCGCCAATCCTTTACGTCAACAATCGTGCCGCCAAGCGCAAGCAGTCGATCCAGGCGGCGTGGCCGGATGCGCTCGACCTGATGCTGATCTGCGTCGAATCGGGCATGTCGGTCGAGGCCGCCTTGCGCAAGGTCTCCGAGGAGATCGGTTCGCAGTCGGTGGCGCTGGCGGAGGAATTCGTGCTGACCAACGCCGAACTCTCTTATCTGCAGGAGCGCAAGCAGGCTTATGAAAACCTCTCGGCTCGTACCGGCCTGGAGTCGGTGAAGTCAGTGTCCCAGGCGCTGGTCCAGGCCGAACGCTACGGCACACCCGTGGCGCACGCATTGCGCGTGCTGGCCTCGGAAAGCCGTGACATGCGCATGAATGCCGCCGAGAAGAAGGCCGCCGCCCTGCCGCCGAAGCTTACCGTGCCGATGATCCTGTTCTTCCTGCCGGTTTTGTTCGCCATCATTCTAGGCCCAGCCGGCATTCAGGTCAGTCAGCGCGGCATCTTCGGCGACCAGCACAATTCCTCAAGCCAGTAGGCCTCGGTTGCAGCCGTACAAAAGAGCCGCACTGCCAATGCAGTGCGGCTCTTGGTTTTCAGCGTTGATGCGTGGACGGATTTGCGCTGTGCGGAGCCGGCGCCCATGCGGCGCTCAGTTGGTCGCCGGCTTTGCCTTGTCCTGATCCTTGAGCTGACTCCAGGCGTTCTGCTGGGCAAGCATCTGGCGAAGATAGGCTACATTGGCTTGCGCCTGTTCGGGTGAAAGCTCCTGCGACGCGATCTTCTCGGCCTCGTCGAAGCGGCCCTGCAGTCCCACGACCAGCGCAAGGTTCTGGCGCACCCGGCTGTCGGCATTCGGTTGCCGGGCTGCCGAGCGCATATAGGTCTCGGCGGTGCGCAGATCGCCTTCCAGCACATAGGACATGCCGAGATTGGAAAGGATCGAGGGTTCGTTCGGCTTGAGGTCCAGCGCCTTGCGGTAGTTCTGGCGCGCTTCATCCTTCTGCCCGAGCTGGTCGAGAATGGCGGCCTCGGCGGACATCAGCCGCCAGTCCGGATATTCCGGTGTCTGCGCCCGGCGCACGGCGTCGAGCGCCGGCTCGAACTGGCCGTTGGCGGCCAGCGCCTTGCCGTAGGCGGCAAGCACGTCGCGGTCCTTGGGGTAGGCGATCGCCAGCTTGCGCATCACGGCAAGCGACTGGTCGGCATCGCCGTCCATCTGGAGCGCCGCCGCAAAATTTGTCGCCAGCCGCTTGTCGTTGGGGTTCTTTGCGTAGGATTCGCCCAGCCGCCCGGTCGCCCCGTGCAACTCGCTGGCCGACATGGTTTCCAGCGGTTTGCCGCTGGTGCGCCCGATCGAGCCGGTCGTGAGCTTGCTGGTTCCGCACCCGGCAACACCGGCCGCCAGCGCCATCAGCAGTGCCGTGGTGACCAACCGTTTGCCCGTGACGTTCATCCTGCGGTTGGTGGGCATCGGCACGGGGCTCTCCATTCCTGCGCGTGGCCATTCACGTGGCCATCTTCATCCCCGCAGAAATATTCTGTTAACCCTAACGGACAGTTAAAAAGCGAGCCGTCGGATCGGTGAACGGCCCGCCGGAAGCCTTTGGCCTGGCATGTCCAATGTCCGGCCTCTGTGCATAGATGTTGAAATCATCCGACGTCCCTGTCACTTGACTGAGGACGGCCTGCAAGCCTCCCGGAGACCATCGAATGCCTGTCGAACTCATCGAGACACTAAGCACTGCCTTGCCGGTCCATCTGGTCGCGAGGGATGGACTGGAGGCTTTGGCGCTTTCGCCTTCCACGACCGCATGGGCGGCCGCCAACGGCTTTTCCGGCGAAGCCGGCAGGACGCTGGCCCTGCCCGGCGACAACGGTTCCCTTGCCGGCGCTTTGTTCGGCGTCGGTGATGGCGAGGGGGCGCTGGCCGTCGGCATGCTGGCGAGAGCCTTGCCGGAAGGCGACTGGCATTTTGCCGCCGCTCCAGCCGAGCCGGAACTCGCGGCCATAGCCTTGGTGCTCGGCGGTTACGTCTTCACTCGCTACGGCAAGAAATCAGGCAAGGCGTTGCGTTTCGCGCTGCCGCCCGGCGCGGATGCGGGTCATGTCCGGCGAATCGCCGACGGCGTCTTCCTGGCGCGCGACCTCGTCAACACGCCGACCAGCGACATGGGACCGGACGAGTTGGAGAAGGCCGTGCGGACCCTGGCGGCCACTCACAAGGCCGAGGTGTCGGTGATCAAGGGGGATGATCTCCTGAAGCAGAATTTCCCGATGATCCATGCGGTCGGCCGGGCCTCGGTCGGAGCGCCGCGACTGATCGACATGGTTTGGGGACCGGAAGGCGCGCCGAAGGTGACGCTGGTCGGCAAGGGTGTCTGTTTCGACACTGGCGGCCTCGACATCAAACCGTCGTCGGGCATGCTCTTGATGAAGAAGGATATGGGCGGCGCCGCCAATGTGCTGGGCCTGGCCTCGATGATCATGGCTGCCGGGCTGAAGATCCGGCTGCGCGTCCTGATCCCGGCGGTCGAGAATTCGATTGCCGGCAACGCCTTCCGGCCTGGAGATGTACTGACCAGCCGCAAGGGCCTCACCGTCGAGATCGGCAACACCGACGCCGAAGGGCGGCTGGTGCTGGCCGATGCGCTGGCGCTGGCCGATGACGAGGAGCCGGAACTGCTGATCGACATGGCGACGCTGACCGGGGCAGCGCGTGTCGCGCTCGGTCCCGATCTGCCGCCTTTCTACACTGGCGACGAAGCGCTGGCGTCCGAACTGGCTGCGGCCTCGGTGGCCGTCGAGGATCCGTTGTGGCGCATGCCGTTGTGGCGGCCCTATGACGGCAGGCTGGCGTCGAAGATCGCCGACATCAACAACGTCACCACGGACGGTTTCGCCGGCTCGGTCACCGCGGCGCTTTTCCTCAAGCGCTTTGTCGAACGGACAACGGGCTGGGCGCACTTCGACATCTTCGCCTGGAACCCGTCCGATCGCCCCTACGGACCCGCCGGCGGCGAGGCGCAAGGCATCCGTGCACTGGAGCGGGTCATTTCGAGGCGCTATGCCTGACGCCCTGAGACGGCCACCAAAACTGAAACGGAACCGAAACAATTTGCCGTCATGCTCGGGCGATGTCGATTTCGATGCGTCCGAGCCAGGCGATGCGGCTGTGGCAGCAGGTGATGCTGTCGCAGGTGCGCGCCGGCGCGCCAGATCTCACCATGCGCCAGACGGCGATCCTGTTCACCATCTATCTCGACCCGCCGCCGCACACGGTGCGCGGTCTAGCCGCCCGCCTCAATGTTACCAAGCCGGTTATCACCCGCGCCCTCGACACGATGGGTGCGCTGAAACTGGTGTCACGCCATCGCGACGAGCTCGACAAGCGCAATGTGCTGATCCGGCGCACGGTCGAAGGCGCGCTCTTTGTCGAGCGCTTCGGGGATGGTATCGTTGCCAGGGCTCATGAACTGCCCATCTGATCAATCCATGAATTAGAACGAGTACCGATTTGACTGCCAGGGATGCCCGCCTCCACGCCTTCCGTTCCGACCTCGCCGATGCAAGGCTGAAAGGGGAGGTTTCGGCCGATCGCTTCGTCACCGGCCGTCGGGCTCGGATCACGGCCTCCGTGGCTGACGTGCGCAAGGCACCGCGCTCGGATGCCGGCGTCAACACGCAGGTACTGTTCGGCGACGATGTGCTTGTCTTCGAGGAAGCCGAAGGCTGGGCCTGGGTCCAGGCCGAACGCGACGGCTATGTCGGCTACGTCGGCGCCACCATGCTGGGCGCACGCGAGCATGCGCCAACCCACATCGTCACGGCGCCGCGCACTTTTCTCTATCCAGGCCCGGATCTGCGCTTTCCGATCAGCGGGCAATTGTCGATGGGCTCGACGGTGACGGTGAGGGGCGCTGCCGAAACGCGCGGCACGCACTATGCGCTGTTGCCTTCCGGCGAGGCGCTGATCGCCGGCCATGTGCGCCCGGTCAGCGATATCGCCGCCGACTATGTCTCGGTCGCCGAGATGTTTATCGGCACGCCCTATCTCTGGGGCGGCACCTCCGGCTTCGGCATCGACTGTTCTGGCCTCGTGCAACTGGCCATGCGCATGGCCGGCCGCAATGTGCTTCGAGATTCCGACATGCAGGCGGCAGGCCTGGGCGAGCCGCTCGATCCGGGATCCGATTATGCCGGGCTAAAACGCGGTGACCTCGTGTTCTGGAAGGGGCATGTCGCCGTTATGACCGACGCCGAGACAATGATCCACGCCAACGGCCACACCATGCTGGTCTCGCGCGAAGGGCTGAAGGATGCGGTTGATCGGATTGGGTATCTCTATGGCGGGCCGACTGGGTTTCGGCGGCCCTAGCGCCTCTTCCTCGCCCGTTCACGGGGAAAGGTGCCCGAAGGGCGGATGAGGGGCGACGACAGCGACTGAAAGGTCGCGCTGCGCCTCACCTGCCTGCCGGCATCCTCTCCCCGTAAACGCGGCGAGGGATAGCTCACCCGATCACCTTTTGTTCCGATTTTCCTTGGCGATCGCGCGCCATCGCGCTACCTCTTTCGCGTGACCGAGCAGCCGCGCCTTGCCAAACAGAATGCCGCCGTCCTTCTGCCCGAACCATTCATCAGATGGTTCGGCGAAAAAGGCTGGTCGCCGCGCGCTCACCAGATCGAGCTGCTGGCGAAGGCTCAAGCCGGGCAATCGGTGCTCTTGATCGCACCGACCGGCGCCGGCAAGACGCTGGCCGGCTTCCTGCCGTCGCTGACCGAACTGGCCAACCGCCCCAGACGCAAAGCCGGTATGGCGCGGCGCGGCATCCATACGCTCTACATATCGCCGCTGAAGGCGCTGGCCGTCGACATCGAGCGCAATCTCGGCAAGCCGGTGGAGGAGATCGGCCTGCCCGTCACCATCGAGACGCGCACCGGCGACACGCCTTCCCACAAGCGGCAGCGCCAGAAGCTGGCGCCGCCCGATATCTTGCTCACCACGCCCGAGCAATTGGCGCTGCTGATTGCGGCCGGCGATGCCGGGCGCTTCTTCGAGGATCTGCGCTATGTCGTGCTCGACGAGTTGCATTCGCTGGTGACATCGAAACGCGGCCATCTGCTGGCGCTCGGGCTGGCGCGGCTGCGCAGCATCGTGCCCGGCCTGCAGACGATCGGTCTGTCGGCAACGGTGGCCGACCCCGACGAGTTGCGGCGCTGGCTGGTGAGCCAGAATCCGCCCAAAGGCCTGGCAAGTCCCGATATGTCTGAACTCATCGTCGTAACCGGCGGCGCGAAGCCCGAAATCTCGATCCTCGATTCGGAAGAGCGCGTGCCATGGGCCGGCCATTCGGCGCGCTATGCGACGCCGGAAATCTATCGCGAGATCAAGCGCCACAAGACCACCCTGCTGTTCGTCAACACCCGCAGCCAGGCCGAGCTGCTGTTTCAGGAATTGTGGCGGGTCAACGAGGATACCTTGCCGATCGCGCTGCATCACGGCTCGCTCGATGTCGCCCAGCGCCGACGCGTCGAGAAGGCGATGGGGGAAAACGCGCTCCGTGCCATCGTCGCCACCTCGACGCTCGACCTTGGCATCGATTGGGGCGATGTCGATCTGGTCGTCCATGTCGGCGCGCCCAAGGGCGCCAGCCGGCTGGCGCAGCGCATCGGCCGCGCCAATCACCGCATGGACGAGCCGTCGAAGGCGATCCTGATCCCGGCCAATCGTTTCGAAGTGCTGGAGTGCCGGGCAGCGCTGGACGCCAACTATCTGGGCGCCCAGGATACGCCGCCGCTGGTCAATGGCGGGCTCGATGTGCTGGCCCAGCATGTGCTGGGCTGCGCCTGCGGAGCGCCGTTTCGCGCCGACGATCTCTACGAGGAAGTGCTGACAGCAGCGCCCTATGCCAGCCTCGACCGGCCGGCATTCGACCGCGTCATCGATTTCGTCGCCACCGGCGGCTATGCACTGAAGAACTACGAGCGCTACGCCCGAATCCGCCTCAACAAGGACGGCATGTGGCGGGTCTCCAATCCGCGCGTTGCCCAGCAATACCGGCTGAATGTCGGCACGATCATCGAGGTGCCGGCGCTCAATGTGCGTTACGTCAAGGCCGGCAGCAAAGGCTCGGCTTCGCACGGCGGCCGGGTTCTGGGCAAGATCGAGGAGGCCTTCCTCGAAACGCTGACGCATGGCGACACCTTCATGTTTGCCGGCAAAGTCCTGCGCTTCGAAGGCATCCGCGAGAACGAATGCTTCGTCTCGAATGCGCCGGGAAGCGACGCCAAGGTGCCTTATTATGGCGGCGGCAAATTTCCGCTTTCGACCTACCTCGCCGAGCAGGTGCGCGCCATGCTGGACGACCCGCAGCGCTGGAAGAAGCTGCCCGAGCAGGTGTCGGATTGGCTGCGTTACCAGGCCGACAAATCGGTATTGCCCAAACGCGACGACCTCTTGATCGAGACCTTTCCGCGCGGCAACCGTCACTATCTCGTCGCTTATCCTTTCGAGGGCAGGCTGGCGCACCAGACGCTCGGCATGCTGCTCACCCGCCGGCTGGACAGGGCCGGCGCCAGGCCGCTTGGCTTCGTCGCCACCGACTACACATTGGCCATCTGGTCGCTGGGCGATATGGGCGCGATGTTCAAATCGCGGAAACCTTCGCTTGGCGCTCTGTTCGACCAGGACATGCTGGGCGACGACCTCGAGGCTTGGCTGGCCGACAGCTGGCTGCTCAAGCGCACCTTCCGCAACTGCGCGCTGATTTCAGGCCTGATCGAGAAACGTCACCCCGGCCAGGAGAAAAGCGGCCGCCAGGTCACCGTCTCGACCGATCTGATCTATGACGTGCTGCGCAGCCATGAGCCCGACCACATCCTGCTGCAGGCGACGCGCGCCGACGCGGCGACCGGTCTGCTCGATGTCAGCAGACTTGCCGACATGCTCTCGCGTATCCAGGGTCGAATCGTGCATAAGGCACTCGAACAGATATCGCCGCTGGCCGTGCCGATCATGCTCGAAATCGGCAAGATGCCGGTGAACGGCGAGGCCGACGAAACGCTGCTGATGGATGCCGCGACTTTGGTCGAGGAAGCCATGGGTCCTGGGATGGTTGAGGAATGAATTTTTCGCTGGCGCGGGCATCGCTGATCGCCGAGGCCGACTTTGTCGGCATCGCGGGCGAGCGCGCGATCTGTGATTCGCGCGGCGTGCTCTATTTCCCTGATCTCAGGCTGCTCGCGGTCTCCGACCTGCATCTGGAAAAGGGCTCGTCCTTCGCCAGGCGCGGCGCACTGATCCCGCCCTACGATACCGGCGCCACTCTGCTCCGGCTGCAGGCGGTAATCGCGGACTACCAGCCGGCCATCGTCATCAGCCTGGGCGACTCCTTCCACGACGGCGGCGGCGCCGAGCGCATGCATCAAACCTTCCGCGATCGGCTGGAAGCATTGATGGCCGGCCGCGACTGGTTCTGGGTCGCCGGCAACCATGACCCGGAAGCGCCGGCGGATTTGCCCGGCGAGACGGTGCGCGAACTCGCCATCGGCTCGCTGCTGTTCCGCCACGAGCCGTCGAAGATAAGAACCGAGGGCGAAGTTGCCGGCCATCTTCACCCTTGCGCCCGCATCGTCCAGCAGGGCCGCTCGGTGCGGCGGCGCTGCTTTGCCGGCGATGGCGGCCGCATGATCATGCCGGCCTTCGGCGCTTATACCGGCTCGCTCAACGTGCTCGACCGCGCCTATGCCGGCCTGTTCCGCCGCGAGACGTTGATGGCCTATATGATGGGCGCCGCGCGCATCTTCGCCATTTCCGGTTCGATGCTGCGGCCGGGCTAAGTTTCTACGGTATAAGCACGGTTGCGCCTGTCGTCTGCCGTGCCTCGAGCCGGCGATGCGCCTCCGCCACTTCGGCAAGCGGCATGCTTGTGTGCACCGGGATTTTCACTGCGCCGCTGAGGACGACGCTGAACAGATCCTCGCTCATGGCGACGACGTCCTCACGCCTGGCGAGATGATGGAACAGCAACTGCCAGGTGGCGAACAGCGAACCCTTTTGCATCAAAAGCATGATGTCGAATGGCGGGATCGACCCCGACGCTGTGCCGTAGCTGACGAAGGTGCCGAACGGCCGCAGGCAGTCGAGTGAGGCGGGGAAGGTCGCGTTGCCGACGCCGTCATAGACGACGTGGCAGCCTTCGCCGTTGGTGACCTCTTTCACCCGTGCGGCGAAATTCTCTTTGCTGTATTCGATGACATGGTCGCAGCCATTGGCGCGCGCAAGTTCGGCCTTTTCGGGTGAACCGACCGTGCCGATGACGGTCGCGCCGAGATGTTTGGCCCATTGCGTCAGGATGAGGCCGACGCCGCCCGCCGCGGCATGCACCAGGATGGTATGGCCCGCCTCGACGCGAAACGTGCGGCGCAGCAGATATTGCGCCGTCAGCCCCTTCAGCATCATCGCCGCGCCCGTCTCGAAATCGATGGCGTCGGGCAGATGCACGACGAAATGCGCCGGCACGATGCGTTCTTCGGCATAGGCGCCGAGCGTCTCAACATAGGCGACTCGGTCGCCAGGCGCGAAGCCGCTGACGCCTTCACCGACGGCGACGATTTCGCCGGCGCCTTCATTGCCGGGAATGAATGGCAGAGCGGGCGGCGCGTATTCGCCGGTGCGAAAATAGATGTCGACGAAGTTGAGACCGACCGCCCGGTTGCGCACGCGCACCTCGCCCGGTCCGGGCTGGCCGATGTCGACATCTTCGTAGGCGAGCACATCTGGCCCCCCATGGCGGTGAACACGGATCGCTTTCATGGTTTTCTCCCCTGCGCTGTTCTCTTGAGTGTGAGATAGCGTGTGGCGAGATATCATTGTAGACTGATACCTATGACATCAGAGTTCAAACAAAATGATATCTGAGCAGATCGGCCTCGACCTTCTCCGCACCTATGTCGCGGTCTGCCGGCAAGGTAGCCTGAGCAGGGTCGCCGCGCAGACCGGCAAGACCCAATCGGCGATGAGCATGCAGATGCGCCGGCTGGAGGGCCTGCTCCAACGGCACTTGTTCCAGCGCACCGGCCGCGGTGTCGTACCGACTGCGGCGGGAGAGCTCTTTCTGGGATACGCGACCCGCATCCTCGCTCTCGGGGACGAAGCGGTGGCGCGTCTGCAGCAGGCTAGCATTGGCGGCGGCGTGCGTATTGGTCTTGCCGAAGAGGTCACCACGGCCGCGCTTTCGGCCGCGCTTGGGCGGCTGCATCGCACCTATCCCGACATCAGCCTCGACGCGATGGTCGAGCACAGCGTCGCGCTGGGACGGCTGTGGAGCGAGGATGCGCTGGATGTCATGATTGCCCCGACATCCGTCGTCGCGGCCGATGCCGTGACGACATGGAACGTCGAACTGCAGTGGGTCTGCGCCCAGGACTATGTGCTGGACCATGACCGGCCACTCGATCTCGCCGCCTTCGGCGCAACCTGCCCTTGGCGCAGGCGGATGATCGAGGCGCTGGTCGCCGCCGGCCGGGAGCACCGGATCGTCCTGTCGTGCCAGAGCGTCACCGGCCTTCAGGCCGCCATCGAGAATGGACTGGGCGTTGGACTGCTTCCGCCCGAATCCGTGCGCACCGCTTCGATGCGGGTGCTGAAGACGTCAGCCGGCCTGCCCGAGCCGCTCACGGTCCAATACGGCCTTTACGCGCACGACCGCAGGACAGCTGTAATCGATGCCGCGATCGAAATCCTGCTTAAGGATTTGCCGGCGGCGCCACGAGCCGCCTGACGGCGGGACGCTCTACCGGCCGTAATAGAGGGTGACGGTGTGCTTGGCCTCGGCGAAGAACAGCCAGCGCTCGACCAGCATGCCGGCGAACTGGACGGTTGCCGCAAGCACCGACAGCACCGCTGCGAATGGCCAGGGCAAAGCGAATAAGACAGAAAGCAGCAGCAGGGCAGGCAAGGCGAAAGCCAGCAACTGCGTGATCAGCCGCAGCTTTGCACCGTGCTTGCGGGCGATGCGAAAGCCCATTTCCTTGAGCAGGTAGTTCTCCTCGGTGTGCGGCCATTCCAGCGAGCGCACCGTCCCTCCGGCGAGGCCTGTCGCCGTGTTAGCGGTGGTCGCGATCTCCAGCGCGTCATTGTATCGCCACGTCGCCAGCTTCCAGCCCCAGCCGAGCAAGGTCAGCAGCAGGGCGGCTACCGCAACGGCGGTCGCGCTGATGGCGAAAGCCTGCAGCAGCGCGTTCAACAGCACGCTGCCGGTCATCGCCGAAAAGATGAGATAGCCCGGCAGCGTATACGGGCTATGCCACTGCGCGATCGGCTTCAGCGAGGCATAGATCATGCCGGTGGTGCAGACGGTGACGATTGCGCCGATAGTTGCGAGAAACCCGGCGATGGCCATCCAGCCTCCGGTGCGGCCAAAAAACACCCAGCCGATGCCGAACAGCCCGGCGGGAATGAAGGTCGCGACCGAGGCCACGCCTTCGCGCGACAGCCAGGAACTGCGCCATTGCGAGAAGGCGCGCCATGCACGTTCGGGGCGGCCGAGATGGCCGGTCGAGGACAATAGGCCGGCGGCGATCAGGCCGAGCGACAGCCCCATGCCGATAAGGCCGAGCCAGAAATGGGCCGGGATAAAACCCAGTCCGCCAAGCACGCCAAGCAGCGCCAGCAGGCCATAGCCCGCTCCTGTGGCAGTTGTGAAGAAGACGACGGAAAAGGCTGGATGCATTGGTCAGTTCGAAAGCATGCGGTCGATCCAGCCGAGAAAACCGCCTTCGGCCGTGACTGGCTCGAGCCTTGGCGCCGGCACCCATGCGGCGCGCTGGGCGCGCGGCGGCAGATATTTGTTGGTCGGTTTGTAGCCCATCTCCGGCATCAGGTCGACGCCGCCACGCTCCGCCACCAGTTGCGAGACAGCCGACGAGGGATCGCCGAGATCGCCGAAATGCCGGGCGCTGGTCGGGCAGGCGGCAACGCAGGCCGGCACGCGGTCTTCCTCGGCCAGATTGTCATTGTAGATGCGATCGACGCAAAGCGTGCATTTCTTCATCACGCCGACATCGGTGTCGAATTCGCGCGCGCCATAGGGGCACGCCCAGCTGCACAGTTTGCAGCCGATGCATTTGCTTTCGTCGATCAGCACGATGCCGTCCGACGCCCGCTTGTAGGACGCGCCGGTCGGGCAGACAGTGACGCAGGCAGGCGTCTCGCAATGCAGGCAGGAGCGCGGAAAGTTGACCGTGCGCCCGCCCGCCTCGGTCGTGTGCTCGTAGCTGTGCACGCGGTTGAACCAGACGCCGTCGACATGGCCGCCATAGGGGTCGATGTCGGTCAGTGGCGCCATGTGGCCGCCGGTGTTCCACTCCTTGCAGGCGGTGACGCAGGCCTGGCAGCCGACGCAGGTGTCGAGGTCGATGACCAGGCCAAGCTTCTTGTCTGTATGGGCGGGAAGGCAGGTCATTCCACGGCTTCCCTATTGACGCGGAACTCGGCGCCGAAGCGAAGGATGTCGGGCGAAGGCTCGACATTTGGCGGCTGGCTGAAACGCTCGAATTGCGGTTCGGTGAAGCCGGCTTCCTCATCAGAGCATTTGACGATGCGTACCCTGAGGTCGAACCACGCCGCCTGGCCGGTCACCGGATCGGAATTCGAATAGCGTTTGCCTTTCGCGTCAGCCGATGTCTGGTCGCCGATAATGTGGTTGAGCAGGAAGCCGCGATTGCTCTCGGCGGCGTTGTCCTTAAGCCCCCAGCTGCCGCGCCTTTTGCCGATGGCGTTCCATGTCCAGACCGTATCCGCATTGACCCCGTCGACCAGCTTGATCTGCCCCTTCACCCGGCCATTGATGCTTTCGATCCACACCCAGTCGTCGTCGAAAAGGCCGAGGCCCGCCGCGGTCTTGCGGTGCACGAACAGGCGGTTCTGACTGGTGATTTGCCGCAGCCACGCGTTCTGCGAACCCCAGGAATGATACATGTGCATCGGCCGCTGCGTCAGCGCATGCAGCGGATATTTCTGCGGATCGACGGCGGCCTCTTCGAACGGGGTAAACCAGAACGGCAGCGGATCCATATAGGTCTCGATGCGCCGGCGTTCGCTCTCGGGCGGCTGGACGCGACCATGACCGCGCGCGGCGAGGCGAAAGCGCTGCATCGGTTCGCAATAGAGCTGGAACACGATCGGCTCGGCCTTGGGGATGAACCCCATCTGCTCTGCGAAGTCGAGATAGGAGCGGTTGGCCATCTTGTAATAGCGCTGGTCCTCAGCAAAATCCTGGTGCCAGAAGCCGCCATTGCCGATGTAGCGCTGCAACTGGTCGGGATTGACTTCGCCCTTGCCGACGGAAGTGCCGTCCTTGCCGCGCCAGCCGGCCAGCGGGCCGATGCCCGGCGTGCGTTCGTGATTGACGATGTAGTCGGCATAGTCGGCATATCTGGCCGAGCCATCGTCCTCGACGAAGCCGGGCAGGCCAAGCCGAGCGCCAAGTTCGATCAGCACCGATTGGAACGGCCTGACATCTCGGTCCGGTTCGACCACCGGATGGCGGATCGCGTCGCCCGGCCCGTCGGCATGGCTGATCGGCCGGTCGAGCAGACTGATGCAGTCGTGACGTTCGAGATAGGTGGTGTCGGGCAACACCAGGTCGGCGAACGGCACCGTCTCGGAATAATAGGCGTCGGAATAGATGATGAAGGGGATCTTGTAGTTACCCGCTTCGTCATGGTCGGTGAGCATGGCAATGGTCTCGACGGTGTTCATCGAGGAATTCCACGCCATGTTCGACATGTACATCATCAGCGTGTCGATTGGGTACGGGTCACCGGCCCACGCATTGCGGATGACCGTATGCATCAGCCCATGCGCGGCGAGCGGCGCATCCCAGGAATAAGCCTTGTCGATGCGCAAAGGCGTGCCGGCCTCGTCGACCAGGAGATCGTCCGGCCCGCAGACGAAGCCGAGCGGCATGCCGTCGAGCGGCGTCATCGGCCTGACCACCTTGCCGGCCGGCTTCGGTCCCGGCGGCGCCGAGCGCGGGTAGGGGGGCTTGAAACGGAAGCCGCCGGGCACGTCCACCGTGCCGAGCAGCACCTGCAGCAGGTGGATGGCACGGCAGGAGTGAAAGCCGTTGGAGTGGGCCGAGATGCCGCGCATGGCATGCATCGACACCGGCCGTCCCTTGATCGTCTCGTGCCGCCGTCCGGCCCAGTCGGTCCACGCAACCGGCAGTTCGATCGTCTGTTCGAAGGCGACGTGGGCGAGTTCGGCAGCGATCCGGCGGATGGTGTCGGCCGGAATGCCGCATCGTGCCGCGACCGCATCGGGTGCGTAGCTGTCGTCCATGTAGCGGTCGGCGATAAGCCGGAACACCGGCACGCAACGGCGGCCGGCGAACGCGAAGCTGCCGGTCAGCGCCGGTTTCGCATCCGCATCGGCTGCGTTGACGGTTGTCTTCGCCACTCTGTCCCAGGCGAGAAGATTGTTGTCGCTGTCGCGCAGGAACAGCCCGTCGTCCGCCGCACCCGGCTCCTGGACGACCAGCACATGGGCGTTGGTGTAGCGCAACAAATAATCGAGATCGACGCGGCCTGCCTTCAGCAGTTCATGGATTAGGGCGAAGACGAAGAGGCCGTCGGTGCCGGGCCGGATCCCGATCCAGTCGTCGGCAATGGCGTTGTAGCCGGTGCGACAGGGGTTGATCGACACCACCTTGGCGCCGCGCGCCTTGAGTTTACCCAAGCCGATCTTGATCGGGTTGGAATCATGGTCCTCGGCGACGCCGAACAGCATGAAGTATTTCGTATTGTCCCAGTCCGGCTCGCCGAACTCCCAGAACGAGCCGCCGATCGTGTAGAGCCCGCCGGCCGCCATGTTGACCGAGCAGAAGCCGCCATGGGCGGCGAAGTTCGGCGTGCCGAACTGGCTCGCCCACCAGCCGGTCAGCGACTGCGACTGGTCGCGCCCGGTGAAGAAGGCGAGCTTTTTCGGATCGGCCCGGCGGATATTCGATAGCCGCCCGGTCGCAATCGAAAACGCTTCCTCCCACTCGATCTCGCGGAATTCGCCCGAGCCGCGCAGGCCGCTGCGCAACAGCGGCTTCTTCAGCCGCGCCGGGCTGTAGTGCTGCATGATGCCGGAGCTGCCCTTGCCGCAGATTACGCCGCGGTTAACCGGATGGTCCTTGTTGCCGTTGATGTAGCGCACCTTGCCGTCCTTGATGTGGACGTCGATGCCGCACCGGCAGGCGCACATATAACAGGTGGTCTTGGCGATGCTGTCGGAGATAGCGGGCGAGGTGTCGACGCCGTCGCCTTCATCAGGCGCGCGCGTGTCGCCAAGCGGCCGTTGCGACGGTGCGGAATTGGCTCCGCGCGGCGCAGCTGGGTTCATGATGCCGGCGTGCTTTTGCTACCTGCGAATTTGGCCCGCGTCTTCGGTCCGGGGCCACGCATATAGTGTTCTTCAGGATGATATCGATCGCCGGCCAGCCGCCGCCTGAGGCCACGGGTCCAATGCGCAAACAGGGATCTGAACCGCCCGATCATTTTGTTGGCCGCGACTTGTTGGCGAATTTTTTCTAACTTCGACTGAAAAAGTAGAATAAAGCTATCGATCCGTCTAATCAGTTGTTCTTGTAAATTCGATCGGAATTGGTTCTTAATGCACACATGACGCTGGACCAGTTGCGCATTTTCGTTGCCGTTGCCGAACGCGGCCATATGACCAAGGCGGCGGAGCTTTTGGGCATCTCCCAGTCGGCGGCGTCGGCGGCCATCCGCGCTTTGGAAGAGCAGCATGGCGTTCATCTGTTCAACCGTGTCGGCCGCAACATCGAGCTGGCTCAGACCGGCCACCGTTTCCTGCCCGAGGCCAAGGCGGTGCTGGAACGCGCCGCCGCCGCCCGAAATGTGCTGGAGCATGTCTCGCAGACGGTCGCCGGCAGCCTGTCGATCGCCGCCAGCCTGACCATCGCCAGCTACTGGCTGCCGCGCAGGCTGGCCTCTTTCCATGAAGCCTACCCGGCGGTGCGCTTAAGCGTCAGCATCGGCAACACCAGGCAGGTCGAGGCCAATGTGCTCGACGGCACCGCCGATCTCGGTCTGGTCGAGGGGCGCACCGAGTCAGACATCCTCCGCCGCACCAAGGTCGACGTCGACAGGTTGATGCTGGTCGTCGCCGCCTCGCATCCGGAAATCGCCGAGATCGCGCCGGGCCGCCCGGATATCAGAGGGCTGCGCTGGATCATCCGTGAGGGTGGTTCGGGCACGCGCGAGGTGCTGGAGGACCTGGCCCGCCGCGAGGGGATATCGCTTGGCGACCTGCAGATATTTCTGGTGCTGCCGAGCAACGAGGCGGTTCGCCAGGCGGTCGAGGCCGGCGCCGGCGCCACCATCATCTCGGACCTCGTCGTCGGACGCGCCGTCGCCGAGGGCAGTCTCCGGTCGGTGCCGCTCGAACTGCCGAAGCGCGACTTCGCCATGATCACCCATCGTGACCGCCAGGCAAGCCTGGCCCAGATGGCGCTCAAGGCGCATCTCGGCGCTGAAGCCGTCAGCAATCCGGCGTAAGCGATCAGGCGAACTTCCGCTGCGCATCCAGCGCCAGGCCAAGGCCGACCGAGCCGAACATGTCGCCCTCGATAACGGCGGCTTGCGGCACCAGCGACAGGATTTCACGCCGTGCCAGCGGGATCGCGGTCGAACCGCCGGTGAGGAATACGGCGGTGATCGCAGAGGCCGTTATGCCGGCATCGGCAATCGTCTGCCGCACCGTAGCGGACACCCGCTCGATGTCGGCTGCAATCGTTTTCTCCAGGCCAGTGCGCGTGATCTCGGCTGCAAAACGCGCGCCGGGCAGCGCCACCGTCACATCAGCCGAAGCCTGATCCGTCAGCGCGATCTTGGCTCGTTCGACGAGGCCGGCCAGCGCATGGCCGTAACGGTGCTCGACAATATGGATGAAGCGGTCGACTAGGTCGGCGCGGACGGCCTCGAAGCGGATCTGCCTCAGATGCGTCATCGCCTTGGCGGTGTAAACGAGGTTGATGCGTTGCCACGTCGCGAGATCAATGAAATAGCTCGCCGGCAGGTTGCGCTTGCCGTCTTTTGTGGGCGAGAGATAGCCGAGCTTGGGCATGACATGGGCAATGCTGAGCAGCCGGTCGAAATCGGTGCCGCCGATATGGATGCCGCGGTTGGCCAGGATATCGTCCTTGCGGTCGCTTGAGCGGGCGCGTTGCGGCGAAACGCGCACGATCGAGAAGTCGGACGTGCCGCCGCCCATGTCGACGATCAACGCCAGTTCCTCGCGCTTCACGTCCTGCTCATAGTCGAGCGCTGCCGCGATCGGTTCGAACTGGAAGGCGATGTGCTTGAAGCCTTGCGCGCGCGCCGCCTTTTCAAGCTCGCTTTGCGCCTTGGCATCGGCTTCCACATCGTCGTCGACAAATTGCACCGGCCGGCCGAGCACAACGTTCTCCACCGGAGCGCCGGCATCTTCCTCAAGCCGCTTCTTCAAATGGCCGACGAACATGCCGACAATGTCGATGAAACCGATCTGCCGGGCCTTGATCCGCGTCTTCTCATGCGCCAGCGAACTGCCGAGCACGCTCTTCAGCGACCGCATCAGCCGGCCTTCGATGGCATCGGTGTAGTCGGCAATGGCGCGGCGGCCGAAATAGGTGTGACCGTCCTCGAAGTTGAAGAAAACCGCGCTTGGCAATGTCGGCTGTTCACCTTCCAGCGCCACCAGCCGTGCCTGGCCGTTGCGGATCACGCCCACCGTAGAATTGGACGTGCCGAAATCGATGCCGCCAAATGCCTGGTGCATTGCAGCCTCCTGTCATTGGGTCGTCGCTGTGGCAGGCGTCCGCAAGACGCGCGCCGTCCAGAGGCCTGACCGTTCTGCCGAATGATTGTGCGTGTTACCCGAGGGTTGGGAGGCGGCGGTCTATCGCAAGACTGAGAAAAGGGGAACCCCTTTTCCCCGGAAATGGGTCCTGCGCGTCAATCCCTGCGGAAAATCAGCCTGCCCAGCCAGCCGGTGATCATGGCCAGCGACACGGAGAAGACGCCGTAGAGAAACGAGTAATCATGCGCGACGCGGAAGATCGACTGTTCGAAGCCCGATTTGCGGATTTCGAGCTGGGCCGAGCTTTCCTTGAGGAACAGACCGCTCTTGAACAGGAACGCGCGGGCTTTATGGGTTCCAACCGGGACGTTGGGCGCCAGCCGCACCGTGGCGCGAAACAGGTTCTGCGACAAGAACTGCACGCCGCCGACATTCTCGCTATAGAGGCCGGTCGCCGCCTTGCGCTCGCGCAGCGCCACGGTGAATTCCTCGATCGTCGCCGGACTGTCGGTTACCTCGGCCGGCTGCATGTAAAGGTTGGAGGCGCCGAGCGACAGCTGCTTGTAGCTGTTGGGTTCGGTGATGTCCTGCAGCGGCCGCGTCGTGGCGACGGAGTAGGATACCGGCACGTTCTCGAAGGTCTCGGATTCCAGATTGACCCAGACGCCGAGCACCCGGTCCTTGCGGCGCACCACCACCGGCCGCGGCGGGCCTTCGAGCACGACGATGACGTCGTAGCGCCCCTGTCGCGCGACCAGCGGGTCGGGATTTTCCAGCGAACCGAAAATGGTCAGGTCGGCGCCGGAAAAACCGGCGGTGATCGACACGGCGTCGGTGGAGAGACCGATCTGGATGCCTTCCGGCAAGGGGTTCGGCGATTGCGCTGCCGCCGGCAGAGCGAGGGCGAAAAGCAAAACGGCGGCCGAAAAAATCCCCCACCGCGGCATCAGTTCAGGCCCGCGGCGGTCAGCGAATAGAGGTTTGGCGGCGTGACGAAGAGATCGATGGCAAGCCGGATGGCAACCGCCAGCACCAGCAGCGCCAGCAGTGCCCTGAGCTGCTCGCCGCGCAGCTTCTGTCCTGCCTTGGCGCCATATTGCGCGCCGGCAACGCCGCCCGCCATCAGCAGGAAGGCAAGCATGACGTCGACCGTCTGGTTGGTGGTGGCGTGGACCAGCGTGGTGTAGGCCGAGGTGAAAATGATCTGGAACAGCGAGGTGCCGATGACGACGTTGGTCGGCACTTTCAGGAGGTAGATCAGCGCCGGCACCATGATGAAGCCACCACCGACACCCATGATCGACGACAGGAAGCCGATGCCGGCGCCGAGCCCCAGCACCGGAATGACGCTGACGAACAGCTTCGAGGCCCTGAAGCGCATCTTCAGCGGCAGCCGGTGGATCCAGTTGTGCTGGCCGGATTTCTTCAAGACCGGCGCCGCACCGCTGCGCGTCGCGCGCAGCGCATTGACGCTCTCGACCAGCATCAGCCCGCCGACGGTGCCAAGCAGCACGACGTAAAGCAGTGAGATAAACAAATCGAGCTGGCCGAGCCGACGCAGGAAGGCAAAGACGAAGATACCGCCGGTCGAGCCGACGATGCCGCCGGCCAGCAGCACCCCGCCGAGCTTGAAGTCGAGCGTGCCGCGCTTCATGTGCGACAGCGCGCCGGAGAAGGAGGAGGCGATAACCTGGTTGGCGCCGGTAGCAACGGCGATTGCCGGCGGGATGTTGTAGAAGATCAAGAGCGGCGTGATCAGAAAGCCGCCACCGACCCCGAACATGCCCGACAGGAAACCCACCGCCGCGCCCATTGCCAGCAGCACGAAGACGTTGACGGAAATTTCCGCGATCGGGAGATAGATGCCCACCCGTCAGTCTCGATCAGTTTGCCTGTCGGCGATTGCAGCCATTCCAGGGCATTGTCGCACCGAAAAGCCAATTCTTTCTTGCACCGCCGGGGCAGTGGGATCAAACCCCGTCGCCCTACCGAAACAAAAAACATCTCAAGCAGTTAACAGGCAAATGTATGGCAAGGGCGTCGCGTTAGCGACGCATCTGCCGTTATTTGTGCGCCAGCAGCGCCTTCACCAGCTTTTCGTCGATTTCGCCGGTCGCCTGCATCTTGTTGTCGGTCTGGAAAGCCATGATTGCGGTCTTGGTCTTGCCGCCCATCACGCCATCGGCGCCGCCGGCATCGTAGCCGTTCTTGTTGAGGATGAGCTGGATGTTCTTGACCGCCTTCTTCATGTCGACGCTGGCGGTGGTCTGCGGCGTGCCTTCCTGCCAGGATTCAGGAATGTCGGCCGAGTTGGACGCCGGGTCGAGCGGCTTCGGCTTCCACAGTTCCGTGGCGGCGCGCGCCCGCTCCAGCTGTTCGGGGCGCAGCGCAGTGGCGACTTCGTCGCGCTTTGCAGCCGCATCCTTGTCGCCGGTCTTGGCGACGAGCGCGAACCATTTGTAGGATTCCTCCAGGCTCTGCTTCATGCCGACGCCCTTTGCCGCCAGGATGCCGAGATTGAACTGGCTGTCCTTGACGCCGACATCGGCCGCCGCCTGAAACCAGTGCGCGGCCGATTCATTGTCGGTCACGCCGTCGGCGGCCATGGCAAACAGAACGGCCAGATTGTGCATGGCGCTGGCATTACCCTGCGCGGCGGCGAGCTGGTAGAAGGTCTTTGCCTTCTTGACGTCGCGCGTGACGCCGATGCCCTTCTCGTAGAAATTGCCGATGCGGTATTCCGCCGGTGCGAAGCCGAGCTCGGCCGACTTTTCGTACCATTTGGCCGCTGCCGCCATGTCTTCCTTGACGCCGCGCGATTCAGCATAGCGCGAACCGAGCTCGAACAGCGCCTTGGCGTCACCGCCGGCAGCCGCGTCGCGCAAGGCTTGCGGGCCGGCATCGGCCGGAACGTCTATCTTGGCCACGACAGGTGCTACCGCGGCATCAGCCGGCGGAACGGCGCCGGTAGTATCCGAGGCCGTCGTATCCGAGGCCGAGGGCGCCATGACGGCGGCCGCAGGCTGCGCGTCGGCAGCCGCCGGTTCCGCAGTGGCGGTGGTCGGCAGCATTGCATTTGGCGCGGGGGCCGGATCGGCCAAAGCCATCGGCGCTGGCGCGGGCTCCACCGCCGGCACTTCGGGCCCAGCGACCGAGGCCGCATTCATTGGCGCATCGTTGCCAGCTGGCGGTTCCGTGGGCTCCGCCTGCCTGACGATCCGGGCCGGCACGTCCTGAACGGCCACCTGCTGTTCTGCCTTGGGTCGGCTGGCAGCGTTGACCAAGGCAGTCTCGACCGGCTGCGAGGCGACGATCGGCGCTGTATCGTTGCTTGCGACCTCGACCGGGTCGGCGAAGAAGGCCTTGCCCAACTGGAGGCCGGCAAGCGCCAGCATGATCGCGACCGCTCCCATCAGGATCGGCTTGCGCCGCGCCTTGAGCAGGTCGCCGATACGAAGCGCCTTGACCGGGCCCTTCATGGTAGACTGGCGTTTCAACGCGTCGGCCTCGGCGGCCGCGGCCTGCGCCGCGCGCCTGGCCGCGGCAATGAAGTCGGATTTCGACGCATCGCCGGAGTTTTGGCGCACCGGTGGGCCACGTTCGTCGCGTACGCGCTTCATGATGGCGTTGAGGTCGGGCGCGCCGGAGCCCGGCTCCAACGGCCGGTTGGCGAGCTTCGGATCGAGCGGCTCGTCGAGATCGACGCTCGGCAGGTCGACATTGGGCCCCGAGCCGGCAAGCGGCGGCATGTCAGCCGGCTTCTTGCCCCTGAAGGCGCGCGCAAATCCACCGAACAGCGACTTCTTGGCCGTGGCTTCGCCTTTCTCGGCAATCCTGTCGGAACCGAGCGCTGCCTGGGCAGCGGCCGCGGCAGCCTCGGCTGGCGAGCGCCGTACGGGTTCGCTGCCCATGACCGGGTCGCTACGCGTACCCGGGTCGCTACGCGTACCCGGGTCGCTGCGCATATCCGGCTCGCTGCGCATGATGGCGGCGGCGCGGCCGTCGAGATCGGCCATGTCTCCGGTCAGCGGCAGCGGCTGGTCGATATCCATCGATGGCGCGTCCTGCACCGAAATCTTGGAGGCGCGTGCAGCGCGGGCCCGCCGCGCCGGCTCGGCCTGGGCATCCAGAAGCTCGCTCACCGCCTCGGCCGGTTCGCTGGTCTCCAGCGAGCCCAGACGATCGACGATCTTGAGCAGCGTGTCGTGGATCGCCTCGAATGTCCGTGAATTGCGCTCGTCCGAACGGCGCGTCAGCGCTTCCAGCGTCTTCAGATCCTGAGCAAGGCCGGTAACGGCCGCGGTGTTGGCGTTGGAATCTGCCAGCGAGCGCACGGCGCTCTCGGCTGCTTCGCGTGCCGCGCCCATGATGGATTCGCGGGTTCCGGCCAGCGACTTCTCGATTTCGTTGAGGCGCGGGCTGATGTCCTCGAATTCCGGCAGCGGCGTGCCGGGCTTCGACAGATGCGCCGATAGGCTGGAGACCTGCGCCTCAAGGCTGCGGATCAGTGCCGGATCGATGCCGGCGACCTGCGCGGCCGACGATTCCAGCCGGCTTGAAATGTCTTCGAGCCGG
The DNA here is from genome assembly GCF_030323245.1 of Mesorhizobium sp. C372A. Classification (NCBI taxonomy): domain Bacteria; kingdom Pseudomonadati; phylum Pseudomonadota; class Alphaproteobacteria; order Hyphomicrobiales; family Phyllobacteriaceae; genus Mesorhizobium; species Mesorhizobium sp. C372A. The sequence goes on along the minus strand of NZ_CP100475.1, from coordinate 670,976 downwards.
CTTTCCAGGCCGCGGATCGCCGCCTCGTTGGCAGGATCGGGAATGCGCGTCTCCATGCGTTGGGCGAGCGCGGTGAAGCGTGCATCGATGGCGTCCATGATGCCGGCGCTGTCAGCCTGCGGCTGGCGCTGGTCCAGCCGGTCGGCAACCTCGTCCAGCCGCCGCTCGAGATCGCGAAACAGCATGTTGCCCTGTTCGATGGCATCGCCCTGCCGACGTTCCATCATGCCCGACAGCACGTCGAAGCGCTGTTCCAGACCCTGGAAGATATAGTCGGCGTCGGGCATGGCCGGGGCGCGGTCGATCTTGTCGGCGATCATCGCGATCTGCTTGCCGAGGCGCTCCATCGCCTGTTCCGGCAGATTGGCGCGGCCGGCAAGCTCGTCGACCCTGTTCGACAGCGTGCTGAGACGGTCGAGAACCTCGCCGCTCGGACGAACCTGCACGACTTCCTCGATCTGCTGCGCCAGCGAGGCGATCCGCTTCTCGATGCGCTCGAACGGTTCGGGGTCGAAGGAATTGGCCTGTGCGGCGACGGTCGAGGCGACGATGGCGCGCGAAATCTCGTCGAGCCGTTCATCGATCAGGCCAAGCGTGTCGCCGCCGCGGTTGCTCTGCTGGCTGACGAAATGATCGACGGCGCCGGCAAGCGTGCGGACCTTTTCTTCCATCGAGCGCAGCGACAGCGATTCCGGCAGATTGTGGACCGCATTGCTGATCTGTTCGAGCCGGTCGGTCAGGGCCGAAAATCCGGGGCCGTCGGCGCGGTTGCGCTGGTCGGCGTCGACACGGTCCTCGAACGCGCTCCAGCGGCGGTCGAAATCGTCCCAGCGGCGGTCGACCTTGAGCACGCTTTCCTCGCGCGCCAATGTGTCGAGCGCCGTCTTTACCTGCTCGAGCTCGAGCCGCAGCATGTTGACGCTTCGGTCGTCGCTCTTCTCGGCCAGCGTCTGGATGGCGCCGGACAGCCGCTCGAATTCGACGCCGAGTTCGGCGCTGCCCTTGCCGGGCAAGCCGCCTGCCTGACCACCCGATTGGTTGCTCGCCTGGAAGGCCCGTTCGATGTCCTTGCGCAACGCGGCGAATTCGCGCTGCAGGCCGGCCGTCATCTGATGGCGCAGTTCCTCGCGCAGGCCACGCAATTCGCCGGCGATCTTGCCGACCACGGCGACGCTGTCTTCCTGGCCGCGCACGCGGTCGATGTCGCGCGCGATCGCCTGATAGTTCTGGTCAAAGCCGGCCGGCCCGGCGCCTTTCGGCCGCGGCGTGGGCTGCGGGTCCTCGTACCAGCGCGGCGGGGCGTAGGGCTGGGCGCTTGCGTAGCGCGGCTCTGCGGGCGGCCGGCGCGGATCGAAGCGCTCGGCGGCGTCCTCGCGCTTGCGCTCCAGCCGCTGCTCCAGCGTTTCCAGCGAGCGGTTCAATTCGTCAAGTGTGGTGTTCGGCCTGCGCGGCCTGCCGGCGTTGAGTGTATCGAGATAGGACCGCTTGCTGTTCATCGATGCGTCCGTTTTTCAGAATGGCCGGCTTGCTGCCAGTTTCCAAGTCCTTGTCGGGAACGAAGGCGGCCGCGCGGCACTGCTGCGGCGGAAGACGAGCTTCCCGGGCCAGGCCCGCTCTCCGAAAAACCGTGAAAAATTCGCTACAGGATAAACACGGGTGACCGACATCCGCACATTTCACCCATCGTGGTAAACAAGGTGTTAACCAAGCTTAAGAAGTTACGGCATTGCTGAAATACAGGCGGTGCCCGTTCGGACCCGGCGCCGGGGGTGCGGCATAAGGTTTCGCAATCCCAGAACGCCCTTGCGTCATGCGGCGGCTATCGATATAGAATTGACGTAAACGTAAGAGGGGCGCCGTTCGTGCCTTTTGCGATGAATTAGTTGAAACCACGACTGGAAGCATGCCCCCGCTTCCACTCAGGCGTTGCAAGGTCCAAGACCGCGATGCCACGACAGGGGAAAGCCAGTGACTATGAAACTTGTTTCGCCCGGCGAAGCCGCGGCCAACACCAACAATATGTCTGCCGAAGCCGGTGAGGAGCTCGTGCGCATCGGCGAGATGGCCAAGAAATACGGCGTGACTCTGCGCACGCTGCGGTTCTATGAAGACAAGGGCCTGCTCAATCCAAAGCGAGATGGGGCGACGCGGCTCTACACGCGTCGCGACAAGGCGCGGCTGAAGCTGATCCTGCTCGGCCGCAAGGTCGGGTTCTCGCTACGCGACGTCAAGCAGATGATGGATCTCTACGATCCCACGGGATCCAACACCAAGCAATTACGGCTGGCTCTCGACAAGTCGGAGAAGCAGCTTGCCCGCCTGCAGAAGCAGCGCGCGCTGATCGACGACGCCATCAACGAGTTGAGCGGCTCGATGTCGGCCGTGCGCCAGATGCTGTCCGAGCGTTCGGCCCCGGCCAGCGCCGCCAGCTGATTTTGCTCCGCAGCTCCCGGCGAAAGCTTTGAACTTAAGAGCCGCGCGGCCGCCCGCGCGGCTCTTTTTGTTTGACCCCCCTCGCTTTGCGCAAAGCTATGCACCGCGCGTGCCGATAGGCTGGCACAGGTAAATTTTGTCCCGGCGACAAAATTGACGTTTACGCAAACGTCAATTTTTGCTATCTCGCTTTCGACATTGGCCGGCGTGCCGCCCCAACCTCATGTTCGGGGCCCGATCTCGCGGCCAAGACCCGCATGGTGGAGGAACACATGCCGATCTACAGGGCGCCGGTCCAGGACACGCTGTTCGTGCTCAACGAGGTGCTGGGTTATCAGCGATATTCCAACCTTCCCGGATTTGCCGACGCGACGCCCGACGTTGTCGAGGCGATCCTCGCCGAAGGCGCCAAGCTTGCCGAAAACGTTATGCATCCTCTGAACCGCGTCGGTGACATGGAAGGCTGCGTGCGCCATGAGGACGGCTCGGTGACGACGCCGAAGGGCTTCAAGGAAGCCTACGACCAGTATCGCGAAGGCGGCTGGATGGGACTGGCGGCGCCCATCGAGTTCGGCGGCCAGGGGCTGCCCTATGCCGTGCACACCGCGGTTGCCGAATACATGGTTTCGGCCAACATGGCGCTGATGATGTATCCCGGCCTGACTCAAGGCGCTATCGCTGCTATCATCACACACGGCACCGACGAGCAGAAGGCGACATGGCTGCCGAAGCTGGTCGAGGGGTCCTGGACCGGTACCATGAACCTGACCGAGCCGCATTGCGGCACCGATCTCGGCCTGCTGCGCACCAAGGCGGTGCCGAACGGCAACGGCACCTACAAGGTATCCGGCCAGAAGATCTTCATCTCGGCCGGCGAGCACGACATGTCGGAAAACATCGTCCATCTCGTGTTGGCCCGCATCGAAGGCGCGCCGGCAGGCGTGAAGGGCATCTCGCTGTTCATCGTGCCAAAGCTGAAGCTCGATGCCTCGGGCAATCCGGGCGAGAAGAACACGCTCTCCTGCGGGTCGATCGAGGAGAAGATGGGCATCCACGGCAATTCGACTTGCGTCATGAATTATGACGAGGCCGAAGGCACGCTGCTCGGCGAGGCCAATGGCGGCCTGAAGGCGATGTTCACGATGATGAACGAAGCCCGGCTCGGCGTCGGCCTGCAGGGCCTGTCGCTGTCCGAGATCGCCTACCAGAACGCGGTCTCCTACGCCAAGGACCGGCTGCAGGGCCGCTCGCTGTCTGGCGCCAAGGCGCCGGACAGACAAGCCGATCCGATCATCGTGCATCCCGACATCCGCCGCTCGCTGATGACCATGAAGGCCTTCAACGAGGCCGGCCGCGCGCTGGCGCTGTGGACGGCGATCAAGTCCGACATCGCCCACCGCTCCGCCGACGACAAGGATCGCCAGGCGGCCGACGACTATACGGGCCTGCTGACGCCGGTGATCAAGGGCGTGCTCACCGACAAGGGCTTCGACCATGCCGTCATGGCGCAGCAGGTGTTCGGCGGCCACGGCTACATCGAAGAACACGGCATGAGCCAGTTCGTGCGCGATGCCCGCATTGCCATGATCTATGAAGGCGCCAACGGCATCCAGGCGCTCGACCTCGTCGGCCGCAAGCTTGGTCTGAATGGCGGCCGCGCCGTGCAGGCCTTCTTCAAGGACGTCGGCGAGTTCTGCGAGGAGAACCGTGCCGACGACAAGCTGGCGCCGTTCACCAAGGCGCTGAAGAAAGGCCTCAACGATCTGCAGGCGGCGACCATGTGGCTGGTGCAGAACGGCATGGCCAAGCCCGACAATGCCGGCGCCGCGTCGACCGATTACATGCATCTCTTTGGCCTTGTGGCGCTGGGCTACATGTGGGCGCAGATGGCCAAGGCCGCGCTCGGCAAGACCGGCGCCAACGGCTCGCAGTCTGTCCACGAAAATGGGGCTTTCTACGACAACAAGGTGGTGACGGCGCGCTTCTTCATGGAGCGGATCATGCCCGAGACGTCGGCACATCTGGCCCGCATTTCCAGTGGTGCGGACACGCTAATGGCGCTGCCTGCGGAAGCGTTCTAGAAATGGCTGGCGTCCCCCTCCCGGGCCCGAAGGGCCGGGAGGGGTCCTGCGTGCAGTGCGCCGGCTGGTTGGCGCTTTGGTAGGAGATGATCGCAATGCCCCAAACCCGCGTCAATTCCGAAGATAAGGTCGAGCACGTCATCGGCGACCCCACCCGACCGCTTCGCGGCCACCCTCCCCTCAAGGGGGAGGGTGACGTTGGCGCGGGAGAAACGGCATGACAAATCCATCAGAAGTGCTCTCTTTGCCGAAGCCAGCCTGGGCGGCGGACGAAGTCGGCATGCTCTACGACATGGCGCATCGCTTCATGTCGGAAGAGATCGCGCCGCGCTACGACGAGTTCGAGAAGAACGAGATGGTCGACCGCGAGAGCTGGCGCAAGGCAGGTTCCGCCGGCCTGCTCTGCGCCTCGATGCCGGAGGAGTATGGCGGCTCCGGCGGCACCTTCGCGCATGAGAGCGCCATCATCGAGGCGATCGGCCATGTCGGCGTCGACGGTTTCGGCATCGGCCTGCACAATGCGATCGTTGCCCCTTACATCCTTCATTACGGCTCCGAGGAGCAGAAGAAGAAATGGCTGCCGAAGCTGGCAACCGGCGAACTGATCGGCGCCATCGCCATGACCGAGCCGGGCGCCGGCTCCGACCTACAAGGCGTCAAGACGCGCGCCGAGAAGGACGGCAACCAGTACAAGATCAACGGCTCGAAAACCTTCATCACCAATGGCCAACTGGCCAATTTCATCATCGTCGTCACCAAGACCGATCCGGCCAAAGGCGCCAAGGGCACCTCGCTGATCGTCGTCGAGGCCGACGAGGCCGAAGGCTTCGAACGCGGCCGCAACCTCGACAAGATCGGCCTGAAGGCCAACGACACGTCGGAGCTGTTCTTCAATGATCTGCGCGTGCCGACCTCGAACCTGCTTGGCCACGAAGAGGGACAGGGCTTCATCCAGCTGATGCAGCAATTGCCGCAGGAGCGCCTGCAGATCGGCACCGGCGCGATCGCAATGATCGAGCGCGCGCTTGCTCTGACCATCGACTACGTCAAGGACCGCAAGGCCTTCGGCAAAGCGATCATCGAGTTCCAGAACACCCAGTTCAAGCTCGCCGAACTGAAGACCGAGGCCACCATCGGCCGCGTCTTCTACAATGATTGCGTCACCCGCCACATCAATGGCGGGCTGGATCCGGTGACGGCGTCGATGGCGAAATACTGGCTCTCGGACCTGCAGGGAAAAGTCGTCGACGAATGCCTTCAATTGCATGGCGGCTATGGCTACATGAATGAATATCCGATCGCCCGCATGTTCCGCGACGCCCGCGTCCAGCGCATCTACGGCGGCACCAACGAGATCATGAAATTGCTGATCGGCCGCTCTCTCTGAGAGCGACGTCGGCAAAGCAAGGAGCAAGCAAATGGCTGAAGCTTATGTCTATGACGCCGTGCGCACACCGCGCGGCAAGGGCAAGAAGGATGGCTCGCTGCACGAGGTGCCGGCGGTGCGGCTTGCGGCCAGGACGCTTGAAGCGTTGCGCGACCGCAACGGCCTCGACACTGCAAACGTCGACGACATCATCTTCGGCTGCGTCGATCCGGTCGGCGAAGCCGGCTCCGTCATTCCGCGTGCCGCCGCCTTCGAGGCCGGCTACGATAACAAGGCGCCGGGCATGCAGATCTCGCGCTTCTGCGCCTCAGGCCTCGACGCCATCAATTTCGGCGCCGCCAAGATCGCTCAAGGCGCCGACGAGATCGTCATTGCAGGCGGCGTGGAATCGATGTCGCGCGTCGGCATGGGCGCCTCGGGCGGCGCGTGGTTCATGGACCCGTCCGTCGGCCTGCCCGGCTGGTTCGTGCCGCAAGGCATTTCGGCCGACCTGATCGCCACCAAATACGGTTTTTCGCGCGACGACGTCGATGCCTATGCGGTCGAGAGCCAGAAGCGTGCGGGCAAGGCCTGGGCCGATGGCCGCTTCAAGAACTCCGTCATACCGATCAAGGACCAGAACGGCCTCACCATCCTCGATCATGACGAGCATATGCGGCCGTCGACCGACATGCAGTCGCTGGCCTCGCTCAACCCGTCCTTCGTCATGCCTGGCGAAATGGGCGGCTTCGACGCGGTCGCCGTGCAGAAGCATCCGGAAGTCGAAGAGGTCAACCACGTCCACCATGCCGGCAACTCGTCCGGCATCGTCGATGGTGCGGCCGCCGTACTGCTCGGCTCGAAGAAGGCCGGCAAGACGATGGGCCTGAAGCCACGCGCCCGCATCCGCGCCTTTGCCAACATCGGCTCCGAGCCGGTGCTGATGCTTACCGGTCCGGTCGACGTCACCGAGAAGCTTCTGAAGCGCGCCAAGATGAAGCTGTCGGATATCGACCTGTTCGAGCTTAACGAGGCCTTCGCCTCGGTGGTGCTGCGCTACATGCAGGCATTCGAAATCCCGCACGACAAGATCAACGTCAATGGCGGCGCCATCGCCATGGGCCATCCGCTCGGCGCCACCGGCGCGATGATCCTGGGCACGGTGCTGGACGAGCTCGAGCGCCGCGATTTGAACACCGCTCTGGTGACGCTCTGCATCGGCGCCGGCATGGGCACCGCAACGATTATCGAACGCGTCTGATTTTCGGCCGGAAGGAGAGAGACATGACTTATACAAACTTCACGGTCGACACCGACGCAGACGGCATCGCGCTGGTCACCTGGAACATGCCGGACCGCTCGATGAACGTCTTCACCGAAGAGGTGATGAACGAGCTCGACAAGATCATCGACCAGGTGGTGGCCGACGCCGCCATCAAGGGCGCGGTGATCACCTCGGGAAAGGACAGCTTCTCCGGCGGCGCCGACCTGACCATGCTGCAGAAGATGCTGGCCGTATTTGCCAAGGAGAAGACCAAGGACCCGGAGAAGGCGGCACAGCTTTTGTTCGACAATGCCGGCCGCATGGGTGGCTTGTGGCGCAAGCTCGAAACGTCGGGCAAACCTTGGGTCTCGGCGATCAACGGTACCTGCATGGGCGGCGCGTTCGAGCTGTCGCTGGCCTGTCATGGCCGCGTTGCCGCTGACTCCGAAAAGGTCAAGATGGCCTTGCCGGAAGTCAAGGTCGGCATCTTCCCTGGCGCCGGTGGCACCCAACGCGTGCCGCGCCTGACCGACCAGCAGCAGGCGTTGCAGATGCTGACCACCGGCCAGACGCTGTCGCCGCAGAAAGCCAAGGCGATGGGGCTGATCCACGAGATCGCCGAACCCGGCAAGCTGATCGAGACCGCCAAAGCGATGATCAGGAACGGCCTGAAAGCCGTCCAGCCCTGGGACGAGAAGGGCTTCAAGCTGCCTGGCGGCCAAATCTATACGCCGGCCGGCTTCAATCTGTGGCCCCCGGCCATCGCCATCCTGCGCCGCGAGACCTACGGCAATTATCCGGCCGCCGCGGCCATCCTGAAATGCGTCTATGAGGGCCTGCTGGTGCCGTTCGACACCGGTCTGCGCATCGAACAGCGCTATTTCACCGAAATCATGCAGTCCAAGGAAGCAGCAGCGATGATCCGCTCGCTGTTCGTCTCGCTGCAGGAGCTCAACAAGGGCGCCCGCCGTCCGGCCGGCGTGCCGGAGACCAAGTTCAAGAAGATCGGTATTCTCGGCGCCGGCTTCATGGGTGCCGGCATCGCCTTTGTCACCGCCAAGGCCGGCATCCCGGTCGTCCTGCTCGACCGCGACATGGCGTCGGCCGAAAAGGGCAAGGCGCATTCCGACAGCCTGATCTCCGATCAGGTCAAGAAGGGCCGCGCCAAGCCCGAGGAGAAGGACAGACTTCTGTCGCTGATCACGCCGACGGCCGACTATGCCGATCTCGCCGGCTGCGATCTGGTGGTCGAGGCGGTGTTCGAGGATTCGGCCGTCAAGAAGGCTGCCACCGAACAGGCCGAAGCCGTGCTGAAATCGTCAGCGGTCTTCGCCTCCAACACCTCGACCATCCCGATCACTGCACTGGCCAAGAATTCGGCGCGGCCGAAGAATTTCGTCGGCATCCACTTCTTCTCGCCGGTCGACAAGATGATGCTGGTCGAGATCATCCTGGGCAAGAAGACCGGCGACAAGGCGCTGGCCACCGCGATCGATTTCGTGCGCGCCATCAAGAAGACGCCGATCGTCGTCAACGACACGCGCGGCTTCTACGTCAACCGCTGCGTGCTGCGCTACATGTCGGAAGCCTACAAGATGCTGATCGAAGGCGTTCCGGCGCCGATGATCGAGAACGCCGCCAAGGCCGCCGGCATGCCGGTCGGCCCGCTGGCGCTGACCGACGAGACGGCGATCGACCTTGCCCAGAAGATCATGAAGCAGACCATCAGGGACCTCGGAGACAAGTCTGTCGACCCCAGGCAGATGGCGCTGATCAACACGCTGGTCGACACCCATGGCCGCTTCGGCCGCAAAAACGGCAAGGGTTTTTACGACTATCCCGCCAAGCCCGCCAGGAAGAAGCTGTGGCCGGGCCTGAAGGATCTCTATCCGCAGCTGGAGGCCGAGAAGGTCGACTATGAGGAACTGCAGCAGCGCCTGCTGGTAACCATTGCGCTGGAAGCCGCGCGGGTGATGGAGGAAGGCATCGTCACCGATCCGCGCGAGGCCGATGTCGGCTCGATCCTCGCCTTCGGTTTCGCGCCATTCACCGGCGGCGCGCTGTCCTATATCGACGGCATCGGCGCCGGGGAGTTCGTCAGAATAGCCAAGGGCCTGCAGAAGAAATACGGCGCCGAGTTCAAGGCGCCAAAGCTGCTGCTCGACCTGGCCGAGAAGGGCGAGACCTTCTACCAGCGCTTCGATCCCTATGCGAAAGGCGAGGTGAAGAAGGCCGCTTGAGCTAGCGCCCCATGTACGTCTGAGGGCGCCTTGCTTGCATGATGGCCACGACAAGGCGCCGTGGCCCTTACGCGGTCGGCAGCGAAAGTCGGCTGGCTTTTCGCTGCCTGCCGACATCGACTTCAACCTCCATCTCAACAACGCCCGCTACATGATGCTCGCCGACCTCGCGCATGACCCCGAAAATCGGAATCGATTTTCGGAAAGGATCATGCGCCAAATCAAAATGCTACAGCGTCCTTTGGCGCGTCCAATAGGACGCTTGCCCGCTCCGTTCAACCGCGGCCGCCGACCGAGGCCGCCGACCGAGGCCGAGCGGGTTTGCATGACCTCCCACCAGGGATTGCGCAGCCTGCCCAAGGCAGTTTGAGGCATCCATGACGACTTCGCCGCACGCAGCTTTTTTGAGAGATCGGGCCGCGCGCCGGTGGACAATCGGATGACCGCGCGTTAGAAGGAAAAGGTATTTTTTCCTGTTTTGAGGAGAGCGAATTGCTCTCGCATGACCGAGTTTGGGCAGCCATCGACGCTCTCGCCGAGCGCTATTCGCTGTCGGCCTCCGGCCTGGCCCGGCGCGCGGGTCTTGATTCGACCGCGTTCAACAAATCGAAGCGGCTGTCCTCGGATGGACGGCCGCGCTGGCCGTCGACCGAATCGCTGGCGAAGATCATCGAGGCGACAGGCGCTTCGCTCGACGAATTCACCGGGCTGGTCGAAGGCCGTGCCAAGGCCGCTTCGGGCTCGGTAGCCGCGCAGCGTTCGGCGGTGCCGCTGCTCGGCTTTGCCCAGGCCGGCGCCGGCGGCTTCTTCGATGATGCCGGCTATCCCTCAGGCCAGGGCTGGGACCTTGTCGAGCTTCCGGCACGGGCGACCGAAACCTCCTATGCGTTGAAGGTGCAGGGCGATTCCATGCTGCCGCTGTACCGCAATGGCGATGTGCTGATCGTCGAGCCGGGCGCCGCTACCCGCAAGGGCGACCGCGTCGTCGTCAAGACCAATGCCGGCGAAGTCATGGCCAAGGTGCTCGACCGCCAGACGACGAAATCGATCGTGCTGATTTCGCTCAACCCCGACCACCCGGACCGCGACATCGCGATGCGCGATGTCGAATGGGTGGCGCGGATCGTCTGGGCAAGCCAGTAGGTCTCGCGGTGCGTCTGCTTCAAATCCTCATAGCCCTCCTGCCGATCCCGGTGATGGTCGCCATTGTCGTCGCCGGCGGTCGCGCGCTGCATCGCGACGGCCCCGCCATTACTGTCGACCAGATCGACCCGGACACCGAGGCCGTGCCCGAGGAGCCGGCGACGTCGGCGATCCCCGAGGTCCAGCCCGTCAAGCCTCCGGCGCACTCGCCTCCGGTGCATTCGAGGGCGATCGATCCCGAGGCCATCGCTCCGCCGCCGCTGCCGGCAGAAGAACTTGAACGGGTTGAGCCACGCGCGCCGCTGAGCGACCTGGCGCTGGCCGGGCCGCCCAAGCCGCGTGGGCGCAGAGCGGTCGACGACTGGGGAGGAACAAAACTGTTCCAGCCGGTCGCGGCCGCCGCCGGCCTGATCGAAGCCAATGGTTATTCCGTGACGGTCTCCGGCATCGACATCGTCAGGCAAGACGAGACCTGCACCGAGGGCGGCAAGTCCTGGGCTTGCGGTATCAGGGCGCGCACCGCGTTCCGGTCTTTCCTGCGCGGCCGGGCCGTTGCCTGCAAGGTGCCGCCGGAGGCCGACCGTGCGCTGATCGCCGCCGAATGCCGCATCGGCAAGCTGGATGTCGGCCAGTGGCTGGTCGAAAACGGCTGGGCGCGCGCCACGGCAGCCGGCCCCTATGTCGAAGCGGGCGACAAGGCGCGCGCCGCCAAGAAGGGCGTCTTCGGCGCCGCGACCGATCTTGGCGGCCTGCCACCGGCGCCAACGCCTGTTGTGGCACCGACGGCGTCGCAACCGATCCTCGATGCCCCGGCGATAGACACGCCGCTGGCCGGGACGGAAATTACGCCGCCAGCTGACCAGCCAGCGCCCGCTCAATGAGCGCGCGGGTTTCGGCGATGCCGTAGAGGGCTGCGAACGAACCGAAGCGCGGTCCGCGTTCCTGGCCGATCAGCACCTGGTAGATCATCTGGAAGAAAGCGCCCGAGACACCAGGGCCGCCGTCCGGGCTCTTCTTCGAATGGTCCTGATAGCGTTCGATCTTGCGCGCCACGTTGAGCGAAGCGTTCTGGATCGCTTCGCCGTCGGCGCCGGCCGGCAGGCCAGCAAGCGCGTTGCCAAGCGCTTCCAGCGCGACGCGTTCGACATCGTCGGCCGGCCGGAAGGTCTTCGTCGGCTTCACGAAATCGTCGAAGTAGCGGATGGCGAAACCGACCAGCTGGTCGAGTTCGGGATGCGTCGCCGGCGTCACGCCAGATGCATGGCGCGAGATGAAGCCCCACAGCACATCCTTGTTTTGCGCGTTGGAGGCGCTGACCAGGTTGAGCAGCAGCGAGAACGGCACCGGCATGTCGATGGAAGGCGGCTTGCCGTCATGCATGTGCCAGACCGGATTGCCCAGCCGCTCCTTCCAGTCCTGGCGCGGATAGGCGTTGAGGAAGGTGTAGTACTCGTCGACGGCGCGTGGGATGACGTCGAAATAGAGCTTTTTCGCCTGCCTTGGCCGCTGATACATATAGAGGCCGAGGCTTTCGGTCGGCGCGTAGCGCAGCCATTCGTCGATGGTCAGCCCGTTGCCCTTCGACTTCGAGATCTTCTGGCCGTTCTCGTCCAGGAACAGTTCGTAGACGAAATGCTCGGGCGCGCGCCCGCCGAGAATGTTGCAGATGCGGTCGTAGATCACCGCGTTCGTCTGGTGGTCCTTGCCGAACATTTCGAAATCGACGCCGAGCGCTGCCCAGCGCATGCCGAAATCCGGCTTCCACTGCAGCTTGACCTTCCCGCCGGTCACCGAAAGCGTGGTCTCGGTGCCCTCATCGTCGAAGGTGATGTTGCCGGCCTTGGCGTCGACATGCTTCATCGGCACGTAGAGCACGCGCCCGCTCTTCGGCGAGATCGGCAGGAACGGGCTGTAGGTTGCCTGCCGCTCCGGCCCCAGCGTCGGCAGCATCACCGCCATGATCTGCTCATAGCGCTCGGCGGCGCGCACCAGCATCGCATCGAAGCGGCCGGCCTTGTAGTACTGCGTGGCGCTGGCGAATTCGTAGTCGAAGCCGAACGTGTCGAGGAAGCGGCACAGCATCGCGTTGTTGTGGTCGCCAAAGCTCGGATAGTCGCCGCCGAACGGATTGGGCACCGCCGACAGGGGCATATGCAGATAGGGCTCGAGCGCTGCGCGATCCGGCACATTGTCGGGGATTTTGCGCATGCCGTCCATATCGTCGGAGAAGCAGAGCAGCTTGGTCTTGACCTTGTTCCCGGTCAGCACGTGAAAGGCATGGCGCACCATCGAGGTGCGCGCGACCTCGCCGAACGTGCCGATATGCGGCAGGCCCGACGGGCCGTAGCCGGTCTCGAACAGGACGATCTCCGGGAAGTCGCCGCCCTTGTAGCGCTCGATGATCTTTTTGGCTTCCTCGAACGGCCAGGCCTTGCTTTCGGCGGCTGCCGCAAGCATTTCGGGGTTGAGATCGGCGATGTTTGATCCCGTCATGTCAAAGTTCCAGTCATGGCCGGCTTTCGCGGCTGGTAAGATTTTTCAACCGGGTCTCTAGGCGCGACAGGGCGGAGCGTCAACGATATCAGGCGTTTTCGTTGCGACGGCGCCGTGGCGTCCCTACCTTCGACCCTCACTATCAAGGAGTTTTGAATGCCGTTGCCGTCCACCCATGAAGCCCTGATCTACCTGATGGTCATCACCTCGGCTTCCGATCGCGACATGACCGATATCGAACTGGCGCGCATCGGCGACGTCGTCCGCAGCTGGCCGGTGTTCGAGGATTTCAAGCAGGACAGGCTGATCGCCATTGCGCAGGACTGCCAGAAGATGCTGCATGAAAAGGATGGGTTGGAAGGCGTGCTCGAGCGTGTCGCCGAGACTTTGCCCGAACGGCTGCACGACACCGCCTATGCCGCGGCCTTCGAGGTTGCCGCCGTCGATCTAGAAATGCGCATGGAGGAATTGCGGGTGCTGCAGTTGATCCGGCGTGAGCTCGATCTCGACACGCTGACCGCCGCAGCCATCGCGCGCGGGGCGAAGGCCCGCCTGCGCACGCTGACCTGATCCAGCCCCTAAAGGAAGCTGACCGGGACCGGATCAGAAAAAGCTGACCGGGAACCGGATCAGAAGAAACTGACCGGGAAATAGCGCAGGTAGAATTCGGCGAAGGTGCCTTTCACCGATATCTCCTGCAGCGCGTAGTCCATGGCTGCGGCCAGCGCTGGGTCGCTGGCCCGGGTGGCAATGGTCATGCCGGACCCCAGATATTCCGGCGCCAGGTAGGGTCCACCGGCGAAGCGGCAGCAACCGGCGGCGTCCGTGCCGCCCAGCCAGAAGGAAAAGCGCATGCCGTCGCCGAAGGCGGCATCGATCTTGGCGCTCTTCAAGTCGCTGTAGAGGTCTTCCGGCCGTTGAAAGCGGATGATCTGCACGGTGCCGAAATAATCGCGCAGCATCTTTTCATGCGCCGAGCCGGCCAGCACGCCGACCCGCTTCGAGCGCAATTTGTCGAGGATCGGCTCGGCGAAGGCCTTGGTCTTCGGCATGATGAAGCGCGCCGGAAACTGTAGATAGGAGCGCGAAAAGCTGTACTTCGCCCGCGTCTCCGGCGTTGCGGCGATGCCGGCGATGATCGCCTCGCCTTCGCCCTTCTGCAACGCGTCGTCGAGTTCGGCCCAGGGCAGCGCCTGGATCTGGCATTTGTCGGCGATGTCGAGTTCGGCGCAAATCGCCCGCGCCAGGTCGATGTGGAAGCCGGACAGTCGGCCCGTGCCGTCGAGAAAATTGAAGGGCGGGAAATCGGTTGTGGTGAGGAACCTGAGCCTCGGCAGCGCCGCAAGGTCCGGCTTCGGCAGCCGCTCCTTGGCATCCCAATGCACCGGCACCTGCGGTTCCGCTGCCCGCACAGCGCCGGCAAACGGCTGCACTCCGATCAGCATCGACAGCAAGGCGATGGTTATCCAGCGTGATGTCACAAAAAACTCCGCCCGTCTTGGCCGTTGGCTTGTGATACGAAAACGGCGCAGGCACAATTGTTTTTGATTTCAAAGGGCAAATTTCGGGTTATGCTTTGGCGAGGTTGCAAATAGCCGCACAGAGTCGGCCCGGGGTTGGCGGTCGCTGGCGTTAGAAAAGCTAAGGATGTGGCTTTGCAATCCGGGGTTGATGGCTAAGTGCGGGGCAGGCACGTAGCATCGGTCTCAAGAGCGGTAGGCAACATGGGGTAGATGTTGCGATGGGTTATTTTGACCGGACACTTGAATATATTGACCGGGTGCAGCGTGCCGACACGTCGGCTGCGGTGTGCGAGCAGCTACTTAGTGTCACCTCGAATTTCGGATTGACGGCCCTGATAGCCGCAACGGTGCCGCAGCCCGGTACACCAAGCAGCCAGACGAAGGACCATGTGCTGCTCTGCGATTGGCCTAGCGAATGGCTGGAGCGTTACTTATCGCGCAACTACGTCGACCACGATCCGGTGGTCAGCCATTTGAAGCAGTTTCGGGCGCCATTCCAATGGCGCGATGCCGTTCAAAGCATGCCCGCCGACAAGAGCAGCGCCGAGGTAATGCGCGACGCCCGCCAGTTCAAGCTGCGTGACGGCCTCGCCTTCCCGCTGATCACGCTCGAAGGCCAGATCGCGCTGGTCTCGCTGGGCGGTGAGGCGGTCGAACTGTCCGAAGCCGAATTCGCAATGGTCTCGCTGGCCTCCACCTATGCCATCGGCCGCGCCATGCAGCTTCAAACGACGGCCGGCAAATCTATCGATCACATTGAATTGACGCCGCGCGAGCGCGAATGCCTGCAATGGGCGGCGGTCGGAAAATCCGAGTGGGAGATTTCGCAGATCCTCGGCATCTCGGAGCATACCTCTGAGAAACACCTTCTCAACGCCAAGAGCAAACTAGGCGCCGCCAACCGTGTGCAGGCAGTCGCCGAAGCAGTCAGGCACGGCTATATCAGCTAGGCCGGTTCTGGCGGCCCGAAATTTATGGCCGCATTGTCGGCGTCATATCTTCAGAAAAGACCGGCCCCTGTCGTCCTCTTGAGACGGCTAATGCTTTCTTAACGCCAAAAGCAGACTCGGCGTCGCCAACAGGGTGCACGCCATCGCGGAGGCGTTTAGGCGCAGCTATATTAGCCATGTCGGCTGTGGCAGCCTGGAAATCCTTGCCAACACCTTCGCGCAATTTTTTCGGGAAAGCCCGGCCGTATCTTCCTCTTAAGCCCAGGAGACGGCTAATGCTATTTTCCCTTACCACTCAACAACTGATGGAACGTCCCGACCTATGGGAGGCCGTCCATCGCCTGCGTTACAAGGTCTTCGTCGATGAGATGCGGTGGACCGATCTCGATCGCCCGGACGGCCTCGAAATCGATCAATTCGACCATGATGAGGCCGAACACCACCTTGTCATACGCAATGGCGAGCTTGCAGGCTATCATCGGATGCTGCCGACCACACGGCCGCATCTCCTTAGCGATGTGATGCCGGAACTCTGCGAGGGAAAGCGCCCTTCGGGACCGAATGTCTGGGAGCTAACCCGTTACGCGGTGGCGCCAGGCTTTCGCGATGGCAAGCGCGGCGTGTCTACGGTCGGCACCGAACTGATCGCCGGCTTCGTCGAATGGGGCCTTGCTCGCAATGTCGATCAGGTCATTATCGAGGTCGAGCCGGTGTGGGTGCTGCGGACGCTGCAGTTGCACTTCCTGGCGACGCCGCTCGGTTACCAGCGCACCTATGGCAACCAGCAGGTCGTCGCCACACTGCTGACCTTCAACGAGCATACGCTGGATGTCGTGCGTTCGCGCCGCAACCATCACGCCCCGGTGTTGGTCAGGGGCACCCCCCACATGCTCGGCATGCGGCAGGCGTCGTGAGACTGTCTTCACCCGACGCGCTTTAATGCATGTCGCTCAAAGTGGCCCCGGTTTTGAGAGAACGACATGCATGAAACAAAGACCTAAAGCGCGTCGCGTGAATCCGTTCAAATGCGACGCGCTTTAGACAATGGCCACAGAGCCCACCTCCGTGTGGGGGTGGGCTCTGTAATTTCAGCCTCTGCATCGAGGCCAGTCTCTACTTCTCGAGAAACGACGGCCCGTCGCCGACGATCTTCTTATCTTCCTTGCCGATGGCGTCGAGATCGCGCCCATCATAGGGCAGCGACAACAGGATGCGCCGCATGACGGCCAGCCGCGAGCGTCGCTTGTCATTGGCCCGCACGATGATCCAGGGCGCGAACTGTTTGTGCGTGCGCTCGACCATCTGGTCGCGCGCCTTGGTGTAGTCGTCCCATTTGGTAATGCCGGCAATATCGATCGGCGAGAACTTCCAGTTCTTCAGCGGAGACCAGCGGCGGTCGTGAAACCGTTCGAGCTGGGTTTCGCGGCCGATGTTGAGCCAGAATTTGAAGAAATAGATGCCGTCGTTGGAGATCATCCGCTCGAAATGCGGCGTCTCGTCGAGGAATTTTGCATGCTGTTCCGGTGTGCAGAAGCCCATCACCGGCTCGACGCCGCCGCGGTTGTACCAGGACCGGTCGAAGGTGACGAATTCGCCCGATGTCGGGAAATGGGCGACGTAGCGCTGGTAGTACCATTGCCCGACTTCGGTTGGGGTCGGCTTGGTCAGCGCCACATTGCGCGCGGTTCGAGGATTGAGATACTGGCGCAGCACCGAGATGGTGCCGCCCTTGCCGGCGGCATCGCGCCCCTCGAACAGCGACATCACTCTGCTGCCGGTCGCCTGCAGCCAGGCCTGCGCCTTGACCAGTTCGATCTGCAGCCGCTCCAGCGTCTCGTCATACTCCTCGCTCTTCATTTTCTTGTCGTAGGGGTAGTCGCCTGCGGTCAGTTTGTGGTCCTCGATCCAGCTGGGAAGCTCGGGGTTTTCGATGTCGAACTCCCGCTCCTTGCCGTCCACCTTGATCTTCAGCGGCCCCTTTGCCGGCTCTGCGGCGGGACTTTCCTTGGCTTTTTTCATCGAGACGAACCTTTCCAGCTTGCGGACTCATGCTATGGGGGGCCTCAAACCCGGTCCAGCGGAAGTTTCGGCGGGACCGGCGCAGAAGCACGGAAAGCACGAATGGCTGACACCGGCGCAGAGCGGACAACCACGGGGCAGGCCGTCGCCGGCCGGCTGTGGAACAGCCGATGGCTGCTTGCCGCCGGTGCGATCGCCATCATGGCCGTTTATGGGTTTGCCGGTATCTCCGCCTATGTCGTCCTGGCTGCGTTGACGGTGCTGCTGGCCGCCGCGCTTCTGCCAACCGGTGGCGCCAGCCGGTCTGCTGAGACCATTACCACGGTCGAGGCGAGCGGGCTGCAGCGGCTTTCCGGCGAATATCTTGCGGCTGCCGTTGCCGATCCGCTGATCATCTTCGACCGCACCGCCACCATCGTCCACGCCAATGCCGCCGCCTATGCCGCCTTTGGCGGCATCGCGCCCGGCCTGTCGCTGTCGCTGAAATTCCGCGCCCCGGAAATGCAGGCATTGCTGGGCGGCGTGCTGTCGGGAGCCGTCGCCTCCGATGCCGTCGACTACACCGAGAAGCTGCCGGTGGAACGCGCCTACCGGGTCAGCGCGTCCTCGGTCGGCCACGCCACCGATCTCTATGTGCTGGTATTCAAGGACCAGAGCGAGACGCGCCGCATCGACCGCATGCGCGCTGACTTCATAGCCAATGCCAGCCACGAGTTGCGCACCCCGCTTGCTTCGATCTCGGGCTTCATCGAGACGTTGCGCGGCCCGGCCCGCAACGATCCGGCGGCGCGCGAGCAGTTCCTGCAGATCATGCAGAACCAGACCGGCCGCATGGCGCGCCTCATCGACGATCTCCTGTCGCTGTCGAGGCTTGAAATGAAGCCTTACCTGAGGCCGGGAACCGAGGTCGATCTGCGCCAGACCATCGACAGCGTCATCGATTCACTGGGCCCGCTCGCCAGCGAGAACGGCGTCGTCGTCGAACGCGACTACGCCGAGGGGCCGCTCGACGTGCCCGGAGACCGCGACGAGCTGTTCCAGGTGTTCGAGAATCTCTTGGAAAACGCCTGCAAATACGGCCAGCCTGGCGGACGCGTCACGGTGTCGATCGCGCGGGGCGAGGCCGGCCCGGAACCGGGCATCGATGTCACCATCAGGGACTATGGCCCGGGCATCCCGGAAGAGCACATACCGCGCATTACCGAGCGCTTCTATCGCGTCGACGTGGAGAGCAGCCGCACCCAGAAAGGCACCGGTCTTGGCCTGTCCATCGTCAAGCATATTCTGACGCGCCACAACGCCCGGCTTTCGATCAAGTCGGAAGTTGGCAAGGGAGCGGCGTTCACGGTCCATTTGCCGGCAGGCTGAGGCGGTACTATCTGCTAACTGCCTGTTTCTTCTTTCTGTCATCCGGCTAGCGTATCAGCACAGGGTCGAGGAAAACGACTCAAAAGGCCAAAGATTTAAGGAAGGCATTTCGCCCATGCAGTCCGTACACATTGTCAGCGCCTATGACGAAGAGCTGAAATACCTGGCGAAGCGCATCGCTGCGATGGGCGGCCATGCCGAGCGCATGGTCGAGCAGGCGATCCAGGCGCTGGTCAATGCCGATCCCGGCCTCGCCCAGAAGGTCATTCGTGACGATATCGTGCTTGACGATGGCCAGCGCGAAATCGACGACAAAGCCATCGTCATCATCGCCAAGCGCCAGCCCATGGCGACGGATCTGCGCGAGATCGTCGGCGCCATCCGCATTTCGGCCGACCTCGAACGGGTCGGTGACCTCGCCAAGAACGTCGCCAAGCGTGTGGTCAGCGTCATTGACGGCCGCCAGCCGACCAGCCTGTTTCGCGGCCTCGAGGCGCTGGCCGAACTCGCTTTGACCCAGCTCAAGGAAGTGCTCGACGTCTATGCCTCGCGCTCGGTCGAGAAAATAGGCTTCGTTCGCGACCGCGACGACCAGATCGATGCCATGTACACCTCGCTGTTTCGCGAATTGCTGACCTACATGATGGAAGATCCGCGCAACATCACGCCGTGCACGCATCTGCTGTTTTGCGCCAAGAACATCGAGCGCATCGGCGACCACGCCACCAACATTGCCGAGACGATCTACTACATCGTCACCGGCGAGCAGTTGCCGGCCGAGCGTCCCAAGGGCGACAAGACCGACAAGGTTGCCCTGCCGGCGCTGCCGGTGAAGTGATCGCGCGCCCCTCGAACGCTTAATCATATTGCGCTAAACTGCCCGGATGTTAGCGTCTCGGTTCCTGGCCAAGGCCAGGCGCTCAGGAGGCTGCGATGGAATATGTCCGAGAGTTCAAGCCGGCGCCGGCATCGTCCGGCATCATCGCGTCGAGCGTCTACACCGCCGGCAAGCGCATCGCCGACATACCGATCGAGGAGGCCGGCGAATGGGCCAAGAAGTCGGGCCATGTCGTCTGGATCGGGCTGCTCGAACCCGACCGCGAGCTTCTGCTGCGCGTCAAGGCGCAATTTCATCTGCACGAACTGGCGATCGAAGACGCCGAACATCCGCACCAGCGGCCGAAGATCGAGCAATATGGCGATGCGCTGTTCATCGTTGCCCGCACTGCACAGCTGATCGACGGACGCGTCACCTTCGGCGAGACGCATCTGTTCGTCGGCTCAGGCTATATCGTCAGCGTCAGGCATGGTCCCTCGACCTCATACGCCGCCGTGCGCCAGCACTGGGAAAGCTGTCCGCACTCACTGGCCAAGGGCGAGGATTTCGTCCTCTACGCCATTCTCGACTTCATCGTCGACAACTACATGCCGGTGCTCGAGCAGATCGAGGACGAGGTCGAGGCGATCGAGGACAGGGTGCTGCTGAAGCCGATGACCGGTCCCGACATCGAGCGGCTCTATATGCTGCGCCGCGATCTGTTGCGCCTGCGCAATGCGGCGCTGCCGCTGGTCGAGGTCTGCCGCCGGCTGACCAGCGCCGACCTGCCGCAGATCCATACCGCCATGCATCCGCTGTTTCGCGATGTCACCGATCATATCCGCACCGTGCAGGAAAAGATCGACAGCCTGCGCGAGGTTCTGGCCTTCGCTTTCGAAGCCAGCCTGCTGGTCGGCCAGAGCCAGGAAACCGCGAACACCAAGAAGCTGGCCTCATGGGCCGCGATCCTGGCGGTGCCGACGGCGCTCGCCGGCATTTACGGCATGAATTTCGACGACATGCCGGAGCTGAAGATGCAATACGGCTATCCCGTCGTATTGGTCTCGATCGCGCTGATCTGCTCGTTTTTGTATTGGCGATTTCGGAAGAGTGGGTGGCTGTGATGGTAGGCAGTAGGCAGTAGGCAGTAGGCAGTAGGCAGTAGGCAGTAGGCAGAATAAGGTAGCGCCTCACGAGCGCTACCCCATTCCCTACTGCCCAGTCCCCAATCCCTATTCCTAACTACCGGCTTCTGCGCCGCTCTGAAGCCGGCTGGAACGCCACCCTTGCGTGGTACTTGCAGTAAGGTCCGGTTTCGGCCGCCTCGTTGCCGCAGAAGTTGAAGTCTTCCGACAGCGGATCGCCATTCGGCCATTTGCAGGTGCGCTCGGTGAGATCGGTGAGCTGCAGATGCCGCGAGATCGGCACGACGACGTTTTCGACCGGGCGGATGTAGTGGCGCGCCACTGGCTCGGCGTCGAACTGCGCCTGCAGCGCGTTCGCCCCGATCGAAGTCGTGACATGGCGCTGCGTGGTTGCGGCGCGCGGCACCGATTTCTGGATCGAAGATCCCTGCGTTGTCTTCTTCTGACGCGCCGGCGTTGCAGTCGAGCGTCCGCGGCCCGACAGCTTCAGCCGGTGCACCTTGCCGATGACCGCGTTGCGGCTGACCCCGCCGAGTTGGGCGGCGATCTGGCTTGCGCTCAAGCCCTCCGACCACAGTTTCCTGAGAAGTTCGACCCGCTCGTCAGTCCAGTTCATGAGACCGCGCTCCTGCTATGTGTGCGGCAGCCGGAATCCGTTCCCGACCCGGCAATCTTTGCCGGGGCAGACACCACATATATTAGGTGATTAGGTCCGCCGCACGAAATCTAGTTATTTCCCGACTACAATTACCTCATGTGTTGACTCGGTGACAAGAGTCCCAGGTGCAACACGAATCGGTTTTTTAGGTTTTCCCCAACTTGCCCGGTCGCTTATGAGCCGGCGTCTCGTCGGGAGCTGGCCACGCGCCTCTGCACGACGTTTTCGTTGACTTCATGGCCGAAAAACACGATAAGCCGCAAAGGCCGCCGCTTTGGCGGCTTTTTTGATTTTTCCGGTACCGGAGACGCATATAATGAGCGGTTCGGCGCTTTACGAGACCTTTGCCCGCGCCCCTTTGGCCTTCGACCATGGCGAAGGCACCTGGCTGGTTACCGACAAGGGCGAGCGATATCTCGATTTCGCTGGCGGCATCGCGGTCAATTCGTTGGGCCACAGCCATCCGCATCTGGTCTCGGCGCTGACCGAACAGGCGGCCAAGCTCTGGCACGTCTCCAATCTCTACGAGATCCCGGGGCAGGCCCGGCTCGGCGAGCGGCTGGCTGACGCCACCTTCGCCGACAAGGTGTTCTTCACCAATTCCGGCGCCGAGGCGCTCGAATGCGCGATCAAGACGGCGCGCCGCTACCAGTTCGTCAAGGGCCATCCCGAGCGCTTCCGGGTCATCACCTTCGAAGGCGCCTTCCACGGCCGCACGCTGGCGACCATCGCCGCCGGCGGCCAGTACAAATATCTCGAAGGTTTTGGGCCCAAGGTCGAAGGCTTCGACCAGGTCGGCTTCGACGACATCGACGCCGCCGAAAAGGCGATCACACCAGAGACCGCCGCGATCCTGATCGAACCGGTGCAAGGCGAGGGCGGCATCCGCCCGGTGCCGACGCAATCCTTGAAACGGCTGCGGCAGCTCTGCGACCAGCACGGCCTGCTGCTGATCTTCGATGAGGTCCAGTGCGGTATCGGTCGCACCGGAAAGCTGTTCGCGCATGAATGGACCGGCGTGACGCCCGACATCATGGCGATTGCCAAGGGCATTGGCGGCGGCTTTCCGATGGGCGCGTGCCTCGCCACCGACGACGCTGTCGTCGGCATGACGGCAGGCGTGCATGGCACCACTTTCGGCGGCAATCCGCTGGCCATGGCGGTCGGCAACGCTGTGCTCGACGTCGTGCTGGAAGACGGCTTCCTCGAAGACGTCCAGCGCAAGGCATTGCTGATGAAGCAGGGCCTGGCGGCGGTCGCCGACGAATTTCCTGATGTCATCGAAGGCACCAGGGGCAGCGGCCTGATGCTTGGCCTGAAATGCGCCATGCCCAACACCAAGGTCAACATGGCGCTGCGCGACCAGCATCTGCTGGCGGTGCCGGCAGGCGACAACGTCATTCGTCTGCTGCCGCCGCTGACCGTCACCGACGCCGAGATCGGCGAAGCGCTCGATCGCATCCGCGCCGGCGCCAAGGGCCTGACCGACGCCATCGCCGCGGCCGCCGCGAAGTAATCCCGAGAACCATTCCCGATGAGCCTTCGCCATTTCACCGATCTTTCCGCCGTTTCCGAAGGCGATCTGCGCCTGATGCTGGACGATGCGGTGGTGCGCAAGGCGCGCCTCAAGGCCGGCGAACGGACCAAACCGCTCGAAGGCAAGGTGCTGGCCATGATCTTCGACAAGCCGTCGACGCGCACGCGCGTGTCCTTCGACGTTGGCATGCGACAGCTCGGCGGCGAGACCATCATGCTGACCGGCACCGAAATGCAGCTCGGCCGCTCCGAGACCATTGCCGACACCGCCAAGGTGCTGTCGCGCTATGTCGACGCCATCATGATCCGCACCACGTCGCATGAGCGGCTGCTCGAGCTGACCGAGAATGCCACGATTCCGGTCATCAACGGGCTGACCGACGACACCCATCCCTGTCAGCTGATGGCCGACATCATGACCTTCGAGGAGCATCGCGGTCCGGTTGCCGGCAAGACCATCGCCTGGACCGGCGACGGCAACAACGTGCTGCATTCGCTGCTCGAGGCCTCGGCGCGGTTCCGCTTCAACCTGAACGTCGCAGTGCCGGAAGGCAGCGAGCCGGCGCAAAAGCACATCGACTGGTCGAAGTCCAATGGCGGCAAGCTGCACTTCACCCGCTCGCCCGAAGAGGCCGTCGACCAAGCCGACTGCATCGTCACCGACTGCTGGGTGTCTATGGGCCAGGAACACCGCGCCCGCGGCCATAATGTCTTCTCGCCCTATCAGGTCAATGCGGCGCTGATGGCCAGGGCCAAGCCCGACGCCCTGTTCATGCACTGCCTGCCGGCGCATCGCGGCGAGGAAGTCACCGACGAGGTCATCGACGGTCCGCATTCGGTGGTCTTCGACGAAGCCGAGAACCGGCTCCACGCCCAGAAGGCGGTTTTGGCCTGGTGTCTGGGCGCTTGATCTCCAGGCGCTTGATCTCCAAGCGCTTGATCCGGGGCGACGCGATGCCTATTTGCGCCCCATCACGCAAATCAAGCGCGTTTGGACGCATGCACCCCTCCGGGCCGCATGGCCGCGCCCTGGAGCTTTGTCATGTTGGAAACGCATCAAGTGACTGAACATCACCCCAAACTCGGCGAGTTCGGCTATGCCGGCGACGATCATGTCGTGCCCTTCGAGGTAGGCCCGCTCGACGTGCGCGGCCGCACCGTGCAGCTCGGGCCGATGCTCGACGCCATCCTCAACCGTCATGACTATCCCGAGCCGGTCGCCCGCCTGCTGGCGGAAGCCTGTGTGCTGACGGTGCTGCTCGGCACCTCGCTCAAATTCGAGGGCAAGTTCATCCTGCAGACCCGCACCGACGGGCCTGTCGACATGCTGGTCGCGGATTTCTCCACGCCCTCGGCATTGCGCGCCTATGCGCGCTTCGATGCCGACCGGCTGGAGGCCCTGGTGGCCGCAGGCCAGACCTCGCAGCAGACGCTGCTGGGCAGCGGCGTTTTGGCGCTGACCATCGACCAGGGGGCGCACACGCAGCGCTATCAGGGCATCGTCCAGCTCGACGGCGAGACGCTGGAAGACGCCGCGCGCACCTATTTCCGCCAGTCGGAGCAGATCCCGACCGACCTCAGGCTGTCGGTGGCCAAGCTGCTGACGCCCGGCCCCGGCGGTGCGCGCGAGCAGTGGCGCGCCGGCGGTATCCTGGCGCAGTTCCTGCCGCAGTCGCCCGAGCGCATGCGCGTGCCCGACATTTCGGGGGGCGACGGCGATCCGCGCGACGTGATGAACGAGCCGGCCGACAATTCTTGGCGCGAGCTGGTGGCGCTGCTCGGCACCATCGAGCCGACCGAGCTGATCGACCCGACCATCGGCGCCGAGCGGCTGCTCTACAGGCTGTTCCACGAACATGGCGTGCGCGTCTTCGGCGGCGTGCCGGTTGCCGACCAATGTTCCTGCTCAAGGGACAAGATACGCGGCATCCTCGAGGGGTTTTCCGCGCAGGAGATCAAGGACAGCACCGAAGATGGCGGCATCCACGTCGCCTGCGAGTTCTGCTCGAAGCAGTACGACTTCGACCCGGCGGAGTTTGCAGCTCAGTAGCATCTCTTCCTTCTCCCCGTTCCCGGGGAGAAGGTGCCTGAAGGGCGGATGAGGGGCAGCGCGAACTTTGGTGAATGGCCGCGCATAGCCTACGTCATGTGCGTGGAAGATGACCTCATGAGTCTGGCGCTGCCCCTCATCGCCCTGCCGGGCATTTCTCCCCGTATAGTGACGGGGAGAAAACCCCTAATTCACCGTCCGTCGGGTCCCCGGCAGATCCAGCGAAAACGCGGGAATAGCGACGTCGAACGTCTCGCCCTTTTTGTTGCGCATGGTGTAGTGGCCGACCATGAAGCCGGACGGCGTCGAGAGCGGGCAGCCTGACGTGTATTGATAGCTGTCGCCGGGATTGAGCTCAGGCTGGTCGCCGACCACGCCGGCGCCGCGCACTTCCTCGACCCGGCCGCTGCCGTCGGTGATGTGCCAGTAACGCGACATAAGCTGCACGAAATCGTCCGACTGGTTGTCGATCGTCACCTGGTAGCCCCAGACATAACGGTTCTCCGCCGGGTCCGAGCGGTCCTCCAGGTAGAACGGTCTGACCTGCACTTCGATGTTGCGCGTGACGGCGCGATACATGGGCTGCTCCGGTTGCGCGGCAAGGAACATTTGTCGCGCTATGCGGTTTGATACGCGCACAACGGCATGTCCTGCCAGCCTCAAAGCGGAGGTGCCGACAAACAATGTCATTTAAGTGACACATGACAGTGTTGGTGTGCGCAAACCTTGCCGGCGACTCAAGGCCCATCTGTCGACTGACAAAGCAGCCGCGAGCGGCCTTTCCGGAGTGACCAGATCTCATGGAACTAGCTCTCACAGCCGCCTTCGCTTCCTCCGCTTTGCTTCTTTCCAATCTCGCCAGCATCCTGCTTGCTTCGTCGAAACTGCAAGCGCGTCGCCTTATCCCTCCGCCGTCCGACGAGCAGCCACCGGTCTCGATCGTCGTGCCGTCGCGCGGCGTGGAGCCGTTCACACAAGAGACGCTGCAGCGAGCCTTCTCGCTCGACTGGCCGCGCTACGAACTGATCTTCTGCGTCGCTCACGCCGACGATCCCGTCGTCAAACTGATAAACAGGGCGATCGTCCTGTTTCCCAACGTGCCGGCCCGGCTGCTGATCGGCGACGACCGCGTCAGCAGCAACCCGAAGCTCAACAACTGCGTCAAGGGCTGGGAAGCGGCGCGCTATCATTGGGTTATTCTGGCGGATTCCAACGTGCTGATGCCAAGGGATTACGTCCAGCACCTGATGGCGGCCTGGCGGACCAATACCGGGCTTATCTGCTCGACGCCGATCGGCTCTCGGCCGGATGGCTTTTGGGCCGAGGTCGAATGCGCGTTCCTCAACACGCTGCAGGCGCGCTGGCAATATGCCGGCGAGGCGCTCGGTCTCGGCTTTGCCCAAGGCAAGAGCATGCTGTGGAACAAGCCGATGCTCGATACCAGTGGCGGTATCCGCGCGCTGGCCGCCGAGATCGCCGAGGATGCTGCTGCAACCAAGCTGGTCAACGGACTGGGCCTGCGCGTCAATCTCGTTGCCTCGCCTTTCGAGCAACCACTGGGGCAGCGCCGACTTGCCGACATCTGGTCGCGCCAGGCGCGCTGGGCGCGGTTGCGCCGCGTCACCTTCCCGCTGTTTTTCGCACCCGAGATCCTGACCGGCGTCGCCGTGCCGTTGGCGTTGGCACTGGTGGCGGCCGCAAGTGCCGGCATCAGCCTGCCGGCCACGGTGTTGGCCGTGCTGACGGCGGCCTACATTCCCGAATGCGCGCTGGCCGCGGCCAAGGGCTGGCATCTGTCGCTGCGCCTGGTCCCGGCGATGATGGTCCGCGACATGATGCTTCCCGCCATCTGGGCGCGCGGCTGGCTGAGCGGCGCCGTCGACTGGCGCGGCAACATCATGACCATCGGCACCAAGACGGCCGAACTGGAAGAGGTTTCGTCGGGAGCGTGACGCCTCGCGGCCTATCCGGCTGCCTTCAGCGCCTGCGCAACGTCCTCCAGCAGATCGTCCGTATCCTCAAGACCGACCGACAGCCTGAGCGTTCCCGGCCCGATGCCAAGCTCGGCGCGAGCTTCGTCGCTGAGGTTCTTGTGCGTGGTGGTCGCCGGATGGGTGATCAGGCTCTTGGCGTCGCCGAGATTGTTGGAGATCAGCACGATGTCGAGCGCGTTCTGCAAGGCGAAGGCCGCCTGCTTGCCGCCCTTGACGTCGAGGCAGATCAGCGTCGATCCGCCCGTCATCTGCTTCTTGACGATGTCGGCCTGCGGGTGGTCGGCGCGGCCGGGATAGATGACGCGGGCGATTTCCGGCCGTCCTGCCAGGAAATCCGCGATCTTGGCCGCGCTTTCCGTCTGCTGGCGCACCCGAACCGGCAGCGTCTCCAGGCCCTTGAGCAGCGTCCAGGCGTTGAACGGCGACAGGCTCGGGCCGGTGTGGCGGAAATAGTCGTGCAAATTCTCGTCGATCCATTTCTTGTCCGACAGGATGATGCCGCCGAGACAGCGTCCCTGGCCGTCAATGTGCTTGGTCGCGGAGTAGACGACGATATGGGCGCCGAGCTGCAAGGGCTTCTGCTGCAAGGGCGTGGCAAAGACATTGTCGACGATCAGCCTGGCGCCGATCGAGGTGGCGAGCGCCGCCACCGCTGCGATGTCGACCACTTCCAGCGTCGGATTGGTCGGGCTTTCCAGGAAGAACAGTTTCGTGTTCGGCCGCACCGCCTTTTCCCAGTTGGCGATGTCGGTGCCGTCGACCAGCGTTGCCTCGATGCCGTATTTCGGCGCCAGCGTCTCCACCACCCAGCGGCAGGAGCCGAACAGCGCGCGCGCCGCAACGATATGGTCGCCGGCCTTGGCGCTGCACAGGAGCGCTGCCGTCACCGCCGCCATGCCGGACGCCGTGGCGCGCGCATCTTCGGCACCCTCCAGCGCGCACATGCGCTTTTCGAACATGTCGACGGTAGGGTTGGCATAGCGCGAATAGATGAAGCCCGGCTCCTCGCCCTTGAAACGGGCCTCGGCAGCCTGCGCCGTCTCGTAGACATAGCCCTGGGTGAGGTACATCGCTTCGGACGTCTCGCCGAACTGGGAACGCAGCGTTCCCCCGTGCACGAGTGCGGTCTGAGGTTTCCAGTTACGCTTCTTGGTGCTCATCGCTTTTGTTCCAGACACAAAAAAACCGGCCGCGAAAGTCGCAACCGGTCCATATGGCCTTGCGGCCCGACGGTCCTTTAGCGACTTGTTTAACGTGGCTGCAAGCCGACCGGCCAAATCACCACGGGATAACGACCCTTTAGACCTCACCTGCGCTTGCGTCAATTGCCGGCTTCATTAAGAGGTTTGTACCAGGCAGGTTCCGCAATAATATCCAGCGGTTTTGCGGCAAGAACCTGCCACAAAGAGACCGACCTTGGAGCGGAGCCAGCCTTTTGCGGCAGACAGGCATTCTTCCCGATCAGGACATTTCCGCGCTGTTTCAGTCCGGCGCGCTGAAGTCGCCGCGCGCGCTCGATGTCGACCAGGTGCAGCCGGCGAGCCTCGATCTCAGGCTCGGCGACAAGGCTTTTCGCGTGCGCGCCTCCTTCCTGCCGGGTCCCGATCATCTGGTGGCCGACAAGCTTCACCGGCTGAAATTGCATGAGTTCAGTCTCGCCGAGGGCGCGGTGCTGGAAACCGGCTGCGTCTACATCGTGCCGCTGCTCGAAAGCCTGGCGCTGCCCGCAAACGTGTCGGCCTCGGCCAACCCGAAGAGCTCGACCGGCCGGCTCGACATCTTCACCCGGGTGATGACCGATCGCGGCCATGAGTTCGACAAGATCGCCCCCGGCTATCACGGGCCGCTTTATCTCGAAGTCAGTCCGCGCACCTTCCCGATCGTCGTACGCGCCGGATCGAGGCTGTCGCAGATCCGCTTTCGCACCGGCAACGCGCTGTTGTCGGAGGCAGAACTGAACGAATTGCACCGCGCCGAGATGCTGGTGGCGACCGAGCCGCCCAACATTTCCGGCGGCGGCATTGCGCTGTCGATCGATCTTGACGGCGACCAGAACGGCCTGGTCGGCTATCGCGGCAAGCATCACACCGGCTTGGTCGATGTCGACAAGCGCGCCGCCCAGGATGCCGTCGATTTCTGGGAGCCGCTCTATAAGAGCGGCGCCGGCGAACTGGTGCTCGACCCGGACGAGTTCTACATCCTGGTCAGCCGCGAAGCCGTGCACGTGCCGCCGCTCTACGCCGCCGAGATGACGCCCTTCGATCCGCTGGTTGGCGAATTCCGTGTTCACTATGCCGGCTTCTTCGATCCGGGCTTCGGCCATTCGGCCTCAGGCGGCACCGGCAGCCGGGCGGTGCTCGAAGTGCGCAGCCACGAAGTGCCGTTCATCCTCGACCACGGCCAGATCGTCGGCCGGCTGGTCTACGAACACATGCTGAAGCGGCCGCAGGCGCTTTACGGCACCGATCTCGGCTCGAATTACCAGGCGCAAGGCCTCAAGCTCTCCAAGCATTTCCGCCCCGCCGGCTGAACCTTCGATCACCGTCAGGCAAAATACTTGCCTGCGCTGCCTCACCATGCTTGGCTGCCTTTCGGTGGCCGGCAAGAGAACGGCGCGCAAGGGGAACCGAAATGCAGATTTCAAGATGGATCATATCGGCAGCGAGCGCTGCCATGCTGGTGATATCGGCCGGCTCGCTGGCTGAGGCGCAGGAGAAATTGAAGATCGGCACCGAGGGCGCCTATCCGCCCTTCAACACCATCACCGCGGACGGCAAGATCGAGGGCTTCGACATCGACATTGCCAATGCGCTGTGTGCGCAGATGAAGGTCGAGTGCGAGATCGTCACCCAGGACTGGGACGGCATCATCCCGGCGCTGCAGGCGAAAAAGTTCGACGCCATCATCGCCTCGATGAGCATCACCGAGGAGCGCAAGAAACAGGTCGCCTTCACCAACAAATACTACACGACGCCGCTGGCGCTGGTGGCGCCGAAGGACAGCGACCTCACTTCCACCGAACCGGCAGCCCTTGCCGGCAAGACGGTGGGCGCGCAGGCCTCGACCACTCAGGCCGACTATGCGCAGGACGCCTATGGCAAGGCCGGCGCCGAGGCGAAACTCTACCCCACCCAGGAAGAGGCGATCACCGACTTGCAGAACGGCCGTCTCGACGCCGTCATCTCCGACAAATTCGTGCTGATGGACTGGCTGAAGAAGGCGAGCGACGGCTGCTGCAAGCTTGTCGGTGACGTCAAGGGCACCGAGACGCAAGCCGGCATCGCTGTCCGCCTGGAGGACACGGCACTTCGCGACAAGCTCAACGCGGCGATAGACGCCATCGTCGCCGACGGCACCTACAAGAAGATCCAGGCCAAGTATTTCGACTTCGATATTTATTGACGGTGGGCGCTGCCAATCTCCCCCCTCAAGGAGGGAGATTACGCTCTCAAAGCGCCTTCACCGCCACCTTAACCGGCTGCTCAATCTCCAGCGGGTTGCGCAGCGGCAGGCCGAAATCCCCGGCCTCGATCTCGAACACGTCGCCAGCCTGAGTCTTGATGCCGTCGGCAAAGGACAGCGTCGCCGTGCCGAACATGTGCACATGCACGTCGCCCGGCTGGCGGAAGGCCGAATATTTGAAGTGATGATGTTCGAGATTGGCGATTGTGTGCGACATGTTCGCTTCGCCCGACAGGAACGGCTTTTCCCACAGCAAATTGCTGTCGCGATAGATTCGCGATGAGCCCCTGACGTCGGCCGGCAGGTCGCCGATCAGGATTTCCGGCCCGAACGAGGCGTTGCGCAGTTTGGAATGTGCCAGGAACAGATAGTTCACCCGCTCGGTAACATGATCGGAAAACTCGTTCGACAGCGTGAAGCCGACGCGGAACGGCGCGCCGTCGTCGCCGATGACATAGATGCCGGCGATTTCCGGCTCCTCGCCGGCGTCCTGCGCAAAGGCCGGCGACATCAGTGCGGCGCCCGGCGCCACCGCCATGGTGCCGTTGCCCTTGTAGAACCATTCCGGCTGCACGCCGGTCTGGCCCTTGGCCGGCTTGCCGCCTTCGAGCCCCATGCGGAACATCTTCATGGAATCGGTAAGCTGCTCCTCGCCGCCATCGCTGAGCTTCTTGTGCATGGAATCGCGCGTCGCCGCCGAGCCGAGATGGGTCAGGCCGGTGCCGGTCAGATGCAGATGCGCAGGATCGGGATGGTTGATCGGCGACACCAGCCGGCCCTTCTTGTAGACGGCGTCGAGGTCTATCGCTTCACCGAACCCCTTGCGCTCGATCAGCGCGGCGAGGCCCGTTCCGGTGCGCGCGGCTTCCATGGCCAGCGAATAGACGCTGCGGGCGCCGTTGATGATCCTGGTCTTGCCGCCGCCATTGCGGGCGACGACGCGGATGGTCTCGGCGTCGTCGAGGATCTGGGAGATTAGCATGATGAAATCCTCTCTCATGTGCCTTGGCCGGGTTGCCCCTTGGCAAACCTTGACCTGCGCGGCTCGGACCTCGCCGCGCCACGGGTTGAACTCTTCGTCCGGATTGCGCTCGCGAGCTCCATCCCTCGGGGGACTTCTTATGCCGACAACTTGCCGGCTGCGCCGCGACCGTATGCCTCCTGCTTGCCTCGCTGAAGCTTGTCAGGCCTTGTTCTTGTTGTAGACGTCGAAGATCACGGCGCCGAGCAGCACCAGGCCTTTGACCACCTGCTGCCAGTCGACATTGACGCCCATGATCGACATGCCGTTGTTCATCACGCCCATGATGAAGCCGCCGACGACCGCCCCGATAACCTGGCCGACGCCGCCCATCGCCGAGGCGCCGCCGATGAACACTGCGGCGATGACGTCGAGCTCCGAGCCGAGACCCGCCGCCGGCACCGCCTGGCCGAGACGAGCCGCGATGATCAGGCCGCCAAGCGCCGACAGCACGCCCATATTGATGAACACCATCAGCGTCAGCCGCTCGGTGTTGATGCCCGACAGCTGCGCCGCCTTGGGATTGCCGCCCATGGCGTAGATGCGCCTCCCGATGGTCATGCGCTTGGTGACGAAGACGAACAGCGTGATCAGCACGCCCATGACCAGCAGCACCACGGGCAGGCCGCGGTAGCTGGCAAACTCATAGACCAGGAACAGCGCCAGCGCGCTGGCGACCAGCGTCTTGACAACGAACAGGGTGAAGGGCTCGGCCTCATAACCATGGCGTTCTCGTTTGCGCCGGGTGCGGACCCCGAAATAGGCATAGGCGAGCACGGCGATCAGCCCCAGCACGACCGTCGTCATGTGCAGGGTCACGCCGCTGCCCATGATGGTCTTGCCGGCTGCGTTCACGACCGGCGGGACGAGCGTCAGTGGGCCGATCACATCCGGGATGAAGCCGGAGCTGAGCATCTTGAAGTCGTCGGGAAGCGGACCCACCGACGAGCCGCCGCCAAGCAACGCCTGGCAAATGCCGCGGAAGATCAGCATGCCGGCCAGCGTGACAATGAAGCTCGGTATCCGGTGATAGGCGATCCAATACCCTTGCGCGGCGCCGATCAGGCCACCCGCGACCAGGCAGACGATCGAAACCACCAGCGGATTGCTCAGCGGTCCGAGCTGCCAGATAACCATCATGTTTGCCGCCAGCGCGCCGATGAAACCGGCGACCGATCCGACGCTGAGGTCGATATAGCCCGATACGATCACCAGCAGCATGCCCAGCGCCATCACGATGATGAAGGAGTTCTGCTGCACCAGATTGCTGAGATTGACCGGCTTGAACAACGTCCCCGACGTGGTGAACTGGAAGAACAGCATGATGACGATCAGCGCTATGATCAGCCCGTATTCGCGCAAATTCGTCGCCAGCGCCGAGACGGCGATGCGCGGGCGCTGTTCGTCGGCGACGTTGCCCTGCGGGGCGGGGGCGCTTTCGGTGCTCATGCTGCTTTTCCTTCTCCCCGGACGATGGCGCGCATTATCTTTTCCTGGCTTGCTTCCGCCGCCGGCATTTCGCCCACCATGCGCCCTTCGTTCATGACGTAGATGCGGTCGGTAATCCCTAGCAATTCCGGCATTTCCGACGAGATGACCACGATCGCCTTACCCTCCGAGGCAAGGCGCGCGATGATCGTGTAGATTTCATACTTGGCGCCGACATCAATGCCGCGTGTCGGCTCGTCGAGGATCAGCACGTCAGGGTCGGCAAACAACCACTTCGACAGCACCACCTTCTGCTGGTTGCCGCCGGAAAGATTGCCGGTCATCTGATAGACGCTTGACGCACGGATATTGGTCTTCTTGCGATAGTCGTTGGCGACCGCAAGTTCGCGCATGTCGTCGATCACGCTGTGGCGCGACACGCCGTCGAGATTGGCCAGCGTAATGTTATGCTTGATATGGTCGATGAGGTTGAGGCCGTAGGTCTTGCGGTCCTCGGTGACATAGGCGATGCCGTGTTGGACCGCCTTGCTTACCGACGAGACATCGACCGGCTTGCCCTTGAGCAGCACTTCGCCGGTGATGCGGCGGCCATAGGAGCGGCCGAACAGGCTCATGGCGAATTCGGTGCGGCCGGCGCCCATCAGCCCGGCGATGCCGACCACCTCGCCCTTGCGCACATTGATGTCGATGCCCTTGATCACCTGCCGCTCGGCATGGAGCGGGTGATAGACCGACCAGTTTTTCACCTCGAACACGACTTCGCCGATCTTGGGCTCGCGCGGCGGATAGCGGTCGTCGAGCGAACGGCCGACCATCGAGGTGATGATGCGGTCTTCGGAGATATCCTTCTTGGCCAGCGTCTCGATGGTGCGCCCGTCACGGATGACGGTTACCTTGTCGGCGACCCGGTTGATCTCGTTGAGCTTGTGCGAGATCAGGATCGAGGTCATGCCTTGGCGCTTGAATTCGAGCAGAAGATCGAGCAGCGCCTGGCTGTCTTTCTCGCTGAGCGACGCGGTCGGCTCATCGAGGATCAAAAGCTTGACGTCCTTGCTCAGCGCCTTGGCGATCTCGACCAGCTGCTGCTTGCCGACGCCGATATTGGTGATCAGTGTCTTGGGGTCCTCCTTGAGGCCCACCTTCTTCAACAGGGCAGCGGTGCGCGCCTCGTTGGCATCCCAGTCGATGACGCCGTATCGGGCGTTTTCGTTGCCGAGGAAGATATTTTCGGTGATCGACAGCATCGGCACCAGCGCTAGCTCCTGGTGGATGATGACGATGCCCTTGTGTTCGCTGTCATGGATACCTTTGAACTGGCATTCCTGACCCTGAAAAATGATCTGGCCGTCATAGGTGCCGGCGGGATAGACGCCCGACAGAACCTTCATCAGCGTCGACTTGCCGGCGCCGTTCTCGCCAACCACGGCGTGGATCTCGCCTTCTTCGACGCTGAGGTTGACGTTCGACAGCGCCTTCACGCCGGGGAACGTCTTGGTGATGTCGCGCATCTCCAAAATCGTCGTCATCAGGGCAAGCTCCTCCTGTTGCATGTCGCTCCAAAGTGCTTGCGGTTTGAGGCAACGACATGCACGCAAACTAAGTCCGGTAGAAACAATACCGGGGTCGCTTGTGAACGGAAAGGGGTCCTGCGTCGCGCAGGACCCCTGTCTTTATAAACGGATTACTTCAGTTCGTCGGCCTTGATGTAGCCGGAGTCGACGACCAGTGCCTGGTAGTTCGACTTGTCGACCTCATGCGGCGTCAAAAGGATCGAGGGGACGACCTTGACGTCGTTATTGTAGGTCTTTTCATCGAGGCCGTCCGGCTTGCCGCCCGAGAGCACCTTGTCGACGAGTTCGACGGTGGCCTTGGCCAGTTCGCGGGTGTCCTTGAACACGGTCGAGTATTGCTCGCCCGTGATGATCAGCTTGACCGAAGCGGTCTCGGCGTCCTGGCCGGTCACGATCGGCCACGGCTGGGCGTCGGTGCCGTAACCGACGGCGCGCAGCGAAGCGGTGATGCCGCGCGACAGGCCGTCATAGGGCGAAAGAACGCCATCGACGCGGCTGCCGTCCGAGTAGTTGGCCGACAGCAGGTTGTCCATGCGCGCCTGGGCGGTGGCGGCGAGCCAGCGCAGCGTGCCGACCTTGTCCATGCCGGTCTGGCCGGACTTGATCTTGATCGAGCCGTCATCGATCAGCGGCTGCAGCACCGAGATTGCGCCGTTGTAGAAGAAGAAGGCGTTGTTGTCGTCCGGCGAGCCGCCGAACAGTTCGACGTTCCACGGCTTGGTGTTCGGGAAGCGCTCCTTGAGGCCCTTGACCAGCGAGTTCGCCTGGATCACGCCGACGCCGAAATTGTCGAAGGTGGTGTAGTAATCGACATTGGCGGTCTTCTTGATCAGGCGGTCATACGCGACGACGACGACGCCGGCGTCAGCGGCCTTCTGCAGCGCGTCCGACAGGGTCGTGCCGTCGATCGAAGCGATGATCAGCGCCTTCGGGCCCTTGGTGATTTCGTTTTCCAGCTGGCTGAGCTGGTTGGGGATGTCGTCCTGCGCGTACTGCAGGTCGACCGTGTAGCCGAGAGCTTCGAGCTGGGACTTGACGGCATCGCCGTCATTGATCCAGCGCTGCGAGGTCTTGGTCGGCATCAGCACGCCGACAAGACCCTTGTCGGCTGCGTGCGCCGAGTAGGTCATGGCAGCGATGCCAAGGGCCGCGACGGCGGCCAGTGTCTTGATGATTTTCACGTAAAACTCTCCCTGGTTGATGGACGCGACACCTCGGGGCTTCGCGGGCCGCGCAGTCGGGCGGATGCACCAAAGCGCCGCCGCCGTCATAATCGATCTCCGGTATCCTCCCAATCGGCCCTCAGTCTTGATTTAAATCGATACGATTTTGCTCGTCATCGACCGTCAAGTCTTGAGGACGCGCGAAAGTGTGACCCTTTGCCATAACTGTCAAATGCGATCTTCGGTGGTTGCTATACCAAAACCGGTATATGACTAAACCGGGCTGGAACAGTGGCGGAAGCGGGAAAAGGCATGGCGGCTTTACGAGGTCCTCAAGGAATTTCAAGCGGTTACGATGAATTGCCGGGCGATGGCGAGACACTTCTGCGTAGCGGCTTGAGCCTGCGTCACATGCGCATGATCGCAGCACTCGACGATCACGGTCGGGTGAGTGCTGCCGCCCAGGTGATGAACATCTCGCAGCCGGCGGCCTCGCGCATGATTTCCGAGATGGAAGCGGTGCTCGAGGTGAAGCTCTGCGAAAGGCTGCCGCGCGGCATCACACTCACCCCTTACGGCAAGGCGCTGGCCCGGCGCGCGCGCTCGATCCTGCTCGAAATGCGCGAGGCCGACCGCGAAATATCGGAGCTCAAGGCCGGCAAGGGCGGCTCGGTGTTCCTTGGCGCGGTGACGGCGCCGGCGATCGAACTGGCGGTCCCGGCGATCCGCGAGATACGCCGCCTCTATCCGCGCATCGAGATTACCATGCAGGTCGAGACGTCGAATGTGCTGGCGCGCGAACTGATCGCCACGCGCCATGATTTCATCATCGCCCGTGTTCCCGAAGACCTCAATCCGCGCCTGTTCGAATCCCGTGTCATCGGCGTCGAGAAGGCCTGCCTGATCGTGCGTCGCGGCCACCCGCTGAGCAATGGCCATCCTCTTAACAATGGGAGGGCGGTGCGGCTGGAGGACACCGCCGCCTTCGACTGGGTGTTCCAGTCGGGCGGGTCGCCGCTGCGCCAGGCGATGGAGAGCAATTTCCTGAACCGCAACATCGCCCTGCCGGACCGCATCCTCAACACCTCGTCGCTGCTGCTCACACTGGTCATGGTGGCGCAGTCCGACGCCATCGCCCCGGTGTCGATCCAGGTGGCAAAATTCATCCAGAACCCCGACGGTCTCGCCGGCGCCATCGATGTCGTCCAGACCGAGTTTGACATCGAGGTCCGCCCCTACAGCCTGATCACGGTGAAGAACCGCGTCCTGTCGCCGGCAGCCAAGATGCTGCACGATTTTATCTTGCGGGAGGTGGGATAGGAACTGGAGCGGGTAGAGGGAATCGAACCCTCGCGTTCAGCTTGGGAAGCAGAAAATCCGCATTTTCTTAGCGAAACATAGCACTACCTTTTGGCCCCACATCCCTTAGACTAAAGGGGATTGAGGGTACATACTGACACATGGATGTTCACCGCAGCACCCATGAAAGGAGTGCCAAATTGTGCCAAAATTTACGGACCTTCTTATCAAGAGTTTGTCCGAAGGAGTGCATTTCGATGAGCGTACGCCCGCTTTCGGCATCCGCATAGGCAAGCATCGCAAGACCTGGTTAGTGGTCAAAGGCGTGAACCGCACGAAGGTTCGCTTGGGTCACTATCCCGATCTCAGCCTCGCAGATGCCAGGAAGATGGCACTGGTGGCTCTGGGAAGCCCGTTGTTGGCGAAGGAAGCCCCGACATTCCCTGTAGCTCTGAAGGCCTTTCTAGCCCAAGGAAAGTGGCGGCCGAAGTCGAGAATTGCCATTGAAAGCAGTCTGCGGCACTTCTCCTGGACAAAGACGATCGACAAGATAACTCATGAGGATGTGGCCACCGCTCTGGACGCGATCGAAGGACCCTCCGCCCGTGCTCATGCGCTGAAAGACATTCGATCGTTTTTCAATTGGACCGTTCCGAAGTATCTCGCCCATTCCCCCTGCCAAGGGATGAAGATGGGGAAGCAACCCTCACGAACCCGCGTCCTCAGCGACGCGGAGATAAAGGCCGTATGGAAGGGATGCGAGTCAATGGGACGTTTCGGAACCATCGTTCGTGTCCTAATTCTTAGTGGGCAACGCCGTGGAGAAATCGCCGGCATTGAGCAGGACATGATAGGTGATGAACGCGTGACACTCCCGCCATGGCTTACAAAAAACGACCGCGAACATACGTTCCCACTGTCAACATTTGGGACCGTAATGTTGGGCGAGATTCCCGGAGCTAATGTCTTCAACGACTGGCAGAGACAGAAGGGGAAACTGGACGAGGCGTCCGGTGTGACCGGCTGGGTACTGCACGATCTGCGCCGCACCTTTGCCACCGGCCTAGCAGCTCTTGGCGTCCCGATCCACATTACCGAACGGCTTCTCAACCACGTGAGCGGCACCCAGAGTGGAATCATCTCTGTGTACCAGCTTCACGAATATTGGAGTGAACAGGTCGCTGCTATGAACGCTTGGGAAAAACGAGTACTTTCAATCGTCCGCTAGTGGTCGAAACCAGCGGCTCATGAGCTGCTCCAACACGGAGTAGTTCCATGAACCAGGTGAGATTGTTAGTTGATTGGAAGTCACTCAAGGCAATGGGTTGGCCGTACTCACGCGTCCATACCTGGAGAATGATGGGCGGCGGATCGTTTCCCAGAGCTTCTAAACTCGGAAAGCACCGCAACTCACATCCAGTATGGAAACTGACCGACGTTCTCAAGGCCCTAGAGACTTTCGGCATTGTCTTCACTGACAAGGACGATACCCCGTAAAGGGGAGTTGAGCCGGGTGTCCAAACCCGGCTCTTCCTTTTTCAGGCCGGCAAAATCGGCGGCCGCAGTGGTCGCTAGCGCTAGCGTAACGGACACAAAGCGGCATCTGGCTAGCACTGGAGCCCTTCTTCCTGCCGGGATAAGGCTGCGTATATCCCGTTATACCATTCCACAGAGCCAATAAACGGCTCAGTTCCGCATAAATGTCGTCGGGCTCGCCGCCACGATCCAAATGCTTTTAAAAGCTCTATCGACCTTTTAACCCACTTGTCTCCGCCCGTCGTTCGGTAGTTACCACTACATTGAGTACGCTTTTTGGCAGGATCAGCCCTACGGTCGTGGTTGCGCGTCCACCGACGACACTTGTGCCGTAACATGATTTTGGAACAGTTACAGAACGAGAACCGTAGATGCAGCGCGGCTTGTCTTTTGAACTAAGCGCACAGAACCCAAGCGCGTTTTCGAGCCGGCGGCGACGAATATCTCACCACCTGATCTTGTGTTACGCTCGCAAGGGGGGCCGCTCATGGCAGCATTCATTGCTCTTGTAGTCTTCGTCATTTTGGGCATTTCGTTCCTGGTCAGCAGCGCCCCCCACGTTCGCGCGATTGGCTTTCTGAGCGTATGCATTGGGTTGGGAATATGGCTGTATTGGCTTTTCAACCATTCCGAATGGGCGAAAGACAAAGCGTTGAAAGCGCGCCACGCCGCAGAAGCAGCCGAGAAGGAACGCATCAGACAGGAGTTCGAGGACCGCTACGTTGACGTAGAAGATTTTCTCACCACGGTACAAGGACGGGTAAACGCCACCCTGGGAAAGGGTTTGCCGGATGAGTTGTACGAACCCATTCTCAACGCGCAGGTAAAAGCGCTGCGGCATTTTAAGTTCGAGAGGGAGGCGTACCAGCGGTATGTTGATGCTAGCGTCAGGAGCCTGGTTGGTTTCACGTTAGAGCTGCTGCCTTCGACTAAGGACACTGATAGCATCTTCGTAGTCCCGTTGCTCGATGTCATCAAGGAGCAAGGCCGGCTCGATGCGCTGGTGAGCTTGGCCAAACCGTTTCGTGATATGTCGGCTGAGTTCCGAGGTTCGCCCTACGACACAACGCTGCGTGCCGAAGACCCCAAGCTCCAAAAGGAATGGGACAAACTAGACGACAAGCTGATTAAGGAAATCGGCTACCCGGCGTTTGCCTCCCTTCATACCCTTGAAAACACTCCCTACGAGAAGCAGGGCATCCGAGAGCTATTCAACAACTTCAAAGTGCCGTTTGTTTTGGAGGACAAGGCCCGATTCCAGCACACCTGGATTATTTCTCCTACAGGTACGGGCAAGACCAGCCTCATCGAAAACCTCATCCTTCTGGATGTAGGGAAGATCATACATGAAGGCGCGTCCGTCATTGTCATGGACAGCCAGAACCAGATGATCCCGCGCCTGTTGTCTGTCTTTCACCCTGTAAACTCCGACCGCGTTATCTTACTGGAGCCCAACCCAAAACATCCGCTGGCGCTCAACCTGTTCGACAATCGGGCTATCGACTACGGCTCCTCACTAGAGATGGCTGACTTCATTCTTACCAGCCTTCTGGGCGCGGATATGACCGCAAAGCAGGCGGGCATTTTTCGCTACTTGGCCCAGGCGATGCAGGTCATCCCCGATGCTACCATTCTCGACTTTAAGGAATTTCTGAAAGAGGGCGGCTATCTGCGATATCGACCGCACCTCCAAAAGCTGGACCCTTACACGCTCGATTTCTTTGAGACGCGATATAATACGACTGACTTCAAGCCGACCCGTGGCGAGTTGTTCTGGCGGCTTGACGCCATCATGAGCGACCCCACTTTTCGCGATATGTTTTCCTCGCCACGTAATCGTTTGAATCTGTCGGCGGAAGTTGATCAAGGCAAGCTCATCTGCATCAACACCAACCTCAAGCTGCTTAAATCGAAGGGGACGGAGGTGTTTGGTCGCTACTTTCTTGCACTGATAAACCAGGTGATTGAGGGCCGTTTGGACGCAAAGAACCCGCCGCCCTTGTATGTGTATGTGGACGAGTGCCACGACTACATCGCCAATGAGCCGATGATAGAAAAGTTCATGGACAAGGCACGGAAACAGAATGTTGCGTTTACCTTCGCGCACCAGCGTCTCAACAATATTAAGAGCCCCGACGTGCGCGACGCCCTTACCACCGCCCGTGTGAAGTACGCAGGCCGCAGTGAACGAGACGCACCATTCGTAGCAAGTATCTTAGGTGTGTCACCCGAAACACTCACGAGCTTTCCCGCCGATCCACCCTTTCAGTTTGCTTTTAACCAGGGGAAGGCGACGACGATCCTCACCAACCGCCACCGGTTTATCGACAAGAAAATGGAGAGGCACGACAACTACGCTGAATACCAGAAGGCCATGTATGAGCGCTACTGCGTCCTTCCTGGCCACGACCCGTTCAAGGTGGCGACTCCTATCAAGGTTTCTACTCCGGAACCGCGTCAGCCCACCACCCAGCGCCAGGGGGAAGCGGATATCGATCCGGTGCCAGAATAATTTTGGGCTAGCATAGCAGGACACGGCAGATCACCTTGCTTCAAGGAGCCACATAGATCCCGATGCGATCCATCTCAGGGGCTGCTACATACTTGGCATGTCCCGATTTCAACCATCAGACGATGGAAAGGTACTCACGCTCACCGAGCGCGATTTGATGTGGTTTGAGAAGCTCCACCGCCATGGGCCCCTGCCTTCTAGGCACCTCTACCGGTTCTCCCGCTTTTTCCACAAGTCCGACCAGAAAGCCCAAGAACGCCTGGAGCACCTGACACGCCGCACTAAGACCCCGCACAGGGGCCGATATCTCTCTCGCCCCGAGGAACAACGAGCGACCGATCGGGCGCTCAGCAACTACATGGTGCATGACATCACCGACAAAGCGAAGCTGGCACTTAAGGATGCAGGCCGCTTTCACACCTACACACCTGTCCACGCCACGGGCAGACAGTGGATGCACGACTTCATGCTCTCCTGTTTCACCGCCTCTATTGAACTCGCTACCCTTGAAGACCCGCGCTTTGCATTCATATTCCATGACGAGATCTGCACCGCCTTGGGCGACACGCTTTCGTTTAACCTGGAATACAAAGACGAAAAAGGCTGGCAGCAGAAACGTCTGCTCAAGCCCGACCGTGCGTTTGGAATCAAATACCCGAACGGCACCATTCGTCGTTTCCTCATTGAAGCCGATCGGGGCACCGAGCAAAACAAGGTGAGCGAGGGCCGCAAGAGCGGCATTGATAATCTGCTCCAGTACACCGAGTTCATCGGAGAAGGTAGGTACCGCGAAGCTATGAATGTAAAAGGCGGCGTCATGTTGATTTACCTCATGACGTCCCCTGGCAAATTAGAGAATATTAAATCTCACCTCAATGAGATGACGGGCGGGTGCAATTACGTGATCTTCAAAGCGGTCGATGGTTTCGGTCATGTAATCAAGCCGCCGCTACCTATGCCCGAGTTGTTCACCACGCCGTTTGAGCGCGCCGGCAAGGACAGCTTCTATCTAAATCAATAGCTCGAAAGACCGAATCCGCAGCCGATCGTGCGTGAGCCTGCCTCTTGGACTCACGACGCCGATTAACGCTGGGCTTAAATGAAGGCGCTATTTATTTCACCTAGTTTGGCGTCGTGTAGTACT
The DNA here is from genome assembly GCF_030323245.1 of Mesorhizobium sp. C372A. Classification (NCBI taxonomy): domain Bacteria; kingdom Pseudomonadati; phylum Pseudomonadota; class Alphaproteobacteria; order Hyphomicrobiales; family Phyllobacteriaceae; genus Mesorhizobium; species Mesorhizobium sp. C372A. Next base: position 628,739 of record NZ_CP100475.1, on the reverse strand, counting down.
CGATCTCAACAGGCTTTCCGCCATAGGCGGAGAGGTACCACACTCCTACATATGACATCCAATACCCCGGGATGACCCCCCTTTGGCAGACAGTGCCAGAGGATTCCAGGCCAGGGCCATGGTAGATCTGTACGCAATCGCCCTCGCGCATGATCTTCCAGTTTACGTGGCGGGTGCCGTTTCGGGTGAGGTCCACCGGCCCCGCTATGCTCGATACCATCACCCCAGGCGGCAGTCTCTCTCCTCCTGGAAGGACCAGGATTAGAACCACTAAGAGCAAAGCCACGAGCCCCAGCGTGCCCACGATATACAGCACCAGCGTCACTTCATTGGAGATACTGCGATGTTTGATCGTCTCGCGAATAGGAGGTGGCGGCTCGTGAGGGAGCGTACCGAGCACCCTCTGCACTGTCTCGTCGGAAATGGCAGGCATGAGAAAATCCCCGTTTGGTGGAGGGTCAGCTTGTTCCTGTGCTTCGTCAATGCCACGGAGCGCAGGGCAGTTCCTCACACTGAAGCTCCTCGTTCCCGGCGCACCGCTCTACGATAAAGATTTCACCGATACGTGTCGTCGCAGTAGGCCGAAATGCGCTCCGCGCCGAGTGCAAAAGCCGACAGCCGGCATCAGCCAAAGGCAGCCTTTCGGATTTGCGTTTCGGAATGGCGGGAAGGGGGCAGAAAGCAGACAGGCGGCCCTAGGTTTCCGCGCGGAATGAAAAGCGGATAGATAGACAACAAGGCGGAGAACATATAGAGAACAATTCTGCGATGTCAAAACGGCGGTGATAGATCGTCGAAGGGGGTCAATCGTTCTCAATTTCCTGATATGCATACCAGAATGACGATCTTTGCGGAAAAGCTCGGGACGATAGCTGACACGGTCCATGTAGGAGCGAACGGTCCAATCGGTACCGTCGCAGAGGCGCTGCGCGACAGCGCAGGCCGTGTGGCAGTCGCGATTGGCTCTGGCGGCTCGGCTATCATGGCCGAGTACTTTGCCCGCTGCCGCTCAACACTAGGCCACGGCGTGACCATCGTACAGACCCCGATGGACTTCGTCGTCTCGCAGGACGACGTGTCCGGTTTTGACGTTTGGATCTTTAGCGCTGGCGCGGACAATCCAGACGTGGCAGCTGCGCTTACAGCGGCCCTTGGCTCTAACGCCGCCAAAGTGACACTTCTTACCGTGAATCCGCGGGGCGCCACCGCGATAAGCGCCGCGCAAAGTGAGCGTGCGAGGATAATTGTCGCGCCGGTCGCTGAGCGCAAGGACGGCTTCTTAGCGACCCATTCCTTGGTCGCGATGGCGACGTGCATGCTAGCCGCGGCCGATGTCGTCGCAAGGCGTTCAGGGAAAACAACGATCATCGAACGGCTCGCAGCGGAGATCGAACGGATCGCAGGTTCAGCCGACATATCATCGCTCGACTACAAGCCGGGGGATACTGTCGTCGTTCTGCATGATCCGCAGTGCCGAACGCTCGCTACTTTGATCGAGACGTCGCTCTGGGAAACCGCGATCGCGCCTGTTCAACGCGCTGATTTCCGGAACTTCGCTCATGGACGCCATGTCTGGGCAGCACGGCATCCAGACAGCATGTTGCTCATCGCTGTCACCACCGCCGCGTCGAGAGATATCTGGGCAAGCATACGCGTTGCGCTTCCACCCTCAATCCGCTCGATCGAAACCGATTTGGGCCACGCCGGACGGTTCAGAAGCGCGGTCTCGATCGCGGAGGGCCTCAAGATCGTCCGCATGCTCGGCGAGGCGGCCGGTATCGACCCCGGCAAGCCAGGGCACGGCGACTTCGCTGACGCGATCTACGACGATACCGGCCTGTCGGATCTCGCCCAGCAGCTCGTGCCAGCCGTTAGGCACAAGCTCGATGCGGTGCAGTTGCACGACGATCCTACTTGCCCCCTCACGGCCGCGGCCGCGGCCCGCGAACAGTGGATTGATGTTCTTTCCGGCGCGCTCATCGGCGGTGTCGTCCTCGACTATGATGGCACCGTCGTCACCACTGAAGCGCGGCTAGACCCCCCAGTGCCCGAACTGATCGCTGAACTTACCCGTCTGGCGGATGCTGGAATCGCAATCGGATTCGCCACGGGCCGCGGAGGTTCAGCTGGCGTCGCGCTCAGAAAGGCCCTTCCCGAGAGGCTCCATCCCGCAGTTACCATTGGTTACTACAATGGCAGCCACATACGGATGCTGGATGTGGATATTGAGAAGGATCAACCGCCGGCAGATCCGGAGCTCGTGGCGCTCGCCGACTGGATAGAGGAGCAAGGCTTTCTGATTCCCGGCATTTCGCTTAAGCGTGGCCGGGCTCAGATCACGATCAAGTATAGCGAGGTACCTGCGCCGGCAACCTTCGTCACGACAATCCGCGCATTTCCGGCTATCGCAGACGGACGTATCAAGGTGCTGAGCTCGCATCACAGCTTTGACTTCGTGCCCGCAGGCACTAGCAAGACAACAGTCACAGCGAGGATGCGCGAGGCACTGGGCAACAGAGGCCAGGTTCTCGCCATTGGCGACAGTGGCGAACTGGGCGGAAACGACGCGGAGTTGCTTGGCCAGCCTCCAAGTGTGAGCGTAAACGGTGTGTGCGGGCACCTTGAAGGCAGCTGGTCGCTATTCGGGCGATCCTCGTCAGGCCCCGCCGCCCTGCTGCGGATTCTGCAAGCGTTGCGCTTCGAAAGTGGGCATGCTCGCCTTGACCTCAATTGCCTTGACGTGAGCCCGGCATGAACACGCACGCGCAGACAACATACGTTCCCCGGCACCAGGTGGTCGGAACGGGACTAGTTGCCCTAGACCGTATCCACGTGGGTCAACAGGAGCCGCTCTTCGAGGAGCTCGGCGGGTCGTGCGGAAACGTCCTAATCTCGCTCGCCATGCTAGGCCGGGCCGTCACGCCCCTTCTGCGTCTGGGCAACGACCCGGTCGGCAGCAGGCTCGAAAGTGACCTTCGAACGGCAGGCGCGGACACCCGCCTGGTTAGCCGTCACCAGAGTGTAAGGTCGCCAGTCATTGTGGAGTTGCTTGACCTCACCTCCAGCGACCACACATTCTCGTTCACTTGCCCACAGTCGTCGGAGCTGTTCGGCAGTTTCCAGCCGATCACGATCCATGATCTCGAGTCCGCTCGCCCCGCAGTTGCGTCGTGTACTATCTTCTACGCTGACAGGATATCGGAGACGATCTGCGACGCCATGGAGACGGCGGCGGCGGGTGGAGCGATCGTACACTTCGAGCCATCAGTCATCAGTGAGCCGGACCAGTTCGATCGCGCCGTTTCGATCGCGCACATCTTTAAATATTCGGTGGACCGCCTGCCCCCAAAGATTGCGGGGCGACTAAGGCCCGAGGCATTTACCATCGTAACGGCGGGCCACCATGGGCTCGAGGTTAGGCATGCCGGAGAGGTGCACAGATGCGAGGCTTGTGATGCCCACATCGTGCGCGATACATGCGGCTCTGGCGATATGGTTACACTGGGCCTGCTCGACACGATTATTCAAAACGGCGTCTGTCACCCCGCGTCACTATCGATCAGCACCGTCTTGGCGGGCATCCGATCGGGCCAGCGGCTGGCCGCCGCGAATTGCGCCTATATTGGTGCACGTGGGATTTTCCGTGAATGCGGACCCCGCCGAGCTCGCGAGATCCTCGCCGACGGCTAACATCAGGCTGCGCGTTCGGTGAGCCCCCCATCTTCGTCGCGGAGACTCGTGCGCAGCTCCATCAGTAGCTGACCGAGCATATTCCGCCCCTCACCGTTGACCTCGCCCCATAGGCGGTTGACCTCGTTGTCGACCGTGGCGCTCTCAACCAGCCGCGCGTCGCGTGTCGAGAGCAGCAAGTCCTTGAGGTCCTCGTGCTGCGTAAACTTGGCGCGGAGCACACCGCGCATACGGTCGAACTTCGTTCGCGACCAACCCGGCGCGATGTCCCAGTAGTAGAGGCCGTGAGCCGCCATCGCAACTAGCCCAGGAGATGGCGCCGACAGCACCCAGTCCCTAACTTCCGGCTTTCTAGCTTTGCCCGCCTGATAAGCGTGCTCGCTCGTCGGGAAAGTCTCATCCTCGAAGTCGATTGGTCGACGGTAGAGGTTGCTAAAGGCGCCGTAGGGCTTCTCGCTCGCCCGATAAAAGCGGATCTCGTCCTCAGTCATCACCTCACTCCTATTGCATATTTGCATTAGCTATGCATGCTAATATGCATGAAACCAAGTCGGGAAGAAAGAGAAAAGTTGGCCGGGCTGATCCGCAAGAGGCGACAGAAATCCGGCTTTTCCAACAGCGAGCTCGCCTCCCTTGCTGGTGTCGACCCCGGCCAGACTTCGCGTATCCTCGATGGTCAATTCCGGACGATCAGCGGTAACGTCTTGCGAATTTGCAATGCCCTCGGCTTTGATCCGCATACTGCGGCGCCGGCAGAACCGTCAGGCAAACAGGCTAGGAGGAGCGCAGCTTGGGCCAAACTGGAGGCGTCGGTGCGTCGCGCGTGGGACGAGACGTCACTGGATGCGGACCGATTGGTCGCAGTGATCGACGCGGTGGCCAAAATAAAACCGCGCAAGCGGGGGAAGGAATTCAGTGTGGATACTTCATCTGTGAGGAATCCACTCGGATAGCCGAAATACTGGTGCAACCGCCGACTCACCGTGTATTGGTGGTGTGGGAGGAGCCAGTCGCTTACACGGCAGCCGGCCTAAATTGGGAGCGAGGCGTGAAGAAGGAATTGGCTGAGGCACTCTTAGCCAAGATCATGGATTGGACAGATGAAGAGAAGGCTCGGGAACGCGCACGGCTGGAGACGTTTGCCAGCTATAAATACGACGAATATCAGCAATTCTCGCCCGGCCGGCGCTTCATCGAGAGTTTGGCGCTATGGCTCGCCCAGTTTGACGCCGGCGCCGAACGCCGCACGGCTTACGACTTCGTGTGTAGCCGCCTGATCTTCTTCAGCGCGGGGGAGATAAACCATCTCGTCGAGCTTACCTTCCCGACCATCATCAGGCCTAAACTGCTCGACACGGCTAGCGCTCGTAGTGGCGTCCCGGTAGACCGGGTCAAGGCGATCACCGAGACCACGGAATACCGCACGCTCCACCGCCGCACGTTATACCTCGGCATGAGCGACGGCGCACGTACCGACTGGTTCCGACGCGCCAACCCCTTGATCTCTAACGAGCAGGTCTTCCTCGGTTACGACCCGTCGCAGGTCAAAGCAGCAAACATGCTGGGAAAGCTCAAGAGAGACCTGACAAAGATGACTGGCGCCGAGCCCAAAGACGATGCCGCGCTATTCGAGAACGTTATCCTTATCGACGACTTCACCGCGAGCGGAACGAGCGCCATTCGCATCGACGAGAAGGAAGGTTGGGATGGAAAGATCCCGACCATAATAAAGGCGTTGGCCGAGCCCGACGGACTTGGCGCATGCGTGGTGAAGGACGTCAAAGTCACCATCGTCGCGTACATCGCGAGCGATCAAGCGATTGACCATATTCAAGGGCTGCTTCCCAAGCTGCCCTTCAAGGGTGAGATCTGCTTCGAGGTCGTGTGTCGGCTAGGAGCCGCAGCCCCGTTGGACGAAAAACGCGACGCTCCATTCTTCGCGCTCATGGCCGACGATCGATATTTCGATCCCGAAGCCGACGACGAGCATGGCAAGGTTGGCAAGACTACCAAACGCTACGGTTACGCGAACGGCAGGTTGCCAGTCGTGCTAAACCACAACACGCCCAACAACTCGGTCTACATTCTCTGGGCGGAGGACGTGCACACCGTGCGCGGCCTGTTCCCACGCGTAAGCCGGCATCGGAAGCTACAGCAGCCGTGAGGAACCCCTTTCGTATCAGCGCGTCGCAGCGCGCAACAACGGACGAGGAGTTTGTACGGCTCTTCGGCGCTGGCGCGATCGATCTGCTCCAGAACGTCGGTGATCCCTGGGGGAGCGTGGTATTTATGCGGAGTGCGCCCGGCGGCGGCAAGACCACCTTCCTGCGCCTGCTCACACCGCGTCCACTAGGCCTCGTTAACTCGCTAGCGAGCGGAAGCTCGACTGTAAAGGCGACGCAAGAGGCGCTCCGCGAAGTGGGTGCCATCGGAATCCACGGGCCGGAATTGCTCGGCACAATGGTGGAGTTTACCAGCGAGTTTCGCGAATTGGCGGCGTTTGACCGCGGTAACGCGCTCTTCCGCGAGCTGGTCAACTCGCGCATCGTGATCGCAACTATGCGCGCCGTCCTAGAATGGCTCGGCCGTCCGTTTCCTCGCGATCTTGAGCAGATTAGCTTCGATTGGGAGCCGGAGTCCGGCAGTACGATTCCAGCGACAGCCACTGGCAGTGAACTATTCGACTGGGCGTCGCAGATCGAAACCGACTTTTACGGACGGATGGACGTGCTCGGCGAGCCGCAACCGGTAAAAGGCGGCCACGCGCGGCTCGATGGCCTGAAGTGGTTCGCCAACTCTCGCATCTCCAGCCCTCTCGGACCAGTTGAGGCGCGGCGCGTGCTGCTCTTCGACGAGCTCCAGACGCTGTCCGCCAATCAGCGACGCTCGCTCCTCGACTTCGTGACCGGCGCCCGCGCGAAGTGCGGTGTCTGGATCGCCGAGCGCCTGGAGACGCTCACCCACAAGGACCTGCTATCTGAGGGTGCGCTGGAAAATCGCGACTATAACGGCGTGATACAGCTTGAGCGGCAATGGAGTGATCGGCGCGGAGCGGTGTACGCCCGATTTGTAGAGAACATCGCCAAGCTGCGGGCAGCCAAGGCCGACAACTTTGGCGACCGGGACATGTTCGCGCTGATCGCTGACGGAGACGACCTTGCTGTCTGGGCGCCGAAGTTCGAACAGGCGTGCGTCGATGTTGAGACACGTATTCTGGCGAAGATGGGCCAGACGCCGCGATACGATGTGTGGCTCGACACGGCGCGCAAGAAGCACGGCAGCGTCGTCGAGCGCGCCATCCAGTGGCGAATGACCGAGGTCCTCGTCGCGCGCGACAGAAGAAATGAGCAGCCGACGTTTGACTTCATCTCGCTCTCCACGGAGGAGTTCGACAAGCGGCAGAGCAGCGGGCTGGCGCGCGCCGCCGAGCACTTCGTCCGAACGGAAATAGGGGCGCCGATTTATTTCGGGCGAGACGCAATCGCCGACGTGTCCTCGTTTAACGTTGAGCAGTATCTGGCCGTTAGTGGCGAGCTGTTCGAGGAGATATCCGCCAAGATTCAGTTCCTTCGGGACGTGCCGATGCCGCTGTCTGCCGAACGGCAGCACAACATCATCACAGGCATCGCCAAAGCCCGCTGGAACGATCTCACCCGCCGTTTACCACTCGGTCGGGACGCGAAGACGCTCCTCGAAGGGATCTGCTCCTTCTGCCAAGCGCAGACGTTCCGTGAGACCGCGCCGTATATGCCCGGCGTAACAGGAATTGGCATCACAATGCAGGACCGCGAGACCTTGATTGACACACCCGACGATCAGATCAAGCACCTTCGCGGCCTGCGCGACGTCGTCACGTCCTTGGTCGCACACAACCTGTTGGTGCCGCGGCTAGACCATAGCAACAAAAACAAGAAATTCGTCGTGTTTTACCTCAATCGCCTGCTCTGCGTGCAGTTCGGACTCCCGCTAGGGTATGGAGGATGGAGGGAAAAGAAAATCAAAGACCTGATCACGTGGCAAGTGCATGGCGGCAAGGAAGAGGAGCCGACCTTTGTCTGATGGCGAAGCGGTGATGCGCTGGGATCCGTACTCGCTTACGGGCGATGCAAAGTTCAACGTCTTTTGGAAACGCCACCTCGCGGAGCGTGAGCGGCGGATACTCCTCGTGGTCGGAAAGGGCTTCGACGTCCGCGCACTGGAGACCGCTCGTAGGCTCCATGAGCTCAGCGCCAACGTCCATGTCTGGCTCCTCGCGTTCCACAACGGCCAGCAGGACAGCGCGATTCGTCGTGCCAGGACGGAGAAGAACGTCGAGGGCCTCGGAAAGCTGTTTCCACCCGAGCGAATAAAGGAGGTGGATATCAACCTTGGGGGCGCATTCGAGGAGCCTGTCGCGTCGCGGCAAACCTATGAGAAGATTCGCGGGGCCGGCGATCCAAATGCGTATGACGACGTCATTGTGGACATCAGTGCGATGCCTCGGATGGTCGCGATGACGAGCGTCGCCGTGCTGCTGCGTGGCCTCGACCTCGCAGCGGCGACCGGCAGGAGCGTCAATCTGCACGTCACTACGGCGGAGAGCGTCACGGCCGACCTCGCAGCGGGCCAAGGCTCACTACGGGACCAAGTGTCGTTCGTGCGCGGCTTCTCAGGAGAACTTACATCGCAGACAACTAAGAACCTACCGCACGTCTGGTTTCCTGTTCTTGGGGAGAGTCAGCGCGACCGTCTCGATAGGATCCACCAGAAGCTCACCCCGGATGAGATTTGCCCGGTCGTGCCGTTCCCGTCGCGAGAGCCGCGACGTGGGGACGAGATCATCTATGAGCACCGCGAATTGCTCTTCGACACCTTCCAGGTCGAGCCACGTAACATTCTCCTCGCATGCGAATACAACCCTTTCGAAGCCTACAAGCAGGTGTTCGAGGCGATGGACCGGTATCGACGCGCGCTGAATACGCTTGGCGGCTGCAAGGCCTTCGTATCCCCGCTGTCTTCAAAGCTCCTCTCAATTGCGGTGCTGCTGGCCTGCTACGACCATCTATTCGGCGAGGTTCCCGGAAAGCGGCTGAAGGTGGGAATACCCTATGTCGAGACAGCGACATACGCCGATCCGGTCCAAAAGCCGGACGATCCGTTCGAGTTATACTCGATGTGGATTCGTGGCGAGTGGGAGATTGTCGCTCAGACTGCCGCGGACGCCGGCATGTCGGACGAGCGGAACGTCTAGCTAAGCGACGTAGCCCCGAACAGCCTAACACTTGCGCCGTTACCCCAAGCGGATCGACTTGCCATTTCCCGTCAACGAAAGCTCAAGGTTACAGGCGGGTTTCCAGCAACCGCTATCAGGAAATACTAACTGCCGCTGTAATGTCTTGCACCGTAAAGGGAAGGCGACGGGGGATCAGACAGTCAAAAAGGTACAACAAGACGAGATGGAAGGAGCCGGCGCTGTATGGGAGAGGAAACCACAAATAAAGAGGAGAGCGAAGCCGCTGATCGGACCCTCGAGGCATTCTATCGCGAAAACGGCTTAGGCTTTGGAGGAGGAGACATACTCTGCATCGGCGGAGGCTCTGTAACCCAGCGTGTCGGGCATCTGATTCTCCTCCTCCTTTCATTTCATGATGAGAAAAAAAACTCGCCATTGAGCCAAATTATCCTGATTGCCCCGCCGGGATCAGGTCCCAAGCTGAAAGGCCTCAAGGCGCAGTTGGAGGACGGAATAGAGAAGGATGAGCTGCGGCCGCCCGCCGCTGAAGATGCCGACCAACGATTTCGATTTGTCGAATTGTCCGATTTGCGATCTGAATCGGTGATCGCCGAGATACGAGATGTTCCAGAAAGAAGCGCGATCATTGTGTATGACGCGGCTGCATTTCGGAACGCCAAGATCGAATTGGAGCCTGACAAGCCGAGCCTGCCCGAAGATTTTTGGGTGCCTCAGGTTCATTCCCTGTGCTCCGAATTGCTTGCGGTGACGCGCGGCAAGAATTCCTACGTCGTGCTGGACACGGGTGAGTTCGTACCCAGAAAATCTGTCCACATCGAAACGCTGAAATCGCTAGACGACGTCGGCCTGGTTGCTGGCGAGATGGCGGATAGCATGGAATCGATCCTCGGCGATCGCCTCGACCTGTGGGATCAGCTCATCGCGGAAGGACGCATCGGTGTTGTCATTCGCGACATCGAAGCGCTCGATTTGAGGTCGGAAGAAAAGGCCTTCCTGCGCGTTCAAGTGTTTCATCGTGGCGGCTTGCATGGACAAGCACTCGAAGAGATAGAAAAGTACCCTATTAATGCCACAGGTCCGTTTGTTCTGGCGAAGTTGGCCCGCATCGCATCCGACGCCGGCGCGACCTTCTTGGCTGCTCAATTTCTCAGGCCCGCGATCGAGGGTCTAAACAACGTGGAAGGGCTTGCTCTAGCCCTTGATACTGCCTCCAAAATCTCGGAGCCGGATCTTGAAGCGCGAGCGGCCGCGCGGCTCGAAAAACTGTTCCCGGAGCATTCGGTCCTTGTCGAGCGAGCCTGGCGACTGTTAGGCCTTGCAGGAGACTATGACGGTCTTGCCGCTTTGGCAGAGAGCCAAGGGAACGCGCGGATGCGCGATCTTTTTAGGGCACTTTCCGCGTCACTGCCCAAACAAGGCGTTCCGGACTACGCTGCGATTGAAGCGGGTTTGTCGAAACGCTTCGAGGATCAATTCCAGCAGATCACCGCCATCCTGACCCGCGATGCGCGGCTACGGCGCTTGCCAATGCATGCGTTAGAGATCGCGACCCGCCGAACGATCGAATCGCCCATTACCGCGCGCCTAGTCCTGAGTATTGTCGAGGAACTCGCCCTCGATCGCGACGAAAAGGGTCAGTTACGGGTTGCAGCTGAACAACTCAAATCGGCGATCGCCCGCGTCGTCGAATATCTCGCGCGCAATACGACCGATGCTCATACCCGCACGCGGTTGGTTCATGTGTTGTCGCTCGATGTGACCGGCACTTTGGGTGTGGCCTTGATCGCAACGATAGCGCTCGACTTCATGAGGCGGCCGCTCGATCTCATTGACGTCGACACTGAGGAGGGCCCCTCCATTGAGGAGTTGTCGGCGAAGCTTGATGCCCTGAAGCAGGCATTCCTGTGGCTTTCCCAGCAATCGCCGATCTCTCTCGATCGCATCGTTCTGCCAAAGGAAATGCTACCTGAGTCGGCCGACAAGCTCGCGCCGGCGGTCATGCGGATGATCCAGCATGTAAGCGGTCGCATTCAGGATGATGCCGACATCAATCAGATAATGATGTGGGTCGGCCTTGGCATCGGGATTAATTCTTACGCAGCGGTACAAAATCACGACCTTCCGATGATCCGCGTCGCGGCCGGTGCTTTTGCAACGGTCGGTCGTGTGCAACTCGCCCGAGACATGGCCGAGCAAGCGCTAAGACTGGGAGAGGACACTCCGGCCAGAATGCGGATGAGCTGGTTTGCGGTGGCGGACATCTATCAACGGCTGGGAAACAAGCTTGAAAGTTTGATCGCCTTCGCGTGCGCCGCTGCCGGCAATACAACTTTGACCGGCAAGGAAGCCTGGCATGAGACCAACGGCTTGGTACGTCTGTTGAGGGACTTGGGGATGGTGGCCATCGCCCGTCAGGTTCACGCCAAGGGAGGAGAAATTCTTGAGCGTATGGGGTTGACCGATGCCAATGCGCATCGACATCGCTTCATGTCGTTGTCCCTAGATGTGGCGGAAGCGATAAGGCAGTCCGATGACCTTAAAGCAAAGCTTCCGAGCCTTTTGGATCGGTCGACACGGGCCGCCCAAGAAGCGCTTGATCGTTTCGACGCTGTCGATCCCGCAACCATCCTGCTTGGACAATTGATTCTCTGGTCGCGCTTGGCGAATGTGGATGTTCCCAAACTCAGCCTCGATGCCTTTGACCAGCTCTTGCCGAAGGCGAGTGGGCCGGTCGCGGCAATGGCCCGTACGTTTTCATCCAGCCAACCGGACGCACAAGAAATTCTTAAACTGCATCGAAATATCGAGAGCGCCCGCTATGCGGACGATAGCGGGTTCGATGCACGTTTTGCCGCCATGGCTGCGCGTCGTTTGTTAGCGACTGAAGCGGCAAAGGGAGATGGAATCGTATCGACATTCGCTGTCGAAATGCTCGCTGACAGAGCTATTCCCGTACCGGGTTGGCAAGTCACGTCGAAACCACTTCCCCCGCTGCAGAAGATCGAGGATGCGGCGGATATCGCAAGAACCCTATCGCGAGAGGGTATATCGGTCGTCCTCCTCGGAGTTGATGCCGAACATCGCCTGACACGCGTAGATTGGGTCGAAGGACGTGAGAGCGTTACGAGCGAACCTGACGACGTCTTCTCCGTAGCTAAATTTCGTAAATGGACGGATGAGTTTCCCTTTCGCTACGGGATCGACGAGAAGACGCCAAACCTGTTCTACATCACCACAGAGCAGCTCCGCCTCAGCGCCTTGCCAAATGGCCCGGTTGTTGTCATTGCCGATGCGGACCTGCAACAACTGCCCAGCAACATTATTCGGATCAATGACGACTTTGCCGGTCAGGAAAGGCCGTTGGCTTCAGCGCCTTCGCTTTCCTGGCTGAAGGCCGCGCGGGCTAATCCACCCAAGACAAACGGTCGGCTGGTCGCTTGGATTTCGCAAGAGGAAAGGCTTGGTCAGACCTTCGTCGCGATCGCGGGGCGGTTAAGCGAGACACTCGACAAACACGGAATCGAACTCGACACCGGACCTGAAATTCCTGGAAATCTCGCGGGATCCGAGCTTGTTATAGTGACCGCGCACGGCGGCCTTGGTCTTGATGGACGATTCTTCCAACGAGTCAGCGATGAAGGAAGCCTTGTCACAACCGGCAGGGAACTCGCGGCGTCTGTCCGCAATGTCGGTGTGGTCGTTCTGTTCATTTGCAGCGGCGGACGGGCGGACAAAGTTCCCGACGCCGTTACGACGACTGGATTGGCGAAGGCTATCCTCGATCAGGGCTGCTCTGCAGTCGTAGCTTCGCCTTGGCCATTGGATTCCGTCGTAACCTACCAATGGCTGCCGACATTCCTCGACAGCTGGATGGCCGGTAAGCCGCTCGCCGAAGCCAATTTTCTGGCTAATCAGCATGTTGCGAAGGCGCTAGGTGCTGAGCCTGCCAAAGCCTTGGCCATGAACGTTTATGGCGACCCTTTGAGAGTCCACCGTAGCAGGTGATCGAATTAGTCGGTCCGAGCGTGGATTGGCAAAACGAGGAGGCCGCTCGCCATTGAAGCCGGTAGCAGTCGGACCGATTTTAGGAAGTGGCATAGCTTATCTCTACAGCCGCTATGAGGCGCAAAGCGGACGACAACGAGAACCGGCTTCTGCGGCGAAGCAGCCCCTCATTCGAATCGAGAGGCGTACTGCGTGAGTTTTGACAGGTGTGGTTTAGTTCGGGCCACAGATGTGGTGCCATGGTGCGCCGTGTTTGAATGGTCCCGAGTTGTTACCTGTGTTATGAAGGCGGATGGCCTTTTACCGGATCCGCAAGATCAAAGGTAATCAGTACCTGTATCGTGAAGAGCGCTGGAGGGAGGGCAAAAAGGTTCGTTCTAAAAGCACCCTTGTTCGGGCAATACGCGATGTGACAGACTTCATAGGCACGAACCTTAGGTCTGAAGGGAAGTGGTTGGAACTGGAGGCTGAGAAAGTGGGAGTAGAAAAGATCCATCTCGACCACCTGCAAAATGATCATGAGGCGCTAATGGCGAAACTGAACCAAGCTTATGGGTTGAAGATGGGCCCTGTTGATCCAGTGCCGGAAGTTGAAAAAGGGTCGCACCTAGGCGACCCTTTGAACCGCTGACGGCCGTGTCTGGAAAGCAAGTTCAAAAAAAGAGCCGGACTCCGGAGGGAGGCCCACAGGTCCAAAGAATGGAAATTATGCGCGTCATAGCCGGCAACGGTTCTGTGTTGGAATCCATTGTTAATCTACCACGGATCGATCAAAAAATCTTTGCTTGGCTGGCCAGGCAGAATTTGACGCCTTTCTCTGCGGAGCGATTCTCTGTTTGCTTAGCAGTAAGCAAACATCATGGATCACGAAAAACGGCTCGACGAATTTATCGCTCTTTGGAAGAAGGTGTATGATGAGGGCCTGCCGCGAGAGGTAGCGCAGCAACGCCTCACGCAGCTGTTGAACCTGTGTCGTGTGCTTCGTGCCCCGCAGCCAGATGCTCCCTTAGGGTCTGCAGGTCCTGAATGATCTTCTCCCGCCTAGGCTCGGCGTTTAGCGCCTCGTTCATCTTTCGCAGAATCCTTAGCGCGCTCCGATGTGATGTAGAAGTTCGGTCAGTGTGGCCAAGCGCCCCGCCTTGATGCATTTGTGCACAAATGCTGCAGATCGGCAGAAAACCTTGTGGCCACAACGCAGTCTTCCAATTTCACATCCGTCGGGTTCGAACGCGTCCACGCGCGGTGCCTGCCAAATTGGACAGTTTTGCCACCTTCTGCGGCTCTGGCCCCGGCGCTATTCTGTATCCATGCAGATGCACGACACTGTCGCCGTCACCGTCAGGATACGCAAGCCAATTGCCGAACGGCTAGAGAACCTGGCTCGCACGTTGCGGCGTAGCCGATCATCTGTGGCTGGAGAGGCGATCGAGCTACTGCTGGAGGCGGCTGAGGAGGAAAACGAGCATCGGCCGAGTTCTTAGAGGGATGTAGACCTGGTGACCTACGGATTTAGATATCGGGTGAGCGTCTGCCGCATCCACCATCTGTAATACTGAAAGAAATATTCCGGAGTTTTGGACAAATTTTCAGGATCTTTGATGAATATTGAGAAAACGTCCTCGAATGGATTCATTCCAATCTCAACCAACTCGTCCTTTCGAGATCCAACAATGCCGCGCTTGACCATGTAATTGACTATGGCGTCTGTAGCATATGGTAGGAGCAATCGTCGAAGCTCGTCTCTGGACGTTGGGTTTTGTGAAGCTTCAAGAATTAGTTGAGAGGGCCTCCATCCGCTCGGTTTCTCCGGCATCTCTCAAGGATACAACAAATACTTGCAACTGGAAGTGGCGGGCGTTTACCCCGCCACCCCAGTGCGACATTTCATTTCTTGCCGAAGATCGAGCTCCAAAGAGAGTCTGCGCCCTCCTTGGCTTTGGAATCGCTATATGTTCTCTCGATCAGTGATTCTTTTGCGGCATCTTTGGCGGCCTGCGCCTCAGCTTTGTTGTTAGCTATGCCTGGATCAAAGTCGTTTGACTCTGTTCCATTGTTCCCGCTGCTGCTATCGCTGCTCCACCAACCCATGTGAACCTCCTGTTCAGGTCAGATGAAATTACGTTTGCATTGCTTCCGCAGGCTCTCGCTTTCATTCCTATTGCGAGAGCACGCCCCGGCCAGGGAATCAAACAGGATATCCGCAATAGCGGCTTGTTTGTGTCCTTACCTCGACTCGCCCCGTTCTGGTATCCTTCAGTAATGAGTCGAATTCAGACAGGTGGGATTGCGACCACAACGACCGGCCTCTTTATGCCTGTGGACTTTCCGTTGTCGGAATACGAATCGATCCATCGCAGGATTGCCGGAAAGGGCGGACTTGATAAGGCAATCTACGCCGAGTTCGCCGGCGCCTGGAACGCCGTCACGCATAGGTTCAAGGCTCTCGTGACGCACGACGATCTTTTCACGGCGTCCATTTCAAAGCATGGAACCGCCCCTCCTGCCGAGGAGCGGCATAACCAAGAGCGAGATTTGTTCGGTTTTTTCAACTCTGGCTTTTCAATGTTTGAGGCATTTTTCTATGCCCTCCATGCGGCGGGGGCTTTGCTAGATCCTGTGGCTTTTCCGATGACGACCGCGAAGGAACAGCGCAACGTTACGGCCCCAAAAACTGTCGCGCGGTATCGATCCGCGTTTCAGAGCGACCCGATCATTGCTTCTCTGGATGCTCTCGAAGTGCACGGTGCCTACCTAGAATTGCGCGAAGTACGCAATGTACTTGCGCATCGAACAGCGCCAGGTCGCGTCTTCCACGTCTCCATAGGCGACACACCTGCCCCCGACCTATGGAAGGTAGCGAACATTGTGTTGGATAAGGGCACAACAGCCACGCGCCGCGGTCGACTCTGCCCGCTTCTTACGACGGGGATATCTGCCTTTGATAAATTCTCAGCTTCGAGATTTTAGCGTACAATCTACGCGATGCAAAAGAATATCAGAGTCGTACCAAAGCGAATCCTTGAGCGTATTCATACGTTCGAACTGGACGATATTGTCGTTGCATGTGTTCGGACGATCAAAGGTGATGATATCGGGGTCTATGCGCATCTGGGCCTACAGGCCGAGGGCAGTAGGCTAATTCTCCCTTCGCCACAGATCCCGGCGCCATCGTCCGGACGCTACTCGCGAGCCAACGTAGAAGGGAAGGTCCTGATAAGAAAGGATCTGCCGATGACAACGAAGACGGAGTCGTGGGATACCCCCAACTGGGGCGACTGGTCCAAGGGCTACTATACTCACACAAGGACCCGCGACGTATTCCAGCGTGATTTTATTCCACCAAAGGAGGTTGAGCTCTCCATCTCACTCCTTGAAACAACAAGCGATGGGCATTTCGCCCTCAAATTTGCGATCGATCAGACCTTAAGCAGGCAGGCAACTGATTTCGACAACGACCTTTTGTACAACCTGAACTTGTTGCAGGAAAATGTCGGAGCGATCGACGTCTTCCAAAGCAGGGCGACGCTCGCTGAGTATATGCAGACCGTGCACATAGATTGGGAGATTCTGCCACCATGTGCCGCTGATCAAGTGATCAAGCGCATGCTACAGGGAAAACGGGCGGTATCCGAGAGCGTTCAAAAGGTTATGGAACAGAGGCTTCGTGTATTATCGCGTTTCAAACCTGAAGCTTATATCGCTGGAACCAATGAGTTTCTCCGGTATTTCGGAGCAAAATACGGCAATAATCTTGTAGCGTTTGAGAATCTCAACTACGGGAATGCGATCTACGTCATGTATGAGGACTGGGAGCGCCTGAGCAAGCGAAGTCGGGTGGATCTCCTAAAAGGCGACCGCGAGGGTTTTGACCGGATCGAACATCGTGACGGATGGGAGCACAAACTCGGTGCCCTCTTAAAACGAAAGAAGCAAGCGCATTAGCCCAGAGGACAATTTTGACCCCTCGTCGACCTCATGATTTCTTGGTTGTCCAGTACTAAGCAACCATTATGGATCAAGAAAAACGGCTCGATGAATTTATCGCTCTCTGGAAGAAGGTGTATGATGAGGACCTGCCACGAGAGGTGGCGCAGCAGCGTCTCACGCAGCTTTTGAACCTGTGTCACGTGCTTCATCGCCCTCCGCCAGATGCTCTCTCAACGTCTGAAGGTTCTGAATAATCTTCTCTCGCTTGGGCTCGGCGTTCAGTGCTCTGCTCATCTTTCGTAGGATCCGCAGCGCGCTTCGATGTGATGCAGAAGTTCGATCAGTGTGGCCAAGCGCCCGCCCTCGTGGACACCGCGTGTCCGGTGGCAAAACCGAGAACGGTTTTACGGCGTCAGTTAAGAGCTTTTTGTCTTTCAGAACCAGGTTCGAACCGAAAGTGTCGAGGATAAGCCGCTTAGTGACCGGGGTGCCATTGCGGAACCAATCGGTGGCTCTGCTCTTGAACGAAATGACGTCACGAATAGGTTCGAACGTGGCGCCTTGGTGCCCATTCCCGACCAGCTCCTGTTCAAGGCGGAGCTTCTCGGTTTGAAGCTTGCGGCGCGTCGCAAGGAATTCCTCGTCAGTGACAAGATTGCGTAGCCGCAGGCTTGTCATCTCGGCTATTTGGCCGGCGACTTCTTCAATCCCTGTTTCCAAAGATTTTCGGATGGCCTCCTGCGCGGTCGCCTCAAAAACGAGGTCGTGCTTAAGCTCTTCGATCAGCCACTCGTAAATCTGCTGCTCGATGGTGAGCTTTTCGAGGAAGCCGAGTATCTGAGCTTCCAAAGCCTTGACCTCGATCGAAGGCTCTTTGCAGTCTATGTCTACGCGTCGCTTGGTGCAGTGATAGTAAACGTAACGGTGGCCTTGGCGGTTGGTTTTGTTCTCGGCGGTCACTCGAAGCCCGCAGTTTCCGCAGCGGATCATCCCGGTGAACGCAAATGCGTATCTTATCGACCGCTGCTTGCCGGGCTTGCGAATGAGCCGGCCGACCGCTTCGAACTCGTCGATTGAGACGACGGGTTCGTGCTTGCCTTTGTAGACTTGGCCATTCCAGCGGATCAGGCCCGCGTAGAAAGGGTTCGTCAGCATCCTGTGGGTCGAACTCAGCGAGAGCGGAACCCCACCAGATCGACGACGCTTCGGACTCCTAAATGCCCACTCCTCACGAGCGACGCGAGCGACTTGCCTGGTCGAATAGGCACCAGTCAGCATGAGATCGTACATCTTTCGGACGAGCTGGAAATGAACCGGATCGACCACTATCGTTCTTGTCGCAGCATCGTTCTTATAGCCAAGCGGTACGTTGCCAGGCCTCCATCCATGCTCCACCTTCGTCCGATTGCCGCGCTTGACATTGTCGGACAGCGCATCGGAATAGTATTTAGATTGTCCCAGCATGATCTGGAGCATGAACTTGCCCTGCGAGTTGTTCTCGAAGGTGTAAGTCGCGAACTTCATGTCGGCGAGTTTTCCGCGATCCAGGAGATAAATCAGGCGTCCGCCATCAATGGAATTGCGCGCAAGCCGATCGGGCGCCCAAGCAACGATACCCGAGGCCTCGCCCCGTTCGATGCGGTTCACTATCGTGTCGAAGATTGGTCGTCCGGGCGCTTTCGCGCTCTTTGATTCCTCGTACCACTCGACAATTTCAATACCGGGTGTTCCGGCAAAAAGGCGCCGCAGCTCACTCCTTTGCGACTCGATGGACATGACCTGGCGGTCCTCCGCCTCGGAGGAGCGCCGGCAATAGACGAAGTATTTCATGACAAATGTGGCGGGCGTGACCAAGCCGAACTGTCCTGTCCGCCCGCTGGAAAATGATACATTCAACACCGCCAAATTGCGAATCGGTTTGTCCGCTTCGTCAACTCGGCCGCGATGAACGACGTCATCGTATAGCTTTCAGCTACTGGATCTGCAGACCGCAAAAGCATCCAGTTGGCCTATTGGAGCAAATGAAAGGCCCCGGTGAACGGGGGCCTCTAAAACAACTCACGCAGTCCGGAAGGCAGCGATGAACTCTACCGCTGCACTGGCCTTGGCAGAAGCAGTCATCAGAGCCCGCGGATCATCAGAAAACAAAGCGAGCCAGTCCGCGACATAGGCAGCGTGATCCTGGCGTGGGCTGTTGGCAATGCCAGTGTCCGCGCACAGAAACGCCGCTCCGAGTTCAGCCACCAGCTCTTCGGCGGCATAGGCTCGCGATCCGAAGCGGCCGCGCAGATCGCGATTGAGGCGCTTCTCATGGCCTGTCCAATGCGTGAGTTCGTGGAACAGAGTGGAGTAGTAGGCCTCGGTCGCCGAGCTCGAAGATCGCCTGAGAAAACGCGACTTTTTGGGCATGTCGATGCAGTCGAGTACGGGCAAATAGCAAGCCCCAGCAGCGTCGTGACGGATAACTGCGCCGGTGGCGGCAACCAAGGTGTCGGCGGCGGCAACGCGGTCCACCATATCGACATCGGCCGCGTGTGGCGCCTTCCATCCATCGACCTGATCGCCATTGAAGACAAAGGACGTGCGCAACACCATCTGGGGAGAGTGTTCTTCGTCGTGCTCGTCCTCTCCTCGATCCAGCTTTTGGTAGAACACGATTGGCGCGCCACGCTCACTCCTGCGAACCTGAGCATCCAACTCCTGCCATTGGCGATAGGAAGCCCAAAATCCGGTGGTGTATTGGCGCGACGTTGCAGTGACCCAAAGCGCTAGCACGTTCATGCCGCGGTAGAGACTTCCCGTGCAGGCGTTTTGCGGCCGACGCACCGTGCCATCGTTGTTCCAAGGCATGACGAATTCGCCGGCGCCTTGCTCGATAGCCCTGATGATCGACTGGGTGATTTCGCGATAGATGTCGCGTCTGCTGTGTGAAGGAACAACGTTCATGATGACCTCCTGTCCATGACGGAAGCACCGGAACATCCGATGCTTCCCAATGGGCCGGAGGAGGCCCAGGCAAGCCTTGCAGGCCTGCGGTCACTGCTGGGCATCGATGTTTTGAAAGTGTGTCAGGGCGAGCGCAGCAGCATCGAACAGGCCCATGCGCGCGTCCTGGCTTTTCCATGGCTTGCGCTTGGGTGGCACGAACCGAAACAGAACCGGGATCGACTTGCTGATCGCCTCGGCGATCCCGTCCTTGGACGGCGAGGGGAGATTTCCAAAGGCCTTCCGGATGTCCTCTCGCGAATAGCGAAAGAAGGGGATGCCGAGGCCTTCGAGGTAGGTCTCGAGAATGACGCTTAGCTTGACCACGCGTGCCGTGCGGTTAGAAAATGCCGCGACGATTTTTTCGACGACGATAACGTCTGGCCTGAGCCTCTCGATCAGCTCGACAGCCTTTTGGAAGCAGCGGGCATTTTTTGCCTTTCCTTGCTGTCTCACGGTGCCCCATTCGACGGGATATGACGGACCCTCGAACAGGACCCAGCCAAAACCCTCTGAGTTGAGATATATCGAGAACACCAAATCGTAACGGCGCCGATCCATCATAGGGTTGGTGAAGATTGGTCGTCAGATAGCCGTTGCAGCAGGTCGTCGAGCAGATCGAGCTTGCTGCGGGTGACGCGTTGTGGGTTGCCCTGAAGATCTTCGAAGAGCTTTTGCCCGCGCTCCCTGACCGCTTGGCGCGACGTGACAAAAAGAACGGGAAAGAGGTCCTCAGCTGGGCATCCAAAGATGAGTGAGCAGGCGATCAGCGTTTCGACCGAAGGTTCGCGCAGATAGCGTTCAATGCGAGAGATGTGGGTGTCACTCTTCAGTCCGAGCAGGAACGCCACCTCTTTCTGGCTCAAGCCATGCTGGCGGCGGAACGTTTTGAGATAGATCGCAAGTCTTCTTGACATAGTTGGCCGCCGGCAATGCGTGCGGTCTGCCCATGATCGGATAGTTGTGGAAGGAAGAGCAGGTGGCAAAAACTGCCAGCGTGGCAATTTTATTGTCCCATACGCCATGCGAACAGCAAGGACATGGGGACGTAGGGACGTCATGGGGCTGGACGTTTACGTGTTTCTAGCAGGCCGGCTCAGGCTCATTCGGCCCCAGCGATGTCCACATGTCCCCAAGTCCACTGTGATCAGCAAGGAGAGGGCGTCTCGGTATCGATGCCATAGCGGCGGCAAAGGTCCTTGATCTTCGGCCACTCGCTCGTCGGCACGACATAGGAGCCGTTACTCTTGTAGATCGCCACATTGAGGCGTCGTCGCAGCAGCGAGCCGACGTACTTCGGGGTGATTGGTCGCGAATACTCCACCGCGTGTTTTTCGGCGACGGCCTCGGCAATGGATTTGATCGCGATGGCGGTCCGGGACGTGTCGGAGATCAGCGCCGTCAGCGCTTCCAGAATATCCGCCTCGATCGACAATCCCCGGTCGAGCACGATCGTCTGTTGCATGGCGCTCGCGCGTTCCTGAATCTCAATTCGGACCGTCTTGTCGGAGATAACTGAAAGCAGCGGGACCAGCACCTGATTGAGACGCGGCTCGAGCTTTGGATCGACATAACTAGCTTCGAGACGGACCTTCGAGCGGTTGCGGAAACGGAACATCAACAGCTTGTTTCTGATTTGTTGTGCTTGCTCGCGCCAGCTATCCGGCAGGTTTATTGGAATGTCCTTGCGCAGCCGCCGGCCCGTCATGATTTCGGTGATGAAGCGGCTCTCCAGTGCCCGGTCGTCGTAGACGCCACGCGTTGCGACGATCTTCGGCCCGAACACGTTGAATGCCGCCGGATTGAACTCGTGCTTGTTGTTGATCATGGTGCGTAGCACCGGCATGCCGCGGACATTGCCGTTGTTCAATATCTTGATCAGCTCGGCTTTCTCGTCGCTCATGCGAAAGTCGGCCTCATCGAAAACAAGCGTGCCGGCAAACGCGTTCAACGTGTGGAAGATCGGGGACACGGTCGAGGCGCCGGAAGCAAAGAACGGCTTGCAGGCGATCGATCCAATGATCAGCAAGGCCCTGGTCTTGCCCGTCCCGTAGTCGCCGCGCAGCCTCAGGTACGGCAGCTCGTTGAAGGCGTCATAGACCCATGACAGGAGAATGTAGTGGGTGGCAATCAGCTCAAAGGCGTCCGTGAGATCGACATAGCGATGAATGAAAGCCTGGATGTCCTTCACCAGCGCGGCTTCGTCGCCATATTCCTGTGGCTCCGAAGGCAATAACACCGCTTCGTGCCGAATGAGATTGTTGCCCGCCGAAATCGGGATCAGCGTGTCGCCGTCATCGAGCTTTATTGCGGGCTGCGTTATCACTTGGCCATTCAAATAGCGGGTCAGTGAGGTCTTACGCAGCCGCGGGTCATAGACCAGTTCGATCAGCGAGCCGTCGGCGAGAACATCCGAGACAACCGAACGGGAGCGGTTTTTTGACTCGTCATGCATGACGCCATTGTCGCATCAATCCTTGGACGCGGCGCGACGCCAGAATTGGCCGGCCTGTCAGTTTGCCGCACAAAAAGAAGCCGCCCAGGTTGGGCGGCAATTTTGTCAGGCTGCATCTTCGGTAGATGGCTGTTCCTCTTCGACCAGCCGCATCAGCCTAGGCAGCCAGCTGCGGCCTTTCGCGTCGAACTGGTCGAGTTCGGCCGACGAGTCGGATGTCTTGAGGAAGTAGTTGGCCAGTGCCACGACCAGGTCCTTCTTCTTGTAGCGATAGATCTTCCCAAGCCCGATCGAGGCACCGCTTTCGATCGCAACATCTTCCAGTTGTGAGCGCCGAAGCATTGAAAGGAAACGCCCGTCGGGGGTCCACCAATCACGCATTGCGATCGGGAGATCGTGCGCGACACTGGCAAAGAGACCCTTCGGGTCGTCCTGCTCCCTGATGCCATCCTTGCCAAACGCGGCCAGGGGCAGGAACGCTATCAGGAAGACCAGATCGTCATCTGCCAGTTTCTTCACGGCGCCATGGAGTCCGGCTTCATCCATGGTGCCCGCCAGCGCAAAGAGTGTTTCCAAGTCCGGCTTGTCCGCGTCGTCGACGAGACCAAGCCGTTCTATAAGCGCCTGTGCGGTGCCGTCCATTGCCGCATAGCCTTTAGGCCGCGCTTCAATCAGGTCGCCGTCGCGCAAGCTCGAATGCGGCTCGATGCGGATGCGGTTGCCGGGAAGATGCGCCGACAACAGCAGGACCGCGGTGACCTCCATCATCCTGCGCGGCTGCTCGGCGAGCGCTCCCATCAAAGCAATGGTCTTTTGATGAGCGAAGTAGCGCAATAGCCCTGGACCGAACTCCGGCCGTTGCCTTGGTTCGGTCTGCTCTTGCTCCTCGTCCGAGCCGTTTTCATCAGACTTGTTTCGTACCTGGCGCTTGCGGATTTCGACGGCTCCGCTCGGTGACAAGTTGATGACCACGCCATGCTCCTCGCCCTTGGCCGCCTGTCGGTATTGCCACCAGGGTGCGCTGTAGCCGTTGAAGACGTCAACGAACCCGGCGGTCTTGCGGTGCTTGTCGGCGATTTCATCGACTGCCTTCTTCTGCAGTCTCAGGAATTCGTCGGCATCATCGAAGAACGTCGCATTCTCATCACCAAAAAGATCCGTCGTGTAGGTTCCGGTATAAAGCGCGGGATCGAACACGGCGGCGGACTTGGTCGGACGATCGTTCAGCAAGGTGGCGCGGACATAATCTCCGTTCAGATGAGCGCCGCCTTTCACCGCTTCCACGAGCTGCCGTTGCTGGGCCTCGTTGCCGAGCGTAAGTGCCTCGGCTATCGATAGCGGCATCATGCCCGAACGAACCATCGCCTTTGCCTCCTTTGACAGGCTGGCGAGTGCTAGGCGCCGGCGTACAGTGTTTTCCGAGAGCCCCGTCTGGGCTGGGACATCCGCGAGCGAGGCACCGCCCCGAAACAGAGTGCCGAATGCCTCGGCCTCATCAATCGGATCGAGGGCTTCGCGCTGAATGTTTTCGACCGTGGCGATGCGATGCGCGTCGCCCCCATCGAGGTGTTCCTTGACGATGACGGGAACGCCGTAGGTATCGTCGATGTCGCCGTTTCGCTTCAACATCTGAAGCGCCAAATACCGGCGCTTGCCTATGTGGATGCGATAGCGTCCGTCCTCCTGAGGTATCACCGTCAGGTTCTGCAGAACGCCATCGTGCATTATGCTTTGCGCGAGTCCTGCAATGGAGCTTTTGCTGAATGTCCGGCGCGGATTGCCCTTCGGGGCACACAGTGCCGAGAGAGGAAGATAGGTCTGTGACATGGTAGTCTCCTTGATGACACGCGAGTGCATTGACGGGAGTACCCGTTCGGCATCTCGCGATGGGTTGCTAGGGAACGTGTCCGACTGGACACGAGGCTGGCAAAGAACCGCCTCGACCCAAGATGCGACGTCGGGAAGAACTGGTGGAGACGGGAAAAGCTGACTGCCGGTCAGGTCATCAATCGATGGGGAAAGCGCCCACTCGCATCGGGCCATGAACCGCTCAATGCGGAGGCGAAAAGCCGGTCCTTGCCAGACAGACACAAAGTGAGACCGTGCGGTCCCTAGCTCCTTGAGCCATCGTTATGAGATGGAACCTGCCAATTCCCAGCAGCCGATATTATTCGCCAAAGTTGCATCCAGGAGTGATAGACGCGTCTTCGGGATCAATGAGGCTGACCGCTTCTCCCATGTCTACGTGATCGGAAAAACCGGTACGGGCAAATCGACGCTGCTTGAGACCATGGCGCTGCAGGACATCGAGCACGGCTACGGCATCGCGTTCATCGATCCGCATGGCGATGTCGTCACACGGATTTCGGAAAGAGTGCCACATCATCGACGCGACGACATTCGTTACCTGAACGTTCCCGACTCAAATCAACCCTTCGGCTACAATCCCCTCCGTCGGGTGCGGCGGGATCGCATCCCGCTCGCTGCCTCAGGGATTTTGGAGGCCATGAAAAAAGTGTGGGGCAACTCTTGGGGCGTTCGCATGGAGCATATCCTGCGCAATGCGGTCTTCGCGCTGCTGGAACAGAAGAGCGCGACGTTGTCAGACGTTTTGAGACTGTTCTCGGACAAGGCGTTTCGAAAAGAGGTGGCCAGCTCCTTGCGCAACTCGACCGTCAAGACGTTTTGGGAAAAGGAATACGACCGCTATTCATTTGGCTACCGTGCCGACGGGATAGCCTCAATCCAGAACAAGCTGGGCGCGATGTTATCCGACCCAACACTTCGGAAGATACTCACCGAGCCCAAAGACGACATCCATCTCCGTGCAATGATGGATGGGGGCAAAATCCTGCTGGTCAATCTCGCCAAAGGACAGGTTGGCGATGACAGCGCGTCACTTCTCGGCGCCCTGCTGGTGACGACGATCGGCCTTGCTGCGATGAGCAGGGCTGACATTTCAGAGGAGGAGCGCCGTCCCTTCTTCTGCTACGTCGATGAGTTCCAGTCATTCACGACATTGTCGGTCGCCAACATGCTTTCCGAGTTGCGCAAATACAAAGTCGGAATGATCGCTGCACACCAGTACCTGTATCAATTGGAACCGGACATCAGGCATGCCGTGCTTGGCAATGCCGGCACCGTGATATCGTTTCGGCTGGGAGCCGAGGACGCTGCCTATCTCTCCCGGGAATTCGGTCAGGTCATATCAGAACGCGACCTACTGAGCCTTGGAAACCACAACATCTACATTAAGCTCATGATCGACGGTATGCCGTCGAAGCCGTTCAGCGCCGAAACCTTGGCGCCGAGCTGATTGTGTTGGCTTGCGTTCTCATCCGCGGAATGGCCGCAAGCGGGCAGCCAGTAGGGACCCCCAGCCGGTGACCACGCCGCTGGTGGCTGGTTGGCCGATAGCCGTACCGCCGGGTTGGCTGGAGCAGGGGGAGGGGGCGCTCGCGGGGTGACACCACTCGCAGTTCTTGTTTTCGGGTGCTCAACCAGCCAACGATAGGCGGGGCAGCTGCGGGAGTCGGAGACGTTTTGTCAGCAGAAAGTGTGATCGCATTGCGGGGCATCTCCGCGAGCCGCTGCGCCGGTGCTATGGTTTCCTTGCACTCATCAATTGACAAGGACATGAGGCATGCCCGGGATCACCCGCCGTACACTACTTGCGTTCACCGCCGTTGCGTCCGTCGTTGAACCGACATTTGCTGAAGGGGAGGGAAGCTCGCGCGGATTGCAAGCTCTGATCGCAACCCACGAGACCGCCTATGACGCGCTCCACCGGGCTGTTCATCGAGCGGGCAGCAGCCGGCACGACCGTATGAGGGCAGACCGGATTGAGGAGCAAGCACTGCTGGCCATCTGCGCCTTTCCTGCAACTAGCGGAGGCGACCGCCGACTCAAGGCCGAGTACCTGTTAACTGTTGAGGCACGGGGCGAACTCGACCTGGAAGAACACATGCAGGCAATCCTGCACTCGATGCTGCGGGCCTGATGGATCGTCGCGCCGACGGGATCCAGACGGCGTATTGCTGTGTGGGCTGCTTGCTGTATGGCGACAATGCACGGTGATGCGGGCCTGACATTCAGTCTGAAGTGTTTAAGCGAACCGGAAGCTCGTTGACGCTCCGGGGAAATTCCGGATTTTCGACGCGGCGGCCCCGGACTCCCCTAGTGAAGATAGGAAGCGTGGGCGGCTTGGCCGGCTGCATCGAAAGAGACCAGGCGCACGCGGTCGCGGCCTGCGTGCTTGGCGTCATAGAGCCTTTCGTCAGCGAGCCTGAACATTTCTGCGAAAGCCGGAGCCTGAGAAAACGTCGCGCCGCCGACACTGACCGTTAACACGCATTCCTTGCCTCCTGGCCGGAATGCAGCCTTCTTTACCTGGTCGCGGATGCGCTCGGCTACAAGTGCCGCTTCGTGCTGGTCGGCTCCTGGAAGATATACTCCGAACTCCTCGCCACCGAGCCTTCCGACAAGATCACCCGACCGGATTTGCGACCGGATCGCGGCAGAGATCAAACGCAGTGCCTCGTCGCCTTGATCATGGCCGAAGCGATCGTTCACCGACTTGAAATGATCAGCGTCGATTACAAGAAAAGCGCTGGCTTTTGCCTGCTCGGCCTCGCTCTGGCGGAACATCCTTGCTTCCACCATCGTGGAGAATGCACCCCGGTTCAAACACATGGCCAAGCGATCGATGGTGGCAGCGTCGGCCAGCTTGTGGTTTGCGACCGCCAGTTCAAATTTGACTCCCATGTGAAACCCGGCGCTCACGCAGCCCTTGAGAAGCATTCGCCAATGAACACCGCAATTGCTCCTCGCGTTGCAACGGCCGACGACCGGCTCAATCCCTCTAGAAACTCGGGCCAGAAATTAGCCGAGGAAGCGATAGCAAGTTGGTGCGTGCATGGGATATAAATACCCAAGCGCAGACAGAAATGGTGGGGTATCCTACTTCGCAGTGCCGTTTTCAGAGTTCTGAATTTTGTCTACCGTGCTATCGTCCGGTATGACAACAGTAGCAGGCGGGCTCTTGCTGGAATAGTTTCGACGACACGCTGCCATATATTTGGCTGCGGCGTCACCCTTCAGAGAAATACTAGCCGCTTGGCGCGCACAAATCTCGTCAATTGTATCAGAGCGTACCGGAGACGCGGCGGCAGAACCGACTAGCGTCGCCGCCACAACTAAAATCCTCAGGCCAACAAGCTTCACAGTCGCATACCCACGTTAGATAAGTGTCGCCATCCAAAATATTGCTGCACATAATTGTTGCAGATTGCAATGAGTTAAATAGGATGGCGTCAAAATTGCGGCGGCGGGGATTGCAATGAGACGTTTATTTCATGCGGCAGTGCCGATGCTGGCATCTGCCATTTCTGTTACCGCCTGCGCTGGCTATCCTCCGCTACGCTCAGACACAGATTTTCCCCGTGAAAAGGTCATGGGGAAAATCGAGTGCGAGCTAATCTCGGCTGTTCGGACGCTCGCCAACCTCAAATCCAGTGACAATTCATACAGTCCGACACAGCAGACTTTCGACATTGCCAACTACACAGCGTCGATCGTTCTCTATGAGCAGTCCGACAGAACCACGGCCGCCCTGGCTGGGGGTCTCTTCAAAAACTCACCGGTGCAGACAGACTATCGGGAATTCGCTGGGGGTGCTGGCGGCATTCCGGGCATATCCATTCAGAACTCGTCCTCCCAGCAGATTCAAGGAAAGAGACTGCTCGCATTCAAACAAATACTCTCCAAGGAAGGTGGCAAGCCACCCTCCTACAGCTTTCCTCGCAGCGCATTCTACGATGCTTGCGATCGCAACGGGCCTGGATCCAATCCGTCGAACGACGGCATGGCGCTCGGTGCAGATCTCGGCATTGCTGGGCGCCTTAAGTCAGCCCTAGATGATGCTAGGGACAATCCAGCAATTGTAGAAGAGGAAGTCCTTACGTTCAATTTCGTAGCAGAAATCGACGCAGGCGGCACCGTGAGTATCGTGAAGCTTCTTAGTCAAGGTTCAATCGGGGCTGGGATCAAGCGCAGCCTAACAGAGAATGTAAAAATTACCATTGTTCGAGACTCGAAGAGCTAAGCCTCGATCCTGAACTTCCTGCCTTAGCTCAGGAATACTGTGGCGGACGTGGCTTTTTGCTGGCGAGTATCTGTCCCCTTGGCAATAGAAGTCCAGGTCAGACTCTCGAGCCCCCAACCTCATTCGCAGGATGTGCAGTTCGCGCATCGAAAGTCGATTGACCCCTACGGCGAAGCGTGTTCTAACTAAGGAGCTACTTGGCCTTAATGGGAGATACTTCAAATGGCCGACGAAGTGGAGAATCCTAAGGGTGAATTTCGAGCTCATCTAGTGATAAGGACGTCAGCTGAAGCGGATGCAAATGGGATGCGTGCGTTTCAGATCGAGACGTTTAAACTTGAAGAGTTGGGCGGTCCTGCTGGTGTCGCCAGTTTGGGTACGCTAGGTGTGTTGAACGGCAATACTAGCAGCACAAGTAGTACGACGTCCTCGACGTGTGGTAGCTGAAGCTCGATCTTGAGCTTTAAGCGACCTGCCTGCCGCATACGCCGACTTAGGGTGGCGCTCTGGGCGACTAGTGTCTAGATGTCATGTGAGTTAGCAACTGCGAGCTTCTCACAGCTGTGACGGACGCTTGGTTGCGCCAACCGAGAAACCTCATTTTTTGAGTCTGGTTAATGCAGGATTTGCTAGAATCTCGCCTAAAAATGAGGCGGGATGCAGTTTATCTGCGATCTGCTGATGGAATAATCTTTCGCACCATCAAAGGAGCCATTGAACTCAAAGGACGTGATATCTACGGGACATTCATTGGGCTGCTTCCGTATTTGGATGGGTCAATACAGGTTTGCCAATTAACTGCGCTAACCGATAGCTCTCAGGTCGACACGCTGCTTGATTTTATCCGAGCGCTGATAACTTGGAGTGTGGTTATACAACGCTGGGATGGCGACGACGAGGTCGGCGATCCCGTTAGCGCTGCATTCGCACCGCAAATAGATTTTCTTGAGCACTTCAGCCTTGCTCCCATCGCTCGCTTTCGCCAGTTCCGTAACAGCCGAATACTACTTGTCGGATCAGGCTTGGCGTTCGAGTGCGCTGGAGCCGGCCTTCTGCGAAACGGTTTGGCAACGTTGTGTCTGCTCAGACAGCAAGACGTGGCTCGGAACGAGATTGTGCAGGCACGCGACGAAATGTTGTCTAAGGGAACGCAATGTGAGCTACTGTTCGTAAATTCCTTGGATGAAGTCACGCAATGCGATTTAGTTATTTACGCATCTGAGTCGCCAGATTTTAGGCTCGTTAAATACTTGAACGACCAAAGGGGCAGCGGTCAGTTCCTGCCAGCCGTTATGTTTTCTGGATACAGTTTAGTTGGGCCGATAGTTGCCAAGAACGGGCTCCCTTGCTGGCAGTGCGCGATGTTGAGGTTTCTCGATAACAATCCTCCCTCAATTTCGGCAGACTTTTGGCGCCAGGTGGTGTTGGGTCCGGTCCACCCAGTCGAACGCTTAGGCACATCGACGGTGGCAGCAAAAATTATGGGAAATACTGTTGCGCTAGAGGCATTTAAGCTGCGTGTCGACAGTCCAGATCCGGAGTCTCATTCAAAGATTATAGCTCAAAATTTGCTGAATCTCGAGACAAGTGTAAGGGAAGTGTTTGCGCATCCTGCTTGCCCTCTCTGTGCAAGCCAAGAAATGGGTCTTGCTCCTGATGACGGCGGCTTCCGCACTACGGCGGTGGGCGCCCTTAACATTTGGCAGAACCGCTTCGATGAACTCTTCGGCATTTTTCAGAGATTTGACGATGAATTGATTGAACAAGTTCCCTTGCGCCTTTCCAGGGTGTTTTTTTCCTCCCAATCTGGCGCTGGAAGCACCTACACGGCGTCGGCCATAGGCTGGAGCATGACGAGTAGCGATGAGGCTCGGACCAATGCCATTGCAAACGCCATCCTGGCAAAAGCAGCGCAGGAATATCCTGGGCATCTGAGGCAGAAAGATCGTTCGCAAGACGATTGTGTGAGGTTGCGCCCTAGCCAGCTCCACGGATTCGTGGGCAGCGACGACGATCACGTTATTACTGACTACGTCAGATGTACTGATTTAAAAAATAGATCTAACGTGTTTGTTCCGTCAGGTGCTGTTCATCATTTGCTGGATAGTTTTGGATGTTTTGCTCTCTGCCCGGTGGGATGTGGAATAGGGCTTGGCATCGACGAGGCGATCGATGACGCTCTTCTATCGTTAAGCGGAGAGGTGCTTGTTCAAGAGGTGCTTAAGAGTACACTATCAGTTATCGGGATAAAGCCAGCAGCTTTTAGTCGGGACCCGGAAATTGACTTTCTCGCCTCTTCGTTTGACGTGCTGGGAACCAGGCCACCGGCAGTGGCTGTCAGCTCCGTTACGAACGGAGCAACTATAGCGATGACTCTGCCAACGCAGTCGTCGGGTTCGACAAGTGTCACGATCTGTCCGGGTCTTACACCACTTCTGGCAATTAAGCGGTTGCTGTCGTGCTGCTTGGCTCAGGTGCAATCGGTGGGCATAAATGGCCCGCCCTTTGCAGGACTGATCGCGCGGCCCGCTGTCTTTGATATCCGGCCCAACGTAGATCATTGGCTGGAGCGGGTTGAAGATAGCCAAACACCAGACAGAGCTGCGCTTCTTTCCGCTTTAGGGGACCGTGAGAGATTTCTTTACTGTGACATCACCCCCCCGGATGTCGCCGACACCGCCACGTTTCGCGTTGTTCGGGGATTGGCCGTTTCACGTTAGCAAATCATGGAGCTCTTTTAGCTCGCCTCGATGCCACCTTTGCTACGCGTTGCGGCCTACAAATTGGGCTGCCGCGGAGGTGGGAATTGATCGGAGAAGATTCGGATCGCAGCTGACCTCGAAAACGTGCTGAGCAATCAGGAGGCGAGCATGAAGGACTTGCATCGACGAGAGATCGCGGACTCGCCAAGGTCGAGACTGCTTTTGATGAAGTATTTTTAGAATTAATTCCGACTCGGCAGGTCCGACTCTGAGCGGATCAACGTATCGCCTGAACGTAACTAGCGCGCCTTCGTTCGAATCGACATACACGCCCGATACAGCAAGGGAAATCGAGATAATACTGTCGAGCCATATGTGCTCACGTGCCTCTGGCGATAAGTCAACCCGGAGGTATTGCTTCCCGTGATAGCAAAACAGCGACTTCGCTGCCATGCGAACCGCGCTTCGCATCAGGGATTGAGGGGTACTAGGAAAGGCTCCCTCTGCGGATCTGTCGACGAGAATAAGTCGGCCCGTTTCATAGTTTAGTCGAAAAGGAAGATCAACTTGAACTAGCGAAAGAACGGCCGCTGTTAAACAGTCGTAAGACGGCGATCTAACTGAGGGCGATCGCGTTTCCCGAGATATCCCGAGTCCCCCCGCGAGCGGGCGGATCCATACTACACTTTCTGCAGTACTCGAGGCGCTTGCAAACCCTATGCTGCAATCATCCGTCGAATTGCAGCCTCGTTTAAACGCACCGAAATATTCTAAACCTAAGTCAGGTTCACTCGCAAAATTCTCCAGCAAAGACAATAGTTTAGCTGATACCACTTCTACTCTGGTGGTGGGTGTCGTGACGGTACCCGCAATTGAATGAGCGGAGCGCGGCGAAAGCGCTTCGGGGGAGGCAGAGGCAAGCCAACAGATACACGCCCTCAAAAACATTGTCAGAGATTGCTTTGCGCTGTGCCTGCGAAAGTTTCGACTTCTAACAAAATTCTCGTAGATGAGATCGGTGTCCGTTGATATACCGTCTGCTGTTGAAAACGCTTCACGATACAGGGCGTCAGCTTCCTCATGGAAGGACAATATCTGCTTCAGGCGAGCGGTATTCAATTTGTTGATGTAAAAGAGTTGGTCAGAAACGAACTTTTGATCCGAAATCCACGATGAGATTCTATCCTCGATGATCATCGCGCCATTAATATCTCCAAGTTTTAGACGGCAAAGCGCATGACTATTGAGAAGATATTGAAAACTGGAAGTATTGGACGATGCCCGGTCGCCATTTTCCGCTTCGGTAAAAAACTTATCTGCCGCTTGTAGCTTTCCTAGGGATAAACATCCCCAAGCCTTCAGCCGAAGGAGCAGATCGCGAGGTGCCCCTCTCAGATCGGTGGGAGGAATGGGAGTTTGCGCCAGTTCGGAAAAGCGGTTCAAGGCAAACTTCAGACCCTGAACCTCAGCCACAGCGTTGTAGCCGGCAGCGCCCCCCGTCGCGAGTTCGCGAAGGTTTTCCGGATAGGCGACGCGCGCCACTTCATTCGCGAGGTCGTCCGCCCCCTCAAAGAAGCATTGCCAAACAAATTGTTTAAGGCCGGTTCGGTCCGGGTCCGGGACCCGGACGTGACGCTTCACAAGATAGAACTCCAGCCACGATGGCAAGTCACTTGAGGGGGGAAAGTGAGCCCAGTCATGGGGCTTTGTTTTGCTTCGCAATTCTGGCGGCACCAACCAGCAACCTCCCGCCAATGGGAAACATTCATCTGAAGGAAAGTAGCATGCGACTGTCGGAGTGATTATCCCCGGCAATAGGCGGGTCACAGGCGAGGGGCTTTGCCGCGAGGGCATGGCCGGCTTTAGAATACGCCAGCTGACATTCCAGCCCTCCGGAAGTTCGACCCTCTCCACGTCGGCCGCCACCAGAATAACTGAGGCATCGGTTCCCTCACAGCACCGGGAGAGAACCTCCAGGAACATTATGTTCTCGCCGCCCCATCTCCCCCCCGGGTTGGGTATGAGCACTAAGAAGCAGCTGGGTAGAGATACAGCTGAGGCCGCTAAGACGCTCTGGGCCAACTCGTAAGGGCGCAGAAAAGCGTTATCCCCGGTCGTTTCGAAGTCGACCAGATACCCCACCTCCGCGTCAAACGTGCCTGGCTTAAAAGCAATTCGCGGTCGTGGAGGCGGCAGGGCAAGATTTAGCTGCGCCAAGAATTCTTGAGCGACGCTATGCGGCCTCCATGCGCCTAAAGTAAGGTCGGCAACGAATACCTTTCTGTCTGGCAGCGCTGTGATCACATCACTGTAACTAGTAGCCACAAGCCCACCAATAGGAGTCAACGATCCATAATCGCGCAATTCGACACCTCCAGACTCGTCACCT
Source organism: Mesorhizobium sp. C372A (assembly GCF_030323245.1). Taxonomy (NCBI): domain Bacteria; kingdom Pseudomonadati; phylum Pseudomonadota; class Alphaproteobacteria; order Hyphomicrobiales; family Phyllobacteriaceae; genus Mesorhizobium; species Mesorhizobium sp. C372A. The sequence continues at coordinate 595,250 of NZ_CP100475.1, read as the reverse complement.
CGATTGGATGCATTCTACCCGACCACGGAAGAATTCGACAGAGGCGCCGGGACGCCCAAAAGCTGCAAGATCAAAATTCTGATCATGTGAGCTATATATAGTTCTTCGGAAATTCGAACACCGATCCGATTATTCCACATATGAAGGAAATGCCCGAGCATATGATTCGCCATGGCGTCAGGCGACAGTAGCTCCGAGCCAAATGACAAATGACCCCGATCAATTAGATCTTTCACCTGTTCCCGAAGCCAGTCTGCATGACCAATTAAACCGCTAAGAGAAGATGAAGTGTCGGACCGCAGATAGCTATTCATCTCCAAAAGTTCAACGACGCTTGTGGGAAAGAGCGACCGTTGTCGATGAAAGTGATCCATATACACAACCTCCGCAGACGCATCCAGCTCAAGCTCTCGAAAGGTGCTCCTATAGCCTGAAAAGAAACTAGCAGTGCGGCCTAAATCCCCATAGAAGGCAAGTGCAAAATGCAGCATCAGCAAAAAAGAATTACCGAGCAGGCTTGAGCGACGACGATTATTCGGAACCATTAAGATTTTCAACGCCGTGAGACTCGAAATGTGAAAATGCTGCTCTGCCAGGGAAACTCCGTATTTGCCGCCGTAGCGGGCGACTTCTGGCTCATAGGTTTCAAAAGAAATGGCGTTGTTTGGTCTTAGAGGAATGTCGGCCTCACCATATCGCATCGAATAGCTGGCCGTGCCGTACTCCGTGACAAACAAACGCCGCATCGCAGGGATCATCACTTTAGGATCGGGCTCAAAGAGGGAGGGGTATTTATCCAAATATAAGCGGACACGGCCGGCAGCCTGATGCATCACCGCATCGCGCATCGCGTCAGACGAAGGTAGAAGACGGAGACGGATATGCGTACCTCCCTCCCAATATCTGATAAAAAAAAATCTTGAAACAAGACCAGAATTGAGTAATTCTTCCACAGTTGGTCGAATACATTCATTAATTATCGTGCGAAGGTCGTCGACATTGTAGAATACGTGCATGCTTATGTATTGTTGTGACATTTAACTATCTCAGATTCCGCGACGTCTGAACTACTTCGGCAACATACTCAGAGACACGCGAGAGCCCACTGCTGGCCTGATCGGCCTGACGACTACTAGGAAGACACTCGGTAAAGCGCAAAGCACCGTCAAATGCTGATAGCTGCGACCTAAAATGGTTTGTGGATAAAGGGTTGTCGAAATCTAGATAGAATGGTTTGCGGAGCGCCTGGCCGCCGGATACCACCCGGCTCACGTTGTCACCTCCAAATCCAGGCAGCATGTGAACAAACACTTCACTGGGTGCGCCATTCTTAATCCGCCATCTATTTAGTTCCACGATAAAAGCATAATCACCATCGGCTTGTGCCAGCGCCCTCCTAAATGAATCTTCCAGAAGCCAGGCCTCACGCTCTATTACGATGTTGCGGTAAGTTATCCGCGGTCTGTGATTTGCCGTCACAGCCGAGGTTGGTTTGTTCAAGGCGACATGGCCGTCCAAGATATGCGGGGGGCCAAAATGCAACAAAAAGCTACAGAGATCAGGCAACAAGGGCGGATAGAGCGATCCTGTGTAAACAGGGACGACCCGCCGATCATCCCGCTTACGATGAAGGGAAATCCTGCCGTCAGCCTGATTGTGGCGGAGGATCAGGTCGGAAAGTGACAACCTGCATCGCGGTGCACGACGACTTGACTCATTGGGAAGAACAATTTCGAAGGGAGCGATTGGAGGTCGGTTATTGAGGTTGTTGTGATAGGCGCCCTGAAGTTCGGCAACTAAAGTGCTATCAAATGAATTCATTTCAATAATAGATTGCCGCATACGACCTTCTATCTCCGGACGGTCGCCAACCAAATGCAAGAATCGAGCAAAGGACGCTCCGGAGCCACCATATACGTGATTCAAGATAATGGTCGGTAGGTCATTCGTCACTAGTGCCTGGAAGTAGACTGAATTTGAAAGCAGGTCATAGTGCTCAAAAGAGAAATAGCCAACTTCATCAATCAAAGTGTCAGGAACTATGGCAATTCTATCCGCGCTCCTACAAGCTGCACTGTGCCATTGAACAAAACGATCACGTGCCGCGTCGACTTCAGTGACGCCGCCTATCGCGGCACGACGTATTGAACGCGGCCATCCTTCGGTGGCAGTAGCAACGAACTCACGAAAAAATACGTCTAAAAAGTATTCTGCGAACGCTTGTACGTCATCACAGACGCCGGCAGGTCCGTAACGCTGAACGAATAGTGCCGACAGCGCAAGTCGTGAAACCAGGGTGTGGTCGAAAAGTGAGAGAAGCCGTTGGATCGGGGCAAAAGGTTGTAACGCGCGAACCCAAAATGAACGATTTGCGCGCAGTGGCTGCCCTACCAGCCCTGTATCCTCGTAGATAATTGTTTCAGGTAGACGGTCGGTGCTTTGCCACTGAAGAAGGGCGTCGGAGGCAGCGGACCTAATCGCTGTGAGCGTGGCAAAAGAGCTTTCTCCGGTGGAATCATTAAAAGACTGAGCAGATCGCAACACATTGAGAAGCGCGCTCGCCGAACGATGTGTGGCAATGTCACCTTTGAAGGTCGATAATTGGTTCGCAAAACGTAGCCAATAATCTGTATCCAAAACCCAAGGCCGCAAACCTTTCACAACCAGAAAGCCGGTTTCCACCAAGGACTGTATGTATCGGTCAACAACGGGCGGGGATATCGAGAGAGAATACGTCAGCTCGCTTTTGAGGTCCCCGATTGATATTGAGCCACAAGCTCCAACGGTCTCGACAACCTTGTCCAGTAACTGTGTAGCGAGGAGTCGAAACTCCCCTAATTCAACGATCGCTGTTGTGCCTCCGCGCAGCTGTTGTTTAGACTCCACACGACGCAGAAAGCGATAGTGCCCGTCGGTGAGATCAAATGTACTGCCGAGAGAGAGAAGTAAATGAGGATGGCCGCCAACTTGTCCCTCGATTGCTGCCCTAAGCAATGACAGAACCTCAAGGTTGGGCCGAGAGCGGCTGAAGAACGTCGGGCTTGAATTTTGGAGGGGCAACTTGCTGACGCAATCGTCTGCGAACACGCCAAATGACACCGCCGTAAACTGGGCAAAAGGTGATGTCTTGTGAACCGCCCGCAATAAATAGGACAGAAGAGTACGCTCTGTTCGCTTGTCGCGCTTGCTGAGAACTTGATCTGCCGATGCAAGATAGGAATCCAGGGGTGCGTGGAACGCTTGACTTGCAAGCAAGACACTTCGTTTGAAAAGCGGATCGGCGGCTACCTTCTTGAGTTGCGACCGATTGGCCGTCACCCACGTCTCGAGGGTCAAGGCACCCTCGCGGTCACACAACGCAGATCTCTCCACCAACTCGATCCAGTCACACAATGCCTCCCAAAGCGCTGTCGGGATGTACTCGCGTGCCGCCGCCAAGTTTTTTGGGGAAGGACTTCGGCAATTATAGATGTCTCGCTTAATCGCCAGCAAGACACCTCGACCCACTCTTGATCCGCCGGCGGCCTTAATGCAGTCAAATAGCCGCCCAGCGAGACCTTTGGCACTGTCCCCCATCTCTTGGACCGCTGCAAGTGATTGACCAACAGCGGCTACCACCGCCGGTGCCCGGAACTGAGTGGAAAACCCAATCGGCAAGGTCGCCAAGCGAATCATAAATATAGGAGAAATAAAGACACCTGCTGCACTGTGATCAAAGTTCATCTAGGCGATCCCTAGCCCAGCCGAAAATCAAAGAGAAAACACGGTCGTTGCATGGTGCCAAGGTAAAAGGCCAAAACTACTTCTTCGCCTTGCCCAAGACCCAGAAGCTCTTTCATCACCTGCGCTCGCACTCCCAATGCTGCGCCACAATCCAACTTGAGGACGGCTGCCGATAAATATGCCAATTGCGTCATCTCGCCTATTCGTGCGTTCAACAGTCGATAGCCGCGAGGGCCGTACATTGAGATAAAGTTTTTTAGATGACAAGTAATATATAAAGTGCAGGCCGCTTCATCGACGTTGTAGTTATCCATGCCGTAGGTTGTTCTCCATGAGATCGGGCGAGGTTTCCAAAACTCGCAGCGTTCATGGATACTATCCCAACGATAGAAGCCATCAGACAAACCATCTACTTGTGATGCACAGAGATAAACTCCAATGCCGTCGTGAGGGATGCGTTCATCCGACTGGGGTATTGGATAGAAGCAAGTCGTACGTAGAAGTTCAGCGATGTCAACGACGTCAATCAGAGATTTAGGGCCACGTAAGCTGTTCCACGCCGATTTCCTAGACCTCAGGATTTGAGGCAGTCCAGCAATTATTAGTCGCAAAAATGCAGGCTCGGCAGTTCGGGATCCTGGAGGTTGTGCGTCCATTTTCGTCGAAGAGACGGCCTCAAGGTCGTCAACATCAAGCATAGTTAACTTATGAATTTCCCTCGCCAAGTCCGGAATCACTCCTTTCCTGGACATTAGCCCGGAACGAACAGGAACGTTCAATCCTCTACTTTGAGTAGCTGGATCATCGGTCGGGAGCGCAGAGCCGAAGCCCATGATGCCCAAAACGCTCTCATGCTCTCCGTCAACCCCAATCGCCGAATTGACCTGATGATCAGAAAAAAGGCGATAAGTGCCATGGGGTATGCCGAGGGCCTTTAAAGCCAGTGCTGCCGTAGATTGCGCAATGCCGGAGTCCTGGGTGCAAACATGATACCCGAAATTATTGTACTTAAAGTAGTTCACCCAGAATACACTGGAGAAAACAAAGTATGAGGTATAAAGGGTGGCGCCCGGCCTCAATGCTGCCCCGACCGTGCCAGTGACGTCCCCATATTTCGTTAAATATAACGAGTGATGCGAGGCTGAATACCAATACACGCCGGCGGGAAAATGGTCTATGCCGGAAGAGATGAAATACATGTTAGTAGGATAGAGGCCACCTCCAGATGCGGCTCCGCGGGCGTAATCCTGCACATTGGATGAAACACGCCAATCACGAACGTTCCAGTTGAGGTCGAATCGTTTTGATAAAAACCCTAAAGTGCAATGAAGCACGAATGAAAGTGCCCGCAGGTTAACCACCGCACATTGCGCGTTCTGTATTTCAGCCGCCTCTGACCGATCAACAATTGGCAACGCAATGGGTATTGAGCCATCCGGTGGCGATATATGGCCAGGGCGCGCACGCCAGTCAGGTTTAAAGTCGCTCGGTACGACATCTTCGAGGCCGTCGGCCCTCGCGAAAATGCGTCGCGCGTAGTCAAGGATCTTCTGCTCACCCGAGGAGTTGTCAAGACCCTTCGGCGAATGCCTAGACATGGTCACCTCGCCAGCTCACGGAAACGGGTGCGGTATTGGCACCGAACTGGACACCATCTTAGACCCTAACTTGGCCCTGGCAATCCGTAGCCTCGGTAAAGTCTCGACGCGATTCTCCGGAAACCCGAAATCAATAGGCGCCAATCCTGGTGCGATGGCTCGCGCCGCCCTCAAGCCGAGTTTACGCAACTCGCGTGTGGTCAAGTCGACCGCAACCACATCGGCAATCCCCGCTCGTACCAATTCGGCCGATACATACGTCAAGTCGCCAAGCAAGCTATCGCTCCGATACGATCGAATGTCAGTTGAATAGATTTCACGGAACGGTTTGACTACGTTACTCCCGTCTAGCCACTTCGTCATATCGGCCATCTCCGATAGCGCGTATAGAAGGGAGTGGTCTGCGACGGTTGAAACTCTCCGAAAATCCTCAAATAAATGCAACGCTCGCGCTCTATTCTTAGCGAACAACACTGGGAGCTCGACTATCGAGCTTGCAACCTCGAATAGAGCGCTTCGAACTGCTTCGACCGGATCCAATGAGCAGGCGGCGCCGACTGTCATTGCACCATTTTGCCTGTCGCTCCTAGCGACCGCTATTACGGTCGGTACATCAACATCGAGCCTGGCATCGAGAAGTGAGACTTGAATATTCAGAAGTCGCAGGCGCGCGAGCACTAGCCGGGATTGTCTATCAAGTATGCTTTCCTGGTCAATTTGTTGGAAGCTAATTCCTGCATACCAGGCAAGAAAAAAGCTATCTCGTTCAATGAGTTCCAGCAACGCCCGGAGAACGGCCTCTTGATAGGAAGCACCTACGGCACATCCATTCGAATTGTTTTCCACGAGCTTCAGGGCACTGGGTGGGAGGCGAGCGTAATAAACAAGCTGGGCAGGAACAAGAACAGGAGAAGCGGTGACAAGGGAATGACCCGCGCACCAATGCAAGGGGACGTTAGCTGCGTACCTGGATAGCCCTCGGCCGGAGTCGTATGCTGTGTCCGTATACCGAAACGACAAAGATGGGTTCATCGCTCGGCCAACAAGATCATTGTACGGTGCAACCTCGGCCACGCTTTCTGGCGGCGCCAACATCCCCGCCTGTCTTTCTAAAGCCTCAAGCAATCCGGCAGTGCGGCTGTCGGCGAGTCGCGTTGAAATGCCACTCCAGGTTACGATGCGCGGAGCAGCCTCAAATGCACGTTGAACGTAACCGGAGAATGTTGCTGTCGTAATTGAGTTCGGACCACCGGTAACTGTATAACTGCCAACAGCGCCGCAGACGGGATTTAACAGCGCGCGATGCGGGAGTTTGAATTCCTCAAGCGGTTTGAGGCGGGACCTTGGGACCGGAGCAATGGTTGGAGTATCGCTTGGTGCCAGAGAGTCGACTGGGCTTATAGGGTCGATCTGACTGCATCGGAGACAGAAAGAATCAGTCAAAAGTTGAGAGACCGTGATTTCTTGCGAAAGACATTCGAGCGAGTATACGGTCACCGTCTTGTAGTCGATTTCCCTTTCCAAGATGAAGTTCGCAATAAGTGCGATCTTATCTAATATCGGCGGCAGAAAATAGGTGAATTGTTTGACATTATAGTAAAATCCGATTTGTAGTGACGCCTGCTCAGGTGTCGTAAGCATCGAAATATGACGACGATCAAAACATTCTGGGCAGGGGACATGTTGCTCGATGTCAGGGCCAAATGCAGCTAAATGTACGTAGGTCGGAGCCAATCTAACGAGTACGCTCGGCAGTTCACGAACGCAGGTGGCCGGTCTTCGCCATATGCCATAGAGGGAATTGGAGTTATCTATGCTCTCCGCGGCGTGGCGTACATCGAAACTAACGCTGTACTTGGTCGTTATCTGGTGAAGGACCGACAGCAATAACTCCACAGAGAGGTGGCCCGCCTGGTGTTGTTCCGATGCCATCAACGCTTGATCTCCTCGCTCGCGCCAAAGGTATTCGAAATAACGGGTAGCAGTCTAGCGGTCAGTGCATTCGATCAATCATTCTTGACGTGAAAGCTGTCGCCGCCTTGGCACCGCATCCCTCTCCAACTAGCTCCAATTCATACCCCCACACGCAGACATTTCTGTCGTATTCGTTATGTGTGCGTAAGAAGCTTACTCCTAAATCGATCGAGAGCCTGCGAGCAGCCGAAGGCAAGCGATATGAGATTCGCGATCAGCTTCTAGCGGGACTTCATATCCGCGTGTCGTCCACCGGCGCAAAAGTGTTCTATGTCGCAACACGTGTTGACGGCGTCGCAAGGCGTAATCAAGATTGGGGCATATCCGATCATTTCACTTGCTGACGCACGTGAAAAGGCACGCGAAATCTTGCGCGACATCCAACTCGGTAATTTTCAGAAGCGAGAGCGGGAGCCCGAGATAACGGTTATGACCCTCGGCGAAATCGTCCCCCAGTTCATCGAGCTATATGCGAAAACCCGCAATCGTGATTGGAAAGGCAAAGCGAGCATCCTCCAAAAATTCAACACCATCTTTCCGAAGACGATCGACACTATCAAGCGCGCAGACGTCGTCAAAGTCCTGGATGGCATGGTCTCCGACGGAACATCTGTTCGCGCCAATCGCGCGCTTGCTGCCCTGAAGAAGCTGTTTGCGTGGTGTGTTGATCGAGGCACGATCGAGTACAATCCGCTAGCCGGTCTGAAGGTGCCAACGAAGGAAATTGCCCGGGACCGCGTGTTGGAAGACACCGAATTGATAGCGTGTTGGAAAGCGGCGATGGCGGAAGCCTTCCCGTTCGACGCCTTTGCCAAATTGCTAATTCTCACCGGGCAGCGGCGCGGCGAGGTCGCAGGCATGCGCTGGTCTGAGCTCAGCCTTGAAAAAGCCAATTGGACGACGCCGGCAAAGCGTACGAAGAATGCCACAATGCACACGGTTCCTCTCTTCGCTGTCGAAGTCCTTCAAGCGTTACCGCGATTTCTGAACTCAGACTTTGTTTTTACGACAACTGGAACGTCCGAAATCTCAGGCTTCGGTCGCTTGAAGGATCGTCTCGACAAGGTTGTTGGGGCAACCGATTGGCGGCTTCACGACATCCGTCGAACAGTTGCGACAAACATGGCCATGAACTCGCCCGTCATCTTGGTTGTGCGGTCGCCGATTTCTTCTCCACCGCTGCGGCGCCGCCGGCGCGTGATCCGCTGATGACGGCGATTGCAAATAAGTCAGGACTGCTTGGCGAGCATGATCGCGCACTTCTCGCCGGCTTCGTCGATCTGCTGGTTTCGAAATCCCGGCGATAGCCTGAGGCTTTTCCCTTACAAACCATCTTGGTCATCTTATTAGAACGATCGTCTGAACTCGAAGGAGACGATCATGTCTGATAAGACGACCGAAATCACGACCCTCAAGCAACTCTGCGCCGAATTGAAACTTGATCCCCGCGAATCCCGTGAACGCCTTCGTGCCGCCGTTCGGGATTTGAAGAAATTCCCTGAACTGGCCAAAGCCCGCAAGGCGCGAACGCCATGGCAGTGGGCAAGGGGGTCGGCCAGTGAGAAAGAGGCTAGGGCGGCGGTAAAGATCTAGCCCCCCGCTCAAGAGGCGTAGCGTGAGGCTACGCCTCAGATGCCTAGGGGGCACTAGGCAGAATTTCGAGACCTCTAGCCGTATCCCTCACGGACGAAGTTGCCATTCGCAACAACGTTCGACAGGCCAAGTTCAAGCCGAACTCTACCTAAAGCTACGGCCGCTGAGCATGCAATCTTCTCTCTGAAACCCAGAACGTTACCCAGTACGACCTTGCTAGATTCCTCGAAGACATTAACGGCGGCTAAATATCTGATATAATTAGAGAAAAATGGTGCCAAGAGGCGGATTCGAACCACCGACACGCGGATTTTCAGACTGCATCTCTACAGCGGCATAGCGTTCCTGGGTTCGCTGTAAAGCGTTGCACTAGCCCCGACTACCATATTTCTGGCTCAAGCGTGCCAAAACAGTGCCAAATTGTGCCGAGTCGGGGGCTAAGTATTGGAGCGGGTAGCGGGAATCGAACCCGCGCGTTCAGCTTGGGAAGCTGACAAGCTACCATTACATCATACCCGCGTCGGCCTCTCGATATCATGATGGGCATGCTTCGGGCAATCGCCCTTGGACAGCTCTTCGGAAACGGCTGTTGGAAACCCGACCGATTGCGCCGGTCCGCCTGCCTTGATGCGGGCGCAGCAAGTGCGTATTCGTGGGTTTGTACCCCGAATCCGGGCACACCAATCTGGAGGCAGGCCCTTGTCCACAGTGACGCGCTTTCTCGGTGACTCGCCCGTCAGGGTGATCATCAAGCTGCTGGTCGTGTCGTTCCTCGTCGGCCTGGTCATGAATGCGTTCGGCTGGACGCCGATGGACGTCTTCTACCGCATCCAGGGTTTCTTCATCGATCTGTGGAATCTTGGCTTCAACGCGGTCTATCGCTTCTTGGGCTATATCCTGCTCGGCGCCGCGATCGTCGTGCCGGTGTTCATCCTGCTCAGGGTCGCGAACTACCGCAAGTGAAGCGGAGCATGATCCCGAAAAGTGGCAACCGGTTTTCGGAAAAGATCATGCTCAAACCAAGGCCACTTAGGCAAAGTACGACGCCACCTCGAACAGGATGGCGTGGCGCGCGGCGAGCGCTGCGACATCGGTCGAATAGCCGCCGCCGATGACACCGCAGACCGGGATGCCCAGCGCGCGGAAATGACCGATCACCATGGCGTCGCGGGCACGCACGCCGTCATCGCTGAGCGACAGCCGGCCGAGCCGGTCCTCGGCATGCACGTCGACACCGGCATTGTAGAAGACGATGTCCCAGTGCGCCTTGGCCGAGAGCTCCGGCAGGAGGACACCCAGCCGTTCGAGATAGGCGCCATCGCCGGTGCCGTCCGGCAGGGCAACGTCGAGATCGGAGGCAATCTTGCGCACCGGATAATTGCGCTCGCCATGCATGGAAAAGGTGAACGCGCGTGGCTCGTCTTTCAGGATGTCCGCGGTGCCGTCGCCCTGATGCACATCGAGATCGATGATCAGGATGTTTTTCACCGCGTCTTCGGCTAGCAGCACCAGCGAAGCGACGGCAACATCGTTGAAGGTGCAGAAGCCCGCGCCTTGCGCGCGCCGCGCATGGTGGCTGCCGCCGGCAGTGTTACAGGCAATGCCGTTGATAAGCGCCAGCCGTGCGGCCAGCACCGTACCACCGGCGGCGAGTTGCGCCCTGAGCGAAACGCGCGGACCCACGGGAAAGCCGATCTCGCGCTCGATCTTTTCAGGCACTGAACACGTGATGACTTGGTCGACATAATCAGCCGCATGGGCGAGCTTCAGCCAGGAGGCCGGCGCCGGCTCCGGCATCGACAGCGCATCGGCGTGGATCAGACCCCTGATATGCAAGGCCTGCATCAGCAGCGGATATTTGCTCATCGGAAAGCGATGATTGACGGCGAAGCCGGCATCGTAGTCGGGGTGATGGACGATCTGCAGGGGCATGGCTAAAGCAATTCCAGCAAAAGTGTGCAGCGGTTTTCGCAGGAGAGCGCGTAGCGCTTCCCCTTGGGAATTGCTTAAAACCAATACTCGGGTCCGGCGGGCTCGCGCCAGAAGAACATTTCGGTTGGCCGTCACGGCAAGAGTGATTGCGCGGTGGCCGGAAAATGGGGCACATCGGCTGTTCGATCAAGCCGCAACCAGCAAGGCAGCAATCCCCTGGACACGGGTGCAACCCCAGCCGACGCGAGACCCTTCGCCGTCACCAACCGTTCGGTGCTCGCCATCGCCGTGCCGATGACGCTCGCCTATCTGACGACGCCGCTGCTCGGCATCGTCGACACGGCGGTGGTCGGGCAGTTCGGCGATGCCGCCCTGCTCGGCGGCCTGGCGGCCGGGGCCCTGGTCTTCGACGTCGTCTTCAGCACCTTCAATTTCCTGCGCTCCGGCACCACCGGCCTCGTCGCCCAGGCGTTTGGGCGCGGCGACGAAACCGAGGAGCAGGCGGTGTTCTGGCGCGCCGTGCTGATCGCGGTCGCCGCCGGCATCGTGCTTGTCGTCCTTGCGCCGCTGATCGCCATCGCCGGCCAGAAATTCATCGGCGGCGAAGCGCGCGTCGGCGAGGCGATGGGCGTCTATATCCACATCAGAATGCTCGCCGCCCCCTTCACGCTGATCAACTACGCCATCCTCGGCTATGTCCTTGGACGCGGCGAGGGCGGGCTTGGGCTGATGCTGCAGGCGGTGCTCAACGGCATCAACATCGTGCTTTGCATCCTGCTCGGCCTGAAGCTTGGCTGGGGCGTCGCCGGCGTGGCCTGGGCGACCGTCACCGGCGAATGTCTGGCCATGCTGCTGGGTCTCGCCATCGTTGTCTGGCGCTTCCGGGCCGCACCCCGCCTGCCGCGGCATCGCCTGCTCGACATGCCCGCTTTCCTGCGCATGCTGTCGCTCAACCGCGATATCATGATCCGCTCGTTCTCGCTGCTCGCCGCTTTCGCGCTGTTCACCCGCCAGGGCGCGCAGTTCGGCACGCTGACGCTGGCCGCCAATGCCGTGCTGATGAACTTCTTCCTCGTCGCCGGCTATTTTCTCGACGGTTTCGCCACCGCGGCCGAACAGTTGGCGGGACGCGCGATCGGCGCACGTGCCGAGACGGCGTTCCGCCGGGCGGTACGTCTGACCTTATTCTGGGGGTTCGGCCTCGCCGGAACCGCCACGCTGATCTTCTGGCTCGGCGGCGCCGGCCTGATTTCGTTGATCACCACGTCGCCGGATGTTCGTGCTGTTGCCGACATCTATCTGCCGTGGGCGGCACTGACACCGCTGAGCGGCGTGCTGGCCTTCCAGATGGACGGCGTCTTCATCGGCGCTACCTGGTCGCGCGAGATGCGCAACATGATGCTGGTGTCGTTCCTGGCCTTCAGCGCCGCATTGTTCAGCTTGGCGCCGTCTCTCGGCAATCACGGCCTGTGGGCGGCGCTGCACGTCTTCCTGCTGGTGCGCGGCTTCAGCCTGCTGGCCATCCTGCGGCTCCGGTTGCGCACGGCGTTTTAGAGCGGCCTGGCAGCCCACTGATCGAGCCGGCTGTCGCGCAGTTCGCGCAATGATTTCAGCCGCTCCTTGTCGGCAAATCGCACCATCCCGGCAAGGATGCGCCCCGGCAGCGCCGGCCCGGCATAGATCATGCCGGTGTAGAGCTGGACGAGATCGGCGCCGGCGCGGATTTTTTCCAGCGCGGCATCAGTGGAATCGACGCCGCCGACGCCGATAATGGCGCGCTCCGGCCCGAGCAGCCGACGCATCTTGGCCAGCACGATGGTCGAGCGCTCGAACAGCGGTTTTCCCGAGAGCCCGCCGGTCTCGCCGCTTGTGCTACGCAATCCGGTCCGCGCCAGCGTCGTGTTGGAGACGATGACGCCGTCGATCTGCTTCTCGCTGACTTCGGCGGCGATGTCCTCCAGCTCGGCCTCGACCAGATCGGGCGCGATCTTGAGGAAGAGGGGCGGCTGCGCCGAAGCTGCTGCGCGCACCGCCATGACCCGAGACAACAGTTCGCCGAGCTGTTCGCGCGCCTGCATGGTGCGCAGGCCGGGCGTGTTGGGCGACGAGATGTTGACGGTGAGATAACTGGCGTATTTCGCAAAGCGGGAGACGCCGAGCTCATAGTCACGGATACGATCGGCGCTGTCCTTGTTGGCGCCGATGTTGACGCCGACGATGCCGACGCGTCCTTTGCGGGCGGCAAGGCGCATCTCGGCCGCTTCGTGGCCCCCATTGTTAAAACCTAGCCGGTTGATCACCGCGTCATCCTCCGTCAGCCGGAAAATGCGCGGCTTCGGATTGCCCGCCTGCGGCAGCGGCGTCACGGTGCCGACTTCGGCAAAGCCGAAGCCGAGGCCAAGCAGCGCGTCGGGCACTTCGGCGTTCTTGTCGTAGCCGGCGGCCATGCCGAGCGGATTGGGGAAGGCGATGCCACAGAGGCTGACCTTCAGCCTTTCGTCGCGCACCAGCCGCGCGCCGACCGGCAGGCCGCAGCGCAGCGCAGCGATCGACATGCCATGCGCCGTTTCCGGATCGAAGGTGAACAGCAGTTTCTGGCCGATGCGGTCGAACACGCTCATTCGGCCTCCAGCGCCGGAAACTGGTGCGGGCCGTCGGCGCCGAGCGGCAGTGGCCGCACCCACAGCACGGCGCTCATATCGAGCACGCCATAGAGATGCGGAAACAGCGCGCCGCCGCGCGAGACCTCGTATTTCAGCGCGTCACCGAGCAGCGCCCCGTCGATGGCGATCAGCAGCAAATCCGTCTGGCCGGCGAAATGCTTCGCCGCCGTCTCCCTGGCCTGATCAGCAGTGGAGAAATGGATGAAGCCGTCGGCGACGTCGATCGGAGCGCCGGTGAAGCGGCCGTTTTTCTCGGCCTCGCGCCAAAGGGCTTCGGGCGCGATCTTGTAGATGATCTGAGACATTGTTGCGCTATAATCCGAACCGATCATGCGGGGAAGGGCAACTCGTCCGCATTTACGGCGCAAAGCTGTGATAGGTTGCGCATACTGGCTCGTGGAGGATGGAACATGCGTCTGCAGCACATACTGATCCCCGCCGCACTGGTCTCGCTGGTTGCGGCATCGGCCTGGTCCGAAGAGACCGACCGCTACCGGCTGGAAAAATCCGCCAACGGTTATGTCCGCATGGATACCCGGACCGGCGCCATGTCGATCTGCGAGGAGCGCTCCGGCCAGCTCGTCTGCAAGATGGCCGCCGACGAACGCGCCGCCTTCCAGGACGAAGTCGACCGTTTGCAGGCCTCGATGAAAGCAATGGACGAACGCGTCGCCAAGCTCGAGAACTCGCTGTCCGCCCGCCTCGAATCGAAGCTGCCGAGCGAGGAGGATTTCGACAAGACGATGAGCTATATGGAGCGCATGCTGCGCGGCTTCATGGGCATCGTCAAGGAAATGGACAAGGATGACGGCGCCAATCTCAATTCGAAAAAGACCTGAACTGCCCGGCGGGGAAATGCCCCGTCCGCCATTGCCGCTTGAAACAAAGCGCTTCGCCGCATAATCGTCCGGTCCCGTAAAAGCCGATAATCAATAAGGGATTTGGGGAGGAACATTTGCCGTCGGGCTACACCTTCGTCATTGCCGACGACCATCCGCTGTTCCGCGGCGCCTTGAAAGAGGCGCTTGCCGGCGTCGGCGATGTCGCCGCCATTCACGAGGCCGGCGATTTCGAAAGCGCCAAGGCGCTGGTCGTGGCCCATGAGGATGTCGACCTCGTGCTGCTCGATCTGTCGATGCCGGGCGCCAGCGGCCTGTCCGGCTTGATCGCGCTGCGCGGCATCCACCCGGCGGTGCCCCTTGTGGTGGTGTCGGCGCATGACGACCCGGTGACCATCCGGCGTGCGCTCGATCTCGGCGCATCCGGCTTCATCTCCAAATCGGCCAGCATGGAGGAAATCCGCAGCGCTGTGCAATCGGTGCTGGCAGGCGATATCGCCGCGCCCGTCGGCATCGACCTCGGCGTCGAGCGCGACCCCGAAATATCCGACCTGATCAAGCGGCTGCAGGCGCTGACGCCGCAGCAGACGCGTGTCCTCGGCATGCTGGCCGAAGGCCTGCTCAACAAGCAGATCGCCTACGAGCTCAGCGTCTCCGAAGCGACTGTAAAGGCGCATGTCTCGGCCATCCTGCAGAAACTCGGCGTCGACAGCCGCACCCAGGCGGTGATCCAGCTGTCCAAGATCGGCAGCGATCCGCTGCAGCCGGCGGGCTAAAGCTATTCCAGGAAAAGTGCGTAGCGCTTTCCCTTGGGAATTGCGTAAAACAAAAAGATAGAAACTCTACTCGGCCGCGGACGCCAGCGGCCTGACCCTTGCCATCATCGAACGCAGCACCGCCGGCTTCAGCGGCTTGTTGATCACCGGCACGTCGAGCGCGGCGGCAGCGGCACGGACCTCGGTGGAGCGGTCGGCGGTGACCAGCACGGCCGGCAGGTCGGAACCATGGATGTCACGCAGGCGGGCGATGATGTCGAGGCCGCTTCTGCCATCGAGATGATAGTCGGCAAGCACGATGTCGGGACGATCGGCCTTCGCGAAATCCTCCGAACCCGAAAACGTGCCGATGCTGCAGCCCCAGCCCACGAGCAGAAGCCGCATGCCGTCGAGGATGCGGGCGTCGTTGTCGATGCACATGACGCGCAGGCCGGCCAGCGAATTCGCGGTGCGGGCAGGCGCCTTCGGCTCGACCTCGCGCCGCGGCGCCTCAACCGCCGCAACCGGCAGGATAACGGAAAAGCGCGTACCCTTGCCCGGGTTGGAAAAGATCTGGATCTCGAGCCGCAGCACCCGCGCGATGCGGTCGACGATGGACAGGCCAAGGCCGAGACCTTCGGCCTCGCGCACGCCTTCGTCCAGCCGGGTGAACTCGTTGAAGACCGTGTTCAGCTTGTCGCCGGCAATGCCGATGCCAGTGTCGATCACCTGGATTTCGGCGAGTTCGCCGCGCCGTCGCACGCCGACCAGGATGCGGCCATGGGGGGTGTATTTGATGGCGTTGGAGACCAGATTCTGGATCAGCCGGCGCAGCAGGTTGCGGTCCGTCAACACGCTGAGCGACGAGGCTATGATCGTCAGATCGAGTTTCTTTTCGGCGGCGAGCGGCTGAAAATCATTGCCGATCTGGCGCAGCAGCCCGTCCAGGCGGAAGGCGCTGTCGTCCGGCTTCATCGCGCCGGCGTCGAGGCGGGAAATGTCGAGCACGGCGCCCAGGATCGTCTCGACCGATTCGAGCGAGGATTCGATGTTGATAGCAGCCTCCCCGGCCGGGCCCTTGCCGGCCTTTTCGATCAGCGACGAGCAGTAGAGACGGGCGGCGTTCAGCGGCTGCAGGATGTCGTGGCCGGCGGCGGCGAGGAAGCGCGTCTTGCCCAGATTAGCCTCCTCGGCCAGCATCTGCGCCTGCGCCAGCTCCTCATTGACCCGGGTCAACTCCTCGTTGACTCTAGTCAGTTCGATGGTGCGCGTCTTGACCCGCTGCTCCAGCGATTCATTGGCCCGCTTCAGCGCCAAATCCTGTTCGACGCGTCCTGATATGTCGGCATAGGTGGCGACGATTCCGCCGTCCGGCATCGGGTTTGAGCGCAGTTCGAGGATGCGGCCGCTGGTCTTCAACTCCATCTGCCACGGGCTGACGAAACTGGTCAGCCGGTTGAGCATCGCCACGCGCTGGTCGGCCGGAATATCGCCGCGCTCGGCGAGGTGGCGCAGGATGCGGTCGAGCGAGACGCCGACCTGGCCCATCTCGTCGGGCAGGTCGAACAGCGCGCGATATTGTCTGTTCCAGCAGATCAGGCGGAAATCGCGGTCGAAGACGGTGATGCCCTGTTCCATCTGGTCGAGCGCGATCTGCAGCAGGTCACGATTGTGCTGCAGCGCTTCGGTGGCGTCGTCGAGCAGGCGAAAGGCGTCCTTGGACTCGCGGTCGTTGCGGCGAAACAGCAGCGACAGGATCAGCCGCGCCGAAGACGAGCCGACCGCGCTCGCCAGCAGCTGCTCGGAAAAGCGGATGACATCCATGCTGGCCTGCTCATTGCCGTGCAGCGAGACGCCAGTGCTCTTTTCGAAGGACTGGAAGGAGCGCTCGGTGCGCTCGACGCCGAGGTAGCGCGAGATGGTGTCTTTCAGCACGTTGACGGTGATGGCGGTGCGGAAGCGGCGCAGGCTGGGCATCGGGCCGGATTCGCGCGGCACGAAGATCGACGCCTGGATACGCTCCAGCGGTACTGACGCGCGCGACAGCGAGCCGAGCACGAAGAACAGCGTGTTGACCGACAGGCTCCAGAGCACGCCGTGGTTCAACGGTTCGGCGACGGTGCCGAAAAGAGCCTGCGGCCGCAGCGCCTCGAAACCGAACAACCCCTGCACGACGATGTCCGCGTCGGCTGCCGAGAGCGACGGCAAAAGCAGCGTATAGCCCCAGACGAGGATGCCGGCGACCATGCCAAGGGCCGCGCCGCGGCCATTGGCGCCGCGCCAGATCAGCCCGCCGATCAGCGCCGGCGCGAATTGGGCGATTGCCGCGAACGACATCAGGCCGATCGACGACAGCCGCGCCGAGTTGGTGCTTTCGCGGTAGTAGAGGAAGGCAATGAACAACAGGATGAAGATGGCGCCGCGCCGCACGTTGAGGATCAGCGTCGACCAATCCTCATTCTCCGAGGTCGTGGTCTTGAGCAGGCGGCGCAGGAACAGCGGGATGACGAGGTCGTTGGAGATCATGATTGACAGCGCCACGCTTTCGACGATCACCATGGCGGTCGCCGCCGACAGCCCACCGATGAAGGCGGCCATGGCGAGGAAGTCATGGCCGCCGAACAAGGGCAGCGCCAGCACATAGAGGTCACTGGTGGTTTTGGTGCCGACCAGCGCCAGGCCGGCGAAGGCGATCGGCAGCACGAACAGGTTTATCGCCACGAGATAGAGCGGGAACACCCAGGTCGCGGTGCGCAGTTCGGCCTCGCCGCGGTTCTCGACGATGGTGACGTAGAACTGGCGCGGCAGCATGATGATGGCAAAGCCGCTCAGGCAAGTCAGCACCAGCCAGGTGGCGAGCGAGGTGTTGTAGCCCATGGCTTGCCGCACCTGGCTGTTTTCGGCCAGCTTGTCGATCATGTCGCCCGGGCCACCGAAGATCAGGAAGGTGACCATCAGGCCGATCGCCAGGAAGGCGGCGAGCTTGACCACGGTTTCGACCGCCACCGCCAGCACCAGCCCGTCCTGGTGCTCGGTGGCGTCGGCATGGCGGGTGCCGAACAGCACCGCAAACAGCGCCAAGAGCATGGCCACCACCAGCGAGATGTCGCTGACGAAGGGATCGAAGGAGGGCGGCGATCCCGTATAATGCTCGACCATCAGGCCGACCGAACCGGAGATCGCCTTCAGTTGCAGTGCGATATAGGGCACCGCGCCGATGGTGGCGATCAGCGTGGCGATCGCCGAGACGGCAAAGCTCTTGCCGTAGCGCGCGCCGAGGAAGTCGGCGATCGAGGTGATCTTCTCGCTCTTGGCCAGCCGCACGATGCGATTGAGCAGCGGAAAGCCGAACACGAACACCAGCACCGGCCCGGTGTAGATGCCCAAAAATTCGAGGCCGCGTTCGGACGACAGGCCGACCGAGCCGAAGAAGGTCCAGGAGGTGCAGTAGATGGCGAGGCTGAGCGCATAGATGAAGGGCCGGGCGCGGCCGGGTCCCAACGCCGTTGAACGCCGGTCGCCGAGGCTGGCGATGACGAACAGCAGCGTTACATAGGCGACCGCAATGATGACGATGAACCAGCCCTGCACGGCCCGAAAATCCTCCTAGGCCAGCTTTCACCCCGGCCTGCCCAGAGGCAATCACAGCTCTAAGGTCAAGTCCATCGCGGCTTTCCGGCGCATGGCCGCGACGCCGCCCTGTCGAACCGTGACCTAAGGTAAGGAGAAAGCGGTGTTTTCCAGCTTTTGCTTCTGTTGCAACCGCAGGTTTTTGTTATGGTGCGCACGGGCCGACGCCGGAGGGACGGCGGCAGCGCGGTCCGTCATGACAAGGAGGGTCGAATGCTGAAAGAATTCCAGGAATTCATTTCCAAAGGAAATGTGATGGACCTTGCGGTCGGCGTCATCATCGGCGCGGCCTTCAGCAAGATCGTCGATTCTCTTGTGAATGACATCATCATGCCTTTCATCGGCGCACTTGGTGGCGTCGACTTTTCCAACTACTTCATAGGCCTCTCATCAACAGTGCATTCGACCAATCTTGCCGAAGCGCGTAAGGAAGGCGCGGTGTTCGCCTACGGCAATTTTATCACCGTGGCGCTGAATTTCGTCATCCTGGCTTTCATCATCTTCCTTATGGTCAAGGCCGTGAACAACATGCGCAAGCGGCTCGAGCGCGAGAAGCCGGCCGCACCTGCGGCTCCGCCGCCGGCTGACGTCGCACTGCTCACCGAAATTCGCGATCTCCTCGCCAGGAAATAGACAAGGCCAGATTTCTGGACCAAAACCCCGGTCGTTCGCGGCCGGGGTTTTCTGTTGCCGTATCTGCTAAGAGCATCCGCCAATGCATGTCGCCCATAAGTGCGCAGCGGTTCTGGATAATGACATGCATCAAAGCAGACATCAAAACGGACCTGTTCATGACCCTGATCGATAGCTTGCGCGCCGAAGCGGTGGCCGCCCCCGAAAGCGGCATTGTCGCCGTCGTCAATTACGGCCGTACGCGCGAGGGCATGATCCCGCTCTGGGCCGGTGAAGGCGATTTGCCGACGCCTGCCTTCATTTCGGAAGCCGCCGCCAAGGGGCTCGCCAATGGCGAGACCTTCTATACCTGGCAGAAAGGCATTCCGGAGCTGAGGCAAGCGCTTTCTCGCTACTATGCCAGGCATTTCGGCAAGAGCTTCGCCGAAGAGGAATTCATCGCCACCGGTTCCGGCATGCATGCCATTCAGTTGGCATTAGCCGCGGTCGCCGGCAGCGGCGACGAGGTGGTCTATCTCTCCCCGGCCTGGCCGAATTTCGCCGCCGCCGCCGGTATTTCCGGCGCTACCCCGGTTGCGGTCACGCTCGACCAGTCGGGCAATGGCTGGTCCTGCGATGTCGACAAGATTGCGGCTGCGGTGACGCCGCGCACCAAGGCGCTGTTCGTCAACACGCCATCGAACCCCACCGGCTGGACGGCCGATAAGGAAACGCTGCAGGCGATCCTGAATCTCGCCCGCCAAAAGGGCCTGTGGATCATCGCCGACGAGATCTATTCGCTGTTCCACTACGGCCACGGCCGTGCGCCGTCCTTCCTCGACATTTCGACCGCGGAAGACCGCATCCTGTTCGTCAACTCCTTTTCCAAGAACTGGGCGATGACCGGCTGGCGCGTCGGCTGGATCAAGACCCATCCCGAGCTGCAGCAGGTGTTCGAGAATCTGATCCAGTATTCGACCTCAGGCGTCGCCCAGTTCATGCAGCGCGGCGCCGTCGCGGCGCTGGACCACGGTGATGCCTTCATCGTCGAGCAGGTGGAGCGCGCCAGGAAAGCGCGCGACCTGGTCTGCGATATTCTCGGCGCAACCGGCAAAGCGCGCTTCACCGTGCCGCAAGGCGCGTTCTATTTGTTTTTCACGGTCGACGGCATCACCGATCCGCGCCGGGCTGCTTTCGACATCGTCGACAAGGCCAATGTCGGCCTGGCGCCGGGCACCGCCTTCGGCCCTGGCGGAGAGGCGTTTTTGCGCCTGTGCTTCCACCGCCGCCTCGACCAGCTCGAGGAAGCGGCACATCGCTTGGCGGGATGGATGAGGACGGTTTGAGATAAATGGGCGGCGGCTTCAGCCGCCCGACTTCGGCACCAGCAGCGGCACAATCCGGTCGCTCTTGGCGACAGTGGGCCGTCCGGCGGAGCCGTAGGGAATGCCGAGCGCATCCCATGTCTCGATCAGCGCGTCCTGAAGTCCCGCAATCAGCGCATCGGTATGGAACGGCGTCGGGGTGATGCGCAGCCGCTCGGTGCCGCGCGGCACGGTCGGATAGTTGATCGGCTGGATGTAGATGCCGTGCACGCCGAGCAGACGGTCGCTGGCCATCTTGCAGAGTTCGGGGTCACCGACCAGCACCGGCACGATGTGTGTCGGCGATTCCATCACCGGCAGGCCGGCTGCAGACAGAACCTCCTTGGTCCGCGACGCCTGGCGCTGTTGCGCATCGCGCTCGGCTTGCGAGCGCTTGAGGTGGCGGATGGAGGTGGTGGCGGCGGCGGCGACGGCCGGCGGCAGCGCCGTGGTGAAGATGAAGCCCGGAGCATAGGAGCGCACCGCGTCGATGACGGCGCTGTTGCCGGCGATATAGCCGCCCAGCGTGCCGAATGCCTTGGCCAGCGTGCCTTCGATGATGTCGATGCGGTCGGCCAGCCCCTCGCGCTCGGTGATGCCGCCGCCGCGCGGTCCGTACATGCCGACGGCATGGACCTCGTCAATATAGGTCATGGCGTTGCAGCGTTCGGCGAGCTCGACGATCTGCTTGATCGGCGCGATGTCGCCATCCATCGAATAGACGCTCTCGAACACGATCAGCTTGGCGCGTTCGCGGCCCGCCGCCTGCAGCAGGCTTTCGAGATGCGCGACGTCGTTGTGGCGGAAAATCTTCTTTTCGGCACCCGAGCGCCGCACGCCTTCGATCATCGAGGCATGGTTGAGCTCGTCCGAAATGATCAGGCAATTGGGCAAAAGCCGCGCAATGGTCGAGATCGAGGCCTCGTTGGAGACGAAGCCGGAGGTGAAGACGAGCGCGGCTTCCTTGTCGTGCAGGTCGGCCAGTTCCAACTCAAGCTCGACCAACGGGTTCGAGGTGCCGGAAATGTTGCGGGTGCCGCCGGCGCCCGAACCCATCTTGCCGGCCGCGTTCTGGAAAGCGGCGATGACATCGGGGTTCTGGCCCATGCCGAGATAGTCGTTGGAGCACCAGACGGTGATTTCCTCGGCGCGGCCGTTGGAACGCCAGATAGCGCGCGGAAACTTGCCGACAATGCGCTCGAGATCGGCGAAAACCCGGTAGCGCCGCTCGGCGTGGAGCTGATCGATCGCTTCCTCGAAGAACCGCTGATAGTTCATGTCGCCTTCCCAGTTTTGCGCGGGATCATAATCGTTGGCCCATTCGTCGTCCACCGGGCCGTTTTGGTCAAAATGCCACGCCCCAAGCCTGTTCCTAACGATGCCAGATCGTGGCCTATTCCCTTGATGTGGATCAATTTTGTTTCCGTACGATGCCACAGGCCGGTGAGACTGTTACGGATTTAACATTCAGGCGTTTCTAATGGCCTTGCCGCAGGCTTTCCAGTAAGGCGGTGATTGAGACAGTTTCCGATAAATCATGAGTAAAAGAGGACACGGATGACGGTTTTGGTAACGGGCGGCGCCGGTTATATCGGCAGCCACATGGTCTGGGAACTGCTGGATGCCGGCGAGAGCGTCGTCGTTCTCGACCGCCTTTCCACCGGCTTCGAGTGGGCGGTAGCGCCGGAAGCCAAGCTTGTCGTCGGCGATGTCGCCGATAGGGAATTGGTCGGCCAGATCATCCGCGAGAACAAAGTCGACGCGATCATCCACTTCGCCGGTTCCATCGTGGTGCCGGAGTCGGTTGCCGACCCGCTCGCTTATTACGAGAATAACACCTCCAAGACCCGCACGCTGATCGAAACCGCGGTGCGCGAGGGCGTGCCGCATTTCATCTTCTCCTCGACCGCCGCCGTCTATGGCGGCGCCGGCCTGGAGCCGGTGCGTGAGGATGCCCGCCTGGCGCCGGAATCGCCCTACGGCCAGTCCAAGCTGATGAGCGAATGGATGCTGCGCGATGCAGCGCTTGCGCATCCCTTGCGCTACACGGCGCTGCGCTACTTCAACGTCGCCGGCGCCGATCCCAGGGGCCGGACGGGGCAGTCGACGCCTGGCGCCACGCATCTGATCAAGGTCGCCTGCGAGACCGCGCTCGGCAAACGCCCCTTCATGCAGGTGTTCGGCACCGATTATCCGACGCCGGACGGCACCTGCATGCGCGATTATATCCATGTCAGCGACCTGGCTGCGGCGCACCGGCTGGCGCTGCAGCGCCTGCGCGCCGGCGGCGGCAGCCTCGTCGCCAATTGCGGCTACAGCCACGGCTATTCGGTGCTCGAGGTCATCGACAGCGTGCGGCGCGCCTTCGGCCGGGATTTCGAGGTCAAGATGGGCGACCGGCGCCCCGGCGACGCCGCCGCCGTGGTTGCCAATTCGGACCTTGCACGCGCCGAACTCGGCTGGACCCCGCAACGCGACGACCTCGACCAGATCGTCGCCGATGCGCTCGCCTGGGAGCGTATCCTCACCGGCAAGAACTCCGCGCGGGGCTGAGCCGGGCACTTCCGAGGGCTCGCAAGGCGCGCGGCGAAGCGCTATTGAAGGCATTGGCGATGCGGCGTGGAGGCGCTGCGCCGCGAAGAGATTTGGGGGGTGGCATGAAGATAACGGTGCTTGGAGCCGGTGTTGTCGGCACCGCGGCCGCGTATTATCTGGCCGCCGACGGCCATGAGGTCACCGTTATCGAGCGCCATCCGGCGCCGGCGCGCGGCACCAGCCAGTCCAATGCCGGTCTGGTGTCGCCGGGCGACGCCACCGCCTGGGCCTCGCCAGCGGCGCTGAAGACCTTCCTGCGCGCGCTCTGGAACCATGATCTCGGCATCAAGGTCAGGCTGCGCTTCGATCCTTATTTCCTCGCCTGGAGCCTGCGCTTCCTGCGCCAGTGCACGGTGGCGCGCCTGCGCGCCAACAGCCAGGTCAAACTGCGCCTGGCGCTCTATTCGCGCGACTGCATCAACGCGCTCTCCGACGCCACCGGCATCCACTATGACGAGCGCAAGAAGGGCATTCTTTATTTCTTCCGCTCGCAGCACAGCCTCGACACCGGCACCGACAACTACCAGTTTCTGGCGAAGCATGGCCTGCCGATCGAGATCGTGGGCCGCGACCGGCTGGTCGAACTTGAGCCCGGGCTCGCGGGCGTGAAGGAAAAGATCGCCGGCGGCGTTTATTCGCCGATCGACCAGACCGGGGATTCCAGGATATTCGTCGACGGGCTCGCCGCCTATGCTGCCGAAAAGCTTGGCGTCAGATTCCTGTTCGACACCACGGTCGAGGGGCTCGACATAGAGGGCGACTGGGTACGTGCGGTCATGACATCGGCCGGCCCGGTGACGGGCGACGCCGTCGTCATCGCCATGGGCCCCGAGAGCGGCCTGATCGGTCGCCGCTACGGTATCGACCTGCCCGTCTATCCGGTTAAAGGCTATAGCGCGACCATCCCGCTGGAGGACGAGAGCAAGGGACCGACCATGGGCGGCGCCGACGAGGACCGGCTGGTTGGCTACTCCAGGCTCGGAAACCGCCTGCGCATGTCCTCGACAGCCGAGTTCACCGGCTTCGACCGCAGCTTCAAGCCCAGCGACTTCAAGTCCATGCTGAGCACCGGCAAAGACCTTTTCCCTGGCGCTTTCGACGAGAAGAAGGCGCTGTTGTGGGCAGGTCTGCGGCCGATGATGCCCAACTCGGTGCCGGTCATCGGCAAGGCGAAATACAAGAACCTTTACCTCGACACCGGCCACGGCCATGTCGGCTGGACCATGGCCTGCGGCTCGGGCAAGTTCCTGGCCGACCTCGTCGCCGGCCGCAAGCCGGAGATCGACCCGCAAGGGCTGGTCTACGGGAACTGAGGGAGCTCTAGTCGTCGTGTTGGCATGGAGTCCATTCGTCGTGCACCCATTCGGCAAGCCATCCGCGCTCAAGCTGGCCAATCTGTGCCAAGTTTTCCTGCCTGGCGGTCAAATGGCCGAGACCGATAACTTCGAAACCTCCGCAGTCCGCGGGGTGATCATGTTCGCCGCAGGTCAGTTGCCACTCACCATCGAAATGATGAACGACCAGCGTCACCGGCCTCTCCGATCGAAAGACGTGCCCACATACAATTGCTCTGGTTTCCAACATTGAGACCGTCACTGCGCAAAGTTTGACAAATATCGTACGACGATCTGGAAGATGCATCTGACTGACAGATTCTACAAACCCTGAGTGACGAAATGTCGGGACCGCAAGTCGCTATCGACCTTGGCCGCATCGAGCGCAACGCCCGCACCATCGTCGAACGCTGCGCATTGTCTGATATCAAGGTATTCGGTGTCACCAAGGGCACATGCGGCATGCCGCAGGTGGCGCGGGCCATGCTGCGCGGCGGTGTTGCCGGCATCGCGGAATCGCGTTTTGAGAACATTCGGCGGCTGCGCGACAGCGGCATCAATGCGCCGGTCATGCTGCTGCGCAGCCCGCCCATGGCGCGCGTCGAGGAGGTCGTGCGCACCGTCGACATCAGCCTGCAGTCGGAACTGACCACCATCCGCGAGATATCGCGCATTGCCGAGCGCATGGGCCGCGTCCACGACATCATGCTGATGATCGATCTCGGCGATCTCCGCGAAGGCATCTGGCCAAGCGACCTGATCCCCACCGTCGAGCAGATCCTGGAATTCAAGGGCGTGCGCATCGCCGGCATCGGCACCAATCTCGGCTGCTTCGGCGCCATAATGCCGACCCCGGAGAACCTTGGCCAACTCGTCGCCCATGCCTACAAGACTGAGCGCCTGTCCGGCAAAAGCCTCGACTTCATTTCCGGCGGCGCCTCGTCATCGCTGACGCTGCTGCTCGAAGGCAAGCTGCCGCCCGGCATCAACAATCTGCGCGTGGGCGAGGCGATCCTGCAAGGCGGTGTCGAAACCTTTCGCGACGTGCCGTGGCCCGAACTCGAACCCGATGCCTGCCGGCTGACCAGCGACATCATCGAGGTCAAACTCAAGCCTTCGCGGCCGATCGGCACATCCGGCTACGACGCCTTCGGCAACCAGCCGGTCTTTGCCGACGAGGGCGACCGGCTGCGCGCCATCGCCAATATAGGCCGCGAGGACGTGCTGGTGGAAGGGCTGACGCCGATCGCCAAAGGGGTGAGGGTGCTCGGCGCTTCCAGCGACCATCTGCTGCTCGATGTGCAGGATGCCGATCCGCGACCCACCGTCGGCGACCGCGTCGCCTTCCGCATGAATTATGGCGCCATGCTTCTGGCGATGACCTCGGAATATGTCGAGAAGGCGCCGATGCACGACGTCGCGGATTTCTCCGGCCGCAAGATGGTGTCGATCTCGGCCGAACCGGAAGCCGGCGGGATTATCGCCCGCGAGGGAACCGGCGCGCGGCTGGAGGCAATGAATTTCGACGTGGTCGAACTCGCCGACGTCGAGCGGCCGCCCTCGGGCCTCGTCCGTCTCGCCGCCGGCGCAGATCGCCGTATCGCCCACAAGGCGCTGACCGCAACGGCGCGGGCGACGCATTCCTTTGGCCTGATCTGGATCGATTCCCTCGCCGCCCTGATGCCCGAGGACGAGGAGGCCGAAGACATGCCTGAAGTCTCGGTGCTGGCCCGCGCGCTCGGTCTCGACCACAAGCCCGGCGCGCTGCAGCCGCAGCTGTCGCCGGAAAATATCGTCATCGTGGGCCTGCGCCATGCCGATCCGGCGGAGGCAAGGGTGCTCAAGGATTCGCGTGTCTCGGCCTTCACCATGACCGACATCGACGCCATGGGCATGCGCGACCTCATGCATGAGGCGATCCGCATCGCGACGTCGGGCACGCAGGGCTTTCACGTCAGCTATTCGCCGACGGCGACCGAATTTACCGGCTGGGCTGCGGGCTCGGGCGGGCTGACGGTGCGCGAGACGCATCAGGCGATGGAGGCGATCTCGCTGTCCGGCGGTCTGCTGTCGATGGATGTTTCCGGGCTGACCGCCGGTCTGGAGCCGCGGATCGGCGCCGACGCCGTCAACTTCGTCATGTCGGCCTTTGGGAAGCGGATTTTGTGATCAGCCTTGCGCGTCGACTGCCGCGCGCCACGCGGTGACATAGGCCGCCCAGACCGGGTCGGTCTGCGGCTCAATTCTTTCGCCCTTGCCGTGCGTCACTGGCTGATCGGATGCGAGCAGTGCCGCGCCGATGCTGGTGCCGGTGGCCGCCTCGGAGGCGATGACGATGCGCGCGGTCGCTGCCGCCAGCATGCCGACAAAGAGCCGGTTGCGAGCAAACGGTCCTTCCACGGTGGTCGGGCCGTCGGCGCCGATCAGCTCGAGGCAGGTCGCCGTCATCAGTGCCAGATAGAAGGAAATGGCGGCGAACCGCTCGCCTTTGCTGATGCCCTCGGCATCAAGCCATTCCGCGGCATGGTGCGGGAACGGTCCTGATCCCTGCTGGGTAGAAGGCAAAAGCAGCATCTTTTTTGTCAGAACGGCCAGCACCTCGCTGCCGCTGCAGTCCTGCGGCTTGTCGTTGGTCAGCTGGGAAAACTCACGGCCACCCATGAAACGCGCCGAGGGCACGGGGTCGCCCAGCGCGCTGACATTGACCAGCGTGTCGCGCGCAGCATCGAGCGCAATCTCTCTGCCGCCGACCGCCATCGATACCACCCAGGTGCCGGTCGAGACGACCGAGAAGGGCGGCTCGTCGGACAGAAGATGCGGCAATAGGGAGGCGTTGGAATCGTGCAGTCCGCAGAAAACCGGGGTCTGCGGATCGAGCCCGGTGCGCGCGGCAAGCGCCGGCAGGATCGGGCCGAGCTGGCCCCTGGCCGACCGCACCGATGCCATCAGCCTGCGCCAATCCAGCCTGTCGACCATCGAGGAAAAGTCCGCCTCCCAAGGGCTCCACAGATCGGTGTGGCAGCCGAGCGAGGTCACCTCGTTGGCGGCAACGCCGGTCAGGCGCAGCGCCCAGTATTGCGGATACATCAGCATCGCGGCGGCCTTGGCGAATTCGGTGGGGAAACGCTTCTCAAGCCAGAAGAATTGCGCGCCGAGATTGAGACCGACCGGCAGGCGCGGTGTACCGGTTTCGGCGAAGGGCGGACGAACAGCATCATACTCCGCCGCCAACCTGTCGGGGCCATCGAACTCATAGTCTAGGACAGGCAGCACCAGCTCGCCCGAGGCGTCGACCAGCACGCCGGTCGCACCATGCGTGGTGATCGAAATCGCGTCGATACGCTGTTCGCGGTCGAGGCTGGCAAGGCTGTTGAGGATAAACGTCCACAGCGCCTCGACATCGTGATGCGGATAGGGCGCTTGTCGCAGCGGCGCGTTCGCCATGCGGCGCAACCCCACCTCGCTCAGCGTGACGAGATCGACCAGCGCCACCTTGGCGTTGGTCTTGCCGATGTCGATGACGGCGATGTGGCGCAGCGCACTCATGCCATATGGAACATTGTTTCCAGGGGGATGGCCACCGGTTGGTTGTCCGGCCTGGTCTCCATGATGTCGGCCATGTGCGCCCACCAGCGCTGCATCACCGGATGCTTCGGCAGGTCGGCCATGCCATGGTCGTCCCGCCGCCACAGCACGCCGAACAGGATGTTGGTGTCTTCATCGAGATGGATCGAATAATCGGCGACGCCGGCCTCTCTCAGCAGCGCCACCAGCGACGGCCAGATCTCATCGTGGCGCTTTTTGTACTCGGCTTTCATGCCGGGTTTGAGCTGCATCTTGAAGGCGTATTTCTCAGGCATCAGCTGTTACCACGCAGCTGTCGCCAGACGATCGGCAGCGCGATGACGAAGATCAAGAGCAGGCCGATGAAGATCGACATGACGATGCCGGGCACGTTGAGCAGGCCGAGGCCGAAGGTCACCAGCCCCATGATAAAGGCGGCGAGCACGACGCCAACAATGCTGCCGGAGCCGCCCAGAATGCTGACGCCGCCCAGCACCACCATGGTGATGACCTCAAGCTCGTAGCCCTGCGCGATGGACGGCCGCGTCGAGCCGAGCCGCGAGGTGATCAGCACCGAGGCGATGCCCGCCATCAGTCCGGTCATGCAAAACAGGATGAATTTGATGCGGCCGACGCGAACGCCGGAAAACTGTGCCGCGACCGGATTGTTGCCGATGGCAAAGACACGGCGGCCGAAGCTGGTGCGATGCAGCAGGAACCAGTAGGCGACGGCCGCGAGGAGGAAGAGCACCAGTTCGAACGACACCACCCACCAGACGTAACCCTGGCCCAAGAAAGCAAAACTCTCGGGATAGCCTTTGTAGGCCTGATCGCCCAGGATGATGAAGGCGATGCCGCGAAACAGGCTCATCGTGCCGATGGTGACGACGATGGAGGGCAGGCCGAGCCTTGTCACCAGGAGCCCGTTGAAGGCGCCGCAACCGAGCCCGACGACGATGCCGATAGCCACCAGCACCGGCGTGTCGGCGCCGGCCTGCACAGCCATGCCCATCATGGTCGAGGCGAGCGCGATGATGGCGGCGACCGACAGGTCGATCTCGCCCGAAATGATCAGCAGCGCCATCGCGAAGGCGATCAGGCCTTTCTCGGTGAAATTGAAAGTCAGATCCGACAGGGAGTAGGCGTCGAGGAAATAGGGCGAGGCGAAACTGTTGATGGCGAAGATGGCGACCGCCACGACGACCAGCAGCGCCTCCCAGGAAAAGATCGCCGAGGAGAGCGGCTTGTCGAGCCGGTCGGGAATGTGGCGCGGGGCGGGGGTGTCGGTCATGCCGCTTCCGCTTTCCTCAGGATAATCCGCCCCTGCTGACGTTCGCCACGCGCGTTGAGCACGACGGCCAGGATGATGGCGCTGCCTGAAATCGCCATCTGCCAGAAGGGCGAGATGTTGATGACGGGCAGCGCGTTGGAAATGATGCCGAGGAACAGCGCCCCTAACACCGCGCCCCCGACCGAGCCGATGCCGCCGGCAATCGAAATGCCGCCGATGACGCAGGCGGCGATGATGTTGAGTTCATAGCCGTTGGCGACCTCGACCGAGGCGATGACATAACGAGAAATCCAGAGATAACCGGCGAGCCCGCCGATCATGCCGGAAATGCAGAAGACGATGAATTTGGTTCGGCCGACATCGATGCCGGCATAGACCGACGCCGTCGGGTTGACGCCGATGGCATAGATCGAACGGCCAAGCGCGGTTCGCGTCATCACCACGAAGAACAGCGCGATGACCAGTATGGCGATCCAGGACAGAACCGGAATGCCCAGGAAAGCTGCGCGCTGGAAGCCGATGAACTCAGGGCTCATCTTGTCGGCATTGACCCATGCGCCGCCGGACAGGACGAAGGTGGCGCCGCGATAGATGGTGAGCGTGCCCAATGTCACCACGATCGAAGGGATGTTCAGCCGCCACACCAGCAGGCCGTTGATGGCGCCGAGCACCAGTCCGACGGCCAGCGCAATGACGATCAGCAGCGGGATCGGGATCGCCGGATGCGCGGCGTTCAGCATCGCCACCACCATGCCGGTGAAGCACAGGTTGGAGGCCATCGACAGGTCGATCGAGCGGGTCAGGATGACGACCATCTGTCCCAGCGCCAGGATCATCAGGATCGAGGTGTCGTTGAACACCTGGGCGAGATTGCCGGGGTCGGCAAAGGCCGGGAAGCGCGTCGAGATCAGAGCAATCAAAGCGACGATCGCCGCTGCCAGCCAGATCTCGCGGAATTTCAGGAGAGCCTTCATGCCGCGATCCCCGCTGCCGTCCGGACCAGCGTTTCGGCGTCCAGCCCCTTATTATCGTAGACCGCCGCAACCAGCCCTTCGCGCATGACGACGACGCGGTCGGACATGCCCAGAATCTCCGGCAGTTCCGACGACACCATGATCACCGACAGGCCCTGCGCGACGAGCTCGGCCATGAAGCCGTGGACGGCGGCCTTGGAGCCGATGTCGATGCCCTTGGTCGGCTCATCCAGGATGATCACCTTGGGCGCCGTCGCCAGCCATTTGGCGATGACGATCTTCTGCTGGTTGCCGCCCGACAGCGTGCCGACATCCTGGCTCAGCGACGAGGCGCGCAGGTCTAGCCGCTCGGTGTAGGAGCGGGCGAGCGCGAATTCGTCCGACAATCGCAGCAGGCCGGATTTGGAGGTGCGCTTGAGCGAGGGAAGCGAGACGTTTTGGAAGATCGGCAGGCCGATCACCACGCCCTGCTTGCCGCGTTCCTCCGGCACGTAGACGATGCCGGCTTCGATGGAATCCGCCGCCGATTTCGGCGTGATCGTCTTGCCTTCCAGCGTGATCGTTCCACCCGATATGCGGGTGATGCCCGATATCGCCTGCATCACCTCTGACCGCCCGGCGCCGACAAGGCCGTAGAAACCGAGGATCTCGCCCTTGTGCAGTTCGAAGCCGATGTCGTTGAATTCGGTCGGGTGCGAAAGGCCAGCGACCGACAGCACCGGCGCGCCGATCTCGGCCTTGCGTTGCGGAAAGATGTGATCGACCGAGCGGCCGACCATCATGCGCACGATCTGGCTCTGGCCGGTATCCTTGATAAGGCCCTCGCCAACCATCTCGCCGTCGCGGAACACGGTGTAGCGATCGGCGATCCGATAGATCTCGTCGAACTTGTGGCTGATGAACAGGATCGCCTTGCCTTCCTCCTTGAGGAATTCGATCAGCAGGAAAAGCTCCTCGATCTCCTTCATCGAAAGGGCTGCGGTCGGCTCATCCATGATGACGATCTGCGCATCGATCGACATCGCGCGAGCAACCGCTACCAGATGCTTGTTGGCGATGCCGAG
Source organism: Mesorhizobium sp. C372A (assembly GCF_030323245.1). Lineage (NCBI taxonomy): Bacteria > Pseudomonadati > Pseudomonadota > Alphaproteobacteria > Hyphomicrobiales > Phyllobacteriaceae > Mesorhizobium > Mesorhizobium sp. C372A. Next base: position 563,745 of record NZ_CP100475.1, on the reverse strand, counting down.
GTCTTTCAGCCGCGCATCGGCGTCGATATGGCCGGCATGCATGGTGTCGAGCACTTCGCGCGCGTGTTTTCGCATGGTGCGCCAGTCGATGGTGCCTAGCCGCGTGCGCGGCGCATGGCCGAGAAAAATGTTTTCGGCGACGCTCAGATCGTCGAACAGCACGGTTTCCTGATGAATGGCGGTGACGCCGTGGCCGAAGGCGGCATGCGCGCTGGGCAGGGTGACGGCCTGGCCGTCAATGCTGATCGTGCCGGCGTCGGGCTGGTAGATGCCGGTCATGATCTTGACCAGCGTCGACTTGCCGGCACCGTTTTCACCGATCAGCGCCGTAACCTGGCCGGGGTAAAGCGACAGGCTGACATTGTGCAGCGCGCGCACGCCGGGAAAGCTTTTGGAGACGCCGGACAGCGTCAGGCGCGGGGCAGGACCCGTGGGCTCCTCCTTCGCAATGCCGTGCTGGGCTGTCGTGTCCATATCCGTATCAAGCCCTGAAACAAGGTCCGTTTAAAGTCGCGGCGGGATTTTGGTCCCGCCGCGCTTGGTCCGAGACGTCCGAGATCAATAGATCTTGGAGAACTTTTCGATGTTGGACTTGTCGAACTGGAAGGGCGGAGCCATCGCAGCCGAGTTGCTGTCATCGAGCGTGACCTTGCCGACGCGGCCGATCGACAGCGTTGCGCCCGGCTTTGCCTCTTCCTTCTTCACCGCCAGATCATGAGCGAGGTAGACGGCGGAGTAGCCGAGGTCGATCGGATTCCAGAGGGCAACCGCCTGGCTGGAACCGTTGTCGATGAACTTCTTGAACTCCGACGGCAGCGCCAGACCCGTGACATTGACCTTGCCGATCAGGTTCGCGTCGGTGACGACCTGGGCAGCGGCAACGACGCCGACGGTGGTCGGCGCGATGATCGCCTTGAGGTTCGGATAGGATTTCAGCAGGCCCTTGGCTTCGTCGGTGCTCTTGGCCGAATCGTCATCGCCGTAGACGGTGGCGACGAGTTTGATCTTGGGGAATTTCTCCGGCAGGATCTTCTTGGCCGCGTCGATCCAGGCGTTCTGGTTGGTCGCGGTCGACGAAGCCGACAGAATGGCGACTTCGCCGCCTTCCGGCAGATAGTCGGCGGCCAGCTTGATGATGGTCTCGCCGATCAGGCCGGTGTCGGACGGGTTGAGATGCAGCTGGCGGCCTTCCTTGGCGACGCCCGAATCCCACGAGATGACGGTGATGCCACGCTCCATGGCCTTCTTCAGCACCGGCACCAGCGCGTCGGCGTCATTGGCCGAAATCGCAATGGCGTTGACCTTCTGCGCGATCAGCGAATTGACCACTTCGATCTGCGCTTCGGCGGTCGCCTTGGTCGGGCCGGTGTAGATGATGTCGACATCGCCGAGTTCCTTGGCCGCCTCTTCGGCGCCCTTATTGGCGGCGTCGAAGAAGCCGTTGCCGAGCGACTTCACCACCAGCGCGATCTTGACGTTCTCGGCATAGGCGGCATTCACGAACATGGCGGCCGAGAACGCGGCCGTCACCATCAATTTCTTCAGAAAGCTCATCGTATTTCCTCCCTTGAGCGTTGCATTCCATCGTCGCTGCGGTTGGCCTCAGGCCTGCAGCGAGGATTCTTCCTTTGCCGACTTGCGGGCGACGATCAGCGTCACACCCGCGGCGTCCAGCATGTTGGCTTCGCGATCCTCGATGCCGTCATCGGTGATGACGGTGGCGATGCGCTTGAGCCCGCACAGGATCAGGCTCGAGCGCTGGCGGAATTTCGATGAGTCGACCAGCACCACCAGTTCGTCGGCCTGGTCGATCAGTTTCTGCTCCGCCTGGATCAGCAGCGGGTCGCCTTCCATCAGGCCAAGAGGCCCGAGCCCTTGAGCGCCCATGAACATGCGGCGCGCGTAGAAATTACGCGTCACGTCATTGTCGAAGGGCGAGAGGATGATGTTCTGCTCGCGGTAGATGGTGCCGCCCGACAGCATGACGGTGTTCTTCGAATGCTTGAGCAGGTGCTCGGCGATGGGGAACGAATTGGTGAAGATCGGCATGCGGCGTCCGGTCAGGAAATGCACCATCTGGAAGGTGGTGGTGCCGCCATTGATGATGATCGGTTCGCCGTCCTTGCACAGCTCCACCGCTTCGCGCGCAATCGCGCGCTTCTGCGAAGCGTTAAGCGTTTCGTTGACGGAAAAGGGCCGGCCGGCGAGGCCGATGAACTGCGGTGGCGAGATCGCCTCGGCGCCGCCACGCACGCGACGCAGGCGCTTTTGCACATGAAGAGCCGCGATATCGCGCCGGATCGTCGCCTCGGAGGAGTCCGTCAGGTCGACCATCTCCTGCACCGTCACCACAGGCTTTTCCTGGACGGCGGACAGAATGATCCTGTGGCGCTCTTTTTCGTGCATGGTTCCTCCCTGCATGGTCATGAGGCACTAGAAAACCACCAGTGTCAATCATTTCCGCTCATATAATTTCATTGTGCAGTGCAATATGATCGATCTTGATCGTTTATGATTGACAACCGAGATGCTTGCGTAGACATTTCCGGCAAAATGGACCGCGCCTTTTGCGTCCAGGGAGGATAATCATGCTCGACAAGCGCTCCGGCTCGCGCCTTGCCAACCTTTGGGACGATGCTAAAGCCAAGGGGCTGAGCGAGCCTGAGCTTCTGGTCTATCGCTCCAACACGCTCGGCTCCGACAAGCGTGTCACCAATTATGGCGGCGGCAACACCTCGTCCAAGATCCGGCAGAAGGACCCGCTCTCCGGCGCCGAAGTCGAAGTGCTATGGGTCAAGGGCTCGGGCGGCGACAGCGCCTCGATCAAGCTGGACGGTTTCGCCACGCTTTACATGGACAAACTGCAGGCGCTGAAAGGCCTTTATCGCGGCGTCGCGCATGAGGACGAGATGGTGGGCTATCTTCCCCACTGCACCTTCAATCTCAACCCGCGCGCGGCCTCGATCGACACGCCGCTGCACGCCTATGTGCCGAAGCCGTTCGTCGATCACATGCATCCCGATGCCATTATCGCGATTGCCGCGGCCAAGGATTCCAAGGCGTTGACCAAGGAGATCTTCGGTGACGCCATCGGCTGGCTGCCGTGGAAGCGGCCGGGCTTCGAACTTGGCCTCTGGCTGGAGAAATTCTGCGTCGAACACCCCGAAGCCAAGGGCGTCATCCTCGAAAGCCACGGCCTGTTCACCTGGGGCGACACACCCAAGGAGTGCTATGAGACGACGATCTCGGTCATCAACCAGGCGATCGAGTGGTTCGAGCGCCGCTCCGAGGGTCTCGCCATCTTCGGCGGCGAAGCCGTCAAATCGCTCGACGCCGCTGAGCGCCGCGCCATCGCGGCGAGACTGATGCCGAGGATTCGCGGCCTGATTTCGGAGAAGAGCCACAAGCTCGGCCATTTCGACGATTCCGCCGCCGTGCTCGAATTCGTCAACTCCAGGGATTTGCGCCCGCTGGCGGCGCTCGGCACTTCATGCCCGGATCATTTCCTGCGCACAAAAATTCGCCCGCTGGTTATCGAGTTCGACCCAGCGAAGCCCGACGTCGAAGCCGTTATCGCCCGACTCGCCGACGATATTGCTGAGTACCGTGTCGGCTACCAGGCCTATTACGACAGCTGCAAGCATCCGGACTCGCCCCCGATCCGTGACCCCAACGCCGTGGTCTACCTGATGCCCGGCGTCGGCATGTTCACCTTCGCCGGCGACAAGGCCACCGCCCGCATCTCTGGCGAATTCTACGTCAACGCCATCAATGTCATGCGCGGGGCCTCGACCGTTTCGTCCTATGTCGGCCTGCCGGCGCAGGAGGCCTTCGACATCGAATACTGGCTGCTCGAGGATTTGAAGCTGCAGCGCATGCCGAAGCCGAAGTCGCTCGCCGGCCAAATCGCGCTGGTCACCGGCGGCGCCGGCGGCATCGGCCGCGCCACCGCCAATCGCCTGCTGCGCGAAGGCGCCTGCGTCGTGCTGGCCGATATCGACGAGACCGCACTTGCCAACGCCAACGACGAACTGGCGAAAGCCTATGGCAAGGACTTCGTCCGTCCGGTGCTGATCAACGTCACCGCGGAGGAGCAGGTCGTCTCCGGCTTTGCCGAAACAGCCGTCGAGTTCGGCGGCATTGATATTCTCGTCTCCAATGCCGGTCTCGCCTCCTCGGCGCCGATCGAGGAGACGACGCTGGCGCTGTGGAACAAGAACATGGACATATTGTCGACCGGCTATTTCCTGGTCTCGCGCGAAGCCTTCCGGCTGTTCCGGGCCCAGAAGATCGGCGGCAATGCCGTCTTCGTCGCCTCCAAGAACGGTCTTGCCGCGTCACCCAACGCCGCCGCCTATTGCACCGCCAAGGCGGCTGAAATCCATCTCGCCCGCTGCCTGGCGCTGGAAGGCGCGGAAGCCCAGATCCGGGTCAATGTCGTCAATCCGGACGCCGTGCTGCGCGGCTCGAAAATCTGGACCGGCGAGTGGAAGGAACAGCGCGCCGCCGCCTACAAGATGTCGACCGACGATCTGGAAGAACACTACCGCTCGCGCTCGATGCTGAAGCGCTCGGTGTTCCCCGAAGACATTGCCGAAGCGATTTATTTCTTCGCCTCCGACATGTCGGCCAAATCCACCGGCAACATCATCAACGTCGACGCCGGCAACGCGCAGAGCTTTACGCGCTGAGTTAAGAGCGGAGCGCGTCTCTTCTCCCCGTCACTATAAGGGGAGAAGGTGGCCCGAAGGGCCGGATGAGGGGCAGCGCTGACTGAACGCATTGGGAGGAATAGCACTTGTCCGAAACCATCATCGCCGCCGATCTCGTCTCCAGCCACAACGCCCAGCGCAAACCCGACCTCGAGCGCGACTACGCCTCTCTCGCCGAACGCCTCGACCGCCGCGGCATCGCCATCGATGCCATCCGCGACAAGGTCGAGAAATTCGCCGTCGCCATTCCGTCCTGGGGCGTCGGCACAGGCGGCACGCGGTTTGCCCGTTTTCCCGGCGCCGGCGAGCCGCGCGACATTTTCGACAAGATCGAGGACTGCGCCGTCATCAGCCAACTGACGCAGGCGACGCCGACCGTCTCGCTGCATATACCGTGGGACAAGACCGATCCGAACCGGCTGAAGCAGGCGGCCTCGCGCTTCGGCCTCGGCTTCGACGCCATGAATTCCAACACCTTCTCGGATGCCAGGGACCAAAAACTGTCCTACAAGTTCGGGTCGCTGTCGCATGCCGATGCCGGCACGCGCCGGCAGGCAGTCGAGCACAATCTGGAATGCATCGAGATCGGCAAGACGCTTGGTTCCAAAGCGCTGACGGTGTGGATAGGCGACGGCTCGAATTTCCCCGGCCAGGTCAATTTCGCCAAAGTCTTCGAGCGCTATCTCGACGCGATGAAGGAGATCTATGCCGGACTGCCCGCCGACTGGAAGCTGTTCACCGAACACAAAATGTACGAGCCGGCCTTCTATTCGACGGTCGTGCAGGACTGGGGCACTAACTACCTCATATCCAAGGAGCTGGGCAACAAGGCCTACTGCCTGGTCGACCTGGGCCACCATGCGCCCAATGTCAACATCGAGATGATCGTGTCGCGGCTGATCCAGTTCAAGAAACTCGGCGGCTTCCATTTCAACGATTCGAAGTATGGCGACGACGATCTCGATGCCGGCTCGATCGATCCCTATCGGCTGTTCCTGGTCTTCAACGAACTGGTTGATGCCGAGCTTTCCGGCGCCGAGGGTTTCGATCCCGCTCACATGCTCGACCAGAGCCACAACGTCACCGACCCGATCGAAAGCCTGATGCTGTCGGCAGTCGAGGTGCAGCGCGCCTATGCGCAGGCGCTGCTGGTCGACCGCAAGGCGCTCGAGGGTTTCCAAGACGGCAATGATGCGCTGATGGCGACGCAGACGCTAAAAGCTGCCTACCGCACCGATGTCGAGCCGATCCTTGCCATGGCGCGGCTGAACACAGGCGGCGCCATTGATCCAGTCGCCGCATATCGCGCGGCGGGCTACCGGGCGAAGGTCGCGGCGGAACGGCCGGCGGTTGTGGGCGGGTCAGGCGGGATTGTTTGAGATTGGCTAATCTCCACCACGGGGGGAGATTAGCTTGCCTCTGCCAGGCGAACACCAATATGTGTTAGCTCATATTGATGATGGACTCGGCCGCTCCATGTAGCTCTTCTAGGCACACCGCACTTGGAGCACCGCCATGCCCTTGACCCGCCGGACGCTGATTGGCGTCACCCTTTCGCTCGCAATTGCGCTCGCGCCATCCGGCGCGCTCCATGCCGCATCGCCTCAACCTGCGAAGGGCGAGCACGGCATGGTCGTCACCGCCCAGCATCTGGCGTCGGAAGCCGGCGTCGAGGTGCTGAAGAAGGGCGGCAATGCCGTCGATGCGGCGGTCGCCGTCGGCTATGCGCTCGCCGTCGTCTACCCTAATGCCGGCAATATCGGCGGTGGCGGGTTCATGACCATCCGCTTCAAGGACGGCAAATCGACCTTCCTCGATTTCCGCGAGCGCGCGCCGCTGGCGGCAACCAAGACCATGTATCTCGACAAGGACGGCAATCCGGTGAAGGGCGCCAGCCTTGATGGCTACCTCGCGGTCGGCGTACCGGGTTCCGTGGCAGGGTTCGAGATGGCTCGTGAAAAATATGGCACGCTGCCACGCCAGGATTTGATGGCGCCGGCAATTGCCTATGCCAAGGATGGCTTCATCCTCGACCAGGGCGACGCTGCTTCATTCGCAAGCAATGCCGCACGGCTGGCGAAGGACCCTGCCGCCGCCGCCATCTTCCTGAAGCCGGACGGCAAACCCTATGGCGCCGGCGAGCGTCTCCTCCAGCCCGATCTTGCAGCCTCGCTCGCCGCCATCTCCGAAAAAGGCGCCGACGCCTTCTACAAAGGCGCCATCGCCGACGCCATCGTCAAGGCGAGCGGCGCCAAGGGCGGCATTCTGGCCAACTCAGACTTCGAGCAATATAAGGTACGCGAGTTGCAACCGGTGAGCTGCACCTATCGGGGCTATGAGATCACGTCCTCGCCGCCGCCAAGCTCCGGCGGCGTCATCATCTGCGAAATCCTCAACGTGCTGGAGGGCTACCCGCTGTCCTATCTTGGCGCCGGCTCGGCCGAGACGGTGCATGTCATGGTCGAGGCGATGCGTTACGCCTATGTGGACCGCAACTCGGCGCTCGGCGATCCCGATTTCGTCGACAATCCGGTCTCGAAACTGCTCGACAAGGGTTACGCCAAGGAGACCCGCGACAAGATCGACCCGTTCCGCGCCGGCGTCTCGCAGGATTTGATGCCGAAGGGCTTCGGCGAGTCGAAGGAAACGACGCACTATTCGATCATCGACGATGACGGCAATGCGGTCGCGGTCACCTATACGCTGAACGGTTCGTTCGGCGCCGGCGTGGTCGCCGACGGCACCGGCATCCTGCTCAACAACGAGATGGATGATTTCACCCAGAAGCCCGGCGTGCCCAACCTCTACGGTCTCGTCCAGGGAGAGGCCAATGCCATCCAGCCGAAGAAGACGCCGCTGTCTTCGATGAGCCCGACCATCGTCGCCAAGGACGGCAAGCCGTTCATGGTTATCGGCAGCCCCGGCGGCTCGCGCATCATCACCATCACGCTGGAAGCCATCGTCAACGTCATCGACCACGGCATGAACATCCAGGAGGCGATCGACGCATCGCGCATCCACCATCAATGGCTGCCCGACACGATCTATGTCGAACCGTTCGGCCTGTCGCCCGACACTGAAAAACTGCTGGCCGGCATGGGCTACCACCTCGATCTCGCGGATTCTACCTGGGGTCAGGCGGCCGGCATTCTTGTCGGCGGCAAGAGCCTGGCGGAAATCGAGAAGGGCGGCGGCGCCCGCTACAACGGCGCCATCGACAGCCGCGCCGCATCCGGCGAGGCGATTGGCTACTGATCAAAACAAGAGATTGATCAGAGGACGAGCGTAAGCGTCGACCCGACGAGCATCAGCGCCGCGATCACGACGAACGCCGCGTAGATGCGGGGACGGTCGAGGAGCAGCGCATTGCCCGATATCCAGGCCGCGGTTGCGCCGCCAAGCGCAAACAGGAAGCCGTTCCGGTGACCAAAGGTCATGGAAGCGGCCATCAGCCCGCCAATGATCAGCGCGCCGAAGACGATGATCACGGCAACGGCGTATTTCTCGAAGTCGTTGCCGCCGCCCATGGCCGGGCCGATCGCGTTCAAATTCGTCAGATCGTCCGGATCGAACGGGTTGGTCGATCCATATTCATCTTGACCGACAGGTTCTCGCATCATTCATTCTCCGCTGACCGGCAACAAATCATCAACATCTGCCGAGCGCAACCGGATCGCGCCGTGCCGAAGGCCGCCGATGCGGTCTTCAACACTTTCTGATGCCGACTTGCCACGGTTTTTTTGCGCCGGTTCACAAAATCTACCCTGCTTTCGGGTCCACACGCCTGAATACCTGGAAAATGAATTACCTGGAAAAATCGCTGCGCACGATGCGGTGCCGCTGCAGCTTGTCGTAGAAGGTCTTGCGCGGAATGCCGAGCGCTTCAATCGTGCGCCGGACATCGCCGTCATTGCGGCCAAGCGCCTCGCGGATGACATTGGCTTCATAGCGTTCCAGTCGTTCCGGCAGTGAGCTGGCGTCATCCGGCTCCGCCGGGGCGGAAGGTGGCGCTTGCGCCGCTTCCTCGAGTCCCAGCACGAAACGCTCGGCGAAATGCGCGAGTTCACGCACATTGCCCGGCCAGTCGTGCTGGCTCAGATGGCGGTGCACTGAGGCAGGCACGGCTGGCATTTGCCGGCGGAAGCGGCCGGCTGCACGCTCGGCGAAGTAGAAGAACAGCAGGGCGACGTCGTCGCGGCGTTCGCGCAGCGGCGGGATCGAGATCGTCACCACATTGAGCCGGTAGTAGAGATCCTCGCGGAAGGCGCCGCGCCGGCTGGCGTCGCCGAGATCGACCTTGGCGGCGGCGACGACGCGCAGGTCGACCGGCCGGATTTCATTGGTGCCGAGCGGCGTCACCTCGCGCATTTCCAGCACCCGCAGCATCTGCACCTGGGTCGAGGCCGGCATGCTTTCGATCTCGTCGAGGAACAGCGTGCCGCCGCTCGAATGCTCGATCCGGCCGATGCGCTTCTTCTGTGCGCCGGTGAAGGCGCCGGCCTCATGGCCGAACAGCTCGCTTTCGATGACCGTGTCCGGCAGCGCGCCGCAATTCAGCGCCACGAAATTGCCCCTGGCGCGGCGGCTCCAGCGATGCAGCAGGCTCGCCACCACCTCCTTGCCGGAGCCGGTCTCGCCGGTCACCAGAACGTCGACATCGGTATCGGCGATTTGCCGCAGCGTCCGGCGCAATCGCTCCATCGCCAGCGTCTGCCCGATCAGCGGCAGGCCGTCCTGCGCCTGTTCGGCGCTTTCGCGCAAGGCGCGGTTCTCCATCACCAGCCGGCGCTTTTCCGCCGCCCGTGCCACACTTTGCGCCAGCCGGTCGGCGGCGAAAGGCTTGGTGATGAAGTCGTAGGCGCCATCCTTGATCGCCTTGACCGCAACCGCGATGTCGCCATGCCCGGTGACCAGGATTACCGGAATGTCGGCATCAAGCTGCAAGACGCGGTCGAAGAGCTGCAGGCCGTCAATGCCGGGCATGCGGATGTCGGACACCACCACGCCGGGAAAATTGGCGTCGAGCCCGGCCAGCGCCTCGTTCGCCACCGCAAAGGCCGAGACGGAAAAACCAGCGAGTTCCAGCGTCTGCCGCGTGGCCCTCCGCAATTCGCTATCGTCGTCGATCAATACGACCGGTGCGGTGTCCATCATGCTGCCCTGGCGAGGTGAATGGTAAAGCGCGTGCCGGCCTGGTCGCTCGCCACCTCGATGCGTCCGCCATAGTCGGCGACGATGTCCTGCGAGATGACGAGGCCGAGCCCGAGGCCTTTTTCCTTCGAGGTGTTGAACGGCGTGAACAATGACTTGAGGATGGCAGGCGAAATGCCCGGCCCATTGTCGGCGACGGCAAGCGCCACGCCGTCGGCCGTCTCCTGGGCCGACACCTGCACCCTGGCGCCGTCGCGCCCGTCCAGCGCTTCCAGCGCATTCTGGAACAGGTTGATCAGCACCTGTTCGAGCCGCAGCCGGTTGCCCATCACCTTGAGCGTTACCGGCGGCAGCGTGATATCGAGCGCGTCCAGCCGGCCGGCAAAGCGGCTTCTGAGCAGCACCACGGCGCCCTCGATGACGCCGCGCAGTTCGACCGGTTCGGCTGCCGTGCGCCCCTTGCGGGCAAAGACCTTCAACTCTTCGGTGATGCCGCCGATGCGCTCGGTCAGCGCGGCAATCGCTCCAAGGTTCTCCTCGGCCGAGGCGGTCTGCTTGCGCTCCAGGAACACACGGGCATTGTCGGCATAGGCGCGGATGGTCGCCACCGGCTGGTTGATCTCATGCGCGACGCCGGCGGCAACCTGGCCGAGGGTAGCAAGACGGTTGGCCTGCACCAATTCCTGCTGCATGACCTGCAGCTTGGCTTCGGTGCTGCGGTGATCGGTGATCTCGGCCTGCAGCCGGTCGCGAGCCAGGCTGAGGTCATGCGTACGCTCGACGACGCGGCGCTCGAGCTCGATGCGCGCTGCCTGTTCGGCGGCGATGCGCATCTGCGCCGACTGACGGCGCCACAGGAGGTAGCCGGCCAGCGCCAGCAACGGCACCACGACGCCCAGCGCCAGCAGCCGCATCTCACGCACCGCAGCCGCGATCGGCGCTTCGACCGGCACGAGATAATCGAGCCGCCATGGCGTCGATTGGACCAGTGTCGAAAGCCTGAGATATTCGGCATCGCTGCCGCCCGGTGTTATCGCATGCACCATCGACACGTCAGGGCTCAATGCCTCGGGGCGTGTGATCGGCAAGGGGATCAGCGGCGCGTTGCCGAATTGCTGGCTGCTCCGGATGGCGGCAGCCACCGGGCCGGTCAGCGGCGCGGTGGTCATGAAGCGCCAGGACGGCACGCTGGTGATCAGCACGACGCCGTGGTCGTCGCTGACATAGGCCGGCCGGTTGGCCTCATGCCAGTCGGCTTCAAGCTGGTCGAATTCCATCTTGACGACGACGACGCCGAGCGGTGCCGCCGCATTGCCGACGCGACGCGAAATGTAGAGGCCCGGGCGCTTGCTGATGTTGCCCAGCGCAAAATATTCGGCCGTTCCCGATTGCATGGCGCCGGAGAAATAGGCGCGGAAACCATAGTCGTTGCCGACGAAGCTGGTTGTTTCGCGCCAGTTGCTGGAGGCGATCGCAAACCCGTCGACGCCGGTGACGTAAAGCACCGAAGCCTTGGTGCCGGAGACCAGCCCTTCGAGCTTGCGGTTGAGCACGTCGATCGTGACAGCGCCCTTGTTCTGCAGGGCGTCGTGCACCTGCTGGTCCTCGGACAAGAGCAGCGGCAGCGCCCGTGGGCTTTCCAGCACGGCGCGCAGCAACGCTACCTTCAGATTGGCATCGGTGCGGCCTTGCGCCGCCAGTGCCGCGACCTCGGCGCGGCGCGCGTAGAGGCCGGCGCCGGTGAGCGCCGTGGCAACGATCACCAGCGCGATCGCCGCAAACAGCAGCCAGGCGCGACGCGCGCGTTTGCCGAGTTGCTCGGGCGTCGGCGACAGGACCGCGGCAGGGCGTTGCAGCATCCCCTATTTGTGCATGATTTCGCACAAAGCACAATTCGATCATGCGGATGTCCGCACTTGCGGTTGCGGGGCACCAGCTCGGTCGACAAAAATACCCAACAAAATCAATGGCTGCGGTAATACCGCACAGTCTGGCACGGCAGTTGCAATCACCGATACAGCAGTCGCAAGGCTGCGGAAAACAACTGCCCCGGGAGGTCGAGCTTTCGATCGGGGCGCCATGGAGGACGTCATGCAGCCAGCATTCGCTGCCGCCGAACCGCGCGGCAAGCTACCCTTTTATCGTCATCTCTACGTGCAGGTCCTGACGGCGATCGCCGCCGGCGTGCTGCTCGGTCATTTCTATCCCGAACTCGGTGCTTCGCTGAAGCCGCTCGGCGACGCCTTCATCAAGCTGGTCAAGATGGTGATCGCGCCGGTCATCTTCCTGACGGTGACGACCGGCATTGCCGGCGTTTCCGACCTGAAAAAGGTAGGCCGCGTCGCCGGCAAGGCGATGATCTATTTCCTGGTCTTTTCGACCCTGGCGCTGGTCGTCGGCATGGTCGTCTCCAACGTCGTCCAACCGGGCGCCGGCATGCACATCAATGCGGCGACGCTCGACCCCTCGAAGGTCGCCACCTTCACCGAGAAGGCGCATGACACGACCATCGTCGGCTTCCTGCTCAACATCATCCCCGACACCATCACCGGCGCCTTCGCGCAAGGCGACATCCTGCAGGTGCTGTTCTTCTCGGTGCTGTTCGGCATCTCTCTCGCTCTGGTCGGCGAGCGCGGCCGCCCGGTCGTCGATTTCCTGCAGGCGCTGACCTCGCCTATCTTCCGCCTGGTCGCCATCCTGATGAAGGCCGCCCCCATCGGCGCCTTCGGCGCCATGGCCTTCACCGTCGGCAAATACGGCATCGGCGCGATTGCCAACCTCGCCTTTCTGATCGGCACCTTCTACCTGACGTCGCTGCTCTTCGTGCTGGTCGTGCTCGGCGCTGTCGCTTGGTACAACGGCTTCTCGATCCTCGCCTTGATCCGCTACATCAAGGAAGAGCTGCTGCTGGTGCTCGGCACCTCGTCCTCGGAAGCCGCTCTTCCCGGCCTGATGGCCAAGATGGAGCGCGCCGGCTGCAACCGCTCGGTGGTCGGCCTGGTCATCCCGACCGGCTATTCCTTCAACCTCGACGGCACCAACATCTACATGACGCTGGCGGCGCTGTTCATCGCCCAGGCGACCGATACGCCGCTCACCTATGGCGACCAGATTCTGCTGCTGCTGGTTGCCATGCTGAGCTCCAAGGGTGCCGCCGGCATCACCGGCGCCGGCTTTATCACGCTGGCCGCCACGCTCTCTGTCGTGCCTACGGTACCCGTTGCCGGCATGGCGCTGATCCTAGGGGTCGACCGCTTCATGTCGGAATGCCGGGCGCTGACCAACTTCGTCGGCAATGCAGTGGCGACGATTGTCGTGGCGCGCTGGGAAGGCGAACTCGACCAGACCAAGTTCGCCGCCGCCATGGCCGGCACATTGTCCGAGGAAGCCGACTTGGCGCTGTCGGGCGATCTGCAGCCCGCCTGACCGCTCCGGGCACTGACGTTTGAGCACAAGGCCGCAGCCGATTCGGTTGCGGCCTTTCCTTTTCCGCCTGCACGTGGCTGGCGCTGGCCGGGCCCTCCCGGGTAGGGTGCGGACGTAAAACCGAAAGGCCGGCGCATGAGCAATCCGTACCCCGAAATCTACCTCGTCCGTCACGGCGAGACGGAGTGGAGCGCTTCGGGAAAACACACCGGCCGCACCGACATACCGTTGACGGCAAAGGGCGAGGCGGCAGCTCGCGGCGTGGCGGACCGGCTCAAGGATCTGTCCTTCCAGGCGGTGTGGTCGAGCCCGTCGCAGCGAGCCTTCAGCACCTGCACGCTTGCCGGCTTCGGCGCTGCTGCCGTCAAGAAGGACGACCTGCAGGAATGGGACTATGGCGCCTATGAGGGCGTTAAGACCAAGGAGATTCTTGTGCAGCGCCCCGGCTGGCAATTGTTCCATGACGGCTGTCCCGACGGCGAGTCGGTAGCGGATGTTGGTGCCAGGGCCGACAGGATCATCGCCGGGCTGCGGGCAATCGAGGGCAATGTGCTGGTGTTTTCAAGCTCGCATTTCCTGCGCGTGCTGGCCGCGCGCTGGCTCGGTCTGCCACCCGAAGGCGGTGCGCACTTCGTGCTTGATACCGCGAGCCTCAGCATCCTCGGCTATGAGCACGATCTGAGCGAGCCGGTGATACGCAGGTGGAACCAGAAGTAGTGTTTCTCAGCAAGCCTGCCTCTTAACGCGCGAGCACCGCCAATTCCTCCGATGTCAGATGCCGCGCCTTGCCCTTGGCGAGCTCGCCGAGCTGCAAACCGCCGATCGCCACCCGAACCAGCCTCAGCACCTCGATGTCGAATGCCCCGAGCAGGCGGCGGATCTGGCGGTTGCGGCCCTCGTCGAGCACGATTTCCAGCCAGGCAGTGCGGCCGCCGCTGCGCAGCAGTTCGAGCGAACTTGCGGTCAGCAGTTCGCCGTCGACGATCGCTCCGTCGCGAAAGCGCGCCAGCATCGCTTCGTCGGGCGCGGTGCCGATCTGGACATGATAGGTCTTGGCGACATGCGAGGCCGGATCGAGCAGGCGGTTGGCCCAGCGCGTGTCGTTGGTCATCAGCAACAGGCCTTCGCTGGCCTTGTCGAGGCGGCCGACCGGCGACACGAAAGGCAACTCCAGTTCCACCAGGCAGTCATAGACGGTGCCACGATCCTGCGGGTCATCGCGCGTGGTGACCTGTCCGCGCGGCTTATTGATCATCAGGTAGACTTTTGCCTCGCCGACGATCTGCTCGCCGTCGACAGCGATGCGGTCGCGGTCGAGATCGACACGCAGCGACGGATCGCGCACCACCTTGCCGCCAACCCGCACGCGCCCTTCGGCGATCAGCAGCTCGGCCTGCTTGCGCGAACACAGGCCGAGTTTGGAAAGCGCCCGGTTGAGGCTGACGCCTGCGCTCGCGGCCTGTTGTCGGACGATGTCTGGCGGCCTTGCCATGTCCTGCTTGTCATCCCAATGATCGGCATCGACAAATGCCACGCCCCGCATTGGCTTCGCAACCTGCCGACAATTGGTGGGATCATTTACCGTGGATCGAAGGCATTTTTCGGTTGAAGTGTCGCTGCCTTGTCCCGTATGTCGCACGCATGGCATCGATTGACGGGGGAAAACCGTGGCGCATGACGCCGGTTCGACCGAATCCGGAACGATGCCGGTGCGCGATCTCAGCAAAGACGATCGTGACGAGATGTTCCGCCTTTACGAGAAATACTACGATGCTGCCGATCGCGACCGGTTCGACCGCGATCTCGCTGAAAAAGAGGTCGTCGTCCTTATCCGACGCCGGCACGAGATCATCGGCTTCTCGACCATTTTCGTCGGAAGCCAGGAGATTGCCGACGACACGGTTCACTATCTCTTTTCCGGCGACACGGTTCTGGATTCCTCACGCTGGGGCGATCCGGTGCTGCTGCGCGCCTGGTTTCGCGCTGCCGGCGCCGTCAAGGCAAGGATCGGCGAGGGCCGGCTGTTCTGGTTCTCCATCATGATGGGCCACCGCACGTTCCGCATCCTGCCCAATTTTTTCCGCGACTTCTTTCCCTCGATCGACGGACGAGATACCAGCGGTCTGGCGCGGATACGCAACGAGATCGCCGCAGTGCGCTATGGACAGTATTTCAATCCCGAGACCGGGCTGATCGATTTCGGCCAGTCGCATGGGCATCTGCGGCACGAATGGGCAGGCGTCGAGGAAACCGCCGCGCGCAACCGCTACGCGGCCTTCTTCCTCAAGGCCAATCCCTGGCATTTTCGTGGTGTCGAGCTTGCCTGCCTGGCCGAATTCGACATCGCCAACCTGAGGCGTTACGGGGCGACCAGCTTTGCCGAAGGCCTGGCGGATGGTCATTGACGCCTGGTCGCGGATTGCCGATCTCACCGCGGCTACCGACGCCGGGTTCCGCGCCGGGCTGAGCGGCGTCGAAACGGCCCAGCGCGGCACCCTGGCTGGTCTCATCAGTGCCAATGGTTCGACCGCGTTCGGCAAGGACCGCCGGTTCGCTGAAATCCGTTCGGCGGAAGCGTTTCGCGATCTGGTGCCGATCGCCGACTATGCCGCGCTCCAGCCTTACATCGGCCGGGCGATCGGCGGCGAGGATGGGGTGCTGACAACCGAGCCGATCCGGTTCATCGAGCAGACCGGCGGCAGTTCGGGCGGCTCCAAGAACATCCCCTATACCGACACCGGGTTGAGATCGTTCACCGACTGCCTTTATCCCTGGCTTGCCGACTTGATCCGCCGCCGGCCCGGCGTCACGCGAGGCCGCAGTTATTTCGCGCTCAGCCCCGTCGGCCGGTCGCTGGATCAGCGCATCGGCGTGCACCGGGTCGGCAGCCCCGTGCCTTTCGCCTATTTCGGCGCCTTGCGCGACAGCCTGATCGCCCTGTCTGCCGTGCCCATGGAGCTGCGGCTGCTCGCCGATTTCGAGAGCTGGCAGCGGCAGACCTGCCTGCATCTTCTGGCCTGCGAGGATCTTGCCCTGGTCTGGGTGTGGAGCCCTACCTATTTCACCGAAATCCTGCGCGCGATGCGGCGCAACATTGCGACGCTTTTGCCCGAACTGGCCTCGATGCTGGCGGCAACGCTCCCTGCTGTCGCGCTCCGCGCCCGTATCGAAACGGTGGAGAAAGCGCTCTCCAGCCCGCAAGGCGACCTGTCGGCGATCTGGCCGGGGCTTGATACGATCAGCTGCTGGACCGATGCCTCGAGCAAAGGTTTCGCCGCCGAACTGCAGGCCCTGTTCCCCGCCGCCTTCATCCAGTCGAAAGGGTTGATGTCGACGGAAGCCGCCGTTTCATTTCCCTATGGCGACGGTCCCGGATCGATCCTTGCCGCGCGAAGCGGCTTCTTCGAATTTGTCGACGATGGCGGCACCAGCCATTTTGCCTGGCGGCTGGAGATCGGCCAGGCCTATCGGCTGATCGTCACCACCGGCTCCGGCCTTTATCGCTATGACACGCAGGACATGGTGAAGGTCGTCGGCTTCGACGGCGACACGCCGCGTCTGCAATTCGTCGGTCGCGCCGGCATGGTCTCCGATCTCTGCGGCGAGAAGCTGACCGAGGCATTCGTCGCTCATTGCATCGGTAAGATCAGGCTTGGCCGGCAGCAGGCCTATGCGCTGGTCGTTGCGGCAACAGAGCCGCATCCGCACTACCGTCTCTTCGTCGAAGCCGGACCGGCCGCTGCGGCATGGAGCGAAAAGCTCGATGCCGAACTCGCCGCCAACCCGCAATACGAATATGCCCGCCGGATCGGCCAGCTTGGCCCTGTCCAGGCGACGCCGGTCGAGGATCTCTATGGCCGGCTGAAACGCCATCGCCTGAAAGGCGGTATAAGCATTGCGGGGATGAAGGCGCCGGTGCTGTTGCGGCAGGCCGACAGTGAGCTCATCGCCGCGCTGGAGGCGACCGGGGCTTGACCCCGCGCCGGTCAGGCAGCCAGCCGCAAGACGAGTGATTCCAGCCCGCGGATCGACGAATTGTCCATCCATGTCGGCTGTCCAGAGGCGGGTTCGATGCTGCTCCAGCGACGGAGCACTGCCTCCAGCAGCCGTTTTCCCTCCATTTCGGCAAGCGCCTTGCCGATGCAGACATGGGCGCCGCGGCCGAAGGCGAGGTTCTGCTTGCCCGAACGGCTGATGTCGAAGCGCTCGGCCTGGCTGAACCGGGCCGGATCGCGATTGGCTGCGCCGACGAGCAGGACGACCATCTGCTCCTTATCGATCGGCTGATTGTTCAGTTCGATAGGCTGCAGCGGCCAGCGGCAGATTTTCTGAACCGGGCTTTCAAGCCGCAGGGTCTCGGCAACCGCAGTGGCGACTAGATGCGGATCGGCCCGCAAGGCAGCCCATTGGGGGGGCGCGTGGGCGAGATGGAACAGCATGTTGCCAAGCAGATGCACGGTGGTCTCGTGCCCGGCGAAAGCCAGGAAGGCGATGTTGCGGCCGGCAACCGTCAGCCCGACGGCATCGACCAGCGCCGGCAATCCGACCAGCAACGGCGGCATTACGGAGCCGGCAAGGTGGCTGCGCAACAGCTCGGCGAAATAGGCCGACATTTCGTGGGCGGCGTTCGGCGCCGAGCCGAAGGCGTCATCGAAACCAGTGTCGAGGATGGTGCGGATCGACGCCGACCAGGCGCGCAGCATCGGCATGTCTTCGGCTGGAACGCCGAGCAGCCGGCCGATGATGCGTTCCGGCACCGCGCGCGTGAAGGCGGCGACGACGTCGACCGTGCCGGACAGATCCGCCTTTGAAACGAGCTGGTCGATGGCCTCGTCGACCACGGGCGCCAGCACTGCCGTGCCGTTGCCCACAAAGGGCTGCTGCAGGGCTTGCCGGATGGCGGCGTGCGCGCGTCCCTCCTGATACATCAGCCAGTCATTGATGGCTGATCGGCCGGTATCGGCTTCGCCGCTCGGCGGGACATGCGACAGCTGCCGGTTGACAAGACAGGCCGAAACAAGATCGTATTTCGTTACGTAGACGTCGCCCCACGGCGCCTGCCAAACAGGCGCCTGCTGGCGCATCTCATCGTAGATCGCGTAGATGTCTGTAGAACCATTGAAGCAACCGGCGCGTACTTGCCGCCAGCTGTGGTCGGCCGATGGAAATTCTCCATGCATTTTCTTGTGAATAACCCCCGTTACCTCACCCTGAATCACAACCACCCGTCGAACTATGACCGGCGGGCAGGGTCATGGCCATGACCGTTGCCGCGGGCTTCAGCCCGGTCTATTACCTTTGTACCCGCCAGCACGCTTACACGATAGGTGTGTTCCTTGGCTATTACCCGCATGGGCTTGGCGATGTCTTGCGGATAATCCCTTATGAAGAGACCGGCAGTCTTGGCTCGGTCGCGCCGGGAACGTTCATTTTTACCGATTTCGAAAGGCTGACGCCGATTCAGATGCAGGCGGCGACTGACCTGTTCGACAGCGTCGCTGCCCAGGATCCCGGCCTGTTGCTGCTGAACAACCCCGCCAAGGCGCTTGGCCGCTTCGACCTGCTGAAGCGGTTGAACGGAGCCAGCCTCAACGGTTTCGATGTCCATCGCCTCGATCAGCGCCAGGCCATTTCGCGCTTTCCGGTGTTCGTGCGCTGGGAAAGCCGGCACGATCCGCCGCTGACCGGACTGTTGGACAGCGCGCAAGCGCTGGAAGTGGCAATCGCCGCCCTGCCGGAGCCTATCCGGCATGATCCGGACCTGATGATCGTCGAATATGGCGCCGCCCCCTCGGCCGATGGGCGCTTCCGCAAATATTCGGCCTACAAGGTCGGTTCTACCATTTATCCGCAGCACTGCTTCATCAACGAGAACTGGTACATCAAGTTTCCAAGCACCCGCTTCACTGAGGCGGACAGGGCTGAAAGCCGCGCCTATGTCGCTGACAATCCGCACGCGGCCGAGATCAAGGGGGTGTTCGCGCTAGCCGGGATCGACTATGGCCGCATCGACTACGGCATGATCGACGGCCGCATTCAGACCTTCGAGATCAACAACAACCCGACCGTCCTGGCGCGGCCTCCCGGCTGGGATGCGGGCGCCAATTACGGCCGATACGCCGATCTGCACGCAAAGGCGCTGCAGGGCATCATCCGGTCGGCATCATCCGCCCCGCCACTGAAGCTTGGGGACGGAAGCCGCAGCGTTGACGCAATCCACGCCGATGCCATGCGCAAAGTGCGTCGGCGCATCGCCTGGTTTTCCCTCAGGCGAAGCCTGTCGTTGCGCGGGCTCAAGAAGCGCTTGGCAAACCGGTTTCGCGGCTAGAGCCCGGTCCATCCCGATGGAAATCGGGATGGAGCCCTATCTTCTAGTTTGAGCATGATCTTTTCCGAAAACCGGATTCCACTTTTCGGGATCTTGCTCTGGGTCGATCCCCAGCCGGCGGTCCGGGACCCGCCTGAAGCTGAGGTTCGGCCTGGGAGGTGCTTGGCGCGACCTGACAGCCCGCCATGGAACGCTGCCCCGCGACGGACGTTGTTGCCGACGAGCGATTTGTCGCGAAAGGCACCGCCATGAAGAAAATCTACCAAAAGCCGACGCTCGTGAAGCGAGGCAGGCTCACCAGCCTGACGGCTCAGATCGTCGCTTCTGGGGTCATTCTGGGGGAATGATCCCCCAGATAACGGAAGGGATAAATCGATGAGCGAGCGCGGCGTTGATTTCCTGCAGGGCTGGATCCACGAGCACCTGCCGGGCGAACTGCCTGCCGACAAGGCAACGGCTCGAACCCTAACCACGCGAGCTGCCCTGGATGCTCGGCATTTAGGCCTTGAGATCAGCGAGATCGAAGAGGAGTTCGGTTCGTTGGAAGGGGTGATTTTCGAGGCACTCGATCAGCCCGATATCTGAGCCCCCGATATGAGCCCATCGCAGGCGAATATCGGCCCATCGCCATCCTGGCGGTGGGCTTTTCCGTGATGGCAGCCGTGGGTGCGCAGCCCTAGGCAGCCCGCGCAGCTGACGCTCCCCGTGCCGGCGGCAATTCGAACACAGTGGCGCCGTTCTCTCGGCCGCGTTCGACATAACCGATGACACGGAACCATTTGCCGACGTCGGCCCGCTGCAGCCAGCTGCGCGAGTGGATGGGAAGGTTGCCGGCCAGCGCCTGAATGTGGCGGATGTGGCGCCTGCAGAAGCGGACCGTCGCGGCGCTGAAGAAACCCTCCTGCGCGGCAAACAGCGTGTCGGCGGCGTCGCTGTTCTCGTGCCAGGCGACGATCGCCACCGTCTTGTCGCCCTCGACCAGCGCGTGCGCCCGGCCTTCCTTCAAATTCATCATCAGATTGTCGTAGGCGACCTTGCTGTCCTTGCCGGCGGCCACATACTCGTCCGACATCCGCGTGGACAGATCGCGGAAGACACTTTCGAGATCGCCGATCGTAGCTGCGCGTGCTCGCATTTCTCCTCCTGCAGCCCCGGCAGGCAGTTTGCCCCAGGGAGAGGGGATCACCAAGCAAATCAAATCCGCCATTTGGCCGATGCGCGCAAAGTGATTTCAGAAGGCGGGTTTATTGCGTTGGCAGATCGCTCCCGTGGAACCGAACTTGCCTCCCCGAATTGACTCGCGATCGCGTTCGGGAGGGGAAGCATGCAAGATCAGCATTTCGATGAGCCGGTTCGCGTGGCGCTCGGCAGATCCAGAAACAAGATCTACAAGGTGGAGCGTGTCGCGCAGGCCGCCGATATCCTGATGAACCGATGGCCCGTGAAGACAGGCGGCTATCACGTCGCCGCCCGCAAAGCCTGCCTTGGCGTTCTGGAAGGCCTTCAAGAGGCGCGCTATGCCCGCGCCGCCTTCGTCAACGCGGCGATCGAGGCCGATATACTGGTCGAGCGCGACCGCGAGGGTTGAGCGGTCCATCGCCTCTTTGTTTGGCGTGAGGTAAACTGGCAGACCGGTCGGGAGCCTTCCATGTGCAACGACTATGAGCAGCATATTCTCTGGGCTGAATATTGCCGGATGCTGGAGTCGCTGGCACTTGAGATCCCGACCCATCAGACCGAACTTGACCTGCCGCGGGTTGATGACATCCATATCAACGATCCAGCCCCGATCATGCGCGCCGCCGGCGACACTGGCGTCGTTGAACTGACGTCGATGACGTTTGGATTTCCGCCGGCCGGCCCGAAAGGCGGACCAGTGTTCAACTTCCGCTCCGAAGGCAGGCAATTCGCCGGCAGCAAACGCTGCCTCGTTCCGGCATCCGCCTTCTTCGAGTTCACGGGCACGAAGTATCCGAAGGCAAAGCATCGCTTCACGCTCAACGGCTCGCCGTTCATGGCCATCGCAGGGCTTTGGCGTGAAGCTGCCGGCAACAAGCCGCCAACCTTCACCATGCTGACAACCGAGCCTGGACCGGATATTGCGCCCTATCACAGTCGGCACGTCGTGGTGCTTCGGCCCGGCGATTGGGCGGCTTGGCTCAGTCTGACGAAGCCGGAACCCGAACTGCTGCAGCCGCTTCCAGCCGGCTCGCTGCGCGTGGAGACCGTGCGCCCCGAAAGTTCATAACTCGGTTGCGCAGGCTTGCCGGCACAGCCGGCAGGCCGAAATCAGGAATCCGTCGGTGCGGCGCCAGGAAGTCAAGCCCTTGATGTTCAGTGCCCTTCCCGAGAGATGGGTGACAGTTCATTCCGGAGACATGGGTTACACTTTCGGCCCTTTGCAAGGAGAGCAAGGTGCCTTGGAAGGAGTGTAACGTCATGGAAGAGCGGCTGAAGTTCATTGCCCGGCTGCTGGACGGCGAGAAGATGGCGGTGCTTTGCCGTGAGTTCGATATCTCGCGCAAGACCGGCTACAAGATCCTCACACGCTACAATGACAGTGGCCTTGAGGGGCTGACGGATCGATCACGCCGACCCTACCGCCACGCCAATCAGCTTCCGTTTCAAATCGAGAAGCTGATTGTGCGCCTCAAGCAAGACAAGCCGACCTGGGGTGCGCCAAAGATACGCGAACGGTTGGCCCGGCTGTATCCTGACGTTCACCGGCCTGCGATCTCGACGGTGCATGCGGTTCTCGACAGCCATGGCCTGGTCGAGCGCCGCAAGCGAAGGCGCAACAGGGCGATGGGAACACCACTTTCAAACGGCTATCGGCCCAACGATCTGTGGTGTGCCGACTACAAAGGCGAGTTCATGCTCGCCGATCGGCGCTATTGCTATCCGCTGACGATCACCGACTTCGCCAGCCGCTATCTCATCGCCTGCGAGGCGTTGTCGACTACCAAGGAAGCCTATGCCTTCACGGTGTTCGAGAGCGTTTTCAAAGAGTTCGGCCTGCCCAGCGCCATCAGGACCGACAATGGCGTTCCCTTTGCCAGCCCAAACGCGCTGTTCAATCTCAGCAAACTGTCGGTCTGGTGGCTGCGCCTGGGCATCGACATCGAGCGCATCCAGCCGGGCTGTCCGCAGCAGAACGGGCGCCATGAGCGCATGCACCTGACTCTCAAGAAGGAAACCACCAAACCGGCTGGCTCCAATTTCCTGCAGCAGCAGGCCAGGTTCGATGACTTCATCAATGAGTTCAACTCAGAACGCCCACATCAGGCGCTCGACATGGCCTGTCCAGCCGAGCGCTACACGCCGTCACCGCGCATCTATGCCGGCCTGCCGGATCTCGATTATCCGTTTCACGACAAGGCCGTCACCGTCACCACCTGCGGCCGCATCTGCTACAATCGCAAGAAGATCAACCTCAGCCTCGTCTTTGCCGGCCAGACCGTCGGCATCAAACAGGTCGAGGACCATATCTGGCTGGCTTCCTTCATGGATTATGATTTGGGCTACTTCGATGATGAGACATGCAGGCTCGAACCACTCCAAAACCCCTTCGGGCCAAAAGTGTTACCCATGTCTCCGATATAAACCGTAACCTATGTGTCCGGAATGGACCCAGAGAAAACTGGTGCCCAGAGGCGGAATTCAAGTGAAGAAAATCCCGTTTTGCTTTCAGATACTTAGGGGAATGTTAGCCGCATCTGCTACCAACATAAATACCAACAAAATATTCCTGTGGATTGGTTCGGTTCCTGCTATTTCTCTCAATGCCTTGCACCTGTACCTTGTCTCTTCCGGTTTAGTCTACATCCTTCTTGGTCATACCTCATCATGCCGGGTCGAGTGAAGACCACGGCTGGCCAAGACGACTTAATCAGAACGGATGGCCATTGCGCTCAATATCGGGATCGCTTTAGGCGGTTTCTGAAAGCCGACATCGTGCGAAGAACAGGTGGCTATTTACGGGTCCTGAGACCTTGGCCCATACACCGCTTTGTAGGGTGGACGCGGCGCAGCGAAAAGCGCGGCCAGCCGTTCCTCATGTTGCTTGACCAGTGAGGCAGCAATAACAGGTAACTCTGCGGCGGACCGGTGTAGTCGTCGAGGTCGATCGGATTAGACTTCATAGGTGCTCCGTCGACGCGTAGTAGACGGTCTCGTCCTACCAGCAGCCCAGCTTGGCCCAGTGCATTCTGGCTTTGCAGGCGCATGGCGGCAGAGATGATCTCGCGCCAGTGCCTGATACCGCCCTTGGCGATTTGGCCCTTGGTGAAGGCGAACTCCAATTCAACGCAGCCGAAGACAGGATGTCGATTTGATGTCGGTCAATTGCGTAGCAGGCCATGGCATCGACCAACGCTGTCATATAACTGGCATAGTAGGATCGGCGCCTCGGAGGTGCCGGGCCACATCCCACCCGCTTGGGCCGTCCCCAAGTCTGATATCTGTCAGGAGAGCCACAACTCGCTCCGGCTCACGATCGAAAGTCGCAATCGCTTGAAGGCCCTTTTAAGCCGGCGACCACCTCGAACCCGGCCTCCCGGAGAGAGTTCTCGACGTCTCCACGATCAGCACGGAACCCGATGACATTGAAAGCCTGCTTCGTGCGCCCCAACAGTTGAACGGCTGCGAACTCTTAAGGTTCCTGGCGCGCAATAGCACTCGTTAATCCGGTGGAAAGCAGGTTGTGATCCAGCCGTTTCGAACAGGTTGCGGCAGGCGAAAAGGATTGAGGACAGCTGAACTTTGCGCGCATCATCGACGCACTGACCATTGGCCTTCGTCTCCTCTAGGCAGCGGGAACATTAGCGCCAACTAAAAGTTGGGAGCAAACACGAACAGGTTCTTGATGGCACATGATCATTCTTTCAAAATGTTGATCCGCAAGCTCCAAGCCATCTCGGAACTCGCAGAATCAGACATTGCGACCTTGGGGAACATCTCGATTCAGGAGAAGAGATATCAGGCCAACGAAGACATTCTGCGCGAGGGCGATAAGCCGAGCCTTTCGTTCGTCGTTCTTGAAGGCTTAATAGGGTCGATCAAACTAACCGGGGAGGGGAAGCGTCAAATCTCCTCCTTTTTTGTTCCGGGCGACATTCCCGACCTGCATGGTTTGCATTTGTCGGTCATGGATTGCACTTTCACCCCTCTGATGCCCGCTAGGGTGGGCTTCATGCGGCACGACGAACTTCGCGCCGTTTGCGACCAGCACTCTTCGATGACGAGAGTGTTTTGGCGCTCCACTGTGATCGATGCGGCGATCTATCGAGAGTGGGTCACCAACGTCGGTAGGCGCGACGCCTACTCGCGTATGGCTCACATTCTTTGCGAACTCATTGTTCGCCTTCGCTCGGTAGGCCGCATTGAAGATCATGTGGCCTATCTCCCCATAACGCAGGCTGCACTTGGCGACGCACTTGGCCTCTCTACCGTGCACGTGAACCGAGTGCTTCAGGACCTTAGACGCGACGGTCTGATATCCACCGTTGGCTCGCGTTTTCATGCGACCGACTGGGCAGGGCTCGTTCGCGCCGCAGATTTTGACTCTACCTATCTTCATCAAAGGGCTGCGCAGACGGGTGCCGGTTTCTGATCCTGCTGGGTCGCTCATGATCCGTTGAGCCCTCGCGATCCTCAAAACCGAATCTCCTGTAGAACCCGCACTCCAACAGGAATGTCGATCACCGCTTGAGAACTGGACCGCAGACTTACCTAGCGACGGCATGGCTTCTCAAAGATTCGACCTCAGGAGGGACTCGACGAAACCTGAGCGGTGTTTGACGCGTTCACTGGCCAACCAGCCGAGGCGTGGGGCGCTCCGGCTGAATATCTGGACGAGGAATATTCCCGCGATTTTGTAAGCCTTCTGACCGTGTCGACCTGAAGCGAAGTTTCGCCGGGCGGTAATCTCTAAAGTGCGACTGCCATGGAACACGTGCCGAGCGCCGGAGAGTGTCCAATTCCCCGGTCTGTGCATCCCGGGCACAAGCTCAGCCATAGTGAAGACGCGGCATTGGCAACGTTCCTATAAATTGAACCCCAATTCGGTCGTTCCTGCGCCACCGCAGGACTGCCTGGTAGGCAACGCCGTCGGTCGGCACGTAAACCACGAACCGCTCAGGGACACGCGATTCCACCGGGACTTTGAGCTCAGCTCCGCCACTGTTTTGGTTCCGAATGGTGCAACTGATCTCGGAGTTTGTGATTCCGCTGATGATTGAGGCGCCTTTCAGCACCCGCTGCCTCCGTTCGCGGCGATGCTCTTCATCAACCATGTGACCTCCATCGGTCACCCGCGGCCCTATATGGTACGCGCACCGGCGAATAACTGTCCATCTAGGTCGTCGCTCGTTAGTGTCTCACTTTAAAGTTTGACGACGGAGACGGACAGCATAAATGCCCGTTACGCCGGTGAATTCGCAACGCGAACAGACCCGAATGGGCTCGTCGTATAGCGTTGTTAATCCGGCAGCAGCATCTCCTCTTCATCGGCCGCGGCTTCGAACAGCAGCCGGAAGTCATTACCCGGCATTTTGCCATCCATCGCAGATAGGCAAGCCTCGGCCGGCAGCCGCCACTTGGGGCCACGATTGGACCACTTTAGGAGCTCCTCGGCGGCGGCATCAACCCGGTTGACACCAAGGCGAAGCCCCGGGCGCTCAGTCTTCACATAAACCGGAGGGTTGAACCAACGGTGGGGCATCACGCCTCTCGAACGTCAAAGGCGATGAACAGTCCCCAAACGGAGGCTGATTTGACGATCATTTCGACTAACTGGCAGTCAGTTTCGAGAAGATCGCCGCCGCGCTCACGGACCGCTACAATGGTCGCTTTGACGGAAATAATGTCGCCGGGTTGAGAGCCCAACAGGACCTCGCGGACCAGCTCCTTGGCCGTTTGCTGCGTAGGCCGAACAGGTGCTTGAATGTCCATCCCATCCTCCCAGAGAGATAGAACCTCAATCAGCTATTCTGTGGGTCACTTTCCGAAAAAGGCAAGAGTCGGAAACGTACAAAGTAGGTTCCCGCAAACACCGCCCTACGATGGCTAAATCCCGCGACAGGCGCTGATTTGCACCTCACCGTGTCAGCTGCCGACGCGACCATAAGGAGCGAGGGCCCGCCTCTCTCCCAAGTTCTCACGGACGAACGCGGACAACGGTCTTGCCCGCGCGTCGGTCCGTTGAGTTGAAGGTGCCGATGGCATCATCCAAGCTCGAAACCTTGCCGATGTTCGTCCGCAGTCGTCCATCGCGGATCCGCTGCACTATCTCAGAAAGCTGGGCTCGATCAGCCTCGACGACGAAGTCAACCGCCAGGCCGTCTGCAGGTCGAATATCCGTTGGTCCGACGACTGTGACAAGGATACCTCCGGCCCGGACGAGCGTTGCGGATCGCTTCTGGACATCGCCGCCGATGACATCGAACACCAGATCGACGCCGCCGACATCTTCAAGGGTGTCTTTTGCGAGGTCGAGGAATTCATTTGCACCGAAGTCGAGCGCTTTCTGGCGGTCGGCGGCCCGCCCGGTGCCGATCACATAGGCTCCGGCCTCCCTGGCAAGCTGCGCCACCATCGAACCGACGGCACCGGCAGCGCCATGCGCGAGAACGCTCTGCCCGGCCTTGATGCGGCCATGCTGGAACAGCCCCTGCCATGCGGTTAGGCCGGAGATCGGCAGGCTAGCGCCCACCGTAAAGTCGACATCGCCGGGCAGCGGCGCGAGGTTACGGGCCTCCATGGCAACATACTCGGCGAGGGTGCCGTCGCGATGCCAGTCCGCGAGGCCGAACACCCGCTGACCTATAGAAAGCCCCGTAGTGCCGTAGCCGAGCGCAGTGACCACACCAGCCAGTTCGTGGCCGAGGATCGAAGAGGTCCGGTCACGGAAGGCTCGGTCGGCCCACGTCGAGGGCCACTCCAGTTCGGTGTTGACGAATCCTGCCGCATGAACCTGTACGACCACGTCGTTAATTGCCGCCCGAGGCTCGGGCAATTCCACCAACTTCATCCCGGCCGTTCCTGCAGTCTGGTCCGTCGCTACGATTGCTTTCATTGGGCGTCTCCTCACCGTTGGGGTAAATTGCGGGCGCGGAGGGTCTTCGATGTCTCGCGCAGAGTTGGCGTTGAGTTCATCGTTGGCGACCGCGAGCGGAAGCTAAGCAATCTCGTCGGATTCTTCCAGCACGGGTAAACTTGCGTTCGTGAACACCCCTGCCATCGCAATCTCAGACACTTCAAGCATGTGGAACAAAAGCAGATCAAATACGTTGTGCCGTTCCCAACATGGAGAGCGTCATGCAAACTACACCCCGAGCCAAAGGCGAAGCTATCAGCAAGGATCCTGACGAATGGACGACGGGAGACGAGCCAATGACTCCGTCGCAAGCTTCCTACTTGAAAACATTATGTGAGCAGGCGGGCGACGACAGAGGCTACGCCGAAGATCTAAGCAAAGCCGAGGCCTCGAAGCGAATCGACGCGCTAAGGACTGAGCTCAAGCTCTAAAGGCGCTGGGAGACCTACGACAGGTTGGTCAGTTTTGCGGTATTTGGCCTCTGATCTGGACGGTCGTATTAGTGGAGGTGGTAGAGTTTGCTAAGGATCTTCAATTCTCCTGCGATCTTGAGCAGAGAAAGATCGTCGGTGAACCTTGTGGTTCCAAATTCGTGCTCGACCTTCGCAGTAGCTGCATCGCCCGTAATGTCGAGCGATGCGACTGCCCAGTTGGGGCTGGTGTTCGGCGGCAAGGTCGCACTCATCACCTCGCCGACATAGGCATCGACACTCAGCCATGGAGCTCGAAGAGATCGCGGCTATCTACCCGCTCTATCAGCAAACCGGGTATGGGCGGAAAGTGGGCGTAGGCCGACCATGTGGGTGTCGACGCCGAGATGCGCAGTGCTGGTATCGGCGCCAAACTGATGGGGCGGATCGAGAAGGAAGCAGCGCGTTTCGGCTGCGACATCACCTGCATCTCGATACGAGCGCACACACAAATTCTACAGCCTAAACGGTTAGGCCGATGATGCGCTCGTTCTGGTCAGCCACTGAGTGCGTGGGCCGAGGCAGAGTTCCCACAATATGCTGCGCACAAAGTAGCGACAGAGCGGGCCTAGAAGCGACATAGCGCCGGGTGTGAACGCGACGCAGCCGGCTCCCGAATGCGTTCAGCGAGCGCCGTCGCGTCCACCTTGCCTTTCTTTGACGGCCCTGTGTTCAGCTTCCCACGGCAACGCGTGGAAGTCGGGCTGGTGCCCCGCTTCACGGTAGCCAGCCTGAGTGAGTAACTTGCTTTGTCCCGCTCCACAACGCAAACAAACGGCGGATTCCCCAAGCACCTATAAACGCCTACAGCTTTTTCCATGCGACAGGTGTGCTGCGGGTGCTCGAAGATGTCGTCCTTCATTGCGATGACAGAACAGGGAGCGAGGACAACTCTTTTTTTGATTGCAGAGAGAGTCTGAGCGGGCTTACTAGTGAGGGGTTTGCCATCGCTTTGAGGGAGGCTGCGATGGTTGCAACGCCCATAGATATCGCTCAAGCGGCCACTACGGCCACCTTGCTGATGCGCCTTCGTCAACGTCATCGCGATGACGTGGCGCGAGGCTGGGAAGATGCCGACCCTTCTACTGTTGCCGTCTCCCGTACGCCTGAGTGTCAATGGCGCGATTTAGCCAAGGCCCTGGTGCACGATTGGTTCGAGCTGATCGAAACTGGCTTGGTGGATTGGATCGTCAGCAAGTAGCCGCTGCCCGCCAGCGGCCCAGCAGCCGTCTGCGGGACTTTGCAGCGGGCGCGCTGGGCCTGACCGGTGGGGCGGTGTGGTATCCGCCGGCTGGCGAACATATGCGCCTCCTGCCAACGCCAGCGAAACATCCAAACGAACGAGGCGATCTAACAGCGATCTCACCATCCAGCCAACACATAGGCCTATAGCAAAGGCTTATAATCGCTGAGAGAACGAAAATGGCCGACGCCATGGTTGGGGAACCCGGGTGGGTAGGCGCCGGCCACAAGCGGAACAGGCCCGCCGCGCCACACACATGGCTGATTTGTCATCACGTGGTTATGGTGTGATCGCGTAGGGCTAGACCAGCGGAACCTAGTAAACGCCGCTTATTAAGCGATCCTCGACGCGATCGTTCATCGCCACGACGACCTGGGAAACTTGACGGTTGCAGTCCTCTGCCATGTCGAGCTCAAGTCATGAACATCGGCCCTCCGATCATGAGCAGGCATGCGCCCATCCTACCATATCGCGCTGCCGGTATCGCAAGGCGCCGGCAGCAAGGGGGAGGCGACCAGAGCCGATGTGAAGGGACTAGGCAGCTAATATTCGCTTGCGCTAATTTAAATGTGCCGTAACGTCAGGCTCAGCCTTTTTGGGGAGGCACAACGTGGGGAGTATGATGAGAGTTGCTGTGTTTTGCGCGGCGATCGTGATCGCTGGGACTGGTGTCGCTGTTGCCAAGGAGAAGAAGGTGGTGGTGAGTGACGCCACGGACCTTTGCTCTACGAAGCACTCGGCCAAGAAGCAGGTGCTCGAGCTGGACTGCAGGCCGACCGGAACCGCCAAATTGCCGGCCGGTGGAACGCCGGAAAAGCCGCGCCTCGGATACGACACCGATCCGTGGCTGGTCAAAGGCCTTTAGACACTAGGCGACGGCAACACAGCGCGGCTAAGGGGATGTGCGCTGGCGGTGAAGCCTTCTTTGTTCTCTCATCGGTGGAACATTGTCGCCTGGAAACGCTTCGGACGGTGCACTGCCCCATCAGTGCAACGTTCCCTTCCTTGTTTGCACTGGCCGGCTGCCGAAAGGTGGCCGGCTTTTTTGTATATAAGCGCGACCTGATGTTTGGGGCTTGTTGATTGGACAGCAGCGAGTGGCCGCTGCTGGCTTAGCGTCCAGGATTGGAATCTGTAAAGGCGAGATCACCAAGGCAGGGATGACCAGACTAAATAACGGTTTCGTCTGTTAGCCGCCACGCCGACGATAATTGAATTCAGAAGGGAGTCGGCCCGGCTGCCCAACATCAGGGTGCAAAAGACAGCCGGGCAAGGCTGGAAAGAGTTCCGCTCCAGCCCAGCCGTGCCCAGCACGATACGCATCGCACCTGGGCGCAAGCGGTACCAATGGCTCGCCTATTCCGCCGCGCCTTTTCGGCAGGAAACCCTCGGCCTCATCACAATGGAGGGCGACATTCGCAGCGCCCTATGGAACCATCCAGAGTGACATAGGCTGTTTCATGGAACTTCCTGATGACATCAGGAGGCCTGTTAAGCATGCCAGTTGTTCGCGCTCGAAGCTCAGATGCAGGTTGGAGCTCTGCCTACTGCACCAGTATGGCAAGCGAGAACTAGGAACCGGGAGTGCTACGAATAGATTGCCGCAGTCGAGCTTTTATCAGAGCATGGCAAGGGCTGCCTTTCTCTCCACGTTGGCAGTCGTCCTGCTGCTCGCGCTATTGCCAGACCACTTGCTGCACGCCCTCGGATTGGCCTTTACGTCTCATCACGACAAGCTCAACCACGCCGCCGCGTTCGCCACCTTGTCGGCTTTGGGTAGCCTCGGCTGGCCCCAACAGGTGGTCCGGCTGGCGGTTCTACTTGCTTTAACGGGCGCAGCGATCGAAATCCTTCAATGCGTCACAGGGCGTGACATGAGTGTCTTCGACTGGTTTGCCGACTGCGCCGGAATGGCATACGGGCTGAGAACTATGAGCTGGGTGAACGAGATTCTGGGCGAACCGGTTATTTGATCGCCACAGGCTCCGCTTTACCGCCGCCGTCTTGGCCCCACTTGCCAGCCTCACGCCCGGGCCGCCTTCGATCACCCTCGCTATTTCAATTTCCGACGCAAAGGCCGATAGCAAGGCGAATGGGGTTTCAGGCCGCTCACCATTTAGACTTAGGTCCGATTCTTTCGCGCAAATGGCCGAAGCCGGAAACATTTCTCCTTCTACTTTGTTGCAGTGGCCGTGCCGCTGAGGAGAACATGCACAGTGCCTCTATCAAATGAACTGCGCGACGTACCTTTAGAATTCCAATGCCCCTCCTGTTCACGCCCTATGGTGAGAAGGGGATCCTGGCTGAAAACGATTGCCGGTTTCAAATGCGATAGCTGCAGGTCCAGAGTGCGGCTCGGCTACGAAGAGAAGCTGGCCATATTCGACCGGCACCTTAAGCGAGGCGCGCCGGATCTGGGCCGACGACCAATGGAGTGCGATCCCGGCAACGGTTCCTGAGAGTGTGTCGGCAATTCAAGCTCCAACTGCTTGCGGTCTGCCGCAAGTCCAAGCTTTCATCTGGTCGCAGGGTCAGGCGGCTCTTTCGTCCGTACGGAACCGATGACGGCGAGAGGTTTCGATGCGTCGGAGCACCGAGCAGGTCTACACGTTTTTCGTAGCGACCACCAATCTCTAGCTGACCGCTTCAACGCTTTGACGAGGTGCGAGCAACTTGATTTTCAATAGTCTTTTTCGGGCCAAGATGCGCGCCGCCTCTGCGATGCGGCCTCCGTAAGCATCGGCGACGAATGATAGCGTCGACAGGTCAATAATGAGGTCACCGACCGCGCCCGCCAAGACATTGGACCCGGGCCCAAATTGATGCACCAGCGCCAGCACTTCCTTAAGTGCCGTCGAGGCTTCACCCGCATCCAGCAGCGCCTCGATGTCATCGAAAACCTGCATCCCGACCCTCCCGCTTTAAAACGGTGGCAATTTCGCGCGAAAAGAAAGCGCCTGCCAAAGTGCTCGCGCACGAAGGCGGCTATTCAAACAACAAGATGGTGGCCCAACGATGAAGGGCGTCCATGGAGGGCGTTCAGCGAGACGCAACCGAGATCCGGCGCGACATTAAACGACAGCGATGCTTGAGCCGCGCTCTCTTACGAGCAATCCGAGCAGCGCCCAGCCGCCAGCCGATCGAAGATGTACGCCAAGACCGACAAGCTGGTGCAGCGTTTTGCCAAGGCTGAAGACGCGGTGAAATCCTTCAGCGAAGACATGACCGGGGTGAGGCGGCCACTGCCGAGGTGACCCTGTGGAAGTTGATGGGCCTCGGCGCATTGGGCGTCACTGGCATGGCAGCGGCGGCGCTCGCCTCGCTTAGTTACGCCCTGTTGGTCTATCTGGCGCGTGCTG
This sequence comes from Mesorhizobium sp. C372A, assembly GCF_030323245.1. NCBI lineage: Bacteria > Pseudomonadati > Pseudomonadota > Alphaproteobacteria > Hyphomicrobiales > Phyllobacteriaceae > Mesorhizobium > Mesorhizobium sp. C372A. The sequence goes on along the minus strand of NZ_CP100475.1, from coordinate 530,961 downwards.
CGCGGCGGATGACGAGCAGGCGGCATAGTCGACAGGCTCTCAAGATGGCTGGTGATGTGTGATGATCGCGTCGACGGGAACAGCTTTGCGATTACGCACGAGTTCTTATCAGTTATGCTCGGTGTCAGGCGGCCCGGCGTCACCATAGCGCTGCAAACCTTGGAGGGCCAAGGTCTGATACGCTCAATGCGAGGAGAGGTAGTCATTCTTGATCGCGCGCGTCTAATTGCGCTGGCTGATGGGTCATATGGCAGGGCTGAAGCCGAATACGCTCGGCTAGTCGGCAAACTGCATTGACGGCAGACGCCGCCCGCGTGCACAGTGCCCCTGCAACAGAGCCCGCCGGCTGAGCCACGGGTGTTTTTGCGTCAGGCGGGAACATTCCCGCTCTGAGGCTGTTTGGCTACAACCGGCTCGTTCTTCAGCGGTCCGTGCCGGTGACCAAGATGCGTCCCTCACTCGTCATGGTCGGCCCGCGCAGCCTCGGAAGCAGGCGCGGGCCATCCCATCAAGCCCTAGCCCCACGGCAGGGGCTTTTTGCTGTTCGGATCTGATGCGGTCCTGGCGGGAGTAAACACTGTCACTCCGTACCGAGGTGAGTTCCTCCCGGAAATGATGCATGAGCGCTCGCTCTTCCGCCAGACATGATCGGAGCGAACGTGCCATTTCGATACAAACGGATGATTGTATTGCGTAATCTTTGCTCATCGTCGCATTCAAACTCGCGCTGAGTCTGATTGTTCCATGAGCAAGAGCGCCCGGCTATTGAAAGCCGAGCGACTTCTTTCGTTTGCCGACTTAGCTATTGCGCAAGAGCAACACTCAAACGTGAGGTATAGCTCCCTCAGCGCCTCTGGTTGACAATCGTTTCGGCCTGAGATTCCGACGACCTCGGTGTGCCGCTTGATCTCGCCGTTGAGACGTTCGATCGGATTCGTCGAGTGGAGCTTGGCGCGATCTTCTTTGGGGAAGGTCATGTAGGCCAGCACGTCGGGCTCGGCGTCGTCCATGATTGTCGCCAGCTTGGGCACCTTCGGCCGGATCTGGTCGGCGACGGCGCGCCATTGCCTACTTGCGGCCCCGGGCGTTTCCTGGGCGAAGGCGGTGGCGATGAAAGCGGCGACGACGCGGCGCCCGCTCTTGCCGGCATGGGCCAGCACGTTCCTCATGAAGTGGACGCGGCACCTCTGCCATGTCGCGCACAGCACCTTGGTGGCGGCCGCCTTGATGCCTTCATGGGCATCGGAGACGACGAGCTTGACGCCGCGCAGGCCACGGCGGGTCAGCTTGCGCAGGAACTCCGTCCAGATCGGCTCGGCCTCAGACGTGCCGACCTCCATGCCCAGCACCTCGCGTCGGCCGTCCGCATTGACGCCGACAGCGATGATAACGGCGACCGAGACGATCGCCCACCGCGGCGCACCTTCAGGTAGGTGGCGTCGATCCACAGATATGGCCAGTCGCCCTCGATGGGTCTTTCAAGGAACGCTTTGACCTTGCCGTCGATCTCTTCGCACAGCCGGCTGACCTGGCTCTTGGATATGCCGCTCATACCCATGGCTTGACCAGGTCGTCAACCGACCGGGTCGAGATGCCTTGCACATAAGCTTCCTGGATGACGGCGGTTAGCGCCTTCTCGGCCATGCGGCGCGGTTGGAGGAAACCTGGGAAGTAGCTTCCCTTCCTGAGCTTCGGGATGCGCAGCTCGACCGTGCCGGCCCGCGTCTCCCAATCCCGGTCGCGCTAGCCATTGCGCTGGGCGAGCCGCAGCGGGTTCTTCTCGCCATAGCTGGCGCCGGTGGCCGCGCCCACCTCCATTTCCATCAGTCGCTCGGCGGCAAAGCCGATCATCTCCCGCAGCAGATCGGCATCCGGGGTCTTCTCCACGAGCGTGCGCAGGTTTATCATGTCGTCGGTCATCAGTGGTCCTTCCGAAATGGGTTGGGGTCAACAACCAAACCCTACCGGAAAGCGCCGATGACCACCCACACGCCGCTCGCTCGCTACAGAGCTACTAACGGCGCGCTCGTGAGCGGCTTCGCTACCGCCGAGCTACACCACCTGATGGGACATGACCTTTCATTTGCTTTAGGAACAACGCGTAAATGGAAAAGTTGGTCCACCGCAGCGCTCGTGAGGATGCCTTACCGCTGCCGGCCGGCGGCAAAGGGTCCGGCCCGCGCTTTCATTCCTAGTGTGACGTGGCCCTGAAGGCTGCCAAGTTGTTCCTGCCTCACTGATCCAGTTCAATTGGATCGTGATCTGGTTGCTCGTGCCACATCACCTGGCGGAAATCGCGTTTGTCGACCTGCTGACCGCAGATCGGGCATGCGTGAAATCGATCGTCACAGTCCTGCGGTTGGTGTGGCTTGCCGGGGATAGGCGGTCCAAGGTCGGCTATTCTAGCCATGCGCGACCGAACAAGATGCTGCGGCAAAGTTCCGTCAGTTTGGTTTTCTCAGTTGGTGAAAGACATCGCACCAAAAGCGGTAGTCATCTGGTCGACCGTCGAAATGCGCCTCCAAAGCGCAGTGCGCCACGGCGGTCGGTGCTTCCATCCCATAAAGTTCGATCGCAGATTGAGCGGCCTGATCTCTGTCGACGAGATCGGCAATCTTCAAAGCGGCGAAATCAGCGCTCCGGATCGCGAGCCTCCGTGGACCAAATATTCCCAACACCTAAGGGTGACTATATGATCCCCTCATGGCAACTCTGCGGTACGACGAAAGGCAGGAACCGGATGGGACGTGGACGGTATTCGACGTGTTCACCGGGCTCCCGGCTATTGTAGCGGGCCACCCATCTGTCGACCTTCCCGACATGGAGTATGCCGAAGAGCTGGGCGCCATCCTGAATGCCAACGACTTGAAGCAGAGGTTATCTCACGGTAGGTTCCCCGGAGGGTTCGCCTGACCGAAGTGGCATTAGCCCCCGGTCGTATTGCCCATCCAGGTTGGTTCGTCCGATCCGAACAAGCAATTGTTATTGATCTACCGGCTACGACGGTTTTAAGTCGACTCGCCATTGCTTTTCGTAGGGAGGACGTGATGGGCAACGTGGTGCCAATCTGCAAGGCCGCGCCTTGCGTGGAAGTGGTCGGAGCCAGTGGCGAATGGGTCGTCCGCATCATTGAAACTGACCAGGAAATTACACGCTCATTCGCCCTGGAATCGTTCGCACTGGCCTTCGCAGAAGGCCAGCGGATACGCCTGCATCTCGACAAGGTTGTGCGGCTTTAGGACCCTCCTGCGGCTGGGTACCCTCAGGGCCGCGACGGTGATGGCCGATTGTTCCATTGCTGGTGAGGCTTGCGGTGTGACGTCTCTGTCGTCCGCCCGCGCGGCCGGAAGGGCGGCAGGCTTTTTATTGGTTGAGATCGAGCGGCTCGTGATCGGGCTGCTCGTGCCACATCACCTGCCGGAAGTCGTGTCGGTCTACCTGCTGGCCGCAGATGGGGCACGCATGGAAATGCTCCGGCCATTCAGCGTCATGTGGCTTGCCGGGCTTAGGCGGTCCAAGGTCAACAATTTTCGTCATCACCAACGAACACGGCGACCCGGCAAAAGTTCCGGGGGGTGTGTGTGCATGCGTTGGAAGGCTGACAACAAGACCCCCACGCCGGAAGGTGAATGATGATCGCGACGCTAGCCTAGCCATTCCCCAACGGCTCGGACAAATCCGGTTCCCGGCGGCGTTCCCGTCGTTCTTCAACGAACAGCTTCGGTGTGCTCGTCCCACTCAAGGGGCGTTGTCCCGCGCTCTTGACGAAACTTTCCAAACTCCTTGCGCAGGTCGGCAAGGTCCAATGCCCAAAGATGCTCACTGCTTCCGGGGTTCGACAAAGCGCTCACCAGTTCCGTCCGCTCTCTCGGAATTAAGTTGGCTTCGCGGTTGAGCCTTCAAGGTGGCATTGCGAGATAATTTGCTCGCTTGCTAATATGCCTATATCTTAGGCAGAGGAGTGGGGGTCTCATATCTTCCCGCAGTGGCCGGTGCGGTTAAGCCCCACAAGCACCCCCAACTGCACCGGCCATGTCCCACGGCTGGGTATGGTCTTTGCGCTCGGCATATCTTTTCAAGAGCTTCCGTGAAGCCTGACGCAAATTTGTTGCTGCTGCGAGCCGCACCCCCCGTTTGGCGGAGCTTCGTATATCTCTCGCTTTACGACGATCTTATCCGAAGTGATTAGGCGAGCTAGGCGCTTCAGCGAGCTGCCACTACCTCGTAGGCGTCCAAAGCTTCTTGGTGTGCCGATGCCGAAAAGCAACCCAGCGGCCGGTCCATAAACGGCCAGCAAGTCGAAGTCCTGGGCTCCATCCGTAGGATGGGTCGACGAGCGGGTCGAACAGTGGCGCGCGCGCCCCCGAGAGGAAGAGGGAATGTCTTATAACGGAGCGTCCGCAAGTGTCGGAGGCTGACCGGGCTGCCCAGCGCAACCCTGCTGAACCCGACGCTTTGGTGTCACTTCCAAGTATACCCTGATGTGCAACAACAACATATGCGCAAATCGAAAGCCGTCCGGCTTACCGGTCAAGAACGAGAGCGCCGCTAAGACGAAAAAGCATCTCGCTGTAGGGTAGCCGAGCAAGGATCTTGCCGTGGTTAGCAATTGCCGCAGCTGTCATTCCTCTACATAGGAGACTGACGCCCCCTTGGGTTCGTTGGCAGATGGCATCCGGACTGTCAACGAGATGCAGATCCGGAACCCCATATACTATGGCAGTTACACCCTCAGGAATGGCTCCGATCGGTTGAACTACCAATATGCGCACACCGAGCAGCCACCCTATGATAATGGCGGCTACGCAACCAGTGCAGCCAAAGACGCCGAACTTCTTCATCGCATCGCACCTATTCCCCGCATTCCATCATAGTACCTGATGGCGTGATGGTGCATTCGTTGCCTTCAGTGTCCACGGAATGAGTTCCGGTGCTGTCTGTCCAGGAGCGAATGGAGTGGAGTTTCCTTCGCTATCGCTACTGGTGATCTCTTGGCCTCCGTTCGGAAAGCGAAGAGTTCGGTGTCAATCGAATAGTTATTCCCTTCGGTATCCTACGATCTCACATGTTGATCCCCATTTTTACCGGAATAGGAATCTGTGCAGACCCTGTAGTCGCTTTCACCCAAGCAATCAGCGTATGCGGAAGCGGTGCAGCCGAGTAGAAATGCTGCCGTCAATCCGGCAAGCACCGAAACCGAGATGCGGCTTGGGATATGTTCGAGGCGATGTCAGCCACGCGGCACTGACTGACTTTCATTCCGCAGAAGAGAAACGAACAGCCCGCTGCGGCTGGTGGCGGGTTTTTCATGTCGCGTTTCATGTCGCGTCCATCAGCCGCGCACCAGTAAAAACCGTTGGAAACCAAGGATACTCAGTTGCAACATGGGCTGAATATTACAGAAACAAGCGGTGCCCAGAGGCAAGTAGAAATGTCTGTGCTTTCAGATCTTACCACGCACATAGCATGCGGACAACCAACAGAAATGGCAACAATAGATTCCTGTGGGTTATTTCATTCCTCCCGGAATGTCCGACTGATTTGGTCCGACAGCGGCTTCACGAAATAGGAAAGCGCCGTACGCTCACCCGTCTGGACCATCGCTTCGGCCGGCATACCGGGCACGAGCGTCAGGCCCTTGAGCTTCGTCAGTTCCGCCTGCGGAACCGACAGGCGCACCAGGTAGTACGAAATGCCGTTTTTTTCATCCGTCGCCAGATCGGCTGCGATCCGGCTGACATATCCGTTCAATATCGGCGTGGTTCTCAGATTGAAGGCTGACATCCGCAGCACAACCTTGTGACCAAGCTGGATTTGGTCGATGTCCTTCGGGGTGATTCGTACTTCAAGCGCAAGATCGTCGCCTTCCGGCACGATTAGCATGATCGGATCGGCGGGCGTGATCACTCCGCCGACCGTATGAATTGCGAGTTGTTGAATGGTGCCTGACTGCGGCGCGACGATATCGATCCGCCGCAGTTCCTGTTCAACCGCCACCTTGCGCTCAACATACTCCCCGACCTGCGCCTGAACCTCTCTGAGCTCCTGGCCCACTTCCGACTTGAAATCCTGATCGATCTGCGGGATCTGCAGGCGCGTTTCGGCTATGCGGGCTGCCGTCTGTGCCTGATCTGCGATCTTCTCACCGCGTTCGCCACCGAAAGTGGCAACCTGGATCTTCAGGCTGTTCAACCGTTGGTCCGAGACAATGCCTTGGTTGCGCAGCCCACTTAGAACAGCAATTTCCTTTTGGAGAACCTCGATCATTTTTTCACAGGCAATTTCCTGCGCCTTGAGTCCTTCGATCTCGTGGTGATATTGAGTAATGCGTTCCGCCAATTGCGCCTGCTTCCCGTCGCGGGATTGCCTGCGGAATTCGAACAGCAACGTCTCGCTATCTATTGCCGAAGCTACGTCCGGAACATCTCTTCGGGCGAGTAGCCAGTCCGGGAAGGGGATTTCCGCGAGATCGTCACGCTCAGCATCGAGTCGTGCCAAGTAGGCGGCCAGCTCATCGAGCCGCTTGGTGACTATGGCGAGATTAGCGCGCGCCTGGGTGGCATCGAGCCGCATGAGGATGTCGCCGGCTTTTACCTTATCGCCTTCGCGCACCAGGATTTCTCCCACCACCCCGCCAGTCGGGTGCTGCACCTTCTTGACATAGGAAACGACGACAAAGTGTCCGGACGCTACAACCGCACCGGAGAGATTCGTGAAGGTCGCCCAGGCTCCGGCTCCTCCCACAAAGATCACGCTCGCCAGAAGGCCCGCCACCAGGTGCCGGCGAATGGAGCTTGAAACGTCATTGTTCTGATCAATGCCGGACACCGGTATCCTCCATGTCAGCGCGCTCTGCCACGTTATCCTGTGTAGACTCGATGGCCTTCAGGACTTTGGAAGGCGCACCGAATGATCGCTGCCGTCCACCTTCCATCACCAACACCAAATCCACGGCGCGGATGACGCTCGGCTGATGGCAGACAACAACCGCAATGCCCTTGCGCTCGCGCACGGAGGCGATCGCCTTAGCGACTGCAGCTTCGCCTTCCGCGTCGAGATGGATATTGGGTTCATCCAGCACAACAAGGAACGGGTCTCGATAAAGGGCACGGGCAAGACCGATAAGCTGGCGCTGCCCGGCGGAAAGTGCCGATCCGACCTCACCAATCGGAGTTTCGTATCCGTGCTCAAATCGGAGGATCAGTTCGTGCGTGCCCGCTGCTTTCGCCGCGGCGACAATAGCCTCAGGGTCAGGATCATGTTCAAAACGAGCAATGTTTTCGGCAATGGTGCCGTCGAACAATTCAACACCTTGTGGCAGATAGCCGATATGGCGGCCTAGTGCTTCCCGGTCCCATTGATCGAGGCTTGCGCTGTCGATGCGAACCTTCCCGGCGACCGGCGTCCATGCGCCGACAATGGCGCGCCAGAGTGTCGACTTGCCCGAGCCCGATGGACCGATGACCCCGAGTGCGCTTCCCGCCTGAATGGCAAACGCAATGCCGGTCACGGTCGGCTTGCTTTCGCCGGGCGGAACAATTGTCACGCTTTCGAGGCGCAGTTCGCGTTCAGGTGCAGGCATAGGCACAACAGGAGCGGTTTCAGGAACCTTTTCCAAGAGGTCCTCCAGCCGCGCCCAACTCTGGCGCGCCATGAGGAAGGGTTTCCAGCTTGAAATGGCCAGATCGACCGGAGCCAGCGCACGCCCCATCATTATCGAACTGACAATCATGACCCCGGCCGTAGCCTCCTGCCTGACGACAAGGTACGCACCGACGGTAAGAATGGCCGATTGCACCTGCAGGCGCAAGTCGGCATTGCAACGCGCTGCTTGCAGCAGACCATTGCGTGCCATGTTGTGGGCAACGGTATCGCTTATCGGCCCTTGCGAGAGAGTGTTGGCAAGGAGTGTCAGAGATGTGAGACCGACCGCCCCGATAAGTGCCGTCATGCCGATCCAGAAATGAAGGAGGAAGCAAATGCCAAGATAAAACAGCATCCATGGCAGATCGAAGAACGCTGTCGGACCGTTTCCACCTAAGAAGCCGCGAACATTGTCGAGATCGCGAAGCGGCTGCAAGCCGTCGCCCGGCATGCGCGTTGAAAGCGGAAGGCGAACGATCGCATCGTGAACGCGTCCGGAAAACTGTCCATCGAAACGCTCGCCAATCCGCAGCAGCACGCGGGCGCGCAAAATGTCGAGCAGGCATTGGAACGCATAAAGCCCCGCAGCAAGCACGACGAGCCCCACCAGCGTGGATACGCTGCCACTTGCCAGAACGCGGTCATAGACCTGAAGCATGAACAGCGGCGAGATGAGCGCAAGCACGTTGACCACGCCGCTGATCAACACAATGCCCCAAATCGCGGAAGTCAGAGGGAAGGGTCTCAAAGCTGAATCCTTTAAGGAATGGTTGTCACGTAAGTCTCCGGAGGCTGGCGACCCAGCTCCCTATATTGCTCCCCGACCGGCAACCGACTGCATCCGCTCGCTGGTTCAGGATCAGTGCTCCCGCCGAATATGTTTGGTCCCGGCGTTTAATGGAGCGCGTCAACAACACCGTCCGGCTGAAGGTTTGGAAGGGATTCATCGTGGTCGGCCGCAAGGGCCCGAACAGGCTTCCGCCTCCACACCTTCAGGAGATTTCGGTCCACGACCAGCGCGACGCGCAGGGCTTCGTCACTGTACACGCTGACTGCTCCCAGGCGCCCCGGCCCATGGCAAGTAGCGGAAACGGACGGGAAAGCGCCCGCCCGGGGGGGCGGGGCGGGCGCGGTTCCGCATGGGTTTTCTGGATCAAACGAAGGTGAAGTCCGACGCGGTCAGGCCTAGGTCGGCCACGGTGACTACACCGCCCAGGTGGGCGAACTCGTGCGCGCTGCCGTCGGCGGTGACATAGGCCAGAGTTGCAACTCTGTCAGTGTAGCTGCTTTGGTAGACAATGATGTCGCCGGCGTGCTCGCCGGAGATCGCACTCGCCGCCTCATTAGCAGAGTTGAAAGATTCACCAGTGATCACCACGACGTGTTCGCCGTTCGCACCCGACGCCGCACCGCTGTAGAAGCTGCTCACCGGGTAGCCGGACTGTATGCTGGCGTTGTTGACGAAGTTCGCGCCAAAACCGTCGTTGTAGAGGCCTACCGCATCGAAGGCGAACTTGTCCTCCGCCGGGTTGAAATCGGTGATAGTGGTAATGTCCGACGTCGACCCGACAACCCCAGGCACCGGATTGTGGAACTGGAACACGAACGTGTCACTGTCGCTGCCCCCGGTCAACGTGTCCTGGCCGTCACCCACGTAGAGGACATCCTGGCCGGGTCCGCCGCTGAGCCTGTCATTGTCCTCACCGGAGACGCGCGCGTTGAAGCGGCCGTTGTCGCCGGAGAGATCGTCCCAGCCATCTCCGCCGAAGATGCGGTCGTTACCCTCGCCGCCGATGGCTCGGTCACTGCCCGCGCCACCCGAGATCTCGTCGTTGCCGCCACGACCGTCAAGCCAGTCACCGCCCTGGTAACCCTCGATCCAGTCAACACCCTCGGTGCCGAGGAGTGTTTCGGAACCCGGGCCACCTTCGATAATCTTTGCCATTGAAAATACTCCTAATGATGCCCCTGCCTGAGTCGTTCATATTCGTCATCGGACAATTGGAGAAATCGATTGCTTGGATAGGCATACATTTACGAAATGGATGCATTCTCGTTCACTTCGCCCTTCTGCTGAGCAGTTGCGGGCTCGCAGGCGGCGGGGACACGCCCCAGGCAATCGGCCCGAACATTCACACTCAAAGAACGGTCCAGGAAAACTTGGCAACCGGTCGTCCTGGTTGGGCCGCCCTCGGAAGAACGGGCATGGGGCTGTGTTGCCGAGTCGCGCCGGCACTGCCCATTGCGAGCAATGGAACGTTAGGGAGCGCGTTCGCGCGAGCCGAGATCGGAACCGACAGGCGCACCAGGTAGTACGAAATGCCGGGTTCACCAGGATTTCTCCGACCACCCCGCTAGTCGGGTGCTGTATCTTCTCACTAGGAAACGACGACAAAGTGTCCGGACGCTACAACCGCACCGGAGAGATTCGTGAAGGTCGCCCAGGCTCCGGCTCCTCCCACAAAGATCACGCTCGCCAGAAGGCCCGCCACCAGGTGCCGGCGAATGGACTCGAAACGTCATTGTTCTGATGAATGCCGGACACCGGGATCCTCCATGTCAGCGCGCTCTGCCACGTGATCCTGTGTAGACTCGATGGCCTTCAGGACTTTGGAACGCGCACCGAATGATCGCTGCCGTCCACCTTCCATCACCAACACCAAATCGACGGCGCGGATGGCGCTCGGCCGATGGGCGACGACAACCGCAATGCCCTTGCGCTCGCGCACGGAGGCGATCGCATTAACGACTGCAGCTTCGCCTTCCGCGTCGAGATGGGCATTGGGTTCATCCAGCACGACAAGGAAAGGGTCTCGATAAAGGGCCCGGGCAAGACCGATAAGCTGACGCTGCCCGGCGGAAAGTGCCGATCCGGCCTCACCAATCGGAGTTTCGTATCCGTGCTCAAATCGGAGGATCAGTTCGTGCGTGCCCGCTGCTTTCGCCGCGGCGACAATAGCCTCAGGGTCAGGATCATCTTCAAAACGAGCGATGTTTTCGGCAATGGTGCCATCGAACAATTCAACACCTTGTGGCAGATAGCCGATGTGACGGCCTAGTGCTTCCCGGTCCCATTGATCGAGGCTTGCGCTGTCGATGCGAACCTTCCCGGCGACCGGCGTCCATGCGCCGACGATGGCGCGCGAGAGTGTCGACTTGCCCGAGCCCGACGGGCCGATGACCCCGAGTGCGCTTCCCGCCTGAATGGCAAACGCAAGGCCGGTCACCGTCGGCTTGCTTTCGCCGGGCGGAACGATTGTCACGCTTTCGAGGCGCAGTTCGCGTTCAGGTGCAGGCATTAGCATAACAGGAGCGGTTTCAGGAACCTTTTCCAAGAGGTCCTCCAGCCGCGCCCAACCCTGGCGCGCCATGAGGAAGGGTTTCCAGCTTGAAATGGCGAGGTCGACCGGAGCCAGCGCACGCCCCATCATGATCGAACTGGCAATCATGACCCCGGCCGTAGCCTCTTCCCTGACGACAAGGTACGCACCGACGGCAAGAATGGCCGATTGCAGCAGCACGCGCAGCGACTTTGAAATGGCACCCAGCCCACCTGCCACGTCCCCAGCTTTCCGGTTGGCGGCCAGACACTTGGCATTGGCCTTTTGCCATCGGGCAGCGATCCGCTTTCCAAGACCGAGAGCTTGCACGACCTCGGCATTGCAACGCGCTGCTTGCAGCAGACCATTGCGTGCCATGTTGTGGGCAACGGTATCGCTTATCGGCCCTTGCGAGAGAGTGTTGGCAAGGAGTGTCAGAGATGTGAGACCGACCGCCCCGATAAGTGCCGTCATGCCGATCCAGAAATGAAGGAGGAAGCAAATGCCAAGATAAAACAGCATCCATGGCAGATCGAAGAACGCTGTCGGACCGTTTCCACCTAAGAAGCCGCGAACATTGTCGAGATCGCGAAGCGGCTGCAAGCCGTCGCCCGGCATGCGCGTTGAAAGCGGAAGGCGAACGATCGCATCGTGAACGCGTCCGGAAAACTGTCCATCGAAACGCTCGCCAATCCGCAGCAGCACGCGGGCGCGCAAAATGTCGAGCAGGCATTGGAACGCATAAAGCCCCGCAGCAAGCACGACGAGCCCCACCAGCGTGGATACGCTGCCACTTGCCAGAACGCGGTCATAGACCTGAAGCATGAACAGCGGCGAGATGAGCGCAAGCACGTTGACCACGCCGCTGATCAACACAATGCCCCAAATCGCGGAAGTCAGAGGGAAGGGTCTCAAAGCTGAATCCTTTAAGGAATGGTTGTCACGTAAGTCTCCGGAGGCTGGCGACCCAGCTCCCTATATTGCTCCCCGACCGGCAACCGACTGCATCCGCTCGCTGGTTCAGGATCAGTGCTCCCGCCGAATATGTTTGGTCCCGGCGTTTAATGGAGCGCGTCAACAACACCGTCCGGCTGAAGGTTTGGAAGGGATTCATCGTGGTCGGCCGCAAGGGCCCGAACAGGCTTCCGCCTCCACACCTTCAGGCGCGTTCATATTCGTCATCGGACAATTGCAGAAATCGATTGCTTGGATAGGCACACATTTACGAAATGGATTCACTCTCGTTCGCTTCGCCCTTCTGCTGAGCAGTTGCGGGGTCGCAGGCGGCGGGGGATCGCCATCCATGCCTCCTCTCATAGTCGAGGGGGGGGCAGTTTCTCAATTTGGGGACAACTGAGACGTCCGGTGCTCTTAGGCAGAGGAATCATACGAGATCCCTCCTGCAACATCATTTCCCGCATCCACAGGCTTGCCGGATCACTATTGTGGAGCGCAGGCCATTGAACGGCCTCCGTGAATGCGGGAGGAAGTGGCGGCGGAAGTTTGACAATCCGCAGGGGTGTTGTTTTTGCGAAATGCTGCGCCAGCCGTAAGGGCATGGTCCCGATCCGGCTGGTGCCTGATACAACGGGCGGGATCAGGCTAAAGCCGTGTACGACAACTTCGATGCGTCTCTCGAAACCGTGCTCGAGCAAATACCATTCCTCCATGGAGAGCTGCCGGGTGTCCCCGAATTTGAACACAACCTGCCCCATCGATAAGTATCGCTCCAATGTAAGTGGCTCTGATAGCTGCTTGTTCGTGCCGCAGCCTACGCACACGAGCATATCTTCGAACAGGGCTGCGCGAGGATGTTTCGACATGAATACTTCCGGCATGATCAGAAAATCAACGTCGCCGCGCCGGAGAAGCTCCTCGGGATCGTCGGAAATAGGGAGACATTCAAAGCGGACGGCGGGAGCTTCCCGCGCAGCACGTTCTACGATCTTCTTAAAAAATACGAGCGTGATGTAATCGGAAAGGATAATCCGGAAGCGACGATCCGATTGGGCTGGGTTGAAGGCGTCCCAGGAAATAATCGATAGCTGGATGTGCAGCAATGCCTCCCTGACTGCTGGGGCGAGCCCCTCAGCGCGAGGTGTCAAAATGAGCTCGCGGCCGCTCATCGTAAATAGCTCATCGCTGAAATAGGCGCGTAACCGAGCAACGGCGGCGCTCATTGCCGGCTGGCTCAGGTTAATACTGCGGGCCGCCGCGGTGACTTTACGTTCCCTGACCAGAGCGTCCAACACAACGAGGAGATTCAGATCGAGTCCCTTAAAACGCATGTCTTGATCTAGGCGGCGTGTGAATGGGTTGCGACCAAACATTCAATTCGAATGGTGAGTAGCGTCAACGCATCAGCCTTCGACGAAAAAGAGCAATCGAAAAGAAGAAGGGCAAAACTGTGTATATGCAAAGCGCGCCGATATGCAGGCCCATTTTGTCAATCGGACGGCCAAGCATCGCTGGACGAATGAGGTCGATTGCATGTGCGAGCGGTAATAAGGAGGCAGCATACTGAAAAGCGCCGGGCAATTGGTTGATCGGAAACATCGCGCCGCAAAGGAACAGCATGGGTGTAATAACAAGCGTATTATAAAATATGAAATATTCATAACTGGGCGCAAGCGCCGTGACGACCATCGCTAGACTCGCGAAGGCGAGGCCATTGAGAGCGATGACTGGCAGCAAGCAGAGGATGGATGGCCACGATGCGTAGCCGAGCGTGGTGGCAACAATAGTGATTGCTGTGCCCGCCATGAGGGCCTTCGTGGCTGCCCACGCCAATTCGCCGAGTAAGATATCGCCGAGCGTCAGCTGAGTGCATAGCATTCCTTCCCAGGTGCGCTGGTCGCCCATGCGGCCGAAACTCCCGTAGACCGTTTCAGCGGTCGCCGATGCCATCACGCTTGTGGCAACCATGCCAGCCGCGAGAAACGCAATGTACGAAGTGCCCTCAACAGGACCTATCATTGTTCCGATGCCAAAGCCGAGACCGAACAGATAGATCATCGGATCGGCGAGGTTGCCGAGAACCGATGCAAGCCCGATTTTCTTCCATCCAAGATAGTTGCGGCGCCAAACCGCGACCCAATTCCACGCATTGGCGGGCATGCCCGCCGCATAACGTTCGCCCATTGTTCAGTCCTCCATCTCGCGCCCGGTTAACCGCAAAAACACATCCTCGAGATTGGGGGGACGCTGCAGAAGGCGTAGACCCGTGCGCCCGCGTAGCTGCGCCAGCACCTGCTCCGGATCGGGTGCATAGCAAAAAAGCGTCTCACCGCTCACCTCGATGCGCTGTGCGTACGGCCGGATCAGCGCACCCAGTTCATGCGGATTGCCGCCGTAGACCTCGACCACGTCACAGCCGATCTGCTCGTCAATGAGTTCGGACGGGCGACCTTCGGCGATCTTGCGCCCCTCCTCCATAACGCACAGCCGATCGCACAGCCGCTCGGCCTCTTCCATGAAATGGGTAGTCAAAAGAATAGTCTTGCCCCGCGCCAGCAGCGATCGCAGCCGATCCCAGATCAGGTGGCGGGCCTGCGGATCGAGGCCGGTGGTCGGCTCGTCCATCACCAGCAAGTGCGGGTCATTGATGAGCGCACGCGCGAGCGTCAGGCGCCGCTTCATGCCGCCGGACAGTTCGGCGACGCGCGCATCCGCTTTGTTCTCGAGGCGGGCGAACTCAAGCAGCGATGGTATGACCGCATCGATCTGGCGTCTGCTCATCCGGAAGTAGCGCCCGAACACCAACAGGTTCTCGCGTACAGTGAACGCGGCATCAAGATTGTCGAACTGCGGGACCACGCCGATGCGCATACGTGCCAAACGCGCGCGCGCCGGCACTGGAGCGCCGAGCACAGTAATCTTCCCCGCATCAGGCGATGTCATGCCGAGGACCATACGCGCAATCGTGCTTTTGCCCGCGCCGTTCGGTCCCAAGAGCCCGAAGCATTCCCCCGCCGCAACGCGGAACGACAGCCTGTCGACAACGAGCTTGTCATAAGTTTTGCTTACGTCAGTAAGGTCGATCGCTATCATGGACATGGGTTCATTTTACCGAGAGGGACGACAAAACTGGCGGTTGCTTGGTTCCCTGCCGATCTGAAACTGTAACTCGTCTTCGCCATCCCCGCCGTCGATAACGAACTGATCGACATCACAAGGATCTAGCCGCTGCTCCGCTAAAGCGGCGACAATTGCGTCGAGATTATCGATGGATTGGTAACGCGGATCGTTGTGCCGCTTTTCCTGGTCATCGCAGAAGACGAGCCGTCCATCCTCGACCAGGGCGATCGCCCCATCATGGGTCAGCTTGGTACCACAGATGCGCATAGTGTCTCCACGTTAACGGCGATAGATTCGAGATTCATCAGGAAGCGGAAATCGGGTTCCGGAAACGGACGAGCAAGCAGTCTTCGTTGACCGACTCGCCCCGACACTCAAGCCGCTCTACCTCGATCAACGTTTCGTTCAGCATGGCGATGACCGGCTCAGCACCAGCGGCGTGACCCCAGCGACGGCAATTAGCATCCCTTGCCGATCCGAAGATCAGATGCCCGCCTGGCGCAAGCACCCGCACCAGGTTTTTGATGGCCGCGCGCATCTCGGCTATGTCTCCGAGGTAGTAGAGGACCTCCGCCACAACGATCACGTCAAACAACTCGTCGGTCGAAAACTGTTGAACATCGCAGACTATCCAGTTGATGCGCGACGGCTCCTTTATCCGTTGACGTGCTCGAGCAATCGCTTGCGCCACGACATCGATGACGGTGAGCCCTTGGCAGTAGGGGACTAGTTTTTCCGTGAATGCGCCGGCAGCGCACCCGACTTCGAGGGCATTTGTAATGGAGCCTTGGGCAAGCGCCAGCTG
Organism: Mesorhizobium sp. C372A; assembly: GCF_030323245.1. Classification (NCBI taxonomy): domain Bacteria; kingdom Pseudomonadati; phylum Pseudomonadota; class Alphaproteobacteria; order Hyphomicrobiales; family Phyllobacteriaceae; genus Mesorhizobium; species Mesorhizobium sp. C372A. The sequence goes on along the minus strand of NZ_CP100475.1, from coordinate 515,115 downwards.
GAGCATTTGCGTGTGGCGCTTCCGCTCGAATGGATTGCCGTCGAGGCGCCACGGATCGTCAGCGGCCAATTCCCGATCAAGCAACTGATGATTCACGTTCTGGGTCAAACTCGTGCACCTCTCGTCCATTAGGTATTTGCGGTCAGTCGTCGCCGCAAATGTTGTCCGACAGGACTAATTCCGAAGAATCCCGCGCAAGATTGAGCCTGCGAAGCGGAGCCGAATGGGGCGAGAGTTCTGCCCTGCTGGAACCAGTGATCGGAGCTTGGGTGGGGGCCTGTTTTCCCCCAGTGTTCGATGTAGCGACAGCAGAGCTTCGCGACAGCCAATCGCTATTGCTCAAGGTACACAGCGCGTAGGCCTTCAACGGAAGCAAGAGAAAGACGTTGATGAACGTGTGCAGCGAAAAGCCAAGAAATCGAAATTGTCGAGCACGAAATGCTACCACGCTGCATCGGAGCATGGTCATGGACACAATCATCAGTCCTGTCCACCAAGGCACAGTGCCTGTCAGTGCGAAATGTGCGAGGCCCGTTAATACCGATAGGGCGAGGAGTAGCGCGCCGAGATTCTGTCCGACCACGTCCAACGTGAGATAGCTATTTAGGTTAGGCAGCAAGCGCAGCCCAAGCAGCGTGTCCCGGAATGTGCTTCGTGCCCAACGGAGTTGTTGGCGCAGATACGGTGCGAGTCTGTTCGGAACGACTGTGGCCGCGATGGCGCTCGGAACGTATTCGGTTCGAAAGCCTGCTTTCAGCATCAGGATAGTGAGATGGCGATCCTCACCGAAGTCGCTTGGCTTGCCCCGAAAAAATTGCGACTCGTACTGGTCCAGTAACAAAAGGAGCGCAGACCGGCGGTACATGGCACATGGGCCGCAACAGCACATAACGGCACCGAAGCGAGCCTGTGCCGCGCGCTCCTCGTTGCAAGCCAGCCAGTACTCCATGTCTATCAGCCTGGTCAGCCAGCTCTCGGTTCGGTTACTGGCCGTCAATTGACCCATGACTGCGCCGACCGCTGAATCTCGCATCTTCGGTACAAGCTTGGAAATGACGTCGGGCGCGAGTACCGTGTCTGAATCAACGTTAAGCACCAGATCCCCTGATGAGCGTCGTATCGCGGCGATCTGCGCCTTGCGCTTTCCAACATTCTCGGGAAGCAAAATGATGTCGAACCTGGGGTCGCGCGCGTAGTCTTCGTGGACAGTTCCTAAGGCTTCGCGATTTCCAGAACCGTCATCAACCAAATAGACCCGAAGTCTTCCGGCGTATTCTTGGTCTGCAATGGAAGCCAGGCACTCTGAAAGCGTGCGCGGATCCTCGTTGAAGCAGGGGACGATGACATCCACGCTGGGCAGTTTGTCGGAGCCGACGAGAACCTCCAACCCCGACGAATCCTTTGTCGGCATAGCATAAAGCCCTTGCATGCTCTTATAGGCAGTCGAGAGCAGTGCATAAAGCGAAATGGCCACAGTGCTGGTTGTACCAAGAAGAGTCATGGGATCTCGTTGTTCAGTGATGTTGAGGAAGTGAGCGGATTACAAATCCGCGCTCACGCAGTGCTGGAATCAGCCGGGACAGCGCCGTGACCGTCTGGTCGCGCATGCCGGCGTGAGCGCCCTGGCTCAACTCGCCGGGAGGGCATCCGTCGTGCAAGAGTACAATTGCGCCCGGCCGGACGGAGGCGAGCACTTTATCGATAATCGCCTCGACCCCAGGGCGAGACCAATCTCGAGGGTCGACGGACCAATGAAGGGCCGCCAGCCCGGCGATCTGTGATGCTGTGCAGACTTCTTCGCTCCAGGCGCCGTAGGGCGCGCGAACAAAGCGGACCGAGGCCTGCGGGCACGCTCTCATTATGGCGTCGTTCGCTTCAAAGACCTCACGTTGCACTTCGCCGAAACCGCATTGGTACAGATCCGGATGAGACATCGTGTGGTTGCCTACCTCGTGCCCTTCTGCGATCATCCGTTGGATTAGATATGGGTGCTCTAAGGCGTAGGCGCCGATGACGAAGAAAGTCGCCGGCACCCGCTGCTCTGCCAGCACGTCGAGAATCTCCGGTGTGAAAAGTGGATTGGGACCGTCGTCAAACGTCAGATAAACGCTTCGACGGCCGGTGCCGTCAGAGCACTCACGGCGCACTTCGTACAAGCAATCGGACCGGCTCATAGCTCTGGTCCGTTCCGATCTATCATCGTGCCCGTGGGCCATTCGCTGATCGGCCGTCCAACTGGCAGAACAATTGTGAGTGCGTCATCGATGCGTGTGGGCGGCAGGTCGAGGCGGGCCTCTGGTCGGGTGGAGCGCACGCGAATTCCCGACAAAACGGCCATAGGGCTGTATCGCCGTCCGAACCTCTCAACATGATTCCGCAGCGCGTCCCTGACCGTTCCGAAAGCGAATGGAACGCCAAGCTCCTGCAGTATTGGAAGCATGACATGGATTGAATGGGCGATTCCCAGACCCTCAAGGTCCGGACGTACCCCGTACAGGCCCAGTTCAGCCACCAACAGGTCGACCGCGTCGACCTTGATGAAACGGCGCAGTATGCCCATGTGAGCCGCTACACCGCTTGAATCATAGGCGATTACGCGGAGTTCAGGCCTGGCTCCGGCCCAGCTTCGACTACCTTCGAACGGTTCTGCGTTGGACGCCCCAGTCGGCCCGTACGTATCACGAAAGAACTCGGCGAGCTTAACGTGATCGGAGAGCTGCAACTCGTTTTCCCAGCACAACTTCCACTGCACCTGATGGCGCATTCAGGACCTCTCTTCATATTGGTTTTTGCGGCCGCATTACTCGACCAAAGCGGCGTTGTTGGCTGCACTCAGCCGTTGTCGTTGGCGAAGGTGAGCCAGACGCTCTCTCGAGTTCCGGCCCGTGTCGTCGATTTGAGCTTGACGTCGCTCACTTTCCGTTCCTCTAATGCATGGCTCGTAAATTCGTAAAATTGATTGTTTGAATGATACGCATCCACACGTTGGATAGAACATGACATGCGTTTTAAAGGGCTGGATCTAAATCTCCTCGTTGTGCTGGACGCTCTGATGAGGGAGCGTAAAGTCACTGCCGCGGCTCGCAGTATCAACCTGAGCCAGCCGGCCATGAGCGCCGCCGTTGCTCGGCTACGCGCCTATTTCAACGATGAGCTATTTACGATGAACGGCCGCGAGCTCATTTTGACGCCGCGCGCCGACGGGCTCGCCCCAGCAGTCCGGGACGCATTGCTGCACATCCAGCTATCGATTATTTCGCCCGACGCCTTCAACCCGGCCCAATCGGATCGTCTCTTCCGAATCATGCTTTCCGATTACATCACGCTCGTATTTTTTAGGAAGATAGTAGAGCGCGCTGCGCGGGAAGCTCCCGCCGTTCGCTTTGAATGTCTGCCTATTTGCGACGACCCCGAGGAGCTTCTCCGGCGCGGCGACGTTGATTTTCTGATTATGCCGGAAGTGTTCATGTCGAAACATCCTCGCGCAGCCCTGTTCGAAGATAAGCTCGTAGGCGTAGGCTGCGGCACGAACAAGCAGCTGTCGGAGCCACTTACATTCGAGCGATACTTGTGCATGGGGCATGTTGTGCTCAAATTCAGGCACACCCGGCAGCCCACCATGGAGGAATGGTATTTGCTCGAGCACGGTTTCGAGAGACGTATCGAAGTTGTCGTACAGGGCTTTAGCCTGATCCCGCCCGTCCTGTCAGGCACCAGCCGCATCGGGACTATGCCCTTACGGCTGGCGCAGCATTTCGCAAAAACAACACCCCTGCGGATTGTCCAACTTCCGCCGCCACTTCCTCCTCCTGCATTCACGGAAGCCGTCCAATGGCCTGAGCTTCACAATAGTGATCCGGCAAGCATGTGGATGCGGGAAATGATGTTGCAGGAGGCATCTCGCCTGGCGCCTTTGCCTGAAATCATTGAGCGTCTCGGGCACGCCGATCCGACCTTTCGTTTCTTGGTACCGACTGCCACCTCGAAATCGCGTGCGAAGTCCCGGAAGATGTTGAGCCCCACCTAATCACCGCCTGTAAGACAGGCTGATCAGCATGTTCGACAAGCGCCGGCGCGGCGCGTGTTACCTACGTTCTGGGGCTGATCTCAGGCGAGTTGCTCGTCAAGGATGTGTGGCAGAGTGATGCCAGCTGCCTTGATTGCCCGCTTTGGCCGTAGGTGGTGACGACGCGAGCATTCTTTTCGATGGCGGCTTCTGGAGGCGGACGCGATCGCGTAGGAGCGGTTGCCCTTCGGGCGTCGGGCCTTTGGCCCGGCAGAGCGGCGCAGTTCCTTGCTAAGTGCGAGGGGCCGGAATGAGCAGAACACACGCCCGGGCTGCTACTGAATTGACTGCCGCCTCGATTTGCGTGCGAAGTCCCAGAAGATGGTTAGCCCGGTTAAATTCCTACCTTGCCGGCTGTGCCGCGGCTTTTCACGTGCAGCCAGGCGAGGAGATGGCGGTCGACGAGGTCGATCCCAAATGGACTGTGCTGGCCTCGCTCTGCTATTGCTGTGCGAGATCATTGACCACACCCCCTGCACGAGAACGTCGGGCCTGTTGGCAGTAAAGCCGGTGGAGGTTGATGCTGCGGATCCAGGCAATCTACCTCGCGCTTCCGCCTTAAGGCGCGGCCGTACCCAATTTGGCTCTTCGTCCTGGGCCGCGGCTAAAGCGCCCGCTTAGGATAGAGTCCTTCATATATTTTCCGGCAGATGGATGTCGAACGGCAGAAATGTCTGTCCGGGTGTTTCAGCGGTGCCGGTCTCGATAGCCCGTGTCATCAGCGTTATCAGCTCCTGGCAAAGCCGGCGCATTGGCGTGGCGACCGCCATCGTGACGATGTTATCTGCGAGCGCTGCCCGAGACTCAGGTGTGATTTCATTCACTATCGCGACGAGATCCCGACTTTTGCCCTCTTCTCGGAGCGCGGAGATGGCGCCCTCCATGCCGCCGCCGGCGACATAGAAGCCGACGAGCTCGGGCTCCCGCTGCATGAGATCAAGCGTTGCCTCGTAGGTGATCTGCCGTTTCTCGAGGTTCATGACCGGATCCAGCACCTCGAACGTGGGCGCGTTCTCACGGCAATAGGAGCGAAAGCCGACGTCACGGAGCTCGTGACCCTGGAAACGATGGCTGCCGACAAACACCGCCACTTTGCCGGGCCGTTTTGCGACCTTGGACACCATCCAAGCGGCCGTGCGCCCCACCTTGCGGTTGTTGAGGCCGATATACCCCTGTCGCACGCCGGCGGCGAAGTCGGAAAGCAGCGAGAAAACCGGAATGCCCTTGGCCTTGAGGTCCTCAACCGCTGCTGTGATTTTCGGGTGGTCCGGTGCCACCATCGCGATTGCATGGCAGCGTGCGCCCAACTCCTTGAGCGGCGCGATCAGGTCGCTCGGCATATGTGACGGGGCGAATTCGACGAGCGGAATGCCGTGGAAGGACTGGGCCAAATTGACCGATGCTTCGACCTCGCGCGCAAAATCTTGGTAGAAATGCTGGGCCGGTTTTCTCAAGATGAAGCCCAGACGGTAGTGCGGTAGGTCTCGCCGCAACCGCTGCTTGATTAGCCCGGCAGCATGATAGCCGATCGCCTGGGCGGCGTCGTGGACCCGCCGCGCGGTCTCCTCGCGCACCGGATGGCGGGCGTTCAGAACCCGATCGATCGTTGCTACGCTGACTCGGGCTTCGCGGGCGAGATCGGCAATTGTGGGGCGCTTGGTCATAGGTCCTATTCTGATTGGTTTTTGACGCCGGCCGGCTCTCTGTCCGCCTAACGCGTTTCGGTTTCGGGTGGCAAAGTGAAGACGTCCCCATACGAATGGGCACAACGTGTTGGACGAACATCATTGCAGACGTAAACCGGCCGGGTATACTGAAAGGCTCATTCGCTTAAAGGGCGGTGACGATTTGCACTCACACATTTAGCGCTTCTGATACATGGTCCGTGAGGAGCCGTTTAGAGGCTGCGGGTCGGTCGTTCAGTTATGTGACCAGCTAAGCGACTTGACAGGTCGTGGGCCGCCCACCTTACTTGCAGGAGGGTAGCCGGTTTGATGCCTCGGTAAGCTGATGACCGCTGAAGGCAGCTTTCATCTGTGCTCGGTCCAACTCTCCTTCCCAGCGTGCGACGACGAGGGATGCCACTGCGTTGCCGACGCAATTCGTCAGCGCCCGGCATTCGGACATGAATCGGTCGATGCCGAGTATCAGTGCCATCCCAGCAACGGGAACACTCGGAACTACCGCGAGCGTAGCCGCCAGGGTGATGAAGCCCGCACCTGTCACACCTGCAGCGCCCTTGGAGGAAAGCATTGCTACGAGCAGCAGCAGCACCTGATCGCCGATGGACAGATCCGTGTTCGTCGCCTGTGCGATGAAGAGAGCCGCTAGCGTCATGTAGATATTCGTGCCGTCCAGATTGAACGAATATCCGGCCGGGATGACGAGACCCACAACCGAACGCCTGGCGCCCGCCTTCTCCATTTTCTCCATCAGCGACGGGAGCGCCGCCTCCGAGGAGGACGTTGCGAGGACAAGCAGCAGCTCTTCCTTAATGTAACGAATGAGAGAACAAATCGAAAAGCCGTTGTACCGGCAGACTGCGCCGAGAACCCCGAACACGAAGAGGAAGGCGGTGAAATAGAACGTCGCGACCAGCATCGCGAGGTTGACTACCGAACCGATGCCATATCTGCCGATGGTGAAGGCCATCGCGCCAAAAGCGCCGATCGGCGCGGCCTTCATCAGAATTCCGACGAGCTTGAAGACAGGCACAATGAGCGCCTGGAGGAAGGAAACGACAGGCTTGCCCGTCTCTCCGGCCATCGCAAGCGCCATGCCGAACAGAACCGAGAAGAACAGCACCTGCAGGATGTCGCCTTCCGCGAAGGCACCGACGATCGTTGGCGGGATAATGTTCATCAGGAAGCCGGTGACCGACTGCGCTTTGGCTTTTGCGGCATAGGTATTCACGGCCTGGACATCGAGCGAGGCCGGATCGATGTTCAGGCCGTCGCCAGGCTGGACGACATTGGCGACGATGAGGCCGACGATCAGCGCGAGCGTTGAGAAGGTGAGGAAATAAACCATTGCCTTGCCGGCGACCCGGCCGACCTTATGAAGATCGTTCATGCCGGCAATGCCGGTCGCAATTGTCAGGAAGATGACAGGCGCGATGATCATCTTGACCAGCTTGATGAAGGCATCACCCAGCGGCTTCAGGCTCTCGCCGGTCTCCGGATAAAAATAGCCAATTGCGACGCCGAGCGCGATGGCGGCAAGCACCTGGGCGTAGAGCTTGGTGTAGAAGGGTTTGCGGGGCGCGGGACTCGCGCCGCGGACTTGTGCACCTGACACTGTTTCTCTCTCCCTGACCGGATCGAGGTGGCGTGACTTCTCCCGGGCTTCTCCCTATCGCGGCGCTCCGGTCGAACGCTGCACCAACGCCGCCGCAATACCCATGCCAGATGAATCCGCATCACCTGAACTGACGTGGGCTCGCCAATGATGGAGGAATGCGGTGTCAGACCAGCGGGCAAGGTCGCGGTCCGAACGCCCTTGATGGTCTCTGGCAGAGTGCTGCCGGTCGATCCCTCTGGCTAGCGGTTTGCTGCACAGAGCGTGGTGGGTTCCTCGTTAGCCGGCTTTGGACCGGGCCCCATCGTGTCGCCTGTTCAAGGCCGTCCAGATGACAGGCTAACTTACCCCTGTTCGGAAGCGCTCGTTTCTGGACAGCCTACCACCGTGCAGCCACTGCAATGCACAGAATAAATTCGGACGGTCCTTTGGACGACCCATTTTGCAAATCAACGCCCGCAGCAGGGGCAGCCGTTTTCAAGCGGTCGCATCGTAATCTGTTCAGACTTTTCGATACGCTCATTGAGTGTGCCGATTTCGGCCCCAGGCTGGTGATGGTGCTGACCACGACGATGCGATTCAGAAGTCGCGAGCACCGCCTACGAAGTCGTACTCGACGCCAGCTTCGCGCCTTCACACCCGACATCGCCGCCGCCTGATCAACTCGAGAAAGATGGCGGTTGCCGCAACGGACCAGTGCCGTTGGCTGTTATTATCGCTCCCGCCCCTCCTTCGCGGGCGCTGGTGAATGTCACGGCCCCGCATTTACACTCCGCGCGGTCAGCCGCTCGGGCAAGGCATGGCCGGCCCAGGTATTTCTGCTTCAACGCAAAGATAGAACTGATGAATCCTATCATAGGCCGCGAGGTTTCCTTTCACAGATGAAAGAAAGCTCGATTGACTATGCTGCCTCGCTCCAGTCTTTTGAAAACAACGTGTGTTTGCCCGGGGCAAGCCAATAACATGGCCAAGCTTCGTGGAGGGAGTAGCCAAGCGATGCGTCAGGGCTAGACCCGCTTTGCACTCGACCACACGGCGGCGGCACGAGTTCACGTCGGAGCATATTCGCGCGTGCCCGCGACGTCGCGGGCGCACATGCCGCCAGCCTAGATTTGATGGCGCGAGATCGAGGATCACATGCACCACAACATTAGCAAGTCAGAACAGAATGCCCGCGACTGCGGCATATCGCTGCCGAATGCGATAAAGGGTTGTCCAAAGCCCGACACGAATCCTGCGAATGTGGCATTGCACGAGCGCGCGCTAACCGGCATCTTCGAAATATCGAAAGTACTCGCCGATGCCGCCCGGCTCGAACTCAAGTTGGCCAAGGTAGTCGACCTCCTGCACTCGTTTGTCCAGATGCGGCACGGCATCATCGCTCTCTGCGATGCCGAGGGCGGACTGGACATCACAGTGGCCAGCGGCTGCGGCACGAACGGCAATGAGCCCTCCCGGTCGCGCCTGCCGCGCAACGCCATCGATCAGATTGTGACGACCGACACGCCGCTCGTCGCCGACGACATAGCGATGCATCCGACCTTCACTGCCACTGATATCGAGGTGCTTGGGGCCTCCGACACCGTGTCGTTCATCGGCGTTCCCATTCGTGTTGATGGGAACGCCATAGGCGCGCTGACTTTGGACCGGGTTTTGGAAAGCAGGTCAAGCTATGGGCTCGACGATGATGTCCGGCTGCTCACCATGATTGCCAACATGGTGGGACAGACAGTCAAGTTGCATCGCTTCTCCGCGGCCGACAGCGAGCGAGCGCCGGAGCTGGAACATCGGCTGCAAACGAAATTTTCTGATGTTAAGCACCCTGCACCCCGGCGAAAAAAGGTTCACGTCGAGGGTATGATTGGTGACAGTCCGGCGATAAGCGCCCTGCTGGAGAAGATCGCGGTCGTAGCGAAGGCAAAAACCACAGTTCTGTTGCGAGGTGAGTCCGGTACCGGGAAGGAGCTGGCTGCCAAGGCAATTCACGAGTTGTCGCCGCGCGCCAAGCGGCCCTTCGTTAAACTCAATTGTGCAGCGCTCCCAGAGACAGTCCTGGAATCCGAATTGTTCGGTCATGAGAAGGGTGCCTTCACAAGCGCATTCAATTCCCGCAAGGGGCGCTTTGAGCTCGCTGACAAGGGGACGTTGTTTCTGGATGAGATTGGCGAGATCTCGGCCTCGTTCCAGGCAAAGCTACTGCGCGTGCTGCAGGAGCAGGAGTTTGAGCGCGTCGGCAGCAATCAGACCATCAAGGTCGATGTTCGCGTGATTGCCGCCACGAACAGGAACCTGGAAGAGGCGGTTGCAAGGAATGAGTTCCGCGCCGACCTGTACTACCGCATCAACGTGGTTCCCTTGCTGGTACCAGCATTGCGCCAAAGGCGCAGCGATATTCCGCTCCTCGCAGCTGAGTTTCTCAAGAAGTTCAACGACGAGAACGGCTGTACGCTCACCTTCGATCCGCGTGCGATTGAAGTGCTGATGAAATGTGAGTTTCCCGGCAACATTCGCGAGCTTGAAAATTGCGTGCACCGGACAGCGATCCTGGCCGAGGGACTGTCAATCGGGAGAAACGACTTTGCCTGCTCCCAAGGCCAATGCTTTGCCGAGGCGCTGTGGAAGTGCAGATCGGGCAAGGCCGCGCTGCAACCACCGCCGATCCTGCCGGAGTCAGCGAATTTGGCCACGCCCCCGGACGAGGCCGCCAGTTCGGCCGCGACTAACCCGCTTGCCGGCGCAACCCACCCAATTGGCGCGAGGACGCCCGATATAGAGCGCGTCATTGCTGCCATGGAAAGATGTGGCTGGGTGCAGGCAAAGGCAGCGCGCTTGCTTGGGCTGACCCCGCGACAGATTGGCTACGTGCTGAGGAAATATGGCGTCGAGATCAAGCGTCTTTGAAAGCATGACCCTGGGCATGAGCTGAGCCGCTTAGCGCCTTGGCGCCGCGCAGCGATGCAGATCCGCGTCCGCGTCAACTCGATTCGACCGAGGACAGCCTGGCCGAATTCCCATGTCAGCGGGCGCTGCGACCATTGTGTGAAAGGCAACCCTGCCATCGTCAATCTCGTCCGCCATGTTGCTCTCGTTGCGAGCTCATACGGATGCCCCCTGTGTGACTGAAACGGAGTAAAATATGTCCGATGCAAAACTGCAAACTGTGCTTTCGGCTCTTTCGCAAGTGACACGACAGTTAGATGCTCTGCCGTCCAACGGACCAGCGCCGGACGGAAATTTTATCAAGCTGAATACGAATGAGAACCCGTTTCCGTTGCCGCCAATCATAATGCAAAGTGCAGTGGCGGCCCTCAAGCGCCAGTATCTATATCCGGATGACGACAACTCCAGACTGAGGGAAGCAGCGTCCAGCGCCTATGGCGTTTCCAGGGATCAGGTCATCGCTGGCAACGGGTCGTCTGAACTGCTCGGACTGATCTACAGAGCTTTCCTCGCACCCGGCGACAAGGTTGCGATGATGTCGCCAGGGTTTTCGTTCAACCGCAAACTTGCCATGCTTCAGGGCGCTGAGTTCCTCGAAATCGGATGTCAAGCTCATTCCCTGCCAATGGAGCAATTGCTTTCCGGTCCGGCAAAAGACGCCAAGTTTATTATGTTGGCCAATCCAAACAATCCGACCGGAACATTCCTCCCGATCAGCGATATCGAACGCCTCGTAGCACAATCGGACCGCTTGATTGTCCTTGATGAGGCATACGTCGACTTTGCACCCGATCACGGACTGCGCCTCATCAACCGGTATTCGAACCTTCTGATCTTGAGGTCATTCTCGAAAAGCTATGCCGCCGCCGGCATTCGCGTCGGTTTCGGTTTCGGTCACCCTGAAATTATTGGAAGGCTGCGAAACATCCAGAACGTCTTCAACATGAACGTGATCGGGCATGCCGTAGGTATCAGCGTGCTTGCGCATCGCGGCGCCTACGCAGACAACCACAAGCACATCAAGGATGAACGAGAGCGAGTGACAGTTGCACTATCGCAACTCGGATTTTCCGTAACACCCTCCCGCGCAAATTTCTTGCTGGCCCGTGTGCCCGCGGGACAGGACGGCTCATGGTGGCAAGCAGCATTGGAGAGGCAAAAGATACTTGTCGCGTTTTTTCCGGACAAAGGCTTGGAACACTGTATCCGCGTCAGCATCGGCACAAAAGAGCAGATGGATGAATTTCTTGCTGCCGCTGGCGACATCGCTGGAAGCTTAACGGTGCCAAGCTTCAGGGGCAGGGAAGCGTCAGGCTCTGCTTCTTCGTTACACTGACGCTAATCGGCGATCACACACATCTCTTCCGACTTGCTTGGTGACCCCAGCAAGAAAACAGCCTGCTTTTAAAATCGGGGACTTAAAGAGTGACAAACGTCTTTCCTTCAAACCTAGCTTTCGGCATCTTCGATCATTTGGATGAGGATGGCCGCGATATAGGCCGGCAGTACGAAGATCGCCTGATATTAGCAGAGGCGTGCGATCAGCTAGGGTTCTATGCCTATCATCTCGCAGAACACCACTGCACTCCCCATGGGAGAGGTCCATCGCCGAATCTGTTCTTATCGAGCGTCGCCCAGCGCACCCGGCGCTTGCGTCTCGGACCCTTGGTGATGCTGCTTGCGCTTTATCATCCGCTGCGTGCGTTCGAAGAGATCTGTATGCTGGACCAGTTGAGCGGTGGCAGGCTCGAACTGGGCATAGGGCGCGGTGCTCTCCCGACCGAATTGGGCTACTTCGGGATTGGTGCGGACGCGGTGCCGGGCCGTTATGCCGAAGCCAGCGAAATTCTTATGCAAATACTTGTTAATTCGAGGGAGGTCGGCACGCTCTGCTATCAAGGTCGCCATTTTGATCTCAATGACGTTCCTTTGACGCTAAGACCTCATCAGCGTCCACATCCGCCCACATGGGTCGCTGCCAATCGACCCGAGTCCACAGCTTGGGCCGCTGCGAATGGAACAAATATCGCGTGTGTAGGACCTTCCTCTTCTGTTCGCAAAACTACTGATGCGTTCCGCGCCTATCGAGAGGACAACGCAGGCGGGGGGGATCAAGGGAGATTTGTCGGATTGCTCCGCATGGTCGTGATTGGGCGTTGTGACACACATGCCTATTCGCTCGCGGCACCTGCTTACGCACGCTGGCTCAAGAGCTTCCAATTCCTTTACGAGCTTAACGCTATCCCCACTCCACCAAACTTGCCGCTGACCTTCGATGCGGCAGTCGAGAGTGAATTGTGCGTGGTAGGATCAGCAGAGTCTGTGCGAAAAGCTCTGCTAGATCAGTTGGAAGAGGCAGGTGCCAACTACCTGCTTTGTCAAATGGCATTTGGAAATCTGCCGCTAGATGCTTCCCTTTACACCGCGAGGACCATTCAATCCGAAATCATGGCTCGACTTGGCTGACCATGTGCTCGAGCTTGCACGTGGTGGGGCGGGCAATCGGGAGGAGGCCAAACTGACGACGAGCAGGCGGCACAGGATACCAGCTTTGTGCGTTGGCTGGCGTCTGGGCCATCGTGTGAACATGCACGATCCTAAGGAGAGGGTAGCCGAGCGCGTCACGATGCCGGCACGCGTCTGCTCGTCGCGCTGGCGCTAGTCGTTGCCCATAGCCAGCCGCAGGAGGTTCTTCTCGCCCGGGGCGGCGTCGGTGCGGCGCCCACTAATCCAGCTTCATCAGCGGCCCGTCGGTGGCAAAGCCGTCACTCGCTACGGCGCTATTGAGGGCGCGCTCGCGAGCGGCTTTGCGACGCCCAGCCAACACCTCCAGCGAGCTCGCCCGATGATGGTGGTGCACCGCGGTCGGATACGATGCTGGAGGAAATCGTTCGCAGCCGGTCTTCACGAATTGCGAGGAGTGCTCGTTCTTGAATGCTGGCTGCTGGCCGGATGCGGTGGCCTGAGTGGTCTGCCGACACGCCCGAAAGTCAACGCCACTACCACAAGGCCGCCAAGATGTCAGGTCTGAGAGCCAGCTTGGACGGTGGTATCGTGTTCGGGAAGGTCGTCGAAGGAGGCGTAGTTGAGATAGTAGAGTTTGGAATACAGGCCGCGCATGGCTATTAACTCATCGTGGTTGCCAGTCGCAATAACTTGGCCATTCTGAAGCACGATGATGCGGTCGGCCCCCCGGACCGTGGCGAGACGGTGGGCGATGACGAGGCCAGTCCGCCCTTCAAGCAGCTTGATCAGAGCCTTCTGAATCTGCAATTCCGTGTAGCTGTCGATATTGGCGGTAGCTTCGTCGAGCACGAGGATCTTGGCGTCAGCGACGAGGGCGCGGGCGAAACTGATAAGCTGGCGCTGGCCGAGAGATAAGTTGTCGCCGCGTTCGCCAAGTTGGGTCTCATACCCGTCGGCGAGGCTCATGACGAAGTCATGCGCGCCGACAGCCTTGGCCGCCTCGATCACCTTGTCGCGCGTGGCTTCCGTCTTCTGGTATCGAATGTTCTCGAAGACCGTCCCGGTGAACAGGAATGGCTCCTGCAGCACCATGGCGACCTGGCGGCCGAGCGAATCCTGGGTGAGGTCGCGTACATCATGTCCGCCGACCAGCACCTGACCCTGCTGAACATCATAGAAGCGGTGGACCAGGGCCATCGCACTCGATTTGCCAGAACCGCTCGGTCCGACTAGTGCGACCGTCTCGCCCGGATTGACCTTGAACGAGACATTTTTCAGAACCGAACGGTTCGGATCGTAGCCGAAGGTGACGTCCCTAAACTCGACCGAGCCGTCCATTTCGGGCGAAAGCACCTCGGCATTGGGTTTGTCCTTAACATCGATCTTGACGTTGAGCACATCGGTCAGGCGCTTGCCTGAGGCCATGGCGCGCTGCATGACCGAATATTGCAGGGTGAGTGAGCGGATCGGGTCAAAGAAGCGCTGGATGTAAAATAGGTAGGCTACCAACACGCCCACATCTATACGGCTATTCATGACCATCGAGCCGCCGACCACAATAACGGCGGCCAAGGCGAGGCCGGTGATGCCATCGACGATGGGCACCATGACCAGTGCATATCTGGCAGCGATCAGGTGGGTCCTGAGGTTGGCATGGGCCCGATCGTCAAAAAGACTGAAATTCACCTGCTGGCGGTCCATTGACTGTATGGTCCGCACGCCGTGAATGGCTTCGGCCAGCGCGCCATTGACGACGGAATTGGTTTCGTGTGCAGCCATGAAGGCGTCGCGGGCACGCGGCAACCAGACAATGCGGACGATCACCAGGATCGGCAGAACCGATAGCGTCAGGAGGCCGAGGCGAAAGTCGAGCCACAGCATTACGAAAACGATGCCGAAGAGAAGCGCAACATCGCCTAGGGAATATACCGAGGTTTCCAGGAACTCCTGTATGGAGTTAACGTCGCCTTGCAGGCGCGACATCAGGCGTCCGACCTCGGTCTTGTCCATGAAAGAGAGCGAAACCTTTTGCAGATGGCCAAACATGGCGCGGCGGATGTCGAACAGGACAGTTTCGGCCATTTTCCCATCCAAGGCTTCCTGCATGTAGCCGGCGGCGAAATTGACCAAAATCGCCGAAAGGAACGCGCCGACGGCCGCAAGCTGGGCTGAGCGATCGGGCCTTGCCGGGTTCATGCCGAGGTCGATCGCGTAGCGGATGATCAAGGGGATGAGAAGCTGCGTCCCGGTGAAGATCAGCATCGCGACAATCGTGACAACTACCTTTGCCCGGTAGGGATGGACGAAGCCCCAGATGCGACGGAGGATGCTCTTGTCGAAAGCCCGGCCGAACATCTCCTCCTCGATCCGGTGCGAGCCGACGACCGCGCGCGGAGGGCGTCTCCCATCGTCACGTTCGGCTTCGAGTTCGCCGCGGCCCTGGTCCATCAGCGGGCGCCCCCATCCTGGCTAATAATGCTATCACCCGGGCGCGTCTGGAGATCGTAAAGGGCCCTGTAGCGTCCCCGCTTCGCCAGAAGCTCTTCATGCGTGCCGCGTTCTACGATTTCGCCTTTATCGACAAAAAGGATTTGATCGGCATGCTTAAGCGCACTCAGCCGGTGCGCGATGATGATCGTCACCCGATCCTTTGCGAAGCGCCGCATCGCCGCGCGAATGCGCAGCTCGGTGCCGGCATCGATCGCGGCCATCGAGTCGTCGAAAATGATGACGGAGGGGCGCAGCATCATGGTGCGAGCAATCGTGAGACGCTGGCGCTGGCCGCCAGAGAGAGAAACGCCGCGTTCGCCCACGACCGTCTCATACCCTGCCGGGAGCCCGAGGATGTAGTCGTGGAGCTGGGCGAATTCTCCAGCGCGTTCAATTCGCTGTCTCTTCGCCCAGGGATCGCCATAAGCGATGTTGTTCTCGATCGTTGTTGTGAATAGGAACGCATCCTGCTGTACAACCGCGACCGCCTTGCGAAGGCTCTCGAGGGTGACATTGCGTATGTCCTGGCCGTCCAACGTGATGGCGCCACCGGTCACGTCGTAAAAGCGGGGGACCAGATGAGCCATCGTCGATTTGCCGGAACCCGGCGGACCGACGATAGCGATCGTCTCGCCTCTCCGGGCCTCAAAGCTGAGGTTCTTCAGAATGGCGCGGTTTTCGGCGTTGGGGTAGGCAAATGAGACATTGTGGAAGCGCAGAGTGCCGTCACTTATCTCAAGCGGTCTGGCCTCGAGAGCATCCCTGATGGTGATCTCCTGATCGAGGAGACCGAAAAGCCGCGAACCGCAGCTAGAAGCGCGGGCAAACGCATTGACCATGAGACCGATCTGGCGGACTGGCATTTGCAGCATGGTCATGAAGGTCAGGAAGGTCGCCATGGTTCCGACGCTGATCTCGCCAGCGACGAGCTTGTTGCCACCGATCCCAAGCACCAATCCCATTGCGAAAAAGTAGGACAAGGTCATCGCCGACGTGTTGGGTACGTAGATGTCAACGAGATCGTTGGCGAGGTCGAGCGCGTTCTTGGAAGCGCCGTCGAACTTCAGCATCTCATAGGATTGAGCCGCAAAAGCGCGGACCACACGGATACCTGCGAGATTTTCCTTCATCACGCGGCTTAGTACCGAAAGGCGCTCATAGAGGTCGAGCCAGGTGGCGCGCAGCCTAAGCTGTGTGGTCGATGAGCGCCAAGCGACAAGAGGCACGAAGCTGAGCGCGGCCAAGCCGAGCATCGGATCGGTCGAGATCATCATGTAAGCGCCAATCCCGATCAGCATCGTCAGCAGGAGCACCCGCATGAGCCCGGTGGAAAAATACATCCGCACGCCTTCGAGATCGAGCATTCCGGCAGTTATCAGATCGCCTGAATGGACCCGGTCGTGAAAGGAAAAGCTGAGACGTTGGATCTTGTCGTAGTAGGCGAGCCGCAATTCGTACGCGACATGATGCCCGACGGCTTCGGCAAAATAGTTCTGCGCCATCGTGAAAACGCCGCGTAGCGCGCTGACGGCGAGCAGCAGGAGAGCCGGGGCCCAGAGCGCTTGTCCTGCCGCAGCCCCCGCGACACCGCCCCCGATAGCTGTCTGGGTCTGGTCGACAGCCCGGCCGAGAAGATGGGGAATGAGCAACTGGAGGATTGCCGCCATGATCGTCGAGCCCATAGCGAGGGCGACCTGCCACGGATGGCGCAGATTCATACGCGTGATGCGCAACAGCGTACTCAAATCCCGGCCCCAGCGCGCCGCTTCAACATGGGCCAACGAATTCAGTGCGTTCGTTGCGCCGCTGACAGCTTCACTGTTCACGGGTGTATTCCCGACTGCATTTTGCGCCTTCGAGGAAAGCCGAAGCAGACATCATCAAAGGCATCCGCCATTGTTAATCCCGTCCTCAACCTGCAGCCGTGCCCGTTCCCACAAGCCGAGCCGCCGCTTGACTTAGTGGCATGTCGATCACCGTGATTCCGCTTGCCGCAAGAAAACGCGCTTCGTTTCTGGTCAGGGTTTCCGCGTCCATTACGGTGCAATAGGGACCGCGGGAGCGCTTCATGATCTGTCTGGCGTAGGTGCGCAGCATCTGATCGTTGAAGCGGCAGCCAACGAAGAAAAATCCACGGGTGATGCGCCGTTCCTTCACAGCGTCTGGGATCGGTGTCTGGATATCAATTTCGGACAGGACTTCGACGTAGTCGGAATCTGCGACGAGAAAGTTTTGCGCGGGCGTAATACTCCCGTGAGGTGAATAGAGAACCGTCTTGGCCCCCAATCGGGGGTCGAGCTCCCTCCCGGACAAATCGTAGGTTTTCGTCCAAATGTTGCCGATTTCATTCGCGCGCGTGACGCCTTGTATCTCAAGGACGTCCGTTCGGCCGGTCTCTACCAGAGCCGTGCGCATCGCGCTGTCATACCAGCTGTCGATGATGAGGGAGAGTGGCAGCCTTGCGAGCCAGGCGTGGAAGGGGGTCGGCCCCACCGGCGCTGCGAATATGTCGGTCATCCAAGCTTGAAGCGTCCGGCGATGCCGGCGCTGTTCGATGAACTGTGCAACCGACCACATATTGGTGCGGATCCTGGAAGGGGCTGGAGCCCGTGCATTGAGTGCCGCGGCAACAACCTCCGGGGTATGCGGCACAGGCGGTTCCACACAGTTCAACTCAAGAAGACCCGGACCGAGATAGGGGATCACCTCATCGGCGGCGAGCGCTTCCTTCGCCAGGTCAAGCAGCTTTTCAGCAAAACTGTCCCGCACAATGACGAGGTGGCCCGATGTCAGGATCGTGTTCATCTCGTTTCCTCGCGACGCACCTAGGGGCAGCATCAGCCCTCTTCGGAAATCTTCCTTGCCTCGACGGTGATCGGCAGACGCGTATCATGTGGGAGATCGGGTAGGAGGAGCCGCCACCCGTTCCTGAGCGTGACCGTTCCGCCCCACAACTCTTCCTTCTCGAGTTTGATGATCGGCTCTTCGAGGTCCTTTTTGGGGACATACGCTGACAAACCAGCATCGGTCCTGCGGATCATGACTTTCATCTGGCCGTCCCTTCATTGGTATTGCTTTCAGCACTGCAGGGCGCCTCGGCCTCGTCGAGGCTCATCAGTTCACGCGCTCGCATACCGACTACGGTGCCACGGTCGATCCACTCGACCGCATAGATGAAGAACTGCTGGAGAAAGGTGCCAATGTCGCGCACATATCCCTCGTCCCCCTTCCGCACGAGATTTTCGCCGATCTCCCTGCCAGGATAGGTGCCGTCATTCTTTATGTGGCGAGTGGCACGTACCCGCTCTCCCGGCATGAATCGTGGAGGCCTGCGGATTTCGATCTCCTCTTCGCGTCCGAGCGACATGTCCGTTCCCTGATTTCTCTTGCGGCTGAGATTGCGAACAAGGCGTTCCAGGCGTCCTGCGTAGGCAGCCCCCAACCATGTCGGCAGTCCAATGTCCGTTACGCAGGAACGCAGGTCTTCGGCACCGGACATACCGAGGCACATTGCTGCGCATCGAAGACCCCCTCGCATTCGGTGCACTTCTGTGACTCGATCACGTAGCTCTCGCCTTTGAACTTGATCGCGCCGGAAGGACATTCGAATTCGCAGGCGCCGCATTGGGTGCATTGGGATGCGATGATCTTGAAAGCCATTTTAACTCCTGGTCCGAATGAATGAGACAGCTCAGGCCGTCGCCGCGAGTGTGGGGGTCCCAGATGCGGCGATGTAAATCGCGCTGATTGCTGTCTCGATATAGTCATGGGCACAGGCGTCGGTGGCTCTGATTCCAGCCTCCGCGAGCTGATCCTGCGGGCAATTTCCAATCTTGGCGCACAGCACGATATCTATGCCTTGAAGCGCTGCGATGACGCCATCGAGGGCGGCTTCTGCGCCCCAGCCGCCAAGGCAATACTTGTCCACCTTCCGATGCCCGACGAAGCTGATCCCTTTCAGCGAGGCTTGATAAACCTGGAATTCCTTCGCATGGCCGAAATGCTCATTGACGCGGCCGCCGCCCTTGGTCGCCACCGCGAAGAGAAGGGACTTGCCGGGGCTCGCTGCCTTGACCAATCCGATCGCTTCTCTCCTAGCCTCGACGTGATCACGGCGCTCCTCCGCGACCAGCTCCCGATAGGCCTTGCGTTTGCTGGCATCGTAGGTGACCTCGCCGGGAATCCGGTCGACTGTGAATTCCTGGCCACGATCTTCTCCGAGCAGGCCCACGGCATCTGCCCGGCACTGCCGGCAGTGGCGCATCAACTGGGCGCCGTTTTCGACACGATCCTGAAGAGCCTTCATCTCCATTGCGTTTGGGCCGCGCTGCCCGCTCAGACCGTAGTGCGTGCCGTGGGCCGGGTCCGAAATCAGCGGCATAAGGTTGTGCAGGAACGCGCCTCGCTCCTTAATCCATCTATTCACCTCGATCAGATGCTCATCATTCACGCCCGGGATCACCACCGAGTTGATTTTGGTGAGGATGCCCCGCGCGGTCAGCATCTCCAGGCCCAACATCTGCCGCTGGTGCAGGATCCGGGTGGCTTCAATGCCGACGTAGCGGCGATGATCGTGAAAGATCCAAGGATAGATCTTTGCACCGACCTCAGGGTCGACCATGTTGATCGTGATCGTCACGTGATCGACATTCATGTCAGCAAGCTCATCGACATGGTCGGGCAGCGCCAGCCCATTCGTGGATATGCAAAACTTGATGTCTGGGATTTCCCTGGCGACCCTGGCGAAGGTCGCCTTCGTCTTCTTCCAGTCGTAGCAGGCGTCGCCCGGTCCGGCGATGCCGAGCACGGAAAGCTGCGGCACCTCATTGGCGACCGCGATCACCTTGCGTAGCGCCTGATCGGGCGTCAGCTTTTCAGAGGCCACCCCAGGCCGGCTTTCGTTGGCGCAGTCATATTTGCGATTGCAGTAGTTGCACTGGATGTTGCAGCCCGGCGCGACCGCGACGTGCATACGCGCGAAATAGTGATGCGCCTCTTCTGAAAAGCAGGGGTGATCCTTGATCTTCTCCCAGACAGCCGGATCCGTGTCGTCGGGCTTTGTCGACGAGCCGCAGGACGAAGACGCGCAGCCCCCGAGTTTCATGGTGCCAAGCAACTGGTCACCGAATGTCGTGCTGAGGCTCTCAAGCGAAATTGCCGGTGCAGACATGAACGGCTCCGTTGCTGCGTGATGTCGCAGTTCAAAGCGCAAGAGCTATGCCAGCCCAAAGAGCTGTTTCGGTTCATGAATAGGCTTCCCGTGTCACATTCCTTCGGATTGCTCCGACACACCTGTCGGGCTTACGACAGTGGACAGGCAAATAGGGTCGCGAGGCTAGCAGCCTCGGGCGCGCAGAGTGTGAGCGAGACCACTCCGGGCTGCTTACGCTTGACGTCATCACGACGTCCCGAATTTCTTAACCTTGATACCATGCCGGCGCAGGGCGTAGCCGATTATCCAGGGCGTGAGGCCAGGGATACGAGCCGCCCTGGCAAAACCCAACCGGCCTTGTCAATCGCGTCGATCAGCCACTAGCGTTCCGTCAGATGCGGGCGACAAGCGGCATGGTTCGGACGCCGGCCGTAAGGGGAGATACCTTGCTGCGGAGGCGCCGATGCGACTGGCCGGCAGCCGCAATCCGCTCGATCTGGTACAGCCTGTGGTATGAGGCGGCGAGTGCCTGATTGAGGTGCGTGGGTGTTGCCGGCAGTGGCGGCAATCTCCGGCTCTCCTTCAGCGTCCAGACGACGACTTCTCCATCACCCGTCTGCAGAAACGTGGGCAGGACGTTCACGACAATTGCCCAGCGTATGGCGAGCGTAATCTCCAGCTCGCTTGGCGCGGTCAGCACCTTCACATATCGTAGAGTCCCTGAGCGCGGTATCTGCTTAGGGCATGCGTGCGCCGGTCATCCGAATTTAAAGAGGATTCCGAAACCGCCGCGTGGATAGTTCCACTCGATCTCACCAGTCGTCCCGCACAAAATCCGGCAGGTGCCGCACTCCATGCAGCCGTCGGCAGTGATCTCCACTTGACCCTTGTCGTTCAACTCATAACATTTCGCCGGGCAGACGTGGGTCAGCGCGAGCAAATTCGCGCTCGGCTTCTGGTGCGGTCGCACTTTGATGTGCGGGCGGCCGGAATCCACCAAGTAGCGGTTCTGGTAAAGCTTGTCCTCGACACGTGACTTCGTCGCTGCGCTGGTCATTTCGTCTCCCCTCAGCGCCACGCCAATGCAAGGCGGACCGCGTCGCTGACCAGCCCCCAGCGCGAGCGCGCCTTGATGAAGGCCGCCGTGGTCGCCTTTTCCTTCTCGATCTTCGGCGTGCCGTCGACACGCATGAAGTTCTGCGCAGCTTGCGACATCAACCGCGGATAAGTCGTGAAATAATTGCATGAATTGGTGTGGAGCAAGGCCGGCATGTCTTTGTATTTCCTCAGGTCCTTGACCACGAAGGACTTGTCCAGCATGGCTTTGTAAAGGGCGAGATTCCGTTTGTTCATCGGACCGTTGCGGCTCTTGACCTCGACGATTGCCTCAGCCGCAATGCGGCCGGAGGTCATGGCGAGGTTCGAACCCTCGCGGTGAATGGCGTTGTTCAGTTGCGCGGCATCGCCGACCACGACCCAACCATCGCCAAAGAGCTGCGGAATAGCCTTGTAGCCGCCTTCGGGAATGAGGTGTGCGGAATATTCTTTCACTTCCGAGCCGGCGATCAGCGGCCGGATCGAAGGATGGCTCTTCAAGGCATCAAGGAGAACGTAGGGGCTCTCGACCATCGCGGCAAAATCGGAGACGAGGCAGCCAATGCCCAGTGAGATGGACTCCTTGTTGGTATAGAGGAAGCCGAGCCCGGCCATGCTGCGGGAGGTCGTGCCCACCGCCTCGATCACGCAGCCCTCATCGCCCTTTACGCCGAACCGCTGCTCAATGACCTCTTCGGGCAAGAAATGCATTTCCTTGACGGCGAGGGCCACGGTTTGCGGCTTTGGCATCTCACGCAGGCCGGCTCGAGTGCCAAGCAGTCCGCAGACACCTTCTGCGAGAACGACCACGTCCGCGTAGATGGCTCCGCCCGCCCGGTCTGTGCGGACGCCGATCACCCTGTCATTGGCATCACGGATGAGTTCCGTCACGGTCGTCTCGCACAGAACGGTCGCGCCGGCCGCGCGCACCTTACGCGAAAACCATTTATCGAACTGGGCACGGATGATCGTGTACCGGTTGGGCTTCGCCTCATTGAAGTCGTCCGACCTATAGTGAATCCCTGTATGGGATGTGTCGTCCATCACCCAAAGCCGCTGTTCAACCAAATGCCGCTCGAGAGGCGCATCATCCCGGAAATCCGGGATGATCTTCTCCAGCATGTTCGCGTACATGATGGCACCCTGGACATTCTTGGAGCCCGGATATTCACCCCGCTCCAACTGCAGCACCTTCAGGCCATGGCTGGCCATGGTGTAAGCAGCTGCGTTTCCGGACATGCCTGCCCCAACAACAATGGCGTCGAAGTTTTCCTCGATCATGTCCATCCCCTTAGCTCGAAAGCTTATCGCGACTGTGGGGCGACAGCCGCCGGGTGAAGGCTTCCGTCAGTGCGGGCAGGAAGCGGATCGCGTCGGTGACGATTCCGAGGTGAGCGAAATCGAAAATCGGCGCGTTCGGGTCGGTGTTGATGGCCACGATGAGATCCGCCCCCTCCACGCCAACCCGATGCTGGACGGCGCCGGAAATCCCGGCCGCTATGTAAAGCTTCGGCCGGATCGTCTTGCCAGTTTGGCCGATCTGCCGATCAGCTGGCATCCAGCTCTTCTGGACCAACGGACGCGAACAGCCGTGCTCGGCGCCGATTGCTCGTGCGAGGTTCTTCACAAGCTGCAGGTTCTCCGCCGCGCCAAGACCAAGGCCTCCCGCAACCACGACGTCGGCATAGGCAAGGTTTGCCTTCGCCGACTGATTGTCCGGCAGGAAGCCGAGGACTTTGGTAGCGATCTCGTCCTCGGCAAGCGAAAGCTTGTGCCGGATGACACGCCCGACCGGTTTATCCGTCCGCTGCGGCATGGGCATGACCCTCGGCCGCACGGTCGCCATCTGCGGGCGGAAATTGAGCGTATAGATCGTGCACAACAAGGAACCGCCGAAAGTCGGACGCGTGGCGGCGAGCGAACTGTCGGTATCCACATCGAGTTCGGTGCAGTCGGCCGTGAGCCCCGTCTGCAAGTTCGTCGCCACGGAGCCGGCAAGATCCCTGCCCAGTGTGGTGGCACCGAGAAGAAGGATTTCGGGTTTGTGGGTATCGACCAGATCCGTCAGCGCCTTGGTGAAAGGTTCATTCCGATAGTCGGCGAGCAGGGGCGCCTCGGCGATGTAGACAAGGTCAGCGCCATACGCGAATGCTTCGGCAACGGCGTTCCCGACGGCCTCTCCCGGCGGCCCAAGCACGACGCCTGCAAGCTGGACCTGAAGCTTGTCTGCTAAGTTGCGGCCTTCGCCGAGCAGTTCGAATGATACCGGATGGACCTCGCCACGTTCGAGCTCGATGAAAACCCAAACGTGCCGATAGTCCTTGAAATGGGCGGGCAATTCCTTCTTTATGCCGGCGCGGCCGGCGGCAGGGCGAGGGGTTTCTCCGTTCGCGGTCGACATCGTTTTGCTCCTTGCCGTCACGCGCCGCCGTTAAAGGCGAGCTCATGTTCCAGCGCCGGCTGGCGGGTGAAGATTGCGGTGATGAGTTCGTCAGCGACATCGCGCAAGGCCTTCTCGGCGGTGTCGATTTGTGCCGCCTTTTCAGCTCGAGCAGGAGGGGCGAAAACACGTTTGACGACCGTCGGTGAACCGCGCAGGCCGCATTTGGTGAGATCCTCAATGCCGGCGTCGGCCGCGCTCCATTTCAAGACCTGGCTCCGCGCGGCGCACAAGGCGTCCTGGATCGAGCCCCGGCGGATCTCGTTTGTGCCTTCCAGCATGGTGATGAGGCAAGGGAGCCTGCTCTTCAGCATCTGTGTGCCGCCTTCGGAGCGGCGCTCGACCTTGATCTCGCGTGCAGCAAGGTCGACAGAAGGGATCTTCGCGACATAGGTCAATTGCAGGAGTCCGAGGCGCTTGGCGATGCCGGGCCCGACCTGGGCGGTGTCGCCATCGATCGTCTGCTTGCCGGTGAAGACGAGGTCTGGCGTGCCGAACGTCTCGCCAATCTTCGCGATTGCCTGGGAAAGGGCGAACGAGGTTGCCAGCGTGTCGGAGCCGGCAAAATAGCGGTCGGTCAAGAGCACCGCTCGGTCGGCGCCGTAACCGAGCGCCTTGCGCAGCGCGTCCTCTGCCATGGGCGGACCCATAGTGAGCACAGTGACTTCGCCGCCATGTGCGTCGCGCAGTCTGAGCGCTTCTTCGAGGGCGAACAGGTCGTAAGGGTTGATGATGGTCGGAACACCCTGGCGCATGATCGTGTTCGTGACCGGGTGGACCCTTATCTGTGCCGAGTCCGGCACCTGCTTGATGCAGATTACGATGTGCATTGGCGGTTTCTCTAGGCTCCTGTCCGGGTGCGGCATTGCGGTTATCTCCTTGATCCGCATTATTCGTGCCAAGTCTCTTGCGCTGCCCCCTTTCCTACAACTTCGGCTGGTTGCTTCTGACGGCGCTGTGGTGATGACCGGATTTGGCGGCTGCTCGACATTGTCGCGTCGCACCCTTGTCGCCGATCATTCCCGTCCGAACCGCTTCAGTACCGAGTCGAACGGAACAAAGGTGTGACCCGGCGCGGCAGGTTTGTTCGGATCGTGGTCCTTGAGCACCTTGAAGATCCGATGCGTGAGCGGCGAGGAAATGGCAAAGTCCTCGTAAGCGCGTTCGAGCGTCGCGCGCACCCTCGCGGCAATCACCTGGTCGGGCAGACCGGAGAAATCTTCTCCGGCGAGGTATTGGCCCACACGCTTCATGATATGGAGCCGCGAGACATTCAGTACCTTCGGGTCATAGGCGACGCCTAGGACTGAGAAGAATTCCTCTGCAGCCGACAAGCGCTTCAGTCGTGCGAGGATGTCAGTGACATCCATGGGGCGGCTGTCAGCGGAACAATTCATTGCATTCTTCCTGGTCGCAAAACTGTGGCCTCTGTGCGCTCGCGCACGGCTGACTTGGACCCGCACAGCTCGATGAGGGATCCCTCGCTGCACATTCCATCGTAGAGCTCGACCAGTCGAGTTGCAGTGACGGTCGATTTGGTCTCGGCCGCCTCGCGCCGGACGCGGGCCACCATCGCGGCTGCCAGATCCGGGTCGAGATCGCGACCGCTTTCGCTCAACACATGGGCAATCGCAGTGGCGCCGGAATGCTTGCCGATGACGATCCGCCGGCAGCGGCCCACGAGAGTCGGATCGAGCCCCTGATAAGTACGCGAGTCCTTCAGCAGCCCTGCGACGTGAATGCCGGATTCGTGGGTGAAAACATCGGCGCCGACGACTGGCTTAGTGGCCGCGGTCGGCCGGCGGGCGGCCCAAGCCACCTGGGCGGCGAGGCCGGGCAATGCGGTCAGCTCAATGCCGGTGTCTGCGCCGTCGAAGACCGCCATTGCGGCGGCCACCTCCTCTAGCGCGGCATTGCCCGCACGCTCGCCGAGCCCCAGGACGGTGACGGAGGCATGGCGCGCGCCTGCGCGGATCCCGGCCAGCGTGTTGGCGGCAGCAAGTCCGAGATCGTTGTGCGCATGAAATTCAAGGTCGATTGGAGACTGCACCACGAGCTGGGCGACAAGTTCGAAGGTCGAAAACGGGTCCAGAACACCGACTGTGTCAGCCAGCCTCACGCGGCTTGCGCCAGCGCGTGCGGCCGTCTCGATGACGCGGGCGAGATGATCCCGATTGGCCCGCGAGGCATCCTCGCAGCCCACCGCGACGAAGAAGCCGGCGGCGGCGGCGCGCCTCACCATATGATCGATGACCTGGAGCGCTCCCGCCTTGTCGAGGCCGAGCTTGGCGGCAAGTTGGATGTCCGACGCAGGCAGCGACAAATTGACCGCTTGGACGCCGCTCTCGATCGCTGCATCGAGATCCAATGACGTCATCCGGCACCAGGCCATGAGCCGAACCGGAAGACGCCGCGCTACCACGGCGCGAATTGTTTCCATCTCGTCGACGCCCATGACCGGCGTGCCGATCTCGATCTCTGTCACGCCGGCCGCCGCAAGAGACTCAGCGATCTCCAGCTTTTCCGTCGTGGTGAAGGCGACGCCCGGCGCCTGCTCGCCATCGCGCAAGGTCGTATCGTTGAGGGAGACATGACGGTTCATGACCGGTAGCCTGTTCTTCTGCGGCTCACGCATAGACCGGATTACCCGGCCCAGAACCGGAAAAGCTGCGCAGCTTCCCCACGATTCCCGGCATGACCTCGAGCACCCGGTCGACGTCCTCTTCGCTGTTGTCCCGCGCCAAGGAGAAGCGGACTGCCGCGTGTGGCGTTTTCATCGCGCTTAGGACATGGCTTGGTTCCAGAGAGCCGGAGGTGCAGGCCGAGCCAGAGGAACACGCGATGCCAATGCGGCTGAGGAGAAGTGGAATTCCATCACTTTCGACATGTTCGAAGGAGATGTTTGCGGTGTTGGGCAACCGTTGCAAGGGATCACCAGTGACACAGGTGCTTGGGATGCGCTGGAGGATCCCGCCCTCCAGGCGATCGCGGAGCGACTTTACCCGCGTGTTCTCGTCGTCCATGAATTTCAAGGCGAGTTCGGCCGCCGTGCCGAGCCCGGCTATGCCGGGCGTATTCTCGGTGCCAGCACGCCGGTTGTGTTCTTGGTGACCCCCCTTGATCAGCGAATGGAAATTGACGCCACGTTTTACGAAAAGCGCACCGATTCCTTTCGGCCCGTGCAGCTTGTGGCCGGAGAGCGACAGCATGTCGATTGCGGTCGACTTCAGGTCCATCGGAAGCTTACCGACCGCCTGCACAGCATCGGTATGGAATAGGGCACCCACTTCCTTGGCCAACTCGGAAAGCCTTGCCACGGGGAAGATCACACCAGTCTCGTTGTTCGCCCACATTATTGATACGATTGCCACCTGTGGGGTGAGGGCGGCCATATAGGCGTCGAGATCGAGCCGACCACGGCAATCCACGGGGATCCTGTGCACCTTGAGGCGGCGGGTCTTCTCAAGATGCGCGCAGAGCGTCAGCACGGCGGGATGCTCGACCGCGGACGTCACGATCTCGGTTCGGTTGGGCGCCGCCTCGAGCGCTGAAAGAAGCGCTGCATTGTCGCTTTCTGTCCCACCCGAGGTGAAAGTGATCTCATCCTCGAACTCCGCGCCGATCAGAGCTTGCAACTGCCTCCGCGCCTTTCTCACCGCCGCACTGACTGAGGCGCCAAGAGCGTGTGCCGACGAAGGGTTGCCGAATTGATCCCTAAAGAACGGCAACATCGCTTGCACGACCTCAGGATCGACCCGTGTGGTTGCGTTGTTGTCGAGGTAGACAGGCTTCATGGGTGCGATCCTCAGTTAAACAGAATGACGCGAGCGCTAGACCGACTCGTTGAGCCTCTGGCGCATGCCGTTGATGATCATTTGGACTGGCAGCGCGCGCAGGCGCCCGGAGTGTTTGACGTAAACCGGATCTCCGTCGACATGGACATGTTCGCAGTGGCCGTAGGTCAGCCCGCAGGTAAGGACGCCCGAACGCGATAACGCTACCGATGAGCCGAATTTGGCGCAGCGGCGCGATTTGTCCGCAAGCAGCTCGGGTGCCACCAGGAACCGAGCTGCTTCGCGAGGCGACGTTCTTTGAATCCTACTGGGAGCGAATGGCGGTCCCGAGATCGGCTTTGACCTTGTCTTGTTTTTTAGGACGGGGACATCTGTTGTGCCGGCCATATAAGTCTCCTCTGCCGCAAAATCACTCTGTCGGCCGCACAGGCGCTTCGGGCGTTTAACTAAAGGACTTGCCGCAGCCGCACTTTTCGCGCGCATTGGGGTTATCGAAGACAAAACCGGAAGATTGGAGCCCGGTGAGGAAGTCGACGGTCATGCCGGCTACATGGGGTTGGGAGCCCGCGTCCACGAACAGCTTGACCCCATCTGTGTCAGTGATCGCGTCGCCCTCGCGCGACACGCTCTCCAGGCCCATTAAGTATTTGAAGCCTGCGCAGCCGCCGGCCTCGACCATAATGCGAAAGCCTTCCGCCGGCTCGCTGGCACGGCAAAGAGCAGTCTTGAAGGCGGCAACAGCGTTGTCGGTGAGCGTAATCATGGCTCCATTCTCCTCAGTCCGCGACCTGCTTGCCCATCACGTTGCATGCACCGTGCCAAAGCCAAAAAACGTTTCAACACAGCGCGGCATCTCTCGCACTGGTGCCTCTTGATTGCTGATAAGGTGTCGGCCAATCGACACGTGCTGTTGGGTTTGTCGGGTCCGGCACGAGGGATGTTGGCCTGAGTTCTTGGGTGAACTCACATCACCAAGGACAGAACTTCTTCTGAGCTTGCCTCGGCGCAATTGGCACGGTTTTTGAAGCTCCGTTTGGCGAGACGGCAAGAGCATGCCGATCCACAACCATGCCGTGGGTGCCATCGCGATGGATGGGGCGAAGCAAGGGAGTAACATGTCAGGACCGTGGTCAGATACGCGTTGTTGGCAAAGCAGCGCCGCTCGTGGCATCCGAATGCCCGCTTGGCCGATTGCGACAACATCCATACTGGCTCACCACCGCCCAGTAGCCGCCGACCGGCTCGATGGGATGCCATCGGCATGTGGCTGCTCGCCGGTTTTCGCATCGGTGCGACGCCGTGCCCACGCTGTCCAGCGACACCTTGTTCATGGGCCAGCAGCAGATCAGGATCGAGCATTTCGGCGCGCCTTATCGGCTGAAGATTCCCGGGCAGGGCAGATGATCCTCACACGTCGTAGAAACAGGGGTAAGCATGGACCAACGCGAGAAACCGTCGCCCGACGAAATCCGGCGGGCGTGCAAAGACAATCCGAAGATCCGGGAGCATGATCTCGCCGCTCGATTGGGCATTTCGGAAGCCGAGTTGGTCGCGGCGCATTGTGGTCACGGCGCGGTGCGCATCGAGCCGCGCGTCGATGATCTGCTGACCGGCCTCGAAGCGGTCGGCGAGGTGATGGCGGTCACCAGCAACGAAAGTGCCGTGCACCAAAAGATTGGCGTCTACGGCAAAGTGGTCACCGGCAACCAGCATGCCATACTGCTCGGCGACGAGATCGACCTGCGCATCTTCCCGAAAGCGTGGGCGTATGGCTTCGCCGTCGAGAAGCGCGAGGGGGCCGAGATCCGCCGCAGCCTGCAATTCTTTGATGCCACCGGCGAGGCGATGCACAAAGCTCATCTCACGCCCGCCTCGAACCTGCAGGCCTATCAGGATCTGACGGCAGAGCTTGTATCCCCCGACCAGGAGCCGATCATATCGCTCGAGGCGAGCGGGGCGCGCGATAACGCAGTGAGTCCAGACCACGCCACCACGGTCGACGACCTACGCGAGCACTGGGGCCGGCTAAGCGACGTGCATCAGTTCTACCATATGTTGAAGACACTGAAGCTCAGCCGCTGCCAGGCGATGCGTATGGCCGACGAGGATGACGCCTGGCTACTCGACAATGATGCCATTGGCGCCCTGTTCCAACAGGCGGCCGAAGACGAGATGCCGATCATGTGCTTTGTCGGCAATCGTGGTTGCATTCAGATCCATTCCGGCCCGATCAGGTCGGTCAAGCAGATCGGGCCGCGGATCAATGTGCTCGAAGAGACCTTCCATCTGCATCTTAGGACCCATCGCATCCGCGAGGTCTGGGCCGTGCGCAAGCCGACGAGGGATGGTCACGTTACGTCCATTGAAGCCTATGGCGCGGACGGCAAGATGATCATCCAGTTCTTCGGCACGCGCAAGGAAGGCGAACGCGAGGGCAGCGACTGGCGGTTTCTGGCCGAGAGTCTGCCACGCGTTCCCGGTCCGACCTCCAGGGGTGTGTTGACTGCCGACAGGTCCTCGGATTGAATTGGCCGCGATAGGACTCAGCACCACGTTCCGACAGCGGCTCGCGAGCAAATCTAGGTCCATGAGCGGAAAGGATGCCGTCGTAGCGCATGCGCATGGTCAGGTGATGCACGCCGGAATGGACCGCATTTATACAGTCAAGCTGGTCGCCGGTCGGCACCGGTGCGCACGAGTGCATCGCCGTCTGCCGGAAAAGCCTTGCAGCGCCTGCGAGCGATAAAACGCATACGCCATCAGCGCCGAACCGAAGCGCGGCTTGACCTTTTTGATATTTCCGATCGTCTCGCGCAAGCGCCGTCGGGTCTTCTCGGACCGCACCCGATCCTTGCGCTGGATCGCGTCATTGCTCAATCCGGGCCGTGCGAGCGATCTACTCGCTCGTCGACCGGCAGGCTGTGCAGCAACAGCCAAGCCGAACAGCCCGATGTCGCGGGCTCGACAAAACCGACCACGGATGTCGGTTGTCGGACGTTGTCATAAGAATGATGGACAGGTGATCATCAGCGGCAGACCCAGCGCAGGCTGGCATTGCTTGGTGCACCGCCATGGCTACCCTATCCGGCACGCGACTTGCTTCGACAATTTGATCAGCAGGGCAGAGGTGATTGACCAGTCTCTCAACCCTAACGGGGAAGCGGCCGCTTTGCTTCATGACCGGAGCGCGGCGGAGATGCCCTTCTGATCGACTTCGCAACCCATCTCATCCGCGCTGGTGCAGGTGGGCTGTATCAGGCGACAGAATCTAGAAGGCGCCCGACAAGAGACGTGCCCATGCTGGAAATCGACTTTATGAACAGCGGTGCAATCTCAATCGAGCCATGAACGCCAATGTAGAGAAAACAAAATGGCGACCAACCCCGTTCCAGATCATGTCCCGCCCGAAATGGTGAGGGACTTCAGCCTGTTTACATCGCCAGGGATGCCACCAACACCCAACGGGGATCCACACGCAGCTGTCGCTTGCGTACATGACGGGCCTCCGATCTTTTACTCCCGCTACAACACGCAAGATGGCCGGGGTACCTGGGTCATCACCCGTGCCGCGGACCAGCGGAAGGTGCTGCAGGACGCAGAGACTTTTTCCAGCCATCGCAGCATCTTCTCCTCCATACTGGGTGAGAACTGGCCGACGATCCCGCTTGAGCTCGATCCACCGGCCCATGGCGTCTTTCGCTCACTGCTTAATCCGCTGCTTTCGCCAAAGCGGGTGTTGGCTTTGGAACCGGCTGTCCGCGAACGGGCGGTCGAGCTGATCGAAAGGATCGCCGCGTCGCGCACAAGCTGCGACGTGATGAAGGATTTTGCCTTTCCTTTCGCGGTGAGCACCTTTCTTCGCTTTCTGGGGTTGCCTGATGACCGACTCGATACATTCGTCGGCTGGGGGAAAGATCTGCTCCACGGCGACGATAAGGAACGACCTGTGGCTGCCCGGACGATCGTGGCATTCATCGACGAACTTGCAGCCATGCGCCGCGATGAGGCGGTTGACGATTTCATGACCTTTATAGTGCAGGCACAGGTCGAGGGCCGCCGGCTGACTGACACCCAAGTCCGCGGCATCGGCGTGCTTGTCTTCGTCGCTGGGCTCGACACGGTCGCAGCAGCTATAGGCTTTGACTTGGCGTACCTCGCACGCAACCTCAAAGATCAGCAATTGCTGCGGAGCGAACCGGACCGCATCCCGCTCGCAACCGAAGAATTGCTGCGGGCCTATCCGCCCATTCAGTTGATCCGCGTGGCCACGAAAGATATCGACTTCGAAGGCGCGCCGATCCGGAAGGGGGACTATGTTTCCTGCGCCACGATGATTGCCAATCGTGACCCGGCGGAATTCGAATGCCCCAACACGATTGATTTGGAGCGGGAGGACAACCGCCACGCAGCGTTTGGCTATGGTCCCCACCGTTGCCTTGGCTCACACCTTGCCCGGCGCGAGATTGTCATTGGCCTGGAGGAGTGGCTGGCGCGCATCCCGGCTTTCAGGATCAAGCAGGGTACGGCGCCGATAACTTCTGGCGGCCATGTGTTCGGGATCGAAAATTTGATCCTGGACTGGTCTTAGGCCCGCCCGGAGCCCGGGCACAGACAATGGAGGCAGCGCCATGCGCATCATCGTCCAAAAGGCCAAATGCCAGGGCCACGCGCGATGCGCGGCGCAAGCGCCGGACATCTTTAAACTCGATAATGACGGTTACATCCTGCCTGGTGACATTGAAGTTGCGGAAGGGGAGGAACTGCCTGCATCACGAGGCGCGCGATCCTGTCCTGAACGTGCGCTGGAACTCACTCTCTGACGCTCTGAATCAGACGTCATTCAACCGTGAGTCTGGCGGGCTTGAATGGGGCCGACCATGTGGCCGCACTCAGCACGCGACCTCTGTCCCGCACGGTTCACGTCCAACTCTGCGGGGCAAATTCCGGCGCCAGTGTTCCCCGTGAGGCGCAAACGGCAGGGCCGGGGTTCGCGAACCTCTTCGAATCACAGAATTTGCGCCAGAAGCCGATGGACCAGACGAGAATTGCCGAACTACTCGACGCGAGGCGACCCGGAGTGCCGTACCGAAGAACTGCCCGACCCATGTTGCGGCAGGCCGGGTCTCTGCATGATTTGATAGGGCGAAACCAGGAGAACGCACCATATTTGCCCAACATTATGCCCGGCTCAGCACCGGCCAATGGCCGCAGCTGGAGAGAAGGTTCGACCAGCATGTGCTTGCCTGTGTGCTTTCACGTGCGCTCGAGGAGATCGAGGCCGGCGAGGCGACGGCGACGGAGGCAACCGGACTTTCGCGCGCCGAGTTGCGCGATGTCCTGTCCCGCTGTTTCCCTGCTTTTCCTATCAACGCGTTTGCCTTGGAAGAGGGGAGCGAGCCCGAGCCGGATCTGGAGGAAGAACTTCTGCATGGACTGCTGCTGGCGCATGCCCGACCTGGTGACCCGACGAGCGCCCGCTTCGCCAGGATCATCGCCCGGCGTGCCATGCGCAATGACCACCTCTGGCAGGACCTTGGCCTTTTTGATCGAACCGACCTCGGCCGCCTGCTCGCCTCGCATTTTCCGATGCTGGCGGCCGGCAACACCCAAAACATGAAATGGAAGAAATACTTTTACCGCAAGCTCTGCGAGGCCGAAGGTTTCTCGCTGTGCAGCGCGCCCAGTTGCCGGGAATGCAATGATTTCGAAAGCTGCTTCGGCCCGGAGGAAGGCGAAAGCCGCCTCACACGGATCAAGAACGGCATCGCCTCGGATTGAGAACTGCTTTCGTCTGTCGTACAGCCGCAGCGCTCGCGCCGCGCCATATGTCTCTTGGCGAGCGTCGACTGACGCCTTCGGGGATTGAATGCTGTGCCTGCTTCCGATTACTCGCCATGCTCACTTCGGCGGGCGCCGTCATGATGGCGGTGCGGGATGCGACCCGCAATATCGCCGCCGGGGACAATCTGGCCGCCCCATAGGTGAGCGAGGCGAAACTGTGCACCAGCGCGAATACTGACGTCGCTGAACCGCAGCCGCCCAGGCGCCGCAACCGCGAGGCAGGCGAGCAGCAACGGCCCGGAGAACACCAGTTGCCATCGATTTCGTTGCTGCCGCTCTGCCACCATTCTCGGTCAGGTTCCGGCAGGGCGCGCGCTGGGTTCCTGGAAGCTTTTCGAACTTTCTGGATCCCGCCTCAACCCGACTCGCGTGTGCTTGTTGGACATATTAGGTCCACTAGATTCAGATTTAGGATAGATTCAGGAGGCTTCGAATTTCTAACGCTCGCGACCTCGCAGGTCGTTCACGTCAGCACGAAGGCGTTTAACTCTACGTGTCGTATTGGCAGTTATGCGCCCAACCCCCGGTCGTAGCAAATACGATCCCGGCTACCCGAAAGCGGACATTGGGCACAGTGCCGCGTGGTTCTATCGGCTGGTATGCTGGCGATCGCCGCGTCCAGCGCGACGGCGACGTGGTCGACATTGTGTTAGCAGGCTGCACGACATGTCGGAGTTGCCCGCCACCGTCGGCGATCGCGGCAAAGCGTTTAGCTCCGGCACAGGCGAGGCGAAGCAGGGCAGCGGGCCGGATTGCCGCGAGCTAGGCCTCCGATCGCCGAAGGTGCGCGATATCTATACTCCAAGCTATCGCCGGAAGTGATCCGGGTCAGGACGCAGATTTCCGGTGAACAAAATCCTACGATGGGTGGTGTCGGCGTTAACGGCTGTTGTCTTCTTTCATGATATGTAGAAGATCAGACCTAAAACAGACGGTGGATCGGGATGGCGAAGACAACCAGCGACATCTTGCAGTTGCGCATACCGCAGGCGCTCAAGCGCAGGCTGGCCATGGATGCTGCCAAGAAGGGCGTCACCATACGGTCGTTGATACTCTCTGCGTTGGCCGCCGCTGGCTACGACGTCCCCGAGGAGGAAATCCGCGACAAGCGGAAGGGGCGCGCATGAGCATCGCGACGCAAATAGCTCGCCTCGATCGAGTCGAATCACGTCGCGGCGCCAAGAAACGCAGCCGAGGGTCAGTGATCGACCTGTTTTGCGGCGCCGGCGGGCTGTCCCACGGTTTCAAGCTTGAAGGGTTTGAGGTCGTAGCGGGCGTCGACATCGACGAAAAATGCAGGTTCCCGTTCGAGCGCAATAACGACGCGCCCTTCTTGCTGGAAGACGTGGGCACTATCGACGCAGATGCATTAGGCGAGCGGTTCGTATCCGGCTCGCCCCGCGTTCTCGTCGGCTGTGCTCCCTGCCAACCGTTCTCCAAATACTCGCAAGGCCGCGAGGACGGGCGCTGGCAGTTATTGGAGCATTTCTCGAGGCTGATCCGTGAGATTCAGCCCGATATCGTCTCCATGGAAAACGTCCCGAGGTTGCAGAAATTCAGGGACTCGGCGGTGTTCGACGCGTTCGTACGAGCGCTACGCAACGCCGATTACTTCGTCGATTGGAAAATCGTCTATTGCCCGGACTTCGGCATCCCGCAATCTCGCTCGCGACTGGTGCTGCTAGCGTCGCGGTTAGGCCCGCCGGGTGTGCCTGCTCCCACCCATACGCCCGACCGCTATCTGACCGTTCGCCAGACGATTGGCGATTTGCCACCCATCGCCGCCGGCGGCGCACATGCCACCGACGACCTGCACCGATGCAGCGCGTTGTCGGCCAGCAACGAGAAGCGCATGCATGCTTCGCGGCCAGGCGGAAGCTGGCGCGACTGGTCGGAAGAGTTGGTGACCGCTTGTCACAGACGCGAGACCGGCAAGGGTTATTCCTCGGTCTATGGCCGTATGAGTTGGGACGAGCCTGCCCCGACGATGACAACGCAGTTCTTCGGCTTCGGGAACGGGCGCTTCGGTCATCCGGAGCAGGATCGTGCGATTTCGCTCCGTGAGGGAGCCCTGATCCAGACCTTCCCGCCGAACTACGCTTTCGTGCCTGATGGGCAAAAGGTCGAGATGAAGTCGATCGGGCGCTTGATCGGCAATGCGGTTCCGGTCGACCTCGGCCGAGCGATCGCGCGGCGGATCCGGAGCCATCTCGACGAGTACGGCAAGTGACGGCACCTTTCGAAGACGTAGACCCGCTTAGACGGCGCGTCATGTCGGCCGTTAGAGGACGCGACACCAAGCCGGAGATGGTCGTCCGGCGCCTGCTCCACTCGATGAACTATCGGTATCGTCTTCACCGCAAGGAACTGCCCGGGCGGCCGGATATCGTGTTCGTAGGCCGGCGGAAGGCAATCTTTGTCCATGGCTGCTTCTGGCACCGACATCTAGGGTGCTCGAAAACGACGATGCCGAAGACGCGAGCGGGGTTCTGGGCGGAGAAGTTCGAGCGAAACGTCGAGCGCGACCGGAATGCCGAAGACCGCCTGAAAGACGCGGGTTGGTCGACCTTCACTGTCTGGGAGTGCGAGACGCGATCCTCCGATACCTTGGCCTCCCAGTTGCATGCCTTTCTCGAAGCATCGTCACCGGCCGGCGCTGTGAGGACGTTGCGATGAAGACAGCGTCTTCGCCCCCCCGTAATGGAACGATCGGAGGGTTCGATGCCCAGCTCGTTGCCGCGAAGAACCAAAAAACCTACTTCAAAGCCGATTCTGCGCTTCTGCGCGAACTGGGCGAACGGCTCGTCGGCAAGCCGTACATCGCGTTGGCGGAGCTGATCAAGAACGCCTACGACGCCGACGCCACGCGTTGCGTCATTAACCTCACGCGTCGTCGCATCGAGGTTTCCGACGACGGTCACGGCATGACCGAGAAGGAGTTCCTCGATTACTGGATGACGGTCGGGACTCGTCACAAGCAGCATTCTGAGAAGAGCCGCACCCTGGGGCGAAGGGTGACCGGCTCGAAGGGCGTGGGTCGTCTTTCCGCGCAGTTCCTTGCGCAACGGATGCAATTGCTCTCTACCGCGCGAGGCTCCCGCGAACGGCTTCACGCATTCGTCGATTGGGAAACCGCCATCGACACGGGGAGCCTGACTGAAGCCGAGGCGCTTTATCGCCTGGAGCCCTCCGATCCGACGCTCTACCCGCTCGCATCCACCCACGGCACGGTCGTGATCCTCCACGACCTGAAGCAGACGTGGGATGAGGAGGAGATTCGCGAGCTCGGCCGCCAAATCTGGATGCTGAACTCGCCCATCTACCTCTTCGGCAGCAATCGTCGCAGGCGAGGAGACCCGAACGACTTCCGGATCGTGTTCAAGACCGATCTGCCCGGGGTCGACGAGGCGTTCGAGACGCAACTCACTCAGGCGCTCGACAACTTTCAAGCGATCATCCGCGGCAAGATCGAACGCGAGGGCCGGAACAACGTCTCGACCGTGAGCGTCGAGTTTGAAGACGAGGTCTTTTCCGAGACGTTCGCCTGCCCCGATTTCCTCAGAGAAGCAGACTGGGAGATCAGGATCTATAACCTCGCGGGCCGGCAGGCCGGGGGTGTTTCCGTCTACGACATGCGCGAGTACTTCGAGAAATACGGCGGCGTCACCGTTTTCGATAAGGGATTTCGACTGCCATACTATGGAGCGGAAAACGACTGGTTGGAACTGGAGTATGATCACTCCCACCGTCGAAACCGGTCGAAATTGCTGCCGGATCACCTGCATGTCGCGCGAGCGTTGAACGATTTGCCCACGCAGGGCCGTATATTTGGCGTGGTCAATGTCAACACGTCGCGCGAAAACCAGCTTGCCGAGGCAAGAAGGAAGAACGCTGGCGAGTTCCTGAAAATTCAGGTCTCTCGTGACCGGCTTGTCGCCAACAAGGCTTTTGCTGCGCTCAGGGACGCGGTCCGTCAGTCGATCGACTATTATGCGACCCTGAAGCGCCGTCGGGTCGCCGAGACGGTCGAAGTCGTCCGCCCGTCCGAACGACCCGAGTCGAAGCTGCGGCGCTTGCGCAGGTTGGTCGACGACGCCGTCGCGACCTACCCGAACGACGAGACGATGGCGGCGATCGAAGGGGAGCTCGATGACGTCGATGCCAGCCTGGAGAAGGTCCGGGAAAGCGACGAGGCCTCGCGTATAATCTTGGGGCCGCTGGCTTCCGCCGGAATGGCGGCGCTCGCGATAGAGCACGAGACCCGAAAGGAGATGCAGGGGGTTCGATCGAAACTGCGCAAGCTCCTGAAGATCGCGAAGGAGAACGACATCCCCGGTCTTCGCGAAACGGCGAGCGAATTGACCGAGTGGGTGGACCGGCTCGAAGCGACGCGCAACATCTTCCTGCCGATGATGGACGCTGAAGATCGCGAAAGGATTGAACCGCTGGAGTGCGAAGGTGTCGCACGAACCGTGGTCGCCAATTTGCGCCCACTTCTCGGCAACGTGCAAGTCACCTTCGACATGGAAGAGCGGCTGCATTTCCCCGCCGCCGCCTATTCGGAGTGGAACGCCATTCTCCAGAACGTGCTGCTGAACGCGGCCAACGCGACGTTAGATGCTAAGGTCCCTAGGATCGAAATCTCGTCCGAAATCTACAATCGATACGGATACCTCTACGTCTCCGACAACGGCATCGGCATCGGCGACAATGCCGAGGAACTATTCAAGCCGTTTGCTCGGAAGTCAAACATTTCGTCGGAACGTCGAGAGTTGGGAATGGGGGGAACCGGGCTCGGTCTCACCATTGTGGAAATGATTGCAGATAACAGAAACTGCGATGTCGAGTTCGTCGATCCGGGCGATTCCAATTGGAGCACGACGTTTCAGATGAGCTGGCGAGTGGAGCGATAGATATGCGGGTGCGGGTTTGCGACGACGACGCGTCGATCGCCGAGGATTGGGTAGCTGCGATCAAGGCGGTGGTTCCTGCTCAGTTCGATGTCGATCGAATGGCAGCCGCGAAGGATGATGTCTCCAATCTTCTTCGTCGCAAACTCGCCGTAGAGGACGGCGCCGATCCACTGGGAACAGCGACTGGGTTTGACGGCATCGATATCCTCGTCGTCGATTACGACTTGCTTCACCTCGACGATGCGGGAAGTAGAACGACCGGCGAGGGTGTCGCGCGACTTGCACGTTCGTTGTCGACGTGCGGGGCGATCGTCGTGATGAACCAGTACAAGGGTCCGCAGTTCGACCTCGGTATGCGCGGTCACCTAGACAGCTTCGCCGAGGTCAACATCGAAGCTTCGTTGGTGGGAAAGCCGGCCCTTTGGCAGGCCATCAAGCCCGGGGCATCGGAGTTCAATCCGACTACGTGGACGCCGATGCCTGCTCTGCTCGAAGCGGGTAGAGGCTTGGCGTCCAAGTTCGCTTCCGAGGGGCTCGATTTCCCCATCATGCCCCTACTTGGACTGGATGCCGGTGCGCTAGCGGAACTGTCCGACACCGCCTTTGGCTTCGTCAGTCCCAAGGCGCAGACAGCCGAGGAACTCGCCGTCGTTACCCTGAGAGAGTTCGTCGGCTACTCGCTTGACGCAGACTTCGCCTCACACCTGTCCGAGACAGCGGCGAATATCGTGTATGCCTTCGCGGCGTTTCGGCTGGTAAAGTGGTTGGACCGCGCCGTACTCCGTCCCATGGATGTGCTCGTCGACGCCGCTCACCTTCTCGACAGACTGCCATTCATGATCGATCCGGATAAAGCTGATCCGAGCGATTCTTCAAGCTGGGCGAAGGCCATTGGATCGCCCCAAGACTCTCTGCGATGGGATCTGCTCGAAAAGTACCACAACCCACTGGCTTCCAGTGCTTTGGGCAAGCCCGTCTTCGACTGGTTCAGGCTCGCGGAGGACGATTTGGTCGACGAGATGCAGGACAAGTACCTCGAAGGCCAGCCGAGCAGGTTCTTCCTTGCGGAAGATACGTCAAGGTTCGTTGAGAAAGGTGCGTTGACGCGCTTTCGGGCCGACTTCCACAATTTTGGCGATCGTCGCGGCATCGAGAAGATCGATGGGATCAGCTACGGCCCGCTTCGTCGTATCCGCTTCGGCTGATCGCAAATGACGGAACACCACGAAGCGGTCGTGCTCATCTTGGACCGCCTGAAAACCGAAGGTCTGGAATGGTATCGCGGCGCGAAGGCCGAAGATGTTTACCTGTTTGAGCGCCGCATTTCCGGCAGCTTCTCCATTTTCGACGGAGGGGAGATCCATACCGTTGGGCGCAAACCGAAGGGTAGCTTTCCCGCCAAAAAAATCCTCGTAATGACGCCCTCGGGCCGGGAAGAAGAGGCGATCTTGGGCCTCTGGCTGCGTTGGAATTTCGAGGCCGATCCGTTCGAGTTCAGGCTGTTCCTCGGTCATTGGTGCGAGATCGATGGCCAAAAGACCTTTCTCGCTTTTCGCTTCGATTCGCCTGAGCAAGGTGAGGAGCATAATTACTACCACTGCCAACCGTGCCGGAACTTCGGTGACAAGGAGTTGGTGCCGGACGCGGCACTCGTTTCACAACGGTTTCCGACGATACCCGTCAACGCATCGAATATCGTTGAGCTGACGGTCTGTGCTCTGATGTCGAGCATGGGGCACAAGAAGATGAAGGGCTTCGTCCGCAAGCTGCTTAGAGAGCCGGCGTCGGCAAGCAACGCTGCCCTCACGGCGGCCTACTCCCGCTGCTTCGCGTGATTTCCGAATTGGAGAGCCAGTGCATTTCAGCAACTGTACGCATACCCACGAACCATCCTGCGCCGTGATCATCGCCGTGGGAGACGGGCGGATCGATCCCGAACGCTTCTCGCGTTGGCGTAAGCTGCATGACGAGAACACAACTTTCGGGGTGCTCAGGTAGGGCCGCCGCTGACGCGGCCGCGCCCACGAGCAAGCTCTAGTTTGGGTCTGGACGAACATCCGCTTCCGATGCTTCAGAATCTGAAACAGGACGATCTGAAAAGGTCTGCAGAACGAACCCGCTGCGCGGGAGGGGCGCTTGCGGTTGAGGTAAAGATCGAGAATCGGTCGTCGCGCTCGCGTTGAGCGTCGTTCGGCGGGAGCAGAGCATGGCGGGCTTCTTCAACAAGGAGCCTGACCATGCACCATCCCGTTCTCGATGTACCCGTCAGCCCGCTGCGCCAGCGGCTGATCGACGACATGAACATGCGGCGTTTCTCACGCAAGGCGCAGCGCAACTATCTCCGCGATATCGGACGCCTGGCGACATTCTCGGGCGTTCACCAGACCCCGCTACCGCCGACGACCTGCGCCGGTTCCAGATTGAGCAGCAGGAGGACGGCGTTCCCGTGCCGACGGTGAACAGCATCGTGTCGGCGCTGCGCTTCTTCATCACCCAAAACGCTCGACCGCCCGGATCTGGCGCGCCGGCTCGTCCGGCTGTCGCATTCGCGCAACCTGCCCGTGGTGCTCAGTCGCGACGAGCTCGCCCGGCTGCTCAACGGGCCGCACTGTCGGTTGCCTATGGCGCGGGCCTGCGCGTCGCCGAGGTGTCGATGCTGAAGGTTGCCGACGTCGACAGCGAGCGCATGCTGCTGCGCGTCGAGCGTGGCAAGGGCGGGCGCTATCGCAACGCCATGCTCTCGCAGGACCTGCTCACGCTTCTGCGTGAGTGGTGGAAGGTCTGACGTCAGCAGGGCGTGATGCACCGCGACGGCCGGCTGTTCCCCGGACAGCACGCGATGAAGCCGATCAGCACGCGGCAGCTCTATCGCATCGTCGTCGAGGCGGCCCGGGCCGCCGACATCGCCAAGCGAGTCGGGCCGCACACGCTGCGCCACAGCTTCGCCACCCACCTGCTGGAGGACGGCACCGACATCCGCATCATCCTGGTCCTGCTTGGGCATGCCAAGCTCAACAACACCGCCCTTTACGCGAAGGTGGCGACCCGGACGGTGCGCACGGTGACGAGCCCGCTCGACAAGCTTGGCCTGTTCAAGCCGGGAGAGATCTCGCCCGACATCTGAGCCGTGCGCGCCTCGACCGAGGTCGCCGACATCTTCCGTGCTGCCGGCCCCGCCCACCTGGCCGCCCATGCAGGTCACCGGAGCCTCGCCCAGCTCAAGGTCATGTCGGCGATCGAGCATTGCCGCACCGCAGCCCTTGGCGGTCACGTCGAGGCTTGCGAGGACTGCGACCAATGGCGGATCGCCTACACCTCCTGCCGCAACCGGCACTGCCCGAAGTGCCAAGGCGCGGCCGCACGGACGTGGTTGGCCGAGCTGCCCAGCCCCGGTGATCCCGAGGTACCGGAAGACTTCCGCCCGCCATGCTCGTGCTGCGGCGGGCATGATCATCATCGAGACCTTCGAACGGTGAAGACAGCCGCCCGGACCGCCGGACACAACGCGACGACCGGGCGAACTCTCCATGACCGAGATGCCCTTGATAGCGCTTGTCCGCCTTGGCGATCAGACTTTACAGAAGCGCTTCTCACTCACGCCCGACTTATCGCCGGCCACGAGCAGGATCGCCTTCCGCTTCCGGTCGAATGCGAACGCAACCGCCAGACACCATCATCAGCATCGAAGCGAAGTTCTTTCATGTTCGCAAACGACGAGTCATTCAAGGTATCCGCATGCGGTCGCCCCAGCTGGGGCCCGAACACACCGAGCAGCTTAGCCGAGGCCAATAGCTCATCTTGGACTATCTGGGGCAACGCTCGGAATGCCGGCTTGTCGTGAAGGATATGACCGCCAGCAAGGGTTCCATCGCGCCGGCAGCGCTCACCGTCGCCAAATGGAAACCGGTGCCGGCGAGGTTCGCTTGTCTGGCGGTGTCGGTCGTCATGGCCCGGAGGTGAAGCCGGCGAAGCGCTTCCGCGGGTCCATGCAAGCAGAGGATCGCCGCGCCGTGCATGCGATTGGACCTCTCGTCCGCTGCGCTGCTGAGTTCTCTCCTGTCAGGCGGTCTAGGTTTCGCGCTTCGGGCCGAGCAGGAAAACTATGAGGGCAGCGACGAACGTGGCAACAGCACTGTAGGCAATGGCGCTGGCGATCCCCGCATTCTCCACCAATAGCCCGCCGAAAATCGCGCCGGCTGCGATTGCCACTTGGAATGCTACGACCATCAGCACACCGGCGCTTTCGGCCTGCTCGGGAACGGCCCGCCGCACCATCCACGTCTGTAATCCCACCGGCACCGCGCCGAAGGCAAAGCCCCACGCGCCAACCGCAATCCCCGAGGCGAAGGCCGATGCTCCCGCCGTCAGTAGCGAAACAGCCGCTATCCCTATGAGCAGCGGTGCAAGGGCCGCGACTGCCTTGAGACTGTACTCGGCCAGAAGCCCGCCGGCCAAATTGCCGAAGAATCCGCCGATGCCAAAAGCAAGCAACACAAGCGAGATCGTCTCAACGTCAAGTGCGGGAATCTTTTCGAGGAAGGCGCGGATATAGGTGATTCCGGCGAAGTGGCCGGAAGCGACCAGCAGGATGACAAAAAGCGCAACCTTGACCATCGGAATCTTTGCCACATCCAGCAGGCTGCGGACGCTAGTCACTCCAATCGGAGGCAGTCTCGGAATGGTTATGAGCTGCACGAGCAGTGTAGCGACGCCGCCGGCTGCGGCGAGCATGAAGGCGCTTCGCCATCCCCAGATATCGCCGACATAAGCGCCGATTGGAGCTGCGCAGACGGTAGCTACGGAAACGCCGGTGAGGATAATCGACATAGCGCGAGGCAGGAGGTGGCTTGGAACGAGCCGCATCGCCAGTGCTGCCGACATCGACCAGAAGCCTCCGAGCGCTATGCCGAGCACGACGCGTGCAGTCAGGAGAACCGCCAGCGACCACGCGCCGGCCGCCAGAACGTCCGACAGGATCAGCAGCAGCGTCATGGTCCACATGACGGTCCTGCGGTCCAGGCGCTTTGTGATGATGGCCACCGTCGGCGCCGAGATCGCCCCGACGATAGCTGTCGCCGTCATCGCCTGTCCAGCCGCTCCCTCGCTGATACCGAGATCATGCGCGAGGGGCGTGAGCAGGCTGACAGGCAGAAACTCTGCCGTGACCAACCCGAAGGTGCCCAAGGAAAGCGAAATGATGGCACCCCATGCGGGACCAGACGGTGGGACGGGCTTTTCTGGGTCTTGCAGAACAGCGTTCATGACGCCTGCTGCGGATCGGGTCATGAACGAAGTCTCCACTTTGATGCAATGCAACGTGATGTTGGCTGCCTTGACCCAAATCTAAAAACACAAGCGCATTTCCCGGCGGCGTTGCACGGAGGAGGGGATGTTCATTGCTTCGCGATACTTTGTGACGGTGCGGCGCGCAACATCAATGCCGGTTTCCTTCAGCCGGACAGCGATGTCCTCGTCGGAAAGCACGTCGCCGGGAGATTCTGCGGCAATGATCGCTTTGATCCGATGCCGGACAGCTTCGGCGGAGTGCGCATCGCCGCCTTGGCAGGACGCGATCGCGACGGTGAAAAAATACTTCAGTTCAAAGACGCCGCGCGGGGTAAGCATGTACTTGTTCGAGGTCACCCGGCTTACCGTCGACTCGTGCACGCCGATCGCGTCAGCGACCGTTCTGAGATTGAGAGG
Source organism: Mesorhizobium sp. C372A (assembly GCF_030323245.1). NCBI lineage: Bacteria > Pseudomonadati > Pseudomonadota > Alphaproteobacteria > Hyphomicrobiales > Phyllobacteriaceae > Mesorhizobium > Mesorhizobium sp. C372A. The sequence continues at coordinate 470,918 of NZ_CP100475.1, read as the reverse complement.
CCGCAGGTGGGCGACGCCATGTTCCAAAAAGGCATCCTGCTGACGCACGATTTCAGCCGCAACCTTAACAATCGTCTTGGCGCGCTGATCGAGGCTGCGGATTAGCCAGTTCGCGTTTTGCAAGCATTCGTCGAGAAATGCTTTATCTTTCGAATTTTGGGCAGTTTGACGCGTGACTTCGGCATAGTAGGTTTGGTTGATCAGCAGCTTCGGCAGCGTGGCGGGATCAAGTTCGATCTGCCACCCGCCTTGCGGCGATGGCGTGACCCAGACGTCGGGTATAATTGATTCAGACGCACCGGATTGGAATCTGTTCCCAGGCTTGGGATCGAGCGCCCGAATCTCATGCATCATGTCGAGAAGGTCTTCTTCATCGACGCCGCAATGCTGCTTTAGTGCCTCAAAATCGCGTCGCGCAAGCATTTCAAGATGGGCAACCAAAGCTGCCATTGCCGGGTCGAGCCGGTTTCGCTGGCGCAACTGGATCTCGAGGCATTCTCTGAGACTTCGCGCAAAAACTCCCGGTGGATCAAATTGCTGCAAGGTTCCGAGAACCCGTTCCACAACAGCCTCATGGACATTAAGGTTCTCGGCCAGCTCCAAAAGGTTTGCCCGAAGATAGCCAGTGTCTTCCAGATCGGCGGCAAGCTGGCCAGCGATCAGCCGCTCCTGTGGTGTGAACGCAGTGAGGGCGATCTGACGAGCGACATGGTCGTGCAACGTTTCGGCGAGGATGGCAAACTCGTCGAGGGAAGGGCTATTGCCCGGCGGGTTGTTGGTCGTGTTGCGAAGTGATTTCCATTGCCCGAGCCGTTCAGGCGACCCTGCCCCGGTCAGTCCTTCAACGGCGTTTGCGCCAGGGCCGAGAGGCTGATCCGCTCCTGAAATCGAAGCATCGTCAAAAGGCCCGCCATCGTTTGACGCAGATTCCAAGAGCGGGTTCTTCTCGATTTCCCGCTCCACAAACTGATGCAGTTCGGTATGCGCCAGTTGCAGCAAGCGAATCGACTCAATGAGTTGAGGCGATGCGACGATGGATTGCTTCTGGCGCTGAAACAGGCTTGCTGAAGATTGCATGGTGAGTGCGATAATCCTGTCGAGGAGCCTCTTGGGGCCTGCAATGGCGCCAGGAGACGTTTTCTAGGTCATGCGGCGGCTTTCAGCGTTTCAAGAACGTTTTGCGGGGATGAGACGCCATACGGGTCGGCCTCGCAGTTGTCGGAGAAACCTTCCTCCTCGAACCAGTGCTCCACCACGCCATTGTTGATCAGGGCGGCGTAGCGCCATGAGCGCATCCCGAATCCGAGATTGTCCTTGGCAACCAGCATGCCCATCTTGCGTGTGAACTCGCCTGAGCCATCGGGGATGAGCTCGACCTGCTTCAGGCCCAAGGACTTCCCCCACGCATTCATGACGAAGGCGTCGTTGACTGAGAGGCAGTAAATCGCGTCAATTCCCTCCTTCTCAAACTCATCATAGAGCTCTTCGAACTTGGGCAATTGGTAGGTCGAGCAGGTCGGAGTGAAGGCGCCAGGCAGCGAGAACAGGATGACCCGCTTGCCGGCAAAGTAGTCATCAGATGTCTTTTCTTCCCAGCGATATGGATTTGGCCCCTGGACCGACTTATCGTGAACACGGGTGAGAAAGGTGACGAAGGGAACTTTCTTTTGAAATGTCATCAAGTTGCTCCTAAAGAAGAAAACTGCCGTTGATTTCTGGCAGAGGCTGGCGCAATACCGAGAAAAGGCTCGTATGCTCGGGCACGGAAGGACCTCGCGGCTCGCAACCTCCTTTTCCATCCCGACGTATGGGAACGTCCTGGCTGCTGGCCTTTGCCATCCGAACGCAATCGATCTGAGCGAGCTGGAGACCGTCGAGCCGCTTGCTTTCCACGGCTATGGCGCCGCAAACGGGATCGATCACTCGCGCTCGTGCCCAAGGAAAAGTGATAGCGGCCGGAAGTAGCCAATGTCGCAAGCATGTGCAGGCCTCAAAAGTGACTTTACGCAACAGACCCGCGTCACTGGACTGGTTCAGCGTGTTGTCGATATGTGGCAGTGACCCGCCGGCCTTGGCTTGGGTGACCCTTTGACAAGGCTTTTCGGCACTCACATGCTGAACAGAACCGGCAAACCGCATTTGCGCGCGCGGCCCGTGTTGGCGTGCCGGCATCGGACCAGCCATGCGCAAAGCGGCCACCCAGAACGGACTTCCGGAGGAGACGATGCCCCGATGTTCAGCTGGAAGGGGCACCGTCTCCTCAGGCCACGGTCTGGAGCTTCGCGTGTCGGCCATGGTGCAAGTCGCTTTCATCGTGATTTGATGGTGCTCTAACCAGGAGCAGCAAGCGGCGTGCCACTTGGAATAGAGGGGCTGTTGGACCGCCCCTCCTTCTCGGAGGCCGTGTCTTAGAAGATCGGGCGCGCGCTATAACCGCCTCGTCACACAGGCAACAACGATGCTGTGTGCGGATATTCGGCGCTTCAGCCCCGGCTGGGCAAAGACGAACCGGAAGCCGAGCCGATGCATTACCTGAGGCTGGAGGGCACTCCAGTCATTGCGTAACGTGTGGCGCTAGCGTTCATGGGCGCGCCGGCACGGCTATCGCGAACATGCGCCTGTCGCAGCGACCATTAGCGGGCGCTCTTGGACAAGCGCCTTGGCCCCGTGAGGATCGAATTCCCCAATCGTGTCTGTTTGCCGCCCTCTTATGTTCGAAACTGGGACCAGAATGTCGCAAGCCCGACCTAAAGGTCGCCGAGGCGTTCTGTCCGACACTGTTCCGTCGCCTTTGTTGGCCCGCGACACCGGCCTATTTCGCCTAGCCCTTCTCTGGCCTCAGGCTAAGCCCCTAAAAGCATCACAGATTTTTTTTCTTTGGTCGGCCAAATTGGCACGAGTTTTGAAGCACCTTCGTTGCGGGCCGGGAGCCCGACCGACTTCCATTCGTGAATGACACGAATGGAACGAAGAAAGAAAGCAAAATGTCAAATCCGCGTTGCTTAGCGTCTATGGGCAGAGGCCCCTCGGCGAAACCGCCCTACCCAACAGCTCGCCGCCCTTGTCGAACCTTGCGCAGGAAAGCTTGGCCGGCGGCGTCTCAAACGCCCACCGCGCCGACTTTATCCTGACCTCGAAGGTGCAAGATAACGTTCCGCATCTTGCCGCGCGATGTGCCTAGACAGTTACGCGTTAGCCGTTCTTGATTATCGGTCTGCCTTCGGAGGACGTCATCTATATGCCGTCTTAGGTCTTCGCTGCCGCAGCGCCCGCCGGTCACCTTCCGCCCTCGCTATTAAGTGAAGTGCCACCATGTCCGAACAACCCTTGCCGACGCTGCCGATGTGGCGCGTCGATCACATTGAGCCATCGCCCGAGATGTTGGCGCTACGCACCAATGGTCCGATCCACCACGTGCGCTTCCCGTCCGGGCACGAAGGCTGGTGGGTCACAGGCTATGACGAGGCCAAGGCGGTGTTGACCGACGCGGCGTTCCGGCCCGCGGGAATGCCGCCGGCGGCATTCACCCCGGATTCGGTGATTCTCGGTTCGCCAGGATGGCTGGTCTCGCACGAGGGGGGCGAGCATACGCGGCTACGCACGATCGTGGCGCCGGCCTTCAGCAACGGCAGGGTGAAGCAGCTCGCGCAGCAAGTGGAGGCGATCACCGCGCAGTTGTTCGAGACGCTGGCGGCCCAGCCCCAGCCCGCCGATCTGCGGCGCCACCTCTCCTTTCCGCTCCCTGCGATGGTCATTGGCGCGCTGATGGGCGTGCTCTACGAGGATCACGCCTTTTTTGCAGGGCTGTCCGACGAGGTGATGACCCACCAGCATGAAAGCGGCCCGCGAAGCGCGTCGCGCTTGGCCTGGGAAGAACTCCGCGCCTACATTCGCGGCAAGATGAGGGACAAGCGCCAGGATCCGGGCGACAACGTGCTGACGGATCTGCTCGCGGCGGTCGACCAGGGCAAGGCGACCGAGGAAGAGGCGATCGGCCTGGCGGCAGGCATGCTGGTGGCGGGGCACGAGAGCACCGTGGCACAGATCGAATTTGGCCTGCTGGCCATGTTCCGCCATCCGCAACAGCGCGAACGCCTGGTGGGCGATCCATCCCTGGTGGACAAGGCCGTGGAGGAAATCCTGCGCATGTACCCGCCGGGCGCCGGCTGGGACGGCATCATGCGCTATCCGAGGACCGACGTGACCATCGCGGGCGTGCATGTTCCCGCAGAGAGCAAGGTGCTGGTCGGCCTGCCGGCGACGTCGTTCGATCCGCGCCATTTCGACGACCCGGAAATCTTCGACATCGGACGTGACGAAAACCCGCACCTGGCGTTCTCCTACGGGCCGCACAGCTGCATCGGCTTGGCGCTAGCCAGGCTGGAACTCAAAGTGGTGTTCGGTTCGATCTTCCAGCGCTTTCCCGCGCTGCGCCTGGCGGTGGCGCCCGAAGAACTGGAGTTGCGCAAGGAGATCATCACTGGCGGGTTCGAGGAGTTCCCGGTGCTCTGGTGATGCGCGGACGCCACGAGGAATCGCGATGTCCTCGAATTGCCCGCGCGACTGCCGCGCGCCGATCAGATCAGCCAACCAACAGGTGACCAAGATGGACGTGCAAGAAACCACGGCAGCATGCCGGGACGCCTTCGCCGAACTGGCGTCGCCAGCGTGCATTCAGGACCCGTACCCATTCATGCGGTGGTTGCGCGAGCACGATCCGGTACATCGCGCGGCGTCGGGCCTCTTTCTGTTGAGCCGCCACGCCGACATCTGCTGGGCGCTTAAAGCCACTGGCGATGCTTTTCGGGGGCCGGCACCAGGCGAACTGGCGCGCTATTTCCCGCGTGCGGCGACCAGCCTGTCGCTAAGTTTGTTGGCGTCTACTTTAGCGATGAAGGAACCTCCAACGCATACGCGTCTGCGCCGGCTGATCTCGCGCGATTTCACCATCGGCCAGATTGACAAGCTGAGGCCGACCATGGCTCGCATTGTCGCGGCGCGCCTGGACGGCATGGCGCCCGCGCTGGAGCGCGGGGAGGCAGTGGACCTGCATCAGGAATTCGCGCTGGCCTTGCCCATGCTGGTTTTCGGTGAACTGTTTGGCATGCCCCCGGACGACATTCTCGCGCTCGTCACCGGCATCAGCGCCATTCTGGAAGGCCTGAGCCCGCACGCCAGCGATCCGCAGCTCGCCGCGGGGGACGAGGCCAGCGCCAGGGTGCAGGCCTACTTCGGCGACCTCATACAGCGCAAGCGCACCGATTCCTGCCATGACATCGTGTCAATGCTGGTCGGCGCACACGGCGACGATGCCGAGACGCTGTCGGATGCGGAATTGATCAGCATGCTCTGGGGCATGCTGCTGGGCGGCTTCGCCACCACTGCCGCGGCCATCGGCCATGCTGTCCTGGCGATGCTGGCGTATCCCGAACAGCGGCACTGGCTGAAGGGAGATGCCGTGGGGGTGAAGGCATTCGTCGAAGAAGCCCTTCGCTACGACGCGCCCGCCATGTTCAGCTCCATTCCGCGTATCGCCCAGCGCGACATCGAAATGGGCGGCGTGGTGATCCCGAAGGACGCGGACGTGCGCGTGCTGATCGCGGCCGGCAATCGCGACCCGGACGCCTTCGCCGATCCCGATCGCTTCGATCCCGTGCGGTTCTGCGGCACCAGTCCTGGCATGTCGATCGACGGGAAGATCATGCTGACCTTCGGCCACGGCATCCACTTCTGCCTTGGCGCGCAACTGGCCCGGGTGCAGTTGGCCGAGAGCCTGCCGCGGATCCAGGCGCGCTTCCCCACGCTGGCATTGGCCGAGCAGCCGACCCGGGAGCCCTCCGCGTTCCTTAGGACGTTCCGCGCGCTGCCGGTGCGGCTGCACCGGCAGGAGGGTTAAGATGCGGGTCGTGGTCGATCAGGATCTGTGCGGAACTACCGGGCAGTGCGTGCTGACGCTGCCGGGCGCCTTTCGCCAGCGCGAACCGGACGGGGTGGCCGAAGTGTGCGTGGCGACGGTCCCGCAGGCGCTACACGCCGCCGTGCGGCTTGCGGCCAACCAGTGCCCGGTCGCCGCCATTCGGGTCATCGAAAGCGACGCTGGCCATGACGAGAGCGCCAGTGCCGACCCTGCGCCTTCTCCGGCGCAGGCCGAGCGGCATGCTGCGAAAGACCAATGCAATTCAGGAGACACGATGGCAAGGTTTGAAGGCAAGGTGGCGGTGGTGACCGGCGCCGGCGCCGGCATCGGCAAGGCATGCGCTCTCGCCATCGCGCGCGGGGGCGGCAGAGTGGTGGTGGCCGACATTGATGGCTCGGCCGCCATCGCCTGCACCGCGCAGATCGCGGCCGAAGCAGGCCACGCGCTGCCCATAGCCATGGATATCGCCGATGAGCAGGCGGTGGCAGCGCTGTTCGAGACGGCGGAGCGGCACTTCGGGGGGGTCGACCTGCTGGTTAACAATGCGAGCGCCATGCATCTGACCTCGCGCGACTGCGCGATCCTCGACCTGGACCTGGCAGTCTGGGACCAGACCATGGCGACCAATCTGCGCGGCACGCTGCTCTGCTGCCGGCAGGCCATCCCGCGGATGATGGCCCGCGGCGGTGGCGCGATCGTCAACATGTCGTCGTGCCAAGGGCTCAGCGGTGACACGGCGCAGACGTCCTATGGCGCGTCGAAGGCGGCGATGAACATGCTTTCGGCTTCGCTCGCCACCCAGTACGGTCATGCGCAGATTCGCTGCAACGCGGTTGCGCCGGGTCTTATCATGACCGAGCGTCTCCTCGCCAAGCTGGACGAGTGCATGCAACGGCATCTGCGCCGGCACCAGCTCCTGCAGCGCGTCGGCCGCCCCGAGGACGTGGCCGCGCTCGTGGCGTTCCTGCTCTCCGCCGATGCTGCGTTCATCACCGGCCAGGTCGTGTGCATCGATGGCGGCATGCTGGCGCATGTGCCGACATACGCGGACGGTGGCAACAGCTGCGCCGCGCGCCCTGCCGGCGACACCGAATCGGCGACGGCGGCGCGCTGCTGATGGACATACTGCTCAACCCACTCAACCGTCGGCACCGGCTGCGATCCGACATCCCGGTCATGCCCGGCGCTTTCCCCCTGGTCGGGCATCTTCCCGCCATTGTCTGCGACCTGCCGCGCCTGCTGCAACGCGCAGAACGGACGCTGGGCAGCCACTTCTGGCTGGATTTCGGCCCTGCCGGACATCTGATGACCTGTGTGGATCCGGACGCATTCTCTCTGCTCAAGCACAAGGACGTGTCCTCGGCGCTGATCGAAGAGATCGCGCCCGAATTGCTTGGCGGAACGTTGGTTGCCCTGGACGGCGGCGCGCACCGGCAGGCGCGCGATGCCATCAAGGCAGCGTTCTTGCCCAAGGGGCTGACCCAGGCCGGGATCGGCGACCTGTTCGCGCCGGTCATCCAGGCGCGGGTGCAGGCGTGGCGCGCCCGCGGCGAGGTAACTATCCTGCGCGAGACCGGCGACCTGATGCTGAAGCTCATCTTCAGCCTCATGGGAATCCCCGCCCAGGACCTGCCGGGATGGCATCGCAAGTACCGGCAATTGCTGCAGTTGATCATCGCGCCACCGGTCGACCTGCCCGGATTGGCTTTGCGGCGCGGCCGCTCCGCCCGCGACTGGATCGACGCGCAGTTGCGCCGGTTCGTCCGCGATGCGCGCGCGCATGCCGCGCGCACCGGGTTCATCAACGACATGGTGAGCGCTTTTGACAGCAGCGACGGTCCGCTCTCCGATGACGTCCTGGTCGCGAATATTCGCTTGCTGCTGCTTGCCGGTCACGACACCACTGCCTCGACGATGGCCTGGATCGTGATCGAGCTGGCGCGGCAGCCTGTGCTGTGGGACGCCCTGGTCGAGGAGGCGCAACGCGTGGGTGCGGTGCCGACCCGGCACGCGGACCTGGCGCAGTGTCCGGTCGCCGAGGCGCTGTTCCGCGAGACACTGCGCCTGCACCCGGCGACCACGCTCCTGCCGCGTCGCGCGCTGCAGGAATTGCAACTCGGCCAACGGCGCATTCCCGCGGGCACCCATCTGTGCATCCCGCTGCTGCATTTCTCGACCTCGGCGCTGCTGCACGAGGCGCCTGATCAGTTCCGCCTGGCGCGGTGGCTGCAACGCACGGAGCCGATCCGGCCGGTTGACATGCTGCAGTTCGGTACCGGCCCACACGTCTGCATCGGCTACCACCTGGTATGGCTGGAAATGATGCAGTTCTGCATCGCCTTGGCGCTGACCATGCACAAGGCCGGCGTGCGGCCGCAGTTGCTGAGCGACGTCGAAAAAGGTCGACGCTATTACCCGACCGCACATCCGTCCATGGCAATCCGCATAGGCTTCTCATGAGCTGGCATCGCATGCCCCGTGTGGCAGGGCAGCGGCGCCGGCGAGGCGCGGCATTGCGGCACTCAGCGCACGCGCTCGGTGTAGCGCCGGCAACACCGTGACGGCTTGCGCTCGCCGTGGCCGTCTCAGCTACAAGGACATGAACAACATGCAAACCGGTTCCACACTACACGACGACCGAACTGGCGTTTCCGCATTCGGCGGGCTGGGCGGGCAGGCGCGCGGCGCATCTGGCGGGCTGCTCCCGGAGATCTGGATGCAGGACGGCGCAAAGCGGGTCGAACAGGCGCTGGCGCGTCTGCTCTGCGCCGAAGACGACGGTGAAACAGAGCTGATGGCGGCCATGCGCTACGCCACCTTGCATGGCGGGAAGCGCACCCGCGCCTTGCTCTGTCTGGCTGCCGGCGCACTGGCGGGCACGCCGGCGCACATGCTCGACGACGTCGGTGCCGCCATCGAGATGATGCACGCCTGTACCCTGGTCCACGACGACCTGCCCGCGATGGACGACGACGTGCTTCGCCGCGGCCTTCCGACCGTGCACGTAAAGTTCGGCGAAGCCACTGCGATCCTGGTCGGCGATGCGCTGCAGGCCCACGCCTTCCTGACGCTGGCGAGCCTGGATGCGCCGAGCGACAATCGTATTGCGCTCGTGCGCGAACTGGCGCAGGCGGTGTCCGCCGAGGGTGCCGCAGGCGGGCAGGCCATGGATCTGTCGCTGGTCGGAAAGCACGCCGGGCTGGACAGGATCCTGGCGATGCACCGGATGAAAACCGGAGCGCTAGTGCGCGCGTCGGTTCGCATGGGCGCGCTATACTCCATCGCGGAGGATGCCGCGCACGCTGCGCTGTACTGTGCGCTCGATCGCTACACCGCCTGTTTTGGCCTGGCGTTGCAGGTGGCCGACGACATTCTCGACGCGACGGCGGATACCGCGACTCTTGGCAAGACCCCCGGCAAGGACGCGGCCGCGCAGAAGCCGACCTGCGCGTCGATCATGGGGCTGCAGGCAGCGCGCCAGTTCGCGCTGTATTTGTTGCACGACGCCGGGGAGGCCATCGCCCCTCTGGGGCCGCGTGGGGAAGGGTTGGCGCAGATGCTGCAGCGGGCCAACGTCTATCTGTCCGCGCCATACGCGTGAGCGCGCCCGTCCGTATGGACTCGCCCCTGTGCTGCTGCGATCGGCCGGCGGGCGCTGCATCCCGTGTCGGCGGCGACGTGCGCGGTGTCTGCGCGATCATGGTTCTCGTCATCCGTCTGCAGAAGGAACTTCCCGCGTGAACGCGCTGTCCGAACAGATCCTTTCCGAATTGCGCCACCTGCTGAGCGAGATGAGCGACGGCGGCAGCGTCGGTCCGTCCGTATACGACACGGCGCGAGCTCTGCAGTTCGACGGCAACGTCACCGGTCGGCACGACGCATACGCGTGGCTCATCGCGCAGCAACAGGCCGATGGCGGATGGGGAAGTGCGGACTTCCCGCTGTTTCGCCATGCGCCAACGTGGGCGGCGTTGCTGGCATTGCAGCGTGCCGATCCTCTTCCCAGGGCTGCCGACGCAGTCCAGGCTGCAACCCGGTTCATCGAGCGCCAGCCCGATCCCTACGCGCATGCGGTGCCGGAAGACGCGCCCATCGGCGCGGAGCTGATCCTGCCGCAGTTGTGCGACGAGGCCGCATCCTTGCTGGGCGGCTTGTCGTTTTCGCGCCACCCGGCGCTGTTGCCGTTGCGGCAAGCACGCCTGGTCAAGCTGGGGGCTGTGGCGACGTTGCCGAGCGGCCATCCGTTGCTGCACTCCTGGGAAGCCTGGGGGACGTCGCCGGCCACCGCATGCCCGGACGACGACGGCAGCATCGGCATCAGTCCGGCGGCCACCGCCGCGTGGCGTGCGCACGCCGTGACACAGAGAAGAACGCCGCACGTCGGGCGCACGGGCGGGTATCTGCAGGCGGCATCGCGGGCGACGCGCACCGGCATTGAAGGTGTCGTTCCCAATGTCTGGCCGATCAATGTGTTCGAGCCATGCTGGTCGCTGTACACCCTGCATCTGGCGGGTCTGTTCGCGCATCCCGCGCTCGCCGAGGGGGTGCAAGTGATCGTCGCGCAGCTCGACGCCCGCCTCGGAGTCCGCGGTCTGGGCCCGGCCTTGCACTTCGCGGCCGATGCGGACGACACCGCCGTTGCGTTGTGCGTCCTTCGCCTTGCAGGCCGCGACCCGGCGGTCGATGCATTGCGCCAGTTCGAAACCGGCGAGCTCTTCGTCACCTTCCCCGGTGAGCGCAATGCCTCGGTGTCGACCAACATCCATGCCCTGCATGCGTTGCGAATGTTGGGAAAACCCGCCGCCGGCACCAGCGCCTACGTCGAGGCCAATCGCAACCCGCACGGTCTATGGGACAACGAAAAATGGCACGTTTCGTGGCTGTATCCCACCGCGCATGCAGTCGCTGCGCTGGCGCAAGGCAAGCCCCAGTGGCGCGACGAGCGCGCGCTGGCGGGGCTGCTGCGTGCGCAGCGCGACGACGGCGGCTGGGGCGCCGGTCGCGCGTCTACATTCGAGGAAACCGCTTATGCGCTGTTCGCGTTGCACGTGATGGACGGGAGCGAAGAGCCGGCAGGGCGCCGGCGCATAGCGCAGGCGGTGGCGCGCGCGCTAAAGTGGATGCTCGCCCGCCACGCGGCGCATGCATTGCCCCAGACGCCGCTGTGGATCGGCAAGGAACTGTATTGCCCCACCCGGGTCGTGCGCGTGGCCGAACTCGCCGGGTTGTGGCTGGCGCTTCGCTGGGGGCGGCGTGTCTCGGCCGAGGGAGCAGGAGCGGGACCATGATCCCGACCGATCGCGCGCTGCAGCAGGTGCTGGAGTGGGGGCTTTCCCTGACCGGGTTCGCCGACGAGCATGCCGTGGAAGCGGTCAGGGGCGGGCAGTACATCCTGCAGCGCATCCACCCGAGCCTGCGCGACACCAGCGCCCGCACCGGCCGCGATCCGCTCGACGAAACGCTGATCGTGGCGTTCTATCGCGAACTGGCGCTGCTCTTCTGGCTCGACGATTGCAACGACCTTGGCCTGATCGCGCCGGAGCAGCTCGCCGCGGTGGAGCAGGCGCTGGGGCAGGGCGTGCCGTGCGCGCTCCCCGGATTCGAGGGCTGTGCTGTGCTGCGCGCTTCGCTCGCCGCGCTCGCCTACGATCGTCGCGATTATGCTCAGCTTCTCCACGATACCCGGTGCTACTGCGCGGCGTTGCGTGCTGGACACGCGCAGGCGGCAGGGGCGGAACGCTGGTCGTACGCCGAGTACCTGCACAACGGCATCGATTCGATCGCCTACACGAACGTGTTCTGTTGCCTGTCTTTGCTGTGGGGGCTGGACATGGCGACCTTGCGCGCGCGTGCGGGGTTTCGGCAGGCTCTGCGGCTCATCTCCGCGATAGGGCGCTTGCAGAACGATCTGCATGGACGCGAAAAGGATAGGTCGGCCGGCGAGGGAGACAACGCGGCGATCCTGCTGCTGCAGCGCTATCCGGCCATGCCTGTGGTAGATTTCCTCAAGGACGAGCTGGCCGGCCATACGCGCATGCTGCACGGGGTGATGGCGGAAGAACGCTTTCCCCCGCCGTGGGGACCGTTGATCGAGGCCATGGCGGCGATCCGCGCGCAGTACTACGAGACCTCAACCAGCCGCTACCGCAGCGATGCTGCGGGCGGGGGCCAGCGTGCGCCGGCCTGAACGCGGGGGAAACGGCGGCGTGCGCGCCCTGCCGTCGGTTCGACCCGACGCAACGCCGTCGCCCGATGCGGCGGAAGGAGCGAGCATCAGCGACACCAAGTTGAGCCGGCGCAAGGACGACCACCTGGACATCGTGCTGAATCGGCGAACGGCACGGGCCAAGGCCGCCGGCTGGGAGTACATCCGTTTCGAACACTGCGCATTGCCCGAGTTGGACCTGACGCAGATCGACCTCAGCGCCTCGCTGCTTGGCAAGACCATGCGCGCGCCGCTGCTGATCAGCTCCATGACTGGCGGCATGCCACGCGCCGAGGCCATCAACCGACATCTGGGCGAGGCGGCGCAAGCCTTGGGGATCGCAATGTGCGTCGGTTCGCAGCGCGTGAGCTTGCAATCCCGCAATTCCCAGGGGCTGACGCGCGCGCTGCGCCGCCTGGCCCCAGACGTTCCCTTGCTGGCCAATATCGGCGCCGCGCAACTGCGCGAGGCCGACGGCCTGGACCTCGCGCGCCGGGCGGTGGATGCACTGGAGGCCGATGGACTCATCGTCCATCTCAATCCGCTGCAGGAAGCGGTACAGCCGGAGGGCGACCGCGACTGGCGCGGCGTCCTGGCGCAGATCGCTCGCGCCGCGCGCAGCGTGGGTGTGCCGATCGTGGCCAAGGAAGTGGGGTCGGGCCTGTCCCCCTCGGTGGCCTGTGCGCTCGTCGAGGCGGGCGTGGCGGTGATCGATGTCGCCGGCGCCGGCGGCACCAGTTGGTCCGCGGTGGAGGGCGAGCGCGCCCGCGATGCCGCCGACCGCGCAGTGGCGATGGCGTTCGCCGATTGGGGGATACCGACCTCAGCCAGCGTGCAGGCGGTACGTCGGGCGCTGCCAGCGGTGAAGCTGATCGCGTCGGGCGGGATCAGCGACGGCGTCGACGTGGCCAAGGCCATCCGCCTGGGCGCGGACATCGCCGGGCAGGCGGCCGGCGTGCTGCGCGCGGCTACGGTATCCACCGAGGCGGTTGTCGCGCATTTCGAGATCGTCATCCGCCAGTTGGCCGTCGCCTGCTTCTGCACCGGCTCGGCTGATCTTGCCGCGTTGCGTCAGGCGCGCTTGTTGCCCTCGGCGCACCTGCCCGCCGGTTGACGCCGGCGGCGCCCGTACGTGCGGCGGGCGCTAGTCTTACTGAGTGAGAAGATCGCGGACGCGGAGGGATTTCGCGCTGGTCGCCGGGTTTTTCTGGTGCTGCTTCGTGATCAAGGACGCGTTACGCCATATGGACAGCCGCGAGTAAGCGTATTCGACGGCTATCTCGATGCTTGATCAGGGTGACCGGACGCCGGCGAGAGGAGCCCCTAAAGCATCGGAACACCAGCTGCGGCGGGCGACCGGCAGGAGCAGATGGTGCAAATCCATTGCAATGAAGGAGTAGGGATCCACATTGACCTCGAGTCATGCGCGGTCGGTCGTATGAAGGCGAAGAGACGAGCGCCTTCATCTGGCCGACTGCCTTGATTTAACATTCCGATGGTTTCGGAGCGGCGTCCACCGTCGGGCGGCGCCAAAAGGCAGGACGATTGATCTCTTTAGGTATCATCGGGCTGGTGCATGATGCGCGAACAGATCATAATATGTTGACTCGAGCGCTAGATAAGATACTCTGCCATATCATCTAGCATTGGAATGGATCGTTTACATATCATATGGACGCTCAATCGGAAATTCTACGGGAAATCGGTGGGCTTTTCAGGCAGGCGAGGTTGGCCGCTGCGATGACGCAGGAGCAGGTCGCTGATTTGGCGGGTATATCCCGTCCCCGATATCGCGACATCGAAAAGGGAGCCGCAGCCGCGCGTGCGACGACGCTCATGAATATCGCTCGCGCGCTCGGTCTGGAAATGATGCTGGTTCCGCAAGCCATGGTGCCGGCTGTCCAGGCTCTATTGCGTCCGCATGATGATGACGATCGACCCGCCTTTGTTTCTCAACCTGACGATGACGATCATGGCCCCAGTCTTTCGCGCACCTAAGACAATCCCGTCCCTGGACGTGCTCTTGAACGCAGTGAAGATCGGCACAATCGTCAGGACGCCGGGTGATTTCAATGCATTCAACTTCGATGAGGCCTACCGCGCGACGGGCGGCTTTCCGGTTCTCAGCCTGTCGTTCCGGGCAGCGACGGGAGGATTGCGAAAAGATCCGAAGCCTCTGGCAAGCGCCTTGCCCGCTTTCTTCGCGAACCTCCTGCCGGAGGAGAAATTGCGGGAGGCGATGGAAAGGCACCACGAAGGCAATGTGCGGCCAGGCAATGATTTCGACCTTTTAGCGGCACTGGGCGCCGATCTGCCGGGAGCCGTACGGGCGTTGCCCAGTGACGGCGCGATAGCGGTTTCGCAGGATGCTTCAAAGGATCAGCCCAAGGCACGGTTCTCGCTTGCCGGCGTGCAGATGAAGCTGTCGGTCATGAAGAACATTGGAAAAGGCGGCGGCCTTACCTTGCCAATGGACGACGAGCAGGGCCGGTACATTGCCAAGTTCCCTTCGACGGCGTTTCCGGGCGTTTCCGAGAACGAATTCGCCAACCTGGCGCTGGCAGCAGCAATCGGCATGGAGGTTCCTGAATGCGAACTGGTCGAAAAGTCCGATTTTGAGGGCGTTCCCGAAGAATTCAACACGCTGTCTGACGGCAAGGTCCTTCTCGTCAAACGCTTCGATCGCGGCGCCGGTGGCGAGAGGATACACATCGAGGATTTCGCTCAGGTCTTCGGTGTCTACCCCTCGCGCAAATATGAGGGGGCCGCTTATCACGACATAGCCTTGGCTCTTGGCGTGGCCGTCTCGCCTACGGCGGCTCTCGCGTTCGTCCGCCGCCTGGCACTGACCGCCATCACCGGCAATGGCGACATGCACCTGAAGAACTGGTCTTTGATCTATCCCGATAACGGCGACAAGCCGGCGCTTGCACCAATCTACGACCTCCTGTCCACCGTGCCATATATTCCCGCCGACGCCATGGCGCTGTCGCTTGGAGGAGAGCGCTCGTTTAAGGCGCTAGCAGCACCGCGATGGAAAGCATTTGCGAACCGTGCACGGCTTCCGGAGCCAGCAGTCCTGAAGGCAGTGGTCGAGACGGTCAAACTCGTCAACGAACACTGGTGGCATCTGCCTGAGCGTGATGTCGTCGCAGCGAAAGTGCTCGAGCGGATCGACGAACATGTGAAGGCGATGACGCCGATACTGAACTCCTGCGCCGAGAAGTAAACCGAGTCCCTCGGGTTGATATAGCGGAACTATTCGCCCGTGCCCCGGATGAGTGGCCGTGGATCGGTGGCATGCTAGGATCGCGCGCAAAGTCGGCGGAGTGTCCACTTGGACACGCGTTGAGCAAGCACGTCAGCTCGCGGGCACAGAAGAGTTCGCAGCATCCCGCAGAGGGTCGAGATGCTGTTCGTCCACCTCAATACAACGATGCGGTTCAACCGAATGCGGTGACTGAGGATCGCGATCCGACGCTTTGTGTCGCCAATGTCGCGTCCGCTACACGGGCTGTTCCGACGATCCTTTCTTGGAACTCAAGCTAAACCCCTGAAAAGCAACCACGAAATTATTCTTCGGTTGGATCAGCCAAATTGGCACGAGTCTTGAGATCCTTAGGTGCGAGGCGGCTAGAGCTGCCCGACCGGCATTCAAGTCGCGGCAGCCGCGATGAATGGGAACGAAGGAAGGAAAGCTACATGTCAGGTTTGCGTCAGATCGCCTTTTACGGCAAGGGCGGCATCGGCAAGTCCACCACCTCCCAAAATACGCTCGCCGCCCTGGTCGACCTCGGGCAGAGAATCCTCATCGTCGGCTGCGACCCCAAAGCCGACTCCACCCGCCTGATCCTGAACGCGAAGGCGCAGGATACGGTCCTGCATCTCGCGGCAGAGGAAGGTTCGGTGGAAGACCTGGAACTCGCGGACGTGCTCAAGGTCGGCTACAAAGGCATCAAATGCGTGGAGTCGGGCGGACCCGAGCCAGGTGTCGGCTGCGCCGGCCGCGGCGTGATCACCTCGATCAACTTCCTCGAGGAGAACGGCGCCTACGACGATGTCGACTATGTCTCCTACGACGTGCTCGGGGATGTGGTGTGTGGCGGTTTCGCGATGCCGATCCGCGAGAACAAGGCCCAGGAAATCTATATCGTCATGTCCGGCGAGATGATGGCGCTCTATGCCGCCAATAACATCGCCAAGGGCATCCTGAAATACGCCCATTCGGGCGGCGTGCGGCTCGGTGGCCTGATCTGCAACGAGCGCCAAACCGACCGCGAGCTCGACCTCGCCGAAGCGCTGGCTTCCAGGCTCAATTCCAAGCTTATCCACTTCGTGCCGCGCGACAACATCGTCCAGCACGCCGAGCTCAGGAAGATGTCTGTAATCCAGTACGCGCCGGACTCGAAGCAGGCCGGGGAATACAGGGCGCTGGCCGAGAAGATCCATGGGAATTCGGGCCAGGGCACCATCCCGACCCCGATCACCATGGAGGAGCTCGAGGACATGCTGCTCGACTTCGGCATCATGAAGACGGACGAGCAGATGCTTGCCGAGCTTCAGGTCAAGGAAGCGGCTAAGGCGGCCGCACAGTAGCGACCGCTGCCGACATGAGGCGCCGCCTGCCCTGGTGCGCCTTTCAAAGAACGGCGCCTCGTCGGTGAGGCGTCACCCTGAACCTTGAAAGGGGTCCCATGAGCCTGGAATACGAGAATGACGGTGCCCTCCATGCGAAGCTTATCGAGGAGGTGCTGTCGCAATATCCTGACAAGTCGGCGAAGCGCCGCAGAAAGCACCTCAGCGTCGCAAAAAGCGGCGACGAGGCTGGCGAGGAAAGCGAGGTCCTTTCCGAATGCGAGGTCAAATCGAACATCAAGTCCATCCCCGGCGTGATGACAATTCGCGGCTGCGCCTATGCCGGCTCGAAAGGCGTGGTGTGGGGTCCAGTCAAGGACATGGTCCATATCTCGCACGGCCCGGTCGGCTGCGGGCAATATTCCTGGTCTCAACGCCGCAACTACTACGTCGGCACGACCGGCATCGACACATTCGTCACCATGCAGTTCACCTCCGATTTCCAGGAGAAGGACATTGTTTTCGGCGGCGACAAGAAGCTCGAACGGATCATCGACGAGATCGAGGAACTGTTTCCGCTGAACAAGGGCATGACTGTGCAATCCGAATGCCCGATTGGCCTGATTGGCGACGACACCGAAGCTGTGTCCCGCAACAAGGCCAAGGAGCACGAAAAGACAATCGTGCCGGTGCGCTGCGAGGGCTTCCGCGGCGTCTCGCAATCCCTCGGCCACCACATCGCCAACGACGCGATCCGCGACTGGGTGTTCGAGAAGGACCTCGAGTTCGAGGCCGGCCCGTACGATGTCAATGTGGTCGGCGACTACAACATCGGCGGCGACGCCTGGGCTTCGCGCATCCTGCTCGAGGAGATGGGCCTGCGCGTGGTCGGCAACTGGTCGGGCGACGCTACGCTGGCCGAAATAGAGCGAGCGCCAAAGGCGAAGCTCAATCTCATCCATTGCTACAGGTCGATGAACTACATCTGCCGGCACATGGAGGAAAAATATGGCATCGCCTGGATGGAGTACAATTTCTTCGGCCCCTCCCAGACCGAAGCCTCTCTGCGCAAGATAGCCAAGCACTTCGGGCCCGAAATCGAGGCCAAGGCCGAGGCGGTCATCGCCAAATACCGGCCGCTGGTCGAAGCGGTCATAGCCAAGTACCGGCCGCGCCTCGAAGGCAGGACGGTGATGCTCTATGTCGGCGGGCTGCGCCCCCGTCACGTCGTCACGGCATATGAGGATCTGGGCATGGTGATCGTCGGCACTGGCTACGAATTTGGCCATAACGACGACTATCAGCGCACCGGCCACTACGTGAAGAAGGGCACGCTAATCTATGACGACGTGACTGGTTACGAGCTGGAGAAGTTCATCGAGGGGATCCGTCCTGATCTCGTGGGCTCCGGCATCAAAGAAAAGTACCCGGTCCAGAAGATGGGCATACCGTTCCGTCAAATGCATTCCTGGGATTATTCCGGCCCGTATCATGGCTACGACGGGTTCGCCATCTTCGCGCGCGATATGGATCTGGCCATCAACAACCCAGTCTGGAACCTCTACGACGCCCCCTGGAAGAAAAAAGCCGAGCCGTCGGCGGCGATCGCAGCCGAATAAAACTCTGGCCTCCCGGAAGCCGGGAGGCCGTGAACGCCTGTGGCCGCTTGTCCGCGGGAGACCTGAAAACGTTTCGACGTCCCTGTGCCGCCGTATGGCGGGCCAGATGGAAAGAGGTAACCACCCATGCCGCAGTCGGCTGAAAAAGTTCTCGACCACGCGCCCCTGTTCCGCGAGCCGGAATACAGGCAGATGCTTGCCGAGAAGAGGCTGAATTTCGAATGTCCTCACCCGGACCAGATCGTTACCGACCAAGGCGAATTCACCAAGACGTGGGAATACCGCGAAAAGAACCTTGCTCGCGAAGCGCTTGTCGTGAACCCCGCCAAGGCCTGCCAGCCGCTCGGCGCGGTGTTCGCGGCCGCAGGCTTCGAGCGAACCATGTCCTTCGTCCACGGCAGCCAGGGCTGCGTGGCCTATTACCGCTCGCACCTGTCGCGCCATTTCAAGGAGCCTGCTTCGGCGGTTTCCTCCTCGATGACCGAGGACGCGGCAGTGTTCGGCGGCCTGAAGAACCTGGTCGACGGGCTCGCCAATACGTACCAACTCTACGACCCGAAGATGATCGCCGTCTCGACTACTTGTATGGCGGAGGTCATTGGCGATGACCTGCACAGCTTCATCGAGAACGCCAAGGACGAAGGATCGGTCCCGCGCGACTTCGACGTCCCCTTCGCCCATACGCCGGCCTTCGTCGGCAGTCATGTCGATGGCTACGACGTCACGCTCAAGGGGATTTTGGAGCATTTCTGGAAAGGCGAGGAGCGAACGGAAGCCGAGGGGACCATCAACGTCATTCCGGGCTTCGACGGCTTCTGTGTTGGCAACAACCGGGAACTCAAGCGCCTGCTCGATCTGATAGGCGTGTCCTATACTTTCATCCAAGACGCCTCTGACCAGTTCGACACGCCGTCCGACGGCGAATACCGCATGTACGACGGCGGCACGAAGATCGCAGACGTGAGGAAGGCACTCAACGCCGGGGCGACGTTGTCGCTGCAGCATTACAACACCCGAAAAACACTTGAGTATTGCGAGGGGGTGGGGCAGGCGACTGCCTCGTTCCATTACCCGCTCGGAGTCCAGGCAACCGACGACTTCCTCGTGGAGGTCTCCGCGATTTCCGGCAAGCAAATCCCCGAGGCAATCCGCCTGGAGCGCGGCCGACTTGTTGACGCCATGGCCGACAGCCAATCCTGGCTGCACGGTAAGAAATACGCCATCTACGGCGATCCGGACTTTGTCTACGCCATGGCCCGCTTCATCATGGAGACGGGCGGCGAGCCGACCCATTGCCTCGCCACCAACGGCACGTCGACATGGGAAGCGGAGTTGAAGGAACTGCTTGCATCATCGCCCTTCGGCAAGGATGCTCAAGTCTGGGCGGGCAAGGACCTCTGGGCGATGCGCTCGCTGCTCTTCACCGAGCCGGTGGACCTGCTGATCGGCAACTCCTATGGCAAGTATCTGGAGCGCGACACGGGCACGCCGCTGATCCGGCTGACGTTTCCGATCTTCGACCGCCACCATCACCATCGGTTTGCGCTTATGGGCTACCAAGGCGGGTTGCGCGTCTTGACGACGATCCTCGACAAGATCTTCGACAAGCTCGATCGCGAGACAAGCGAGACGGGCGTGACGGACTATTCGTATGACCTCACCCGCTAAGCTTGACGGTCGGCTTTGGCCGGTCGTCTTCCCGAGGGACTTCGGAGACCGACGCAATGTCCTTGCTCAGAGCCAAAATCCAGGATGTCTTCAACGAGCCTGGCTGCGAAAAGAACCGCGGCAAGGATGCCAAGGCGCGCAAGGAGGGCTGTTCGAAGCCACTGACCCCCGGGGCGGCGGCCGGCGGCTGTGCCTTCGATGGCGCCAAGATCGTACTGCAGCCGATCACCGACGTCGCACACCTGGTCCATGGGCCGCTCGCCTGCGAGGGCAATTCCTGGGACAACCGCGGTGCGGCTTCGTCCGGGCCAACGCTGTGGCGCACGAGCTTCACGACCGACCTCACCGAACTCGATGTTGTCATGGGGCAGGGCGAGCGGAAGCTCTTCAAAGCGATCCGCGAGATCAAGGAAGCGTATGGGCCGCCGGCGATCTTCGTCTATCCGACCTGCGTGACGGCGCTGATCGGCGACGACATAGACGCCGTCTGCCAGCGCGCGGCGGAAAAGTTCGGCTTGGCCGTTGTACCAGTCAATGCGCCGGGCTTCGTCGGCTCCAAGAATCTTGGCAACAAGCTTGCCGGCGAGGCGTTGCTCGAGCATGTCATCGGCACGGCCGAGCCCCACGATGCCGGCCCTCACGACATCAACATCCTTGGCGAATTCAACCTCTCAGGCGAATTCTGGCTGGTGAAGCCGCTGCTGGATCGGCTCGGGATCCGGGTGCGCGCCTGCATTCCGGGTGACGCGCGTTACTTCGACATTGCCTGCGCGCACCGCGCCCGGGCGGCTATGGTGGTGTGCTCGACCGCGCTCATCAATCTCGCCCGCAAGATGGACGAGCGCTGGGACATCCCGTTTTTCGAGGGCTCCTTCTACGGCATCACCGACACCTCGGAAGCGCTCAGACAAATCTCTCAGCTGCTCGTGCAGAAGGGTGCTGATCCGGAGATCCTCGGCCGCACCGAGCTATTGATTGCAGAGGAAGAGGCGATCGCCTGGAAGAAGCTAGCGGCCTACCGGCCGAGGCTCGAAGGCAAGCGCGTGCTGCTCAACACCGGCGGCGTGAAGTCCTGGTCGGTCGTCCATGCGCTGATGGAGATCGGGATCGTGATCGTCGGCACCTCTGTCAAGAAGTCGACCGTCGAAGACAAGGAGCGGATCAAGCAGATCCTCAAGGACGACTACCATATATTCGAGCAGATGGCAGCGCGCGACCTTTACGCCATGCTCTCCGAACACAAGGCCGATATCCTGCTATCAGGCGGGCGCACGCAATTCGTCGCTCTGAAGGCCAAGACACCCTGGCTCGACATCAACCAGGAGCGCCAACACCCTTACGCCGGCTATGACGGCATGGTGGAACTCGTACGCCAGATCGACCTGGCCATTCGAAACCCCATCTGGTGCCAGGTACGGGAGCCGGCACCATGGGATTGCCAGCCTGCGGTGGGGGAGGAACGGCCGTGCACGAAAAG
Organism: Mesorhizobium sp. C372A; assembly: GCF_030323245.1. Taxonomy (NCBI): domain Bacteria; kingdom Pseudomonadati; phylum Pseudomonadota; class Alphaproteobacteria; order Hyphomicrobiales; family Phyllobacteriaceae; genus Mesorhizobium; species Mesorhizobium sp. C372A. Next base: position 449,457 of record NZ_CP100475.1, on the reverse strand, counting down.
CGAGACCGTGACCTTGCATGCTGTCCAGGAATTCTCCGGCACCACGGCCGCTGATTTCGGCGAGTGTTGAGGAAGCCAATGGTCCGCATCCTTCCCCAGTCCAAAGCGGCGGCGGTCAATCCGCTGAAGTCATCCCAGCCGCTCGGCGCCGCCCTCGCCTTTCTTGGCGTCGACGGCGCGATGCCATTGTTCCACGGCAGCCAGGGGTGCACCAGCTTCGCGCTCGTGCTCTTCGTGCGACATTTCAAGGAAGCCATTCCCTTGCAGACAACCGCGATGGACGAGGTGGCGACGATCCTCGGGGGGGCAGACCATCTGGAAGAGGCCATCCTCAACCTCAAGGCCCGCACAAAGCCAACGCTGATCGGGGTTTGCACGACCGCGCTGGTGGAAACCCGGGGCGAAGACTGCGCAGGGGATGTCGCCAATATCAGGCTGAAGCGCATGGAAGAACTCGCGGGTACGGAGGTGGTGCTAGCCAACACACCGGATTTCGACGGCGCGATCGAAGAGGGCTGGGCCAAGGCTGTCACCGCTATGATCGAAAGGATTACGCGGCCCGGCGAGCAGGCGCGGCAGTCGAAGAAAATCGTGATCCTGCCTGGCTGGAACCTCACTGTGGCTGACATCGAGCATTTGCGTGAGATGGTTGAAAGCTTTGGACTGAAGCCGGTGATTCTGCCGGACATCTCCGGCTCGCTCGACGGTACGGTGCCCGACCGCTGGGTCACGACCACCTATGGCGGCACCAGCGTCGAGGATATCCGCGAGCTTGGCACGGCCGAGCAATGTATCGTCATCGGTGAGCATATGCGCCGCCCGGCCGAGCTGCTGCAGAGGTTGACCGGCGTGCCTTACGTGCTGTTCCGGTCGCTGACCGGATTGAGGGACGCCGACCGGTTCGTCTCCCTGCTGTCCGCAGTTTCGGGCGAGGCGGCGCCGGCTGAGGTGCGCCGTCGGCGGGCGCAGTTGCAGGACGCGTTGCTCGACGGACATTTCCACTTTGGAGGCAAGAAAATTGCGATCGCTGCTGAACCAGACCAACTCTACCAACTCGCGAGCTTCTTCATCGCCATGGGCTCCGAAATCGCGGCGGCGGTCACAACGGCCGCTATGTCGAAAATTGTGGAGGAAGTACCGGCGCAGTCGGTTCAAATCGGCGATCTCGGCGATTTGGAAGCGCTTGGCGCCGGCGCTGATCTTCTCGTTACTCATTCCCACGGCCGCCAGGCGGCGCAGCGCCTCGGCATTCCGCTCATGCGGGTCGGCTTCCCGATCTTCGACCGGCTCGGTGCCCAGCACAAGCTCACAATCCTCTACCAGGGGACCCGCGACCTGATCTTCGAGGTTGCCAACATTTTTCAAGCCAACGGGCGAGCGCCGACGCCTGAGGCGCTTGATCCACTCCGTAAGCGAGAAATGCCAGATGAACTCCGTCCGTCGCCTCTCGCTCGTCACTGACGAGGTTCACGCACCGACGCCGGAACGCCAAGCGGGCGCATTGCGCGTGGCGATCGCCACGCAGGACATGAAGAACCTCAACGCCCATTTCGGGTCGGCCAGGCGCTTTGCTGTCTACGACGTGATGCGCGAGGAGTGGAATCTTGTGGAAGCCGTGGCCTTTGACGACGTTTCCGACGAGAGCGGGAAGCACCGAACCGAGGGCGATGACCGCATCACCCAGAAGGTGGAGGCGCTAAAGGGCTGCCATTTGCTGTTTTGTCTGGCGATCGGCGGACCTTCGGCAGCCAAACTTGTTTCCGCAAAGATCCATCCGATCAAAGTGCCGCAGCCCCAGACCATCCAAGAGGTGTTGTTGCGCACGCAGATGATGCTCAGGACGTGTCCTCCCCCCTGGCTCCGCAAGGTGCTGGCGCAGGCAGGTGTCGCTGAACAGAAACCCTCCTTCGAGGACGAAAGCTGAAATGAGGAGTGGGCGAAATGTTTGAAGGCGCTGTTAGCCCTGCCGCCACCGAGGACGAGGCGGCTCTTGCCACCCCGTTCGTCAAATGCCTCGTGCGGCTGATCCGTGCCAATGATTCCCACGGGTCATGGGAAGGCAAATCGGTCGCCGAGCTGCTGGGCGACTTCATCATCACCAGGGAACAGCGCCGTGCAATTCCAATCATCGGCGATCCCGATCCGGACGTGCTGTGGAGGCTCGATAAGTTCTACACCGCCGTCGGGCTTGCGATTGAGGAACGCTCCGGCCTGATGGCATCCCCGATCATGGAGATGAGCCATGAGGGCTTCGGGCGCGTGCTTTTCACGGCGGGGCGACTGGTCGTTCTGTCCAAGACCCTGCGCGACGTCCATCGGTTCGGCTTCGAGACGTTCTGGAAACTCGCCGCGGCGGGCACCCAACTGGCCGGCGATGCCACCGCAGCCATTGAGGCTTATCCCGAGGTGGCGCGGGCGTGATGCAACCGATTTTCGATCGAGGGGATCATGTCAGGCCTTGAGGACATGCGAGCCCTCTCAATCGAGGCTGTCGAAGCCGATGTGGTTCTTGGGGTAGCGCTGATGAAGCCAGTGGTACTGATCTGTTCGCAAGATGCGGAGTTGTATCTGTTCCTCAGCCACATTCTGGGGGTGGACGGCTTCACGAGTGAGCCGGCAGACGGCGTGAAGGAAGCACTTGCATTGGCCGATCAACGGGAGCTCCAGGCGGTAGTCCTGGACTGCGGGCCAGCAAGCGCGGCAGGCTCCACAATCTGCGCCCGGTTCAAGGGGGAGCCCCGGACCGGCCGCCTGCCCGTCATTGCGTTGATCGCGCCCGGCGCCGAGAACCAGCACCTCGATCTCTTGAAGGCAGGTGTTGACGAGAGCTTTGTGCGGCCCTTCGCACCGGCCAAGCTGCTTGACTGTCTACGCACGAAGTTGGCGCTGCCACAGCCGGGTTCAAACGGGATAAAAAACGGCAGCTGGCTCTGTTGCGGCAGCCTTGAGATGAAGCTCGATGCTCACCGGGTTCGAGGTAATGGCCACGACATCCATCTCGGACCTCTCGAATTCAACCTGCTGCGGCAATTTCTTGAGGCTCCCGGCAAGGTCTTCAGCCGAGACGAGCTGATCGACGCGGCCTGGCCGGACAATATCCATGTCGGTGAACGCACTGTCGACGTCCATATCAGCCGGATTAGAAAGGCGCTGAAGGCGGCCTCGCCAGGTAGCGTCATTCATACTGTCAGGTGTGCGGGCTACTCGCTCGAGAAGCTGGACGACTGAATCGCGAACGGACGGTCTGCCACTCTCCATCTTCATTGGAAGGCAAGTCTTGCGGTTCGAAACGCGCTACGGGCGCGACATCTCAGGGGGAAGCAGCCAGATGGCCTTCAAAAGCCTACTCAGTGTAGCGGGAGCTGACCACTCCGATCGGGACGTCCGAACAGCTGCAAGCTTGTGCGCCGAAGTCGGCGCACATTTGTCCGTCCTGATTATGTCGCCTCCGCCGCTCGTTGTGTCGCCTCCGCTGCTAGGCGATGGCATCCCCGCGTGGCCTACGCAACGCGCACAGGCTATTGCCGGACTGGAAAAACGATACAGGCAAATCGAGAGATTTTCACAGGACGCAGCCAGTCTGGAAAAAACATCTAAGCAAATTCACAAACTGTTGAGAGCCACGTGGCGGTGCTATGATGTCGATGTTGTCAACTGCGATCAGGCCAGCGTCGGTAACGCAGTGCGAGCGCGGGCGCTCTGCAACGACCTGACAATCGTCGGCCCCGCACTTCTCAACGACATTAACGTCGGTCCCCTTGTTATCAACGGCAGCCTGTTCGACACCGGAAAGCCGGTGCTTGTCGTGCCAGAGGGCGCTGAGGTAACTCTGTCTCCACGGCGCGTGCTGGTCGGCTGGGATTCGCGGGCCGAGGCATCCCGCGCGGTTCGCGAAGCGCTGGATTTGCTAGCCAGTGCTGAGGAAGTTCGTGTCGCACTCGTCGATCCGGAGGCGACCTGCACCGGAAACGGCGCCGAGCCGGGAGCCGACATCGCTGCCTATCTCACTCGGCACGGTGCTCGGGTGTCGGTCGACCGGCTGGCGAGCCGCGGCAAACCGGTGGCTACGGTGCTAGCGCAGCAGGCAATCGACACGTCTGCCGACCTGATCGTCATGGGCGCTTATGGCAGCCGCCGGTTGCGTGAGCGGCTCTTCGGTAGCGTGACAAGATGGATAGTTGGCAAGCCGCCGTTGCCGCTGTTTTTGGCCCGCTGACGGGTTCTTAAGTAGCACCGATGCTGTTCCAAGCTCTACTCCGCTGATCACCTGATACCCAGTCGGAGAAAGGTCGCCGCAAACGAGCAGGTTTCGCGAAGCTCATGAGCAACTTGCAAGCGCCGTCGCGAAGAACATTCCCCGGACGCCTCTAACGCGTTCGGTGTCTGCTCGCCGAGACAACCCGTAGCGCGCAGACAAACGGCCGGGCAGAAGCCCAGGCGTCCTCAATACCCTCGAAACACCACTCGAGCCGGCGTCAGGTCGAGAAGAGAGTCGTTTCAGCGCGGCAGGCCGCGTTCGGACCGTAGCTCATCGTATTGGCGTTATCACGATTTCTTTCACCACTGGCCGGGAACTGAACACGGCAACGACCGTGCAGCGGCCAAGGCACCGACCTTCGAGTCCGACGGGCGGGCTCCTGCCGGCCCTCGGGGCGAACGGTGGCATCAATCACGTGTCATCGCCTGGGATGGTAGCCGGGTCAGCGGCGAGGGCGGCCGCATCTTCGGCGTTTTCAGTCTGCCCTGCCCACCGCGTGGCGACCGAGCGGCCTTGAGGCCGGTCAATTCCGACAACGCTCACATTCGGACCAGGTGGTTCCTGTAGGACTTCCGCACAGGGACACAGAACAACAAAAAGTAGGATTCGGGAGAGTTCACCGGCCCGGCACAGGCCGGCACTCATCCTGGCCCTCTTCGCCACGATCATCATCTGGCGATGACGGTACTCGCGACCGCAGCCGGACATAACGGGCGTCGTCGTGAAGAACTCCTGCGTCGCTACCAGGAATTCAAGCGCAAAGCGGAAAAGGTAGGGGAGAGGCGAGGCTCGGATGGAGCGGCGCCTGCAATCGCAATTGGCGTTCCGCTGAGCGACCGGAGCGGCAAGAAGCTCAAGCAAGGCTTGAGGCGGACGATGATGACATGGCTGGCGCTAGCCAACGCAGTCATGATGTCCATCTGTTCGTCCCTATATGTCGAGACGTCCGTGGCCACGCTTCTGTGCCGCGCGAAGCGGGTGGTGCGCGTCCAAGAGCTGACAATGGCAGAAAACATGTCGCGACTGATACAGCCGGCTATCTGAGCCCCCGGAAGCTTTAAGTAAAATCAAGCGATTACTGCACGCTGAGCGCGTTGGCATGGCCTTTGCGAATTAAGATTCAGCAACACTGAGTGAAGGCTGACTGCACGCAGATGCGCAAGACGAGCGATGCCTCTCCCTTCATTGAACCTCGTGCCCCGTCTAAAAAGGGGAACAAGCTTGCGCATGAGGCCACGCAACCTTTTGCAACAGCTTTGGAGGGCAAGATATGTTGCGGATGGGGTCTCCGGCTCCTTCGATGAAGGTGGGGGACTAGCTGCGTGGCGAGCCCCTTGCGGACTTCCAGCCCGGCAAAGTTTATATCGCCCAGTTTTGGGCAACTTGGTGCGAACTATGTGCGGCGGAGATGCTCGAACTGATGCAGCTGCAAGAGAAATACAAGGACAGCGGACTTGAGGTCGTCGGGCTCGCGGCTGATGAAGACGCTCCAACGGCCGTCGAGGCCCAGACCAAGTTGGACGCGTGGTTGGCCGAAAAGTGCCCGGATCTGAATCATCGGATTGCGTTCGACTTCACAGGCGAAATGACGAAGCTTTGGAGGGAACCCACCTTTTGCGTCGGGATTCCGACCTCGTTCGTAGTCGACCGAGACGGCTGCATCGCCTTTATCGGTCATCCGAGCCATCTCGGTGAGGTTTTGCCGAAAGTGCTCAACGGCAGCTGGCGTACCAGCAACAAAGCGAAAGCCGCCGATCAAGAGCGGATCGCCACAAGTGAACCCCTGGCGCGCGAACAAGCGTTGAAGAAGCCGATCGATGACAGGTTCTGGGCGGCGGTGAAATTGGAAGATTGGAAGACGGCGCTCTGGGCGATCGAAGAGGGCATTGCCTTGATGCCGGACGACCTCGATTTCCGCCTGGCTCATGCACATCTGTTGCTTCGAAAATTACAAGACATTTGGACCGGCTTGCCGGTGATGCGCCAGTTGGTTCGCGACGCGATCGACACAAATTCCGAGGATTGGATGGTTTCGGCGCTAGACCAACTCTTCCATCCGGCTAATGACCATTCGTGCCTTCCCCCTGCTGAGCGCTTCGCGATGGGCAAGGAGCTGTCCGAACACATCCTGGCGCTGAATCCCCCGCAAGGCGACAGTCCTAAGTTCCGGTCCTATCCCGCGGCCGCCCGGTACTATCATGAGAACGGCAACAATGATCGCGCGATCGAGTTGGTCGAACTGACACCGAAGTCGCTGGACGGTCTGGAGCCTATCCCGGACGAACTGAAAGAACGCCTTCTACTGGATTTGCTGCAGGCACTGGCCAACTACAAGGGTGACAAGGTTTGTTACGGCGCTGCTGTGCGGCTCCGCAAAACAAGCTTTCCGAAGGTGCCAAGGCGCGGCCGGCCGAGAGGAATCCTTAAAAAGGGGGATGGTCGGAATGTTTACTGGCCAATTCGTCCATTTCCCTGGAGTGGACGCAAGCAGGCTCCATGCAGCACAGGGATGGATTGTTTTCAACGGGTTCGAGGCGAGAACCTTGCAATGACCTCTGGCCGCATCGCGGCGGAAGTGATGATCGACGCCAATCCGCGTGGAAGGCCTCGCAGTCAAAGACGCGTCCAGGGTCGGCCACAGGGACATCGCGTGGAATTGCCCGGCCCGAGCTGGGCGTCGGCTGCGCAAGTGGGCGAAGCAGGCGTCTCCGAAAAAGAAAGAGTCCTTCGAGGAAGAGGACTGAAATCAGGAAAATATGAAATGTCTGATGCCGCAGTTCGCCCTGCTGTCAACGAGGACGAGGCGGCCCTTGCCACGCCGTTCGTCAAATGCCTCGTGCGGCTGATCCGCGCTCAGGAGTCCTACTGCTTATGGGAAGGCAAATCGGACGCCACGCTACTGGCCGATTTTATCGTCACCAGAAAAAAGCGCCGCGCGATCCCTGGCATGGGCTATCCCGATCCGGACGTGCTGTGGAGGCTCGATATGTTTTTCACCGCCGTCGGGCTTTCGATCGCGCAGCGTTTCCGCCCGGTGACATCGCCAATCATGGAGGTGAAATCCATGGGGGCTTCGGGCGCTTGCTTTTCAGGGCCAGGCGTTTGGTCGTTTTGTCCAGACATCCATCGGTTCGGCTTCGAGACGCTCCGGCAACTCGCGGAGGCCGGTACGAAACTGGTCGACGATGCGACCGCAGCCACGGGACCGTTTCCCGGCGTGGCGATGGCGTGATGAAAGCCAATTTCGAGGAAAGATCAATGCCAGGCCTTGAGGAGTTGCAGAAGAAAGTCCGCAATCTGCAGTCGGGTGCGGGCATTGCGAAGATGGAATTGCACGACCTTGCCGAGGACAAGCCGGTCAACTGGACTGAGATCAAGACGGTTGCCGCAAAAACGTGCGCCGTTTTTGCAGAGTTGGACGCTGCCAAGAGAGACCTCGCTGCCTCGGAGAATTTACGATGACGAGCGCTTTCGTCACCCGCGACGGCTCCAAATGGATGCCGGAGTATCTCACCGCTATCGACGGCACGACCTGCATCGGTTGTGGCCGCTGCTTCAAGGTCTGCTCGCGCGAGGTCATGCACCTTTACGGCGTCGATGACGCGGGCGAAATCCTTGGCGTCTGCGACGGCGAAGACGACGATTTCGACGGCGAGCTCAATCGCATGATCATGGTCGTCGACCATGGAGGGCGCTGCGTCGGCTGCGGAGCCTGCGCCCGCGTTTGCCCGAAGAACTGCCAGACCCATGTTGCAGCCGACAAGGTCGCTGCATGACATGGCCGACAAACCAGGAGAACGGCGTTGCCCTTTAGAATCTTGCGACGCCTCCTGTGGCTGGTCCTGTGCGCCAACGCTTTGACTGTCTACTTCGCGTTTCATTCAATCCGCGCAGTCGTCGTCACGACGCTGGCTTGTTGGTTGCTCCTTCAGGTTGCGTATTTCGCAAGCGTGCTCTTTCTGATCTGGCGGTCTGGCTGCGTCAGCCGAGCTGGCCAAAAGGCTGAGCATTTCGGCAGCTGCAAGGAAGTTGGATACCAGCGGTCAGACGATGATGAGGTGAGGAGTGAATCTGCAGATTTGCTCCAAAATCAAATGCTAAATGTTTGATCCCGGGCTTTGATGGGGCATCATTATCTTCCGAATCAAAGGATGCGCTATGGGCCAAGTTCTGCATGGGAGTGCCACAACGACAGAGGCGGTCCGTCGAGCGATACAGCATAGTCAAGAGAGCCTGAGGACCCTGGCCAAGCGCTACGGGATCAACCAGAAGACGGTTGCGAAATGGAAGGCGAGCTTCGGTCACCGATCTGCCGACTGGTCCGAAGGAACCGAGATCGACGGTGCTCTCAATTGAGGAGGAGGCGGTCATTGTCGCTTTCCGCCCGCTACACGCTGCTGCCGCTCGACGACTGCCTCTATGCGCTTCAGGCGACCATCCCGCACCTGACACGGTCTTCATTGCATCGGTGCCTGCAACGCGGGCCGGCTCCCGGATGTCGAGGGCGACAAACCGGCGAAGAGGAAATTCAAGCTACCGATCGGCTACTTCCACATCGACATTGCCGAGGTCAGGACCGGGCAAGGCAAACTGCACATGTTCGTCGCTATCGACCGCGCGGCGAGCGCTGCCGGGCCGGCGTACCGCATGGCCACTGGAAGACCACGACCTTCACCGGAGCGCTACGGCTGACGGGCATGACTGCGTCCTTCGTCTACGACTGGAAGCATCCGATTTCGCCGTTTTCGGCTGGAGTGCTTGTAGGCACCATGCAAGCCAAGAGCGAGAACTGTGATGATCAGGCGCAGATTTTGGCCTGCGGGGACGAGCAGCGCATTGATCGCATCGCCATCATGGTCGCCGAGGAAGTTGCGGTCCAGTCGGCCGTCGGTCTTCATGTGACCGATGGTGGCCTCGAAGGCCGATCGTCGTTTCAGTTCCCGACACATGGTGGCCGTCAGGCCGCGATTGCGGCCGTGGCGTCAGTTCGCCGGTCTTTGCCCGAGGGACCCAACGGATCGCCCTCGATATGCCGACCCTGAACCGCGCTGCAGCCTGCCGCGACGACATGCCGGCGTCTGCTTCAAAGACGCGGAACCGAAGATATTCGCTCAGTGCTCTTCCATCCATCTCATGAAAATGGACGTTGAATTACACTGCTAACGCCTCTTCACATCACAACCCATTCATCGATCTAAGGACGTGCTCTAGACAATTCTTCGCCCAGGATCCGGATGTTTTCCGAATAGTCCACCGGCGTGCTGATGAGATGGACACCGCCCGCCGCAAAGGCCGCTTCGAGCGTCGGCACGAGATCGTCGGGGCCTTCGATTCGCCTGCCTTCGATGCCGTAGGCCTTGGCATAAGTGACAAAGTCGGGATTGCCGAAGGTCATCCCGAAATCGCTGTGCCCGTTAAGCGCCTGCTTCCAACGTATCATCCCATAAGCGTCGTCCTGTAGGATGAGCACGACGAGATTGAGTCTGAGGCGAATCGCGGTCTCCAGCTCCTGCGAGTTCATCATGAACCCGCCGTCGCCGCACACCGCGAGGACGCGACGTTCCGAACAGAGCATCGCGGCCATGATAGCTGAAGGCAGCCCTGCGCCCATGGTGGCAAGCGCATTGTCGAGGAGCAGCGTGTTGGCTACTCGAGTACGGTAGTTGCGAGCGAACCAAATCTTGTACATGCCGTTGTCGAGGCAGACGATGCCGTCCTCGGGCATGACCTGGCGCACGTCGTGCACGATTCGCTGCGGGGTGAGCGGGTAGCGGCTATCCTTGGCCCGGTCCGCGATCCTAGTCAGGATTCCCTCACGCAGCCCGAGAAGAGCACCGGCGTTGGGCAGCCTGCCCTCAAGCCGGTCAGAAAGCAATCTTAGCCCCGGTCCGACATCGCCCACCACCTCGGCATGTGCGAAGAATACCTCCTCAACCGTCGCCGGCGAGTAGCCCACATGGAGCACGGTCGGCCCACTCGGCTCCATCAGGAAGGGCGGTTTCTCCACGGTGTCATGGCCGATCGAGATGATAAGATCGGCGCGATCGATCGCCCGGTGCACATGATCTCGCTCCGACACAGCGGCGGTGCCGATGTACAGTCCGGACCCGCCCGATACCGCGCCCTTGCCCATTTGAGTGTTGAAGAAGGGGATCTGCAGGCGCCTCACGAAGTCCGACAACGCCTCAGTCAGACGCGGTCGGTTTGCGGCCGCACCCAACATAACCAGCGGCCGCTCGGCCTTGAGGATTAACTCAGCCGCACGATCCAAGGCCTCTGTGGCCGGAACGGGCGCGTGGATCGGATAGGGCGGCATCATCGGCGGAGCCACAGCCATTCTCTCGGCTGCGACGTCTTCCGGAAGTTCGAGATGAACCGGGCCGGGGCGCTCCTGTTGCGCCAACCGAAACGCTTCGCGCACGATGATCGGGATAGTCGCCGGGCTGATGATCTGGTGCGCCATTTTGGTCAGTGGTCTCATTGTCGAGACCATATCCACGATCTGGAATCGTGCCTGCTTCCGGCTTAGGATGCCCTTCTGGCCGGTGATCATGATCATAGGCATCGCGCCGAGCAGGGCGTAGGAAGCGCCCGTCGTGAGGTTGAGCGCACCGGGACCGAGCGTGGACAGGCAGACCCCGGGCTTGCCGGTCAGTCGCCCATGCGTGGCCGCCATGAACGCGGCCGCCTGCTCGTGGCGCGTCACCACCAATTTGATCGAGGAACGCCGCAGTGCTTCAACAAGGTCGAGATTCTCTTCTCCGGGTATGCCGAAGATCTGATGAACCTTCTCGTTCTCCAGAGTAGAAACAAGCAGTTCAGCGCCGTTCATTGGTATCGTCCTCAGGCTGCGCCAGCACCGCGCGGAAACTTGGCCGCGATCTCACCTTCCAACAGCCGATCCCGGTTCTTGGTGAAGCTGGAGTGATCCCAGGCCGTGTCGTCAACAAGTATCCGTCTTGGTCAAGGAATGGGATGGACAGCATTCCGGTCTCGCTGATGAGAGCGTCGTTTGCGAGCGACGAGCTTTCGCATGCTGCGGTTATGGCGACCTTTGCGGATTTTCCGCCTGTTCGGAGGCTTTCGTATTTGCTTTGAGAGGCTGATTGAATCGGATTGCGACGAGGGCAGGGATGTAGAGTGCCTGACTGAGCGTTTGCCAGCCGCCCTGGATAAAGCTCTTGCCCTCCCACTGGCCGGACTGGCGGATTGCGGTTGCCGTCAGCTTTAACCGCTCGAGTGTCGCAACCAGCGTGTCGTGATCCACGGTCGTTATCATTAGCCTCGCCCGACAATCGCCGCGTATTCCGCAAGCGGCAGCAACTCTTTCAGAATGCGCGTCAGCGTCAAAACGCCCTCGTCGGCGGGGTTGGGCTCTGCGGTATACTTTTGCCGAAGTGGTCTGGCGATAAAATTCATCGACCCTTGCGGGACGATGCCAACCGCTTCGCCAGACACCGGTATCAAGAGAAATCTCGGCCGAGTCGTTACCATTGGCGTCGCAGAAATATCCTCAATGATGTAGCGCAGATTGTGCTTCGACCGGTCCAGTAATATCTCGTGAAGAAACACGGAGACGCTGTTCCAGTTATTTTTGATTTTGGTGGTCGCGAATGCATCGCCACCACTCGCGCATGCGCATGCCGACGGTTAGCTCGGCCACTGCGGCCGCTGATGTGCCTTTGTCAGCCAGAATGGATGCCCGACTACTCGAAGCGACGAAGGTACTCAGCATATTTTGCTGCCAGTTCCTCCGCTCGGCCTTCGCACTCATCCAGCGCCATTGCATCGCAATCGTAGCCGAGCAACTTGCGCATAATTTCTGCCGACTCCGCCGTGAAGCGCACGGTCCCGTCGCTTTCCACGGCTTCGATCCCGTCGTATTTCTGACATTCTCTGTTGATCTCCACCGCATCGTCCAATGACAGGCCTTCAGGCAAATCGATCGAAATGCCTGTTGGAGCAACCCTAACGGGGTAGCCTCCGACGAGACCCAACGGCCCTGGCGCATGAACGACGCGCTCTACCCGATCGGCCAACGCGCGTAGAACAGCTGTCGCCGACGATGCAGTCACCGATTGTCCTGCGAGGGCTTCCACCCGCCGAAAACGTCCGGCAACATTTGCGAAGATTTCATCGTGGGACACTTCCTCAGGCCCAATTCTCTGACCTTCCCGATATATAGACAAATGGTAGGGCGCTCCGTCAGTGGAACCAGTCCGGGGCATGCGATAGCTGACGTAGTGTTGGGCAAAGAACCGCACATCGATCGCCTTCAGTTCGCAACCTAGAAGATGCGCGGCCGCCAACCTGATGCCCGGGACGGCATTCGCGACATTACCGATGCCAATCGCCGGCGAGAGGCCCTCGGCTGCAAGGGCGGCATGTGTTACATCAGAGTAGGATGCATTCACGACCACGGTCTGAAGCCCGGCCTCTCGCACAGCTCTCATCAGGCGTCGAACGAGAACGAGATGCATCGGCGTCCATACGCCGCCGCGAGCTCGATCAACCCGCTGATAAGCATCAGGCGGCAATTGCAATATGGTCCACCATGAATGCAATGTCGTTGCATTGAAAATGATATCCGGACGGAGAGCCGCCAGTTGCTCTGCTGTAGCCTCTATATTCATGAGATCCACAGGGACCACCTCAATGGTCGGATGGTGGCCGAGGTTTATGGCCGTGTATCTCGCCAGATTGGCCCTTAAAGAGGCCCGTCGCACGTCTCTTGCTCCGACATAAAGGTCATATGGTCTTCCGCTTTGACTTAGAAAATCAATAACATCCCCACCTAGTACACCATGACCAATAGTTAGGATACTTACTCGACCTTGCATCGAAGAATCTCCTCTGTGAATTTGGAAGAGTCGCACGAATGAAACTCATTTTATGTATATATTTTGAATGCATCTAGTTTGACACCGTTAGGACTAATAGCAATCCGATGCGTGTTAAGTTTTCGATATCTAATTACATACAAATACATAGTCTATTTAACATATAAGTTATGTTCATTAAACAATGCTTTACCTGCGGCATCCAGCCTGCCCCGAGACGTATCTTCGCTTCTCTGCTGAAGGCATTGGAATGAAACGGGTTGAGCTTGTCGGCATGACGACTAACGTGCCGCGTCGCGGAGTTGCGAGGCTTAAGAAGCGAAACTCCTGAGCGTTGGCTCGGTAAACTCGGACAGCCGGTATAAGTGGAATTTTTCTGCCTGACTTTGGCTTAGATGCCGGAAACAGGAGATAGCATGACGAGAAGACGGCGGCGGAACCACATCCCTGCTTTCAACGCAAAGGGTGGCGCTTACCGCCATCAGGGGCGAACAGACGCTGGTGGAATTGTCCCAGCAGTTCAATCTTACACGCTAACCAGATCAAGCAGTGGAAAGACCAGCTCCTTGAGGGGCGACGGGCGTTCTCGCCTATGAACCAAAGTTGGAGCCCGCCGCACTAACTGTCGATGTCAAAACACTCCATGCCAAGATTGGAGAACTGACGCTTGAGAAAGATGTTTTATCCTCGCTCGGCAGAGCCGGGTTGCTGAGCGGAAAGAAATGATTAATCGGTCGCACGAGGTAGCGGTGGTGCGCCAGGCGAAGCTTCTCGGCGTCAGCCGCAGCAGCGTCTAATTTTCGCCACGTCCTGTGTCAGACAGCGATCTGGCCTTGATGCGGCGGATCAATGAACTGCATCTCGATTATCCCTTTGCCGGAAGCGGGGATGTTGCAAGGTCCTTTTGAAGGCAGAAGAGCTTTCCTCGGGACTGCTGCACGTCGCAACGCTGATGAGGAAGATGAGCATTCAGGCGATTTACCACGCCCTAACACGTCGAAACCGGCACTTGAGCAGTTTCTAGCCGAGATGGGGGATCTCAAGCTCGCCAACGGCCGTGGCCGGATTGTGCGGCATGGTCACGGCCCGGAGCGGAACATCCAGACGGGGATCGGACCAGTGCCAGTCAGCTGGGTGAAGATCCGGGATCGCGGCGCGTCCATCGACTTCACGACCATGCTGACGAAGGCCGAGATTGAAATCTCGATGGATGGCAGGCACATGGCGGGGCAACATCTTCGTTGAGCGGCTCTGGCCGTCGGTCGCGTCCATTTCGGCAGGATCGATGAGGAGAACCGGACCCGATCAACCTCGCCATTCGCGGCTTTGTCTATCTCTGCGCAGTCGTTGATTGGTTCGGCCGGAGGGTTCTGTTTTGGCGACTGTTGATCGCGATGGAAACGGCGTTCTGCATAGAGGCCGGTCGAGGAAGCGCTTGCCCAGTATGGAAAGCCGAAAATATTCGATACGGACCAGGGATCGCAGTGTACGGCGAAGTCTGGATGTGCTGTTTCCCGTTCTCTACCTGAACGGTGTTTCGACGGCGATTTCAGGAAGCTCTGAGCGCGCTTGTGGGGAAGGACGCGTCGAACCTGTCAGCTTCGTCGCCACGTCCATAGGCACACCGGCACGCACGCCGCTGTGGCGCTCGGCCTTCTTCTGCGCCGTAAAGCCGATCTTGGCGATGATGGACAAGATGAGGCAGCCGGTAACAGAATTATATGAGGCAACACGACACCGGGTAAGCCGCGAACTCGATCGGCTCGAACTGCTTCTCGAGCAGATAAGGCGGTGGCCGCTAGCGCAAGACCACGATCGTGGCGCTTGCTCGCAAATTGCTGGTCGCGCTGCGGAAATATGTGAGCACCGGCGTCGTAGTCGAAGGCGGCATTTTAGGCAACGTCGGAGGGAAAGTCGCCTGACGATACCCCATTGAACCAATCCTGTAATCCGTAGGACGCGACCAGTTCTGACCGATCCAGAACCATGGCTTGAATTGCCGTTCAAGAGTACGGTCTCGTCTTCCTCAGCCCCCTGCCGCCGCAAGCGGGATGTTCGTGCAGCCGCCAAGAGCGGCGACTGGATGTGAGGTTGGCCGCGTTCGGAAACGAGCCGCGTCATGCGATAGGCTCGGGCCCTGGATTCAAGGTTGGAACCTTAATGTCGCCCTAATGAATTCACTTGGCGTAATCCTCTCATGTGAGGTTCTGGCAGCCTTCATCACCCGCCTCGGTACGCCGCTCTCCTCAAACCGTCGTCACCTTCGCCTATAGCTCAGCCGCAACGCCGGGAACCCAAACTGCAACAAATCCTTCAATCAAATTTACAGAATCTTTGCGACCGTAGATCGCTAACAAGTGTACCTTTATCACGAACTCTGAGGTCAGGCATGGATAAGAGGTTGATGCCTGTTTACGCTCAGACTGCCGCACCGCATGCAACGGAGGGTCAACAGCCAATGGCAAGAAGAGCGCTTATCCTGGTTGAAGGTCATCCGGACTATGGTCTGCGATACATCCAAGCGGCTCAGCGTCTTGGCATTCATTCAGTCACCTTTTCGGCTGATCCAGCTCAGTACGACTATCTTGCTGCGGAAGCGGTTGAAGCAATCCGAGTCGATACAGACGATCTCGATGCGCTGATCCGCGAATGTTTCCGGCTACGTGCGACCTATGACATTGCCGGCATTACTGGGTTTTCACGCGCCGACGAGTCGGCCTATGCTACGGCTAGCAGGCTCTGCCGGTACTTCCATCTGCCGGGACCGAACCCCGAATCGATTGAACGATGCTGCGACAAATTCCTTCAACGTCACCTCCTCGCGGAGGCCGGCGTTCCCATACCTGCTTATCGCTTGGCATCGAATGCGACGCAGGCGGCAAGCTCTGCCGTGGATATCGGCCTGCCGGTGATTCTCAAGCCAACCGTGGGGAGCGGCAGCAACGGTGTCCGATTGTGCCGCAACGTCGACGAGGTGGCCGAACATACGACCTATCTATTGGGCGAGGATTATTTGTGGAGGCCTTCGCCAAGGATACTGGTCGAAGAATTCGCACAGGGCCCGTATTATTGTGCTCATTTTATGCAAAATGAGATCATTGGAATTTCTGCCGCTGACTTCGGCCCGCCACCGCATTTCGTCTTCCGTCGGGGCATCTTTCCAGCCCCGCTGACCGATGACGATTATAGGCGTATTGCCGATGTTTCGTTGAGCTGTTTGCGAATTCTTAATCTTGGCTGGGGCCCAACAAACATAGAATTCCGGTGGACGAGGCGGGGCCCAGTCGTCATTGAAGTCAATCCGCGTCTCGCTGGAGGCGCTCAATCGATTCATCTGGCTTACGATGTCGATCTCATCACCGAGCACATCAAGCTTGTTATCGGAGATGAATGGAATTTGCACAGGAGGCATTCGCACATTGCGGCCTGGCGGGCTCTGCTTCCTGACCGCGATGGCATCCTCGATTGGATCGATGGCGACAGTCGGGCGGCGGCTGTACCAGGTGTCGCCGAGGTGAAATTTTATATTAAACCCAAGACGGCGATCGTCAGGAAAGGCGATTACCGAGACTCTATGGGCTATGTCATCGCCGCCTCACCGAGCCCTGCTGCTGCCGAGATGATAGTTCAGCGAGCCGTCAGCTTTATCAATTGGTCGATCATACCATTTCCGACGGTTGGCGGATAGGAACGATCTCTGGCCCTCACTTCCCCGCACCTGCGCAACAGGTGATCGTGCCGAACATTGGTGCAATCGAGAGAGTCGCTCGACCGAGGGTCGATAAGTCCGTATCTGTTCCTGTCCCTCACGCAGCCCTTGGGGCCGCCCAAGTGCGCCGTCGCCTGTTTCGAGAAGAGTACCGAAGCGATTTCGGCATGGCGGCGTCGAACTCGGGCGGTCGGAGGTGCGCACCCTCCTGCGCCACGGCAGTCGGTGACCGCGTCGTCGGCGATATCTGTACTGCGCGCCTTGGCCGACCGCGTCGAGCGCGTTTTCCATGCACCAGGCCCGTTGGGTCTTCCGGAGCCTACCCCGTGAGGATCACTCCAACTGGTATTTCGGTCGATTTGCCAATGGCCTATCTGGCCGAAGTGATTGAGATCAACAGGGGCTGCCAAAAATTCGACGATATCGAAGCCGTGGACAGTAGCAGCACCGTGCGTTTCAATGCGGAGTCAGTCAATGTCGTACGTGCCTTTTTCGGCTACGACTGGGAGGCAATGGCGCTGGATGCGTGCGAACCCGTGCTGGGAGCTGGCCACGAAATTTGCTGAATTTCGTCGTCGCGAAGAGCGCTCGGGCGGCGTTCACCCCACCTGAACCACCAAGGCTGGTATGGCGATCATCCGCGGCCCACTGTGACATCTGGGACGCGAAACTTGCCGCTCTCGAGCAATGCGGCGCGCTGGTGTTCGATCGCGCCGATGCGCTTGGTGTGACGCCAAGGGAACCAACTAAACTGAGGGCGGCTTTGAGAACGTGGTCGATGTGAATCGCCACAAACATCTGGAAGGAGCAGCCATGAAGTATTTTGCCGGACTTGACGTGTCTTTGGAAGATACCGCGATTTGCGTCGACGACGCGGCTGGGCGGATCGTGAAGGAAGCGCGCGCGGCGAGCGAGCCGGAGGCGTTGTGCGACGCCCTGCAGAAAGCCGCTGGAGCGGATCGGGCTGAAGCGTGTTCACTGACGGCCTGGCTTCACGACGGGCTGTGCGCCGGCGGCCTGCCGGCTATCTGCATCGAGACGCGGCAGGCCAATGCGGCGACGAAGACGATGCCGAACAAGACGGATCGGAATGAGGCCCGGGCGCTGGCGCAGATCATGCGCACCGGCTGGTATCGGCAGGTGCGTGTGAAACCGGCAGTGCCGGCTCTGGAGATCCCTCCTCATCGACCGTCGCACGGTGATAAATGAAATGCGCACCATCGAGAACGTGATCCGGGCGATCCTGCGGGAGGCCGTCATCAAGCTGGGCAGGCCGTCGCGAACCGCCTTCGCCGCTCGTGTGCGCGAGTCGGCCGGCACAGATCCGGCTGTAGTGCCGCTGGTCGAGCCGCTGCTAACGATCCTCGCCACAATGTGGGAGAGTTCGTCCGCCTGACGAAGGAGGTTCTCGGTCTCGTTCGCAAGGAAGAGGTCTGTCGGCGGCTGATGAGCGTTCCAGGTGTCGGGCCGATCACCGCGCTCGCCTTCCGCGCACGATCGACCGGCCGGACCGCTTTCGCCGGTCGCGGGATGTCGGCGTGCACCTGGGACTGACCCCGGCGCGCTACCCTCCGGTCAGGCCGATATCCAAGGCAAAGTCAGCCGCTGCGGGGACGAACTGGCCGGCACAGCGCTTTACGAAGGAGCTCATACGCTGCTCGTGCGCAGCAAGAAATGGTCGAGCCTGCGCGCGTGGAGCATGAACGTCGCCAAGCGGGGCGCGGTATGGCGCGAGCCCGTGTCGCGGTTGCCCGAAACCCCGCCGTCATCGTACATAGCATGTGGAGCGACGCGACCAAGTTCCGCTACGGCAAGGAACCCGGTCTCGTATCGGCATGAAGGGACAACGGACAAATGAAGAAAGAGTTTCGCCCACAAGGGTGATTCTGGATCGTTCCCGTGGGGACGATGGGCAAGGCGGTCTCGTTAGCAGGCACGATCCTGGGGCGAACTTTCCCAAGGTCGTTCAACAGATTGAGACGCCTCGCTCTCCCGACCCCATCATGCGGCGGCCCTGCGCCGACCGCGAAGAGAAGCGAGTGACCCGCGGGGCGAGACGGTCCGAACAAAACGCAACAGGAGCTTGACCTCAACAACCCCAATCAGCGAAGCCTGCTAGTACTACTGTGTCACTAGCGATGGATCTCCAGGACGGTATCGAAACGAGTGAATGGCGTTTTGCGACCTATGTCGAGACGCGCGCCTCAGCATTGGGTCATGCCGACCGGGGTGGCGCCACTGAAGGCTTATTGTATCGGGCTGCTTTTGCCAGGCGAGCGCAAGAGCGTGGAGCCAATGGCGGCACGGGGCGGACCCCGGGCGTGTCAGGCGGCGCACCAGTCTCTGCATCACTTCGTGGCGAAAGCGGACTGGTTGGACGATGCCGTGCTTGGCGTCGTGCGGGCGCAGGTTCTGCCGGCGCTTGAGCGTCAGGGGCAGATCCGCGCCTGGATCGTCGATGACACCGGCTTTCCCAAGAAAGGGAAGCATTCGGTCGGTGTGGCTCGGCAGTACTGCGGCCAGCTCGGCAAGCAGGACAATTGCCAGGTCGCGGTCAGTCTGTCGGTTGCCACCGACAAGGCGAGCCTTCCGGTCGCCTATCAGCTCTATCTGCCGGAAAGCTGGGCAAACGACCCCGATTGCGCCAAGGCAGGTGTGCCGGAGGACGAATCCCGATGCGAGAGGGGCCGGGGCGACAATGCGCTTACAGCGCGTCAGATTGATCAGCCCCTCGCATCGCGAATTTCCTCGAGGCCAGCGGTCTTAGACCGCGCTGAAAGGCCGGACATATGACCGCACCTATCCCGCTGGGTGAGATGTCTGAAAGCGCTTGCCCGCGTGGCAGTTCCAAACATATGTCGCGCAGGTCTCTCCCAGATTGTCGCGGTATAGATCGCGCCCACGCAAATCCTCTGCCACCTGGTCAGCACATCATAATGCGCGTCCAGCCAGTGCGATATCGCTTGCAGTTCGTGGCCGATCTCGTGCTCGGAGAACTGATCGAATATACTGGCCTCGATGGTGGGTTCTTGCGGGTTTGTCTTTAGAATCAGTCGCTTCATGCTAAAGTGTACCTGAAACCGCCGGGCTTTGTCCGCAGAAAACCTGCAATTAGGTAATATCAGATATTTCCCTTTGCGGACGGGCACTAGATGTTTGGTCCCGGCATTTGCTGGAGCGGATTGAGTTTGAAGCGTTCCGGTTGTGAGGCCCACGCCTTGCAGATGAACTCGTAGGGTGTGAGACCCTTGAGGGTCTTGAGTCTGCGAGCGAAGTTGTAGGCGGCGAAAAATCGGTGAGATGGGTGCGGAGGTGGTCATGGCTCTCGTAGTAGAAACGCTTGACGGTGGCGTCCTTGATAGTCCGGTTGTCCTCTCGACCTGGCCGTTGGTCCACGGATGCCTGGCCTTGGTCGTGCGGTGCTCGATGTCGTTCCTGGCGCAGGCGTATTCGAAGGCGTGAGCGCGGAAGATCTCGCCATTGGCGATTGCCTCCTTAATCAGCGGCACCGCCGAGCCACCGGCACCGGGGGTGGTGAACTGGATGCCGTTGTCGGTAAGCACGGTGTGGATTTTGTAGGGCACGGCCGCGATCAGCCGGAGCAGGAACTCTTTAGAGACGGCGATGGGGGCCTTCTCGTGCAACTCGACGAAGGCGAACTTCGAGGTGCGGTCGATAGCGACGAACATGTGCAGTTTGCCTTGCTCGGTCCTGACCTCGGCAATGTCGATGTGGAAGTAGCCGATCGGGTAGCTTGAATTTCCTCTTCGCCGGTTTGTCGCCCTCGACATCCGGGAGCCGGCCCGCGTTGCAGGCACCGATGCAATGAAGACCGTGTCAGGTGCGGGATGGTCGCCTGAAGCGCATAGAGGCAGTCGTCGAGCGGCAGCAGCGTGTAGCGGGCGGAAAGCGACAATGACCGCCTCCTCCTCAATCGAGAGCACCGTCGATCTCGGTTCCTTCGGACCAGTCGGCAGATCGGTGACCGAAGCTCGCCTCTTCCATTTCGCAACCGTCTTCTGGTTGATCCCGTAGCGCTTGGCCAGGGTCCTCAGGCTCTCTTGACTATGCTGTATCGCTCGACGGACCGCCTCTGTCGTTGTGGCACTCCCATGCAGAACTTGGCCCATAGCGCATCCTTTGATTCGGAAGATAAGGATGCCCCATCAAAACCCGGGATCAAACATTTTAGCCTAGTTTCCGTCCCCGAAAGGAAGTTAGTCATGGCTATGGGCTCGACGTCAGGTTCGCTTGAGGCAAGCGACGAGAACGACATTGAAAGCCACGACCGAGGACCAGACGTAAGTCTTGAAGTGGTCAAGCCCGCGCCATGTGCAGCGCGCCAAGCCGTAGGCACGCTTGAGACATGAGGTGCCGGCCTCGAGTGCCGGCACGGAAGTTGCGCGGCTTGCGATATACCCGCTTGCTTCTGACCATATCCTCGATTCGAAGACAGCTTTCTTCTGGAATGCCATGTCGCCAACGCCCAAGGTCTTCGCTGTAGCCAGATTGTCGCTACTGGCAAAGCCGCCGTCGGTCGCCTGCCGCGGCGCTTGACCATAGAAGGCGATGTGGCGTTCCAGCATCGGCAGCAACCGATCGCTGTCGCGCGGATTGCCCGTCTCGATCACCAGATCAAGAATCATGCCGCTCCTGCCCGTGGTCAGGTTGAGCTTGTGGCGGTAATCGACGTCGCGGCCGCCTTTGACGATGATATCGGCGTGGGGCTCGAACAGGCTGACCAGCTTCTAGCCGGCCGGCACCGGCTCGCCGGCCAACACCCGCCGCTCAGTCTGTGCGATGATTGTTCGATCAGCGGCCCATAGTGACAGACCTGGGCCTGCCACAGTTCGATAAACGGATTGGTCACCAAAGCCAATCGCGCCGCCGCCTCACGCATATATGCCAAGGTCGCGCGGGTGATCGCGATCAGCTCACGGTAGAGTTGGACACAGTTGGTCGGCCACGTGTGAACTGGATCTTGCGGGCGCGCTTCTTGGCCGCGCGGCAATGATCGCGCCATTCCAAGCCGACGCCGCCGGCCAAGGCATCAGCCTGCTTCAAACAAGCGCACCATCACTCGCACCGCATCCCACAGCAGGCTGCTGTCGCTCGGTTCGTGCATGAGTGCTGAGGTTACAGTGCTGTCCAGCAGCACGACGGTGCCATCTTCAAGTTTTGTCTGCCGGGCATTCGATAGCAGCGCCCGATTGATCTGCTCCCAGGTCTCAGGCCGGATCGCGCTGATCGTCTTTTACAGCACCGACTTCTGCGGGCTCCATGACCACGGCAGCAGCGCAAAAGCCCGGAACGATGCCGAGTCCTCCAGATGGAAGGCCAGTTCCCGATAGGTCAACTGCCGGTATTGCTTGAGAAGCGCGCAACGCAAGACCGCTTCGGCAGGTAGGCCTTGCCGTCCGGTGGCCCTGACGCTGCACCGAACCAAGTCTCACGCCACCAAGCCAACCAGATCGTGGTGCCCGTCCAGCCACAGCGACATCGCCTTTAACTCATGGCCGATCTCGTGCGTGGCAAAAAGATCGAATTACTGGCTTGGACGCTGCGTTCTTGGCGCATTGTCGGCTCCGGCGGTTGCAGGTTGTGCTTGGGTATCAGTGGCATGAGACCAAAGTGCGCCGGGCCTTGCCCTGCGCAAAACTCCGATTCACGCAACAATCAATATGTTGGCGTTTATGGACGGAAACTAGACTAGTCATGAGAATCTAAAGTTCGCCACATAAGACCTGCTCGGCCTTCTGACGGAAACGCCTGACGGACGACAGAATTTCGTCCGCGGACTTGGTCCATCGATAGGGCTTTGGGTTCTCATTGTGGCGCTCGATGAAGGTGCGAATATCGGCCTCGAGCTGGCTGGTGAGGCATGCACGCCGCGTCGCAGCTGCTTTCGGGTCAGTTCAGCGAACCAGCGTTCGACCTGATTGATCCAGGATGCCGATGTGGGCGTGAAGTGGACATGGTAGTGAGGCCGGCGCGAGCCATGACCTGACCAGCGCGGTTTTGTGGGTGGCATAATTATCCCGATCTGCTTGAGGAAGTCCAGAAACTCGGTTGCCCTGTGCCGCTTGTAGCATTTGCCAATCACAAAGCCGGACGCCACATTGAGCGCCGCGAACAGCGAGGTGGTGCCGTGTCGGACATAGCTATGGGTCCGGCGCTCCGGTATGCCCGGCATCATCGGCAGAACCGGTTGCTCCCGATCGAGTGCATGGATCTGGCTCTTCTCGTCGACGCTCAAAACCAGTGCCCTGTTGGGCGGTGACAGGTAGAGCCCCACGATGTCGCGAACCTTGTCGACGAACAGTGGATCGCTCGACAGCTTGAACGTCTCCGAGCGAAGCGGCTGCAGTCCGAAGGGGGTCCATATCCGGCGGATCGTCGTATGGCAGAGGCCAGTCGCAGGGCCCATCGAGCGGATTGACTAATGGGTCGCATTATCAGGCTTCGAGCGTAGCGTCCGCTCGATCACGGCCGCGATCTGATCATCGTCGATCGTCCGGGTCTGCCGGGGGGGCCTCGTCCAGCAGCCCCTCGACGCGATCTTTGAGGAAACGTCGTCGCCGTTTGCCGACCGTGTGTTCGTACACGCCCAACTCGGCTGCCACGACCTTGCTGCGGACACCGTCAGCGCATCGAAGAATGATCCGGCACCGCTCCGCCATCGATCGCGCTACACGCCGACGCCGGTCCTGCCGCTCCAGATACTCCCGCTGGACCGAACTCAGAACCAAGGCGGCCGTAGGACGGCCGGTTGCGTTTGCCATCTATGCTCTCATCGCTCCGAGCGTCATCATACAATGAGGCTTACTTAAGTTCCAGATGACTAGCCTAGCACAATCTTGCATGCCATGCCTCCATCACTCGTCAACGAACAAAATCTCCACAATCTGTCAAGCAGAAATATTCGAAGTAACATTGCACAAGAGCGACAATGCGCGTCAAAACGTAACATTATTTTACACCTTCGCCGCGGATATCGGCAGAATCTCGTTGCGATATTAGATATAACGTTCTCGCCGGCGATGAGTGACCACTGGTGGTATCTGGGTGCAATTGGCTGAGCTTGCCGGCATAACAGCGAACGAGTCGATTCCGAGAATGGGACGCTTGTTAAGCGAAGGCCAGAAGTACTGGAGCAAAAGATGTTGTCATTGACGCGGCGAACTGATGTTGTGTTAGAAGTCAACCTCAATGCGGTTCAGACAAATTTCCAGACTATATTGGACGTGGTCGGACCATACGTAAGGGTGGCCGCTGTTGTTAAAAACGACGGTTACGGGCTTGGTATCATTGAGGTTTCAAGGGCGCTGGTTGCCGCCGGGTGCGATCTACTCTTCGTTGGAGATCTACACGAAGCGCTAACTTTAAGGTCGTCCAAGATAGACGCGGCGGTTGCGGTTTTTTGCGACGAGTTTACGAGGGTACGGCAGTATTATCGATCCAACCGCATTATACCCGTCGTAAATAATTGCGGTGAATTGGACACTATTAGCGCCTCAGCGGAGCCGCAAACATATTTTCTCAATGTGGAAACCGGATTTTCTCGCCTCGGGCTCACTTTTGATGACGTGCGGCGCAGGTATCTTTGTGGCACTTTCAAGCGGCACCCTCCTTCAGTCGTCCTCAGCCACCTCGCATGTAGCGATCGCGTTGCCGACGCAATGAATGTGTTGCAAAAGAACCGCCTTCACGCGATCTCCGATCTGCTTAAACCTGCCCATTGCAGCATCTCCGCCTCCGCCGGTGTTTGGCTGGGCGAGGCCTTTCATTTGGACATGGTACGGGTGGGCTCAGCGCTATATGGGCTCAACAACGCCGGCATTCAACCGAACCCTCTTCAGCCCGTCGTCAGGCTTCGGGCGAAAATACTCGACGTGCGCGATGTGCCAAAGGGTGAGGCTGTTGGATATGGTGCGACGTTTCGTACAGCTCGAGCCAGCCGCATAGCGATCTTGGGAATCGGTTACAAGCACGGCATTCCATGGGCCTGTGGGGGGAAGATATCCGTCCGGTGTGCCGGATATTCGGCTCCTCTCGTCGGAAGGATGTCAATGGAATACACTGCGGTTGATATAACGGACGTTCCTGAGGGACTCTGTGGTCCCGGTATCTTTGTAGAATTGCTGGGTGAAAATTTCACCCTCAATGATCTTGCGGCGGCAGCTGACGTATATCCGCCCGAAATGCTAATGCGCCTTGCCGCCGGTTGTTCAAGACGCTACCTGAATGTTCCCTGTGCAACTGCGAGTTCCTGCGCTAGACGTTATGATCGCGGTCTGAGCGGCGGCCCCGCTCGGGGAGTGCCCGACCCGAGCCTCAAGCGAAGAAAGGGCGGGCCATGAAGCAAGATAGGGTTTTTTAAGTCGGTGTCGACGTGTCCAAGGCGAAGCACGCCATTGCGGTTGCCAAGGGTGGCCGCAATGGGGAGGTCCGGTATTTCGGCGAGATCGAAGCGAGGCCGGCGGCGGTCGAGCGCTTCGTGCGCAGGCTGGGGAAAAAGCACCCTCGCCTGCATTTCTGTTACGAAGCCGGCCGAGCGGCTACGGGCTCTACCGGCAGATCGTCGAGCTCGGTCAGCGCTGCTATGTCGTTGCGCCGCGAAGCGCCCGGGCGAGCGCGTCAAGACGAACCGGCGCGATGCGGTCAGTCTGGTGCGGCTGCTGCGGGCTGGAGAATTGAAGGGAATCTGGGTTCCAGACGTGGTGCATGAAGCGGTGCGCGATCTGTGCGGGTGCGCTCTGCGGCGAGCAGGGATCTGCGCAAGAAGCGCCAGCCGCTTCTGTCGTTCCTGCTGCGCCATGGCCGGGTCTTTCCGGGCGCAAGAACTGGACCCGGACCCCTGCCCGCTGGCTGGCGGCGCAAAAGTTCGGCCATCCGGCCCAGCAGATCGTGTTGCAGGACCAGGTCGACGTGATCACCGATGTGCAGGACGGCTGGAGCGGCTGGATGCGCAACTGGCCGAGCTTGTGCCGAGCTGGTCGATAGCGCCGGTGGTGGTGGCCTATCAGGCGCTGCGTGGTATGTCTTTCATCGTCGCCGTCACTTTCGTCAGCGAAGTCGGCAATGTCCGCCGCTTCGACACTCCGCAGCAGCTGAGGCCTTTCTGGGCCTGGTGCCCTCGGAGCGCTCGACCGGCGACACGGTAAAGCGCGGCGGCCTAACGTTGGCCGGCAATCGCCGCGCCCGCCGCGGCCTGATCGAAGGCGCCTGGGCCTACCGTTATCCCGCCCGGGTGACAGAGCCCATTCGCGAGGGCGCAGACGCGGCTTTGCGCCCGCTACCGGCGCCTGACGGCTGCGGGCAAGAACAAACCCATCGTCGTTGCGGCGATCGCGCGCGAGGTGGCGGCGTTCCTGTGGGCCATCGGCCACCAGGTCAAACCGGTGCGTTGAGATGCGGTGCGCTTCTTCATCGAAGATCAAGATCCCGACAAGAGCGCCCCCGGCGCGGGCGCCGCCGGATTGAAGCCTCTGCCCGCGCCGGATCTCTCGGCGGAAAAACCGGGCAGCACGGCGACGGGATGTGGCCACGATGGGGAACTCCCGTCCTAATTATGTGGCCGGGCATCAGCCCAACGCCCGCTACTAGACAGGGATGGCCCAGGACGGATTACGAAAGTCAACCGTCGTCTCAAGGCCCATGCCGTTCCGTGCTGCCCTCATTGCGATGTCGCGAACCCTTGCACGGACGGGGCGGACCATACATTTTTTGCGGCGGCATCCTTCAGGATCGCATTGTCGAGCATCTGCTCCGCGAGCAGCTTCTTGAGCCGCGCGTTCTCTCCAGCGCCTTCAGCCATTCCGAGTTCTTCACGAACGATGCGTTATAGCGTAATACAACAGCGGAAGTCGACTTCTATTCCGATTGTGTATATACTTTTGTGATCAGTGGGGATCGCGTACCAGCGGGCAAGTCATGCAATGGCCGCCTCCTCGTCCACGACTGAGTTCTGCGCTCTCGACCGTTATCACCTCGACGCCAGCGCGCCTCAGCAGCGTGTTCGTGTAGACGTTGCGATCATAGGCGACCACAACGCCCGGCTCCACAGCAATGATATTGTTAGCGTCGGTCCATTGTTCTCGCTCTGCCTGATGATGATCGCCGCCGGTAGGGACAATGCGGAGAGCCCCAATTCCCAGGGCTTGGGCCACGACAGATAAGAAGGATTCAGTCTCTTCAGTGACATCGACTGTGCCCTTAGGATTGCCCGGACGGAGCGTGAATGTTCGCAGCCGCTCTACTACCGGCGGGTAGATCGTCACGAGGTCTCGGTCGCAGAAGGTGAAGATAGTGTCGAGATGCATGAAACTGCGATCCCGCGGCATCAGAGTTGCGATGACGCGGGTGATTTCGTCGACCCTAAACAAGCTGCGCGCCAAGGCTTCGACGGCCTGGGGCGTGGTCCTTTCGCCCATGCCGATCAGAACGACCCCGTCACCAATCGGCATCACATCCCCACCCTCAAGAGCGGGGGCGCCGTCTGTGCGATTAGGCGACAGGTACGTGAAGCTAGCATCGCGAAATCGAGGATGGAAGCGATAGACAGCCTCGACGTTCTCTGCTTCAGGCCGTCTCGCGGGCCAATACAGAGGATTGATTGAGACGCTGCCATAGATCCAGCATGAGCTGTCACGCGTGAAAAGCTGGTTCGGTAAAGGCGGTAGAACGAAGTCATCGGGCTTCAGTGTTCGTCCTGTCAGCCCGCGCGGCTCAAACCCAAGATCCGCACGCGCAATCCCGCCAATCAGAAAGGTCGCGAGATGAATGGACGGCATCTCCTCAAGCCAGCGCCGCAGCTCATCGGCGAAGTCACGGCCGACGACTGAAGGACAGACGCGTCGACTTAGCAGCCAGCGGCGCGCGTCGGGCAACGCCATAGTTTCCGATAACAGTTCGCCTAATGAATGAACTACAACGCCGCGCTCGCGAAGTGCGTTCACGAAGGCATCGTGCTCGTGTTGTGCACGCTCGACCCAAAGCACATCATCGAAGAGGAGGCTCTTGCAGTTCTGCGGTGTAAGGCGGCGGACGCTAAGGCCTGGCCGGTGAACAAGCACTTCGCGTAACCGGCCGACTTCTGAATGGACCCCTAAGCTCGTCATGTGGCCGTCCTCATTGGCAGATGGTGCCAAGCCATGTCTTATAGACGGTCGCCACAAGGCCGAGGGGCAACGGCACCTTGCTTGCACCATCCGCAGCCGCCAGCGACTGGCGAGATGCTATGCCGGTCAATCTCTCAAATGAAATCTTACGTGTGGACATGGACTGCTCCGGTCTGTGCGAATGATGTAGTCCGCCGCAAAGAACATGCCGCACCAAAAAAGACTTTCGCGGCATACGTTGAAGCTCATGTCGATCGTGTCCCTGGGAGTGGTGTAGCTGACGGCTTTGATCGCCGTGCTCTCCGGCATGGGCCGGGCTGATCAGCGCGCCACGGCTGGCAAGCTGATCAGAGGATCATCGCTCATCTGCGACATCGTTTCCAGTGTCATGTATCTTGCGCGCTGGACGGCCCATTCATCGTTCTGTTCGAGCAGCAGGGCTCCGACGAGGCGCACGATCGCATCGTCGTTCGGGAAGATTCCGACGACCTCGGTGCGCCGCTTGATCTCGCCGTTGAGACGTTCGATCGGATTCGTCGAGTGGAGCTTGGCGCGATGTTCCTTGGGGAAGGTCATGTAGGCCAGCACGTCGGGCTCGGCGTCGTCCATGATTGTCGCCAGCTTCGGCACCTTCGGCCGGATCTGGTCGGCGACGGCGCGCCATTGTACGGACGCGGCCTCGGGCGTTTCCTGGGCGAAAGCGGTGGCGATGAAGGCTGAGACGACCCTGCGGCCGCTCTTGCCGGCATGGGCCAGCACGTTCCTCATGAAGTGGACGCGGCACCTCTGCCATGTCGCGCACAGCACCTTGGTGACGGCCGCCTTGAGGCCTTCGTGAGCATCGGAGACGACGAGCTTGACGCCGCGCAGGCCGCGACGTGTCAGCTTGCGCAGGAACTCTGTCCAGATCGGCTCGGCCTCCGAGGTGCCAATCTCCATGCCCAGTACCTCGCGCCGGCCGTCCGCGTTGACGCCGACGGCGATGATAACGGCGACCGAGACGATCCGCCCACCGCGGCGGACCTTCAGGTAAGTGGCGTCGATCCACAGGTATGGCCAATCGCCCTCGATCGGCCGATCGAGGAATGCCTTCACCTTCCCGTCGATCTCCTCGCACAGCCGCGAGACCTGGCTCTTGGATATGCCGCTCATACCCATGGCCTTGACCAGGTCGTCAACCGACCGGGTCGAGATGCCTTGCACATAAGCTTCCTGGATGACGGCGGTTAGCGCCTTCTCGGCCATGCGTCTCGGTTCGAGGAAGCCCGGGAAGTAGGAGCCCTTCCTCAGCTTCGGGATGCGCAGCTCGACCGTGCCGGCGCGAGTCTCCCAGTCCCGGTCGCGGTAGCCGTTGCGCTGGGCCGTCCGAAGTGGGCTCTTCTCGCCATAGGCAGCACCCGTCGCGGCGCCCACCTCCATCTCCATCAGACGCTCGGCGGCAAAGCCGATCATCTCACGCAACAGATCGGCGTCGGGTGTCTTCTCCACGAGCGCGCGCAGGTTCATCATGTCGTCGGTCATCGGTAGTCCTTCCGGTCAAAGGTTGGTGTCCCAACCAGACCCTACCGGAAAAGCGCCGATGACCACCGCAAAGCCGCTCGCTCCCTACAGCGCCCTCGAGGGCGCGCTGCGCGAGCAGCTTTGCTACTGCCGAGCTACACCACTTACGGGGAGTACGTCATGCCAAGCTGATGATTGCTTGTGGGTGCAAGTCCCATCCGGCCAAAGCCGTAGCGGGCAAGCCGGGACCGAGTCTTGCGGGCGTCGCGGCAACGCGGGGTCTGAAGTGTAGACAGGAGCCATGCGGGGTGCGGGAATGAGCCTCGAAAGGTGGATGTTCGCGGAGGCCGAGTGTGTTCCCTATTCACGAAGGCAATATGAGCATCGTCGCTACGCGAGACGATGCCGCTCCGCCGGGGTCGATGGCCGGATCACGCATGGAAGGTAATCATCGGAACATGAGAGGCCCGACCGGGTCCGCTGGATTGGTCTCCAGCGGGGGACAGCAGCAAGGTACTGCCAGAGCTGCCGTCCGAGCTGAGGTCGGGAGTCGGACTGGTTCATAGTACCCGTGAAGTCGTCGAAGGAAACGAGGCGAGTGGAGGGAAGGGACCAGCCTGAGGGGAGCCTGCGCGAGGAGGCCAAGGTCCGGACACAGAGCCGGGTTGCCTTGCCGCTGAACCTCGAGCGGGTGAACGCGGCGGCCAAGCATGCTGCCCAAACCCGGTTCACGGCCCTGCTGCATCACGTCGACGAAGAAGCCCTTTACCGGGCGTTTCGGCGACAGAAGCGACAGGTGAGTGCTGGGGTCGATGGGATGACCGTGGCGAAATACGAAGAGGGTCTGACGGATAACATCCGTGATCTCTGCGAACGGGTCCACACCGATCGCTACCGGCCACAGCCGGTGCGGCGGGTTTACATTCCCAAAGCCGATGGCGGTAAACGGCCTCTCGGGGTGCCGGCGCTGGAAGACAAGATCGTCCAAAGCGCGGTGGCCGAGGTGCTGAGTGCTGTCTACGAGGTCGACTTCCTGGGATTCTCCTACGGCTTCCGGCCGGGGCGGAGCCCCCACATGGCGCTTGATGCCCTGCATACAGCGATCATGAGCCAGCGTGTGAACTGGGTGCTCGATGCCGACATTCGCAGCTTCTTCGACTCGGTCGACCACGAGCGGCTGCTGCGGATGGTGGCGCACAGGATCGCTGATCGTCGTATCCTACGGCTCATTGGGCTGTGGTTGCGGGCTGGCGTCCTTGAGAGCGGCGAGAAGCAAGAGACGGACAGGGGTACCCCGCAAGGGGCGGGCATCAGTCCGCTCCTCGCCAATATCTTCCTGCACTACATCCTCGATCTCTGGGCCCACCAATGGCGTCGCCGCCATGCACACGGTCGCGTTGTGATCGTGCGTTACGCTGACGACTTCGTCATGGGCTTTGAGAAGAAGGCCGATGCAGAGGAGATGCTGTTGGCCCTCAAGGCGCGGTTGGCCGGCTTTGGCCTGACACTCCACGAGGACAAGACGCGGTTGATCGAGTTTGGGCGGTTCGCGGCCCTCTCACGACAGCAGCGTGGCGAGCGGCGACCGGAGACCTTCGCCTTTCTGGGCTTCACCCACTACTGCGGGCGGACCCGGGATGGCCGGTTCATCGTGAAGCACAAGACGGAAGGGAAACGCCTGACGCGCAAGCTGAAGGCGCTGCGCCAGGATGCCTGGCGGCTCATGCACGCGCCAATGGCTGCGCAGCACAGGTGGTTCGCCGCCGTTCTGCGTGGACACTACGGCTACTACGGCAGGCCGCACAACTATCCAGCGCTCAACGGATTCCATCGGCAAATGCGCCGGATATGGCTACGGTGTCTGAGACGGCGCAGCCAGAAAAGCCGGCGCATGGGCTGGTCGGAGTTCGAGACCCTGACGGCGCGCTTCCCCCTGCCAACTCCGCGCATCACTCGAACTTGGGCGCAAGCACGAATATGACGCGGGTTACCCTCGGGAAGAGCCGGGTGCGGGAAATCCGCCCGCCCGGATCTGTGAGGGCGAAAGCCGAATGGCTGAGCTACTCGACCACGACCCTCATGGACCTTTATGACCCTCATGTCCGACACCGGAAGTTGACAGTTTGTCAGGTTCCCTACAGGAAAGGCGAACTGCCCCCTAGGGCGTTCAAAACTCCAAGGTGTGGTCACTTGAAACTCCCCCAACTGAGGATCGCCGGCAGCGTTTCTGAACAGCGGTAGCCGGTAGGAGGTTTATTTTCATCCCGTTTCATACACCGAGGGGACCGGGAGTTGGACGTCTTGAAGGCACATCTGCAAAGCACCGTACTCACATTACTTGATCGCAAAACCAGCCAGCGCGAGATTCAAAGGCTGACGTCGATCGCAAGACTATTCGGCGTTACCGAGCTATCAGGCTGGTGCGGTGGCAAATCCCTCCGGGGAAATGACCACCGGCTCGGCTAGTGCGGCGCTGCGCCAGCCCGACCATCGGCTTTTGGGGTTCCGGGAGCGGCGGGGGTCACCAGCAGACTGGTCCGCTCGGCGGGCGAACTGCATCGGGCGGGTATCAAGAACAGGTCCGCCTGAAATGCTCAGGCGATTTACAAGCTATGACGGATTTTGGGTGACGGGGTTGATCAAGCGGCGCTGCGCGCCGGCGTCGACACCTCGGTGATCGCGCTGTGGCTTGGCCACGAACAGATCGAGACTACCCACGTCTATTTGCACGCCGATCTGGAGCTTAAAGAGCGCACCCTGGCGAAAAAAAGCCGGCCAACACGGCGCCAGCCGCTACAGGCCGCCCGACAAGCTTCTCGTGTTCCTCGAGGCGCTCTGATCATGCCGACCTCATCGCAGCGATCCCCGCCACAAAAGGCCGGACCACACCATGGTCGGCATAATCCGGACGTCTGCAACATTGGTGCCTGTGGCGGGAAAGACCTCGTCGAGCGCCTTCCAGAAGCCAAGCGCGCCATCGCCGACGGCAATATCGGACGCGATCTTCAGGCCACGCCGCTTCAGGTCGACCAGCAGCTCGCGGCAGCTTTGCGCACTTTCGCGAATGCCGGCCTGGAAACCGACGAGTTCCTTTTTGCCCTCGGGCGTGGCGCCGATCAGGACCAGCATGCATTGGGCTTGGTCTTCCATCCGCGCCTGCAGATTAGACCCCGTCCGCCCAACATAGACATAGCGGCGCGCCGAAAGATCGCGCTTTTGCCAACGCTCGTAGTCGGCGTTCCACTCTCCTATCAGCCGCGTGATCCCCGAAACCGAAAGGTTCGGCCTGTCCTTGCCCACAAGCGCGCTCAGCGCTTCCTGAAAATCGCCCGTCGAAACACCGCGCAGGTAGGGAACGGGAAGCAGCGCATCCAGACTTCACGTCCGACGCCCCCCATCTCCGCAGGATCGATGAGGCGAACCGGACCCGATCAACCTCGGAATTCGCGCCGCCCGGATATTCACCGGCTGACCGGCACCGGAGGGATGCCGGTCTGGATGCTCGCTTCGGGATCATCGCGGACAATCCGGTTACGGCCAGCAGCAAGCTTGAGATCCCGCATCTCGACATGAACATCTCGGCTTCGATCTCGATCGCCCGCGCCAGCAATTTGCGCGCCCCGGTCTCAAGCACATCTGTCAGTTGACGCGACCCTTCAATACGCCTCAACAGCTGGCGACATTTCAAACTACGCCGCTTTGTGTCATTTATATTTCAGCAGGCCGTCCAGTTTGGCGCCAAGCTCACTCTCTCATGCACCATTGTACCGAATAACCAATAATTCTAACCGAATGAACGAAATCAAAAGGCTTCATGAATGCCGACGTCCCTTTCCACCAGACGCCGCCGGAAAAGGACACCGAGAGGGCTGATGCAATATGAAAAGTATTGAAGCGTTCTCGGATCTGCAGCGCGAGGGGACCGAGTGGCGACGCTACCTCCATGAAAATCCAGAGCTCGACTATCGGGACCACAATACGGCGAGGTTCGTGACCGAGAAATTGGCATCGTTCGGTATCAATCACATCGAAACGGGGATAGCTGAAACCGGCATCGTCGCATTGATTCAGGGCGAAGGCGGAGACGGGTCGACGATCGGGCTGATGGCGGACATGGATGCCCTGCCAGTCGTTGTGGAGTCAGGCAACCCTGGTCGTCGAAAAAACCCGGGCATGATGCACGCATGTGGCCATGACGGCCATGCTGCTGGGCGCTGCGAAATACCTCGCGTCTACGCGCAAGTTCAAAGGCTCTGTTGCTTGATTTTTCAGCTGGCAGAAGAAGTAGAATTGCCGGCGGGCGGCCTAAGGATGGTCGAGGAAGGAATCATGCACCATTTCGGCATCTCTCAGGCCTTTGGCATGCACAACGCACCAGGCATAGAGGCCGGCAAATTCGCAATTTGTGACGGCACGATGATGGGTTCGCAGGATGACTACGGGCGGCCATGCGGCCTCGCCGCATCGAACCATCGCTCCCGTTGTCATTGCAGCACAGATCATCGTCGGCCTGCAGACCTTGATCTCGCGCAAGACCGGTCCGAGGGACTCGCTGGTGATCTCCGTCACCAGGTTGCGCGCCGCACAGGCCTACAACATCATTCCTGATCGCGTTCAAATCGCCGGAACCGTCAGGACCCTCGCATCCGGCCTGCGAGACTTCGCCGAACAAGAGATTTCGGCAGCCGCAAAGGGCATTGCGCGCGGGTTCGACGCGGATCTGCAGTTCAAAACCGTCTATCTGTTCCGGTTACCTTCAACCATACGGAGGAAACAATCTGTCGATCGCGGCGGCAAGCGGTGTCGGGCCAGCATCGGTGGAAGAAAAGATGAGACCAAGCATGGGGGCGGAAGATTTCGCCTACATGCTCGAGGCACGACCAGGCGCTATGATTTTACTTGGGAACGGGCGACGGCTGGTCTGCACCACCCAGCATGTGATTTCAACGACGATGCGTTGCCCTATGGCATCGGTTACTGGGTCAGCTTAGTCGAGACAGTGTTGCCCCTTTGAGTTTGAACTCGAGGGAACTAGGTGGTCGTCATCCCGACGTGTTTGCGCGCGATGGAGGTATTAAGAAAGGAGAGTCATGGCCGCTCGCGCCTTTGCTCCCATTACAACCATCCTTCACGTTTCGAAGCACTTCTTGTAACCTCAAAAAGGGCCAGGCGTCTATTAAAATACAAGCGCTCATATCATCTGCGCTGGGCATTAGAGCACGCCGCGTCAGGGTTGCCGCGCCTAGCGGCGCCGTCCAAATAGATGGCGTTTATCTCGCCAATTTGGAATCTGGCGAAGGAGATGAAGCGGGCCGGCGCCGACAGTCCGTATCGGTCTCCCGGGATTCGACGCAGTGCCTCGAAAGGTGGCAAAGCACCACTTTTGGGCATCGGCCTGACGGCGTGATGACAGCGCCAGCGGCGCTGTCGATCCGCCGCTGATCATGCACGCG
The DNA here is from genome assembly GCF_030323245.1 of Mesorhizobium sp. C372A. Classification (NCBI taxonomy): domain Bacteria; kingdom Pseudomonadati; phylum Pseudomonadota; class Alphaproteobacteria; order Hyphomicrobiales; family Phyllobacteriaceae; genus Mesorhizobium; species Mesorhizobium sp. C372A. The sequence goes on along the minus strand of NZ_CP100475.1, from coordinate 414,577 downwards.
AGAACACTTACCGGCCTCTTCTTTCCACGTGCCCTTAAGCTACCCCGAAAGAGATAAGCGATGACAATTTCCCCTGACGCTCGTGTGTCCCTCTATCGTTTCTGGTCGACGATCAAAGCCTCCTCGAGAATCGGCAAAGGCCGTCCGGGGGGGCTATCGCGTTTGACGCTGACGGATACCGATCGCGAGATGCGCGATCGGTTTTGTGACTGGTGCCGCGAGGCGGGGTTGAACGTCGAGATCGACGAACTCGGTTCGATCTTCGCAAGGCGCGAGGGTACGGATAACAAACTACCGCCGATCCTGATCGGCAGTCATCTCGACACCCAAATCAACGGCGGTTGCTTTGACGGAATTGCAGGAGTGCTTGCGGGACTCGAGCTTGTGCGCACGCTTAACGACCTCGGCCTTGTAACCAAACGGCCCATCATCGTCGTCAACTGGACCAACGAAGAAGGTGCGAGGTTTTCTCCGCCGATGGTGGCCTCCGGCTGTTTTGTCGGGCGTTACAAGTGCGACTGGGTTTATGATCTAGTTGCTGATGACGGCCCACGTTTCGGCGATGAGCTTAAGCGAATCGGCTACAAAGGTGACAAGCCTTGCAAAGCGGGCGATATCGACGCCTATTTCGAGTTGCACATTGAGCAGGGGCCGATCCTCGATGCCGAGCGGCGCGAGTTAGGGGTTGTCACCGGCGCTTACCCGAGCCACGGCATACGCGTGCGCTTTGAAGGCGAGACCGCCCACACCGGCCCGACGCCGATGGACCTGCGCCATAATGCGCTGATCGCCGGCGCGCGATTTCTGACTGCCGTCGACGACATTGGTTGGGAATTCGCCATCCATGACGGCAAGGCGACTGGCTCGCGCCTCGCCGCGTGGCCGAATAAGCCGGGCATTCTGTCTGATAGGGCCGAGTGCGTCGCAGATGTCCGCCACCCCGATCCCGTGACGGCTCGGGTGATGGCTGAAAAAATGCGTCGTGCCGCCAAGGCCAGCGCGGCCATGGCGGGCTGTGTCGCCGTTGTCGAAGACGAATGGGTTTGGGGCGGCGACATTTTCGATGAGGAGCTTATCGACAGCATCCGCGACCAGGCGGCCCGTCAGGGCTACGCCTGGCGTGATATCCACTCTCAAGCAGGTCACGACGCCTATCATTTGGCGATGCATTGCCCGAGCGCGATGATATTTACACCATGCAAAGGTGGGATTACTCACAACAACAAGGAGTCCTGCGAACCGGCAGATTTCCGCGCAGGCCTCAACGTGCTTCTGCACGCCGTCGTGAGACGCGCGGATCGCTGACGAAGATTTCCGGATGCGTAGAAATTGGCTCACGGCTTGCCTCGCCCACTTCTATCGTGGAATTCGGGTATCCGCAACGCTGGGACGGTTTCGTCCGCGCGCCAGTGCTTGAGATCGATCTACCGGATGGCTAGCTCTTCCCCGTCACCGCTGCCTTGGTTAAGCGACGACAAAAGCGGGCGCAGTTTCGTGGCATCGTTTGATGCGTGTGTCGATACCTCCGGGGATGGAAGCGATTTCTTCACATTGGCGATGAGGATGCGGTCGAGTTCCGTCGTGTGTCCGGCCTCATAGTGCGGCCTTACAACGCCGCGGGCCCTTATGGATCGTTCGGGGATCGGATCCAAATCGGTTGACCGTGCTCAAAGACACTAACATCAAAAATTGTTTTTCCGATCCCGTCCTTCTCGACTTCGCCCATAAACCTCCGCTCAGAACCACCGCATTCCAACGCCTCCAGCCAGTCGCCGTCAGGCGCCAGCTGGAGCCTGGTACACCCCGCCGCTGGCCATCAAGGCCCAAGCGACACGGGCGATCTTGTTTGCCAGCGCAACCGCGACCAGCATTTTCGGCTTTCGCGCAAGCATGCGTGCGAGCCAGGATCCTGCAGCCGCACCGCGCCGCGATGCTTGTTGCACTACAGCCATTGCCCCAAGGATCAAGAGACTGTCGTAGATCTCTCTGTCCCATCTTCGATGTCTTGCCCAATCGCGTTTTACCACCCGTCGAGTTCTGTTTCGGCGTGAGCCCCAGCCAGGCAGCAAAATCACGTCCCTTCGTAAGATTGAGGGCGGCGGAGCGACTGCTGCCATCGCGGCCGCGCAAATCGCACCCATGCAGGGATCGTCATCAGCCGCCGAGCGGTGTCATCCGTTTTTGCGATCTCCTTGACGCGATCGCTCAGCGCGGCAATGCGGTCATCCAATGTTGCAAGATGATCGAGAAGCTCTCTGCCGAGTTCGACGACAGCCGGCGGAAGGGTTGCTTCCGGATCGTCGAGGGCCTTGGCCATTGGCCGATATTCTGGATGCCTTGCGGTGCAATAACTCCGTGCTCTGCGAGGTGACCGCGCAAAGCATTGATCGTCTGGGCTTGCTGAGCCTCGCGGGTCTTAAAAAACATCGCTTGGCTCTGCTTCTCCGCGCTTTTGGCCGCGATAAAGCGCATTGTCGGGCGAGACGCCGCCTCGGCGATCGCTTCCGCGTCCGCCGCGTCATTCTTTTGCCGCTTGACGAAGGCCTCACATATTGAGGCGCGATCAGGCGCACCTCATGGCCAAGTTTCCCGATCTCCCGTCCCCAGTAATGCGCGCTGGCGCAGGCTTCCATCGCGACAAGACAGGCCGGATATTCAGCCAGGAACGGGAGGAACTTGGCCCGCGATATCTTCGAAGGAACGCCACCGACCCATCGGCTCGCATGCCGTGCAGCTGAAACACATTCTTGGCCAAATCGACTGCAATGATGATAGTATGGTTCATGGACACCTGTCGTAGCAGCGTTTCGACACCGCTACCTTGGCACATCGCGATGCCCTTAGGAGGTGTCCACCCCATCGGTTGAGCGTGCTCGACGCGTTCGGCGACCATCACGTTGCGCTCGCGGTTGGTCCGGCGGCGAGCCTCATTCTCTGGCGTCGGCACCCGGACCATCGCGCAGACGCGCGGCTCACCCCGCTTGACAGCCAGCAGGGCGCGGATCAGCGCTTCGCCCGAGCCGATCCGTCTTGCCGCGACGGTGGCGGCGTGACACCGCGATCGATGCCGCATCGTCGATGTGACTTTCGATCCAGTCATCGCGGTTCAGCACCCGGTTGACCTAGGAGCCGTCCAGCCCCGCCTCCTGGATCCCCACCAACGGATAAAGCGTGCCCGTGCGCGCCTCGGCGCCTTGCTGCGCAGAGTGCGGTCAAAAAGATGCATGAAGGGCCTCCAAAGAGCGAGTTGCGATGGCCCACTCTGCCAGAGTGCGGGCCACTATCCACTCTCCATGAGATCTGCCGCGCCTGCGAGGATGTAGTCGTGCAGGCTCCCGCGCCGACCCAGCGAGGCGACGGTCGCCCAGGTCCTGGTCTCCAAATATGCCGATCAACTGCTCGCTTGAAAGGGCAGGGTAGCTGGAGCTCTCCGGGACACCGAAACAGGTCTTCGCAATGAGGGACACGTGATACGCCAGCCCATAGGCTGGTTGCGCGGACAGGCGTCGGTCCTGCGCAAGTGTGATTGCAGCTCGTGCAGCACTGCAACGGCCTCGCGGCAACAAGCCGATAAGATGATGCTGGAGCATTGCGAAGGCGTGTATCAGCCGGCACGGTAGAGAACATTCTGGCAAGGCGGACCTGCTGATCGTCATTCAGAGGGAGGTTGGCGACTCGCAACGAGGCGGCCTGGGGTAGCAATGCCGAAGGATGATAAGCGGCGGTACGATGTTGTTTTGCACCTCGTCGATTACGAGGATCTGGGCGGGGTGCGCTGAACCCACACTCCAAGCCTCGTTTTTTGAAACTGCCATTGCGCGCCCAGCCTCAGATTGAGCTTTTCCGCCTAAGCAACTGTGCGATGTAAAGGGGCAGTTGATCCTGCGTCAGGACGGTGTGAGTTGCCAGCCCGTTCGGCAGGTAAAGCAACCGTGCCGGTGTAAGCAAAAAGAATGGGGCCGTCGATGACACAGTTCGTACCCGTTCTTACAACTGTCGATGAGCATCACGCGGACCGACATCGGTATCCGCACGTCGCGTTCATGGATGGTCAATACCTGCCGATGTCCGAGGCCAAAATCTCCGTGCTCGATTGGCGGTTCCTGCACTCCGACGCCACTTACAACACGGTGCGCGTCTGGAATGGCAGATACTTCCGCTTGGATTTGCATCTTGACCGTTATTCCGGGGCATGGAGCGGCTGCGAATGAAGCTGCCCTTTGGTCGCGAGAAGATAGCGTCCATACTCAATAATTGCGTCGCTTTGTCGGGCCACAGATCGGCGTACGTGGAGATGATCCGCACGCGCGATTCATCGCCGGCTTGGGCCGCGATCCCCGTCAAGCGGAGAACCGCTTCATCCCCTTTGCTCTCTCTTTGGCTCAGTCGCCAACAAGGAGCAACTGGAAAGAGGCTTGCACGTCGCGATCATCAAGGCCGCCCGCATCCCGCCCGCGCAAATCGGTCGATCCTCGAGCATTCTGGAGTGTCTACAGAACCTCTCGAAGCCATTCGGCACCCAAATCGACATCGAGAACGGCGTTCGATTGATCCGATTGTGACCCAGCTCGGCTTAATTCGGCATGTAGCGATACCTGCGATGCTTATGGCATCTAACGCGGCGTTGAGAGTGACGGCCATGGGATCGGATCTGCCGCCCGGTACCCAACGACCGTCCACCTCGAGATCGCATCATCAACCAAGTCGGAGAATAAGCGTGTTCGAAGCCGTAAAGACCAGACTTGTCGCCTCAAAAGGACCCATCTCGGGAGTCGTTCGAAATGGGCCGCACGTGCTCACCGCACAAATCCCCAAGGACCCGAGCACGGGCGATATTGTGCAAGGGGACATCGCCGTTCAAGCCCGGCGAACGCTCGACAACCTGCGCATCGCCATGGAGGGCGCGGGCGGCTCGCTGCGGGATGTGATGATGGTTCAAGTCTTTTTGGTCGAAGGGGCCGATGCTGCAGCGATGAACGCGGTGTGGGGTGAGGTCTTCACGGAGCCGTTTCCTTGCCGCGCCACCGTCGTCGTCAAGGAGCTTCTGGCCACGGGAATGTTGATCGAGATCATCGCGACTGCCCATCTGGGAGCCGTATGAAATGAGCCACGCAGAACCGGGCTCGGCCATTGTGGTCGGTGCTGGCGTCGCCGGCCTTTCGACCGCCCTGCATCTCCGTCGTCTCGGCGTTGGGGTTACGGTCATCGACCCGTCACCGTCTCCGGGTGGTGCTTCTTATGGCAATGCCGGTCTGCTCTCGGCGGATACCGTCGTGCCGATCGCGCTGCCGGGCATGTTGCGCAAGGTTCCTGGCTGGCTGACCGATCCGCTCGGGCCCCTATCGGTCCGACCGGCCTATCTGCTGAAGGCAGCTCCTTGGCTGATACGCTGGGTCCGTTCGGGGCAGATTGACCGGGTACGCGGTATCGCGGTGGCCATGCGCGCGCTGCATAGAAACGCGTTCCATGACTGGAAGGAACTGCTGGGGGACCATCTTTACCACGACCTGATCCGCCAGACTGGACACGTCCAATTGTGGAGCTCGGCGGAGGAGACAGCCACTGCCGCCGTCGAGCGAAACCTGCGGGAGATCCATGGCATCGAAAGCCAGACGCTCGGAACGGACGACATCCGGCAGATGTATCCCGGCATCGCGCGCGATGTGGTAAGGGGCGTCTTGATCCCCGGCAACGGCCACACCGTAAGTCCCGGGCGGCTGGTCCATACGCTCTCCGAGTTGTTGTTGGCGGAAGGTGGCCTGATCGTGCAAGAACGCGCCCTGAAGCTGATTCCCGAGGCAGGTGGCGGCTGGATGGTCCTGACCAATGTCGGCAACCATTGGGCGGAGAAGATCGTCGTTGCGGCGGGCGCCTGGTCCGGACAACTGCTGAAGCCCCTCGGCATAAGGCTCCCTCTCGAGACCGAGCGCGGTTACCACGTCATGCTACCTGAGCCGACTATCTCGCTCAAATTGCCAATTCTGCACAAGTCGCGCGGATTTGGCATGACCCAGATGGAAGGTGGAATCCGTGTGGCCGGCATGGTCGAGATCGCCGGATTGGATGCACCACCCGACGAACGTCGGGCGTCGATTCTCCAGGATCATGCCAAGAAGCTGTTTCCGAAACTGGAAAGCGAGATGCCCCGGCTGTGGATGGGATACCGTCCGTCGACTCCGGACAGCCTGCCGGTGCTTGGACCAGTCGTCGGACATCGCGACCTATTCCTTTGCTTCGGACATGGCCACTACGGCATGACCGGTGGCCCGCCGAGCGGGAGGCTCGTGTCACAGATCGTCGCCGGATGCCCGCCGGTGATCGACCCATCTCCTTATGCAGCGGCTAGATTCGGTTGACGCAAACGCAGCCGCTTTGATCTCAAATCACGCCACGAGACGCGTCCCGCAAGCCCCAGCGCTGAGCGGAACCCGCCGGCTGCTGGACTAACTGGAATTGCAGCTCGAGGAACTCGAGGGCAGCCAGCGGCGGGTCTGGGCAATGCCCTGTCGCGCCTAGTCCGTCTGGCGCTTATGGGGTCGTCCATGTCCGCGATTGCATCTTTCGGAGGGGGCGAGAACCGTCAGGAAGGGCAGCGCCTTGACCCGACCTGCCCCGGCAACAGGCACACCACCATGAACCTCAGCCAAGGCAGGCCGCTGGTCTTCACGAAACTGCGCATGACTGGACGGACAGGGTCCCAGTAGATGCGCGGGCGGCAATACTCGGGCCCAGCGTCGCTCGACCGTGTCGCGCACGCCAGCGTCAAAAGCCGGCGAGTGATGGCGCGTCCGCTCCAGCGCGACCTGATGGTAGTGGGTGAAGTGGGAGGCCGTTCGACAACCGGTAATCCGCAACGCCGCCATCACGGTTCTTTTGCCGGGCACCAGCAGCGCGCCCATCAGCAAGATCAAGACATGCTCCCATATAGGGGCCGTCAAGAAGCGGCGGAAGGACTGAATCCACATCAGGAGCATATCGGGAGCGTGGTCGCCAGCGGAGGCCGCGATGTGAGCAGATGCATCTGCCTTGCAGAATCCGTCAGCCAGGTGTCAAGCGAAGTGAGGATTTGACCCCCCATTGCCCAGAAGATCAGGAGCAGCGGTGATGTCATTGGCTTGGCCAAGTGTGATCAGAAACCGCAAGGGACGGCCAAGCGCGTGTCGCAGAGCATGTGGATCTTGGTGGTCAGTCCACCTCGGGAACGCCCCAGCGCCTGCTCCTTGGCCCCCCTCATATGAGGCACATCGTGTCAATGGTAGTGGTGAGGGCTTAGTCACTTTCGAACGTAGTCGGGATCGGCCTCGCGGCTACCGCGACCGCTACGAGGATCTCACAGGGCATTCCCTCAGGTAATGCCCCCCTGCCGTCAAGGCCAAATGATCATCATCGAAACATTCGACGGCGTCATCGGACGCCCGCCATACCAGGACACTTCATGAACCAGGGCGTCGCCTTCCTTGTCATCAGCATCGCGCCGGCCCGCTCGGAAGGCAAACTGAGCCGGTCCCGCTTGCGCCGTCATCACCGGCAAGCTCTCCCAGGCAGGGGCCGGCGCCGATCCTCACATGCCGGAACCGATATCCGTGCTGCTTTCCGCGTATGCCACGCCTTCAATTGCCGCGGCCGCGACCGGATCCGCACCGCCATGCGATGCCTGTTCATGGTCCGGCCCTAATTGAAAACCCATAACGGCCCGGTGCCGGCGGCTAAGTCCAACACGTTTTTAGCTCACCGTCGCGATCCACCGCAGCGCGCTCTCGCCACCCGCCCTTCTGCGCGACGCCAAGCTAAAAAGGCTCTGCCCTATGCCGCGCACGGCATTGGGCGGTCTTGATCAGCGAAGCGATCGTTGCCCAATGTTCGGCGCCGCCGTCGGAGCCGGCGAAGAGCGCTTTCTTGCGGAAGCCCTGGCTATTCTGCGGTTCCGATCGCGGCGGAGAGCGCGATGGGGCTACCGATATATGGCATAGCCTTTTCGGCCGGCCTGCAGATGAGGGGATATCGGATCACTCGGCGACATCCATGATTCGGAACTTGTCGCTGCGCTGTTTGCGAACGGCCGAACCTATTTTTCATTTGGCAGCCCTAAGGTTTGTAGAGATTCAGGATTCCCCTTGAGCTTTGATTGTGATTCAAGCTTTGGATGAAACGATTTATGCTGACGGACGCCAAATGGGCGAAGATGGAACCGCATTGTCCGGGTAAACCAGCCGATCCTGGACGAAGTGGTGGCGACAATCGCCGCTTCATCGAAGCCTTGCTTTGAATCGTGCGGACAGGAAGTCCGTGGGCGATCTTCCAACCTTCTTCTGGAACACGGTTTTCAAATGTTTTCATTCGGCTTTTCGAGGAATACGCCATGGTCGATGCCACCATCGTCAAGGTCCATCGCCACGGCCAGGGCGCAAAAGGGGGACTCAAAGCCAGGCCATAGGCCGTTCCAAGGGCGGCATGAACACCAAAATTCTGCCGCTCACTGATGCGCTTGGCAATCTTGTGCGCTTTGCTCTTTTGCCCGGCCAACGGTTCGATACGGTGGGTGTCGCACCGCTCATCGATGGTGTCTGTTTCGGCGGCCTGATCGCCGACAAAGCTTTCGACAGCAACAGCATCATTGCCGACCTGAATGATCGCGGCGCCAACATCGCTATTTCACAGCACTCACGTCGTACTTTTCCTCTGCCGCTCGACAAGGAACTCTACAAATGGCGCCAACTGATCGAGAACTTCTTCTCAAGGATTCAAGCGTATCGCCATGCGAGCCGACAAAACCGACCAGAGCTTCGCAGCCTTCATCAACCTCGCAGCTGCCGTCATAAACTCACGCTGACTCTCAACAAGCCTTAGTCAGTTAGAGGAGCTGAGCGGGACTTTGATGCCTGCATAAAGGCAAATCTTACCGGCACAGCTGATGTTCTGGAAGCGCAAGGCGGACACTGTTTGTCGCGCTTTGTAGTCACAAGCTCGGACCTGATCCGAAGCGAAGATCGCCGCCTCGATAGCGAGGCCCGACACCGCGATTGCGCGATCGATCCTGACGTCGCCTATGCCGATGCGGTGAGCCTTAGAAATTTGAGGTTGCCCGACCTTTCGCTCGGTTGCGGTGAGGACTATATTCGTTCGATGCCAATCGAAGAGCACATTCAATGTGAACAGAGATCGTGTCGATCGCAGCGCATTGACTTACCGTTTCGGCGATGCCCAGCAAAGAAAGCTCAGTGCACCCGAGTATGATGCTATCAAGGTTGGGGAATTTCGCGCTGTAATATTCGAGCATATTGCAAAACCAGATTTTTGATTCGCGCAATATGCGTCCTCTACATAGCTCTCCATATATTATTTGGTGAACTTTTTTGCGATCTCGGCTTTCTGGTGTGTGAATGATCCTATTTTCACTTGCTATCGCGGAGCGGTAGAAATCTCGTTCCATGGTATATCTTGTGCCAAGAAGTAGACTCTCCCTAAATTGTTCTCGCTCAAGATGCAAGTATACGCAATCAATTAAGCTGATTATCTCAACGTCGGTCTGCTTTCTGATTCGATTGATCGTACGGCTAGTAGTATTTGAACAAATCAGTATAATCTCCCCACCCGCATCCACCGCTCTCTGAATCCCGTCAGCGACTATTTCCATCTCCTTATCGACCAGGTCCCTCTCTTGAGCTTCGCGAATATGCTTAAAGTTAAGATCTACCAATACTATACCAAGCTCGTCCGAATCTTCCATTAACATGTTAAAACGTTTGTAATACTCGGCAGACGAAGCCCAGCTAACGCCGCCAACCAATCCGATTCGTCGATATTTATTTCCGATTTTGTTCATAACCCAATCTCGAATACTTGAAGAGCTTCTGCGACCTGATGACTTGCGTTTTTTTATCCTCACCTTTACGTGTTGCTGGAATTTGCGTTTGTAGTCTAACGGCATCACTAGGCAATCGCGACGAAGCTGACGAAGCTAATGGCGACACTGTGAACCTATCCATCCGCAACGATGCACCATATGGGTCACCGGAGCGCCCTTGATTTGAAAGCGCTCTGTCGAAATCCTCCTGGACATAAACAAAACTGCAAACGTCATTTCGGCGCCCCATGTCGCTAAGGACATACATTTATTGTACCTTCACGTTTTCAGAAACTACCAAATCTGGTGGTTGACGCTGGTCACGCCCGCGACCGGCTGAACCACTCGTAACTCTGATCGCCGTTTTTTGCGTGGCATTTGGCATCGATTGACGCTCGACCTGCGTCACGCCCGACGCAAAATCAATCACTAAAGCGTGTCGCAATTTAAAGGGATTCAGGATTGAACGAACATGACGTACTCGCGGGAGCGATGGCCACCTAAGATGTGGCGGCGATGGTGGAACATCTAGAGCGGGAGGCTGTCCCCCCGATAGGGTGAAGAACGGGCTCACGATCGACACCGGGCCCAGGCATCGAACGGAGGACAGCCATGAAGCAGTGTATCGGTCTCGACGTGCCCATGAAAGCGACGGCAGTATCGATCCGGCAGGACCGTTCATAAGCGAGCGCCCGCGTCTGACTGCACGGCGGACGCTGTCACGAAGATGGTCACTGGGATCGGCCCAGTTGCGCTCGACGTGGAGTCTACCGAAGAGGGCGAGGCCGATCTGGCGGTGTGGCGCGCCAGCGATGGAGCCTCGAGCGCACGTAAGACTCGGCGCAACCGCGTGCGAGGGGGCTCGAGTCGGAAAGAATCCCGATTGCAGCGTTTTGGTCGAACGGAGGCCGTTCAGACAGTCCATCCCGTTCAGGCGTTGCATGAGTTCCTCAGGCGGCTAGAAGACGGAGGAAGTCAATCGCACAAATTCGATGAGGCTTACGCCTTAAACAGCCAGCTGCAAGCTCCTGCCATTGTCCTCGACAAGGGCGTGCTGATGCCCATTCCGCGTGACGAGCAACGGCGCGCGTGTTGCCTATGTTTGCGGATCGGACAACCGTTCGAGTGGCCAGCCGGCGCGACGCAAGATCCGCTCTACGCGCAGATCTGTTACGGTAACGATGCTGCAGACCGCGTGACAAACCAAACTCGACCATCCCGGAGCTCGTAGGTGCCAATAGCGATGCCCGCCTGTTTCGGCGCGGAAGGCGGCAGATCAAGCGCAAAACGGCTGCTTTCCCAAACCCGAGGATCTTCCGGCGCCGAACGGTCTGCAATGAGAGCGCAGAAGCTGTCGCGCAGCATCGTGGGTCCGGTGGTCGGCAAAAGGGCCTCGCGGGGACGAAGCGCGTCGAACGGATCGACCTCATAGCCGCCGCTGAACGAAACGTCCCAATCAAGCCGTCGCTGAACTCAGCGGAGCAATCCGGCGTGATCAACTGCATCATGATGGCCTCTCTCCCGCGCGTGGATAACGCTTGCGATTGAAGGCAAAGACCGGAGTTGATAGCACCTGCGCATGTTCCCAGGTTCTGGGAGATCAGGTGAAGAGATGGCCTGGATAGTATCAGCCGAATAGCTGCCTAAGTAACTGCCGGCGCGCCAAGTTTCTTTCTGGCATTGTCACGATGATAGGCCGCTGTGAGCCGACTGATCCCCAAGATGCGGCCGATCTCCCACGCCGTCTTGCGGCGAGCCGCCGACTTCAGACACTCGATTTCGCTTCGGGATAGGGCAACGCCATCCACGATCCTGCCGTCGGCCTAGCTTACGACAGGCATGGAGATGGAAGAATATCGCGAAGAGCTGCAGCGCGCGGTCACATCCGTCAATCACGCGGAAGAACAGTGGTTGCCCTTCATCGGAGGCGAAGGTCAGTGCTGCAAACATACCGCCGCTATCATGGATCGGGATTATAGCCGCAATGAGCCGATTGCGTCGCGTCATCCATCAATTGTCGCTGTGGCCTAGACAGACCAAGATCGGCGCCATGCGAATCCCAGCGGAATTTTTCCTGACGACTACGTGCCTTATGGATTACCGGGTCCAGCTTTCATACCCACTGTGAAGTAGCGATCCCTCCAGGATTGAGGGTAGGTCGAAATCAGGCGCACCTTGCGGCCCACGCTAGGCGAAGGGAAAAGGCAGGCGAAAGAAGGCAAATCGAGCGAAGAGGCAATCTCCGCCAAAGCGTCGCGCAGGTGCATCGCGTTAGCGCTGTCCGCGATTTGCTCGACAGATCTATGAAAAACGTCCTGCATAGCTAAACTGCAGTGAAATCGCAGACGGCTTGTCATCCCCATATACCGGAGCGCGGACAGCTCGATCAAAGCGCAGTCCAGAAAAAAAATGCCGGCAGGAGCCTAAGCTCGATGCCGGGCCGGTGCGCCTTGGGCCGGCGATATGTGCTTCAACGACGCTCTTGGCCACGCCAACCTCATGCGAGCGTCATCTCCAAGTGACGGTGTCCTCTTTTGGTTTGCACTTCATTGTGGTCAGGCGTCTGTTTGCGGGCCTGTTGAGCTATCGTCGGGAACCCTTCACGGCCGTGTCTCCTGGGTGTTCCGAAGGGGCGGTCCCGAATCCAACACTGCGGCTACGAATTGAGCAGCTTGCTGTTTCCCAACTCAGTACGATAGTCGAACTCAACCTGCCAGAGTTGATAGGTCATGGAACGTTTTACATACGCTATGCTCTAGTCTCTTTCAACGGTTAAGGAAACCGAAAAATGCCTCTTGAAATTTCGTTTATGTTCGGCGGCCTCTCGACAGAATATGATTCGTCAATCTCATCATTAAACAACTGTATCTCCTCATACTTGGCCATTGCCCCCGACCAACGGCCATTCTCCATAAGGCATTTATATCACCTGAGTCGGCAGGATAGTCTTGTTCGTGAGATTGCATTCAATAACGGGTTTACATTTTCTGAGTTCCAGGGTTGTATTTCTAATATCGACGTGATTCCTGGATCAACACTGTCAATGGCGTTCGACGCCATTAGAGAACGCAAAGAGTATGTTGTGAATTTGTTGCACGGGCAGTTTGGCGAGGACGGTGGAGTTCAGACGATTGCGGCGCTTTCAGGTTTGAAAGGCACGTTCGGTGACCCGCAAGTCGCATCATTGACGATGAATAAGTATGCAATGTCGTCATTCGTGTCATCGCTATTGCCCCCTGAGGTTGTGAGGATGCCGAAGACTGCGCTAATAAACTGTAGAAATTTAGATGGTGCAATACAAATTGCACACTCATTTCGCGGTCCAGTTGTGGTGAAGCCCAACTCGCTTGGCTTATCCCTGTTTACTGCTTTGTTTCCCAATCCGGCAGGATGTGAGGCCAACATTATTGATCTGATTCAGACAATACTTAAGTATGATACCGCGGCATTATTGCAAGAATTCATTGATGGCGACGAATATTCTTGCGGATGTATAGTTGGTTGGTGCGACGTGACACCGCTGCCAGTCGCAAAAATTGAAACCGAGAGTCGCTTTTTTGGTCCAATCGAAAAGAACGACGGAAACCTCGTTGAGAAAACGATAGTTGACGGAAAAGATATAGTTTCTCAGAGGATAAAGCACATAACAAGGAAGATCGCATCTTCTATAGAGCTTCTCAATTTTTCCAGGTTTGACTTCAGAGTCGATTCTGACTCCAATATATTTTTCCTAGAGTGCAATTACATTCCGGGATTGGCTAAGGGGAGCATCTTCGAGATGGTCCTTCAAAGTCATGGCATGACCGTTGTCGAGTTAATTGCATCGATTGCATCGCATTCAAGACCTTACACGATGAAAGACCATATTGTTAAAATCAAATAGTAATATTCCATCGCTCTGCGGCAACAAGACAACTAAAGTTAAGTCGCTGCTACATTTTGCTCAAAGTTGCCATGGTTTGTGCCTGATATCGACCAGTTGTTATTACTTGCTTGTGTGTGACATAGCTGTAGCTCAGCCATTCGGCCTTTGTCAAGAGAAGTGAGTATTTGAGTCCCGCGAGTATTTGAATCCCGCTGCCTGTTACCGATAGTATCGACGCTCCAACTGGGATGGCCATGGCGCACTGTCCCGGTTCGGAGGATGGATGGCGAGGCGGATCAGCATGGCGACGCGATCGAGGCCGCTGACGCGAGCCTGCTCTACTTGCCGCCGTATGATGGGCCCTGCGGGTTAAGGGTGTCGGATCGGATTGGCGACGGGTCGGTTGCGGCCATGTATACGGCGTCTGATTTGCAGTGAGATCGCTGCGCGCCCTGATGAATATCCGCTTGGAGAACAGGTCCCACTCAATCGAGCGCGATCGAGGGGCTTTTGATCGGGGTTTCCTGGTTCTTCGTCTCCGTCTGTTTGCCATCACCACCCTTTGCCCTGACCATTCCGAGAGCCTGTCAGGCTGCCTGAGCTCAACGCGATCCCTCCATTAGGAGGGCGAAGATCGTTCTTGCCATGCGATGCGCCAAGTAGATGGCGACGACCTTCGTTTTCTTCCGGATCAGCATGCTCGATAGCCAATCCGACCCCGGCTCGCGCCTGAGTCTACGTCTGAGCAAGATCTGTGCCATGGCGCTGAGGTAGAGCAACCGTCGGATACCATCTTCGAGATCCGGCCTCCCTCTGCTTGCCTCCGGTGGAGTGGGTTTGGGTGTGAGGCCGAGCCAAGCGGCATAGTCCCTCGCGCAGTCGAAATTGTCGACATCCGGCGTCGTCGCCGCAACGATCGTCGCCGATAACATGCCCACGCCTGGGATCGTAGCCAGACGCTGCCTTGTCTCGCTTTGCTCGCAGGGCTCTTCGATCTCGTCGAACAGCCGTGGGAGAATATGTCGGTCTCGATGTGTTGATGCCCTACCGTGCTGCCGATGTTCCTGGCGAGGCATTCGCATTCGTGCCGCCGAGCTTGGGCGCCAGCTGTCGCAGATGCACGTCAGACCCAGGCATGCCGCATACTCAAGTCGACCCCTGGCATCGGCGATCACCGCAACCTCCTTCGCCACTGCCATTGAAGATCCGGGCAACCTCAAGAAGTCCCGATCTGTTGGCGCCTGGATCGAGCCTGAACTTTTCGGGCTCGATGGTCCATTGTTTGCAGATGAACTCGTAGGATGTGAGCCCCTTCAGGGTGTTCAGCCGGCGCCCAAAATTGTAAGCTGCGACGTCTGCGAGGTGGCGTCGCAACTGGTCGCGAGTTTTCGTAGTGGTGGCGCTTGACGGTTGCGTCCTTAATCGTGCGGTTCATCCGCTCGACCTGTCCGTTATCCGGTATGTGGTCTTTGGTGCCTATTCGTCCCTGCTGTTCTTGTTTTGGAACGGCCTTATGGTGAGCCCATCCAGAACGTGGGACACCGGGAGCACGAAGGTGCAGGCAGGCCGTCAATAGACCGTGGGCTGAGAGCCCGAGTTCGTTACATGGCCGCACCTCGCGACTTTCCCGGATGCGCTGCGAGCGCGGAGATCCGTGGAAAGGAGCGTATTCACCTTGGGCTGCGCCAGAACTGCATTGAGGAACTTCGCCGCGATGCTGCCCTCAAGCAGCCGGTCGCGGTTCTTCGAGAACACCGAATGGTCCCAGGCTACGCCGTCGATGCCGATGCCGACGAACCAGCGGAACAGTAGGTCGTATTCCAGCTGCTCCATCAAAAGCCCTCCGAGCGGATCGAATAGAATCGCCTGCAAAAGCATCGCCCGCAGCAGCTTCTCCGGCGGGAAAGAGGGCCGTCCGATAGACGAGTACAGCGCCGCGAACTCGCGCCCCAGCGCCAACAGGGCTTCATTCACAATCGTCCGGATCGCCCCAACGGATGATTGCGCCGAACCCGGGCTTCAAGGTCCACGTCACGCGTAGCTGAACAGTTCGCCAGTTCGATCGTCGCCGCCGCGCACTCGTCACCTCGGAATCCCTTCGGAACAGTGAAGCACGCAGTGGTCCGGCGGCGAGTGCCTTTTTCAACAGCCTCCTAAAGTAAAGAGCCGGTCTTCAGCTCTCTGTAGGAAGTTGTGGCACACGAGACCGGCAAAGTCAGGCTGGTTGGCGGCCGAGAGCGACAAAAGGTATTCGGATCGGCCTGGTTTTTGCGATAAGCGTAGATTAATGTCCGATTAAATACGCGGCTGTGTCGGACATAGCACAAAGCTCAGCTCAAAGCGTTGTTTTCTCAAGAAGCTCCCGATTCGGCATGAATAATGCTCGGCATTCTCGAAAAGAATCACGTTTGCGAAAGGAACGGCCGTGCACAATGCCCGGGTCTATCGCACGGGCAAAGGAGGCCAAGCTTTGCTTCATGATGCATAGTTTGATGGAGAACCGTCAGGCTTCTAGTCGATGCGTACCTGGCGTTGACCGATGGGGATGCCGACCGAAGCTGCACCTCAAACCCATCAGAGAAGCCTGTTAGATAGGGTGGCCTCCGCGGTCCGATGATTGATCGTGTCGGAAGCTGACAAACCCGGGCCGTAGCCACACACAGAATCGGACACCAAACGGCCAAGATAATGAACTAAAACCGCTTTCCATTATGGCATGGCACTTGCAGCTCTAAATTGCGATGTTCATTCAGCAAAGGAGCCGTTCGATGTCTGCATCGATGATTTCGCCTGACTGTTTAACTTAGCACAACATCCTCCGACAGTTTCTGGTGACGGAACGGGTCGACTACGGAGATATTATTGGCGAGTTGGGGCCTTCCTATATTAGCGGGCGTGGCGCGCATGCGCTCCCAGTTCTACAGCGACGTGCATTCTGTGAAGCTGGTTGGTCAACTCGATGGCTGAGAGCCGTGACGAGTTTCCAAGGGTCCAATCCAATCGAAGCAATTAGAAAGGAACAAGATTTCGACTAAGTTGAATAGACGGCAATCACGCAGAGAGGATTCAAATATGTCTAACGACGTCATGTATGGGGAAAAGTGGTCTTCGGTCTATGAAAAATATACCAGTATCCGAGGTAGGATCGCTGAGGCAGACGAGACTGCCGCCTTTCTCGAGCGACTTGCCGGTGGAGGCAGTGCCCTTGAACTCGGTATTGGTGACGGACGTGTGGCACTTCCGTTGAGCCAGCGGGGCGTAAGGGTCGAAGGTATCGACATTTCGGACAGCATGTTGCAACTTCTCGCCAAGCGCACTGATAAGGTCAAGGGTTGGAAGGGGGACATTGCGGATTTCAGATCAGAGGAACGCTACAAGTTGGTGTATTGCGTTTATAACACGTTCACAATGCTCTTCACACGCGAATCGCAATTAACCTGCCTTCGATCTGCCGCAGAGGCACTGGAGGACGAGGGGGTACTGGTGATAGAAATCGTTGTGCCGGAACTGGATGGTTTAGTCAACGGCCAGAAAACAAGTACAATTCTCTTAGACCATGAGAATACAATCCTGATTGCAGATGTCCATGATCCTCTAAAGCAAAACTTAGTCTCGACCCTTCTCTGGTTTTCTGATACATCGGTCAGACGTTTACCGCATCGCATCCGCTACGTTTATCATCAGGAACTCGATACCATGGCCGAATGCGTAGGGCTGAAGCTAGCGGAGCGTTGGGGAGATTGGGCAAGAGGTGCGTTCACTACAGGGTCAAAACGTCATATCTCAGTTTACCGCCGAACTACCCTGTAGTCCACCTTCGAGCCGGCGCAGACAGGGCTACGAAGTCGGGTTAAAGCGCTTTTGGGGTTGCGGCTGATCTGATTCCATTGGGTTCCCAGATTCGGAGCCGGTTTCGAGAAGCCACGCCTGAAGGCGCTGTTGGAGCACCTTTCTGCAATCGAAGACCCGCGCGAACCGTGGCAGGTCGCACATCCCCTGCCCGAAGTGCTGTTTGTGGTCGTCTGCGGCACGATCTGCGACTGCGACGACTATGACGGCATCGCCGAATGGGGGAGGCGCATCTCCGTTTCCTGCGCCGCTATATGCCCTACCACCACGGCCTGCCAGGCGGGCGCTGGTTGACCATTCTGATGAACCGCATCAACCCGTCCCTGTTCTCGGCCGCTTTCAGTGCCTGGGTCCGCGAGACCTGGCCGGATAAGCCCGACTTCGTCGCCATCGACGGCAAGACCTCGCGCCGCAGCCACGACAGGAGCGCCGACAAGACCCCACTTCGCCACCACAGCGCGCGCCTCGTACTTGGCCAGGAAGCCGTCACCGACAAGAGCAACGAGATCACCGCCATCTCCATCCTGCTGGAGCGACTAGGCAAGGATGACGGCTCAAGGGCGCACTCGTCTCCAACGATGCATCGTCACCAATGCCACCGTCGCCGCGGCAATCCGCGACGCCGGCGCCGACTACCTGCTCGCCGTCAAGGCCAACCAACCCACGATCAGGAGCGAGATCGAAGCCTATTTCGCCGACGCGCCCGCCGACAGACTCGATCACTCCACCGATCTCGGCAAGGCCCATGGCCGCGTCGAGCAGCGCACCGTCACCCTCAGCGGCGAAACCGATTGGCTCTCCGGCACCCGCCGCTTCCCCGACGAATTGCGCCTGCCCGCCGCCGCTTCGATCGTCCGCGTCGCCGCGCATATCGAACTCAAGGATCGATGCCGTATCGAGGCCAGATATTATATCTCCTCCGCAACGCTCAGCGCACAACAGGCCGCCAATCCCGTGCGCGGCCAGGCAGCGGCCAGTCCGAGACGCCAACCTCACGTGCCCGCAACAGATAGGTCGAAACCGAAGTCTTGCTGATCTTCAGCCGTTCCGAGACCGCACGCACCAAGAGGCCCTGCTCATGCGTCAGGCGCAGGATTGATCGTAGGTCTTTCACTGTCGTCCGTCTCGCTTGCTTCCGTCTTGGCATGGCCCCTCTCAACCCGATGATGAGAGGGCAAAATGCCAGAACGGCGCTCCCGAGAACCGACCGTTATATCCGCCCCGAAAACTGTCCGGGAATTAGCGGAATCACTGTCCCGTAATGACTGAAATCGCTGTCCGCGAATTAGCGGAATGGGTGTCCTCGAATTTCTGAAACACGCAACGTGCAGATCGAGGGTGAGCACCGACACATTCAACTCACTAGAATCCGTCTTAACAACGAATACATTGAAGCCGGACCCTTCCGCGCCGGGTCAGAATCCGCGATGAAGGGATGGTCCGCAACAAGGCCATCCGCCTCGTGCTGGCGTGCGCACCGACGGTGCCAAGGAGGCGCTCGGCTTGTGGCTCCAGCAGAATGAAGGCGCCAAGTTCTGGCTGCCGGTGATGAACGAACTCAAGAACCGCGGCATGGAAGATATCATTCTGGGAAGATATCATACTGGCCGTCGTTGATGCCCCCAAAGCTCGCTTCGGCAGCGTGTTCCTGAAGATCATATTCTGGCGCGAATTGATCGTGTGCTTGACCTGTCCTGGCTATCGCGGCAAACTGACCTGATGTGGTGGACGGCCTCCGCTCCCGGCATCACAATGGCTGTCGAGGTCAGAGCCGTCCATGGAGAAGGTTAGCAATCGGTCTGGATGTCGCCAAGCACGTCTTTCAATGCGGAGGGCACGGTGGTTGTGCGCCGGAAGCTGCGTCGCGACGATGTCGTCGTATTCTTCGCGTCTTTGCCAGCATTCCTGATCGGCATTGAAGCCTGCGCAATGAGCCATCACTGGGCCCGCGTTTTCATGGGGCTGGGTCATAAGATCCGGCTGATGCCAGCCTCCTATGTGAAGCCATATGTCAAACGGCAGAAGATGAAGTGACGGACGCGGAGGCGATCTGCGAGGCAGTGACGCGGCCGTCCATGCGCTTCGTTCCGGTGAAGAGCGAGTAAAGCAAAGTGTGCTGATGTTGCATCGAGTTCGTGAGCTTCTGGTCCGACAGCGGACCATGCTGGTGAACGCGCTGCGCGGCCACCTGGCCGAGTTCGGGATTGTGACGCGCCAGGGCATTGCCGGCGTCCGGAGGCTGATCGGGCTCGCCGAAGACGAGAATGACGAGCTTATCCCCCCGCTTGCCCGAGATGCGCTTGTTCCCTTGGTCGAACAGCTACGGGCGGCGCACGAGAAGGTCCGTGAACTCGATCATCCGATTCAAACCTGGCACCGCTCGAATGAACTGAGCCTGCTATTGGAAACGATCCCCGGCATCGGTCCAATCACCGCCGGCGCGATCGTTGCAACCGTGACAGACGCCTCCCTGTTCAAATCCGGCCGGCAACTCGCGGCTTGGCTTGGCCTCGTGCCGCGACAGAACTCGTCCGGAGGAAAGGATAGGCTCGGTCGGATCAGCAAGCAGGGCGGTCCCTATACCCGCCGACTGCTTGTAGTTGGCGCACATGCCGTCCTCAGGTTCAGCCGCAAGGAAAGCAGCGCCTACCCGCTGGGCTGCCGAGCTTCTGACGAAGAAGGCCTATAATGTCGTCGCCTGTCAATGATCACGGAATCGGGCCCCCGTATTTTCGCCCAAAGGGACCCTGGTTTTGGCGTGTGAAGGGCACGACGGCGAGCACCCGATCAGGCGTAGCTGGTCGGGGTTGCACAGCCTGATCGGGTGCGGCTGAGTTTTCGTTTTCGGCTTTATCTTTGAGAGCGGCTTTTGAATCGCCAGGAAGCGTTTCCGGTCTCGAGGATCTCGCAATGATGGGTGAGCCGGTCCAACAAGGCGGTGGTCATTTTGGCATCACCAAAGACGCTCGGCCATTCGCCTAAGGCGAGATTGGTGGTGACGATGATCGCGGTTCGCTCGTAGAGCCTGCTGATCAGATGGAAGAGCAGTTGCCCGCCAGCCCTGGGCGAAAGGCAGATAGGCGAGCTCGTCCATGACGACGAAGTCGAGCCGGGTCAGGTGATCGGCAATACGGCCTTGGCGGCCAGCGTGGGTTTCGGTTTCCAGCTGATTACCAGATCGACGACATTGTAGAAGCGGCCGTGCAGGCCGGAGCGGATCAGCGCCCGGGCGATGGCGATCGCCAGATGCGACTTTCCGGTACCGGTTCCGCCCACCAGAACGGCGTTGCGCTGATCGGCAGCAAAGGTGCCGTTGGCGAGTTCGCGGATCAGCGTCTCGCTGCGCCCGAAGGAGCGGGCATGTTCCCCCACGATCACGCCGTCCTGGCGGATGACAATGCGGTCGGCATAGGCGTGGATTTCCACCGGACGGCCGACGACACTTGAAAGCACCGAGTATCTGTTGTTGTCAAAGCGAACCAGGCAGGTCTTCGACACCGAGGCCGGGATGCAGTGGAAGCAATCGAAGCGGCCGGCATAGGGAATGAAGTTGCCGCGCTCGGCCTCGAACATCTCGCAGACCGTGCGATCGCCCTGTTCAAGATGCCGGTGTACCCTGGCATAGGCGATGCATCGGTCGAGCAGCCAGGCGTTGAGTTCCTCCAGGTTTTTGAAGCGGAGCCTCGGCGTGAAGAAGCGCTCGCGCACCAGCCCGACCTGGTTCTCGACCTGGCCCTTCTCCCAGCCCGACGCCGGCGTGCAGGCCACCGGCTCGACAAGAAAGTGGCCGCACATCTGCTGGAAGCGGCGGTTGTATTGCCTCTCCTTGCCGATGAAGATCGTCTCCACAGCCGTCTTCATGTGTGCCCCGGAAGAAGGCAAACGCCCGATCGTGCGCGTCGAACACCATCTCCTGGCTTTCGCGCGGATTAGGCCCTGACGAAGAACATCCTGCTATGGCACAGCCGCATATGCGCCACCTTCACCGTCGTCGTCACTCCGTTCAGGACAACGATCTCGTGGCTCCAGTCGAACTGGTAGGCTTCGCCCGGCGCGAGGATCAGCGGAACATACGCATCGGCGGCGGCGCTGCCCCGCTCTTCCTCAAAGGCCGGCGCATGCCGCCAGACCGAGCTGTAGCTGCCGTCATAGCCAAGATCGCGAAGCTGCTCAAAAATCCGGGTCGTCAGCCGTCGTGACGGCTTCGTCGCATTGGTCGCCAAAAGCCGCCCAAGCTCATCGCGCCATGCGCCCATCCGAGGCAACGGCTGATGCTTGCGCTCGTAGCGGAACTCCGTCTGCCCCGAACGCAGGGCCTTACGGACCACCTTCCGAGAGACCTTCAATTCTCGGCAGATCTGCTTGATCGATTTCCCTGAACCAGCGAAAGCCGGCGTATCTTTGCAATCGTCTCCACAACCAACATCCAAAACAAATGCCTCCGATTAAACCGGAAGCAGTGTCACGCCCCTGCGTTAAGGGGGTCCCGTTTGCATGAAAACGACCCCTCAAACGGGTCCCTATTCCATGAAAACCACAGTCGCCGTTGCTGTTGCGAACAAGATGGCGCGGATCGTCTGGGCGCTGATGACTACGGGCAAGCGCTTCGCAACTTCGCCGGCAGCGTGACGTAGTCGCGGAGGATACGCAGAGATTGATGAGGTGCTGATGGTTTGACGGTGGACGGTCGAACCGGGATCGGACAAAGCTCAGTGGGTGCCGCTCAAAGCGCGTTTACCCGTCTGGGATCCGATCCACGGACTTCATCAGGGCCAGCGGCATGAACAGGCCGCACTCAAAGGCCGAATACATGCCTGCACCCGACCGACTGTCACTTCGCCGAACTGCCTGAACGCGCCACCATACGTGTTGCGGCCGACTTCCTGCGCAAGCTGATCGAACTGGTGCCCTACAAGATCCGCACTGTTCTCACCAACAACGGCATTCACTTCACAGTGCCCGAAGGCGCAAGCTGGAGCGTCCCCGAGATCAGTGCCATCATCGAGCGCAAGGGGATCTTCCGAACCCATTCCTTCGACGTAGCCTGCGCCCGCATCGCCATCTGACGAAGCCGAACATCCGTGGACCAATGGTCAGGTCGACAGGATGAACCGCACGATCAAGGAAGCCACCGTGCGCCGCTACTACTACGAAAATCATGATCGGCTGCGTGCCCACCTGGCAACATTCCTCGACGCCTACAATTTCGCCAAACGCCTGAAGAGCCTCAGCGGCCTAACCCAGTTCAAGCACATCTGTCAATGCATTATTCGAGAGTTTTACTATGATATGACTTTCACAAAGCACTCAATGAACTTAACATAAAATAACTTTATGCCGCGCGGGGCTGGAGTAGACATTGGGGTGCCCGTCTGCCGAGTACGGCGGCCTAAGTCCGGCAGCTTTGTGCAACAGTGAACACACTGCGCGATTACGGCTAAACAGAAACTATGAAAGCCCGCGGATGACTGCAGGTCCTCAACTTGGAAAGTTGGTAATCGGAGTTCCCAACCGGGTTTCTTTGGTCCCCTCGACGGATATGCGAGTGGCAACCAAGAAGGCATTTGCGGTCGAGTTCGGCCGATTTCTCGACCAGGCTCATGGTATCGCTAAACCGGAAAAGCTGTTCGGCTTAGTAGGTGCTTTTGCCCTGAATTTTGATTGCCCCTGGATCGCATATGGCCTTCTTAACCCCAATCAGAAATTATTAATGCCGGTCCGGCGCGATCCTGCAGTCATGCTGAATTATCCTAATGAATGGCAGCAACGTTATTTCGATATGGGCTACGAAAAAATAGATCCCATCATTAAGACAAGCCGAAAGCGGACTGGCGCCTTTCGTTGGAGCGACGTGTACAACGACTCAAATACGACAGAAGCCGAACGTCGCGTTTTCGACGAGGCTGCGACGTTTGGTGTAAGATCGGGCATTAGCATTCCATTGCACCGCCCCGACGGTGGCCTTGCAGTCGTCAGTTTCGCTCAGAGTTGCGACCGAGAGTTGCAAAATATATCTATCACATACTTGGAGCTCGCAGCGTTACACTTTCACCTCAGAATCGTCGGGTTCGCGAATTCGAGTGGCAACGAAGAGCCAGCTAGTCTCTCGCAAAGGGAGAAGGAGTGCATTTTGTGGGTGGCCAGAGGAAAATCTTCGTGGGAAATAGGAAAAATTCTGAAAATTTCGACCAATACAGTAAATTTCCATATAAAGAATGTGATAAAAAAATTGGACGTCGCTAACAGAACGGTCGCCGCCATCAAGGCGGCCAGCGCCGGCATAATAAAATTGTAAGACGGCGCCAATATAGTGAGGGGAAAGGCAGGTATGTCACTTCTGCAATAACTTCGCATCCTGGAAATTCTGATCCGTACGTTAGGAGAATCATTGAGTGGCATCGCTCCATCGGTGGGGATCGGAGTGACCGGAGAAGAGGTGCACTCTATGCAATAGGGGCCGGACTACGTTAAGGGCCTGGCAGTCCCGAACAGACAGTCGGCCGGTGGGGCGTGGCGAATGCCGGGCAGGTGCTTCGTTCGCTTGCGAGAACTCGCAGCCTCCTCGCGTTCACAGCCGATGCGCTGGGGCGTCCTCCTTGGCCCTCGAGCCCTGACCATCTCGCACACGCGCGACTCGCCCCCAACGAGCAGCGCAAGCACCAACACCTTATAGATCTTGTTGGTCTTTAGCAGGACGCCGCCTGCGCCACGTGGCAATCAAGGCGGCTTCGATGACACCGCTTTCCATCCCCAGCGATTCTGATACCGTCGCCTGCGCCGTGGCGCGCCCGTGCAGTACCTGGGCCATAGTTCATCCTTCCATTCCAAGGAAAACAATGCACCATTAAAACTTGGGATAATACACCTAGCCATCGCTCGCGCACCGGTTTTGTGACGCTACGCTGGAGAGCGGCGCAGGACAAGTCGTGCTGTTCCGCGGCAGCCCGCTCTACAGTCTCTATCTGCATGGCGGCCGAGGGTGAACGCAAGCCGTATGAAAAGCGCGAGGGGCCGCGCAAGCCTTATGCACCGCGCGGCGATCGGCCGGTTGCGGCCGATGGCGAGCGGCCAAAGCGCGATTTCAAGGGCGGCGATCGGCCGTTCCGCGGAGACTTGCATCGTCACCCCGTGGAGGGGGACGCAGTGATCCGGGCGGGTAAGACATCGATGACAGGCATCTGGCGCGGGTGACCGCGATGATGTAGAGGGCGCGAAAATCGCGCTGAGGCGCTCCATTTAACACCATCCACGGTCTTGCAACAGATCATGCAAGTAACTTCACGGAAGCTTTGCAATTCAAAACCGCTAACTGTGCTAAGTTCCCTCAAAGTCTGAAGTGAGGAACCTGGAGGTATCGGACGTATACCGAGTTAGGCGCGAGCCCATCTGCCGATGATCCGATTCGTGTCTCGCATCGACCCTGACGGGAAGTGATATGGCGATCCAAAATTCTACCCATCCAATCGGTCCTCCAGGAAGCGGGGCGAGCGTGTCGACCAGAGAACTTCTCGAAGCGGCCAATGATGAAGTTTGGAGACTATATATGTATCACCAGACGTTCGATGGCGCAGACTCGGCCCAGATTATCCCCGCGAAAGGGCAACAGCCAAGGGCTCATCCCAGGGACGCTCTCTGTTGCGGCACATTCGGCGAGTTGCTGCAAGGCCAGTTACCACTGGGCTCCGTTCCCCGGGACCTTCACTTCTTGGTCACGATGCCCATCGCGCTTTTTGCGCGAGCTCACTTCGTGCCGATTGTAGGCACACAATCTGTCACTGTCTATCCATCACATAAAGTCAAAGCAAAACGACTGGCTGAGAATCTCGTGATTGCGCTCGGCGTCTCGGGAGGAATTCTCCTTTTGGAATCTGAGCTCCCGGAAGGCAAAGGGCTGGCGAGCTCGTCCGCGGATCTCGTTGCGACTGCACGATCAATCGCGTCCAGCTTCAAGCGCAGAGTCCGGACATCGTTTATCGAGAAGCTAATGGCCAGGATTGAGCCGTCTGACGGGGTGATGTACCCTGGCGTGGTCGCCTATCAGCAGCGAGCATGTAGCCCTCTCTCCTTCCTCGGGCAAATGCCGCCTCTTGCAATCGTTGGTATTGATGAAGGAGGGATCGTCGAAACTATCGATTATGATCAACGGCGCGGTGAAATTTCCGCCTCTCACAGAGCAGGGTATCAGGAATTACTCGACCGCGCCAGCGTAGCAATTCCGCGCGGCGACACGGCCACGATAGGCAGAATTGCTACAGCCAGTGCTCTCCTGCATCAGGAGCGGACTCCAAAGAAGCATCTGAACTCGATGTTGAATATATCCGAGGACACTGGCGCGCTCGGCGTCATAGTCGCGCACAGCGGCACAATGATCGGAATCCTGCTTGATCGAATGGCGGCTGACTTCCCACGGAAGCTTCGGTCCGTAATCGCCCATGTATCGCCGTTCGACAACTCGCCGAAAGTATATCTAACCATGACTGGCTGCCAGTGAGGTAGGAAAGATGCTCGCTGCCCGTAAACTCCTCCCATTCTCTGGCTATTCTGATGCCTATGCGCTCCCCAGCATCATTAGATGTGAGACAAACCTCTATCTTGCGCAGTTCGCGTTCATGAAGCTTCTTCCCGCGAAGTACATTATTGAGAAAGCGTTAGATAGAGGAAATTTGACGCGCGGAATGAAAGTTCTCGAGACTTCGAGTGGAACCTTCGCACTTGGTTTGGCCGTAGTTTGCCGGGAACGCGGATTCCAGCTGGAAATCTTCACCGACCCAGTGATGGACAGAGGCCTGGAAAACCGGCTGAACTCCTTGGGAGCCGAAGTGTTCATAATAACTGAAAAGGCGAAGGAGGGTGGGTATCAAAGAAGCCGCCTTGATGCATTAGACGCTAGGATCAGACAGTTGGGCCATTATTGTTTTTGGCCCCAGCAGTACGAAACACCCGACAATCCCGCAGCTTATGGGCTCTTCGCCGACCAGATATCGGGGATGTTGGACGCCGACGTAACTTTGGTCGGTTCTGTGGGGTCTGGCGGCTCTACTTGCGGAACGATAGAGCGCCTCCGCCAAAAAGCCCCTGGCGCGCGCCTGATTGGAGTGGACACCTTCAATAGCGTCATTTTTGGGCAACGGGACGGCGAACGCAAACTACGGGGGCTTGGGAACAGTCTTGTCCCCAAGAACGTGAGGCATGAACTGTATGACGAGGTGCATCTCGTCTCGGCTCCGCTCGCAATTGCTGCAACGCGAACCCTCCACGAGCGGCATGCCGTTTTCGCCGGTCCGACATCCGGAGCGAGCTACATCGTGGGGCGCTGGCGTGCTCGGCAATATCCGGGAGAGACCCTAGTCGTGATATGTCCTGATGAAGGCCACCGCTACGTCGACGCTGTTTACGACCACGAGTGGCTCGAGCAGCACGAATGTCTACATCAAGGGGCTCTGCTGGACGCGCCGGTAACAGAAAATCACCCCTCGACCGCTGTCCCACCATGGAACCGATATCTCTGGGAGCGGAGAAGCCGGGAAGCTGTCCTAAACGTTCTGGAGGACGCGTCATGAACCGAGGTAGCTTCCTTTTCGTGGAAAGCAACACAACGGGCACTGGCGAACTGTTGATGAAGCGGGCCCGAGTCCTCGGCTTTGAGCCCTATCTCGTGACGCGCGATCCTGCGCGCTATCCGTTTCTTAAGGGCTCTGTCGCCCAAGTGATCGAAGCTGAGACCCGCAGCCCGGATGAACTCATCGGGGTCGCCGCCAAATTAGGCAGGGTGGCAGGTATATACTCATCGTCGGATTATTTTGTGGAAGCAGCGTCTCGTGTCGCGACGGCGATAGGGCGACCAGCAGCGAATTCGGAGGCTATAGCCACATGCCGCAACAAATGGAAGCAGGCGGTCGAATTGCGGCGACAATCAATCACGATCCCTAAAACACGTCTGGTCACTTCCGTCAGAGATATCGAGAATATTCTTGCCCAAGCCACTCTGCCGGTGGTCGTCAAGCCAGTGTCCGGCAGTGGTAGTAGCGGCGTGAGGTTGTGCGACAGCGCCGCCGCCGCCATCAAGGCGTTTGAGAGTGCAAGGGGCGCGCTGCTCGATCAAGTTGATCTGCCCAGCCCAGACATCCTGATCCAGCAGTATGTGGAGGGTAAGGAATACTCTGCAGAGATAATTGCGTACGATGGGACGCTGCATTGTCTTGGAATTCTTGCCAAGCACAAAGGCCCGCCTCCCTGCTTCGTAGAGGTAGGGCACGACTTCCCGGCCCAGCTTCCGGAGCCATCCCTCAGGCAATTGGCTTCTTATGCCGCACGCGCGGTGTCGGCTCTGGGCCTAAATTTCGGACCGGCTCATGTGGAGTTCGTGATAGCGGAGTCGGGGCCCGTCATCATCGAGGTCAATCCCAGGCTGGCTGGAGGAATGATTCCAGTCATGCTCTCGCACGCCTTGGGCACGTCAGTCCTCGACATGGTGATTAGACTTTACGCGGGAGAAGGGTTCACGCCTCCACACGCGAGCGCTAGGGCGGGAGCCATCCGTTTCCAACTCGTTCATAAATCCGGCAAGCTCAAACGCCTCGGCTTTTCTCGAAATCCAGACTCGACAACACCCGAGGCAGGTCTTCTGAAATCTGAGGGAGTGGAAGTTAAAATTAATGGCGACTTCAGAGACCGCGTAGCCTACTCCATAGGCGTGTCTGATGAACTAAATGCCGCCGTCGCGGCAGCGCAACGGATGATCGATTCAATTGTAATCGAAATCGAGACACCTACTGACGAAACGGCCAACACGCAAGTCGCTGGGTCAAGCGAGGGCGGGTGGAACCTCCATCCTGAAGCGATGAAGCTGCTCGCTCCGCCTATCGAAATCGCGCGCGATGGCCACCTTCTGCAGCACCAAGCGACCATAGACGAGGCACATCTGGTGATGCTCGCCGATCAGGGCTTGATCAGCCAGGCAGCCGCTGCCGATCTCCTCAAGCACATCTTGGACCTCCAGGACGAGGGCTTTCAGTCTTTGGAGGGCCGCGATGCGCCGCGTGGCCTCTACCTTGCCTATGAGGCCGAACTTGCCGCCAGAGTTGGCCCGGAAAAGGCCGGCTGGCTGCATCTCGCTAGGTCCCGCAACGACTTAAACGCGACCATTTCTCTCCTGGCTTTTCGGGAAGCGGCGTGTTCAATTTCGCGAGAAATAGGTATTTTACAGGATGCCCTCCTTCAGCGAACGGAAGAGGCATCGGGACTTGTGGCTCCCCTGTACAGTCAATACCAGATCGCACTCCCTGGGTCGCCAGGGCACTACCTGCTTGGCGTCTTCTTCGCTCTGGGGCGGGAGCGCCAGCGCCTCCATTCCCTGCTGGATGACATCAGGAATTGCCCTATGGGGGCCGGAGCGGGCGGAGGCACCAGCATTCCTATAGATCCCCTGCAAACCGCAGGTCTTTTGGGATTCGAATTTCCGTCGTTCAACTCACTTGATGCGGTCGCGAGCCGCGATCATCACCTGCAGGGACTTTCAGTCTTCGTTGGGGTTTCAATCTTGCTCAGTCGTGTGGCCCAGGACCTGCAGGTTTGGACGACGCGGGAGTTCGCCCTCGTCGAGATCCCTCACAATCTTGCCGGCGGCTCTTCAATGCTCCCCCAAAAGAAGAATCCCTTTCTGCTTGAACACATTAAGGGATCGGCAAGCACCGTAATTGGCGCATACGTTTCTGCGGCAACGGTTACCTGCAAAGCGCCTTTCAGCAACTCGATCGAGGCAAGCAACTACGGCTGCTCTCCTCTGAAACTTGCGGAGGATGCCCTTAAGCGGGCCATGACCCTCACATCGCTCATCGTAAAGTTCATGTCTTTCAACGTGCAGTCTATGCGCGAACATTTGGAAGACGGGTCATCGATGACGGTCGTCGCCGCCGAAAGGATGGCGTCGCAAGGCGTTCCTTTCAGGAACGCCCACAGCTTGATTCGCGATGTCACCGCACGACTGTCTGAGGATAGCAGCCCCGCGGAGCGCCGAAGCGAGCTGGCCAGCCAACTCGCTGGCGTGTTACCGGCGAGTCTTGAAGAGTGTAGGGATGCTCTGCAGTTCGGAGGAGGACCCGGAAAGAAATCAACTGACGACCAGGTTTCTTTAGCAAAAACGCTCTTCCGGGATATGCAGCTCAAATGCGAGGACATGCGGAAGCGCTGGGCGCACGCTGAGATGCACCGCAAACAGAACGTGAAAGAACTCATTGAGAAGCACCAAGCCACCTAGGAGAGGATGTTGGACAACGTCCAATGGTACTGGCACCTTGCACTGGCAACGGGTCGTGTCCCGGCGAGTGGTTAATATGGGGCGAGAAGCGTAGTGGGCGGGCGGAGTATCGAACTATTTGACGCCGACGGCCTAGGATACATCGACGCCTCCGGTGGAGCCGCTGTGTCATGTATTGGGCAGTCATCCGGAGGTGCTCGCGGCGCTGCACGCTCAACTCGACAAAATCATACGGCATTCTTCACCACGGAAATCGCCGAGCAGCTTGCTGGTCGCCAGGTCGCCGACTTGCCGGATGGATCGATTACGCCTATCTCGTCAGCTGGGGGTCGGAAGCGATGCTACGCTGAAGATGATGCGCCAGTATTTCGTCGAGAAGGGGGAAGGTCGCCGCCGGCATATCATCGCGCTCCATCAAGGTTACCATGGCAATACCTCTGGGAGCGCTTGCTGCTGGTGGCAATGAATGGCGCCGGGCCCAGTTCCGACCACTCCTGATCGAACCCCATCACGGTCGCTTACCTGCGGAAAGCGAGCCGCATCAAGGGGCTTTTGATGACCCAAGGCATCCGCGACTTCAAGCCAGCCAGACGGGACTGGCGTGAGCAGCTCGAGACGCTGCGCACGGCTGACGGGCGGGATCTGCCGCCCTGCCTGAAAAACGAGATCAAGCGCGAGTGCCGCCGCTTGTGGCAAGTAATCGAGATGATGGCCTCACGACCAAAATCCACGTCGTCGTCGACGCACAAGGACTCCCGATCCGGCTCGGCCTGACGGCGGGACAAACGCACGATGGGCAGATCGCCGATCGATGCTCGACCATCTCGGCCCGCGCAGTATCGTCCTGGCCGACAAGGCCTACGATGCCGACCGTATCCGGGAGTTGATCCAGCAGGCGGGTCGACGCCCAACATTCCCGCCAAGCGGAACCGGAAGTGGAAACCTTGCTTCAGCAAGCGCCTCTATCGCGAGCGAAACCTGATCGAGCGCTTCTTCTCCAAGCTGAAACATTTCCGCCGTGTCGCTACACGGTATGACAAACTGGCAGCCAACTTCCTCGCCATGATCCAACTCGCCTCAATGCGACTGTGGCTTCGCGCTTATGAGTCTACGGCCTAAGGCCAGACAGCCAGCGAGCCGGTTTCCATGCCGGTCCTAACAAGCCCCTCAGCCTTCCCGGCCAGCCAGTCGGCAATAGCGCAGATCGGTGGGAACTTCCCTCCCGCGATCTTCTTACCATTCTCATCGAACACGCAGATGGCGGTCTGTTCCATCGAGACATCGAGGGCCGCAGACTTCGTCATAGCAGTTCTCCTTCCTCGCGTTGCGGCGCCGACTGATTATCGACATTGTAAGGTTGGCGAACTGCCGCCCGGAATGCGAGAGCCCGCGAATACGATTAGTCCCTATGATTGCTGGGCCTGAGGGTGGCCCGTCATCCGATATGCAACGGTACGAGGGTTAAGCCGGGTGACCGGTACAGAGCCTCATGCATAGGAGACGGGCCTTATGGAACATACCCGATTTGTTGGCTTGGATATTCACAAAGAACGGATCTCAATTGCCGTAGCGGAGAGCGGACGTTCTGGGGTGGTCGAATACCTTGGCGAGATTGCCAATGATCCTGGTGCGATTAGCAAGTTGTGCGACCGTCTCGGGCGTCCCGGCAGGCCGCTGGCGTTTTGTTATGAGGCCGGACCCTGTGGTTATGGCGTTTATCGACAACTCACAAGCCTCGGCCATCGGTGCGACGTAGTGGCGCCGTCGCTGATTCCGATGAAGCCTGGTGATCGGGTAAAGACAGATCGTCGCGACGCCACCATGCTGGCCCGTCTTCATCGCGCTGGAGAGTTGACGTCGGTTTGGGTGCCTGACGCCGATCACGAAGCCATGCGCGATCTGATCCGGCTGCGCAGCGTCGTGCGACAGATCGTGACGCGTACGCGTCAACATCTTCAAGGCTTTCTGCTGCGTCACGGCCGCAAGCATGGGCAAGGGACGGCGTGGCGAATGGCTTACCGGCGATGGCTGTCGACCCTGGCCTTTCAACACCCCGCTCAGCAGATCGCATTTCAGGACTATGTCGATGCCGTCATGGATGCGGAACGGCGCCTGCAGCGGGTCGAGGAACAGATATCCTGCCTTCTTCCCGAATGGAATCTGCGCTCAGTTGTTGACGCGTTGCAGGCGATGCGGGGGATCGCACTGATCAATGCGGTGGTGTTGGTCGCGGAAGTCGGCGACTTCACACGCTTCTCGAATCCACGCCAGCTGATGGCCTATTTTGGTCTCGTGCCAGGCGAGCAATCAAGCGGTGAGACGATCCGACATACCGGCATTACAAAAACCGGTAACAGCCATGCCCGGCGTGCGCTGGTCGAAGGCGCCTGGGCATACCGAATGAAGCCGCGCATCGGCCGTCACAAGGTCGACCGGATCGAGGCGCTGCCAAAAATCATTCGCGACATCGGGTGGAAAGCGCAGGTTCGACTCTGTGCCCGATACCGTCGGCTGAGCGCGCGCGGCAAGAACGCCAACGTCGTAAATATCGCCATCGCACGCGAGATGGTGGGCTTCATCTGGTCGATCGCCTGCACGGTTCAATCAGCGCCAAGGACGGCGTGACCATGACTTGACAGACAGCCAGCAGAGGAGATCGCAAACACCACATCAGCCTCGGCGCGTTATGCGGCGCTGGGGGCAGGACAATGCCGGGGAGCCCTCGTGTCCACTATGAGCCTTTGATGCTCGCCATCTAGACAGAGGAAGCCCCAAACGAAACAAGGTCATGCGGCTCGACCCGCGGATGAGAGATTGTTGACCGACGTTTAAGTCCTGCCTCCTGCACCGCATATCCGTCGTACTAATGCCTCTGCCGCCGATCAAATTCGACGGGCCAATCGCTTTGCAAAAACCCACCATGGGTGAGCGGCGAGGGTGTGGCATCTTTCGGCATCGTTAGAACCAACTCTTCCGAAGGAGGCGCCCCATGTGGCCGTCTTTTGACGCAAGCCGGTCCGTTACTGCTCTCGAACAGGATAACATGATCGTCGTCGTCATCGAACTGAGCGAGGCGAGGTGACTTCGTCCATCTCGTCACATCCGCCCCATGTGAAATGAACTATTGAGGGGCTGTAGCTGAGATCAAGGCCGGCTTGCAGGGCGCCAAAGGCGATTTCGCCGTTGTTGTCGCCGCCGATGGTGATCATAGCGGGGCCGCTGAGGTTCAGGTAGCGGCGATCCCAGATCGGCTTCGATGATCCGCCAGCGGCCCGTTGGCAGCCCGCGGGCGGCCATGCCGGCACCGCCAGGAGCTTCGGCAGCCGCACCAGATATAGGCGGCGGCAGCGAAGGTTAAGGTCCATCCGACGCGGTCGCGTCCGCGCAACTTGGTCTTCTCCTGCCCGGCGACGGTCTTGATCCAGCCGAACGCCTCTTCGATGCGCTTTCTGACGCGCTGGCCGACGGCATAGCCGCCGTGCCGCGTCGTGCGCCAGTCGATCGCTGAACGGCGCCCGTTCGTTTTCTGCGGCGTCACCCTCATCGAACGCAACTCATTGATGAAGTCCTCCGCGTCATAGGCCTTGTCGGCGCAAGCGTGATCGCCCGCGGCCGGTCGGCACGCGGTTCGATCATGTCCAGTACGGCCACTCGTTCGGTATGTCCGTCGGCCAGCGTCAGGCAGGCTTCGACCAGCAGGCCATAGCGGTTCTCCATCAGCCCGTGCCCCATGAAGCAGAGCTTGGCCTCCTTGCCCCGCCCCTTACGGTAGAGCCTGGGGGTCGGTGGTCGAAGCATGCGTCTCGCTCGACCGTTTCTGGCCGTGGAAGTCCGCTCCGTTGCGCCCCACCGCCCTGAGCCGGCGGCTCGCCTGAGTCATTCCCCAGCTCTTCGCCCGAACCGTCCTTCGGCTTAGGCTCTTCATCGACACCTAGGCCGCGATCAGCGTTCCGTCGACCGAGAAGTGATCCGTGGAAAGGAGCTTCTTCACGGTCCAAAGACGGACTCTCTGGATGGGTCTTTGGTAGCAGCGGCTGATTCTTGCAGTCGGCGGGGCGAAATTTGGTCTGATTGTTTCATTTTGTAGAAAAAAATGCAATGAATTTAGCGTCACTTTTGGCGATTGTTAAAGTTGCAATCACGGACATTGTTCCATGGATGACCTAGATCGAAGGATTCTTGCGGCTCTACAAAAGAACAACCGGCTCTCCTTTGCAGAAATGGCGGAATTGGTCGGTTCCTCGGCAGCGTCATGCATGCGTCGAGTGAACAAGCTGCGTTCTGATCGCGTGATCATTGCGGACATATCGCTGGTAGATCCGAAAGCTGTCGGCAAATCACTCACCGTCGTTGTCACGGTTGAGTTGGACCGTGAGCGTCTTGACCTCGTCGACGATTTCAAGCGCGCGATGCGCGCGGCCAAAGAGGTTACCCAGTGCTACATGGTTACCGGCAACGCCGACTTTGTGCTGATCGTGGCTGTTGAGGACGTCGAAGGCTTTGACGTCTTCGTCAAGACAAAGCTTTATACCAATGCCAATGTCCGAAAATTTCAGAGCATGATCGCGCTTGATCGTGTCAAGTTCGAGCCCCGGGTAACGGTGTAGACTTGGACGCGCTGCGCTGGAGCCATCACTCCGGGCTACGTTTTGAAACCGTCATTGCGCGTCCAGCATCAGATTGAGCTTTTTCGCCTATGCAACTGTGCGACGTAGAGGGTGCAGTCGATCCTGCGCGACGACGGTGTGAGTTGCCCGATCGTTTGACGCAGGCAAAGTAACCGTCCCGATAGGAAAAAGAATGGCGACCCCGATGACACAGATCTTGCCTGTTCTTTCAGCTGTGAACGAGCATTACGTCGATGAACGGCGCTATCCGCACGGGGCCGCTTTTATGGATGGGCAATACCTGCCGATGTCCGAGGCCAAAATCTCCGTGCTCGATTGGGGTTTCCTGCACTCGGACGCCACTTACGACACTGTGCACGTCTGGAATGGCAGGTTCTTCCGGTTGGATTTGCATCTTGACCGCTTCTTTGGGAGCGTGGAACGGCTGCGAATGAAGCTGCCCTACGATCGGGAGAAAATAGCGGCGATCCTGACAAATTGCGTCGCTTTGTCGGGGCACAGATCGGCGTACGTGGAGATGATCTGCACGCGCGGTTCGTCGCCGACATTCAGCCGCGATCCCCGCCAGGCGGAGAACCGCTTCATCGCGTTTGCTGTTACCTTTGGATCGATCGCCAGCAAGGAGCAGTTGGAAAGAGGCTTACATGTCGCGATCAGCGAGACCGTCCGTATCCCGCCTAAATCCGTCGATCCGTTGATCAAGAATTATCATTGGCTTGATCTCGTGAAGGGCCTGTTCGATGCCTACGACAGCGGAGCGGAGACAGCGCTGCTCATGAATACGAACGGGCACATCGCGGAAGGGCCCGGCTTCAATGTGTTCGTTGTAAAGGACGGATCCTTGAGGACTCCCGCTTTTGGGGTGTTGCCGGGCATCACGCGCCAGACTGTGTTCGAGCTTTGCGCCGAGATTGGATTGTCGGCCACGGCTGCTGATATTAGTCGTGCTGAGATCAAAGGGGCTGACGAGGTTTTCATCACCTCGACTGCCGGCGGCATTATGCCCGTCACGCGCATCGACGACGCCGCGATCTCTAATGGGCAGGTCGGATCCGTCACTCGCCGGCTGATGGATCTCTACTGGCGAAAGCACGATGATCCGGCATGGTCGACTGCTGTCATCTATCCGTGATCGAAAATGAGCCATGCGACAGCGTCTTTGCGAGCAGCTTCGCGACGATGGCGATGAGCTGTGGTCACGCAAGCTCCCGAAAATCGAGCAGGCTCGCTTCCTCACGGCGCCGCACTGTATTAAGAAGCCCGCTCGATGCAGGCCGACGTCTCCTGCTACCGGGAGACCTGCAGTCGGAAGACGATCGAGAACCGCGATGGGGCGGCAAATTTCTGCGTCGCCGAGGTCGGGCCGCGCTCCGTGGGAGTACATCCGCGAATTGGTAAGCCGTTTGCTCGGCGTCACAATCCCTGTGGAATATGATGGGCCCGGAGCTGCTACGTCGTTTGCGTCGTGGCGCGCGGGTTGAGCGAATCGACAGCCGCTACCACTCGATGATCACCGTCCAAACCGCGCTGATGTCTTGGCCTTGTGTTGGACGTACTTTATGCCATTCCTGCGGAGTTGCCGATGATCAACGAATTCATTGCCTATTTGTCTGCGGAACTGGCTGGCCGTTTAAATCCGGGGGGTTCTACAAATCCGAGCGCGTCATCGCGTCGACGCAGTCGTCCGAGATCGAACTCGCAGATGGCAGCAGGGCACTGAATTTCTGCGCCAACAACTATCTCGGTCTCGCTGACAATGAATGTCTAAGGAAGGCGGCTAAGGACGCGCTCGATCGGTATGGATATGGTATGGCGTCGGTCCGCTTTATGTGCGGCACTCAGGAAGTGCACACGCAAGTCGAGAGGCGCATCTCCTCATTCCTAAAGATGGAAGATGCGATCCTTTATTCATCCTGTCTCGACGCCAACGCTGGTTTGTTCGAGACGCTGCTCGGCGAGGAAGACGCCATTATTTTCCGATGCGCTCGATCATTGACGGCGTAAGGCTTTCAAAGGCCAGGCGCTTCCGATGGAAGTGCTGGAAAAACAGTGGAAGAAGGCCGAGGGGCAGCCGCTTCAAATTGATCGCAACCGATGGCGGATTTTCTATGGACGGCATCATTGCCAATCTCGGCGGGGTTTGCGACCTGGCGGAACAATATGGCGCCATGGTCATGGTCGACGACAGTCATGCGGTCGGCTTCGTCGGCAAGCATGGACGCGGCTCGGCGGAGCATTGCGGCGTCGAGGGCAGGGTGGACATCATCACCGGCACGCTCGGCAAGGCGCTCGGCGGCGCCTCGGGCGGTTACAAGCAGGCAAGCGCGAGGTCATCGACTGGCTTCGCCAGCGCTCCCGGCCGTATTGTTCTCCAATACGCTGATGCCTGCCATTGCAGGGGCGTCGCTGAAGGTGTTCGATCTGTTAGAACAAGGCGATGCGCTGCGCGAAATGCTCTATGCCAATGCCGACCGCTTCCGCTCGAAGATGTCGAAGGCAGGCTTCATCCTGGCTGGCGCGAACCATCCGATCATCCCTTTGTTATTGGGCGACGCGAGCCTCGCGCAGCAGATGGCCGAGAGGATGCTCCAGCTCGGCATCTATGTGGCCGGGTTCTCCTTCCCCGTCGTGCCAAAGGGACAGGCGCGTGTCCGCACGCAGATGTCTGCCGCGCATTCCAGTACGGATGTTGACCGTGCCGTTGAGGCCTTCACTGAGGTGGGCAGAGAATTGGGAGTCTTCCGATAACCAACATAACGGACGCCTTCGTCGTTCTCTGCGAGGAAGTCATGATGAGCCCCTGGCGTCAAGTCCGGGCCGATCTGTGCAACGGAAGGTTGGCTCGCTGGCGTTGCTGGAGAACGGTGGCCGCCTGGTAGAGCGGCCATTTGAAGAGCGCGTCCAGCCCCGCATCGCCGGCGATCTGGCGACCGATGTCGCGAATGGTCCGGCCGAGATAGGTCTTGAGCCTGCGCAGCGCCTTGTTCGCCCGCTTGAACTGCTTGGCGTGGGCATAGCGCTGATGGCTGATCAGCGCCAGCTTGCCGGCCCGCACATAGCTCTGGCGTCGTAAATGGAGCCCCTTCCTCTTGGCCAGCCGCACCAGCCGTTCGCGCGCCCGGTGGATGAGCTTGGCGTCGGTCGGGAACATGACGTTCTTCGGCTGCACGGTCGGGTCGACGATGACCTGGCGCGTGTCGGCCGGGTTCATCGCCCCGGTCTTGACCGCAAGGCTGAGGCTCTCCTGCAACAGCGCCACGATCCGCTCCTTGCCCATACGGCTGCGCCAACCCGTCATCGAGGAGCGGTCAAACGCCAGCGTATAGCAAAAGAACGTCTCGCCGGTCAGATACTGGAAGTAAGGGTTCTCCGCCCGGCGCGCTCTCCAGCCCCGTCGGGACGATCACCGCGCTCGCCTTCCGGGCCACGATCGACCGGCCTGAGCGGTTCGGCTCGTCGCAGGCGGTGGGGCGCATCTGGGACTGACGCCGGCACGCTACCAGTCCGGCCAAACCGACGTCCACGGAAGGGTCAGCCCGATGCGACGAACTTGCACGCACCGCGCTTTATGAGGCGGCCCACACACTGCTGGTGCGATCGAAGAAG
Source organism: Mesorhizobium sp. C372A (assembly GCF_030323245.1). Lineage (NCBI taxonomy): Bacteria > Pseudomonadati > Pseudomonadota > Alphaproteobacteria > Hyphomicrobiales > Phyllobacteriaceae > Mesorhizobium > Mesorhizobium sp. C372A. Next base: position 376,529 of record NZ_CP100475.1, on the reverse strand, counting down.
TGGTCGAGCCTCAAAGCATGGGGCATGAACATCGCCAGGCGGCGCGGCATGGCACGAGCCCGGGTTGCGGTCGCCCGCAAACTGGCCATCATTCTGCATCGCATGTGGGCCGACGCGACCGAGTTCCGCTTTGGAAAGGAGCCTGTTTACCTGGCCGCGTGAACTGAGACAGATCGAGGAGCAAGCAACACGAAACAAAGCTTCGCCCGAAAGGGCGATGCCGGGATCGTTCCTTGGGGACGATGGGGGAGGCGATCTCGTTGAGAGTCCCGAACCTGCCGGCCCAAGCGCAGCAAGGTCGTGAACCAGATTGAGACGCCTCGCTCTCCTGACCCCATCATGCGGCGGCCCAAGCGCTGAGCGCGAAGAGAAGCGAGTGACCCCCCGAACGGTTCAGAAAAAAGTGCAGGAGCATCTTGACTAAAACGACCCCAATCAGACAGGACTCTTAGATCGTCATCGGCATGCTGCGATGGAAACATCGTTTGCCAATGACGGACAGCTATCGGCAAGCAACGCTGAAGTCTGGAACCGCTGGTCGACGATTCTCAACGGGATCAAGTGGGATGATCAAACGCGACGCTCCCTAACGGACCCTGCGCCTAGGGAAACGGCCCATGCGTATGCGATCCGGTTGCGGCGTGCGCCCGGAAAAAGGCTGAGGCGTATCAAATAAGGTCGCTTTCTGGGGGTAGCAGTTCAGCAATTGACCGCATTTTGGCTCAAACCTACCTCTGTAGGTGCTATCGTTTCGAAAATGGCGTCTCCCGACAAAGTCATTCGTGGGGAGAACGGGACGTCTGAGTCACTTCGAGATCGAAAGCCTCTCTCGCGGTGCCGACCGAACTAATAGGTGCCGATTGACCGCGTCGCGAATACGAGAGGGGTGCGGAACTTGAGAATCTCTGGACGCGACCTCATCATGCAGAAGGTCTAAGGGCCCAATGGCTGCCTACATACTTCGCCGAATGGTCTCGACCGTCACGGTCATGGCGATGGTCGGCATCTTCGTCTTCCTGCTTCTCAGGCTCGCGCCCGGCGATCCGGCCGACATCATCGCCGGCCCTAGGGCCACGCCAGATATGATCGCCGGCATTCGCGAACAGTTAGGTCTCAATCAGCCGCTGCCCGTTCAGTTCGTGCATTGGGCGCTCAGCATCCTCGGTGGCGATCTCGGGACCTCAATTTTCACGGGGCGGCCTGTTCTTGAGCTGATCTCGCAGCGGCTGGAGCCTACCATTTCCCTTTCGATCTGGACGATGACCCTTTCAATCATCATAGGAGTCTCCTTTGGCATCATTGCGGCATGGCGAGCTGGCGGTCTTGTTGATCGCTTCCTGACGGCTTTTGCGACCCTTGGTTTTTCTGTCCCGGTATTTGTCGTTGGCTTCATTCTCATATACTTGTTTGCTATCACAACACATTGGCTACCGGTTCAAGGATACCAGCCGATTGACCACGGCTTCGGACCATGGCTTGTGCACCTGATCCTGCCGACCGTGACTTTGAGCGTCCCCTACATTGCTTTCATCGCCCGGATCGCGCGGGCGAGCATGCTGGACGTACTGTCGGAAGACTATATGCGAACCGCCGCGGCCAAGGGCGCGTCGCCCTATGCCGTGCTTTTCCATCATGCTTTGAAGAATGCGGGTGTCCCGATCCTAACGGTGATCGGCATAAGTTTCGCCGGTCTAATTGGCGGTGTCGTCATCACGGAAACGGTGTTCAACATACCTGGTGTCGGTCGTTTGGTGGTCGATGCAATCAACAACCGCGACTATCCAATCATTCAAGGTGTGCTTATCCTGGTTTCGGGTCTGTACGTCCTTATCAATCTCGCGGTCGATCTTTCCTACACCCTTGTCGACCCCCGCATCCGGTACTGATTATGAAGCTCCTCTCAGCACCAGTCGAATACGTCCCCATGGGCCGCCTGGGAATATCTGATCTTCCCCGTCTGGCACGTCGGCATCCGCTCGTCCTTGTAGGCGGCGGCCTCTTGGCGCTGTTGATCATTCTGGCGCTCGCTGCCCCACTTTACGCCGGCGATCCATCGAACATGGATCCATTCAAACGCCTTCAGCCGCCCTCAGCTGACATGTGGTTCGGGAGCGACAATCTGGGCCGTGACGTGTTTGCACGAACGGTGTTCGGCGCCCGGATTTCGCTAATAGTCGGATTGACGTCGGCGGCGGGCGCGGCTTTGGGCGGTCTTCTGATCGGTGTCATCGCCGGCTACAACCGCGGCTTCGATAATATCGCAATGCGCTTCATGGATGGCCTTATGTCGATCCCGACGATTCTGCTAGCCATCGCCCTTATTTCTCTGACGGGCCCCGGGATCGGTATCCTCATCGTCGCCATCACGATCCCCCAGATGCCGAGCGTCACGCGGCTGGTTCGTTCGGTGGTTCTGACTGTTCGGGAGCGTCCTTATGTGGAGGCCGCGCTCTGCGGCGGCGCGCGCCTGCCGAAAGTCCTGTGGAGGCATATCCTCCCGAGCACCATTCCGGGACTTATGGTGCAGAGCGCCATAGTCTGCGCAGATGCGATTCTGACAGAGGCCGGGCTGAGCTTCCTGGGTGTGGGCGTGCCGCCCGAGATTTCGAGCTGGGGCAACATGATTTCAAGCTCTCGGCTGTATCTCGCTATCGCTCCAATGACGATCTTCGCCCCCGGTATTTGCCTTGCAGTCACCGTCCTTGCCGTCAACCTGTTTGGGGATGGCCTACGCGACCTGTTCGATCCCCGCGCGAAGCGGAGGCGCTGACATGCAGATGCATAAAACCGCAGGGAACGATGTGCTTCTCGACGTTCGCGATCTCGAGACGCACTTTTACGGGGAAGAGAGCGTCACCCGCGCCCTGGGCGGCATCAGCTTCCAGGTGAAGAAGGGCGAAACGCTCGGCGTCGTCGGTGAATCCGGATGCGGAAAGAGCGTCACCGCCCTCTCCATTCTTCGCCTGCTGCCGAAGCTGACCGCCAGGACCATCGGCGGCGAGGTGCGCTTTCACGGACGCGATCTGCTTGATCTGTCCGATCGGGAGATGCGAAAGATCCGCGGTGACCAGATCGCCATGGTCTTCCAGGAGCCGATGACGAGCTTGAATCCGGTCTATACGGTCGGCCACCAGATCGCCGAGGCGGTGCAGATCCACACGAAGGCGTCCCGCTCGGTGGCCATGGCAAAGGCTGAAGAGATGCTCCGTCTCGTGCGCATCGCGGACCCTGAACGGCGCGTCAGCAACTATCCTCACGAAATGTCCGGCGGGATGCGCCAGCGCGCCATGATCGCCATGGCTCTTGCCTGCTCACCGGAGCTGTTGATCGCCGACGAGCCGACGACGGCCCTCGACGTCACTATCCAGGCGCAGATCCTGCGGCTCATTGTCGATCTGAAAGAGCGCACTGGAACGGCCGTGATGTTCATCACACATGATCTGGGCGTTGTAGCCGAGACATGCCAACGCGTGATCGTGATGTATGCAGGCCGGATTGTGGAACAAGCGAACGTCATAGATTTGTTTGCGCGACCGGCGCATCCCTACACTCAGGGCCTCATGCGATCGGTGCCGGATCGGCGGCGCGGCCGACAGCGCCGCCTTCCGGAAATTCCCGGCATCGTGCCAAGCCTGCGCGAGCCCATAGTGGGCTGCAGCTTTGCGCCTCGCTGCCCGTTCGCGATCGACATTTGCCGCAAGAAGACGCCCGCCCTGCGTGATGTGGGCTCGAGCCACGCCGCGGCTTGCTGGCGCGCCGAAGAGGTGATGGGCGCATGAGTGGTCCTCTGCTGAAAGTCGAGAATCTGACCAAGTATTACCCGCTTGGCTCAGGACTCTTCAAGAAATGCATTCCGATGATCCGGGCGGTGGAGGATGTGTCCTTTTCCCTCGAGGCGGGCGAGACGCTTTGCATCGTCGGGGAATCCGGCTGCGGCAAGTCCACCGTCGCGCGCCTCCTGATGCGGCTCGTCGAGCCGACGGGTGGTCGCGTGCTGATCGACGGGACCGACATTGCGGGCCTCAAAAAGGACGCGCTTCACGCCTGGCGCCGCCGGATGCAGATGGTGTTTCAGGATCCTTACTCGTCGCTGAACCCGCGCCTCACCGCTGGGCAAATCATCACCGAACCCGTCGAGAATTTCGAGCGTCTCAGCCGAAGGGAGCGTCAGGCACTCGCCGCAGACCTTCTCCGAAAGGTCGGAATGTCGCCGGACATGATGCACAGGCTCCCATCCGAATTGTCGGGCGGTCAGCGCCAGCGGCTCGGCATTGCACGCGCCCTGTCGCTCACTCCCTCGCTCATCATCGCCGACGAAGCGGTGTCAGCCCTTGACGTGTCCGTGCAAGCGCAGATCTTGAATCTGCTTCTGGATCTCCAGCAGCAGATGGGTATCGCCTTCATCTTCATCTCGCATGACCTTGGTGTCGTAGAGCATATCGGCCATCGCGTTGCGGTCATGTATTTGGGGCGGATCGTGGAGCTCGCGCCATGCGATGCGCTGTTCGCCAAACCAGTACACCCTTACGCCGAGGCGCTGATCGCGGCGGCACCAGTGCCGGATCCGACGCGGGTTCGGCTGGAGGCGCCCGTTGAGGGCGAGGTGCCGAGCCCCATCAATCCGCCGAGTGGGTGCGCGTTCCACCCGCGTTGCCCGCTCGCAGTCGAGCGGTGCCGCATCGAAGTCCCGCCTTTGGTGCAGATGGCAGACGGGCGCATCGTGGCCTGTCATGTGCGCGCTCCGGCCACAGAGATCCCAGTGCAGCGAGCTGCGGCGGGCAGTTCTTCGCTTGCTCAAACAACATGATCCGGTCATGAGGTATCGGAAAGCGCAAGCACAGCGACAGCAATATGAGCACCCGAGACAGATAGGAAATCATATGGAGAGAGATTCACACGAGAATGGAAGCCGCCCGATCCAACAGAATGCTGGCTATGATACGGTCGGTTCGATCGCGACCAACGTTGAAGACGGTTTCACAATGGCAGCAGTTGGGGACCTTCTCTTTGCGCGGCCAGTGACGAAGGGCCATTATCCTGGCTTAGTCGATGTTCTCAGGATCTTCCATGGGGCCGATGTCAGTTTCGGGAACTTGGAAACCAACATCTTGGATGTTCAATCTAAGGGATGCCCACAGGCTGAGTACGGTGGAGCGTATTGCATCAGCGACCCGCAGCTAGCACCTGACTTAAGCGCCATGGGCTTCAATATGGTCAGTCGCGCGAATAACCATACGCTCGACTGGGGCCTTGAAGGCATGCGCGAGACGAGCCGGGCGCTCAATGAAAACGGCATCATCCATGCAGGCGCAGGCGAAAACCTCGCACAAGCTGGAGCCGCGCGCTTCCTGGAGACTCCGCGCGGACGGGTAGCGTTGGTGTCATTTGCTACGACGTTCGTGCCGATGGCTCGTGCGTGCGATCCCGCTGGCGAGGCGCCAGGCCGACCAGGGCTCAACGCCCTTCGTTTGGAGAAGAGCATCGTTGTTCCGCCGGAGATGCTCGAGAGCTTGAGACAAATCCGCGAAGTGCTACCGGGCTACAACCCCGCTGGAAAAGATCCAAGCCGCGTAGTCCTGGGCGGGGTGACGTACAAAGCTGGCAACAAAGCCAGTTACAGCTTCGAGCCCAACTCGCGCGACATCGCCAATATCCTGCGTAACGTTCGTCGGGGCAAACAGATCTCCGACTTCTGCATCGCCACGAATCATGAGCACGAGCCCGGAGTATGGAGCCGAGAACCGCCTGACTACGAACAGGCGTTTGCCCGAAGGCTTATCGATGCCGGGGCGGACGCATACGTCGTGCATGGGCCTCATCAGCTGCGAGGCATCGAGATCTACAAAGGTCGGCCTATCTTTTATAGTTTGGGTAATTTCTTCTGTCAGGACCTCCGGACGCCAGTAGGCGATGACATGTACGAGGTATACGGCAAGGATCCGAGGGTCGATACGGACGTCGAAGTCACGGTCGACGAGGTGGCAAAAGGCTATCCGACTGCGGAAGGGTTAGTAGGGTCTCAATCTGATACGATCTTCTATGAGAGCGTGGTGGCCCTTAGCCGCTTTGAGCAGAACCAACTCGCTGAATTGCGGCTCCACCCGATCGAGCTCCGCCGCGTAAACAGATTTGCGAACCGGGGTGTACCGCGGCTCGCACCCGGCCCGCAAGCAATAACTATTCTGGAGCGCCTACAGAAGCTCTCGACGCCTTTTGGCACCAAAATTGAGATCGAGAACGGGGTTGGATTGATCCGACTGCCGTCCACCTTGGCGCAATGAGCGCATGTGGTGATATCTCAGGTGCGGCCGGCGTTATCAACTTAACTCGCGTTCAGGGATTTGCGGCATAGACTGATGGCATGAACACCGCGACCGTCAGCTACAAGCCCCATCGTTTCCCGCCGCAAATTCACCCGCTGCGGTGCTTACCGCAAAAACGATCAGGCGTTCGTCGAACAGACGAACAGCCGCCGTGGTGCGGCGCATTGTAGGGTATCGTCGGTTGGAGGGGCTTGAAGCCGCTGCTGCCCTTGCACAGCTCTATTCGACCGTTCGGCTGTTCGTGAACTTCTTCCAGCCCTCGTTCAAGCTGGCGGAACAGGAGCGTGACGGCGCCAGTGTGCGCAAACGCTATCACCTTCCGGCAACGCCCTGGCAGCGTTTGACGGAAAGTCCGCAGACACCGGCGTCCGTTCGCGCGAAGCTGGCGCAGTCGGCTGCGCAGCTGGATCCTGTCAGACCGCTGAGCGACATGCGAGCCGCACAACAGCGCCTTGCAGCCTCAGCCGATCGATGCCCACATCAGATTCCGTGGTGTCCGAGCGGCGCTCGATCAGTTCGTCTCAAGCTTGCGAACCGCTTGGAGGGAGGGCGAAATACGACCTAGTTCTATCATCCCCAAGTTTAAATGGTGCATTGTTTTCCTTGGAATGGAAGGATGAACTATGGGCCAGGTACTGCACGGGCGCGCCACGACGACAGAGGCAATCCATCGAGCAATACAAAATAGTCAAGAGAGCCTGAGGAAGCTCTCCAAGCGCTACGGGATCGACCCGAAGACGGTTGCAAGTGGAAGGGGCGGACTTCGGTCGCCGATCTGCCAACTGGTCCCAAGGACCCAAAATCGACGGTGCTGTCGATCGAGGAAGAGGCCGTCATGGTCGCCTTCCGCAAACATACGCTGCTACCGCTCGATGACTGCCTTTATTCCTTGCAGGCGACCATCCCGAACCTGACGCGCTCGTCATTGCATCGCTGCCTGCAGCGTCACGGCATTCGAGGCTGCCTGAGGTCGAAGGCGACAAGCAACCCAAGAAGAAAGTCGCCGCGCATCTGGTGCATCGCGATAGGCCCCTGCGACTTCGCTTCAAGGTTTTCATGAAGCTGTCCGCGCGTTCGTTGTCATAAGGGTTCCCCACCGGCTGATGCTCGGCTGGATCCCATGCCCATGGAGGATATCAGAATAGCTGGTGCAAGCGTTTTGAACTCCTCTGTCCGAATGATGGATCAAACTGCCGGGAACCGGAACACGTGCGGAGATCGCCATTTTCGGGCATCGACAGCAAGGCTGGCCCGCAAGTGGAGTTCGAGCGCCCATCCGATGACCTTGCGACTGAATGCATCGAGCACAACCGCCAGATAGGCTCATGCTCGGCAAGGTGCAAATACGTGATGTCGGTGACCCAAAGCTGGTTGACGCCTGTCAGTTCCATGCCTCTGGCAAGGTTCGGCACCGCAACACACGTTTGTGGTTTACCTGCCAACCCTCGCGGCCAAGAAGGGCGCCGATCCGGCGATAGCCATAGTGCCGGTTGGCCAAGGCCAGCCTTTGAATAACATCTCGCAGACCAGTTTCTTCCTGACGCGGCGCCGATTGCCGCCACTGCCGGTAGTATCCAGCCCTGCTGACACCGGCGAGACGGCACATCTGTTCAATTCCTGGAGAGCCTTGCGGCACATGGGCTGTCATTTTTGAATGACTTCGAAGACGCTGCACCGCGAGGTGCGTCTTTCTGCTGTTGACTGCCCTGACATACAGCAAGGCTTCTTGAAAAAAATTAACCTGTTGCTGCCCAATATTGCGTTCAAGTTCGCCAATGCGGCGACGCGCTTTTGTCAACCCATCGGCACGACGCTGTTCAGCCGGCAGTGCAAAACCTGCCGCCAAGGCTTGCCGATCTGGTGGTGCCTCGGAAGGCCGCTTCTTTGGACGCCCGTCTCGGCTCGGCGTTAGATTGCCACACACCCGCAACTGCTGACGCCACGCTTACAGGCGTTGGCGACGAATACCCAGTTCATCAGCCAGCCGGCTAATGTTCTCCCCATTTTGCATCCTTAGGAGTATGGAGAGTTTCTCTTCTTCGCTAGATCTCGGTTCTCTTCCAACCATTTCCAATCCCTGCAATCCAGAAACTGTCCGATATCTATTTGTCTCAGTCGAGGGGTGCACTCCAGTCGTCGGTGCCGCGCTCGACGAAAACGCAGCCAGCTTGCATGTCCTGCATTCCGCTGTCCGTGAAGTATGCGCAGATAAATAACGTGCTGCAGATTGGCCGCGTCGAGGCATTCTCGCCACGACATACCCGTAACGGGTTCAATGCTGATCGGCGTGTCCAAACCGCCGATTTCAGTGCCAAGCACCCTCGCGGATTCTTGCAGCATTATTTTTGTTGGCGCGGAATGGTTAGATGGCCCGATGTTCGTCTCGACGCCGTGCGGTGGGCTCTCAGATAAAGCTGGGTCGGTCATGATTGTCTTGTTGTCGGCAGCCGGTGCCAGCCCTTCCATAATCCGCGCGAAAAAAACATCCCGCCCGCTCCACCACCGCTTACAATGACTGCAGAGCATCTCTAGGGTCATGCTCCCACGGCCTAGTTGTCGGACGAACTGGCGGGGTTGAAGTTCCTGGGGCTCTACAAGTCCGAGATCAAACTCGCGGATGGTAGCAAGGTCCTGAATTTTTGCGCCAACGATTATTTCGGTCTCGCCGGCTCCGTGTGCAGCCCGGAGCCAGATGTCGAAAAGCTATCCAACTCGTGATCCAGCGAACCTCACCAACTCCACTTCAGGCATCCAGCACGGTCTCTACCAAGTTCACCCAATAGCCGATCCCATAAGGCAGCGCGTCGTCGTTGAAGTCATATGCCGGATGGTGTACGTTAGCGGTCAGCCCATTGCCAAGAAGGATGTAGGCGCCCGGCCGCGCCTCAAGCATGTAGGAGAAATCCTCCGCTCCCATGCTTGGGTTAATCCTATCATTAACCGATGATGACCCGACGAAACTGCGTGCCGCCTGGATCGCCAGATCGGTCCCGGCCTTGTCATTGAAGACTGCTGGAACAGATCGAAGGTACCTGAACTCGACATCTGCGCCGAACGCGCGGGCGATGCCCTGGGCGGCTGCCAGAATCTCTTGCTCGGCGAAGTCCCGCAGGCCGGATGAGAGAGTCCTGACGGTGCCAGCGATCTCAACCTGATCGGGAATAACGTTGTAGGCCTGTGCGGCCCGCAACTTGGTGACGGAGATCACCAGCGACTCCCGAGGATCGGTCTTACGCGAGACCAAACTTTGCAGGCCAATGATGATCTGTGCTGCGATGACTACGGGGTCTACGGTTCGATGTGGGGAAGCCGCATGGCCACCCATGCCTTTCACGACAATATCGAAGTCGTCTTGCGATCCCATCATAGAGCCATGGCAAATAGCGAATTTGCCGATTTCCAAGCCTGGAGAGTTATGCATGCCGAATACCTGGGAGATGTCGAACCGGTCCATGATTCCTTCCTGGACCATCTTAAAGCCTCCCGTTGGGAATTCTGGCTCTTCAGCAGGTTGAAAGATCAAGGCAACGGAGCCCTTGAACTTGCGCATACTCGCGAGGTATTTCGCCGCGCCCAACAACATGGCCGTGTGACCGTCATGGCCGCATGCATGCATTACGCCCGCGTTTTTGGACGACCAGGGCTTGTTTGACGCCTCAACGATTGGCAAGGCATCCATGTCCGCTCTCAGCCCGATCGTCGGTCCGTCTCCGCCTTCGCCCTGAATCAATGCGACGATGCCGGTCTCGGCTATCCCCGTTTCGATATGATTGATGCCGAATGATGCCAGTTTCTCAGCCACGAACTTCGCTGTATTGTGTTCCCGAAAGTCGAGTTCTGGATTTTCATGCAAGTAGCGGCGCCACTCGGTCACCTCGCGCTGCAGATCACCGCCAAAAACTTCAACGCTTCTCATTCGTATAATCCTATTTAGCGATCCCGCCGAGCCGTTCCGATGTTCTTCCCCAGCCGCGTCGCATATTGCTGGCTGGACAATGGGAATTCCTTTTGAGCGGGGCATAGCGATCGAACTTCAATTCTTTACTTCATTCACAAGAATCAGATTTCGTCTAAAAGAATGATGCATGACGGAGAGGGGTTTGTGCCAAACGGAGTCGATTGGTGAAATGTGGATCGCAGAATGCGGCGCGGTTTGAAGTGTAGTCAGTTTCTGAGACGCACTTGGGACCTGTTCCTTCGATTCGCCGACCCATAATGCCCCTGCGGGATCTTCATTAAGAGGTTCATGAGACGGTACTGAGAAGTTCATAGACGGTCCAACCGAAAGCTCAGGGCACGGTCTGGCGCGGCGAAGCCAGATGGCGATCGGCTTCGCGGCGGATGGGGGGCTGGGCTTGCGCCTGTCGAACGGCCTCGCCATGGCTTGGTAGCAGCGGTCATGTCTGTCCGTCCCTCCACGGCCGTCTGCCAGGCTCCGCGGCCACGCTCATACCGGTAGTAGACTTCCGTTCGAGCCGCTGTTGGATCGTTTCAACGACCGAATAGATCATGTGCTTCTTAAAGCCAACTACCGTACCAGCGGGTCGAGCCACCACCAGGTGCCGCGCTTCAGCGTACCTGCCTCGTCACTGGGGCGATGCGAACGAACCGCTCGACATTGCGGGCTTCAGCACCGTGGATGAGCCGAATTGGGCCGGAAGACGTTTTGTTTCATGCGAGAGTTTGAGCAGGCATAGGAAGGTAAGTTGTTACAAACCGCACTCCATCCTCACATCATCTACTATCGTTCAAGAATTGGGTCTTGAGGAACTGGTCCGCGCTGCCCAACCCAAGGGCGATGTCTGATTCCCACTCACTGACGGGTGGCCGAACAAGCGGCCCATCGAGGACGGCGGCTGGAACATCTTCACAACGACCGAACCTGAAGCGATCCTCGGCAGCGTTATCACCGGCAGCACCCTGCCCATGAATGGCGGAAAAAGGTTGGGTTGGTTGGCCGCAGGACGACGACCATGAGGCTCTTCGAAGCAAATGGGCGGATCTCGACACGCTCGAAGAACACAATGCACTTGCGCGCAAGATGCGGCAAATATGTTGGAACTATGTCCCCGCGGTTCTGTTAGCTCAATGTGTCACGCCAATCTCGCGCGGCAAGACGCAGGCCGGCCTCATCGGCGTGCGGCGTGGATCCGGATGAACGATCGGTTCTCGAGGTCATCTCGCAGCGGCTAGAACGACTATTTTCCTGCCGCTCCTGACGATGATCCTTTCGATGACGGTTTGGGATCCGGCATCCTCGCCGCGTGGCGTTTCGTCCTCACCTGCTACCGAGCGCCGTGCCGTTTGGGAGCATCCCTGCGTAACCGACCGCTCCCATGATCGGCCCGGCCAGACTATAGACGACTGGCGGCACTATCTGGCCGTGGTGCAACGCAAGCCCGGTGCCCTGCGCAACGCGCGCCGTTCATAGAGCGTTCCGATGCCTCCCGAAGCCTGCAGCGGGACCTGATCAAGAAGCCGGTGGTGATCGCGAGATAGTCGATATCTTGGCGCTAGTCCTCCAGCGGGATGAGCAGGCTGCTGTCTGCCGTCCAGATGGCGCTGGAAGCCGGCGTCCTCAACAAGACGCACATCCCTCAGCCTGCTTCATCGCCTGGTCAAGGCTGGCCCCCGGGGGAAGAAGGAACTGGCGGCGAAAATAGCGGTGCGTGTAAGTGCAAGCGGGCATTTGTGCTCGCTACTACTAACGGCCGGGTGGATCGGCCGTGTCGCGGCGCTGCCAGAGGCGTTGCAATAGGCAAAGCGGTCACCTGGATTGGGGCAGAAGAATGCACTGACTTTCAAAACTGGGCCGCCTTTTGCGGTGCTCATTTCAGGAATGGGCGTGACTTGGCGCAATCATGCGACCGCTTAGTCTATGCTCTTTGCATTCCACTCAGAGAGATGTCGGAGGCCTTGATGCGTCTATTTGCGGCAACGCTTGGTACTGAAACCCATAGCTTCTCCCCGATGCCCACGGGGATCGATGACTTCAAAGCTGGCGCATTCTTCCGTCCGGGCGAGCACCCCGAAGAGGCGCCAGTCTGGTGCACAGAACCGCTCTGGGTGGCGCGGCGCAGAGCGGTTAAAGATGGGTTCACTTTGATCGAGGGTAGCTGTTTCTTCGCCGAGGCTGCTGGCCCAACCAATCGGCGCGATTACGAATTCATGCGTGACGAGATCCTAGACCAACTCAAGGCGGCGCTGCCTCTAGATGGCGTACTTTTGGGCATGCACGGCGCCATGGTGGCGTATGGCTATGATGATGCCGAAGGAGACCTTTTGGAGCACGTGCGCGCCATTGTCGGCCCTAAATGCATTATTGGTGTTCATCTCGACCCGCATTGTCATTTGACGGTAAAACGGGTGAAGATCGCCGACATCATAATTCTGTATAAGGAATATCCTCACACTGACCAGATCGAAGCCGCCGAGGAATTGCTCGATTTGGTCCTGAAGACGATTCGAGGTCAAGTGAAGCCGGTAATGTCACTGTATGATTGTCGGCAGATGCATTGGTACGCCACTAACATGCCAAGGATGCGAGATTTGGTCGATCGCATAAAGGCGACCGAGGGCAAAGACGGTGTCCTCTCTATTTCGATCGGCCACGGTTTCCCCCCATCGGACGTACCCGAGGTGGGGACGCGCATTCTTGTCATTACAGATAAGGATAAAGAGAAGGGGGGCGCACTTGCCACAAAGCTGGGGCTGGAGTTGGTGTCAATGCGTGACGAACCAACTTCCGCGTTTCGGCCCTATGCTATCCCTGACGGCATTAACGCCGCCCTTCAATTCGATGGCGCGCCGGTGGTGATTGCGGATAGTAGGGACAACGCCGGTGGAGGGGCCACTTCGGATAACACAACCATTCTTCGGTACCTCATTGAGCACCAAATCGAGAACGTCGCATTAGGCCCGCTTTGGGACCCTGTCGCGGTGCGCATCTGCTTCAAGGCCGGTGAAGGAGCAAAGCTTCCGTTGCGCATGGGGGGCAAAATCGGCCCCGTCTCGGGTATGCCGATCGATGCGACCGTCTCCGTAGTAGGACTTAAGCGAGATTGCTGGCAGTTCAGTGGCGCTACGCGAACCGCGCTTGGTGACTGCGCTGCGGTGCAAATTGGCGGCGTGGAAGTTGTGCTCACCAGCGAGCGGACGCAGGCTCTAGGACTAGAACTTTTTAGTAACGTGGGAATTGATCCACTTTCTAAGAAAATTCTAGTGGTAAAGTCGAGCTTGGCATTTATGGTAGATTACGGACCGATCGCTAAGAAGGTTCTCTTCTTGAACAGCGATGGGCTGCTGGGCCGAAAACACGAATATAAGAATGTCAATCGACCGATTTGGCCCCTAGACGATGAAGCCACGCCCCATCTACTCCTTTGAAGAGCCTTTGGCATAACCGCTCTACCGAACCGGACTGATGTCGGCATCACCGCGACATACCGCCACCGAACCGGGTGACGACTCGTTGCCCGTGATCGGCTCGACATCGCTGGTTGCGAGTTCGTGACTTATGCGCTCGTGGCAAGTCGTTCAAAACACCGGTGACAATGCGGTTGTAACGGCTTCTGGCCGAAATTGTATTGTGGGATCTGCGTGGCAAGGTGGTGGGGAGCCTCTTTACAAGCTGCTTGGCCGAGCAGTGAGGATGTTGATTTCCGCTAAGAGCTGACCCGGCTTGGAGTGAACCCCACCCGGCTGGATCAGGCGATGCCGCCAAACTAAGCCGCCTTCCGGGCAAGTTGGATTTCAAATTCCTCTGGCGCTCTCGGCCTGCGCATTGTGGTGGGATTGCCGGTCGCACTCATTGAGCCGCACAGGCCGGCCGTTTCGAGTGCTCTTCGGTAGGTCTCGGACGCATATTGGCATCCACGGTCGGTGTGATCGATGCAGCCTGGCGGCGGTCTCCTGCTTGCCAAGGCCGAGCGTCGGTTGCCCATTCGCTGAAGCTCAGATTGGTGGTGATGATGACGCTGGTGCGTTCGTAGAGCGTGCTCAGGAGATGGAACAGCAGCGCACCGCCTGAGGGACTGAACGGCAGGTATCCGAGTTCATCGAGGATGACCAGATCGGAATGGGCGAGCCGGTTGGCGATCTGGCCGGCCTTTCCCTGGGCTTTCTCCTGCTCGAGCGCGTTGACGAGTTCGACGGTTGAGAAGAAGCGGATACGTTCGCGAGGTGCTCGATCGCCTGCACGCCGAGCGCGGTGGCGATGTGGGTCTTGCCTGTTCCGGGGCCGCCGACGAGCACGACGTTGTTGGCCTGGCCCATGAACCCACAGCGATGGAGCTGCCGCACGAGGGCCACGTTGACCTGACTGCTGGCAAAGTCGCCGGCCAGATCGCGATAGACGGGAAAGCGGGCAGCCTTGAGCTGATAGGCCACAGACCTGACCTCCCGCTCGGCCATTTCGGCCTTCAGCAGTTGCGACAGGATCGGAACGGCGGCCTCGAACGCGGGAGCTCTCTGTTCGGTGAGTTCGGCAACGGCCTGCGCCATGCCCTGCATCTTCAGGCTTCTGAGCATGATGACGACGGCGGCGCTTGCGAAGATGGCGGCATTCATCGGCGCGTTGACGATCCACGGCGCGACAAGACCGTGGCATCGTAGCCCGGCGATGAAGGTCTGCGTTTGCCATTTGCCGAATGGCGCATGTGTCCTGAAGCGCTCGCCCTTCGGCGCCCAGCCGGTGCGTTTGGTCAGCTTGGTGTTGGTCGACGTCTCATCGATGAAGATCAGCCGCGCCAAAGCCTTGTTGAAGAAGCGCTTTCGCCGCCCGGTCCACAGCTCACGCGCCTGGCGCACGTCGGCTCGCCGCTGCTCGCTGGCCAGTAGAGTTTTTTTTATGACTGAGCCCAAGGCGATTGAGCAGTCGCCCGACATTGGAGCGGTGCACGCTTACACCACGCCCCTCCAGCTCGAGGCAAAGCTCATCCAGCGTCAATTCGCCGGTCTCGGCCAACCGCAAGCGGACGAACTCGGCATGCCGTTCAAGCTTGCCGCCGCCCACATGGCCCTGCTGGCGCGCTTCGAGCGAACCGGTCTGCCTGCGCAGCTTGATCAGATTGTTCACAAAGCGAGGCGAAACGCGGAAGTGGCGCGCTGCCTCGCGGTGACCATGGCCCTCATCGACATACGCAACAACACGCCGACGCAACTCAAGCGGTAGCGGCTTGCCCATCGCGGTCTCCTTTCAACCGCAATGAATCACGAACTCAAATCTATGGGAATCCTGAATCTCTTAAATCGCGACACGCTTTAGCCGGAGTAACAGAGATCGAGAGGCAATCCGCACCACTTTGATCGGTTTGTGGCAGTTGGATCGAATTATGTCAGTCTTGTTTCGTCCTTCCCGTGATTCAGATGCAAAACTAGCGCCCGCCAAATTTACCGTGAACGCACATCTGCCCAAACGTGCACCAACCGCCGCTCAACCCTATTAATGGAGACAGATCATGGGCACTCGACGACTGTCAGAACGGCTTAAAGCTTGAAGGCGGGCCTGAAAACGCAGGATCCAGATGTGCCTTTGTTCAACTTTTCACGCGAGATTGTGAATATTGCGACACACTGTTCGTCGAGCCAGTTCCCGCTCGATCGCAGCTATAAATGTTCAGACGTTCGCGAGTGGCAACACTGGCACATCATGGCACCCTTTAATAGCCGCACCTTCACTTGGGAGAGATCTTAGACCCGCCCATTGGATTTTTTTAGCTGAGAAGCCAGAATGACCGAAAACCGCCATTTTCCGCGACTCTTTTCGTCGCTGCGCCTCCGAGATCTTGAGATTCGCAATCGGATCGTATCCACCTCGCACGGCACCTATCTACTGGATCACGGCTTACTGACGGAAGCGACCGCAGCTTACTACGCGGCACTGGCTCGCGGTGGCGTCGGACTAATAATTCTTGAAGCTGCCTCCGTTCATCCTTCCGCAGTTTACAGTGACTCCTTCTTAACCTGCCATAGCGACGAAGTCATACCAGGTTTCCGCCGCGTTGCCGAAGAAATCCACGCAAACGGAGCGAAGGTGTTCGGTCAGCTCTATCACCCGGGTGCGTCGATGCGTGGGCGCGTCGAAGGAAGAAGGCTCGTGCCAGTGGGCCCTTCTCAGGGAGCCAATGAAAGAACCCGGATCCCCGCACGGGCGATGTCGCTATCCCTAATTCAGGAAGTGATTGCGGCGTTTGGCGAGGCAGCTTTGCGCATGATGGCCGCCGGACTGGACGGAATCGAAATCAATGCGCGCAACGGCAATTTGCCCGCCCAGTTTCTAAGCACCGAGATCAATCGACGCAGGGACCTCTACGGTGGCGCCTTTGCAAACCGTCTTCGATTTATAGCCGAGATCGTTCATGAGGTTCGTCGTCGGATCGGCGATACCGTACCGCTGGGGCTCCGGGTATCGATCGAGCCAATGGATGAAGTGGGGCCGTCATCTAAGGAAATACAGGAGGCCTGCAAGGCGCTCGGTCCCTTCGTGGATTATTTTAACGTCGTTACAGGCTCGCTTGGTACATACGCAGGTTCCAGTCACATAGTTCCACCTATGGGCGTGTCCAGTGAAGCCGTGGTCTCGGGGGCGGAGATTTTGCGCGCCGCTACGGGGTGTCCAGTTCTTGTTGCAGGGCGAATAACGCGGCCCGAGGTCGCCGAGCGCCTGCTAGCAGATGGGCAAATCGATTTGTGCGGTATGACTCGTGCGCTGATCGCCGATCCAGAGCTTCCCAACAAGGCCAAGAGCGGACAGGCGGAACGTATCCGAGATTGCATCGGCTGCAACCAGGCTTGTATCGGGCATGAGGGACTAGGTGCGCCCGTCTCCTGCATTCTGCACCCGGAAACCGGTCGTGAATTGGCTTTGGGACCACGCTCCGGCATAAGACATCCGAGACGGATCCTAGTAGCCGGCGGTGGACCGGCGGGATTGAAGGCAGCCGCGGTCGCGGCAGAACGAGGTCATCACGTGACTCTTTTCGAGCAGGAAAAACACTTCGGTGGTCAGGCTCGATTAGCGGCGCTCATTCCAGGCAGAGGCGAATTCGGAGTTATGGTGCCGAACCTCGTTCGTGAAGCACAGGAGGCAGGTGTAAAACTCGTTCCCGGCACATTGGTTGATCTAAATTTGGTCCAACGAGAGGGAGCGGAAGCGGTTATCATTGCAACCGGATCTTTGCCTCATCGTTCAACAATCGATCATGACGAAATCGCAGTATGGGACGCATCCCAAATCTTAGGGGATGAAGCCGGCGTGAGTGGGTCTGTCGTGATCGCGGATGAACGTTGCGATTGGGTTGGTATGGGTGTGGCCGAAAAGCTGGTTCGTGAAGGACATCGGGTCCGGTTGTGTGTCTCGGGTGATATGGCGGGCCAGGAACTGGATTCGTTCACTCGTTACCATTGGCTGGGAATTCTCCACCGGCTTGGGGTCGATATCGTGACGCATGTTCGTCTCGCCGGGATCGTGGGCCGGGCGGTTTCCTTTGAGCATGTTGCAAGCCTTACACCTATCATTTGGGAGGACGTGGAAACGCTGGTGCTTGCTCGAAGTTACCAATCGAACACGGAACTCGAAGAGATTCTTGCGGATTTTGACGGTGACGTTCACGTGATTGGCGACTGTCAGACTCCCCGCACAGCCGAGGAAGCAATCTACGAGGGTCTTATGGCCGGACTGGCGGTTTAGAGCGGTTTTGCCAAATTAGGAGTCGCGGGTTTGCGTTGAGTGGCTTGTTCTGATTCCCTGATCGAAGTGATTTGCAAAGGAGCAACGGCATGGCGCGAGCCTACGGCGTGGATTTGCGAAAGCGTGTGGTCGAGGCGATAAACGAAGGTCTGTCGACCCGGGCAACGGCGCGGCGGTTTTCGATCGGGATTTCGACGTCCGGCGCGTGGTATCGCGAGTGGCGTTCGCGTGGCAGGCGGAGCCTGGCCGGCAGGGCAAGCCGAAGCTTTCGAAGCTGGATGCGCACGAGGCGTTCATTCTCGCCCTGGTGGAGACCGACGAGCGGGACATCACGCTTGCTGAGATCGCCGAGCGCCTTGCCGAGCGCGGCGTCAAAGCCGGCGTGAGGACGGTCCACGAGTTCTTCGCAAAGCGCGGCATCACGTATAAGAAAAGACGGCGCACGCGGGCGAACAGCAGCGCCCGGACGTTTTGGCCGCGCGAGAAGACTCGTTCGACGGACAGGTCGATCTCGACCCAAGCCGCCTGATCGTCATCGACGAAAGTGGCCTCAATACAAAGATGGCGCGGCTTCGGGGTCGCTTGCCGCGCGGCGAACGTTGCCGGGCGGCCGTGCCTCACGGGCATTGGAAGTCCACGACCTTCATGGCGGGCTTGCGTCTCAACGGGATCGCCGCTCCCTGGCTTCTCGACGGTGCGATGGATGGCGAAGCGTTTCTGGTCTACCTGCGCCGCGTCCTTGCGCCGACGCTTCAGCCGGGCGACGTCGTCGTGATGGACAACCTCCCGGCTCACAAGGTAGCCGGCATTCGCGAGATCATCAAGGCGGCCGGCGCATGCCTACGCCATCTTCGTATCCAGGTCGATCGCGCAGTCGCTGCTGCCGCTCGACGACTGCCTCTATGCGCTTCAGGCGACCATCCCGCACCTGACACGGTCTTCATTGCATCGGTGCCTGCAACGCGGGCCGGCTCCCGGATGTCGAGGGCGACAAACCGGCGAAGAGGAAATTCAAGCTACCCGATCGGCTACTTCCACATCGACATTGCCGAGGTCAGGACCGAGCAAGGCAAACTGCACATGTTCGTCGCTATCGACCGCACCTCGAAGTTCGCCTTCGTCGAGTTGCACGAGAAGGCCCCCATCGCCGTCTCTAAAGAGTTCCTGCTCCGGCTGATCGCGGCCGTGCCCTACAAAATCCACACCGTGCTTACCGACAACGGCATCCAGTTCACCACCCCCGGTGCCGGTGGCTCGGCGGTGCCGCTGATTAAGGAGGCAATCGCCAATGGCGAGATCTTCCGCGCTCACGCCTTCGAATACGCCTGCGCCAGGAACGACATCGAGCACCGCACGACCAAGGCCAGGCATCCGTGGACCAACGGCCAGGTCGAGAGGACAACCGGACTATCAAGGACGCCACCGTCAAGCGTTTCTACTACGAGAGCCATGACCACCTCCGCACCCATCTCACCGATTTTTCGCCGCCTACAACTTCGCTCGCAGACTCAAGACCCTCAAGGGTCACCTTACGAGTTCATCTGCAAGGCGTGGGCCTCACAACCGGAACGCTTCAAACTCAATCCGCTCCAGCAAATGCCGGGACCAAACATCTAGTTACTCCGCCCAAGAAGGTGAGTGCCCGGCACTGGCCCTCGATCCAGTCGGCAGTTTCTGGCTGAAGCTGGCATGGGCGAAGGTGAAGGACGACGCGCCCAGGACCGCAACGAAGATCTGAGCCTGGCAGATGACGCCAGTATCGGGATCGACGACGGGCACGGTGTGGCCTGCATAGTCGGTCTGCATCACCGCGCCCGCCTCGTGGCGGCGCTCGACCGGCGCTGGAAAGCGCCGAACCGGTCACAAAACCAGGTGTAGCCATAACCATCGGGGTGCGCCGCGCGGTATTCCTGCCAAACAGCGTCAGCGTCACGCCCTTGCGCTTCAGCTCGCGCGAGATCATCGCCCAATCGGGCTCGTTCGGATCCTGCGGTGGCCGGTCAACCCGGCGAAACAGAAGCCGCTCAAGCGATGCGTCATCGTCACAGCCCGGTGGCAGCGGCCAGTCCGAGACGCCAGCCTCACGTGCCCGCAACAGATAGGTCGAAACCGAAGTCTTGCTGATCTTCAGCCGTTCCGAGACCGCACGCACCGAGAGGCCCTGCTCATGCGTCAGGCGCAGGATTGATCGTTCCGATGATGAGAGGGCAAAATGCCAGAACGGCGCTCCCGAGAACCGACCGTTATATCCCCCCGAAAACTGTCCGGGAATTAGCGGAATCACTGTCCCGTAATGACTGAAATCGCTGTCCGCGAATTAGCGGAATGGGTGTCCACGAATTTCTGAAACACGCAACGCCTTCGATGCCGTCGGTGGCGTCCTCACCATCCCGCACGGAAAGGCCGGCAAATCCCGCGAGTTAGCGTTACATCCGAGCACTGTTGCAGCCCTCGGCAATTATTTGCGCCGCAGCGATCGGCCCCGCTGGCCGCAGAACACGCCCGCCCTGTCGTCTCGCCGGCCGGAACCAGGCTGCTCTATACCGACGTTCAAAATATTCCGCACTGAGCAGCCGGCGACGGCCGGTTTGATCCTTACGTGCTTCAAAGGATCGTGTCCCGCGGCGTGGTGTAGCTGGCGGCATTAGTCGCCGTGCTCTCCGGCATGGGCCGGGCTGATCAGCGCGCCACGGCTGGCAGGCTGATCAGGGGATCATCGCTCATCTGGCTGATCGTTTCCAGAGTCATATATCTGGCCCGCTGCACTGCCCATTCATCGTTCTGTTCAAGCAGGATTGCGCCGACGAGGCGCACGATCGCATCGTCGTTCGGGAAGATTCCGACGACCTCGGTGCGCCGCTTGATCTCGCCGTTGAGACGTTCGATCGGATTCGTCGAGTGGAGCTTGGCGCGATGTTCCTTGGGGAAGGTCATGTAGGCCAGCACGTCGGGCTCGGCGTCGTCCATGATTGTCGCCAGCTTCGGCACCTTCGGCCGGATCTGGTCGGCGACGGCGCGCCATTGTACGGACGCGGCCTCGGGCGTTTCCTGGGCGAAAGCGGTGGCGATGAAGGCTGAGACGACCCTGCGGCCGCTCTTGCCGGCATGGGCCAGCACGTTCCTCATGAAGTGGACGCGGCACCTCTGCCATGTCGCGCACAGCACCTTGGTGACGGCCGCCTTGAGGCCTTCGTGAGCATCGGAGACGACGAGCTTGACGCCGCGCAGGCCGCGACGTGTCAGCTTGCGCAGGAACTCTGTCCAGATCGGCTCGGCCTCCGAGGTGCCAATCTCCATGCCCAGTACCTCGCGCCGGCCGTCCGCGTTGACGCCGACGGCGATGATAACGGCGACCGAGACGATCCGCCCACCGCGGCGGACCTTCAGGTAAGTGGCGTCGATCCACAGGTATGGCCAATCGCCCTCGATCGGCCGATCGAGGAATGCCTTCACCTTCCCGTCGATCTCCTCGCACAGCCGCGAGACCTGGCTCTTGGATATGCCGCTCATACCCATGGCCTTGACCAGGTCGTCAACCGACCGGGTCGAGATGCCTTGCACATAAGCTTCCTGGATGACGGCGGTTAGCGCCTTCTCGGCCATGCGTCTCGGTTCGAGGAAGCCCGGGAAGTAGGAGCCCTTCCTCAGCTTCGGGATGCGCAGCTCGACCGTGCCGGCGCGAGTCTCCCAGTCCCGGTCGCGGTAGCCGTTGCGCTGGGCCGTCCGAAGTGGGCTCTTCTCGCCATAGGCAGCACCCGTCGCGGCGCCCACCTCCATCTCCATCAGACGCTCGGCGGCAAAGCCGATCATCTCACGCAACAGATCGGCGTCGGGTGTCTTCTCCACGAGCGCGCGCAGGTTCATCATGTCGTCGGTCATCGGTAGTCCTTCCGGTCAAAGGTTGGTGTCCCAACCAGACCCTACCGGAAAAGCGCCGATGACCACCGCAAAGCCGCTCGCTCCCTACAGCGCTACTAACGGCGCGCGATCGCGCACCGAGCAGCGCAGCTTTCTGGCCTTCAATATTACTTCGGGGAAGGGGGGCAGGCAGTACCAAGCGTACTCATGAATCGAACGAAGAATGGTCTTCGTTGAAGGCGTGGGGCCTTCGTCTGTCAAAGCGGATAGGTATGAAAAGGCACCAGCTTTAAGCGGGGCGGCGAAAAGATGGCGTAACAGATCCGCACTCGATCCCAATCGCCGGCTCGTTTCCGGAACCCGTGATGTCCCCGCCGGGACGGTGTTGTGGTGACCTCGTTGAATCGGCTGAAGTCGGCTTCGAACCTCGTTGCACACGTTGACGCGCCCGACCCAAACATCATCATGAGGCATTCGACTTCGGAAAAGGACCGTGACCCGGCGATGACAGAGTGAATCTTTGGATTGACAACCACACGCAATTGAAGGGCCGTTTCACACGCCACGGTAGCTATGCCGTCAGCCACCGCGTCAAAAGCGCATCGAAAGGCTTCGGCTGGACAAAGATGTTGACGACCTAGGAACAGGCGGTGATCGTTCCCGTCGGCAATATAGCCCGAGGTGCATCGTCGGCGAATCCGCAATGGGCGTTACATAGCAGATGACGAAGGGCCATGCCGCCCTAGGTTGGGCGGCGGGCTTTGATATAGCAAGGGATGAGATCGCCAGAATCTAGCGCCGCCTGACGGCCCTTCGCACTGGCGAGACGGCTCTCGGCCATTTCCGTGCCGAGGGTGGCCGCAAGCTTCTGACCTACCGGCCCCTTGAGTATCGCTACCTCCCGGCGGGTGGCCTCCTGCAGTTCATTGCGGAGATGGCTAACAGACGGTTCAGCGAAACCTGCGTCGATGAGCGCCTGAAGGGCGGCCGCGGGCGGCGTGAAGGCGAACTTCTGTTCCCGCAGCCAGGCGTGAACGACGCGGCTCTCGGCGGCGCCCTCGGACCAGAGCCAATCGGCGGCAATGAACCAGCCGCCGGGCTTTAGCACGCGCAGGACTTCTAGGTAGAGTGCCGGTTTGTCGGCGATATGCAGCATCGCGTCGTTGGAGAAGACCAGGTCGAATGTGGCATCCGCAAACGGGAGCTTTCCCGGTATGACCAACTGGAAGATGACACGCCCGCCGAGCCCCTTCCTAGCTGCTAGGTCGCGAGCTGATTTGATCAACTGTGGCTCGACATCAATGCCAATGACTGCGGCTGCGCCGTACTTGGCCGCCAGCAGCACGGCGATGCCGCCTAGGCCAGAACCGATGTCGAGCACGCGGTGGCCGGAAAGGTCGATGCCCTCCAGCATTCGGCCGACCTTCTTCGATCCGCCCGGCGAAAGCATGCCTTCGCCCCAAATGAACTCCACGGCATCGGTCAAATCCTTGGGGTACTGCACAGGTGGCTCTCCTTGACGGCTAGAATTGAGGATTTGTCACCTGGCTGCTTTCGGCTCAGCCGCCTGGTGCCTTCTTGCTGCGACGCGGACAACGCAGGTCAGATTTGCGGGCGCGGAGGCGCTTAAGCTCCAGGTCACCACGTCATAGACCGGGGTCGCTCCGGGCTACGTCCCGTCCTGAATGGCAAATCGCGAGCTCACACGTCGGCGCTCAATACGTGTATCCGCCTCGCTGACTTGAGGGACCGTCGCAATTCTCATGGATAGCTCCAATTTGGTAAACTTATGGCATTGAAGTTTGCGCCACCTGATAGATTCTTAGGCACCGCGCGAATTTTAGCTCGATTCGATCAGCCAGCCGGGTTGGTCGCTGAAGGGCCCGAAGGATAGTGTGTTGGCGTTTTTTAGGAATTGCCAGATCTGCTCGCTTGACGCTTCCCCGGATAGAACAGCTTGGCACTGTTCTAGGAAACTGCGTATTCTAGTAGGTGCCGCGCTGCCATGGGCTTTGCGGGTCACAGAAGTAGACCTGACGCCCGCGTCGATCTTCAGACGATTGTGCTGGGCCATTTGCGCCGGCAATCCTCTGCCGGGGAGCTTGAATTTGGGAAGGTTCCCGGTGCTTAGGCAAACCCTCGTCAGTCGCCATGGTCGACGGTTGGCCTGCTGCCGTTGCGTTTTTTCCAACAGTCGGACGCAAGAAGATCACAACTGGGTTTGATGACGGACGCATCATATCGGACGCCAGCGTCGTCCTTCGGGCGGCCGCCGAGCGTACCATATATTCTCCACTAATGTGACGGGTAGCGGTCCAAGAGCAATCTTCATCGCCCACCGTCCATGTTGAAAAAATTCCACATTTTCCATCCCCTTTCGGGAAGCGACGTCCCGTTCAGAGCAGGGACCTCCTACATCGAACGTTCGTAACGGACGCTTCTGCGCTTCAACCGTCGCTGCAGAGACCCCCGTTTGGTCTCAAGGAGAGTATTCTCGTTCAGGAAATATGGCACTCAGACAAGACAGGTTTGCGCCAAAGTGAGTCGGCTGCTGAAATGTCGAGCACAAAAAGGCGTTCAGTTGAATGTCGTCAGCTTCCGGTGACGCACATCGGGACTGACGGGCGATCTTAGGTTGAGCTGTATAGTGCATTGCATCTGTTTGTCGGATACGCCGGCCAATATCTCCTTCTGTGAAACAGAAACTCACGCGACTTGCAGGTCGCACGAAAACATTTTTTTGCCAGATCCACTCTGATCCAACGTATCCTTCATTCGCCGTCCGTTCTGTTCTGTGGCCTAGCCACATCACCTTGGCACATTACGATGCCGTTATCTTCCTGGCCCTTAGAAGATCCCAAACATTTCAAATTGCGGCTCCTTTGCGGCTCTTGTTTCAAGAATGGGCGCAATTTGCCTCGATTGTGCGACCGCTTCGGCTATCTTTTGGCATTCCTCTGAGAGATGGCGGGAATCTCCCGTAATGCGTCTGCGCGAACGGTTGCTACTGAAACCTATAGCGTCTCGCCTCTGATTTGTGGAATCAATCGAGTTGGAGACAGCAAAATGAGCGATGTGATGTCGAAGGAGCAGCTGCAGTCTTGGGTTGCGCGCTACAAGCAAGCCTGGGAGACGCAAGACGCAGATTTGATTGTGACCCTCTTCACGCCGGACTGCGAGTATCGCGAGACTCCATTTATGGAGCCTGTTCCAGGAAAAGACCTTCACGCCTTTTGGCAAGCGCTTGCCGAGCGTCAGCAGGACAACCATATCGTTCTCCACATCCTTTGCCAGCCATCACCCGACCGCGTCCTCATAAACTGGAAAGCAGAGACGACGCGGCGAGGCACCTCGGAGCGGCGCGAAGGAAACGGAATCTTCTTGCTCACTTTTAGCGGGGATCGTTGCTCGGATGTGCTCGAATGGCAGCATTGGCACGTCGTTGGGGAAGCGCCGGAGAAGTGCTCGTTTACCTGCAAAAAGGCCTAAGAACGGCGGAGCGCTACCTCTCATCGACGTCACGATCATCCGCCGTTGGCTAAGGCCACGTGAGCCTCGACACCACCAACCACTACGCGAAAGCCAATCTGGAAACAAGGCGAAGAACTGGTCGACGTTCCGACGACCGCAAGTCATCGGCCATCATGGAAGCGGGATGCAAGCTTGTCGCCTGGCTCGATACGCTCTGAAATGATGCGAAGGAATTTTGGGCGGGAACGCCGACCACCGGCCGATCTGCGCTCGTTCCTTCGCATTATGGCCACCTGACGATTATGCAGAGCGTTTTTAGCGTGGCGTCGCGCAGAGTGGGCAGTGCCGCACGCTTCCATTCCGATCAGGCAGGGTGGTAGCTGCTCGAAAAACTTCAACATCTGCTGGCGGCGCAGCTTGGCGCCGGACAACGTGAAACACCGACTTCGCGAGGTCGATGCCAACGATGGAAATCTCTACCATTCGCTCCCTGTTTGTCCATCCTCAGCGATGCCAACCTAGCACCGGCGGAGCGGGAGCGATCCCGTCGATTTCGAACAGCTCTTGTTCCGACCCCAAAGATGTCGGAAATCTAGGGCGGATCGACATTCAGGATTCCCCAAATCAGCTGATGTCTGATTCATTTTCCGTGTTGAGGCACGGAGCGAACGATGGGGATCAAGCGGTACGAGTTGGATGAGGCGCAATGGTTGCGGATCGCGCCGCTACTGCGTGGCAAGGCGCGTGATCCGGGCCGCACTGGCTCGGACAACCGATTGTTCGTGAACGGCTGTTTGTGGGTTCTGCGATCGGGCGCGCACTGGCGCGACTTGCCCGAACGCTATGGCAAGTGGAAGACAGCTCATCGGCGTTTCAGCGGGTGGTGCCATGCCGGCGTTTGGGAACGCGTGTTCGACACGCTGAGCTGACCGCTGACCGCGACAACAAATACCTGATGCTCGACAGTACCATCGTTCGCGCCCACCAGCAGGCAGCGACCGGAAAAGATCCCATGAGGGGACGGGCGGCGGAACTCAGGTAAGGTTTCGGGGTCCGACATCCTAACCCTGGAGACGTGTCATGAATCTCTCATCCGTTGCTCTGCCGCCCGTTAACGAGAAGACTGCCACAATTTTCATGGCGCTGGAATTGAGCAAGTCGACCTGGCTTGTAGCCACTCGCCGGCGGTCGACAAGATCAGCCTGCATCGCCTGCAAGGAGGTGACACGAAGGGCTTATGGCTCTCATCGAACACCGGCGCGAACAGGCGCAGGCCGCCTTGAAGCGTTCGGTTCGGGTAATGTCGTGCTACGAGGCCGGCTACGACGGTTTCTGGCTGCATCGTTTCCTGCGCGACCGCGGCATCGACAATCAGGTTCTGGACGCGGCCAGCATCCGTCGACCGCCGGTCACGCCGCGCCAAGGCGGACCGCCTCGATGCGGCGGCGCTGCTGCGCACGCTGATGGCGATGGAACGTGGCGAGCCGAGGGTCTGCCGGGTTGTGCGAGTGCCGAGCCTCGAGCAGGAGAACGATCGCCGTCGCAGCCGGGAACGGGCTCGGCTCGTCAACGAACGCGGCCAGCATTCGAGCCGCATCAAGGGGCTTTTGATGACCCAAGGCATCCGCGACTTCAAGCCAGCCAGACGGGACTGGCGTGAGCAGCTCGAGACGCTGCGCACGGCTGACGGGCGGGATCTGCCGCCCTGCCCGAAAAACGAGATCAAGCGCGAGTGCCGCCGCTTGTGGCAAGTAATCGAGATGATCATGGAGGTCGAGGCTGAGCAGCGTCAGGCCGCCGAGACCACAGCTCCCGGGATCGCCCAACTGAGTCATCTGCGTGGCATCGGCCTGACTATCGCAAGCGTAATGACGAACGAGGTGTTCTTCCGCGATTTCCAGAACCGGCATGAGATCGCCGGTTATCTCGGTCTCCAGCCCTTGGAGCAGCGGCGCGGTCAGCCGCGACCAAGGCATCCAGAGATCGGGCAATCCGCGAGCGCGACGAACCGCCATTGAACTCGCCTGGCTGTGGCTGCGCCATCAGCCCGATAGCGGTCTCGCGCGCTGGTTTCACGAGCGCGTCGGCACCGGCAAAGGACGCATCCGCCGCACCATGATCGTCGCCTTGGCGCGCAAGCTGACCCAGGGCCTGCTGCCGGAGGGGGCGCCATGACCAAGGCCTGACGAAAGAGTTCGACGCGAGGGCGGCCAACGTCACTTGCGACGAAGCGGGATGGATGTGGACCGGCGCCCCCCCCCAGGGCTGTTAACGCCGTCAAAAAGATGGGTCCCATCCTTCCCGGCATCCTCGGCCTCAAGCACCTCCTGCATCACCGCACGGAGCACTTCGTGCAATCCATCCGGGTTCGAAAGCAAAATGTCTTTGACGGCAGCGCTGGCGGTCTTAACTTCAGTCTTGGTCATGGTGGCGTTCCTTCGCGGGAATCACCAGCCTGCCATGACCGCCCCCTCTCAGCGAATTTGCAACACTACCTTTTCCTGCGAGCCTTTGCTTCGCGTCTGTCGCGCGTTGACTGGCATTTTCCCCAGGCGACAGGGTGGGCACATGGCAGGATCAAATTCATCTCCTCGCTGACGGCACAAAGGCCACTCCGGATTCGGAACGGGCGTCGCTGGCAGACTCGCCTTTCAAGGCCGAGTCACCGATTTTCTTGTGCGTTCATCTCGGAGCGTTTGCTCAGACGCCGGTAGGTCTCCCGAGGTGCACACGGAAGTAGGCCCGACAGGAGCCAGAGCTCGCTGCCGGGCCGCTACGCCTTGGGAGGTGGCGTAACAGGGAGGTTGTAGCGGCCCCTGCTTAGGTCTTCTGCATGTTCCACATCGCGGTCCACACCGGCATTTCGATGAGCCCAGCAAGCGTCTTGCGGCGCGCGATTGGTCCAATAGTTTGACCAATATAAACGAATCCGACGGAGTCCCACCAAGCCCTCTGCATTTCGCGGGCCAGGGTCTGGCGCTCTTCAAGCGTTCCGATATCCGGCCATTTGGCCCGAAGAGCCTCATATTCGTCGCTTTTGAACCATCCGTACCAGCCCTTATCGCCATTCGCGATTAGGTAAGGTGCGGCGATCGGATCGCCGAAGGCAACATCCGCGTCGTTCGTAATGAAAATGCTCCAGCCGCCGTTCTCGACCGGGCCCTTGTTCGACCGGCGTGCGACAACTCCGCCCCAGTCGCTCGGCGCAAGCTCAGCATTCACCCCGATCTTGCGAAGCGTTGCCGCCAAAAGCTGCGCCGCGTCGCTGACCTGCAGCCAGGTCGACGGCTGTAGAATGACAATCTTCTCACCAGCATATCCGGCTTCCTGGAAGAGCTGCTTGGCCTTTTCCGGATCTCCGCCCTTCTTATACCATCCGGTGTTCTCGTCGTTCGAGTAAAGTGTATTGGTTCCAAACATCGAAGTAACTGTATGGCCGTACTTTGGATCGGGGGAAATGACACCGAGGAACGCCTCCTGATCGATCAGGTGAAGCATTGCTTGACGCGCCTTCACGTTGTCGAACGGCTTCTGCAGGCAATTCATCCGGAAGAACATGTTGTCTCCCGACTTGTTCAGAATCTGAAGTGCAAGGTTAGGATCGCTCTCGATCATGGGATAAAGATCGGCGGAAGGCGTTGCGAGGAAATCAACTTCACCGCCCTGCAAGGCTGCTAAGGCAGTCTGCTGATCGGCGATATTATCCCAGATGACACGGTCGACGTTGACGACCTTCCCACCGGCGAATCCATCGGGGACTTCGCTGCGCGGAACATATTTCTCGTTGCGATCGTAGGTGAAGTTAGCGCCCGGCTTGGCAAGAGCATGATTGAACTTAAACGCCCCCGATCCTACATTTGCGGTCACCTGTTCTGTCGGGGGGCGATCCGCATCCTTCTCACGCATGACGAACACCGGTACCGCCGAGATTCCCCCCATCAGGTCGAACAAGATTCCCAGCGGCTCTTTGAGCGCAATCGTGAAGGTTTTGTCATCCTTCTTCGAGATATCGTTGGCCCGCTCCAGGAGCAGGTTTCCAAAAGCTTGGCCCCAGCGACGGATTGAGGCGACACAGTCCGCTGCGGTGACTGGGGTACCATCGTGCCAGCCCAAGCCATCGCGGAGTTCGAATGTGTAGGTCTTCTTGTCGTCGGAAACGCCCCACTTCCCCACCATTTGCGGCTGAGGCACAAGCTTTGAATCGGGCGAAAACAGCGTGTCGTAAATGGCGTAACCATGATTGCCGGTGATGGAAGCCGTCGAAAAGATCGGATCGAACACGCTCAGATCACTGCCCATCACCATCCGCACCGTCCGCGCGTCGGCTGGTGCCGTCTGCGCCCGCAAGACAGACGGGATCGATAGAGCCGTTCCGGCGGCCAGTCCCGCTTTAATGAGTTCGCGTCGAGAAAGCGCCATGTCCAGTTCCTCCCTTTTGAGCCATCGGCGCGGTTAATCCGCACCTAGCGTTGACATTATGAGTAGGCAATTCGATCCCGAAGAGGAGACGCCTTTTTCTCTCCCGATATCCTCTACGAAGCGATCTTGAAACAGGTAGCACTTTGGGCGGGACAGTTTGCGCCAAATAGCGTCGGCTGCTGAAATACGGACTGCACAAACCGACGGGATTTGAAATCTCTCGCTTCCGCCGGGCTTGTAGCAGGGCAGAGTCGCGCGGCGGAGTGTTGACACAAGTCGCGCAATTGACAGCGTCGTAAAGACGGATGTTGATTTATACAGCATATTGACTGGCGTTATCTAGCCAGCGGCGACACCTGGACTTGTGACAACAAACGGCGACGCGGATGACATGGAAGGTTGTGACCAATCACCCGCTGGCGTGCGTCACTGGGAACGAGCATGCACCACTCATCCAGGGAGCGCAACTGTTCCACAAACAGACCTGGATCGGACGGGGGGCTCGGGGATGGCGGAGCCATGACCTTCGATCGCCGCTACAAGCTTGGCCAGTGGAAAAGGCCCTGGGCGGCCACCAGCCCGAATTCGGCAAGATGGCCACTTATCGCATTGATGGTCTGGGTCCGCTGGCGCACCAGAAAATCGCAAGCGCGAAACACCCTCGCCGCGGCCTGCCTCACTAGCGTGAGAATCGCGCCGTTCGCGTCAACACCGGGCACGTAACAGCTTGGCGCTATCTAGGCCCGTTTGTTCCACCTTTCTCAGTAGGATGGCTCGCTTGTGACTTTCGATAGGCACATTTTGGCACATAGTACCCCGATTGACCCGCATTTCACCATTTCGTGCACCAGGCAGCAACGGATAGTACAAGATGTTTGATCCCAGGCTTTGATGGGGCATCCTTATCTTCCGAATCAAAGGATGCGCTATGGGCCAAGTTCTGCATGGGAGTGCCACAACGACAGAGGCGGTCCGTCGAGCGATACAGCATAGTCAAGAGAGCCTGAGGACCCTGGCCAAGCGCTACGGGATCAACCAGAAGACGGTTGCGAAATGGAAGAGGCGAGCTTCGGTCACCGATCTGCCGACTGGTCCGAAGGAACCGAGATCGACGGTGCTCTCGATTGAGGAGGAGGCGGTCATTGTCGCTTTCCGCCCGCTACACGCTGCTGCCGCTCGACGACTGCCTCTATGCGCTTCAGGCGACCATCCCGCACCTGACACGGTCTTCATTGCATCGGTGCCTGCAACGCGGGCCGGCTCCCGGATGTCGAGGGCGACAAACCGGCGAAGAGGAAATTCAAGCTACCCGATCGGCTACTTCCACATCGACATTGCCGAGGTCAGGACCGAGCAAGGCAAACTGCACATGTTCGTCGCTATCGACCGCACCTCGAAGTTCGCCTTCGTCGAGTTGCACGAGAAGGCCCCCATCGCCGTCTCTAAAGAGTTCCTGCTCCGGCTGATCGCGGCCGTGCCCTACAAAATCCACACCGTGCTTACCGACAACGGCATCCAGTTCACCACCCCCGGTGCCGGTGGCTCGGCGGTGCCGCTGATTAAGGAGGCAATCGCCAATGGCGAGATCTTCCGCGCTCACGCCTTCGAATACGCCTGCGCCAGGAACGACATCGAGCACCGCACGACCAAGGCCAGGCATCCGTGGACCAACGGCCAGGTCGAGAGGACAACCGGACTATCAAGGACGCCACCGTCAAGCGTTTCTACTACGAGAGCCATGACCACCTCCGCACCCATCTCACCGATTTTTCGCCGCCTACAACTTCGCTCGCAGACTCAAGACCCTCAAGGGTCTCACACCCTACGAGTTCATCTGCAAGCGTGGGCCTCACAACCGGAACGCTTCAAACTCAATCCGCTCCAGCAAATGCCGGGACCAAACATCTAGCGCCGGCCGACCGGCCGCGACACCTGGGCCCAGCCTATAGGGCGGTGTTCGACCTGCTGCTTGCAAGACCAACCCTTTTGAGGCACCGCGCCAACTACCGGGCCACGATGCCATCCGGAGAAATTCTCATGAAAAAACTACTGCATCCCCACTCGCGAGATAGGCGCTGCGGCGCGACGAGGTCGCCATACAGTGCCTGATCGGCATCGAGACTAGCCATCGGTTGCGCCGAGATTTGGCTGAAGGCGTCAGGTTTGCCTGATGCCGGCGATAATGCGGTCCCGACGCACCCGGACACGCTGAGGTTGAAGCATGGCCGCCGGCGATGGCGCTGCTAAAACAGGCTTAGGAGATTAGCCGTCCGAGCTTACCGAGCTGTCGATGCGAGTGGATAACGAAGCTATACAGCATCCGCTGTGTCTGTCGAGATGATGGCGAGCGCACCAGGCGTTGCGGGAGCTGAAGCGGAGGATTGCCATGATCAGGGCTGTAACAAGCAGAGCCGTTCTTCGAATATTTGTACCATGGGAATATCCTCTCGTTTTCGCAACACCACCGGCGCTACCCGCAGGGGAATCGCACATGAGTACAAAGGGACTCTTGTGTGGTGTGCGGAAATCGATTCTGAAAGGACTCTGGATGATCGGAGGTCAGCATGGTGTTTCTGGATGTATTCGGCGAGGTTCCGGACCTTCGAGACTTGACGGCACAGCACCCGTTGCCGGAGATTTTGTTCGTAGCGCTTGCGGCGGTCCTTTGCGGCGCGACGCATTGCACGGAAATGGAGCTGTTCGCCAGGAATCGGCTCGACCTGTTGCGGCAGTTCATCCCGCTCGAGCGTGGCGCGCCCAGCCACGACACCTTCAGCCGGGTGCTGGCGGCCCTCGATCCTGTCGCCCTCAACGATGCGTTCATGCGCTTCATGGCCGCTTTCGGCGCGCAGGCGCGCATCCCTGGCGCTACCCGGGGTCGTCCTGTTCCGTGCTGCTTGGCCCCTCAACGACCGTACGCCTCCGGCGAAGGCCGCCTTGCGCGAGTATGGCACGGTAGCGAGTCTGCGCTCCTAAGGTCGTCCTTACGAGCGCAGTTAGCAGCACAGCATGAGCCATGTGACATTATTGACCGGGCCTGAGCGTCGTCGTCGTTGGAGTGAAGAGGATCAGTGCCGGATACTGGCCGCGGCATTCGCGCCCGGGTCCACGGTGGAGGCGGTAGCGCGTCAGTACGATGTCGCGACGAGTCTGATCTATAAGTGGCGGCGCACGATGAGAACCCGCGAGACGGGCTTTGCCGAAGTTGTCGTGGTTCCCGATAAACCTGTCGCCGCTTCGGTGCCGGGGCGCCCCTAGCGGTGATCGAGCTGGAGATCGCCGGCAAGGTGAGGCTGCGGATTCCGCTGACCACGCCGCCGGCACTGGCGGGGCGATGGTGAAGGCGCTGGGCGTTTCATGATCCCGGTCCCGAGCCAGGTGCGGATCTGGTTGGCGGTCGGCCGGACCGATATGCGTCGCGGAATGCAAGGCCTCGCTCTGCAGGTTCAGGAGACGTTGGGCCGGGATCCGCATGCCGGCGATCTTTATGTCTTCCGCGGCCGCAGCGGCAATCTGACAAGATTATCTGGCATGATGGGCTCGGCATGTCGCTATATGCAAAACGGCTCGAGAAGGGCCGGTTTCTATGGCCGTCGCCGGCGGACGGCACGGTTTCCATATCACCGCTCGCCTACATGCTCGACGGGATCGATTGGCGCAACCCGCGTCACACGTTCCGCCCTGAGCTCGCGGGCTGAGTTTTTCTTTGAGTTTGCGCGATTTTCCGCGAGTCAGCGGACGCGTTTTATGATTCACTCCAGGGCATGGTTGCCACCGCGGATGCTGTTCCGGACGATATTGGCGCGCTGAGAGCAGCGCTGACCGCGGCGCTGGCCAGAGCCGAAGACGAGGCCGCACGCGCTGCGCTGGTCCAGGCCGAACTGGCGGTCGCCAGGGCCAAGGCATCGGATGATGCGGCGCTGATCGCACATCAGGATCTGACGATCCGGAAGCTGCAGCGGGCGCTGCATGGTCAGAGTTCTGAACGTGCCGCCCGCCTGCACGACCAGATGGAACTCACCTTCGAGGAACTCGAGAGCACGGCAACGGAAGACGAGATCGCCGCCGAACAGCCAGCGGCCCGGACCCTGAGGGTCGACGTCATTCAACTTGGCGCTGACGATCAGGCTGTAGAGAACGGCAGCGCGCTGTCCGCCGCGATCGGAACCGCAGAACAGCCAGGACTTTCAGACGAGAGCGATGCCGCGCAGGGTTCGCTCGGCTGCATTATTCGATAGGCAGATCCGCCCATCGTCTAGGAACCGGGTGAAGGACGACCAGCGGCGCAGCATGTAGTTGAAGGCCATGGTCAGATCGTGTCCGCGAGAGAGCTTGTCGCGCGTCTCGATCATCCAGCGCTCGAGCTCGGTGACCAGCGGCACGCTCCGCTCTTGGCGCACGGCATGGCGTTGGCCTGGCGACAGGCCGTTGATCGCGCGCTCGATATCGAACAGGGCATCGATGCGCTTCACGGCTTCAACCGCGAGCGGATAGACCAGGTTGGGCTTCTCGCCGTGCGCCTTCTTGCGCGCCGCCGCCTCGATATCGGCTAGCTCGAACACTTTGCGCCGGCTGTGAGCCCAACAGCTGGCTTCCAGAATAGGCGCTGGCTGACGGGCCGCCGCATAGAGATCGCCATAACCGCCATTGGCATCGGCCTGCAGAATGCCGCTCCAGCCGGCGAGATGCGCCGCGGGATGTTCGCCTCGGCGATCGCGGGAATAGGAGAACACGACCGCCGGCGGATCGGCGCCGCCGAGCGGTCGGTCATCGCGTACGTCATCTGGGTGTACGGCGCCAACGACGACGACGGAACCGCCAGGGCCAAGGCATCGGATGATGCGGCGCTGATCGCACATCAGGATCTGACGTTGTCGCACGGTCGCCCGATCTCAGCCTGATGCGACAAGCGCCAGGTTCAGCGTGTCAGTGACGTCCTCGGCCTTCATGGTCGTGCACAGCTTCCAGGCGATGATGTAGCGGGAGAAGTCGTCGAGAATGGTGGAGAGGTAAAACCAGCCCCAGCCGATGACCTTCAGATAGGTGAAGTCGGTTTGCCAGAGCTGGTTGGGCGCCGTCGTCTTGTCCTTGAACTCCTCGGCGGCCTTGATCACGATGAAGGCCGGGCTGGTGATGAGATCGTGCGCCTTGAGCAGGCGATAGACTGAGGCTCCGAGACAAAATAGCTTTGGGTGTCGGTGAACGTCACGCCAGTTCCCGTGGGCTGAGCTCCGGCTACTCCAGGGCAAGCTCGACGATCCTATCCCGGACGTCTTGCGGGATGCGGTTCCATACCCGGCCAGGCCGTGGGCTACGATCCTCGAGCGCATCGACGCCACCCGTCAGGAAACGATCATACCATCGGTGGAAGGTGGCACGCGGGATACCGAGCCGTTCCAGCGTGCGAAGCGCCAGCAAGTGCGATCGCTCGACAGTCTTGGATGATCTCGAGCTTCTCTGAGGCGGGGTATCTCATTCGTCGTCGCCCCCATCCGCGATTATGCTTTTTTTGAGCAGCTGCAGTTCCAGCGCCTGTTCGGCCACGACCTCTTTCAGATCGCGCGACTCGGGGCGAAGAACCTTGACCTCGTCAGTGCTGGCGGCACGCGCAGTATCACCTGCCAGCCGCTTCTTGCCGGCTTCGAGGAATTCCTTCGACCAGTTGTAATACAGGCTCTCGGCGATCCCTTCGCCGGCACAACGCCGCGATCGACTCTTCCTCGCGTAGTCCCTCCAGCTCGATGCGGATCTTCTCCTCCGCACCATACTGCTTGCAGGTGACCCGGCGGATGTCCTTGATCACCGCTTCTGCAGGGCGCTTTTCCGTCCCGGATTTCTGTCTCATCTTCGCTCCTTGAATGGCTACGATGAACCAGAAATCCTCCTCTCTCAGTTAAACCGATTTTGTCTCATTGCTGCTGACGCCGCATACTCTAGCGACGTTTCAAAGCGCGCTGGCTTCCGCAGCCCGTATTTCAGCAGCCAACGCATTTTGGTGCAAACTATCGTTTCTAATTACTATAGTCCTCAAAATGCAAAGTCTTATCCGACCTATCAACTCGCTTGCACGGACAGTTTCTAACATCCATCATTTCTTCTTGCCCTCCTTCAAGGGTCGTAAAAGCCCGACCGTCAGGCTCGCGAGGCTTATCGGCGCCACCGTATTACGTGATGCCCGACCTCGACGAAGGTCCAATCATAGATCAGGAGACTGAGCGCGTAACGCATGGGATGAGCGCGGAGGATTTCGTTGCGATGGGCCGCGACATCGAAAGCCGAGTCCTTGCACAGGCCGTCAAGCTGCATGTGGAGCGGCGGATTATGCTCAACGGAAATAAAGCAATCGTGTTCTCAGCTTGGCTGAGAACACCTCAAGGTGAAAATCTGTATCTTCGACCAAAGCCAAAAAAGGAGAATCAACATGGCACGGCCCCCAATCCCCGGCAATCCAGGCCACACCCCGCCCCGCCCCTCCGATTGGGTGCCAGGCCCGCCAGACGGCGTTCCGGGTCGTCCGCCCGGCGTTCCGCCTGGCCCCAAGGACCCACCTCAGCTGCCGGATCGTCCAGTAGGATGACCTGGATAGGCTATGGCCATCTGAAAACAGGTATGCTCCCCCACTGGGAGCATACCTGCGTTGGGCGACTGGATTTCGAACTCCGCGACCTGGCATTCTTCGCCCGAGACTCGCTGCGAGTCGACGAAGACCAACTGAAACAGGGGGTGCTCAGCATCGAGTTCGAATGGCCGCTGGCATCCGGGGAAGTCTGCCAGTTTCGCGCAGTTTTCCCCGACAGCTATCCCTTCGTGCGCCCGCAAGTCGCCCTTCGAGGAAACCCGGAAACTTTTCCGCACAAGCATTGCTCACCGACCGACGGCAACCTTTGCCTGTTGGGCCGTGACACAGGTCTGTGGTCCATCGAGTGGACGTTGGCGAAACTTCTGGAGAAGCAACTCGCCAACGCTCTGAATGGTACGGGCATGGAGGATCCACAGGGCGAACCGATGGAATTCTGGTGGAACGCCTTCGCCCCGGCATTCGATGGCTATGTCGACGGCAGCTATATGTTGATCGACACTGCCTGGAATATAGGAGCTGAAACAGAGGGCACCTTGCGGGCGTCTTACTCCCTTCAAAAGATGGACGACAAAATTAGATTCCAGGGTGTGGTCGAGGAAATCAAGGCGAAGGACGGGTCCGTTCTAGCTGCCCGGAAATTTCCGCTTCCTCCCGGACTTCAATTGAAGAAGGTCACGGGCATATTTCCGTGGAGGCGCGTAGGTCGTTTCGCGCCGCCATCGCCCGAGGGTTGGCGGAAGGCGCAGGGCCAGCTTACCTTTGGAGGCGACGTGATCAATAGTGGCTCGCCCGCTATTTCGATGTCCGTCACGGTCCAATCGACGGAACTCAGCCACCGTGTTGACGGCGACACCTGGCTATTTCCACTGCGTTACGGACCAGCAAAGTCGTTCCGCGCTGTGAAGCAAGGACAGAGAGGGACCAGCCCCTCCATGATCATAGTTCCCACGCTCCGCGCCGGGGCCACAGACATCGGCGCCCGAGTTCCATCGGTCGGCATCTTGAAGGATAAGGTAATTGTCATCTTCGGGGTGGGAGCTATTGGTGCCCCAGTTGCGATCGAGCTTGCCCGCAACGGCTGTTCCCATCTCTCCGTCATCGACCATGACATCGTCGAACCAGGAAACTCGATCCGATGGCCGCTTGGTGCGACGGCCTGGGGAATGCGAAAGACGACGGCCGTCAAGCACCACGTGGAATCCGAATACCCGAGCGTCGAGGTCGAGGCGATCCACCACACCGTAGGCATAGCCACGGCCGCCGACGGGAACGGAGGAGATCATGCAGTTCTACCGCCGATTTTTGGGAAGGCGGACATCGTCATCGATGCAACGGCCTCTTCGGGAATCTCACGTTTACTGGCCGACCACTGCAAGTCCGCGGGCAAACCGATGATCTCTCTTTTCGGGACGCTCTCTTTGAAGGGGGGCGTCGTTGCGGCCTATCAGCCGAAATCCGGCTGTCCAACCTGCCGCGAATTTGCCTATGCGAAAGGTTTGATCGAGAAAGCTCCTGGGTCAGGAGAAATCTCCGCGCTAAATCAGCCGGCTGGATGCGCCGAGTTGACCTTCACTGGGGCTTCATTCGATCTTCATGAATTATCGCTGGAAGCTGTCCGGTTGACCGTGGACATTCTCTCGCGGCCAGCCGATTTCAAGGAATCCTTGGTTCACACCCTCACATTGCATGACGGCATCAAGCGGGTGCCGCCGTCTTGGCGGGTGGATGGGTTGCCTCCCATGAAGGAATGCGGATGCAACCCATAGTGTGGGTGCCTCGGGCGATTATGCAGGATATGCAGATCGATGCCGACCGCTGGTATGATCGGGAAACGGGTGGGACCTTCATGGGATACTGGGCCGAAAGCAACGTTGCCGTCGTAACAGCAATGATCCCGGCCGGGCCCCGAGCATTTCACGAGCGAAGCAGCTTTCTCCCTGATCAAAGCTGGCAACAGGCGGAGATTGCGAAGCACTATGAGCGTTCCGGGAGGTTGGACACGTATCTCGGGGACTGGCACACCCACCCCGATGTCGTTTCGAACCGCCTGAGCTGGACGGATCGAGTATGCCTGAAAACGATCATAAAAACCCCAACGGCGCGAAATCAAAGGCCCGTCATGATGCTCATGTGCGGCAAACCGGGTGAGTGGTCTTTGCACTCTTGGTTCTGCCAACTGCGGACCAAGTTATTTCTCTTTGAATTCCTGGATGAGAAAGAAGCGACTATCGAAGCCTACACCAGTCCCTCTTCTGAAACAGGCGAGGAGATCGTAAAAGCTTAATCAAAATTCTGGCCGACACAGGATGAGGGGGAGATGAATTTTACGCATTGCGATTTGGGGCAGTGTTCTCGCGGTCGGAGGGCCGAGATCACTTTCGCGTCGGCAGCCAATCTAAGGTTGCTGGATTTGACGAGCTGCAGCAATTACGGGCACGGAGAACGACCTCAGTATATTGGCCGGCTTGCGACGCAGCCAGTCCGCCTGCAGGTTCCCAAGTCGGCGCGTTGGCATGTAGCCGTCAATATGCAGCGGCTTGAAGGCAGCACTTGTTCCAGCATCAGGAAATT
The DNA here is from genome assembly GCF_030323245.1 of Mesorhizobium sp. C372A. Classification (NCBI taxonomy): domain Bacteria; kingdom Pseudomonadati; phylum Pseudomonadota; class Alphaproteobacteria; order Hyphomicrobiales; family Phyllobacteriaceae; genus Mesorhizobium; species Mesorhizobium sp. C372A. The sequence continues at coordinate 337,618 of NZ_CP100475.1, read as the reverse complement.
GCCCGGGCCTCTACCCGAATTGCGCGAAGCTTTGTGTTCTGTTCCGTCCCTGGTCACGGATAGTTCGCCGCCGGGAACATCCACAGACGGGAATCGCCAGTACGAGGTGTTCATCTCCCATGCTTCCGAAAGATAAGGATGATGTCGTCCGTCCACCGGCGCTGAATGATGGACTCGTAGTCTGGTCTGACGGATTCGAGCTTCGGATCGGTAACAGCCTCAGGCGGATCGATCAGGGATTAGCGAACAGCCATTCGGCGTGGTCGCTTTGTCAGAGCCGTTCGAAGGCTGGACGAACTACGAAATCGACGGAATCGCCGCTCGGTCTGTCAAACGGGAGCAACAGCTTCTACCCATCTGGCATAAGTCGCCCAAAGCACTGCTACCCAACACGCCTGACGATTTCCGACCTGATCACGTCGGTTATAGCTGCACAGGAATACAATGGTCGCCTTGCCGATCACCGGTCGAAATTGTCAAAGACGAACACTCGCACGGCCCGTCTTTTTGTTGGGTTCGGTGACCCAATTTTCGGCCCGCTGCTCTCCACCAATGCGCTTCGCACTCTCGAACTGCTCCATCAGCACCTTCTTGTGTTGGGAGGCTGCCGTAGCATTTCGGACTAAAACGTCCGAGCTCGCCGCGTAGCTACGGCTGGCGAGCTAATGAATGCGCGACCGTCGCGGCATTTGTAAAGAAAGTCAGCCCGGCCAGTTTAAGAGGTCGGCTTACGATGGGGTCTACAGGCCGGGTGGCGCACAGCAGAGAGATGAAGGGAGTGAGTCAGGACAATGAGGAAGGACATGCGAATTGTCTTCGAGACATTCCTGGAAAAGTTGTCGGTAGGTGTCGATGAGGGTGATTTTCGCGGAGCCTTGGCCGATGTCGCTTTAAGTCTCGATCTACTGGCCTTTGCCTACCTCTCCATGCCGCCGGGGTCGGATGGCAGGCCGGTGCTCATCTCAAATTATCCGGCGCTTTGGAGAGCGCGCTATCTTGAGAACCGGTATCAAAACGTCGACCCGGTCATTTTACGGGCAAGCTATGGAAAATCCCCATTTCGATGGGGATTTGACGTAAAAGGTTCTGATCTGTCCGGGCCTCAGCTTAGGTTTTTCGAGGAAGCAGCGCAGTTCGGCATCCGCTGCGGCGTGACGATCCCGATCATTGATGGCCGCGGCAATTTTGCAGCTATGACCTTTGCCGCTCACAAGACCGATCCTGCATACTTTCGCATGGCCGATCGCTACGAGCAAGGTCTTCCGTTTTTCGCGAGCTGTTTTCATACGTTCGTCCGCTGCAGACTATCGGGCGATCGAACAGTTGGCGGGGTGTTGTTGACGTCGCGTGAATACGAGTGCCTGCAGTGGGCGGCGCGTGGCAAGTCCGCCCGAGATACAGGCGGCATCCTGGAGATCTCGCGGCACACGGCTCAGTTCCATCTGGCAAACGTCCGCAAGAAGCTTGGTGTGACAACCACCCGACAGGCGATTACGCGTCTGGCGGCTTCAGGCTTTTCGCTTCCTGATGAGTCGGCTTGACCTCCGGAACTGCACAGGCTGCGCTTTCGCGGAGGATCGTCTCCAATGGCGAGGAAATGTTTCCCGCCATTGGAGGCGTTTGATGATCCAGCTTATTGCGCCTGAGTGCTACGACGACTTTGCTGACGGACTGCATGCAATGCATCGGCTTCGATTTCGCGTGTTCAAGGAACGCCTAGGCTGGGACGTGCAGGATAATGGCGGCTATGAAATCGATTCCTTTGACGCGCTCAGACCGCACTACCTGTTGTTGCGCGGTTTCGGTGGCCGGGTGGAGGGTTGCGTTCGCCTTCTGTCCTCAGCGGGCCCGACCATGATTCGCGATACCTTTCCGATGCTGTTGGAAGGAAGGGCTGCACCTGAGGATCCGAGCGTGTGGGAAAGCAGCCGTTTTGCGCTCGACATAGCTTCATCTGGGCAAAAGGGAGCGGGCGGTATCGCTCTCGGGACATATGAGCTCTTCGCCGGTATGATCGAGTTCGGCCTCTCACGCCGGCTCAGCCACATCGTCACGGTCACCGACTTGCGCATGGAGCGCATTCTTCGTCGCGCCGGCTGGCCCCTCGAGCGGATCGGCAACCCGCACACGATCGGCGCGACACGCGCACTGGCGGGCTACCTCGAAGTGTCGAAAGCGACACTTCATGCGGTGCGACAAAACAGCGGTATCGACAGTCCGGTGCTATGGGCGCCGGTGCTTCGCCGGGTGGCGTGAATGTGACGCCCGGCAGGAGAGCACAGTCATGTCCACGTCTCTTGCGACGGACGCCGATCTGCCCGACTGGTGGAATGATAGCGCATACGACTATGCCGCTCAGCTGACGCTGCGTGGCTGGGCTTGGGAGTTTTTGCGGCGCAATCCGGTATTCCAGCATGATGTGCTTGCTGCGCGCCGGCAGGCCAACAGTTTGCCGCATGGAACCACCGTCGAGGTGATCGCGTCGGCCGGCAACCTGTCGCGCTGGGGTGTTTCGTTTCGCTGAATCTTACGGGCGCAGTGCGACTGTGTTTTGGTGTCCCCGCCGGTGTCCAAGCGTGTTGCCTGTAATTGCGGAACGGCGATTTGCGTCATCGACGATATCGTCGTTCGAGTTGGCGGCATTGCCATGTCGTGCTGCAGTCCTGCTGATGCCCGACAAGAGCCAGGAGGTTCTTCTTCGTGATGCGGAGCGCAGCCTCCAGCTTGCTGTTTCGGGAGCGGATGTCCTGCATCCTGTTTACCTGCGCACCGAGGCGATCTGGCCGGCAGCACTTTCGAAGCATCGTCTGTTAGCGCTGGAGTGCCTCAATGCCCTTTGTGCCTACGGAAAACTCCCCGCGCGCTTGTTTCCGCCAGAAAGACGCGGGCCCCGATTGAACTTCGTCCTCCGCGCGCTCGATGGCGCGCTTGCCGGAGCATCACATCGCGAAATCGCCGAAGCGCTCGTCGGCCAAGCGCGCGTCCAGTCCGACTGGAAGGATCCTCAAGATCACCTGCGCGATCGTATCCGGCGCGCCGTCTCACGTGGCCATGCGCTAATGGACGGCGAATATCTGAATTTCCTTCTTTGAAGAGCATGAGATCCGCGCTGTGCGTCAGCCGGCAAACAGTTCCTTGTAGCCGGTCGTCACCATCCAATTAGCACGGTCGATATGGTTGCGGAGGGCCTTTTTGGCGCGGACCGGTTCAATGGACGGGTCAATGCCGAGAATGCGATTGGCCATCTCCTCCTCGCTGGCATTGTCGGCACAGGCATCCAGGATACGCAGATAGATCGTGAAATGCTCCCTGTCGTAGCTCGTAAGGCTCTCCGACCATGGGACTTCGTCGGCAATCGGCGTGATCGATTTGGGCTGTAACATCGCTGACTATACCTCCGCAAAACGGCCTCCGCGAAGCGCTCCGCCAGCGGATTGAAATACTCAATGTGGATTACATATTTTAGTTGATAAACTCAAGCTGCCTAATCCGCCGGCTATCGTGCATGGATATGCGCAGATTGGTCGGACGGAATGTGCAGAGGATCAGGCTAAGGAAGCGTCTGACGCAGGAGCAGCTTGCCGAAATTTCCGGGTTCAGCCAGCAGTACATCAGCGGCTTGGAGAAAGGACGAAGAAATCCGACCATCATCACGATCTATGAACTGGCATTGGCCCTCGACGTCAGCCACACGGATCTGGTTCGGCCCGACAAACAGGCCTGACCCACCGGACTTCCAAGAAATTGCTAACGGGCCCGCGCGCCTCCCAGCGCGCCGGCTGCTCGTGGACCCCCGGTCTTCTTCGGCAGGCTCCAGCGATCTTGCCCCGTTCGGCTTCGCGCCCCGGCGCGGGGCAGCCTGTCGGCTGCTACTGGCAAGTACCTGGTCGGGCGCAGGCGGGGACGCCCACTCTTAAGTTGATCAGAACGTTCCTCCGATTCGGACACCTCCCGCCTAGGGGTCACAAGGCCCCACCCCTCTAATGATCCGGGTCCACTCGCCCGTGCAGCGTGGAAAGGGCGCACGAGGCGCCCTTCATTTCCGATCAGCTATCAGCAGCCGCCTTCACCTTTCGTTGTTAGAAGCGATAAGTGAGACCTGCGCCTATTAACCAGGGATCGAGCTCCGCCTTCCCCGTCAGCTTCGCGCCGTTGACCGTGACGTCGAAGTCTGGCTCGAGGAAAACCTTCTTCACGTCGAAGTTGACGCCCCAGTGCTGATCCACCATGTAGTCGAACCCGACCTGCAGCGCGGTGCCGAACGTGTTCTTAACCTTGAGAGCATCGGCGCTGCCGGCATCCTGGTTATAGAATATCGTGTAGTTCACGCCGGCGCCGACATAGGGCTTGAAAGCGCCGAAATCGGTAAAATGATACTGCAAGGTGAGCGTGGGTGGCAGCAGCCAAACCTTACCGATATTGCCCAGTCCGCCGATCGTTCCTTGGCCCTCGATGTTGGCATAGCTGGTGCCGAGGATAAGCTCGGTGGCGATGTTGTCCGTGAAGAAATAGGTGATATCGAGTTCCGGCGTCACCGTGTTTGAAAAAGAAAGATCGGAGCGGGGCACTGCATTGACGTAGCCCGAATCCTCAGTGACGACCCCCAACGCACGCAGGCGGATCTGCCAAGGGCTTGGCGCTTCCGTGACCGAGGCTCCTGCCTGCGGGACGCACGCGGGGTGCGCAAGGTCCGCCGCGACGGCCTGCTGTCCCGCCACTATGAGGATGATGGCCGCTGTTGTTCCCCGCGCCACGCCCATTCGCTTTTTCGCCATGATATTCTCTCCTTGCTCTTCAGAAATGATGCGATGCACTATGAAATCCTGCTGGAATCGACGGAGCGCTCAGGCGCAGTTGCCTGGGACAGCGCACACATTGTTTGCGCCGTGCTCGCAATCTTCGACCTGTACTCACTTGTTGAAACGTTGCCCTTTGTCTCCGTTCCACCTATCGAACGCCCTCGGCTTGCCAGCCGATCGCGCTGCGAAGGAAATTGATGCCCAGGGCAATGAATGCGGCCCGCTCCCGATTGTTCTTGTCGTAGCCGTACCCGCCGGCGCCGGGCTCGTAGAAGTAGGCGGGATAGCCAAGAACCTGCAGCTTTGCGGCCATCTTACGCGCGTGGCCCGGGTGGACGCGGTCGTCCCGCCTCGTGGTGCCAAGCAGGATCGGCGGATAGGGCTGTCCTGGTATCGCGGCGTGATAGGCCGAGATTTCCTTTAGGAAAATCCATTCCTCCGGCTTGTCGGGATCGCCATATTCGTCAATCCAGCTCGCGCCCGCCAAAAGCTTGGTGTAGCGGCGCATATAGATAAGCGGGACTGTGCAGAACAGCGCGCCGAAACGCTCAGGATAGCGGGTAAGCATATTGGCGATCAGAAGGCCGCCATTCGAGCAGCCCTGGGCGGCAATCCGCCTCGGCAGCGTAATGCCTCTTCGCACGAGGTCGGCGGCAACGGCGGCGAAATCGTCATGGGTGAGCCGCTTGCCCTCTTTGCGCCCGGCCTCGTGCCAACGGGTGCCGAACTCGCCGCCGCCCCGGATGTTCGCCACCACGCACGTGCCGCCGCGTTCGAGCCACAGTTTGCCGAGCGAGGAGTTGTAGTGGGGCAGGACCGATTTGCGGTACCCGCCGTAGGCGGTGAGGTGAACCGGGGCATCCCCGTTCCCATTCGCCGGACCGACCTGCGTATAGGGGATCATCTCACCATCGGTCGAAACTGCCTCGTGGCGCGCCACCACCAACCCGGATGCGTCGAAATTCTCCGGGTCGCGCTTCAGGATTACTGGAGCGCCGAGAGGCGCTGCGGCATTGAGGTCCAATAGGAGACGCTTCGGCGGTGTGATCGGGTCCTGAGCCGAAACGAGGACCTCTCCATTGGTCTCGTGAGGTTCAGCATCGAGCGACCAAAGGTCAACAGTCCCTTCGGTGGGCACGGTGTCCAGCGCTCGGCGCGTCCATTCGTGGCCCTCGGGGGTGAACATCTCGAAACGTGGATCGAGGTTGACGAGGTAGGAGATAACGAGCTTCCCGTTACTCCAGAAGAATGATTGCAGGGAGCGCCTGTCCCCTGGTTCAAAGAGGATGGCAAAACTGCGCTCGCCGGCGATGAAGGAGGAAAGCGAGATGCTGATCAGCGCGTCCGCGGCATGGGTCATTCCTCCCACTGTCCATGGCTTGCGCGGCTTTATCGCCAGCCAGTCGCCGAAGCCGCTCCTCCAGGCGTCCCGAGGAAGGTCGATCAGCATCTTGGGCCCGCTCCTGTCGCCAATTCTGACGATCTTCTCGAAGTAGGCCGGCCGCTCGGTGAACCATATACGCTCGCTCTCGGCGGTGCGGTCCAGATGGCCGGACACGCCTATGGAGTCGGAACCGGTTTCGAATATTACCGGCGCGGTGAGCGGATCCGCGCCACGCTTCCACAGCCGCACGGTGCGTGCGTAGCCGGAGCGGGTCGCCATGCCATCACCAAGCGCACTGGAAAGCAGAAGCGTGTGAGGGTCGATCCAATTAACCTCGCCCTTGGCCTCCGCGAGGTTGAAACCATCGGCGACAAAGCTAACAGATCCCAGATCGAATTCGCGATGCGCGACCGCGTCGCTGCCGCCGCGCGACAGGCGCAGAACTGCTCTTTCCCGTCTCTCTGGCTCAAGAGACGCGCCGCCCCAGATCCAGTCCTCTCCGTCACTAGCGGCGAGGGCGTCCAGGTCGAGCAGTAGCTCCCACTGGGGATCAACTTTCATGTAGGTGGCAAGGGTGGTCCGGCGCCACAGTCCGCGCGGATTTCCGGCATCTTGCCACAAATTGTAGAGGTGCTGGCCGCGGCGCCCGATCAAGGGGGGCCGGTCAGGGCGATCGAAAATCGCTGTCAGGGCATCATGGTCCCGCTCGAATTGCGTTCCACCGAACTGCTCCAGGGTCCTGGCAGACTGGCTGGCGCCCCAGTCAAGTGCCCGTTCGCCTTCTACATCTTCGAGCCAAAGATAGGGATCATCGTCGGGAGCATTCAGCGTTGGGCGGCAATCGAATGCGTTCATGCCCGGTTAACCCGAAGAGTGAAGTCGCCGGGAAAACAGGCCCAAAGTCTTCCGTTGAAACTCCGCTTTCGCGGCTGCGACCGCATGTTCGGCGCGCATGATCATGTGATGATTTCTCCTGTGTCCGTGCCGCAGCGCGTTTTGCGGACAGCCTCGCAGGAGTCGTGCCAAATGAAAAAATCGTTTCAAAACGACGGGATCGCCCTGATGGCGCTGTGTCTCATGTCCGACATCGTCGAAGATCCGACAACGAATGCAGCCGTGACCGCCTGATAGAACCTCCTGTGCCAGCTCGGTGGGCACTGCGGAATAAGCAGTGAAGCTCACCGCGAAATCGGCCGAGCTTCGGATCGATAAGGGCGACGGAATCGCGATCTCCGGCGAGACACCAGGTTCTGCACAGTCCGTTCATGAAGACTTTGTGCTGGTCTCCATAAGAGAAGTATTCTGGTGCAGAAGGTGCCCGATTAGCTATTTCGGAAAAGGCGACATCGACTTGCAAATCGGGCGCCGCCGGGAGGCGTCCCCCTCAATGTCAGATTTCTAACAGCATTGTAGACCGCCAACCCATTGTTTAATAAAGTTTTCTTCTCTGGCACGGCCCATGCATGGGACTCTGCGAACGCATCAGCGAGACGTCGTCCATGATCATGCGCACCGAAAATGCCGTCGCCGTAGTGAACACCGCGCTCTCGCCTGCCATCAAGCCGCCGAAAGGCCGGCGCGTCATGGTCGGGCCGGCGAATGGGCCGGCTTCAAACACCTTAATGGGCCTGCAAAGCGTCTCGCGTGACGGCGACGCGGGCATCGAGACGAACGGAAAGACTACGTCGTTGCCCCACGTCGCCGGCCTGACCCCTCGATTTCACCGCGCTGGAATGCTCCGGTCTACATTCGACGACGCGAACGCGCTGGACAAATTCTCGCAAACCCGGTCGGGACCGGTGCTCCGAACGTCCGCGAGGGGGTCCAGTGGCTGCGGCCGATATTCGCCGCGAACAAGCCGCTTAGTGGGAAGACTCTATAGGAGGAAGCAGTGGAGTTATCTTGCGTTGGGATCGGTGCTGGCCCGTCCAATTTGAGCCTTGCGTGTCAGCTACACGAGCAAGTTGGGAAAGGGGCGGTGTTCCTGGATCGGCAGGTCGACTTCCGCTGGCATCCAGGCAGTGCATTCGATTCCTCGGAGCTCCAGGTCAGCCACTTCAAGGACCTGGTCACTCTAGTGAATCCGCGATCAGCCTACACTTTCGTAAACTTCCTGCACGAGAACGGGCGTCTGTATCACTTCCTGAACGCACAGTTCCAAGCCGTGCTCAGAGTGGAGTTCGAACAATACCTGAACTGGGTCTTCCACAGGAACCCACTTGTGCGTGGCGGCGAGACAGTGCGCGAAATCCGCTTTGATGGCGAGTTTCGGGTGCGGACGGATAAGGCGGTTCTCGGCGCCAGAGACGTCGTGGTCGGTATTGGCAAGCAGGCGCAAATTCCGCCTCACTTCCAGGGCTGGACTGGACGCAACCTGTTCCACTCATCTGTTTTACTGCACATCCACCCTGAGGTGCGGAGAAAGCATGTCTGCGTGGTCGGCGGAGGCCAGTCGGGTGCCGAGGTGATGTTGCATCTTGTTGGCCTGCCGAAAGATCGGGGGCCTGCCTCGATCACTTGGGTCTCGCAGCGCGAAAACTATCTGCCTCTGGACAACAGCCCGTTCACAAACGAGTTGTTCATGCCCTGCTTTTCGGATCGTTTCGCGGCGATGAGCGAGTCGCAGCGTAAGCTGCTCCTGCGGCGTTTCGTGCTTGCCTCGGACGGCATTTCGGAAAGCACGTTGCGCGCGATCTATCAGGCGCTCTACCGCCACGCATTTTTCGAGCCAAACCGATCCGACATCACACTACGGCCGGGCTGCACCGTCTCGCACTGCATCAACGCCGGCGCGGGTCACAGGCTGACCCTGCAGCACGGCATGGTCGAGGTCGAAGAAGTCACGGCTGACATCGTCATCCTGGCCACCGGTTACGAGAACGCGATGCCAGACTTCTTGGAACCCATCGCGCACCGGCTGGAGCATATCGACAATGAATTAGCTATTTGCGAGGACTTTTCGGTGAGCTGGGACGGACCGCGTGACAGACGCATCTTCGTACAAAACGCGAGCCTCGGGCAGCGCGGCCTGGCCGATCCGAACCTAAGCCTGCTGGCCTGGCGCGCGCGCCGCATCCTCGATAGCCTTCTTGGGCGCGCGCCATGCGCGAACCCCGAGCATCCTGGCTTCATCAGCCATACCTCGATCGAGAGCTGGCCCGCCCCCGTAGCCGAAGAAATGGGCAGCGGGATATGACTCGTAAACTTCTGATTATCGGCGGTGGCATCTTGGGAATGATGTCCGCCTCCGCTGCGGCGAAGGCCAGAGGCTTCTCCGAAATCATCGTGACCGAACAAGTTCTTGGACCAAGCGGCGCATCGCATTATTCTGGGGGCGTGCATTTCCCCTACGGTTGTCAAGACCGTACCAGGTCGCTCACTCGAAAGAGCGCCGTGGCGTTGGCGGCCATGGCTGGGTCGGCGGTCGGATGGTGCCGGCCTATAGCGATGCGTGTCGCGGCTGGACCGGGTGAACCGATTGATCCGGCCCAGTTTACCGAAGCCCTGGACCCGGCTGAGCCTGACATAGGCAGTCTCGCGCCGAGCTTCTGCGGACAAAATCCGTTGGAGCGGAACGCACTTAGCATCGCCGTCCCACATGCGCGGGACCGTCTCCGTGGACCCGCAACTTGCCCAGCGCCCGACTGCCCTAATTGGGATGTCCGACCAACCAGTCTTTCCAACAGGAGGCTTTTCGCATGTTGACTGATGCACAAAGAGACAAGTGGCAGAAAGACGGATACGTCAGGTTCGAAAGCTTCTTTGCTCCAGCGGCTCAGGAAGATATCTCTACTTTTGTCGAAGATATGTCACGCTGGGATGTCAGCGATGATAAATGGCTCATGTGGTTCGAGAAGACGACGGACAATCGAAAGATCATCTCCAAGATCGAGAATTTTCTCGACTTCCATGATCCATTGCGTCGTTTGCTCTTAGAAGATCAGCGCATAAAGTCAGCAGTCGATGATTTGCTTGGAGAAGATTCGCGCAGGCTCAAGGAGTTGCTGATTTTCCACTACCCCGACAGCGGCGGCTATCTCCCGCATCAGGACATTTATCACATTCCACACAAACTCCCCGACCGGATGGTCCATGCCGTGGTTGCCATAGGCATCGACGACTCCGACCCGGAAAACGGCGGGCTTTTCTTCAGCCCCGGCAACCACAAAAAGGGGGTCTTTCCCATGGATGCCGGTGGGGTGATCTATCCTCAAGTCGCCGAAACGTTCTCGTGGGAACCCGTAGTATGGAAGGCTGGCGACATCTTCATCTTCGACGATTACGCACCGCACTACTCACGACCGAACAAAAGCAATCGTTCTCGGCGGACACTCTACTTGGTATTCCAGCGTGCCTCAACCAGTGGGCCGACCCGCGCTGAATATAACGTGCTCAAGCGCGCCCTTAACCCGCCCGAGGGCAAAGTGGCCGATCTCGACAATCTCAAGCCCCCAAATGGCATCTTCTATCGCGATTGAGCTCACGCAGCCAGGCGGAGGCAAGCACACGAAACTGATCGACCGCTCAAAGATGCGCGGACGGTATGGCGGTCTGATTTGCGGGCTCGCGGAGCATCGGACGCTTTGGCACGTGGATTGTGGACGTGGTTGCAGGCGGTCTTCTGTGTGCCTACAGCCCGACTAGCGCCCCCCTTGGTCGCCCGCCTGCCGGCCCAGAGCTGCATTATCCTGGCCGGGCCGCCAACGGGTCGGGCTGCCGTTTCTCTCCATGAAGTGCACTTGAGGCTGTTCGTTGGCAGCCAAAGGTCCGTCCCACTCTTCAAAAGCTTAGGTTCGTTGTCATGCGCAAATACACCTTTTCTCGAACGGAGCTGTCGCGAGCGTTCGGTATCGACACGGCCACGCTTGGAACGGGCAGCGCTCGCACGGGGTTTTCGTTCGGAAAGGTTGGACCCGGGGTCACATCCGAGCCCCATCGGCACGACGAAATCGAGGCCTTCGTGGTCCTGTCTGGTGCGGGCAAGGTCACCACCGACCTTGGGGAAATCTCGGTCGGGGCCGGCGACGTCGTTCTGTTCCATCCTTTTGAAGCGCATGTGCTGCGCAATGACGGGAACAAAGACCTGGATTTCGTCGATGTCTACTGGCGAGACGGCGAGGCCGCCCTTCATGCCGCTGCAAAGACCACGGCTCCACGCGGGCCGACCTTCGTCTTCTCCGCGCCGCCAACGCCAAATGGCGATCTGCATCTGGGGCATCTTTCTGGCCCCTATTTCGGCGCTGACGTCTATACCCGTTTCCTGCGCATGAAAGGAGTCGAGGCGTATCACCTGACCGGAAGCGACGATTACCAGAGCTACGTCGCGACACGCGCCGCTACCGATCAATGGACGCCTGCAAACGTGGCGCGCTACTATTCCGACGAGATTCGCGCCACGCTTGCACTTCTCGATTGTGACGTCCACAGCTTCCAAGCCACAATGGGCGATGACGGTTACCGCGAATTTCAAGCCGCGTGTTTCCGAACTCTTCTGAGCAGCACGGCGGTAGATCTGCGCCAGAGCCCCGCGCTTTTCGATGCTGTGACAGGCCACTATCTTTATGAGCCGGATGTTAGAGGCCTCTGCCCCGATTGCGGCGGCTCCGCCGCTGGCAACATCTGCGAGGAATGCGGCGCCCCAAACCTTTGCCACGACTTGGGTGCAGCGCGGTCACGGCAGTCTGCCGAAGCGCCGCTGGTCGGCTCCCTCCGCCGTCCGGAACTTGCCCTGGACCGCTGCTACGACAATATCGACCGGCATCTAAGGGCATCAGGCGTCTCGCTACGCATCTTGGATCTCTTCGCGCGCCTACGCCAACGCGGCGGATTTTCATTACCCATTACCCACCCCTCGGACTGGGGCCTGCCGGCCGAGGGGTTCCCGGGGCAAGTGACCTGGGTGTGGCCGGAGATGGCCTTCGGTTTTCTGTACAACATCCAGGCGCTCGGCCGCTCGATGGGTCGCGACTGGAAGGCGGAGATGCCCGCCAACGACTGGCAGATTGTCCATTTCTTCGGCTTCGACAATTCGTTCTACCACGCGCTGCTCTACCCCGCTCTTTACGCCGAGGTCTTCACCCACTGGAAGCCACGCATCCGCTATCACGTCAACGAGTTCTACCTGCTCGACGGCAAGAAGTTCTCAACCAGCTGCCGCCATGCGGTCTGGGGCAAGGAGGTTCTGAGCCCAAAGACAGTCGACGTCGTGCGCCTTCATTTGGGCCTGACACGCCCGGAAGGTGAGCGGACGGATTTCACGCTGGACGCGCTGCGCCGCACCGAGAACGAGGTGTTCCAAAGCATCTGGCTGAACTGGCTTGAGGCGTTGAACCAGGAAATCAAGCAGGATTTTGCCGGCCGTGTACCCGATGCAGGCGACTGGAGCCCGGTCGACCGCGCCTTCTTTGCTCGCATAGAGATCTATCGCGCTGCGATGGAGCGGGCATATTCGGACGAAGGCTTCTCGGTCCGGCGCGCGGCCACTCAGGTCTGCGAATTCGTGCGCGATTGCGTGATCTACCGTGGGACGCAAGACTTTGCGGCGGCGCGACGTTTCTATCCAGCCCGCAATCGGACTTCGCTAGCCCTTCAGACGACGGCCGCTGCGATCCTGGCACCGACACTCGCTCCGCTGATGCCCCGCTTCGCCAAAACGCTGGCGCGAGGCATCGATGGCGCCTCAACCGAAACATGGCCCCGGTCCGTCCAGCGCCTTGCGCCCGGGACGCGCTTTGATCTCGGACCCGTGGTGGTGTTCTATGCCAAATCCGGCAATCCTCGATGACGAGGAAACACTATGAGCCCAAAGGTGCACCAGTGAGCTGTCCCCATCTCGACCAGATCTGCGCGGCAATCAAAGCCGACGATGCCAACTATCTTGACTCGCTGTCACTGGCGAGGGAAGCCGCTCTGAACGGTAGAGACTAGATTAGCTGACCTGAACCAACGCGTCGTCAAACAACCCTGGCCCGCCCCTTCAAGGACCGCTCGGCCGATCGCTTCCCAGCCCTTGCTGTTCGTGCCGAAAATGCGTGTGGGCTCGACTGGGCTGACCAACCTCTTCGGCATCGGGATTTCCGTCCTCCAGCCGGTCAAGGCTGTCATTCGGTTCGACCCGCTTGGTCAACATGGCGCGCCCTGGACCGTGCGCCGATCACCAATGTGGATGCGAATGCCGCGTGATGGTACCTTCGATTCTGTCCGAGCGTGTACCGGCGCGGCAGTCAGCCGAAGAACAGCTGAGCTACTGATATCGGAATGTAGCAGGTCCAAATTCTGCCCCTGAAGCCGGATATTGCTCAATCAGCGTTGACGATGGCTTGGTGCACAAGCTTCCAACCAGACCGCGCAATGACAGCCCGTCGCCTGAGGATAGTCGGCGAGGGCCGCCAAATCGCAAGCGTATCCTCCGTCGCATGCGCGCCGTCTTCGCCGAAAATGCAGACGCTTGTCTCGTCGAGAGATACATCCAGCTATTTTAGGGGGTTCCTCAGGATTGCGTGTTTGCTCGGGTGCGGACCGCCCCTCAGTTCCCAATCGAGGAGCGATTCTACAATTCACATGTTTGGAGATCGCTCGCTAGGTAACCCGTCTGTGAACCCTGCAAGCCGATGCTTCAGATGCCGCCCATGCAGAGGTATTTCAATTCGAGGTAGTCCTCGAGGCCATGGCGGGATCCCTCCCGCCCGATGCCGGACTGTTTTATCCCACCGAACGGCGCCGCTTCCGAAGACATCCGGCCGGTATTTACCCCGACCATTCCATATTCCAAGGCCTCGGCGACACGCCAGACACGCTTCAGGTTGGAGGCATAAAAATACGCCGCGAGGCCGTAGATCGTTTCATTGGCATCACGCACGACCTGATCCGCATCGTTGAAGCGAATAATCGGTGCGAGCGGCCCGAATGTCTCTTCTTGCGCCACGGTCATCTCGCTGGTGACCCCGGTCAGGACCGTTGGTTCGAAAAACGTGCCATTCGTGCCGGCGCGTTTGCCCCCGCATTGAATTGCGCCGCCTTTAGCTACGGCATCGGCAATATGGGATTCAATCTTGGCCAAAGCCTGCTTGTCGATGAGAGGCCCGATGTCCACTCCGGGAGCGAAACCGTCACCAACTTGAAGTTGGCGAGCCCGTTCCACGAATTTCTCGACGAACTCGTCGTGAACGCGCGACTGGACGTAAAGGCGGTTCGCTGAAACGCAGGTCTGACCGGCATTGCGGTACTTCGCCTGGATCGCACCGTCAACCGCGGCATCGATATCGGCGTCATCGAAGACGATGAAAGGTGCATTGCCGCCAAGCTCTAGGCTGACTTTTTTGATCTGGGCTGAGCACTGGCGCATGAGTAGGCGCCCGATCTCAGTAGACCCGGTGAAGCTGATCTTGCGGACCTTGGGATTTGTGCAAAGTTCGCGGCCGACCGCGTCAGCTTCGGATGCGTAGACCAGGTTGACGACGCCTTCGGGAAAGCCTGCCTGATGGGCGAGGGCGAACATTGCTCCAGCCACGAGCGGCGTCTGTTCAGCGGGCTTGAGGACGATCGTGCAGCCCGCTGCCAAGGCTGGGGAGATTTTGCGCGCCACCATCGAGGCCGGGAAATTCCATGGCGTTATCGTGCCGACGACCCCGATGGGCTGCTTGATCACCAACATTCGGCGGTCGGCCGATGGTGCGGAGATCGTCTCGCCATAGACCCGATTTGCCTCCTCGGCATACCATTGCAGATACGCCGCAGCATGCGATATCTCCGATTTGGCTTCCGCAAGCGGCTTGCCCATCTCCGCAGTGAGAATTGCAGCGAGATCGTCGGCGTGGTCGATGATCAACTGATGCCATCGCCATAGAACGTCGCTGCGCTCACGTGCGGTAAACCCTGCCCATCCAGGCTGCGCGACATAGGCCTTGTTGATCGCAGCGCATGTCTCCTCGACACCCATATCGGGTAGCTCTGCCAGCACTTCGCCGGTCGACGGGTTGAGAACCTCAAATGTCCGCTCGCCCATCCGCGTGCCAAGTGCCGGCAGGCGATCGATGGGTCCAAACAGGTCAGGGGATCGCAGGTGACGGATCATCGGCGGGCACAGGGGCAATACCGGATTCCTCCTCAACGCAGCAGGTGTATATAGTCGGTGGGGTGTGTATTCCGGACGTAAAGGTTCCTTATAGGGCCTCGGCCATACAGCTAGCAGACCACGGTACCCAAGTGGCAGGGAGAATATCTGAATTCGCTACAAGACGCCTAGCGGTTCTACTAGTCGGGCTCGACGGTCGGTTGCGCGGTGGCAGGTCCGGCCCGCGCGCAACCTTTCCATAGGTCTTCGCTGCCAGCGCCTTCACCGTCTCAGGCTCTGCGTCGCCGGCCAGCACCAGCACGGCGTTGTTCGGTATCCGTTGGAGATCGAGAATGCGTCGGTGCCGTTCAGCTTCTGCATCTCCTCTCCAGCCGTTGACCGGAATGCGGTAGGGCTGATTGGCCGCAACGTCGCGTTGACCTTCCCGTCCAGCAGTTCGTCTCTGTGCGGCAACGGCGCTCCTTCAGGATCGCGTTTCGCTCGCTCTCGATCATGGTCGTTTAGCGGCCTCGAAGCCCATCATCTCGCCCAAAGCGATTTATAGGCGGTGAGGGCGGTATTATAGCCGCTGACTGAGACGGCTCCGTCGAACTCGCTGTCGGCGTGGTTGGGCGTCGCCCTAAAGATCAGACGCTCGAGGGAAGGGGCAAGTTCGGGTTTGCCCGGTGGCTCGTCGGCGCTGCGGACCTTGTGCCAGATCATATGAGTGACGATTTGCGCGGGGTCATGTCGACCGTTCCATGCCATCATCGAGCAGGAAATCCGTAATCTTGCCGCCGTCGGTGGCGGCCAGAGCCGGAGCGGTCGTCGCCAAGGCCAGGGCGGTGGCAGTGAATGCCTTGCGCAGCCAGGGGGCGATCGATGGCTCCGGTTGGAAAGGCAAGTTTCGAGGCAGTGATTTGTTCCTCATTTTCCTGAACGGGCTGCGTCTTCGATCCCCGTGGGAGGATCGGCGGGCAGGCCGAGCCAGATGAATCATGCGGCCAAGGCTCACTCGAGCCTCATCTTGGGATGAGTCCAGGAGACCGGCGGCGGTGTTCTTGGGGGGATGGTCATTGGAGGGATTTTCCTTGATCCGCGACGCCTTGCGGACGACCACGCATGCACCGTGCCAGATCAGAAAACATTCGAGGCATGTGGACAAGTCAGTCTGACATGTTGTGCATCCGACATTGTGGGCCATCGAACGGGGCTGAAGGCGACGCGAGCACGGCTGAGAATATCTTCTTCATTGGAAGACGATTGGGCGCGCTGCTGGGGAAGGGGGACAGGATGCGCTTCGAAGGCCGCTGCACCGATGGTCAGAATTGAAATGTTGTCGCTCCAGCGGACCGATGTCCTCGACAGTCAGACCGGGCGGTACTGAAGGGTAGAGGCGTGAGCAGCGTAGCTAAGTGGGCGCGGACCCAGCTCGCGCGGACCTGTAAAAAAACGGCGGGTGGCGACATTCGCGAGGCGCTGGAAAACGAGGTCGTAGGACTGGGCGGGAAAAACGATGCCGTTGCTGTCTTCTGGCGTGATGGCCTGCCGCGAGGCGGTTGAACAGTGATGAGTTGCTGCGGAAAGGAGAGTGTTTTCGCGGGACCTTGGTCAACGTAAGAAACAAACGTCGAGCTCGCCTTGGATGGGGGCATGCAGCACATTTGCCGCTGCAGGACAGCAGCACGGAAGCTGTCCGCGCTTGCCGTCGTCCATGGGAACCAAACAGCAGAATTTAGCGGTCGCGATTGATTTCATGTGCGTAAAATACCGCCCGGTGCGCTCGGCTGCAAATGCATGCCTGGCGGAGTGGTCGCTTAGGTCAAGAGCATCGCGTGAGTAACAGCCTGACCTTGCTCAATCTGATGCGCGCTAACCGCCTCGCCGGATTGTGGAACTGCTCGCGCGTGGCTTCTACCACAAACAGCAAGGTCATGAAATCAAGCAGGAAGTCGTCAATCGCTTGGGCGATTGTTTCTGACTTGCCCTTGAACTGGTCCAGCAAAACGCGCGCGCTATCGATCGCTTCCACGCTGGTCGCATCGATCAACCCCTCGACCCTCTTGAAACAATCCAACTCGAAACTCCTTAAGGCGCTCCCAAGGTGTTATGCACGAAGGCAGCTCCGTGAACTACCCGGCCTTTGACCTGACGGCACGAGCAGCAATCGGCCTTACGTCTCGTGCCAAAGCACGAGCCATAGACCTGGGCGCTGAGGAGCGTTGGAAGATCGAGCGCTTCCGCCTGGTCGAGCGGTAGTGTGGACAGTGCTTGCTGGCGGCTACGCCAACAATGGAGTGCGCCAGCTGATTGGGGCTTAACAATTTTTCGCTTTTTGCTGCGCCCAACTCTCGGCTATGACTCGGACAGGCCTAATGGCCTGCCCACGTTGCATTGTAGAAGAAGGAACAAGTATATGACGACTGGAACGGTAAAGTGGTTCAACAGCACCAAGGGGTTTGGATTTATCCAGCCCGACAATGGCGGGCCGGATGTTTTCGTCCACATTTCCGCTGTCGAACGCGCGGGCCTCTCGACCCTCGCTGACGGCCAGAAGATCAACTATGAAATCGAGCAGGATCGCCGCACTGGCAAGTCCTCCGCTGGCAGCCTGAGCAAAGCTGGTTGAAATTTTCTCCTGCGAAGTCGCAAGAGTGGGCGTGTAGGCCCGGAAGTGCTCACGGCCGCTCGATAGGGACGAGCAAAAGTGAGGGCAGCAGATTGCTGCATGGGTCGCGAATTCCTCATGAAACAAGTTGTTGGAAAGGAAGGCGGGGTTGGCCCCGCCTTTTTTATGCGACGATTAAGCCGACGGCTGCAACGCTGCAGAAGGGATTTCAATTGCCGCAATCAAGCCGCGACCTTCTTGCGAGTTCGCTTCGTCGGCACCGGCGCTTCCGGCTCTTTCGGCGCTTTCGGTTTGCGGCCGAGCCCCATCGATTTCGCCAGTGACGAACGCTTCGCGGCGTAGTTCGGCGCCACCATGGGATAATCCACCGGCAGGCCCCATTTGGCCCGATATTCACCCGGCGTCAGCCCATAGTGGGTCGACAGATGGCGCTTTAAAGATTTGAATTTCTTCCCGTCTTCAAGGGAGATGATGTAGTCCGGTGTCACCGACTTCCTGATCGGGACTGCGGGCGTAAGGGCAACCGGCTCTTGTGCAGGGATACCTCCGGCCGTCGCTCTCAGAGCCGCATGCACTTGGCCGATGAGGGCAGGGAGATCCCCCACCGGGATCGGATTGTTGGACACGTAGGCCGACACGACGTCGGCGGCAAGCTCAATGAGGGTGTCGACGTTTTTTCCGGCTTCTTCTGTCATGAAACTCTCCAGGCGGTGAAACATAGTCAGCGAAGCGTCGCTTCATAGGGCCGGTTGCCGCTGAAAGCAACAATGTCTCTGACTGCGTTATTGCCAATGCTCGTCCAGAAGCGACATCGATGCGCCATATTTCGCGTTGTGACCGCTGAGCCACTCGTTGTTGGCGACCCTGCCGAGGTGCGTGGCGCGTTCCGCTCGAACTTTGCGCCGAAGTTGCTAGTAGCCTCGAGGCTAAGCGCGCTGTTTTTGTCGCGCTTTGCTTCTTTGGACTGTGAAACCGAGCGATAGTGGTCGCTTGATGGTGGGCGTCAGGGACGATGGAACAAACGTTCATTGGCAACGGCCAAAGTGATGTAAGTTCATCGCCGGTGAGCCGCTCTTGCAAGGGGCTGGGAACCGCCGCTGATAAACCTAGGACATCAATGTATTTCGAGGCGTTTCTTAGCCGGTCCTGGAGAGGCGGCAATGGCTGCGGATGACACCTGTTCCACGATATCAAACAGCGCGGCGACCGGCAGCTTCTCGAATCTGGAGCGGCTTCTCGCAAGTTGGCGCCGCGCCGAGAGGCCGGGCAAGGACAGTGAGCCGCCTGCATCAATCATACGCATCAACCAGCCAGCGACGCGTCCTCATACAGAATGCCGCGACCGGCCGTGTGATCTCGCCGGTAGTCGCCGAGGCCCTCTGCATGAAGCCTCCGGATGTGCTGACGATCAACCAGGCCAGAAAGGTCGACGTCCTGAAGCAGGGATGACATGAGTTTGCCACTATGCGCAGGTTTGCCATGCCCTTCCGCGGCATTTTGCGGGGCCTGTGAGTTGGGCAAGCTCGGCACTTCGATCGACTTGGCGTCACCCGGCTCATTGCCATCACGCGTTTCAGTCTGGTCCTACGCCGTGACTCCGTTCGCGATGCCATTGAACTGCCGTGGAGAACGGCCGAAGCGGAAGGGCTGATCAACCGCCTGAAGACGATCAAACGTACCATTAGGCAGCGCCGGCTGCGAACTCCTTAGGCACGCATGCTGCCACTCAGCCGGCCTAATCACCACACGAAGCGAGGAAGAACCTGGTCAAGTGCAAAGCGACAATTGCCTCGACAGCAGGTCTCGGAAGGTTTATGCTGCCCGATGTTACCGCAATCCTGAATGGCGATTGAGTACCTTCACGAGTGAAGGGAGTGGAACTGCTTTGTCGGCCAAATTGTTGACGGAACGCCCGGCGCCCATTGTTGCTACATGTCTAGATTCTTGGGGCGTTTTGGATGATGCAATCCACCAGCTCACTCCAAAGGGCAGTGGAATCTGGAACAATGTCGCTTTTGTACGCACGACATCCTTCGTGCCCGATTGGCATATTGTCTTTAACTCTGCTTCTCTTTTTGGGCTCCCTGTCGATATCGAGGCGAGCCCAAACAGGACAATTTTTGCAATCGGCGAACCGCCGACGAAAGCTCATCGTGCATTTCATGAAGGGCAGGGGAAAAATACTATCGTCCTGACGTCTGACGCAGAGCTGGTTGCTCGGCAGAATGCAGCTCGCCGATTCGTTTTGTCTCCACCGATCACTCGGTCTTGGTCTGTAAACAAGACATATGACCAACTTCTGGTCAGCGAAGTCATGGATAAGCCACTTCGGCTCTCATGGATTACCAGTAACATCGCCCTGCTTAGAGGACATCGGTATCGGCTGGCGTTTCTGGAACGGCTAAGAAAGGAGCTCGATTTTGACCTGTTCGGCCGAGGTTTTCGGCTGATTGGAGATAAATGGAACGCGCTCGCACCTTATCGTTACAGTATAGCGTTCGAGAATACTCGTGCTGATTACTATTTTACAGAGAAGCTTATGGACTGCTTCGTCGCTGAAACAATGCCGATCTATTACGGCAGCCCGGCAATCACGAGGTTCTTCCCTTCGGACTCTATGGTTCTGATTGACCCAGAGGACAAGAACGTAATCCAAAAAATTCAAGAAATCATCAACTCAGACCTCTGGAAGGAACGTCGCGGCGCAATAAGAGAGGCGAAACGGCTAGTCCTCGAGAAATACAATACGTTTGCTTATCTCGCGGGCTTCATCGAAAGCGTTCAGGATAAACCCTTACCGCCAGAAATTATACACATCGAATCGCCTGAAGTTGATTTTTCGATAGACGAATGAAGTACTCCAACGCGCGATTCGCGTGCCCAGCGGTTGGTGGTCTGGCGAGATCGGTGCGGAACGCTCGGCGGAGAATGCCTGCTGCGCAGACGGGCCGGCACGGGCGCACAAGGTCATGCGCCCCGGCTGCCGCTGATCAGACGAACTGGGGAAGGCCAGGAACGGAATTGAGGACCTCGTCCACGAGTTCGTCGCCGGCATGTTCCTTGGCGCAGGCGATCGTCTCGTTGGCGAGGGCGGCGATCTTTGCCATGCTGAGACCCTCACCCATCAATTGCTGCCCGAGCCCCATAAGGCCGCCACCCTCTGGGTCGTCGCCATGATACTTCGCTACTAATTCCGAAGCTCCCGGAATGGCCTCGATCATGCGCGCGCCGGGGCCGTCGGCCGCGTGGCTCCGCAGGAACCCCAGCATTAACCCAACGGCCTTCTCTGCGAGAGCCGGGCCGATGCCGGCACCAGTGGCGATGCGCGGTAAGATTTCTTCCATGCAGGGTCTCTCTCTCTTTGATTAGGTTTACAAGAGGCCGGTCCGGCGCCCCGCGCCCTTGGCCGAACCACAGTTGAACTCCACAAAATAGGCCAGCGGAAGTGCTATTGCGCCTAAAAGCGCCTCTGTCAACGCAAGCTGCGTCGGAAGTGCGTGTTTCGCAAACCGAAGATCATTGCAATTCACTTCATTACGCATTGGCAACCGCACAGTTTGCGTTGGCTCGCTTATGGGCCAATGCCCCCCGCCCGTCAAATGATGACGACAAACTGGTCAGCGCCTAGGATCTGTGGATCAAGGTGAGGCAGTTACAGCGGGTGGACCTGCTCGATCGCGGCGCCGTCGACACAAAGGGCTAGATTGGCGATACTGCGCGTGTTGGCCATGTCTTTCCTCGCGTGATGGGATGTTCGTGGAAGCGGAGCTATATGCCGGTGTGACGGTCCACAAAGGCGGAACGCCTATTCCGATACGACATCCATACTGTCACATAGACCGTCGCTGCTTAGGTATTGAAACCGCCATCGCTGGTGACATCACAATGTGCAGTCGGCGGGTGTCGATAAGGCCGATTCACGCAACGAATGAACCCTGACGGTTCAGAAGCTCACTTTTCGCAAGGCGTGCAGCGCACCTCGTGCAAGAGATTGCCAGTCTTGCGCATGCTGTGACTTTCTCAACCTTGGCTGAAAGATCGCAGTGACCGAATCTACGAAGCCGCCCTCAGGGCGTGCTTTGATGCATAAAACCGGTTGCCAACCAGGGATACTCCTCCTCCCTGAAGTCCAATCGAGAAGAGCGATCGCTTCCAAGAGGGTCCCAGCTCAGCTGCGAAAACAGGTGTGAGACCCCGTCCTCTCCCTCAAGCTGATCTAGCTCAGGGCGTTCATGAGCCGCAGATCGCATAATGGCTGCGTGGACGACGCAGGAAGACCAATTATGAAAATCCTATTCAGTACGATGGCTGTCACCTTGCTGGCACCCACCGCCTTTGCTGCGGATTCGATCCCCACCGACCTCAGAGATACGGCATTGGCCACCTTCACGGCTTTGCCATCCACCACGCCGACAGTCGCCAACAACCCGATCACCCCGGAAAAGATCGCTCTCGGCAAGGCACTGTTCTTCGATCCACGCGTCTCGGCGTCAGGCGTCTTGTCGTGCAATTCATGCCACAACCTGGCCACCGGCGGCGACGACAATCACGAAACCTCGATTGGCCATGGTTGGCAGAAGGGACAGCGCAACGCGCCGACTGTACTGAACGCTGTCTTCAACATCGCCCAGTTCTGGGATGGTCGTGCCGAAGACCTGAAGGCTCAGGCGAAGGGACCGGTCCAAGCCGGGATCGAAATGGCCAATACACCGGGCCAACTCATCGCCACTCTCAAGTCCATGCCGCAATATGTCGAGTGGTTCGATGCAGCTTTTCCGGCTGAAGCCGATCGGGTCACCTTCGACAACTTCGCCAAGGCGATCGAAGCCTTCGAGGCGACACTGGTCACACCTGCCCCGTTCGACAGCTTCCTGAATGGTGATGAGGTTGCCATGACTTCCGAACAGAAACAGGGCCTGGTGCTTTTCATGGACAAAGGCTGCTCGTCCTGCCATGCCGGCATCAACGTTGGTGGGCAAGCCTATTACCCATTCGGCCTCGTGGAACGGCCCAGCGCCGAAGTCCTGCCGGACAAAGACAAGGGCCGATTTGAGGTCACCAATGCAGCCGACGATTCCTATGTCTTCCGCGTGGCGCCGCTGCGCAACGTTGCACTCACCGCGCCATACTTTCATTCGGGCAAGGTTTGGGATCTGAAACAGGCCGTCGCCATTATGGGGACCACCCAGCTCGGCGTAGTACTGGCGGACGAAGAAGTTGACCTGCTTGTTGCCTTCCTCAACTCGCTGACCGGAGAGGCACCTGACGTCGCCTATCCCATCTTACCCTCAGAAACGGCGACAACGCCCCGGCCTGTAACGCAGATCTCAGGAAAATAAGGGCCAACTGGCTGCGGACTTGCAATCGAAAATGATTGGCGATTTTTACTTGGCGACACGAATTGCGACGTCCATCTCCGAATTGGCGGGACGCTAGCGATACCCGAACCCTGCCACCTCGCCCGTAGTCTGCGCGATCAACTGGGGGCGGACAGACGCAGCACCATATATTGTCGCTGCCTGAGCGAACGCGCCAAGCAGTCTACTTTGAGAAACGACGCCAGTCCGATTTGTTCGAGGCGCGGGGCCTGTATGTCCCCAAGGAACCGATGTTATAGCGTAGTGCCACATTTATATTTCTGCGGGATTAAGACACGTGCCGTAGGGAAATTGCACATTTGCGCCGAGTGGCTCATTTCCAAGAGTGTGATCGGTTTGGCATATTCCCGGCCGACATCCGCCAGCCGGCAACTCCCCACACGGTGAGGAAGAGAGGCCTCACGCCTGCACTTTCTGCCGGAGCGCGCGTGCTGCAGCGACCATGTTAATGAGGGCAGGGCGGACCTCCTCCCATTTGCGTGTTTTGAGGCCACAGTCCGGGTTTATCCACAGTTGGCCGTCGGACAGTCGCTCGCGGGCAAGCATGACTAAGTCCGAAATCTCGCCGACTTCCGGGACGCGTGGTGAGTGAATATCATAGACGCCAGGACCGATTTCGTTCGGATATTTGGAGCTCGTGAAGGCGTCCAACAGTTCCATCTTCGAGCGCGACGTCTCAATCGAAATGACATCCGCATCCATTCCAGCGATCGCGTGAATGATCTCGTTGAACTCCGAATAGCACATGTGGGTATGAATTTGAGTCGCGTCCTTTACACCCGTTGAAGCGATCCGGAAACATTCGACAGCCCAGTCGAGATAGACTTTCCAGTCAGATTGGCGCAGTGGCAATCCTTCGCGAAACGCGGCCTCATCGATCTGGACCATCCTTGCGCCGGATCTTTCGAGATCCGTCACTTCGTCGCGGATGGCGAGCGCGATCTGGCGGCAGGCTTCGGAGCGGGGTACGTCGTCGCGAACAAAAGACCAGTTGAGAATGGTGACTGGGCCTGTGAGCATTCCCTTCACGGGCTTTTCCGTAAGCGACTGGGCGAATTGCCACCAGCGCACTGTCATCGGATTGCGCCTCGATACGTCGCCGAAAATGATGGGGGGACGCACGTAGCGCGACCCATAGCTTTGTACCCAGGCATGCTGGGTGAGCGCGAAGCCGGACAACTGCTCGCCGAAATGCTGTACCATGTCGTTTCGCTCGAACTCACCATGCACCAGCACGTCCAGCCCGATCTCTTCCTGCCAGCGAATTGCAGCCTCGATCTCCTTCTTCAGGAACGTCTCATAGTCGACATAGCTCAGCTGGCCCTTCGCATGAGCGGCCCGCGCCTTGCGTACCTGCGGCGTCTGCGGGAAGGACCCGATGGTCGTCGTCGGGAACGGCGGCAGCCCGAGTGAGCCGGCCTGGACTCTGGAGCGCTCGCCAAAAGCGCTCTCTCGTCGCTTCGCGCTGTCCTCAATGCTAGCGATCCGCCCCTGAACAAGCGGGTCATGGATCCTCGTGGATGTCACGCGCGTGGCGGCAGCCTCGGCAGACGCTTTCAACGCGCCTGCCACCGCATCCCTGCCTTGGGACAGGGCCCGGGCCAGCAAGACCAGCTCGTCGGTCTTCTGGGCCGCGAAGGCGAGCCACGACCTGATGTCCGCGTCGAGTTCCGTCTCCATGCGCAGATCAATCGGCACATGCAGCATCGAGCAAGAAGGCGCGATCTCGACGCGGTCCAAGGGCCAGCCGGCGACGATCGGTTTGATGCGGTCGAGAATGGCGGGCAGGTTCGCACGCCAGACGTTGCGGCCATCGATCAAGCCAAGCGAGAGCACCAGATCCTTCGGAGCGAGCCGAGCCACCGTTTCCAGCTGCTCGGGAGCGCGCACGAGATCAATATGCAGGCCGGCCAGGGGCAGAGAAATCGCGGTTTCGAGATTGTCTCCCAGCGACCCGAAATACGTAGCCAGCATGATCTTCAGCTCGGGCGCGGCTTTCGACAGCTGGCCATAGGCGAATTCGAACGCAGCTCGTTCGTTCGGGTTCAGATCGAGGACAAGCGCTGGCTCATCGATCTGCACCCAGTCGGCTCCCGACAGCTTCAGCCTCTCCAGAAGCTGCTCGTAAACCGGCAGCAGCCGCGGTAGGAGAGCGATGGGACCGAACCCCTCGGCAGGCGATTTCGCCAGCTTGAGGAAGGTGATGGGTCCAAGGATGACTGGGCGTGTGTGAATGCCGAGAGCTTTAGCCTCGAGGAAGTAATCGACCGGCTTCGATGACGAGAGGGCGAACGTCTGATCATCATCGAGTTCCGGCACAATGTAGTGGTAGTTGGTGTCAAACCACTTGGTCATTTCCATCGCGGTTACACCAGGTCCATGAGCCTCCTCCTGGTAACCAGCGTGTCCACAATCCTCCGTCTGACCCTGGTTGCCGCGCGCCATTGCGAAGTAGATGTCAAGTGGGACCTCGCCGCTATTCCAGCCGTAACGGGATGGAACGGCCCCGACCATGGCTGCGGTGTCGAGCACTTGGTCGTAAAGCGAGAAGTCGTTCGACGGGATTTTCGACACACCGCGATCGCGCTGCTCTTCCCAGCTAGCGGCACGGAGCGCCTTCGACGTCGTGAGAAGGTCGCCAGCGGACGATGTTCCGGACCAGTAGCTTTCAAGCGCGAATTTCAGTTCTCGCCGACGACCGAAGCGCGGCACGCCGAGCGTTGCTACAGGAATTTGCTGAGAGACAGTCATGTCATACCCCGATGATTGGGGCGTCGGTGACAAGGAAGGCGCTAGCAGGCCGGCATCAACGCCGGGTTGCAGCGGCCACCGAGACACCCCGCCCGTGGACGTAATTCGCGTGGCAGGCCTCCTGGCTCGCGGGGTCATAGCCTCTACCCGTCTTCCTGAGGGTATTCGCCTCAGTGACGTGATTGGGGTTGGCTCGCCGCTAACAGTTGCGGGGGCAGCGCCGGCATCGCACCGGCTTCCCTCTTAGCTCCGCTGCGGCAGCGCCGCACGCGAGAACCACGACACGTAGACAATCACAGCAGTTCGCTCTTTTGTCAATGACGCATAACGAAATGTTTATGTAGTTATGTGATCGCGCTTTTACGCCTTTGTCTAGCATTGTGAAATATTCAGTCTGCTGCCCGCATTCGGCATCGTGGGACGTGATCGCAAGTCAAGTCCGACGGACGCCGCGAGTTCTCCGTTACCTCAGGAACCTTACTGGCCTTCCCCAAGCTGAGCTTCTGGAAAATGCAGGTGACGATCTGGATGACGGTGAATGCCGTCATGGCAAGCACGCCTTGCACCGCTCCTCCAGCGAGCTTCACGGCAGCAGCATGGGTCAGTTCTCCGAAGCGAATGGCTGTCGCTATCAGCGAGCTTTGACACAGTTCCGCCACTGCGGTCATCGCGTCAGTAGGGCGGCTGGTTAGTTGCCCGCGCATCTACAGCAACCCAGCCCCTTCCGCCTCGCGGCGCAAATTCTGCCTTGGCCTTGGGCCGATCTGCTGGATCACCAGGCCGGCCGCCAGCGAGCCAAGGTCGCCGCAGGTCTTGAGGTTGCGGCCCTGCGTGTAGCCATGCAGGAAACCGGCGGCGTAGAGGTCGCCGGCGCCGGTGGTGTCGACCAACTCCTTGATGGCGGTCGCCTCGATGACCACGGTCTCGTCGCCGCGCACGATCACTGAGCCTTTTTCGGAGCGGGTGACGGCGGCAATCTTGCAGTCCTTGCGGATCTGAGCCAGCGCCTCGTCGAAGGATTTTGTCTGGTAGAGCGACTTGATCTCGTGGCTGTTGGCAAAGACGATGTCGACCGTGCCCGAGCGCATCAGCTCGAGGAACTCGTCCCGGTAGCGGTCGACGCAGAACGAATCCGACAACGTCATCGACACTTCGCGTCCGGCCTCGTGTGCGAGCTTCGCCGTCTGCCGGATCGCCTCCTTGGCGCGCGGCGGATCCCACAGATAGCCCTCGAAATAGGTAACCTTGGCGCCGGATGCCTTGTCGGCCTCGACATCCTCAGGGCCAAGCTCGACGCAGGCGCCGAGATAGGTGTTCATCGAACGCTCGCCATCGGGGGTGACGAAGATCATAGAGCGCGCCGTCGGCGGCTCGCCCTTGAGCGGCCTGGTGTCGAAGGCGACACCCTGTGCATGGATATCGTGCGCATAGATTTCGCCGAGCGGATCGTTCGACACCTTGCCGAAGAAGGCGGCGCGTCCGCCGAAGCTGGCTACGCCGGCCGCCGTGTTGCCGGCACTGCCGCCGGAGGCCTCGATCGCCGGGCCCATGCGGCTGTAGAGCAGTTCGGCGCGGCGCGTGTCGATCAGGTTCATCGCGCCCTTGATGATGCCGTTGATCTCGAGGAATGCCTCGTCGCACTGGGCGATGATGTCGACAATGGCATTGCCGATGCAAAGCACGTCATAATCCGGCATCAATGTCTCCGCCAAAAAACCCGAGCCGGCTTCTCGCCACGCCTGCCAGGCGCGGGTCTGCCCGGTGGAAATGGGCTTTCCGCTTGCCAATCCGTTCGCCGGCGGCTCTCACGGGGCGGCGAGTCCTGCCTCGCGACGCAATTCGTCCGCCCTGTCTGTCTTCTCCCAGGTGAAATCAGGCTCTTCACGGCCGAAATGGCCATAGGTCGCTGTATTGCGATATATAGGGCGTAAGAGATCAAGCATCTTGATAATGCCTTTCGGTCTGAGATCGAACAACTCAAGAATGAGGCGCTCGATCCTGCTTTCCTCAACCCTGGCTGTCCCGAACGTGTTGACCATGACGGAAACCGGACTGGCCACGCCGATTGCGTAAGCAAGCTGCACCTCGCACACGTCCGCAAGTCCGCTAGCGACGATGTTCTTTGCGACATAGCGGGCTGCATAGGCAGCCGAGCGGTCAACCTTGGACGGGTCCTTGCCCGAGAAGGCGCCGCCGCCATGACGACCCATCCCCCCATAGGAATCGACGATGATCTTGCGTCCAGTGAGACCGCAGTCGCCGCGCGGCCCGCCGACTACGAACCGCCCCGTCGGGTTGACCAGAATTCTGATGCCTTCCGTCTCCAGGTGGGTCGGCAGGACAGGCTTTATGATTTCCTCAATGACGCCCTCGCGGACAGTCTCTTGCGAGACCTGCTCGTCATGTTGCGTCGATACGACGATGGTATCCAGGGCGACCGGGCGCAACCCCTCATAGCGCACTGAGACTTGGGATTTCATGTCAGGACGCAACCAGCCAAGCTGTTGTGCCTTCCGGACATACGCCTGCCGTTTCGTCAAGCGATGAGCGAGCTGGATCGGCAAAGGCATCAGGGTATCGGTTTCGCGGCATGCGTAGCCGAACATGAGGCCCTGATCTCCCGCTCCCTGCTGGAGGTCTTGCCCTCTTCCCTCGTCAACGCCTTGGCTGATGTCGGGCGACTGCTCGGTGAGGGCATGAACGACGGAGCAACGCCGGCCGTCAAAGCCGACGGCCTCGTCGTCGTACCCAATGTCGAGAATCGTATCGCGCGCAACTTGGCTGTAATCCACCTGGGCATCGCTGGTGATCTCGCCAGCCAGAACGACTATCCCTGATTTTACCAACGCTTCACAGGCGACGCGCGCCTTGGGATCTGTGCGGAGGATGGCATCGAGGATGGCATCCGAGATGTTGTCGGCCAACTTATCCGGGTGCCCCGCGCCAACCGATTCGGAAGAGAACACGAACTGCCTAGCCATGAATACCTCGCTTCGGATGTTGGATGTGGTATGGGCATTTTGCTTGGCCCACCTTACTTGTCGGAGATGCCCGGGACCTCGAACGCAGCGCACATGTCGGCAACGTCTCTTCGCACGCAGGCATGGAGATCTTCGTCGTCTGGCCGCTGGAGGACGGAGTCAATGAAGCCAGCAATTTGCACCATTTCCACATCGCGCATGCCCATTGACGTCACTGCTGGCGCCCCCAGGCGAATTCCGCTTGTGACCGCCGGATGCCGCGGGTCGCCAGGCACCATATTAAAGTTTGTGATGATTCCTGCCTTTGCTAGTCGCTCGGCATAGGCCTTGCCCGATAGTGGCCGATCGCGAAGATCAAGGATCAGCATGTGATTGTCCGTCCCCCCGGTAACCAGGTCATAACCTCGCTCAAGCAGTGCATGTGCCAGAGCCTTGGCATTCTTGACCGTCTGTTGGCCGTAGCCTCGGAAGGACGGGTTCGCGGCTTCGTGCAAGGCAACCGCTAGCGCAGCGATGGCATTCATGTGAGGTCCGCCTTGCAGGTGAGGGAAGACCGCCCGGTCTATTCGTCTGGCGAGATTGTATTTGCTCTTTGTATGATACAGGGCCTGATAGCGATCTTCGTTCCTTGACAAAATGAAGCCACCGCGGGGACCGCGGATCGACTTGTGGGACGTGCTGCTGACCACGTCGCAATGGCCCACGGGATTCGGGTGCGCTCCCGCGGCAATCAGGCCGCTGATGTGCGCAATGTCGGCTACGAGATAGGAGTTCGCTTCCAGGGCAATTTCTGCCATTGCCGCGTAGTCAAAGACACGCGGGTAAGCGGTTCCGCCGACCCAAATGAGCCGCGGCCGTTCCCGCTTGGCTGTCTCGCGCAAGCGGTCATA
Source organism: Mesorhizobium sp. C372A (assembly GCF_030323245.1). Taxonomy (NCBI): domain Bacteria; kingdom Pseudomonadati; phylum Pseudomonadota; class Alphaproteobacteria; order Hyphomicrobiales; family Phyllobacteriaceae; genus Mesorhizobium; species Mesorhizobium sp. C372A. The sequence goes on along the minus strand of NZ_CP100475.1, from coordinate 307,754 downwards.
GTCAATCTGCTGTGTCTTTTCATCTAGTCCATAGGGCACGCGTTGATAGTCAGTTCCGGAAAAGTTGATGGCCCAACCATGAGTCAGATGGCCCCCTTCCGGAAGGGGCAAGCCCATGACTTTGTCACCGGGACTCAAAAGCGCACGATAGACAGCCTGGTTGGCCGGCGAGCCGGAATAAGGCTGGACGTTGGCATGCTCGCTGCCAAATAGCGTTTTCAGGCGCCCAATGGCCAGATCCTCAAGCTCATCAACGATCTCGTTTCCAGCGTAGTAGCGCGCGCCGGGGTACCCCTCGGCGTACTTGTTCGTGAAAATCGAGCCGTTCGCTTCCAGCACGGCCGAGGACGCAAAGTTCTCTGAGGCGATGAGCTTGAGGGTCGTCCGCTCCTGCCGCTCCTGTCTCAGAAGCAGCTCGTGGACGCGGCAATCAACCGCGGCCAAGGAAGACCGCCCGTGGGTGTCCGGCTGTGCGATTGCGCCGTCTGCGGAGTTGTCCATGGTAGCTTCGCGCTCCAATTGGATTGACCTATTTCACGATCAAGCACGCGGTCCCTTTCGGCCGCGTGTCTCGTACCGCTTCGAGCCGCTGCAGGTCCTGTTTATGATAGCCGTCGCGATGGGGCAGGAGATCGACCAATAATTGAACCAGCCCGCCGTCGTTGGATCCTGCGTTGAGATGGTACGAGCGCCACGGAGGCTGTTCGTTGCAGCAAAGAAAGTCGGCTCTGGCGAGCAGCCGGACGTGTCGCGCAACCCGCTCTCGACACACGCTCAGAATCTCCGCTAGCTCGCAGACAGTTAGGTCCGCATGCGCACAAAGGCCCAGGATTCGAAGGCGGTCAGGATGCGCTGCCATGCGTAGGCGACTAACCAGTGTCATCATGGCTCAGGACCAAGTCCTACCGAATTTCTCATTTCGCGTTCTCCGCAGAAGTTGCGATTTCGAAGGGTTGTCCAACGACCGGACAAATCTCGGTGGCCGTGACGACCGTCGATATCCTGTGTCGAACAAACAAATGGGCGCTCTTCTTGCCTTTAGCCGAAATTGCAAGCAGTTCGGCCAGTCGAAGACAAGCGGGGCCACGGTTTGGAACCACTGACCTCAGACGTTGCAATAAGCCTACCATTCAAAGCGAGCCGGAGTTGCTAAGAGTCTATGAATTTCCTTGAAGGATCTGTTGCAACGTTTGCCCAGCCTGGCCTGCTCCCGGTTTGCAGCGGTCATGGTCAGGCGATCCATCGCCTCTGCGAGCACGATCAGGAATTTGCCCTGCATCGCATCGCTGATCAGCTCCTGAAGGCCGGGACGCAACAGCGACCCGCCGCAGATCGCGCGGTGGGTATTGCTGTCGACGACTGTCCAGCCTTGCTTTTCAGCACGCAAGCAGCAGAGCCGCAACTGATCCTCGATCGAGGCGTCTCGGTGATTGTCAGTTGAGTAGCGAGCGCCAAGCGCGACCTTCATGAGGCGGCCCCTTACTCCGGGACGCGGTCTCGCGTCTGGCTATCCGTTTCGGCTTGAACGAAATCCCGTGCGGCCTGTCGCGCCAGCAGCCGGACCAGATTGACGAAGCGTCGATCGGGCTTCGGCGACGCAGACACAGCCGATTCGCGGGCCGCGCCGGCGACCACACGAAGCTTTTCGGCTGTTGCCGTTTCGGCGCGCTATGATCGCGTTCCTGTCCTGACGCGAAATACTCCGTTTCGCGACAATGATGCCAAGTCACAGTGCTTCGACAAGCTGGAATTCTATCAATAACGCGCGTCGCGCAGGAGCCAGTGCTGGCCGATGACGGGGCACCTTGTGCTCCGAAGAAGCCATGGCTATATATCCGGATAGAGAACGGAGGCACGCGATGGGCAACACTGCACAGAAGAGAGCCATCGAGAATTATCGCTCTCGCCTGGCTGAGCGCGGCATCGCGCGGTTCGAGATCCAGGCCTTCGACGCAGACCGCGATCTACTGCGAACTCTTGCCCGAAAATTAACGGAGAGCGGGCCGGATGCCCGACAGCTTCGTCGGACCATACAGCAAGCCGTGGCGGGTGAGCCACCGAAAGTGGGCAGCATTCTCGCCGCGTTGCGTCGCTCCCCTCTGGTTGGCTCCAATCTCGACCTCAGCCGGCCGCGCGAAGAGGGGCGCAAGACCGACCTGTGACGCGCTACCTTCTTGATACCAACATCATCAGCAACGTCATAAAACCGGAGCCTTCGGGCTCGTTGCTGGCCTGGATGGGCGCGCAGAAGGACGAAGACCTCTTCATTGCTTCGCTTACTGTCGCCGAAATTCGCCGAGGCATCCTAGAGAAGCCGAAGGGGAAGAAGCGCAGTAGCCTTGAAACTTGGTTCGAAGGCTCCGAAGGCCCGCAAGCGCTGTTCGCTGGCCGCGTGCTATCGTTCGACGAGAAAGCTGGCCTCGTGTGGGCGCGGCTGATGGCCAACGGCAAAGCCAGAGGCCGTTTGCGGAGCGCCCTAGACACAATCATTGCCGCTGTAGCCGAAGTCAACGAGTGTGTCGTAGTGACCGACAATGAAAAGGACTTCGAGGACGTTCAGATAATCAACCCGCTCCGTAGCTCTGGAAGCCAAGCGGGTGATGATAGCTCCAACGGTCCGGCCGTTTCAATTTGAGGATTTCAGCGGCACGGAGTCCGAACGTCTCGTGTTCGCCTACCTTTAGCGATGGCTGGATTGATCTTACTTAGTTCGGCCAGGGACGTCTCTTCCAGTTCCGCTTTAATGCCATCCCGGTTCATCTAGTCAGCTCGATCTACCAACAGTTCGCACGCACGAGCGCCGCGAACAAGGCGATCGCAGGGACTGCGCGATACGCGTGTCGAGCTTGCCCATCTTACACTCGATCTCGTCTTCGAAGGCCCTCTCGCCAAACGCCACTGTAGTCCATCCCGCGTGCGCCTCGGGGGCCTTCTCATCGAGGGTTTCTCGCCACTGGTCTGGCGCGCTACCAATGGCAAGTTCGCCCACTGGGAACTCGCCGGTCTGCACTCCCAGCTCTGGGCATCCACATCAACTGCGGAGCTCTTCATAGCCGTGTTCTTCCTTTAGCTGGCAGCTCTCGAGCTCGACGAGCAGCCGATCAGCGACACCCGCGACCTCAAGTTCGACCCGGTTGACTCGATAACACCCTATTGGCAGATTCAGTCGGGGAGGATCTGCCCACTCCGATCACAAGCCGATCTTTCGACCCCGTGGTCGGGAATTCTCCATGGACCTTCGTGAAGAAGGAATGCAGCGCCGAAAGCCGAAGCGCTTCCGATAGATCGAAGCCCCTTCCGAGTCGGAGCCCCGATTAGGCATTCCTGCCACTCTATCTAGCCGACCCCCGTGGCCGCGTTGCCGATCGGTGCGCACTAGTCGCCTACATCGCCCCGGCACGTGAAGATCGTCTCTGCTGATGCTCTTGAGCAATTCAGGCCGCCTCCGGCTGGCGTTTGATCAGCGTCAGCGTCAACCAGCGCGCGGTCAGCGCCGGCTTTTTCGAGCCCTCGATCTCAATCGTCACGCCCAGCGCCGTCTGCACCCAGCCCGACGGCCTGACCTTGACGTCGGCCAGTACGAAACGGGTGCGGATGCGAGATCCGGTTTTCACCGGCGCCAGGAAGCGCAGCGATTCGAAGCCATAGTTGACACCCATCTTGCAGTTTTCGAGCGGCCGCATGGTCTCGAAAGTCATCGCCGACAAAAGCGAAAGCGACAGGAAGCCATGTGCGATGGTGCCGCCGAACGGCGTCTCGCGCTTGGCGCGCTCCGGATCGCAGTGGATGAACTGGTGGTCATCGGTGGCCTCGGCGAACTGGTCGATCATCTGCTGCGAGACCACCCGCCACGGCGACACGCCGACTTCCTTGCCGACGCTGGCCAGAAGTTCGTCGAGACTGATCGGTTCCACGCTAATGTCCTCCATTTCAACCGTCCGAAGCGCGAGCGGCTTCATTCCGAACAGTGTCAGCCCATGCTGCACCGACTGCCGGCCATCCATCGGCAGGATGGCGCCGGTGAGATGACTGCCGTCACGGCTGTACGAATAGAACGTTCCGCCGGCAATCTCATCGGCGCACCGATGCGCCCGATCCGAACATGGCCGCAGACGGGCTGGCTTGTACCTCGGTCGCGGTGCGCGTCCTACAGGCCAACGAAACAGCTCGTCTTGCTACCGGTGATCATTCCGCCGGCGCCGCTATGCGGTATTGTCGCAGATTGATAAAATCAATTGTCTGGATAGTAACCATCCGTGTTTCGAATTTGGAGGAGTCCAGCAGACGGGGTGGCTTGTGGTCCTTGTTGAAGCGCGCCGGCCTCATTCACCGGTAGCACTGAGCCGGCAAGAAGCGCCAGTTCAATGACATTGGGTGTCGACACGGCAAAGCGGCATCAGATGCTACTTCATGATGCGGGATGGCGCTTGCTTCAAGAACGCTCGGCCTGACGTGGAAGCACCGGATCTGGATTGCCGGTGCGCGGATATTCGCGCAGCACAGCGGCAACCGCAGCGACGATCGATCTCAGCCGTTGCGAGCATGCCGATCTTGGTGGCGGCCACTCTGTTAGGCTGAAGCGTAGCGCGCATCTGATCCGCCACCGGACGGGGTTGCGTAACTTGGATTTCCAGGCGTGTTCATGGGTTTGCACCGTCAGCGCGCTGACAGCAAGGCAGGTGCGCACGCCACTGGAAGCGATCGTCTGGATCTCGCGGGCAATTCCAGCCCCCACCGCTGGTGTCTGACCCGACAGCAACGAGCACATGCGGTTCTCGCCTCGGCGCCATTGCTCTGGTCTTTCGATCCATTCTCGCGTGCGCGCTTCTGGGGCGTCGTTCAGCGCAAAGTCGGTGACCACGGCTGCGCTTTCCGCGCCAGCCTCAAAAAACGCCTTCGAGACGGTCAGGTTGAGGCCGCCGATGCAGACCAATGGGATCGGCGCGACCTGGTGCTTCCACCGCTGATCCGCTCGAGTCCTCGCGACGCCCATTCATCTTCTTGAGGCTGTTGGATAGACTGGGGCGAGCGCCACATACTCCGGTTCCGCCACTGGCGCCGTTTCCAGTTCGGTGTGATCGTGGATCGACAGGCCGAGCTTCAATCCGACGTATTTCATCGCCAGCATCGGCGGCAGCCAAATCCTTTTGACCAAGATGGACGAAGTCGCAGCCTTCCTCGATTGCCGTGCGCCAAATGTTGTTGACTCACTTGGCAACCATGGACCGCGCAGGCGTCGTTCGCGCGGCGGATTTCCGTCTGCAGTCCTTTCTCGTCCATATCCTTTATCCGGAGCTGCACCAGACTCACGCCGAGCGGAACCAGCCGGTCAATCCAGCCGGCACGTCCACGACTTCATGAGTAGACGGCCCTGCCAATCGTCGGTGGGTAGCGCCGTTCGAGCATTCCCGAGCTGAAAGCTTCACGACCGGCATCGACCGCTTTGCCGAACGCACGCGCCATGCCGACCGGATCGGCCGCCCTCGGGACCGCCGTGTTCAGGAGCACGGCGTCAAACCCGAGCTCTATGACGGTCGCCGCGTACGACGGCCGAGCCGTGCATGCACAATCAACGGAATGTAGGGGGAATGTCCGCGCATCAACTGGACCTCGGAGCTCAACGCTTCATCGCATTAGAATGAGCGTTCGAAACGCAGGATACCGCCGACACTGCTCTTCTTGTTGGCATTGGTCCAGTTCACTTCGGAAGCTTTCACCTTTCCGACGGCGGAGCCTCCGTAGCGGTCATAGTCGAGTTCAGCCGTAACTGTGAAATCGGGAAGGAACGCATAGGCGACGTTCGCAGCGACACCATAGTTGTTGAGCTGATCACCCGAGAGCTGAAGGTTGAACGAAGCTGACTCGGTGAGCTCGTAACCGGCGCCAGCCCAGAAAGCCCAGTTCCCACCCCAAGGTTTATAGAAACCGCGACCATGAGCGTCTACCGAATTCGTCGAGCCGTAGTTGAGCTGGCCATGGGAACCGTAGCCCAACATTCCGGATAGCAATAGTTCGTTGGTGACATTGATGTCGACACGGACCTTGGCGGCCACCGATTCGTAGTTGCTATCATAAGCTGCAACGCCGGTGATCGCTCCCCAGCCATGTGCGTATTTCAAGCCGCCTACTATGTGGGGAGCGTAGCTGTCGATTGTGCCGACCACGTCCGAGCCTTGTTCCAGCGAAACCACGGCCGAAAAGCCGTTCCCTGCGTCCAAGTAGTACTGAACCACATTGGTATCGAAAGCGCCGTACGGAGCCGGCGTCTGGTTCAGTACATCACCCGCGCAGCCAATAAACATGTCGAAAGCCGACCGGTCCTTACCAACTCGCAGGCCACCAAGCTGAATCCAGGCGATAGTCAGGCCGCTGCCTCCGTTCAAGGCATAGGACCGAGAACTGTCCGAAACCGATGTCTGGTGGCTGCCGAAGTTCACGCGGGTTTCGGTGTAGGTCTTCAACGTCCCGCGTTCGGTCTCCTGGCCGGTCCAGGTTTTCAATGTGAAGCGTGTGTTGTTTTGCCACGCGCTCTGATGCTCACCAGTCCTCACATCCGAGGTTCTTGAGTGGTCAAACAATCCGACGTTGTAACGGACAGAGCCGCCGATTCGCAGGCAGGTCTCGGTGCCTGAAATGTAGACGTAGCCCGAGCCGTAGACGTCGCAGATCTTGACGTACTCAGTCGGGTCAGGCTCGGCGGCGGTGCTGACGGCGCGAGCGTTGGAAACGGCAATCAGTGCCGCAGTTGAGCCGAGGAGGAGGCTCCTAGTGGTCATTGTCGATCTCCGCTTTAATAATAAAGTGATGGACGCGAGTGATTCTGTGAACAGCTTTGAAACGTGCGCAGTTTTGCTGCGCCGTCAGCTAAGCCCTGAAGGAAATCCTAGAATGTACTCTGGTGATTGTTGTCCAATATTTGGTTTTAGCTGCCGATAACATAATTTTCGCCGAAATGGAGGTATGCAAAATTTCGTACAATCATCACAGTCAACTCAGCTGGTAGAGGTAGGCGTCACAAAGGGTCCTGCATTCGACCGCAAATGACGTGCCAGCCTGACGACCAGCTGCGGCTTGAAGCTCAATTGTGCGGGCGGACCTTGGTTCGCACTTCCTTGTTTTTGCCTTGCGGATCCACCCAAGCACGAACGGAAAACGTTCGGCTACAGTTCGACTGTTCGCTTCGCGACAGTTCCGTTCAATGGGGACAGCATTGTTTGTGGTGAGCCCGACGTTGAGGCATCATGCGGCGGCACCGCTCGGCACGACGCCGTCATGTTGGCGAGCTGATGCTCGACAACTACGCGCTGCAGCCTTGCACCAAACAGCGCTCGGCAATAAGTCTCGACCAGCGCTCAAAGTCCCGATAGGTCCGGCCGTTAGGATGGAGTGCGCAGGCCACCCCTTCACGCTGGAATTCTTCGAATGTGATGGCGATACGCTTTATCGCGTGAAGATCATCTGTTCGCGGATTGTCGAGCAGAAGACCGAAGTTCGGGGTCGTTACAAGCGCGATTCCAAGTTCCTTTGTCCCCCTAATGATGGCGGTGCGCTGCTCGCCAAGGGTCCACCACTATGTGCGACAGAGGTTTCGCGCGTTTCGAAGTGAAGCTTCCCGTGTTTGAAATCGATGAGATCGGGCAAGCGCCAGGCGAACACTTTGCCAGTGAGCGGCGTCGTTCGACTGCTTCCATGGTAGATGAGCGGCACGATATCCGCGCTCAATTGGGCAGAACAAACTGCCGTGCGTGGAATGTCCTCAAATCCGAAGCCGCCAACCTCGCGCATCTGCTGCACAAAGAGCTGCGGCTTATGCCGCCGCCAATGCTCACGATTGGCCAAATCTTTGGAAGTTGGCTCTCCGGGATCGATGAATCTGAGAAATACGAATTCGCCATAGCGCTACTCCGGGACGCGGCACTGCCGCATCAAATGCGAAAACGTGATCGGGACCGCGCGGAAGCGCTACACCTCGCAGGTGGGCGTCCACCATCGCTCCGGAATCGCGCCGTTGCTCTGGCGCAAGAACGCGGCGAGGTACGGACTCGCGATCTCACCGACGTCGGCATCCCACGGTGCTACCTCTCCCGGATGTGCGAGGAAGGGCTGCTCGTGAAGGTCGGCTATGGGCGGTATCGAGCCGCTGCCTACGTTGAAGCGAACTGAGCTGGCTAGGCGAGTGACTTCAGGATGACCCCGGAAGTATTATCAAAGAGATCGTTGCGGAAAATTCAGATTGGCATGTGCTCAAACGTGATCCAGAATTTCCGTTGAGCAAAGTTGGTAGTGAAAGCGCGTGACCTCGTCGGCGTGTGGCAGAAGGCGATTTCAGCTGTGATTGACAAGACCGCGCCTGCTGGTCGCTAACGGTCAGCGACAAGAGGCCTGGCACACTAGCACACGTGAGTTCAGGGCTCATGAAAGGGTAATGCTCAACAATCCTGCTCAATGAACGTCGTAATGAATGACGAGCTTGTTCTGAGTATTTAACAGGTGAGCGATTTCAGGGGCGTGAATTCGGTTCATTCAGGTTGTAAGGTCCAAAAAGGTTGCAACTTACTACCGACACCGTCCCGTCATCGCGCAATTGCAATTCGATCTAACCGGCTTATTCTGAGCTGTCGGGGAAATGTTACAGCGGAGGGAAACCGTGAACGATTTGCTGACCAAACCGGCTACGCCTCGGCTACTATGCTAGTATCGGGGATTTATTTGCTAGGAGTGGGACATGGGCATTAACGATATTTCGACAGATCCATTGGCTGACCTCGAGGACGCTTGTGACCTTATGGATGGCAGTTGCGCCGGGCGCACTCACTTCATCCTCCACCAGACCGTGGACGGAAAGCTCACCTACGACACAGTGAAGCCTTGGATTGGGAAAAAGCGTAACAAGTCGCACGCGGTAATTCTCAAAACGGGAGAGGTGGTCCATTTGTGGCCATTCCAAGAGACGAACGTGTGGGCGACGAAGGCAGAGTCCGGCTTGAAGCCAAAGAACGGAAAGCTGCCTAAGTTCGACCTTAAGGGCAAGGCAATTAACATTGAAATAGACTACGAGGAGGGGGGCTCTCCGAACTCGGCGCAGTACACGAGCCTAGCGGCTTGTTATATTGGCGCTTGCCGTACGGTCGATCGAGTTCTCACGATCGTGCCACATATAGAAATCGATCGCGGGATTCCGGACGGCCACAGTGACCCGCAGAACTTCAATTACACGGGATTCTACGAGCGATTGAACGATCTGGGCGTGGACATGGATCGGGTTCCTCGGTTCGACCATGACCGATATTGGGCAAAGGAGTCGTACAAGGTCCCGTACGCGGATGATTGGTTTTCATGGCCACCGGTGCTGACCGGCGACCCGCATGCCAAACCCAAGGGGGTCGAGCGAGTGGCGAGCCCGCACGGCGATCAGCGCGAGTGGGCAGGGATGCTGTCGAAAGATGCCAGCTTTCACCTCGTTTCAACTGGCGCGATTGGGGTCAAAGAGTTCGATCGCCTTATTCGAAGACTTGAGCAGGAGAGGGAGATTCTTGCCGAGGAAACCGAGGAGCGGGATGAAAACTGAGACGACCACGCGCCACGATCTTCCAAACGTTGATCATTACTGGGGCAGCGGCATTCTGAGGCGAGCCAGTGCTCGAGAAGGGTTCGCCGTTCTGCGCGGGCAATCGGGTGTATTTTGGGAATGGGCACGAATGGCGGACGGGAGCTAGCATCTTGTGAGTCATCTAGGAATTGCTGAAACTCCGAGCGCAAAGATGCCACAGGTGGGCTGCTGATAGCTACGCCTGAAGGAGCGCACTTCAGACAGTCGCTTATCGATGTATGAAGTTAGGTCCTTGATATAAACGCCTTTGGCACTCTTCTGGCTTCTTTCCTGCTCTGGCTAGCGGAAGCTCAATTTTTCCAGCGCTCACTGTACGAAAAAATTGGTGAGCGTCTGTTGTTCGGCAGCCATCGGCAAACGCTCAGAGGCGCCGAAGGCGCGTTCGTCATGTTGCTCCCATCTGGGCGCCGTCGCCCGATTGCAAAGGAGCAAAGGGCGTGATCGCAAGCTAGTCGAGGCGCTCGGCAAGGCAGCTCCGCCGGTTGTGTGCGTCAAGTTTTGCAAAATGGGGCGGCCATGATGCTGGTCATGCGGCTTGGCGCAGAGCGAGCTTCTTGTGCTCGCGCAGGTCGTCCATGTTGATGTATCGGTTGGCCTCCATCCAGTTTTCATTGGTCTCGACGGCCAAGGCCCTGACCAGGCGCAGGCAGCTTTCGGTATTGGGGAAGATGCGCACGACATAGGTGCGCCGGCGGATTTCCTCGTTGAGCCGCTCCAGCATGTTGGTGGATTTGAGATGCTTGTGGTGCTGTCTCGGCAGCCTGAAGAAGGTCAGGGTTTGTTCGATGGCATCCTCGGCCCAGCCTGTCAGGCGCGGATAGCGTGCCGACCATTTGGCAAGCCATGCGGCAAGATCAGCCCTGGCCTCTGCGAGATCGCGCCGGTCGTAGAGCCAGCGCAATTCCTGCAGGCAGTCGTCGCCGTGCTTCCTCGGCAGATGATCGAGCGCGTTCCTGAGGAAGTGCACGTAGCAGCGTTGCCAGGCGGCTTCGGGGATCACCTCGCCGATCGCTGCCACCAGGCCGGCGTGATCGTCGGACACAACCAACTCGACGCCCTTGAGGCCGCGCGCCTTGAGGCCGACGAGGAAGTCCCTCCAGGCCGAGCGGCTCTCGCGATTGGCCATCTCCACGGCCAGGATCTGGCGCCTTCCGTCCCAGTCGATACCGACCGCGATCAGCACCGCCTGGCTCATGACAACACCGGCTTCACGCACCTTCTCGTAGCGCGCATCGAGGATGAGGTAAGGAAACGGCTCTTGAAGGGGGCGCCTGGCAAAGGCAGCGAGGCTCTCGTCCAGCCGCTTGCTGATGGCCGAGATCGACGAGGCCGAGAAGGCATGGCCGCACAGTTCTTCCGTGATCGCCTTCACCTTGCGGGTCGACACGCCCTGCACATACCTCCGCCAGCGTCGCCACCAATGCCCGCTGCGCCGCGAGGAGGGCAGGGCGCTGAACAGCCGCGCTTCGAAGGCGAGGCCGCGTTCGAGTCGCATCGAGCACCCTAGTGCGATGGCATCAGCAAAAATCAAGATCGCTCGGCTGCGCCTCTCGTTGCGTTTCATGATTGGAATCGCACTGGCCACGTGCAACTCACCATTAGCTCGCCGGCGGCGTTGGTCCAATTGATACGCACCGCATGATGGCCGAGGGCACGTCAGTGTGCGTGAAGCCCTTGAGAAGTGGCGCGAAGTCACGCCTTGGCATAGTCGGGTCGGACGGCATGGGCGCCAAATGTACGCGCGGGATCTCCTCGATGCGCTCCTCAATCTGATCGTTCAGCTCGGCCCTTGCGTAGCGCGGATGAAGGTCCGCTCGCAGTTGGATCACCATGCCAGAGACCGCGTACTGCCCCAGTCGAACACGATCGGGGTTCCACAGAGGAAGCCGCCCGAAACCCGATGCGGTGAATTGGGCGTCAACCGCTGTCCCAACCTGATCGCCGTAGTCGAGGGGAGTAGTCATATCTTTCTTGAGGAACTCGCCAAGCGTCAGCTTCGCAGCCAATTGAACTGCCTCGGCTGGCAAGCCCAGTCCCTCGCTGTCGCGCAAATCAAGGAGCATCGGCTCGCGCCCATGACTGCTCCAGCTGGAGAATTCCCCGATCATCTGGAACAGCGGGTTGATGTCGGGCAGCTTGTCGTCGTTGACGTCCGCCTTGTTGCGCTCGATCCGGACCCGCACGCGCGCGTAGCGCCAGGGTTCGTCCAGCACAACCACCCTCAGCACAAGCGATCCTGCGGCTTTGGATCGGCATCGAGATCCATGATTTCGGCGGCCAGCACCGCGCCAATCCCTTGCGGCCATTGATTCTCGAGCCGCTGCGCGGCATCCGATTTGCTGGGGCGTGAAGCCGGCCACGACAGTCGTGCTGTTACCCTTCTGCGATGCTCGCTTGCCGGAGTCCACGACCGGCGGCGCCGGGACCAGGAGCCCATCGTCGGCAGTCGTTGGGGCCAGCCAGTCGCGGAGCTGCTTCTCAAGGTTAGCACGCGAGATCTTGGCGGGCTTCGGGATCACGCCGCTTGGTTTGCGACCCGCAGACGCTGGTATGCGAACAGTCGCCGAGTTCACCCTCGACGGCGTATGTCTTTGGCGCGACGGCATCCTCGTCCACGAACGGGCTGTCGCCAATCTCGACCTCGATGCGGATGCGGTCATTGTGGAATGGGCCTTCGGAGCCCGAGGACTCCTCGTCACCCTCCAGCACGAAATAGTGCTCGGAGGCATAGCTCTCGAGATGCCACCAGCCGGGCGCGGCTAGCCCATTGCTGTCGGCTGGATCAGCCCTGTCAGGGTTGGATTGCGGCGCTTCGCTCTTAGCCCTGTGCCGCCCGAGCCGAAGGCCACCATCTTCTTATCATCGAGACGACCTTTCAGGAGGTCGGCCAGCTGATCGTTCAGGGGCCGCATGGGCGTTGTCAGATTCACCGGCAGCGGCGCGCGAGGCGGTCCGCTGTCGGCGCTGGGCTTCTGCTTCACTGGCGTCGCGGGCCGACGTCGCGAGGGCAGCAGGTAGAAGCGCCGGGTGTTCGGGGCGACCGGTTCGGTCCAGTTCGGGTTCCAATGCACGACATCGGCTTCGATCTGGCGGGCCGGGGCGAGGCCATCGTCGAAGCGATTATGCTGCTCGATGACGTCCTCGCCGCTGCGCGCTTGGGCATCGCCGCGCTGGCGCAGTTTCGCGCCGCCCGACCCAAGCACAACGCCAGGTCCGCCGCGTGTCCACAGCGGCCGCGGCGGGTCAAAAACGCTCCCATCGATCTCGAACTCGTCATCATATCGGGCGTCGTCGAGTATATCGACAACGTAACGCCCCGCCACAGCGTTGTGGAACAGAGGAAAGAGGAAACGGTCGACATCAAAGCGCGACGGGTCGCTAGCGGTCTCGCCTGGCGCGGGTGCGGGATGGATCTGCTTACGCAATTGCAAGGAGTAGAGCCGTTGGGTACAGGAATCGGGTTCGAAGATCGCCACTCCGAAGCCCTTGGTCGTGGCGAAGAGCCCCGGGGTCGTGATGAGCAGGCTCTTCAGCGTCATCGAAAGATGGCCGGCCAGCTCTGCCGAAAGGTCCTTGACGTGTTCGAACAGCGCGTCGGTACCCGAAGCTGGGTCGTCATTGTGCACATAGGTCACCAGCGCGGCCATGCGTGCGGCCACGTCGGGCAGGAGAGCCCGCACGGTGTTGCGCAGGCCAAAGGCGTCGGCGGGCGAGTCGGAGCGGCGAGCGCAGCGCGGGCGCGGCCCGGATCGCACGCAGCCAGTCGAGGCGTTCGCGCAGTGAGGTCTTCATGCTGGCCGAGACATATTTGCCCAGCTCTGTGGCCGCCCCGTCATGCAGATCGGCAAAGGTGTCGCCTTGCAGTTCCGGTTAGATGGCGACCTCGTTCTTGTCGACTGCAAGGCCAATCCAGGCGTGGCCTGCGGCCGCATTGGGTCGGCAATGCCCGCCGGCACCACCGCATCGCTCGGGCGCTCCAGGCGAAGGCCGAGGCGCAGCACGTCGCTGCCGTCAGTGACAGGGCTTGCGGAGCCCAGTCCGCTCCATCCAGCCGGGCACGGTATCGTGATCGTCAGCCAGTCGTCTTTCACGCCAGAGGCGAAGACCTTGACGGCGGCTTGGAACTTGTCGAGCGGCTGGCGCAGCAAGTCCCGAAGGATCTTGAATTCATTAGGTGAATCAGACGCTTTTAGCGCGCGCTTGTGTGTTCCAACCTTTGCCACGTTTGCGGTGAGGGCGCCGCTCTGCGACGGCACGCCCCCGCGCGGGCATCGGCCTCATAGGCCCAGCGCTGCAACACCAGTTCGGCGCTGCCGCGGTCCACGGCCAAAATCAGGTCCGCCAGCGGCTCATAAATGGAGCGGAGCGCGGTTGGCCTTGCCTCGCCATTGTCAGCCGGCGCCAGAGCCTTCTTGAGGTATTGCCGCAAGAAACCAAGTTCGAAGTGCGCAGGCGAGAGATAGAACCGCCAGCCCATCAGCGGCAGTTCGCTGCCATGGTCGTCCCGCAGCGCAGCTGTGGCAGGGGTTTGGATATCGGTTGCAAGCGGCAACATCACCGTCGGGGCCGTCAACGGGTAGCGCTGCGTGTATTGATGTTGCAGGTATCCGTCGAGCGTCCAAGCCAATTGCGGGGTCAGGTAATTCATGAAGCGCAGCGTTTCGCTCGCCAGCCGCTCCGTCTCGGCGTCGCGCTCCTCGCCGCGGGCGTCCTGTGTGAAGAATGCGACAGGAAATAGCCAAAGAACCGCCCGCTCGGAGGAGGCGCTGCGACCAGCCAAGGCGCCGTGGCGGGCAGGTGGCCCGCGGAAGGCATCGGCACCGCCGCATCGGGATAGGTGAGGAAGGTCACGACACGTCCGGAACGGCTCAGTTTGGGCGCGCGGGCGATGACTTCGGGATCGTCGCTCGCCAGCGCAAGCTTCAGCTGGTTGAAGTCACTCAGCTGTGCGAGCACGGGCCGGTTTGCAGGTGCATTATACGGGGAGGGCGTGTAGGCGACTTCAAAGCGGTCGAGCACGCGATCGGTCGAGGCGCTCCATCGGCTGGTAAACGCGCCTTTCAAGATGCAGATCGGGGCTCGTTCCGCGCCACCGGTTTTGAGGGGCGCCAGTCCCCCCAGGATCCGATTGAAGAGCGGATCCGTCACGCTTGCCACCGGCAACACCAAATCGACGCTGGCGCCCTGGTCAAGGAGGTCCTTGCCCCCCGGCGTCGGCGCGAAGAGCCGCTTGAGGGCCCGGAGCCGGCCGGACGCTCGCAGCGTCGACGCATCCGGCGAGCCGACGAGATTGGCGTAGTTGGTCGATTCCCAGTCATCGGCGTCCGGGGCCTCGTAAACGTCGTTCAGGGTGCCGTAGCGCGAAGTGATGGGCAGCGGCGCCTGTGGCCCATTGCTAAAAAAGATCTAGATTCGAGCCCAACGGAACGGACTGACATAGCGCAAGGACCCAGGCGGGCGCGGTGGGTAGGGTTGGTTGTTATCAGTATGGGATTGTGCCTTTGCAGACCACGAAATTTCGAGAGGCCCGGCTGCCTTGGTACACTATCTATCCGGCTGTGTCGGAGTTCTCCGGGGCGGTCGGCGCCGAGGCTTATGAGGCATGGCTCAGGAACCTGCCGGCTGAGGATCCGGTGTCACTCTATCTGCACGTTCCGTTCTGCCGATCAGCCTGCTGGTATTGCGGCTTCCCAACCACCATCACCCGCCATGATGCGCCCATCCTCAACTATCTGGCGGCGCTGCGTGACGAGATCCGTCTGGTTTGTGAGCGAGTGCCGAAGACGCTGCCCGTGAGCGACATACATTTCGGCGGCGGAACGCCGTCTCTCATCGGACCAGCCGAGTTCCTCGCTCTGATGGAGTTCCTGCGATGCCGCTTCGCCATCTCGAAAACAGCTACGGTCGCCATCGAGATCGATCCACGCACGCTCACGCCCGAGATGGCGGAAGGCTTGGGAGCGGCCGGCGTGAACCGCGCGAGCCTGGGCGTACAGAGCTTCGATCCCATTGTTCAAAAAGCGATCAACCGAATCCAGAGCGAGGCCCAGACGTCGGCTGCCGTGGAAATGCTGCGCCGGCATGGAGTAAACCGGATCAACTTCGACCTCATCTACGGCCTGCCGCGTCAAACGGTGGAGTCGTGCGTCGAGACGGCGAGGGCGGCGGTCGCCATGCGCCCCGACCGGCTTGCCTTGTTCGGCTACTCGCATATCCCATCCCAAATAAAGAACCAGCGCCTCATCGAGGCGGAATTTCTTCCCCACAGCGCTGCCCGCGCTGAACAGCATGCGGCTGCCGCCGTGACGCTGGTTGCCGCCGGCTACCGAGAGATCGGGCTCGACCATTTCGCCTTGCCGCACGACGAGCTCGTGCTGGCACAGGAAACAGGTCGCCTGCGACGTAACTCGTTGGGCTACTCTGCCGATACCTGCAGAACCCTGATCGGTTTCGGCGCGTCGGCTATCGGCCGCTTTGGCCAGGGGTACGTTCAAAACGAAGTTACACGGGATTTCTACATCCGGCACATCGCAGCTGGCCGACTGGCGACATCGAAGGGCCATCGCCTCACAGACGACGACCGCCTGCGAGCCGCAATCATCGAGCGATTAATGTGCGATTTCGAGGCTGACGTGCCGGCAATCTGTGTCGCCCACGGATCTGATTTGATCCGTCTTCGCGGTTCAGATGAGCGTTTGGCGATGCTGGCCAAGGTCGGAATAGTGGACTTCGAAAACGGTTTTGTCCGCGTACGGCGGGAGCATCGCTTTGGGATTCGCGCTGTCGCTGCCGCATTCGATGCTTTTAGGGATGGCCTTCCGTATCCCGCAGGTGAGGGCAAGCACACAACACGGAAGCTAACACAGGGAGTATCTTTGCCGGAGAGAACGAGCTGCCATCGTGCGGTGCCCGTTAGTAGTGAAGCGCCCTAAAATGTCGACATAGGCGTTGGTGAACTGGACCGAACCACGAGAACAGCCTATCCAGTTTGTTGTCGGCAGTTAGTTCGAAAACAAGGGCTTCTAAGCGGTAAACACATGCTAATCCATTTGATTTACGGGCCGACCTGCAGCGGCAAGACAGACGTTTCAATTTAAATTGCACGAGAGGCCGGACGGCCGGTCATTGCGTTGGATCGTGTACAATGCTGTCCTCAAATCGCTACGGGCAGCGGGCGTGCCTCGGATCCCGAACTGCAATCTACCCAGCGGGTTTACTTGGATACGCCTCCTGACCGCGGGCACATCCACGCCGTGACTGCCCGTCGTAAGCTGATCATGCACGTGGGTGAGCTTAGATCTTAGCCTGGGCTCACTCGAAGCCGGCTCGATCTCCCTTCTTAATTCACATGGCGCGAGTCAGCATCGGGCTGGCGCTTTCAGTGGCATGTAAGGCGGTTGCGGCTCGGCAACTCCGATGCCTTTGTAGAGAGAGCAAAGCGGGTTGTGTGCGTCAAGTCCTGCAAAATGGGGCGGCCATATGCTGGTCATGCGGCTTGGCGCAGAGTGAGCTTCTTGTGCTCGCGCAGGTAGGCCTCCATCCAGTTTTGTTGGTCTCGACGGCCAACGCCCTGACCAGGCGCAGGCAGCTTTCGGTGTTGGGGAAGATGCGCACGACATAGGTGCGCCGGCTGAGAGCCGCTCCAGCATGTTGGTGGATTTGAGATGCTTGGGTGCTGTCTCGGCAGCCTGAAGAAGGTCAGGGTTTGTTCGATGGCATCCTCGGCCCAGCCTGTCAGGCGCGGATAGCGTGCCGACCATTTGGCAAGCCATGCGGCAAGATCAGCCCTGGCCTCTGCGAGATCGCGCCGGTCGTAGAGCCAGCGCAATTCCTGCAGGCAGTCGTCGCCGTGCTTCCTCGGCAGATGATCGAGCGCGTTCCTGAGGAAGTGCACGTAGCAGCGTTGCCAGGCGGCTTCGGGGATCACCTCGCCGACAGCTGCCACCATGCCGGCGTGATCGTCGGACACGACCAACCCGATGCCCTTGCTTTGACGGCAGCGCTGGCGGTCTTAACTTCAGTCTTGTCATGGTGGCGTTCCTTCGCGGCAATCGGTGACGTGAACAATCACCAGCCTGCCATGACCGCCCCCTCTCAGCGAATTTGCAGAACTCTCAGCACACTACCCCGACGTACTCACCCGGATAGTCCCCGCGATCCAGACGACCTGCTGCTGCCGTGCCGGAGCGGATCAGCTCGACGAACTCGTCGCGGTAGGGGTCGACGCAAAACGAATACGACAGCGTCATCGACACTTCGCGCCCAGCGGCATGCGCCAGCCGCGCGGTCTGCCGGATCGCTTGCTTGGCGCGCGGCGGGTCCCCCAGATAGCCCTCGAAATAAGTGACCTTGGTGCCCGAAGCCTTGTCCGGTTCGACATCGTCGGGCCGAGTTCGAAGCAGGCGCCGAGATAAGCGCTCGCCATCGGGCGTTACGAAGATCATCGAGCATGCCGTCGGTGGTTGTCCCACTAGCGGTTCGGTGTCGAAGGCGACGCCCTGGGCGTGGATGTCGTGGGCGTAGATCTCGCCGAGCGCGTCGTTCGACACCTGCCGAAGAAGGCGGCGCGCCCGCCGAAGCTGCCTACGCCGGCGGCGGTGTTGCCGGCGCTGCACTGCCGATGCAAAGAACGTCATAGTCCGGCGTCAATGTCTCCGCTTGGGAACCCGCCGGCCTTCTTACCACGCCGGCCGGGCGCGGGTCTGGCAAGTGGGCTTTCCTTTTGCCAATGCGTTCGTTCCCGGCCCTCACGGGGCGGCGAGTCCCTGCCACCTGAGGCTACATGGCGGCCGTGGAGATTACCTCAGCAGCGGCGCCCGATCGGAAACCTCAGCACCTCCGCGCTTTGGCGTGGCTGCTTGAACTCTTCGACGGCAACCGCCTCAATCAGCAGATCCAAGGCTTCTCGGCCCCTTTGACTCATCGGGTCATCCCCACAAAGGTAGTCATACGCTCGATCTAAATGCCCTCGGGCGGCGGAAAAATCGCTTGTCATATCATAGAACCCTCTCCATCCGCCCGCATTGCCGTTTACGAGGTGAAGGTGGTGCAATCGTCAATATATACAGACAAATTTGAATTAAGTCGGTGATGATCATAGAGGTCGAGTCCCCGACCTGATAGCGCCATCGAGCCCGCCGACGACCACTCGCTGGCGCTCACGGGCGCGGCGCTGAGTAGTGAAGCGCCGTAAAATGTCGACACAGGCGTTGGTGAACTGGACCGAACGACGAGAACAGCCTATCCAGTGTGTTGTCGGCAGTTAGTTCGAAAGTCCTGCTACACCCGATCCGATGCCTCTCAACGCCGAGGCCGCACCTCCGTGCCGAAGCCGGCCTCCCCAATGGTGGGTCGAGCCTTCGCTTACCCCGTGCTTGCCTCACAGATCCGCGACCGAGAACCCAGCCTCATGCTCCCGCCCTGCCGGGGCCTAGGTCCATCAAGCATGAATGGAACACGTCGGAACCTGGGACATCGCTTGCCCGGCCGGGCGGCGATAGCCTTGTCGGGGCAGGCGAGGAGCCGTAGCCGAGTGATGAGCGCACAGGAGAAGTCTGGCGTGAATGGGGCGATGATTGTCAAGCTTTGCTTTTCGTCAACCATCTTGCATGACCGATTGGCGACCATCTCCTCGCCCCGACCCTATATTACCCGTCGCCTGTCGCCGCCAGCGCGCAGTGACTTGTCAAGGATGGAGGCCCGCAGACCCCATCGCGCGGCGACTTGTCCTTGACGGTCACGAGCACGGCGGCAGGTTTGCTGTGGTCGGGGAGCCCTTCCTTGGGCGGAAGCCGACGACAGTGTTCGAGGGGAACTCGCCATGAGCCGGGTGCGCAGAGATCGTCCGACGCTCTTGTATTTGCTGGATCCCAGCCGGCTCCGCCTCCGATTGCCTCGGTAGCTCGGTAGCCTGAGCGCGTCGGCGGCATCATGCCATTATCATCCTACGGATTGCATGCTCCATCGTCCTGGACGAGACCGGTTTGGCTAGCCAAAGGACGAAGGTCTGATTACCAGATGTGATCGGCATGGGGTCGCTTCCACCAACGACGATGATGGGCACCGTCATCAGGGTGGTACGTACGGCTTCAGGCTGTCCTGGCCCGAGGGAAGTCGCTTGATCGAAAATTAGGAGGTCGGCTGCCTTCCCGCTCTCGATCCAGTCGCAAAGACTTTCGAAGGTCGCGAAGCCGACAGGCTTATAACCAAGCGCGGCGATCTTATCGTTGTAGATCTCCAACGCTGCTGGATCGGACTCCACGACTGCAATGATTTCTCCATTGCCAAGTGATCCATCGTATGGACCGGAAGCGCTATCAGCTCTGACCTGCTCCTCAGCGCAGGCCGGTAAGTAGAGATCGAAGCGTGTACCTCGGCCAACAGCCGAGGTGACGTCAAGGCATCCTGCGAGCGCGCTCACATGGCGGTCCACCGCAGCAAGACCCAGTCCGGTCCCGCCGACGCGAGAGCGCGTGGTAAAAAAGGGCTCAAAGATGTGCGGAAGCACCGAACTTGCGATTCCTTGGCCATCGTCGCTGATGGAGAGGAGAACGTAATCTCCCGGTTTCAAGGTGCCCTTAGCCACGGGCTTCGTTTGACAGACGTGAGCGCGAGAAACGCTAATCTCGACACGGCCCTCATTCAAGAGAGCCTCCGACGCGTTCTTGCATAGATTCATAAGGATTTGCTGTATCTCGGTCGGGCTGCCCTCGATCACCGTTTGCCACTCGTTGATCTTGAAGTTCAACTGAACATCCGCACGAAGTGTAACCCGCAGCAATGGCGCGAGATCCATTACACTCTCCGAGACGTCGAAAGGCATCGTCACGCGCTTCCGAGTTCGGCTTAGTGACAAAATTTGATCAATAATCAGCTTGGCTCGGTTGCTGGCCAAGATAATTTGGCCGATGTGGCCCCGAATTCTCGAGGGGCGGCGCACAAGACCTTTAGCCATCTCTGCGTAGCCGACTATTGCTCCTAGAACATTATTGAATTCATGTGTAACGCCGCTTGCGATTGTGCCGACCGCCGTCAGCCTTTCCGCATGCTCCCATCGACTCTCAAAAAGGTTACGTTCCGTGTGTACACGTTGCATTTCAAGATGGTTGCCTAAACGCACAGTAGCGCTCGCCAGAACCAGGAGGTCGTCTGTGGAGGGTGGTGAGCGATCTCCTTCAAAAACAAGGATACAAACCGCAGCCTGCTGATCGGAGGCCCTGCAACCAACAATTTGACAAACACCGGTAGTGCCTACGGCAGTCCGAACCACTTCCGACGCCGGAACGACGCGAAACACTGGCTGTTCCGGGTGTACAAGTGAGACGACTTCATGGATTAGCGTGGCGTTCCAGACGCGCATGCGCTTGTTCGCGACAAAGTACTCGGTATTCCTGCTGATACTCGGATCCACCAGAGCAAGCGCGCATTGATCTGCATCGAAAACGCATTGAATGAGTCTAAGCGCTGCTTCGGTGGAGAAGCGCCGCGAAGCCTTCGTTGCTTGACTGTCGATGAAACAAGCTTCGATCTCACTCATCGCCGCTTCAAGCTCTAACCGCCTTTCCAACCGGTTCGTCCGCACATGCAGCGTGGAGGCTCGAATGGTCGCAAACAAGCAGAGGCATATGGACACCAAGCCAAAGAAAAGTCGTGTACGCTGCGCTTGCGCGCTGGCGAAGCTGTAGGCTTTCAGATGTTCTCGCTCCAATTCGGCAGCCTTGGCGAACGTGTCGAAGGATGGGATCCGATTGACAGCGCGGTCCAACCTCAACATTGAGGACAGGATAGCGCGGCCCTCGCGGGCAACATCCTCCGTGACTTGGTCCTGGCTAGGAGGAAGTCGGCGGAGAGACTGATCGATTTGTAATGCGAGGCTGAATCCCGGTCTGGCCGAAAATTGAAGGATCAGATTGGAAAATTCAGGCCTGTTCGACAATCCCCCCCGAAGGCGATTAGCCGAGCGAGCAAAGCGTACGAGAGAGCTTTGCAGAAGCTCATTTTGCGCGGCCGAGGCCGAGATGGCAGCTTCTGTGTTTTCGAGGGAATTTTTGAGCTGTGCAACCAACCTGGAGTGCACCCCGGAGCTCTCATTGGGCGAAATCTCAACAAGGCGTTGAAGGTTCCTTTTTAATGCTTGCCCGGTAGAAGCAACGGAACGGAAGTCCAATGCCATGTCGGCGCGGGCGACGTCTCGCTGGAGCAATGCGTAGTTGATCTGAATCGTCCGCAGTTCGCTTAGGACCGCCTCGTTGATCTGGGGGTCTTGCCACTGTATCGCGACCAAGAGCGCGACCGAGGCCACTAGGGCCATTACAGAAGCTTTGTCGGTACTGAGCCATTTTTCCCAAACGAACGGCGTTTGATCCGCGGTGCGTGCCTTGCGAAGGTCCGATTTGAATTCTAGCTCCCCATCGCGTCGGTGTGCGGCCGGATGCTGCTGGAACAGGAAAGCCAAGTGTACCTCTCCCCTCAAATAGGCGGTGTAGACGCCGTTGCACTCTGCCCCCATGGCCCGCTGACCTTCCATTGATTCGCGGGCGTTTCGACCTCGACGGCGAGGCGGCAGCACAAGGCGGGCAACTGATCGCAGTTTTCGGAACTGGTCTTCCGAGAGATCATCGAAGGGGCATACAAGCGCACGCCTGCAGCAGCCGAGGATGATACCGGCCGGTCAAACGCAACTGGCGAGGGCCGGATCTGCTGTTGGCTGGCAGCTAACACTGGCGGGGCGGCGGCCTCAACTCCGGCGTGCCTAGAGCCGGCTGCTGCGAAAGCGTCCGACACGCTTCCCTTGGGGTCATCCCGTCCAGCGGGCATCCTTGGATCGCTGAAAAAAGACGAGGCGGCTTGATGATCCTGCCCTCGCTGAAGCACCTCGCGAAACCCTTTTTCCAGTCGCAGAATCTCCTCTGGACCGGTAGGCGGCTCGTCAGCTCGACCATCGAACAGTGGCCGGAGCGCCTCGGACACGTGCTGCTCAAAGCCCACTCGCCGGGCCTGGACCGCTTGCCCGTCTTCCAAGCCGGCGTCCTGCACCTGCGACAAAGCTGTTAAACGGGATGGATTACTATTTCGCCGGTTCATACTAGCCTCACATCAAACTGTATCGTCAAAGTCCTGCGCCAAGTCACACAGCGGCTCATCGAGTTGAGATTCTGCGGAGAGCGCCTCCTCTGCTCCCGTCAAGGGCGCCGGCTCCGGGAGGGCGCCTGTCTGGCTTTCAAAGATGCGTTTCAGAATGCGATCCGAAAAATATCGCACCTTCCTCAATTTTAATGGTGGCAGACCTTTGATAAGAACAATCTCGTAGTCGTCATCGAGCAGCCGAACCTGTTCGGGACGCAATAGCGGTGCACCTTGATGTGAATTCTGAACGTTCCAATCGAACGTTCGCGCCTGGCTGTAGGAAATCGATTTGGCTTGAAATGTGAATCCACCGATAGCTTTGGAAATGTAGTTCGGAGTCTCGTCATCTACCTCGATGTTCCTAGAAGCGCGCCGGCAGCCCGGGCGGGGGGCTTGGGGTTAGACTGCCAGCGCACGCCACTCATAAAGAGCGGCCTCTTTTCGCGGTTCGGACACCCATAGTCAACCCGGCAACGTCTGGATGCCCGCTGTGCTTTTTGCAGAGCGGCGATGCGGGAATATCGGCCGATCCTGTCTAGGATGGTGTGGCCACTCTCGTCGGCCGAGTTGATGCTCCAGCCAGTATCGCCTTGCCGACCAGCATGAGTTCGCCGTTAGCAATCCATCGTTGCGAGCCGAGACCGAGGTAAAAAGCGCGTCTTATCGACTATGTAGCTGACGCTCCCGCTGACGCCTTCGAGCGCGCACGCTATGCCCCGTTCGCACCCTCTTGTGAATAGTACTGCCCCATGCACCTGAAACCGCCTCCTGGGACCAGGCTTGCTCAAGCCCTTGATTCAACACGATTGATCCGACGCCAAGGGAAGCGGTTTCGAGGTGCCGCAGCGCGTACATGATGATGACCGCCGCGGGGGCCTCGCGGACTTCGAGAACCTTTTCACCGGTTGAGATGTGTTCGAGCCCGGTTGCTGACATACTGGCTCTTGCGGATGCTGATCGACTTCAGTGCTCGTCGCGATGCCGCAAGCGATTTTTTGCGGCAAATGAGCTTTCCGAAAAGTTTGCGACAGAACCCGCCGACGCCGCTCTCATCGAAGCGGATGAGGCTCAGCGGCCTCCCCTGTCCGACAATTTGCGTCGGTTTGGCGATTTGACGACACAGGCTTGTTGGTCGGGCTTGTCACGTTGTCTGAAATTGGCCGGCCGAGGGCTGCTGCTGCTGAATCGTGCGGGCGTTCCAGTCACGGCCTTCCATTCGGCGATGGCTTGCAAGCGATGAACATGTATGGCGAGTGCAGAACGTTTGGGGCGGGGGACGAAGAGGTTGCGGACGGCTGACAAGGTCGAGACGAAGCGTTGCAGGCCTCCCGGCGATCGGACCCCTGCATCATCCGCTCCCGTTTTCGCGGCGCTGGGAATTCTCCGCTCTGTTGTTCAACCCCTTGTGCGACCGGTGCTCGACGTCCGGCATCATCTGTCGCTTTGCCGCTCCATACGAGCGAAGCTAGTCGGTGATCATGCGCTTCGGCGCGAGCCCCTGCTTCTTCCACAGCCGCGTCAGCAAGCGCAACCTCTCGCAGGGTGCGCTCTCAGAGTTCGTTCCTGCGCAGCGGCGTTGTTATCTCGATACTGGATAAGCGTCTACGAACCTACGCGCCGCATAACGAGCTTTGTTGCGCTGGTCGGTTCCGAAGGGTGGCTCTATGCATCGCAGTGGCGGACGCGAAATCCTCACCATCCTTCTGCATCGCCCTATTTGGCTTGCCGAAAACCCAATTTGGCCGGCACGCTGCCGCTGAATACGATGATCATCTCGCATTCTTGCTATGGAGGCTGTCGTCCTCCTGGGCACGCGGCTGACGGCGACGAAAGCGGGTCTTTTCATGCAACACCCCTTTTGGCAGGCAAGCTGGTGGACCTCGGGATGTCGGGGGCGAATATAGCGAAGACTCCCGCCGCTCGCTGATGCATTCTGGACGCAACCGCATCGAGCCGATGTGTTCGAGACGCTTCGCGGCTGCAGTCGCCGAACGATGGCGTGGTTATGCGACCTGTTCGGCATGGCTACCCCCGTCCAGTCAGGCGTTCACGAAGGTGTTTGTCGAGAGTTCGTGGAGAAAGTCCGCCACTTATCGTTGGCGAGGGCTTTGCTCCGGAGTGGCGATCGGTGCGCTGATCGACAGGCAGGCTCTGGCCAAAATCGAATCCCATATCGCCAATACCGTCGCGAAAGGCCGCAGAATTCGATGCGGGGGCAAACGCATCGCGCGAATGGCACGTCGAACTATCGGTCCTGTCTCCAGCGAGATGACCATCGCGCAAGAAAGAGACATTCGGGCGGCTGGCGCCTGTGATTGCTTCGATGCGGATAGGTCGTGCATGAGGCCAACGACACGATCTAAGGCCTTCCCCCACATTTGTGCCTCAAACGGAAGCTTGTTTTGCGTGTGGCCGAGGCCTTGGAATATGGCATAGTGGTATGAACACGGGACGCATGTCGTCGGAAGCCGCGCCTTTCGGCCGAGTGAAGCAGTCCGGCATCGGGCGGGAGGGTTCCCGCCATTGCCTCGAGGACTACCTCGAAATGAAATACCTCTGCACGGGCGGCATCTGAAGCATGGGCTTGCAGGGGCTCGCAGACCGGTAAACCAGCGAGCCATCTCCAAATATGTGAATTGTGGATTGCTCCTCGACGGGAGCTGAGGGGCGGCTCCGCAAGCCTTACGACGCTCTTTGCGAGCCGTAGCTGCCGAGCTGGCAAAAGGCTGGGCTACGTCGCGCCAGCGCAATCGGCGCGCAGAAAATTAGGCCTACCCGCTCCGGGACCGCGGACCTCGTCAGCTTCTCGTAAGTATGCCCGAGTAGGTTGCTCAGCTGATCTGTGGACGTGAGGCTAGCGTGAACCGGCACAAATTTGACCTATCCAATGTAACAGGTTGGCGGCAGGTGCAGCCCCCGGCATCTCAAGAGCAAGCGGCACAGGCCGGGCAAGAGGGCTTTGAGCAGCGCTCGGGCGAGGCGCGCCAAGCCGCTGCCCAAATTCCCGCCCCCGGCGTTCCGGCTCTGCCAGACCCGTTCCATCCTCATCCGTCTCAGGGAGACCTGAGCCTCATCGAAGGCGCGGCCCCATGGGAAGCGCAGCCCATGATGCAAGGGAGCGGACAAGAACACGCCGCGGCGCCGTACGCCGGAGGCAGTGGGTCGATGCTAGGTGCCTCGGTGCTGCAGCCGGGTCACTCAACGGCGCGCCATCATCATGCGCCGGATTCGTCAGTGGGTGATCTGAATCCTTCCGCACCGTTCGAGTTGCGTGACCATGCTCGTTCCCCCGTGCCGGCGGCGGTGCAGCCAGATCCTCCAGTAGTGGTCTCCGACGGTCGCGGCTGCAAGCGTCCTCTTTATTCCAACGATGCGACCGTTGTCGAAGGGCTGAGGTCACTCTACGCGGGTAAGGCCAAGGAGGAAACGGTCAAGCGCCATGTAAATTCTCTTTACGGCTTTGGTCGTTGGCTCTTTAAAAATAACAAGCCGGGATTTGCTGCTCGGCTTCACGAGGAGTCGCTGGATGAAGATCTCAAGGAGTACGAGAGCAGTGGTGGCTCCTCGACTGTGGCTGTGGCAATGCGTCGTCTCAGAGAGTCGGCGGGCGGAGTGCCAATGGTGGGCCGCGCTGTCCTGAATCCCGACCCTGCCGACGCCGTGCTCATCAAAGAGTACAAAGCGGCTCTCATCAAAGAGTACAAGGGAGCGCCTGCGACCGGGCCGAATCGCCAAACCATTCACGACTATGGAGCTACTCTTAGACGTTTCAGTGAATACCTGGTTGAAAACAACAAGCCGGGGATTGCGGATCGGCTTCACGAGGAGTCGCTGGATGAAGATGCCAAGCGCTATAAGGACTCCAGTGGTGACCGGAGGATCATTGCACTAGCTCAACTCCGGAAGTTCCTGCCGTCCGCCGCACTCGGGCGCGAAATTGCCCTTGCTGCTCGTCCGGAAGACGCAGTCGGCATGGAGGCTCGTGCCATTGGGGACGCCGCTGCGCAGCACCGCGGGCCGCAGAAGGCATTGGGTCGGCCAGAGAAGCTCCCTGGGGAAGCTAATGAAGACGCCGCTGTTCTGCCATCGTCTTTCGTACCAACTGGGCACCATCACCAAGCCTCGGATCCCGCAGAGTCCTTTCGTCCCCTGATCTGGCGCGACGGCGACCAGCGCGCGCCGGACGAGCGGATCGCTGCACAGGACAGGAGCAACCTGCTACCAAGCGAGGAGGTGCCACTGAGGCCACCGGAATTCGCTCCGCCCAGCTTGCGGGCGGGGAATTCCGCCTCGCCAGAGCTCTTTCCTGAGGGGATGTCCCCCGCGGTCGAAGGGTTTTTTGGTGTTTTCGGCGACCCCAGCGGGCGGGTGCTCGGCGCATTGCAATTGCTAGGCGACGAACATATCCACAGGGATTACCAGCTCCTGGAGCAGGAGTTGCAGGGGAACAATCCAGAACTCGCCGCCCGGACGCGGTTCGTGGATCCCCTCGTAGCCAATTATCATCTGCGCTTGGGCTCCGAGAGCGACAAGCTAAGCGCATTCCAGCGCATCGTCCATAATCAGAACGGTAACGACACAGCCGACTTCCTGTTCGTGCCAGTGAGCGATGGCGGTAAGACTCTTGCGGAGCGCGGCAAACATTGGTCGCTGCTGTTCGTTGATCGCAGCGACCGGGAACGGCCGGTTGCCTATCATTATGACTCCGTCAGCGGATGGCATGACAAGCTTGCAAAACACCTCGCAGAAAGGCTGGGCGCCAGCCTGGAGACCCGCGTGGACTTACCCCGCATCGCCCAGCAGAGCAACGAGTGGGATTGCGGAGTCTACGTGGTGGACGGCACGCGGGCGCTGGTTGGGCGATTGCAAAGATGGCAGCCAGACCTGCCAGACCTGCCAGACCTGAACCTCAACAACCTCGTCGTCAATCGGCAGGCACTACAAACCCGACTCATGGGTGACGATACATCTGGAACGGCAAATTATCTCACGAACTTTGAACTCATGGACCGACAGGCGCGAGACGCGGTTAAGGAAAGCCCCGTTGGGACGTTTCACCAGCGGATCAAGCGGCTCGGCCAGTCAGCGCGAGCGTTACACGACAGAGCCCTGGCTCCAGTCGCGCCGGACCAAGGCAACCCAGACTCGGTGTTCGTACGGGACGTTGTTCCCGGGGAAACACGCCATCATCATGCTCCGGATTCGTCAGTGGTTGATCTGAATCCCCCCGCACCGTTCGAGTTGCGTGACCATGCTCGTTCTATGCCGGCGGCGGTGCAGCCAGATCCTCCAGTAGTGGTCTCCGGTCGCGACAAGCGTCCTCTTTATTCCAACGATGCGACCGTTGTCGAAGGGCTGCGGTCAGCACTCTATGCCGGTAAGGTCGGGGAGCGCACGGTCACGGACCATGTAAACTCTCTTCTCGGCTTTGGTCGTTGGCTCTTTGATAATAACAAGCCGGGATTTGCTGCTCGGCTTGACGATCCGTTGCTGGATCAGGATCTCAAGGAGTACCAGCGCGAGAGTGGCTCCTCGAACGTGGCTAGAGCACTGGGTCGTCTCAAAGAGTCGGCGGGCGGAGCGCCAATGGTGGGCCGCGCTGCCCTGAATCCCGACCCTGTCGACGCCGAGCTCATCAGAGATTACAAAGCGGCTCTCATCAAAAAGTACGAGGCAGAGCCTGCGACCGGGCCGAATCCCAAAACCACTCAGGACTATGCGGCTACTCTTAGACGTTTCAGTCAATACCTGCATGAAAACAACAGGCCGGGGATTGCGGCTCGGCTTTACGAGGGGTCGCTGGATGAAGATGCCAGGCGTTATTTGGACTCCAGTGGTAACCGGTGGATCAGTGCACTAGCTCATCTCCGGAAGTTCCCGCCGTACGCCGCACTCGGGCGCGAAATTGCCCTTGCTGCTCGTCCGGAAGACGCAGTCGGCATGGAGGCTCGTGCCATTGGGGACGCCGCTGCGCAGCACAGCGGGCCGCAGAAGGCATTGGGTCGGCCAGAGAAGCTCCCTGGGAAAGCTAAGCAGCTGAGCGAGATCGGCAATTCAGGCGCTCGCGTGCTGATGCAGGCCCCCACCCATCAAGTGGGTGCATTGCCATGGGAGGCGCAGCCCATGATGCTGGGGGACGAGCACCTGGCACCGCATACCGGAGGCAGTGGGTCGATGCTGGGTGCCTCGGTGCTGCAGCCGGGTCACTCAAGGGCGCGCCATCATGATGCGCCGGATTCGTCAGTGGTTGATCTGAATCCCCTCGCACCGTTCGAGTTGCGTGACCCTGCTCGTTCTGTGCCGGCGGCGCCTGCCGGGCCAGCGTTCGCCAGGGCTGAGGAGACGCCCTCCGCGGTTGGCGAGGCCGCGGTGGCCGAAAGGTGGGCTCGGTTGCAAAAGCAAATGGACGAACCAGTGCATGATCCCGGCCCTCAAGTGGATACATCGCCATGGGAGGCGCAACTCATGGTGCAAGGGAGCGGACAAGAACACGCCGCGGCGCCCTACGCCGGAGGCAGTGGGTCGATGCTGGGTGCCTCGGTGCTGCAGCCGGATCACTCAACGGCGCGCCATCATCATGCGCCGGATTCGTCAGTGGTTGATCTGAATCCCCCCTCACCGTCCGAGTTGCGTGACCCTGCTCGTTCTGTGCCGGCGGCGCCTGCCGGGCCAGCGTTCGCCAGGGCTGGGGAGACGCCCTCCGCGGTTGGCGAGGCCGCGGTGGCCGAAAGGTGGGCTCGGTTGCAAAAGCAGAAGGTCGACGCTGATTTGTCGGGATATTTCGACTCGATTCCGCACGCGGACCTTCTACGATCGCCATGGGAGGCGCAACTCATGACGCAAGGGAGCGGACAAGAACACGCCGCGGCGCCCTACGCCGGAGGCAGTGGGTCGATGCTGGGTGCCTCGGTGCTGCAGCCGGGTCACTCAACGGCGCGCGATTCGTCAGTGGTTGATCTGAATCCCCCCGCACCGTTCGAGTTGCGTGACCATGCTCGTTCTGTGCCGGCGGCGCCTGCCGGGCCAGCGTTCGCCAGGGCTGAGGAGACGCCCTCCGCGGTTGGCGAGGCCGCGGTGGCCGAAAGGTGGGCTCGGTTGCAAAAGCAAATGGACGAACCAGTGCATGATCCCGGCCCTCAAGTGGATACATCGCCATGGGAGGCGCAACTCATGGTGCAAGGGAGCGGACAAGAACACGCCGCGGCGCCCTACGCCGGAGACAGTGGGTCGAGGCTAGGTGCCTCGGTGCTGCAGCCGGGTCACTCAACGGCGCGCCATCATGATGCGCCGGATTCGTCAGTGGTTGATCTGAATCCCCCCGCACCGTCCGAGTTGCGTGACCATGCTCGTTCTGTGCCGCCGGCGGTGCAGCCAGATCCTCCAATAGGGGTCTCCGGTCGCGACAAGGGTCCTCTCTATTCCAACGATGCGACCATTGTCGAAGGGCTGAGGTCAGCATTGGAGAGCACGGTCAAGCGCCATGTAAATTCTCTTCTCGGCTTTGGTCGTTGGCTCTTTGATAATAACAGGCCGGGATTTGCTGCTCGGCTTCACGAGGAGTCGCTGGATCCGGATCTCAAGGAGTACGAGAGCAAGAGTGGCTCCTCGGACGTGGCTAGAGCAGTGGGTCATCTCAAGACGTGGGCGGGCGGAGCGCCAGTGCTGGACCGCGCCGCTGTCCTGAATAATCCCGACCCTGCCGACGCCGCGCTCATCAGAGATTACACAGCGGCTCCCATCAAAGAGTACAAGGCAGCGCCGACCGGGCCGAATCCCGCTACCATTCAGACCTATGGATCTGCTCCTAGACGTTTCAGTGAATACCTGGTTGAAAACAAAAAGCCGGGGATTGCGGCTCGGCTTCACGAGGGGTCGCTGGATGAAGATGCCAAGCGCTATAACAACTCCGGTGGGATCAGTGCACTAGCTCATCTCCGGAAGTCCGAACTCGGGCGCGAGCTCCCTGGGAAAGCTAATGAAGACGACGCTGTTCTGCCATTGTCTTTCGTGCCAACTGGGCCCCATCACCAAGCCTCGGATCCCGCAGGGTCCTTTCGTCCCCTGATCTGGCGCGACGGCGACCAGCGCGCGCCGGACGAGCGGGTCGCTGCACAGGACAGGAGCAACCAGCTATCAAGCGAGGAGGTCCTCATCAACCGTGAGCATGATACAGCGGAGTTGAGACCAGCGAAGAGGCAAAGGCCCCTGAACAGTCGTCTGCAGGACGTTGCCACTGAGCCGCAGCTGAGCGAGATCGGCAATTCAGGCGCTCGCGTGCTGATGCAGGCCCCCACCCATCAAGTGGGTGCATTGCCATGGGAAGCGCAGCCCATGATGCAAGGGAGCGGACAAGAACACGCCGCGGCGCCGTATGCCGGAGGCAGTGGGTCGATGCTGGGTGCCTCGGTGCTGCAGCCGGGTCACTCAACGGCGCGCCATCATCATGCGCCGGATTCGTCAGTGGTTGATCTGAATCCCCCCGCACCGTCCGAGTTGCGTGACCATGCTCGTTCTGTGCCGGCGGCGGTGCAGCCAGATCCTCCAATAGGGGTCTCCGGTCGCGACAAGGGTCCCCTCTATTCCAACGATGCGACCGTTGTCGAAGGGCTGAGGTCAGCTTACGCGGGTAAGGTCAAGGAGAGCACGGTCAAGCGCCATGTAAATTCTCTTCTCGGCTTTGGTCGTTGGCTCTTTGACAATAACAGGCCGGGATTTGCTGCTCGGCTTGACGAATCGTCGCTGGATCAGGATCGCAAGGAGTACGAGAGCAGGGGTGGCCCCTCGGAGTACGAGAGCAGGGGTGGCCCCTCGATCGTGGCTAGAGCACTGGGTCGTCTCAAGACGTTGGCGGGCGGAGCGCCAGTGGTCGACCGCCCTGTCCGGAATCCCTACCCTGCCGACGCCGCGCTCATCAGAGATTACACAGCGGCTCTCATCAAAGAGTACAAAGAAGCGCCTGCGACCGGGCCGAATCGCGGTACCATTCAGGTCTATGGATCTACTCTTATACGTTTCAGTGAATACCTGCATGAAAACAAAAAGCCGGGGATTGCGGATCGGCTTCACGAGGGGTCGCTGGATGAAGATGCCAAGCGCTATGTGAACTCCGGTGGTAACCGGAGGATCAGTGCACTAGCTCATCTCCGGAAGTTCGCACCCGGGCGCGAAATTGCCCTTGCTGCTCGTCCGGAAGACGCAGTCGGCATGGAGGCTCGTGCCATTGGGGACGCCGCTGCGCAGCGCAGCGGGACGCAGGAGGCATTGGGTCGGCCAGAGAGGCCCCCTGGGGAAGCTAAAGACGGGCGGGTGCTCGGCGCATTGGAATGGCTAGGCGACGAACATATCCAGAGGGATTACCAACTCCTGGAGCAGGAGTTGCAGGGGAACAATCCAGATCTCGCCGCCCGGACGCGGTTCGTGGATCCCCTCGTAGCCAATTATCATCTGCGCTTGGGCTCCGAGAGCGTCATGCTAAGCGCATTCCAGCGCATCGTCCATCAGAACGGTAACGACACAGCCGACTTCCTGTTCGTGCCAGTGAGCGATGGCGGTAAGACTCTTGCGGAGCGCGGCACCCATTGGTCGCTGCTGTTCGTTGATCGCAGCGACCGGGAACGGCCGGTTGCCTATCATTATGACTCCTACAACGGATGCAATGACACGCTTGCAAAAGAGCTCGCAGAAAATCTGGGCGCCAGCCTGGAGACCCGCGTGGGCGTATCCCGCATCGCCCAGCAGAGCAACGTGGTGGATTGCGGAGTCTACGTGGTGGACGGCACGCGGGCGCTGGTTGGGCGATTGCAATCGCAGCCAGATAACCTGAACCTCAACAACCTCGTCGTCAATCGGCAGGCACTACAAACCCGCCTCAGGGGTGACAATACATTCGGAACGGCAAATAATCTTACGAACTTTGAACTCATGGACCGACAGGCCCGAGACGCGGTTAAGGAAAGCCCCGTTGGGACGTTTCACCAGCAGATCAAGCGGCTCGGCCAGTCAGCGCCAGACGTTGCTCCCGGGGACCCATTTAAATTTCAAAGTCTTGAGAGCAAGGGGGACGCCGCTGCGCAGCGCAGCGGGCCGCAGGAGGAATACAGTTGGCCAGAGTATCTCCCCCCTGGGAAAGCTAATGAAGACGACGCTGTTCTGGCATCGTCTTTCGTGCCAACTGGGCCCCATCACCAAGCCTCGGATCCCGCAGGGTCCTTTCCTCCCCTGAGCTGGCGCGACGGCGACCAGCGCGCGCCGGACGAGCGGATCGCTGCACAGGACAGGAGCAACCAGCTACCAAGCGAGGAGGTCCTCATCAACCGTGAGCATGATACAGCGGAGTTGAGACCAGCGAAGAGGCAAAGGCCCCTGAACAGTCGTCTGCAGGACGTTGCCACTGAGCCGCAGCTGAGCGCGATCGGCAATTCAGGCGCTCGCGTGCTGATGCAGGCCCCCACCCATCAAGTGGGTGCATTGCCATGGGAGGCGCAGCCCATGATGCAAGGGAGCGGACAAGAACACGCCGCGGCGCCGTACGCCGGAGGCAGTGGGTCGATGCTGGGTGCCTCGGTGCTGCAGCCGGGTCACTCAACGGCGCGCCGTCATCATGCGCCGGATTCGTCAGTGGTTGATCTGAATCCCCCCGCACCGTCCGAGTTGCGTGACCATGCTCGTTCTGTGCCGGCGGCGGTGCAGCCAGATCGCCCAAAAGTGGTCTCCGGTCCCGACAAGGGTCCTCTTTATTCCAACGATGCGACCCTTGTCGAAGGGCTGAGGTCAGCACTCTATGCCGGTAAGGTCGGGGAGATCACGGTCAAGCGCCATGTAGATATTCTTTTCGGCTTTGGTCATTGGCTCGTTGAAAATAACAAGCCGGGGATTGCGGATCGGCTTCACGATTCGTCGCTGGATCGGGATCGCAAGGAGTACGAGATCTGGGGTGGCGGCCCCTCGGCCGTGGCTGGGTCACTGGGTCGTCTCAAGACGTGGGCGGGCGGAGCGCCAGTGGTGGGCCGCCCTGCCCTGAATCCCCACCCTGCCGACGCCGTGCTCATCAGAGAGTACACAGCGGCTCTCATCAAAGCGTACGAGGCAGCGCCGACCGGGCCGAAACCCCGTACCGTTGAGGTCTATGGGTCTGCCCTTAGACGTTTCAGTCAATGCCTGGTTGAAAACAAAAAGCCGGGGATTGCGGATCGGCTTCACGAGCGGTCGCTGGATGAAGATGCCAAGCGCTATATGAAAACCGCTGACATCAGTGCACTAACTCATGTCCGGAAGTTCGCACTCGGGCGCGAAATTGCCCTTGCTGCTCGTCCGGAAGACGCAGTCGGCATGGAGGCTCGTGCCATTGGGGACGCCGCTGCGCAGACCGCGGCACAAGCTCATGGCCACGCAGGAGAGCAGGGACCCATCTCTCGAGCTCAACAAGTCGCGCCAGCGCCGTTTGAACGGCACTTGGGCAAGAAGCGTGAGGCCCAGGACGGACTGACGAGTACACTTGACAGGAGCAACCTCGTGAACAGCGGGGGCGTCATCATAAACAATGAACATTACACAGCGCTGTTGAGACCGGCGAAGAGGCAGAGGACTGATAATCCGCAAAGCCGCGCCATGGGGCGGCAACTGAGCGAAGCAACCACGACGTCCATCAGCCAAGCCTCCGATCAAGCCCGAGCGGACCTAATGGCTTCCTTCAGAAGCAGGGAGCGCTCCGACGCGGGGCGTTGAGCTCCCATGGCTGTGGTCAAGCAGAACAGCTCTCTTGACGACAGAGGCGCTGATGCGATCTCCGGACCGGTAGCTCTCGCTGTAATTGATCAGGCTGGTACTGTTGGAAGGCTTGATCAGCCTCGTCACCCCAATCTCCAGCATAGCTCACTGTCACGCGGCCAACGTGCCTCCGTAGCTAACATCTACGTCAGCGTTGAAGAAGTACCCTGCGCCACGGGATGTTTTGACCAGGCGAGGGTTGGCCGCATCAGCCTCCAGCTTTCGGCGCAAGCGCATGATTAGGACATCGATACTTCGATCGTACACCTCTTCTCCACGCACACGGCTCGCGAGCAAAAGCCGTTCTCTGGATAGCACGTTGCGGGGGTTCTCCAGAAATGCGATCAAGAGATTGAACTCACATGCGGTAAGCTTGACCTCGCCACGCTCCGCACAGATCAGTCGCCGCTGCTTCACGCTGAGCTTCCAGGCCCCAAAGCGAAATGAGCGCTGCTCTCTGGTTCGCGGACTAGAAATGCGCTGGCGTAGCGCTACTCGAATGCGGGCCAAGAATTCGCGCATCCCGAAAGGCTTGGGAATGAATCGGTTGCGCCGAGCTCCAGTGCAACCACTTTTTCCGCCTCATCAAGCCGGTCGCCGCTGATCACTATGATAGGAACATCCGATTTTGTCGCCAGATTGCGGACGATCGCAAGTCCATCCTCCCGGCCTAGGTTAAGGTCAACAACCACGAGATCGACTGGCTCACGTGAAAGAACATAGTCAAACTGCTTGCTATCGTGGACTGCGGTTACCTTCAGGGCATGCATCGGCGATGAGGCGCCGCATTGCGGCATCATCGTCAATGACAAGAACATGTTTCAACGGCACACCTCGTTTTGGGGGTTGCGCCCCGATCAGGGTTGCATTACCTGAATCTGCAAGCAAAAGGCATGTATTAGTGATGAGATTACTTGAAATTGAACAACTGGTTCTCAAAACCCTCAACGCTCTAGTTGCCGAAAAACTAGAGGTGTCGATGACAACCAGAATGCGGGATCTCGGCCTCGACAGCCTCGACTATAACGAGCTTGCTACGGCGATCGAGAGCCGACTTGGCTGGTTTGTCGACGATTACAAGCTCTGGCAATACGAGTCCGTAAGGCATGTCGCCGACGCCGTCGCCAGTCAGGAGTTGCGCACCGCGGAACCACCAGCAGTGCGACAAGTGCTGGAGTAGTGCTGTAGGCACAGGTTACGGTGAGGGCAGCTTGGGCGGCGGTAGCTATTGCCATTGCTCCGCTGTGGTTTCTATTCGTGACTGGTGTGTTTGAGAACTGTTGGGTCAGCCCGGTCCATGTCGCAGTGCCGATGCCCCCTTGGTGGCGTTGCCCGCAATTGCGATCGCTGCGCCCAGGGCACCAATGCTGACGGTCGTTGTCAGGCCACCCGTTGAATTGTTGTCAGAGGCAACAGTGCCCACCACACCATCCCAATTGGTGGTCGTATAGACCGACATGTAGTCACGGAACACGCTCTCATTATACGTGGTCACGATCGTTGCCGTCGTACCGGTTGGCACGAGGGCCGACCACACTGACAGATAGACCACACCAGAATTGAAGATGCTTTCCACCTGAGCGAGAAGGGTGGCAGCCACACCCCCAATCGTCATACTGTTGACGGTCACTGCACTTTCGGTGTCAGTGGTCTCAGTTGTCACGATGACACGACGATTAGCGTGTGGCGCGACAAGAAGCGGAATGCTGGTGTGGGTGTAAACGGTCGTGGCAGTCGAGTCTTCGTGAGTGCCATTGAAGACCAGATCTATCGGGAACATTTTCTCCCAGACGCCCGAGCTGCGCACATAGACCTGTCGAGCCTTGGTCCAGAGGCTTGAGATTTTCACCCATACGGCGCTAGCCGCCCCCCAGACCCCGGAGGCTTTGACGTAAAGGGCCATTACGGCTGCACCCAGAAATCACCGTCCACGCCGCCAGAAGGGGCAGCGGCCGAGATCGTGACGCTGCGATTTGCCATCGTGCCGACGCCGAGAAGCGCCTTGGTCTGGGCAACGGACTGCGGTCGACGATAATTGTCCCCGGTGCCGTCACTCGACACGCGACCGACGAAGCTCGTCGCAGCGTCGGCACCTGTGGCGTAGGTCGAGCGGTACAAACGCGTCGTGATATCACCAGCGCCATCGCGCTGAGGCGATGAACATGTATGGCGAGAGCAGAACGTTTGGGGCGGGACGAAGAGGTTGCGGAGGGCTGACAAGGTCGAGACGAAGCGTTGCAGGCCTCCCTGCGATCGGACCTCTGCATCATCCGCTCCCGTTTTCGCGGCGCTGGGAATTCTCCGCTCTGTTGTTCAACCCCTTGTGCGACCGGTGCTCGACGTCCGGCATCATCTGTCGCTTTGCCGCTCCATACGAGCGAAGCTAGTCGGTGATCATGCGCTTCGGCGCGAGCCCCTGCTTCTTCCACAGCCGCGTCAGCAAGCGCTTGGCGGCCTTGGTGTTGCGGCGGTTTTGCACGATTTCGTCCAGCACATATCCATCCTGGTCGACGGCGCGCCACAACCAAAGCTTTTTGCCGGGCGATGGTGACGACCACTTCGTTCAGGTACCAGACATCATTCCGGCACGGCGGCTTGCGGCGCAAGCAGTGAGCGCAGTCCAGCCCGAACTTAGATGCCCCACCGGCGACTTGTCTCATACGAAACCACGATGCCGCGTTCCAGCAGCATGTCCTCAACCAGGCGCAGGCTCAGCGGAAACCGGAAATAAAGCCAGAGCGCGTGGGCGATAATAGGCGGCGGAAATCGGGGGGCGTGTAGCTGACGGCGGGCGTATTCATGCCCCCCGGCGTCCATGTCGCAAATCTTGACGATTGCTTTGTGTGTCAAGCCCGCCGCAGGTCTCAACGCGTTCATATGCAGACATTGTGAAAATCGCCCTATTCCGCCTTTTTTTACCGCCCCTTAAGTCCCCCGCTCGCATGCTTGTCGATGCATTGAACTCATAGCCATCGGCCAAGGATTTTGGAAAATATGTTTCCGCTCGCAGCAGAAAACGTGAGAGTCGCTGTAGGCCTAACGTCAAGGGGAGAGAGCGGTTTGATTGGACGAAATGGGTACCGGAGTACCGAGTCATGAAGCCACGAGGTAATCTGGTCCGACTGAAGCAATTTCAGGTGAATGAGAAGCGACGACAGTTGCACCAGCTAGACATCATGATTGCCGATTTCGAACGCATGGCGCGAGAACTGGAGTTCCAGATAAACGCCGAGGAAACGAAGGGCGGCATCTCCGATGTCAATCATTTCGCTTATCCGACGTTCGCCAAGGCCGCTCGCCTACGTCGTGACAACGTCAAGAATTCGCAATCGGACCTTCTGCGGCAGAGAACCGCAGCCGAGCCATGCCTCGCCGAGGCTGAAGCAGAGCTCTCCAAGGCGCAATTGCTAGAATCGCGCAGCGGCAGAGGCCACGACCTCGAACCCGGCAACCGAAGCGCCATGATCGGCTGAGCCGGACGGCTTCAGCGCGCCTCAATTCGCGACACCGACTGGCCGTTGGCGCGCGAGAGGCGTGCGGGCACTGTAAAGATATCAGCGTCTTGATGCAGCGATAGCTGGTCGGGACGGCTGTCATGCTGCGGCGACATACGCGATTTTGTCCAGATTTGCATAGCGGCGTTACGCAGGTATGGGGGAAATTGGAATTGGTTGGCAATCGGATCATCGGTGGAGACGAACCGCTGCCGGCGGACCGGCGCCTGGCGGCAACGCCTGGCGCTTTCGGCGGCGGCGGTAACGGCAAAGCAGGCTGGCCGCGTCGAGGATGAAGCGGCCCCTGCGTGATGCCGTTCTGCTCACGGCCGGGAGACGGGGTCGGCCCCGCCGGCCGGATGCTGCTCGCTTGGCGCGGCACCGTAAAGTCAACCGACAGCTTATGAAGATGTGCTTACATTGGGCCATGTCAGAAGTTGCTCGTGGTCCGCTCTATGGTCGCCACCGCTTTCCCCCGAGATCATTGCGCACGCGGTATGGCTCTACTTTCGCTTTCCGCTCAGCCTGCGCATGGTTGAGGACATGCTGGCGGCCCGCGGCATCATCGTCACGCATCAGACCGTTCGAAGCTGCGCGGAGAAATTCGGACGGCATTTCGCCCAGGAGATCAATATCAGCCGGCTGCCTGGGCGACAAATGGCATCTCGACGAATGTGTCGTGGCTATCAGTGGCAAGAAGCAGTGGCTCTGGCGTGCCGTCGATCAGGACGGCTTCGTCCTCGAAGTGCTGGTACAAAGCCGCCGAAATGCCAAGGCGGCAAAGCGTCTGATGCGCAAGTTGCTGAAAGCTCAAGGGCGGACACCACGGATCATGATCACCGACAAGCTCCGATCCTATGATGCCGCCATGCGCGACCTCTTGCCCGGCGTCGAACACCGGTCGCACACAGGCCTGAATAATCGAGCGGAAAATTCGCACCAGCCGACTCGACGACGCGAAAGGATCATGAAACGCTTCAAGTCGGCACGCCAGCTTCAGCGGTTCGTTTCCATCCATGATCCGATTGCCGACCTGCTCACTTTCCCTGCAATGCGCTGTCATCGGCTCAACATCGAGACCTGCGTAACGCCCCCATGCAAATCTGGAACAAAATCGCGTGTGTCGCCACAGCGTGACAGCCGTCCCGGCCAGCTATCGCGTGCATCAAGCCGCTGAAACTTACAGTGCCGGGCGCGCTGTTACCTGAATTTCCTTACCCGCTCAATCAATGTGACAGCACCGATTCTTCTCAACCGCGGCATGCCCTTAGATCGCCACCTGCGTGCCGATCTCGACCACACGTCCGGTCGGGATCTGGAAATACTCCGTCGCATCGGCCGCCGAGCGGGCGAGCCCGATGAACAGCTTGTCCTGCCACACCGGCATGCCGGAATTGGGCGATGCTTTGAGCGAGCGCCGCGACAAGAAGAACGACGTCGTCATGATGTCGAACTTCCAGCCCTGCTTGCGGCAGATCGCCAGCGCGCGCGGAATGTTGGGCTGCTCCATATAGCCGAAGGTCAGCGTCACCCGCATGAACAACTCGTTGACTGTCTCCATCTTGACCCGCTCGCTGTCGGGCACCAGCGGCTGCGGTGCGGTGACCACCGACAGAATGACGTTCTGCTCGTGCAGCACCTTGTAGTGCTTCAGGCTGTGCATCAGCGCTGTCGGCGCGCTTTGCGGATCGCTGGTCAGGAACACGGCGGTGCCGGACACCAGCTGCGGCTTCTTCTTCAGCAGATTGCCGGCGAGGAAATCAAGCGGGATTTCGTTGCGCCGGGTCTTATCGAACAGATAGCGGCTGCCGCGCACCCAGGTCCACATCGCCAGAACGATGGTGAAGGCCACCGCAAGCGACGCCCAGCCGCCCTCGAACACCTTGACGATGTTGGAGGCAAAGAAGCCGATGTCGATGAACGCGAACACCGCCGTCATCGCCACCGCCACCCACAGGCGCCATTTCCAAATGCGCGTCATGACGACGAACAGCAGCACCGTCGTCACCAGCATGTTGCCGGTCACCGAGATGCCATAGGCGGAGGCCAGCTTGCTCGATTCGCCGAAACCGACGACCAGCAACATCACTGCCAACGCCAGCATAACGTTGACGCGCGGCATGTAGATCTGGCCCGACTGCCGTTCCGACGTGTGCAGGATTTCGAGGCGCGGCAGCATATTGAGCTGCACCGCCTGCCGGGTCAGCGAGAAGGCGCCGGAGATGACCGCCTGGCTGGCGATAACCGTCGCCGCGGTTGCAAATACCACCATCGGGATCAGCGTCCAGCCTTCGTTCATCTCGAAGAATGGATGGCCGACGACGCCGTTCTTGGCCAGCACGAAGGCGCCTTGCCCGGCATAATTGAGCAGCAGGCAGGGAAACACGATCGCCAGCCAGGCCAGCACGATCGGCTTGCAGCCGAAATGGCCGAGATCGGCATAGAGTGCTTCGGCGCCGGTGACGGCGAGGAAGATGGCGCCGATGGTCACGAAAGCGACGTCGGGCGAATTGATCAGGAAGGCGACGATGTAGTGCGGGCTCACCGCCCACAGGATTTCGGGATCGGCGATGATGTGGTTGAGACCGGAAAGGCCAATTGCCAGGAACCATACGGCGGTCACCGGGCCGAACACCAATCCCACCCCGCCGGTGCCAAAGCGCTGCACCGCGAACACCATGGCCAGGATGACCAGTGTCAGCGGCACCACATAGGGCTGGAAGGTCGGCGTGACGACGTTCATACCCTCGACCGCCGACAGCACCGAAATCGCGGGCGTGATGACCGCGTCGCCGAAAAACAGCGAGGCGCCGACGATGCCGATGCCCAGGATCACCGCCGACCGCTTGGGGAAACTGCCGCGCGCTAGCGCCATCAGCGACAGCAC
This sequence comes from Mesorhizobium sp. C372A, assembly GCF_030323245.1. Lineage (NCBI taxonomy): Bacteria > Pseudomonadati > Pseudomonadota > Alphaproteobacteria > Hyphomicrobiales > Phyllobacteriaceae > Mesorhizobium > Mesorhizobium sp. C372A. The sequence continues at coordinate 266,872 of NZ_CP100475.1, read as the reverse complement.
GCCGCCCTCGCCTCGGTTGTCGGCTCTGAGTACGAACATGATGTATTTGATGGTGACGATAATCGTCAACGACCAGATGATCAGCGACAGCACGCCCAGAATATCGCCGCGCTCGGCGATTTCGCCGCCGGAGGACGCAACAAGCGCTTCCCGGAAGGCGTAGATCGGGCTGGTGCCGATGTCGCCATAGACCACACCGAGCGCGCCTAGCATCAGCACCTTGGTGCTGTGCTGTTCGATTTCGGGATGGCTCGATTGTTCGACGGGTTCTGCCTCGCTACCAGCATTGGTAAGGGCCATGGACGACACTCCGATAAGGGGCGGCCCTCTACCTTTGCTGCACTGCAATATCAAGTGCCGCGACGTAATGGCTCCGTATGCGGACCGCATTTGTCGCCGCACCGGCGGATTGTCTCATACGAAACCACGATCCCGCTCCCAGGCCATTTCCTCGACGAGACACAGGCTCAAGGGGACCTGAAGGAGGGCCAGACCGGATGGGCGATGATCTGCGGCAGGAAACGATGGCGCTGCTTGTAGCTGACGGCATATCTTTCTCCTTTGTGTGTCTGCCAGACGAGCGGGCGGGCACGGAAGTGGTCGCGCTCTACTGCCAGACATACTCGTCCAACCTGATGAAAACCTGACTTGTACACCCAGCCCAAACAGGTGCGAGGGGTCGGTCTATTACCAAAGGCTCTGAGGGCTGATTCTCTAGGGTTCCCGCCCAGAATGATCCGTGACCCTTGTTGTGTACCGCCGCGGGTTGATCGGAGGCTCCAACTCCTGAGAAGGTGAAACCATGACAAGCAAGGCGACCAACAAGTTCTCTCCCGAGGTCCGGACCCCCCGCGGTGCGGCTGGTTCTGGATCACGAACGCGAGCATACGTCGCGGTGGGCGGCGGTTTCATCGATCGCCGCCAAGATCGGCTGCAAGAAAGCCGAGCGTGACGGCGGCGTGCGCGCCGGAGTTCCCACGGATGCTGCGACGAAACTGAAGGCTCTGGAACGCGAGAGCCGCGAGCTTCGCAGGCCAACGAGAGCAAGGCTTCCGCGTATTTTGCCCAGGCGAAGCTCGACCGCCGGTTCAGGCCACGATCGCGTTCATCGACGATCACCGCAAGGCGCATGGGGTTGAGCCGATCTGCAAGGTGCTGCCGATCGCCCCGTCGACCTACCACGACCATGTCGCCAAGCGCGTCGACCCCTGCCGGCTGTCGGCTCGGGCAAGATGGGATACAGCCTCGAAGGATGAGGTCCGACGGTTTGAGGCGAACTTCCGTGTCTACGGCGTTCGCAAGGTCTGGCGGCGGTTGCGTCGCGAGGGCTTCGAGGTCGCCCGCTGCACGGTTGCCCGCTTGATGAAGGCCATGGGCCTCGAAGGCATCGTCCGCGGCAAGCCGATCCGCACTACGGTGAGCGACAAGGCCGCACCTTGCCCTCTCGACCACGTCAACCGCCAGTTCCATGCTCCGGCGCCGAACATGCTGCGGGTCTCCGACTTCACCTGCGTCGCGACCTGGACGGGCTTCGTCTATGTCGCGTTTGTCGACACCTATGCCCGTCGGATCGTCGGCTGGCGGGTGAGCCGGACGGCGCATGCAGCCTTCGTTCTCGATGCCCTGGAACAGGCTCTCCATGATCGGCGGCCCGCGCGGGGAGGCGGGCTCATCCATCACAGCGATAGAGGCAGCCAAGGCGGATTCAACCGGATCGTCGCAACACCGGCATCATACTGTCCCCCAAGGAGCTGGTCGAGGAGTTCGGCAGGTGTTTTCCAGCCGAGCGTTTTGCGCGGTCTTGTGTTGATAGCATGGGCAACTGCGTCCAGTTCCCGGGCTGTGTGCCGACTGAGATCCGTGCCCTTTGGAAAGTACTGTCTCAGCAAGCCGTTGGTGTTTTCGTTGGAGTCTCGCTGCCACGGGCTTGGGGATCGCAGAAGTAAATCTCGAGCCCGGTGTCGATGCGCAGGTCGGCTGCTGCGCCATTTCCGCTCCATGGTCCCAAGTCAGCGACTGACGCAGTTGCTCGGGAAGTTTGCCCATGGATCGGGCTATGGCTCTGCCGACTGCTTCAGCGCCGTGGCCGGCAAGTGGTGGACCGTTCTTGATGCGCAGGCTCTGCTGATAGCCATGCATGCGCGGCAGGTGAAGCACGCATTGTGAAGCGTGAACTTCGTTCCACGAGCGTACCGATCGCCTAGCTTCCGAGGCCAAGGATGAGGTCGCCTTCCCAATGTCCGGGGACAGCCCGATCGGCAATTTCGCCCGGACGGTCGCTTATTATAAGGGCGTCTCCAATGAAGGACTTGTTGCGAACTCGGGCCCGTTCGCGCGGTACGCGCAACGCTCGGCGTGAACGCAGACATGCGGTCAGTCCTCGGCGCAATGCTCCGCGTCCTTGAATGTACAAGGACTGATAGATCGTCTCGTGGCTGATCCGCATGGTTTGATCCTCTGGGTAATCGATCTGAAGCCGATTTAGCGATCTGCTCGGGGCTCCAGGTTGCCGACCACCTCCGGCTCTGTCGTTTTTCCATACCCACCTTGGGGCCCTCGAATGAGGCGCCATTGGGATTGGTGACTTTGCCGGCCAAGCGCTCCTCAACATATTCACGCAGAGCCGGATTGACCGCCAGCTTGCCAGGAGGCCGCCGGGACTCACGATCGGCGTGCCATTGGGCGGCACTGGCCGGTAATCCAGATTGCCGCTGCGCGTCGCGGCATTGCGCCTGACCTCCCGCGAGATTGTGCTCGGCGGCCGACCTAGCTTACGAGCAATGGCCCTGATGCCGATTCCCTTGATTGCTATGACGATGCCCGCTCCCGGATCCATGTCGAATTTCTTCAGCATCGCTTTCTCCTTTTCGCACTCCCTGGTCACGGCCCCGATCAACGATCGCTTCCAGCGCAAACGCCGGCGCCAGACGCAAGCTCAGGCGTAGCCTGCCCTACGGGTGCGCCAGCCGTCGTCCGCGCTTCGTCGCGCTCACCTGACCCTCGCCAACCGCATCGAATCTTTGCCCTCATCTTGTCTTTCGCTTGTTCACGATTTTTATGTCCTGGCTGGGTCCAATTACGGCTGCAGCCTCGCACGCGCTTCGGCTTTTCAGTTGTTCGGTCGATATTCCAGAGTCTGCCTGCCGGGCGGAGGCGAAAGCCGCTGCTGTTTGCCCGGTAGCGCCGGTCGGGGGCCGCTTGCGTCCCAGCGCCAGGTCTCGAGCTCGCAGCTTGAAATCAGATTGTCGAATTCCGCCCGTATCGCCTCCTTGGCATCGTGCGGTACGACAAAAAGCGCGGTTCCCTGCTGGTCAACGTCGGTCAGAAGACCGAACGCCATCGGTACCGCCGGCAGCACGTTGTAGCGCAACGTTTTCACAAACCGCCGATGCTCCCCGGTCAGGACCTCGATCAATTCCTTTTCGTCGTTGTGCTGAAACGGAATCCAGTTCTCCGTCACGTTCATAAAGCCGATTTCGTCGATCGCCAGAATGCCGGACGGCATCTGCATGACCGTTGCGATGGTGATCAGGTGCGAATTTTCGTGCAGTCGCCACAGGTCGAATTCTGCTGCAAAGCGCTTCGGCACTGCCCTGAACATTTTCTCATCCATGAAGAGCGGCGCGTCGGGCATATGCTTGACCGACAGCTTGCCGCCAAACCGGGCAGGATCGAGCGATTTCACAATGCCGATCACGATCTTCTTGTGCTTGGCCTTGGCTGCCGCCGCGAAAGCCCGCTCCCGATCCGCTGCCAGGCGATCCTTGTGCTCAGGGGAGTACATTGCCGGCATAAACAGCAGCTCGCGCAACTGGAACTTCTGGCTCGACTTCGCATCGGCCGCGCCCCAAAGAAATTTCCGGACCAACCCCCAATTTCTTTTTCCCACAAAGCCGGGTGCCATTAATGTCAGCTCCGCCTCTTCCCAGAGATAGTCGAGCAAGCCTCGCAGCGTGAGCTTCTTCGGATCGGCCTTCACAGTATGGTTGGAAGCCCCCTCGCCGGATGATCCCTGTCGCGCCTTGCCTTGTGTCAGTGCGAAGGCCAGCTTCAGCCGCGCCGCCTCCGATGCAGGATCCTCGATGATTGCTTGACCCAGGATCTCCGCCTTTCCCGACAGTGCAAGGGGCAGTTCATAGCGATCACAGTCGACCGCATGGTCCTTGCCGGTGTTCGGCATGCGCTTGATGATCAATTCCTCGCCGACGGCGGCGATGTACATCGGCACCCCGGGATGCCGACACAAACACAAGACGCGAGCCTGCTGATCCCGCGCCTGACGCAAGAGCGTCTGAATTTCCGGGTGCTGGGGGCCAACCGTGCGACCCAGAACAGCAAAGTCACTCATAAGGTGCCATCCGACTTAAGATTGTTCGCCTTATGATTAAATCATTGAACCGATGTTTCGTTCAACCCATTGGGTTCAACGATGCTTCCCATGGATTGACAGTGGTTAACCCAGCAGACTCGAATGGGCTGATGTTTCAGGTAGGCGACCATAGAGCCGCAAGCAGCGGCTGTGGCGGCGATGTAGCCGTCCGCGGCGTGATCCGCCTGGGATGGTGAAGCATGATGACAATCCGTCGACTTAGACTGTCTCATCGATGGCGTGCATGAAGAGCACGCGGTCATGTCCTCGTGCCGGATGATGCGACGAAGCTACGCCACTATGGTGACCTCTCAAGACCGGAACCGCGCGCTTGTGACGTTCTGTAATGTGGCGCACAAATTTTTGCCGTTTTATATGTTCTTTGGAATCGCATTCGTCGCTAACGCGTTGAAATAAGATCAAACAGGTAAAATCGTTCGATGGTTTCCTCCCATTTCCACCGGACGGTTTTCCTCCCTGAAGGCTTTAACCTTCTTTGGCCGGGCCGTATCCGAGCCCGGCCATTCTTTCTTCCGGGCTTCCTTGTTCAGCGCTGGCGGAAACGCGTTTTTCCTGGTGTCAATCATTCGCGACCAAGGCGGTTCGCACTCGCCGCCTTAGCGCTTTTCGAAGGGCTACGCAGGCGAGGTGTCGGTAGGATTGATGCTGCTGGCGGGCGCCAAAGGCTACGCGTGACAGCAAGGATCGCTGGGTGATCGGATCGGTTCGCGCTGACGCAGGGACTTGCAGGGCGCATCATGTGAGGCTATATTGTGCCTCACATGAATGGAGAGTGGAATGCTGGCGTTCGGAAATGTAGCCGACGTGTTGGGGCTGCCTGCTAAGGAGGTGGCGGCGCGGTCGCCATTCGGACTGATCTCCCGGATCGAGAATGGACTTCCCATTGGGGTGGTCGAGCGCGTTGCCCATCTCGTTGCCCCGGGAGATGCTCAGTTCAAATACCGGCTGATCCCCAAAGCAACCTACGAGCGGCGCAAGACGGCGCATCGCCTGTCGTCGGATGAGGGCACACGATTGGCCCGTGTGGCGCGGGTCTGGGGGCTTGCTGTCGATGTCTGGCAGAACGAAGAGGAAGCACGCGATTTCTTGTTTCGGCCGCATCCGATGATTGAGGACAAGCGGCCGATCGACATCGTTATCCTCAGCGAGTTCGGCGCCGAAATGGTGGTCGATATCCTCGGAGGTCTGAAGTATGGCAGTGCTGCGTGACGGCGCAGACTCTCGATCGCACCCTATTGTCCTTTCGTGTCGGCGATCCGGCCGGCACCTACCCGATCTTCGACGCGACAGGCTCGACAGTCGCACCAGGGCGATGGAACACGCCCGGAAGCCCTATCATCTACACGAGCGAGCACTATTCGACGGCCCTCCTGGAAAAGCTGGTGCATGGCAGCGGCCGACTGCCGCCCAACCAGCACTACATCGAAATCACAATCCCGCGCGGGCTGAGCTATGAGGTCTTTTCCCAGCCGTCACTGCCCGGCTGGGACACGATGCCGGCGACGGTGAGCAAGGGATTTGGCGAAACCTGGTGTTTAGAACGGCGCAGCGTCATCCTGCTGGTGCCGAGCGTCGTGGCGCGTCTCGATAGCAATGTGCTGATCAATCCAGCGCATCCGGAGTTTTCAAGTATCCAGACGAGTCTCCACCAGCCTGTCTACTGGGACCGGCGGCTGTTTGGCGCGTAACGGGAGGGGCTTTCTGTCCCTACTATTCCAGAGCTACCGCATATGGCTCAAAGCGTTGAGATATCCTCGTTTCATACGTAGGACTGATCGCGCTTGAGCATTCCTCAGCGGCTTTTCTTGCCCATCCCGCAGGGTTCCCACACCGGCCAATGGAGATGGGCTAATCCGTTCACTTCCGTCAGTGCAGGCCAAACTCGCGCAGCAACTCTTCACGGTAGCGCACGAACCGGCTTTCACTGCGGTCGCGCGGGCGGGGCAGGTCGACATCGATCAACCGTGCAGCGCCGCCTTTCTCCCTGGGCAGGATCAGCACCCGGTCGGCGAGATAGATCGCCTCTTCCAGATCATGAGTGACCATCACCATGGTGACGTTCTCCTCGCTCCAGATGCGCGCCAGTTCCTCTTGCATGCCGATCTTGGTCATGGCGTCGAGCGCGCCCAGCGGTTCGTCGAGCAGTAGGATCTCCGGCTGCACGGTCAGCGCCCGGGCGATGCCGACGCGCTGGGCCATGCCGCCGGAAAGCTGCCGGGGAAAGGCGTCGGCGAATTCGGCGAGACCGACGAGCGCGATGTAGAAGCGGGCCTTCTCCTCGGCGTCCGCCTTCGCGACGCCCCGCACTTCGAGGCCGAAGGCGACATTGCCGAGCACGGTCAGCCAGGGCAGCAGGCGCGGTTCCTGGAAGATCACCGCGCGCTCGGCGCCGACGCCGTGAACCGGCTTGCCGTCGATGGCGACGCCGCCGCTGTCGGCGGCCTCCAGCCCGGCGAGGATGCGCAGCAGCGTGGTTTTGCCCGAGCCGCTGGCGCCGACGATGATCAGGCATTCACCGGAACGGACGTCGAGGTTGAGCGTCCTCAACACGGCAAGCTGACGCCCGCCGAGCGTGAAGGATTTGGAGAGGTCGCGGATCGAGACCTCTCCGCCACGGTTGGTGCCGTTCATTTTAGCTTCCAGTCCATTTCAGCTCTCAGTTCGTCTTGGTTTCGCCTGGCCGATACAGAATGTCGGCCGCCTTCAGCTTGCCCTTGGCCAGGCGTCCGTCACGCTCCAGCACGGCGACCCAGAAGTCGATGTCGCGGTCGGTCGCTTGCGCGCCTTCACGCAGGCCAAAGCCGGTCCAGTAGCGTGCGAGATCGCCATTTTCGCCGCGCTTGCTGAGGATGTCGGCCAGCACCTTGCGGGCTTCGTCCGGATTCTGCCGCGACCAGTCGGAGGCGCGTGCGGACTGCTCGACGAAGTTGCGCGCCGCGTCCGGGTTGGCGGCAATGAAGTCGCGCCGCAGGACGACAAAGCCGCCGGCGAGTTCGCCCAGCACGTCGGTGTCGTTGAACACGCCGCGCACGCCGCCATTGGCGACCAGCGCGCCGGCAAAGGTCGCCTGCCAGTAGCCGAGGCCGGCGATATCGACCTGGCGCGAGCGCAAGGTCTGTTCGAGCTGCGGCCCGGGCACGACCACAAGGTTGGCGGCATCCGGCGGCAGGCCGACGCTGTGCAGGGCCTCGCGCACCGTATAGTCGAGATGGGCGCCGAGCGTGTTGACCGAGATGGTCTTGCCGGCGATGTCGGCGATCGATTTGATCGGGCTGTCTTCGAGCACGTAGAAGACGCTTTTGACTTGCCTGTTGATGCCGTTGCTCGGATAGGCGGCGACGAAGTCGTTGCCGCCGGAGATCGAGTTGATCACCGCGGCGGTGGCGGCCGAACCGAGGTCGACGCTGCCCGAGGCAAGCGCAAACAGCGATTCCGGGCCGCCGGCGGCATAGCCGACATTCTCCAGTTCGATGCCGAGGTCCTTGTAGTAGCCGAGCTCGGCGGCCAGTTCGTGCGGGGAAATGCTGCCGCGGCTGGCGAGGTAGCGGAACTTGACGGGTGCGGCTTGCGCAAAGGCGAAGCGGGGCAGGCCGGCGGCGATGATGCCGGCGGCAAGCGGTGCACCGGCAAGCAGGGAACGACGCGTGATTTTCATGGTCCGATCTTTCCTAAGTCGAGAGGAGGGGCAGGCCTGGATTGAGAGGGTTGGTCAGTTGACGGGATTGCTCCAGCGGCACAGTCGCCGCTGCAGGACAACCAGCGCCTGGTTGGCGATCAGGCCGAGGCCGGCGAGGATGATGATCGCCGCGAACATCAGCGGGATCTGGAAATTGTATTGGGCGTTCATCACCTGGAAGCCGATGCCCTTGTTGGCGCCGATCATCTCGGACGCGATCAGCAGCAGCAGTGCCGTGGTGGCGCTGAGCCGCAAGCCGACGAAGATCGAGGGCACGGCGCCGGGCAGCACGACGCGGCGGAACACGGTGAGGCGCGTCGCGCCATAGACGCGCGCCATTTCGAGCAGCTTCGGATCGACTTCCTTGACGCCGCTGGTGGTGTTGAGCAGCAGCGGAAACAAGGTCGCCCAGAAGATGACGAAGATCTTGGAGGTTTCGCCAAGCCCCAGCAGCAGGATGAACACCGGGTAGAGCGCCAGCGCCGAAGTCTGCCGGAACAGTTGCAGGATCGGGTCGAGCGCGGTTTCGACGGCGCGCACCTGACCCATGAACAGGCCAAGCGGAATGGCGACCGCGACGGCGGCGGCGAAGGCGATGCCGGCACGCTGCAGGCTGATGGCGATGTCGCCAAGCAGGCTGCCGCCGGCAAGCCCCTTCCAGAGTGCAGCTATGATCATGTCGATCGGCGGCAGCACTGCGGCATTGACCCACCCGACGCTGCTCGCAACCTGCCAGAGCGCCAGGAACCCCAGAAGAACGCCGTAGCGCGATAGGAAACGGACGGCCGCCCGGCCGCCGGGTCGCAGGAAGTCGGTGTCTAGGCCGGTTGCGCTGCGGCGTGCGCCGATCGTGATTGGCCGCTCGATGTGCTGCAAAGTCATCGTCTTGCCCTTTCCCTGAAAGATGGTTGGCGCGTCGGAGGACTATTCGGCGGCCAGTACGGTCGAGCGGGCTGTTGTCCACGGGTTTTCCGGCCGCCTGAGGCCAAGGTTCTCGCGCAGCGTCCTGCCTTCGTAAGCGGTGCGGAACAGGCCGCGGCGCTGCAGTTCCGGGATGACAAGGTCGACGAAGTCGTCGAGCGCGCCGGGCAGCCAGGGCGGCAGGATGTTGAAGCCGTCGGCCGCCTCGCTGGTGAACCATTCCTCCAGCAGGTCGGCCACCTCAGTGGCGCTGCCGACGATGGTGTAGTGGCCGCGCGCCGTCGCCACCCACTGGTAGAGCTGGCGGATGGTGAAGTTGTGCTCGTCGGCGATCTGGCGGATCAGCGCCTGGCGGCTCTTCATGCCTTCGGTTTCCTTGCTCGGCGGTAGCGGACCGTCGAGCGGATAGCCCCTGATGTCGAGCGTCTGGCCGGCCAGCCCGTTGAGCAAAGCGACGCCATCCTCCGGCAGGATCAGGTCGTTGAGCTGCTGATACTTGGCGCGGGCTTCTTCCGTGGTGCGGCCAACGAAGGGCGCCACGCCGGGCATGATCAGCACCTGGTCGGGATCGCGGCCGACGGCAGCCACGCGGGCCTTGATGTCGCGATAGAATTCCTGCGCGGTTTCGAGCTTCTGATGAGCGGTGAAGATCACCTCGGCCGACTGCGCGGCAAGCCCGCGTCCATCCTCGGACTGCCCGGCCTGCACCAGCACCGGATGTCCCTGTACCGGGCGCGGCACGTTGAGCGGGCCCTTGACGGAGAAGTGCTCGCCCTTGTGGTCGATGTCGTGCAGCTTGTCCTTGTCGTAGAAGCGGCCCGACTGCTTGTCGCGGATGAAGGCGTCATCCTCCCAGCTGTCCCACAGCGCCTTCACCGTCTCGACATGCTCATGCGCCCGCGCATAACGCTCGGCATGGTTGGGCTGGACATCGCGGTTGAAGTTCTGGGCGGTCTCGTCGCCGGCCGAGGTCACCACATTCCAGCCGGCGCGGCCGTTCGACAGGAGGTCGAGCGACGCGAACTTGCGCGCCAGCGTGTAGGGCTCCTCATAGGTGGTGGAGGCCGTGGCGATGAAGCCGAGATGCGTGGTCAGCGGCGCCAAAGCTGCAAACAGCGTCACCGGCTCGAAGCAGGCGATCTTGGCGTTGCCGCCTTCGCGGGCGCCGAGGCCGACCGTCAGATTGTCGGCGAGGAAATAGGCGTCGAACAGGCCGCGCTCGGCGGTCAGAGCCAGCTGCTTGTGGAACTCGAAATTCGTTGCGCCGTCAGCCGGCGCGTCGGGATGGCGCCATGCGGCGATATGCTGTCCGCCACCAGGCAGGAAGGCGCCAAGCTTGATCTGTCTGGACATTATCAAATTCCCTCTTGTCGCATCAGTTGAAGAGACGTCCCCTCGTGTTCAGGCCGCCTTGATCCTCGCCGGCTTGGCTGCCTTGGTGCGGGAGACGCTGCGTCGTCCGTCGACCGCGACCGGCACGTCACCGTCGACAGTGGCGCGGTGGACGACCCGGCGCTGATCGCCGTAGTCGTTGATGGCGTAGTGCTGCGTGGCGCGGTTGTCCCAGATCGCCACATCACCCTGCTGCCAACGCCAGCGAACGGTGTTCTCCGGTGCGGTAATGTAGGATTGGAACAACTCGTAGACTCGGTGGAAGTCGCTTCTGGATAGGCCGACGAACCGCTGCACGAAATTGCCGAGTAGGAGGGTGCGCTCACCGGTCTCCGGATGAACCCGCACAACCGGGTGTTCGGTCTCGTAGATCGTAGAAGTAAACACCTCGTCGAAGTGTTTTGTTTCCGCCTCTGTCGCCCGCGGTCGCACCGCCGCGTAGTCGTAGGCGTTGCTGTGGACCGCCCAAAGATCGTCGGCGAGGCGCTTGATCGTTGGCGGCAAAGTCTCATAGGCGGCGGCGGTATTCGACCAGATCGTGTCGCCACCGGCCGAAGGAATGACCACGCCGCGCAGGACCGAGAATTTTGGATAGGCGTCGACGAACGTAACGTCGGTGTGCCACTGATCGGCGCGCCCGCCGCCGCGACTTGAATCGAGTTCGAGGACTGAGGCCGTGCCGACGATTGCCCCTTGGGTCGGATGCGCAACCAAATCGCCGAGCCGCTGGGCGAAACGCTCCTGCTCGGCATCGTCAAGGTGCCCCTGGTCGCGGAAGAACACGACCTTGTGGCGCAGGAGAAGCTGGTTGATCGCCACCACGACAGCATGGGGTAGATCACCGGATAGACGAACGTTGCTGATCTCTGCGCCGACGCGTGCTGTGAGGGGAGCAACATCGGCTTCCGGAATGGTTGCATCAATGAAAGCAGGCTTGGTCATGGTAGTCTCCAGGCGGATCGAGTTTGTGGCGGCGGCTGACGATTTCTCGAAGATCCAGACAGGGCTGGAGGAGGCGCTTCAGCCGAGATTTGCGTTAGAAACCCGGTTCGAAGCGCGCCACCGGCCCCGGGCGATAGCAATGTCCGCCTGAGGCGCGTCGGAATCCGAAACCAACTGGTCTCGAGTTCGCGAGGCCAGATAGGGCGCGAATTGCCCGATCGCACGGTCGAGCCGATCCGCCAGTGTCGGGGATACGGAGGTTTGGTCGACGAAGTCGCGCTCTGAAGCATAGATCCCTGTCGCCAGCGTTCGTGCCTCGAAGAAGCCGAAGAGGGGCCGTAGCTGATGCTCGACAATCAACGCGTGTCGGTCTCCGCCGCCGGTCGCGGCCAGAAGTACCGGTTTGCCTATGAAGGCGGTGGGCTCCAGCAGATCGATGAAATGCTTGAAGAGGCCAGCGTAACTACCTTTGTAGACCGGCCTTGCGACGATCAGTGCTTCGGCTTGCAGGAGATGGTCAACAAGTCGCCTTGCCTTCGTGTCCAGATCGGAGAGGCGGTGCGCGGCGCCGAGCGAAGGCAGGAACTGCCCAATATCCATGACCTCGAAGCTTCTCTCATATTGGTGCGCCGTTCGCCTCGCTATCTCTTCGACCAAAGCGCGCGTCCGGGAAGGAGAACTGAAACTGCCGTAAAATCCGACGATTGCGGGTCTGGTCATTTGGTCCTGTCCCTCTCCTTGAAACTGCGGGCCGCAGCCGCGACGAGGGGACAGAATAGTTATGTATATAAAATCTATAGAGAAAGAGAATTGCGTATTTGTGGCGGCTTGTAAAATTCCCTTCCTCCGCTTTTGGCGTTTGTGAGTTCTCGTTGAGCGACTGTGCAGCGAGGCGGGTTAGCGCCTTCACCGAGTGGTCGACAGTATCCTTTGACGGAAGACTTCGGCGCTGGTCTTCTGAAGCCAAGGCTTGGGTGTCGAGTAGAGATAGGCGCGCACCTGGTGCCGGTTCTAGATGCTCGAAGGCACCCTTCGCCAGAACAAGTGGTGCCCAATTTGTGATCAAAGTTGATGGCCAAGCTGGCCGCCGAGGGGCTCAGGTGTCTGCGCCGAGTGTTTCGCGCAGCAGAAGATCCAAGGGTAGGGTCTCGGGCGTCGGATCGTCCTCCCACAGCTTCGCGAAATCCCGGTCGTCGGGCGGTCTATGAATGAGGACCCGGCGCTCAGGGTTGGCTTCGCGAACGCGTTCGGCCGCGCTGAGGCCGGGCTTGTCCGGATCGGCGAAGACGACGATCCGCTGTACGCATTCGGGCAGCTGAAGAAATGGCAACCGTGGTGCTCCCAGTGAGCACCAGACGGGCAAGCCGTATCGCAGCATTACGGCATGGCCGGTCTCATAGCCTTCGGCAATACCAAGGACGTCGGCCGCTGGGGCGAGCCGCAAGGCAAAGCCCCGGCTCGGGCCGATGATGCGGCGTGGCTCGTCCAGCGCCGCCTTTTCTGGTCGTGTCGGGTGCAAGAGGGTGAGCTGCACCGAACAGATCGAACGGTCTGGGGCCTGCAGAGCAGCCACCAGCGCGGGAAAGCGGTTCTTTCCCAACCGATAACCCGGCAGAAAGCGCAAAGTTGGCAACGTCGCCGGCAGACGGCGAGAGGCAAGATAAGCTTCGCCGTGCGTGCCGCCGAGCGCAATCGCTCTCGACCAGAGCGCGAGCGCGTCCGCTGCCGTGGTTTTGGGCGCCGCCGGACGAACACGACGCAGAGGCTCGGCCGCGCGCTTCGACAAATCCAGGTCCGCAATGGCGGTCTCGATGTCGACGGGATCGCAGCCTGCAAAGCAGTACAGCATAAGACGATAATCCCCGTCACGAACAGAGAGGGAGGGATGGCGGTCGCCTTTGCCTTGCCCGTGACTTGGTACTGGGCAACGGCACAAGTAGCTGCCGCGCGCCGGGAATCCTCCTAAGGCGCGATATACCTGCGCAGCGCTTGGCCACGACACCTTTGTCATGGACCTGATAATGCCGCCAGGCCGCTATCGGATCAATAGAATAATGTAATAGCGCGTTGAACATTTCCGGCGAAATAACCGGGGCGTTTCAAGGGCCAGGCCTTAGCCGTCGTGCCGGCAGGATCGCCTCGGCCAGGTAGCCCCAAGCCTGCATCGCTGAGAGCGCCATTCGCAAACACTCGAGATTAGCGATCAGGAGCCGTTGCATGAGGTAATGACGAGAACCATTTGCACGCGAACCGCAGCATGGTGGTGTCTGGGCAGCAACGCCTTATGACTGCGCGCGGACGCGCAACCCGACCTTCAGACGATCGGCACAATGGCGGCGTTCCTGGGCGTCTCGGTCTGGGCCTTGGGGGATTCGGGACGCTGCCTTGCGCAAGCCTATCATTTGGGGCTACCGTATCAGGAGATCACAGACCTGACGGAAGAGCAGGATCCTCTGTGCGTGATTGAGCAGATCCTGGCAAGGAGAGCCTGTTAGAGTTTGAAGCGGCCAAGGCGCTGATCGTTGACGCGGTACTGCCAGGCCAGTTTCGGATCCTGGGGGTTGACGCCGGACGTTGACCAGGCGGAGCGCTCGAACTTTGCAGCGTCATGCAAAGGAAGATCGTCATCACAGCGCGACAGTTGTAACGACGAGCGAAGACGATGACGTCCGATACTGTGGGTTAGAAATTTGATGACGCAGACTGCGGCGAGGGACAGGATCAAGAAAGCAGTGGAAAAGCTGAGCATGCAAAGGCCGGCTTCCTGATCGGGCAGGGCGAAGAAAGCGAGCACGCCGCCGGCGAAAATTGCGAACGCGAACCTCATGAACATGACGGCGAGTCTCCTATTTCGATGTCGATCATTATAATATCACAGATCGATCGTCATTATAATGATCAATGAAGATAGGATGGCCCCTCATGGATCAAGCGTTTTTCGACGGCTGGGGCAAGGTGCCGTTTTTGGCGGTATCGGCTTCAGAGTATTACCCGGCGCCGTTTCCATCTCGAACAGGCATAGAGATTGGCCCCGGGGGGCAAGACTTGCGGCCCGTCTAAAGTGTAATCGCCAGAACCACCGGCGTCGAGGTCTCGCTTGTGGTCGACCTCAACCAGGTCATTCGAAGAGGTATCGGGCAACGATTGCAGGGCCTGCCTGCCGCAAGGGCAGAGATCAGGGTTGTCCCTCCGGATGAGGTGGCACACGACATTCATTAGTAAGGGACCACGAGATCCAAACCGGATTCATTTAATTATTCATTTTCAACAGGGCATGCCAGATCGTCAAATGCTATCGCGCATCTGGAACGATTTAGCGGGTCAAAAGCTGTACGCCGTCACTTTGCGGGAGTATGGGGAGGATGCCGCGACACTTTAATAGGGCAATGAGTGATCGCTTCGGCTACAAGCCCTGAGCACTAGACATTCTGCAAAAAATGGCCGTCATATTCCGACCGATAAGCAGGGGGGCAGCTGTGCCGATATTTAAAAACAAGACAGAAGACAGCGATGGTTGGCTTTCGATCCTGCTCGCGCTGCGACTTCGCCAAATCGAGAACGAGTACCCGGACTATGCGAGTTTTGCCGACGCTACGGGGCTATCGCGCGGCACGCTCTACCAGTTGCGGACGGGGAAGGGGAACCCGACATTCGTCACCCTGGAGCGGCTGGCAAGGCACCTGAAGGTTCCGGTGTGGGCGCTCATTGGTCGGACTGGTGACGACGACAGCGTCAAGCGGGACATCGAGACGTTCGGCTTCAACTTCACCGAGATTGCGCGGCATATCGAGGCCACGCGTGCTGTGAAGCGCTCGATGACGGAGTTCAGTGGTGTACCTTCTTTGAAAGAGGCAGCCAGCCCCGCTGGGGCAACCTCCGAGAAGAAGCGGCTGCCTCCGGCCAAAAAGGGACGCAGGGCAAACCAGTAGAGACAAGAAAAGTAGAAGCTGCTAAACTACCAGCGTAGATTCATTTGCTACGATTTGCAGAAAATCTATTGTATATTTCTTTGACTCGCATCAGAAAATCCGCCAGCGTCGATGCAAAGGCATCATTTTGCTGAAGGGTTCACGATGCAAGCGAATATCTGGCAAGTCGCAGGAGACAATGCGCTCTATAAGGAAGCGGCGGCGTTTGTTGATTGCCACCCGAAACCATGGGTGGAAGAGGTTTCGGAATTTCTGCGGAAGAAAGGCAAGCCCGAGGCGATCACCTTGGTGATCGGACAGTTCATCGTGGCGGCTCTGTTCGAAGGACAATACGCGGATCTGCTGTACTGGTCGCTGGTTGCGGCCGAAGTGAACTGCGTTGTGATGGAGCAATGGCCTGATGATGTGCGCCAGGAGTTGGCAAGCCATCTGAAACGGGGATTTGTAAAGCTCTCGTCGCGCAATCTCTCCCATTGAAGGCGGCGGGCCGACGGGGGCATGGCCCTCAATGGGGAGACGGCGTCACACCTGACCAGGGGCAACGTTGATGTCGCTGCCGGCGGGACCGGGAGCGGATGAAGCGAGTTTTGTGTCACCACCGTTGGGCGTCGGAAAGTCGCCTGGTCCCATTTGGCAGACCGCTTGCGCGCCGCATCCCTGAGGAATGGATTGGCCGGCCGAATTGAGGGCGGCATAGCGGCGGTTTACGTCGTTCGTCCAGTTACGGCGCTGGCTTTCAGTGCTGCCGTTGTAACGATCGGCGAGGCAGCGAATACTTGACGTGCCGCCGCACGATTTGACGGCATCGCGAAGCGTCAGTACGCCGCCTTCAATGTTTTCGGACAAGATGCCCCGATCCATTCCGTAGGCCCGGCCGGTCGCCCCCGTAAGCTGCATCGGTCCAAGAACGCCACTGAAGGAGCCGGCACATGCTGACATCGCGCCTTCGTGAGCGGACACGGCAAGAGCGAGCTTGGGATCAACGCCATACTTGTTGGCGGCGTCGACAATCATATTGGCGATGTTCGGGCTGCGCTCCATCATCTCTTGCGTGGGCGGATAGCTCGGCAGACCCGCTCCGTTCGTACAAAGGGAACGCAAGGTTGTGTTGTCATTGAGGTCGCAAGAATTTGCATCATGGTCAAAGGAATTCGCTTGCGAAACAGGCGCTTGTCCAACGACCAGGAGCGCGGAAAGGAGTATTGGGTAGGGACGCAGCATCTTACTTCCCCGGGCAGAAATTATAGATGGTGCCATTGATGGAGAGCGCGTCGCTGGATGGGCGCGTAATCTTCATCGGCGTGCTGACCGGGGAGCTGCTGCCACGCTCGGTACATGAGGCTTGGAACGCATCGTCTGCATGACGGGTGCCTGCTATCTTGCAGGTGCTTGCGCCGACGGTGATTGCGTCGCCGTCGAACTCGGCAAGTTCGAGAGCGCCGACGCCTTGGTCGAGATCGGCACATGTGTGCGTGGACGCTACATATGATCCCTGCGGAGCCTTGAGCGGATCAAGTGCTTGCGCGATTGCCGGCGAGATCAAGACGGCTAGAGTCGCGAAGATTGTCCGGCTGGCCATGGCAGATCTCCGGAACATCATCCCGCCGTGGCCGCCGGCAGGAGCCGCGGTCAAGGCCGCGCATCGCGCGCCGTCAGGGAAGCATTGATCCGTTGGCGATGGCTGGTGGCTGGCTGGTGTCCTGAATAACGTCAGGTTCTCCGTGCCGATCATGATTGCGCTCCTTGGGGATATCGAGGTTGCCGAAACACAACGGCGTGGGCTGCTTCCTCTAGGGTTGCGGGACAGGGACCCGGAATTGGCATTCCTGGGCGATTTCACCTTGGAATACGATGCCGGCGCGAATGGTTTTGGCTTGAACATCATATGCACCCATCGCACCATTCCGAGCGATGTCGGGGCGGACGTTATTCGGTTGCGCGCCATATTCGATGAAACAGCCGGAGCCAGCGTCAGCGACCGTTGATCGGCTGTTCTGGTAGATCGCCAAGCGCATGGGGCATCGTTTCAGTGTGGCATTGCCGACAGGGTCGGTGCGGATCGGCGAGCAGCCGGTGAGCGTGTGCAGGACCGAGAGGACGACGGTTTTGGCCGGGCTGCGAACGACGATGTGACTCTCGGAAGCCGGCGCGTTGGCGACCGCAAAGCGTGTATCGCCTTTGGCCGCGTAGGCATGGTTGTTCTTCTTCAGTCGGTCGGCCCATAGGGAGGCGTAGTGCACGGCTTCCGAGTTCGGGAGCTCGAGATCGGCATAGGCGACGGCGCGCCAGGCGTTCGGATCATGCGTGAGCGGCTGGGCCGAAGCGTGGGGCGCGAATGTCAGGGCAGCCGCGACTGCGACAAATGTCAGGCGTGCATGCATTCCTTGCCTCGCTTGTGTGCCCTATGATTAAATCAATGTTGTGATGATTGTCGAGCGTGATATTTGGATGGGACAAAAAGCCCGCCTATCGGGGCTGGATGAATTGCGAGGCTTGGCGATCGGGCTGGTGGTGCTGTCGCATGTCGGGCCGGTCTTCGGAGAAGGCGGGAAGGTCGCCGCTCTGCTGTTTGCGCCGGCGTGGAGCGTCGGGGTCGACCTGTTCTTTGTGATTTCCGGCCTGGTGGTGGAACGCTCATTGCGAAGCCTGCGCCTCGAGCGCGGTGCGCTCGAGGCGGCCTCCGCCTTCTATGTCAGGCGTGCTGTGCGGATCGTGCCGCTGGCCTGGTGCGTCGGCGCCATCCTCTCGATCGGGTTGATCATCCCGGGAAGCGGCGTTGAGCCTGCAGACGCGAAGGCGGCATTCGCCTTCATCTCGAATGCGCATTGGGCGCCCTGTTTCGGGGGCGCCACAGGATATGCGGGAACGCCTTTGCGTTTGGGCCATTCTGGTCGATCGCGGCCGAGATGCAATTTTATCTACTGGCTCCGCTCCTGGTGTTCTTGCTACCGCGGCGGGCACTCGTCGCGCTGGCCGGATTCGCTCTCGTGGTCGGGACGTTCACGCTGCGGCCCTGGGGCGGGACGCTTTGGACGTTCCGCATCGATGCAATCGCGGTCGGGCTGGCGATCGGAGCAACCATGGGCACAAGCGCATGGCCCCGTCTGGCGGAACACCTGCGGGCGATCGGTAACATGGAAGCGGCGTTCTGGATGTGGATCGCGGCCTTCATGTTGGCGATCTTGCCGCCGGCGATGCATCGCGTGGCGACTGCCGTGCTGGCGCTGATGTGCGGGTGGATCGTGACAAGGGCGACCTTGCGGGATGGTTCTGTGAACTGGCCGGGGCGGATGCTGCGCCGCTTGGGAGGCATCTCCTATGCCCTCTATCTGATCCATCTGCCGGTGCTGGCGCTGTTCAACTGGTCGCTTGGCCAATTCCTGGACGCTCCGGCGACGGCAACGCTCTCGATCGCGGTCGCGATCGGGCTGTCTCATGTGCTGACGGTGGCAATCGGAGATCCGCTCCGGCAGCTCGGCCGCCAATGGTCAAATCGAACAGTCCGGTAGGTGTTGCCGTGACGGAAGAAAATCGTCAGTGGTCGCTCGGTGGTGAAGATGTCGATCAAATTCCGCGAGGAGCGAGGGCGCTGGCAGAGCAGCTTTTGACCGAGGCCGACGGCGATGCCGTGGCAGCGCTCGTCGCGGCATGCTGCGTCATTGGAGCCATGCGCTCGGCGGTATCTAGGGGTTTGGTGCGCAATGGATCGCCGTCAGGGGTCGATATCGCGCAAGTGCTGGACGTGTTCGTGCGAAGCGAGCTCCCAGCAGAAGAGCAGAACCTGACCGGTAGATGACTTCGACCGCGAAGTAGCTACCATGTTTGAGGGGCTGTGCGGCCTGCCGCTCGATCCCCGGAATGCTGAATGCACGATACCCGCAGTTTGATCTTCGTGGACGACCTTCAGCAATGCCATGCACTGACACTGATTTCGCCAGGAAAGAGATTGAACTAGAGCCTTGCGAAACGCTTTGGCCGAACGACAGGATCGGTCTCGCATAGGGAAGCATGATTTTTCGCCCGGAGGTGAGCGATGCGGCCTCCATGCCTGAAGGTCGCCATGACTGCTGGCGCGACCACACGCAATACGCTCGAAGTCGCCGAAGACGGTCGTCGCAATCTTCGAACTGGGATCTGCACGAAGAGACGCGGTGGTGAATTGGCACGCTGCGTGACGACACATCCGGAGCGTCATAAAAGCCGCTCGCAGCGTACCTCGCATACGCCCGCGGACAATCTTGCCGACGCCGGCGCCGTTGGTTTGGCCGTCGGCTTCTGTGCGCATCTGGCCAGTCGACACGCGGCAGTGTGACGGCCGCCGCTTAGTAGCGGTCGCCGAACCAGCCCTTGCTCTTGGGCGGCGAGGGTTCCTGATAGGCCCACGGGACAGACTTGTAGGACGGCCTCGGGTCTTGGACGCGCCAAGCCTTCTGCCAGTAGTAGAAATTGAGGGGTACTCGGGCGAGCACGCGACCATCGGCAGACAGGAGGTCGGAAGCGCAGGCGACGACGGGGCCGTCGTAAAATTGCACGCGGCCAGTATAGCCGTTGAGCGCTCCTGGCCGGCAGGCAAAGACGCGAACGCCTGCAGCGATCGTGTCCGGGGCTTCCGCGGGGACGGAGATCGTCTTGATGCCTTCCTTGGTGATGAGCGTGCGCACAGGCACGGAGTTCCGATGCGAGCGGCGCAAGGCGCTATTCGCCTGAGCTTCGGTTGGGTAGCCGGCTCGCCGGGTAATGACCGGCGGGAAGCGCCCCCAGTCTGGCGCATATTCTTGCCGGCTGCGACTGACCCGATCAGGCTTCCAATAGGAGTCCGTAGCCGAAACGGGGCCGGCCGAATGTGAAGCATGCGGCACTCGCTCGGCGCAACCGGCGAGCAAGGCCGCGGATGCGACGAGGTGGAGGATGTGACGAAAAGAACGCATATCGTGCTCGGGGGTCATGGGTTTGCAGGTGAGAATTTCCGGTGAAGCCAAGGCATCTGGAAGGTGCTGGCCCAAATGCCGCGATGGGTTTTGCGAGCCTGACGCTGGATCTGGGCGTAGAGGGGATGCGACGATCGAGTTCATCGGGGAGAGTGACGGCTACGCCTGTTTTCCGCCTTTCGCCGGCGACGTCGGCCATTTCGCTGGCTGCACAACGCCCTCGTCTTTCCGGATCGGCGAGCAGACAAGCCATTTTTTCAAGGTGGCGGTTACGAGCCATGCCATGGCGACAACCCCACAAGGCAACGCCTGCTTTCCCAGCGTCGCGGTCTGGCCCAGGTCGCAGCCGTCGACGCCGCGACAGGTGCACGAAGCAAAAGTTGATTGCTGGTGGATCACTCCTCGTCAGATTCATTGAGTCAGTAAACTATCTTGCAAATCGCTGTGCAAGCGTCTCTGAATCATATCCCGCGAGGGGAGGAGGGTGCTCGTATCCGGATCCGCGCCCGATGGGCCGGGTAGGGCCTCGGTGTCGAGTTGACGCGGGGCCATCAGGCAATCGATACTCTGAATGCGCGCTATGCCGTGGCGGTCGCAGCGGCATCCGCTGGAGGAACTCAGCGGCTTTGTGGGCGGCCTTGCCTGATATCGCTGCGAGCCTTTCGAAGCCGCTGTTCGAGCGCTAAATAGCGAGCCGTAATCGAGTTCAGCTTTGTGAAAAACTGCCTACTCTGCGCAGGGTTGCCCGGCGCAGGTGGGGGGACGAAAGCAAAAAGAGCTACCCGATCAGCGTCTAATTGTTTTAGCTCCGAGCAGAGACGGCAAATTTCGTGGTCGTCCGTTCCGGAACTCCGATGTGATGCACGGCGCGAGGTACGCGTAGGGTTGGTCTGCCGACCCACATCGTTCGACCAAAGTAAAATCGTATCCAAGGCGTTTCCTCCACGCCGGGTTGTGGTCATCCAATCTGGAATAATGCGGGTTGCAACCTATGTATACTGGTGGTTTTGCCTGTCATTTTTGACAGGTCGTGAGACGCTGGAATCCAGCGAGGAGCAACCTAGTTCGATAGCCGCGCGAATGGCTTGGAGAGGCGCGTCGATAGCAAGGAGATAAGCTGGATATGGCGAGATTTGACTCAAATTTTCACGACGTGACGGAGGGTATTCACGCAGTTGCCTCTCCTGCGGACGCCGCGGACCTTCTGAACACAATTGTCGAAAGTTACGGTCTTGAGACGGCGGCCTTTCTTACCGTCAGGCCGGTTTACGAGGAACCGAGTAAGCCGTTCTATGTGACCACCTATTCGCCTGACTGGGTGAAACGCTACATCGAGAAGGATTTTTTCGACATCGATCCCGTGCTTCGCTATGGGCTGCGTGCTGTGAAATTGGTTGATTGGAAGGAGATCGACCTATCGGACAAGCCCGTGCGCACGTTCTTCGGTGAAGCGAGGGAACATGGTGTCGGGAAGCATGGCGTCACGTTCCCGGTTAGGGGGGTCGACGGCGACCGCGGCATTCTGACCGTAACGAGCAACGAGAACGCAGCGGCGTGGCAGACGTTTCTCAAATCCGAGGTTCGCGACTTCCAGCATCTCGCCGGTGAATTTCACAATGCTATCGGTCGAATCCAAGGAAGGCCCCGCCATCCGACGGTCTGCTCCGATAGAGAGATCGAATGCCTGAAATGGTACGCGAGGGGAGAGAAGGTCAAACGGACCGCAGAGATACTGTCGCTATCCCCTCGCACGGTCCGATTTCATCTTGATCTGGCACGGGCCAAGCTTGGTGCCAAAAGCTTGGCCCATGCGGTTGCGATCGCGGCAGAGCGCGGCCTTTTCTCTCAAAGACTGTTCTGATCGGTAGCCAAGCGCTTCGCGGGAAGCCGCCGGCGAAACTCGTTCCGTTTCGTGAAGCTGGGAATGCTAGAACGACTGAGTCATGGGGAAAGAAGGTAGGCGTCGCTCTGGACAACCTGATCCGGAAAGGCACCGCGACGCTCCAAGGGTAGGATGCTGGCCAAACCAAGTGTCCTATTCGCAAACCACACGGTACCGCTTGCCGGGCTCACTGATGTTCTTGCAGACAAGCGGCTTGTGTGGCTCGGAAGAGGAGAGCGGCGGACTTGCGGCCCGCCAAACGACTCTCTTTGATGTCTTGCGACGTGCCGTCCGGCGCGGTTCGAGCCGTTCCGGCTCCTCGTGGCGCAACCGGAAACACGCTGGCATCGATCCGCGGCTGCTGCAGGCGTGTCGGCTCTTTGTTAAAGAATCGCCTGGCATCAAGCGATCTCGGAATAATCACCGTACCATCATCGCTGTGCGCGCAGCCGCTGCCCGACAGTAAGGCTAGCCCCAGGAAAAAAGGCAGTATCCGTCCAAACATAAGCATAACCCTTGGCGGGCATACCCCGGCTTGCGGGTCGCCGACAACGCGCAATTGATACGAAGAAAGGGCGGCATTGCTTGCCGCCCTTTCGAAATTGTCGAGATGCGTGGATCTTTAAAAGCCCATACCGCCCATGCCGCCAGGCATGCCGCCGCCAGCCGACTCTTTCTTGGGAGCCTCCGCGATCATGGCTTCGGTGGTGACGAGCAGGCCGGCGACCGAGGCCGCGTCCTGGAGAGCCGTGCGAACGACCTTGACCGGATCGACGATACCCATGGCGATCATGTCGCCATATTCGCCGGTCTGGGCGTTGTAGCCGAAGGTCAAGCCCTTGTTCTCAAGGATCTTGCCGGCAACGATCGATGCTTCCGCACCGGCGTTGGCCGCGATCTGGCGGGCCGGAGCCTGCAGCGCACGACGAACGATGTTGATGCCGGCGGCCTGGTCGGCATTGACGCCGGTGACCTTGATGTCGGCCGAAGCGCGCAGGAGAGCGACGCCGCCGCCTGCAACGATGCCTTCTTCCACGGCCGCGCGGGTCGCGTTGAGGGCGTCATCGACGCGGTCCTTCTTTTCCTTGACTTCGACTTCCGTCGCGCCGCCGACGCGGATCACCGCAACGCCGCCGGCGAGCTTGGCCAGACGTTCCTGCAGCTTCTCCTTGTCGTAGTCCGACGTGGTCTCTTCGATCTGCTGCTTGATCTGGGCGACGCGGCCCTGGATCTCGGCCTTCTTGCCGGCGCCGTCGACGATGGTGGTGTTCTCCTTGGAGATCGACACCTTCTTGGCGCGGCCGAGCATGTTGAGGCCGACGTTCTCGAGCTTGATGCCGAGATCTTCGGAGATGACCTGGCCACCGGTGAGGATGGCGATGTCTTCCAGCATGGCCTTGCGGCGATCACCGAAGCCCGGCGCCTTGACGGCGGCGATCTTAAGGCCGCCACGCAGCTTGTTGACGACCAGCGTGGCGAGCGCCTCGCCTTCGACGTGTTCCGAGATGATGAGCAGCGGCTTCGAGGTCTGCACGACGGCTTCGAGGACCGGCAGCATCGCCTGCAGGTTGGAGAGCTTCTTCTCGTGCAGGAGGATGTAGACGTCCTCCAGTTCGGCAACCATCTTGTCGGCGTTGGTGACGAAGTAGGGCGAGAGATAGCCGCGGTCGAACTGCATGCCTTCGACGACCTCGAGTTCAGTCTCGGCGGTCTTGGCTTCCTCAACCGTGATGACGCCTTCGTTGCCGACCTTCTGCATCGCTTCGGCGATCATCTTCCCGACCGACTCGTCGCCATTGCCGGCGATCGTGCCGACCTGGGCGACTTCCTCGGAGGTCTTGATCTTCTTGGCAGCCTTGCCGAGCGCCGCGACGACTTCGGTCACGGCCAGATCGATGCCGCGCTTCAGGTCCATCGGGTTCATGCCGGCGGCAACGGCCTTGTTGCCTTCCTGGACGATCGACTGCGCCAGAACGGTCGCGGTTGTGGTGCCGTCACCGGCGATGTCGTTGGTCTTCGAAGCAACTTCGCGGATCATCTGCGCGCCCATGTTCTCGAACTTGTCGGAAAGTTCGATTTCCTTGGCGACGGTGACCCCGTCCTTGGTGATGCGCGGTGCGCCGAACGACTTGTCGATGACGACGTTGCGGCCCTTGGGGCCGAGCGTGACCTTCACCGCGTCGGCGAGGATGTTGACGCCGCGCAGCATGCGCTCGCGGGCATCACAGGAGAATTTTACGTCTTTGGCAGCCATTTTTTACTCCTGGGCATTTCGCCCGAAATTCAGATTGGATGGTGCGGGTGAAAGGCGGCGGCGTGTCAGCCGATGATGCCCATGATGTCGGATTCCTTCATGATCAGAAGGTCTTCGCCATTGAGCTTGACTTCGGTGCCCGACCACTTGCCGAACAGGATGCGGTTGCCGGCCTTGACGTCCAAGGGGACCAACTTGCCAGCTTCGTCACGGGCGCCCGAGCCAACAGCAATGATCTCGCCTTCCTGCGGCTTTTCCTTTGCCGTGTCCGGGATGATGATCCCGCCGGCGGTGTGATTCGGACTCGACGCGGCGAACGACCACGCGGTCGCCCGGCTTATACCCGAAGGTGGCGCGCAACCCACCGATCATGTTGTCGAGCCGACACGGGCCTCCACCAGATGACCGGAGCGGTGATCATGCTGCGTACACCGTGCTCGCCCCGGCGATTTGACATGAACCTCCTTGTAGAAGCCCGTTCTTGCCAGTTACGCGAGCCCTGGAGCTCCTTGAGGCTCTGGTGCGCCTGGCGGGCATCGATACACACCAAGCTGACCCCAACTCCCGCAGGCCAAGGCAGATCGCGGGTGACATACGTCCGGTTTCGGTCACCGCCCGCTCGATCGGGCCGTGTCGGCGAGCGCCGCGCGGCGAGCTGCCGGGCCGGGATGCCACATGGCCATGTGTGGACCCCGCCCGATTGCAACAGGTCGGCTAGATCAAGATTGTCGGTCACAACTGCTGACCGTTAAGCGTATTGGCGGGCTCTGGATCGCACGTGCTACTGCGGTTGGTGCTCTCGTGCTTGGGTGCGCGGGTTGACCAATGCTTCTTGTGAGCGTGCTGCCGGCATCGCTGCTTAAGTTAAGTTAGATGTCCTCTCGATTGAGATATCCTTTGAGCCTCTTCGCCAGGACCCTCACATGTGGCGGAGCGACCATCGTGTAATGATCACCTGGAACCTTATGAATTTCCAGGCTGCCTCGCGCGAATTGCTTCCACCCAAGATCACCATTAGGTTCATTCATGGATGCGCGTAGCCCTTTAATGGCTGCAAAAAGAACGGACCTGCTGTCGTTGGGCCGAGGCGTGTAATCACACAGCGCAATTCTATTTGCCTCGGCAACTGTCAGGATATTATCGAGCTGCGTGTCACTGATGGCGGGGAGGTTGCCTGCTTGCCTTCCGAGCTCGAGCAAGACAGTGACCTGACGCTCACGTTTGATGGATTTCAGTTTTCGCCAATGTTTCTTCAGCGCAGGAAAAAGGACGCTCAATATGACTGCTTGCTCACTCACCCAGTCAGGAATACGGCGCTTGCCGAGCAGGCGATGATACCGGCCGCTTGTGTGCTCTTCATCCTTGTGAGTTGCTTTGGCATCGAGCAGCCCAAGTATCGCTATCTCGTCACCAGCGTCGCGCAATTGGCAGGCCATTTCCCAAGCAATGCTACCGCCCATAGACAAGCCGGCGAGCTGATAGGGGCCGCTCGGTTGAACGCTCTTGATAGCCTCTACGTATTCCCGCGCCATCTCCGGAATGCTCAGGTGAGGTCTTGCCTCACCATTCAGACCGCGCGCCTGCAGGCCGAAGAGCGGCTGCTCCGGGCCAAGTGCCTGAGCAAGAGGCGTATATAGGAGTACATGTCCCCCAAAAGGGTGGGGGCAAAACAGAGGCGTCCGCGAACCGCCGGTTTGTATCGGCACTAGTGCGCTCGGACGCGTGCTTCCACCGGTCTTCGAGAGGGCTATTGCGAGCCCTCTTGGAGTCTGGTGTTCCAGCAGCAGGTTGACAGCCAATCTCTCTCCCGTGAGCTGCTCGATGCGATCGATGACGCTTAAGGCGCTCAACGAATCGCCACCAAGATCAAAGAAGCTGTCGGTCAAGGCAACGTCATCCAAGCCCAAAATGTCCCGATAGACCGCCGCAATTTGGCGGTCCAAAGCTGCCTCACCGGACATCTGAATCACAATCGGGCTGCGTGCTTCATCGCTTCCAGTCGGGGCATCGACGGATATGGCCGCAGTATCAGATTCATTCAAATCGGCGTTTTGTCTGCCCTCTTTGCTGGCGACCGCATCCAGCCAATAATGCTTGCGATCAAAAGGATAAGGCGGGAGAGGGGTGCGCTGTGGGGGGTGATGGTCGTGCAGGCCAGACCAATCAATGCGAACGCCGCAGGCCCAAAGCTTGCCCAGTATTTGTAACAGTCTCAGGCGATCACCTTGCCCATGATCGCCTCCTGGCAAGGCCGCAAAGGCGATCGGGCTATGCAGGTTGATCTTTGACTTGGACCGCTTGGAATGTCCCGTCAGGGCTGCACCAGGCCCCATCTCAATACAGAACTCGTGGCCCGATTGCACCAGCCGATCGAAGGCCTGATGGAATTGCACCGTCTCTCGCAGATTGCGGACCCAATAGTTGCCATCGAGCGGCACGTCCGGCTCAAGCCAGTCACCGAGCACCGTTGACATGAAGGGCATTTGCGGCGCGTGCAAATCGACTTGCCCTGCATGAATCTTAAACTCCGGCAGGATTGCATCGAGTAGGGATGAATGCACGGCATGACTTGCACGTATTCGTTTACTCGCAATCGATCTCGCCTCCAATCGCTCATGAAACGCTTCGATCTCGGATGCGGCCCCCGAAACGACGCACTGACGTGGACCATTTATTGCCGCCAATGAAAGGCGTTCGTTCCAATAGGGCTGGAGCTCTTCCGGCGACAGGCTGACTGCAACAATCCCGCCGGCAGGCACACGCGACGTCAACTGTCCTCTTATCAGCGTCAGTCGAATAGCATCAGGTAACGAGATAATGCCCGCAAAATGAGCGGCTGCATATTCGCCGATGCTGTGGCCGATCACAGCTGCAGGGATAGTGCCCCACGACATGAAGAGCTTCGTCATTGCATATTGCGTAGCAAAGATGACAGGCTGTATGACGGCTTCCAGCTGAGGTTCAAGCTCGCCATCAGATTTGCCTTCGCAGTAGAGCAGGGGGCGGAAATCAATATGTGCGAGCTGATCAAGCCAGTTTGCGCATTCGTCGATGGCGGCGCGGAATACCGGCTCTTCTTCATAGAGCTCCCGACCCATTCCAATCTGCTGCCCGCCCTGGCCGGAGAACATGAATACGATGCGTTCACTGCTTGACACCTCTCGCGTCGCGCCCGCCTGCAGTGCCGCCTGGTCGATTTGGTCGGCTAGTTCCACCAGACCGGATCCCACGAAACTTGTGCGATATCTGAGAGCGGCTCGACCCTTTTGCAGCGTATAAGCGA
The DNA here is from genome assembly GCF_030323245.1 of Mesorhizobium sp. C372A. Lineage (NCBI taxonomy): Bacteria > Pseudomonadati > Pseudomonadota > Alphaproteobacteria > Hyphomicrobiales > Phyllobacteriaceae > Mesorhizobium > Mesorhizobium sp. C372A. Next base: position 239,275 of record NZ_CP100475.1, on the reverse strand, counting down.
TTTGTGCTGCCCGGTGCTGAACATCGCTTTGGCGCATAAAGCCGGCCAGTTGCCGAAGCATTTCGTTCAGTGCCGGCCTGCTCGCCCCCGATACTGGAAAGACGTGCAGCCTGCGACCGCTTTCTTCACCACTCTGCGGCGGAGCTTCCTCAAGAATCACGTGCGCATTCGTGCCACCGATGCCAAATGAGCTGACCGCACCGCGCTTTGGCTCATCGCCCTTGAGCCAAGCGGTGCAGGTCTTGTTTACGAACACCGGGCTCTCCTGAAAATCGATATTTGGGTTGGGCTTGTCAAAATGCAGGCTAGCGGGAATGACGCCCCTGTTCAGCATTGTGGCAAGCTTGATCAATCCCGTTACGCCCGCTGCGGCGTCGAGATGGCCGACATTTGTCTTGACCGAACCTATTGCGCAGAATTGTTTCCGTGCTGTGTGGCAACGAAAGGCCTTGGTCAGGCCGGAGATTTCGATGGGGTCCCCAAGATAGGTTCCCGTACCGTGCGCCTCCACATAACCAATAGTGTCGGCAGAGACATCAGCATCGGTAAGGGCAGCTTGAATCACAGCAGCCTGTCCGTCGGCGCTGGGGGCAGTGAAGCCTACCTTGCCGGCGCCATCATTGTTGATGGCGGTCCCCTTTATGACTGCCCAGATATAGTCGCCGTCTCTACAGGCATCGCTCAGCCGCTTGAGAACGACGACTGCTGCTCCGCTGCCTCTCACCGTTCCTTGTGCTTTAGCATCGAACGCACGGCAGCGGCCGTCAGGAGACAAAATGTGCCCTTGTTGATGGAGATAGCCTTTTCCATGGGGCAGGGAAATCGATGCACCGCCTGCCAGTGCCATATCGCACTCATTGTTGCGCAGGCTCTGGCAAGCGAGGTGGACTGCAACTAGCGAAGTGGAGCAGGCCGTCTGAACTGACACGCACGGGCCGGTCAAGTTGAGCTTATAGGCGATGCGCGTCGCCGTGAAATCGCAGCCATTAAGAATGCGGATCTGCAACTTCTCTGAATCCAGCAGGCCGCGGCCTGCTTCACGTTCAGGGAGATAGTGGTTGGCACCCACGCCGGCGAAGACACCGACACGGCTTTCGGCCGTCTCGCGCGATCCGTATCCCGCATGATCGAGTGCCTGATACGCCGTTTCCAGCAGCATCCGCTGTTGCGGGTCCATCCACGCTGCTTCCTTAGGCGAGAGATCGAAAAACGCTGCATCAAACAGATCAACTCCGCTGATGACGGCTTCGCGCCTCACAAAATTAGGCTTGCCAAAAGTATTCAGATCAACGCCAGCTTCTCGCAATGTCTGCTCATCCAGATCTGCGATGGACTCTATGCCATTGGCCAGATTGCTCCAGAATTGATCGACGTTCTCCGCCCCCGGGAACCTGCCCGCCATCCCGATTATCGCAACAGCATTGCGGTCCTGGTTGGGCTCGTTTTCAATTGAGGCCAAGGCAATTGGTTTCGTTAAATCCTGCGCGGGGTGACGAGCGCTTGGAATTGCGGCCAAGTGCGCTGCGAGCGTTCTTATGGTGGGGTGCTCGAAAAGATTCAGAATCTTGCAATTAATGCCCAAACGATCGTGGATACGCGCCTGAACCTGGACAATGGCCAGGGAATGTCCACCAACATCGAAGAAATTGTCATCGACGCCAACGGAGTCCACTTTCAGAATGTCCTTCCAGATGTCAGCCACTTCAGTCTGCAATCCATGGGTCGGTAAAGTTGCGGCCTTTGATGTCGAGGTGTTTTTGCTCGGCTCGGGAAGAGCTCGCCTATCGATCTTCCCGCTGCGATTGGTCGGTAGCTGTGGAAGGAACACGAACTGTGAGGGAATCATATAGCCAGGCAGCGCGGCGCGCAGGAAAGCCTGAAGTTCATGGGTATCCTCCGAACTGTCCAGTCGCCTAACCACGTACGCTATTAGGTTCGCATTTTCGTTGAGACGGTCTGCCGGCGTGAAGCAGCACGCTTTGACGTTCTCGTGCTCCATCAGACACTGCTCGATTTCGGCAAGCTCGACCCGCATGCCGCGAACCTTGATCTGTCCGTCTTTCCGGCCCAGGAACTCAATCCTGCCATCTGTCCGATAGCGCGCCCGATCCCCAGTTTTATAGAGCCTGGATTGCGGCTCATCATCGAACGGGTTTGGCCGGAAAACCTCCCGCGTGAGTTCATCGTGATTGATGTAGCCGCGGGCTATGCCGACGCCCCCGATGTAGAGCTCGCCGATTGCGCCAACCGGTGCCGGATTACCATAGCGATCGAGGATATAAGCCTTAGTATTGATGGCGGGGCGCCCAATGGGTGGCTTTTGCCCCTCGGCTTTCACCTCGGTCCTTATGCAATAGACGGTCGTTTCGGTAGGCCCGTAGGAATTGAAGATGCGGCGCTTCTCCCCCCACCGCTCAATGAGGCTCGACGGCAAGGGCTCTCCACCTGACTTGATCACAGTGAGATCAGGAAGATCAGTCGACGGCAAAGAGATCCACGCTGTCGGCGTAAGACCGGCAGCGGTAATGCGCTCACAGCGCATGAATTCGACCAGCTCTGCTCCGGGCAGCGATGCCGACGGGGGCGCCAAGCACAATCGACCACCCGAGGACAAAGCCAGCATAAAATCGAAAAGCGATGCATCAAATCCGCAGGAAGCGAACTGCAATACCCGGCTATCCGGCCCCAGCTGATAGGTGCGTCTTAGATCCTCCACCATGTTGCAGGCGCTTCGATGTTCAACCATCACGCCTTTCGGCTGACCCGTGGAACCGGACGTATAGATCACGTAAGCCAAATCGGAGGGGCGGGCGGGGCAGTGCGGAGGCATGACTTCGTGCAGAGCGATTTCGGTGCGGTCCTTGTCGAGGAGAACTACCGCGCATCCATTCGCACATTCAATGTTTTGCGCTGATAGGGCTTTCCCGAACGTCTGTTCTGTAAGCTCTGCCTTGCTGATCACTGCAGTGGCTTCAGCGTCCCGCACCATGAAGTGTAGGCGCTGGGGTGGCAGGCGCGGATCGAGAGGAAGATAGACGGCCCCCGCCTTCAGGACCGCTAGGAACCCGACAATGAGATCGCACGAACGCTCAACGAGAACGCCGACCACGTCTCCGAGGCCGACACCTTTTGAAATTAGATGACGGGCAAGCCTGTTTGCCCTTTGCTCAAGTACAGTATAGCTGAGTGCCTCAGATGCGCAGCTGACAGCGATATTGTCCGGGTAAGTGGCGGCCTGCTCGGCGATCAGGTTGTGCAGACAAATGTCGGACGGAAAAGGTGCAGCTGTCTCGTTCCAGCCGTGCAGAAGCTGGTGCTCTTCCTCAGGTGTGACAAAACTATAGTTTCCTATCCGTCGTGCGGGGGCATCTGCAATCGCCTCAAGCAACAAGCAATAGTGCTTCGCCAGCCGCTCGATGCTGCTGCGATCCCACAAATCGGCATTGTATACGGCGTGGAGGCGGAGGCTTTCCTTTCCAGCCAGGATTCGGAAATCAAGATCGATCCAGATATCGGTCTCACAAAATCGGATTTGCGCAGGCAAACCGGAGAGGTCGACGTCGCATGGCGTGAAGCCAAGAGAACTCACCGCCTCGGGAGTGAAGTTGAAAACTGCTTGCGCGAGCGGATTGCGATTTGGTGCAGCGGGGAGCTTGAGCTTCTCTAGGAGCAGTGGAAGAGGAAAATACTCGTTGCTGCGCGCGCTACGCATCAGGTGTCGCACCCGCTGCAAATGGTCGAGGAAAATGGGATTTCCGGAAAGATCCTGCCGTAGGGCAGCCATAGTCACAAAGTAGCCGAAGATCCCCGAAAAATTTCCCGCCGGACGACCGAGGCGTGGCGCGTAGAGTGTGATGTCGTCCTGATCGCCATAACGATGCAGCAGGACATAGTAGGCAGCAAGCAGAACGGTGGACAGCGTTACTTTTTCTTTGTGCGCCAGTCCCTCCAAGCGCGCAACCAGTGGCGTCTCAACATCCAGGCAGACAACTGCACCGGTGTGCGTGGCAAGCGCGCCTCGTGCTCTGTCGGTCGGAAGGCCTAGGTCGAGCTGATGGTCGGCAAATTGGCTGCGCCAGTAGGCCCACATGCGTTCTCCGTCGTCGCCGGCAAGAAGGCGTTCCTGCCAGGTTACGAAATCCTCGTAAGGAGCCGGTGTGGTAAGACTTGGCATGTCCGTCTTGCCGCAGCACGCCTGGTAGAACCTGCCGAACTCTCGTAGGAAGGTGCGAATGCTGTAGGCGTCGGAAATAATGTGATGGAAATTGAGGAGGAGAGTCTCCTCCGTGGCACTGCGGATGAACAGGTGAGCGCGAAACACCGGACCATGTTCCAGATCGAAAGGTGAGCGAGCTTCCGCCGCGATAGATTTATGGAACTCTGCTTCTTCGGCACCTTGCAGCTGAACGACATGAAAGCTCAGAGAGACTGTCTCATGAATGCGCTGCACGACCTGCTCTCCTTCCTGGTGAAAGGTCGTGCGCAGCATTTCATGGCGGTCGATCAATGCTTGGAGCGCACTCCGCAAGGCATCAATGTCGAACGGTGCCCTTATGCGCATCTCTACCGGTAGATTGTATTCGCTACCTGTTGGCCTTTTTTGATGATGCAGCCAAAGGCCCATTTGGCCATGCGAGAGCGGACGGGTGACGTAGTCCATTGCTTTCTCCAGCCGTTGATTGTGCGGAGTACACTACGCGCTTTTTTCTTGAATGGTTTGAATTGTCCATGAATTATACCATTCACAAATATTAACCTATTGTGTAACCAGATACATATTCCCTCAATGTTACAATTTCAGACGACTGGTCTTATTAATTCGGAAACAAAAAATCGTAGAGAGGTTCGGCGAGCATCAAGCTGGTCGCGATGGTTCCAATGACTTTATATATCTGACACATTGCCAGCCCTCGGCAGCGTAGAACTGGCTCCTGCTCAGTAACGACTGGCGCCATCCAAGGCCGCAGCAGAGTGTGACCGGCCAAACGACTTGACCGTTGCGCTGATCCGGCAGGGGCATGTGATGCATGCAGGCAGTCGGGGCGCGTTTGCGGATGACCCTGCACTGTTACCCTCTGCCAAAGGATGCCTTGAAATTGCTATGTGGCACGTCTGACATTTGTCGGACTTCGGCTGTTCGGAAAGCGGCAAAATGTGTGTGAATTCTGGTTCCACGCGGAAGAATCCAGGTAACCGAGCGCGTCCGCTCTGTCCGATATCCGACGAATGTCAGACATGCGAAATAGCATTGTTAGCTCGAACTCTTGTTTTGACCCGATTTTTTCCTTTTGGCACGGTCTATGCAGTGTGATCTGCAAACACGTACGGAATGAGGAGAAATCCAAACATGATTGCGCTCACCGACAACGCTGTTGCCGCCGCCAGACCGCTCTTTCACGCGCCAGCGAACCGGCGGGTTTCGCGTCATGGCCGAGGCTTGCGGCTGCGCAGGGTTCAAATACCAATGGGCCTGGCGTTCGCCTTCGTCATGTGGCTCTAATCCTCAGGCGTTGTCTTGGACAATCCCAACGCGGGGACGCGGGAGAAGTGAGTCTGCGGCAGGTCCCTCGGCTGATCGCATGAGAGTAGGGCTGCTACGAAGCCAAGTACACGCCAATACGACAGGGCCTGCAAAGCTTACCTCCCAGAAACTGAGAGATGGAAAATAAAATGAAACATGATCGGGGCTCCCCAGCTTCACTGTCCGAGCTTGAAACTTACTTCAGTGAAGATTACCTGCATTTTAGCGACGCGGTAAATCCGCCGGAGAAAAGCGACCGGGAAGTAGCAGCAATTTGGGAGCTTCTTTCACTTGGGCAAGGCAGCTCAGTGCTTGAACTAGGATGCGGCTATGGGCGGATCACCAACCGATTGGCGGAAAAAGGAGCGCGGGTAACCGGCCTGGACATCTCGCCAGTCGTTTTAAAAAAAGCAGAAGCAGATGCAGCACAACGCAAAGTACGCGTTGACTACATTCTTGGCGATATACGTTCCATTCCCTGGCGAGAACGCTTTGACGCCGCCTTTCTGTGGTATACGACGTTTGGTTATTTCGAGGAAGCTGATAATGAGAGAGTTCTTAACGAAGCCGCTTCTTCACTTCGAAAAGGGGGGCGTCTGCTAATCGATCAACTCAACCGCTTCGCGTTACTACGCGACAAGTGGCCTACCTACGAGGTCGTGCAGTGTAATGATGATATAAGAATCGATACAATAGAGTACGACGCGCTTACCGATCGTCGAAATTCCGAGAGGATCGTCGTCCGCAATGGATCCGTTCGACGAACGCGTCTTTCTGTCAGACACTATGGATTTTCTGATTATGTTCGCATGTTACGAAACGCGGGGTTCGAGACTATTGAAGCTTATGGGCAGGACGGCAGCGAGTTCACACCCTACGGCCCGCGCCTCGTGGTTCTCGCGAGCAAATAATAAGTAACAAGTGGGCCTTCATCGGCAATGGACGGAATCGCTTTCTAAGGTCTTGCCCGCCGATGCCCGTCCCAAGCGCAAGGCGTCACTTCCCTTGCCCCATTTGGGGTCTCTGATCACCTCTTGCCCCGAATTCTGGCCAGGGAATCCCGAACTCCTCAACCCGCGACGTGATGGGTTGGACTGCGCCAGTTTTGCGTGCAAAGATGCGGCCGTAGGATCAACCCCTTCATGCAACAGCATCTTACCGTGCTCCCGGACGTTCCCTTCGATCGGCGCGCGCGGCTGGACTCTCCGGAGGTGGTGGCGTTCTTTGAGAAGCTGCCGTCGACAGTGGTTGCGACCGAAGCGTGCGGGGGCTCGCACCACTGGGCACGCCTGCTGCAATCGTTTGGGCATGAGGTGAAGCTGATCCCTCCTCAATATGTCAAACCGTACGTCAAGCGCGGTAAGAACGATGCGGCCGATGCCGAAGCGCTGTGCGAGGCGATGAGCCGGCCGACGACACGGTTTGTGCCGGTCAAGATCGCTAAACAACAGGCGGCATTAATCCTGGTTGGCCTGCGCGACCGGCTGATCCGCAATCGCACGCAGCTCGCCAATGCGATCCGCGGCTATGCGGCAGAATACGGGCTGATCGCTGCCAGGGGGATGTGCAAGATCGAACCGCTGCTCGATCGTATCGCGGCAGATAAGACGCTACCGGATTTAGCGCGGGAGCTGTTCGCGCTCCATGCCAAGGAATATGCGCAGCTGCAAACACATCTGAAAGACGTCGACGCCAAATTGATGGGTGCCAATGGTATGGACCCCGCCCTCCAGGCGAGGTGAAATCTCGAACGCCAACTGCAACGAAGGAGGATGTCATGCAGATCGTTCGAATAGGTCTGGATCTAGCGAAATACGTCTTCGAGGTTCACGGTGTCGACTGCCACGGGAAAGTCGTCGTGCGCAAAACGTTACGCCGCGATGCGGTAGCCCGCTTCTTCGCCAACCTGCCACGATGTCTGGTCGGCATGGAAGCCTCGAACGGAGCGCATTATTGGGCAAGGGTGCTTTCCGATCTCGGCCACGAGGTTCGGCTGATCAGCCCTCAGTTCGTGACGCCATACGTCAAGTCCAACGAGAATGACCGGAATGACGCTGAAGCGATTTGCGAAGCCGTTGGCCGTTGGCCGGCCGACGATGCGTTTTTGTTCCGCCGAAATCAGCCGATCAATTGGCAATTCAAGCGGTTCATCGCATTCGCAGCCGTCTGGTTGCAGATCGGGTCAAGCTCGTCAATCAGGTTCGTGGGCTTCTAGCCGAGCATGGAGGGGTCATTGCCCGCGACATCCCACGGCTGCGCCGGGCCCTTGCTGATATTACGGGGAGCAGCGACGATGGTCTCAATGAACTGGTGCGGGTGCTGATACGAGAAGTGCAAGCGGAGTTGGCCGAACTGGACCAACGCATTGCATCCTATGATCGGCGGGTTCGGGAGCTCTTTCGCAACAGCGAACTATGTCAGCGGCTTGGAAAGATCGAAGGTATCGGCCCTGTGACCGCGACAGCGTTGATCGCTGCCGTAGGTGATCGAACTTGCTTCAAGAACGGCCGCCAGTTTGCGGCATGGCTCGGTCTCGTGCCGAAACAACGATCCAGTGGAGGGCGAGCCCGCCTGTTCGGCATCAGCAAGCGCGGCGATCGCTATCTGCGCACATTGATGATCCATGGCGCTCGCGCTGCGCTCGGCAAAGCAGCGGGCAAGCAGGATCCTCGAAGCCTTTGGCTTAGAGCCTTCTCTGATTTGGGGTGGTTGAGGTCAAGGTGCTCCTGTACTTTTTTCCTGGCCGTTCCGCAGGTCACTCGCTTCTCTTCGCGGTCGGCGCCTTGGCCGCCGCATGATGGGGTCAGGAGAGCGAGGTGTCTCAATCTGTTTCACGACCTTGCCGGGTTTAGCGGCAGGTTCGGGTCTCTCAACGAGATCGCCTCGCCCATCGTCCCCACGGAACGATCTGGACATCGCCCGTTCGGGCGAAAGCTCCTTTCCTAACTCCTTCGATGTTTGCGGCGGGTTCACGCCGCCGGGGTAGCAATTTCCTTTCCAACGCGGAATTCGGTGGCGTCGGCCCACATCCGGTGCAGGATGACCGCCAACTTACGGGCCACCGCCACACGCGCCCGCGCCATGCCACGGCGCTTGGCGACATTCATGCCCCATGCCCTCAGGCTCGACCATTTCTTCGAGCGTACGAGCAGCGAATGCGCTGCCTCGTAGAGGGCCGTGCGGGCGAGTTCGTCGCCGCAGCGACTGATCCTGCCCTGGATGTCGGTCTCACCCGATTGGTAGCGCGCGGGCGTCAGCCCCAGATGCGCCCCAACCGCTTGGCTGGAGCCGAACCGCTCCGGCCGGTCGATGGTGGCGCGGAAGGTGAGCGACGTGATCGGGCCGACGCCGGGCGCCGACATCAGCCGCCGGCAGACCTCCTCCTTGCGCACGATGTCGAGAACCTGCCTGGTCAGCCGGGCGAACTCCTTGAGCATGGCGCCGAGGATCGCAAGCAGCGGCTCGACCATCGCCATCACTTCGGCGTCGGCGCCGACCAGCTCGCGCACCCGCCCGGCAAAGGCGGACCGCGACGGCAGGCCCAGCTTGACGCCGGCTTCGCGCAGCATGGCACGCACCACGTTCTCGATCGTGCGCATTTCGTTGAGAACCGTCCGGCGGGCGACCAGCAACGAGCGCCACAGCCGGCATTGTCTGCTCTTCACATGCACCTGCCGGTACCAGCCGGTGCGCATGATCTGCGCCAGCGCGCGGGCATCGTTCCTGTCGGTCTTGTTCGGCATCGTCTTCATGGCCGCATTGGCAGCCCGCGTCTCGATGCAGATCGCCGGCAGCCCTTCGGCGCGCAATCCGTCGTGAAGCCATGCCGTCAGTGAACAGGCTTCCAGCCCGACCCGCTCCAGCACCAGGTCGACTTTACGCAATGCCTCGGCCAAAGCCTGCGGCTCGCTCGCCGCTCGCGCCTCCTTCATGATGCGACCGCTCTCATCGACGCGCAGATCGCGGTCTCTTCCAAAGACACGTCCAGTCCGGCAAAGTACTTCATGGCTGCTCCTTCCCGATGTTTGTGGCGATTCCACATCGACCACGTTCTCACATCACGACAGGAGCAGCCGCCCTCTTCCGGCGTCGGCCGAGACCCCAATCACCCCATCTGTTTTGAAAATCGGCTTGCTATGGGTTCCGTCTGAGGCTGGGTTATGATTCAAGCTGTGGATGTGGACAGAGCAGAGCCGTGGCCGGATGGCCCAGATTGCCAAGAAGACCAAGCGCTACCCGTCTGATTTGACGGACGAGGAGTGGGAGCAGTTCGCACCGCTGATGCCCAAGCCTGGGCGTCGCGGGCGTCCGCGCGAGGTTGATTTCCGGGAGGTGGTCAACGCGGTGCGCTACCTGGTCCGCTCCGGTTGCGGTTGGCGGATGCTGCCGATCCATTTCGGGCCCTGGCAGACGGTCTACGGCTGGTTCCGCGAATTGGCGCGGCGCTTTCTGTTTCAGACCATCCACGACGTGGCGCGGATGCTGGATCGCGAGCGAGCTGGGCGCGAGGCCAGTCCCACGGCTGGCGTGATCGACAGATGGGGTATTCGGCTTGAGCCTCATCGTTTGGCGGTGACGCCATCAAGGTGCTGCGCTTCGAGCTGATGATAAACCGTGGTCGGTTCCCTGGAACAGCCACAAGCCATCAGGAAGGAGAAGCGTAGCATGAAACACTGTGCAGGATTGGACGTCTCGGTGAAGGAGACCGCAATTTGCATCGTCGACGAAATGGGCACAGTGTGCCGCGAGGTGAAGGTGCTGACCCATCCCGAGGATATTGCGCGGGTGCTCAAGGATCCCGCCTGGCGGTTGGAACGCGTCGGGCTTGAAGCCGGACCTTTGTCGCAATGGCTGTTCGAAGGCCTTGCCAAAGCCGGCCTGCCGATGATCTGCATTGAGACACGTCACACCAAGGCATTCTTGAAGGCGCAGGTGAACAAGACCGACCGCAATGATGCGCGCGGGATCGCGCAGATGATGCGGGTCAATCTGTTCCGCCCGGTGCATGTTAAGACCCTGACGAGCCAGAAGCGCCGGGCGCTGCTGACGGCGCGCAAGCTCTTAAAGGACAAGGCGATTGCCATCGAGAACGACATCCGCGGGCTGTTGCGCAACTTCGGTCTCAAGGTTGGCAAGGTCGGTGCGGTCAAGTTTGAGGAGCGGATCCGCGAGCTCACCGAAGGCATGCCCGATCTGGTCGAGATCGTCGAACCGTTGCTCGACGCGCGCCGCAAGCTGCGCCAGAATTACGCCGCCCTGCACCGCAAGCTTCTGGCGATCGTCCGGGATGATGAGGTTTGCCGCCAGCTGATGTCGATCCCCGGTGTCGGCCCCGTCGTGTCGCTGGCCTACACCGCGACGATCGATATCCCCGCCCGCTTCCGCAACTCCAAGGCGGTCGGTCCGATTTTGGGCCTGACGCCGGCGCTCCATGAATCGGGCGAAAGCCGCCGGGTGGGCGGGATCTCGTTATGCGGCGACGGCATGATGCGAACGTTGCTCTACGAGGCCGCGCAGACCCTGCTGACGCGGGTGACGAAATGGTCCTGGCTGAAGGCCTGGGCGATGGACGTCGCCAAGCGGCGCGGCCAGCAGAAAGCCATCGTTGCGCTCGCCCGCCGGCTGGCGGTGATCATGCATCGCATCTGGAGCGACGGCACACAGTTCCGCTGGACCAGGACGGAAATCAAGCCGGTCGCCGGCTGAACAATTAAACATCGCCCCGATAGACGGGGACGACACGAGTTCCACCCATCGGTGGAAAGCTGTCCTTCGCGGGACGAGGATGAGGTGAGTTCGTCGACTGGCTTGGCTCGATTGCCCATCATCGGCAATCAAGGCGCTCGACAGATTGTTCCACCCATTCTTCTGAACCCCCATAGAGGGCAGGGCCAGAGCGCCGATCCCGGAGAGAAGCAAGGCCCCGCGAAAGACGTCCAAATGCCGGCAAAGCGAAAAAGAGCTAGGAGGTGCTTGACGTTAAACCGCCGAATAGGGAAGCCAGTCGATCAAGGCTCCGCAAGCTGAAACAAGGGGTTACGACGCCGGCAAGAAGATTGTCGGCCGCAAGCGACACATTGCCGTCGATACGGATGGACGGCTTTTGATGGTCAATCTCACCACCGCCGATATCTCCGACAGTGCCGGCGCTCAGGCGATCCTGGATGGTATCCGCAAGCGCTGGCCCTGGGTCAAGCCATCTGTTCGCCGACGGCGCCTATGACCGGCTGAAGCTCATGGACAAAGCCACCTATCTCGACTTCGTGGTCGAGATCATCCGTCGATCCGACGACCAGAAGGGCTTTGAGGTGCTGCCCCGCCGCTGGGTCGTCGAGCGGACCTTCGGCTGGATGACCCGATGGCGCCGCCTAGTGCGCGACTACGAGCAGCGCATCGACGTCTCTCACGCAATGATCCTCGTCGCAGTGGGCGGCAATCTGATCCGCCGAAACGCTCATCCGTGATTTTCAAAACAGATGGGGTGATTGGGGTCTCGGCCGACGCCGGAAGAGGGCGGCTGCTCCTGTCGTGATGTGAGAACGTGGTCGATGTGGAATCGCCACAAACATCGGGAAGGAGCAGCCATGAAGTACTTTGCCGGACTGGACGTGTCTTTGGAAGAGACCGCGATCTGCGTCGTCGATGAGAGCGGTCGCATCATGAAGGAGGCGCGAGCGGCGAGCGAGCCGCAGGCTTTGGCCGAGGCATTGCGTAAAGTCGACCTGGTGCTGGAGCGGGTCGGGCTGGAAGCCTGTTCACTGACGGCATGGCTTCACGACGGATTGCGCGCCGAAGGGCTGCCGGCGATCTGCATCGAGACGCGGGCTGCCAATGCGGCCATGAAGACGATGCCGAACAAGACCGACAGGAACGATGCCCGCGCGCTGGCGCAGATCATGCGCACCGGCTGGTACCGGCAGGTGCATGTGAAGAGCAGACAATGCCGGCTGTGGCGCTCGTTGCTGGTCGCCCGCCGGACGGTTCTCAACGAAATGCGCACGATCGAGAACGTGGTGCGTGCCATGCTGCGCGAAGCCGGCGTCAAGCTGGGCCTGCCGTCGCGGTCCGCCTTTGCCGGGCGGGTGCGCGAGCTGGTCGGCGCCGACGCCGAAGTGATGGCGATGGTCGAGCCGCTGCTTGCGATCCTCGGCGCCATGCTCAAGGAGTTCGCCCGGCTGACCAGGCAGGTTCTCGACATCGTGCGCAAGGAGGAGGTCTGCCGGCGGCTGATGTCGGCGCCCGGCGTCGGCCCGATCACGTCGCTCACCTTCCGCGCCACCATCGACCGGCCGGAGCGGTTCGGCTCCAGCCAAGCGGTTGGGGCGCATCTGGGGCTGACGCCCGCGCGCTACCAATCGGGTGAGACCGACATCCAGGGCAGGATCAGTCGCTGCGGCGACGAACTCGCCCGCACGGCCCTCTACGAGGCAGCGCATTCGCTGCTCGTACGCTCGAAGAAATGGTCGAGCCTGAGGGCATGGGGCATGAATGTCGCCAAGCGCCGTGGCATGGCGCGGGCGCGTGTGGCGGTGGCCCGTAAGTTGGCGGTCATCCTGCACCGGATGTGGGCCGACGCCACCGAATTCCGCGTTGGAAAGGAAATTGCTACCCCGGCGGCGTGAACCCGCCGCAAACATCGAAGGAGTTAGGAAAGGAGCTTTCGCCCGAACGGGCGATGTCCAGATCGTTCCGTGGGGACGATGGGCGAGGCGATCTCGTTGAGAGACCCGAACCTGCCGCTAAACCCGGCAAGGTCGTGAAACAGATTGAGACACCTCGCTCTCCTGACCCCATCATGCGGCGGCCAAGGCGCCGACCGCGAAGAGAAGCGAGTGACCTGCGGAACGGCCAGGAAAAAAGTACAGGAGCACCTTGACCTCAACCACCCCAATCAGAGAGGACTCTTAGCACGTTGAATAGAGAAGCGCGGCAAAGCGTCGGGTGAAGCGCAGGTCGAGCATCGCGCTCGATATGAACTCAACAAAGTCGCGAAGTGCTGCAGCAAGAAGCAGGAAGCTTCCAATCCGGAGACGGCATCCGACGGTTCGTCGGATCTCCAAGCCTTGCGAAATCGCTTTGCCCGACTGATTGGAAGCTGGCGCACCTCGCCATCGGCCAGGCGCGGCCCGGCCATAACGACGAGGCTGAGCCGTATCCAAGGGCACTCCCGACCTCACTCGTGACCATATGAAGGCGATGCACCGAACGGTGCCGCTGCATAATTTCCTCAATGTCGAGATACATAGCAAGCAAAAAGCTGTCGCCATTGAACGAAACTGTCGCAAGACGAACAGAGGAATTGCAGCCAAAACTTTTGCGTTTCGTGCTCAGCTTGACTCGAGGCAAGAGTAGAGAAGCAAGTGCGAACAAAGGTCTGCTGGCATACTTAAGCGTCAAGCCGCAGCTGGGTCGTCAGGATGGCACGCCATTTGCGACCAACTGTAGATGCGTCTTTGACGGCACGCCCACAACTAGCGGAGGTGACCATGACGATTGGTACAGAATCTTTAACGAGGTCATTTCGGCGATAGGCCGCGACGCCTGAATCCGGTTCTCGGAAAACGCGCTTCAACGAAAAGATAACGATCATGCAAAAACTCGAGAGACTTCTGCGGCCCAAATCGATTGCTGTATTCGGCGGCAAACAGGCGGCTCGTGTCGTCACTCAGTCGAGCAGAATTGGCTTTTCTGGCGAGATTTGGCCTGTGCATCCAAACAAGGCTGATGTTGATGGCTACAGGGCATACCGTTCAGTCGCCGAATTGCCCGGTGCTCCTGATGCTGCTTTTGTGGGTGTCAATCGTTACCTCACGGTCGAAGTCGTGAAGGCTTTGGCCGAGTGTGGAGCCGGCGGGGCCGTTTGCTATGCAGCAGGATTTCTAGAGAGCGGCGCTTATGACGAGGATGGTGAGAGGCTGCAGGCTGAACTCGTTGCCGCAGCCGGCCAGATGCCTATTATCGGCCCGAACTGCTATGGCCTCATCAACTATGCTGACGGTGCGCTTCTGTGGCCTGACAACCATGGCGGTGTCAAACTGGCAATAGACGGCACGGGTGTCGCCATCGTCACACAGTCCTCTAGCGTAGCTATCAACATAACTATGCAGAGGCGCGGTCTGCCGCTCGCCTTCTTGGTGACGGCCGGAAATCAGGCGCAGACCGGCCTTTCAGAAATGGCGCTCGACCTGATCGAGGACGAGCGCGTCACCGCCCTTGGCCTACACATCGAGGCTTTTGACTCGGTCGCCGGTTTCGAGAGGCTGGCGGCAGAAGCCCGCGAGCTGAAGAAGCCGATCATCGCTATGAAGGTCGGCCGCTCAGAACAGGCACGGCAGGCAACCGTATCGCACACCGCCTCGCTCGCCGGCTCGGACGCTGCTTCTGAGGCCTTTCTAAAGCGACTGGGGGTCGCCCGCGTTGATTCCATTCCAGCCCTTATCGAGGCGTTGAAGCTCCTACACATAACCGGCCCGCTGCCAGGCTGCAGGCTGTCGTCAATGAGCTGTTCGGGCGGCGAGGCCTCCATAATGGCCGACTGCGCTGAAGGGCGCTCGGTGCATTTCCCCGTACTGTCACCTGATCATCGCGCCCGTGTGGAATCGACGCTCGGGCCCTTGGTGGCGGTTGCCAACCCGCTAGATTACCATACCTTCATCTGGAACAACGAACCGGCAATGACGGCCACTTTCTCCGCGATGGTGTCCGGCGGCTTCGACCTCAACATTTTGGTCATCGATTTTCCGCGTCGTGACCGCTGTTTGAATGTCGACGAGTGGGGCTTGGCAACATTGCGTTCCTTTGAAGCCGCGCTCAAGGCCCACAAGGCGAACGGCGCCATTGTTTCTTCGATACCCGAGAACTTGCCGGAGGAGCACGCAGACCGACTGATCGTTCGTGGCGTCGCGCCGTTGTTAGGTATCCCCGAAGCTATGGAGGCCGCACAGGCCGCAGCCTTCATCGGCAACGCCTGGCGCGAACCGTTCGCGCAGCCAGTCCACACCACGGTAAGGTGCGGCACCGAGCGCTTCACACCCGACGAAGCTGAAGGCAAAGAGAGGCTGATCAAAGCCGGCCTGCCGGTACCAAAGGGCGAGCGAGCGAACAACGCGGTCGAGGCCGCCAGCTTATCCCAGGCTCTCGGATTCCCTGTGGCGCTGAAGGCGCTGGGCATCGCCCACAAGTCGGAAGTGGGCGCGGTGCGGCTGAACCTCAAGGATGCTGAATCCGTGGACAATGCCGCACATGACCTCCTGCCGCTCGGCACTGGCCTCTATGTCGAGCACATGGTGCGAGACGGCGTCGCCGAGTTGATCGTTGGATTCACCCGTGACCCAATGTTCGGCGTGGTGATGACGGTGGGTACCGGCGGCGTTTTGGTCGAGCTGTTGCGCGACAGCGCAACCTTGATGCTGCCGGCGACGCACCACGACATCGAGGCGGCGCTGCGGGGGCTGAAGCTCTATCCGCTATTGGAGGGCTATCGTGGCGGACCGAAGGCGGATGTCGGGGCCGCCGTCGATGCCATCGCCGGCATTGCCGCTTTCGTGCGGAAGAATGCCGGTGAGATTGAGGAACTCGACATCAATCCGCTGATCGTGTGCGCGGAAGGCAGGGGCGCCTGGATCGCGGATGCCCTGCTGGTGCTTGGAGAAAAGAAGAATGGCTGACGTCATCATCACCCACCGCGAAGGCGCGATCCTCGAAGTCACCCTCGACCGGCCCAAGGCCAACGCCATTGACCCGCGAACATCCCGCCTCATGGGTGAAGCCTTCATGGCGTTCCGCGACGATCCGGAACTCCGCGTCGCCATTTTGAAGGCCGCTGGCGACAAATTCTTCTGTGCCGGCTGGGACCTCAAGTTTGGTGCAAGCGGCGATACCGATTGCGACTATGGAGTCGGCGGCTTCGGGGGGCTGCAGGAACTGCGCGACCTCAACAAGCCGGTCATCGCCTGCGTCAACGGCATGGCGGTGGGCGGCGGCTTCGAGCTGGCGCTCTCCTGCGACCTCATCTATGCCTCTGACCATTCCTCCTTCGCGCTGCCCGAGATCCGTGCCGGCATGCTGGCCGACGCGGCGACGATCAAACTGCCGAAGCGCATCCCATACCATGTCGCCATGGACCTCCTGCTCACCGGCCGCTGGATGGACGTGGCCGAGGCGCATCGCTGGGGCCTGGTCAACGAAGTGCTGCCCAGAGAGAAGCTTGAAGACCGCGTCCGGGAAATTGCGCGGCTTTTAGCCGGCGGCCCGCCGCTGGTCTTCGCCGCGATCAAGGAGACGGCGCGCGTGGCGGAAGCCCTCAGCTTTCAGGACGCGATAAACCGCGTGAAAGGCAATCAGCTGGTGACCGTCGACAATCTTCATCGGTCAGAGGACAAACTTGAAGGTCCCAGTGCCTTCGCCGAGAAGCGCAATCCCGTCTGGAAGGGAAAATAATGCTCATAGGTAATACTTACCTCCAGATGATCCATCCTACACACACACACGAAGCGAGGCGATAGCTTCGCAGACGCAACTATTGTTTAGAGAGGCAGTATCGAAACATGGATCTTATGTTCACAGAAGGTGATAACGCTTTCCGGGAGGAGGTGCGCAGATTCTTGTACGACAATATGATCCCGGAAATACACCGAAAATTGGAGGAAGGCTTAGAATTGTCGAAAGAGGAGATCGCGGCTGGAACGCGGATCCTTTACAAGAAAGGTGTTCCAACTTGGCCTGAGGAATATGGGGGCGCAGGGTGGACCCTCGTGCAGCAGTACATTTTCCAAGAGGAGGTGCGTTCCTTTCCAGCGTTAGTGAAGTTCGGTATGGGTGAGGACTTGGTAGGTCCAGTCATCTACTCCTTTGGCAATCTGGCGCAGAAACAGTACTATTTGCCCCGCATCGCTAACGCAAGTGATTGGTGGTGCCAAGGCTTTTCGGAACCGGGAGCTGGTTCCGACCTGGCCTCAGTTAGGACGCGGGCAGTCCGCGATGGCGACCATTACGTCGTCGATGGCCAGAAGATCTGGATATCATCGGCGCACTACGCCGACTGGATCTTTTGTCTGGCAAGGACCAATTCCGATGTGAAGAAGCAGCAAGGCATCTCCTTCCTTCTCATCGACATGAAATCGCCGGGCGTCGCTGTACGCCCGATCCAGCTAATCAATGGCGATCATGAAGTCAGTGAGGTACTATTTGATGGTGTTTACGTCCCGGTCGAGAACCTGGTTGGCGAAGAGAACAACGGCTGGATCTACGCCAAGTATCTGCTCAGTAACGAGCGGTTCGGCGATGCTGGCGTGGGCCTTTCCAAGGAGCGTATGCGGCGCGCTCTGGAACTTGCGGCCCAGACCTATGTCGGTGACCAGCGACTTATCGATCAACCCTCTTTTCGTGAAAAGGTCGCCGAACTCGAAGTTCAGTTAAAAGCACTTGAGATCACTCAACTCCGCGCAATCGCAAATGCTTCGAAGCAGCAACAAGGAGTGCAGGCCCCCGCAAGTTCCATCCTGAAGCTGAAGGGCTCGGAAGTTGAGCAGGCCGCCGCAGAGCTCCTCATGGCTGTAATGGGACCTAACGCATTGCCTTACATCCCGGATGAGGAACTTGGGAGCCGCAACCAGCCGCCAATCCTTCCGATGTGGGCCGCGAAGATCGCCCCCACCTATTTCTATAGCCGTGCAGCGTCGATCTATTCGGGATCCAGTGAGATTCAGAAGAACATCATCGCAAAAGCGGTTCTCGGGCTTTGATGGATCGTGGTCACTGGCAACGCGGGAATTTCGGGAGATGTTTGCAGTGAAGGTCGATCTGTCGGAAGAGCAACGGCTCCTAACGGAAAGCGTCGAGCGACTTATGCTAGACAAATATGGCTTCGGCGATCGTCGCAAATACGGCGGTGAGGGCCCCGGCTTCAGCCAGGCGATGTGGGAACGCTATGCTGAGCTCGGCTTCCTGGCGTTGCCGTTTTCGAAGGAATATGGCGGCTTCAGCGGCGGTCCGATCGAAACAATGATCGTGATGGAGGCTTTCGGCAAGAGTTTGATCTTAGAGCCTTATTTCGCAACGGTGGTTCTTGCCGGCGGTTTGCTTCGCCGGGGTGGGAATGACGCACTACAGACAGAGCTAATCCCCCTGATTGTGAACGGTAGAGCCAAACTAGCCTTTGCATATGCCGAGCCACAGTCGCGCTATGATCTTTTCCACGTTGAGACTCAAGCAAACAAGCAACGTACGTTTTGGGCTCTAAGCGGGGTCAAGACTCTCGTCCTTCACGGCGATGTGGCCGATAAGATAATAGTCTCGGCCCGGACAGCCGGAGGCACTCGCGAGAAAAATGGGATTGGGCTCTTCCTTGTTGACGTTCATGCGCCGGGCCTGACTCGCCGCCCCTTCCTGACACAGGATGGTCTGCGCGGGGTGGAAATTACATTGGAGAATGTATGCGTTGACGAGAGTAATTTGATTGGCGACCCAGAAGGGGCCTTCCCAGTTATTTCGAGGGTTGCTGATGAGGCTGTCGCAGCGCTCTCTGCGGAAGCCGTTGGCTGCTTCACAAACATGCAGGCTATCACGCTCGGTTACCTGAAGACGCGTGAACAGTTCGGAACGAAGATCGGTAGCTTTCAAGTGCTGCAGCATCGTGCTGTCGACATGCTTGTGGAGTTGGAGCAATCTCGATCGATGAGCCTGTACGCTGCAATGATGGTGGGCGAAGACAACACGATTCAGCGCGAGCGCGCAGTTTCGGCGGCAAAGGTTCAGATCGGTCGGTCATCCAAAGCCATAGGCCATCAGTCAATCCAACTTCACGGCGGCATTGGAATGACGATGGAATATAGCATAGGTCACTACTTCAAGCGCGTCGTGATGATCGACACGCTTTTCGGTGATGCAGACCATCACCTGAGGCGACTAGCGGCACTTGGAGGACTAAGGAGCGAGTCCATGAACTGAGCCCAAGCGTTGCCCTGCGATCTAGTCCGGTTTGAAGTTCGTTCTGGCCCATCGAGAGGACCAGGACATGAAACGTAGCCGCTTCTCCGAAGAGATGGGGTATTCGGTTCAGCTCCCTGAACGTCTGGCCCCTTTTCGGATCATGACGTTTGTCTGATGCTCAGAGCCGACCTGGCAAGAGGAGATTGGCATGAGCGTTTATGCAGGACTGGATACTTCACTCGACGCGGTAGCTATTTGCGTTATCGCCGAGACCGGCGAGATGCTGTGGCAGGGGAAGGTGCTCGGTTACCCGGATGCCGTGACGCCCAACTTGAACAGTTGGAGGTGAACGGATGGCGAACACTGTCCGTTAAGCTATTGGACTTCACTTGCCTTGGATTTCCGGCGCGAAAATGTGTGGTAACAACATTTGTGCTGCTATCCCTGTTCTGTATCGATCTTACGGCCTTTATTCGCTAACAAGGGGGCTCGGACCGCGACTGCGCGAACTGGATGGCCGATTATGGGATCGAGGGCGCCGAGGGTCTGGCGCTCCATCACTTTTACCGGGCAATGGCGTGGCTGGGCGAGGAACTCGGCGAAAAGGCGCAAGGCGCGCTGGTGGCGCGCTGCGTGAAAGACGTGATCGAGGAAAAGCTCTTCGCGCGCCGGCAGGACCTGTTCACCGACCTCAGCCTTGTGTTCATGGACACAACCTCGTTGTCCTTCCATGGCACGGACGGCGAGACGCTGGGCAAGCGCGGGCATTCCAAGGACTTCCGCCCCGATCTGGCGCAAATGATCCTGGCGCTGGTCGTTGATGCCGAGGGCCGACCGATCTGCACCGAGATGGTGCCCGGCAACACCGCTGACGTGACCGTCCTGTTGCCGGTGGTCGATCGGCTGCGAACTCGCTTCGGCGTCACACGCGCCTGCGTTGTCGCCGATCGCGGCATGATCAGCGCCGATACCATCGCCGCGCTCGAAAAGCTGGGCATGGAATACATTCTGGGGGCCCGCGAACGCTCGAGCAGCGTGATCCACAACGTCGTCCTCAATGACACGGCACCGATGGTTCCGCTCGTTCTCGAGCGCCAGCGCGGTGAAACTCAGTTGTGGGTCAAAGAGGTCAAGGTCGGTAAAGACCGCTACATCGTCAGCCGCAATGACGCCGAGGCCGAGAAGGACAAGGCCGACCGCCAGGCGATCATCGCCGGCCTCGGGGCACAGCTCAAGAAGGGCGACAAGGCACTGGTCGGCAACTCGGCCTACCGCCGTTACCTCAAGGCCAGCGGCAAGAACTTCAAGATCGATGTCGGCAAGCTTGCCGAGGAAGCCCGCTACGACGGTATCACCGTGGTGCGGACCAACGCGAAGGTGACCCCGCTCCAGGCCGTCCTGCGGTATCGCGATTTGCTCGAGGTCGAGAGCCTGTTCCGCGCCGCCAAGGCAACCTTCAATACCCGGCCGATCTTCCACCAATCCGATGCCGCCATCCGCGGGCATGTGTTCTGCTCGTTCCTGGCGCTCGTGCTCAGCAAGGAACTGCGCCGCCTCTGCCGGGCCAAAGGCCTGACGCCCGAATGGCAGCCGCTCCTACGCGATCTCGACCGCCTCCAGGAAGCCACCATCGAAAAGGATGGTCGCATCGTCACAACCAGAACTCACGTCACGGGCCAAGTGGGCAACGTCTTCAAGGCAGCTGGCATCGCTCTGCCACACAACCTCGACGAACAACTCGCCTGAGATCACCCCCAAAATGTAGTGGTAACACGCGCCGGCGCGCGCCTAACGTGCTGACTTAATGACATATTCTTAAGGCGGTGTTCAAGTCGGGTCAGACCATCTTCGACTACCTCGCCCAGGGCCTTGTCACGGTCGGCAAAGCACGCCGTCGGCTCGGACGCCCAGCGCGATATGGTTGGCTTTGTTGCGAACCATCCCTTCATCCCGGATCTTGACCCGGATCGCGTCGAAGAAAATGAGCGGATAAACCGGATCGAGCGGGCGCTGCTGCCAAGTGGCGACTTCATCGAGCGTCCGTCACCGTGCTGATCAGATCCGGCGACACGTCGATGCCATACAGATCATGCAGGTGCCCGGTGATCTCCAGGGTGCTCATGCCGCGCGGATACATTGACACGATCTTTTCGTCGAAGCCGGGGAAGCGACGCTGATACTTGGCGATCAACTGCGGATCGAAACTGGCCTGGCGATCACGTGGTATGTCGATCTCCAGCTTGCCGGTCTCCGTCGCCACGGTCTTGCGGCCGTAGCCGTTACGCGTATTGCCAGCGTCTTCGCCGCTCGCCAGATGATGGTCCATCTCCGCGTTCAAGGCGCGCTCGGTCAGAGCCTTCTTGAGCGTATCCAGCAGGACGCCTTGTTCGAAGGCTGCACTGGCTGCGCCTCCCGCCAGAAGCTGGTCGAGAAGATCATTTGGTATTGCAGACTCGTTGCGTCGGGTCATTGTGGGAATCCTTTTTACCCACTATGCCCACCCGCACACGAAATTCCTGACAGTCCCGGCTGGCCGGTGCAGAGCCTCATGCATAGGAGACGGGCCGCCCTCACGCCGAGCAATCACAGGGCTAGGGCCGTCACCGCGACCATTGACACGATGTGCCTCCTATAGGGGGCGCCCGTCCTCGGCAAGCCCAGGCCCGAGCCCGAGCCCCCCTTCATGGAGAACGGCGCCGACAAGACACATCGCCCTCGTCATTCCCACCCCACGCGAACTCCACTACGTCACCCGCCATGGCAACCCGAATGCCGCGCCCTTGTTCAAGATGATGACGCATAATGCGCTGTCCGCCAGCAAGCTGGACTACGACGGCGCTCATCTCGTATTCGCCGAGCTTCGCTACGGCATCAACTCAAAAGGTTCTTCACTTAACAAGGCTCACAACCCCACTTAAAATGATGACGGTTGCCCCAGCCAAGGTGGCAAAGTCGGGAACCTCGCTCCAAATGAGCCAGCCAAGAGATGTCCCCCAAAGAAGCGCAGTATATTCCAGCGGCGCTACCATGGCAGCGGGGGCGAGACGAAACGCTTGTGTCATCAACGTCATGCCAGCCGTTCCAAAAACTGCGATCCCGAGAAAAAGCCAGAGGTCCTCGATGCGGAGAGCGGTCCACGCGAATGGGACTATCAAACCGCTTAGCAACGCGCTGGTGGCGATTAGATAAAGGAAGAGCGTCCAAACACTTTCGCGGGAGGGCACCCAACGGGCACTGACAAACAGAAGTGCGGAAAAAAAGGCGGCACCTAGGGCCAGCAGGGCGGCCGGCCGGCCGGTTCCACTGCCGGGGTGGGTTACGATCAGCACTCCGGCTAAGCCCGCTATCACCGCCAACCACCGCCGCCATCCCACATGGTCCCCAAGGAACCACCCCGAGATAGCAGTGATCAATACGGGGGCCACAAAATAGAGCGCGGTCGCTTCTGCTAATCTGAGATGCACTATGCTTGTGAAGTACAGCACGCTCCCAGAAAGCCAGAGTACTGCTCGCAGCAGATGAACGGCGGGGCGGTGGGAGCACAGAGCCGCTGCACCGCCCGTGTTCACTGTAACAAGCACGGCAAATGGCAGTGGGATCACGTTTCGAAGGAAGACTATTTGGAGCGGTGAATAGGTCTCGGTCAAAAGTTTCGCGATAGCGTCATTGATACAGATGCAGATTACTCCTGCGCACATCGTCAAAATGCCCGCCATATGCTGCTGTCGAGTATCCGTGATACATACGCACAAGTCGTTAGTGCTCCATCAGCGTGTCAAAGCGACCATGTCTCAGGAGATAAAAAATGGACACCACAGGTATCTCTTCCATTTTACAGTCCGCTTGGTCAAACAATTACCATCATGATTAGCGTGCCCTGTCTCGTGTATATAAACTCACTGGTCGCCTTCGGACAGGCTGATCAGCTGTCGTCAATGCCCAGGCGATTATGATATAATTACGCGCTCTGTTGTGTGAATATTTGTGTAGTTTTCTTTACGCGAAGCGAACCTCATATCGCCGCCTCTTTCTGAGACGCTGCACGTTGCGATCCTGCCGCAAGCATTGCTGATAGGCAATGGGGCGATGTGCTGGAAGCGGGGGGTTCATACTCTTGCGGACTCTGTCATTGGGACATGATAGAGTGGTGTTCATGACTGAGACCTGCGCGCCACCGCGCCTCACTTCGTGACACCGCCCCCCCGGCTGTCGGGCGAAATGAGAAATTGACCCCCCCTATCGCCTCAGCGAGGAATGTTACCGAGCGCGATGGGGCCGACATGGCCCCTATCTCCCTCCGTCGCGGCGGAGGGAGATAGGGGCCAGCTCTTCATCCAGCCGCCATCGAGGATGATCAGCCCAGCCATTTCCATGCGCCAAGCCTTCACGAACGAGGCTGGGGAGCGAAACGAATTGCGCAGGAGTTTGGATGCGCGCGCAACACGGTTCGCCGATATCTTCGTGAAGGTGGCGTTGTTGCGTACCGCCAGCCCGTGCGTCGGACAGCATTTGATGGTCTGGACGATTGGCTTCGGGAGCGTTTCTTTCGCCACGACGGGAACGCGGACGTCATTCGCCAGGAGTTGGCGAGCGAGCATGGCATCGTCATCGGGTTGCGCTCGGTAGAACTTCGGGTTCGACAATGGCGGCGCGAGTTGAAAGCGCAGAAGCGGGCGACGGTGCGCTTCGAGACGGCGCCTGGTCATAAATGCAGATCGACTTCGGCGACACGCGGGTATGGATCGGCGCCGTCATGCGGGCCAGGTGGTAGGCGATCATGCCCTGTGCCGGGGGCGACGACAACGGATAGTTGACCGTCGACATGCGCTCTGTGGACAGCGGTTTGAGGTGGCTTCACTTCGGTTTGGGCGCGGACCTGCCTTTATTGTCATCCGCCTTCCGGATGGACGGTCACGCAATATCCGCCGGTCAGTGACGGATTTGTCCCCTGCTATCGACGATGATCGTGAACATCGTAGCGCGGCGAGAAATTTAATATCCGTTCGGACTTTGCTTCCTTTAGTGTATTATGCGCGAATCACCTTTGGTAACTCAATGGCGAGTTGCGATGGTTGCTCATGCTTTGGCGCATCGGATTGCGGTGTCTCTACCGGAGACCAGTGTTCCACTGGTAAGGATCAAGCCAGACACGCCCAGCCTTTGGAACAATCTCCCACCGGTATCTCAGCACCAAGTCGCGCAGATGCTCGCGACTCTGATCCGCCGGATGTCGCCGAACGGGCCAGCGGCGAGGGAGCGGTTTGATGTTGGCTGTTCCGAGCAGTTCAGACGAGCGGCTCACGGCCGTCCGGCGTTCAAAGTTCGCTTACGTGTATGTGCGCCAATCCTCGATAAACCAGGTGCGCCACCATCAGGAAAGCACCGACCTTCAGTACAGCTTGGTGGACCGCGCCGTCAGATTGGGCTGGCCGCCGGATCGCGTCATCATCGATGAGGATCTTGGAAAATCGGGAAACGGCCAAGTCGAGCGTGGCGGCTTCCAACGGCTCATCGCCGAGATCGGGCTCGGCAACGCGGGTCTGGTGGTCAGCCTCGATGCATCTCGATTGGCGCGCAACAACCGGGATTGGCATCAACTCCTCGAGTTGTGTTCATTGTTCGGCGTTATCATCGGTCTGCAGAACGCGCTGTGGTCGGTCGGCGGTTCGCCGCTCTATCATCGCAGCGACAGCTTGTCGGCCGCCTTCCGTAACCTCGATGCCGACGCCAAGGTCGATCTGACGCATCGCTACGAGGAACTGTGCGGCCATTATCGTATGACGCCGACGCGCAACAACAAGGGCGTCGCGCACGAGAACGGCTCGATCGAAACGCTCCCACGGCCATCTCAAGAATGCGGTTCGCGATGCGCTACTGATGCGCGGCACCAGGGACTTCGACGATCTCTGCTCTTACCGCGCCTTCATCGATGAGATCGTCAGCCGCCGTAATGCCGCACATTGCAAGCGCATTGACGCTGAGCGCTCGCATTTGCAGGAACTTCCCGACCGCCGCACCACCGACTTCGAAGAGGTGGTCGTCACCGTGTCGCGCACCGGCGGCTTCACCTTGCGCAAGGTCTTCTACACTGTGCCTTCCCGCCTGATCGGACATCGGCTTCGCGTCCGGCTGTTCGACGATCGCCTCGAGGTCTTGATCGGCGGGACGCATCTGATGACGTTGCCCCGAGGACGAGGCCATGTCGACGGCCGGCACGACCAGGTCGTCAATTACCGGCACGTCATTCATTCCCTGCGCAAGAAGCCGATGGCGCTCCGGGGTCTCGTCTATCGCGACAAGCTCTTTCCCCGGCTGGAATATCGTAGAGCCTTCAACGTTCTCACCGAGAAAATGCCCGACAAACAGGCTTGCAAGATTGCCGTCGAAACTGGCTGAGGAGCTTGCCAGAACGCTCGACGCCGGCGAACTGCCTGATCTGGCCGCCCTAAAGGCTTGCAAATCTGATTAAACTAAACCGCTGCCGCGGTAGCTGAACCGGGTCGCTCTGATGACCACCTACGCGGTGGGCTTACGCGCCGCGGAGCCGGCGCGTCTGCAGGTGACGGACAAGCACCCGGATGACATTCGCATCGAGCAAGGCAAGGTCGGCAAGGACCGCTAAGAGCGTTATGGGATCAACCAGAAGACAGTCATCAAGTGGAGGGGGCGGACGTCGGTCGCTGATGTGCCGACCGGGCCGAGAACGCCAACCTCGACGGTACTGACGATCGAAGAGGAGGCGGTGATCGTTGCCTTCCGGCGGCACACGCTGCCGCTCGACGATTGCCTTTACGCGCTGCAGCCGACGATTCCAGTCCTGACTCGGTCATCTCTGCATCGCTGCCTGCAGCGTCATGGCATCAGCCGTTTGCCGGAAGTCGAAGGCGACAAGCCGGCCAAGATGAAGTTCAAGACCTATCCGATCGGCTACTTCCATGTCGACATCGCCGGCGTCCAGACGGCTGAAGGCAAGCTCTATCTCTTCGTGGCCATCGACCGGACCAGCAAGTTCGCCTATGTCGAACTGCACGAGCGGGCCACA
The DNA here is from genome assembly GCF_030323245.1 of Mesorhizobium sp. C372A. Classification (NCBI taxonomy): domain Bacteria; kingdom Pseudomonadati; phylum Pseudomonadota; class Alphaproteobacteria; order Hyphomicrobiales; family Phyllobacteriaceae; genus Mesorhizobium; species Mesorhizobium sp. C372A. The sequence goes on along the minus strand of NZ_CP100475.1, from coordinate 212,783 downwards.
AAAATGATCGCGGCCGAGTTCCTGCGCCATCTCATCCTAGCGCTTCCCTACAGATCCGCGCACCTGTCGGGAGGCACCGCACCACCTAGGTGAAGCATCCCTGGACTAAGGGACAGGTCGAAAGGATGAACCATACCATCAAGGAGGCAACCGTCAGACGCTACCATTAGGACAGCCACCAGCAGCTCCAAGCCCATCTCGCCGACTTCGTAGACGCCTACAACTTCGGTCGCTACGAATACATCTGCAAAACCCGGGCAAAAGAGCCAGAGCACTGGAGTGGGCCCCGCGGGCCGGACAGAGTCAGGCCGCTGATTTGACCGTTTGCCGGGTGTGTTGATCCTCGAATTGCATTGGACTGAGATAGCCGAGTGCTGAGTGAAGCCGTCGGCGGTTGTAGACCTCCTCAAGGAAATGCGGAAGGTGTTCGATGACATCGGCGAACGTCTCGAAGGCCATCGGATAGACGGCCTCGACTTTGAGCGTCTTCATGAAGCTTTCCGCCTTTGCATTGTCGTAGGGATTGCCGCGCCGGCCCATGGAACCGACCAGGCCGTGGGCGGCAAGGTGATCGCGATAGGCTGTCGCGGCATATTGGGCGGATTCAAACGGTCGTCGCAACACTCTGACATTGGAGGTTGCGATGACTATTCAAAAGCGGCGATCACACCAATCTGGACGAGCGCCGTTGCCATCACCTGGACGGCCGCCAGAAGCGGGGCGATCCGAACTTCGGCGATTTTGGTTGGGGATTGCCCGAGGGATGCCCAGCGAGAATGCTGCGTTGGAGGCCGGCATATCGCAGCCTGTCGGAGCAAGATTGTTCCGAAAGGCAGGCGGTATGCCCCCATCGATGTTCAGATCTTCGGCCAAGCTGCCCTGCGGCCGGTATCTCTCTTTCGCGGAACGTGAAGAGATCGCAATTCTTCGCGTCCAGGGCCTTTCGATGCGCAACATCGGTCGCCGCCTTGGTCGATCCGCCTCAACGATTTCCCGCGAGTTGCGCCGCAATGCTGCCACGCGCAGCGGTGGCCTGGAGTATCGTGCGTCGACTGCCCAATGGCACGCCGCGCGATCAGGCCGGCGCCCGAAGATTGCCAAGCTTGCGCTGAACCAGGCCCTGCGCCTCTATGTCGAGGAAAGGCTTGCCGGAACAGTCGCGGCACCTGACGGAATAGTCGCTCCTGGTCCTACGGTCCCCTGGATCGGACGCCGGCATGGGCAACGAAAGGATAGAAGATGGGGCAAGGCATGGAGCCCAGAGCAGATCGCCCAGCGTCTGGCGATAGATTTCCCGGATGACGAGACGATGCGGATCAGCCACGAAGCCATCTATCAAGCCCTCTTCGTCCAAGGTCGAGGAGCGCTGCGGCGAGAGTTGACGGCATGCCTGCGGACTGGGCGAGCCCTGCGGACGCCACGGGCGCGCGTCGGCCTGCGTGGCAAGGGCTTCGTGTCATCCGAGATCATGATCAGTCAGCGCCCGGCTGAAGCGGATGACCGTGCAGTCCCCGGACATTGGGAAGGCGATCTTATCCTCGGGCTTGGCAGTTCGGCGATCGGTACGCTCGTGGAGCGCACGACACGGTTCACGATGCTGCTGCACCTACCGCGACTGGACGGCCACGGCGAAGCACCACGCTCCAGGAATGGACCGGCCCTCGCCGGGCATGGTGCGGAGGCTGTCCGTGACGCCATCACGCGCACCATCGCAACCCTGCCCACGGAACTTCGTCGCTCGTTGACATGGGATCAGGGCGCCGAGATGGCCCAACACGCTGCCCTCAAAATCGACTCAGGGATCCAGGTCTACTTCTGCGATCCCCAGAGTCCTTGGCAGCGCGGCACCAACGAGAACACCAATGGGCTGCTGCGCCAGTATTTTCCGAAAGGCACGGACCTGAGCGCGCATAGCGCCGCAACGATCGCTGCCGTCGCAGCGACGCTCAACGCGAGACCTCGAAAAGCGCTCGGCTGGAAGACGCCAGCTGAAGCGCTTGACCAATGGCTCATGAAAAGAGAAACCGACCCTGTTGCGACGACCGTTTCAATCCGCCGTGTGACCCGCGATCAGAATGATGCACGCAGCCGGATGGCGGTTTGCGTCCTTCGACTGCGGCGGTCAAACCCGCCAGCTGAGCCGTGCGTCGATCGAGCGGCTGATGGCGTATCCGACAACCCGCCGCGACCAGGCATCCAGGACAACGGCAACATAGGCAAAGCCGCCGACGGGTGACGTCTGTGATGTCGGCCACCCAGAGTTGGTTCGGCCCATCGCAGATGATGTCCCGGGCGAGGTTCGGGAAGATCGGCTGATTGTGATCGCTATCCGTGGTCACCGTGTAGCGCTGGCGCATTCTCGGCTGAAGGTCATGCTCGCGCATCAGGCGGCGGATCTTCTTGTGATTGACGATCATGCCTTTTTGCCGAAGACCGGCTCGGACACGGCGCCAGCCATAGTGCTCGAACTCGTTACAGATCGCTGCGATCTCCTCATAGAGCAGAATCTGATCACTCAGGCTCGTATCCTGCGGCGCAGAAGTAGTTTGAGCACTCCTCGGCGGTGAAGCGTGGCAAGGCGTCGCGGATTGCGTCCCAAAGCTCGGGGATGTTGCGTGCGGCGGCTTTCCTGAGGATCGACTTCAGCTTGGAGAAGGCATTCTCGATCGGGTTAAAGTCGGGGCTGTAAGGCGGTAGGAAGAGCATTCGCGCGCCGGCCGCTTCGATCGCTTGGCGGGCGGCGGCGACTTTGTGAGCGGGCAGGTTGTCGAGGATGACGATGTCACCAACTCGAAGCGTAGGCGCCAATACATGCTCGGCATAAGCGGCGAACCATTCACCCGTCATCGGTCCGTCGAGGACCATCGGCGCAGTCATGCCCGTCAGGCGCAATGCGCCTGTAAAAGTAGTCGTTTTCCAGTGCCCGTGCGGGATCGGAGATCGGCACCGCATGCCCCGCTTTGCCCGTCCACGCAGGCGAGCCATCTTCGTCGATGCGCCGGTCTCGTCGATAAAGACCAACCGTTCGGGATCGAGATCAGGCTGGGCCTTGAACCAGGCGCGTCGCCGCGCGAGCACGTCGGGCCGATCCTGCTCGCTGGCGTGCGCTGTTTTTTTTGAAGGTCCTCGAGTGACGGTCGAGAAAGCGCCAGATCGTGCTCGGCGCGAACACGACCGCATGCTCCGCCCTGAGAAATTCAGCCAACTCGACCAGTGTGATGTCGTCCTGACCTTCGATCACCGCTAGGATCGTATCCCGGTAGGCTTCGATCCGCTGGGAGCGCTTGTCTCCGCCTTGGGGCTTTGCCCGCGTCGCGCCGCTCTCTCGCCATTCGCGGACCCAGCGGACCGCGCTTGCCGCGGCAACACCGAAACGATCCGCCGCAGCCCGCCGCGACAGGCCACTCTCAACCGCTGCGATCACTCGCGAACGCAAATCCTCCGATATGGCTCTAACCATGCCTGCTGGCCTCCATACCCAGCCGACATGATGAATCAGATATTCTCCCCGATGGGAATCCCTCGCGATTCCATCAGGTCAGATTATGCTCTAGTTCCATCGCATCAGCTGGTTCCCCCGGAGATGTTGACCTTCACACCTGAAGGCCTCGGTTTCCGATGCCTACTTTTGTGTCATCACGTTCTCAACGTGTGGAACACGGCGCGATCGCCGCTTTCCATCAGTCTTTGGGTGGTCATACCTGCCTGACGCAATCGAGCCCTCCGGACGAAAGTCTGACCTTCGCCAGCCTTCAAGGCAAGCGTCCGCGCCAGAAGTTCAAAGCCGCTTCCGCAAGGAAAGGCGGCGGGAGGCGACGCCAGGCTGCGATTCCAAATACTCGGTGAGCCCTGCTGGTACTCTCCCCACCGGCAATTCCCCATTGGGAACCTGCCTGTCGGGATCAAGAGTACCAATCGTGGGAGGGCCGTTGGCTCCCTGTTCGTGCCGCTCTATCCCGACACCTCTATTCGGCAAGACCCACATCCATCCTCAAGCGCATCTACCGCCGCAGAGAGGCGATCGTCTGCTCCGCACGTCGCTGTGTAACAGTTGCATTTTTTGGGAGGTTTCCCGCTACGGTGAGGCGGTGTGCCTGGCCAAGACGCAGTATACTTTCTCGACCGACCCGAGCCTGAATGGCGCAATTCGATGAGCGATGAGGGAAGGCGTTCATAGCCGTTGCCGAGAGGTGTGCTCGCCACTTCAAGTGCGATATCGCGCTTTGAGGCCCATGGTTGCGCGCGAAGCGGCCGATGCACGCCAGCATGTAAAAAATTATTCGCTAGCTATTGACATTGACATTATGAGGCCCGAAGACTCGCTAGGAGTTTCGTCAGGGGAAAACTCGTTTCGGCTCAGGAAATCAGGGGAGGGCGACTCCCACATGTCGTCGCAGATCACCTGAAGCTAGCGGTGATGATCCATCACAATGAGAAGGTAAGGAGAAATTAAATACCGATTTAGCAAATGTTCGGAAAAATAAATACGCCAATCGGTGTGACAAACGGGCACCCTGCGTCGATCCATGGAAGCCAACAAGGTGAACGTTGTTGCGGCCTTTCGGTGGGATACGCTACCAAAAGGAAGAATCATCAATAAGTCACTGGCAATGCGTCGAACGCAGATGTAATACTTTTGGACGCGTAGCTCTGAATGGAATGGCTGCTTTAGGCATGGCGGCGGTGACAATCGTCTCGGTGGCCGCTTCGGCCTCAGCGGAGTCGCTGCTCGACAAGCTTAAGAACGGAGAGACAGTCGGATAGGAGCGAAATACTTGAATGGAGGAATGTCCACAACGACGGTCCCCGAGCAGGTTCATGGAAGGGGGCGCCTGTTGCTGTTAACCACTCACTGCAGTGCCCAGCTTGGCGGGTGGCGATACGCCTTTCCGCTCGCCTTGCCCGCCTACACCGGGCGTAGCAAATAACGGACCATTGAAAATGAAGCTCAGTGAATACGTAGAATACGATGCCACCGGCTTGGCGAGGCTCGTGAATTCCGGGGACATAACTCCTGCAAACCTGGCGCGCCTAGCCCGAAAGGCCTATGACGAGGTCAATCCTCGCATCAACGCTGTCATCGAGTTCTACGAAGATGCTGAGACCGTTCCCGGCGCGAACTCCGGAATTTTCAACGGCGTGCCATTTCTTCGCAAGGATATAGGACCTACTGAAGCTGGCCGCTTGCAGGAAAGAGGAAGCCGCTTGTTCAAAGGCCATCGCTCCGACACCGACAGCTTCTTTTTCCGTCGTGCCCAGGCCGCTGGGCTCCGCACCATCGGAAGAACAACAACTTCGGAGCTAGCGATATCCGGGGCGACCGAAAGCGTTCTCCATGGCATCACGCGCAATCCATGGAATTTGGAACGCACTGCGGGGGGCTCGTCCGGGGGATCCGCAGCGGCGGTGGCCGCCGGTATCACTCCGATTGCGCATGGCGGCGACGTTGGCGGGTCGACACGTGGGCCCGCAGCTTGGTGCGGTGTTGTGGGGCTTAATCCCTCCCGCGGACGCATTTCCGGCGGCCCGGATCAGCAGGATGCAAATTGCGGCCTTTCTCGATCGTTTGTTCTCTGCCGGACTGTGCGCGATATGGCTGCCGCCCTGGACGTGTTTTCTGGGCCCCATCCGGGCGATCCGTTTGTCATTGTCCAGCCAAACCGTCCCTATGTAGAGGAACTTTCCCAGCCCACCGGCACTCTGCGGGTCGGGGTCGCGAGGACTACATGGGGCAAGCTCGATCTGGAGCCGGAAGTCCTGCATGCGGTCGACTCGACCGCCTCACTTCTGGAGGAAATGGGTCACCAAGTGACGGAGATCGAGCCGCCGTTTGATTTCGAAGAGTTCATTCGGATAATTCTCCTCTTTTCCGATCTCAGCGCGAGTTCGCTCGAAGCGTCGGCGCGGGCCATGGGCCGCATGATCAGCGCGAATACTTTGGAACCGGTCACTCTCAAACTCTACGAACGAGGGTGGAATAAACCTCCATCGATTTGGAATGAGGTAGATGAAGGTTTCCGGCGAATGCGTTTCCAGGTGGCCGAGGCAATCCATGCCTTCGACATTCTGCTGACCCCCACCCAGCCAATCGTGCCCCCACCGCATGGAGGCATTTACAGTCTGACCCACTCAGCGGTCTCCGCAGAAGAGTGGATAGAAAAGGCTTACATGGGCTGCCATCGACCCATATTCAATATCACGGGACAACCTGCAGTATCCTTGCCTTTGGCACAAAGTGCCGACGGGCTGCCGATCGGCCTTCAGATAGTCGGTCGCTTTGGCGACGAAGCCACACTGGTCCGTGTCGCACGCGATCTGGAGGAGGCCAGACCGTGGCGAGATCGGCAGCCAACAGTTCGAGCAGGAAACAGCTGAGGATCAATCGATCCATGTCGAGGATGTCAAACGAGCTAAGAGCCTTCTCTGATTGGGGTGGTTGAGGTGAAGGTGCTCCTGTACTTTTTTCCTGGCCGTTCCGCAGGTCACTCGCTTCTCTTCGCGGTCGGCGCCTTGGCCGCCGTCGGCCCACATCCGGTGCAGGATGACCGCCAACTTACGGGCCACCGCCACACGCGCCCGCGCCATGCCACGGCGCTTGGCGACATTCATGCCCCATGCCCTCAGGCTCGACCATTTCTTCGAGCGTACGAGCAGCGAATGCGCTGCCTCGTAGAGGGCCGTGCGGGCGAGTTCGTCGCCGCAGCGACTGATCCTGCCCTGGATGTCGGTCTCACCCGATTGGTAGCGCGCGGGCGTCAGCCCCAGATGCGCCCCAACCGCTTGGCTGGAGCCGAACCGCTCCGGCCGGTCGATGGTGGCGCGGAAGGTGAGCGACGTGATCGGGCCGACGCCGGGCGCCGACATCAGCCGCCGGCAGACCTCCTCCTTGCGCACGATGTCGAGAACCTGCCTGGTCAGCCGGGCGAACTCCTTGAGCATGGCGCCGAGGATCGCAAGCAGCGGCTCGACCATCGCCATCACTTCGGCGTCGGCGCCGACCAGCTCGCGCACCCGCCCGGCAAAGGCGGACCGCGACGGCAGGCCCAGCTTGACGCCGGCTTCGCGCAGCATGGCACGCACCACGTTCTCGATCGTGCGCATTTCGTTGAGAACCGTCCGGCGGGCGACCAGCAACGAGCGCCACAGCCGGCATTGTCTGCTCTTCACATGCACCTGCCGGTACCAGCCGGTGCGCATGATCTGCGCCAGCGCGCGGGCATCGTTCCTGTCGGTCTTGTTCGGCATCGTCTTCATGGCCGCATTGGCAGCCCGCGTCTCGATGCAGATCGCCGGCAGCCCTTCGGCGCGCAATCCGTCGTGAAGCCATGCCGTCAGTGAACAGGCTTCCAGCCCGACCCGCTCCAGCACCAGGTCGACTTTACGCAATGCCTCGGCCAAAGCCTGCGGCTCGCTCGCCGCTCGCGCCTCCTTCATGATGCGACCGCTCTCATCGACGACGCAGATCGCGGTCTCTTCCAAAGACACGTCCAGTCCGGCAAAGTACTTCATGGCTGCTCCTTCCCGATGTTTGTGGCGATTCCACATCGACCACGTTCTCACATCACGACAGGAGCAGCCGCCCTCTTCCGGCGTCGGCCGAGACCCCAATCACCCCATCTGTTTTGAAAATCACGGATGAGCGTTTCGGCGGATCAGATTGCCGCCCACTGCGACGAGGATCATTGCGTGAGAGACGTCGATGCGCTGCTCGTAGTCGCGCACTAGGCGGCGCCATCGGGTCATCCAGCCGAAGGTCCGCTCGACGACCCAGCGGCGGGGCAGCACCTCAAAGCCCTTGGCCGTGTCGGAGCGCTTGATGATTTCGATGGTCCATGTGCCGAGATTGGGCCAGAGCCTGCGTCAGTTTTTCTCCGGCATAGCCGCCGTCGGCAAATAGATGGCGCAACCAGGGGTAAAGCCGTCGAATGGAGGCGATGACGCCGACTGCCCCATCCCTGTCCTGGATGTCGGCCGTATGCACCGCCAGCCCGACCAAGTGCCCCTCGTTGTCGGTAATGATATGGCGCTTGCGGCCTTTGAGCTTCTTACCGGCGTCGTACCCACGCAAACCGGCAACGTCCGTGGTCTTTGCCGATTGGCTGTCGATGACGCCGGCGCTCGGGCTCGCCTCGCGACCGAGGGCGAGGCGTGCCGCAGCCACCAAGTGGAAGTTGATGGTCTTCCACAGCCCGTTGTCCCGCCAGGCATAGAAATAGCGCTGAACCGTCGAAACCGGTGGGAACCGGTCCGGCAATGCCCGCCACTGGCAGCCGGTCCAGGCGATGTAGAGGAGCGCGTCCACGACCGCCCGAAGTTCTGTCGTCCGCGGTCGTCCCGTTGCCTTCGTTCCCGGCAGGAACGGCTCGATCAACTCCCATTCTTTGTCCGTCAACGCGTTTGCATCCCGCTGCCCCGCGCGGCAATATCGCCGGCGGGTGGTCTCCGTCCAACCCATGTTGTGATCCCGTTCAAGTCTAGACAACTCAAGCGAATCACAACGGACGGGGCCACTCAACCGCTTCCACGCCAATCCCGAGTTTCGGGTCAGGCTCTAAGAGGCGTCGCGCAGCGCGTCACGAGGTAATAGATGTTGACAGAAAATACTGGATCGGGATCTCCAGCAACTCTTCCGGCCATGAAACGTGTCTTGGAAGGAGGCGCCCATAAACCTTAACGCAGGCAAGGCCAGTGCCTTACGACGGCTTCGGAGCCCAAATCCCATGCGAGATGGCCCTCGATAGACCTTGCCTTACCAGACACTTCGTTCCCTGTGACCTGATGTGGTGGACGGCATCCGCTCCCGGCGTCGCAATGTGCCAAAGTGTGGCTGTTGAAGGTCACATGAGGGAGAGCCGTCCATGGAGAAGGTTAGCACAATCGGTCTGGATGTCGCCAAGCACGTCTTTCAGGTGCACGGCGTGGACGCGGAGGGCGCGGTGGTTGTGCGCCGGAAGTTGCGTCGCGACGATGTCGTCGCATTCTTTGCGTCTTTACCGGGCATGTCTGATCGGCATTGAAGCCTGCGCAACGAGCCATGACTGGGCCCGCGTTCTCATGGGGCTGGGTCATAAGGTCCGGCTGATGGCAGCCTCCTATGTGACGCCATATGTCAAACGGCAGAAGAATGACGCGATGGACGCGGAGGCGATCTGCGAGGCGGTCACGCGGCCGTCGATGCGCTTCGTTCCGGTGAAGAGCGAGGAACAGCAAAGTGTGCTGATGTTGCATCGAGCTCGTGAGCTTATGGTCCGACAGCGGACCATGCTGGTGAACGCGCTGCGCGGCCACCTGGCCGAGTTCGGGATGACGCGCCAGGGCATTGCCGGCGTCGGGATGTTGATCGGGCTCGCCGACGACGGGCATAACGAGCTGTCGTGCGAGACATAGCCTGGAACGCACAGGCGCGCTTGACCAAGCGCTACAGGGCCCTGATCGCGCATGGCAAGCGCAGCACCGTGGCTGTGACCGCAATAGCTCGGGAACTCGCTGCTTTCATGTGGGCGCGCCCGAGCGGATGAGCAGCAGGCAGGAACCTGATCCTCGGTCGCGACGACATAATCAACACAATCATCGCGCCCATCGGCGGGGACGTGGCATTGAATGGGGAATTCCCGGCACCGCTTTGTGGCCGGCAATGCCGACGCCCGTTGTAAGAGAGGACCAGCCTCTTCAGGCAGGTGGCGGCTTTCGAAGTATTTTCTTTTCCCCAATTTGGCCGGATAGCGGTAAGTCCAGGCGCTTTCAGCCAACACGCGGCGCACTCGGGCATTGCCAGCCTTGGTGATCCCGCCCCGTCGCACGGCGTCTCCGGTCGAGCGCTCCGAGGGGACAAGTCCGAGATAAGCCATCAGCTGTCGCGGGTTGGCAAAGCGGCGTACATCGCCGATTTCGACCATGAAGGTAGCCGCACAAATGAGCTGGACCCCACGCAAAGCCTGCAAGCGTTCGACTACCGGCGCGAGTGGCCAGTCGAGCAGGCCGTCTTCGATTGCCTTTTCCAGGCGTGCTACTCTTTCCCGGCACTGCGACTCTGCGAGGATCAACTCCTGCAGGACAGCGTCCTGACTGCGGTATGAGAAACTCAGTCCATGCAGCCATTTGAGATACTTTGTTCCCCAGGCCTTCAGGCCCGAATAAATCTTGCCATGTCGCAACAGGAAGGATCGAATCTCCTGCCGCTTGCGGGTTCGATCCTTCACCGCAGCCTCGCGGGCGCGGATCAGGTCACGCATAGCCTCATGAGCAGCGTCCGGTGTCCAGATCTCCGTCAGCTCACCGGCACGGAACAGCCGGGCAAGTTTCTCGGCATCGCGGCGGTTCGTCTTGACCCGATCACCAGGCTTGCGCGGGATCAGAGACGGAGCAATCACGGCGCACTCGTAGCCAAGCGCTTCGATCTCCCGCTTCAGACCGTATCCGGTGGGTCCAGCCTCATAGCAAAATCTCAATCGTACACCCGGGCGTCCGATCTTGCGGACGAGGCGGCGCACTGACGCACTATGGGAGGATATCTCTCCGACATATCGAACCTCGCCGTTACGCCCGCTCTCGGCGAGAGCAACAGCATGCCGATCCTTCGAAACATCCAATCCTACAAAAACTTCGCTATATTCTTCCATGGTTCGTCCTCCCGGCATGAGGATAGGCTCGATGAGCAACCCTCGTTTCAACCACTGCCAGTGTAGGGCGAACCACCTCACAGCCGGCAACCGGAAAGGACATAAGGTCTTACGGATAAGCACACTGAGTGCGGACCAAACAAAAAACATTAGACGCCTCTTGACAACCGTTTTATTAGCGCGTCAATCTCGCCCAGAGTTTCGGCATAGGCAAAAACATTTCGTACAAGGAAAACGATAGCCCCTTCCGATTTCTCGTCACATTGGGGTTTTTTCCGGCATGACAGCCCAATCAGAGGCAGAATTAAGATGAAAAAGTGGCCGTGCATCGAAGGCGGGAATGGTTTCTTCAGGCATGTTTTGCTGAAGGGCGCAGTTGCTCTGAGTGCGGCAGCGGTTGTAGCAGGCTCTCTGGCCGCACCCGCCGCGGCAAACTCGTTGCTCGACAAGATTAAAGCAGGGGAGCCAATCCGCATCGGCTACTCTAACGATGCGCCTTGGGCCTATTCTGGAGACAACAACGAACCGCAAGGCATAGGCAATACGGTTGTGCTAGCGGTTTTGAAAAAGCTCGGCGCTACCAAGTTCGAACCGGTCGTGACCGAATGGGGCTCGCTGATTCCCGGTTTGCAAGCTGGCCGCTTCGATCTTATTTCTGACGGCATGTATGTCCGGCCTGAGCGCTGCCGAAACGTGTTGTTCACGGAACCGTACGCTGCTGTCACAGATGCGCTGGTCGTGCCAGCAGGCAATCCAAAGGGACTGACTTCGTTGGAAGACATCCGTGACAAGGGTGCGACTGTTGTGACGGGGTCTGCCTTCGCATCTCTTAAGAATGCGCGTGACGCCGGCATCTCGGATGAACAAATCATGCAGGTTCCAGGCTATGCGGAGATTATTCAGGCTATGAAGGCCGGTCGAGTTGATGCTGGGGTCGGCGACTATTTGGGTCTGAAGAAAGCTATTCACAATGATGAAAAGCTTCAGCTGGCCACTTCAACCTCCAAACCCAACCAGACGGGGTTTCCCGCTGTCGCCTTCCCGCTCGATGATCGCGCTTCGGTCGACGCCTTCAACGCGGCTTTGAAGGAATACGTCGGCTCGGCTGAGATGCTAACGGCGGTTGGCAATGACGGGTATGATAAGTCGCTGTTGCCAGGCGACGCCAAAACCGCTGATCTCTGCAAAGGTTGAAGCGAAACCGAGGCGGCGTTCTGCGCCTGATCGCTTTCCGGGCGTCGGAAGGCGGTCAGGCAGAACTGCAAGGAAGAATGCAATCAGATGCTCGATTTCAGTATTGCGGCGCTCGCCAGGGGTGCCATGGTAACCGTCATCTTGACCTTCGCGGGATCCCTCGTAGCGATTGCACTGGGCCTAATCGTAGGCCTTTTGCGGGTTTCCAGTCATTGGCAGCTGCGCTGGTTCGGCATTGCATACATAGAATTCTTTCGCGGAACGTCTCTTCTAGTGCAGCTCTACTGGTGGTTCTTTGTCTTGCCAGTATTCAATGTTTTCTTATCGCCTTGGACCGTGGCAATTTTGGGCCTTGGCACTAATGTCTCCGGCTATGGGGCCGAACTACTGCGCGCCGCCATTCAGGGCGTTGACCGAGGACAATATGAAGCGTCAACGGCACTGAACTACAAGCGCACGACTATGATGCGCCGCATCATACTACCTCAAGCGATCCGCGCCGCGCTGCCAGCCTGGGGCAATTTGCTGATTTCACTGCTTAAAGGCACCTCGCTCATTTTCTTTATCACCATAACCGAGTTCACAACCGCCACGAAGGTGGCGGCCGATGCCACAGGGAACTACCTGCTGCTTTTTGCCGTGGCGCTGTTTGGCTATTACCTCATCGCGCGCAGCGTCATCACCCCCCTCCAGGGTTTGTTAGAGCGCCGCTTTTCGCGCGGCTTCGTGCGGGAGGCACTAGTGTGAGAGTTTGGGACTGGTCTATCGTTTGGGAGGCATTGCCTTATCTCTATCGCGGTGCGATCGTTACTGTTGAAGCAACGATCCTCGGGTTTGCCATTGCGTTGGTGCTTGGTCTGATCTTCGCGCTCATTCGCCAGTCGCCAAACCGCCATGTGTCAAGAGTAATGGGGGAGATCGTTGAATTCATTCGCTCGACTCCGCTGCTGCTCCAAGTGTTCTTCGTCTATTATGTTGGTCCACAAGTGGGCATTGTTATCTCGGCCTGGACGGCTGGCATAGCTGTGCTCGGTATCCACTACGCAGCCTATTGCTCAGAGGTCTACAGAGGCGGCATCGAGAATGTAGACGGCGGGCAATGGGAAGCTTGCACAGCCCTTAATCTGTCGCGGCAACGGACGTGGCTCACTATCATCCTTCCGCAGGTGATCCCGCCAATTGTGCCCGGCTTGGGGAATTACTTTGTCGGTTTGTTCAAGGAAACGCCGATCCTCGCGGCAATTGGTATTCTTGAGATGCTTCAACAGGCAAAGAACTTTGGTGCCGAGAACTACCGCTATATCGAGGCGATTACCCTCGTTGGAGTGTTCTACCTGGTGTTCAGCCTGATGGCTTCTGCGGTCGTGCAAGCCGTCAGCTTTTGGATGAACCGTCGTTACCATTTAGGATAAAGGTCCGCTGTGAACAAGCCTATGGTCCGCTTCGAGAACGTCACAAAACGCTACGGCCCGCTGACTGTGCTGAACGAGCTCAATCTCGACATTGCGCGCAATGAGAAGGTCTGCATCGTCGGTCCTTCGGGCTCGGGGAAGACTACTGTATTGCGCATGTTGATGACGCTGGAACGCATAAACGAGGGTGTGATCTGGGTTGATGGCGAGCCCCTCACGCACATGGAGAAGAATGGCCGGATTGTGCCGGCGAATGAACGTCATGTCAGGCGTGTGCGTGGCAAGATTGGGATGGTGTTCCAGCATTTCAATCTTTTTCCTCACATGACGGCGCTGGAAAACTGCATGGCGGCGCCTATTTCAGTGCTTGGCCTAGCTGAGAATGAGGCAGAGGCGCGAGCCACTGAACTGCTTGGTATGGTAGGGCTTGGCGATAAGAAAAATCATTTTCCTATCCAGCTTTCGGGCGGGCAGAAGCAGCGAGTGGCAATCGCCCGCGCGCTTGCGATGCGGCCCAAGGTGATGTTGTTCGACGAGGTGACGTCGGCGCTGGATCCGGAACTTGTCGGGGAAGTACTTAACGTCATACGCAACCTCGGCGCGGAGCATGACCTCACCATGCTGATGGTCACACACCAAATGGGCTTCGCCAAGGAATTTTCCGATCGCGTCTGTTTTTTCCACGGCGGCAAAATTGTTGAACAGGGTCCACCAAATCAACTCTTCGGCGACCCACAGAACGAACGGACGCGACAATTTCTCAGCGCCGTTCTTGACGCAGGATAGGCGCCGGCTCCAGTTAAGAGTAACCGGTGTTGTCAGGCCACGGCCTTGAGCCTTTTGATGTAGGCCCACGGCAGGTGATCGTCGATCTAGCTGTTGGGGTGGCCGTTGACGATTCTGGTGAAGACGTCGGCGAATAGACGAGCGGCTAAACGCCGTTCAGCTTGCAAGGTTTCGATCAGCGAGGCGATGATGGCCCATGTTCGGCGCCGCTCTGAGCCTGAGAATACCGCATTCTTGCGGTTGAGCGTTGAGCGCGATCGGACGGATGGAGCGCTCGACCACCTTGCTGTCGATCTCGGTCCAGATTGCGTGATGCGTATTCGCCCGATATCAGCTTGAACATCGAAAAATCGCCAGGTCGTCGTTACGACCTCCTCATATGGTTAGTAACCGCTGGGTTCCGAACGCCACCTTATGCCGTGCGCGCCGGACGTTTCCCAAGATCCTTCAGAATTTCCCGCGATGCATTATGGCCGGGCACGCCGGAGACACCGCCTCCGGGATGACACGACGCTCCGTATTGATAGCGACCTTTGATAGGCGATCGATAGTCCGAATAGTGAGGCACGGCCGCATAAAGAACATCTGATCAAGGGACATGTCCCCGTGATTGATATGGCCATTGGGAATGTTTAGCTGATCCTCGATATCCTTGCCCGACTTAAACACCGCCTTTAAGAATATGTCATTAAGTCAGCATGGTAGGCGCGCGCCGGCGCGTGTTACCACTACATTTTGGGGGTGATCTCAGGCGAGTTGTTCGTCGAGGTTGTGTGGCAGAGCGATGCCAGCTGCCTTGAAGACGTTGCCCACTTGGCCCGTGACGTGAGTTCTGGTTGTGACGATGCGACCATCCTTTTCGATGGTGGCTTCCTGGAGGCGGTCGAGATCGCGTAGGAGCGGCTGCCATTCGGGCGTCAGGCCTTTGGCCCGGCAGAGGCGGCGCAGTTCCTTGCTGAGCACGAGCGCCAGGAACGAGCAGAACACATGCCCGCGGATGGCGGCATCGGATTGGTGGAAGATCGGCCGGGTATTGAAGGTTGCCTTGGCGGCGCGGAACAGGCTCTCGACCTCGAGCAAATCGCGATACCGCAGGACGGCCTGGAGCGGGGTCACCTTCGCGTTGGTCCGCACCACGGTGTGGCGGTGGCCCGTAAGTTGGCGGTCATCCTGCACCGGATGTGGGCCGACGCCACCGAATTCCGCGTTGGAAAGGAAATTGCTACCCCGGCGGCGTGAACCCGCCGCAAACATCGAAGGAGTTAGGAAAGGAGCTTTCGCCCGAACGGGCGATGTCCAGATCGTTCCGTGGGGACGATGGGCGAGGCGATCTCGTTGAGAGACCCGAACCTGCCGCTAAACCCGGCAAGGTCGTGAAACAGATTGAGACACCTCGCTCTCCTGACCCCATCATGCGGCGGCCAAGGCGCCGACCGCGAAGAGAAGCGAGTGACCTGCGGAACGGCCAGGAAAAAAGTACAGGAGCACCTTGACCTCAACCACCCCAATCAGAGAGGACTCTTAGAGAGCTCAGGTAGACAGACTTGCTGCCAGAAGATCGCGCTGGAGCACCGCCTCGGCGAGAATCGCATCCTGATCCATCGTGGTGAGGCGGCCTTTCTCCATCACAATCCTGCCGTCGATTATGACAGTATCGACCGGGATCATCGATGACGACAGCGACAGCAAGATTCCGGTGTCGTCACGCCAGGACAGGTGGGTAATGTCGCGAGCTTCCCTGATCACCACATCCGCGCGCTTGCCGACCGTTAGACTGCCAAGCCTGTCGCCGAGACCCACATTGTTCGCCGCGTCGATCGTCTGCATGTAGAATGGATCAGCGTCGTTTAGTCGTTCTCCGAATGACGCGGAAAGATAAAGACTGAGAAGCCCAGCGATCCCGATCGGATGGATAACGGTTGTGTCGACGCCGAGCGATACGCTTACCCCGTTTTTGTAGAGATACGGGAACCAGCATTTATTCGGCGGGGTTATTCGGTAACCTAACGCATTGTTGGGGCACCACGACAGACCGGGCCTTTTTAGTAGAATGAGCTCAATATCCTTTTCAAATAGGACGTTCATATGCGCCAGCGTTGTGTTGGGATTCAGGGCGCCCAGCCTGTCCATACGTACTGCACCGGTATCGCCCCACTTTTTCTTTTCTTCGACATCGAACTCGGCATTGAATGATTGGTGCTGCCAAAAAATGGCTTTTGATTCAGCCGCCAGTTTCACGGCTTCTCGCGTGAGTTCGTCCGTGGCTGTAGCTTCTCCGTAAAGTCCGACATATCCGTGTACCAGTGCGTTTTCGTCCTTGTTTCGGGCAATCTCGTGCTTCCACTGATCAATGACGCGGCCGGCATCGGCGGGAGCGCGCCTTTTCAGAGCATCGGGCATCATGTGTGGCCAGAGTTCCTCATAAGTCGACAAGTCGTCCCAAGCGAATGGGGCGGAGACCATCGCGCGGACTCCGCACTTGGTCATAGATTCGGCAAAGGCATCCGTCTCGAAAACCGTGCCAGCTTCGAAAAATAGCGTGAACCCGCGCTGCAACATCGAACACGCAGCTGCCGCAGTATACGCAGCAGTAATTGTCGGGTTGGTTGCACTCTTCAGCGTGGAATAATTCACCTTGGTTGCGGCAGTACTATGAGGTGAAAAAGGAGCGCCATGATAGGCCATGGCTGTCATATGCAGGTGCGTCTCGATGAAGCCAGGATGCACCAAAGCGCCCCGAGCATCTATCTTCTGGGCGCTCTCATAAACGGACAATATTTCGGACTCGGGACCAACGCCCACAATGACGCTATCCTTAATGGCGACGGCACCGGGTCGATAGTGCGGCTGATCCCGGTCTCCAGTGAAGACGTCCCCATTCACGACCAGGGTGTCGACAGTTTTTTTTTGCATGATGTAAATCCTAGAGGCTATTTCTTACGTCGGTACCGCAAATCCGATTGCGGAGTTTCATATCGGCCTGCGAAGTGTTCCCGTGGCCGCAATGCCCAGCTTAGTAAGGCGGCCTTATTGAGGGCTGGACTGTGTGGCTCAGCGGATAGGCCAGTTAATCGTGCCGGCGGGAGGCGGTTTGCTCTGCGCCGCTTCTGATGAGATGGCGTCTTTTAGGCATCGGAGCGATCCCTCGTTTTTGTTCTGGCGGCGACCATCCAAGGAAACGAAGAGCCTGGGAAGGCAAGAACTATTATGCGGCGTCTCGTATCATTTTGCGGGGCATGATAATTTGGCTCGGAAGCTATTACGTCGTAACGCACCGGCCGGGCTTGCTCCAAGCTTTGCCGGCGCCTCGTTCCAAGACCTGCGTCGTTGCGCTATGCGTCATGCAAACCCTCCTTGGTGGACTCTGGTCAATCAACCGCGCCTGTCATAACGACCGAAAGTTCACATTACGATCAACCGGACATCAGAGCACAAGCAGTGCCCATCCCGCTCCGGGCCCCGTCGTTTGATGTTTCCCGTCGATCGCACTCTGAAGCACGTTTGCCCACGGCCAACGTTACCAACTCGGCCAATCTGCGTCGGCACTCCGCAAGCAGAATAGTCCCGCGACGTCCGACGCGCTGGGAGCATCTGCAGACGGCACAACGTCTACCATGGCCGCCTGACGCTCCCACACTTTAGCCGTAAAAGTACTGCCACTGGAATAACGGGATGGAGCGATGTTTCATCGGCCCTCCTCAACCATTCAGCGGACGTCCTAGCGGTCGCATGGATTGAAACCTTGTCGTGTCGACAAGAAGGGGAGACGTTATCTCTATGTTCGGCGAGCGGCGTACCCGCCGTACGTAACGCAAGGCACAATGCACATGGGGTCCTCATTGGTTGTGTGAGCCGCCGATGAGGGCAACAATTGATCAACACGGATGAATTTGTTCGCCGCCTGAACGACGGAAGCAGTTTCCGTATTGAGCGTGCCGACGGAAGCGAAGCGACCGGCACATACCGACAACGGGCAGCAGCTACGCCCAATACATTACCGAGCGCAGAATGAAGCGGGCGAGCTTGCTGCTGGAGACGGGCGATACCTCCCTCAAACGGGTTGCCTTCGAGGTAGGCTATGCTCACACCTCCAACTTCTGCACCGCCTTCAGGCGTCAATTTGCTACTACGCCAAAGGGCGCACGCGGGTAGTAGACAACAGGAACTTCTTTGACCCACGCGCGATGCTGCGGGCCTGCCATATATAACGATCGGGCGCAAGAAATCGGCCGTGGCGGCGATGACCGGCGTGGCGCGGCCCGGGATCATCTGGATCACGATATAATCGTGCCAACGCCACATGCAATAAGGCAACCACCGAGTCTCCAACGTTCCGGAGGGCGACCGGTCGCCACAAGGCCCTACCCATAGGCTCGGGCCCGGGGCGGCCGCGGGCGCCCCCCAATCTTGGCCTCCGACCCAGCCGGCTTGGTGGCCAAACATGCAGATCCGTATTCGGCGGGATTGTGATGATATAGGAGATTTGAACCTGATCATAAATCTTCGCCGCTTGGAATAACTTTCGCAGCTCGCGCGCTGAATTGCATTCCTAGTAGATTCATCCAGTAGATCACTGGAGCGATTTCATGCCCGCTGGACGCAAAGTCATCATCACGTGCGCGGTGACAGGCGCGGCGCACACGCCAACAATGTCGCCATATTTACCGATCACTCGGGAACAGATCGCCCAGGAGGCGATCGGTGCGGCGGAGGCGGGTGCCGCGATTGTCCATTTCCACGCCCGCAATCCGGAGGACGGCCGTCCGACACCGGATCCGGACGTATATGCGCTGGCAATCGATCGGGTGCGCCGCGAGCCGAACGTGATCGTAAACATCACGACGAGTGGCGGGCCAAAGGCAACCGTCGAAGATCGGATCGCGGCCGCCCTGCGATTCAAACCGGAGCTGGGCCTCCCTCAACATGGGATCGCTTTCCCCCTACGGACGGCAGAAGATCCTCGACAGGTTCGAAGTCTGGCAGCACCCTTGGGAGCAGGAGCTGTTCTTGGGCGCACCGTCCCGGGTCTATCCCAATACCGAGGAGATCATCACACGGACAATCAAGGAAGTCGGTGCCGGCGGCACACGCTTCGAATGTGAATGCTACGACGTGGGGCATTTGTACAACGTCGCCTACTTCGCAGAAATGGGCCTGCCGACGCCGCCCTTCATAATACAAACAGGTTTCGGGTTCAGCGGCGGGATCGGGCTCGATGCCGACAACATAACCCACATGCGCAACGTCGCCGACCGGTTGTTCGGCGCGGATTACCGCTGGTCGGTGCTTGCGCCCGGAAAGCACCAGTTTCGGCTATGCACTATGGGCGCAACCATGGGCTCCAACGTGCGGGTAGGGATGGAAGACAACCTCTACCTCGAGAAAGGCACGCTCGCCCGCTCCAATGCAGAGCAAGTGGCGCGGATGCGGGACATCCTGACCCTTTTGTCCCTTCGACATCGCGACCCCGGACGAGGCCCGGCAGATGCTCGGGCTCAAAGGGCAGGGGCGTGGCGTTGGCTGAGATGCGAAAGGTGGTAGCGCGCGCGACGATCACCGATGCTGTTGAAGTTTGCAAGGCACCAAACACGGCTAAGGCTCTCAAGAGCTACAGCCGATTCCTATCGACCTCCGGCCATTCTTTCCTCCTTTTTATTGATCGGCCAGCGGCAACCCGCCGGGCGATCAATCTTCCGCTTCAGATCAGAGCCTGCCGAGCCTAGAGCAGAATCTGATCACTCAGGCTCGTATCCTGCGGCGCAGAAGTAGTTTGAGCACTCCTCGGCGGTGAAGCGTGGCAAGGCGTCGCGGATTGCGTCCCAAAGCTCGGGGATGTTGCGTGCGGCGGCTTTCCTGAGGATCGACTTCAGCTTGGAGAAGGCATTCTCGATCGGGTTAAAGTCGGGGCTGTAAGGCGGTAGGAAGAGCATTCGCGCGCCGGCCGCTTCGATCGCTTGGCGGGCGGCGGCGACTTTGTGAGCGGGCAGGTTGTCGAGGATGACGATGTCACCAACTCGAAGCGTAGGCGCCAATACATGCTCGGCATAAGCGGCGAACCATTCACCCGTCATCGGTCCGTCGAGGACCATCGGCGCAGTCATGCCCGTCAGGCGCAATGCGCCTGTAAAAGTAGTCGTTTTCCAGTGCCCGTGCGGGATCGGAGATCGGCACCGCATGCCCCGCTTTGCCCGTCCACGCAGGCGAGCCATCTTCGTCGATGCGCCGGTCTCGTCGATAAAGACCAACCGTTCGGGATCGAGATCAGGCTGGGCCTTGAACCAGGCGCGTCGCCGCGCGAGCACGTCGGGCCGATCCTGCTCGCTGGCGTGCGCTGTTTTTTTTGAAGGTCATCGAGTGACGGTCGAGAAAGCGGCCAGATCGTGCTCGGCGCGAACACGACCGCATGCTCCGACCTGAGAAATTCAGCCAACTCGACCAGTTGATGTCGTCCTGACCTTCGATCACCGCTAGGATCGTATCCCGGTAGGCTTCGATCCGCTGGGAGCGCTTGTCTCCGCCTTGGGGCTTTGCCCGCGTCGCGCCGCTCTCTCGTCATTCGCGGACCCAGCGGACCGCGCTTGCCGCGGCAACACCGAAACGATCCGCCGCAGCCCGCCGCGACAGGCCACTCTCAACCGCTGCGATCACTCGCCAACGCAAATCCTCCGATATGGCTCTAACCATGCCTGCTGGCCTCCATCCCCAGCCGACATGATGAATCAGATATTCTCCCCGATGGGAATCCCTCGCGATTCCATCAGGTCAGATTATGCTCTAGCTATGGCTGGCTTTGCCACCGCAATTGACGCTGAGCGCTTATGTGAGGGGGAGTGCCAATGACCGAGAAAGCAACGTTTAATCCCATCCGGACCCGGGGCCTTGGAGCGACGAGGACATCAGGTGCATGCCGACCCGAGGGTTTCAGAAGACTCTTCGGATTGAGCTCGACGAGGTCTCCCCGGAATGTATCACCGCGCATATCGACATCGAGGACCGGCACATCAATTCTGTTGGCGGGTGCACGGCGGAATACTTATGTCACTTGCGGACAGCCTCGGCGCGATGGGGCGTTGCAAAATCTCGGTTCGACGCAGAAAACGGCGACGCTCGAATCCAAGACGAATTTTGTGCGCCCGTGCGCTGGGGCGAGAGTTACCGCAGAATGCCGACCGATTCACTTGGGCCGGCAGATATCGGTATGGCAAACAGTTCTGCGGAACGAAGACGGGAAGATCTGTGCATATGTCTGGCAGACGCAAATCCACATCGATTCCGCGACTTAATTAGCTCGGATCGGACATGGCAAAACGGCGTCTGGAAGGAATGCATCCAGCCCGACTCGCAGGTTTGAGTCAGCCGCGAGACTTAAATCGCCTATGCGCGCTCTTCGGTATCGTAAGGCAGGTGTCGGGCAACAGTCGGGCGTTCCCCAGGCCTTAAACGTCTACTTTGTTGAATGTACCAGCCGTCAAGGCTAGTTTCATTCTCTGGTCACCAGATCGACCCATAGCGCGAAGCCGATTGGCAGGGCGTTATCGTTGAAGTCGTATTCGGGATGGTGAAGGGAGGCGGTCATGCCGTTGCCAATAAAGACGAAGGCTCCGGGACGGGCCTTCAGCATGTAGGAGAAATCCTCCGCAGCCATTATAGGTGCGTTGTCGCGCTGCACCCCCGCATCTCCGGCAACGCGTACCGCAGCGTCACCTAGAATGCGGGCCTGGACGGGATGATCGACGGTCGGCGGGTAGCCACGGCGATACTCGATTTCGGCCTCGGCACCAAACACCTTTGCGACGGAGGTAGCTATGGCTTGGACGCGGCTTTCGATCTTGTCGCGGTTGGTCTCTGACAAGGTGCGGACAGTGCCCTTCAGTACGACCTCGGACGGGATGACGTTGTAGGCATCGCCAGCGTGGATCGACGTGACCGAGAGCACGACCGGGTCAATGGGGTCGACGCTCCTTGAGACGATGGTATTCAGTGCGCTGATCACGTGTTGGTGATTGAGATCGGATCGATGGTTTCGTGGGCCGCGCAGCGTGTCCGCCCTTGCCGAGGATCTTGATATCGAAGCGGTCTGATGCGGCGAGCATGACGCCGCTCGACAGGGCGAAGGTACCGACGTCCATTCCTGGCATGTTGTGGAGTGCGTAGACCTCCTCGATACCAAAGCGTTCGAAGAGGCCGTCCTCGAGCATTACCTTCGCGCCGCCACCCCCCTCTTCCGCAGGCTGGAACATCGCCACCAAGGTGCCGGAAAACGCGCGCGAAGAGGCTAGATGCTTCACGGTGCCAAGCAGAATCGCGATGTGCCCGTCATGCCCACAGGCATGCATCCGTCCTTTGGTAGCCGAAGCATAAGGCAGCCCGGTCGTCTCAAGGATGGGTAGAGCGTCCATGTCGGCACGGATGCCGATTGTGCGACTGGCCGGTGCGTCTCCACCCCGGATGACTGCAACGACCCCGCTTCGACCGATGCCGGTCGCGACCTGGTCACATCCGAAACCGCGGAGGAGGTCGGCGACGTGTGCGGCAGTGCGATCTACATCGAACAGAAGCTCGGGATGGCGGTGAAAGTCGCGGCGCCATGCGGTCGCTGCTGCAATGAGGTCATTGTCCAGCGTTGTCACGGCAATGCGAGCCTGTGGAGGTAGCGGTTGGGGGTCCTGCACATCAAAAGCACCCAACGTGGATTGTGTCTGGCCAGGATCACGAGCGGGCTTCATTGAACCTCGCGCTCAAAGATGCGGAACGTCTCTGTGAGAAGCTCCATGAAGAGATCGATTTCCGGCTCACTGATGATGAGCGGCGGAGCGGCCATGAACCATTCCCCGAACTTTCCGCTCGCCGCGCGGCGGGAATAGATATGGAGGCCAAGATCGCGGGCGATCTCGGAGACGCGGTAAGATGCCTGTCTGGAGGCGGCGAAAATTGCCTTGGTGGCTTTGTCCTCGACGATCTCTACCGCGTTCAAAAGCCCCATGCCGCGCACATCGCCAATAGTTGTGCTTCGGTCCTTCAATGCGTTTAGCTTTTGCCGAAGGATGACGCCCATGCGCTGGGCATTTTCCATCAGATTCTGGTTCACCAACTCACTGAGAACCGCAACTCCGATCGCCGATGAAAGGGGATTGCCGGAATAGGTGTGGCCATGCAAAAAGCCACCAGATTCGACAACCTTGTCGACGATCCAGTTAGGGGCAATCATGGCGCCGAGTGGCGTGTATCCGGCGCTCAAGCCCTTCGCGCAGGCGACGAGATCGGGCAGGGCGTCCGGCCAGTGATGGGCGGCCAGGAAGGTTCCAGTTCTGCCGGCACCACACATCACCTCGTCGAAGATCAGCAGAACACCGTAGCGGTCGCAAATCTTCCGGACTTTGGAATAGTAACTGTTCGGCGCGACCAATGCGCCGGTGGCGACGCCGCCGACCGGTTCCATGATGAAAGCGAGTACCGTGTCGTCACCTTCCGCGAGAACCTGTCTTTCGAGCTCGTCCGCGCAGTGGTCGGCATAGGAGTGGACGTCGTAGCCCTCGGGGATACGATAGTCCAATGGTGCCGGGACCTTCGGCATTATCCGCATAATCGGGCCGAACATCTGGTCCCGATCCGGATCGCCGGTGATCGCAGCGGCCCCGAGGGTCGAGCCGTGATAGCCCGGCATGCGCGCAAGGATCTTCGAGCGTTTCGGTTGACCCGTGACCACGGCGTATTGACGTGCAAGTTTGAGGGTGGCTTCGATGGCCTCCGAACCGCCGGAGACAAGAAAAGTCTGGTCAAATCCCGAGCCCGCAAGCTCCGCGATCATCCTGGATAGCGTTTCGGTCGCCTCACTGGTGAACGCCGTACGGACGACATAGCTAAAGCGCTTCGCTTGGTCGATCATGGCGTCGCGTACGCGCTCGTTGCCATGGCCGATGTTGGCGGCGACCGCGCCGGACGACCCGTCGAGGTAGCGCTTGCCGTCGGTATCCCAGAAGAAGATGCCTTTGGCATGCGAAATCGTTGGCGTTTTGGTGACACCGCGCCCGGCGTAGAACGCCCCTCCGGAAGATTCCTTTTGAACGGGTTTGGGTTGCGTGCTCTGTGTGGACATCTTGCTGCCTTGTTTGCTAATTGGTTTCGGAAGGGAGGCCAGACTATTTACCGGCGCCGCACCTATGCGCGACGCTCACGCCACGACGCATGATTCAAGTGCCTCGCGGACGGAAAGAGCCTCCAACTTGAGAAGAGCTTCCTTCAGACGTACGGCATTCGCCTCGCCGATAATGGGGGTTACGAGAGTTAGGAACTTGGCTTCCACCTCCGCCGGCCCAAAAGCGGCGCCGCCGGGGCGCCAGTCGGAATCTCAGCCTGCTCGGAAAGAGTTTCGCCATTCCGGAGGGTCACGTTGACCATCTTCAACACCTTTTTCAAGGTGACCTTGCCGCTCAGTCTGCCCGGCGGCCCCTGCGCTGCAACAGAATGATCCAGGCATATGAGCGCACAAGAACCGAGGTCCATAACGGGACCAGAACGCAGGCGGCAATCCAGAGGCTGAGCTTGCCGCGTCCTCAACGACCTCCTCATTGGGACCGGCATCATCGAAGAACCGCTCAGGATGCTTCCGTTCATGGTCCTGCCGATCTACGGCGCCCTACGGACCATTCCAAAGGAACTACCCCAGGCCGCCGCGAACCTCGGCGCCCCGCCCGCGCCATGGCAAAGGCAACCGGATATCCAAGCACGAAGGCACCGACCGTCGTCGCCAATGCGATCCAGAGCGTACGCAGCAGAACCTTCAGATAAAGCGGTTCGGTGAACATGCGGACGTAGTTGTCGAGGGTGAAGCCTGGGTTGAACAGGCTGCCGACCAGCATGCGGCCAACCGGGTATAGAAAGCTAAAGAATAAAAGCAGAAGGATGGGCAGCAGCAGCACAGTCGTCAAGAGCGGCGGATATCTACCGCCGGTTCCGGTGACTAAGAGGAGCCGCCCAAAACGTGGCGCGGGGTCGGGACTGATGGGAGAAACATGCCGACTGCTCATCGGCGGTCGCCCTTGCCTGAAAACAGATGAATGGCATCGGCCTCGAACAAGATGTCGACCGCATCGCCGCGCGAGAATGCCGATAGGTTCCGGTTTGCCGGCGCCTGGATATGCAGAGGGGGGCGGTGCGTCCGTCGATGTCGACTAGAAGAATCTGGTGCGTGCCGAGATATATCGACGTGTTGACGGTTCCGGCGATGGCGTTAGGGCCACCCAAGCCACGCGCGGCGAGGGAGATGTTTTCTGGCCGGATGGCAGCCTGCAGCGACAGTCCGGGAGAAACCTCCAGGGCATGTCCGTTGAGAGGCCGAGTCACATTAAGCGTTGAGGCTTCGGTGACTCTGATCTGGTGGCCGAGCTTCACGGATCCGACATATTCGACCGGCAGGAAGTTCATCTTGCCGATAAAATCCGCCACGAACGGAGAGGCTGGCTCGCCGTAGAGGCTGGCGGGGCTGCCGATCTGGGCAATTTGACCGTCGCTCATGACCGCAATGCGGTCCGACATGGTCAAGGCTTCCTCCTGATCGTGAATCACATAGATGACGGTAACGCCAAGACCCTGTTGAAGTGTCTTGATCTCGATCTGCAGCTGTTCGCGAAGTTTTTTGTCGAGCGCGCCGAGGGGCTCGTCCATCAGGAGTACGGGGGGCTCGAAGACCAGCGCCCGCGCGAGGGCAACACGTTGCTGCTGTCCCCCAGACAATTGGGTGGGCATCCGGCTGCCGTAGGCGTCGAGCTGGACCATGGCGAGAGCTTCGCCGACCCGCCGCGCGATCTGCGCGCGATCAATCTTTCGGTGCGGAGCGGGCCGAGACTTGTTATCCCGCAATCCGCGCGTTCTGGTTAACCCGACGCGAGCCCAATGGGACTGCCGAACCGTTTTGCATTCTTGTTCTGCTGCGGTTTAAAAAAAGGCTGCAAAGCGGAAACGCGAAGGCCACCTTGCTCGTCGCGTGCTAAGTCATCTATTTCCTGCTCGAACCGTTGGCCGCCGTTCTCTCCACGGTCTGGCATCCTCCAGATCGCGTGCGACACGGACAAGTGTGGCCTCGTCGCCTAAGCGTCCGACGATCTGAAGGCCGATCGGGAGCCCGTCGGAACTTTGTCCCTTATAGGCTTTTTCTGTCCACTCTTCTGCGGAGATCGCTGGGTGGGTCAGACTGTAAATGCCGCCAGCGGTGGGGGCACGATTGGCTGGGTGGGGGTCAGCAGTCGAAGGCATGGATTGCCTCGGCCACCTGGAAACGCATTCGCCGGAAACCTTCATCTACCTCATTCCAAACCGATGGAGGTTTATTCCAGCCTCGTTCGTAGAGTTTGAGAGTGACCGGCTCCAAAGTATCCGCGCTGATCGTGCGGCCCATGGTCCGCGCCGACGCCGGCAACGGTCTCAGCATCTTCGTAGAACTCGATGACCGCGTTGATGCGAGGATTGACCTCTTCATAAGCCTCTCGGGCTAGGCGCACCAGCTCTGCAGGAGTTACTTCGCCTACATTCAGGAGAGACGCCAAGCCCGTCGCATCTATTTTACGTATTCACTGAGCTTCATCTTCCACGGTCCTGATGTGCTCTATCGATGTGATGTGATGGATACAGGATAGCCGAATGGGTCTCGAACCAGTGAGTGATAAATCTCTCCGTTCGAAACCCAACATTCGGCAGGTGCGTCTCTATAGAAACCCTGCTCTGCAGGTGGTATAAATTTCATCCACTGATCCAGGTCGACCAGCGCTCAAGAACCTTGTCGCGGCATTAGTTACCGACCACTCTCCGGTCATAACCGATAGGGTCAGATCATAACAGCGCGGGCTTGTGCTCGACTTCTCTGTGTCTAACATAACCGCATTAGGCGGCAGAGACCGTTCGGATCGGGATCAGCGTGAACCTTGGTGGACGTCAGCCCGATGTGAGTTTAAGCAACAAACCAGAGTGGGAACACAATGAAGGGTGAAAGTGTTTAGCGCTAAGCCAATCGGGGTCCACTTTCACGACCTTCGACAAATTGTCCGATGATGTGACGAGTGTTGCTGCGAATTTAGGATCAAGAAGCGCCAGCGCATTCTTGTTAGGAACCGCGTAGAACATCTTCTTCATAAATGCTGCGTAAGCTTTCCGGGTGCGTATACATAAAGTTGATAAGAGCCTTGGCGCCAATAAATTTGGCACCCCTTTTGTTATGCTATACGTCTGCGCTTCATAACTCGCTCCATCCCAAGTAAAATGAACTGAAATGCCTTCTTACTGCAAGCGAGACGCGCGTCCGTTCCACATTGCGGAAGCAACCACTTCTCCATTACGGAACACTTGCTGACTTTGGTCGCCCCGGGCATGCGCGACGTTTTTGATCGATACGTCGCTCTATCATTAACTATGGTCTTTACAAGGAGATGGGCTGCAGCTTGAGAACAAGACGCTGAAGCGTCGGGCAAAGGCCAAGCGGACGACGCGACGACGCAGAGCAACCAAGTCTGGGCGAGAGCAGGTCAGAACTGACGTGGGTGAAATCCACCAGTTCCTTCTGACCAGTCTATGGATTCAAAAAGTAGCCTCGCATTAGGTGTCGCAAGGCCAGCATCTTCCCATGCAACGGCGTGCATGCCTGGGCCACCGCCATGGACAATAGTCGTCCAAAGCCTGAGCGACCCTCACGTGCGTTATGATCGAGGTTTCAAGCCAAGCGCTGCACGTGTATCGGAAGCAGATAGAACCTTGGCACCCATATCCTCCACCATGCGCCGGGCTTTCGCTACAAGTTGTACGTTGGTAGCTAGCACTCCGTGTTCGAGATAAAGATTGTCTTCCAATCCGACCCTAATATTTCCTCCCATAAGAACAGCTTGGGAAGCCATTGGAAGTTGCATTGCCCCGAGGCCAAATCCGGCCCAGACGGCATTTGCCGGAAGAGCGTTCCGCATAGCCAGCATAGCGTCGGGCGTTGCCGGAGCCCCGTACTTAACTCCGAGACAGAGTTGGAATAGCAGCGGCTGCGGCATTCTTCCCTCGCCAATAAGCTGCTTAGCGAGCTCAATGTGCCCTAGTTCAAAAACTTCGATCTCCGGCAATACCGATGCGTTTTTGTATTGATCCGCCATCGTTCGCAGCCAAGTCGGAGTCGTGGCGTAAAGCGAGTCGCCAACATTCAGTGACCCGGTATCCAGGCTAGCGATCTCAGGTTTCAGCTCTATGATGTGCTTCATACGCTCGTGCGGGCCTATGCAATCCGTCCCCTCCGCGAACGCCAAAGGTGCGTCGTTTTGACCGAAGACAATTGCCCCACCCATTCCCCCGGTCAAATTGATAATTACGTCGGTATTGCGCCTGCGGATGATCGTGACGAGTTCTCGAAAGAGGCCGATATCGCGACTCCCGACACCGGTTGCCGGGTCGCGAACATGCAAATGAACGATTGCCGCGCCCGCTTCGTGGGCTTCCAGTGCAGAGTCTGCGATCTCTAACGGAGTTACTGGTACGTGCGGGCTTTTGCCCACAACGTCACCGCCACCTGTTACGGCACAGGTGATGAAGGGCGTACGATTCATTGATAACTCCGACAGTGAGGATATCTTAGGTCATAGCGCAGGCCGTCCTATTGCTCTGACGCTCGCCGTTGAACAAGTGAAAGTTTGATAAGAACAGTTGAATCTGAGTCACATCGCTCTTCGCCGGAAAAGCTCTCACGTGAAGCGGTTTGGACGTTATTCCACCGCACCTTGTCGTTCGTTTTCAAGGCCACGGAATTTAGGTCCCTGGCACTCCAATTTTTGTGGTCCCTGGAAGAGATTGAATCCAATGAGCAAAACACAGCGCGCCCTGCGATATCGAACGGCGCTTTGGGGTTAGAAGAATATAAGAGATTTCATCTTCAATCGCAGTTATTGATAATGACACGAGTGTCTTTGCCCGCAGCTGTGATAGTATTACACTTTTCGGCAACAGGGCGACACCTTCGCCGGCCAAACATGCCGCCAACGTTAGATTCCCATCAGAAAAGACTTGGCCTAATTCGGCCTGACCGGCGGGGATTCGGACTTCATCCAGGGCCTTGGTGAACCACAGACCCCAATACCTCTTGTCCTGGTCGTGCAATAAGTTTAGCCTCGAGAAGTCAGCAGGACTTCTATAGTTCATCCGCTGTAGGTAGTGGGGAGAAGCAACGGGTACGGCTGTGCCCTCTAGCAGCGGCGCTGCTATGAAATCTGGAAACTCGGCAGGATTTCCATGCCGAATGGCGACATCGACCGATAGTGGGTCCAAAGCAATGGATGACCTGTCGTATTGGATTGCGACATGCACGTCAGGAAACTTTGCCCAAAAATCATACATTCGGGGCATCAACCAAGCTACAGCAAACATCGGGAGGCATGAGACGCGCACCATTGAGGGCGCTGCGTGACGCTTGAGCAACTGCGTCTCAGCATTTATCTTTTCGAACGCACCACAGATGCTAGTTTTGTAGCGGTCACCCGCTTCGGTGAGGCGAATCCCCCTACCAATGCGTTCAACAAGCGATATACCAAGCCACTCCTCAAGCTTTCTGATTTGGTGGCTGACGGCTGAATGTGTGACGCAAAGCTCTTCAGCGGCCCGAGTGACGCTGGACAGACGTGCTACTACCTCGAATGATCGGAGCGCTTGCATGGGTGGCAGCTTCATATGATGTGTGTATCATTTTCACATATCCGTCGCAACAAGGACCACTCCGAGATGGAGCGAAGAAAGCGTTTGGTTCGCTCGACGTGGGCGATGATGTCTTACGTAGGTGTTAGCCTCGCTGTCTGATCGTGTCCCTCCGGTGAGAGCCGCCTTGTAGGCTGAGGGGTTTTGAGCCCAATGCATGACGCGGCCCGTTACCGGGCCAGAACCAACTAACATGCGGTAGCTGTTCGGAGCAGCTGCACCAACATCCCGCTAACGGCGGCCAAGGCCAGAAGAACAGGACCATTCTCGCGAAACGGCATAGCAAGACACACCTCGGCTCATCCTCCTGGATCGTCAGGATTAGTCAAGCCCCGAGAATTGGAACCGTTCTCTACTAGCGTCCAGCAGCTGCTTGCCAGACGGCGTTCATCATCGCTGCTCGTAGCCGGTCAGGCCTCGGCTGAACGGAAGGCCTTGACGCGATTGACTGACTGATCCGCTCGCTCGTCAATGCGTTGACGGCGGCGGCAATCAATGCCGGATCGACGACAAGCTAGCGTGCATCGTCGCGATCGCATCGGCCAGCATTTTTTGATCGCGCCAATTCTCTTGCACGCCTTGCTGGCAAGAGAATGTCGCCTGCCTCGCGCGGCTCTCCGTAATTTGCCCGTAAACACCTCAAAATGGGTTAAGCGCAAGCTGATTCAGCCGCGATATGTGCATAATATTCACATGTCACCCAACAATATGACATGGTTCGACGCCTTACTCTTGATATTGAATGCCGGGCCAGAGGGGAAGCTGAGATGCACTTCGCGCCAGGGTCGAAAAGCTTGTTCTCCGATCTTCGCGCCTCCAAAGCGAAGCTGATGTCCTCATTCTCATTCATCTGCGTGCGGCTCAACGAGGATAAAAGATGTCAGAAACTGAGACGAAAAGCGCTCGCAACGTTGCGAAGGTTACCTGTGTAGGCGGAGGTATAATCGGAGCCGGCTGGGCTGCGCACTTCATGCGGGCTGGCCTCGACATCGTGGTGTACGACAAGGCCGCTGATGGGGAAACCTTTCTCAAAGAGACTCTTAATCAGGCAATGCCTGCTCTGATCGAAATCGGAATGGCGGAAGGGGCCTCACCCTCACGTGTACATTTCACAAACGATCTCGAAACAGCACTCGAAAATACGAATTTTGTTCAGGAGAGTGCTCCCGAGAATATCGACTTGAAAACTGATTTGATCGCTGAGATCGATGCTCGCACGGCGCCAGACGTTGTTATTGCTTCAAGTTCTTCCGGTTTTCTTGCCTCCGACTTGAGAAGCCGAGCGAAGCATTCTCCTCAGCGCGTTCTGATCGGCCATCCGTTCAATCCGCCCTACCTTATTCCTCTTGTGGAAATTGCAGGAGGCGACGGAGCCCGAAAGGCGGCACTTGACGCAACGGCTTTCTATCGTCTAATCGGATGCGAAGTTGTGGAACTCGATCGAGAGATTCCTGGCTATATCGCTAACCGCATTCAGTACGCGGTTCTCAGAGAGATTTTGTATCTGATGGCGGAAGGCGTAGCCAGCCTCGAAGCGATCGATCGGGCGATTGCTGCGGGTCCGGGTATCCGGTGGGCAGTGATGGGCGCGTCTTCCGTGTTCTACCTTGGAAGGCGCGAGTCCACATTCCGCGAAGGAATGGAAATCCTCGGTCGTGACATGGAGGCTGGCCGCTACATGGCTCCTTCAAGTTTTCAACCCGATCAGGATTTGATGCGGGCGTATGCAGATCAGATTACTAGCAAGATTGGAGCCAATGGTCAGTCAGGGCTAATCGCATTGCGCAATTCTGGAGTCGCCGGAATCCGCAGCGTATTGAAGCGAGTTAGGGACACTCTTGAAAGTCATAATGCATGACTTGGATCAAGACTTGGGATGGAGTTGTCGCGAATGACTGGCTCGACGAGCTCGGCCATGTCAACTTCCTAGTATACCAGGATGTGAAGGAAATACAAGCGCAGGAAATCTTTCGTTCGTTATAACCGAAACGTATGTCTGCGATCTTCGCGAACTAAAGTTGGCCGCGCCTGTTGAGATCCATACGTCACTGCTACCGCGGGGATTCAAAACGGCTCCATCTCATGCACCGCATCCAGAGCGCCAGCACCGTAGCATGTACAGTCGAGACGCTAAATCTTTGTTTCGATCCAGTGCTACGGAAGCCGGCTCCGTTCGATCAGGTCATCAGTAGTTACTTTGAGTCTTTGGGCAGCCCTCCTGATGATGCTCATCCGAAATAAGATACGGACGAAAATCCTCCCAGCCTATGAGGCTACGTTTCCGCTGCGAAAAAGCTGAACCGACTAAATTTAGTTTCTACCACAACTAGAGAGCATGAGGTACTGTGGCGCGATTGGTTACGGAGGCTCCCTGAGCGGGCCGGAACCGCGCCACAGAAAGTGCCCGTTTGGTCGGCCGCAACGTGGCTGCTCCTCAAAACCTCATGCTCCCCAAAGTGCAGGAAGCGATGCATGGCAGTAGCCATGTCCCCTCGCGATCGACATATCGACGGCACGTCAGAGCGAACGCGGGATGTTAGAGCTCGATCATTGCGAGAGCCTAGGTGGGTTGCTCGAAGAGCACGCCGACGATCTCCAGGATTTGCACCAAGCGTGGCAATCCATCTCCTCTGGAGGCGCTCAAGAGGTCGCATGGTGACATACCGTCGGGGTTGAGGCATTCCAGCAGATAATGGCGCCGGGCCGCCACATGCGCTTGAAATAGCGCGTTCCGAACTCATCAACGGCAATAACGAGGCGTCCGTCGTAAGCGATGCGCCCAGGCACCTTGCAAGAGGCCGATGAACATGGAGGATTCGGGCCATGACATTGGAACATGCAAGGGGCGATATGGTCGCTCGAGATACGCAATCCGGGCCTCGGTGTCGGACAGCATGGCCTGCGCGTTGACGGCTTCAGCCCGCCAGTTGGCAGCATCCGCGACCGCCACATCGCGTTCAGCCTGCAACGCCTCACGCTCAGCCAGCAGCGCCACGTAGGCGCTGGCAAGATCCGAGGGGAGCTCAACCGGCTTCGAAGTCATGTGCCGATTGGATCACATTCCATCGTATTTTCAATAAAAAAATGCTACCCAACCCGAGTTGCACGCCACGTTTCCTGAGGGTTGCGCCAGTCTATGCCAGACAAGCGATAACTCAGCTGTGCAGGAGATACTGTCACAGCTCCACCCTCAACTGTCGGCCATATGAAGCGGCCGCGCTCGAGTCTTTTTGTGAACGGGCATGCTCCTTGGCCATCATGCCAAATGACTTTCAAAAAATTTCCGCGTTTCCCCCTGAAGCAAAACAGGTTGCCCCCAAGGGGATTGTGTTTGAGGACCTCCTGCACCCGTAGCGCAAGTAAAGCCACATCTCATGTCGGTGTGGCCTGTGGCTAACCACACACGCACGCCTTCTGTCGGGATCATCGCAGCATTTCCAGCCCCTGCAAGATCCGCAGCAGGACACTGACGTCGACAGTGCGGTCGACGATCACACGCCGACCGTTGGCCCCGACGATTTCCATCCGGCCACCGGTAGACACCGCTTGGCTGGTCGTAACGGGTACTTCAGAGTGCGATCGCGCAGGAGCCGACTCTTCCGGCTCTACATCGTGCAGGCCGGGACCGACAACACCCATGTCAATGAAGGCAATCGGTGGGGTCTCGGACAGCGAGGTTGGCTCGGCCCAATCGCGCTTGCTGGGCTTGTTTCACCCAGATGAACAAGTGGTTCGCGTTCATGTCGTGACGTCGCGCCACAACCGACACCGGATCACCGGACTCCTGCACCTCACGCACTATCGCCAGCTTCTGCTCGACCGTCCAGGAGCGGCGCGTCCGCTGTCGGCCCGCACCTGGCGGCAGCGGCAGAGCCACGGACGTGCTCGCTTCCACCGTCGACGGCCGCTCCATAGCCAGATACTTCATTCACTAAGTGCCCACTTAAACCTAAGCAGATGAGGTGGATGGCTCCCGCTCCCGGCATCTGAGTGCCACAGTGGGTTTGCTGTCAGGCAACCCGAGCAAAGGAGCCATCCGCCATGCAGATTACCACCGTGGGCCTCGATCTGGCCAAGCGCATTTTTCAAGTTCACGCCGTCGACGCGTCTGGAGACGTTGTTGTGCGCAAGGCACTGCGCCGATCGCAAGTTCTGCCGTTCTTCGTCAAGCTACCGCGCTGCCTGATCGGGATCGAGGCCTGCGGGACGTCACATCAGTGGGCTCGAGAACTGACGGAGCTCTCGGCCATGAGGTCCGCTTGATGCCGCCGAGCTACGTGAAGCCTTATGTGAAGCGCGGCAAGAATGATGCGGTGGACGCGGAAGCGATCTGCGAAGCGGTGACACGCCCGACCATGCGCTTCGTGGCGATGAAGTCGGCCGAGCAACAGGCGGCCCTGTCGCTTCACCGCACACGCAATCTTCTGGTCAAGCAGCGCACGCAACTCGTGAACATGATCCGCGGCTTGTTGGCTGAGTTCGGCATCGACATTCCCCAAGGTTTGGAGCGGGCGCTCAGGCTGGCGCACCAGATCGCCGCGAAGGAAGCGACGCCGGAAGTGCCGGCAATGGCAACGCAGGTTCTCGGTCTCCTGTGCGGGCAGGTGCTCGACACCCATGTTCGTCTCCAGGCGATCGACCGTTCGATTAGTGCCCTCCAACGAACCGACGACGTCGCACGACGCTTGTCGACGATCCCCGGTATCGGTCCGGTAGGGGCTACAGCGTTGGCTGCATCCGTTGCCGATCCGGGACAGTTCCGCTCGGGTCGAGAGTTCGCCGCCTGGCTTGGGCTGACACCTTCGCAAAACTCGAGCGGCGGAAAGGACCGTCTCGGGCACATCACCAAGATGGGCGACCGGTATCTGAGTGCGTATTTCGCAAAAACGGGACAGTCGTTCCGCTAAATCGCGGACAGCAGTTTCACTAACTCGCGGACAGCAGGATGGGGTCAGCCCTCGGTTGCCTGGTTGAACTCATTTGCGATTGATTTCGCCGTTTTCGGCGCCGGTCAAGAGCGGCGGTGTTTTTTGCTTTCTCATGCTGTCGCCTTCGAGGGTGAGGCGATGGGCGTTGTGGATGATCCGGTCGAGAATGGCGTCGGCGATTGTCGGCTCGCCGATCATGGCGTGCCACTGGGCGATCGGCAGTTGCGCGGTGATCAGCGTCGATTTCCGGCGATAGCGCTCCTCGAAGATTTCCAGCAGATCGAGACGCTGCTGGTCGGTTAGGCTGTGGGTGCCCCAGTCGTCAAAGATGAGCAGTTGCACCCGAGCCAGTTTGTCGATGAGACGGGGAAAGCGGCCGTCGAGACGCGCCAGGGCGAGATCCTCGAACAGACGCGGCATGCGCAGGTAGAGCACGGAATGGTCGAGCCGGGCGGCCTGACGTCCGAAGGCGCAGGCCAGCCAGGTCTTTCCGGTGCCGGTCTGCCCGGTGATGATGAGGTTCTCATGCGCCTTCAGCCAGGCGCCCTGGGCCAGCGACAGCGTATTGCGCCGGTCGAGCCCACGATGCGCGGCGAAGTCGATGTTCTCGATGCAGGCGTCGACAAAGCGCAGCCTGGCAACGGCGAGACGGTTGGTCAGACGCTTGTCGGCACGCATGGCGGCTTCACGATCGAGCATCAGGCCAAGCCACTCGTCGCGACTGAGATCGTCGGCGTTGCTCTGGTCGGCCAGGTCCCGATAGGCGGCGGCCATTCCGCCAAGGCCGAGAGCCTGCATCTGGTCGAGGGTTGGATGTGTCAGCATGGTTGGTTTCCTTCCTTCATTGATAATAGGAGCCGCCGCGGATGTTGGTGTGCGATGGCGTGGGCTTGACCGGCTCGGCCGCGGGCGGCACACGGTCGAGGCCGGATTTGAGGATGGCTTTGACGGAGGAGTAGGTGATCGCATTGATGGTCAGTGCCCGCGCGCAGGCTGCCTCGAGCCGATCCCGCTCGTAGCGACGGGCCAGCGAGAGGATGCCAAACGCGGAGCGGTATCCCTGCTCGGGATGGGGACGGTCGCGCATCATCCGCTCGACCAGGATGGCGGTGTTGGCGCCGATCCCGGCTGCCTGCCGGATCAGGTTCGCCGGCGTTGTGTTGGCATAGCGCTGGTGCGCCTTGGGCATGTGCTCGTTGACGGTAACATGGCCGCAGCGCTGCGAGCGGCGGACATGG
Organism: Mesorhizobium sp. C372A; assembly: GCF_030323245.1. NCBI lineage: Bacteria > Pseudomonadati > Pseudomonadota > Alphaproteobacteria > Hyphomicrobiales > Phyllobacteriaceae > Mesorhizobium > Mesorhizobium sp. C372A. The sequence goes on along the minus strand of NZ_CP100475.1, from coordinate 176,898 downwards.
CTGGCGACGCGCTTGTGATCATGGAAGAGCTCGACCACCCGGTGAGTGAGCCGCACATCCACGCGCCGCCCGATCAGCGCGTGCGGTACCGAGTAGAAGGTCCTGTCGATCTCGACATGGTAGTCGGGATGGACCTTCGCCGATTTCCACTCCGCATATTCGAACGGCGCCGGCGGCAATGGCGACAGGGCCGTTAGTTCGATCTCCTCGAACAGCTCCCGGCGGCTTTTGCCGACGTGGCGCATGGGGCGGTTGTTCAGATCCTCCAGCAACACCGCGATTGCGGCGTTGAGATCGCCGAGACTGAAGAAGCGCCGGTTGCGCAGCCGGGCCAGGACCCAACGCTCGACGATCAGCACCGCGCCCTCGACCTTGCCCTTGTCGCGCGGCTTGCGGCTGCGGGTCGGCAGGATCGTCGGTCGTAATGTTCGGCCATGGCGGCGAAGGTCTGGTTGAGCGTCGGCTCGAACCACAGCGCCTTGGCGACGCCGGCCTTCAGATTGTCGCAGACGATCGCCTTAGTTACCCCGCCGAAGAAGGTAAGTGCCCGGCACTGGCCCTCGATCCAGTCCGGCAGTTTCTGGCTGAAGCTGGCATGGGCGAAGGTGAAGGACGACGCGCCCAACACCGCAACGAAGATCTGAGCCTGGCAGATGACGCCAGTATCGGGATCGACGACGGGCACGGTGTGGCCCGCATAGTCGGTCTGCATCACCGCGCCCGCCTCGTGGCGATTGCGGAACGTCGCGCTCGACCGGCGCTGGAAAGCGCCGAACCGGTCGCAAAACCAGGTGTAGCCATAACCATCGGGGTGCGCCGCGCGGTATTCCTGCCACAGAAGCGTCAGCGTTACGCCCTTGCGCTTCAGCTCGCGCGAGATCATCGCCCAATCGGGCTCGTCCAGATCCTGCGGCGGACGGCCAACCCGGCGAAACAGAAGCCGCTCGAGCAATGCGTCATTGTCATAGCCCGGCGGCAGCGGCCAGCCTGAGATGCCAGCCTCACGCGCCCGCAACAGATAGGTCGAAACCGAAGTCTTGCTGATCTTCAGCCGTTCCGACACCGCACGCACCGAGAGGCCCTGCTCATGCGTCAGGCGCAGGATCGATCGTAGGTCTTTCACTGTCGTTCGTCTCGCTTGCTTCCGTCTTGGCATGGCCCCTCTCAACCGATGATGAGAGGGCAAAATGCCAGAACGGCGCTCCCGAGAACCGACCGTTATATCCGCCCCAAAAACTGTCCGGGAATTAGCGGAATCACTGTCCCGTAATTACTGAAATCGCTGTCCGCGAATTAGCGGAATGGGTGTCCGCGAATTTCTAAAACACGCAATCTGAGAAAGCTCCTGGTGATCGGCGCGACCTCTCTGATCCGACGGGCAAGGCATAAGCCCGAGGCTGCGGATCCGCGCCTCCTCGCGTTGCTCGCCAGGAAGCCAGCGCGCGTGGCAAGCGTAGCCATGGCAAACAAGATGGCCCGCGTGGTGTGGGCGATCATGGCGCGCGGCGAAACCTATCAAGCTCGCCATGCCGCGAGCCTTGCGGCGTAAGGTTCGAAGAGGATGAAATTTTAAGGGCAGAGAACAGTTCGAGCCGATCGATAGGCTCCATGAGGTTGTGAGAGCGACGCGATGTGATGGCGAGACCGGTCAGGCCGGGAACAGGGACAACCCGTCGAATGTCCGAGGCATCATAGCCTGATAAGCAGATTGGGACCCAGTTCGCCGACCCCATCAGGGCCAGCAGCCTCGAATGGCTGCATCAACAGGCCGGACAGAAGACTGCACCCGACCAACGCGCCATAATGTCGAATTACCTCTTGCATCGCGGGAGCCATCCACAGAAGACACTAAGGCCTCAAGGTACGCGTCAGTAGGCGGCCTTCGTCGTATGCGTACCGACTTCAGGCAGGTGGCGGCTTTCGAAGTATTTTCTTTTCCCCAATTTGGCCGGATAGCGGTAAGTCCAGGCGCTTTCAGCCAACACGCGGCGCACTCGGGCATTGCCAGCCTTGGTGATCCCGCCCCGTCGCACGGCGTCTCCGGTCGAGCGCTCCGAGGGGACAAGTCCGAGATAAGCCATCAGCTGTCGCGGGTTGGCAAAGCGGCGTACATCGCCGATTTCGACCATGAAGGTAGCCGCACAAATGAGCTGGACCCCACGCAAAGCCTGCAAGCGTTCGACTACCGGCGCGAGTGGCCAGTCGAGCAGGCCGTCTTCGATTGCCTTTTCCAGGCGTGCTACTCTTTCCCGGCACTGCGACTCTGCGAGGATCAACTCCTGCAGGACAGCGTCCTGACTGCGGTATGAGAAACTCAGTCCATGCAGCCATTTGAGATACTTTGTTCCCCAGGCCTTCAGGCCCGAATAAATCTTGCCATGTCGCAACAGGAAGGATCGAATCTCCTGCCGCTTGCGGGTTCGATCCTTCACCGCAGCCTCGCGGGCGCGGATCAGGTCACGCATAGCCTCATGAGCAGCGTCCGGTGTCCAGATCTCCGTCAGCTCACCGGCACGGAACAGCCGGGCAAGTTTCTCGGCATCGCGGCGGTTCGTCTTGACCCGATCACCAGGCTTGCGCGGGATCAGAGACGGAGCAATCACGGCGCACTCGTAGCCAAGCGCTTCGATCTCCCGCTTCAGACCGTATCCGGTGGGTCCAGCCTCATAGCAAAATCTCAATCGTACACCCGGGCGTCCGATCTTGCGGACGAGGCGGCGCACTGACGCACTATGGGAGGATATCTCTCCGACATATCGAACCTCGCCGTTACGCCCGCTCTCGGCGAGAGCAACAGCATGCCGATCCTTCGAAACATCCAATCCTACAAAAACTTCGCTATATTCTTCCATGGTTCGTCCTCCCGGCATGAGGATAGGCTCGATGAGCAACCCTCGTTTCAACCACTGCCAGTGTAGGGCGAACCACCTCACAGCCGGCAACCGGAAAGGACATAAGGTCTTACCGTTCAGTACCCGGGTCCGATCTTCAAAACTCTCTGCGCAGCGAGGGTGGCCATCCGGACCATCTGTCTGATCTTGCTAGCTAATATCTCCGCAACAGGCGTGGAGAAGTTAGCTTAATGCTAAATATGTTGATTGGCCTGCTGCCGGTTTTTCGGACACGAGGTTAAGCTAACATAGCTTGTTGCTCAAACTCCACGGGGCTGAGATAGCCCAGCGTAGAGTGCCTCCGCCGAGGGTTGTAGAAGCGCTCGATGTAGTCGAACACATCTGCCCTTGCGGCATCTCTCGTCCTGTAGACCTTGCGGGCTGTGCGTTCGGTTTTCAACGACGAGAAGAAGCTCTCCATAGCCGCGTTGTCCCAGACATTGCCCGACCGGCTCATCGAACAGGTGATGCCGTGGTCGGCCATCAGGCGCCGGAACTGCTCGCTCGTGTATTGGGCGGATTGAAACGGTCGTCGCAACAGGGTCGGTTTCTCTTTTCATGAGCCATTGGTGAAGCGCTTCAGCTGGCGTCTTCCAGCCGAGCGCTTTTCGAGGTCTCGCGTTGAGCGTCGCTGCGACGGCAGCGATCGTTGCGGCGCTATGCGCGCTCAGGTCCGTGCCTTTCGGAAAATACTGGCGCAGCAGCCCATTGGTGTTCTCGTTGGTGCCGCGCTGCCAAGGACTCTGGGGATCGCAGAAGTAGACCTGGATCCCTGAGTCGATTTTGAGGGCAGCGTGTTGGGCCATCTCGGCGCCCTGATCCCATGTCAACGAGCGACGAAGTTCCGTGGGCAGGGTTGCGATGGTGCGCGTGATGGCGTCACGGACAGCCTCCGCACCATGCCCGGCGAGGGCCGGTCCATTCCTGGAGCGTGGTGCTTCGCCGTGGCCGTCCAGTCGCGGTAGGTGCAGCAGCATCGTGAACCGTGTCGTGCGCTCCACGAGCGTACCGATCGCCGAACTGCCAAGCCCGAGGATAAGATCGCCTTCCCAATGTCCGGGGACTGCACGGTCATCCGCTTCAGCCGGGCGCTGACTGATCATGATCTCGGATGACACGAAGCCCTTGCCACGCAGGCCGACGCGCGCCCGTGGCGTCCGCAGGGCTCGCCCAGTCCGCAGGCATGCCGTCAACTCTCGCCGCAGCGCTCCTCGACCTTGGACGAAGAGGGCTTGATAGATGGCTTCGTGGCTGATCCGCATCGTCTCGTCATCCGGGAAATCTATCGCCAGACGCTGGGCGATCTGCTCTGGGCTCCATGCCTTGCCCCATCTTCTATCCTTTCGTTGCCCATGCCGGCGTCCGATCCAGGGGACCGTAGGACCAGGAGCGACTATTCCGTCAGGTGCCGCGACTGTTCCGGCAAGCCTTTCCTCGACATAGAGGCGCAGGGCCTGGTTCAGCGCAAGCTTGGCAATCTTCGGGCGCCGGCCTGATCGCGCGGCGTGCCATTGGGCAGTCGACGCACGATACTCCAGGCCACCGCTGCGCGTGGCAGCATTGCGGCGCAACTCGCGGGAAATCGTTGAGGCGGATCGACCAAGGCGGCGACCGATGTTGCGCATCGAAAGGCCCTGGACGCGAAGAATTGCGATCTCTTCACGTTCCGCGAAAGAGAGATACCGGCCGCAGGGCAGCTTGGCCGAAGATCTGAACATCGATGGGGGCATACCGCCTGCCTTTCGGAACAATCTTGCTCCGACAGGCTGCGATATGCCGGCCTCCAACGCAGCATTCTCGCTGGGCATCCCTCGGGCAATCCCCAACCAAAATCGCCGAAGTTCGGATCGCCCCGCTTCTGGCGGCCGTCCAGGTGATGGCAACGGCGCTCGTCCAGATTGGTGTGATCGCCGCTTTTGAATAGTCATCGCAACCTCCAATGTCAGAGTGTTGCGACGACCGTTTGAATCCGCCTTGCGATCCCTGGTCGGAATGATGCAGCAGGCTGTCGGGCTTGCCTCGGCGCCAGATCGCCATGATGAGGGCATCGGCGACAAGCTGGGCCGTCATCTCGGCCTTCATCGCCCAGCCGACAACCCGCCGGGAGAACAGGTCGACGACGGCCGCAACGTAAAGCCAACCTTCCGCGGTCCAGATGTACGTGAAGTCGGCGATCCATTTCTGGTTCGGTGCCGGTGCCTTGAAGGCGCGGTCGAGAAGGTTGTCCGACACGGCGGCTCGTTCGCCTGTATCCTTCGGCAATCCGCGACGCCGAGGCCGGGCCCGCAAACCGTTCTCCCGCATCAATCGCTCGATGCGATGCAGGCCGCAGGAGAGGCCCTCGGCCAGCACGTCATGCCAGACGCGGCGGGCACCGTAGGTGCGGTCGCTGCTCTTGAAGCTCCGGTCGACCGAGGAAACAAGGATCTCGTCATGCCGGGATCGGTCGCTGGGGATGCGGTTGAGCCAGGCATGGAAGCCTGAGCGGGACACATCCAGGGCATTACACAGCCATGCCACCGGCCAGATATTCCGGTGCCTCGCGATGAAAGCGAACCTCATGTCACTTCCCTCCCGAAGTAGGCTGCGGCCTTTTTAGGATGTCGCGCTCCGCCTTCAGCTTGGACACTTCCTTGCGCAGCCGGTCGATCTCCTGCTGCTCCGGCTTCATCTGCCCATGACCGGGAAACGCATGCTGCGGATCGGTCGACAACTCGCGCACCCATCTGCGCAGCACATTCTCGTGCAGATCGAGGTCGCGGGCAGCCTGGGCCACCGCAACGCCCCGATCCTTGATCAATCTCACCGCTTCAAGCTTGAACTCGCGGCTGAATTTCCTTCTCTGCATTCCAACTCTCCAGTTCCGTTAAACACCTTATCTCGGTGTCCACGAAACCGGCAGCAGGCCAGATTGCGCAAATCCTGGCGGCGTTCTCGCCATCCTCAAGCGTCAAATCTTCGCCTATGACTGCTCGGTATACGATCCAGTGGGCTCGGGGCCGTCTTGCGGATTTCAGAGGGAACCCGTACGATCGAGATCTTTTTAAAAGGCAAGAGGATCGCGGCCCAACAGCGCCGATATGGCGGGCCGAGCTTCGGAACCGCTCCCGAGAGGAACCACAACCTCACTCGTTTAATTCACTTCTTGGCTTCTGCAGACGGCGGATTGACGCTTGAACCAGGCTTTTCCCACAACAACAGGGGGCAACCATTAGTGGTGAAAACCAAAGTCAGTCTCTCACCGTGCTTCGCAAAGGCAATGTGGACGTTTCATCGGCGGCCTGAGCATATGACCTAAAAAATGAACCTGAATCTGAGATGTTTGGTGTCACACCGGCAAGGGTAAGTGCATGCCAAACAGTCACTTGGTTTGCGGCAAGGACCGGCCTCCCCGAAACTCTCTCAAAAAGTTCCATTCGTCTCAACGAACTTAGTTCAGTACAGGGGATTAGAATCGGATCGTTGGAAGACGGCCTAGAGGCCACGAATTCCGCCAGCTCGGCTTCACAATCCATTTCAAAAAAGCTTCCGCTCTCGGTAGGCTTCATATGCCACAAGGTTCCAACACTGACTCCGACCTCTGACAGAAACGAGGCAAACCATCTCCCGATTTCTGGTGCGTAGGGCAACACTACGTCAACCTTCTTAGCACCGAGTACGTCAAGCGCAGCTAAAAATGCCATCGATGTATTCGTAGCGGGGACTGCGGCGCTTTTCGAAAGCACATCTACTTGGTGCTGTGCGTACTCTAATCCTCTAAAGAAACTACCAGAGGTGCAGGCGTAAGCAATTGAATTACATTTTTTCTTGCTTATTTCGTACGCAGCAGCCGATAGCGTGTTCTCGTTCGACATACGCTCGTAATATGTAAAATATCCCTCCGATACATCGGGATCGTATGGAATGTTCAGTGAGATATACTCAGCGCCGGGCATATCGTGCTCAACAAGAAATCTGCATATCGAACTATCGTCGATTATTTCATATGCAATGTCGTTATCACTTAGGATTGGAACAATGACCCCGACTCTTTTTGCGTCACTTGCCGAACTCGTTTTCATCTCGACATCCTCTATCAACGAATTTTCCATCTTAAACCCGTTCGAACGCATGAGCCAGGTAGCTCCGGGGCTCTTCCGCCGCTATGCGGGTGGGGACGCGAGATAACTTCCTGCTCGCGACAAGCCATCCAGACCGTCCACCAACGCATCGAGTGCGTCCGTTCGACCTTCGATCAATGCTGGGGGCTTACCAAGTGAGGCAACCTCGTGCGGCCATTTGATCCCAGCTGAGGTCAAAGTAACGACCGTGGTAGCATCTGCAGCTATACGGCCCTCCGCAAGGAGGCGTCGTACCGCCGCAAGCGAGACACACGATGATGATTCCGCTACGAGACCCACGGAAGCGAACAGTTGCATCGCGTCTTGGATCTCTGAATCAGTCGGGGAACATGCAAAACCATCCGACCCGCGTACCGCGCGCAGCGCGTGATCGCTGCAAATGCCCGCGCCTAGCGAAACTGCCATCGTCTGCGGATCTTCGACCTTCCCGACATGGTTAGAATTGGCCGCAAGCGCGCGCGCCAATGGATTCGCAGTTGCGGACTCACAGCCTACGAAGGCAGGGATACGGTCAATAATACCAAGCTCTCGCAACTCTAGAAAGCCTTTGTACGTTCCATAAAGATCGTCGCCGCTGCCGACAGGCACTAGCATGTAGTCTGGCACGCGCGGCCGCAAGGCGATCACTATTTCGAACCCGATCGACTTATAGCCTTGCAAACCAAACGGATTGCTGATCGGTGTCGGCAGTGAGCTTTTCGACGGATACCAGCCCTTCTCATTAACGAGGTGAGCTAGAAGGCTGGCGGACCGGTGCCAGTCGGTGAGTACTGAAGTGCCACCGTAGGCCTGTATCATCTGGCCGTAAATTTCGGGCGCTCCGTGTGACAGAAAGATGATGTTGCGCAAGCCGGCAGCCGACGCATAGGCCGACGCGGAGGCCCCATGGTTGCCGGTTGATACTGCAGCGAGATTAGAAAATCCAAACTCGCGTGCAAGGCTTGCATTCACCGCATTCAACCGATCTTTGAAGGACCAAGTCGGATTGGCTGCTTCGTTCTTGATGAAGAGGTTTGGCATTCCGATCAGCGCATTTAACCTCGCATGAAGAAAGAGCGGCGTCCCCCCCTCACCGAGTGTCACGAAGTCGTTGCCATTCGAAATCGCGAAGAATGGCGCGAATCTCGCAATGTTGCCGCCTGATTGTTCAAAGGCGCCTGGCGGCACGCGCTTAAAGGCTTCCCGGATGTCTATGTCCACATCCAGCGGCCCTTGACATGCATCGCACGGCGTAAAGCGAGGAGAAAACGGATATTGCGCGCCGCAGGATCGGCAAACGAGTAAGCGTCCAACCATCGATGTCTCCTTGGTGCGCTACGCTGAGCAACTTTCTCGAGATTATATGGCTTTCGTTCGCTTAGTAGGTTTGCATCATGCGAAAATAGATTTCCGTCGCCTTCTCAACCTCATCCAAATCAACGTATTCATCGATCGTATGGGCTTGGGCAATGTCACCTGGCCCTAAAACCACGCATTTGGCTCCAGTGAGCTGAAGCTGACTTGCATCGGTGCCCCAAGGGGCGCCATGCAGCGTCGCCCCTGTACCTGCTATGCTGCGACATGCCTCCGCGGCCACTTCCGCGATGCGCGATCCAGTGGCGTCCTCTAGCGGCGGATCTTCAACCGCAGGAACAACCGACCGAACCTCTAGGTCCCGATGCCTCTCGCGCAAGTCAGCGAGAAGTTTTTCAACTTCGTCAATTGCACCGGCTGGGGTTTCTTTTGGAACCAGCCTCCGGTCGAGAAAAATCTGGCAGCTTGCGGGCACCGTACAAATATCACTCCCACCTTGGATTAGACTGATTGTCAGTGACGGCGCCCCCACCAATGGATGGGGGTGTCTCGCACGCAACTCATCGCCGAGGCGTACAAGCTCGGGTATAACTTGTGCAATACCTGCGATTGCATTCAACCCAAGTTCGGGCTTGGAGCTATGCGCTGCCCGGCCCATCGTTTCAATCCACCAGCGCACCGATCCCTTGTGGGCAACCACCACCTCCAGGTTGGTGGGTTCGCCCGCAACTGCTGCTTCAAACTTTAAGCCTGATTGGACGAGTGCTCGAGCACCACTCTTTTGATACTCCTCGTCGACTGTCCCAGCGACAAATATGGTCGCTCGGGGCTTATCCTTCTTGATTGTGACCAAGGCATGCAACATCGCTGCGAGCGATGACTTCGTGTCGCACGTCCCCCGCCCATACATCCGGCGGCCCTTTATTTCAGCAGCAAATGGATTTCGCTGCCACCCTTTAACTGGAACAGTATCCAGGTGTGATTCGAATAGAACGCGCTTATCCGGATCGGTTCCGCGCACCCAAGCCAGAACGTTATTGCGTCCTTCGCTTACCGGCTGAATCTCGAATTCTATTCCGTTACTTTCACAGAACTTAGCGACGTAGGCAGCCATTGCTGCCTCGCCGCTTCCCGTGGTGGACAGATTCGGATTGATACTCTCAATTCCAACCAGTTGGGCGAGCAAATCGGAAACATTGGACATGGAAGATCCCCCTGACCTGTTTAGATTTCACCGGTGACTGGGATTTCCTGGGGCGCAGGAGTACTCAAGAACTCGTAGCCGTTCTCAGTAACAGCTATAACCTCCTCAACCTGGAAGCACCCGAACGGCAGGACGACCCGTGGCTCGACATGAAGGATCATTCCCGGCTCGATTATCGTCTCGTCCTCGGATCTGATGGATGGTGGCTCAGTTATGTCGAGGCCAGATCCATGGCCGATGCGACCAGGACCCTTGAATGCATTTTTCGCGATGTCGGAGATCGCAGACAGTGGGATACCAGGCTTGACCGCTTCTATGCAGGCACGGGTGATATTCCAAACGTTCCGGTAGGCTGATTTCTGATCTTCGCTCGCGCGGCCGACGGCTGCTACACGATTGTAGTCAGACCAGTATCCACGAACAGTCACGCCTGCATCGCACCAAATTGTGTCGCCTTCTAAAAGCTTACGCTCCGTGGGTTCCATTGCAACTTTGAAGTAGTTTCCCTCGCCAGAATTGATAGGCAGGAACAATACGCGATCTGCTCCGCCTTCCAGCATAGCGATAGACAGATGGCAGTGAAGCTCCCGCTCTGTCATTCCAGGCTGAGCAACTCTCCATCCCTGGCGGAAACCATTCTCATTCGCAGTGCATGCCCGTCGAATATATTCAATCTCGGCCTTGGACTTTAGCATTCTGGTGGCCCAAATCACCTCAGAACCATCGACGAATTCGACGTTTGGCACGAGCGTTTGCAGCGTTTTAAAGGAAGGTACCGGCATGCCCAGCCGCATCTCGCTTCCGTAGTCGACTCCGACCCGACTGCGATCAAGCTTCAGTTCTTTTAAAATATCAGCGAGAACCGGAAGAGCATCGTCCGCAAACCCGAACCAGGTACGAATATCTTTTATCCAACAGACATCCTTGGCAGTATAGCCTTCGCTCTCGGAAACGAGAGCGAACGGATGTTTTCCGTATGGCAATACGGAAAACATAGGGCGGGAATAACTCACCCCAAACTGCGTCCGATGGCCGGTAAAATAACGACGGTTTACGTCTCCAGTGAGTAGAAGCGCATCCATGCCTTGTTCGCGCATAAACTTCCATGCGCGTTCGCACCTATTTTCATATTCACCCTGCGAAAATTCGCTAAGTATCATGGTACCTGTCCTTGTCGTGCGTCAGATAGGAAATTTCATGGCTAAATCCCTTCGGCCCCACAGGACCGCTAAAGGCTAGCGATTGCGAAATGATTGGGGCTTCGCGAGAGAGCGTTGCTAGATTTGCTCATCTCCGCCTCCATGCCTAACTGGAGAAAAGTATGTGTGATCGACCCATAAACGCCATTCCCGTCTATACGCATGACTTAGCCAGCAGTGCAGCCGCCAAAAAGCGCTGACTGGTCCGCAGGCGGATATGTCTCTTATTCGCGTCTAACGAAAAAAATTTTCGTTAGACGAAACACGCATATCTTTTCCTCGCTGATACCGGCGATGTCAATAGACACAGGAAACTTTTTCCCTCAGACGCTAGTCGGGATTTCTCTTCGTCGTGTGGCCTCGATGGAAAAACGCGTGGCCTATACCGCCACGAGGGACGCTCCGCTCGGCCAGATCGTCCGGCTCTCATAAAGCCGATGCGGGGGCGGAGAACCCCTTGGCGCGGGTCCCATCGCATTCTTGTCGGAGCCGGCAACCCAAAGGACGCCTCGCGATGTCCCTTTCATCGGCACCGCATTGCCATTCGCCATCGAAGCGATTGCGCCTGCTGAGACGAGGTATCGGCCCAGACTGATGCAATAGCGCGAGGATGGTGTCCAGGGACTGACCGTGGCGAACATGGACAATGTCGGCAGCCCAACAAAAATTCGCAGGGGTATTGACATTAGCATTGTCTGGATCAAAAACTCCGAGCGAGTTTCGTCAGACGAAACCAGTTGTCGGCGTAGGAAAATCGATCTGGCGGCTATCGTCTGTATTGCTGGTGGCGATCGTTGAAGCTCGTTCATGTTGTTCAGCATCAAAATAGAATGGGGAACTGCCATGCTTAGAAGGTCTCAACGTCAGCTGTCACGCTTTAGCCGCGTGCTGCTGGTTCTCTTTGTCGGTGTCACGGCGCCATGCTATGCATTTGCGCAGACGGTGAAAGTAGCGAAATCCGACGGTGTTACGATCGCCATTGCGAACGAACCGCCCTACGCCCTTATGGGAGAAGATGGTTCACCCACCGGAGCAGGTCCGGAACTGGACAAGGCAATTTTGCGCGAAGCCGGCATTACCAAGTTTGCTGGGGCTGTGATGGAATATGGGGCGATGATCCCCGCAGTGCAATCTAAACGCGCTTCATTCGCATCAACTGGGAGTCTGTTGATTACGCCGGAACGGTGCAGCGCTGTGAACTTTTCAGAGCCCCTGATATGTGACGGGGATGCACTCATCGTTGCCAACTCACTGGCTGGTAAGGTGCAAGGGATAAAAGATCTAGCTGCAGCAGGTGTGAGAGTGGGCGTATGCGGAGGTTGCACCGCACAGAAAAAGGCTTTGGCGGCAGGCGTTCCCGAGGACAAGATTGTAATCTTCCCTGATGCTACCAGCGGCGTAAAGCTTCTAGCGGATGGCAGGATCGATGTGTTTCTCTATGGCACAATCGGCACCACCGATCTTTATGGCCGGCTCGTAGATAAGACCAAGTTCAAGTACGTAGACGCCATCGATACTACACCTGGCTGTCAAGGAGCCGCTTTCAACAAAAACGATACCGAGTTACGAGATGCCTATAACGCGGGTATTGTTAAAATTCGAGCAAGCGGAGAATACCTGTCCATTTTGAGGCGATTTAAAATGGAAGGGGCGGCAATCGGGTCAGATAAAGTTAGTACAGCGCAGCTTTGCAGCAAGTAGAATAAGATCTTCGGGGGCCAAGCTCGTGTCCGAGCTTGGCCCCGTCGGGAAACCTTTGCGTTCGACCAGCCCTGTGACCACCTTCGAGGAACTAATGACACCGCCTATGGTTCAATTCGACAGCGTGAGTAAATTTTATGGTGCTCACCGCGTTTTGTCTGATCTTTCACTCAAGGTATCTCCCGGTGAAAAGTTGGCGCTGATTGGAGCATCCGGGTCCGGAAAAACCACCATTCTACGTATTCTAATGACCCTTGAGACGATCGAGGAAGGAGAGATCGCCATAAACGGTCGACCGTTTTTGGGCCCCACGATTGACGCCCTCAGTTCCCGTCGGAGGGAGGAGCACCTTCACAAGATGCGTCGGGACATTGGTATGGTGTTCCAGCACTTCAATCTGTTTCCTCATATGTCTGTCTTGCGCAACGTCACACTTGCCCCCGTTCTGACCCAAGGCGTGGCCGAAGCTGAGGCGAGGGAGCTAGCCATGCGCCTCCTGGAAATGGTTGGGATGGAGCATAAGGCTAACGCCCTGCCGGCTGAACTGTCAGGAGGGCAGAAGCAACGCGTTGCGATTGCGCGCGCACTCGCCCTCAAGCCCAACATTATGCTTTTCGATGAGGTCACGTCCGCACTTGACCCTGAACTGGTGGAAGAGGTTTTGAACGTCCTTAGAAAGCTTGCGAACGAGACGGACATGACGATGCTCCTTGTTACTCATGAAATGAGCTTCGCTCGTGATTTCGCCGACCGTGTTCTATTCCTGGATGGAGGACGCATTGTGGAGGAGGGTCCGCCGGAACAAATCTTCCGTAATCCGCAACAAGATCGGACGAAGCTTTTTCTTCGCAAGATCGTAGCTGCCGGAGTGAGCTTGTGATGCCATCTTCGGTTGCGTACCTTCCGCTAATCCTGTCAGGTGCGGTTCTCACTGTGGAACTTACGTTGTTAGGCAGCATGCTGGCAGCCGTAGTAGCTTTCGCGGTCGGCTTTGCACGCCTGGCAAATACCGCATGGGTGCGAGTTCCTGCACGTATTTTCATGGAGTTATTCCGGGGCACCTCGATGTTGGTACAACTATTCTGGGCCTACTTCGTCCTGCCTTTCTTAGGCATTTCATTGACGCCGTTTCAGGCTGCCATTCTTGTTCTTGGTCTTAATGGCGGCGCTTACATGTCTGAGGTCGTGAGAGGTGCAATGCTCGCACTGCCCCGCGAACAGTTTGAAGCTTGCATCGCATTAAACCTCAAAAAGAGGCAGCGGCTTCGCTATGTACTGCTCCCTCAAGCGCTAAAGCTCATGATGCCCCCTTTCTCAAACAACATCGTAGAGATACTTAAGGGCACCTCCCTTGTCTCGCTTATTTCGTTGTCGGATATGACCTTTCGCGCCCAAACTGTGCGAACGCAAACCGGCGATGCTGCGGTACCCTTCCTTACCATAATGGTCATCTACTTCGGATTAGCGATGTTTTTTTGGGCACTGATGCGATGGTTTGAGCGCGGCGGCTGGCGACCTTCCCGGGGTAAGGAAGAAGTCCAATGACTTGGGATTGGTCATTTGCGTTCCAAATACTCCCAGAGCTCGTTGAGGGAGTGAAGATTACGATCCTAGCAAGTGTGCTAGGATCCGCAATTGCACTGCTGCTTGGACTTGCGATCGCGGTAGGATTTAGATCGGCCGGGCCGACTATTTCTTCAGCGCTGAGACTCGGTGTCGACTTCGTACGCGGTACGCCGCTGCTTGTGCAGCTCTATTTCGTCTTCTATGTGTTTCCAGATATCGGCATCTATCTAACCCCCTTGCAGGCAGGCGTTCTTGCACTCGGCATTCACTACTCGAGTTATACATCGCAGGTATACCGCGCCGGTATCGAGGGCGTTGATAAGGGGTTGTGGGAGGCCGCCAAGGCACTAAACCTAAATCGTCTTCAAACGTGGAGATACATAATAATCCCGACAGCGGTTCCCCCGATGCTTCCCGCCCTTGGGAACTATGTAGTAGGTATGTTTAAGGAAACGCCTTTGCTCGCCACGATCACCGTTGTGGAGCTGATGAGCCGAGCCCGGATAGTTGCCAACATAAATTACCGCTATGTCGAGCCGATGACGATGGTGGGGGTTTTCTTCCTCGCAGTCAGTGTGCCCTCAGTTATTGCCCTACATTATCTTGAGCGGAGATTTGGCAATGCAGGCGAACGCCATCGTAACATGTCAATCTTCTGAGCGGTGTTACGATTTCTGCCAATTCGAGGAGAATTATTTCGGCCTTAGACCTTTTCCGAGAAGTCGAGCGAGCGGTCGGGTCGACGATGATTCCAAGAAGAATTTAGGTCCCACGAAAGGTCGCACCCTTATCAATAGGCTGGTTTCTTGTCGAGTAAGCGACTTGTTTTTCCGAACGTGCATCCAGGGCTAGTATGTCGTCACATATCCGCACACTTGTTTAGATGTCAGAGATAGAAGTCACATGACCACGATTGGTAGGCGCTTAGCGGTCCTCGGCATTACAATTCCTTCGGTTAATCCACCGCAAGGCAATTACCTGTCTTACGTTCGTACAGGGTCGTTGATATTCGTGGCCGGACAAGGTCCAAGGAGGGATGGCCAACTCGTATATAAGGGAGTCGTGGGAGGAACCCTGGGGGTTGAAGACGGCGAGAACGCCGCTAGGATTTGCGCAATCAACATATTGAGCCAGCTCCTCCATGCATGTGATGGAGATCTTAGTAAGATCAGACAGATGGTCCGGATAGCCGGCTTTGTCCGCTGCACAGAGAGTTTTGAAGATCAGACCCGGGTACTGAACGCAGCATCCAACCTGATTTGTGATGTCTTAGGTGACGCAGGCAAGCACGCTCGTATTGCATCAGGCACACACGCGCTCCCTTCAGGCATGGCTGTGGAAATCGAGGCGGTAGCAGAAATTGCCTCGAGACGATCGTATTGAGTCTCTCTTCCGCGCGGGCAGGGAATATTCTTCAAAGCAAGCCGGCGGTGATAGCGGGAGGCCGACCGAGGAAGACGCCATTGCGTGTCGGCACAGCGTCCAAGGTCTTTGGACAAGTGAGTCAGGGTAGGCACCGGTTACGTCCAAGATGCTGCTGTACCTTTTGCGGAATTTGTGTGGTGATTGCAGCAATGGGACTAGGCTAGAAGAGTAAATGGTGGACCAGTAAAATGGATATCGATGAATACGTACAATACGATGCCACCGGCCTGAGCCGTCTTGCGAATTCGGGTGAGGTAACTGCCGTAGAGATAACGCGCCTGGCTCGGGAAGTTTATGACGCGGTTAACCCTCGCATCAACGCGGTCGTCGAGTTCTACGACGATGCTGAGACCTTTGCCGGTGCTGATTCCGGTTCTTTCAATGGCGTCCCATTTCTTCGCAAGGATATTGGAGCTGTCTGGCCGCCTTCAGGAAAAAGGGAGTGGGTTGTTCAAAGGCAATCGATCAAATACCGACAGCTTTTTCTTCCGCCGCGCCAGAGCGGCAGGACTTAGAACTGTGGGAAGAACAATGACACCGGAGCTTGCATTGTCCGGCGCCACCGAGACCATTCCCAACGGCATAGCAAGGAACCCTTGGAACCTGGAACGCACCACGGGGAGGCTCTTCTGGAGGAGCCGCCGGGCGGTGGCCGCAGGAATAACTCCAATTGCACATGGCAACGACAGTGGTGGATCGATACGTGGGCCTGCAGCCTTTTGGCCTGTTGTGGGACTGAACCCATCCAGAGGTCGTGTTTCTAGCGGGCCTGACCAGGATTCCGCGTTCGGCGTTAACCGAGAGTTTGTTCTTTGTCGTACCGTACGGGATATGGCTGCTGCTGCCCTGGACGTGTTTTCTGGTCCCCATCCCGGTGACCCGTTTGTCATTGTGCAGCCAGACCGTCCCTATTGCCAAGAGCTTTCGCAGCCCACCGGCACTCTGCGGGTCGGGGTCGCGAGGACTACGTGGGGGAACCTTGGTATCGACTCAGAAGTCCTGTAAGTGGTCGACTCGACCGCCGCACTTCTAGAGGAAATGGGTCATCAGGTAACGGAGATCGAGCCGCCTTTTGCCTTCGAAGAGTTCATTAGAATAATGCTCTCGTTTTCAGATCTCGGCGCGAGTTCGCTTGAAGCGTCGGGGCGCGCCATGGGCCGCACGATCAACGCGCATACCTTAGAGCCGGTAACCCTCAAACTTTACGAACGGGCATGCCTATTGGTATTCAGATCGTCGGACGCTTCGGCGACGAAGCTACGCTTGTACGAATGGCTCGCGATCTCGAAGAAGCTAAGCCGTGGATCCATCGGCGGCCGATCGTCCTGGCAGGAGACTGATCCCGAATGGCGTCTGGGCCCGTTCGCTCGCGTGCCATGAAGGAGCTTTGTCCTACGAAAGGTGGTCGACTTGGGCATATGAAACCTCAACGTTTAGCCGCGATCGTGGAGGTGATTTCAGCTTTACGGGGCTAGGCAGCCATTCAAGGGGATCAGGGTTTTTAGCTTTCTTGCCGACCACTAAACTAGTGTTGTACACCTATCCAATCCCTCCAAAGAGTGTGATATGCACAATGCAACAATCGAAAAAATTGAGTCCACTGCGATCGCCGTTTGAATTTGAGCTTGGAATCGCTCCATCCGAGCCAGAAGCAGCGACTCCTCGGTCAGTGGAGTCGAAACTTGGTGCCGAGGTACGGCGACTTCGGAGATTGCGCGAGCTGACAGTTAGCGAACTTAGCGCGGCGGCAGGCATTTCGGCCGGTACTCTGTCTAAAATTGAAAACGGCGCAACGGTCGCATCGCTCACCAAAATAAGTGATCTGGCTAAAGCATTGAATGTGCCGATTGCTCAGCTGTTTGTCGAGAGTGAAGAAAATCGTGACTGCTCATTCGTGAAAGGTGGGACAGGAGTCCAAATTTCAAGGCGAGGTGCAAAGATTGGGCACATTTATCAGTTGCTTGGCCACTCGCTTGCAGGCGAAATCCATCTCGATCCATACCTAGTGACCCTCCGAGACGACGCCGTCCCTTACACAGGGTTCCGGTATGCCGGGGTGAGGTTTATTTACATGCTGTCGGGCAAAATGGTTTATCGGCATGCCGATCGAACGTACGTGCTAGAGCCTACAGACGCATTGTTTTTAGACGCCGCCGCCAGGCACGGGCCGGAAGAGTTCCTAGAGCAGCCGATCCAATACCTCTCCATAAACGTCTATGAACACATGTAAGATGGTGTGAGCTGGCTCTACCGGCGTCGGCACGGTCGTGGCCGGTGGAGTGGCGTATCGATGCCTGATGACGGGAGGGCTTTGGGCGTCGTCTGATGAGCAGTAATCGGGCGATATCGATTGGCGATACCCCACCGACAGATGCTCCCCGAAGCGACTGATCGATGAGTTCCTCCCCATGGACGGCATTTACCCAAAGATCCTCGAACGGCGATGACGTGCTTGCGAGGGCAGATGCCACCTCCCTCGTCTCTTGCGAGACCGGTAATTTCTTCATTTCTTCTGTGGTTGCCGCCTGTGATGCGTAAGACCTTATGTCCTTTCCGGTTGCCGGCTGTGAGGTGGTTCGCCCTACACTGGCAGTGGTTGAAACGAGGGTTGCTCATCGAGCCTATCCTCATGCCGGGAGGACGAACCATGGAAGAATATAGCGAAGTTTTTGTAGGATTGGATGTTTCGAAGGATCGGCATGCTGTTGCTCTCGCCGAGAGCGGGCGTAACGGCGAGGTTCGATATGTCGGAGAGATATCCTCCCATAGTGCGTCAGTGCGCCGCCTCGTCCGCAAGATCGGACGCCCGGGTGTACGATTGAGATTTTGCTATGAGGCTGGACCCACCGGATACGGTCTGAAGCGGGAGATCGAAGCGCTTGGCTACGAGTGCGCCGTGATTGCTCCGTCTCTGATCCCGCGCAAGCCTGGTGATCGGGTCAAGACGAACCGCCGCGATGCCGAGAAACTTGCCCGGCTGTTCCGTGCCGGTGAGCTGACGGAGATCTGGACACCGGACGCTGCTCATGAGGCTATGCGTGACCTGATCCGCGCCCGCGAGGCTGCGGTGAAGGATCGAACCCGCAAGCGGCAGGAGATTCGATCCTTCCTGTTGCGACATGGCAAGATTTATTCGGGCCTGAAGGCCTGGGGAACAAAGTATCTCAAATGGCTGCATGGACTGAGTTTCTCATACCGCAGTCAGGACGCTGTCCTGCAGGAGTTGATCCTCGCAGAGTCGCAGTGCCGGGAAAGAGTAGCACGCCTGGAAAAGGCAATCGAAGACGGCCTGCTCGACTGGCCACTCGCGCCGGTAGTCGAACGCTTGCAGGCTTTGCGTGGGGTCCAGCTCATTTGTGCGGCTACCTTCATGGTCGAAATCGGCGATGTACGCCGCTTTGCCAACCCGCGACAGCTGATGGCTTATCTCGGACTTGTCCCCTCGGAGCGCTCGACCGGAGACGCCGTGCGACGGGGCGGGATCACCAAGGCTGGCAATGCCCGAGTGCGCCGCGTGTTGGCTGAAAGCGCCTGGACTTACCGCTATCCGGCCAAATTGGGGAAAAGAAAATACTTCGAAAGCCGCCACCTGCCTGAAGTCGTGCGAGACATAGCGCCGAACGCACAGGCGCGCTTGACCAAGCGCTACAGGGCCCTGATCGCGCATGGCAAGCGCAGCACCGTGGCTGTGACCGCAATAGCTCGGGAACTCGCTGCTTTCATGTGGGCCATCGCCCGAGCGGATGAGCAGCAGGCAGGAACCTGATCCTCGGTCGCGACGACATATAACATAATCATCGCGCCCATCGGCGGGGACGTGGCATTGAATGGGGAATTCCCGGCACCGCTTTGTGGCCGGCAATGCCGACGCCCGTTGTAAGAGAGGACCAGCCCCGGACGAATACATGGACATGCGGTAACCAACCCGCGCATCAGAGCTTGTTCACCCGCGTCCCAGGCCACGTCTCCACCGATAGGTGCGCATTTCGCAAAACGGGACAGTCGTTCCGCTAAATCGCGGACAGCAGTTTCACTAAGTCGCGGACAGCAGGATAGGGTCGGTCCTCGGTTGCCTGGTTGAGCTCATTTGCGATCGATTTCGCCGTTTTCGGCGTCGGTCAAGAGCGGCGGTGTTTTTTGCTTTCTCATGCTGTCGCCTTCGAGGCGATCCGCTACGCGCCGGCATCATCGACGTGCAGGAACTGTCGAAGACACACTCGACCCAGCGCGCCACGATCTTGGCCGACATGCCGTAGACGCGCGCCGCATGGGCTTGGGAAAAAGCACCTTCTATCACCGACAGCACCATCTCCTCTCGATGCGGCGGCGTGAGACGGGCATTCTTGTGGATGTTCATTCGGACTCTCCGGTGAGTGCTGAAGCCTGGTAACTCCAGTCTCCTCGGTCCGGTCCGAATGGACAACCCCCCAAAGCTCACATCTAGAGTAGTCGCTGCGTGTTGATCCCCTACCGAACAATTCGGCGAAAGCAAATGTCAACCGCAAATTTTGACAACCCATTTCGAAAGCCCCAAAGCCCGCCGAACCTTTCGCGCCGGCCCGTCCGCGAGCCGATCGGGCTCCGCCTGAGGCGGCGGTCAAGCAAACCTGGGCCTTCGAATTGAACCGAGTTTCCCCCAGCCCCGATCGTCATATCGCTTTTGTGGCGGACGCAGTGATCACGCCTGCCGCATCAGAGCGGCGAACCGCCGGCTTTCCGGGCTCCCTGCCGGGAACGTCAGCCCGCACATCCGTCATTCAAGGAGAGACCCATGACTTTTGTTGAACGGTTGCCCTTATTGGTCCCGGCCACCTATCGAACCCGATCAGCTTGCCAGCCGATCGCCCTGCGAAGGAAATTGTTACCCAGGGCAATGAATGCGACCCGCTCCTGATTGTCCTTGCCGTAACCGTGCCCGCCCGCGCGGAGCTCGTAAAAATAAGCGGGATATCCAAGAGCCTGGAGCTTTGCGGCCATCTTGCGCGCGTGGCCGGGGTGGACGCGGTCGTCCCGCTGCGAGGTGGCAAGCAGGATCGGCGGATAGGGCTGCCCCGGCGTCGCGACGTGATAGGCGGAGATTTCCTTGAGGAAAGTACAATCCTCCGGCTTGTCGGGATCGCTATATTCGTCAATCCAGTTCGCGCCCTCCAAAAGCTTGGTGTAGCGGCTCATGTCGATAAGCGGAATTGTGCAGAACAGCGCGCCGAAACGCTCGGGATAGCGGGTCAGCATATTGGCAATCAGGAGGCCGCCATTCGAGCCGCCGTCGGCGGCAATCCGCCTTGGTCGCGTAATGCCCCGTCGTACGAGGTCGGCGGCAACCGCGGCGAAATCGTCATGGGCAAGGCGCTTGCCCTCCCTACGACCCGCCTCGTGCCAACGGGTGCTGAACTCGCCGCCCCTTCGGATGTTCGCCACCACGCTCGTGCCGCCGCGTTCGAGCCACAGTTTGCCGAGCGCGGAGTTGTAGGAGGGCAGGCGCGATATACCGAACCCGTTATAGGCGGTGAGGTGAACCGGAGCATCCCCGTTCCCGTTCACCGGGCCGATCTGCGTATAGGGGATCATCTCACCATCGGTCGAGACTGCCTCGTGGCGCGTGACCACCAGCCCGGATGCGTCGAAATTCTCCGGGTTGCGCTTCAGGATCACTGGAGCGCCGAGAGGCGGCGCGCCATTGATGTCGAATAGGAGAAGCTGCAGCGGCGTGATGGGGTCCTGAGCCGAAACGAGGACCTCTCCGTTGGACTCGTGCCGTTCCGCATCGAGTGGCCAGAGGTGAACAGTCCCTCCGGCCGGCATGGTCTCGAGGGCTTGGCGCTTCCATTCCTGGCGGCCGGGGGTGAACATCTCGAAACGCGGCACGAGGTCGGCGAGATAGGAGATGATGAGCTTCCCGTCACTCCAGAAAAATGACTGCAAGGAGCGCCTGTCGCCTAGTTCAAAGAGCGTGCTAAAATCGCGCTTTCCGGCGATGAAGGAAGAGAGCGAGATGCCGATCAGGGTGTCGGCGGCATGGGTTGTCCCTCCCACTGTCCAGGGCTTGCGCGGCTTTACCGCCAGCCAGTCGCCAAAGCCATCCCACCAGGCGTCCCGAGGAAGGTCGATCTGCATCTTCGGCCCGCTCCTGTCGCCAATTCGGCCGATCTCCTCAAAGAAGGCCGGCTGCTCGATAAACCAAAGGCGCTCGCTCTCGGCGGCGCGGTCCAGATGACCAGATACGCCGAGGGATTCGGAACCGGATTCGAAGATTACCGGCGCGGTGAGTGGATCCGCGCCACGCTCCCACAGCCGAACGGTGCGCGCATGGCCGCAGCGGGTCGCCATGCCGTCACCCAGCGCACTGGAAAGCAGAACCGTGTCAGGGTCGAGCCAATTAATGCCACCCTTGGCCTCCGCCAGATTGAAGCCGTCGGCGACGAAGCTCAGAGTTCCCAGATCGAATTCGCGATGCACGACCGCGTCGCTGCCGCCACGGGATAGCCGTAGAACGGCTCTTTCCCGTCTCTCCGGCTCAAGCGAAGCGCCGCCCCAGATCCAGTCCTCTCCGTCGCTGGCGGCGAGGACGTCGAGATCAACCAGAGGCTCCCACTGGGGATCGGCCGTCATATAGGCGGCAAGGGTGGTTCGGCGCCACAGTCCGCGCGGGTTTCGGGCATCTCGGCAGAAATTGTAGACGTGTCGTCCGCAGCGGGTGATCAGGTGAATGTTATCGGGACGGTCAAAAATCGCTGTCAGAGCGTCTTGGTCGCGCTCGAAGGTTCTATCGAAGTGCTCCAGGGTTCTGGCCGACTGGCTAGCCGCCCAGGCACGCGCTCCTTCGCCCTCTACATCTCCAAGCCAAGGATAGGGACCATCGTCGGGGGTATTCAGCGTTTGGCGCAAATCGAGTGCGGTCATGTCCGGACAACCTGAAGAATGATGTCGGCTGGAAAACAAGCGCCAGGTTCTCCCTTGGGTCGGGAAAGCTCAAATTTCGCGGGGGCGACCGGTTGTAGCGTGATCATGGGATGATTTCTCCTCTATCCGTGCCGCAGGGTGTCTGCGGATAGCGGAG
This sequence comes from Mesorhizobium sp. C372A, assembly GCF_030323245.1. Classification (NCBI taxonomy): domain Bacteria; kingdom Pseudomonadati; phylum Pseudomonadota; class Alphaproteobacteria; order Hyphomicrobiales; family Phyllobacteriaceae; genus Mesorhizobium; species Mesorhizobium sp. C372A. The sequence goes on along the minus strand of NZ_CP100475.1, from coordinate 154,441 downwards.
CACGTATCGTGCCAAATGAGAAGATCATTTTATAACAACGAGATGCCTCGCATGGCGTTGTGTCTCATGTCCGACATAGTCGACGATCCGCAGTGATTGCAACCGCAAGCGCCTGATCGATCTCCTGTGCGTGCCCGCAGGATACCCTGCAAAACTAACGCACGTTGATGCCATTCACGTCACATGGAATCTGGGGCGACGCCCTGCATTCATCATGAGGCTTGGGACCATCTATGGCATGGTGCAAAACAAAGCACTCAGCATCGGCTGTTCTTCAAGGGACTGACTCTGTTGGCAGTGGCCGGGATGAATATGCGCGACGGAGAGCGGGTCGCTGCCGCGCGCCACGCGGCAAGGCCTGCAGCACTTTTTCTCTGCCCAGCCGGCCCTTTGAGGCCGCACTCGGAATGACACCTGCCGCGCGCGGTAGCCGCCGAAGCGGGCCGCAGCTTTCCCGGCTATTGTGCGAGAGCCGACGCCTGGCCACCCTGAGCCCGTTTTCGACTTCATTCTCGCGCCGAAATCCGGCAGGACTGATGGGGGCAACCCAAACAGCCACGGTTCAAGCCTTATTTGGAAGCACAGCAAGCCTGTCATGGACAGATCGACTAGGGCAGCTTCAATCCCGGAGCAGCACCCACCGCAGGCGCCGTTTCCAGCCACCGCTGGCCAGCACGATGCTGACCGTTCTGCAGTGGTCGACTGTTGCTTGCCCACTCAGCGGAGACGCATTCCAGGCCAGTTCTGTCAGCAAAAACAGCGGTGTCTCCGTTTATCGATTCAGCTCTGAGATGTCCGTTCTTCTCCACACGATGATGGCCGTGCCGGTTACGCCATATCCAATCGCGGCCATTCGCTGAACCCAGGTATCGCCGTCGACGCGAACATCGAACAGAAGCGACCCTGCGTTTTTTCCGCGGCGTCAGCTTCGCGATCATAGAATGGTCGATTGAGCCCCTCGATATTGCCGAGCGACTGTTCAAACAACGCCAATTCAACATGCTCCGCCACCATCGCTGCGAGAGTGCGCGCCGGCCGGCGCAATCGGCAACCTGTGCGCACAATCTGTGCAATTCCCTGTGCGTCATTCCGGCCCGTCTTCACCGTCATCGCGCCCAGAGCCGCTTTGACATATCGACTCTCGAGACACACGACAGGGAAGCCCTCGTCGACCAGGTGTCCGCCGATCCACTCCGATGTCGCACCGGCTTCCAAGCCAACGCGAACTAGATCGTTCCGCCATCGCTGAAGTGCAGCCGTGACGGCGAGCACCTTCCCCTGCCACAGCATCTCGCCGGTCTCGGCGATAACGCATTAGCTACCGCGTCGAGTGAAGTATCCAGTCCTGGATAAACGCTCATACCAATCTCCTCTTGCCAGGTCGGCTCTGAGCATCAGACAAACGTCATCATCCGAAAAGGGGCCAGACGTTCAGGGAGCTGAACCGAATACCCCATCTCTTCCGTGAACCGCTTTCTCCGTCCTTCAATCAAGCGCCGGACTCTAATCTCAGATGGAGGAAAAACTCAGCGGCATGTATGGACGTATATGGACCCCGCCCGATTGCAACAGGTCGGCTAGATCAAGATTGTCGGTCACAACTGCTGACGTATATCCGGCTTCCTGATGCGGCTGGACAACGTCGTCGCCGCAAGCCCCGATGGATTTTCGCGCGCTTCCACCTCATCGGCCCCTAGACATTGGCCGACTGGCCAAGCCGGTCCACACACCAGGTTCGGGAAGCGACGGAATGACCGTTTCACCATCTCCTACATTTTGCTGCAATTGCTGGGGTGAGACCTCCTTCTGTTATTCCTTCGTTTGCCGCTTCGCCTCAAGCTGCTTTCACCGATGGTGCGTGCTCGTAGACTGTGCCGCCCGAGAGCATGGCCCACACGACCCTCGCATTCTTATTGGCGAGCGCGACAGCCGCGACATTGGGATGCCGCCTTTGCCGCAACTTAGGTTGAGGTCAAGGTGCTCCTGTACTTTTTTCCTGGCCGTTCCGCAGGTCACTCGCTTCTCTTCGCGGTCGGCGCCTTGGCCGCCGCATGATGGGGTCAGGAGAGCGAGGTGTCTCAATCTGTTTCACGACCTTGCCGGGTTTAGCGGCAGGTTCGGGTCTCTCAACGAGATCGCCTCGCCCATCGTCCCCACGGAACGATCTGGACATCGCCCGTTCGGGCGAAAGCTCCTTTCCTAACTCCTTCGATGTTTGCGGCGGGTTCACGCCGCCGGGGTAGCAATTTCCTTTCCAACGCGGAATTCGGTGGCGTCGGCCCACATCCGGTGCAGGATGACCGCCAACTTACGGGCCACCGCCACACGCGCCCGCGCCATGCCACGGCGCTTGGCGACATTCATGCCCCATGCCCTCAGGCTCGACCATTTCTTCGAGCGTACGAGCAGCGAATGCGCTGCCTCGTAGAGGGCCGTGCGGGCGAGTTCGTCGCCGCAGCGACTGATCCTGCCCTGGATGTCGGTCTCACCCGATTGGTAGCGCGCGGGCGTCAGCCCCAGATGCGCCCCAACCGCTTGGCTGGAGCCGAACCGCTCCGGCCGGTCGATGGTGGCGCGGAAGGTGAGCGACGTGATCGGGCCGACGCCGGGCGCCGACATCAGCCGCCGGCAGACCTCCTCCTTGCGCACGATGTCGAGAACCTGCCTGGTCAGCCGGGCGAACTCCTTGAGCATGGCGCCGAGGATCGCAAGCAGCGGCTCGACCATCGCCATCACTTCGGCGTCGGCGCCGACCAGCTCGCGCACCCGCCCGGCAAAGGCGGACCGCGACGGCAGGCCCAGCTTGACGCCGGCTTCGCGCAGCATGGCACGCACCACGTTCTCGATCGTGCGCATTTCGTTGAGAACCGTCCGGCGGGCGACCAGCAACGAGCGCCACAGCCGGCATTGTCTGCTCTTCACATGCACCTGCCGGTACCAGCCGGTGCGCATGATCTGCGCCAGCGCGCGGGCATCGTTCCTGTCGGTCTTGTTCGGCATCGTCTTCATGGCCGCATTGGCAGCCCGCGTCTCGATGCAGATCGCCGGCAGCCCTTCGGCGCGCAATCCGTCGTGAAGCCATGCCGTCAGTGAACAGGCTTCCAGCCCGACCCGCTCCAGCACCAGGTCGACTTTACGCAATGCCTCGGCCAAAGCCTGCGGCTCGCTCGCCGCTCGCGCCTCCTTCATGATGCGACCGCTCTCATCGACGACGCAGATCGCGGTCTCTTCCAAAGACACGTCCAGTCCGGCAAAGTACTTCATGGCTGCTCCTTCCCGATGTTTGTGGCGATTCCACATCGACCACGTTCTCACATCACGACAGGAGCAGCCGCCCTCTTCCGGCGTCGGCCGAGACCCCAATCACCCCATCTGTTTTGAAAATCACGGATGAGCGTTTCGGCGGATCAGATTGCCGCCCACTGCGACGAGGATCATTGCGTGAGAGACGTCGATGCGCTGCTCGTAGTCGCGCACTAGGCGGCGCCATCGGGTCATCCAGCCGAAGGTCCGCTCGACGACCCAGCGGCGGGGCAGCACCTCAAAGCCCTTCTGGTCGTCGGATCGACGGATGATCTCGACCACGAAGTCGAGATAGGTGGCTTTGTCCATGAGCTTCAGCCGGTCATAGGCGCCGTCGGCGAACAGATGGCTTGACCCAGGGCCAGCGCTTGCGGATACCATCCAGGATTGCCTGAGCGCCGGCACTGTCGGAGATATCGGCGGTGGTGAGATTGACCATCAAAAGCCGTCCATCCGTATCGACGGCAATGTGTCGCTTGCGGCCGACAATCTTCTTGCCGGCGTCGTAACCCCTTGTTTCAGCTTGCGGAGCCTTGATCGACTGGCTTCCCTATTCGGCGGTTTAACGTCAAGCACCTCCTAGCTCTTTTTCGCTTTGCCGGCATTTGGACGTCTTTCGCGGGGCCTTGCTTCTCTCCGGGATCGGCGCTCTGGCCCTGCCCTCTATGGGGGTTCAGAAGAATGGGTGGAACAATCTGTCGAGCGCCTTGATTGCCGATGATGGGCAATCGAGCCAAGCCAGTCGACGAACTCACCTCATCCTCGTCCCGCGAAGGACAGCTTTCCACCGATGGGTGGAACTCGTGTCGTCCCCGTCTATCGGGGGCGATGTTTAATTGTTCAGCCGGCGACCGGCTTGATTTCCGTCCTGGTCCAGCGGAACTGTGTGCCGTCGCTCCAGATGCGATGCATGATCACCGCCAGCCGGCGGGCGAGCGCAACGATGGCTTTCTGCTGGCCGCGCCGCTTGGCGACGTCCATCGCCCAGGCCTTCAGCCAGGACCATTTCGTCACCCGCGTCAGCAGGGTCTGCGCGGCCTCGTAGAGCAACGTTCGCATCATGCCGTCGCCGCATAACGAGATCCCGCCCACCCGGCGGCTTTCGCCCGATTCATGGAGCGCCGGCGTCAGGCCCAAAATCGGACCGACCGCCTTGGAGTTGCGGAAGCGGGCGGGGATATCGATCGTCGCGGTGTAGGCCAGCGACACGACGGGGCCGACACCGGGGATCGACATCAGCTGGCGGCAAACCTCATCATCCCGGACGATCGCCAGAAGCTTGCGGTGCAGGGCGGCGTAATTCTGGCGCAGCTTGCGGCGCGCGTCGAGCAACGGTTCGACGATCTCGACCAGATCGGGCATGCCTTCGGTGAGCTCGCGGATCCGCTCCTCAAACTTGACCGCACCGACCTTGCCAACCTTGAGACCGAAGTTGCGCAACAGCCCGCGGATGTCGTTCTCGATGGCAATCGCCTTGTCCTTTAAGAGCTTGCGCGCCGTCAGCAGCGCCCGGCGCTTCTGGCTCGTCAGGGTCTTAACATGCACCGGGCGGAACAGATTGACCCGCATCATCTGCGCGATCCCGCGCGCATCATTGCGGTCGGTCTTGTTCACCTGCGCCTTCAAGAATGCCTTGGTGTGACGTGTCTCAATGCAGATCATCGGCAGGCCGGCTTTGGCAAGGCCTTCGAACAGCCATTGCGACAAAGGTCCGGCTTCAAGCCCGACGCGTTCCAACCGCCAGGCGGGATCCTTGAGCACCCGCGCAATATCCTCGGGATGGGTCAGCACCTTCACCTCGCGGCACACTGTGCCCATTTCGTCGACGATGCAAATTGCGGTCTCCTTCACCGAGACGTCCAATCCTGCACAGTGTTTCATGCTACGCTTCTCCTTCCTGATGGCTTGTGGCTGTTCCAGGGAACCGACCACGGTTTATCATCAGCTCGAAGCGCAGCACCTTGATGGCGTCACCGCCAAACGATGAGGCTCAAGCCGAATACCCCATCTGTCGATCACGCCAGCCGTGGGACTGGCCTCGCGCCCAGCTCGCTCGCGATCCAGCATCCGCGCCACGTCGTGGATGGTCTGAAACAGAAAGCGCCGCGCCAATTCGCGGAACCAGCCGTAGACCGTCTGCCAGGGCCCGAAATGGATCGGCAGCATCCGCCAACCGCAACCGGAGCGGACCAGGTAGCGCACCGCGTTGACCACCTCCCGGAAATCAACCTCGCGCGGACGCCCGCGACGCCCAGGCTTGGGCATCAGCGGTGCGAACTGCTCCCACTCCTCGTCCGTCAAATCAGACGGGTAGCGCTTGGTCTTCTTGGCAATCTGGGCCATCCGGCCACGGCTCTGCTCTGTCCACATCCACAGCTTGAATCATAACCCAGCCTCAGACGGAACCCATAGCAAGCCGATTTTCAAAACAGATGGGGTGATTGGGGTCTCGGCCGACGCCGGAAGAGGGCGGCTGCTCCTGTCGTGATGTGAGAACGTGGTCGATGTGGAATCGCCACAAACATCGGGAAGGAGCAGCCATGAAGTACTTTGCCGGACTGGACGTGTCTTTGGAAGAGACCGCGATCTGCGCGTCGATGAGAGCGGTCGCATCATGAAGGAGGCGCGAGCGGCGAGCGAGCCGCAGGCTTTGGCCGAGGCATTGCGTAAAGTCGACCTGGTGCTGGAGCGGGTCGGGCTGGAAGCCTGTTCACTGACGGCATGGCTTCACGACGGATTGCGCGCCGAAGGGCTGCCGGCGATCTGCATCGAGACGCGGGCTGCCAATGCGGCCATGAAGACGATGCCGAACAAGACCGACAGGAACGATGCCCGCGCGCTGGCGCAGATCATGCGCACCGGCTGGTACCGGCAGGTGCATGTGAAGAGCAGACAATGCCGGCTGTGGCGCTCGTTGCTGGTCGCCCGCCGGACGGTTCTCAACGAAATGCGCACGATCGAGAACGTGGTGCGTGCCATGCTGCGCGAAGCCGGCGTCAAGCTGGGCCTGCCGTCGCGGTCCGCCTTTGCCGGGCGGGTGCGCGAGCTGGTCGGCGCCGACGCCGAAGTGATGGCGATGGTCGAGCCGCTGCTTGCGATCCTCGGCGCCATGCTCAAGGAGTTCGCCCGGCTGACCAGGCAGGTTCTCGACATCGTGCGCAAGGAGGAGGTCTGCCGGCGGCTGATGTCGGCGCCCGGCGTCGGCCCGATCACGTCGCTCACCTTCCGCGCCACCATCGACCGGCCGGAGCGGTTCGGCTCCAGCCAAGCGGTTGGGGCGCATCTGGGGCTGACGCCCGCGCGCTACCAATCGGGTGAGACCGACATCCAGGGCAGGATCAGTCGCTGCGGCGACGAACTCGCCCGCACGGCCCTCTACGAGGCAGCGCATTCGCTGCTCGTACGCTCGAAGAAATGGTCGAGCCTGAGGGCATGGGGCATGAATGTCGCCAAGCGCCGTGGCATGGCGCGGGCGCGTGTGGCGGTGGCCCGTAAGTTGGCGGTCATCCTGCACCGGATGTGGGCCGACGCCACCGAATTCCGCGTTGGAAAGGAAATTGCTACCCCGGCGGCGTGAACCCGCCGCAAACATCGAAGGAGTTAGGAAAGGAGCTTTCGCCCGAACGGGCGATGTCCAGATCGTTCCGTGGGGACGATGGGCGAGGCGATCTCGTTGAGAGACCCGAACCTGCCGCTAAACCCGGCAAGGTCGTGAAACAGATTGAGACACCTCGCTCTCCTGACCCCATCATGCGGCGGCCAAGGCGCCGACCGCGAAGAGAAGCGAGTGACCTGCGGAACGGCCAGGAAAAAAGTACAGGAGCACCTTGACCTCAACCACCCCAAATCAGAGAAGGCTCTGAAATCAAGGGTTTTCGAGCTTTCCAGCTCACCGGGGACCTCAATATCATTCGCGGCTCTTGGTTCATCTATGTTCGAATGGCAAAGGCTGGCAACTATTTCGAACAACTTTTAGATATCCCGACGGGCCAGATCTTCTCTTCGGAATCGGCATATTGACTCCTCCATGATGGGTTCAGAGGAAACAAGTGGAACGATCGCCGGGGGCGTCCTTAAAGCTATGTTGACGGTGAACTGAGAAGCAACTAACTCACTTTGTTAGTCGCCCGTGAAGAAAGCCAATTCCGGCATTGGCGTCGAATGTGAGCACGGTTAGGTGGCTATGCCGGTTGAGCTTCCGGGAGGGAGTGTGGCGTTGCGGCGGTTGGATTGCCGATGACGGGTTCAACGTCGGCCCGGCGTCGCAGTGCCCGCCTCGCGCACGTTCGTCAGAAGCTTGCGACGGAGAGTAACAAGGTGTTCACCGAGGACCCTGCGCGTCAAGCAGTGGCTCTATGACCTCCAGCAGGTCCGGAATGCCGTCGACGAATTTGCGAAAGCCTTCCTAGTATTGATTGTGCCGACCATCACTCTTTCAATCCGAAATTGCGCAGCATTCCGCGAATGTCACTGTCAATGCCGATGGCCTGTCCTGTAATAACTTTCGACGGTGCGCTTTCTGGCGGTCAGCGTCTTCACATGTACCGGTCGATATAGATTGAGCCCCATCATCTGAGTGATGCCACGCGCATCATTGCGATCGGACCGGTAGAGGGAATCAAGGCCGGGATGCAATCGGCGGGTTCCGTCGAGCGACGGACGGTAAGCCCGAGCCTGTATCCTGGTCGGCAGGGATAAATAGGAGGTACTGCCGAACGAGACTGCATAACCATCAACGTGGGCGATCTGGGAAGAACACGAAGCGGGTCGTTCAATCGCGTTACCGCACCGGGCGATGTTTGGACGATGTCGGACATACGACAGGGCAGTATAAAAGCTATTATCCTATTTAGTAACAACTTTCTGCTTGGCACGACATATGCACTGCTGTCCGCAAGAGCTCACGGACCAAGAGCAAACGCCCGCTCGGCGCAGTGCTAGTCGGCTGCCAACAAGAAAGTGTACGACGGCATCATGCTCCAAAACACAACGCTTATTCATGCACCCGGCCGGCGGTACCGACGAACGGCGCGTCCAGGTAAAGCCTCGAACCCCTCCGGCAATGTCCATCGGGACGTCTTCATTGAACGCGAGATGAACACCGAGGCGCCGTCGCACGCCGAACACGCGGCGAACATCGCGAATATGGGGCTGCGGTGGATAACTGGCGACCAGACGACCCAAGACTTCGGCAACTGTGAACATGATGCCGGCTTCATGTGGCTGACGCGCGCCCCGGCGCTCAAAAATGAAGGGCAGCCCATCGCCAAGTCCTCTGACACCGCGCTTCTGGTAGGCGACCGCTTAGCCGTTGCGAAGGGCGCGCGCCACCAGGCAGAAGCGCTTGAGTTGCTGAAGTTCTACCTGGGCTCGCCGGACATCACGGGAAAATTTGTGAGGCCCAGGCCTGCACGCCCCAGCAGCGATGCGCTTCAGTACATGAGCGCGGTCCTGGGAGGCGAGCAGATCAGGATCCGAGCCGAAGATCGCCTGCTGGAACACCTTGGATCAAGAACTAGGCGACCTCCAACTGAGTGGACTCGCCGGATCGAATAGCGGCCTAAAGCAGTCAGCCTCCCTTGAGTGGGCTCCGCGTACCTAATTGAGATTCAAAACATGTCGCTTACGCAAGATGTCGCCAATACGGTCTCCAGTCTCACATATGACGAGTTGCCGGCACACGTACGCGACAAGGCCAAGCTTCTCGTCCTCGATCACGTCGGCTGCATGATCGCGGGAAGCATTTCGCGCGGGGCCAAGCAGATGACGCCTTGCTTGGGGCGCATCGATTCCGACGGGGCCAGCACTGTGTTTGGCACGTCGCTGCGCTTCCATCCGGCCAATGCGGCCCATGCTAACGCGCATAGCGCCAGCATGTTGAGCCTCGACGATTCCTACATCCTCTTCGGCCATCCAGGCGCTTCAATTATACCGGCCGCCCTGGCTGTCGCCGAAGACGTCGGCAGCTCCGGCAAGGAGCTGATTGCAGCGGTTGTCGGCGGCTACGAAATGTCCCTGCGCCTTGGCACCGGCATGCGTCCTAGCGAGGACCGCGACCGCCAAGTCAAGGGCTACGCCACCTGGCAGATTTTCGGGGCCTGCACCGCAGCAAGCCTGCTGCACCGATTCAGCGCCGTGCAGACCGCGGATGCCTACGGGCTGACCCCAATGCATGCTCCACTCCCCTTTCTGCGCAAATTCCATTCGCGGCCGATGAGCCTGTTGAAGAACAACTACGGATGGGCGAACAAAGGAGCCATCACGGCAATCGACCTTGTACGCGCCGGTTTCCAGGGCAATCGCACCATCTTTGACGGCGACGACGGGTTCTGGGCGATGGGGGGATCCGACCGCTTTGAACCCTCAGACATGCTCGATCGGTGGGGCGAGCGCTATTTCATCCTCGAGACCGGCTTCAAGCCGTTTGGCGTCTGCCGCTGGATCCACACGGCGGTTGACTGCTTGCGCGCGTTGCTGACCCGCCACCGTTTCGGCCGTGCCGACGTGAAGGGCATTCACGTTGAAACGGTTAGCGAGTTTGTCCGCGACTTCAACGGTCCTTGGCCGCAATCAACCGTGGAGGCCGCGTTCCATATTCCTTATGCGCTCGCCCTCGAACTGCACGACAAGTCCTCCGCGACGGGCCTGCGCGAAGACGACTTGGCCGACAAAAACCTCCAAGAAACCGCGTCCCGAATAAGTCTTTCGACACTCGCAGGCGCCGATGAGAAGTTCTATGCGAAAAAGCTCCTGCCTGCCCGCGTCAACGTGACCCTCCGGAATGGCGAAACTCTTTCCGAGCAGGCTGAGATTCCGACTGGCGCCCCCGGCGGCCCCGCTTTTGGGCCGGCGGAGGTGGAAGCCAAGTTCCTAACTCTCGTAACCCCCATTATCGGCGAGGCGAATGCCGTACGTCTGAAGGAAGCTCTTCTCAAGTTGGAGGCTCTTTCCGTCCGCGAGGCACTTGAATCATGCGTCGTGGCGTGAGCGTCGCGCATAGGTGCGGCGCCGGTAAATAGTCTGGCCTCCCTTCCGAAACCAATTAGCAAACAAGGCAGCAAGATGTCCACACAGAGCACGCAACCCAAACCCGTTCAAAAGGAATCTTCCGGAGGGGCGTTCTACGCCGGGCGCGGTGTCACCAAAACGCCAACGATTTCGCATGCCAAAGGCATCTTCTTCTGGGATACCGACGGCAAGCGCTACCTCGACGGGTCGTCCGGCGCGGTCGCCGCCAACATCGGCCATGGCAACGAGCGCGTACGCGACGCCATGATCGACCAAGCGAAGCGCTTTAGCTATGTCGTCCGTACGGCGTTCACCAGTGAGGCGACCGAAACGCTATCCAGGATGATCGCGGAGCTTGCGGGCTCGGGATTTGACCAGACTTTTCTTGTCTCCGGCGGTTCGGAGGCCATCGAAGCCACCCTCAAACTTGCACGTCAATACGCCGTGGTCACGGGTCAACCGAAACGCTCGAAGATCCTTGCGCGCATGCCGGGCTATCACGGCTCGACCCTCGGGGCCGCTGCGATCACCGGCGATCCGGATCGGGACCAGATGTTCGGCCCGATTATGCGGATAATGCCGAAGGTCCCGGCACCATTGGACTATCGTATCCCCGAGGGCTACGACGTCCACTCCTATGCCGACCACTGCGCGGACGAGCTCGAAAGACAGGTTCTCGCGGAAGGTGACGACACGGTACTCGCTTTCATCATGGAACCGGTCGGCGGCGTCGCCACCGGCGCATTGGTCGCGCCGAACAGTTACTATTCCAAAGTCCGGAAGATTTGCGACCGCTACGGTGTTCTGCTGATCTTCGACGAGGTGATGTGTGGTGCCGGCAGAACTGGAACCTTCCTGGCCGCCCATCACTGGCCGGACGCCCTGCCCGATCTCGTCGCCTGCGCGAAGGGCTTGAGCGCCGGATACACGCCACTCGGCGCCATGATTGCCCCTAACTGGATCGTCGACAAGGTTGTCGAATCTGGTGGCTTTTTGCATGGCCACACCTATTCCGGCAATCCCCTTTCATCGGCGATCGGAGTTGCGGTTCTCAGTGAGTTGGTGAACCAGAATCTGATGGAAAATGCCCAGCGCATGGGCGTCATCCTTCGGCAAAAGCTAAACGCATTGAAGGACCGAAGCACAACTATTGGCGATGTGCGCGGCATGGGGCTTTTGAACGCGGTAGAGATCGTCGAGGACAAAGCCACCAAGGCAATTTTCGCCGCCTCCAGACAGGCATCTTACCGCGTCTCCGAGATCGCCCGCGATCTTGGCCTCCATATCTATTCCCGCCGCGCGGCGAGCGGAAAGTTCGGGGAATGGTTCATGGCCGCTCCGCCGCTCATCATCAGTGAGCCGGAAATCGATCTCTTCATGGAGCTTCTCACAGAGACGTTCCGCATCTTTGAGCGCGAGGTTCAATGAAGCCCGCTCGTGATCCTGGCCAGACACAATCCACGTTGGGTGCACTGGACATACTACCAGAACAGGTCGGTGCGCGTTGTGTAGTGATATGCTAGGGCGTCAGCATTTGGGAATGTATCGTCGCGACTCATCGAGTTTACCTCACGTTGAGTCGATGAGGCGGACTGAAGATTCATCACCTGTTCCCGGGCATCGATGCCCCTGATCCCCCCGAAAGTTGCGCGACAATACCGAAGGCAAAGGAGCGAAAATATGTGCGGCATCTGTGGATGGATTGATTTCGATCGCGACCTAGGAGGTCCCGACGCGCGTAGGGAGCTTGCCGACATGACGGCCACCATGGCCTACCGCGGTCCGGACGACGCGGGGACTTGGATCGGCGGGCCCGCAGCGCTAGGCCACCGCCGTCTGGCGGTCATCGACCTCGAGGGCGGCCGCCAGCCGATGACGCTCGACGAGGACGGCCAACCCGCCTTGGTGCTCGTCTACGGCGGCGAGACATACAACTACCGCGAGCTGCGTCAACGGCTCGTCGCCCTCGGCCATCGGTTCGACACGAGTAGTGACACCGAGGTGGTGCTGCACGCCCACCGCGAGTGGGGCCGACGGGATCCCTGCACCGCGGTGAACGAACTAAACGGGATGTTCGCCTACGCACTGTGGGACACAGCCAAGCGCGAACTACTTCTCGTACGCGACCGGCTCGGCATCAAGCCGCTTTACTACTATCCCACTAAGCATGGAGTTTTGTTCGGCTCCGAGCCAAAGGCGATCCTCGCCAATAGTCTCGCGGAACCGGCCATGGACGCCGACGGGCTTCGGCGCACACTATGCTACTTCGCCGACCCGTACAGCACCGTCTTCCGCGGCATGCGTGAGGTACGGCCCGGCCACATCGTCCGCGTGACACGCGAAGGCATCCAGCAGATGAGCTACTGGCAGCTTACCGACAATGGGCACACCGATGACGTGCCTACCACCGTCCGGCAGGTCCGTGAGTTGCTTGAGGACACGATCCAGCGGCAGCTCATCGCCGATGTGCCGCTATGCACGCTCTTGTCGGGTGGGCTTGATTCCTCGGCCATGACCGCACTAGCCGCGCGCGTCAGCGACGAACGGATCCGCTCCTTCGCCCTCGACTTCGTCGGCTACACCGACAACTTTACCCCCGACCCGGCGCGCGCCACACCCGACGGACCGTACGTGCACGATGTCGCGAAGTTCGTGGATACCGACCACACCGACATCACGTTGTCTGCGGACAAACTCATGGACCCGAACGTGCGGGCCGCCACCCTCCACGCCCGCGATCTGCCGTTGACTATGGGCGATCTTGACAGCTCGCTTTATCTGCTGTTTCGGGCAATCCGGCAACACTCGATAGTGGCCTTGTCCGGGGAGGCGGCCGACGAGCTTTTCGGCGGCTACCGGTTTTTCAGCGATCCCGCGCGCGTTCAGGCCGACAGGTTTCCCTGGTTCGAAGCCATCGACGGCATTGCGCTACAGTCTCTAGACCCCGGACTCGTTGAGAAGCTCGACCTTCCCGGGTACCTCGACGAGCAGTACCGCAGGGCACTTGCGGAAGTCCCCGCCCTGACCGGACCGGCCTCGGCCGATCCGCACGAGCGTCGCATGCGCGAGATCTGCTATCTCTTCCTCACCCGTTACCTGCCGCCGCTGCTCGACCGCAAGGACCGGCTGAGCATGGCTCTGGGTCTCGAAGTGCGGGTCCCCTATTGCGATCACCGCCTCGTTGAGTACGTATTCGGCACCCCATGGGCCCACAAGACTTTCGACGGGCGCGAGAAGAGTCTGCTTCGTGCCGCCACCGCGGACCTGCTCCCGCAGTCAGTGGTGCAGCGAGTCAAGAGCGCGTATCCGGCTATCCAGGATCCGACCTACGACAGAATGCTGCGCGCCCGGTTCACCGCACTGCTGAATGACCACAATGCGGCAGTAGCACCGTTGCTTTCCGTCAGCGGTTCCCGCGCGTTGCTCAATGCGAACGACCACCTCAGGGAGGTGGAGCATATCTTGACCCTCCAGGATTTCCTGGCTGATTACAACGTGAGCCTCACGATCTGAGACGGCGGAAAATGCGTAAGAACAGTGAAGGAATCCGATACGGAATTTGGGCTCATTGGCCAAGTCTCCTTGTCAATCGGCTCGAAATGGGGGGCTCCCGGGATCGGTGCGAAAAGGGGGTCTGACGCACTCCCACTGCGATCTCATCCTAAGTTGCACCGACAACGCGCGCCTGGAGCAGATCGATCTTGGGGCGGCCCTACATCTGCCGCTTGTTGAGTTTGAATTTGGTGATCTGACCCTTGGTCTGGCCGTTCGCCGATGGGGATGTGATTGCATTGCGAACGGCGTCGATATCCTTTTCGACCCCGTTCGCAAACGATCTGACAAGATTGCCTTAGCGTCCTTAAGGGGAGCATGAGATCCTATGGGGAGTGGATAGCGACCTACGTTGTGGCAAAGTGAGGTTGCTCAAAAACTCACTGGAGGAGAACCATGCATTCTGCAGCTGATCATCCAGAGGCGTCTGTCGCAATCCGCGTCAATCTTGGCGCGATTTTTGTTTCGATGGAACTCGGGAAATCGACTTGGCTAATCACATCTCTCTCGCCGGGCGGTGGAGAGAAAATGTCGAGACACGCCGTTACCGGCGGCGATATCACCGGACTGTTTGCGCGCTTTGATGACCTGCGCAAGAAGGCGCAGGCGCGCACGGGCAAGTGCTATCCGCTCGTGGTGATTCAGGAAGCTGGTCTCGACGGGTTCTGGATCGATCGGGTGCTGCGCCAGGAAGACTGGATCGAAAGCCATGTCGATGCCGCTTCGATTGCCGTGTCGCGTCGGCGTCGCCGTGCGAAGACCGACCGGATCGACGGCGAGACGCTGGTCCGCACACTGATGGCCTACAGGCGCGGAGAGCCGCGTGTCTGCTCGATGGTGCGGGTACCAACGCCCGAGGACGAGGACCGTCGCCGGATCAACCGGGAGCGCAAGACGTTGATCGCCGAGCGGATCGAGCACTCCAACCGGATCAAGGGCCTGCTCTTCAGCCAGGGAATTAGGGATTATTAACCACTACGCCGCGATCGGCGCAAGCGTCTGGATGAGCTTCGCACTGGGGCGCTGCCTGTCCGCATCAAGGCCCAGATCAACCGAGAACTAGATCGTCTTGAACTCCTGCTTGCACAGATCAAGGCCGTGGAGGCCGAGCGGGACGCGCTTTTGAGTGCGCAGATTGCAGATACGTCTATGTCGGGCGCCATGCTGCTCAAACTCAAGGGCATAGGACCAGAGTTCGCGGAGGTCCTCCATTCCGAAGGGCTGTTCCGGCACTTCGACAACCGCAGGCAGGTTGCCTCCTATGCCGGGCTCGCGCCATCGCCATGGCAGAGCGGATCGATCGACCGCGAGCAGGGCGTCTCGAAGGCGGGTAATTCACGATTACGGGTGACGATGGTCCAACTCGCCTGGCTGTGGCTGCGCCATCAGCCGGACTCAGCGCCGGCCCGCTGGTTTCGGGAACGGGTGACACGCAATGGCGGCCGTCTCAAGAAGTCCGCAATCGTGGCGCTCGCCCGCAAGCTGCTCGCGCGCTCTGGAAATACGCGACCGCAGGCATCGTCATAGAAGGAGCGGCCATGAAGTCAGCCTGACGGCATCGAACGTGATTTCCTATCCCTGGGGCCTAATCAGCCCGACGAATCCAGGTGAACGAACCGAACAATTCCATGGCTTCCAACTACCGTGCATGAGAATGGTTTCGTTCATCTGAGCCCCGCGGCGGACCGCGTCACGCAATCGGGCTCAGACCCTGGATACCGGACGAAATAGAGGTCTAGGATTCAATTTGACACAAAGTTCCCCATGTGAGGAATTGTCAGGATCACTGGGAAAGAAAATGCGCACTTCGTCGTCCAGCCTTTTGGGGGGAGCTCGCCATCCGAAGAGCTTACCTGCTTGGCCGTTGCGCCATGCCTGCAGAAATCGCCTTCGTCGTTGCGCTCATCGTCGCGCGCTGTCCCCATGAACTGCGCAGGCGTGCGCTCGCCGCTGTGGCCGTACTCGATACAGCCGTTGATCGGCCTGGGATTCAGGTCGTCGCTCATCCGCGGTGTCTTGGCCTCTTCCGTCGCACCCGCCGTAAGCGGGATATTGGTGCAGCCGTTGCGAGCGGCGACCGCATGTGAGGTGGACCAGGTTCGGATCGCCGCGCTCGACGAATAGATGATCCCGATCACGGCGGGACAATCCACGCGATCTCGCCGCTCGTCAGATAGAAGATTGCGCCACGCACGCCGTCTGGTCTCGCCGTCTGGGTCCTTCGCGGACGGAAGGGAGGTGGCGGCACGCGTCCGCTTGTCGATGAAGGTCAAGCAAGATTGCAGTTTTCGCACGTTCTGGCACATTGATCCGCCAGGTAGGGGGGAAGACAAATGTACTGCTCGCGGCTTTCTATACTGGCTTTGGTCTTGACTTCGGGTATTTTTCCGGCTCCGGCTACTCAGGCAAAGGATTGCAAGGATGGTGATGCCCCGCAGCCTCACCATGTAGGCAACTTCAACTTTCTTACCAGTTCCTGGGTCGAGACGGTGGACAACATGCGGCACTATGTATCCTGCGTCTCCAACCGCTGGCGCCATCATCGTCGATATTTGCAAACCCTGGGATGATGTTACCGGCCAGCAGCTTCTCCTTCGACAGCAGCCCGGCATCCTCGAGCGCGTCGAAATCCGGCAGCTGGCGCAGCGTTTCGAGCCCGAACTGCGACAGAAAATTTTTGGTATAGGGCGCCCCCGGCTGCGGGCTGCGCGGCCCCGAGGCGATCAGCTCCTGCGCGCGCAGCACGCCGATCAAATCGCGCGATACCTCCTTGCCGAAAAAGCTCGACAGCTCGCCACGGGTGATCGGCTGGAAGTAGGCAATGCACATCAAAACCAGCGCCTCCGCCTGCGACAGTTCTTTTGCCCCCTCGCCCGCTGCCGTGCCGAAGGCGGCATGGATGGCGTCCCAAAAAACCTTTTTGGTCCGGTGCTGCCAGCCGCCGGCGACCGCGACCAGCTCATAGGGCCGGCCGGCTAGCTCGGCGCGAATGTCGTCGATGATCAGCTCGATATTGCAATTTTTCCCCACCACCCGCGCGAGGACACTACGTGTCACCGGTTCGCTGGCGGCAAAGATCACCGCTTCGACCCGGCCCATCCATTCGCGCCAGCGCAGTTCCGGCGGCAGATGATCGAGCTCGGTGTCGAACAGCGCCGGCTGATCGTTAGGCTTCCGCCATCAGCAGCGGCAGCGGCCAGGGCAGGCTTTGCGCCAGCACCAGGTCGGCGAGCCACCAGGCCAACAGTTCCGCATTGGGACGCATGGCGACGACGCGGGCGGCGATCGCCGCCGCGGCGAATGCGCCGGCTGCTCCGAGCGCGCCAGGTCGTCGATGTGTTCACAAAGCGCGGCCAGCGCCTCGACATCCCGATGGAGGCCCAGCTGGTTGAGTATCTTTTCGAGCCCGGCGGCGCTGTTGGCGGACGGCTGCTGGGCCAGTTGTCGCCAGGCGCCAAGGATGGCGCCGGCGGGGCCGGGATCAACGCCGGCCGGGCGCAGGTACCAGGCGTCGCGCAGGGCGAATTCGTCCTCTGAGCGGCCGGCGAGAAGCATGCTGGCGGCGGCGCAGCGAAGCGCCAGCCGCTGGCGCCAGGCCCCGGCCCAGGCAGGCTGTCCGCGGGCAAGCTTGTCGAGCGCGCCCAGGGCGGCGCCGGCCCGGAAGGCGGCGGCGCCGTCGCTCGGCGCGCCGGCGCTTATGATCGCCCAGGCCGGAACGGAGGGCGGCGCAGAAGAGCTGGCGGTCGAGGTATCAAGGCGAATCATGATTTGGGGGGTAAAGCGGCCGTGCGCTTTACGCCATCGGTTTCGCGCCAAAACGCACAGCCTGTCGGAGCAACAAAACGAACGATAATCTTGCCTTGTCGGTCGCAGGAGAGTGTCAGCGACCTTTTTGAAGACTGCTGGTCATTAAAGGAAGGTTGGACGATCACGGTGCACGGGCATGTCTGCCACAGACGCCTTTCAACCCTGCGGGCGCAAGTCTGTCACCGGCCGGTAGAAGATCACAGGCACCGACGGAACAAGCTGGTTGAGGTAATCGAAATCCCGAACATTGCCGGTCAGGACCGTCGCGCCCAGCAGACCAGCCTGGTGAAAGATCAGCGCATCGTTGAGGAAGCGGCGTAAATGCGCCCGGTCCACGATCCGTTGTCGGCGGCCTTGGCATTGGGAATGATCAGCCACCACCCGGCCCGCATGACGGATGATGACGCGACCGGCCAGAACCACTACCTGAACGCTCTCTCCGATCAGGCGCCAGGGCACTGAGTAGCTGTTCGTATCGAGGTCGATCGCGCAGTCCGCCTGAACCTTGCGCACCAGATCACGTAGTCGTCCGAACGGCGCCCGGCCTGCAAGCGGTCGAAGCGCATCGGCCTCAGCGGCAAAACGTTCCGCAGGCGCGACGCCGGTCGTGCCATGCTCACGCTGGTCGGCAATCTCGCGCGTCCACCGATCCAGATGCGCCTCGAACGCCGCCCAGCTCTCGAAACGGCGGCCGGCGATCGCGTTCTTCTTGACGTAGGCTACCCCACGCTCGTCCTTGCCCTTCGTGCGGGCCCGATATGGCGCGCAAGCTCGTGGCGTAAAGCCCCAGTAGCGGGCAAAGGCATGCAGTCGGGCATTGAACCTCACCTCGCGCGTCACCGCGTCATGGTGCTCGACCAGAGCCTTCGCATTATCCAGCAGAACCTCCGCTGGAACCCCGCTGAAGCGCAGGAAGGCTCCTTCCATCCCATCAAACCAGTCCGCCTGGCGCTCCCGTAAAGAGGGGCGGATATGCACCCGTCGCGAATAGCCCAGCGTCCCCACGAACAGGTGAACGCGCAACCGCTCGCCGCCGATCCACGCGCGCGTATCGCCAAAGTCGATCTGCATCTGATGACCTGGCGCCGTCTCAAAGCGAACCGTCGCGCGCTTCTGCGCCTTCAATTCCCGCCGCCAGCGCTTCACTCTCAGCTCCACCGAGCGAAGCCCGATCACGATACCATGTTCGCTCGTCAATTCCTGGCGAATGACATCCGCGTTTCCATCATGACGAAAGAAACGCTCTCTAAGCCAATCGTGCAGACCGTCGAATGCAGTTCGACGAGCAGGCTGGCGATACGCCACGACACCACCTTCACGCAGATAGCGGCAAACCGTATTGCGCGCGCAACCGAACTCTTGCGCAATGCGCTTCGCACCCCAGCCGACCTCATGCAGCCGAACCATCGCTGAAACTTCTTCCCCCGACCGCATCTCCTCAACCCGCATTGTTGTCGACAAGGCGAGCTTCGATGGAAATTCTTCTTGCATCCACTGATCCTCTCAAAAATGAGGGGTCAGTTCTTCGTTTCGTTAGGGGGTCAGATGGGGTGATTGGGGTCTCGGCCGACGCCGGAAGAGGGCGGCTGCTCCTGTCGTGATGTGAGAACGTGGTCGATGTGGAATCGCCACAAACATCGGGAAGGAGCAGCCATGAAGTACTTTGCCGGACTGGACGTGTCTTTGGAAGAGACCGCGATCTGCGCGTCGATGAGAGCGGTCGCATCATGAAGGAGGCGCGAGCGGCGAGCGAGCCGCAGGCTTTGGCCGAGGCATTGCGTAAAGTCGACCTGGTGCTGGAGCGGGTCGGGCTGGAAGCCTGTTCACTGACGGCATGGCTTCACGACGGATTGCGCGCCGAAGGGCTGCCGGCGATCTGCATCGAGACGCGGGCTGCCAATGCGGCCATGAAGACGATGCCGAACAAGACCGACAGGAACGATGCCCGCGCGCTGGCGCAGATCATGCGCACCGGCTGGTACCGGCAGGTGCATGTGAAGAGCAGACAATGCCGGCTGTGGCGCTCGTTGCTGGTCGCCCGCCGGACGGTTCTCAACGAAATGCGCACGATCGAGAACGTGGTGCGTGCCATGCTGCGCGAAGCCGGCGTCAAGCTGGGCCTGCCGTCGCGGTCCGCCTTTGCCGGGCGGGTGCGCGAGCTGGTCGGCGCCGACGCCGAAGTGATGGCGATGGTCGAGCCGCTGCTTGCGATCCTCGGCGCCATGCTCAAGGAGTTCGCCCGGCTGACCAGGCAGGTTCTCGACATCGTGCGCAAGGAGGAGGTCTGCCGGCGGCTGATGTCGGCGCCCGGCGTCGGCCCGATCACGTCGCTCACCTTCCGCGCCACCATCGACCGGCCGGAGCGGTTCGGCTCCAGCCAAGCGGTTGGGGCGCATCTGGGGCTGACGCCCGCGCGCTACCAATCGGGTGAGACCGACATCCAGGGCAGGATCAGTCGCTGCGGCGACGAACTCGCCCGCACGGCCCTCTACGAGGCAGCGCATTCGCTGCTCGTACGCTCGAAGAAATGGTCGAGCCTGAGGGCATGGGGCATGAATGTCGCCAAGCGCCGTGGCATGGCGCGGGCGCGTGTGGCGGTGGCCCGTAAGTTGGCGGTCATCCTGCACCGGATGTGGGCCGACGCCACCGAATTCCGCGTTGGAAAGGAAATTGCTACCCCGGCGGCGTGAACCCGCCGCAAACATCGAAGGAGTTAGGAAAGGAGCTTTCGCCCGAACGGGCGATGTCCAGATCGTTCCGTGGGGACGATGGGCGAGGCGATCTCGTTGAGAGACCCGAACCTGCCGCTAAACCCGGCAAGGTCGTGAAACAGATTGAGACACCTCGCTCTCCTGACCCCATCATGCGGCGGCCAAGGCGCCGACCGCGAAGAGAAGCGAGTGACCTGCGGAACGGCCAGGAAAAAAGTACAGGAGCACCTTGACCTCAACCACCCCAATCAGAGAGGTCTCTCACTTCGCCTGACAGCACAGATCGGCAACCGCTATCCCGGCCTCATGTTCCTTCAAAATTCCGATGATCTGCTCTTCAGAAAAGCGGCTACGTTTCATGTCCTGGTCCTCTCGATGGGCCAGAACGAACGTCAACCGGATTAGATCAGCGGGGCAAGGTCACCGCATGTCGGCCATGAATACGCCAACCCAATTACATTGTTGGAAACAAGTAACTCGAGCGAAAATGTGCAATCGTTCTTTGGGACGTATCCTAATCGCGCAGGGAGATCAATTTCCACGTCCTCGAATTCAAGAAAATCATTGTACAGTGGAAAATAGGCTTTATATACAGCCTCCTTCAAAACGAAGAGGTACCGCCGTTGAAGCAGGCGTAGATCGTACATGCGTTGCTCGTTAGGGGTAGCAATCAATTCGATCAGTTTCTCCGGCAGAGGTTCATTAGGCTCAATGTCGATGCCGAGAGCCGCAATCCTTTTCGTCCCTGCAATGGCGGCGGCTGCTACGGTATCGTGGTGCGCCAAAGATCCGACGACGCCGGGTGGCCAGATCGGAACACCAGAGCGCGTCTTTAGGATCGGCAGTTGTGGGAATCCCAGTTGCCCAAGGAGTGTTCTGGCGACTACTCTTGCAGCACCGCTTTGGCGGCGAACTTTGGTAACAGCGCGTCCCAACGAGGTAACTTCGGAAGCGTATAAGGTGGAGTCGTCGCCCGGTTCTATTGGACGGATGCCGACGAGGATGTTCCGTTGATCAATTGTGATAATCTCCATCTGTTTAGTTCCTTTGAGCTTTTCGAATGAGAAGTGCGTATTCCAATGAAACCGGACAGTGATGGAGTGCACCCCTATTGTGAGACAGAGAAATTGCGAGACAATTTCATGCTCGTGAGTTCAAATGCGGCATTGTCCGATGGTGTCGATAACGTCTTTGCGTATTCTTCCGGGGTGAGATAGTCGAGTGCTGAATGCAGCCGTTGCCGATTGTAGACATCTTCAATGAAGCTCGCGATACGTCGCCGCGCATCTGGTGCATCGCGATAGGCCAATCCTGCGACTTCTTCCTGCTCAAGGTTTTCATGAAGCTTTCCGCGCGTGCGTTATCATAAGGGTTCCCACCCGGCTCATGCTCGGCTGGATCCCATGCCCATGGAGGACATCAGAATAGCTGGTGCAAGCGTATTGGGCGGATTCAAACGGTCGTCGCAACACTCTGACATTGGAGGTTGCGATGACTATTCAAAAGCGGCGATCACACCAATCTGGACGAGCGCCGTTGCCATCACCTGGACGGCCGCCAGAAGCGGGGCGATCCGAACTTCGGCGATTTTGGTTGGGGATTGCCCGAGGGATGCCCAGCGAGAATGCTGCGTTGGAGGCCGGCATATCGCAGCCTGTCGGAGCAAGATTGTTCCGAAAGGCAGGCGGTATGCCCCCATCGATGTTCAGATCTTCGGCCAAGCTGCCCTGCGGCCGGTATCTCTCTTTCGCGGAACGTGAAGAGATCGCAATTCTTCGCGTCCAGGGCCTTTCGATGCGCAACATCGGTCGCCGCCTTGGTCGATCCGCCTCAACGATTTCCCGCGAGTTGCGCCGCAATGCTGCCACGCGCAGCGGTGGCCTGGAGTATCGTGCGTCGACTGCCCAATGGCACGCCGCGCGATCAGGCCGGCGCCCGAAGATTGCCAAGCTTGCGCTGAACCAGGCCCTGCGCCTCTATGTCGAGGAAAGGCTTGCCGGAACAGTCGCGGCACCTGACGGAATAGTCGCTCCTGGTCCTACGGTCCCCTGGATCGGACGCCGGCATGGGCAACGAAAGGATAGAAGATGGGGCAAGGCATGGAGCCCAGAGCAGATCGCCCAGCGTCTGGCGATAGATTTCCCGGATGACGAGACGATGCGGATCAGCCACGAAGCCATCTATCAAGCCCTCTTCGTCCAAGGTCGAGGAGCGCTGCGGCGAGAGTTGACGGCATGCCTGCGGACTGGGCGAGCCCTGCGGACGCCACGGGCGCGCGTCGGCCTGCGTGGCAAGGGCTTCGTGTCATCCGAGATCATGATCAGTCAGCGCCCGGCTGAAGCGGATGACCGTGCAGTCCCCGGACATTGGGAAGGCGATCTTATCCTCGGGCTTGGCAGTTCGGCGATCGGTACGCTCGTGGAGCGCACGACACGGTTCACGATGCTGCTGCACCTACCGCGACTGGACGGCCACGGCGAAGCACCACGCTCCAGGAATGGACCGGCCCTCGCCGGGCATGGTGCGGAGGCTGTCCGTGACGCCATCACGCGCACCATCGCAACCCTGCCCACGGAACTTCGTCGCTCGTTGACATGGGATCAGGGCGCCGAGATGGCCCAACACGCTGCCCTCAAAATCGACTCAGGGATCCAGGTCTACTTCTGCGATCCCCAGAGTCCTTGGCAGCGCGGCACCAACGAGAACACCAATGGGCTGCTGCGCCAGTATTTTCCGAAAGGCACGGACCTGAGCGCGCATAGCGCCGCAACGATCGCTGCCGTCGCAGCGACGCTCAACGCGAGACCTCGAAAAGCGCTCGGCTGGAAGACGGCACCCGCCAGCTGTGCCGGGAATCCGTAGTGCGCGGCACGCAGGCTCTCGACCTCGAGCAAATCGCGATACCGCAGGACGGCCTGGAGCGGGGTCACCTTCGCGTTGGTCCGCACCACGGTGATACCGTCGTAGCGGGCTTCCTCGGCAAGCTTGCCGACATCGATCTTGAAGTTCTTGCCGCTGGCCTTGAGGTAACGGCGGTAGGCCGAGTTGCCGACCAGTGCCTTGTCGCCCTTCTTGAGCTGTGCCCCGAGGCCGGCGATGATCGCCTGGCGGTCGGCCTTGTCCTTCTCGGCCTCGGCGTCATTGCGGCTGACGATGTAGTCAAGCTCAAGCGCAATATCCTCGCGCTCCCGAAAGAAAGATATCGCCCCGAAGGCGGCTTCGCCCACGGCGCCAAATGCGTTGGCGGCATCCCTCCTGCACTCCGAACCAGCGCGGACCAAGAGGCGTTGATATACAGGCATCCAGTGCGGCCTCCTCGCTCGAACGTCCCAAGGCAATAGCTTGCCAGAACCGGAAGCGATTCTCACGCTGCCAGGCAGGCGGACGCCCGGGCGAATCTAGCTTCTTTCGAGTGCACCGATCTGAAGCGCGTTGGTGATCCGTCATTGCCACCTCCAATCCCTTGGTGTCGCGACGACCGGTTGAATCCGCCCAATACGTCAGCATTCGATACACCGAGCGCTTGGCGGAGGCCGGCGTCGAACCCTCGGTGGGCAGTGCGGCGACTCTTTCGATAATGCTCTCGCCGAAACGATCAACGGTCTTTACAAGGCCGAGGTGATCCATCACCGCGGACCCTGGCGCTCATTCGAGGCCGTCGAGTTCGCCACGCTCGAATGGGTGGACTGCTTCAACAATCGCCGGCTGCTGGAGCCCAGCGGCAACATCCCGCCGGCCGAAGCCGAGGAACGCTACTACGCCATGTTGGATGAACCAGCCATAGCCGCGTAACTCAAACGAAACGGCCTCCGGAAAGCCCGGGGCAGTTCACATCGCATTTGATGCCAGCTTCATCGCATTTTCTTCGGCTTGGACGGGCACTTGGCAGACCCACAGAGCTGGGAACCCTTTGCCATACTACAACTGTAACATCATATCGGTTTAGCAGGTCAAGCTTCGGTGGTAACCTCATTGGGTAGAATAACTACTTTGGAGGCGAGCAATGGATCGCGATAACAAACGGGCACGCGCAGCTGCAAGATCATCTCAAGGCGTGGGGAGCAGTAGCCTCCGTGACGTTCCAGAGGGGCCATTGAGCGATGTTGCAGAACGGCTCGTAACCGCTAACCCGCGCGATACAGCGCGAAATCTTGGGGGCTTCAAAGGCCTCGGGACGCACGAGCGAACAGCCGTTCGGGGCACTCAACCCGGGCCAGAAACTGACCTCGCGAGATTTGAAAGGCGGACCAATCGGCTTGGACGATCAGCCATCAATCTGGCCGCGACATTAACAGCCGAATTGGGGTACAGCACGGATGACATAGCATTGCAGAAAGTCGGAGCGGCCAGTAATCTAGGCGATTACCTAACGCCAGGGCTGCAAGATGCTATTGTTAATCGCATTGGCAACATGGATCCGCCGTCGCAAGCTCTCGGAACTTATTACGTTGCGCCACACTTCAGTAAGTTTACTGAGGAAAACAAATCTCGCATTCTTGATCAGGCCATTGGATTGGCTTCTTCTGATCCGGATGGCAATGTCAGAAACATGGCATCCAATGCTATTCTCAACATGTATCACCAGTTCGACGCAAATCAACAGGCCCAAGCTCACTCAGTTTTTCCCGGCATGCAAGACATCTTGCCGCACATGCCGCCGCCGCAGCATGCAGCAGAGGAACGGAGTGCGAATCTGGACGGCCACATAGCAGGTATTGAGGCTGCAGTCCGTGATACAGTAGGCCCGCAAACCTCCTATGAACAGCTGCAGCGGGGTGCTCAAGTCGGGCGGTCCATAAGCCAAGCCTACAATCACGCCCGAGAGGACCTAATGGAGGCCACCAGAAGCAGAGATCGCTCCGGCCGTTGATGTCTCGGCCATGGTACAGTGACGCTTTCTCTCCCGAATTCCGTCTACGGCCTTGCCGTTTCCAATTCGCTGGCCGTTGACGTACCTGCTTAGTGTAACTTTCAAAAACCACGTCTGCCGGGTGATGCGCTGCAAGCATCGCACCACCCACTGCGGCATCGCGAGCGGCGACATCGCGCGACGCCGGTTCGGTCTCTGAAGCACGCGCAGCATTAGCTACGGCTAATCCGGCAATGGAACAATGCTTTCAACAAAAACGACGCCCCCCAACATAGCCATTAGCATCGCGTGCTCACTCGCCGTGGGCTTCTGTGCGGCAAGTCTTTACGCAACCTTCCGCCACGGCGGCAGCGGCGAGGCTCTGATGGCGTTTGATGTCCGTGCCTTTTGGTTTGAGACGCCCTTCTATTTGGGTTTCGCAACCCCCGTTTTCTATCGGGGCGCGGCTATCGTGCTCTCGACGTCCGCGGTCGTCTTGCTGATTCAGCAGATCGTATTGCGCCGCAAGCTCGAACACCACGGGACGGCTCGTTGGGCTCGAGTGGATGAAATGCGACGCACGGGATATCTGCGACGATACCGTGGCGTGACAGGGCCGGTGTTTGGGAAGACAAGTGGCCCTTTCTGGCCTGGCTACTACCTGACCAATGGCGAGCAGCCTCACAGCCTCATCGTTGCACCGACCCGCGCTGGCAAGGGCGTCGGCATAGTCATTCCAACGCTACTTACATTCAAAGGCTCGGTGATAGCTCTGGACGTCAAGGGGGAGCTCTTTGAGCTCACCTCGAGGGCGCGCAAAGCCGCAGGTGACGACGTGTTTAAATTCGCGCCGCTGGATTCGGAGCGGCGCACAAACTGCTATAATCCGCTGTTGGATCTTATAGCGCTGCCTCCACAGCAGCAATTCACCGAGGCCCGCCGCTTGGCCGCAAACCTGATTACGGCCAAGGGGGAGGGCGCGGAAGGTTTCGTCAGCGGCGCGCGAGATATCTTTGTCGCGGGAATCCTTGCCTGCATCGAGCGGGGCACGCCAACAATCGGCGCCGTCTACGACCTCTTCGCCCAGCCGGGGGAGAAGTTTAAGCTCTTCGCGCGACTCGCCATGGAGACTCAGAACAAAGAGGCACAACGCATCTTCGACGACATGGCGGGGAACGATACGAAAATCCTAACCTCCTACACTTCCGTGCTCGGCGATGGCGGGCTCAACCTGTGGGCGGATCCCGCTGTAAAGGCGGCCACAAGTCGCTCGGACTTTTCGGTCTATGATCTTCGCCGTCGCAGAACGTGCATCTATCTTTGCGTTGGTCCGAACGACCTTGAGGTGATCGCGCCTTTGATACGCTTGTTTTTTCAGCAAATCGTTTCGATTCTGCAGCGGTCGCTGGCCCGCCGGGATGAAAAGCACGAGGTTCTCTTCCTGCTCGACGAGTTCAAGCACTTGGGTAAGCTGGAGGCGATCGAGACCGCAATCACGACTATCGCGGGCTACAAGGGGCGTTTCATGCTCATCATCCAAAGCCTTTCGGCACTGACGGGGGCTTATGGAGAGGCTGGCAAGCAGAATTTTCTCAGCAATACCGGACTGCAAGTGTTCATGGCCACGGCTGATGACGAGACTCCGAACTACATTTCCAAGGCCATCGGTGAATACACGTTTGAAGCCAAATCGATTTCCCACAGCCAGGCGCGAACGTTCGACTGGACCATTCAGAATTCACATCAAGGTGCACCGCTATTGCGTCCCGAACAGGTTCGGCTGCTCGATGACGACTACGAGATTGTTCTCATCAAAGGTCTGCCACCATTAAAATTGAGGAAGGTGCGTTATTTCTCGGATCGCATTCTGAAACGCATCTTTGAACGCCAGACAGGCGCCCTCCCGGAGCCGGCGCCCTTGACGGGAGCAGAGGAGGCGCTCCCCGCCGAATCTCAACTCGATGACCCGCTGTGTGAATTGGCGCAGGACTTTGACGATACAGTTTGATGTGAGGCTGGTGTGGACCCGCGAAAAAATCCATCCCGTGTAACAGCTTTGTCGCAGGTGCAGGACGCCGGCTTGGAAGAGGGGCAAGCGGGCCAAGCCCGGCAAGTGGGCTTTGAGCAGCACGTGTCCGAGGCGCTCCGGCCGCTGTTCGATGGTCGAGCTGACGAGCCGCCAACCAATCCAGAGGAGCTTCTGCGACTGGAACAGGGGGTTTCGCGAGGTGCTTCAGCGAGGGCAGGATCATCAAGCCGCTTCGTCTTTTTTCAGCAACCCAGGGATGCCCGATGGACGGGATGACCTCAACAGAAGCGTGTCGGAGGCTTTCGCAAGCTCTGGGACGCCGGAGTTCGGGCCGCCGCCCCCAGTCTTGGCTGCCAGCCAACAGCAGATCCGCCCTTCGCCGGATGAGCTTGGCCAGGGCAACCACCTGCCACCCGAGTGAGTCGTGCCAACAATGAACATTCACCAGCGCTGTTGTGGCCAGCGCAGACGCAGAGGGCCCTGAATGCGCCGCAAGCCGTCGCCATTCAGCAGCAGCTGAGCGAAATCGGCAATTCAGGCGGCCGCGTGCATATGCAGAGAGGGGCTGATGCGATCTCCAGACCGGTAGCTCTCGCCGTAATTGATCAGGCTGGTACTGTTGGAAGGCTTGATCAGCCTCGTCACCCCAATCTCCAGCATAGCTCACTGTCACGCGGCCAACGTGCCTCCGTAGCTAACATCTACGTCAGCGTTGAAGAAGTACCCTGCGCCACGGGATGTTTTGACCAGGCGAGGGTTGGCCGCATCAGCCTCCAGCTTTCGGCGCAAGCGCATGATTAGGACATCGATACTTCGATCGTACACCTCTTCTCCACGCACACGGCTCGCGAGCAAAAGCCGTTCTCTGGATAGCACGTTGCGGGGGTTCTCCAGAAATGCGATCAAGAGATTGAACTCACATGCGGTAAGCTTGACCTCGCCACGCTCCGCACAGATCAGTCGCCGCTGCTTCACGCTGAGCTTCCAGGCCCCAAAGCGAAATGAGCGCTGCTCTCTGGTTCGCGGACTAGAAATGCGCTGGCGTAGCGCTACTCGAATGCGGGCCAAGAATTCGCGCATCCCGAAAGGCTTGGGAATGAAATCGGTTGCGCCGAGCTCCAGTGCAACCACTTTTTCCGCCTCATCAAGCCGGTCGCCGCTGATCACTATGATAGGAACATCCGATTTTGTCGCCAGATTGCGGACGATCGCAAGTCCATCCTCCCGGCCTAGGTTAAGGTCAACAACCACGAGATCGACTGGCTCACGTGAAAGAACATAGTCAAACTGCTTGCTATCGTGGACTGCGGTCACCTTCAGGGCATGCATCGTGAGATACTCGGCGATGAGGCGCCGCATTGCGGCATCATCGTCAATGACAAGAACATGTTTCAACGGCACACCTTCAATCTTGAATCCCCTTGTCTAAACCTGTTGCCGAGCAACCCTGGGGCACCGACCCAGAACAGCTGCTCCTTGATACCACTCGCCGTTGCGTGCGGCCAATGTGAGGCCGTGCTCGTCCTGTTCTTTTCATCCCCAGCGAATTGACCGCACCAAGGCAGCCCGTGGCCACCAGACAGGTCCCAGCGCCGACATGACCCTGCCGTGTGGTCCTTCGCTTTTTCGCTTCGAGCTCCCCCGTTGGTGCAGGCCTGCCAATATCACTCAAGTTCGACCTCATGGATGCCAAGTTTCCTGCTATGCCCTTGCATCCTGGTCATCCTGGAGTTTGCGGACCTGGATCATCTCGATATCATCCGGCTCGTGGATCCAGCTCGGACATGGTTGAGCAGCGCGGCGTTTGGCTTGATCGGAGAGGCGGTCGGCGGAAGAAGACCGTGATTCGCTGCAGCGGCCTTGTGCAAAATAGTGTGTCTCCTGCCAAGCCGGCTTCGTCCAAGGTGGCCGGCGGCCTCAAATGCTGTTCGGCGACCGGCAGGTCGCCGGTTGCGGTGAACGTCCGGGCTAACATTTCTCAGTTACTGCAACTCCTCCATCTTGAGCGTGTCACTATGCTTGTCCATTGCGCCGTCGGACTGCGTCAATGACGTGCGGTTATCTGCCGATGGGACTGTGCATGATCCACCCTTTGGCGGCGGCCGAACAGCTGAACGAGGCTCGCACCAGGATGGGCTGCGCCGCCACGTCTTCCCAGTTGACCCTCGCCGCCGCGGATTTGCGCCTTCGAGCCAGCTTCGCGGACGAGCTCGCGTCTCAAGCAATGATCTGAGTATGCAGGGCCGCGCATGGCTGCTCTTTAAGGACCGGCAGCATACCGGCAAAGTTGGGCCGCTTTATCGCCTTAGTCGATTCCCCACGGTGATCCCGAGCCTGAACAAGCCCGCCAAGCTCCCCATTTTGTCCTTGGCTTGGCGCTGACAGAAGTACCGTCCATGACGCCAAAGTCGCGGCCCACACTCCAGGAGCAACGGACGGCCGGGACGAGCAATCCTGTAAAGGAGTCATTGTACCAAGATGCTCCGGATGTCGCTGGCTGATCGGGCCCGCGCCACCCACGCATGCGCAAGATGCTCACCCACGCTGATACGAACACGGTCTTTGCTTCAATTGAAACCGAAAAGCTGAACTTGAACATCACACAGTAACAAACCTCCCCGATAAGCGCGTGCCGGACAGGGCCAGAACCCGTCCGGCGGCTTAGAAAGGTAGGTGATAGGGAATGTTTATTGCAGCTTGGCCGCTGGCCATCGTCCTGATGACATCCATGTCACTCCCAGCCGAGCCCGCGCCACTTTCTCCGCGTGAGTTCCGCAGCCTGTCGCGCAAATGCGCCCCCTGGGTTGCGCCGTCCACCCTGGCCGCGATTGCCAAGATTGAAAGTGGCTTTGAAACGCTGGTGGCTCATGACAACACCACAGGTGAGCAGCTTCGCTGGATAGACCACCTGGAAGCCACGCGGGGCATCAAGGAACGCCTCGAAGCACAACATTCTGTCGATGTTGGATTGATGCAGATAAACAGCAAGAACTTTGCCATGCTCAATCTCACGCCGGAAAGGGCTTTCGAGCCCTGCGCCTCGCTTTCGGCTGCCGCCCACCTGCTTGAAAGCCGGTATGCCGGCGGCACCACTGCTGTGGCACAGCAACTGGCGCTTCGCCGTGCCATCTCGGCCTATAACACGGGCGACGTCACGCATGGCTTCGCCAACGGTTATGTACGCAAGGTCGAGTCGGCCGCAAAGGACATCTCAAGTCTCCTTGAGAGAACGCTGGAGCCGACTGCTCGAGATGTGCCGCACCTTGAGGCACCCGGTCGGAAAGCCGTGCCGCCTCTGCTCCAGCAGAGCCAACAGGCCAATAGAAAGAAGCAGCCCAACCAAGATTCTTGGGACATCTGGGGCTCGTATCAGCCAGACCGATCCGGGGCCGATCCCTCCGATCCGACAGGCAGCCAGGCTGCGAAAGCACGGGAACCCTCGAACCCGAACAAACTCGTATTCGATTGAAACATGGAGATGCAATGATGACGCCACTCAAGATACTTCGTGCGCTTAAAACGCGTGTTCCTTCGCCTTTTTCCATGCTGCGCATGGCGGCTGAATATGTACCGGCCGCTGCTGCAGGCGCGGCGTGGACGGTCTTCTACAGCGGGCCAGCCGCGGCTCAGGTGACCGGAGGGACGGATCCTGCCAAGATGGTCCAGAATATCTGCACGTTCATACTTGGCCCCTTTGGACAATCACTGGCCGTGCTCGGGCTCGTAGCCATCGGTATCTCTTGGATGTTCGGTCGTGCTTCACTTGGCCTGGTTGCGGGTGTCGTTGGAGGGATCGTCATCATGTTCGGGGCCAGCTTCCTGGGCAAGGCGCTCATAGGCGGCGGCTGATGAGCGACCGGTTGGAAGTGAGCACCCTCTATGTGGCGGCGACGCGCCCCGCACTGTTTCTGGGGGTGCCGCTGACGCTGGCCGGATTGCTCATGATGTTGGCTGGGCTTGTTATCATTATCCTTCAGAACCCGCTCTACGAAATCGTTCTCGTGCCACTCTGGTTCGGAGCACGGCTGGTTGTTGAGCGTGACTATAACGCGGCAAGCGTCGTGCTGCTCTATTTGCAGACGGCCGGCAGAAGCGTGGACGGGCCGGTCTGGGGAGGCGCAAGCGTCAGCGCCAATCCGATCAGAGTGCCGAAACGCGGAAGAGGAATGGTGTAATGTTCGGCGCCAGCGGCCGGACCGAGAGGTCTGGCGAGATCTACCTTCCGTATGTTGGTCACGTAAGCGATCAGGTTGTCCTTCTGGAAGACGGATCGATCATGGCCATGGCACATGTGAACGGTGTGCCCTTTGATTTGGAAGACGCTGAGATGCGCAACTCGCGCTGCCGCGCGTTCAACACTCTCTTGCGCAACATCGCCGATGACAATGTCTCGATATACGCTCATCTTGTGAGACACAACGATGTGCCGGCGCCGGCGCCGCGCCAGTTTCAAAGTGCATTCGCTGGCAGTCTGAGCGAGGCCTACGAGCGTCGTGTGCTGTCGGGAAAGCTCTTTCGCAACGATCACTTCCTCACTTTGATCGTGTCCCCCCGCACCGCAATCGGCAAGATCGGCTTGCGGATTGCCAAGTCCCGCAGACGGAATGAGCACGATCTAGCCACCCAAATGCGGAGCCTGGAAGACCTGTGGCACATCACTGCTGGCGCACTCGGCGGTTACGGTCTGCGCCGGTTGGGCATTCGTGAGAAAGGCAACGTGCTCTTCACGGAAATCGGCGAGGCGCTTCGGCTCATGATGACTTGCCGGTTTCTTCCGGTTCCGATGGTTACCGGCTCACTTGGCGCCTCGATCTACACTGACCAGGTCATCTGCGGGAAGCGGGCGCTTGAGATTCGAAGGCCCGGGGATAGCTCCGTCGGATCATTGTTTTCGTTCCGTGAATATCCGGCGACGACGCGGCCGGGCATGCTAAATTCCTTGCTGTCCGCCAACTTCCCGCTTGTCCTGAGCCAGAGCTTTTCCTTCCTCACTCGCCCACAAGCTCATGCCAAACTAAGCCTTAAGTCCAGCCAGATGACGAGTGCCGGCGACAAGGCTCTCACCCAGATCAATGAACTTGCCGAGGCAGAGGACGCACTGGCAAGCAACGAATTCGTGATGGGTTCGCATCATCTGAGCCTGTGCGTCTATGCCGACAGCCTCAATAGCCTTGCAGATCGCGCAGCAAGTGCCCGCGCACGGCTGGCCGACGCGGGCGCCGTTATCGTCCAAGAGGGCATCGGCATGGAGGCCGCATATTGGTCCCAACTTCCGGGGAACAACAGGTGGCGCACGCGCCCGGGGGCGATCACCTCACACAATTTTGCCGGGCTCGTCTCATTTGAGAACTTCCCAAGCGGTTCCAGTTCCGGCCACTGGGGCAATGCTGTTGCGCGCTTTCGCACAAACGGTGGAACTTCTTTCGACTACATCCCCCATGAGAATGACGTCGGCATGACGGCAATATTCGGGCCCGTTGGCAAAGGCAAGACGACGCTGATGACCTTTGTCCTCGCGATGCTTGAGCAAAGCTTGGTCGATCGCAATGGTGCGATCGTCTTCTTCGACAAGGATCGGGGTGGTGAACTGCTGGTGCGAGCCACGGGAGGGACATATCTTGCGTTGCGCAGAGGCGCTCCGAGCGGCTTGGCCCCTCTGCGTGGACTGGACAACACCTCCGCCTCCCGGGACTTTCTGCGCGAGTGGTTGATGGCCCTGATCGAGAGTGACGGCCGTGGTCCGATCTCGCCGGAGGAAAGCCGTCGGCTGGAACGCGGCATTGTTCGTCAGCTTTCGTTCGAACCTCCTATGCGCTCACTTGCGGGCCTGCGCGAGTTCCTATTGCACAGCCCCTCCGAGGGCGCAGGAGCACGGCTGCAGCGGTGGTGTAGAGGGGGGGCGCTTGGATGGGCCTTTGACGGCGACGTGGACGAAGTAAGGCTGGATGCCTCCATTACGGGCTTCGACATGACGCAGCTCCTGGAATATGAGGAGGTCTGTGCACCGGCCGCCGCATACCTTCTGCATCGAGTGGGCGCTATCGTCGATGGTCGTCGGTTCGTCATGAGCTGCGACGAATTTCGATTCTATCTACTCAACCCCCAATTCTCGGCCGTTATCGACAAGTTCTTGCTCACGGTCCGCAAAAACAACGGCATGTTGATACTCGCAACGCAGCAGCCTGAACACGTTCTGGAATCGCCTCTCGGAGCTAGTCTCGTTGCGCAATGTATGACGAAAATTTTCTACCCATCACCGACGGCGGACCGCTCTGCGTATCTCGATGGCTTGAAGTGCACTGCGCAGGAGTTCGAGGCAATCCGCCAGGGAATGGCAATCGGCAGCCGCAAGTTTTTGCTCAAGCGCGATAGCGGGAGTATTGTTTGCGAATTCGATCTTGGGCAGATGCGCGAGTACGTAGCCGTACTCTCGGGGCGGGCCAACACAGTGCGCTTTGCCGACCAGCTTCGTAACCAGCACGGAGACGCCCCAAGTGGGTGGCTCGACAAGTTCATGGCCCGGTACCACGAAGTTCAAGACTGACGGAGGAATATTCATGAAATTTGCCAAACTTGCAGTAACGACCCTTGCTGCTTCCCTTCTGCTTCACGGACAGGCCCGTTCGCAATTTATCGTCAGCGACCCTGTAACAGAAACACAAGCGACCTTAACAGCGCTTTCCAATGCGGCGATCCTTGAGAGGTCAATCGAGACGCTCGCTACCACGATTGAAATGGTGACAATTCTAACGTCGTCATTCGCTGTCACGGGACTGCTAAGCTCACTTAACCAAGGAAATCACTACCCGTCGAGCAATAAGCTGGAGGAGCAGATGTTTGATGCTCGGGCGCCAGCTTCGATTATGGCCCGTAACATTGCGAAGGACCCAAATCGGATAGTCAACGGCACCGATTCAGAAGCGAAACTGTTACAGGGACAAATCGCCGGGGCCGCCAATGCCGCAGCTATTGCAGCCGACACTTTGGGCATGATGGACAAGCGCCTTAAGGATAACGCCGGCACGCTTGGTCAGCTTTCCCGCTCGGGAAATATTATGCAGGCCACCGTGACCAACGGTCTGGTCCTCAAGCAGATTCACGATGCGATGATCCAAAATGTCCAGGCCACGAGTCTGCTGACAATGGCCACTGCACAAGGGAGCCTTCACGCCGTGGAGGAGGCCGCCACGCAGCGTCGCGAACATCAGGACAC
Organism: Mesorhizobium sp. C372A; assembly: GCF_030323245.1. NCBI lineage: Bacteria > Pseudomonadati > Pseudomonadota > Alphaproteobacteria > Hyphomicrobiales > Phyllobacteriaceae > Mesorhizobium > Mesorhizobium sp. C372A. The sequence goes on along the minus strand of NZ_CP100475.1, from coordinate 119,969 downwards.
CGCTAATATGTTTAGCATCCTCCCGTAAACCACACAGAGTTCATCAGGCTCAGCTGCGCTGATCAGGGACACATCAGGCTCACGCCATGAATTTCAAAATTCCCGCGCCATTCACGACTATACACACGATCTTTCATGGGGCCTTCACGTCCGGGCTGCACAAAGTGCTTGAAAACGTCCAAGCGGCGGTCAGTGCGCCTCTGGTTGCGTGTGTCACGCTCTGGATAATAATCCAAGGCTGTCTGGTCATGCGTGGTCAAGTCGATGCGCGCGGGGGTATCTCGCGCGTAATCATGGTGTCGATTGTCGTCGCCCTTATCTTAGGGCAGGCCAACTATCAGCAGTACATTGAAGCGCTCTTCGACGACACGATTCCGAGGTTGGCTCACGACATCAGTGGCAGCGACTTGCCCTTCATCGGAATCCCCCAGAAGCTCGATCTCATGTTTGCTTCAAGCCAGTATGTCTTTCAGCTGATTGCTTCCGAAATTGGGCCTATGAACGGCCAGGACATACTTGCTTTCGAGGGAGCGCAATGGATTTTCTACGGCGCGCTGTGGACAGCGTTCGAGATCTACGATGCCGTTGGAATTCTGACGAAGGTGCTCTTGACGATCGGCCCCCTGGTCCTTGTAGGCTACCTTTTTGATCACACTCGAGACATAGCCACCAGATGGATCGGCCAACTGCTCTCGTACGGGCTGCTGCTTCTCCTCCTCAACATCGTTGCAACGATAGTAATCGCTGCCGAAGCAGTCTCGCTGGCAGCCATGCTTTTGATGATCAAATTCTCGGGCACGACAGCAGCCAAGATCATCGGGCTTTACGAGCTCGACATGCTTTTCCTAGCTGGTGACGCTCTGATCGTCGCGCTTCCGACGATCGCCAGCAGCATCGCCGGCGGCTCTTGGGGAGGTGCGAACCGACCTCTTAACAGCCTCAATCGCCACTTTGCCAAAACGGCGGGTGCTTAATCAATCGACAAGCTCGGTGCCAAAAACATGAAATATTGCCTACTTCTGTCAATCCTCGCTTTGGCCGCCTGCAAGACGAGCCATGGGCTTGCGACATGCGCGGGTGCCCCATTCCAACTGAACGTGGGACAATGGGAAACCACCCCTGAGGATCTTCGGGTCGAATGCGCGGAAGAGCCAAAGTGAAAGTTCCTGAACATGCCCTTCTGGTGGAGAGAGAAACGCTAGCCGCCCACTATAAGAAGGTGGAAGCGTTTCAAACTTCACGAGCGAAGTCTGCGCGGCGCCTGTCAAAGGCCCTGATAGCCTTTGCCGCAGCGGCGGTCCTAGGAAATGTTGCACAGGCATTTACCATTGCTGCCATGGTCCCGTTGGCCAAGCTCGTACCTGTGTTCCTCTGGGTCCGGCCGGATGGGACCGTCGACAGCGAAGTGTCAGTCTCTCGACTGCCGGCAACCCAAGACCGAGCCGTCATAAATGCTTCGCTGTGGGAATATGTACGCCTGCGCGAGGGGTACACAGCAGATACAGCCCAATACGCCTATGACCTCGTATCCAGTTTCAGCGCGCCGGCTGTGCGACAGCAATATCAAGATTTCTTCAACTATCCGAATCCCACCTCGCCGCAAGTCACGGTCGGCAAACGCGGCAAGCTCGAGGTCGGGCATATTTCTTCAAACGACATCAGTCCGGACGTTCAACAGATCCGTTACAAACGTACGCTTGTTGTCGATGGGCAGATGCCGATAGTGACCACCTGGACAGCTACCATCCGCTACGAGCGCTTGACGGGTCTGCCTGGGCAATCGAGGCTCACCAATCCGGGAGGTCTACTCGTCGCTTCCTATCAAAGCTCGGAAGATAGCGTATCGAACCTGGGCTATGTGCAGCCATGACAAAAAGAGCGTTTCTCGCGCTGGTCTGTTCACTCTTCTTAACGATGGAAGCGTCCGCGGAAGACACACCACTTGCCGGCAAGCATGATGCGCGCATGCGCTACCTGGCTTACCGTCCTGACGAAGTGGTGCGCCTGTCTACCGCAGTGGGGGCAACGCTGGTTGTCACATTCGCGGCCAACGAGACAGTCGCAGCCGTGGCCGTTTCCAATAGCAAAGACTTGGCTGCGCTCCCGCGCGCCAACTATCTCTTTTTTAAGGCTAGCCGGATGCTCCCGCCGCAGCCCGTCATTGTGCTGGCCGAGAGTGAGTCCGGTACACGGAGATACGTCTTCAGTATTTCAACGAGAGCGATGCCAAAACTCGATGAGAAGCAACCCGACCTATACTACAGTGTGCAGTTCACCTATCCTGCTGATGACGCTGCTGCTCAGAGAAAGGACGCAGAAAGGCGCTCGATTCTTGGTCAGGCCCGGGCGAAAGTGCTGCGCGACGAGAGAGTTCAGGATTTGTTGAATCGGCCCGCCGCAACTACCAGTCCGGACGAAAGCAATTTTCACTACGTCGCAAAGGGCGATCGATCGCTGGCGCCGCTGGAAGTTTTCGATAATGGCTTTACCACCGTATTTGGCTTCGCAAGCAATTCCCGCATACCCTCCCTCTACATTATCAATCCCGACGGCAAGGAAGCCGCTGCCAATTACACGGTCAAAGGAGACTATGTTGAAGTATCCGCAGTCGCCCGGGAATGGCGTCTGAGAGATGGCAATACGGTCTTGTCCATTTTCAACAGGGCTTATGACCCTGTGGGACGAGCGCCAGGGACCGGTACAGTGACACCCGACGTGTGGCGCGTTTTGAAAGGCCCGGCCGATGAATGAAACCGGCCCACAGTCGGGACATGATGTCCATGCCTCAGGATCGATGGTCTCGGAGCCGGCCCGCCGGCATGTTTCGGGATTGCAGAAGTTGGCCATCGCTGCACTTGTTCTCATCTCATCTCTATCGCTCATCTGGCTCGGCGGTCGTCCCAGCACACAAGACGAGCCAACTCAGCCAAAACCTGCAATTGTCGCCGACGCCGAGCCATTCCGCCCCGTGCCGATTGAGATTGCTCCCGAAGCTCCAGCACCCGTACAGGCGGCGCAGGCAGGAGATCCTGCGCCATCCATGCCGCCTCCGGCGCCAGCTGATCCGCCGCCGGAGGAAACACCAATTTTCGCCTACAGTGGCAGCGGTCAAATGCCCAACGACGGTCAGCGGAGCGAAGACAACCATAGGGATGCTCCCGCGACCTCGCATGAGATTTCAGAGGCTGGCGATCTGACGAGGCGATTGAAGCCAGATATACAGGAGCCAAGCCGGGCCACACTTTTGCCGCACCCTGATCTCGTGATTACCCAAGGAACGATAATACCCTGCATTTTGCAAACGGCAGTCGACACAAATTTACCGGGTTATGTGAAGTGCGTCTTACCTAAAGACGTCCGCGGCGCCACCAACAACGTGGTGCTTTTGGATCGCGGGACGACCGTGATTGGCGAGATCCAGCGTGGTCTCCAACAGGGGGATGCGCGTGTCTTCGTGCTGTGGACGCGCATCGAAACGCCTGACCATGCCCTCGTTTCGCTAGCGTCGCCGGGCGCTGACGAGCTCGGCCGCTCCGGAATGCCTGGCACGGTGGATAATCACTTCTGGCAGCGCTTTGGCGGAGCAATGCTCATGAGCGTCATTCAAGGCGCGTTTCAGGCCGCCGGTCAATACGCTGGCAGCTCAGGTGGAGGAAGCGGCATCAACAGCTTCCAGAGCAACGCCGGACAAGCCGTTGACACGACCCTTAGAGCAACGATCAACGTTCCGCCAACTCTGAAGAAAAACCAGGGAGATGCTGTATCGATCTTTGTGGCTCGGGACCTCGATTTCTCAGATGTATACGATCTTAGACCGATCGCCGTGGCGCCAGCCCCCAACATCGCCAACGCCGGAGAGACAACAATGCGACCGGAGGCTGACCCTCAATTGCGTTTGCTTCTCAACCCTGTTTTGAAATGGCTTGAGGAGCCAAGGACCGAAGAGGTCGCTATCAACCGGCCTGGGGAAGCCTTTGTCCGACAGGCCGGCGTTTTCACGAAACATCCGCTACCGCTATCTTATGACGATCTGGAGGACATCGCGATCCTCGCTGGAGCGCTGCGCAAGCAAGATGTCGGACCGCAAAGCCCCCTCTGTGCGACTGAGCTGCCGAACGGAGAGCGGCTGCAGATCTGTTTGCCGCCCGCTGTTCCCTCAGGAACAATAAGCCTGACGATACGGCGTCCCTCAAGTCGTGTGACCGAACTCAAGGAAGTTTCTTCTCGCTACGAATACTCGCGTTGGAATCAATGGCGGTCACGAAAGGAGCGCCAAGAGCGGCAGGACGAAACGATTCTTCAGCACTACGACCATGGTGACTTGGAGCAATTTTTGCGAGCATGCGTTTGCGGGCGGCTCACGATGCTGCTTTGCGGGCCTACTGGAAGCGGCAAAACGACAATGAGCAAGACTTTGATCAACGCTATACCCCCGCAAGAGAGGCTGATAAGTATCGAGGACACGCTCGAACTTGCAATCCCGCACGAGAACCATGTCCGATTACTCTATCCGAAGGACCGAGCAAGCGTAGGTGCGGTGACAGCCGAGCAACTGTTGCAAGCCAGCTTGCGCATGCGCCCTGATCGAATATTGCTTGGCGAGATGCGCGATGATGCTGCTTGGGCCTACCTTAGCGAAGTCGTCTCCGGCCATGCGGGATCAATATCAACGATTCATGGGGCGGATCCGGTCCAAGGCTTTAAAAAGCTCTTTTCACTCGTCAAGAGCAGCCCGCAAGGAGCTGCTGTGGAAGACCACACGCTTCTTGACCTGCTGTCGGCTGCCATTGACGTCATTGTGCCGTTCAGTACCCACGGCGACGTGTATGAGGTGGGGGAGGTGTGGCTCGCCGCCGATGCCCGGCGACGCGGAGAGACAGTAGCCGACCTTCTTAACAAGCACTAAGGCTAGAGCACGTCGGGGAACGGTAAGTCGTTTGTGATACGATGGCGTAATTTGTTCAGATTGAACGTCCATTTTGATTTGAGGGAGGTGGATAATGGGAGGAGGACTGGGCGTAGACCTTCGGTCACAAGTCTGAAGTCTTCGGGCGCCCTGTCGGCGCGGCAAGTCGCGGCACGATTCGACTGGGTGTATCGAGCGCGTCCGCTGAATTGCGCGGGCGACGCTCACCGAGCTGGTGCCGATGCCTGCTTCAAAAGCGGCATCGACACCCGGCAGGTCGTACCCTTGATTTACCTAGCCGCGCTCAATGAATGTCTTCAAAGCCGCCGAACGTGGTTCGGAATGACCGGTGGTAAATCGGGAAGTGCCATATAGGGAATCTTCCTGGTATTGCCTCCAGGGGGTCCTCTCAATGAACAAAGCCGCAACCTGCCCTTGCGACCTCAGCTGGAGTTTGCGACGCAACCCATAGGAGGATCGATGCGCAGAGAAATCGCAGGCAGAGTCGGTGGCATTGTGGGCTGGCCGACCGACGGTTTCAGCCCGTCAACAGGTCTTCACGTGTTCCATCCCCGACTATTGCAGGCGTGCGGCTTGCATGCTCCCGCGATCACCCATGGGAAAGAGCGTTACGAACACTACGAAGAGTTGCGCGACTTCCGCTGTCGCCCCGGTCTTACAGCGGACGGTGACCTGTCCGACCTTGATAGGACGTGAAATGCGAACGCTGCTCATTGATCATCATGTGGATCTTACGCGCGCTGTGCGAGTTGCGCTCGGGGATAGCGGTTTTGCCGTTGATGTAGTTGGCAACCTGGAACAGGCGTCGAGGGCATTTTGTTGCGCAACCTATGAAATTCTCCTGCTGGAGTTGGCTCTGCCAGATGGCGATGGCTTGGGCTGGCTGAGACAGCTAAGGAGCAACGGGCATTCAGTTCCAACCCTCATTATGAGTAGCATCAACGATCTCGAGAAGCGGATTGCAATTTTCAACGGTGGCGCGGACGACTTTCTGCTCAAGCCCGTCTCTTTCGATGAGCTCATCGCCAGAATGAGAGCCATTCTGCGCCGGTCGACACAGGTGACCGACCCCATCGTTGTATTTGGCAATCTCAATTTCGATCCGATCGGCCGACAGGTTTCCGTCTCGGGTCATCCTCTGAAGATCGCACGCCGCGAACTATGTATTTTAGAGCATCTGCTTATCCGTGCAGGCCGCATCGTGCCTCGTGCGCAGTTGGAAGATCACCTCTATTCGTTCAACGACGAGGTATCTGCCAACGCGCTTGAAGTCGGAATCTATCGCTTACGTGGACACCTGAGTAGGTCAGGTGCAACGCCACGTATCACGACCATGCGCGGCATTGGTTACATTCTTGAATTGACTGAGGCGGCATCCGCATAGTTGGTCTAAATTGAAAGAACAGACTGCCTGCCGTCGTCAGGTTGAGCTTGTGGCCATAATGGACACCGCGGCCGCCCTTGACGATGGTGTCGGCATGCGGTTCGAACGGCTCTGTCGCAAACCTTTTTGTAAGCGAGCATGGCAAGAAAAACGCCTCAGCTGTGGAGGAGCACGTGATGTTCAAGGGCCGCCATTTCGACCAGTCGGTGATCCTGCTGTGCGTGCGCTGGTACCTGGCCTACACTCTGAGCCTGCGCGATCTGGAAGAGATGATGGCCGAACGCGTTGGAGGTCGACCACTCCACTGTGCATCGCTGGGTCGCCCACTTCTCGCCGCAGCTGCTGGAGCGCTTCAACCGGCGCAAGCGTGTGGTCGGCAGCAAACGAGACGTACATCAAGGTCCGCGGGCGGTATCTCTACCGCGCTATCGACATCCTCCGCGATACGGTCGAGTTCTTCTTTAGCGAAAACCGTAACCAGGTGGCGGCCCAACGCTTCCTCCGCAAGGCGCTGACGCGCCATGGCCGGCCGGAGCGCATCGTCATCGACGGCAGCCAGACCAATTACGAAGCAATCCTTTCCTGCGACGCTGAAAGCCGGCTGCGGCAGCGATCGCGGCGACCGCTGAAGCCGATCCGCTCCGCAATAGCCGGCATCTCAACAATCGGATCGAACAGGATCACCGGCGTATCAAGCCGCATTCGATCCATGCTCGGCTTCAAGTCGCATGCGAACGACGTGGTTATCCTCTCCGGCATCGAGATGATCCACATGATGGGCAAGCGACAGGCGAGGTATGCCTACAAGTCTGTCGATCGCTGTTTCGATCTCCTCGCTGCCTGACGGACAGGCCGAAATGGCCGTTCACAACCCCATTTCCAGGTTTGCGACAGAGCCTTTTGTCGGCGTTGCCGGCTTCGAAGGGCCGGTGCGCGCCGAGCGGATCAAGATCACCCCCGGCCACCTTGCTGCGGCCACTCGCCGAGTACGGAGCGGTGGCCGGAGGGAGCTGGTGATGACGACCCTAGATCATGACCTGCTGATCGCAATCCTGGATCGGCTGAAGTTGACGCGATCCGCGACCAGCTCGACACGCTCATGTCGAGCAAGATCGCGCAGTTCCCGTTTGTCCGCGAACTCGACGGCTTCGGCTTCGACGCGTAGCCATCGGTCTGCTTCAGCCAAACGTATTCATAGGTATGGGACAGGCTGCTATGTCCGCCACCCACGCCTGCTCCGAGGCCCTCCAGGGCAATGGTCTGAGACCTGGGCTCAAGCCCTTCGGCGAGGAGGATGAGACGCCGCTGGAGCTCGGGTGCAAGCGCTGCCACGCCCGCTCCGAGGCCCCACAAGGCCGTAGCGCAGTCGTCGGGGTCACGAGGCCCCTCGGCCACGACGACGAGACGTTGCTGGCGCCCGGTGCAAGGGCTGCCACAGATGGCCTGAACCTGAATCCGCCTTTCTTGAGGCGTTGCGACTATCATCACGGCGACACGCAGCTCTTGATTTGTGTGCGAAATCCTCAGCAGATCCATCGGGCTGAGCCGCTCAGCAATATCAACGAGAATGTCCAGCGGCAGATCAAGGATACTCAGAGGAGGAAACGCTCTTGAGGCTCAGAGCGCGTCTGCTCCACTATAGATCAGGATGATTCACCGGGTCCTTCAACGCCAGCCGCCGGTTCCGATGAGAGAATTGTCCCTGATATCACGCTCGATGGAGTTAAATGCCGAGATGGGCGCCTTGCCACGCTCCTCAATGCCCCTCATGATTCACCGCCTATAGCTACCAACTGAATGAATCATCGTGATTGTCGCGCAGCGGAATCCTCAAGGATCGGGCAGTTCGTAGGGGGCGCCGGTTTGACCAGGTTGAGCCCGCGAATTGCTCGATCGGACAAGATCCTAATTCTCGACCATGCGGTGAGGCTCGAACGAGATCCTCGGGACGCACTCCAAGGTTTCGATCATGTTCGGCACACAAGGAAAGGGCGGCATTGCTGCCGCCCTGTCCGCTGTAAGTTGATAGGGGCTGGATTAAAAATCCATGCCGCCCATGCCGCCCATGCCGCCCATGCCGCCGCCGCCCATGCCGCCAGGCATGCCGCCGCCGGCCGACTCCTTCTTGGGAGCCTCCGCGATCATGGCTTCGGTGGTGACGAGCAGGCCGGCGACCGAGGCCGCGTCCTGGAGAGCGGTGCGAACGACCTTGACCGGGTCGACGATGCCCATGGCGATCATGTCGCCATACTCGCCGGTCTGGGCGTTGTAGCCGTAGGTCGCGCCCTTGTTGTCGAGGATCTTGCCGGCAACGATCGAAGCTTCAGCACCTGCGTTCGAAGCGATCTGACGGGCCGGAGCCTGCAGTGCACGGCGAACGATGTTGATTCCGGCAGCCTGGTCGGCATTGACGCCGGTGACCTTGATGTTGGCCGAAGCGCGCAGCAGTGCGACGCCGCCGCCTGCAACGATGCCTTCTTCCACGGCCGCGCGGGTCGCGTTGAGGGCGTCGTCGACGCGGTCCTTCTTTTCCTTGACTTCGACTTCCGTCGCGCCGCCGACGCGGATCACCGCGACGCCGCCCGCGAGCTTCGCCAGACGTTCCTGCAGCTTCTCCTTGTCGTAATCCGACGTGGTCTCTTCGATCTGCTGCTTGATCTGGGCAACGCGGCCCTGAATCTCGTCCTTCTTGCCGGCGCCGTCGACGATGGTGGTGTTCTCCTTGGAGATCGACACCTTCTTGGCGCGGCCGAGCATGTTGAGGCCGACATTCTCGAGCTTGATGCCGAGGTCTTCCGAAATGACCTGGCCACCGGTGAGGATGGCGATGTCTTCCAGCATGGCCTTGCGGCGATCACCGAAGCCCGGCGCCTTGACGGCGGCGATCTTCAGGCCACCGCGCAGCTTGTTGACGACCAGCGTGGCCAGAGCCTCGCCTTCGACGTCTTCCGAGATGATGAGCAGCGGCTTGGAGGTCTGCACGACGGCTTCGAGAACCGGCAGCATGGCCTGGAGGTTGGACAGCTTCTTCTCGTGCAGGAGGATGTAGACGTCCTCGAGCTCGGCAACCATCTTGTCGGCGTTGGTGACGAAGTAGGGCGAGAGATAGCCGCGGTCGAACTGCATGCCTTCGACGACTTCCAGCTCGGTCTCGGCGGTCTTGGCTTCTTCAACCGTGATGACGCCTTCATTGCCGACCTTCTGCATCGCTTCGGCGATCATCTTGCCGACCGACTCGTCGCCATTGCCGGCGATCGTGCCGACCTGGGCAACTTCCTCGGAGGTCTTGATCTTCTTGGCAGCGTTGCCGAGAGCCGCGACCACTTCGGTCACGGCCAGGTCGATGCCGCGCTTCAGGTCCATCGGGTTCATGCCGGCGGCAACGGCCTTGTTACCTTCCTGGACGATCGACTGCGCCAGGACGGTCGCGGTCGTGGTGCCATCACCGGCGATGTCGTTGGTCTTCGAAGCAACTTCGCGGATCATCTGCGCGCCCATGTTTTCGAACTTGTCGGAAAGTTCGATTTCCTTGGCGACGGTGACGCCGTCCTTGGTGATGCGCGGTGCGCCGAACGACTTGTCGATGACGACGTTGCGGCCCTTGGGACCGAGGGTCACCTTCACCGCGTCGGCGAGGATGTTGATGCCGTGAAGCATGCGCTCGCGGGCGTCGCGGGAGAATTTAACGTCTTTGGCAGCCATTTTTTAGCTCCTGGCAGGGGCTTGCGATCAAGCCCGAAATTCAGTTGACGGTGAGGCCGATAATCAGCCGATGATGCCCATAATGTCGGATTCCTTCATGATCAGAAGGTCTTCGCCATTGAGCTTGACTTCGGTGCCCGACCACTTGCCGAACAGGATGCGGTCGCCGGCCTTGACGTCCAGCGGGACCAGCTTGCCGGCTTCGTCGCGAGCGCCGGAGCCGACGGCGATGATCTCGCCTTCCTGCGGCTTTTCCTTCGCCGTATCCGGGATGATGATCCCGCCGGCGGTCTTGGATTCGGATTCGACCCGGCGTACGACCACGCGGTCATGCAGCGGCCGGAAATTCGACTTTGCCATTTTTGGATTTCCTTGGTGCGGATGTTGAACGGTGCTCCGTTGCCGGAGCATGCCTAGCACTCAGCCGAAGCGAGTGCTAACGCGGCAATAGATAAGCCGCAGGCTCCTGGTAGTCAAGACGGAAGAGCAAAGAGCAAAGAGAAAAGAGAAGACAGCAAAGAGCAGCCAGCAAAGAGCGTGTAAGCATCGAGCCTTTTATGTGAACAATGTCGGGTATCCGACATATATGGGGCGGCTCACCCTTTGTAATTGAGCTTTATTCAGATGGTACGATTGGTGCAACGGGTGTTGCATTTGAACTCATCCAGAGGCTCGCACGGGTCGTGCTGCGTCAGCTTGGTCATGTCGAGCTTCAGAAGGCCATTTTTTGGCATTGGTTCTGTTGCTCCTATTGCCATTCATGACCAATCCTGCGCGCGTGAGCCGGCCGGCTAGATTCCAACCACGAGAGCGCCGCCGCTGAGACCCGCACCCGCCGCCGCCAGAAGGATTTTCTCTCCTGGCTGGAATGGCTTCATCTGGTTGGCGAGCGAGAGCGACAGCGGGACCGTCGCGGCCGAAGAGTTGCCGTATTCGGCAATCGTCTTGACAATTGCTTGGTCCGCAATGCCGAGGTTTCTTCCGACCGCGCCGAAAATCCGAGTATTGGCCTGATGCGGCACAAACCGGCCGACATTGTGTGGCCGCACTCCCGCAGTGGCTAGCGCGGCTGTCGAGCAATCGGTCATCATCTCGACGGCCTTTGCGAACACTTCGGGCCCGTCGGTCATCGTCATCCGGGTCTGCCCGAGGTCGAGGTCGCCATGGAACGGCGTGTTGCTTCCTCCTGCGGGAATCTGGATCAGCCCGTAGCGCGAGCCGTCCGAAGCCACCGAGGCACCGAGAATGCCCCGATCAGCATCATCGCACTGACCGATCACCAGGGCGCCGGCGGCATCGGCGAACAAGACTGAGCTCGCGCGCTCGGCTGGATTGATGCGGCGGCTGAGGATGTTGGCGGCGATGACCAGCGCTGGTTTGCCATGCAGGCGGGTGAACCCGTCCGCAAACATGAGCGCATAGATGAAGCCGGCGCAGGCGCCGGTCAGATCGACCGCGCCTGCGCGGCCAAGGCCAAGCTTGTGTGCGACCAGCGGCGCGCTTGGCGGCAGAAGATGGTCGGGCGTCGAGGTGGCAAGCAACAGCAGACCGATGTCGTGGCGCGCAATACCGGCGTTCACCAGCGCCATGTCGCCAGCCCGGGTGGCAAGACCCGACAGCGTGTCTTCGTCCGTTGCCCAGAAGCGCGAACGGATTCCGGTACGCCTTTCGATCCAGCCCGGCTCGAGGCCGAGATTGCTCTCGATCTCGGCATTGGCCACCTTGCGCCCAGGCACGTGATGGCCAAGTCCGAGAATGCGCGACGACTTGCTCATGGCCTTGACCCGAAGCGTTCCCCGGCCTCCTCGATGGCGTCATAGAGTCGTTCGAGCTCGTCGCCTGCGATGCAATAGGGTGGCAGAAGGTAGAGGACATTGCCGAGCGGGCGCACAAGTAGGCCGCGCTCGAGGAAGAAAGCGCGCAGCTTCGGACCAATCTCGGCGAGATAACCTGCTGAACCGGTTCGCAGGTCGAGCGCCGCGATCGTTCCCGTGGCTCGACAGTCGGCAAAATATGGATTGTCCCGAAAGCGTTGCAGCCCGACGGCCTGCATCACGCTCAAGGCCGTGATCCGCCCGGCCACTGGCTCGTCGCGCCAGATCTCGACATTGGCGAGTGCTGCCGCACAGGCAATCGGATTGGCGGTGTAAGAGCTCGAATGGAAAAACGTCTTCTTCCGGTCCTCGGAATAGTGCGCCCGGAAGATGGCATCGGTGACAAGCGTTACGGCCAGCGGGATGGTGCCGCCGGTCAAGCCTTTGGAGGTGCACAGGATATCTGGAGAAATCGATGCCTGCTCGCAGGCGAACATGGTTCCGGTGCGTCCCCAGCCGGTCATCACCTCGTCGGCGATCAGCAGCGAGCCGGAGGCCTCAGTGATCTTCTTCAATTCGGCCAGAACCGATGCTGGATACATCAGCATGCCGCCGGCGCCCAGCACCAGCGGCTCGACGATCAAGGCTGCGGCTCGTCGATCGCGGGTCACAGCCTCGAAACGATCCAGCGTCTCCTGCTCGTGCCCCGCGGCCGGAAAGGGGATGATGTCGACCTCGAACAGCAAGGGTTCATAGGCGGCGTTGAACACGCCACGCGCACCGACGCTCATCGTTCCAATCGTGTCACCATGATAGCTGTGCTCCATGACGACGATGCGCGAGCGCGGCGCGCCGATGTTGCGGAAATAACCGAGCGCCATCTTCAGCGCGACTTCGACTGAGGTCGAGCCACTGTCGGAATAGAACACCCAGTCGAGTCCAGCGGGAGCGAGGCCGACAAGCGCCTTGGCCAAGCGCTCTGCCGGCTCGTGCGTGAAGCCCGCAAAGATAATCTGGTCGAGGCTCGACGCGGTTGTCTCGATTGCCTTCATGATGCGGGGATGGCGGTGGCCATGTGTGACGACCCACCAGGAGGAGATGGCGTCCAGGATGCGGGCGCCGTCGGCCCTGTGGAGATAGGCGCCCTCAGTCAGGACGATTTCTGGGATCGCAGGCTCGAGTGCGTGCTGGGTGAAGGGATGCCACACATGAGACTGCGACATCAGTCACCTCCATTAATCGAGGCGAAGGCGAAGCCGGCAACCATTGCGTCCCTCAGTGTTTTGCCCGTCAGCACATCGAGGTGCGGCAGCCTGCCGAGCTGCGGGGCACCGCTGAATTCCACGATGGTCCGTTGCGTATCGGCCATCTCATCGCCGATGAAAGCGATGCCCGCCAACGGGATGGAGCGGGCGCGGAGCGCCTCGACCGATAGCAAGGTGTGGTTGATGGTGCCGAGTGTGGTGCGGGCGCACAGAATAACGGGCAGCCGCCATTCAGCGAAGATGTCGATTAACCTTGTGCGCCGGTTGAGCGGCACCATTAGGCCGCCGGAGCCTTCGATGACGAGCGGCGTCGGTAGGACGGGAAAAGCAAGATCGGCAGCCTTGATCGCCACGCCGTCGATCTCGGCCGAACGATGCGGCGACAGCGGGCTCCGCAAGCGGTAGGCTTCCGGCAGCACGCGCTCTGAGGGCAAGCCGGCAAGCCGCGCGACAACCTCGCTGTCGGTCTCGCCGTCGAGGCCCGATTGCACCGGTTTCCAGTAAAAGCCGTCCAGCAAACCGGCGAGCCCAGCCGCAAACACGGTCTTGCCAACTCCGGTATCCGTTCCGGTGATGACGATGCGTTGGGTCATATCGCCTCCGGTGATGTTTGGGCCAACACCTCGACCAGCGCCTCTACCATGGCGGAAATGTCGGCTTCGCCAATATTGAGCGTCAGTGAGATGCGCAGCCGCGACGTGCCCTCGGGCACGGTCGGAGGACGAACGCCGCGTATGTCGAAGCCGCGGGCCTGCAGGCGCGCCGCCACTGCCATGGTGCGCCTGACATCGCCGATTACTAAGGGCTGGATCTGAGAGCCACTTGGTGTCACACCCCAGCGATTGACCAACCGGCCGGCGCTGGCGACGCGTTCATGCAGCTGAACACGCCGCATAGGCTCGTCGGTGAGCATTGCGAGTGCCTCGCGCGCCACGACCGCCATCAGTGGCGATGGCGCGGTTGCGTAGATGAATGGCCGGCAACGGTTGATCAGATATTCGCACAGTGCCCTCGGCCCGGTGACGAGCCCACCAGATGCGCCGAGCGCCTTGCCGCAGGTGTGGAGCGCTATGATGTTGTCGCGGCCCTCGAAAGCGGCGGCAAGCCCCCGGCCATCCGGTCCCCAGACGCCGGTGGCATGCGCCTCATCAATGACGATGAATGCGCCGTGCCGATCGGCAAGTGCGACCAGGCTCTCCAAAGGCGCGCAGTCGCCATCCATGCTGTAAAGGCTTTCCACCGCGATCCAGACGCATCCCATGCCGCCTGCGACGCGCCAACGTGTAATCGCATCCTCGACAGCGGTGGCGTCGTTGTGCGCGGCCAGCACGAACTGTGCGCGCCCGGCCTGCGCACCCTCATGCATGCTGGCATGGGCGAGCTCATCGACAACCAAAAGATCGCCCTTCTGCGGCAGGGCGCTCAGCAGAGCGAAGTTGGCGATGTAGCCGCTGCCGAAGAACAGCGCGCGGTCGGCTCCAAAGAATGCCGCCGCGTCTGCCTCGAGCTGCTCGTGTTCCGGTGCATTGCCGCGCAACAGCCGCGACCCGGTGGCGCCAACCGGCGTGCCCCGCGCAATCGCCGCCACAACCGCATCGCCAAGTCTTCTGGACGCGGCCAGCCCGAGATAGTCGTTCGACGAGAAGTCCAGCCCGGCGCGGGGCGAAAGCGTCCGCAGCCGGTCCTTGCGCGCTAGCCCCTGCAAGGTCGCATCATAACGGGCAAGCGGCGCCCCGTTCATTGCGCCTCGAGTTCCATCGGATCGATGCCAAGGCGCCGGAACAGCAGGGTATCCTTGTCCTCACCGGGATTGTCCGCCGTCAGCAGCGTGTCGCCGAAGAAGATCGAGTTGGCGCCGGCAAAAAAGCACAGCGCCTGCATCTCGTCAGTCATCGCGGTGCGGCCGGCGGACAGACGGACATGCGATTTCGGCATCATGATGCGCGCCAGCGCGATCACGCGCACGAATTCGATCGGCTCAATGGGCTTGGCGTCTGCAAGCGGCGTACCGGCGATCGGGATCAGCATGTTGATCGGAACGCTTTGCGGATGTTCCGGCAGATTGGCCAGCGTCACCAGCATGTCGATCCGGTCCACCGGCTCCTCGCCCATGCCGACAATGCCTCCACAGCAGACCTTGATGCCGGATTTGCGAACGTGGTCAAGCGTCTCGAGCCGCTCGGCAAAGCTCCGCGTACCGATGATCTCGCTATAGTAGCGTTCTGACGTATCGATGTTGTGGTTGTAGTAGTCGAGGCCCGCCTGCTTCAGTCGAGCGGCTTGCTCAAGATCGAGCATGCCGAGTGTCATGCAGGTCTCCAGGCCCAGCGCCTTGACGCCTTCGACCATCGCCACCACCGCATCCATGTCGCGCGCCTTGGGGTTTCGCCAGGCCGCGCCCATGCAATAACGGGTGGCGCCGGCATGACGCGCCTTGGTCGCTTCGGCGATGACGCGCCTGACATCCATCAGCTTGGACGCCTCCAACCCGGTTTCGTGACGCGCCGACTGGCTGCAATAGCCACAATCCTCCGGGCATCCTCCGGTCTTGATGCTGAGCAGCCGGCTGAGCTGGACCTTGTTTGGATCGAAATTCTGGCGGTGCACCGTTTGCGCCAGGAAGAGGAGATTGTTGAAGGGGGCATGGTAAAGCGCCTGAGCCTTCTCCAAGGTCCACGCCCCAAGGTCAGGGGGGTCAGGGGATTGAGCCTGTGGCGATGTCTGCGTTGAACTTGCCGTTTGCATCTCCATGCTGTTCCTCCGGTATGACTTGCGGGTCTTTGCTATCTGACTAGTGATCGGAAAGGACAGTTGACCCAATCCTGTTCGTTACTCAGACAATCATGAGCCCCGATGGTCGAGGCCGATATCCAGGATCGGCGCGCTGTGGATGAGTCGGCCGACCGAAATCAGATCAACGCCGGTCGCGGCAAACGCTCGCGCTGTATGCGACGTGATCCCGCCAGAAGCCTCGGTGATAGCGCGGCCACCGACCATTGCGACGGCGCGGCGAAGATCGGGGAGGGACATGTTGTCGAGCAGAACCGCATCGGGAGCGAAGCCAAGTACCTCCTCCAACTGGGCCAGAGTATCGACCTCGACTTCGATCTTGACGAGATGACCGGCCGCTCTTCGTGCTCGCTCGAGCGCTGGCCGGACGCCGCCTGCGATGGCGATGTGGTTGTCCTTGATCAAAATTGCATCGTCCAGGCCGAAGCGGTGATTGGACCCGCCACCTGCGCGCACGGCATACTTTTCGACTGCCCGCAATCCGGGCGTCGTCTTGCGGGTGCAGACGATCTTCGCGCCATATCCACGAACCGCAGCGACGATCGATGCCGTTGCTGTGGCGATGCCGCTCAGATGGCACAAAAAATTGAGTGCCGTCCTTTCGGCTGTGAGAATGGCCCGGGCCGGGCCAACCACTGATGCAATGACCTCTCCATCCACGACATTGCAGCCGTCTGCCCGCTCCACGGAGATTTCGACACCAGGATCAATCAAGCCGAAAGCGAGCATCGCCAGATCGATGCCGGCGACAACTCCGGACTGTCGCGCCACCAACACGGTTCCCGCTTGGTATTCCTTCGGGACGATGGCGTCCGTGGTCAAGTCGCCGGCTCTGCCAAGGTCTTCAAGAAGAGATGCCCGTACAAGCGGCTCAAGCAGGACCGTGGGGAGCGGTGAGAGCATCATCCCTTTGCACCTTCGGAGCTTGGCGAGTGTCCGAGTTCCCGCGCAGCCGCCAAGGCGGCTTCGAGCGTGATTTCGGACCGTCGGGCGGCAGTCGCATGATGAGGAAAATCTGTCCGGTAATGAGCGCCGCGGCTTTCTTCGCGCAACAAGGCGGCAACAGCAATCATTAGCCCGACAGCCGCCGGATCCGAGACCGCATCCTTGCTTTCGGCGAGCGGCAATAAGGCACGCGCGGCTGCTTTCAACGCTTGACCATCCCGGACGATGCCGAGTGCGCGCGACAGAAAAACGCGCACGGCTATCGGAGCGGGCGGTGGGTAAACGTTCGCAAACGCAGGCCTTGTTCTGCGCGCAGGCGTTCCGGCGACGCTTTCAGCGACCCAGCGGGCGCACACGATTGCCTCGGTCAAGGAATTGCTGGCGAGCCTGTTGGCGCCATGCAGTCCTGTCGAAGCGACTTCGCCGCAGGCCCACAGCCCCTTGACGGAGGTCCTGCCCGAGCTGTCCACGGCAACGCCACCCATGTGGTAGTGTTGGGCCGGACGAATGGGGATGAGATCGCGCGCGGGATTGATGCCCGCTCCAAGGCAGGCTGATGCGATTGTCGGGAAATGTCGAGCGAATGCCGGGCCTGGCCGTTGTCGGGCATCGAGAAAAACATGGTGGCCGTCCGCAAGGTGGTTCCACACGGCGCGGGCCAAGACATCGCGAGGCGCAAGTTCCGCCCCGGGCACGCTCTGGAGAAAAGCCTGGCCGGTTTCATCGATCAGGGCAGCACCTTCGCCTCGCACAGCCTCGCTGACCAGCGCCATAGGGCGTTCTGGGCCGTCAAGCGCGGTCGGGTGGAACTGAATGAATTCGAGGTCGGCTAGGACAGCTCCAGCGCGGGCCGCAAGCGCAAGGCCTTGTCCGCAACTGCCCCAAGGGTTCGTGGTGTCGAGAAACAGTCCCCCGATGCCACCGGTGGCGAGGACGACCCGCCGTGAGCCGAAGAAGAAAGGTGCGATCGAACAGCTCGCCCAGACGCCTCGGATCGCATTCTCTCGCACGGCGAGCCGGCGCGCTTCCACGCCCTCCACGACAACTATCGACGGAGTGGAACGCACAGCCGCGATCAGCGCACGCATGATCTCACGCCCGGTGCCGTCCCCATGCGCATGAACGATGCGACGTCGGCTGTGTGCGGCCTCCAATCCGAGGCACAGTGATCCTTCCGGCGTGCGGTCAAAGCGAACCCCAAAGCCCGCAAGCCCCTCTATGGCCTTAGGCGCGGCTTGGAGGATGCGGCTCGCCACGTCTCTGTCGCAGAGACCATCCCCGGCGGCAACCGTATCGGCCAGGTGCATTGCCGGATCGTCGTCTTCGCCGAAACTTGCAGCCAGGCCCCCCTGGGCCCAGGTGCTCGAGTTGTCAGCTCCCAGCAGCGACCTTGACAGAAGAAGCACCGGCTCCGGCGACAGTTGAAGCGCGGTCATCAGTCCGGCGATGCCGCCGCCGATGATGATGGGCCGCCCGAAGAAGCTGCGGGGGTCGGCGCTCAAACTGCCAGCATCCGTTCGACCGCTAGCCGCGCGCGCCCGGCGATCCCGGGTTCGACGGTTACGACATGGTGGTTCTGCTCGAGCGCCGTGCGGATGTTGGCAAGCGTGATCCGCTTCATATGCGGGCACAAATTGCAGGGCCGGATGAACTCGACCTCTGGGTGGGCTAACGCGACGTTGTCGCTCATTGAGCATTCCGTCATCAGCACGACACGTGGCGGCCTTTGCCTTTCGACATAGTCGGACATGGCAGCCGTCGAGCCGGAAAAATCGGCTTCAGCCACGACGTCGGGCGGGCATTCGGGATGGGCGAGCACGACCACGCCGGGATGGCTTTCGCGCAACTCGCGGATGTCGGCCGGTGTAAAGCGCTCATGCACCTCGCAACGCCCTTTCCAGGCGATGATCTGCACATCTGTCTGAGCGGCGATATTCTGGGCCAGATATTCGTCCGGCAACATGATCACCCGGAGAACCCCAAGGGATTCGACGACCGCCTTGGCGTTGCCGGATGTACAGCAGATATCCGACTCGGCCTTCACTTCGGCGGACGTATTTACATAAGTGATGATCGGAACGCCGGGATAACGCTGGCGCATCAAGCGCACGTCTTCTGCCGTGATTGAGTCCGCCAACGAGCAACCGGCGCTGAGATCCGGAATGAGCACGGTCTTGCCCGGATTGAGGAGCTTGGCCGTTTCGGCCATGAAATGGACGCCGGCCAGCACGATGACTTGCGCCTCGACCGTCGCAGCCGTGCGGGCTAGTGCCAAGCTGTCGCCGACGATGTCGGCCACGCAGTGGAAGATCTCGGGCGTCTGATAATTGTGCGCCAGGATGATCGCGTTGCGCTCGCGCTTCAGCGCAAGGATCGCCTCGATATCCTCGGCGAAAGCCGGCCATTCAATCGGCGGGATCACTCGTCGGACGCGCTCGTAGAGCAACGCGGCCGTAGGCAGCATGGCGCCCATCGACCCCCTCCCGCTTATACTCTAACTGAAAATAACCAGCATATACTTGCTGTGAGTATAAGGGATGTCAACCCCGCGCCAGCGGCAATTTTGTCCCGGCGATGAGTCTATCGTCCAGAACGGCGTGGCGGAAACGGAAAAGCTTCGCTGGCCGGCCGCCGGTCTCAGTGGTGGCCTCTCCGGTCTCCTCGACCAGCTCCTGCTGTTCGATCAGTCGGCGAAAGTTCGGCTTGTGGATGAGCCTGCCGGCGAGCGCCTCCACGGTTCGCTGCAGCTGCAAAAGCGTGAAGACCGGCGGCATCAGCTCAAAGACGACTGGGCGGTATTTGATCTTGGAGCGCAGCCGCGCAATGCCGGTCGCCACGATGCGGCGATGATCGGCGACCATGGACTTGCTGGGCACCAGCGGCGGGGGTCCTGCGTCCCGCCCTCTTACGGCCTCTTGGACCAGGCCTGCTTCGTAGACTAACTCATAGCGTTGAAGCGTGAGTTCCTCGTTCCAAAGGCGGTCGTCGAAGCCAAAGGCTATCGTCGCCCGCTGCCAGCGTTCACGTCGCGTGGCCGAATCGCCAACCCCGTTTGCCCATTCGATCAGGCGCGGCCGCAGAACGTCCAGCACGACCGCAGGCGTGCCGGAGCGGTGGTCCTCCCATGGAAAATATTCATACCAACTCTGCCATCCGCACTTGGGCGAGCCCGCTGCCTGTTCCTTGCGCGTCAATGCGAGATAGCTGATGGAGATGACGCGCTGCTGGCGCTCGGCGCCGATGCGATCCCGATCCGCGAACGTGTAGAGTTGCTCAATGTACCCCAGCCGATGGCCGGTTTGCTGCTCGACCCACCCCCTCAAGCCGGATTGCAGCGATCGGTGCTCAAGCGCAAAGGGACCGGAGGGCAAGGTGTCCGCCTGGCCGATGGTGAGGACACAGGGTTGACTGCCGTTTACGGCGACCACAAAGGCGATCAAGTCCACTTTGACGTTGTCGGCCTTGCCGGCGGCTCTGTCTTTCCTGAGTCCTATTGCCTGATCGTCCATTATTTGGCCAACTCGGGGGCACCTTAATCGATTTAGTGTAAGCGTGCCAATTGGCACGTCAACACCCCGCAGCTGCATGGCCATTTTTTTGCTCTTCGCACCTGCACAAAAATGTGCCAAAGGCGACAGCCGCAGCTGGTAACGTAGGGGAAGGAGGGTCCCATGAGCGCTTATGGTGACACCAGGGCGATCACACCGCCGGATATTCGTTCGCGCAAAGGTGGGACGCCGCTCGTCTGCCTTACCGCCTACACCACCCCAGTCGCCCGGCTTGTCGATCCCCATTGTGATGTGGTGCTCGTCGGCGACAGCGTCGGCATGGTTCTCCACGGCCTGCCCTCGACGCTCGGCGTCACGCTGGAGATGATGATCACGCACGGCCAGGCGGTGCGCCGTGGCATCAAGCAGGCGCTGATGGTGGTCGACCTGCCGTTCGGTTCCTACGAGGAAAGCCCAGAGCAGGCTTTCCGCAATGCCGCGCGCGTCATGGCCGAGACCGGCTGCACGGCCGTCAAGCTCGAAGGCGGCGAAGCGATGGCAGAGACGATCGGCTTCCTCGCCGCACGCGGCGTGCCCGTCATGGCCCATGTCGGATTGACGCCGCAGGCCATCAACACCATCGGTGGCTACCGCGTACAGGGCAGGGGCGGGGATGCCGAGCGCATCAGGCGCGACGCAATTGCGGTGGGCGAAGCGGGCGCCTTTGCGGTCGTCCTGGAGAAGGTTCCTGAGGCGCTCGCCCGCCGGATCACCAAGGAGGTGGCGACCCCGACCATTGGCATCGGTGCCTCGGCAGCCTGTGACGGCCAGATTCCCGTCGTCGACGACATGCTGGGCCTCTTCGGCGACTTCCGGCCCAAGTTCGTCAAGCGCTATGCTGAACTCCGGGAGGCGGCTGCGGCTGCGATCGCTTCCTATGCGCGCGAGGTGAAGGAGCGCCAGTTTCCCGCCGCAGAGCACGTGTTTGCCGATGCGCCCAAGCCCGCCGACACGGACGCCACCAAGAGCGGAGAAGCAGCGTGAGCGTGCCGATCGTCAGGAGCGTTGACCAGCTTCGCGAAAGCGTCGCCGCATGGCGCTGCGAAGGTGTGAGGATAGCCCTGGTGCCAACGATGGGCGTCCTGCATGAGGGCCATCTCAGCCTGGTGCGCGCTGCACTCGAGAAGGCAGACCGTGTGATAGTGACGCTCTTCGTCAACCCGAAGCAATTCAACAGCCAGGCCGATCTTGCCGCGTATCCCCGCACCGAGGACGAGGATGCCGCCAAACTGGCACCGGTTGGCGCGCACCTGCTTTATGCGCCAGATGCAGAGGAGATGTATCCGGCGGGCTTCGCCACCACCGTTTCGGTTTGCGGTGTCAGCGAAGGCCTGTGCGGTACATTCCGGCCGGGGCATTTCGACGGCGTGGCGACCGTCGTCGCCAAGCTCTTCCTGCAGACCAGCGCTGACTTCGGCTTCTTTGGCGAAAAGGACTTTCAGCAAATTCACCTGGTCAGGCGCATGGCCCGGGATCTGGATATTCCAATCACCATTGTTGCCTGTCCGACAGTCCGTGAAGCCGACGGTCTTGCGCTATCATCGCGCAATGTGCGGCTCTCGCCAGCGGAACGCGCTGTTGCTCCCAAGCTATCATCGGTCCTGCTCAAGACGGCTGAGCGGCTTGAGCGCGGCTCACCCATCCTGCCAACGCTTGCAGAATCTCGCGCAGCAATTCTGGCTGCAGGCTATCGCGAGGTCGAATACCTGGAACTTCGCGATGAGGCAGATCTGCACCCGATAACAAGCCTCGATCGACCGGCACGGTTGCTTGCCGCCGCCTGGCTCGGCGGCACACGGCTCATAGACAACGTCAGACTATTTCGGATTGGTTCAACAGATTAGCCACGTTCTCGGCACGCGCCGTATTCGTCCGGGATCATCTAAAACAAGGTCTCTGCCTGGCATTGAGCGTTACGGAGGTTACGCACAGGACACATGCATCGCGTGTTTGAGAACTTCGTCGAGCAACTGTCTGCAAGTGTTGATGCTGCCGATCTCGGTGAGGCAATGGCCTCCGCTGCAGCCGGCTTCGACTTCCCGCTATTCGCCTATTTCACCTACCCGTCAGCCTCCGGCGACGCCCCCCAATTGATTTCAAACTATCCTTCATCCTGGACGTCACGTTATCTGCAACAGCGGTACCACAGTCTCGATCCGGTCATCCTGCGCGGGCTGCAAGGCTGGGATACATTCGATTGGGGTGTGGATCGCGCTCGGCACGGTCTGCCGAATTCGCAGCAACAAATTCTAGAGAGTGCGGCTGAGTTTGGCATCTGCGGCGGCCTGACGATGTCCATGCATGATCATCTCGGCCGGTTTGCTGCCCTGACCTTTGCTTCCGACGAGTCCCGTCCGCCTCTGTTGCGGTCACTGGCACGTTACGAAAAAGCATTGCAGCTGGTGGCCATCAACTTTCATATCCATGTCCGGCGAAGGCTCGCCGATCATCGCGTGGTGGATGGTGTAACGCTCACCCCGCGGGAGTTCGAGTGCCTGAAATGGGCGGCGCGCGGCAAGTCGGCTTGGGATACTAGCCAGCTTCTCGGCGTCTCAAAGCGCACCGTGACCTTTCATCTGGAAAACGCCAAGGCAAAGTTTGGCGTTCGAACGATCAACCAAGCCGTTGCACGAATGGCTGCCTCCGGCCTGACGAGATCCTGATTCTCAGCCACGATACCTGTAAACCTCTACAGGCTGCATCGCTGTCAGCTTTGCCCTTCGATGGCGGGAACACATCCCACATGGAGGCGACCATGATGCAACTGATAGCACCAGACTTTTACAGTGATTTTGCAGGCGAGCTCAAAGAGATGCACGGGCTCAGGTTTCGGGTGTTCAAGGAAAGGCTCGATTGGGAAGTTGATACCGAAGACCAGATGGAATCCGATCCGTTTGATGCTCTCAAGCCTGTCTATCTGCTCCTCAAAGGATCCGACTGGCGAATTCGCGGTTGCGTGCGTCTTTTGCCCAGCACCGGACCCACAATGTTGCGCGACACCTTCCCGGTGCTGCTGGGTGCTGACGTCGTGCCCTCGACCACCGACATATGGGAGAGCAGTCGTTTCGCGCTCGATCTTCCTCCGTCGGCGCCCAAGGCAGCGGGCGGGCTGGCTCAGGCGACCTACGAGCTCTTCGCGGGCATGATCGAGTTCGGCTTGGCCAAGGATCTGACCCGGATCGTAACGGTGACGGACACGCGCATGGAGCGGATCCTCCGCCTTGCTACGTGGCCATTGTCGCGCATCGGAGAACCCAAGTGCGTCGGCAAAACGGAGGCGGTGGCTGGGTTTCTCGAGATTTCCCACGCGAGCCTTTTGCGCATCCGCAGCAGGGGACGTCTGAGCGGACCGGTACTGTGGCAACCGGTTCTAGGCCCGTCAGCATAGCGCCATTGTGGACACCTGTGCCATGAAGGATGCTGGTTTGTCCAAGGAAGCGACGGTCGGCCTTGTATGCTGGCCGGACTGGCGTCGCCAGGACGCTTACCACTACGCCAGACGATTGCCACGCACTGGCTGGGCCTGGGAGTTTCTTCGGCGCAATCCACAATTCCAGCGCGACCACGCCAAAATGGCACCGTCCGCCTGCTTTGTCGGAACCCAGGCCGACATGAAGATAATCGAGTTGACGACAGAATCAGCTTTCCTAAGACAATGGAGCCTCCTTTTTCGCGGACGCGCCACAGTCGGACGCTACATCGGCGAGGGTCTTTTGGGATCCGCGCGATTGCGCCTGTATTCTACGAGCGGCCGCGGAGCCGCTGGGGCTCGACCACGATTTTGAACCGCTTCACCTTTCTTCGCTCTCATGCTGCAAGGACATCCTGCTGACAGCTGCGGGCATGCAGCACGTGCTGCTGAGGGAGAACTGCCGGAGTCTGCAGATCGCCGTTTCCGGTGCGTCCGTACTCCGCCCGTTGCGGCTATATGTCGACGCGATCCTTCAGCCGCAGCACCTCAAGTTCCATGTCGCTGCCCTTCAGTTCCTGAACGACATCAATGATTGCCGCCGCGTGTCAGCTGCTTGCTTTCCGCCGGAACACCGCGGAGCGCGTCTGCGTATTGTACTGCAGGCTTTGGATGGCTCGCTGGCGGGAGCATCTCATCAGGAGGTCGCCATTGCCTTGTTCGGGAGACGCCGTGTCGAAGAAGATTGGCGTCATCCAGGCGGCCATCTTCGCGATCAGGTACGTCGCGCCATCCAACGCGGCCGCTACCTGATGGGCGGCGGCTACAGACAGTTCCTGAGGTAATTGGAGTGGTTGCGATTGTCTTATACGAACGCGCAACCTCCATTTTCTCACTGCAATGGTGCGTTGCACAAAACGTGGCAAGCGCCTAGTTCTTCCGCGGCGAATCGGGTTTCGGCGAAACACCGGGACCCAACTTCGTCGATAAGTGCATTCATGACCTGAGGACCCCGATGACCGTTATGAACTCCGACAAAGCCGGCGCTGCAAGCCTTGAGACAATCGCGCGAAACGGCAGCATGCTGCGTCGCATAGCCGTACGCATTCCGACCTACCTGTCGGATATTCGCGAGAACCCGGCGTGGCTGCCCATGTTCATGTTGGCGCGCACCATGCCGGCACGGAGAATGCACTGGCGTGGTGCAAAGCCGGTCCGAAGGCCGCAAAGAGCCCAGGACACGATGTTTGCCGGTGTCAATTGCCACGACGTTGTCGACGCGCTGCGGATGGATGGGCTTTTTCCCGGCCTTGTCCTGCCTGCAATGGTGGCTGAAGATGTAGCCGCATTCGCCAGGTGCACACCTTGTTTCGGCAATTTCGATCGCCGACTCGAGTTCATGCCGGCGGAGCATGCGGAGGCTGAGGCGCGATTTGGCCGTCCGTTGCTCAGCGGCCATTATTTCGAGCGCATTCTGGGCTGTAAGTCGGCCGTTGCCATCCAAAATGATCCGCTGCTCATGGATATCGCGGCGCACTATCTCGGCGGCCAGGCGACGCTGATCACGACGCGCGTCTGGTGGAGCTTCCCGACCGGCCAGGCGTCGGACGCGGACAAGAACCTGGCTTCGCTCGGCAAATACCACTTCGACCTGGACGACTGGCGGATGCTGAAGTTCTTTTTCTATCTGGTGCCCGTCGACGAGGGGACCGGCCCGCATATCTATGTTCGCGGCAGCCATGATCGCCGCGCCCTCAAGCACCAATTTACGCTTGTCGTCGGCCATCCAGCGCAAGAGATTCTGGACGTCTACGGCAAGCAGAGTCCGGTCACGCTGACCGGCAAGGCCGGTTTCGGTTTCGTCGAGGATCCGTTCGGGTTCCATATGGGCACCGTGCCGTCGCACAGGCCACGGCTGATGATGGAAGTTGGCTTCGGCGTTTCTCCTCCATCGCGCCGCCGCTTCCATGGCGAGCCTGTGATCCGCTGATTTCGAAAAGTCCCGAAACAGCCTTCCCGTTGTGAGGGAAGATAAGGCTATGCCGCCAATCGATCTGTTCCGGGCCAAAAGCGGTTGTCTGCATATGCCCTGAACTTGGCTGGTGCAATGAGTCTCGCCATTGCTCCAGCCAGCGCATCAGTGCCTGTTTAATCGAGGTTAGATGGCAGTGCGCCCAAGAGATCCTCCTCGATATCGCCTGCCGCGCGAAGCCTCAGATGCTCTTCGAAAACCTCCTTTACGGACCGAGTCGTCTCGGGTCTCCTTTGAGTGGCCGGAAGGTGGTGCACAGCCGTATCGTGCTTCGGGATCCTGAACGAAGGCGAGGGGCGGTTTGTTCCTCGCGCGGCGCATGCAGCGGTGCCGGCATGACAGCTTCGTCGTGGATCCCGATGCTCGGCAACGTCGGCGGTGAAGGCTCTGTCTAGGCGGCTTACGTGACTCCAATGCAGGAGATCGACCATCTCCTGTTCGAGCACATTCGTTGGCGATCACCGTCGCGGCGCTACGGACGCCGCGGCGCCTGCGATCAATGCAGTTTGCCGACTAGCCGAGCGTATTCGGCTTCAGCCCTGCCATATGACCCATCTGCCAGCGCAATTAGACGCGCGCGATCAAGAATGACTACCTCTCCTCGCATTGATCGTATCAGACCTTGGCCCTCCAAGGTTTGCAGCGCTATGGTGACGCCGGGCCGCCTGACACCGAGCATAACTGATAAGAACTCGTGCGTAATCGCAAAGCTGTTCCCGTCGACGCGATCATCACACATCACCAGCCATCTTGAGAGCCTGTCGACTATGTTCATCCGGGCATTGCTGAGCGCGGTGAAGCTTGCCTGGAGGTGAAAGTAGTGAACGTAGCGGAGCAGAAAACTTCGCAGGGTTGGGCTTGTCAAAAGCGCCTTGGTGAAGAGGCCCGCATCGATAACAAAGGCTCGGGCCTCTAATTGGACGTAACAATCGTGCGTTGACCGGTCATCGCCCATGATAAGCGCTGAGCCGGTCATACCCTCACAACCTATGATTCCGATCTCAGCTTCAATACCAGGCCGCAGTTCGCCCACCACTGACCCGAGACCGCTCTCGAAGAAGTACACGGTTCTGATTGGAGACCCCGCCACTTCGAGATGCGTCTTCAGTCCAAGGGAGACGCTTTCCAAATGAGGTTGCAGCAAGGCCAAATCTGCCGAGCACATTCGAAGCAGCAGCGAATTGCGATAGATGGAATTTTGGCGGGTGTCGCATTGCGCGGCAGTGTGAGTTCGTGAACTGGAGTCTGTCATAGCTCCCTCTCCCTATTGGGGCGGAAGCATGTTGATCGCTCACAGCCGACGGACGCCCTTAGAGTTGCCGTCGATGGCACACTGTATGCCTGCCGACCGCGGTTGTCCCATTTTTTAATCAATTACGTTAATCGGCCCGAGCCAAGCTTTGGCGCACCCGCTCTAACGCGGCATTCAGATGCTCCAGAAATTCGTCATCGCTTTTGGTCGCCAAGCCGACTTGTCGAGCGCGAGTTACAATGCGCTCCTGGAGTGAAACCGCTGTCTCATAGTGGTCCACGATCATCTGAAATGAAGCGCTCATTGGGGCGGATTCAAAGAGCTGTGCCATTCTGGCAATGTAGTTCCAAGATGATGAGAGTCCATGCGGCCGCCGCTTGGGTAACAATCGTACAATATACCTAAGACTGGCCGCGCTCTTTGGTTATCCTCCCAGAAATCCGTAGCCTCGCGAGGCGCAGCTTCTCTTCGCCCTCCGACCTCGTGACCGGCGGACCAGTCCCGGCTTCAGCCATTCGGCCTTGTTCTTCTTATGCTCCTTCGGGACCGGGCCGCCGACCTCGCCCTGCACACGATTCCACAGCGTTTGCCTCTTGTAGGCCTTGAAGGCTACTATCGGCCGCCCTTGTAGGGCCGCTTTCAGCCATGATCACCTCGGGGCGCTGAACGAAGCGCGTGCTTGTCGACTCTGTCGGTCGTCGCAGACGCTTACGGAGGCCTCACCGCAGAGGGCGATGCGAACTCCGGCTCGACGACGGCTGTCAAATCAGACTGCTGTGGATGCACTACCAGCGATCGGTACTAGGATTCTCGACCTCGGTAATAAGCTGGTCTGTACGGCTAGCGACCTTCCTGCCTAGCAATATCAAAAGTCAAACCCCGCCGAAGATGCATATGCCTGGCAGCACGCGTCGGTCTTTGGCCACGCATCTGCCAAACCGAAATCAAGTAGCCCGCCATCGTGCGCCCTCAACGCGATCTTGATCATTGCAGTGGGGCAATAACTTATCTCTTTGGAGCTTGGTGGTGATATATAGGCGCCCAAGCCAGCGCTAATATTGCATGGAGCTAAAACGCCCGCTAAGATTTCTTGGGTGTTAGCTGGCGGGTGTTTGATGCGGTTTCATCGTCTAGGCGCGGTCGCTCTGGGTCTGGCGTCCTTCATCAGCAGCGCTCATGGCCAAGAATCCTGCGACCCTAACTACACAGGCGCCTGTGTTCCAATCGCCAGCGATGTCGACTGTTCCTCCGGAAAGGGCAATGGTCCCGCATACGTACACGGGCCGGTCTCTGTCGTAGGCACCGATATCTATGATCTTGACCGAGACGGCGACGGAATAGGTTGCGAAAACGGCTAGAGGAGGCAAGTCGCCCTCCAACTTCATGACGGCACCAGCCCATCCATGGTGCCGGCATGGTCCCACTGATGCTCTCTCCTTGTGAACGGCATCCAATCTTTTCGGCGGGCTTGAACAGCGGCCACCTTTGGCGGCTATCGAGGGGCTGATGATAGATTCCATTCCAGCTCTTTCTAATGTGTCGTCCGAACAGTGAACGAAAGTAGAACAGATAATTCAAGCGCGAATTGACTGTGAGAGGGATGAGCTGCAATTTGGGTCAGGCCTGACGCTGGTGGAAGACGAAATTGCGGTGGCGACTGGAAGCTCAGCGATGCCCCAAATGAAACTGGGCAGCTGGTGCTGTCCGCTGCGGCGCTATGATGTCAGACGATGGTATCGGCCGAATGACCTGGGGAATCTTCGGGGACGTCGAGGCCGACGTGGTCGGAAGCAAACTGAGTTGCAGGCGGTGCGGCAGGACGAGTATATGCAAGCTGAGACGCCTGTCGCAGTCTCCGCGTTCCAGGCCGACGTTCTCCGCATTCCGAGGCCTGGTGAGCGATACGGGTGCGCCTGAGTGTCAATGGCGCATCTATCAACGGCCTGGTACGCGATTCACCGCCGTGCGAGCTGATCGAAACGGGCTTGGTCGATTGCATCGTAATAGCGCCGCCCACCAGGAAACATTTTTCTATCGTTTGCGGTTGGGGCCGCATGACGCGATTGTCGGACGCAACAAGCCAGCTTGGCAATGGGCAGTAGGCTGTCCACACTGTACTCCCTAGTGTCCAATACATACCTAACGAGACCGCCATGCCGTCACCTCCAGATTTCACCGACGATTTTCGCTCCGGGCTGATCACGCTGCTGCGCTGGCGCAGGGATGTGCGGCGCTTCGAGCCGACGGCTCTGCCGGAGGGTACGCTGGAACGCCTGCTCGAGCTCGCCAGCACTGCGCCCTCCGTTGGCCTCAGCCAGCCCTGGCGCTTCGTAGTCGTCGACAGCCTCAAGCGGCGCACTGCCGTGAGAGACTGCTTCGAGCGCTGCAATGCCGAGGCGCTCACGCGCTTTTCGGGAGAGCGCGCCGCACTCTATGCCCGGCTGAAGCTTGCCGGGCTCGACGAGGCGCCCTGTCAGTTCGCGGTCTTCGCCGACCGCACGACCCGGCAAGGCCATGGGCTCGGTCGCATGACCATGGCGGCGACCATCGACTATTCGGCCGTCATGGCAGTGCACACACTGTGGGTGGCGGCGCGGGCGGAGGGCATCGGCATGGGCTGGGTGTCGATCCTCGATGCGACCGAGATGGCCGAAATTCTCGACACGCCGCCCGAATGGACGCTGATCGGCTATTTCTGCCTCGGCTATGCCAGCGAGGAGCACGACATACCGACCTTGGAACGCGAATGCTGGGAACATCGGCGGCCGCCGGTGGTGATCAGGCGGTAGTGGGGCTGCCCATCATTCGCCTCTTCCTTGGCGATGAGCTTGACGCAGATCGGGTCGCCCTTCGCCACATTGCCATTCCGACCGAAGCCGAGGTTCGTGTTCTTGCAAAGGCCAGGAAAGAGCAGCATGACAAGCGCGACCGCAGCGAAGATGGCGCTTGCGACAACCGGGCTGAAGCCGGGCATGGAGGTGGTCGACCTCTGTTGCGGGGCGGCTGTGCCGATCGCCACGATCGCCCGCCATGTCGTCGCACTACGCCGACCAACTGGAGGCCGCGCAGCGCCGGCTGACCGGCGCCGGCGCGACCAATTGCGAATTCGTCGCCGGCTACGCGCTACGAACTCGCTACTCTGGTGTCACGCCCCGTCGAGTCTTCACGGCCAACGCCTCGACGGCGTCCCGGACCGACCGCGGCTGGCACGTGCCGTGCGCGAGGCGCTCGCCCCCGGCGGACATTTGTTATCGTCAACTGACACCGGCAGCCGCGCGAGACGACGACGGTCCTGAAGCGAACTCAGGCTGTCGCCAAGACAGACCATCGCCGATGCCCAAGTCGGCGGCACCATGCTCCTAGATGCCGACTGCCTGACAAGGGGTCGCAGGCCCGTCGTCCGTCCACCGTCTAAGGCCTCCTGGCCTTTCCGAGGCCGTGATCCTGCCGCGGGTGTGAGTTTGCGATCCTCATAAGAGCGTCAGGCGCGAATAGAAGTTTGGGTCGTGGCTCCACAGCGGCCGACCTATCCATCGGGTGGATGGTAGTTATCACAACAATCAATTTTACCAATATTATGGAATTCTACTACAAGGCCGCCACTTAAAGCGGCCGGACGGGTATCCGTCTCGCGTGGGCTGGTGCTGCCCGCAAAGATGCGGAGACGAACATGTGCGGGATTGTTGGCATCGTTGGGCAACAGCCGGTGTCGGATCGGTTGATCGGCGCGTTGAAGGGTTTGGAATATCGCGGCTATGATTCCGCCGGCGTTGCGACGATCATCGAGGGTGCCTTGCACCGCCGGCGCGCCGAGGGCAAGCTCGTCAATCTCCAGGCGCGACTGAAGGAAGAGCCGCTGAGCGGCAACGTCGGCATCGGCCACACGCGTTGGGCAACCCACGGGGCCTCGACCGAACGCAATGCGCACCCGCACTTTAGCGACGGTGTCGCCGTAGTCCATAACGGCATCATCGAGAATTTCACCGAGCTGAAGGACGAATTGGCGGCGGATGGCGCCGAGTTCCAGACCGACACCGACACCGAGGTCGTTGGGCATCTCTTGGCAAGATACCGCCGAGAGGGCATGAGGCCGCAAGAGGCCACGCGTGCCATGCTGAAACGCGTCAAGGGCGCTTATGCGCTTGCCATCCTCTTCGAAGATGAACCGTCGACCATCACGGCGGCGCGCAACGGACCACCGCTCGCGATCGGTCACGGCGACGGCGAGATGTTCCTGGGCTCCGACGCGATCGCCCTTGCTCCCTTCACCAATGAAATTACCTATCTCATCGACGGCGACTGGGCCGTTGTCGGCAATTCGGGCGCCCATATCTTCGATGTCGACGGCCGTCCCGTCGAGCGTCCGCGCCATATCTCCACGGCCGCGGCCGATCTGGCCAACAAGGGCAACCATCGCCACTTCATGGAGAAGGAGATTTACGAGCAGCCCGAGGTCATCGCCCATGCTCTCCGTCATTACATTAACATCATAGACAGTCGCGACATGGTTCCTGGCATTGATTTCGCCAAGGTCCCGAGCTTGGCGATCTCTGCCTGCGGGACCGCCTATTTCGCCGGACTGATCGGAAAATACTGGTTCGAGCGCTATGCGCGCCTGACGGTTGAAATCGACGTTGCGTCCGAATTCCGTTACCGCGAGATCCCGTTGCCGCCGCAGTCGGCGGCTCTTTTCATCTCGCAGTCCGGCGAAACCGCCGATACGCTTGCGTCATTGAGGTACTGCAAGGAGCGTGGGCTGAAAATTGGCGCTATCGTCAATGCCTGCGAATCGACCATCGCTCGGGAGGCCGATACGGTTTTCCCGATCCTTGCCGGACCGGAGATCGGCGTCGCCTCTACCAAGGCTTTTACCTGCCAGCTTGCCGTTCTAGCAGCACTCGCCATCGGCGCGGCCAGAGCCCGCGGGACCGTCCCCGAAGACGAGCTGCAGGCGCTCGTCAGGAGCCTCGCCGAATTGCCGCGCGTGATGGGCCACGTACTCGAGTGCATCCAGCCGGAAATCGAGTTCTTGTCGCGCGAACTGGCAAAGTGTCGTGACGTCCTGTATCTCGGCCGTGGCACCAGCTTCCCGCTAGCGATGGAAGGTGCGCTGAAGCTCAAGGAGATTTCCTACATCCATGCCGAGGGCTATGCAGCGGGTGAATTGAAGCACGGGCCGATCGCCTTGATAGACGAGAACATGCCAGTGATCGTCATCGCGCCCCATGACCGTCTTTTCGACAAGACCGTTTCCAACATGCAGGAAGTGGCTGCCCGTGGAGGGCGGATTATCCTCATCACCGATGAAAAAGGGGCAGCCGTATCGAAACTCGAAACCATGCACACGCTCGTGCTGCCGGTTGTCGACGAGATTATCGCGCCAATGATCTTCTCGCTCCCGATACAGCTTCTAGCCTACCACACGGCGCTCTTCATGGGGACGGATGTAGACCAGCCGCGCAATCTCGCAAAATCGGTCACGGTCGAATGATTGTGAACCTGTACAGGTGGCGATGCGCCTCCAGGAAAGCGGTACCCCTTGTCTGGATCCGAAGCCCGGATGAAACCAGATGACCATTGTTTGCTGCAATTGTGAAACTCGGTAGCGGTTACGAGCGGGTCCTTCGCTGCCTCGCCGGTGGAGATTGCCGAAGGAAGCAGTGTCCGTGCCGAAAGTTCGAGTTGCTGTTCAAGAAAGCCATCGGCGAGAATGGTCCACGAAGGATCGCAGGTCGCATGCGCTACGCCGACCAGGCTCTCAGCACGGGCAGTCTTGATACTTGATCAGAAGCAGGTGAGCCGCCATATTCCGGCCCGGCCAATTCAGCGGCCCATCCATGCATGAGGCCGGTTCGGCCGAATGGACGACCATTTTTTTTATTTGCTAGGTGTGCGCCTCGGGAGGAATCTCTGAGGGAGCTCCCAGTTCTTGGAGATGTTTATGAAGGATTCGCGCATTCCCGAACCAGTCTTGACGGCTATGTCCCAGGGAACCCACATCGTCCGCGCTTATCGCGAGCACCTTGGATATTCGATCGACGACCTGGCCGTCGCGTGCGGGCTGGCCGCTGAGGAAATCCAAAACATCGAGCGAGGTCTGAGGTACAGCAAGGGCTATCGGGATCGGATAGCGAAATCGCTTTCCATACCTGTGGGAATTCTTGAGTCGGAGTTGGACATTTCGGACGCCGCCTGAACAGTCGGATGATCTGCAATGGGTGGACTAGCTGTTGTGATGTGAAGCTTGCGGCTGATGTCGACGCTTGATTCGATTGATGCGATGCCTTCTGGCGCAGCTCGCCGAACAACAAAGCGATATAGCCGCCCGGAGTGCTACGAAACGTGCACGACGGCATCGGCTCGCGACGAAGGACTAACGGCGAACTCTTCCTAGTTCGGCAAGGCGATGCTGGCTTGAGCATCAACTCGGCCTACGAGAGTGGCTACTCCTAGGCTGAATCGTCCACCATGGCGAAGTCGCGCCGCTCTGAAAGTAACATGGCGGGCATCCTGACGTTTCCGGGTTGACTATGGGCGTTCGAACCAGGAAAAGGGGCCGCTCTTCGTGAGTGGCGTGCGCCGGCAGTCTGACCCCCAAGCCCCCCGCCCAGGCTGCCGGCGCGCTTCTAGAAAGATCGAAGTAGGGACTCGCTTGCGCTCTGCCCGCTGACACCTTGTGGTTCCTCCTGCGGGTCCAGCGGACCACCTTGGGTGTCGCCAGTTCTGGTGGTCACGCGCCTCCATTTGCGATCTCGTGTCAGTGAGTGCACCGCAAGCACCCTCTCTGCCAGCCTGAAAAATTCATGTGGGTTGGTGGATGTGGCGCAAGCCCGTTGAAATGACGTAGGATTTGGTTGCTTAAGCCGATCCGAAATTTCCCGGAGACCACACCCGCCATGAACGATCTTGCGCTGCCGCTGAGCGGTTTGTCATCAGTCGGCGGCTAGTCCGTCGTCGCCCGTTTCGACGGCGGCATGCTGTCGTCCAACAGCGGCGTTCTGGCCTTGGCCGAGGTGGAAAAGCGGTTGCGGGTGGCCGAGCGTCTGGCGCGTTGCATCGACGATCCGCGCTGCCCGGACCAGGTCGTCCACAGCCTGGCGGACATGATCGACTTTCGCATGAAGATGATCGGCGCCGGCTACGAGGACGGCAACGACGCCAACCGGCTGCGCCGCGATCCGGTCTTCAAGATGGCCCAGGATGCGCTGCCGTCGGGTCGGGATCTGGCGTCGCAATCGACGCTGTGCCGGCTGGAGAACCTACCCGAGGTGCGGGAGCTGGTCGCGATGGGACGGGCGATGGTCGATCTCTATTGCGCCTCGTTCCGGCAAGTGCCGAAGCGGATCGTACTCGACATTGACGACACCTTCGACGCTGTGCACGGAGGCCAACAGCTTCGCCTGTTCAATGCCCACCATACGAGTACGGCTTCCAGCCGATCGTCGTGTTCGATGGTGCGGGACGGTTCGTCAGCGCGATCCTGCGACCGGCCAAGCGGCCGAGTGGGGCTGAGATCCGCCCCCACCTGCGCCGTCTGGTGCGGGCGATCCGGATCAACTGGCCGAACATTCGAATCCTGCTCCGCGGGGATAGCCATTATTGCAACCCAGGTCATCGACTGGTGCTGCGCGTCGACTTCATCTTTGGCCTCGCGCCCACCACGACCCTGCGCAAGCATGTGGCGGATCTGGAGGCCAGCACGACAGCACGCCTGGAAGCGTCGGCCAAGAGAGGCAAGGTCCGCATGTTCAAGGAGCTCATTGACGGCGCCCGCGGCGCGGCCGGGCCGGCAGCACTCAGGCGACTATAACGGGCGCAGAGCCGACCCTGCGGCTTCCAGACATTGTCGTGTACAGCTTCAGACCCTCAAGCCGAGCCCGCATGGCCTCGCTTACCTTTTACGGGGCGGCGGTACGTCCAAGCCGGTTCAACAGTTAAGAATTTCGCAAAGACGATACCCCCGGATCCTCGAGCTTCCGCTGCCACTTCCCGCATTCGCCGAGGCGGTCAATGACCCGCCCTTCACAAGGTTATCCCGGCAAGCATCTGGATGCGAGAGATAATGTTGCCGGAAGCATCTTTCATGGCTTCTACACCTGCCTGAACGCCAGAACCGCGTTCGTGCCGCCAAAGGCGAAGGAGTTGCTCAGTGCCACGCGCACCTTGCGCTCGCGTGCCACATTGGGCGTGACGTCGAGATCGCAATCGGGGTCCAGCTCACGATAATTGGCAGTCGGCGGGACGACGCTCTCGCGGATAGCCATCACGCAGGCGATCAACTCGAGCGCGCCGGACGCGCCGAGGCAATGCGCGTGCATGGACTTGGTAGAAGAAATGGACATTGAGAAGGCGTGCTGACCGAAGACGCGCTTGATCGCCGCCGTCTCGATCTGGTCGTTGGCCTTGGTGCCGGTGCCGTGCGCGTTGAGATAGTCGACATCCTCGGCGTCCAGCCTGGCATCGGCAAGGCAGGCCCGCATTGCTGCCTCCGGCCCCTCGACAGTCGGCGCGACGATGCCGGACGCATCGGCGGAAAGGCCGACACCGGCAATTTCGGCAAGGATGGTGGCGCCCCGAGCCAAGGCATGCTCGTAGCTTTCCAGCACCGCCATGCCGGCGCCTTCACCAAGCGACAGGCCCTGGCGATCGGCCGAGAATGGCCGGCAAGTATCGGGCGAAAGCACGCGGATCGCTTCCCATGCCTTCAGCACACCCCATATGAGCGGCGCTTCGCTGCCGCCGGCAAGCATCACGTCGGCCCGGCCGAGCCTGATCTGGTCCACCGCGCA
The DNA here is from genome assembly GCF_030323245.1 of Mesorhizobium sp. C372A. Classification (NCBI taxonomy): domain Bacteria; kingdom Pseudomonadati; phylum Pseudomonadota; class Alphaproteobacteria; order Hyphomicrobiales; family Phyllobacteriaceae; genus Mesorhizobium; species Mesorhizobium sp. C372A. The sequence continues at coordinate 84,112 of NZ_CP100475.1, read as the reverse complement.
GGCAATCGCATGGTTTGCCGAGGAACAGGCGGACGTGACGCCGAAGACCGGCCCGCGCAGGCCGAGACTCATGCTGACCTGGCCGGCAGCGGCACCCGGCATCGCCTTGGGTACAGTCAAGAGAGCGGCACGCTTACCGCCCAGAAGGATGGCGCGGTAGGTTTGCTCGATCGCATCCCACCCGCAGCCGCCAACGCCCACCGCCGCACCGAAGCGATAGCTATTTCCCTCTTTGGAGGAAAGTCCGGCCTGACGCATGGCTTCGCGCGCCGCAAGCACAGCGAGCAGGCTGAAGCGGTCCATGGAGATGAGTTGCTTGCTGTCGATGTCATGCTCCGGCAGGGCCTTGATCTCGGCACCGATCCTGACCCTCAACTCATGGAACTCGGAGTTGACGATTGGGCCGATGGCGGAGCGGCCTTCTCGCATCTCTGTCCAAATGGCGGCGGCGTTGGTTCCAAGCCCGCAAATCCCGCCAATCCCAGTAATCACGACGCGCCTGTCCATTCACACCCCCGTAGGGAGCAAGCTGCGCACGGCTTCCACCATGCCCCCAACATTCTGGAGATCCGACCATGCCTCGGCCGTATTCATCTCGATCTCGATGCCGTAGGCCTGCTCCAGGTCCCAGAGAACGTCCGCCAATCCCAGTGAATCGATACCGAGCGAAGTCAGTCCCGTGGCAGCCGTTATTTCGCCGCCCGTGGCAGGCGCTATGCCGCCCTCCGACGCGGCGCGCTTCTTGATCATTGCGATTATTTCGTTGGCGAGTTGATCTGCCATCTTGTTCCTTTCCAGCTTGCGTTTTCGGCGTCGTTCAAAACCCGAGTCGCGTCGCGTTGCCAAAATTGCCCCTCATAGAGCCTGTGCGCCGACCAAGCCCAATGCCCATAGCAACCGGACGAGTTCCGGCTTCTGCGGCGTCAGCCCGATGACGAAGAAAAGTCGCCGGCCTCCCGCTTTTGCGCCAGCACATCAAGAATCTGCGTGTAAATGGATAGGAACCGTCGTCAAACGTCAGCTAAACGCTGCGACGGTGGGTGCTGTCAGCGTATTCACTCGGCACCTCATATGTAATCGAGATGTTTCATAGCTCCGGACCAGTTGCGATCAACTATGTACCGGTCGCCATTCGTCGGAGAGTTCGACATGATTTGGAGCGCTGCCTCTCATTCCCAGTACAATCTCCACCGCACGCGACAGATTTCCTCTTTCGGGCTCTTCTCAAGGGACTCGCCACGCGATAGAGGCAGTCATCGGCGCACGTGAGGTCCTGCCAGGTCCATGCGACATTCCGGAAAATTGGTAAAATCGTTTGTTTCAATCAAATTCATCCACGCTATGGATAGCTAAGACATGCGTTTCAAAGGGCTCGATCTGAATCTTCTCGTCGTTCTCGACGCGCTGCTTAGCGAGCGCGGCCTCACGGCGGCGGCACGCAGCATCAACCTAACCAAATTCATGTGGGTTGGTGGATGTGGCGCAAGCCCGTTGAAATGACGTAGGATTTGGTTGCTTAAGCCGATCCGAAATTTCCCGGAGACCACACCCACCATGAACGATCTTGCGCTGCCGCTGAGCGGTTTGTCATCAGTCGGCGGCTAGTCCGTCGTCGCCCGTTTCGACGGCGGCATGCTGTCGTCCAACAGCGGCGTTCTGGCCTTGGCCGAGGTGGAAAAGCGGTTGCGGGTGGCCGAGCGTCTGGCGCGTTGCATCGACGGTCCGCGCTGCCCGGACCAGGTCGTCCACAGCCTGGCGGACATGATCGACTTTCGCATGAAGATGATCGGCGCCGGCTACGAGGACGGCAACGACGCCAACCGGCTGCGCCGCGATCCGGTCTTCAAGATGGCCCAGGATGCGCTGCCGTCGGGTCGGGATCTGGCGTCGCAATCGACGCTGTGCCGGCTGGAGAACCTACCCGAGGTGCGGGAGCTGGTCGCGATGGGACGGGCGATGGTCGATCTCTATTGCGCCTCGTTCCGGCAAGTGCCGAAGCGGATCGTACTCGACATTGACGACACCTTCGACGCTGTGCACGGAGGCCAACAGCTTCGCCTGTTCAATGCCCACCATACGAGTACGGCTTCCAGCCGATCGTCGTGTTCGATGGTGCGGGACGGTTCGTCAGCGCGATCCTGCGACCGGCCAAGCGGCCGAGTGGGGCTGAGATCCGCCCCCACCTGCGCCGTCTGGTGCGGGCGATCCGGATCAACTGGCCGAACATTCGAATCCTGCTCCGCGGGGATAGCCATTATTGCAACCCAGGTCATCGACTGGTGCTGCGCGTCGACTTCATCTTTGGCCTCGCGCCCACCACGACCCTGCGCAAGCATGTGGCGGATCTGGAGGCCAGCACGACAGCACGCTTCGAAGCGTCGGCCAAGAGAGGCAAGGTCCGCAGGTTCAAGAAGTTCGTTGACGGCGCCGCTAGTTGGAGCCGCGTCGAGCGCATCATCGCGCGGGTCGAGGTCGGCGCCCACGGTGGCGATATCCGCTTCGTCCCCCGCCTGCCATCACGCCGGAGCAATCCCGGCGCCTGACGAGGCGCGTGGAAAAGCACCGCAACGGCGACCACAGCGTCGCTTCAGGCCGTCAAAAGCTTATCGCCGTGCATCAAGGCGGCTAGATGGCAACGAGGCTTATGCCGCCCGAGCATCGCAGCTAAGTATGCATGAGGGGTCGTCCCTTCAAAATACTTGATACATTTGCGCTTGCGTAGCTCCTTGCATGCGCTCGATGCCAGGAGGAGACCTCTGTTCTAAACGCTCGCATCGATGCAACGCCGTTGACACCATCATCGCGGCGACCGCTTTGCCGCGGCCGCCGCAGCCCTTTTCGAGCATGACGATCATGCCGGCGCCATCGCAGTGATGCACTTGCAAATTCAGAGATGCACTCTGGCCAAATGCTAGGTGCCCAGCATATGTCCGGCATCCCGCAACGCCGCTACGAAGAGACGGGCATTGCCGTTGGCATCCATCTTGGCCTGCATCGACAGGGGCATCCTGTGCCAGCTCTCCAAGGCCGCAATGTAATGTGAGAACATACCGTTAACGATGCAATAGTGGGTAACTAGGCCGTGTCCGTCTAACGCCAGCACGCCGAATTGGCCGCCGTGATATCGGATGGCTGCGACCCGCTGGACCTGCGGGTCACCGTCGATCCGCACGTTGAAAAGCAGGCTGCCGCGGCTCCTGGTGGCTATCTCGGCGGCTTTTTCAGCGAAGCTCAACGAGAGCGAGCGGACGCTTTCGACTGCCATCTGTAAAACCATCAAGTTCAGTTCATCCACTGCCATAAAGGTACCTGTGCGCAAGACATGGGTGATTGCAATCGACCACACCGCTTGTTCACAGATGTCGGCTCACGACCGGTTATTCAGGGTTCGCCGGTTATCCATTGAGGGCGTGCTCATCAAAATGATCCTGACGTGGAATGCGCTGCATCTACGAAGCGCGACGAGCAGGCCAGCCAAAGCTGTCGCGACAATTGATCTCATAATCCACCCCGATATCTGGATTTCGGCATCGCTGAACATCCCTGGTAAGTGAGCTGTTTGCGGCAAGCCCATCTCGGCTTTGTACTCCGAAACCGTTGCAATGGGCTCGCTCGGCGCTCGGGACCGACAGGCTCTGCTCGTCGAGAACTTTGTCCCCGAGAAGCGTTCGACTTTGAGCATTCCGCTGAAGGGTGACGTCTCGTCAGTCCGTGTCCTTGCAGCTCACCGCGAAGGCTTTTTGCGCATCGCACGCAAGCGCACGAATTCGTCTCCGTTCACTTCACAAAATGGTTTTCCTGAAGTACTGGAGCGCAGAGAAATCTCCGGTCGCAGCCTACCCGGTTAAAACAAGGACCCAACGATGAAGACTCTCGTCGTCTGCTCCGGCGGATTGGATTCCGTTACTCTTGCCCACAAGGTGGCAGCGGAGCACCAGCTGACCGGCCTGCTATCGTTCGATTACGGCCAACGGCATAGGAAGGAATTGGGCTTCGCCACCCTTTGCGCGGAGCGCCTGAGTGTCCCGCAGCGAATCATCGATATCCACGAGATCGGCGGCGACCTTTCCGGCTCCGCGCTGACCGACAATGTGGACGTGCCCGACGGGCACTATGCCGAAGACACGATGAAGATAACGGTGGTGCCCAACCGGAACGCCATCATGTTGGCCATTGCCTTCGGCCTCGCCGCAGCGCAAGACGCTGACGCAGTGGCGACGGCCGTGCATGGTGGGGATCACGTTGTCTATCCCGATTGCCGTCCGGCCTTCATCGACGCTTTCCAGATGATGCAGGACCACGCGCTCGACGGCTACGCGCAGATTCGCCTTTATGCACCCTATGTGAACCTGACGAAGGCGGACATTGTTACGGATGGAGCCACATACGGCACGCCGTTTGCGCAGACCTGGTCCTGTTACAAGGGCGCCGAGCGTCATTGCGGGAGGTGCGGGACCTGCGTCGAGCGGCGTGAGGCGTTTCACATCGCTGGGCACCCGGACCCAACCGAGTATGAGGACTCCGACTTCTGGCTCGGAGCGCTGCGAAGGACCACCGCGTAATGTTCCGCATCACCAAGGAATTCCACTTCTCAGCCTCGCATCAGCTCACCTCATTGCCACCCGATCACCAATGCGCGCGCCTGCACGGACATAACTACATCGTCGAAGTGGAGCTTTCAGCGGATGGACTGGACGATCACGGCTTCGTGCGCGACTACCACGACTTGGCGCCATTCAAACGCTACATCGACGAGAGCTTCGACCACCGGCATCTCAACGACGTGCTGGGACACGAGCAAGTCACGGCGGAATATCTGGCCAGACATTTCTACGACTGGTGCAAGGCACGCCTGAGCGAAACCGCGGCCGTGCGGGTGAGCGAAACGCCGAAAACCTGGGCGGAATACCGGCCATGACGAATACTCATCCCGCAATCCGCGTTAGCGAGATTTTCGGGCCGACGATCCAGGGCGAGGGCGTGCTCATAGGTTTGCCGACGATCTTCGTCAGAACCGGCGGGTGTGACTATCGCTGTTCCTGGTGCGACAGCCTCCATGCTGTGGACAATCAATTCCGCCATGAATGGGAGATGATGTCCGTTGGGGCGGTGTGGAAAAATGTGCTTGCCCTTTCCGGTGGCCGCCCGCTGATGGTGTCGCTATCAGGCGGCAATCCGGCCATCCAGCCGCTCGGCGCGCTCATCGACCGGGGCCATGGTGACGGTTACCGTTTTGCGCTGGAAACCCAAGGGTCGCTTGCCAGGGACTGGTTTGCGCAGCTTGACGTGCTGATCCTCAGCCCAAAGCCGCCGTCAAGCCGAATGACGACAGATTGGGCCGCTGTCGAGGCGTGCCTCCAGGCGGCACAAGGCAAGCCCCAAGTCGTGCTCAAGCTCATTGTTTTCGACGAAAGGGACTACACTTACGCGAAAGACGCCGCTGCGCAATTTCCGCAACTTCCGATCTATCTGCAGCCCGGCAATCACACGCCGCCACACCCCACAAATGATGACGCGCCTGTCGACCTTGACGGAATATTGAAGCGCATGGAGTGGCTGGTTGACAGCGTGACCCGCGACAGATGGTTCGAGGCCCGCGTGCTGCCGCAGCTGCACGTTGTGCTCTGGGGTAACAAGAGAGCCGTCTAGCCCAGGCCCTTTCCACTGGAACTGCGCCGGCAGAATTCGGGTGAACGGGTGGTTCAGGTCGAAGGGAGCTGTCGCCGACAACCATGATCCGACAGGCAGGGCTCGAGCGGACGATATCGTCGCTGCGCCAAGACGCGTCTGGTCCGCTCAGAATCTTGTCTCGATAGACGGTCGCCGATCAACAAACGTACCGCGGTCCATGATCGACTGAGAGGCATGACCGTTCCTCTGAGTGCTCAGACTGCCGCCGAGTGCCTGGCCGTTCCAGCTTCGAAATATTTGTCGAACCTGGCCGCGATGCTTCGGACGAAAGGGCGACTTTCAGCCGGCACAACGAATCTGTCGCCATCAAGTTCAAGCAATCGAACCGGATCGTGGAGGGCCATGGAACTTGACTGAAGGAGGAGCGTCTGGCCGGCCTCGCCGAAGCGTTCCACCAGATCGATGGCCGAGAAGGCGAAGTCGCACATCAAACGTTCGATGATCCAGCCGCGAACGCGGTCGTCGTTGGAAAGTGCGATACCCCGAACGGCGGCCAGCCCGCCGTCATCAACCGTGCGTCTATATTCGCTGGTTGAAGGCATGTTCTGCGCATAGCCTTGCCGAAACTGGCTAATGGATGACGGGCCGAGCCCGATCAAGATTTCGCAGCAATCGTCCGTGTAGCCCTGAAAGTTCCGGTGCAAAGTCCCGGTGTGTGCCGCAATCACCAGCGCATCGCCCGGTTTGGCGAAATGGTCGAGCCCGATTGCCTCGTATCCATTGTCTACAATCGCCTGTGCAGCCAGTTGCGACTGGGCAAAGCGCTCCGCGGGACCCGGCAACCAGGCCTCGTCGATCATCGTCTGATGTTTCTTGAACCACGGTACATGCGCGTAGCCAAACAGTGCGATCCGATCCGGTTCCAGGGTCAGTGCCTGCGTGACCGTAGAAGCGACGCTTTCCCTGGTCTGGTGCGGCAGACCGTAGAGCAGGTCCAGATTGACGGATTCGACGCCGCGCGAACGAACGCCGTCGACGACCGTCTTGGTCTGCAGGAAGCTCTGCTCGCGGTTGATTGCCTTTTGCACCTTCGGATCGAAATCCTGGACGCCGAGGCTCGCACGGGTCATGCCGATTTCGGCAAGCGCATCGAGGCGGGCATCGTCCATATCGTTGGGTTCGATTTCAACGCTGATCGTGGCGCCGGGAAGAAAGCCGAAGCTGTTGCGCAGGGCGGTTCCCAGCGCCACCATATCTTCGGGCTTGAGCATCGTCGGCGAACCACCGCCGAAATGGAGGGCACGCACACGACCTTTGCCTCCAACAAGACTGGCGACGGTGGCGATCTCGGCATGCAGTGAGCGCAGATATGTGGTCACCGGTTCGTAATGGCGTGTCTGCTTGGTATGGCAGGCACAGAACCAGCAAAGCTTGTCGCAGTATGGGATGTGCAGATAGAGCGAGATTTCGTCGCCCTCGTCGAGCCCCTGTAGCCAGCCACGACAAACGGTAGCGTCAACGCTTGCATTGAAATGCGGCGCGGTCGGGTAGCTCGTGTAGCGCGGGACGTTCTCGCCAAATCTGGCAACTAGCTTTTGTCGCATGTCGTGGTCCACCGTGTTTGCGTCGCCCGAACTGTGGATGCTTGGATGAGCCTAAGCCCTGATTTCGATCAACCTTCAGCACGGACAAACTGCCGCAAGGATTTTTCTACCGTGGATGCTATCCTGCCCGCACGGACCGGTAGAGCGATCGAATGACATTACGGCAGGATATTCACAGTTCCGGCATCCCCGTTCTTTGCCTGTCTTGCGAGGCACGGCGCCGCGGTGTCTGTGGCGCGCTAGAGCCAGACCATTTGGCTCAGCTCGCCAAGACGTCGTCGCGGCACAATATCGAGCCGGGGGTCGAACTGATCGGCGACGCCGAGGCGGTCGACTGTTATTCGAACGTGCTTTCAGGCGTGGTGAAGCTCACGAAGAGCCTGTCAGATGGACGCCAACAGATTGTCGGCCTGCAGTTCGCCCCGGATTTTCTGGGTCGGCCCTTCAAGATGAAAAGTGCGATCAATGCGGAAGCGGCAACAGCTGTCTCGCTATGCTCGTTTCCCAGAGCGGCCATCGAACGGATGATGAAGCAGTCACCCGAATTTGTGCATCGCCTGCTCAAGCAGGCGCTGAACGAACTTGACGAGGCACGCGAATGGATGGTGACTCTGGGGCGCAAGACCGCACCAGAGAAGGTGGCGAGCTTTCTCCTCATGATTGCCCGGAACATCGACTCCAATGTTGACCCGACGGCTAGCTCGACGTGCTTCGAGCTGCCGATGACGCGTGCCGACATTTCTGATTTCCTTGGAATCACAAACGAGACCGTGAGCCGTCAGCTGACCAGCCTGAGAATGGACGGCGTGATTCGGATCGAGAACAACCGCCGCGTCACCGTGGACAGCATGAGCCGGCTGGAACGGCGCTGCGGCGGCCGAGGCGCTACAGCCGTTTGAATGACGCAGAAGCTGCATGGCCCCCGTCACTTACTTCATTCGGGGCAGGGCATGCTCGCGTTGGGCTCAGAAGAAGTCGCGTAGCGACAGCCCGTTCTCCATCCGATCGTATGCGCCAGTTGCCTTTCGGCTCGTCGGCGAAGCATCCACACTTGGCGAAGTCAATACGCCTCATCCGCAGGGGAAAATCGCCGTCTCCCCAAGCCATGAATGTCACGACGGCAGCGTAACGCTGGCGCTGGCTGTTCCAAGGCATTGAACGCGGGGTTCGGTAAGGCGTCGACCTGCTTTCCAGCGTCGCAGAAGGTGCGCTCCCCCACACGCCCGCGGTCGCCTCCGCACCCGGGGCCCGACCGGGGACGCCAGGCCCCTTCCATAAACGGGCGGCCGGTGGTGCGCTTCCACATTCGATCGTCGCAGTCTGATCGCACCGAACTCGATGCTGCTCGAGCAAAATGGTGCGGCTCTGACATGGATCAGGGCGAGCAGGCGACGGCTGCGCAATAAGGCACCGCGGTTTGGCATCCGCCGGAATTGGAAATCGGGGCTTGCGATGAAATTCGGCAAAGAAATCGTGCTTCTAAGCCTGTTCGCATTCGCGGCTTTGGTGGCGGCTGGCGCTGGGGTGGATGAACCCTTTCGCCAGCATATGTGGGTCTTGTTCTTCGCCTTGGCTGGCTTCACTGCGATCCTACTGCGTAACACTGAGTTCAAGCCTGCCGCTCCGATCGACCCGTCCGCTTACATGGACGGGCCAATCCGCTACGGCGCCATCGCCACCATGTTCTGGGGTGTGGTTGGCATGGTGGTCGGGGTGGTCATCGCGCTGCAGCTTGCCTATCCCGATCTCAACATCCAGCCCTGGTTCAACTTCGGCCGCTTGCGGCCTCTGCACACCTCGGGCGTCGTCTTCGCCTTCGGCGGCAATGCGTTGCTTTGCACGTCTCTCTATGTCGTCCAACGCACATGCCGCGCTCGGCTGTTCGGTGGCGATCTCGCCTGGTTCGTGTTCTGGGGCTACCAGCTCTTCATCGTCATGGCCGCGACAGGTTATCTGCTCGGCATCACCGAGAGCCGCGAATATGCGGAACCCGAATGGTATGTCGACATCTGGCTGACCATCGTCTGGGTCGGCTACCTGATCCTGTTTCTGGGCACCATCCTGAAGCGCAAGGAACCGCACATCTACGTCGCCAACTGGTTCTATCTTTCCTTCATCGTGACCATCGCGATGCTGCATGTGATCAACAACCTGTCGATGCCGGCCTCCTTTCTCGGCTCCAAGAGCTATTCCGCATTTTCCGGAGTCCAGGACGCCCTGACGCAGTGGTGGTACGGCCACAATGCCGTCGGGTTCTTCCTCACCGCCGGCTTCCTCGGCATGATGTACTATTTCGTGCCCAAGCAGGCCAACCGGCCGGTCTATTCCTACCGCCTGTCGATCGTCCATTTCTGGGCAATCATCTTCCTCTACATCTGGGCCGGGCCGCATCACCTGCACTACACCGCCCTGCCCGATTGGGCGCAGACGCTTGGCATGGTGTTCTCGATCATGCTGTGGATGCCGTCATGGGGCGGCATGATCAACGGCCTGATGACGCTGTCGGGCGCCTGGGACAAGCTGCGCACCGATCCCATCATCCGCATGATGGTGATGGCCATCGCCTTCTACGGCATGTCGACCTTCGAAGGCCCGATGATGTCGATCAAGACGGTCAACTCGCTGTCGCATTATACCGACTGGACCATTGGCCACGTCCATTCCGGCGCACTCGGCTGGGTCGGCATGATCTCGTTCGGCGCGATCTACTTCATGGTGCCGAAGCTCTGGAACCGTGAACGCCTCTATTCGCTCAGGCTCGTCACCTGGCATTTCTGGCTGGCGACGCTCGGCATCGTTGTCTACGCCGCGGTGATGTGGGTGTCCGGCATCATGCAGGGCCTGATGTGGCGCGAATACGACGAGCAGGGCTTCCTGGTCTACTCCTTCGCCGAAACCGTGGCCGCTATGCACCCTTATTACATCATGCGCGCCATCGGTGGGGCCATGTACCTCTCCGGCACCCTGATCATGGCCTGGAACATCGCCATGACCATCCTCGGCTACCGGCGCGAGCAGGATCCGATGCCGCGCTCCACCCCCGCCCTCCAGCTTGCGCGATGATGAGACGGAAAATGAGGTTGATGAACAGACACGCGGTCATCGAGAAGAACGCTACACTTCTCCTCCTCGGGTCGCTGCTGGTCGTGACAATCGGCGGCATCGTCGAGATCGCGCCGCTCTTCTATCTCGATAATACGATCGAGAAGGTGGAAGGCATGCGCCCCTACTCGCCGCTCGAACTTGCCGGGCGAAACATCTATGTCCGCGAGGGCTGCTACCTCTGCCACAGCCAGATGATCAGGCCGTTCCGTGACGAGGTCGAGCGCTACGGCCACTACAGCCTGGCGGCCGAGTCGATATACGACCACCCCTTCCAGTGGGGATCGAAGCGCACCGGACCGGATCTCGCCCGCGTTGGCGACCGGTATTCCAACCTGTGGCACGTGGATCACCTGACAGATCCACGGTCCGTGGTGCCGGAATCGATCATGCCGAGCTATGCCTTCCTGAAGGACAAGCCGATCGCGGTGAAGGACTTCTCGACGCATCTGGTCGCCAACAGGCGCGTCGGCGTCCCTTATTCCGACGACATGATCGCCAACGCCAATGCCGATTTGATGGCGCAGGCTGATCCCAACGCCGACACATCCGGCCTCGAGGCCCGCTACCCCAAGGCCAAGATCGGCGACTTCGACGGCAACCCGCAGCAAGTCACCGAAATGGACGCGCTGGTTTCTTATCTCCAGATGCTGGGCACGCTGGTCGATTTCAAGAACTACGATGAGACCGCCGGCTACCGCTGAGGACAATGGCCATGACGTACAATTTCATGCGGGAAATTGCCGACAGCTGGGGCCTACTTGCCATGGCTCTTTTCTTCATCGGATCTGTTGCCTTTGCAGTTCGTCCCGGAAGCCGCAGGCAAGCCGGCGAAGCAGCTCAAATTCCTCTGAAGGAGGACTGATCATGAGCAGCGATCACATCGACGAGGTTTCCGGCATCTCAACCACCGGTCATGAGTGGGACGGCATCCGGGAGCTCAACAACCCGCTTCCGCGCTGGTGGGTCTGGACGTTCTACATCACCATAGTCTGGGCGATCGGGTACACGATCGCCTATCCGGCATGGCCTCTGCTACACACGACAACCAAGGGTGTGCTCGGCTATTCCAGTCGCAACGATGTCGGGAACGAGTTATCCAAGGCTGAAGCAGCCAAGGGCAAATATGTCGCCGCGATAGAAGCGAAAAGTGTTTCGGAGATCGCGGCGGACGACACGCTGCGCGAATTCGCCGTCGCCGCCGGCGGTGCCGCGTTCAAGCTCAATTGCGTGCAGTGCCATGGTTCCGGCGCCCAGGGCTCCAAGGGCTTCCCCAACCTTAACGACGACGACTGGCTGTGGGGCGGCAAGGCGGACCAGATTCAGCAGACGATCACCCATGGCATTCGCTTCGCCTCCGATCCGGATACGCGCCTGTCGGAAATGCCCGCCTTTGCCGACATCATCACCGCCGACCAGATCAAACAGGTCAGCGCCTACGTCGCCAGTCTGTCGGGGGCCGTCGTCAATCAAGCATTGGTCGCGCCGGGCGCAAAGGTCTTTGCCGAAAACTGCGTGGCCTGTCATGGCGACAATGCAAAAGGCAACAAGGAACTCGGCGCTCCAGATCTGACCGACGCCATCTGGCTCTACGGGTCAGGCGAAGCGGCCATCGCCGCCCAGGTAACCGCACCGAAACACGGCGTGATGCCGGCCTGGGGCGCGCGCCTCGGCGAGATCAAGGTCAAGGAACTGGCGGTCTACATCCATTCGCTTGGCGGCGGAGAATAGGAAAGCAGCCTATTCTCGTCCTCCCCCTCCCGCCAAGCGACGAGGCCCGGCGCAAGCCGGGCCTCGGCATCATCCAGAACCGATGAGTCGGCTTCCGGCGAAATCGTCGCTGGTGACTGGAGCTTCTCGTGCTCGATAACACGCAAATAGAACGGATCGAACCCACGACGTTCAACTCCGCCAAGGTGCGCCAGCCAATGTATGCCGCGCGCAGGAAGATCTTCCCGAAGCGGGCCTCGGGCAGCTTTCGCCGATTCAAATGGATCGTGATGGCGATCACGCTCGGCATCTACTATCTGACGCCGTGGCTGCGCTGGGATCGGGGCTCGTTTAGCCCGGACCAGGCCGTGCTGCTCGATGTCGCCAACCGGCGCTTCTATTTCTTCTTCATCGAGATATGGCCCCAGGAATTCTACTATGTCGCCGGCCTTCTGGTCATGGCCGGCGTCGGTCTTTTCCTGATCACATCGACTGTTGGCCGTGCCTGGTGTGGCTACACATGCCCACAGACCGTATGGGTCGATCTGTTCCTGGTCGTCGAGCGCGCGATCGAGGGCGACCGCAACGCACGCATCAAGCTCGATGCCGGTCCTTGGACCACTCGTAAGCTTGTGCTGCGGGCATCGAAACACGTCATCTGGCTGGTCATAGCCGCAGCGACTGGTGGCGCATGGATCTTCTATTTCGCCGATGCGCCGACGCTGCTCGGCGAACTCTTCACCGGCACGGCAGCGCCTGTCGCCTACATCACCGTCGCGGTCCTGACGGCGACGACCTACACGTTTGGCGGGCTGATGCGCGAACAGGTCTGCACCTATATGTGCCCATGGCCGCGCATCCAGGCAGCCATGCTCGACGAGAGCACGCTCACCGTCACCTACAATGACTGGCGCGGCGAACCGCGCACGCGTCACGCCAAGAAGGTTCTTGCCGCAGGGCATCCCGTCGGCGATTGCGTCGACTGCAATGCCTGTGTCGCCGTCTGTCCGATGGGGATCGACATACGCGACGGTCAGCAACTCGAATGCATCACCTGCGCGCTCTGCATCGATGCCTGTGACGGCGTCATGGACAAGCTCGGCAAAGCGCGAGGACTGATCTCCTACGCGACGCTCTCCGACTACAACGCCAACATGATCCTGGCCACCGCCGGCGGCGCCAGCTCGGTCGATCCATCACTGGTCAGGACGGATGACGGCCTGTTTTCGGACAGGGTGGCGCATTTCCATATCCGCAAGATCTTTCGGCCACGAACCTATGTCTACATGGCCATGTGGTCGCTGATCGGGCTGGGCCTGCTCTTTTCGCTGCTGACGCGCGACCGGCTCGAAATCAATGTCCTGCACGACCGCAACCCGCAATTCGTGACGCTCTCGGACGGCTCGATCCGCAATGGCTATACCGTCAAGCTCTTGAACATGATCCCCGAACCGAGAACGATTATCGTCACCCTCGGGGGTTTGCCAGGCGCAGAGATGAGCATCGTTGGCGTCGATCTCCCCGCCGATCGCTCCTTTGCAGTCCAGGTCGAACCCGACCGGCTGAAGATGTTGAAGGTTTTCGTGCGCCTGCCTGCTGATCAGATTCATGGCCAGGCGCAGACCTTCACATTCCGGGTCGAAGACAAGGTCAGCTTCGAGTCCAACGAATACACCGCCACCTTCAACTCGCCGGAGATCGCCAGATGAACGCCACCACGCGAAACCCCCGCGAGTTCACCGGCAGGCACATGTTGGCCACGATCCTTGCCTTTTTCGGCGTGGTCATCGCGGTCAATGTGACGATGGCGACGCTTGCCAACACAAGCTGGACCGGCCTTGTCGTCGAAAATACCTATGTGGCGAGCCAACAATTCAACAAGAAGGCCGAGGAAGGCCGTGCGCAGGCAGCGCTTGGCTGGACCGGCCAGTTGACCATCGCATGGGGCGAAGTCCGCTATTGCATCATCGACGCCGCGGGCAAACCGGTTTCCCTGCATGGCGTGAAGGCGCTGTTTCGCCATCCCGCTTACGAGAAAGAGGATGAGTCCGTCACGCTCGCCCCCGCCTCGGGCCAGGAATTTGCAGCGCAGCACATGCCAAGGGATGGTGTGTGGATTGTCGAAATCGACGCCGAAGCCGGCCTGGCCAGACCTTATCGCGATGTACGCAGGATCATGATCTCCCATGGAGCGCTGCAATGAGCTGTTGTGCACCCGGTGCTGAAATAGCGCTGGATCTGGTCAGCGGCACCTCGGTCCTGCCCTCCAGCCAGGAAATCAGGCTGGCGAGCCGATCGCTTGGCGACGACCTTCATCAGACCGACCTTTCGGTGCCGACCGTTCATTGCGGCGCCTGCATCCAGACGATCGAGACGGCGTTGGGAAAACTCGATCACGTCGAGGCAGCTCGCGTGAACCTGTCGACAAAGCGGGTCTCAGTCCGCTGGCGCGGCGACGAGGCTCCACCATTGGTCGCTGTGCTCGGCCGGCTCGGCTATCAGGCGCATTTGTTCGAAGCCGAGATTGATGCAAAGGACAAGATGCTTTCGGAGCTTATCCGCGCCGTCGCTGTTGCCGGCTTTGCTGCGGGCAACATCATGCTGCTCTCGGTGTCGGTCTGGTCCGGCGCCGAGGGCGCCACCCGCGACCTGTTCCACTGGGTCTCGGCCCTGATCGCCATTCCTGCGCTGGCCTTCGCCGGCGGCATCTTCTTCAAGTCGGCGTGGAATGCGTTGCGCCACGGCCGCATGAACATGGACGTGCCGATCGCCGTCGGCGTGTCGCTGGCCTACGCCATGAGCCTCTATGAGACGATCACCCACGGCGACCACGCCTATTTCGACGCGTCGGTATCGCTGCTGTTCTTCCTCCTGATCGGTCGCACGCTCGATCACGTGATGCGGGAACGCGCCCGCACCGCTGTGAAGAGCCTGTCACAATTGGCCGCGCGCGGCGCCATGGTGCTGCGCGGCGATGGCGCTCGGGGCTATCTGCCGGTGGCCGAGATCGAACCGGGCATGCTGTTGTTGATCGCCGCCGGCGAAAGAATCCCTGTCGATGGCAAAATTGTGCGCGGGACATCGGACGTCGACTGCTCCCTGGTCTCCGGCGAGAGCACGCCCAGTAGCGTGGCGCCGGAAGACACCGTGCAGGCCGGCGTCCTCAACCTTACCGGTCCGCTGACGGTAGAGGCCACAGCCGCCGCGAAGGATTCGTTCTTGGCGGAAATGGTTCGGCTGATGGAGGCCGCCGAAGGTGGTCGCGCCCGCTATCGCCGTATCGCCGACCGCGTGTCGGCACTCTACGCGCCCGTGGTTCATCTCACCGCATTGGTAACATTCACGGGCTGGATGGCGGCGACCGGCGACTGGCATCGGGCGATGACGATTGCCATCGCTGTTCTCATCATCACATGCCCCTGCGCGCTTGGCCTCGCCGTCCCAATCGTTCAGGTGGTCGCCGCGCGGCGCCTGTTTGAGAATGGCATCATGGTCAAGGACGGCTCGGCCATGGAGCGCCTGGCAGCGATCGATACAGCCGTGTTCGACAAGACCGGCACGCTCACGCTTGGCCAGCCCAGGCTCGTCAACACGTCGTCGATCGATCCCGCCATGCTGGCAATCGCTGCCGACCTGGCCGCGCATTCGCGTCATCCATATTCAAAGGCCATTGCCGGCTTTGCCGTCAGCAGCAGCCAGCACAAATTCGACGCGGTGACCGAGCACCCGGGTTTCGGGATCGAAGCCACCGCCGCCGGTATCACCTGGCGGCTGGGTCGACGCGGATGGGCTGGTTGGAAGGCGCGAACCGGCGGCGAAGGCAAACATGGCTACGGCGGAACAGTGCTGACGAAAAACGGCATGATTGTCGCATCCTTCGTTTTCGAAGATGCGCTACGCCTCGACACCAGGGCAGCGATCGATCAACTGCGCAACGCTGGTATGTGCGTGGAAATGCTGTCGGGCGATACCGCGAAAGCCTGCGCCGAGATTGCGGACGTGCTCGGTGTCGATGACTTCGTTCCCTGCCTGCTCCCGTCCGGCAAGGTTGAACGCATCGAGAGTCTGGCGAGAGACGGGCACAAGGTTCTGATGGTTGGCGACGGGCTCAACGACGCACCGGCGCTGAGCGCCGCGCATGTCTCGATCGCACCCGCCACGGCGGCCGACATTGGCCGCAATGCAGCCGACTTCGTTTTTCTGCGCGAAAGCCTTTTGGCGATCCCGCTGGCGCTGGACGTGTCGCGCAAGGCGGGAAGCCTGATCCGACAGAACATAACAATTGCGATCGTTTACAATGCTGTGGCCGTGCCGATCGCCATTCTGGGCCACGTTACGCCTCTCATCGCGGCGGTCGCGATGTCTGCCTCGTCATTGCTTGTGATTGGAAACGCAATGCGTCTGCAAGGCTTCGCAACGGGTGTGTCGTCCGAAACAGCGCGGCAGGGCAGGCCCGCGCGGGCCGGCGCCTTGGCCCGATCTTCATGACGACGCTCGCCTATCTCATTCCGGTGGCGTTGTTCCTTGGCGCACTCGGCCTGTCCGGCTTCCTGTGGGCGTTGAGAAGCGGCCAGTACGATGATCTCGATGGCGCTGCGGAGCGCATTCTAATCGACCGCGACGACGGCGCGGAGAATCCTCCTCGTTCCAAGTGACTCAGATCAACGCGCCGCGGGTCGGGATGTCCTATCGTCGTCCGACGAAAGATCAGGAGGGTGAGGATGCAAGCCGAATCCATAATGACAAAGCCAGTCATCACGACGGATGCGAACGCGACGATCGCGCAAGCGGTCGAGCTCATGCTTTCAAACAAGGTCAGCTGCCTGCCGGTAGCAGACAGCGACGGCACCCTGATTGGTATTGTAAGCAAAAGCGACTTCTTGCGCCGAGAAGAACTTGGGACCCAGCGTGTGCGTCCGCGCTGGCTGGAGTTTGATCTTGGCCCGGGCACAGTCGCCAATGACTATGCGCGCTCGAACGGACGGATCATCCATCAGGTGATGACCACACCCGTCATCTCGGCGCCTCCTAGCGCCTCGATTGCAGATATTGTCGACCTGATGATGCAACATCGCATCAACAATCTTCCAATTGTCGATCGGGACAGGGTCATCGGCATCATCACGCGAACTGATTTGCTGCTTGTCCTGATCCGCGCCATGCCGAAACAGGGAACCACGCCACCCGATGACGACCTGATCCGCAAGGCTATCCTTGCCGAACTGCAGTCACAAACCTGGAGCGGTGGTGACTTGATCGATGTGAGGGTCAGCGACGGCCTTGTCGAACTGAAGGGGGCGATTGTCGACGAGCGTCAGCGGAAGGCAGCGATCGTTGCGGCTGAGAAGGTTGCCGGCGTCGGGCAAGTCAAGGACGGCCTCCTCCTCAGTACGGATCCGTTCGGTGAAGGTTTCATAGCTGCGGAAAAGGCGGGGACGCGGAGCAGAGTCCCTTTGGTTCTGCTCCCTTCCCACATCACTTGGACATGAGGCTGTCGGCGAGTTCCTTCGGCGTCTAGCGCCCGTCATGGGCGGAGAGCACGCTATCGGCAGCAAGATGCCCGTCCTGACGGAATGCGATGGCCGCTGCCTGTTTTGGTGGGGCTTGGACCGGCGCTTCCTGTGGATATGAAGAGCGGCCAATACGAAGATCTCGACGGCTCCGCCCAGCGGATCCTTATCGATCGGGAAGAGCCGCGAGGCTGAACCGGTTGGCGGCGCCCAACGACCGTGCGGATGCTGGTCGTCAGTCGACCGAGTCTTTGCTGGATTGCCTCGTCATGATGATATCGGCGCGCGTGCGAAGAACGGATCAGCCACAATACGTTGCCGAACCTTTGGCCAGTAGGGGCCCGCGATTGGGAAGCCGACCATTCAGAATGCCTAGACATGCAAACGTTTTCACGGCAATCGACCACTCGACCGTGAACCCGCCGTTGCCGGGTTATCGAGCCTGGTTGATCCAGATCAGCGTTATCTCTTCGTCGGCGTGGTTTCATTGACCAGGCTTCCAACGGAGAACGCATGTCTATCGACGATGGGGAGATGAGCGGCAAACCGTGGGTGATTGCGATGCTTCAAGAGCGCTTCGTATCGCAGATAGCCGCTATGGCGGCACGCTGATGGCCGGCTCTGTCGACACATTCGACATCATTGTCGTCGGAGCTGGGCCGGTCGGACTTGCCTTCGCAGCATCGCTCGCCCTGAGCCGACTCAAGGTGGCAGTGGTTGAACGGCAGTCGATCGACAGCCTGGCGAATCCGGCTTTCGACGGTCGCGAGATCGCGCTGACGCACGCATCGGTGAGAATCCTTCGCGAGCTCGGCGCCTGGGACGCCATGCCCGCATCTGACAAATCACCGCTTCATGGCGCGCGCGTGCTCAACGGATCGAGCCCTTTCGCCCTGTGCTTCGATACTCGCAGCGGATCTGGGGAACCACTCGGATTTCTGGTCCCAAATTGTCGGATCCGCGATGCCCTGTTCAAAATTGTCTACTTCCAGGATCATGCCCGGCTGCTGTGCGGCAACTCGGTCGTGAATGCAACAACCAGCGACGACGAGGCGGTCATAACGCTTTCTGATGGCAGGCAATTGGCCGCTCGGCTGCTCGTAGCAGCGGATTCGCGTTTGTCCGCGATGCGCGACCTGCTCGGCATTGGCGCCAACATCCATCCGCTTGGCCACTCCATGCTGATTTGCCGAGTGAGGCACGAGCGCTTCCATCACCAGATCGCGGTCGAATGGTTCGACCACCATCAGACCATAGCGATGTTGCCGCTCATGGAAGGCGTGTCGTCGCTGCTTCTGACTTTGCGCTCAATCGAGGCCGATAGACTGTCTGTTCTCGATGACGAATTGTTCCTCATGGAATTGATGAACCGGTGTCGAGGACGCCTCGGGCAGATGACCCTGGCAAGCACCCGCCATGCCTATCCGCTGGTCACGACCTGGGCGCACAAGTTCTCGGCACCGAGTGCGGCACTTATAGGAGACGCTGCCATCGGCATGCACCCGGTGACCGCGCATGGCTTCAACATCGGCCTCAGCGGCCAGAAGCAACTCGCTCATAAAATACTGACAGCATGTCGCGCCCGCCGCGACATTGCCGATCCCGACATGCTCGGCAGATACGAAAGCCGGCTGCGGCTGTCGGCGGCGCCGCTCTATCATGCCACCAACATGCTTGTCGGTCTTTACTCAAGCGAGCACCCGGCGGCACGGCTTGCAAGACATGCTGGGCTCCGCTTTGCCCAACATCTTCCCTTTGTCCGCCATGGCATTTCGGCCATGCTCAGGCGGTGAATCGCACAGAGCGCTACCGCTCTGGAGCGCTGTCTCGGCGCGGCTTCTTTGTCTTGCTGGCTCGCAGCGTCGCGGGCAAGGCTGCTTCCTGGTGACGTTGCCGATCATGGCATGATTCGGATCAAGGCACGCGCGCGGGCGAAACCTTGATGATTCGGCAATGCTAAGCCAAAGGTGTGACCCGAAGCATGGTGAGCGCACTGGTTACCCTCGCTGGGTAGTTAACCCGTCCTTCAGTGGGCTTGCATAGGTTTGGTCCTCGCGAACAATGACGGAAGCAAGCTGGTCCATTCATGGCACCCCTAAAGAAAGAAGAATCGCTGGAGGCCAAAATCCGTCAGGATCAGCTTGCTGACCTGAGGGCCGGGCTCTTCGTGTCGATGCCGATAAGCGCGATCCTGTCAGGCCTGATTTGCGGGGTGCAGGCCCTTTCTGGCGGCGGCTTTGCCGCTGCAAGCTGGTTCCTGGTCGTCAATGCGCTAAATGCCGCCCGGCTTGCACTCGCCCGTTTTCAGCTAAAGGAAACGGGGCGCCATCAGGATTTGCTTGGCGTTTTGCCGCGCCTTCGCATGTTTGGCGTCCTTGCCCTTCTGGCAGGGTTTGCCTGGTCCTTCCCGGCCGTGCTGACTGTTGGATACACAACACCTCAAGCACCGATGCATCTGGTCATACTGGCGGGCATTTCAGCTGGTGCGGTTACATATGGCAGTTCGTATGCCGCGGCGGCGACCAGCTTCATCACACCTCCACTCCTCATCACGGTGGCGTGCCTTTTGGCGAAAGGCAATTTTGAACGCTACATTCTGGCTTTCACCGTTCTGCTCTTCATGGGCGGCTTGGTCCGAGCTTCGTTTGTTGGGCAGGCGCGCTTCCGCGAAGCAAGCCGCCTGAGACATGAGGCAGAGCGACTTGCGTCGGAAATGGAGCGCAACTCCAGGGAGGACCATTTGACCGCCCTTCTCAACAGGCGGGGCCTTGAACACGCCATCGGTCGGTTCAAGACCGCGGATGGCCCCTTCGTGGCAATGCTGATTGATCTGGACGGCTTTAAATCTGTCAACGACACCTACGGTCACAGGACCGGTGATGAACTGCTTGTCATGATCGCCCGCCGCATAGAGCAGGAAGCACCGGAAGGCTCAACGCTAGCTCGTATCGGCGGCGATGAATTCGTGCTGGTTTTTCCCTCAACGAGAGCTTCGCTTTCTGCCAGTGATCTCGCCTCCAATATCATAGCCAAAATTGCTCGCCCCTATGTCGGGGTCGCGTCCGTGCGCGTCGGGGCATCGATAGGGATATACTTGGCGCAGACGTCGAGCCTGACTGAAATGCTGTTGCGGGCCGATATCGCCCTTTATACGGCCAAGCGCCATGGCAGGAACGAATTTTGCCTGTTCGATGCCGAACTCGACCGGGAACTCCAACGCCGCCAGTCCATCGAACGGGACCTTCATTCGGCGATAAAGACGGGAAGATTGCAACCTTGGTTCCAGCCGATCGTGAAACTCGACACCGAGGCCGTGGTCGGTTTTGAAGCCTTGCTGAGATGGTCCCATCCGACACATGGTGCCATCTCTCCACCCGAAATCATCACAGCCGCACGCGAAACCGGAATGCTTCAGCTGCTGACGCAAACCGTATTCGCCGACTGTTGTGCTTTTATCGACGGCTTGGTGAAAGCTGACTGTCGTAACATTCGTGTGGCGATGAATGTTTCCCCGCGCGAACTGGAAGCCGGCGATATCGACGACATGGTTCTGGATGGTCTGGCCGCAAGAGGCCTGCCTGCGACGATGTTCGAAATCGAGATTACCGAAGAATCGCCGGTGGATCCGGACAGAGTGGATGAAAAGCTCGGACGGCTTTCGCATGCCGGTATTTCCATCGCGCTCGACGACTTCGGCACCGGCTTTTCTACCTTGGCATCTCTCAAGAACCGTCGGATACGCAAGGTGAAAATAGACCAAGGCTTCATTCGCGGCTTGGCCAAGTCCCGAGAGGACCGACTGCTTGTCAAATCCGTCATCGAACTCGGTGACATGCTCGGGATCGAGGTCATGGCCGAGGGCGTCGAAACAGAGGCGGATCGGCAAACCCTGCACAAGCTTGGTTGCCGAACCGCCCAAGGCTTCCTCTTCTCCAAGGCTGTGCCTTTGATGCAAGCACTGGAAATGGCAGTCAAACAGTACGCGAACCAGTTGTGACCGCTCCCGCAGCGCCCGCTGTCGCGGCCGTGCGCTGCCGAATTTGGCTACAGAGACTTGCCTGATCGAAACACGTGGCATTGGGCGTTGTGCATCAGCCGGCGAACAGTTCCTTGTAGCCGGTCGTCACCATCCAGTTCGCACGGTCGATATGGCTGCGAAGAGCTTTGCGGGCGCGGACCGGGTCAATGGACGGGTCGATGCCGAGGATGCGCTCGGCCATCTCCTTTTCGCTGGCATTCTCGGCGCAGGCATCCAGGATCCGCAGGTAGATCGTGAAATGCTCCCTGTCGTAGCTCGTGAGGTTCTCCGACCAGGGGACTTCATCGCTCAAACTTGAGCTTCGAGTCTCATCTGTTCCCATTGGTCCATTCATGCCTGCGAACCTCGCCTGTGAGCGCAGGCAGTATATCCCAAAATGGGATAATCCGAAACCGGGATTAGTCGCTGATCCGGTCTTTACCCGACCGGTTCGCCTCCATGCCCAAATCCCTTCGATCGCCCCGCCACCAGCGGTTCCTGGCCCGGCTGGTTTTGCTGCGCAAGGCCAAAGGCCTGACCCAGAAGCAGCTGGCTGACAAGCTTGGTCGTCCCCAATCCTTCGTGGCCAAGTACGAGGGCGCAGAGCGGCGTCTCGATGTCATCGAGTTTCTCGACATAACTGCGGCCCTTGACGCTGATCCGTGCGAGATTCTCTCCAGCCTCCGGTCCTAGCGGGCGCGCCGCATCTATCATGATCACGGACAGGAATATTGAGTGGGACAACGCCTCAATTTGTTGAAAGGCGAGCGCTGGTTTTCGGAGGAAGCCGCGCGCACGGCGCCGATGCCTTTTGGTTCTCGACGTAACTGCGGCGCCTGACCATGTGCGAAAAAACTTGGCGGGCGCCCGCGCGCCTGACGACGCGCACCAGGTGCTCGTGAACCGAGCCCGCTTTTCTTCGGCAAGCTCAGGCGGTCTCGGCCATTCGGCTTCGCCCCTTGGCGTGGGCAGCCCTTCGGGCTGTGACGGCCGCCGCCCTTGCGGGCGGCGCGGTTTGTCTGTTGGCCTTTCCCGGTGGCGCGGGGCGGGCGGCACTCCCTTCTAGACCCGCCGCGGCAGCCCGCAACCCTTCGCGTGCCGCTCAGGGTCCTCCTCTTCGTTCCGGTCCTTCGGATGCGGTCCGCCTACCACGGCGGGCCTTTCCGGTCGCGACTCGCCGCCCACCCCGCTTCCGGGGAAAGGCGCGGCGATTGGCGAGCGGAGGATAACACATGCGTGCAAACAGCAAGCGTACCACCAGCGGAGAGGCTGGCGCAGGCAAGGGCAGGCGCCCAGGCGCAAGCCTCTATCAGGAGATCACCGACCGCATCATTGCCGAGCTGGAGCGCGGCACCGTGCCATGGGTCAAACCATGGGGCAGCGCAAAAGCAGGCCTCGGCCTGCCGAGGAATGCGTCCACGGGGCGCACCTATTCCGGCATCAATATCCTCATCCTGTGGGGCGCCGTCATCGAGCGCAGCTATCCCAGCCAGAAATGGCTGACCTTCCGGCAGGCGCTTGCCCTGGGCGGCAATGTCAGGAAGGGCGAGCGCGGCACGACGATCGTGCATGCCGACCGCTTTGTCCCAAAGAACGAGAAGGAGCGCGCACGCCACGAGGGCGATGCACCACAGGCCGTGCCTTTTCTGAAGCGCTTTACCGTCTTCAATGTCGCGCAATGCGACAATCTTCCGGAACACCTCCATGCCCCTGCCGAGCCGCTGCCACAGTGCGAGATCGTGCCGCAGGCCGAGACGCTCATTCTCGCCAGCGGTGCGGATTTCAGGGTCGGCGGCGATCGCGCTTTCTACATGCCGTGCAGCGACCACATTCAGGTGCCGCCGCAGCCAGCGTTCCATCAGCAGATCGACTATTACCGGACCTGCTTTCACGAGCTAGGCCACTGGACCGGCCACCCGACGCGGCTTGCTCGCGACCTCTCCGGCTCGTTCGGCTCCAAGGCCTACGCGCGTGAAGAATTGGTCGCCGAAATCACTGCCGCCTTCGTCTGCAGCAATCTCGGCATCGAGCCGACCGTGCGTCACGCCGATTACATCGGCTCATGGCTGAAGGTGCTGCGCGAGGACAACCGCGCTATATTCCGTGCCGCCAGCCTAGCTTCGAAGGCCGCTGATTTCCTGTTTGGCCTTCCGGCCGATGCGGAAGGCGAGGCGCAAGAAGGCATTGCGGCATGACGATGCGCGACCTCAACTGACCGCGACCGAGCCGACGCCGCAAAGGAGCAGACGCTCATTCCCGGCGTCCAGCCGATCACCACGCGGGCAAACCCTCCTGATGGACGCGCCGATGTGTCCGCGCGCGGCGCAAAGCTGCTCGAGGTCGGTCTCTAATGGGGAGGCGGATCAGAGGAAGGTCCGGTGAACCTTTCTCCCGCCGGACGCAAGAAGTCAACGCGACCCGTTCTGACAAGGAGTCTTTCCATGATACTGATCACCAATCCACTGCGCGCACGACTGCTCGCCCATGGCGCCGCCGGCGCCGACATCGACCATTTTCCCGTTGTGAAACTGTTGGATCCGACAGGTGCCGCGACCTCGCTTCTGAGCGAACTCGACGCCGATGGCGACACGCTGTTCGGTCTTTGCGATCTCGGCTTCGGCTTCCCCGAACTTGGCAGCGTCAGTCTGGCCGAGCTTGCATCCGTAAAAGGGCCGCTTGGCCTCGGCATAGAGCGCGACCTGCATTTCCAGGCGCGCTTTCCGATCTCCGTCCATGCCGAAGCCGCCCGCATTTTGCAGCCACGTCACCGAGGCCGAGCGACTGCTGCGGCAGGCAGCAGACGCCCTATCAAAGCCCCATTCCGAGCTTCCGCCCGACACGGCGGAACAGCAGCGCCGATAGGCGCAAAAACCGTCCCGCCGCGTCGGCCTTCGGCCTCCGCGGCGGGGACAACCCGGCAGGCGGTGCTATTTCGCCGCGAAATCGCTTGCCGACGAGCGCGGTGAAGGCGATCCCTTGCCCTGCGCCATCATGGAGGACGGTGACGACGCCGATGCGCTCGAAGCTTCCTGATCGAAAACCTCGCCCGCCTCGATCCTGACGAAGTATGGCAATGGGAGACGTTTCGCGGCTTGTCAGGCAAGGCCGCACCGTTCTCGACATCGCTGTGACCTTCGGCATCACTGATCTCAAGGTCAAACGCATTCTGGCGCTTGGCAACCTCTTGCCCAAAATCCGCGAAGCCTATCGGCGCGAGGAGATCGACACCGAGCCGGTGCGCCATCTCACCATGTCTTCCAAGGCGCAGCAGAAGGACTGGCTGGCACTCTGTGCCGATCCCGATCAATACGCGCCGCGTGGCTATCAATTGAAGCAATGGCTGTTCGGCGGCCAGTCGATTTCCACCAAGGTGGCACTGTTTGCTATCGAGGAGTATCCCGGCCTGATCACCTCGGACCTGTTCGGCGACGACAGCTATTTCGCCGATGCCGACCTGTTCTGGCAAAAGCAGAACGAAGCGATTGCCACCAAACGCGACACCTATCTCAACGAGGGCTGGAGCGAGGTTGTGCGCTGGAACCGGGCCAGTATTTCCACGCATGGACCACGAGAAGACCCCGAAGAAGAAGGGCGGCAAGATCGTCATCACTGTCTCGCATCGCGGCGAGGTCGAGTGTCACGAGGGCTGGCTGTCACGCAAGGAAGCCCGCCGCGCCCGCGAGGGCGGCGAGCAAGAAGAAACAGCCGCCAAGCTGCCGCGCCCCGAAGTCACCGGCCCGATGCACAACTATATCGATCTGCATCGCCATGCCGCCGTGCGCGCAGCCATGCTCGACCATCCCGCCGTGGCGCTGCGCCTCGTGGTGGCGCACGCCATCACCGGTTCGGGCCTGTGGCAGGTGCGGCCTGAGCCGCAGCGCGCAGCCAACGAGACGGTGACTGCCAGCCTTGCCGGCTGCAAGGCTGAAGCCGCATTCGGCAAAAAGCGGCGCGAGGTATTGGCCCTGCTCGGATCACCGGATGAGGATAGCTTGGTCGCCGGCGGCAATGGCGACGCCGTTGCTATCGCCGGCGTGTTCGCGCGCCTCTTGGCGCTCTGCGACGACGATGTCATGCGCGTTCTCACCCTTGTCGTGGCCGAGACGCTTGCAGCCGGCAGCGCCGTCGTCGAGGCGCTCGGCAACCACCTGAACGTCGACATGGGCATATGGTGGCAACCGGACGATGCCTTCTTCGACCTCTTGCGCGACAAGGAAATCGCCAATTCGATGCTGGCCGACGTCGGCGGCAAGCTGGTCGCGGACGGCAATGTCGCCGAGAAGGTCAAGACGCAAAAGAACATCATCCGCGACTTCCTGGCGGGCGAGAATGGCCGCCCCTGGGTCGAGACCTGGCTGCCGCGCTGGATGAAATTCCCGGCCGAAAGCTACACCAGCCGCAGCGGCTCCGCACCCCGATCAGTGGACACAAGTGCAGCCGCTGTTCGTGCGCGAATAGTCGATCAGGGCCCGAGCGGCGGTTCTCTCGATTACCGCCGCTCAGGTCGCGCGCGCCGCTACGGGCCACGCCGGCTGCCGATTGGGCGTCTTGTCGAGCCAGTGCCGCGCGCGAGAAATTCCGACGCCAGTTCGCCCCATTTCGGCAGCCCCGCACCTCGCCGGGTTGCTTGCTGAGGCGCCAAAGGCCCATGGGGCCAATTGTCCGATCCGGTTGCCGACAGAGCCCGCGCAGCCGGCGCTCTGCATTGCGGCCGGCTTCTTGTGTCACCGATCGCGCCACCTGTCTCCATTGTGTCTCGGGGACCATTCCCTGCGGCTGGCTTGTCGACCTATGGGCGGATCAGGCCCGCCCGAAACCCTCGCCGGCAGCTTTTTTCCCCGCCGCCTGCGGCGGCTTCCTCGCGCCGCTTCGCTTCAAAAAAGCTGCCCGCGCGGGTCCTCCGCTATCGCTGCGGCCGTCCCGGTTCCGGCGGTCCGGACGCGCCCATCACGGTCCGCCATCGCAGGGGAATGGTCCCTTGCGAGCACCAAGAGGAGACTGGAAATGACCGCGATCGGATACGTCACCAAACAGGAAAACGGCGGCTACAAAGGCCAGCTCAAGACGCTCAGCGTCCGCGCCGACATCGATATCGTGCCCAATCAGGCAAAGAGCGCCGACACCCATCCCGACTTCCGGGTGCTGACGCAAGGGGTCGAAGTGGGTGCGGGCTGGATCCGCACCGGCGAGACCTCCGGCAAGGACTATGTGAGCCTGTCGATTGCCGCCCCCGAGTTTGGCCCCCGCAAGCTCTACGCCAATCTCGGCCGCGCCGCCGGCCAGGATGACGACGACACTTACGCCATCATCTGGAACCCGGTCGACTAACCGGCCGATCCGGAAAGCCCCGCGCCGCCACCGGCGCGGGGTCCTCTCTCAGGACCCGTGAGGCCGCCGAAGGGGGCGGCGAAAACTCGCCCCCCACTCTTCGCCCGTCCCCAAAACGATCTCGCTCGCCGATCCTCGCCTACGCTTGTCCGTAGCGAAACGAGGATCATCATGGACGACGAAAACGAACGCGCAGCCCGCGCCAAGAAGGGCAGTCCGTTTCTCAATACCGCGCAAGCGGCCTTCTATATCGGGCTGTCCCAGCGCACGCTGGAGAAGATGCGCCTCAAAGGCGGCGGCCCGCAATTCCGCAAGCACGGCCGCTATGTCCGCTATCACATCGACGAACTCGACGATTGGTCGAAGGGGCACGCGCAGGAGACCGGGCCCGAGGACGGCGGGCACGATTCCGGCTCGGCCGGCGAGGGAGGCCGCTCATGAGCCGGCGTCCCACCATCCATCTGATCGGCAGCCATCTGCGGCGCATTCGGGCGCGCAAGACGATCGCCATGGCCACGATGGGCCTTGCCCTGATCGGCTTCGCCGCCTTCGGCAAACCATCGCCCTGGCTGGTCTGGAACGCCTCGGCGAGTGCGCCGGTCGGCCTCTATCGCGTCGCGTCCGGATCGCCGGCTCTTGGTGATCTCGTACTCGTCCGCCCGCCAAAACCGGTCGTCGATCTGGCCGCCGAACGCTTCTATCTGCCCAGCAACGTGCCGCTGGTCAAGCACCTTGCCGCGCTGGCTGGCGAGCACGTCTGCGCCTTCGGCGACGCCATCATCATCGGCGGCGAGATTGTCGCGCGCCGGCTTGCAACCGACACGCAGCACCGTCCGCTGCCTTCGTGGAATGCCTGCCGAAAGCTCGCCGCTGCCGAGGTTTTCCTACTCGGCAGCGACGAAAATCGCTCGTTCGACAGCCGCTATTTCGGGCCGGTGCCGACCGAAAATATCATCGGGAGGCTCGTGCCGCTATGGACCGAGTGACCCTCCTGATGCTGGGCATGGTGTCTCTCGCACCATGCTCCTGTTCCGCGGCGACCAACACGAAGCCGGTCGTCATCTCCCATAGTCCGCAGCTTGCAAGATGGCAGCCCTTCGTAGCCGAAGCAAGCCGGCGTTTCAGCATTCCACAGACTTGGATTTATGCCGTCATGGATGCCGAAAGCCGGGGGCAGACAAGGCTCAATGGACGGCCGGTCACGTCGAGCGCCGGTGCCATTGGCCTGATGCAGGTGATGCCAGGCACCTACGAGGAGTTGCGCGCAGAGCTTGGCCTGGGAGCCGCCCCGCACGACCCTCGCGACAACATTCTGGCAGGCACTGCCTATCTGCGCGCCATGTATGACCGCTTCGGATTTCCAGGCCTGTTTGCAGCCTATAACGCCGGGCCGGAGCGCTACGAACAGCATTTGCAGCGTGGGCGGCCACTGCCCAGCGAGACGGTTTCGTATCTGGAAGAGGTCAAGGCGGCGGGCATTTCGGCCGCTGATATGGACGCGCTCACCGACAAATCCCGTTCCAAAAGCGCGCCGGGAATCCCTTCCGGGCAGTCGCTGTTTTTCCTCCGAAACGGTGTTTCCGTGACCGGCCCGAATGGCCAACTCCTGGTGCCGCTCGGATCGGAGCGAGCAAGGTCAGGCCGGCCGGATCGCAGGTGAGGGCAGCGGCTACCGCGGTTCGGGCGGGGGGGGCAGGGAGGCAGGTCCGCGGAAGGCAAGATAAAGGCATCGCCTCCTGAGGCGGCGAAGTGTTTGTCTGCACATCGTTTTCCCAGGAGGTTGCCTGCGGGTCCAGGAGGGTCTGGCGCGCAAGCCTCTGATTTTGCTGCTGGTTCATCGGAGGCCGCATGCAGGATGACGAATTCACGCCGAGGCTCGGCAAAATTGGCTCGCGCGGCTCGAAGGCGGGCAAACGCTACGCTGGCCAGGTCCAGGCCGCGGTCAACCGAGCAGGCGGCAGGAGCGGACGCGGCAGCCGCTTCATCGGAAGCCGGGTGGGGCGCGGCGGGGCTGCTGCCGCCGTTCTTAGAGCACGCGACCGCCACGCGGCGTTTCGGCAGCGGCGCGCAGTCGTCAAGGCACGCATCGTCAAGCTGGCCGGCAAGGGAGTCGACGGAGCTCGTGCGCACCTCCGCTACCTCCAGCGCGACGGCGTCACCCGGGAAGGCGAGCGTGGCGAGCTCTACGCTGCCGACAAAGACCACGCGGACGGCAGGGCCTTTCTCGATCGCGCGAACGGTGACCGTCATCAGTTCCGCTTCATCGTCGCCCCTGAAGACGGTATCGAGTATGATGACCTGAAGCTGCTCACCCGGCGCCTCATGGCGCAAATGGAAGAAGACCTCGGCACCAGGCTAGACTGGGTGGCCGTCGACCATTTCAACACCGGCCATCCTCACACCCACATCATCGTGCGCGGCAGGGACGATCACGGCGAAAACCTCGTCATCGCGCGGGACTACATCTCCTCTGGCCTGCGCGAGCGCGCAGCCGAACTGGTTAGCCTCGACCTTGGCCCGCGCACCGACCGCGAGATCGAGCAGCGCTTGCGCCAGGAGATGGAGCAGGAACGCTTCACCAGCATCGACCGGCAGCTGATGCGCATGCGCGACGAGGGGCATGTCTCACCAGCCAGCCGAGACACCTTTCGCCAGACGCTGCACCAGGGCCGCCTGCGCAAGCTCGAGCGGATGGGCCTTGCCGAGGAGATGCCTTCGGGTCGCTGGCGCCTGGTGGATGAGCTCGAAGCCACGCTACGCCGCATCGGCGAGCGCGGCGACATTGTCAAGACCATCCATCGCGAGCTGACCGGCAAGGGGCTCGTCCGCAGTGCCGCCGACTATCTTATCCACGATCGATCCGACGGGTCGGCCCAAACCGTGGTCGGACGTGTCGTCGGGCGCGGGCTGGCCGACGAAATCACTGACCGCCATTACCTCGTCGTCGACGGCGTGGACGGCAAAAGTCACTATTTTGATATCGGCAAAGGCGAGGCCACCCAACCGACACCAGAAGGCTGCATAGTGCGGATCAGGCCGAGGGACACCGGGCCAAGAAAAGTCGACCGCACAATTGCCGGCATCGCCACGGTCAACGACGGGCGCTACAGCATCGATATCCATCTCAAGCATGACCCCTCGGCCACCGAACGCTTTGCCGAAACGCACGTGCGGCGACTGGAGGCGATCCGCCGTGCGACCGGTGGCGTCGAGCGCGAGCCGGACGGCACATGGACAGTCGCGCCCGACCATCTCAACCGCGTCGCGGATTACGAGCGTCAACGAGCGAGGGCCCAGCCTGTTGTCGTCGACAAGCTCTCATCAATGCCGCTGGAGAGCCAAGTAGGCTTTGACGGCGCCACCTGGATCGACCAGGAGCTGGTATCAGCCCACCCTGAGTCCTTGCGCGACTCTGGCTTCGGTCGAGAAGTACGTCAGGTCCAGGCCCGCCGACAGCAGTGGCTGATCGCGCAAGGTCTTGCCCATGATGCGCAGGATCGGGTCATCTATCGCGCCAACATGCTTTCAATGCTGCGCCAACGAGAGCTGAACCGTGTTGCCAGTCAGCTCTCGGACGAACTCGGGCTCTCGTATTCTGAAGCGCAGCATGGCAATCGAATAGACGGTACGCTGCGCCGCTGCGTCGAGCTCGCCGGCGGAAAATACGCTGTCATCGAGAAATCGCGCGAGTTCACGCTGGTGCCCTGGCGGCCGGTGCTTGAGCATCATATCGGCAAGGAGGTGTCTGGCGTGGTGCGCGCCGAGGGGATTTCCTGGACGATCGGACGGCAGAGGAGCGGGCCTGGCGTTTCGTGAACTGGCTACAATTTATTTGTTCACTTTGAAACAGGTACTCAGCCCAGACGGAGTTCCTCCGCCTGCTGCTTGCTCGCAGCATTCATTTGGCGGAGAGTCAGTGTTCTGCATTTTGTAGTTCGCTCTGTCAAAAAGCGCTGGGAATATGCATCATGTTCTGCGTTGACACGGAAGCCGGGCCGACAGGTGCCGCCCTGTGGTTGCGGATCGGCTCCCGATGGCTGCCAGCTAGAAAGGTGGGCTGACTCGTGATAGCGCAAGGGGCTATGGCGGCCGCGGTACGGCGAAGCGAGCTCTGGCATCGAGGATGAAGCCGCACTTCCCGATCTTATTCTACTCGCAGGACCGGCAGACGCGGCGGTCGCCCCTGCGGGTGCTGTTGGCCCTGGCGTGAACTGGCAGTCCGTCCCGCGGGGACTTTGTAACGGAGAAAAGTCGCTGCGATGGCCCGGGTGACGATGCGGTCAGCGACCATGCCAGACGAGATCGGCAGCTTTCTGCCGCGGCACGGCGCCGGAGCCATCAGGCCGCCGCGACATCGGGTCTGGCGCACCTTCGGATGTTGGCTGGCCGCGGTTTACTTCGAGCAGCGCCGGGTGGGTCATGCGGTGCCGCTACTGGGCACCGAGGCAGCTTTGGGCATGAGACCCGTTCAATCGCGCCGGCCACGTCGGTCATCGCGACATCTGGAGTCGAGGCCAGGTCAGACCGGGAAAAAAACCTGCTCGTCGCGCGGGAGCCCCGGGTTGCGCCGTCGATCCTTCCGCCCAACTCAGCGCCGCGCGACCAGCAATAGCCCCTTGTCCCGAAACTGACGCCAAGCCGACGGACCCGCTCTGCGCATACCGATGCCGTCCGCGCCGTCGTCGGCGGAAACCAGCGAGCCGTGGAGCTCACACAATCTGAGCCGCTGGTGACGATGTGCATCGCCTACTTCCATCCGCACTCCTATCGACGAACTCGCCCGCTGCCCGCGGTGATGCGAACCCGTGGATGAATATTTCGCCGAAGCCGCAGTGGGGGCTCAGCCTCGACGATTTTTTTGCCTTGCCCCGGCGGGCGGCGCAACCGAGCATCGAGACAAAAAACGGGAAAGGGAGGGCACCAGCCCGTTAGAGCCGTGGCCATGATGATGTGGGGACGATCTCCTGGAAGAAATGTGGAGATCGACGCTCTCCTGACGCGCTCATCGAAGATTTTAGGCCGCGCCGACGTGGCTGCTTGAGCGATAACACTCACTCCGGAGGCCCCAGTGCGGCTCCTTGGCCAAGCTGCTCGGCACGCCGTGAGTGTGCTTTCTTGTTTGGGGAAGGGAGACTTACGTCTACAACAATCTCGTTTCGATCACGATGGAGAGTCGGCGAGACAAGTGTTGCTGATGTTCATTGGCTCCGTAGCAACTTCTGCAGTCACAATGCAGCTTATGTTCCTATGCTGGAGAGTTGGCCATTCAACTCGCGTAGCTCGCTTTGTTGCGGTGGAGCTTGGTCAGAGCACACTGCTGCTTTACCTGCTTCAGGGCGCCGTGTTTCGCTTCATGGATCTAATAGGGTTCGGAGAGCTTTGGGATCTCCCGAGCAGAATCGGGTTCGCCACTTTGCTTGGTGCCGCGATCGTTGTCTCCGCTTGACAATTCGCAGGATTGCGCGTGACCACGGATGGTTGTCGCGCGACTACGCTTAATATGTGACGACGCTTGCGCCTTGTAGGCAATTGTTGCGGCCGCCCACGGCCGACATGAACGTGCTTGGCCGCACGTTTTCTAAGTGAGGCGGAAAGAGGCGCGCGACCCCTCTCCCCAGCAACCCGCCTTGCGGATTCCTCCTCTGCCCGCTTCGCAGACGAGGATACCCTCCGCCCCCTTGCTATTCGTTGCCCGCCGCTATGCAAAGGATGGGCGACCTGAATCCGTGCTCAAGCCGATCTGGCGGCAGAGGGGGCGGGCTGAACATGGGACCCGTGATTGACATAATTGCCGCGCGAATTCTCATGCTCGCCTAACCGGCCGGAACGATTTGCAATCCGGGCAGGCTCGACAAATCAAGGAGTAGCTCGTTCCGTGTCCAAGCCCAGACAAGTCTTGGTTATCTCACGGGCGCGATACAAAAGGCACAGGCTGGACTTGGCTGCCGGGGGCGGGGCTTGTCGACCGCTCGATTGAAAGTGAGATGCGAGGCGGAGAATCACCCATGTGCAGAGCGGCAAGGCGCTCGCCTACCTCCCTGTCATTCACCGTCAGCCGATGGTTTAGACGAAGATAGTCCGTCCATGTCGGCGTGCGGAATGTCTCGGTCCAAAGCGTCGACTTCTGAAGGTCGCGCTGGAGGGTCCAGTCCCGCGCACCGGCGCGGCTCTGAACGCGCCGCCTTTCGCGCATGCAGCTCAGAAATTCATCGATACTCTCCTCGGGTATCGAGTACTCCACCTTGATCACGATCGGACCGCTCCTGGGTTTCAAAGGGAGGGCCAGTTCTGGTGGCCTGAAGTCGACGGCCGCTTGATCCGATTCCTCCCATAGCCGCACTGGCAATAGCTTTCCCACAGCCGCGACCAGCAACAGTGCCGCTGCAGCACCTTCCAAAGCCCACGTCAGCGAATAGTACTGCGCGACAGCACCCCAGATCCAGCTGCCCGCTGCCATGCCGCCGTAGGTCAGGGCGTAATAGATGGACAGGGTCCGACCAACGACCCACCTTGGGCTTGCCAACTGCACACACACGTCGGTTCCGGTCCAGGTGACAACCCAGCCAGCGCCACCGATTGCAAGCGCGATCGCCGCCACAGCCACCGACGATGTGAGGGCCATCAAAAGGCAACACGTTGCGCAAGCAACGGATGCGAGCGTGATCAATCGGTTCTGGGACGTAATGCGTCTCAAGTAGCTGCTGCCAATGCCGGCTATGAAGGCGCCTGTGCCGAAGCCAGCCAATAGCACCCCGTAAACAATTGGCCCTCCCGCCAGCTGGTCGCGAACCAGGAGGGGGAGCAGAGCAAGGATCGAGATGCTTGACAGCCCGAATAGGGTTGCACGCACAATCGCCACTCTGATCTCTGAGGATATTGCCGTGAATCGCATGCCATCATGAATGGCCGTAGTCATCCGCTCGCGCGGAAGAGGCGAAAAGCGAACTTGCCACTTTGAGCGCAGAACAGCGCTCAACGGGACCAAGTCACTCAGCGCAGCGAGGGCGAAAGCCGTAAGGGGGCCTAGCAAAGCTAAGATTACACCGCCCAGCGCCGGTCCTATGCTCCGAACCACGTTGTAGCCCACCGACATCAGCGTCACTGCGGCGGGTATGTCGCGCTTTTCCAGGATATCGCCTACCGACGCGTGCCATGCTGGATCGTTCAAGGCAAAGCCGCATCCGGCCAAGAAACTCAGTCCCAGGATCAGCCATGGACTAACAAAGCCCAGTCCCACAGCGAGTGCCAGCGCCGTGGATGCCAGTGCGATAAGGCAGTGTCCGGCAAGCATCACGCCCCGGCGGCTGAAGCTGTCTGCAATGGCTCCAGCAAGGATCGACAAGAAGAACGCGGGCAGTGTCGATGCAGCCTGTACGAGCGCAACCATTAGATCGGAGGCTGAAATCGTCGCCATGAGCCAGCTTATAGCCACGCTCTGCACCAGCCAGCCAAGGCTTGATATCTGCGTGGCTGTCCAGATAGAACGAAAGACCGGGTTGTGAAGAGGGATCAGTGTGTTTGCCGCAAAGCGCGGAGGATCTTGACGCCGCATCACTTCTCTCCTCCACTGGGTGTCGTTCGTCCGCTCATTTGCTTACAGCGGTGCGCTCTGTGCACAGACTGCGTCACAACGAAGTTCCGAAATCGCGCTCGCAACAAGGACAATGTGACATCCATGGTGCTGATGCGCCTTGAGGTACCAACCTGGCCGTTAGCTGATGGGTCCCGCAGCCAGCTGGGTGCGGTCAGTTCTGCCCTGCGACTCTTGGCTTTGGACGGTGCTAGCGCCCCGATGGCCGGCTTGTCAAACTGCCGTAGTGCCAGCACATCCATCCCATCTGTTGACCGCGATCTCCGACGAGGTCGAGCAGCAGTAGGTCAACGGCAAATCTGGGTATTTCCGCTATCCGGTCGAGCGCGTGGCCATCGTCCGGAAACCCGAAGACGTTCATCACCCAGGCGACCACCACGCCCGAGACAATGCGACACGGCGGTAGCGGTTCACCAGAGGACGTGCGTTCTACTCAGCAGGAACATTGTTCTGCCGATCGTCGGCTGCGCCAGCCGTCACGTAAAGCGGCGCCAGAGTTCTTGCACCCGTCATTGGACTCCCGCTTTGCAGGTTTCGCCTAGGGCCTGCATCAGGTCATCTATAATGTCCTGAGGATGTTCAAGCCCTACAGAAATTCGCAGCAATCCGCCTGGCGCTTTGGACTTCGCACCTTCAACGGATGCGCGATGCTCTATCAGAGAATGCGTCCCGCCAAGGCTTGTCGCCCGGACAACAATCTTCAGGCGGCCGGCCACGGCCATTGCAGCATCGGCTCCGCCCTCGACGATAAAGGATAGCATCGCTCCGTAATGGCTCATTTGCCGCGTAGCAAGATCGTGTCCCGGATCAGTTTGCAAACCAGGAAAGAGCACTTTTTCGACGCGCGGATGAGACGCCAGGGCCTCGGCCACTTTCTGGGCGCCTTCGCAATGGGCGCGCATGCGGACCGGCAATGTCTGCAGGCCCCGCAACGCCAGCCAACAGTCGAAGGGCGCTGCGACGCTGCCCTTGTGTTTCTGGACCATCCGCAATGGGCGACCGAGGGGTGACGCGTTTGGGACAATGACGACACCGGCCATCAAATCCGAGTGGCCGCCAATGTACTTTGTCGCCGAGTGCATCACCGCGTCTGCCCCGATTTCGAGTGGCAGTTGAAGCACTGGGGTGGCCCACGTATTGTCCACCACCGCCAAGGCGTCTGCCTCGTGCGCGATTGCGCAGATGGCCGCAATGTCGACAACGCGGATCATCGGGTTTGACGGCGTCTCGACCCAGACGAGGCCAGTCCGCTTCGATGTCACCGCGGCGCGCAAAGCGTCCAAATCGCGCATGTCGACGGGGGCAAAGTCGAAGCGAGACCCAATGTCGGTCTCTTCGATCAGCGAACGAATGCCGAAATACATGTCATCCGGCAGAACGATCCGACCCGCCGACGGATGGCTCTCGAAAACTGCAGCGATTGCGGCCATGCCCGAAGCGAAGGCGATGCCGTCTCCCCCTCCCTCAAGCGTCGCCATGGCCGCCTCGAACGCATTGCGTGTCGGATTTCCATCCCTTGTGTATTCGAAGCCGGACGGAAATGACCCGTTGGCGCCTCGTTCGAACGTCGTGCTGGTGTGCAGCGGCATGGATACGGCCCCCGTGGACGCGTCGACACCTCGGCCGCAGTGGATCGCCTTCGTCTCAAAACGCATCGGTTATTCCTTCCTAACGGGCAGTTGCAATTTCGTGCCGGTCATTATACTGACCGCAATACGTGAGCCGAGGACCCAAGTCAATATAATGACCAATGTTACGGAAGCGTTTGATGCCGAGCAAGCGCTTGGGCAAGCGATAGCAGCCCGGATCCGAGACTTGAGGCGTGACCAAAGCCTGACCCTGGATCGCCTGGCTAAACTAAGTGGCCTATCGAAGGGAACCGTGGTCGCGCTGGAGCAGGGTAGGGCGAACCCCAGTATCGGCATACTGTGTCGGCTGGCGGCGGCGTTTTCGCTCTCGGTGGCCGATTTGTTGAACGAGCACCCTTCCACGGTGCGCCTTCCCATCGAGCGGACAGAGACCAGGAGGCTTTGGACGAGCGCCAAGGGAAGCTCTGCGCAACTGCATTCGTCGACCTCGGGACGCACGATGTTCGAACTGTGGAGCTGGGTCATGATGCCGGGCGATGTGTTTTCCGCGGACGCTCATAGTCCGGATACGCGCGAGCTGATCTCGGTCAGTCAGGGTGCCCTGAGCGTTGTGGTAGGTACCCACGTGGAAATTTTAAGCGAAGGCGAGAGTGCGCGGCTTGTCACTGACCAACCTCACTCATATGCGGCGGCATCTGATGTGCCCGCCCACTTCACGATGGCGGTGCTTGAGCGTGGTGGACACCGAAATCCGGGGCACTCGTCGACGGCAGCGAAGATTCAGGGGCACGTTCCGTAAGGCCCCGCCGATTACTAACAACCGCACATTCGCGACAGGAGATAAACCGTTGTACGTTCCGCCTCATTTTGCCGTCCCTGATCAGAACGCCCTGTTTGACCTTATCGAGAGACACCCGCTGGGTATCCTCGTCACCCAAAGCAAAGGCACGCTGGACGCGAACCACCTCCCTTTCGAGCTTGACCGCTCGAAGGGAGACAAGGGCGTTCTCAATTGCCATGTCGCTCGCAAGAACCCAGTCTGGGAGGAAGTCGCCAATGGCGATGAGGTTCTCGTAATCTTCCGTGAGGCCGACGCTTACATCTCGCCGAACTGGTATCCGAGCAAGCATGAATTCCACAAGCAGGTGCCGACCTGGAACTATCTCGTCGTCCATGCCCACGGACGCATCACTGTCCGGGATGATGAGCGGTATGTGCGCCGCAACGTGGCGAAGCTCACTCACATGCAAGAAGCCTCGCAGCCGGTCCCATGGAAGATGGGCGACGCGCCGAAGGACTTCATCGACACGATGGTCAGGGCAATCGTCGCCTTGGAGATCGAGATCACCGGCCTGGTTGGAAAATCAAAACTCAGCCAGAACAAAGAGTTGCGCGACATTCAGAACCCTGGCGAAATGCTGCGTGCCCAAGGGGCCATTGCGATGGGAGAAGCGATGCTCGCGGCTGCGGCGGTCAAATCCCAATAGCATGTGTCTTGTCCCGACAAAGCCGCTGGTGCCGGCTTCCCGACGGGTCACCTAGTCCGCCTTGACGCACGGCAATAGCGTTTGACGGCCTGAAGCGACGCTGTGGTCACCCTTGTGATGCTTTTCCACGCGCCTGGTCAGGCGACAGGATTGCTCCGTCGTGAGGACAGGCGGGAGTTTGCAGGTTGCGGTGGGCGGGTTCGTTTCCGGCGCCTGCGCCCCGTCGTATGTCGCGAGTTGAGGAATGCGATCGAGGGCGATGTGCAGGATGCGCTGCGGGAACGTCGTCGGCTGGCACAGACGGACTTCCGATTTCACCTCGACCACCCGCGCAGCGGTTTTTAATGAGGTGCAAACGCACGCGTGTCGAATTGGGCGATTTCCCTTGGGCGCCGAGCTCGACCATGCGCGATGATGCGCTCGACGCAGCTCCAGCTGGCGGCGCCTTCAACGAACTCCTTGAACCTGCAGACCTTGCCCGAAAGCACTTGCTCTTACGGGAGATGATTGGCTTTGTCGCCGAAGCGACTGATGGAGATGTTGGTGGGCGCCGCCGCGTAGGCGACGACCCCGTAATCACAGCGGGAGCTCGCAGGCGGGGTCGACAAACACCCTTGATTGGCCGAGCTTGAGGTGCATCTCTATCAGGCTGATTGCTTATTGGGCTGGTCCAGCGTTTGATCGGACCCATGATCCATCCGACCAGCTTGTGAGGGATGCAACCGAACCAGGCGCTGCTCCCACAGTCTTCGCAGGCCCTCCATTAGAGCTGCATGCCTGGCCTGATCCGGCTCAATCATATTGAGGTGATCTCGCAACACGGCTTCGCCCTCGATCCGCATCAGTAGATTAAACAAGTCGTTTGAAATTCGCACACTGTCAATGCTGGAGTGGTTCGGAATAATCTCGCAGACAGTCTCCTGATGATCTCGCGCTGTGTAAGCACGGGTTTGATGGAGGGAGACTGAGGGAGGCAATGAAATCGCAAGCGCAGTCCAATCCTGCAGCGTTGCAGCCCGTTTTTTTACCAGGAAGGGCCCGACCACAAGTCCATCCAGCTCTGTCGTCAAAAATGTGGCAATCGCGTCTGCAACCGTATCCACGATCGGTTCAGCATTGTTGTTAAAGGACGTATTGAGCAGAATTGGAGTGCCTGTCCGCTTCTTGAAGGCATTGATGACCTCCCAGTAAGCTGGGTTGGCATCGCGCGATACTGTTTGCAGCCGAGCCGTACCGTCGACGTGCGTAATGGCACCCAACAAGGCGCGCTTTGAGTCACGCACGCGAACGACGAAATTCATGAATGGAAATTCGTGCTTACCGTCCGGGAGGTCGAAAAATTCGCTCGCATCCTCTTCCAGCACAGATGGTGCGAAAGGCCTATAGCCTTCGCGCTTCTTGACCATGGCATTGATCCGGTCCTTGTTTGCAGCGGGCCGAGGGTCGGCAAGAATGCTGCGGTTGCCCAGCGCACGTGGCCCAAACTCCGAACGACCCTGCACCCAGCCGATCACGGCGCCGTTGGTGATCCAGTGGGCTGCACTGCTCGCTACGTCATAAGAGCGTTCAACCTCGAGATGTCCGGACCATGCATTCAGTTCCTGTTCCACGGCGCGGTCGCTCCCGAGATCAGGACCCCAATAGACCTCCTGCAGTCGCTCACGCGGCGCGGGGCGGCCCATCTCGTTAGAGACTATCAGCGCAGCTCCCAATGCGCAGCCAGCGTCGTGAGACGCGGGTTGCACGAAGATGTCTTCGAAAAGCCCTGAATACAGCAGCTTGCCGTTCATCGTGCAGTTGTGGGCTACCCCTCCCGCCAGACACAACCGCTTCATGCCGGTGGCCTCACGGTGGTGCCGGAGAATGTGGAACACGATCCGCTCAAGCGCTTCCTGCAGTGACGCACTCACATCTCGATGCTGCTGGGTGAAAGGCATTCCCTTTCGCCTGATCTCGATGTTGCGGAGCAACGCCGGACCGATGCGGTCGAGGTGAACACGGTAGCCACCGTTGGCGGAGAGCTCGTACAACTGCTCGAAGAGCTCGCGATAGGGAGCGGGGTCGCCATAGGGCGCGAGTCCCATTACCTTATACTCGTCGAACATGCCGTAGCCGAGACAGCGGATCGTCTCGAGATAAAACAGCCCAAGAGAATTGTCCTCCGGGAAAGCCTCGATTTGCGTAATTTCTGTGCCAGACCCTACCGCCACAAGGCCCGACAGGAAATCACCACAGCCATCAATCGCTAGAATGAGACTTTGTTCGAAGCCCGACATTGCAAAGGCGCTCACGGCGTGCGCCTGATGATGCCCTACGAATGAAATACGCGAACTGTCCAACTTAGTGCCGAACTCACGCGCTAACAGGTTCTGCACCAACATTTTAGCATCCAACGGAGTGGAGAGAATGTCCGGTTGGGAAGCGGACATACCTTCAAGCATGGCGTTGGCATAGGGCTCGCTGGCGTAGACCGCGACACGATCAATGTCGCTGAGCTGAACCCCGGCCGTCGAGAGACAGTATTGAATCGAACCACTTGGCAGCTTGTTCGAGTGCTTGATTCGATTGAGGCGTTCCTCTTCTACGGCGGCTATCACCTTTCCGTCTCGGACGAGCACCGCGGCGCCATCGTGCATAAAGGCGTTCGGACGCTCGAATCGGTTTTCATGGGCTTGGTCAAGTCCGCCGCTGATTCCTAGACACAGCATTTCTTTCTCCAAATAGTAACGGGAAGCCAAATTGGCTTACCTCGACTGTTCCAACTAAATAGGCCGTGTTGTCGCCTGCAGCTGCGACCGCCCGTCAGGCATCAGCGGCATCGAAGAAAGCCCCATAAACGATCAATGAGATGCTTCGACTGTGACGCCTACAGTGCCATCACGCCGAGAGCTTGGCTGGATCATCCAATCCTGAGCGGCTGCTGACATGTATCCGGCGATGTTGTTTTCATCGGCAGAACCAACTTGCGATGCCGCCTGTTCTTGGGAAGGGCGGCCGTCGACGAATAACAGTACCGCCCCGTGAACTGGCCCGATTTCATTCTCCGAAGCGACCATGGTCGCACCGCGCGACATTGTCGGCCAGTTGCAACTCACTTTCTCGGCACGACCTCCACTGCACGTCAGGGCGCATCGAAGATTTTCTCCTTTGGATTATACCTAAGGCAGCTTTCGTCACGCGTTAGAGCAGCGTGTGATTGGTGCGTGAGGCTCTTTTTTGTCCATGCACGATTCCGGAAGAGTGATGAAATCGATTGTTTTGATCAAAGTCATCCACGCTATGAATAACAGCCGCAGCACATGCGTTTTCAAAGCGCTTCAGGCTTCCCGGATGGCTACTCCGATCTGAAGCGCATGGCATTCCAAGCGCTCTGTCAACCAAACGATGAGTATCGGCGTCGACCCTCATTGCCTTCGTCTTCGCGACTCCGTGACAGCGGCTGGCATTGTGTTTGTAGGGCATCGGGCGAAGATCATGTCGATCGGCCATCTCGCCTGCCTATTGACAAACCCTTGAACAATGATCCACGCACCAGCGCGATTGTGATCACGAGCGCCTCTGAGCTCTGGAGGTTCGGTTTTCTGAGGGTTCCTGGGTCTCCGAAGCGATGGAGGTAGCTAGCTGTGAGCTTTCCATAGGTTGTGCTCTTCATGGAGTGGACGCATTTGCGTCTCGAAAGCGGTTCTTCAGTGGAACCGGCGCCAAGGCCCGTCTGTGGTCGTTCAGAACACGGGGTGCCGTGTCCAAACCGGATATTCGAGCGGGCAGCCGCCGGAATTTGACCCATGGAAATGAGCGCCTGTCAGGAGGCGTTCGAAAACGGCGCGATCTTCATCGCGGCTGTTTCATGGTGTCATTCCTGACATCTTCTTTATAATCGGCAGCTTGCGGATAGTCTTGCCCGTCGCCGCCCGTAGCGCGTTGGCGACGGCCGGGCCGATCGGCGGCACACCTGGCTCACCAACTCCCGTGGGCGGCTCCTCGGACGGCACAATGTGCACCTCGACTCGCGGCATCTGCTCGATCCTGAGCGGTGTATAGGTATCGTAGTTCTCTTGGTCTACGACACCGCCCTTCAGGGTCAGCTCCTCCTGGAGGATCGCACCTAGCCCGAATCCGATACCGCCCTCCATCTGAGCGCGAATCTGGTCAGGATTTATCGCGGTGCCGCAATCTACCGCGCAGACGACGCGGTCGACCTTGAAACCATTTTCATCGTTGAGGGTGATCTCCACCACATCGGCGACATAGGTCGAGAGGCTTTCATGCAGGGCCACGCCGCGGAAACGGCCTTCCGGCAGAGGCTTGTCCCAGCCTGCCTTCTCAGCAGCCACTTTAAGCACGGCGGCATGCCGTGGATGGTGACCGAGCATTGACAAGCGGAAGTCGACCGGATCACGGTTCGCAGCGGCGGCGAGCTCATCGATCAGGGTTTCCACCGCGTAAGCGGTGTGGGTGGAGCCTACCGAACGCCACCACAGCACCGGGATGTTCACGTCCGTGGTGGTCAGCTCGACCTTCAGGTTCGGGATCGCATAGGGCAGGTTGGTGGCGCCCTCTACGGAGGTTGGATCGATGCCGTTCTTGATCATCGCCGGAGAGGTCGAACCGCCCAAGACCGATTGACCCACGATGTGGTCATGGAGAGCGACGACATTGCCTTTCTTGTCGAGCCCCGCCTTGACTGCGTGCACATAGGCCGGCCGGTACCGCCCACCCCGCATGTCATTCTCGCGGGTCCACTGCACCTTCACTGGCTTGCCGCGTCCCAGTGCACGCGCTGTGGAAACAGCTTCGATAATGACATCTGCATCCAAGACCGCGCGGCGGCCGAAACTGCCGCCGGTCTTCATCACGTGCAGCCTCACCTTGTCCGGCGTGGTGCCGCCTACCTGAGCGGCAGCCGCCTGATAAAGGTCGGGCATCTGGTGTCCGCCCCAGACATCGATGGTGCCGTCTTCGTTGATTCGGGCGGCCGCGTTGAGTGGCTCGATCGAAGCATGGACAAGATAGGGGAATTCGTAGTGCCCCTCGATGATTTTCTCAGCACTGGCGAACGCTGCGGGAGTGTTACCGTCGTCGCGCGCGGTGGCCGCGCCCAGATCGTCTGCTGCCTTGTTGTATTCGGCCATGATCTCGGCCGTGCCGCGCTCTTCGGCCTTCTCCTCGTTCCAGGTCACCTCCACGAGGTCGCGGCCCTTCAGCGCCGTCCAGGTGTCCCTGCCAACCACGGCAAGGCCTCGCGGCGTCTGGACGACATCGACAATGCCGTCGAGTGCCTTGGCCTTGGTTGCGTCGAAGCTCTCGATCTCGGCGCCGAACTTCGGCGGATGGATCATAACGGCCGTCTGGAGTCCCTCCATCATGAGGTCGATCGTGTAGGTCTGCGCGCCGTTGGTCTTGCCGGCGGAATCGTAGCGCTTGAGGCTGTCCGATCCGATCTGGGCCCACTTGTCGCGCGGCTTTAGCGGCACGTCGTCGGGAACCGGCATTCCCGCTGCGGCTTCAGCCAGGTCACCGTAGCGCGCCTGCATCCCTGAGGCGTGCGACACGACCCCGGAAGCGACTTTGATCTCGCCGGCTGGCACGTCCCACCGCTGCGCCGCGGCCGCCACCAGCAAGGCCCGTGCGGCAGCACCCGCCTTGCGGTAGCGTTCCCACGACGAGCCCATCGACGTGGAGCCACCAGTTGCCTGTGCGGCCCCGCCCCAGGCGAGATTGCCGTAGAACGCGGTATTGCCATATCCGCCGACCACGTCCACCTGCGCCCAGTCGCCGTCGAGCTCTTCCATAACCAGGGTGGCGATGCCGAAATAGGAGCCTTGTCCCATCTCGAACTGCGAGGAGTGGATGATGATTCGGTTCTCCTTTGTGATCTCGACATAGGTCTGGAAGGGGTTCGCCGGAACCTTTGCAGGGGTCGTTTGTGCGATGTCGGGCGCGGCCAGCACTGGCCGGTAGCCCACTGCGAGGCCGCCGGTGGTAACGCCCGCGCCGACGAGGAACCAGCGGCGCGTGGGCCGCACGGCAGTATGCTTCGAGAGAAACTGCGACATGCCTCAAGTCTCCAGCCGGTTGGCGGTCTCGTGGATGGCCGCGCGGATGCGATGATAGGTGGCGCAGCGGCAGAGGTTGCCGCTCATCGCCGAATCAATATCATCGTCCGTCGGCTTAGGCGTTTCTGTAAGGAGGGCCACGGCCGACATGATCTGGCCAGACTGGCAATAGCCGCATTGAGGTACGTCGAACTCGGCCCACACGGCCTGGACCGTTTCGCCTATCTTGCCCGACACACCCTCAATGGTGGTGATCGAGGCTCCTTCGATGTCGCCGACTGCGGTCTGGCACGAGCGCGTCGGCATGCCGTTAACGTGAACCGTGCAAGCGCCGCACTGGGCAAGCCCGCAACCGAATTTCGTTCCCGTGAGTCCGATGACGTCACGGACCGCCCAGAGCAGCGGCATCTCTGGATCGACGTCGAGTGTTCGCGCCTCGCCATTGAGGGTAAAAGCGACCATTGCTTGCTCTCCTTGTCCTGAGCTGGCTATCTCGTTGAGCCTCCGCCCGCCTGGCAACCGAGCTCTTGTTGCTGAGGCCTAGCGACCACACCGTAGGAACGCGCAGCTCAAGCAACAAGCCGCTAGGTTGGCGAGTTACGAGATCGTGAAGTGGGTCGTGTCGAAAGGCTGGAGGCAACTGAATGTCATTTTTTGGGCGGACAGGCCGCTTTAGGCTGGGTTACACGAGACTGGACATTCGGGTCGTCGCGAACATCGACCGCTGGTCGGCCGCGTCCGGCAGGGCCCTGATTGGCTACACGAAATGAAATGGGACTACTATCGATGGGGGCCTAC
Organism: Mesorhizobium sp. C372A; assembly: GCF_030323245.1. Taxonomy (NCBI): domain Bacteria; kingdom Pseudomonadati; phylum Pseudomonadota; class Alphaproteobacteria; order Hyphomicrobiales; family Phyllobacteriaceae; genus Mesorhizobium; species Mesorhizobium sp. C372A. The sequence goes on along the minus strand of NZ_CP100475.1, from coordinate 39,688 downwards.
CTCGACCCGCAACCTCCACGACTGGACCCTCAGGTTTCCGGCTATCGTCCCGGGCGGTGGCCGAGCTCGGCGCCTCGGACGCGATAATAGGCGGTGAGGCGTTCGTCGTTGACCAGAAGGCTTGTCGCGCATTCCCAGTCTTCAGCGGGCTCTTGGCCGCGGCGGGAGACGTCAGGACCATGCTTGCCGGCTTCGACCTGCTCAAGATCGACGGCGAGGGTCTTCGCGATCGGCCACTCGTCGATCGGCGCAAAGCGCTAGTTAACCTGCTGAGACGCCGCCAAACGGCATCGTTCTGAGCGACGAGATCAGCGGCGGCAGCGACATTCTCGCGCAAGTCTCCCAGTTCGGCCTCGATGGGCATCGTCTCCAAGCTGCGTGTCAGTCCATATCGATCCGGCCGGCGCCAAGAATGGGTGAGACAAAATGCGTGCTGAGTGATGAGTTCATCGTCATCGGCTGCGAACCCGGCAACAGTTACGGCGGTCGGGAAGCGTGCTCTGGCGAATGTCGAGGACGGAAATCTGGTGTTCGCCGGCGGCATTGGCACCGGCTTCAATGCGCGCACCGGGCCGGAAGTAAAGCGCCGGCTCGATGCCATTCCAATGGATAAACCACCGATTCCTAGTTTGAAGGCGAACGGTGCGGCATGGGCGGAGTGCCCTGCGCAGTCTGTACCTCCGCAGTCGATTGTCGAGTTCGAAGGGGGTGTGATTGGCGTCGAGACCGCTCCAGCCATGGCTATCAGCACGCCGAGTGCGTTGTTTTCGATCAGTTCTCGAAATGAGCGGGTAAATACCTTTCACTTGCCGAACGGGGTTTGCTGTTCACCGGCTGGCATCCGATGGCAAACCTTTCAACGCGGCGGCGATCTGGCGCTTCGCTGCTGGGGGCAGAGGCAGGATGGGACGCGGGGGTTCGGCACTGCAAACGTCGAGCAATTCAGCGAGTGCATAGACGACGCGAAGGCTCGAGAACTCCTTGAAGAGGCTCCAGATCGGGACCAGCGCGGCATTGATCCGTCGCGCTTCGGCCGCATCGCCCTGTTGCGCCGCTGTGACGATCGTCATGCAGACCTCGGGCAGGATGCCCGCGAGGACGCTGTACCATGTGTCGGCGCCGGCGATCATGGCCTCGGCGGCGTTCCAGTCGCCGCTGTAACCAATCGAGAACCCTTCCGGCAGTGTGCGCCTCTGGGCGGTCAGGTGGTTCTTGATCGCATCGCTTTTGTCTGTCGGATTCTTGATGGCGACAATCCCAGCCACCTTTGCCAGGCGGCTGACAAGGGGTGGACTGAAATGGAAATGCGTCGTTCCTGGATTGTCGTAGACGACGATCGGCAGGCCGCTTTCGCGCGCCACAGTGGAGAAATGATCGAACACCTCGTCATCAGTAAGCGGGGTGTAGGAGGCGGCGGCAAGCAAACCCGCAGCTGCTCCAAGGGCCTTGGCGTCTTGCGCGAGCCCCACGGCTTCATCGGTGCGCAGCGCGCCCACACCCACCACGACCGGCATTTGCCCCGCCGTTTGGTCCAAGGTCTCGGAGAGCGCCCGCCGCCGTTGCTCGCGCGACAGATAGATGTATGTGCCGGTGCTGCCGAGAAGACCGATGGAATCGACCTGAGCAATGCCAAGCCGAGCAATCAGCCTGCGCAGGGCAACGCTATCGACGCGGCCGTCACGATTGGTCGGGGTGATGGGGAACGCGGAAAGACCGCTCAGGAATGCCATGGCAAGGCTCCAGATCTATGTGTGAGCGCAGAGGTGGCCGCACGCCAGGTCATTACAAGACGTCCAAAGCCCGCCGCAGATCGGCGATCAGGTCATCAGCGTCTTCAAGCCCCACCGAGAGACGCATGAGATCCTCGCCGACTCCATCGGCCAAATGGGCATCCTTGCGGATCGGCTGCCGAGCACGGGTGAGGCTTGCTGGATGATAGATGAGGCTGTCGGCATCGCCGAGGCTGACGGCGCGAATGATCAGGTTGAGCCGGTCCATCATCCGGCGCGCTCCTTCGTATCCAGCGTGGAGGCCAAAGGCCAACATGCCCGATCCGTTGGACATCTGTTTTCGCGCCGTCACCTGATCAGGGTGCGAGTCGAGGAACGGATAACTCACAAATGCCACCGCCGGGTGCGCTTCCAGCGCCCGAGCCACCGCAAGGGCTGTGGCGCTGTGCCGTTCCATACGCAGCGTCAGCGTCTTGAGACCGCGCAGGATTAGGAAAGCTGACATGGGCGAGAGCGCTGCGCCGGTGATGTAGCGCAGGCCCGTTTCATGCAGCGTACGGAGCGTCTGGGCGTCGCCGAGAAGCGCCCCGCCAAGGGCATCGCCATGACCATTGATGTACTTGGTCATCGAATGGAGCACGATGTCCGCCCCGTGCTCAAGCGGTCGCTGGAGCGCGGGCGAGGCGAAGGTGCTGTCGACTGCAACCCTTACACCGCGCGCGTGAGCGCGCTCGGCAATTGCCGCTATGTCGAGGATGCGGCTCAGCGGATTCACCGGCGTCTCGAAGAAAACCAGCCGCGTCCGCTCGGTGATCGCAGCATCGAGATTGTGAGGATTTGACAGATCGACCGCGACGACCTTGATGCCGAAGCGGGGGACCGCCTGTTCGACCATGGCAAGCGTGTTCGCATAAAGCGTCTTGTGGACGATGAGTTCATCGCCCTGGGACAGGAGCGACAGGATCAGAGTGCCGAAGGCCGCCATCCCCGAGGCAACAACCAGCCCTGCCTCGGCTCCTTCCAGATTCGCGAGCCGCTGCTCGAGGATCTCGGTCGTGGGATTGTATTCGCGCGCATAGAGCCTTCCACCAAGGGCGGCGGCGGCATCGTTTGCTGCCACGCTTTCGAACCCATAGGTTGACGTCAGGAACACTGGCGGCTGGACGGCATTGGAAAAGCCGGCCGGATCGTAGCCATGATGGATCGCCCGGGTGGCAAATCCGGGGCTGGTGCGGTTGAGCGACCCCGTGGGAGCATCGGTTTCGGATTGATGGGAGCTGGTCATTCGGCCTCTGCGATCTCTCTTGGGGTTCGAAAGATTGACGGCAACCTGGCCAATGTGAAATATCCAGTTGGCGATGAAAGAGATGGTCCAGTCTTCAAGTGCCGGGTCTGCAGCGCGCTCGCACGCGATGGGTGCACGCCAGATATACGAAGCCCTTCGCGAGCAAATCCTCGGCGGCGTCTACGAAACCGGCAGTCAGTTGCCATCCTCCCGGGCCCTGGCAAATGACCTCGGCGTTTCGCGAACCACGGTGACGGTCGCCTATGAACAACTGGCTGCGGAGGGTTTCATCGAAGTCCGTCAAGGCGCACGACCTCGCGTTGCGTCTTCGTTGATGGGCCATGGGACGGGGCGCACTCACGCGCAACCGGTCGGCCCAATCCACCTGTCCGCATATGGCGAGCGGCTGCGCGCGACGTCACCCTGGCCAGATTATCTGCCGACTGGGCTGAAGGTCGAGTTCCGCTATGGCGACCTCGCGCCGTCGGATTTCCCTTCATTGGTCTGGAAACGCGCGATGAACGAGGCGATGGGGCAGCGCCCGCTGCGTCTTGCCTATGACGATCCTCGCGGCTCGCGCCGGCTTCGCCAGGCGCTTCAGGGCTATCTCTGGCGCGCCCGGACCCTGAGCTGCGACCTCGACCAGATCATAGTTGTGAACGGTTCGCAGCAGGGCCTTGATCTGTGCGCGCGCCTGCTTCTCGATCCCGCCGACCGTTTCGTCATCGAGGATCCGTGCTACAGGATGGCGCGTCAGGTCTTTGCCAGTACGGGTGCCTCACCCATCCCGGTCATCGTCGACGAAGACGGGATGAGGACCGAGTTGCTAGCGGGGATCGGAGCACGACTGGCTTATGTGACGCCATCGCATCAGTTTCCGCTGGGCGGCGTCATGCCGATCGCGCGCCGCCATCAGCTTCTGAAATGGGCGCGGCACAACAACGCCTATGTGATCGAGGACGACTACGACAGCGAATATCGCTACGACATCAATCCGGTCCCTCCGCTGCACAGTCTCGAGGACCACGGGGCTGTCATCTACCTCGGCACGATCTCCAAAACGCTCTCGCCGATGCTGCGCATCGGCTACCTCGTCGTCCCGCCCGAATTGCAGGAGGTCTTCGCAACCGCCAAACAATTCGCAGACCGGCATTCGCCGGTCGCTGAACAGGAAGCGCTGGCATCGTTGATCGAGAGCGGCGGCTACGAAAGCCATGTGCGCCGTGTGCGCAGGCTGAACGGCGAGCGTCGGGAAACGTTGTTGGGTGCCTTGCAGCACAGCTTCGGGGATCGCATCACTGTCCAGGGAGCAGATGCGGGACTGCACGTCGCGGTTTGGTTCAATGACCTGCCACGATCGCGGGAAACGGCCTTGGTCGAATCCGCCCGCGACGCTGGCCTGGGGCTACACCTGATCTCGCCGCTCTACGAACGGCTATCGGACGAAGGCCGCACCGATCGCGTCGGACTTGTCATGGGCTATGCCGCCTTGAGCATTCGGCAGATCGGGAAGGGCGTTGAGGTCCTGCGAGAGGTTGTCAAGCAGGTGCAAGACGCGATGCCGGCGCGGAACAACTGAGCCGGGGCGACGCCGAAAGCTGGCGCTGAAACGGTCCGAGGGCCCCCCGTATTTCTTTCCAAACAGCCAACTGGACCGGGAAAATGCCATGCAACTGGCGCTGTTGATCAGGCCAGTTTTGCAGCAGGTTTCCACGGACGAATTTCCGAGAGCGATGATGACCTGGCGAGGAAAGCTGCTTCACGTCCATATCGCGCCTGCCGCCTCCTATGAAATGGAGGAGCTGGCGCAGGCGCAGCTTATTGCCGGCCAAGGCGTTGTCGGAGACCGCTACTACCTGGGGACGGGGACCTATTCCGCGCGTCCTGACGTTCGCGAAGTGACGCTGATCGAAGCTGAAGTCTTGGACGCCATCGCCCAGGGCGAACCCAGAATTCCGGGCTTCAAGGCCAAGCTCGCACCCGAAGATCACCGGCGCAATCTGACGACACGAGGCGTTCCGCTTAGCCATCTTGTCGGCAAACGCTTCCGGGTCGGGGAAACGATTCTCAGGGCCGCCCGGATGAATGTGCCGTGCAAGTATATCGAGGAGTTGCTCGGGCTTCCGGGTCTCTACGAGGGGCTTCTGAACCGCTCCGGCCTGAACTGCACAATCGAGGTCGGGGGCGTGATCCGCCCCGGTGATCTGATCTTGCCCATCGACGAGTGAAACGCCATGGCCTCGCCGCGCATCATCATGAAGCTGACCGTGACCGCCGCCCGCAAGGAGCCGGGCGACGTGCTGGTCATCGACCTGAAACACCCACGCAAACCTGTGCTGCCGGCGTTCGAAGCGGGTTCTCACGTCGACGTCCATCTGCCTGAAGGGAAGGTGCGTCAGTATTCACTTTGCGGCGACCCGACCGAGCTTGGCCGCTACACCATCGCGGTGAAGCGCGAGAATGACGGCCGTGGCGGCTCGGCGTGGATCCACGAAACCATTGCCGTCGGCTCCACACTGCCTGTCTCCGCGCCACGCAACCATTTTGCGCTCAAGCCAGGCGAGGGGCCGACTTTGCTGCTGGCAGGGGGAATCGGGATCACCCCGATTCTGGCCATGGCGCGCGCGCTCACCCGGCAGGCCAAGCCCTTCGAGTTGCACTATTTCACCCGCAGCCGGGCGCTCACGCCACTCTTGGCGGCGATCGGGAGCGATCTTCCTGGCGGCAATGTGCGGATCCATTTCGACGACGAGCCTCAGACCCGGCAGAACATCGCCGCGCTGCTGGCGAACCGTTCGGACGACGCGCAGACATACTACTGCGGACCGCCTGGCTTCATGGCGGTTGTGGGGCGCGCGGCTCAACACTGGCCCGAGGGTACTGTTCATTTCGAAACTTTCCAGCCTCCCGAGTTTGATGGCGCGCCACCGGAACCGTTCGTCATAGAACTGGCTGAGGGCAGGGTGGTTGAGGTTTCGGCTGAGACCACGGCACTGGCCGCCTTGCGTGCGGCCGGTGTGCCGTTGATGGCCTCGTGTGAGAACGGGGTGTGCGGGACCTGCGAATGCGCAATGCTGGCGGGACAGCCGATCCATCGGGATGCCGTCCTGTCCAAGGAGGCACGCGGCCACCGCTTCATCCCCTGTGTGTCGCGCGCGACAGGTGTGTTGAAACTCGATCTTTGACCATTTGGGCGGGGGTCCTGTGAGACCGGCAGCTGATTTGCGGGAAACTGAATGACGAGGAAACTGGAATATCTGAACGAGATCGAGCGCTGCGTCTCCTGGCTCGCAGCCTGGACGATCCACCACGCCAACCACGTCCGCGAGGGCGATGAGATCAAGGTCGGGGGGCATCAGGCCTCGTCCGCGTCGCTGAGTACCATCATGACCGCGCTCTACGGTTCGGTCCTGCGCCCGCAGGATCGGGTGGCGGTCAAACCCCATGCGGCGCCGATCTTCCATGCACTTCAGTATCTGGCGGGCAACCAGACCCCGGAAAAGCTCATGAACTTCCGCGGCTACAAGGGCGCGCAGAGCTACCCTTCGCGGACGAAGGATGTCGACGATGTCGACTTCTCGACCGGGTCGGTGGGTCTCGGCGTTGCTCAGACGCTGTTCTCGTCGCTGGTGCAGGACTACGTCTCGGGTCACGGCTGGATGAAGGAGCGTGCCGAGGGCCGAATGGTCAGCCTGATCGGCGACGCCGAGATGGATGAGGGCAACATCTACGAGGCCCTGATCGAAGGCTGGAAGCACGGGCTCAGGAACTGCTGGTGGGTGGTCGACTACAATCGCCAGTCGCTCGACGCCGTGATCCGGGAGGGCCTCTGGCAGCGTTTCGAGCAGATTTTTCGCAACTTCGGCTGGGACGTGATGGTCCTGCGCCACGGCGCTCTGCAAGAGGCTGCCTTTGCCGAGCCGGGGGGCGAGAAGCTGCTCGAGTGGATAGAGCGCTGTCCGAACCAGCTCTATTCGGCGCTGACCTTCCAAGGGGGTGCTGCCTGGCGCAAGCGGCTGCTCGACGAGATCGGAGACCAAGGGCCGGTCACCACTCTGATCGAACGCCGCTCCGACGACGAGTTGCAGGCGTTGATGACGAACCTTGGCGGGCATGACATGCCGAGCCTCCTCGAAGCCTTCGAGGCGGCGTCCAGGCATGACCGTCCCGTCTGCTTCATCTGTTACACCATCAAGGGCTACGGTCTGCCGCTTGCCGGACACAAGGACAACCACGCGGGGCAGATGACGCCCACGCAGATGGAAGACTACCGCCTGCAAATGGGCGTAAAGCGGGGTGAGGAGTGGGACAAATGGGCGGCCGCCACCTTGCCGGAAGCGGAACTTGACGCCTTCTTCGCAAAGGCGCCGTTCTTCAGTGAGGGGCGTAGGAGGCTGTCTGCGCCGTCGGTGCCGGTGCCTGAAACCCTTCCGTCACCGGGGCAGCCCGGCAAGCCGCTCTCGACCCAGATGGGGTTCGGCCAGATCCTGAACGACATCGCACGCGAGCGCAGTCTGCTTGCCGACCGCATTGTCACCACCTCGCCCGATGTGACGGTCTCGACCAATCTCGGTGGCTGGGTCAACCGGCGCGGCCTTTTCGCCCGGGAGACCATGGCGGACACCTTCAAGGCCGAACGCATTCCGTCGACCTTTACCTGGGAATTTGGGCCGAAGGGGCAGCACCTCGAGCTCGGGATCGCCGAGTCGAACCTGATGATCATGCTCGGGGCACTCGGTCTCTCGCACTCGATCAATGGCGTGCGCCTGCTGCCGATCGGGACAGTCTATGATCCCTTCATCTACCGATCGGCCGACCAGCTAAACTACGCCTGCTATCAGGATGCGCGCTTCATGCTGGTCGCAACGCCCTCGGGCGTGACGCTAGCGCCCGAGGGCGGAGCACACCAGTCGATCGGCACCCCATTGATCGGCATGGCGCAGGATGGGCTTTGCGCCTTCGAACCGGCCTTCGTCGACGAACTGTCCGTGATCATGCGCTTTGCCTTCGATTACATGCAACGTAATGGCGAGGGGGATCCGGATGAGATGACGTGGCTGCGTGATCAGACCGGAGGATCGGTCTATCTTCGCCTGTCAACCCGGCCGCTCGAGCAGCCGCTGCGCGACATGAACCCGGCGCTCGCGCGGGACATCGTCAATGGCGCCTATTGGCTGCGTCCGCCTGGGCCCAACGCGAGTGTCGTCATTGCTTATCAAGGCGTCGTCGCGTCGGAGGCGATTGCCGCGACGGGTCTTCTGGCGGAGGACCGGCGCGATGTCGGGCTGCTCGCGATCACCTCCGCGGACCGGCTTAATGCGGGCTGGCAGGCGGCGGAACGTGCCCGGCAGCGTGGCGCGATTGGCGCCCTGAGTCATATCGAGCGGCTGCTCGCGCCGCTATCGCGTGACTGCGGCATCGTCACCGTGATCGACGGCCACCCGGCGACGCTCGCGTGGCTCGGTGGGGTTAACGGGCATCGCGTGAAGGCGCTCGGGGTCGAGCAGTTCGGCCAGACGGGGACTATTGCGGACCTATACCGTCACCACGGCCTGGACACCAACGCCATCGTACATGCGGCGCAGGCGGTCAGTGCGGGACCGGCTGTTCGCTACCGCAAGGCGCTGCCTAGATCATGAGCGACCGGATGCTCCGTGGCTGGTACGGATCGGCTGTTTCCACGGGCGTTCCGGTTCGCTTCAAAGCGGACAGGGCCGGGACACTGTGGACGTTCTGATCGCGCTTGAGTAGCTTGTGCGACCCCCAGGGTCACCTGGGAATACGCAGGGAGGCGGCTTTTATTTAGCCTTGCGCCCAATTACGAATTCGATCCAATCCAGTCCGGAGCAAAAGCTCCGCATCCTCCCGATTTTCGGCTTCGACGTAGCACCGCATTTCCGGGGCATTTCCGGATGGACGCAAATGCAAGACACGCTTATCCGCGAGAGTGATACGAAGTCCGTCAACATCGCTAACCTTGCTTACCACTCCAATCGACCCGACGAAGGCGGCGATGTTAGTTTCCGCTGTACGAAGGTATGTCATGAGGCGAGTGCTGCTTTCGACGGAAAAATTTTCCAAGCGATCCGCCGCCGCCGCCGGCAATTGAAAGGAACGGCCAATCTCCGACAGTGGCTGCCCACTTGTATTAACAAGGGAAAGTGCCGCGAGGATGGGGAGAAAACTGTCGCGTGTAGGTAGCGCCGGCAGTTTAGTTCCGTTCGGGTCAAAGTCCGTGCCTGTCAATAAACCACCGTTTGCTTCGAAACCAACCACGCGCTCGTGACCCGACGCAACCAAATCGAGCATGGCAGCAATAACAAATGGCGATCCAACGTTGGTACGCACGACTTTAAAAGAACCTGCGGTCTCGATACCAGAGTTTGATGTGACCGGCGTGACGACTGCCTTCGCTTGCAGGAAGTTCGCCGAAATCAGGCCTAACAAATCACCGCGAAGGGGGTCTCCGTGGTCGTCAGCTACCAGTGGGCGGTCACCATCGCCATCTGCCGAGACGACCGCATCAAGCCGATGCTCTTTGGCCCAGAGCTTGAACTGTTGAGCAGTCTCGTCAGAGACCGCTTCAGTGTCGACAGGAATGAAACCTTCCGAACGTCCCAGGGTTACGACCGTCGCACAGTGATATGAGAGAATGTCAACCAAGAGATCGCGCGCGACTGTGCTGTGCTGATATACGCCCACCGTTAAGCCCTTTAGAGCATTAATCTCCATAAGCTTTCGATTGCGCGCCATGAAAAAGGCCTTGCATTCGGCCTCCCGGTGCTGCCGACGTGCAACAGCACCTTCAAGGACGTATCCGCGCTTCTCCAACTGCAAGGCGATGCGCGTTATCTCCCGCTCATCACCCTTGTCGATCTCACCGTCGGGTCGATAGAATTTTATTCCATTACGGTCGGCCGGAATGTGCGAGCCTGTGATCATCAAACAACCACTCTTACGCGCCTGAGCATACAGTGCCAGGGCAGGGGTGGGGACTGCGCCGCAATCGACTACGATGAAGCCGAGCGCGGACAGTGCCGCCGCACAGACGGCGGCGATGGCCGGACTCGAGGCGCGAAAGTCGCGCCCTATGAGTATCTCGTCGCCAATTCTGGCCAGGCCGGATTCCAGCAGGAATGTCGCGAATGCCGTTGCATATAGAGCAGAGGCGGCTCCTGCCAATTCTGTCGCCAGGCCCCGTAATCCACTTGTTCCGAATTTCATACCAAATCCGACGTTGCTAACCGGGTTTTGAAGGTAACATGCTCAAACTTTGGCTCGTCCGGAATGCCCATCGACAGATCCCTCGGACGAGAACAAGAAGTACATTCGGTTACCGTAGACGCGTTCGGTTATCGACGGTTACCCTTGTGAGGATTGACGCAGTCGGCGTCGGCGTGGGCAGCGCACCGTGACCTTCAAGGACGAGGTTGGAGCGGATGGGGTCCGGGTCCGGCGGGGCTCCTCGCGGCTGGCTCACATGAGCGCTATCGCCATCGAGTGATTGTCTCAGTCTACATTAGCTCTGGGTCCCGAAAGCGCGTACAGGCCTGAGACGCAGCAAATCCTCTTATCTATCGCCGTTCGGTGTAGCTCCCGTTTAGAAATGCATGATAGACACTCTCGATGCCTTCCATGAGAGTGATCTTTGCTGCCCATCCCAAAGTGCGCAGCTTGTCGACGCTCATCAGCTTTCGCGGTGTACCGTCAGGTCTAGAGTGATCATGCGCAATCTCCCCAGTAAATCCGACTACACGGCAGATCATTCTTGTCAGCTCTAGGATCGTGATGTCCTGTCCGCAGCCGAGATTGACGTGATCATGGTCAGAGTAGTTCTTCAGAAGGAAGACTAATGCGTCGGCGCAGTCGTCGACGTGCATGAATTCCCGACGTGGTGTGCCCGTGCCCCAGATGGTGATTTGCTTATCACTTATGAGCTTAGCTTCATGCGCTTTCCGGATCAGCGCTGGGACGACGTGGCCTGACTGCAAGTCATAATTGTCGCCTGGCCCGTAGAGATTCGTCGGCATAGCGGAGATGTAATCGCGCCCATATTGCTCGCGATAGGCTTGAGCCATTTTGATGCCGGTGATCTTGGCGACGGCGTAGCATTCGTTGGTGCGCTCTAGTGGCCCGGTCAAAAGCGCGCTTTCAGGAATGGGCTGTGGTGCCATCTTCGGATAGATGCAAGACGAGCCGAGGAAGAGGACGCGGTCGACATTGTTTTCGTGGGCTGCCGCGAAGATATTGGCCTCGATCATCAGATTGTCGTAAAGAAAGTCGACCGGATAGGTGGCGTTCGCGAGAATACCACCTACCTTTGCCGCCGCCATAATGATAGCGTCCGGTTTCATCACTGCCACGAAGTTTTCAACCTCGGTCTGTCGCTTGAGGTCTAGCTCTCCCCGAGGGGCGGCCACAACTTTGCAGTCTTCAGACGCGAGTCGGCGTACAACAGCGCTGCCCACCATACCTTTGTGGCCAGCGACCCACACGGTTTTTCCGTTCAGATCATACATTACGCTTCCTTCATGACTACAGATGTCTGCATGACCTTCAGGTCTTCGCGCACCATTTCCGCAGCAAGCTCGCGCACGGATGTCTCATGCACCCAGCCGAGCTTCTCCTTCGCCTTGGTAGCGTCACCCAGGAGAAGATCGACTTCCGTGGGGCGGAAGTAGCGTGGGTCCACTTGGACTAGGCATCTGCCGCTCGCTACATCATAGCCCTTTTCGCCGACACCCTTGCCACGCCATTCGATCTCGACGCCGATATCTTCGAAAGCCCACTCGACGAATTGGCGGACAGGAGTCGTTTTGCCCGTAGCCAGCACGTAATCATCCGGTTGATCCTGCTGTATCATCATCCACATACCTCGCACGTACTCACGCGCATGGCCCCAATCGCGTTGAGCATCGAGATTGCCGAGATAAAGCTTGTCCTGCTTGCCCAGGTAGATAGCAGCGGCAGCGCGGCTGATCTTGCGCGTCACAAAAGTTTCGCCACGAAGGGGGCTTTCGTGATTAAAAAGAATGCCGTTGGAAGCGTGCATACCATAGCCCTCGCGATAATTGACGACCATCCAGTAGGCGTAGAGCTTGGCGGCGGCGTAAGGGCTGCGCGGATAAAAGGGCGTCGTTTCGTTCTGCGGTACGGACTGCACGAGGCCGTATAGCTCCGAAGTCGAGGCTTGATAGAAGCGGGTCTTGTCCGTCAGACCGAGCAGGCGAATCGCCTCAAGAAGTCGCAATGTACCGATACCGTCCGCGTTTGCTGTGTATTCAGGTGTTTCGAACGACACCTGCACGTGGCTCTGAGCAGCCAAGTTGTAAATTTCGTCTGGCTGAGATTCCTGAACCACGCGGATGAGGTTAGTCGAATCAGTGAGGTCACCGTAATGCAAGATCAGGCGCGGATCGGATTCGTGCGGGTCTTGGTAGAGGTCTTCGATACGACCCGTGTTGAAGGAAGAGGAACGTCGCTTAATCCCATGAACGATGTAGCCTTTTTTGAGAAGAAGACGGGCAAGATAGGCACCATCCTGTCCAGTTATGCCCGTAATAAGAGCAACTTTTCTGCTATCGCCCATTCTATTCCTGCTCTATCTAAAGCTTAAAGTTTCGGCTCCGGGTCGCCACGCCGACACAATGTGCGGCCCGCCCCGTGCCCTATGGAGCACTTCGACAGATGCGGCGCGAAGCTCGTCATTGACAGTCTGCCAGCCGAGCACACCTGCTCTTGCTTGGAGTCACAGCAAAATAGAGTTGCGCCGCTAACTGGGATTCGTACATGCGGTCAGAGTGCCGCTCAGCTCACGCCGCGAGCGACTGTACTCCAAGCACCTTGCAGCTGATTTGCTCATCTATCAGCGAGTGAGGACGCCTTCTTTCTTGCTTCAGCGTCTTCTAATGGGAATTGTTTGGATCAGTGAAATCGATTGTTTGGATAAAGTGCATCCACAGAATGGATGGTCTGACCGAGCAGCCGGGGCGCATCGCCGGCCCGGAGTCGTAGGTCCCGAGCTTCCGTTCGGACCGAGGACAAAGTTCGTGGCCGCGAGCCCTCACCACAGCATCCGGCACAGGTCGTGCAGAACTTTGGGAGCAGACTGCAGATTCTGTCGATCAGCTGGTTCCAGGCGCGTCGAGCTGTCGACCTCATCTCGCCCGGTACCGGTTGCTGTATGCAGCCTTGCACCCTTGGCGTCTGGCGTCGACGGAATGATTTGCTTCGGCAGGCAGTGTCGCAGCGTTTCCCGGCTGTTTCGGCTCTATTGGCCGGGCCCGCGTCAGCCGAGCCCCTTCATCATGGCATCCAACACATGGATGGCCGGCATCCACTCAATAGATTTTACATATGCCGCGGAAGCCCATTAGAGAAGGCTGAACCGGAAGCGAGGGCATCGGCTTCAAGCTGTGCGAGAGGGATAAGTGGGCAGTGCTGAGGGAGCTCTTCTGCCCTACGGCCCGGCCTCTGCCAAGCGCCCGGCGTCAGGGTCTACTAGTGTCGACTAAGGATTCCAAGCCGGATGCAACCTCCTCTCCGAAACGAGATTTCCGAAAATGCATGTTAGTGGATTGGAAAAGCGCCGGTTCGTCGTCTCTCGGAGGCGTACGGGGTTCGGTGATTGTCTGTGGTCGTTGGCGGCCGCTTGGCGCTACGCGCAGCGGTCGGGACGAACTCTAGTCATCGACTGGCGGGGGGCCTGCTACCTCGACCAACCCTTCACAAATGCGTTTCCGGTGTTCTTCCAGCCGATCAATGACATCGCTGGCGTGCCGGCTATTTCCGACGACCGGATCAACGACGTTTCCTTCCCTGGTCCATTCTTCCCGGAGTGGTGGAACAGGCCGGCGATCGAGTGCCTTTACCGGCCAGATGAGCAGATTTTCCAAGAGCGCGATGAGTTGGGCGAGCTCTTTCAGGCCGAACACGATGTCGAAGCGAACACAGTAGTGTGTGACGCTTGTCTGATGTGGCGGTGCGATGAGGATGCAGAGCGGCAGGTGTTCCAGAGTGTCCAGCCTCGGCCAGAAATTCAAGCCCGCATAGATGCCATTTATCAGGAATGTTTTGAGGGGCGCAGCATCATCGGGATTCATGTTCGGCACGGTAACGGTGAAGACATCATGGAGCATGCGCCCTACTGGGCCGATCCGGAGCTCGCCGTTCGGCAAGTGTGCGCTGCAATTGACAAGGCTAAGGCGTTACCGCACCCCAGGCCTGTGCGGCTGTTCTTATGCACGGACAGCGCGCGGATACTGGATCTTCTGGCGGCCAGGTTTCCCGATCTGCTCACTGTCCCGAAGCACTTCGGATCCAATCAAGGTGGCCCCTTACACACTGCAGCACTCGGGATTGACGGCGGAATTTCCGCCCTCGTTGAGATGTATCTTCTCGCGCGCTGCGATACCGTAATTCGGTTTCCCCCGACGAGCGCCTTTACACGATATGCACGTCTATTCGCACCACGGGTAATTGAATTCGATCTGAAGGAGCCAAGTCGTTTGACTTTGATAGAAGACAGCCAAGTCTCTGATCTCAGTTAAGACCCGCCACCTGCGCAATTCGGCAGAGGCAACCAACAGGCATCAGTGGAGGCGTCGTACATTACCGATAGCGTCGTCATCTGACGCCGCCTGCAACGCACCAGAACTTCGCTGTTACGCGCGGCCGCAGACAAGCCAGAGCGACGGCGATCGTGACGCTGACGCTCGAAACAACGCGGGCGATCACTCCAGAGACGAGATTGAGGTTGGTTATGAAAGTCATTCCCGTGATCATCAGCGGCGGAGCCGGATCGCGGCTATGGCCCGCCTCAAGGCAATCGCACCCCAAACCTTTCCTCAAAGTAGCGGATGGATATTCTCTCATTCAGCACACTGTGCTGCGCGTCGCTTCGATAGAAGGTGTCGTGGAACTCGTCGCTGTGACATCCGGGGAACACCTCTTCCTGACCAAGGACGAATTTGACGAACTGGATTCCGTGGTCCTGCCACGCACCTTTCTGCTCGAGCCCGAACCTCGGGATACGGCCGCCGCCGTGGCTGCAGCCGCGATCCATGCGAGGGCAACGCAAGGCCCTGACGCGATCCTGTGCGTCTTCCCGGCCGATCACCTGATTGGCAACCTGCCTGCGTTTCTAGACGTCATGGGCCTGGCCATGGAACATGCGAAGCTCGGGCGGATCGCCACATTGGGCATCACCCCAACCAGACCGGACACAGCATTCGGCTACATCGAAGCAGATGGTGAGAACGTCGTCCGTTTCGTTGAAAAACCGGATCTGGATACAGCCAAAGCCTATGTCGCGTCTCAACGCTTCTTCTGGAACGCCGGCATCTTCTGCTTCAGTGCGCAAACCATGCTCGACGAGATGGCTTTGCATTGTCCCGAGGTGCTCCAGGCCGTCGCCGACAGCTACGAGAACGGCCGCGCCAGTCAATGCCAAGGCTTTGCCAAAATCGAACTCGCGCCTGAGCATTTCGGTTCCGCGCCGCGAATCTCGCTCGACCACGCTGTCATGGAGAAGACTAACAGACTTGCCGTGATTCCCTGCGACATGGATTGGAACGACATCGGATCTTGGAACGCAATGGCCGATTTGATCGCCCCCGACGAAAGCGGGAACAGGATACGCGGCGATGTGCACATGGTCGACACGACCGGCACCTATGTGAGCTCCGACAAGCGCGTCATCGGCACGGTGGGCGTAAGCGATCTGGTGATCGTGGATTCCCCGGACGCTTTGCTTGTCACATCCCGCGACCGCGTTCAGGACGTTAAGAAGCTCTTCGAGGGCCTCAAGGCTTCGGGACATGAAGCTCATCTGGTCCATAGCACGGTACACCGGCCCTGGGGTACCTATACGGTTCTGGAGGAAGGCGAGCGCTTCAAGATCAAACGCATCGAGGTGAAGCCCGGTCGCCAGTTGAGCCTGCAGATGCACTATCATCGTTCGGAGCACTGGGTCGTGGTCAGCGGCTCCGCCAAAATCGTCAATGGCGAGCAGGAGTTGTTCCTGGGGACAAACGAATCTACTTACATCCCCTGCGGCCATAAGCATCGGCTCGAAAACCCAGGCAGAATTGACCTGGTTATCATTGAAGTGCAGAGCGGCGATTATCTCGCCGAGGATGATATCGTTCGCTTCGACGACGAATATGGTCGAACCTAGATAACAGTACAAAAAACGTTAACGGCGAGCCGTCGCTCAAGGATCTCTGTCGTGGGTGCTGGGCCTGACATTGGCAAGCAGCGGGCCGAGCGTGTCATAGTATCCGCCCCGCACTGTCATCAGGCACTCGATCGTGGTCGAAAACATCGGTGAGCGCTTGACAGCGCGCCGTCCGCGGTAACGAAAACTTCAGATCTTTCTTAGGCGGACCCATTGCTCAGCTGTTCAACGGCACAGCCGTATTTCAGCCTGTAGGCGGCAACGAAATCCTCATCGCTGCAGATGCAGCGGCCGCTGGAATCTTTGGCTTTCGGATCATGGAGGTAAGAACCAAGGGGGCGCGGTAGATTCACGCGAGTGCTGGTCGTCGGACTCATCGGAAAACCCGCACTATGCTTGACCAGGTCTGCGGCAAGCATGATCCCGGCAATCGCTGATTGAAAGGCCATCGGAACCACGGTTCGAAGGAGACGACTTCCATTGCCAAGCTGGGATGTCGGCCAGTTCCTCGAGTGGTGCCAGGCGCAGGGCGTGCGCGACATTCCTGACGGACCGCAAAGCGCCTAATCGCGGAAGTTACATCCTCCGCGGCACGCTCCCGAAAGCAGACGACCATCAAGCCACTTTTATATGCCGTTAGTGCGCAGCCAGAAGCCAACGCTCTATACAGATGGCTCCATGCAATTCAGCCGTACGATTGCTGCTTTGCGGCGCGATTATGCTGTGATTTCACTGCGACGCCATCTATGCTGGCGCTCGTTCCCGGATATTGTGCGGCATGCAAAAACAGAAACTGAAACCAGAACACGTTTCGTCGGCTACGCCATCTGCCTCGCAGGTCTACGCGATCGAGCCCGTGACGACTTCGATTTCGCGATTCCCCACGACCCGGTACTATGGAAGTAAGCGAAAGCTTCTTCCCTGGGTCTTCGATAGCGTAAAACTGCTGGAATTTGACAGGGTACTTGACGCGTTTGGCGGCACCGGCAGCGTATCTCAGCTTTTTCGGGCGATGAGGAAACGGGTCGTCTACCATGACGCTTTCCATTTCAATACTCACGTGGCCAGGACGCTATTAACGGAAGACGCTACGATCACCGCACAGCGCTTGATTTCTATCATCAATGCGGTCCGGCCCATCAGAAGCACGGTTGCCAAAAATTTCGAGAACATCTTCTTCCTTCCACCGGAAAATGAATGGATCGATGGCTTTGCAACGCTAATTGGCGAAATGACGATTTCCGACGCCGACAGATCATTGTTGTTCTATCTCCTGTATCAGTCGTGTTTGAAGAAGCGGCCATTCAACCTTTTCCACCGGCCTAATCTCGCAATCAGAACGGCAAGCGAAGTCAAGCGATCCTTCGGTAACGCAACGACCTGGGAAAAGAGTTTCCGGGAGCACATGTTGCAAGGATTCGCCGAGCTGCTTGCATATCGCAGGGAACGCCTGCCCCCTGTTACCGTACTTCCTGCGGGTGACGTCTCTCTGTTGCAGCCCGGATACGACCTAGTCTACTTAGACCCGCCGTATGTCGCGGAGGATGAACGGCGCAACAGGGACAATTACTGGCGGCGGTACCACTTCCTGGAAGGCCTTTCGAAGTACGGTGAGTGGTCAAATCTGATCGAGCCGGCCTCTAGTATCGGCATGATGCCCGAGCCAAAGCACTTTACCGATTGGTCCCGCAAGAAGCATTTCAAGGAAAAGCTCTTCGACCTCATCGATCGCAACAAGGATTCGACGGTGGTGCTCTCCTATGTGAAGGCGGCATACCCAGACGAAACCAGCATTCGCGAGTTCTTCGAGAGCAGGTTTGCCAACGTATCGGTCCATTCAACCGAACACAGCCACGCCCTTAGCAGATCGAAAAGACGAGAGTTGCTTTATATCGGGGTGCCTAAATGAGGTCATTCGAGCAACTGACTGCAGTTGTGCCATTGTGGATGATCCTGGTCGCATTTTGTCTTATCTCGACCGTAGGCTCCTGGTATTGGCTGACCTACACCGATGATCCTCGAATGATGGGCATCGTGAGCGGCCTGGTTTCCGGCTTGGTCCTCTATGTATTCAGCCTTATCACGCAGGTCACGGCCTTTAATAAGCTTGAGCATTATCGGGCGATGGGCGTAGAGGCTCTGCTTGAGAACAGACACGAAAAGTCCTACTACGGGCCTCTACTGTCCGGTGCCCGCGACACCGTGAAAGTCATGGGTGCTTCGGCCACGCGATTTATCGACGACTTTATGGATGCCGACGCGGACGACCATGTTCTGCTTGACCGGCTTCATTCGAACAAACGACTCCAAGTCCAAGTTCTGGTCCCCACCGATGATTTCATGTCACCGGACGCGAAGAATCGGTACAATGCGAGGTCTGTACAAATCGATCGGCTGAAACACAAATTTCAAGGCCGGTTTGCAATCAAGCGCTTTCCCCATGAGGCGCGCCATAGCTTTGTCATGGTCGACGGCGCTTTCGTTGGCGGCCCTGTTTTTGACGGCGACAAGAGTAAACACGCGCCTGCCGTTCATGTGGTTGCAGACAAGCCATTCGCCACCAAGTACCGTGATTACTTCAATGACAGCTGGGATAATAGTGCCGACGGTTAACATCGAGATCAGTCCGCGCGTCCACATTGGGCTGATCTCCATGCATGCGGGGGCTTCGAGGAAAAATGGGGGTCTTGGGTTCGCCGTTGAGGGCCCTACTGCGGCAATCAAAACGACATCCTCGCAGAGATCAGTGGTGCTTGATCGCAGGCAGAAGCCAATGCATGAGCAGGAGATTGAGCGCCTCCGCCAACAACTGGAACATGTAAAGCAACAACTAGAACTCTCCAGCTCGGGGACATTCGAGATCACCGGCTCACTGCTCACCCATTTCGGGATGGGCTCGGGTACAGCCATTAAGCTTGCGTGTATTGAGGGCCTACTCAAAGTCAATCGTCGAACGGCGCGAACGGAGGATCTGATTAGGCTCTCACGCCGGGGCGGAACTTCTGGTGTCGGGATATCAACTTATTTTTATGGAGGCTTTGCGTTCGACTTAGGCATCGTAGGCGGCCTTTCGCACCAGTTCGTACCTTCGTCGATGGGTGCTTCCGGCGCCTTGCCACTTCAACTGCACCGCCAAAATCTCCCAGAATGGCCGCTAGGTTTATGCTTACCTCGTAAATGCGAACCTAAAAGTCAGGAAGAAGAGATCGATTTCTTCCGCCGGTCGACCCCCCTGCCTTCGGCCAAGTCGTTCGAAGCCGCTTATGTGGCAGTATTCGAGGTTCTCGCATCGTTGATGGAGCGGGACTATCCGTCGTTTTGCCAAGCGATCAGTGCGATGCAGGAAACCGAATGGAAAAGGCTCGAACGCGCGGAGTACGCGCCGCACATCGATCGTACAGCCAAAGCGCTACGCGAACTCGGCGTCGATTGTGTGGGCATGTCGAGCCTCGGTCCTTTGCTCTATTTCTTTGCCTCTTCGGATTCACTCAAACGAGTTTATGCTCACAGTGAGCAGCTTGACGCTGATATCTTTTTGACCGTTCCCAAAAACAGCGGAAGACGCATGACGAGTTCTTAGATGCTGGCACTGACATTCTTCACGTCAAATCTAACGAAATTGGCGCACGCACGTTATCTCGCAGAAGGCGAGCCGATCAACGTCCTTGGTTTCCATCAGCGTACCTACCATGCTGGTTACACAGAGCCTCGGCTGCAATCACGCGAAGATCTGCTCAAGGCCAGCTACGAAAGTGCCGTGCAACAAGCGCGGAAGGCGAGAATCTTGTCGCCCCGCCATTTTTTCATTCTCGAAGATACGTCTGTGACAGTCGACGCTCTCAGTTCCCCAACGGAGGAGGTTCCTGGTCTCGATGTGAAGTATTGGATGCGAGAAACCACGTTCAGTTCCCTAGACGCGTCAGTCCAGGCAGCGGGCGGCAATCGGAGAGCAGTTGTTAGATCGGATGTACTGCTCCACATCCCTTCCTACTATAGGAAGCTGTGGGAAGTAGGTGACTATATTGTATTTACAGGCGATCAGTCGGGAGAAATCGTCAAACAAGAAAAGACATTCACGACGAATGTCATCAATCCATGGTTGGATAACCAGACCTTCAATAAGTGGTTTGTGCCTGACGGAGCGTCGGGGCCGCTTGGGAGTTTGTCGACCGTCGAAGCGAACAAGTACGACTTTAGACGTAAGGCGTTCAATAAGCTTTTCCAGTTCCTCAAAGAACGGAAACTCCTTCGAATCCCCACGCCGCAGCGTCATCTACCTTTGCAACGAGACACGAACTACATAGTTTGTGGGTACACATGTGCCGGGAAGACTACGGCCAGTCAGTACCTAGCTAGGTCCTTCGACTATCTTCACGTCGAGGCGAGCGACTTCATGCATCTAGCCTACTACATGCGGCACGATGTTCCGGATCATATCTCAATAGGTGATTTCGCGGAGCAGGCACTGATAGAGAAGCCGGAAATCGCCGCCGTGGCGATCGCCAAGTATCTGGAGGCCGACTTTGAATCCCCATGCGTGATATCGGGCTTCCGATCGATCGGCGAGATCGACTGGCTGGTAGAAAAGCTTGGTGAATATGGAAAGCAATTCCGAATTGTTTTTGTTAGCGGTTCCGAGGCAGCGCGGTTTGCCCGAATGGTAAAACGTAGTCGGTCAGGGGATGTCGACGATATAGCTCGATTCCGATCCCGGGACGAGCAGCAGAAACGAATGGGACTTGAGGTCATTGCCAAGCACCCGAGGACCGTCGTTTGGGAAAACGATGGTGATCTATCGAAATACCTCAAGGAAATCGAAAACGACGTCGGCCGCGATCCTCTCGGTGAACCCGATCTAAACAGATGGCTGCCAAAGCTACGCCAGCAACCTAGGTTCAAACTTGAAGAGGCAATTCTCATCGCCCTTCTGACGCGCTGGGCGGATGACGAGAATCGCCCATCGTTCACGACGTCGGAGATCGCAAAAGTCATCAACGAATTGCTGCCTGAAAAGTCGCAAAAACATAAAGACAACGTCAGTCGATATTTCAATCAAGACTTCTACGCGTACTACGAGATCGAGGTTGATCCCGTTAAGGGAACAAGGCGATATCGGCTATCAAACACAGGTTATGGCAAGGCTCTTAGGCTGTTGCGGAAGCGTGCTCAGGCCTCTGAGCCTGCCCGCTAGTCTGCGAATTCTTTAAGGCTAGCCTGCAGTGAGGCGAACGTTCCGGAGATCAGGTATGGGCCAGAGGCAGTCGTTGCGGAAGCGAGGCGCTGACGGCCGCAATCGGGTCGGCTGCAAACCGGCAGCTTTAGCCGGAACCGCAGCCATAAGCAGACAGTCGGATTCCGGCCCAAAAGCTCCCGCATCGGCGAGGTAAAAGCAAGCAGATCGCTCAGCCTCGAAGTGGCCGACCAAAGCGCCGTCCGCCGTTAGGACTTTCCCGTTGTCAGCGCCACGAGATTGTCTTTGAGAATTCCAGCGGCTTCCGCTTCGGGGATTTGCCAGATGTCGGATAGCATCTTCAATGCTTGCCAGGAATCCCTTGGCTGAAGTGGCCGGCTGCCTTCTAGAGCGAATGGACCGTCGGTCTCCGTGAGAACGCGGTTGCGCGGCAAGGCTCTTGCAATCGCCTTCCCATTTTCTGACTTCAACATGGAAGGGCCGCAGCTGAACCAGCACCCTTGGTCGACCGCCCGCCTAAGCTGTCGTTGAGATCCGCTGAACCAATGCAAGATGGGAATGCCGGCCGCGGCCTGTTTGGATAGACAATCCAGAACCTCGTCAGCGGCTCGGCGGCTGTGAATAGACAGGATCTTGCCGCCGAGGTCAGCTGCGATGGCCAAGATAGCGGAGAAAACCCGCTCTTGAGCCGCCTTCGAGGTTCGCAGGTGCTCGGAGCCATCGAGGCCGACTTCGCCAAAGTACCTTGTCTCGGATGCAAAATGCCTGAACAGGGGCAATTCCCCCTCGCGCTCAAGGGCGAGCTCGGGGTGCAGTCCCAAGGCTGTGCGGATTCGTGCCCGGTTCGCGCACAATGCTGACGTTGACTTCCACGCCTTTGGCGTCGTGGTCACGCAGAGGACATAGGCCCCTGATTTGTCCGCATCTTCGACCGCAAGCTCGGGATACCGATAGAGATCGAGATGGCAATGAAAATCGATCACATCTTGAAGCCACTGTCCGTGAGGTATCTGCCGACCTCCATTAGACCGCGTCGATGGACATCGACAAGGGCCGATCGGCGATCGATATCGGCAGGCAGAGGCCCTGACTGGGCGACCCAGGCGTCAAGATTCGCACCGTCGAGGCGTTTGACGGCAGTAAGCATGGCGACCAGGTCGTCACGAGTATCCTCGACGGTCATCACGTCGAGAAGGCTGGCAGATTGGTAGAGTGTCCTGTCATCCACGTCGCCTTCGTAGAGAGACGCGCGCCTGATGAGACAGGGAACGCAGCGGCCGCATTGTTGGCCCTCCCGCTTCCATTTCCCGCACGAGACCGTTTCCGAGGCAATGGCTTGGAAAAGCTGTACGCCATTCACCGATCGCACCATCTGGCCTTTTGTCCAGGTCGCATATGGATTGTCGATCGTAGCCGGAATGCCGACCACCCCAAAAATAGCCTGGACGCCGTCTAAGAAAAAAGGATGCGTCGTCCGCGTGCTGTGCGACCCGATCCGTCTCGGCGTAAGTGGTGCGTTCAGTGCAATCAGACCGTTTTCCGGGACTTGCAGCGGGATCGGCCGGCCGCCAACCAGCCTTGATTTCACGTCACAAACCAATGCAGCAATAGCTATGAAGAGAAAGCTTCGGGAGCGCATCGATATCTCCGACGTGCGCTCCGAGTTTGGCCAGGCATTGACCGATACGTGTTGAAGGGTCTGCGGCAAGCGTCCAACGATGCCGTTTTGGA
Organism: Mesorhizobium sp. C372A; assembly: GCF_030323245.1. Lineage (NCBI taxonomy): Bacteria > Pseudomonadati > Pseudomonadota > Alphaproteobacteria > Hyphomicrobiales > Phyllobacteriaceae > Mesorhizobium > Mesorhizobium sp. C372A. Next base: position 16,574 of record NZ_CP100475.1, on the reverse strand, counting down.
CCGATTTGTCGCCGGTGTAGGCATGAGATACCAGGATCGGGCGGGCGCTGTCCTCGACGAGGCGGAACGTAGCAATGGTGCTGTCCAGACCGCCTGAGAACAGAGAAACGAGATCACCGGCAACAAGGTTTATCCGACTTTGATGCTGCCGGATGACTGAGGGAACGGGAGGAGCCTCTCCGCCGCCTTCAAAGTGAAAACGCCACTGATCGCCGCTCAGAAAACTGAGCAGACGCTGGAGCCGGGGTTTTACCGCATTCCACGGTCCTGGAGTTCTCAGCGGCAGGCAGATTTCGATATCCCTGCTCCAGCTGTCCGCGGCGTCCTCTCTCAGCACGAATGTGTCGGCCGCAGTGACGGCAAGCGCGATAGATACAAAATCCACCGCCGTCGCAGACGGCTGCACTCCGAAACGTAAAAAGAGGTCTTTGACCTGGTTTCCGATGGCGACGGCGCCTGCAATTGGGGCTGAACCGCCATAAAGGAGAACGTGCAATTCATTGGGCGGGCAGTCGGCGGGAAAAGTCTTCTTGTCCAAAAAAAAGCGGCACAGCGTCACTCATTGCCCTCCCATTCGGCCCAGATGGCGTCCATGGCTAGCCGCTCTTGCGCCTCAACTTGTGCCCGCGTCATGTTCTGTATCCCGTTGGCCAAAGCAGGCGACAAGTGCCGGTCGACCGCGGCATGGATAATGTCGAAGAGTTCGTTCTCCGCCTCTATCGTGCGATCCTGGTCGGGAGCCTTGTTCCAGGCGTCGCCCGCGTCGTTGACAATGTCCTGAAAGATGATCCTCGTGAAAAACTCGATTAGGACGGCGATCAACGCATCGTCGTCAAGGTCGGCAGGTTCGAACGACGCGGTCTCGGGCAACACTTCGGCCAAGGCCTCTTGTACCGCTATCCGGATGAGGTCAGCGTCTGCATTCTCCGGGGCGAGTGCCTGCGCAATGGCCTGAATCGCCTCGGCCAAGGGACGGCCATTGAGCGATGATAGGTCTATTCCCGCAAACTCAGCGCCAGTCCCGCCTTGCTGAAGATCGTTGAGCACCCCGACGAGCGCGCCGCCGGCCGTGTATGCAGTACCAAACCGCCTCGGCCCGACTGCGACACCTCCTGTTGCGTTTCGCGCATATTTGCCCAGCGCGGCTGAAAGCGAACCGCCACCGGCGCCGGCCACAGCCCGGCCGAACTCTGTACGAAAGCCCCGGAACCGCTGTCCCTCTGGCGCAGGCACTGGTTGGCCTGGATTGGCGTCGGCGTGCGGCGGGACCATTGGGCTGGTGCTCTTGCGCCCCTTAGCTGATGAAGATGTCCCCATGCCCTTTTTTCACTCCTCCCACCACGCCTTGTCCTTGAGCATCGTTGAGACCCATCCCGGGGTCTTTGGAAGCTGCAATGATCTGAAAAAGCGGTTGAGCAATTCGGCCGCGGCTGCAGATCTGTCGGCAACCAATGTCGCTCCCCGAAAATCCATTCGTGCCCGCGACCAATCAGAGTCTTTTCTCATCACCTCGATGACCGCTTCCATCACCAGGATCATGTCCCCTGGCTGCAGGCTGTCCAACGCCGCCTTGGCAGCGGGCGAAGACACTGACCGGATCTGAAGGAGCGTTTCGACGGCTTTTGCAGCGCCGCCGGCGAGAGAACCGGATCGCATGCGAAGCGGAACAGTCTCACGGGCGAGGTAGACTGCAGGCCGCAGATCAACACCAGCCAGGCCAGGAGCCAGCTTCGCCCATTCCATCAGAAATGGCGCATGTTTCGTCCATTTCTCGGGCAAGTCAGCGATCGTTTCGCCTGGCTTGGCTTGTTCAAGGCTGGCCAGGACAGCGGGCTTTCCGCGGGGGCTGGCGTTGATCAGATTATGGAGCTCTTCCGTCGCATCGATGTCGGTGCAACGCTCGAACAACGCCAGTTTGGTGATCATCGCCTCATCGATAGGCATCGCGCGGCGACGAGCAACGTTGGCCCGCATCCTCACCACGTTGAGCATGCGCTTCACGGTGCGGGGGTTGCCTAAGACGCCGGGCGACAGAGCCAGGATCGGCGCCATTCTGTCGGCCATGTCCCACGCAGCCGCCAGCTCCTTCGACGCCTGCACGCCTGACTGAGTCAGCATCTCCTCGATTGTGAAGTCGCCATCATCCTTCCACGAGGTCCGGAGCCGGTCGATGAGGTATTGCCGTAGTTTCTCGACTGCCGCGTCGTCCAGATCGGACCGGCTCGCAAGCAGCAAAATAAGGTATGCCCGGACCTCCTGAATGCCCGCCCTTGGCACCCTGACCGGAACCTGGATCAGCTTATCCAGATAGTCGGTGATGTGGCGCTGCGAGGGACTGTTGAAATGTTGACTGACGGCGTGTCGGATCATGTCCTCGTCAGCGGCCACAACGAATGCGCTGTTGGGCATGAACAGGAAAAGCCGCACAGCCTCCATGGTCTCGATGGCGTTTCGGGGCAAACAGCGGTCGAGGTTGTCGATGAAGACGACCATCGTTTTCCCGAGGTCCTGGAGAATACCTTTGAATTCTGCGCGAAATGCGTCGATCTCGTCGGGCGGGCCCCTCTCTTCCGGCTCGCGCAACAGCGACGCGCCCCGTGACTCTACGTCTGAGGCGGCATCCTTGACGGCTTCGAGATTTTTGTCGTCTTCCGACCCCGAAAAAAGCGCGCCCGCGGCTGTCACACCTTTGGAGATCGCTCCGAAGGTGGGCACACCCATAGCCCAGGCGCCGGCCTCAAGCGCCACGCCCAAGAACCGCAGTTTGTTCACGCGCCCGATCAACGACTTCGCTCGGTCTTTCAGGGCAGGGGGGGCAGCCTTTACGAGCGCCCCGGAGATCACGCTCATCAGCGCGGCGCGCGCGTCGTCGAAGTCCTGATACATCCAAGCATCGAACTTGATGACGAGATAGCGATCCGGAGCCTTGTCCAATTCGCGCTCGACAAGGCGAAGTGTAGTTGACTTTCCGATTCCCCAACCGCCGAACACGCCGACAGAAAGTGGCAACAATTTCGGGTCAGAGAGAAGGTCTACGACCATCTCCGCAACTTCCGAATAGTTCAAAAAATCGACGTCGGTATCCGAATCGGACCACATAAGAAGTTTCCAAGCCCAAGCGGCGGTTGTGCTGCTTGTCCGGCCAGGTGTCAATTGGCAGCCCGGCTTTTGAATATTAGCATTTATGGCCGCTGCTGTAGGGGGATTGGGATATTGGAGCTTGCTCAACATGCGACCGAGCGAGTAGTGATCGAGCATTGAGCAGCTTGAGGGTGAAGAATGGCTAGAATCTACGGCAATCGGTGGGAGGGGATAGAAGGGAACCTTGGCGAAGGAGGACAAGGTCACGTCATAAAGGTCATCGATCGGCAAAACCCGGGCGATGGCCCTTTCGCCCTCAAGCGCATTCTAAACCCAAAGCGGGCCGACCGCTTCCGCAATGAGGTGGACGCGATCAAGCGGCTGAAGCATCCGAATGTGATCGAGCTGCTGGATCACTCTGCTCTCGACGCACAGCCGCAGGACGGGACGAAGCAGTATATCGTCATGCCGGTTGCAGAAGGGGGCGACCTCGGCAAATCGGCGGCCCAGTTCGTCGGCGATCTTGGGCGCACTCTCGGCGTTGCGAAGCAGGTAGCGGCGGGCCTCAAGGCTGCGCACGACGCCTCGATCATTCACAGAGATATCAAGCCAGCCAACATCCTACTAACCGGCAATGGCGATGAAGTCTGGATATCTGACTTCGGCATTTGCCTGATCGAGGACGGTAGACAACGCAATACCCCGTCGGGCGAAGTTGTCGGGCCGGCGCTGTTCATGGCGCCGGAGCTCGAGCACGGCGGGCAGCTCGATGTGACGGCTGCCGCCGATGTCTATTCGCTTGGCAAGGTCATCTTGTTTCTTTTCACAGGCGTTCGGCTGCCTCGAGAGAGCCTAAGCGATCCGAAATATGCCCCGATGCTCGCCGCACCTGGCTTGGAAGGCCTTCGCCTGCTGCTTACGCAAATGATCTGCCCGCTTCCGCGGATATCGACCATGGACACTATCATTATGCGCCTCGACCAGCTCCAGAGCATCCGAAATGGTGGAGGATCGGGGCTTTCAAAGCGGGGTCTAACCGCGCTGGAAGACTTCAAGCAGACAGCGGCAACAGAAGCGCAGCGAAAGCTCGAGGAGAGCGCCGAGCGCACAAGATCCGAAGACCTGCTCAATGCGGTCGCCGCGGCGATTTTGGCGGCGCTGACGCGACAATTCCAGGCGGGAGCCGCTGCAATCCACACGGACGGTGCCATCAACTCCATCGTTCAAGAGGTGAGGATTGGATCCCAAATCAAGATTGGTCGCTATCTGTTCATGCCAATAAGTGGCATCGAAATTACATTTCAGAACGCAGTTGGGAAATATGCAAGGATTTGGGCCCTACAGATGTTTGTCTGCCGAAAGATAGGCTTCCATGGCGGCGGCTTGTTCGTTCTGCCATACCTCGAATTGAGAGAATCTGACGGACGGCCCGTGAAGGGTTGCTCGGCCTTTCTTCGCAAAACAGGTTCCAAATCGGATCCGAGTTTCGAAGTCACCGATTCACCAACCGTGTTGGAAATAGACCCTAAAGGGTGGGATGGCGACGACCAGGTCATTCGCGATTTCGCCGAGGAGGCGACATCAGCACTTCCGGACCTCGTGAAAGGAGATTGGAACCAATTTCATCAAATGCCTAAGCCCGATGGGCCAAGAGGGCGTCGGTAAGGCTCTAAGAGGCTGGTCGTATCGTTGCAACTCTCAGAGGCCTTGAGCGAAAGTCGCGTAAACGAATCGATCGCGGTGATCGGGCTTCGACCTCAGAAATAGGGCACGCAGTCCAACAAGGCGGCCGGAAACCTGCGAGCCATCCAGATCCTGCTTTGAGATCGGATCAGAAACGGCGCCACTTCCAGAGTGGAGCCGTGAATGCACTTGATCTCGGACGCTGAGTTCAGCTGCGTCATTCCCGGAAGGAGACGGGGGCTTGGGCAAACCCAATCATAGCATTGAACAGCAAATCAAATTTGTATGATGTAGACCACTACAACGCTACTCTGGAGCGTATCGTGTTCGCTTGCTTTGGGCATTCGTGGGCTTGTGGTCGAATGAGCCTAGGCACATTGTACCTGCCAGCTACCTACGACGGTGGCGTCGGGTTCACGAAATGGTAAATCGTGCCTGGGGCAGGCCCAGAGAAGCGGCTACTCCTCAAAATCGACGTGCAGACTGCTGATCAATGAAATCGCGGCCATACTGTACGATTTCTTGGCTTTCAGTTTAGCATCGAAGGCGCCGTTTTAAGGCTCCTTACAGCTTTTGCTGGCCGAAACCAGTCGGTCCGCTCCCGGCCCATACAAGTCATTCGCTCGTCGCCCTTCGCGATGACACTTCTTGGCGCCCCAGTCTTCCAAGCCTGCAACGTTCACTGCATCGCACGGGCGCGTATATTGGGTATCTTCGATATTCTGAAACGTCACGTCATGCTGCTTCCATCTACTACCAAACAGTGGAGGCTGTGCCCGTGACACCGACGAAGCTCCTTGTCGGCCAGATCGTAGTTGTGTTCGCCATCGTCATCGTTGGCGTATGGGCGGCAACGCAATGGTGCGCCCACATGCTGGACTATCAGCCGCAGCTTGGCGCGCCATGGTTTGCCGCGGCGGCCCGGCCGATCTACAAGCCGTGGAAACTGTTCGAATGGTGGTTTCACTTCGACGCCTATGCGCCTGAGGTCTTCGACAAGGCCGGCATGCTTGCCGGAGCCAGCGGATTCTTGGGGTGTGCGGCCGCAATAGCTGGCTCCCTCTGGCGCGCGCGGCAGAGGGGGTTGGTCACCACCTACGGTTCCTCACGATGGGCCGCGGCTCGGGAAATCGAGAAGGCAGGCCTGTTTGAGCCGGCCGGCGTTTTCCTTGGCAAACTGAAGGATCACTATCTGCGACATGACGGGCCGGAACATGTCATGGCCTTTGCGCCGACACGTTCGGGCAAGGGCGTGGGATTGGTCGTTCCAACGCTTCTTTCCTGGACCGGCTCGGCCGTCATTCACGACATCAAAGGCGAGAACTGGCAGCTGACTTCCGGCTGGCGGTCGAAGTTCTCTTTCTGCCTCCTGTTCAATCCGACCGACTCGAGAACGGCGCGCTATAACCCGCTGCTGGAAGTGCGCAGGGGTTCAGATGAGGTCCGCGACGTTCAGAACATCGCGGACATTCTCGTCGATCCGGAAGGCGCGCTGGAGCGGCGGAATCATTGGGAGAAGACTAGTCATTCACTCTTGGTCGGGGCCATCTTGCACGTGCTCTACGCGGAAGAAGAAAAGACGCTCGCGCGCGTCGCCACTTTCCTGTCGGATCCGCAACGCTCGTTTACCGCGACACTGCTGCGGATGATGACCACCAACCACCTCGGCACGGCGGACACACCTCGGGTCCATCCCGTCGTGGCCTCGGCGGCTCGCGAGGTGCTGAACAAGTCAGAGAACGAGCGTTCTGGCGTTCTCTCGACCGCAATGTCGTTTCTCGGGCTCTATCGTGATCCGACGGTTGCCTCGGCAACATCGGCCTGCGACTGGCGCATTGCCGACCTCATGGATGCGGAACGACCGATGTCGCTCTATCTAGTGGTGCCGCCATCGGATATTTCGCGCACCAAGCCACTGGTGCGACTGGTGCTCAATCAGATCGGCAGGCGACTGACGGAGCGGCTGGAAGGTGACCCGAAGAAAAGCCGCAAGTACCAACTGCTCATGATGCTAGACGAATTTCCGGCTCTTGGTCGCCTCGACTTCTTCGAGACCGCGCTCGCCTTCATGGCGGGTTACGGCATCCGCGCCTATCTGATCGCGCAATCCTTGAACCAGATCTCCAAAGCCTATGGCGAGAACAACGCCATTCTCGACAATTGCCATGTGCGCATTGCCTTTTCCTCCAACGACGAGCGCACGGCCAAACGCATATCGGATGCGCTCGGTACGGCGACGGAACTCAGGTCCATGCGCAACTACGCCGGCCACCGGCTGGCTCCCTGGCTTTCGCACGTCATGGTCAGTCGCCAGGAGACTGCTCGCCCGCTGCTGACGCCTGGCGAAGTGATGCAGTTGCCGCAAGCTGACGAATTAATCCTTGTTTCCGGGTTGCCGCCGATCCGCGCCCAGAAGTTGCGCTATTACCAGGATCCGAATTTCACCGAACGGGTGCTGCCAGCGCCGGTGCTGCGGGACGGTCTTTACGCGGATTGTCCTGCGTCGCGCCCGGACGGTTGGAGCGGACAGGTCCGCAGTGTTGACCGCCGTCTCGCTGCCGATGCCGAAACCGCCAGCGCGGCAATCGAAGAAGAGGGCGGCGTGCAACAGCAGCGTCATCCAGGCCTGCCTGAAGAACACGTCGTCGTCTCTCAGGAGCCAGATCAAGACGACCTCTTCAATCTGGCGGACGATGACGCCGAGGCACTCGCCGACAAGCGCGTCATGGACCGGGTTTCCACCGCGTCTAGCGCCTACGGTATCAACGAGGGAAGGGGCGACGACAAGGACATCATCCCCGGCTTCTAAGCGCTTCCGCAGCTCAGGCGTATCTCGGGGTAGATAACGCCCATAAGCGATTTTGCGGATCTCGACGATGTTCGTTGCCGCCGCCGGCGCATCAGCGCCGGCCAGTCGGAACGAGCCCCATGAAGCCCCATCGCATTCGCCACCAGTTTCTGCTCGAACCCGCGTTAAGCGCGAAGCTGGAAACCCTCAGTCGCAACCCGTCGACCACAAAATCGGCGATCGTCGCGAAAGCGGTCGAGGCCTTCATCGAGCGGCGTGGCGAGAACGAACTCGACCAGCGCTACGGCAGGCGGCTCGACCGTCATTCCCGCGACCTCGACCATATCCGAACCGATGTCGAGGTGATCCTGGAGAGCCTGGCGCTCTTCATACGCTTTTCGATTACGCTTCATGCCCACACGCCGGTCCCGGATCGGGCGACACAGGCGATTGCCCAAGAGCGCTTTGACAAATTCGTCGAGCAGGTCGGTCGCCAGATCGCCTCCGGGAAGCGCTTGCTTGGCAACGGCAATGGCAATGGAGGCGAAGGATGAGCTCTCATCCCGCAGCCGACCACCGCCGCCGCGCCATGCTGCGCACAGCCATGGGCCCCGCGATCACCGAGGCCCTTGCCGATCCGACCGTCATCGAGGTGATGGTCAACCCCGATGGCGCGCTGCGGCTCGACCGGTTGGGAGAAGGCCGGGTCGATACCGGCGTGCATATGCATCCTTCCGAGGCCGAACGCATCGTCCGCCTCGTTGCCTCTCACGTGCGCGCCGAGGCGCATGCGGACAACCCAATCGTCAGTGCCGAACTACCCTCAGGCGAGCGTTTCGAGGGCCTGTTACCGCCAATCGTCTTGGCGCCATGCTTTGCCATCCGCAAGCCGGCAGCAAAACTCTACACGCTGGCCAACTATGTCGCCGATCGCATCATCCTCCCGCTGCAGGCCGATGCGCTGAGGAAGGCGGTCCGTGAGCGGCGTAACATCCTGGTCGCCGGCGGCACGTCGTCGGGCAAGACCACGCTTGCGAATGCGCTGTTGGCAGAAGTCGCCGAATGCGATGAGCGGGTGATCCTAATTGAGGACACCCGCGAGCTGCAATGCGCAGCCGAGGACTGTGTTGCCTTGAGGACGAGGCGGGGGTCGGTCACGCTTGGTGATCTCGTGCGCTCGACACTGCGGCTTAGACCCGACCGCATCATCGTCGGCGAAGTGCGGGGCGCGGAAGCCCTCGACATGCTGAAGGCATGGAACACCGGACATCCCGGCGGCATTGCCACGGTTCACGCCAATTCGGCACGCTCCGCACTCTATCGTATTGAGCAGCTCGCCCAGGAAGCCGTTGTCACCGTTCCCCGCCGGCTGATCGCCGATGCCGTCGACTTGGTCATCTTTATTGCCGGAAGAGGGCCCGCGCGCCGCGTTGACGCGATCGCCGAGGTCACGGGTCTCGACGGCAGCGGCGATTACGCCGTCACCCCGCTCACCCTTCCGCAACTCCAGCAGCTTTGAAAGGTCGTCTCATGCCCAGGAAAATTCGCTTTCTCTCGTCCGCCGCCGTCGCGCTTCTTCTCACGGCCCAGGCTCACGCTGCCGGCTCCGGCATGCCCTGGGAACAGCCGCTTCAGCAGATCCTGGAATCGGTGCAGGGGCCGGTGGCCAAGATCGTTGCCGTGATCATCATCATAACCACTGGCCTCACCCTTGCCTTCGGCGACACGGCCGGCGGTTTCCGCCGGCTCATCCAGATCGTCTTTGGCCTGTCGATCGCCTTCGCGGCTTCGAGCTTCTTTCTCTCCTTCTTCTCCTTTGGTGGCGGGGCGCTCGTCTGATGGCCGTCGGAGAGCAGCATATCGAAGGATTGGAGGTGCCCGTCTACCGGGCTCTGACTCAGCCGATCCTGCTCGGCGGTGCGCCGCGGGCGCTGGCGATCCTCAACGGCACGGTGGCGGCCGCAGTCGGCCTTGGCCTGCAGCAGTGGATTGGCGGTCTGGTGGTTTGGGTGGCCGGACACACGCTCGCGGTTTTTGCCGCACGGCGCGACCCGGACTTTGCCAGCGTGCTTGTCCGCCATCTTCGCCAGAAGGGCTGGCTCGAATGTTGAATATTTCTGAATACCGCGGCAAAGCCGACCGGCTTGCCGACCATCTTCCCTGGGCAGCACTGGTTGCGCCTGGGATCGTCCTCAACAAGGACGGCAGCTTTCAGCGGACGTTGCGGTTTCGTGGCCCCGACCTTGAAAGCGCGACGGAAGCTGAGCTCATCGGCGTTTGCGCCCGGGCAAACAATGCGCTGAGGAGGCTGGACTCTGGCTGGGCGCTGTTCTTCGAGGCCGAGCGCGTTGTAGCGCTGGGCTATCCGAGCTCGATGTTTCCCGACGCCGCCTCTTGGCTCGTGGACGAGGAACGGCGCGGCGCCTTCGAGGGCAAGGTCGCGCATTTCGAGAGCGTCTATCATCTGACCTTGGTCTTCATGCCGCCACCGGATGGCCAGGCGCGCGCGGAAAGTGCTCTCGTCGACTCGCATGACTTGGGAGGGGAAAGAGACTGGCGCCAGGAGCTTGCCCGGTTCCGAGACGAGACTGACCGCGTTCTCGATCTTCTTTCGGCATTCGTGCCCGAGGTGCGCGCGCTCGACGATGCCGAGACCCTGACGTACCTGCACGGCACGATCTCGACCCGCCGTCATCCGGTCGCCGTGCCGGAAACCCCAATGTATCTTGACGCTGTCCTTGTCGATGAGCCGCTCACAGGCGGCTTGGAGCCGATGCTAGGCGAGCAGCATCTGCGCACGCTCACCGTTCTCGGCTTTCCCAACCTCACCCGGCCAGGGATTCTCGATGCGCTCAATCACCAAGATTTCGCCTATCGGTGGATGACGCGCTTCATTCCTCTCGACAAGCCGGAAGCCACGAAGACGCTGACTCGGCTCCGCCGGCAGTGGTTTGCCAAGCGCAAATCGATCGCGGCTATCCTGCGCGAGGTGGTGACCAACGAACCGGTGCCTCTCGTCGACAGCGACGCCGACAACAAGGCGCTCGATGCCGATGCAGCACTGCAGGCATTGGGCGGCGATCATGTCGGCTTCGGCTATCTCACCACAACGGTGACGGTGTGGGATCAGAACCGTGAAGCCGCCGCGGAAAAGCTTCGCGCCGTCGAGCGGATCGTCAACGGGCTCGGCTTCACCACCATTCGCGAAAGCATCAATGCCGTCGAAGCGTGGCTTGGTTCATTGCCGGGTCATGTCTACGCCAACGTTCGCCAGCCGCTCGTTCACACGCTTAACCTTGCCCATCTCATCCCGCTGTCATCCGTGTGGGCAGGTCCAGCGGAGAACGAGCATCTTGCTGAGGTCACCGGCGATCACGCTCCGCCGCTTCTTTTCGCCGAAACCAGCGGGTCGACGCCGTTTCGGCTTTCGACCCATATCGGCGATGTCGGCCACATGCTGATTGTCGGGCCGACCGGTGCCGGCAAGTCGGTGCTGCTTGCCCTGATCGCCTTGCAGTTCCGACGCTACGCTGGCGCGCAAATCTATGTCTTCGACAAAGGCAATTCGGCCCGCGTCGCCACGCTTGCCATGGGCGGCGACCACCATCCGCTGGGTGCGGATGGTGCGCTTGCCTTTCAGCCGCTACGCAACATCGACGACCAGGCAACCCGTGGCTGGGCAGCCGAATGGATCGCCGGCCTCATTGCCCACGAGAATGTCACCGTCACCCCGGAGGTGAAGGAGGCAATCTGGTCGGCGCTCACCAGCCTCGCCACCGCGCCGGCGCAGGAACGCACGCTGACTGGCCTGTCGGTCTTGCTTCAGTCCAATGCGCTCAAATCGGCGTTGATGCCCTACACGCTCGACGGTCCATTCGGCCGGCTGCTCGATGCCGATGACGACCGGCTGGCCATCTCGGGTGTGCAGTGTTTCGAGACCCAGGAGCTGATGGACAGCCAAGGGGCTGTGCTGCCTGTGCTCACCTATCTGTTCCATCGTCTTGAGGACCGGTTTGACGGGCGGCCGACGCTGCTCATGCTCGACGAGGCCTGGGTCTATCTCGACAACCCGCTCTTTGCCGCCCGCATCCGCGAATGGCTGAAGGTGCTGCGTAAGAAAAACGTCTCCGTCATCTTCGCGACGCAGTCGCTTGCCGACATCGCCGGCTCTTCTATCGCACCCGCAATCATCGAGAGCTGCCCGCAGCGCATTTTTCTCCCCAATGATCGTGCGGTGGAGCCGCAGGCACGGGCAGCCTATGAGCGCTTCGGTCTTAATGAGCGACAGATCGAATTGATCGCCCGCGCCACGCCGAAGCGCCACTACTATCTGCAGTCGCGCCGCGGCAATCGCCTCTTCGAGCTCGGGCTAGGCCCGATCGCTCTTGCGCTTTGCGGCGCCTCCGACCCGGCCGCGCAGACCCTGATCGACAATATTCTTTCCGAAGAAGGGCAGGGCAGCTTTGCCGCCCGTTTCTTCAGTGCGCGCGGGCTGGATTGGGCTGCCGAGCTTCTCCAGCAATTTCCTCAACCTAACAAGGAGCAATCGTCATGATCGGACGCCGCCTTTTTACTAGCCTGGTCACCGTTTCCCTGATCGCCAAACCGATGGCTGACTACGTCCAGCCGGCCTATGCGCTTATCGTGTTTGACCCGTCCAACTATACGCAGAATGTGCTGTCGGCAGCACGCGCATTGGAGCAGATCAACAACCAAATCCAGTCGCTTCAGAACCAGGCGACCATGCTGCAGAACATGGCGCGCAACCTTCAGCGCCTGGATTTCTCTTCCGTGGGCCAGCTGACCGGCTCGCTCCAACGGATTGACGGTCTGATGACCCAGGCGAGCGGCCTGAGCTTCGATCTTGACAAGCTGCAGGACCAGTGGCGCCAGCAATATCCGGAAAGCTACGACGCCACCATCAAGGTCAGCGATGTGGCGAGCGCCGCGCGCGAGCGCTGGCAGAGCGCCATGCAGGCGTTCCGCCAGACGATGAGCGCGCAGTCGCAGATCGTCGAGAACGTGCAGGCCGATGGCGACCTGCTTACCGATCTCGTCAATCGCAGTCAGGGCGCGGCAGGTGCCCTCGAGGCAAGCCAGGCTACCAATCAGCTGATCGCGCTTTCGACCAAGCAGCAGATGCAGATCCAGACGCTGCTTGCGACCCAGTTCCGGGCCGAAGCCGAGGATGCGGCGCGCAAGGCGCAGTCCGAGGAAGCCGCTCGCGAGACGACGAAGCGTTTCCTGGGCACCGGCACGGCTTATCCCGGCAACTGAGCGGCAGTTCTTAAAGACAACGAGGAAGGCGGCGACATGAACGACCTCGGAGTCATCGATCGCTTCATGGAGACCTTTACCCGCTACATTGACAGTGGGTTCGGTCTGCTTTCGGGCGACGTCGCCTTTCTCACCACCATTCTGATCGGCATTGACATCACGCTCGCGGGCTTGGTCTGGGCGTTCGGCGGCGAGCCCAACATTCTTGGCCGGCTTATTCGCAAAGTGCTCTATGTCGGCGCCTTCGCCTTCGTCCTGAACAATTTCAAGAACCTCGCCGACATAATTTACCGCTCCTTTGCCGGTCTCGGCATCAACGCATCGGCCGGCAACCTGTCCGCCGACAGTCTCCTGCGGCCAGGCCGCATTGCCGCGGCCGGCTTCGAGGGCGCCTGGCCGCTCCTCAATCAAGCGAGCCAGCTAGTAGGCTTCCCCGAGATCTTCGGTAACGCGCTCACCATCTTCGTGCTGCTTCTGGCCTGGTTCCTGGTCCTCATCGCCTTCTTCATTCTTTCCATCCAGCTCTTCATCACCATCCTCGAGTTCAAGCTCACCACGCTGGCCGGCTTCGTCCTGGTGCCCTTCGCGCTCTGGAACCGCTCGGCGTTTCTGGCCGAGCGCGTGCTCGGCAATGTGATTTCGTCGGGCATCAAGGTGATGGTGCTTGCCGTCATCGTCGGCATCGGCTCCACGCTCTTTGGCGAGTTCGCTTCCGCCCTGCAGGGCCAGGAGCCGGACCTGGCGGCGGCCATGTCTCAGGTACTGGGTGCGCTGGCGCTGCTTGGGCTCGGCATTTTCGGCCCCGGGATTGCCTCGGGTCTTGTTTCCGGCGCGCCGCAGCTTGGCGCCGGCGCGGCACTTGGAACAACGGCGGCCGCAGCTGGATCAACGCTCGTTGCCGGAGGCGCTGCGTTTGCCGGCGCGCGCATGGCAACAGGCGGCGGCCTCGCCGCAGTCCGTGCCGGCGCCGCCATGGGGTCCGCTGCCACCGTCGCTTGGCAGACGGGGCGCGCGACATCGCCCGAGTCCGGGCTGTCCGGGGTAGCTGCTGGGCTGCATGGGGTTGCGAGTGCCGCTAGCGGCGCCGCGATGCGGGGAATGCGATCCGCAGCAGAACCATTCCGCCGTAGTGCCGACGCCGGTCGCGATGCCGGCTGGACCGCGACCGGCGGCATGCCGACCGCGTCAAAGACAGGAACCTCGCCCGCTGCAGCCTCTGACCCCGCGCCGGTCTGGGCAAGGCGTCTGCGTTCCGAACAGACCGCACGCGCCCATCGCAATGCTGCCACGCAGGCGGTGCGCGATGGAGATCGGGGCGGAAGCGGCGCCAATCCCTCCCTCAATGACAAGGAAGACTAGATGCTCTTCAAGCGACCCGTTCAGCGTTATGGAAAGACGCCCGAACCCGTAACACCCTACCAGAAGGCCAGCCAACTCTGGGATGAGCGCATCGGCACGGCGCGCGTCCAGGCCAAGAACTGGCGCTTCATGGCCTTTGGCTGCCTGGCTCTGACGACGGGGCTTTCCGGTGGGCTTCTGTGGCAGTCGATGCAGGGCCGCGTCGTGCCTTATGTCGTCGAGGTCGACCGCTTTGGCGAGGCGCACGCGGTCGCGCCGGCAGTCCAAAACTACCAGCCCGACGATGCCCAGATCGCCTGGCATCTCAGCCGCTTCATCCAGAATGTTCGTTCGGTTTCCACCGATGCGGTTCTGGTGCGGCAGAATTGGCTGTCGGCCTACGACTTTGCCACCGACAGAGCGGCGCTCTTCCTCAACGAATATGCCAAGGCGAACGACCCTTTCGGCCAAATCGGCACGCGCAGCGTGTCAGTGCAGGTGACCAGCGTGGTCAGGGCTTCCGACAGCTCGTTCCAGGTCAAATGGACCGAGCAGGTGTTCGAGCGCGGCAGCCTCGCCAGCACGACGCGCTGGATCGGGATCCTCACCATCCTCATCCGCCCGCCTAGGACAACCGAGCAGCTGCGCAAGAACCCGCTCGGCGTCTTCATCAACGCCATCGACTGGTCGCGCGAGCTCGACAGCGCCGCGCCAACCCCCGTTTCCCCTAAGGAGCCCGCCAATGACAAATAGAGCCCCATTGCTTCGTGCTGCCTTGATCCTGTCGGCGTCTGCTGCGGTTCTTTCGGCCTGTGCCTCGAAGCCAGTGCCGCCGCCTCAGATTTCCTATGACCACGAGGACTTCAAACCAGCCGCGATCGAGAAGGCGCCGGAGAAGCCGGTCAAGGTCGTGGAAGTGCCGAAACCGTTACCGTTGCCTGGTCAGTTGATGCCCGCACCCGGCAAGCCCGCCCCAGATAAGCGCTCGCCGGAAGAACAGGTCGCCGATGCCAACAAGGCGGCGACGCAACAACCCACCAAGTTTGGCTATGTCAATGCGGTGCAGGTTTACCCCTTTGCCGACGGCGCGCTCTACCAGCTCTACGCCGCGCCGGAGCGCGTCACCGATATCTCATTGCAGCGGGGCGAGAAGCTGACCTCGGTCTCAGCCGGCGATACGGTCCGTTGGGTGATCGGTGACACCGTTAGTGGCTCAGGCGATGACCAGCGCACTCATGTGTTGGTGAAGCCATTCGCGCCGGGGCTTGCCACCAATCTGGTCATCACGACGGACAGGCGATCCTATCACCTGCAGCTTCAAAGCACTGAGAAAACTGCCATGGCGGCGCTCTCCTGGACTTACAGCGAAGACCAACTCGTGGCGCTTCGGCGGCGCAACGCTCAGGCAGAGGCTGAAATGCCCGCGGCCTCGAACGTAGCACTCGAAAACATCCGCTTCCGCTATTCGATCACCGGCGACACGCCGCCGTGGAGACCGACGCGCGCCTTCGATGATGGCAGCAAGGTCTACATAGAGCTCCCGAAGCGCATCGATCAGGGCGAGGCGCCACCGCTCTTCATCGTCGGTGCTGACGGGGACAACCAGCTCGTCAACTATCGGATGCACGGCAACTACTACATCGTCGATCGCCTCTTTGCTGCGGCCGAGCTAAGGCTGGGCACCAAACAGCAGCAGGTGGTGCGCATTACGAGAACCGACGGTCGGCAACCGCCGCGGCGGGTTTCGCTGTTTTCGCGTTTTGGCAGGTGAGGGGAGGCTCATGACCGATACTTCCCATCCGAATGCTCCGCCGAAGCTCAATCCCGAACAGCTGCAGCTGCGAGCCTCGCCCCGCCGAGCGGTGCGGTTCAGGCGCGGCATAATCGTCGCGATCGCTGCTGTTGGTTCCGGCGCCGTTTTTGGCGTCACGATGATGGCGCTGCAGGGGCCTGCGTTGCGCCTGAAGCAGCAGGCCGAAGAGCTTTACAGCACCGACCGCAAGCCGACCGCCGAGGGACTCGAAGCGCTGCCTAAAGACTATTCCGGGATTAAGCCAAAGGCTCCGGTGCTTGGACCGCCGCTGCCCGGGGATCTCGGCCGTCCTATTCTCGAGCACCAGCGCCAGCTTGGCATCGCGCCCGGGCAAGACGTTTCCGCCGAGGCGCAGCGGCTTGCACAACAAGCCATTGAAGCGCGCGAGTCGCAAGTCCTGTTCCGCATCGAAAACCGACTCCAGCAAACGGAAGCTCTTAGCAATGGGCAGGGCGGACGTTCACCTTTCGAGACGGCGCCTCAGCAAGCAGATACCGAAGGCACGCGAGCTTCCGTCGCGCCGGCCGAGGGCGACCAGAACAACCAACAGCGCAAGCTCGATTTTATCGATCAACGGAACACCGGCGGGATCTA